>NZ_JACVAI010000009.1 GCF_014851765.1 Pseudomonas sp. PDM04 | reverse complement strand
TAGCGGTAGGTCTGGCGATAGTTGCCGGGCATGGCGGGGTCAGCGCCGACCCTGGACGCCGGCCCATGATCGACGCCTCCGGCCTCCCACCCTGTGGCGTCGATCAAGCGGTAAAGGCTGTCGTAACGATAGCGGTTGAGCGGCTCGATCCGCTGATTGGCGAAGTGGCGAACCGGCAGTGCGGCGTCTTCGATGCTCAGCACATTGCCCACCGGGTCGTAGGCGTATTGCAGGTCCTGCAAGGGAGCGTGCTGTTCGAGCCGCGACAGTAACCGAGTCAACCTCCCGCTTTGCGCACAATACTCAAGCGTGGTCACCACGCCGTTGCCGGCGACTTCCTTCTCGACCTGATCCTGAGCGTTGTAATGGATGGCGGCGACGATTGGCCGTCGCTCGGTCGTGTCGCTCAGGCGCAACCACACGCTGCGTAAATGACCGGCCAGCGACTGCGCAAACTGCTGTTCGTTACCCTGGGCATCGGTCCGGGACAGCGACTCGCCCAGCGGATTGAGGCGCACAGACGTCGTGAAACCGGGCAGTGGCGCATCGCTGAAATGGCGCCTGTGCGCCAGCACCGAACCGGTCAAAGCGTAATGGATGAAGTGCAGCGTTCCGGCAGGATCATCGTGCTGGATCAACCGCCCGCATTGGTTGTGATCGGCTGCCGCCTGATCGTTGGCCGCGTAGCTCAAACGCTCCGTACACACGGCTTCGCCACCCTGTGCCTGCTCGAACAAGGTCGTCAGCCGTCGTTGAGCGTCATAATGCATCAAGCGCCGGGCGCCCCGGCCATCCCAATCGTGCACCGGCTGGCCGTCCTCGCCCAACAGCCTGAGACGCAGGCCCGCGTCCACACTGACGCTGCACAAGACAGCGCCGCTCAGGCTATGGGTCATGCTCAGGTTGGCCGGTGACGACGCCTCAAGGAACAACCGCGGATCCCGCAGATCGTTCGCTCGCCCTTGCGGGTCATGGGCCGTGTGATTGACCTGTGCTTGTACCGTATCGCTGGCGGCTGCACGGTGATAGTCCACCACGCGCACAGCCAGTCCCCTCGGTTCAACGACCGCCAGTTTTGGTGTGTCGCGGTGCAGGGAAGCGAGCGGAGGTTGCATCACGCGTCTTCAAGTCGGTTTGCAGCAGCTAATGCTCAAACGCGACGTGTATCTACTGTCACAAATTACAGGCTCGACAAACGGTCAACCGCGCTCGCCCATCGCCAAGCTCACCTGCCCTTAGGTAGGATGGCCCTCTCTTGCGCGAGGTTGTGCGACATGTTCATTGGCGTCCTGCTGGTCATCACCTGGTTGATTCTGTTAGTCCGTTACCCGGCCAAAGCCTTGCCCGTCTCGGTGGCGGCTGCCATTGGCCTGGGGCTGGTCGCCAGCTGGGTGATCTGGATGGACAATCGCGAGGTCAAGCAACTGGCGCGCCTTGAGTTGCGCATCGCCTACGCGCCGCAACAATGCCCGGCAGATCGTCCGTTGCAACTGACGATGAACAACGGCAACGAGGTGCCGCTCACCGAATTGCGCTGGCGTGTCGCCGCTTATGCGCCGGGCGACACGGTCAACCTCGCGGACAATCAGTACAGCGCGCCGCGCTATCGTGGACCCGGCGAGTTGCAGGCCGGCGCCAGCTGGGAGGATTGCTTGCCCATGCCGCCCCTGCGACCCGGTTATCGTCCACAAACCCTGGAGTTTCGTGCCGAGCATTTGCAAGGCAGTTTCTCCGACTGACCCCTTCTCTTTCTACACAAGGAACGCGCCATGCCTGTTGCGTTGATTACCGGTTGCTCCAGCGGCATTGGCCGCGCACTGGCCGATGTGTTCAAGACGGCCGGATACCAGGTCTGGGCCAGCGCGCGCAAGACCGAAGATGTCGCGGCATTGGCGGCGGCGGGTTTCAACGCCGTGCAACTGGACGTCAATGATGGCCGGGCGCTGGAGCAGTTGAGCGAGCAGATCAATCAACAGCACGGTGGCCTGGATGTGCTGATCAACAACGCCGGTTACGGCGCCATGGGTCCGCTGCTGGACGGCGGTGTACCCGCCATGCAGCGCCAGTTCGAAACCAATGTGTTTGCCATCGTCGGCGTGACCCGGGCTTTCTTTCCGGTATTGCGCCGGGCCAGGGGGATCGTGGTGAACATCGGCAGCGTCTCGGGCGTACTGGTCACGCCGTTCGCCGGCGCCTATTGCGCCTCGAAAGCAGCGGTGCATGCCTTGAGCGATGCGTTGCGCATGGAACTCGCCCCGTTCGGTGTGCGGGTGATGGAAGTGCAGCCGGGGGCTATCGCCTCGAGTTTCGCCCGCAATGCCGGGCAGGAAGCCGAGCAGTTGATCAGCGAGCAATCGCCCTGGTTCGCTTTGCGTGAAGGCATCCGCGCCCGGGCCAAGGCATCCCAGGACAACCCGACGCCGGCCAGTGAATTCGCGGCCGGGGTGTTCAAGGCCGTCCGGCAGGACAAGCCGCCGAGGTTGGTGCGGTTGGGCAATGGCAGCCGGGCGTTGCCGCTGATGGCGGGGTTGTTGCCCAAAGGGGTGCTGGAGTCGACGTTGATGCGGCGGTTTGGGTTGCGTGGCCAGCTCTGATACCGCAGCGACCTTATCGCGAGCAGGCTCGCTCCCACATTTTGACCGTGCACGCCGCCCCCTGTGGGAGCGAGCCTGCTCGCGATGACGGCAGAACAGACGCTGAAGCTCTGAAGGAAACACCATGACCGACTACACCCAATACTTCGACGAAGTGATCCAGGCCCACGTGGCCATCGAGCAATGGCTGGCCGAAGAACGCGACGCCGCCGAACTCGAACACCTGCTGATGCGTTTTTCGCCGCAGTTCTCCATGGTCTCGCCCCTGGGTCGGGCGCTGGATTTCGCCGCGCTGAACGAACTGTTCCTGCTGGCCGGCGGCAAGAAGCTCGGGTTCCGCATCGAGCTGAGCGAGTTATGTGGCCTGGCGTTGCACGACACCGGCGCCACCGTCAGTTACCGCGAACAGCAGACCGATGCCACCGGTCTGCACTCCGACCGGCGCTCGACAGTGGTGTTCGAGAAGGTGGACGGCAGGATTCTCTGGCGGCACCTTCACGAGACGTTCTGCAAGGAGTGAGTCCCGCCAGTTTCGACTGTGGGAGCGATACGCGCCTACAGGGTTTCGGACGGGTTCACCACCACCGTGCAGGTGATCCCCGCCGCCAGCAGCACCCCCTCCGGCACTTCGTCGATGTGTATCCGCACCGGCACCCGTTGCGCCAGCCGCACCCAGTTGAACGTCGGGTTCACGTCGGCGATCAGCTCACGGCTTTGCGGGTTGTCGCGGTCGTAGATGCCGCGGGAAATACTCTCCACATGCCCCTTCATCACCTCGCCACTCATCAGTTGCATGTCGGCCTTGTCGCCGACTCGCACATGCGGAAGCTTGGTCTCTTCGAAGAAGCCGTAGACCCAGAAGGAATGCATGTCGACCACGGCCATTTTGGCTTCGCCGATGCGCGCATAGTCGCCGCGATGGACATTGAGGTTGGTCACGTAACCGTCCACCGCCGCGCGCACTTCGGTGCGCCTGAGGTTCAGTTCGGCCGCTTCCAGCTGGGCTTGCGCCTGCTGGTAATCCGCCAGGGCCGAATCGGCGATGTTGCTGGCGTCGTCACGGTTTTCCTTGGAGATCACCAGGTTGTCCATGTCGGCGCGGCGGTGGGCGTTGACCTTGCGCATCTCCCAGGTCGATTTGCGTGAAGCCACCAGTGCCTGCGCCTGCTTGACCGCGAGGCGGTAGTGCTCGGGGTCGATGCGCATCAACAGATCGCCCTTCTTCACCTGTTGGTTATCGCGCACCGGCACGTCCACCACTTCCCCGGTGACGTCGGCGGCGACATTGATGATGTCGGCGCGCACCCGGCCGTCGCGGGTCCAGGGCGTGTTCATGTAGTGCTCCCACAGGGTCCGGCCGACCCAGATCGCGAGGGCCAGCACCAGCAATGTGGCGAGCAGGCTGAAAAGCTTTTTCATCAGGGCATTCTCAGTGGTAGACCGTCAGCGCCAGGGCGCCGAACAGACAGGTAAACAGACTCAGGCGCAGCAACGCCGGGTGCCAGAAAAAACGGTACAGGTCGAAGCCGGAAAGGAACCGGTCCAGCGCCCAGGCCAGGACCGCAGCGATCAGAAACATCAGCGTCATGGTCGGCATGTACACGCCGTGGAAGGCGATCTCACGGGGCATGGGCAAGTCCTTGGGGCGAGGTATTCACGTAGGCGGCGAGCGGCGATTGCGGATCGAGCAATGAGCTGCGGATGAAGTGCAGGTAGCTCTTCACCCGGCGCAACGCCGAGGTGTCGAAGTGCGGGGCGAAGGGTTCGTCGGTGGCTTGCACCCGGCTGATCGCATGGTCCACCGCGACCAGTCCACGCTCCAGGTTACTGGCGCTCGGTTGCAGGAACAGGCGCACCAGCGAGCGCCCCATCACGCGGATCGCCTGGCGCCAGGGCTGGGATTCGGCGTAGGCCGGGTGCACCGGCAGGATCGCCTGCTCCTTGCGCAATTCGATGATCGCGTGGCCGACTTCCAGCACCACGAACATCCAGCGCAGCAAGTCCCGCTGCACCTGCGGCTGGCCGGCGGCGAAACCGTAGGCCTGGTGCAACAGGTCCCGGGTGCGACTTTCGAAACTCGACGCCAGGCCCTTGAGTTTGCCGCTGATCGCGTACACCACTTGTTCGCGCAGGTCCTGCTCCAGTCGACGCCACAACCAGCGGCTGTTGGGCGGCATGATGATCGCCCCGGCAGCGGCGCAGACCAGCATCCCGAGCACCATGGCGATGTAGTCGTTGATGAAGGCGTAGGGGTTGTAGATCGTCAGGTTGTCCGGCACCGAACCGGTGCTGAAGAAGATCAGCAGGCCAAGTCCGACCCCGACGTATTGCGGGCGTGAGGTCAGGAACGAACCGAGCACGATCACCGGCGCCAGCATCACGCACAGCAAGGGAAAACCATCGATCCACGGGAAGATGAAAAACATCTCGACGAAACCGATCAGCGCGCCGAGGAACGTGCCGCAAGCCATCTGGAACGCCATGCGTTTCGGGTTCGGCGTGGCGGCGGACAGGCCGACCGTGGCCGCCGCAATCAGGGTCATGGTCGCCCCGCTCGGCCATGCCGTCGCCACCCAGTAACTGCCCAGCACCACCAGGATGAACGCCGCGCGAATGCCCGACGCCGCCGAGGCCATCCAGTTGGTTTGCGGTGTGAAAGGCTCGTCCCACTGCTCGCGCTCGTGACGGTGATCGGCCAGGGAGGCGTGAGTCTGTGCATAACCGTGCAGGTCGTCGACAAAGCGATACAGCAGTTCGTAGGCCGTATGAAAGTCCAGCAACTCGGCGTCGCTCGGCGCGCGCTCCTGGAACGTCGCCCGCAGGCTGCGCACCCGCGCCGGCAGCGCTTCCTTGTAGGCGGCCAGGGCCAGCACCAGACGCGCCGCATCCGGGCTGGTCAGGGCGCGGCCACTGAAACCGTCGAGCACTTCGGCAAGGTCCTGCAACCCGGGCTTGATGGCGGCCACGACATGCTCGGCGGCAGCGCCACGCAACCGTTCGAGCAACTGGTGCAAGGCGTTGAAGCGTGTGGTGACACCCATGAACTCACTGTTGAGACGGCTCAACCGCCCGTTGCGCCGGCGCATGTGCGGGTCTTCGAACACGGTGACGCTGCGCAGCCCCTCCAGGCCGACCGCCTCGGCACTGAAACGCGCGTTGCCCGCCTCGAACGCCTCGCGTTGGCTGCGACCGCGCAACCCGTCGGTGACGAACAACGCAAACACACCGAAGCGCTGGTACAACGCGTTGCGCATCGCCGCGCTGGCGGTTTGCGGCAGGATCGCGGCGCTGACCAGGGTGGAGCAAAGAATCCCCAGGGAAATTTCCAGCACGCGCCACACCGCCGCCATGAACGCGCCGTCAGGATGGGCCAGGGCCGGCAGACCGACCATCGCGGCGGTGTAGCCGGCGAGCACGAAGCCGTAGGCGCGAAAGTTGCGATAACGCGCCGCCCCTGCCGAGCAGATGCCCACCCAGATCGCCAGCGAACCGAGGAACAGCTCGGTGTTCTGCGCGAACAGGGCAATCAGGGCCACCATCACCGCCGAACCGGTCAAGGTGCCGAGAAAGCGGTAGAAGCTCTTGGCGAACACCTGGCCGCTCTGCGGTTGCATGACGATGAACACGGTGATCATCGCCGTGCGCGGCTGCGGCAACTCCAGGCGCATCGCCAGCCACAGGGTCAGGAACGCGGCCAGCAACACCTTGAAGATGTAGACCCAGGTCACGCCGTCGCTGCGTGCCCAGTCGAAGAAACCCCGGCGCCAGTCAAGCGAGTACAGCCAGCGTAAAGTCGTCAACGAGCCGCCCCCTGTGGGAGCGAGCCGGCTCGCGATGGCGGTGTGTCAGGCGAGATGTGCATTGGCGGACAGGCCGCTGTCGCGCGCAGGCTCGCTCCCACCCTGGATACGATGTTCATTTGAGCATGGCCGGTTTTTTCGGGGGCAGCGTCCGACTGTCCTTGGGCACATCATTGCCCGCGCCCAGCCCGCCGCCGAGCGCCGTCACCAGCTCGGCATGGGCGCTGAGGCGCGCGGCCTGGACCTGCTGCTGGACCTGTTGCTGCTTGAACAGCAGGGTCTGGGCGTTGAGCACGTTGAGGTAATCGGTGAGCCCGCGTTGGTAGGCGATCATCGCGATGTCGTAGGTTTTCTGCGCGGTGGCGACGGACTCGGCGGCGAAGGCCTGCTGCTTGTCCATGGATTCGCGGCGAATCAATTGATCGGAAATGTTCTTCAACGCATTGACCAGTGTCTGGTTGTACCTGGCCACGGCGATGTCATACCCGGCGGACGCTTCGCCCAGTTCGGCACGCAGGCGGCCACCGTCGAAAATCGGCAACGAGATCGCCGGGCCGACGCTGTAGTTGAGTTTCCTGCCCGTCAGGAACTCCAGTGCACCGCCACCGGTGGCCATGTAGCCGAGGCTGCCGACCAGATCGACGTTGGGGTAGAAACCGGCGTGCGCGACGTCGATGCCACGGGCCTGCGCCGCCACTTGCCAGCGACTGGCGACCACGTCCGGGCGTTGGCCGAGCAATTGCGCCGGCAACGACGACGGTAGTTTCAATGGCGCGCCCAGGATCAGCGTCGGTCGCTGCAACGGCGCCCCCTCACCCGGGCCAAGGCCCGCCAGGGCCGCCAGTTGATTGCGGCTCAGGGCGATTTCTTCGTCGAGCGCGTCGAGCTGGCGATGGGTTTCCGGCAATGGCGTCTCGGCCTGGCTGACCTCGAAGTGCGTACCAATGCCGCCGTCGAGGCGTTTTTGTGCCAGGTCGAGGATCTGCTGTTGCTGTTGCAGGGTCGCCGCCACGATGTCGCGCTGTGCGTAGTGCAGCGACAGTTCGATGTAGGCGCGCACGATGTTGTTCTGCAACTCGAGCTGGGCCTGGCGCGCCTCGGCGGCGCTCATGTGCGCCAGGTCGACGGCACGCTCGGTGCTGTTGCTTTCGCGGCCCCACAGGTCGAGGGTGTAGCTGAAGCCCAGCGCGGCGTTGTTGTCCCAGGTCGTGGTGTTGGCCAGGTCGCCAGGCCCGTAGAACGGGTCGGTGGGCCAGTTGTGGCGTTTGAGGGTCGACTCGCCATTGATCTGCAGCGACTCGGCCGACTCGGCGATGCCGGCCATGGCTTTGGCCTGGCGTACCCGCGCCGCCGCCATCGCCATGGTCGGACTGCCTTGCAACGCACGGTCGATCCAGTGGTTCAGTTGCGGGTCGCCGTAGGCTTGCCACCATTGCGTCGAGGGCCAGTTGGCGTCTTGCGCGGCGCTCTGGATCGCTTCGTCGGTGGCCAGAGAATTGGCTTCCAGTGCCTTGCCTTGCGGGGCAATGCCTCCGGTTCCGATGCAGCCGCTGATTGCCAGGGTTAAAGCCAGAACACTGAGCGTCTGAAACGCTCCTTTAATGCGACGCGGCACTGCTGCAATTTCCTGAAAATAGGGAGAGGCACGAGGGCGGAGGGCGGGACGGCGTAATTCTAGGGGTGGCCTCGGACGGCGATAAGCTGGAATTCCTGTGAATCTTTATTACCGTTCGCGCGATAATCCCTAAGTCGGGGGTCTCAGACCCTGAAACTTCGTGTCACAATTTGCCATCGCACCCGAGAGCACTCCATGGACACCCTGCAAAACATGCGCGCCTTCAGCTACGTGGCCGAAGCGGGCAGCTTCACCGCTGCCGCCGTACAACTCGATACCACGACGGCCAACGTCTCGCGCGCGGTTTCCAACCTGGAAGCCCACCTGCAAACCCGCCTGCTCAACCGCACCACCCGGCGCATCGCCCTGACCGAGGCCGGCAAGCGTTACCTGCTGCGTTGCGAGCAGATCCTGGCGTATGTCGAAGAAGCCGAGGCCGAGGCCAGCGATGCCCATTCGCGCCCGGCCGGCCAGCTCAAGGTGCACACCATGACCGGTATCGGTCAGCACTTCGTCATCGATGCCATCGCCCGCTACCGCAAGACGCATCCCGACGTGACATTCGACCTGACCCTGGCCAACCGTGTGCCGGACCTGCTGGACGAGGGTTACGACGTGTCCATCGTCCTGGCCAGCGAGTTGCCGGACTCGGGGTTTGTTTCCCAGCGCCTGGGCATCACCTACAGCATCGTCTGCGCCTCGCCAGCCTATGTAAAAGCCAACGGCTGTGCGCAAAAGCCCAGCGACCTGCTCAACCATGCCTGCCTGCGCCTGGTCAGCCCGGTGATTCCACTGGAGAAGTGGGCCTTCGACGGCCCGGAAGGCCAGGAGATAGTCACCATCAACAGCTCGCCGTTCCTGGTGAACTCCGCCGACGCGATGAAGACCGCGATCATCAGTGGCATGGGGGTTGGCGTGCTGCCGGTGTACGCCGCGATTGAAGGACTGCGCAACGGCTCGCTGGTGCGCATGATGCCCAACTACCGCTCGCAGGAACTGAACCTGTATGCGATCTACCCGTCGCGCCAGTACCTGGACGCGAAGATCAAGACCTGGGTCGAGTACCTGCGTGGTTCGTTGCCGGAAATCCTCGCGGCGCATCAGGCAGAGTTGGCGGCGTATGAGCTGAGCGGAAGCCTGAGCGGCGCGCGACTGGCCACCTGATTTCGCTCCCGCCCCCCCTTGTGGGAGCGAGCCTGCTCGCGATGATCGTCAACGATGACGCTTTCAGTCTGCTCGTGCGCGTTGTCAGTGGGCTCATCGCGAGCAGGCTCGCTCCCACAGGGGAAAGAATGTTAGCGTGCTTGGCATTCTCCATGCCCGACGAGCCCGCCACCCATGAAAAAGACCGTCCTCGCCTTCAGCCGCATCTCGCCTGAAATGATCGAACACCTCAAGCAGGACTTCGAGGTCATCGTGCCGAACCCCAAGGCCGGTGACATCAATGCGCAATTCAATGAAGCCCTGCCCCACGCCCACGGCCTGATTGGCGTGGGCCGCAAGCTCGGCCGGGCGCAGCTGGAGAACGCGAGCAAGCTGCAAGTGGTGTCCAGTGTGTCGGTGGGCTACGACAACTATGACGTCCCGTACTTCAACGAACGCGGGATCATGCTGACCAACACGCCCGATGTGCTCACCGAAAGTACCGCCGACCTGGCCTTCGCCCTGCTCATGAGCAGCGCCCGCCGCGTGGCTGAACTGGATGCCTGGACCAAGGCCGGCCAATGGCAGGCCTCGGTCGGCGCCCCGCTGTTCGGCACCGACGTGCATGGCAAGACCCTGGGCATCGTCGGCATGGGCAACATCGGCGCCGCCGTTGCCCGTCGCGGCCGACTCGGCTTCAACATGCCGATCCTCTACAGCGGCAACAGCCGCAAGACCGCGCTGGAACAGGAACTCGGCGCGCAGTTCCGCAGCCTTGACGAGTTGCTGGCCGAAGCCGATTTCGTCTGCCTGGTGGTGCCGCTCAGCGAAAAGACCCGGCATCTGATCAGCCATCGCGAACTGGCGCTGATGAAGTCCAGCGCGATTCTGATCAACATAGCCCGTGGCCCGGTGGTGGACGAACCGGCGCTGATCGAGGCGCTGCAAAACAACCGGATTCGCGGCGCCGGCCTGGATGTGTACGAGAAGGAACCCCTCGGCGAATCGCCACTGTTCCAGCTGAAAAACGCCGTGACCTTGCCGCACATCGGCTCGGCGACCCACGAAACCCGTGAAGCCATGGCCAATCGCGCCCTGGCCAACCTGCGCAGCGCGCTGTTGGGTGAACGCCCGCAGGACCTGGTGAACCCGCAAGTCTGGAAAGGCTGATCAACACGGGCAGACGTTGTCGGCGTCTGCCCCGTCGCACACCTTGCAATTCAGTCCAGCCCGCAGTCTACGTGTGCTTTCACGTCATCGGCGTCGCGTGTTCAATAGGGATGAATCGAAACACTGGAATGACAAGGAATGGGCTCGGCATATCGTCGTGTTCATCCTGCCGCTATTGATTTATCTGGTGATGCGGATCGAACGCTGAATCAATGCGCTCGATCCGCCGATGTTCACGCCAGCTTGCCGTTGCCCGGCACCCTTAGCGGACCGGGTTTCCGGAACACCAACACGTTGCCCAGCATCACCAGCACCAGCCCGGCCAACGCAGGGGCCGTCCACTGGTAGCCTTCGGCGAACGCCGACACATTGAGCGCCACTACCGGGAACAGCACCGTGCAATAGGCGGCACGTTCGGGGCCCATGCGCCCGACCAGTGTCAGGTAGGCGGTGAAACCGATCACCGAGCCGGGGATGACCAGGTACAGCAACGAGCCGATGTAGCGCGCATTCCATTCCATCTCGAAGGGAATGCCCTTGAACAGGCACCACACCGACAGCATCGCCGCGCCATAGGCCATGCCCCAGGCGTTGGTGGTCAATGGCCTCAGGCCAGCCTTCTGTTGCAGGCTCGAGAGCATGTTGCCCGCCGAGAAGCACAGCGTGCCGAGCAGCGCCAGGCCCAGGCCGAGCAAGGTCTGCGGGCTCGCGGTGTGGCCCACCAGTTCCGGCCAGAACAGCAGCCCCAGCCCGAGCAGCCCCGACGCGCCACCCAACAGCACGTTACGCGCGATCTTCTGGCCGAAGAACACCCGCGCATTCAGGGCGTTCCACAGCGTGGCCGTGGAAAACACCACCGCCACCAGGCCGCTCGGTATCCACTGGCTCGCGGTCAGGAAACACATGAAGTTGAGGCAGAACAGGCACAACCCCTGCGCCAGGCAGATCAGGTGCCCGCGCCGATTCATCACTTGCAGCTTGCGACTGAGCAGCAACATGACGAACAGCACCAGCGCGGCGAGGCCGAAGCGATAGACGATCGACACCGGTATGGCCACCACGCCCAATTGCCATTTCAGGGCAATCCAGGTGGTGCCCCAGATCAGCACGGTCAGCAGGTACAGCGAAAGGTTCATGGCACACACTCCTCGATAGGCCTCCAGTGTCCCGTGCCCGTTGCCTTCGCACTTGCACAAACTTGCGCTTTTGTCGGCGCACGGGCTGGCAGGCCGGCGTCTACGGAGTAGGATGCAAGGCGTTGGAGAACAGATCATGCCCGCACTGGAATCACTGCAAGTCTTTCAAGCCCTCAACCGCTCGCCCCATGCTCGCCTCGAGCACAGCGCCGAGCTCGGTGACGGCATGGCTGCAGCCCTGTGGAGCAACCACCACGACGCCCAGGAGTACCAAGCGCCGGGCCACCACACGCTGTCCTGCTACATCGCCGGCGGCACCGGCACCTTTCGCCGCGACCAGCCCGGCACCAAGGGCGGCCCGGACAAGCTGTGCATCCTGCCCGCCGAGCACCAGTCGGGCTGGGTGATCAACGGCCATATTCGCCTGGCCCACCTGTATTTCAGCGCGCAACAGTTCGCCCTTGGCTGCGTCACGTTGCTGGATCGCGAGCCCCGTGAGCTGCAGTTGCGCGAGCGCACCTTCCTCGACGACCCGCAGCAGGCCCGGCGCTTTCGCCAGATGCTCACGCTCGATTGGGATGAGCCGGGCGAGCGCCTGCTCACCAGCAGCCTGGCTCACGAAATGCTCAGCCACGTCCTGCTCGGCCAAGTGGGCCTGCGCGACGGCCTGCGGCTCAAGGGTGGATTGGCCGCGCATCAACGCCGGCAATTGGTGGAGTTCATCGACAACCAATTGGCCGAGGCCATCAGCCTGGGGCAACTGGCCGGGTTGTGTGCGCTGTCCGAATATCACTTTGCGCGGATGTTCCGCGAGAGCTTCGGCTTGCCGCCGCACCAGTATGTGCTGGCGCGGCGACTGGAGCGGGCGCGGGAGTTGTTGCGCAGCACTTCGCAGCCTCTGGGGGAGGTCGCGCTGGCCTGCGGGTTCGCCAGCGCCAGTCACTTCACCAACCGGTTCCGCCAGGTGCTGGGTGGGACGCCCGGGGAGTATCGGCAGGCGTTTTTGCGCTAAGTGAGTTTTTAGCTGCCTGACCTGCTCGCGATAGAAGCGACACGGTCCAGGATCAGAACTCCAAGGTGCTGGACAACGTCACCTGCCGCGAATCCCCCATCGACACAAAGAACCGACTCGCCGCCGACGTGTAGTAAGTACGGTCGAACAGGTTTTTCACGTTGAGCTGAAACTTGACCTTCTGCCCTTCGAGTCTGGTCTCGTAGGTGGCGAACGCGTCGGCCACGGTGTAGCTCGGCAGGTCGAAATCATTCACGGCGTTACCCGCCCGTTCACCGACATACCGCGCGCCCGCGCCGACCCGCAACTGATCGCCGCCAATGAGGGCGCCGAAGTCGTAGACCGCCGACAGCGAGCCGGAATTCTTTGCCACGTTCTGCAGCGCTTTACCTTTGTAGGTCGGGTCTTCGGTGACTTCGGCATCGGTGTAGGCATAGCTGCCGATCAGGCTCCAGCGGTCGCTGAGCTGGCCGGACACATCCACTTCCAGGCCACGCGAGCGCACTTCACCCGCTGCACTGTAGAGCGTTACCGGGCCTTCGGAGTTGGCCACCAGCACGTTGCGTTTCTTGATGTCGAACAGCGCGACGTTACCCGTGATGCGCCCCGGCATGTCGAGCTTGGCGCCGATCTCCCAGGACTTGGCTTCTTCCGGCGCCACGCTGCCGTCGAGCACCGTGCTGCTGCCGCTGAGCGGAGCGATGGTCGAGTTGGGCTTGAACGATTCGGTGTAGCTGCCGTAGAACGACAGTTCATCGGTGTAGCGATAGACCAGGCCGGCACGCGGCACCCACTTCTGGCCATTGCCGTCGGTGTTGGCCTTGAAGGGCACGCCCTTGCCCGCGTACTGGTCATAGGTCTGGAAACGCCCGCCAGCGACCAGAATCCATTGGTCGGTGAGGTGGATGGAGTCCTGCATGAACGCTGAATTGCTGCGCAGCTCGTCGGTCTGCGCGCTGTCGGCCGGGCTGACGGTGGTGCCTTCGACTTCGCGACCATAAACCGGGTTGAGGTAGCTGAAGGTGGTCAGGCTCTTCTGGCGAATCAGGTCCTCGCGATAGATCTTGCGGTACTCGTCGTCAATGCCGAACACCAGGTCATGTTGCATGCCCAGCGCAGTGACCTTGCCTTCGAAACTGGCGGTGGTGAAGCGGTCGGTGCTGATCGCGTTCTGGGTGCCGTCCATGCTGCGGGTCAGCGTGCCCTTGTCGGTGTTGATGGCCGTGACGCGCACCTGGCTGGCGTCGTAGGTTTCACGGTTCCAGCTGTAGCCCAGGTGAGCCTTCCAGTTGTCGTTGAGCTCGTGATCGGCTTCGAAATGATAGAGGTCCGAGCGCCCTTCCATGTTGTTGAAGGGCTCGTCGAGCCGCCGGTCGCGGGAGATGTCCAGCGGATGGTTGTCACGCGGGTCGATCAGCGTGCCACGGTCGAACGGGGTCAGGAATTCGCGGTGTTCGTAGGCGAACAACAGCGTGGTGCGCTCGCCGAACCAGGCCAGCGAAGGCGCCACCAGGGACTCGCGGTGGGTGCCGAAGTTGCGCCAGTAATCTTCGTCCTCGTGGTCCAGCACCAGGCGGTACGCCAACCCGGAATCGCCCAGCGCGCCGGTGCTGTCGAGGCCGCCACCGCTGCCGTTCTTGCCGTCGCCGTAGGTCGAGCCGCGCAGGGTCAGGGCGTTGTACTGCTGCAGTTCAGGCTTCTTGCTGACCATGTTGACCACACCGCCCGGGTCCTGGATGCCGTAGAGCAACGAGGCCGGCCCCTTGAGCACTTCGACCCGGTCGACCGTGGCGTTCAGGCCACGCCCCTGCACCACCGGCATGCCGTCGCGCATGATCGAACCGTTGCGGTTGTCGCCAAACCCCCGGGTCATCACCGAGTCCTGGGTGCTGCCAAGCGTGTTGCCCTGGGTGATGCCGCTGACGTTGGCCAGCGCATCGTCGAGGTTGCGCGGGGCCTGGTCGCGGATGACCTGGGCCGGGATCACGTTGACGGTCTGGGGCGTTTCCTGGAGCAGGGCCGAGGAGCGCATCACCGAACTGGTGGGTGGCGGCTGGTAGCTCATGGATTGATCCATCACCGAGGTGATGGTGGTGGCGCCCAGGTTCAAGGCGCCTGCGGTCGGCAGCGGTTCCAGTGCCAGGGTGTGGGCGTCGGTGCGGCGGAAGGTGAAATTCGAACCGCTGAGCAAACGCTGCAGCGCCTGTTCGGCACTCATCTGCCCGCTGACCGCCGGTGCGGTGAGACCATAGGGGGCTTCATCGGTGTAGACCACGCTGAGGCCGGTGATCCGGCTGAAGTCGCTCAGGGCCTGGGGCAACGGTTTGGCGGCCATTGCGAAACGAAACTGCGCCTGCTGTTGCGCCGCGCCGGACTCGGCAGCCAGTGCCACGCTCAACGGCAGCAACGCCAACGCCGAAATACCCAGTGCCGAAGCACCCAACCACTGTTTGACCGAACCGGATTTTGCCCTGGACTTCATTGCTCAATGACCTGTGTAGAACCGCTACGGATGCGAATGACTCGCAGTTTCAGTCACTACACGGATGGGGTTCGGGTTTACCTCACTGGATTTTTGAAATTATTTTTAGTTGCGTAATGGGGGGTTTGTTCTGGCCCCATCGCGAGCAGGCTCGCTCCCACAGGTTTTGCGAACCCCACCGATCACTGTGGGAGCGAGCCTGCTCGCGATGGGGCCGGCTGCCTCACCGCAAAATGATCAGCGGCCCCACGCTGTGCTGCTCAAACCCCATCACGCCTTGTAATGATCCCAGCACCGCCTGCGGATCCTTGCTCGGAAAACTGCCACTGACCCGACGCGCCGCCAGTTGATCATTGAGCAGCACAATCCTGCCCGGGTAGTAGCGCTGCAAATCCCCCACCACCTCGGCCAGGGTCGCCTTGTAGTAATTGAGCCAGCCCTGGCGCCACGCCAACTGCGCCTCGCTGTCCACGGCGTGAAGTTTTTCCGCGACGCCGTTGCCGTAAGCCACTTGCTGGCCAGCGCTCAGGACTTGCTGTTCAGCGTGCCTGTGCGCCGTCACGCCCACTCGCCCGGACAACACCGTGACCTGGGCACCGTGGTCCTGCAGGCGCACTTCGAATTGCGTGCCCAGCACCCGCGCCTGGCCCTTTTCGGCGTCGACCACGAACGGCTCACCGGTGTGCGTCACGCTGAAAAAGCCCGCGCCGCGACGCAACTGCACATGGCGTTCGCCAGCGCTGAAATCCACTGCGATGGCGCTGTCCGCGTCGAGGGTCACCCGGGATTGATCGGCCAGTGTCACGGTGCGGATTTCACCCGGCGCCGACACGTAGTCAGCCCCCAGGTCATCGACCCAGCGCAACGGCTGCCAGCCGGCACCGAGGCTGATCATCAACATCAGGCAGGCCGCCATCGCCAGCGCCCCGCCCACGCGTCGAATGCTGGGGCGACGAGGCGCATTCATCACGTTGAGGTAGCGCTGCAAGGCCAAGGCGTCTTCATCGGCCAGGGTGCGCGCCGGCCCCTCGCTCAACTCCCACACCACCTGCGCCCGGGCGTAGGCCTCGGCATGGGCCGGATCGGCTTGCAGCCATTGGCTGAACGTTGCCTGGTCACCGCTGCTGGGTTGATCGTGCAACAGGCTCAGCCAGGCGAAAGCAGCCTGCTCCTGGGCGGGCGTCGGGGTGACGTGATCAAGCTGGTTCACGGGGCTTTCCTTGGCGTGCGCGGTTCATGGTCCCGCAGGCTGGCCTTGCAGGCGTCGAGGGCGCGCATCATATGTTTTTCCACGGCGCTTTGGGACAAGCCCATTGCCTTGGCTATCTCGGCGTACTTGCGTCCATGGATGCGATTGAGCAGGAAAATCTGCCGCGTGCGCTCGGGCAATGCGCGCAACGCCGCTTCGACATGGCGCAAATCATTGCCGGCCTCCAGCGCCGCCTGCGGTTCACTGCCGTGGCTGTCCGGTTCATCCGGTTGCCAGCCCTCGTTGACCCGGACCCGCGTGCCTTCGCTGCGCAAATGGTCAATGGCGATGTTGCCGGCGCAGCGCAACAGGTAGGTGCTGAGCTCTTCGACCTGCACCAGCGGCCGCCGCCAGAAGCGCAGAAACAGATCCTGCACCAGGTCCGCCGCCGTCGCCCGACAGCCCACGCGACGGTTCACCAACGCCTCCATTTGCGAGCGCTGGGACAGAAACACCTTGAGGAAATGCGCACGGGCGCCGTGCGGTTCGTCGTCACGGGCGTCCGGAGGCGTACTGATCATCGATGCCTACTGCGCCAAAATGGCAACGGGACTGGCGAGCAGACTCAGGCCAGCCAGCGACAGGGCCAGGCGTGGCCGGTACGGGATCAACAGCACCAGCAGCAACGCACTGAGCATCAACACGGCACACCACTGCACCAGCCCCAGGCCCCAACCGGAGGACGCCACCGCCGGCCACAACGCCAAGGCCAGCAACAATCCACCGCCGAGCCTCAGGCCCTGACGACGGTGCGGGGACGATTGACGCCCCAACAGTTCGACATGGTGCCGATCCATCGCCAGACACAGGGCGGTAAAACCCACATAACAGAGCAACAGGGCGAGCAGCATTCAGTGCGCCTCCTGCTCAAGGGTGATCGGTTGTGCGCGCACCCGGATCACGCGTTCCGGCTGTGCGGCACGCTGCATTTTCCAGGCAGCCCAGGTAAAGAACACACCCGTGGCCAGGCAGGTCAGATCGAAACCGGCCATGGCCCAATCGCCCTGTGCCAGGCTGGCGCCCAGGTGATACGGCGTAGTCAGGGCGTTCAACAGCGGCACCGCGCCAAACAGCAACGCCGCCAGCGCCAACTGCTCGACCCAGGCCCGACGGCCACGGCGCACCACGGCGTGCAGCAAACTCAAGCCCCAGACGATGAAAAAAGCGTTCACCTCCCACGCCGCACGTCCGGCCAGCCCCAGCGGCAACAGACGATTGGCCCAGAAAAATGCCGCCACCGCGACCATCAGCCCGGACATGCCAGCGATGTTCAGCACCTCCACCAGCCGCAACTCGAACGGCATCGCCGCGCTCTTGGCATGTTTGAGCTGACGCTTGCCCAGCCAGATCACCAACCCGGTGCCGATCATCGCCGTGCCCGCCAACCCGAAAACGAAGTACAGCCAGCGCAGCACCGGGCCCGCGAAATGGCCCATGTGCAAACCGTAGAAACTGCCGGCAATCGCCCTCGGCAGCGACGGCTCCGGGGTCGTGCCAAGCAACTGCCCGGTGACGCCATTGAAGGTCACCGCGCTGCCGAAGTCATGCACCACGCGATCGGCACCGTCACGCACCAGCACCACCGAGGCGTTCGTGTCCCCCGGATTGTTCACCGTAAGACGCCCGGTCCGCCCCCCTCCCCACTGCTCGCGAGCCTTGTCCAGCAGCGGAGCCAACGGCGCCAGCGCGGCGGGCTGGCCTGACAGCTCAGGCGTCGTCGAAGCCGGGAACACCTCGTCGAAGAACCCCCGAACATCGCCTTTGTAAGAGGCCAGAATACTGGCCGGCATCACCATCGACATGAAGATCACCAGGCTGCTGTAGGTGATCATCAAATGGAACGGCAGCACCAGCACGGCCACCGCGTTATGGCCATCGAGCCAGGAACGCTGGCCCTTGCGCGGGCGGAAGGTGAAGAAGTCCTTGAAGATTTTCTTGTGAGTGATGATCCCGCTGATCAGCGCGACAAACATCACCATCGCCGCGATGGTCGACAGCCAGCGGCCCCACGGATAAGGCATTTGCAGCTGGAAGTGGAAGCGATAGAAGAACTCGCCGCCGCTGGTCTCCCGGCCCTGCACTTCGGCACCGGTTTGCGGGTCGAGGCGTTTTTCCGTGAACTGGCCACGCTCGCCGCGCTTGGCGGGCGTCTGTTGCCAGCGGACCGACAGGCCGGGTTCACGGGCATTCGGCAGCTCGATCAACCAGCGCGAGGCACCGGCCGCGTGTTGCTCCAGGTAGTTTTGCGCCACGTTCAGACTGGCTTCGGAGCTCACCGAACGGGCCGGGATTTCCGGCTGCATCCAGTGGCTGGTTTCATCATTGAAGTAGGCGAGCGTGCCGGTCAGGAAAATCGCGAACAGCAACCAGCCGAAGGTCAGGCCGGCCCAGGTGTGCAGCCAGGCCATCGCCTGACGAAAACCCTCTTTCATGAGCGCTCCACCCAATACGCCAACCCCGACACCGCCGCCAGCATCAGGCCCGGCACGATCAATCCGAGCCAGGCCCGACCTGCCGTGCGACAGGCGAAACACCAGATCACCGCGCCAAGGTAAGCCAGAAAAGAAGTCATCATGCCGGTGACCACGGCGTCCGCCCGGGCCATGGGCACCCACGAACTCAGGCTGACGCTGGCCAGTGCAGCGACGATGTAGCCGCCCAACACGGCGGCCAGCACCCGTGAGGCAACGGCCAGCCGATAGGACACGGGGAGCGAACGGGTTTTGCCTTTCATGTTCAGACCTGGAGATGCTCGGAAGCGAATTCACCGCCAGCCCTGCGGGCCAGCCAAGCTGCAATATTAATGATAAATATTCTCATACGCAAAACAGATCCGATTGCCTGATGCAGATCGACCCCACTACAATGCGAACAATTCTTGTTCTCTAACGTATCCGTGTGCGCTCGGAGTATCCCGTTGCAGCCAGACAATCCCGTCGAAGGTCTCTATCACGCCCATCACAGCTGGCTCACCGGTTGGTTGCGGCGCAAGCTCGGCTGCCCTGACAGCGCGGCAGATCTGGCCCAGGACACCTTCATGCGGATCCTGAACGCAAGGGAAGCCCCACAGATCATCGAACCGCGCGCGTTCCTCACGACCCTCGCCAAACGCGTGCTGTTCAACCACTATCGTCGCCAGGATCTGGAGCGCGCGTACCTCGATGCCCTGGCCCAGATGCCGGAGAACGTCGCGCCGTCCGAAGAAGAACGGGCGATCATCCTGCAAACCCTGATGGAACTGGACCAGTTGCTTGACGGCTTGCCGCACCTGGTCAAGCGTGCGTTCCTGCTGGCACAGGTCGACGGCCTGACTTATCCACAGATCGCCAACGAACTGGGGATTTCCATCGCCACGGTCAAGCGCCACCTGAACAAAGCGGCGATGCGCTGCTACTTCGCCCTATGAATCGACCCACGGATTTCTCGCCCCAGATCGCCGAGCAGGCTGTGCAATGGCTGATGAAAATGCAGCAGGGACCGTTGAGCCCGCGCCAGCAAGTCGCCTGGCAGCATTGGCTGGAGGGGCACAGCGAACATCAGCGGGCGTGGGAGCATATTCAACGGGTCAACCAGCGGCTGCGGGGCCTGTCCTCGCCGCTGGCCCACGCCGCCTTGAACGCACCGACCTCTAGCGCCCGTCGCCAGGCACTGAAGCTGTTGCTGATCCTGGGCGCCGGCAGTGCCGTGGCCTGGGGCGTGCGCGAGCGCGACCTGCTGCCGCCGTTGCTGGCGGATTATCGCAGCCCGGTCGGCCAGCGCCGCACAATCGCCCTCGATGACGGCAGCCAATTGCAGCTCAACACCGCAAGCTCGGCGGACGTGCAGATCGACGGTGCACAACGGCTGATCCGTTTGCTCGAAGGCGAGATGCTGCTGACGACCGCCAAAGCCTTCCAGGTGCGCACCGCCCAGGGCCTGCTGAGCACCAACGGGGCGCGCCTGAACGTTCGGCAGTTTGCCGACCGCACCCAGGTCGCGGTGTTCGAAGGCAGTGTCCGGTTGAACCCGGACAGGGGCTCGCCACTGACATTGGCGAGCACCCGACAATCGAGCTTCAGCGCCCATGACATCAGCCCACCACAAGCGCTGGACGCCAACAGCGGCGCCTGGGCGGATGGCATGCTGGTGGCCGCCCACATGCGCCTCGCGGATTTCCTCGCCGAACTCGCCCGCTACCGTCACGGCCACCTCAAGTGCGAGGCAAAGATTGCCGACCTGTTGATCTCCGGAACCTATCCGCTGGACGACAGCGAGCGAATTCTGGATTTGCTGGAAATCAGCCTGCCGGTGAAAGTCCGGCGCTTTACCCGGTATTGGGTAACGGTCGAAGCACGGGCCTGAACACGCTTGTTCACCGATGAAAAAATAAATGAGCCGATTTGCGGAGCTGGCGTGACAGAGAAGGAAAGCCACCTTGATTTCACCTTCTCAGGATTGTCCTTCATGCAACCCACTCGTCTCACCCCGCTGGCCCGCACCCTGCGTCAACTGCTGCTGGGCGCCAGCCTGAGCTTCGGTGCTCTGCCGCTCGCATTGGCCGACGACGCCAAGTCGTACCACATTGCCCCGTCCTCGCTGGAAACCGCCCTCAACCAGTTCGGCCGGCAGGCTGGCGTGTTGATTTCGTTTGGGTCGCAGGTCACCCACGGCGTGCAAAGCCGTGGGCTGGAAGGCAACTACACCACCGAACAGGGTTTGAACGCCCTGCTCGAAGGCACGGGCCTGCAGGCTCGCGCTGAGGGTGACAAGGCGTTCAGCCTGCATCCGACGATCGACGCGCCACTGGAACTGGACGCCTCGAAGATCGTCGGCGACTGGCTGGGCGACGCCGCGCAGATCAACGTGTTCGAGCATCCTGGCGCCCGTGACGTGATCCGCCGCGAAGCGTTCGAACGCCAGGGCGCGACGCAGGCCAGGGACGTGCTCAACCGTATCCCCGGTGTCAACGCACCGGACAACAACGGCACCGGCAGCCATGACATGGCGCTGAATTTCGGCATCCGTGGCCTCAACCCGCGCCTGGCTTCACGCTCGACCGTGTTGATGGACGGCATACCGGTGCCCTTTGCGCCTTATGGCCAACCGCAACTGTCGTTCGCACCGATCAGCATGGGCAACATGGACGCGGTCGACGTGGTGCGCGGCGGCGGTGCCGTGCGGTACGGCCCGCAGAACGTGGGCGGCGTGGTCAACTTCGTGACCCGCGCGATTCCCGATGAACCGACGGTCAAGGGCGGCTTCCAGACCGAAACCAGCCCGTCCTCCAGCCATGACGGTTTCAAGACCACCGGCAACCTGCTGGCCGGCGGCACCGCCGACAATGGCCTGGGTGGCGCCGTGCTGTACTCCGGCACGCGCGGTGGCGACTGGCGCGAGCACAGCGACACTGAAATCGATGACTTGATCCTCAAGGGCAACTATCAACTCGACGACGCCAACAGCTTGAACGCCATGGCGCAGTATTACGAAGGCAAGGCCGACATGCCCGGTGGCCTGAGCGTTGCCGATTATGACGCCGACCCCTACCAGTCCACCCGCCCGAAAGACCAGTTCTGGGGGCGCCGCACGATGTTCAACTTCGGCTATCGCTATCAACAGGATCGCCGCGAATTCACGGCCAGCACCTTCTTCACCAAAACCCTGCGCAGCGGCTACCTGGACCAAGGTACCTTCCTCTCGCTGTCACCGCGCGAGTATTGGGTAAGGGGCCTGGAAACCCGTTTCGCCCAGGGATTCGACCTGGGCCCGACCCGTCACGAAGTCGGCGTCGGCTACCGCTACATCAACGAGGCCGGTCACGAACTACGCTATCGCACGCCGATTGCCAGCAACCAGTACCCGACCACCAACAGCCGCAACGACCGCGACACCCGCGGCGGCACCGAGGCCAACGCGTTGTTCCTCGACGACCGGATCGACATCGGCCAATGGACGATCACGCCGGGCATCCGCTACGAAATGATCGACTCGCAACAGACCAACAACCTGACGGACCAGAAATACAAGGGCGACTACAACACCGCGCTGCCGGCGTTGAATGTGCTTTATCACCTGAGCGACAGCTGGAACCTGTACGCCAACACCGAAGGCTCGTTCGGTAGCGTGCAGTACAGCCAGATGCCCAACCGAGTCACCAGCGGTGAAGTGAAACCGGAAAAGGCGCGGACCTGGGAACTGGGCACCCGTTACGACAACGGTGCGTTGCGTGCGGAAATCGGCGCATTCCTGATCAACTTCGACAATCAGTACGAAAGCAACCAGACCAACGACTCGGTCATCGCTCGCGGTGAGACCCGTCACCAGGGCATCGAAACCAGCATCAATTATGCGCTGGATGACTTGAGCCCGACGCTGGCCGGCTTCGATGTCTACGCCACGTACGCCTACGTGGACGCGACCATCCGCGAGGACGGACCGAACAAGGGCAATCGCGTGCCGTTCTCCTCGAAACACAAGGGCACCCTGGGGCTCGGCTACACCGAAGGCGCGTGGAAGCTCAACCTGGACAGCAGCTATCAGAGCGACCAGTTCGCCGACAACGCCAACACTTCGAGCGAATCCGCCGATGGCAGCACCGGCAAGATCCCGGGCTACATGCTGTTCAGCAGCCGGGCAGCGTATGATTTCGGGCCAAAGCTGTCGGACCTGAACGTGGCGGTCGGGGTGAAGAACATTTTCAACCACCCGTACTTTACCCGCTCATTCGACGACAACAACAAGGGCAAGTACGTGGGAGAACCGCGGACGGTGTATGTGCAGACTTCGGTCGCTTTCTGATCACAATCGCAAGGGCACAAACAAGAACGGGCCTGCATCAGCAGGCCCGTTTTCAGTGGTGGACAGTAACAGGCGAATCAGGCATCAGCCGTTTTGTGCAGCCTGTTCGTTTTCGAGAAATTCATCTTCGAGCAGCGCATCGGCGGTGCCCCTGTCGAATGGCACTACTGCGGCACGTGGCTTGCCTCGCAGTTTGCCGAACAGGTGCTCCAGTGCGTGTTCGAGTTTCTCCGCCGCACCGTCGATCGCTTGCTCCAGGGTGTCGGCTTTGTGAGTGACGGAAACTGGTTGATGGCCTTTTGGCCGCGCCTCCAGCTGGCAGCGCAAATCGTGGGGACCCGGCTTGTCGCCGTTCTCGTCCCGCAGGTGAACCTCGACGCGTGTCAGGTCCTCTTCATATCGTTCGAGCGTGCTCTCAATGGTAGTACGTACCCACTCCTCCAGTCGGATGCTGCTTTGAATATGGTTATCGCTGTTGACTTGGATTTGCATAGTTCATCCCTTATTTCAGCTAGCTCGCTAGAGGCCCCTTCGGCTGGCCCTTGGGCGTCGTCACCGTGACCTCTTGCTTACACAATCGGTCTGCGCGCCGAACAATTCAACCCCTAAAAAAAGATAAATATTCATTCGCAAAAAAAGCCGGACAACGGGTAAAAGCGCTGGTAAGGTCGGGAGTTGGGTCGCTTCGCTTCCCTGTCATAATTGCTCACATCTGCCGCTCCTTCAGCGCTCATCAAACCCCCTCCATGCCCTGAATCGGGCAATCAATCCGAAGACATTTCGACGGCAATTTCCGTTTGCGATGAACGGTTGCGGCTTGCGTTCAGCCCGCTGTACCGAGTGGTTCTCGCGTTTTTCGCCAGCGAGCTCGCTCCTGCCGGAGAAGCGGCGCTTGCGATGGGCATGCCGCTTGCAACGTGCCCAGTGGTCCGGAGTTGCGAACCAACCCGATCGTGGCCGGTCAACAACTGCACGTTCAATCAGGCGGTGACGCATCATGGACAACCCTTTTCAGATCATTACCGATGCCTTCGCACCGGACTACCAGATCAACCTGAGCATTCAGGGGCTTGATGGCAGCATCATGCTGACCCTGTCCAACAGCGGTCGAATCGTGGCCAAGCGGATGATCAGCAGCGAACAGCGCAACGACCCCAAGCGCCTCAAGCGCCTGGTGCAAAGCATCCAGTTCGGCATTGCCATCGAGCAGGGTCATAGCGCCATGACCATCCTCGAAGCCATGACCGATGGCGACAGCCGCACCCTGCCGCCACCGCCCGCCAAGGGGCAGCAACGGCCGGACCTGCGCCTTTAGAGTTCGCCCTTCTCCACCTCGGGATGCTCGGCGGAACCCGCACCGATCTTGCGTTGCGGGTGGTCGATCTTCACCGAGGGGAACTGCGACGAGGCATAACGCACCACCAGGATCGCAAACGCCAGCAGCAGAATGCCGCCACACAGGTAGATGATGCCGAGGTCGGGCGGGTTATGGTGCGAGACGTTGGAGATCAGCAGGCGGGTCAACGCCGTGATTGCCACGTAGATCAGGAAACGCACCGGCATGTGGTTGGTCTTGAAGTAAATCCCGACCATTGCCCCCAGCTCCAGATAGATGAACAGCAGCAGGATGTCGTCGATCTTGATGTGGCCCTTGTCGAGCATTCCCAGGAATTCCATCACCGCCGCCCAGGCGGTCACCGCACCAATGGCGAACAGCGCCAGGTAGTGGAAGCTCTCGACAAACAGATTGCCCAGTGACTCGGCCAGTTCATGCACGTTCTGCCGCAGGTTTTCGGCCCAGTTGATTTTCACGATGATTCTTCCTTAGCTCGGTTCGAGCGGATGATGCGGGTTGGACGTGACGGTTGTTCTGCATGCAGAAAAAAGGCCAGGGGCGCCCGCAACATGATGGCGAGCGCCCCGAAAACGCGCGCCGTGGCGTTTGGTCGCACCTGCCAGGGATGCTGACAAATCCTGATTCCGGTCTACATTAAAAAGCCACTACCCAAAGCGCAGGGATTCGCTTATCCTTTTCGCTGTATATAAATACAGTGGTCGAAACAGACAACTATCGTGAAGGCATGTGAGGTGGTGAATGGCCGTCGAAGTGGTATACCGCAGCAGCCGAGATCTGGAGCGCTTGTTCATGGATAAAGCCGAAGCTGACCGTCATGACAAAATGCTCGAACTGGCCGAATTGCTGGCTGAAGTGCTGCAAAAAGCCGTCCCGTCCCTGAGCGAACAGCAGGTGGACGAGGTCGGGATCTACATGGCGAAGAACCGCGAGGTATTTGCCAAGGCGTTCAAGAGCCAGCCGGACGCCCTGTCCGAACTGATTCATGCGCCGGTTGAAGTTGCCGAAGAACAGGCCCCGGCCGTTGAAGAGGCGCAAGCACCTGCGCCGGCCAAGCCGGCCAAGGCCGCTAAAACAGCGAAGTAGGCCCCAGGATTGAACAGGCCCTGAGTCGAATGGCTCAGGGCCTTTTTCATGCCCGGGCTAAAGGCGAGGTATCAGCGGTACAGGACTTTCTCTGCCAATTCGTCCGCCACCCGCGCCGGAGAGCGTTTTTCCGCCTGGGCATGAGCGAACACTTCGGTCAGCCGTGAACTGATTTTCGACAGGTGGGCCGTGATGGTCGCCAGCTCTTCGCCCCGGTGCTTGAGCGACACGTAGATCAGCCCACCGGAGTTGATCACGTAATCCGGCGCATAGAGGATGCCCCGTCGCTCCAGTTGATCGGCGACGTCCAGATGGGTCAGTTGATTGTTCGCCGAACCGGCCACCGCCGAGCAACGCAGTTGCGACACGCTATGGCTGTTGAGCACGCCGCCGAGGCCGCATGGCGCAAGAATGTCGCACGGGGTGCTGAGCAATGCGTCGTTGGCAATCGGATGGGCGTTGAGCTGCTCCATCGCCAGTTGCACCTTGCCTTGATCGATGTCGCTGACCAACAGTTCGGCACCCACGGCGTGCAGCTGTTCGGCCAACGCGTAACCCACATTGCCCAGGCCCTGGATGGCCACGCGCAGACCTTCAAGGTTATCGCTGCCCAGGCGGGCCATGGCCGTGGCGCGGATGCCGGTGAACACGCCCATCGCCGCGTGGGGCGCCGGGTCGCCGGCCGAGGTGGTACTGGTGACATGCTGGGTCTGCTGGGCGATGCAGTCCATGTCCGCCACCGAGGTGCCGCTGTCGATCGCGGTAATGTAGCGACCGTCGAGCTGATTGATGCAGCGGCCGAACGCTTCGAACAGCGCGGCGCGATTTTCCACGTGAACCGGACGGACAATCACCGCCACGCCGCCGCCCTGCGCGAGTCCCGCCAGCGCCGCCTTGTAGCTCATGCCCCGGGCAAGGCGAATCGCATCCTCGACCGCTGAATCGTCGCTGGGATAGGCCAGGTAACGACAACCTCCCAGGGCGGGCCCCAGACGGCTGTTATGGATGGCAATGACCGCCTTCAACCCGGTGACCGGGTCGACGCTCAGATGCAGCGATTCAAGGCGAGTGCTTTGCATGAGAGCGAACATCGTAAGGGCTCCCGAATCACTTCTTGTAGTCGCCAGTATAGGCTCGCGCCCAAAAATTGCTGAAGCACGCCGGAATAAGCAGCGACACTATTCGGGGTTTCGGACATAACCTGGCCTGCCACTGGACGAATGTCGGCGACGGGGCTAAAACGAGGCATTCACCGGAGATTCTGATGACGCCGCGCCAACACTTCTTCGATTGCCTGCAACGATCACCGCCCGCGCTGTTCGAGGCAGCGCTGTGGATCGCCGTCGAACACGACAGGGAAGTGGATCCAGCGACGGTACTGGCCAACCTGCGGGACCTGCAACAGCGCGTCAGTCAGGGCCTGCCGATGCTGTCCGTGAGCGAGCTGGCGCAACCGTTGTTGCGCCGCCTGAATGACCTGGGCTTCGCCCAGGACGACTTCACTCCTCTGCGCCCGCAAGCTGCATTGCTCGACAAGGTGCTGGAGCGCCGGCGCGGTCAACCCCTGGCTCTGGGGCTGATTGCGCTGGAACTGGGCAGGGGCCTGGAAATCCCCCTGGTGGGCGTCAACTTTCCGGGGCATTTCCTGTTGCGGGTGCCAGGGGCCGACCACCTGCTCGACCCGTGCGGCGGACGCCGGCTGTACCCCAACGATTGCCGCGAACTGCTGCAACGCCAATACGGCCCGAACCTGAAGCTCAGCGCCGAGCACCTGCTCACCGCCGAACCCAGGCAAATGTTGCAACGGCTGTCGCGCAACCTGCGCCAGCTGTACCTTTCCCACGACGACTACATCAGTGCGCTGGTCGACGCCGAGCGTGTGCTGGAGCTGGGCAATGGCACGACGGCCGACTACCTGGCCCGTGCCAGTCTTTACCAGCGGCTGGACTGCCCGAACGCCGAGCGCTTCGACCTGGAGCATGCCCTGCTGCTCACCGACGACCCGATCCAGCGGATTCGCCTGACCGAACGGCTGGGGCATTTGCCGCCCAACTCGATCGTCCACTGACCCCAAACTCCTGTGGGAGCGAGCCGGCTCGCGATGGCGGCGTATCAGGCACCATGGACGTTGACTGAGCGGGCCTCTTCGCGAGCCGGCTCGCTCCCACAATCTCGTGCGTGTGCCTCAAGGTGTGTCCGGCTGATTCGATGGGTGAGCCTTGATAAACGCGGGATGCTGCGCCGCCAGCTCCGCCACCCGACGAATCCGTGGGTACGCCTCCAGCGAAACCTTGAAGCGCTCGGCGGCGTAGAGCTGCGCAATCAGATACACGTCCGCCAGGCCCGGCTTCTCGCCAAAGCAAAAGCCTTCATCGCCAATCAACTGCTCGACCGTCGCCAGACCCTGGCCGATCCAGTGACCGATCCACTCGCTCACCTGCGTTTCATCGTGCCCCCACTGGCGCAGGCGGTTGAGCACACTGACGTTGTGCAGCGGATGTACGTCGCAACCGATGACCGCCGCCACACCGCGCTCACGGGCGCGGGCAGCGAGGCTTTTCGACAGCAGCGGCACCTGTGGATAACGTTCTTCCAGGTACTCGATGATCGCCGGTGACTGGATCAGCAGCTCCCCTTCTTCGGTGCGCAAGGCCGGCACCCGGCCTTGTGGGTTGATGCTCAGGTAAGGCGCCTGGCGATGCTCGCCGCCGGGCGGTGCGACGAGATTGATCGGCAATGCCTGGTAATCCAGCCCCTTGAGCGCCAGCGCAATCCGCACCCGATAGGACGAAGTCGAACGGTAGTAGGTGTAGAGCTCCATACCTCGTCCTCCTAACGCGCCGACAGCACTTTGCCACGGCATTCACCGAAACCGATGGAGGCAAAGCCGTCGCGACGGCAGCGCGCGCGCAGGATGATTTCGTCGCCGTCCTCCAGGAACTTGCGCACTTCGCCAGAGGCCAGTTCGATCGGCTTTTTACCGCCTTCGGTGATTTCCAGCAGGCTGCCGAACTGGCCACTTTCCGGCCCCGACAACGTGCCCGAACCGAACAGGTCGCCGGCCTGCAACTGGCAGCCGTTGACGCTGTGGTGCGCGACCATCTGCGCCACGGTCCAGTACATGTATTGGGTGTTGCTCAGTGTCAGGCGATGGGCCGGCAAATTCTGCTCGCGCAGGCCTTCGGTGATCAGCAGCACTTCCAGCTCGATGTCGAAAGCGCCCGCGGCCTGGTCGCGGCTGTCGAACAGGTAGGGCAGCGGCTGCGGGTCGCCTTCGGGTCGCGCCGCTTGCGCACGGCGGAACGGCTCCAGCGCTTCGGCGGTCACCACCCACGGCGAAACGCTGGTGATGAAACTCTTGGACAGGAACGGTCCCAGCGGCTGGTACTCCCAGGCCTGGATGTCCCGCGCCGACCAGTCGTTGAGCAGGCAGAAGCCGGCGATGTGGTCGCCAGCCTCGGCAATGCCAATCGGCTCGCCCATCGCATTGCCCTGGCCGATCCAGATGCCCAGTTCCAGCTCGTAGTCCAGGCGTGCGCACGGGCCGAACGTTGGCTCGGTCTGACCGGCCGGCAGGGTCTGGCCCTTGGGACGACGCACGTCGGTGCCGGAGGGGCGAACGGTCGAGGCCCGACCGTGATAACCAATCGGCACGTGCTTGTAATTCGGCAGCAGGGGGTTATCGGGGCGGAACAACTTGCCGACGTTTTGCGCGTGCTCGATACCGACATAGAAGTCGGTGTAGTCGCCGATCCTGGCCGGCAGGTGCATCTCGCAGTGGGCCGCCAGCGGCAGCAGTTTTGCGCCTTGGGCTTCGATCTTGCCGTGCAGGGTGCTGCCTTCCCCGAGCAGCTCGATCAAGCGTTCACGCAAGGCAATGCGTGCGTCGCGGCCCAGTTCGAAAAAGGCATTGAGCTGACCGCCACGGGTGGCTTGCACGGCGGCTTTCGCAGCGCCCTCGAACAGGCCGGCCTCCAGTGCCGCTTCCAGATCGAAGATATGCTCACCGATGGCTACGCCGCTGCGCGGCGCCGAACCTTGCACGCTGAACACGCCCAGCGGCAGGTTCTGCAGGGGGAAATCCCCATGACCATTGGCGGAGGCTACCCAGCTGCGAGTGATGGAAGTCTGAGTCATGGGTTATCTCCGGGTCGGGTCGAAAGTGGCGGGCAGCGTGGCCCAGCAGGCGTCGTAGCGGGTTTGCAGTTGTGGGCAATCCAGGGCGAAACGGCTCGGACGCAGCACCTGGCTGGTCTCGAACATGAAAGCCATGGTGTTATCGATTTTTGCCGGGGCCAGTTCGGCGTTGATCGCCCGGGTGCAGGTTTCGCCATCCGGGCCGTGGGCGCTCATGCAGCTGTGCAGCGACGCACCACCGGGCACGAAGCCTTCGGCCTTGGCGTCGTACTCGCCCGTGATCAGGCCCATGAACTCGTTCATCAGGTTGCGGTGGAACCACGGCGGCCGGAAGGTTTTCTCGGCCACCATCCAACGGGGCGGGAAGATCACGAAGTCCAGGTTGGCCAGGCCGTGAACGCTGGTCGGCGACGTCAGGACGGTGAAAATCGACGGGTCTGGATGATCGAAGCTGACCGTGCCGAGGGTGTTGAACCGACGCAGGTCATACTTGTACGGCACGTTGTTGCCGTGCCAGGCGACCACGTTGAGGGGCGAATGATCGAGTTCGCAGCCCCACAACTGACCGAGGAATTTCTGCACCAGCATCGTCGGTTGCGTGAGGTGTTCGTAGTGCGCGACCGGGGTCAGGAAGTCTCGCGGATTGGCCAGGCCGTTGCTGCCGATAGGCCCCAGGTCCGGCAGACGCAGCGGCGCACCGTGGTTCTCGGCGACGTACCCGCGCGCCTGCGGATCAAGCAACTCGACGCGAAATTTCAGGCCCCGTGGCAGCACGGCGATTTCCAGCGGTTGCACGTCCAGCATGCCCAGTTCGGTGGCAATGCGCAGGCGCCCGAGTTGCGGGACCAGCAACAGTTCGCCGTCGGCGTTGTAGAACACCCGCTCCATCGATTGATTGGCGCGGTACTGGTGGATGCTGATGCCGGTCGGTTTATCGGCATCGGCATTGGCCACCATGCTGACCAGGCCATCGATGAAATCCGTCGGTTCGGCAGGCATCTCCAGGGCATTCCAGCGCAGGCGATTGGGCGTCACTTCACCCAACGGGCCACCGGACAGTTGCCGCTCGAGCTTGACGAAGGCGGGGTGATTCGCCGAGGGCTGGATGCGATACATCCAGGTGCGTCGCGCTTCACTGCGGGGCATGGTGAACGCGGTGCCGGACAGCAGTTCGGTGTACAGGCCGTAGGGGGCTTTTTGCGGGGAGTTCTGGCCGACGGGCAGCGCGCCGGGTAACGCTTCGCTGCTGAATTCGTTGCCGAAGCCCGACTGATAAGCCAGCGCTGGCGACGTTGAATCGAGGTTCATGGAGCCTCCTGAACAGGGCGTAGGCAATGGCCGGCACTCTGTTGCAGAGGTGGCGGCACGCCTGGGTTATTTTATCGTAATTCAATTACGCTTAACGTAATTTGATCGGTATTGACCGTCAAGCTATAAAGACGCCCATTCGTCCCGGATCAGATCGCCACCATGGAAACGCCGCGCAACAACGATAAACAGAAAGTCCGCTCGGCCGAGGTCGGCACCGACATCCTCAAGGCACTGGCCGAATTGGCGCCGTCGACTTCGCTGTCGCGCCTGGCCGAGCACGTGCAGATGCCGGCGAGCAAGGTCCATCGTTATTTGCAGGCACTGATCGCCAGCGGTTTTGCCGAACAGAATGTCACCACCAACCACTACGGCCTGGGGCGCGAAGCCCTGCGCGTGGGGTTGGCCGCACTCAACAGTATGGACGTGCTGAAAGTCGGCGCCCTGCCCCTGGCCGAGTTGCGCGACGAGCTGAATGAAACCTGCTTCCTGGCGGTGTGGGGTAATCAGGGGGCAACGGTGGTGCACATCGAGCCGGCCGTGCGCGCGGTGACCGTGGTGACGCAATTGGGCTCGGTGCTGCCGCTGCTCAGTTCATCCACCGGGCTGGTGTTCGGCGCTTTTTTGCCCAAGCGTGAAACCATCGACTTGCGCGTCCAGGAACTGCACAACGTAAAGGCCCATGCACTGGCGGATGATCAGGCTTACGCCACACTGTGCGAGCAGATCCGTCAGCGTGGCCTGCACCATGTGCATGGCTTGCTGATGCCGGGTGTCGACGCGTTGTCGGCGCCGGTGTTCAATGCACTGGGCAACGTGGTTGCGGTGATGACCATCGTTGGCCCGGCGTCCCTGTTTCACGCCGACGAAAACGGCCCGGCGGCGCAGCGATTGCTGGCGGCGACACGGGCCGTGAGTTGGCGGATGGGATTTGAATCCACCGCTCCGGGTTCATGAAAGACGGGGGTTTACCACCCGGTTTCAGGCCATCGCAGGTTCAGCCAGAAAAACCTTGGCCATGTCCGCACCCAGGCCATTGATTTCATCAAACTCCAGACCTTTGAAGCGGTATTTATCGTCGAATGTATGACGTTCGGAGAAAACGCCCATGTGCTCGCCGCCGAACTTTGGTACTTGTCCTTCCTGCAACATTAGAAAGCACGCCCACACCAGGGACTCCGAGTAGATAACCAACTTTTCCTGAGGCGTATTGACACCGGTAATATAAACTTTATCGACATCGATGCCGCGACCACTTACCCGCGCATGCAGGATGGCACGCACGCGATCAATATTAAGACTTTCCATTTCTTCAATCCTTAATTAATAAAATGACAGTGCCCACCCAGCCATTCCATGACTGTTTGATATTTAAGCACTGGAGCGGATATTAGTTAAAACAACGACACTTGTAATCGTGCGGTGTGTTTTAATTTGTTGCGCAGAAAACAATAAAACAGCAACTAACAAAGACAGACGACAAACAGGACAAAACTTGCATCAGGCCAAAGTAATGAACCCAGACTTTTTTGCCAGTGCCACCGCCTGCGTACGTCGTTCTACACCTAACTTGCTGTAAATTCGCCGCGCATGGGTTTTGACGGTGTGGAGCGAAATGAACAATTGCTCGGCAATCTGTTGATTGGAGTTGCCCTGGGCAATCAGGCTCAACACTTCGAGCTCACGTCCACTGAGCAAGTGGGCGTCCGTTGTCCCCGGGATCACGTGCGTTCCCTCTTGCGATCGACTGAACAGGCTCGGCCGGCGCAGGCGCAGTTCGCGCTGGGGTTGCTGTAAATTACAGCGGGCCGCCAGCTCCAGGCCTGTCTGCAGCGCAGCGCTGGCGCGCGCGGGTTGGCCTGTCAGGTCCGCCACTTCGCAGATGGCCAGATGCAGCTCGCACTCAAGGGCCAGCATCCCCTGAGCCTGCGCGCGTTCGAGCAAAGCCCCCAGCGTGTCGAGGGGGTTTTGCGCTTTTTGCAGATAGGTCTCGGCCAGCACCAACTGGTACTCGATACGGGCGATCAATTGCAACGTGGCCGGCGGGGCCTGGCGTGCGTGAGGCCCGCGGTAATGCCGCAGCACCCGGGTCAGGGCCTCGCAGGCCAGTTCCGGGCGCCCCTGTTGCAGCCAGAACTGACTGCTCAATTGCAGCAACGCCCCCCGGTAGACGGTGTCCGGAATCTGCCGCTGTTGCATCAACCGCTCGGCGTCGCGCAGGCGATTGAACGCCTGGGCGTAATCGCGCTGATTGGCGGCCAGCTGCGCCTGCCCGAGAAACCCATACAGCACGCGTTTATCCTGGCTGTGCAGGCAATGCTCGAGGCCGGCCTGAAAGAAACCACGAGCGACCTCGTCCTCGCCACGACTGAGGGCCAGACGACCTCGCCGCAGGGCGATTCGCCCCAACAGCGGAACGGCGCACTCGGCGCGATCACTCAACCATTGGTGAAGATGGGCCAGCAGATTCTCCGCCCGACACGGCGCCCCTCGCTGCTCAAGGCACTGCGCATGATCGAGTTCCAGCAGCCCCTCGAACACCAGCGAATCCTGCGCACGCGCCAGGCACAAGGCTTCACGGTTAAGGGCTTGCGCCACATCCAGCTCGCCACGCAACAGGGCCTGCTGAGTCAGCCCCGAGAGGCACATCACCCGGGCATTCCAGACCTCGGGGCCGAGCTCGCCGAGCGCTGCCTGTAAATGGGCCTGCGACGGTTCCATGCGCCCCTGCAAATGCAGCAGCCACCCCTGCAATGTCTGCCAGCGCGCGATCAGTTGGCGTTGCAGCAGCGCCGACGGCTGAGGCAGGAAGCGCGACAGATTGTCGATGCACTCACCCGCCTGCTCGAAACGCCCGGCGACCAGCAGGGCAGCGCTGATCAGCCCCACCAGTTGGGGCGAACCCAGCATCAGGGCCTCCCCCTTGCGCTCATGCAGGCGCAACAACAGCACGATGGTCTGTTCCTCGAACAGGTGCTCGAAACTGAAATGCCGCAACAGGCTGACCGCGACTTCAAATTCTTCGGCCAGCAAGGCCTGCTCGAAGGCCGCTTTCCAGTCGTGCTCGGCCGTGAACCACTGGCAGGCGCGACGATGCCAGGATCGCGCCTGCGGCCACTGTTCCTCACGCATCAACTGGGTCAGCGGCGCGAAAACCTGCAACCAGTCCGTGGAGTCCCGCCAGGGTTCGATGAAACAACCCAACGCCTGCAACGTACTCAGGCACTGGGCCCCCTCCCCGGCACCGAACAGGTGTTCGCACAAGCGGGCGTTGAATCGCGGCAAATGAGCCAGCACGCGCCAGGCCTCACTGAGTTGCGGGGTGAGAATGCCGAACAGCTCGTGTTCGAGGTAGTCATGCAGGGTGTCCGGCCGGCCGTGCAGTTGCTCATTGCGCGACCTGTCACACTTTTGCAGCAGGGCAATGCGCACGCCCGCGCACCAGCCGCCGCTCAATTCGATGATTCGACCGGCACGCCTGGCGGCCTGCTCCGGCTCCAGGTGACGCAGCAGCCCGGCGATTTCGGCCTGGGTGAACGCCAGGGTTTCACGTTCGCAGTCGTACAGTTCGTCCGCGAGCAATAACCGTGGCCAATTGCACAGCGGGCGCCGGCGCGCACTCAACCACCAGGTGACCGCCGGGCTGCTGTCGGCCAGCAGGCGGTCGAGCAACGGGTCCAGCTCCGGATTGGGCGTGCGGCAATAGTCATCCAGGCACAGCCAGATCGGCGTTTGCACCCGTGCCAGGTGCGCGCGCAATCCGGCCTCGTCCACCGCGTCCGATCCCAGCCCCTGCGCCAGGCGCAGGACAAACTCAGCGGCACTGATCGACGCCCCGGCCAACGGCAGCCAACAGACCTGGCAGGACGCCGGCGCACGCAACAGGCATTCGATGAGCAGCGCACTCTTGCCGCTGCCGGCCGGTGCGCAGATCAGCTTGACCCGTGCGTTCGAGGCCAGCAGAGGCTCGGTCAGTCGCTCGCGAGACAGGTGATGGGTGGATAGACGGGGCAGGAATCCAGGACGGTCCGGCCATGCTGTCATGGCGGTCATAGCGGTGCGCCTTGTTATTTTTGTAGCGTCACCCTAGTCCTCTCCACACGGCTTGTTGAAGAAGTATTCAACACACTGATTGGCCCCTATAAAAAAGGTGACCGCAAAGTCACCTTTTTCTGTTGAGCACGTAGGAATGGTTACCTAACGCCTGTACTCCTCAGCGCTGCCGGCGTGTAGTCACCCGCTTTGGCTTCGATGCCGAACTCGAAACTGCGCTTCTCCTCGTTCTTCATGCCCAGGGCGATGTAGCGTCCGGCGATCAGGTCATACAACGCTTCAACGGTATAGGCCGGCACCTGATGATCGTAGTAGTTCTGCGCGTGCCCTTCGGCCACACGCCACAGTTGCCCGCGACCGTCGTAGTGGTCCGCCAGTGCCACCTGCCAGGTGTCTTCGTCGATGTACATGTGGCGCTTGGCATAGACGTGGCGCTCGTTGGGCTTGACCGTGGCGACGATCTCCCAGACCCGGTGCAGTTCGTAGCGGGTCAGGTCCTGGTTGATGTGCCCGGCCTTGATCACATCGGTGTACTTGAGGTCCGGCGAGTCGAGCTTGTAGCTGTTGTAGGGAATGTACATTTCCTTCTTGCCGATCAGCTTCCAGTCGTAGCGATCCGGCGCGCCGGAGAACATGTCGAAGTTGTCGGTGGTGCGCAACCCGTCGGACGAGGTGCCGACGCCGTCATACGCCACCTGCGGCGCACGCCGCACCCGACGCTGGCCAGCGTTGTAGATCCAGGCCTTGCGCGGTTCCCTGACCTGGTCGAGGGTCTCGTGAACCAGCAGCACGTTGCCCGCCAGCCGCGCCGGCGCCGTGACTTCCTGTTTGAAGTAATTGAGCACGTTATCGTCGCTGCCCGGCTTGAGATCGCCCAGCAGCGAAGGCACGGCCACTTCATCCTTGAAGCGGATGACGGTGAAATCGCCATTGGCCTGCGGCGTGGCCTGCGTGATGGTGCGACGCAGGTTGCCGCCGTGATAACGGGTGATGTGGTTCCAGATCACTTCGACGCCGTTCTTCGGAATCGGAAAGGCGTAGTAACGATTGCCGGTGAAATTGGCCAGGCCGTTACCGTCGTTGATCGGTGTTACGTTCAGCGCACTGCGCTTGGCCGATTCGTAGATGTCCGCCGGCACCGCCGCCGTACGATGCGTCGGATAGACCGGAATCCTGTAGGTCTGTGGGTAGCGTTTGAACATCGCGACCTGCCCGTCGGACAGCTTGTCCTTGTATTGATCGACGTTGGCCGCCGTGATGGTGAACAGCGGCTTCTCATTGGCGAAGGGGTCTGCCAGGAAGCCCTTGCTGTCCACCGCGCCGGCATTTTTCGGCAGGCCGCCGGTCCAGGCCGGAATCGAGCCATCGGCATTGCCGGCCTTTTCTGCGCCCAACGGTGTCAGGCTGGTGCCGAGCTTGTTCGCTTCTTCCGGCGACACCGCGGCCATTACATTGGCAGCCAACAGGCCCAGGGCCAGAACGCCGCACTGAAAAATCATCTTGCGCATTGAAATCATCCTTCTCAGCCAGATCAGAAGTTCACGCCAAAGCTCAACGCCAGGAAGTCACGGTCTTCCAGAGTGTTGTAGTCACCACCGAAAAAGTCGGTGTAACTCAGGCTCGCGGTGTAGGTGTTGCGGTAGTCCGCATCGACGCCGACGCTGATCGCCTTGGCGCCTTCGTTGAACAGACCGTTGGGGCCGTAACCGGCGACGTCATGGGACCACGACAGGTTGGGTTTGAAGTTGATCCCGGCGATCACGTTGTTGTAATCGAGGATCGCGCGGGCGCGATAACCCCAGGAGGTCGACGTGACGAAACCGTCGGTGTCGCCGCCGAAGCCGTATTGGCCGTAGACCGAATCACGGCCGTAACGCAGTTTGCTTTTGTCCTCCAGGCCACCGACGTGAACCACCGCCGCTTCGCCCACCAGGGTCAGCCGGTCGGCCCCGGCGAACTGATCGATGAAATGCGTCAGGGTGCTCTGGACCTGCGTCACTTCCTTGCGCCGATAGCCTTTGTTGTCAGCCCCGGGCCGAGTGGCAATCGGCGATGCCGCGCCGCCTGCAATCGGGTTGATCATGGCCAGGGTCAGGTCGGTGCTGTTGATCTGCACCGGCAGGTTGGGCCGGTAACTGATCTCGCCGGTCCACGCGGTGCCGGTGGGCAAGGTGGTGGAGAAGCTGGCGCCATAGAGACGGATGTCTTCCGGGTATTCGAGGTAATACTGGCCGCGCCCGAGCATCACGCTCTGGGCCAAGCCTGCACCGCTGCCGGGGGCGATGGCGTTCGCGGTTGCGATGATCGCCGGCAGCCGCGCCAGCGTACCCAGCCCGGCGGTGCTGGTGCCGACGTACGGCGTGCGGCTGTGGTAGTTCATGAAGTACAGGCCGTATTCGGTGTCGTCACCCAGCCAGCGCAGCGCCGTGCCCCATTGTCCGGAGTCGCGGGCATCGCGGTCGCCGCCACGGGGCACGATCACCCCTTCCCTGCCGACCTGGAAGCCCTGGCCAAACGCTGCGGCAATGGGTTGCAACGGGGCGATTGCAGGGCTGGCGACGGTGTAGCCGGTGGTGCAACCGTCCGCCGCGACGTCACCGCCGAAGAAGGTGCCGCAGTTGTCGAGAACGGTCTGGTCCCACTCCAGTTGATAGAAGCCTTCCACCGTCAGCTTGTCGGTCAGGCCCTGGGTGGCGAACAGCATGTTCACCGGTATCAGGCCTTCCTTGATCTCGGCGCCCGGACGGCGAAACGCGGAAACGTCGATCGGGTTGATGCTGTTGATCGAGTTGCCGATGAACGTGCTTTCCCCCCAGCTGACCACCTGCTTGCCGGCACGCACCGAGCCCGGCAGGTCGGCGATCGAATAGTTGTGATAGACGAAGGCATCGAGGATTTCCGCACCGGCCGACTTGGAACCCTCTTTGCGATTGTGATCGCTGATCGGCTTGAACGGCCGGTCTTCATCCTTCAGTTCGAAGTCGTACCAGTACTTGCCCCGCACGAACACGCCGGTGTCGCCGTATTTCAGCTCGAGGTCGTGGATGCCCTTGAAGATCTTCGAGAAGGTTTCACCCTTGGTGAAGTTCTGGCGTCCGTCGTCACCGGTCGATGCCTGCCCGCTGCCGCCGTTGACGGTGCCGACCAGCGACTGCTTGGCATCGCGCATGCCCCAGCTCGCGCCGACCGAAAGCGAAGAGTCGAACGTGGCCTCGATTTCTCCGATGTTGAATGAGACTGCCTGCGCCTGGGCACAGCAACCCAAGGCCACCGCAGTGGCCAGCGCCTGCGGCGTGAAGATGGCGCGCATTGTTGTTTTTGTCATGCGTCTTCCCCGGTGAGTGACAGAAGGCCACACCCTACTGCCGCCGCCGGGAGGCGATAAGCGCACGAAGGAGGTATTTGCGGTGTCGCTCGAAAGGATGAATGGCCTTGCAGCGCACGGGATTGCGCCAGGCATGGACGCAGTGGATAGGGGCTGATCATTCAGACGCATGATGTAACAGAGCCAATCGAATCCCCGGCCCCCGACTGTTGCTCAGCCTGCAATACTGCATGTCGGGAATCGCTATTTTTCCTTTGGGTTCAGTCGCTTATTCTTGTCTGGCTTTCACGAGGACCGCCTGGAAGCCCGTCGCGACGCGGTGTGATGCGGCGACAACATTCAGAGGAGTCGAAGGTTTTCGGCTCTTCACCCTGTGTGCACTGACGTTGATTTGTAGCTCCTTAATCCAACGTCTTACCTTGGCCGCTGCGTTTGCAGCGGCCTTTTTTTTGGGTGAGTTTTTGATGACTGACGTCACTTGAGGAAAGTGACTACAGGAATCTGTAACCACGCGAAATGCCGAATGAGCAAAGCTGATCACTGCCGCAATCGCAGGATCAACCCACTCATACAAGAGCATTTTTATGAAGCCCATCCTCTATAACAAATTCCGCTCCATAAAAAGTTACAACAGCCGCATCCGCTTTCTTGTTTTCCATTACACCGCCGGCAACTTTTCCAATTCCCTCAGCACACTGACGGGTCCGAATGTGAGCGCCCACTACCTGATCCCCGACATGACGGACCAGAGTTATCTGGATGCGGGCTATCGTGAGCAGGAAGTCTTCAATCTGGTCGACGAACAGCATCGCGCGTGGCACGCGGGCGTCAGCGCCTGGGGCAGTCGAACCAGTTTGAACGACACCGCGATAGGCGTGGAAATCGTCAACCTTGCATCCTTCAAGGATGGCGTGTTCACGTTTCCGCCCTATCATCCGGCGCAGATCGAGGCGATTGAAACGCTGGCGTTGAACATCTTGGGACGTTACCCGGATATCGCTCCGACCCAGGTTCTCGGTCATTCGGACATTTCAATCGGTCGCAAAAGCGACCCGGGACCGAGGTTTCCCTGGCATGCGCTGTATTTGAAGGGCGTCGGCGCCTGGTTCGATGAAGCCACCCAACAGACTTTCCAGGATCAGTACACGCAAACGGCAATGCCGGAGCGGGCCGAATTGCTCAGGCTGTTCAAGACCTATGGCTATGACGTTTGCGGCGCGGTCAACGATCAAGGCTTCACCCAACTGGTGCGGGCGTTTCAGTTGCACTTCCGCCCCGAGCGATACGACGGGGTCATGGATGTGCAAACCGCGGCGAACCTGGCGGCGCTGGTCAGCAAGTACTTTGCGTAAATGTTGAGACACTGCGGGAGCGACCCTGCTCGCTCCCACCCACAGGCCGGATCGTCAGATCGCGTACTTCTGCAGGTTGTTCATCATTTCCTTCAGCGCTTCGATGTTGTCTTTCGGGTGCGCCGCGCCTTCAAAATCACAAATCTGCTGCCAGTGGGCGGCCACGTCTTCAGGCGAGAACCCGGCCCGTGGATCGAACCCCGCGCCGAGGCTGCGCTCCCAGCGCACCTTGCCCATCCAGCCGCCGCCCACCTCGAAGAGCCCGGAGGTTTCCTGGCAGTTTTCGCTGGCCAGGTACACCACCAGCGGGCTGACCAGTTCCGGCTTGAGTTGCTCGAACACCTGCGGCGGGATCAGGCCTTCGGTCATGCGGGTGCCGCCGGTGGGGGCAATGGCGTTGACCAGGATGTTGTTCTTGCGACCTTCGATGGCCAGGGTGCGAGTCAGGCCATAGAGGCCAAGCTTGGCCATGCCGTAGTTGGACTGACCGAAGTTGCCGTAGATGCCCGAGGTCGACGCCGTGAAGATCACCCGACCGTAGTTTTGCTCGCGCAGGTGTGGCCAGGCGGCGCGGGTGACTTTGTAGGCACCCTCGACGTGCACGCGATACACCAGGTCCCAATCGGCATCGTCCATCTTGTGAAAGGTCTTGTCGCGCAGGATGCCGGCGTTGTTGACCACGACGTCGACACGGCCGAAGGCATCGAGGGCGTTCTGAACGATTTTTTCGCCGTCGGTGACGGAGTCGTGGTTGGCTTCGGCAATGCCACCCGCCTCGCGGATCTGCGCCACCACGCGATCGGCGGCCGATGCGTTGGCACCTTCACCCTGGGTCGAGCCGCCGAGGTCGTTGACCAGCACCTTGGCCCCGTGGCGGGCGAACAGCAACGCGTGGGCACGCCCCAGGCCGCCGCCGGCGCCAGTAATGATCACGACTTTATCTTCGAAACGCACAGACTCGTTCATTGCGGGACTCCAGCAGGCCAGGGACTATGAATCCGAGTGTCGGCCACGCAGGGTCGGGTCACAATGATCCCGGGCAAGGCTGAATGGTGTGCGATAAGGCTGGGGGATGATGCGCCTGCGGACTGGACTGTCTGCATGCCCTTTATGGGGGAACGCGTGGGAGCGCGCGCCGGCTCCGGGCGGCGTTCCGGCGAGGGTCTTCAATGAAAGCGCGAGATGTCCGGACGCTTTTCGCGAGCAAGCTCGTTGCCACAGCAGCCGAAGCTGGTCCTACGAGCACGCGACTTTGAGCGGCGCAGGCGTCAGCCGGTCGCGAAACGCCAGGTAGTGCTCCAATACCTGTGCCGGCGCCTCGGTCTGCGGGTAGTGGCCGATGCCGGGCAACAACACCGTGTCCGGGCTGGGGATCAGTTGCCGATAGCGCTGGACCATGTGCGCGCCGGAGATTGGATCGACTTCGCCATCGATGACCCGCAACGGCACTTCGCCGCGCTGCATGGCGCTGACCCAGCGGTCGCGCTGGACCCGCCGCTCGGGAATGTAGCTGATCAGTTTGTGCAGGATCCGTGGTCCGCGATTGCTCTCCACCAGGCTCCAGAAATCATCCAGTTCACTTTCGGTTGGCCGGCTCTGCGGACCGAAGATCTGCCGGAAACTTTTTACCAGCGCATCGCGAGAGAACGCACGACCGATCATCCAGCCCAGCGGGCTGAGCAACAGTTTCTGCATCAGTACCGGGCGATGGGTTTCCGGAAACAGGCCACCGTTGAGAAACACGCAACTGGCCAGATGAATGCGCGCTTCGTAGTGCCGGGCCAGCAATTCCTGAGCCACGCTGTCCCCGTAGTCGTGGGCCAGCACGTGCACCGGTTGCTCGACACCCAGATGCTCCAGCAGCGCCTGCTGCAGATCGGCCTGTTCCAGCAGGCTGTATTCGTGGTTCAGCGGTTTGGCCGAATCACCGAAGCCCAGCATGTCGCAGGCGATCAGGCGATAGCGCTGGGCCAGGGGCTGCCACAGGTAATGCCAGTCCCAGCTGGCGGTGGGAAAGCCATGGATCAGCAGCAGCGGCTCACCCTGCCCGGCCGTCCAGTAACGCACGGTCTGGCCATGGAACACGAACGACTGGCCGCGTTTGCGCCAGACACTCAGGGGAATCTCGGCAAGAGGCATCAGAGTTTGTATCCCGCGTCTTGTTGATCGAGTTTGCGCAGCAACGCTGGCCAGGCCAGTGCGCCGCCCATCCCTTGAGCACTTTTGGTGACACCGGCGATCATCGCCTTGGCGCCCGCCAGAATCGGCGGCTGGATGGCAATCAGTTCGGCACCGCCGCTCTGCGCCATGACCTGGATGTCGCAGGTGCGCTGAAAGATGAACATCATCAGGAACGTGTCGGCGATGGTGCCGCCGCAGGTCAGCAGGCCGTGGTTGTGCAGCATCAGGAAATTGCTTTCACCGAGGTCGGCCTGCAACCGCGCCTTCTCTTCAGGGTTCAGCGCGACACCTTCGTAGGCATGAAAGGCCAGGCTGGACAGGACGAACAACGACTGCTGGCTGATCGGCAGGATGCCCTGCTTCTGCGCCGACACGGCAACGCCCGATGCCGTATGGGTATGCAGCACGCAGGCCACATCGTGGCGCACCTCGTGCACGGCGCTGTGGATGGTATAGCCCGCCGGATTGATCTCGTAAGGGCTGTCCATCAGCTTGTTGCCCGCCTGGTCGACCTTGACCAGGCTCGATGCGGTGATCTCGTGGAACATCAACCCGAACGGGTTGATCAGGAAGTCTTCGGTGCCGGGCACCTTGGCGGAAATGTGGGTGAAAATCAGATCGTCCCAGCCATGCAGGGCGACCAAGCGGTAACAGGCAGCCAGGTCGACACGGGTCTGCCACTCGGCGGCACTGACCTGATCTCTGACAGAGTGGGGCGATTGGACGGGGGCTACGCTCACGGCAAGGAACTCCTGTTCTTATTATTCTGCTCACGTGAAGCAGTCTAGTCAGGCAGCGAGGTTCCTGTAGTTGCATTGGCAGCCAGCTTGATGGCCGAGCGAGTCAGTCCGCGAAGTCGTCTGGATCCATGTCAAAGGACCGACGCCAACAAGGGCGCAGCGAACAGATTCAACAGGCCCGTCAGCACCATCACCAGCCCCGCCACCGAGCCTTCCTCGCCGCCGACTTCACGCGCCCGACTGACCCCGGCACCGTGCGCGCCGACACCGAACAGGGCGCCGCGGGCCAGGGCACTGCGCAGGGGCAGCCACTTGAGGAGGATGCCGCCAAGCATCGCCCCGAACACCCCGGTGAACATGACGAACACCGCCGTCAGCTCAGGCACGCCTCCCAGGTCGTGGGCCAGGGGCATGGCGAATGGCGTAGTGATCGAGCGCGGCACCAGCGACATCGTCACCGAGCTGTCCAGCGCCAGCGCCCGGGCCAGCCCGAACGAGCTGCCGATGGACGCCGCGCTGCCGGCCAGCATCCCGAGCAGAAGGGCCGACCAATGCCGCATCAGCACCTGGCGCTGCTGCCAGATCGGCACCGCGAATGCGACGGTCACCGGCCCCAGAACCCCCATCAGCCAATGAGTGTTGCTCGAGTATTCGGCGTACGCAGTGTGCAGCGGCACGGCGAGCGCCAGCAGCAAGGCCGGCACCAGAATCAGCGGCGACAGCAGGTAACGCCCGGTGCGCTGATAGATCCAGCGACTGAATCCATACGCCAGCAGCGTGAAGATCAGCCAGAACATCGGCATCCACTCAAGCTTCACGGATCCTCCTCAAGCGCACCACCCATTCGACGGTGAACGCCGTCACCAGCATCACGACCAGGGTGCTGACGCCGATCACCAGCAGGATGCGCCAGCCTTCGTCACGCAACAGCCCCCCGTAATCGAGCAGGCTCATCAGCGCCGGGATGAAGAACAGCAGCATCTCGGCCATCAACAGACCGGCGCCCTTCTGCAACGTGGCCGGCTTGACCAGCCCCAGCGCGAACGCCAGCAGCAACAGCGCCATGCCGATGACACCACCGGGAATCGGCCAGCCCGACCAGACAGCCAGCCGGCAGCCGAGCCCATAGATCGCCAGCAGGACCGCCAGTTCGGTGGCCAGCCGGGCCAGGTTTTTCAGGGTGGATGCATTCATGTCTTCAGTCCTCGCCGGCTCATTTTACGGAGCGGGCTGCCATCCCCGAAGCGAATTGTTAGACTCAAAGCCATTCCACAATGGAATCAGGCAATGGAATTCAAACAGCTGCGCAGCTTCGTCGAAGTCATGCACCAAGGGGGCTTCACCCAGGCGGCCAAGACCCTGCACATCAGTCAGTCGGCCGTGAGCAAGCAGGTCGCCCAACTGGAACAGAGCCTCGGTACGCCGCTGCTCGAACGCCTCGGCTCGCAATTGCGCCTGACCGCCGCCGGCAGCGTGGTGCTGCAGCGCGCCGAAGGCATGCTGCGCCTGCGCAACGAACTGCTCAGCGAGCTCGATGACTTGAGCCAACTGGCCCGGGGCGAACTGCGCCTGGGGTTGCCACTGCTGGGCAGCGATGCGCTGTTCGCCGAGTTGTTCGCCGAATACCGGCGTCGCTACCCCAACATCAGCATTCACTTGCTCGAAGGCGGCAGCCTGAACATCGAGCAGGGTGTCCTGAGCGGTGAGCTGGAACTGGGCGGCAGCTTGCTGCCCAAGGACCCGCAGTTCGCCTTCCAGCCGTTTTGCGATGAACCGATGGACGCGTTGTTGCCGACCGATCACCCACTGGCGACAAAGACCGCGATCAGGCTGGAGGAATTGGCGGATACGCCGTTTCTGTTGTATCAGCGCAGCTTCGTGCTCAACGACCGATTGCTGCAAGCCTGCCAGCAAGTGGGTTTCACCCCGAAGGAAGGCGGACGCAGCGGCCAGGCGGACTTCCTCGCCGCGCTGGTGGCTGCCGGTCAAGGCGTGGTGCTGTTGCCACGAGTGGTGGCGCGGGGGCTGGTGCGACCGGGCGTGGTCCGCCTGACCTTGAAGGCCCCCGCCTACCTGCGCTGGGACATCGCGTTCATCTGGCGCGAGGGCGCCTACCTGTCAAAGGCCGCACAAGCCTGGCTCGCGCTGTTGCGCGAGCGGCCCGTCAGCCGTGCAGAGCGCTGACCAGTTGCGCCAGCCAGGGCTCGGCGTCGGTTTCCGGGGTCACGCTTTCGCTGGCGTCCAGGCGCAGCATCGGCAGCACTTCGCGAACCCCCATTTCACCCAGCAACTCACGCATCAGCTCGCCGCCGCCACAGAACGTGTCGCCGTAACTCGCATCGCCCAGGCCGATCACCGCACCCGGCAAACCGCGCCAGGCCGCCGGTAACTGATCGCGGAGGGCGAAGTACAAGGGTTGCAGGTTGTCTGGCAACTCGCCCATGCCGGTGGTCGAGGTCACTGCCAGGAACGCTTCGGGGCCGAAGGCCTGGACATCGGCGAAGCTCGCGCGAGGATTGTGGAACACCTCGAAACCTGCGGTCTTCAAAAGGTTCGCGGCGTGGCGGGCGACTTCTTCAGCCGTGCCGTACACCGAGCCGGAAAGGATGGCGACTTTCATCAATCTGATCCTGGAGCTGTGTAAAAGACCGGGATATTAACAGCACCGTCCTGAATGTTCTTTTAGACTTCAGCAGGTCCAACAATGAGAAAAACATCAAATGATCAACGCCCATCTACTGCAAATGGTGGTCAACGCGTCCAACGACGGCATTGTGATCGCAGAGAAGGAAGGCGAACACGACAACATCCTGATTTACGTCAACCCGGCGTTCGAACGCATGACCGGCTATAGCAGCGAAGAAATCCTCTATCAGGATTGCCGCTTCCTGCAGTCCGGCGACCGTGATCAGGAGGGGCTGGCGGTGATTCGCGACACCTTGCAGCGCGGCGGCGCGTGCCGGCAGACCCTGCGCAATTACCGCAAGGACGGCACCCCCTTCTGGAATGAACTGTCGCTTTCGACAGTGCAAAACACCGCAGACGGCCAAACGTATTTTGTCGGCGTACAGAAAGACATCACCCTTCAGGTCAAGGTACAACAGCGGGTTGCGCAGCTGGAAGCGCAGGTCGCCGAGCTGCAAAACGAGCTGGCCGCACTAAAAGCGACGAACGGTTAAAACAAAATAAAGAATTGAGTGTCATTAACTACAATCACCGATGCCTTTGTAACTTTTTCTTTCGAGCAGATCATGCAACGTGACGCACTCCTGACCCAGGATGAGCTGGATTTTATCCAGACCATGCAACACAACCCGCAACTCAACGTGCGGGATGCAACGTCGAGTCTGCTCGTCAACGGTGGTTCGCAAATCCGTGACCTGCTCACGCGCCTGGCGGCGCACGAGCAGGTGACCATCCAGGCCAGTTTCGAAAACCAGCAGATGACCTTCCCGCTGCACCTGGTGGAAGATGAATTTCATGCCCTGCATCTGCGCCTGGGCGTTCCCAGCATCTATGAGGACGGGCCGTCGGTACGGCCATGGCGTCTGGTACTCGAGGAACCGGTTGCCCTGGAAAACGCCAGTGGCCAGCCCGGGACGCTGTGGGTGCACGAGGTGTCGTTCAAGGGTGTCCTGCTGGAAGTGCGCAACAAGACCAAACCGCCCAAGCATTTCGCCCTGTGGTTCAGCCCTTCAGGCTACGAACGCATCGCGATGCGTGGCACCTTCGAAAAAGAAGCCGAAAACGGCTTCTACGCCTATCAGTTGAGCCAGAGCGACACGGACGAAACCGAGCGCCTGCGCCAGTTCATCCTCCAGCAGCACCGGCTGACGCATCCCGCCCTGCACCTCTGATTCAGGTATCCAGGGTGCCCGCCAGGAACTGCTTCAAGCGCTGACGCATTTCCGTTCCCTCGTTGCCCAGGCATCCGATGGACGTTCCGGCCAAACTCTCCTGCGCCAGGTCGGACGCATCCCCCGCCAGCATCAACTGACAGTCCAGGCTCATGGCCAATCGATTGAGCCGGCGCGGCAGGTCGGGAGCCGGTGCGTGATTGGAAAACAGCACCAGCGCCTGCGGCTTGATCTTTTCGCAGACCAGCGTCAGCTCATCGAGCGGCTGGCCAATGGTCAGCAACCGCACCCCCATGTCATTGCCACTCAGGAACAATGCCGCGATCAGCAATTCGAGCTCACGGCACTGGCCCGCCAGGGCGCTGATGATCACCCGACGGGGTGAATTGCGCATCAGCAGCAGGCGTTGCAATACCCGCGTACGCAGGTAGCCGTCGTAGAACAGCCACTCGCTGGTCTGGCCAAACTGGTCCTGGTGCTGCAGCAGCCGCTTCCACAGCGGGATCAGAATGTCCTGGAACACCACCGACTGGGAGTAGCTGGAAAAGATCTGCCCGTAGACCTGATCCAGCTGAACGTCGTCAAAGGCGCTGACGGCGGCATGGACCTGTTGCTGCCATTGCGCGTAGTCGGCCTGTACGAGTTCATTGGGGATGATGTGCGACAGCGCCTGAAGCGGCGCAGATTTGGCCAGGATCCGGCCAACCTTGCTGACGGCAACGCCGCGGTCGAGCCAGCCAAGGATGCTGTGGACCCGCTCGATATCGGCCAGCGCATACAATCGATGCCCGCTTTCGGTGCGCGTCGGCTGGATCAGACCATAACGACGCTCCCAGGCACGCAGCGTGACGGGGTTGACGCCCGTCAGCCGAGACACCTCGCGAATCGGAAACAGTTCTTCCTGGTCCAGGGAAACAGCCGTCGGGGAACCAGTGACATCGTCAATCAAGACAGGCATTGGGCAGACAACGCTTTTGGGTAAATTGGATCCTATCTTACCTCGCCTACCCCCTCTTCATTCAAGACATAGGTCAATGAGGATTGTCATCCGATAACCTGTAGAATCCGGCGTATTCCTTGCTTGTACCAAGACGCAGCCCACCACCCCGGCGCTGCGCCTGGCGAAACTCCTATCCGGAGTGACGCGTTCGACTTACGGAGTTACATGATGACTACCTCACCCGTCACACTGATGGTTGCGCGCCGCGTCGCCGATGGACGCTATCAGGACCTGATGGCCTGGCTTCGCGAAGGCGAACAACTGGCCACCGACTTCCAGGGTTATCTCGGCTCTGGCGTGCTTGCCCCGCCACCCGGCGGCGACGAATTCCAGATTATCTTCCGCTTTGCCAATGAACAGACCATGCACGCCTGGGAGCACTCGGCCTCGCGCACGGCCTGGCTGACCCGCGGCAGCGACCTGTTCGCGCACAAGACCGAACATCGCGTGAGCGGCATCGAAGGCTGGTTCGGTGCGGCCGGCCAGCGCCCGCCTCGCTGGAAACAGGCAGTGGCCATCTGGCTGGCATTCTTTCCGGTATCGCTGCTGTTCAACCTTGTCCTCGGTCCGCTGCTGGGCGAAATGAGCCTGCTGCCACGGGTGCTGATCAGCACGCTGTGCCTGACGCCGCTGATGGTCTACTTCTTCATTCCGTTGTCGACCCGGCTGCTGGCGGGCTGGCTGAACAGCACCCCGCTGCGGCGAGTGTCGACCGAAGCCATCCGCTGAAGTCTCCTTCCTGCCGGAGCGAGTGTGCGCCGGCAAGGCTGACGCAATGGCAGCCCATAGGTGAACCTCGCGTTGCGCTGGTATAGTTTTGCACTGACCGCAACGCGAGCCGTTCATGACCTCTTCATCCGCCCCGATCCTCATTACCGGTGCCGCCCAACGGGTCGGCCTGCACTGTGCACAGCGGTTGCTCGAAGACGGGCATGCGGTGATTTTCAGCTACCGCACGGAACGCCCCGGCGTCCAGACGCTGCGTGATCTGGGTGCAACGGCGCTGTTCGCCGACCTGTCCAGCGAAGCCGGCATTTTCGCTTTCATCGGCGAACTGAAAAACCACACCGACAGCCTGCGGGCAATTATCCACAACGCCTCCGAATGGCTGGCCGAGACCCCGGACACCGACGCCGAGGCCTTCACCCGCCTGTTCAGCGTGCACATGTTGGCGCCCTACCTGATCAACCTGCACTGCGTCGACCTGCTGCGGCGCTCGAACCCGGCCGATATCGTGCACATCAGCGATGACGTGACCCGCAAGGGCAGCAGCCAGCACATCGGCTACTGCGCCAGCAAGGCCGGGCTCGACAGCCTGACCCTGTCCTTTGCGGCGAAGTACGCGCCCGCCATCAAGGTCAACGGGATTGCCCCGGCCCTGCTACTGTTCAATCCGCACGACGACGCGACGTATCGCGCCAAGGCACTGGCCAAGTCGGCGCTGGGCATCGAACCCGGCAGCGAAGTGATTTACCAGAGCCTGCGTTATTTGCTCGACAACCCTTATGTCACCGGCACGACCCTGACCGTCAACGGCGGACGGCACCTCAAGTAGGCGACGCAGCGAGGATCATCCATGACGTTTTCCCTGCACCAGAATGCGCTGTCCCAAAGCTATCGCGAGATTCTCATCGGCCTGGGTGAGAACCCCGACCGTGAAGGCCTGCTCGACACCCCGATGCGCGCGGCCAAGGCCATGCAGTACCTTTGCCACGGTTATGAGCAGAGTGTCGAAGAGATCGTCAATGGCGCGCTGTTCGCCTCCGACAACGATGAAATGGTGATCGTCGACAACATCGAGTTGTACTCGCTCTGCGAACATCACATGCTGCCCTTCATCGGCAAGGCGCATGTGGCTTATATTCCAACGGGCAAGGTGCTGGGCCTGTCGAAGATTGCACGGCTGGTGGACATGTTCGCCCGACGCCTGCAGATCCAGGAAAACCTCACCCGGCAAATCGCCGACGCCGTGCAACAGGTCACGGGGGCGGCCGGTGTCGCGGTGGTCATCGAGGCCCGGCACATGTGCATGATGATGCGCGGCGTCGAGAAACAGAATTCGACCATGAACACCTCGGTGATGCTCGGCGCTTTCCGCGAGTCGAGCAACACCCGCCAGGAGTTCCTGCAATTGATTGGACGGAGCAAGTAGTAATGCCACAACTTCAACCAGGCATGGCACGCATCCGGGTAAAGGATCTGTGCCTGCGCACCTACATCGGTATCAACGAGGACGAGATCCTCAACAAGCAGGATGTGTTGATCAACCTGACCATCCTTTACGCAGCCCAGGAAGCGGTGCGTGACAATGACATCGATCACGCGCTGAATTACCGGACCATCACCAAGGCAATCATCGCCCACGTCGAGGGCAATCGCTTTGCCCTGCTCGAACGCCTGACCCAGGAAATTCTTGACCTGGTCATGGCCAACGCGTCGGTGCTGTACGCCGAAGTGGAGGTCGACAAACCCCACGCCCTGCGTTTCGCCGAGTCGGTGTCAATCACCTTGGCAGCGAGCCGCTAGCTACAAGCTTCACGCCGCACGCTGTAAACTTCGATCCACCACCACCCATCCTGCAGCTTGAAGCTCGCCGCTGACAGCTGTCTCGCAGAGACGCCCCATGACCGAGCAACAACGCCTCGAACTTGAAGCCGCCGCCTTCCGTCGGCTGGTCGCGCACCTGGACAGCCGCAAGGACGTGCAGAACATCGACCTGATGAACCTCTCGGGTTTCTGCCGCAACTGCCTCTCCAAGTGGTACAAGGCCGCCGCCGACGAACGCCAGATCGAGGTCAGCCTCGATGACGCCCGCGAAGTCGTGTACGGCATGCCGTACGCCGAGTGGAAAGCCCAATACCAGAAAGAAGCCAGCGCCGAACAACAGGCGGCGTTCGCCAAAGGAAAGCCCCATGACTGACTTGAACACCCTGCGCACCCGCCTCAAGAGCGGCGAACACGTCTTTGCCGACACCCTGGCGTTCATTGCCGCGGGTTACGACTACCAGCCGCAGGCTTTCAACAACGGCGGCGTGGAAAATGCCGCCGGGCAGAACGAAGGTTCGTGCAAGACCCTGGGCTTGGCCCTGCTCGAAGGCCTGAGCGACGAAGAAGCGCTGCTGGCCTTCGGCGAGCATTACCGCAGCGTCGTCGCCACGCCTGAGGGCAGCGATCACGGCAACATCCGCGCACTGATCGCCCACGGCCTGGCCGGGGTGAAGTTCAACCAGCCGCCACTGACCCGCCGCTGAATCTGCACGCTGGGCGCGAGCAGGCTCGCTCCCACGGCGCACATCCCGACTTTTAAGATTGACCCGGCAACTTTATTTCGTTTGCCGGGCACCACCGCTCGCGGCTTAGATAAATGGACGTTCTCCTTCTTCCGAGTCGGTCATCCATGAGCAGCGAATCCATCAGCCAGTCGATCAACGTCGTCCACCCCGTCACCCTCAGCCACGGCAGAAATGCCGAGGTCTGGGACACCGCCGGCAAACGCTACATCGACTTCGTGGGCGGCATCGGCGTGTTGAACCTCGGTCATTGTCACCCGCGCATCGTCGAGGCCATCCGCGAGCAAGCCACGCGGCTGACCCATTACGCGTTCAATGCCGCTGCGCACACGCCCTATCTGGACTTCATGGAGCGCCTGGCCGGGTTCGTTCCGCTGGACTACCCCGTCAGCGGCATGCTCACCAACAGCGGCGCGGAAGCGGCCGAGAACGCCTTGAAGATCGTCCGTGGCGCGACCGGTCGCACCGCCGTCATCGCCTTCGACGGCGCCTTCCACGGCCGCACCCTCGGCACGCTCAATCTCAACGGCAAGGTCGCGCCCTACAAGCAAAAGGTTGGCGTGCTGCCCGGCCCGGTGTATCACCTGCCCTTCCCCAGCAAAGACAACGGGGTGACCTGTGCGGACGCCTTGAAGGCGCTGGACAGGCTGTTCAGCGTCGAAATCGATATCGAAGACATCGCCTGTTTCATCGTCGAACCGGTGCAGGGCGAAGCCGGTTTCCTGGCACTGGACATCGAGTTCGCCAAGGCCCTGCGCCGTTTGTGCGATGAAAAGAACATCCTGTTGATTGCCGATGAAATCCAGTCCGGGTTCGGACGCACCGGTCAGCGCTTTGCGTTTACACGGCTGGGCATCGAGCCGGACCTGATCCTGCTCGGCAAAAGTATCGGCGGTGGCATTCCGCTGGGCGCGGTGGTTGGACGCAAGGCGCTGCTGGACATCTTGCCCAAGGGTGGGCTCGGCGGCACTTACTCGGGCAACCCGATTGCCTGCGCCGCCGCCTTGGCGACGCTGGACGAAATGACCGATGCCAACCTGCACAACTGGGGCTCGCAGCAGGAGCAAGCGATCGTCAGCCGCTACGAAGCCTGGCGCGCCGACAACCTGTCGCCGTACCTGGGACGCCTGACAGGCGTCGGCGCCATGCGCGGCATCGAACTGGCCAACGCCGACGGCACGCCAGCCCCGGCCCAGTTGACCCAACTGCTGGCCCTGGCACGTGACGCCGGCTTGCTGTTGATGCCCAGCGGCAAGTCCCGCCACATCATCCGGTTGCTGGCGCCGTTGACCATTGAGGCCGAAGTCCTGGAGGAAGGCCTGGACATTTTTGAAGCATGTCTGCAGAAACTGGCCTGATAACACCATCCCTTGTGGGAGCGGGCTTGCTCGCGAAAGCGTCGTGTCAGGCGATATCAATGTTGACTGCCACACCGCCTTCGCGAGCAAGCCCGCTCCCACAGGGTACGTGATCAGGCATTAAACGTGGGCACAAAAAAACCGGCCGAAGCCGGTTTTTTCATTTCAACAGTCTCAGAACGAAGCGTTCTGCAGACCGTCGAGGTAGCGCTCGGTGTCCAGCGCCGCCATGCAGCCTGCACCCGCCGAGGTGATCGCCTGGCGGTAAACGTGGTCAGCCACGTCGCCGGCGGCGAAGATCCCTTCGACGCTGGTCGCAGTCGCGTTGCCGTCGCGGCCGCCCTGAACCACCAGGTAACCGTCCTTGAGCGTCAGCTGGCCCTCGAACAGCGAGGTGTTCGGGGTATGGCCGATGGCGATGAACACGCCGTCGACTTTCACTTCGTCGAAGCTGCCGTCGTTGTTTTTCAGACGGGCGCCGGTCACGCCCATGTTGTCGCCCAGGACTTCGTCCAGGGTCGAGTTCAGCTTCAGGATGATCTTGCCTTCGGCCACACGGGCGTTGAGCTTGTCGATCAGGATCTTCTCGGCGCGGAAGGTATCGCGACGGTGGATCAGGGTCACGGTGCTGGCGATGTTGGCCAGGTACAGTGCTTCTTCGACAGCGGTGTTGCCGCCACCGACCACGGCCACCGGCTTGTTGCGGTAGAAGAAACCGTCGCAGGTCGCGCAGGCCGAAACGCCCTTGCCCATGAACGCTTCTTCCGAGGGCAGGCCCAAGTAGCGGGCGCTGGCGCCGGTGGCGATGATCAGGGCGTCACAGGTGTAGGTCGCGCTGTCGCCGGTCAGGGTGTACGGCTTGGCGGCGAAGTCCACGGCGTTGATGTGATCGAAAACGATCTCGGTCTCAAAGCGCTCGGCGTGCTCTTTCATGCGTTCCATCAACACCGGGCCGGTCAGGCCGTGGACGTCGCCCGGCCAGTTGTCGACTTCGGTGGTGGTGGTCAATTGACCGCCGGCCTGCATGCCGGTGATCAGCAGCGGCTTGAGGTTGGCACGGGCGGCATAGACCGCAGCGCTGTAACCGGCAGGGCCGGAACCGAGAATAATCACTCGCGAATGACGGACTTCAGACATGACCTGCTCCTGTTGACCGGCCCAAAACGACTGGCGCGGAACGCCGGGTTGCCGGCGTGAATAAAAAAGGACCATTGAAAGCACTTGGGGAAGGCTTGAACTCGACAGTCCTGTAAAAGAATGGGTGCAATGTATCGAGGGGGCGAAGATTAAGGAAATACGGTTTAACAATCCAGCTCATAGGTGGTCTCTATCCTGTTGCCGCGTGTTTACAGGCGCCTTTGTTACCGCTGATGTCGATCCATTGCCCGTGCTTTCGCCCGCCCGGCAAAGCCGGTAAGGTCGGCGCGTTTCCCCTCTCTCGGAGCACGATATGCCCGCACCTGTTCTGTCCGGCCCACAATACCTGCGCGAAGGCCTCAAGCTGGTTCTGAGCCCCAGCCTGCGGCTTTTCGTATTGCTTCCCCTGGTGATCAACCTGGTGCTGTTCGTCGGATTGATCTATCTGGCCGGCCATCAGTTCAGCCTGTGGGTCGATACACTGATGCCAACCCTGCCCGATTGGCTGGGTTTTCTCAGTTACCTCCTCTGGCCGATCTTCGTGGTGCTGGTAGTACTGATGGTGTTTTTCACCTTCACCATGCTCGCCAACATCATCGCGGCCCCCTTCAACGGCTTCCTCGCCGAGAAAGTCGAAGTGGTGGTGCGCGGCACCGATGATTTCCCGGCGTTCAGCTGGGGCGAACTGATCGCCATGGTCCCGCGCACCCTGGCCCGGGAAATGCGCAAGCTCGGCTACTTCCTGCCACGCGCCATCGGGCTGTTCATCCTCTCGTTCATCCCCGTGGTCAACATCATCGCCGCGCCGTTGTGGCTGCTGTTCGGCGTCTGGATGATGGCGATCCAGTACATCGACTACCCGGCGGACAACCATAAGCTGGGCTGGAACGAGATGCTCGCCTGGCTGCGGCAGAAGCGCTGGCAGAGCATGAGCTTCGGCGGCATGGTTTACCTGGCGCTGCTGATTCCGCTGGTCAACATCCTGATGATGCCGGCCGCCGTGGCTGGCGCTACGCTGTTCTGGGTGCGTGAGCGTGGCGCGGAGAGCCTGGTGAGCCAGCGCTGAGCCGGTCACAAATCCATCATCAAACCGCCACACCGGCGACATGGCCTCAGTCGACACTGAGGCCATGACGACAGCTCTGCATATCACCCTGATCACCGAAACCTTCCCTCCCGAAATCAACGGCGTGGCCAATACCCTTGGCCGCTTGTGCGACGGTCTGCGCGCGCGCGGGCATCAGGTGGAGCTGGTGCGGCCACGACAGGGATGCGATCAGCAGGCGGGCAGCGACGATGAATTGCTGCTGTGCCGCGGCTGGCCGCTGCCGGGGTATCCAGGTCTGCAATGGGGCCAGTCGTCGATGCACAAACTGTTGCGACGCTGGACGCGCCAGCGCCCGGACGTGCTCTACATCGCCACGGAAGGTCCGCTGGGCCTGTCCGCGTTGCGTGCGGCGCGGCGCCTGGGGATTTCCGTGGTGAGCGGTTTCCACACCAATTTCCAGCAGTACTCCGACCAGTATGGGTTCGGCCTGCTCACACGGCTGCTGACCCACTACCTGCGCTGGTTCCACAATCGCTCGAACCTGACCCTGGTGCCGAGCGTCAGCCAGCGGATGGAACTGGAGCGCCGGCATTTCGAGCGCCTGGCGCTGCTGTCCCGAGGGGTCGACAGCCAGTTGTTCCACCCGAGCAAGCGCCTGCAATCACTGCGCGAACAATGGGGGCTGGGCGAGAAAGACATTGCCGTCATCCACGTCGGACGCCTGGCGCCGGAGAAAAACCTCGGCTTGCTCAAGCGTTGCCTCGACACGCTGACAACGACTTATCCACAGCGAAAAATAAAATTGCTCATCGTCGGCGACGGCCCGCAACGGGCCGCGCTGGAGAAGAACCTGCCGGAGGCAATTTTCTGCGGTGCGCAACGTGGCGAAGCCCTCGCTGCTCATTACGCGTCAGGTGATGTGTTCGTGTTTCCGAGTCTGACCGAAACCTTTGGCAATGTGGTGCTTGAAGCACTGGCGTCGGGGCTGGGCGTGGTGGCCTACGATCAGGCGGCAGCGGCGCAGCATATTCGCCACGGCTACAACGGCGTGCTGGCCATGCCAGGGGATGAAGCAGCGTTCTGCGATGCCGCCGCGTGGCTGCTGGAGGAGCGCGAGACCCTGCGTTGCGTGCGGCTCAATGCGCGCCAGCATGCGAGCCGTCAGGGCTGGGCAGCCATTATCGAGCAGTTCGAGGGGCAGTTGCGGGGGGCGTGTGTGGGGGAGGCGGTGGTGCGTGGAGCTGCTTCCCTGCCTTGAGATTTTTTGTTGGATTTGAGGCCGTCATCGCGAGCAGGCTCGCTCCCACACCGGATCTCTGGTGCACAGAAGATTTCCTGTGGGAGCGAGCCCGCTCGCGATAGCTTTAGACCAGGCGCCGCTTAAACCAAGGTCATCAACGCCTCACGGCTGAACGGCAGGATGTCTTCCTCCCGACCGTCACGCACCTTCTGCGCCCAGTCCGGGTCCACCAGCAGCGCCCGCCCGACCGCCACCAGGTCGAACTCGTCGTTGTTCAGGCGCTCCAGCAGTTTTTCCAGGCTGGCCGGTTGCGCGACCTTGTCGGTGTTGACCATGAATTGCAGGAACTCGCCATCCAGGCCGACGCTGCCTACGGTGATGGTCGGCTTGCCGGTCAGTTTGCGCGTCCAGCCGGCCAGGTTCAGTTCGGAACCGTCGAATTCCGGCTCCCAGAAACGCCGCGTCGAGCAGTGGAAAATGTCCACGCCGGCGTCGGACAACGGCTTGAGAAATTCCCCCAGCGCTTGCGGGGTCTGTACCAGGCGAGCGGTGTAATCCTGCTGCTTCCACTGGGAGAAGCGCAAGATGATCGGAAAACCTTCACCGACCGCCGCACGTACCGCCTGGATCAGCTCGATGGCAAAGCGCGAACGGTTGGCCAGGCTGCCGCCGTATTCGTCGGTGCGCTGGTTGCTGCCTTCCCAGAAGAACTGGTCCACCAGATAACCGTGAGCGCCGTGGATTTCCACGCCGTCCATGCCGATGCGCTTCGCATCGCTGGCAGCCTGGGCGAACGCGGCGATGACGTCCTGAATGTCCTGCTGACTCATGCCGTGAACCACGACCTGGCCGTCCTTGAGTTTTTCCGACGGGCCGTAACCCGGCACGCTCGCATCCGGCTCGGTGCCGATGCGACGGACACTGCCGACATGCCAGAGTTGCGGGACAATCTTGCCGCCTTCGGTGTGCACGGCGTCGACGACTTTTTTCCAGCCGGCCAGTGCCTCTTCACCATAGAAGTGCGGCACGTTCGGGTAACCGTTGGACGCCTTGTGCCCGACGGTGGTGCCTTCGGTGATGATCAGGCCGACGCCGGCAGCGGCGCGACGGCGGTAATACTCGATGACTTTGGCGTTGGGCACGCCACCCGGCGAGAACGAACGGGTCATGGGCGCCATGACCACGCGGGTCGGCAGTTCGAGGGTGCCAAGGTGGAACGGTTTGAACAAAGCTTGAACGGGCATGAGTGCGCTCCACGGAGAGTAACTTTATGACGAGGATAATATGGAGGGTCAGCCGCGATGAACAGCACTATTGATTACAGTGATTAAGATCTAAAAGGTAAGACGTACCGTAGGAGCGAACTCCTACGGCGAGGGGGCTTTCAGCTCAGGGCCTTTTCGATGGCCTGAATGACGGAGGGATCGTCCGGTGCCGTGCGCGGCGAGAAGCGCGCCAGTACGCGGCCATCCTTGCCCAGCAGGAATTTTTCGAAGTTCCAGGTAATGTCGCCAGGGAATTCGGCGCCTTCGCCCGCCAGCAGGCGGTACAACTGGTGACGCTCATGACCGTTGACTTCCAGCTTGCTGGACAACGGAAAGGTCACGCCATAGTTGAGGCTGCAGAACTCCTGGATTTCCTGCTCAGTGCCTGGCTCCTGCCCGGCAAACTGATTGCACGGCAAGCCCAGCACGCTGAAGCCTTTGTCCTTGTATTGCTGATAAAGGTTTTCCAGCGCCGCGTATTGCGGGGTCAAGCCACATTTGGAGGCCACGTTGACCACCAGCACGACGTTGCCCTTGAAGGGCGCCAGCGGAAGCTCCTGACCATTCAGGGCTGTCAATTTCAGGTCGTGAAAAGCACTCATGACGTACTCCAGATTCCCGTGTTTTTCTCGATACAGCCTCTTGGCAATGCCGCCAAGGACAGCCGCGGACTAAAAAGGCGCCCTCGGGCGCCTCTCCAGTTCTCTGAGCTTAGCGCAGAAAATCAGTGGTGATGGCCACCTTCGCCATGGACGTGACCATGAGCGATTTCTTCCTGGCTGGCGTCACGGATGGCAACGATCTTGACCTGGAAGTTCAGGCGCTGACCGGCCAGCGGGTGGTTGCCGTCAACGGTGACGTCGTCGCCGTCCAGGTCGCGGATGGTCACGATCTGCATCTGGCCGTCCGGAGCGGAAGCGTGGAACTGCATGCCCACTTCCAGTTCGTCGACGCCTTCGAACATGCTGCGGCTCAGGGTGCTGACCAGTTCGGCAGCGTATTCGCCGTAGGCATCTTCAGGTTCAACGGCTACGGTCAGCTCTTCGCCGACGCCTTTGCCTTCCAGGGCTTTTTCCAGGCCCGGGATGATGTTGCCTGCGCCTTGCAGGTAGACCAGCGGCGCGCCGCCGGCGGAGCTGTCGATGACCTCACCAGCGTCGTTGGTCAGGGTATAGTCGATGGAGACAGCCTTATTGGCGGCGATCAGCATGGGGCGAGACCTTTTGCAGAAGAAAATAGAAAGGCCAAGTCTAGCGAAGCCATCGTCCGAAAGCGAACACAACCCGGACAAACGGACCGCAACGCCTGGCTCGACAGTCACGGGGTTTCATCAGGATGAAGACGGGCACTGGGTGGCCGAGCTGTCCTGTGGCCATACGCAGCACCTGCGCCACCAGCCGCCGTGGCAATCGCGTGCCTGGGTCCTTGACCCCGCGCAACGTGCTGGAAGAATCGGCCAGCGCTTTGAATGCGGTTGGTGCGCTCAAGGCTCGGTTAGCGATAATCTTGGCGACTGAATCCCGGTAGATCGTCAGATATAGACGGTCACCTTTGCCATGCACCCTTAGAGAATCCGCATGCAAACTTTTTTTATTGCCCCCACCGATTTTGGCGTGGGTCTGACCTCCATCAGCCTCGGGCTGGTCCGAACGCTCGAGCGAGCCGGCCTCAAGGTCGGTTTTTTCAAACCCATCGCCCAGCCCCATCCGGGGGACACCGGGCCCGAGCGCTCCACGGAGCTGGTGGCGCGCACCCACGGCCTGAAACCGCCGCAGCCGCTGGGCCTGGCCCATGTCGAGCGCATGCTGGGCGACGGCCAGCTCGATGAACTGCTCGAAGAAATCATCACGTTGTACCAGCAGGCCGCCATCGGCAAGGACGTGCTGATCGTCGAAGGCATGGTCCCGACCCGCAGCGCCAGTTACGCCGCCCGGGTCAACCTGCACCTGGCCAAGAGCCTCGACGCCGACGTGATTCTGGTCTCGGCACCGGAAAACGAAGTGCTGACCGAACTCTCCGGCCGCGTGGAACTGCAGGCGCAATTGTTCGGCGGCCCGAAGGACCCGAAGGTCCTGGGGGTGATTCTCAACAAGGTCAAGACCGATGAAAGCATGGAGGCCTTCGCCTCGCGGCTGAGGGAGCATTCGCCCTTGCTGCGCAGCGGCGATTTCCGCCTGCTCGGTTGCATTCCCTATCAGCCGGAACTGAACGCCCCGCGTACCCGCGACGTGGCGGACCTGATGGGCGCGCAGATCCTCAATGCCGGCGATTACGAAACCCGGCGCATGACCAAGATCATCATCTGCGCGCGCACCATGCGCAACACCGTGGAACTGCTCAAGCCCGGCGTACTGGTGGTGACGCCCGGCGATCGCGACGACATCATCCTCGCCGTCAGCCTCGCGGCCCTCAACGGCGTGCCGCTGGCGGGCCTTTTGCTGACCAGCGACACCCTGCCCGACCCGCGCATCATGGACCTGTGCCGCGGCGCCCTGCAGGCCGGTTTGCCGGTGTTGTCGGTGAGCACCGGCTCCTACGACACCGCCAACCAGTTGAACGGTTTGAACAAGGAAATCCCGATCGATGACCGCGAGCGTGCGGAAATCATCACCGACTTCGTCGCCGGCCATCTGGACGCCGACTGGCTGCACCAGCGTTGTGGCACGCCCCGGGAAATGCGCCTGTCGCCGGCGGTGTTCCGCTACCAGTTGATCCAGCGCGCGCAGGGCGCCAACAAACGCATCGTCCTGCCCGAGGGCAGCGAGCCGCTGACCGTGCAGGCCGCGGCGATCTGCCAGGCCCGTGGCATCGCCCGCTGCGTGTTGCTGGCCAAACCGGCAGATGTGGAAGCCGTGGCGCGCGCCCAGGGCATCGAGCTGCCGCCGGGTCTGGAGATCCTCGATCCGGACCTGATCCGCGAACGCTACGTCGAGCCCATGGTTGCCCTACGCAAGAGCAAGAGCCTGAATGCGCCGATGGCCGAGCAGCAACTGGAAGACCCGGTGGTCATCGGCACCATGATGCTGGCGCTGGACGAAGTCGATGGCCTGGTCTCCGGTGTCATCCACTCCACCGCCAACACCATCCGCCCGGCCCTGCAGCTAATCAAGACGGCGCCCGGCTGCACCCTGGTGTCGTCGGTGTTCTTCATGCTGTTTCCCGAAGAAGTGCTGGTGTACGGCGACTGCGTGATGAACCCCCACCCGAGCGCCACCGAACTGGCGGAGATCGCCCTGCAAAGCGCGGACTCGGCCGCGGCATTCGGCATCACGCCGCGTGTGGCGATGATCAGTTACTCCAGCGGCGAATCGGCCAGCGGCGAAGAAGTCGAGAAAGTCCGCGAGGCCACGTTGCTCGCCCACGAACAGCAACGCTCGCTGCTGATCGACGGCCCGTTGCAATACGACGCGGCGGCCAACGAGACCGTGGCCCGGCAACTGGCGCCGAACAGCCAGGTGGCCGGTCGCGCCACGGTGTTCGTGTTCCCCGACCTCAACACCGGCAACACCACGCACAAAGCCGTGCAGCGCAGCGCCGACTGCGTCAGCCTCGGGCCGATGCTGCAAGGCCTGCGCAAGCCGGTGAACGACCTGCCGCGTGGCGCGCAAGTCGACGACATCGTGTACACCATCGCCCTCACCGCGATTCAAGCCGCCAACCGACCTCTGGATGTTTAAATGCTGGATTTTCTGCCTGCACCGGCACGCGGTGTGATTGCTTCGCTGCTTCTGGCGTTGAACACGATTCTGCTCTGCTCGTTCCTGTTCTGCGTGGCGCTCGTCAAGGTCTTGCCATTCGCGCTGACCCAGCGCCTGGCGGGCTGGCTGATGAGCCATACCCATGAAGCCTGGATCAGCAACAACAAGGGCTGGATGAACCTGGTCCGTCGCACGCGCTGGCACCTCAGCGGCCTGCAGGGTCTGGACTATCGGCACTCGTATCTGATCACCAGCAACCACCAGAGCTGGGTCGATATCCTGGTGCTGCAATACGTGCTCAACCGGCGCATCCAGCCGCTGAAATTCTTTCTCAAGCAGGAACTGATCTGGGTGCCGGTGATTGGCCTGGCGTGGTGGGCGCTGGGCTTTCCGTTCATGAAGCGTTACTCGAAGGCGTACCTGGAAAAACACCCGGAGAAGAAAGGCAAGGACCTGGAAACCACGCGCAAGACCTGCGCGAAGTTTCGCAACAACCCGGTGGGCATTTTCAACTTCGTCGAAGGCACGCGCTTCACCGAAGGCAAGCACGCCCAGCAGAAGTCACCGTTCAAGTACCTGCTCAAACCCAAGGCCGGTGGCATTGCGTTCGTGCTCGACGCCATGGGCGAACAGCTGGAGTCCATCGTCAACGTGACCATCCATTATCCCGGCGGACGTCCCGGGTTCTGGGATTTGCTGTGCGGGAACGTGAAGGATGTGGTGGTGCACTTTGAAGAGCTGAAGATACCGCCGCAGTTCATTGGCAAGAACTACGACCAGGACGGTGAATACCGCTTGCAGTTCCAGGGCTGGATCAACCAGTTGTGGCAGGACAAGGATGCGTTGCTGGAGCAGATGCATCGCGAGTATCCAGCCAGGCAATGAACCCTGTGGGAGCTAGCCTGCTAGCGATAGCGGATTCACCTTCAGTAGATCTATAGGCTGATTCACCGCAATCGCCAGCAGGCTGGCTCCCACAGTTGACCGAGCAGGCTTCAATAAAAAACCCGCCGGATGATCACTCATCGGCGGGTTTTTCTTTAGCCGCTGAAGCTTAGATCGCGCCCCGCTGACGCAGCAGCTCGAGCACTTGCTTGACGCCCTCTTCCAGCGACACGGACTGGGTGTCGATCACCAGATCGGCATCCAGCGGCACGTCGTACGGGAAGGATTCGCCCGGGATATTGTCCCCGGCCGCCGCGTACAGACCTTGCGGATCACGCTCGGCGCACACCGCCGGCGAGGCCTGGACATAGACCGTCAGCAGACGCTCCTTGCCGATCAGGTCCTTGGCCTGCTCACGCCCTTCGGCACTCGGTGCCACGAACGCCGCGAGGGTCAACAGGCCGGCTTCGTTGAACTGACGCGCCACGTGCGCGGCACGACGCCAGTTCTCGGTACGCCCGGCGCGGTCCTGCGGCAGCCCCTTGTTCAAGTCGTGACGCAGGTTCTGGCCATCGAGCACGAACACTGCACGCCCCAGGTCGAACAGCTTGCGTTCGACCGCATAGGCCAAAGTGCTCTTGCCAGCGCCCGACAGGCCGCTGAACAACACGGTGGCCGGCTGCTGGCCGAAGCGCTGGGCACGTTCTTCGGTCGCCACGTGGGCCAGTTTGCCGTGGTGGGTGCTGGTGCCATGCGCCAGCGGTTGCGCGACGATCATGCCCGCGCCCACGGTGCCGTTGGTCAAGCGGTCGATGATGATGAACGCGCCGGTGGTGCGGTTGCTGTCGTAACCGTCGAGAGCAATCGGCGCGTCGAGCGCGATCTTGACCTTGCCGATCTCGTTCAACTGCAACGCGCTGGCCGGACCTTCTTCCAGGGTGTTCACATCCACCTTGTTGACGATGCTGGCGATGGAACCCGGCACGTAACTGGTGGCGCGCTTGATGTCGTATTTCTTGCCCGGCAGCATCGGCTCTTCAGCCATCCACACCAGCATCGCTTCGAAGCTGTCGGTCACCGGCGGCACGTTGTCGGCGTGAACCAGCAGGTCGCCACGGGAGATGTCGATTTCGTCTTCCATGGTCAGCGTTACCGCCTGGCCCGGACCGGCGTGTTCCAGCTCACCTTCGAAGGTGACGATGGATTTCACGCGGCTGCTCTTGCCCGATGGCAGGACCACGACCTCGTCACCCTTCTTGACGATGCCGCTGGCCAGGGTGCCGGCGAAACCGCGGAAGTTCAGGTTCGGACGGTTGACGTACTGCACCGGGAAACGCAGGTCGGTGAAGTTGCGGTCGCCCGCCACTTCCACGGTCTCGAGGATTTCCATCAGCGACTGGCCGGTGTACCACGGCGAGCGCTCGGACTTGTTCACCACGTTGTCGCCCTTGAGCGCCGACATCGGCACGAAGTGCATGCTCGTCGGTTTCATCTTCAAGCCTTCGGCGAACTTCAGGTAGTCGGCCTTGATCGACTCGAACACGCCCTGGTCGAAGTCCTTGAGGTCCATCTTGTTGATGGCGACGACGATGTGCTTGATGCCCAGCAAAGAGGCGATGAAGCTGTGGCGACGGGTCTGGGTCTGCACGCCGTAGCGGGCGTCGACCAGGATGATCGCCAGGTCACAGGTGGAGGCACCGGTGGCCATGTTGCGGGTGTACTGCTCATGGCCGGGAGTGTCGGCAATGATGAATTTGCGCTTGGCGGTGGAGAAGTAGCGGTAGGCGACATCGATGGTGATGCCTTGCTCGCGCTCGGCCTGCAAGCCGTCGACCAGCAGGGCCAGGTCGATGTCTTCGCCGGTGGTGCCGACTTTTTTAGAGTCGCGGGTGATCGCTTCCAGATGATCTTCATAGATCATTTTGGAGTCGTGCAGCAGGCGCCCGATCAGGGTGCTCTTGCCGTCGTCGACGTTACCGCAGGTCAGGAAGCGCAGCAGCTCTTTACGTTCGTGCTGGCCCAGGTAGGCGAGGATGTCCTCGCTGATCAAATCAGATTGATGCGACATGACAGCCCCTTAGAAATAACCTTGACGTTTCTTGTCTTCCATCGAGCCTGCGCCATCGTGGTCGATGACACGGCCCTGGCGCTCGGAAGTTCGCGTCAGGAGCATTTCCTGAATGATGTCCGTGAGGCTTTCGGCCTCGGACTCCACCGCGCCCGTCAACGGGTAGCAACCAAGGGTACGGAAACGCACTTTCTTTTTGACGATGCGTGCCTTGTCTTCATCGCTCAGGTGCTCGAGGATGCGCTCGTCGTCGATCATGATCAGGGTGCCGTTCTTCTCGATCACTTCACGCTCGGCGGCGAAATACAGCGGCACGATCGGGATGCCTTCGAGGTAGATGTACTGCCAGATGTCCAGTTCGGTCCAGTTCGACAGCGGGAAGACACGGATCGACTCCCCCTTGTTGACCTTGCCGTTGTAGACGTTCCACAGCTCGGGACGCTGGTTCTTCGGGTCCCAACGGTGCTTGCTGTCGCGGAACGAGTACACGCGCTCCTTGGCGCGGGATTTCTCTTCGTCGCGGCGGGCACCACCGAAGGCGGCGTCGAAACCATGCTTGTCCAGGGCCTGCTTCAGGCCTTCGGTCTTCATGATGTCGGTGTGCTTGGCACTGCCGTGGGTGAACGGGTTGATGCCTTGCGCCACACCGTCCGGGTTGACGTGGGTGATGAGGTCCAGGCCCAGGTCTGCAACCATCTTGTCGCGGAAGGCGTACATCTCCTGGAATTTCCAGCGAGTGTCGACGTGCATCACCGGAAACGGCAGCTTGCCGGGGAAAAATGCCTTGCGTGCCAGGTGCAGCATCACGGCGGAGTCTTTACCGATGGAGTACAGCATCACCGGGTTGTCGAACTCGGCGGCCACCTCGCGGATGATGTGGATGCTTTCCGCCTCCAGCTGTTTCAGATGCGTCAGTTTGTCGACCATGGCTACTCACGAAAACTTTTATGAACGGCCAGCGGGCCGTGTTCGAGCGAGGAATCCTAGCACAGCGACCTCTTCTAATCAGGACGCCGGATAGATCGAAAGGGTATATGAATATGCCTGCCTGTTTGGGCGCACAGCGCCCTGTGGGAGCGGGCCTGCTCGCAAATCCGGTGTGAGTGTGCGCACGCCATCGCCGGCAAGCAGGTCTCGCTCCCACAGGGGAAACAAGGCTGGCTCAGATCGGATTCGGGCAATCGATGAAGATGTGTTCAACGGCAAAGCGTCGCGCCAGATAATCGCCCAACGCCTGAACGCCGTAGCGTTCGGTGGCGTGGTGACCGGCGGCGATGAAGCTGATGCCGTTTTCCCGGGCGCTGTGAAAGGTCTGCTCGGAAGCCTCGCCGCTGAGGTACAGGTCGACGCCGGCCAGGACCGCCTGGTCGATGTAACCCTGGCCGCCGCCCGTGCACCAGCCGACCCTGCGGATCATTTCGCTGCCTTCGATCAGCAATGGTTCGCGGCCCATGACCTCCTGCACCCGGCGGGCGAAATCCCGTGGGGTCGCCGGCTCATTCAGCGAGCCGACCAGGCCCACCACTTTCAGGTTGTCCGGGTCGAGCGGGCCTTCGACGGTGATGTCCAACTGACGCGCCAGTTGCACGTTGTTGCCGACCTCGGGGTGCAGGTCCAGCGGCAGGTGATAGGACAGCAGGCTGATGTCGTGCTTGAGCAGGGTTTTCAACCGGCGTTGCTTCATGCCAGTGATGCACGGGTTTTCGCCCTTCCAGAAATAGCCGTGATGCACCAGCACCAGGTCGGCCTGCGCGTCGACGGCAGCGTCCAGCAATGCCTGGCTGGCGGTGACGCCACTGACAATGCGCATGACCTGCGGACGACCTTCGACTTGCAATCCGTTGGGGCAATAATCGGCGATCCTGGCACTGTTCAAGTAACGGTCGGCTTCTTCGACGAGTGTGCTCAGGGCGACGGCCATAAAAGACTCCTAAATATCCCGTTCAGAGGCGCGCGCGGCCTCGTATAATGCGCGACATTATGAGCGGTCTCATACCGCCTGCAACCTCTCAGGACGTGCTTCATGCTCAAGGCGCTGCGTTTTTCCGGCTGGCCGCTGTTGGCCGGCGTGCTTATCGCTCTGTTGATTATCCAGCGTTACCCGGAGTGGGTCGGGCTCCCGAGCCTCGACGTCAACCTGCAGCAAGCCCCGCAAACCACCACTACGCAGCAGGGCCCGGTGTCCTATGCGGACGCCGTGACCATCGCTGCGCCATCGGTGGTGAACCTGTACACCACCAAGGTGGTCAGCCGGCCGAACCACCCGCTGTTCGAAGACCCGCAGTTCCGGCGCTTCTTTGGCGACAACTCGCCCAAGCAGAAGCGCATGGAATCGAGCCTCGGCTCCGGTGTGATCATGAGCCCGGAAGGTTACCTGCTGACCAACAACCACGTGACCAGCGGCGCCGACCAGATTGTCGTCGCGCTCAAGGATGGCCGGGAAACCCTGGCCCGCGTGATCGGCAGTGACCCGGAAACCGACCTGGCGGTGCTGAAGATCGATTTGAAGAACCTTCCCTCGATCACTGTCGGCCGTTCCGACAACATCCGCATCGGCGACGTGGCGCTGGCCATCGGCAACCCGTTCGGCGTGGGCCAGACCGTGACCATGGGCATCATCAGCGCCACCGGCCGCAACCAGTTGGGCCTGAACAACTATGAAGACTTCATCCAGACCGACGCTGCGATCAACCCGGGCAACTCCGGCGGCGCACTGGTGGATGCCAATGGCAACCTGACCGGCATCAACACGGCCATCTTCTCCAAGTCCGGCGGTTCGCAAGGCATCGGTTTCGCGATCCCGGTGAAACTGGCGATGGAAGTGATGAAGTCGATCATCGAGCACGGCCAGGTGATTCGCGGCTGGCTCGGGATTGAAGTGCAGCCGCTGACCCAGGAACTGGCGGAATCGTTTGGCCTCTCTGGGCGTCCAGGCATCGTGGTCGCGGGGATTTTCCGTGACGGCCCGGCGCAGAAAGCGGGCCTGCAACTGGGTGACGTGATCCTGACCATCGATGGCGAACCGGCCGGTGATGGCCGTCGCTCGATGAACCAGGTGGCGCGGATCAAACCGACCGACAAGGTCACCATCCAGGTGATGCGCAACGGCAAGGAACTCAAGCTCACGGCGGAAATCGGCCTGCGTCCGCCGCCGGCGCCGGTGAAGGAAAAAGAAGAGAACTAAGCCGGACCCGAACCTTTCGGGCCATTGGAAGACATTCTCATTAGACATGTTATATTGTTTCAATTCTAACAATTGGAACAACATAACATGTCGTCTCGAAAAAAGGCCTCGCTGCTCGGCCTGACCCTTGGATTGCTGACTGATCCGCTGCTTGGCGCAGAACCGCTGAGCCTGGAACTGGAGGCCATCAGCGTCACCTCCGACTACGAATCCCCCACCGGGCCCGTCAAGGGGTATCGCGCCACGCGGTCGGCCAGCGCCACCAAAACCGACACCGCCATTGCCGATATCCCCCAGGCCATCAGCGTGGTGCCGGCCAGCGTACTCAAGGATCTGGGCAGCACCCGCGTCGAGCGCGCACTGGACTTCGCGGGAGGCGTATCGAAACAGAACGATTTTGGCGGGCTGACGCTCTACGAATACAGCGTGCGCGGCTTCACCACTTCGGAGTTCTACCAGGACGGCTTCAGTGCCAATCGCGGCTACCCGAGCACGCCGGACGTGGCCGGCATCGAACGCATCGAAGTGCTCAAGGGCCCGGCGGCCAGCCTCTATGGCCGGGGCGATCCGGGCGGCACGGTGAACATCGTCACCAAGAAGCCACAGCGCGAAGCCTTCACCACCCTGCAAACCAGCGCTGGCAGCTGGGATCGCTACCGCACCGCACTGGACGTCAACACGCCGTTGGACCAGCAGGGCGATGTGCTGGCGCGGGTCAACTTCGCCGTCGAGGACGGCCACAGCTTTCGCGATCACGTCACCCGCAATCGGGTGTTCGTCGCCCCCTCCTTCAGCTGGCAACTGAACCCCGACACGACCCTGTTGGTGGAAAGCGAATTCGTCCGCCACCGCTCGACCTTCGACCGCGGCGTCGTCGCGCCCGACAACCGCTGGAGCGGCGTCTCGCGCTCGACCTTTCTCGGCGAGCCTGACGACGGCGATATCGACAACCACAACAACAAGCTCCAGGCCGCGCTCGAACATCATCTGAACGACCGCTGGAAACTGCGCCTGGCCAGCCATTACAAGGAAGGCAAACTCTGGGGCTTCGCCTCCGAACAACGTGCACTCAACGCCGATGGCCACACGGTCAACCGGCGTTATCGCGAGCGTGACAACCAATGGCACGACAGCATCACCCAACTCGAACTGCGCGGCCTGTTCGACATCGGCAGCTGGCAGCACGAACTGCTGGTCGGCAGCGAGTACGAGAACTATCGCAAGGACGAGCGTGTCACCACCCTCGCCGGCGGCCCCTACGCCATCGACATCTACCAACCGGTATACGGCCAGGCAAAACCCAATGGCGCGCGTTCGGGGACTGATTTCTTCGAACACGTCGAAAGCCATGCGCTGAACGTGCAGGACCAGATCGTCTTCACCGACAAACTGCGCGGAATGATCGGCGCGCGTTTCGAACATTTCGAGCAACGCATCGACGACCACACCCGGGGCGCTGCCAGCCGCCAGACCCACGATGCCCTGACCCAACGCGCCGGTCTGCTCTATCAACTGACTCCGCAAACCGGCGTGTTCGCCAATGCCTCCACCTCGTTCAAACCGAACAATGGCCTGGACGCCAAGGGCCGGTCCTTCGACCCGGAAGAAGGCGTCGGCTACGAGGTCGGGATCAAGAACCAGCTGTTCGACGACCGTTTGAGCAGCACCCTCGCCTTCTTTCATATCGACAAGGAAAACGTCCTCGCCCTCGATCCCGGCACCGATACCAGCCGCGCCATGGGCAAGGCCCGCAGCCAGGGTTTCGATCTGCAAGTCAGCGGGCAAGTGAGCGACGCCGTGCGCATCATCGGCGCCTTCGCCTACATCGATGCCGAAGTGACCCAGGGCGACGCCGTGATTCCCACCGGCAGTCGCATCCTCGGGGTGGCCAAGCGCAGCGGCAGCCTGCTGGGGGTTTATGAATTTCAGGACGGCCGCTTGCGCGGCTCCGACGTCGGCGCGGCGTTCACGTATGTCGCAGATCGCTCGGGCGAGGCCGGCAGCGACTTCGAACTGCCCGCCTATCACACCGTCGACCTGTTGGCCCATTACCAGGCCAGCGACCACGTCACCCTGGGCCTGAACCTGAACAACGTTTTCGACGAAAAGTATTTCGAGCGCTCGTACAGCAACTACTGGGTCAACCCCGGCGAGCCACGCAACTTCACCGTCAGCCTGACCCTCACCCTGTAAAAGGACGTCTCCATGCTCCCTGTCAAATCCCTGGCCTTGCTCGGCCTGCTGTTCGCCACCCAGGTTTCGGCCCATGGCCTGTGGACCGAACAACGTCGCGGCCACCTCGAAGTGATCTACGGCCACGGCGCCGAAGACAACGCATTCAAGGCGCAGAAAATCAGCGGTGCCTGGGCGTATGACGTCAACGGCAGAATGATTCCGGTGACCGTGCAACGCCTGGCCGATCACGCCCGCCTGCAAGCGCTGCAACCACCTGCCATCATCGCCGTGGCCTTGAACAACGGCATGTGGTCGCAGACCGCAGACAAAAAGTGGATCAACGAGGGGCGCAGCAAAGTGCCGGGAGCCATCGAGTCGACCCAGACCTTCAAGTACAGCCTGGCGATTTATCAGCCGGGGGCGAAGCTGCCCAAACTCGACTCGATCAAATTGCTGATTCTGCCGGAGGTCGATCCACTGACCGTCGGACCGGGCAACTCACTGCCGGTCCGGGTCCTGCTGGATGGAAAGCCGGCGGCAGGCGTGAAGTTGATCGGCGACTATCGCAATGCACCGAATACCCTGAGCACCGAAACCGACAAGGACGGGCGGGCGCAGGTTCTGGTGCGCAATGAGGGGCTGAATGTGATTGCAGCGCAGGTGCAAGTGCCGGTGAAGGACAGTGCAGATATCAGCAGCCGCGGGTTGTTCAGCTCGCTGACCTTCCTGGGCGAAGCGCATCACGAATAGATCGCCCTCTAAAGTGGGAGCGAGCCTGCTCGAGCCAGGAGCTCAATTCCGGCACGGATAATGAGTTGAAAATAGCTATCGCCAGCAGGCTCGCTCCCACACCTGTCTTTATTTCAATAAGGTCTAAACCCCCTGTCATTTCTGACAGTGACTGATAACTATTCACAACCCTATGCTTTCCCGGCAGATAACTTTCAAACTGCGTGAGGAAGGCTCATGGGAACTCAACAGGAGTTTGACGTTAAATCCGTCAGGGAATTCGAGATAGGAGAGGCCACCATCAATTGGAAGGGGCAGACGCTCAAGTCGAAGATCGTCTATTTCAACCAGAGCCTGGTTTACGCCACCTTTTTACAGGCAGAGGGCAGCTCGAGGGGCGGAACGGAGAACGATGTATTCATTGCAAGTTTTACCGACAATCCGCCGATGAACTTTCAGGAGTTTTACGAGAAAGGTAAAACACCGCACCGTTACAGCTGGGTTCTGGTTTATGACAACACCCGTCATGAACCAAGGACGGGTGCCATCACCGGGGCCTTCAAGAACGCTTATCGAACAGTCGAGGCCAACATCGTCATGACATTTGGAGACGATGACAGCGCCATCATCAACTTCAAAGCAGACAAGCGTTAAAGTAGAGCCGGGCGCAAGACGCATGGCGATTCTCACGGCATGACGCAGTTCCCACGAAAAACCGGGAACCGCGTTAACCCACCCGTCAGAGTTGCCCAAGCCCCTCGATCAAGGCCTGATTCTGCTCCGGCGTACCGATCGAAATTCGCAGGAATTGCGCAATGCGCTCCTGCTTGAAGTGCCGGACGATGACCCCTTGCTCGCGCAACTTCGCCGCCAGGCCTGCCGCATCGTGCTGCGGATGACGGGCGAAGATGAAGTTGGCGGCCGACGGCAGCACTTCAAAACCCTTGGCCTGCAGTTGTGCGGTGACCCATTCGCGGCTTTCGATCACCAGGCGGCAGGTCTTGTCGAAGTACTCACGATCTTCGAAGGCCGCCGCCGCCCCGACGTTCGCCAGGCGGTCCAGCGGGTAGGAGTTGAAGCTGTTCTTGATCCGCTCCAGCGCCTCGATCAGGTCCGGATGCCCCACCGCCAGGCCAACCCGCAGGCCGGCCAGCGAACGGGATTTGGACAGGGTCTGGGTGACCAGCAGGTTCGGATAGCGGTCCACCAGACTGATCGCGGTTTCACCCCCGAAGTCGATGTAGGCCTCGTCCACCACGACCACCGAATCCGGGCTGGCCTTGAGGATCTGCTCGACCGCGTCCAGGGCCAGCAGGCAACCGGTCGGGGCGTTCGGGTTGGGGAAAATGATCCCGCCGTTCGGCTTCGCGTAGTCCGCCGGATCGATCTGGAACTGCGCGTCCAGCGGCACCGCCTCGAACGTGATGCCGTACAACCCGGCGTAGACCGGATAGAAGCTGTAGCTGATGTCCGGGAACAGCAGCGGTTTATCGTGCTGCAACAAGCCGTGGAAAACGTGCGCCAGGACTTCGTCGGAACCATTGCCGAGGAACACCTGATCGCTCTTCACCCCGTAATAGCGGGCGACGGCGTTCTTCAGCAGGTCGCTGTTCGGGTCCGGGTACAGGCGCAGGTTGTCGTTGAGCTCGGCCTGCATGGCGGCCAACGCCTTGGGCGATGGGCCGTACGGATTTTCGTTGGTGTTGAGCTTCACCAGTTTCGCCAGTTTCGGTTGCTCGCCCGGTACGTAGGGCACCAGGTTCTTGACGAACGGGCTCCAGAATTTACTCATGTTCAGTTTCCCTGCCCTTGAAAGTCTTTATCGGCGATGCGGTATTCGGCACTGCGCGCGTGGGCGCTCAACGATTCGCCACGGGCCAGTACCGAGGCAGTCTTGCCCAGTTCGGAGGCGCCGGCTTCGGAGCAGAAGATGATCGACGAGCGTTTCTGGAAGTCGTACACACCCAGCGGCGACGAGAACCGCGCGGTGCCGGACGTTGGCAATACGTGATTCGGGCCTGCGCAGTAATCGCCCAGTGCCTCGGAGGTGTGGCGCCCCATGAAGATCGCACCCGCGTGGCGGATCTGCGGCAACCAGGCCTGCGGATCGGCCACCGACAACTCCAGGTGCTCCGGCGCGATGCGGTTGGCGACCTCGATCGCCTGCGCCATGTCACGCACCTGGATCAGGGCGCCACGGCCATTGATCGAGGTTTCGATGATGGCGGCGCGATCCATGGTCGGCAGCAGCCTGGCGATGCTTTCGGCGACCTGGTCGAGGAATTCGGCATCCGGGCTGACCAGGATCGCCTGGGCGTCTTCGTCGTGCTCGGCCTGGGAGAACAGGTCCATGGCGATCCAGTCCGGATCGGTCTTGCCGTCGCACACCACGAGGATTTCCGACGGGCCGGCAATCATGTCGATGCCGACCTGGCCGAACACGTGACGCTTGGCGGTCGCGACATAGATGTTGCCCGGCCCCACCACCTTGTCCACCTGCGGCACGCTTTCCGTACCATAAGCCAACGCGGCCACCGCCTGCGCACCACCGATGGTGAACACGCGGTCGACGCCGGCAATGCAGGCCGCAGCCAGCACCAGTTCATTGATTTCACCGCGCGGGGTCGGCACCACCATGACCACTTCGGTCACGCCGGCAACCTTCGCCGGAATCGCGTTCATCAACACCGACGACGGGTACGACGCCTTGCCGCCCGGCACGTACAGGCCGGCGCGGTCCAGCGGCGTGACCTTCTGACCGAGGACGGTGCCGTCGGCTTCGGTGTAGGTCCAGGAATCCTGCTTTTGCTTCTCGTGATAGCTGCGCACCCGGGCCGCGGCTTTTTCCAGCGCTTCGCGCTGTGGCACGGTGATCCGGGTCAGGGCCAGTTCCAGGCGTTCGCGCGGCAGGATCAGGTCGGCCATGGACTTGACGTCCAGGCCGTCGAACTGCCGGGTGAACTCCACCAGCGCCGCATCGCCACGCTCGCGCACCGCCTTGATGATGTCCAGTACACGCTGATTGACCGAGTCGTCAGACACACTTTCCCAGCTCAGCAGATGATCCAGATGATGCGCGAAATCCGGGTCAGCAGCGTTGAGTCGGCGAATTGCAGTCAGTGCGGTCATAGCGAGAGCCTCATAGGATTGGCAAAAACTCAGGCGCCCTAACTTAGCAGTCGTTTCCGCTTGGGCACCCGAGAATTCTGGCTATGAGGCGGATAGACGGGCGCGACTCAACGTCGCGCAGGTGAATCAGCCGCGGTGTCGAGACTCCACTGCCTTGCGCAGGGTGTCGATCAACGCCTGGATACGGGCGTGCTGCATTTTCATCGAAGCCTTGTTGACGATCAGCCGGGAGCTGATGTCCGCAATGAAATCCTGTGGCTCCAGGCCGTTGGCACGCAGCGTGTTGCCGGTGTCGACCACGTCGATGATCTTGTCGGCCAGACCGATCAGCGGCGCCAGCTCCATCGAGCCGTACAGCTTGATGATGTCGACCTGACGGCCCTGTTCGGCGTAGTAACGCTTGGCAACGTTGACGAACTTGGTGGCGATACGCAGGCGGCCCTTGGGCTCGACCGCGCCGACCTTGCCGGCCGTCATCAGCTTGCACCGGGCAATCTGCAGGTCCAGCGGTTCGTACAGGCCCTGGCCACCGTATTCCATCAACACATCTTTACCGGCGACGCCCAGATCAGCGGCACCATGCTCGACGTAGGTCGGCACATCGGTGGCGCGCACGATCAGCAGGCGTACGTCGTCCTGGGTCGTGGGAATGATCAGCTTGCGGCTCTTGTCCGGATTCTCGGTCGGCACGATGCCCGCTTCGGCGAGAAGCGGCAGGGTGTCGTCAAGGATGCGGCCCTTGGACAGTGCGATGGTCAACATGGGAAACGTCAGTCCTTATCAAGGTACTCATGCCCGATCGCAAATGGCGCCGGACACAGATCGAGGGTGCAACCACCCTCGACTTGGAACAATTCGACGGGCACGTCCTTGTGCCCATGACGCAGAAACTAGCCCGGAACGCGACGGATCCTGGCGCCCAGCATCTGCAGTTTTTCCTCGATGCACTCGTAACCACGGTCGATGTGGTAGATACGGTCGATCAGGGTGTCGCCTTCGGCGATCAGCGCCGAGATCACCAGGCTCGCCGAAGCACGCAGGTCGGTGGCCATCACTGGCGCGCCCTTGAGCTTTTCGGTGCCGGTGACGATGGCAGTGTTGCCTTCGACCTGGATCTTGGCGCCCATGCGGTGCAGTTCATACACATGCATGAAGCGGTTTTCGAAGATCGTCTCGATCACAGCGCCGGTGCCTTCGGCAATGGCGTTGAGCGAAATGAACTGCGCCTGCATGTCGGTCGGAAACGCCGGGTACGGAGCGGTCCGCACGTTCACGGCCTTGGGCCGCTTGCCGTGCATGTTCAGCTCGATCCAGTCTTCACCGGTGGTGATCTCAGCGCCGGCTTCGCGAAGTTTTTCCAGGACGGCTTCGAGGATGGTCGGATCGGTGTCCTTGACCTTCACGCGACCGCCGGTCACGGCAGCGGCCACCAGGTAGGTGCCGGTTTCGATACGGTCAGGCATCACCTTGTAAGTGGTGGTGTGCAGGCGCTCGACGCCATCGATGGTGATGGTGTCGGTGCCAGCACCGGAAACCTTGGCGCCCATGGCGTTCAGGAAGTTAGCCAGGTCGACCACTTCCGGCTCGCGTGCGGCGTTGGCCAGCACGCTGCGGCCCTTGGCCAGGGCAGCGGCCATCATGATGTTCTCGGTACCGGTCACGCTGACGGTATCGAAGAAGAAGTGCGCACCGCGCAGGCCGCCTTCAGGGGCCTTGGCCTTGATGTAGCCGCCTTCGACGTCAATCACCGCGCCCATCGCTTCCAGGCCACGGATGTGCAGGTCGACCGGACGCGAACCGATGGCGCAACCGCCAGGCAACGCGACTTCGGCTTCGCCGAAACGGGCGACCATCGGCCCCAGTACCAGGATCGACGCACGCATGGTTTTAACCAGTTCGTACGGAGCGATCAGGGTCTTGATGGTGCGCGGGTCGATTTCGACTGCCAGCTTCTCGTCGATCACCGGTTCGATGCCCATGCGGCCGAACAGCTCGATCATGGTGGTGATGTCGTGCAGGTGTGGCAGGTTGGCAACCGTGACCGGGCCGTCGCACAGCAAAGTGGCCGCCAGGATCGGCAGGGCAGAGTTCTTTGCCCCGGAGATGCGGATCTCGCCATCAAGACGAGTGCCACCGGTAATAATCAGTTTATCCATAAGAATCTCGACGCCCTTGGGCTCAGGTGCGCTCGGCCCAGGCCGTGCTGCTGAAAAATTTCATAGTGACCGCATGGATGCTGCCATCGGTGATCCATGGGTTCAAATGGGCATAGACCTGCTGCTGACGCTTCACCGGGCTCAATGCCGCCAGTTCATCGCTGATCACGTTCAGCTGGAAATTGCAGCCTTCGCCTTCAACTTCCACTTTCGTGTTCGGCAGCTTTGCTTCAAGGAAGCTCTTAACTTCTACGGCCTGCATGCTCAACCTCAATCGGCGCCCTGTGCGCGCGGGTCGGACATCATACAAAAAAGCCCCGCGCCTGCGAACCCCGCGAAGCAGGACTCTGACGGGGGGCTTCCCTGCTGATGCTGTTAGGGATGCGCCAACAGCTCGGTCAGCTCGCTGACCTGAGCGATTTCACGCATGTCTTCGGGCATTGCACGGATGCTCAGCGACTTGCCGGCTTGCTGGGCATCACGCATGAAACACAGTAATAGCGACAAGCCGACGCTGCTGGACTTCAACACCGCCGAGCAATCCACCACCAACGCGCTGGCCTTGCTCGCCTTGATCAGCGCCTGGCCCTGCTTGCGCAGGCCCGGGCCGGTCATGTAGTCCAGCATGCCGCTGAGCATCAGCTCGCCGGATTCGGTCATGCGAATGGCCGACACACTCATTGGGACGACTTCTCGCTGGCTTCCTTGGCCTTGGCGACTTCACCGGCCCAGCCATTGATGGTCTTGTCCAGGTCGTTGCCATTGCGCTGCATCGCATCGGCGAACTGATCGCGGAACAGCTTGCCAATGTTGATGCCGTTGATGATCACGTTACGCAGCTTCCACTCGCCGTTGATCTTCTCCAGGGTGTAGGACACCGGATAGATCGCGCCGTTGGTGCCCTTGACGGTCATGCCGACGCTGGTACGGTCGCCGGACTCATCCTTGGGCGGATCGACGACGATCCCCTGGTTGTTGTACTCGAGCAGGGCATTGCCATAGAACTGGAACAGGCCTCGCTTGAAGTTTTCCTCGAAGGTCTTCATCTGCGCAGGCGTGGCCTTGCGCGAGTACTTGACCGTCATGATGCTCTTGGAAATGCCTTCGGCATCCACCACGGGGCCGACGATGGTGTTCAACGCCGTATAAAAGTCGTTCGGGTCCTGCTTGTATTTCTCCTTGTTGGCCGACAGGTCCTGGAGCAACCGGTTCGTGGTGTCCTCGACCAGGTCGTGCGCGGAAGGCGCCGCCACGGCGTGAGCCATCAGCGGCATGGCCGCGAGTAATACCAACAGGCCGCGTCGTAAGGTAGAAATCATTCAAAAGCTCCTCATTTGGCGTCTTTGCTAACGGTATTGAGCAGGAATTTACCGATCAGGTCCTCGAGCACCAGCGATGACTGGGTATCGTGAATGGTCCCACCCTCCTTGAGCAGGGTTTCTTCGCCACCCACGCTGATGCCGATGTATTTCTCACCCAGCAGGCCAGCCGTCAGAATAGATGCAGTGGAGTCAGTCGGCAGGTTATCCACCCGTTTTTCCAGCTGCATCGTCACCCGACCGGTGAAACTGTCGCGGTCCAGATCGATTGCCGTGACCTTGCCGATGGTCACACCGGCCATGGTCACTTTAGCTCTGACCGTCAAACCGGCGATATTGTCGAAATAGGCATAAAGTTTATATGTTTCGGTGGTGGCGCTCGGGGACAGGCCACTGACCCGCAACGCCAGCAGCAGCAAAGCCAGGATGCCAGCCAGCAGAAAAAGGCCGACACCGATTTCCAGGGTGCGGTTTTGCATCAGAAATCTCCAAACATCAAGGCGGTCAAAATAAAGTCCAGGCCGAGTACAGCCAACGAGGCGTACACCACGGTCTTGGTAGTGGCACGACTGATCCCCTCTGAAGTGGGCTCACAGTCATAGCCTTGGAATACGGCGATCCAGGTCACGACAAAGGCGAAGACGACACTTTTGATGATGCCGTTGAGCACATCGTCGGTGAAGGTCACGCTGTTTTGCATGTTGGACCAGTAGGAACCCTCATACACACCCAGCCAGTCGACAGCCACCCACGAACCGCCCCAGATACCCACGACGCTGAAAATCATCGCCAGCACCGGCAGGGAAATAAAGCCGGCCCACAGGCGCGGGGCAATGATGTACTTGAGCGGGTCGACACCAATCATTTCCAGACTGGACAACTGTTCGGTGGATTTCATGTTGCCGATTTCCGCCGTCAGGGCCGAACCGGCGCGGCCGGCGAACAGCAAGGCGGTGACCACGGGGCCCAGTTCGCGCAGCAAGGTCAGGGCAACCATTTGCCCGACCGCCTGCTCCGAACCGTAGCTGGACAGGATATTGAACCCCTGCAGTGCCAGTACCATGCCGATGAATACCCCGGAGACCACGATGATCACCAGGGACATCACGCCCACCGAATGCAGTTGCCGGATCAGCAGGCCGAAACCGCCGCCGATGCCGCCGCGCCCCAACAGGGCATGAAACAGAAAGATGGTCGAACGACCGAACGCGGCCAGCACATCGATGCCGGCGTGGCCGAAGCGGCGTACGCGTTCCAGCAGTGAAGTCTTGCGCATCAACGCTTCCCCAGAAGATCTGCGCGGTAATCCGTCGCTGGAAAGTGGTATGCGACCGGGCCATCGGGTTCGCCGGTCATGAATTGGCGAATCCGTGGCTCCTGCGAGTTCATCAGCTCCTGCGGCGTGCCCTGCCCCAGGACCTGGCCGTCGCCGACGACATAGATGTAGTCGGCAATGCTCGCCGTCTCGGCCAGGTCGTGGGAAACCACGATGCTGGTGATGCCCAGGGCGTCGTTGAGCAGACGGATCAGGCGCACCAGCACGCCCATGGCAATGGGGTCCTGGCCAACGAAGGGTTCGTCATACATGAGGATCTGCGGGTCCAGGGCAATCGCCCGGGCCAGCGCGACGCGGCGTTTCATGCCGCCGGACAACTCCTCGGGCATCAGGTCGATGGCGCCACGCAGCCCGACGGCCTGCAATTTGAGCAGCACGATGTCCCGGATCATTTCTTCCGGAAGCTCGGTATGAACCCGTAGCGGAAAGGCGACGTTCTCGAACACATCGAGATCGGTGAACAGCGCGCCACTCTGGAACAGCACACCCATGTGCTTGCGTGCATCGAACAGATCGCTGCGCGACAACTTCGGCAGGTTCTGACCGTTGACCCAGACTTCGCCCTTGGCCGGACGCAATTGAGCGCCCATCAAACGCAACAGCGTGGTCTTGCCACACCCGGAAGGTCCCATGATGCCGGTGACCTTGCCGCGCGGAATACGGATATCGACGTTATTGAAAATGCTGCGCGCACCGCGCTTGAAGGTCACTCCCTTCAGCTCGACCGCGTAGGCGTTATCGGCACTCATCTAAACTCCTTGCGATGCAGCCTCTCACTCGGACGCCTGTCTTTCTGACGAAAGCACATACCTCCCCGGGCGGGCCGAACTGGCGGCGAACTATATCACTGCAAAGGCTGAGCGCCCAAGCGTCAAGCCGCCCCTGCCCCACCAGATGATGAAAAAATGACGTCAATTACCCGCATTCAGTAACAAGGAATGACAAAGCGTGACGAACTTGCGTGAGGGTTTCGATCATTACCGCTATAATCGCCGCCTTTTCATCAGGTCAAACGATTTCTGACATGAGCCAATCAAGCGAGCTGATCCAATCGGCACAACGCACCATCCGCCTCGAACTGGAAGCCGTACAAGGCTTGCTGCCCCGTATCGACGCAGATTTCGTACGCGCTTGCGAGATGATTCTGGCCAGCAAAGGCCGAGTGGTCGTGGTCGGCATGGGCAAGTCCGGGCACATCGGCAACAAGATTGCCGCCACCCTGGCCAGCACCGGCACCACGGCGTTTTTTGTCCACCCGGCCGAAGCCAGCCACGGCGACATGGGCATGATCACCCGTGACGACATCATCCTGGCCTTGTCGAACTCCGGCTCCACCAATGAAATCGTCACCCTGCTGCCGCTGATCAAGCGCCTGGGCATCCAGCTGATCAGCATGACCGGCAATCCCGAGTCACCGCTGGCCAAGGCGGCCGAGGTCAACCTCAACGTCCACGTCGAGCACGAAGCCTGCCCGCTCAACCTGGCGCCGACGTCCTCGACCACCGCCGCCCTGATCATGGGCGACGCCCTGGCGGTTGCACTGCTCGAGGCCCGTGGCTTCACCGCCGAAGACTTCGCGTTTTCCCACCCGGGCGGCGCATTGGGCCGACGCCTGCTGCTGAAAGTGGAAAACGTCATGCACGCCGGACAGGAGCTGCCGCAAGTCCAGCGCGGCACCCTGCTCAAGGACGCATTGATGGAAATGACGCGCAAGGGCCTGGGAATGACCGTCATCCTGGAAGCCGACGGCAAGCTGGCCGGGATCTTCACGGACGGCGACCTGCGCCGCACCCTGGACCGCAGCATCGACATCCACAGCGCCACGATCGATCAGGTCATGACCGCCCACGGCAAGACCGGCCGCGCCGAAATGCTCGCCGCCGAGGCCCTGAAAATCATGGAAGACCATAAAATCAGTGCACTGGTCGTGGTCGACGGCGACGATCGTCCGGTCGGTGCCCTGAACATGCACGACTTGTTGCGTGCAGGAGTAATGTAATGAGTGCTGACCTGCTGCAACGCGGCAAACAGATCAAACTGGCCGTCTTCGACGTCGACGGCGTGTTGACCGACGGACACCTGTACTTTCTTGAAGACGGCAGCGAGTTCAAGGCCTTCAACACACTCGACGGCCAGGGCATCAAGATGCTCATGGCCGCGGGCGTGCAGACAGCCATTATCAGCGGCCGCAAGTCCCCGGCGGTCGAACGTCGGGCGATGAACCTGGGCATTCCCCATGTTTATCAGGGTCGTGAAGACAAGCTGGTGGTGCTGGACGGATTGCTGGCCCAGCTCGGCCTGAGCCATGAAAACGTCGCCTACCTCGGCGACGACCTGCCCGACCTGCCGGTGATTCGCCGGGTAGGCCTGGGGATTGCGGTGGCCAACGCCGCCAGTTTTGTCCGTGAACACGCTCACGGCGTTACCCAGGCCCGTGGTGGCGAGGGTGCCGCCCGCGAATTCTGCGAACTGATCCTGCGTGCCCAGGGCCGCCTCGATGCGGCCAACGCCGCGTACCTGTGAGCCAACTATGCTGAGCAAGAAATTTCGCAACGTCCTGGTGTTCGGTTGCATCGCAGCGATCTTCGCTGCGGTCGGCTACTGGAACATCAGCCCGGAACGCTTCCTCGACAAGCCGGCGGCCAAGACCCAGGACAGCCCCATCGACTGGTACGCGACCAATACTCACACCCTGCAATACCTCGAAGACGGACGCGTGCAGTACGAAATGACGTCCGACAAAGCCGAGCACGTCAAAGCCACCGACATCACGCTGGTCACCAAGCCGGACCTGAACATGTACCGCGGCACCGACTTTCCGTGGCATGTCACCAGCGACCGCGGTGAGGTGAACCCTGGCGGTACCGAGGTCGAACTGATCGACAACGTGCGCGTCAAGCGCACCGACGAAAAGAAACGCGACACCCTCATCACCTCAACCCGCATGACGGTGTTCCCGCAGCAGCAATATGCGCAGACCCAGCAACCCGTTAGAATCGACGGCGCCGGTGGCGTATCGACTGGCGTAGGCATGAAAGCGTATTTGAAGGACAGCAGGATACACCTGCTATCGAACGTAAGAGGACAGTATGAGGCTCGTTAAAACTCTCCCTATTTTGCTCGGTCTGGGCGCAGCACTGGGAAGCGTGAGCGCCTGGGCTCTGCCGACCGATCAGCAGCAGCCTATCCGCATTCAGGCCGACGACGCCCAGCTGGACGACAAGAATGGCGTTGCCACCTACACCGGCGACGTCATCATCACCCAGGGCTCGATGAAGGTCACCGGCAACAAGGTGACCATGACCCGCGCCCCGAACGGTGACATCGACGTGGTGACTTCGGTCGGCAACCTCGCCTACTTCGAGCAACTGCAAACGGCGGGCGACACCAAGCCGGTGCAAGGCTGGGGCGTCACCATCCAGTACCACGCCACGCAAGACCGCGTGGTACTGATCGATCGGGCCAAGGTCGTCGACAAGGACGGCAACGTGACCCAGGGCGAGAAAATCGTCTATGACACCAACAAGAAGCTCGCCAGCGCCGGCCGCGCCACAGGCACCAACGTGACCGAGTCGCGCCCGCGGATCGACATGGTGATCCAGCCGAAAAAGAAAACCGACGAGCAAAAGGCCCAGTAATGGCAACTCTGAAAGCTCAGCATCTGGCCAAGAGCTACAAGAGCCGCCAGGTCGTGCGCGACGTCAGCCTGTCCATCGACAGCGGTCAGATCGTCGGCCTGCTCGGCCCCAACGGCGCCGGCAAGACCACCTGCTTCTACATGATCGTCGGTCTGGTCCAGGCCGATCAGGGCCGCGTCCTGATCGACGACCTGGACGTCAGCCACCAGCCGATGCACGGCCGTGCGAAGGCCGGTATCGGCTACCTGCCGCAGGAAGCGTCGATCTTCCGCAAGCTCTCCGTTGCCGACAACATCATGGCGATCCTCGAGACGCGCAAGGAACTCGACAAGGCCGGCCGTCGCAAGGAACTGGAAAGCCTGCTGCAGGAATTCCACATCAGCCATATCCGCGACAACCTCGGCATGAGCCTGTCCGGTGGTGAGCGCCGTCGTGTGGAAATCGCCCGCGCACTGGCCACCAGCCCGAAATTCATCCTCCTCGACGAACCCTTCGCCGGTGTGGACCCGATTTCCGTGGGCGACATCAAGCAGATCATTCACCACCTCAAGGCCAAGGGCATTGGCGTGCTGATCACTGACCACAACGTCCGCGAGACCCTGGATATCTGCGAAACCGCCTATATCGTCAACGATGGTCAGCTGATCGCCGAGGGCGACTCTGCCACCATCCTGGCCAACGACCTGGTCAAGGAAGTTTACCTGGGCCATGAGTTCCGCCTGTAAGCACTGAGGCCACGGGCTGGGCGGCCGAGCGCTCGTAGCGATGAAAAATCAAGATTTTTTTATTGTTACAGCGCTCTAGGCAAACGATGTTATTTCGGGCATATAATTTGCTTATGTTTGGCGCTCCGGCGCCCTGTAGTGGATGGCGCATGCGCGCCGGAATAAGGTGTTAAGCCCCTGCCATGAAACCATCGCTAGTCTTGAGAATGGGCCAGCAGCTGACGATGACACCGCAGCTGCAACAGGCCATCCGCCTGCTCCAATTGTCGACCCTGGACCTGCAACAGGAAATCCAGGAGGCCCTGGAGTCCAATCCGATGCTCGAACGCCAGGAGGAAGGCGACGACTTCGATAACTCCGACCCCATGGCCGACAACGTCGAACACAAGCCCAACACCGAAATCCAGGAACCCTCCTACCAGGAAAGCACACCGACGGTCGACAACCTCGAGGAAGGCGACTGGAACGAGCGCATCCCCAATGAACTGCCCGTCGACACCGCTTGGGAAGACGTTTACCAGACCAGCGCCAGCAGCCTGCCGAGCAACGATGACGACGAGTGGGATTTCACCACCCGCACCTCGGCCGGTGAAAGCCTGCAAAGCCACCTGCTGTGGCAACTGAACCTGGCGCCGATGTCCGACACCGACCGTCTGATTGCCGTCACCCTGATCGATTGCATCAACAACCAGGGTTACCTGGACGAAACCCTCGAAGAAATCCTCGAAGCCTTCGATCCGGAACTGGACATCGAACTGGACGAAATCGAAGCCGTCCTGCACCGCATCCAGCAATTCGAACCGGCCGGCATCGCCGCCCGCAATCTCGGCGAATGCCTGCTGCTGCAATTGCGTCAGTTGCCCGCCAAGACCCCTTGGCTGGCCGAAGCCAAGCGCCTGGTCAGCGACTACATCGACCTGCTCGGCAGTCGCGACTACAGCCAGCTGATGCGCCGCATGAAACTCAAGGAAGACGAGCTGCGCCAGGTGATCGAACTGGTCCAGAGCCTCAATCCGCGCCCGGGCTCGCAGATCGAGTCCAGTGAAGCCGAATACGTCGTTCCCGACGTGATCGTGCGCAAGGACAACGAGCGCTGGCTGGTGGAACTGAATCAGGAGTCGGTGCCACGGCTGCGGGTCAACGCCCAATACGCCGGTTTCGTGCGCCGCGCCGACACCAGCGCCGACAACACCTTCATGCGCAATCAGTTGCAGGAGGCTCGCTGGTTCATCAAGAGCCTGCAAAGCCGCAACGAAACGCTGATGAAAGTGGCCACCCAGATCGTCGAACATCAGCGCGGTTTTCTGGAATACGGCGACGAAGCCATGAAACCGCTGGTCCTGCATGACATCGCCGAAGCGGTGGGCATGCACGAATCGACGATTTCCCGGGTGACCACGCAGAAATTCATGCATACCCCCCGGGGCATATATGAGCTGAAATACTTTTTCTCCAGCCATGTCAGCACCTCCGAAGGCGGCGAATGCTCGTCCACGGCGATTCGCGCAATCATCAAAAAACTGGTTGCCGCGGAAAATCAGAAAAAGCCGTTGAGTGACAGCAAGATCGCTGGTTTACTGGAGGCACAAGGCATTCAGGTGGCTCGCCGCACCGTCGCCAAGTACCGCGAATCCCTCGGGATCGCGCCTTCGAGCGAACGCAAGCGGTTGATGTAGGGCCACGCCACAGCGTTCCAGTGGTAGATCATCGGATCTACCGCTTTATGCACTGGCAACGAAGGAGAAGCTGTATGCAAGTCAATATCAGTGGACACCAACTGGAAGTGACCGAACCTCTTCGCACCTACATCGGCGAAAAACTCCAACGACTGGAGCGGCATTTCGACAAGATCACCAACGTGCAGGTCACGATGACGGTCGAGAAGCTGAAGCAGAAAATCGAAGCCACGCTGCATATTCCCGGCAATGAAGTCGTCGCCAACGCGGAACATACCGATATGTACGCAGCGATCGACGCATTGACCGACAAGCTGGATAAACAACTCAAAAAGCATAAGGAAAAGACCCAGAGCCTCCTCCAGGGCGCAACCGGTCGTTAACACCCCCAACCCATGATCCGACTTGAAAGCATCCTGACCCCCGGCCGTTCCCTGGTGAACGTGCCGGGAGGCAGTAAAAAGAAAGCCCTCGAGCAAATTGCCAACCTGATCGCCCGGGAAGTCCCCGATCTGGAGATGCAAGATGTTTTCGAGGCCCTGATAGCCCGTGAAAAACTCGGTTCGACCGGTTTTGGCAACGGCATCGCCATTCCCCACTGTCGGCTCAAAGGCTGTATCTCTCCCGTCAGTGCCTTGATGCACCTGGATGCACCCATCGATTTTGACGCCATCGACGGCGCTCCGGTCGACCTGCTGTTCGTTCTGCTGGTCCCGCAAGCCGCTACCGATGCGCACCTTGAATTGCTCCGTCAGATCGCCAGCATGCTCGATCGCAAGGAAGTCCGTGATCGCCTGCGCAGCGCTTCGAGCAATGAAGCCTTGTATCAGGTTGTCCTGGACGAGCAGAACGGGCACTAATCATGCGCTTGATCATCGTCAGTGGCCGTTCCGGCTCAGGTAAAAGTACCGCGCTCGACGTGCTCGAGGACAACGGTTACTACTGCATCGACAACCTCCCGGCGGGGTTGTTGCCGGAACTGGCCGAACGCGCGCTGATCCATACTGAACTGACGCAACCGCTGGTCGCCGTCTCCATTGACGCACGCAACCTGCCAAGCCATCTCAGCCGTTTCCCCGAACTGCTCGAGGAAGTCCGCAGCCGGCATATCCAGTGCGATGTCCTGTATCTGGATGCCGATGAAGAGACGTTGCTCAAGCGCTTCTCGGAAACTCGTCGGCGTCACCCGCTGAGCAGCGCCAACCGCTCCCTGGCCGAGGCGATCGAGGATGAGGCCGCCCTGCTGGGGCCGATTGCCGACCTCGCCGACCTCAAGGTCAACACCACCAATCTGAACCTGTATCAGTTGCGCGATACCATCAAGCTGCGCCTGTTGAACCAGCCGGAACCCGGAACGGCGTTCCTGGTGGAGTCGTTTGGATTCAAGCGCGGCATGCCGGTGGATGCCGACCTGGTGTTCGACGTACGTTGCCTGCCGAACCCTTACTGGAAGCCGGAACTGCGCGAGCAGTCCGGGCTTGATCAACCGGTGGCCGAATACCTGGCGGCACAGCCGGACGTCGAGGAGATGTTCCAGGACATTTCCACGTACCTGCTCAAATGGCTGCCCCGCTTCGCCGCCAGCAACCGCGCTTATGTCACCATTGCCATTGGCTGCACGGGCGGGCATCACCGCTCCGTCTACCTGACCGAACGTCTGGGCCAGGTCCTGCAAAAATCCCTGAAGAACGTCCAGGTCCGCCACCGCGACCTCAGCTAAAGGATTCACATCGCGATGCCTGCTCTGGAAATCGAAATCATCAACAAGCTGGGCTTGCATGCCCGTGCTTCCGCCAAATTCGTCGGCGTAGCCGGTCAATTCCCTTGCCAGATCAGGGCCGGACGCACACCGACCTCGATGGTCGACGGCAAAAGCATCATGGCCATGATGATGCTCGCCGCCGGCAAAGGCACCAAAATCCATCTGAGCACGGAAGGCGAGCAGGAACAGGAAGCGCTGGACGCGCTGGTGGCGTTGATCAACAACTACTTCGACGAAGGCGAATGAAGTCCGTCCCGTAGCAGCCGGGCACCCGGCTGCTGCATCGTCCGTGTCACGCCAGCGCCGTATCCATCACCATCATCAGGCAAAACCCGATCAGCAACCCGAGACTGGCCAGCTTGTCGTGACCATGGCGGCGCGACTCGGGGATGACCTCATGGGTGACCACCAGCAACATGGCCCCGGCCGCCAGCGCCAGCCCCAAAGGCAAGAGCAATTCGGCCAGGCTGACCAGCCAGGCGCACAACAGCGCAAAAACCGGCTCGACCAGCCCTGACGCCGCACCGATCAGGAACGCCTTGCCCCGCGACATTCCTGCTCCGGCCAACACCAGGGCGATCACCAGACCTTCCGGCACATCCTGCAGCGCGATCCCCATGGCCAGGCTGTCGGCGTCGGGCATGCCGCCACCCGCCGACACTCCCACAGCCATACCTTCGGGAATGTTGTGGGCAATGATGGCAAACACGAATAACCAGATCCGTGGCGGAATGACCGGTCGCTCCGGGGTGCCGACGAGCATCTCGGGAGAGGCCCCGGACAGCTTGAGATCCACCAGAAACAAGCCGAACGCGCCGAGCATGATGCCGAAACAGATCAGACCGCTGGCCGCCCAAGGCGTCAGCCCGAGGTTTTCTGCCGCCGCAATACCGGGGACGATCAGCGAAAACGCCGTCGCCGCGAGCATCACTCCGGCACCGAAGCCGAGCAGTGTATCGCTGAGCGCCTGGGGCATGCGCCGGACCACCAGCACCGGAACCGCCCCGAGTGCCGTCCCCAGGGCGCAGATCGCACCGCCCTGCAACGCACGCAGCAATTTCGGCTCAAGGCCCAGCCACGCCAGGCCCTGGGCGACCAGCAAGCTCATGCCCGCCAGCAGCAACAGCGATCCCAACGCGTAACGAAACATACGCCCACTTCCGATCGCCAGTGTTTCAGTGCCCATAGTCAGCCCTGGATCCTTTTGATAAAAGCCTCAGGCCATTGCAGCCTGATAGCGCGCAGCGACTTCAGGCCAGTTGATGACATTGTAGAAAGCGTTGATGTATTCCGGGCGGCGGTTCTGATATTGCAGGTAATAAGCGTGCTCCCAGACATCCAGGCCGAGGATCGGCGTGTTGCCGTTCATCAACGGACTGTCCTGGTTGCCGCTGCTTTCAACCACCAGGGTCTTTTGCGGGGTCACGCTCAACCAGGCCCAGCCGCTGCCGAAGCGGGTCAGGGCGGCCTTGGTGAACGCCTCCTTGAAAGGTTCGAGACCGCCCAACTGCGCGTCGATTGCCTGGGCCAGCGCGCCGTCCGGCTGACCGCCACCGTTGGGCACCATGACTGCCCAGAACAGCGAATGGTTGGCATGGCCACCGCCCTGGTTGATCACCGCAGCCCGCAGCTTTTCCGGCAACTGCTGGACGGCCGCCACCAGTTTTTCCACCGGCCACTCGGCGAACTCGGTGCCCTCGACGGCGGCGTTGAGGTTGTTGATGTAGGTCTGGTGGTGCTTGGTGTAGTGGATTTCCATGGTCTGCGCATCGATGTGCGGTTCCAGGGCATCGTAGGCGTACGGCAAGGCAGGCAAGCTAAAAGCCATTTCAATGAACTCCGTGATGGTGAGGCGCAGGGGGCGACGCCGTATCGATGTGCAGCAAACGATGGGTGCGCGGGTATTCGCCGTGTTCGCTGATGAAGTTCAGCAGTTCGACATAGGTTTTGCTGCTCTGGCGCAACGCGGCTTCCCGCAGCGCCGGTGCCACTCGAGGATCCTGGAGGGTCTTGAGCAGGCGCTGGTGGATGGCACACAGGTACTCGGCGCTCTCCTCCGGCTGATTCAAGCGCAAGTGCAGGTCCGCGAGGTTGTGGTGGGAGATCACGCAGGCCGCCACCGCTTCATCGGCATCGCGCCAGCGCTCGAACAACACCTGGGCCAAGGCGAGCGCCTGCAGGTAGGCCTCGCGGGCATCCACCAGTTCGCCCAGCATGAAACAGCGGTTTGCCCGTTCGATTGTGCGTTTCCAGTGTTCCATGGTGAGCCTCCAAAGCGGTGGTGGCGATTACACGCCGCCGGCGGTGAGTTTTTCCGGGTTGAGCAGTTCTTCCAGCTGACTGCGTGACAGATCGGTGTGTTCCAGCGCGACATCGATGACCGGTCGCCCCTGCTGGTAGGCTTTCTTGGCGATCTCGGCGGCTTTCTGGTAACCAATGATCGGGTTGAGCGCGGTCACCAGAATCGGGTTGCGCGACAGCGCTTCCTTGAGCCTGGACTCGTTGACCTTGAAGCTGGCGATGGCCTTTTCACCCAGCAGATGGCTGGCGTTGGCCAGCAGTTCGATGCTGCTCAGCAGGTTCTGGGCGATGATCGGCAGCATGACGTTCAGTTCGAAATTGCCCGACTGACCGGCGATGGCGATCACCGTGTCGTTGCCGATGACCTGGGCGGCGACCATGGCCGTCGCTTCCGGGATGACCGGGTTGACCTTGCCCGGCATGATCGACGAGCCCGGCTGCAACGCTTCGAGTTCGATTTCCCCCAGGCCAGCCAGCGGTCCGGAGTTCATCCAGCGCAAGTCATTGGCGATCTTCATCAGCGAGACCGCCGTGGTTTTCAACTGCCCGGAGAGCGCCACCGCCGTGTCCTGGGAGCCGATCAGGGCGAACAGGTTGGTCCCCGGCTGGAACGGCACCTGGGTCAGGCGCGTCAGTTCCTCGCTGAAACGCGCGGCAAACTGTGGATGCGCATTGATCCCGGTCCCCACCGCCGTGCCGCCTTGCGCCAGGGATTGCAGGCTCGGCAGCAACCCTTGCAGGTGGCCGATATTGGCCTTCAGCTGTTGCGCCCAACCGTTGAGCACCTGGCTCATGCGCACCGGCATCGCGTCCATCAGGTGGGTGCGACCGGTTTTGACATGGTGATGAACCTCTTCGGCCTTGCGCTCGATCACCTGGACCAGGCGCGTCAACGCCGGCAGCAGTTGCTCATGCAACGCCAGCGTTGCGCTGACATGGATGGTGGTCGGGATGATGTCGTTGCTGCTCTGGCCGCAATTGACGTGATCGTTGGGGTTCACCGGCTCGCCGAGCCGACGGCTGGCGAGCGTCGCGAGCACTTCGTTGGCGTTCATGTTGGAACTGGTGCCGGAACCGGTCTGGAAGATATCCACCGGGAAGTGCTGCATGAAATCGCCCTTGAGCAGCTCCAGCGCGACGTCGACGATGGCTCGGCCCTGGGCCTCGCTGATCTGCTCGAGTTCGATGTTGGCCCTGGCGGCGGCGGCCTTGGCCAGGATCAAGGCCCGGATGAACTGCACCGGCATCGGTCTGCCGCTGATCGGGAAGTTATCCACTGCACGTTGGGTTTGGGCGCCGTAGAGCGCATCCACCGGGACCTGAAGTTCGCCCATGCTGTCGCGCTCAATACGAGTCTTGTTCATCTGAAAATCCTTGCACCAGTTCTATGAGGGGAATCGAGGGTTGCAACTCGCAGGTCGCCAGTTGCCAGGTGTAGCTCTGCCAGCGCTTGAGCCGGCACTTGCACAGCGACAGGCGTTCGAGATCGCGCAACGGGCGCCACGCCTGGTCCAGGCAGAATGTCCGCCAGTGCCACGGCAGCGCGACATCGGCGGCGGTGTCGAGCAGCAGACGGAACGTGGTTTCGGCGATGGTCCAGGGTGAAGTGGCCGTGCAACACGCCAGATAGCGGCCTTCGGCGAGGTAGTGTTCGATCAGGCGCGGCTCATTGGGGTCCAGCGCGCAACGGATCTGGCGACTCATCCAGCGCCAGCTGTCGAGGTACGGCTGCTCGTGCAAGGCAGAACTCATGTCTCGGGCTCATTCGATAATGAGATTTATTATTAGATGATAATGAGAACCAAAACAAGCCCGTCAATGGTCTGGACGCCCAACAACGGCCCATAAAAAAGGCGCGCCACCCGATTGGTGGCGCGCCTTTTTTAAACAAGCAGAAGGTTTAGCTGCCCGCTACCGTCATCCGCTCGATCAGCACCGAGCCCGTGCGGATGTTGCTGCGCACCTCCAGGTCGTTGCCCACCGCGACGATCTGCTTGAACATGTCGCGCATGTTGCCGGCAATGGTCACTTCCTGGACCGCGAACTGGATTTCGCCGTTTTCCACCCAGTAACCTGCGGCACCGCGCGAGTAGTCGCCGGTGACCATGTTCAGGCCCTGGCCCATCAGTTCGGTGACCAGCAGACCGCGGCCCATGCGTCGCAGCAAGGCAGCCTGGTCCTCGTCGCCGTGGCTGACGAACAGGTTATGCACGCCGCCGGCGTTGGCGGTGCTCGGCATGCCCAGCTTGCGCCCGGAGTACGTGCCGAGGATGTAGGACACCAGCTCGCCTTTTTCGACGAACGGTTTGGCGTACGTGGCCAGGCCATCGCCATCGAACGCCGCGCTGCCCAGGGCACGCGCCAGATGCGGACGCTCATCGAGGGTCAGCCATTCCGGGAACAACTTCTGTCCGAGGGTGCCTTCCAGGAACGAGGACTTGCGATACAGGCTGCCGCCGGAAATCGCCGAGAGGAAACTGCCGAACAAGCCACCGGCCAGCTCGGCGGAAAACAGCACCGGCACTTCACAGGTCGGTACCGGGCGCGCGCCCAGACGGCTGGCCGCCCGCTGCGCCGCGCGTTGACCGATGCTCACCGGGTCGGCGAGCAGATGGCCCAGGCGATTCACGTCATACCAGTAATCGCGCTGCATCTGGCCGTCGGCCTCGGCGATCATCACGCAGCTGAGGCTATGACGCGTCGACGCGTAACCACCGATGAAACCATGGCTGTTGCCATAGACACGGCAGCCCTGATGAGTGCTCAGCGTGGTGCCATCGGCGTTCTTGATCCGGGCGTCGGCATCAAAGGCCGCCGCCTCACAGAGCAGGGCTTTCTCGATGGCCTGTTCCGGGGTGATGTCCCATTCGTGGAACAGATCGAAATCCTGCAGATCCTTGGCCATCAGCGCGGCATCGGCCAGGCCCGAAGCTTCGTCTTCCGAGGTGTGCCTGGCAATGGCCAGTGCCGCAGCAACGGTTTCGCGAATGGCCTCCGGGCCACTGGCCGAGGTGCTGGCCGACCCTTTGCGCTGGCCCACATACAAGGTGATGCCAAACCCTTGGTCACGGTTGAATTCGACAGTTTCGACTTCACGCTGGCGCACCGACGTCGACAGGCCCTGCTCGAGCGACACCGCGACTTCACAGGCGCTGGCGCCCTGGCGCCTGGCTTCAGCGATGATTTGCTCGACTTGTTCCTGCAGTGCCGGCAACGCTTGTGGGCCGACGCTTTCAACTGCACTCATGCTGTTCTCCACTCAAATTCTGCTTTCGGTAAAGGCCTTCGAGCGACCGGGCCGGACAAGCGGCCCCCGACTGGTTATCATGGCGGCGTTTTCTTGCGGACGGCCACCATGGTTGATTCTTACGACGACTCCCTCGATACGGGAGAAAAAAGCAAATCCCAGGTCAAACGCGAGCTGCATGCTCTGGTTGACCTCGGCGAGCGCCTCACGACACTCAAGCCTGACCTGCTGGCAAAACTGCCCTTGACCGACGCCTTGCGCCGGGCCCTGGCCGATGCGCCCAAGCACGTTGCGCACATCGCGCGTAAACGGCACCTGCAGTTCATCGGCAAACTGATGCGCGATCAGGACACTGACGCCATTCTGGTTCTGCTCGATCAACTCGATGCCTCCACTCGCCAGTACAACGAACGCTTCCACAACCTTGAACGCTGGCGCGATCGCCTGATTGCCGGTGACGATGCCGTTCTGGAAAAATTCGTCAGCGAATATCCGGACGCCGATCGCCAGCAATTGCGCTCCCTGATCCGTCAGGCCCAGCACGAGGTTGCGCAAAACAAGCCTCCTGCCTCCAGCCGTAAAATCTTCAAGTACATCCGTGAGCTGGACGAAACGCAACGCGGCCTGCGTTGAGTGTCCAGGCGAGTGAGTCGCCACGCGACTCACTCGCCGCTCCTTTCCTTTATGCGCCCGTGCCACCCACGGTAATCGCATCGATCTTCAGCGTTGGCTGGCCGACGCCCACCGGCACCGACTGCCCATCCTTGCCACACGTGCCCACGCCGCTGTCCAGCGACAGGTCGTTACCGACCATCGACACCTTGCTCATGGCTTCCGGACCGTTGCCGATCAACGTCGCGCCTTTGACCGGCGCGGTAATCTTGCCGTCCTCGATCAGGTACGCCTCGCTGGTGGAGAACACGAACTTGCCGCTGGTGATGTCCACCTGGCCGCCGCCGAGGTTGGCGCAGTAGATGCCGCGTTTTACCGAAGCGATGATTTCCGCCGGGTCGCTTTCGCCCGCTAGCATGTAGGTGTTGGTCATGCGGGGCATCGGCAGATGGGCATAGGATTCGCGACGACCGTTGCCGGTACGGGCCACGCCCATCAGGCGCGCATTGAGCTTGTCCTGCATGTAGCCTTTGAGAACACCGTTTTCGATCAGTGTGGTGCACTCGGTTGGCGTGCCTTCATCGTCGACGCTCAGCGACCCGCGACGACCGGCCAGCGTGCCATCATCGACGATGGTGCAGAGTTTGGACGCGACGCGCTCGCCCATGCGACCGCTGTAGGCAGAGCTGCCCTTGCGGTTGAAGTCCCCTTCCAGGCCATGGCCGACCGCTTCATGCAACAGCACGCCGGACCAGCCTGAGCCCAACACCACCGGCAACGTACCGGCCGGTGCCGGAATGGCTTCGAGATTGACCAGCGCCTGACGCAGCGCTTCACGGGCATAACTCATGGCGCGGTCTTCGGCGAGGAAATAGCGGTAGTCGGTACGCCCGCCCCCTCCATGACCACCACGTTCACGCCGGCCGTTCTGCTCAACGATCACGCTGACATTGAAACGCACCAGCGGCCGCACATCCGCCGCCAGGCTGCCATCGGTGGCGGCCACCAGAATGCGCTCCCAGACCCCGGCCATGCTCACGGTCACTTGCTGGATTCGCGGGTCGAGGGCGCGGGTCGCGACGTCGATGCGTTTGAGCAATTCGACTTTCTCGGCGCGGGTCAGCACTTCCAGCGGGTTGTCCGGGGCGTAGAGCTGAGCGACATCCTGGGCGGTGAACGCCTGCACCGTGCCGCTCTGTCCGGCACGGGAGATGGAACGGGCAGCGCGAGCCGCCGCGCCCAGGGCTTCCAGGGTGATGGCGTTACTGTAGGCAAATCCGGTTTTTTCACCCGATTGCGCGCGCACGCCAACACCCTGGTCGAGATTGAAGCTGCCTTCCTTGACGATCCCGTCTTCCAGCGCCCACGACTCGGAAATCTGTCCCTGGAAATACAGGTCGGCGGCATCGATGCCCGGGCCGGCCAGATCACCGAGCACCGCTTGCAGGCTCTCGATGGTGACGCCACCGGGCGCCAGGAGATGTTCACTGACTGAGGACAACAACTCGCTCATATGCTTTACGCCTTAAATTCATCGTTCTGAGGCAGGTCGCCGGGCGCCCTGCGAGAAAAAGCGCCGGTGACTGGACACCGGCATCCGCGCCCGGATGGACGCCTGTTCGCTGCTATCACGGTCGGCCAGCAGCACGGCCTCGCCTTGATCCTGTTGGGCCAGTATCCGCCCCCAGGGGTCGACAATCGCGGCATGGCCCCAGGTTTCCCGCGGCCCCGGATGCGTTCCACCCTGGGCGGCCGCGAGCACATAACACTGAGTCTCGATGGCACGCGCACGAATCAACACCTCCCAATGCGCGGCGCCGGTGACGGCGGTAAAGGCCGACGGCGCGGTGATCAACTCGGCGCCGGCGGCACGCAATTCGCTGTACAGCTCGGGGAAGCGCAGGTCATAGCACACCGTCAGGCCCACTCGGCCGACCGGCGTGTCCGCCACCACCACACCACTCCCGAAAGCATAGTCATCGGATTCACGATAACGCCCGCGGCTGTCCGCCACATCCACGTCGAACAGGTGCAGCTTGTCGTAGCGCGCCACTGTCTCGCCCTGATCGTCGACCAGCAACGAACACGCATGCACCTTGGCCGTCGGCCGATCCATCGGCGGCAATGGCAACGTACCGGCCACTGTCCATAACTTGAGGTCGCGGGCGGTCTGTTTCAACCAGGGCAGGATCGGGCCTTCACCCAACGCCTCGGCGCGGCCGATGTCGGCGATGTCACGACGCCCCATGGCGGCGAAGTTTTCCGGCAGCACGGCCAGCTTCGCCCCCTGGGCGGCGGCCTGTTCGAGCAGATGCCGGGCCTGGGCCAGGTTGGCCAGCACATCGCTCTGGCTGACCATTTGAATCACCGCGACTGACATGGGCTGTATCCTTATTTGAAATCAACACGATGCTACGGCCATGCTACTCCATCGGTCCGAAGGATGGCGTTTCAAAAAGGTTTGTCGAAGGTGATTTTCGGGTCCTTGTAGGGGCCCTTGACGGTGTATTTCACGCTGGCGAAACGCGACACGCGATCACCGATCAGCTTATCGATCAGGAACAGGGCGCCCCCGACGGCCGGTGCACCGACGATCAGCGCGGCGATCGGCAGGTTGTTGGTCACCGGCAAGGTCACCAGCAGTTTCGCGTCAAGCTGCTCGTTCACCAGATCCAGCGTGCCATCCAGCTCCACGTTGCTCGACGGGCCGGTCATCACAATCGGTTTGCTGGTCACGTAGATACCGTTCGTCGCGGTCAGCAGTCCCTTGACCCGGTCGTAGCTCAGGCCCTTGCCGAACAGGTCGGAAAAATCCAGGCGCAGGCGACGGCCAATGGAGTTGAAGTTGAGCAGGCCAAACACCCGCAAGGCCTGGGCGCTGCCCTCCACTTCGACGAACTGCCCCTTGTTCAGCGAGGCATCGAGGGTGCCGGAGAAGCGCTTGGTGGCCAGCCACGCCGGTGAACCCGGCCAGCGGCCGTCGACGTCCATGTGGAACTCTTCACTGGTGACGCTCGGCGCAAAGCCCCAGCCCTTCAGCACATCCGCAAGGTTCTTGCCGCTGGCCCGCCCCTTGAACCAGCTGGCTGAGGCTCCTGGAGGACCTTCCCAACCGCCATCGCCCTGCAACAGAATGCCCTTGAGCCCCATGTCCAGGGTATTGAGCGCGATGCCCTTGCCGGTCGGGCGCACTTTGAGCGACCAGCCACCGACCAGGTCCTGCCCCTGGAACAACTGGTTGATGGTGATATCCATTGCCGGGATCCGGGTGGGATCGACGCTGGCCAACGGGTCCGGTGAGTTTTCATCGGCCAGGACCGTCGGGTCCGGCGCCGGCAACCGCACATATTGCAGATTGACCGCGATCGGCGCGGCCTTTGCGTCCGGAATGCCGACGGTGCCCTTGACCTGTTGGCTGTCGAGTTGCAGCGCCCAGGCTGCCGGCTTGCGGTTCACCTGCACCGATGCCTGGTCCAGCGTAGTCCCGAAGCCGCTGAGCTTGCCGACCTTGAAGTCCGCACTGCTGAGCAACTGCTTGGCACTGCCGCCCGGGTCCTGGCCAGCGTACTTGTCCACCAGGTCTTTCCACGGCCCGATATCCAGTTCGGAAAGCGCGCCGCGCACCCGCAGGCCCTTGGCGCCGGGCAGCACTGCATCGCCGTTACCCAGGAACAACTCGCCACGACCCTCGGCAAAATTGCCCGGTGGCGCTTCGAAGGTGAAGCTCGCCAACTCGCCATATTTGACCCAGTAACGACGCTCCTGCCCTTGCAGGGTCATGCGGAACATCGTGTCGCGCCCGACATCGCTCGCCATGCCGAACGGCGCAGGCAGGTCGACCGCCACCCCCTTGAGGCTGGAGTTGATCAGCAACTGACTGTCGTCGCCCCCCAGGTTCAGTTGCAGTTGGTACGGGATAACCCCTGACACCGGCAACGCCTGGGTCACCTTCAGCCAATCGGTGAGTTTCTTGACCTCGACCTGTCCCGAGGCGCTGACCCGGGTCTTGATCCTGCCCGGGCTGCCGTCGGCGAAAACCTGCGCGGTGACCGGTTTGTCGAAAGCTCGGGCGGCGATGTTCTGCCCGCTCAGCCCCTTGTCGCTGTCGAAACGGAAATCGCCCTTGAGCTGGGTCAGTTCGAGCTCTGGATCCGCCAGTTTCAAACGTGCCTTGGCGGTCTTGAAGTCGACCAGAATCTTCGGCTGCTCGCCCTTGGCCAACGGGATATCGAGTTTCAGCTTACCCTGCAGATCGCCTTCGCCCTGCCATCCGGCAAAAGTGTCGGCAGTACCAATCGGCGCTTCCTGGAGGATTTTCAAGCCATCCCCGAGGCCGCCGGCGAACCCGCCATCGAGCAACAGGTGGACGCTTTGCCCGGCAGGCGCATGCGGGATGTTGACGTAGATGTCGCTGACCTGGGTGTCGAGCAACTGGCCCTTGCTCGCCAGAATCCGTACGCCGCTGTCCTCGATGAACACATCGCCACTGACTTTGCTGACATGCGGCCAACCCGGCTGGAACGCCAGTTCGGCATCATGGACCTTGAAGAACAGACTGATGCTGCGGTCAGCGTCGGCGGCCCCATGGTTCAGCGAGCCCTGATACTGGAAGAACCCCTGATCGACCGCGCCCTTGAGGATGGCGGTGCGCAACCACTCATCGAGTTCCGGGCTGAGCACTTCGGGGAGGTACTTGGCGGTGTATCGGCCATCACCGTCCACCAGACCGACCCGCAGGTCCATGTAGTCTTCCTGGGTGTGGTCGAAATGCAGGCGGATGAGGAAGTCCCCGGCAATCTTGCCCTCCTCGCCCAGCACCTTCAGGTAGGGCGCGATCAGGGTGAAGCCTTCCTTGTCGAGCTTCCATGTCAGACGGGCATTGGCCTGGATGTACTGCCAGGGTTTGGCGAAGATCGGGTCCAGGTGCAGGACAAAATCCTTGCTGTCCATCCGCAGCTCGCCGTGACCGAGGTCACCGCTGATGCTGCCGCTGACATTACGCGCGGCCGGCGCACCGTGGTAGGCGTCAAAACCCACCTGCTCGAGATTGGCGGCAAAGCTGACCTTGGTGTCGTCGCTGGCACCGGGCCGAAAGTCGACCAGCACGTTGCGCAGGCCACCGGTGACCTTGAGCCGTTCTATCGCTGTGGCGACCCCCTGCGGGAGCGGCGCGAGGGCATTGAGCAACGGCGTCAGCGGGGTCAGGTCGAGGCGGTCGGCTTGCAGGTGCCAGAGTTCCTGGGCCTTGTCGGTGGCCAGGCTCTGCCTCAGTTGCAAGCGCGACTCCCAGCGGGTTTCGCCGAGATTCATGGCCAGGGAGTCCAGGGTCACCAGGAGGCCTTCGGCGCCACGCTGGAAGTAACCGTTCAGCGCAAGGTTGTTGATCTGGACCGGTTTGCGCTCGGCGTAGGCGCCCTTGATCTGCGGCGCGTTCAAACGGACTGCGCCACTCTGCAACGCGCCCTTGTCCCAGTTGAACCAAAGCTCGCCACCGGCCTTGATCCGGGAAAAATTCCATTGCCGGGTCACGCGCTCAGGCAGCCATTTCGACCAATCGCTCTGTGGCAGGCTCAAATAGGCCTGCGCTTCGCCGTCCTGCCACTGGCTGGCGCGAATGCGCGTGCGCAGGCTCATCGCCACGGGCTGGCCATCGGGCAGGTTCAGCCGCGCATCGAGCCGCTGGCGGTAGGCGCCGGTTTTCAGGTTCAGGCCAACGTAGGTCAACGTCAGCGGTGGCTGGTCCAAGGGCTGCAGGGTCACCTGACTGTCGAGCACCGACAGTTGCTGCACCGCCTGCATGCGATTGAGCAGTTGTTCCGGGTCCAGCGGCTGGTCCTGCTGCACCGGCAGGCCTTCCAGCGCCCAATGACCGTCCTCGCCTTCCTTGAGGCTGATTTTCAGGCCGTTGAGTTCCAGATGAGCGATGCGCACTTCGCGTGCCAGCAGGCTGGCCCAGATATCCGGCACCACACGCACCTGATCCAGGTGCAGGGCGTTGGCTCCCTCGCCCACCATGACGTCGCGAGCGAACAGGATCGGGGCGAAGCCGTGCCAGCTGCCCTCCAGCGATCCAATGTTCAGCGGCATGCCCAGCGCTTCGCTGCCCTTGGCCTCGACTTCGGGCTGGTATTCGGCCACCAGCGGCGTCAGCTCGCGCCCCAGGCTGACGTACAGCGCCATCAGCACCAAAGCCAACGCGCACAGGCCCAGACCCCAGCGGGTCAGTGCGGCCATTACGCGTGTGAGACGCTCCATGTCAGTTGGCTCCCATGGCAAAAAAACTGCAACAAGCTGAGGCCAGCCGTTCTAGTGAGGATGGAACACAGGGGTTCAGAGCAGCACCACGTCGTATTGTTCCTGGGAATACATGGTTTCGACCTGGAACCGGATGGTGCGCCCGATAAAACCTTCCAGCTCGGCAACGTTGCCCGACTCCTCGTCCAGCAAGCGATCAACGACTTTCTGGTTGGCCAATACACGATAGCCCTCCGCCTGATAAGCGCGAGCCTCGCGGAGGATTTCGCGGAAGATTTCGTAGCAAACGGTTTCCGGCGTCTTGAGCTTGCCACGCCCCTGGCAGCTGGTGCAGGGCTCGCACAGCACCTGCTCGAGACTTTCTCGGGTGCGCTTGCGCGTCATCTGTACCAGGCCCAGTTCGGTGATGCCAATGATGTTGGTCTTGGCGTGATCGCGCTCCAGTTGCTTCTCCAGGGTGCGCAGCACCTGGCGCTGGTGTTCCTCGTCTTCCATGTCGATGAAGTCGATGATGATGATCCCGCCCAGGTTGCGCAGGCGCAGCTGGCGAGCGATGGCGGTCGCGGCCTCGAGGTTGGTCTTGAAGATGGTTTCCTCGAGGTTGCGATGACCGACGAACGCCCCGGTGTTGACGTCGATGGTGCTCATGGCTTCCGCCGGGTCCACCACCAGGTAACCGCCGGACTTCAACGGGACCTTGCGCTCCAGGGCCTTCTGAATTTCATCCTCGACGCCGTAGAGGTCGAAGATCGGCCGCTCGCCCGGGTAATGCTCCAGACGATCGGCGATTTCCGGCATCAGTTCTGCGACGAACTGCGTGGTTTTCTGGAAGGTTTCCCGGGAGTCGATGCGGATTTTCTCGATCTTCGGGCTGACCAGATCGCGCAGGGTACGCAAGGCCAGGCCGAGGTCTTCGTAGATCACGCTCGGTGCGCCGATCGTCTTGATCTGTTCGCTGATCTGGTCCCAGAGCCTGCGCAGATAGCGGATGTCCATGAGGATTTCATCCGCGCCTGCGCCCTCGGCGGCCGTTCGCAGGATGAACCCACCCGCTTCCTTGATTCCTTCCCTGGCCACGCAATCGGAGACCACCTGCTTGAGGCGTTCGCGTTCGGCTTCGTCTTCGATCTTCAGGGAAATGCCGACATGCGCGGTGCGCGGCATGTACACCAGGTATCGCGAAGGGATCGACAACTGGGTGGTCAGGCGTGCGCCTTTGGAACCGATCGGGTCCTTGGTGACCTGCACCACCAGGCTCTGGCCTTCATGGACCAGTGCACTGATGCTTTCGACTGCCGGACCTTCGCGAAGGGAAATTTCCGATGCGTGAATGAAGGCCGCACGGTCCAGACCGATGTCGACGAACGCCGCCTGCATGCCCGGCAAAACCCGCACCACCTTGCCCTTGTAGATGTTGCCGACGATCCCGCGCTTTTGTGTGCGCTCGACGTGGACCTCTTGCAGAACACCGTTTTCAACCACCGCCACGCGCGACTCCATCGGCGTGATGTTGATCAGGATTTCTTCACTCATGGCAGGGTCTCGTTCAGGCATGTTCACGATAATGGCCGCATCTTGTCATTACGGCGCTCAGAGCGCGTTAAGGGTTTGCCAACAGGGTATGTCGAAACGGCCAAGTAACTCAGCGGTTTCGCACAGCGGCAATCCAACCACGGCGGAGTAACTGCCGCTGAGGCCAGCGACGAACACCGCGCCCAGCCCTTGGATACCATAGCCACCCGCCTTGTCCCGAGGCTCGCCGCTCGCCCAGTAGGCGGCGGCTTCAGCACGATCGACAGGACGGAAGCGCACCAGACTGCGCACAACCCGTGACTCGCAACGCTCGCCGTCAAGCACGGCAATGGCGGTCAGGACTTCATGTTCCCGACCGGCCAACATCATAAGCATGGCGCACGCGTCGGCTTCGTCCACCGGTTTGCCGAGAATTTTCCCGTCGAGCACCACGGCGGTATCGGCACCCAGCACGCAGAAGGCCGTGCCGGACGGCACAGCCCCGCGCCCGGCCTGCGCCTTGCCGCGCGCAAGGCGCTCGACGTAGGCCGACGGCGATTCATGGTTCAGAGGGGTTTCATCGATGTCCGCACTGATCGCGGTGAACGGCACGCCGATCTGCGTGAGCAGTTCACGCCGACGCGGCGAGCCAGAGGCGAGGTACAACTGTTTCATCAAGACATCTCCCTGTTTAGTGCCCCGTGTCACCAAGTGCGGGCCAATGCCTGAGTGAATCAGCTGATTTTGTAACGTCGACGCAAGCCACGCAAACCGAAGCTGACCCAGGGCCAGAGCAACGCGCTGACCAATGCCGGCAGGACCAGCGCCAGCGTCGGCTGGCGGTTGCCGGTCAAGGCGCTGAGCCACAGCTGCACCAACTGCGCAAGGCCGAAGATCACCAGGATCACCAGGCTTTGCTGCCACATCGGGAACATCCGCAGCCGCTGTTGCAACGACAGCACCAGGAACGTGATGAGTGTCAGGATCAGGGCATTCTGGCCCAGCAATGTGCCGTAGAGCACGTCTTCAGCCAGCCCCAGGCACCAGGCGGTGACCATGCCGACTTTCTGCGGCATGGCCAGGGCCCAGAATGCCAGCAGCAGGGCCAGCCACAAGGGGCGGAGGATTTCCATGAACTGCGGCAGTGGCGAAACACTGAGCAACAGGCCGATGGCGAAGGTCATCCAGACCATCCAGCCGTTTCGGGAGGCGGTTGCACCGGGCATTATTCTCTTCCCCCTGTGGTGGCCGGCGCGGAGACAGGCGGTTTGGCGGCCGGTTTCACGGCAGCAGGTGGCTTGGCGGCCGGTGTCGTCGCGGGCGGCTTGGCAGCGGCGGGATGTGCGGCAGGCGGCTTGGCCGGGGTTGCCGCCGGTGCCGTCGCAGGCGTCGCCGGGGTGGCGGCGGGGGCCGCGGCGGCCGGGGCAATCACGCCGACAGGTTTCGGTACGGTCGGTGGAATGACCGGCCCGCCACCCTGCGCATCCAGGTGTTCCTGGGCCTGCGCCGCGTCATTGGCGCGCTCTTCGGCCGTGCGGTTGTCGCTGAACACCAGCAGCAGATAACGGCTGCGGTTCAAGGCGGCCGTCGGCACGGCGCGGACAATGGCGAACGGCTGGCCGGAGTCGTGAATCACTTCCTTGACCGTGGCCACCGGGTAACCTGCCGGGAACCGCTGGCCGAGACCCGAGCTGACCAACAGGTCGCCTTCCTTGATGTCGGCGGTGTCGGCCACGTGACGCAGCTCCAGGCGCTCGGGGTTGCCGGTGCCGCTGGCAATCGCCCGCAGGCCGTTGCGGTTCACCTGTACCGGAATGCTGTGGGTGGTGTCGGTCAGCAGCAACACGCGGGAGGTGTAGGGCATCAACTCGACCACCTGGCCCATCAGGCCGCGGGCATCGAGCACCGGTTGGCCGAGGACCACGCCGTCGCGCTCACCCTTGTTGATGATGATGCGATGGGTAAAGGGGTTGGGGTCCATGCCGATCAACTCGGCCACTTCGACTTTCTCATTGACCAGCGCGGAGGAGTTGAGCAACTCGCGCAGCCGCACGTTCTGCTCGGTGAGGGCCGCCAGCTTTTGCATGCGCCCCTGCAACAGCAGGTTTTCGGTCTTGAGTTTTTCGTTTTCGGCGACCAGTTCGGTACGGCTGCCAAACTGGCTGGCCACACCTTGCCACAGCCGCTGCGGCAGGTCGGTGATCCAGTAGGACTGCATCAGCACCAACGACATCTGGCTACGCACCGGCTTGAGCAGCGAGAAGCGGGCATCGACCACCATCAGCGCGACCGAAAGCACGGCCAGCACCAACAAGCGCACGCCCAGTGAAGGCCCTTTGGTGAAAAGCGGTTTAATAAGCCGCTCCTCCCAGGCAAATGTTCCGTTTATTCATACGCCAGACCGGCCTGGATACAGATTGACAGAAGATAAACGCCAACAGGCGGCACTGCAAAGTGCCGCCTGCGCGCGCAACAGCATAGAGGCAATCCGGCGACTTATTCGCTGGAAAGCAGGTCCATGGTGTGTTTATCCATCATTTCCAATGCACGGCCACCGCCGCGAGCCACGCAGGTCAGCGGATCTTCGGCAACGATCACCGGCAGACCGGTTTCCTGGGCCAGCAACTTGTCGAGGTCGCGCAACAGGGCGCCACCACCGGTCAGCACCAGGCCACGCTCGGCGATGTCGGAAGCCAGTTCCGGAGGCGATTGCTCCAGTGCGCTTTTCACCGCCTGAACGATGGTGGCCAGCGACTCTTGCAGAGCTTCCAGCACTTCATTGGAGTTCAGGGTGAATGCGCGTGGTACGCCTTCGGCCAGGTTACGGCCACGGACGTCGACCTCACGCACTTCGCCGCCCGGGTAAGCGGTGCCGATTTCCTGCTTGATGCGCTCGGCGGTGGACTCGCCGATCAGGCTGCCGTAGTTGCGACGCACGTAGGTGATGATCGCTTCGTCGAAACGGTCGCCGCCCACTCGTACGGATTCGGCGTACACCACACCGTTGAGGGAGATCAGTGCGATTTCGGTGGTACCGCCACCGATATCGACGACCATCGAACCGCGTGCTTCCTCGACCGGGAGGCCGGCACCGATCGCTGCAGCCATTGGCTCTTCGATCAGGAACACTTCACGTGCACCGGCACCGAGGGCCGATTCACGGATGGCGCGGCGCTCAACCTGGGTGGATTTGCACGGAACGCAGATCAGCACACGCGGGCTAGGCTGCAGAAAGCTGTTCTCGTGAACCTTGTTGATGAAATATTGCAGCATCTTTTCGCAGACGCTGAAGTCGGCGATGACGCCGTCCTTCATCGGACGAATGGCCGCGATATTGCCCGGCGTACGGCCAAGCATGCGCTTGGCTTCGGTGCCGACAGCGACGACACTTTTCTGGTTACCGTGTGTCCGAATAGCCACAACCGATGGCTCATTCAGGACGATGCCGCGCTCGCGCACGTAAATAAGGGTGTTGGCAGTGCCCAGGTCAATGGAAAGATCGCTGGAAAACATGCCACGCAGTTTCTTGAACATGGGAAAGGGACCCTAGGCAACGCGTGGGTAAAAAAGTGCGGCAAACTCTAACAACGACAGGGATTTTGGGCAAGGCGCCAATATGTTAAATTGGCCGCTTTTCTGTGCACCAAGCCCCACAATCGCGGCCTTATTGACCGTAGAAGTGCGATAGTGTTCCGACAATCTAACACACGGACGCCTTCCGTCCTGTTTTCCACTGGAGATTCCCATGGCGCTTGAACGCTCCGACGTGGAAAAAATCGCTCATCTGGCCTGCCTTGGCCTGAATGAAGTCGATCTTCCACATATTACTTCGGCCCTGAACAGCATTCTGGGTCTGGTCGACGAAATGCAGGCGGTCAATACCGACGGTATCGAGCCCCTCGCCCATCCTCTGGAAGCCAGCCAGCGCCTGCGTGCAGACGTCGTGACCGAGTCCAATCATCGCGAGGCCTATCAGTCCATCGCACCAGCGGTCGAAAACGGCCTGTACCTGGTTCCGAAAGTCATCGACTAAAGGGAAAGAGCCTGCAATGCATCAATTGACTCTGGCCGAGATCGCCCGCGGCCTCGCCGATAAAAAGTTTTCTTCCGAAGAGCTGACCAAAACCCTGCTGGCGCGTATCACCCAGCTCGATCCCCAGCTCAACAGTTTCATCAGCCTCACCGAAGAGCTCGCGCTGCAGCAGGCCAAAGCCGCTGACGCACGCCGGGCCAACGGTGAGAGCGGCGCCCTGCTCGGCGCGCCGATCGCCCATAAAGACCTGTTCTGCACTCAGGGCATTCGCACCAGCTGCGGCTCGAAGATGCTCGACAACTTCAAGGCCCCGTACGACGCCACCGTGGTCGCCAAGCTGGCGGCCGCCGGCGCGGTGACGCTGGGCAAAACCAACATGGACGAATTCGCCATGGGCTCGGCCAACGAGTCGAGCTACTACGGCGCAGTGAAAAACCCGTGGAACCTGGAACACGTTCCGGGCGGCTCGTCCGGCGGTTCGGCGGCGGCGGTTGCCGCGCGCCTGCTGCCGGCAGCCACCGGCACCGACACCGGCGGTTCGATTCGCCAGCCCGCCGCGCTGACCAACCTCACCGGCCTGAAACCGACCTACGGTCGCGTCTCGCGCTGGGGCATGATCGCCTACGCTTCCAGCCTCGATCAGGGCGGCCCTCTGGCGCGCACTGCCGAAGACTGCGCCATCCTGCTGCAAGGCATGGCCGGCTTCGACCCGAACGACTCCACCAGCATCGACGAGCCCGTGCCTGACTACAGCGCCGGCCTCAACGGTTCGCTGCAGGGCCTGCGCATCGGTGTACCGAAGGAATATTTCGGCGCCGGTCTCGACCCGCGCATCGCCGAGCTGATCCAGGACAGCGTCAAGGCACTGCAGAAACTCGGTGCCGTGATCAAGGAGATCAGCCTGCCGAACATGCAGCACGCGATTCCGGCGTACTACGTGATCGCCCCGGCGGAAGCCTCTTCCAACCTGTCGCGTTTCGATGGCGTGCGTTTCGGCTACCGCTGCGAAGACCCGAAAAACCTGATCGACCTGTACAAGCGTTCCCGTGGCGAAGGTTTCGGCGCGGAAGTGCAGCGCCGGATCATGGTCGGCGCCTACGCGCTCTCGGCCGGCTACTACGACGCCTACTACCTGAAGGCACAGAAGATCCGTCGCCTGATCAAGAACGACTTCATGGCCGCCTTCAACGAGGTCGACATCATTCTCGGCCCCACCACGCCAAACCCGGCCTGGAAGCTTGGCGCCAAGAACAGCGACCCGGTCGCTGCGTACCTGGAAGACGTCTACACCATCACCGCCAACCTCGCGGGCCTGCCGGGCCTGTCGATGCCGGCCGGTTTCGTCGACGGTCTGCCGGTCGGCGTGCAACTGCTCGCCCCGTATTTCCAGGAAGGCCGCTTGCTCAACGTTGCGCACCAGTACCAGTTGAACACCGACTGGCACACCCGCACCCCAACCGGCTTCTGAGGAGAAACACATGCAATGGGAAGTCGTGATCGGGCTGGAGATTCACACCCAGCTCACCACCCGGTCGAAAATCTTTTCCGGCAGTTCCACCACTTTCGGTTCCGAGCCGAACACCCAGGCCAGCCTGGTCGATCTCGGCATGCCCGGCGTACTGCCGGTGCTGAACCAGGAAGCGGTGCGCATGGCGGTCATGTTCGGCCTGGCCATCGATGCCGAAATCGGCCAGCACAACGTGTTCGCCCGTAAAAACTATTTCTACCCCGACCTGCCCAAGGGCTACCAGATCAGCCAGATGGAGCTGCCGATCGTCGGCAAGGGCCACCTGGACATCGCCCTGGAGGACGGCACGGTCAAGCGCGTCGGCATCACCCGCGCGCACCTGGAAGAAGACGCCGGCAAAAGCCTGCACGAAGAGTTCAACGGCGCCAGCGGCATCGACCTGAACCGCGCCGGCACGCCGCTGCTGGAAATCGTGTCGGAGCCGGACATGCGCAGCGCCAAGGAAGCCGTGGCCTACGTCAAGGCGATCCACGCGCTGGTGCGCTACCTGGGCATCTGCGACGGCAACATGGCCGAAGGTTCGCTGCGCTGCGACTGCAACGTGTCGATCCGCCCGAAAGGCCAGGTCGAGTTCGGCACCCGCTGCGAGATCAAGAACGTCAACTCGTTCCGTTTCATCGAGAAGGCGATCAACAGCGAAATCCAGCGTCAGATCGAACTGATCGAAGACGGTGGCAAGGTCATCCAGCAGACCCGCCTGTATGATCCGAACAAGGACGAAACCCGCCCGATGCGCAGCAAGGAGGAAGCCAACGACTACCGTTACTTCCCCGACCCTGACCTGCTGCCGGTGGTCATCGAAAACGCCTACCTCGACGAAGTGCGCGCGACCTTGCCGGAACTGCCACCGCAGAAGCGCGAGCGCTTCCAGGAACAGTTCGGCCTGTCGGTCTATGACGCCAGCGTCCTGGCCACCAGCCGCGAGCAAGCCGATTACTTCGAGAAAGTTGCGAGCATCAGCGGCGACGCGAAGCTGGCGGCGAACTGGGTCATGGTGGAGTTGGGCAGCCTGTTGAACAAACAGGGCCTGGACATCGACCAGTCGCCGGTATCGGCCGAGCAACTGGGCGGCATGCTGCTGCGCATCAAGGACAACACCATTTCCGGCAAGATCGCCAAAGTCGTGTTCGAGGCCATGGCCAGCGGCGAAGGCAGCGCGGACGAGATCATCGACAAGCGCGGCCTCAAGCAAGTGACCGACAGTGGCGCGATTTCGGCGGTACTGGACGAGATGCTCGCGGCCAATGCCGAGCAGGTCGAGCAATATCGCGCGGCGGATGAAGCCAAACGCGGCAAGATGTTCGGCTTCTTCGTCGGCCAGGCCATGAAAGCCTCCAAGGGCAAGGCCAACCCGCAACAGGTCAACGAACTGCTGAAAAGCAAGCTCGAAGGCTGATGAGAATGGAGCCAGCAGACAAGCCTGGCTCCGCCCCTTGCAGGAGCGAGCGTGCTCGCTCCTGCAGTTGCTATCTGGAACCCCCTGAATGAAGCGTCTGTTCGCAAGCTTCGCCCTGCTCTCGCTACTGGCCGGCTGCGCCAGTACCGATACCGTCGATCCACACGGCTACGACCAGACGGGCATCGCGTCCTATTACGGCGCCAGGCACCAGGGCAAGCGCACCGCCAGTGGCGAACGTTTCGACAAGAATTCTCTGACCGCCGCCCACCGCCAGTTGCCCTTCGGCACGCGGGTGAAGGTCACCAACCTGAAGAACAACCAATCCTGCGTGGTCCGCATCAACGATCGCGGGCCGCACACCCGTGGACGCCTGATCGACCTGTCTCACGAAGCCGCCGAGCAACTGGGCATGATCCGCAGCGGCACCGCGCGGGTTCGCGTGCAAGCGCTCGACGACTGACCACGGGAGCCGCGACCATTTTCGGACTTGCCGATCTCCCCCTGCTCAGCGTGCTCGAACTGCTGAGCGGCCTGGTCCTGTTGATCGCCGGCGCAGAACTGATGGTGCGCGCCGCCGTGCGCGTGGCCGCACGCCTGCACGTGCGCCCGCTGATCATCGGCCTGACCATCGTCGCCCTGGGCAGCAGCGCGCCGCAAATGGCGGTCAGCCTGCAAGCCACCCTTGCGCAGAACGTCGACATCGCCGTCAGCAGCGTGATCGGCAGCAGCATCTTCAACATCCTCGTGACCCTCGGCCTGTCGGCGCTGATCATCCCGCTGCGGGTGTCACGGCAAGTGGTGCGTCTGGACATTCCCCTGATGATCGGCGCCAGCCTGCTGGTGTTCGTGCTGGCGTGGAATGAAGAACTCACCCGTGTCGATGGCGCGTTGCTGCTGACGGCGCTGGCGCTGTACCTGGGGCTGTTGCTGCGCCAGTCGCGGCATTCGGCCCGCCCGCAATCGCACCCCCACGAAGGGCCTCAAGCGCCATGGCTTAGCAGCTTGCTGATGATTGTCGCCGGGCTCGCCATGCTGGTGTACGCCGGGCATCTGCTGTTGGGCGCCGCCGTTGCGGTGGCCACCGATCTCGGGCTGTCGGAGCGGATCATCGGCCTGACCATCGTCGCAGTCGGCACGTCCTTGCCGGAACTGGCGACCTCATTGATTGCCGCCCTGCGCGGGCAGCGTGACATTGCCGTGGGCAACGTGATCGGCAGCATCCTGTTCAACCTCCTGGGCGTGCTGGGCGTGACGGCGCTGATCGCCCCTTCGCCACTGTCGGTCTCGCCCAATGCGCTGGATTTCGACTTGCCGGTGATGCTGGGCGTCGCCTTGCTGTGCCTGCCGATGTTCTATTCCGGTTATCGGGTGACCCGCGCCGAAGGCCTGCTGTTTCTGGGGCTGTACCTGGCTTATGGCCTGCACGTGGTGTCGTTCACCACCGGCATGCCCCTGGCCGGCAAGCTTGAACACCTGATGCTGTTTTTCGTCCTGCCGGCGCTGGTGGCGTTTCTGCTGTTCACGTCGCTACGCGCCTGGCGCCGCCAACATCACAAGAGGGAATGGCCATGACCGACAACAAGAAACCCGGCGTTGAAGTGCGCCGCCAGGTGATGGGCGATGCGTTTGTCGACCGCGCCCTGGGCAACGCCACCGAGTTCACCCAGCCGCTGCAGGACTTCGTCAATGAACACGCCTGGGGCAGCGTATGGAACCGCGACGGCCTGCCGCTGAAGACCCGCAGCCTGATCACCCTCGCCGCCCTGACCGCACTGAAATGTCCACAGGAACTCAAAGGCCACGTGCGGGGCGCGCTGAACAACGGTTGTACGGTGGAAGAGATTCGCGAGGCGTTGCTGCACTGCGCGGTGTATGCAGGCGTGCCGGCGGCGATCGACGCGTTTCGGGCGGCGCAGGAAGTGATCGACAGTTACCAGAAGCCCGAATGACCCTTTGCCCCTGCGGTGGATGATCTACCGTTATCGCGAGCCGGCTCGCTCCCACAGGAGGCAATGCTTTCCAATGGCGGGACCGAGCCTGCTCGCGATTCGAGCCGAAGAACACGGCATGACGCAGGTCAGATCCACCCGCCCCACTGCAACAGGAAGATCCCGATATTGGTGGTCACCGCCGCCATCAAGGTGGTGATCACGATGATCGCCGCCGCCAGTTCATGATTGCCGTTGGCCTGGCGGGCCATGACGAAACTGGCGGCAGCGGTCGGGCTGCCGAAGTACAGGAACAGAATCCCCAGTTCCGCGCCGCGAAAGCCCCAGAGCCACGCGCCCAGCGTTGCCAGCACCGGCAAACCGACCATCTTCACCAGGCTCGAGCTCAAGGCCATCGAGCCACTTTTGCGCATGGCCGCCAGCGACAGCGTGCCGCCGATGCAGATCAACGCCAGGGGCAAGGTGGTTTGCGCCAGGTATTGGCCCGACGTTTCCAGCCAACCCGGCAAACCGATCTTGAAATAGGCAAAAGGCGCTGCCGCCAGCACGCTGATGATCAGCGGATTGTTCATCACACTCTTGCAGATGCTCCACGGGTCGGACTTGATCACCGGGCTGTAGACCGCCAGCACGATGGTCGACAGGGTGTTGTAAAACAGGATCACCAGGGCTGCGAGGATGGCCCCCAGGGAAATCCCGTAGTCGCCGTACATGCTTGCCGCCAGCGCGAGGCCGATGACGCCGTTGTTACCGCGAAAGGCGCCCTGGGTATAAATCCCGCGGTCTTGCGGCGGGCACTTGAAGATCGCCCAGCCCCAGGCAACGGCGAAACTCACCAGCGTCGCAATGGCGAAATAGATCAGCAGCGCCGGCTGCAGGGCGGCGTGCAGGTCGGCATGCAGGATGCCCAGAAACAGCAACGCCGGCATGGTGACGTTGAACACCAGGGCCGACGCGGTATGAATGAAATTGTCGTTGATCCAGTTGACGCGCTTGAGCACCACCCCCAGAAACAGCATGGCGAACACCGGAGCGGTGATGTTCAGGGTTTCGAGGAAGATTGCCAGCATGCCGGAGAGGACCTTCAGGTGAGTGTCGTTAGGGGGCTAATGATAAGCCACTGGAGACCTCGGCGTCTGGTAGAAAGCTATCGCGAGCAGGCTCGCTCCCACAGAGTCGAATGGGGCAACGAACCTGCTCGCGATGCAATCATCGCGGCCTTACGTAATCGGCGCCGGATTGAACAACGTAATGTCGTTATGCAGCTTGTGCTGCTCCGACCACGTCTGCTTCTTGCCGCTGGCCACGTCCAGGTAGTAGTGGAACAACTCCCAGCCGAGGTCTTCGATGGAAGCACGTCCGGTGGCAATCCGCCCGGCGTCGATGTCGATCAGGTCCGGCCAGCGCTGCGCCAGCTCGGTGCGGGTCGACACCTTCACCACCGGTGCCATCGCCAGACCGTACGGCGTACCACGGCCGGTGGTGAACACGTGCAGGTTCATGCCCGCGGCCAACTGCAAGGTCCCGCACACGAAATCGCTGGCCGGGGTCGCGCAGAAGATCAGGCCCTTGCCTTTGAAACGCTCGCCTGGGCCAAGCACGCCGTTGATCGCGCTGCTGCCGGACTTGACGATCGAGCCCAGGGACTTCTCGACAATGTTCGACAGCCCGCCCTTCTTGTTGCCCGGGGTGGTGTTGGCGCTGCGATCCGCTTCGCCCTTGGCCAGGTAACGGTCATACCAGTCCATTTCCCGCACCAGCTCCTGAGCGACTTCCTTGGTTTGCGCGCGGGAAGTCAGCAGGTAAATGGCGTCGCGCACTTCGGTGACTTCGGAAAACATCACCGTCGCACCGGCACGCAGCAACAGGTCCGAGGCAAAACCCAGCGCAGGGTTGGCGGTGATGCCGGAAAACGCATCGCTGCCACCGCACTGCATGCCCAGGATCAGCTCGGACGCCGGCACGGTTTCCCGACGACGTTGATCGAGCTTCCTCAGGCGAACCTCGGCCAGCGCCATGATCTGCTCGATCATTTCGGTGAAACCGTGACTCGAATCCTGCAGGCGATACAGCCACTCGTCGCTCAGGTCCACCGAACTGTCGTTCTCGTGCATCACCTGCCCGGCCTGCAATTTCTCGCAGCCCAGGCTGATCACCAGGGCTTCGCCACCCAGGTTCGGGTTGCGCGCCAGGTTGCGCACGGTGCGGATCGGGATGTACGCGTCCGTCGCGGTGATCGCCACGCCACAGCCGTAGCTGTGGGTCAGGGCCACCACGTCATCGACGTGCGGGTATTTGGGCAGCAACTCGTCCTTGATGCGCTTGACCGCATGGTCCAGCACACCGGTCACGCACTGCACGGTGGTGGTAATGCCCAGGATGTTGCGCGTGCCGACGGTGCCGTCGGCGTTGCGGTAACCCTCGAAGGTGTAGCCTTCCAGCGGTGCCTGAGCGGCCGGCACTTCGGTGGACAGCGGCAGGCTGTCCAGCGGTGGCGCGGTCGGCATGCGCAGTTGATCTTCCTTGACCCAGCTGCCGCGTGGAATCGGCTGTAAGGCGTAGCCAATGGTCTGGCCGTAACGAATCACTTGGCCGCCTTCCGGAATGTCTTCCAGGGTGACCTTGTGACTCTGCGGCACGAAGTCCACGGTGACCAGGCCATCGGCGAACTCGGTGCCGGCCGGAACGCCCTGATCGTTGACCACGATCACCACGTTGTCGCGCTCGTGCAGACGGATGTAGCGCGGCGAGTCGGAATGTTCAATCAACTGCATGACGCCGCTCCTCAGGAATGCGCTTGGGACAATTTAGTGGCTTCAGGACCGCTGACCGGTGGCTCTTTGAGCACCACACGTTTGATCGGACCTACGATCACCAGATAGCTGAACACCGCAACCAGTGCGTTGCAACCGACAAATACCAGCGCCCATTTGAACGAACCGGTGGAGCTGATGATGTAACCGATGACGATCGGGGTGGTGATCGACGCGAGGTTGCCGAAGGTGTTGAACAGGCCACCGCTCAAACCGGCGATCTGTTTCGGCGAGGTATCGGATACCACCGCCCAGCCCAGTGCACCCACGCCCTTGCCGAAGAATGCCAGGGCCATGAAGCCCACGACCATCCATTCGACTTCCACGTAGTTGCACGCCACGATGCTGCTGGAAACCAGCAGGCCGGCAATGATCGGCGCCTTGCGGGCGAAGGTCAGCGAGTGGCCCTTGCGCAGCAGGTAGTCGGAGATCACGCCGCCGAGGACACCACCGATGAAGCCGCAGATGGCCGGCAACGAGGCGATGAAACCGGCCTTGAGGATGGTCATGCCGCGCTCCTGCACCAGGTACACCGGGAACCAGGTCAGGAAGAAGTAGGTGATGCCGTTGATGCAGTATTGGCCCAGGTATACGCCGAGCATCATGCGGTTGGTCAGCAACTGACGGATGTAATCCCACTTCGGACCGTCGGACTTCTTGCCCTTCTGGTCCATGTCGACCATGCCGCCGTTCTCGGAGATGTGCTTGAACTCGGCATCGTTGATCCGTGGGTGTTCACGCGGGCTGTAGATCACTTTCAGCCAGACCAGCGAGAAGATGATGCCCAGGATACCCATGACGATGAACACGTGCTCCCAGCCGAAGGAGTAGACGATCCAGCCCATCAGCGGCGCGAACAGCACGGTGGCGAAGTATTGCGCCGAGTTGAAGATCGCCGAGGCCGTACCGCGTTCAGCGGTCGGGAACCACGCTGCAACGATGCGCGCGTTGCCAGGGAAGGACGGCGCTTCGGCCAGGCCCACCAGGAAGCGCAGCATGAACAGCGCAACCACTGCCGTGGACATGCCGAATTCACCGACGAAGCCTTGCAGCACGGTGAACAGCGACCAGGTGAAGATGCTCAACGCATAGATTTTTTTCGAACCGAAACGGTCCAGCAGCCAGCCACCGGGAATTTGCCCGGCCACGTAGGCCCAACCGAAAGCGGAGAAGATGTAACCGAGGGTGACCGCGTCAATGCCGAGGTCTTTTTGCAGGCTGGAGCCGGCAATGGCGATGGTAGCCCGGTCGGCATAGTTGATCGTGGTCACCAGAAACAGCATGAGCAGGATCAAATAGCGGACGTGAGTCGGCTTTTGGGTGGCTTGCATGTAGATGTACTCCCACTGATTATTTTTATGCGGGTAATAACGATGTTGTCTGTGCAGCGGCGGGCGGGCTCGCGATGGTCGTCAACGAAGACGCGGGGCGGTTACACCGCGGATCTGGACCATCGCGAGCAAGCTCGTTGCTGCGGGTATTGCGTGTATCAGGAACCGATGTAGGCAGTTTTCACTACGGTGTAGAACTCTTGCGCATAGCGGCCCTGCTCGCGCGACCCATAGGACGAACCTTTGCGCCCACCGAACGGAACGTGGTAATCCACGCCGGCGGTTGGCAGGTTGACCATCACCATCCCGGCCTGGGAGTGACGCTTGAAGTGGTTGGCGTACTTCAGGGACGTGGTGGCGATGCCCGCCGACAGACCGAACTCGGTGTCGTTGGACATGGCCAGCGCGGCCTCGTAGTCGGCGACGCGAACAATGTTGGCCACCGGACCGAAGATTTCTTCACGGCTGATGCGCATCGACGCTTCGCTGTCGGCAAACAGTGTTGGCGCGAGGAAGTAACCTTCGGTATCGCAAGTCACCAGACCGCCACCACTCACCAGGCGAGCGCCTTCGGACTGGCCGATGTCGATGTACTTCATGTCCTGCTCAAGTTGCGCTTGCGAAACCACCGGACCGATATCGGTGCCGGCCTTCAGCGCGTGACCGACCTTGATCGACTTCATGCGCTCGGCCATGGCTTCGACGAATTTGTCGTGAATGCCGGCGGTGACGATCAGACGGCTCGACGCGGTGCAGCGCTGGCCGGTGGAGTAGAACGCGCTCTGAACCGACAGCTCGACCGCTTGCTTGAGGTCGGCGTCGTCGAGAATGATCTGCGGGTTCTTGCCGCCCATTTCCAGCTGGACCTTGGCCTGGCGCGAGACGCAGCTGACGGCGATCTGACGACCGACGCCCACCGAACCGGTGAAGCTGATGCCGTCGACTTTCGGGCTGTTGACCAGTGCATCGCCAACCACGCGACCGCTGCCCATCACCAGGTTGAACACGCCGGCCGGGAAGCCTGCGCGGGAGATGATTTCCGCCAGGGCCCAGGCACAGCCCGGCACCAGGTCGGCAGGCTTGAGTACCACGCAGTTGCCGTAAGCCAGGGCCGGGGCGATTTTCCACGACGGGATGGCGATCGGGAAGTTCCACGGCGTGATCAGACCGACCACGCCCAGCGCTTCGCGGGTGACTTCAACGTTGACGCCCGGGCGCACCGACGGCACGTAGTCGCCGGACAGGCGCAGGCATTCACCGGCGAAGAACTTGAAGATGTTACCGGCGCGGGTGACTTCGCCGATGGCTTCAGGCAGGGTCTTGCCCTCTTCCCGGGCCAGCAGGGTGCCGAGCTCTTCGCGACGGGCGAGGATTTCAGTGCCGACTTTGTCCAGGGCGTCGTGACGTGCCTGGATACCGGAAGTGGACCATGCCGGGAAAGCGGCACGGGCGGCGTCGATGGCGGCATTGACCTGGGCCAGGTCAGCCTTGGCGTAGTCGCCGATGTTGTCGCTCAGCTCGGACGGGTTGATGTTGGCCGAATAATCGGCACCGGCAACCCATTCGCCGTTGATGTAGTTGTCGTAACGTTTTGCAGTGGCCACGGGACCGCCCTCGAAATAAAGAGACTTCACGCAAAAGGCCGCTGAATACTCAGCGGCCTCCTTGCATCGAATGTTTTATTGCGCACCTTGCTTGTCGATCAGCGCGGCGAGCATTTCGTACTCCTCGCCGGTCAGGTCGGTCAGTGGCGCACGCACAGGACCTGCGTCATAGCCGGCAATTTTTGCACCCGCCTTGACGATGCTCACCGCGTAGCCGGCTTTGCGGTTACGGATGTCCAGGTATGGCAGGAAGAAGTCGTCGATGATCTTGCCAACGGTGGCGTGATCTTCACGCGCAATGGCGTGGTAGAAATCCATCGCGGTTTTCGGGATGAAGTTGAACACCGCCGAAGAGTAGACCGGCACGCCCAGCGCCTTGTAGGCAGCGGCGTAGACTTCGGCGGTCGGCAGGCCACCCAGGTAGCTGAAGCGATCGCCGAGGCGACGACGGATCGACACCATCAGTTCGATGTCGCCCAGGCCATCCTTGTAACCGATCAGGTTCGGGCAGCGCTCGGCCAGACGCTCGAGCAGCGGAGCGGTCAGGCGGCATACGTTACGGTTGTAGACCACGACGCCGATGTTGACCGATTTGCACACGGCTTCAACGTGGGCGGCAACGCCGTCCTGGCTGGCTTCGGTCAGGTAGTGCGGCAGCAGCAGCAGGCCCTTGGCGCCCAGACGCTCGGCTTCCTGTGCGTATTCGATGGCTTGACGGGTCGAACCGCCGACACCGGCCAGGATCGGCACGCTGGTGGCGCAGGTGTCGACGGCGGTCTTGATGATTTCCGAGTATTCGCTGGCGGCCAGGGAGAAGAACTCACCGGTGCCACCTGCGGCGAACAGGGCCGAGGCGCCGTACGGGGCCAGCCACTCAAGACGTTTGATGTAGCCAGCGCGGTTGAAATCGCCCTGGGCATTGAAATCGGTAACCGGGAAGGACAGCAGACCGGCAGAGAGGATGGACTTCAGTTCTTGTGGATTCATTATTCGAACACCCTGGGTAGCAACGTTTTTGTGTGAGGAAATCGTTCAGCCTGCGCTGAAGTTGTAGGTCATCGTACAACTTAAAAAACAACCGTCAACTGCATTTCATCGTCAGCGTGAAAATTTCTGCCACAAATCGGTTCGCCGGCCGCGATTCGCACCACTCTGGAGCCTTGTCCAGAGCGCCTCGGCGCTTGTCAGCGCGGCAACGAATGCCCGTCGAAATTTTCCGAAAAACATCGTGAACGGCGAACTGGCAGGCCATCACCTAGAGTCAAACGACGTCACGAATGGATCGTGGCGTCCAATGAGATGGAGTACTCGAAGATGTGTTTTCCTTCACCCGTGTTGCCCCAGTTCCCCACCGACCCTCGTGATCAGGTCGCTACCGTGACATTGTCGAGCCTGACGGATGCATTGATCGTGCGCGTGCGCGATCCGCACGATATTCCGCCGAACTGGGAGCTGTACCCGATCCTCGGCCCGGACCCGGATGAGCCGGAGTGGCACGGCGAGGATGAGCCGGCCGGTGTCTGGGACGAGACGACTGACGAGATGGTCGAACTGACGGGGATAGAACTGCAGATCCCGAAGACCGACCTGGAGCCGTATCTCGGCACTCAGGTCGCGCTGCGCTACAAGTTCCGGGACGAGTCGAGCCTGGAGTTGTCCTCGGATGTGCTGCTGATGCGTATTGAGCCCTGAAACCGGGGCCCTACGCGGATCGTTCCCGGTTCCAGGGAACGATCCTCTGACACTCAGCCGCGCTGTGCTTCAGCCTCTTCGTGGGCATGACGCAACCGCTCGCGGCTGTTGGTCAGGTGCAGGCGCATGGCGGCCCGCGCCGCATCGGAATCCTGGCGCGCAATCGCGTCGTAGATTTCTTCGTGCTCACGGCTCAACCGGCTCATGTAGTGTTGCTGGTCATCATGGGCCAGGCGTGCCGAATTGAGACGCGTACGTGGAATGATGCTGGCCCCCAGGTGCGTCATGATGTCGGTGAAATAGCGGTTGCCGGTCGACAGCGCGATTTGCAGGTGGAACTGGAAGTCCGAGGCCACCGCATCGCTGGCATGGGCCGCGCTTTCGTTGAGGGCATCCAGCGCCGCCCTCATCAGCGCAAGCTGTTCGGGGTTGCGGCGTTGCGCGGCAAGGCCGGCGGACTCGACTTCGAGGCTGATGCGCAGCTCCAGGATCGCCAGCACATCACGCAGCGTCACCACCGTTGCCGGATCGATGCGGAAACCACTCGGGCTCGGGGTGTCGAGCACGAAGGTGCCGATACCGTGGCGGGTCTCCACTTGACCGGCCGCCTGCAAGCGGGAAATCGCTTCGCGCACCACGGTGCGACTGACACCATGGGCGTCCATGATCGCCGACTCGGTGGGTAACTTGTCACCCCGCTTGAGGTGACCGTCGCGGATCTGCTCGGACAGCACCGTCACCAATTCCTGTGCGAGGCTGCGGCGCTTGCGCGGGAGGCGTGGAGCTTCGATCGGGTTTTCCATGGTGAACGTCTGTCTCGAAAGTTCGGCTGAAACTGCATCATAGCGCAACACGGTTGTACGATCACCCCGCCCTGCGGGGCGGGGATGTTCAGGCGGTCACGGTCTGTTCCACAAGGTGTCCATTATCGATACGAACATGCCGCGGATGGAAGCGTTTCAGGCTGCTGCGATGCCCGACGCTGACGATGCTCAACCCCGGAATCTCATCGATCAATGCTTGGTACAGCGACGCTTCATCCTCTTCGTCCATCGCCGACGTGGCTTCGTCCATGTACAGCCATTGCGGCGCGTACAGCAAGGCACGGGCGAAGGCCAGCCGCTGCTGCTCACCCGGCGAGAGCATGCGCTGCCAGTGATTGGCTTCATCCAGGCGCGCCACCAGGTGCGGCAAGCGACAGGTTTCCAGCACCTGGACATAGCGCTCGTGCGGGTAAGTGTCGCCGGCCTGTGGATAACTCAGGGCTTCACGCAATGTGCCAATCGGCAGATAGGGTTTTTGCGGCAGGAACAGATAGCGCGTCGCCGGCAGACGAATGCTGCCATGGCCGGCCGGCCACAGATGTCCCATCGCCCGCAGCAGCGTGGATTTGCCGCTGCCCGAACGACCACTGAGCATCACACGCTCGCCCTGCGCCACGGTCATGTCGGCGTCGGTCAGCAAATGACGACCGTCGGCGAGGTCGAGCCCCAGGTTGCGCACCTGCAACATGGCGCCGGCATTCTGCACATCGATGGCCGGCGCGCGCTCTTCGTTGTCGGTCATGGCCTGACGGAAACTCAGCAGGCGATCACAGGTGGCGCGCCATGAGGCGAGGCTCTGGTAGGCGCTGATGAACCAGCTGAAACTCTCCTGCACGTTGCCGAACGCCGAACTGATCTGCATCAGCTCACCCAGTTCGATCTTGCCGGCAAAGTAGCGCGGGGCGGCGACCATGAACGGGAAAATGATGGCGGCCTGGCTGTAACCGGCGGTGAAGAACGTCAGACGCTTGGACACTTTCATGATGTCCCAGAAGTTGTGCCAGACCAGCCCGAAACGGTCGCTCAATCGCCGGTTCTCATTGGGTTCGCCGTTGTACAGCGCAATGCTCTCGGCATTCTCGCGAATACGCACCATGGAGAAACGCAGGTCGGCCTCGAAACGTTGTTGCCGGTTGTTCAGGCCGATCAGGCGACGACCGATCAGATGCGTCAGCCAGCTGCCCACGACGGCATAGACCAGCACGCACCAGAACATATAGCCGGGAACGGTGAAACCAAACACTTCGATGCTGCCCGACACGCCCCACAGAATGATCGAGAACGACACCAGGCTGACAATGTTGCGCAACAGGCCAATGCCCAGCTCCAGGGTATTGGAGGTGAAGTTGTTGAGGTCCTCGGAGATCCGCTGGTCGGGGTTGTCGGTGTAACCGCCCTGCTCCATCTGGTAGTAGTTCTTGTGGCCAAGCCAGCGGCTGAAGTGCCGCTCGGTCAACCAGGCCCGCCAGCGAATGGTCAGCATCTGGGTCAGGTAGAGCCGGTAGACCGCGCCGACAATCGCCACCGCGGCGATCCCGCAGAAATACAGGATCAGCCGCCAGAAGGCCGCCTCGTCCTTTTGTTGCAGGGCGTTGTAGAAATCCTTGTACCAAGTGTTGAACCACACCGAGATCCCCACGCTGAGCAGCGACAATGCAATCACCGCGATCAGCAGCGTCCAGGCCTTGGCTTTCTCCTCACTGCGCCAGTAGGGCGTGATCATCGCCCAGACTTTGCGAAAGAACTGCCCGCGCACAGCATCGTTGACCGCGGAATACTCAGCGTTCTGATTCATGAAAAAGGCTCGATAAAGAAAAGAACACGCACGAACCGATCATAGATGATCGGCTCGATTTGTCGCGAGATGTGTACGTGGTCCGTTCAGCACAGGTTCAGCGGCGAACGGGGCGCTTCTGCAATTTGCGCTGCAAGGTGCGGCGGTGCATGCCCAGGGCCCGGGCAGTGGCGGAGATGTTGCCTTCATGCTCGGTCAGCACACGCTGGATGTGCTCCCATTGCAGGCGATCCACCGACATCGGGTTTTCCGGTACCAGGGTGTCGAGGTCGGCGTGCTCGGACAGCAACGCGGCCAGCACGTCATCGGCATCCGCCGGTTTGCACAGGTAGTTGCAGGCACCGCGCTTGATCGCTTCGACCGCCGTGGCAATGCTCGAATATCCGGTGAGGATCACCACGCGCATCTCGGGGTCGAGCTCGAGCAGTTTCGGCAACAGCACCAGGCCCGAGTCGCCGTCCATTTTCAGGTCCAGCGCGGCGTAGTCGGGAATGTCGGACTGAGCGATGGTCAGGCCTTCCTCGGCGGAACCGGCGGTGGTGACGCGAAAACCACGGCGAGCCATGGCACGTGCCATCACGCGGGTGAACGTGGCGTCGTCATCTACCAGCAGCAAATGCGGCAGTTCTTCGCCTTCGACTTGGATCTCGTCACTCATGTTCATCTCCTCGGGCAACACGGGGCAGGCGCAGCTCGGTGAGCGTGCCGCCTTCCTCATGACTGTAGAGTTTCACCGAGCCGCCGGCGCGTGTCACGCTGGCCTTGCTCAAAAACAGGCCGAGGCCGAAGCCTTTGCCCTTGGTGGTAAAAAACGGTTTGCCGATCTGTTCGGCAATGGCCAACGGCACACCGGCGCCATGGTCGCGGATGCTGATGGTCAGGTCTTCCTCATTCCAGTCCAGCGTCACTTGCAGCCCTTCGGGGCAGGCATCGGCGGCGTTGTTCAAAAGGTTCAGCAGCGCCTGGGTCAGGTCAGGCGGCGGCGCAACGCGCGGCACCAGCCCCTGGCCCAGGCGCTGGAAGCGGTAACTGGCTTCGGGGCGCATCAGGTGCCAGCGATTCAGCGCTTCATCGAGCCAGTCGGTGACGTATTGCGTCTCGACCGCCATCCGGCGATTGGCCTCGGCGGCACGCACCAGTTGCTGCAAGGTCTGCTTGCACAGCATGACCTGGTCCTGCAGCACGCTCAGGTCCTCCTGCAACATCGGGTCGTGATGGTCCCGGCGCATTTCCTTGAGCAGCACGCTCATGGTCGCCAGCGGCGTGCCCAGTTCGTGGGCGGCACCGGCAGCCTGCGTCGCGACAGCCAGCAGTTGCTGATCGCGCAGCCCTTCTTCGCGGCGGATGGCGCGCAGCTCTTCCTGGCGGCGCAGTTCTTCGGCCATGCGCGCGGCAAAGAAGGTGATCACCGCAGCGGCCAGGGCGAAACTCAGCCACATCCCGTAGACCTGCAGGTTTTCCCGAGCAATCGGGAAGGTTTGCAGCGGATAGAAGCGCGCCAGCAGCAGGGTGTACATCGCCAGTGCGATGCCCGACAGAATCAGCGAATAACGCCATGGCAGCGTGACGGCGGCGATGGTCAGCGGCACCAGGTAATAGGACACGAAGGGGTTGGTCGAACCGCCGGAGAAATACAGCAGGGCACTGTGGATAAACAAGTCGCAGGCCAGCTGCACGGCGTATTCAAGCTCCGTCACTGGCCAGGTGGTGCGCAGGCGAATGGCGGTGAAGGCGCACAGCAGCATCGAGCAAATGAGGGTCGCCGCCAGCTGGAACCAGGGCAGTGGCAACAGGTCGAGCCAGTAGGCCAGGCCCACGGAACCGGCCTGGGCAGCCAGTACCAGAATGCGGATGAACGTCAGCCGCCAGAGGTTCTGGCGCGTCGCAGAAGTAATTTGAAAAGGGACGAGCATGAGCTCTCCTGATGAGCGCTCCAGGCGAATCGTACGGAGTATAACCAACCACGGGGGCTGACAGGCGAAAGTGCGGCAAACAGCCACATGGCAGGAATTGCCCTGGCGTCTATAAGACAGGCCCTGCTTGCTTGCCTGCGATGCTGGCATCTGTATAGAAGTTGTAACTGGGCGAACCGGATCAATAAAGCTAGAGTCTGATGGTTTCACGCAGGCTCGGACTCAACCCCTGCGCATTGCCCAAGGAGCTTTCATGCACACTTTCCGCCGCAGCGCCGCCCTTCTCGCTCTCAGTGCAGGCACCGTTGCCAGCCTCCCGGCACTGGCTGCCGACGAACTTCACTACAACCAGATTTCCCTGCGCGCCGAAGTCAGCCAGGAAGTGGCTCGCGACCTGATGATCGTGACCCTCTACACCGAGGAGCAAAACACCGACCCTGCCAAACTGGCCGCAACCGTCAGCACCACCATGAACAAGGCGCTGGACCAGGCCAAACAAGTCAAGGACATCACCCTGCGCCAGGGCAGCCGCAACAGCTACCCGATCTACGACACCAAGGGTCAGAAAATCACCGGTTGGCGTGAACGCGCCGAACTGCGCCTGGAAAGCACCGACTTCGCCGCGCTGTCGAAGCTGACCGGCGAGCTGCTGACCGACCTGAAAATGGGCGGCATGGACTTCGCCATCGCCACGCCGACCCGCAAGGCCAGCGAGGACACACTGCTCAAGGAAGCCGTGACCGCCTTCAAGGCCCGCGCGCAACTGGCCACCGATGCACTGGGAGGCAAGGGCTACAAAATCGTCAACCTGAACCTCAACAGCAACGGCTACCCGCAACCCTACATGCGCGCGCCGATGATGATGAAAGCCGCGAGCATGGACAGTGCGCCGGTCACCCCGGAAGTTGAAGCCGGAACCAGCCAGGTCAGCATGACGGCGGACGGGTCGATTGAAGTGCTGCTGCCTTGACTCGATAACCCGAAGGCGAAAAAGGCGATCACCCGGTGATCGCCTTTTTTTTGCACCAGCGTCTATGCTGGATCTGCCACCGAAACAGTCCTACCGCAAAAAACGACCTGAGTTGCACTGGGTGCAACTCACGGGCAGGGAACACTTTCGGTGCAACGATAACCACTCCCATTACCCCCCACACTGCGGGGTTTAAATAGGTAACACCCCCGCCCCAGCCGTGGGCAACCCGAGGATTTTACGCACCAAAGAAGTGCGCGAGTCAGCCCAGAAAAGCAACGCGCAAACGTTCAAATGCATCAAAATTATACAAATGCGACATTAAGGTACGTTCGTGCCACCGTTTCAGGCTTGTAGCGACTCGGGATATTGCATTGGGTACAGCCCCTGCATAAGTATCCGCAGGCACGACTCACAAGGTCGTCCTCACATTCAAAAATGACAACAAATCATGAGGCCACCATGCTCAAACACGCGGTCATTCCGTTTTTAGTCGGCGCCAGCCTGCTGGCTAGCGCACCCTTCGCTCAAGCTGCGACTAACCTGGTGTTCTGCTCCGAAGGGAGCCCGGCCGGTTTCGATCCAGGTCAATACACCACCGGAACCGACTTCGACGCCTCTGCAGAAACCATGTTCAACCGCCTGACTCAGTTCGAGCGTGGTGGCACCGCCGTCATTCCTGGCCTGGCAACCAGCTGGGACGTCTCCCCTGACGGCCTGACCTACACCTTCCACCTGCGCGACGGTGTCAAGTTCCACACCACCCCGTATTTCAAGCCGACTCGCGAATTCAACGCCGACGACGTGCTGTTCACTTTCAATCGCATGCTGAACAAGGACGATCCGTTCCGTAAGGCGTACCCGACTGAATTCCCGTACTTCACCGACATGGGGATGGACACCAACATCACCAAGGTCGAGAAAGTCGACGACAAGACCGTCAAGTTCGTCCTCAAGGACGTTGACGCCGCGTTCATCCAGAACATGGCCATGAGCTTCGCCTCGATCCAGTCCGCCGAATACGGCGCGCAACTGCTCAAGGACGGCAAGGCCCCGGACATCAACCAGAAGCCGATCGGCACTGGCCCGTTCGTGTTCAAGAGCTACCAGAAAGACTCCAACATCCGCTACACCGGGAACAAGGACTACTGGAAGCCTGAAGACGTCAAGATCGACAACCTGATCTTCGCCATCACCACCGACCCGTCGGTGCGTATCCAGAAGCTGAAGAAGAACGAGTGCCAGGTCACCCTGTTCCCTCGTCCGGCCGACCTGAAGGCGCTGAAGGAAGACAAGGACCTGAAGATGCCTGACCAGGCAGGCTTCAACCTTGGCTACATCGCCTACAACGTGATGGACAAGATCAAGGGCGACGACAAGCCAAACCCGATGTCCCAGCTGAAAGTGCGCCAGGCCATGGACATGGCGGTCAACAAGCAGCAGATCATCGATTCCGTGTATCAGGGCGCCGGCCAACTGGCGGTCAACGCCATGCCGCCGACCCAGTGGTCCTACGACACCACCATCAAGGATGCCAAGTACGATCCTGAGAAAGCCAAGGAGCTGCTCAAGGAAGCGGGCGTCAAGGAAGGGACCGAAATCGTCCTGTGGGCCATGCCGGTACAGCGTCCGTACAACCCGAACGCCAAGCTGATGGCAGAAATGCTGCAGTCCGACTGGGCCAAGATCGGCCTGAAGGTCAAGATCCAGAGCTACGAGTGGGGCGAGTACATCAAGCGCTCCAAGGGTGGTGAGAACGGCGCGATGCTGATTGGCTGGAGCGGTGACAACGGTGACCCGGACAACTGGCTCAACGTGCTGTTCGGCTGCGACTCGCTGGAAGGCAACAACTTCTCCAAGTGGTGCGACAAGAAGTTCGACGACATCGTCAAGCAAGCCAAGCGTACTTCGGACCAGGCCAAGCGCACCGAACTGTACAAGCAGGCGCAACACGTCCTCAAGGACGCTGTTCCAATGACACCTATCGCTCACTCGACGGTGTTCCAACCCATGCGCGCCAACGTGCAGGACTTCAAGATCAGCCCATTTGGCTTGAACTCCTTCTACGGCGTCAGCGTCAGCAAGTAAGGTTTGACGGCGGCGACGTTCCTGACGTCGCCGCCGTTTTATCTGCCGGCAAAGTAGGAAATTACCTACATAAAATTCCGCCAAGTACCACGCCAGCGGTGCCGGACGCGTTGACCTTTCCTACGAGTCTTTAGGACTTTACGCATTTACTGCCAGACCCACGCCTCTTAACGTCGGGATCTGACCAGTGTATGCGTGGGCAATGGGTTATCGCTGCTTGTCATGGATTGAAACAGAGAGGCCACCACGCCTGCGAAGGGGTGGGTCACTCGTTGAAAACACTTAGAGAACGAGAAAAGGGAGCGTCATGCGCCATACCTTGGTTTTATCCGCATTGCTGGGCACCGGCCTGCTGGCCGCAACCTCCGTCAGCCAGGCCGCCAACAACAGCCTGGTGTTCTGCTCAGAAGGCAGCCCGGCGGGCTTCGACACCGCGCAGTACACCACTGCAACCGATAACGATGCCGCCGAACCGCTGTACAACCGGTTGGCAGAGTTCGAAAAAGGCGCGACCAATGTGGTCCCGGGGCTGGCGAAGAGCTGGGATATTTCCGAAGACGGCCTGACCTATACCTTCCACCTGCGCGAAGGGGTGAAGTTCCACACCACCAAGTACTTCACGCCAACCCGTGACTTCAACGCCGATGACGTGCTGTTCACCTTCAACCGCATGCTCGATCCGCAGCAACCTTTCCGTAAGGCTTACCCGACCGAGTTCCCGTATTTCAACGGGATGAGCCTGAACAAGAACATCGCCAAGGTCGAAAAGACCGGGCCGCTGACCGTGGTCATGACGCTCAACAGCGTGGACGCCGCGTTCATCCAGAATATCGCCATGAGTTTCGCCGCCATCCTGTCCGCCGAGTACGCCGAGCAGTTGCTGGCGTCGGGCAAGCCGAGCGAAATCAACCAGAAGCCGATCGGCACCGGGCCGTTCGTGTTCAAGAGCTACCAGAAAGACTCCAACATCCGTTACAGCGGCAACAAGCAGTACTGGGACCCGAGCCGGGTCAAACTCGACAACCTGATTTTCGCCATCAACACCGACGCCTCGGTACGGGTGCAGAAGCTCAAGGCCAACGAGTGCCAGGTCACCCTGCACCCTCGCCCTGCCGATGTCGACGCACTGAAGAACGACCCGAAACTCACGCTCATCGAGAAGCCTGGTTTCAACCTCGGCTACATTTCCTACAACGTGCGCCACAAACCTTTCGACCAGCTCGAGGTGCGCCAGGCGCTGGACATGGCGGTGAACAAGCAGGGCATTCTCAACGCCGTTTACCAGGGCGCCGGCCAACTGGCGGTCAACGCCATGCCGCCGACCCAATGGTCCTACGACGACACCATCAAGGACGTCGCCTACAACCCGGAAAAAGCCAGGGAACTGCTCAAGGCTGCCGGCGTCAAGGAAGGCACCGAAATCACCCTGTGGGCGATGCCGGTCCAGCGCCCCTACAACCCGAACGCCAAGCTGATGGCCGAAATGCTCCAGGCCGACTGGGCGAAGATCGGGCTCAAGGTGAAGATCGTCAGCTACGAATGGGGCGAATACATCAAGCGCACCAAGAATGGCGAACACGACATCAGTCTGATCGGCTGGACCGGCGACAACGGTGACCCGGACAACTGGCTCGGCACGCTCTACAGCTGCGATGCCATCGGCGGCAACAACTATTCCCAATGGTGCGATCCGGCTTACGACAAGTTGATCAAGCAGGCCAAGATCGTCACCGATCGCGACCAGCGCACCGTGCTCTACAAACAGGCCCAGCAACTGCTCAAGCAGCAGGTGCCGATCACGCCTATCGCCCACTCGACGGTCAACCAGCCGTTGAGCGCCAAAGTCGAAGGCTTCAAGGTAAGTCCGTTCGGCCGCAACGTGTTCTCGGGTGTCAGCATCGATAAATAACAAACCGTGTAGCTAAAACGCTTGGGGGTGCATTGCACCCTCACGCAAGCGTATTGCCGTAAATCGCCTTATGGGCAACTAGCAAACGTTTGCCTTGCGTGAATGAGTTCCAACAAATAGCCGGACCACCAAAAAAACCGGCATTAAAAAAAAAGAAAGTAAGGAGCTTCACCCATGAAACTGAGCAGCACCGCGATATTGGCCCTGGCCATCAGCAGCATCACCGCCACGGCTTACGCGGAAACCCAGAGCCAGGCGTTCACCCCGGTCACCGTGAAAGACAAGAGTGCACAAAGCGAAGCGACCGGCTTCATCGACGGTCAGTCCCTGAGCGGCACGACCCGCAACTGGTACTCCAACGAAGACCTGCAGCGCGGTGGCCGTTATGGCTACGAGCGCCACGGTGAGGAATTGGAAGGCTCGCGCCGGATCAATTGGGTCCAGGGCACCATCCTCAACTACAGCTCGGGCTTCACCCAGGGCACCGTGGGTTTCAGCACCGAAGTGGCGGCGTACAACGCCATTGCGCTGGATCGCAGCCGCGAAGACATCAAGGGTGGTTCCAACCGTACCCTGGCCCACTCCAACGGCGACGCGGTCGACCAGTGGAGCAAACTCGGCCTGGCCAACGTCAAGGCACGCTTGTCCAACAGCACCCTGACCGTCGGTCGCCAGAGCTACAGCAGCCCGCAAGTGGACACCATCGGCAACCGTGCGCTGCCATCGAGCTTCCAGGGCGCCAGCCTGAAAATCGGCGAGCTGGACAACCTGGCTTTCGATTTCGCGACCTTTGACCGCGTGTCCCCGCGTATGGAGCAGAGCCAGCAGAAATTCCGTTCCGAATACGGCAACCGCAGCGTGGAGTCCGATCACATCTACACTGGCGGCATCACCTACAATCCGTTGGCCAGCCTGACCACCAGCCTCTGGGCGACCCAGGCCAAGGACTTCTGGAACCAGTACTACTTCGGCGCCAGCCACGTGCTGGGTGACAGCCAGGTGCTGAGCCTGACCACCGGCCTGAACTACTACAAAACCCAGGACGAAGGTAAAAAGCTGCTCGGCGACATCGACAACGACACCTACTCGCTGTCGTTCGGCCTGACTCACCAGGCCCACAGCCTGACCTTCTCGTATCAGGAAGTGAACGGTAACGAGTACTTCGACTACCTGCACGAAACCAACGGCATCTACCTGGCCAACTCCCTGCTGTCGGACTTCAACGGCCCGAACGAAAAATCGTTCCAGATCGCCTACGGCCTGAACATGGCTGAATACGGCGTGCCAGGCCTGAAATTCAACCTCTACCAGGCGCGCGGCTGGGGCATCGACGGCACTCACTACAACGGCAATGGCGGCGTAGAAGGCAAAGGCTACGATGGTATTCAGAAACAGGACGGTGAACACCATTACGAATATGGCATCGGCGCCTCCTACGCGGTACAAAGCGGCCCGCTGAAAGCCACTGCCATCCGCGCCACCTACACCACCCACCGCGCCAGTGAGCAACAATCCGATGGCAGCATCAACGAGTTCCGCCTCGTGACCACCATCCCGTTCAACATTTTGTAATGCACCCGGCCGAACGGCTGATTCAGCGATGAATCGGCCGTTCGGCTTTTGTCCTCTTAACCGATTGCAGAGGGTTCTTGATGAAAATGCTTCCCCTACGTGCGGCCATCGCGGCCGCCTTGCTGAGTGTTGCGGTTGGCGCAGCGGCCAAGCCCCTGGTGGTTTGCACCGAGGCCAGTCCGGAAGGCTTCGACATGGTTCAATACACGACTGCAGTCACAGCCGACGCGGTGGCCGAAACCATTTTCAATCGCCTGGCAGACTTCAAGCCCGGCACTACGGATGTCGTGCCGGCACTGGCCGAGTCCTGGGACATCAGCGAAGACGGCCTGACCTACACGTTCCACCTGCGCAAGGGCGTCAAGTTTCACACCACCGATTACTTCAAGCCGACCCGCGACATGAACGCCGACGATGTGGTCTGGAGCTTCCAGCGTCAGCTGGACCCGAAGCACCCGTGGCACGACAAGTCGAGCGTGGGCTTTCCCTACTTTGAAAGCATGGGCTTCAAGGAGCTGCTGAAAAGCGTCGAGAAAGTTGACGACAACACGGTCAAATTCACCCTGACCCGCCGGGAAGCGCCGTTCCTGGCCGACATCGCCATGGCGTTCTCCTCGATCTACCCTGCCGAGTACGCCGACCAGCTGCTCAAGGCCGGCAAGACCGGCGACCTGAACAGCAAACCGATCGGCACCGGGCCGTTCATCTTCCAGCGCTACAACAAGGACGCCCAGGTTCGCTTCAAGGCCAACCCGGAGTACTTCCGTGGCAAGGCCCCGGCTGACTCGCTGATCCTGGCGATCGCCATCGACAACAACGTGCGCCTGCAGAAGCTCAAGGCCAACGAATGCCAGATCGCCCTGTATCCCAAGCCCGATGACATTCCGAGCATCAAGAACGATCCGAAGCTGAAAGTCGATGAACTCAACGCGATGACCGTTGCCTACATCGCCATGAACACGTCGCACAAATACTTGAGCGACGTGCGCGTGCGCAAAGCCATCGACATAGCGTTCGACAAGGAAGCGGCAGTCAACGCGCTGTTTGGCAAGGGCAATGCCACCGTCGCGGTCAACCCGTACCCCGACACCCTGCTAGGCTACAACCACACGCTGAAAAACCCGACCCGCGACCTCGACAAGGCCCGTGCCCTGCTCAAGGAAGCCGGCGTACCGGAAGGCACCACCTTCACCCTGTTCACCCGCAACGGTGGCGGTCCGACCAACCCCAACCCGATGCTCGGCGCGCAGATGATGCAGGCTGACCTGGCCAAGGTCGGGATCAAGATCGACATTCGCGTGATGGAATGGGGCGAAATGCTCAAGCGCGCGAAAAACGGTGAGCACGACCTGGTTTCCGCCGGATGGGCGGGCGATAACGGCGACCCGGATAACTTCCTCACGCCTCTTCTGAGTTGCGAGGCGGCCAAAAACGGCGAAAACTACGCCCGCTGGTGTAACGACAAGTTTCAAACCCTGCTTGATCAGGCCCGGGCGAAAACCGACCCGGCCGAACGTGCAGCCTTGTATGAACAGGCCCAGGTTCTTTTTAACCAGGATCAGCCATGGATCAGCATGGCGCACACTAGAATGTTCACCGCAATGCGCAACAACGTAGAGGGCTATCACATTAGCCCCCTCACCACGAATAACTTCGCCACCACCCAGGTGAAGTAAATAAGAAAACTCCCGGTGTCCCTGACCCCAGGGACACCAGGCACGCCTAACCGGCTGATGAGGTACACCACACGATGTTTAGTTTTATTGCCCGCCGACTGGGGTTACTGATCCCCACGTTCTTCGGCATCACGTTGCTGACTTTCGCGTTGATACGCATGATCCCTGGCGATCCGGTGGAAGTCATGATGGGAGAACGTCGGGTCGACCCCGAAATGCACGCTCAGGCAATGGAACGCCTAGGTCTGAACAAACCGCTCTACGCCCAGTACCTGGACTACATCGGTAAACTGGCCCACGGCGACCTGGGAGAATCCCTGCGTACCCGTGAAAGCGTATGGACCGAGTTCACCTCCCTCTTCCCCGCGACCCTGGAGCTGTCCATGGCCGCGCTGTTGTTCGCCGGCATCCTGGGCCTGCTGGCCGGGGTCATCGCGGCACTCAAGCGAGGATCGCTGTTCGACCACGGGGTGATGGGCATCTCCCTGACGGGGTACTCGATGCCGATCTTCTGGTGGGGCCTGATCCTGATCATGTTCTTCTCGGTGTCCCTGGGCTGGACCCCGGTTTCCGGACGGATCGACCTGTTGTACGACATCGAGCCGCGCACCGGCTTCATGCTCATCGACACGCTGCTGGCCGATGAGCCCGGTGCGTTTGCCGACGCCCTGCATCACCTGATCCTGCCAGCCATCGTGCTCGGCACCATCCCGCTGGCGGTGATCGCGCGGATGACCCGTTCGTCGATGCTCGAAGTGCTGCGCGAGGACTACATCCGTACCGCCCGCGCCAAAGGCCTGTCGCCCGCTCGCGTGGTGTTCGTGCACGGCCTGCGCAACGCGCTGATTCCGGTCCTGACGGTGGTCGGCCTGCAAGTCGGCACCCTGCTGGCCGGTGCGGTCCTGACCGAAACCATCTTTTCCTGGCCGGGCATCGGCAAATGGCTGATCGAAGCCATCGGCGCCCGTGACTATCCGGTCGTGCAAAACGGCATCCTGTTAATCGCCTGCCTGGTGATTCTGGTCAACTTCGTGGTGGACATCCTCTACGGCTTTGCCAACCCACGCATCCGTCATCAGCGCTGAGGACATCATTCATGAGCACTCCAACTTCCTCAGTAGCCACCGCTGCCTCCGCGGCGGATCAAAGCCTGCTGTACCCCTCGCCCTACAAGGAATTCTGGCAAGCGTTCGCCCGGAACAAAGGCGCTGTCGCCGGCCTGCTGTTCATGCTGTTGGTGATCTTCTGCGCGATCTTCGCGCCGTGGGTGGCCCCGCATAACCCGAGCGAGCAATACCGTGACTTCCTGCTGACCCCTCCGGCCTGGCTCGAAGGCGGGCAGATGCAATTCCTGCTCGGCACCGACGAACTGGGACGCGACTTGCTGTCACGGCTGATCCAGGGTTCGCGCCTGTCGTTGCTGATCGGTCTGTCGTCGGTGGTGATGTCGCTGATTCCGGGCATCCTGCTCGGTCTGTTCGCCGGTTTCTTCCCGAAAATGCTCGGCCCGACCATCATGCGCCTGATGGACATCATGCTGGCCCTGCCGTCGCTGCTGCTGGCGGTGGCGATCGTCGCCATCCTCGGCCCAGGCCTGATCAACACCGTGATCGCCATCGCCGTGGTGTCGCTGCCGTCCTACGTTCGCCTGACCCGCGCCGCTGTCATGGGCGAGCTGAACCGCGACTACGTGACGGCTGCACGCCTGGCCGGTGCCGGCCTGCCACGCCTGATGTTCATCACCGTGCTGCCCAACTGCATGGCGCCGCTGATCGTTCAGGCCACCCTGAGTTTCTCCTCGGCGATTCTCGATGCCGCCGCCCTGGGCTTCCTCGGCCTTGGCGTACAGCCGCCAACCCCGGAGTGGGGCACCATGCTGGCTTCGGCCCGCGACTACATCGAACGCGCCTGGTGGGTGGTGAGCCTGCCGGGCTTGACCATTTTGCTCAGCGTGCTGGCAATCAACTTGATGGGCGACGGCCTGCGCGATGCGCTGGACCCGAAACTCAAGAACGCCGCCTGAGGAGATTCCCATGTCACTGCTAGAAATCAAGAATCTCAACGTCCGCTTCGGCGACAAGAACGCCACACCCGTGGTCGACGGCCTCGACCTCAAGGTGGACAAGGGCGAAGTCCTGGCCATCGTTGGCGAGTCCGGCTCCGGCAAGTCCGTAACTATGATGGCGCTGATGGGTCTGATCGAGCACCCGGGGATCGTCACCGCCGATTCCCTGAGTTTCGACGGCCAGAACATGCTCAAGCTCAGCAACCGCCAGCGCCGGCAGATCGTCGGCAAGGACCTGGCGATGGTGTTCCAGGACCCGATGACCGCACTGAACCCGAGCTACACCGTCGGTTTCCAGATCGAAGAAGTCCTGCGCCTGCACCTGAAAATGTCCGGCAAGGCGGCGCGCAAGCGTGCCATCGAACTGCTGGAAAAGGTTGAAATCCCGGGCGCCGCCAGCCGTATGGACGCCTACCCGCACCAGTTGTCCGGCGGCATGAGCCAGCGTGTCGCAATCGCCATGGCGATTGCCGGCGAACCGAAACTGCTGATCGCCGACGAACCGACCACCGCCCTCGACGTCACGATTCAGGCGCAGATCATGGAGCTGCTGCTGGCGTTGCAGAAAGAGCAGAACATGGGCCTGGTGCTGATCACCCACGACCTCGCGGTCGTGGCCGAAACCGCCCAGCGCGTGTGCGTGATGTACGCCGGCCAGGCCGTTGAAGTCGGCCAGGTGCCGCAACTGTTCGACATTCCTGCGCACCCGTACAGCGAAGCACTGCTCAAGGCGATTCCGGAGCACAGCCTCGGGGCGTCACGCCTGTCGACGCTGCCGGGCATCGTTCCCGGTCGTTACGACCGTCCGCAGGGCTGCCTGCTGTCGCCGCGCTGCCCGTACGTGCAGGACAACTGCCGTGCGCAACGTCCAGGCCTTGATCCGAAAAGCCACAGCCTCGCCCGCTGCTTCTACCCGCTGAACCAGGAGGTGGCGTAATGGCCGTCGTACTTACCGCCCGCGACCTCACCCGTCACTACGAAGTGTCCCGTGGCCTGTTCAAGGGCCACGCCACCGTGCGCGCCCTGAACGGCGTATCGTTCGAACTGGAAGCCGGCAAGACCCTGGCCGTCGTCGGTGAATCCGGTTGCGGCAAATCCACCCTGGCCCGCGCCCTGACGCTGATCGAAGAGCCGTCCTCGGGGTCCCTGAAAATCGCCGGTCAGGAAGTGGCCGGTGCCGACAAGGCCCAGCGCAAGCAATTGCGCAAAGACGTGCAGATGGTGTTTCAGAGCCCGTACGCCTCGCTCAACCCACGCCAGAAGATCGGTGATCAACTGGCCGAGCCACTGCTGATCAACACCAGCCTGAGCGCCGCCGAACGTCGCGAGAAAGTCCAGGCGATGATGAAGCAGGTTGGCTTGCGTCCCGAGCACTACCAGCGTTATCCGCACATGTTCTCCGGCGGTCAGCGCCAGCGGATCGCCCTGGCCCGTGCGATGATGCTGCAGCCCAAGGTGCTGGTGGCGGACGAACCGACCTCGGCGCTGGACGTATCGATCCAGGCACAGGTGCTGAACCTGTTCATGGACATGCAGCAGGAATTCAACACCGGCTACGTGTTCATCTCGCACAACCTGGCCGTGGTGCAACACGTGGCCGATGATGTGATGGTGATGTACCTCGGTCGCCCGGTGGAAATCGGTCCGAAGCACGACATCTATGCCCGTCCGCTGCACCCCTACACCCAGGCACTGCTGTCGGCGACACCGACCATCCACCCGGATCCGGCCAAGCCGAAAATCAAGATCGTCGGCGAGCTGCCCAACCCGCTGAACCCGCCGCCGGGCTGCGCCTTCCACAAGCGCTGCCCTTACGCGACCGAGCGCTGCAGCACTGAAGAGCCGCTGCTGCGTCCACTGGACAGCCGTCAGGTGGCTTGCCACTACGCGGAGCAGTTCCTGGACGGCGCCGCGTAAAAAAGACCTGTGGGAGCGAGCCTGCTCGCGATGGCGTCAAATCAGTCAACATCATCGTTGCCCGATAGACCTCCATCGCGAGCAGGCTCGCTCCCACAAGGTTGCGTCGATTCCCGCAGTTTACGTCTGACTATCATCCTCATCCGCGTCATCAGCACCCGGATCGTCCATCGAATCATCGTCCCCCGAACTGCCACCCTGTCCCTGATCACCCGGCTCCGACTCGGACTTGGCGACCATCAACCCCGCATGCCCCACCTGCCCGCTCGACGCCTGCGTGTCATGGTCCTCGCACTCGGCCCAGGCCATCGACGTCCCGAAGGACAGCATCACCAACACCTTCAACAGCAATAGAATGCGAAACAACCTGTTCATAGCCGATTCCCTCCTGATCAACGAATGCCATCCGGCGCTGAAACCCATCAGTGCCGATCAACTCCGCTCTCCAGATAGGACGCCACTGCATCCAGAAAATGCAAGCAATCGAAAGACCGGTTGTGAATTACCCTTATTCCAATCGTTCCACCGCCCTGTAGGAGCTAGCTTGCTAGCGATGGACGTTAACGATGACGCTGGCAGCCTGACATCCAGCGGCGCACTTCAGACCATCGCGAGCAAGCTCGCTCCTACAGGGACCGTGATAACAATAAAAAACCCCGGCGCTTTGGCGACCGGGGTTTTGGGTGTTTCAGCTCAGCGTTTAGTGATGCTCGCGCGTTGCGCGGAATTTCACGTCTGGCCAGCGCTCTTCCATCAGGGCCAGGTTGACCCGGGTCGGGGCGAGGTAGGTCAGGTGACCGCCGCCGTCGAGTGCCAGGTTTTCCACGGCCTTGTTGGAGAATTCCTCGAGTTTCTTCTTGTCGGCGCATTCGATCCAGCGCGCGGAGTACACGGTGATCGGCTCGTAGGAGCATTCCACCTTGTATTCCTCTTTCAGGCGGCTGGCGACCACGTCGAACTGCAGCACACCCACGGCACCCAGGATGATGTCGTTGCTGCGCTCCGGGAAGAACACCTGGGTCGCGCCTTCTTCGGCCAGTTGCTGCAAGCCCTGGCGCAATTGCTTGGATTTCAGCGGGTCACGCAGGCGCACGCGGCGGAACAGTTCCGGGGCAAAGTGCGGGATGCCTGTGAAACCCAGGGTTTCGCCTTCGCTGAAGGTGTCGCCGATCTGGATCGTGCCGTGGTTGTGCAGGCCGATGATGTCGCCGGCATACGCCTCTTCCAGTTGCTCACGTTCGGAAGAGAAGAAGGTCAGGGCGTCGCCGATGCGCACGTCCTTGCCAGTGCGCACGTGGCGCATCTTCATGCCTTTTTCGTATTTGCCGGAACAGATGCGCATGAAGGCGATACGGTCGCGGTGCTTGGGGTCCATGTTCGCCTGGATCTTGAAGATGAAGCCCGAGAACTTCTCCTCCACCGGCTCCACGGTGCGCTCGTTGGCCACACGCGCCAGCGGGCGCGGCGCCCAGTCCACCACGGCGTCGAGGACGTGATCGACGCCGAAGTTGCCCAGCGCGGTGCCGAAGAACACCGGGGTCATCTGACCGTCGATGAACTCCTGCTGGTTGAATTCGTGGCAGGCACCCTGGACCAGTTCGAGCTGCTCGAGGAAGCGCTCGTACTCGTCCCCCAAGTGCGCGCGCGCCTCGTCGGAGTCGAGTTTCTCGATGATCCGGGTCTCGGTGCGTTCATGACCATGGCCAGGGGTGTAGACAATGATGTAGTCGCCGGCGAGGTGGTAAACGCCTTTGAAATCACGGTAGCAACCGATCGGCCAGGTGATCGGCGCAGCCTTGATCTTGAGGACGGCTTCGATCTCGTCGAGCAGTTCGATCGGGTCGCGGATGTCACGGTCGAGTTTGTTGATGAAGCTGACAATCGGCGTGTCGCGCAGTCGGCAGACGTCCATCAGCGCGATGGTCCGTGGCTCTACACCCTTACCGCCGTCGAGCACCATCAACGCCGAGTCCACCGCCGTCAGGGTGCGATAGGTATCTTCGGAGAAGTCTTCGTGACCCGGGGTGTCGAGCAGGTTGATCATGTGCTCGCGATACGGGAACTGCATGACCGACGTGGTAATCGAGATGCCCCGCTGCTTTTCCATTTCCATCCAGTCGGAAGTGGCATGGCGGTCGGATTTGCGGGATTTCACCGTACCGGCAATCGCAATCGCCTTGCCCATCAGCAAGAGCTTCTCGGTGATGGTGGTTTTACCGGCATCGGGGTGGGAAATAATGGCAAAAGTGCGGCGTTTCGCGACTTCGGCGGCCTGTCTGGTCATGGGAAATCGCCTGGCGGTGATTCAAAAAAGGGCGGCGAGTATAGCGCAAACCGACCGTCCCGAACCACCGCCCGCCGGCCACTTTGCGGTCTTGAAAGGGACGTGAGGCAGGATAAGGGGTGGCTAAATGCTGCCAGCTATGGAACCTTTTAAAAGGTGGAGGCGTCCACTCCCCTGTTACGACACTCGTATCAGGGGCTGAAAAATCAGCAAGTTAGCCTGACGAGGCTGTGCTCATGGCTCGATGTGGCCGTACGCCGTCCCCAGTAGGAGCGAGCTTGCTCGCGATGGTCGTCAACGATAACGCGTGCTTCTGAAAGTACCCGTTGCCTGGACGCCTATCGCGAGCAAACTCGCTCCTGCAGTGGAAAGCGCTCGGCCATCAGCCGCTTCTCGCGAACGCCTGCCCGGCAGCCAGCAATGGCCTGCCAGACGGGACTGCGTTCGCCGACCAAGAAAAGGAGTCCGCCTGTGGCTATTCGCTATGGCAAAGGGCTGACAGGAGGTGCGGTTGCGGTCGCCCTCCTGGCCCTGCTGGTCCACTGGATTGGCATCAACACGATTGAACAGTACCGCGACGATTTATTGTTTTACCTGCAAGCGCATTTGATTCTGGTCCTGGCCTCCATGCTGGCCGCCCTCGTTGTGGGCATCCCCGCCGGGATCTTTCTCAGCCGTCCGTCGATGACCGACCGTGCCGAGCGCTTCATGCAAATCTTCAACATCGGCAACACCGTGCCGCCTCTGGCCGTACTCGCCATCGCCCTGGGCATTCTGGGCATCGGCAGCGGTCCTGCGATCTTCGCCCTGTTCCTCGCCTCGCTGCTGCCCATCGTGCGCAACACCTACGAAGGCTTGAAAAACGTCCAGGGCTCGCTCAAGGAAGCCGCCGTCGGCATCGGCATGACCCCGCGCCAGGTCCTGTGGAAAGTCGAACTGCCGAACGCGGTGCCGATCATCATCGGCGGCGTGCGAGTGGCCCTGGCGATCAACGTCGGGACAGCCCCCCTGGCATTCCTGATCGGCGCCAACAGCCTGGGTAGTCTGATCTTCCCCGGCATCGCCCTGAACAATCAGCCGCAACTGCTGCTCGGCGCCGCCTGCACCGCCCTGCTGGCCCTGCTGCTCGACGGCCTGGTGACATTCGCCAGCCGACTCTGGCTCGAACGCGGCCTGCGCCCGTCTTAAGCCTCGGCAAAGGAATATTCATGAAAATACCAAGCTTGATTCTAGGCGGCCTCCTGCTGCTCGCTGGCTTTGCCCAAGCCGCCGAAAAACCGCTGCTGCGCATCGGCGCCCGGGTGTTCACCGAACAAACCCTGCTGGCGGAAATCACATCGCAATACCTGCGCACCAAGGGCTACGACGTGCAAGTCACCGGTGGCCTGGGCAGTAACCTGGCGCGCAGTGCCCACGAAAGCGGTCAGTTGGACATGCTCTGGGAATACACCGGCGTGTCGTTGGTGGCCTACAACCATGTCACCGAAAAGCTCGACAGCGCACAGTCCTACGCCAGGGTGAAAGAACTCGACGCGAAAAAAGGTCTGGTCTGGCTGAGCCCGTCGAAATTCAGCAACACCTACGCCCTCGCCCTGCCGAAAAAGGTGGCCGACGAGTACCCGCAGATCAACAGCATCAGCGATCTGAACAAGGTGCTGCGCCAGGAAGCCACGACCAACAACCTGGTGGCCCTGGACACCGAGTTCGCCAATCGCTCCGACGGCCTGGCCGGCATGGTCGATCTGTACGGCATGAACCTGACGCGCAAGAACATCCGCCAGATGGACGCCGGCCTGGTCTACACCGCGTTGCGCAACGGTCAGGTGTTCGCCGGACTGGTCTACACCACCGACGGCCGCCTGAACGCCTTCAAACTCAAACTGCTCGAAGACGACAAGCATTACTTCCCCGATTACACCGCCGCGCCGGTGGTGCGCCAGGCCTTCCTCGATGCCCATCCGCAACTGGCCGAGCAGTTGAAGCCCCTGGCCGAACTGTTCGACGACGAAACCATGCGCCAGCTCAACGCGCGGGTGGATGTCGATCACCAAAGCCCTTCAGCCGTTGCCGCAGACTTCCTGCGCCAGCATCCCTTGAACTGATAAAGGAAAAGACATGGAATTTATCAACGCCTTTTCCCACCTCGATTGGCAGCAAGTGCTGCACCTGACCTGGCAGCACATCACCCTGGTCGGCATCGCCGTGACCCTGGCGATCGTGGTCGGCGTGCCGCTGGGCATTCTGATGACGCGTTTCCCGACCCTCGCCGGCCCATTGCAGGCCAGCGCCACGGTGCTGCTGACCGTACCGTCGATCGCCCTGTTCGGCCTGTTGCTGCCGTTCTACTCGACCTTCGGCCAGGGCCTTGGCCCGATGCCGGCGATCACCGCAGTATTTCTCTATTCGTTGCTGCCGATCATGCGCAACACCTACCTGGCCCTGACCGGCGTCGAACCGGGCATCCGCGAAGCCGCACGCGGCATTGGCATGACCTTCGGCCAGCGCCTGCGCATGGTCGAACTGCCAATCGCGGTGCCGGTGATCCTCGCGGGCGTGCGCACCGCCGTGGTGATGAACATCGGTGTCATGACCATCGCCGCCACCATCGGGGCCGGTGGCCTCGGCGTACTCATCCTCGCTTCCATCAGCCGCAGCGACATGTCGATGCTGATCGTCGGCGCCGTGTTGGTCAGTCTCCTGGCCATCTTCGCCGACCTGCTCCTGCAATGGCTGCAACGCACGCTGACTCCAAAAGGACTCCTGAAATGATCGAACTCCAAAACCTCAGCAAGACCTTCCAAAGCAACGGCAAAGACGTGAAAGCCGTGGACTCGGTCAGCCTGACCGTCAATGAGGGCGAGATCTGCGTGTTCCTCGGGCCGTCGGGTTGCGGCAAGAGCACCACGCTGAAAATGATCAACCGCCTGATCAAGCCGACCTCGGGCAAGATCCTGATCAACGGCGAAGACACCACCGACCTCGACGAAGTGACGCTGCGGCGCAACATCGGGTATGTGATCCAGCAGATCGGCCTGTTCCCGAACATGACTATCGAGGAGAACATCGTGGTCGTGCCGAAACTGCTCGGCTGGGACAAACAGAAGTGCCACGACCGCGCCCGCGAGTTGATGAGCATGATCAAGCTGGAACCCAAACAGTACCTGCACCGCTACCCCCGCGAACTGTCCGGGGGTCAGCAACAACGGATCGGCGTCATCCGCGCACTGGCCGCCGACGCCCCGCTGCTGCTGATGGACGAACCGTTCGGCGCGGTCGACCCGATCAACCGCGAGATGATCCAGAATGAATTCTTCGAGATGCAGCGAGCGCTGAACAAGACCGTGATCATGGTCAGCCACGACATCGACGAAGCCATCAAGCTGGGCGACAAGATCGCCATCTTCCGCGCCGGCAAGCTGTTGCAGATCGACCACCCGGACACCTTGCTGGCCCACCCGGCGGACGAGTTCGTCAGTAACTTCGTCGGCCAGGACAGCACCCTCAAGCGCCTGTTGCTGGTGAAGGCCGAAGACGCGGCGGACAACGCGCCGTCGGTCAGCCCGGAAACCCCGGTGGCCGATGCGCTGGAATTGATGGATGAGCATGACCGTCGTTACGTCGTGGTCACGGATGGTGAGAACAAGGCGCTCGGTTACGTAAGACGTCGCGACCTGCATCGTCAGACCGGCACCTGTGCGCAGTACCTGCGTGAGTTCAATGCCACTGCGGCGTATGACGAGCATTTGCGCATCCTGTTGTCGCGGATGTACGAGTTCAACCGTTCGTGGTTGCCGGTGATGGATGCCGAACGGGTGTTCCTGGGGGAAGTGACCCAAGAATCGATCGCCGAGTACCTGAGTTCCGGCAAATCCCGTGGCGGCAAGACCAGCATCGTTTCGCCGGCGGAGGCTGCGGCCGTCTGATCGGACCCCATCACGTCAACCTGTGGGAGCGAGCCTGCTCGCGATAGCGGAGTGTCAGCCAACGACAATGTGGCCATGGCAAATCGCGAGCAGGCTCGCTCCCACTTTTTCGCTGCCATTCGGCGTTACTCAACGGCCGGAAAGAAATATCAACACCCACGCCTTTCAACCGCTTCGAAAAACCGCCCTCGCACTCACCAGATTTGCACTGACAGAACCGTCTCGCAGCCAACGTCGCCGATGTTGACGTCATCGTAGTTATCGATGATCTGGGGCTCATAAGTGTCGAACGTGCAGGTATTTTTAACACTTGAAAATTGTCCGGGAACATCTGCCCGTCATCTCTGTCCGCTACAAAGAGTGACGTCGGTCACGCACGTCAGAAGAGTGCAAAAACGCGACATTTTTTGTTGATCTCAGGCCCCTCACGCCCTAAAGTTCGCGCCGAACGTCCATGCTGGAAACGATCCATCCGGCTCAAGTACTGACGACGAGACAGCAAGGCCAAGGGAACACAGGTCCAGATCGTTTGAGAGCGTAGCGAGCGCAGGCAAGACAAGGCGGGAAGAGGCGAGGAAGCGGAGTCTACTGATTGTAAATGAGCATTCCGAGCCTCTTCCCAACGCAGTATTGCGTGCGTAGCGCCGTAGGCGCCGAGCCTGCAGTAGCTCTCAAACGATCTGGATGGCCTTTTTGCTTTCGGCGGCAATGCCTTGGGAAGTAGGCGAACCAAAGTGGGGATACGGAGGGCGTTCATTTGCACCCATTGATTTTTCAGTTTGCCAGTAGGAGTTCCCAGCATGTCGATCCAGGTCGAAGACTATTTCGCGCGCGAAACCTTTCAGAAAATGAAGGCCTTCGCCGACAAACAGGAAACCCCGTTCGTGGTGATCGACACCGCGATGATCGCCCAGGCCTACGATGACCTGCGTGCCGGTTTCGAATTCGCCAAGGTCTACTACGCGGTCAAGGCCAACCCGGCCGTCGAGATCATCGACCTGCTCAAAGAGAAAGGTTCGAGCTTCGACATCGCCTCGATCTATGAGCTGGACAAGGTGCTGAGCCGTGGCGTGAGCGCGGATCAAATCAGCTATGGCAACACCATCAAGAAGTCCAAGGACATCCGCTACTTCTACGACAAGGGCGTGCGCCTGTACGCCACCGACTCCGAAGCCGACCTGCGCAACATCGCCAAGGCGGCACCGGGCTCGAAGGTCTACGTGCGCATCCTCACCGAAGGCTCGACCACGGCTGACTGGCCGCTGTCGCGCAAATTCGGCTGCCAGACCGACATGGCCATGGACCTGCTGATCCTCGCCCGCGATCTGGGCCTGGTGCCTTACGGCATCTCGTTCCACGTCGGCTCGCAACAGCGCGACATCAGCGTCTGGGACGCCGCCATCGCCAAGGTCAAGGTGATCTTCGAGCGCCTGAAAGAAGAAGACGGCATCCACCTCAAGCTGATCAACATGGGTGGCGGCTTCCCGGCCAACTACATCACCCGCACCAACAGCCTGGAAACCTACGCTGAGGAAATCATCCGCTTCCTCAAGGAAGACTTCGGTGACGACCTGCCGGAAATCATCCTGGAGCCCGGCCGTTCGCTGATTGCCAACGCCGGCATCCTGGTCAGTGAAGTGGTGCTGGTTGCCCGTAAATCCCGTACCGCCGTCGAGCGTTGGGTGTACACGGATGTGGGCAAATTCTCCGGCCTGATCGAAACCATGGACGAAGCGATCAAGTTCCCGATCTGGACCGAGAAGAAAGGCGAGATGGAAGAAGTGGTGATCGCGGGCCCAACCTGCGACAGCGCCGACATCATGTACGAAAACTACAAGTACGGCCTGCCGCTGAACCTGGCCATCGGCGATCGCCTGTACTGGCTGTCGACCGGTGCTTACACCACCAGCTACAGCGCCGTTGAATTCAATGGCTTCCCGCCGCTGAAATCGTTCTACGTGTAAACGCTGCAGGCATTGAAAAGCCCATGACATGACCTGTCATGGGCTTTTTTGTGCACCTGTAGATCGTACCCCCTGTAGGAGCGAGCATGCTCGCGATGGACTCAAGCACGCCGCGTGGGCATCAGGCACCCCGCGTCATCGTTCAAGTCCATCGCGAGCATGCTCGCTCCTACAAGGGGGTTAGCGTCTGCTCGAGTTCAGCGCAGCGTTCGGTGTAGTCGGCTGCCAGGGCACGGATCTGTGGATCGGTGGCGCCCAGCAACGACTGGCTCGCCACCCGCAGGAAATTCAGATTGCCGCCGACCAGCGCCTTGCGTAACCAATCCAGCGCCTCATCGAGGTTGCCTTCACTCGCCAACACCGCCGCATAACTGAACTGCCCACGGAAATCGCCGCCGAGGGCCGAACGTCGATACCAGTGCACAGCGCCCGCCGGGTCCGCTGGACAGAACCGCCCCTCCTCCAGGTATCGCCCCAGCAGGTTCATCGACTTCGCGTGGCCCAACTGCGCGGCACGTCGATAAAGGCTCAGCGCCTGCACCTGATCCTCGACTCCACCCCGTCCGGTCGCCAACAGGTTGGCATAGTTGTACATCGCCCAATCCAGACCCGCGTCGGCGCCCAGGCGGTAGTGCCGCGCGGCAAGCGCAACATCCGCCACACAGCCCCAGCCATGTTCATGACAGCGCCCGAGCATGTTGCGCGCCATCAGGTGTCCACCCTGTGCGGCAATCTCGAACCAGCGCAGCGCCAGCGTCTGGTCCCGTGCAATGCCCTGGCCTTCCAGCAGGATCTGTCCGAGCAAGGCCTGGGCGTCGATCACACCTTCGCCAGCGGCGAGCAGTATGGCCTGGGCGGCGCGGGCGGGACTTTCTTCGAGCATGGCCTTGAGCTGGTCGCCATCGAGCACTTCCTCACGGCGCAGTCGGAAATTCATACCTCGACCCAACGACGCAGCAGGTTGTGATAGGTCCCGGTCAGGCGAACCAGTGACGGATGATCAGGCACGTCCTGTGTCAGTTGCTGGATCGCCCCGTCCATTTCGAACAGCAGCGCGCGCTGGCTGTCTTCGCGGACCAGGCTTTGCGTCCAGAAGAACGCGGCGAACCGCGAGCCTCGGGTGACAGCGTTGACCTTGTGCAGGCTGGTGCTGGGATACAGGACCATGTCGCCAGCCGGCAGCTTGACCCGCTGCACGCCGTAGGTGTCCTGGATTTCCAGCTCACCGCCGTCGTAATCCTCGGGCTCGCTGAAGAACAGCGTCGATGACAGGTCGGTGCGCACGCGCTCGATGCTGCCCTTGGGTTGGCGCACGGCGTTGTCGATATGGAAGTCGAAACTGCCGCCCGCCGTGTAACAGTTCACCAACGGTGGAAAGACCTTGTGCGGCAACGCCGCCGACATGAACTGCGGGTTTTTCCACAACCGCTCGACCATCGCCGCGCCGATCTCCTTGGCCAGCGGATGGCCCTCGGGCAATTGCAGATTGTGTTTGGCCTTGGCCGACTGATAGCCGGCCGTGATCTTGCCGTCCGCCCAATCGGCCTGTTCCAGGGCTTCGCGAATACGCTGCACCTCTTCTTTGGTGAACAAGCCCTTGATGTGCAGCAGCATGGAAAGTACCTGAAGGCTAAAGGATGGCAATGGTATTGATTCTTATTGCCAGTGTAAAACCCGGCAGACGAATGAATCATCAAAAACCGTAAGGGCAAATTGTAAAGAATGTAAATTCAGTGCGAATAGTAACGTTTCGCAATTGATACAAAGACGCGTCTACCCTATATTCCGCGACCTCAAATCCTTGGGGAAGGGAAATTCAGATGTCGCGCCAACCAGCACAATTACCTGTCAGTTCACCGCGTCTGCTCGCCTCGGCGATTGGCGTGGCACTTACCGCCGGCTCCGCAGGCCACATGGTGTTCGCCGCCGAGAAGACGGACGAAAAGGCACCGAACGGCGCGATTGCCCTGGATGCCACTGCCATCACCGGTGAAGCGCAGGACGCGACCAGTTACAACGCCGAGAAGGCCTCTTCGCCCAAGTACACCGCCCCGCTGGTCGACACGCCGCGCTCGGTCACCGTCATTCCACAACAAGTCCTCAAGGACACCGGCGCGCTGAACATGCAGGACGCCCTGCGCACGGTTCCCGGCATCACCTTTGGCGCCGGTGAAGGCGGTAACCCGCAGGGCGACCGTCCCTTCATTCGCGGCTTCGATGCCCAGGGCGATACCTACCTGGACGGCGTGCGCGACACCGGTTCGCAAAGCCGTGAGATCTTCGCGGTCGAATCGATCGAAGTCAGCAAGGGCCCGAATTCCGCCATTGGCGGTCGTGGCGCGGCCGGCGGCACAATCAACCTGGTGAGCAAGAAAGCCCACCTTGGCAACTCGCTCGACGGTGGCTTCACCTGGGGTTCGGACCAGACCCAGCGTTACACCTTCGATGGCAACTACCAGTTCACCGACACCGCTGCCGGCCGTCTGAACCTGATGAGCCACGAAAGCAATGTCGCCGGCCGCGATCAGGTCGATTACGACCGTTGGGGTGTCGCGCCATCCCTGGTGTTCGGCCTGGGCACCGACACCCGGGTCAATCTCGATTACTACCACCTGGAAAGCAACGACACACCGGACTCGGGCATTCCATATTCGTTCTCGTCGCCGCGCACCAAGGCCAATCCGGACAAACCGTTCTCCGGAGGCGACGACAGCAACTTCTATGGTCTGGACCGTGACTTCCGCAAGGGCCGCACCGATACCGCCACCTTCGCCATCGAGCATGATCTGAGCGACGCGCTGACGATCAAGAACACCTTGCGCCACGGCACCAGCATGCAGGATTACATCCTGACCCAGCCGGACGACAGCAAGGGCAACGTCAACTTCGACAGCGTTTGGCGCCGGGCCAACACCCGCGTCAGCAACACGGAAACGACGACCAACCAGACCGATCTGTTTGGTGATGTCTACATCGCCGGGTTCAAGAACAGCTTCTCCACCGGCATCGAGTTCAGCCGCGAAGAAAGTGAAAAATCTTCGTACAACGTGAACACTGACACGACGCCGCTGACCACAGCGCCTCCATCCAGCACCAACTGCCGTCCTCCCATGATCGGCGCGCCAAGTGGCTATAACTGCACCTCGCTGTCGAACCCGAACCCGAACGATCCATGGAACGGCGCGATCTCGCGCAACTATGCCGGCACCGACACCAAAGCCGACACCTATGCGCTGTACGTGTTCGACACCCTGGAGTTGTCCGAGCAGTGGCTGGTGAACATGGGCCTGCGCTACGACCATTTCGACACCGAATACAAAAGCTACACCGCAGCCGGCGCGACGACCTACAAGGGCGATGACGTCAGTGAGTTCGTCACCGGTCAGTTCGGCGTGGTCTACAAGCCGGCACCGAACGGCAGCATTTACGCCTCTTATGCGACGTCGGCCACACCACCGGGCGCCACCCTCGGTGAAGGCCAGGACGGTAACCCGTTGAGCGGCACACCGGATCGCAGCGGCAACCTGCTGAGCAGCGACATGGAGCCGGAAACCACCAAGAACTACGAAATCGGCACCAAGTGGGACTTCCTGAACGATCGCCTGTCGCTGACCGCCGACGTGTTCCGCACCGAGAAGGAAAACGCCCGGGTTCAGGTCAACACCACGTCGTATGAAAACGCCGGCACAACCCGCGTCCAGGGCATCGAGCTGTCGGCCAGCGGCAAGCTTACCGACCAATGGCAAGTGTTCGCCGGTTACGCCTACATGGACAGCGAACAGGTCGATGGCGGTGATCTGCCTGCCAACAAGGCCAAAAATGGCAACGAACTACCGAACACCCCGAAAAACAGCGCCAGCCTGTGGACGACTTATCAAGTCACGCCAAAGCTGACCATCGGTGGCGGAGCGTTCTACGTCGATAAGGTATTTGGCAACGTGGACAACACCACCATGGTGGATTCCTACGTTCGCTACGATGCGATGGCCGCCTACAAGCTGACCAAGAACATCGACCTGCAATTGAACGTGCAGAACCTGACTGACGAAACCTATTACGACAAAGCCTTCTCGACCCACTTCGCCAACCAGGCGGCCGGTCGTACGGCATTGCTGAGCACCAATTTCCACTTCTGATTCCCGGAACACCGCCAGACCGGTGGGAGCGAGCCCGCTCGCTCCCACCGAAGCAGTAACCGTCAGGCGAAGCCCTGTTCATCCGGATGAACAGGGCTTTTGCGTGTGAAAAAGAATGTTTCTCGACAACCCACGGCATCATAATGCGCGCCGTGATGACCACTTTCGAACGAACAAGGCGAGCGACGTGTTGAAGAAAACCCTGTTCCAGTTGCACTGGTTTTTTGGCATCAGTGCCGGGCTGGTCCTGGCCCTGATGGGCATCACCGGGGCAATGGTCTCGTTTCAGGATGAAATCCTGTATGCGGTGAACCCCTCTGTGCTGCAGGTGCAGAAACAGGTTGCCGGTGTGCTGCCGCCCGCCGAACTGGTGGCGAAAGTCGAAGCGGCCACCGGCCTGAAGGTCGCGATGCTCTCGGTCGATATCGACAGCGACATCGCCGCCCGGGCCTTCTTCACCCCGCCGCCGGGTGAACGGCGCGGTCCCATGCGTTTCTTCGATCCGTACACCGGCGAACTGCTGGGCGAAGCGAGCGGCCAGTCCTTCTTCGGCCTGATGCTGCAATTGCACCGCTTCCTCGCCATGGGCGACAGCGGTCGCCAGATCACCGGGGCCTGCACGCTGATCCTGGTGTTCTTCTGCCTGTCCGGCCTCTACCTGCGCTGGCCCCGCCAGTGGAAAAGCTGGCGCGCCTGGCTGACCTTGGACTGGAAGAAAAAAGGTCGCAGCTTCAACTGGGACCTGCATTCCGTCGCGGGCACCTGGTGCCTGGTGTTTTACCTCCTGTCGGCGCTGACCGGGCTGTTCTGGTCCTACGAGTGGTACAGCAAGGGCCTGACCCGGTTGCTCTCCGACGCGCCGCAGAACGAACGCGTGCGCAATCGCGGCCCGGCGCCAGCCGGCCCGGCGCCGGTCGCCGATTACTCGGCCATGTGGAGCAGCATCTACAGCGCGGCGGGTCCCGACCTGAGTTTCTACAACACCCGCATGCCACCCGTGGCCGGACAACCGGCGACGGTGTTCTACCTGTTGAAAGACTCGCCCCATGACCGCGCCCTGAACCAGATCACCCTGGACCCGGTCACCGGCGTGATCAAACGGCACGACCGCTACAGCGACAAAAGCTTCAAGGCGCAGTTGCTGACCAGCATTTACGCCCTGCACACCGGCAGCTACTTCGGTATTGGCGGACGCATCATCCTGACGCTCACCGCCCTGACCATGCCACTGTTTTTCATCACCGGCTGGATGCTCTATCTCGATCGCCGCCGCAAGAAGCGCCAGATCAAGCAAGCGCGCCAGGGCCTGGTCCAACCGGGCGGCAACACCCCGGCATGGCTGATCGGCTTCGCCAGCCAGAGCGGGTTTGCCGAGCAACTGGCGTGGCAGACCGCCGGCCAGTTGCAGGCCGCCGGGTTGCCGGTGAACGTGCAGCCGCTGGCGAGCCTGAGCGAACAGGATCTGCGGGAATCGAACAACGCGCTGTTCGTGGTCAGCACCTTCGGCGACGGCGACGCGCCGGACAGTGCCCGCGGGTTCGAACGCAAGGTGCTGGGCCGGGCGCTGAGCCTGGAGCGACTGAACTACGCCGTGCTGGGCCTGGGCGATCGCCAGTATCAGCACTTCTGCGGTTTCGCCCGGCGCCTGCACACCTGGCTGGGCGAGCACGGCGGCAAGAGTCTGTTCACCCCGGTGGAAGTGGACAGCGGCGACCCGTACGCCTTGCGTCACTGGCAGCAACAGCTGGGCCTGCTGACCGGTCATGCGCCCGTGGACACCTGGCAGGCACCGAGCTACGACCATTGGACGCTGGTGCGCCGAGAGCTGATGAACCCCGACAGCAGCGGCTCGCCGGTGTACCTGCTCGGCCTTCGCGCCCCGACCACCAGCAGCTGGCTGGCCGGTGACCTGGTGGAAGTGCTGCCGCGCAATTGCCCATGGGCCATCGAACACTTCCTTGATGGTCTGGGGCTCGATGGCCGGGCCACGGTGCAGCTCGACAGCCTGTCGCAGCCACTGGAACAGGCACTCGCCAGTCGCCAGCTGCCCGAGAACCGTACCCATCTGGTCGGCCTGCATGCCCAGGCCCTGGTCGATGCGCTGGTGCCTCTGGCGATGCGCGAATACTCCATCGCGTCGATTGCCGCCGACGGCGTGCTGGAATTGATCGTGCGCCAGCAACTGCATGCCGATGGCAGCCTGGGCATTGGCTCCGGCTGGCTGACCGAACACGCCCCGGTGGGCAGCGGCATCAGCCTGCGGGTACGCCGCAACAGCGGTTTCCATCTGCCGGTCGAGCCCGTGCCGATGATCCTGGTGGGCAACGGTACCGGCCTGGCCGGCCTGCGCAGCTTGCTCAAGGCTCGGATCGCCGACGGGCAACAGCGTCATTGGCTGCTGTTTGGCGAGCGCAATCGCGAGCATGACTTCCTGTGCCGCGATGAGTTGCAGGAGTGGCTGATTTCAGGGGATATCGAGCGCCTGGACCTGGCTTTCTCGCGGGATCAGGCCGAGAAGATCTACGTTCAGGATCGCCTGCGCGAATCCGCCGATGAACTGAAGATATGGCTGGCCGACGGCGCGATGCTCTACGTTTGCGGCAGCCTGGAAGGCATGGCCAGCGGCGTGGACCAGGTACTCAACGACGTACTCGGCGCCGCAGAGGTCGAGCGGCTGATCGAACAGGGACGCTATCGTCGGGACGTCTACTGACGCCCTGTGAGAGCGAGCCTGCTCGCGACATCGGTTTCTTCTCCAACCTATCGGTTGGCTGTAGCACCGCCTTCGCGAGCAGGCTCGCTCCCACACAGATCAGAAGGTCAGGCGTTGACCGGTTCGACGGCCAGCTCGACCGCTTCCGGGCGCTTCAACAGGGCATAGGCCACGGCGGTCAGCAGGCTGCCGGCGACAATCGCCAACAGGTACAGCAAGGCATGGTTGATCGCATTGGGAATCGCCAATACAAACAACCCACCATGCGGCGCCATCAGTTTGCAGCCGAAGTACATCGACAGGGCCCCGGTCAGCGCGCCACCGGCCATGCTTGCCGGGATCACCCGCAACGGGTCTTTGGCGGCGAAGGGAATGGCGCCTTCGGAGATGAAGCACAACCCCAGCACCAGCGCCGCTTTCCCGGCCTCGCGTTCGGTCTGGGCGAACTTGCGACGGGCGAGGAACGTGGCGATGCCCAGGCCAATGGGCGGCACCATGCCGGCCGCCATGGTCGCGGCCATCGGAGCGTAGCTCTGCGAGGCCAGCAGCCCCACCGAGAAGGCATACGCCGCCTTGTTGATCGGCCCGCCAAGGTCCACACACATCATGCCGCCGAGCAACACGCCGAGCAGAATCGCGTTGGTGGTGCCCATGCTGTCGAGAAAATGCGTCAGCCCGGCAAGCATTCCCGCCACCGGTTTACCGACCACGTAAATCATCACCAGGCCGGTGAACAGGCTCGCCAACAGCGGGATGATCAGAATCGGCTTCAGCGCTTCAAGGCTTTGCGGCAGACGCGCGTAGCGATTGATCGCCTGCGCCGCGTAGCCGGCGATGAAACCGGCAATGATCCCGCCGATGAAACCGGCGCCCAGCGTGCTCGCCAGCAGGCCGCCGATCATCCCCGGCGCGAGGCCCGGGCGGTCGGCGATCGAATAGGCGATGTAGCCTGCCAGCAGCGGCACCATCAACTTGAAGGCCGTCTCGCCACCGATCTGCATCAGGGCCGCCGCGAGGGTGCCTTCTTCCTTGAACGCAGTGATGCCGAAGACGAACGACAACGCGATCATCAAGCCGCCCGCCACCACCATCGGCAGCATGAACGACACGCCGGTCAGCAGGTGTTTGTAGACGCCGGTCTTTTCCTTGGCCGGTGCCTTGGCCCCGGCAGCCGCACTTTCCTGCTTGCCCTCGGCCAGGGCCTTGTTCAGCGTCGCCTCGGCCTGTTTCAGGGCGATACCGGTGCCGCAACGGTAGATTTTTTTGCCGGCAAATCGCTCGGTGGCGACTTCGATATCGCAGGCCAGCAGCACCACGTCGGCTTCGGCAATCGCGGCGGCGCTCAAGGGATTGCGCGCGCCCACCGAGCCCTGGGTTTCAACCTGCAGGTCGTAGCCCAATTTTTTGGCGGCTTGCTGCAAGGCTTCGGCCGCCATGAAGGTATGGGCCACCCCGGTCGGGCACGCCGTGATCGCCACCAGGCGCGGGGCATTCTGCGCATCGGCGACAGGTTCGACCGCCGCCTCAGGTGCCACATGCACCTGTGCTTCCTGCGCCCCACGGCGCAACACCGCCTCGACATCCTGCAGCGCCTGCGCCGGGGTGCTCTGGAACACGCGCTTGCCGACAAACCGCGACAGGTCGACCGGCGCACTGGTCACCAGCAGCACCCACTCGGCCGCCTCGATCGTCGCCGCCGACAACTGTCGCTCCGGGTGCGCCGCGTCGATGACCTCGACGCTGGTGCTCCAGCCCTGGCGCTGTGCCGCCGCATCGAGCAAGCGGGCGCACAGCACACTGGTGACCATGCCGTTCGGACAGGCCGTAACAATGGCTAACTTCATGACATACCCTCTTATTGTTCTGTCAGGGGATGAATGCGTACCCCCTGTTCGAGCTGCGCCAATTGCGTCGCATCGCCAATGCCGTAACCGATCTGCGTCACCGCCATCGCTGCAATTGCCGTGGCGGTGCGCAGGGTCTGCTCCGGGGTGTCGGGCTTGAGCAGACCGTGAAGCATGCCGGCCAACAACGAATCCCCGGCGCCCACCGTACTGGCGACGCTGACCCTCGGTGGCGTGGCATGCAGCGCCGCGCCGACACTGAACCAGTTCACGCCGTCGGCACCGTGGGAAATCACCACATGCTCGATGCCTTGCCCGTGCAAACGGCTCGCGGCATCGGCTTGCGCGGCGACCGAAACCACCTCTCGGCCAAGCGCTTCAGCCAACTCTTCGGTATTCGGCTTGATCAGCCACGGACCCGCCTTGAGCGCCGCGCGCAAGGCTTCACCGCTGGTGTCGAGCGCCACCTTCAGCCCGAGTTTTTTCAAGCGCAGCACCAACGCCTGCAACCACTGCGGGCTGATGCCCTGGGGCAGGCTGCCAGCGACAACGACCGCGTCATGCCCCGGTGCAACCTGATCCAGGCGATCGAGCAACGCCTGTTGCGCCGCTTCACTGACCTTCGGCCCCGGGCCGTTGATGTCAGTGATGCGCCCGTCGCCTTCCGCGACCTTGATGTTGCTGCGGGTGGCGCCCGGAACACGGATGAAGGCATCGACGAAACCGCGCCTGGCGAACAGGGTTTCGAACGCTTGCAGATTGTCTTCGCCGAGGAATCCGCTGACGGTGAGCTGGTGCCCGAGGTCCGCCAGCACCTGCGCCACGTTCACGCCCTTGCCGGCGGCATGGGTGTGCATGTCGTCGCTGCGATTGACCTGGCCGGGCTCGAGGCGTGGCAACTGCACCGTCAGGTCCAGTGCCGGGTTGAGGGTCAGGGTGAGAATCCGGGCCATTACAGCGCCTCCACTAATTCGCGCACTTCGTTCGCGCTGCCCACGGCCAACGCCTGTTGGGCAAGGGTTTGAGCCTGGGTCAGGCTGAGTTCGCGGATGCGCGCCTTGACCTCGGCAATGCTGCGCCCGGAGACGCTGAGTTCATCCACGCCAAGACCGACCAGCACCGGCACCGCCAGCGGATCGGCCGCCAGCTCGCCGCACACACCGACCCATTTGCCGTGGGCGTGGGCGGCACGCACGGTGATGTCGATCAGTTGCAGCACCGCCGGGTGCAAACCGTCGGCCTGGGCCGACAAGGTCGGATGACCACGGTCGATGGCCAGGGTGTATTGGGTCAGGTCGTTGGTGCCGACGCTGAAGAAGTCGACCTCCTTGGCCAGCACCGGGGCGAGCAACGCCGCCGACGGCACTTCGATCATGATCCCCAGTTGCAGATCGGCGACCGGGATTTCCCGGCGCAGGCGTTCGGTCATGTCCCGTGCCGCGCGCCACTCCTCCACACTGCCGACCATCGGGAACATGATGCGCAGCGGCCGGTTATCGGCAGCCCGCAACAAGGCGCGCAATTGCGCTTCCATGATCTGCGGGCGTTGCAAGGTCAGGCGAATGCCGCGCACCCCGAGGAACGGGTTCTCTTCTTTGGCGATGGGCCAATATGGCAGCGGTTTGTCGCCACCGACATCGAGGGTGCGCACCACCAGCGGCCGACCGGCCAGGCCATCGAGCACGCGCCGGTATTCGGCTTCCTGGGTGGCCTCGTCCGGCGCCTGCGGGTGGGCCATGAAAATCAGTTCGGTGCGCAACAGCCCAATGCCTTCGGCACCCTGCTCCACCGCGCTGCTGACGCCGGCGCTTTCACCGATGTTGGCGAACACTTCCACCGGATGACCATCGCGGGTCAACGCCGGTTGATGGCGTTGTTCGGCCGCCGCTTTCAGGCGTTGTTCGCGCGCATCCCGTTCTGCACCGGCACGTTGCAGGGTCGCCGCATCGGCGTCGACATGCAGGCGACCGCGCTGGCCATCGAGCAGCAGCGGCGTGCCCGGCGCCAGCAGCAACACCGCCGCGCCCGCGCCGACCAATGCCGGGATGCCGAGTGCGCGGGCGACGATCGCACTGTGCGCGGTGGCGCCGCCCCGAGCGGTGAGAATGCCGGCGACCCGGGCAGGATCCAGGCGCGCCACATCGGACGGTCCGACTTCGTCCATCACCAGAATGTACGGCTGATCGGGTTCACTCGGGGTCTCGACGCCACAGAGTTGCGCCAGCACCCGACGACCGATGTCGCGCAAGTCCGCCGCGCGCTCGGCGAGCAGCGCATCCTGCAACGATTCCTGTTGCCGGGCCGCGCCCTCGATCACCGTCATCCAGGCGGCTTCGGCGCTCTCGCCCTGTTTGAGGCGGGCCTCGACCTCATCGGTCAGTTCCGGGTCGTCGAGCATTTCCTGATGGGTGATGAAAATTTCCCGAATGGCCTTGGACAGACTCCGCTCGATCAACCCGGCGATGTCGCGACGCACATGCGCCAAGGCCTGTTGCAGACGCTCGCGCTCAACTGCGGCGGACTCGCCACGCAGCGCATAGTCGATGGCCTGCACCACCTGGACATGCGCCGGGCCGATAGCGATGCCCGGGGCGGCAGGGATCGCTTGAACCACACTGCCGGCCGCCGGGGCGAGCAGCACTTCGGCAATGTCAGTGATGACTTCGCGCGGCGGGCTCACCACGGGCAGCGGCTCGACCTCTTCACCCAGGCCTTCTTCGATGGCGGCCAGCAGGGCCGGCAAGGCATCCGCAGCGATGTCCGGCTCGGCAATGAATTCCAGCACCTGACCGCGGCGGGCGCCGAGACTGAGCAACTTGCTCAGGCTCTTCACCGACACGGCGCTGTCGTTTCCATCGACGAGACGCACACGAATCTCGCCTTCAAAACTTTTCGCCAGCTGCGCGAGGATTTTCGCCGGACGCGCGTGCAAGCCATGGGCGTTGGCCAGGGCGATGCGCGCGCTCGGCCAGTCTGCGGGCAGCTCGCCCCCGAGCACTTCGAGGACTTTACGGCGGCTGGTGGCACGGCCCAGTTCATGACCACGACCTTCAATCAGCAACGCGCACAGGCGCTCGAGCAGGGCCTGGTGCGCTTCACCGAGACTGGCCAGGCAAAACAGCCCCGTCAGTGGCTGACCGAGATAACGCATGGGCTTGTCCGGCGTGACAAACGCCAGGCCCGGACGCTTGACCGTCTGCTCGCTGTGCAACCACCACAGGCCATCCCCCAGAGGCAACGCTTCGACCTGCTGCAGGACAGCGGAAAAACCGTTGCTGACGCAGTCCGCCTGACGCAGCAGACGCGCACCGCGCCAGACCAGTTCTTCGAAATCTTCGGCCGACACTCCCAGGCCGATCATCTGGGCGTCCAGGGCCAACTCTTGGGGCGCGCCCTGCAGCAGTTTCAACAGCGCTTCGGGCGTACTGGCGCGACGCAGGGCCTGGCCCAGATCGGTTTCGCCGAGGGCGCGGGTCAGCAGTTGCAGGAGCCGCAAATGCTCGTCGGACTTGGCCGCGATGCCGATGGCCAGGTACACCATCTGGCCGTCGCCCCAGTCCACGCCCTCGGGGAATTGCATCAGCCGCACGCCGGTGGAATACACCTGATCGCGGGTTTGCGGGGTACCGTGGGGAATGGCAATACCTTGACCCAGAAAGGTCGAGCCCTGGGCCTCGCGGGCCTGCAAACCGGCGAGGTAACCGTCGGCAACCAGGCCATCGGCCACCAGGTGCCGGGCCAACTGCTCCAGCGCGGCGGACTTGTCCACGGCCGATTGGCCCATGGATATCTGCTCTATCGTAAGCTCGAGCATGCGTTCTCCTTTTTGGCACCTCGGGGCGCCAGGTATTGTTTTGAATGAGTCAGCTTAGGCGCTTGGTCGCAACTTTTGGCGGTTTCGCGGCAGAACCGGCCAAATGCACCTAATGTGTAGAAAATACGCTTGCTGAAACGTTTAATCTAGAATGTTGGGCACGTTACTCGATAATCTTTCAGGGTTGAAGCCCAACCTGTCGGATGGTTGCGACAATAGGGTGCATGCCCGAATCGGGTAGGATTGGCGAAAATGTCGGGGCACGCCCGAAAAAAAGGAAATCCCGGTTTGAAACTCAGTGATATTGCACAGTTGGCCGGTGTGTCCGTGACCACCGCCAGTTATGTCATCAATGGCAAGGCTGAACAGCAACGGATCAGCAGCGCCACCGTCGAGCGCGTGCGCGCGGTCGTCGAACTTCATGGCTTTACGCCCAACCCGCAAGCGGCGGGGCTGCGCAGCCGGCATACCCGCACCCTGGGCTTCATCCTGCCGGACCTGGAAAACCCCAGTTATGCGCGGATCGCCAAGTTGCTGGAACAGGGGGCCCGGGCGCGTGGCTATCAACTGTTGATCGCCAGCTCCGACGATGCGCCGGACAGCGAGCGGCAATTGCTGCAATTGTTCCGCGCCCGGCGCTGCGACGCCTTGATCGTCGCCAGTTGCCTGCCAGCCGATGACGACAGCTACCGTCAGTTGCAAGCCAAGGGGATGCCGATCATCGCCATCGACCGGGTCATGGCGCCTGACGACTTCTGTTCGGTGATCAGCGACGACCGCGAAGCCAGCCTGCAGCTGACGCGCAGCCTGCTCGACCCCGTCCCCCGGCAGATCGCCCTGATCGGCGCGCGCCCTGAACTGAGCATCAGCCAGGAGCGGGCCGCCGGGTTCAAGGAGGCGCTGGATGGATTCACCGGCGAGATCCTGATCGAACACGGCGAGTCGTTCAGCCGCGAATGGGGCAAGCAATTGATGGAAGAACTGCTTGAGCGCCTGGGGCATCTGCCGGATGCGCTGGTCACCACATCCTATGTGCTGCTGCAGGGTGTGTTCGATGCCTTGCACGATTTCCCGCTGAAATCCCGCCCCCTGCGCCTCGGCACCTTTGGCGACACGCAGCTGCTGGACTTCCTGCCCCTGCCGGTCAACGCGATGGCCCAGCAGCATCAGTTGATCGCCGACAAGGCGCTGCAACTGGCCCTCGCCGCCATCGAGCAGTCGGACTACCAACCCGGCGTGCACGCCATCGCGCGGACCTTCAAGCAGCGAATTCGCCAGGACTGAGCCGTGGAGCTGATCGACACCCATACCCACCTCGACTTCCCGGACTTCGACGCCGACCGCCAGGCATTGATGGCCGAAAGTCGCGCCCTCGGCGTGCGTCGGATGGTGGTGTTGGGCGTTCACCAGGGCAACTGGCAGCGGGTCTGGGAGCTGGTGCAGGGCGATCCGGACCTGCACGCAGCCTTTGGCCTGCATCCTGTGTACCTGGAGCAGCATCGACCCGAAGATCTGCGTGAACTGGGTGACTGGCTGAGTCGCCTGGCCGGTCACCGCCAGCTCTGCGCCGTCGGCGAAATCGGCCTGGACTACTTCATCGAGACCCTTGATCGCGAACGCCAGCAGGCGTTGTTCGAAGCCCAGTTGCAACTGGCCGTCGACTTCAATCTGCCCGTGCTGGTGCACGTACGGCGCAGTCATGCGGCGGTGATCGCCACCCTCAAACGCTTCAAGCTCAAACGCGCCGGCATCATCCACGCCTTCGCCGGCAGTCGCGAAGAGGCCCGGGAGTACATCAGGCTCGGTTTCAGGTTGGGCCTGGGCGGTGCCGCCACCTGGCCACAGGCCTTGCGCATGCACCGCGTGCTGGCCGAATTGCCGCTGGCGTCCGTGGTGCTGGAAACCGATTCGCCGGACATGGCGCCTGCCATGTTTGCCGGCCAGCGCAACAGCCCGGCGCACTTGCCGGCGATCTGCTCGGCACTGGCGCACATCTTGTCGATCAGCCCCGAGCAACTGGCCGCCGCGAGCACGGCCAATGCCTGCGAGCTGTTCAACTGGTAGCGTCAGTCGGCGTGTGCCCTGGCCGCTTCCAGAATCAGTGTGATGTGTTGCCGGTGCCTCGCGTATTGCACAACGACCAGATAGATCAGAATCGCCACCAGGGTAAAGTTGATCTGCTCGATCACGCTGAGCAACCCGACCCACTCCATCACCAATGCCACCAGCATCGCGGTGCAAACCATGACCAAGGTACTGGCGCGCAGCAGCGCGAGCGAGTCCAGCGACTTGATCCGCCTGATCTGTTTCGGGTCACTCAACTTCAAGGCTTTGTGGCAGTGGGAACAGGGAAAGGCTTCATTGATGGCGATGGCGTTGAGCTGCCAGGGTGCAAGCAGACAAATGCTTGCGCAATGGGCGCATTGGCCGTGGATTCCAGTGATAGCGACGGACATAACCGAGCCTCCTCAAGGTAGGTCAGGGTTGTGGATCATCCTTCATTGAAGAGCAAAAACCAGAGCCTGGAGGAAAACCAGATAGGGCCGACGCGGTGGGGTAACAAGTATTACAAAATGTGCACCGAAACCTGTAGGAGCGAGCACGCTCGCTCCTGCGGGTCCGGCAGGCCTTACACCCGGAACGCGTTGATCAGTTGCTTGAGCTCCAGCACCTGTACCGACAACGCCCGGCTGGCGTCCTCGGTCTGGTGTGCGCCTTCGGCAGTGCGCTCGCCAGCCCGGTTGATCTCGACGATGTTCTGGTCGATGTCGTGCGCCACGGCCGTCTGCTGTTCGACGGCGGCAGCGATCTGCTGGTTCTGATCGACGATCATTCCTACAGCACCGAGGATGTTTTCCAACGCCTGTTGGACTTTTTCCGACTGCCCAACCGTACCGCTGGCCATTTGATGACTGGTGCCCATGGCCTTCACCGCGGCACCGACGCCGCTGTGCAGCCTGGCGATCATCTGTTCGATTTCTTCGGTCGATTGCTGGGTGCGCTTGGCCAGGGTCCGGACCTCGTCCGCCACCACGGCAAAACCGCGACCCTGTTCCCCTGCCCGCGCCGCCTCGATGGCTGCGTTGAGCGCCAGCAGGTTGGTCTGCTCGGCAATGCTTTTGATCACCTCCAGCACCGTACTGATGGACTGGCTGTCGCTGGCCAACTGGTTGATCACCCGCACCGACTGATCGATCTCGCCGGCCAATGCCGCAATGCTGCCCTGCTGCGACTCCACCAGGCCGCGCCCGTTGATGGTTTCGTCATTGACGCTGTGGGCGCTGCTGACCGCTGCGGCCGCACTGCGAGCCACCTCCTGGGACGTGGCCGACATCTGGTTCATTGCCGTCGCCACCTGTTCGATCTGTGTACGCTGCCCCGCGACAGCCTGGTTGCTGCGGGCGGAGACGGTCTCGACCTGCCCGGCCTGACGCTCGACTTCCGCGACGGTCTGGCCAACCCGCTCGATCAGGTCATGGATTTTCTTCACGGTGCCGTTGAACACCTCGCCCAACTCGCCCAGTTCATCACGGCTGTTCGCGTTGAAGGTCACCGTCATGTCGCCGGCCGCCACCTTGTCCATCATCGCGCCCAGGCGCCTGAGGGTAGTGCGCGTCGAGGCATAGAAACCGCCGTAGAGATAGAAAATCAGCACGAACACCACCGACAGCGCGATGGCCTGCAAGAGCATGTGGGTGCGGTTCTGGATCAGGCGCTGCTGCAACTGGGTATCGAGGAATTTCAGGGTCGCGTCGTTGAGCTGGTAGGTCTGCTCCATCAGGCCGCTGACCTGATCGTAGAAAGCCTGCCACGGCGCCTCGAGGGTATCGGCCATCACAACCTGCTCTTCGAACAGTTCACTGGCCTTTTTCAACGACGCCTTGCTGATCTCGGCCTGGGCCGCCAGGGTTTCCCGCGCGGCCTTGCTCGAGCCCAGCGCATCCTGGAGTTTCAGGCCGTATTCCGCCTGCTGCTTTTCGATCTGCGCCAACAACTCATCGAACCGCGTACTCGACGACGAATTGAGAAACCCCTGCCCCAGGGAGTAGGCGCCCATGGCGCGACCGTCGCCCAGCAACTGGGTGACAGGTGGCGTGATGTTGGTGATGAGTTCGGTGAGCTGGCGCATGTCGCCCTGGGTGTCACGGCTCAACCCCGCCTGGCTGGCGATGATCTGGCTGAAAATCTGTGCATTGCCCAGCAGCTTGCCGATCAGCGCACTTTTGCTTTGCAACGAGTTTTCCGTCTGCTGGGCCTTGAACGCGCCGATCATTTCATCCCGCTTGCCATCGAACACGGCGACCTGCTCAGGATCGATGGTCATTGCCGTCAACCCTTGCAGACGGGCCAGCACACCCTGTTCAAGGGCCGTGATCCTGGATTCGACGTCACCGGCCTTGCCGGCCTGACCGAGCACGACGTTGATCTGCACCAGGTTATTCAGGGTTTCCAGGTCGCGTCGCAGGGTCAGGCTGCTGCCCAGCAGATCGAGGCTCTGCAGTTCCACCTGAGTGCCCTGGAATTCACGATAGGAATCGCGCACCAGGTAAAAGTTGGTCACCAACATCGGCACCAGGAACAGGATACTGATCAGGCTGAACTTCATGCCGAAGCTCAGGCGGTTCATCAGCGCGACAGCGGGATAGAGCAAGCTCTTCACTGGAAGTCCCCCCTTTCGATTTCTTATTTTTATTGGCAGGCGCGCATCGACAGCAGATAGCCACTATTGAGCGCTACCGTTGTATAACTCAAATCGACAAGGGGTTTTGTAACTTAAAGTTAACGGGAACGGTCTCAAACCGACAGCCGCAGGCTTGCCCTGCGGCTAGGCATTCGGCTTAGGGCAGCACCGTCCACAAGGCGAAACCGGCGTACCAGAGCACCGCCGCGCGCAGCAGCAATTCCCAGAGCCGATCAAGGTTATTGATGCCATCCGGCCCGGCCACCGGGGCAGGAATTTCACCCGCCACCAGCCCGATTCTCTCGATCAGTTGCGCGGCGCTGATATTCCAGTTCAACAACTCATGCAGCATGACCCGGCTCACCGCGACAAAATTGCCGACCAGGGCGAAGCTCGCCGCCAGCAGGCGCACCGGCACCCAGTCGAACGCATGGCGCAGTTGCGTCGCGCACTCGACGACGACCGGGTTTTTTCCATGCGTTTCGGCCAGGGCGAGCAACCGGTAACTCAACGCAGCCACCGGCCCGAGGAGGAAGTACCAGAAAATCACCGCGAAAAAGCTCTGGTAGGCCTGCCACAGCAGATGGCCCTGGACCCGTTCCAGCAACTGCTCGCCGCTGTCGGCGCAGATATCGAGGTCACGCTTGGCCACGTGGGCGGCCGCTTGCAGGTCCTCCCGGCGCCAGGCATCCCGAAACGGCCCGAGACCGCCCTGCAGATCACCTCGTCCCAGGCTGTAAATCACCACCAGCAAATGCACCGGCAACGCCAGCAACCCATACGCGACCGGCTCCAGCACTACCAGCAACAGCCCCAGCAATGCCACCGGCAGCAACACCAGGATCACCAATACCCACCAGGGGTGATTGATCAGGCGCGGGCTGGACTCGAGCTTGTGCAGCTCGCGCACCCAACCGCCGTCACGTTGAATCCGATGGCGCAGGGCCGAGAACTTCTCGATCCACACCGCCAACAGCAACACCAGAAAACTCATCGTTGTACCTCTTTAGCCAGGGCTACGTGCCAGGGCGGATCGATAACGCGCCCAGTCGAACGCCGGCCCCGGATCAGTCTTGCGTCCGGGCGCGATGTCGCTGTGACCGCAGATGCGTTGCGGGGTAATCGCCGTGAAGGCGCCTTGCAGTTGCAACGTCAAGGCAACCAATGCCTCGTACTGGGCGTCGGTGAACGGCAGATCATCCGTGCCTTCCAGTTCGATGCCCACGGAAAAATCGTTACAGGTTTCCCGGCCTTCGAAACACGACACGCCAGCATGCCAGGCACGCTCCAGGCACGAGACGAACTGCGTGACCGTGCCGTCACGCTCGATCAGGAAATGCGCGGATACCCGCAGGTCAGCGATCCCCTCGAAGTAGGGATGCTCTGTGACATCCAGCCGGTTCTGGAAGAATTCCTGCACCTTGCCGGTGGCGAACTGCGCCGGCGGCAGGCTGATGTTGTGGATCACCAGCAGGGAAACTTCGCCCGTGGGGCGCGCATTGAAGTTGGGAGAGGGGCAGGTATTCACGCCCAGGCACCAACCGCTCGCGGGGTCCAACTGCATACAGGTTCCTTCAACGTCGACTGTGTTGGCGCCCAGTATGCCGCGATAGCCCCCCGGCGTGCGATCACTTGCCGCGATTGAGGCGTTGCAGGTGCTCGATCACCGACTCCAGGGCGCGGTCGAAGAGCAGGGTATCGTCCAGGACTCGCACCACTCCCTGGCGAAAATCCAATGCCAGGCCGGCGCGACTACGCTCCTGCACCTTCATCCCGGTGCGGTCGACGAAGATGTATTTGCCCGTGGCGTCGATGATCGCGGCCAGTTTGCAGCGCAGGGTGTTGTCCTCGTCTTCCCGGAACTCGACCCAGCACCCCAGCGTCAATCGATCGACCTGAACCAGGCTTTCATCATCCACCGACAAGCGTGTCGAGGCTGCCTCGACCGGTCCTTCGTCGGCGGTGCGCAACTGGATCTGCTCCTGCACTTGCACCATCAGCGGCGTGTCGGCCTCACCCTCGGAGGCCACGGTTTGATCCGTGCGTTCGAACAATTGCAGGTGCAGGCTTTCCAGCTCGCTGAAGAACTCGGCGGTGGCGAACGGATCGAACGCCGAGCGGCTCAAGCCGCTACGCAACGACTTGAGCAACCCCGGCACCAGCGCCAACAGCCGCTGCTGGGTATCCGGCTCGTCGTGGCGCTGCACGCTCCAGACCAATTGCTCCAGGGTCTCCACGTCGGCACGCCACTCATCAGACGGCTCGCCGTGCTTGAGACACGTCAGCAGCAGGACCTGGCTCCAGGCGTCCTGAACAAACGCCAGCACCTGCTGCGGCAGCACCTTGCCCAACACCACGGTGTTCAAGGCCTGTTCGACCCGCCGGCGTGCCAGTTCGGTTCTGGCCCGGCCCTCCTCGGCATCGCGAGTGCGCTGTTCCAGCAGCTCGCTGCGACGGCGTTCATCGCTGGTGAAGGCCAGAAAATCCGCCAGCAGCTCGGAGAAAATCGCCGGATCATCGACGAAGTCGTTCAACAACCGTTGCACCACCTGCTCGATCCGCAGGTACAGGCTGTCGCGCTGATGATCGTCGCAATCGCCCCAGCCCATGGCCGCCGCGGCAATTTCGTTGAGCAGGCGCCGGGCCGGATGGGTGCTGCGACTGAAGAAACTCTTGTCCAGCACGGCCACCTTGAGCATCGGAATTTGCAGACGGGCAATCAGCGCCTTGAGCGAGTCCGGCAAATTGCGGTCATCGAGGATGCACTCGAACAGCAGGGCGATCAGGTTGATCACGTCCTCATCGGCGACGCCAACCACCCGTGACTTGCCGCTTTTGACGCTGATTCGGGTCAACAACTGCTCGAGCTGGGCGCGCAGGTCGAAATCGTCCTGCACCGCCAGGGGCGGCACGTATTGCTGCAAGTGCGAGAGCATGCGCAGCAGGTCACGGGTGGAGATCGGTTGTGCCGGCGCACTGGGTTCCAGTGTCGGCGCCACACTGCCACGCACTTGAAGCAGCAGCGTCTGCAGCGCAGCGAACACTTCCTGCACACCCTCGTCGAGCGGCGCGCTGGCTTCGACGGGTTGCTCAGTGACGCTGGCCTGGGCACGGTCGAGAGCGCGCCGCCCCGGGGCAGACTTGAGGTCGGGCAATATGCCGGTGGCGATCAGCAACTCATTGGCCTCGGTGTAGAGCTGGTCGGCGTCGCTGAGCACATAGCGCTCGAAAAGCTTGAGGACGATCAGCTTGACCTTGATCTCCACGCCGAGATTGCGCCCGGCCCGCATGAAGTACTCGCAGAGCATCGCCGGACCCAGCGGATTATGCTGGGTCACCAGTTTCTTGCCGATCAGGGTGCTGAGCCTGGCTGTCAGTTGGTCGAGCGCGAAACCGTCGCGGTTCAGCACTTTATTGACCATGGCTTCCACCGCCACGCTACGCTCCAGCTCATCGCCGGACATCGCATCGAGGACCGGCGCCACAGGCGCGGCAATCGCAGCGCCGCTGTACCGGGTGAGACTGACGAACGCCTCCAGGACATGCTCGAAAAACACCCGTTCGATGCTTTTGCGCTTGAGGCGCAAATCGCGCATGGCCTGGAAGAAGATGTTCTGCTCGACGTCATTGCTGGCGCGGTCGGCCATTTCAAACAAAGTGTCGTCGGCGTTATCGAACAGTTCCTGCAAGCCATGACGCAGCTGAAGCACGGCCTTGTCGCGAACCTGAAGCAGAATGACGGGCACACGGGCGAGCGGCGAGGAACTCGCCGTATCGGTAGCGGCCTTGTGCAAAGGCACCACATTCCCGTCTTTGTGCATCCTGCCCTCCCGTACCCGTCAAAGCCATGGCGTCAAATGCAAGGCGCATTATCTTGCAAAAGATGTCCCGTGTGCCAGCAGACTCTGTGCCCTCTTGAAAACAGAGGCAGGAGATTGACCATTGCAGAACGCCAATTGCTCCGACGGATCGACCAAATAAACGCAGCCGGAGCGACCGAAAGGCCTCTCACGCCTTGGGTTGCCTTGCGCCAAGGCCCTATAATCGGGCCACTTTGTTTGTGGAGTCCGTTATGCCGAATCTACGTCTCGCCGACCTGACCGCCGAAATCGAAGCCAACGTGCGCCGCGCGCTGCTCGAAGACGTCGGCAGCGGCGACATCACCGCGCAACTGATCCCGGCCGAGCGACTGGCCAAAGCCACCATCATCACCCGCGACGACGCTGTCATCGCCGGTACGGCCTGGGTGGACGCAGTGTTCCGGCAACTGGACCCGCGCGTAGCGGTGCACTGGCAGGTGCGCGATGGCGAGCGAGTGAAGCCCAATCAACCCCTGTTCCATCTCGAAGGCCCCGCACGCTCGCTGTTGACGGGTGAACGCAGCGCCCTGAACTTCCTGCAATTGCTGTCCGGCGTGGCCACACGTGCGCAATACCTGGCGGATTTCGTTGCCCAGACCCAGGTGAAGTTGCTCGATACCCGCAAAACCCTGCCGGGTTTGCGTATGGCGCAAAAATACGCCGTGACCTGCGGCGGCTGCCACAACCACCGCATCGGCCTGTACGACGCCTTCCTGATCAAGGAAAACCACATCGCCGCCTGTGGTGGCATTGCGCAAGCCATCAACGCCGCGCACAAGATCGCCCCGGGCAAGCCGGTTGAAATCGAAGTGGAAAGCCTGACAGAACTCAAGGAGGCCCTCGAGGCCGGCGCCGACATCATCATGCTGGACGAGTTGAGCCTGGACGATATGCGCGAAGCCGTTCGCCTGAACGGCGGCAAGGCGAAACTGGAGGCCAGTGGCGGTATCAACGAAACGACGTTGCTGCCGATTGCACAAACCGGTGTGGACTACATCTCGATCGGTGCGATGACCAAGGATGTGAAGGCGGTCGATCTGTCGATGCGACTCAGCCTCTGAGCCAAGGGGTAGGAGCGGGCTTGCTCGCGAAGCGCTGTGTCAGGCAACGGGTTCGTCGTTTGACACAGCGCTTCGCGAACAAGCGCGCTCCCACAGGTTTGCCGCCGCAGGGGCTCAAACCACCAGGTTGTTCATCTCGCAGTACTCTTCCCACTCGACGCCCAACACCTCGGCCGCCTCCCGGTGCAGGGCCAGTCGCGCCGCCTCGAACTCCTCCGGGCTCGAGGTGTACCTGAGCGTCAACTCCCACGGCTGCAAGCCCTGGGCCTCAGCCTCATCCTCGAATGCCCACTGGAGCTGGTCTTTCTGATCGTCGGCGGGCAGGTCCTTGATCTCGTCGGCCAATTGAGGGGACTCGAGCAGGTACTTCTTAAGCGCTTCTTCGTGCCGGGCTTCCTGGCTCAATGCTGTTACGGTCATGTCGTTCTCGCTGATCGAGGGAATGGAAGATGGATCTGGATCATCAAGGATCTCTCTGACGCAAAAAACCGCGAACCGTCGGGTTATCTGGCCTTCAGAACCATTCGGGGATCATTTGAAAACACCTGGGACAATCCCGGGCAAGTTCCGAATATAGGATGTTTGTCGGTCGATTTACACGCCTCTTTACATCCGCCCCGCAAAAAACCACAGGGCCGTGCGATCGACCGGGAACATAAGTCGAAAGCCCGAGTCATAGCGATGTGCCATCTCCGCACATCCCAAGGAACCTTTGTGATGCCTGGCTACCCGAAGCTTTCCCCTGCTCTGTCCACTACCACGCTCGCGGCCCTGTTGAGCCTCCTGGCCCTGCCAGGAATGGCAATGGCCGGCATTGAACTGAGCAACACGGGCTCTGCGACATACGGCGACAAAATGATCGCCACTCAAAGCCAGTACGGCAAGGAAGTGCTGATCAGAACCGATATCGACGTCACTGACCTCAGGAAAATGCGCGAAACGCTCGACGATCATGGGCGCCAGCTCGAAGAACTCAAGCGCAGCAGCGGGTCCAGCTCCAGTTCCAGCAGCAAGGAGATCGATGAACTCAAGCGCACCGTCAAAGAGCAGGAGCGCGACCTGGACAACCAGCGCAAACAGATCGAGGAGCTCAAGCGCAGCAGCGGTTCCAGTTCGAGTTCGAGCAACAGCGAGATTTCCAGCCTGAAACAGAAAGTCAGCGATCAGGACCGGGCCATCGATCAGCTCAAACGAACCGTCGAAGACTTGAGCAGGAAGGTGAAATAGGAGAGATGGTGCCCGAAACAGGAATCGAACCTGCGACCTTCGCGTTACGAGTGCGCTGCTCTACCGACTGAGCTACACGGGCAGTGGGCTAAACCTAGCACTGACGGTAAAGCCAGGCAACTTCACGATGCGCTTGCCTTTCATCCAGGCAAAAAAAATGCCCCGCAGCGTTCACTGCGGGGCATTTTTCATGACGATGAAGCCGTCAGGCGTGGCGGGTGATTAAACGCCCGAAGCCTTGGCGGCGGCAACGTCCTTGATGGACAGCTTGATACGGCCGCGGTTGTCCACGTCCAGTACCAGTACTTCCACTTCCTGGCCTTCTTTCAGGATGTCGGTCACTTTCTCGACGCGAGCATCGCTCAGCATCGAGATGTGAACCAGACCGTCCTTGCCAGGCAGGATGTTGACGAATGCGCCGAAGTCGACGATGCGCTCAACCTTGCCGACGTAGATCTTGCCGATTTCAGCCTCGGCAGTGATCCCCAGAACGCGCTGACGTGCTGCCTCAGCCGCTTCCTTGGTTTCGCCGAAGATCTTGATCGAGCCGTCGTCTTCGATGTCGATCGAAGCCTTGGTCTCTTCACAGATCGCACGAATGGTCGCGCCGCCTTTACCGATGACATCACGGATTTTGTCGGTGTCGATTTTCATCGCGATCATGGTCGGCGCGTTGGCCGACAGCTCGGTACGCGACTGGCCGATGATCTGGTTCATCTGGCCGAGGATGTTCAGGCGCGCTTCCAGGGCCTGGCCCAGGGCGATTTCCATGATCTCTTCGGTGATGCCCTTGATCTTGATGTCCATCTGCAGCGCGGTCACGCCCTTGGCGGTACCGGCTACCTTGAAGTCCATGTCGCCCAGGTGGTCTTCGTCACCCAGGATGTCAGTCAGGACGGCGAACTTCTCGCCTTCCTTGACCAGACCCATGGCGATACCGGCCACCGGTGCCTTCATTGGAACGCCAGCGTCCATCAGGGCCAGGGAAGCGCCGCAGACCGAAGCCATGGAGCTCGAACCGTTGGACTCGGTGATTTCCGACACTACGCGAATGGTGTACGGGAACACGTCGGCGGCCGGCAGCATGGCCTGAACCGAACGGCGGGCCAGACGGCCGTGACCGATTTCACGACGACCGGCGCCACCCATGCGACCACACTCGCCCACCGAGAACGGAGGGAAGTTGTAGTGCAGCATGAACGGGTCTTTCTTCTCGCCTTCCAGGGTGTCCAGCAGTTGCGCGTCACGGGCGGTGCCCAGGGTTGCAACGACCAGCGCCTGAGTTTCACCACGGGTGAACAGCGCCGAACCGTGAGTCTTCGGCAGCACGCCGACTTCGATGTTCAGCGGACGGACGGTGCGGGTGTCGCGACCGTCGATACGTGGCTTGCCGTTGACGATGTTTTCGCGAACGGTGCGGTATTCGATTTCACCGAAAGCCGCTTTGACGTCGGCAGCGGAAGGCTGGCCGTCTTCGCGGGCCAGCTTGGCAACGACCTGGTCCTTCAGCTCGCCCAGGCGAGCGTAGCGGTCGGCCTTGACGGTGATGGTGTAGGCCTGGGAGATCGCTTCGCCGAACTCGGCACGGATCGCGCCCAGCAGTTCGGTGGCTTCTGCCTGTGGAGCCCAGGTCCAGGTTGGCTTGGCCGCTTCGGCAGCCAGTTCCTTGACAGCCTTGATGACCGACTGGAACTCATCGTGGGCAAACAGCACGGCGCCCAGCATCTGGTCTTCGGTCAGCTCTTTGGCTTCGGATTCAACCATCAGCACGGCTTCTTCGGTACCGGCAACGACCATGTCCAGGCTGGAAGCCGCCAATTGCTCGTAGGTCGGGTTCAGCAGGTAGCCGGTGCTTTCATGGAAAGCGACGCGAGCGGCGCCGATCGGGCCATCGAAAGGAATACCGGAGATGGCCAGCGCAGCCGAAGTACCGATCATCGCAGCGATGTCCGGATCGGTTTTCTTGCTGGTGGAAACGACGGTGCAGACAACCTGCACTTCGTTCATGAAGCCTTCCGGGAACAGCGGACGGATCGGACGGTCGATCAGTCGGGAAGTCAGGGTCTCTTTCTCGGAAGGACGGCCTTCGCGCTTGAAGAAACCGCCAGGGATCTTACCGGCAGCGTAAGTCTTTTCCTGGTAGTGAACGGACAGAGGGAAGAAGCCCTTGCCTGGATCGGCTTGCTTGGCACCGACTACGGTCACCAATACGCTGACGTCGTCGTCAACGGTGACCAGTACTGCGCCGGAGGCCTGACGGGCGATACGGCCAGTCTCGAGGGTAACGGTCGACTGACCGAACTGGAATTTTTTGATTACCGGGTTCACGGTGTCCTACCTTCTTTTGTGGCTCTTGGGGGAACTTGTCTTCTTGCGAAATTCTTGGGCAATGTCGGGAATCGGCCCAACGCCTGTCCAGGGTAAAACGTGCATCCAGATAAAACTTGAGGCTGGGAGCCTGCCGCAAGCCAGCGGGAAACCCACTGACGTGCGACAGACAACCAACCTCTAGCGCAATCGCTGATTAGCGACGCAGACCCAGGCGAGCGATCAGAGCGCTGTAACGGCTCACGTCCTTGCCTTTCAGGTAGTCCAGCAGCTTGCGACGCTGGTTTACCATGCGGATCAGACCACGACGGGAGTGGTGATCTTTACCGTTGGCCTTGAAGTGACCTTGCAGTTTGTTGATGTTGTGGGTCAGCAGTGCAACTTGCACTTCTGGCGAACCAGTGTCACCAACAGCTTGCTGGTAGTCAGCTACGATTTGAGCTTTTTCTTGAACGTCGAGAGCCATGAGGCAATCCTTTTATCAGGAAACTGTTTCAGGGAAACAGCTTCAACAGGCCAGGGACAAATCCCTGTATCTAAAAATGAGAAGTGACCATGCCTGCTAACAGCCACCCTCGTCCCAATGGGTGCAAAAGCAACGACGCCTTCACACCCCACTGGTTCCGGTCATTCTGACCGAATCAGTCGACGCGGCGCGATGCGCCCGTCTTCGCTCACTTCACCGATACCGATGAAGCGACCATTGTGATCCTGTACCCGCACCATGCCGAATTTCGGGGCGTCCGGGGCACGTACCGGTTGGCCGTTGAGCCAGTAGAAAGCACTCGCCTCCGAGAACTGCAACAACGGCCAATCCAGCAAGCCGCTGTCCGATGGCATCAGGAAGCGATCGACCGCTTCGTTGCCGCCTTCGGCATGCACCGCTTCCAGCTCTTCGAGCGTGACCGTCTGCGCCAGCGTGAAAGGCCCGGCCTGGGTACGTCGCAATTCTGCCACGTAAGCGCCACAACCGAGTTGCTCACCAATATCCTCCACCAGGGTACGGATATAGGTGCCTTTGCTGCAATCCACCGCAAGCCGAGCAGTATCACCTTCGAAGGCCAGCAATTCCAAGCGCGCAATAGTAACAGAACGCGGTTCGCGCTCCACTACTTCACCTGCACGAGCGAGCTTGTACAACGGCTGCCCATCACGCTTGAGCGCTGAATACATCGGCGGTATCTGACTGATTTGGCCGCGAAATTTCGGCAGCACCGCTTCGACATCGGATCGACCAACGGTCACCGGGCGCTCCTGCAAAACTTCACCTTCGGCATCCGCCGTGCTGGTGGTCTTGCCCAGTTGCGCCAGGGTTTCGTACCCCTTGTCGGAATCGAGCAGGTATTGCGAGAACTTGGTGGCCTCGCCGAAACACAACGGCAACACGCCGGTCGCCAGCGGGTCGAGACTGCCGGTGTGCCCCGCCTTTTCGGCGTTGAGCAGCCAGCGAACCTTCTGCAGGGCCGCGTTCGAGGTAAACCCCAGGGGCTTGTCGAGCAGGATGATGCCGCTGACGTTACGACGGATACGTTTGACCTGAGCCACCGGTTACTCCTTGGTGTCTTCGGCTTCTGCCGCAACCGGGTGCTGACTGTCCTCAGCCACCGCACGCTCGATCAGGGCCGACAGGTGCGCGCCCCGCACGACGCTTTCGTCGTAGTGGAAGTGCAGCTGTGGAACGCTGCGCAACTTCATTTCGCGGGCCAGCTGCATGCGCAGGAAACCGGCAGCGGAGTTGAGCACCTTGATGCTTTGCGCGATGTCTTCGGCGTTGTCCTGGCCCATCACGGTGATGAAGATCTTGGCGTGACCGACGTCACGGCTGACTTCAACAGCGGTAATGGTCACCAGACCGACGCGTGGATCTTTGACTTCACGACGGATCAGTTGTGCCAGCTCACGCTGCATCTGATCGCCGATACGCTGGGTACGGCTGTATTCTTTTGCCATGTCTTGTTACCTGTTACTGCCCCACGGTGAAATCCGAAGGGTCTGAAAGCGGCAAACGCCCGGCCTGGCAAAAAGCCAGACCGGGCGTTGCGTTCAGAGCACTGACACCGTGCCGCGCATTGACATGCAGCGGCGTGGCGTGGCCCCTGAAGTGCGCGAGTTAGAGGCTGCGAGCAACCTGAACCTTCTCGAAGACTTCGATCTTGTCACCGACTTTGACGTCGTTGTAGCTCTTCACGCCGATACCGCATTCCATGCCGGCACGCACTTCGGACGCGTCATCCTTGAAGCGGCGCAGGGATTCCAGCTCGCCTTCGAAGATAACGATGTCTTCACGCAGTACACGGATCGGACGGTTACGGTGAACAACACCTTCGATCACCATGCAACCGGCGATCGCGCCAAACTTCGGCGAACGGAACACGTCACGCACTTCGGCCACACCCAGAATGTTCTCGCGAACATCGCTGCCGAGCATGCCGGTCAGGGCTTTCTTGACGTCTTCGATGATGTCGTAGATCACGTTGTAGTAACGCATATCCAGACCTTCCTGCTCGACGATCTTGCGAGCACCGGCATCGGCACGCACGTTGAAGCCGAACAGTACAGCGTTGGAGGCCAGTGCCAGGTTGGCGTCGGACTCGGTGATACCACCGACGCCGCCACCGACTACGCGCACTTGCACTTCGTCGTTGCCCAGGCCATTCAGAGCGCCTTGCAGAGCTTCCAGCGAACCACGGACGTCGGATTTGAGGACGATGTTGAGCGTCTTCTTCTCTTCCTGACCCATGTTTTCGAAGATGTTTTCCAGCTTGCCGGCGTGAGCCCGAGCCAGTTTGACTTCGCGGAACTTGCCTTGACGGAACAGAGCCACTTCACGGGCTTTCTTCTCGTCTGCAACCACGCTCATCTCGTCGCCAGCGTCCGGGGTACCGTCCAGGCCGAGGATCTCGACAGGGATGGCCGGACCGGCTTCCTTGATAGGCTTGCCGTTCTCGTCGAGCATGGCGCGAACACGGCCATAGTTCGAACCGACCAGGACCATGTCGCCCTGGCGCAGGGTACCGTCTTGAACCAGAACGGTAGCCACCGGGCCACGGCCCTTGTCCAGGCGCGACTCAACCACGACACCACGGCCAGGAGCCGACGGGGTTGCAGTCAGTTCCAGCACTTCGGCTTGCAGCAATACGGCTTCGAGCAGTTCGTCGACGCCAGTACCCATCTTCGCCGAAACCGGAACGAAAGGCGTGTCGCCACCCCATTCTTCCGACGTCACGCCGTGTACCGACAACTCGCTGCGGATGCGATCGAGATCGGCGCCCGGCTTGTCGATCTTGTTCACTGCCACGACCAGCGGAACACCGGCGGCCTGGGCATGCTGAACAGCTTCAACGGTCTGCGGCATCACGCCGTCGTCCGCTGCAACCACCAGGATCACGATGTCGGTCGCCTTGGCACCACGGGCACGCATCGCGGTAAACGCGGCGTGACCCGGGGTATCGAGGAACGTCACCATGCCACGGTCGGTTTCAACGTGGTACGCACCGATGTGCTGAGTAATGCCACCGGCTTCGCCAGCAGCCACCTTGGCACGACGGATGTAGTCGAGCAGGGAGGTTTTACCGTGGTCAACGTGGCCCATTACGGTCACGACCGGCGCACGGGAAACCGCCTCGCCTTCAAACTTCAGGGACTCGGCCAGGGAATCTTCCAGGGCGGTGTCGCTGATCAGGGTCACTTTGTGGCCCAGCTCTTCGGCAACCAGTTGGGCAGTTTCCTGATCCAGTACCTGGTTGATGGTCGCTGGAGTACCCAGTTTGAACATGAACTTGATGATCTCGGCAGCCTTGACCGACATCTGTTGGGCCAGATCGCCCACAGTGATGGTCTCGCCGATCTTCACTTCGCGCACGACAGGGCCGGTCGGGCTCTGGAAACCGTGGGCGTTGCGCTTTTTCAGCTTGGCCTTGCCGCGACCACCACGACGGAAGCCATCGCTTTCTTCGTCGGTGGTACGTGGCGCCGCACGTGGAGCAGGCGCTTTCTCTTTGACCGAAGCACGATGCGGAGCGTTCTTGCGCTCGCCATCGCCACCGCCGCGACGACTGTTATCGTCGGCACGTGGTTTGTCCGGACGGCGCTGTTCGTCGCGCTTGCGGGTATCGGCCGCAGGTGCCGGAGCAGCTGCGACGGCCGGCGCGCTTTCACGCACAGGCTCGACAGCAGCAGGCGCTGCAACCGCCTCGGCCGCAGCAACAGGCGCTTCAACCTGAGCAGGCTGGCGACGCGCTTCTTCTTCGGCGCGAAGCTTGGCTTCTTCTTCAGCCTTCTGACGAGCAGCATTTTCTACTGCACGACGCTCTTCCTGCTCGCGTTTGCGCTCGGCTTCGATTTCTTCCGCGCTGCGCTGTACGAACACTTTCTTTTTACGAACTTCAACACTGATGCTTTTGCTGCCAGCAACACGCAAGGTGCTGGTGGTTTTACGCTGCAGTGTGATCTTGCGTGGTTCTTCCACTTTCGCCTTGTGGCTGCTTTTCAAGTGAGTCAGCAGGGATTGCTTCTCACTGTCAGTCACATGTTCTTCGGCGGCGGTGTGCGGCAGACCTGCCTCACGCATCTGCTGCAACAGGCGCTCTACCGGTGTTTTGACCTCATCGGCCAGTTGTTTCACCGTGACTTGCGTCATGCACTTCTCTCCTCAGGCCGCGCCTAATTACTCGAACCAGTGGGCTCGGGCGGCCATGATCAACTTGCCGGCACGATCATCGTCGATGCCGTCGATGTCGAGCAGGTCGTCAATAGACTGCTCGGCCAGGTCTTCGCGGGTAATTACGCCGCGCACCGCCAGTTCCATCGCCAAATCCTTGTCCATACCCTCAAGCGAGAGCAGGTCTTCGGCCGGATGGGCGTCTGCCAGCTTTTCCTCAGTAGCGATGGCTTTGGTCAACAAACGATCCTTGGCACGAGCGCGAAGCTCGTTGACGATCTCTTCGTCAAAGCCGTCGATGTTGAGCATTTCTTCCAACGGTACGTAGGCAATCTCTTCCAGGCTGGTGAAGCCTTCATCTACCAGCACCTGTGCCAGCTCTTCGTCGACTTCCAGCTCGTCGATGAAGTTGCGCAGGATATCGCCGGTTTCTGCTTGCTGCTTGGCCTGGATGTCCGATTCGGTCATGACGTTCAGGGTCCAGCCAGTCAACTGGCTGGCCAGACGCACGTTCTGACCCCCACGACCGATGGCCTGAGCCAGATTGTCTGCGCCAACGGCGATGTCCATGGCGTGGGCATCTTCGTCAACGATAATTGCCGCAACCTCAGCCGGGGACATGGCGTTGATCACGAATTGAGCCGGGTTATCGTCCCACAGGACGATGTCCACACGCTCACCGCCCAACTCACCCGACACTGCCTGGACGCGCGAACCGCGCATACCGATGCAGGCGCCTTGCGGGTCGATGCGCTTGTCCTTGGAGCGAACGGCGATCTTGGCGCGCGAACCCGGGTCGCGGGAGGCAGCCATGACTTCGATCAGCCCTTCAGCAATTTCCGGCACTTCGATGCGGAACAGCTCGATCAGCATTTCCGGCGCGGTACGCGACAGGATCAGTTGCGGGCCGCGGTTCTCGGTGCGGATTTCCTTGAGCAGTGCGCGCAAACGCACGCCGACCCGGAAAGTTTCGCGAGAGATGATGTCTTCACGGGCCAGCAACGCCTCGGCGTTGTTACCCAGGTCGACGATCACGTTGTCACGGGTCACTTTCTTCACGGTGCCGGAGATGATTTCCCCCAGGCGCTCGCGATAGGCGTCAACGACTTGAGCACGCTCGGCTTCGCGGACCTTCTGCACAATGACTTGCTTGGCAGTCTGCGCAGCGATGCGACCGAACTCGATGGACTCGATCTTTTCTTCGACGACATCGCCAACCTTGGCGCCAGGGTGCGTCTGGGCAACCTTGCTCGGCCAGGTTTCGATCGCCGGGTCGTCCAGGTCATCTTCCTCGACGACTGTCCAGCGACGGAATGTCTCGTATGCACCGGTGTGGCGATTGATTTCCACACGCAGATCGACTTCGTCCTCGAAACGCTTTTTGGTAGCAGTGGCCAGAGCCAGCTCCAGCGCTTCAAAAATCACATTGGGCGGTACGCCTTTTTCATTGGATACCGACTCAACAACCAGCAGTACTTCTTTGCTCATCGTACGCCTCGCCTTTCGCAAGCCATTGGATCCGCGGGATCCGCGTCTCAGTCAAAACTGGGAATAATATTGGCCTTGTCGATCATATCGATCGGCAACAGGAACTCGTGGTCATCTACCTGCACCACGACGTCCTGCTCTTCTACCCCACGCAGAAGGCCCTGAAAGTTGCGTCGACCTTCGAAAGGCGAGCGCAGCTTGATCTTCACTTGTTCACCGGCATGCGAGGCAAACTGTTCCAAGGTGAACAGTGGGCGATCCATGCCAGGAGAGGACACCTCAAGGGTGTATTCGGAACTGATCGGGTCTTCGACATCGAGGACTGCACTGGCCTGATGGCTCACTGCGGTGCAGTCATCAATCAGAATGCCGCCCTCTTTATCGATATAGATTCGCAGGACCGAATGTTTGCCTTGAGAGATGAATTCGATCCCCCAGCATTGATAGCCAAGAGCCTCGACTACCGGGGCCAACAAGGCCTGCAGCTGTTCTAGCTTGCTCGACACCTGAACCCCCTTGTGCATGCTTTGCAAATAAAAAATGGGCAAAAAGCCCACATGAGATCGCCATTGAACATCGGCGTCAAAAAGTATTCAGCTAACAAAAAGCCCCTGAATAGGGGCTCCTGAAACTGGTTGCGGGGGCCGGATTTGAACCGACGACCTTCGGGTTATGAGCCCGACGAGCTACCAGACTGCTCCACCCCGCGACAAAGCTGGGGCGGAAGTATACGACCGATCCCCTACAGGGTCAATGTAACCTTCCACCTGCAAGAAAGCCCGCAACAGCGGGCTCTCCTGACTAATTGGTACCGAGAAGGGGACTCGAACCCCTACACCCTATGGGCACAACCACCTCAAGGTTGCGTGTCTACCAATTCCACCACCTCGGCAATACTACGTTTGAAACCCTTCTTACTTCTGCTCTTGAGCTGGAGGCACATCAGTCGCTGGGGTAGCCGACTTTTGCTCTTGAAGCACCGGTACATCATCAGAAGCCGGTTGTTGCTTTGGAACTTCCAACACTGCCGGGTTTGGCAAACCTACTTGAGTCAGCTGGTGAGCTTTCTCTTTAGCAAAGTAACCTAACCCCAAGCTGGTTATGAAGAAACCGGCGGCAAGTATAGCAGTAAACTTACTAAGAAAGGTAGAGGAACCTTGGCTTCCGAACACAGTATTTGAAGCACCTGCTCCGAAAGACGCGCCAGCATCCGCACCTTTACCCTGCTGCAGCAATACCAGAGCAACTACGCCCAATGCGCCCAGCAGATGAAAAACGACTACGACTGTTTCCAGCATTTTTTCAGTTTCCCGCGGCGCGACAAATCGCACCGAACTCATCTGCATTCAGGGAAGCTCCACCAATGAGCCCCCCATCGATATCCGGCATGCCGAACAGTTCGACCGCATTGGCCGCCTTCACGCTGCCGCCGTATAGAAGCCGCACACCTTGTGCGACCTCAGAATTCTCTGCCGCCAACTGGGCGCGAATGGCTGCATGCACATCCTGCGCCTGTTGCGGCGAAGCCGTCAGCCCGGTGCCAATGGCCCAGACCGGCTCGTAAGCAATAATTGCCTTGGCAAAGGCACCGACACCCAGCTCCTCGATGATGCAGCCCAGCTGACGCCCGACCACCTCAAGAGTTTTACCGGCTTCACGCTGCTCGAGGGTCTCCCCTACACACAACACCGGAATCAAGCCACACGCCTGTGCCGCCGCGAACTTGCGGTTCAGCATCTCATCCCGCTCACCCATGATCTGGCGGCGTTCGGAATGCCCGACAAGTACCAGGGAACAACCTGCATCCACCAACTGGCTCGGGGCAACTTCACCCGTCAATGCACCCTGCATGGATTCCACCGCAGAATTCTGCGCGCCGACCGAAATCGACTGGCCTTTCAAGCCATCAATCACTTGATTGATATGCAGGCAAGGCGGAAATACCGCGACATCTACACCGCTCGGCAAGGCCAGATGACTCAGGCCGTTGATCAGCTCAGCGACGCTGGCGCGGGTACCGTGCATCTTCCAGTTACCAGCTACCATAGGGCGACGCATGCTGTACCTCGTCGGTCAAAGTGGGCGCAGATGTTACCCAACACAATCATGGCTGGCAAGCCGAATTCAGGCAGAAACTTCAGTAACCAGTTTTGCCAGCGCCTCGGCATGACCACGAACCACGGATTCGTCCTCACCCTCGACCATGACACGCACCAACGGCTCCGTGCCGGACTTGCGCAGCAGCACACGCCCACGACCCGCCATGGCCTGGGTGACACGCTCACTGGCTTCCTTGACCGCCGCATGATCGAGCGGACTTGCCCCGCCACCGAATCGCACATTGATCAACACCTGAGGGCACTTGCGCAGCGCTTGGCGAGCCTGACCCAAGGTTTCGGAGCGCGTCTTGAGCGCCATCAGAACCTGCAGGGCCGCGATGATCGCATCACCGGTCGTGGTGTGGTTGAAGCAGACGATATGACCCGAGTTCTCTCCACCGACCAGCCAATTGCGCTCCAGCAGGTCGGCGATGACATAGCGGTCACCGACATTGGCACGCACGAAGGGAATCGACAGGTCCGCAAGGGCCAGTTCCAGCCCCAGGTTACTCATCAACGTCCCGACCACACCGCCCTTGAGCATGTTGCGCTCATGCAGGTCGCGGGCAATGATGAACAGCAGCTCATCGCCATCGACCACCGCGCCCGTGTGATCGACCATCAGAACCCGGTCACCATCGCCATCGAACGCAATGCCCAGATCGGCATGCTCGGCCAGCACGGCCGCCTGCAGCGGACCCATGTGGGTCGAACCGCAGTTGTCATTGATGTTCAGGCCGTTCGGTTGCGCGGAAAGCACGACGACATCGGCACCCAATTCACGGAACACACTTGGAGCCACCTTGTAGGTCGCACCGTGCGCGCAGTCGATGACGATCTTCAGGCCCGAGAAACTGGTCCCGGTCGGTACGCTGCTCTTGCAGAATTCGATGTAACGACCCGAAGCGTCGTTGATTCGCGAGACCTTGCCGATCTTGCTCGATTCAACCACTGTCATCGGGGTATCGAGCAGTTCTTCGATCATATGCTCGACTTCATCCGGCAGCTTGGTGCCCTGGCCGGAGAAAAACTTGATGCCGTTGTCGTCGTGAGGATTGTGCGAAGCACTGATCACGATGCCGGCTTCGGCATGAAAAGTACGCGTCAGGTAGGCGATGGCCGGCGTCGGCATCGGCCCCAGGAGCATGACGTCAGCCCCTGCCGACGTCAGTCCGGCCTCGAGCGCCGATTCGAACATGTACCCGGAAATACGGGTGTCCTTACCCACCAATACCTTGCAGGCGCCCATTTTGCGGAATGCCATGCCCGCCGCCCAACCGAGCTTGAGCATGAATTCAGGGGTAATCGGATATTCGCCGACCCGACCACGAATGCCGTCGGTGCCAAAGTATTTCTTAGTCATAAGTGCTCCATCATTCTTATTCGGCTGATTCCACTGCAGCGATCATGCGCACCACATCGACAGTCTCGGCCACGTCATGGACGCGCAATATACGCGCCCCCTTGAGAGATGCCAGCGCCGCGAGCGCCAGGCCACCCGACAGTCGTTCATCGACTGGGCGATTCAAGGTCTGACCGATCATGCTCTTGCGTGAAACCCCAACCAACAAGGGCCGCCCGAAAACATGCAGGGCTTCCATGTGCTTGAACAGGCTTAGATTGTGCTGCAGGTTCTTGGCGAAGCCAAATCCCGGATCGAGGATGATCCGCTGCGCCGGAATTCCGGCCGCTGCGCACTGTGCCATGCGCTCGGCCAGGAAACTGGCAACCTCTTGGGTGACGTCCTGATACTGCGGATTGTCCTGCATGTCGCCGGGCTCACCGAGCATGTGCATCAGGCAGACCGGCAAGCCGGTGTCTGCCGCCGCATCCAGGGCTCCCTCACGGCGCAGCGAGCGAACATCATTGATCAACCCCGCTCCCAGCCGCGCAGTTTCGCGCATGACTGCCGGGGTAGAGGTGTCGACCGAGATGATCACATCCAGCTCGCGATTGATGCGCTCGACAATCGGAGCGACGCGCTCCAGCTCTTCGATCGGGGAAACCGCCCTGGCACCTGGCCGGGTCGATTCACCACCGACATCGATCAGCGTTGCGCCCGCCAGCACCATGGCCTCAGCGTGACGCAGGGCTGCATCGAGCTGGCTGTACTGGCCGCCATCGGAGAAGGAATCGGGAGTGACATTGAGAATGCCCATGACATGCGTATGGGCCAAATCAAGAACCCGGTTGCCGCAAGGCAACCGGGTCGAGGACTGAACAGAAGTCATTTCAAACCTTAAACGTCAGCAGCGGGACCGCCGATCGGTGTTTCCGGACGCGGATCCTGTACCACCGGAGGCGTTCCGGAACTACCGGTACCACCCGACCAGTCACGAGGCTCGCGAGGGGTACGACCCGCCATGATGTCGTCGATCTGATCGGCGTCGATCGTTTCGTACTTCATCAGGGCATCGGCCATTGCGTCGAGCTTGTCGCGGTTATCCGTGAGGATCTGCTTGGCGGTGCCGTAGCACTGGTCAATGATGCTGCGCACTTCGGAGTCGATGAGCTTGGCGGTTTCGCCGGAGAAGCTGGCGTTCTGACCACCGCCGCCGCGACCCAGGAATACCTCGCCCTCTTCTTCGGCGTACATCAACGGACCGAGTTTTTCCGACAAGCCCCACTTGGTCACCATGTTCCGCGCAATCTGGCTGGCACGCATGATGTCGTTGGACGCACCGGTGGTGACGCCATCGAAGCCCAGGGTCATCTCTTCGGCAATTCGGCCGCCGTACAGCGAGCAGATCTGGCTGATCAATGCGCGCTTGGACAGGCTATAGCGATCTTCTTCCGGCAGGAACATGGTGACGCCCAGCGCTCGACCGCGCGGGATGATCGACACCTTGTAGACCGGATCATGCTCGGGAACCACGCGACCGACGATGGCATGACCTGCCTCGTGATAAGCGGTGTTCTGTTTTTCTTTTTCGGACATGACCATGGATTTGCGCTCGGCACCCATCATGATCTTGTCTTTGGCCAGCTCGAACTCTTTCATTTCGACGATGCGCTTGCCGGTACGGGCGGCGAACAGCGACGCCTCGTTCACCAGGTTGGCCAGGTCGGCACCGGAGAAGCCCGGAGTACCCCGTGCGATCACCGCTGGCGCGACGTCGTCACCCATGGGCACCTTGCGCATGTGAACCTTGAGAATCTGTTCACGACCGCGAATGTCCGGCAGACCGACCACCACCTGACGGTCGAAACGGCCCGGACGCAGCAAGGCCGGGTCCAGTACGTCAGGACGGTTGGTGGCCGCGATGACGATGATGCCGTCATTCATTTCAAAGCCGTCCATCTCAACCAGCAACTGGTTGAGGGTCTGCTCGCGCTCGTCGTGACCACCGCCCATGCCCGCACCACGATGACGACCGACCGCATCGATTTCGTCGATGAAGATGATGCACGGGGCGTGCTTCTTGGCTTGTTCGAACATGTCGCGAACACGACTGGCACCGACACCGACGAACATTTCGACGAAATCGGAACCGGAGATGGTGAAGAACGGCACCTTGGCCTCGCCGGCAATCGCCTTGGCCAGCAAGGTTTTACCGGTGCCCGGAGGACCGACCATCAGTACGCCGCGAGGAATACGCCCGCCCAGGCGCTGGAATTTGCCCGGATCACGCAGGAACTCGACCAGCTCGCCCACTTCTTCCTTGGCCTCATCGCAACCGGCGACGTCAGCCAGGGTGGTTTTCACCTGATCTTCGGAGAGCAGGCGTGCCTTGCTCTTGCCGAAACTCATCGGCCCGCCCTTGCCTCCCGCGCCACCCTGCATCTGGCGCATGAAGAACATGAACACGGCGATGATCACCAGGATCGGGAAGCTCGCGACCAGCAGTTGAGTCCAGATGCTTTGCTGCTCCGGCTGCTTGCCTTCGACCACGACGTGGTTGTCCACCAGATCGCCGATCAGGCCATTGTCCTGAATAGCAGGACGGATGGTCTTGAAGCTGTCGCCATCGTTGCGCTTGCCGGTGATCACGTAGCCATCAACCGCTACGCGCTCGACCTTGCCATCCTTGACCTGCTGGATGAAGTCGGAATAGTTGAGGGTCTGCGGCTCGTTAGGACTGGAGAAGTTGTTCATCACCGTCACCAGGACAGCCGCGATGATCAACCACAGGATCAGATTCTTTGCCATATCGTTCAATTAACTACCCTCTGAAGCAAGCTCCGCTAATGGCGCGCGCTTCGCATGATATTCACCAGCCTAACTTACTACATTACGTACGGCTTGGCAGGCGCCGTCTGTAACCCTTTGTGAAACACTTTCCACACAATATTCGCTATTGCTCGCGGGGCGAAATATGAAAAACCTATCGACCCGACCAAAAACCTCGCTTCACTCGCTCTTGCCACGATAGCCCCAGGCCAGCATGTATTGCTCGCGGGAACTGCCACGAGAAGAGTCCGGCTTGATCATCTGGATCTTGTCGAACTTCTTGCGAGCGTCCTTCAGGTAAACATCGAACCCTTCGCCCTGAAAAATCTTGATGACGAAATTGCCACCGGGCTTGAGGATCCGATCCGCCAAATCAAGCGCCAGCTCGCAAAGAAACATCGCTTTGGGCATGTCTACTTCAGGCGTACCACTCATATTGGGGGCCATATCGGAAATCACAAGGTCTACCTGCGAATTACCCACGGCCTCGAGGATCCGCGCGAGCACTTCGTCCTCGGTGAAGTCACCCTGGATGAAGGTTACGTCCGGAATGCTGTCCATTTCCAGGATGTCCGAGGCGATCAGACGCCCCTGACCACCGATCAGACGGCTGGTGACCTGCGACCAGCCACCCGGTGCCGCACCGAGGTCGACCACACTCATGCCCGGACGGATCAGTTTGTATTTCTCCTGGATTTCCAGAAGTTTGTAACTCGCACGCGAGCGGTATCCATCCTTCTGCGCCTGCTTCACATAGGGATCGTTGACATGTCGTTTCAGCCAACCAAGGCTTGTCTTGGAACGCGCCATTGGGCACCTCGATGATTAGGGTCGTGATTAATTGGGCGGATCAACGAGCCCTCGGGTAAAATGGCCGCCATTTTACAGAATCCAGACGAAAGGGTCAGATTTATGCCGCTCACTCAAGAGCAGAAGAAACAGTACAAATCCATTGGCCACCATCTGAAACCGGTTTTGATTGTGGCTGACAACGGTTTAACTGAAGGTGTGCTAGCCGAACTTGAACGCGCCCTGGCGGATCATGAACTGATCAAGATCAAGCTCAACATCCTCGACCGCGAATCGCGTCTGGCCTCCATTGCAGAGCTGTGCAAGGCTGGCAAGGCGGATCTGGTTCAGGTCATCGGCAAGATGGCACTGATTTACCGCAAGAACTTCAGCGTCAACAAGCAACTGTCGAACGTTCATCGCTTCAAGTGATGGCAAGGGTCAAGGGTGTGCTTCGCGCACCCTGCCACCCCATCCCGGTACCGGCTGCAGAACCAGCACCAGTCCGGAAAAGCCCAGCACAAGATAACTGAACACCTGCCAACGCACGGCGTCCGGCCAACCGAGCAGCACCGCAAAGAACATCGCGCTCGCGTAAAGCGCCATCAGCAGCAACTGCCCACGAATATCGCGCCACAGACTGGCCAGCCCTTCGGCCCGGACCAGCACCATCGCCTGAAAAATCACACACGCTGCGGCGAATGCCACCATCAGCGCATTCAGCATGCCTGCAATTTCGTCGATCAGCAGCGGCGCCAGGCCAATTCGACCCAGCACCGCTGGCAGACCAACATGCGACAACCACAGGCCGCCCACCCAGAGCATCTGGGTCAGCTGCCAAAGCATGGCGCCCGCACGAAACGGGCGCCCGCCTTCAGATGTGGCGAACTTCGACAATCTCGTACTCGATAACACCGCTTGGCGTTTTGACCGCAACCACATCACCCTCTTCCTTGGCAATCAAGGCGCGGGCGATGGGCGAACCGACAGAGATTTTGCCGAGTTTGATGTCAGCCTCATCCTCACCCACGATCTGGTAAGTCACGCTTTCATCCGTCTCGACGTTGGCGATTTCGACGGTGGTGCCGAAAATCACCTTGCCGGTGTGAGGAATGGCGGTGACATCGATGATAACTGCATTCTGCATGCGGCCTTCGATGTCACGGATCCGCGCCTCGACCATACCCTGCTGCTCGCGAGCAGCGTGGTATTCGGCGTTTTCCTTCAAGTCACCCAACTCGCGGGCCGTACCGATGTCCTGGCTGAGCTTCGGACGAACGACCTTGGTCAGATGAGCATGTTCTTCTTCCAGGGCGCGAGCGCCCTGAACGGTCATCGGGTATTTCGTTATGCTCATGCCTTCAATCCTGCATGTAGATCCTGCAAGCGGCGCACGGTCTTCTCGGGACCGAACTTCAGCGCTTCGCAGATGGCCTCGCCCGCAGCAATGGTGGTGGTGCAGTAAATCTTGTGCTGCAGGGCATTTCGACGAATGGAGTACGAATCAGCGATCGACTGACGACCTTCGGTGGTGTTGATGATCAGCGTGACTTCGTCATTCTTGATCATGTCGACCACGTGCGGACGGCCTTCGGTCACCTTGTTCACACGGCGCACTTTCAGGCCTGCCGCTTCGATCAGCTTGGCAGTACCGGCAGTGGCGACCACTTCGAAGCCCAAGTTGATCAGATCGCGTGCCACACCTGCAACCAGCGGCTTGTCATCGTCACGTACGCTGATGAACGCAGTACCGCCGGTCGGCAGCACTTCACTGGCGCCCATCTGGGCCTTGGCGAAGGCTTCGCCGAAGGTGTCGCCCACACCCATGACTTCACCGGTGGACTTCATCTCTGGGCCGAGGATCGGGTCCACACCCGGGAATTTGGCGAACGGGAACACCGCCTCTTTCACACTGTAGAAGTTCGGAATGATTTCCTTGGTGAAACCCAGTTCCTTCAGGGTCTTGCCGGCCATCACGCGGGCCGCGATCATGGCCAGGGAAACACCGATGCACTTGGACACGAACGGTACGGTACGCGAAGCGCGCGGGTTGACTTCGATGACGTAGATGTCTTCGCCTTGCAGCGCCAACTGCACGTTCATCAGGCCGACCACGCCCAGTTCCAGGGCCATTTTCTTGACCTGTTCGCGCATCTCGTCCTGGATGTGCGCGGGCAGCGAGTACGGCGGCAGGGAGCACGCGGAGTCACCGGAGTGAACGCCCGCCTGTTCGATGTGCTGCATGATCGCGCCGATCACGACGTCCTTGCCGTCGCTGACCGCATCCACGTCCATCTCGATGGCGCAGTTGAGGAAGTGGTCCAGCAGCACCGGGCTGTCGTTGGACACTTGCACCGCTTCACGCAGGTAGCGCTTGAGTTCTTCTTCCTTGTAGACGATTTCCATCGCCCGGCCGCCCAGTACGTACGAAGGACGCACTACCAGCGGATAACCGATCTTCGCGGCTGCGCGAACGGCTTCGTCTTCGCTGCGCACGGTGGCGTTTGGCGGCTGACGCAGGTTCAGGCGCTCGACCATCTGCTGGAAGCGCTCACGGTCTTCGGCACGGTCGATGGCGTCAGGGCTGGTACCGATGATCGGCACGCCGGCGGCTTCCAGGGCACGCGCCAGCTTCAGCGGGGTCTGGCCGCCATACTGGACGATCACGCCTTTCGGCTTCTCGACACGCACGATTTCCAATACGTCTTCCAGGGTCACCGGCTCGAAGTACAGGCGATCGGAGGTGTCGTAGTCGGTGGAAACGGTTTCCGGGTTGCAGTTGACCATGATGGTCTCGTAACCGTCATCGCGCAGTGCCAGCGCCGCGTGCACGCAGCAGTAGTCGAACTCGATACCCTGGCCGATACGGTTCGGACCGCCGCCGAGGATCATGATCTTGTCGCGACCGGACGGCGCCGCTTCGCACTCTTCCTCGTAGGTCGAGTACAGGTAGGCGGTGTCGGTGGCGAACTCGGCCGCGCAGGTGTCGACGCGCTTGTAGACCGGGAACACTTCCAGCTTGTGACGGTGAGTGCGCAGATTCTTCTCGGTGACACCCAGTAGCTTGGCCAGACGCTGATCGGAGAAACCCTTGCGCTTGAGGCGGAACATCAGGTCGCGGTCGATGGCCGACAGACCGAGGGTCTTGACCTTCTCTTCATCCTTGATCAGGTCCTCGATCTGCACCAGGAACCATGGATCGATCATGTTCATGCCGAAGATGTCTTCGACCGACAGGCCGGCGCGGAACGCGTCAGCCACGTACCAGATACGCTCGGCGCCAGGCACGGTCAGCTCGCGCTTGAGGATGCCCATGCTTTCCGGGTTGCTCAGGTCGAGCTTCTCGTCCAGGCCGCAAACGCCCACTTCCAGGCCGCGCAGGGCTTTCTGCAGGGACTCCTGGAAGGTACGGCCGATGGCCATGACTTCACCGACCGACTTCATCTGGGTGGTCAGGCGTGCGTCGGCCTTGGCGAATTTCTCGAAGGCAAAGCGTGGCAACTTGGTGACGACGTAGTCGATGGACGGCTCGAAGGACGCCGGGGTCTTGCCGCCGGTGATGTCGTTCGACAGCTCGTCGAGGGTGTAGCCCACGGCCAGTTTGGCGGCAACCTTGGCAATCGGGAAACCGGTGGCTTTCGAAGCCAGGGCCGAGGAACGGGACACACGCGGGTTCATCTCGATCACGACCATGCGGCCGGTGTTCGGGCAGATGCCGAACTGAACGTTGGAGCCACCGGTTTCCACGCCGATCTCGCGCAATACCGCCAGGGAGGCGTTACGCAGGATCTGGTATTCCTTGTCGGTCAGGGTCTGTGCTGGCGCCACGGTGATCGAGTCACCGGTGTGCACGCCCATCGGGTCGAAGTTTTCGATGGAGCAAACGATGATGCAGTTGTCCTTCTTATCGCGGACAACCTCCATCTCGTATTCTTTCCAGCCGATCAGGGACTCGTCGATCAGCAGTTCTTTGGTCGGCGACAGGTCCAGGCCGCGGGCGCAGATTTCTTCGAACTCTTCACGGTTGTAAGCGATACCGCCACCGGTGCCGCCCATGGTGAAGGACGGACGGATGATGCACGGGAAGCCCAGCTTCTCGAGGACCGCATTGGCCTCTTCCATGCTGTGGGCGATGCCGGAACGCGGACAGGCCAGGCCGATGTCCTTCATGGCCTTGTCGAAACGCGAACGGTCTTCGGCCTTGTCGATGGTGTCGGCGTTGGCACCGATCATTTCCACGCCGAACTTCTCCAGAACGCCTTCGCGCTCCAGGTCCAGGGCGCAGTTCAGGGCGGTCTGGCCACCCATGGTCGGCAGCAGCGCGTCCGGACGCTCTTTTTCGATGATCTTGGCAACGGTCTGCCACTTGATCGGCTCGATGTAGGTGGCGTCAGCCATGGCCGGGTCGGTCATGATGGTGGCCGGGTTGGAGTTCACCAGGATGACGCGGTAACCCTCCTCGCGCAGGGCTTTGCAGGCCTGGGCGCCGGAGTAGTCGAATTCGCAGGCCTGGCCGATCACGATCGGGCCAGCGCCGAGAATCAGGATGCTTTTAATGTCTGTACGTTTTGGCATGGGTTGTCACTCAAATCCGCAGGTCAGTCGGCAAGCCGTCTTGATCAATCTGTGAAGCCTGGAGGGGCCGCCGCTATCGGGACCGCCTCCGGGCTGCTGCATCAGGGCCAACGATCAGCGTCGCTTGGCCATTTCGTTGATGAAGCGATCGAACAAAGGCGCTACGTCGTTCGGGCCAGGGCTGGCTTCCGGGTGGCCCTGGAAGCTGAAGGCGCTCTTGTCGGTACGCTCGATCCCTTGCAGGGTGCCGTCGAACAGCGACTTGTGGATCGCGCGGACGTTGGCTGGCAGGGTCGCTTCGTCTACCGCAAAACCGTGGTTCTGGCTGGTGATCATCACAACGCCGGTGTCCAGGTCCTGGACCGGGTGGTTGGCGCCGTGGTGGCCGTGGCCCATTTTCAGGGTCTTGGCGCCGGAGGCCAGGGCCAGCAGCTGGTGACCGAGGCAGATACCGAATACCGGGATTTCGGTTTCCAGCACGTCCTTGATCGCCTGGATCGCGTAATCGCAAGGCTCCGGATCGCCAGGGCCGTTGGACAGGAACACGCCGTCCGGATTCATTGCCAGTACATCGGCCGCCGGCGTTTGCGCAGGCACCACTGTCACACGGCAACCGCGCTCGACCAGCATGCGCAGGATGTTCAACTTGACGCCGTAGTCGTAGGCGACCACGTGATACGGCAGCTGCGACGCGTCGATGGTTGCGTGACTATCGGTCTTCAGGTCCCAGACCGTCGAGCGCCACTCGTAGGCGTCCTTGGTGCTGACGACTTTCGCCAGGTCCATGCCCTTGAGGCCAGGGAAGCCCTGGGCTGCGGCGATGGCGGCTTCTTCGGAAATGTTGTCACCGGCCATGATGCAGCCGTTCTGCGCGCCTTTCTCACGCAGGATGCGCGTCAGGCGGCGGGTGTCGATACCGGCGATCGCCACAACATTGTTGGCTTTCAGGTAATCGGACAGGGACATCGTGTTACGCCAGTTGCTCGCAACCAGTGGCAGATCACGGATAACCAGGCCAGCGGACCATACGCGGTTCGACTCGGCGTCTTCCGGCGTGGTGCCGGTGTTGCCGATGTGCGGGTACGTCAGGGTAACGATCTGTTGGGCGTAGGAAGGATCGGTAAGGATTTCCTGATAGCCGGTCATTGCGGTGTTAAACACCACCTCACCAACGGTTTGACCGTCGGCTCCAATGGCTTCGCCGCGAAAAATGCTGCCATCAGCAAGGGCGAGTATGGCTGGCTTAGTCAAGAAGACCTCCCGTAAATAAAGCCTGAAAGGGCGATCGCAGGTTGTAAAAAAGCGGAGTGACGTATGGACACGTCACCCCGCTTCTTCACTGAATTATTTCTGCGCGCTTTTAGTGGACACACTAAAGCTGTAGCTTACAGAAAAAGGCGTTTTTGGTCTACCGCCAATGAGCCCTAAAGGCCGGAGAATGCGACAGGACGTCGCTTGGCGTAATGAAACCGGGGCCCAATCGTGGGTTTGAGCCCGATTCCGGGGCGCATCTTAACGCAGTTCGAGCACGTCTTGCATGTCGTAGAGGCCAGGTTCGCGCGCATCCAGCCACAACGCCGCACGCACGGCTCCCTTGGCGAACGTCATGCGACTGGAAGCCTTGTGAGTAATCTCCAGCCGCTCGCCTTCACAGGCGAACAGAACCGTGTGATCGCCCACCACGTCACCGCCGCGAACAGTGGCAAAACCGATCGTTTCACGCTCACGCGCACCGGTATGCCCCTCACGCCCGTACACCGCGACTTTCTGCAGATCGCGATCCAGGGCATTGGCGATCACTTCACCCATGCGCAATGCGGTGCCCGAAGGCGCATCGATCTTGTGCCGATGATGGGCCTCGATGATTTCGATGTCCGCGTCGTCACCCAGCACCCGCGCCGCCATGTCGAGCAGCTTGAGCGAAAGATTCACGCCGACACTGAAGTTGGCGGCGAACACGATCGGAATATCCTTGCCCGCCTCGACCAGCAACTGCTTCTGCGCCGCATCCAGACCGGTCGTGCCGATCACCATGGCCTTGCCGGCCTTGCGGCAGAACGCCAGGTTTTTCAGCATGACTTCCGGCAGCGTGAAGTCGATCAGCACATCGAACTCATCCGCCACCGCATCCAGGTTACCGGACAGCGGCACGCCGATACGTCCCAGCGAGGCCAGCTCACCGGCATCCACGCCAATCAGCGTGCTGCCGGGGCGCACGATGGCGGCGGTCAGGCCGGTCAGCGGTGCGCGCTGCTGCACCGCCTCGACCAGGATTTTGCCCATGCGGCCAGCGGCACCCATGACAGCTATACGTCGCATGCTCACTCCTTACAGGTCGCCGAAGAAGCGCTTCACGCCTTCGAACCAGCCGGTGGTTTTTGGCGAGTGGCTGTTGTCGTCCGCCAGCGAGCTGCGGAATTCCTCCAGCAATTCGCGCTGCCGACGCCCCAGGTTGACCGGGGTTTCGACGGCCACGCGGCACATCAGGTCGCCCGCACCGCCGCCACGCACCGGCGCAACGCCTTTGCCACGGACACGGAACTGCTTGCCGGTTTGAGTCCCCTCGGGGATTTTCAGCTTGACCCGACCATCGAGGGTCGGAATCTCCAGCTCGCCGCCCAGCGCCGCATCGACGAAGCTGATCGGCACTTCGCAGAACAGATGCTTGCCATCACGCTGGAAGATCGCGTGCTCACGCACGCTGATCACCACGTACAGGTCGCCCGTCGGGCCACCCTGAGCGCCCGCCTCGCCTTCGCCGGACAGGCGAATACGGTCACCGGTGTCGACACCGGCCGGCACCTTCACGGACAGGGTCTTGTACTCCTCGACACGACCGTCACCGTTACAGGAGCTGCACGGGTCGGAAATGATCTTGCCCTGGCCATGGCAGCGCGGGCAGGTCTGCTGCACCGAGAAGAAACCTTGCTGCATGCGGACCTGGCCGATACCACCGCAGGTCGGGCAGGTCACTGGCGAGGAGCCTTTCTTGGCCCCCGAGCCGTCGCACGGCTTGCAGTTGACCAGCGTCGGAACGCGGATATTCACCGTCGTGCCGCGCACGGCTTCTTCCAGGTTCAGCTCCAGGGTGTAGCGCAGGTCGCTGCCGCGCTGGGCGCCGCCACGGGCACCGCCGCGACCGCCACCGAAGAAGTCGCTGAACACATCACCGAAGATGTCGGAGAAGTTCTGACCGCCAAACCCGGCACCGCCGCCACCCATGCTCGGATCGACACCGGCATGACCGTACTGGTCATACGCGGCACGCTTGCTGGAGTCGGACAGCACTTCATAGGCCTCGTTGGCCTCTTTGAACAGTTCTTCCGACGCCTTGTCATCAGGATTACGGTCCGGGTGGTGCTTCATCGCCAGGCGGCGGTAGGCCTTCTTCAGGTCCGCTTCGCTGGAGCCGCGCTCAACACCCAATACTTCGTAATAGTCACGCTTTGCCATAAGTCTTCTGCACTCTTGAGGACGTTCGGCAAACCTCTCCTGAGCTTCGCCAAACTCGTTGAGCCCCAATACAGGCCCGGACCCAACTCACGTCAATTCAACGATCCTGGTCTTTGTTTCGATGTGGCAATTGCGGCACGGAAAGCAGGAGCATTCCCGGCCATGCCCTCAACACGCGAGCGTTGTCGCATGCTGTAAAAATTCGTGTACTCCAGACACACCAACGCGGGAGCAGGCTCCCGCGCGGCGACATCCTACCAGCCACTGCCCGAAGGCAGTCAACCGGGCGACCAACAACTTACTTGTTGTCTTTGACTTCTTCGAACTCGGCGTCGACCACGTCATCAGCCTTCTCGGCCGATTCGCCTTGCGGTGCAGCGCCTTCAGCAGGTTGAGCCTGCTCGGCGTACATCTTCTGCGCCACTGGAGCGGAGACTTTCGACAGCTCTTCGACCTTGGCTTCGATGGCAGCCTTGTCGTCGCCTTTGACGGCGGCTTCCAGGGCAACCACTGCGGCTTCGATGGCAGTCTTCTCTTCAGCGCTGACCTTGTCGCCGGCATCAGCGACCATTTTGCGCGTGGAGTGGACCAGTGCATCACCCTGGTTGCGGGCAGCGGCCAGTTCTTCGAACTTGCGGTCTTCCTCGGCGTTCGCCTCGGCATCACGCACCATGCGCTCGATTTCCTCGTCGGACAGACCGGAGTTGGCCTTGATCACGATCGACTGGGTCTTGCCAGTGGCTTTGTCCTTGGCGCCCACGTGCAGAATGCCGTTGGCGTCGATGTCGAAAGTCACTTCGATTTGTGGCACGCCACGCGGTGCAGGTGGAATCTCGGCCAGGTCGAACTTGCCCAGGGACTTGTTCTGCGCCGCTTGCTTACGCTCACCTTGCAACACGTGAATGGTCACGGCGCCCTGGTTGTCGTCGGCCGTCGAGAACACTTGCGATTTCTTGGTAGGAATCGTGGTGTTTTTCTCGATCAGCGCAGTCATCACGCCACCCATGGTTTCGATACCCAGGGTCAGCGGGCTGACGTCGAGCAGCAGAACGTCCTTCACGTCGCCGGCCAGAACGGCACCCTGGATGGCAGCACCCATGGCAACGGCTTCGTCCGGGTTCACATCTTTACGCGCTTCTTTACCGAAGAACTCGGTCACCAGCTTCTGAACCAGTGGCATACGGGTCTGACCGCCTACGAGGATCACGTCATTGATCGAACCCACGTCGATGCCGGAGTCTTTCAGCGCGATGCGGCAAGGCTCGATGGTGCGCTGAACCAGGTCTTCCACCAGCGATTCCAGCTTGGCGCGGGAGATCTTCACGTTCAGGTGCTTAGGACCGGTGGCGTCTGCAGTGATGTACGGCAGGTTGACGTCGGTCGACTGAGCGGAAGACAGCTCGATCTTGGCTTTTTCAGCCGCTTCTTTCAGGCGCTGCATGGCCAGCGGGTCACCCTTGAGGTTCATGCCGCTTTCTTTCTTGAATTCGTCAACCAGGTAATCGATCAGACGAATGTCAAAGTCTTCACCACCCAGGAAGGTGTCGCCGTTGGTGGCCAGCACTTCGAACTGGTGCTCACCGTCGACTTCAGCGATTTCGATCACGGAAACGTCGAACGTACCGCCGCCCAGGTCGTAAACGATCACGGTGTGATCGCCCTTGGCCTTATCCATACCGTAGGCCAGAGCAGCCGCAGTAGGTTCGTTGATGATACGTTTTACGTCCAGACCGGCAATGCGACCGGCGTCCTTGGTGGCTTGACGCTGGCTGTCGTTGAAGTAGGCCGGAACGGTGATCACCGCCTCGGTCACAGGCTCGCCGAGGTAGTCTTCGGCGGTCTTCTTCATTTTCTTCAGGATTTCAGCCGAGATTTGTGGCGGAGCCATTTTCTGGCCGTTCACTTCAACCCAGGCGTCGCTGTTGTCAGCCTTGACGATCTTGTAAGGGACCATCTGGATGTCTTTCTGTACCACTTCTTCATCGAAGCGACGACCGATCAGACGCTTCACCGCGTACAGGGTGTTGTGCGGATTGGTCACAGCCTGACGTTTGGCCGATTGGCCAACCAGGATTTCGCCATCGTTGGCGTAAGCGATGATCGAAGGCGTGGTGCGCGCGCCTTCGGCGTTTTCAATCACTTTGGCCTGGCCGTTTTCCAGCACGGAGACGCAGGAGTTGGTAGTCCCCAGGTCTATACCGATAATTTTGCCCATGTTCACTCTCCCGAAACTTTGGATTTGGTTGCCGCAGCAGTGGTGGCTAACTGCGGTAGCACTTAAACGCTTGACTTCTAAATGGGGGCCTTGCGGCTAATTTCAAGCCTGCTCATCAATAGATGGCGAAACCGGAGCCGGGGCCTTGCTGACCACGACCATCGCCGGACGCAGCAGGCGACCGCTGAGCTGGTAACCCTTCTGGAACACCTTGAGCACGCTGTTGGGCTCGACGTCGGCGCTTTCCTGCATGGCCATTGCCTGATGGAGACTGGCGTTGAACGGTTCGCCATGCGGGTCGATCGCCTCAAGCTGATAGCGCTTGAGGGTGTCCTGGAACATTTTCAGGGTCAGCTCGATGCCTTCGCGCATCGGACGGATGCTCTCGTCGTCCGGGCTGGACAACTCCAGGCCGCGCTCCAGGCTGTCGATGATCGGCAGCAGGTCGCCGGCGAACTTCTCCAGCGCGAACTTGTGAGCCTTTTCAACGTCCTGCTCGGCACGGCGGCGGACGTTCTGCAGATCGGCGGCTACGCGCAAAGCGTTATCCTGCGCGCTGGCCAGTTGCTCTTCGAGCACTTGCACACGAGTCGCCAGGTCTTCGCCCGAAGCCTCGGGCGCCTGGTTGGCGTCTGGGTTTTGCGTATCCACTGTCTGTTCGTCAGCCATAGAATTCTCCTTTCAATAACGTCCGCGAGCTCAACTCGCGCTTCTGTCCCGGTATATGGGGCCGCAAAAACCAGCTTCAAGGGCCGATAACAATTAACCCTACAAAAAACAGCTGCATTGTCATTCCCCGATGCACTAACGATTTCGTCGGACCAAGCAAATCGAGCTAAGGGAGGGCATTGTCAGTCGCAAATAAAACACTGTATAAATAACCAGACCTAAAGCCTGGGAGCGGCCGTCATGCTGGTGCACCTGTCCGTACACAACTACGCCATCGTTGAACATCTCGATCTCGAACTCGATCGCGGGATGAGCGTGATCACAGGGGAAACCGGCGCCGGCAAGTCGATCATGCTCGACGCCCTGGGCCTCACCCTGGGGGATCGTGCCGACAGCGGCGTGGTCCGTCCCGGCGCTGACAAGGCAGACATCCTGGCCACGTTCGACCTGGTCGACATTCCGGAAGCCAGTGCCTGGCTCGCCGAGCGCGACCTGGAAAGTGACGGTCCATGCATCCTGCGCCGGGTCATCACCGCCGAAGGTCGCTCGCGAGGCTATATCAACGGCACTCCCTGCCCGCTGGGTGACCTCAAGGCCCTTGGCGAGCTGTTGATCGACATCCACAGCCAGCATGAACACCAGTCCCTGCTCAAGACCGATACGCACCGCCGCCTGCTGGACGAGTATGCCGGCGCCACCGACCTTGCCCGCCAGGTTCAGCTCGCCGCCCAGCGCTGGCGCCAGACCAGCCAGGAGCTGGAGCGCCTGACCAACTCGGGCGACGAGCAGCGCGCCCGCCATCAGTTGCTGAGTTATCAGCTCGAAGAGCTAGAGAATCTCGGCCTTGGCGAAAAAGAACTGGAGGAACTGGAGCAGGAACACAAGAACCTGACCAATGCCGAAACCCTGCTCGGCATCTGCCGGCAGGTGGTCGAGCAATGCAGCGAAAGTGATTCAGGCAATGTCCTGAACGCCCTGACCGCGAGCCTCAATCGCCTGTCGAGCGTCAACAGTTCGATTGGCGCACTGGGTGAAGCCAGCAGCCTGTTGACCAGTGCACAGATCCAGGTCGAAGAGGCCGTGGGCGAACTGAATCGCTTCCTCGACAACTTCGACGCCGACCCGGCACGCCTGCAGTACCTGGAAGAGCGCCTCGACGCGATCTACACCATGGCGCGCAAACACCGTATCCAGCCCACCGAGGTCGCCGAGATGCAGCAACGGCTGCTGGATGAAATCGAGACCCTCAATGCCAACGACGAGTCGATCGAGCGCCTGGGCGACGAGCTGGCGTCCTACGCCCGTCATTATCAGGAAAAGGCCCGGGAGTTGAGCGATCTGCGCCACCAGGCGTCAAGCAGCCTGGCCAGTGCCGTCGAACAGGAGATCCAACGCCTGGGCATGCCGGGTGGGCGTTTCACCATCGAGTTACGCCCCAACAGCGGCGGCGAACTGCTGCCCAACGGCCTGGAGCAGGTCGAGCTACTGGTCAGCGCCAACCCCGGCCAGCCACTGAAAGCCCTGGCCAAGGTCGCCTCGGGCGGCGAACTGTCGCGGATCAGCCTGGCCATCCAGGTGATCACCGCACAGACGTCGCGAGTACCCACCCTGGTGTTCGATGAAGTGGACGTGGGGATCGGCGGGCCGACCGCCGAGATTGTCGGCCAGTTGCTGCGCCGCCTGGGCGAGCGCGGGCAGGTGCTGACGGTGACTCACTTGCCACAAGTGGCGGCCCAGGGGCATCAGCATCTATTCGTGCACAAGGTGCGTGACGAGAAAGCGACCCACACGGCCGTCTCCAAGCTGAGCAAAAACGATCGCGTCGAAGAGGTCGCCCGGATGCTGGGCGGTATCGACCTGACGAAGGAGTCCCTGGCTCACGCCAAGAAAATGGTGGTAACCGCGAAAATTTAGCTCCCGCGCAAAGCACAAAGGCGACTCTTGAGTCGCCTTTGTTCGTTTCGCGAGCCTGGCAGCTCACGCGACATGCTTACTTTTTCTTGCGTACGTACAGCACCAGATTGTGATCAACCATCTCGAAGCCATACTTCTCGACGATCGCTTTCTGCAGATTTTCGATTTCCTGATCGAAGAACTCGATCACTTCACTGGTTTCGACGTTGACCATATGGTCGTGATGCTTGCCGTCGTCCAGCTCGAAGACCGCATGGCCCCCGTCGAAGTTGTGCCGCACCACAAGGCCAGCTGCCTCGAACTGGGTCAGTACACGGTAGACCGTGGCCAGACCGACGTCCTCGCCAGCCTCCATCAGTGCCTTGTAGACATCCTCGGCACTCATGTGGCGCTGCTCGGCGGAATCGAGCATTTGCAGAATTTTGACCCGTGGCAGGGTCACTTTGAGGCCGGCTTTGCGTAGTTCGCTATTTTCAACCATGGTCAGCTTTCTCGCGATGCTGCTTCGCAGCTTCTCTTAATGCGGGTATGATCGGCGTTTACGTTGTCCCAGCCAAGATAGTGGAAGTCGCCCACCGATGCAAAACACCAAGCTCTTGCTAACCAGTTTCACCTTTGTGGGACTGCTCGCACTCGCCGGTTGTTCATTCCCCGGGGTTTACAAAATCGACATCCAGCAGGGCAATGTCGTCACGCAGGACATGATAGACCAGTTACGCCCCGGAATGACCCGACGGCAAGTACGGTTTATCATGGGCAACCCCCTGCTGACCGACACGTTCCATGCCGATCGCTGGGATTACCTGTACAGCCTGCAACCGGGTGGCGGTGAACGCCAACAGGAACGCATTAGCGTTATCTTCAACCCAAATGATCAACTTGTCAGCCTCTCCGGCGACTTCATGCCAGGCGTGAGCCGAGATGAAGCCATTCTGGGCCAGGACAGTGGCACTAACGTGACCGCTCCTGCCGAGAACGTCGAGAAGCCAAAACCGGAAAAACCGGCCAAGCCAGGTTCATTGCTGGACCAGATCCAGAAGGACGTCGACGGCGTAGAAACCGTTCCAGTCCCGACGCCAGAACCGCTGGACACCTCGCCGCAATAATTTGCGACGCAATAAAAAACCCGGAATTTCCGGGTTTTTTATTGCCTGATTTTCGGCCAATCACCCATTCCGGGCCTTCGCCTCGGCAGCCCTGGCGGCGCGAAGCCGGCGAACTTCCTTGGGATCGGCCACCAGCGGCCGATAAATCTCCAGACGATCCCCCGCCTGAACCTGGCGAGTGTCCGGGTCGACAATCACCTTGCCGAACACCCCGACCGGACAATCGACCAGATTCAATTCCGCAAACTCACTGCCCAGCCCTGAACTCAACAGCGCGGAACGTACCGTGGTGCCCACCGGCACCGACACGCTGCGAAGTACCTGGCGATCCACTGCGGCATACACCACTTCAATCTCGATCACGGTCTCAACCATGCATCTGCTTGGCGCGCTGGCAGAACGCATCGACCAGGGTGTTGGCCGCCTGATTGAACAACGGTCCCAGGGTGGCGCGAACAATCGGCCCGGCGTAGTCGAACGACAGGTCCAGGCTGATCTTGCAGGCCTTGTCGGTCAGGGCCTTGAACACCCAGATACCGTGCAACTGGGTGAACGGGCCCTCTTCGAGGTTCATCTCGATCGATTGCCCGGGAACCAGGGTGTTGCGGGTCACGAAATGCTGGCTGAGCCCTCCCTTGGCCACCCCGACGCTTGCGCGCATGAACTCGGGGGCGCTTTCCAGGACCTCGGCCGATGAACACCACGGCAGAAACTCCGGATAACGCGCTACGTCATTGACCAGGTCATACAGCGCTTGCGCCGGATACGGCAGCAAAGCCGAACGTTGAATGTGTGTCGTCATGTCAGCGTCACTTCCACAGCTGGGCGGCAAACACTACGAGAATGCCGATGGGCGCCACATAGCGCATCAAAAACAGGGTCAGCGTGAACAGCCTGGGGTTGCGGATCGACAATTCGTCGCGCACCGCTTCACGCCCCATCACCCAACCCGCAAACAACACGAAGCACAAGCCACCGAGTGGCAACATGATCCGCGAGGTGAAGAAATCGATCACACCAAAGAAATCCAGACCGCCGACGGCCCCCCATTGATAGAGATGGAACGCCCCGCCTTCGTTCACGAAAAACCTGGCTGGCTTCCAGATGTTGAACGAAAACACCGTCCCCAGACCAACGAACCAGCAAGTGAACGCCAGCCAGAACGTCACCCAGGCGCGCCTGACCTTAGTCCGCTCCACCAGGTAAGCCACCATGGGCTCCAGCAACGAAATGGCCGAACTCCACGCAGCAATCGCCACCAGCACGAAGAACACTACGCCCATCAGCTGGCCAAATGCTACGTTACCGAAGGCAAAGGGCAGGCTGACGAACATCAGCCCCGGGCCTTCGCTGGGATTCAGCCCGGCCGCAAAGACGATGGGGAACAACGCCAGACCAGCCACCAGGGAGACGAAGGTGTCGAGCAACGCAACGCCGACCACTGTGCCGGAAATCGATGATTGCTTGGGCATGTAGGCGCCGTAGATCATGATCGAACCCACCCCCACGCTCAACGAAAAGAACGCATGGCCCATTGCCGGCAACAAGCCGTCGAGGACTTTTTCCGGGTGGAAGTCGAACATGAAATGCAGGCCGTTCATGAAATGGCCGGTGGTCATGCTGTAGCCCAACAACACCAAGACCATGACGAACAGCAGCGGCATCATGATGCGCAAACTGCGCTCAAGCCCTGCCACCACACCCTTGGCGATCACAATCGCCGACAGCAGCATGAACACCGTGTGCCAAAGTGTCAGGCGCCAGGGGTCGGCGATCACCTTGCCAAAGTACGCACCGACCTGGTCAGGCGTCACGCCCTGGAAATCGCCACGCCCCATGTTGATGATGTAATCCAGCGACCAACCGCCAACGACACTATAGAAAGACAGGATCAGCAAGGCCGTGATCATGCCGGCGAAGGCGCCCCAGGACCACTTCGCCGAGTGCCCGGCCTCCAGCGCCAACACCTTCAGGGCATTGGCCGGACTCTGCCGGGCGCGACGGCCGATCAGGGTTTCCGCGAGCATCACCGGCACACCGATCAGCGCGATACAGGCCAGGAACATCAACACAAAGGCCCCGCCGCCGTAGATCCCGACCATGTACGGGAATTTCCAGATGCTGCCCAGGCCCACGGCCGAACCGGTTGCGGCCAGAATGAAGACCCAGCGGCTGGCCCAGCTGCCGTGGACAGAAACCTTGTCTGTCGACATCGTTGTCACGTCCAAGCATTGCAAAAAGAGCGCGCATTGTCCGGGATTCAATCAACCTGCTCAAGCACGCAGCATCACCGTAGCCGACTCGCTTGCAACTCCCTATAATGCCGCCCCTATGGCTAAACAGAAGAAACACCCTACAGGGACCATCGCGCAGAATAAAAAGGCGCGACACGATTACTTCATCGAGCACAAGTTCGAGGCTGGTCTGGTCCTGGCCGGCTGGGAAGTAAAAAGTCTGCGTGCAAGCAAGCTGCAGCTGGTGGACAGCTACGTCCTGCTCAAGGACGGCGAAGCCTGGCTGCTCGGCAGTCACATCACGCCGCTGATGACTGCCAGCACGCACGTCATTGCCGATCCGACCCGCACCCGCAAACTGCTGCTCAACCGGCGCGAGCTGGACAAGCTGTCCGCCGCCGTCCAGCAAAAGGGCTACGCCTGCGTGTGCCTGTCCTGGTACTGGAGCAAGCACATGGTCAAGTGCGAGATCGCTCTGGGCAAGGGCAAGAAGGAATACGACAAGCGTGATACCGAACGCGAGCGCGACGCCGGTCGCGAGCTGCAGCGTGCGGTGCGCAACAAGGGCAAGGAAGACTGATCTTCCTTTTGCCTGAAGCCGCCATCGCGAGCGGGCTCGTTCCCACAGGTTGAATGTGATTCTGTGGGCGCGAGCCTGCTCCGGGCGGCGTTCCGACGATAGCAAGTGCCCTGTCGCCGCAAATTGCCGGGCTACATCCCCTTGCGCCGCTCCGCCCGGGCCACGCGCTGCACTTCCTGACGCACCTCCTCCAGCACTTCCTGCACATACAGGATGTGTCGACTGGAGACTTCCCGCGCCTGCTCGGCCCTGCCCTCGATAATCGCCATGTACAACTCTCGGTGCTGGGTGATCAGCATGTCGCGGGTTTCCGTGCGTTGCTTGTACATGCCGCCAATGTTGGTCACCACGTTGCGCTTGAGCAGGTCAAACAGCCCACGGATGGTATGCAGCAGGACAGCGTTGTGACTGGCTTCGGCGATGGCCAGATGGAATTTGGCGTCCGCCGCCCCCTCTTCGGCTCGACTGACCTCGTCGTGGCGCGAGTAACAATCCTGCAGCTCGTTGAAAGCTGCCGTCAGGCGTTCACGGTCGACATCGGTGGCACGCAGGGCTGCGTAATAGGCGCAGGAGGCTTCCAGGGTGTGGCGAAACTCCAGCAGATCGCGCTGGGCTTCGGGATTGCTTTCCAGCAAATGAAGCAGCGGATCACTGAACGTCGTGCCCAATGACTCCACCACATAATTGCCGCCACCCTGGCGACTGACCAGCAAGCCTTTTGCCGCCAGCTTCTGAATCGCTTCGCGCAACGAAGGGCGTGACACGCCGAACTGCTCGGCCAGCGCACGCTCGGCCGGCAAACGCTCTCCCGCCTTTAACGTACCCTCGAGGATCATCCCCTCAAGCCGCTCGACAATATCGTCAGACAAACGGCGCTGACGAATCTGATCAAACCCCATACTCAATTCTCCACGATCCCGACGGCTCGCCGGGCTCTCTATTCTGGCCTATCGGCGCCAGGCCGGCACGTATCAGACGGCATTTGTTCGAGCGAATCACGCAGGCAGTACCGCCCCTATTCGACAAAAGTTTAAGTGCTGCAAATTGACACACCACCGGCAAGGCTTTTACCCTAGCGAACAGCGATTGTAAATTGGTATTACCAATTAACCAAGAACGCTGACCAGTGCCTACCAACAACAACTAGGGGCCACCCCACATGCAAACCTGGCAACAGCTCTATAGCCCGCTCGGCAGTCTCGGCCTATCCGCCCTCGCGGCCGTCATCCCCATCGTGTTTTTCTTTCTGGCGTTGGCGGTGTTCCGCCTCAAGGGTCACGTGGCCGGTAGCATTACGCTGGCCTTGTCTATCCTGGTGGCCATCTTCGCGTTCCAGATGCCGGTCGACATGGCATTCGCCGCCGCCGGTTATGGTTTCGCCTATGGCCTGTGGCCGATCGCGTGGATCATCGTGGCCGCGGTATTCCTCTACAAGCTGACGGTCAAGAGTGGTCAGTTCGAGGTGATCCGCAGTTCGGTCCTTTCGATCACCGACGACCAGCGCCTGCAGGTGTTGCTGATCGGTTTCTGCTTCGGTGCCTTTCTTGAAGGGGCGGCCGGTTTCGGCGCACCGGTGGCGATTACCGCCGCCCTGCTGGTAGGCCTGGGTTTCAACCCGCTGTACGCCGCTGGCCTGTGCCTGATCGCCAACACCGCGCCGGTGGCCTTCGGTGCTTTGGGGATCCCGATCATCGTGGCCGGACAAGTGACCGGGATCGACGCCTTCAAGATCGGCGCCATGACCGGCCGTCAACTGCCGCTGCTGTCGCTGTTCGTCCCGTTCTGGCTGGTGTTCATGATGGACGGCCTGCGTGGCGTACGTGAAACCTGGCCGGCCGCGCTGGTGGCGGGCTTGAGCTTTGCCGTCACCCAGTACTTCACGTCGAACTTCATCGGCCCGGAACTGCCGGACATCACCTCGGCCCTGGCCAGCCTGATTTCCCTGACCCTGTTCCTGAAAGTCTGGCAGCCTAAACGCGCCGCAGGCCAACACGTGGCCGGCGCCGTTTCCGCCTCGGTCGTTGCTGCCAGCGCCGGGGGTTTCGGCCAACCGCGCACCACGCAAGCATCGCCTTACAGCCTGGGTGAAATCTTCAAGGCTTGGTCGCCGTTCCTGATCCTCACCGTACTGGTCACCATCTGGACCCTGAAGCCGTTCAAGGCGATGTTTGCCGCCGGCGGCTCGATGTACAGCTGGGTGTTCAACTTCGCCATCCCGCACCTCGATCAACTGGTGATCAAGACCGCACCGATCGTGGCTGCGCCGACGGCCATTCCGGCGGTGTTCAAGCTTGATCCGATCTCCGCGACCGGCACGGCGATTTTCTTCTCGGCACTGATTTCGATGCTGGTACTGAAGATCAATGTCAAAACTGGTCTGACCACCTTGAAAGAGACCTTTTTCGAACTGCGCTGGCCGATCCTGTCCATCGGCATGGTGCTGGCATTCGCCTTCGTCACCAACTACTCGGGCATGTCTTCGACCATGGCCCTGGTACTGGCCGGCACCGGCGCAGCCTTCCCGTTCTTCTCGCCGTTCCTCGGCTGGCTGGGCGTGTTCCTGACCGGTTCCGATACGTCGTCGAACGCGCTGTTCAGTTCGCTGCAAGCCACCACCGCACACCAGATCGGCGTCAATGACACCTTGCTGGTCGCGGCGAACACCAGCGGCGGCGTGACCGGCAAGATGATCTCGCCACAATCGATCGCCGTGGCCTGCGCCGCGACTGGCCTGGTGGGCAAGGAATCGGATCTGTTCCGTTTCACCCTCAAGCACAGCCTGTTCTTCGCCACCATCGTCGGCCTGATCACCCTGGCTCAAGCCTACTGGTTCACCGGCATGCTGGTGCACTGAGTCACCCACGCCCCAACGCAAGTACCGACGCCGCACCACCCCTGCGGCGTCAGCTATTCACAACCCGGTCCGTAAGGCTGCTGGAAGCATCACGCGCTATATTCAGCAGCCTCAGCGGACGGATAACCGGGCCCACCCGGAGACACGCCTGATGAGCGAGCTTTTTTACAACGCCGTGCCGAACGCGACCCGCGTCGCCCCGCCCCTGCCCGAGCCTCGACAGTATCCCGGCGAAAAACCGTCCCGGGTTTATCTGTTCGGAACCTGCGTGGTGGATCTGTTCTACCCGGAAGCCGGGATGGATGCGATCCACCTGCTGGAGCGCGAAGGTATTCGCGTCGAGTACCCGCAAGGGCAGAGCTGCTGCGGACAGCCGGCCTACACCTCGGGTTACACCGAACAGGCCCGGACCGTGGCGCGTGCGCAACTGGCATTGTTTGCCGGTGACTATCCGGTGGTGGTGCCGTCGGGTTCCTGTGCGGGGATGATTCGTGAACACTACGCCGACCTGTTCAAGGACGAGCCGCACACGTTGAAACAGGTTCAGGCCCTGGCGGCCCGGACCTACGAGTTGGCCGAGTTCCTCTTGTTTGTCTGCAAGGTGCAGCTCAAGGACAATGGCGCCCCGGTCAAGGTGGCCCTGCACACGTCGTGCTCGGCGCGCCGGGAAATGAATACCCACCTGCACGGTCGCGAGCTGTTGGCGCAACTGGGCAACGTGGAGCGGGTCGACCACACTCGTGAAAGCGAATGCTGTGGCTTCGGTGGGACTTTCAGCGTCCGTATGCCGGATATTTCCGGAGCGATGGTGGCCGACAAGACCCGCGCGCTGAAGGAATCCGGTGCGCATCAGGTACTCAGTGCCGACTGCGGATGCCTGATGAACATCAACGGCTCTCTGGAAAAACAGCAGGAAGCGTTGCGCGGCCAACACCTGGCGAGTTTCCTCTGGCAACGAACCGGAGGCGGCCAATGAACGCTTCCACGATCATTCCTACGGTTGCCGTAGAAGAAGATTTCCACACCCGTGCGCACAAGGCACTGGGTGACCCGCAGCTGCGAAACAACTTTCGCAAGGCGATGGATTCTCTGATGACAAAACGGGCAGCGTCTTTCGGCGATGCCCACGAAAGGGAACATTTGCGTGCGCTGGGCAATGCGGTCCGCGCCCGTGCGTTATCCAAGCTGCCCGACCTGCTCGAACAGCTTGAACAGAACCTGACCCGCAACGGTGTGACAGTGCACTGGGCGGAAACGGTGGACGAAGCCAATGACATCGTCCTCTCGATCATCCGCGCTCACGAGGGGCGGCAAGTGATCAAGGGCAAATCGATGGTCAGCGAAGAGATGGAAATGAACCATGTCCTCGAAGCTCAAGGCATTGAATGCCTGGAGTCGGACATGGGGGAATACATCGTTCAGCTCGACCACGAGAAGCCTTCACACATCATTATGCCGGCGATCCACAAGAATGCCGGTCAGGTCGCGTCCTTGTTCCACGACAAACTTGGCGTGGAATACACCAAGGACGTCGACCAACTCATTCAGATCGGTCGCAAAGTGTTGCGGCAGAAATTCTTCGAAGCGGACATCGGCGTCTCCGGTGTCAACTTCGCCGTCGCCGAAACCGGCACCCTGCTGCTGGTGGAAAACGAAGGCAACGGGCGCATGACCACCACCGTGCCGCCGGTGCACATCGCCGTCACCGGCATCGAGAAAGTCGTGGAAAACCTGCGCGACGTGGTGCCGCTGCTGTCGTTGCTGACCCGCTCCGCGCTGGGCATCCCGATCACCACCTACGTCAACATGATCTCCGGCCCGCGCAAGGAACACGAGCTCGACGGCCCTCAGGAAGTGCACTTGGTGTTGCTGGACAACGGTCGCAGCCAGGCCTTTGCCGACAGCGAGTTGCGCCAGACCCTGAATTGCATCCGCTGCGGCGCCTGCATGAATCATTGCCCGGTCTACACCCGAATCGGCGGCCACGCCTATGGGGAGGTGTACCCCGGCCCTATCGGAAAAATCATCACGCCGCACATGGTCGGCCTGGCGAAAGTGCCGAACCATCCCAGCGCCTCGTCGCTGTGCGGGGCCTGCGGTGAGGTGTGCCCGGTCAAGATCCCGATCCCCGCGTTGCTGCGCCGCCTGCGGGAAGAGAACGTCAAGGCGCCGGACAGCCCGCATCAGGTCATGCGCGGCCAGGGCAGCAAGTATTCGCGCAAGGAACGCCTGATCTGGAACGCCTGGGCGCGGCTCAACAGCTCGCCGACGCTGTACCGTCTGTTCGGCTTTCTCGCCACGCGCCTGCGTGCGCTCGCACCGAGCAACGTCGGCCCCTGGACGCAAAACCACAGCGCGCCGAAACCCGCTGCCCGCTCACTGCACGACATGGCCCGCGAACACCTGGGCAAACAGGGAGACCGCTGATGAGCGCCAAGCAAAACATCCTCGGCAAATTGCGCAAAAGCCTGACCGGCACCACACCCGTGCCCGACAACTTCGATGTCGAACTGGTGACTGCGCCCTACACCTACGCGCCGGAACAGCGCATTGCGCAACTGCGCAAACTGATGGAAGCGGTGCACACGGAAATCCATCTGACCTCGGGCGCAGGCTGGCCGGCGTTGCTCGCGCAATTGATCGGCGAGCGCCAGTTGCCGAGTCTGCTGATCGCGCCGACGACTGCTCACGGTCAACAGCTCACTCAGCACTGGGCGAACAATCCGGGGTTGCCGGCACTCAAATCCTACGACCGTCCGGTGGAGGAATGGAAAGCCGAGTTGTTCAACGACACCCCGGCCAGCCTGACCGGCACGCTCGGGGCCATCGCGGCGACAGGCAGCCTGATTCTCTGGCCGACGCGGGAAGAGCCGCGCTTGATGAGCCTGGCGCCCTCGGTGCATTTCGCCCTGCTCAAGGCCAGTGAAATCCGCGACAACTTCTATCAGGTGCAGCAGGAGTTCAACTGGGCCCAGCGCATGCCGACCAACGCGCTACTGGTGTCTGGCCCGTCGAAGACCGCCGACATCGAACAAGTCCTGGCTTATGGCGCCCACGGTCCGAAAGACCTGGTGGTTTTGATTCTGGAGGACCAATGAGTCTACCGGCCGCTTTCCTGCGAGATGCGCAGCAACTGATCCCCCCAGAGCGCCGTTTCGACGACCCGCTGTCGACTTTGGCCTTCGGCACCGACGCCAGTTTCTACCGGCTGATTCCGAAACTGGTGATACGCGTCGAATCCGAGGACGAGGTGATTGCCCTGCTCAAGCTGGCCCAACGGGATCAGGTCCCGGTGACGTTCCGCGCCGCCGGCACCAGCCTGTCCGGCCAGGCCATCAGCGGTTCGGTGCTGATCGTGCTGGGGGATAACTGGAACGGCCGCGAGATTCGTGGCCAGGGCACGCAAATCCGCCTGCAACCGGGCGTGATCGGCGCCCAGGCCAACGCCTGGCTGGCACCGTTCGGACGCAAGATCGGCCCGGACCCCGCCTCGATCAACGCCTGCAAGATCGGCGGCATCGTCGCCAACAATGCCAGCGGCATGTGCTGCGGCACGGCGCAAAACACCTACCACACGCTGGCCGGGATTCGCCTGGTGCTGGCCGACGGCAGCCGTCTCGACACCGAAGATGCGGCGAGTGTCGCGGCGTTTCGCCAAAGCCACGGCGCACTGCTGGATCGCCTGGCGCAGCTGGGCCGCGAAACTCGCGCCAACAGCGAGCTGGCCGCGAAGATCCGCCACAAGTATCGCCTGAAAAATACCACCGGCCTGTCACTCAATGCCCTGGTGGATTTCGACGAGCCTGTGGATATCTTGAGCCACCTGCTGGTGGGCTCCGAAGGCACGCTCGGGTTCATCAGCGCGGTCACCTACGACACCGTGATCGACCACCCGAACAAAGCCTCGGCGCTGATCGTGTTCCCCGATGTGGAGACCTGCTGCAACGCCGTCAGCGTGTTGAAGAGCCAGCCGGTGTCGGCCGTGGAACTGCTCGACCGGCGCAGCCTGCGCTCGGTGCAGAACAAGCCCGGCATGCCGGATTTCGTACAACACCTGTCGGACAATGCCTGCGCGCTGTTGATCGAATCCCGCGCCGCATCCTCCACCCTGCTGCACGAGCAACTGGCGCAGATCATGGCGTCGCTGGCCTCGTTCCCAGTGGAGAAACAGGTCGACTTCACTGAAAACCCGGTGGAAAACGCCCGCCTCTGGGCCATCCGCAAGGACACCTTCCCCGCCGTTGGCGCCGTGCGTAAAACCGGCACCACGGTGATCATCGAGGACGTGACCTTCCCGGTGGAACAACTGGCGATTGGCGTGAACCGTCTGATCGAGCTGTTCGACAAACATCACTACGACGAAGCGATCCTTTTCGGGCATGCCCTGGAGGGCAATCTCCACTTCGTCTTCACCCAAGGCTTCAACAACCCGGAAGAAGTCGCACGCTACCAGGCGTTCATGGATGACGTCGCGCAGTTGGTCGCGGTGGAGTTCGGCGGCTCGCTGAAAGCCGAGCACGGCACCGGCCGCAACATGGCGCCCTTCGTCGAACTGGAATGGGGCAGCGACGCCTATCAGTTGATGTGGCAACTCAAACGCCTGCTCGACCCCCACGGCATTCTCAACCCGGACGTGGTGCTCAGCGAAGATCCACAGATTCACCTCAAGCACCTGAAACCGCTGCCGGCCGCCGACGAGATCGTCGACAAGTGCATCGAGTGCGGATTCTGCGAACCGGTGTGCCCCTCCAAAGGCCTGACCCTAAGCCCGCGCCAGCGCATCGTGATCTGGCGTGACATTCAGGCGAAAAAGCGTGCCGGCGTGGACACCCGCGAACTGGAAGCCGCGTATGAATACCACGGCCTCGAGACCTGCGCCGCCACCGGGCTGTGCGCCCAGCGTTGCCCGGTCGGCATCAACACCGGCGACCTGGTGAAAAAGCTGCGCGGCCGTACAGCCACCCATACGAAAACCGCCAACTGGCTTGAAGGCAATTTCGCCACCGCCCTGCAAGGCGCACGCTTCACCCTGCACGTGGCCAACGGCGCGCGCATGCTGCTGGGGGCGCCACGCCTGGCCAAACTGTCGGCGACCCTGACGAAGGTGTCCAAGGGCCAGGTCCCCCAATGGACCAACGCCATGCCGCAGCCGGAGAAAGCCATTCGCTTCAGCCCGAGCGTATCGGACGCCCGTCCGCGCGTGGTGTACCTGGCGGCTTGCGTCTCGCGGGTGATGGGGCCGGCGGCCGGTGACAAAGAGCAAACGTCGCTGTACGAAAAGACCCGTGGCCTGCTGGAAAAAGCCGGCTACCAGGTCGTCCTTCCGGACAACCTCGACAGCCTGTGCTGCGGCCAGCCGTTCGCCTCAAAAGGCTACGCCGAGCAGGCCGAACACAAGCGCCAGGAAATGCTGGGCGCCCTGCTGCACGCCAGCCGTGGCGGCCTCGATCCGATCTACTGCGACACCAGCCCCTGCACCCTGCGCCTGGTCCAGGACCTGGGCGATGTCCGACTCGACCTGTACGACCCGGTGCGCTTCATCCGTACGCACCTGATGGACCGGCTCGAATTCATGCCTCAGGAAGCCCCCATCGCAGTCCACGTCACCTGCAGCACCCAACACTTGGGCGAAAGCCAGGCGCTGATCGACCTGGCCCGCAAGTGCAGCAAAAACGTGGTGATTCCCGAAGGGATTCACTGCTGCGGGTTTGCCGGCGACAAGGGCTTCACCACACCGGAACTGAACGCCCATTCGCTGCGCACCCTCAAGGACGCCGTGCAGACCTGCAGCGAAGGGATTTCCACCAGCCGCACCTGCGAAATCGGCCTGACCCAACACGGCGGCATCAACTACCACGGCCTGGTCTACCTCGTGGATCGCGTCACCCGGGCGAGGGCCATCTGAAGAAAAATAGAACCCTGACGCGCGGCTGTAGTCCACCGAATAAGCCCGGACATTGCCGGGCCATACCCAAACTCGGCAGCCCGTGCTGACGGCCAGCAAATGCCTGGACCCTCAGTTCAAGGAGATACACATGAAACGTTCTGTACTGTTAGGTCTGTTCGTTACAGCTTCCATGATGGCGTCCACTTCGTTTGCCGCGAGCAAGACGGATAATCTGTGTGAAACCAATATCCAGACCATCGAGAACGGCAAGGCACAGGTCAAGCCGGAAATGCAGGGGCAGATTGAAGCCTCGCTCAACAAAGCCAAGGCGTTGCTGAACAAAGGTGATGAAACCAGCATCAAGCAATGCATTACCGAGACCCAGCAGACCATGACCGAACTGCAGAAAACCAACAAAGACGGCAAAAGCAGCTGATCAGCCGCAGCGGCCAACCTTCGGGTTGGCCTTCCGGACCGCTTTGGCGTACACTGCACAGGCCTGTTGCTCACATGATTCACCGAGCATCAGGCTCGGGGCCGTTTAGGATTCGACGCCGGTTGCGAAACTTTAGGTGCATGCCGAGTTGGTAACAGAACTCGTAAATCCACTGTTGCAACTTCTTATAGTTGCCAATGACGAAACCTACGGGGAATACGCTCTCGCTGCGTAAGCAGCCTTAGCTCTTCCCTTCTGGTACCTTCGGGTCCAGCAATCATCAGGGGATGTCTGTAAACCCAAAGTGATTGTCATATAGAACAGAATCGCCGTGCAGTACGTTGTGGACGAAGCGGCTAAAACTTACACAACTCGCCCAAAGCACCCTGCCCGTCGGGTCGCTGAGGGTTAACTTAATAGACACGGCTACGCATGTAGTACCGACAGCGGAGTACTGGCGGACGGGGGTTCAAATCCCCCCGGCTCCACCACTTCATCATCTAAAGACGTCCACGGACGTCTTTTTTTGTGCCTGAAATCCATTGAAATCAAGGGTTTCAGGGCCATTAGCTTCCGTAGAAGAATTTAGAGTTCCACGCGTTTTGGTATCCCATTTGGTATCCCGGCCTCACCGGTGCTATTTTTGGGATACCAAAACGGTGTCGGAGGTAGCTCTCATGCCTACTAATGCAACCCGCCTCTCAGACCGCCAACTCAAGGCAGTCAAGGCAACAGGAAAAGACTTCGTTCTCACTGACGGTGACGGCCTTCAACTCAGGGTCAGAGCCAGTGGCTCGATGATATGGAATTTCAACTATCGCGAGCCGGTAACCAAAAACCGCCTCAATATGGCTCTGGGCCCTTACCCGGCTCTCTCGTTGGCGAACGCCAGAAAGAAAGCTCAAGAAGCACGTGAACTACTGGCGCTAGGCATTGATCCCAAGGCTCACCGCGATGAGCTCAGGCAAGCCAAGCTGGCGAAGACCGAACACACATTCGAGAAGGTGGCCACCGCCTGGTTCGAACTGAAAAAACACTCCGTCACAACGGCCTACGCCGAAGACATCTGGCGCTCACTCACGCTGCATGTTTTCCCCAGCCTCAAAGCCGCACCCCTTGCAGACATCACCGCCCCCATGATCATCAAGCTCCTACGCCCGATCGAGGCCAAAGGCAGCCTGGAGACGGTCAAGCGACTTTCCCAACGTCTCAACGAAATCATGGCCTACGGCGTCAACTGCGGGCTGATCTTTGCGAACCCGCTCAGTGGCATTCGGTCAGCCTTCAAGAAACCGCAAAAACAAAACATGCCGGCACTTCCTCCCGAAGAACTACCCGACCTTATGCTGGCGATTGCCAACGCCAGTATCAAACGCATCACCCGCTGCCTGATCGAATGGCAACTGCACACTATGACCCGCCCTGCCGAGGCTGCCGGGACGACCTGGGCAGAAATAGATTTCGAGAAACGCATCTGGACCATCCCAAAGGAGCGCATGAAAAAACGCCGTGTGCACCCCATCCCCCTAAGCGACCAGACGCTCGCGCTGCTAGAGACACTCAAGCCCTACAGCGGCCACCGGGAACACGTATTTCCGGCCGACCGAAATCCGCGTACCCACGCAAACAGCCAGACCGCAAACATGGCATTAAAGCGTATGGGCTTCCAGGATCGGTTGGTCAGCCACGGCCTGCGATCAATGGCCAGCACCATCCTCAACGAACATGGATGGGACCCGGAGTTAATTGAAGTCGCACTCGCCCATGTCGACAAAGACGAAGTCCGAAGCGCGTACAACCGAGCGGACTACATCGAGCGAAGACGCCCGATGATGACTTGGTGGAGCGAATACATTCAAAAAGCCGCCACCGGCAATTTGTCGGTGACGGCCATTCATGAAAACAAAAACGGGAACGTCATCCCGTTTCGTTAATCAGTTCCTGCTGGCGAAGGCGGCGACACTGGCGACATCCCACGTATTTAGCGATCCTTCGTATGGCGACAACGTGGCGACAGTCGCCACCATCTGCATCGCCCATAAGCTTTTAACGCCCAGCCCCTGAGGGCAGGAAGGCTTCGCCTTCCCGTCCTCAGGGGCTCACTTTAAAAACCGACGAACGGCCAATCGTCCATTCAAGGCCACCTTCTTCCACGCACGTCCAACGCCTAAATAGCCCACCGCCCCCCCAGTTGACCACCCTTCGAGCACGCGTTACACCAGAGCCGTACAGCGCTGTCATCGACAGCATTGCCCAGGTAGCCAGGGACCTTTAAGGCTACGCCCTACAGTGGTGGTCCCAGCCCATGCGCGCTTGCTTCCAATTAGGCGCGCAGTCACGCCCAACGTGATCGAAGCCAACTTATCCACAGTGCAAATGCGGCAGCCCACGCCCGTCTCTTTCTCCAGGAAAGAGACGGGCGCCGAAATCACTGCCGCAGCCCTTGCCGGGCAACACATTGCAGCATTTGTCCCTGTGACAATCGGCGTGACAAACCCCGATGTCACCCGTAGCAGCAATGCAGATGATGGTGCCGCAGCCCACGGAATGGACTGCACCTGACTGACAGTCAGGCACGCCCCGGTTATCGCATCACTGCCTGCAACAGACTCAGGATCTCGCGGCGCTGGTCTCGTCAGCCAACGCAGCCTCCACCCGCCCACCGCTATCGGTGCTCAGGAGGCCAGATCATGAGATGCCCAAGCTCCCGGTCGTAAAGAGCCGCCCGTCCCGTGTAAGTGGACAACCCTCACAGGCTGCAGGGGCCTTGATCCCTGATAACACTCAACAACCGTGGCGGGGAGAGTGAGGGGGAAATTCGAAGCACCAGGAGAATGACGATGCAATTGTGCGAAGTGTTCGACCTGCCACAGCCGCTGCTGGAATACCGGCCCGAGCCGCTTGCGTATCCAGTCGAAGCGTTGGGACAGATCTTAGGGCCAGCCGTCGAACGCATGGCCGAGGTGATCGGCGTGCCCTGCGCCATGGCTGCGCAATCGGTGTTGGCCACTGCCGCCCTGGTGGCCCAGTCGCACGCCAATGTGCATCTCGATGGCCGTGTTTATCCGTTGTCCCTGTACATGCTGACGGTGGCATCGTCGGGTGATCGGAAAAGCGCAGTGGATCATCTTGCGCTGGCGGCTGCGCGTGAGTGGGAGCGACGGCAGTGGATGCTGTACTTGGAGCAACTGAAAGCCAATCGCGCCGCCATTCGAGGAAAGCACGACGCTCGTGAGTTATCCGACCCCGTGCCGCCTAGGTTGATCATTGCCGAGCCCACCATTGAGGCGCTGATCAAAAACCTATGCCAGGGCTTGCCCAGCATGGGGTTATTCAACGATGAGGGCGGCCAGTTTTTGGGCAGCAGCACGATGAGCAAAGAGAACCAACTCAAGGCCATCACCACCCTGTCAACGCTCTGGGATGGCAGCCCCATCGACCGGGCGCGCTCCATGCCTGGCGAAAGCCTACGAGCTTATGATCGCCGTCTCAGTCTGCATCTGATGCTGCAACCTTACCTGGCCAACCAGCTACTCACAGATCGAATGATCAACGGCCAAGGCATTCTTGGGCGCTGCCTGATCAGTTGGCCCGAGCGCCTGGTGGGGCGGCGCTTGTACAAGGCCGTCGACCTGACGCGAGATGCCAAGATCCAGCGCTATCAAGCGCGCATTACCGCTCTGTTGGATAAGCCGATGTCGCTACACAACGACGGCTCACTTAACCCTGACAGGCTGGAACTGACATCCAGAGCGCGCACTGCCTGGATCGATATTCACGACACCATTGAATGCCAATCTGGTGAGTTTGGCGAGCTGTCCGGCGTTCAATCCGTCGCGGGGAAAGCAGCCGCCAACGTACTGCGTATCGCCGGGGTATTGGCGGTGATTGAAGACGCGCATGTAGTGGACGAACCCCATATCCAGCGCGCCTCGACGCTGATGGATTACTACCTGGCCGAAATCCAGCGCCTGACGGAGCAAGAGCCCATCAACACGTTACGCGAGGAGGCAGATCGACTATTACGCTGGCTAACGCAAAAAGGCTGGACCCAATTCACCGTCCGCGACCTCAACCGCAATGGCCCCCGCTTTGCCCGCAAGAGCAGTCATCACGCAATTACGCTGCTGGTCGAATTGATCTCACATAGCTGGCTGGACTCTCCTGACGGAAAGACCTTCGAGGTGCGCCATGTTCCGCCTCAATGACGCGGTGCGCCGTTACCAGGCACAGCATCAGACACGACCTGCATTGCGGAGTGTCGCCACTTCCGTCGCCGCCTTGTCGCCAAGCTTCAGAGCAGCAACTACAAGGGTTGTCGCCACTGTCGCCGTTGTCGCCACACCCGTCTTAGGGCCTGTCGACATCGGCCAACTGATCCACCAACTGCGCGAAGAGGGAGCAATGCTCCGGCATCAGCAAAACGCCCTGATTATTCGTCCCACACATTGGCATCAGACGGACAAGATCAGCGCCCACTGGAAAGCGGTGCTGCGCTTTCTGCAAGACACGGAAAACGGTGAAGCCGATGGCATTGGTCGGCCGGCGTGATGGGCGCAACTTTGGCTATGGCCGTCAGCTCAGCTATGCCGGCCCACAAGCGTTGAAGGATATGTTTGCCGGCGGACACTTCGCTACGGTCAAAGCACACAGTGATCGCTGGCAGGCGTTTGTGAAATGGTGTCGGTCTACGGACGGCCCAGGTTACAACGATGCTCGCCGGATAGATCGCTGTACCTTGCACAGTTACGCCGCACATCTGCGCCTGCAAATCCAACAAGGTGAAATCTGCATCGCCACCGCGCTGAACCGTCTAAGCAGCGTCAACCGTACCCTCGCCGCGCTACGCGGTGATCAGCACGTGAAGATCGCCAGCCCGAGCAGAGCACTCAGCATGCAGCGATCAAGCGTACGCACCCGAGCACCGAATGGCCAAGACCACCAACAACTGAATCGAGTGATTGAAGCGCTTCGCGAACAGCAACACCACCGCGTAGCCGCGATTGTCTGCTTGGCCCGCGCAACCGGCATGCGCCTACGCGAAGCGATCCTGGCTGACTTGCTACGCTTGCAGCGTGAGGCTGAGTGCTTGGGCCGCATCAATATTCAGGACGGTACCAAAGGTGGCAGGTCCGGAGCTTCGGCACCACGCTGGGTCGTGGCCAATGAAGAAGTGAAGGCGGCGCTACAGTTCGCTCGAAATGCGTCACCAACCGGCAGCCGTAACTTGCTGGCTCGAGACGAAAGCTACGCAACGTTCTTGCAACAGACCGTGTGCCCTGCGCGTAAAACACTGCACGAACAAGGGCTGAAAGGCTTTCATGAACTAAGAGCGGCTTACGCTTGCGAACGGTACAAGCAACTTACGGGTCACCCCGCACCGGTTAGTGGTGGCCACTGTTATCGCGTTGATCACGACCTTGCTCGACAGGCGCGCCAACAGATCAGTTTTGAGCTCGGACATCACCGAATCGACGTGGTATCAGCATATATTGGAGGTCGGGCATGACCAAGCCATTCGATATGGCGCTTTTCCTGAGTGGCGTATTGACTGGCTCGACTGCTACGCAGCAACGCCATCTGCGGCAAGCCCGGATTATGCATGTGGCTATTCAAAAGCGGTGGCAGCGCGAAAATCCGTGGGTTTGGCAGGTTAAGCATGTGCGATGGTTTCTGGCTTTCTATCTAGAAGGCCGCGCGAATACAACGTTGTATTACTATCGGCTTACTGCACGATTGATCTGGAGCCGCATGGGACGCACCTCGTCATTGCGTTGATGAGATTGCTAGCCTCATCCCCTGGAAGCGACCTAGAGCTGTTGCAGCACGGAAGAAGATATGTAGTGCTCAATTCATGGTTGGACGAGATAGCGTTTAGGTAGATTGCTATATCTCACTAACACTCAGGCGGTGAGCCATGAGTCTTTCCAAACCATCCTCGTAACCCACGCCCCCATATGAGGCCCCTCCTAACCATTCGTTTGCTGGCCATAGTGCTGGCTATCAAAACATGGCCTAAGAAACTAGAATCGTTGCTTACTTGAGGATTGGTGCTCCAAGCGGCTTCGAAGGCCGGGAGCGCTGTGAGCTGTCCTCATACCCGTGTTATTAAAAGGATGCTGTTTTGGCTCAGTTAGAGAACATCGAGGCAATTGAAAGACGGCTTTGGAAGGCGGCAGACACCCTCCGTAGCAACTCTGAACTAGCCAGCAACGAATACTTCCTGCCCGTGATGGGCCTGATTTTTCTGCGTCACGCCTACAGCCGCTTCCTCGCCGTAAAGGACCAAATCGTTGCGAGTTTGCCGAGCAGGGGCGGCAAGACCCGTGAGCTCACGAAGGAAGATTTTTCGCAGAAAGGGGCAATTTTCCTCAACCCTAAGGCCGAATTTGACGCCCTTGTAGCGCTGACTGACGCCGATGACCGAGCCGAAGCCATCATCAAGGCAATGGAGTCCATTGAGAAGGATTATGCCAACCTGGCTGGCCAGCTGCCTAAGAACGAGTATCGCAGCATCCCGAACGACGTTCTCGGCCAGCTCTTGCGGACCTTAAACCCAGACGAGCTGAAGAAGGCTACCGGGGACATTTTCGGTCGCATCTACGAATACTTCCTTACCGAGTTTGCCGACCAAGGGGCGCATGACGGCGGAGAGTTCTTTACCCCTGTGTCTTTAGTGCAGCTCATCACCAACGTTCTGGAGCCCGATCACGGCATCGTATTTGACCCGGCGTGCGGCTCTGGCGGCATGTTCGTGCAAAGCGCTCACTTCCTGGAAGTCCATAAAGACGATCCGAACAAACTCACCTTCTTCGGCCATGAGAAGAATCGTGTAACGACTCGTCTGTGCAAAATGAACCTCGCGGTTCATGGTCTTGAAGGTAATGTTGTCGGCGGCGAGCAGGCCATTACCTACTATAACGATCCTCATGAAAAACTCTGGGGCAACGTCGATTATGTTATGGCGAACCCGCCCTTCAACGTGGACGAGGTAGATGCTGAGAAAATTAAGAATGATCCCCGCCTGCCATTTGGTATTCCTGGCATCAACAAAACCAAGAAAGTTCACAATGCGAACTATCTCTGGGTTCAGTACTTTTATAGTTACTTAAATGATAACGGGCGAGCTGGCTTTGTCATGTCCTCGCAAGCTTCAAGCGCGGGGCGAGAAGATGCAAAGGTGCGCGAGCAGCTTGTGAAAACAGGTCATGTCGATGCCATGATCGACATCCGTGGCAACTTTTTCTATACGCGTAGCGTACCTTGTCAGCTCTGGTTCCTTAACAAGGATAAGCCCAAAGAGCATCTGGACAAAGTGCTGATGCTTGATGCGCGCAATATCTATCGTAAAGTCTCGCGAAAGATATACGACTTTAGCCCTGAGCACCTTAAAAATGTGACTGCAATTGTCTGGTTGTATCGGGGGCAAAGCGAGCGTTTTATTGAGCTTGTGACTAGCTACATTGATAACACGCTTTTTGAAGCACACGCCTGTGAACGATCAGAGGCTCTGATGACGGAGCCGATGCCTGATTTTATTGTTGCACTTAAGCAACTTTATTCGGCCATGAGCCCATTCCTGGAGCTGTTAGAGAAAAAATCTGAGCCTGACCAGCCTCACGTTACTCTGCATGGTCAATTATTGACGGCTATTGAACAAGTCTGCGCTGATTGGTCTAGCTTTGAAATCTTGAAAAGTGATCTGCATGAGTGGTGGGGAGCCAATTCGCGAGATACGGCGAAGGAGCTTTTTGATTTCACAGAGAAGGATGTCTGCTTAAAAGATCTTGCAGAGAAAAGCCGGGATCTTGTTAAACTGATTGACCACGCATACAAACTTAGCACATGGCTTATTGAACTGTGTGAAAGCGAGCACGCTGCAAGAGATAGCGAGCTTTGGGATTACGCAAGTATTCATGGCACCCGTCGTTCCAGCTTGAAGAAAGCTGTGGAGACTGCAAGAAAGTCCGTTGCAGAACAATTGAAGCGTGTCCGCTATTTCTACAAGCAGGCGCACTGGCTGCTCTCACGCTTTCCTGAGGGAGAGCTACGCGATGTGGAAGGTTTGGTAAAGCTGGTATCCAGAAAGGATATCGAAGATGCCGACTGGAGTTTGGCTCCTGGGCGATACGTGGGATTCGCGCCCGAAGAAGTTGACGAAGATTTTGATTTTGAAGAAGCCCTTAAAGACATACACATTGAATTAAATGGGCTCAATGAGGATTCGATCTTACTAGCGGCCAAAATTTCCAGTAATTTTGAGGAGCTGGGCATATGACTTGGAGGGATGCCACTTTAGGTGATGTCATCACCTTGAAGAGGGGGTATGACTTACCAAATGACTCTCGCGTAGATGGTGACATTCCAGTTGTTTCGTCGTCTGGCATCACTGGATACCACAACGAAGCGAAAACAAAGGCCCCCGCTGTCGTCACCGGTCGATATGGTACGTTAGGCGAGGTCTACTATGTAGATCAAGACTGCTGGCCGCTAAATACAGCTTTGTATGTTAAGGACTTCAAGGGTAATCGTCCAAAATACATTCACTATTTCTTAAAAAACATATTAAAGGGCATGCAAAGTGACAAGGCAGCTGTTCCTGGTGTAAATAGAAATGATCTTCACGCAAGAAAAGTCACATACGCGGAGTCGGATTCGCTACAGAAGAGTATTGAGGATCTGTTGAGCCCATATGACGAACTAATTGAAAACAATCGTCGAAGAATTCAGCTGCTTGAAGATGCAGCTCGGCTATTGTTCAAGGAATGGTTTATTTATCTTCGCTTCCCAGGTCACGAACACGTAAAAATAACAGATGGAATTCCAAACGGCTGGGGTAAAGAAAAAATTGGCGACATTCTGACCCTAAACTACGGAAAGGCATTAAAGGCGGATGACCGTATTGCGGGTACAGTTTCTGTTTATGGCTCAAGTGGCGTCGTTGGGACACACAACAAAAATCTTGTAGAAGGCCCTGGAATCATCGTGGGCAGGAAGGGTAACGTTGGTGCGGTATATTGGGCACCAAAGGAATTTTGGCCAATCGATACTGTTTACTTTATATCCAAAGAACAAAGCAATCTGTATCTTTACTATGCACTTCAGTACGCGGGATTCATTAATACAGATGTGGCCGTGCCTGGGCTAAATCGAGACATGGCATACAGTAGAAAACTACTGACTCCTGCAGCGCCAATTTTAGAAAGCTTTCTAAAAGAAGTGCAACCAATACGCTCTCAAATTGAAAAACTTGAAGAGTACAATGCTAAGCTTGAGCGGGCTCGTGACATACTCTCGCCGCGACTGATGAATGGAGACATCACCGTATGAATGCAATGACCGAGGATCATCTGGCGCAAGAGACGACAGCTAACTATCTACTGCACGACTTGCAGTGGGATGAGTCGATCTACGCCATGCATGAGGTTTTAGGCAAGGAAGGCACCCTCGGTCGCACCAATGAAACCGAAGTCGTACTGAACCGCTACCTCGGCCAGAAGCTCATCGATCTCAATCCTGGTCTCCCGATGGAGGCCTATGAAGACGCCTTGCGCATTGTGAATGAGCACAGCAGCAGCTCTGTGCTACTGGCGACCAATCGCGAGAAAGATAATCTCCATAAGAACGGCGTTGAGATAAGCTTCCGCGACGAAAAAGGCGAGCGCGTCAAAAAGCGTCTACGCCTTTTCGACTTCGATAACCCGTCAGCAAACCACTTCCTGGTCGTACGGGAGCTCTGGATTAAGGGCGATTTGTATCGCCGACGCGCCGATATTGTCTGCTTCGTGAACGGTATCCCGCTCGTGTTCATGGAGCTCAAGAATGTCCATAAGGACATCAAGGCCGCTTACGAGCAAAACTTTGCTGACTACAAGGACACCATCCCGCATCTCTTCTACCACAATGCCTTCATCGTCTTAGGCAATGGAGTAGACGCCAAAATCGGCTCGGTCTCTAGCAAATTTGAGCACTTCAACGACTGGAAGCGCCTGCATGAAGATGGCCCCGGCGTTGTCGATATGGAGACGCTGCTGAAAGGCACGTGCTTCAAAGCGAACTTGATGGACATCTTCGAGAACTACATCCTCTTCGATGAGAGCACTGGCAAACTCGTTAAGATCGTCGCCAGGAATCACCAGTTTCTGGGCGTTAATCGCGCCATTGATGCCGTGAAGGATCGGAAAGCCCGTGCTGGCAAGCTCGGGGTTTTCTGGCACACCCAAGGCTCCGGCAAGTCCTATTCAATCGTGTTCTTTGCCCGGAAGGTTCACCGCAAGCTCGGCGGCAACTATACCTTTGTCGTCCTGACCGACCGCGAGGACCTAGATACTCAGATCTACAAAACTTTCGGCGGGTGCGGGGTTGTGGATAACGACCGTGATCCGTGCCGTGCCACCAGCGGCGAGCATTTGCAAGAGTTGCTGGGGCAGCACAAAGCTTTCGTATTCTCGTTAATTCAGAAATTCAACAAAAAGGTCGATCCCGAGAAACCTTACTCGGAACGGGATGACATCATCGTCATCACTGACGAAGCGCACCGTACCCAGTACGGCACGCTCTCACTAAACATGCGCAACGCCATGCCCGGTGCTAGCTTCATCGGCTTCACCGGTACGCCACTGTTCAAGGATGACGAAATCACCAAAAAGGTCTTCGGTGAATACGTCTCCACCTACGACTTCCAACGCGCCGTAGAAGACAACGCCACCGTGCCGCTCTATTACGACGCGCGCGGCGAACAGCTGCGCTTTGTAGATGAGGATGGCGACGAACATAGTGTTGCCGATCCGAAGGGCCTAAATGAGAAAATTGCGGCAAAACTTGAAGAGCTAGAGATTGAGGATATCGACGTTCAGCAACGCCTGGAGCGCGCGCTGAAACGTGACTACCACATCATCACCAGCACCAGCCGTCTCGAACAGGTTGCACAGGATTTTGTCTGGCATTACGCCAATGGCTGGGAAACAGGCAAGGCCATGCTCGTTTGTATCGACAAAATAACCTGCGTGCGCATGCACAAGTTGATCGATGCCTACTGGCAGGATCACATCGCGCGGCTGGAAAAAGACCTGCCGAGCGCTCTGGATGAGCAAGATGATATCTGGCGTCGCCGTCAGATCGACTGGATGCTGGAAACGCAGATCGCCGTTGTGGTGAGCGAAGAACAAGGCGAAGTGGACAAGTTCCGTAAATGGGACCTGGACATCATTCCGCATCGTCGCCTGATGAAAGAGGGTTTTCTGCTGGGCGATGGAAAGCGTATCGACCTTGAGAGTGCATTCAAAAAGCCTGAACACCCGTTTCGCGTGGCTATCGTCTGTGCCATGTGGCTGACCGGTTTTGACGTACCAACCCTGTCCACCCTCTATCTCGACAAGCCTTTGCAGGCTCACACGCTTATGCAGGCTATTGCCCGCGCGAACCGTGTTGCAGAAGGCAAGAATAACGGTCTGATCGTCGATTACTGCGGCATCCTCAAAAACCTGCGCCAGGCCCTGTCTACCTTTGCCGGTCGCGGAGATGAGGGGCACGGGGATGATGAGGGCGAACTCGACCCTACCTTGCCTAAGGAAGACCTTCTCGCAGAGCTCATCGAAGCCATCGGCTTTGTACGCGACTTCCTTCAAGTCCAGGGCTTTCGCCTTGAAGACATCAACGAGAAGACAGGCTTTGCGCGAAACGCTGCCATCATCGAGGCCAAAGAGGTTGTCAACGAGAACGACCAGACTCGCAAGCGCTTTGAGATTATGGCCCGCGAGGTCTTCAAGAAGTTCAAAGCCTGTATCAATGTGCCCGGCGTGAATGGGCAGCGCGATGCCAGGGATGCGATCAATATAATCTACAAGAGTTTGCAGGCCGATCGGGAAGCCGCTGACATCAGCGACATCATCCGTCAGCTTCACGGGATCGTTGATGAAGCGATCCACACCCGTACCGCTACAGCTGAGGGAGCTGGGGCCTATGACATTAGCAAGATCGACTTCGAACGGCTGCGTTTGGAGTTTGCAAAATCTCCGGCCAAGCACACCGCCGTGCAGGGATTGAAGGATGTCATCGAAAAACGTCTGAACATCCTGCTGATGAAGAACCCCCTGCGTACCGACTTCCAGGCTCACTACGACAAACTTGTCGATGAATACAATCTTGAGAAAGATCGGCTCACTATTCAAAAGACCTTCGAGGCGCTTCTGAAGCTGGTCGATGATCTGAGTGCGGAAGAGCGTCGCGCCATGGAGGAGGGGCTTGATGAAGAAACTCTCGCCTTGTTCGACCTCCTCTCAAAGCCACAGCTCTCCAAGGGCGATACAGCAAAGATCAAGAAGGTCTCTGCCGAGCTGCTGGAAACCCTGAAATCCGAGCGGCTCAGGGTCGAGAACTGGCGCGAGAAGGAAAGTACGCGCGACGCTGTGAAGCAGAAAATCTATGACTTTCTCTGGGACGACAGCACCGGGCTTCCTGTTAACGACTACAGTGAGGGTGAAATCAAAGTCCTGGCTGAGAATGTTTTCCGGCATGTATATAGGGCTTACCCGACCGTGCCGTCGCCGATATATGGGTACTGACATTTTCAGAAGGCCATAGCAATGGTCATGAAGCCTCCTGGCAAGATCGAATGCAAACAGGTCGTGGGAGTGGGCTGCAGTATTCCAACTGGTATTCCAGTCAAAAATAAAAATCGATATTAATTCAATAAATCAATAGCTTGCTTTACGGGTTCAAATTACCCCGGCCCAACAATGAAGATGACGCCCTTGGGCGTCTTTTTTTGCGCCTGGGATTTAGTGATCACGTGGCGTCAACCGCTTTCACGGTCTTTTGAGTTTTTTTGAGTTCCAGGCATTCGAGTATTCCAGACAGTATTCCGTCCCCTCCGAATCAGCTCGCAGCTTTCCAAAGTGCCCAGGCTCGACAGCGATTACTTCAATGAACCCCTCGGCTGAGCCGACGCTCGACAGTCCAATTCTATTTCGCCACTATGACCTCGATAGGCTCGCAGGCCGTCGGCGTCCTGCGCCATCGAACGCCCATCCAATGCCAGTGAGGCCCTATGAACGCCCGAGAAGCCAACCTCATCGCCAAGCGCTACCAAGCACGTACACAAGCGTTCGACGATTTGCACACTCAACTGCTGCCGTTCTTCCGCCGCACTTCCCTGGCGGACAGCATGAAAGAGATCAGTGAGTGTGTCTCCGAAGCCCGGCATGCCAATACCTTGTGCGGCTGGCTGTCGGATTACGGCGATTTCGATGAGCTGGATGCACTGATTGGCGAGATACGCCGGGACGGAGGACGCAAGCGTTTTACCAGCCTGAACAACATCCCCGCCCCGTTGCGAGAGCACTTCGACGAGACCGACGAGGACTTTATCGAATTCGCCAACGAAATGCGGGAAGAGTGCCGCCAGGGTTATGACTCACTGCTCGAACAGCAAGAAATGCTGGAGGAACACCTTGAGTCTGCCCGGTTCGATGACGTGTTCGCGTTCAATGAAGAATGCCTGGAAGAAGAAACCCTCAGGCTGTTCAACCAAGTATTCGACCACCTGCACACTCAATGGGTTGCCTACGAAAAGCTGGCTCGCAGCCTGGTCGGCATGGCCCACCTCATCGATGAACCGGACCCTGACAAGGGGCTAACCGAGGCGCTGCTGTTCGATTGAGAAATCTGGCCTCGTGTCTACACACGTACGTGATGTCGCCGCACCACACTTGATTCAGTGCCGAAGCTTCGAATGCGCGCTCCAGCATCTTAGATGTGCCTGGACGCTGCACTGTTGCCTTCTTTGTATTTATGCGATCCCGGTTGCTTACTGATCAGCATGATCAACGCAGTCTCGGTGCCGGCGCGCATGTCCATATGCCGAAACGTAACAAGCAGTTGCGTCTCTCAGAGGTGGCCTCCTGAGACTGATGATGGCGGGCTCTGTTCTATGGGTTATAGGTCCTACGGGCTTCATTGCAGGTTTTGTAATTTCAGAAATCATCTCTCATCTATCAACGCTCACTATGGAGGATTTGCATATGGTCAAGAAGGCGATACGCGAGGTTATGGCATACGTTAAAAGCTTCCCGAGTCGCTTCATCGCGTCTTTGGGGGCCCACCTCTCCCTGACGAGTCTGATTGCTGGGCAGAATCGAACACCTCCAAAGAACCTTCCTTGCATCCGCCTCTCCCGCGCTTAAACGCCAACGTTTAAGCGCACCCACTGATACGTCTCCAAAGCCACAAACCCTTGCGCCATCCCCTACACCCACTCCAGAATCCGCCGGCTTGCCCACATTTCACCCGAGCCCTATCGTTTCCCAGTCGCTGCAAAACAGCGATCGGGTTTGGTAGCCCGGCTGACTTGCGTGCATAGCATCACCTGATCCAAGCCTTGGCTTGAGTCTTCAGAGGTGGTCATGCGTGGGGCGCTTTCAGGCGCGCCGGTTTCCAAGTCTCCGGTCTACCAACCCGCGTATGGCCGCCACCCCTCGTTTGGTAGCGAGTGTGATGGCTCCGTTTCTCTGACTTGGAGTTTTATCTATGCACAAGCAAGCACCCATTCCTCCGGAAACCAATCCATCCTCACCCCCCGAAACCACCGATGAACCCCTAACCACCATCGGCCTCACCCCCTTCCACTACTGCAACAACGAACCCCTCTTCCGAGTAAATCGCGGCGTGCCCGTGGCAGATGCCCTGGAGCAAGTCTCGGATTTGCTCTTCCTGGCCAGGCTTTTGACCGTCGATGCCGCTTACTCCAGGGACAGCGACCGTCACGCCTGGGTGGCGCATCATTTGACGTCGATGAGCAAGGCGGTGATCGATGATGTGCAGAAGGTGTTGAGTTGTTGGCCGCCGATGAAGACCGGCCGCTAACAATCAATAAGAAAGCCCCGAGATTTCGGGGCTTTTTGAACGGGAAGCAAAGGCCGCACTTGTTGGGCGACTGACAAGCACGGCCCTCTACCTGCCAGCCTCTGCCGGCAGGTCGATCAGGCCTCTGAATTGAACGAAAGCTTCTTCTTCAACTCCTCTCCAATCAAAGCAATGTTCAGTTCCTTGCCCGGATTGTTATTGCAGAAGTCTGTCAACACCGAGATGTAAGCCGCGCCTAATCCTTTCGTCAGTGTCGCCGCTGTGGTCGCTGCGATGGTGCCGCCGACGGCGCTGCCCACGCCCGGGACCATTTTCAGCAGGCCGGTGACGAGCGCTCGGCCGACCAGGCTGGCTGCGCTGGAGCCCAGGGCGGAGACCACCAGGGTGGTCAGTGCGCTGGCGCTGACTTCCATGCCGAAGGTCACGCCGATCTTGGCCAGCATGCCGACCTGGATCGGGACCAATACGAACGAGTCGGAGAACGGGATGGGCGTTGCGCCGGCCGCCGCTGCCAGGCCGCTGGCGATCAATACTTCCTTCTCAGCCTGCTCGACTTTGATTTTCATGGAAGCTTGGTGCCGCGAATTCAATGCATTGGCGAATGCGCGCTTTTTTGATTCGGGGACCAACTTCGCGGACTCGGTGATCAGTTCGTCAACACCTTTGATGCCGAATTTGAACACGTTGCCTTCGTCGTCTTCGATCTCTTGTGCTTCTGCGCGTACGCGGACGACGGCCGAGGCACCGGGAAGCATTTCCTTGACCTTGAGGTGGAAGTCGACGTCCTTGGCGAACATGCTTTTGGTGACAACGGCCACCACTGGAATGGACTGATCGATCAACACGCGGCAGAGATCGATCTCCGCCTGTTCGATGCGATCCCCACCTTCCTGAATGCAAATCCAGGCGGCATGGATGTGCTTGTTCTCGTCGTGATGCCCAGCGCGCTCTGCCAGGAAGTCTTCCAGGTCCTTGAGAATGGTCGTGTAGTCTTTCAACTCCAGACCTTTGCTGTCGATGATGGTGATCGGGTGACCTTCCTTGGTGATCTCCTCGATCTGTTGCGTTACGGGCGTACCCGAACCGGTCTTCGCCAGTTGCCCGCGAAACACGGTGTTGATCAGGGTGCTTTTGCCCACACCGGTCTTGCCGGCGACGACGATATTGACCTTGCCGGCACCGCGCACCGCATCACGAATGACGTCTTCGATTGCGTCCTGTTGCCGATCAGCTACTTCCACCATTACAGCCTCCTAAACGATTCAATAGGTCAACACTTCAGATTGTCTGCAGCTGCTTGCAGGCCGCCGCGTTTACGTCCACGAACGCTTCCCAGGTCATCGTTCGTTGATAAATCAGTTCGTATTGCCGGTCGATCCGGCAGATGTCCGGGCGGCTGGCGTAGATGCGGCAGCCGCCTTCGATCTCGTCCAGATGCCGGCACACCCCGTCCCCGCGGTCCATCCCTGCGGTTTGCAGCAGCAGATTGACGCGCTTGCAGCACTGCATGCAGCGGTTGCAGGAAAACGTCCGGGGGTTTTCAGACATAGGTGTCCAACGCCACCTGGCACTGCACCAGCAGCTCGCGGTCTTCGCTGAGTTTGCGTTCGGTCTGGCTCAGGCTGCCGCGCAGTACCTTGAGCCTGTCGTTGACCTGGGCAAAGTTGTGTTTGATGTTGGTTTCCACCACCTCGGTCAACGCCCGGGAGAACTCCCACGCAATGTCGTCGCCTAGGCTTTTGATCGCCTGGTCGCGACGCTCGCGCGCCTGCTGCTCCTGGCGGGCTTGCTCTTCCAGGCGCTGCTGCTCCGGGTCGCCCGCGAAAGCGGTGTAAAGCATTTTGCCGACCTGATAAACGACGCCGATAGCAGGCAGGACCTTGCCAACGACCTGCTCGGCGACTTTGCCCATGGTCACCGGGCCAATACCCTTGAACAGCGCCGGCAGCCATTCCTTGCCCAGCTTCATGACGGTGACCACGTGTTCGGTCTTCAGCGCACCGCCCGCCTGGCGTACCCCGGCTTCGAGCAGGCTCATGTCGACCGTACTGCCTGGCGCTGCGGCCGGTGCACCATCGCCGGCGTCGGGAATGTTCAAGGCGTCGGCGCGGGAGCCGGCAGGCTGCTGGACCTGTATGTACTCGAGCATCTCTTCGAGCAATTGCGCCGCATCCAGTGCCAGGCGTTTGAGCTCATCGTCCAGTTCGCCACACACCTGTTCGTTGGCGCGCCGGATGAGGCCGTCGATTTTGCTCTGGGCGTTTTCGGGGTCCTGGTTCATCGCCATCACTGCGCCCTTGGCCACACCGGCCGCCCTGGCTTGTACCGACGCTTTGAGCAGCGAGCGAAGGTCGATCTCCCGCCGGGCAATCTGCGCGTAGAACGCGTCGATGCGAGCGCCGGACGCCTGGTCGGATTGTTGATCGAGCAATGCCACGGTTTCGTTCAAAAAGCCGCTCAGGTCTGTGGCAACACCGGAAACGATCTGGCGCTGCTCGATCGACGCAAAGAAGCGGTTGAGCTCGCTTTCGAACTTGGGAAACCCCGAGTTCTGCAACAGGTTTTCCTTGTGCTCGAGTTTGGCCTTGAGTGCTGAGCGAGCGTTGACCTCGAGAATCGGAATGGCCTGCAACACCTGCGGCAAACCACGTGCCTGGGCCATTTGCTGGAGACGTTCACGCAACTGGTCCTTGATCCGCTCGGCTTCCACCGGTTCCAAAGGATTTTTGCGGTTCAGCACCAGGAAGATCTGCTTGTTGCGTTCGACCAATTCGAGCAGCGCCGACAGCGTGGCTTCTTCTTCGACGACGCCCAGCGGGTTGACCACGAAGATCACCACGTCGGCGCCATACAACTGCTCGCGGGTGACCTGCTCATGGGCCTGTGGGGCGTCGATGCCCGGCGTATCGAGGATCTCGAAGTCACCCCAACGATACCCCTGGATCTTGTAGGTTTCCGGCGTGTCGGCGACCGTCGCCTGCTCGGATCCGAGCAACGCATTGATCAGGGTGCTTTTGCCAGCGTTGTACACGCCGTAGACCATGATGGTCGCTGCGGCGCTGGCTTTTCTGGCCGCGACCATCTTGCGAATGGCCGGCACCGCTTGCGGGTTGTAGACGGCGCACAATTCATCCACGTCGTCGTAGAGCGACAGGACGTGGGACATCGGAGGTTGCTGAGTCATGACGGTTGAGTCTCAACGAGGTAATCGAGTCGTTCGTTCAAGCGGTTGCTCTCGGTAACGAGTCCTTCGCAGTAGCGTTGCATGCCGGCGCGCACTGGTTCGTACAGGCCCATGACGTGCTCGGCGAGCAACGTGGGGACGGCATTGGCATAGGCATCGAGGGCGGCTTGGCGCTGCTCCTCCAGGTTGTCACCGATCACCACTTGATGGGTTTCGTAACGTGCCTTGGCGCTGCGACCGGCCATGCTGGAAGCACTGCCAATGGATGCGCCGAGAATCGCGCCAGGCACGCCCCCCAAGAAAAAGCCGACCGCGCCTCCCAACAGTGATCCACCCGCACCCCAGGCCGTCTTGGTACCCGACTCAGTCCCGGCCATATATTCCTTGGCCTCGGTCACTTCGCGGTATTCAGGCAATGCACTCAAGCCGCTGGCGTCAAAGGCGCGACGCAAGCCGGCCTGCTGTGTCTTGCCAATGGCCCTCAGGGCGTCGTCGGCCAGATCACCGAGAACTCGTGACAACTGGTTACGCAGTTTGCCCTCCAGCTTGTCGTTGTAGCCGGCATCGAACAGTTGGTTGACGTAGCGACTCATCTGCGCGGCGCCTGCCAGGCCGAGGTTGCGCACCTCCTGTTCAATGGCCTTGCCCTGCTCGCGAATCTGCTGATCGAAGCCCTTGGCCAGGTCGGACAACAGCGCCAGGTCCGCTGCCGTATCCTTGATGGCGTTGCGCAGGTTTTTCATCGGCGTTGCCAACTTGAGCTGCAGCGCATCACTGTCGCAGATGACCTTGAGCGTCTGGAACAGGTCGCCCACACCGCTGGCCGCCAGCTCAGCCGGGTGGGTTTCGGCGAACCGCGTCGACAGTGGCAAAACACGCGTGTACTTCAGCGCATCGTCGTCCAGCCTCAGCAGTTCCGCGCTCACGTATTCGCGCTGGGTCTGCTGGTCACGCAGCGGTTTCATCACGACTTCGTGCACCAGGTTGCCGTCGTCGTCCTCGTCTTCCTCTGTGGTGTCGCTGCCGGTCAGCAGCACCATCAATGACTTCTTGTCGGCCAACAACTCGCCGATTTCGCCCATGTCGGACGCCCGGCCCGGGGCCTGGGAACTCATGGTGTAGAGAATCAGATCGGCGTGCTCGACATACTCCCGCGCCAGATCGCCATTGGCCCGGTTGACCGAGTGCAGGCCCGGCGAGTCGACCCAGGTCAGGCCAGGCAAGCGAAATCCCTGAATCGAACTGGTCGCTTCGGTGGCGCCCACGCGAAACTGCAGGTTCTGCTCGGCTTCCTTGTGCTTGTCACCCCCCTCCACCGCTGTCTGCTCGGCAGAGAAGTACACCGGCTGAACCTTCGCCTGCGCCTTCATCGACGCTGTCGGCTCGCTATGGCCCCAGGCGACATAGTTGCCCAGCGAACTCTTGCCGGATTTGACCTTGCCGTAGACAAACACCAACAGGGAGTCATTGACGTTTTCGCGAAACTGAGCACCTTTGGCCCGAGCCTTGACCTGTTTCTGCCACACCGTGAACTGGTCCGCGAGACGCTCCGACAGACCTTGCGCCAACGCGTGCAAGGGGTTGTCGCTGCCCACGGACTCGAGCAGCGCCCGGGTGTGCTCAAGGTTGCTGGCGATGAACGTTTCGCGCAGCAGATTGAACGCACGATCCTTGGCATGGATGTCGCTCTTTTGCTGCTCGAACTGGGCCTGCAGTCGTTCGAATGCCACCATCAAGTCGTCACGAGTCACAGCATTCATGTCAACCGCTCCACGCTGGTTTTCAATTGCTGCAAACGCTTGATTCGGGCGGCCGATTGCTTGACCTGAGTTTGCGCCTGTTGCTCCTGCGCCTGGACGGCTAGCGGCGCGGTCAGGCCTTCAAGGACATTGAGCAGCGTCAGAAAACGCTTGGATCTCACCGCCGAGAACGACGAATCCGCACCCAGAATGATTTTCATCGACTCGCCATAAGCAGAGGTCGAAGACTGAGTGCCGGCGATGATCTGCTCCAACTGGGTGGCCGTCCTGCCAGGCGCCATCGCCTTGACGGGCTGTTCCAGGGTCGGGGCGACGCTGTTGAGCTGAACCTTCAATTGATCGCGGCGATCTTTTTCCAGATCGGAGATCCGTTTCTTCAGGTTGGTCTCCTCGCGCTCGCGCTTGGCGGCAAGATCCAGCCTGCGGCGCTCGGCCTCTCCAGAACCTGAGGAGCTGGAGGAACTTGAAGAGGGGCTGTCATCCGACACGCTCTTGACGATCGCGGTGACGGCAGCCACTGCAGCGACACCAATCAACCAGGGTAAAGGCATTGCAAGTCTCCTTGACTTAAAGGCTGCTCAACTTCTCGCGGGCCGTGCGGAGCTCGGCGGTCTTGATCGAGAATTGGCTTTGGATGCTGGACATCAGGGCGATGAAGGCATTGGCGGTTTTGGCGTAGGGTGCGCAGAGCGCCTGGACCTTGGCCTGTTCCTGCTCCAGGGCCCGATCGAGCGCGGCGCTCAGTTCCTCCCGGCGTTGCACCAGACGCTTGTGCCGGCTGGCTGCCAGTTGCGGGCCCAATGCACTCGCCATCTGCTCAAGCTGCAACGCCAAGGCCGGCACGCCACTCTTTTCCTGCATTCCCTGACGTCCCAATTCAACACCGCGCTGGTAGCGGCGACTGGAGACTTCAACGCACGTCGGCTGGAACCCCAGGCAGCGCAGCACCTGGCTTTCAATGCGCTCGCGCACTTGCGCCATCGCGCCGTCCTGGTCTTTGTCCAGCAGGCTGAGCACCATCACCAGCCGCTGCTCAAGGGCATCGCCATGGACGTCATGCAACTTGAGCAGCAGGTCGATCTCCTCTTCGTCCAGTTCACCCGGCGGCGCATGGACAAACATCACGACATCGGCGACGTCGAGCCCTTCCATGGCCTGTTGGCTGTCGCTTTGCTCGATGCCAAGGCCTGGTGTGTCGATCAGCACATAGTGCTCCAGCTCAAGCTGCTGGTTGGTGCGGGTGGTCCGCACTGTGCCGGTGGCGAAATACTCTTCCTGAGCATGGCCGCTCAACATGTTGAGCAGCGAGCTTTTGCCGGCCTTGACCAAACCCCAGGCCGCGATGCTCGGCTTGGGTGGCACCGTCTGCGCTTGTTGCTGCTGGAGACGCTTGCACTCGGCCTCGAGTGCATCGATGTACAGCTCTGCCTGATCCATAAACCTGAAACTCCTTGGGACGCCATCTTCAATGACAGCGGTTTGCGCGGCTGCAATCCATGAGGCTATCGGCAGATAGTGCCATATCGCCATGACTGAACGCAGCCGCCTTGTTCATGCGGCCAGGGGACTCAACGTCTCTGACGCGCCATCATTTCTGCCGCAGCCGCCTCCAACCACCCCGCCGCCCGCATCTTCAACGCCGTACCACCGCACTTGGGGCAAGCGCTGAACCACTCCCCAGCCGCCAACGCATCACTGCGCGGTGCCACGGTTTTCTTCCAATTGCAGTCTTCACACACAAACGTGAAGGGCCTGGGTTTTATCGGCATGAATGCCATCTCCTGAAGATCGATACAGCGGATCACTCGGCAATCGGGATCAGCGCGCGCAACAGCTCAAGCTGTCGCTGCAACTGCGCGACGTGCTCTCGCTCTGCCCGCAACGCCGAGCGCAGCTCGCGGTTTTCGGATTCCCAGATCTGCGCCCAGCGCAGATCCTTCTGGTAGTGCTCGACCATTTTCCACAGGTCGCTCAGCTTCAAATACTGTTGCAGCAGCACCAGCAGGATGATCGCCATCCCCACCAATGCACCCGTCGAAATCACTTCCGGCATACTCATGCTGTCTTCCTTTCCTGTCTTCGATGTATTCCGAAGACAGAGACACGATATGTAGTGATTTACGACAGGTCTAGAATGTAGACTTATACAGGTAAAGTATTCAAACACATGGAGCGGGTATGAAACGCAAGCAATCCATCGAGCAGGTCCGCTGGGACCTGGCACTTCGCTATCGTTTGATCGAGACCGTTGCCTGGTGGGAGGGCCGCCTGACCACGGGGCACCTGATGCAGAGCTTCGGGATCAGTCGCCAACAAGCGTCCAAGGACATCAACACCTACATCAATGAACATGCGCCCCGAAACTTGACATATGACAAGCAACGCAAGGGCTACGTACCGAGCAAGCACTTCAAACCCCTGTTCATCGATGACAGCGCCAGCGCCTACCTGCACCTGCTTTTCCAGAACAACGAGCGGGCGCCACACATCGAAGGGCTGGCCCTGGCCTACGCCCACACCAAGGTTCTGGAAGTACCCGACCGGCCCATTCGCCCGGAAGTCCTGCGGCCCTTGCTCGCGGCGTGTCGCGACGGTTTGCGCCTGGAGACCGAGTACGTTTCGCTCAACACGCCGAACGTGGAAATCCGCCTGATTGCCCCCCACACCCTGGTGTACACCGGGATGCGCTGGCATGTGCGCGCGTACTGCGAAAAAAACCGCCAGTACCGCGACTTTGTATTGAGCCGCTTGCGCGGCGAGCCGGATTTGCTCGACGAGTCGCCAAACACGCGTGAGATGGACGAGGACTGGAATACCGAGGTCCCTATCATCTTTGCCCCCGACGGCCGCTTGAATGCAGCACAGCAGGCCATCATCGAAACCGATTTCGGCATGACCGAAGGGACGCTGGTCGTCGCCAGTCGCAAGGCCCTGGTGAAGTACGTACTGCGCCGCTACCAGGTCGACCCACGAAACCAGGCCACCAACCCCGAAGCGCAGCAGATTGTGGTGACCAACCTCAAGGAGTTGCGGCCTTGGCTCATGCATGATTGAGCCCCATCTCGCGCCAGATGCGTAGCGCACCGATGCAGTTGTCGACCTCGGCCGTCAACAACTGCTGTGCGGTCTCGTGAAAGCCGTTACCCAACGCAATGTTGCGCGCGGTCTCGCCTTGGCGGTTCTTCGCGTTCAGGTCCAGGCCAAACGACCGGTAGCGCTCGGCGAAGTATTTGACGGCCTTCAAATGCCCATTGATCACCAACCAATGCAGCGGCGTGTTGCCCAGCGCATCGCGATCGTTAAGGCTCCCGCCGAGTCGGTAGCGTGCCTCCAGGGTTTTGACATTGCCATAACGGGCCGGCTGGTGAATGTACTGGTCGTGCGGCATGAACGTCCCGAGGCCAGGCCAGTCGCGAAACTGCGGCTCGCCCTGTGCACCGAGGGCTTGCAGCTTGCCCATCAGTTCGCGGCGACCCAGGCGATAGGCCAGGTCGAGCGGCGTATCGCCGGCCACATTGCGCTCATTCAGCACCTGCGGGTCGAGGGACGAGAGACACTGCGACGTATCGAGCAGCACGCACAGGTGCCAGTCCCCGAGGCCGAGCGCCTTCGCCTCGGCGCGATCAACCTGCACAGCGTTCACCCGCGCCGTGTCTGATGGCCATGCACAGGCCGTTGACCAGACTCATCTCCTGAGGCGTCACGCAGCGCACGGCGGTCAGGTCCGGACTGGCGACGATGCACGCCAGGGACTTTGCTCGGCTGACGGCCACATTCAAGCGGTTTTTCGAATACAGGAAACTGATGTCCCGGGGCAGGTAGTTTTCGTTGGAGGTGGCCATCGAGACGATGACAATCTCCGCTTCCTGCCCCTGAAACTTGTCCACCGTGCCGACGCGAGCGCCCGTTGGCAGCACCTGTTTCAGCAACTGCACCTGCAGGTTGTAGGGGGCGACCACCAGGATGTTGTCGACGCCGATCTCGTGCGCCACACCCTCGTTATCCACGAAGCGCTGGCGCAGGAAGTAGGCGTAGAGTGCTTTGACGTACGCCGCCTCCTCGTCCGAACTCTGGCTGTTGCCATCGTGTTCCACGGGGCAAAACATCAGCCCGCTGCTGGGTACTTCCGGACGCTGACCATCCAGTGACAACACCCGTTTCTCGTTACCGGGCGCCGGCGACAACTGACCCTCGTACACGGCTTGGGAAATGAACGAGCAGACGTCGGGATGCATGCGCCAGGTGTGTGCCAGGAACACCCCACGATCAGGCGCGATGGTGGGCGTGCCATCCAGCAGGTAGTCGAGAATGGAGTCGCCGGAGCGGCCCGGATGGACACCTTGCACGGGCTGCGACAATTGCATCTGGTCGCCCATCAGGACGATGTTGCGCGCAGCAAGGCCCATCGCGACCAGATTCGCCACGCTCACCTGCCCCGCCTCGTCGATGAACAGGTAGTCCAGTTGCTCGGTGAACGCCGGGTCGGCAAACAGCCAGGCGGTGCCGGCCGTCAAATGGGTGTTCGGCCCCCAGGCTTCAAGGTACTTCGTCTTGTTCTCGATGGAGCGAATGCAGCGGCCGGTAAACACCGTGTCTTCGCTCTCTCCGGATTTTTTCAATCCGCTGAATGTCACGCCCGCCTCCAGCGCACGCGATTCAACCGCCGCCAGCAGGTTATTGATGGCGTGGTGCGAATTGGACGTGACGCCGATGCGCTTGCCTGCCTTGAGCAAGTCGACGATGACATGGGAGCCGGTGTAGGTCTTGCCTGCACCGGGCGGCCCCTGGATGAACAGGACGCTGTGATCGAGGTGGCGCACCACCTGCTTGATGGCTTCCAGCGTCGGCAAACCAGGATCGAGCAGCGGCGCGCCAGGCTCGACGCCGTTCACTCGGGGCGCGCGGCGATGCAGGAAATCGGTGACGGCCTGGAAGCGCTGACCGCCAGCCAGGACATTGTCGGCGTATCGATACAGCGCTTCGCGCAGCGAACCCGTCGGGATCGGTGTGCCAGGAATCATGTCGAACTGATCGGGCGGTGCCTTGGCCGCGGTGGCCTTGAAGGTCGCCAGGCACCGATCATAGTCCAGGTGCACCAGTTGCACCGGGTTCAAGGATTCACTGATGACACCTGCCGAACCTCCCCGCATCTTGGTTTCCTGAGGTTCGAAACGGTATTCATACAAAAACGATCTTTTGTCCGGTGTCGCAGGTGTATCCGTACGCCGCAAACCGGCCAGGCTTTCGATATCCTCCAGCAACTCTTCGGTCGTCATGTCCCGTCGACTGAACAACTGCCACCACGTCGGCTTGTCGGCGCGACGGTGAAAGTCGAGCAACTGAAAGGTGAGCAGCCGGACCGGACCCTCGTCATCGGCCAGCAGCCGATGGCGATAGTCCTCCAACCGGATCTCGATCTCGGTTTGCTCCGCAACGGATTTTGCGGATTCGGTTTCAGGCACGGGAACACCGCCTGCAACCGACGGTTTGATTGTCATCAGCCAGTTACGCAGAAGACAGGTCGAACGCACGTCGTCTTCGTTGTAACGCTCGATCTTGTCCAGCAACGCCGCATCACGCGTTTCTTTCCAGCGCTCATAAAACACGATGCTCGCGCCGGCATTGGTCACGTCGCCGTCGCGCTGATCCATGTAAAAGTGCTCGATGTTCTTGATCGAGTAGCTGGGCTCGGACACCCGGATCGCTTCGCGCACGACCTTGTACAAGTCGATGAGCTTGCCGTTACGCAGCAACCAGTCCACCTGTGCCTCACGCGTCCCGTGCTGGCTCATCAGGCGTTTGATCGCCGTCTCTTCATAGCAGGCGTAGTGGTAAACATGCGCGTCGGGGTAACGCTGCAGGTGGGCGATGACCCAGTCGATGAACTGTTCGAAGGCGAGCTTTTCCTGCTCTCGGTCATGCGCCCAGAAGGGTTTGAACACTTGCGCCCCTCCCTCATCGATGTACAGACCGAACAGGTATTCCAGCCCACCTTCTTCCAGGGGGTTGCCCTCCATGTCGAAGAACAGGTCGCCCTCGACCGCGTGGGGCAGGCGATGAAAGCCACGTCGCTCACCCGACACGGCGAGCAGTTCGAACAGCGGGACGCCGCTGAAGCGCCCCTGAAACTGCAAACGCGCCTGATGGCGCAGCTTGTTCAACGACTCACTCTGCAGTTTCGCCACGCGCAGGTCTTCGCCGCTCTCGGCCAGCTCGCGCAAAGTGGTCACGCCGGCACTCTGCAATTTCTGGATCTGCGAGCGGCTGATGCCGGCGACGGCCGACAGGTGATCGTCCTGCTGGCGCTGCTCGTCACAGCGGTCGCGCCAGGCGCAAAATCCACAAAAACCGCAGGGGTCCGGATAGGTGAAGGGGCGGTCGGCTTTGTTCACGAACGCTTCGAAACGCTGCAGAACCTGCTCGAGGTAATCGGCGTAGTCGGCGACCCGAAAGGCCTGTTCGGTTTGCTGCGCATCGCCGAGCACCACGTACATGCACTGTGGCTGTATACCCTGAATCGGCATCAGCATTCGGGAGTAGAGGGCGACCTGGATCAGGAACTTGGCCTTGGCGGTTTTCGCCAGTTTGGTGTCGATCACTTCGTAGCTGTGATCGCCCAGCGCCGACGCGCGCGGTACTTTGCGCAGGAAGTCGGCATGACCGATATAGGGGCCTTGCTGGAGCGACGCCTGAAAGATGATGTCGACGCCCGCCTTCATCGCCTCGATGGTCAATTCCACCCGCCGAGCAAAACTCGGATTGCCCTGCGCGATGTCGACGACGCTGGCATTTTCGGTTTTGAGCCGCTCCAGAAAGGCCGCCTCATGGGCCAGTCCTTTGTCCTGAATCAAACGGTTCTGATCACTCGCCGGCGCTTTTTCCATGGGCATGACGAGGTGTTGAAGGTCCAGCGTCGTCAGGTGCTGGCATTCGAGAAAACCGCAGATGTCTGAGGCGGAGTACAACTGGATTCCGTTTCGGGTTTGCATGGGCGCATCCAGGTTGGTGAAGCGCCCAGGGACGTTTCACACTGATATCAGTGTCGTCTGCGGGTCAGGCGTCGAGCGAGCAGCCACTGAAAAACTGTTCGAACAGCGGCGTCGGCAAATACTGCGCATCGAGCAGCCCGAAGTGCATGCCCACGTTGCGACCCACTGACATCAGTGTTTTTGCGGCGTTCTTCTTGCCGGCGTGGCCGGCAGCCAGGATCAAGTCGATGCGTGCCTGTTCCGTCAGCCCTTGCTGGTACGCACGGCCCGTGATCAGTACATCCACCAGGCAGACATCGGCCCGCTCATCACCGAGGGTGAAGGGTTGCAGCGTCGGGGTCGCCAGTGCCGCGCACAGCCCGTCCTCGCCGCCAGCGGCGATGCGTTCGAGTTCTTCGAGGGGGCGTTCGAACAGGTCGAACTCCGCGATGGAAAACGCAAAGCAGTAACCCTGCGCGGTAGAGCGGGTGAGGGTTTTTCCTTTGCGAGGCAGGGTCATCAGCCATTCAACAAAGGACGCTTTTTCATCCGGCAGACCGGTCTGGCGGAAGGCCAGATAATCCTTGATGACCTGACTGAAAGGATGGCCGGTCGGTACCCAGCCGGTGTCGCGTTCAGACTCATCCTCCACCGCCGCTGCGGCCTTTTTGGGATCGGGCGCCAGCGGCAGATCGAAGCAGCGCAAGTCATAGCCGAGCATGAACAGGCTGGCCTCGAACGCATGACAGCGCGCAGGCAGCGCCCCTTGTTCGGCGAACCAGTCGGTGCGCTCCAGCACCGCTCGGATGATCCAGCCCAGCCGCACTTGCCAGCGTGCCCATTTTTCATAACTGACCTGGGAAAACTGTGGCGCCACCAACCCGTTCAGGAACGCCCGGGAGTTGCGGATCTGGCTGCCGCGAGCGCCGCCGGACGGGAACGCCAGCAGGGGTTTGCGGCTTCCCGTCCATTGCTGGCGAAACAGCGAGTACAGCATGCCGATGGCAGCACCGACGCGGCTGTCGTAGATGGGCGAACCCGAGGCATCGAGCAAGGCATGAATCTTGGTCAGGCCCGAATCGAAACGCTCGACACTGAGGGCGTCGAGATCATCCAGGTCATTGTCGCCATCGAGCGACATCAGCACCGCCATTTTTTTCAGGTAGCTCGACAGCTCCCCCTCGGCAGCCAGCCGATGCAAAAACGGTATGGCTCCTCGCACGCCCCCCCAACGAAGAATCTGCAGGCACGCCTGCAGCGTTTGTTGTTCATCCCGACGATTGACAGCACTGGTCAGCCATTCGCGCAGTTGCCCGAGCGAGCGTTGAGTTTCGGCCCAGGTTTGCGAGTCCACGGCGCTTTGGTTGGAGTCCTGCCAGCTGGCCTTCCACCGGTAATGCTCCAGCACTTGCTCGAAACCCCGGACTTCCACCTGCAATCCGCCCGGCACGAACTTGCTCGATTTGAAATGAAGTTTGAAGGTGAGCGTGGGTAAATTCGCCACCAGCCATGCTACGAAAGCCTCGACTTCAGGTTGTGCCAGGAACTGTTCGCGCTTCATGAAGACTGCCTTGCAGGTAATATCGAATGGCCATACCCTAAGCAAAAGCACGAGTCTCGTCCACGTTGTCTGTCCGTACAGGTAAACAATGGGTGCAGGTTGTAACCTGCTGGCTAGACGCTTCTCTATCCACGGCGGTATTCAACGCCGAATATGTAAACTTTTCAGACACGCCGCTGGCCGTTCGCGTGCGCCATGACATCAAGGACCGGAACCATGGACCATCAGACCCTCAAGACTCGCCATCGCCTGGAGCGTGAACATCATCATCCCAATCTCACGTTGCGCGTTCATCGGGCGCTGAGTTGGCTCAGCCGTGCCGAGCAGGCCGAGGATGTCGATGGGCGTTTCATTTTCCTGTGGATTGCCTTCAACTCCGCGTACGCCACCGACATCGATGAGCAATACCGCCTCTCCGAGCAATCGACGTTCAAGGCGTTCCTGGACAAGCTGTGCACTCTCGATACGGCCAACCTGATCGAGAATCTGGTCTGGTCCGAGTTTTCCGGCAGCATTCGCGCATTGCTCGACAACCCTTTCGTGTTCCAGAGCTTCTGGGAGCACCAGAACGGCAAGATCAGCGAACAACAGTGGACCGAACGTTTTGCCAGCGGTCGGCGCACCGCACAGCAGGCATTGGCCAACCGCAATACCCCCGCCGTACTCGGCGTTCTGTTCAACCGGATCTACACACTGCGCAACCAGGTCATGCATGGGGGCGCAACCTGGAACAGCAGCGTCAACCGGGGTCAGTTGCGCGACTGCTCCAACCTCCTCGGCAAGCTGGTGCCGGTGATCATCCTGCTGATGCTGGACAACCCGGAAACGCTGTGGGGTGATGCCTGTTATCCGGTGGTGGTCTGAGGCTTTGCGCCGAGTTGCCGGATTCGGCAGCGAGGGTGACGGCTTCGGGTGAGCCCCTGTGAAAGCTGAGTGGGCGATCACAGGGGCGGCGGGATAGTCATTTCATCAGGGAACGAAAAAGGCAGCTTTGGGGCTGCCCAGCCTTCACCCCACCTGCAAGTCCACCGAAACATGCCCCCGGGTCATCCGCGAATACGGGCAAATCTCGTGCGCCGCGTCGACCAGTTCCTTCTTCACCTTGTCCTCCAACCCGGAAATCTTCACATTCAACCGAACCGCCAACTGAAACTCGCCATTTTTGGTCTTGCCCAAATCCACCTCGGCATTCACCTCGGTGTCCTGCGGCAGTTTGACTTTCTGTTGCCCGGCCGCCACTTGCAACGCGCCCAGGAAGCAGGCGGAGTAGCCGACGGCGAATAGTTGTTCCGGGTTGGTGCCCGGCTTGCCCGAGCCCGGTGAGCTCAACGTCACCTCAAGCTCTCCATCGCTCGACTTGCCGGTGCCAGTGCGTCCACCGACGACCTGGGTTTTTGCGGTGTACAGAACGGTTTCCAATCCAGTGCTCATGACGATGACTCCTGATCGATAAAGTGCTGTTTATTCACCGAGGGTGCCGGTGTGATGCGCCAGGCGTATTTCCACGTCGGCTTTTTCCTGCAGGCCAAGCTCCATCAACTGCTTGATTCGTTGCTGCGCCGCCGGGCGTTTCACCGAACCGATGAACCCGTCCCACTCGGCGGCGATGGCCTCATTCGGCGGCAGGCTCGAGGCATCGACCAGGCGTTTGATTTCGCTGATCGACTGCTTGTCGAAGCGCGCGATGCGCCGGGCGATGGTGTCGACGAAAGCGTCGAGTTCGGCATCGGGGAACGCGCGGTTGACGTAGCCGTAGCGTTCGGCGAGTTCGCCGTCGATGTCATTGCCGGTGAGCAGCACTTCCAGTGCCCGGCCACGTCCCATCAGCCGTGGCAGACGGGCCATGGGGCCGCCACCGGGGACCAGCGCGGCGCCGATTTCCCATTGCGACAGAATGGCTTTTTCGCGGCTGGCGAAGCGCATGTCGCTGGCCAGCGCCAGCTCGCTGCCGACGCCGGTGGCACGGCCGCGGATCGAGGCGATGGACACCACCGGCGCCTTGCTCAGGCGCACCAGCATGTCGGGCAGCGGCGGCAGGCCGGTGGGGCCGTTGGGCATGCTCGTGGTGTCCGTCAGGGGCGGCACGAAGTCATAGTGGGTCAGGAAGAAACCCGGAACGTCGCTGTCGAACACCACGACCTTGACCTGCGGATCGGTCTCGAGCGCGGTGATCACTTCGTTCAGCTGCGGCATGGTTTGCGGGCCGTAGATGTTGTACGGCGGGTTATGGAAGGTGACGCGCCAGTAGGCGGGCGTGACGCGGGTGAGCAGGATCTCCTGTGCGTTCATGCGTTATCTCCAAAGCGTGAGTGGAGGACATGCGTCGGAGAGTTTGCCAGGAGTCGATGAGGGGTTGGGCGAGGGTCGGCTTGAGGGGTCGAGCCGTGCTCGAGTCAAGGGATGGCCCGGAACACATCGCGATGAGCCGGCAGCTCCGAGAGATCAAGGCTAGCAGCGGACCTTGGTGTTTCAAGTGGGGCCGACCGCCGGCTGTCTGGCGAAAAGCATTGTGGGAGCGAACCTGCTCGCCCCCACAGGGGCAACACTTTACCGCGTCGAGAGCATGAAGGTGTCGTACTCCAGGTCTTCCAGTGCCGTGGACAGTCGGTGTAAACCGAGCAATACACACACCAGCAACGACAGGGTGAAGCCGTAGCCGAAGAAGCTCGGGCCCAGGTGCATGCTGAGCAGCGTCAACGCGCCGTTCAACACCGCGAACAATACGCACAACTCCAGAACCACGGTGCGTTTGTCCAAGTAGAAGAACACGTTGAGCAACGCCATGAACACCACCTGGATGCTCACGCCGATCAGGTCGATGTAGAACAGCGGCAGGTAGTAGCTGGACATGCCCAGCCAGTCGAGCAGGCGCGGGGCGAAGAGGAACAACAGCACCACGGTCAGGCCCTGGACCTTGCAGATTTCCAGCAGACCCTGACGGATCGACAGGGTCATTTCGGTTTTCAGCGAGCCGATGTGCTGCAGGGTTTCGCCTTCGCGGATGGCCCGGAACAAGCGGTCGTACCATTCGGCGAAATCGGTTTCGATGCGCACCAGGAACACCGCCATCCCGGGGATGATCGCCAGGTAGGCAAGGAAGATCGGCAGGTCGTACAGGATGGAGGCACGCAACGGGCCGATGACCTCGTTCGATGTGCCGGGGTTGAACCAGAACAGGAACTTGTCGACCCAGATGCCGAAGTTGTAGAAGAACCCGGTGGCCAGCAGGCTGAGGAAGGCCTGGCGGCGGTCGAGGAAATCGAAGGCGATCAGTTTCTCCGCCCGGTACTCGCGCAGGATGTCATAGAGGTACAGGAACAGCAGGGTGCTGTGGCCGATCAACAGCGCCAGCAACAGGCCCGGTATCTTCAGGAAACTCAGCACATAGGCGCTGGCCACCATCAGCGTGTAGCCCACCAGCATCACCAGCAGAATGCGGTTATAGGCCTTCATCCCCGACAGGAAGATGATCACCAGCCACAGGTTGCACAGCACCACGAAGTTCGCCAGCACCAGCAAGCGGTAGAGTAGCGGCTGGTCGAACAACAGGCTCAGCACGATGATCCCCAGCACCCCGGCCGCGAGCGTGACCAGCAACAGGATGCCCAGCAGGTTGGGCAGGATCTGCTCGTACTTGTGCTCGAACAACCGGTCGGACACGAAGCGGGTGAAGTACAACTGCAGGCCACCGGTCAGAATCAGCGAGGTGGCCATCAGGTACGTCACCGTGACCAGGAACTGTCCCACCAGCGTATTGGGGATCACCAGGCCCAGGCTGATGATGCCCACCAGCATCACGCTGATGATCGACAGCACCCAGGGCCCGGAACTGATCAGGCCGGCGTACACGTAGGCGTGCAGGGTCGCGGTGTAGGAATCGCGCGAGAGGATCTTGCGCAGTTCGAAGCCAATGCCGGCCATTCAACTGTTCTCCATGGCTGCTTGATACAGGTCGCGGTAGCGCTGCAGCATCAAGGCTTCGGTGTAGTAACGATTGACCCGCAGCAGGCCACTGGCCTGGGCGTCGTGCCAGCGTTGCGGGTTGCGCAGCAGTTCGAGGATCGCGGTGCAGGTGGCCTGTGGATCGGCAATCGCCACCACCTTGCCGGCCATCCCGAGGTCGCGGTCTTCGGCGCTGCCGCCTTCGATCAGTTCGCGGCACGAGCCCACGTCGCTGCTGACCACCGGCGTGCCGGCAGCCCAGGCTTCGAGGATCACCAGCGGTTGCGCCTCGCTGATCGAGGTCAGCACCATCAACCCGAGTTGCGGCAGGATCTCCTGGATGCGCTGGAAGCCGAGGAAATGCACCTTGCCCTCCAGCCCCAGGCTGGCCATCAGGCTGCGGCATTCGCTGACGTACTCCGGGTCTTCCTCCTCGGGGCCGACGATCCAGCCTTCGGCCTCGGGCATGGCGCTGATCACGCCGCGCATGGCCCGCAGGAACGTCTTCACGTCCTTGATCGGCACCACCCGCCCGATCAACCCCACCACCGGGGCAATGCCCGGTGCACGGGATTCCAGGGCCGCCGTCCACTGCGGCAGGTCGATGCCGTTGGGAATCACCTGCGTGCGCGCCGGGTCGGCACCGTCCTTGATCTGACGCTGACGGTTGCCGTCATACAACGCGATGATGTTGTCGGCGCTGTTGTAGGTCAGCTGGCCGATGCGCTCGAAGAAACGCACCCACAGGGTCCGGATATACCCAGAGCCGGCGTCGAGGCTGCGGTTGAGCGCCTGGCCGGAACTCTCGGCGATCCAGCTGGCCTGGGCCAGGTCGATCTTGCGTTCCTTGGTGTAGATGCCGTGCTCGCTGAGCAGGTAATGGCACTTCCAGCGTTGCTTGAGGATGCACCCCAGCAACCCGGCGTATCCGGTGGACACCGAATGCAGCATCCGCGCGCGCGGCATCTTGCGCGATGCTTCGGCGAGCATCAGCAACGGCGACTGCATCGAGCGCAGGGTCCAGAAATAATTGACGAAGGACGGGTCGGCGCAATGCAGGCGATAGCCCTCGCTCAATGCCTCCCAACTGGCGCGGCTGCGCAACACGTCGTCGAGGGTCATCTGCCCTTGGGCGATGCAATCGAGCAGGCGTTCGCCCAGTTCGGGCTCCGGCGCATCCGGGTGATGCAGGAAGCGATACAGGTCCATGAACTGCTGTTGATAGGCTTCGCGTGGCGTACCACGGGTGTTGACCGGATGAGTCGCATCCTCGAGAAACACTTCTTCGATGTGCAGCACATTGGACGGCACTTCGTAGCGCCGCGCCGGGTAGGCCGAACGTTGACCGCCAATGAACATCACCGAGAAGGTCAGCTCCGGCAGGCCGAGGATCATCTGGTGGATCCAGCTCGACACGCCACCTCGCACGTAAGGCCAGGTGCCTTCGAGCAGCAGGCAGATGTCGGCCAACGGCGCCTCTTGCTGATGATTCATGTCCAGCTCCTCACCAGCTCAGCGAACGGAGGCCGCTGACGGGTTTTCTCGGGAAGTTGCGCGAGCAGCCCGGGGATTTCCGAGTAGCGCCCGGCCTCGAACGCCAGTTCGGCGTGAAACGGCAGCACCTGGGCCGGGTCCATGCCGTCGTCCTGGGCCTGGTGCAGGAGCACTTCGGCGCGCTCGATGTCGCCGCGCACCAGGGCAATGCGCCCGGCGAGCAGGAACAGTTCGCCGCCCTCGCCCGCTTGCAGGCCCTGATCGGCATGGTCGGCGGCCTGCTCGAGCACGTGGTCGAGCACACTGCCCTGGGCCAGGCCGAGATAGGCCAACTCCCAATACCAGCGCGCCAGGGTGGCATGCAACGCACCGGCAGCGGCGGGGCTGGCACCGACCAGTTGCCCGAGGGCGATCTGGATGTGCAGGTTGATGTCGCTTTCCTGCTTGTCGAGCATCGAGTACGCCAGCAGGCGCACGTCGTCGCTCGGGTCGCCCAGTGCCAGTTTGAGGATCGGCACCGCTTCCTTGCCCGGCATGCGTCGCGTGGCCACCAGGGCGGCCAGGCGCTGATCCGGATCGGGGGCATGGCGCAACACATCCTGCAAACCACCGTCGGCGAAGATCGGCGAATGCACCTGTTGTTGCGCGCGATACGGCAGGTCCGGGATGCCCACTGCCTGCCAGGCCTGCTTGTCACGTTTGCGCGGCAGGTACAGCGCCGGGAAGATCGACAGCACCACCCCGAGCATGCCGATCACCGGCACGAAGAACGCCAGGCTGAAAATGAACAGCGGGCTCCACGGCAACGGCGCACGGTAGCGCGCCGGCAACAACAGCCAGACCGCCCCGCACAGCAGCGCGCACGCCAGGGCATGGCTGACGCTGAACACCAGCAATTGCTGCAATTCGGGCGCCGGTATCCACAAGCTGGCCCAACTGCCTCCCTCTAACAACAGGGCTCCGCTAAACAGCCACTTGCTGATCATTCAGGCCACACTCGTTGAACAGGAAATTACGCAGTTCCTGGCGGTCGACGCCAGGCTCCAGATTGAAGGGCATCACCCGTACGCCCAGGCTGTCCATGTCACTCTCGATACCGAAGTGCTCATGCAGCAACAGGCTGATACGCGACAGGTACCCTTCTGTGCCTTGCGGGCTGGTCAACGGCAGCAGCACCAGCAACAACTTGTGATCGCGGTTGTTGATCACCGGCAAGTGCAGATCGAGGCCGCGCTGGCTGCGCTCCATCAGGCGCGTCAGCTCCTCGTTGGGACGGGTCATTTCGAAGGCAAACAGACCGGCCGGCAGTTGGTGCAGGTCGGCATCGGCCAGCGAACGCTTGAGCTGCGAGGTGAACTGCTGGGCACGGGCGTCGGCCAGTTGCAGCACCTGCGGATCGCGGCGCAACAGGTCGGCGATGTGCCCGGCGAGCAGCGCCAGCAGGCTCAGGGTGCGATCCTTGAACGCAAAGAACGGCATCTGCCGGACCGCCAGGATCGCCAGCAAATGGCCTTCGGCATCGATCAGCGGAATGCACGCCTGCAAGGACGAGAACTCGGTGGACGCACCGGTATCCATCAGTTCCTGGCGCACGCTCACCAGCTCGCCGCGTTCCAGGCACAGCTTGACCAGGCCGTCCTCGGTGCTCAACGGCCCCATCACACCGATGGTGGCCAGCGCCTGTGGCAAGACCTTTTCCCCGCGTTCGTCGACTCGGTACAGACCCGCCACGCGCAGGGCGCCGTATTGCGCCAGCATCGACACCACCGGTTCGGCCAGGGCGGTCAGCGCATCGCCGACGTCCGGCATCACCCGCAGTTTTTCCCGCAGGCCCAGCAAGGAGCTGCGCAGGCTCTGGTCGCTGCCCGCGACGCGTTGCTCCAGCAGGTCGTGGGAGACGCGCAGGATCTGGTGCGCCCGGGTGAAATCGTCGAGGCGGTACTGACGGTATTCGTTGGCCATCTGCAGCCGCTCCAGGCGGCGCATCCACAGATCACGAACCTCCCCCACCAGCATCCCGCTGACCAGCACACCGACAATGAACGACGAGTCGATCTGTTCGTAGCCTTCAAGCCCGAGGTGGCGCAGGACGAACATCGCCAGCACCAGCAGGCCGGCACTGAACAGCCCGCGCACGAAGCCGTAGCGCACACCCAGCAACAGCGGCGCGATAATCGGCCAGGGGAAGCCGCCATGTATCTGCAGCGGGTCTGCCGGGGTCAGCCACAAGCCCAGGCCGATGGCCAGGCCGGTCACCAGCAGCGTTTCCAGCCATGACACCGGGCCACTGGCTTGCGGCGCCAGGCTGTAATCCATGTGGGGAGAATTCATTGCGATCACTCGAACCGAAGGGCGCCAACAAGTTTGTCGAGCACCGTCTGAGCGGTGCCCGCGAGGCTTTCACGGGACCAGCCGGCACGGGCGCCGCTCTTGCTCCAGAGCACGCGGCCGCTGCTGGCCTCGAGCACGCGCAGGCTGATGCCGACCGCAGGCTCGCCGTCCAGGCCGTTCTTGTACTGCCACTCCTCGACGCTGCCGGCGATCACGTAGTCGAGCTTCTGCTCGCGTGCCCAATCCAGCGCGCCGGCCAGGCGCTCGCTGTCATCCATCAGCGCTTGTTCGCCCTGGGTGCTCACCGGATAAACCCGTGGTTGCAGGCCACGGCTGCTGAGCACGCTGAGCAGGATCTGCTCGCTGCGCTCACCGGCCTGCGGCGTCTGTGAATAGTTGACCATCGGCACGATGCCCCACTGCGCGTCGCGCGGCAGGTTCGGGCTGGTTTCATCGGTGAAGCTGGCGCAACCGGCGATGACCAGGGACGCAAGGGCCAGGCCCAGATTACGAATTGCTTGCATAGTGTTTCTCCGTAGACATTCCATGATCAGCGTCCAAACCGCACGCCGTAGCTCACACCCAGTGTTCCGCCCGATTTGCCATCCCCGCCTTGTGGCGCGGACTGGTAACCGAAGGTCAGGGCCAGTTCGTCATCACCCAGCACTTCAAAACCGATGCCGGTGTTGAGGCCGTAGTTGAACGTTTGATCCAGCCATTGCCAGCCAGCCGTGACGTCCACCAGCCAGGTGTATTGCGGCTTGGTGCGCACCAGAGCGCCCGGTAGGCCGCGACGCCAGGAGCTGCCAACGTAGAGCTGGCCGTAACGGCTTTGCAGCAGGTCGCCGGCTTCCACAATGGTCGGTTCATCCGGGTCATCGACATTTTTCACCGCGCCACCGTTGTCGATGGACAGATCGTCCAGCGTCCGATCCTTGACCCGATTGTGCTGATAGTCGATCCCGCTGCGCACGGTCCAGTTCGGCCCGGCGAATTCCAGCGTGTGCAGGAACTCCATTCGCAACGCCTGACCACTGCCCAAGTCGTCGCCCGAGCGGGTGGCGAATGACTTCTGCGCCACTTCCCAGCTCAGTTGGTCGCGAGCGGTGAGGCCATGACGGCCACCCACCCAGACGCTGTCGTGCAGACCGAACGCACGCATCAGGCCGCTGTCCTCGCTCTTGCGATGCCAGTCGACACCCAGTTCGAGTTCATCGCTGGTGCTCAGGCGCCAGGTCCGGGAGAGCCCCAGGCCATTGCGGTCGTCGTCGCTGCGCTGGCTAGTGTCGGCGAACAGTTTGTAGCTGCCGTCCTCGACCGCACGTTGCAGCGTCAGGGCGGCGTTGCGCTCTTGCCCGATCCGCGAGGATTCGATCTCGTCCCCCCGATACTTGCCCTGCTCCAGTTCCAGGTTGGCGTACCAGTTGTCGCCCAGGTGATGGGCGATCTGCAGGGTCGGCGCGTTGAAATCCAGGCCGCCGAAGTCCTGTTTCTGCCAGGAGAGCAGTGCCCCCTGAGGCGTCGTTTCGTGGATTTCCACCGCCTGACGGCGCAGTTGTTCGCGCACGGCCATCGGCTGATCGTCCCCCAGGTTCGACAGGCTGGTGTCGAGGGCTTCACCCAGACGTCCCAGACGCGTGAGGGCCTGAGCACGTTGCGCCGGGTTCAGGTCGCTGCGGGCCAGCAGGGCTTCGACCTGGGCCGTGTTGCGGCTGCGCAACGCCTGCTGAATCTGCTCGTAGCGATCGACTTTCAGACCCTGGCTGCGCGCCCATTCCAGCCACTGGTCCTTCTGCGCTTCCTGGTTCGTGGCGTCGAGGCGCGCCAGCAAACGTTCGAACCACAATTGCAGCATGGCGGGCGAACCGTCCTTCCAGCGCAACACTTCCTGCTGCGCCTTGCGCGGCGAAAAGCTGCTGGCCATCAGGCGCAACCAGACCGCGTAACGCTGGGAAGATGGCTGAATGTTCTCCACCTCCGGGCTGCGCAACAGCTGCAAGCGCAAGCGCTGAGCGGCATCCTGGTAACCGGCGCTGTCCAATGCGTCGGCATAGGCCGAACGCACCAGCCAGTCATTCGGGCTGCCCTTGAGGTACATCCGGTACCAGGCCAAGGCTTCGCTGTCGCGACCCAGCAATTGACTGGCACTGGCAAACGGCAGCCACAGCAGACGATCCTCGCGGGCACGCGCTCGCCACTGGCTGAGCAACGGCTTGAGCTTGGCCGAGTCGAGCTGGTCGACGTACAACCACATCAGGCGCTCGCGGAACACGTTGTCGTCCGGGAATTTCGACAGGCCCAACAGGTACAGGCGCTCGGCCTCGTCCGGCTGACCCTGCTGGGCAGCCAAGGCGGCGCGCACGGCCAATACCTGGGATTGTTCATAGGCGTCGGGGAATTGCTTCGCATCGTCCAGCAGCGCAATGACTTTCGGCCATTCGCCAAGCTCCTGGGCCTGCTGCAAGGCTTCGACCAGACGCTGCGGGTCGCGGCCACGCTCCCAGCTGGCAATCATCAGCGCCAGGGCGCGCTGCGGGTTTTCGACGCGGTACAGGGTAATCAACTGACTCTCGTCGCCGCTGGTCAGTTTGCCGTTGAGGGTAAGCAGTTTCTCCAGCGATACACGCAAGTCGTCATCACGCTCCAGCTCCCAGGCCAGGGAAGCGCGGGTGTGCCAGTACTCGGGATCCTTGATGGAATCGTCAGCGGCCTGCACCACACTCCACGCGGCCTGGTTATCGAACATCTTGAGGTAGGTGTTCGCCCAGTCCACCTGCTCGGCCGAGGTCAGCTTGAAGCGTTTGGAGTAGGCCTCGAACACGTCGGCCTTGACCGCGAACTGCCCGGTGTTTTCCAGGTTCTGCAGCAAGCGCGTCCACGCCAGGCGGTGGGACGGATATTTGCGCAGGTACGCGTGCAACCAGCTCTCGGCTTGTTCGGGCGTGCCGCGCGATTCGTGGCCGTAGATCAGCGCATCGAGTTCAACGTCGGTGAGCGCACGCTGTTGCATGATCTCGGCCAGCAACGGAATCGAGCGATCGAAGTCGAACTGCTGGCTCGCCAGACGCCAGGCGTGCTCGCGGGTCTCGGGCTTTTCCTGGATCTCCAACAGACGAATCCAGTAGTCGAGGGCCGCCGCAGGCTCGCCACGCCATTCACCCAGGTGCGCCATCTGCTCGAGCAAGGCCGGGTCGTTCATGGACTCGTCAGCCAGCAGCTGACCGGTTTCCCAGGCTCCCGTCAGGTCACCGATGGCCAGGCGCACGTGGAATTCCTTCGGCGCGATCAGCGGGTTGTCCGGCTGCAAAACCCGCCACTGGTCGAGCAAGCGTTGCGCCAGTTCGAAACGCTTGGTGGCCACCGCCACGTCCACACCCTTTTGCAGCCAGGGCGCATCGGTTTTCGGGTTGTCGAGCAGCGGCAACGCGTCGGACAGCACCTGTGCGGCCTGATCGTCGCGACCGGCAGACAGCAGACTGTCGAACGCCAGTTGCGCGTATTCACGGCGCTCAGCGGGCTGACTGTTGCGCAGCAGTTCCAGGTAGATATCGGCTGCACGGCTCGGCTCTTCGCCCGCCATGTGCCACTGCGCGGCAGACTTCAGCGATTGTTCGCGCAGCTTTGGATCACGTTCGGCGATCTCCTCGAAGACCGTCGCGGCGAACACCGGTGCCTGCAACTCCAGCGCCAGCTTGGCCAGGTTCTGCAGCAAGGGCACGGGCAGCTTGCGGTGATCGAAACTGCCCAGCCGCTCCACCAGGGCGCGCTGTGCAATCAGGTCGTTGCTGACAGCGGCAGCCCGCGCGTCGAGTTCCACCCGATAATAGGCCTGGGTCTCGGGCTGCGGCGTCGGCCACGCTTCCAGATGTTGACGCGCCTTGTCCAGCTCACCGAGACGAATCAGCAGATCGATCAGTTGCAGGCGCAGGTGGTCATCGTTCGGGTGCGCCGCCAGCAACAGCTCGGCGTAGTTGGCCGAGACGGCATCCGGCTCACGACCATCAGGCTGGAAAGTTTCCTCGCGCTGGAAGGTCGCCCACAACAGACCACCCACGGCCACTGCCACCACGGCCAGTGCCCAAGGGTTGAGCAGGCGCTTGTTGTCATCCGGCTTTTTGCCGGAAGGGGCATTAGTTGCAGACGAGTTGAGCATGACTCACCTGCTTCATGGGTAATTGGAAAGTCCACAGGCCGGCCGCCGCCTTGCCTGCAAAACGCTGCCCATCCACCTCGACCCGGCACGGATTGGCGGAACGCACGGAGAAGGTCAGATCGAACTGGCCGGAGAACCCGAAGCTCACGCGCCGGTCATCCAGGTACCGCCACTCCACCAACGGCAGATTGGCTTCCTCCAGCGCCGGGCGATCATCCCGGTCGGGACGCAGCACCAGCAGCGCCCGATCACTGCTCAGGTGCACGTAGCGCCCCTGCGGCAGGTCGCGCACGCCGGCTATACCTTGCGAGCGCAGCAGGTCCGGCCACCCCATCCCTGGATCCAGGCGCACGGTACGCAAGGCGTCCATCCCGCGAATCTGCCAGGCACCGTCGGAGGTCCGCGCCAGGCTGGCCTGGTACAGGCCATGCAGACGGTCGATGTAATCACTCATCCACAGCGACAGCGGATGCTGTTCGCGCATGAACCCGTAGATCTCATGCATCGCCTTGATCGAGGCTTGCTTGGTGCTGGAGTAAAAGTGGTAATACAGGTGCAGACCGCGCAGGCGGCGCGGGCTGTCGGTCAATTCGAAGGTATCGATCACTTCACGGAAGCCGTAGTACGGGCCCTTCCACAAGTTGGTGAACAGGTTCTCGTTGATGACCGGCGCGTAATACTGCAGGCCGCCTTCGGTCGGGCGCAGCAAGGGGTTCAGGCCCGTCACAGACGGGTTGGCCTTGGTCATCATGGTTTCTGCGCCGTTGACGTTCTTGAGCCCGGCGTCATACGCCAGCTTCAGGGTCGAGGCGGAGGGCAATGCATCACCCGGCCAGAACACCATCTTCACCGGTTTTTCCGGGGTGGTGAGGTTCTGATTGATGTAGTCGCGCGAGCCGAAAATCTCCCGGCGGAAATCGATCTTGCCGTAGCCCGGAATGGCCATGTTCATGCCGTATTCCGGATGAAAATTCTCCCGTTTGAGCGCTTTGTCAGGCTGCATGAAAAACGGGTGGCTGAAGGTGTGCGTGGCCACTTCGACTTTCGGGTTGGCGAAAATTTCGCGGGCAATCGGCTCCAGCTCACGGGCCAGAAACGGGAACATGCCACGCGGCGAAATCTCTCCCTCGACGATCGACACCGACGTCAGGAACGGGTTTGGCTTAATGTAGTCGTCCAGCGTATGGCGACCGGCGTAAGGCGTGCCACGCACTTCGGCGCGGGAAGGGAAACCGTCGCCATCGATGTGCACCGTAGCGACCCGCCGACCGTTTTCGGTGGTGGTGTCCGGGCGCGGTTGCTCGGGCAGTTGCAGGCTGGTTTGCAGGAACGCGAACGGATCGATGATCCAGCGGCTGCGCTCGTTGTTCGCCTCCAGCAGGTAGGGTGCCAGCGCCAGGCCGCCCCACTTGGCGGTCACGACCGGCGTGAACACTTCGCCACTGGCGTTGGTCAGCGACAACACCGGCTTGGGACCGTTGGGCAGTACCGATACCGCCGTCAGGTCACGGGAACGTGGCTGCACCGGCGCTTCGAAGGCGCCAATCAGGGCCTTGTCCTGGTGGGTGATGGTCAGTGGCTGCACGCCCGGCGGCGCTTCGCGCTTGAGCCCCATGCGTTTGAGCAGCAACTTGTCTTCGACCGGCAGGCCGCTGAAGAACACCACGGGCACCTGCTCGTCCAGACGCGCGGTGATCCAGCGGTTGAACGCCGGCGCGTCCTGCGGCGGACCACTGGTCATCCAGGTGACGACGCCGGCGTACAAGCCACTGAACCGGTAACCCGGCATGGCGCTGCTCGCGGGAATGTAGTCGACGCGATAGCCCAGGTATTCGAGCAGACCGCCGAGCACCGTGTGCCCGCCGTTATCCTCCAGCGCCCCTTCGCGCTCGTCGTAAACGAAGGCGATGCGGCGCGGCTGCACCTCGATGTTGCTGAGGCCGATCGAGTCCAGCTCCGGCGTGCTGATGAAGGGAATGAAACCTTCATCGCGCAAGCGCTTGGCCAGCTTGCGCGCCTCGTCGCGACGCTCCGGTGGCAGGTAGTCGATGGCCACCAGCGGGATGCCTTTGGCACGCAGTGGCTGCAGCTCGCCGAGCAACCACTGCCGGTCGGCTTCCGGCACCGGGCGATAGCGCTTGGCTGCAGCATCCCAACCGGCATACAGGGACTCGAACGCCACCGCCGCGGCGACACCGTCGAGCTCAGGCAACACTTCAAAACCGCGGTTGAAGAACAGCTTCAGGGTCGGCTGGCGCTTGTGCATTTCGCGCAGCAGGCTGGCCAGGGCCACGCGCTGCGCTTCACGGGCGCCTTCCGGCAACAGTTGGAAACTGTCGAGGGTGTCGAGAAACAGCCCGTCATAACCTTGCGCCTGCAACGCCTTGGCGCGACCGAGCAAGTGTTCGCGCCAGGCCGGCGCCGTCAGGTCCATGACCTGGCTGTTCCAGGAATCATTACGCACCGGGCTGATCGCCTGGCGCAGGCCCGCCTTGTCGATTTCAGCCTTGTTGCCGTCGAACTCGCCGACGGACACGTAGGCGAATGGATGACTGCCCAGCTCGCGCAGGGTTTTGACGTCGCCGGGCGTCATGTGCCCCGGCTCCACCACCGACCATTCGAACTGCGCCAGCTCGGACAACGGCGGTTGATCGGCGTACCAGAACGCCACGCTGGCCGGTTGCGGCAAGGCTGAAGCCGGGACGGAGGGTCCGCTGGCGAAAAGGGCCAGGGCCGCAAACAGCCGCTTGGCAACCGCGCGGACGCGCGTCCTGCGAGAAACGATTTCCATAATTCACTCTTGAAATGACTGAACTGATGCTGCTCTGACGTCTGACATCTGGGCGGACAGGTTTACAAACTGCGCAGCAGTTGCGCTAAACCATCGCCTATGGAAGTCGGTGCCGGGAGCGTGAAACGCTCGAGCAGACGAGTGTTGTCAGCGCGCGAGTGGCGTATGTCGCCTTGTCGCGCAGCCTGGTAGCTCACCGTCAACGCCGTGCCGGTGGCGTTCCCCAGTTCGGCGATCAGGTCGTTGAGGCTGGTGGAGCGACTGAGCCCGACATTCACCGCCCCGGGGCGCGGTTCGCTGGCTTCCACGGCCTGTACGAGAATACTTACGAGGTCCTGAACGTAAACGAAGTCACGGGTTTGTTCGCCGTCGCCGAAAATGGCCACGGGTTTACCGGCCATGGCCCGCTCGGTAAAGATGCTGATCACCCCGGAGTACGGCGAAGACGGATCCTGACGCGGCCCGAAGATATTGAAGAAGCGCAGGATCACCGGCTCCAGGCCATGCTCGCGGCGATAGAAATCCAGGTAATACTCGCTGGCCAGCTTGTCGCTGGCATACGGGGTCAAGGGTGATTTTGGGGTGTCTTCGTCAATGGCCGTGCCTTCGCCATTGTTGCCGTAGATCGCCGCGCTGGAAGCGAACACCACGCGCCTGATTCCGGCCTTGGCCATGTGTTCGCACACGTTGAGGGTGCCAACGAAATTGCTTTGATGGGTGCCCGCCGGATCGTCCACCGACGCCTGGACCGATGCCACGGCTGCCAGGTGCACAACCGCCGTACAGTCACGCATGGCCTGCTCGACTGCGACACTGTCAGCGACATCGCCGACGACGAGGTTCAGGTTGGCATTGCCAACCGGCAGATTACCGACCTTCCCGGTCGACAGATTATCCAGCACGCGAACCTTGTAGCCCTTGCCCAGCAATGCCTCTACCAGGTGCGAGCCAATGAACCCTGCGCCGCCGGTAACCAGTACTCGTCCATCAAGCATGAAGTTTCTTCCTGAAGATTCAAACGGACATTGCGAATGTAACGTCCGCAAAACGGTGTTTGCTGGGACCCGGGCCCCTGGCTGATGGCACTTGGCCCAACAGCGCAATCAGTGCGACATCATCCTGGCTTCGAAGGTTCAAAATAATCCTGTGCCAGTGACGATTTTATGGCGGTATGCCACTTAAGCGGCGCAGATGATGTGAGATCGACGTCAGACTGTCAATAGTTTGTCTTTATTGCTTTTTTGTCACGTGACCACTAAGTCATCGCCATTAAATTGACGACCCATTCCTGCCTAGCGAACACTTACTGGTTGCAGCATCACCCAGCCAATCTTTATGATAAACATTATCATTTGTGACCCCTACTCATTCGGCGCTCTCCATGCATCCATCTTCCGACACTCGCCTGTGCGACGTGGCCGTGCTGTACCGCCAAGAGCACAGCTGGCTCCAGCGCTGGCTTCGGCGCCGGCTGAACTGCTCGCAGAGCGCGGCGGACCTGGCCCAAGACACGTTCATGCGGTTGCTGACCAAGGAGCAGGTGCCGGAGTTGCACGCACCACGCTCGTTTCTGGCGAAGGTGGCGCAAAGCGTTCTGTCCAATCATTACCGTCGGCAGAAACTCGAACGCGCCTACCTTGAGGCACTGGCGGCGATGCCTGAGCCGACAGCGCCAGACCTGGAGACCCAGGCCATCCTGCTGGAAACCCTGATGGCCCTCGACGCCGCGCTCGAAGGCCTGGACCGGCCTGTGCGCGACGCGTTTCTCTGGTCGCAGCTCGACGGGTTCAGCCACGCGCAGATCGCTCAACGGCTGGACTGCTCCATCACCACAGTCAAGCGCTACATCGCCAAGGCCGGGGCCCTTTGCATCATGCTCGATGACAGCCTGGATACCCTGTGAAGCCGAGCATTTCCCCTGATATCGCCGAGCAGGCCATGCACTGGCACCTCGAACTCCAGGAGCGCGAGGCCAGCGAAGAAACCCTCGCCAGCTGGATGCAGTGGCGCCAGGCCCACCCGGCCCATGAGCATGCATGGCAGCGCGCCGAAGCGTTTTTCCTGCGCATGAGCGCAATGCGCTCGCCGCAGCAACGCCACCTGGCCAATGCCACGCTCAGACCGGTGATGTCGCGACGCACGGCGATCAAGCAGCTGGGGATCCTGCTCGCGGCGGGCGCCACCGCCTGGAGCATGAAAGACACGGCGCTGCTGCAAGACCTGAGCGCCGATTACCACACCCGGATCGGCGAACAACGGCGCCTGGCGCTCGCCGACGAAACCCAGGTCCAACTCAACACCGATAGCGCGATCAAGGTGATGTTCGAGCGACAGGCTCGGCGCATCGAACTGTTGCGCGGCGAAATACTGGTCACCCGTGACAAGCGCGTCGACGGGGTCCCCTTGTCGATACACACCGGCGAAGGCCGGCTCGACGTCGCCCTGGCGCGTTTCAGCGTCAGGCAACGCGCAGGCATCACTCAGGTCAGTGTCTACGAAGGCACGCTGACGATGAGCCCATCGGCGCAGCGCCAAGCCCTGCTGGTATTGAAAGCGGGCGAACAGGTTCTGTTCGATGCCCGAGGCATAACGGCCCGGCAAGCCATCGCCCTCACGCCACCCGCCTGGGCACAAGGCATGCTGGTGGCTCAAGGTCAGCCCCTGCAGGATTTCCTCAACGAACTGAGCCGTTATCGTCGCGGACACCTGAGCTGCGATCCGGCGCTGGCAGACCTTCGCGTTTCCGGAACCTTTCCCCTGGCCAATACCGAGCGAATCCTGTTCGCCGTCGCCGATACGCTGCAGCTCGATGTCCGCCAATTCACCCGCTACTGGGTCACGCTGAAACCACGCCTGGCCTAGCGTCGTAATTTTTTTTCGCCAGGGTGGTCCGTTTCCGATGCTCGCGAGACTCAACCCCCAGACAATCAATTCAATGGGGAGCAACTCGTGGATTTCACCGCACGCATGGGCCGGGGCTGGCAGGTATCTTTCAAACACAAACTGGCGGTCGCCGTGGTGCAAGGCATCGCGTGCATGACGGCCAGCGCCTCGCTGCTGATCGCGCCCGACTGGGCCCAGGCCGCCGACCAGACACAGGTGTCTTTCGACATTCCCCCGGGACCGCTGGCCCCGGCACTGACCCGTTTCGGCCAGTCGGCGCACATTCTGCTGTCGTACGCCACGCCGCTGACCGAAGGGCAAACCACCTCGGGGCTCAAGGGTCGCTACGACATTGATCAGGGCCTGGCGATGTTGCTCGCCGGCACCGGCCTGGAGGCCCGTCGAGGCGCCAACGGCAATTACTCGCTGAACGCGGCAGCGGGCGATGCGTTGCAATTGGGTACGGTCTCCATCTCCGGCAAAGCGCCGGGCTCGACCACCGAAGGCAGCGGGCTGTACACCACTTACTCGTCCAGCAGTTCGACGCGCCTGAACCTGACGCCTCGGGAAACGCCACAGTCGCTGACCGTCATGACGCGCCAGCGCCTGGACGATCAGCGCCTCACCACCCTGACCGATGCCCTGGAAGCCACGCCAGGCATCACGGTGGTCCGTGACGGCCTCGGTGCCGAGACCGACAGCTACTACTCCCGCGGCTTCACCATCCAGAACTACGAGATCGACGGCGTTCCGACCAACCCGCGCCTGGACAACTATTCGCAAAGCATGGCGATGTATGACCGCATCGAGATCGTTCGCGGGGCCACCGGCCTCATCAGCGGCATGGGTAACCCCTCGGCGACCATCAACCTGATCCGCAAGCGCCCGACAGCCGAGGCTCGCGCCAGTATCACCGGCGAAGCCGGCAACTGGGATCGCTACGGCAGCGGTTTCGATGTATCCGGCCCCCTGACCGAGAGCGGCAACGTGCGCGGCCGCCTGGTCGCCGACTACAAGACCCAGAACGCCTGGGTCGATCGTTTCAACCAGCAATCGCAGCTGATGTACGGCATCACCGAATTCGACCTGAGCGAAGACACGCTGCTGACGATGGGCTTCAGCTACCAGCGCACCGACGTCGACTCGCCACTGCGCACGGGCCTGCCGACGCGCTTCAGCACCGGCGAGCGCACCAATCTGAAACGCTCGCTCAACGGCGCGCCGGACTGGTCCTACAACGATCACGAGCAAAGCAGTTTCTTCACCTCCATCGAACAGCAATTCGCCAACGGCTGGAGCGGCAAGGTCGAATTCACCCACGCCGAAAACAAGTTCGACGAAGTCTTCAACTACGTGATGGGCGACCTCGACAAGGACGGCAGTGGCACCTCGCAATTGCCGGTGCGATTCTCCGGCACACCGCGTCAGGACAACCTCGACCTGTATGTCACCGGCCCGTTCAGCCTGTTCGGTCGTGAACACGAACTGATCGGCGGCATGACCCTGTCCAAGTACAAGGAGAGCGTACCGGGCTGGGGAGGTTGGCAATACGACTATGCCGGCTCACCCGCCGGCGCCATCGACAACCTGTTCACCTGGGACGGCAACTCCGCCAAGCCCGACTTCACCGAGAGCGGCAAATCGTCGATCGACGAAACCCAATACGCGGCGTACCTGACCTCGCGCTTCAGCGTGACCGACGACCTGAGCCTGATCCTCGGCAGCCGTCTCATCGACTGGAAACGCGACACCTCGGATCGCCCGTACAACGGCCCGGAGACCGAGGTCAACCGCGAAGAGAACGGCGTGTTCATTCCGTACGCCGGGGTGGTCTATGACCTCGATGACACCTGGTCGGTGTACGCCAGCTACACCAATATCTTCAACCCGCAAGCATCGTGGGTCACCGACGAAAACAACAAGCCCCTGGACCCCATGGAAGGCAAAGGCTACGAGATCGGCCTCAAGGGCACGCACCTGGACGGCAAGCTGAACTCCAGCCTCGCCCTGTTCAAACTGGAGCAGGACAACCTGGCGATCTGGCTCCATGACAACGTGTACAGCGCCGAGCAGGACACCACGTCCAAGGGCATCGAACTGGAACTCAACGGTGAACTGGCCGAAGGCTGGCAGGCGTCCGCCGGTTATGCCTACTCCGTCACCACCGACGCCGACGACCAACGCATCAACACCATCCTGCCGCGCCACAGCCTCAAGACCTTCACCAGCTACCGCCTGCACGGCCCGCTGGACAAGGTAACCCTGGGCGGCGGCGTCAACTGGCAGAGCAAAACCGGTGGTGATCTGCACACCTTCACCCAGAGCAGCTACGCCATTGCCAACCTTATGGCCCGCTACGACATCAGCCAAAACCTGAGCGCATCGGTGAACCTGAACAACGTATTCGATCGCGAGTACTACAGCTCACCGGCGCTGGCCGGCAACTACGGAGCACCGCGCAACCTCATGACCAGTTTCAAGTACGATTTCTGAGGCCAAGGCACGCGTACACGCGCACTGGCTTATCGGTGCGCTCCACAGGGTAAATTTTTCTTCACCCCATTGCCTCTCACCAACCGCTACAGTGCCCTCGCTCATTCAAGAAACTACGGTTTGCCCGCTCTCCCGCGGGCTTTTTTTCGCCCGGGAAAATCTCCCATCCCGCACCGGCCACGCCAACCGCGCTCGCCCGTAAAACGCCAGCGCCGTCAGCAAACACGCCAGCCAGACGAAGATCCCGGCCCAGAAGGTGTGGGACATGTAGTGCCACGTGCCGTAGACGAAACCGAGCAGCAGCGAGCCGTACATCAGCGCTTTCGAATAGCGCCAGCGATAGCGCCAGCGATAGCGCCGCGCGACGAAGTACAGGGCGAGCATCGTGAAACCGCCCGAAGCATGGCCGCCCGGCCAGCTTCCCCATCAGGCCGCCTCACCGGCATGCAGCGCATTCATTCGATGCCGCGAAGGTAGAGAGGCGGGCGTTGGCTTGCGGTGAAACCCATGTGAAAAAAAGCTCAAGGCTCGGGCAAAAATCTTGTTACAGAATCCGTCGGACAAAATCCTTTCAGCTCTCGGATTTCCTGCCGATACAGGCCTGCTACACACTTTTTTGGCTACGAAAAACAACAATCTTCCAGCCAACCGACGACCCAAGTGCAACGTTCCTGGAGGAATTTGATGAATAGCTGGTTCGGTAACATCAGCATGAACATGAAACTGGGCCTGGGCTTCGGCCTGGTCCTGGTACTGACCGGCGTCCTCGCCCTGACCGGCTGGACGAGCCTGGGCAGCCTGATCGACCGCAGCAACTGGATGAGTGACATCACCCAGCTCAATGCCGGCCTGACCAAGCTGCGCGTGGCGCGCCTGCAATACATGCTGGCCAACGGCGACGAAACCACTGCACAGAATGTGCAGGTCAACCTCGACGCGTTTGCCGCGCAACAGAAAGCGGTGCTGGATAAATTCAAGAGCCCGGAAAACCTCAAGCTGCTCAACGAGCAAGCCTCGCTCATCGCCGCCTATCGGATTTCCCTGGAGAAGATGCGCAGCGCCTACCGGGCCGGCAACAGTGCCCGCGAAGTCATGACCGCCAACGCGCAAACGGCGCAGTCGCTGATCAATGCCATCAGCGCCGAAGTGCAGCAAATGCCGTTGAGCGATGAGCGCTTCGAGCAATTCCAGGCCATCACCGCCGCCAAGGAAGCTTTCATCCTGGCGCGCTACGAAGTGCGCGGTTACACCGCCGCCGTCAACGCCGACACCGAGCAGAAAGCGGCCGACCAGCTCAACGCGGCCGTGGCCAGCCTGGAACAGCTCAACAAGCATTTCGCCTCGACCCAGCAGGACGCCCTGCGCAAGCTGGAAAAAGCGCTGAGCGACTACCGCAGCGCCGTGCTCGCCTACAAGGGCACCAACAACGATGTGGTGCAGGCCCGCAAGGAAATGACCGATCAGGGCAACATGATCGTCACCCTCAGCGAGCAGCTGTATCAGATCCAGCTCGATCGCCGCGACGCCGAAAGCGCCCAGGCGCGCACCCTGCAACTGATCAGCACCCTGCTGGCCTTGCTGGTGGGCGTGATCGCCGCCGTGATCATCACCCGCCAGATCACCGGCCCGCTGCGCGATACCCTGGCCGTGGTCGAGCGCATCGCCGGTGGCGACCTGTCGCACGACGTCAAGGTGACTCGCCGTGACGAGCTTGGCGTGTTGCAACAAGGCATCGCCCGTATGGGTGTGACGCTGCGCAACCTGATCAGCGGCATCCGCGACGGCGTCACCCAGATCGCCAGCGCGGCCGAAGAGCTGTCCGCCGTGACCAGTCAGACCAGCGCCGGCGTGAACAGCCAGAAGATCGAGACCGATCAGGTGGCCACCGCCATGCACGAGATGACGGCCACCGTGCAGGAAGTCGCGCGCAATGCCGAAGAGGCCTCGCAGGCCGCCGCAGCCGCAGATGGCGAAGCGCGCGAAGGTGACAAGGTGGTCAACGAGGCCATTGCCCAGATCGAACGCCTGGCCAGCGAAGTGGTGCGTTCCACTGAAGCGATGAGCGTGCTGCAACAGGAAAGCGACAAGATCGGCAGCGTCATGGACGTGATCAAGGCGGTGGCCGAGCAGACCAACCTGCTGGCCCTCAACGCGGCGATTGAAGCGGCGCGTGCCGGTGAAGCCGGCCGTGGTTTCGCGGTGGTGGCCGACGAGGTCCGGGGCCTGGCCCAGCGCACGCAGAAGTCCACCGAGGAAATCGAAGGCCTGGTGGCCGCCCTGCAAAACGGCACGCAGCAAGTGTCGACGGTGATGAACAACAGCCGCACCCTGACCGACAGCAGCGTGGCCCTGACGCGCAAGGCCGGCGAATCCCTGGACAACATCACCCGCACGGTGTCGAACATCCAGTCGATGAACCAGCAGATCGCCGCCGCTGCCGAGCAGCAAAGTGCCGTGGCCGAAGAGATCAGCCGCAGCATCATCAACGTGCGCGACGTGTCCGAACAGACCGCCTCCGCCAGCGATGAAACCGCCAAGTCCAGTGTCGAACTGGCGCGCCTGGGCAACCAGTTGCAGGAAATGGTCAGCCACTTCCGCGTTTAAGGATTGCACCGAACCTGTGGGAGCGAGCCTGCTCGCGATAGCGGACAGTCATTCAATGCAAGATTGACTGACCCGACGCCATCGCGAGCAGGCTCGCTCCCACAGGTTTTTTTATGGGCTACACACTGATCGCGTTGGTGAACACCAGCCGATTGCCGAACGGATCGACGATGGTCATGTCCTGGCTGCCCCAGGGCATGGCCTGGATCTGTGGGTGCGAGAACGGATAGTCCCTGGCCAGCAACTGCTGCTGGAAGGCTTCCAACTCATCGGTCTCGATACGCAATGCCGAACCCGGTGTGCTGTCGCCGTGATGCTCCGACAGGTGCAGCACGCATTCGCCGCGGGAGACTTGCAGGTACAGCGGGAAGTTCGGCTCGAAACGATGCTGCCAGTCGATCTTGAAACCCAGGAAATCGACGTAGAACTCCACGGCCTTGCTTTCATCGAAAATCCGCAGGATCGGGGTGGTTTTGCCGAAGCTCATTTCGTTGCTCCCTGACTGGTAAGGCCTTGATTGTTTTAGGGCCAGTCCCAGCACTTCGGCTTCATGCCAGCATTCTTTAATCTCAATGTGCCATCACTGTGACTCAGGTCTCGTAATCATCACCGGAAGCCGTCACGCAAATCCCCTTCCCGCCCCAGAAACCGTCCTTCGCGCCTGCCGTTGGCCTGGCCGTCGCAGTAGCTCAACACGCCGTTGACCCACACCCCGTCGATACCCTCGGCTGCCCGTTGCGGGTCATTGAAGTCCGCGACATCGCGAATGGTCGTCGGGTCGAACAGCACCAGGTCCGCCCAGTGGCCTTCACGGATGACACCACGCTGCTTCAGGCCGAACCGCGCCGCCGACAGCCCGGTCATCTTGTGCACCGCCGTGTGCAGCGGAAACAGTCCGACATCACGACTGAAATGTCCGAGTACCCGTGGGAAAGCGCCCCACAGGCGCGGGTGTGGAAACGGGTCTTCCGGCAAGCCGTCGGAGCCGACCATCGACAGAGGATGCGCAAGGATTCTGCGCACGTCCGCTTCGTCCATCCCGTAGTACACCGCACCGGCCGGTTGCAGCCGGCGGGCGGCCTCCAGCAGCGAAACGTCCCACTCGGCGGCAATGTCCATCAGGTCGCGACCGCCCTGTTGCGGGTGCGGCGTGGACCAGGTGATGGTGATGCGATGGGCATCGGTGACCTGCTTGAGGTCCAGGGTCGAAGAGCTGGCCGCGTAGGGGTAACAGTCGCAACCCACGGCGTGGGTGTTCGCCGCCTCTTCAAGACGTGCCAACAGTTGCGGGCTGCGCCCCCAGTTTCCGGCACCGGCACACTTGAGGTGGGAAATGATCACCGGTGACTGCGCATGGCGGCCGATCCGGAACGCTTCGTCCATGGCCTCCAGCACCGGCTCGAACTCACTGCGCAGATGGGTGGTGTACACCGCGCCATAGGCCGTCAGTTCTTCGGTCAGTTGCATCACTTCATCGGTGGAGGCCGAAAAGGCGCTGGCATACGCCAGGCCAGTGGATAAACCGAGGGCACCGGCTTCAAGGCTGTCGCGCAACTGCTCGCGCATGGCGCTGATTTCATCCGCCGTGGCGGTGCGAAACAGATCGTCGAGATGATTGCTGCGCAACGCCGTGTGCCCGACCAGCGCAGCGACGTTCAACGTGGTGTTCGCCGCTTCGACGGCCGCACGGTAATCACCGAAGGTGGGATAAACGAACGCGGCGGCACTGCCCAGCAGGTTCATCGGGTCTGGCGGGTCGCCTTTCAAAATCACCGGCGACGCGCTGATCCCGCAGTTGCCGACAATCACCGTGGTCACGCCCTGGCTGAGCTTGGGCAGCATCTGCGGCTGACGGATGACCACCGTGTCGTCGTGGGTGTGCACATCGATGAAACCCGGCGCCAGCACACGCCCCGCAGCGTCGATGTCTTCATGGGCAGTGGCCGACTGCAAATCGCCGATACACGCGATGCGCCCCTCCAGAATCGCCACGTCGGCGGTGTACCCCGGCACATTGTTGCCGTCGATGACCAGGGCGTTGCGAATCAGCGTGTCGTACATCATGTCAGTCTCCCAGCGGCAGGTGATCGTCGCCGCCACGGTAATCGTCCAGGGCGAGTTTGATTCGCCGCAGGCGCTCTTGATTGTCTTCAGGATTGACCAGCGCCAGCTCGGTGGCGAGCACATCGATGGCCAGCAGCATGCCGTAGCGGGCCGCCGTGGGTTTGTAGATGAACGAGGTTTCGACCCCTTGCAGCGGCAGCAGCACATCGGCCAAGTGCGCCAGCGGCGAGTCGGCGCGGGTGATGGCCAGAATCCGCGCGCCGTAGCTGCTCGCCAGCTCCACCGCTTCGAGCAGTTCGGGGGTGATGCCGGTCAGCGAACAGGCAATCACCGCGTGCCCGGCATCGAGACCGGCGGCGGTGATGCGCATCATCACCGGGTCGTGACACACCGCCACCGGGTAACCGAAGCGCACCAGCCGCACCTGCAATTCATCGCTGCACAGGGTCGAACACCCCCCCATGCCGAAGGCATGAATCATCCGCGCCTTGCCCAGCAGTTTCACCGCGTCGGCAAAGCGCGACTCGTCGAAGGCCGACAGATGCTGATGCAGGGTCGACTCGATGTCGCCGACGATCTGCCGGTAGAACGCCGATTGTTCCGGCGTGCCGGCCGGGTCGAGGAAACGACTGCCGACGCCGCTGGCCTGGGCCAGTTGCAGGCGCAGGTCACGCAAGTCACGGCAGCCGACAGTGCGGGCAAAACGCGACAGGGTCGCGGTGCTGACTTCCGCCCTCTGCGCCAGCTCATCGAGGCTGGCGGCCGAGGCAAATCCGACGTCGTCGAGCAGCAGGCGGGCGATACGCCCCTCGCCGGCACTGAAGGAATCCTGACGGGCGCGGATCTGATAAAGGATGTCCATGACAAGCGGCTCCGGTTAAATCAGGTAGGAAAGCCCCACGGTCAGACCGAAGGCGACCAGCGAAATGATGGTCTCCAGCACGGTCCAGGTCTTGAAGGTCTGGGCCACGCTCATGTTGAAGTATTCCTTGATCAACCAGAAGCCACCGTCGTTGACGTGGGAAAAAATCACCGAACCGGCGCCGGTCGCCAGCACCAGCAGTTCCGGATGCGGGTAACCCAGGCCGATGGCCACCGGTGCGACCACCCCCGATGCAGTGGTCATGGCCACCGTCGCCGAGCCCGTGGCGATGCGCATCAACGCCGCGAACAGCCAGCCCATGATCAGCGGCGACAGGTGGAATTGATGGGCCAGGCTGACAATCTGATCGGTGACGCCCGCGTCCACCAGAATCCGGTTCAAACCACCGCCGGCCCCCACCAGCAAGGTGATGCTGGCGGTCGGCGCCAGGCACTCGCTGGTGAACTTGAGGATCGATTCGCGGCTAAAGCCCTGGGCGATGCCCAAGGTCCAGAAGCTCAGCAACGTGGCCAGCAGCAACGCGATCACCGAGTTGCCGATGAACAGCAGGAACTGATTGAAACCGCTGCCCGGGGTGGAAATGAGGTTGGCCCAGCCACCGATGAGCATCAGCACCACCGGCAACAGAATCGTCGCCATGGTGACCCCGAAGCCGGGCAGCCGGGCGCGCGGTTCGCGATCAAGAAATTGGCGCTCCAGTGGATTCTGCGCCGGCAGTTGGATGCGCGGCACGATGAACCGCGCGTACACGGGACCGGCGATGATCGCCGTGGGGATGCCGATGACAATCGCGTAGAGCAACGTCTGCCCCACCGACGCCTGATAGGCCTGCACTGCCAGCATCGCCGCCGGGTGCGGCGGCACCAGCGCATGGACCACCGACAACCCGGCGACCATCGGCAAACCGACCATCAGGATCGACACACCGACCCGTCGCGCCACGGTGAAGGCGATCGGCACCAGCAACACGAAACCGACCTCGAAGAACAACGGCAACCCGACCAGGAAGGCGATGCAGACCATCGCCCAGTGCGCGTTGCGCTCGCCGAACCGGTCGATCAGGGTCCGCGCCACCTGCTCGGCGCCACCGGACTCGGCCATCATCTTGCCCAGCATGGTCCCCAGCGCCACCACCAGGGCAATGTGCCCCAACGTCTTGCCGACACCTGCCTCGTACGCGCCGACCACGCCGGACGCCGGCATGCCCGCGACCAGCGCCAGGCCGATCGAAACCAGGGTGATGACAATGAAGGGATTGAGTCGATAACGGGCGATCAGCACGATCAGCGCAATGATCGCGATGGCGGCATACACCAGCAGCCAATAGCCGAAGGACAGGGTCATGCGGTACTCCTCGAAAGGGTCACGTCGAAGGTTTTGTGAAACTCTTAAAACATTTCGAAACGCGACTTTCAAACGAGGTGAAAGTAATTTTCGTGCAGGGGTAAGGGTTGTCGCTCAGGGACATGCGCGGTGGCGGGTTATGAAAATCCGGCTGGCGGATTTTCATCCTGTACCACCGCCCCCTGTGGGAGCGAGCAGGCTCGCTCCCACAGGGTTAACCACCGGGCCGGGATCGCCTCAATCGTGATTGACCCGCGCGCGCTTGAGCAGCTTCTTGCAGCGCTCGGACAAATGCAGCACCCGCAGGTGCTTGCCGGCCTTGGCGTAGCGCTCGCGCAGGGTCTTGAGTGCGGCGATGGCCGAGTAGTCGACGAAACTCAGGTGGCGGCAGTCGATCGTCACCACCGCCGGGTCGTTGGCGGGGTCGAACTGATTGAGAAACGGCGTGGTCGAGGCGAAGAACAGCGTGCCATGCAACAGGTACAGCTTGCTGCCGTCGGCTTCGAGGTGGCTGTCGGCGTACAGCTCGCGCGCCTGCTGCCAGGCAAAATTCAGCGCGGCGATGACGATCCCGCACAGCACGGCCGTGGCCAGGTCGGTGAACACGGTAATCACCGTGACCGCGACGATCACCAGCACATCATTCAACGGCACTTTGTTCACCACCCGCAGCGAGGCCCAGGCGAAGGTCTGCTGCGACACCACGAACATCACCCCCACCAGCGCGGCCAACGGAATGCGTTCGATCAGTGGCGACAGGAACAGGATGAACAACAGAATCAGCACGCCCGCCACCACGCCGGACAACCGACCGCGACCGCCGGAACTGAGGTTGATCACGGTTTGGCCGATCATCGCGCAGCCCCCCATGCCGCCAAACACGCCGGAGACCATGTTCGCCGCCCCCAGCGCTACGCACTCGCGGTCCGGGAAGCCGCGGGTCTCGGTGATTTCGTCGGTCAGGTTCAGGGTCAGCAGGGTTTCCAGCAAGCCGACCAGCGCCATCAGGATCGCGTAGGGAGCGATGATGCGCAGGGTCTCGAGCGTCCACGGAATCTCCGGCCACGCCAGCGTCGGCAAGCCGCCAGCGATGTGCGCCATGTCGCCCAGCGTGCGCGTCGGCAGCCCCAGCAGGTACACCGCCAGCCCGACGCCGAGAATCGCCACCAGCGCCGGCGGCACGGCACGCGTCAGGCGCGGCAACACATAGACGATTGCCATCGTCAGCGCCACCAGCCCCGCCATCAGGTACAGCGGCGTCCCCGTGAGCCACGCGTCACCGTTCTTGAAATGTTCGAGCTGGGCCAGGGCGATGATGATCGCCAGGCCATTGACGAAACCGAGCATCACCGGGTGCGGCACCATCCGCACCAGCTTGCCCAGCTTCAGCAGCCCGAACGCGAGCATGACCAGGCCGCCCAGCAGTACCGTGGCGAGCAGGTATTGCACACCGTGCTGCACCACCAGCGCGACGATCACCACCGCCATCGAACCCGCCGCGCCGGACACCATCCCCGGCCGTCCGCCGAACAGCGCCGTCAGGGTGCAGATGATGAAGGCGCCGTACAGGCCCATCAGTGGGTTGAGATGCGCGACCAGCGCAAAGGCGATGCATTCGGGCAGCAGGGCAAAAGACGTGGTGAGTCCGGCCAGGACATCGGCGCGAAGATTTTTGAGTTTCATGGGGGACCGCATGCAGGTGTCGCGAAAGGAATGTGCGGATGTTACGGAATTGACGGCGGCCCGGCCAGCTTCGGGGACATTGAAAGCGCATCGCCGGCAAGCCAGTCTCGCTCCCACATTGGCCCAGCTTACCCGGATCCTGTGGGAGCGAGACCGGCTTGCCGGCGATGGCAGCGACGCGGTCTACAGCGAACTCACATCATTTCGTCGCGAATCCACTCCACCACCGACGTGCGCTTGGGCACCCAGCCCAGCAACTCGCGCGCATGCTTGCCACGCACCCGGCTGTTGGAGCCCAGGCCGTAGTTGGCCATTTCATAGCCCCACTCGGCCTCGGCGTCCTGCAACGGCCAGTCTTGGGCCTCACCCAGGTTCAAGGCTTGGGCGATCGCCGTGGTCATCTCGATGAACGACGCTTCACCGCTTTCCACGAAGTAGAAGGTGCCTGGTACGTTCTTCGTCAGCGCCAGCAGGTACAGCGCCACCACGTCTTCAATGTGCACGTTGGACCAGATATTGCGACCGCTGCCGACATGGCGCACCACCCCGCTTTTGCGCGCCTGTTTCAGCAGGCGCGGCAGTTGCACGCTGTCGCGTTTGACCCCCAGGCTGTGGCCGTAGATCAGCGTGTTGCAGATCACCGCCGAGTTCACGCCGTCTTTTGCCGCCGCGAGGATCAGGTTATCGATGGCCACCCGCGCCGCCTTGTCCACCGTCGGTTCCGGCAGTGTGTCCTCGTAGTAGATCGCATCACTGGCCTGGCCGCCCGACGCATCGCCGACAATGCTCGAACCGCTGGTGTGGAGGAAGACTTTTTGCGAACCGCGCAAGGCGTCGAGCAAGGCTTGCACCGCGCCGAGATGGTCGCTGCTGGCGGCGTTGATCACCGCGTCGGCTGCACGGGCCTGTTGCGCCAGGAGTGCGCTGTCGTCGAGGGTGCCGATCACCGCAGTGATGCCCAGGGCACGCAACTCATGGGCCTGCTCGCTGCTGCGCACCAGGCCGGTGACGGTGTGGCCGGCGCGGATCAGGCCGGTGGCGATGGAACCGCCGATGAAACCGGCCGCGCCGGTGACGAAAACATTCATGGGGAATCTCCCTGCGTCAGTCATTGATGTCACCAGTATCCCGGCGACGTTACGGACGAAAAATCCCCATTGGCCCAATTCAATCTTGCGCAGGGATCACGAATCAGTCCTTGAAATCCGAACTGGCATAAAGCGCCAGCTTGCCCTGGATGAAGTCCAGGAAACATTGAATGCGCAACGCCAGTTGCGAGTTGCGGTAGTACACCGCGTTGATCGGCTGGCGATAACCACTGTTGAAGTCCGCCAACAGCACTTTCAGGCGCCCGGCGCGGATGTCGTCGATGGTCATGAAATGCGACAGGCTGGCAATGCCCTGGCCTTCGAGGGCGAGGTGGCGGATCGTCTCGCCGCTGGAGGCGCTGATCGACGCCTGGATCGGCCAACGATCGCCATGCACATGACGCAACGGCCACTGGTTGAGGCCTTCGTTGTGGGTGAAGCCGAGCAGCGCATGTCCACCCAGGTCCTCCACCCCACTCGGCGTGCCGTGTCGTTCGAGGTAAGCCGGGCTGGCGACGATGTGCAACGGGCTGCAACCCAGTGAGCGGGCGTGCAGGGTCGAGTCGGCCAGAGCGCCGATGCGAATGGCGATGTCGGTGCTTTGTTCCAGCAGGTCAATGATCAGGTCGTTGCTGTTGAGTTCCAGCTGGATGTCGGGATAGAGCCGGCGGAACTCGTCGATGTACGGCACGATGGCGTGCAGCATGAAAGGCGAGGCGGCGTTGATCCGCAAACGCCCGGACGGGGTCTGCTGGCGTGAGGACAGGCGTTCTTCGAGCTCATCCATCTGATCGAGAATCAGCTTGGCGTGCTCGAAGAAATACTTGCCCTCCTCGGTCAGGTCCATGCGCCGCGTGGTGCGGTTGATCAGTGTGGTATCGAGCTTGGCCTCCAGCCGCGACAGGGTACGACTGACCGCCGATGGCGTTTGCCCGACCTGCTCGGCTGCCGCCGAGATCGAACCACACTCAATCACGCAGACGAAAATCTGCAATTCATCGGATCTGGCTTTCACATAGGCCCCTCATTCAAGACTGGCCTGATAGTAACTGGATGAGGGGCAAAAGGAACCTCAAGCCTTGAGACCGAACACCTCGGTCAAATGCTGCTCGTAACGTGCGACATCGGCCTCGATATTCGGACGTTTCATCACGTCGACGCAGAGGAACGTCGGCAAACCGTTCATGCCGAGGAACTGGTTGGCCTTGTGGAACGGGAAGTACACGGCGTCCACGCCCTTGCCTTCGAAGAAGTCGGTCGGGTCGTCGAACGCTTGCTGCGGCGCGTTCCAGGTCAGCGACAACATGTATTGCTTGCCCTGCACCAGACCGCCGCTGCCGTACTTCTGCGACGCATCGGAACGGGTGCGACCGTCACTGGCGTAGAGGCTGCCATGGCCTTCGGTGAACACTTCATCGATGTACTTTTTCACGGTCCATGGCGCGCCCATCCACCAGCCCGGCATCTGATAAATGATCACGTCGGCCCAGAGGAACTTGGCCACCTCCTCGGCGATGTCGTAACCCTCGTCGATGAAGGTGGTCTTCACGTCGACGCCACCGCGATCCAGCACGCTCAGCGCCGTTTCATGCAGGGTGGCGTTGTAGCGGCCATCGGAGTGAGCGAACTTTTTACCGCCATTGAGCAACAGGACTCTTTTCATGAAATCTCTCGGAAGGGTCAAAAATGCAATGGCGGCAGATTAACGACCGGCCTCGCGCGGAATAAGCCCCGGGCTCACAAAACTCATTTGACCAATACGCACGAATCGATAGCGGATTGTTGCCATAGACTTGGCGCAAATTCCGAACTCGAGGAGACGTTTGATGAGTGAAATGCAAGGTTTTATCCTGCACGCCAAGACCCGCCCGGAAAAATCCGACGCCTTCGAAGCGTTCTTCCGCGGTTATGTGGAGGCCAGTCGCGCCGAGCCTGGCTGCATCGAGTACCACATGCTGCGCGACAAGCAGGACCCGACGTTGTTTATCTTCTTCGAGATCTGGCAATCCCAGGCGCACCTCGACGTACACTCGAACCTGCCGCACATGAAGCAGTTCCTCGACCAGCGTGAGCAATACCTGGAACGGGATTTCGAGATCCGCGCCATCGACATGCTCAGCCCGTCGTCCGCTACCCGCTGATCAGCAAGTGGCCGCCGAGTACCCCCAGGCCGATGAAAAATGCCCGCTTGAACAGGGGCGCGCTGATCCGCTGGCGCAGCCATTGGCCCAGCCACATGCCCAGCACCGCCGGAATCAGCGCCAGCACGGATGCCCCCAACTCGCCGCCGCCCAGGGCATCGCGCCACAACAGGCCGGTAGCCAGTGCAAGGGTCGACACGGTGAACGACAGGCCCAGCGCCTGGACCAGTTCATCCCGGCTCAAGCCCAGCGCCTGCAGGTACGGCACCGCCGGAATCACGAAAACGCCGGTGGCCGAGGTGATCACGCCGGTCAGCACGCCACACAGCGGGCCCAGCCAGCGCTCGGTGGCACGGCCCACGCGCAGGGTCGGCAGGAACAGGCCGCTCAACGCATAGAGCAATAACGCCGCCCCCAACCCGCGCACCACCCAATGCCCACCGGCCATGCCGATCCACAGCGTGCCGGCGCCCGTGCCGATGAAAATCGCCAACAACATCGGCCACAGGCGTTTGAGCAGGCCGCGCAAATGCCCGCCGAAGGCCAGTTGCCAGACGTTGGTCAGCGTCGCGGGAATGATCAACAACGCCGCTGCCTGCGACGGTGCCATAGCCAGCCCGAGCAAACCCATGGCAATGGTGGGCAGGCCGAGGCCGATCACGCCCTTGATCATGCCGGCCAGCAGGAACGTGGCGATGACCAACAGTGACAGGGCCAGACCGAGATTCTGGTAGTACGCGAGGAGTGTGTTCATGGGCCTATCCTGAGCCCGGAACGGCCTGATGAAAATCTGCCATATACTGAGGGTGCCTCTTGCCTGGACAGAGGCTAGCTACTTGGGTGTTGCTGCCGGCCCAATCGCGAGCAGGCTCGCTCCCACAAGGATTTATGGTGTGAGTGCAAGTTGATTAACACTGCAAAACACTGTGGGAGCGAGCCTGCTCGCGATTTGGCCCGCCCAGACAACACATCTCCAAAGGCTGCCGCAAAAAATGCACTTCGACCTGACCGACCTGCGCCTCTACCTGAACATCCTCGACACCGGCAACATCACTGCCGGCGCGGCGCGCAGCCATTTGTCGCTGGCGGCGGCGAGCGCGCGGATCCGCGCCATGGAGTCCTCGCTGGGCATCGACTTCCTCGAGCGCGGCCGTCGCGGTGTCACGCCCACGCCCGCAGGAAAAGCCCTGGCGCATCACGCCCGGCTACTGCTGCAACACGCCGAACGCATGCAACAGGACCTGGCCGACTATGCCCAGGGCGTCAAGGGCCAGGTGCGCCTGCTGTGCAACACCACGGCGATCACCGAACACCTGCCGGAATTGCTGGCGGACTTCCTCTGTCGCCACCCCAACCTCGACATCGACCTGCAGGAAATGCCCAGTCTGCGCATCGTCCATGCCCTGCGCCAGGGTGCGGCGGACCTGGGCATCGTCTCCGACGCCGTGGACACCCACGGCCTGGACACCCAGCCGTTTTGCGATGATCCCCTGGTGCTGATCATGCCGCCCGACCATCCCCTGGCCAATCAGACAACCCCGACGTTCAGCGACACCCTGCCTCACGATTTCGTCGGCCTGAGCGCCAACAGCGCACTGGCGGTGTACCTCGAGGAGCAGGCGTTGCACGCCGGTACACGCTTGTCGATCCGTATCCGTGCGGAGGGCTTCGACGGGGTGATGCGCATGGTTGCACGCGGTGCGGGCCTGGCCATCGTGCCGCAGGTGGCGATCCAGCGCCGGGGCGCCGACCTGCCATTCAAGCGTTTTGCCCTGAAGGAAGACTGGGCGCAGCGAAAACTGTTGCTCTGCGCCCGTTCGTTCGATGGCCTGCCCGGTTACGCCAAGGCGTTGCTCGAGGCCTTGCGCAGCGCAAACCCTGAACCCCGATCAGTATTACAAACAGGCGGCGAGGCGTAAGATCTGCGCTTTCCAATCAGGCCTGGCCACAACAACCAGAAGGGAACGCGATGGCGGATGAAATTTTGCAACAGGCAACGCTGAAACGAGGGTTGAAGAATCGACACATTCAACTGATCGCATTGGGCGGTGCGATTGGCACGGGGCTGTTCCTGGGCTCCGCCGGCGTCCTCAAGTCTGCCGGCCCGTCGATGATCCTCGGCTACGCGATTGCCGGTTTCATCGCGTTCCTGATCATGCGCCAACTGGGCGAGATGATCGTCGAGGAACCGGTGGCCGGCTCGTTCAGCCATTTCGCGCACAATTACTGGGGCGGCTTCGCCGGTTTCCTGTCGGGCTGGAACTACTGGGTGCTGTACGTGCTGGTGGGCATGGCCGAGCTGACGGCCGTCGGCAAATACATCCAGTTCTGGTGGCCGGAGGTGCCGACGTGGGTCAGTGCGGCGGCGTTCTTCTTACTGGTCAATCTGATCAACTGCCTGAACGTCAAAGTCTTCGGCGAGATGGAATTCTGGTTCGCGATCATCAAGGTCGTGGCCATCATCGGCATGATCGCCCTGGGCTGCTACATGCTGTTCAGTGGCACCGGCGGCCCGCAAGCGTCGGTGAGCAACCTGTGGAGCCATGGCGGGTTCTTCCCCAACGGCACCAACGGTTTGCTGATGGCGATGGCCTTCATCATGTTCTCCTTCGGTGGCCTGGAACTGGTCGGCATCACTGCGGCCGAGGCCAGCGAACCGAGGAAAGTCATTCCCAAGGCCATCAACCAGGTGGTCTACCGGGTACTGATCTTCTACGTCGGCGCACTCACCGTGTTGCTGTCGCTGTACCCGTGGGACCAACTGTTGGAAACACTGGGCGCCTCGGGCGATGCCTACAGCGGCAGCCCGTTCGTGCAGATCTTCGCCCTGATCGGCAGCGACACCGCCGCGCAGATCCTCAACTTCGTGGTGCTCACTGCCGCGCTCTCGGTCTACAACAGCGGCGTGTACTGCAACAGCCGCATGCTCTACGGCCTGGCCGAGCAAGGCGATGCCCCCAAGGTGCTGATGAAGCTGAACAAGCAAGGCGTGCCGCTGCTGGCACTGGGCGTGTCGGCGCTGATCACCCTGCTGGCCGTGGTGGTCAATTACCTTGCACCGCATGAAGCGCTGGAATTGCTGTTCGCCCTGGTGGTGGCCTCGTTGATGATCAATTGGGCGCTGATCAGCCTGACCCACCTGAAATTCCGCAAAGCCATGACCCAGCGTGGCGTGGTGCCGGGCTTCAAGGCCTTCTGGTCGCCTTACACCAATTACCTGTGCCTGGCGTTCATGGCCGTGATCATCTGGGTCATCTGGATGATTCCGCCAGTCCGTGCCTCGGTGTACGCCATGCCGGTGTGGGTGCTGCTGATCTACGCTTGCTACCGGTTGCGCATCGCCCGGCAGCGAAACCTGCCGGTCACCCAGTAACCGCGTAAGACAAAGCCCCGGCACTCCCTGAATGCCGGGGCTTTTTTGTGGCGGTATTCCTGTGGGAGTGCGCGTTTCTGGACACCTCGATGTCGAGCACAGACAACTCGGAGCAGGCCAAGCCGGTCAGGATGCGTCTTCAGCTTTCCCCTCCCCTGTCCGGAGTCATCATGACCGCTAACTCACCGATTACCGTTCTTCGCGACACCCACCCGCTGCCCGTACTCGACGCCTGCAAATGGGAAAAACTCGAAGGCGATCCGCACACCGTCAACCTCAACGCCTACACCAGCGAAGACGGCAGCAAGATCATGGGCACCTGGATCTGCACTCCGGGCAAGTGGTACGTGGAATATGTGAAGTGGGAATACTGCGACTTCCGTGAGGGTTACTGCATCATCACCCCGGAAGGCAAGGAGCCGATCCATCTGCGTGCCGGTGATATTTTCGTCATCGAGCCGGGGATGAAAGGCACCTGGGAAGTGGTGGAAACCGTGCGCAAGTATTTCGTGTTCGCCTGAGGCAAAAAAACCGGGGAATCACCCGACGTGATTTCCCGGTAAATGACGGTTGGAGCAAGCGGTGAGAGTCCAATGTGGGAGCGAGCCTGCTCGCGATAACGGCGGCTCAGTCACCCCCATGGATGCGCCGACCTCATCGCCAGCAGGCTCGCTCCCGCAGTTTTCCGATTTCGGTTACTGCGGCTTGCGATAGCTGTTAACGATCGCCGAGAAGTCCTTGCCGCCGTCCCCTCGCTGGCTCATCGCCTGGTACAACTGCTGGGCCACCGCACCGAGCACCACCGGCTGGTGCGCCTGACGCGCCGCTTCCGTGGCCAGCCCCAGGTCCTTGAGCATCAGCTCGGCACCAAAACCACCGGTATAGCCGCGCGAGGCCGGCGCCGTTTCGACGATGCCCGGCCATGGGTTGTACATTTCCGAACTCCAGCAGCGCCCGGTGGAGCTGTTGATGATGCCGGCCAGCACGCCCGTGTCGATGCCCAACGCATCCCCCAGCGCCATGGCTTCACTGACGCCGACCATGGAAATCCCCAGCAGCAGGTTGTTGCAGATCTTGGCGATCTGCCCGGTGCCGACTTCACCGCAATGCACGATGTTGCGGCCCATCTGCGCCAGCACCGGTTGCAGGGTCGCGAACAGCTCCGGCGTCGCGCCGACCATGAAGGTCAGCGTCCCCGCCGCTGCACCGCCCGTGCCACCGGAAACCGGCGCGTCGGCCATGGCCACGCCCTGTCTGGCTGCGGCCGCCGCCACATCACGTGCCGTCTGCGGGTCGATGGTGCTGCAGTCCACCGCCGGCACGCCTTGGCCGATCCCGGCCAGCACACCGTCTTCACCGAGCCACACGCTGCGCACATGCACGGCAGCAGGCAGCATGGTGATCACCAGTTCCGCGCCTTGCGCCGCTTCGCGGGCGGTGGCGCTGATGCTGCCGCCCAATTGCTCGAGCTCGGCCAGTACGACCTTGTTCAGGTCCACCAGCCGCAGCGAATGGCCGGCCTTGATCAGGTTGCGCGCCATCGGCGCGCCCATGTTGCCCAGGCCGATAAAAGCGATTTTCATGTCCGGCTCCTTAGCGCAGGTTGATGGTGGTGTTCACGCCGTCATTGACGCTGTCGTCATCGAACCAGCGACTGGTGACCGTCTTGGTCTGAGTGTAGAACTGCACCACTTGCTTGCCATAAGGACCGAGGTCGCCGAGCTTGGAACCGCGCGAGCCGGTGAAGCTGAAGAACGGCACCGGCACCGGGATCGGGATGTTGATGCCGACCTGGCCGACGTCGATTTCCGCCTGGAACTTGCGCGCCGCCGCACCGCTCTGGGTGAACAGGCCAGTGCCGTTACCGAACGGGTTGGCGTTGACCAGGGCGATGGCCTGGTCAAGGGTGTCGACTTCCAGCACCACCAGCACCGGGCCGAAGATTTCCTGGGTGTAGATCTGCATGTCGGTGGTCACCCCGGAGAACAGGGTCGGGCCCACGAAGTTGCCCTGCTCGTAACCGGGAACGGTGATGTCGCGGCCATCCAGCTCCAGCTTGGCGCCTTCCTTGATGCCGCTCTCGATCAGGTCGAGAATCCGCGCCTTGGCCTTTTTCGAGATTACCGGCCCGACGTCGGTGCCAGGTTCACTGCCGGCATTGACCTTGAGTTTCTGCGCCAGGGCCTTGAGGTCTGGCAGCCATTGCTTCGACGCACCGACCAGCACCACCACCGAGGTGGCCATGCAGCGTTGCCCGGCGGCACCGAAACCGGCCCCTACCAGCGCATTCAGCGTTTGTTCCCGATTGGCGTCCGGCAGCACCACGGCGTGGTTCTTCGCGCCCATCATCGACTGCACGCGCTTGCCATGCTTGCCGGCTAGGTCGTAGACGTGCGTGCCGACCGCCGTCGAGCCGACGAAGGAAACGGCCTTGATGTCCTTGTGGGTGCAGAGCGCATCCACCACGTCCTTGCCACCGTGAACCACGTTGAGCACACCGGCCGGAACACCGGCCTCGATGGCCAGTTCCACCAGCAGCATGGTCGACAGCGGATCCTGTTCCGACGGCTTGAGCACGAAGGTGTTGCCGCAGGCAATGGCCATCGGGAACATCCACAGCGGAATCATCGCCGGGAAGTTGAACGGGGTGATGCCGGCGCACACGCCGATGGGCTGGCGCAGGGTGTAAGTGTCGACACCGCTGGCGACGTTTTCAGCGAACTCGCCCATCTGCAGGGTACCGATGGAACAAGCATGCTCGACCACTTCCAGGCCACGGAAAATATCGCCCTCGGCGTCGGCGATGGTTTTGCCCTGTTCGTTGCTGAGCACCACGGCAATGCGCTTGGAGTGTTCGCGAATCAGCGCCTGGAGCTTGAGCATGATGCGCATGCGCGCGCCGATGGGCGTCAGCTTCCAGGTCTGGAAAGCGCGATGGGCGGCACTGATCGCCGCGTCGACTTCCTGCGCGGTGGCAAACGGCACCTTGGCCAGCACCTGCTGGGTCGCCGGGTTGACGATGTCGTGCCATTCGCTGGACTGGGACTCGACCCACTCGCCGTCGATCAACAGCTTGACCTTGTGCACCGTGGTTTCATTGGGCGTGAGCGATACGTTCATGCTGGTCTCCGAAGATTGTTCTTATTGGGGAGCCAAGGCGAGAAAGTCGCCTTGAGATGAGGCGTGTGTCGCGATGTGGTGATCGGACTGTTTCTGGAGTATAGATGTGCAAACTTCTAATAAGAACGCACATAAAAGCCGGTCCATCATGCAAAAAAACATCACGTCACTGGGGTCGCTGAACTGGGATGACCTCAAGTTTTTTCTCGAAGTCGCCCGCACCCGCAAGGCCAGCACCGCTGCCAAGCGGCTGGCGGTGGACTACACCACCGTGTCGCGGCGCATCAGTTCGCTGGAAGCGGCGCTGGGCACCCTGCTGTTCGAGAAATCCCGGACCAGCGGCTTCGTCCTGACCGCCGAAGGCCAGCGCCTGCTCGTCTATGCCGAGTCCATCGAAAGCACGTTGCACATGGCCTGCGAACAGGTGTCAGGCTCCGGCGTGGCATTGTCCGGGCACGTGCGCATGGGCTGCACTGAAGGTTTCGGCAGCTTCTTCATCACCCCGCAACTGAGCCACTTCGTCGACGCCTACCCGGCGATCTCCGTGGACATCCTGCCCCTGCCGCACTTCATCAGCCTGTCCAAGCGCGAGGCGGACATCGTCATTGCCCTGGAACGCCCTGAGCACGGTCCGTACGTCTGCTGCAAACTCTGCGACTACAAACTGCAGCTGTACGCCACCCAGGATTACCTGGACAAACACCCGCCCATCCGCCGCCCGGCCGACCTGGGCAAGCATTCCTTCATCAGTTACGTCGACGACCTGGCGTTCAGCTCCGAGCTGCTGTACCTGGCCAATGTATTGCCCAACGCCAGCGCCAACCTGCGCAGCACCAGCGTCATCGCCCAGTTCGTGGCCGCTCAGCAGGGACGCTCGCTGGCGATCCTGCCGTGCTTCCTCGCCGCCCAGGACCCGCGCCTGCTGCCGGTGTTGCCGCAGGAGATCAACATCACCCGGCAATTCTGGATGTACTGCCGCGAGGACCTGCGCAAGCTCAAGCGGATCACGTTGTTGTGGGATTACATCCGCGAGGTGACGGAGCGCAACCAGGGGTTATTGATGGGCGAACATCGAGAGATGGCGTTCGCCGATTAATCCGCACTCACCACAATCGACACCCGACGATTCTCGGTCCGGCCGGCGGCGGTGTCGTTGCTGGCCACCGGCTGGCTGGCGCCCAGGCCGCGGAGCTGGATGTTCTGTTCCTGCATGCCGATGGCGGTCAGCACCTTCGCCACGCTTTTCGCCCGGCGCACGGACAGTTGCTGGTTGTAGGCTTCCTTGCCCGACGCGTCGGTGTGACCGTCGATCCGCACGCGCTCAATGCCGACACCCAACAACGCCTTGCCGATGCGCTCGACGATTTCGGTGCTCTGCGGATTCAGGCTTTCGACATCACTGCCAAACAACACCTTGCCGGACAAACCGAACGCCCAGCCCTCTTCGGTCAATTCGAAACCTTGTTGCTTGAGCACCGCCACCTGGGCGGCAGTCAGGCCTTTTTGCGGGGCGGTCTGGCAGCCGGTCAGTGCCATGACCGCCATGAACAAAATGAGGGTGAAAAAACGCTGGGGAAATGCGAACACGGACATTAGCTCCTGGTTTGAACGTCGGCGACAGGGTGCTCCGACCCTGACGTGTGCTGTGCGCCTCGGGCGAGGCGTTTGGCCTGGTACATGGCGGCATCGGCCGCGTCGAGCAACGCCCCTGGCGTCACTCCATGATCGGGGTACACGGCGATGCCGATACTGAGGGACGTCAACACCTGCGTAGTGCCTGGCAATGCAATCGGCATTTCCATGCTCTCGAGGATCTTGTCGGCGATGCGCTCGGCGTCTTCGGTCTTGTGCAGCGGTGTCAGCAGGACGGCAAATTCATCGCCGCCCAGACGCGCCACCAGGTCGTCCTCGCGCAGTTGCGCGCGAACCCGATTGGCCACGGCCACCAGCACCGCATCGCCGGCGGCGTGACCGAAGTTATCGTTGATCTCCTTGAACCGGTCGCTGTCGAGAAACAGCACCGCCACGCGCTCGTTGAGTTTGTTGCCGTTGCGCAGGGCACGCATCAGCCGGCCCTCGAAAAACGCCCGGTTCGGCAACCCGGTGAGGCTGTCGTGGCTGGCCTGGTGGGCCAGGGTCTCGTTTTCGTTTTGCAGGTGGGTCTGCCAGTTTTCCAGCTCATCGAGCAGGGCATTGAAGTCGTTGCCGAGGTTGTCGAGCTCGGCGATGGCGGCTGGAGGCACACGCCGGTCGAATGCGCGTTCGCTGCGTGCGGCGTGCGCCACCGAAGCCAGGCTGCGCAACGGGCCGGTGATTCCGCGAAGTTGCCGCCGCGCCAGGTACAGCGCCACCCAGGCGCTGACAGCCGTGCACAGCACGATACCCGCCAGGCCGCTGAGCAGGAAACGCATCAGGCTGCCACCGTAGCCAGTGAGTTGAATGCTGCCGACTTCGTGATCCTGATGGACGATCGGCAGGCGAATCGGTTTTTCCAGGAACACCTTGGCGATCTGCATTTCAAGGTCGGAAAAAAAACCGCTCTCCGGGCGCTGCCATCGCGCCAACAATCGACCTTGGGCATCCAGCACCTGGGCATCGGCCACTTCCTCGGTGGACGCGATCAAGGCCAGGGCTTCGGTGGCCGCCGGCTTGTCGTTGAACACCACCGCCGCTTCCACGGTGTAGTTGATCGAGCGCGCGATCAAATGCAGGTTGTGATCGGCATAAACCCGCAGGGCGAGGACACCCAGCAGTGTCAGCGAAATGCTGGCCATGGCCACCGCCACCAAGGCAACGATCAAATGACCGCGGCCGATGACCGAATGCAAGGTCGGGCGATGGCCCGCTGTGGACTGAGTCATGGCGCCGCCGACTTGCGACGCGAGAGTTGCAGCACGCTGGGATGAATGCGCACGCCGCTGCGGGCGACGGAATCCAGATTGACTTCGAAGGACACCTGCTCATCGCCAACCCGCAGGCAAAACAGACTGCCAACGGTGCAGGGGTCATCGCTTTCGCTGATGCTCAGCACCGGGCGACCTGTCACCGAGGCGAACAGGCGGCTGCGCTCCTCACCGGTGAGCTTGCCGATGTACAGCGCATCGCACTCACTGACGATGGACGGGTTGTCGGCGAGCAAGCGGCGCACGGTCACGGGCCGGCCAGTGGCCTGGGTCGTGCCTTTGACCAGGTCGTCGGTGTACTCGGTCGGGCCGACTATGCACAAGCGCAGTTGGGTCGGCTCGACCGGCCAACGGGCATAACTGAGAATGCCGAGGACCACTTGCGTGACCGAGTGGGCGCGTTGATCGGCCATGCCGGGCGGGGTTTGCGCTTGCGCGAAAACCAGGCCACTGAACCCATAGAGAAAACCCGCGAACACGATTTTCTTGCAGCCAACGATGCGCCCTGTCGTCCTGACAGCCACCTTCATGCAGGGATTCTCTTCGCTTGTAACGGGATAATGCCGCAACGATAGCACAGCCCCGAAACACCCGCGAGGCCGCACCAGCCGGGGGCTCCAGCCATTTTTTTGGCGCCGGAACGGCGACCCTCACCCCCCTGACAGCGCGTCCTCTTCCAGCGCCAGCATCAAGCCGCTCAAACGCTTGACCTTGCGCCGTACCGCTTCCTCGAACACGCCGGCGCGCGGCTCGATCAAGGTGAACCAGTGCTTGGCACGGGTGATGCCGGTATAGATCAGCTCCTTGGTCAGCACCGGGTTCAGGGCGTCCGGCAGAATCAGTGCGGTGTGGGCAAATTCCGAGCCCTGGGATTTGTGCACGGTCATGGCGTACACGGTTTCCACGTCATTCAAACGGCTCGGCAGGACAAATCGCACGCCACCTTGGCCATCGTTGCGCGGGAAAGCCACGCGCAGCACCTGACGTCCCGCGTCCGGGCCGTCGCGCTCCGGCACCTTGAGCGCAATGCCGATGTCGCCGTTCATCAGGCCGAGCCCGTAGTCGTTGCGCGTCATCAGCACCGGCCGGCCTTCGTACCATTGCTGATTGCTGTCGATCAGCCGGGCCTTGAGCAGAGCGTCGGTCACCCGCTGATTGAGGCCCTCCACGCCCCAGGGGCCCTTGCGCACGGCACACAACAACTGGAACGCATCGAAGGCTTGCAACACATCGCGCGCCCAATCGGTCCAGCGGCCATCGTCGATACGGCTGTCCAGCGCAGGCCGATGCTCGCGCAGCAAGCGAAGGTAATGCCGATACCCCTGCGGACCGTCGCCATGGCCGTCGAGCAACAAACGCTCCAGCGCTCGATCCTGCTCACCTTTGAGCGGCAGGCAAAACACATCGTCGTGACTACGTGCCGTCAACAGGTTGCGGGCCTCTTCGGGTTGCTGCTGGTTGACCCGACGCGCCAGCAGGCCAATCCCGCTGCCCTCGCCGAACCGGCGCGAGTGACGCAGCATCACCACCTGCTGCGCCAGCGGGTGGGTGCCGTGTCGATCTTCCTGCAAGCCACTGCTTTGCAGTTGTTCACCACTGACGGCCTGCAGCCATTGCCGTGTCTGCGGGCTGTACCAGCCGGCCTCGGCGTCACGGCACAGGTCACCCAGCACGGCGCCGGCTTCCACCGACGCCAGTTGATCCTTGTCACCCAGCAGCACCAGCCGGGCATGGGCCGGCATCGCGTCGAGAAGATTGGCCATCATCTCCAGGTCGATCATCGACGCTTCGTCCACCACCAGCACATCCAGCGGCAGGCGATTACCGGCGTGGTGGCGGAAATGCCGGGTGCCGGGGCGGCTGCCGAGCAGGCGGTGCACGGTGGTGACGTCCGAGGGAATTTTCTCCCGCACGGCTTCGGCGACCGTCAGCGAGCGGACCTGCTGGCTGATGGATTCCGTCAGCCGTGCCGCCGCTTTGCCGGTGGGCGCGGCGAGACGGATGCGCAAGGGCTTGCCGGCCTCCACCGCCGGTGCCTGGAGCAAGGCCAGCAAGCGCACGACCGTGGTGGTCTTGCCGGTTCCCGGCCCGCCCGTGACGATGCTGAAGGCGCTGCGGGTGGCCAGGGCACAGGCGAGTTTCTGCCAGTCGATCGGCTCACCGGGGCGAGCAGGGCCGAACAGGCCGGTCAGCCGTTGCGGCAGATCTTCCGGCGTCGCTTCATGCTCCGCCAGGCGCATTTGCAGCGCGTTATCGATACGTCGCTCGTACGTCCAGTAGCGTCGCAGGTACAAGCGCTTTGCGGATAACACCAACGGCCGCTGCTGCGCCGTTGCACTGTCGTCGACCGCCAGCGCCACCAGTTTGCTGCTGGCCAGCACCTTGCACCAATGAGCGCCGTCAACGGTCTCCAGCAACTGCGAAGGCAGCAGCATCGCGCCGCTGTGCAGATCGCCCTCGGGTGGCAACGACAAGGCGAAGTCCGGCGCCTTGAGCGTTTCGAACAGGTCCAGGCAAACGTGACCGTGCCCCAGTTGATGGCTGGTCAACGCCGCCGCCAGCAACACCAGTGGGTCATCGTCCGGGGCCAGTTCATGCAGGAAGGCGACGAAAGCCTTGTCCAACGCACGCAACCAGCCGCGCTCGACCCAACGGGTGAGCAACAACAGCAGGTCATCGGCGCGGCTCAACGGTGCCAGGCTCGCCAGGCTTTGCGCCGCCAACGGCGTGGGCAGCAGGTCGGCGAAGGTGCGGCTCATAGCAATTCTCCCTGCTCCCAGGCCGGTTCGGCTCGGGGTTGCGGTTTACCCTGGAACAACCGGTCCAGACGCTCGATCAAGTCTTTTGGCGGCCGGGCGAAATACACGCCCTGGGAAGCCGCCTGGGTGCCCCGCAGGAACAGATACAACGCCCCGCCGACGTGCCGGTCGTAATCGTAATCGGCAAGCCGCGCCTTGAGCTGGCGATGCAGGGCCAGCAGGTACAGCACGTATTGCAGGTCGTAGCGGTTGTCCAGGATCGACTGTTCCATGGCCTGCTCGGTGTAAGCCATGTCATCGACACCGAGCCAGTTGGATTTGTAATCGGCGACGTAATAGCGGCCGTCGTGTTCGAACGTCAGGTCGATGAAGCCCTTGAACATGCCGTTGAGCATCACCGGTTCGGCGGCGACACGGGCCACGCCGTTGTGGGTGTATTGACGCACCAGTTCATCGAGCTTGAGCACATCGACCTTGTGGCTGGCGAACCAGAATTCCATCTCGACCCGGTAGTGCTGCAACTGCGCCAGGATCACCGGCGGCCGGTCGGAACCGGCGGGCATCGGCAACGTGAGCAAGTGCTGCAACCAGTCGCTCAGCGTGCTGATCCAGCCTTCCCAGCCACGGCGGTTGCAGCGCCGGGCAATCGCGTCTTCCACGGCCTGCGGCGGGGCAGCGAAGCCTTCGTCACCGGCCCATTCGAGCAAGCCATGGAGGAAGGTGCCGGGATTCGGACCACGGGGGAATCGATGGATATCGGCACCGCCGGCCACCACTTCGCGAGGTGCTTCGGGATCCAGGCGCTCGTCGTCGAACAGCTTTTGCGCCTGCGGGTTTTCCGGGGCTTCGGCGCTGCCGACGCTCAGGCTGTCACCAATGCGCAGGGCGCTGTAGGAGGCAATCCACCAGTTCTCGCTGGCCTTGCGCCGGGGCGTCAGGGCCGCGAGCAATATCGCCTGGTTTTGCGGCGGCTGGTAATGCTCGTCGGTCCTGTCCGGCATCTCGCCGCAGTGCAGCGCCGGGCAGTCCTGCTGCAGGTCTTGCAGCCAGCGCGTCAGTCCTGACGACTCCGTCAGGGCAGCACCGCCGCCCAGCAGGTAACCCAGCGCCGAAAGGTGCAACACCGAGCTGTTGTGGTTGCCGCGCTTGAGGTCCGCGACCCCGAGCCAGCAAGCATGCCGGGCCCGGGTCAGGGCGACGTAGAGCAAACGCAGGTCCTCGGCCAGCCGCTCATCATCCGCCAGGGCGATCAGCTCCGGCGTTGGCGTCAGGGTCACCTGGGCATTGCCGTTTTCATCGTGGTAATGCAGCGGCAGACGGCTGCCGTCCACCGGTTTCGCCGAACACACGAAAGGCAGGAACACCAACGGATATTCCAGGCCCTTGGACTTGTGAATGGTCACGACCTTGACCAGTTGCTCGTCGCTCTCCAGGCGCAGGATCTGTTCCTCCCCCGCCTGACCGGACAACGCCAGGTGCTCGGCCAAATGACGGATCAGCGCTTGCTCGCCATCGAGCTCGGCCGCCGCCTGTTGCAGCAACTCGGACAGGTGCAGCAGGTTGGTCAGCACCCGCTCGCCGTCATTGCGTGCAATCAAGGCCTGAGGCAGCTGGAAGTCGTGCAGCAAACGTCGCAGCATCGGCAACACACCCTGCTTGCGCCAGAGCTCGCGATAACCGCGGAACTGCATGACCCGCGCTTCCCAGGCCAGCTCATCCTGATTCAAGCGCTCAAGCTCGGCCAGCGACAGGTTCAGCGTGATGCTGGCCAGCGCTGCGCGCAACGGGCGTTCGACATCCGGCTCGGCGCAGGCTTTGAGCCAGGTCAGCAGGTCGTGAGCTTCCTGGGCGGCGAACACCGAATCCTTGTCGGAAAGATACACGCTGCGCACGCCCCGGGCGGAGAGCTCGGCACGGACGGCCTGAGCCTCTTTGCCGTCGCGCACCAGGATCGCGATATCCGCCGGCAACAGGCCTTTGAAATCCTTGCCCTGCTGAACGAAACCGACCTGGCCTTGTTGTCCGCCGTTGAGCAACGCGGTGATCTGACTGGCGCACGCGGCGGCCAGTTGCTGGCGGTAAACCGCACCGGACAAAGGCTGATCGGCCGACAGCTGCCAGATGTTCAACGCAGGCACCACCTGGCCCGCGATGCTGAACGTCTCCTTGCGGCCCTGGGACTCGACCGGCAGAAACGGCACAGGGTTCTCGCCCGAGCTTTCGCGGAACAGAAATGCGCCCCGCCCGGCGTCCCGTGATTCGGCGCGGGCAAACACATGGTTGACCGCACCGACCATGCCATGACTGGAGCGGAAGTTGGTGCCCAGGGTGTGCAGCCGGCCAGTGGTGGCCTGGCGGGCGCGAAGGTAGGTGTAGATGTCGGCGCCCCGAAAGGCGTAGATCGCCTGCTTGGGATCGCCGATCAGGAACAGGCCGCTTTCGGGGTTATTGGCTTCGATGCGATAGATGCTTTCGAAGATCCGGTACTGCACCGGATCGGTGTCCTGGAATTCGTCGATCAACGCCACCGGGAACTGTTCGCGGATCAGGGTCGCCAGGCGTTCGCCGCCCTCGGCTTGCAGCGCCGCGTCGAGGCGCAGCAGCATGTCGTCAAAGCCCATTTCCGCGCGACGACGCTTCTCGGCTTCGAACCGTGTACTCACCCACTGGGCGGCGTGTTGCAGGACAGCCGCATCGGGGGTTGGCAATGCATCGAGGCTGGCCTTGAGGCCGGGCATGGCATCCAGTCCCGGATGGCTGGGAACATCGCCCTTCTTCCACGCCTCGGCCATGCCGTCGGGGGTCAGCCGGCTGAAACCGGTGCCGATGTCCAGTTGCTCGAGCGACTCGTCCTCGGCCCAGGCTTTCAGCTTCTCGAACCAGGGTTCGAAGTAGCGCGCCTGCATCTTGCGCCCGTCGACATGCTTGCTCGCCACCCCCTCATGGCAGATGGCGAGCAATTCGTCCGACCACTGACCCCAGGGCTGTTTCAGGTCGATCAGAGCGGCACGGCGTTCCTGCAGGCACTCGATGATCAGTTCGGAGGGGTCCTGGCCTTGCTCTTTGTTGCGCGCGCTGACGAACAAACCCCGGACTCGCGACAACAGGGCCGCAGGCCCGCCCCAATTGACCCGCACCCAGTCCAGCGCATCGCCCTGCATCGGGTAGCAGAACAGGCGCCAGTAATCGCGCAGGACCTCACCCAGCAAATCGCTGTGATCGGTTTCCAGGGTCTGGGTGAACAGGCTGCCGCTGTCGAAGGCGTGCTCGCGCAGCATCCGCTGACACCAACTGTGAATGGTCGAGACCGCTGCTTCGTCCATCCACTGTGCGGCGATGTCCAGGCGGTTGGCGCAGCCGGGCCATTGCTCCGGCAGGTACTCATCGCGCAACTGCGCAATCAGGGCATCGGGCGCCGGTGTTTCATCACGGAAAAACCGTGCGGCCTCCGCCAGGCGCGTTCGAATCCGTTCGCGCAACTCCTTGGTCGCGGCGTCGGTGAAGGTCACGACGAGGATCTGCGGCGGCAACAATTCACGCCCGAAGCCACTCGCCTCGCCGCCGTGGCCGAGGACCAGGCGCAAGTACAGCGCGGAGATGGTGAAGGTCTTGCCAGTGCCGGCGCTGGCTTCGATCAGTTGGCTTCCGCGCAAGGGGAAGGCCAGGGCCAGCGGTGTTTTCGCCGTCATGAGTGCGCCTCCTCACCGGTCACTGAACGCCAGGAAGCGTCCACGATGGGTTTGTACAAAGCGTTACACCAATCAGGGAAGGTCTCGTCGCCGATCAAGGCGTCGTAGCCAGCGAACTGCCGGGCAAGCGCAGGGCTTTCGCGACGCTCGCCGTCAGTGGTCAGGCCATCGCCTTCATAGGCCTTGCGTGCAGCGGCGTCAGCCTTCGCCGGATCGGTCTGGCCGAGCCACGCAAACGCCGTCTTCACCGCAACCGGCAGGGGCTGGCGCATGCCCGTCTGCCAGGCCTGCAACAGGTCGCCCAGCATTCGCGAGGCGGCCTCCTCTTCCAGCGGAGCCAACAGCAGACTGTCGTCGCTGGCCACCAACGCCGTGGTCATCGCCAGACCACTGGCACAGGCCACCAGGTGATTGACCCACGGGCGAGTGAGCCGATGCCACTTGCGCGCCTTGATCGAGCCGATACTGTTGGGAATCGTGGTCACCGACAGCAACCCGCCGTCTGCACGTCGGTGCAGGCCACTGAGCCAGCCTTCCAGGCGCACACCCTGGGATTCGAGATTGATTGGCAACGCACTGTCGAGCGGCGTCGGCCACAATGCCAGCAGTTGCTGATAGCGTTGCAACAGATCGGGCAGCGGCTCGATCAACTCGCGTTGCAGGCATTCGCCAAATCCGGCCATGGGCAGCAGGCCGCTGTTTTGCAGGCGCTTGGCCTGCGACACCAATGCCTCATCGGCCAGATCGATCCGGGCCAGCGCGGCGCCGAGCAGATTGTCGCTGAGGCTGTAGCGTTGCAGCGCGTCGAGCACAAAGGGTTCTTCATCGGCCAACGGCACTTCAGCCGCCTCGAAGAACACTTTCAGGCGCTGACTGAAGAAATGCCGCACGGGGTTGCGCAGGAAATCCTGCAACTGACCCAGGCTCAACGGTTCCTCCTGCACGTAGGGCGGCAGCAGGCCGCCGTCGCTGACGGGCTCACTGGTTTGATGCAGCGCCTGCCATTCACTGGCGTAACTGAACAGCTCATCGCCCTCATGAAAGTAACGGGCGCTGAACGGTTGCAATGGATGCTCCTGGGTCATGCCCTCGAGCAAGCCTTCGTCGGCAGCCTGCAATCGCCAGCCGCTGGCGAGATGGTCACGCAGTTGCCCGATCAATACCGATGCGGGGCGCTCGCTGTTGTCGCGAATACTGCGCCCGACCCAGCTGACATAGAGTTGATCACGTGCCGACAGCAAGGCTTCGAGCAGCAGGTAGCGGTCGTCTTCGCGACGCGAGCGGTCGCCGGGACGGTAGTCACTGCCCATCAGGTCGAAGTCCAGCGGCGGTTGTGCACGCGGATAATCGCCATCGTTCATGCCCAGCAGACACACCAGTTTGAACGGGATCGCCCGCATCGGCATCAAGGTGCAAAAGTTCACCGCACCGGCGAGAAAGCGCTGGGACAAACGCCCCTGATCGAGGCCGGCGAGCCAGGCCTCACGAACAACGGTCAACGGCAGATCATCATGCAGGCCGACCGATTCACAGGTCTCCAGCCAGGTTTCGCGCAGCTCTTCGAGCTGGGCCAGCAGGTAGTCGTCATGTTCATTGCTGGCCTGGAAAAACAATTGCACCAGCGCTTGCAGGCGCTGGCCCCATTGCTGGGGGGGAGCCGGTTCAGAGAGTTCGTGGTGCGCAATCTCCAACGCATCGAGCAATGCCACCAGCGGGCCAATCAGCGCGGCGTCCAGCCCGCCGATTTCGTCATACGGCTCTATACCTTCGCAAGCATCGCCGCTACCCACGGCATAGCCGAGCAGCATCCGTCGCAGGCCGAAGCGCCAACTGTTTTGCTCCAGCGCCTGCGGCAAACCCAGGCCAGCACGTTGCCCGGCATTCATGCCCCAGCGGATACCCGCCCCTTCGATCCAGCGGTGCAGGGTCGGCAGGTCACGCTCCTCGACACCGAAGCGGGCACGCAGCGCCGGAACATCCAGCAGGTCGAGAATTTCACTGACAGGGAATCGACTGTCGGGCAGCTTGAGCAGGTGTTCGACCGCGATCAGCAACGGATCGCGACCGCGCTGTCCCTGGTCGGCGAGGGTGAAGGGAATGAAGCGCGGTTCATTGCGCTCGAGCTGACCGAAGACGGCACGGATATGCGGTGCGTAGCTGTCGATGTCAGGGACCATCACGATGATGTCGCGAGGTTTCAGATCAGGGTCGGCACTGAAGCGCGCGAGCAACTGATCGTGGAGGATTTCCACTTCACGCTGGGCGCTGTGGGCGATGTGAAAACGGATCGACTGATCCTGCTTCAGATCGACCGCTGGCCAGCGCTCACGCGTTTCATTGAGGGGACGCAATTCGAGGATGTCGTCCTGCAGTTGATTGAGCATGTTCAAGGGCAGGCTGTCACTGAACAGATCGATGCGCCCATCGCGAAACGCCGAGCGATAACTGTTGGGGTCGTCGTAGCTGTCGAGCAGATTGATGTAGTCCCGCCCCTGCTTGCCCCAGGCGGCCAATAGTGGATGAGCATGCTGATGCAGGGTCTGCGAATCGAGCACCACCGGCATGCCGCTCTTGCGAGCCTGACGCTTGTATTGGTGGCGCAACAGGTCCTTGTCGGCAACGATATCCGCCCAATGGTGGCGGCACGGGTTATGGACACACAGCAACACCTGGCTGAATCGAGCCAGGCCGGCGAGAGCCTCCAGCGCCTGGGCGGGTAGCGAGGAAATCCCGAAGACGATCACTCGCGAAGGCAGTCCGGCAGGCGCAGTGTCCAGGCTGTTGATGCGCTCGATGAAGCGTTGATGAACACCGGCCCGGCTTTGCGCCATGCCCTGCTCCCCCACATCCAGCAGCAATGCCCGCCACAACTCGGCTTGCCAGCAGTTGGCCGCCGTCAACGGCTTGGGTTCACCTCGAACGTTGCGCAATTGATGACGACCTTCTGCCCAGTCCTCGAGCCAGTCGGCGCGGTACACCTGATACTGATCGAACAGGTCAGCCAGTCGCTCGGCCAGTTGGTAGCGTTTGCGCAGATCACCGTCATCGGTCAGGAAGCGTTGCAGTGGCTCGAAATGCGCCTGGTCGATCAACTGCGGAAGCAGTCGCATCAGGCGCCAGGTCAGGGGCGCTTTATCGAGCAAGGATTTGACGGGAATTTCATCGCGGCCGAGGACCATGCGATAGAGCTGCCACATGAAGCTGCCCGGCAACTGCACGTCGATCGCGGCGGCGATACCGCAGCCGCCCATATCGTCCTCTTGCGGATCTTCAGCCAATGCCAGCTTGAGCCACTGGGCGATGCCGTTGCTCTGCACCAGGGCGATTTCGTTCTCCAGGGGAGCCAATGGGTAGCGCCGCATCCAGCTGACCACCAGGCTGCGCAACTCGTCCAGGCGATTGCCGTGAACAACCATAAAACCAGCACTGAGGGACGTTGCGTCCGGCATAAAGGCTTCCTTGGAAAATACAAAAGCTAGGGGCGAACCTTAGCATTCTCGGCAGACCGTGACAGCCGCAAGCCGCCTGGTTGTGGAGCGCCGAACTTTTCTTGCGCGCAAAACAAAACCCCTACCTGCATACGCAGATAGGGGTTTCGGAATTTAATCTTGACGATGACCTACTCTCACATGGGGAAACCCCACACTACCATCGGCGATGCATCGTTTCACTGCTGAGT
>NZ_JACVAI010000008.1 GCF_014851765.1 Pseudomonas sp. PDM04 | reverse complement strand
CCCGAACTCAGCAGTGAAACGATGCATCGCCGATGGTAGTGTGGGGTTTCCCCATGTGAGAGTAGGTCATCGTCAAGATTAAATTCCGAAACCCCTATCTGCGTATGCAGGTAGGGGTTTTGTTTTTGCTCGCAGAAAAATCCTCCTGGTTCGTTTTCTATGCAACGGGTCAAGGCGTGGCTATTATGCGTGCCTCATTGTGAGGCGAGACTTGCATGCTGACGTTGTTAAAGCTTCTTAAGGATGGTCGATTTCATTCGGGGCAGGCCCTGGGCGCTGCTTTGGGTGTCAGTCGTAGTGCCGTATGGAAACAGCTTCAGCTGCTAGAAGCTGAGCTGGGGCTGTCCATCCATAAGGTGCGAGGGCGGGGCTATCAATTGGCTGCGCCGTTGACGCTGCTTGATCCGGTCGCAATAGCGGAGCAGGCGCCTTCCTGTGATTGGCCTATCCTGGTTTTTGATTCTATCGACTCTACGAATGCTGAAGCGCTGCGTGCCATCGAGCGAGGTCAGGCGGCGCCGTTCCTTGTTTTGGCGGAGCGGCAGACTTCCGGTCGTGGGCGCCGTGGGCGCAAGTGGGCCAGTCCGTTTGCGGAGAATATCTATTACAGCCTGGTGCTGCGTATCGACGGTGGTATGCGGCAGTTGGAGGGTTTGAGCCTTGTCGTTGGGCTTGCGGTCATGCAAACCTTGCGTGCGATGGGTATTGCGACAGCGGGTTTGAAATGGCCCAACGATGTGCTGGTCGGTGAGAAAAAGATCGCCGGGATTTTGCTCGAGTTGGTGGGTGATCCTGCAGACGTATGTCACGTGGTGTTGGGTGTTGGCGTTAACGTGAACATGCAGATGACCGATGAGGTCGATCAGCAGTGGACATCCATGCGGCTTGAGTCAGGGCGTGCATTTGATCGCAATCACTTGGTCGCTCAATTGGGGCAAGTGCTTCAAGACTATTTGCGTCGGCATCAAATGGGCGGATTTCCCGCTATCCAGGCCGAGTGGGAGGAGCATCATCTGTGGCAGGGGCGAGCGGTATCGTTGATTGCCGGCGTCAACCGGATAGAGGGTGAGGTGCTGGGTATTGATAGTCAGGGTGCTCTGCGCTTGAGGGTGGGTGGTGTGGAAAAAGTCTTTAGTGGCGGTGAGCTCAGTTTGAGGTTGCGCGATGATTCTTGAGCTCGACTGCGGAAACAGTTTCATCAAGTGGCGAGTGCTTGCGACTGATGCATCCCGGGCTATTGGAGAGGGGGTTGTCGACACCAACCTTGCGCTTCTGGAAAGTCTGAGTGTGCTCACGGGGCTCGATCTCAAGTTTTGTCGGTTGGTCAGTGTCAGAACTGAAGAAGAGACTGCCGCGTTGGTTTCCCTGTTGACGGCGTCCTTTGGCGTTGAGGTGGTCTGTGCGAAGCCTGCTCGCGAAATGTCGGGTGTTCGCAATGGCTATGAGGAATTCGAACGCCTTGGGCTTGATCGCTGGCTAGCGATGCTTGGTGGATACCACCTGGCGTCGGGCGCATGTCTCGTGCTTGATTTCGGCACCGCCGTCACTGCGGACTTTGTTGCGGGTGATGGGGGGCATCTTGGCGGTTTCATCTGTCCGGGAATGCCGTTAATGCGTAACCAGTTGCGTACCCATACTCGCAAGATTCGCTACGGGGATCTGGCTGCCGAGCGCGCCCTGGAAAGTTTTGCGCCGGGGCGCACGACCGTGGAAGCGGTCGAGCGCGGCTGCTCCTTGATGCTGCGGGGTTTTGTTCTGACGCAATTGGAGCTCGCGCGAAGCTACTGGGGTGAAGAGTTCTCCGTGTTCCTGACTGGGGGGGACGCAGAATTGGTTGCCGGGATTGTGCCTGAAGCCAAGGTGATTCCTGACTTGGTGTTCGTGGGTTTGGCTATGGCATGCCCTTTGTCCTGAGGTTCCTATGCGTTGGTTGTTCCTGCTGCTGCTCGTTCTCAATGTGTTCTATTACGTTTGGCATCAACAAGAGGCTCCCCTGCGAGCGAAGGATGTCACGCCTTTGAGTCTGTATCGGGGGAGCCAGCAGGATATTCGCCTGTTGAGTGAGGCGACTGATGCGTCCCGCGATAAAGGAAAGCCTGCGTTGACAGACGGTGATTGCTTGTATCTGGGCGGTTTCGTGCGTCAGGAGGTGCTTCAGGCGGCTGAGCGGCGCTTGAAAGGCATGGAGATCAAGTATCAGCCTCTCCCCAGGGATGTCCCTGATTTCGCTGGCTATTGGGTGCGAGTGGCCCCCGAAAGCCGGCGCTGGCTTGACGATGTACAGTTGCAAAACCTTTCCAGAGAATTCAATGACTTAAAACATAAAATAATGCCTTGCGAGGGGGTTGCGCCAGCGGAATAGTTTGCATAGAATGGCGCCCGCTTCGCAGTGAAGACCTTTGAAAGGGCTGCAGTGCAAAGCGATGTCAACGCAGCTAACCTCAGGTTTTTTATGAGAAAATGCTTGACAGAAGGCTGGCATGATATAGAATGCCGGCTCGCTTAGGAGGGGTTCCCGAGCGGCCAAAGGGATCAGACTGTAAATCTGACGTCTACGACTTCGAAGGTTCGAATCCTTCCCCCTCCACCATTTTAGCGAGAGCTGCAAGCTCCGCGGGTATAGTTTAGTGGTAGAACCTCAGCCTTCCAAGCTGATGATGCGGGTTCGATTCCCGCTACCCGCTCCAAGTTTGCAGATTTTGCATAGTGTTACGCTCTTGTAGCTCAGTTGGTAGAGCACACCCTTGGTAAGGGTGAGGTCAGCGGTTCAAATCCGCTCAAGAGCTCCATATGACAAGGCAGATATGAGAATATCTGCCTTTGTTTTAATGGCTTGCTTGGTTTGGTTGGCTCCTGGTCTGTTGGTGGGTTTGCAGCGGGTTAGGGGTGATCGTAGTAGGTTTCGTGCCGCCATTGCTGATGCTTGCGGCGCTGGGGCTGAAGTCGTCGAGTAAGTTGTTGTAATGTCTTTTTCGGGCCTGCATAATGGTCGGCCTGATTTTGTTTTAGGTCAGTAGCTCAATTGGCAGAGCGACGGTCTCCAAAACCGTAGGTTGGGGGTTCGATTCCCTCCTGACCTGCCAGATTCACTTGGTGTGTCTGGCTTTCTTTTCACAGGATCTTCATAGATGACTCCTAAAGCTGAAGCTCAAGGCTCTCGCTTCGATCTGCTCAAGTGGCTAGTAGTAGTCGCTTTGGTGGTTGTTGGCGTTGTTGGTAATCAGTATTACTCTGCTTCGCCGATCCTGTACCGCGTACTAGCGTTGCTTGTCATTGCTGCTGTAGCTGCCTTTGTAGGCCTGCAGACCGTCAAGGGCAAGTCTTTCTTCGTACTGGTTAAGGAAGCGCGCACCGAGATTCGTAAAGTCGTATGGCCAACTCGCCAGGAAACCACGCAGACCACGCTCATTGTCGTGGCTGTGGTGCTGGTTATGGCGCTGCTGTTGTGGGGTCTTGATTCCCTGCTCGGTTGGCTTGTCTCCTTGATTGTCGGCTAAGGGTGTCCCGTGGCTAAGCGTTGGTATGTTGTGCATGCTTACTCCGGTTACGAGAAGCATGTCATGCGCTCGTTGATAGAGCGCGTAAAGCTGGCTGGCATGGAAGATGGCTTCGGCGAAATTCTGGTTCCCACTGAAGAAGTGGTTGAAATGCGTAATGGCCAGAAGCGCAAAAGCGAGCGTAAGTTCTTCCCAGGTTATGTGCTGGTTCAGATGGATATGAACGAGGGTACTTGGCACCTGGTCAAGGATACTCCTCGCGTCATGGGCTTCATTGGCGGTACCGCTGATAAGCCTGCGCCGATCACTGATAAAGAAGCCGATGCGATTCTGCGTCGTGTCGCTGACGGTAGTGACAAGCCGAAGCCGAAGACGTTGTTCGAGCCGGGCGAGTCCGTACGCGTCAATGACGGACCGTTTGCCGACTTTACCGGCACGGTTGAAGAGGTTAACTACGAGAAGAGCCGGATCCAGGTGGCGGTGCTCATTTTCGGTCGCTCTACTCCGGTAGAGTTGGAGTTCAGCCAGGTCGAAAAGGTCTAGCTGAGCAAGCATCCCAACCCCACAGCCCCAGGCTGTGGGGTTTTGTCGTCACTGGGATAAACGCGCAAGTAACCGGGGAGCCTTTCGAGGCGTTCGAACCCGTAATTGGAGTGCCTCATGGCCAAGAAGATTACCGCTTACATCAAGCTGCAAGTGAAGGCCGCTCAGGCTAACCCAAGCCCACCTGTTGGTCCTGCTCTGGGTCAGCACGGCGTGAACATCATGGAATTCTGCAAGGCCTTCAACGCCCGTACTCAGGGTCTTGAGCCAGGTCTGCCGACTCCAGTGATCATCACTGTCTACAGCGACCGTAGCTTCACTTTCGAAACCAAATCCACCCCTGCTTCGGTTCTGCTGAAGAAGGCGGCCGGTCTGACCAGCGGTTCCGCTCGTCCGAACACCGTTAAGGTTGGCACTGTGACTCGTGCTCAGCTGGAAGAAATCGCGAAAACCAAAAACGCGGATCTGACTGCAGCTGATATGGATGCAGCCGTGCGTACTATCGCCGGTTCTGCTCGTAGCATGGGCCTTAACGTGGAGGGTGTGTAATGGCTAAGCTGACCAAGCGTCAAAAGGCTATCGCCGGCAAGATCGAAGCAGGCAAGGCCTACAACTTTGTAGACGCCGCTGCACTGCTGGCCGAGCTGTCGACTGTCAAGTTCAGCGAGTCGTTCGACGTAGCTGTAAACCTGGGCGTTGACCCGCGTAAATCCGACCAGGTCGTTCGTAGCGCTACCGTGCTGCCACACGGCACTGGCAAGACCGTTCGCGTTGCTGTGTTCACCCAGGGTCCAGCTGCTGAGGCCGCTCTGGCTGCCGGCGCTGACCGTGTAGGTATGGACGAGCTGGCTGCCGAAATGAAAGGCGGCGACCTGAACTATGACGTGGTTATCGCATCCCCGGATGCAATGCGCGTTGTGGGTCAGTTGGGTCAGATCCTCGGTCCACGTGGCCTGATGCCTAACCCTAAAGTCGGCACCGTTACTCCAGACGTAGCTACCGCGGTCAAGAACGCCAAGGCTGGTCAGGTTCGTTATCGCACCGACAAAAACGGCATCATCCACACTTCCGTTGGCAAGATCGGTTTCGATGCCGTCAAGCTGAAGGAAAACGTTGAAGCCCTGATCGCTGATCTGAAGCGTATCAAGCCTGCTTCTTCGAAAGGCATTTACGTCAAGCGCGTTACCCTGAGCACCACCATGGGCCCAGGTCTGGTTATCGACCAAAGCTCGCTCGACGCGTAAGACACAGATTGGCGCAAGCGATTGCGCCAATTGAAAAATTGGGGTCCCTGCCTGGCGGGGGCTATCCAAGACCGTAGGCGACGCAAGTCTTAAACCACAAGCCTACGCAGATGGTGCTCCCGGTTCCTTACCGAATCAGACACCAAAACGACATCCGGCTTCGGTCGGATGAAACGGTAACAAGCAGGAGTTAAACCCGTGGCAATTAAACTCGAAGACAAGAAGGCCATCGTCGCTGAAGTCAACGAGGCTGCCAAAGTCGCTCTGTCCGCTGTCGTGGCTGATGCCCGTGGCGTAACAGTAGGCGCAATGACCGGACTCCGTAAAGAGGCCCGTGAAGCTGGCGTATACGTGCGTGTCGTACGTAACACCCTGCTCAAGCGCGCTGTTGAAGGCACTGAATTCAGTGTTCTCAACGAAGCGTTCACTGGCCCTACCCTGATTGCATTCTCCAAGGAACATCCAGGCGCCGCTGCCCGGATTTTCAAAGAGTTCGCCAAGGGTCAGGACAAGTTCGAGATCAAGGCAGCTGCGTTTGATGGCAAGTTCCTTGCCGCTAACCAGATCGACGTGTTGGCTACCTTGCCAACTCGCGACGAAGCTATCGCAAAACTGATGAGCGTGATCCAAGGCGCTACCAGCAAGCTGGCTCGTACTCTGGCAGCCGTTCGCGACCAGAAAGAAGCTGCTGCAGCCTAAGGCTCAGTCGAATCTTTCCAAATCATATGTTTAATTTGATGGCTGCGTAGGCTGTCACCCCAATACAGGATTCAAGTCATGTCTCTGACTAACGAACAAATCATCGAAGCAATCGGCCAGAAAACCGTTCTGGAAGTTGTTGAGCTGATCAAAGCAATGGAAGAAACCTTCGGCGTGACCGCTGCTGTTGCTGCTGCTGGTCCAGCTGCTGCTGCCGCTGTTGTTGAAGAGCAAACCGAGTTCAACGTTGTTCTGCTCGAAGCTGGCGAAAAGAAAGTAAACGTGATCAAGGCAGTTCGTGAACTGACTGGTCTGGGCCTGAAAGAAGCCAAAGAGAAAGTCGACGGCGCTCCTCAGGTTGTAGCTGAAGGCGTTTCGAAAGAAGCCGCTGAAGACGCTAAGAAGAAGCTGGAAGAAGCAGGCGCTAAAGTCGAGCTGAAGTAAGCATCGACTTTGCTCCTCCAGCCCGAGCGTTAAGCGAAAGGCTGATGGCTGGTGGCTCTTGCCACCGGCCTTTTTCCGTTATTGGCAGCCGACTGGGTTGGCGCTGATAACGAGCTGTAACCACCCGATATGGTGGCGCAAACCATGGGGTTTGCACGATTTTCTGGCTGCTCCCGTCGGGAGGGGCCAAACAAGCAGGTGACCAAGCTGGGGAACGCTGATGGCTTACTCATATACTGAGAAAAAACGTATCCGCAAGGACTTTAGCAAGTTGCCGGACGTCATGGATGTGCCGTACCTCCTGGCCATCCAGCTGGATTCGTATCGTGAATTCTTGCAAGCGGGAGCGACTAAAGATCAGTTCCGCGACGTGGGCCTGCATGCGGCCTTCAAATCCGTTTTCCCGATCATCAGCTACTCCGGCAATGCTGCCCTGGAGTACGTGGGTTATCGCCTGGGCGAACCGGCATTTGATGTCAAAGAATGCGTATTGCGCGGTGTGACTTACGCCGTACCTTTGCGGGTAAAAGTGCGCCTGATCATTTTCGACAAAGAATCGTCGAACAAAGCGATCAAGGACATCAAAGAGCAAGAAGTCTACATGGGTGAAATCCCCCTGATGACTGAAAACGGTACCTTCGTAATCAACGGTACCGAGCGTGTAATCGTTTCCCAGCTGCACCGTTCCCCTGGCGTGTTCTTTGACCACGACCGTGGCAAGACGCACAGCTCCGGCAAGCTGCTGTACTCGGCGCGTATCATTCCTTACCGCGGTTCGTGGCTGGACTTCGAGTTCGACCCGAAAGACTGCGTATTCGTGCGTATCGACCGTCGTCGCAAACTGCCTGCGTCGGTATTGCTGCGCGCGCTTGGCTATACCACCGAGGAAGTGCTGGACGCGTTCTACACCACCAACGTATTCCACGTGAAGGGCGAGAACCTGAGCCTGGAACTGGTGCCTCAGCGCCTGCGTGGTGAAATTGCGGTCCTGGACATCCAGGATGACAAAGGCAAGGTTATTGTCGAGCAGGGTCGCCGTATTACCGCTCGCCACATCAACCAGCTGGAAAAGGCCGGGATCAAAGAGCTGGAAGTGCCTCTGGACTACGTCCTGGGTCGCACCACCGCCAAGGTCATCGTGCATCCGGCAACCGGCGAAATCCTGGCAGAGTGCAATACCGAGCTGAACACCGAAATCCTGGCCAAGATCGCCAAGGCCGGTGTTGTTCGTATCGAGACTCTGTATACCAACGACATCGACTGCGGTCCGTTCATCTCCGACACGCTGAAGATCGATTCCACCGCCAACCAACTGGAAGCGCTGGTCGAGATCTATCGCATGATGCGTCCAGGCGAGCCGCCAACCAAAGACGCTGCCGAGACCCTGTTCAACAACCTGTTCTTCAGTCCTGAGCGCTATGACCTGTCTGCGGTCGGCCGGATGAAGTTCAACCGTCGTATCGGTCGCACCGAAATCGAAGGTTCGGGTGTGCTGTGCAAGGAAGACATCGTCGCGGTTCTGAAGACCCTGGTCGACATCCGTAACGGTAAAGGCATCGTCGATGACATCGACCACCTGGGTAACCGTCGTGTTCGCTGCGTAGGCGAAATGGCCGAGAACCAGTTCCGCGTTGGCCTGGTGCGTGTTGAGCGCGCGGTCAAAGAGCGTCTGTCGATGGCTGAAAGCGAAGGCCTGATGCCGCAAGACCTGATCAACGCCAAGCCAGTGGCTGCGGCGGTGAAAGAGTTCTTCGGTTCCAGCCAGCTGTCCCAGTTCATGGACCAGAACAACCCGCTGTCCGAGATCACCCACAAGCGTCGTGTTTCTGCGCTCGGCCCTGGTGGTTTGACCCGTGAGCGTGCTGGCTTTGAGGTTCGTGACGTACACCCGACTCACTACGGTCGTGTGTGCCCGATCGAAACGCCGGAAGGTCCGAACATCGGTCTGATCAACTCCCTGGCCGCCTATGCGCGCACCAACCAGTACGGCTTCCTCGAGAGCCCGTACCGTGTGGTGAAAGACGCTCTGGTCACTGACGAGATCGTATTCCTGTCCGCCATTGAAGAAGCTGATCACGTGATCGCACAGGCTTCCGCCACGATGAGCGACAAGAAAGTCCTGATCGATGAGCTGGTAGCTGTTCGTCACCTGAACGAGTTCACTGTCAAGGCGCCAGAAGACGTCACCTTGATGGACGTGTCGCCGAAGCAGGTAGTGTCGGTTGCAGCGTCGCTGATCCCGTTCCTCGAGCACGACGACGCCAACCGTGCGTTGATGGGTTCGAACATGCAGCGTCAAGCTGTACCAACCCTGCGTGCTGACAAGCCGCTGGTCGGTACCGGCATGGAGCGTAACGTAGCCCGTGACTCCGGCGTTTGCGTCGTGGCTCGTCGTGGCGGCGTTATCGATTCCGTCGACGCCAGCCGTATCGTGGTCCGTGTTGCAGATGACGAAGTCGAGACCGGTGAAGCCGGTGTCGATATCTACAACCTGACCAAGTACACCCGCTCCAACCAGAACACCTGCATCAACCAGCGTCCGCTGGTGCGTAAGGGTGATCGGGTACAGCGTAGCGACATCATGGCCGACGGTCCGTCCACCGATATGGGTGAACTGGCGCTGGGTCAGAACATGCGCATCGCGTTCATGGCATGGAACGGCTTCAACTTCGAAGACTCCATCTGCCTGTCCGAGCGTGTGGTTCAGGAAGACCGCTTCACCACGATCCACATTCAGGAACTGACCTGTGTGGCCCGTGACACCAAGCTTGGCCCAGAGGAAATCACTGCAGACATCCCGAACGTGGGTGAGGCTGCACTGAACAAGCTGGACGAAGCCGGTATCGTTTACGTCGGCGCCGAAGTCGGCCCAGGCGACATTCTGGTTGGTAAGGTCACTCCGAAAGGCGAGACCCAGCTGACGCCGGAAGAAAAACTGCTGCGTGCGATCTTCGGTGAGAAGGCCAGCGACGTCAAAGACACCTCCCTGCGTGTACCAACCGGTACGAAGGGTACTGTCATCGACGTTCAGGTGTTCACCCGTGATGGCGTTGAGCGTGACAGTCGTGCCCTGTCGATCGAGAAGAGCCAGCTCGACGAGATCCGCAAGGACCTCAACGAAGAGTTCCGTATCGTCGAAGGTGCAACTTTCGAACGTCTGCGTTCCGCTCTGGTCGGCCACAAAGCCGAAGGTGGCGCCGGTCTGAAGAAAGGCCAGGACATCACTGACGAAGTCCTCGACGGTCTCGAACATGGCCAGTGGTTCAAACTGCGCATGGCCGAAGACGCTCTGAACGAGCAGCTCGAGAAGGCTCAGGCCTACATCGTTGATCGCCGCCGTCTGCTGGACGACAAGTTCGAAGACAAGAAGCGCAAACTGCAGCAGGGCGATGACCTGGCTCCAGGCGTGCTGAAAATCGTCAAGGTCTACCTGGCAATCCGTCGTCGCATCCAGCCGGGCGACAAGATGGCCGGTCGTCACGGTAACAAGGGTGTGGTCTCCGTGATCATGCCGGTTGAAGACATGCCGCACGATGCCAACGGCACGCCGGTCGATGTTGTCCTCAACCCACTGGGCGTACCTTCGCGTATGAACGTTGGTCAGATCCTTGAAACCCACCTGGGCCTTGCGGCCAAAGGTCTGGGCGAGAAGATCAACCGCATGGTTGAAGAACAGCGTAAGGTTGCTGAACTGCGCACCTTCCTGGATGAGATCTACAACCAGATCGGCGGCCGTAACGAAGCGCTGGACACGTTCTCTGACCAGGAAATCCTGGATCTGGCTCAAAACCTGCGCAACGGCGTTCCAATGGCCACTCCGGTATTCGACGGTGCCAAGGAAGTTGAAATCAAGGCCATGCTGAAACTGGCAGACCTGCCAGAGAGCGGCCAGATGCAACTGACTGACGGCCGTACCGGCAACAAGTTCGAGCGCCCGGTTACCGTTGGCTACATGTACATGCTGAAGCTGAACCACTTGGTAGACGACAAGATGCACGCTCGTTCTACCGGTTCGTACAGCCTGGTTACCCAGCAGCCGCTGGGTGGTAAGGCGCAGTTCGGTGGTCAGCGTTTCGGGGAGATGGAGGTCTGGGCACTGGAAGCATACGGTGCTGCTTACACTCTGCAAGAAATGCTCACAGTGAAGTCGGACGATGTGAACGGTCGGACCAAGATGTACAAAAACATCGTGGACGGCGATCACCGTATGGAGCCGGGCATGCCCGAGTCCTTCAACGTGTTGATCAAGGAAATTCGTTCCCTCGGCATCGATATCGATCTGGAAACCGAATAACACGTGACGCGAATCGAGAGCGGGGCAGGATTGCCCGCTCTCTGCTCCGCCAGGAGGAAAGGCCTTGAAAGACCTACTGAATTTGCTGAAAAACCAGGGTCAAGTCGAAGAGTTCGACGCCATCCGTATCGGATTGGCCTCGCCTGAGATGATCCGTTCGTGGTCGTTCGGTGAAGTTAAAAAGCCGGAAACCATCAACTACCGTACGTTCAAACCTGAACGTGACGGCCTGTTCTGCGCCAAGATCTTTGGCCCGGTAAAGGATTACGAGTGCCTGTGCGGTAAGTACAAGCGCTTGAAACACCGTGGCGTGATCTGCGAGAAGTGCGGTGTTGAAGTCGCACTGGCCAAAGTTCGTCGTGAGCGCATGGCGCACATCGAACTGGCTTCGCCTGTTGCCCACATCTGGTTCCTGAAATCGCTGCCGTCGCGTATCGGCTTGCTGATGGACATGACCCTGCGTGATATCGAGCGTGTTCTCTACTTCGAGAGCTATGTCGTTATCGATCCAGGCATGACCACCCTTGAAAAAGGTCAGCTGCTCAACGACGAGCAGTACTTCGAAGCGCTGGAAGAGTTCGGCGACGATTTCGATGCCCGCATGGGTGCCGAAGCTGTCCGCGAACTGCTGCACGCTATCGATCTGGAGCACGAGATTGGCCGTCTGCGCGAAGAAATTCCGCAAACCAACTCCGAAACCAAAATCAAGAAGCTGTCCAAGCGTCTGAAGTTGATGGAAGCCTTCCAGGGTTCCGGCAACCTGCCAGAGTGGATGGTGCTGACCGTTCTGCCGGTTCTGCCGCCAGATCTGCGTCCACTGGTCCCGCTGGATGGCGGTCGCTTCGCGACTTCCGACCTCAACGATCTGTATCGTCGAGTGATCAACCGTAACAACCGCTTGAAGCGTCTGCTCGATCTGTCCGCTCCGGACATCATTGTGCGCAACGAAAAGCGCATGTTGCAGGAAGCCGTCGATGCACTGCTCGACAACGGTCGTCGTGGTCGCGCCATTACCGGTTCGAACAAGCGTCCTCTGAAGTCCCTGGCTGACATGATCAAGGGTAAACAGGGTCGTTTCCGTCAGAACTTGCTCGGTAAGCGTGTTGACTACTCCGGTCGTTCGGTAATTACCGTAGGTCCGACCCTGCGTCTGCACCAGTGCGGTCTGCCGAAGAAAATGGCTCTCGAGCTGTTCAAGCCGTTCATTTTCGGCAAGCTGGAAATGCGTGGTCTCGCAACCACCATCAAGGCTGCGAAGAAGATGGTCGAGCGCGAACTGCCGGAAGTGTGGGACGTTCTCGCTGAAGTGATTCGCGAACACCCGGTTCTGCTCAACCGTGCACCGACCCTTCACCGTCTGGGTATCCAGGCGTTTGAACCAGTACTGATCGAAGGTAAGGCTATCCAGCTGCACCCTCTGGTCTGTGCTGCGTACAACGCCGACTTCGACGGCGACCAAATGGCCGTGCACGTACCGCTGACACTGGAAGCCCAGTTGGAAGCGCGTGCGTTGATGATGTCGACCAACAACATTCTGTCGCCAGCCAACGGTGAGCCAATCATCGTTCCGTCGCAGGACGTTGTATTGGGTCTGTACTACATGACTCGTGAAGCGATCAACGCCAAGGGCGAAGGTCGTGTGTTCGCGGATCTGCAGGAAGTTGACCGTGTGTTCCGTGCCGGCGAAGCCGCACTGCACGCGAAGGTCAAAGTGCGGATCAGTGAAACCGTCAACGATCGTGACGGCGGCAGCGTGACCAACACCCGCATCGTCGACACCACTGTCGGCCGTGCGCTGTTGTTCCAGGTTGTGCCAAAAGGTCTGTCCTTCGACGTCGTCAACCTGCCGATGAAGAAAAAGGCGATCTCCAAGCTGATCAACCAGTGCTACCGCGTGGTGGGTCTGAAAGAGACCGTAATCTTCGCTGACCAGTTGATGTACACCGGTTTTGCCTACTCGACCATCTCCGGCGTTTCCATCGGCGTTAACGACTTCGTTATCCCGGATGAAAAAGCCCGCATCATCGGTACGGCTACCGACGAAGTGAAAGAGATCGAAAGTCAGTACGCCTCCGGCCTGGTAACCCAGGGCGAGAAGTACAACAAGGTCATCGACCTCTGGTCCAAGGCGAACGACGAAGTTTCCAAGGCGATGATGGCCAACCTCTCGAAAGAGAAAGTCATCGACCGTCATGGTGTCGAAGTCGACCAGGAGTCCTTCAACTCGATGTACATGATGGCCGACTCGGGCGCACGGGGTTCTGCTGCGCAGATCCGTCAGCTCGCCGGTATGCGTGGCCTGATGGCCAAGCCGGACGGCTCCATCATTGAAACGCCGATTACTGCGAACTTCCGTGAAGGTTTGAGCGTACTTCAGTACTTCATCTCCACTCACGGTGCTCGTAAAGGTCTGGCGGATACCGCGTTGAAAACTGCGAACTCCGGTTACCTGACTCGTCGTCTGGTAGACGTGGCGCAGGATCTGGTTGTGACCGAGATCGATTGCGGCACCGAACATGGCCTGCTGATGACTCCGCACATTGAAGGCGGTGACGTTGTTGAGCCGTTGGGTGAGCGTGTATTGGGTCGTGTCATTGCCCGTGACGTATTCAAGCCGGGTACCGAGGACGTCATCGTTCCTGCCGGCACCCTGGTAGACGAGAAGTGGGTCGAGTTCATCGAGCTGAACAGCATCGACGAAGTGATCGTGCGTTCGCCGATCAGTTGCGAAACCCGCTATGGCATTTGCGCCAAGTGCTACGGCCGCGATCTGGCTCGTGGTCACCAGGTGAACATCGGTGAGTCGGTCGGCGTTATCGCTGCCCAGTCCATCGGTGAGCCGGGTACCCAGCTGACGATGCGTACGTTCCACATCGGTGGTGCGGCAAGCCGGACCTCCGCAGCCGACAGCGTTCAGGTGAAGAATGGCGGTACCGTCCGTCTGCACAACCTGAAGCACGTTGAGCGAGTAGATGGTCACCTGGTCGCCGTGTCCCGTTCCGGTGAGCTGGCAATCGCTGACGACTTCGGTCGTGAGCGCGAGCGTTACAAGCTGCCGTACGGTGCCGTGATTTCGGTTAAAGAGGGTGACAAGGTCGACGCTGGCGCTATCGTGGCCAAGTGGGATCCGCACACTCACCCGATCGTTACCGAAATGAAAGGTACCGTGACCTACGTGGGCATGGAAGAAGGCATCACGATCAAGCGTCAGACAGACGAATTGACCGGTATGACCAACATTGAAGTACTCGATCCGAAAGATCGTCCAGCTGCTGGCAAGGACATCCGTCCTGCTGTGAAGATGGTCGACGACAACGGCAAGGATCTGTTGCTGCCAGGCACTGACGTTATCGCTCAGTACTTCCTGCCAGCCAACGCCCTGGTCGGTGTGGCGGACGGTGCGAAGATTGCGATCGGTGATGTTATCGCTCGTATTCCGCAAGAGACTTCCAAGACCCGTGACATCACCGGTGGTCTGCCGCGTGTTGCCGACCTGTTTGAAGCTCGTCGTCCGAAAGAAGCGTCGATTCTGGCTGAAGTCAGCGGCACCATCGCGTTCGGTAAGGAAACCAAGGGCAAGCGTCGTCTGGTTATCACTCCGAACGACGGTAGCGATCCGTATGAAGAGCTGATTCCGAAGTGGCGTCACCTGAACGTGTTCGAAGGCGAACAGGTCAACCGCGGCGAAGTTATCTCCGACGGTCCGAGCGATCCACACGACATCCTGCGTCTGCTGGGTGTGAGTGCGCTGGCCAAGTACATCGTGAACGAGATCCAGGACGTTTATCGTCTGCAAGGCGTGAAGATCAACGATAAGCACATCGAGACCATCCTGCGTCAGATGCTGCGTAAAGTTGAGATCTCCGAGTCCGGCGATTCCAGCTTCATCAAGGGCGACCAGATGGAACTGACTCACGTACTGGTAGAGAACGAGCGTCTGGCTACGGAAGACAAGTTTGTCGCCAAGTTCACCCGCGTTCTGCTGGGTATCACCAAGGCGTCGCTGTCGACCGAATCGTTCATCTCGGCGGCTTCCTTCCAGGAAACCACCCGTGTACTGACCGAGGCGGCGGTAACCGGCAAGCGCGATTACCTGCGCGGCCTGAAAGAAAACGTGGTCGTGGGTCGTTTGATCCCGGCAGGTACCGGCCTGGCTTATCACAGCGAGCGCAAGCGTCGCCGTGATGCAGACAAGCCGCTGCGCGTAAGCGCCAGTGAAGTGGAAGCTGCACTGACCGAAGCGCTGAACTCGAGCGGTAACTGAGTTCTGCGATAAATGAGCGTAGGGCCCTGGTCATTCCGTTCATCGAATCGCGACAATTTGTCGAGGTTGGATGAGCGGGGAGGTCGGGGCCTTGCCTTGACTGGGGACAAGATCCTCTTTAGACTCTTGTACCCCTAAATTTGGCGGGAATACGTTCCTGCCATTTTGCTTTTCTTGCAAGACAATAGCGTCGCAAGACAACAGTGGAGCTAGTAGATGGCAACTATCAACCAGCTGGTACGTCAGCCGCGTAAGCGTATCGTCGAGAAATCCGACGTGCCTGCGCTGCAGAACTGCCCGCAACGTCGTGGCGTGTGCACCCGTGTGTACACCACTACGCCGAAAAAACCTAACTCGGCACTGCGTAAAGTATGCCGTGTGCGTCTGACCAACGGTTTCGAGGTTTCCTCGTACATCGGCGGTGAAGGCCACAACCTGCAAGAGCACAGCGTGGTACTGATCCGCGGCGGTCGTGTAAAAGACTTGCCAGGTGTTCGTTACCACACCGTTCGCGGTTCGTTGGATACTTCCGGTGTTAAAGGTCGTAACCAGGGTCGTTCGAAGTACGGTACCAAGCGTCCGAAGTAATCGGCTGCTTTGCAGTTTTCTAATTTATTGAGTCGATAAGAGTAAGGTCGGGCACGCATCTCTCGAGATCTGTTCCGAACTAACCTGAAGACCGTTTGAGGGCTTATCAATGCCAAGACGTCGCGTAGCAGCAAAGCGTGAGATTCTGGACGATCCGAAATACGGAAGCCAAATCCTCGCCAAATTCATGAACCACGTTATGGAAAGCGGCAAGAAAGCCGTTGCCGAGCGTATCGTTTATGGTGCCCTGGAAACCGTTGCAGCTCGTAAGGCTGGCTCCGATCCCCTGGAACTCTTCGAAAAAGCACTCGACGCCATCGCTCCGCTGGTCGAAGTGAAGTCGCGCCGCGTTGGTGGTGCTACTTACCAGGTTCCTGTCGAAGTTCGTCCTTCGCGTCGTAACGCTCTGGCAATGCGCTGGTTGGTAGACTTCGCCCGCAAGCGCGGCGAGAAGTCCATGGCTCTGCGTTTGGCTGGCGAACTGCTGGATGCTGCTGAAGGTAAAGGTGCTGCAGTTAAGAAGCGTGAAGACGTGCACCGTATGGCTGAAGCTAACAAGGCTTTCTCGCACTACCGCTTCTAATTTTAGCGTCACTAATTTTGCGAGGGCTTTATGGCTCGTACTACACCGATTAATCGCTACCGTAACATTGGTATCGTTGCTCACGTGGATGCTGGTAAAACCACCACCACCGAGCGCGTCCTTTTTTACACCGGCAAAAGCCACAAAATGGGCGAGGTGCATGACGGCGCCGCGACCACGGACTGGATGGTGCAGGAGCAGGAGCGTGGTATTACCATTACTTCTGCTGCTATTACCGCCTTCTGGCAAGGTTCTGCGAAGCAGCACAAAGACCAATACCGCTTCAACGTCATTGACACCCCGGGCCACGTTGACTTCACCATTGAAGTTGAGCGTTCCCTGCGTGTACTCGACGGCGCGGTCGTTGTGTTCTGTGGTACTTCGGGTGTTGAGCCTCAGTCCGAAACCGTATGGCGTCAAGCCAACAAGTACGGCGTTCCACGTATCGTTTACGTGAACAAGATGGACCGTGCCGGCGCTAACTTCCTGCGCGTGATCGCGCAGATCAAGCAGCGTCTGGGTCACACTCCAGTGCCAATCCAGTTGGCTATCGGTTCCGAAGACAACTTCCAGGGTCAAATCGATCTGATGACCATGGAAGCCGTTTACTGGAACGATGCTGACAAAGGCATGACCCCTCGTCGCGAAGCGATCCCTGCCGAGTTGCAGGAGCTGGCTGAAGAGTGGCGCAACAACATGGTCGAGGCTGCGGCCGAAGCCAGCGAAGAGCTGATGAACAAGTACCTCGAGGGCGAAGAGCTCACCATCGAGGAAATCAAGGCCGCTCTGCGTCAGCGTACTATCGCTGGTGAGATCGTTCTGGCTGTTTGCGGTTCTTCCTTCAAGAACAAGGGTGTTCCCCTGGTTCTCGACGCCGTTATCGACTACCTGCCGGCTCCGACCGACATTCCTGCCATCAAGGGTACTGACCCGGATGACGAGGAAGTTCAAATGGAGCGTCACGCAGACGACGACGAGCCGTTCTCGGCTCTGGCGTTCAAGATCGCTACCGACCCATTCGTGGGTACCTTGACCTTCGTTCGTGTTTACTCGGGCGTGTTGGCCTCCGGCGACGGCGTGATCAACTCGGTCAAAGGCAAGAAAGAGCGTGTGGGTCGTATGGTGCAAATGCACGCAAACGCCCGTGAAGAGATCAAGGAAGTGCGCGCTGGTGACATCGCGGCCCTGATCGGCATGAAGGACGTCACCACTGGTGAAACCTTGTGCAACGCTGACAAGCCAATCATCCTGGTTCGCATGGACTTCCCGGAGCCGGTTATCTCGGTTGCCGTAGAGCCTAAGACCAAGGACGATCAGGAAAAAATGGGTATCGCTCTGGGCAAGCTTGCTCAGGAAGACCCGTCTTTCCGCGTCAAGACTGATGAAGAGACCGGTCAAACGATCATCTCTGGTATGGGTGAGTTGCACCTGGACATCCTGGTTGACCGGATGCGCCGTGAGTTCAACGTTGAAGCCAACATCGGTAAGCCTCAAGTTTCGTACCGTGAGCGCATCACGAAGAACTGCGAAATTGAAGGCAAGTTCGTTCGTCAATCCGGCGGTCGTGGCCAGTTCGGTCATTGCTGGATTCGTTTTGCACCTGCTGACGAAGGTCAGGAAGGTCTGCAATTCTTGAACGAAGTAGTGGGTGGTGTGGTTCCTAAGGAATACATCCCGGCTATCCAGAAGGGTATCGAAGAGCAGATGAAGAACGGCGTAGTTGCCGGTTATCCGCTGATCGGCCTGAAGGCTACCGTGTTTGATGGTTCCTACCACGACGTCGACTCGAACGAGATGGCGTTTAAGGTGGCTGCTTCCATGGCGACCAAGCAACTGGCCCAGAAAGGTGGCGGTGAGTTGCTTGAGCCGATCATGGCGGTAGAGGTTGTTACGCCTGAAGACTATATGGGTGACGTGATGGGCGACCTTAACCGTCGTCGCGGCATGATCCTGGGTATGGAAGATACGGTTTCCGGTAAAGTGATTCGCGCCGAGGTTCCGTTGGGTGAGATGTTCGGTTACGCAACCGACGTTCGTTCCATGTCCCAAGGTCGCGCAAGCTACTCTATGGAATTCAAAAAATACAATACGGCTCCGTCGCACATCGTCGAAACCGTTACCAAAAAACAAGGCTGATTCAGCCCCCTTTAGGCTAGGAGTTAATTGTCGTGGCTAAAGAAAAATTTGATCGTTCCCTTCCGCACGTCAACGTTGGCACCATTGGTCACGTTGACCACGGTAAAACCACTCTGACCGCAGCTCTGACTCGCGTCTGCTCCGAAGTTTTCGGTTCGGCCGTAGTTGAATTCGACAAGATCGACAGCGCGCCAGAAGAAAAAGCTCGTGGTATCACCATCAACACCGCGCACGTCGAGTACAACTCGAAGATTCGTCACTACGCTCACGTTGACTGCCCAGGTCACGCTGACTACGTGAAGAACATGATCACCGGTGCTGCCCAGATGGACGGCGCGATCCTGGTTTGCTCGGCCGCTGATGGTCCGATGCCACAAACCCGTGAGCACATCCTGCTGTCCCGTCAGGTAGGCGTTCCGTACATCGTGGTTTTCCTGAACAAGGCTGACCTGGTAGACGACGCTGAGCTGCTGGAGCTGGTTGAGATGGAAGTGCGCGACCTGCTGAGCACTTACGACTTCCCAGGTGATGACACTCCAATCATCATCGGTTCCGCTCGTATGGCGCTGGAAGGCAAAGACGACAACGAAATGGGCACTACCGCTGTCAAGAAGCTGGTAGAAACTCTGGACAGCTACATCCCAGAGCCAGAGCGTGCTATCGACAAGCCATTCCTGATGCCAATCGAAGACGTATTCTCGATCTCCGGTCGCGGTACTGTTGTGACTGGTCGTATCGAGCGCGGTATCGTTCGCGTTCAAGATGCGCTGGAAATCGTTGGTCTGCGTGACACCACCACCACCACCTGCACCGGTGTTGAGATGTTCCGCAAGCTGCTCGACGAAGGTCGTGCTGGCGAGAACTGCGGCGTTCTGCTGCGTGGCACCAAGCGTGACGACGTTGAGCGTGGTCAGGTTCTGGTTAAGCCGGGTTCGGTTAAGCCGCACACCAAGTTCACCGCAGAAGTTTACGTTCTGAGCAAGGAAGAAGGCGGTCGTCACACTCCGTTCTTCAAAGGCTACCGTCCACAGTTCTACTTCCGTACTACTGACGTGACTGGTAACTGCGAGCTGCCAGAAGGCGTTGAAATGGTAATGCCAGGCGATAACATTCAAATGACTGTTACCCTGATCAAAACCATCGCGATGGAAGACGGTCTGCGTTTCGCTATCCGTGAAGGCGGTCGTACCGTCGGCGCTGGCGTCGTAGCCAAAATCATCGAGTAATCTCTTTATCGAGATCGCTTCGATGCTTTGAGAAAGCCCCCGCTTAGCGGGGGCTTTTTTATTGGGTTGACACCTATCTGGGGCGTCTATAGAATTGCGCCTCCTTTTAACGGGCGTATTGCGCCCGGTGGGAATAGCAGCCGGAGTCTGAAATCCAATGCAAAATCAGCAAATCCGTATCAGGTTGAAGGCTTTCGACCATCGCCTGATCGACCAATCAACCCAGGAAATCGTGGAAACCGCGAAACGTACTGGTGCTCAAGTGCGTGGTCCTATTCCACTGCCTACCCGTAAAGAGCGGTTCACCGTTCTGGTCTCCCCGCACGTCAACAAAGACGCGCGTGACCAGTACGAGATCCGTACTCATAAGCGTGTTCTGGACATCGTCCAGCCAACGGATAAAACCGTTGATGCTCTTATGAAGCTTGATCTTGCGGCCGGTGTGGAAGTGCAGATCAGCCTCGGCTAAGACTCTGTCTTAGTCGTGTAACGCTCTGAAATGGGCGGCCATAGCGGGTGAAAGCCCCGTACACTCATGAGGTTTACAACATGACTATTGGTGTAGTCGGTCGTAAATGCGGTATGACCCGTATTTTCACCGAAGAAGGTGTCTCCATTCCGGTCACGGTCATTGAGATCGAGCCGAATCGCGTCACCCAGTTCAAAACTGAAGAAACCGATGGCTATCGTGCAGTGCAAGTCACTGTCGGCGAGCGTCGCGCTTCGCGTGTAACAGCAGCTCAGGCTGGCCACTTCGCCAAGGCGAACGTTGCCGCTGGTCGTACCGTTCTGGAGTTCCGTCTTGAAGAAGGCGAGTACCAGGCCGGCGATCTGATCAAAGCTGAAATCTTCGCCGCTGGTCAACTGGTTGATGTAACCGGTCAGTCCAAGGGTAAAGGCTTCCAGGGTACGATCAAGCGTTGGAACTTCCGCGGGCAAGATAACACCCACGGTAACTCCGTATCCCACCGCGTTCCAGGCTCTATCGGCCAGTGCCAGACTCCTGGTCGTGTATTCAAGGGCAAAAAAATGTCCGGTCATATGGGCGCTGAGCGCGTGACCGTGCAGTCCCTCGAAGTAGTGCGCGTGGACGCTGAACGCAATCTGTTGTTGGTCAAGGGCGCTGTTCCTGGCGCTACTGGCGGCAACGTGGTTGTACGTCCAGCAGCCAAGGCTCGCGGTTAAGGGGAAGCTGACATGCAATTAAATGTAAATGACGCTCAAGCGATCGAAGTTTCCGAACTGACATTTGGCGGCGAATTCAACGAGACGCTGGTTCACCAAGCAGTCGTGGCCTACATGGCTGGCGGCCGTCAGGGTAGCAAGCAGCAAAAGACCCGTTCCGACGTTTCCGGTGGCGGCAAGCGCCCATGGCGTCAGAAAGGTACTGGCCGTGCTCGTGCCGGTACTATCCGTAGCCCAATCTGGCGTGGCGGCGGTACCACTTTCGCAGCTCGTCCTCAGGATCACTCTCAGAAGCTGAACAAGAAGATGTATCGCGCAGCAATGCGTTCCATCCTTGCTGAGCTGGTGCGTACTGATCGTCTGGTTGTGGTTCAGGATTTCGCTGTTGAAACCCCGAAAACCAAAGACCTGCTGGGCAAACTGAACAACATGAGCCTGACCGACGTTCTGATCGTGTCGGACGCTGTTGATCAGAACCTGTACCTGGCTGCTCGTAACCTGCCACACGTTGATGTACGTGACGTGCAAGGTTCCGATCCAGTTAGTCTGATCGCATACGACAAGGTGTTGATCACCGTGTCGGCCGTGAAGAAATTCGAGGAGCTGCTGGGATGAACCAGGAACGCGTATTTAAAGTTCTGCTTGGCCCGCACGTTTCCGAGAAGGCTACGGTTCTGGCAGACAAGAAAGGCCAGTTCGTTTTCAAGGTTGCTACTGACGCAACCAAGCTGGAAATCAAGAAGGCCGTCGAAAGCCTGTTCAGCGTGAAAGTAGAGCGTGTTACTACCCTGAATGTTCTGGGTAAGAGCAAGCGCACTGCTCGCGGTCTGGGCAAGCGTAATGACTGGAAGAAGGCAGTTATCTCCCTTCAGCCAGGCCAAGATCTCGATTTCAGCAGCAGTGCTGAGTAAGGAAGGGGTGCATCATGGCAATCGTTAAATGCAAACCGACTTCCCCTGGCCGCCGTTTTGTGGTCAAGGTGGTCAACCAGGAGCTGCATAAAGGCGCTCCTCACGCACCGCTGCTCGAGAAAAAGTCGAAGTCTGGTGGTCGTAACAACAATGGCCGTATTACCACTCGTCACGTTGGTGGTGGTCATAAGCAGCACTATCGTTTGGTTGACTTCCGTCGCAACGACAAAGATGGCATCGCTGCCACTGTCGAGCGTATCGAATACGATCCAAACCGTACTGCTCACATCGCTCTGCTGCTGTACGCAGATGGCGAGCGTCGCTACATCATCGCCCCTAAAGGCGTGAGCGCTGGCGACCAGCTGATCGCAGGTGCTCTGGCACCGATCAAGCCGGGCAACGCTCTGCAACTGCGCAACATTCCAGTTGGTAGCACCGTACACGGCATCGAATTGAAGCCAGGTAAAGGCGCTCAGATCGCTCGTTCCGCTGGTGCTTCGGCTCAGCTGATCGCTCGTGAAGGTGTCTACGTGACCCTGCGTCTGCGTTCTGGTGAGATGCGTAAAGTGCTGGCTGAATGCCGTGCGACCCTGGGTGAAGTCTCGAACTCCGAGCACAGCCTGCGTTCGCTGGGTAAAGCTGGTGCCAAACGCTGGCGTGGCGTTCGCCCAACCGTTCGTGGTGTTGCCATGAACCCGGTTGACCACCCACATGGTGGTGGTGAAGGTCGTACCTCTGGTGGTCGTCATCCGGTATCGCCATGGGGCTTCCCGACTAAGGGCGCGAAGACTCGTGGTAATAAGCGTACCGACAAAATGATCGTCCGTCGTCGCAAGTAAATAGAGGGATACGACAGTGCCACGTTCTCTGAAAAAAGGTCCTTTTATCGATCTTCACCTACTGAAGAAGATCGAAGTGGCGGCGGAAAAGAATGATCGCAAACCGGTGAAAACCTGGTCGCGTCGTTCGATGATCCTGCCACAAATGGTCGGTTTGACCATCGCAGTACACAACGGTCGTCAGCACGTCCCAGTTCTCGTGAACGAAGACATGGTCGGCCACAAACTGGGCGAGTTCGCCGGTACCCGTAACTATCGCGGGCACGTGGCTGACAAGAAAGCCAAGCGTTAAGGGGTTAGGAAATGGAAGTAGCCGCTAAGTTGTCGGGCGCTCGAATCTCCGCCCAGAAAGCCCGCTTGGTCGCCGACCAGATCCGCGGGAAGAAGGTGGGCGAAGCGCTCAACCTGTTGGCTTTCAGCAGTAAGAAAGCCGCCGAGATCATGAAAAAAGTGCTGGAGTCGGCCGTAGCCAACGCCGAGCATAACGAAGGCGCAGACGTTGATGACCTGAAGGTCAGCACCGTTTTCGTCAACGAAGGGCGTTCGCTGAAGCGCATCATGCCACGTGCCAAAGGCCGTGCTGATCGCATCGTCAAGCGGTCTTGCCATATCACTGTCAAGGTTGCTGACAAGTAACGGAGTCGAAGAGATGGGTCAGAAAGTACATCCCATTGGCATTCGCCTGGGAATCGTCAAGGAGCACACCTCCGTCTGGTACGCAGACGGTCGGACTTATGCGGACTATTTGCTCGCAGATCTGAATGTGCGTGAGTATCTCCAAGACAAACTAAAAAGCGCGTCCGTAAGCCGTATCGATATCCATCGTCCGGCTCAAACTGCACGCATCACCATCCACACCGCTCGTCCAGGTATCGTTATCGGGAAGAAAGGTGAAGATGTTGAGAAGCTGCGTCAGGACCTGACCAAGCAAATGGGTGTGCCTGTGCACATCAATATCGAAGAGATCCGCAAGCCGGAGCTCGACGGTATGCTGGTTGCGCAGAGCGTAGCTCAGCAGCTGGAGCGTCGCGTCATGTTCCGTCGCGCTATGAAGCGCGCAGTACAGAACGCCATGCGCATTGGTGCCAAAGGCATCAAAATCCAAGTGAGCGGTCGTCTCGGCGGTGCTGAAATCGCACGTACTGAATGGTATCGCGAAGGTCGTGTGCCACTGCACACCCTGCGTGCCGACATCGACTATGCCAACTACGAAGCTCACACCACTTACGGTGTGATCGGTGTAAAGGTTTGGATCTTCAAAGGCGAAGTAATTGGTGGTCGCCAAGAAGAACTGAAACCACAAGCACCAGCGCCTCGTAAAAAAGCTGCTAAGTAAGGGGTACGCCAAATGTTGCAACCAAAGCGTACGAAGTTCCGCAAGCAGATGACCGGCCACAACCGTGGTCTGGCACTGCGCGGTAGCAAAGTCAGCTTCGGCGAGTTCGCGCTGAAGTCTGTTGCTCGTGGTCGTCTCACCGCTCGTCAGATCGAGTCAGCGCGTCGTGCTCTGACCCGTCACGTAAAACGTGGCGGCAAGATCTGGATCCGTGTATTCCCGGACAAGCCTATTTCCAAGAAGCCACTCGAAGTTCGGATGGGTAAAGGTAAGGGTAACGTCGAATACTGGGTTGCCCAGATTCAGCCAGGCAAAGTCCTGTATGAAATCGAGGGTGTTTCTGAAGAGCTGGCGCGTGAGGCTTTCGCCCTGGCTGCTGCAAAGCTGCCGCTCGCCACCTCCTTTGTTAAACGGACGGTGATGTGATGAAAGCGAATGAACTTCGTGAAAAATCCGCACAGCAGCTGAACGAGCAACTGCTCGGCTTGCTGCGCGACCAGTTCAATCTGCGCATGCAGAAAGCAACTGGCCAGTTGGGGCAGTCTCATCTGCTCTCGCAAGTTAAGCGTGACATCGCTCGCGTGAAGACTGTGCTCAACCAGCAGGCAGGTAAGTGATCATGGCTGAAGCCGAAAAGACTGTCCGTACGCTGACTGGCCGTGTTGTCAGCGACAAGATGGACAAAACCATCACCGTTCTGATCGAGCGTCGCGTCAAGCACCCGATCTACGGTAAATACGTTAAGCGTTCGACTAAGCTGCACGCGCACGACGAAACCAATCAGTGCCACATCGGCGACAAAGTCACTATTCGTGAAACTCGTCCTTTGGCCAAGACCAAGTCTTGGGCGCTGGTTGATGTTCTCGAACGCGCTGTGGAAGTCTAAGGACTAGGGGTCGGAGAAATTATATGATTCAGACTCAATCCATGCTCGATGTGGCCGATAACAGCGGCGCTCGCCGTGTTATGTGCATCAAGGTGCTGGGTGGCTCCCATCGTCGTTACGCTGGTATCGGTGACATCATCAAGGTTACCGTCAAGGAAGCAATTCCTCGCGGTAAAGTGAAAAAAGGCCAAGTGATGACTGCTGTTGTAGTCCGCACTCGTCACGGCGTACGTCGTGCCGATGGCTCCATTATCCGCTTTGATGGCAACGCTGCTGTTCTGTTGAACAACAAGCAAGAGCCGATCGGCACCCGTATCTTTGGGCCAGTGACCCGTGAACTTCGTACTGAGAAGTTCATGAAGATCGTCTCGCTCGCCCCAGAAGTGCTGTAAGGAGATCCGACATGCAAAAGATTCGTCGTGACGACGAGATCATCGTGATCGCCGGCAAAGACAAAGGTAAGCGCGGTAAGGTGCTGAAGGTTCTTGCTGACAACCGTCTGGTTGTTGGTGGTCTGAACCTGGTCAAGCGCCATACCAAGCCTAACCCGATGTCGGGCGTACAAGGCGGTATCGTCGAGAAAGAAGCGCCACTGCACGCTTCCAACGTCGCCATCTTCAACGGCGAAACCAACAAGGCTGACCGCGTTGGTTTCAAAGTAGAAGACGGTAAGAAAATTCGTGTCTTCAAGTCGACCCAAAAAGCGGTTGATGCTTGAACACTGCTAGGTAGAAGACCATGGCACGACTAAAAGAGCTTTACCGGAAGGAAATCGCTCCGAAACTTAAGGAAGAACTTAAGCTTTCGAACGTGATGGAAGTTCCGCGCGTTACCAAGATCACCCTGAACATGGGTCTGGGCGAAGCGATCGGCGACAAAAAAGTCATCGAACACGCTGTTGCTGACCTGGAAAAGATCACCGGCCAGAAAGTCGTTGTGACCTACGCTCGTAAATCCATCGCTGGCTTTAAAGTCCGTGAAGGATGGCCGATCGGCGTCAAAGTGACCCTGCGCCGTGAGCGTATGTACGAGTTCCTGGATCGTCTGCTGTCGATCTCCCTGCCTCGGGTTCGCGACTTCCGCGGCCTGAATGCCAAGTCCTTCGATGGTCGTGGCAACTACAGCATGGGCGTGAAAGAGCAGATCATTTTCCCGGAAATCGACTACGACAAGATCGATGCTCTCCGCGGTCTGGACATTACCCTGACCACCACTGCCAAGAACGATGACGAAGGCCGCGCTCTGCTGCGTGCTTTCAAATTCCCGTTCCGCAACTGATTGGAGTAGGAAAATGGCCAAGAAGAGCATGAAAAACCGTGAGCTGAAGCGTCAGCTCACCGTTGCCAAGTACGCCACCAAGCGTGCAGCGCTGAAAGCTATCATCGTCGATCTGAACGCAAGTCCAGAAGCGCGTTGGGAAGCTACCGTAGCTCTGCAGAAGCAACCACGTGACGCGAGCGCTTCGCGCATGCGTAACCGTTGCCGCCTGACTGGTCGTCCGCACGGCGTTTACCGCAAGTTCGGCCTGGGCCGTAACAAACTGCGTGAAGCGGCAATGCGTGGTGACGTACCAGGTCTGGTTAAAGCCAGCTGGTAAGCACTGTCAATGTCGGGGTGGTCGGGATTGCAAGATCCTGACCACTGGTGACCTTGAACTTGAATCAAGCCCCTTTTGGGGCTTGATTCATTTGTGGGGTGTGTCTAGAATACCCGGCTCGCCTGAGCCCGTGCTTTTTTTGCGCGGTTGTATTCGGCGACACGTAGTAGCCGCAAGGCTAATTTTTTGTGTATTAGGAGCATCTAGCCCATGAGTATGCAGGACCCGTTAGCGGACATGCTAACTCGAATCCGTAATGCCCAGATGGCTGAAAAGTCCGTCGTAAGCATGCCATCTTCTACTTTGAAGGTAGCTGTTGCCAAAGTCCTGAAGGACGAAGGTTACATTGCGGGTTATCAGATCAGCAGCGAAATCAAGCCACTGCTGTCCATCGAGCTGAAGTACTTCGAAGGCCGTCCGGTCATCGAGGAAGTGAAGCGCGTTAGCCGTCCAGGCCTGCGTCAGTACAAGTCCGTCGATGATCTGCCAAAAGTTCGTGGCGGTCTCGGTGTGTCTATCGTCTCCACCAACAAGGGTGTGATGACTGATCGTGCTGCGCGCGCTGCCGGTGTCGGCGGCGAAGTTCTTTGCACTGTGTTCTAAGGGGGGATAAGCATGTCTCGCGTCGCTAAGAACCCCGTTAAGCTGCCAGCCGGTGTCGAAGTCAAATTCGCAGGCCAACAGCTTTCGGTGAAGGGTGCCAAGGGCACTCTCGAACTGAACGTCCATTCGTCCGTTGAGATCGTTGAAGAAGCTGGTGAGCTGCGTTTCGCTGCTCGCAATGGCGATCAACAAACTCGCGCAATGGCCGGTACCACTCGTGCGTTGGTAAACAACATGGTCCAGGGCGTAAGCCAAGGCTTCGAGCGCAAGCTCCAGCTGGTCGGTGTTGGTTACAAAGCGCAAGCAAAAGGCACAGTGCTGAACCTGGCTCTTGGCTTCTCGCACCCAGTGGATTATGAACTGCCGGAAGGCATCACCGCTGAGACTCCTAGCCAGACCGATATCCTGATCAAGGGCATCGATAAGCAGCTGGTAGGTCAAGTGGCCGCCGAGATCCGCGACTTCCGTCCACCAGAGCCGTACAAAGGCAAAGGTGTGCGCTACGCGGACGAAGTCGTCCGTCGTAAAGAAGCCAAGAAGAAGTAGGGCATAGCAAATGACCGACAAAAAAGTTACTCGACTGCGTCGCGCTCGCAAAGCACGCCTGAAAATGCACGAACTCGAAGTCGTGCGTCTCTGCGTGTTCCGCTCGTCGCAGCACATCTACGCCCAGGTCATTTCGGCCGACGGCAACAAAGTCCTGGCAAGTGCCTCGACTTTGGACAAAGAACTGCGTGATGGTGCCACTGGCAACATCGACGCGGCCACTAAGGTTGGCCAGCTGGTCGCTACGCGTGCAAAAGCCGCTGGCGTCTCGCAGGTGGCTTTCGACCGCTCTGGCTTCAAGTACCACGGCCGCGTCAAGGCGCTGGCTGATGCTGCTCGTGAAGCTGGGCTGGAGTTCTAAGTTATGTCAAATAACGACCAAAAGCGCGACGAAGGCTACATCGAGAAGCTGGTTCAAGTTAACCGCGTAGCCAAAACCGTTAAAGGCGGCCGTATCTTCACTTTCACCGCGTTGACCGTGGTGGGTGATGGTAAAGGGCGTGTTGGCTTCGGCCGTGGCAAGTCGCGTGAAGTGCCTGCTGCGATCCAGAAGGCAATGGAAGCTGCTCGCCGCAACATGATCCAGGTTGATCTGAACGGCACTACCCTGCAGTACTCGACGAAGTCCGCTCACGGCGCTTCGAAGGTCTACATGCAGCCTGCTTCTGAAGGTACCGGTATCATCGCTGGCGGCGCTATGCGTGCCGTTCTCGAAGTTGCTGGCGTTCAGAACGTTCTGGCCAAGTGCTACGGCTCGACTAACCCGGTAAACGTGGTTCACGCCACTTTCAAGGGTTTGAAGGCTATGCAATCTCCTGAATCCATTGCCGCCAAGCGTGGCAAAAGCGTCAAGGAGATCTTCTGATCATGGCTACCGTAAAAGTAACGCTGATCAAAAGCATGACCGGCCGTATCCCTAACCACAAACTGTGCGTTAAGGGTCTGGGTCTGCGTCGCATCGGTCACACTGTAGAAGTCCAGGATACTCCCGAGAATCGCGGGATGATCAACAAGGCTTACTACATGCTGCGTGTCGAGGGTTAATCGATGAAACTCAATGATCTGAGTCCAGCGCCGGGTTCCCGTCGCGAAAAGCATCGTCCGGGCCGTGGTATCGGTAGTGGTTTGGGTAAAACCGGTGGCCGTGGCCACAAAGGTCAGACCTCCCGCTCCGGTGGCACCATTGCTCCAGGCTTTGAAGGCGGTCAACAGCCGCTGCATCGTCGCCTGCCGAAATTCGGTTTCGTTTCCCTGAAAGCCATGGACCGCGCAGAAGTGCGTCTGTCCGAGCTGGCTAAAGTGGAAGGCGACATCGTCACCGTGCAGTCCTTGAAAGATGCCAACGTGATCAACGTCAACGTACAGCGCGTGAAAATCATGCTGTCCGGTGAAGTGACTCGCGCTGTAACCATCGGAAAGGGAATCGGCGCCACCAAAGGTGCGCGTGCGGCTATCGAAGCAGCTGGCGGCAAGTTCGAGGAATAAATGGCTAAGCAAGGTGCTCTCTCTGCGCTCGGCAAAGGCGGTATGTCTGAACTCTGGGCTCGTCTGCGTTTTCTGTTCCTGGCGATTATCGTCTACCGAATAGGCGCACACATCCCGGTTCCAGGTATCAACCCGGACCGACTCGCGGACCTGTTTCGACAGAATGAGGGGACCATTCTTAGCTTGTTCAACATGTTTTCCGGCGGCGCGCTGGAGCGGATGAGTATCTTTGCACTGGGGATCATGCCGTACATTTCGGCATCGATCATCATGCAGCTGATGACCGCCGTCAGCCCGCAGCTGGAACAGTTGAAGAAGGAAGGTGAAGCTGGCCGTCGCAAGATCAGCCAGTACACCCGCTACGGCACTGTCGTTCTCGCTCTCGTTCAGGCTATTGGCATGTCCATTGGTCTGGCAGGGCAGGGCGTTGCGTTCACTGGTGACTTTGGCTTCCATTTCGTTGCGGTATCCACGTTTGTGGCTGGCGCGATGTTCATGATGTGGCTGGGTGAGCAGATTACTGAGCGTGGTGTTGGCAACGGTATCTCGATGTTGATCTTTTCGGGTATCGTTGCCGGTCTTCCGAGAGCGATCGGGCAGTCTTTCGAGTCTGCGCGGCAGGGTGATATCAACATTTTCGCCCTGGTTGCCATCGGTTTGCTGGCAGTAGCGATTATCGGTTTCGTGGTGTTCATTGAGCGTGGTCAGCGTCGTATTGCTGTTCACTACGCCAAGCGTCAGCAGGGCCGCAAGGTTTTCGCTGCGCAGACGAGCCACTTGCCGCTGAAGGTGAACATGGCCGGTGTTATCCCGGCCATTTTCGCGAGCAGCATTTTGCTGTTCCCGGCTTCGTTGGGTGCCTGGTTTGGTCAGTCCGAAGGTATGGGCTGGTTGCAGGACATCTCGCAGTCGATCGCTCCTGGTCAGCCATTGAATATTCTGCTGTTTAGTGCAGGGATTATTTTCTTCTGCTTCTTCTATACGGCGTTGATGTTCAATCCGAAAGACGTAGCGGAAAACCTGAAGAAGTCCGGTGCCTTTATTCCGGGCATCCGTCCAGGTGAGCAGTCTGCGCGCTACATTGATGGCGTTTTGACTCGCTTGACCATGTTCGGTGCTCTATACATGACGGCCGTGTGCCTGCTGCCCCAGTTCCTGGTGGTTGCGGCAAACGTACCGTTCTACCTTGGCGGGACCTCGTTGCTGATCGTCGTCGTGGTTGTGATGGACTTCATGTCCCAAGTACAATCGCACCTCGTTTCGCACCAGTACGAATCCCTGATGAAGAAAGCCAACCTGAAGGGTTACGGCAGCGGCATGTTGCGCTGAGTACCCATAAGGTTCGAGGAGTTGGTGATGAAAGTTCGTGCATCGGTGAAAAAGCTGTGCCGTAACTGCAAGATTATTCGCCGCGAAGGTGTTGTTCGAGTAATTTGCAGCGCGGAACCGCGTCACAAACAGCGCCAAGGCTGAGTGTGATTGTGCTTCAAGCCCGGTAGCTAGTGCGCTACCGGGTTGATTATTTGTTATTACAGCGATATTATCTCGCGCCCTATTTCTTGGCTTCCGGGGCGTAGGTAGCTGTCAATTGGAGTCCCACTGAATGGCCCGTATTGCAGGCGTTAACATTCCAGATAACAAGCATACTGTTATCTCGCTGACCTACATCTATGGTGTTGGTCGCACAACTGCACAGAAGATCTGTGCAGAGACTGGGGTAAACCCAGCCGCAAAGATCAAGGATCTGAGCGACGAGCAGATTGAACAGCTGCGTGGCGAAGTGGCGAAGTTCACCACTGAAGGTGACCTGCGTCGCGAAATCAACATGAAAATCAAGCGCTTGATGGACCTCGGTTGCTATCGCGGTCTGCGTCATCGTCGTGGTCTGCCAGTACGCGGTCAGCGTACCAAGACCAACGCGCGTACCCGTAAAGGTCCGCGTAAGCCGATCCGCAAGTAATCGCCCCAGCGAATCGACAGGAATTTAATCATGGCAAAACCTGCTGCTCGTCCTCGTAAAAAAGTTAAAAAGACAGTGGTTGATGGCATCGCCCACATCCATGCTTCTTTTAACAACACAATCGTGACCATCACCGACCGTCAAGGTAACGCTCTTTCCTGGGCTACCTCCGGTGGTTCGGGTTTCCGCGGTTCCCGCAAGTCCACCCCGTTCGCTGCTCAAGTAGCTGCTGAACGTGCTGGTCAAGCTGCGCTGGAATACGGTCTGAAAAACCTCGACGTTAACGTCAAAGGTCCAGGCCCAGGTCGTGAATCTGCAGTTCGTGCTTTGAACGGCTGTGGCTACAAGATCGCCAGCATCACCGACGTGACGCCAATCCCGCACAACGGGTGCCGTCCGCCGAAGAAGCGCCGCGTGTAATCCAGGAGATTGTAAAGAATGGCTCGTTACATTGGTCCAAAATGCAAACTCGCTCGTCGCGAAGGCACCGATCTCTTCCTGAAGAGCGGCGTGCGCGCGATCGAATCGAAGTGCAACATTGAAGCAGCACCTGGTATCCACGGCCAACGCCGCGGTCGCCAGTCCGACTACGGCACCCAACTGCGTGAAAAGCAGAAGGTCCGTCGTATCTACGGCGTTCTCGAGCGTCAATTCAGCGGCTACTACAAAGAAGCTGCTGGCAAGAAAGGCGCAACTGGCGAAAACCTGTTGCAACTGCTCGAATGCCGTCTGGACAACGTTGTATACCGTATGGGCTTTGGTTCGACTCGTGCCGAATCCCGTCAGCTGGTATCGCACAAGTCGATCAGCGTAAACGGCAAAACCGTTAACGTTCCGTCCTACCAGGTTCGTGCTGGTGACGTGGTCGCTGTTCGCGAGAAGGCAAAAAACCAACTTCGCATTGTCCAAGCTCTCGATCTGTGTGCCCAACGTGGCCGCGTAGAATGGGTAGAAGTAGACACTGAGAAGAAGTCGGGCGTTTTCAAGAACGTTCCAGCTCGCAGTGATCTGTCCGCCGACATCAACGAAAGCCTGATTGTCGAGCTCTACTCCAAGTAAGGGCTAGAAAATAGGTGCATCCATGCAGATTTCGGTAAATGAGTTCCTGACACCACGCCATATCGATGTGCAGGTTGTCAGTCCAACCCGCGCCAAGATCACTCTCGAGCCTCTCGAGCGTGGTTTCGGCCACACCCTGGGCAACGCGCTGCGCCGCATCCTGTTGTCCTCAATGCCCGGCTGTGCAGTAGTCGAGGCCGAGATTGACGGTGTACTCCATGAGTACAGCGCCATCGAAGGCGTACAGGAAGACGTAATTGAAATCCTGTTGAACCTTAAAGGTCTGGCTATCAAGCTGCACGGTCGTGACGAAGTTACGCTGACCTTGTCGAAGAAGGGTTCGGGGGTGGTTACCGCTGCCGATATTCAGCTGGATCATGATGTCGAGATCGTTAACCCCGATCACGTAATCGCTAACCTGGCGTCTAACGGCGCCCTGAACATGAAGCTCACCGTAGCTCGTGGTCGTGGTTATGAACCGGCAGACTCGCGTCAGAGCGATGAAGACGAAAGCCGCAGCATTGGTCGCTTGCAGCTCGACTCTTCGTTCAGCCCGGTTCGCCGTATCGCATACGTGGTGGAAAACGCCCGTGTCGAGCAGCGTACCAACCTGGACAAGCTGGTTATTGATCTGGAAACCAACGGTACCCTGGATCCTGAAGAGGCTATCCGCCGTGCTGCAACCATTCTGCAACAGCAGTTGGCTGCGTTCGTCGACCTCAAAGGTGACAGTGAGCCTGTGGTTGTCGAGCAGGAAGACGAGATCGATCCGATCCTGCTTCGCCCGGTTGACGATCTGGAACTGACTGTACGTTCGGCCAACTGCCTTAAGGCGGAAAACATCTACTACATCGGTGACCTGATTCAGCGTACCGAAGTAGAGCTGTTGAAGACTCCGAACCTGGGCAAGAAATCCTTGACTGAAATCAAGGACGTTCTGGCCTCCCGCGGTCTGTCCCTCGGCATGCGCCTCGACAACTGGCCGCCTGCAAGTCTTAAGAAGGACGACAAGGCGACTGCCTGATCGTCGTAATCACCGAACGTTGTGTTTGGTAAGGAATGAACCATGCGTCATCGTAAAAGTGGTCGTCACCTGAGCCGCACCAGCTCGCACCGCAAGGCCATGTTCCAAAACATGGCGGTGTCGCTGTTCGAGCACGAGCTGATCAAAACTACACTGCCAAAAGCCAAAGAACTGCGCCGCGTTGCCGAGCCGCTGATCACCTTGGCCAAGATTGACAGCGTTGCTAACCGCCGTCTGGCTTTCGACCGTACTCGTTCGAAAGCTATCGTTGGTAAGCTCTTCAACGACCTGGGCAAGCGTTACGCTACCCGTGAGGGTGGCTACCTGCGCATCCTCAAGTGCGGTTTCCGCGCTGGCGACAACGCGCCTATGGCGTACGTCGAGTTGGTTGATCGTGCTGTCGGCGGTGAAGCTGTATCCGCTGAGTAAGACGTCAGTCTGAAACAAGGAACCGGGCCTCGTGCCCGGTTTTTTGTGGGCGATCGAAAAGTTGGCCATCTCGTACAGTTAGTTATTTTCTATCGACTCGCATGGCGTAATGAATTTGTAGGTGTAACATTTCTGATCAATACTCCTTCTCAGCCGATTAGCCGGCAGTTCAAGACTGAAGAGGAAGAGATCGCATGAGCCAAAATAAGATACTCACTACCGCCAGTGGCGCTCCTGTCGCTGACAACCAGAATTCCCGCTCCGCCGGCCCTCGCGGTCCACTGCTCCTCGATGACTTCCACTTGCTGGAGAAGCTCGCCCATTTCAACCGGGAAAACATTCCGGAGCGCCGGGTTCACGCCAAAGGTTCGGGTGCCTACGGTACGTTTACCGTGACACGCGACATCACCCAGTACACCAGCGCCAAATTGTTCGAATCAGTCGGCAAGCAAACCCCGACATTCCTGCGTTTTTCCACGGTAGGCGGTGAGCGTGGCTCGGCCGACACCGAGCGCGATCCACGTGGTTTCGCCCTGAAGTTCTACACCGAAGAAGGCAACTGGGACATCGTCGGCAACAACACGCCGGTGTTCTTCATCCGTGATCCGCTCAAGTTCCCGGACTTTATCCACACCCAGAAGCGTCTGCCCCAAAGCAATCTGAAAAGCGCTCAAGCGATGTGGGATTTCTGGTCGCACTCGCCCGAGGCGTTGCACCAGGTCACCATTCTGTTTTCGGACCGTGGCATCCCTGATGGCTACCGTCATATGCACGGCTTCGGCAGCCACACCTACAGCTTGATCAGCGCCAGCGGTGAGCGTCATTGGGTGAAGTGGCACTACAAGACCAAGCAGGGCATCAAGAACCTGGCACCGGCAGAAGCTGCGCGCTTGGCGGGTACCGATCCGGACTACGCCCAGCGTGACCTGTTCGAGGCCATCGAGCGCGGCGATTTCCCGAAATGGAGTGTCTGCATCCAGCTCATGACCGAGGCCCAGGCTGAGGCGCACTATGAAAACCCGTTCGATGTGACCAAGACCTGGTCGCAGAAAGAGTTCCCGCTGATCGAAGTGGGCGAACTCGAGCTCAACCGTAATCCGCTGAACTACTTCGCTGAAGTGGAGCAGGCCGCCTTCGGCCCGAGCAATATGGTACCGGGTGTCGGCCTGTCACCGGATCGCATGCTGCAGGGGCGCGTGTTCGCTTACGCCGATGCGCATCGCTACCGTGTGGGCACCAACCACCAGCAACTGCCGGTGAATGCGCCTCGCAGTCCGGTCAACAGCTATCAGCGCGACGGCTCCATGGCGTTTGGCAGCAATGGCGGCGCTGCACCGAACTACGAGCCAAACAGCTATGTGGAGTCGCCTAAGCAAGCGCCTCGCTACGCAGAGCCAGCGCTCAAGCTGAGCGGCGTGGCCGATCGTTACGATCATCGTGAGGACACCGACTACTACAGTCATGCCGGGGCGTTGTTCCGTCTGATGAGCGATGAGCAGAAATCCCTGCTGGTGAGCAACATCGCCGGTGCGATGGCCGGGGTTTCCGGTGATGTAGTCGATCGCCAGCTGCAACATTTCTTCAGGGCTGATCCAGCGTACGGAGAAGCAATCGCAAAGGCGTTGGGCGTACAGCTTAACTAAGTCTAAACGAGAAGCAGAACCGCCCTCATTTGGGCGGTTTTTGCGTTATTTAAGCTGCTTTTCTCAGAATATCTTCGCTTTTATTGCGTCTGGTGAGTGACCTCGCGGTCATGTTGGTTCAAACTACAGACTTTCAAGCAGGGAGATGTAGGGCGATGCAAGGCCACCCAGACGTAATCGATTACCTCAACACGTTGCTGACCGGCGAACTGGCCGCGCGTGACCAATATTTCGTTCACTCGCGGATGTATGAGGACTGGGGATTCACCAAGCTCTACGAACGAATCAACCACGAGATGGAAGAGGAAGCCGGCCACGCCGATGCGCTGATGCGCCGGATTTTGATGCTGGAAGGTACGCCGCGCATGCGTCCCGATGACGTCGATGTCGGCACTTCGGTTCCTGACATGCTCGCGTCCGACCTGCGCCTGGAGTACAAGGTCCGCGCCGCACTCTGCAAGGGCATCGAGCTCTGCGAGTTGCACAAGGATTACGTCAGTCGCGAGATCCTGCGTGTTCAGTTGAATGACACCGAGGAAGACCACACCTACTGGCTCGAGAAGCAGTTGGGTCTGATCAAGTTGATCGGCATCGAGAACTACCTGCAATCCCACGCCTGATAGCAGCGGTTATAAAAAAGCCCCTGTCACCGATAACGTGACAGGGGCTTTTTCATGGGCCGGATTCAGGCCCTGTCGCGCTCGAGCAAAGGCTTGAGATAGAAGCCGGTATGAGACTGCTTCATCTCGGCGACCTCTTCCGGTGTACCCACGGCAATGATCTGGCCGCCCTTGGAGCCGCCTTCCGGCCCCAGGTCCACCAGCCAGTCGGCGGTCTTGATCACGTCCAGGTTGTGCTCGATCACCACGACAGTGTTGCCGTGGTCACGCAAGCGGTGCAACACGTCGAGCAGTTGCTGGATGTCCGCGAAGTGCAGGCCGGTGGTCGGCTCGTCGAGGATGTACAGGGTCTTGCCGGTGTCGCGCTTGGACAACTCGCGGGACAGTTTCACACGCTGTGCTTCACCCCCCGAGAGTGTGGTCGCCGATTGCCCCAGCTTGATGTACGACAGGCCGACGTCCATCAACGTCTGCAGCTTGCGCGCCAGCGCCGGAACCGCATCGAAGAACTCCCGCGCTTCCTCGATGGTCATTTCGAGGGTTTCGTGGATGCTCTTGCCCTTGTACTTGATCTCCAGGGTTTCGCGGTTGTAGCGCTTGCTCTTGCAGACATCGCATGGAACGTAGATGTCCGGCAGGAAATGCATTTCGACCTTGATCAGGCCGTCACCCTGGCAAGCCTCGCAGCGTCCGCCCTTCACGTTGAAGGAGAAACGCCCCGGGCCGTAACCGCGCGAACGGGATTCCGGCACACCGGCGAACAGCTCGCGAATCGGCGTGAACAAACCGGTATAGGTCGCCGGGTTGGAGCGCGGGGTACGGCCGATGGGGCTCTGGTCGATGTCGACGACCTTGTCCAGGTGCTCGAGGCCCTTGATGCTGTCGTGCGCGGCTGCTTCAAGCGTCGTGGCCCCGTTGAGGGCGGTGGCGCTCAGCGGAAACAGCGTGTTGTTGATCAGCGTCGACTTGCCGGACCCGGAGACCCCGGTCACACAGGTCAGCAGTCCAATCGGGATATCCAGATCGACGTTGCGCAGGTTGTTGCCACGTGCTCCCTTCAGGGACAGCGACAGCTTCTTGTTGCGCGGCGTGCGTTTGGCCGGCACTTCGATTTTCACCCGGCCGGACAGGTACTTGCCGGTCAAAGAATCGGGGTGAGCCATGACCTCGGCCGGTGTGCCTTCGGCGACGATGCTGCCGCCGTGTACGCCAGCGCCCGGACCGATATCCACCACATAGTCCGCCAGGCGGATCGCGTCTTCATCGTGCTCGACCACGATCACCGTGTTGCCGATGTCGCGCAGGTGTTTAAGCGTGCCCAGCAGCCGATCGTTGTCGCGCTGGTGCAGGCCGATGGACGGTTCATCGAGGATGTACAACACCCCGACCAGACCGGCACCGATCTGACTGGCCAGGCGGATTCGCTGCGCTTCACCACCTGACAGGGTGTCGGCACTGCGGTCCAGGGACAGGTAGTCGAGGCCGACGTTGACCAGGAACTGCAGGCGTTCACGGATTTCCTTGAGGATCTTGTCGGCGATTTCGCCACGACGACCGGTCAGCTTCAATACGCCGAAGTAGTCACAGGCATCGCCAATCGGCAGGTTGGTCACTGCCGGCAGGTTCTTCTCACCCACCCAGACATGCCGCGCCTCGCGCCGCAGACGGGTGCCACGGCAATCCGGGCAGGGCTGGGTGCTGAGGAACTTGGCCAGTTCTTCACGTACGGAAGCCGATTCGGTTTCGCGATAGCGCCGTTCCAGGTTGGGCACGATGCCTTCGAACGGGTGCGAGCGCTTGACGATGTCGCCGCGATCGTTCAGGTACTTGAAGTCGACGTTGTGCGAGCCACTGCCATGCAGGATGACTTTCTGCTGTTCGGCCGGCAGTTCGTTGAACGGCACTTCCAGGCTGAACTTGTAGTGCGACGCCAGCGAGCCGAGCATCTGGAAATAGTAGACGTTGCGCCGGTCCCAGCCGCGAATCGCGCCTTCGGCCAGGGTCAGTTCGCCATTGACCAGTCGCTTGATGTCGAAGAACTGCTTCACCCCCAGGCCGTCACAGGTCGGACAGGCACCGGCGGGGTTGTTGAAGGAGAACAGCTTGGGTTCCAGCTCGCTGATGGCGTGGCCACAGATCGGGCAGGCGAAGCGGGCGGAGAAGATCATCTCTTCGCCCGGCTCGTCGTCCATCGGCGCAACCAGCGCGATACCGTCCGCCAGTTTCAGCGCGGTTTCGAAAGACTCGGCCAGGCGCTGCTGCAGATCGGCGCGGACCTTGAAACGGTCGACCACGACATCGATCGTGTGTTTTTTCTGCTTGTCGAGCTTGGGCGCTTCGTCCAGCTCATGCAGCTTGCCGTTGATCCGTGCACGCACGAAGCCCTGGGCGCGCAGCTCTTCGAAGACCGACAGGTGTTCGCCTTTACGCTCGCGGATCACCGGGGCCAGCAGCATCAGCTTGCTGCCTTCGGGTTGGGCGAGGACCAGGTCGACCATCTGGCTGACGGTTTGCGCTTCCAGTGGAATATCGTGGTCCGGGCAGCGCGGAATACCGACGCGAGCGTAAAGCAGGCGCAGGTAGTCGTAGATCTCGGTGATGGTGCCGACCGTCGAGCGCGGGTTGTGCGAGGTGGACTTCTGTTCGATGGAAATGGCGGGCGACAGGCCTTCGATGGTGTCGACGTCGGGTTTTTCCATCATCGACAGAAACTGCCGGGCATAGGCCGACAGCGACTCGACGTAACGGCGCTGACCTTCGGCATACAGCGTGTCAAACGCCAGTGACGATTTGCCGGACCCGGACAGGCCGGTGATGACGATCAGTTTGTCCCGTGGCAGGGTCAGGTCGATGTTCTTCAGGTTGTGGGTTCGGGCCCCACGAATCAGGATCTTGTCCAAAGTGGCCTCGCTTGGCGGGCGTCGAAAACGTAGGAGTATACGGCCAAATACTGGATGGATGCACACTATCAAACGAGTGGATTACGCTCTTACATGAAGAGTCTGTCAGCGGGACGCGGCAAAGCGTCGCGAGATACCCCGTCAATCGATGGGACTGGTAGAATCGCGGCCGGTTCACATGAGGTTTTTCCATGCACGATCCCCATAGCGAACGCATGAGTGGTAGCGAGACCCGCGCAGCAAGCGGTCTGGCCCTCGTGTTCGCCTTCCGTATGCTTGGCATGTTCATGGTGTTGCCGGTGCTGGCGACCTATGGGATGGACCTGGCGGGAGCGACCCCGGCCCTTATCGGGCTGGCGATTGGCGCTTACGGCCTGACCCAGGCGATTTTTCAGATTCCTTTTGGCGTCATTTCCGACCGTATCGGCCGCCGCCCGGTGATTTACCTGGGGCTGGTGGTCTTTGCCCTGGGCAGCGTGCTGGCCGCCAGTGCCGACTCGATCTGGGGGGTTATCGCCGGACGCATCCTGCAAGGTGCGGGTGCGATTTCCGCCGCAGTGATGGCGTTGTTGTCAGACCTGACCCGCGAGCAGCATCGAACCAAGGCCATGGCCATGATCGGCATGACCATCGGCCTGTCGTTCGCGGTCGCCATGGTGGTGGGGCCGTTGTTGACCCGTGCCTTCGGTCTGTCGGGGCTGTTCCTCGCCACGGGTGGCATGGCCCTGGTAGGCATCCTGATCGTCGCTTTCATGGTGCCGCGTGCCGCCGGGCCGTTGCAGCACCGTGAGTCCGGCGTCGCGCGGCAGGCATTGCTGCCGACGCTCAAGCACCCGGATTTGCTGCGCCTGGACCTGGGCATTTTTGTGTTGCACGCGATGTTGATGTCGAGCTTCGTTGCATTGCCGCTGGCCCTGGTCGAAAAAGCCGGGTTGCCCAAAGAGCAGCACTGGTGGGTCTACCTGACCGCGCTGCTGATTTCCTTCTTCGCCATGATCCCGTTCATCATCTACGGCGAGAAGAAACGCAAAATGAAACGAGTTTTATTGGGCGCGGTGCTGACGCTGATGCTCACTGAGCTATTCTTCTGGCAGTTCGGCGATAGCCTGCGGGCTCTGGTGATCGGAACGGTGGTGTTCTTCACCGCATTCAACTTGCTGGAAGCTTCGTTGCCATCGCTGATCAGCAAGGTTTCACCGGCGGGCGGCAAGGGTACGGCGATGGGGGTCTATTCCACCAGCCAGTTCCTCGGATCGGCACTGGGCGGGATACTCGGCGGCTGGATGTTCCAGCACGGCGGCCTGTCGGTTGTGTTCCTTGGATGCGCCGGTCTGGCTGCCCTCTGGCTGGCCTTTGCTGTTACCATGCGCGAACCTCCCTACGTGACGAGCCTGCGCTTGCCGTTGTCGCCCGAGGCGATCCGCGAAGCGGGTCTGGTCGAGCGCCTTTTGGCCGTGGTAGGGGTAACAGATGCAGTGATCGTTGCCGATGAAGCGGCGATTTACATCAAATTGGACACCGAACTATTGGATCGCACCACCCTCGAGCGTCTGGTGAACAACCCGGCCGCGACAGCGTGCGAAGCCTAGGAGAACGTTATGGCCCGTGGGGTTAACAAAGTCATATTGGTCGGCACTTGCGGCCAGGATCCCGAAGTTCGCTACCTGCCTAACGGTAACGCCGTGACCAACCTGAGTCTGGCGACCAGCGAACAATGGACCGACAAGCAAACTGGTCAGAAAGTCGAAAAAACCGAATGGCACCGTGTGTCGATGTTCGGCAAGGTGGCGGAAATCGCCGGTGAATACCTGCGTAAAGGTTCGCAGGTCTATATCGAAGGCAAACTGCAGACCCGCGAGTGGGAAAAAGACGGTATCAAACGTTACACCACCGAAATCGTGGTCGACATGCAAGGCACCATGCAACTGCTGGGCGGCCGTCCACAACAGGGCGACCAACAGGGCGGTGGCAACAACTACCAGCAATCCGCGCCACGCCAGCAGGCACCGCGTCCGCAGCAGTCGGCACCGCAACAGTCGCGCCCGGCGCCTCAGCAGGCCGCTCCACAGCCAGCTCCGGATTTCGACAGCTTCGATGACGATATTCCGTTCTGATCGACCGTTACACTTGATCTGAACCCAAAGGCCCGGCGCTGACAGCGTCGGGCCTTTTTTGTGGGCGTCAGCGGGGTAGCGGGTGCCGGTGCAACCTCAATGGCTGGCCGCGAGAAACTCGTCGGTAGACACCACGGTGGCATAGGCGAAGCCCAGCGCCGCCATGAACGCGGCATGGACGTGTGCAGCCGGGACGGTGAGGCCGTTGAACTCCAGGTCGCGTGAGGCACAGGCGTCGTGGATCACGGTGACGCTGTAGCCAAGGTCATTGGCGGCCCGGGTGATGCCATCGATGCACATGTGGCTCATGCTGCCGACCACCACCAGTTCCTTGATACCTTGCTCGTCGAGGATCGACTTCAGCTCGGTTTCGCGGAACGAGTTGACGAAGTGCTTGAGCACGACCGGCTCTTCGGCACGGTTGAGCACCTTGGGATGCAGCTTCGCGCCTTCCGAGCCGGGGGTGAAGAACGGCGCGTCGTGGGAGGTGAATTCGTGGCGGATGTGCACCACGTTATCGCCGGCCGCACGAAAGGCTTCGATCAGGCGGGCGGCTTTGTCTGCCGCGGCGTCGGCACCGACCAGCGGCCACTTGCCTTGTGGGAAGTAGTCGTTTTGGATATCAACTACGATGAGTGCTTGCTTGGCCATGACGGTTTCCTTGTTGTGCTGATTGGGTGTGCAATGAAGTATCGGGGCTGGCCGGGTCTGCGAGGATTGGCCGCACCGACAATAGAGAGGGGAAAACTGACAATGGACGCACAAAGGCCGATCGCCGAGCTGGGCGTACTGATCTACCCTGGCGCGCAGATGGCGGCGGTGCACGGCTTGACGGATCTGTTCGGTGTAGCCAACCGGATTGCCGCCGACCATCAGGCGCAGGCGTTGCCGTTGCTGCGGGTCAGCCATTGGCAGGTGGAGGAGGCCGGGGTGCCCGCACGGGTCTACGACAGTTCTCCGGCGGCGGACGAAGGCTTGGTGGCGCTGCTGATTCCGCCGTCGATTGGCGGTTTTTCCGAAGGCCAGGCGCCACCGGAGCTGCTGCGCTGGATTCGTCAGCAACACGCTCAGGGGGCGACCGTCGGCGGTGTCTGCGTGGGTTCGATTCTTTTGGCCGAAAGCGGCTTGCTCGACGGGCGCAGCGCCACCACTCACTGGACCTCGGCCAAGGCTTTCGCCGAGCGTTATCCAGCGGTCAGGCTCAAGGCCGATACGCCGATTGTCGACGATGGCGACCTGATCACCACGGCCGGGCTGATGGCGTGGTCCGAATTGGGCCTGCGCCTGGTCGACCGCCTGCTGGGGCCGAGCATTGCCACCGGCACCGCGCGGTTCCTGGTGGTGGAACACAGCGACAGCGCCAGCGAGTGTGGCAGCAACTTCGCGCCGATCCTCAGCCACGGCGACGCCTCGATTCTCAGGGTGCAGCATTGGCTGCAAAGCACCGGGGCCACCGATGTCTCGCTGCCGGCGATGGCCGAACGGGCAGGGTTGGAGGAGCGAACCTTCCTGCGCCGGTTTCGCGCAGCCACCGGGCTGAAACCCACCGAGTACTGCCAGCATCTGCGGGTCGGCAAGGCTCGGGAGATGCTGGAGTTCACCAACGGCACCATCGACCACATCGCCTGGACCGTGGGGTATCAAGACCCGAGCGCCTTTCGCGCGACGTTCAGGAAAATCACCGGGCTGGCGCCGAGTGATTACCGTTCGAGGTTTGGGGTGACGCCCACTGCGGCGCCTCGATAGTTGCATCGAGACATGCCCCCTTTCGCGAGCAGGCTCGCTACCACCGGGGAACCTTGAGTTTCAATCGTGCAAAATGCAAGGAATGAACGAGGTGTCGTGCAGAATAAAACGGGCGCGACGCCAGGCGATTACCGCAACGGCCTGATTTGCAGCGTGTTTCCCGGCCCCGGCGCTTGGCCTGATCTCTGCAACCCTCCATTGACATTCATCCAGTGCCGATTGAAGGGGGATGCATGACCCCAACGAACCGCAAGAAACTGGTGGTCGCCCATTCGGTGCGGCCTGATGCTGCGCAGCATGAAGTCGAGACCAATCGCGCGCTCGCCCGATGGCTGGCGCAGATCCTGGGCTTCAAGTATGGCGGCAGCTATGACCCCGACCGCCACCAGGGGCGCGATCTGTACCTGTTGCCGACGCAGACCCTGGTCGGTGCCGCTGCCGCCCGGCAACTGGGTGTCAAAGGGCCGGAGGATCTGTGGGGCGGTTATGTCGAGCATGATTTCATTTGCACCAAGGCCATCAGTCACGGCCTGCGCGACAAAAATGCATTCGCCCCGCTCGGTTGGTCATCGTTGTTTTCCGAGCGGGTGCGTGGCGTGGTGCTGGACGGCCTGAGCGTGTTTTCCTTCGATGATGCACGGTCTGCGGCAGAGCACTTGCTCTACACCGGCCCGATTCGCCTCAAGCCGATTCATGCCTGTGCCGGACGCGGTCAGGAAGTGATCAAGAGCCTGGATCAGTTCGACGCCGTGCTCGCCAGGCCCGAAGCCCGGACGTTGTTTACCGAGGGCGTGGTGCTCGAGCAGGACCTGAGCGAGGTGGTCACTCACAGCGTCGGCCAGAGCTTCATCGGCGACATGGTGCTGAGTTACTGCGGTGATCAATACCTGACCCGCGATGCCCACGATGAGGAAGTCTACGGCGGTTCGAACCTGGTTGTGGTGCGAGGGCATTACGACAATTTGCTCGAGTTGGAGTGGCCCGACGATGTGCGCCTGGCGATCCATCAAGCGCAGGTGTTCGACCGGGCGGCGGATGAGGCCTACCCTGGTTTCTACGCCTCGCGGCGCAACTACGACATCGCCCAGGGTCTGGACGCCAACGGCAAGCGCCGCAGCGGTGTGCTGGAGCAATCCTGGCGAATGGGCGGTGCCAGCAGCGCGGAAGTGGCGGCGTTGCAGAGTTTCATCAACGACCCGCAAATGCGCGCGATCCGCGTTTCTTCGGTGGAAACCTATATCGATCAGGCGCTGCCGGCGGATGCCATCGAGGTGTATCGCGGGCCGGCGCACAACAGCGACTTCCTCCTCAAGTATGTAACGGTCCAATCCTATGACGGCTAGAAGCGAAAGCATTCAAATCGACATCGACGATGAACAGATGAGCGGGACCTTTCTCAGTCCCAAATCCAAAGTGCCCGGTGTGCTTTTCGTGCACGGCTGGGGTGGCAGTCAGGAGCGTGACCTCGAGCGGGCCAAAGGCATCGCCGGCCTGGGCTGCGTGTGCCTGACCTTCGATCTGCGCGGGCACACCGGCGGTACCGGCATTCCGCTGACGCGGGTCACTCGCGAAGATAACCTGCGCGACCTGCTGGCGGCGTACGACCGGTTGCTGGCGCATCCGGCGCTCGATACCTCGGCGATTGCCGTGGTCGGCACCAGCTACGGCGGTTACCTGGCGTCGATCCTGACGTCCCTGCGCCCGGTCCGTTGGCTGGCGCTGCGGGTGCCGGCGCTGTATCGCGATGAACAATGGCACACCCCCAAGCGTGAGCTGGACAAGCTGGACCTGCGCGATTACCGCAGCACGCTGGTGCGCGCCGACAGCAACCGTGCGCTGCATGCCTGTGCGCAATTCACCGGGGATGTGCTGCTGGTGGAATCCGAGACCGACGACTACGTGCCCCACGCGACGATCATGAGTTACCGTGCCGCGTGCCAGCAGACGCATTCGCTGACCCACCGGATCATCGACGGCGCCGACCACGCGTTGAGCGAGCCGGTTTCGCAGCAGGCGTATACCTCGATCCTGGTGGACTGGATTACCGAGATGGTGGTGGGGGAGCGGTTGAGCATCATTCAGTCGAAATGAGGTTGGCCTGCCTGGCGCCTTGCGGGCAGGCGCGCTCCCACAGGTCAACCGGCGATGGCCTCGCCATCACATCACTCGGGCTTTTTGGCAATTCGCAGCGACTTGGCCTTTGCTTCGACCACCAGGTACATCACCAGTGTGATCAGCAACGGCAGAATGAAGTAGATCGCCCGATACGCCAGCAACCCCGCCACCAGGCTGCCCCGCGATGCTTCGTGCTGCAGCAACGCGACAAACACCGCTTCCAGCACGCCGAGCCCCGCCGGAATGTGCGTGATGACCCCGGCGATGGCGCTGATCAGCAACACCCCGAGTACCAGCGGGTAATCCAGTTTGCTCGGCAGCAGGGTGAAGATCACCGCCGCCATCAGCGACCAGTTCAGCGCGCCGAGAAGCAATTGCAGGATCGCCATGCGCAGCGACGGCAGGTTGATTTCCACCCCGCGAATCGACCACTCCCGGCGTCTGGAGAACCGACAGGCCGCCAGATAGCCCGCACTCGCCAGCAACAGCAACACGCCTACGCCTTGCAGCGCGTCGCTGCTGAGTTTCCAGCCGGGAGGCATGCGCACCAGGCCGCTGCTGAACACCACGCCGGCAATCAGCATGTAGCCGAACCAGTTCGTCGTCAGGCTCAGCCCGAGGATTTTCGCGATGTTGCTCTTGCTTACGCCCAGCCGTGAATAAAGGCGAAACCGCATAGCGATGCCGCCGACCCAGGCACTGAGGTTGAGGTTGAAGGCGTAGCTGATGATGCCCACCGGCAGGATCTGTTTCCAGGTCAGGTCCTGGCGGATGTAGGTGCGGCCGATCAGGTCGTAGCAGGCGTACACCAGAAAGCTCACCAGCGTCAGCCCGGCGGCAATGATCAGCGTGCGCACCTTGAAGTCGGCCAGGGTGGCGAACACTTCGTTCCACTCGATGCGCTGGGCCAGCAGGGTGAACAGCACGATCAGCGCCAGGAAAAACAGCATCGTCAGTGGCTTCTTCCAGCGCGTCCAGCGTGACGGCGATGCGCTGGGGGCGTGAGCAGGCGAGTGAGTGTCAGCGCGGTCCATGGTTGTCACTCCCGCTGAGATGGGTGAAAGGCTTCAACCGTGGCTTGTGAGCCGGCAGCCAACCGGCCCAGGCCGGAAAATGCCGCAGGAAGTGAAACACCAGGAAGCCCACCGTCATGTGCCAGATCCGCCCGCGCGGAGCCTTGTCCGGGGACATTGCCTTGCAGTGGTGTTCGCTGAGGATTTCCAGGCGCTCGAACAAATCCTGATTGAAGAGGCGGTCGCGGATCAGCACATTGGCTTCCAGGTTCATCGACAGGCTCAGCGGGTCGAGATTGCTCGACCCGACGGTGCTCCAGTCCTCGTCCACCAGCGCCACCTTGCCGTGCAGCGGTCGTTCGCAATATTCGTGGATGCGCACACCGGACTTGAGCAGGTAGTCATAGGTCATGCGCGCCGCCAGTTTGGCCACCAGCATGTCCGGCTGACCCTGAAGGATCAGTCGTACATCGACACCTCGGCGCGCGGCATTGCGGATCTCGCGCAGCAGCCGATAGCCGGGAAAGAAATAGGCGTTGGCGATCACCACCCGCCGTTGCGCCGTGCGTAGGACTTGCCGATAAACCTCCTCGATGTCGGTGCGGTGGTCGCCGTTGTCACGGTAGACCAGGCGCACCTGGCCATCGTGATCGTTGAACGCCAGTTCCGAACGTCGCTGCCGGCGCCGCTGCCACCAATACTTGGCCCGGGCCGGACGACCGCTTTGCAGCAGCGCGAAATGATGAATGTCGGCCACCGCCGGGCCTTGCACTTCCACCGAATAATCCTGCTTGGCCTCGGGGCCGAAGTCGCCCAGGTGATCGGCGGAGAAGTTGATCCCGCCGATGAACGCAATGGTGCCGTCGACCACCACTATCTTGCGATGCAGGCGACGGAACCAGTTGGTGCGAAAGCCCAGGTGCTTGGGGGCCGGATCGAACATCTGGATGCGCACGCCGGCCTCGCTCAGCGCCGCGAGATAACCGGTGGTCAATTCGCCACAGCCAAAACCGTCGAGGCTTGCGGTGACCCGGACGCCGCGCTGTGCGGCCTCGATCAACACCTGCTGCAACTCGTTGCCGACCTTGTCCTCGAACACGATGAAGGTTTCCAGGAGGATTTCCGTCCTGGCCTGGCGCATGGCTTCGAACACCCGTGGAAAGTAGGCTTCGCCGTTTTCCAGCAGTTTCACCCGGTTATTGCCCTGCCAGCCGTATTCGACATCGACCACCCCGGGTTCCCGGACCGGCTGGGCCGTGGACAGGTGTTCCACGGGTGTTTCTTCCAACGGTGCGCTGCTCATAGTTCGATCTCCACCGATAGCGGTGCGTGGTCGGAAAGGTGTGACCAGGGACGTGAGGCCAACACTTGCGGGCGGCAGGCCTTGAGGTTGCGTATGTAGATGCGGTCCAGGCGCAGGGCCGGCAGGCGCGCCGGGAAACTGCGCGCCGGTTTGCCGTGGTGCTCGGCGAACACTTCGCGCAGGCCGCAGGGTTTGAGCAGCGCGTCGGCGCGCTGGCGCCAGTCGTTGAAATCGCCCGCGACGATCACCGGCGCATCGCCCGGCAGTTCGTCGAGACGTTGGGCCAGCAGTTTGAGCTGCGCATTGCGATGGGTTTCGCGCAGCCCCAGGTGAACGCAGATCGCATGCACCTGGGGGCCTTCGCCCGGCAGTCGCAGCACACAGTGCAGGAGCCCGCGGTTCTCGTGACCGCTGATGGACACGTCGAGGTTGTCGTGCTGGATGATCTGGAATTTCGACAGCAGCGCATTGCCGTGATCACCGGCCGGGTAAACCGCGTTGCGCCCATAGGCGAACTGCGGCCACAGGGTGTCGGCGAGGAATTCGTATTGCGGCATTTCCGGCCAGTTGCTGTACCGCCGGGGGTGATGTTCGTGTGCGCCGTGGACTTCCTGCAAAAACACCACGTCAGCCGATACGCTACGGACGGCTTCACGCAGTTCGGGCAGGATGAAACGCCGATTCAGCGCGGTGAATCCCTTGTGCGTGTTGACGGTCAACACCGTGAAGCGACGCACGGCGGCCAGGGTTTGCATCGAGTTGTCGGGGGCGGCGAGCGGCACGGACTCATTCATGACAGCACCCCTTGCGCGGCCGGTTCGCCGGGTGCCGTGGCGAGGTCCTTGTCGAGATCAAAGTGCTTGAGCAGGCGGCGAGCGTCATAGGGGGCCCGGACTTTGATGTCGTTGTCGAAATAGCAGAACACTTCGCGGGATTTGCGCGCCCGGGGCTTGAGCCGCGGTGCGATCAACTGCGGGTCCGGCGGTTGCCCGCCGTGGTGCCAGGCATCGATCCGCGCGCCCCAGTGCTTCAGCGCCTGCGGGGTGTAACCGCTGGCGTAGAGCTCTTCGGCGCCGTGCAGGCGCAGGTACACGAAATCACTGGTGAGGTCTTCGCGATAGGGCCACTTGCCGGCCGTATCGGCGATCACCAGCGCGACGTTGTAGCGCTTGAGCAAACGGACGAATGCCGGATCGATGAAGCTGTCATTGCGGATCTCCACCGCGTGGCGCAATGGCCGCTTCCTGTACGCCCGGGTGCTGGCCTGGCCGTGCAGGTGCGCGTCGTGCTGGCGGGCGAGGGCGGCGGCCTGTGCGGTGTCGTGGGGCAGTTGTTCGAGGAAGTGCTCGAACAGCTCGGCGTCGAATTTGAAGTTGGGCGGAAACTGCCAGAGGATCGGGCCGAGTTTTTCCTTGAGTTCCAGCACCCCGGAGGCGAAGAAGTTGGCCAGGGGAATATGGATGTCGCGCAGGCGCCGGATATGAGTGATGAAGCGCGGGGCCTTGACGCTGAAGACGAAGTTCGCCGGGGTTTCGGCGTACCACTGGGCGTAACGTTCAGGCCGTTGCAGGGCGTAAAACGATCCATTGATTTCAATACTGTTGACGGCCCGGGAAGCGAACTGCAATTCGCGTTTCTGGGTCAGCCCCTTCGGGTAGAAGTCCCCGCGCCAGGGCATATAGCGCCAACCTGAAATGCCAATGTGAATCGCCGCCATGTCGCCTCCCGTGTGATGGTCCTCGGTTGCCCCTGTCTTTTGATGACTGTGGGGCAATCGAGAAAGTTTCCACCGGGCTACGGACGGTCCATCCTTCACACCGCCTCTGCAGGAGCGAACAAGCTCGCTCCTGCAAAGGATCAATGGCCGGTGACGATGTGGGTCGAGCCCGGGGCATGCACCGGGCCGAGGCGATCGAGGCGACCGCTCCACAGGGTCAGCGCCAACGCCACCAACACCACCAGGCCACCGATCCATGCCGTGTGAATCAGCCCCATGTGGGCGACGATCAAGCCACCGCCCCACGCGCCACCGGCAATGCCGAGGTTGAAGGCGGCGATGTTCAAGCCGGAGGCGACATCCACGGCGTGGGGGGTATGGTGTTCGGCCTGGCGCACCACATACACCTGCAAACCCGGCACGTTGCCGAATGCGACTGCGCCCCAGACCAGTACGGTGGCCAGCGCCAGCCATGGATTGTTGGCGGTGAAGGTCAGCATGAACAACACGGCGGCGAGCAGGGCGAAGACGATTTTCAGCGCGCTGATCGGGCCGCGCTTGTCGGCCAGCTTGCCGCCCCAGATATTGCCGACGGCCACCGAGAGGCCGTACACCAGCAACACCAGGCTGACAGTGCTGGCGCTGAAACCGGACAGGTCCTGAAGAATCGGCGCCAGGAAGGTGAAGGCGATGAACGATCCGCCGTATCCGATCGCCGTCATCGCATAGACCAGCAACAAGCGCGGTTGCTTGAGCACCTGCAATTGCTGCAACAGGGACGCCGGCTTGTTGTGAGCGATATCGTTCGGCACGTAGAGCAGGCTGCCGATGAACGCCACCACACCCAGTGTCGAAACGGCGAGGAAGGTTTCGCGCCAGCCGAAATGCTGGCCGATGAAGGTCCCCAGCGGCACGCCGGTGACCAGTGCCACGGTCAGGCCGGTGAACATGATGGCAATCGCGCTGGCGGCTTTCTCCTTCGGCACCAGGCTGGTGGCGATGGTCGAACCAATCGAGAAAAACACCCCGTGGGCCAGGCCGGTGACAATCCGCGCGATGATCAGCGAGTCATAGCTCGGCGCTTTCCAGGCTAGCAGGTTGCCGAGGGTGAACAGCACCATCAACGACAACAGCAGCCGCTTGCGCGGAACCTTGCCGGTCAGGGCCGTCAGTACGGGCGCGCCAACGGCAACGCCCAGGGCGTAGAGGCTGACCAGCAGGCCGGCGGACGGCAGGCTGACGCCGAGGTCGGCGCCGATGGTGGGTAACAGGCCAACGATGACGAACTCGGTCGTCCCGATGGCGAAAGCGCTGAGCGTCAGCGCGAGCAAGGCAATGGGCATGGCTGCCACTCCAGTGGTTGATTGATGGAGCGCAGTCTCGGGGTTTGGCTCATGCGGAAAAATACAGAAATAAGCATTTGATATTTGCGTGCTGATCAAATATCGACTGGTCAATAGGGTGCCCTGGGGAACGGTTGGTGATGCAACGCCATTTGGGAGACCTCATCGTTCTCGAGCCTGATGGGTGAACTTGCCGGCCAAATGCCAATCAGTTCCTTACAGACCCTTTTCGAGGAGCTCCCCCGTTTTGTTCAAGTTCAAGACCGCGATGTTACTGGGGGCGTTGCTGATTTTTGCCAGCAACGTACTGCAAGCCGAACCGCTGCCGGGTGTTCCGGCTACCGCCGAGGAGTCGGCGAAACCCGAGCCCCTGGTTCAGGGCGGGTTGTTGGGGGCGATCAGTTCGAGCATCGATGATGTCCAGGACAAACTCGACCTCAACGAAAATCTGGTCGATGCCTGGCGTCTGCGGGCGGATCGGGCGGCGGATGAAGTCGGCAAGCTGGTGAACCAGCCGTCGTCGCGATCGCCCATGAGCGTGGTAGGCGATTTCCTGCTGCTCTCCGGTGTGTGGCTCGGCGTCTTCGCCTTGCTGACCGTGCTGGGTGGGTTGCTGGCCCGGCGCCTGAGTCAGGGCCGCTGGCTGCGCCAGCGTCATCGGGGGCAGGACCTGCTCGGTTATGTGTTGCCCTACACCTTGCCTGCCGTGATCTGCCTGCCGTTGACCCTGTATGTCAGCCATTTCCTGCCTGCCTCGGTGGGCCGGGCGCTGGCGCTGTGCTTTGCCTACGCCACCAGTAGCGGCATTTTCTCCACGTCGATGTTCCTGTGCGTGGTGGTCTTGTTCAAGACCGGCCACAAGCGCCCGGCCGTGCAGATCATCCGTGACTACTGCCCTCGGCCGCTGTTCCTGATCGGCTTTCTCGCGGCGCTCAGCGATGCCCTGACCAGCCCGCAGATCGCCCGGCAACTGGGGGGCAACATCACCAGCAGCATCGCGGTGTTCACCGGCCTGTTTGCCTCGATCATCTTCGGCCTGCTGGTGATTCGCCTGCGTCGCCCGGTGGCGCACCTGATCCGTAACCGTTCGCTGGCGCAGCGCCTGAAACAGCCTTCGTTGCAGGAGTCCCTGCGGATTTTTTCCGGGTTGTGGTACTGGCCGATCCTGTTGATGGTACTGGTCTCGGTGATCAACCTGATCGGTGTGGGCGAAGACAATCAAAAGGCCCTGCGCTGCGCGTTGTTCACCACTGTGCTGCTGATCGCCACGGTGTTCCTCAGCACGATTTTCCAGCACCTGTTCAAATCCCGCAAAGCCGAGGCGATCCAGCGCAGCAGTGCCTACAAGGAGCGTTTCCTCAGCTTGCTGCATGCGCTGTTGCGGATTGTCATGGCCGTGGCGTTCATTGAAATCCTCGGGCGGATCTGGGGGGTGTCGCTGTTCGAATTCGCCGAGCGCAATTCCGTGGGACGGGCGATCAGCGATTCGCTGAGCAGCATCGGCCTGATCCTGCTGGTGACGTGGTTGTTGTGGGTGGTGCTCGACACGGCGATCCAGGAGGCGTTGAAGCCACCGGTCAACAAGCGCTCGGCGCGCCAGCCGAGTACGCGGGTCAAGACCATCCTGCCGCTGCTGCGCAACGCGATCAAAATCATCCTGGTGGTGATCTGCGCGATCACCACCATGGCCAACCTGGGGATCAACGTTGCGCCACTCCTGGCGGGTGCCGGGGTGGTCGGCCTGGCCATCGGTTTTGGTTCGCAGCAACTGGTGCAGGATGTGATCACCGGCCTGTTCATCATCATCGAAGACACGTTGTCGGTCGGTGACTGGGTGGTGCTCGACTCCGGGCATGCCGGCACGGTCGAAGGCCTGACCATCCGCACCTTGCGCCTGCGCGACGGCAAGGGTTTTGTCCATTCGGTGCCATTCGGCCAGATCAAGGCCGTTACCAACCAGTCGCGGCAGTTCGCCTTTGCGTTTTTCTCCGTGCAGTTCACCTACGACACCGATGTCGACCAGGCCATCGCCTTGATCCGCGAGGCCGGGGATTCGATTCGCGAGGATGCGTTTCTCAAGTACAACCTGCAAGGGCCGCTGGACGTGTTCGGCGTCGACAGGATGGACCTTAACGGCGTGGTCCTGACGGCGCAGTTCCGAACCGTGTCAGGTGGCCAATATGCAGTCAGTCGGGCGTTCAACCAGCGTTTGAAAAAGCTTGTGGATAACAGCCCGTGGGTGCATTTCGCGCAGACTTATCCACAGCAGGTGCTGATGCCCAAGCGGCAGGTGGAGCAGGTTGAACAAGAGGGTGGGCCGCAGGAGCATGCGGGGGTGGTGTTGCCGGATCAGTCGCGAACCTAGTGCTTGGAGGCAGGCCTTATCGCGAGCAGGGAGACATCTTGCCTTGTGGGAGAGAGCCTGCTCGCGATGGGGTCAATGCCGGACCAGTTTGCTGTTCAGCTCGGCAATCCACGGTTGATCCGGTTCGACCCAGAACACTGGCTTGCCGGCAATCACCGCCGCCACCGGCAAACCATCGCGGTACACCAGCCGGTTGCTCGCCAGCGCCGGTACTTTTGCTCCTGGCAGCAGGGTGCCGGCCAGGTTCAACGGGTCAACCCCGCACACCGCGATCAAACTCCCGTCATGCGCCCGCCGCCGAACTTCGCGCAGCAAAGGGATGGCCTCAGGCAACGCGAACTGCTCGCCGGCCAGGCCACTGACAAAACGCCCACCGCGAATCTCGCCGCGAGCCTCCAGGCGATGGAAGGTGCGCAACAGTTCGCGCCAGCTCGGCAACCACTCCGCTTCGCGTTCCAGCAGCCGCCAGAACACCACGCCGTAGCGCCGCAGCAAGGTCATGGCGATATGTTCAAGGGTCTCGCTCGCCACCGGCGCTTTCCTGTCCGCCAGCGGTGCCGGCGGCCCGCGTCGCAGCAGCGCCCAGCGCCCGGCATCGTCCATGCCACCGATGAATGCCCCACGCCCGCGTCGACTGCTGCGGGCCTGGCGCTTGCTGGCGGGGGTGATCAGCGCGCGCAATCCGGCAAAGCTGTCGGCATTCACCCAGCCGGCACCGACCAGCTCCTGCAAGGCAATCTCCAGTTCCGTGCGCAGCAGATGGGCTTCATGAACCAGCTCATCGAAAAACAGCGCGCCGTGCTGGCTGAGGGCGTCGTAGACCTTTTGCGCTTTTGGCGACAGTTCGCTGACCGGTGTCTGTTCAGTCAGGCCGCTCCACAAGCCGACCTGACTGCGCGGCAGCAACACTATCGGCGTGCTGCGCAATGCGCTGCTGGCGCTTTTGTTGTGGCCGGTCAGGCGAGTCCACACCAGTTTGCCGCTGCGGCACAGATCGTCCAGCCAGCTCGCCGAATAATCCTTGATGCGCGCCGGCAACAGGTCGGTGTCCCAGGCCGACGCGGCGGCGGGGTAGCCTTCGAACTGGCCGACAATCGCCGGCAATACCGCGCTGCCCTTGCCCTGGCTCATGGCCGACAGGTGCTGCCAGTCGAACAGGAAACGCATGAAGTCCTGCAACGACACCGGTTCGATTTCCCGGCGCAGACGCTTGACCGTGTAGCGGTGGATCCGCGCGAGCAGATGCCGTTCGCACCATTGCTCCTGGTCTGCATCGGGGGTGAATCGTCCTCGCAGCACGTGGCCTTCGCGTTCCAGTTGTGCCAGCGCCTGGATGACCCGTGCCGGTGGTAATTGCAGGGGATCGGCAATCGCTGTCAGCGATAACGGCCCAAAGGCGCCGAGCCGTGCGCGCAGGACTTCCACCAAGGCTTCATCGGCTTGCCAGGCCTCATCGAATCCCGGCAACGCCTGCAGCGAGGGCAGCAGCTCGGCCTGTGGATAAATCGCCTGCAGACAGGTCAGCCGTTCCAGTGGCAACCATAACGCCTGGCCGTCAGCCATCTGCAGACGGCTGGCGCGTCCCTGCCCGGCAAGGCTGTCCAGCCAGGTCGTCCAGGGTGAGTGGGCCTGTGCCTCGGCCTCGGTGAGACAGGCCAGGGTCATCAGCGTTTCCTGCATTTCGTCGATGCTGCTCGGTGCTGGCCAGGCTTCGTCGCGCACCGCCTGAATCGCCTCGGCATCCAGCGCGCCGAGGTCGTCGGTGGATTGCGCATCAGCCCAGCGTCGGTTGAGAACCGCTTGCGTGCGCCGTTCTTCCAGCGGCGCATCGTCGAGAAAGGTGTAGGGCCGGGCACTGAGGATTTCTGCCGCCAGCGGCGAGGGGGCCGGCAGGTCGCGGCTGATCAGGCGAACTTCGCCGCACTCCATGCGCCGCAACAAGGTGAGCCAGCCTTCGCAGTCCATGGCGTCGTGCAGGCAATCGTCGAGGGTCTGCTCCACCAGCGGATGCTCGGGAATCTCGCGCTCGCCCGCCAGGTTTTCCACGCAGGCGATCTGGTCGGGAAACACGCTGGCGATCAGGTCTTCGCTTTTCATCCGTTGAATCTGCGGCGCGACTTTGCGACCGCCGGTAAAGCGCGGCAGTGCCAGCGCGACCCCGGCGTTCCAGCGCCAGCGCACACCGAACAGCGGCGCTTCGAGCACCGCCTGGATCAGCAGGTGCTCGGCGCTGTTGCTGTGCAGGTAGCGCCAGACCTCGTCCAGCTCGAAGCTGTGGCTGGTGGACAGCGACAGGACTATCGCGTCTTCGCTGGCGGCGGCCTGCAATTCGAAGTTGAAGGTGCGGCAGAACCGCTTGCGCAGGGCCAGGCCCCAGGCGCGGTTGATGCGGCTGCCGAACGGCGTGTGGATGATCAACTGGGTGCCGCCGGATTCGTCGAAAAAGCGCTCCATCACCAGCGTGTCCTGCGAGGGCAGGGCGCCCAATGCCAGGCGCGCGCGGGCGAGGTAGTCCAGCAGTTGTTCGGCGCTGGCGAGTTCCAGGCCGAGGGTGTCGGTCAGCCAGTCGAGGGCCGGTTGCAGGTTGCCCGGCGTGGCACCCAACAGCTGATCGAGTTGCCCTTGCAGGCGCGCCACGGCAAACGACAGTTCGGCGCTGCGCCCGGGTGCTTCACCCAGCCAGAACGGAATGGTCGGCGGTTGCCCGTGCGCATCCTCGACCCGGACCTTGCCGGTTTCGACCCGCAAAATGCGGTATGAGGTGTTGCCAAGCTGAAAGATATCGCCAGCGATGCTTTCCACGGCGAAGTCTTCGTTGACGCTGCCAATGTTCAGGCCCTGGGGCTCCAGCAGCACGCTGTAGTCGGCGTTGTCCGGGATGGTGCCACCGCTGGTCACAGCGGTCAGCCGACTGCCCCGGCGTGCACGCAAGGTTCGGGTCAACGCGTCGCGGTGCAGGAACGCGCTGCGAATGCCCTGGCGACCGTTGTAGCCTTCGGCGAGCATCTGCAGTAATGCCTGAAAATGGTGTTCGTCGAGCCCGGCGTAGGGCGAGGCCTTGCGGAACATCTCCAGCAAGGCCTGCTCCTGCCATTCCTGGCAGCTGACCTCGGCGATGATCTGTTGGGCCAGCACGTCCAGTGGTGCCCGTGGAATCTGCAGGGTGTCGAGTTCTCCCCGGCGCACGCAGTCGAGCAGGGCGGCGCACTCGATCAGGTCATCGCGGGTGGTGGCGAACAGACGGCCCTTGGGTGTACCGCCGACCTGGTGGCCGGAGCGACCGACCCTTTGCAGAAACCCGGCAATCGAGCGTGGCGAGGCGATCTGGCAAACCAGGTCCACATCGCCGATGTCGATCCCCAGTTCCAGCGAGGCCGTGGCGATCAGCACCTGCAGGTCGCCGCGCTTGAGCCGCTGTTCGGCGTCCAGGCGAAATTCTTTGGCCAGGCTGCCATGGTGGGCGGCGACCGCTTGCTTGCCCAGGCGCTCGCTCAAATGCCGGCTCAGGCGCTCGGCCAGGCGCCGGGTGTTGACGAAAATCAGCGTGGTGCGGTGTTCGCGGGCCAGGACAGCGAGACGGTCGTAGACCAATTCCCACACATCATTGGCCATCACCGCCGACAGTGGCACGGGCGGCACTTCAATGCCCAGGTCCCGTGGGCGGGCGTGGCCGATGTCGATGATTTCACAGGGGCGATCGCGCCCGACCAGAAAGCGTGACACCGCCTCGATGGGCTTTTGCGTGGCGGACAGGCCGATGCGCATCAGCGGCGTCGAGCACAACGCCTGCAAGCGCTCCAGGCTCAGGGCCAGGTGGCTGCCGCGTTTGCTGGCGGCGATCGCATGGATTTCGTCGACGATGACCGTGCGCGTGGATTTGAGCAGGTGCCGGCCGGAATCGGAGCCCAGCAGCACGTAGAGGGATTCCGGCGTGGTTACCAGGATGTGCGGCGCGGTCCTGCGCATCGCCGAGCGCTCTTTCTGCGGCGTGTCGCCGGTGCGCACGGCGGTGCTGATCCGCAGCTCGGGCAAGCCCATGGCGCGTAACTGCGCGGTGATGCCGGCAAGCGGGGCCTGCAGGTTGATCTGGATATCGTTGGACAGGGCCTTGAGCGGCGAGACGTAGACCACCAGCGTTTCGTCGGGTAGGCCGGCGGCGGTTTCCAGGCCACGGTGGACCAGATCGTCGAGGACGGCGAGGAAGGCGGTGAGGGTCTTGCCGGACCCGGTGGGCGCGGCGATCAGTGTCGAGCGGTGCTGGCGGATCAACGGCCACGCCCGGGCCTGGGCGGCGGTGACCGTCGGGAAAGTGCTGCTGAACCAGGCGCTGACGGCGGGGTGGAAGCCGCTCAGCGCACTGTCTGCGGGGATGGGCAGGTTCATGCGTGAATTTATGCGGGCGGGGGCAGGAAGATGCAAGTGCCACTCGTGATTTGCAGTGACCTTGATGACCCTTTCGCGAGCAGGCTCGTTGCCACAGAGGATCGCGCCACCCGGTGGGAGCGAGTCTGCTCGCGAAGAAGCCAGTTGCCACACCACCCAACCCGGACATCTACACTTTACGGATGACGGTTGCGCACTAAACCCGCAAAATGCAACGATTCCGACAATTATCGACGGCATCGCCGACCTGCGATGTCGATACAGCCATTGTTCCAATAAGACTGGGCCTGCTGACTCTATGCGAATGCGCCTTATGTTACTGGGCGGCGGAAATGCCCTTGGGCAGGCGCTGATTCGCCTCGGTGCGGAGGAAGACATCGGCTTCCTCGCCCCCCGCCCACCGCAGGACGGCTGGGACGCCGCGAGCCTGACGCAACTGCTCGACGACACCCGCCCGGACGCGTTGATCAACCTCGCCTACTACTTCGACTGGTTTCAGGCGGAGACGGTCAGCGAGTCGCGTCTGGCCGGGCAGGAGCGGGCGATCGAGCGTCTGGCCGAATTGTGCCAGCATCACAACATCGTCCTGCTGCAACCGTCGAGCTATCGCGTGTTCGACGGTTCCCGGGCGACCGCCTACAGCGAAAAAGACGAACCGGTACCGCTGGGCCTGCGTGGCCAGGCCTTGTGGCGAATCGAGCAGAGCGTGCGCGCCACCTGTCCGCAGCACGTGTTGCTGCGTTTCGGCTGGCTGCTCGATGACAGCCCCGATGGGACCCTCGGGCGATTCCTGGCCCGTGCCGAACACCCCGAGGAACTGTTGATGGCCGATGACCGCCGGGGTAATCCGACACCGGTGGACGATGCGGCCCGGGTGATCATCTCGGTGCTCAAGCAACTCGATTGTGCGGCGCCGCTGTGGGGCACCTACCACTACGCCGGGCACGAAGCGACCACGCCGCTGGCCTTGGGGCAGGCGATTCTGAGCGAAGCCCGCGCGCTGCATCCGCTGGCCATCGAGGAGCCCACCGCCCAGGCCCACGCCGCGCGCCCGGACGCCGCCGAAGAGCCGCAACACGCAGTGCTGGCCTGCAAGAAAATCCTTCATACCTTCGGGATCAAGCCCCGCGCCTGGCGTGCGGCCCTCCCGGGCCTACTGGACAGGTTTTATCGCCATGGCTGACGGCCCCGTTCTGATCACCGGTGGTGCCGGTTTCATCGGCTCGCACCTGACCGATGCCTTGCTTGCCAAGGGTTATTCGGTACGAATCCTCGATGACCTGTCCACCGGCAAGCGCAGCAACCTGCCGCTGGACAATCCGGCGATGGAACTGGTCGTCGGTGACGTCGCCGATGCGGCCCTGGTCGCGCAGGCCATGCGCGGTTGCAGTGCGGTCGCGCACCTGGCGGCAGTGGCGTCGGTGCAGGCCTCGGTGGACGATCCGGTGAAGACCCACCAGAGCAATTTCATCGGCTCGCTGAATGTCTGCGAGGCGATGCGCCAGGCCGGCGTCAAGCGCGTGCTGTTCGCCTCCAGCGCGGCGGTCTATGGCAACAATGGCGAAGGCGAGTCGATTGATGAAGACACGCCCAAGGCACCCTTGACGCCGTACGCTTCGGACAAATTGGCCAGCGAACATTACTTCGACTTCTACCGTCGCGAGCACGGACTGGAGCCGGTGATTTTCCGCTTCTTCAACATCTTTGGTCCGCGACAGGATCCGTCCTCGCCGTATTCCGGGGTGATCAGCATTTTCAGCGAGCGCGCACAGAAGGGCCTGCCGATCAGCGTGTTCGGCGACGGCGAACAGACGCGGGATTTCGTCTACGTCGCCGACCTGGTCGAGCTGTTGGTGCAGGCGATCGAGCAACCGCAGGTGGACGTCGGTGCCGTCAACGTCGGCTGGAACCAGGCCACCAGTCTCAAGCACATGCTCGATGCATTGAAGCAAGTGGTGGGCGAACTCCCCCCCGTGAGCTATGGCCCGGCGCGATCCGGTGATATCCGTCATTCGCGGGCCAACAACCAGCGCTTGCGCGAGCGTTTCGTCCTGCCGGCACAGACGTCGATGAGTGTCGGCCTGGCACGATTGCTGGGGCGCTGATCGTCACTGCACGGGAATGAAAAAAGGCGCCTTCGCAGGCGCCTTTTTTTTGCAGCTCGTTCCCACCACGTGAACGATCTTCAGAACTTGTAGCCCAGGCCCACCATGTAGATGAACGGGTCGACATCCACGTTGACCTTGGCCCGTGTGCCCGGTGCGACCGCGTTGTTTTCCACGGTCGCCTGGGTGTCGATGTCGATGTAGCGCACCTGGGCGTTGAGCAGGATGTTGTCGGTGATCATGTAGTCGGCGCCGACCTGGAAGGCCATGCCCCAGGAGTTTTTCGCCTTGAAGTTGCTGAAGCCGTTGGCCTTGGCATCGCTGCTGAGGTCTTCGTCGAAGATCCAGGTGTAGTTGATGCCGGCGCCGACATATGGCTGGAACGCGGACTTGGCGTCCAGCGGGTAGTACACGACGCTCAAGGTAGGCGGCAGGTGTTTCAGGCTGCCGAGTTTGCCGTTGGCGGCAGGCAGCGCGGTGTTCTTGATCTTCACGTCATGCTGGAACGGCGTGGCCGCCAACAGCTCGATACCCCAGTGGCTGTCGAGCATGTAAGCGAAGTTCAGACCCAGCTGGGTGTCGCTGTCCATGGTCGCCTTGCCGCCCAGGTCGGCACCTTTGAGCGGGCCTTGGTCGACCTTGACGCTGGAGCTGTCGGCTTTCGGGTTGACGGTGATTGCACCGGCACGGATGAGGATGTCGCCGGCTTCGTGCGCATGGGCAATGGGGGCGGCAAGCGCGAGGGCGAACAACGATGCGCTGAGCAAAGACTTTTGCATGGGGGCTCCAGAAGGACGTTGAAATGTTTGATGTCCCAATGGTACGGAGCCGTCTGATACGGTCTTTTGATTCAGCTCAATGAAACAGTGATAGCCCGGTTTTTTGCGGAACCATCGCAAACAGGCTCGCTCTCACAGGGTTGAAGTTGTCCTCTTTGGGAGCGAGCCCGCTCGCGACGGCTATCGATCATGCGAGGTCAAACCCGCAGATTCACTCCGGCAATTCATACATGTAGATCTTGTCCGCTTCCATCTGATACCCGGCATCCGCCAGCTCGCTGGTCGACGCTTTCACCTGCAGCGCCCCTTCGATCCAGTACGGCTGATACAGCTCATCGAGCTTCACGCCGACTTCGCTTTTCACATGCACGATCTGGTTCGATGGCGGTGGCGGCACGTGGATGCAGGCGCCGAAGTACGGCACCAGCAGAAACTCCGTGGTACGGCCTTCTTCACTGACTTCCAGTGGCACGATGTAGCCCGGCAAGCGAATGTTCTGTCCATCGAGGCTCTTGACCACCGGCGCATTGGGCATGTCCTGTTTCGCGGCGGGCGCCGACTCGGCGGAGAGTGCGTTGCCGATCTGCGACAGGTCGTGCAGGGGTGTCATGTTCGGCACTTCCGGCATCGCATCGGGCGGGATCATTTCCGACCAGGTCAACTCTTTCGGTTCGGCCGCCCACAACGGCAGGGCGACCAGCATCAACAGCGCAAGCACGGCGCGGGGCATCATTAACGTCCTCATAGTCGGATCGACAGGCCATCGGCCAGGGATTGGCGATAGGCACGCCAGGCCGGTACGCTGCCCATCAGCAGCGCGGCGGCCAGGATGCCACCGAGCAGCGTCCATTCATATTCGCTGGGCCAGGCCAGTGGCAAATACAAACCATAATTGGCCTGCACGTAGCCCTGCGCGGAGGCGATGCCCAGGTAAAGCAGAGCCACGCCGGCGATCACGCCCGACAGTGCCAGGGCGAACGCTTCCAGCACCAGCAACGTCGCGATGTGCCAGGGGCGGGCGCCGACCGAACGCAGGATTGCCATCTCGCGCCGGCGTTCGTTGAGGCTGGTGAGAATCGCCGTGAGCATGCCGATCAAACCGGTGAGCACCACGAACAGCGAGACCACGAACAAGGCTTTTTCCGCGGTGCTCATCAAGCTCCACAGTTCCTGTAGTGCCACGCCCGGCAGGATCGCCAGCATCGGTTCACCGCGGAATTCGTTGATCTCGCGCTGCAGCGCGAAGGTCGAAATCTTGCTGTTGAGGCCCAGCATGAATGCAGTGATCGCCTGGGGCGTCAGGTCCATGTTGCGCGCCTGATCGGCGCTGATCCGGCCGTTGCCACGGGCCGGCACACCGTTGTGCCAATCGACGTGAATCGCTTCCATGCCACCCAGGCTGATGTGCAGCGTGCGATCCACCGGGGTGCCGGTGCGCTTGAGAATGCCAACCACGGTGAACGGTTTGTCGTCGTGCTTGACCAGGCTGATCGCCGCCACGCCGTGGGCCAGCACCAGTTTATCGCCGAGCTTGTAATGCAGCGCGTCGGCCACTTCGGCACCGAGCACCACTTCAAAGGGATCACTGGCGAAGGCCCGACCGTCGGCCAGTTCCAGGTGTTGCTGGCGACCGTATTGATAGTGCTCGAAGTACGCCTCGGTGGTGCCCATCACGCGATAGCCACGGTGGGAATCGCCGAGGGACATCGGGATCGCCCATTTCACTTTCGGGTTGCTGGCGAAGTGTTCGAAGCTGTCCCAACGGATGTTGTTGGTGGCGTTGCCGATGCGGAACACCGAGTACAACAGCAGGTTCACCGAACCCGAGCGCGCACCGACGATCAGGTCGGTGCCGCTGATGGTGCTGGCGAAACTGGCCTTGGCTTCGGTGCGCACGCGTTCCACGGCCAACAGCAGGCAGACCGACAGGGCGATGGCGAACGCAGTGAGGATCGCGGTGAACCGGCGATTAGCCAGGCTGGCCATGGCTAGACGAAACAGATACATCTCAGACCTCCGCGGGCGTGGCGGCGCGATTGAGTTCGGCCAGCGACAGGTTGCGATCGAACAGCGGTGCGAGGCTCTGGTCATGGCTGACGAACAACAGGCTCGATCCCGCTTCACGGCATTCGGCGAACAGCAGGCGAATGAAGTTTTCGCGCGCGTCGTAGTCCAGGGCGGACGTCGGCTCGTCGGCGATCACCAGTTCCGGTTGACCGATCAACGCCCGCGCGGCCGCGACCCGCTGTTGCTGGCCGATGGACAATGAGTCGGCACGGCGACCGAGCAGGCTGCCATCCTTCAGGCCCAGGTGCGCGAGGAGGGTGGCGGCGGCCTGGTCGACACTGCCGTGGCGCTGGATCGCACGTTCCGCGCGCAGCCTGGAAAAGTGGCAGGGCAACTCGACGTTCTCGCGCACCGAGAGAAATGGCAGCAGGTTGAACTGCTGGAAGATGTAGCCGGTGTGATCGACCCGGAAGCGATCACGCGCACCGGCGCCGAGTTCGGTCAGCTCCTGGCCGAGCAGGCGAATGCTGCCGCGATCCGGTTTCTGCACGCCGCCCAGCAGGCCGAGCAGGGTGGTCTTGCCGCTGCCGCTCGGGCCCTTGAGGAACAGGGTTTCACCCGGCTCCAGGCGAAACGCCGGGATGTCCAGCAGTGGCGGGTGACCGGGCCAGCTGAAGCCCAGGTCGGACAATTCGATGAGTGCTTGAGTCATGTGAAACCGGTTGAATGAGTGGGTAACCCTGTGGGAGCGAGACTGCTCGCGGTGTTCATGCGTGCATCGCGAGCAGGCTCGCTCTCACAGGTCATCAGTATTTCAGCGTGGCCGCCTTCGCCGTCACTTCAACGCCTTGCTGGCCGCTCGGGCTGATCAGTTGTACCTGAATTTTCTGGGTGGCCGGGAAGGTGTTGAACACATTCGCCAGGTCCAGGGTTTTCAATGCGCCCGGTGTGGAACAGGTGAACTGGTAGTGCGCATGGATTTCGCTGTGGTCGTGAGGGTGTTCGCCCTTGGCCTCGTCATCATGATCGTGATCATCGTCAGCCTCGGGTTTGTCGCCGAACAACGGGCTTTCCAGTGCCTGACTCGCCACCACGCAACCGGCGGCTTTTGGCAGGTTGAACAGTGCCAGCGGTTTCTCCAGTTGCGCACGGACTGCGGCGACTTTGGCCTTGTCGGCGTCCGTGGTGGCGGCGTGTTCGAAACCCACCAGGTTCATCGCCGGGCTTTCCAGCTCCAGCTCCAGGGTCTGGCCATCCAGTGCGGCATTCAGGCGACCGACACCATGTTCGTGGGCGCCGAGGCTGCCGTGCTCATGGTCATGGTCGTGATCATGTTCCTGCGCTGCATGAGCGACAGCCAGTGGTAACAAGGCAAACGGCAGAGCGAGCAGCAGACGACGCATGATGAATCTCCGGAACTCAGGATGAATAAATTGTTATGTAATCTTATAACGTGAGTGCGGAGAGTTTGACCGTCTGCTTGGCGTTGCACAAGTCCCATGGGAGCATGTGGGTCAGAAATAGATGGGAGCAGGCTTATGTTGCGGATACGCGGAACCATCGGCGACTGGCCGGTGGATTTGACCCTGGAGATGGACGACGCCGACTGGGCGCGCCTCGGTGCGCAGGTGCAGGTGGTCAAGTCCGAAGCCAGCGAGGCGCCGGTCAAAGCGCTGAATCAGGACGACACGCAATGGCAGGTCGCGAAAGACCTGTTGCGCAACGCCGGGCAATTGAGCGGGCCGGACCTGCTCGATCAACTGGAAGGGCTGACCGGCAGCGCGGCAGCGGGCAAACGCCTGCTGGTGCGGTTGCGCCATTGTTCGCAGGTCAAGGTGACGAGCGGCGGGGATACGCCCCTGTACAGCTGGCTGTAGGCGCGAGCCTGCTCGCGAAAAGCGTCGGGGCACCGGCGTCTACAGGTAGTCCCGATCGTGGACGCCCATCGCGAGCAAGGGGGCGGTCAGTACAGCGCGGCAAACAACTTGCGGCGGTAGGTGGTCACCAGCGGGTGGTCATTGCCCAGCAGTTCGAACACTTGCAGCAAGGTCTTGTGCGGCAAGCCTTCGCTGTAGCTGCGGTTGCGGATGAACAGCTTGAGCAGCGCATCCAGCGCCGCATCGTACTGCTGACGGGCCAGTTGCTGGATCGCCAGTTGATACACCCCTTCATCGTCCTGCGGGTTCTTCGCCAGGCGTGCCTTCAGGTCGGCGGCATCCGGCAGGTCCTTGGCCTGGCCAAGAAACTGAATCTGCGCTTTCGCACCCGCCAGGGCCGCTTTGTGTTCATCGCTTTTCACCGCATCGAGAACGGTCTGCGCTTCACCCAGTTCGCCGCGCTCGGTCAGGCAGCGGGCATAGAGAATCAGCGCCCCGGCGTTGCTGTTGTCTTCACCCAGCAGCACGGTGAGCACGGCTTCGGCGTCGGCGAAACGGCTCTCGTCGAACAACGCCTGCGCCTGTTCCAGCGGATCGGCCGCAGCCGGTGGCGGCATTTGCACGTGCGGCTCGAGCAGCGCCCGTACGGCCGACTCCGGTTGCGCGCCGGCAAAGCCGTCGACGGGCTGACCATCCTTGAACAGCACCACGGTTGGCAGGCTGCGAATGCCGAAACGGGCGACGATGTCCTGCTCGACATCGCAGTTGACCTTGGCCAGCAGCAACTCGCCCTGATAGCTCTCGGCGATGGTCTGCAGCATGGGCATCAGCACTTTGCAGGGCGCACACCATTCGGCCCAGAAATCCACCAGTACCGGTTTGTGGAAGGAGTTCTCGATCACCGACTGCTCGAAGTCGGCGGTCGTGGCGTCGAAGATGTAGGGCGTTTCCTGACTCATGGGGGATCTCTTGGAAGCGTGAATAGGGGCACTATACGACCTGGCGGGGTGTGCCTGAAAGCAGAGCGCGGTTGAGAGCTGTGTTGCCTGTCAGGAAGTCTTCAACTGACGCCGGGCGTGATACAGGCTCACATGCCGGAACTCTTCCGGCTCCGCCAGATCCGGCAAGGTCATGGCTTCGAGCGTCTCGATGCGCCGATACATCGGGTGACGAAAATCCCTGACCCGCGAATCGGCCACCAGCGCTTCCTGGCCGCGACTCAAAAATTCATCGAGCAGTGGCAGGTTCGCCCGGTCGTACAACACGTCGGCCACCAGGATCAGGTCGAAACGATCAGCCTCGGCAAAAAAGTCCGCCGAGTAGTCCAGGTGCACGTCGTTGAGTGCTGCGTTCGCCCGACACGCGGCCAGCGCCAGCGGGTCCAGGTCGCAGGCCACCACCTGCAGCGCACCGGCCTTCGCCGCAGCAATCGCCGCGACCCCGGAGCCTGCGCCGAAATCCAGTACGCGCTTGCCCTCGACCCACTGCGGGAACTCGGCGAGATAGCGGGCAACCGCCAGGCCGCTGGCCCAGCAGAAACTCCAGTACGGCGGCTCGTGCAGAATCCGCCGGGTTTCTTCCGGGCTGAACGCGCGGTCCATGCGTTCACCGTCGATCAGCCAGAGCTTGAGTTCGGTGCCCGGCAACTCGCACACCACCAGCCGGGCATCGCCCAACAGCTCACTCAATGGCTGTTGCAGGTCGAGCGGTGCAATCATGGTGCTTTGACAAATTGCAGCTGACCAAGGGCCTGGGTCGTCGGTTGGGTGATGAGCTGCGAAGGCAGGTGCAGGATCAGTTGGCCGGACTGGCTGGCGCGACCGCGCAATTCGACCCGGGCCCCGGCGGGGAAGGACTCGGGGTTGAAACGCAGGTGAAACGGCAACAATTGATTGGTGCCGATCAGGCTGGAACTGGCGAGCAATTGCTGCGGACGGTCCTTTTCGTCGATCACCAGCAGCGCCAGTTCGACTTCGGCGCCCTGGGGCACGCCTTGCAGGGTGCCGCTCAATTCCCGCTGGTAAACGGGCAGCGGGCCCAGCTCGGTCGACTGCCGGGCTTTCTTCTGCGCCGTCTCCGGGGCGGGCCCGGGCGTGGGGGGCTGGGGCTTGGGGGCGTCGCTGCCGCAGGCCACCAGCAAGCTGAAAACACTGAGCAGTACGAGCGGTTTTAGGGACATTTGCGGCTCCAGCAAGGTGAAATCCATGAATAGACACGATTGTCAGTCTGTATACCGCAAACCCTATGGCTTGTCTTGCCACCGGGATGCGCTACCATGGCCCTCCCTTTTTTTGTTGCCTGCCACCATGCACTGTCCCTTCTGCGGTGCCAACGACACCAAGGTCATCGACTCGCGTCTGGTCGCCGAGGGCGAACAGGTGCGCCGCCGGCGCGAATGCCTGGCCTGCGGTGAGCGTTTCACGACGTTCGAAACCGCTGAACTGGTGTTGCCGCGCCTGATCAAAACCGACGGCAGTCGCCAGCCGTTCGACGAAGAAAAACTCCGCGCCGGCATGCAGCGGGCGCTGGAGAAGCGCCCGGTGAGTGTCGAGCGCCTCGAATCGTCGCTGGTGCACATCAAACACAAACTGCGCGCCACCGGCGAGCGCGAGGTCAAATCCCTCGTGGTCGGTGAGCTGGTGATGGCCGAGCTGAAAAAACTCGACGAAGTCGCCTACATCCGTTTCGCCTCGGTGTATCGCCGCTTCCAGGACCTCAACGAGTTCCGCGAAGAGATCGATCGCCTGGCCCGTGAGCCGGAGAAAGAATGAGCGCACCCGCCGAGCAGGCCATCCTCGACGCCCATTACATGGCCCGTGCCCTGGAACTGGCGCGCAAGGGCCATTACACCACCCACCCCAACCCGCGGGTCGGCTGCGTGATCGTGCGTGACGGGCAGATCGTCGGCGAAGGCTGGCATGAGCGCGCCGGCGAACCCCACGCCGAAGTCCACGCGCTGCGTGCTGCCGGCGACCTGGCCCGGGGCGCCACCGCTTACGTGACCCTCGAGCCCTGCAGTCACCACGGCCGCACACCGCCCTGCGCCGACGCGCTGGTCAATGCCGGGGTCGCCCGCGTGGTCGCGGCGATGCAGGACCCCAACCCGTCGGTCGGCGGGCGCGGCCTGCAACGTCTGGCCGAGGCCGGTATCGCGGTTCAAAGCGGGGTGCTGGAGGGCGAGGCGCGTCTGCTCAATCAGGGTTTCCTGAAGCGCATGGAGCACGGTCTGCCGTTCGTGCGGGTCAAGTTGGCCATGAGCCTCGACGGCCGCACGGCGATGGAAAACGGTGAGAGCCAATGGATCACCGGCCCGGCGGCGCGTTCGGCGGTCCAACGCCTGCGGGCCCAGGCCAGCGTGGTGCTGACCGGTGCCGACACGGTGCTCGCCGATGGCGCCCGTTTGACCGTCCGCCCCGACGAATTGGGCCTGGATGCCGGGCAAACCGCGCTGGCCATGAGCCGTCCACCGTTGCGCGTGCTGATCGATGGCCGCCTGCGCGTGCCGCTCGATGCTCCGTTCTTCAGGGCAGGCCCGGCGCTGGTCGCCACTTGCATGGCCGTCGAGGAACAATACGCCAACGGTCCGGAGTGCCTGATCGTGGCGGGCGGCGATGGCCAGGTCGACTTGCGTGAGTTGCTGGTGGAACTGGCCCATCGCGGGGTCAACGAGGTGCTGGTCGAGGCCGGCCCGCGCCTGGCGGGTGCCTTTGCGCAGCAGGGGTTGGTGGACGAATTCCAGATATTCATTGCCGGCAAGTTTCTCGGTTCTTCGGCCAGGCCGTTGCTGGACTGGCCGCTGGAGCACCTGAAGGATGCGCCCGAGCTCAAAATCACTGACATTCGCGCGGTTGGCGATGACTGGCGAGTCACTGCCATTCCTGCACCGAAGGCGAGCGTATAATCCCGGGCTGCGCCACACGACGGCCCTGTTCTCGAGGAGGACTCCATGTTTACCGGCATCATCGAATCCATCGGCAGTATTCGTGCATTGACCCCAAAAGGCGGAGATGTGCGGGTACACGTAGAAACCGGCAAGCTCGACCTGAGCGACGTCAAGCTGGGTGACAGCATCGCGGTCAACGGCGTGTGCCTGACCGCCGTCGAATTGCCTGGCAATGGCTTTGCGGCGGACGTCAGTCGCGAAACCCTCGACTGCACCGCCATGAACGACCTGAAAAGCGGCAGCCCGGTCAACCTGGAAAAAGCCCTGACCCCGACCACTCGCCTTGGCGGGCATCTGGTCAGCGGTCACGTCGATGGCGTGGGCGAAGTGGTTGCCCGTACCGAGAACGCGCGTGCCGTGGAGTTCCGCATCCGCGCCCCGAAAGAACTGGCCAGATACATCGCCCACAAAGGCTCGATCACCGTCGACGGCACCAGCCTGACGGTGAACGCGGTCGATGGCGCCGAGTTCCTGCTGACCATCATTCCGCACACCCTCAGCGAAACCATCATGGCGTCGTACCAGCCAGGTCGCCGGGTGAACCTGGAAGTCGACCTGTTGGCCCGTTACCTGGAGCGTCTGCTGCTGGGCGACAAGGCGGCCGAGTCTGGCTCCTCACAAAAGCCTGGCAGCACCATTACCGAAAGCTTTCTGGCCCAAAACGGCTACCTCAAATCCTGACCCAAGGGGGTGCCTTGTGGCGCTCAATAGCATCGAAGAACTGGTTGAAGACATCCGCCAAGGCAAGATGGTCATCCTCATGGATGACGAAGACCGCGAGAACGAAGGCGACCTGATCATGGCCGCCGAGTGCTGCCAGGCCGAACACATCAACTTCATGGCCAAGCACGCCCGCGGCCTGATCTGCATGCCGATGAGCCGCGAGCGCTGCGAGCTGCTCAAGTTGCCGCTGATGGCGCCACGCAACGGTTCCGGTTTCGGCACCAAGTTCACCGTGTCGATCGAAGCGGCCACCGGCGTGACCACCGGCATCTCCGCCGCCGACCGGGCGCGCACCGTGCAGGCCGCCGCCGCGAAAGATGCCAAGGCTGAAGACATCGTCAGCCCGGGCCACATTTTCCCGCTGATGGCCCAGGCCGGCGGCACCCTGGCCCGTGCCGGCCACACCGAAGCTGCCTGCGACCTGGCGCGCATGGCCGGTTTCGAGCCGAGCGGGGTGATCTGCGAAGTGATGAACGACGACGGCACCATGTCCCGTCGCGCCGAACTGGAAGCTTTCGCTGCCGAGCACAACATCAAGATCGGCACCATCGCCGACCTGATTCACTACCGGATGATCCACGAACGTACCGTTCAGCGGATTGCCGAGCAGCCGCTGGACAGCGAACTGGGCCAATTCAACCTGGTGACCTATCGTGATTCCGTGGAAGGCGACGTGCACATGGCCCTGACCCTGGGCACGGTCTGCGCCGAAGAGCCGACCCTGGTGCGGGTGCACAACATGGACCCGCTGCGGGACCTGTTGATGGTCAAGCAGCCCGGTCGCTGGAGCCTGCGCGCCGCCATGTCCGCAGTGGCCGAGGCCGGCAGCGGCGTGGTGCTGTTGCTCGGTCACCCGCTCGATGGCGACGTGTTGCTGGCGCATATCCGTGAAACCGGCGATCACGTGGCGGTGAAAAAGCCGACCACCTACAGCACGGTCGGTGCCGGTTCGCAGATCCTTCGGGACCTGGGCGTGCGCAAAATGCGCCTGATGAGCGCACCGATGAAATTCAATGCGATATCCGGTTTCGATCTGGAAGTTGTAGAATACGTGCCCTCCGAATAATGACCGGTTGTTCCCGGCCCTGAATTCGCGGCAAATAAATCACTGAGGGACGCGTAGCAGACGCGTCCCGGCTCTTTAAGAGAACTGACGAATGACCCTGAAGACCATCGAAGGTACCTTCATCGCCCCTAAAGGCCGCTACGCTCTGGTAGTGGGCCGTTTCAACAGCTTCGTCGTTGAAAGCCTGGTCAGCGGTGCCGTTGATGCCCTGGTTCGCCATGGCGTGAGCGAAAGCGACATCACCATCATCCGCGCACCGGGCGCCTTCGAAATCCCGCTGGTTGCGCAGAAAGTCGCTCAGAAAGGCGAGTTCGCGGCAATCATCGCCCTGGGCGCAGTCATTCGTGGCGGTACTCCGCACTTCGAATACGTGGCGGGTGAATGCACCAAGGGCCTGGCCCAGGTGTCCATGGAGTTTGGCGTACCGGTCGCTTTCGGCGTCCTGACCGTCGATTCCATCGAGCAGGCCATCGAACGTTCCGGCACCAAGGCCGGCAACAAAGGTGCTGAAGCTGCCCTGTCCGCTCTGGAAATGGTCAGCCTGCTGGCGCAGTTGGAGGCCAAGTGATTAGCGACGATAGCGATCGTTTCAACCCGCGCGATCCAAAGCCTGCGGATGCCGGCAAGCCATCGAAAAGCGTCAAGCGTCGCGAAGCCCGTCAGCTCGCGACGCAGGCGCTGTATCAATGGCACATGGCCAAGCAGTCGCTGAACGAGATCGAAGCGCAGTTCCGGGTCGATAACGATTTCACCGATGTCGATGGCGCTTACTTCCGGGAAATCCTCCACGGGGTGCCGGCGCAGAAGGACAAGATCGACACGGCCCTCAAGCCTTGCCTGGATCTGGCCATCGAAGAGCTGGACCCGGTGGAACTGGCGGTGTTGCGCCTGTCCACCTGGGAACTGCTGGAGCGTGTCGACGTGCCGTACCGCGTTGTGATCAACGAAGGGATCGAGCTGGCGAAAGTCTTCGGTTCCACCGACGGCCACAAATTCGTCAATGGTGTGCTCGACAAGCTGGCCCCGCGTCTGCGTGAAGCCGAAGTGAAGGCGTTCAAGCGCTGATTGGCGCTTGAGTCTGCGATGGGCGAGTTTGAGCTGATCCGCCACTTCTTCGCCGCCGCGCCTTGCGCGCAGGGCGGCGAAGGCGTTGCGCTGGGGATCGGCGATGACTGCGCCTTGCTCGCTGTTCCCGTGGGGGAGCAGTTGGCGGTTTCCACCGACACCCTGGTGGCCGGTGTGCATTTCTCCGACCCCTGCGAGCCGTTTCTGCTCGGCCAGCGCTCGCTGGCCGTGGCCGTCAGTGATCTGGCGGCCATGGGCGCCACGCCCGTTGCCTTTACCCTTGCCCTGACCTTGCCGACGGTGACTGCCGATTGGCTGCAAGCCTATGCCCGTGGTTTGAACCTGATGGCCCAGCAGTGCGGCGTGGCCTTGGTGGGTGGCGACACCACTCGCGGGCCGTTGAGCCTGACCGTGACCGTATTCGGTCGCGTGCCGGCCGGCAGTGCGCTGACCCGCAGCGGCGCGCGGGTGGGCGATCTGTTGTGCGTCGGCGGCGAGTTGGGCAATGCCGCAGGCGCCTTGCCGCTGGTGCTGGGGAAGCGTACGGCGCCCGCCGCAATCGCCGACCCGCTGCTGGCGCATTACTGGTCGCCACAACCTCAACTCGCGCTGGGCCAGGCGCTGCGCGGCAGGGCCACTGCGGCGCTGGACATCTCCGATGGCCTGCTTGCCGATTGCGGGCATATCGCGCTGGCGTCGAAGGTCGGTATCGAGGTCGAACGGCACCGGTTGCCGCTGTCGGACGCTCTGGTGGCCCTGCTCGGCCAATCCGGCGCCGAAGAAGCCGCCCTGAGCGGCGGCGATGATTACGTGCTGGCCTTCACCCTGCCATCCGTCGAGTGGCCTCGTCTGCTGGCAGAAGGTTGGCCCGTTCATGTGATCGGGCAAGTGGTCCCGGGGCAGGGCGTGGTGTTGCGCGACACCGACGGGCAGGACATCACCCCGCCAACGCGGGGCTATCAACATTTTCGGGAGACACCGTGACAGATCATCCCAAGCAGGTTCCGGCGGAATTCGTGCCGCCATCGGTCTGGCGCAATCCCTGGCATTTCCTGGCATTCGGCTTCGGTTCGGGCACCTTGCCTAAGGCGCCTGGCACCTGGGGTTCGTTAGTTGCGCTACCCTTCATTCCGTTGTGGCAGATGTTGCCCGACTGGGGGTACTGGTTGATGCTGGGCGTCACCATGCTGTTCGGCTTCTGGCTATGCGGCAAGGTGGCCGACGATCTGCGGGTACACGACCACGAAGGGATCGTCTGGGACGAAATGGTCGGCATGTGGATCACCCTGTGGCTGGTGCCGGAAGGCTGGTACTGGTTGCTCGCGGGTTTTGTCGTGTTCCGTTTCTTCGACATTCTCAAGCCCTGGCCGATCCGCTGGATCGACCGGCATGTGCACGGGGGCGTCGGGATCATGCTCGACGATGTACTGGCCGGGGTGTTTGCGTGGCTGGCGATGCAAGGATTGGTATGGATTTTCGCCTGAGTGGCGAAGCAGGGGACTGGGATGGTTCGACGCTGGTTGGCGGTGACGGTTTTGGCAATGTTTGGCGCGCTTGCCCAGGCGGGGGAGGCCGAGCCTGCCCCCTCGGTTATCCACCTGGCCAGTGAAGACTGGGAAGATTACACCGCCGCGGACGGTCACGGCCTGGGATGGGATGTGCTGCGGGAAGTCTTCGAGCCGGTCGGCGTCAAGCTGGACATCCGCACCGAGCCGTATACCCGCTCCATCGGGCTGGCGCAACGCGGCGAAGTGGATGCCTGTGTCGGCGCCTATCGCGATGAAACCAGCGATCTGCTGTACCCGCACTGGAATTTCGACACCGACCACATCTATGCCCTGGGCCTGGCCAGCAGTCCGGTGCCGACGGCGCAGACGCTGGGCAATTATCGGCTGGCCTGGGTGCGTGGCTACGACTACCAGGATTACCTGCCCAACATTACCCGCTATAACGAAGTTGTGCGGCGCACCGGCATCCTGTCGATGCTGCTGCACGACCGCGCCGACTATTACATCGATGCGCTGACCGAGGTGGACTACGTGATTCGCCGGGCCAGGGACCCTGCCCAGTTCCGCCGCACGCACATCGCCGAACTGCCGCTGTACCTGTGCTTTGCCGACAACCCCAAGGCGCGCAAATTGATGGCGCTGTTCGACCAGCGTATGGAACTGTTGGTCAAAAGCGGCCAGTTGAGACCGATCTTCGAACGCTGGAAACAGCCTTATCCGTTTGATTCGAATTGACTGCGCTCAGTGGGGTAGCCTGCTCGCGATGTGAGGTGTTTCAGCGACAGGCAGGTTGAATGAAGCACCGCAATCGCGAGCAGGTTCGCTCCCACAGGGGCTGTCATCCAACTTTTAGATCGTTATGTCCCACAATTCAGCCTGAGCGTCTCCCGGAACGTGCTGTTACAATGCCGCGTCTGCGAAACTCCAGTACCCCTAGATCAGGAGCACCCCGGTGTCCGTCGTTTTTGTCGCCGCTTGCAAGCTGCCCATGCCTTTTGCGCAATTCACCATGCACGGTTTTCTCGATGAAGAGAGCGGGCGCGAGCATGTCGTACTGAGTCTGGGTGAGTTCGACGACGGCGCCCCGGTGCTTGGCCGATTGCACTCCGAGTGCCTGACCGGCGATGCCCTGTTCAGCCAGCGTTGCGACTGCGGTTCGCAACTCGAAGCCGCCCTGCGGGCCATCGCCCGTGAAGGCCGTGGCGTGTTGCTGTACTTGCGCCAGGAAGGCCGTGGCATTGGTCTGCTGAACAAGATCCGCGCCTACGAATTGCAGGATGGCGGCGCGGACACCGTTGAAGCCAACGAGCGCCTGGGTTTTGCTGCCGATCAGCGTGACTACGCCATGTGCCTGCCGATGCTGCAACACATGGGGGTCAAATCCCTGCGCCTGATGACCAACAACCCACGCAAGGTCAAAGCCTTGACCGACATGGGCATCGTGGTTTCCGAGCGCGTGCCGTTGCACACCGGGCACAACCCACACAACAAGCTCTACCTGGCGACCAAGGCCAGAAAGCTCGACCACATGATGGGTAACGAGCACCAGGGCGAGGTCGATCCGGCGTGACCCGAGGTCAAGTGCGGCGTCGACTCTCCGTCAGCTGGTGGCAATACCTGGCGCTGGCCTTGTTGCCGTTGTTCGTGATCAACGGCGTGTTCGGCACCAGCGAGCCGATTCTGCCGGTGCTGGCGATGCCGATGTTCATTGCCGGCGTGGCCTCCATGTTTGTCAGCCTGAAGTTTTTCCATCGCTACAAGCATGCGCTGATCGCCACCGGCAAAGCCCTCGATACGCCTGAAGAACCTGCCGCCTGGATTACCCTGGCGGCCCGTCGTCGTGCGGCGTTCCTCGCTGCCGGGTTACCCGCCTGGATCGGTGCACTGGCGGTGTTCGTGGGGCTTGAAGCGGTGCCGTTGGTGCTGTTGGCGATATCGACCGCCGTGCTGTTCTACCTCTACCGTATCCCGCGTCAACTCAGCTGATGTCGCGTGTCTGGCTGGCGATCCTGCTGCTGGCCGTCGGCGGGGTGGCCGGTGCGGCCGGGCGTGTGGTCAGTCTCGCGCCATCGCTGTCCGAAATCGTGGTCGAACTGGGTTCGGCCGACCTGCTCGTGGGGGTGCTGGACGCCGGCGAGCGCCCGGACGAACTCAAGAACCTGCCGTCCGTTGGTCGCTACGGCCAGTTGGACATCGAGCGCCTGCTGAGCCTGCAACCCGATTTGCTGTTGCTCTGGCCCGGCAGCGTCAGCCCGGCCCAGCGCGACCAACTGCAGCGCCTGGGCATTCCCACCTATGTCGCCGAACCGCACAGCCTTGAACAACTCACCGCGCAAATCGAAGCCATCGCCGCGCAACTTGGTCGGCCCGAGCGCGGCATTGCATGGGCCAGCGATCTACGCGAGCGCCTGGCGGCCCTGCGCCAGCGTTACCGTCGCGATGAGCCGTTGCGGGTCTTCTATCAGGTCTGGGATCGACCGCTCTACACCGTGGGCGGCGGACAAATCATCAGCGACGCGTTAGCAGTGTGCGGGGCGCGCAACGTGTTCGCCGACCTGACACTGCCAGCGCCGCAGGTCAGTCTCGAAGCCGTGTTGCAGCGTAATCCCGAGGTGATCGTCGCCAGTGAGCGGGCGCAGCTCGACGCGTGGAAGGCGTGGCCGAACGTGGCGGCGGTGGCGCAGGGGCAATTGCGCTGGGTGACGGACAAGGGGCTGGAGCGGCCGAGCGGGCAGATGGTGGAGGCGGTGGCCAGGTTGTGTGAGGTGATAGCGCCGGACCGTTGAGACCGCGGCGGGCCTATCGCGAGCAGGCTCGCTCCCACAGGATTTATGCATGACCTGTGGGAGCGAGCCTGCTCGCGATAGGGTCAGTTCAAACGCCGCTGATTCGACACTAGAGCTCCGGGCTCCAGGTCACCCCGAACATCCACGCCCGGCCCTCTTCGCGATACCCGTACTGATTGCCGTCATGGCTGTACAGCGCCCGGCTGTAACCCTTGTCCAACAGGTTGTCCACCTTCAGCTCCAGCGACACTTCGGGATTCAACGCCCAGCGGCTGCGCAAACCCAGCAGCGCATAGCCACCCAGCGGCTGGCGATTGTTCTCATCGTCATAGCTGCTGCTCACCGCCTGCCAGCTGGCGCCGAGGCCCAGACGATCGAACTGCCGGTCCAGGTCCAGGCTCAGGGTACGTCGCGCACGGCGGGCCAGGGTGTGGCCGCTGTCGCGGTCGCGCGGGTCGATGATCGCCACCCCGAGGGTGCTCTGCCAGCCGAACAGTTCCTGCTTCAATGCCGCTTCAACGCCGTTGATCCGCGCCGAGGCGACGTTCTGCGGGCGGTCGTTGCTGCCGAAGATGATCGCGTCCTTGAGGTCGGTGCGGTACAGCGAGGCTTCGAGGCGGCTGGTGTCGGTCAGTTGACTGCGCCATTGCAGCTCGTAGCTTTTCGACGTTTCCGGTTTCAGGTCCGGGTTGCTGAAATCCGGGTAGTACAGGTCGTTGAAGGTCGGGGCGCGAAAGCCCTCGCTGTAGGTCAGCAGCAAATCATTGTCCGGATTCAACGGCAGGGTGAAGGTGCCGCTCCAACTGTTCTGGCTGCCGAACTGCTGGTTCTGGTCGCGGCGCAGGCCCAGCTCCGTGGAGAAACGGTCGGCCTCGAAGCGATGTTGCACGAACGCCGCACGGTTCCAGCGGCTGTCTTCATCGAAGGCGGTGCTGCTGTTGACCCGGTCTTCGTACCAGTCGCCACCCAGGATCAGGCTGTTGCGCGCGTCGAGGGTCAGGTCGTTCTGCCAGTTCAGCGAGTCGCGGTAGGTGTTGAAAACACTGCGCTCGTCGCTGAGCGTGTCGAGGGTCTTCTCGCGGTTTTCGCTGTGACCGATCTCGAGGCGGGTTTTCCAGCGCGGGTTGACTCGCGCGTCGAGGTAACTGCTGAGGCCGCTGACAGTGAAGCGGTTGTAGGGCCGCTGCTGGACCGATTCGAAGGTGGTCGGGTCAAAGCGGCCAAACGGGTTGTCGAACGCGCTCTTGCCACGGTTATCCAGCAGGTTGGCGCCGACCTCCAGGTCGTCGTCGAAGGCGTGGCTCAGGCTCAGGCTGAGGGATTGATTGCGGTACTCGTCATGATCGCCGTCGCTCGGATACGACTCGTGGGTGCGGTCGATACCCGCCGTTTCATCGTGGCTCGCACCGAGGTTGAAGCGGGTTTGCTCGTCGCCACCGGACACGCCGAGGCTGCGCTCCCACGTCTGGTTGCTGCCAAGGCCGATGTGCAGGCGGGGTTGCAAGCCTTGTTCGGCACCGCGTCGGGTGAAGATCTGGATCACCCCGCCAATCGCATCGCTGCCATAAATCACCGAGCGGGAACCGCGCAGCACTTCCACGCGCTCGACCTGTTCGATGTTGATGTGTTGCAGGTTGCTGTCGCCGGAGGTCGAGTTGCCGATGCGCTGACCGTCCACCAGCACCAGGCTCTGCGCCGACTTGGTGCCGCGAGTATAGATCCCGGGCAGGCTGCCGCGCCCACCGGTTTGCCCGACCTGCACGCCCGGCACACGGCGCAGCAGGTCGGTGACACTGCCCGGTTGCAGGCGGTCGATGTCTTCGCGGGTGAACACGGTATTGGCGGCACTGCTGTCGTTGCGCGCTTCGACCTGGCGGTTGGCACTGATCAGCACATCGGGGAGCTTGAGCGCCTGGTCACGTTCGAAAGTGTCGGCCAGGAGTGGGGTGGACGGCAGGAGGGCCAGCGTCAGGGCCAGGCGGGAGAGGTTCATTGGCGGTCCATTGGAGCTTGGATGTCCACACAGCGAATGTGGGAGCGAGCCTGTTCGCGATGAAGGAGAGCCAGTCAAATCACTCCTGGCTGACACACCCTCATCGCGAGCAGGCTCGCTCCCACACTGTCAGTCGTTCAGCCGTTGCAGGCGCTCGCGCACCGACGCTTCGATCCCGGCTTCATCCAGGCCACACTCGGCCAGCATCTGCGCTGGCTTGGCGTGCTCGACATAGCTGTCGGGCAAGCCCAGGTGCAGGATCGACTTGAGGATGTTCTCCCGGGCGAGGAATTCGCTGACCGCGCCCCCTGCGCCGCCCATGATGGCGTTTTCTTCGATGGTCACCAGCAACTCATGGTTGCCGGCAACGTCGCGAACCAGCGCTTCATCGAGCGGCTTGACGAAGCGCATGTCGACCACGGTCGCGTCCAGCGTTTCGGCGACCTTCAAGGCTTCGGCCAGTTGCACGCCGAACACCAGCAGGGCGACCTTGCTGCCCTGGCGACGAACCACGCCCTTGCCGATCTCGATCGGTTGCAGGTCTTTCGAGAGGGGCGCGTTCGGGCCGTTGCCACGCGGGTAGCGTACGGCCGCCGGGCCGTTGTACAGGTGGCCGGTGGTGAGCATCTTGCGCAGTTCGTTTTCGTCGCTCGGGGTCATCACCAGCATGCCGGGGATGCAACGCAGGAACGACAGGTCGAAGCTGCCGGCGTGTGTCGGGCCGTCTTCGCCCACCAGGCCGGCGCGGTCGATGGCGAACAGCACGTCCAGGTTCTGCACGGCGACGTCATGCACCAGTTGGTCGTAACCGCGTTGCAGGAACGTCGAATAGATGGCCACCACCGGTTTCGCGCCTTCGCAGGCCATGCCGGCGGCGAGGGTCACGGCGTGTTGCTCGGCAATGGCCACGTCGAAATAGCGCAGCGGGAAACGTTCGCTGAACGCCACCAGGTCGGAGCCTTCCTTCATCGCCGGGGTAATGCCCACCAGGCGCGGGTCGGCCGCGGCCATGTCGCACAGCCATTCGCCGAACACGCCGGAGTACTTCGGCCCGCTGGCCTTTTTCGGCGCTGCGGCCGGGGCGTCGACGGGCTCGAGCTTGGTGATCGCGTGGTAACCGATCGGATCGACTTCCGCCGGAGCGAAGCCTTTGCCCTTCTTGGTGACGACGTGGAGGAATTGCGGGCCCTTGAGGTCGCGCATGTTGCGCAGGGTGGCAATCAGTGTCGGCAGGTCGTGGCCATCGATCGGACCGATGTAGTTCCAGCCCAGCTCTTCGAACAGCGTGCCGGGGACCAGCATGCCCTTGGCGTATTCTTCGGTGCGCCGGGCGATTTCCCAGGCGCCGGGCAGGCGCGACAGGACCTTCTTGCTGCCCTCGCGCATGCTGGCGTAGGTGCGGCTGGAAAGGATCTTCGCCAGGTAGTTCGACAGCCCGCCGACATTGCGCGAGATCGACATGTCGTTGTCGTTGAGGATCACCAGCATGTTGGCGTTCACTTCCGGCGCGTGGTTCAGCGCCTCGAAGGCCATGCCGGCGGTCAACGCGCCATCGCCGATCACCGCAATCGCCTTGCGATCGCTGTTCTGCAGGCGGGCGGCAATGGCCATGCCCAGTGCAGCGCTGATCGACGTGCTGGAGTGGCCGACGCCGAAGGTGTCGTACTCGCTTTCGGAGCGACGCGGGAAGGCGGCGATACCGTCCTTCTGGCGCAGGGTGCCCATGCGCTCACGACGGCCGGTGAGGATCTTGTGCGGATAGGCCTGATGACCGACGTCCCACACCAACCGGTCGTCCGGGGTGTCGAAGACGTAATGCAGCGCGATGGTCAGCTCGATGACGCCCAGGCCGGCACCGAAATGCCCACCGGTCTGGCCGACCGTGTAGAGCAATTCCAGGCGCAACTCATCGGCCAGGGTTTCCAGCTCGGCTTCACCTAGCCGGCGCAGGCCGTCCGGCGTGTTGGCGCGGTCGAGCAGGGGCGTGGTCGGGCGCTTGCGGGGAATCTCATGAAACGTCGTGGGCATCAGGCGAATCGTTATAGGTATAAAAGATGCGGCAGTTTACCTGATGCATCGCCCCCTGCCCACGCGTTGGTCTTTTTTGGCCGATACGCCGTCAGCTGCGGCGACCGACGATATACCGGGCCAGGTCGCGCAACGGCTCTGCGGCCGCGTCAAACGGTCGCAGCGCGTGCAGGGCCTGATCGCGCAGTTCCAGGGCGTAGGCCTTGGCTGCGTCCAGGCCGAGCAGGGCCGGGTAGGTCGGCTTGTCGCGGGCGATATCGGCACCCTGGCGTTTACCGAGGGTTTCGGTATCGCTTTCGACGTCGAGGATGTCGTCCTGCACCTGGAACGCCAGGCCGATGGCCTGTGCATAGGCCTTCAGGGATTTGAGTTCGTCCTTCTCGGCACGGCCGCTGGCCAGTGCGCCGAGCTTGACGCTGACTTCGATCAGCGCACCGGTCTTGTGCCGGTGCATGTATTCGAGGGCTTTCTGGTCGAGTTTGAGGCCCACCGAACCGAGGTCGATGGCCTGGCCGCCGACCATGCCCGCCGGGCCGGCCGCCAGTGCCAGCGCACTGACCATTTGCAGGCGGATATCCGCATCCGCCGAACTCAGGCGCGGATCGAGCAGGGCGCTGAAGGCCAGGCTCTGCAAGCCGTCACCGGCGAGTATCGCGCAGGCTTCATCGAATTTCTTGTGGGTGGTGGGTTGGCCGCGACGCAGGTCGTCGTCGTCCATTGCCGGCAAATCGTCGTGCACCAGGGAGTAGGCGTGGATCAACTCCACCGCGCAGGCCGCGCCGTTGGCTTGCTCGGCTTCGCCGCCCAGCGCTTCGCAGGCGGCATAGGCCAGCAGCGGTCGCACCCGCTTGCCGCCATTCATCACGCTGTAGCGCATGGCTTCGTAAAGCCGTGCGAGCTCGGGGCTCGGCGCGTTGAACAGGGTTTCCAGTGCCGCGTTGACACGGGCCTGGCTGGTCGCGGAATACGCTGCAATCATTCTGGCTGATCCGCGTCGAAAGGTTCCTCGGCCAACTCGCCATCACGTTCGAGCAACACTTGAACCTTCTGCTCGGCCTGGGCCAGCGCTGCCTGGCAATCGCGGGTCAGACCGATGCCTTGCTCGAAAGCCGTCAGCGAGTCCTCCAGCGACAATTCGCCGTTCTCCAGTCGCTCCACCAGCGTTTGCAGGTCAGCGAGGGATTGTTCGAAATCCAGTGCAGCTTTTTTGCGGGCCATGGCGGCTATTTCCGGTTGACGTTAAACCGGCGCGACACTAGCAGATAGGGGGGTTATGGGCAAATTGGCGGGGGCGACAGTGCCCCTGTGGGAGTCTGCTCGCGATGGGAGAGTGTCAGGCCACCTGAGATCACCTGACAGTCCGCCATCGCGAGCAGGCTCGCTCCCACAAGGGCCGATAATCCCGTCGGCTAACCCGGGTGGTTGATCTGATACCGCGTGCTTCGACCGCCCCCCGGCAGGCGTGTGAGATAGCCTTTTTCCAGGAGCTCGGCCAGGTGCCGGGTTGCCGTGGCCTTGGAGACTTTCGCCACAGCCTGGTATTGAGCCGCGCTGATCCCGTCTTCAAAGCCACGTACGCCGCCATCGAGCAGGCGATTCAGCACTTTGGTCTGCTCCTCTGACAGGCTGTGCTGCGGGTGGGCCTGCCAGAAGCGCGCCTTGCCCAGCACCGACTCGATGCGCGCCATGGCCTGTTGCAAGCTGCGCAGCAAGGTTTGTAAAAACCATTCGAGCCAACGGGTGATGTCCATGGTCGCCTTCTGACTGGCTTCCAGTACCCGATAATAGCCGGAGCGATCGTCCAGGATGCTCGCGGACATGGCGTAGAAACGAATCGCTTGGGCTTCGCCCTGCGCCAGTGCCAGGTCGGTGATAGTGCGCGTCAGGCGGCCATTGCCGTCGTCGAAAGGGTGCAGTGTCACGAACCAGAAATGGGCGATACCTGCCCTGAGCAACGGGTCGAGCCCCACCTCGTTGCGGCTGGTTTCGAACCATTCCAGAAAAACGTCCAGTTGCCGCTCCAGCCCCTGGCGGGGTGGCGCTTCGAAGTGGACCGTCGGACGGTCCAGGCGTCCGGATACAACCTGCATCGGGGCCTCGCCGCGCAAGGCGCCGATGCGAATCGGTCGTGCGCCGAGCGCGTGGTCCTGCTCAGGAAACAGCCATTCATGCCAGTCCAACAGACGCTCAAGGGTGAGTGGTTGGGCGTAATGTTGAGTGGCGTCGAGCAGCAACTGCGCCAGACCTTCGCTGCGTTGACTCACTTTATCGCCATCAACCTGCTGCAACCCCAGGCGCCGAGCGAGCGATGAGCGTACCGACCCGACATTCAGTTGCTCGCCCTCGATAGCTGAGGACGTGACGATATTCTGCAGCAAGGCATCCAGTTCGCTTTGCGCGCTCAGTGAGCCGCCCACCGAGCCGGCCATGCCCATCAGCCGGCCCTGAGCCTGCACGCACTCGCGCAGCACGGGCGCCAAGTCCTCGGGTTGCCAATGGAAGGTTGGCCAATCGGGCTGTTGCCAGATCCAGTCGGATGCCATCACGGAGGTTTCTCGCTCGGTGAGCCGAATAGCGAATCTATTCGGCTCATATGGTGAGCCGAATATGCAGGTTATTCGGCTCACCGTCTACCGACGCCGTGAACACCCCCGCAAATTCCTCGACCTTCGATTGTCAAAAAACCAACCAATGGCTAACCTTCGCGCCTCTTACGACCCGACAGTCACGGGTTTTCTGACGAAACGCAGTTTTTGCCTCTGTAACGCGCCGAGGATCGGGCGCAAGGTTTCGTCATGCATGGCAGGAGGCGTTACATGCGTTCATTTCTACGGGTGCTGATGGGGTGGGCCTTTGCGGCGGCCGCCTGGGCCGGGCCGACGGCTGAGCTGTCGGAGCCGGTGGGCGGCTGGCGGTACAACGGCTTGCTCGATCGCAGCGAAAACCCGCGAGTGGCTTATCCCACGCCACCCATCGACCGGGGCGTGCAACGCAATCGCACGATGATCGAGGGCCAGCTCAAGGCAATCGGTCCCCGGCGCGGGCCGCACACGCTGGCGGTCAATGGCAATCCCCTGAACCTGTACACCGACGACCAGGGGCGATTCGCCCGGCCGTACGCCTTTGGCGCGGGCTCCAACAGCGTCGAAGTGCGCAGCGCCGAAGGTCAGTCGCTCAAGCGGGTGCAATTCTATGAAGCCAACCACCTGCGCACGCCCGCGCGGATTCGTGTGGTGCTGGGGTGGGACGACCCGAAGGCCGAGCTCGACCTGCACATCATTACCCCCGACGGCCAGCACGCGTTCTGGGCCCGCCCGGCGATGAACAACGGCGGGGGCCTGGACCCGGACGGCGTCGATGGTCCCGGTCCGGAAATGTTCACCATGACCGCGCCGCTGCACGGCACCTATCTGGTCTACGTCAACTATTGGGGCAACTTCGGCAACGGCGGCTATAACTTCGATGAGGCCAGCAACCAGAACGAGGTGATCACCTCGCAGATCAACCTGGTGCTCAACGAAAACACCGTCGATGAAAAGCGCGAGACCTTCATCGTCCCCTTGCGCGCCATCGGTGACCTGCTGCTGGTCAAGACTTTCAACTATTAAGCATCCCGCACCACGGATGAATTGGGCCTTTTCAACATGAGCGATAACACCGTTACCCCAGCCGCCGACGCACCTGCCGGCAAGACTCCCCGCCGCTGGCCGGCATTGCTGGTCGGCCTGTGCCTGGTGGCCGGCGTGGCGGGCGGGTTGGGCTGGTTCATGCACAAGCCCAAGGCGCCAGCGGCGCAACTGGCCAGCGACAAGCTGGGCATGAGCCGCCCCGACGGTTTGCTCGAAACCCGTTCCCTGAGCCAGTTGCCCAGGGATCTGCTGGCGGTGCCGTTCCTCAAGGAGACCCTCACCGAGGATTTTGTCTTCTATTACGAGACCCATGCCGATCGACTCGGGCTGATCGGCAGCCTGCGGCGGATCATTTACGAGCATGACCTGAAGTGGCAGGACAACCTGATCGAGCAACTCTTCGATCAGCCGGCGGACGTGGCGCTGTGGCGCGGGGCGGATGGCCGCCTGAAGGACTTTTTGCTGGTGATGGATCGCGGTGGCCTGGCCAGGCTGCTGGAGCCATTGGCGAAAGTGGCCCTGGACGATACGCAGCTGAGCACAGTCGGCGAGGTGAAGGTGGGCACCGAGGCCGTGGCGCTCTATCAACTGACCTACGGCGCCAGCAAGGCGCTGCTGTTCGCCTCCCATGGCGACAAACTGGTGGTGCTGTCCAACCCGGGCAAGCTCTATGACCCGCAGAGCGGTGCCTCGCTGGAGCCGGGCAGTGTGTCGACCGAGGCCATGGGGGCCTTGCTCAACGGCGACAAACTGTTCCCCGAAGCCTTCGGCCTGCCGCCTCGCGCGCCGGAAGTGAAACAACGCCTGTCGGTCAATGCCAGCGTCCTGGCCATGGGTTACCAGCGCTTCATCCCGAACTTCGCCGGGCTGCGCTTCGACATGGACGACAAGGGCTGGCACAGCTTCCTCGCCATGGACGAGCTGGAGAACCAGCCGGATTTCGACTTCAAGCCGATCTGGCAAGCCATGCCGATGGGCGCCAGCGCCTGCGTGGCCCTGCCACTGGCGGCCGAACAACAGCAACCGCTGCTGGTGAAACTCGGAGCCGAGACAAGCGTGGCCCAGGCGTTGACGGAACGCATGGCTGGCGCCGCCGGGCTGTGCTGGTATGCCGATTCGCGGCTGTACACGCCGCTGCTGGTGGCCAGCCTGAACGACAAGGACAGCGCCCGGCTCGACGGTGATCTGGGCACGCTGTTCGGCTCGATGGTCGGTGCCTACGAAGGCAATGTCGAGGAGCAGGCCTTCCCGGTGGTCGAGAAGCAGGCGACTGATCGTCATCAGTGGCAGCGTCAGGTCAGCTCCAATTTCGGTCCCTACAAGGCCAAGGAAGCCGAGAACCCGGACGCGATCACCGGCAAGGCATTCATGAGGGTCAGCCTCGCGCGCCACGGTTCGACGCTGCTGTTTTCCCTCGACGACAAGCTGGTGGACAAAGCCCTCGGCACCCTCGACAAACGCTTTCCGCCGATGGCCGACGTGGTGCCCAGGGACCAGCTGATGCCGGTCTATTTCGGCCCGGATTCGATGGCGCAGCTGATGCAGCGTGAAACCCTCGACAGCCTGCCGCAGGACATGGAGCCGGTGTTCTACAACGCCGCGCAAACCTACCTGATCCCCAAACTGCGCAAGCTTGGCGGTTACGGCAAGTACGCGCTGACCCTGCCTGAGGGCAGCGAGCCGGACGGCCACTGGCAATGGCTGCCACTGGAGTGGAAAGCACTGTGACCCTGCTTATCCGCAGCCTCGGCCTGTTGGCGCTGGTGCTCGGCGGCCACGCCTTCGCCAGTGACGCCGCCGCGCTCGATCCGCAGCAATCCCAGGTGTTCCGTGCCTGGTTCGTGCGCATCGCCCAGGAACAGCTGAGCAAGGGGCCGAGCCCGCGCTGGTACCAGCAGGATTGCGCCGGACTGGTCCGTTTCGCTGCCAATGAAGCCCTCAAGGTGCACGACGACAAATGGTTGCGCAGCAATGGCCTGTCCAATCGCTACCTGCCGCCGGAGCTGTCCTTGAGCGACGCCCAGCGCGGCCTCGCCCAGCAATGGCAGCAGGGCGGTGGCAAGGTCGGGCCTTACGTCAACGCGATCAAGCTGATCCAGTTCAACAGCCATCTGGTCGGCCGCGACGTGACGCAGGCGCGCCCCGGCGACCTGATGTTTTTCGATCAGGGCGACGATCAGCACCTGATGATCTGGATGGGCCGCTACATCGCCTATCACACCGGCACGACCACCCCCACTGACAACGGCATGCGCTCCGCGAGCCTGCAGCAACTCATGACATGGAAGGACACCCGATGGATACCCGACGCAGCCAACCCCAACTTCATCGGCGTCTATCGACTGAATTTTCTCTCCCAATGACCGGTGCCCGCATGTTGCGTTTTCTGTCTCTGCTGTTGGTGTTCGTGATGCCTTTCTCGGCGGTGAATGCCGAAGACACCGTCGAGCCGAGCGGCTACACGCCGGTGGCCGGCGAAAGTTTCTTCCTGCTGGCCGACAGCAGTTTCGCCAGTGACGAGCAGGCGATGGTGCGGCTCGAGGCGCCGGGCCGCGACTATCGCCGGTTCCGCATGGAGCCCTACGGCGGCGCGGACATTCGGGTGTACCGCATCGACAAACCGCTGGATTTCCTCAAGCGCCAGAAGAACCTGCACCGGGTGGTCAGTGACGGTCAGTTCAAGGGCGAAGGCCTGTCCAATACCCTCGCGTACCTGTGGGACAACTGGTACCGCAAATCCCGTCGGGTGATGCAGCGCGCTTTTTCCTACGAATCCCGCAAACAGGTCACCGAGGACGTGCCGGAACTGAAGATGGGGGCTGCGATTGCCGCGCCAACGCCTTACGACGCCCAGCCGCAATTCGCCCTGATCCCGGGCCTCCCGGTGGTCAGCCAGTTCCGTTACCCGCTGTGGCAGGCCAAGCCGATCCAGCCGCCGGCCGGCGTCAACCTGGCCGGCTCTTCCAGTGAGTTCGTCAGCGTGGCGCCGGGCAACGTGTACATCCCGTTGGGCAACCTCAAGCCCGGCCTGTACCTGGTGGAAGCGTTGATCGGCAAATACCGCGCGACCACCATGGTGTTCGTCTCCAACACCGTGGCCGTGAGCAAGATTGCCGGCGATGAACTGCTGGTGTGGGCCGCGCGCAAACACGAAGGCAGTTCGGTGCCGAAGGTCAATGTGCTGTGGACCGATGGCCTGGGCGTGATGAGCAGCGGGGCGACCGACGCCGATGGCTTGCTGCGGTTGAAACACGTGAGCCCCGAGCGTTCGTTCGTGATCGGCGAGGACGAAGAGGGCGGGGTGTTCGTCTCCGAGAACTTCTACTACGACAGCGAAATCTACGACACCAAACTCTATGCCTTCACCGACCGCCCGCTGTACCGGCCGGGGGATTGGGTGTCGCTGAAGATCGTCGGTCGCGAGTTCAAAAATGCGCGCGATTCGGTCTTGCCGACCGCGGCCGATGTGAATGTCACGGTGCTCGATGCCACCGGCACCGCGCTGCAATCCCTGGCGCTCAAACTCGATTCGAAATCCGGCACCCAGGGGCGTTTCCAGTTGCCGGAAAACGCCGTGGCCGGCGGTTATGAGCTGCGTTTCAGCTACAAGGACCAGGCCTACAGCAGCGCCTTTCGCGTCGCGGAATACATCAAGCCGCACTTCGAAATCGCGCTGAACCTGGCCAAGCAGGATTACCGCACCGGCGAGCCGGTGAAAGGCAGCCTGGTGCTGCTCTATCCGGACGGCAAGCCGGTGGCGAACGCCCGGCTGAGCCTGAGCCTGCGTGCGCAACAACTGTCGATGGTCGATAACGAGCTGCAATACCTGGGGCAATTCCCGGTGGAGCTGACCAGCACCGAACTGACCACCGACGCCAAGGGCAGTGCCACCCTCGACCTGCCGGCCACCGACAAGCCGAGCCGCTACATGCTCACCGTGTTCGCCAGCGATGGCGCGGCGTATCGGGTCAAGGTCACCCGGGAAATCCTCATCGACCGTGGCGCCGCGAATTTTCGCCTGAGCGCACCGCAGCGCTTCAGTGCGGTGGGCGACGCGGTGCAGTTCAGCTATTTCAATGAGAGTGGCAGCGAGCAGGGCAAGGCCCTCACGCCGAGCAGCTACAGCTGGGTGCGCCTGGAGGACCAGAGCAGCGGCGAAGGCAAGCTCGCGGCCGGCGACAAAAGCTTTTCCCTGGCCTTCGAGCGGCCCGGGACTTACAACCTGACGCTGAAGGATGACCACGGCCGTGCGGTCGGCGCCACCGGTCACTCGGTCACGGGGGAGGGTGTCAAGGCGGTGCCCGGCACCGTGGAAATCGTCCTCGACAAACCCGAGTACAAGGCCGGCGACGAAGCCCTGGCGCTGATCACCTTCCCGGAGCCGGTCAGCGATGCGCTGCTCTCGCTGGAGCGCGACAAGGTCGAGGCCACGGCGCTGATGTCCAGGGGCGGCGACTGGCTGAAGCTGGAAAAACTCAGCGACACCCAATACCGCGCGCGCATCCCGGTGAAGGACAGTTTTGCGCCGAACCTGACCTTCTCCGTGCTGTACACCAAGGGTGGCCAGTACAGCTTCCAGAATGCCGGCATCAAGGTGATTGCGCCGCAAATCGAAGTGGCCATCGCCACCGACAAAGAGGCTTATCAGCCCGGTGACACGGTGTCGGTGGACCTCACCACCGCGTTCGCCGGCAAGCCGATCGCCGCTCACCTGACGGTCAGCGTGGTCGATGAAATGGTCTACGCGCTGCAACCGGAGGTGGCGCCGAGCATCGACCAGTTTTTCTACCATCCACGGCGCAACAACGTGCGCACCAGCGCCAGTCTGTCGTTCATCAGCTACGACGTCGCCTTGCCCGGCAGCCCGGGCGCACCGGGTAAAGCCAACCGCAGCGAGCGTGGCGTGAAGGTGCTCGAGCGACCGCGTCGCGAAGACGTCGACACCGCCGCCTGGCAGCCGGAGTTGGTCACCGATGCCAACGGCAAGACCCGTTTCACCTTCACCATGCCGGACTCGCTGACCCGCTGGCGCATCACCGCCCGGGCCATCGCCGATGACGGTCAGGTCGGCCAGAAGAAGCAGTTCGTGCGCTCGGAAAAACCGCTGTACCTGAAGTGGAGCGGGCCGACGCGATTCCGCAGTGGCGACAAACCGGATCTCGGTGTGTTCGCGTTCAATCAGACGGAAAAACCGCTGAAGGCCGAACTGCTGATTCATTACGCCGGTACTGAGCAACGGGTGCCGGTGACATTGAACGCCGGCATCAACTACATCGCGTTGCCAGCCTTTGCGCTGGCCAGTGGCGAGTGGCGTGCGGAGCTGGTGCAGGACGGCAAGACCGCCGATGCCCTGGCCGTGCGCCTGACCGCGACCGGTGAAGGCTGGCAGGTCACCCAGACGCAAAGCCTCGACGTGGCCAGCGGCGACACCCCGCTGAGCCTGCCGGCCGACGCGACCGATATTCGCCTGCGCCTGGACGACAGTCCGCAGGCGCTGTTCCGTACGGCACTCGACGATTTGCTCGCTTATCCGTACGGCGGCGTCGAGCAGACCGCCAGCCGCCTGCTGCCGTTGAGCATCGCTTATCCGTCGCTGGCGTCGAACCCGCAGATTCGTGATCGCCTGCGCCTGATCATGCAGAACAGCCGCTTGCGCCTGGTGCAAATGGCCGGGCCGTCGGCGAGTTTCACCTGGTGGGGCTTCGACGGCGAACCGGATGCGTTCCTCACCGCTTATGCGTACTACGCCGACTGGAACGCCAGCCAGGTACTGCAGCTGACCCTGCCCCCGGAGCACTGGCAGCGGGTGCTGGAGGTGTACGCCAGGCAGGCGCCGAACACACCGTTGCTGCAACGGGCGTTGATCCTGTCGTTTGCCAGGCAGATGCAGTTGCCGGTCAACACGCTGCTCAGCGGTTTGATCGAAGATCTGGCGAAGGCCGGCGAAGGCCAGGTCGACACCCTGATGGACGATGGCACGGACAGCCTGGTCATGGGCGATCCGGATTCGGCACTCGGCCTGGCGGCGGCGCGGGTCCTGAGCGCATCGCTGGCCACTCAGTCGAAAGTCGCGTTGCCGGAGGCATTCAATCGTCAGGTCGGCGCAGCGCAACAGCGGCTGGCGGTCAGTTCCCAGCCGTTCGCCGAAGCGCTGAGCCTGTCGCTGCAACCGTTCGATCAGGTTCGTGCACAGGCGCTGCTGCAACGCCTGCTGCCGCAGCAATCGACACTGGAGCGCGCTCTGGCGCTGACCTGGTTGCAACGCAGCATCGCACAGGCTTCGCCGACCATCGCCCTGACGCCCGGTGAGGGCTGGAAGAAAAAGTACGGTGCGAGTGGTGAGATGTATTGGACGTGGCAGGGCGCTACGGCGGTGCCGGGTGTGCTCACGGTGTCCGGCACCCAGGAGCGCCCGCTGCGTGCGGCGCTGAGCTTCCAGACTGGGCAACCGCCCGTCGAATCGATGCCGGTCACCGTCACCCGACGCCTGTCGCGTCTGGTGCCGGGCGACGAAGCGTTCACGTTCACGCTGGAACCGGTCGGCAACAAACCGTTGTCCAGCGACAGCCTGTATCTGGACGAGGTGATCCTCACCGGCAAATCCGCGAAACCGTTGCGTTACGGCATGCTCGAAGTCCCGTTGCCACCCGGCGCGGATGTCGAGCGCACGACGTGGGGCATCAAGTTGCAGGGCAAGGCGGGCACCGAGCCGGCCGCCCTGGAAAAGGCGCGCTTCGAGCCGGGGCAACTGGCCTACGCGGTGCCGGTGGATGCGCTGAGCGGCGAATTGCGTCTGCGCCATCTGGTGCGTTTCTCGCAAAAAGGCCAGTTCAACTTGCCGCCAGTGCGCTTCACCCAGGTCTACGCGCCACAGCATCAGGCCCAGGAAGCGAAAGCCGCCCTCGGCCAGATCACGGTCAACTGACGTGAGGCGGCCGCTGGTCTGGCTGCTGCTGTGTCTGATACCTGCGCTGGCGACGGCGCAGGACGAGCCGTTGCGGCTTGCGTACAAAGGCCAGTTGCTCGCGTTGACCCCCACCCAACTGATCGCCCGCGAACCGTTGCCGCAGAGTCTGCAAACGCCGTTGGGCAGCCTGTGGAAGTTGTTTGTCTACGCGTGGCTGGTGGATACCGGTGCCCGGGAACCGGCTTATGAATGCCGTGGGCAGTCGAAGGACGAGGTCTATTGTTGCACCGCCGGTGGCAGGATCGAGCGCGATCAGGCGTTGGTGAAGTCGTGCGGGCTGTACTTCGAGCCCACGCGGCTGGGCATTGTGGCGTCGGATTGGCGCACGTACTGGCAGGCGCGGCAGGCGCCCTCGTGGTTGCTGGAGTTGCCGTCGATACAACCGGCGACCCGTGTATCGGTGGCCGAGTTGCTGGGTGTTTTAACGTGGCTGCCTGCCCGGGAACAGATGCGCCGGGTGTTGCTCGATGTGGTACTGGGCGCGGCGGATGGCAATGTCGTCGGCGAACTGGGCGGGCGCCTGCGGGTGAAAACCTGGAGCTGGCTGGGTGAACAGGGCCCGACTTCGCGTCAGGGCGGATTCGCCGGATGGACCGTCGATGGCACTCCGGTCTGGGCCGGTGGTCGCGGGACCAGCCAGAGGGTCTTGCGTCACTACGCGGTTGCGCTGGCTTCCGTGTTGCCCGATGACTGGCCCGCGGACGCCGGGCGCTGCGTCGAGGTCGGGTTGTTTTCCCGCTATCCGATCAAGCGCGTGCTGGCGGCGGATCGAGTGGTCGCTTCCGGTCCGATCAAGGGCGATTACCGGGTCGAGTTCAGCAACGGCAACCAGCTCGATATCCACAGCGATGGCGAGCTGTTTCTGCTCGATGGCAAACTCGTCGCCCGCCTGGATCGCGAGGAGTACGTCGCCCGGGTTCTCGAACGCGAAGCCAAACCGGAACCGGCCGAAGCGGCGAAAGCGCTGGCCGTGGCGATCCGCACCTACCTGCTGCAAAACGCCACGCGCCACGGCGACTGCCTGAGTATCGACGACAGCAGCAGTCGTCAACGCGTCGCGCCGCGTCCGGCTTCCGCCGAGTCGCGCCACATCGCGGCGTGGACCGCCGACCTGGTGTTGGCCGGCAGCACGGTCACCTATCACTCCGATCAACCCGGCCCGGACAAACTGGCCTGGCAGCAAGCGGTCGAGCAAGCCCATGCCGGCCAGCGCTACGACGCGATCCTGCTCCACGCCTACCCGCGTGCCAGCCTCAGCCGCTGGGACAACCCGGTGGCGTCCTGCGAGGCGTTGCCCGCCGCCCAGGACTGGCTGCAAACACAACGCCGCAGCTGGCGTCAGCGCCTCGAAGGCGAAACCGGCTACAGCGAAGTCAGCACCTTCGCCGTGTGCAAACTCGCGTTCGGACGCCCCTTCGTCGACCGCGAACGCCAGCGCCTCTACGTACGCGGCGTGCTGTCGCTGCAAGACCGTCTCGACCTGACTCACGAATACCTGCACCTGGCCTTCGAAGCACACCCCAACGGCCAGGATGAAACCTACATCGAAGGGCTTGCCCGTCACCTCTTGCTGGAATAGGCCATGAAACTCCGCTATCCACAGGTCTTGCTGTTCCTTTGCGCCGTCAGCGCGCTGCCAACGACCTATGCCGCCGTTGACCTGGAGACCCCCGTCGGCGGCTGGCGCACCGGCGCGCCGCAAGGCGAAGGCGAAAGCTTCCGCCAGACCGTCAACTACCCGGCCTCCTCGGTCAACACCCCCGCCGGCCAGGCCAACACCGCCCGCATCAGCGGCCAGATCAACGCCACCCCCAAGACCTCCGAGCCCGGCCGGCTGATCGTCAACGGCGTCAGCATGCCGCTGAAAATCGACCCTGCCGGGCGCTTCGATCGACCGTTCTCGTTTCCCAACGGCAGCAACAGCGTCGAAGTGCGCAGCCCCGACGGCCAGCAACGCCATCGCACGCAATTCCTCAATGCCAGCGGCGGCGCCACCCCCGCCAAGTTGCGGGTATTGCTGGCCTGGGACAGCGACGGCACCGACCTGGACCTGCACCTCATCACCCCCGACGGCGCCCACATCTGGTACGGCGATCGCGTCGCCCCCAACGGCGCCGCGCTCGATGTCGACGTCACCACCGGCTACGGCCCGGAAATCTTTGCCATGCCCGCGCCCATCAAGGGCCAGTACCTCGTTTATGTGAACTACTTCGGCGGCGGCTATCGCAGCGACGAGGAAGGGCAGGAAGAGGCGGCTCAGCCGCTGACCACCGCGCAGGTGACCGTGATCACGGAGGAAGGGACGCCGAATGAGAAGATGGAGACGTTCCTGGTGCCGATGCGGGCGGTGGGGGAGTTGACGTTGGTCAAGGGGTTTAGTTATCCGTGAGGGGGCGAGTGCCTGGGCGGCATGAACCTGTGTCGTATGGCATTTTTCGCTGTGATGGTGCGCAGGACCGAGTTAGTCAGCGGGCTGCTGAATAATTCGGTCCTGCGCATCTTGGTAAGCCGCTTCTCCCTCGCGTTTCCCGACGGCAACCACAAACACCACGACTTCCTGATCGATGACCTGGTATATCAGCCGATAACCCGCACTACGCAATTTGAGTTTGTAGCAGTCAGGCAGTTGGCGAAGCCGATTGGCTTCAATACGAGGATTTTCGAGTATTTCAGCCAGCTTCTTTTTAAACTGTTGGCGTAACGTGTCCCCCAGCTTTTTCCACTCTTTCAACGCGCGACGGTCAAATTCGAGGCTATAGGTCATCCAGGCTTACCTTGACTCGCTGAGGAGCGGCAAGACGTTCGGTGACCACGGCGATGAGCGCTTCATCCTCTTCGCTGAGTAAGGCTGCTTTGAAGGGTAATTTGCCGCGCTCGGCGACGTATTGAAGGGTTTGGCGCAGAAGTTCGGAAGGCGTTACTCCGAGCTTTTCCAACTCGGCAAATGAACGCTGCTTCAGATCATTGTCGATGCGGATGTTGATGGAAGCCATGGTGGTATGCCTGTAATGACGTTTGTCGTTACGTTAGCAATTGCGGTGCTGGCCCGGCAACCCCTCTTAAAGAGTTTCAGATGACAGGCGTGCTTTCTTCCAGACATTAAAAAGCCGGCTTGTGGCCGGCTTCTCGGGGACTGGCTTGGTTCATTTTTGGTAAACCTCGCCAGCCTTCAAAACGTACACCCGGATCTTGCGTCCGGCTGTGGGACTCGGCGAGAAAATCATCTGCTTCGTCGGTGCGATCTGAGCCGCTGAGCGGGTCGATGCGCAAATGTGGGGCGCAGCATACTGATTTTTTTGCGAAATTCCCAGTTTTTGGTGTGCGTATCTGGAGGGCGCGGGCTTGCTCCGGGGGATCACAGGAACGGTAGCGGCGGACGGCGCTTGTTCAGGGTGGAGCTCCAGAATACCCATCCCAGGACCCTGATGTGCTGCTCTTCGATTTGGGCCGCCCGGAAGATTTCATCCGGGTATTCGGCACTGTTGTGACTGCGCAGGCGCAGTCCATTGCCGGGCATGCGGTGCAGGTATTTGATTCTCAGCATGCCGTCGTGCTCGATCGCATAGATTTCCCCATCGACGATCTGGGTCAGGCCGCGATCGATGGCGAGGGTCGAGCCGTCGCCAATTTTCTCGGCCATGCTGTTGCCGATCATGTAGGCGCAGATGGCATCCCCGTAGTTGATTTCCAGGGAGTCGAGGTGGCTGCGCGGCAGGCGGATTGGTTGGCTGTTGTCGACGATGACGTGGGTTTTGTTCGAGCCTGGTGCGACGGGAACCTCCCTGAAGAAAGGCAGCTCGACGTCCGTGGGTTCGATAACGGTGTACACGCCCCTCAGGGCCTGGGCGTCGAAGGTGTCGCCGGTATCGCTGACCAGACGCAGGTGCCTGGCGTCTTTTGGGCCTTCGCCGGTTTTCAGCCACTCGCTGTTGACCGAAAGTTTCCTGGCGACTTCCTCGATGCGGTAGTCGGGCACGCCACGGGTGTACCAGTTGTGGACGGTTTGTGCGTTGTCGATCTTCAGGACTTCGGCGAAGCCGGTCGTCGTGATGTCCGCCATTTTCAGGAGCATTTTGAAGCGAAGGCCGCAGGTTTTGTTCTTTTTCATAAACACGAGTCTACGTGCGCCGCTGAAGGCTTTGAATAAACGACTTGTTCAAATTGCGCGGGAAATTTGCGTCCTCATGTAAGACGTATCTTGTGGAAATTAAACAGAAAAAACCAAACCGCCGATTTGTTAAACGGTGTGTTTAAAAGCATTCTTCCAGGCACAAAAAACCCCGGATTACCGGGGTTTTTTTTGAAGCGGGCCGCTCAAGGCTGACAGCCGCTTTTAGCCTTTGTAGGCAGCAACCGACTTGGTGATCGCAGCACGGGCGGCGTCTGCGCCGTCCCAGCCTTCGATCTTCACCCATTTGCCTTTTTCGAGATCCTTGTAGTTCGCGAAGAAGTGCTCGATCTGCTGGATCAGCAGTGCGGGCAGGTCGGTGTATTCCTTCACGTCGACGTACAGTTGGGACAGCTTGTCGTGTGGGACTGCGATGACTTTGGCATCGCCGCCGCCGTCGTCGGTCATGTTCAGGATGCCGACTGGACGCGCGCGGATCACCGAGCCTGGTGCGACCGGGTAAGGGGTCACGACCAGCACGTCGAGGGGATCACCGTCGTCAGCCAGGGTGTTGGGGATGTAACCGTAGTTGGCCGGGTAGAACATCGGGGTGGCCATGAAACGGTCAACGAACAGGCAATCGCTGTCTTTGTCGATTTCGTATTTGATCGGCGCGTGGTTGGCCGGAATCTCGATCGCGACGTAGATGTCGTTCGGCAGGTCTTTGCCAGCTGGAATCTTGCTGTAGCTCATTGGGCTGTGCCCCCGGTTAGTTGACCAAAAAGTGGCGGCGATTATAGGCATATTCCGCCACGGACGCTATGGACCAGAAGTCTTAGTCGCGTGGCTGATAGACCGGGTCTTCGGCCAGAAGTTGCCGTAGTCGGGCCAACGGGTCCTGGCGGTAAAACAGCTTCAATTGCTCATAGACATCCGGGTAGGCCTCGTGCAGCAGGTCCGGGGCGCTGAAGAAGTATTCGCTGGTGACGGCGAAGAACTCGGCCGGGTTTTCCGCCGCGTAGGGATCGATGGCGGTTTCGGCGTCCGGGTTGCGCTCCAGTTGCTGGTCGAGGTCGTCATAGGCCGCTTGCATGACCCGCGCCCAGTCACTGACGCGCATGTCGGGGTGCAGCGGCGGCAGGCCGTTGGCGTCGCCGTTGAGCATGTCGAGTTTATGCGCGAGCTCGTGGATCACCAGGTTGTAGCCTTCCCAGCCACCACTGGCCATCACCCCGGGCCAGGCGAGAATGACCGGGCCTTGCTGCCAGGCCTCACCGCTGTGTTCGCCGTCCCACTCGTGTTCGACGCCACTGGCGTCGCGATGGCGTTGCGGGCTGAGGAAATCGTCGGGGTAAAGGACGATTTCGTGAAAACCCTGGTACCAGTTGAGGTCACCCAGGTTGAGCAGCGGCAACTGGGCCTGGGCCGCGAGCAACAGACGCTGTTCCTGATGCAGTTCGACGCCGGGAAGGGCGGTCAGGTGTTTGTCTTCGAGGAACAATACGCTGGCTTCGCGCAACCATTGGTCTTCAGCGGCGCTGATGCCGTCGAGAAAGCTCAGGTGATGGCGCACCCGCTGCCACATGTCATCGGCGATCGGGTGCCTGGCCAGGATGCGCCGGCGGCGCCAGGCGCTGAGCGACCACATCGTTCAGCGCGGTTCGGCTTTGGACGCGGCGCTGCCGAAGCGGCTGCGGAACACACCGATGATCATCGGCACCAGTGACAGCAGGATGATGCCCACCACCAGCAGTGACAGATTTTTCTTGATGAACGGTACGTTGCCAAAGAAATAGCCGAGCGTCACCAGCCCGCCGACCCAGAGGATGGTGCCGAGCACGCTGAAAAAGAAGAAACGCGGATAAGGCATTTTCGCCACGCCGGCGACGAACGGCGCAAAGGTGCGGACGATCGGCAGGAATCGCGCCATGGTCACGGTCTTGCCGCCGTGTTTGTCATAGAAGTCGTGGGTTTGCTGCAGGTAATCGCGGCGGAAGATTTTCGAGTTCGGGTTGCTGAACAGGCGCTCGCCCGCCGTTCTGCCAATCACGTAGTTGGTGCTGTCACCCAGAATGGCCGCCAGCATCAGTAAGCCACCCAGCAGAACCGGGTCCATGCCACCGCCAGCCGCCACGGCGCCCGCGATGAACAACAGGGAATCGCCCGGCAGGAACGGCATGACCACCAGGCCGGTCTCGCAGAAGATGACCAGAAACAGGATGGCGTAGATCCAAGGCCCGTAATTGTTTACCAGCAAGTCGAGGTAGACATCGAGATGCAGGACAAGATCGAGCGGGTTGAAATCCATGGGGGCACCTGTGGTAACGGCCCGACTCGGCAGGCCTGTGCGGATGACTTCGCGAAAGGCTACACACGAATGTAGTTTTTCTTACAAGCCGGAAAGGTCCGCATTATACGGGCAGACACGTCAAAAGCGCGCCGAGTTTGTAGCGGGGGATTTCGCTGAAGACGGACGGTGACTTTGCAGGCGCGAGCTCGCTCGCAATGGAGGGCAGCGATGACGGGGAGTTACAGGATGCCCATGTTGCCCCGTCGTCCATCGCGAGCGAGCTCGGTGCTGCAGAGGAAAGATCAGAGTTCTTCGCTGATCGGCAGCACGTAGTTCTTGAACTCGGTGTCTTCCTTGAAACCGATGGACTCGTAGGTTTTCTGCGCCACCCGGTTGTCGCTGCTGGTGGAAACGCGCATGCGCACGGCATTGGTTTCCTTGGCCATTTTCTTCGCGGTGCGGATCAGGTTGTCGGCCACCAGCTGACGGCGGGCATCTTCGGCGACGTAGATGTCGTTGAGGATCCACACGCGCTTGAGCGAAAGCGAGGAAAAGCTCGGGTACAACTGACAGAAGCCCATCAGTTTGTCGTCATCGGACAAGGCCAGGTAGATCACCGACTCCTTGCGGCGCAGGCGTTTCTCGAGGAAGGCCCGGGACGAATCCGGATAGGGCAGGGAGCCATAAAACTCGCGATATTTGACGAACAGCGGGGTCAACAGGTCCAGGTGTTCGAGGGTCGCTTGAATAATCCGCATCGATAGGTCTCGTCTTCAAGTGGCTGTCTGACATCGTGACGGCAATAGGAAACCCTTGGCGGCCGTGGTTCGATCCTGCCTGAATCAGGCGCAGAAACGCAATGCGGAAACGGTTCAGGTATTCGGCGTGTTCAGTAGGAAATTGCCCTTCGTGTTGGTCCCAGCGTCGGAGGCCAGTGTTTGCACCTGTGCTTCGTCCTTGAGGTTGACGCCCGACAGCTGCCGCCGACAGGCTTCCCGCATCAGGTACAACAGGCGGTGTGCGGCCATGCCGTAACTCAGGCCCTCCAGCCGCACGTTGGAAATGCAGTTGCGATGGGCGTCCGTCAGGCCAACCCTGGGATTGTAGGTGAAATACAAGCCAAGGCTGTCCGGCGAGCTGAGGCCAGGGCGTTCGCCGATCAGGATCACCACCATTTTGGCGTTCAGCAACTGGCCGACCTCATCGGCGACGGCGACCCGGCCTTGCTCCACCAGCACCACCGGCGACACCGCCCAGCCTTCGACCGCGATCTGTTCCTGCAGACGCGCCAGGAACGGCGCCGCATGCCGGTGAACCGCCAGTGCCGACAAACCATCGGCCACCACGATCGCCAGATCGAGGCCGTCGGGATGGGTTGAGGCATAGTCGCGCAGGGTCTGCGCCGACGCGTCGCACAGCTTGCGCCCCAAATCGGGGCGTTGCAGGTAGGTGTCGCGATTCGGTGCGGCGCTGTGCAGCAGCAGTGTGTTGTAGCCACCTTCGGCCAGTTGCGCGCGGAGTTCGGCATGATCGAACGCCAGATGCACCGCGTCCCGGGCCTGGGCGTGGGCGTACTGGAAATCCAGTTGCGCGCCGGTGGGCAGGCTGGTACCGGTGCGGCCCAGCGCAATGCGTGCGGGGGTCAGGCGGCGCAGCTCCAGCAACGGGTTTTGTGGATCGCCAGCAGGTTTATCCATTTCGGTGCTCATCCCAATTGCGCCAAGGCCTGACGAAACGCCGGTGGCAGTTGGCTGCCGAACTGAATCTTGCCGCCGGCCTGGGTGAAGATACCCATGTTCGCCAGCCATTGTTCGAACTCCGGCGCCGGGCGCAGGCCCAGGGTTTGCCGGGCATAGAGTGCGTCGTGGAACGAGGTGGTCTGGTAATTGAGCATGATGTCGTCGGAACCGGGGATGCCCATGATGAAGTTGATCCCGGCCACGCCCAGCAGGGTCAGCAGGGTGTCCATGTCGTCCTGGTCGGCTTCCGCATGGTTGGTGTAGCAGATGTCGCAGCCCATCGGCACGCCCAGGAGCTTGCCGCAGAAGTGATCCTCGAGGCCGGCGCGGATGATCTGTTTGCCGTTGTAGAGGTATTCCGGTCCGATGAATCCGACCACGGTGTTGACCAGGAACGGTTTGAAGTGTCGCGCCACGGCGTAGGCACGGGTTTCGCAGGTTTGTTGATCGACGCCGTGATGGGCGTTGGCCGACAGGGCGCTGCCCTGGCCGGTCTCGAAATACATCAGGTTCTGCCCGCCGCGCTTGAGGCTGAGCCCGGCTTCGTAGCCTTCCTGCAACAGGTTCAGACTGATGCCGAAGCTGGCGTTGGCCGCTTCGGTGCCGGCGATCGACTGGAACACCAGGTCCAGCGGGATGCCCCGATTGATGGCTTCGATGGACGTGGTGACGTGGGTCAGCACGCAGGCCTGCGTCGGAATTTCGTAGCGCTGGATGATCGCATCGAGCATTTCCAGCATCGCGCAAATCGAGGCAATGCTGTCGGTGGCCGGGTTGATGCCGATCATCGCGTCACCGTTGCCGTAGAGCAGGCCGTCGAGAATGCTCGCGGCAATACCGGCCGGTTCGTCGGTGGGGTGATTGGGTTGCAGGCGCGTGGAGAGGCGTCCGCGCAGGCCCATGGTGCCGCGAAACTGCGTGACCACGCGGATTTTCTGCGCCACCAGCACCAGATCCTGTACGCGCATCAGCTTGGACACTGCCGCGGCCATCTCCGGCGTCAACCCGGGGGCGAGGGCGCGCAGGCTCTGTTCGTCGGCGGCCTCGCTGAGCAGCCAGTCGCGCAAGCCACCGACGGTCAGGTGGCTGACGGCGGCGAAGGCGTGTTGGTCGTGGGTGTCGATGATCAGTCGGGTGACTTCATCGGTCTCGTAGGGAATCAGCACTTCCTGCAGGAAGTGGGTGAGAGGAATGTCCGCCAGGGCCATTTGCGCGGCGACGCGTTCACCATCGTTGAGCGCCGCAACGCCGGCCAGGAAGTCCCCGGAACGCGCGGGACTGGCCTTGGCCATGACGTCCTTGAGGCTGTCGAAGCGATAGGTCTGGGCGCCGATGGAATGGGCAAACGAGGCCATGGGGCGGTGTCCTCCTGAAGTGTGTGTACCCGAGGAAGGGGTGTTGTGAGCATGCAAAGGCTGCGCCAGGGCGCCCGGGCATGGAGTGTGTCCGTTGAAAAGCCATCGCGAGCAGGCTCGCTCCCACAGGGTAGGTGAAAGACCTGTGGGAGCGAGCCTGCTCGCGATGGCTGTGGCGGAGCGAGGCAGGTTTGCCTGCCTCGCCCTTGGCCTTTAGAAAAAGCCCAGCGGATTGATGTCGTAGCTCACCAGCAGGTTTTTGGTCTGCTGATAGTGATCGAGCATCATCTTGTGAGTTTCACGGCCGACGCCGGACTTCTTGTAACCGCCGAACGCGGCATGGGCCGGGTACAGGTGGTAGCAGTTGGTCCATACACGACCGGCCTTGATGGCGCGGCCCATGCGATAGGCGCGGTTGATGTCGCGGGTCCAGAGGCCGGCGCCGAGGCCGAACTCGGTGTCATTGGCAATGGCCAGGGCTTCGGCTTCGTCCTTGAAGGTGGTGATGCTCACCACCGGGCCAAAGATTTCCTCCTGGAACACGCGCATCTTGTTGGTGCCCTTGAGCAGGGTCGGCTGGATGTAGTAGCCGCTCGCCAGGTTGCCCTCGAGTTTTTCCACCTTGCCGCCAGTCAGCAGCTCGGCGCCTTCGCCCTTGGCGATTTCCAGGTACGAGAGGATTTTGTCGAATTGCTGCTCGGAAGCCTGGGCGCCGACCATGGTGTCGGTGTCCAGCGGGTCGCCGCGTTTGATTTGCAGGACTTTGTTCATGACCACTTTCATGAACTCGTCGTAGATCGACTCCTGCACCAGGGCACGGGAAGGGCAGGTGCAGACTTCGCCCTGGTTGAAGAACGCCAGGACCAGACCTTCGGCGGCTTTCTCGATGAAGGTCGGCTCGGCCTGCATGATGTCTTCGAAGAAGATGTTCGGCGATTTGCCACCCAGTTCCACGGTGGACGGAATGATGTTCTCCGCCGCACATTTCATGATGTGCGAACCGACCGGGGTCGAGCCGGTGAAGGCAATCTTGGCGATACGCTTGCTGGTGGCCAGGGCTTCACCGGCTTCCTTGCCAAAGCCTTGCACGACGTTGAGGACGCCTGGTGGCAGCAGGTCGCCAATCAGTTCGACCAGCACGGTGATGCCCAGCGGAGTTTGCTCGGCAGGCTTGAGCACCACGCAGTTACCGGCGGCCAGGGCTGGGGCGAGTTTCCACGCGGCCATCAAAATCGGGAAGTTCCACGGGATGATCTGCCCGACCACGCCCAGCGGTTCATGGATGTGATAGGCCACGGTGTTGCCGTCGATCTCGGCAGCGCTGCCTTCCTGGGCGCGCAGGCAACCGGCGAAATAGCGGAAGTGATCGGCGGCCAGCGGAATGTCGGCGTTGAGGGTTTCGCGAACGGCCTTGCCGTTGTCCCAGGTTTCGGTGATCGCCAGGGTTTCCAGGTGCTGTTCGATGCGATCGGCAATTTTCAGCAGGATCAGCGAGCGCGCCTGGACGGAGGTGGCACCCCAGGCATCCGCCGCAGCATGGGCGGCATCCAGGGCCTTGTCGATGTCCTCGGCCGTGGAGCGGGGGAATTCGGCTATCGGTTGGCCATTCACTGGCGAGGTGTTGGTGAAGTACTGACCTTTGACAGGCGCGACGAACTCGCCGCCGATGTAGTTACCGTACTTGCTCTTGAACGAGACCTTGGCGCCTTCAGTACCGGGGTGAGCGTAACGCATGATGGGTTCTCCTTGGTTTGTTGTACTTATAAGGAAGTGGCGCGTGTGCGCTTGACTTAAGCGTAGAGCAAAGGTCGGGCCAGCGCCTTGCAGCTCAGGTAAATCAAGGCCTTGCGCTGTTTTTGTCGGACAGGCGGAGGACGTCTGTGACGTTTTCGGTACGCTGCACGTGACACTTTGTACCGCTTGTGACACAGCCTGTGGCGGCGTGGGTTCGCCAGCATTGCAATACGCCGCAGGCAGGAGGATGCTCAGGCACACACTCCAGGCCCAACCTGCGGGGAGAAGAACAACAGATGCACGACAACCATTTGAGTCGCCATGCCCAGCAGGTACTGACCGTGACCCAGGGCAAATCCCACCTGCACGGTCCCGGCAGCGATCCCTCCATAGCCCGGTCCTGGCTGCGCTGTCTCGAGGACTATCACCTCGATCCGAGCCTGACCATGGCACCCACCGTGCTGGAACATGGCCGCCTGCTGGAAAGTCGCGAGCGCCTGCAGCAAGTGCTGCACATCGCCGGCAATGAAATGAGCAGCCTGCATCAGCAACTCTCCGGCGCCGGCCATGCGGTGCTGTTGACCGATGCGCGGGGCGTGATCCTCAACTGTGTCACCGCGCCCACCGAACGCAGGATTTTCGAGCGCGCCGGCCTCTGGCTCGGTGCCGACTGGAGCGAAGCCTGCGAAGGCACCAACGGCATCGGCACTTGCCTGGTGGAGCGCCAGGCACTGACCATTCACCAGGACGAGCATTTTCGCGGTCGTCACACCGGTCTGACCTGTTCCGCAAGCCCGGTTTTCGACCCCCATGGCGACTTGCTGGCGGTGCTGGACGTGTCGTCGGCGCGGCACGACGTGTCGCGGCAAAGCCAGTTCCACACCATGGCCCTGGTCAACCTTTCGGCGAAGATGATCGAGAGCTGCTATTTCCTGCGCTACTTCGACAACCAATGGTTGCTGCGTTTTCATTTACAGGCCGAATCCGTCGGGCTGTTCAGCGAAGGGCTGCTGGCGTTTGACGGCGAAGGGCGGATCTGTGCGGTCAACCAGAGTGCGCTCAACCTGCTGGGGCATGCGCGCGGCGCCATGCTCGGCCAACCGGTGGAGGCGTTTTTCGATTGCGCGCTGGACGAGTTGCTCGGCCGCGCGAGCGTGAGTCCCAGCGCCAGTTGGCCGTTGCGCAGCCGAGACGGACGCGGCCTGTTTGCCGTGTTGCGAGGTCAGCCGCGCAGCTTTTCGACGCCAGTGCCTCCGCGCCCGATGCTGGCCGAGGCGGCTCGCCTGCCGGGGATTTGTCTCGGCGATGAGCGGCTGCAAGCGGATTTCCGCAAGGCGTTGCGGGTCTTCGAACGGGACGTTCCGCTGCTGATCCATGGCGAAACCGGGTCCGGCAAGGAGGCCTTCGCCAAGGCTGTGCACCAGGCCAGTCAGCGATCCGAGCAGGCGTTCGTAGCCCTTAACTGCGCGGCGATTCCCGAGAGCCTGATTGAAAGCGAGCTGTTCGGCTATCGCGGCGGCAGCTTCACCGGCGCACGCAAGGAGGGCATGCGCGGCAAGTTGCAGCAGGCCGATGGCGGCACCTTGTTCCTCGACGAGATCGGCGACATGCCGCTGGCGTTGCAGACCCGGCTGCTGCGGGTGCTGGAGGATCGGCAGGTGGTGCCGATCGGCGGTGCTCCCGAGGCGGTCAACGTGCGAATCATCAGCGCGACCCACCGTGACCTGCTGGAACGGGTACGGGACGGGAGCTTTCGCGAAGACCTGTATTACCGGCTCAACGGACTGGAAATCGCCTTGCCGGCGTTGCGTGAGCGCAGTGACCGGTCGCAGTTGCTCGACTATCTGCTGGCGCAGGAAGCGGACGGTGAGACGGTGCTGATCGATGAACCCGCACGCCAGGCGCTGTTGGGGTTCGCCTGGCCCGGCAACGTGCGCCAGATGCGCAATGTCCTGCGTACCCTGGCGGCGCTGTGTGACGGCGGGCGCGTCGGTCTGGAGGACTTGCCGGCGATGGTCCTTCATGCCCGGCCGGCCGTGATTTCGCCCGCGCAGGAGCCGACCGAGTATCCGCTTGAGGATGCCGAGCGGCTGGCGTTGCTCACTGCGCTGGAGCAGCAGCGCTGGCACATGACCCACACGGCCGAACAGCTGGGGGTCAGTCGCAATACCCTCTACAGGAAGTTGCGCAAGCACGGGATCGCCCGCTAGACCGCATCGCGGCTTTCGCGAACAAGCCCGCGCCCACAGTGGAATGCGTTGCCCTGTGGGCGCGGGCGTCAGTGCGGGCGAAACACCAGGTGCGGTTTTCCCCTCCCTACGCTAACCTGCGGCCATGTTTTACGAGGTCGACTATGCACATTCATATTCTTGGTATCTGCGGCACTTTCATGGGTTCGATGGCGGTTCTGGCCAAAGAGCTGGGCCATCATGTGACCGGCTCCGATGCCAACGTCTATCCACCGATGAGCACCCAGCTGGAGGCCCAGGGCATCGAGTTGACCCAGGGCTACGACCCGGCGCAGCTCGATCCGGCCCCCGACCTGGTGGTGATCGGCAACGCCATGTCCCGCGGTAACCCGGCGGTCGAGTACGTGCTGAACAAGGGATTGCCCTACGTTTCCGGCCCGCAATGGCTGGCCGACCACGTATTGCAAGGTCGTTGGGTGCTGGCTGTCGCGGGGACCCACGGCAAGACCACCACCAGCAGTATGCTCGCCTGGGTGCTGGAGCACGCCGGCATGAGCCCGGGTTTCCTGATCGGCGGCGTGCCGCAGAACTTTTCGGTGTCGGCCCGACTGGGCGGCACCCCATTCTTCGTGATCGAAGCCGACGAGTACGACAGCGCGTTCTTCGACAAGCGTTCCAAGTTCGTCCACTACCGCCCGCGGACGGCGATCCTGAACAACCTGGAATTCGATCATGCGGACATCTTCCCTGATCTGCCGGCCATCGAGCGACAGTTTCACCACTTGGTCAGGACCATTCCGAGCGAAGGCCTGGTGATTCATCCGACCACCGAGCCGGCCTTGCAGCGCGTGATCGAGATGGGCTGCTGGACGCCGGTGCAAACCACCGGTGCCGGTGGTCAATGGCAGGTCAAATTGCTGAGTGAAGACGGTTCGGCGTTCGAAGTGATGTTCGACGGCGTGGCCCAGGGCGTGGTCGAGTGGGACATGACCGGTCAGCACAACGTGGCCAATGCCCTGGCGACCCTGGCCGCAGCTCGCCATGTCGGTGTCGTGCCCGCCATGGGCATCGCGGCGTTGAGCGCGTTCAAGAGTGTGAAGCGGCGGATGGAGAAAGTGGCAGAAGTCCGGGGTATCACCATCTACGACGACTTTGCCCACCATCCGACGGCCATCGCCACCACGCTCGACGGCCTGCGCAAGCGCATTGGCGACGCGCCATTGATTGCGATCATCGAGCCGCGCTCCAACTCCATGAAGCTCGGCGCTCACCGTGACGGCTTGCCCGAAAGCGTGGCGGATGCCGACCAGGTCATCTGGTACGCGCCAGCCAACCTCGGCTGGGACCTGGCCGCCACGGCGGCGCTGTGCAGCGTGCCGTCAATTGTCAGCGATTCGCTGGAAGGCATTATCGAGCGGGTGAAAAGTCAGGCTCAGCCGGGCACGCACGTGGTGATCATGAGCAACGGCGGGTTTGGCGGCCTGCACGGCAAACTGGCCGAGGCGCTGCAATGAACAACGGCCCGGAACGCATCACGCTGGCCATGACCGGCGCTTCGGGCGCCCAGTATGGCTTGCGCCTGCTGGACTGCCTGATCCGCGAAGATCGCGAGGTGCATTTCCTGATCTCCAAGGCCGCGCAATTGGTGATGGCCACCGAGACCGACGTGACGTTGCCACCGAAAACCCAGATGATGCAGGCCTTTCTCACCGAGTACACCGGTGCCGCCGATGGACAGATCCGCGTGTACGGCAAGGAAGACTGGATGTCGCCCGTGGCCTCGGGCTCCGGTGCGCCGGCGGCGATGGTGGTGGTGCCGTGTTCCACCGGGACGCTCTCGGCGATCGCCACCGGCGCCTGCAACAACCTGATCGAGCGTGCGGCCGACGTTACGTTGAAGGAGCGCCGCCAGCTGATTCTGGTGCCGCGTGAAGCGCCGTATTCGAGCATTCACCTGGAGCACATGCTGAAGTTGTCGAACATGGGCGTGACGATCCTTCCGGCATCGCCCGGGTTCTATCATCAGCCGCAAACCATCGACGACCTCGTCGACTTCGTCGTGGCCCGGATTCTCAATCTGCTGAACATCCCTCAGGACATGCTGCCGCGTTGGGGCGAACACCATCTGACCAGCGATGAATAAGCTGCTGGCGCTGGTGCTGGTCGTGCAATTGGCTGGCTGCGCCACCGCGCGCACGCTGGATGCTGCCAAGCCGGGGGCTCCGGTGGTGTATGCGGGGACCCGGCTGGACATGTATGCCTTGAACGGTGGTTGCTGCGCGATGGACCGCTTTGGCGCAGAGGCGCCGAGCTATCCGGGGGTGGATCTGCCGGCCAGCGCTCTGCTCGATACGCTGCTGTTGCCGTTGTCCGTGCTGACGGTGATCGGTGTGAGTTTTCAGGCGACGGGCGGGTTGTAGCGTTCGGTCCCGAATCGGCGGTGCGCCCACCCCGTCGCCGTAGCGTTACTTGCCCAGCTTGCGCAACTCATCCGATTCGACCACCCGCACTCCATCCTGTTCTTCCAGCGCCAGCCGCCACATCGCGCGCGCCAACTGGCAGGCTTCGATGCCTCGGTACTTGCCTGGAATCAGGCGCGATAACGGGCCGGCCAGTTGTTCGGCCAGGCGCGGTTCAATCCGGTCGCCCAGCAACAGCGAAGGTCGGCAGATGGTCAGTTGTGGCCAGTCCTGCGCCCGCAAGGCGTACTCCATCTCGCCTTTGACCCGGTTGTAGAACACCGAGGATCGACGGTCGGCCCCCACGGCGCTGATCACGATCAGGTGCCGGGCGCCCATTTCCCGTGCACGCTTGGCGAAAGCCACCACCATGTCCAGATCGACCGCACGGAACGCTTCTTCCGAGCCCGCCTGCTTGATCGTGGTGCCGAGGCAGCAGTACGCAATGTCGACACGACCGTTCAGTTGCGGCAGAAACACCGCCGGGTCGCCGACCGGGTTTTCCAGGTGCGGGTGTTCGGCCAGCGGCCGGCGTGAGGGGGCCAGAACACGGGTGATGGTCGGCTCGTTGAGCAGGCGGTCAAGCAAGTGTTCTCCGGTCAGCCCGGTCGCTCCGGCAAGCAATACATGCTGAGGCGTCAAGTACATAGTGTTTCTCCCTTGATACTGTTCAGCTTAGTTGCTCTTTGCATCCTCGCTGCTGATAGAGACACTTTGTAGTGCTTTTCGTGCCTGCTGTTTGCGCAGAAGCTGCCAGTGGGAAAGGACGGTTTTCGGCGCCCAGATCTGGGGTTCGGACGCTTCGAAGCCGTCCGCCAGCTCACGCTCGGCCACCGTGGCCCTGGCCAGCTTGAAGGCCTGTTCCAGATCGTCGGTCTGGTTCAGGGCCTGAGCGAACAGGGCATCGCCGAAGTAGGTGAAGTTGGCTTCTTCCGAGCAGCCGAAGGACACGCGGTCGGCGCGCGAAGCGGTCATGACCAGGGTGCGCTCGTCCTTGAGGGCAGGGATGAAGCCCCCCGAATAGCAAGACGAAATCACAATGATCTTGTCGCGGTTTTTCAGGGGGGCCAGCACGGCGGCGAGCTCGTCCGCCGGCAGGTCGGCCAGTTCCATGCGTGGCTGGTCGAGTACCAGCTCGTGCTCGCTGGTGCCGTGGCTGGTCAGGTAGATGAAGACCAGGTCTTCCGGGCCACTGCGTTCGGCCAGCGTCAGGGCCGCACGGCGCAGGTTTTCCCGGGTGGCCATGGGGCGGTCGATCAGGTGCTCGCGATGGTTGACCAGGCGGATCTGGCCGAACGCACCGAAACGGCTGGCGAGCATGTTGCTGACGTAATCGGATTCGCGCAGGAACACGCTTTGCTTGCCGTCGCCACCAAGGGTCAGGGTGTACAGCTCGACCGCCGGTGTGGAGGCCGGCACATTGGCCAGCGCGTCATCGAGCAGGCGACCCTGGGCCAGCAGCCCGAGCTCGAGGCTGTCGGGCAGCAGCTTGCCGTCGGCGTCGCGCACCCGTTGGCCATTGGCCCAGATACCGCTCTGCACGGTGCCATCGGTCAGCACCAGGGTGCCACGACCCTTATAGCTGTCGGCGTCGAACTGGCCGATGTAGAAGCTGCCATCGGACAGGTTCAGCCGGCCCTGGCCACTGAAGCGCCAGTCGACGAACTGGCCGATGTAATGGCTGCCGTCGGCACCGATCAGCTCACCCTTGCCGTTCAGCGAGCCTTCCTTGAACTGGCCCAGCCAGACATCGCCATCGGCGTTCTCGTAGCGGCCTTTGCCGTGCAACTGGTTGTTCTTGAACCCGCCCACGTAGATATCGCCGTCGGCGCTGTTGAAGGTTCCGACGCCCTCGAGCTGGCCGTCCTTGAAGTGGCCGGTGAACTGATTGCCGCTGGCATCGCCGCGCTGGCCTTCGCCGTTGGGTTTGCCGTGGGCGAACTGACCCTGGTAGGAACTGCCGTCTTCGAGTTCAAGGCGTCCGAGGCCTGAATACTGGTCGGCCTTGAATTCGCCACGGTAAGTCATACCGTTTTCCTTGAGGCTGCCTTCGCCTTCGCGCCGACCCGCCTTGAATCCGCCGGTGTAGCTACTGCCGCTGGTGGTCAGCGTGCCCTGGCCGTCGAACAGGCCCTGGTTGAAATTGCCGCGATAGACTTCGCCGTTGCTGCCATGCCATTCGCCCTGGCCATGCCATTGGCCCTTGTCGAAACTGCCGGCGTACCAGCTGCCGTTGGGGTAATCGACGCGCCCCTGGCCTTGCAGCAACCCGTCGACCAGGTCGCCCCGGTAACGTCCACCGTCCGGCAGGCGCGCGTCGGGAGGCAACAGCGATTCGCCGTCGCCGCAAGCGGTGAGCATCAGGGTCAGGGCGAGGAGTGCAAGTGAGCGCATAGCGGGATCCGGGCAATTAGGCGACCGAGTATGCCGCAGCTCAATGGCTTATATATAGAGAGAGGTCGCGAAACAGCATGCGCTGCTTCGCATCCCGCAGGTTTTACACGAAGCAGAGGGACAGCGGCTCGGCGATATAGGCCGGTTTTTCCGAACCTTCGATCTCCAGCGTGGCGGTGGCCTTGAGCAGCCATTGGCCGGGTTTCTTCTCGGTGACTTCGGTCAGGTCAACCTTGAGTCTCACCTTCGAGTCGACCTTGACCGGCTGGATGAACCGCACGCTGTCGAGGCCATAGTTGACCACCATCTTCAAGCCCTGCGGCAGGATGAGGATGTCTTCCATCAACTTGGGAATCAGTGACAACGACAGGAAGCCGTGGGCGATGGTGCTGCCAAAGGGGGTTTGCGCGGCCTTGACCGGATCGACGTGGATGAACTGATAGTCTCCAGTGGCTTCGGCGAACAGGTTGATGCGCGCCTGATCGATCGTGAGCCATTCGGAACGTCCAAGTTCCTTGCCGACATAGTCATTGAGCTCTGCAACGGGAACGTAGGGCATTGAGACTCTCCTTGTATTCATCGGTTTTATAGTTTTCAGGTGTGGAGATTTGACCTCCCGGATTACCACTTTAGATCACCATGGCCGATAACTCCGGTCAACCGACCATGCTTTTGGCGAATGCCGGTCCATAGCGCCGACATGCTTATAATGCCGGGCGTGAATTGACGGGGGAGAGGACCGATGTTGCTACGTGGCCTGACCTGGCTGGTGTTGTTCCAATTGCTGGGCACCGCCATCAACCATTTATGTCTACCGGTGTTGCCGGGGCCGATCATTGGCCTGCTGCTTCTGCTGGTGTACCTGATTTGCCGTGGGCAGGTGGGGGAGCCGCTGAGCCTGGCGGCCAGCAGCCTGCTGCGTTACCTGCCACTGCTGCTGGTGCCGCCGGCCGTGGGCGTGATGGTTTACGCCCAAGACATTGCGGCGGATTTCTGGGCGATTGTCGGCGCACTGGTGTTGTCACTGCTGCTGTCCATGGCCTTTGCCGGGGTGCTGATGCAGCGCATGGTCAAGCGGCACGCGCACCCCGAGGATGCGCAATGATCCTCGACTGGCAAGGCGCGTGGGCGTCGGTAATCCACCATCCGTTGTTCGGCATCGGCGTCACCCTTGGCGCCTATCAATTGGTGCTGGCGGCGTTCGAGAAAACCCGTTGGATCTTCCTGCAGCCCGTGCTGGTCTCCATGCTGTTGGTCATCGGCGTGCTGCTGGGCTGTGGCCTGACCTACGGCGAGTACCGCAAGAGCACCGAGATCCTCAGCATTCTGCTCGGCCCCGCCACGGTGGCGCTGGCCGTGCCGCTTTACCTCAATCTGCGGCGGATCCGTCAGTTGTTCTGGCCGATATTTACTACGCTGGTGATAGGCGGGGTAGTCGCCACGGGCATGGGCGTGCTGCTGGGCTGGTGGTTCGGCGCCGAGCACATGATCCTGATGACCATGGCGCCAAAGTCGGTGACCTCGCCCATTGCGATGCTCGTGGCCGAACAGATCGGTGGCGTCGCGGCGCTGGCGGCGGTGTTCGTGTTGATCACCGGGGTGATCGGGGCAATCTTCGGTCCGAGCCTGTTGACCCGGCTTGGCGTCCACAGCCCCGAGGCGCGAGGCATGGCGCTGGGCATGACGGCCCATGCGGTGGGGACGGCGGTGGCCATGCAGGAAAACGAAGAGTGCGGTGCCTTCGCGGCGCTGGCAATGAGTCTGATGGGCGTGGCCACGGCGGTGCTCCTGCCCCTGGCGGTGTCGATGGTGGTGTAAGGAAATGTCTATGAGCTTGCCGCTTTTCCCGCTGAACACGGTGCTGTTTCCCGGTTGCATCCTCGACTTGCAGATTTTCGAGGCACGCTACCTGGACATGATCGGTCGCTGCATGAAACAGGGCGGTGGTTTTGGCGTGGTGTGCATCCTTGATGGCGAAGAAGTCGGCATCGCCCCGGCGGGGTATGCGCTGGTCGGCTGTGAAGCCGTGATTACCGATTTCAAGCAGCAGGACAATGGACTGCTGGGCATTCGGGTGCAGGGCCGACGGCGTTTCAATGTGCTGAGCACCGACGTTCAGCGTGATCAACTGACCGTCGCCGAGGTCGAGTGGCTGGAAGACGAGCCCGAACAACCCTTGCAGGACGAAGATGCCGATCTGGTGGCCTTGCTCAAGGCCCTGGCCGAACACCCGATGGTCGAGGCATTGAACATGGGCACTGAAGCCACCGGTCAGCAGTCGCTGGCCAATCAATTGGCGTATCTGTTGCCGTTCGCCGAGGTGGACAAGATCGACCTCCTGCAACTGGATGACCCACAGCAACGACTGGATGCGATTCAGGCGCTGCTGGATGAATTGCAGGGCGAGTTGTTCGCCTGATCAGTAGGCGTATCTCACCATCGCATGGGGTAAATGCCTCAATGCGAAGAAACCGAACAGTGCCATCATCGCCGGCAGGATCAACCACCAGATTTTCGGCGGCATGGCACTGAGGGGCGCCTGGCGCTGGATCAGCCCCAGGCTCGCCGCACACACACAGGCCGCCAGCATGGCCCCGGCCAACACATCCGTCGGCCAGTGTGCGCCCAGATAAACCCGCGACAGCGCAATCGTCAGTGCCGGCAGGCAGCCCAGCAGCAGCCAGGTCAGGCGCATGCGCGGAGGTTGTCCGCGACCGGCGAGGACCGCGAGGGTCAAAAACAGCGCGAAGGACCCGGAGGCATGACCACTGGGCATGCTGTAGCTCAACAGCGGGTCACTCAGCACCTCTGGACGCACGCGGGCGAAAAACTGCTTGGTAAACGTGTTGCCCAGTGCGGTGACGAGCAGGGTGCTGCCAGCAAAAATCGCCTGGCGCCATTGCCGTGTCAGGAGCAACAAGCCGGTCAAGAGGGCGCTGAACAGCAGCATGTTGCGAAACTCGCCGATCAGGGTAAAGGTCACGGCCACTTCATCGAGGGTCGAGCTGCGGTGTTCCTGCACCAGGGTCATGACGCCCTGATCGAGGGCGCTCAGGTGCGGGTAACCGATAAACAGCCCTGCCAGAATCAGCAGGCTCATGCCGGCAATCAGGATCGTCGCCTTGCGATGCCGACGCAGGCTGCTGGTCACGCTCAAGCCGATCATCACCGCGATGCTGCCCGCGACTATCCCGGCTTGGGGCCAGAAACCTTCCGGCAGCGGCAGGCGGATGGCGGCGCCCGTGGCCCAGCCCGGCAGCAGGTAGGCGACGCTCCAGCCCGCAGCGGCCAGCAGGCTGACAGCAGCGAAGCGTGGGAAGGGCATGTCGAACATGCCGGCGACCATTGGCAGCATGGGGCGCAATGGCCCGATAAAGCGTCCGACCAGCAGGCTGGCGATGCCATAGCGCTGGAAATAGGCCTCGGCACCGGCGATCCATTCGGGGTGATGGCGCAGGCCGGGCAGGCGCCGGATGTTCTGATGGAAATGGCGTCCGATGAAGTAGGAAACAATATCGCCCAGCACCCCGGCGACGAATCCCAGCAGCAAGGTTTCGCTCAATGACAACGCGCCGCTGCCGGCCAGCACCGCGACGGCGAACAGCATCACCGTACCGGGGACGATCAACCCGGCGATCGCCAGACATTCGACGAAGGCTACGATGAACACCGCTGCGGCCAGCCACTGAGGGTTTGCCGCCAGCCATCCGGTCACGCTATCGAGCCATGGGCCCATAAAAACAACTCCATTGAAATTTTGTAATCGTCCCGGGGAGACAAACTCGGGCCCTTGGGGGAGCGAGTCTGCTCGCGATCAGGGTTTTTCAGGCGGCATGGATTGACCTGCCAGGCCTTCTTCGCGAGCAAGCCCGCTCTCACAGGCTCTGTGGATACTTCAAACGTTCTCAGGTCAGCAAAAAGTAATCGCGACCTTCGACCTGCCCCCGTCGCAGCGGGTTCCGTGTGCAGTAGGGCGCGTAGGCCGCATCGACGAAGCGATACATCAAATGCTCGTCGCGGCCGTGTGGAATGCCCAGGCGGGTGGTTTGAATGATATGACCAGGCACCGGGCCGACATCCTCCACCAACAGCACTTCATGGTCAAAACGCTTGGCGTCCCACACCGGCACCTTCAAACCCAACGCCTTGCACAGCAGTGTCTGCCCGGCGCAGAGTTTTTGCGACGGGCGCGGGCGGCCCTGGGCATCGGGGTTGTTCAACAGCATTTGCGCCAGGCTGACGGGGCCGCTTATTTCATCGACCCACGGATAGGCGGATTTGATCAACACCGCGTTGCCAGGACCCTGTGCGCTGAAGTTCAGGGAATCGCCGCCACGGGCGTAGTACATATAGATGTGCCCACCATCCAGAAACAAAGCCTTACGCTTTTCTGTATAGCCGAGGGAGGCATGGCTGCCTTTTTCCTCGAAATAATACGCTTCGGTCTCGATGATCCGGGCGCTGAGCCACAGTTCGCCGACCCGATGACGGATGACCTTGCCGAGCAGATCCCGGGCCAGGGTTTGTGCGTCGCGGTCGAAGAATGCGTCGGGAAGCCCGATGGGCAGGCTTGCGGCCGGTGCCTGAACGGTCAGATTGGACATGATGATCGGTGAAGGTCAGGGCTGATTGAGCCGGGATGATAACAATTTGCAGCTTAATCACGGCTGAACGTCGGCAAATGGTCCTCCATTTCGACCATCCGCCCGTCACCGCTGTTAGTCGGTGGACGCGACAGCTATAATCTGCCGCTTTCTCTTTACCAAGACCTTCAGCAAAGACCGCCATCGACCATGACTGAGTCCGTTCTCGACTACATGACCCGCCTGGGTCGCGCTGCCCGCGAGGCATCGCGCATCATCGGCCGAGCCAGCACTGCGCAGAAGAACCGCGCCTTGCAGGCCGCTGCCAATGCGCTGGATGCCGCGCGTGCCGAGCTCACGGCTGCCAACGAACTGGACCTGGCGGCGGGTCGTGCCAATGGTCTGGAGCCGGCACTGCTGGAGCGCCTGGCACTGACGCCGGAGCGCATCGACGGCATGATCGTCGGTTTGCGCCAGGTCGCTGCCTTGCCGGACCCGGTCGGTGCCATTCGTGACATGAGCTTCCGCCCGTCGGGGATCCAGGTCGGCAAGATGCGTGTGCCGCTGGGCGTGATCGGGATCATCTACGAATCCCGGCCCAACGTGACCATCGATGCCGCCAGCCTGTGCCTGAAGTCCGGCAATGCGACCATCCTGCGCGGCGGCTCCGAAGCCATTCATTCCAATCGAGCCATCGCCGCCTGCATTCAGCGGGGCCTGGCCGAGGCCGACCTGCCGGCGGCCGTCGTGCAAGTGGTCGAGACCACTGACCGTGCCGCCGTCGGCGCGCTGATCAGCCTGCCTGAATACGTCGATGTCATCGTGCCCCGTGGCGGCCGTGGCCTGATCGAGCGTGTCAGCCGCGACGCGCGGGTGCCGGTGATCAAGCACCTGGACGGCATCTGCCATGTCTACGTCAGTGCCCACGCCGACCTGCCGAAGGCCCGGCGCATCGCTTTCAACGCCAAGACATACCGCTATGGCATCTGCGGCGCGATGGAAACCCTGCTGGTGGATCAAGCCATCGCCAAGGACTTCCTGCCCGCCATGGCCGCGCAGTTCCGCGAAAAAGGCGTCGAGTTGCGCGGCTGCGAGCGCACCCGGGCGATCATCGAGGCGGCCGTGGCCACCGAGGACGACTGGCACACCGAATACCTGGCGCCGATCCTCTCGATCCGCGTCGTCGACGGGCTGGATCAGGCCATCGACCACATCAATCGCTACGGCTCGCATCACACCGACTCGATTGTCAGCGAGCACCAGGGCGACGCCAGGCGTTTCGTGGCTGAAGTCGATTCGTCGTCGGTGATGATCAACACGCCGACCTGCTTCGCCGATGGTTTCGAATACGGATTAGGTGCCGAGATCGGCATTTCTACTGATAAGCTGCACGCCCGCGGCCCGGTGGGCCTTGAAGGCCTGACCTGCGAGAAGTACATCGTGGTCGGTGATGGCCAGCTGCGCGGCCAGGCGTCGGTCTGACTTGAGCGACCTCGAGCCGGCGGCCGTTGTGCCGCGACGCATCGGTGTACTGGGCGGAACGTTCGACCCGGTGCACATCGGTCACCTGCGGGGGGCGCTGGAAGTCGCCGAATCGCTGGCGCTCGATGAATTGCGACTGACACCCAGTGCCAGGCCGCCCCATCGGGATACGCCGCAGGTGTCGGCGCAGGACCGTCTGGCGATGGTCGAGTGCGCGGTGGCCGGTGTGGCGCCGTTGGTGGTGGACGCCCGCGAATTGCAGCGGGACAAACCGTCCTACACCATCGATACCCTGGAATTGATGCGGGCCGAGCTGGCCGCGCAAGACCAGGTTTTTCTGCTTTTGGGCTGGGACGCATTTTGCGGCCTGCCCACTTGGCACCGCTGGGACGAGTTGCTCCAGCATTGCCACATCCTGGTGTTGCAACGCCCGGATGCCGACAGCGAACCGCCGGATGCCTTGCGCAACCTGCTGGCAGCGCGCTCGGTGAGCGACCCGCTGGCCCTCAAGGGGCCGAGCGGACAGATTGCATTCGTCTGGCAGACGCCGCTCGCGGTATCCGCCACCCAGATCCGTCAACTGCTGGCCAGCGGTAAGTCGGTACGTTTCCTGGTGCCCGACGCGGTCCTGGCCTACATCGATGCGCACGGACTGTACCGTGCGTCGAACTGAAAAAGGGTGCGCTTCAAGGCACGTGAATGCGTGTAGCGAAGCGCCCGAACATACGAGCAAAACGAGTTTTATATGACTGACAAAGACGTAGCTAAAGTTAAGCGCAAAGGCACATTCAAGAGCGCCCCGCTGCCGGTGGAACCGCAAACCGGCGAAGTGCTGGCCGGCGAAGAGCTGGTCAAGGTCGCCGTGGCGGCCCTGGAAGACGTCAAGGCCCAGGACATCCAGGTGATCGACGTTCGCGACAAGCAGAGCATCACCGACTACATGATCATCGCCACCGGTACCTCCAACCGCCAGATCGGCGCGATGCTGGACAAGGTCCGCGAAGCGGTCAAGGCCAAGGGTGTCAAGCCGCTGGGCGAAGAAGGCAAGGGCGACAGCGACTGGGTATTGCTGGATATGGACGACGTCATCGTGCACATGATGACCGCCTCGGCTCGCCAGTTCTATGACCTGGAGCGCCTGTGGGCCGGTGCCGAGCAGAGCCGTTCGGCCAGCGGTGCGCATCACAGCCCGGAAAATCCCCATGAGCATTTCACCAAGCTCAACAAAGACCAGCAGTAAGGGACCGCTGTGCGACTGCGACTGATCGCCGTCGGTTCACGCATGCCCAAGTGGGTGGAAGAAGGCTGGCATGAATATGCCAAGCGTCTTCCGTCCGAGCTGGCACTGGAACTGGTGGAAATACCGCTCAACACCCGTGGCAAGAACGCCGATGTGGCGCGCTTCATCCGCCAGGAAGGCGAAGCCATGCTGGCCAAGGTCGGGCAGAACGAGCGGATCGTCACCCTCGAAGTCCACGGCAAGCCCTGGAGCACCGAGCAACTGGCGGTCGAGCTCGACCGCTGGCGGCTGGACTCGCGCACGGTGAATTTCATGGTCGGCGGCCCCGAGGGGCTGGCGCCGGAAGTCTGTGCGCGGGCGGATCAGCGTTGGTCGCTGTCGCCCCTGACGTTGCCGCACCCGCTGGTGCGGATTCTGATCGGCGAACAGCTGTACCGTGCCTGGACAGTCCTGTCCGGCCACCCTTACCACAAGTAGTTCTGCCCCATGTCCCAGCCGATCCGCATCAAGGACCACGAAAAAGACGCCCGCCTGGTGCGCGGCCGCGTCGTGTTCGGGGCAATTGCGGTGGTGGCGCTGATCGGTGTGCTGATTGCGCGCCTGTATTTCCTGCAGGTGATCCAGTACGACTATCACTCGACCCTGTCGGAAAACAACCGCGTCCATGTTCAGCCGATTCCGCCCACCCGCGGGTTGATCTTCGACCGTAATGGCGTGGTGGTGGCGGACAACCGCCCCAGCTTCAGCCTGAGCATGACCCGCGAGCGTTCCGGCGACTGGCAGCAAGTGCTCGATGTGATCGTCGAAGTGCTGGAACTGACGCCCGAGGACCGGGTGATCTTCGAGAAGCGCATGCGCCAGGGGCGTCGGCCCTTCGAGCCAGTGCCGATCCTGTTCGAGCTGACCGAAGAGCAGATCGCGCGCATTGCCGTGAACCAGTTCCGCCTCCCGGGCGTGGAAGTGGTCGCCCAGCTGGTTCGGCATTACCCGCAGGGTGCGCACTTTGCCCATTCGGTGGGCTACATGGGGCGGATCAACGAAAAAGAGCTCAAATCCCTCGACCCGGTCAACTACAGCGGCACCCACCATATCGGCAAGACCGGCATCGAGCGTTTCTACGAGCCCGAGTTGCACGGCCAGGTGGGTTACGAGGAAGTCGAGACCAACGCCCGGGGCCGCGTGTTGCGGGTGCTCAAGCGTACCGATCCGATTCCGGGCAAGGACATTGTCCTGAGCCTGGACATCAAGTTGCAGGAAGCCGCCGAGCTTGCGCTGGGCGGGCGGCGGGGTGCGGTGGTGGCGCTGGACCCGGCGACAGGCGAAGTGCTGGCGATGGTCAGCCAGCCGAGTTTCGACCCGAACCTGTTCGTGACCGGCATCAGCTTCAAGGCCTACGCCGAGTTGCGCGACTCCATCGACCGGCCACTGTTCAACCGTGTGCTGCGGGGGCTGTACCCGCCGGGTTCGACCATCAAGCCGGCGGTGGCGATTGCCGGCCTGGACGCGGGCGTGGTCACCGCATCGTCCCGGGTGTTCGACCCCGGTTACTACCAGTTGCCCAACTATGACCACAAATACCGTAACTGGAACCGCACCGGCGACGGCTACGTGGACCTGGACACCGCCATCATGCGGTCCAACGACACCTACTTCTATGACCTGGCGCACAAGCTGGGGATCGACCGCTTGTCGGCCTACATGACCAAGTTCGGTATCGGCCAGAAAGTCTCCCTGGACATGTTCGAAGAGTCGCCGGGGTTGATGCCGTCCCGTGAGTGGAAGCGTGCGACCCGTCGCCAGGCCTGGTTCCCGGGCGAAACGCTGATTCTCGGGATCGGCCAGGGCTACATGCAGTCGACGCCGCTGCAACTGGCCCAGGCCACGGCGCTGGTCGCCAACAAAGGGGTGTGGAACCGTCCGCACCTGGCCAAGACCGTCGAAGGCGAGCGGCCCAAGGACGACAATCCGATGCCGGACATCGTCCTGCGCGACCCGTCCGACTGGAACAAGGTCAACCACGGCATGCAGCAGGTGATGCACGGTGCACGCGGAACGGCGCGCAAGGCCTCGATCGGCGCGCAATACCGGATCGCCGGCAAAAGTGGTACGGCCCAGGTGGTCGCGATCAAGCAAGGCGAAAAGTATGACCGTTCCAAGGTTCAGGAACGCCACCGCGACCACGCCCTGTTCGTCGGCTTCGCCCCGGCCGACAACCCGAAAATCGTGGTGTCGGTGATGGTCGAGAACGGCGAGTCCGGTTCCGGGGTCGCCGCGCCCGTGGTGCGCCAGGTCATGGACGCCTGGCTGCTGGACCAGGACGGTCGCTTGAAAGCCGAATACGCCAGCCCTATCAGTGCGGAGGCTACGGCCCGTGAAGAGTAATTTCGATCGCATCCTCTCCAGTGAGGATGTGATGCGTCGCCGCGCGACGCTGTTGCAACGCATGCACATCGACGGCCCGTTGCTGATCCTGCTGCTGACCCTCGCGGCCGGCAGCCTGTTCGTGCTGTATTCGGCCAGTGGGAAGAGCTGGGACCTGCTGGCCAAACAGGCCACTTCCTTTGGCATCGGCCTGACGTCGATGATCATCATCGCCCAGTTCGAGCCGCGCTTCATGGCCCGATGGGTGCCGTTGGGCTATGTGGCCGGCGTATTGCTGCTGCTGGTCGTGGACATCATGGGCCACAACGCCATGGGCGCCACCCGCTGGATCAACATCCCCGGGGTGATCCGCTTCCAGCCGTCGGAGTTCATGAAGATCCTGATGCCGGCCACCATCGCCTGGTACCTGTCCAAGCGCACCCTGCCGCCGCAGCTCAAGCACGTGGGGGTCAGCCTGATGCTGATCGGGGTGCCGTTCATCCTGATCGTGCGCCAGCCGGACTTGGGCACGTCGCTGCTGATTCTGGCCGGCGGTGCCTTCGTGCTGTTCATGGGCGGGCTGCGCTGGCGCTGGATTCTCAGCGTACTGGCGGCGACGGTGCCGGTCGCGATCGCCATGTGGTTTTTCGTCATGCACGACTACCAGAAGCAGCGCGTGCTGACGTTCCTGGACCCGGAAAGCGATCCGCTGGGCACCGGCTGGAACATCATCCAGTCAAAAGCGGCCATCGGTTCCGGCGGCGTATTCGGCAAGGGCTGGCTGCTGGGCACCCAGTCGCACCTGGACTTTCTCCCGGAAAGCCACACCGACTTCATTATCGCGGTGCTGGGAGAGGAGTTCGGCCTGGTCGGTATCTGTGCATTGCTGCTGATTTATCTGTTGCTGATCGGTCGTGGCCTGGTGATTACCGCCCAGGCGCAGACGCTGTTCGGCAAATTGCTGGCCGGTGCCCTGACCATGACCTTTTTTGTTTACGTTTTCGTCAACATCGGTATGGTCAGTGGCCTGTTGCCGGTTGTGGGGGTGCCGTTGCCGTTCATTAGCTACGGAGGAACTTCGCTGGTGACGCTGCTGTCAGCGTTTGGGGTTTTGATGTCGATCCATACCCATCGCAAGTGGATCGCACAGGTTTGAATAAGGTGAAGAGTTCAATGCACGTAATGCATGGCTGGGCGACTCGATATGCGTCATGGGTCGGTCTGGTGAGCATCCTTGGCACCGCGCAGGACGCGTTCGCCGGCGATTACGAAGGTACTCCCCAAGTGGCTGAGTTCGTCGGCGAGATGACCCGCGACTACGGTTTTGCCGGCGAGCAGTTGATGGGCGTGTTCCGCGAGGCCGAGCGCAAGCAGTCGATTCTCGACGCCATTTCCAAGCCCGCCGAACGCGTCAAACAGTGGAACGAGTATCGCCCGATGTTCATCACCGACGCGCGCATCGCCCGTGGGGTGGATTTCTGGCGACAGCACGAGGCGGTATTGGCCCGGGCCGAGCAGGAATACGGCGTTCCGGCCCAGGTGATTGTCGCGATCATCGGTGTTGAGACCTTTTTCGGCCGCAATACCGGCAATTTCCGCGTGATTGATGCCCTGTCGACCCTGGGTTTCGACTATCCTCCCCGTGCCGAATTCTTCCGCAAGGAATTGCGTGAATTCCTGCTGCTGGCCCGGGAGGAGCAAGTCGATCCGTTGACCCTCAAGGGCTCCTACGCCGGGGCGATGGGCCTGCCGCAGTTCATGCCGAGCAGTTTCCGCGCCTATGCGGTGGATTTCGACGGTGACGGCCACATCAATATCTGGACCAATCCGGACGACGCCATCGGTAGTGTCGCCAGTTATTTCAAGCGTCACGGCTGGGTGGCCGGCGAGCCGGTGGTCAGTCGCGCCGATGTGCGCGGCGAGCAGGTCGACGAGGGGCTGACCACGGGCATCGAGCCGACGAAAACCGTCGGGGAGTTGCGGGCGCTGGGGTGGTCAAGTCATGATGCGCTGCGCGATGATATGCCGGTCACGGCATTCCGCCTGGAAGGTGACAACGGCCCGGAGTACTGGATGGGCCTGAAGAATTTTTACGCAATCACGCGTTATAACCGCAGCGTGATGTATGCCATGGCCGTACATCAACTGTCTGAACAGCTGGTCCAAGCACGGGGCGTCAAGTAATGCGGGCATTGCCTATGAATAAACCCCTGAAGCTGATGGCATTCGCCACCTTGGCGGTGCTGGTCGCCAGTTGTTCGACCAGCCGTTCGCCGACCCAGAAGTCATCTTCCACCGCCGTGCGCTCTGCGCCGGGGCTGGACATCAACCGTGCCCACAAGGATGGCGCACCGTGGTGGGACGTCGATGTCTCGCGTATCCCGGACGCCACGCCCACCCTGCACACCGGTCCCTACAAGGCCAACCCGTATACGGTGCTGGGCAAGACCTACTTCCCGTTGCAGGAGTCCAAGACCTACGTCGCCTCGGGTACGGCGTCGTGGTACGGCACCAAGTTCCACGGCCAGAACACCGCCAATGGCGAGGTATACGACCTGTACGGCATGAGTGCCGCGCACAAGACCCTGCCGCTGCCCAGTTATGTTCGGGTGACCAACCTGGACAACAACAAGACCGTGATCCTGCGGGTCAACGACCGTGGCCCGTTCTACTCGGACCGCATCATCGACCTGTCCTACGCTGCCGCGAAGAAACTCGGCTACGCCGAAACCGGCACGGCGCGGGTCAAGGTCGAAGGCATCGACCCGCAAACCTGGTGGGCACAGCGGGGTCGTCCGGCGCCATTGATGCTCAACGAGCCGCAGGTCGCGCAGAATAACGCGCCGGTGATCACGGCGTCGGCCGGGACCGTCGAGCAATGGACGCCACCGCCGCAGCAACATGCCGCGGCCGTCGTGCCGGTGCAGATCGATGCAAAAAAAAACGCTTCTGCACCAGCGTCTGGCCAGTATCTGCAGGTGGGCGCGTTCGCCAACCCGGACGCTGCAGAACTCCTGAGGTCGAAGCTCAGCGGGATGGTGAGCGCGCCGGTGTTCATCAGCTCGATCGTGCGCAACCAACAGACACTGCATCGGGTGCGCCTGGGGCCGATCGGTTCGCCGGGTGAGATCCAGCAAGTGCAGAACAGCGTGCGACTGGCCAACCTCGGTTCGCCGAGCGTGGTCACCGCCGAGTAATACGTAGTGCTTGATTGACGGTTCATTTGCTGTTTGGGGGATGAACCAGGTTGTTGGCTCGTTGAAGAACAAAAGCCCGGCCAGGGTGACAGAGTGAACGACTGAACACGCGATGACCCCAGGGTTGTCTGATTAGTTTTGCCCTAGGGCAGTTTCCATTAGCGATTTCGAGAGACGGATGAACATCACCACCTTTGCCAAACGCCTGTGCCTTCTAGTCCCGCTGCTACTTTCGCCGGCCGCCTTCGCGGTCGAGATGATGCCGTCGCCGCCACAACTGGCCGCCAAAGCCTATGTGCTCATGGATGCCAGCAGTGGCAACGTGCTGGTCGAGAACAACGGTGACCAGCGTCTGCCGCCTGCCAGCCTGACCAAGCTGATGACCGCGTACATCGCGACCCTGGAAATCCGTCGTGGCCAGATCGGCGAGAACGACCCGGTGACCGTCAGCGAGAACGCCTGGCGTACCGGTGGTTCGCGGATGTTCATCAAGGTCGGTTCGCAGGTTACGGTCAGCGACCTGCTGCACGGCATCATCATCCAGTCGGGCAACGACGCCAGCGTTGCGCTGTCCGAGCACATCGCCGGCAGCGAAGACGCCTTTGCCGACATGATGAACAAAACCGTGGCCGACCTGGGCATGACCAACAGCCACTTCATGAACCCGACCGGCCTGCCGAACCCCGAGCATTACTCGTCGGCCCATGACATGGCCGTGCTGGCTCGCGCGATCATCCACGAAGACCCGGCTCACTATGCGATCTACTCGCAAAAAGAGTTCTTCTGGAACGGCATCAAGCAACCCAACCGCAACCTGCTGCTGTGGCGCGACAAGACCGTCGACGGCCTGAAAACCGGCCACACCGAAGAAGCCGGTTACTGCATGGTGTCTTCGGCCGTGCGTGATGGCATGCGCCTGATCGCCGTGGTGTTCGGCACCAACAGCGAAGTGGCACGTGCTGCCGAAACCCAGAAGCTGCTGACCTACGGTTTCCGTTTCTTCGAAACCCAGACCTTCTACCAGAAAGGCACCGAGCTGGCTCAGGCACCTGTGTGGAAAGGCACCACCAATCAAGTCAAGGCCGGCCTGGCTGAAGACCTGACCATGACCCTGCCCAAAGGCCAGCTGAAAAAGCTCGCTGCCAGCATGACCATGAACCCGCAACTGGTTGCGCCCATCGCCAAAGGCGACGTGATCGGTAAAGTCGAAGTCAAACTGGACGACAAGGTGGTGCACAGCGCCGACCTGATCGCTCTGGACGGCGTCGAAGAGGGTGGTATCTTCCGCCGCATGTGGGATAGCATCCGTCTATTCTTCTACGGCTTGTTCAACTGATCAGTGTGCACCTGCATGGCCCCGCGCTCATCCGGCGTGGGGCTATGCCCGTCGCCACGGCTTACGCTTACGAGGCCGTTACGCCATGACCGATACCGAAGTAAAGGCGCCCAAGATCGAATTCCCTGCCAATGATTATCCGGTTAAGGTGATCAGCGACACGGGTGTGGGCAACAAGGACAAGATCATCGACATCGTCCGCAAGCACGCTAAGATCAATGATGAGCGTGTGGACGAGCGTCAAAGCAGCAATGGCAAATACACCACGATTCAGTTGCACATCGTCGCCACCGACCAGGACCAGCTGTACAACATCAACAGCGAACTTCGGGCCACCGGCTTCGTGCACATGGTGCTGTGATGTCTGACACGCTGGGCTTTCGCGAGCTCGGCCAGATGGCTTACGAGCCCGTCTGGCATGCCATGCAACGCTTTACCAACGAACGCGGCAGCGATGCCGCCGACGAGATCTGGCTGGTGGAGCACCCACCGGTATTCACCCAGGGACAGGCCGGCAAGGCCGAGCACCTGTTGCTGCCGGGAGACATCCCGGTGGTGCAGGTCGATCGGGGTGGCCAGGTGACCTATCACGGCCCCGGCCAGTTGGTGGCCTATCTATTGCTCGATGTGCGCAAGCTCGGTTTCGGCGTACGTGAGCTGGTCACCCGCATGGAACGCTGCCTGATCGACTTGCTGGCCAGTTACGGCGTCAGTGCCGCGGCCAAGCCGGATGCGCCGGGGGTCTATGTCGACGGGGCGAAAATCGCGTCCCTGGGACTGCGGATTCGCCACGGTTGTTCATTTCATGGCCTGGCCCTGAACGTGGACATGAACCTGGAACCGTTTCGACGGATTAATCCCTGCGGCTACGCCGGGCTGGCGATGACCCAGCTGAGCGATCACGCAGGATCGATTGAATTTGCCGAGGTAAGTGCCCGGCTGCGCGCGCAGCTCGTCAAACACCTCGACTATGCTGAGCAGACGACCCTAACGGGCGGAATCGACTGATATGACTACTGATGCAGTGCAAACCATCATCCCGACGCAGGATGTCTCCGAGCGTCCGGCCCCGCGTGCCAAGGTTGAAGCCGGCGTCAAGCTGCGCGGCGCCGAGAAGGTTGCACGCATCCCGGTGAAGATCATCCCGACCACCGAACTGCCGAAGAAACCCGACTGGATCCGCGTGCGCATCCCGGTTTCCCCGGAAGTCGACCGGATCAAGGCGCTGCTGCGCAAGCACAAGCTGCACAGCGTCTGTGAAGAAGCGTCCTGCCCGAACCTGGGCGAGTGCTTCTCCGGCGGCACCGCGACCTTCATGATCATGGGCGACATCTGCACCCGTCGCTGCCCGTTCTGCGACGTGGGCCACGGTCGTCCGAAGCCACTGGACGTCAACGAGCCGGAAAGTCTGGCCATCGCCATCGCCGACCTTAAGTTGAAATACGTGGTGATCACTTCGGTGGACCGCGACGACCTGCGTGACGGCGGTGCCCAGCACTTTGCCGACTGCATCCGCGAGATCCGCAAGCTGTCGCCGAACGTCCAGCTCGAGACCCTGGTTCCGGATTACCGTGGTCGCATGGACATCGCGCTGCAAATCACTGCCGCCGAGCCGCCAGATGTGTTCAACCACAACCTGGAAACCGTGCCGCGCCTGTACAAGGCTGCGCGTCCGGGTTCGGATTACCAGTGGTCGTTGACCCTGCTGCAACGTTTCAAGCAAATGATGCCGCACATTCCGACCAAATCCGGCCTGATGCTCGGCCTGGGCGAGACGGACGAAGAAGTCATCGAGGTCATGAAGCGCATGCGCGAGCATGACATCGACATGCTGACCCTGGGCCAGTACCTGCAACCGTCACGCAGTCACTTGCCGGTGCAGCGTTTCGTCCACCCGGACACCTTCGCCTGGTTCGCCGAGGAAGGCTACAAGATGGGCTTCAAGAACGTCGCTTCCGGTCCTCTGGTACGTTCCTCGTACCACGCCGACGAGCAGGCGAAGCTGGTCAAGGCCGAGCTGATGTCGTCCTGATCGCGTAAAATACCCGCGGGGCCGCTCCGGTCTCGCGGGTTTTTTTTGCCTTTTCCGGGGGCAATGACGGTCTCTGCCGGCGTTGCCGTTGGGACAGCCCTTCTGTTTATCCCCGATCCTGACTACTGTGTGCTGATGTTTTGCGCAGGGAGATTCATGGATGACCGTTCGACCCACCCACACACTGTTTCCTCACACGCCGGTTCCGGCCTTGCCCGCGCAAGGGCTGATCGGTGTGATCGCGCCCGCCGGCCCGGCGGCCCTGGACACCGATAAAGCGCTGGCCTGGATGCGCGCTCGCGGTTATGCGCTACGGATCTTTCCCGGTGTCTACGAGCAGGATGGCTATCTGGCCGGCAGTGACGACGTGCGGCTCAACGACCTGCACGCCGCGTTCGCCGACGACGAGGTGGATGCGATCATCTGCCTGCGCGGCGGTTATGGCACACCGCGTCTGCTGGACCGTATCGATTTCGAGTTGCTGCAACGTCATGCCAAACCGTTTATCGGCTACAGCGACATCACGGCCCTGCACCTGGCGATCAACCGGTATGCGGGTTTCGTGACTTTTCATGGGCCGTTGCTCAATGCCGACCTGTTGGGCGGCAAGCAAAAGCCCACTGAGGCTTCCTTTTTCAACATGCTTCGGGGGCAGGTGAAGGCAGGGAGTACCCTGGCGCACCCGGTGGCCTACCCATTGTCCACCGTTGAGCCCGGCGTCGCTCACGGGCGTTTGCTCGGCGGCAACCTGTCGATGATCGCCGCGACCATGGGCACGCCTTACGAAATCGACGCCGAGGGCCTGATCCTGTTCATCGAGGACATCAACGAACCGTTGTATCGCATTGACCGGCTGCTGACTCATCTGCGCCTGGCCGGCACGCTCGGCAAGTTGCGCGGCGTGATCTGCGGGGACGTGGCGGGGGTGGAGAGGGCGGCGCTGGAGCGTCTGCTCAAGCAGACCTTCGAGCCGTTGCGCATACCGGTGCTGTCGGGTTGGCGCAGCGGGCATTGCGATCCGAACCTGACCTTGCCGATGGGGGCGCTGGTGCGGCTGGACGCGGGGAATCAGGAGTTGGTGCTGGAGCAGGATGTGGTCGTTCGGCGCTGAGGCAGGTTGTTCGACCTTCAGCTATCGCGGGCAGGCTCGCTCCCACAGGGTTTCCACCCTCCTTGTGGGAGCGAGCCTGCTCGCGATGCTTTCAGCGATTACGCAGGCCTTCGAGCAACTTGTGCGTCGGATACCCATCCGCCGGCCAGCCAAACGACTGCTGCGCACTGCGGATCGCCTTGCGCGTGTTGGCGCCAATGATCCCGTCCGCCGTCCCTGCGTCGTAATTCTGGGCGCTCAGCAGGTTTTGCAGCTCGATGCGTTCGGTGCGGCTCAGCGGCAAGTCATCCTTGGGCCAGGTGCCCGCGATCAGGCCGGCGCCGTTGAAACGTTCGGACAGCAGGCTCACGGCCAGGGCGTAGGACGAAGAGTTGTTGTACTTGAGGATCGCGCGGAAGTTGTCGAGCACGAGGAACGCCGGGCCGCGATAACCGGCGGGCAGCAGCAGCGCTGCCGACAGCTGTTCGGAGCCCGCTGGAGCCTGCGCACCGTTCGGTAGCCTGACCCCCAGTTGCTGCCATTCGGCGACGCTTTTGCGATTCGAGCCATCGGCCAGCACGTAGTTGAAACTGCCCGGCAACTGTACTTCGAAGCCCCACGGCTGGCCTTTCTGCCAACCGGAGCTTTGCAGGTAGTGCGCAGTCGACGCCAGGGCATCGGTGGCACTGCCCCAGATGTCGCGGCGACCGTCGCCATCGAAGTCCACGGCATGGGTGTTGTAGGTGGTCGGGATGAACTGGGTCTGGCCCATGGCGCCGGCCCAGGAGCCCAGCATCTTATCCGGCGCGATATCGCCCTGTTGCAGGATCTGCAGGGCGGCGATCAATTGCGCGTGGGCGAAGCCAGGGCGACGGCCTTCGTAGGCCAGGGTCGCCAGGGAGTTGATCACCGACTTGCTGCCCTGGAACTGGCCGAAGTTGCTCTCCATGCCCCACACCGCGACCAGGGCGCGACGGTCGACGCCATAACGCTGTTCGATGCTCTGCAGGATGTCCGAATACTGGCTGACCAGTGCCTGGCCTTTGCGCACGCGCAGCGGCGACAGGGCGCCATCGAGGTACTCCCACACCGGACGGGAAAATTCCGGCTGGCTGCGGTCGGCGCGGATCACGCTGGTGTCCAGGCTGACATTGGCGAAGGCGCGGTCGAACAGGTCGGCGCGAATGCCGGCAGCCAGGGCATCCTTGCGAAAGCCGGCCTGCCATTCGGCGAAGGTCTGCGTGGGCTGGATATCGAGGTTTTCGCCGGTCGGCACCACGGGAGGAACCACCGCAGGGGCTGACGAGACGGGCAGGGTCTGAAGCGGTTGGGCGTCGGCGGCGGTGGGTTTTTCCGCGCAGGCGACAAGCAGAATGAGGCTGGAGGCAGCAATCAATTGGCGCAGATGCCAACGACGAGTAATACAAAAGGGCATGCACGGGTCCAGGGAATACGAATCAGGTGCAGACCTTAACATGTTGAGCGTTGGCTTGCCTTTCAGGCCGCCAGAAAGTAAGAAGCCTCCCAGTTTTCAGACTGGAAGGCTTCGCGGCGGTAGCTGCCCTTGCCCTTGCCGGCTCGTTCCTGGCGGCTGCGGAACAGGGGTTGGGCGACGATGGACTTGGCCTTGTTGTGGCCATGGCGGGATGGCTTCTTGCTCATGGGCGGATCTCTCGATTGAGTGGTTTTTGCGCGGGGAATAATCTGCTCATATCAGGGTTCTGTCCAGACCCCGCATTGCGTAGGGCCTTTCTGACAACATCGTCGGACGCCCACAGGGTTTGCACGTGACCTGTGGGAGCGAGCCTGCTCGCGAAGCGATCGAATGCCTTACTCAGCCGGCAACGACAACCGTTGCCCGGCCATCAACAATGACAAGCGGCTCAGGCTCATCCACGGCGAGCCCGCGGCCTGGCCCTTGATCTGCGCATCGATGCGCTGCGCTTCCAGCAACAACTGCGCCCAGCGTTGTGCCGAGTACCGTTGCAGGGCCTTGCTCATCAACGGCTTGCGCTTGTCCCAGACCGGCGGTCGGGCCGAGCTGAACGCCTTGTCCAGCGGCACGCCCTGGCTGTATTGCAGCGACAGGTTGGCCAACAGGCGTAATTCACGGGCCAGGGCCCAGAGAATCACCGGTGGTTCGACACCTTCGCCGCGCAGGCCTTCAAGCATGCGCAGGGCGTGGGCGGCCTCGCCGTTGAGGATCGCATCGGTCAAGCCGAAGACGTCGAAACGCGCACTGTCGGCCACCGCCGCCTGGACGGTCTCGACGGTAATCTGCCCGGCTTCGGCCATCAGCTTGAGCTTTTCGATTTCCTGGGCGGCGGCCAGCAGGTTGCCTTCCACGCGGGCAGCGATCAGTTCCACGGCATCCTGGCTGGCGGAGAGACCGGCCTGGGACAGGCGCTGGCGGATCCAGCTCGGCAACTGGCTTTGATCCACCGGCCAGATTTGCACGAACTGGGTCTGCTGGCCTTCGACCAGGGCCTTGCCCCACTTGGTCTTCTGCGCACTGCCGTCGAGTTTCGGCAGGCTGATCAGCAGCAGCGTGTCCTCGGCCGGGCGCGAGCAGTACTCGATCAGTGCTGCAGCGCCCTTGTCCCCCGGCTTGCCGGAGGGCAGGCGCAACTCCAGCAGGCGTTTTTCCGCGAACAGCGACATGCTTGCGCCCGCCTGGAGCAAGGTGCCCCAGTCGAAGTTGGCGTCGGCGGCGAACACCTGGCGTTCGTCGAAACCCTGTTGGCGCGCGGCGGCCCGAATGGCGTCGGCGGCTTCCTGGCACAGCAGCGGGTCATCGCCGCTGATGACGTAGACCGGTGCGAGCGCGCCTTGCAGGTGTTTGGCGAGTTGGGCGGGGGCGAGTTTCATAAGAATGGGCGAACGGGGCGCCAGAGCGCCCCGTCAGTCTTATTGCTGCGGGATTTCGAGGGGCGACTGACGCGGGGTTTCCGCTTCAGCCTTCTGTGCAGCTTCCAGTGCCGCCGCTTCAGCCTTGGCCTTGGCTTCTGCGGTCTGTTGCAACTGATCCAGTCGAGCCGGGCTGAGCTGCTGCAGGCGCAGAATCATCCGCTGTACCAGTTCGCGCTGCATTTCACGACGCGCATCATTGGCCTCCTGGTCGGAGCCGACCAGATTGTTGCCGTCGTGGATGAAGACCTTCTGCACTTCCAGCTTGTCGCTCAGCAGCGGCAGGTTGCCGTGGTCGCGGATATCGTAGCTGAGCACCTTGGTGACCTGGTACTCACCGGTACGACCGGCGCCCGCGTAGCTGAGGATGCGCTGGGAGTCCTGCTCGTCAGTCAGGATCAGCTTGTAAGGTGCACCGGCAGAGACCTTGACGCCGCTGCTTTCCAGCACCTGGCGCAATTGCGTCACGGTTTCGCCATAGGCATTGCGGGCGCTCACGTCGAGCTCCTTGATCGCCAGTTCAGTGGTGCCGGTGCCACGCAGCTGGAAACCGCAGGCGCTCAACAGGACCGCGAGGCCCATCACCAGCAAATTGCGTTTGATCATCTTGTTGCTCCCCTTGAAACCATGTGGGTCGATCGTGTGACCCGAAAGGTTTTACTCGGCGCCAGGCTCACCTGGCGCCTGATCCAATTAGCTGGCGACGATATTGACCAGTTTCCCGGGCACTACGATCACTTTACGAATAGTCAGGCCGTCGACAAAGCGCAGCACGTTCTCGTTGGCCCGTGCGGCGGCTTCGATTTCCTCGCGGCTGGCGCTGGCCGGCATGTCGATCTGACCACGCAGTTTGCCATTGACCTGAATGACCAGTTGCAGGCTGTCCTGTACCAGGGCGTTGTCATCGGGCACCGGCCAGCGGGCGTCGATCACCGGGTCGGCGTGGCCCAGTCGATTCCACAGGTCGTGGCTGATGTGCGGCGTGATCGGCGCGAGCAGCAACGTCACGGTTTCCAGGCCTTCGTGAATCAGGGCGCGGTCCTGTTCGGTGGCTTGCGGGGCCTTTTCCAGCACGTTCATCAGCGTCATCACCTGGGCGATGGCGGTGTTGAATTTGTGGTTCTGGCCGACGTCGTGGCTGGCCTGCTTGATGGCCAGGTGGATCGAGCGGCGAACGGCTTTCTGCTCGTCGTTCAGGCTGGCGATCTCCAGCTTGCCCGGCAGGCCTTGAGTGACGTGGGCTTGAGCCAGGCGCCAGACGCGCTTGAGGAAACGGTGCGAACCTTCAACGCCGGAGTCGGACCATTCCGCACTCATGTCAGGCGGCGAGGCGAACATCATGAACATACGGCAGGTGTCCGCGCCGAACTGGTCGATCATCGACTGCGGGTCGACGCCGTTGTTCTTCGACTTGGCCATCTTCTCGGTGCCGCCGATTTCCACCGGCAGGCCGTCGGCGATCAATCGGGCGCTGATCACCTTGGCCTTGCTGTCGCGTTCGAGTTCGACGTCGGCCGGGTTGTACCAGGTGTAGGCACCATTGGCTTCGCGACGATAGTACGTCTCGGCGACCACCATGCCCTGGGTCAGCAGGTTCTTGAACGGTTCGTTGGAGCTCACCAGCCCTTCGTCACGCATCAGCTTGTGGAAGAAGCGCGCGTAGAGCAGGTGGAGAATGGCGTGCTCGATACCGCCGATGTACTGGTCCACCGGCAGCCAGTGGTCGGCGGCGGATTTTTCCACCAGGCCGCCTTCGAAGTGCGGCGAGGCATAGCGGGCGTAGTACCACGACGACTCGACGAAGGTGTCCATGGTGTCGGTTTCACGCTTGGCCGGCTGGCCGCATTTCGGGCAGCTGCACTCGTAGAACTCGGGCATGCGCGCCAAGGGCGAACCAGCGCCATCGGGTACGACGTCTTCAGGCAGTACGACCGGCAGCTGATCTTCCGGCACCGGCACATCACCGCAACTGGCGCAGTGGATGATCGGGATCGGGCAGCCCCAGTAGCGTTGACGGCTGATACCCCAGTCGCGCAGACGGAACTGGGTGCGCGAGGCGCCGAGGTTCTTCTTGATCAGCGCCACTTCGATGGCGTCGAAGGCGCCGGCGAAGTCGAGGCCGTCGAACTCGCCGGAGTTGATCAGCGTGCCGTGTTCGCCGTAGGCGTCCTGCCACGGTGCCGGATTGGTATCACCGGCGCTGGTGCGCACCACCGACTTGATCGGCAGGTTGTATTTGGAAGCAAATTCGAAATCGCGTTCGTCGTGGGCCGGAACGGCCATGACGGCACCATCGCCGTAATGCATCAGCACGTAGTTGGCGACCCACACCGGCAGTTTTTCACCGGTCAGCGGGTGCTCGACGAACAGCGAGGTCGGCAGGCCTTTTTTCTCCTGGGTGGCGACGTCGGCTTCGGCGACGCTGCCGCCCTTGCATTCGGCGATGAACGCCTGCAGCTCGGGATTGTTCTGCGCAGCCAGGGCGGCCAGCGGGTGCTCGGCGGCGACGGCGACGTAGGTGGCGCCCATCAGGGTGTCCGGGCGGGTGGTGAAGACTTTCAGCGCCCCGGCTTCGCCGATGGAAGCGACGTCGTAGGGAAATTGCACTTCCATGCCGCGGGATTTGCCAATCCAGTTGCGCTGCATGGTCTTGACCTGTTCAGGCCAGCCGGTCAGTTCGTCGAGGCTCTCCAGCAGTTCATCCGCGTAGGCGGTGATCTTGAAGTAGTACATCGGGATTTCGCGCTTTTCGATCAGCGCGCCCGAACGCCAGCCGCGACCGTCGATCACCTGCTCGTTGGCCAGTACGGTCTGGTCGATCGGGTCCCAGTTCACGGTACCGTTCTTGCGGTAAATCACGCCTTTTTCGAACAGACGGGTGAACAGCCATTGCTCCCAGCGGTAGTAGTCGGGCTTGCAGGTGGTCACTTCACGGGACCAGTCCACCGCCAGGCCGAGGCTGCGCAGCTGGGATTTCATGTAGGCGATGTTTTCGTAGGTCCACTTGGCGGGCGCTACGTTGTTCTTCATCGCGGCGTTTTCCGCCGGCATGCCGAAGGCGTCCCAACCCATGGGTTGCAGGACGTTCTTGCCTTGCATGCGCTGGTAGCGGGAGATCACGTCGCCGATGGTGTAGTTGCGCACGTGCCCCATGTGTAGCTTGCCGCTGGGGTAAGGGAACATCGACAGGCAGTAGTAAGTCTCCTTGCCTGGCTGTTCACTGACTTCAAAGGACTTTTGCTCGTCCCAGAACGACTGGGCGGCGGCTTCGATTTCACGGGGCTGATATTGTTCGTGCATGGCTACTTTTGAACTGAATAGGGGTGGCCTAATCCTCTTCAATGCAACGCTGGACGCTGATCACGCCAAATCGGCGTTTTGCTGTCCAGGCGAGCTGGAAGTGGAGTTACAGGAAGCGCCGTAGCATACATGACCGCACTCTACCGAGGGAAACGCTGATTGCTGCCGCGCGTCCTGCGAAAAACGCTGCGAGGTCCGTTGGTCGCGGCACTCAGCCGGTTTGTTCATCGAAGCTAAGCTCTAAATGGGGAGCGAGTCTTATCTTCAATGAGGTGAGGGATGGTTGAGTTACAGCAAAAAGCGACAAAACCCGAGCTTTACGAAAAACTGATCGATCGTCTGGGCATCGCCCTGGACGCCGCAAGAACGGCTGGTCGGCTGCGCGATGAGCGTCCCCTGGAGCTGGAACTGCGCGGCCTGAGCCCCGCGGAGTTTGCATTGGTCAAGGCTTATCTGGATCGCAGTGAACGTGAAACACACGGATGCCTGTCAGAAGCAGTGAAGCAACTCGACACACCACGTTCGGCCAAGGTCATCTGGCTCAAGGACAAGGCACCCGACAGAGACGCGGTAAAGGTCCGGTCTCTGCAATTCAAGTAAGGGCACTTGAAGCCACAGCGTAGGGTTTTTGCTGACGGGGTCCTTGCGTATCTGTTGTCGCAATGCGTCAACCCACTTAGGCTTCGGGCATCTTCAGGAGATGCTCGATGCCTTTTCGTTATTTCGTAAAACAATTGCTGCTGCCACCCGGCATTTTACTGCTGTTGCTCCTGCTTGCCTGGTGGTTTCGCCGGTCGAGGCCGCGACTGGCCGGTGTCTGCTTTGCGCTGGGGTTCGGTGGATTGTGGCTGATGAGTCTGCCGGTGGTGGTGCAGTGGAGCGCCAATGCCCTGGAGCGCATCCCGCCGCTGAATCGTGACGAATGGGCCACGCTGGGGCAGCGTGCCGACGCCATCGTGGTGCTGGGCTCGGGGCGCGAGCGCGGGGATCCCGCGTGGGGTGCCGATCAACCGACCGGCATCGGCCTGGAGCGAGAGCGTTATGCCGCCAGGCTGGCCAAGGCATCGGGCTTGCCGATCCTGACCAGCGGTGGTCTGCACTACGGCACTCCGCCCTCCGAAGCCCGGTTGATGGCGGACTCGCTGCTGGACGATTTCGGCGTCACGGTGCGTTGGCAGGAAGAGCGCAGCCGGACCACCTGGGAGAATGCGCAACTCAGCGCCGAGGTATTGCTGCCCCAGGGGATCAAGCGTGTGGTGGTCGTGACCCAGGCGTGGCACATGCCGCGTTCGGTCTGGAGCTTCGAGCGCGCCGGGTTTGAGGTGGTGCCGGCGCCCGTGGGGTTTCTGGGGGTCGACAATGCCCGGCCGCTGGGTGGCTGGATGCCCGAGTTCAAATCGATCTGGCAGAGCGGCCAGTTGATGAACGAGGCGGTGGGGCAGGTGGGGTACTCGCTGTTTTATCGAGGTGATGCGGGCGCCGATTGATGCGGTGTCGGTGAGGCCGCTTTCGCCGGCAGGCTCACTCCCACCCTCGACCTGGCACCCATAAGGGGCGGGTCACCTGTGGGAACGAGCCTGCTCACGAAGCTGTTAAACGGTCTTCGCCATCCGGTTGGCGATCAATGCCCAGCCAAACAACAGCACGCAGACGATGATCAGCGGCCATGAACGCCATTGCAGGTAAGGCGTCAGGTTGTGCATCGGCACCACCTCGCCGTACAGGATGCCGCGTTCGAATTGCGGGATCTGCGCGGTGATCTGGCCAAACGGATTGATCAGCCCGGTCACGCCGTTGTTGGTGGCGCGGATCATCCAGCGACCGGCCTCGAGGGCGCGCATCTGTGCCATCTGCAAGTGTTGCAGTGGCCCGATGGAGGTGCCGAACCAGGTGTCATTGCTGATGGTCAGCAACAAATCGCTGCGGGCGGCGAGCCCGGCGGCAAATTCCGGGTAGACCACTTCGTAGCAGATGAACGGTGCAATCTGATAGCCCTTGGCCTGTAGCAGAGCCTGGTCGGCAGGGCCCCGGGCGAAGTCGGACATCGGCAGGTCGAAGAACGCGATCAGGCCGCGCAGCACGTCCTGCAGCGGCACGTATTCGCCGAACGGCACCAGTTTCTGCTTGAGGTAGGTGCCATCGCCTTCGCCCACCACGGTGATGCCGTTGAAAAAGCGCTTCTGGTGATGGACTTCCTGACGAATCGGCACGCCGGTGATCAGTGCGCTTTTACGTTCAGCGGCGAAGTTGCCCATCATGCTCAAATAGCCTTCCGCCGACTCCTTGAGCACCGGAACCGCTGTTTCCGGCCAGATCAGCAGGTCGACCGGCTTGGAGCGCAAACTCATGTCGCGGTACAGCGCCAGTTGCGAGTTGAGCTGCGCCGGGTCCCATTTCATGCTTTGTTCGATATTGCCCTGGATCGCCGCGACGCTCAGTGGCGCGCCCGAAGGGCTGGTCCAGGCATGGTGCTTGAGGGCGATGCCGGCCACCCAGGGGCCGATCAACAACAGCGCAGCTGCGACGATGAAGGCCTTGCGACCGCCCCTGGCCAGTCGCGCAGCGTTGCAGACCAGCGCGGCGGTCAAGGCCAGGGTGAAGGACACCAGCCACATTCCGCCCAGCGGGGCGAGGCCGGCCAACGGGCCGTCGAGCTGGCTGTAGCCGGAGTAAAGCCACGGGAAACCGGTGAGAAACCAGCCGCGAAAAGCCTCCTGGCCGACCCACAGGGCAGCGAAGGCCAGGGCGTCGGCCAGGGGCGCTTCGTTGCGCCGCAGCCAGCGCGCCCAGACCCACGCGGGCAGCGCGAAGAACCAGGCAATCGCCGCGGTGAAGAGCAGCATCAGGAACCCGGCCAGCAACACCGAGGCGCCGCCGAAGTTGTGGATGCTGTAGTAGATCCAGCTGGTGCCGGCGCCAAACAGGCCAAAACCGAAACACCAGCCACGACCCAGGGCCTGACGGGGGTTCAGCTCACGCAAGCCGGCGTAGAACAGGCCGACCGCCAGCAACGCCAGCGGCCAGATATCGAAAGGCGCCAGCGCCAGGGTGGTGATTGCACCGGCCGCCACGGCCAGCAGGTTACCGGGCCAGCCGGGGCGGGTCATAGATCAATCCTTGGGGTCAGCGGGCGATGGGGGTCAGGCGCAGCAAGTGAATCCGACGGCTGTCGGCGTTCAGGATGCGGAAACGATACGGGCCGATTTCAGTGATTTCATTGCGTTTTGGCAAGTGACCGAACGCGCTCATCACCAAGCCGCCGACCGTATCGAACTCATCGTTGGAAAACTCGCTGTCGAAGAACTCGTTGAAGTTCTCGATCGGCGTCAGCGCCTTGACCAGGAAATCACCGCTGGGCAGGGGCTTGATGTAGCTGTCTTCCTCGACGTCATGTTCGTCTTCGATGTCGCCGACGATCTGTTCCAGCACGTCCTCGATGGTCACGAGGCCTGCCACGCCGCCGTACTCGTCGATGACGATGGCCATGTGGTTGTGGTTGGCGCGGAACTCGCGCAGCAGCACATTCAGGCGCTTGGACTCGGGCACGAAGGTGGCCGGGCGCAGCAGGTCCTTGATGTTGAAGCTGTCGCCGTTTTCCTTGAGGATCAGCGGCAGCAGGTCCTTGGCCAGCAGTACGCCCATCACGTCATCGTGGCTCTCGCCGATCACCGGATAGCGGGAGTGGGCCGAGTCGACCACGGCGGGCAGGAACTCGCGGGGTGTCTGGGTCGCCTTGATGCTGATCATCTGCGAGCGCGGGACCATGATGTCCCGTACTTGCAGGTCAGCCACCTGGATGGCGCCTTCGACGATGGCCAGCGCTTCGCTGTCCAGCAACTTGTTTTGATGCGCATCGCGCAGCAGCTCCAGCAGCTCCTGGCGGTTCTTCGGCTCGTGGGCAAAAGCCTGGGTGAGCTTACCCAGCCATGACTTCTGCCCGTTGCTCGATCGATCTTCGCTCATAGCGATTACTCTGAATCCTTTGTTGTCACGATAGTGGATGGTTCAATTTCGTCGTCCGCGTACGGATCGCGATAGCCCAACTGGGCTAGCAAGGTGCGTTCCAACGCTTCCATTTCTTCGGCTTCGTCGTCATCTATATGGTCGTAACCCAGCAGATGCAAGCAGCCATGGATGACCAGATGGGCCCAATGCGCCTTGGGTTCCTTGCCCTGTTCGGCAGCTTCGCGCTCGACCACCGCCACGCAGATCACCAGATCGCCCAGCAGCGGGATATCAAGAAACTCGTCGGGTACATCGGCCGGAAACGACAGGACGTTGGTGGCGTAGTCCTTTTGCCGCCAGGTGCGGTTGAGCTCACGGGCCTCGGCCTCATCGACCAGGCGAAGGGTGATCTCCGAGTCGGCGCTGCGCTGGCGCAGGGCCAGCTCACACCATTGGCGGAAATCGTCTTCACTCGGGATGGGCGCCTGGGTCGCGACTTGCAGGTCAAGCTCAAGCATCGCGGCGGCTATCCTTGGCGGCTGCATCTTCGGCCACACGGGTTTCGAAACGCTCGTAGGCCTCGACAATGCGCTGCACCAGCGGATGGCGCACGACGTCCTTGGGCTGGAAGTGCGTGAAGCTGATGCCCGGTACGTCTTTCAGAACTTCGATCACGTGATGCAGCCCGGACTTGGTGCCTCTGGGCAAATCGACCTGGGTGATGTCGCCGGTGATCACCGCCGTGGAGCCGAAGCCGATCCGGGTCAGGAACATCTTCATCTGCTCGACGGTGGTGTTCTGGCTTTCATCGAGGATGATGAAGCTGTTGTTCAGCGTTCGACCGCGCATGTAGGCCAGGGGCGCGACTTCGATCACCTGGCGCTCGATCAGCTTGGCGACGTATTCGAAGCCGAGCATTTCATAGAGAGCGTCGTAGAGCGGGCGCAGGTAGGGGTCGATCTTCTGTGACAGGTCGCCGGGCAGGAAGCCCAGTTTCTCGCCGGCTTCAACGGCCGGTCGAACCAGCAGGATGCGGCGGATCTGCTCGCGTTCCAATGCGTCGACCGCGCAGGCAACGGCCAGGTAGGTCTTGCCGGTACCGGCCGGGCCGATGCCGAAGTTGATGTCGTTACCGAGAATTTCCTTCACGTAGCGCAACTGATTCAAGCCGCGTGGGCGAATCATGCCCTTTTTGGTGCGCAGGGCCACGGAGGGTTCGGCGGGGGAGACGTTGTCCAGCTCTTCGACGGCCGATTCCTGCAGGAACAGGTGAACCATGTCCGGCGACAGCTCGGTACCCTTGGTTTCACGGTACAGGCGGCGCAGGAGGTTTTCCGCGGAGGTGGTGTGCTTGGGATCGCCGATCAGCTCGAACTGATTGCCGCGGTTGCGGATCTCGATGGTCAGGCGCTGTTCGATCAAGCGCAGGTGCTCGTCGAATTGCCCGCACAGATTGGCGAAGCGGCGGGCCTCAAAGGGCTCGAGAATAAAACGATGTGGTTCTATGGGTGCGTTCAAGGTCGTATTTAGCCGCCCTGGGGCAATTAAGATGAAATCAAGGATAACGCCAGCGGCGCGGGTGCGAAAGCTCTTAAATGGTCCTGGATCAAACACCCTGCCCCCTGTGGGAGCGAGCCTGCTCGCGAAGGGGGCTTGGCAGGCGACTGATGTGTCGAATGTCAGACCGTCATCGCGAGCCGGCTCGCTCGCACATCGGGTTTTCAGTGTTGTTGGATCAGCGAGCCCCGCAACGAGTGCGGCTGCGCGGAATCAATGTGCACATCGGCGAACTGTCCGATCAGGGTTGGATTGTCGCAGCGGAAGTTGACGATCCGGTTATTCTCGGTTCGGCCCTGCAGCTCGCCGGGGTCTTTTTTCGAGTAATCGGTGACCAGGATGCGCTGGATCGAACCGACCATTTGTCGGCTGATCTCGAAACCCTGCTGGTTCAGGCGATGTTGCAGGGCATTGAGGCGCTCTTTTTTCAGGGCTTCCGGTGTCTCGTCGGCCAGATCCGCGGCAGGCGTGCCCGGACGCTGGCTGTAGACGAACGAGTAGGAAAAGTCGAAACCGACGTCTTCGATCAGCTTCATCGTCTGTTCGAAGTCTTTCTCGGTCTCGCCGGGGAAACCGACGATGAAGTCCGAGCTGATGCAGATCCCCGGCACGGCGGCGCGCAGTTTGCGCAACTTGGACTTGTATTCCAGCGCCGTGTGGTTGCGCTTCATCGCCGCGAGGATGCGGTCGGAGCCCGATTGCACCGGCAAGTGCAGGTGCTTGACCAGCTCCGGCACGTCGGCGTGGGCCTGGATCAGGCTGTCGGAAAACTCCAGCGGATGGGACGTGGTGTAGCGAATCCGGTCGATGCCGTCGACGGCCGCGACCACGCGGATCAGTTCGGCCAGGTCCGCCACGCGCCCGTCGTGGGTGGTGCCGCGATAGCCGTTGACGTTCTGCCCAAGCAGGGTCACTTCGCGCACGCCGTTCTCGGCCAGGTGGATGATCTCGGCAATCACGTCATCGAACGGCCGGCTGACTTCTTCGCCGCGGGTGTAGGGCACCACGCAGAATGTGCAGTACTTGCTGCAACCTTCCATGACCGACACATAGGCACTCGGGCCGTCGATGCGCGGTTCGGGCAAGTGGTCGAATTTTTCGATTTCCGGGAACGACACGTCGACCTGCGGCAGTTTGCTGATGCGCGCGGCGTCGATCATCTCAGGCAGGCGGTGCAGTGTCTGGGGGCCGAAGACCACGTCGACGTAGGGGGCGCGGTCGCGGATCGCCGCGCCTTCCTGGCTGGCCACGCAACCGCCGACCGCAATCACCATGTCGGGATTGGCCAGTTTCAGTTCGCGCCAGCGACCCAGCTGCGAGTACACCCGGTCCTGGGCGCGTTCGCGAATGGAACAGGTATTGAGCAGGATCACGTCGGCGTCTTCGGCGCGAGCGGTGACTTCCAGGGCCTGGTGTTCACCCAGCAGATCGACCATGCGCGAGCTGTCGTACTCGTTCATCTGGCAACCGTGGGTTTCGATGTAAAGCTTCTTGGCCATGGATACAGTCATCACGTGATTCAAAGAACCGCGCATTATAGGGAACATGTCCCCAGGTTCCTACCGCTGTGCGTCCGGTGGCTATGCTATAGTTCGCGCCCTCATTTTTATCCCCCGATGTGTTGCTCGCCTGCCATGACCAAACGTGAAGCTCCAATCTACAAGGTGATTTTCCTCAACCAGGGCCAGGTGTTCGAAATGTACGCCAAGCAGATCTATCAAAGTGATCTGTGGGGCTTTCTGGAAGTGGAAGAGTTCGTCTTTGGCGAGCGCACGCAAGTGGTCGTCGACCCGAGCGAAGAGAAGCTCAAGGCGCAGTTCGAAGGTGTGGTGCGCAGTTTCGTGCCGATGCATTCGATTGTGCGCATCGACGAAGTCGAACGCCTTGGCACACCGAAAATCAGCGAAGCCCGCGGCGGCGTCGGCAATGTGATGCCGTTTCCGATGCCGATGCCTGAGAAGTAAGGCTGACACCGAGTCGCCCTCATCGCGAGCAGGCTCGCTCCCGCACCGTGCAACTCATTGTGGGAGTGAGCTTGCTCACGATAGGGCGAGAAAGGTCTTTACAGAATCAAGGCAACGGGGCGAAAGGCGTACGCCCATCGGCGCTCTGCAATTCCATCAGGTATTTGCGGAAGATCTGCCCCAGCACCTGGGTGGCGACTTCAAGTTCTTCCCGAGGCATTTTCTCGGCGACCTCATCGGCGGTGTCCAGCGCATCTTCGGCGCCATTGACCGCTGCCATTTTCAGCACGATATACGCCTGAACGTTATTGGCCGGTACGCCTTCGCCGTGGAAGAACATGGTGCCGAGTTTGAACTGCGCCTGGGCGTGGCCTTGCAGCGAGGCCTTTTCGAAATAGCTCAGGGCTTTGTTGAGATCGCGCGAGGTGTTTGTACCGGCGTAATAGAACTCGCCCAGCTCGTATTGCGCCTGGGCATCACCGTCATCCGAGGCTTTCTGGCAGGCAGCAAGCGCCTGTTCCAGGTCTTGCGGCTGGGTATTGAGGGTGCAGCGACCCATCGCTGGGATCAACAACGAGTTACCGCCTGCTTGTGCGAGCGCGAGCAGGGGTTGAAGGAGCAACAGGCAGCCCAGTGCAAGGATGCGGCCGGTGCGGTTCATGGGAATCGACTTACCTCTGAAGGGCACGCGGACCCGTCGAGGGGATCCAATAAGCGCGCATTATGAAATAAGCAGGGCCAACCTTACAAAGTCTTTACTCGTTTTTCTGCTGCGCGGGGAATATATCTCCCGGTTTGCGGGGGATTATCGGCAGATCGGTAGGAAAATACGCGTGTATGTAGGTAGAAGCTGACGCTGGCAATCGCCAACGTCAGCGGCACTGCGTTTATTTCAAGGCGGCGAATGCACGCTCGGCGGCATCCAGCGTGAGCTTCAGCTCGGCTTCGCCATGGGCGATCGAGGTAAAACCGGCTTCGAACGCGCTTGGCGCCAGGTACACGCCCCCTTCGAGCATCAGGTGGAAGAAGCGCTTGAACAGGTTCGCGTCGCTGGCCATCACGTCATCGAATGTCACAATGTCGTCGGCACCGCTGAAGTACAGGCCGAACATGCCGCCCGCCTGGGTGGTCACGAACGGAATGCCGGCGGCATCGGCCCTTTGTTGCAGGCCATCGAGCAGGCGGCTGGTGTAGTCGCTCAGTTCGTCATGGAAGCCGGGGCGGCTGATCAGGCGCAGGGTGGTCAGGCCGGCGGCCATCGCCAGCGGATTACCTGACAGGGTGCCCGCCTGGTAGACGGGGCCCAGTGGCGCGATGTGCGACATGATTTCGCGTTTGCCGCCGAAGCAGCCGACCGGCATGCCGCCACCGATGATCTTGCCGAAGGTGCTCAGGTCCGGGGTGACGCCATAATGCGCCTGCGCACCGCCGAGGGCGACACGGAAACCGGTCATCACTTCGTCGAAGATCAACACCACGCCGTGCTTGTCGCACAGGCTGCGCAGGCCTTCGAGGAAGCCGGGCGCCGGCGGCACGCAGTTCATGTTGCCGGCCACCGGCTCGACAATGATGCACGCCACTTCCTGGCCGACTTCGGCGAGCATCGCCTCGACGGCGTCGATGTCGTTGAACGGCAGGGTCAGGGTGTGCCGGGCGAACGCCGCCGGCACGCCTGCCGAGCTGGGCACGCCTTGGGTCAGTGCGCCGGAGCCGGCCTTGACCAGCAGGCTGTCGGAGTGACCGTGGTAGCAGCCTTCAAACTTGATGATGCTGTCGCGACCGGTGAAACCACGAGCCAGACGAATCGCGCTCATGGTGGCTTCGGTGCCGGAGCTGACCATGCGCACCATTTCCATCGACGGCACGATCGAACACACCAGATCGGCCATCTGGGTTTCCATCTCGGTCGGGGCGCCGTAGGACAGGCCGTGTTCCAGCTGCCTGCGCACCGCGTCCAGAACGTCCGGGTGGCTGTGGCCGAGAATCATCGGGCCCCAGGAACCGACGTAGTCGACATAGCGCTTGTCGTCTTCGTCGGTGACGTAGGCACCCTGGGCGTGCTTGAAGAACAGCGGTGTGCCGCCCACGCTCTTGAAGGCGCGGACAGGCGAGTTCACGCCACCGGGAATGTGTTTCTGGGCATTGGCAAACAGTGTTTCGGAACGAGACATGGTCGGGCTCTCAATATCAGACTTTCAGTAATTCGTTGAAGGCGCGGGCGCGACGGGTGACTTCAGTCGTGCTCTGGGCGCCAAACAGGCCGTGGACCACCGCCAGCAGATCGACCCCGTGGGCCACCAGCGGCGCGGCGTTGTCCAGGGTGATACCGCCGATCGCACAGATCGGCAGGTGCAGTTGGCGGCGGGCTTGGTCCAACAATTCGAGGCTGCAGCTCGGTGCCCCGGGTTTGGTGCTGGAATTGAAGAAGCGCCCGAAGGCGACGTAACTGGCGCCTTCCCTGGCTGCCTGTTCGGCGAGCTCGAGTTGTGCGTGGCACGTCGAGCCGATGATGGCCCGGGATCCGAGCAGGGCGCGGGTCGGCGACAGCGGGCCATCGGTCTGGCCCAGGTGCACGCCGACGTTCAGGCGCGCGGCCAGTTCGGCATCGTCGTTGATGATCAAATGGGTCTTGTAGCGTTCGCACAGGTCGCGCAAGGCCTGCGCTTCACGCAGGCGGCGGGCTCCGTCATCGCTCTTGTCGCGGTATTGCAACAGGGTGACGCCGCCTTCGAGCGCCGCCTCCACGTACGACAGGAATTTACCGGCCAGTAACTGGCTGTCGGTAATGGCGTAAAGGCCGCGTAGTTTCATCGGACAAGCCCCATGGCGTTACGAACAGAAATCCAGCGGAAGACGACGCGGAACGAACTGGCCTTTGCCCAGCTGTTCGGCATCGCGCAGGGTACGCCACGTGTAGTTAAGTGCAGTCTGTACGGCGCTGGCGAGATTTTCGCCCTGGGCCAGACGACCGGCGAGGGCGCTGGCCAGGGTACAGCCGGAACCGTGATAACTGCCGGGCAGGCGCTGGCAGATGAAGGTTTCGCGATGACCGTCGCGGCTGTACAGGCGATTGTGGATTTCGCTTTCTTCGCCATGACCGCCGGTGATCAGCAGGTGTTTGACGAACGGCAGGAGTTTTTCAGCGCATTCGTCCGCCGTGCCTTCGGGCAGTTCGGCGAGGATCCGCGCTTCCGGGAGGTTGGGCGTGGCGATGATCGACAGGGGCAGCAGGCGTTCGCGCATGGCGTAACCGACTTCACCCTTGCCCAGTCGTCCGCCGCCGCCCGCGCGCAGCACGGGGTCGCAGACCACCGGCAAATGCGCCTGCGCCTGGAGCAGTTCGACAACGGTGTCGACCATCTCCAGTGAGCCGAGCATGCCCAGCTTGACCGCCGCGACGTCGGAGTCGTTGAGCACGGCATTGGCCTGGGCCAGTACCCACTCGCGGTCGAGAACGCGGAAGTCGGTGACGTTGACCGTGTCTTGCACGGTCAGGGCGGTGACGGCCGGAGCCGCATGGCAACCCTGGGCGAGCAGGGCTTCGATATCTGCCTGCAAGCCGGCGCCACCACTGGGATCGTGGCCGGAGAGACAGAGGACAACAGGGCGAGAGCTGTAGATATTCATGGTGCGCGAGCTTACCACCAGTCGCCCAGCGAGTCATGGGAGTGACCTCGCGGCGGCCTACAGGAATGCGCCTGACGGCCGATGCACTGTTGTAACCTGACCATTTAAACAATTCTGCTCCTTTGTGCGTCGCTGGAACGCCCGTACTAGAGCCTTTTCGGGAAATGTTTCAATGGTGTTCAATGGCCATCAACGGCTATGCTAGAGTGGATCCAAACCAATAACAGGTAATGCCGGTTTTACGTCTACTCAAAGGGAATGAGGGGCTTTTTGAGATTAACCGGACAGGCCACGCTGGGGCTTCAATGCGCTATTTGCTGATGTTGCTGTTTTGCTTGCCCCTTATGGCCAGCGCAGTTGAATTCGATGAGTTCACTCAAAGCCTGCCCCTGGGCCGAACCCTGCAAGTGTTCGAAGACGCCGATGGCCAGGCGACCATCGACGAGGTGCTGGCGCAAGCCGCGAGCGGGCACTTCAAGCCCCACGACAAGGCCACCCTCAATGCCGGTTACTCGCGCTCGGCGTTCTGGCTGAAAATCGACCTGCATTACCGCCCGATCAATCCTGCCGCCCAGCGCACCTGGTTGCTGGAACTGGCCTATCCGCCTCTCGACCGGCTTGACCTGTACCTGCCCGATGCGGCGGGTACCTATCACCTGATCCGTCAGACCGGCGACGCCTTGCCGTTCGACAGTCGCGAAATTCGCCAGAACAACTACCTGTTCGACCTGAGCTTCACCCCGGGTCAGGCGCAAACCGTGTACTTGCGCCTGCAGAGCGAAGGCTCGATCCAGGCGCCGGTCACGTTGTGGTCGAGCACGGCGTTTCTGGAGGAACAACCGGTCCGGCTCTACGTGCTGGGTCTGATTTACGGTGTGTTGCTGGGGATGCTGGTCTACAACCTGTTCATCTACCTGAGTGTGCGCGACACCAGCTACCTCTATTACATTGTCTACATCGCCTCGTTCGGCCTGTATCAATTGTCGGTGAATGGCGCGGCGGTCCAGTATTTCTGGCCGAACAACCCCTGGTGGGCCAACGCCGCCACACCGTTCTTCATAGGCTGCGCCGGGTTGTTCGGCAGCCAGTTCGCCCGCAGCTTCCTGCAAACCGCCACGCTCAGTCGCTGGCTCGATCGCCTGTTGCTGGCGCTGATCGCGTTCGGTGCCCTGGTGATCGGGTTGTCCTTGATGACCAGTTACGCCCTGGCCCTGCGCCTGGCCACGGCACTGGCGCTGACGTTCACCGTGGTGATTTTCGCCGCCGGGCTGTTTTCCTGGTGGCGCGGCCTGCGGGTGGCGCGCTACTTCATCATTGCCTGGTCGGCGTTTCTGCTCGGCGGCATCGTCAACACGCTGATGGTGCTGGGTTACCTGCCGAACGTGTTCCTGACCATGTATTCCAGCCAGATCGGCTCGGCCATCGAGGTGGCGCTGCTGTCGCTGGCGTTGGCCGACCGCATCAACGCCATGCGCGAGCAACAGGCGCAAACCTTGCTCGACGCCGGTCAAAAGCTCGAAGTGCTCAACCAGCAACTGGAACACGGCAACAAGCTCAAGGACGAATTCCTCGCCACGCTGACCCACGAGTTGCGTACGCCCATGAACGGCGTGATCGGTTCGCTGGAGTTGATGCAAACCGTCGAGATGGACCCCGAGCTCGAACAGTACCAGCAAACCGCCGCCGGTTCCGCGCGGGACATGATGCGCATGGTCAACGGCATCCTGACCCTCACCGAGTTGCAGGCCGGCAAGCTCAAGGCCAATGCGTCGACGTTCAGCCTGCGCAGCGTGATCGATGCCCTGCGCATGCAATTCGATGGCAATGCCTCGGGCAAGTCGCTGGACTTCAAGGTCGATGTCGCGCCAGGCCTGCCGGACCGGGTACACGGCGACAGCAGCAAGTTGGCGCAATGCCTGGAATGCCTTCTGGACAACGCGATCAAGTTCACCCGGGTGGGCGGCGTGGCGCTGAGGGTGACGGGCAAACCCGTGGCATCGGGGCGGCTGGCGTTGTCCTTCGCGGTCATCGATACCGGCATCGGCTTCACCGATCTGGGCGAGGCGACGCTCTACCAGCGTTTCTTCCAGCTCGACGGCTCGATGACCCGCGAGCACGGCGGGCTGGGTGTGGGCCTGGCGATCTGCCGGCAACTGGTCGACTTGCTCGGCGGGCAACTGACCCATCGCTCCGAGCCCGGGCGCGGCAGCCGCTTCCAGCTCGATGTCGAATTCGAGGTGCCGCTGGCCGAGCCTGTCGCAACGCCGATGATGCGCGATCTCCCACACCTGCGCCTGCCTCAGGACTGCACCGTGCTGCTGGTGGATAACAACGACATCCATCAATTGCTGATGCGCGGAATGTTGCTCAAGCTCGGGTTTCGCGTGCGCACGGCCGACGACGGCGTCGCCGCGCTGGATTTCCTGCGCCGTGAAACGTTCGACGCGGTCTTGCTCGATAGCGAGCTGCCGCAGATGAATGGCGTATCGCTGTGTTGCCAGATTCGCGCCTTGCCGGGCTGTGAGCACGTGCCGGTGTTCATGATTGTGCTGAACGTCGACCGGGAGCGTTGCGTGACCGCAGACTTGATCGACTACCTGAGCAAACCGGTGAAGTTCGAAGACTTGCAGGCGGCCCTGTATCGGCGGGTGCTCTGTCCACAACAGGGCGAAAGCGCCGACAGTTAGGCGGATATGCCACTTTGTTCGGCTTCGGGGCAGTGCTTAACTGGACCCCTGGCTGACCCAAGGAGCCCCGTCATGAACCTGCATCAGTTCGCCGAAACCCACGAAGTCACCAACCAGCCCCCCTCGCTGGACGGCACCAACCTGTACCGCATCGACCTGCCTTTGCAGGAGTGGTCACGGCGTTTCGGGGCGGGGTGGGCCGAGGCGCGCATCGACGCCTACGGTGCACTGGCCGGCGGGCCGCTGATGGCAGCGGGCTTTCTGGCCAATCAGAACAAGCCGGTGTTCGCCAGCCATGACCGCTACGGTCATCGCATCGACCTGGTGGAATTCCATCCGGCTTACCACGAATTGATGCGCACGGCGGTCGAGCACGGCCTGACCTCCTTGCCGTGGACGCATCCGCAGTCCGGCGCCCATGTCGCCCGCGCCGCCATGACCTATCTGCACAGCCAGGCCGAAGCCGGCAGCGGCTGTCCGCTGACCATGACCTTCGCCAGTGTGCCGGCGATGCGCCTGCAGCCCGACCTGGCCGAACAGTGGCTGCCGAAAATCCTCGCCACCGAATACGATCCGCGCAATGTCGGCATGGCCCGCAAGGCGGGTGTCACCCTTGGCATGGCCATGACCGAAAAGCAGGGCGGCACCGATGTCCGTGCCAATACCACCAAAGCCTATCCGGTGGGCCCCAGCGGTCCGGGCCAGGCCTACGAACTGGTGGGCCACAAGTGGTTCTGCTCGGCGCCGATGTGCGATGCCTTCCTGACCCTGGCGCAGACCGACAAGGGCTTGACCTGTTTCCTGCTGCCACGCCACCGCCCGGATGACACACGTAATCAGTTCTACATCCAGCGTTTGAAAAACAAGCTCGGCAACTGCTCCAACGCCTCCAGCGAGGTCGAGTTTCGCGGTGCGCTGGCGTGGATGATCGGCGAAGAAGGGCGGGGCGTGCCAACCATCATCGAGATGGTCGCCATGACCCGTTTCGATTGCATGGTCGGGTCCAGCGCGCTGATGCGCCAGGCGTTGACCCAGGCCAGCCATCACTGCGCCCATCGCCGTGTCGGCGGCAAGCGCCTGAGCGAGCAGCCGTTGATGCAGAACGTGCTCGCCGATCTGGCGCTGGAAAGCGAGGCGGCCCTGGCGCTGAGCCTGCGCATGGGCAAGGCGCTGGATCATCCGGGTGACTCGCATGAAGCGAAATTCGCCCGCCTGGTGACGGCGGTGGGCAAATACTGGATCTGCAAGCGCGCGCCCGCCATGATCAACGAAGCCGCCGAATGCATGGGCGGCGCCGGCTATGTCGAAGACAGCATCCTGCCGCGCCTTTACCGCGAGGCGCCGGTCAATTCGACCTGGGAAGGCTCAGGCAACGTGCAATGCCTGGATGTGCTGCGGGCGCTGTCGAAGGAGCCCGGCGTGCTTGACGTGCTGTTCAGCGAGTTGGGTGACGGGCACGGCGATAAACGTCTGGCGGCGCACATCGACCAGTTGCACGCCGCCTTCAGGGATACCGGCGACATTCAATACCGGGCGCGGCAGTTGACCGAAGACATTGCCCTGGGGTTGCAGGCCAAGCTGTTGCTGGAGGCGGGGAATTCGCCGGTCAGCGATGCCTTTATCGCCAGCCGCCTGGGGGCGACGGGCCGGGTGTATGGGGCGTTGCCGCGAGGGCTGGAGGTTGAAGCCATCGTCGCCCGCTCGACGCCACCTCTGTAAACAACGCGGATCAAAGCGTGGTGGAGCGGGTAGGACTTGGTCTTTGGGCGACACGCCACTGTTCCCGTGGGGCGACGATGCAGGCAAGATGAAGCTCTGCAAGTCAGAACACAGGATGCTGATCGTGACCGAAGCTTTTATTGTCGTCCAAACCGCCGAGCAAGCCGTGGATCGGCTTGCGTACTTGCACAATCGTGCAACCACCGCGCTGAACCAGGCGCTCATGCGTTACCTCAAGGACCGTATTGAGCCGGACGCCGAACAGCGTGCGATGTTTCGTTATCCTGAGCTGCGTCTGACCTACCACTGTCAGGGCGAAGTCCCGCAAACCACGCGGGCCTATGCCAAGGTCCAGTTGCCGGGCACCTACAGCGTCACCGTCACCCACCCGGCGGCTTTCCGCAAATACCTGCTGGAGCAACTGGTGCCCTTGATGCACGACTTCACCGTGACGGTGGAAGTCGGCATCAGCCAGCAGAACATTCCTTATCCGTACGTGGTCGAGCAGGGCGATGAGCTGGCCGGTTCCGGCGTGACCGCCGCGGTGCTGGCGCGGGTTTTCCCCAGCACCGATCTGTCCGCCGCCACCGACGGCATAGCCGACGGCCTGTACGATTGGGAAAACACCGATCCACTGCCGCTGGCGCTGTTCGATGCCGCGCGGGTGGATTTCTCCCTGCGCCGCCTGGTGCACTACACCGGCAGCGACTGGCGCCATGTGCAGCCGTGGATTCTGCTGACCAACTACCACCGGTATGTCGACCAGTTCATCGTGCATGGCCTGGAGCAGTTGCGCAGCGATCCACGTTTCGTGCGCATGGTGCTGCCGGGCAACGTGATCATCGAAAAGAGCATGGACCATGGCGAAGCCTCGGCGATTGCCGCGGGCGTGGTCTGGCACCGTTACCAGATGCCGGCCTATCACCTGATCGCCGCCGACGGTCATGGCGTGACCCTGGTGAACATCGGTGTCGGCCCGTCCAACGCCAAGAACATCACCGACCATCTTGCGGTGCTGCGCCCGCATTGCTGGCTGATGATCGGGCACTGCGGCGGCCTGCGGCAGTCGCAGACCATCGGCGACTACGTACTGGCCCACGCCTACATGCGGCGCGACGGGATTCTTGACCGGGTGGTGCCGCCGAATATTCCGATCCCGGCCCTGGCCGAAGTGCAGATGGCCTTGCAGCAGGCGGCCGCCAACGTCACCGGCGAGAAGGGCGACGAACTGAAAAAGCGCCTGCGCACCGGGACCGTGCTGACTTACGACGACCGCAACTGGGAATTGCGCTGGGCCCAGGAGCGACCGTTGATCAACCTGTCCCGTGCCGTGGCGGTGGACATGGAAAGCGGCACCATCGCCGCCCAGGGCTATCGCCTGCGGGTGCCGTATGGCACGTTGCTGTGTGTCTCGGACAAGCCGCTGCACAGCGAAATCAAGCTGCCGGGTTCGGCCAACGCGTTCTATCAGCGCGCGGTCAGCCAGCACTTGAAGATCGGTATCGAGGCGGTGGACCTGCTGCGCACCGAGCTCAACTCGCTGCATTCACGCAAATTGCGCAGTTTCGACGAGCCGCCGTTCCGCTGACGGCCATGGCCATTTGTCGGTCGGGGCACTAGCATGGGCAGCCCTGACCGTCAGATGTACCTGTGCTTATGTCCCGTCCTCAACGCCCCGTGTCCCGCCGCCCTGGCGCGAACACCCCGTCATCCGCCCCGCGTCGGGTCGCCAAGGCCCCCCCGGCCGAACCGAAGCTGATCCTGTTCAACAAACCTTTCGATGTGCTGACGCAATTCAGCGACGGCGAAGGGCGGGCGACGCTCAAGGATTTCATTGCGATCCCCGGGATCTATCCGGCAGGGCGGCTGGACCGCGACAGCGAGGGCTTGCTGTTGTTGACCAATGACGGTCAGTTACAGGCGCGGATTGCCGACCCGAAACACAAACTGTCCAAGACGTATTGGGTGCAGGTGGAAGGCGAGCCGAGCGCCGAGCAGTTGCAGCAGTTGCGTGAGGGTGTCGAATTGAACGACGGCATGACCTTGCCCGCGCAGGCGCGGCAGCTGGAGGAACCGCAACTGTGGCCGCGCAACCCGCCGGTGCGCTTTCGCAAAAGTGTGCCGACCAGTTGGCTGGAACTGGTGATTCGCGAGGGGCGTAACCGCCAGGTGCGACGCATGACGGCGGCGGTGGGCTTGCCCACGCTGCGGCTGGTGCGGGTCAGGATCGGCGACTGGTCGATCGAGGGGCTCGATCAGGGACAGTGGAAGGAAGTGCCGGCGCGTTTATAACGTACCGGTTTCGATCAGGCCGATGACCACGCTTTTGATCACGAACGCAGCCACGCCCAGGCCCAGCACGAAGAACAGGATGAACGAGCCAAAGCGCCCGGCCTTGGATTTTTTCGCCAGATCCCAGACGATGAAACCCATGAAAATGATCAGGATGCTGACCAGTCCGGTCATCATCCACTCTTCAAACAGTGCAGGATCCATCAAACATCTCCAGCGCGGTTGCGGCTAAAAAGGCGGGGCGAGTATACGCCATGCTGGATTGGCGCAGCATTGACCTGCGGCAGCGTGTCGCAGCTATTCGTCGCCTGTGCGGCCTTCAACACGAACAGGCGCGCTCCCACAGGGGCGCCGCCGTCTCTGTGGGCGATGGCGTTGTCAGCTACGCAGGTGAGTCAACGGCAGCTCGGTGCTGTTGAGCACCTGGTTCAACACGAAGCTCGAGCGCACGCTCGTCACGCCTTCAATGCGGGTGAGGTGACCCAGCAGCAATTTCTGATAGTGGTCCATGTCCGGCACCACCACCTTGAGCTGGTAGTCGGCGTCCATCCCGGTCACCAGGCTGCATTCCAGCACCTGCGGCAAGGTGCGGATCGCCGCTTCGAAGTTTTCGAAACGCTCCGGCGTATGCCGGTCCATGCCGATCAGCACATAGGCCGTCAGGCTCAGGCCGAGCATTTTGCGGTCCAGCAGCGCCACCTGGCGGGAGATGTAGCCGTCGTCCTCCAGTTGCTTGACCCGCCGCGAGCACGGCGACGGCGACAGGCCGATGCGTTCGGCCAGCTCCTGGTTGGAAATGCGCGCGTCGCGCTGCAATTCCGCCAAAATGCTCAGGTCGTATCGGTCGAGTTTGCTCATCAATCAGGCCTTTGTCGTATCAATTGCGGCAGATTATCTATCCAGGGTTAAAAATTGCGCAAGTCATGTTTATTTGAGCAATCTTCGCAATCCTTTGTCGGCGTCGCGGGCCTATCCTTATCACCAGAATCACTGCTCGGACAAACAGTCCACGGCGACTCGCCCAATCAGGCCAGTCGCGGCCGCCACCCCCACAGGGGATGTGTCCGGCCCCCGAGCTGCACACTGTCCAGAAGACGGCGTGAGGTGAGCCGACGTCAAAAGCGTCGAGCACGGACGAAGTTCTCAAAGGGAGGCCGACGGGTCTCCCTTTTCTTTTGCCCGGGATTTCTTGCCGGCGCCCTCAATAAATATGTTTCGTGACTGATAACCTGTTGCAGAACCGGCCTGTGCTTTCCCAGTCTTACGTACAAGCCCTAACCCGCAGTGAGGATAAGCATGAAGTCGCGCATCTGGCGTTTGGCCGGAGTTGGTTTGCTGATTGTTGGTGTGGGGGTCGGTGTCACTGCGCAATCGCAAGCCGATGAGCCGCAGAACCGGGGTCCGGAAAACGGGCAGCGCGGCGACGGCCGTCAGGGCAATAATCAGGGGCATGGCGGCAACAATCAGCCGCGTGCGCAGAACAATGACATCATCCGGGGCGATAACAGTCGTCAGTTCGAGAACAACGGCCAGCCGCGCAATGGCGGGCAGAACAACCCGCCGCGAGATTTCAACAACCCCGTTCGGCCGCCACCGCCGCCGCCACAATTGCCGGCCAACGATCTGCCGATCCAGGGGCGGCCCGACAGCGTGCGCCAGACCCAGCAGCCCCAGCGTGGCTACTATCAGGATGTGCCTCGGCGCAACGATTACAACCAGCACTGGCAAAACAACGGTCCGCGTCCCGATGATCATGCCTGGGCAGGTCGCCCGAGCGGACACGGCAATGGCTGGGGCCCTGGCCCGCAGTACCGGCCAGGCCACGTGATCGACCGCTTCCCGGACCGCGACTACCGCGTGCCCTATCGCGGTCAGGATTACTTCTACTCAGGCGGTTACTGGTACCGTCCGCTCGGCCCGCGTTATGTGGTGGTGCAGCCGCCGCGCGGGATCCGTACCCGTTACCTGCCGGATTACGCCCGTGAAGTCTGGATCGGCGGCGCGCTGCTGTTCCTCGCGGCCGGTTCGTACTACGCCTATCAGGAAACGACCCAGGATTACGTGGTGGTCGAACCCCCGGTGCAACCGCCGCCTCAGGCCGGCAACGGCTACGACGTGGTGGCCTATCCGGCCAACGGCCAGTCGCCGGAACAGGTCAACCAGGACGGCTACGAGTGCTACCAGTACGCCGTGCAGCAGAGCGGTTTCGATCCGCGCACCGCCACCTACCAGCCCGCGCCTGCGGTGGTGCAAACCTACCGTCAGGCCCAGGGCGACTGCCTGGGCAGTCGCGGTTATCAGGTGACTTACTGAGCCGCCCGGGCCGCCTTCACCACTTCCTGCGGGTCGGCGTGTACCAGCACTTCGGCTCGCGGGTAAGCGGCGTGAATCGCATCGGCGGCTTGATCGCTGATGCCGTGGGCGACTGACAGGGTCAATTCCCCCGGCAACTCCAGGTGCAATTGCACGAACCACTGATTGCCCGAGACCCGTGTGCGCAGGTCGTGCGCGCCCAACACCCCCGGGACGCTGCACGCCAGTTCGAGCATGTGCTGGCTGACGTCCGGCGGCAGTTCCTGGTCCATCAGCACGGTGAAGCTTTCCCGGGCGATCTGGATCGCGCTCCAGAGGATGTACGCGGCGATCCCCAGGCCAAACCAGGCGTCCACCTGATGCCAGCCGAACCCGGCCAGCACCAGCGCGACCAGAATGCTGCCGTTGAGCAGCATGTCGGAGCGGTAGTGCAGCGAATCGGCGCGCACGGCATTCGAGCCGGTGGCCTTGACCACCCGATGCTGCAGCATCAGCAGGCCCAGGGTCAGCACCAGCGAGAACACGATCACCCCGATGCTGATCCACGGCGCGCCCACCGGCTCAGGGTGCTTGAGCCGCTCGAACGCCTGGAAGGCAATCAGCGTCGCACTGCCGCCAATGAACAGAGCCTGCGCCATGCCCGCCAGTGACTCGGCCTTGCCATGGCCATAGCGGTGATCGTCATCGGCAGGGCGCAACGCGTAGTGCACAGCCAGCAGGTTGAGCAGCGAAGTGACGCCGTCGAGGGCCGAATCGGTCAGCCCGGCCAGCATGCTCACCGAGCCACTCAACCACCACGCGATGGCTTTGGCGACCACCAGGGTGCACGCCACGGCCACCGAGGCGCGGGTGGCCAGCCGCAGCAGGCGGGCGTGTTCGGAGCTCGAAACCATAGGGGCGGTTATCCTTTCGGGGCTGGATCAGGCAGCCGGTTGCAGGCCAAGCATGGCCAGTTGCTGCGGGCTGCCCTTGTGCTGGATCAGGCGCGGGTCGTCCAGCGGGAAGCTGCGGCCCAGCTCGGTTTCCAGGATCGTCTGCAGTTTATGGGTATCGACCTTGCCGTCGGCACCGATGGCTTCCTTGAGTTTTTCCGGCGCGACATGGGCGGTCTCGCCGGGCGCGTAATAGATCGCCCCGGTGGCGAAGTCCACGGCAAACGCGATCAGGCCGGGGATGATGTAGAACAGCAGGCCGACGGCGTCGAGCACGGCAATCGCCGGGTCGATCTTGCCGTCGATCTGGCCACGGCGGTCGGGGTAGAAAATCGAACCGCACGCCGTCACCTGGGTCAGCAGGGTCGCCACCAGTACACCGCCAATCAGGCGAAAGGGAATACGCATAGGAAAACTCCTGTCATCTGGAAAAACGAAGCATCGTCGGTATGAGTTAGGACCGCGACGAACACCGGGCAGTTCGCCGTTATACTCGCGACTCTGTTTGGGAGCCAGCATGATTTCTTTGCCGATTGATGAAGTTTTACCCGCCCTGCGTGAAGCCTTGGCGACACGCCATGAAGCCGTGCTCGAAGCACCGCCCGGCGCGGGTAAGACCACCCGCGTTCCCCTGGCCCTGCTCGACGAGGCCTGGCTGGCCGGGCAGACCATCCTGATGCTCGAGCCAAGGCGCCTGGCCGCGCGGGCGGCGGCGGAACGGCTGGCCAGTGAGCTGGGGGAAAAGGTCGGCGAAACCGTCGGTTATCGTATCCGGCTCGACAGCAAGGTCGGTCCCAACACGCGCATCGAAGTGGTCACCGAAGGCATCCTCACCCGGCGCTTGCAGGATGATCCGGCGCTGGACGGCGTGGGTTTGCTGATCTTTGACGAGTTCCATGAACGCAGTCTCGACGCCGATCTGGCCCTGGCCCTGAGCCTGAACGGGCGGGAGCTGTTTCGTGATGAGCAGCCGCTGAAGATTCTCCTGATGTCCGCCACGCTGGAAGGCGAGCGCCTGGCCGGGTTGCTCGACGACGCGCCGATCCTGCGCAGCGAAGGGCGCATGTACCCGGTGGCGATGCGCTGGGGGCGACCGTTCCAGCCCGGCGAATTCATCGAGCCGCGCGTGGTGCAAACCATCCTCGAAGCCCTCAACGACGAAACCGGCAGCCTGCTGGTGTTCCTGCCGGGGCAAGCGGAAATCCGCCGCGTGCATCAACAGGTGGCGGATGCGTTGGGCGAGGGCACATCCGTTCTCCTGTGTCCGTTGCACGGCGAGCTGGACCTGGCCGCGCAACGGGCCGCGATCGATCCCGCCCCGGCCGGCAAACGCAAGGTGGTGCTGGCGACCAACATCGCCGAGACCAGCCTGACCATCGACGGCGTGCGCGTGGTGATCGACGCCGGGTTGGCGCGGGTGCCGCGTTTCGATCCGGGCAGCGGCATGACGCGTCTGGACACGCAACGCATTTCCCGCGCCAGTGCCACGCAGCGTGCGGGCCGGGCCGGGCGGCTGGAGCCCGGTGTGTGTTATCGCTTGTGGTCGCAGGATCAGCACGAGCAACTGGCGGCGTATGCCAGCGCCGAAATCGTTGCCGCGGACCTGGCCGGCCTGGCGCTGCAACTCGGTCGCTGGGGCGTCGCGCCGGAACAATTGGTGTGGCTCGACGTGCCGCCAGCGGCCGCTTATGCCCAGGCCCAGGACCTGCTCGAGCGCCTCGGCGCACGGGACGGTGAAGCGCTGACCCGTCACGGGCTGGCGATGGCCGAACTGCCGGCGCACCCGCGTATCGCGCATTTATTGTTGCGCGGGCAGGCGCTCGGCCTGGCCGACATGGCCTGCGAGGTCGCGGCATTGTTGGGCGAGCGCGACATTCTGCGCGGTGCGGGGGCCGATCTGCACAGTCGGCTGGCGCTGTTGTCCGGTGAGGAACGGGCCACGCGTGGCGCCCAGGGCGGTGTGCAGCGCGCCCGGCAACTGGCGCGGCAATATCGCGGGTATCTGCGGGGCAGGGCGTGCGAACCGGTGAGCGATCCGGACCACACACGCTGGCTGGGGGCCTTGCTGGCGCTGGCCTACCCCGACCGCGTGGCTCAGCAACGACGCGCAGGGGGCGCGGAGTATCGCCTGGCCAACGGGCGTGCCGCGTTGTTCGCCGAAGCCGACAGCCTGATGAAGCAAACGTGGCTGGTGATCGCCGACCTTGGCAGTCGTCAGGGCCAGCGTGAGGAGCGGATCTACCTGGCGGCGGATTTCGATCCTGCGTTGTTCGATTCGGTCCTCGCCGAGCAGGTGCGGGTGGTCGATCAACTGGACTGGGACGAGCGCGAAGGCGTGTTGCGCGCCGAGCGTCAACGCAAGGTCGGGGAGCTGATTCTCAGCCGTGAGCCCTTGACCGGGCTGGATGAAACCGCGCGCAGCCAGGCGCTGGTCAATCTGGTGCGGCGCAAGGGCCTGGAGCTGTTGCCGTGGACGCCGGAGTTGCGCCAGTGGCAGGCACGGGTCGCGTTGCTGCGCCAACTGGACCTCGACGGCAAGGGCGAAAGCGAGTGGCCGGACGTCAGTGACGGGGCGTTGCTCAAGGGGCTTGAACATTGGTTGCTGCCGTACCTGGGCAAGGTGTCGCGGCTCAGTCACTTTGCCAACCTGGACCTGTCGAACATTGTTCGCAACTTGCTGCCCTGGCCGTTGCCGCAACGCCTGGATGAACTGGCGCCGCATCATTTGAGCGTGCCGTCGGGGTCGTCCATTCGCCTGGATTACAGTGAGCAACCGCCGATTCTGGCGGTGCGCCTGCAAGAGCTGTTCGGCCTCGCCGAAACCCCGCGCATTGCTGGCGGGCGACAGGCGGTGAAGTTGCACCTGCTGTCCCCGGCGCGGCGGCCGGTGCAGGTGACGCAGGATCTAGCGAACTTCTGGCGCAGTACCTATGCCGAGGTGAAGAAGGATTTGAAGGGGCGCTATCCCAAGCATTACTGGCCGGATGATCCCCTTGTGGCGGAGGCCACGGCACGGATCAAGCCCCGCAAATAGTCCCGTTGCCTGCCCCTGTGTGAGCGAGCCTCAAGGCACATTTTTAGCGGTCAACTGCTCGCGGCAGTAATCGGCAAACAACTGCGCCGGTTTGGTCAGCTGCCCGCGCTTGAGCCAGGCCGCCACCAGGCCGGAACCGGTGACGTCTTCGACGATGTCCACGCACACCACTTTCTGCCCGTCATAGGTGCATTCCGAATGCGGCCGGGTGACCAGGATCGAGAAGCCGAATCCCTGCCCGACCATGCCCCGCACCATCTCGATCGACGGTGAGCTGAAGGCAATCTGCGGTTGCAGGCCCAGCTCTTCGAACAGGCTGACGAAATAGGTCCGGCTCGGTTGCACGTCCAGCAGGATCATTGGCTCCAGGCACAGGTCGCGCAGCGAGACTTGCTTGAGCTGGGCGAAGCGGTGGTCCGCCGGCAGCAATGCATAGGGGCGTTGCGCCGGCATCAGGGGCTCGGTTTCGATGGTGGCGTCGAGGTCGTGTTCATACAGGATCGCCAGGTCGAAGCTGCCCGAGGTCAGGCCTTGCACCAGCTCCTGCTGTTCGCCGTCGCGGATGCGGATCTTCACCCCCGGATACAGCGCCGAGAAACCGGCAATCAATTGCGGCAGGTACAACGGCGCAACGGTTTCGAAACAGCCGATATCGATTTGCCCGGCCACCACGTCGTTGTCGGCCAGGGCGTTCTGTTCGAATTCCTTGGCCATGCGCAGCAGTTCCTGGGCCTTGCGGTAGAAACGCGCACCGCTGGGGGTCAGGGATACCCCCTGGGCGTGATGACGGATCAGCAACTGCACACCAAAGCTGTCTTCCAGCCCCTTGATCGCCGTGGATATGGCCGGCTGGGCGATGTACAGCTTGCGCGAGGCCTCGGCGACGCTGCCGCATTCGACGGTGGTAATGAAGTACTTCAATTGACGCAGGTTGTAGGCAGCCACGGCGAACCTCGGGTGGATGGGCACAACATCCAGGCAATTTTTGCGCCGACGGCAGCCGTTCTGATGCCGGTGTCGGGTGTGCCTGAACAATAACCACATCGCGCATCGCCCGGGAGATGGGCTGCCCAGTTTTTTCATGGTCTGCGAAGACATTTTTACTATTTTTGCTGGACTCGGGGCTGAGCGACTATCCACTGCACAAGAAAGCCCATGGAGCATTTCAGCGTGTTCGAGCTTGCATATTGGCAAAAAAAAGCCGCGACACTGGCGTTGCCCGACCAGGCCTGGATCGACGGTCGACAGCGTACCGCGCAGTCGGGTCAAACGTTCGCGGCGATCAATCCTGCGACCGGCCAGCTTCTGGCCAACGTGGCGGCGTGCGGCACCGAGGAGGTGGACATCGCGGTCGGCAATGCGCGGCAGGTCTTCGAGGCTGGGACCTGGGCCTCACGGTCGCCGGTCGAGCGCAAGCAGGTGCTGCTGCGTCTGGCCGATCTGATCCTGGCCCATCGCGAAGAGCTGGCGCTGCTGGATTCGCTGAACATGGGCAAGCCGGTCATGGACGCCTATGACATCGACGTGCCGGGTGCCGCCGGGGTGTTTCGCTGGTACGCCGAAAGCCTCGACAAGCTCTACGATCAGGTCGCTCCCAGCGCACAGAACGTGTTGGCCACCATTACCCGCGAAGCGCTGGGTGTGGTCGCCGCCGTGGTGCCGTGGAATTTCCCGCTGGACATGGCCGCGTGGAAACTCGCGCCGGCCCTGGCCGCCGGTAACTCGGTCATCCTCAAGCCCGCCGAGCAATCACCGTTTTCCGCCCTGCGCCTGGCCGAGCTGGCGCTGGAGGCGGGGCTGCCGGCCGGCGTGTTGAACGTACTGCCCGGTCTGGGCGAGCAGACCGGCAAAGCCCTGGGGTTGCACCCGGATGTGGACAGTCTGGTGTTCACCGGCTCCACCGAAGTCGGCAAGTATTTCATGCAATATTCCGCGCAATCGAACCTGAAACAGGTGTGGCTGGAATGCGGCGGCAAGAGCGCCAACCTGGTGTTCGCCGATTGCCAGGACCTGGACCTTGCCGCCGAGAAAGCCGCGTTCGGCATCTTCTTCAATCAGGGCGAAGTCTGCTCGGCGAACTCGCGGCTGCTGGTCCAGCGTTCCATTCATGACGCGTTCGTCGAACGCCTCAAGGCCCAGGCACAGCGTTGGTTGCCGGGTGACCCGCTGGACCCGGCGAGCCGTGCTGGCGCCATCGTCGACAGCCGTCAGACCGCACGCATCATGAACTTCATCGAGCAGGCCGAACGCCAGGGCGCGACCAGGGTGTGCGGCGGCCGCCAGGCGAGGTTCAATGGGTCCGACAACTTCATTCAACCGACGATCTTCACCGACGTGACCCCGGACATGCCGCTGTTTCGCGACGAAGTGTTCGGCCCGGTGCTGGCCGTGACGCCGTTCGATGACGAGGCACACGCCTTGCAACTGGCCAATGACAGCGTCTACGGACTGGCCGCGTCCCTGTGGACCGACGACCTCAACCGCGCCCACCGCGTGGCCCGGCAATTGCGCGCGGGCACGGTGTCGGTGAACAGCGTCGATGCGCTGGACGTGAGCGTGCCCTTCGGCGGCGGCAAGCAGTCCGGATTCGGCCGCGACCTGTCGTTGCACTCATTCGATAAATACACCCAGTTGAAGACCACCTGGTTTCAACTTCGCTGACAAGAAAACGGAGAACTGGCGATGACCACCCCACGTGACACCCGCGATTACCAGGCCGCCGACGCTGCGCACCACATCCATGCCTTCGTCGACCAGAAGGCCCTCAACGACGAAGGGCCGCGCGTGATGGTCCGTGGCGAACGCCTGCACCTGTGGGACAACGATGGCCGGCGTTACCTCGACGGCATGTCCGGGCTGTGGTGCACCAACCTGGGTTACGGTCGCCAGGACCTGGCGGCTGCCGCGGCCCGCCAGCTGGAGCAACTGCCGTACTACAACATGTTTTTCCACACCACCCACCCGCAGGTCATCGAGCTTTCCGAGCTGCTGTTCAGCCTGTTGCCCGGTCACTACAGCCACGCGATCTACACCAACTCGGGCTCCGAAGCCAACGAGGTGCTGATCCGCACCGTGCGGCGTTACTGGCAAGTGCTGGGCAAGCCCGAGAAGAAGGTCATGATCGGGCGCTGGAACGGTTACCACGGCTCGACCCTGGCAGCGACGGCGCTCGGCGGCATGAAATTCATGCACGAGATGGGCGGCATGCTGCCGGACATCGAACACATCGACGAACCGTATTTCTTCGCCCATGAAGGTCAGCTGACGCCCGCCGAGTTTGGTCGGCAGGCGGCGCAGCAGCTGGAGGCGAAGATCCTCGAACTGGGCGCGGACAAGGTCGCCGGGTTCATCGCCGAGCCGTTCCAGGGGGCGGGCGGGATGATCTTTCCGCCGGAAAGCTACTGGCCGGAAATCCAGCGCATCTGCCGTCAATACGACGTGTTGCTGTGCGCCGATGAAGTGATCGGCGGCTTTGGCCGAACAGGTGAGTGGTTCGCCCATGAGCACTTCGGTTTCGAGCCCGACACCCTGTCCATCGCCAAGGGCCTGACTTCCGGTTACATCCCCATGGGCGGGCTGATCCTGTCCCGGAAAATGGCCGAGGTGCTGGTGGAGCAGGGTGGCGTGTTCGCTCACGGCCTGACGTATTCCGGGCACCCGGTCGCAGCGGCGGTGGCCATCGCCAACCTCAAGGCCTTGCGCGATGAAGGCGTGGTGACGCGGGTCAGGGACGACATCGGGCCTTATCTGCAACAGTGCCTGCGCGAGGTGTTCGGCAATCACCCGCTGGTGGGGGATATCCAGGGCGTGGGCATGGTTGCGGCGTTGCAACTGGCCGAGGACAAGAGCAGTCGCAAGCGCTTTGCCAACGAGAACGACATCGCCTGGCGCTGCCGCACGATTGGTTTCGAGGAAGGGGTGATCATCCGTTCGACGCTGGGCCGGATGATCATGGCACCGGCGTTGATTGCCAGCCGCGAGGAGATTGACGAGTTGGTCGGCAAGACGTTGAAAGCGGTGGATCGCACGGCGCAGGAATACGGCCGGCTCTGAATTTGTAGTGTTTTTACCGGCCTCATCGCGAGCAGGTCGAGTTGTCGCACCGTCGCTCCCACAGGTTCAGTGCGATTCCCTGTGGGAGCGACGGTGCGACAACTCGACCTGCTCGCGATTGCATTTCCCCCTTCAGTAAAGAAACCAGCTTTTGCACCCACCCCGTGCACCCCCGCCAACCTCGCCCTTTTACCGCGCACGCTACCCAGTTTTTTCATCACTCCCGCCGACATATTTCCTCATTTTCCTGAGCCCGGCCTTGGTCCAACATCGACCTCGCCCGTCAGCCGAATGCCGTGTGCCGCAAAGTCCAGCAGAGACCCCAGGCCATGGCCCACCCCCAAGGCTGCCGGTCGTACTGCCCATGACAAAACTAAATCAACAGCTTTGGGAGTGCTTCATGATCAAGTCCTTGCTTACCTGCGTTGCGCATCCGCTGGCGGTCACCGCCATCGCCGCCACGGTCGCCTGCAGCGCCCAGGCGGGCACCCTGTCCATCGGCCACACCACCTGGGTCGGCTATGGCACCCTCTACCTGGCCCGGGACCTGGGCTACTTCAAGGAAAACGGCCTGACCGTCGAATTGCCCGTGGTCGAAGAGGCCGCGATGTACATGGCGGCCCAGGCGTCGGGGAAGTTGTCCGGCTCGGCGTCGACCATCGATGAAGTGCTCAAGTACCGCCCGCAATTCTGCTTCAAGGCCGTGGCCGCGCTGGACGACAGCCATGGCGGCGACGGCGTGCTGGTGGGCAAGGACGTCAAGAGTCTGCAAGAGCTCAAAGGCAAGGCCGTGGCGGTCAATGAAGGTTCGACCTCGCAGTTCTGGCTGTCGTATTTGCTGAAAAAGCACGGCATGAGCATGAGCGACATCACCGTGCAGAACATGACCGCAGACGATGCCGCAACCGCCTTCATCGCCGGTCGCGTACCGGCCGCCGTGACCTGGGAGCCGCACCTGTCGATGGTGCGCGCCAAGCAGCAGGGCAAGGTGCTGATCGACAGCAGCAGCACGCCGGGGGTGATCGTCGACGTGGTCGCGCTCAACTGCACAGTGATCGAGAAACAACCGGAGGACGTCAAGGCCCTGGTTGCCGGCCTGTACAAGGCGGTGCAGTTCACCAAGGACCATCCGCAGGAAGCCTACAAGATCATGGCCGAGGGTGTCGGCGGTTACCTCGCCGATCCGAAGGAGCTGGAGGCGGCCGCGCAAGGCGTGCGTTTCTACGACCAGGCCATGAGCGAGAAACTCCTTGGCTCGCCGGGCAAACCGGGCGACAGCGCCCCCTTGATCAAATTGGCCAATGAAACCGCCAGCGAACTGCAGGGCAAGCCCTACAACGTCAGCAATGACGATCTGGTCGACAACCGTTTCGTCAGCCCGCTGTAGGAGGTCCGCATGTTCAAGCGCAAATCGTGGCTGAGCCGCTGCATCACGCCCAAGACCCATCTGCCGGTGGCGGTGATCTGGAGCGCGGGCGGGCTGGCCTGGGTGTTGTTGGTCGGTCTGTGGGCCGGGTTGTCTTATGGCGGTGTGGTGCCGGGCATGTTCCTGCCGACCCCCGGCGCGGTGGTCGAGGCCGCCCTGCGTCTGGGACGCGATGGCACGCTCGGCCAGCATGTGTGGGCGAGCGTCGAAGTGGTGATGGTCGGCTTCATTGTCTCATCGCTGGTGGCGGTGCCGCTGGGGTTGCTGATGGGCAGCTTCCGCATCGTCCAGGCGTTCCTCGAGCCGATGGTGAATTTCATCCGCTACCTGCCGGTGACCTCGTTCGTGCCGCTGTTCATTCTGTGGATCGGTATCGGCCTGGAGCAGCGGGTGTCGGTGATCATCTTCGGGGTGTTTTTCCAGCAACTGGTCATGATCGCGGACGTGTCCAAGGGCATCTCCAAGGACCTGATCAACGCCTCTTACACTCTCGGTTCGAACCGCCGCGATGCGGTGTTGCATGTGATCGCACCGGCGTCGTTGCCGGGTGTGCTCGACACCTTGCGCGTGACCATGGGGTGGGCCTGGACGTACCTGGTGGTCGCCGAGCTGGTCGCTGCGTCCAGCGGCCTGGGTTACCTGAGCCTCAAAGCCATGCGCGGCTTCCAGGTGGATGTGATTTTCCTCGCCATCGCGATCATCGGCCTGTTGGGCCTGATCACCGATCAACTGTTCCGTTTCCTTCGCCTGAGGATTGCCGCATGGGCTCAGTAACCGCCGTCAACCCACGTTTAGTCGCGCCGACGGCCACCCCGACGCACAGCGCGCCGCGCCTGCAGGTGGACAAGGTCAGCCTGCGTTACCCGAAGCCCGGCGGCGGTGTGTTCACCGCGCTGGACCAGGTGTCGTTCGAGGTGCCGGATCAACAGTTCGCCGTGCTGGTCGGGCCGTCGGGCTGTGGCAAATCGAGTTTGTTGTACCTCACTGCCGGCCTGAACGAACCCACGGAAGGCCAGATCCATGTCGGTGGCCAGCAAGTGCAGGGCCCGGGGGCGGATCGCGGCATGGTGTTCCAGAGTTACACGCTGTTCCCGTGGCTGACCGTGCGACAGAACGTCGAGTTCGGCCTCAAGCGTCGCGGCATGGCGGCGGCCCGGCGCAAGGAAATCGTCGATTACTACGTCAATGAGGTGGGCCTCGCCGGCTTCGCCGACCACTACGCCAAGCAGCTGTCCGGCGGAATGATGCAGCGCGTGGCGATTGCCCGGGCACTGGCCAACGACCCGCAGATACTGCTGATGGACGAACCCTTCGGCGCGCTCGACAGCCAGACCCGATTGCAGATGCAGCAGCTGTTGCTACGGGTCTGGGGCAACAGCAAGAAGACCGTGCTGTTCGTGACCCACGACATCGACGAAGCGATTCTGCTGGGCGACCGCGTCTATGTGATGGGCGCGCGGCCGGGGCGGATCAAGCAGATCCTCGACGTGCCGATCGAACGCCCACGCACCCTGGACATGGTCATGGAGCGCTCGTTCATCGAGATGAAACGCAACATTTTCGGGTCGCTGCATGATGATCTGGAGGAGGTGCATTGAGCCTGCGCTTCCTGGCCGGCTCCCACTGTTCGTTCGGTGGGACTAAGGCGCCGCCGGCAGCAGAAAACGCCCGATCACCGGCAAATGATCGGAAATGCGCAAGGTATCGTCCTGCCGCACCATCGCCTCGACCCGTTTGATGCGCGGACTGTAGAACAGGTAGTCGACCGTGCGGTCCGGCCCGCTCAGTCCCGGGTCATTCGGGTAATGGGTCAGCCAGCGTGCCCGATCGATCCCGCCGGCTTCGTTGTTGGTGGGGATCATCGGGTACTTGTCCCATAACACATGCAGGGCGCTGTCGGCGGAGTAGGGCGTGCGTTGTTCGGTGGGCAGGCGTCGATACTGGCCCAGGGGCAACAGGTTGAAGTCGCCACCGATCAGCCACGGGGTGCCACGGCTTTCGAACCTGTCGAGTACTTTGGCCACGGCGGTGACCTGGGATTGCAGGGTGTCGTCCGGCTGCAAGGCGCGATCCAGGTGCGTGTTGAGCACGGCGATCTGGCCACCATCGCTCAGTGGCAGGTAGCTCACCAGCAAGGCGTTTCTGGGTTTGAACTGACGGCTGATGAAGTTGGCTGGCGCGACTGGCAATTGCAGGCGCTCGGCATGCTCGACCTGATAGCGGCTGAGCGTCGCCAGTTGCCGGCCGACGCTGCCGTAGATCGGTGGCAGCGGCACGAAATCGGCTTTCCAGTCGAAGGCATGGGTGCTGCACGGATACAGGTCGGCGACCCGCTCCTGGAGCAGTTTCAATTGATTCTGGTAGTCGCTGGCCTTGGCACCGTCGTCGAGTTCCTGCAGCAGCAGGATGTCCGGCTGTTCATCGCGCACCACCCGCGCCACTTCATCGAGACTGAAGGCCATGTCGGCGTCGGTCGGGCCTTCGTCGGGACCGGCCGCCAGGTCATTCCAGAACACGTAGCGCTTGCCGGCCAGGTATTGGACGTTCCAGGTCATGACTTTCAGCGCCTGGCCCGGCACCAGTGTCGGCGCCTTGGCGTCGCAAGTCACCGGCAGCACTTCCCGGGCTTCGGGGCGCCAGGTCAGGCTGTAAATCAGCAAGGCCGTCAGGCCGATCGCAATCAGCAGGCCCAGCAGGGTGTAGCGCAGTAGACGGGTCATGGCTCGGCTTATGGCGTTACAGAGAGAGGGCCCGAGCATAACCGAGCGAAAACGGCCTGCACATCCATTCCCTGTTCAGAGCGGCCGGTCGGCTTTTTCGGAGGCGTCGCTGATCAGCATGAACAAGCGGAACAGCACCACGCTGGTAAACAGCTGCAAAAAGCTGTGGGCGCTGTCGATCAGCAGGGAGATCACCGGGTTCTGCGGCTCCGGGTACACCTGCAGGGTCAAGCCCTTGAGCACCCACAACGGTCCCATCACACACAGGATGCACACCAGGATGCGCAGGAAATGGCCGCGGGTCTGGCGCAGGCTTTCCTTCATCGCAGCCAGTGGCGCCAGGCCACGCAGCACCAGCAGGTATTCGCCAAAGGCCAGGGCCACCATCAGCCAGATGCCCGGCAGGAAATACAGCGACAGGCCAAGCAGGATCAGCAAGGTGTTGAGCGCGGTCAGCAGGGCGAAACGCGGCCACAGATAGGCGGACCTCGACAGCAGCTCACGGGTGCTCGGCGACTCGCCGCGGCTGCGGGCGTCGAGGAACAGGATCAGCGCGGCGGTGTACAGCGGGTACACCAGCAGGCCGACGATGACACTGATACCGGGAAAGCTGTCCGGTTCGGTGGAGCGATCGACCACCTGTTGCAGCAAGGCTTCGAAAATCACCAGCGGCAGACACAGCCGCACGATCTGGCCCAGATTGCGTTTGAAGAAATACAAGGAGTCGCGCAGTACGTCGAACGGATTCATCAGTGGGTATCGCAGGTTGAAAGCAGTGGCCCACTTTAACCGATGCAGCGCGTCAGGGCGCAAACGTAAACGTTCGGTAAAGGTTATTGAATCAAGTTGTTTCAGCCTCCATTAAGGTCAGGCACCGTATCCTCACGGGAGAAGGGCAATGATTTCCGGCAATCTGAGAGGTCGCCATGAACAGCGAAGAACAAACCCTGATCGATGGACTGTTTTCCCGGCTGCAGCAGGCCGAAAGGGACGCAGCCCCGCGCGACGCCCAGGCCGAGGCGCGGATCAAGGAGCACCTGACTCGCCAACCTGCGGCGGGCTACTTCATGACCCAGGCCATTCTGGTGCAGGAGGCTGCGATCAAAAACCTCGACACGCAGAACCGGCAGCTCGCCGAGCAAGTCCGGCAATTGCAGGCCGAACTGCAATCGGCCAAGGCGCAGGCACCCGCCGCAGCCCCGAGCGGTGGTGGTTTCCTGTCGAGTATTTTCGGTGGTGCCTCCCGCGACACCCCTGCACCCAGCGCACCGCCGGTCAGCGGGGGCTGGCGTGAGCCGGGGCGTTCGTCGTTCGGCGCCCCTGCCCCCCAACAGAATTTCGCTGCACCGCCACCGCCGCCCAACTATGCGCCGCAACCGCCAGCGGGCAGCGGTTTTCTCGGCGGTGCGTTGAAAACCGCCGCCGGTGTCGCGGGTGGCGTAATGCTGGCCCAGGGCATCAGCAGTCTGTTCAGCCATCATCAGCAGCCAGACGTGGTCGAAGTGATTCGCGAAGAGCCGGCGCAGGTCAACGATCAGCACGCTGACAACGGCTGGGGCGATGACCAGCGCGTGGCCGACAACGCCCATGACCAGGGCGGTTACGCCGACACCGACTACAGCGATGACGGCTCGTCGTTCTTTGGTGGCGACGACGATTCCTATGTCTGATCGGTCGATCTGACCTGCCGTTCGTCCGGAGCGTTGCGGCGCTCCGGGCCGATTATTCGCGGAACATTCCTCGAGGCTGGCATACTGGGCCACTTTTCGCGCCAGGTGGCTGATTCAGCCTTGAGGAAAACCGGTGAAAAAAATTGCCGTGTTCGCCGATGTCCAAAACCTCTATTACACCGTGCGCCAGGCTTATGGTTGCCACTTCAACTACGCCGCGTTGTGGGCTGATGTCAGCAAACAGGGCGAAATCGTCGAAGCCTACGCCTACGCGATCGATCGCGGTGACAGCAAACAGCAGCAGTTCCAGCAGATCCTGCGCAACCTGGGCTTCACCGTGAAGCTCAAACCCTACATCCAGCGCAGCGACGGCTCGGCCAAGGGCGACTGGGACGTGGGCATCACCCTCGACATCATGGACGCGGCGGATCACGTCGACGAAGTGGTGCTGGCCTCCGGCGACGGTGATTTCGACATGTTGCTCGAGCGCATCATCAGCAAGCATGGGGTCCAGGCAGTGGCCTATGGCGTACCGGGCCTGACGGCCAATTCGCTGATCCGCGCCGCCAGCCGCTATGTGCCGATCGAAGGTGCCTTGCTGCTCAAGAATTGATTGATACGGAGTTGAAACAGGTTTGGAACGCATCGCAGTCATCGACTTTGAAACCACCGGGATCTCCCCGAGCAGCAGCTGCCGGGCCACGGAAATTGCCGTGGTGATCCTTGAACAGGGGCGCATCGTCGAGCGTTACCAGAGCCTGATGAACGCGGGCGTGCGGGTCCCTGCGTTCATCGAGCAACTGACCGGCATCAGCAACGCCATGCTGCGCAGCGCGCCGCCGGCCGAGCGGGTGATGAACGAGGTCAACGAGTTCGTCGGCACCACGCCACTGCTGGCGCACAACGCCGCGTTCGACCAGAAGTTCTGGGACTTCGAGCTGGGGCGGATCAAGCGCACGCGTTTGCAGAACTTCGCCTGTTCGCTGCTGCTGGCCCGCCGCCTGATGCCGGCGGCGCCGAACCACAAGCTCGGCACCCTCACCACCTTCGCCCAGTTGCCCCACACCGGCCAGGCCCACCGGGCGATGGCCGACGCCGAAATGGCGGCCAATCTGACCGCACACCTGGCGCAAGAGTTGCGGCAAACGCATGGCTTGCGCGAGTTGTCCCATGACCTGCTGGTGAGTTTGCAGAAAGTCCCGGCGGCGAAGATTCATGACCACCTCAAGCGCCATCGCGGGTTCTGAAAAACGGCCAACCCTGTGGGCGCGAGCGAGCTCGATCCCACCGGTGTCGGGGGGCTTCAAGCCTTGCCGTTGCCTTCGATGTGCCCCAACGGCACGCGCTTTTCGATGGCGCTGGACAGCACGATCGACGTCTTGCTGAAACCGAACTTGGCGATCCGGTTGATCAACGCCTCCAGTTCCGGCATCGAACCTACCGCCGCCTGCATGATCACGCACGGATCGCCGGTGACCCGGTGGCATTCGGTCAGTTGCGGAATTTTGATCAGGTCGTCGTAGGCCTTCTGGTTGCCGTGCTGGTTCAGGCGCAGTTCGATCACGCACTGGATCGGCAGGCCGAGCTTGGCCATGTCGACTTTCGCCTGGTAGCCGGTGATCACCCCGCAGGCTTCCAGTTTGGCCACGCGTTCGGCCACGGCGGGGGCGGACAGGTTGACCTTGCGCGCGAGGTCGGCGTAGGACGCCCGGCCGTTTTCCAGCAGGGCGCCGAGGAGCATGCGGTCGTATTTGTCCATGATTCGACTCCTGAAAATGGCCGACTTTCGAAAGCACGGTTTATAGCGTCGATCTCCGTGATTTGAAAAGTGTACCGGCGCTATAAACAGGTTTTGTAACTTATTTTCCGCGGTTGGCCTTTCTAGAATAGCCACTCACCTGTCCTGCCTGCGAGCTATCCCATGTCTGGCCTTCGTCGTTTTCCCTTGCCGTTGATCGCTGCCTTTTTCGCGCTGTACGTGATTTGGGGCTCGACGTACCTGGTCATCCGCATCGGTATCGAATACTGGCCACCGCTGTTGCTCGCCGGTATCCGCTTCGTGATCGCCGGGACGCTGATGTATGCCTTCCTGCGCTGGCGCGGGGTGCCGGCGCCCACCTGGGCGCAGTGGAAGGCGGCGGGGATCATCGGAATCCTGCTGCTCAGTTGCGGTAACGGCGCGGTGAGCGTGGCCGAGCATACTGGCGTCGCCTCGGGTGTTGCCGCGCTGGCGGTGGCCACGGTGCCGCTGTTTACCCTGCTCTGCGGTTATTTCTGGGGCGCGCGCAATACACGCTTGGAGTGGGCCGGGATTGTCCTCGGGTTGATAGGCATTGCCATGTTGAATCTGGGCTCCAATCTGCAGTCCAGCCCGTTGGGTGCGGCGTTGCTGGTGTTTGCGGCGGCGACCTGGGCCTTTGGCTCGGTCTGGAGCAAGCACCTGCCGTTGCCCCAGGGCGCGATGGCCAGTGCCGTGGAAATGCTGGTGGGAGGCGTGGCCTTGTTGATCGGCAGCGCGGTGAGCGGCGAGCACCTGCCGCCCATGCCGCCCCTGGAAGGCTGGGTCGCGTTGGCGTACCTGATCCTCTTCGGTTCGATCATCGCTTTCAATGCCTACATGTACCTGTTGAAAAACGTGCGTCCGGCGGCGGCCACCAGCTATGCCTACGTCAACCCGGCGGTGGCGGTGTTGCTGGGAATCGTGTTTGCCGGCGAGAGCATCGGGATCGAGGAAGCGCTGGCGATGCTGGTGATCATCAGTGCCGTGGTGTTGATCGGTTTGCCGCAGTGGCGGCGGGCGCCGCAACGACCGGCTGCGGTGGCGCAGGCAGAATCGAGTGTGAATTAGGGTAAACTGCGCGGCATTGCTCCTTGTTTGAACAACCCGCGCTGAATTTTCCTACGGTAATCCCATGACTTTCGCCACCCTTGGCCTGATCGACCCCTTGCTGCGCTCTCTCGAGAAGCTCGGCTACCAGACCCCGACGCCGGTTCAGGCGCAAGCCATTCCGGCGGTGCTGGCCGGTCGCGACCTGATGGCCGCCGCCCAGACCGGCACCGGCAAGACCGCCGGCTTCGCGCTGCCGCTCCTGCAATTGCTGGCCATGGAAGGGCCGAAAGTCACCGCCAACTCGGTACGCGCGCTGATCCTGGTGCCGACCCGCGAGCTCGCCGAGCAGGTCCACGAGGCCGTGCGCCAGTACGCCGAGAACCTGCCGCTGCGCACCTATGCGGTGTACGGCGGTGTCAGCATCAACCCGCAAATGATGAAGCTGCGCGGCGGCGTGGACCTGTTGGTCGCAACGCCGGGTCGCCTGCTCGATCTGTTCCGCCAGAACGCCCTCAAGTTCAACCAGTTGCAGACCCTGGTGCTGGACGAGGCCGATCGCATGCTCGACCTGGGTTTTTCCGAAGAACTGGCGAACATCTACAAGGCGCTGCCGAAGAAACGTCAGACCCTGTTGTTCTCCGCGACCTTCTCCGACGCCATCCGCCTGCTGGCCGGGCAGATGCTCAATGACCCGCTGAGCATTGAAGTCAGTCCCCGCAACGTGGCGGCCAACACCGTCAAGCAGTGGGTGGTGACGGTGGACAAAAAGCGCAAGCCCGAGCTGTTCGTGCACTTGATGCGCAAGGGCAAGTGGAAGCAGGTACTGGTGTTCGCCAAGACCCGTAACGGGGTGGACGCGCTGGTGGAAAAACTCCAGGGGCTGGGCGTCAATGCCGACGGCATCCATGGCGACAAGCCGCAGGCGACTCGCCAGCGCGCACTGGACCGCTTCAAGGCCAGCGAAGTGCAGATCCTCGTGGCCACCGACGTGGCGGCCCGTGGCCTGGATATCGAAGACCTGCCATTGGTGGTCAATTTCGACTTGCCGATCGTGGCCGAAGATTACATCCATCGCATCGGACGGACCGGGCGCGCGGGCGCTACCGGCCAGGCTATTTCCCTGGTGTGCGCTGACGAGGTGAACCTGCTGTCGGCCATCGAGACGTTGACCCGTCAGACCTTGCCCCGGCAGATGGAGCAGGACTTCGAGCCTGAGCACCGCGTACCGGAGACGGATGCCAGCGGCCAGGTGATCAAGAAGCCGAAAAAACCGAAGAAGCCGAAGGCGTCCGGTGTTGGCGGCAAGCGCAATCTCGGCAAGTGGGTGGACAGCGGCGACACCACGCCAGTGGAACCTTCGATCAAGCCTGTGCGAAAAGTACCGGTGTTCAATACCGGGCCACGCAAGCGCAAGCCTTGATCGACTGCGGCTCCCACAGTCAACCGTGTTTCCATGCTGGAACGCGGTCACCTGTGGGAGCGGGACCGGCTTGCCGGCGATGGGCGCGCGACTGCTCTCAATCCCTGTGCCGCAGCCACTGTGCCATCCCCAACCCCGCCGCCCGCCCACTGGCGAAACACGCGGTCAGCAGGTAGCCACCGGTCGGTGCTTCCCAGTCGAGCATTTCCCCGGCGCAGAACACCCCCGGCAATTGCTTGAGCATCAAGCGTTCGTCCATCGACTCGAACCGCACACCGCCTGCGCTGCTGATGGCTTCGTCCAGTGGCCGGGTTTTCACCAGGGTCAGGGGCAATGCCTTGATCGCCTTGGCCAGCAAGGCTGGATCGGTGAAGTCTGCGGCGGCGGTCAGTTCGCGCAGCAATGCCGCCTTCACACCGTCGATCCCCAATTGACTGTGCAGGTGCTTGGACATCGAGCGCGAGCCACGGGGTTTGCTCAGCGCCGCCTGAATCTTATCCACAGGGCGGCCGGGCAGCAGGTCGAGGTGCAGGGTCGCTGAGCCGTTCTGGTTGATCGCTTCGCGGATCGGTGCCGACAGCGCGTAGATCAGGCTGCCTTCAACCCCGGTGGCCGTGATGACACATTCGCCGAGGCGTGGAATGTCGTCATTGAGTCCGATGGCAATGTTTTTCAGCGGCGCACCGGCGAATTTGCTGACCATCAACTCGCTCCAAGCCTGCACCTCGAAACCGCAATTACTGGGTTGCAGCGGCATCAGTTCCACGCCGCGCTGTTCCAGTGGCAGCCTCCACGCGCCATCCGAGCCGAGTCGTGACCAGCTGCCGCCGCCCAGGGCCAGCAGGGTCGCGTCGGGTTGCAGGGTTTTTTCACCTTCAGGGCTGGCCATGCGTAATGCGCCGCTGTCATTCCAGCCGAGCCAGCGATGGCGGGTGTGGATAACCACGCCGTTGTCGCGCAGGCGCTTGAGCCAGGCCCGCAGCAGCGGTGCGGCTTTCATGTCGGTGGGGAACACCCTGCCGGAGCTGCCGACGAAGGTTTCGATGCCCAGGTCATGAATCCATTGGCACAGCACCTCGGCACCAAAGGCGCGTAGCAGTGGAGCCATCTGCGGCGCACGTTCGGCGTAGCGTGAAAGGAACGCCGGATAGGCTTCGGAGTGGGTGATGTTCATGCCGCCCACCCCGGCCAGCAGGAATTTTCGTCCCACCGATGGCATGCCGTCGTACAGATCGACCTTGATGCCGGCCAGGCTCAACACCTCCGCGGCCATCAGGCCGGCAGGGCCACCGCCGATGATGGCGACGCGGGCAGGGGAGGGGGTCGAGAGTTGAGTCATGGCAAGCGCTGCGGTCTGGCTGAACAAGCCGGGCATTCTATCAGTACACAGGGATTCTCGATGAATTCAGGGCTGATCAAAAAACAACCACCGCTCCGCAGCCTTTACCGGCTATGGCCTGCAGGACCTTTCACTCAGGTTATCCACAGGCGGTTCCACAGTCGTTGTGGGTAAAGCATCCACAACTCAGTGACAACCTGATGACGTCCAGACCCGTTGCGCGCTGTGATGGAGGATGCCGTGGCGTCGAGCCAAGGCTTGCCGGTCCTTGCTGTAGCCACCGCCAATCACCCCGACCACCGGGATATCCCGCCCCAGGCAATGACGCATCACGCTCTCATCCCTTGCGGCCACGCCTTCGTCTGTCAGCTTGAGGTAACCGAGCGCGTCGTCTTTGTGTACATCGACGCCGGCGTCGTACAGCACCAGATCCGGTTGATACAACGGCAGCAGGTAATTGAGTGTGTCATCGACGATTTTCAGGTATTCGCCATCGCCCATGCCCATGGGCAACGGGATGTCCCAGTCGCTTTGAGCTTTGCGTGCAGGAAAGTTCTTTTCGCAGTGCAGGGAAACGGTAATCGCCTCCGGGGTGTTGTGCAGGATGCGCGCCGTGCCGTCGCCCTGATGCACATCGCAATCGAAGATCAACACTCGGTTCACCCGACCGCTTTGCAGCAGGTAATGGCTGATCACCGCCAGGTCATTGAAGATGCAGAAGCCCGCAGGATAATCGTAATGGGCGTGGTGCGTGCCGCCGGCCAGGTGACAGGCCAGCCCGTGCTCCAGCGCCTGTTCCGCCGCCAGCACCGAACCGCCGACCGCGCGCACCGTACGTCGGGCCAGGGCTTCGCTCCAGGGCAGGCCGAGGCGCCGCTGGTCTTCGCGGGACAACTCGCCGCTCATGTAGCGTTCGATATAGGCAGCGTCATGCGCAAGGGCGAGAATCTCCGGCGGGCAGAGTGGCGGGCGCAGCAGGTCGGCGTCGCGGGTCAGTCCGCTGTCCACCAGGTGATCGCGCAACAGGCGGAATTTGTCCATGGGGAAGCGGTGGTCCGCGGGAAACTCGGGGCTGTAGTCATCGTGGTAAATCAGCGGCAATGGCATGACGTATTCATTCAGAACGGCGGGCAGGAATGCAGGAAGGATCCTACCAGCGTTGTAGACTGGCGACATGGGAAGGGGGAGCACACGATGGAGCCAATTCTGGAACTGGAGAGCGCGCGCCTGCTGCTGCGGCAGTGGCGTGACGATGATTTGCCGGCGTTTGCGGCGATGTGCGCCGACCCGCAGGTGATGCGTTATTTCCCGGCGCCCCTGAGTCGGCTGGAAAGCGCTTCGCTGATCGGGCGCGTTCGCGGGCACTTCGCCGAGCACGGTTTCGGACTCTGGGCGCTGGAACGCAAGGACACCGGGGCCTTCATCGGGTTTACCGGGTTGGGCGTGGTCGGTTTCGATGCGCCGTTCACCCCGGCCATTGAAATCGGCTGGCGCCTGGCCCGTGAACACTGGGGCCTGGGTTATGCCAGTGAGGCGGCGTGGACCGCTCTGCGTTGCGGCTTTGACCGTTTGGCGCTGGAAGAGGTGGTGGCCTTCACCAGCGCCATCAATACACCGTCGGAGAAAGTCATGCAGGCGATCGGCATGCAGCATGATCCGGCGGATGACTTCGAACACCCCAGGCTTGCGCCCGGTCATCCCCTGCGTCATCACGTGCTGTACCGCATCAGCCGGGAGCAATGGCTGCAAACCTTGCATGGCTAAGCCGTCCCGGACGTTTACAATGGCACCCATGATGGCCTCGGCCAGAACCTGAATGGGCCGCCGCAGCCAGGACTGCGCGGCATTGCGTTGTGTGAGGAGAGTCCGAATGAGCCACGTGTTGGAAGATCTGGTCGATTTGCTGACCCTGGAACCGATCGAGGAAAACCTGTTTCGTGGCCGCAGCCAGGACCTGGGTTTCCGCCAGCTGTTCGGCGGCCAGGTGCTCGGCCAGTCCCTGTCGGCGGCCAGTCAGACCGTCGAGGAAGCGCGGCACGTGCATTCGATGCACGGCTATTTCCTGCGCCCTGGGGATGCCGGGCTGCCGGTGGTGTATCAGGTAGACCGGGTGCGCGACGGCGGCAGTTTCAGCACGCGTCGGGTGACGGCGATCCAGAAGGGCCAGCCGATTTTTACCTGCAGCGCCTCGTTCCAGTACGACGAAGAAGGGTTCCAGCACCAGCGCGAAATGCCGGTGGTGGTCGGTCCGGAAAACCTGCCTTCGGAGCTGGAGCTGACCCAGCAACGAGCCCACCTGATCCCCGAGCACATGCGGGAAAAATTCTTGTGCCCCAAGCCGATAGAGTTTCGACCGGTCACCGGGGAAGATCCCTACAACCCCAAGCCCGCCGATCCGATCAAGTACGTGTGGTTCCGCGCCGACGGCGCCCTGGCCGATTCCCCGGCGCTGCACAAATACCTGCTGGCCTACGCATCGGATTTCGGTCTGCTGACCACCTCGCTGCTGCCCCATGGCAAATCGGTGTGGCACAAGGACATGCAGGTTGCCAGCCTCGATCACGCGCTGTGGTTCCATGCAGACCTGCGTGCCGATGACTGGTTGCTGTACGCGATGGACAGTCCGTGGGCGGGCAATTCCCGTGGTTTTTCCCGTGGCAGCGTCTTCAACCGTGCCGGGCAACTCGTTGCATCGGTGACTCAGGAAGGCTTGATCCGCCACCGCAAGGATTGGGCATGAGCCTGACCGACGTACGCCATTGGGTGTTCGACATGGACGGCACCCTGACGGTGGCCGTGCACGACTTCGCGGCCATTCGTGTGGCGCTGGCGATTCCGGCCGAAGACGACATTCTGACGCACCTGGCGGCGTTGCCGGCCGACGAAGCCGCGGCCAAGCACGCCTGGTTGCTGGAGCATGAGCGGGACCTGGCATTGGGGTCGAAGCCGGCGCCGGGTGCCGTGGAACTGGTGCGCGAGCTGGCAGGGCGCGGTTATCGGCTGGGGATTCTCACGCGCAATGCGCGGGAGCTGGCGCATGTGACATTGCAAGCGATCGGCCTGGCCGACTGTTTTGCCGTGGAGGATGTGCTGGGCCGCGACGAAGCGCCGCCCAAGCCGCACCCGGGCGGCCTGCTCAAGCTGGCCGAGGCCTGGAAGGTGCCGGCAAGCGAGCTGGTGATGGTCGGCGACTACCGTTTCGACCTGGATTGCGGCCGGGCGGCCGGGGCACGCACGGTGCTGGTGAACCTGCCGGACAACCCGTGGCCGGAATTGACCGATTGGCATGCGGCGGATTGCGGGGTGTTGCGGGAAATGCTGTCGGCTTGAGGGTCGCATCGCGAGCAGGCTCGCTCCCACAAGATTCACTGTGGGAGCGAGCCTGCTCGCGATTCCGTCACTGACCGAACACGGCCTTCTGCCCCTGCGGCGACATCAGCATTTCACCGCCGTCATGCCCGACCCCGGGCACTTCAATCAATTGCTGGTTCAACCCCTGGGGATGACGGCGCTTGAGGTACTCGAAGTAATTGCGCCCGCGAGCCAGCCGGTTTGCGCCCTGGGCCCTGGCTTCGCAACCCTTGTCCAACGCCGGATGGTTCGGGTCGATGTCCTGCTGCCCCAACAGGTAAACGATGTCGCGCTGGACGTACTTTTCCTCCAGCTGCGGTGCCGTCTGACCTTCGGCATAGGCCGGCAGGTCCGCCAGGCCATACTTCCAGCGATTGAAGTCCACGCAGCCGGCATGGCTGAACGCCACGGGCCGTCGCTCATCGAAATAGGCATAGGAAGACGGATTGGCGATGACATAGCGCACGTGCACGCCCGCCGCCTGCAGTTCTGGCTGATCGTGACTCAACAATGCGTACCGCTGAACCACCTGCGCGCCGCCGGAATGTCCGGCGATCACCACGTCCTTCACATCCGGAAACTGACGGCGATCACCGAGACGGGCGATGATCTGGTCGAGGGCGGCATAGGCACTCAGGGTAAATGGAGCGGTGGATAAACCGCCGGCCATCCACTCATTGCCTTGCCAGCGCAGGACGGTATCGGCCACGGGATGACGGGCCACGTCGGTCTCATTGAGGAATTGCGGGGCGATCACCAAGGTGTTGGCATCTTGCCCGGCTTGCTGCGCCGCCCGCTCGGCGTTGCGGCGATAGGTTTCGGCATTGCGCAATCGCCCGTGGAGGATGATCAGCACCCGTTCGATTTTCGCCGGCGCCGGGCCGATGCCCACCGCCATCTCGCCTTCTTTCAACAGCAGCCGGCCGGGGCTGATCTCCTTGACCCCCTGCTCGGCAGCCTGGGTACTTGCACTGGTCAACAACAGAAGCAACAGCCACTTTTTCATTTACAGGGTTTTCGCCGCAAAGGTATCGCACTGGCCCACCTGGCCCTGCGCGAATCCGGTTTTGAACCAGCGCACCCTTTGCGCTGATGTGCCATGGGTAAACGAGTCCGGCACCACGCGGCCCTGACCCTGCTGTTGCAGGCGGTCGTCGCCGATGGCATTGGCGGCATTCAAGGCTTCCTCGATGTCGCCGGGCTCCAGCCAGTTCAGGCGTTTCTGCGCATGGTTGGCCCAGACGCCGGCCAGGCAATCGGCTTGCAGCTCCTGGCGCACCAGCAGGCCACCGTCGCCTTCCATTTGCCGGCCCTGCTGGCGGGCGGTCTGAATTTTCGCCGAGACACCGAGCAGGGTCTGAACGTGATGGCCGACTTCGTGAGCGATCACGTAGGCCTGGGCGAAGTCGCCGGCGGCGGAAAAGCGTTGCGACATTTCCTGGAAGAACGCCATGTCCAGGTACACCTTCTGGTCAGCCGGGCAATAGAACGGGCCGGTCGCCGAGGTGGCCAGGCCACACGCCGAGTTCACGCGGTTGCTGAACAGCACCAGGGTCGGGTCCTTGTACTGCCGGCCGGCCTGCTGAAAGATCTGGCCCCAGGTGTCTTCCGTGTCACCGAGGATCGAGCGCACGAACTCTGCACCTTCATCGTTGGCCGGTGGCGCCTGGCGGGTTTGCGTCGAAGCCGGCGCCGATGGCTCGCTCATCTGCCCGGTCAGTTGGCCGAGGATCTGCAGCGGGTCCTGGCCGGTGATCCAGCCGATCCCGACGATCAGAATGATCGCCGTCAGGCTCAGCCCCTTGCCGCCACCGAAGCGCATGCCGCCACCGCCGCCGACACTGTCGCCACGGGCATCGACGACGTTGTCGCTGCGCCGGCCTTTTCTCCATAGCATGTGGGAATCCTCTGGTTGTCCGTGGGGATGAGTGTTGCTGGTGAGTGGGAGCGGCGCCAGTCCGGTCGTCCGGCTTTTCGTGTCACGACGCAGTGCGCGTTGTATTGAACGTGGATCCCCGACCGAATTCCCTCAGGCGTCGGGTTTTTATCTTCGTTCGATAATCGGTTGGAAGATCTGGCCAAAGCGGCCCCGTCACGGTTACGGTATGGGTTGTTGTACGACCTCGCGGGTTCGCAACGCTTTTTGATCTTCGATGTGGGACACAAGGATTACCTGATGACCGTCAGCACCCCGCTCTCCGGCGTAAACCAGCCCTTCAAGGGGATTTTGCTGATCGTCCTTGCTACCTTCCTCTTCTCCAGTCACGACGCCTTGTCGAAATACCTGTCGGGGTTCTACCCGATCGTCATGGTGGTCTGGGCGCGGTATGTGGTGCACACCGTATTGATGGCGGGGATTTTCCTGCCGCAATCCGGGCTGCGCGTCCTGCGTACCAAACGGCCGCTCCTGCAATTGATTCGGGCGTTATGCCTGTTGGGCACCAGCCTGTTCTTCACCACCGGCTTGCAGTACATCCCGCTGGCCGAAGCCACGGCGGTCAACTTTCTTGCGCCGGTACTGGTGACGGCGCTGTCGGTGCCGCTGTTGGGGGAGCGCGTCACCCGTGGCCAGTGGATTGCGGTGATTTGCGGATTTGTCGGGGTGTTGATCATTGTCCACCCCGGCGGCGACCTGTTCACGCCGGCGGTGTTGCTGCCGTTCTGCTCGGCACTGTTCTTCTGCTTCTACCAGTTGCTGACCCGCAAGCTCAGTGAGATCGACAGCCCGACCACCAGCAACTTTTTCGCCGGCCTGTGCAACACCCTTGTCATGAGTGCGATGGTGCCGTTCTTCTGGCAAATGCCCAGCGTGGGGCATGGCTTGATGATGGTGGCACTGGGCGCCTGCGGGATGACCGCACACCTGTTCCTGACCCAGGCGTTCCGCCACGCCGCCCCGGCACTGCTGGCGCCCTTCGGCTACTGCCAGATTGTCTTTGCCGGCTTGCTGGGCTGGTTGCTGTTTGCCCATACGCCGACCCTGACCACCGTGATCGGGATTGCGGTGATCTGCTGCAGTGGCTTGGCGGCGGCCTGGCAACAGAGCCGCAAATAGAGGCTCATCGTTCAAAAAACACTGTGGGAGCGAGTAGGCCCGCTCCCACAGGAACTGCGCTGCCTGCTTACTCGGTAACGTTCGGAATCTTGCGCGGTGCCATGAAGTACATCCAGGTCAGCGCGATGAAATACATCGCCGGAATCAGGGTGAACAGCACGGTGTAGTTGTTGTGGGTGACCGTCAGAATGTGGCCGACCAACTGCGTCATGAACATGCCGCCGATCGCTGCACACATGCCGCCAAAGCCGAACACCGTACTCATCATGTGTTTAGGCGTGTAGTCCATGACCAGGCTCCAGATGTTCGCGGTCCAGGCCTGGTGCGCACCGATTGCCAGGGAGATGGCGAACACCGCGACCCACAGGCTGCTCGAACCGGCGGCCATGACCACGCCGATGATGCAGCAGGCGAACAGGAACATGGAGATCAACCGCGCCTTGATCGGATTGACGCCACGACCGATCAGGAACGAAGACAGGATGCCGCCACCGACGCTGCCGAAGTCGGCCGTGAGGTAGATGATGATCAGCGGGATACCCATCTGGGTCACGTTGATCCCCAGGTTGTATTGCTGGTTGAGAAACGGTGGCAGCCAGTACAGGTAGAACCAGAACACCGGTGCGGTCAGGGAGTAGGCGATGGCGAAGGCCCAGGTGCCGCGCATGCGCAGGATTCGCGAGAACGGTACGCGGGCCTGTTCCGGCTCGACTTCCTTCTGGATGTAGGCCAGTTCAGCGGGATTGACGCTCGGGTGGTCTTCCGGGTTGAAATACTTCAAGCCCCAGAACAGCAACCAGATGCCCCCCAGCGCCGCCATGCACAGGAATGCTGCCTGCCAGCCCCATGCGTGCAGGATCAGCGGCAGCAGCATCGGGGTGAACATTGCCCCGACGTTGGTCCCGGCATTGAAGATGCCGGTGGCCACGGCGCGTTCGCCGGCAGGGAACCACAAGCGCGTGGTTTTCACGCAGGCCGGGTAGTTGGCAGCTTCCGTCAGTCCGAGGATAAAGCGGCAGACCATGAAGCCGGCAGCGGAAGTGGCCAGGCCATGGGCACCGGTCGCCAGGCTCCAGAGCAGGACGGCGCAGAAGAACACGCGCTTCACGCCGACCCGGTCGATCAGGCGGCCTTGCAGGACGAAACCGATGGCGTAACCGACCTGGAACCAGAAGTTGATGTTGGCGTAATCCATCGCCGTCCAGCTCATTTCCTTGGCCAGGATCGGCTGCATCACACCCAGTGCGGCACGGTCGATGTAGTTCAGGGTGGTGGCGAAAAACACCAGCGCCAGCATGCCCCAACGGGTTTTGCCGACAGCCATGGCGCCACGGATCTTGTCGCCGATGCCGCTGGGGGCAGGGGTCATGGAGGTACGCTCCATGGGAGAGCTTTGAGAAGGAGTCATGTAGGCCACCCGATTGTTTTTATGTGGTGTGGTGTGTCGTTGTTGACCGAACCCGGTGGTTCACGACCGGACTCAATGTGTCGTCGATGTTGCGCAGTGGACAAAAAATCGTCAATTCGCATGGCGGCATTGTGTTCGATAATCGAACACAAAACTAACCGGATGGTACACTTTGAATTGCTCATTGAAAAACGTGGCTGAATAATCGGGTCATTCTTTCAAAAGCGGCGCAACTTCCCTGTAGCCGAAGCCTCCACCGGGAGTCGAACCATGCAACGTTCCATTGCCACCGTGTCCTTGAGCGGTACCCTGCCGGAAAAGCTCGAAGCCATCGCCGCCGCCGGTTTCGACGGCGTGGAGATTTTCGAGAATGACCTTCTCTACTACGACGGCAGTCCGCGGGAAATTAAACAGATGTGCGCCGATCTCGGGATCGCCATCACCCTGTTTCAACCGTTTCGGGACTTCGAAGGCTGCCGTCGCGAGCGCCTGCCCCGTAACCTGGAACGGGCCGAACGCAAATTCGACCTGATGCAGGAACTGGGCACCGACCTGGTGCTGGTGTGCAGCAATGCTTCGCCTGACTCGGTAGGCGACGAGCAGATCCTCGTCGACGACCTGCGTCTGCTGGCCGAACGCGCCGGGGCACGCGGCTTGCGCATCGGCTACGAAGCGTTGGCCTGGGGGCGGCATGTGAACACTTATCAACAGGTGTGGAACATCGTGCGCCAGGCCGATCACCCGAGCCTGGGCGTGCTGCTCGACAGTTTCCACACGTTGTCGCTCAAGGGCGACCCGAGTGCCATTGCCGATATTCCCGGCGACAAGATCTTCTTCGTACAAATGGCCGACGCGCCGATCCTGGCCATGGACGTGCTGGAGTGGAGCCGGCATTTCCGCTGCTTCCCGGGTCAGGGTGAATTCGACCTGCCGGGCTTCCTTGCACCGATTATCCAGAGCGGTTACACCGGGCCGTTGTCGCTGGAAATCTTCAACGACGGTTTCCGTGCCGCCCCTCCGCGCGCCAATGCCGCCGACGGCCTGCGCTCTTTGCTGTACCTGGAAGAGAAAACCCGCGAGCGCCTGGCGCAGCAAGCCCAGCCCGCGCCGAACAGCGACATTCTGTTCGAGACCCCCAAGGCCAGCGAATACAACGGCATCGAGTTTCTCGAGTTTGCCGTGGACGAGAGCCTCGGTGCCAAGCTGTCCCATTGGCTGGAGCGACTGGGGTTCGTCAAGGCCGGACAGCACCGGTCCAAAAGCGTCAGCCTGATGCGCCAGGGCGATATCAACCTGATCCTCAATTGCGAGCCCTATTCGTTTGCCCACAGTTTTTTCGAGGCCCACGGCCCGTCGCTGTGCGCCACGGCCGTGCGGGTCAAGGACAGCACCAGCGCACTGGCGCGGGCGGTGGCTTACAAGGGCCAGCCCTATCGCGGACTGGTCGGCCCCAACGAGCTGGAGCTGGCGGCGGTGCGGGCGCCGGATGGCAGCCTGATCTACCTGGTTGACCAGCAGGCCGACGTCTATCACACCGATTTCCATCTGCAACCGGACGCCGTGGCCCGTGGCGGCCTCAAGCGCATCGATCACATGGCGATGGCCTTGCCGGCCGACAGCCTCGACAGCTGGGTGCTGTTCTACAAGAGCCTGCTGGATTTCGAGGCTGACGATGAAGTCGTGCTGCCAGACCCCTACGGGTTGGTGAAGAGCCGGGCCCTGCGTAGCCGTGACAGTTCGATCCGCTTGCCCTTGAACATTTCCGAGAACCGTAACACCGCCATCTCACACGCGCTGTCGAGTTATCGTGGCTCAGGCGTGCATCACATCGCGTTCGACTGCGACGATATCTTCGCCGAAGTCAGCCGTGCCAAGGAGGCGGGCGTACCGTTGCTGGACATCCCGCTCAATTACTACGACGACCTGGCGGCCCGCTTCGATTTCGACGATGAGTTCCTCAGCGAACTGGCGTACTACAACGTGCTGTACGACCGCGACCCCCAGGGGGGCGAGCTGTTTCACGTGTACACCGAACCGTTCGAAGGCCGGTTCTTCTTTGAGATCATCCAGCGCAAGAACGGCTATGCCGGTTACGGCGCGGCCAACGTGGCGGTACGCCTGGCGGCCATGGCCAAGTCCCGTAGCGGTACGATTCGTCAGGCCAAGTTGTAGGAATTTGGTAAACACGAGGTTAAACCGACGCCGCGCGGCTTCCTTCACTGTGCAGTGCGGCTCATAATCGCCAGCCTGTGCAGTGATGGCCGTGAGCCCACAATGACCTTAATTTCAGAACTCTCCCCAGCGCCCGACGAACCCTTGGCCGAGCCTCGAAAGAGTCGCAAGAACAACCCGGAAAAGACCCGCGAGAACATTCTTCAAGAAGCCATTGTCGAGTTCGTCCAGCAGGGACTTTCCGGCGCTCGCGTCGATGCGATCGCTGAGCGCATTCACACCTCCAAGCGCATGATCTATTACTACTTCGGCAGCAAGGAGCAGTTGTACGTCGAGGTGCTGGAGAAGCTTTACGGCGACATCCGCAGCACCGAAAGCCGCCTGCACCTGGCCGAACTGGCGCCGCAGGAAGCGATTCGGCGGCTGGTCGAGTTCACCTTCGATCACCATGACCGCAATGTCGGCTTCGTGCGCATCGTCAGCATAGAGAACATTCACAACGCTGAATATGTGAAGCGTTCCGATGCGATCAAGGCGATGAACAACACCATTCTCGATTCACTGGGGGTGATTCTGCAGCGCGGGGTCGAAGAGGGCGTGTTTCGCCCGGGGCTGGAGCCGCTGGACGTGCATCTGCTGATCAGTTCGTTCTGCTTCTACCGCGTGTCGAACCGGCACACGATCGGTGAGATTTTTCAGATCGACCTGCCGGAAGAAAGCGTCAAACAGCGTCACCGGCAGATGATCTGCGAGTCGGTGTTGCGCTATCTGCAGGCCTGACGGGGTTTGACGGGAGCCGGCTCGCCGGCTCCAGGTTCTTGCTCAGCCATTCATGCGCTGAAAGTGCGCGAGCATCCGCTGCGCATCCGGCACCACGCCGCTGAACAATTCAAATGCCTTCACCGCCTGGAACACCGCCATGATGCCGCCATCCAGCGTCCGGCAACCCAAGGCGCGGGCGTGACGCAGCAACTCGGTCTCCAGTGGGAAGTAAACGATCTCCGCCACCCATAGCTGCGGTCGAAGCAGCGCCGCCGGAACCGGCATGCCCGGCAGTTTTTGCATGCCCATGGGCGTGGTGTTGACCAGGCCGTCGGCCTGCGCCAGCGTGCCCGGCAGATCATGCCCGGCCATGGCGCGGTTCGCGCCGAAGTGCTGATTGAGATTGTTCGCCAGGCTCTGCGCGCGGCTGGTTTCCACGTCGAAAATGCTCAGACGTTGTACGCCTTCGCTCAACAATGCGTGGGCGACCGCCGCCCCGGCACCTCCGGCGCCCATCTGCACGACACGCTCGACCGCCGCGTCCTTCAGGCCCCGACGGAAACCCTCGGCGAAACCCAGGCAGTCGGTGTTGTGGCCGATGCGTTTGCCATCCTTCAACACCACCGTGTTCACGGCACCGATACCCCGGGCCTCGTCGGACAATTCGTCGAGCAGCGGAATGATGGTCTGCTTGCACGGGAAGGTAATGTTCAGGCCAGTGAAGCCCATCCGTTCGGCCGCCTTCAGCAGGTCGGGCAGGGCCAGGCTGTCGAGCTTGAGTTGATCGAGGTCGATCAGGCGATACAGGTAGCGCAAGCCTTGGGCATCGCCCTCCTGCTCATGGAGCGCGGGCGTGCGCGACGCCTGGATGCCGGCGCCGATCAGGCCGGCCAGTACAGCACTGTTGCGAGTCATGGTGTTCATCCCTTCAGGCGCAGGCTGAAATGCTCCAGCGCCAGTCGATAGCCATGGCTGCCGAACCCGGCCATCACCGCTGTGGCAATCGCTGAAACGAAGGAATGGTGGCGAAAAGGTTCGCGGGCATGGACGTTCGACAGGTGCACTTCGATGACCGGCAATTCGCTTGCAACCAGGGCATCGCGAATGGCGACCGAGGTGTGCGTCCAGGCGGCGGGGTTGATGACGATCCCGGCACAGCGACCGCGAGCGGCGTGAATCCAGTCGAGCAATTCGCCTTCATGGTTGGTCTGGCGAAACTCCACCGCCAGGCCGAACTCCTCGGCGGCACGCCCGCACAAGGCTGAAATATCCGCCAGGGTCTCATGGCCGTAGGTGCCCGGTTCACGGGTTCCCAGCAGGTTAAGGTTCGGGCCGTTGAGCACCAGAACGATTGGGTTCATCGGGTCTCTCCACTTTTTATTGTTGGAATGGGCTGAAGGTTCAGCCTGTGGAGATAAAATGTACTAGGTGGTTAATTTGGTCAATTGGAGAGGGCCCGAGCCAGTCTTTTGTGTTCGGTGATCGGACGCTTTCAGGGTTTTGAACGAGGCAGCTGTTCCAGCAGAAAATCGATGAACGCCCGTAACCGCAACGGCATATGCCGGCTCTGCGGGTAGAGCAGGGTGAATGGGCGTGAGCGGCCGCCGTAGGGTTTGAGGACTTCCACCAGCGAACCCTCCGCCAGCTCGCTTTCGACGATGAAGCGATAGGTCTGAAACAGGCCGGCGCCGTGTTTGGCCAGGGTCACACCGCCCAGAACGTCGTCGGAGCAACTGAGGTTGCCCTCGGCGAGTATCTCGCGCTGCTCGCCGTTGTCGTTGAACAGCCAGGCGATTCGCCGGCCACTGCTCGGCAACTCGTACTGGATGCACTCGTGCTGCTTGAGGTCGTCCAGGGTCTGCGGGGTGCCCGCGCGTTCGAGGTATTCGGGCGTGGCAATCATCACCAGTTCCGCATCTTCAAGTTGCCGGGCAATCAACCCCGAATCCGGAATCGCCCGCACGCGAATGGCCAAGTCATAGCCTTCGCCGACAAAGTCGATGTTGCGATTGCTGATGTGCGACTCGACTTTTACCTGGGGAAAACGCTGCCGAAAAGCCGGGAGCAGCGGCAGGATCCGGTGATGGGCGTAGGTCGTCGGGATGCTGATGCGCAAGGTCCCGGAAGGCTCCTGCTGCTGGCCCATCACCTCGCGTTGAGCTTCGACCAGTTGCGCCAGCGCCTGACGGCATTCCTCGTAGTACCGGCGCCCGCTGTCGGTCATTTTCACGCTGCGCGTGGTACGCGCGAACAACCTGACACCCAGACGTTCCTCCATGCGCGACACCGAGCGACTCACCGCTGCCGGCGTGACGCCCGCCACCAGTGCTGCGGCGGTAAAACTGCCGGCTTCGGCGGCCAGGCAAAACAGTTCGATGCTGCCGAGCTGAAGATCGTCGAATGTGCGCTGCATGATTGATTACACCAGGGATCAAATAAAGGGCCTGATGCAGTGTTTATCAAATTACCGAAAGGATTGCTCACCCTTTTTACGCGTATCCAGAGCCGTTGCGCGGGTTTCCATGGCCAGCCTCAATCACCGACTGAGCCGGCACAAAAAAGCCGTCGGAACGACGGCTGTTTTGTCAGGGCTGGCTGCGCTTAACGTCGGGTCAGCAACACCCCGGACTCCATGTGATGGGTCCACGGGAACTGGTCGAACATCGCACAGCGGGTGATGCGGTGGGTGTCGTGCAACTGGGCGATGTTGGCCGCCAGGGTGTCCGGGTTGCAGGAGATGTACAGGATGTTGTCGAAGCGCCGGGTCAGTTCGCAAGTGTCCGGGTCCATGCCGGCACGGGGCGGGTCGACGAAGACGCTACCGAACTCGTAGCTCTTCAGGTCGATGCCATGCAGGCGACGGAACGGACGCACTTCATTCAGGGCTTCGGTCAGCTCTTCGGCGGACAGGCGCACCAGCGTGACGTTATCCAGCGCATTTTCGCTGAGGTTGCTCAAGGCTGCGTTGACCGAGGTCTTGCTGATTTCGGTGGCCAGCACCTTGCGCACGCGGGTCGCCAGGGGCAGGGTGAAGTTGCCGTTGCCGCAATACAGCTCCAGCAAATCGTCGGTGCGCTCGCCCAGCGCATCGTAGGCCCAGTTGAGCATCTTCTGGTTTACGGTGCCGTTGGGCTGGGTAAAGGCGCCTTCTGGTTGGCGGTAACTGAACGTGCGACCACCGACTTCAAGTTTTTCGACCACGTAGTCGTGACCGATCACCTCACGCTTGCCCTTGGAGCGACCGATCACGCTGACGTTCAGGTCCGCTGCCAACTTCGATGCCGCGGCATGCCAGTGTTCATCCAGCGGGCGGTGATAGCACAGGGTGATCATCGCGTCGCCGGCCAGGGTGGTCAGGAACTCCACCTGAAACAGCTTGTGGCTCAGGGCCGAGCTGGCTTGCCAGGCGGCTTTGAGCTGCGGCATCAAGGCGTTGATGCGCAGGCTGGCGATCGGGAATTCTTCGATCAGGATCGGCGTGCGCTTGTCTTCCTGGGAAAACATCGCGTAGTGGCGCTCACCGGCTTCACGCCACAGGCGGAACTCGGCACGCAGGCGGAAGTTCTGCAGCGGCGAATCGAATACGACGGGTTCCGGTGCATCAAACGGCGCCAGCAGGTCGCGCAGGCGCGCCACCTTTTCTTCAAGCTGGACGGTGTAAGCCTGGGAATCAAAAGTCATGCGTTGAACCAACCCAACTTGATCACGAACAGAATCGACAGAATCACCAGCGCCGCGTTCAGTTCACGGCCACGACCGGACAGCAGCTTGATCGCCGTCCAGGCGATGAAGCCGAAAGCGATGCCGTTGGCGATGGAGTAAGTGAACGGCATGGCCAGGGCGGTGACCACCACCGGTGCGGCCACGGTAATGTCTTCCCAGTCTATTTCGGCCAGGCCGGATGTCATCAGCACGGCGACGAACAGCAGCGCCGGCGCGGTGGCGAAAGCGGGAACGCTGGCGGCCAGTGGCGAAAAGAACAGCGCCAGCAGGAACAGGATCGCGACCACGATTGCCGTCAGGCCGGTGCGGCCACCGGCGCTCACGCCGGCTGCAGACTCGATGTAGCTGGTGGTGGTCGACGTACCCAGCAGCGAACCGGCCATGGCGGCGGTGCTGTCGGCAATCAGCGCGCGACCCATTTTCGGCATGTGGCCGTCCTTGCCCATCAGGCCGGCGCGCTTGGCGACGCCGATCAGGGTGCCCGAGTTGTCGAACAGATCGACGAACAGGAACGCGAAGATCACGCTGACCAGGCCAATGTCCAGTGCACCCTTGATGTCCAGTTGCAGGAAGGTCGGCGCCAGCGAGGGTGGCATCGACGTCACGCCACCGAACGGGGTGAAGCCCATCAGGATCGAGACGATGGTGACCGCCAGGATGCCGATCAGCACCGCACCGCGTACGGCCAGCGCTTCCAGGGCCACGATCAGGGCGAAGCCGAGTGTGGCCAGGATCGGAGCCGGTTGTTTCAGGTCGCCGAGGCCGACCATGGTCGCCGGGTTGCTGACTACGATGCCGGCATTGTGCAGGGCGATCAGCGCCAGGAACAGGCCGATACCGGCGGCAATCGCCGAGCGCAGCGGCAACGGGATGCTGTTGATGATCCATTCCCGGATGCGGAAGATCGACAGCAGGAAGAACAGCACCGCCGAGATGAACACCGCCCCCAGCGCGACTTGCCAGGTATGGCCCATGTGCAGGACCACGGTGTAGGTGAAGAAAGCGTTCAGGCCCATGCCCGGCGCGAGGGCGATCGGGTAGTTGGCGATCAGGCCCATGACCGTGGAGCCGATGGCGGCGGCCAGGCAGGTCGCGACGAACACCGCGCCCTTGTCCATGCCGGTCTCGCCGAGGATGCTCGGGTTGACGAACAGAATGTAGGCCATGGCCAGGAAAGTCGTGACGCCCGCAAGAATCTCGGTACGCACATTGGTGTTGTGTGCCTTGAGTTGAAACAGCCTTTCCAGCATGTCTGCTCCCCGTGGCGCGCCCGGCGCCGTGAATGTATCGACCTCAACAGCAAAGCACAGACCGCTGCAGGCGCCTGGAATTTTCTGTGGGTCGGAAAAAGCCGCGCATCATACCAGCAGCGTGGCGCCATGGCTGCTTATGGCGGTGATCGTCGTCGATGTTTTGCGTTAAAGCCAAGTGCGCCATACTGCGCGCTGGTTTTGGGGGGATGGGAGCGGCATGAAAAAGTATCTGATCAGCGCATTCGCGACAGGGGTGATCCTGACGCTCGGGGCACAAGGCGCCATGGCGGCATCGGCGGCACCGTTGAGCCAGGTCAAGGTGCTCAAGGTCGAATCGCCGGCGTGTGGTTTCGAAAGCATTGACGAGGGGCAGCAGAGGACCCAGTGCGATCACAGCGGACCGAACATCAAGGTGTATGTGCTGGAAATCGGCTATGGCCGCGCCGCGCAGGCCGGGCTGGACGGCTTCGACGTGAATGGCACGCGGACTCCGGTCTGTGCCTACGACAATGGCAACCTGACCGAGTGCAGCCCTGGCAAAAAAACCGTGGGTTACCTGTATGTGTTCGATCTGGCCGGCAAACAGGAAGGCACGTTCACCTTCAGCAACACATCGATCAACGCACCGCGCAACACGCTGTCGACGCAGCTTTACATCCGGTAATGGCGGGTTCTGACAAGCGTCAGGAAAGCTGACTACGCTTCAAGGATCATCCTGTGGATCGCACCCATGACCTTAAGAGCCCTGATTCCCCTCGCCGAGGGCATCGATGACCTGCAAGCCGTGACCCTGATCGACGTACTGCGCCGCGCCAGGGTGGAAGTGGTGGTGGCCAGTATCGAAGGTCGCCGCATGCTCACTTGCGCCCGTGGCACACGCGTCACCGCCGACGGGATGCTGGTGGATGTGCTGGCCCAGACATTCGACCTGATCGCCTTGCCCGGCGGTGCCGTCGGCGCGCAGCACCTGGCTGCCCATCAGCCCCTGCAGCAATTGCTCAAGGACCAGGCGGCGGCCGGTCGACTGTTCGCCGGCATTGCCGAAGCCCCGGCCCTGGCGCTGCAAGCCAGCGGAGTCCTGCGTCAGCGCCGGATGACCTGCCTGCCTTCGGCCAGTCATCAACTGTCAGGCTGCAACTTCGTCGATCAACCGGTAGTGGTCGATGGCAACTGCGTGACCGCCCAAGGCTCGGGAGGCGCACTGACGTTTGCCCTGACGCTGGTGGAACACCTGTGCGGCAAGGCCGTGCGGGTGGCGGTGGCGGGGGAGTTGGTGGTCTAGATCTTTTCAGGCGGGGGCCGCAAGGGGGGTAATCACTGGCTGCTCCCGCCGCTCCGCGTGCCAGAGGTCGTAATCGGTTTGAACCCCTAGCCACATCCGGGCTTTGCCAATCCCTGCTCTCTCAAGACGCACCGCCAAGTCTGGACTGATCGGCGCATGTCCGTGCAGCACCCGGGAGAGGTGCGGGCGTGCGAACCCCAAGTGACGTGCCAGTTCTGTCACGCTGATACCCAGTTCGGGCAGTACATCCTGTTGAAGCGTTTCGCCCGGGTGCGGCGGGTTGTGCAAGGACATGGCCTGCCTCCTGTCAGTGATAGTCCAGATAATCGACCAGTTCGATGTCCGGACCCGTAAAACGGAAAATGATCCGCCAGTTTCCCGAAACGCTCATTGACCAGTATTCGTTCAACTCACCTTTAAGTGGATGCAATCGCCATCCCGGCAGGTCGAGGTCTCCAGGAACCACAGCGCGGTCCATGAACTGCAATATCCGGGAAAGGCGCTTCGCATGGTCGGCACGGATTCCACGTGTCGAGCCCGTCTCGTAGAAGCCGCGAAGGCCTTTGTGCTGAAAGGATTTGATCATGCCACGAGTGTAAGGCGATACATTACACCGAGTGCGCTAACTATGTATTGCATCTGGTCGGCAATTTTGTGCTTGTCGCGGTTCACCCCTGATCCCCTTTCGATCAATCCCTTTGAACACCCCCACACCCCTGAAGTCGTACCCCTTATGACGGCGGTTTGCCAAAACGCCGCGAACGTACGACCAACCGTGAGGTGTTTATGAGCGCGACCTTCCCCGACGAGACGCCGCCGTCGTTTGCCCGTCTTCCGTTGTCCCTGACACTCAATGGCCAGCCAATCCGGGTTGAAGTCCTGCCCTGGACCACGTTGCTGGATTTGCTGCGGGAGCAACTGGGCCTGATCGGCAGCAAAAAAGGTTGTGATCACGGCCAATGCGGCGCCTGCACGGTGTTGCGTGACGGCAAGCGCGTGAATGCCTGCCTGACCCTCGCGGTGATGTGCCAGGGGGCCGAACTGACCACGATCGAGGGCCTGGCGAACGGTGACGAACTGCATCCGATGCAGCAGGCCTTCATCAGCCACGATGCCTTTCAATGCGGCTATTGCACGCCGGGGCAGATCTGCTCGGCGGTCGGGCTGGCCAATGAAGGTCGTGCGCAATCCAGTGCCGACATTGCAGAGCTGATGAGCGGCAACCTGTGTCGCTGCGGTGCTTACAGCAATATCCGTGATGCCATCGAGGAAGCGCTGCCGGCGTGCCGCCAGCGTGTCGGACAGGGAGGCGAACAATGAACCCTTTCCATTACAGCAAACCCCTTTCGGTGCAGGAGGCGGTGCAGCTTGCCGGTCCGGCCTCGCGCTTCATCGCCGGGGGGACGAACCTGCTGGACCTGATGAAGGAAAATCTCACACGGCCGGATTATCTGATCGACATCACCGGGCTTTCCCTGAACGATGTAAGCGAAACAGCCAGGGGTGGGGTGATGATCGGGGCCCTCGTCAGCAATGCCGACCTGGCCTGGCATCCGTTGATCGAGCAACGTTATCCGTTGTTGTCCCAGGCCATCCTCGCTGGCGCATCGCCGCAACTGCGAAACATGGCCAGCACGGGCGGCAATCTGCTGCAGCGTACCCGTTGTTACTACTTCTATGACGCCGCCGTGCCATGCAACAAACGCGAGCCGGGCAGTGGCTGTCCGGCGCGCACAGGGCTCAACCGGATTCACGCGATCCTCGGCGCCAGCCGCCAGTGTGTGGCCACCCACCCTTCGGACATGTGTGTCGCGCTCGCCGCCTTGAACGCGGTGGTCCATGTCCAGGGCCGCAGCGGTGCACGGACTATCGAATTCGCGGACTTCCATCGACTGCCCGGCGATACGCCCGAGCGCGACAATCAGCTGGCGGACGATGAGTTGGTCACGGCCGTGGAACTGCCGGCAGCGGGTTTCGCCGAGTACAGCCATTACCTGAAGATTCGTGATCGCGCCTCCTATGCCTTCGCTCTGGTTTCCGTGGCGGCGGCGCTGGATCTGACAGGCCCGGTCATTCGCGAGGCGCGCCTGGCCCTCGGTGGCGTGGCGCACAAACCCTGGCGCGATGAAGCGGTAGAGGCCTGGCTGGTGGGCAAAGCGGTGAGCCACGAAACCTTCGGCGCTGCTGCGGATGCCTTGCTGCAAAACGCCGAACCCCTCGAACACAACGCTTTCAAGGTGGCGCTGGCGCGTCGGGCCATCATTCGCGCCCTGAGCACTGCCGCGCAGGGAGGACACGCCTGATGAACACCTTTACTCAACCCATGGGCCAGCCGCTGGACCGCGTCGACGGTCGCCTCAAGGTCACCGGCCAGGCTCGGTACGCCGGGGAATTCGGCGAACCCGGCTTGCTCCACGGCAGTGTCGTGTCCAGTCGCATCGCCCGTGGTCGGGTGGTTCACATCGACACCTCGAAAGCGCTGGCGTTGCCCGGCGTGGTGGCCGTGATCGACCACACCCACCGCCCGGAAATCGCCAGTTACGACAAAAGTTACGAGGACGCCGATTCGGCTGACGGCTCGCCGTTTCGTCCGTTGTACAACGACCGGGTGCTTTACAGTGGGCAGCCATTGGCGCTGGTCGTCGCCGACAACCTGGAGCTGGCGCGCCACGCCGGCTCGCTGATCACGATTGAATATGCCGTCGAGCCGCATCAGACCGATCTGTTGAGTCTGCAAGGTGAAGCCCGTCCGGCGCCTGCAGAACTGCCCAAGCCTCGCGGGAATTTTCAGGCCGAGTTCGCCGGCGCGGCCTTGAGCCTGGACCTGCACTACAGCACGCCGATCGAACATCACAACCCGATGGAGCCGCACGCCAGTACGGTGCTGTACCAGGCGGATGGCAGCCTGCACATTCACGACAAGACCCAGGGCACGCAGAACTGTCAGGCCTATGTGCAGAAGGTCTTCGGCCTTGAGAAGGAACAGGTCAGGGTTTTCGCGGCCTATGTCGGCGGTGCCTTCGGCTCCGGTCTGCGTCCGCAGTACCAGCTACCCCTGGCGGTGATGGCCGCGTTGTACCTCAAGCGCTCGGTGCGCGTGACCCTGACACGCCAGCAGATGTTCACCTTCGGTTATCGCCCGCGCACCCTGCAGCGCTTGCAATTGGGGGCGGCTGCCAACGGGCGTTTGCTGGCGGTAGCGCACACCGCCATCGGCCAGACATCACGCTTCGAGGACTTCACCGAGCACGTGGTGGAGTGGAGCGGCATGTTGTACCACTGTGACAATGTGCAGTTGACCTACAAGCTGCTGCCACTGGATGTGTTCACCCCGCTGGACATGCGCGCTCCCGGTGCGGCGCTTGGGCTGATCGGCCTGGAATGCGCGATGGATGAACTGGCCTGCGCTCTGGCGATCGACCCGGTGCAGTTGCGGTTGATCAATTATGCCGAGCGCAACCAGAACGAAGACAAACCCTATTCCAGCAAGCAATTGCGAGCGTGTTACGCCCAGGGCGCCCAACGTTTTGGCTGGGAACAGCGTAATCCCGAGCCGCGCAGCATGCGTCAGGGGCGGCAGTTGGTGGGCTGGGGCATGGCCGGGGGCGTCTGGGAAGCGATGCAGCAAAAAGCCAGTGCCCGGGCATCGCTCGACCCGCAAGGCAAATTGACGGTCAGCAGCGCGACCACGGACATCGGCACCGGGACCTATACCGTGATGACCCAGATCGCTGCGCAGGCGTCGGGCGTTCCCTTGGAGGATGTCACCTTTGTCCTTGGCGATTCTTCACTGCCCAAGGCGCCATTGCAGGGCGGGTCCTTCACCGTATCGTCGGTGGGTACCGCCGTGCAGCAGGCTTGTGAAGCGTTGAAGGAAAAGCTGCTGGCCGTGGCGCGACAGACGTCGGCGGACTTCGCCGGGGTCACCGCGCAGCAGGCTGTTTTTGCCGAAGGCCACCTCTCGTTCGGTCAGGCGCGGATCGCCTTGGGCGACCTGGTGAAACGCAGTGGCGAGGAGCTGATTGACGTCCAGGTGGACGCCGAGCCGGACCCGAAGCGCAAGGCTTACGCCACCGCGACGCACTCGGCCGTGTTTGTGGAAGTGCTGGTGGATGAAGCGTTGGGCACGGTGAAGGTCAATCGGGTGGTCAGCGCCATTGCGGCAGGGCGGGTGGTCAACCCGAAAATGGCCCGCAGCCAGATTCTCGGCGGGGTGGTGTGGGGGATCGGCATGGCCTTGCATGAAGAGACGCAAACCGATCATGGCCTGGGGCGTCACATGAACCACAACCTGGCCGAGTACCACATTCCGGTCAATGCCGATATCGGCGACATTGACGTGCTGTTCGTCGAAGAACACGACGAAATCGTCAATGCGCTCGGATCAAAGGGCGTGGGCGAAATCGGCATTGTCGGGGTGGCGGCGGCAGTGGCCAATGCCATTTACCACGCCACTGGCAAGCGGATGCGGGATTTTCCCATCACCCTCGACAAACTGCTCTAGACCTTGGCTTCTTCCGCCGGTACATGCATGCGGTCACGGTTGGCCAGGGTCGGGAACAGCTTGATCCAGACCCCGGTCACCACCAGCGTGCCCAGGCCGCCCATGACCACGGCCGGCACGGTGCCGAACCAGTGCGCGGTGACGCCGGACTCAAACTCGCCCAGTTGGTTGGAGGCACCGATGAACAGGCCGTTCACGGCGCTGACGCGACCGCGCATCTCGTCCGGTGTTTCCAACTGCACGAACGACGCACGAATGACCATGCTGATCATGTCCGCGGCGCCCAACACCACCAGCACGGCCAGGGAGAACCAGAACGAAGTCGAGAGGCCGAAGGCAATCGTCGCCACACCGAACACGCCGACGGCGGTGAACATCACGCGACCGACATGGCGATCCACGGAGAAGCGCGCCAGCCACAGCGACATCAACAAGGCACCGACAGCCGGCGCCGAACGCAGCAAGCCCAGGCCCCAGGGGCCGGTCAGCAGGATGTCCTTGGCGAACACCGGCAGCAGCGCCGTCGCCCCGCCGAGCAATACGGCAAACAGGTCCAGGGAGATCGCCCCGAGAATGTCCGGACGGCTGCGGATGAAGCGGATGCCGGCCAGCAGGGAATCCAGAGTCGCCTTGCCCTTGTTCAACGGCGTTTGCCGGGCGGGCAGGTTGAGCATCAACAGGCAGGCGATGACGTACAGAATCACGGTCGGCCCGTACACCCAGACGCTGCCGAAGGCATAGAGCAGGCCGCCGAGGGCCGGAGCGACGATGGTGGCCGACTGTTGCGCCGACTGGGCGGCGGCGACGGCGCGGGGAAACAGCGCCGCCGGCACGATGCTCGGCAGCAGCGCCTGGGTCGTCGGCATCTCGAAGGAGCGGGCGGCACCGAGCAGAAAGGCGAGGATGAAGATCATTTCCCGGGTGACGTGGCCGGTGGCGCCGCCAATCGCCAGGGTCAACGCGATCAACGCCTGCAGCGACTGACAGATGGCCGCGACCTTGCGTCGGTCATAACGGTCGGCGACATGCCCGGTGTGCAGCATGAACAACACTCGCGGGGCGAACTCCACCAACCCGACCAGGCCCAGGTCCAGCACGTTGCCGGTCAATTGGTAGAGGTTCCAGCCGATGGCCACGGTGAGCATCTGAAAGCCGCTGGCGGTGAAGATCCGGGCCAGCCAGAACGCGATGAAAGGGCGATGATGACGTAACAGCAAAGGCGCTTGGCTGGGCATCAGGAGCGATCTTGAGCAAAGGGAAGGGCGAGATTATCACCAACCTGTAACCAGAAGTTGCAGGATTGGAAAATTTAGTTAGCTAGACACCGATCAACGGATTGCAGGTATTCCCCCTGTGGAAGCGAGCCTGTTCCGGGCGGCGTTGCGACGAATGTGCCAGCCTGGCCGCGAGCCGGTTGAGTGGCATGACGTTTGCGCCGGCCGGCACGTTCCCAGCGCAAATGTGCACGACGGATGCTTGCGGCGGCCACTGAGGCAACCTGTCACGCGGCAAAAGACCACACCGTCCATCGTCAAAAACCGGACTACTCTTTTACCCAAGCTTGATCCAGATCAAGACCCTTTGCGGAATTGGTCCGGTGGCCAGATGGCCAGACTCCCTACGATGTGATGGTTGTAAAAAAAGAACGAATCGAAATTCGCCACACTCCATATCCGTGGGGGCAGTGGGTGTAGGCCGCAAGCCTTCAGCCGGTATTACCTGACAGAGGAAGACTTATGTTCGGTTTGGAGGCGCTTGATCTCGCCCGAATTCAATTCGCGTTCACCATCTCGTTCCACATCCTGTTCCCGGCCATCACCATCGGCCTGGCGAGCTACCTGGCGGTGCTCGAAGGCCTGTGGCTGAAAACCGGCAACGACACCTATCGCGACCTGTACCACTTCTGGTCGAAGATCTTTGCCGTCAACTTTGGCATGGGCGTGGTGTCTGGCCTGGTGATGGCCTACCAGTTCGGCACCAACTGGAGCCGCTTCTCGGACTTCGCCGGTTCGGTCACCGGGCCGTTACTGACCTACGAAGTACTCACCGCTTTCTTCCTGGAAGCCGGATTCCTGGGGGTCATGCTGTTCGGCTGGAACAAGGTCGGGCGCAACCTGCACTTCTTCGCCACGGTCATGGTCGCCATCGGCACACTGATCTCGACGTTCTGGATTCTCGCGTCCAACAGCTGGATGCAGACGCCCCAGGGCTTTGAAATCGTCAACGGCCAAGTCATCCCCACCGACTGGCTGGCCGTGATCTTCAACCCGTCGTTCCCCTATCGCCTGATGCACATGGCCACGGCGGCCTTCGTTGCCACCGCGTTCTTCGTCGGTTCTTCGGCGGCCTGGCATCTGCTGCGCGGCAAGGACAACCCGGCGATCCGCAAGATGCTGTCGATGGCGATGTGGATGGCGTTGATCGTGGCGCCGATCCAGGCGGTCATCGGCGACTTCCACGGGTTGAACACGCTCGAGCATCAGCCCGCGAAAATTGCGGCCATCGAGGGGCACTGGGAAAACAAGGGTAACGAGGCGACCCCGCTGATCCTGTTCGGCTGGCCGGACATGAAAGAGGAAAGGACGAAGTTCGCTGTCGAGATTCCGTACCTGGGCAGCCTGATCCTGACGCATTCCCTGGACAAGCAGGTGCCGGCGCTCAAGGAGTTCCCGCCGGAGGACCGGCCGAATTCCACCATCGTGTTCTGGTCGTTCCGGATCATGGTGGGCCTGGGGCTGCTGATGATTTTCACCGGCCTGTGGAGCCTGTGGCTGCGCAAGAGCGACAAATTGTATACGTCGCGGCCGTTTCTCTATCTGGCGTTGTGGATGGGGCCATCCGGTCTGGTCGCGATTCTCGCCGGCTGGTTCACCACTGAAATCGGCCGTCAGCCTTGGGTCGTCTACGGCCTGATGCGCACGGCGGACGCATCCTCCAATCACAGCGTGATGCAAATGAGCATCACCCTGGTCCTGTTCGTGGTGGTGTATTTCGCGCTGTTCGGTGCCGGCCTGGGCTACATGATGCGGCTGGTGCGCAAAGGGCCGAAGATCGACGAGGGCAAGGAAACCAACGAGGGTGGGCCCGGCAAGAAACGTACGCCGGCACGTCCGCTGTCCGCTGCCGACGACGATGGCGCCGACGACCACAGCCCACGCCTGACCAAGGAGATTTGAATCATGGGTATTGATCTTCCGCTGATCTGGGCCGTGATCATCATCTTCGGCATCATGATGTACGTGGTCATGGACGGTTTCGACCTGGGGATCGGGATTCTCTTCCCGTTCATCCCGGGCAAGACCGACCGTGACGTAATGATGAACACCGTCGCGCCCGTTTGGGACGGCAATGAAACCTGGCTGGTGCTGGGGGGCGCGGCGCTGTTCGGTGCGTTCCCGCTGGCGTACTCGGTGGTGCTCTCGGCACTGTACCTGCCCCTGATGTTCATGCTGATCGGGCTGATCTTTCGCGGCGTGGCGTTCGAGTTCCGCTTCAAGGCCAAGGACGACAAACGTCATTTGTGGGACAAGGCGTTCATTGGTGGTTCAGTGGCCGCTACCTTCTTCCAGGGCGTGGCGCTGGGGGCGTTCATCGATGGACTGCCGGTGGTCAACCGCCAGTTTGCCGGTGGTTCACTCGACTGGCTGACGCCGTTCACGATGTTCTGCGGCGCGGCACTGGTGGTGGCCTATGCGCTGCTCGGCTGCACCTGGCTGATCATGAAGACCGAAGGCAAGTTGCAAGAGCAGATGCATGATCTGGCGCGACCCTTGGCCTTCGTGTTGCTGGCGGTGATTGGCGTTGTCAGTATCTGGACACCGCTGGCCCATGCCGAAATCGCGGCGCGCTGGTTTACGCTGCCGAACCTGTTCTGGTTCCTGCCGGTGCCGATCCTGGTGCTGGTGACCATGTATGGCCTGATCCGCGCGGTGGCACGCAATGCGCACTACACGCCGTTCCTGCTGACCCTGGTATTGATCTTCCTCGGCTACAGCGGTCTGGGCATCAGCCTGTGGCCGAACATCGTGCCACCGTCCATTTCGATCTGGGACGCCGCCGCACCGCCGCAAAGCCAGGGCTTCATGCTGGTCGGCACCTTGTTCATCATCCCGTTCATCCTGGGCTACACCTTCTGGAGCTACTACGTGTTCCGCGGCAAGGTCACCCATGAGGATGGGTATCACTAGCCACTGCCGGCAACCGTTTTGCTCGCGATGGCGTCATCAAAGGCGCCATCGAACCCGCAGAAGAGGAGTGCAACGCCATGACGGGTAAACACACTTTGCAGGAAATCGAAGCCGCCGAGAAAAAACCGCTGTGGAAGCGACTGGGCTGGCTGGCGATGATCTGGGCTGGCAGCGTGCTGGCGCTGTTCATCGTCGCGAGCCTGATGCGCCTGTTCATGAGTGCCGCAGGCTTGTCGACCCACTGAATTCGCCTCATCCCATCCCGTGGCCATAGGGCACGGATTGACAACCCTCCTGCACCGGAGGGTTTTTTTTGTTCGGTGATTATTTCCGGGCTTTGAGAATCACGAACTTGGGCGTGGCCGCCACTTGTTCCACGCCGCGGAACAACCGCGCCAACTTGCTGTGATAACCCAGGTGGCGATTGCCCACGATGTACAGCGCTCCGCCCACCACCAGTGCTTCCCGTGCCTGCTGGAACATCCGCCAGGCGAGGAAGTCCCCCACCACTTGCTGCTGGTGAAACGGTGGGTTGCACAGCACCACGTCCAGCGATTGTGCGGCCTGCTCGGCCAGGCCGTCACCGGCCCGCACGAGCACCTCCCGTTCACCCAATGCGGCGCGCCAGTTCTCGGCTGCCGATTGCACCGCCATGAACGACTCGTCCACCAGCGTGTAGTGCGCTTGCGGGTTCTGCAGGGCGCTGGCGATGGCCAGCACGCCGTTTCCGCAACCGAGGTCGGCCACGCGCGCCGTGCCGAGGTTCGTCGGCAAGTGCGGTAGAAACGCACGGGTGCCGATGTCCAGGCCCTCGCGGCAAAACACGTTGGCATGGTTGAGCAGCTCGATGGCCGGTGTATCCAGTCGATAGCGGGTCGGGTAAGGCGATGTCGCCGGTGCCTTGCCTTCAGCCGTCGCGATCAGCAGGCGAGCCTTTTTCACCGCCAGTGAGGCTTGCAGGGGGCCGATGTAACGTTCGAGCAAATCGCCGGCGGCCCGGGGCAGGTGTTTGATCATGGCGCCGGCGATCACCTGGGCGCCAGGTGCCAGTTGGGTTTGCAGGCGGATCAGTTGCTCTTCGAGCAAGGCCAGGGTTTTGGGTACGCGGATCAGCACACGGTCAAACGGACCGGTGAAGGTTTCGCTGGCCGGCACCTTCGGCACGGCGTCAAACCCATGGCCATTGCGGGTCAGATTTTTTTCCAGGCCCAGAAAGGCCAGGTACGAGTCGCCGCTGCTGGTGACCTGGACCTTGCCCACCAGGCTTGCGGCCAGGGCCCCGAAGCTGTCGTTGAGTACCAGTACGCGGGTGTCTGCCAGCAATTGCTGCCCGGCCAGGTGATTGAGCAGGTATTCATCGGCCGCATCAAACGCCTGCAGTGGTTCGTTCTGCTGGTCTGGCTGGCGGATCAGGTCGAGTCGGGCGAAGGGTGTTTCGAGCAAGGGCATGGGGTGGGGCTCTGGGTAATCAACGGGTATCCCGCGGCCCAGGGGCGTTGTAGCGGGCGAAACCGTCCGAGTGTACTGCGTCGTGAAAGGTGACACGCTCAACACTCTGGAGGCGTCGCAAATGGTACTTTTTTTTCCTCTGGATTACTTGCAGGTTTTCATCCGCCAGGGATCGCGGGGCTATTGAGGTAGCCCGCCTTGATGGCCGCGATGATGGCCGAAATCTTGTTGTTGACGCCGAGTTTTACGATTGCGCTCTGAATGTGGAAATGGATCGTGCGCGAACTCAGATTGAGAATTCTCGCGCTCTCGTCAGCCGTCTTGCCCGCTGCCGCCAGTTCCAGTACGTCGATTTCGCGAGGCGACAGGTGCGGGACGGGCGGTTTCCTGGGCAGCGACTGCATGACCAACTGATGCAGATGGCGACCCATGAAAACGGAAAATCCCAGGTTTTCATAAAGCTCCAACGGGTTGATCGGGCAATGGCTTCTGGCCAGACTCAGAACGCTGCACAAGCCGCTTTCCTCATCATGCAGCGCTTGCGACCAGCCATGTTGAATCCCTTGCGCTTCGAGCGCCTCCCACAATGCGGGTGTCTTGGCGAACAGTTGTTCGCTCCAGACAATCGGCAGCATGGAGTGATTGCAATGTGCTATTGCTGGATCAATCGAGAAGTTCTCGTGCGCATGCCCCGTGTTCCATCCTGCCGGGAAGTTGTGACGCCCAATAGTGTTCAACTGATTGTTTCTGGTTTTGTAGGTGGTTGAAAAGGCAAAAAATTTGAATCCGATATTCTTCGCAAAGCCGAGGGCAATGCGATAAGCGGAATCGATATCCGTCGTGCACGACAGGTGAGTAAGTTGAGCCTCCTTCCATCGTTCCATCTCGTTTCTCCACACATCATTTTTATTAAGTGTCCTTGGATCCAGGATCCTGCACGTGGTGGATTGTAGGATGGTTCTTACATACGATTGAGATTTTTTGGCTTTACCGATATCGGCAAACTAGCTATCCGGTTCTATTAAACAATATGTTGGTCTGCAGGTAATACCAAGCGTCAATAATTAACTGAGTAATAACTCTAGATGCATGTTGCATGTTTGAAACAGTTATGAGGGTTAGTGGAGGTTTTAAAAGCACTATGAGGGTTAGTGGAGGTTTAAAAACACTACAAATGGTGGGTGTTTAATTCGCGTGCTTTGCGGGACACTGGAGCGACCTGTCCAATGGAGCCCCCCATGACCGCCAGCGCAGAAAAATTCACCCGGCAGACCCTGCTCGATGTCCGGCCGTTAACCCCCAACCTGTTCACGTTGCGCACGACACGGGATCCGGGCTTTCGTTTCCGTGCAGGTCAATTCGCCCGGCTGGGGGTTACCAAGGCGGATGGCAGTACGGTATGGCGGGCCTATTCCATGGTGTCCTCGCCTCATGACGAATTCCTCGAGTTCTTCTCCATCGTGGTGCCGGGGGGCGAGTTCACCAGTGAACTCAGTCGCCTGGGCGTGGGCGATACATTGCTGGTCGAACGCCAGGCCTTTGGCTATCTGACGCTCGACCGTTTCGTCGACGGGCAAGATCTCTGGCTGTTATCCACAGGCACCGGGGTCGCGCCGTTTCTGTCGATCCTGCAGGATTTCGAGGTGTGGGAACGATTCGAACGGATCATTCTCGTCTACAGCGTACGTGAAGCCGCTGAGCTGGCTTATCAGGCGCTGATCGCGGGGCTGGCGCAGCGAGACTACCTGGCCGAATACGCGCACAAGTTGCAGTTCATCCCCACCGTGACCCGCGAGCAGCACCCGGGAGCCTTGAACGGCCGGATCACCACGCTGCTGTACAATGGCGAACTGGAGCGGGTGGCGGGCGTGGCCATGACGGCCGAGCATTCCAGGGTCATGCTCTGCGGTAACCCGCAGATGATCGATGACACGCGCAAGCTGCTGAAACAGCGCGACATGAGTTTGAGCCTGAGCCGACGTCCCGGACAGGTGGCTGTGGAAAACTACTGGTAAGAAAAACGGCGCCCCGAAGGCGCCGTTTGGGTCAGCGGCCGTTACTCGGGCCGTTGATTCTGCGCTTTGAGCAGATCGCGAATTTCCCCCAGCAGCTCCTCTTCCTTGGTTGGAACAGGCGGCAGGGTTGGCGCGACAGCCTCTTCGCGCTTCAAGCGGTTGATGGCCTTGACCCCCATGAAAATCGCAAACGCGACGATGATGAAGTCGATCACGCTCTGGATGAATTTGCCGTAAGCCAGCACCACGGCGGGGGCGGCCCCTTCGGCGGCCTTGAGCGTCACGGCAAGGTCGCTGAAATCCACGCCGCCAATCAGCAGCCCGAGGGGCGGCATGATCACGTCGCCGACGAACGACGACACGATCTTGCCGAAAGCGGCGCCGATGATGATACCGACCGCCATGTCAACCACGTTGCCTTTGACCGCGAAGGCCTTGAACTCACTGATCACGCCCATAGGTTGTTTCCTTGTTACAGATGAGGTTGGTTACGCAGTGTAAGCCAGCGACAGGCTTCTCGCTCGAAACAACTGCTTACAGAGACTGCCTGCAGTCGACCGGCCTTGCGGGAAAAAGTTTACGAATCATCCGCCTGGCGCGAGCATTGATGGACTGCGCAATGGGTAAGGGGCTGCAGATTTACTTGAAGCGGGGAAGAAGTTGCAATCGCTGAAAAACGGAGTGGAGAGTTGGATTGTTGTAAAGGTGGTTATCTCGATACAAATTTTTACATATGAAAGTATGGGATTGCTAATGGTTGGTAATAGATAGGGTTGCCACTAAATTGCCAGTAATGAGTTGCGCTTTTTTCAAACATTAAAAGTTTGCAGTTTTTTGTACATGGCTTCGTAGTATCAAAAATGTTTGTACAGCTTTTTGTCGGTGTTGAATGAATGTCTCCTTGAACAGTGATTGTTTTTCGAGATGCCAATCAAATAAGTTGGCGGTTCGCTCATTGTTATTCATGTGTTGCTATTAAACATCGCCTGTCTGTCGTCGACGCGCCGATTCAGTCCAGCTGAGCTATCATCGCGTTTTTTGCCGGGAGTTCAGATGGCCAAGGCCAAACGCATGTATGGCTGCACCGAGTGTGGCGCAACGTTCCCCAAGTGGGCCGGCCAGTGCGCAGAGTGCGGAGCCTGGAATACCCTGACCGAAACCATGGTCGAAAGTGGCGGGGCCGCAGCGCCCAGTGGCCGCACCGGCTGGGCCGGCCAGCAGGCCCAGATCAAGACCCTGGCAGAAGTCAGTGTCGAGGAAATCCCGCGCTTTTCCACGGCATCCGGCGAGCTTGACCGGGTGTTGGGCGGCGGCCTGGTGGATGGTTCCGTGGTGCTCATCGGCGGTGATCCGGGCATTGGCAAGTCAACCATTCTGTTGCAAACCCTGTGCAACCTCGCCAAGAACATGTCGGCCCTGTACGTCACGGGCGAAGAGTCCCAGCAACAAGTGGCCATGCGTGCACGGCGCCTGGGTTTGCCCCAGGACCAACTGCGGGTCATGACCGAAACCTGCATCGAAACCATCATCGCTACCGCCCGGGTGGAAAAACCCAGGGTCATGGTGATCGACTCGATCCAGACGATCTTCACTGAGCAACTGCAATCGGCGCCAGGCGGCGTTTCCCAGGTTCGCGAGAGTGCGGCGCTGCTGGTGCGTTATGCCAAACAGAGTGGCACGGCGATTTTCCTGGTCGGCCACGTGACCAAGGAGGGGGCCCTGGCCGGACCACGGGTGCTGGAGCATATGGTCGACACCGTGCTGTATTTCGAGGGTGAGTCCGATGGACGCCTGCGCCTGCTGCGGGCGGTGAAGAATCGTTTCGGTGCGGTCAACGAGCTGGGCGTGTTCGGCATGACGGACAAGGGCTTGAAGGAAGTTTCCAACCCGTCGGCGATTTTTCTGACTCGCGCTCAGGAAGAAGTGCCGGGCAGTGTGGTCATGGCGACGTGGGAAGGCACCCGGCCGATGCTGGTGGAAGTCCAGGCGCTGGTGGATGACAGCCATCTGGCCAACCCGCGCCGGGTTACGCTGGGGCTGGATCAGAATCGACTGGCCATGCTGCTGGCGGTCCTGCACCGCCATGGCGGCATTCCCACCCACGACCAGGACGTGTTTCTCAACGTGGTCGGTGGGGTGAAGGTGCTGGAAACCGCTTCCGACCTGGCGCTGATGGCGGCGGTCATGTCCAGTTTGCGCAACCGGCCATTGCCCCATGACCTGCTGGTGTTCGGCGAGGTCGGCCTGTCTGGCGAGGTTCGCCCCGTGCCAAGTGGTCAGGAGCGTTTGAAAGAAGCCGCCAAGCACGGTTTCAAACGTGCCATTGTGCCCAAGGGCAACGCGCCCAAGGAGGCGCCGCCAGGGTTGCAGATCATTGCGGTCACCCGTCTGGAGCAGGCCCTCGACGCCTTGTTCGAATAGCTGAAGGCCGAGCCAGGCCGTGAAGGGATGAAACGCTGGGAGCGAGCCTGCTCGCGAAGGTGATATTGCAGTCGCCGAAGCTCTTTACAGGCGTACCGGCCTTTTCGCGAGCAGGCTCGCTCCCACAGGATCTTTCAGGCCTCGATCAGTGCGCCGAGCTCGCGTTCGAGTTCCTCAGGATCACCCAGGTTGAACTCGATCAGGCGCCGCAGTCGTTCGATCGACTCCAGGCTGATGTGCCGGCACACGAAACCGAGTTGGCCGTGGTCTTCATGGGTCAATTGCACATCCATCCTGATGTCGACGTCGTCGCTCAAATGAATGTCCACGGAAAAATCCTGTTCCCGATTGCCCAGCCACGGTTCGGGGCACTCGACCAGCAAACCCTTGAGTGACAGGTCGATCAGTTTCACAGGCCAGATGAAGGGCCCCTGGATCAGCTCTGTTCGGGCATCGAACGCAATTCGTTTGAAACGGCGGCGATCGGCAGGGTGCTCGCTCATGGCGCAATCCTCGGATGGGTTCGCTGACTATAGACCCCCCTTGTGACAGCCTGCCAGCCGGGAGCGGCGGCTAGACCAATGTGGGGTATGGTCTTTGGCGTCAGGAGAGCTAAACTCGGGGTGGCTGTCTTTCTTGTCCACCCTGGCTGGAATTAAAAAATGAAAAATAACAATAGCCTGCTCCGCCACATACCCTGGCTGCTGCTGGCAATCGTGGGAGCGTGCGCCCTTGGCGTCGTGGCATTGCGTCGAGGCGAGGCCATCAACGCCTTGTGGATTGTGGTCGCTGCCGTGGCCATCTACCTGGTCGCGTACCGTTACTACAGTCTGTTCATCGCCAACAATGTGATGCAACTCGATCCACGACGGGCCACCCCTGCCGTGCTCAACAACGACGGTCTGGACTATGTGCCGACCAACAAGCACATCCTGTTCGGTCACCACTTCGCAGCCATCGCTGGCGCAGGGCCGCTGGTCGGTCCGGTCCTGGCGGCGCAGATGGGCTACCTGCCCGGCACGCTGTGGCTGATTGCCGGCGTGGTGCTGGCCGGTGCGGTGCAGGACTTCATGGTCCTGTTCCTCTCCACCCGCCGCAACGGTCGCTCCCTGGGCGACATGGTGCGTGAAGAAATGGGCCGTATTCCCGGCACCATCGCGCTGTTTGGCTGCTTCCTGATCATGATCATCATCCTCGCGGTGCTGGCGCTGATCGTGGTCAAGGCCCTGGCCGAGAGCCCGTGGGGCATTTTCACAGTGATGGCGACCATCCCGATCGCGATGTTCATGGGCATCTACATGCGCTATATCCGCCCGGGTCGCATTGGCGAAATCTCGGTGATCGGCGTGCTGTTGCTGCTCGGGTCGATCTGGCTCGGCGGGCAGATTGCCGCCGATCCGGTATGGGCCAAGGCCTTCACCTTCACCGGCGTGCAAATCACCTGGATGTTGATCGGTTACGGTTTCGTGGCCGCGGTATTGCCGGTGTGGCTGATCCTGGCTCCACGTGACTACCTCTCCACGTTCCTGAAAATCGGCACCATCATCGCCCTGGCGATCGGTATTCTGGTGACCATGCCCGAGCTGAAAATGCCGGCACTGACCCAGTTCATCGACGGCACCGGTCCGGTGTGGAAGGGCGGTCTGTTCCCGTTCCTGTTCATCACCATCGCCTGTGGCGCGGTGTCCGGTTTCCACGCGCTGATCTCGTCGGGCACCACGCCCAAACTGCTGGATAACGAAACCAACGCCCGTTACATCGGTTACGGCGGCATGCTGATGGAGTCGTTCGTCGCCATCATGGCCATGGTTGCCGCGTCGGTGATCGAGCCAGGCGTGTACTTCGCCATGAACAGTCCGGCGGCGGTGGTTGGTGGTGACGTGGTGGCCGTGGCACAGACTGTCAGCAGCTGGGGCTTCGCCATTACCCCCGAAGCGCTGCAGGCCGTGGCCAAGGACATCGGTGAAACCACCATCCTGGCCCGTGCCGGCGGCGCGCCGACCCTGGCGGTCGGTATCGCGCAGATCCTGCACAGTGTCCTGCCGGGTGAAAACACCATGGCGTTCTGGTACCACTTCGCGATCCTGTTCGAAGCGCTGTTCATCCTGACCGCCGTGGATGCCGGCACCCGTGCCGGGCGTTTCATGCTTCAGGACCTGCTCGGTTCCTTCGTCCCGGCGCTGAAACGCACCGAATCCTGGACCGCCAACCTGATCGCCACCGCCGGTTGTGTGGCCATGTGGGGCTGGTTGCTGTACCAGGGCGTGATCGATCCATTGGGCGGCATCAACACCCTGTGGCCACTGTTCGGCATCTCCAACCAGATGCTGGCCGGTATCGCGCTGATGCTCGGCACTGTCGTGCTGATCAAGATGAAGCGCCAGCGCTATGTCTGGGTGACCATGCTGCCTGCGGTCTGGCTGCTGATCTGCACCTCCACCGCCGGTTTCATCAAGCTGTTCGATGCCAACCCGGCGATCGGCTTCCTGTCGCTGGCGAAGAAATACAGCGATGCGCTGGCCAACGGTCAGGTGCTGGCACCGGCCAAGAGCGTCGAGCAGATGCAGCACGTGATCTTCAACGCCTACACCAACGCCACGCTGACCGCGCTGTTCCTGTTCGTGGTCTTCAGTATCCTGTTCTACGCGCTCAAGGTCGGTATTGCCGCCTGGGGCACCAAAGAGCGTACGGATAAAGAAGCACCCTTCCAGGCCCTGCCGGATGCGTAAATCGAGGAGTGCAGCATGTTCAATGACCTGAGTCGCCTGGGTAAATACCTTGGGCAGGCTGCACGCCTGATGGTCGGCATGCCCGACTACGACACCTACGTCGAGCATATGCAGAGCAAACACCCGGACAAACCGGTGATGAGCTACGAGATGTTCTTTCGGGAACGCCAGGAAGCCCGTTACGGTGGCAAGGGTGGGCCGAAGTGCTGTTGATCCGCTGAGCGGGTCATGATGCAAGGCAAAAAACTGTGGGAGCGAGCCTGCTCGCGATGGCGATATGTCAGTCAACATCACTCTCGACTGACACATCGTTATCGCGAGCAGGCTCGCTCCCACATTTGTTTAGTATTGAACCCTGAAGACAGGAGACTCGCCTTTGTCCTCTCCCATTCCCGTCACGATCCTGAGCGGTTTCCTCGGCGCCGGCAAAACCACGCTGCTGCGTCACCTGCTCAAGGCCGAGCACGGCCTGAAAATTGCGGTGATCGAAAACGAATTCAGTGACGCCGGCATCGACACCCAGCTGTTGGGCGACGAGCCGGTGCAAGTGATGACGCTGTCCAACGGCTGCGTCTGCTGCACCATCCACACGGATTTGACCAAAGCGCTGTACCTGCTGCTTGAACGTCTGGACAGCGGCGAGCTCGCCTTTGACCGCCTGGTGATCGAGTGCACCGGCCTGGCGGATCCGGCGCCGGTGGCGCAAACCTTCTTCATCGACGAGGAATTGCGTGAGCGTTACATCCTCGACGGCATCATCACCCTGGTCGACGCCGCTCACGCCGATGTGCACCTGGCCCAGACCATCGCCCAGGCGCAGATCGGCTTCGCCGACCGACTGCTGGTGAGCAAGCGCGATCTGGTGGACGAACCGACGTTCAACGCCCTGAGCGAGCGCCTGACCCGCATCAACCGCCGCGCACCGATTCGACTGGTGGATCATGGCAAGATCGATCTGGCGGAATTGCTCGATGTGCGTGGGTTCAATCTCAATGCCGACCTCGGGGGCGGCGTCAGTTTGCGTCCGGTCAGTTCGACACCTTCGGTCGATCGCATCTCCAGCCTGGTGCTGCGCACCGACAAGCCGCTGGATATCGACAAACTCAGCGAGTTCATGAACGAGCTGCTCGAAGACCACGGCAAGCAATTGCTGCGCTACAAAGGGGTATTGAACATCCAGGGCGAGCCGCGACGCATGGTGTTCCAGGGCGTGCTGAAGCTGTACGGTTTCGATTGGGATACGGAGTGGGAGGAAGGCGAGACACGGGAAAGCGTGATCGTGTTCATCGCCGACGATTTGCCGCAGGAGAAGATTCGTGAAGGGTTTGCGCGGGTCGCGGCGTCAGACTGACACGCGCTGATCATTGCCCAGGCAATAAAAAAACCGGCCCTTTCGGGCCGGTTTTTTTATTGCGATGCAGCGGTGCGCTTAAGCGCCGTACACCGGCAGCTTCTTGCAGATGGCCTTGACCTTCTCGCGAACGGCGTCGATCACCGCTTCGTTGTTCAGGTCAGCCAGGATGTCGCAGATCCAGCCGGCCAGTTCCTTGCACTCGGCTTCCTTGAAACCGCGAGTGGTCACGGCCGGAGTGCCGAAGCGCAGGCCGGAGGTGACGAACGGGGAGCGTGGGTCGTTTGGCACGGAGTTCTTGTTCACGGTGATGAATGCCTTGCCCAGTGCGGCGTCAGCATCTTTACCGGAGATTTCCTGCTTGATCAGCGACAGCAGGAACAGGTGGTTCTGAGTACCGCCGGAAACCACGTCGAAACCGCGCTCGATGAACACGCTGGCCATGGCCTGGGCGTTTTTCACCACTTGTTGCTGGTAGGCCTTGAACTCAGGCTGCAGCGCTTCCTTGAAGCAGATCGCCTTGGCGGCGATCACGTGCTCCAGCGGGCCACCCTGGGCACCCGGGAAGACCGCGGAGTTGAGTTTCTTCTCGATGTCGGCGTTGGCGCGAGCCAGGATCAGGCCGCCACGTGGACCGCGCAGGGTCTTGTGGGTGGTGGTGGTCACGACGTCGGCGAATGGCACCGGGTTCGGGTACACGCCTGCGGCCACCAGACCGGCCACGTGGGCCATGTCGACGAACAGGTAGGCGCCGACCTTGTCAGCGATTTCACGGAAGCGCGGGAAGTCGAGGATCTGCGAATAGGCGGAGAAACCGGCCACGATCATCTTCGGCTTGTGCTCGATCGCCAGGCGCTCGACTTCGTCGTAGTCGATCAGGCCGTTGGCGTCGATGCCGTACTGCACGGCGTTGTACAGCTTGCCGGAGGAGGAAACGCTGGCACCGTGGGTCAGGTGACCGCCATGGGCCAGGCTCATGCCCAGGATGGTGTCGCCCGCTTGCAGCAGGGCCAGATAAACGGCGCTGTTGGCTTGCGAACCGGCGTGCGGTTGAACGTTGGCGTAATCGGCGCCGAACAGCTCCTTGGCGCGGTCGATGGCCAGTTGCTCGACCACGTCGACGTACTCGCAACCACCGTAGTAGCGCTTGCCCGGGTAGCCTTCGGCGTATTTGTTGGTCAGAACCGAGCCTTGAGCTTCCATCACCGCAGGGCTGGTGTAGTTTTCCGAAGCGATCAGCTCAATGTGCTCTTCCTGGCGCTGAGCTTCTTGCTCCATGGCGGCAAAGAGATCGGCGTCGTACTTGGCAATAGTCAAATCACGGCTGAACATGGCGGTCCTCAAGGATCGGGGGCAGAAAAGGGAGGCATTCTAACCCAATGGGTTTTAGATGGCATATGAAAGGACATCATGTCGTAGACAAGCGGGCTTCATGACGGGATCGGCGGTGAACAAGCCGCCACATCACGAGCAGGCCCGCTCCCCAAAGGGTCAGGGGCCTACCTGGAAAGCTGCGCAAGCCTACCTGCTCGCGATGCGACCCGCCCGCTCACCCCGGACCTCAGTCGAACACGAACAACGCATCATTGCTGAACTGGGCTTCGAACCGGCCTGCCGCCATCGGCCGTCCGAACAGGTAGCCTTGAACCTCATCGCAACCGTGCTCGCGCAGGAAGTCGAGCTGCTCATGGGTTTCCACGCCCTCGGCGATCACCGCCAGGTTGAGGCTGTGGGCCATGGCGATGATCGCCCGCGCGATCTGCGCGTCCTGTTCACCCGACGGCAGGCCGTCGACGAAGGTGCGGTCGATTTTCAGCACATCGATCGGGAATTGCTTGAGGTAGTTGAGCGACGAGTAACCGGTACCGAAGTCATCGACGGCGATGCTCAACCCTAGGTTCTTTAACCCGTCGAGAATCTGCATCGCCTCGCTGACCTCGCGCATCAGGATACTTTCGGTCAGCTCCAGCTCAAGGCACGCCGGCGGCAGACCGGTTTCCTTGAGGATGTTGGCGATGCGCGTACCCAGTTGACCATCGGAAAACTGCCGCGCAGAAATGTTCACCGACACTTTCGGGACGCGGACCTTGGCCTGGTGCCAGGTCTTGAGCTGGCTGCACGCTTCCCTGATCACCCAGTCCCCGACATCGACCACCAGCCCGAGCTCCTCGAGCACCGGGATGAAATCCCCTGGTGGCACCAGGCCGCGGCGTGGATGGCGCCAGCGCAGCAAGGCTTCGGCGCCGGTCAGGCGTTTGCCGTCGCCACTGAATTGCGGCTGGTAATACAGGATGAATTCGTTCTGATCCAGGGCATGGCGCAGGTCGCTTTCCAGCTCCAGGCGTTCCAGGGCACTGGCGTTCATGTCGGTCTGGTAGAACTGGAAGTTGTTCTTGCCGCGCTCCTTGGCGTGGTACATCGCGGTGTCGGCGTTTTTCATCAACTGGCTGAGTTCATTGCCATCCTGCGGGCTCAAGGCAATGCCGATACTCGCGGTGACGAAGAACTCGCGACCTTCCAGTACGAAGGGTTTGACCAGGCTGGCGAGAATCTGCTCGGCCACGTGAATCGCCCGGTTCAGGGCGACTTCCCGGTTGACCCGCGGTTGCAGGAGCAAGGTGAACTCGTCGCCGCCCATGCGGGCCACGGTGTCGTCATCGTCGACGCAACCGAGCAGGCGCGTGGCCATTTCCTTGAGCATGCGGTCGCCGGCGGCGTGGCCCAGCGAGTCGTTGATCGGCTTGAAGCGGTCAAGGTCGAGGAACATCAGCACCACCCAGAACTTTTGCCGTTCCGCCGATTGCAACGCGGTGTGCAGGCGGTCCTGGAACAGGGTGCGGTTGGGCAGATGGGTCAGGGCGTCATAGTAGGCGAGGCGGTGAATGCGCTGCTCGCTGGCCTTGCGCTCGCTGATGTCGGTGAAGAAGCAGACGTAACTGGCCAAGTCGCCTTCGTCGTCGAGCACTGCCGTGATACCGACCCACGCCGGGTAATGCTCGCCATTGCGGCGCTTGAGCCAGACTTCGCCTTCCCAGGTGCTGTTCTGGTTCAGTTGCTTGAGCACATAACGCAGGTGGGCTTCCTGTTGCTCGTCGACCGTCAGGATGTTCGGCAGCTGATCGAGTACCTGCTCGACCGCGTAACCGCTGACGCGGCTGAAGGCCTCGTTGGCCTGGACGATGTAGCCCGCCGGGTCGGTGATCAGGATCGCCGAGGTCGAGTGCTCGAATACCGTGGCCGCCATGCGCAGGTCTTTCTCGGCACGTCGTTGCTGGCTGATGTCGCGACCGACGCCGAGCACGCCTTCGAAAGCGCCGTGTTCGTCCCACACCAGCACCAGGCGCAGCTCGATCGGAATCTTGCGCCCGTCGCCGCGCAGGCAGTCGAACACGAACAGCTGGGTCTGCACCTGGTTGCGCAGCAGCGCCAGTTGATCGGGTTTATCCAGCGCTTTGCTGACACGGTCCATCAGGCTGAAGATGCCGGACAATTGCTGGGGGTTGGCAATGGTGGTCTGCCAGCCATTGCGGAAAATCCAGTCGACGTCATAACCCAGCACGCCTTGCACCGATGGGCTGACATAGTTGAGCGAGAGTTTGCTGTCGGTGGAGAAGATCACGTCGCTGATGCTTTCGGCCAGCATCCGGTAGCGCTGCTCGCTGTCGCGCAAGGATTCGCTGGCCTCGATCTGCTCGGTAATGTCCTTGGCCACGCCGATGATCCGGGTGACCTGATCGTATTTGTCCCGCGCCAGGGCCTGCTCGCGAATGTCGAAACGCCGCCATTTGCCGTCCCGGTGACGGAAGCGCAGCTGGCATTGCAGCAACTGGGCGTAGCCCGAATGTCGCTGGGCCTGGCGCGAACGATGATAGTAGTCGGCATCTTCGGGGTGCAGGAGGATTTCCCAGAAATACTCGCCCATCTGGTGCAGTTCGGTGCGGTTGTAGCCGAGTGTCTGGCCCAGGTGGTGGTTGCTGAAGATCATTCGCTGGCTGATCACGTCCTGCACGTACAGGTGATCCGGCACGGTGCGCACCACGTCCGACCAGAACCCTTCACGCTCGAGCAGCGACAGTTCGATGAGCTTGCGGCTGGTGATGTCGTTGATGCTCAGGATCACCGCTTTATAGTCGCCCGGGTCTTCCGGCAGGCGCAGCACCAACCACAAGTGTTGGTCGCGGCCGTTGGCGTCCGGCAGTTTGATTTCCAGTTCGAGCTGTTTCTGCTGGTTGAGCACCGCATCGAGCACCTGATTGCCGATGGCGATGCCGTCCAGCGGGTTGCCGTCGATCAACAATTTCCAGGCTTGTTCGCAGGTGCCGACGTTGAGCAGTTGCAGGGCCACCTGGTTGACCTCGGTGATCCGCAGTTCCTGCAATATCTGCCGCCGCTGGTCCGTGACGGCCAGCCAGGTTTGCAGTTGTTCGCTGCCGTGCAGATTCGCCTTGTCGAAAGCACTCCTCAAGCCCGACACGTCGAGGACGCACAGCGCGACGCCGGTGCCTTCGAAAATATCCTGGTAGCGGCGACGACCTTCCGTCACCTGGCGTTGGCGGCGGCGCAGGTTCAACAGGGCAATCAGCGGCAACAGGGAGAACGCCAGTCCCAGCAGGCATTTGCCGATGAAGGCGGGCAGCAGTTCCTCGATGACCCGTTGACGATCGAACAACCCGCGCAATTGCCAGTCGCTGTAGCTCAACGGCACCGTCAGCACACTGTTGGCGACATCCGCTTCGGTCAGTTCGCCGGGTTTGGCCAGGGGGCCCGACGGGTCACGGCTGAGGACCTGGTGATTGACGCGGTTCTCCACCAGCCACATCGGGCGGATGCCGGTTTCGTTCAGTTGGGTCAGCGCCGAGAAAAAGTTCGGCTTCAGGCGCAACGCCCAGTAACCGCGCGTACTGCCGCTGGCCTGATGCAGCAGCAGGTGCACCATCGAGCCATTGTCGGCGTTGCTGAAGTAGTGCACCTGGGCGCGGCTGCGTCGAACCAGCTCGGCAAGGTAGTCGGCGTCGTCGCTGTCGGTGGCGCTGTCGCTGAGGATTTTGCCGGAAGGGCTCAGTAACGCAATGCTGAGCAGGTCGGGCATGCTTTTTCGCAGCTTGCGCAACAGCTCCTGTTGTTCGTCTGCACTTTGCGGTTGCTCGACGATCGGTAGCAGGTTGAGGGCAATCTGCGCGTTGAGCGACATGTTCAGGCTGACTTGCGCGGCCAGGTCGGCGGTGTAGTCGATGGTGTACTGGCGCTGGTTTTTCTGGGTTTCCCGCAGTTGATCCAGCAGCTGCCAGAAGAGCAGGGCGAGCAGCAACAGCACCAGTGTCGCCAGCACGCCTTTCAGGGTTCCGCGCAGGGGGGAGCCGGGCGCACCGGTCGGTGCACGGGTGATCGGGGGCGGCGTGACGTTGGACAAGCTGTGATCCTGCGGTTTGGCTGGACTGGCGCGACGTGCACTATAAGCCGGACGCCCGAAGGGCGCCTAGCATGCCTTGACTTGTGGCAAAGTGCCAGCCCCGTTCGGCTGGACTGCCTCTCGTCATTCAGGTAGCTTTGCCGGTTACGCGGGAGCGTTCCAGCTCCTAGAATCAGGTTTTTTCAGCGCGCAGCAATGATAGCCATCAAGCGTCGACGCGCACCGGCCTGGCCAGGCTTCGCCTGCGCTCCACCCATTCATCAGTCACTGACCCAAGGTTCTCCATGGCTCAATACGTATTCACCATGCATCGGCTGGGCAAAGTTGTTCCGCCGAAGCGGGAAATCCTGAAAAACATTTCGCTGTCCTTCTTCCCTGGCGCCAAGATCGGCGTGCTCGGCCTCAACGGTTCGGGTAAATCCACGCTGTTGAAAATCATGGCCGGCGTCGACACCGAATTCGAAGGCGAAGCCCGTCCGATGCCGGAGCTGAACATCGGTTACCTGCCACAGGAACCGATCCTGGACCCGACCAAGACCGTCCGTGAAGTGGTCGAGGAAGCGGTCAGCGTGATCAAGGACGCCCAGGCGCGCCTGGACGAGGTCTACGCGGCCTACGCCGAACCGGATGCCGACTTCGACAAACTGGCGGCTGAACAGGCCAAGCTCGAAGCCATCCTGCAGGCGGGCGACGGTCATAACCTGGAACGTCAGCTGGAAGTTGCCGCCGATGCGCTGCGTCTGCCGGCGTGGGACGCCAAGGTCGAACACCTGTCCGGTGGTGAAAAACGTCGTGTGGCCCTGTGCCGCCTGCTGCTGTCCGCTCCGGACATGCTGCTGCTCGACGAACCGACCAACCACCTGGACGCCGACTCCGTCGCCTGGCTGGAGCATTTCCTCCACGACTTCCCGGGCACCGTGGTGGCGATCACGCACGACCGTTACTTCCTGGACAACGTCGCCGGCTGGATTCTGGAACTCGACCGCGGTGCGGGCATTCCTTACGAGGGCAACTATTCGGGTTGGCTGGAAGCCAAGTCTGACCGTCTGGCCCAGGAGTCCAAGCAGCAGTCGGCCCATGAAAAAGCCATGAAGGAAGAGCTGGAGTGGGTGCGCAAAGGCGCCAAGGCCCGCCAGTCCAAATCCAAGGCGCGTCTGCAACGCTTCGAGGAAATGCAATCGCAGGAATTCCAGAAGCGCAGCGAAACCAACGAGATCTACATCCCGGCCGGTCCGCGCCTGGGCGACAAGGTCATCGAGTTCAAGAACGTCACCAAGGGCTACGGTGATCGCGTGTTGATCGACAACCTGTCGTTCTCCATGCCCAAAGGCGCCATCGTGGGCGTGATCGGCGGTAACGGTGCCGGTAAGTCGACCCTGTTCCGCATGCTGATGGGCAAGGAAACACCGGATTCGGGCAGCATCGAAATCGGCGAAACCGTGCAACTGGCCTGCGTCGACCAGAGCCGCGAAGACCTGGACGGCAGCAAGACCGTGTTCCAGCAGATCTCCGACGGTTCGGACCAGATCCGCATCGGCAACTACGAGATTCCGTCGCGTACCTATGTCGGTCGCTTCAACTTCAAGGGCGGCGATCAGCAGAAGTTCGTCAAGGACCTGTCCGGTGGTGAGCGCGGTCGCCTGCACCTGGCCCTGACCCTGAAAGAGGGCGGCAACGTCCTGCTGCTCGACGAACCGTCCAACGACCTCGACGTTGAAACCCTGCGCTCCCTGGAAGAAGCCCTACTGGACTTCCCGGGCGCCGCCATTGTGATCTCCCACGATCGGTGGTTCCTGGACCGTGTGGCCACGCACATCCTGGCGTACGAAGACGACTCGCAAGCGGTGTTCTTCGAAGGCAACTACACCGAGTACGAAGCCGACCGCAAGAAACGCCTCGGCGAGGCGGCCGCCCAGCCGCACCGCGTACGACACAAGAAGCTGGCCTGATTTCGGGTTGGCTGGATGAAAGAGCGGAGCCTTCGGGCTCCGTTTTTTTTGCGTTTTTCCTGTGGCCGCGTGGGGTATTCATCGCGAGCAGTGGCACAGGACCGATTTTGTGGGAGCGAGCCTGCTCGCGATAGCCTTTCAATGGGTGGTGCAATGCCTGGCTCCGACATCCCTTTTCTGGTGCAAAAAACGCCGTATTTCCGGATGAACTTATATCCAATGCACCATTTAATTTCATAACTGCGACATTTTGCGCTGTTCCAGTGCGTGAATCGTTTGTTACAGTCCGGCTCAAAATCTTCCAACGACAACAAATTTGCCGAGACTTTTCCATGATTGAATCCGTCGACTCCTTCCTTGCCCGACTGAAAAAACGCGACCCGGACCAGCCGGAATTCCACCAGGCCGTGGAAGAAGTCCTGCGCAGCCTGTGGCCGTTTCTCGAGGCCAATCCGCATTACCTGACCTCCGGCATCCTGGAGCGGATGTGCGAGCCGGAGCGGGCGGTCGTGTTTCGCGTGTCATGGGTCGACGATCAAGGCAGGGTGCAGGTCAATCGCGGTTTCCGCGTGCAGATGAACAGTGCCATCGGCCCTTACAAGGGCGGCTTGCGCTTCCATCCGTCGGTCAACCTCGGCGTGCTGAAATTCCTCGCCTTCGAGCAGACCTTCAAAAACTCGCTGACTTCGTTGCCGATGGGCGGCGGCAAGGGCGGTTCGGACTTCGACCCCAAGGGCAAGAGCGACGCGGAGGTCATGCGTTTCTGCCAGGCCTTCATGAGCGAGCTGTACCGCCACATCGGTGCGGACGTTGACGTGCCGGCCGGCGACATCGGCGTCGGTGCGCGTGAGATCGGTTTCCTGTTCGGCCAGTACAAGCGCCTGAGCAATCAGTTCACCAGCGTGCTGACCGGCAAGGGCCCGAGCTACGGCGGCAGCCTGATCCGCCCGGAAGCCACCGGTTTCGGCTGTGTGTACTTTGCCGAGGAAATGCTCAAGCGCCGCGGTGAAACCGTCGAAGGCAAGCGCGTGGCCATCTCGGGCTCGGGCAACGTGGCGCAATATGCCGCGCGCAAGGTCATGGACCTGGGCGGCAAGGTGATTTCCCTCTCCGACTCCGAAGGCACGCTGTATTGCGAGGCCGGCTTGACCGAAGCGCAATGGCTGGCGTTGCTGGAGCTGAAAAACGTCAAGCGCGGCCGCATCAGCGAGTTGGCCACGGCATTTGACCTGGAGTTCCGGGCCGGCCAGTGCCCCTGGGACCTGGCGTGCGATATCGCGCTGCCGTGCGCGACCCAGAACGAACTCGACGCCGAGGCTGCGCGCACCCTGTTGCGTAACGGCTGCGTCTGCGTGGCGGAGGGCGCGAACATGCCGACCACCCTGGAAGCGGTGGACCTGTTCATCGACGCCGGCATCCTGTTTGCGCCAGGCAAGGCGTCGAATGCCGGCGGTGTGGCGGTTAGCGGTCTGGAGATGTCGCAGAACGCCATGCGTCTGTTGTGGACCGGTGGCGAAGTGGACAGCAAGCTGCACGGGATCATGCAGTCGATCCACCACGCCTGCGTGCACTACGGCGAAGAGAACGGCCGGGTCAACTACGTCAAGGGTGCGAACATCGCCGGTTTCGTCAAAGTTGCCGACGCCATGCTCGCCCAGGGTGTGGTTTAAGCCGTTTCGATGCGGATGATCTCGATCGTCTGATCCCCGGCCGGGCGTTGCCACAGCACCTCGTCTCCGAGTTGTGCGCCGAGCAATGCCCGGCCCAGGGGGGAGCCCCAATTGATCAAGCCGGCCGGCGCGTCGGCCTGGTCCTCGCCCACCAGTTGCACGGTGCGCTCGGTGTCGTGTTCGTCGGCGAACGTCACACGGCTGCCGATCTGCACTTTTTGCGTTGAGCTGGGTGCCGGCACGACCTGCGCACTTTGCAGGCGTTGATTGAAGTAGCGCAGATCCCGCTCCAGGTCGGCCAGGCGTTGCTTGTCGGCCTGCTCGCCTTTGGCCGACTGCTCGCCGTGGCGTTGCTGCAGCTCGCCAACCTTCGCCTGCAACTGGGCAAGGCCTTCGGGCGTGACGTAATTGGGCTGCGTGCTGACCTGGCGTTCGACGGGCTGGTCGGCTTGCGCGGCGGCGTTATCTTCATTGACGAAGGCGCGACTCATGGGTGTCCTCCCTGTTATAGGGTTTGGGCCATGGTCACAGGCTTTTGGTTTCCTGTCAGTGACTCATTGCGAGTGAAAGGCCCGGGCGGTGTCCTGGTCTTTCTGCTGCTGCCAGGCTTTTTCCCGCTCGTCCCAATGGTGGCTGCGATAGTCATCGCGCTCCTCGCTCTCGCGCATGGCCTGGCACTGGCGAAAGCCATCGCTCCAGCCCTCGGCGTAGGGCCGGTCCTTGAGGTAGCGCGCAACGTTCTTGCGAAATTCGCCGGTGATCGCACCGGCGGCCTGGCGACCGCTGCTGCAACCATCGTCGAAGCCATCGGCGAATGCCGGCGGGTAACCCCTGGCAATCAACGCTTCGTGGGTCGTCTGGCAACCCGCGATCAACAGCACCACACCCACCACCGCCATACAGCGCCGCATCGTCGTCTCCCGAGCCGCTCAGCGGCTGATGAAGCAAGTCTACGAGCAGGTTCGTGAGGCGTTCGTGAAAGGCGTGTGATGGATCTGTCATATCGAATGTGGGAGCGAGCTCCCACAGGATTTGCGTCAGTAGTGATACCACTTCACCTCGAGCATCACCTCGTTTTCAGGGGTGGCCAGGTGGCTGAATTCACGTTGGGCGCTCAGGCGCAGGCCGAGGTTGCGCGACAATTCCCACTGCTGATTCAGGCTCAGGCTGCGGCGCACCTCGCCATTGGTGAAGAAGTCACCCTTGGCTTCCAGGCTGAAGTTGCCCAGCGGGTTCTTCCACAGCAGGCCACTGTTGAACCCGGCGGCGGGCGAGATGAACTCGGCGAAATCGTTGTTGTGTTCGACCCGCACGGTGCCCAGGGCAAAACCCAGCATGTCCTCACTCAGTTGCCACGTGCCGCCGCCCCCACCGTTGACGTGGCTGACCAGGGTTTCGTCATCATGCTTGCCGGGAACGCGCTCCAGCCCGCCAGTGACTTGCCAGGACAGCGGCTGCAGCAGCTCGTTGCGCGGCGTCAGCGAGCGGATGGTCGCCAGGTCCAGTTGCTGCAATTGCCACTGATTGCCTTCGTACTGGCGCAGTTTCATCTGCAGGATTTCGATCTGTGCGCCCAGAGGGAAACTCTCGGCGTTGTCGTTGAGGTCGTGATAGGCCATGCGCAGGCCGTATTCGCCGAAGGCCTGGTCGCCCCGGGTGCCGATGCCGGCCTGCCAGGTGCGGGATTCGTGGCCATCTTCGGGCAGGCCGGGTTGGGCGATGTCCAGTTCCGGCGCCGGGTTCTGGTTGATCGCCCGCAGCAGTTCGAAACTGCGCTGGGCCCGCTGCGGGTCACGTTCCTGACCGTTGGCGCGGTAGCGTTCGAGGCGATAAGCGGCATCGATGATCAAGGCCTGGCGCTCGCGGGGTTGTGCCTTGAACGCCGGCTCCTGCAATTGTCGCTGATCGGCGCTGACCTTCAGCACCCACTGTTGTTCTTCAGGGTCCAGCGTCTCGGCGCGACTCAGCAGTTCGCGCTCACGCGATGGCCGGTACTGGATCGACTCCACCAGGCCGGATTCCTTGACCGCCTTGACGGTGTCGGTGGGGATCGCCGTCAGGGGGAACTGTTCCGTCAGGCGCAGACTCGGGCGTGCGACCTGCAACAGTTCCAGCAGGCGATAGGAGCAGTTTTCGTCGAAGAAGAAGTAGTCGAACTGGATCTGCTTCAGCTCCCAGACGTGCTCGACCATGCGCTCGGTTTCCTGCTGCGTCAGGTTCAGGCGGTATTCCCACAGGTCACGGTTTTCCAGGCTGCGGTATTCCGAGAGTTTTTCCTGGTAGGGCACCAGCGCAAACAGGCCCGGATAGCCGCCCATCAAGCCCTTCCAGGCGTACAGGATGCTGTTGTCCGAGCCTTCGATGTAGGCGCCGAAGTTGATGGCGTAGCTGAGCAGCGAGGTCTTGTCGCTCTGGACATCCGCCTGGTCGATGCGCAACAGGGTGTGGCCGAACATCGACGACGGGCTGTTCAGGTAGGCCGCCGGGAAAATCATCACCGCGCTGTGGGGCGAGACATCCTTGAACCATTGCTTGAACTCGGCGCATTCAGGCGTCGGCAGGTCGGTCAGATCGAGCTGCGCCTTGAGCCAGCGGGTACGGGAGGGATAGACGCATTGGGCGTGTTGCTCGCCGGCACTGGCCGGTGCATACAGCGCCTGGACGGTGGCTGCCAGCTCACGGTCGGGGTGTTCGTTGCCGTCCGGCGCCAGGAAGAATTTCCGGTCGCTGACATAGCTGCGCCAGCCGCCCAGTTTGGCGGTTTCGTAGTGGCCCAGGGAAATCCAGAAGGGATCGTTGGCCAATTGCTGCAAACGTTGATTGTCGATGTGAGGCGCGGCGGAGAGCGGGGCGCAGACACACAGCGCCAGCCAGGCAAGGCGTTTGAGCATAGTCGGGCAACTTAAATTCGAAAAAACAAAGACCCAAGGAGGGGCAGGTCCAAAAAAACAAAACCCGCTCCCCGAAAGGAACGGGCGGGTCGAGCTTAAGCTTGAGTAGCGTACTTGGCCAGACGCGGATCGTTCTTCAGAACGGCCAGGGTGTTGGTATGCACGTCTTCAGCGGTCACGTCAGCCTTGCTGAAGATCTGCTGGAAGTGCTCGTGGGTCACGGCAGCGAAGTGCGCACGGTCTTCCGGCGCCACGCCCAGCACCACGGCATAGGTCGTCAGTGCTTCGCCATTGCCTTTGGCCATGTCTTCCGACAGCTCGTTCATCATGCCATTCATGGCAAACCAGGATTTGCCGCCATAGGTCAGCGACGCATTGGTCGAGCAACCGTTGGTGCCGGAAGTCATGCCGAACGTTGCGTTACCGGAAGTGCCGTTGGTGGTGGATGCCAGGAAGTGAGCCGGAGTACCACGCTGACCTTCGAACAGCATGTTGCCCCAACCGCAATCCGGGCCGCCTGGCGCCTGAGCCATGGCGTTGATGGATACAGCGGTGAAGAGAGTACCGAGAAGAATCCGTTTCATAGCTTTGTTCTCTTTATGTGCATACCAATGGACAAGGGTTTGGCCCGAACTGGCGCCAGAGGGCCGGTTATTGTTCCAGCCGCGCAGGTTGGAGTTTAGGCAGGTTCCAAGGGTTCCGTTACTTTTTGCGAAATATTCGTTGAAAACGTTGATTTAGACCCGGTCCGCCTGGGGGAGCCGGTTTGTCTATGCTCAGGCTGACGCTGCGCCTTGCAAGTGGGCTATGGGCAGCGCCAGAATGCCGTTATCTGCCCCGCCTGATGTAAGGAAGCCCGATGCCTGATCCTGTTGCTGCCAGCTTGCGTCTAGCGCCCGAAGCGCTGACCCGTCCGTTTTCCGCTGAACAGTTCAGCTTCTCTACCACCAATGATCTGGAGCCCTTCCGCGGTGTGCTTGGCCAGGAACGTGCGGTCGAAGCCTTGCAGTTTGGCGTGGCCATGCCGCGCCCCGGTTACAACGTGTTCGTCATGGGTGAACCCGGCACTGGCCGGTTTTCGTTCGTCAAACGTTACCTGAAGGCAGAGGGCAAGCGATTGCAGACCCCGTCGGACTGGGTCTACGTCAACAACTTCGATGAACCGCGCGAACCCCGTGCCCTGGAGCTGCCGTCGGGCAGCGCCGGCGCGTTCATCGGCGACATCAACGCCTTGATCGACAACCTGCTGGCGACGTTTCCGGCGGTGTTTGAACACCCTTCCTACCAGCAAAAGAAAAGCGCCATCGATCGCGCGTTCAACCAGCGCTACGACAAGGCGCTGGACGTGATCGAGCGTCTGGCGCTGGAGAAGGACGTCGCGCTTTATCGCGATGCCAGCAACATTGCGTTTACCCCGATGAGCGACGGCAAGGCCCTGGATGAAGCAGAGTTCGCTCAGTTGCCGGAAGCCGAACGCGATCGCTTTCACGACGACATTTCCGCCCTCGAGGAGCGCCTGAACGAAGAACTCGCCAGCCTGCCGCAATGGAAGCGCGAGTCGAGCAACCAGTTGCGTCACCTCAATGAGGAAACCATCACCCTGGCCTTGCAGCCGCTGCTGTCGCCATTGTCGGAAAAATACGCCGAGAACGCGGCGGTGTGCGGTTACCTGCAGGCCATGCAGGTCTACCTGCTGAAAACCGTGGTCGAACAATTGGTCGACGACAGCAAGTCCGACGCGGTCGCCCGCAAGATGCTCGAAGAGCAGTACGCGCCGAGCCTGGTGGTCGGGCATGCCGCCAGCGGCGGTGCGCCTGTGGTGTTCGAGCCGCACCCGACATACGAAAATCTGTTCGGCCGCATCGAATACAGCACCGATCAGGGCGCGCTCTACACGACTTATCGGCAGTTGCGTCCGGGAGCGTTGCACCGGGCCAATGGCGGGTTCCTGATCCTCGAAGCAGAAAAAATGCTCAGCGAGCCGTTCGTGTGGGATGCCCTCAAGCGCGCCCTGCAATCGCGCAAGCTGAAGATGGAATCGCCACTGGGCGAACTGGGCCGCCTGGCCACGGTGACCCTGACTCCGCAACACCTTCCGTTACAGGTCAAGGTCGTCATCATCGGTGCGCGCCAGTTGTATTACACGCTGCAGGATCTCGATCCGGACTTCCAGGAGATGTTCCGCGTCCTGGTGGATTTCGACGAAGACATCCCGATGGTCGACGAGAGCCTGGAGCAATTCGCGCAATTGCTGAAAACCCGCACCTCGGAAGAAGGCATGGCGCCGCTGACGGCGGACGCCGTCGCGCGCCTGGCGACCTACAGCGCGCGCCTGGCCGAGCACCAGGGGCGTCTGTCGGCGCGTATCGGTGACCTGTTCCAGCTGGTCAGCGAGGCGGATTTCATCCGTCACCTGGCGGGCGACGAAATGACCGACGCCGGGCACATCGAGCGCGCGCTGAAGGCCAAGGCCACCCGCACCGGGCGCGTTTCGGCGCGGATTCTCGACGACATGCTGGCCGGGATCATCCTGATCGACACCGATGGCGCCGCCGTCGGCAAGTGCAACGGCCTGACGGTACTGGAGGTCGGCGATTCGGCCTTCGGTGTGCCGGCGCGGATTTCCGCCACGGTCTATCCGGGCGGCAGCGGCATCGTCGACATCGAGCGCGAAGTCAACCTCGGCCAGCCGATCCACTCCAAGGGGGTGATGATCCTCACCGGTTACCTGGGCAGCCGTTATGCCCAGGAATTCCCCCTGGCGATCTCCGCGAGCATTGCCCTGGAGCAGTCCTACGGCTACGTCGACGGCGACAGTGCCTCGCTGGGCGAGGCGTGCACCTTGATCTCGGCCTTGTCGAAGACACCGCTCAAGCAGTGTTTTGCGATCACCGGTTCGATCAACCAGTTTGGCGAAGTGCAGGCGGTGGGCGGGGTCAACGAGAAGATCGAAGGCTTCTTCCGCCTCTGTGAGGCCCGCGGGTTGACCGGCGAGCAAGGGGCGATCATTCCGCACGCCAACGTGGCCACGCTGATGCTCGACGAGAAGGTGCTGGCGGCGGTGCGTGCGGGGCAGTTCCACGTGTACGCGGTTCGCCAGGCGGACGAAGCCCTGAGCCTGCTGGTGGGCGAACCGGCCGGTGCGCCGGACGAGAACGGTGAGTTCCCCGAAGGCAGCGTCAATGCCAGGGTGGTCGAGCGTCTGCGAGTCATTGCCGAGATGATCAGCGAGGAAGACCTCAAGGAAGCCGAGAAGGAAGCGGCACAGGAAGCGTTGGCGGAGGCCAAGCCGGCCTGATTGGCCGGTGAAGCCAAAACGCTATGAACTGTGCGGACTTGCTCGCGAAAGCGGTGAATCAGTCAGCGATCCCGTTGAGTGTTGAACCGCCTTCGCGAACAAGCCCGTCGCCACCGGCGTACTGGATGCACCGCCAAAAAGTGCCATCACTCTGGCGTCAATATTCACACAATGACCGCTCGGCGCCTTCTGGTCTCAGTTGGCGTCCTGTTCGAACTTTTCTTCTATCCTCAGCTCAAGGATAAGGAGAGTCATCACTGGATCGAGACAGCTCCCCTCTGGGGGCTGAACAGCGGATCTACCGAGGGGCGCCGCCATGTCGCGCAACCTTTGCCTCACCCGTCAATGCCTGGGCCTTGTGACCCGTATCGAGTGTGCCATCCGCCCTTTGGCGGGGGATACGGGCATGTGGACCTTGCTCTTCGCTGCCGGAATGGCCGGCGAACAACCTTCAGCCATCAAGGCGCAGGGCCCGTTTCATGGTCCGTTCGTGGCTGAGTCCATCCTCGACACCATCGTTGAAAGCCTGACCTTGCATGGTTACGAGCTGGCGGACGATCCGCAGATCTGGTGCCTGCACCTGCAGGCCCAGTTGCGGGAAATCAACGGCGGACGTTGCCGCAGTTCGGGCGGTTTTCCGTCCTGACGGTCGACAGAGTCACGGCGCCGGGTCGGACGTCTCAGCCTTGTCGAGCTTGACCTCGAAACCGTACTGCACGGTGCTGAGGTCGGTACGCTGATAGGTTTCCAGGCGTGTGGGCTGGCCGTAGAAGTAATGCACGCCGAATAACGCCGGGCCTTCGGGGCTCGCGTCGTGGCTGACCGAAAGAATCTCCTTGAGGTAGTGACCGCTGTTGTCCCTGGCGAAAAAGCGCCAGTCCTGGGCGGGAAATTGCTTCAGGTCCACCACCAGTGCATTGCCTTTGAGCTCCAGTCCTTTGGGCAGCGCGTGGGTATCGTAGGTCTGCTTGTCGACCGTTGCCAGGAACAGGGGCATGGAGCCCACGGCGTAGGCGGGCGTCTGCGCGAACAGGTTCAAATCGTAGGTGATGACGCCTCTCAGGGGGTCGATCTGATAGGCCTCTGGCGGCAGTTCGATCGGCTCATCGCGCTTGCCGCGGCTGTCCTCGGTAAAGAAGGTGACCGGGCTTTCGCCAGGATTGAATTCGCTGCCCAACAGCTCATCGTTGAAACTTCGGGTGTGCTCGAACTCGATGCGCGCGGCGCTCGGTTCATCGACCGACTGGCGGATGCTGACGCTTTTTTTCAGTTGTTCCTCGCTCAGCGCTGCACCTTTGAGCCAGGTGGGGGCCTGGTCGTCGTACACCACCACGGGCAGCGCCAGGGGCTGGATGGCTTTTTCCGTGGTGTGCCGATCGAAGCGACGGACCGGCAGGTCAAGGTCCTTGCGCGTGACCGTGGCGGTCGAGAAGTCGAGCAGGCTGACCTCGAGGCTGTCGACCGGCCCGTTGAAATACACTTTGGAATACAGGTTTTTCTGTTGCTGCTCGAAGACCCGTTGCTCGTCTTCAAGCTGTTTTTCGAACGCTTCGCTCCAGGCCTTTTCCTTCTGCATCTTTGCCAGTTGTTTTTGGTAGAAGGCAATTTGCGTGGCGCTCTGGTTGATCGAGCCCGAGCGCGAAAGAAATTGCCCGGTGGCGTCCCTGGCCTGGACGATCAGCGGGTTGAGGGGCGTTTCGGCGACCTCGGGCGCCAGCGGCGCGCTGTTGTTGTACTCGATTTCGGCGTAGTTGCCGGTCAGCTTCACCAGCGTGACGCTGAGGTTGTCGTTGCGGCGGGTCTGGCCGATGTCCTTTTTCGTCAGGTCGAAGCTGTAGAGGCGACGCGGTGCGATGACTTCCACTTTGCCCTGCAGGCTGACGGGTTGTGGCTGGTGCTTGTTTTGCAGGCCGTCGATGAACGGGTAGGTCACCGTGAGGTCGTCAGGATCGGTCAGGTTCGAGCTGGAGGGGCTCAGTTGGATGCCGGGATCGGTTTCCGACCATTCCGGCTGGAACGCGATCACGCGCTTGTCACTCAGGGTCACCGACTGCCATTCCAGCCCGTGGGGAAAGAAAAAACCGGCCGGTATGTCGAAATTGAAGGGGAACAGCGGTTGCAGGTCGGTCAGGTAATCGGAACTGGAGTCCTTGTGCAGCACGATCAGGCCATTGATGTAGGTGTCGACCAGGGCCTGGGGCGTGGCGTAGTGCTTGAGCACGGCCAGGACATCTTCTCCGTATTCGGTTTCCACGGGCTTGCTGTCGAGCTTGAGCTGCGCCCGTTCGAGCAATAACAACGAACTGCCCAGTTCGGTCACGGCATCCTTGAGCCTGGGGTCCTGAATCGCTGCCAGCGACGTTTCGAACTGCGCGGTCTTTTCGTCCAGATTGGTCTGAGGTTTGTCATCGCCGGGCGAGCAGCCACCGGTCAACAGTGCCAGAAACATGCCGAGGCTTTTCAAAGGCATTCGCCCATCCATTTCCAGTCTTCCTGTCTGATATCACTGCGCTGTCAATGGTTTGGACACTAGCAGAAAAACCTTGTCATACACGTGCAGGTGGCGGATTTACCGACGGTTTATGGGTGTAACAGGCGGCTGGTATACTCGCGGCCATTTCCAACCACGTGTGAGATTCAATGGAACGCTTTATCGAAAATGCAATGTACGCCTCCCGCTGGCTGCTGGCGCCGATCTACTTCGGCCTCTCCCTCGGTCTGCTGGCCCTGGCGCTGAAATTCTTCCAGGAAGTCTTCCACGTCATCCCCAACGTGTTCTCGATGGCCGAGTCCGATCTGATCCTGGTGCTGCTGTCGCTGATCGACATGGCGCTGGTGGGCGGCCTGCTGGTGATGGTGATGATTTCCGGCTACGAGAACTTCGTGTCCCAGCTGGACATCGACGACACCAAGGAAAAGCTCAACTGGCTGGGTACCATGGACTCGTCTTCGTTGAAGATGAAGGTCGCGGCATCCATCGTGGCCATTTCGTCGATCCACCTGCTGCGTATTTTCATGGACGCAAAGAACGTCGATCCCGAGCACCTGATGTGGTACGTGATCATCCACATGACGTTCGTGGTCTCGGCATTCGCCATGGGGTACCTGGACAAGCTCACCAAGCACTGATTGGCCCGGTGCGGGTGTGAAACAGACGGGCGGTGGCGTTCCGGCTTGTACTTTGAGGTTCTGAAGCCTATCCCTAAAGGGATGTTGTCTCGCCAGTGCGTGGGGTGCGTTCATGAACTTCGTAGAGCTACATGCTTATGCCATCGCCGGGAAAATCGATGAGCTGAACCTGGTCTCGCTGGAAGGCGGGATCTATCTGCTGGAGGCGCGCATGCACGGTGCGGCGTATCCGTTGAGCGATGCCCGGGGCCAGATGTTCCACTTGCGCTCGGTGGAGCACGCACGGGCGGTGCTTCACGACTTTCCCGACTTGCCGTTCAACCTGGTGCACACCTCGGTCCATGATGAAATGTGCGGGCTGGAGGCGGGGACCGGGGAAAGCCTCAAGGTGCCCATCGGCTTCGGTTCTGCCTGGCATCACTGACGCCCCTCATCAGCACATCGACATCTGTGCTAGTCTGCTGGCCCTTTTTGGTTCCGGGCGCTCCGGGGACGCTGTGCATGCACGGCAAATCCAGGGTCGCCCGCACAGCGGAGCAGTGTCATGTCCGAAGTAAATCTGTCCACCGACGAAACCCGCGTCAGCTACGGCATTGGCCGTCAGTTGGGCGACCAACTGCGTGACAACCCACCACCGGGCGTCAGTCTGGACGCGATCCTGGCCGGTCTGACCGACGCGTTTGCCGGCAAGCCAAGCCGTGTGGGCCAGGAAGAATTGTCCGCCAGCTTCAAGGTGATCCGCGAAATCATGCAAGCCGAAGCGGCTGCCAAGGCTGAAGCGGCCGCTGCGCAAGGCCTGACCTTCCTGGCTGAAAACGCCAAGCGCGACGGCATCACCACCCTGGCCTCCGGTCTGCAATTCGAAGTGCTGACCTCCGGTGATGGCGCCAAGCCGTCCCGTGAAGACACCGTGCGTACCCACTACCACGGCACCCTGATCGACGGCACTGTGTTCGACAGCTCCTACGATCGTGGTCAGCCTGCAGAATTCCCGGTTGGCGGCGTGATCGCCGGCTGGACCGAAGCCCTGCAACTGATGAACGCCGGCAGCAAATGGCGTCTGTACGTGCCGAGCGAACTGGCTTACGGCGCTCAAGGCGTCGGCAGCATTCCGCCGCACAGCGTACTGGTCTTCGACGTCGAGCTGCTCGACGTTCTGTAAGACCCGGCCCGATGGCACATCGGGCTAATGTGGGAGCGATCCTGCTCGCGAAGGGGTGATACTCAACGCCTTCAATGAGGGTGACACCCTTTGCGAGCGGGCTCGCTCCCACTGTTCTTTCGCTGTTTCATAGTTCGATCTTGTTGTGCAGCTCATGGGTCGGTCGCAACGCCCGGGCATAGCAGAACAGAAACAGATTGCGCACCAGTTCCTTGAGCACCACCGGCTCGCTGGAACTCAAGCCACTGACGTCCAGGTCACCCTGATCCTGCAGCTCGCTCAAGGCTTCCTCTTCCAGTACCGCACAGACTTCCCCGGTTTCCCGGTGCAGGATCCGGAGGTAAGGGTGTGGGCGATCCAGCCAGGCGTCGATCAAATAAGTCATGGTTCTCATCTCCATTGATTGGGTTCAATGAGAATAATTCTTATTCAAGAAATAGCAAGGGCCTATTGGCCAATTGTGATTTTTTCCGGGTACAGATTGTGTCAGGTCAAACGGCTGGCGTCTGGCGATTGCGGGGGGAGGGGAGGGCGAAGCACCATCCCACGCCGGGCGTGGGATGGCATGCGGCAGGCTCAGACTTTTCTGACGAACTCGGACTTGAGCTTCATCGGGCCGATACCGTCAATCTTGCAGTCGATGTCATGATCGCCATCGCACAGGCGGATGTTCTTGACCTTGGTGCCGACCTTGACCACCAGTGAAGTGCCTTTGACCTTGAGGTCCTTGATCACGGTGATGGTGTCGCCATCCTGCAGGACGTTACCCACCGAATCCTTTTTCACCGCATCATCGGACGCAGCCTCGGCTTCGCCACTGGCGGACCATTCGTGGGCACACTCCGGACAGATCAGCTGGGCGCCGTCTTCATAGGTGTATTCGGAATTGCATTTCGGGCAGGGTGGCAACGTGCTCACTAAAGCTCCTTGGGTTCAGGATCGCTAAAAAGCGCACATTGTATAGGGTTTTTCCGGGGAGGGGCTAACGCTGCAGGAGCGAGCGTGCTCGCCCCTACAGAAACCGGGAGGCTTCAGTGTGTACGGGCGACCGCAAATTCGCTCAGCTCCACCAGCGCATCGCGATACTCGCTGGCCGGCAGTGCCTCGAGGCATTTGATCGCGCGGGCCACGTAATCGCGGGCCAGTTGTGCGGTGTATTCCAGCGAGCCCGAGGCTTCCACAGCGGCGCGGATGCTTTCGAGGTCTTCGATGCCGCCTTTCTGGATGGCCTGGCGTACCAGTGCAGCCTGTTCCGGCGTGCCTTCGCGCATGGTGTAGATCAGCGGCAGCGTCGGCTTGCCCTCGGCCAGGTCGTCGCCGACGTTCTTGCCCAGGGTGTCCGCATCGCCCTTGTAGTCCAGCAGGTCGTCGACCAGCTGGAACGCCACGCCCAGGTGATCGCCAAACGTGCGCAGGGCTTCGGCCTGCTCCGGCGTCGCTTGGCACAGGGCCGCGGCGCTGTGGGTCGAGGCCTCGAAAAGCATCGCGGTCTTGCCGCGGATGACTTCCATGTAGGTTTCTTCGGTGGTGCTGGCGTCACGGACCTTCGACAACTGCAGCACCTCGCCTTCGGCGATGATGCGCGTGGCTTGCGAAAGGATCTTCATCACCGGCATGGAGCCCAGTTCGACCATCATTTCGAAGGAGCGCGAGTACAGGAAGTCGCCCACCAGCACGCTCGGGGCATTGCCCCACATGGCGTTGGCGGTCGAGCGACCGCGGCGCATGCCGGACATGTCGACCACGTCGTCATGCAGCAGGGTGGCGGTGTGCAGGAACTCGATGGTCGCGGCCAGCAGGCGCAGGTCGTCGCCTTCGCGGCCCAGGGCCTTGCCGCACAGCAGCACCAATAAAGGACGCAGGCGTTTACCGCCGGCCGAGGTGATGTAGTCGCCGATTTTCGACACCAGCGGCACGCGGGACGTCAGCTGCTTCTTGATGATGCCGTCGACGGCGCTAAAATCGTCCGCCACCGCGCGGTAGAAAGCTTGGGGTTGCATCAGCGACAGTCGCTCCAGAAGGGTTGCGCGGCATGCTAGGACCCACGTCCGGGCCTGTCAAGGCGCGATGGACGGCCTATTGCAAGGCGCTCGTGCCTTGCGTACAATCGCGCACCCTGAACTTCCTGGGCAGCACCTGCCTTACGCAATTGCAACGGGCCTTCCAGCCCATGCAGCCATGCCAGCCAATACCTCTTCCTATAAAGAGCTGGGTGAGCAGGATTATCGGAGAAATACCATGTCTTATGCAGTAATCGTTACTGGCGGCAAGCAGTACAAAGTCGCCCCAGGTGAATACCTGAAGATCGAAAAACTGGAAGTCGCTACCGGCGAATCCGTTACCTTTGATCGCGTTCTGTTGGTTGCCAATGGTGACGACGTGAATATCGGCGCTCCAGTTGTTGCTGGCGCTACCGTTGTGGCTGAAGTGATCTCCCAAGGTCGTCACGATAAAGTCCGCATCATCAAGTTCCGTCGCCGTAAGCACCACATGAAGCGTATGGGCCACCGCCAGTGGTACACCGAGATCAAAATCACCGGTATTCAGGCTTAATTTCAGCCTAATTCCTCACTAGGAGAATTGAACTCATGGCACACAAAAAAGCTGGTGGTAGTACCCGTAACGGTCGCGACTCAGAAGCCAAACGCCTTGGCGTGAAGATGTATGGCGGCCAGGCTATCAAAGCAGGCAACATCATCGTGCGTCAGCGCGGCACCCAATTCCACGCTGGCTACGGCGTTGGCATGGGTAAGGATCACACCCTCTTCGCTAAAGTCGAAGGCGTGATCAAGTTCGAAGTAAAAGGCGCCTTCGGTCGTCGTTACGTGAGCGTAGTCGCAGCTTAATTGCGAACTCGCTGGAAAAGCCCTGTCTCGCGACGGGGCTTTTTCGTTTGTGGGGTGAGTCTCTTGCAAAACTGTTTGTACGGGTTGTCGGCGCGCTGGACTCGCCGTCGGTGATTGAGGTCGCTACGCTCATTTTTGCAAGAGTCTTATGTCTGGATTTTTTCGGCTCGTCCGTATGGCGAGAGGCGTTGTGTTATGAAGTTTGTTGATGAAGTATCCATTCGAGTAAAGGCCGGTGACGGCGGCAACGGTTGCATGAGCTTCCGTCGCGAAAAATTCATTGAGAACGGCGGCCCGAACGGCGGCGACGGTGGTGATGGCGGCTCGGTCTACATGATCGCCGACGAAAACCTCAACACCCTGGTGGACTACCGTTACACCCGGCACTTCGATGCCGAGCGCGGTTCCAACGGTGGCAGTACCGACTGCACCGGCAAGAAGGGCGAGGACCTGGTGCTGCGCGTGCCGGTCGGCACGACCGTGATCGACTCCGCCACCCAAGAGGTGATCGGCGACCTGACCAAGGCTGGCCAGAAGTTGCTGGTTGCCCATGGTGGCTGGCACGGTCTGGGGAACACCCGTTTCAAGTCCAGTACCAACCGTGCTCCGCGCCAGACGACGCCGGGCAAGCCGGGCGAGCAGCGTGACCTGAAGCTGGAGATGAAGGTGTTGGCGGACGTGGGCCTGCTGGGTCTGCCGAACGCCGGTAAAAGTACCTTCATTCGTTCGGTGTCGGCCGCCAAGCCGAAAGTCGCCGACTACCCGTTCACCACGCTGGTGCCGAACCTGGGTGTGGTCTCCGTTGATCGCTGGAAAAGCTTCGTGATCGCGGACATTCCGGGTCTGATCGAAGGGGCTTCCGATGGTGCGGGCCTGGGGATTCGCTTCCTCAAGCACCTGGCGCGCACGCGTCTGCTGCTGCATCTGGTGGACATGGCGCCGCTGGACGACAGCAGTGCGCCGGACGCGGCTGAGGTGATCGTCAGCGAGCTGACCAAGTTCAGCCCGTCCCTGGCTGAGCGCGATCGCTGGCTGGTGCTGAACAAGTGCGACCAGATCCTTGAAGAAGAGCACGACGAGCGGGTCAAGGAAGTCGTCGAACGCCTGGAGTGGACCGGTCCGGTCTACGTGATCTCCGCGATCTCCAAGCTGGGTACCGAGCGCCTGTGTCACGACATCATGCGTTACATGGAAGATCGTGCCGACCGCCTGGCGAACGACCCGGCTTACCAGGAAGAGCTGGCAGATCTCGATCAGCGCATCGAGGATGAGGCGCGTGCCCAGTTGCAGGCCCTGGACGACCAGCGTGCCCTGCGTCGCAGTGGCGTCAAGTCGGTCCACGATATCGGTGACGATGATTGGGACGAAGAAGACGTGGATGATGAAGATGGTCCGGAAATCATTTACGTGCGCGACTGATTCGTTGCGATAAACTGAAGCGCCGCTCAAACGAGCGGCGTTTTAGTATCTGGAAATCGTCAGTATCTGGGAACTGGTAGACACGAATAACGTTACGGGCAGCGCCAAGTCGTGCTGCCCTCAAGCTAAGGTTGAAGATGATGCGGAGCAAGGTGACAGGTGCGCAGCGTTGGGTCGTGAAAATCGGCAGCGCGTTGCTGACGGCGGACGGCAAGGGCCTGGATCGCACGGCCATGGGCGTATGGGTTGAGCAGATGGTGGCCTTGCATGAGGCGGGCGTCGAGCTGGTGCTGGTATCCTCCGGCGCGGTGGCGGCGGGCATGAGCCGTCTGGGCTGGACCGTACGACCCAGTGCGATGCACGAGCTCCAGGCCGCCGCCGCAATCGGCCAGATGGGGCTGGTGCAGGCCTGGGAGTCGAGCTTTGCCGAGCATGGCCGGCACACCGCGCAGATTCTCCTGACGCATGACGACCTGTCCGATCGCAAGCGCTACCTCAACGCCCGCAGTACGTTGCGCGCCCTGGTCGAATTGAAAGTGATCCCGGTGATCAACGAAAACGACACCGTGGTGACCGATGAGATCCGTTTCGGCGACAACGACACCCTGGCAGCATTGGTGGCCAACCTGGTCGAGGCCGACCTGTTGGTGATCCTGACCGACCGTGACGGCATGTTCGACGCCGATCCGCGCAACAATCCTGACGCCCAACTGATTTACGAGGCGCGCGCCGATGATCCGGCGCTCGATGCGGTAGCCGGCGGAACGGGTGGCGCGCTGGGGCGTGGCGGCATGCAGACCAAGCTGCGTGCGGCGCGCCTGGCCGCGCGTTCCGGTGCGCACACCATCATTGTCGGCGGGCGCCTCGAGCGTGTGCTGGATCGCCTGAAAGCTGGCGAGCGCATCGGCACCTTGCTGTCGCCGGAGCGCGGCATGCTGGCAGCGCGCAAGCAGTGGCTGGCCGGGCACCTGCAGACCCGCGGCACGCTGGTGCTCGATGCGGGGGCGGTGACGGCGCTGTCCAAGGGCAACAAGAGCCTGCTGCCGGTGGGTGTCAAACTGGTCCAGGGCAGTTTCCGTCGCGGTGAAATGGTGGTGTGCGTGGCTCCGGACGGTCGTGAGATTGCCCGTGGCCTGGCCAACTACAGCGCGCTGGAAGCACAGAAAATCATTGGGCAGTCGTCCGAGGCGATTGTCGGTCTGTTGGGTTACATGGCGGAGCCGGAGCTGGTTCACCGCGATAACCTGATCCTGGTCTGAAGGAATACCTGAATGCGTGTGGCAAAAGGATTGTTGGGTCTGCTGTTGGCAATGCCGCTGCTGGCGTCGGCCGAGGAAATCGGTCAGGTGTCGACGGTGTTCAAGTTCGTCGGACCGAACGACCGTATCGTCGTCGAGGCATTCGATGACCCGAAAGTCGAGGGTGTGACCTGCTATCTGTCGCGCGCCAAGACGGGCGGAGTGAAAGGTGGTCTGGGGCTGGCGGAGGATCGTGCCGAGGCCTCCATCGCTTGTCGCCAGGTCGGGCCGATCAACTTCAAGGGGCAGTTGAAGGATGGCGAGGAGGTGTTCAAGGAGCGCACTTCGCTGGTGTTCAAGACCATGCAGGTGGTGCGCTTTCTCGACAAGAAGCGCAACACGCTGGTGTATCTGGTCTACAGCGATCGTCTGATCGAGGGCAGTCCGCAGAATGCGGTGACGGCGATTCCGATTTTGCCGTGGGCGAGCGCTCAGTAACCTCGCACAATTCAATCTGTGGGAGCGAGCAGGCTCGCGATAGCGGTGGATCAGTGGCATTGTTGCTGGCTGACCCCACCGCTATCGCGAGCAGGCCCGCTCCCACATTTTTTTGCGCCGGTTTGTTAAATTTCAGGCAATAAAAAACCGACCCTGAGGTCGGTTTTTCAGTGAACGCGTCGCTTAGGCAGCAGCGGCAACGTTCAGGGCCTTGACGTGGCCATTCAGGCGGCTCTTATGACGAGCAGCTTTGTTCTTGTGGATGATGCCTTTATCGGCCATGCGGTCGATAACTGGCACAGCCAGAACGTAAGCGGCTTGAGCCTTTGCAGCGTCTTTTGCGTCGATGGCTTTAACTACATTCTTGATGTAGGTACGAACCATGGAACGCAGGCTGGCGTTGTGGCTGCGACGCTTCTCAGCCTGTTTAGCACGTTTTTTGGCGGAAGGTGAGTTGGCCACCGTCGAGCTCCTCGAAAGACTTTTTAGGAAATAGCAAACAAAATAGGCCGCGAATCATGCCGATGAGTTGAAGTCTTGTCAAGGGCGGGTGAGACGTTCCGCTAAGTGGTAGGTATAAAGAGGCGGGAGATTTCTTTCCGGCGTTTGACCTGTAAACTCGCGAGCTTTGGCTCTGTGCTGTTGCGGCGCGGAGTATCGCACAAGTAGGCGCGTTGTTCGCCTGCTGTTTATCGACAGGCACAAACTCTTTCAATGAATCTGCTCAAATCGTTGGCCGCCGTCAGCTCCATCACGATGCTTTCCCGGATTCTCGGGTTCGTTCGTGACACCCTCATCGCCCGTGCCTTCGGTGCGGGGATGGCGACGGACGCCTTCTTCATCGCGTTCAAGCTGCCCAATCTGTTGCGGCGGATCTTCGCTGAAGGGGCCTTTTCCCAGGCATTCGTGCCGATTCTGGCCGAATACAAAAACCAGAAGGGCGAGGAGGCGACCCGCACCTTCGTTGCCTATGTCAGCGGCCTGCTGACGCTGGTGCTGGCGCTGGTGACCGCATTGGGCATGCTGGCCGCCCCCTGGGTAATCTGGGTGACGGCGCCGGGCTTTACCGACACCCCGGAAAAATTCGAGCTGACCTCCAGCCTGCTGCGCGTGACCTTTCCTTATATATTGCTGATCTCCCTGTCTTCCCTGGCGGGAGCCATCCTCAATACCTACAACCGTTTCTCGGTGCCGGCTTTCGTGCCGACCCTGCTCAACGTCAGCATGATCATCTTTGCGGTGTTCCTGACACCGTATTTCGATCCGCCCGTGATGGCCCTGGGATGGGCCGTACTGGCCGGTGGCCTGGCGCAGCTTCTGTATCAACTGCCGGCCTTAAAAAAGATCGGCATGCTCGTACTGCCGCGCCTGAACCTGCGTGACAGTGGCGTCTGGCGTGTCATGAAACAGATGCTGCCGGCGATCCTCGGGGTCTCGGTCAGTCAGATTTCGCTGATCATCAACACCATTTTTGCGTCGTTCCTGGTCGCCGGCTCGGTGTCGTGGATGTACTACGCCGACCGCTTGATGGAACTGCCCTCCGGGGTGCTGGGGGTGGCGCTGGGCACGATTCTCCTGCCGACCCTGGCCAAGACCTACGCGAGCAAGGATCGCAGCGAATACTCGCGAATTCTCGATTGGGGCCTGCGTCTGTGCTTTGTGCTGGTGCTGCCGTGCTCACTGGCCCTGGGAATCCTGGCGGAGCCACTGACGGTTTCGCTGTTTCAATACGGTCAGTTCAGCGCCTTCGATGCGTCCATGACGCAACGGGCGCTGATCGCCTATTCGGTCGGGTTGCTCGGCATCATCGTGATTAAAGTGTTGGCGCCGGGCTTTTATGCGCAACAAAACATCCGTACACCGGTAAAAATCGCGATTTTCACGCTGATCGTCACACAGTTGTTCAACCTGTTGCTGATCGGGCCGCTGGCTCACGCCGGCCTGGCCCTGGCCATCAGCGCGGGCGCGTGCCTGAATGCCGGGTTGCTGTTCTATCAACTGCGCAAGCAGCAGATGTATCAGCCGCAACCGGGCTGGGTGAAGTTCGGCGCCAAGCTGGTGGTTGCCGTGCTGGTGATGTCTGCGGTATTGCTGGTTGCAATGCACTTCATGCCGCCCTGGGACCAGGGGCACATGCTCGAGCGCTTCCTGCGTCTGGGCGCGTTGGTCGTGGCCGGTGTCGTCTCGTATTTCGGCATGTTGCTGTTGATGGGTTTCCGTTTGCGCGATTTCAATCGCAAGGCGTTGAGCTAAGTCTTCGCCTTGAAAATCATGGGCGGGCCGGCGGTTTTGTCGGCCCGATCACTTTGGGTTACGGTGCTGCCTGTCGTCGGCCGCCGGGTGTGGTTATAATCGACCACTTTATGAGCAAGAAGCGCGTTATGCAGCTGGTTCGAGGCCTCCACAACCTGCGCCCCCGGCATCGGGGATGTGTCGCCACTATTGGCAACTTTGACGGTGTTCACCGTGGTCACCAGGCTATCCTGGCAAGGCTGCGTGAGCGCGCGCGCGAGTTGGGCGTACCCAGCTGCGTGGTGATTTTCGAACCCCAGCCCCGGGAGTTTTTCGCCCCCGACACGGCGCCTGCGCGCCTGGCCCGCTTGCGGGACAAGCTGCAGCTGCTGGCGGGCGAGGGTGTCGACCGGGTCTTGTGCCTGGCTTTCAATCAGCGCCTGAGCAAGCTCAGTGCCAGCGAATTCGTCGATACCATCCTGGTCGACGGCCTGGGCGTGAAGCACCTGGAAGTCGGTGACGACTTCCGGTTCGGCTGTGACCGGGTCGGCGATTTCGAGTTCCTGCAACAGGCCGGCGTCATGCAGGGCTTTACCGTCGAAGCGGCGCAAACCGTCGAGCTCGACGGTATTCGCGTCAGCAGCACCCAGGTGCGTAATGCCCTGGCGGCGGCTGATTTCGCCCTGGCCGAACGCTTGCTCGGTCGTCCGTTCCAGATCACCGGGCGGGTACTGCATGGCCAGAAACTGGCGCGCCAGCTGGGTACGCCCACCGCCAACATTCAACTCAAGCGTCGCCGTGTGCCGTTGACCGGGGTTTACCTGGTCAATGTCGACATCGACGGCAAGACCTGGCCCGGTGTCGCCAACATCGGCGTACGACCAACGGTCCAGGGGGATGGCAAAGCCCACCTCGAAGTACATCTTTTGGATTTTGCCGGCGATCTGTACGACCGGCGTTTGACCGTGGTTTTCCACCACAAGCTGCGTGAAGAGCAGCGTTTTGCCTCCCTGGAGGCCTTGAAAACGGCGATCAACGCGGATGTCGCCGCCGCCCGTGCACTAGCCGCACCTAGCGCCCATCGCTAATGAAGAGCCTTAAATGACCGACTATAAAGCCACGCTAAACCTTCCGGACACCGCCTTCCCAATGAAGGCCGGCCTGCCTCAGCGCGAACCGCAGATTCTGCAGCGCTGGGACAGCATTGGCCTGTACGGAAAGTTGCGCGAGATTGGCAAGGATCGTCCGAAGTTCGTACTTCACGACGGTCCTCCGTACGCCAACGGCACGATTCACATCGGTCACGCGTTGAACAAGATTCTCAAGGACATGATCATCCGCTCGAAGACCCTGTCGGGCTTCGACGCACCCTACGTGCCGGGCTGGGACTGCCACGGCCTGCCGATCGAGCACAAGGTCGAAGTCACCCACGGCAAGAACCTTGGCGCGGACAAGACCCGCGAACTGTGCCGTGCCTACGCGACCGAGCAGATCGAAGGGCAGAAAACCGAATTCATCCGTCTGGGCGTGCTGGGCGACTTCGCCAACCCGTACAAGACCATGGACTTCAAGAACGAGGCCGGTGAAATCCGCGCCCTGGCCGAGATCGTCAAGGGCGGTTTCGTGTTCAAGGGCCTCAAGCCGGTGAACTGGTGCTTCGACTGCGGTTCGGCCCTGGCCGAAGCGGAAGTCGAGTACGAGAACAAAAAATCTTCGACCATCGACGTGGCGTTCCCGATTGCCGACGAGGCCAGGCTGGCGGCCGCTTTCGGCCTGTCGTCGCTGGCCAAGCCAGCCTCGATCGTGATTTGGACCACCACCCCGTGGACCATTCCGGCCAACCAGGCGTTGAACGTTCACCCGGAATTCAACTACGCCCTGGTCGATATCGGCGACAAGCTGCTGGTACTCGCTGAAGAGTTGGTGCAAGCGTGCCTGTCGCGCTATGGCGTAGAAGGTTCGGTGCTGGCCACCGCGACCGGCTCGGCGCTGGAGCTGATCAATTTCCGTCATCCGTTCTACGACCGTCTGTCGCCCGTGTACCTGGCCGACTACGTTGAACTGGGCGCCGGCACCGGCGTGGTTCACTCCGCCCCGGCCTATGGTGTGGACGACTTCGTGACCTGCAAGAAGTACGGCATGGTCAACGACGACATCCTCAACCCGGTGCAAAGCAACGGCGTGTACGTGCCGTCGCTGGAGTTCTTCGGCGGCCAGTTCATCTGGAAGGCCAACCCGGCCATCGTCGACAAGCTGACCGAAGTCGGTGCACTGATGCACACCACGGTCATCGAACACAGCTACATGCACTGCTGGCGCCACAAGACCCCGCTGATCTACCGTGCCACCGCACAGTGGTTCATCGGCATGGACAAGCAGCCGACCACTGGCGATACCCTGCGCCAGCGCTCGCTCAAAGCTATCGAAGAGACCGGTTTCGTTCCGGCGTGGGGCCAGGCGCGCCTGCATTCGATGATCGCCAACCGTCCGGACTGGTGCATTTCCCGTCAGCGCAACTGGGGCGTGCCGATCCCGTTCTTCCTGAACAAGGAAAGCGGCGAGCTGCACCCGCGCACTGTCGAGCTGATGGAAGAAGTCGCCAGGCGCGTCGAAGTCGAAGGCATCGAGGCCTGGTTCAAGCTGGACGCCGCAGAGCTGCTGGGCGATGAAGCGCCGCAGTACGACAAGATCAGCGACACCCTGGACGTCTGGTTCGATTCGGGTACCACGCACTGGCACGTCCTGCGTGGGTCGCACCCGATGGGGCACGAAACCGGCCCGCGCGCCGACCTGTACCTCGAAGGCTCCGACCAGCACCGTGGCTGGTTCCACTCGTCGCTGCTGACCGGTTGCGCCATCGACAACCACGCGCCGTACCGCGAACTGCTGACTCACGGCTTCACCGTCGATGAGGCCGGGCGCAAGATGTCGAAATCGCTGGGTAACGTCATCGCGCCGCAAAAAGTGAATGACACCCTGGGCGCCGACATCATGCGTCTGTGGGTGGCATCGACCGACTATTCCGGCGAAATGGCGGTTTCCGAGCAGATCCTGCAACGCAGTGCGGACGCTTACCGGCGTATCCGCAACACCGCGCGCTTCCTGCTTTCGAACCTGACCGGTTTCAACCCGGCCACCGATCTGCTGCCGGCCGACGAAATGCTGGCCCTGGACCGTTGGGCCGTGGATCGCACCCTGCTGCTGCAACGTGAGTTGCAGGAGCACTACGGCGAATACCGGTTCTGGAACGTCTACTCGAAGATCCACAACTTCTGCGTGCAGGAGCTGGGTGGTTTCTACCTCGACATCATCAAGGACCGCCAGTACACCACCGGCGCCGACAGCAAGGCCCGCCGTTCGTGCCAGACCGCGCTGTTCCATATCAGCGAAGCACTGGTGCGCTGGATCGCCCCGATCCTGGCGTTCACCGCCGACGAGCTGTGGCAATACCTGCCGGGCGAGCGCAATGAATCGGTCATGCTCAACACCTGGTACGAAGGCCTGACCGAGCTGCCGCAAGGCTTCGAGCTGGATCGTGCGTACTGGGACCGGATCATGGCGGTCAAGGTCGCGGTCAACAAGGAAATGGAAATCCAGCGCGCGGCCAAGGCCGTCGGCGGCAACCTGCAAGCCGAAGTGACACTGTTCGCCGAAGACGCGCTGAGCGCCGACCTGGCCAAGCTGAGCAACGAATTGCGCTTCGTGCTGATCACCTCGACGGCCAGTGTTGCACCGTTGGTGCAGGCACCGGCCGATGCGGTGGTCACCGAAGTCAGCGGCTTGAAACTGAAAATCGTCAAGTCGGCCCACGCCAAGTGCGCCCGTTGCTGGCACTGCCGTGAAGACGTGGGTGTGAACCCGGAGCATCCGGAAATCTGCGGTCGTTGCGTCGACAATATCAGCGGTACTGGCGAGGTTCGTCACTATGCCTAATGGCGTTGGTCGTTTCGGACGGCTGAGCTGGCTCTGGTTGAGCTTGCTGGTCCTGGTCATCGACCAGGCCAGCAAGTTCTACTTCGAAGGCTCGCTGAAGATGTACCAGCAAATCGTGGTGATCCCCGATTACTTCAGCTGGACCCTGGCATATAACACCGGTGCGGCGTTCAGCTTCCTGGCCGACAGCTCCGGCTGGCAGCGCTGGTTGTTCGCTCTGATCGCCGTTGCGGTCAGCGCGGTGCTGGTGGTGTGGCTCAAGCGTCTGGGGCGCAACGAAACCTGGCTGGCCGTTGCGCTGGCCCTGGTGCTCGGTGGCGCGCTGGGCAACCTGTATGACCGCATCGCCCTGGGTCATGTGATCGATTTCATCCTGGTGCATTGGCAGAACCGCTGGTATTTCCCGGCGTTCAACTTCGCCGACAGTGCTATTACTGTCGGTGCCGTGATGCTGGCGCTGGACATGTTCAAATCCAAAAAAACCGGAGAAGCCGTTCATGACTGAACAGGTAGTGGCTGAACAACGCATCCGCGAGCACACGGAAGTCACTTTGCACTTTGCACTGCGCCTGGAGAACGGCGACACGGTCGACAGCACTTTTGACAAGGCCCCGGCGACCTTCAAGGTCGGCGACGGTAACCTGTTGCCGGGTTTCGAAGCCGCCCTGTTCGGCTTCAAGGCTGGCGACAAGCGTACGCTGACCGTCCAGCCGGAAAACGCATTTGGCCAGCCCAACCCGCAAAACGTGCAGGTCATCCCGCGTTCGCAGTTCAAGGACATGGAGCTGTCGCCAGGATTGCTGGTGATCTTCAACGATGCGGCCAATACTGAACTGCCGGGTGTGGTGAAAGTGTTCGATGACGAGCAAGTGACCATCGACTTCAATCACCCGCTGGCCGGCAAGACACTGACCTTTGACGTGGAAATCATCTCCGTCACAGCGCTGTAACAGGTGGGGCGAGCCTGCTCGCTCCCTCAGTGGTTATTCATTGTTTCGCCCGCAAGACACGAGGCACACCATGCAAATCAAACTCGCCAACCCCCGTGGCTTCTGCGCCGGTGTGGATCGGGCGATCGAAATCGTCAACCGCGCCCTGGAAGTCTTCGGCCCGCCGATCTATGTGCGCCACGAAGTGGTCCACAACAAATTCGTCGTCGAAGACCTGCGGGCTCGCGGCGCGATCTTCGTCGAGGAACTGGATCAGGTGCCGGACGACGTCATCGTGATCTTCAGTGCCCATGGCGTCTCCCAGGCCGTGCGCAGTGAAGCCGCCGGTCGTGGCCTCAAGGTCTTCGATGCGACCTGTCCGCTGGTGACCAAGGTGCACATCGAAGTCGCGCGCTACAGTCGCGACGGTCGTGAATGCATCCTCATCGGCCATGCCGGTCACCCGGAAGTCGAAGGCACCATGGGCCAGTACGACGGCAGCAATGGTGGCGCGATCTACCTGGTGGAAGACGAAAAAGACGTCGCCGAATTGCAGGTGAACAACCCTGACAAACTGGCGTTCGTGACCCAGACCACCCTGTCCATGGACGATACCAGTCGCGTCATCGATGCCCTGCGCACACGCTTCCCGGCCATCGGCGGCCCGCGCAAGGACGACATCTGCTACGCCACGCAAAACCGCCAGGACGCCGTCAAAACGCTGGCCGACGAGTGCGATGTGGTGTTGGTGGTCGGCAGTCCCAACAGCTCGAACTCCAATCGTCTGCGTGAACTGGCCGAACGCATGTCCACCCCGGCCTATCTGATCGATGGCGCCGAGGACCTGCAAAAGAGCTGGTTCGAGGGTGTCGAGCGGATCGGCATCACCGCCGGTGCTTCCGCTCCGGAAGTCCTGGTACGTGGCGTGATCCAGCAATTGCAGGCCTGGGGCGCCACCGGTGCCGATGAGCTGGCAGGGCGCGAGGAGAACATCACGTTCTCCATGCCCAAGGAACTGCGCGTTCGTTCGATCTGATTCACTTCTCGCACACTGTCTGCTCAGCCTTGTCGCTGCGCAGGCTGGTGCGGCCACTGGGGGCCAGCACCACCTGTAGCTGACTCATCGGCTCGCGGGCATCGCAAAGGTGCAAGGTCCCACCCTTGAAGGCCTTTGTCGGTGCTTGCGGCATACCCAGCCTGTCGAAGCGTATGTGACGCCTGATCCACCAATTACCCACGATTGGCAGGTCAGCGGCGCTCGCGTGCTCGGTCACCTGCGGATTGTCCGGGTCATCCGCCCCCTTGCCGCTGAGGTCGAAAATGATCCGCCAACCCCGGCCCCAATCGCCGTCGATGCCATGGATCACCACGGTCTGATGATGGGTGATGGCCAGGGCGCGGGCGCTGCGGATGCCGCCAATGATCGACCTCGCGGCCTCTTCTCGTCGGGTTGATTCGGTGAGCGTCGCCAACGCCGGACTGATCAGGTGCAGAACAATCCCGACAATTGTCAGTCCCATAAGCAGTTCGATCAGGCTGAAACCCTGCTGATGCATGACATCTCCCTCCATGGCGTCGGGCAGAGGCGCAATCCTTGTGCCAGTAATGGCAAAACAACCGCACGTCTGTCGGTCGGATGTTCTAGCGTGTAAGCAGGTATAGCCGACGGCAACGGAGGGCACCGATGGATCATCGTACAAAAGGTTTCACGCTGATCGAGTTGCTGATTGCGCTCGCGGTTTTTCTGATTCTCATCACGATGGCCGTGCCCATGTTCACCCGTTCGGTGCAGGGGACCCGGGCCGACACCGAGATCAGCGACCTGCAGCGCGGTCTGAATTTTGCCCGGCTCGAGGCCATCGATCGGGGCATTACCACCCGGGTGCGGCCAACGGCCGGCGGCAGTGGCTGGACCGGGGAGCTGTCGGTGTATGACAGTACGGGCAATGCGGCCAATGTATTGCGGGTTGTTCCAGCGATGAGCAGCGGTGCGACTCTGACGCTAACCTCAGGAGTGACCACCATCGACTTCAACAACCTGGGTGGTCTGTCGGCACCTTCGACAGCGGTGGTGATCAACTATGTACTGGGGACGCAGAGCAGGACGCTGAACGTGTGCTTGAATGGACGAATTCTATTGGGTGGAAGCTGCGGATGAGGGGAAGGAGCAAGCGTGCACAGGAAGGCACCACGCTGATCGAAGTTCTGGTGGCGCTGCTGATCCTGAGTGTCGGCCTGCTGGGGGCGGCCGCGTTTCAGCTCAACGCGCTGAAGTACACCGACAGCGCGCGGATGACCAGCCAGGCCAGTTTCATCGCCTATGACATGCTGGATCGCATTCGTGCCAATTCCGGTGCGGACTACACTGTCACACCGCCGACCTCGGGCAACCTGAATGTCGCCCGGGATCAGGACCTCTACGACTTCGCCTCCAACATCACCACGCTACTGGGCAGCACCGCCACGGGCAGCGTCACCCTGAATCAACGGGTGTACACCATCACCATCACCTGGGACGACTCGCGTGCCGCCAACACGCCCAACGCCCGGCGCAGTCTGGTGCTGAGCAGTCGCGCCGCTGTCGATCCGGTGGTGACCCCATGAACCGGCACCATCGCGGTTTCGGTTTGATCGAGCTGCTGGTCGCCCTGGCGCTCGGCCTGGTGGTGGTGCTCGGCGTGGCGCAGATTTTCATCGCGGCCAAGAACACTTACGTCAGTCAGAATGCGGCGGCCAACATGCAGGAGGACGCGCGTTTCGTGCTGAGCAAGATGATCCAGGAAATCCGCATGGTGGGAATGTTCGGTTGCCTGGCCACGATCGCCGACGCGAGCGCAGGGACGACTTTCGGCGCAAACCAGGCTACGCCGATCAGTTGGGACAACGCCAACCTCAAGCTGACCCTGATCACCGCCGATGTGGGGACGAGTGGGGGGACGCCGACCTGGACGGTGGTGTCCGATTGTCGCAGTACGGCCACCGCCTATTCCGACGCGCGGGCTCCCGCCAGCGGGCAAGTGGCGTTTCCGATCCGGCGCCTGGTCTACAGCCTCAAGAACAATCAGCTGACGATGGGCGTCGGCGTCGGGACGCCGGCCCAGGCAGTACTGGTGGATAACGTCAGCGCCTTCAATGTCATGTTCGGACTGGCCAGTTCGCCCACCGATGGCGCCGCTTCCAGCTACAGCAGCAACCCTGCGGACCCCGCGCGCATCCGCAGCGTTCGCCTGACGCTGACCCTCAGGGATCCGACCAGCCAGGTGCGCGATCAGACCTTCAGCGTGGTTGCCGCTTTGCGCAACCGCCTGCCATGAGGGGAGGGCCGATGAGTTTTTATCCTGTCACTTCGCATCGTCAGCGCGGCATGGCGCTGCTGGTCAGCCTGGTGTTTCTGTTGTTGCTGACGCTGATCGGCATCTCGTCGATGCAGAACGCCAACCTGCAGGAAAAGATGGCCAGCAGTGTGACCCTGCGCAACCAGTCGTTCCAGAATGCCGAGGCGGCGTTGCGCATGGGTGAAAGCGCGGTGCAAGTGAGCACCTACACCTTGCCGATTTGCAGCGGCACCACCCAATGCGCACCACCGGCCGAGTCCTCGTCGCTTACCGGTGCCGGGTTCAATTCCACCTCTGGGGTGACCTGGATCGCAGCCGGCAATGGTTTTTACGGGGTGCAGAACATCGGCGCCACGATGAACGCCGTGAATGTGCCGAGCAACACCTCTGCGACGCTCTACCGGGTCACGGCAGTGGCCATTGTCGGCAACAACGTTCGCAGCGTGGTGGAGAGCATTTATGCCAAGTACTGACACGCGTCCGCAGTTCTGGCGGCAGTGGCTGTGTGGCGTTGCGGCGGGCCTGTACTTGTCGGCCCCGGTATACGCCTTCACGCCTGCGGAGTCGCCCTTGCTGAGCGCGGCGGCGGTGCCGCCCAACGTGATGCTGCTGATCGATGATTCCGGGAGCATGAACAACATTATCTGGGCGCCGGGTTTCGATCCGACCATGAGCCGCCCACAGATCGCGACCTGCAGTTCCAGCTTTTTATGCCTGAGCGGGCAGAACCTGGACATGAGCGATACCAACATCGCACTGTCGAGCCTCAACCGTGGCGGCTGTTCGACCAATGGCAACTGGTACGGCTTTTATCGGGGATTGCTGGGGTTGTCATCGATCTGCCTGAAACTGCCCGATCCGGTGGGCAACCAGAACACCCGCTACACGGCGAACTACCTGTCCTATCTGGTCAGCCAGGCCAACGGTGTGAGTCGGGACTACACCACCGGGGCGATCCCCACCGATTACCGGATCGGCGTGGCGCAGGACGTCTCGACCAACCTGGTCAGCAACAACCGCTCGTTGCGAATCGGCCTGTCGACTTTCAACCCGCCGGCCAGCGGCAACCCGGGCCCGGGCGGCTTCATTGCCCGCGCCATCAGTGACCTGACGCCCGTCAGTGGCAGCGTCACCCAGGCGCAGGCGGACGCCAACTACAACGCGCTGATCAACTCGATCAATGGCTTGAGTGCCATCGCCAATACCCCGCTGGCGGAAACTTATTACGAGATTACCCGGTACATGCGTGGCATGGCGCCGTACTACAACTCGACGCCCACGACCTATACCAGCCCGATCCAGTATCGCTGCCAGAAAAACTATGGCGTGGTCATCACCGATGGCTTGCCGACGTACGACCGGACTTTCCCGAGCAACGATCCGCTGGGCGGCAGTCGTCTGCCGAACTGGGACGGCAACAGCGCGAACGATGGCGACAACCTTTCGGGGGACGGGGAGGGGGACACCCTGTACCTGGACGACATTGCCAAGTTCGCCTTCGACATCGACATGCGCAGTACCGGCACCGATGCCGCCGGTAAAAGCTGGAATGCCGTGGACTTCCCCAGGCAGAACATGAACACCTACACCGTGGGTTTCACCGCCGCCAATCAGATGTTGTCGGATGCCGCGAGTTACGGCCAGGGCAAGTACTATCAGGCCACCGACAGCGCCGGCCTCAGCACCGCGCTGGCCTCGGCATTGAGCGATATCACCTCCAAAGCCGGCTCGGGAGGCAGTGGTACCACCAGCAGCAGCATCGTCGGGGCCGGCTCTGCGTATTACCAGACCAGCTATGACCCCAAGGATTGGCGCGGCACGATCAAATCCTATGGGTTCACGGCCACAGGCTCGGTGAACACCTCCTCGGTGCTCTGGACCACTGACACCGCCATCGTGCCCGGCGCCACCGCACCGATTTATCAATCATGGAACAACGCGACCACACCCCCGAGCGCCATCACCCTGGCCTACGCGAATTTTTCGACGGCGCAGAAGACCGCCCTGGATCAGGGGCTGCCCACCGGCATCAGCGGCACCGATCTGGTGGAGTGGAGCAAAGGCACCTCTAAAACCGGCTTGAAAGCGCGCAGCGTGCTGCTCGGCGACATCATCAATTCGCCACTGGTGCTGGCTTCGCCGACCGAGCAAACGGCGTCCGATCTGGTGAACGACACCAGCTACAGCAGCTACCTGGCCACCAAGGCCAGTAACATGAGCAGCAGCCTGGTGGTCAACGCCAACGACGGTTTTGTCAGCGTCATCAACGCGGCCAATGGCGCCAGGCGTTATGCCTATATGCCTTCCAGCGTACTGCCCTTCCTGCGCTTGATCGCCGATCCCGCTTACATCAACGGCGTCAGCCACAAGTTTCTGGTGGACGGTCAGGTCGGTGTCTTCGACGCGCAAGTCGAGAATGCCTGGAAAACCCTGGCGCTTGGCGGGACCGGGGCGGGCGGCAAGACCTTCTACGCGTTGCAGCTGTTCGATGCATCGGCCGGCAATGCGACCAAGGCGTTGTGGGAAATCAGTGCGCCGACCACGGCAAATCCCGCGAACGCTTTCAATGATCTGGGTTATGCCTACGCTCGCCCGGAAGTGGCACGCTTGCCCAATGGTAAATGGGCGGCGTTCATTTCCAACGGCTATGGCAGCAATTCCGGCGTGGCAGCGTTGTATGTGGTGGATATCGCCAATGGGGCGTTGATCAAGAAAATCGTGATCGACAGCACCGAGACCAACAACGGCCTGTCTTCGGTGAAACTCAAGGTCAACTCGCAGAATGTGGTGCAGGCCGCGTACGGCGGCGACCTGAAAGGGCGGTTATGGAAGTTCGATCTGAGCGGCTCGTCCACCGATACCTGGGGCGTGGCGTTTTCCGGAAAGCCGTTGTTCACCACTGCCGACGGCGCCACCCAGCCGATCACCGCGCAGCCGTTGCTGGCGGACAACACATTGGGCGGTAAAGTGGTGTTTTTCGGCACCGGCAAATTCAACGAGGCCGTGGACAAGACCAACAAGGACCTTCAGGCGTTTTATGCGGTATGGGACGCGGACGGCGGTTCCGGGCAGATCACCACGTCCAGTTTGCAGGCCCAATCGATCACGGGCGTGTTCTCGGGCAGCTCGGGGCAGTTCATCACTACCAGCCAGAACGAGGTGACTTATCCGGGGGAGAAGGGCTGGTACCTGCCGTTGGTCTACAACAACGCATTGACCGGTGAGCGGGTGATCAACCAGGCGGCGCTGGTGTTGGGTCGCATCGTCTTCACCACGGCCAGCGTCGACACCACGGACCCCTGCGCCAGTTTCGGTACCGGCAAGCTGGTCGAGCTGGATGCGTTCAGCGGTAAGATGCTCAACTACGCGGTGCTCGACACCAACGGCGACGGGGTCGTCGATGGCGCGGACACGATTTCCAGCGGGGTGGTGTTCACGGGCGGGATGCCGGTCTTGAATGCCATCGTCAACGGCGGGGCCCGCAAGGTCGTGAACGACTCCAGCGGAACACCCACCACGCTGGTGGAAAAAGCCGGGGGTGGCAGCCGTCGCATCATGTGGCGGCAAATTCAATGAGTGAGAGTTGAGGCATGCGCATATCCAACCGAGGTTTTACCCTGATCGAAATCATGATCGTGATTGCAATCATCGGTATCGTGATCACCATTGGCTATCCAAGCCTCACCGAGTACGTGAAGAAGGGCCGTCGGGCGGAAGTGGCCGGCCTGCTTTCCGAGCAGGCGCAGATTCTCGAGCGATTTTACTCGAGGACCAACCTCTATACGGGTGCCACCGGCCTGAGTGCCGGCAATGACTACTACACCCTCACTCCGACCCTTGCGGACCAGACCTTCCTGCTGACTGCCACGCGCAAGGCGGGCAGTGCCATGGCCGGGGACAAATGCGGTGATTTCACCCTCACCAACACCGGTGTCAGGAGCATGGTCAATGCGACGTCCGGGCTGACCACCAAGGATTGCTGGGGTCGCTGAGTTTGAGTTTTCGGGTGCTTTTTGCGCCTTCTGTCTATCTAACGGTTGGATCGGAACATGACCATGCAACAGCAAGTAGTGATCGTCGGCGGTGGTGTGATTGGCCTGCTGACGGCGTTCAATCTCGCCTCCGAAGTGCAGAGTGTCGTGCTGCTGGATCGGGCGAGTGTCGGCCAGGAGTCGTCCTGGGCCGGCGGCGGCATCGTTTCGCCGCTTTACCCGTGGCGCTACAGCCCGGCGGTCACTGCGCTGGCCCACTGGTCCCAGGATTTTTATCCACAGCTGGGCGAGCGCCTGTTTGGCGCCACCGGTGTCGATCCCGAGGTGCACATCACCGGCCTGTACTGGCTGGATCTGGAAGACGAGGCCGAGGCGCTGGCCTGGGCCGAGCGGGAAAACCGCCCGTTGCGGGCTGTGGATATCTCGGCGGTACACGATGCCGTGCCGGTATTGGGCGCCGGTTTCTCCCGGGCGATCTACATGGCTGACGTGGCCAATGTGCGCAATCCACGGTTGGTCAAGTCGCTCAAGGCGGCGCTGCAGGCGCTGCCGAACGTAACGATCCATGAGCAATGCGAAGTCAGCGGTTTCATTCGTGAAGGCGATAAGGTCGTGGGGGTGCAGACATCGACGGGCGATGTCCACGGCGATCAGGTGGTGCTGACTGCGGGTGCCTGGAGCGGCGACTTGCTCAGGAGCCTGGGGTTGGAGCTCCCGGTGGAGCCGGTCAAAGGGCAGATGATCCTTTACAAGTGTGCAGCCGACTTCCTGCCAAGCATGGTCCTGGCCAGGCGGCGCTATGCGATTCCGCGTCGGGATGGGCACATTCTGGTCGGCAGTACGCTGGAGCATGAAGGCTACGACAAGACGCCGACCGATGCTGCGCTGCAGAGCCTGAAGGCCACGGCGGTGGAGTTGATTCCGGCGCTGGCGGAGGCCGAAGTGGTCGGGCACTGGGCCGGGCTGAGGCCCGGTTCGCCGGAGGGTATTCCCTACATTGGCCGGGTGCCGGGTTTTGACGGGCTGTGGCTCAACTGCGGGCATTACCGCAACGGCCTGGTGCTGGCGCCAGCGTCTTGCCAGTTGTTTGCCGACGTGATGTTGGGCAGGCAGCCGATCATCGATCCGGCACCGTATGCGCCGACGGGGCGAATCTAGCCTCGATAGGGCGTCTGTCGGATCGCCTCGGCCGCCAAGCCATGCTCCCACGGGTCGATTCAAATGTTGTGAACGACGCAGATTCTGTGGGAGCGAGCCTGCTCGCGAAGGGGGCTCAATCCAGGCCGAATTTCTTCAGCCGGTAACGCATCGACCGGAACGACAAATTCAACCGCTGCGCCGCCGCCGTGCGGTTCCAGCGGGTTTCCTCCAGGGCCTGGAGGATGAGCTTGCGCTCGACGTTGTCCAGATAGTCTTCCAGGTTGTCGATCTGCGTCAGGTCCGGTACGCCACTGTCTGCGGAGCAATTGCCTTCGGCCAGACGCAGGTCGCCGGCCTCGATCTGCTTGTTTTCGCACAAGGTGTGCGCCCGCTCGAGCATGTTCTCCAGCTCTCGCACGTTGCCGGGAAAACGGTAGCCCTTGAGCGCGTCGAGGGCCTGCGGATGCAGCCTGGTGACGGGTTGGCCGCTGCTCGCGGCAAGCCGCTTGAGCACATGGCCGGCCAGCGTTTCGATGTCGTCGCGGCGTTCGCGCAAAGGTGGTACGCGTAGCTCGATGACGTTGAGCCGATAGTACAGATCCTGACGAAAGCGTTCGCCGGCGACTTCGGCGTCGAGGTCTTTGTGGGTGGCGCAGAGAATGCGTACATCGACCACGGTTTCCTGTTGGCCACCGACGCTGCGCACAGCCTTTTCCTGTATCGCGCGCAGCAGTTTGACTTGCATCGCCAGGGGCAGATCCGCCACCTCATCCAGAAACAGCGTGCCGCCATGGGCTGCCTGGAACAGCCCGGGTTTGTCTTCGATGGCGCCGCTGAAGCTGCCTTTGCGATGGCCGAAAAACTCGCTTTCCATCAGTTCCGACGGGATCGCCCCGCAGTTCACCGGGATAAAGGGCTGGTTGGCGCGCGGGCCTTGCTCGTGGATCAATCGCGCCACCAGCTCCTTGCCACTGCCGGATTCACCGCTGATGTAGACCGGTGCCTGGCTGCGGGCCAGCTTGTCGATTTGCTTGCGCAGGTTGCGCATGGGCAGCGAGTCGCCTAGCAGGCGGCGGTCGACGCTGCTGCCTGGCGCGGGCATGCGCAGGGCGCTGCCGACCAGCTCGCGCAAGCGGGTGAGGTCCACCGGTTTGGTCAGGAAATCGAAGGCCCCGGCCTTGAGCGCGTTGATCGCGGTTTCCAGGCTGCCGTAGGCGGTGATCATCGCCACCGGCAGTTGCGGGTAGCGTTGCTGGATGTGTTGCACCAGATCGAGGCCCGTGCCGTCCGGCAGGCGCATGTCGGTCAGGCACAGGTCGAAGGTCTCGCGCTTGAGCAAGGACTGTGCTTCACCCAGGTTTCGAGCACTGAAGGTGTCGAGTTTCATGCGTCCCAGGGTGATTTCCAGCAGTTCGCGAATATCCGGTTCATCGTCGACGATCAAGACTTTTTGCGGTTGGCTCATGTTCAACTTTGTTTCCGTCCGTGAGCAAAGGTGATGCGGAAGCAGCCGCCCTGGTGTGACTTGAAGTCTAGGCGGGCCTGGTTGCTTTCGCACAGCTCTCGGGACAGATAAAGCCCCAGGCCGGTGCCTTGAGCACTGGTGGTGAAGAACGGCTCGAACAAATGCGCCTGTTGCTCCGGTGGAACGCCGGCGCCATCGTCCAGCACCTCGATGATCGGCAGTTGGGTGTCGGCATCGATGAACAGGCTCAACCAGACCTGCGCCCGCTCATGTATCTGTGCGCTGTGGCGCCAGGCGTTGCGCACAAGGTTGTCGAGAACCTGGGTCAGTTGGTTCGGGTCCATCAAGGTGTTGAAATCACCCTGGCCGATGTCCAGGTGAATCTGCTGGTGGTCGAGCGCACCTTCGCGGCTTTCGGCGACGAACCTTTCCAGCCACGGCTTCAGGTCGAGCCGTTGCGGCACGGTCTGCTGGCGACGGGACAGTTGCAGGACGTTTTCGATAATCCGGTTCATGCGCTGCGAGTGATCTTGAATGATCTGGGTCAGACGCCGATCCGCGCCGTTCAGTTCCTCCGATTCCTGCAACAGCTGGGCGGCGTGACTGATGGCACCCAGCGGGTTGCGTATTTCGTGGGCGATCCCCGCTGTCAGGCGACCGAGTGCCACCAGCTTTAGCTGTTGCGCCTGCTGGGTGATTTGCGCCAGGTCTTCGAGAAACACCAGGGTCTGACGGTTCGCACTCTGGTCCAGGGCAATGAAGCTCGGTTGCAGCTCCAGCCCGCTGCCAGCGACCTTAAGGCTCTGGGGGCGCAATGTCGGGTTGTTCTGCCACAAGTGCAGGCGTTCGATCAGCGCGGGCGAACAGGCGTCGATGGGTTGACCTTCAAGCGTGTCCCGGCCGAGCAGCACCAAGGCGCTGTGATTGGCCAACTGCACGCGCTGTTGGTCATCGAGCACCAGAATGCCGGTGCGCATGCGCTGCAGGATCAAGGCATTGAGCGCTTCGAGCTCCACGACTTCACTGGCCCGCTGTTCGGCGAGGATCTCGCTGACTTCCACGCGTTGCATCAGCCCCTGCACCAGCAAGGCGGCGGCAAAGCACAGTGCGCCCAGCGTGGCGGCTTGCAGGTAGTCGTTGGGGCTGGCGGGGTGGCCGAGGCTCAGGAGTACGGTCTGCCCGACAATGCCAAGCGCGCCGACGGCGGCGATCAGCAGGCCGACCCGTCCTCGCAGTAACGCATTGCTGATGGCCACCGAGACCACCAGCAGGTTGCCAAAACCACTGGCGACGCCGCCGGCGGCATAGAACAGGCTGCACAGCATCAGAACGTCGATCAACGCCAGGCTGAACAGTTGCGCCGGACGTCGGATGTTCTCGAGGAAGACCACCAAGAGAATGTTGAGCACCAGGTACAGCCAGCTGCCATTGCGCAGCAGGCCGTCATTGGTGGAGGTCAGCAACTGGTTGTCCAGGTTGCTGGAAATCAGCAGCACCAGCGTGATGCCGATACTGAGGCGGTAGAGATGATAGAGGCGCAGCAGTCGCTGCGCCTGTTTGCTGTCGGGGCGGGATGCCTCAGCGGTCACTGGGGCCCGGGCCTTGCTCAAGGTGAGCCTGGCTGCAGTACCACTGTTGTTGGAGATTCAGCGCGCGGTCGCGGGGCAGATGCAGGCCGCAATGGGCGCAACGTACCATGGGGGCGGCCTGCGGTTCGGCAGGAGGCCTTGGTGCGCTGCTCGACCCCTTGAACTTGCGCCAGAACCATACGGCGGCGGCAATCAGGGCGATCCAGAACAATAAACGAAGCATGATGGGCTGCTTTATCAGGAGAGATGCTGCAGTCTAGCCAATGACATGGGCAGCGCACAGCCTGTCGGCGTGCAAATGCGCACGATAAAAGACCCACCCTCGCGAGGCTGGCGCCGATCCGTCAAGCGTTGGCGGATCGGCGAGGTCGTGCCAGCACGAATTTACTTCGATGCCGTGCGCGGGTCGTCATGGCTATCGATGTACTCGATACCCAGCGGGCCAGTCCCGTACACCTGCGAGATGTACGCGCCGGACCGCGCCCAGTGGAAGTGCGGGGTGTTGGCCGGGAGTATCACCACGCTGCCCGGGCCATACGCGACCAGCTTGTCCGGGTCGAACACACTGCCAAAACCAATGTAGAAAACGCCGGACATCACGGTATAGATGCGGTCTTCAGGGTGCGTGTGGGGCATCAGCCGGATGCCGTTCGGCACCTTGACCCTGACCACATAAGGCGCCGGTTTACTCGGGTCGCCGGCCACAACGGCCAGTTTCACCTCCGCAGGGAAGGCGGGAAAGCTGCGCCATTCCACGTCCTCGTTGTGGACCGAGCCGGTTTTGTCCAGTGGCAAAGGCTGGGCCTGCACCACTGGCAGGAGTGCACTCGTCGCCAGCAAGGCTGCCAGCGCTGCCGTCATTGCGGTTTTGTGAATCATGATGGACACCTCGGTACGCGGTTTTGGTTGAAGTCGTCATGGCGTTCGCCACGGGTCAGGCCGCAAGCCCGCCGTCGATCAGGTAGATCGCCACCGAAAATGTCAGGATGGACAGCACGGTACTGACCAGGATGGAGGTCGCGGCTTCGCTCTGGTAAGCACCGGTCTGGTTGGCGAACATCGCCGGGATCGTTGCCGAAGGCAGCGCGCACAACAGAATCATCTGTTGGGCATACAACCCATTCACGCCCAGCACGACGGTGGCGGCGAACATCAGGACCGGGTGGATGAACAACTTGAGCCCCAGGTTGCCCCACACTTCACCGGACATTTTCAGCTTCTCCGACGACATGATCAGTCCCAGACACAGCAGTGAAACGCCCGGTGTTGCCTTGCCCAGAAGGTTGAGGGACTCGGCCGCGAGGGGCGGCAGCTTGATCTGCAGCAGGGAGAGCACGATGCCCAGGGCCGGCGCCCACATCAGCGGACGGCGTACCGCGCCCGAGAGGCTCGACATGAATGCCTGGCTGCCGCTGCCTTTGCCGTCGGCAATGGTCAGCAACATGGTTGTCAGCGGAATCATGACCAGGCTCGCCACCAGGTTGAGCACCAGCACCGAATAGATGCTGCCCGCTCCGTACATGGCGCCCAGAATGGGGATGCCCATGAACGCGGCGTCCGGGTAACCGTTGACGAAGCCCTTGAGCGTCGCCACCTTGAGATCGCGATGGCGCCACCAGCCGATGGCCAATGCGAGGATGTACATGCCCATGATGCCGATGAACGTGGCCAGGACGAATTTGAAATCGAACAGTTGTTCCCGTGGCGTGCTCGCCATGCCCGCGAATAACAGCGCCGGGAAGATCCAGCCGAGCACCAGGCGGCTGATCAGCAGGCTGTCCGACTGGGTCAGTCGCCCGCGTTTGCCGGCGATGAAACCCAGGGCGATTACAAAGGCGACGGGCAAGAGGGGCCCTACGATCCTGTCAAACATGGCTCAATCCTCGTATTTATTTTTATCAAGACTGTGGAAAAGGCTCGGGAAGGCCGCCAGGCACCGGCGGCCAGCGGGGTCAGACTTCGATGCGGTAGTCGCGAATGACGTCCTGGTCAGGTTCGAGGCCTAGCCCCGGTCCCTGCGGTACGTCGATGCGGCCGTTACGCGGAATGATGGCGTCGCCATAGAGTTGCGCTTCGAGGTCGAAGTAGCGCCATTCCACCAGGGATTTCGCGCCGCCCAGGGCCGCACTCCCGTGCACGGCAGCCAGCAGGCCAGGGCCGTCGTAGAAGGCGTGGACCATCACTGTGACGCCATGGGCATTGGCCAGCGCATAGACTTTCTGCAGTTCGGTGATACCGCCCATCTTGGCCGGGCTCGGCTGCACGAAATCCACCGCGCCGGCCTCGAGCAGGTGCTGGAAATCCATGAGCGTCGACGCGTTCTCTCCGGCCGCCACGGGGATGCCGCCGTGCTTGCGCACCGTTGCCAGGCCGGCATAGTTTTCCGGCGGCCACACCGGTTCTTCGATCCAGCGCAGGTTCAACGGACGAAGTTGTTCGGCGATGTCCAGCGCTTCGCGCACGGTCCATGGAGCGTTGACGTCCAGGGTGATCTCGACGCCCGGGCCTGCGGCTTCACAGGCAGCACGAATGACCTCGACATCCACCTCATGCAACTTGAGGTGGCGGAAGCCCGCGTTGACCGCACGCTTCACGTTGGTGCGAATCAGGTCCGCGTCGGCGTAGCGGATCAGGCTCGCATACGCCGCCAGCGACGTGGCTTCACTGCCGCCGAGCAGCTTGAAGACCGGTTGGCCTGCGGCTTTGCCGGCGATATCCCAGAGCGCGATATCGATTGCCGACAGGCCGTAGATGAACGCGCCGCTGCGCCCGAAGACGTGAAATTTCTTTTGCAAGTCGCCCTGCAATTTCTCCCGCCGCGAGACATCGCAGCCGATCAGTTCCGGGGCGAGGATCTGGTCGATCACCACTTTCACTGCCGGTATGGCGGTGAACCCGAAGGTTTCGCCCCAGCCGACAATGCCGTCGTCGGTGGTGATCTTGACCACAAGTGAATCGACCATCTGCAGATCCTTCGGCCCCCAGACTCCGCCGGCAGACCGGCCGCCAGTGGTGAAGGGGATTCGAAGTGCAATGGTTTCGATGCTGGCAATTTTCATGGAGCGACGCCTCCGGCAGGTTGTACAAGGAGCGCGGGGATTTGTGGGTTTAACCGCGTCCAGGTGCAAATCAACCTAAATGATGTTCAGTTGTCCTTCAACAGAACAAGTAGGCGCCTTTCTGATTCGGTCGATTATTTGTGCATAACCTATTGATGTATATGTATTTAATGATTACTTCGATTGAGTAATTTCAGTTATTCCTGTCTGGAACAAGTCTTCTGATGTAGATTAAGTAGACAAGTAAAAGGGATGACTCAGCATGAGTGAAATGAACGTGCAGCCCGTGTCGCGCAGACCTCATCTGGCCGAGCACATCGCTCGATCGCTGAGCGATGAAATAGCCTCGGGCCGACTGCGACCGGGAGATCGGCTGCCCACCGAACAGTTTCTCTCGCAAAACTTCGGAGTCAGCCGCAACGTCGTGCGCGAAGGCATCGCCACGCTTCGGGCGCAAGGGCTGATTCAGTCGCGCCAGGGCGTGGGGGTCTTCGTTGCGGCGGCGCCGGCGGCGGAGCGTGCGCCCTTGCCGGAAAACGCGCCGTTGCTTGACGGCGACAATACGATTCGCAACATGTTTGAAGTGCGAGCCATCCTGGAAAGCCAGGCCGCCGCGCTGACGGCGACGCACATGACGCCGCGCAAGCTGAAAACCATCCAGGATGCGGTCCTGCGCATGCAGTATGAGGGCGAGCCGACGCTGGACACGGTCAACGCCGACCTGGACTTTCATCGGGCGGTGGCCGCCGCGTCAGGCAACGATTACCTGGAAACGATGATTCGCACCGTGCTGGAACCCATGCGGGCATTGATCACGATGAACTTCGCGCGGCGTGGCCCGGTGTTCAGCAATATTCCGCATGCCGCCCGTGGCGAGCATGAGGAACTGGTGCAGGCATTCATCGACCGGGATGCCGGCGCAGCACGGCAGATCATGGGCCAACACATCGTCAGTGCGGCATCGCGCTTTGGTTACGAGATCAGGTTCTTCTGAGAGAGCCACGGCGGGGCTTGTTGTTTCGTTGTTCTACAAGCAGCCAAGTGCTTTGCCCCTGGCAAAAAAAATCCGATGCCAGCTGGCATCGGATTTTTTTGTGGCTGCGGTCAACCGAATCGGTTTGGCCGATCAGCGCTTAGTCGAACACGCCGAAAGTCATGTAGCTGAACCAGGAGCGGTCTTCGTTGTTACCTTCCGCTTCGTGCTCTTCTTCTTCGATCACGTCGCCATTTTCGTCTTTAGGCTTGAGCTCGTTCGGGATTGCATCCTTGGCGTCCTGGAATTGCTTCTGGACGTCCTGGTTGGCGCGGGTTTCTCCCGGCGGCAGCGGTGGACGGGATTCGATCAGGCCCAGGGTGGCCTTGCTCAGCCACGAACGGTTGTCGGCTTCGTCCATCGAAGGCACGAACTGACCGTCCACCAGGCTTGGGTGGTTCGGGTAGTTGAGCTTCAGGGTTTCGAGGCTGGTGGCGGCCAGTTCGTCCAGGTGCAGGCGCTGGTAGGCTTCGGTCATCACCGCCAGGCCGTCGCCGACCGATGGGGTTTCCTGGAAGTTTTCCACCACGTAGCGGCCACGGTTGGCGGCGGCCACGTAGGCCTGACGGGTCAGGTAGTAGTCGGCCACGTGAATCTCGTAGGCCGCCAGCAGGTTGCGCAGGTAAATCATGCGCTGCTTGGCGTCCGGCGAGTAACGGCTGTTCGGGAAGCGGCTGGTCAGCTGTGCGAACTCGTTGTAGGAGTCGCGGGCAGCACCCGGGTCACGCTTGGTCATGTCCAGCGGCAGGAACCGCGACAACAGGCCAACGTCCTGGTCGAACGAGGTCAGCCCCTTGAGGTAATAGGCGTAATCCACGTTCGGGTGCTGCGGGTGCAGACGAATGAATCGCTCGGCGGCCGATTTTGCAGCCTCAGGCTCGGTGTTCTTGTAGTTGGCGTAGATGAGCTCGAGTTGAGCCTGGTCGGCGTAGCGCCCGAACGGATAACGCGACTCCAGCGCCTTCAGCTTGGCTGTGGCGGCGGTGTAGCTATTGTTGTCCAGGTCATGCTGAGCCTGTTGATACAGCTCGACTTCGCTGAGGTTTTCGTCTACGACTTCCTTCGATGAGCAAGCGGCGGTCAATGCGAGGATGGCGATCAGCAGCAGGTGTTTCACTTGCATGGCGGCTTGCGTCCCTATGACGGCCGCTGTCTTGGGCGAGGCCGTCCTGTTATGATGAGCGCCCCGTTGAATAGCCTCGGGGCAAAAGACGCCGTATTTAACCACAAGCGCGCAGCCGAAACCAAAGGCTGTGCCGACGCCTAGTCCGAGCATGTCCGATAAAATAGAACTTCGCGCAGAGGTGCCGTCCGAATTGGGCGGCCAACGCCTCGATCAAGTCGCCGCACAATTGTTTGCCGAGCACTCGCGCTCGCGCCTTTCCGCCTGGATCAAAGAGGGCCGGTTGACTGTGGATGGAGCGGTCATCCGCCCGCGAGACATCGTGCACGGTGGCGCCATCCTCGAGCTGACTGCCGAGCAGGAAGCCCAGGGTGAATGGGTCGCCCAGGACATCGAACTGGATATCGTCTATGAAGATGACGACATCCTGGTCATCAACAAGCCCGCCGGCCTGGTGGTGCACCCTGCCGCCGGCCATGCTGACGGCACCTTGCTCAACGCCCTGCTGCACCACGTGCCGGACATCATCAATGTGCCCCGCGCCGGTATCGTGCATCGCCTGGACAAGGACACCACCGGACTGATGGTGGTGGCCAAGACCATTCAGGCGCAGACAAAACTCGTCGCACAATTGCAGAGCCGCAGTGTCAGTCGCATCTACGAGTGCATCGTGATCGGCGTGGTGACCGCCGGCGGCAAGATCAACGCGCCCATCGGGCGTCATGGTCAGCAACGCCAGCGCATGGCCGTGATGGAAGGGGGCAAGCAGGCCGTCAGTCATTACCGCGTGCTCGAGCGCTTCCGCTCCCACACCCACGTGCGGGTCAAGCTGGAAACCGGTCGCACGCACCAGATTCGCGTGCACATGGCGCATATCAACTTCCCGTTGGTCGGCGACCCGGCCTACGGCGGTCGCTTCCGTATCCCGCCGGCCGCGAATCCGACCATGGTCGAGTCGTTGAAAAACTTCCCGCGCCAGGCCCTGCATGCGCGATTCCTCGAGCTGGAACACCCGAGTACCGGTGAACGCATGAGCTGGGAGTCGCCGCTGCCGGAGGATTTCGTCTGGCTGCTGACCCTGCTCAAGCAGGACCGCGAGGCGTTCGTCGGATGAGTGACTGGCTGATTCCCGACTGGCCTGCGCCTGCCGGGGTCAAGGCCTGTGTGACCACCCGTACGGGCGGCGTCAGCCTGGCGCCGTTCGACAGCCTCAACCTTGGCGATCACGTCGATGACAGCCCCGAAGCCGTCGCCGAGAACCGTCGTCGCCTCACCGAACGCTTTTCCATCCAGCCGGCCTGGCTGAAACAGGTGCACGGCATTGCCGTGGCCCATGCCGACCCCGGCCAGGTCGCCACCGCCGACGCGAGCTGGACGGCGACGCCCGGCATTGCCTGCGCGGCCATGACGGCCGACTGCCTGCCAGTGCTGTTTTGTGACCGTGCCGGCACCCGCGTAGCCGCGGCCCACGCCGGATGGCGCGGGTTGGCGGCGGGCGTGCTGGAGGCAACCCTCGACACCTTGGCCGTTCCAGCCGGGGACGTGCTGGTCTGGCTCGGCCCGGCTATCGGCCCGCAAGCCTTTGAAGTCGGCCCGGAAGTCCGGGAAGCCTTCGTCCGGCAGGTGCCGGAATCGGCCAGGGCGTTCGTCCCTGGCGCCCATGAAGGCAAGCTCATGGCGGACATCTATGAGCTGGCGCGCCTGCGTCTGGCTGCCCGGGGTGTCACAGCCGTGTATGGTGGCGGTTTGTGTACCGTGACCGACCCCCGCTTCTTTTCCTACCGCCGCCATCCGCGCACGGGTCGGTTTGCCTCCCTTATCTGGCTTGAACGCTAGACTTGTCTGATCTGCATCAACGTCAGGACGCTTGAAACTCCCAGAATCGACCGCATCTATAACGGTATCTGGCAGGCTTCTTCATTCAGGATGTTTATTGGTCCGGCCTGCTCCATAGGAAGGTGACCCATGCGAATAGATCGTTTAACCAGCAAATTACAGTTAGCCCTGTCCGACGCCCAATCCCTGGCCGTCGGCCTTGATCATCCCGGCATCGAGCCTGCGCACTTGATGCAGGCGATGCTGGAACAGCAGGGTGGTTCGATCAAACCCCTGCTGATGCAGGTCGGTTTTGACGTCAACAGCCTGCGTAAAGAGCTGACCAAAGAGCTCGACCAATTACCCAAGATCCAGAACCCGACCGGTGACGTGAACATGTCGCAGGACCTGGCGCGCTTGCTCAACCAGGCTGATCGCCTGGCGCAGCAGAAAGGCGACCAGTTCATTTCCAGCGAGCTGGTGTTGCTCGCCGCGATGGACGAGAACAGCAAGCTCGGCAAATTGCTGCTCGGCCAGGGTGTGAGCAAGAAAGCATTGGAAAACGCCATCAACAACCTGCGCGGTGGCGAAGCGGTCAATGACGCCAACCACGAGGAATCGCGTCAGGCACTGGATAAGTACACCGTCGACCTGACCAAGCGGGCCGAAGAAGGCAAGCTCGATCCGGTGATCGGCCGTGACGACGAAATTCGCCGCACGATTCAGGTGCTGCAACGCCGGACAAAAAACAACCCGGTGTTGATCGGTGAGCCGGGCGTCGGTAAAACCGCGATCGCCGAAGGCCTGGCCCAGCGCATCATCAACGGCGAAGTGCCGGACGGCCTCAAGGGCAAGCGCCTGCTGTCCCTGGACATGGGGGCGCTGATCGCTGGCGCCAAGTATCGTGGCGAATTCGAAGAGCGCCTGAAAGCCCTGCTCAATGAACTGTCGAAGCAGGAAGGGCAGATCATCCTGTTCATCGACGAGCTGCACACCATGGTCGGCGCCGGTAAAGGCGAGGGTTCGATGGATGCCGGCAATATGCTCAAGCCAGCGTTGGCCCGCGGTGAGTTGCACTGCGTCGGCGCGACCACGCTCAACGAGTACCGCCAATATATAGAGAAGGACGCGGCCCTCGAGCGGCGCTTCCAGAAAGTATTGGTGGACGAGCCGAGCGAAGAAGACACCATCGCCATTCTGCGTGGCTTGAAAGAACGCTATGAAGTTCACCACAAGGTGGCGATCACCGACGGCGCGATCATTGCTGCGGCCAAGCTCAGCCATCGCTACATCACCGATCGCCAGTTGCCGGACAAGGCCATCGACCTGATCGACGAGGCCGCCAGCCGCATCCGCATGGAAATCGACTCCAAGCCGGAAGTGCTGGACCGTCTGGAGCGCCGCCTGATTCAGTTGAAGGTGGAATCCCAGGCACTGAAGAAGGAAAGCGACGAAGCGGCGATCAAGCGCCTGGAAAAACTCCAGGAAGAAATCGCTCGCCACGAGCGCGAGTATTCGGACCTCGAAGAAATCTGGAACTCGGAGAAAGCCGAAGTCCAGGGTTCTGCACAGATCCAGCAGAAAATCGAACAGTCCCGCCAGGAACTGGAAGCGGCGCGTCGTAAAGGTGACCTGAACCGCATGGCCGAGCTGCAATACGGGGTGATCCCGGACCTGGAGCGCAGCCTGCAGATGGTCGACCAGCATGGCCAGAGTGAAAACCAGCTGCTGCGCAGCAAGGTGACCGAAGAAGAGATCGCTGAAGTCGTGTCGAAATGGACCGGCATTCCAGTGTCGAAAATGCTCGAGGGCGAGCGCGACAAGCTGATGAAAATGGAAAGCCTGTTGCACCAGCGCGTCATCGGCCAGGAAGAAGCGGTGGTCGCGGTGTCCAACGCGGTACGGCGTTCGCGGGCCGGATTGGCCGACCCGAATCGGCCCAGTGGCTCGTTCATGTTCCTCGGCCCGACCGGTGTCGGTAAAACCGAGTTGTGCAAGGCGCTGGCCGAGTTCCTCTTCGACACCGAAGAAGCGATGGTGCGCATCGACATGTCCGAGTTCATGGAGAAACATTCCGTGGCTCGCCTGATCGGTGCGCCACCGGGCTACGTCGGGTATGAAGAAGGCGGTTACCTGACCGAGGCGGTGCGTCGCAAGCCTTATTCGGTGATCCTGCTGGACGAGGTCGAGAAGGCCCATCCGGATGTGTTCAACATCCTGCTGCAAGTGCTGGAAGACGGTCGCCTGACCGACAGTCATGGCCGCACGGTGGACTTCAAGAACACCGTGATCGTCATGACCTCCAACCTGGGCTCGACGCAGATCCAGGAACTGGTCGGTGACCGTGAAGCGCAGCGCGCGGCAGTGATGGATGCGATTTCCACGCATTTCCGGCCTGAGTTCATCAACCGGGTCGACGAAGTGGTGATCTTCGAGCCATTGGCACGGGATCAGATCGCGGGCATCACCGAGATCCAGCTGGGTCGTCTGCGCAGTCGCCTGGCCGAGCGCGAGCTGAAACTCGAACTCAGCCCGGAGGCCATGGACAAGCTGATCGCGGTGGGTTACGACCCGGTGTACGGCGCACGGCCGCTCAAACGAGCGATCCAGCGCTGGATCGAAAACCCGCTGGCGCAGTTGATCCTGTCGGGCCGTTTCATGCCCGGCGACATCGCCAAGGGTGTGGTGGAGAACGACGAGATCGTCTTTGCCTGATCCCGACGGGCGGTAGAAACGAAGAGGCCTCGCATTGCGAGGCCTTTTTTTCGTCAGGTTGTTGAACTCAAAGGAAAAGGCTTGTAAAGTGCGCCCCGCAGTCAGTCACCCGGAAGGGTTTCCGCTCACTGGGCAGAAATCTGAAATAAGTTGCAAATCATTAACTTGAAAGCGATTTAGGGGTTGACAGAGGTGCTTAAGATTGTAGAATAGCGCGCCTCAGACACACGAACGCAGCGATGCGAACGGGTTGAAGAGGTGAAGCAAGCTTCACTGTTGTAACTTGAAATATGCAGTTCCGTGATAGCTCAGTCGGTAGAGCAAATGACTGTTAATCATTGGGTCCCAGGTTCGAGTCCTGGTCACGGAGCCAATTTCAAATCGGGGTATAGCGCAGTCCGGTAGCGCGCCTGCTTTGGGAGCAGGATGTCAGGAGTTCGAATCCCCTTACCCCGACCATATTTGGGTCGTTAGCTCAGTTGGTAGAGCAGTTGGCTTTTAACCAATTGGTCGTAGGTTCGAATCCCACACGACCCACCATTTTTGAAACCAGTGATGCTGGAATCAAATCTTAAGATCAGAGGCCAAAAGCGCTGATCGAAGAAGGCGCCTTCAAAGGTGCCTTTTTTTTACCGGGGTATAGCGCAGTCCGGTAGCGCGCCTGCTTTGGGAGCAGGATGTCAGGAGTTCGAATCCCCTTACCCCGACCATATTGAAAATCCTCGTATCGAAAGATACGGGGATTTTTTTTGCCTGCGACAAAGTCACCACTTAAGTCGTCATACAACCCGCCGATAACCCGTGAAAGGGGGACTGCCAGACACCACCCCAATTCTGGTCACTACAAGAAAAAAGGCGCTCGTCATGTTGCTTCGTCAGTTGAATATTGCTCCCCGGGCAGCCTTGGGGTTTGCCTTGATTGCCGTGCTGGTGGCATTGCTCGGGGTGTTTGCCCTGGCGCAGATGTCGAGCATTCGCGAGAGCGAGGTCGCCGTGGAAAAACAATGGCTGCCGAGCATTCGCGGGGGCGACGAGATCCGTGAACTGATGCTGCGCATCCGCACCATTTCCCTGCGCATGGCGCTGGACCAGGACCCCAAAAACATTCCCGTCTACCGTGGCCAGATGGACACCCGTGACAAGGAGCTGGGCGAGAAAATCGCGGCTTATGACCATCTGGTCGACACCGCGGAAGGCCGCGCCTTGTATGACCAGTTCAAAACCACCTTCACCGCGTATCGCGCCGGCATCGCCCAGTCGTTCACCTTGGCCGAGCAGGGCCGTCGCGACGAATTGACCAAGTTGCTGCTGGTCGACATGAAAACGGTGGTCGATGGCTCCGGCAAGCAGCTCAATGACCTGGCGGAGCTGTTCGCCAAGCAGGTCGTGGTTGAAAGCGAGAAATCCGCTGCACACTATGAAACCTCGCGGACCATTGTCAGCCTGTTCATCGCGCTCGCAGCGCTGGCGACCGTGGCATTGGCCATGTTGCTGACCCGCAGCATTGTCCGTCCGCTGAGCGAAGCCGTAAGCGCCGCTGAAAGCGTGGCCCAGGGCGACCTGACCCGGCCTATCGCCACCCATGGCAGCGATGAGGTCAGTCGCTTGCTCAAGGCGCTGGCGACCATGCAGCAAAACCTGCGTGAAACCTTGCAAGCCATCAGCGGTTCGGCCACGCAACTGGCCGCCGCAGCGGATGAGCTGAACGCCGTCACCCTCGACAGCACCCAGGGGCTACAGCAACAGAACAACGAGATCGAGCAGGCGGCCACGGCGGTCAACGAGATGACCACTGCCGTGGAAGAGGTCGCCCGCAACGCGGTGTCGACGTCCGATGCCACCCGTCAGTCCAGCGAGTCGGCACACCTGGGACAGGAGCGGGTGAGCGAAACCGCCAACGCCATCAGCGCCCTGGCCAGTGAAGTGCAGCACACCGGTGAGTTGGTGCAATCGCTGGCCAATCAGTCCCAGGACATTGGCAAGGTGCTGGAAGTGATTCGGGCCATCGCGGAGCAGACCAACCTGCTGGCGCTCAACGCGGCCATCGAAGCGGCCCGTGCCGGCGAAAGTGGTCGCGGTTTTGCGGTGGTGGCTGATGAAGTGCGCGCCCTGGCGCATCGCACCCAGCAATCGACTCTGGAAATCGAGCAGATGGTCCAGGGCATGCGCAGCGGTTCGAGCCTGGCGCTGGACTCCATGAACGCCAGCGCTACCCGTGCCGCCAGCACGCTGCAACTGGCCGAGCGGGCGGGTGAGGCGTTGGTGGCGATCACCTCGTCGGTGCATGAGATTCACGAGCGCAACCTGGTGATTGCCAGTGCCGCCGAGGAGCAGGCGCAAGTGGCTCGGGAAGTGGATCGCAACCTGGTGAACATCCGCGACCTGTCGGTGCGCTCCGCCACCGGCGCCGACCAGACCAGCACCTCCAGCCATGAGCTGTCGAAGCTGGCCAATACCCTGCAGGGCATGGTCCAGCGCTTCCGGGTATAAATTCGCCCGACGAAAAAAAGCCGCGCTTTCCCATCGGAAAGCGCGGCTTTTGCTTTTGAGGCTCAGGCGCCGTCGCGGTCTTTCAGGTGCTCGAACAGACCTTTGGGCATTTTCTTGCCGTTGGCTTCGAAGTTGGCTTTGACGTTGTCGTAAGCCTCCTGCTCGTCGATGAAACCGTCATGGTTGGTGTCGATCTTGTCGAAGTCGGAGTTGGGCGCGACTTTCTTGAATTCGGCGCGGGACACTTTGCCGTCACCGTCGGTGTCGGTTTTTGCCATCGACGCATCGCCGCACTTGCCTTCGCCACATTTGCCTTCAGGGGTTTTCACCACCTGGTCGGCCGAGGCCAAGAGGTAACCCTGGGTCAGCGGCTGCGAAGCGAACGCCGAGCCGGTCAACATCATGCCGCCAGCCAGCACAGCGCCGAGCAGACCGATAGTGTTCTTGGTGGTACGAGACATTTCAATTCTCCTGGGTTGCACGACACAACCGTTCGATAAAGGACGCCACGCAAGTGCAGCGTTCACCGGAGCTGGCGGGGGTGCCTTGCTCGGATGTGGCCATTTAAAGGGCGGGGTGTATCGCTACTGTGTCGTGCGAAGGGGAGTTTGTAAGCGAAGGGGCAAAATAGCGGGGGAGATACAGTGGGACACAGTTCTGTGGATCGACCGGGCAAAAAATGTGGGAGCGGGCTTGCTCGCGAAGGCGTCGGATCAGCCGACCTTTACGTTGGCTGATCCACCCGGCCCCGCACTCGGGGGTATCAGTGCAGCTTGAGCCTTGGCTCGGTGCCGCGCCCGATCTTGCTGCCCAGCATCAACATCGCCGTGCGGAACATGCCATACAGCGCCATCTGGTGCATCCGGTACAGCGACACATAGAACATCCGCGCCAGCCAGCCCTCGAGCATCACGCTGCCGGTGAGGTTGCCCATCAGGTTACCCACCGCCGAGAAGCGCGACAGCGAGATCAGCGAGCCGTAATCGGTGTACTTGTACTCGGGCAGCGACTTGCCTTCGATGCGCAGCTTCAACGATTTGGTCAGCAACGAGGCCTGCTGATGCGCCGCCTGTGCGCGCGGCGGCACATTGCGATCGGTGCCTGGTTGCGGGCAGGCCGCACAGTCGCCGAAGGCAAAGATGTTTTCGTCACGGGTGGTTTGCAGGGTCGGCAGCACCTGCAACTGGTTGATGCGGTTGGTTTCCAGGCCATCGATGTCCTTGAGGAAACCCGGAGCGCGAATCCCGGCGGCCCAGACCTTGAGGCCGGCATTGATCACATTGCCATCGGCGGTGATCAGGCTGTCGGCGGTGACCTCGCTGACCGCCGCGTTGGTCATGACGTTGACCCCGAGTTTTTCCAGGGTTTTATGCACCGGCCCGCTGATGCGTTCCGGCAAGGCTGGCAGCACCCGTGGCCCGGCTTCGATCAGGGTGATGTGCATGTTTTCCGGCTTGATCCGGTCCAGCCCGTAGGCCGCCAGTTCATGGGCCGCGTTGTGCAGTTCGGCAGCCAGTTCCACGCCGGTGGCGCCGGCACCGACGATGGCCACGCTGATCTGTTGCACCGCATCGGTTTGCCCGGCATGAGCGCGCAGGTAATGGTTGAGCAACTGCTGGTGGAAGCGCTCGGCCTGTTTGCGGGTGTCGAGGAACAGGCAATGCTGCGCGGCGCCCTGGGTGCCGAAATCGTTGGTCGTACTGCCGACGGCGATCACCAGTGTGTCGTAAGGCACTTCGCGTGCCGGCACCAGTTCCAGGCCGGCTTCGTCGTAGGTGGCCGCCAGCTGGATTTTCTTCAGGGTGCGATCAAGCCCGCTCATGCGCCCCAGCTGGAACTCGAAGTGGTTCCATTTTGCCTGGGCGACGTAGTTGAGTTCGTCTTCGGAAGAGTTCAGGGAGCCGGCCGCCACTTCATGCAACAGCGGTTTCCAGATGTGGGTCAGGTTCGCGTCGACCAGCATCACGCTGGCCGTGCCGCGCTTGCCCAGAGTCTTACCCAGACGGGTAGCCAACTCCAGACCGCCGGCGCCGCCGCCGACAATGACAATACGATGGGACATGGGGATAACTCGCAAGGCTAAAGGAAATCGGTGCAGTCATCCGAGCGAGCGCCAGGCAGCTCATAGCGTCAGGTAACTGATAAGTCGGCTCAACAGGCCCAGGCTGATGGTCACAGCCAGCACCATCACCAGGAGCATCCACGGCCGAAAGGGCCGGCGCTCGACTCGGTGCTGGGACAACTGCAGGTACTCTTCGACATGCTTTTGGTCGTCAGGGTTCAGGCGGCTGGTCATATCGGGCCTCGTCAGGGGTAGACGTTGCTGAATGGATTGAAGCTACATGCGCACGGCAGGGTCACGCATCAGCCCGCATTGAACGGAGCATAGCCGCTCGGCGGAATCGGCTCGACCTTGACGGTGTCGTCCAGGCGAATGATTCCACTTTGTAACACCCGGGCGGTGATTCCACCATGCCCGCGAACAGCCTGGAAGGTACCCGGGCCGAGGTTGTCCTGCAGGCGCGCGCAGGGCTGGCACCAGCCCGTGGTTTCGAAGATCGCCTGGCCGATCCTGAAGCGTCGGCCTTTGAGACTGAACAGGTTGATACCGCTGACGACGATGTTGCGCCGCAGGTCCTGCGGCAATACGGGCTGGTCATCGGCGCGGCCCATCAGCGCACTGATGACGGCCAGGTGCTCCCACTGGATCAGCGTCACCTGGCGCGCATTGCGCACGCCGGGGCGAGCGCGGTCACCGGTCAGGCCGGCTTCCAGGCGAGCCTCTACCGCCTCCAGCTCGATCATCGGCGCATGGCGTTGCGGACGTACGCCGATCCAGCGCACGCGGCCCAGCTGCGGCACTTCGGCGATCAATGCCTGCAGCGGGCTCACAGGCTGATCCCGACATCGAACACGATGCTGCGCCCCAGGTTGCCGCGCAGGAAGTCCGGCGCATCCGGGTGGGCAAACAGCACGCGGGCGAAGGTGGGGCCCACCAGCGACAAGGAGCGCCAGCCCTGGCGCAAATATTCGGTGGGCGGTGGAAAGTGGCTGTTGAGGTCGAGCACTTCGCGCTTGAGGCTGGTGAAGGCAATGATGTCCAGCTCGCCCAGGTCCATGCCGCGTTCCTTGTAGTTGTGGGCTTTCTTGCGCAGGGTCGGCGCCAGCCTCTGCAGAAATTCATTGGCCGGAATGCGCCTGGGCTTGGCTTCGCGACGTACCAGTGAACTGAGCGAAAACGCGCTGCGCCGCCGTTGCAGCTCATCGCGCCATTCGTCGTTGAGGCGTCGCCCCTCGTCGAGGACGAAGAACACTTCAAAGTTGGCGTCCCGGAACAGCACGTCCGGCGGTTCCCCGGCGGGGGCGAATTCGTCGACGCGGTACGGAATGTTCAGCCCTTGCAGCAGGCGTTGGCAGACCCAACGCTCACGCTCCCATTTGCGGGCATTGGACAGGAACGCGTTGGCTTGCTCGGCCGCGATGGTCAGCAGGCGTAAGTAGTCGGAGTCATCCATAGGCCCAAGCTTAGCGTTCAAATGCGACAAGCTGAAAGCGTTTAACGGTAAAGCTCGTCACTGGCAGGGGGAACAGCCGGTGTAGACTGATGGCCATTATGTGCAAGCGATTGAACGAGGATCAGACGTGAAATATTGGCCGGTGTTGCTGCTCGGACTTTTACCCCTGGGGGCCCATGCGCTTGAAACAGGCGAGCGCCTGGCACCCTGGACGTTGCTGGATCAGTTCGATCAGGCCTACAGCCTTGACGATCAGACGCAGACATTGCTGGTGGCGCGGAGCATGGACGGGGCCAAGTTGGTCGAGGCGGCGCTGCAAGGTCAGCCGAAGGGCTACCTGGAAGCACGCCACGCGGTGTTTGTCGCGGACATCGAGCGCATGCCACGGCTGGTGGCCAAATTGTTCGCCGTGCCGGCCATGCGCGACTATGCCTATCGGGTCATGCTGGATCGTGAGGGTCGAGTGGCCCCGCGCTATCCGGGGGCTGTGGATAAAGTGCTGTGGCTGACCCTCAGGAAGGGGCAATTGGTGGACCAGCACGAATACGCCACGGCCGCGCAATTGCGTGAGGCATTGGAGAAAGCCGGGCCATGATCGGCGTGGAGGTGCTGTCGGCGCAGAGCCTGACGGTCGGCTGGCTGATTTACCTGCCGGTGATTGCCTGGGCTGTCTGGCGCACGCCCTGGGTCGAATTGTTCGCCGACAGCCGGCGCCAGCATCTGCTGTTCGGCACGGTGTTCGCGCTGTTCATGTTGTGGCTGGTGCGACGGGATTTCGATACCGGCGTGTCCTATCACTTTCTCGGCATGACCGCCGTAACCCTGCTGCTGGACTGGCCCCTGGCAATCGTCGGTGGCCTGGTCGCGCAGGCAGGCCTGGTGCTGCTCGGCCGCCAGGACCTCGCCGCCGTCGGGGTCAACGGCGCCTTGTTGATCGTGTTGCCCGTATTGATCACCGAGTGCTGCGCCATCCTGGTGGAGCGTGCGCAGCCACGTAATCTCTTCGTTTACATCTTCGTGTCCGGTTTCTTCGCGGCCGCGTTGTCGGCGTTGTTGTGCCTGCTCCTGGCGCTGTGGCTGCTGTGGTATGACGGGTTGTTCGCCATGCCCTACTGGCTGGAAGACTTCGTCGGCTACCTGTGGTTGATCATCTTTCCGGAGGCCTTCATCAACGGCATGGTGGTCAGTGCGCTGGTGGTGTTCTGCCCCGAATGGCTGGAGACCTTCAACCGCACCCGCTACCTTTCGGCGCCCTGGAAGGATGACGACCCGAAATCTTGATCCACATCAAAGGCAAAAAAACCAGACGAATTCATGCTCCGAAAAACCTTTCAGGAGCATTGAAATGAGTGTCTACGAATGGGCAAGGCAGGAACTGCGCCACAGTCTGGATGCCGCGCAGGAAGTCGGGTTTGATCCGGGGCTGAGCCTGCGCGCCCTGCTCAGCGCGGTGGTGCAGCAGAGCAAGGCGGTGCGCAGTGTCGAGGACCTGGCCGACGAGTTGCAGTTTCTCGCCGAAAACCTCGATGACGGTCAGGACTACGGGTTCATGCGGCCCTGAATATCGTCCTCAGTGACGCGGTTCGAAGTCTTCGCTGAACAGGTCGTCCTCGGCGTCCGGGCTCACCGGAATCTTGTGTTCCTCCGATGCCCAGGCGCCCAGGTCGATCAGTTTGCAGCGGTCCGAACAGAACGGCCGGAAGGTGCTCTCGGGGCTCCATTCGACAGGGGCGCCGCAGGTTGGGCAATCGACGGTCGGGATTGGGCTCATGACTGGCCTCCACGCAATGTTAAGTAAAAGTGATGCAGGCGCTCGACCTCGCTGTGCAGCCAGGCGAGGTCGCGGTCGTTGACCACCACGTCGTCGGCGTGGCTCACGCGATCCTCACGGCTGGATTGCGCCTTGAGGATCGCCTGGACCTGTTGCTCGCTGGTCTGGTCGCGCTGCAGGGTGCGTTCGATCTGTAGCTGTTCGGGCGCATCGATCACCAGCACGCGCTGGGTCATTGCGTATTGCCCGGATTCGATCAGCAACGGCGAAACCAGAATCGCGTAAGGCGATTGTGCCTTGCCCAGATGCTCGGCGATTTCCTCGGCGATCAGTGGATGCAGCAGCGCTTCGAGCCAGCGTCGCTCTTGCGGGTCTTCGAAGATCAACTTGCGCAGCGCCGCACGATCCAGTTGGCCGTTGGCCTGCAACACGCCGGGGCCAAAATGTTCGGCGATCCGCGCCAGCGCCGGGCGACCCGGCTCCACGACCCAGCGCGCCGCGTGATCGGCATCGACCACATGGACGCCCAGGTCGATGAAGTGCTGGGCCGCCGCGCTTTTGCCGCTGCCAATGCCGCCGGTGAGGCCGAGAATCCAGGGTTTTTCCGCAGGGGTATTCATTTCAAACCGACAAACTGCCAATAGAAGTCGGTTATTTGACCACCCCAGAGCAAGGCAATCCAGCCGGCAATTGCCAGATAGGGGCCAAAGGGCAGCGGTGTCGAGTGTCTGGCATCGCGCAGCTTCAGCAAAATCACCCCGACCACGGCCCCGACCAGCGACGACAACAGGAGCGTCAGCGGCAGAATCTGCCATCCGCCCCAGGCCCCCAGCAGGGCCAGCAGCTTGAAATCACCGTGGCCCATGCCGTCCTTGCCGGTGATCAGCTTGAACAGCCAGAACACCGCCCACAGCGCCAGGTAGCCGGCAACGGCGCCCCACAAGGCCTCGTGCAACGGCACGAACAACTCGAAGCTGTTGACGATCAGCCCCAGCCACAACAACGGCAGCACCAGTACGTCGGGCAACAATTGATGCTCGGCATCGATCAGGCTCATGGCCAGCAGGCCCCAGCTCAGTACCAGCACCAGCACCGCTTGCCAGCCGAAACCGAAATGCCAGGCAATGAAGGCCGATAGCAGGCCACAGACCAGTTCGGTCAATGGATAGCGCCTACCGATCGGCGTGGCGCAACTCGAGCAGCGCCCGCGCAAGCCGACGTAACTGAGCAGCGGAATGTTTTCCCAGGCACGGATCCGATGCCCGCAATGCGGGCACTGGGAATGCGGTAGCAGCAGGTTATAAGTGGGCTGCGGTGTCTCGCCCGGCAGGCCGAGAATTTCATGGGCCTGCAATCGCCATTCGCGTGCGAGCATTTTTGGCAGGCGCCAGGTCACCACGTTGAGAAAACTGCCGACCAGCAGGCCGAGCAGCAGCGCGATGAAGACAAACGCCAGCGGGTAAAGGGTCAGGATGTCAGGCCAGGGCATATCAGATCGCTGCGCCGAGTTGGAAGATCGGCAGGTACATCGCCACCACCAGGCCGCCGACGACAACACCCAGGACCACCATGATGAACGGCTCCATCAGGCTGGTGAGGTTGTCGACCATGTTGTCGACCTCGGCCTCATAGAAACCGGCAACCTTGTCGAGCATGTCGTCCAGGGCACCGGACTCTTCGCCAATGGCCGTCATCTGAATCGCCATGTTGGGAAAGATGCCGGCGGTGCGCATGGCGAAATTCAGCTGCATCCCCGTCGATACGTCTTGCCTGATGCGCAGCACCGCACGCTTGAACACGACATTGCCGGTGGCACCGGCCACCGACTCCAGTGCCTCGACCAGCGGCACGCCGGCGGCGAAGGTGGTCGACAGCGTACGGGCAAATCGGGCCACGGCCGACTTGTACATCAACGTGCCGATCAACGGCAGTTTCAGCAGCCAGGTGTCCATCGTGTCGCGAAAGCCCTGGGAAGTTTTCAGGGCACGACGCACGCCGAAGATTGCCGCGATCAGGAGGCCGAGGGCGATCCACCAGCCCTCCTGCAACAGCTTCGACAGGCCGATGACCATGACCGTGAACGCCGGCAGTTCCGCGCCAAAGCTCTTGAACACCGACTCGAACTGCGGCACCACCTTGATCAGCAGGATACCGGTGACAATGATCGCGACGAACACCACGGCCAGCGGGTAGGTCATGGCTTTCTTGATCTTGGCCTTGAGGCTTTCACTCTTTTCCTTGTAGGTGGCGACCCGTTCCAGCAGGGTGTCCAGCGCGCCGGCCTGCTCACCGGCGTCCACCAGGTTGCAGTAGAGCTCGTCGAAGTACTCCGGCTTCTTGCGCAGGGCGGCGGCGAAGCTGTTGCCGGCCGCCACCTCCTGTTTCACCTCGTCCACCAGTTTGCGCATGGCCGGGTTGTCGAAGCCTTCGCCGATGATGTCGAAGGACTGCAACAGCGGCACCCCGGCTTTCATCATCGTCGCCATCTGCCGGGTGAACAGGGCAATGTCCTGGGCCTTGATGCGTTTTCCCAGGTTAAGGATCGAGGCGGATTTCTTGCGCACCTTGCCGGGGTTGATGCCTTGCTTGCGCAGTTGCGCCTTGACCAGGGCCGGGTTCTGACCGCTGAGCTCGCCGGTCATTTTCGTGCCTTTCCTGTCGGTGCCTTCCCAGGCGTACACGCTGATTTTTGCTGCTTTGACCGCCATGTTCAGTCCTTGGTAACCCGGTTGATTTCTTCAAGGCTGGTAATACCCTGCATGGCCTTGATCAGCCCCGAGGTCCGCAGGTCGTTGAAACCGTCCTTGCGCATCTGGCTATCGATTTCCAGCGAGTTGCCTTCGGCCATGATCAGCCGTTGCAGATCCGCCGTGTTCTTCACCACTTCGTAGATCCCCACGCGTCCCTTGTAGCCGCCATTGCAATGATCGCAGCCGACCGGCTCATAGATCGTGAACTGGCCGAGGCGTTCCTCGGGGAAGCCTTCCCTGAGCAACACCTCGCGGGGAACATCCAGCGGCTTCTTGCAATGGGTGCACAGCTTGCGCGCCAGGCGTTGGGCAATGATCAGGCTGACCGAGGTGGCGATGTTGAACCCGTGGATGCCCATGTTGTGCAGGCGGGTCAGGGTTTCCGCCGCGCTGTTGGTGTGCAGGGTCGAGAGCACCAGGTGCCCGGTCTGGGCCGCCTTGATGGCGATCTCGGCAGTTTCCAGGTCGCGGATCTCGCCGACCATGATCACGTCCGGGTCCTGGCGCAGGAACGAACGCAACGCCTGGGGAAAGCCCATGCCCTGCTTGGCATTGACGTTGACCTGGTTGATGCCTTCCATGTTGATCTCCACCGGGTCCTCGGCCGTGGAGATGTTGATGTCAACGGTATTGAGGATGTTCAGCCCGGTGTAGAGCGATACGGTCTTGCCCGAGCCGGTGGGGCCGGTGACCAGGATCATCCCTTGCGGTTGCTTCAGCGCTTCCATGTACAGGTCTTTCTGCTCGGGCTCGTAGCCGAGGGCGTCGATGCCCATTTGCGCGCTGGACGGATCGAGGATCCGGATCACCACTTTCTCGCCCCACAGGGTCGGCAGGGTATTGACCCGGAAGTCGATGGACTTGCTCTTGGACAGGCGCATCTTGATCCGCCCGTCCTGGGGTTTGCGCCGTTCGGAGATGTCGAGGCTGGCCATGACCTTCAGGCGCGCGGCAATGCGGTTGGCCAGTTGGATCGGCGGCTTGGCGACTTCGCGCAGCATGCCGTCCGTGCGCACCCGCACGCGGTAGGTCTTTTCGTAGGGTTCGAAGTGCAGGTCGGATGAACCGCCCCTGATGGCGTCGAGCAACATCTTGTGAACGAAGCGCACCACCGGCGCGTCGTCGGCATCCTGCCCGGCGATGCCATCCTGTCGAGCGTCATCGATCGACTCGATGTCCACACCATCGAGGTCGACGTCAGGCATGTCCTCCAGGCCGGTGGCATGGCTGTCGAAAAACTTCTCGATGGCGTCGCTGAGTTTGTCGTCTTCGACCAGTATGGCTTCGGTGGTGAGCCCGGTGCTGAACTGGATGTCGTTGATGGCCTGGTGATTGGTCGGGTCGGAGACGCCCACGAACAGTTTGTTGCCGCGCCGCCACAGGGGCAGGGCATGGTGCTGGCGAACCAGTTTTTCGCTGACCAGGCCCTTGGGTTGCGACTCCTTGTCCAGCCGATGCAGGTCGAGCAAGGCCATGCCGAAATGCTCCGAGGCAATCTCGGCCACCTGGCGGCTCTTCACCAGTTTGTTTTGCACCAGATAACTGACCAGGGACAGTTTCTGGCGTTGGGCTTGCTGATACGCCTGTTGCGCGCTTTTTTCAGTGAGCAGTTCGGCCAGGACCAGTTGTTTGGCCAGGCCGCTTAGAGCGATGTCATTCATGGGAATACCGGACGCAGACAGTTCATGACTTATAGCCTAGTCAACCGGACGCGCCAAACCCGCGCTGTTGAAGTGACAAAAAGTGTCAGATAGTGCGGCTTTTGCGGACCGCTCGCCGCGTGGTCGGGTTTCCGCCCCCCGGGAACAAGGGGCTGAAGGCTTGGCACGGGCTGTGCTGCGGCTGATTCAGATCATGAGATTTCGACTCATGCATGGAGCTTGTCTATGAATACTCAGAAAGGTTTCACCCTTATCGAACTGCTGATCGTGGTGGCGATCATCGGGATCCTGGCGACGTTTGCGATTCCGGCGTACTCCAAGTACCAGGCCCGGGCGAAGGTGACGGCGGGGTTGGCGGAGATTTCGGCGCTGAAAGTCAATTATGAAGATAAGGTCAATTCGGGTACGACGTCGCCATCCACCACCGATATCGGCGCCAGCACGACTTCGCAGCACTGCACGATCACCGTCCTGGCATCGCCAAGCAGCGGGATTGTCTGCACGCTCAAGGGGGCACCGACCGTCGTCGCCAACGCGACGATCACGCTGACTCGTGATGCCACCAGCGGATGGTCATGCAAAACCAGCGCAGCGTCCGATTACGCACCAGCGGGTTGCCCTACCGGGACCTGATCATCAACGGCTCACTGGACCCCGCCTCGTGAGAGGCGGGGTTTTTTTTTGCGGATTTGAGTGAGCTATCGACGCATGACCGGAGTAATAGCAAAACTTTCGCAAATTCATGGCCTTAGGCCCACCCGAAAATCCGCAACTTGCATGTAGAAAAAATCAAACTCATGCATTTTGCATGATTTCGAGAATTGCTCATTTTCTTAACTGTCTAATTTATAAGGATTTATTTGCTGTCTCAAACTTGGCACAGCGTTCGCAACATACCCAGTAACCCTGCTGACATGACACCCAGCAGACTTTTCCAGAAAAACAGGAGTTACTCGTATGAAGAAGTTCGCTATCGCTGCTGCCACTGCTACCGCGCTGACCCTCACCATGGCCAACGCCGCTTTCGCCCAAACCCAAGCGACCCAGGCTCCTATGGTTCTCGCAGCCGGTGAAGTGACCCAAGCCAAGGAAGCTACCTCCGATACCTGGATCACCACCAAAGTCAAAGCCGACCTGGTGACCGAGAAAGGCATTCCTGGCACCGACATCAAGGTTGAAACCAACAAAGGCGTGGTTTCCCTGTCGTCCACTACCGCTGTGACCGAGTCGCAGAAAGATGTGGCCGTGGCCATCGCCAAGAAAATCAAAGGCGTCAAGGCGGTCTCCGCTGACGGCCTGAAAGCCGAGTAAGGCAAGACTTCTCGCCTGGACCGGGAGAAGACGCGGTAGACGAGCCAGGTTATACGTCTGCCGCAACTTTAGAGTTCATGCGACGGCCACAGGGATAGTGGCCATTACAGGCCCCGGCATTCGTGTCGGGGCCTGTTCTATTTGCAAGACAGGAAAGACCTGGCGTCAATGTCGGAGCGAGCCTGCTCGCGATGGCGGCTCCCCAGACAACGCGGCAGTGATCGTCGGTCCGCTATCGCGAGCAGGCTCGTTCCCACAATTGACTTGGGGAAGGATTCAGTGACCTCGCTTGCTGGTGATCTGCCGCAGCCGATTGCCCTCGAACCGCAGGTACTGGTACATCCCGCCGTTAGGCCCGTAGGTCCATTCCTCGACCTGGAACTCTTCCCGGCGGTTGGCGCTGCGCTTGTAGCCGAGCAGGTCGCGGCTGACCGGTTCTCCGCACTTCTGCCGTACTTCGCTGGAGCGATCCCCCACGCTGACCAGTTGACTGCCGCAGCGCAGGGTGTCGGCGGCCGAGGCGTGGACCGCCGTCATTGCCAGGGTGAGGCCGAGCAGCAAGCGCCCGATCATCATTCGGCGTCCAGGTGCAGGGGCGTCACGACCCGGCCGTCACTTTCCGCCTCGCCGAGGCTGGCGTCGATGAAGTACACACGGTCGTCGGCCAGTTGTCCCTTGTCGACCAGGTAATCCTTGATGCTGCTGGCACGGTCCTGGCCCAGTTGGCGCAGCAACACGTCGCTGGAACTCCAGAACTTGATCACGTCGGCGCGCATCCGGGCCGTGCGTTCTTCCTTGCCCAGGTCTTTCCATTCAGCCGGTGGCTGGGTTTTCAGGCGGGTGCGGTAGATGCCTTCCAGCAACGGCCCTTTCTCGCCGTCCGGGACTTGCAGCAACGACGCCTGCGCCGGCACCTTGTCGCCGCGACGCTGGAGCATCTTGTAGTAGTTGTACTGATACTCGCGCTCCAGGCGCTGCTCGGCGATCAGCGGGCCATCGCTGCTGGCGGCGGCGGTGCCCTCGATTTCCAGACGCAGGGTCGGACGTTCCTTCAGGGCCTGGGACAGCTTGACCAACGAACCCTCGGCGTCCTTGCCCAGTTCGCTGGAGCCCGGCGCGAACGACACCGTGCCCAGGTCTTCGGAGCCACCGCCACTGACCAGCCCGCCAATCAGCTTGAACGGCGCGGCGGCGGCCTTGACGATCAGGTTGCGCAAGGTCTGCCAGACAATCGGCATGACGCTGAACTGCGGATTGTTCAAGTCGCCGGTCACCGGCAGCTCGATGGAAATCTTGCCGTCGACGTCCTTGAGCAGGGCAATTGCCAGTTTCAACGGCAGGCTGACCGCATCCGGGCTGTCGACTCTTTCACCCAGCTGCAACTGCTCGACCACCACTTTGTTTTCCGCCTTGAGCTGGCCCTTGGTGATCAGGTAGTGCAGGTCCAGATTGAGCCGGCCCTTGCGGATGCGGTAACCGGCGAACTTGCCGGAGTAGGGCGTCAGGGTGGTCAGTTCCACGCGCTTGAAACTGGTGGCGATGTCGAGGGCGGCCATCGGGTCGAACGGGTTGAGCGAGCCCTTGATGGTCACCGGCGCGTAGCGATCGACCTTGCCCTTGACGTCCACGGTCGCCGGTTTTGCCTGACGGCTGTCGATGGTGCCGATCTGGCCATTGAGCTGTTGCACGGCGGTGGCGAAGTTCGGGGTCAGACTGAAGTCGGCGAAGTTGGCCGAGCCGTCATTGATGGCAATGCCGCCGATGTGGATGCCCAGCGGCTTGTCCTTCCCGGCGGCCGGTTTGGCGGCAGCGGTTTTCGCCCCGGAATCGGGCGGCTGCGGGATCAGCAGGTCATCGACGTTGGTGGTGCGGTCATCGTTGATCATGAAGCGCACGTAGGGCTGGAACAGGTTGACCTTGTCGATCGACAGGCTGTCGCCGTGCTGATAGTTCAAGCCTTCCACCACCACCTGCTGCCACTTGAGGAAGTCCCGGGTCTTCAGGGTGTCGAGGGTGTGCAACTGGTCGATCTGTGCGCGTCCGGTGACGCTGAGGGCCAACGGCTCGGTGCTTTTCAGGTTGACCGCCAGATCACTGCCGAGCATGCCGCTGCGCAGTTCGAGGCGAATGAACGGGTTGATGTAAGACTGAGCGACCCGCAGGTCGATGTCTTTGGTCTGCACTTTCAATTGGGCACTGACCGGGGCCAGATTGACCTGACCGTCGGCCGTGATCCGGCCTTGCTTGCCCACGCCGGTATCGAGCTTGAGGGTAAAGGGCGAACCGTTGAGGCTGTCGAAATTCTGCAGGTCGAGGTTCAGCGGGTTCAGGTCCAGAGTGACAGCGGGTTGCGCCTTGCGGTCTGCCAGGTGGACCTGGTAATCGCGCAGTTGCACGTCCTTGAGCAAGACCTGCCACGGTTTGCTCGCGGTCACGGGCGCTTTCGGCGAGTCGGCGGCTGCAGGTGTGCTGGCCGGTTCGGCCTTGGCTTTCGCGGCCTCCTTGGACGGTTGGCTGGCGAACAGTTTTTGCCAGTCGAGTTGGCCGTCGGCCTCCAGTGCTGCCCAGGTTTCCAGTTTCTGGCTGCGGATCTTGCCGACCACCACTTGCTGCCTGGCCAGGTCCACGGTGGTGTCGGTAACGTCCAGGCGCTCGAGTTTCGCCAGCGGTCGACCGTCAGGGGCCTTGATGGCAAACGGCGCGACGCTGACCGCCACGTTGCTGAGCAGCAGTTCGGTCTGCTGGGACAGGTTGAGCTTGTAGTCGGTACTCAGGCTGACGACGCCGTCTTCGAGCACCAGCGGTACGGCATCGCGCACGTAGGGCCAGAAGGCTTTCATCTTGCCGTCGGTGACTTTCAGTTTTCCTTCGGAGGCGATCGGGATGAGGCTGAAGTTGCCGGTCCAGTCGATCTGTCCGCCATTGGGGCCGGCGGCCACCAGTGTCATGTCGGCGCTGTCCTCGGGCAGGGTACTGAGGTTCTTCAGCTCGAAGTCGAGTTTGTCGTAGACGAACTCGATGGGTTCGCTGGGACGCTCATCCAGGAAATGCACGGCGCCGCCGGCCAGGTTGATGCGCTCGATTCTCAGGGGAAACGGCTTGGCGTCGGGATCGGCCGGGGCCGGCTCGCTGGCGGGCAACTTGAACAGGCCGAGCAGGTTGAGCTTGCCGTCCTTGTCGAACAGGATTTCGGTCTTGGGTTTGTCCAGTTCGATGTCGGCCAGATGAAGCGCCTTGGTCCACAGGCTGTCGAGCTGCAGGTTGGCGTACAAGCGTTCGAAGCCGACCTGTTCCTTGCCCGGCTCGCCAATGTTCAGGCCCCACAGGGTGACTTCAAGGCTGAACGGGTTGAGCTCGATGCGCTGGAGCGTGGCGGGAGTGGTCGCGTAGTGGGCCAGTTGTTGATTGGCCACGCGCAAGGCAATGCCAGGCAGAATCAGAAACCCCAGCAGGCTGTAGAGAGCCAGGGCAGTCAACAAGGCGCCGATAGCGCGAATCAATCCTTTGGGCATGTGCAGCTTCATCTGTCTGAATCGGAGTGCCTTGGAGTATGGCACGCGTTTCCGGTTCCGAAGTAATTGAGCTGCCCACGACTTTCAGATTTGTCCGACGAACTCAGAGCTGCAGGATCAGGGTTTTCAATGGCGGCTGCTGGTCCATCGAGGGGAAATCGGCCCCCGGTTTCATCACCGCCCATTCGCGCACCGGCCGCCCGGCTTTCTCGGCACAGCGCAGAACCTGCTCGCGCCAATCGTCCATGCTGACTTTTGCCAGGTTGTTGCAGCAGATCAGCACGCCATCGTCGGCGGTGGTCAGCAACGCGGGCTTGAGCAGGCTCTGGTAATCACGCAGCAGGTCCACGGTGCCGAATGCGCTCTTGGCCCAGGCGGGTGGGTCGAGCAGCACCAAGTCGTACTGGCGTTGTTCCAGGCGTTGATAGCTCGGCAGTTTCTGCCCGCGACGCTGGCTGATGGGCAGCCCGGCCAACTGGCGGATCGCCGGGAAGTAATCGGACTGAATGAATTGCATGGTCGGCAGGTGCGGATTGAGCAGGCCGTTTTCCCGGCCGACCGCCAGGTTGCCCTCGGCGAAGTCCAGGTTGCACACCTCGCGCGCACCGCCGGCGGCCGCGCTCAGGCCAACTCCGCAGGTGTAGGCGAACAGGTTCAGCACGCTCTTGTCGCGGCTATGGTCCTTGACCCAGCCACGGGTGTTGCGCAGGTCGAGGAACAGCAACGGGTCCTGGCCTGCGTGGCGACCGCGAACCCGGTAATTCAGGCCCCACTCGTGACCGACCAGGTCTTGCAGGGCGGCGTCGTCGGCGCGGTAGACCGGGTCTTCACGGTCGATCCGCGAGTGGCCTCGGGAGCGGTCGTTGTAGACCAGCAGGCTGTCGAAACCCAGGTGCTGGTTGATCGCCTGGTGGACGTGCAGCAGCGCCTCGCGCTCCAGCGTCTGGTGGAAGCTCTGTACCAGCAGTTGCGGGCCGTAGCGGTCGATGGTCAGGCCGCCGGCGCCTTCCTGGCTGCCATGGAACAGGCGATAGCAGTCGGTGCCCTGCTGATGCAATTCGGCCAGCAGTTCCTGGCGATGATCGAGGGCGGCGCGCAGCGCCTGGTTCAAGGTAGACATGCTGGGCGCCTTGCACGAGGAATGGGGCGCGGGAGTTTAACAGCTTGGCGCCAGAGCGCGGTGACGCCATCGCGAGCAGGCTCGTTCCCACGTTGGATCTGCTTCCGTCACTGATCCCCTGTGAGAGCGAGCCTGCTCTGGGCGGCATTCCGACGATGCTTTTTCATTGATTCAAACGCTTATCGACCAGCTCCTGCACCACGCTCGGATCGGCCAGGGTCGAGGTGTCACCGAGGCTGTCGAGTTCGTTGCAGGCGATCTTGCGCAGGATTCGCCGCATGATCTTGCCCGAACGGGTTTTCGGCAAGGCCGGTGCCCATTGGATGAGATCCGGCTTGGCGAAGCTGCCGATTTCCTGGCTGACGTGGGCCAGCAGCTCCTTTTTCAGATCGTCGCTGGGTTGGGTGCCGTTCATGGGCGTGACGAAAGCGTAGATGCCCTGGCCTTTGACATCGTGGGGGTAACCGACCACGGCGGCCTCGGCAATGCTGTCATGCAGCACCAGGGCACTTTCCACTTCGGCGGTGCCGATGCGGTGGCCGGATACGTTGATCACGTCATCGATACGCCCGGTGATCCAGTAGTCGCCGTCCTCGTCGCGACGCGCACCGTCGCCGGTGAAGTAGTAGCCGGGGTAGGGCTTGAAGTAGGTGTCGACCATCCGTTGCGGATCGCCGTACACGCTGCGGATCTGCGCCGGCCAGCTGGATTTGATCGCCAGCACGCCGCTGCCGGCGCCTTTGATTTCCTTGCCGACTTCGTCCAGCAGCACCGGTTGCACACCGAACATCGGTTGCGTGGCGCAGCCGGGCTTGATGCGTTGGGCGCTGACCAGCGGGCTGAGCATGATGCCGCCGGTTTCGGTCTGCCACCAGGTGTCGACGATCGGGCAGCGCTGTTCACCGACCGCGTTGAAGTACCACTCCCAGGCTTCCGGGTTGATCGGCTCGCCGACACTGCCGAGCAATCTGAGGCTCGCCCGCGACGTTTCCTTCAAGGGTTCGGCGCCTTCGCGCATCAGCGAGCGCAGGGCGGTCGGGGCGGTGTAAAAAATGTTCACCTTGTGTTTATCGATGACCTGCCAGAAGCGCGAGCTGCTCGGGTAGCTCGGCACGCCTTCGAAGATCAGCGTGGTTGCGCCATTGGCCAGGGGGCCGTAGACGATGTAACTGTGGCCGGTGACCCAGCCGACGTCGGCGGTGCACCAGAAGACTTCTTCGTCACGGTAATCGAGCACGTACTTGAAGGTCATGGCCGCTTGCAGCAGGTAGCCGCCGGTGGTGTGCAGTACGCCCTTGGGTTTGCCGGTGCTGCCGGAGGTGTAGAGGATGAACAGCGGGTCTTCGGCGTCCATCGGCTCGGGCGGGCATTCGTCGCTGACGTCGCGCAGGGCCTGGTGATACCAGAGGTCACGGCCTTCGACCCAGTTCACCTGGCCCTGGGTGCGCTCGACCACGATCACCGTGCTGACGTTCGGGCAGCCCAGCAGCGCCTTGTCGACCTTCTCCTTGAGCGCAACGAATTTGCCGCCACGCACGCCTTCATCGGCGGTGATCACGGTGCGGCAGTCGGCGTCGAGAATGCGGTCGCGGACCGAATCGGGGGAGAAGCCGCCAAACACCACCGAATGCACCGCCCCGATGCGCGTGCAGGCGAGCATGGCGTAGGCGGCTTCGGGGATCATCGGCATGTAGATGCACACGCGGTCGCCTTTCTTCACGCCACGGCTCTTGAGCACGTTGGCGAGGCGGCAGACGTGGTGGTGCAGTTTCTTGTAGGTGATCTGTGCGGATTCGGCGGGGTCGTCGCCTTCCCAGATGAGGGCGACCTGATTGCCGCGTTTTTCCAGGTGGCGGTCGATGCAGTTGTAACTGACATTCAACTGGCCGCCCGCAAACCAGCTGGCTTCACCGGTTTTCAGGTTGTAGCGCTGGACGGTGTCCCAGGGTTTGCTCCAGTCGAGAAAACGCCTGGCTTGCTCGGCCCAGAATTCGCTGGGGTGTTCGATGGATTGGCGGTACAGGCGTTGGTAGTCGTCTTGACTCAACTGTGCAGCCCGGCGGACGGCATCGGCTTTGGGGAACGTGCTGATATCGAACATGACGGTTCCTTATTCTTGTTTTGCGACAAGACTAAAGATGCGCCGAGTGTCCAATGGGTTCAAGTTATACGCAAAACCGATGGGGGAACGGGTTTGCTCTGGGTGGCAGTCCGACGATGGCGGTGTGTCAGTTGAAGAACAGCGACTGGCACACCGCTTTCGCGAGCAGGCTCGCTCCCGCAGGGAGCGGCGTTGCTCTGGATCAGCCGCGGTGACGACCGCGGAAGTAGTTGATCAGCCCTTGGGTGGACGCATCCTCGGCGGCGGTTTCCTCGCTGCCGACCAGACGGTTGTAGACGCCCTTGCCCAGTTCCTTGCCCAGCTCCACGCCCCACTGGTCGAAGGCGTTGATGCCCCAGACCACGCTTTGCACGAAGACCTTGTGTTCGTACATCGCCACCAGCGCGCCCAGGCGGCGTGGGCTGATGCGCTCGACCACCAGGGTGTTGCTCGGACGGTTGCCCGGGATCACCTTGTGCGGCGCGAGTTTCTGTACTTCGGCTTCGGCCATGCCCTTGTCCCGCAGCTCGGCCTCGGCCTCGGCGCGGGTCTTGCCGAGCATCAGCGCCTGGCTTTGCGACAGGCAGTTGGCGTACAGCCATTGGTGGTGGTCGGCCACCGGGTTGAAGCTGACGATCGGCACGATGAAGTCGGCCGGGATCAGTTGGGTGCCCTGGTGCAGCAACTGGTGATACGCGTGCTGACCGTTGCAGCCGACGCCGCCCCAGATCACCGGACCGGTGTCGGTGGACACCGACGTGCCGTCCTGGCGCACGCTCTTGCCGTTGGATTCCATGTCCAGCTGTTGCAAGTGCTTGGTGATGTTACGCAAGTAGTGGTCGTACGGCAGGATCGCGTGGCTCTGCGCGCCCCAGAAGTTGCCGTACCAGACGCCGAGCAGGGCCAGCAGCACCGGCATGTTCTGTTCGAACGGCGCGCTCTGGAAGTGCTGGTCCATGGTGTAGGCACCGGACAGCAGCTCCTTGAAGTTCGACATGCCGATGGCCAGGGCGATAGGCAAGCCAATGGCCGACCACAGCGAGTAACGCCCGCCGACCCAGTCCCACATCGGGAAGATGTTTTCTTCGCGAATCCCGAAGGCCACTGCGGCGGCGTTGTTGCTGGAGACCGCAATGAAGTGACGGTACAGCTCGGCTTCCGAGCCGCCCTGCGCCAGATACCAGGCGCGAGCGGCCTGGGCATTCTTCAGAGTTTCGAGGGTGTTGAAGGATTTCGACGAGACGATGAAAAGCGTGGTTTCGGCGCGCAGTTTCAGGGTCAGTTCATGGAACTCACTGCCGTCGATGTTTGCCAGGTAGTGGCAACGTACGCCTTTTTGCGCGTAGGACAGCAGCGCTTCGGACACCAGTTCAGGACCCAGGAACGAGCCACCGATGCCGATGTTGACCACGTCGGTGATCGGCTTCTCGGTGTAGCCGCGCCACAGACCGTCGTGGATGCGGCCCACGAGGTCGGTGATCTGGTTCAACACCTTGTGGACTTCCGGCATCACGTTGACGCCATTGACCGACAGCTTGTCGCCCACCGGGCGACGCAGCGCGGTGTGCAGGGCCGGGCGGCCTTCGGAGGAGTTGACGATTTCGCCTTCGAACAGCGCCTTGATCGCGCCTTGCAGATCGACTTCGTTGGCCAGGCCCACCAGCAGGTTACGGGTTTCGGCGTTGATCAGGTTCTTCGAGTAGTCGAGAAACAGGCCGCAGCTGCTGAGGGTGAATTGAGTAAAACGCTGCGGGTCGGCATTAAAGGCCTCGCGCATGCTGAAATCCTGCATGGCTTGGCGGTGGTCTTTCAACGCCTGCCAGGCGGGCAGGGTGGTCACGTCGTGAGGAGTGCGGTAGTACGCCATCGCTGCGGGTTTCCTTTTTACTTGAACGGCCTTTTGAACACTAAAAATCCCGGAGCGCTGCGGGTGGGCGTCCGGTCAACTGCGTCGACACGATTTCATGGCACAGGGCGAATACAGTAAACCTCGCGCTGCAATCTGTCTTGACTTTGTCTGACCCGTTCCCGGTACTTTTTTGTACATGGGGCAGGGAACGGTCCGACAAACGGGAAGGCGATGCGATCAGGCAACCTGAACCGGGATGGCGTTGCTGGTGTGGCTCAACTCGTTACCTGGCGCCATGTAGAGCATACGCGGCTTGAAGTTGAGCAGTTCGGCTTCGCTGTAGTGGGCGTAGGCGCAGATGATCACGCGGTCGCCCACCTTGGCCTTGTGCGCTGCAGCGCCGTTGACCGAAATCATCCGCGAACCTTCTTCACCGCGAATCGCGTAAGTGGTGAAGCGCTCGCCATTGTCGACGTTGTAGATCTGGATCTGTTCGTACTCACGGATGCCGGACAGGTCCAGCCATTCGCCGTCGATGGCGCAGGAACCTTCGTAATCGAGAACAGCGTGGGTGACTTCGGCGCGATGCAGCTTGGCCTTGAGCATGATGGCGTGCATGAGTGTTTTTCCAGGTCGGAATCGAACGGCGGGCAGTGTGCCCGAAGGCAATGTGGGCAGCAATACGCGCGGGAAGCCCACAAATTTTCCCTGTGGGAGCGAGCCTGCTCGCGATAAGTCCCTCACATTCAACATCGATGTTGACTGACAGACCGCTATCGCGAGCAGGTTCGCTCCCACTGCAGGTTTTGGTGTCAAGCGATCGCGTCGAGATCCAGGTGCAGGTTGTCGATCAACCGTGTGCTGCCGAGGAACGCCGCCACCAGGATCACCAGGTCGCGGTCCTGCGCTGTGGCGGGACGCAAGGTCAGCGCATGGCGCACTTCCAGGTAATCGGTACGCAGGCCGGCGTTTTCGAGTGCCTGGCGTTGGGCCGCGATCAGGGCTGGATAATCGCGTTCGCCCTGTTTGATGGCTTCGGCCATCGCAGACAGGGTGCGGTAGACGACCGGGGCTGTTGCTCGCTGCTGCTCGTCGAGAAAGCCATTGCGCGACGACAGCGCCAGGCCATCGTCGGCTCGCACGGTCGGCTCGCCGATGATCTGGATCGGCATGTTCAGGTCGTGCACCAGGGCGCGGATGACCGCCAGTTGCTGGAAATCCTTCTGACCGAAGATCGCCAGGTCTGGCTGGACCATGTTGAACAGCTTGCTGACCACTGTCGCCACGCCTTCGAAATGTCCCGGACGGCTCGCACCACACAGGCCTTCGGACAGTTGGGGAACGCTGACGCGAGTCTGGCCGGCCATGCCGTCGGGGTACATCTCTTCAACGGTCGGAGCGAACAGCAGGTGGCAGCCGGCTTCGAGCAGCTTTTCCTGATCGGCCGCCAGGGTGCGCGGGTACTTGTCGAGGTCTTCGCCCGCGCCGAATTGCAGCGGGTTGACGAAGATGCTCGCGACCACGAAATCAGCCCGTTGCGAGGCCTTGGCAATCAGGGCGATGTGACCGCTGTGCAGGTTGCCCATGGTGGGCACGAAGGCAATGCGCTTGCCTTCGCCCCGGGCGCGAGCCACGGCGGCCCGCAGTTCGCGTACGGTTTTTACGGTGTTCATGCAGAGAATCCGTGTTCGATACCAGGGAAAGTCACCGCCTTGACCTCGGTGACATAAGCACTCAGGGCCGCCTGAATACTGGTTTGGCCGTGCATGAAGTTTTTCACGAACTTGGGCACACGGCCTGTGATCGACAGGCCGAGCATGTCGTGCAGCACCAGCACCTGGCCGTCGGTGCCGTTGCCCGCACCGATGCCGATTACCGGGATGCCCACTGCCTGAGTGATTTCCTGGGCCAGTTCGCTCGGTACACACTCCAGCAACAGCATGGCCGCACCGGCCTGTTCCAGGGCGATGGCATCGGCGCGCATCTGCCGTGCCTGGTTCTCGCTACGGCCCTGGACCTTGTAGCCGCCCAGGATGTTCACCGCCTGTGGTGTCAGCCCAAGGTGCGCGCAGACAGGGATGCCGCGCTCGGCCAGCAGACGGATCGAGTCCGCCAGCCACAGGGCACCTTCGACCTTGACCATGTGCGCACCGGCTTGCATCAACGCAGCACTGTTGGTCATGGTTTGTTCGAGGGTGGCATAGGCCATGAAAGGCAGGTCGGCGAGGATCAACGCGTCGGTGTTACCGCGTTTGACGGCCGCGACATGGTAAGCCATGTCGGCAGTGGTCACCGGCAGCGTGCTGTCGTGACCTTGCAGAACCATGCCGAGGGAGTCGCCCACCAGCAGCACTTCGACACCCGCTTCGTTGCAAGCGTGGGCGAAGGTTGCGTCATAGCAGGTCAGCATGGTGATTTTTTCACCTTTTTGCTTGAGACCTTGCAGCGTGGTCAGGGTGATGGCTGGCATGAAAAGTTCCTCATTCAGGCGCTATGGAAACTACTGCGAGTAACGCGCGTGATTCTTCGTTAAATACAGGCGCACGTTCTGTTGTCGTGCTTTTAAGGCCTGGATTGCGCCCTTTAACGCCGTGTTGGCGGCAGCGGGACGCCTATAGTCGTGATGAGAACTCGGGAAGTCAATTACGTGTGTTACCGCATTGTTACGACAGGGGTGTTACCGATGGCGACTGATGCGATTCAGCAACCACGGTTTCTGGAGCGGCGCCAAAATCCCCGTGAAGGCTCGCTCTCACAGGGGATTTTGGTTAATTCGAGGGCTGCCGTTCCAGGCCGACGAACGGGCAGGCGGCAAGCAGCGCGTCCAGGCGGCGGCCATCGGCCAGGCGCAAATCCGCGGGCGCCAGTTCGGCGAGCGGATAGAGGACGAAGGCGCGCTCCTGCATATGGTAATGGGGCACCTTGAGGCGCGGCTCGTCGATCAGTCGGTCACCAAACAGCAGGATGTCGAGATCCAGCGTGCGTGGTCCCCAGCGTTCCAGGCGCTCGCGGCCCTGGCCATTTTCGATGGCTTGCAGCGCATCCAGCAGCGCCAGTGGTGCCAGTGCGCTGTCGAGGGCGGCCACCGCATTGGTGTAACGCGGTTGGCCGGGCAGCAGCGAATCGCTCTGGTAAAACGCGGACACCCCGACCAGCGCGGTCTGTGGCAATTGCGCCAGCGAATCGAGCGCGCTGCGCAATTGTTCGGCAGGGTCAGCCAGGTTGCTGCCCATGCCGATGTAAATGCGTTCCATGCGGTTACTCGCCGGTGGCGCTCGGGGCGCCGGCCGTGCGCTTGCGCTTGGCACCGCTGCTGCGGCGGCGTTTGCGTGGCGCGCCAGTGGCTCCGTCGTCCTTGCCGCTGAGGTCGCGGATCATGTCCCGACGTTCGCTGTCGTTGGCGTCCTGATAATCGGTCCACCATTCGCCCAGGCCGTCGGTTTGCTCCCCGGCGCTTTCGCGCAGCAGGAGGAAGTCGTAACCGGCGCGGAAGCGCGGGTTGTCCAGCAACAGGTCGGCGCGTTTACCGCTGCGGCGTGGCAGGCGTTCCTGCATGTCCCAGATTTCCCGGATCGGCAGGGTGAAGCGTTTCGGAATCGCGATCCGCTGGCACTGTTCGGCGATCAGTTCGTGCGCCGCTTCCTGCATGGCCGGAATTGGCGGCATGCCACGTTCCTGCAGGCGCAGTACGCGAGCCGGCAGGGCAGGCCAGAGCAATGCGGCAAACAGGAACGCCGGGGTCACCGGCTTGTTCTGCTTGATGCGCAGGTCGGTGTTGATCAGTGCTTCGCTGATCAGGGTGTGGGTGTACGTCGGATTGTACTCCAGGGCCTCGGCGCTGGCCGGGAACAGCGGATCGAACAGTTGCAGGTCGACCAGCATTTCAAATGTGTCCGCGGCGTGGCCGGAGAGGAACAACTTGAGCACTTCTTCGAACAGACGGGCCGACGGAATCTCGCGCAGCATCGGCGCCAGATCACGGATCGGCAGGGCGCTGTGTTTTTCGATACCGAAATTCAGCTTGGCGGCAAACCGCACGGCCCGCAGCATCCGTACCGGGTCTTCCTGGTAGCGCTGCTTCGGATCGCCGATCAGGCGGATCAGGTGGTTGCGGATATCGTGTACGCCGTTGGCGTAATCGAGGATGCGCTCGCTGACCGGATCGTAGTACAGGGCGTTGATGGTGAAGTCGCGGCGTTGCGCGTCCTCTTCCAGGGTGCCGTAGACGTTATCGCGCAGAATGCGCCCGCTTTCGTTGCGGGAAGACTGGTTGCTGTCTTCTTCCTCTTCGTTTTGCGGATGATTGGCGCGGAAGGTCGCGACTTCGATGATTTCGCGGCCGAAATGGATGTGCACCAGCTTGAAGCGACGGCCAATGATCCGCGCATTGCGGAATTCGGCGCGAACCTGTTCAGGCGTGGCGCTGGTGGCGACGTCGAAATCCTTGGGCGTGATGCCGAGCATCATGTCGCGCACGCAGCCGCCGACCAGGTAAGCCTGATAACCGGCGCTCTGCAGGCGTTCGACAATATTCACCGCATAACGGCTGAACTGCGCCTTTTGCAGCGAATGTTGACCGCTGTTAAGCACTTCAGGCGTGCTGCGGATGTGTTGCGTAATACGCTTGGGAGAACGGAGTGACTGGAACAGCTTCTTCAGCATGGGATGCACTGTTTGAAGGAATGTTCGGCCAAAACGAAGAATGACCGCATGATGGGCGGGGATTCTAGCATTTAGTCAGAGGATGGTGTAGGACGCTGTAGGGAAGGTCCCGGGGGGCGGAAACTACAAGGGGAGCCGAAGCTCCCCAAGAAGTAGTTGCATGCTCTATTTTTGTTATTGGTTTCGGGCTTTTTGTTTTTGTTGAGTGCCCTCGCCATGAAGGTTTCCTTCATGACCCTCCCAATCGGGAGCCAAGAGCAAACGGATTGCTTTGGTCGCTGTGTTGCAGTGATCTCTCGATCCAACCAGTTCAGGCTCTGTCTTAGGACAGTTTTTGTTGTTCTCGGCCTGGTCGTGGGGCACGCCCCAAATACAACGCCTCTCCAAAAGAATCAGTTAGCTGCGCCTCTCGCCGTCTTGTTTTTATTGTGCGTGAGTCGATTCGTCTTATTTTTATTGTCTTATGCATTGCTTGTTATTGTTCTTGTACCAAACATATAGCAGGGGGCGTGCCAACTTTTGTGAGGCCCAGTAAAACAAGGGGTTAGGCCCGCTGACCCGGTTTTTCAAGGCCCAAAAAAACCGGGGCTTCGTTACCGTAAGCCCCGGCTTCTGTTACGTGAAAAATCGGCGGTAACAGTTTTTTCACAGATTCATGTGTTACTCGCGCACCCCGCAGGTGACGTTCAGCTCTCGCTGGCCACGCCGGTCTTGCGCCGCGGGATACCCAGGCGCTGGCGACGTTCCCACAGGCATTTACGGCTGACACCCAGTTTGCGCGCCAGCTCGGTTTCGGTCATGTGGTCCTGATGTTCGAGGACGAAGTGCTGGAAGTAATCCTCCAGTGACAGGTCCTCGGTCGGTTCATGGCTGTTGTTGGCGGCACCGTTACCCTGTTGCGGTGCCAGGCCGATGAATTCATCGTCGTCGAGGTCGCTCAGTTCGATGTCGATCCCCAGCAGCTCGGCGGAAATCTCCGGGCTCTCGCTCAGGATGACCGCGCGCTCGACAGCGTTTTCCAGTTCGCGGACGTTGCCGGGCCAGGAATAATGACGAATTGCCTGCTCGGCATCCGGGGCAAACTTCAGGTCGGTGCGGTTGATCCGTGCGCTCTGCCGCGCCAGGAACGCATTGGCGATTTCGTTGACATCGGCGCCACGCTCACGCAATGCCGGCAGTTTCAGGGCAATCACGTGCAGTCGGTAGTACAGGTCCTCACGGAACTGGCCGATTTTCGCCAGGCTTTTGAGGTCGCGGTGAGTCGCGGCGATCAGGCGCACGTCGACTTTCTGCGACTGTACCGAACCGACCCGGCGAATTTCGCCTTCCTGCAACACGCGCAGCAGCCGAGCCTGGGCTTCCAGCGGCAGTTCGCCGATTTCATCGAGGAACAGGGTGCCGCCGTCGGCCGCTTCCACCAGGCCGGCACGCCCGGCGCTCGCGCCGGTAAAGGCGCCTTTCTCGTGGCCGAACAGTTCGGACTCGATCAGGCTTTCCGGAATCGCTGCGCAGTTCACCGAAATCATCGGCGCCTTGGCCCGTTTGGACAGGTTGTGCAGGGCGCGGGCCACCAGTTCCTTGCCGGTGCCGGACTCGCCCTGGATCAGGACATTGGAGTCGGTCGGTGCCACTTTGCGGATTTTGCCGTAAAGATCCTGCATGGGCGGGCAGGAGCCAATGATGCCGATTTCGCCATTGCTGCTGTCGACGCCGGGCTTCGCCGCACCGTTGACGGCTTTGCCGACAGGCGATTCGCTGTTGGCCGGGGCCGATTGCCGGTCACGCAGGATCCGGGCGACGGCCTGGAGCATCTCGTCGTGATCGAAAGGCTTGGCGATGTAGTCCACTGCGCCCATCTTCATGGAGTCGACTGCCGAGCGCAGGCTGGCGTAGCTGGTCATGATCAGCACCGGAGTGCCCTGGCCAAGTTTGATCAGTTCGGTGCCCGGTGCGCCTGGCAGGCGCAGGTCACTGACGATCAGGTCGAACGTTGGAATGGTGAAGCGTTCTTGTGCTTCCTGCACTGAACCGGCTTCGCTGACCTGGTACTGGTTGCGCTCCAGCAGGCGGCGCAAGGCGGAGCGGATGATTGTTTCGTCTTCGACGATCAAAATGTGCGGCATTGATTCGATACTCTCGACGGTCTCAGTTCACAGCGGACGTCGCTTCGACATGACGCGGCAAAGTCACCCTGATACGGGTGCCGCGTTGGCTTTGTACATCAGCCGGGCTGTCGATGGTGATTTGTCCATAATGCTCTTCAACGATGGAATAGACCAGTGCAAGGCCCAGACCGGTGCCTTCGCCAGGGTCCTTGGTGGTAAAGAAAGGTTCGAACAACCGGTCCATGATGTTCTTCGGTATGCCACTGCCTTCGTCCTCCACGATCAGGTCGACCGTGTGTTCGCCGGCTTCGCTCTTGACCCTGACCGCACTGCCGGGAGGCGAGGCGTCACGGGCGTTTGAGAGCAGGTTGATCAATACCTGGGCGAGGCGCTGCGGATCACCCTCGACCCAGTGGTCGGGGTCGCACAGGTTATAGAACTGCACTTCGAAATTGCGGCGGTTCAACGCCAGCAGGCCGATGGCATCCTGGGCCACTTCGGCCAGACAGACGGCTTCGTCATTGTGCTGATGCGTGCCGGCATGGGCAAAGCTCATCAGTGACTGCACGATGCGCGACACGCGTTTGGTCTGTTCGAGGATCTGGCCGCTGATTTCCTTCAGTTCGCCGTCTTCTTCCCGCTCTTCGCGCAGGTTTTGCGCCAGGCAGGCGATGCCGGTGATCGGATTGCCGATCTCATGGGCCACGCCCGCCGCGAGGCGGCCGATGCTGGCCAGGCGCTCGGAGTGCACCAGCTTATCTTCGAGCATCTGGGTTTCGGTCAGGTCTTCGACCAGCAGGACCAGGCCGCTGTTACCCGGGGCGAGCGGTTCGTCGATGGCCGCCTTGTGCAGGTTCAGCCAGCGGGTCTGGCCATCGAGGGCCAGGTGCTGTTTGTGCAAGTGCTCGTCCGGCACATTGATGAACCCTTGCAACAGGCCTTTCCACGGCTCGGCAATGGTGCTCAGGCGCGAACCGACCACGCGCTGCGCGGCGATCCCGGTGAGTTCCTCCATGGCCTTGTTCCACATGAGGATCTCCTGATCCTTGGCCAGGGAACAGACGCCCATCGGCAGTTCCTGCAGGGTCTGGCGGTGATAGCGACGCAGGGCGTCGAGCTCGGCGGCCAGGCCGGTCAGTCGCGAGTGGTAATCCTCGAGACGGCTTTCGATGAAGTGAATGTCCTCGGTGACATAGTTTTCGCCGCCTGCCTTGTACGGCAGGAAGGTTTCGACCATGTCCTGTGCCACGCTCGGGCCCATCAGGCCGGAGAGGTTGGCCTCGATCCGGTCACGCAAGCGACGCAGGGCGTATGGCCGGCGTTCGTCGAACGGCAGGTAGAGATCGCGCAGGGCCTGCTCGACTTCCTTCTGTGCGGCCTTGGCGCCCAAGGGTTTGGCCAGTTGCGTGGCGAACTCCTGTGGCGAGGCGGCATGCAGTTCGCGGCGTTGCGGGCGACGCACGTTGTCCACGGCGCAGGCTTCGGCCGCGCTGGCTTCTTCGGTGCTGGCATTGGTGAACAGCGAAATCAGCGTGAACATCAGCACGTTGGCAGCCAGCGAGGCAATCGCCGCCATGTGCCAACTGGTGTCGTCCAGCACGTAGATCATGTTCAGCAGTGGAATGTAGAAACCCTGCAGGTTGCCGACCAGCGGCAACAGCATGGTCACCAGCCACACCAGGATCCCCGCCAGCAGGCCGGCGATGAAACCTCGACGGTTGGCGGTCGGCCAGTACAGGACCGACAGCACCCCGGGCAGGAATTGCAGCGTCGCGACGAAGGCGACGATGCCAAGGTTGGCCAGGTCCTGCTCCGCCCCCAGCAACAGGTAGAAACCGTAGCCGGCCATGATGATCGCGACGATCAAGGCGCGCCGGGTCCATTTCAGCCAGCGATAGATATTGCCTTCGGCGGGCGGCTGGTAAAGCGGCAGCACCAGGTGGTTCAGCGCCATCCCGGACAGGGCCAGCGTGGTGACGATGATCAGGCCGCTGGCGGCCGATAACCCGCCGACATAGGCCAGCAGCGCCAGCGCTTTGTTGTTGGCGGCGATGCCGATGCCCAGGGTGAAGAATTCCGGGTTGGTGGTGGCCCCCAGTTTCAGGCCGGCCCAGAGGATCAGTGGCACTGCCAGGCTCATCAGCAGCAGGAACAACGGCAGGCCCCAGCTCGCGCTGACCAGTGAGCGCGGGTTGAGGTTTTCAGTGAAGGTCATGTGGTACATGTGCGGCATGACGATCGCCGAGGCGAAAAACACCAGCAACAGCGTGCGCCACGGGCCTTCCTGCAACGGCGTGTGCAGGGCGGCGAGGGCGGTCTGGTTTTGCAACAGCCATAATTCAAGCTGTTGCGGGCCGTCGAAGACGCCGTAGAGGGCGTACAGACCGACGCCGCCGATGGCGATCAGCTTGATCACCGACTCGAAGGCGATCGCGAACACCAGGCCTTCATGTTTCTCGCGGGTGGCGATATGGCGCGAGCCGAAGAAAATCGTGAACAGGGTAATCAGTGCACAGAAGCTCAGTGCCACGCGATGCTGCACCGGCTCGCGGGTGAGAATACTGATGGAGTCGGCCACCGCCTGGATCTGCAGCGCCAGCAGCGGCAGCACGCCGATCAGCATGAACACCGTGGTCAGTGCGCCCGCCCAGGTGCTGCGAAAGCGGAACGCGAACAGGTCGGCCAGTGACGACAACTGATAGGTGCGGGTGATCTTCAGGATCGGGTACAGCAGCACCGGCGCCAGCAGGAACGCACCGGAAACTCCCAGGTAGCTGGACAGGAAGCCATAGCCGTACTGATAGGCCAGGCCGACCGTGCCATAAAACGCCCAGGCGCTGGCATAGACCCCCAGCGACAAGGTGTAGGTTAGCGGGTGGCGAATGATCGCCCGGGGGATCATGCCCCGTTCGCTGACCCAGGCTACGCCGAACAGCACGGCCAGGTAGGCGGCGCTGATCAGGATCATCTGGGTCAGGCTAAAGCTCATCGGCATCTTTTTGGCTCTGCAGGATGAAGGTCACGACGATCAGGATCAGCCAGAGCAGATAAGGGCGATACCAGGCGCCCGTGGCGTCGATCCACCAATCCATGATGGCGGGGGAGAACAGATAGATCCCCACGACCAGAAGCAGGACCAAGCGATAGATGTACATCCCGGCCTCTCTTTTTTATGCGCGTGCCCGAAAACGTGCGGCGATGGTAACGGATGGGGGCGCCACTGCAAGTCTGATCACTGTAGTTGCGCTTCGGGCAGGTTGAGTGTGCGCGGGATCTTCGTGGCATCCCAGTGGGCGATCCCCCAGTTCAGCACTTCCCGGGGCGTTGCGTGCAGCAGCTCGCTCTCCGGAGCCTGCCCCAGGGCGCGCAAGGCCCGCAACAACATCGGTGTGGCCTGATCTTCGGTCAACGGCGGCGAACGGTAGGATTTGCCAAGCTTGTTGCCGTCAGGTTGAGTAATCAGCGGAATGTGCAGGTAACGCGGTTGCGACAGGCCGAGCAGTTCCTGGAGGTAGAGCTGGCGTGGCGTCGAATCCAGCAGGTCGGCACCCCGCACGATGTCGGTGATGCCCTGCCAGGCATCATCGAGTACCACCGCCAGTTGGTAGGCGTAAAGGCCGTCGCGGCGACGGATCACGAAATCGCCGACGTCACGCCCCAGGTGCTGGCGAAATTCGCCTTGTACCCGGTCGATGAAGTGATATTCCAGCTCCGGGACGCGCAAGCGGATCGCCGCGTCTTCGCTGCCGTGGCCTGCATTGCGGCACAGCCCCGGGTAGATGCCGTGATAGGGCTCGAGCTGCTTTCGCGAGCAGGTGCAGGCGTACGCCAGGCCATGATTGAACAGCTGATTGAGCACGTCGGCATAGGCTTCGTGACGCTCGCTCTGGCGGACCATGTCGCCATCCCACTCGAAACCGTAGCTTTCCAGTGCCTTGAGGATGGCTGCCTGCGCGCCGGGTTCTTCCCGGGGCGGATCGAGGTCTTCCATGCGCACCAGCCAACGCCCGCCCACTGCACGCGCGTCGAGATAGGAGGCCAGCGCGGCAACCAGCGATCCGAAATGCAGGTGTCCGCTGGGCGTGGGGGCGAAGCGGCCGATGTAGGTCGGGGATTTCATACAGGCGGTATCATTATTCCAGGCTGGCGCCAGACCTCTGTGGGAGCGGGCTTGCTCGCGAATGCCCGCTCCCACAGGTTATGTGCCTGGCCAAATATCAGAAACAAAAACGGAGCGTTCGCACGCTCCGTTCTTCATTCAAGTCGTCATTACTTGCCGACTTGTTTTTCCTTGATTTCCGCCAGGGTCTTGCAGTCGACGCACATGTCGGCGGTCGGACGGGCTTCCAGGCGCTTGACGCCGATTTCCACGCCGCAGGATTCGCACCAACCGTACTCTTCGTCTTCGATCAGTTGCAGGGTCTTGTCGATCTTCTTGATCAACTTGCGCTCACGATCGCGGGCGCGCAGTTCGAGTGCGAACTCTTCTTCCTGGCTGGCACGGTCTGCCGGGTCAGGGAAGTTGGCCGCTTCGTCCTTCATGTGATCAACCGTGCGGTCGACTTCCTGCATCAGGTCCTGTTTCCACTTGTTCAGGACCTTGGTGAAGTGAGCGCGCATGGGCTTGCCCATGTACTCCTCGCCCGGCTTTTCCACATAGGGTTCGAAGCCGCTGATCGACTGGACTGGCTGTTGCTTTGCTTGGGTGGACATGAAATAGACCGCCTCTACTCTTGTAATCCATCTGCGCAGGATTGCTCCATCACCGGCACCCGCCGGCCCTGCGGCTGCAAGCGGGCGAACTTACCAGATCGAATCGGACCGCGCTACTCCCGGATGTCGAGGGCACAGCCCGCGGGGCTTGCAAATGATTGCAAAGCCTTGCCTGGTGGTGATGGAGGCCTGATCAATTAATGATTTTAGTCAAACCTCGCGCACTCGCATGAGCGTTTGTGGCCAGGGTCTCAAGGGGTCTGACCGCTTTAGGTTCTCGCTCGTTCCTGCGCTTGGGTAGAATCGGTGTTTTCCCTTTTGTTGAAGGAAGGCCAATGGCTCAGCCCTACAGTGCCCGCAGTCGCGCAATTGAACCGTTCCATGTCATGGCGCTGCTGGCGCGGGCCAACGAACTGCAAGCTGCCGGCCACGACGTGATCCACCTGGAAATCGGCGAACCCGACTTCACCACCGCCGAACCGATCATCCAGGCCGGCCAGGCGGCGCTGACGGCGGGCAAGACCCGGTATACCGCCGCCCGGGGCATCCCCGAACTGCGCGAGGCGATTTCAGGCTTCTATCAACAGCGTTACGGTCTGCACATCGATCCCCGGCGAATCCTGATCACGCCCGGCGGTTCCGGTGCATTGCTGCTGGCCAGCGCCCTGCTGGTGGATCCGGGCAAGCACTGGTTGCTGGCGGATCCGGGCTACCCGTGCAACCGGCATTTCCTGCGTCTGGTGGAAGGCGCGGCGCAACTGGTGCCGGTGGGGCCGGAGGTGCGCTATCAACTGACGCCGGACCTGGTCGAGCGTCATTGGGACCACGACAGTGTCGGCGCGCTGGTGGCGTCGCCGGCCAACCCCACCGGGACGATCCTGACTCGCGACGAACTGGCCGGGCTGTCGGGCGCGATCAAGGGGCGTCATGGCCATCTGGTGGTGGACGAGATCTACCATGGCCTGACCTACGGCACTGATGCCGCCAGCGTGCTGGAAGTCGACGACAGCGCCTTTGTGCTGAATAGTTTTTCAAAGTATTTCGGCATGACCGGCTGGCGGCTTGGCTGGCTCGTGGCGCCGGAGGCGGCGGTCGGTGAGTTGGAGAAGCTGGCGCAAAACCTCTACATCAGCGCGCCAAGCATGGCCCAGCATGCGGCCCTGGCCTGTTTCGAACCGGCGACCATTGCCATTCTCGAAGAGCGGCGTGCTGAGTTTGGACGGCGCCGGGATTTCCTGCTGCCCGCCTTGCGTGAGCTGGGCTTCAATATTGCCGTAGAGCCGGAAGGCGCCTTTTATTTGTACGCCGATATCAGCCAGTTCGGCGGCGATGCCTTCGCGTTCTGCCGCCACTTCCTCGAAACCGAGCATGTGGCAATCACCCCGGGCCTGGATTTCGGGCGTTATCAGGCCGGTCATCACGTGCGGTTTGCCTATACCCAGAGCTTGCCGCGTCTGCAGGAAGCGGTGGAACGCATTGCTCGCGGTCTGCGGAGTTGGCAAGGCTGATGCGCTTTGATCCCCCACTGGAAGAAGGTCGCCTGATCCGGCGTTACAAGCGTTTTCTCGCCGATATCGAAACCGTCGATGGCGAGTTCCTTACCCTTCATTGCCCGAACACCGGCTCGATGCTCAATTGCCAGGTTGAAGGCGGGCAGGTGTGGTTCAGTCGCTCCAACGACCCGAAACGCAAGTTGCCGGGAACCTGGGAAATCGGCGAAACCCCGCAGGGCCGGCTGTTTTGCGTGAACACCGGACGCGCCAATGGCTTGATCGAAGAGGCGCTGCGCAACGGAGTCATCGCCGAGCTCAACGGTTTTACCGGACTCAAGCGTGAAGTGGCCTACGGACAGGAAAGCAGCCGTATCGATTTTCGTCTCGATTACCCGGATGGGCCGGCGTACGTGGAAGTCAAAAGCGTGACCCTGGGCTTCGAGGACTCAGCCGTTGCCGCGTTTCCCGATGCGGTGACCCAGCGAGGCGCCAAGCACTTGAGGGAGCTGGCTCACCTGGCCCGGGACGGTATTCGGGCGGTGCAGTTGTATTGCGTCTGCCTGAGCGGTATCGAGGCCGTGCGTCCAGCGCACGAAATCGATGCGGCCTACGCCTCGGCCTTGCGCGACGCGGTGGCGTGCGGGGTTGAGGTGCTGGCTTATGGCGTGGCTTTGAGCCATGAAGGAATGCGGGTCGAGCGGCGTCTGGATGTTTTGCTCGACCGTTAAGGGTTGATCCAGATGCCCTGGTCGTCTTCACGGCTGTCAACGCGGGTCAGAGATTGTCCGGCGCAGGGGCCGGCCACGCACTCACCGTCTTCGATCAGGAACAGTGCGCCATGCGTGGCGCACTGGATCAGGCTGTTGCTGGGGTCGAGGAACTGGTCAGGCGTCCATTCCAGTCCGACGCCACGGTGCGGGCAGCGATTGAGATAGACGTAGACCTGGCCGTTGCGGCGCACGGCAAACAGCTTCTGGCCATCGACGTCGAAACCGCGGCTGCTGGAGTCGGCCAGCTCAGCGCCAGCGCAAAGAAACTTCATGACTATCCTCAACGTCGGCGGCTCGTGACTGAATATGTCCGAGCTTGACGTTCAAATGAAAACAATTATCAAATGGCCGCCTTGTCCACAGGTAGCTGCCGCACGTCGAGGATACTTGGCCTGGTCTTTCGATGCCTGGGAAAAACCTTAAAAGGAAGCTGTTTATGCGCCTGAGTACCCGCGTTATTGCGCTTTGTGCCGGACTTCTCGTCAGCCACCACGGTGCAGCGGCCGAATTGCCGCAACGTTGGGTCAGCGCCGGCGGCGCCCTGTCGGAATGGGTCAGTGCACTGGGTGGCGAGGCGAAGCTGGTCGGGGTCGACACCACCAGCCAGCACCCGCCATCTCTCAAGGCATTGCCCAGCATTGGCTATCAGCGGCAGCTATCGGCCGAAGGCGTGTTGAGCCTGCGCCCACAAATACTGGTGGGCACCGAGGAAATGGGCCCGCCGCCGGTGATTTCGCAGATTCGTACGGCAGGTGTGCAAGTCGAGTTGTTCTCGGCCCAGCCCGATCTGCCAGCGTTGCAGGACAATTTGCAGCATCTGGGCCGGTTGCTCGGCGCAGAGGACAAGGCGGTGCAGTTGTTCCAGGACTATCAGCAGCAACTCGACCAGCAGAAAGTCCGCGTGACCAGGGCACAGGTCACACAATCATCACCGGGCGTGCTGTTGCTGGTCGGTCATGCGGGCGGCAAACCCCTGATCGCCGGCAAGGACACGGCGGCCGATTGGCTGATTGAGAAGGCCGGTGGGCACAATCTTGCGACCCACACCGGTTACAAACCCTTCTCCAACGAGTCCCTGATCAGCCTGGACCCCGAAGTGCTGGTGTTCGCCGACCGCGCGCTGACGGGCGAGGCAGCCCGCGCAGCGTTGTTCAAGGAGAACCCGATCCTGTCCTCGACCCGCGCCGCCCGTGACGGGCGGGTCATGGAGCTTGATCCGACGCTGCTGGTGGGTGGGCTCGGCCCACGTCTGCCCTTGGCCGTGAAAAAAGTCAGCGACCTGTTCTACCCCGGCACTGCCACTCCATGACCGTGCTGGTAAAGCCCCGTGCATTGTTCATCGGCCTGAGCCTTCTGTGTTTGTTGGCAATCTGGCTGTCGCTGGCGCTGGGGCCGGTCAGCCTTCCCCTGCTTGATACCCTGCGCGCGAGTTTGCGTCTGCTCGGCCTGCCCATTGCACCTGACGGGTTGGAGCAGGCTGAACTGATCCTCGGGCAGATTCGCCTGCCGCGCACGTTGCTGGGGATGGCAGTGGGCGGAGTGTTGGCGCTGTCGGGCGTGGCCATGCAAGGCTTGTTTCGCAACCCGCTGGCCGATCCCGGGTTGGTGGGCGTTTCCAGTGGCGCGGCGTTGGGGGCGGCCATTGCGATTGTCGGCGGAACGGCATTTGGCGGTTTGCCGGAATCCTTCGGGCCATACCTGCTATCGCTGTGCGCGTTTATCGGCGGGCTGGGTGTGACCGCGCTGGTGTATCGGCTGGGGCGCCGCAACGGGCAGACCAACGTCGCCATCATGCTGTTGGCGGGTATCGCCCTGACCGCACTGGCCGGCTCCGCCGTGGGGCTGTTTACCTATCTGGCGGACGACGCGACCCTGCGCACCCTGACGTTCTGGAACCTGGGCAGCCTCAATGGGGCCAGTTATTCGCGACTCTGGCCGCTGCTGCTGATCACTGCCGGCGTGGCGTTATGGTTGCCACGCCGGGCCAGGGCCCTGAATGCGTTATTGCTGGGGGAGTCTGAGGCCGGCCATTTGGGCATCGATGTCGAGAGGCTCAAGCGTGAACTGGTGTTTTGCACGGCGCTGGGCGTCGGTGCGGCCGTGGCGGCGGCCGGTATGATCGGTTTCGTCGGGCTGGTGGTGCCGCATCTGGTGCGCCTGCTGGCCGGCCCGGATCATCGCGTGCTGCTGCCGGCCTCGGTACTGGCGGGCGCGAGTCTGCTGCTGTTGGCCGACCTGGTGGCGCGCCTGGCGCTGGCGCCGGCCGAGCTGCCGATCGGCATTGTCACTGCGTTTATCGGTGCGCCGTTCTTTCTATATTTGCTGCTCAGGGGGCGTGCCTGATGTTGCGAACGCAGAATCTGCACATCCACCAAGGCCGCAAGCTCGTCCTGACGGACATCACGCTGGAACTCAGGCCCGGGGAAGTGCTCGGCGTGCTGGGACCCAACGGTGCCGGAAAAAGCACGCTGCTGGGCGCATTGGGCGGCGAGTTGCACGCGGATCAACCCAGCGTCTGGCTCGATGATCGCGAGCTGCGGGAGTGGACCGGTGCCCGGCGAGCCCAGCGCCTGGCGGTGTTGCCACAGGTGTCGACCCTGGACTTCGCCTTCCGTGTCGAAGAGGTGGTCGGCATGGGGCGCTTGCCGCACCAGAGCGGCCGGGTTCGGGATGACGAAATTGTCCTCGCGGCGTTGCACGCAGCCGATGCCGGGCACCTGATGGGGCGCAGTTACCTGGCGTTGTCCGGTGGCGAGCGCCAGCGGGTGCACCTGGCGCGTGTGCTGGCGCAGCTCTGGCCTGGCGAGGCGGGCCAGACGTTACTGCTGGACGAGCCCACCTCGATGCTCGATCCACTGCACCAGCACACTACCCTGCAAGCGGTGCGCGAGTTCGCCGACCGAGGGGCGGCTGTGCTGGTGATCCTGCATGATCTGAACCTTGCGGCGCGTTATTGTGATCGCCTGCTGCTGCTTGAAGGCGGTCGCCCGGTCGCGCTCGATACGCCCGAGCGAGTATTGCGTCCAGAGCCGCTCAAGGCGGTATTCGGCTTGGACGTGTTGGTACAACAGCATCCAGAGCGCGGGCATCCGCTGATCATCGCCCGCTGAACGTGAAGGGGGAGTGCATGCGTGCAGGAGTGATTCTGGCGGGGTTGATGCTGAGCGCCTGCCAACATGTTGCAGCGCCGCCGCCGATCGTCGGTGACATTCGTGACGTGCACAGCGGCCAGGCGCTGACCGCGCAGGAACTCGTCGTGCGGCTGGCCAGCGCCTCGCGGTTGATCGTCGGTGAGCAGCATGACAACCGCGATCACCACGAATTGCAGCACTGGCTATTGCAGGCGCTGGGGGATCAGCGTCCGCAAGGCAGCCTGTTGCTGGAAATGCTCACGCCGGACCAGCAGGCCCGCGTCGACGACGTCCGTCAGGCGCCGACGTTGCCGGCGGACTTGCCCGGTGCGTTGGCCTGGCAGTCGGGCTGGGATTGGAACCTGTATGGCCCGATCGTCCGTTTCGCCCTGGCCCAGCCGTATCCGCTGCTGGCCGCCAACCTGGATGCTGCCGAGGTCCGCGCCATCTACGCCAACCCGCCGGTATTGAGCGGCGCTCGTAGCAACGCCGAGCCCGTCAGGGCCGAGCTGTTGGCCCAGGTCGGCGAATCCCACTGCGGCCTGCTGCCTGAATCGCAGATGCCGGCCATGCTCGCCGTCCAGCAACAGCGCGACCGTCGCATGGCCGAGCGGCTGCTGGCAGCTCCGGCTCCGGCCTTGTTGTTGGCGGGTGCTTACCACGCGCGCAAGGATGTCGGGGTGCCGATACATGCCCTGGATCTGGGTGAGCGTGAAGCGCCGACGGTACTGATGCTCGCTCAGCAGGGCAGTGAGGTGACGGCGACAATGGCCGACTACGTCTGGTACACCCCCGCCATGGAGGCGCCGGATTACTGTGCGCAGATGCGCAAACAGTTCGGCAAGTGAGGGCGGACTTTTCCACAGGCAAAAAAAGACCCGGCAAGAGCCGGGTCAAATAACCGTGATTAGCCTGATGAGGAGATATCTGAGAGTCCGAACCAAGGGCTGTTCAAATATCGACCAGTCTCGCGACCAGTTGTGATAATCATATCGATTCTCATTACCATGTCAACCGTTGATTCTTCATTTATTCGAGAATCGCCGATGAAGCGCTGAAGGAGCCCGTAATCATTGGCCTGGCGGGCCGCTTTTGAGCGAGCTCAGATGTGTAACCTGTTTATTCAGCAGGTCGATTCTGCGGGCCATGCTCTCGATCAGGCTGTGGGCGATCTTCGCATTGCTGCGGGTCAGGCTGAGAAACTGGTCTTTGGGGATCAGCATGACGGTACTGGGTTCGCTGGCGATCACACTCGCATTACGTTTCTCGCCAGTGAATACGGCCATGGCGCCGAAAATCTCGTCCTTGGGGATATCGCCGACCTTGTGTCCGTCGACGAACGCTTCGGCATGGCCCTCGATAATCACGAAGACGTGATCGGCCTCGTCGCCCTGATGGATCAGCATGTCGCCACGCGCGACGCGCTGAAAGCCGTTGGTGCTGCGTAACTCCGGTTGCTTCAGGCGGGCGACGGCGTCGGACAACAGGGCAGTCTGACCGGTCAGGTACTGCAGCAACAGTTCCGAGCGCTCCGGGTCGGCATGGATGTACTGGAACACTTCGGAGCGCAGGTAGGGCGTCAGTACGATCGGGCTATCCGTGCACAGCCGGCAGCGTGGCAGGTCGCTGTCCTGGCGCAAGCCGACCAGATCGCCTTCATGCAGGTAGAACAGCGGGCGCTCGTCGATGCATCCATGCAGCAGGCCGCTTTTCAGGATGAACAATTGATTGGCGGGTAATTCGGCTGCCAGATCGTCAGTCGCCGACAACTCCAACGCCGGGCCGCACGGGGATAAATGCTCCAGCAGGCGGGCCGGAATGTTTTGCAGGCGATCGATCAGTACGTCGGCGTAGGCCGGTTGTTCCCCAAGCAAATACATGGTGGCAGGGCCCGTTCAGTTCTTGTGGCGTGATGAAATGGCTTCCAGCTGTTTATTCAGGGCTTCCTTGCGCTCTGCGGGGATGTCGTTCCAGTGCACATCCATCAAGGCGCCTTCGATGGCGTACAGCAGCACTTTGGACGCTCGAAACCCGCGCGTACGCACGGCCCGATAAGCATCCACGGCCCCCAGCCGACGCAAATCCGAGGCGCTGTGGATGCCCACGGCATGCAGCCACTGCGCTGACGTCTTGCCAAGGTTCTTCAGATGCTGCAGTTCATCATTCATCAAGCCTCCTTGCGATAGCCGAACGGTGCGTGGGCGAGCTTCTCAGGAGTGTAGCCATCAGCAGCAAAAGCGTGATTGTTTGCTCGCTGTCGGAGCAAATGCTTCTAAGAAGCACGCTGGGGCGCGACGTACGAGATCGCAACGGAGGAGGGGAAGGCGGGGTGTGCTGAGGTTTTGTGCGCGAACGTATCCGCAGTCCAGCGCGAGGCAGGGGCGCCGGACTTTTCAGTGATCAGTCGTTTTCAGCGTGAGCGATAACGCAGGCGTGTGCCGAAGTTCATCGACATCAGGATCTCGTCGGCGCTCAGTTCCGGCGGAAAGTAGGCGCCGGAGATCTGCGCGTGAGCCAGGCTGGCGCCTTCCAGTTTCGAATGAGTGAAATCGATGCCGCGCAGGTCGGCGGAACGAAAATAGGCATTGGTGAAGTCGACGCCGTCGGCATTCAGTTCGCGCAGGTCCAGCCCGCGAAAATCACCCCCGACCATGTCGATAGGTCCATCCGTCGGGCGTTCGTTGTTGAAACCCTTGATGTCGTCTTTGTGCAGCAAAGCAAAAAGCGGTGTATCGAGAAGTTTGGGCTGGCTCATGTCACGTCACCTGTTGGTTTTATGACGCCAGTATAATGCCACTACGTTACAATCGTGAAGCCGATGAAGGCTTCACGATTGAAATACTTTTTACAGGCCCGGCAAGCGTTGGCGGATCTGTGCGACAACGGTGTCGAGGGTCCCGCTTTCATTGGTCAGCACGCGTTTGCTGCACAGGATTTCCGCCGGCGTCAGCGCTTCACGACTGGCCTGTTGAGCTGCAATAACGGCCAGGTTGGCGTCGGATGGATCGGTTTTGTCTGCCTGACGCAGGGCCAGCCAGTTTTCGATCACGGCTTGTGGTGCTTCGCAGTCAAGGATCAGGAACGGCGCACCGGTGGCCTCGGCGATTTGCGCAGCACCATCGCGCTGCTCGCGCTTGAGGTACGTGGCATCGATCACCACAGGGAAACCGGCATGCAGGATCACGGCGGCAATTTCATGCAGGCGGGCATAGGTCGCGGCGCTCGCGTCGGCGCTGTAGATGCCGGCCTGAGGGTCGTTGGTGACGGTTTGCTCGCCGAACATGCGTTTGCGCTCCACATCGGACCGCAGTCGAATCGCGCCCAAAGCCTCCACCAGGCGCATGGCCACGTGACTTTTGCCCACCGCCGATACGCCATGGGTAATGGCCAGGAAGCGTGAAGGAATGGTGCTGTAGCTTTCCGCCAGGTTGGCGTAGTTGCGGTACTGGCGCAGGGTCGTGGCGCGCTGCACCGGGTCGGCCTCGGCCGGCATGCTGAACAGGCTGACCTTGGCGCGAACCAGTGCGCGGTAGGTTTTATAGAAATTCAACAGCTCCAGGCCCTGGTAGTCGCCCGTCAACTCCAGGTATTGGCTGATGAAACGCCGGGCCAGGCATTTCAGGCCACGGTCCTCAAGGTCCATCGCCAGGAAACCGGTGTCGGCGTAAACGTCGGTGAAGCGGAACGGCTCGTTGAATTCGATACAGTCGAAGATCACGACCTTGCCGTCGATCACGGTGGCGTTGCCCAGGTGGATATCACCGTGGCACTCACGGATGAAGCCTTGGGCTTTACGCTCGGCGAACAGGGGCTTGAGGCGTTCGAAGCTGCTCTCGGCCCAGGCTTGCAGCGCGTCGAGTTGCAGAAGGTCGGCCTTGTCACTCAGGAATGGGCGGATCTGTTCGAAGTTCTGTCGAACCGGCGCCATGACGCTGTCCGGGGTGCCGGCTTCGTGTTCGGCAGGCACTTTCGGGGCGTTGAGGTGGAATTGCGCGATCTGCACGGCCATCTCGTCGATGTGCGTGGTGGTCAGCTCGCCGTTGGCTTGCAGGGTGCTGAGCAGTTGGCTCTGGGGGAACTGGCGCATCTTCAGCGCGAAGTCGAGGATCGGGCCATCACCACCCAGTTGTGGCGCCTCGACGCTGCCGGTGATTGGCAACACTTCCAGATACAAATCATCGGTCAGGCGCTGGTTCAGGCGCAGTTCTTCAGCGCAGAAATGCTCGCGGGCATCCAGGCTGGTGAAGTCGAGAAAGCCGAAGTTGACCGGTTTTTTCACTTTATAAGCGAAGGGGCCCGTGAGTATCACCCAGGAGATGTGCGTTTCGATGACTTGGAATCCGTCTACCGGATGCGGGTAGAGGGCCGGGTTTTGCAGGGCGGCGATCAGGGGCTGGCTCACAGGCGTTCCTTCAGAGTCTGGCAAAAAATATGGCGCTCATTATGGCGGCAAGTCCGTCCGACGCAAACCTCGGTTGGCTCCTGTTGACGATGAATAAAGTGCGTATAATCCGGCGCCATGACTCGTACCCGATCCCCCCGTACCCCCAAAAAACCACCTTCCCGGGGCCTGCGTCCCTGGTTGAGCTGGGCCATCAAACTCAGTCTGGTTGGCCTTGTGCTGCTCGCCGGATTCGCCGTTTACCTCGATGCCATCGTGCAGGAGAAGTTCTCCGGCAAGCGCTGGACCATCCCGGCGAAGGTGTATGCGCGCCCGCTCGAGCTGTTTACCGGCCAGAAGCTGAGCAAAGAAGACTTCCTGACCGAGCTCGATGCCCTGGGCTATCGTCGCGAAAGCGTGAGCAACGGCCCCGGCGCCGCCTCGGTCAATGGCAACACGGTGGATTTGAACACCCGGGGTTTCCAGTTCTATGAAGGCCTGGAGAAGGCGCAGCCCGTGCGCGTGCGATTCTCCGGCGACTATGTGGCCGAACTCTCGGCGACCAACGGCTCGAAGTTGTCGGTGGTGCGTCTGGAGCCCCTGCTGATTGGCGGGATTTACCCGAAAAACCTTGAAGACCGTATTCTGATCAAGCTCGATCAGGTCCCGCCTTACCTGCTCGAAACCCTGGTCGCCGTGGAAGACCGGGATTTCTACAGCCACTGGGGCGTATCGCCCAAGTCGATTGCCCGCGCCATCTGGGTCAACACCTCGGGCGGCAAGATGACTCAGGGTGGCAGTACCCTGACGCAACAGTTGGTGAAGAACTTCTACCTGACCAGCGAACGCAGCCTGACCCGCAAGCTCACCGAAGCCATGATGGCGATGTTGCTCGAGCTGCATTACGACAAGCGCGAGATTCTTGAGGCCTACCTCAACGAGGTGTTTGTCGGCCAGGACGGTCAGCGTGCGGTGCACGGTTTCGGCCTGGCCAGCCAGTTCTTCTTCGGACAGCCATTGTCCGAACTGAAGTTGCATCAGGTCGCCATGCTGGTGGGCATGGTCAAGGGGCCGTCCTATTACAACCCGCGGCGCAATCCGGAGCGGGCGCTGGAGCGCCGCAACCTGGTGCTCGATGTGCTTGAGCAGCAAGGCGTTGCGACTGCGGAGCAAGTGGCGGCGGCGAAGAAAATGCCGCTGGGCGTGACGACGCGGGGCAAACTCGCCGACAGCTCGTTCCCTGGATTCATCGATCTGGTTAAACGGCAGTTACGCGAAGACTATCGCGATGAAGACTTGACCGAAGAAGGCCTGCGGATCTTCACCAGTTTCGATCCAATCCTGCAGATGAAGGCCGAGGCCTCGGTCAACGATACGTTCAAGCGGCTGGCCGGACGCAAGGGCTCCGATGATGTGGAAGCGGCGATGGTGGTGACCAACCCGGAAACCGGTGAAGTCCAGGCCATGATCGGCAGTCGCCAGGCGAGTTTCGCCGGCTTCAACCGGGCGCTGGATGCGGTGCGCCCGATCGGCTCGCTGATCAAGCCGGCCGTTTACCTGACGGCCCTTGAGAAGCCGAGCCAGTACAGCCTGACCAGTTGGCTGTCGGACGAATCCTTCTCGGTCAAGGGAGCGGATGGCCAGGTTTGGAAACCACAGAACTATGATCGCCGCTCCCACGGCACCGTCTTCCTTTATCAGGGGCTGGCGCATTCCTACAACTTGTCCACTGCACGTCTCGGCTTGGCAGTGGGCGTGCCCAATGTGCTGAAAACCGTCGCTCGACTGGGCGTGAACCGTGAGTTCCCGGCGTTTCCGTCGATGTTGCTGGGGGCGGGAGGCATGACCCCGATCGAAGTCGCGACCATGTACCAGACGCTCGCCAACGGAGGGTTCAATACGCCGATGCGCGGGATTCGCAGCGTACTGACGGCCGAAGGCGAGCCGCTCAAGCGTTATCCGTTCCAGATCCAGCAACGTTTTGATCCGGCGTCCATCTATCTGATCCAGAACGCCATGCAGCGGGTCATGCGTGAAGGTACGGGCAGTTCGGTTTACAACGTATTGCCGAAAACCCTGACCCTGGCAGGCAAGACCGGTACCAGTAACGACTCGCGAGACAGCTGGTTCGCCGGTTTCAGTCAGGACTTGCTGGCGGTGGTCTGGTTGGGGCGCGATGATAACGGCAAGACACCGTTCACTGGCGCCACCGGTGCATTGCAGGTCTGGACCAGCTTCATGCGCAAGGCCGACCCGCTGCCATTGGACATGCCGCAACCGGACAACGTCGTTCAGGCGTGGGTTGATTCGCGGACCGGGCAAGGCTCCGACGCCAATTGCCCAGGTGCCGTGCAGATGCCGTATATTCGCGGCAGCGAACCGCCTCCCGGCGCTGCGTGTGGTGGGGAAAGCCCTGTCTCCGGCGAAACGGTGATGGATTGGGTCAAAGGCTGGATGAATTAAGCAAAGAGGGTTTCAAGTGAACAAGTGGTTGATTCCAGCGGTGGCCACCGTGGCTTTGCTCAGCGGTTGCTCCACCGTACAGCGCGGTTCCATTCCGGTTGTGGATTCCGGCAGTGCCGTTTCCAACAGTGAGCGGGTGTCGGCCAATGGTGGCTTCCGTCAGACGACGGTGCAACGTCCGGCGCAAGCCCAGGGCCAGGCGATTCCACAAGGCGACTCTGGCGTCGTGGTGATGGTGCCGGGCGGTGGTGCCGTTTCGTCGACACCGATCAGCACTTCGCCGATTACGCCGGGGCCGATCACCCCGGGCCCGATCGATACCTCGCCGGTTCAGTCGGCGCCGATCAACCAGGGCAGCTACAGCATGCCGTCGACCCCCAGCGGGATTCCGTCGGCGAGTGCCGGTGGCTTGTCCGCCGATGAGCAGCTGGATGGTCCGGTGTTGGCACTGCTGACGACCGCCCAGCAGCAACAGGCGGGCGGGGACCTCAATGGCGCTTCCTCCAGCCTCGAACGAGCCCAGCGTGTTGCACCCCGTGAACCACAAGTGCTCTATCGCCTGGCCCAGGTGCGTATGGCGCAGGGTGACGCGCCACAGGCCGAACAATTTGCCCGTCGCGGCCTGACGTTCGCCAATGGACGTCCGGCGCTTCAGGCCAGCCTGTGGGAATTGATTGGTCAGGCGCGTGAGAAGCAGGGTGATTCCGCGGGCGCTGCACTGGCTCGTCAGAAGGCCAAGGTTTCCTCGTAATGGACGTGCGCTTTCCCAAGATTGCCGAACAGCTGTTGCTGATCGAGCGCGAACTGCGCGTTCAAGGGTGGTGGGACGATGTCGCGCCTTGCGCCGAAGCGTTGTCCAGTGTCGAACCCTTTTCGGTCGATACGCTGGATTTCGAACAGTGGCTGCAGTGGATCTTCCTGCCTCGCATGAAAATGATCCTGGAGCAGGATCTGCCGCTGCCCAACGCCTCGGGCATTCAGGAGATGGCCGAAATGGTCTTCGCCTCCCGTAATGTCCAGGGCCGGGATCGCCAGTTGCAGGTGCTCCTCAAGGAATTTGACCTGTTGATCACGGCGTCGCGCTGATCCGCCAATCCTTTCCGGCGCGAGCAGGCTCGCTCACACAGGGCAGGATCGTTACTGGCAATTCTCGGCGATCTGCCTTTGTGTTTCGGTGGTGCGTTCCTGACGTTGCTCGTCGGTCAGGCGGCGCATCTCACCGTCGACATCCTCGCGCAACCGCGGATTGTTCTGCAGTTGCGCCAGGTTCGTGCGGGCCTGCTCGCAGAATACCTTCAGCTGGGCCTGCTGCTCGGCGACCTGTTTTTTCACCGACTTGTCGATGGCCTGTTGATCGCCGACGGTGCTGCCAGGCAGCCGCGTCGCCGGGTTGCTCGCAGGCGCCGAGGGCGTAACCACTGTTTCGGCTTCCCGGCCTTGGGGCGGTTGCGCATCAAAGTGGGTGACGCCGTGTTCATCGACCCATTTGTAAACCTGCGCGGCCATGCACATTGGACTCAAGCCAACCAACAGGCTGGCGGTCAGGAAAAACGTTCGCATGCCATTTCCTTGTATTGGGTTGCGCAATTGAAGCTAACACAGTTGCTGTTTCGCGGTTTTTTCTTGCTTTCTCATGTGCTTACTTCAATAAAGCACATAGACGACTTGACTTGCAGGGGATGAAACAGAAGAATCCAAAGTCCGCTGTAGAGGGACTGCCAGAAGCAGACCCACTCGGCAGATCATGAGGCGCACATCCGCGTCGACCTGTTACACCCGCAACGCGTTACCTCGCGCTGGGTGGGAAAAGCCCGCAACACTTGGGACGATCCCAATACTTGCTCAGTCAGTGCTGACGTAGTCGGCGACCACCGTCGCTCATGCTCTGCCGAGAAGTAAACCTATTAAGACCCGTCCTTTCTGATATGGACGGTATTCTGGCGTTTTAGAGGTGAACAACGTGGAGCTTTTATCTGGCGGTGAGATGCTCGTCCGCTTTTTGCGTGACGAAGGCGTCAAATATATCTACGGGTACCCGGGTGGTGCTCTTCTTCATGTCTACGATGCCCTGTTCAAAGAACCGGAAGTGACCCACATCCTGGTTCGTCACGAACAAGCTGCGACCCATATGGCTGACGGCTACGCCCGTGCCACCGGTAAGGCCGGCGTGGTATTGGTGACCTCCGGACCGGGCGCAACCAACGCCATTACCGGTATTGCCACTGCCTACATGGACTCCATCCCGATGGTGGTCATTTCCGGCCAGGTGCCGAGCACCATGGTCGGTACCGATGCGTTCCAGGAAACCGACATGATCGGTATCTCCCGGCCGATCGTGAAGCACAGTTTCATGATCAAGCACGCTTCGGAAATCCCGGAAGTCATGAAGAAAGCGTTCTACCTGGCGCAATCCGGTCGCCCTGGTCCGGTCGTTGTCGACATCCCGAAAGACATGACCAACCCGGCCGAGAAGTTCGAATACATCTTCCCGAAAAAAGCCAAGCTGCGTTCCTACAGCCCGGCCGTCCGTGGCCATTCCGGGCAAATCCGCAAGGCAGCCGAAATGCTCCTGGCGGCCAAGCGTCCGGTGATGTACGCCGGCGGTGGCGTGATTCTCGGTGGTGGCTCCGCGCCGCTGACCGAACTGGCCAAAATGCTCAACCTGCCAGTGACCAACACCTTGATGGGCCTGGGTGCCTACCCTGGCACTGATCGCCAGTTCATCGGCATGCTGGGCATGCACGGCAGCTACACCGCCAACCTGGCGATGCACCATGCCGACGTGATCCTCGCGGTCGGTGCGCGTTTCGACGATCGCGTGATCAATGGCGCGTCCAAGTTCTGCCCGAACGCGAAGATCATTCACATCGACATCGACCCGGCTTCGATTTCCAAGACCATCAAGGCCGACGTGCCGATCGTGGGCCCCGTCGAGAGCGTCCTGACCGAAATGGTCGCGATCCTCAAGGAAATCGGCGAGACCCCGAACAAGGAGTCCGTGGCCAGCTGGTGGAAGCAGGTGGATGAATGGCGCGGTGATCGCGGCCTGTTCCCTTACGACAAGGGTGACGGCAGTATCATCAAGCCACAGACCGTGATCGAAACCCTGTGCGAAGTGACCAAGGGCGATGCCTATGTCGCTTCCGACGTCGGTCAGCACCAGATGTTCGCGGCGCAGTACTACAAGTTCAACAAACCCAACCGCTGGATCAACTCCGGTGGTCTGGGCACCATGGGCTTCGGTTTCCCGGCGGCCATGGGCATCAAGTTGAGCTTCCCGGATGCCGACGTCGTCTGCGTGACCGGCGAGGGCAGCATCCAGATGAACATCCAGGAACTGTCCACCTGTCTGCAATATGGTCTGCCGGTCAAGATTGTCATCCTGAACAACGGTGTTCTGGGTATGGTTCGCCAATGGCAGGACATGAGCTACGGCAGTCGTCACTCGCATTCCTACATGGAGTCACTGCCTGATTTCGTCAAGCTGGCCGAAGCCTACGGCCATGTCGGCGTGCGCATCAGCGATTCGAAGGATCTGAAGTCGAAGATGGAGGAAGCGTTCGCTCTGAAGGATCGTCTGGTGGTCCTCGATATTGCGGTCGATACCAGTGAGCACGTCTACCCGATGCAGATCAAAGACGGCTCCATGCGCGATATGTGGCTGAGCAAGACGGAGCGTACCTAATCATGCGGCACATTATTTCCTTGCTTCTGGAAAACGAACCTGGCGCTTTGTCTCGTGTAGTCGGCCTGTTCTCGCAGCGCAACTACAACATCGAAAGCCTGACTGTGGCGCCAACCGAGGACCCGACCCTGTCGCGTCTGACGCTGACCACGGTGGGCCACGATGAGATCATCGAGCAGATCACCAAGAACCTGAACAAGCTGGTCGAAGTGGTCAAGCTGGTGGACCTGTCGGAGAGTGCTCACATCGAGCGCGAACTGATGCTGGTCAAGGTCAAGGCCACGGGCGCCCAGCGCGCCGAGATCAAACGCACTACCGATATTTACCGTGGGCAGATCGTCGATGTCAGCGCCAGCGTCTATACCGTTCAACTGACCGGTACCAGCGACAAGCTCGACAGCTTCATTCAGTCCATCGGCACCGCTTCGATCCTGGAGACCGTCCGTAGCGGCGTCACCGGTATTGCTCGCGGCGACAAAGTACTCAGCATCTAAACCAAATTAGCGAATGGCCTGAACGGCCTGGATATATAGGGGAAATTCATGAAAGTTTTCTACGATAAAGACTGCGACCTGTCGATCATCCAGGGCAAGAAAGTTGCCATCATCGGTTACGGTTCCCAGGGCCACGCCCAGGCGTGCAACCTGAAAGACTCCGGCGTTGACGTTACCGTTGGCCTGCGTAAAGGTTCGGCGACCGTCGCCAAGGCCGAAGCCCACGGCCTGAAAGTGACCGACGTTGCTTCCGCTGTCGCGGCTGCCGACCTGGTCATGATCCTGACCCCGGACGAGTTCCAGTCCTCGCTGTACAAGAACGAAATCGAGCCGAACATCAAGAAGGGCGCCACCCTGGCCTTCTCCCACGGCTTCGCGATTCACTACAACCAGGTTGTACCGCGCGCTGACCTCGACGTGATCATGATCGCGCCAAAAGCACCGGGCCACACCGTGCGTTCCGAGTTCGTCAAAGGCGGCGGCATCCCTGACCTGATCGCGATCTACCAGGACGCCTCGGGCAACGCCAAGAACGTTGCGCTGTCCTACGCCGCTGGCGTCGGTGGCGGTCGTACCGGCATCATCGAAACCACCTTCAAGGACGAGACCGAAACCGACCTGTTCGGCGAACAAGCCGTTCTGTGTGGCGGTACCGTTGAGCTGGTCAAGGCTGGTTTCGAAACCCTGGTTGAAGCTGGCTACGCGCCGGAAATGGCCTACTTCGAGTGCCTGCACGAACTGAAGCTGATCGTTGACCTCATGTACGAAGGCGGTATCGCCAACATGAACTACTCGATCTCCAACAACGCCGAGTACGGCGAGTACGTGACCGGCCCGGAAGTGATCAACGCCGAATCCCGCCAGGCCATGCGCAACGCCCTGAAACGTATTCAGGACGGCGAATACGCCAAGATGTTCATCAGCGAAGGCGCCACCGGCTATCCTTCGATGACCGCCAAGCGTCGTAACAACGCCGCTCACGGTATCGAAATCATCGGTGAGCAACTGCGCTCCATGATGCCGTGGATCGGTGCCAACAAGATCGTCGACAAAGCCAAAAACTAAGTCGCGCACTTGTGTGAGAAAAAACGCGGCCCAGGCCGCGTTTTTTCGTTTGCGGGGACGGTTCTGGTATAAAGCTGCATCGTTTGCGGCCGAACCGTCGTCCCAGACACTTGTCGAAACTTTCCACCCTGTTGCAAGGTAATGTCCATGAGCGAACGTCCCGAAGAGCCAAACCAGGCTTCCGACGCCGAAAGCCTGCTGCCCATCGATGAGCACGTCGAAGAAGGGCATGACGCCGAAGGCCGTAAAGTCAGGCATCGTGGTATCTATCTTCTGCCGAATCTCTTCACCACCGCGAACCTGTTCGCAGGGTTTTATTCCATCATCAACTCGATGAGCGCGCAGAGCGCCTTGAGTGCCGGCGATGCCGCTGGCGCCAGCAAGTATTTCGCCTTCGCGGCCATCGCGATCTTCGTGGCCATGGTGCTCGACGGCCTTGACGGTCGCGTGGCGCGGATGACCAATACCCAGAGTGCCTTCGGTGCCGAGTACGACTCGCTGTCGGATATGGTCGCCTTCGGTGTCGCGCCCGCCCTGTTGGCATTCGGTTGGGCTTTGGGCGACATGGGCAAGGTCGGCTGGATGGTGGCCTTCATTTATGTCGCCGGTGCTGCGCTGCGCCTGGCGCGTTTCAACACTCAGGTCGGTACCGCCGACAAGCGCTACTTCATCGGCCTGGCCAGTCCGGCTGCCGCGGGTGTCGTTGCCGGTATTGTCTGGGCTTTCAGCGATTACGGGATCCAGGGATCCAAGATGTCGTTCCTGGTGGCGCTGATGGTGGCGGCTGCCGGCATGCTGATGGTCAGTAACATCAAGTACAACAGCTTCAAGGAGCTGGACCTGAAGGGGCGCGTACCTTTCGTGGCCATCCTTGCCGTTGTATTGGTGTTCGCCGTGGTCTTCAGTGATCCGCCGCGTATCCTGCTGCTGGTGTTCCTCGCCTATGCGGCGTCTGGTCCGGTGCAATATCTGTTACGCCTTCGTCGGCACAAGAACGCGTAATTTCCTTCATACTCCGCAGTCTATTGGTGCATCTGTTCTCCAATGCTGCGGAGTTGCCATGCTGATCAAAGTCCCCCAGGCGTCCGACTGTCATGAGTCGGACGTCACGCCTGAATCCCTCTATCTATCCCGTCGAAGTGTCCTGGGGGCTGCCGCTGCCGGCCTTGCCCTGGGCGGTTTGCCGCGTTGGGCCAGCGCTGCTGATGCTGCGCGTTATCCGGATGTCGAGCCCGGCAAGGCGCCTGCCTGGTTTTCACAGAAGCTTCCTTCTGTGCAATGGGGGGCAGTCAACGTCAGGGACGAAGCCATCACGCCGTTCAAGGACGCGACCCACTACAACAACTTCTATGAGTTCGGCACCGATAAAGGTGATCCGGCTGCCAACGCGGGTGCGCTGAAAACCGAGCCCTGGAGCGTGGTGGTGGACGGGGAAGTGGGGAAGCCAGGGCGGTACGCGCTGGAAGACTTCATGAAGCCCTACCAGTTGGAGGAGCGCATTTATCGTCTGCGCTGTGTGGAGGCCTGGTCGATGGTCATTCCGTGGATCGGCTTTCCCATCTCGGCATTGCTCAAACAGATCGAGCCAACCTCCAAGGCAAAATTCATTCGCTTCGAAACCCTGCAGGACCCCAAAACCATGCCGGGGCAGCGTTCCGGTTTTGCCTTGATCGACTGGCCTTATGTCGAAGGATTACGGCTGGATGAGGCAATGAACCCGTTGGCCATCCTCGCAGTGGGCATGTACGGGCGTGAGTTGCCGAATCAGAACGGCGCACCCTTGCGTCTGGTGGCGCCGTGGAAGTACGGCTTCAAGAGCATCAAGTCCATCGTGCGGATCAGCCTGGTCAGCGAGCAGCCGAAGACCACCTGGCAGAGCATTGCTGCGGATGAGTACGGTTTCTACGCCAATGTGAATCCGACAGTGGACCACCCGCGCTGGACCCAGGCACGGGAGCGGCGTTTGCCGAGCGGCCTGTTCAAGCCCAATGTGCGCGACACGCAGATGTTCAATGGTTATGCGGATGAAGTCGCTTCGTTATACACAGGGCTCGATCTGCGGAAGAATTACTGATGCGATATCCGTTGTGGCGAGCAGGGGTCTTTATAGTGGCGGCGATATGGCCATTGCTCTGGCTCTATCAGGCCTGGGCGGATTTGCTCGGGCCGGATCCTGGCAAGGTGTTGGTTGACCGGCTGGGGCTCGGGACGCTCATCCTGCTGCTGATAACCTTGAGCATGACACCCTTGCAGAAGTTCACCGGTTGGGCGGGGTGGGTGGCGGTCCGGCGGCAACTGGGGCTGTGGTGTTTTACTTACGTGACTCTGCATCTTTGCAGTTACCTTGCGTTCATTCTTGGCTTTGACTGGTCTCAACTCGGTGTCGAGTTGCGCAAGCGGCCTTACATCATAGTCGGGGCGCTTGGGTTCCTTTGCCTGCTGGCGTTGGCGGTGACATCCAATCGCTACAGTCAGCGGCGTCTGGGTGCTCGCTGGAAGAAGTTGCACCGGCTGGCCTATGTCGTTCTCGGGCTTGGCTTTCTGCATATGTTGTGGATCGTGCGTGCCGACCTGAAAGAGTGGGCGGTGTATGCCTGCATAGGGTTGCTGCTCTTGGGGTTGCGTCTGCCGGCCGTGTCGCGCCGAATCCCTCGCCTGGGGGGTAAAAAATCATCTTCCGCGAGAAAAGCATAATTAGGGGTTGACGGCAGATTCTGGACGTCTATAATTCGCCCCACTTCCGGCGCAGTCGAAACGGAAAACTCCTTGGTAAACAAAGAGTTACGCGGTTTTCGGCAGCGAGTTGCTTCAGGTCATCG
>NZ_JACVAI010000007.1 GCF_014851765.1 Pseudomonas sp. PDM04 | reverse complement strand
CCCTGGGCTGGGTGGCGATGATCACCTTCGGCGCCACCTACCACATGGTGCCCAAAGTCTTCGGGCGCGAGCAGATGCACAGCACCCCGCTGATCAACCTGCACTTCTGGCTCGCGACCATCGGCACTGTGCTGTACATCGCCTCGATGTGGGTCAACGGCATCACCCAGGGTCTGATGTGGCGCGCGATCAACGACGACGGCACGCTGACCTACTCCTTCGTCGAAGCCTTGCAGGCCAGCCACCCCGGCTTTGTGGTGCGCTTTACCGGTGGCGTGTTCTTCCTCAGCGGCATGCTGCTGATGGCCTACAACGTCTGGCGCACCGTGCGGGTGGCGGACGTGCGCCTGGCCGAACGTGAAGCGCAGATTGCCTGAGGCAAGGAGATTGAGATGCCCGAAATCTTGTTGGGGGCTCTGTTCGTTGCAAGCCTGTGGCTGACGGTCGAGTGCTGCCTGAAACGGGAAACGAAGCAGAGCCTGGAGGAGGCCAGTCTGATCCCCTTCGCCGATGACCCGGAAGTCGCCCAGCGCGTGGAACGGGCCACCGGCAAGGTCGTCAAGGCGGTGGCGCCTGAAGAGGCCAAAGTCGGTTGGATGAACCTGGAGATGTGAAGCAAAGACTTCCGGGGATGAAGAAATACTTGGAAACAATGGGGAAGCGCAGTTATTCGGTGGATTTCGACGAGCTCACATAACCTGAAAGAGGATTCCACCCGGCCCAAAACATTGCCGGCAAAGGTCAGCAGTTCGCAATAGTTCAGTTTTCAATCAGCGCCAACACACCACGGGAACTCATAATATGAAACAACAAATCCTGATCATCGGGGCCGGCTTCGGCGGAATGTGGAGCGCACTCAGTGCCGTGCGCCTGCTGGATCAACACAAGCGCCTTGACATCAGTGTGACTCTGCTTGCCCCCCAAGCGGAACTGCGCGTGCGCCCACGTTTTTATGAAACCGACCTGGCCAGTACCGTCGCCCCGCTCAGCCCGTTGTTCGATGCTGTTGGCGTGCGCTTTGTGCAAGGAAGCGCCACGCAGATTGACGCCGACGGCCAGCGCGTCAGCTATCGCGATGCCTCGGGTGGCGATGCCGAGCTGTACTTTGATCGCCTGATCCTGGCCTCCGGCAGCCAAGTGGCCCGTCCGCCGCTGGAGGGCATCGAGCGCTTCACCTTTGATGTTGATAGCCTGGAGTCAGCGCAGCGATTGGAAGCGCATCTGCAACAATTGGCTCAGCAACCGGAAAGCGCTGCCCGCAATACAGTGGTCGTAGTCGGCGGTGGCTTTACCGGTATTGAAACCGCCACCGAAATGCCGGCCCGCCTGCGTGCCATCCTGGGCGAGCAGGCCGATTTCCGTGTGATTGTGGTGGATATGGCCAAGCAGATTGGCGGTTCCATGGGCGAAGCAATCGCCAAGGTCGTCGCTGACGCAAGCACCAGTCTGGGCGTTGACTGGCGCCTCGGGAGCCCAGTTGCCAAGGTCGATGAACACGGTGTGCATCTCGCCAACGGCGAACGAATTGCCTCCAGCACGGTGATCTTTGCCGTGGGCGTAAAAGCGTCACCGCTGACCCGGCAAATCGATGGCGAACGCGACGCGCAGGGACGCCTGCATGTTGACCGCAACCTCAAGGTGCTCGGCCAGGACGCCATCTACGCCACCGGCGACACTGCCTACGCTGCCGTGGACGACCAGGGTAACCACGCCCTGATGACCTGCCAGCACGCGATCGCCCTGGGCCGCTCCGCCGGCAACAACGCAGCCGCGGATCTGCTTGGTGTCGAGCCGATTGCCTATAGCCAGCCCAAGTACGTCACCTGCCTGGACCTGGGCGGCTGGGGTGCGGTGTACACCGAGGGCTGGGAGCGTAAAGTGGTGCTGACCGGCCAGGAAGGCAAGGAGCTGAAAGTCCAAATCAACACCCAGTGGATTTACCCTCCGGCAGCGGATCGGGAAATCGCACTTCAAGCGGCCGACCCGCTGATTCCCGTCGTGGCTTGAGCCTCCAACTCAACACGTTAGCCAGATGATCTGAAATGCGCCTTGCAACTGCAACTGCGCGATTGAAAATAGAACTGGATTGGCGTTCATGCGTCAATCCAGTTTTTTATGCCCACATTACTCACCTCACATGGGGCCTTTTAGCGGGCCCGTGCTGAGCGCTGTTGTTCTGATAGGCGCTTTCGAAGGCCTTCCTGAAAAGTGAGAATCAGACGAGTGTGGGATCTTTCGTGAAGGTCACGTTCATCTCACGCACCAGGTTGATAAAAGCTCGAAGACCGGCTGGCACATGGCGGTTTGCCGGGTAAAAGACACATAGTCCCGGATAAGCCGGCGTCCAGTCCTCCAACGTGCGTATAAGGCGCCCAGCGTCCAAATGTTCGGCAATTGAAGATTCGTTTACACAAATGATGCCGATCCCCTTGAGCGCTGCATCCACAATCAAGTGCTGGCTGTCGAGAGTCAGCGTGCCATCGACATCGATAACCTGCTGCTGGCCCCGTTTTACGAACTCCCACCGGTAGAGTGCCCCACTGGCAAATCGAGTGCGGATGCAGTTGTGCCTCCTTAAGTCTTCCGGCGTTTGAGGTGCCGGGTGCTGGGCAAAATAGGCGGATGAGCCAACTACGGCGAAACGCAACGGTGGGCTACAGGAAACTGCAACCATATCAAGCGGCACGCTTTCGCCCATTCGAATGCCGGCGTCGAAGCCTTCGGCCACGATGTCCACCAATGCTGTACTGGTGACGATTTCCAGACGCATGTCGGGGTAGCGCCGAAGGAACTCGGCAACCACCGACGCCATGATCATTTGAACTGCACCCTCGGAAGCATTGATGCGCAGATTGCCACTCGGCGTCTCACGAAACTGATTTACGGCCTCCATTGCACTGGAGATGTCTGCCAGCGCCGGCTGGACCCGGGCTAGAAACTGTTCCCCGGCCTCTGACAATGAAACACTGCGAGTTGTGCGATTGAACAACCGTACACCCATTCGTTGTTCCAGCATTGCAATGGCGTGGCTCATTGCCGAGGGGGAGAGGCCAAGCTCGACAGCGGCTCGACGAAAACTCCGATGATGAGCCAAGGCGACTACGGCGTTGAGATCCTGCAATCCGGCTTTTCGCATTGTGCTATTTCTTGCATTAGATCATCCCATACTAGCCCGATTGTTTGCGCCAGTGCGTGAAATTATGGTGCAGGTGTACCGCCTCGACGAAGCCGTACGGTTTCGTTGCATGGGGCGAACATCAAACCCATCGGGAGTAATCTCATGACTTCAACCGTCCTCATAACTGGCGCTTCTAGCGGTTTTGGGCGTGCCACCGCTCAGCTGTTCGCAGCTCAAGGCTGGAACGTCATTGCCAGCATGCGCAACATCGCCAACGGTGATGAACTGGCATCTTTATCCAATGTGATCGTCACCCGTCTTGATGTGCAGGACACGGTCAGTGTCGAGGAGACGATCAACGCCGGAATGGCCCGATTCGGCCAGATAGATGTCTTGATCAATAACGCCGGATTTGGTTTGTTCGGCGTGTTCGAGGGCACCTCGAGTGCGAAAATTCGAGAACAATTTGACGTGAATCTGTTTGGTGCGATGGAGGTCACCCGGCAGGTCCTGCCGCATATGCGCCAGCGTAAGTCCGGTGTAGTCATTAACGTCAGCTCCGGAGCTGGAGTGTTCGGACTTCCGATGCTCTCGATCTACACTTCCAGCAAATTTGCCTTGGAAGGCTTTTCAGAGTCGTTGTCTTATGAGCTGGCGTCTCAAGGAATCGTAGTGAAAATTGTTGAACCTGGTGGGGTAATCAGCACGGGATTCGGCGCTCGTTCAGCGAGTGAGGTGGCTCAAGTGTGCGCGCCTGCTGACTACAACGCTTTCATCAGCCACACGGCAGAGGTATTTGAAGGCTTGCGCGAACAGAGCCTGTCAACCTCCGAAGACGTGGCACGAGTCATTTTCGATGCGGCGAACGATGGCACTGGCCGTTTGCGTTATTTAGCGACCCACGATATCGAATCAATGGTGCGGGCGCGCCGTGAAACCGAAGAAGAATCTTACATGGCCATGATGCGCGAGCGATTTGGTCCGTGTGCTTGCAACGGTGACGGCTTCAACCATTAAATTGAGTGGCTAGACGCCGAGAGTTTGCGACAGCTTGCGCAACAGCCCATCAAGTTGCGCGACTTCCTCGGCAGTCAACCCAGCCAAAATCCGGCGCTGGGTTGCGACGTGTTGCACGATCGCTTCATCGATTCGCTGCAAACCTTCCGGTGTCAAACACACGATGGCTTTGCGAGCATCGCCCGGATCAGGGGTTCGACTGACCAGTCCCGCTTTTTCCAACTGGTCGATCCTGTTGGTCATCGTGCCGGAAGTGATCATCATCGAGGCAAGCAAATCCCCCGGAGACAACGCGTAAGGCGGGCCTGAGCGGCGCAACGCAGATAACACATCGAACCCGGCCATGTTCAAGCCGAATGAAGCAAAGGTCTCTTCCACGACGGTATGAATACGTTTGGTCGCCCGTGAAAGGCGACCAATCGTCCCCATGGTGGTCACGTCCAAATCGGGACGAGCCACACGCCATTGCTCAATTAATGTGTCTACTTGATCCATTGGTCGATCCTACTGCGTATTTGTCTTGACATCAAGATACATCACCCCCTACATTTTATCTCGACGTCGAGATAATGCTGGCGCGATCTCTTGAGGCAGCCGGGCATTCCATCCACCTTTGCTACTGACGAGAGGTTATTCCAGATGCACGAGATTTTTTCCCGTATTCGCTTGGGCGCCTATGCACTGCCGAACCGCCTGGTGATGGCACCCATGACCCGCAGTCGCGCCACTGCCGACGGTGTGCCCACTGAACTGATGGCTGAGTACTATGCCCAGCGCGCCAGCATGGGGTTGATCGTGACTGAAGCCACGCAGCCATCCGACATAGGGCAAGGCACTGTCGCCACTCCCGGTATCTACACGGATGCACACATTCAAGGCTGGCGCAGGGTCACATCCGCCGTCCATGAAAAAGGTGGGCATCTCTTTATCCAGATCATGCATTCGGGTCGCATGTCGCATCCCGACAACGTGCCGGGCCACCTGCAAGCATTGGCGCCATCCGCCATCGCAACCCAGGAGCAGATTCATACAGTAGCTGGCATGAAGGACATGCCCGTGCCGCGCGCCATGACGCTGGAAGACGTTCAACAGACAATTGCCGATTTTCGTCACGCTGCCCGTTGTGCCATTGAGGCGGGGGCGGATGGTGTGGAAATTCACGCGGCAAACGGCTATCTGCTCCAGCAGTTCTTTGCACCCAACGCCAATACACGTACTGACGCCTATGGCGGCTCCATCGAGAACCGTGCGCGCTTTGCCCTCGAAGTGGCGAAGGCCGTGGTTGATGAAATCGGTGCTGACCGCACCGGTATCCGCCTATCGCCCGGGGCCACATTGGGTGGTTTGGATGAAGGACCGGAAGGTCCGGCCCTGTACCGTTATCTGACTGCAGAACTGAACAGACTCGGGCTCGCCTACCTGGATGTGATGGACTGGGGTGATTCTGCATTACTGGCCGATCTGCGCACGCTTTGGCATCAGACGTTGATCCTTAATCGTCCTGGCCGGCTGCGTGAGCAAGTCGGTGCCGATGTTGCGGCGGGCCTTGCGGATATGGAAGCTTATGGCGGGCACGTGCTGGCCAACCCGGACTTCGTCAATCGCCTGAAAATGGGGGCTCCGATGAATACCGCGGATAGCGCAACTTTCTTCGGCGGCGGCTCGCAGGGCTACACCGACTACCCTACGCTGGCTTCACACGATGTTTGGTAAGCGATCCTGTTATTGAGGTCCAAACCCTGTTTGATGGAGATTGATATGTCTGCATATAAAAAAGCCGTTGTCTTCGGTGGTAGTGGCTTGATCGGCGCCAAGGTGGTCACGAGGCTGAAGGAGGCTGGTTTGGAGGTTATCGCAGCGTCACGGCGTACCCATGTGGACACCACAACAGGTCAAGGCCTGATGGAGGCACTCCAAGACGCTGATGTCGTGGTGGACGTGTCTGACGTGCCCACCTTTGATCCAGAGACATTGAAGACGTTCTTCCGCGCCTCCGCAGAGCATATTTATGCGGCGGAGCTGGCCGCAGGCGTCAAGCATCACGTTACCCTGTCCATCGTCGGTGTAGACGGTGTCAGGGGTAATCCTTATTTCGATGCCAAACTGGGCCAGGAAGAATTGGCAAGGGCCTCAGGGGTTCCTTTCACAATCGCCAGGGCGACTCAGTTTTTCGAATTCCTGCCGACCATAGCCGCCGGATTCACTAAAGGCGAAACGACTGGATTACCCGATGCGCTGTTTCGTCCCATCGCCGCTGACGACGTAGCGACTGCGCTGGCCGCCATTGCATTGGCACCGCCCAGGAACAGCGCTGTCTCCATTGCAGGCCTTGAGTCCGCATCCTTTGAGCACTGGTTCAAGCGTTTTTTCGATCTGACACAGGACCCACGGCAGGCGGAAACGGACCAGGCAGCCACTTATTTTGGTGCTCGACTGCAGCCGTGCTCAATCGTTCCCGCCGCTCCCGATTACATCGGTGCCATGTGTCTGGAGCATTGGGTCACGTCGCCATCCGCACGATCAGCCCTGAGCGGTGATCGATACGCTCACGCCACGTCGGAAATCAGCAAACAGATTCAGTGATGTTTCCCTCTCCTATCGCCCTGTCATCAGTTTACTGATGACAGGGCTTCCCTGAATCATCTGATGATCTCGTTCCCCCTTCCCAACGGCAGCGACTGACCGGGCGAACCGACCTTGAGTCCTTGGGATGACCCCAGCACTCAGGCCTCGCACTGTTTGCCACCGGCGTCAGTAACAACGATTCACAACTCTTAACGAGCGCGCGTCGAACAATGCCGTGACCATCCAGTGACTTGATCCCTTCCCCAATGATTTCGAGATCTATGCATCCGGCATGGGATCGCTGCAGCCGGGTCGTTTTCACATTCACAGCCGTTGGAAACTGGAGAACATCATGTCCGACACATTCCGCCCCATCGGTCGACGCGCTTTCGTGGTCGGTGCCATGGCCGCTACCGCCGCTACCGCCCTGCCCGTCTTCGCCGCCGACAAGACTGTTGCCTCAGCCCGGGAAAAGTACGCAGATCCCAAGGACCCGGCGCTGCCCAAGTCGTCGATGAAACTCGACATCTCCCGTGCGGCGCTGGTGGTCATCGACCCGCAAATCGATTTCATGAGTGACAAGGGCAAAGCCTGGGGCGTTGTCGGCGAGAGCGTGACCGAACAAAATCTGGTGCCGAACCTGCTGCGTTTGTTCAAGGCGGCGAAGACCGCGGATATCACCGTGGCCATCTCGCCGCACTATTACTACCCGCATGATCACAAGTGGAAGGTTCAGGGCCCTGCCGAGCAGTTCCAGCACGACATCAAGATTTTCGATCGCCCCAGCGCCTTGAGCCTGGAAGGCTTCGTCGGTTCAGGCAGTGATTTCATGCCCGAATTCAAACCCTACATCGAAGACAACAAGACCATCGTTTGCTCGCCGCACAAACTGTACGGGCCGCAGGTCAACGACCTGACCTTGCAGCTACGTAAACAGCTGGTGTCCCAAGTGATCCTGGTAGGGATGTTGGCCAACCTGTGCGTCGAATCACACCTGCGCGATCTCCTCGAACAAGGCTTCGAAGTCGCCGTGGTCAGGGACGCCGTGGCCGGACCGAAACTTCCGGAAGGCGACGGCTACGCGTCGGCGCTGGTCAACTACCGTTTCATGGCCAACGCCTTGTGGACGACCGAAGAGACCGTCGCCATGCTGGGGGGAAAAGCCTGAGCAAAACCGGGTCATGATTCGATGCATGCACCGAAGGTTTGAAGACTCTGGCTGGCGGTATGAGGCAGTTGCAGGAGCAATTGCCGTGCGCTGCGCAAATCCACCGAATCGAAGCCGCTGCTGAATCGTCTGTAAACAGCACCGAGTATGTCGCCCGCTTCGACATTTCGGCCTTGTGCTGTGTACATCCGCGCCAACGTTATGGCAGAGCGTAGCTCCCAACCCAGAGCCGACTGACGGCGCGCGCAATCCAGCGACCGCTGAAGAATCAACTCGGCGCGCTCAAGATCCGGTGGCGCTCGCGTCGCCTGGATCTGTGCCGCAATGCGCAAGACTTCCGGAGTATCGAAGGTCTCCCCGCTACTTTCGACCACACATTGAGCCTGATCGATCATGTCCTGGGCCTTGTCGAACTCACCCTTCAACGCCAGCCCTTCGGCCAGCCCCTTCATGAACATCGTGCTGAGGATTTGATGATTTTCCTCGGCCAGAACATCCAGACAATCCTTCAGCAGTGTCACCCCGGTATCCAACTTACCCTGACGCATCAACAGGATACCCCTGAGCCCCATTGCCACGGCCTGATCGGGTTTGAGCGCATTCTTTTTGGCGTTGAGCGTCAGGTTATCGATGGTCTGCCCAGCGGTCGTCCAGTCTCCGACCCACAGAAATACGGTCGATACGTAGATGAGCGAAATGCACAGGGTCACCGGATGCCTCAGGTTTCGCGCAACCTCCAACGCCTGATGGGCAATGGACACCGCCCGATCAGGTTCGCCCCGCAACCACAGAGTCCGGGCCAAAGACACCAATGCCCTGACCCGATGGTCGTAACCGAAGTAAATGGCATCGCCATCCGGTTGCGCCGTCACCATGGCCAACCCGGCCGTACACCAGCGCTCAGCCGGCGCCTGCTGGCCGACCAGGTGACAGGATACGCCAAGCATCCATTGCGCCATGGCGATGCCGGCAGCATCGGACAGTCGCGTGCTGACTTCCATGTTCTTGTGAGCGACTTTCAGAGCGCCTCTGAAGTCCCCTGCCCGCGTCAGAAAAATGTTCAACCCCGCCAGCAGACGCAATTGGCCCGGGGCATCACCAAGCCTCTCCGCCAGCTCTATCCCGCGGATCAACGCCCTGTGAACCGCAGGCGTGTTGCCGTGGGTAAACATCAGGGAAATGGCCAGCGCTTCTTGCAGGACCCGCTCATGGGAGTGACTGCGCGAGCTGTCCAACGCAGCCAATGCCTGCTCGCTCCAGCGTTGGCACTCATCCAGCAGCGACAGGCCGAGAAACAACGGGACGCATACCACCGCAAGCCGCACACCGATCGCCAGATCACCTTCCTCGGAAAAAGCCCATTCCAGCGCTGCTCGCAAACCGCCCAGATGTTCAAGGTGACGATGGGTGTGTTCGTGGTCCAGGAAGGACACCGAATTGACGCCCGACTGCTCCAACAGCACGATCTGAAACAACGCGTGACGCTGCAAGATCGCGTCGGCCTCACCGCTCACCCGCAGTTTTTCAAGGGCGTAGACCCGTGTGGTATCCAGCAAGCGATAACTCATCGTTCGCCCGTTGCATTCCGCCGATATCAGCGATTTGGCGACCAGTCTTCCAATCGTATCGATGACCTGCAGTTCATCCTCTCCGGGTTCCAGTACCATTTTCAGGGCGGTGCCGAGCGCAAAACCACCGCGCAGCACCGACAGCCTGCGCATCACTGAAGCCTCTTTCTCGGACAGCAGGTTGTAACTCCAGTCGAGCAAGGCAAAGAGCGTCTGATGCCGCGGCAGCGCAGTGCGCCGGCCGCTCCAGAACAGTCTGAAGCGATTGTTCAGGAGTTCGGCCGTGCCGCGGATGCCGTAGGCATCGACCCGCCCGGCGCCCAACTCGATGGCCAGGGCAACACCATCGAGTTGGCGGCAGATGTGGGCCACCACGGGGGCATCGCAGTCATTGAGGATAAATTCATTGCCGCTGCTGGAAGCTCGTTCGACAAACAACTGCACCGCAGCAAACGAGAGTGCGCTCGCCGCTGACAAGTTGCCCTGCTCGGGCGGACATGCCAGCGGGCCAAGGCGATAGGCGAATTCGCCTTCCACCAGGAGGGGCTCACGGCTGGTGGCCAGGATATGCACCTCAGAGGTGCCAAGAAACAGTTTCTCGGCCAGGGCCGCCGTGGCGTCGATCAAGTGCTCGCAGTTGTCGAGCACCAGCAGCAGACGCCTGCTCTGCAACAACATGACCAGTTCACGGCCAATATCGTTGCCGTTGCCCAGCACGCCGAAGGCCGACGCCAGCGTGCCTTCCAGCAGCGCGGGATCGGTCACCGAGCCGAGATCGAAAAAATGCAGATCACCGTCCAAATGCACCGACAGGCTGTGCGCCACCGCGACGGCGACCGTGGTTTTACCCATTCCTCCCGGACCGATGATCGTGACCAAACGGTGTTTCTTCAAATGATCGGCGAGTGAGAGAACGGTGTCCTCTCGCCCCACCATGCGAATGAGGCGAGGCGGTAGCTGATCGGTCGTCCATTGCGCTGTGGGCCTGATTTCACCATAGATCGCAGAGCCCGCTGGGCAGACGGTTGCGACGAAGCTGTAGCCACGCCCCGGAACATTGACCACGTAGCGTGAATCGCCCCCCTCGCAGGCCAGTTTTCTGCGCAACGCCGAAATGTGCACCCGCAGGCTGCTCTCCTCGACGATGACGTCCTGCCAGACCCTTTTGATCAGTTCGGCATTGCTGACCACCTTGCCAACATTGGAGGCCAACACCATCAGGATATCGAGGGCACGGCTACCGATTTCCACCGGCACACCGTTTTTCAATAGCAACCGCTGGGCAGGCAACAGCCTAAAACATCCAAAAACAATTTCGCTTGAAGAAGAACGCTGAGCATCCTCAGAAACCGAAAACTGAATGGGCATGATTCGAATACCTGCTCAGGGTCGCTGGAAGTGGCGGAACCATTGATAGTCGGATTGACCGAGTAAAGACTCTAGCAAATCTGCCCAGACACGCGACTTGGACTGCCGAGCGTTGCGCTTTGGAGGAATCCGTCAGGCCCGCCCCAGTTTCCACCTGGGCATTCACTGACGGCGTTCCACACGGCAGGCCGTGGAAACTGTTAGCCGATCTTTTTTGGCAAGGGCCGGTTGACGGATGATAGATGACCAGTTAGTTTATTAAAACGTTCTCACCACTGGATGTCTTTACCATGGCTCGCCCGGTCAACCTTGAAGTCAGATCCCGTTTGCTGTCGATTGGCCGTCAGGTCGTGCACGACCGCGGCTACAACGGCTGTGGCGTACAGGACATTACGGCGGCGGCCGAGATTCCCAAGGGGTCGTTCTACAACTACTTCGCCAGCAAGGAAGACTTCGCGGCCGAGATCCTCGAGGACTACTGGACCTCGATCGAGACCCGCCACGGGCCGATCTTCTACGACGCGCGGGTCAAGCCACTGGAACGCATCGGCCAGTTCTTCCAGGCACTGGTGCGGGAGCACGGCGAGCATGAATACAGCCTGGGCTGCCTGATCGGCAACCTGTCGCTGGAAATGTCCAACGGCAGCGAGCAGACCCGCAAACGCCTGACCGATGTTCTGGCCCGCTGGGAAGGCTTGCTCGCCAGTTGCCTGCGTGAAGCGCAGCAACGCCGCGAACTGCCCGAAACAGCCGATGCCGAAGAGCTGGCCAGCGTCATCGTCGAAGGCTGGGAAGGCGCTGTCATGCGCGGCAAGGTCTTGCGCGACGGTGCGCCGTTGCAACGTTTCGTATCGATCGTTTTGCCACGGCTGCTGGAGTGAGTTTTTTTTGCCCTCTTAATAAGCCGACTGGTCATTTATGTTAAGCGTCAACCCCGTCATAAACCCGAGAGGTAAACCGCAATGAGCACGTCCGAAAACCTGTACGCAGACCCCGCTGAACCCGCACTGCCAGGCAGTGGTTTCAAACTCGACCTGAGCAAGGCCGCCCTGGTGGTCATCGATCCCCAGAACGACTTCCTCAGCCCGACTGGCGCCAGTTGGGCGGTGTTCGGCGAAAGCATCGTCGAGAACAATACCGTCGAGAACCTGGAGAAACTGTTCAAGGCCTTCAAGGCAAGCAAACTGCCGGTTGCCGTGTCGCCGCACTATTACTACCCGCACGACCATGACTGGCATTTCGGCGGTCCGCTGGAAAAGGTCATGCACAGCATCTGCATGTTCGATCGCAAAGGGCCGAACACGCTGGAGGATTTCGAAGGGTCCGGCGCCGACTTCCTCGAGATCTACAAGCCGTACATTCTCGATGGCCAGACCATCATCGCCTCGCCGCACAAGGTCTACGGCCCGGAAACCAACGACCTGGCGCTGCAACTGCGCAAGAAAGGCGTGACCCAGATCATCCTCGCCGGCATGGCGGCCAACCTGTGCGTGGAATCGCACTTGCGTGAGCTGCTGGAGCAGGGCTTCGAGATCGTGGTCGTGCGTGATGCAACCGCCGGCCCGCGCCTGCCGGACGGCGATGGCTACCTGGCGGCGATCATCAACTACCGCTTCCTCGCCCATGGCCTGTGGACCACCGAAGAAACCGTCGCGCAACTGCAACAGGCACGTTAAGCCTGTCACGCTGATCCGTCCCAGGGAGGCCGGGCATTGCGCCCGGTCTCCCGAAGGACCGCCCCTCGGAGAGCCCCGATGAAAATCCCGGCGCGCTATGAGCATTTCGTATTCGGCGTCGTGCAATCCGGCCTGACCTGCTCGGTCGCGGCCGCCATCGCCACCACGCCCCACGCGTTCGACATCGCCTTTGCGGGTCGCTGGCTGAGTGCCTGGGCGCTGTCCTGGGTGTTGATGTTGCCGGTGGTGTTACTCGCGGCGCCCGTGATCCGAGGCGTGGTACGGCGCATGACCGTCACGGGCGAGTGACCGCCGTGCACGGCAGGATCGTGCGCATCCACCACCCTTCAAGTGACGCCGCGCCCTCTTGCAGAGCACGTCACACCCGCCGGGAATTCCCCGCCTCCCCCTCTACCCTTCGAGCCTGCAGAGCCCCCGACAATACAGGATGATTGCGATTGGCCACTCAGTGACCGATGGGTTTTCACCGTGAACGTCCAGCTCGCAAATGTCGATATCAGACACAACGGCGGCGCGCTCGGAAAACTGGGTTGTCCGACAAGCCGGATAAGGTAGCGCTGCTTTTTGCAACGAATCACCACATCGAAAGGATGGATTTACCAGGAACAGCAGCGTCCGGAGGTCGCCGCATCTACCCAGGGCATAAGCCTGCCCCCATCAATACGTCTAAATGCCGTTCACCAGAGAAAAACAATAATGATCAGCCCGAGCTCCAAGGATTCGAGTGGCCAATTGGCGCAGGGCTTCAAGCCTCGCCACGTCACCATGTTGTCTATCGCAGGGATTATCGGCGCCGGCCTGTTCGTGGGCTCAGGGCATGCGATCGCGGCGGCGGGACCGGCGGTGTTGCTGGCCTATCTGGCCTCAGGCCTGCTGGTCGTTCTGGTCATGCGCATGCTGGGTGAAATGGCGGTGGCCAACCCGGACACCGGCTCGTTCTCCACCTATGCCGATCAGGCCATTGGCCGTTGGGCGGGTTTCACCATCGGTTGGCTCTACTGGTGGTTCTGGGTGCTGGTCATCCCGATCGAGGCGCTGGCCGCCGGACACGTATTGAACCAGTGGTTTGCGCAGGTCGAAGCCTGGCAGTTCGCCCTCGCGTCAATCATTGCGCTGGTCGTGACCAACCTGTTCAGCGTGTCCAAATACGGCGAATTCGAATTCTGGTTCGCCATGGCCAAAGTAGTGGCGATCATCGGTTTCATCGGCGTGGGATTCGCGGTGTTGACGGGTTGGGTTCCCGACCGGCAAGTCAGCGGATTGAGCGGCCTGATGGCCGAGCACGGCGGATTCGCACCCAATGGCCTGTCAGCGGTCGTGGGCGCCTTCATCACCATCATGTTCAGTTTCATCGGCACCGAAGCGGTGACCATCGCCGCCGCTGAGTCCAGCCACCCGGCACAGAATATTGCCAAGGCCACGCGCTCGGTGATCTGGCGCATCGGGGTGTTCTATCTGCTGTCGATCTTCGTGGTGATCTCCGTGGTGCCCTGGAACGATCCCTTGTTGGCCGCAACAGGCTCCTACCAGCGCGCGCTGGAAATCATGAACATTCCCCATGCCAAATTCATGGTCGACGTGGTGGTGTTGATTGCCGTGGCCAGTTGCATGAACTCCTCGATCTACATCGCGTCGCGCATGCTGTTTTCACTGGCGCGCCGTGGCGACGCGCCCCGACCGCTGAAGGCGACCTCGGCCGGCGGCGTGCCACGGGCGGCAGTGCTCGCCAGTACCGTGCTGGGTGCGGCTATCACGGTGTGGAGCTACTTCATGCCCGCCGGGTTGTTCGAATTCCTGCTCGCCAGTTCCGGTGCGATTGCCTTGCTGGTGTACCTCGCGATTGCGGTTTCGCAGCTGCGCATGCGTCGGATGCTGCGTCGGCAAAACGTCGAGTTGACCTTTCGCATGTGGTTGTTTCCCTGGCTGACGTGGCTGGTGATCCTGTTCATCTGCGCGGCCCTGACGGTCATGATGATCTCCCCACAACACCGTACCGAAGTCATCACGACCATTGGTCTGGCCCTGGCGATCTCGTTCATCGGCCTGGTCACCTCGCGTCAGTCTGCCCAGCCGGCCAGGGCGACATCAGCGGGATAATACACATGTCATCGAGCCGCCCCGCACTCAACGGGAAATCGACCCAATCGATTGGTTTCCTGCTACTGGACCAATTCACCCTGATCTCCCTGGCGTCGGCGGTGGAGCCCTTGCGTATGGCCAATCAGTTGTCGGGGCAGGAGCTCTACCGCTGGCATACGTTCAGCCCGGGTGGCGAACCGGTCTGGGCCAGTGACGGCGTGCCGATCACCCCCGATGCAGCGTGGGACGATCCCTGGCAGGCCGACACGGTGATCGTGTGTGGCGGGGTGGGCATCCAGAACGTGGTCACGCCTGAGCACCTGACCTGGCTCAAAGCCCTGGCGCGGCAGTCCCGGCGGCTGGGAGGCATCTGTACCGGCAGTTGGGCGCTGGCCAGAGCCGGTTTGCTCGATGGCTACGAATGCAGTGTGCACTGGGAATTCCTGGCGGCCATGCAGGAGGCTTTCCCGCGAGTGGGCATGAGCGCAAGCCTGTTCACCCTCGACCGCAACCGCTTCACCAGTTCCGGCGGCACGGCGCCCATGGACATGATGCTGCACCTGATCGGTCGCGATCATGGCCGCGAGTTGTCTGCGGCCATTTCGGAGATGTTCGTCTACGAGCGCATTCGCAACGAACAGGATCACCAGCGCGTTCCACTCAAGCATGTGCTCGGCACTCATCAGCCGAAACTGCAGGAAATCGTCGCGTTGATGGAGGCCAATCTCGAGGAGCCGATCGACCTGGACCACCTCGCGCAATACGTAGACCTGTCACGTCGACAACTGGAGCGCTCGTTTCAGAAATACCTGCACTGCACACCCTCACGTTACTACCTGCGGCTACGCCTTGTTCGAGCGCGCCAGTTGCTCAAGCAAACCTCAATGTCGATCGTCGATTTGACGGCTGCCTGCGGTTTTGTATCCACGCCGCACTTCTCCAAATGCTATCGCGAGTACTTCGGGGTGCCGCCGAGCGACGAGCGCTGTGGTGCGGGAACCGGCCGCAAACCCGCCGTGCCCGCAATCGCTCAACCGCGATGGATCCAACCGGTCACCGCGTTCGACCAGGCACGCAGCGAATCGACCTTTGCCAGCGTCCCGGTCAGCGCACCGTCCACATCCTAGATCGACGCCTCACGCCGATACCGCCCAGGCGATTGCCCGTGAACACGCCGGAACGCGACGCCGAAGGCCGCGTCGGACAGATAGCCCAGCGAAGCCGCAATGGACGAGACGCTTTCACCGCCCTTCTGCAAGCGTACTGCCGCCACACGCATGCGCCAGCGGGCGCTGTATTCGACAGGGGCTTGCCCGACCTGCGCCTTGAACCTTGCGGCGAAACTCGAGCGCGACATGCAGGCAAGTTCCGCCAGTTCACCCAGCCTCCAGTTCTTTTCCGGCTGGCGATGTATCGCCCCCAACACCGACGCGATGGCCGGATCGCGAAGCCCTGCGAGCCAGTTCAAGTCATCCATGGCCGCCGTGGAAATGTGATATCGCAAGGCGTGGACAAAGATCATTCGCAGCAGATCGTTGCACACCGAATAGGCGCCCACCTGTGCCGACTGCCACTCTCGATCGAGTTCATCCAGCAGCCAGGCGAATGACGAAGCGCCCGCGCCACTCGCCGGAATGATGAAGGCCGGCGGCAACAGGTCGATCAGCTCGACAGCCCCCGGACGCTCGACCGACACACTGCCCCCCAGCAACTCCACATCCTCCCCTGCCCCCATCTTCGCCGACGCGCCTTCCTGGGAAAACACCACGGCCGCATCGACGGGCTCGACCTCTGGTGAACTGGCCAGGACAAAGGGCGTGCGCGACACCACGAAGCAATCACCCGCACGCAGAAGCTGAGCCGGCGCGCCCTCCGTGAGCAGCCAGCACTCACCGCGCCGCACCACATTGAATTTCAACTCGATGGGACGAAACCGCAGGGCCCACACGCCCCCGGCTTGCAGGCGCACCGAGCACGCCGTGCGCAGGCCGGTCATGGCGAGCACATCAGACAAGGGATCGGAGGTTGCGCTTTGGATGATCACGATAAAAACCCGGATGTTCTGACCTGTTTTGTCCGGCGATAGTAACCAAGAATAGTCAGCCTCGATAGCAGGAGGACACACACATGCCTACGCCACAACAGCCTATCCGCTCGCCCTTTCACGCTGCCAGCACCGCCGCCGATGTCATGGCTGGCGTGGACCTGAGCGGTCGCATCGCCATCGTCACCGGCGGCCACTCCGGCATCGGCCTGGTCACCGCCAGGCGCCTGGCCGAGGCCGGCGCGAACGTCATTGTGCCCGCCAGGGATCCGCACAGAGCCCGCGAGGCGTTGGCAGGTGTCGGGCAGGTCGAAGTGCAGGCCATGGACCTCATGCAGCCCGACTCCATCCAGGCCTTTGCGCGCCGCATCGTGGCCCAAGGCAACCCGATATCCCTGCTGATCAACTGCGCCGGGATCATGGCCGCGCCCTTGCTGCGCGACGCCCAGGGCCACGAAAGCCAGTTCGCCACCAATCACCTGGGGCACTACCGCCTGACCTGTGGCTTGTGGCCCGCGCTCGTCGCAGGAAAGGGCCGCGTGATTGCCGTGTCATCGCGTGGACATCAGATCGCCGGGATCGATTTCCAGGACATCGATTTTCAGCAACGCCCCTACGACAAATGGCTCGCCTACGGTCAGTCGAAAACCGCCAATGCGCTGTTCGCCCTGGCGCTGGATCGACGCGGCAGTCCACACGGCATACGCGCTTTTTCCCTGCACCCGGGACAGATCCTGACGGACCTGGCGCGTCACCTGAGCACCGAGGAAATCGCCGCGTTCGACATTTATGATCAACAGGGCAAGCCAAGGGTCGAGCCCGAATCGGGTCTCAAGACCCTGGAGCAAGGCGCGGCAACGGGTCTGTGGTGCGCCACCCGCAAGGACCTGGACAACCAAGGCGGTGTGTACTGCGAAGACTGCAACATCGCGCCGATCAATGACGCGGCACTGGGGCGCAAGGGCGTGGCGCACTGGGCGGCCGACCCGGAACTCGCCGAGCGCCTTTGGGCGTTATCCCGGCAATGGACAGGCATGGACGTCGCCTGAGCGCTGGAGGCCGTCCGGGCAAACGCCGGACTGCTTATCCGTTGCTGCTCACCCAGCACATCCGGATCGAATCGCGCCGGCCAGGGCCGGTGTCGGACAGCTCGGCCCTCGACGGCATTGGCGCAAACACCGAAAACAGGGTCATGGCACGGCCTGTGCTCTCCCGGATGGCGTGCGATTGCGATCGCACCGACAGCCCTTCAGGAGATCCCTCATGTCTGCCATTGAACGTACCACCGATATCGACCTGGTCGCCTATGTCGACCAGGCCCGGGCTGATGCCCTTCACGCCTTTGACACCCTGCGGGCGAACGGCACGCTGTCGGCGAGCCTGACGTTCCACATTTCCCATCGCATCCCCGGCACCGACCGCTTGCTGGGAATTCGTTTTCCCGGTGGCCTGGCACGGGACCAGACGCCGAAGATCAGCCTGTCGGCGTTCGCCGATCACCCTGACTCGCTGATCAATGAAGCGCGCCTGCAAGCCGACACCGTGATCCATGTGCACACCGCCTGGCTGTCGGCCTGGTCACTGGCGCACAAGCCGTTCCCGATCCTCTATGTGGCGGCGGCCCGGCACCTGCTCGCACGGGAAATCCCCAACCATCTGGAGCGCACCCGCAGCGCCCTCGAGGTGATTCGCGAGCGCCTGGACCAGCACCCTGAACTGGCGCCGCCTCCGGCGTTGCTGGAATCCAACGGCGGCGCCAACTTCTGGGGCCAGGGGATTCTGAAGACTTCGGAAATCATCCTCTTTGTCGAGGAGGCCGCGCGTTACCAGGCGATTGCCGAACAGTTGGGGGGTGCGCAGGTTTACACCCCCGGCGCGCTCGAACTGCAATGGAAGCGTACCGGTTTGCTGGAGCGGTCCAAAGCCTATACCGGTTGAGCCCCCTCTCCGTCACGCCCGGGTGCTGCTCCAGCAGCACCCTCCCAGCAGGTGCGTCCAGGCCAGCAGTCCGCTCGCTGTAAACTCGCCAAGCGCTCCCCCGGCAATAAGTTTTTCTACATACTTTTCAACAAGTTACATTTTACTACCGCGCTTTTTCATTTTAGGTACGGTTGTTGCGATACCCCCATCAAACGGGCTGATACACAGACCCGACATTAGCCTTGCGAGAGTCTTCGATCTCTCTTCCGAAGCAGTAATGGGGAGCACTATGTTCAAACGCACACGTTTATCCATCGCGGTGGCTGTCAGCCTGGGAAGCCTTTGCATCAACAGCAGCTACGCCGACGAAAACCTCGACCCACAGGCATCGGCCACCAGCGGCTCGACCCTGGAAAAAGTCACGGTCACCGCCCAGAAGCGCGAAGAAACCGTACAGGAAGTGCCCGCTCCGATCTCGGTCCTCAGCGGCGACAAGATCCGCGAAGCGTCGCTGAATTCCGCCAACGAAATCACCCGCTACATTCCCAATGCCTCGGCAGGCACCACCGACGGCCACGGCCGCCCGCGCTGGTGGATCCGCGGACTGGGCACCGGTGACCAGGGGGCCAACACCGTGAGCCCGGTGGGCATCTACATGGACGACGTGTACATCTCCAACATCAGCGCCACCGGTTTTCCGCTGTTCGACCTGGACCGTGTCGAAGTGCTGCGCGGCCCGCAGGGCACCCTGTGGGGCAAGAACACCACCGGCGGCGCCATCAACTTCATCTCGAAAAAACCGACCTTCAAGGAGGACGGCTATTACAAGCTGGACGCGGGCACCTACGCCAACCGTGCCGTTGAAGGCGCCGTGGGCGGTGCGCTGGTTGACGACAAGCTCGCGGCCCGCGTGGCGATCCGTCACCAGGCCAATGACGGCTACAGCGAAAACAAGGCCAACGGCAACGACCGTGGCGCCCTTGAGGACGACGCGATTCGCCTGCAGTTCCTCGCCGTACTCTCGGATGACCTGGAAGCCAACCTCAACTTCCACAGTCGCCGTTACCACGACACCGGCAGCTCCAGCTCCGTCAACTATGGCACCGGACCGAACGGCAACAATCAGTTCGGCTACCACGTGGACCCCAAGCAGGGCGATGTGTACTACAACGCCAAGAACAGCGCGAACATCGAACAGGATGGCGGCAACCTCAACCTGATCTGGCAACTGGGCGACCTGCAACTGACCTCGATCACCGCGCTCGAATCGTTCAAGCGCGATGCCGTGAGCGACAGCGACAACACGCCCCTGGAATTGCAGCGCGGCTATGCCTACGCCAACAGCCGACAGTTCTCCCAGGAGCTGCGCCTGGCCTCGCCCAGCAGCGACCGGCTGAACTGGGTGGCGGGCCTGCACTACTTCAACGAAGACCTCGACTCCAAAAGCGCCAACGGCACGCTGGACAACACCTACATCAACCGCAGCTACAACCGCGTGGCGTACGACCAGAAGACCGAAAGCTATGCGCTGTTCGGCAGCGTGACCTACAACTTCACCGACGACTTCAGCCTGACCGGTGGCCTGCGCTGGACCCGCGAACGCAAGTCGATCGACCTGAACCGCGTGGCCAACGTGGGTCAGGCGAGCTTCGGCGGTGGCGACTGGTGGAAACCCGAGAATGTCACCTCGGCCCTGGGCGTCACCGCCCTGCAGGATGAAAGCAACACCTGGAGCGACTGGACCTACGACCTCACCCCGCAATACAAACTGTCGGACAACGCCCGGGTGTATTTCCGCTATTCCAAGGGCTTCCGCTCCGGTGGCTACAACGCTGGCGTCACCACGCAATCGACGGTGGCCACGGTGGATCCGGAATACCTCACCGCGTACGAACTGGGGTTGAAGTCCGAGTGGTTCGACGGGCGCCTGAACGCCAACGCCAACCTGTTTTATTACGACTACGAAGACATCCAGTTGAACATCGTGACCGCCGTCAACAACCAGACCGTGTCACGCCTGGCCAACGGCGCACAGGGCGAGGCCTACGGCGCCGAGTTCGAACTCGAAGCGATCCCGCTGGACAACCTGCACGTCAACTTCGGCCTCGGCCTGCTGCACACCGAATTCACCGACTACACCTCGGGCCCCAACGATTACTCGGGCAACAAATTCGTCCGTGCCCCTAACGTCTCTGCGGTGATCGGTGCCGACTACCGGATTCCGCTGAACGTCGGCGGTGCCATCGTCGTCGGCACCGATTGGGACACCCGCAGCCGCCAGTACTACTTCACCAACGACCAAAGCCAGAACATGCGCAGCGGCGGCTACACCCTCGGCAATGCCCGACTGACCTACGAACTGCCGGGCGGCAAAACCGAGGTGACGGGCTACGTGCACAACCTCACCGACAAGGAATACCGCAGCCATACCCTGCCCGGCGGCTTCCAGAGCGCCGGCGTGATGTTTGGTGACCCCCGCACCTTCGGCGTTTCACTGACCAGCCGCTTCTGATCAACCCTGGTGGCCGGCGTTGGCCGGCCACTGCCACACAAGGCAGATACTCATGAAACTTTCGCGCTTGTTTCCCTCCCGACTCTGGGTGCCGGCTTCGCTGGTGCTGGGGTTATTCGCCAGCCAGTTGAGCCTCGCGGCCGCCCCGTTGAAAACCGTGCGCATCGCCACGGTCGCCTACTCGAATGCCGGCAAGGTCACCTTCAACGGCCCGACCTACCTGATGGACAAGGACCCATGGCTGAAGGAGCAACTGGCCAAACGCGGTGTCGAGTTGCAATGGGTGCCGGCGGCCACTGCCTCGGTAGGTACCTTCGTCAATGAAGAGTTCGCCAACAAGCGCATCGACTTCGCGTTCTACGGCGACCTGCCGAGCATCATCCTCAACTCATCCGGCGTCTCGACCAAGCTGCTCGCGGCGGGCGGCACCGGCAACAATGTCTACCTGGTGGTGCCGCCAGACTCCACCGCGCAGTCAATCGATGACCTGAAGGGCAAGCGCGTGGCGCTGCACCGTGGCCGGCCGTGGGAACTGTCGTTCGCCAAGCTGCTGGAATCGCGGCAGCTGACATTCGACGATTTCCGCATGTTCAATCTCAACCCCCAGGCTGGCGGCGCCGCGCTGAGTGCCGGTCGCATCGACGGCTTCTTCACCTTGAGCGACGCTTACCTGCTTGAAGACAAGAAGGTCGGCAAGATCATCTGGTCAAGCAAACAGGCACCGGCAGACTGGAAAATGCGCGCGGAGCTGTTCGGTGCCAGCGACTTCGTCGACCAGCAACCGGAAGTCACGCAACTGGTGGTGGACGCCTATCTGAAGGCGCTGCAATGGGCCTCCCAGGAAGAGCACAAGGCCGAGTACATCGAGCTGTTGTCGCAGTCGGGCCAGCCGCAGAGCGTGCTGTTGCGCGAAGTGGACGGCGAATCCTGGAAGGATCACTTCAGCCCGCTGATCAACGTGCCCCTGCGCCAGCATTACCAGGACGGCATCGCCTACAGCCTCCAGGCCAAGCTGATACGCAAGGACGTCAAGGTCGATGACCTGCTGGACAACCGCTTTGTCGAACAGGGCCTGAAGAACCTCAACCTGACTTCTGAGTGGAAGTAACCGCCGATCAGAGGGACACGAACAGCGGTCAAACAACGCGGGCATCCGGACAGCCCGCGTTATCGTTGACGACCATCGCGAGCGGGTCGTTCCCACAGGGCAATGCGGACACCTGTGGGAGCGGGCATGCTCGCGAAAAACGTTCGAACAACGCGGGCATTCAGATCGCCCGCTCTCTTGCCGCCGGAATACTCAGGCCGCGTTTTCCAGCAGTTTCTTACCCTGTTCCCACAAACCCGTCATATTCCACTGCTGCTCCAACACCCCCGGGCCGAACTCTTTCGAGCCGCCCAGACCTTCGGCCAGGCCCTGGAACCATGCACCCTCTTCGATCAGCAGGATCAGCTTGGACACCGGGATAATGCCAGCTCCCCAGAAGGTCGCACCGCCATTGGCCTCGAGGATCGCTTGCAGGTGGGGATCGCGCTGGAGCTGCTCAATGATGAAGTCCGGCTCCGGCTGGCGACGATCGACATAGATCGGCAATTCGCGGGACAGGGTCACGCGTTGCGAAGCGGCATAGCGGATTGGCAACACCCGGTGCGCGCTGGCCCAGCCACCCAGCCATGGGGTGTGCACGTGGATCACCAGATTGATGTCCGCACGCTCGGCGAACACCTTCGCGTAACGCCTGCCATTGCCACCGGCCTTGCTGCCACTCAAAGGCGAACTGCCGGCAACGGATTCGTCCAGGTACAACACGCCGTCATAGTCGGCCACCACCGCACGGATTTCTTCGTCTTCCGCCCACGGGCCAGGCGCATGCAGGGCGATCACCAGGCGGGTCTCGGGCACACGCAGGTAGGCCTGAAGGGTGTTGGTGGCGGTCAGGGTTCGGGTATTTTTCAGCACGCGGAAGGCCTTGGCGAAATCGCGCTTGGCCTGATCCAGGTAGGTAAGTTGTTCGGCAGTCAACACGTGAGTCATGGCAAAACACTCCAGCTAATCGATTGAGAATGCCGGATCGCAGTCCTGGCATGTCAACCTGCTGAGCACTTCCTGTGCCAGCTTGCGACAGGCCACTAACCATCTGTTTTTAATCACTTTTATACAACACGACAAGATTGCGGACGAGCCCCGCCGCGATCTTGCTGCATCACCAGCATCACCTGCTGATCAACTGCTGCTACGCCAGCAGCCGTCCGCCATCCTGTCCCCCTGTACCGCCCAGGGCCCCGGCCCACGGTGCTCCGAGTGCTTGGCACAGCCGTTGCAATTGCTGCGACACCGCGGCTCTCGTACCGACCGGCCCGAGTTTTCTGATTCTGGAGTTTTCTATGAGTACCGAATTTTTCTGGCGCCTGCCCCTGGGCAGTGACGGGCATTATCTGGCCACCGACAAAAATACCCGGGGCGCCGCCATTCATCGTCCGGGCAACATCGCGCCAGGCCGGTTGCCGAATGGTGAACCGGACGGTTTCACCTACATCGACTACATCGCGCAAGTGGCCAAGGCCGCCGAGCTCGCCGGCTTTGAAGGCGCCCTGCTGCCCACCGGCCCGGAGCCGTGGATCGCCGCTGCGGCGCTGGCGCGGGAAACCCGCCGGATCAAGTTCCTGATCGCGTTCCAGGCCACCTGGACCCTGCCGGCGTACGCCGCACAGCAAGCGGCCATCCTGCAGAACCTCAGCCACGGACGGCTCGACTGGAACATCATCACCGGTGGCAACCCGGCGGCTCAACGCGCCAACGGCGACTTCCTCAGCCATGACCTGCGCTACAAGCGCACCGGCGAATTCCTCGACATCATCAAGGGCTTGTGGGAGAACGAATCGTTCTCCTACCAGGGCGATGTCTACCAACTGGAAAACGGCTCACTGCCACGCGGCCTGACCCGGGAGCGCAAGCCGAGCGTGTACTTCTCCGGGTTCTCCGACCCGGCGCTGGACGTTGCCGCCCGTCACGCCGATGTCTACCTGAACTGGGCAGAGCCGGTCGACAAGCTCAAGCCACACATCGAACGGGTGCGCGAACTGGCCGACAAGCAAGGCCGCGAAGTGCGCTTTGGCATTCGCATCGACCTGTTCGCCCGTGAGACCGAAGAAGCGGCATGGTCGGAGCTGCGCCGCCAGTACGATCGCATCGATGCCAAAACCAGCGAGTTCATCAAGAGCTTCGCCAGCGGCTCGGACTCGGTCGGCGCGGCCCGGCAAACGGCCTACCACCAGAACTCCGAACGCTTCGAAGACCTGATCATCGGCCCTAATCTGTGGGCCGGTTTCGGCAAGGCCAAGCCGGGGCCGACGATTGGCCTGGTCGGCAGCCATGAGAACGTCGCCGAGCGCCTGGCCGAATACCGCGACGCCGGTTTCTCGACCTTCATCCTGGCCGGTAACCCGCACCTTGAAGAAGCCCTGCGCATTGGCCAGGAAGTGCTGCCACTGGTGCATCAACGGCCTGTCGCGGACGCAACGCCTGCGGCGAGCAACCTGAAGATCGCCGGCTGATCGGCCGCACAGACATTTCACCTGCACCCAGCCCCGCACACACCCCGGTGTCTGCGGGGTTTTCACGATCCAGGCATCGGTTTTTGAAGAAGTGAATCCATGATCGAGCACTACCCTTTGCTGCGCAGTCTGCTGATCTATCGCGAAATGCCCCGGCGCTTCGCCCTGACCACCCTCCTGTTCCTCGTGGTCAGCGGCGGGCTGGCCGTCCAGCAATGGCTGATCGGGCAGGCCATGAACGACGTCAACAACGGCCAGGCCGTCATCCGTCTGGACGACGGCAGCCTGGATGCCAGTCGCGCGTGGTTCTGGGTATGGCTGCTGCTCGCCGTGGCGCTGGTGCGCGGCGCGGCCCAATATGCCAGTGGCGTGTTGTCGCTGATCCTCAGCCAGGCCCTGCTCACCCGCCTGCGCGAGCGCATCCTGCAGCAGGTGCAAACCCTGCCGCTGGGCTACCACTGGGAGCATGGCATGGGCGAGATGATCAGCCGCACCACCCGGGATGCGGACAAATTGCGCGATGCGTTGATCAGCTTCTGGCGACAACTGGTGGAAACGCCACTGATCCTGGTGGCCACAGTCGGCCTGTTGGCCTGGTACGACGCCTGGCTGGGACTGGTGCCGCTGCTGTTGACCGCCCTGGGTCTGTGGATTTTCGTGCGCCAGACCGAACGCCTGTTGATCCTCGACCGTGAAGTGGGCGCCGCCTACGACCGGGTCAATCAGGACCTCAGCGAAGGCATCGGCGGTGTCCGGGTGATCAAGTCGTTCGCGCTGGAGGCCAGTCGCATCGAACGATTCAGCCAGCAGGTCGGTTTCTTTGCCGAGCAGGCACGCCTTGCCCTGGCCTTTGCCAGCTCACGGATACCGCTGCCGCAAGTGATCGTTGCGCTCAGCCACGTATGGATTTTTGTCTATGGCGCCCTGCGGGTACGCGACGGCCATCTGGGCATCGGTGAATGGGTGACGTCACTGCTGATTGCCACCACCCTGGTGTTTCGTATCGAAGGCATCGGCCGGGTGATGCAGGTGTTCGCCGATGCGCGCTCCTCTGCCGAGCGCATCTGGCAACTGCTCGACGCGCCACTGACCCTGCAGAGCGCAACCCAGGCGTTGCCGGCGCGGCCGCTGGGGTTGCGCTTCGAGCAGGTCACCGTCAACGCGCCAGGCGGCGGCCGAAGCATCCTGCACGATTGCAGCTTTACGCTGGAGCCCGGCGAGGTTGTCGCACTGGTCGGGGCCACGGGCGCCGGCAAGAGTCTGCTGGCGAGCCTGTTGCCACGCCTGACGGATGCGCAGCAGGGCGTGGTCTCGCTCGGTTCCAGCCGTGACGGCTGGCAGGACGTGCGCACGCTCAATCTGGACGCGTTGCGCCAGCGTGTGCACGTCGTACCCCAGGAAAGCTTCCTGTTTTCCGACACCCTCGCCGCCAACCTGCGCCTGGCTGCTCCCGGGGCAAGCGACGACAGGCTGCTCCAGGGCTTGAGCCTGGCCGCGGCCGAGGACGTGCTGGAGCGCCTTCCCCATGGGCTGGACACTGCGCTGGGCGACCGCGGCGTTACGCTGTCCGGCGGTCAACGCCAACGCATCAACCTCGCGCGCGCCCTGCTGGCACGTCCCGACATCCTGTGCCTGGATGACGCCACCAGTGCCTTGGACTCTGTCACCGAGCGCCGGGTGATCCACAACATTCGCGGCTTGCTGCAACACGACGGGCAAACCACCACGTTGCTGATTGTCTCCAGCAAGCTGTCCACCATCCTGCTCGCCGACCGGGTCCTGGTGCTGGCAGACGGTCACATTGCCGACAGCGGCACGCACGCCGAGCTGGTCGAACGCAACGCTTTCTACCGTGATCTTTTGGGGGTCGAACATGACGAATCCACTGCCCGGTAAAGCGCTCAGCGATATCGAGATTGAAGAAGCGCTGGCCAAAAAGGGCCTGGATCGCAGCATGTTCAGTCGGCTGTTGCCGCTGCTCGGCCCGGTGCGCTCACGCATTCTGGCGGTGATCGGGCTGGAGTTGCTGCTGGTGTTCGCCGTGTTCCTGCGCCCCTGGTTCGTCCGCGAGCTGCTCGACCGCGGCCTGGTTCGCCAGGGCGATGCATGGCTGCTGGATTTGACCCTGACAGGCCTGCTGGGCCTGGGTCTTGTGGGCACCTGGAGTGCACGTTTCCTGCTGGCCGGCCTCTCGCAATACATCGCCGGCAGCGCCGCCATTCGCGTACTCAACGACTTGCGGGTGCGGGTGTTCAGCCATGTGCAGGCATTGAGCATCGGCTACTTCGATCGGACCAAGGCCGGCCGCATCATTTCCCGTGCCGACCGTGACGTCGACAGCCTCGAAGCGCTGCTGATCCAGGGCCCGCCGGAACTGCTCGGCGCCCTGCTGCGTTGCAGCGTCGCCTCGATCATGTTGTGGCTGATCTCGCCGGTGTTTTTCCTTGGCCTGGCGGGCATCGTGCCGGCGTTGTTCGTGGCGACCTGGAGCTTCAAGCGGATCTCGCAACGCACCTGGGCCCGGGTGGCGGAGAACCGCAGCCGCTTCACCGCGCACCTGGTGGAAACCGTGGCCGGGGCGCGCATGATCCAGCAATGCGTGCAGCAGGAACCGAACCGCCTGCGCTATCGAGGCTTGCTGGAAGACTTCAACGATGCCTTGATTGGCGGCAACCTGCGCTCGGGCTGGTTCGCACCGTTTACCGGGCTGCTGGCGGCGCTCGGCATGGCGGTGCTCCTGATGCTGGGCGCGTATGGCCTGGCGCAGCACCAACTGACGGTCGGGCAAGTCGCCGAAAGCCTGTTCTACGTGATGCTGTTCCTCGGCCCCCTGCAGGAACTGTCCGATCTGTTCGAGCGCTATGCCACGGGTTCGGCTTCGGCCCAGCGGATTTTCCTGCTGCTCGATACCCCACCGGACATTCTCGACAGCGACACCCCGGTGCCCCTCGAAAAAGCCCGGGGCGCGGTGAACTTCGAGCACGTGACATTCGCGTATCAGCCGGGTGCAAAAGCGGTGATCGAGGACTTCGTCCTGCGCATCCCCGCCGGTCAAGTGCTGGCACTGGTCGGCCCGTCCGGACATGGCAAGAGCACCCTGGTGCAACTGCTCACGCGCTTCTACGAAGTGCAGCACGGTGCGGTGACACTCGACGGCATCGACATCCGGCAACTGACCCAGCAGCAATTGCGCCGCCACGTGGGCGTGGTGCTCCAGGACAATGTGCTGTTCAGCGGGACCATCCTCGACAACCTGCGACTGGCCCGCCCGGACGCCAGCGATGAGCGACTGATCGCAGCGGCGCAGGCACTGGGTGCCGACGAAGTGCTGGAGCGGCTGCCCCGGGCCTATCACACCGAAGTCGGCGCGCTGGGTGCTCACCTGAGCCATGGACAACGACAATTGGTGTGCCTGACCCGTGCCTTCCTCGCCGACCCGGCCGTGCTGGTCCTCGACGAAGCGACCTCGGCGGTCGACATCCACACCGAACGGCGCATCCAGAAAGCCTTGCGGCGCCTGTGTGAAGGACGCACGGCCATCATCATCGCCCATCGGCTGGCGACCATTCGCGACGCCGACCGGATCGGCGTCGTGCGCAACGGCCGACTGATCGAGCTGGGCAACCACAGCGCGCTGCTCGACCAGGGCGGGGCCTACGCCGCGTTGTATCGCACCTACGAACACAACGAACACGCCCCCGCCGCGCCACAGCCCGCGAGCGCCTGATGACGCGCCGTGCTGCTGGTCACCCACCGACCTTGCTGATCGATTGCTGCTCCAGCAGCAATAGACCCCCGTAGCCCCTGAAATCACTGCGGCAGGGCCCCGTAAACACGGGGCTTTGCCGATGATTCGCCGCGTGGCATGCCCGTTGCAAATGCCCTATGCAATCGGTGATCAACCGCCTCTGTGAAGACCTGCCGTAACCTATGGAGTAAGCACAATGTCCCACCCCCTCGAAACACTCTGGTACACCCGCTGCCCGGTACCAACCGGCCTCGGCATCGCCGTTCAAAAGGGTTGGCTGGAAGAAGCCCTTGAACAGCAAGGCACGCGCATCCAGTCGTTGCGTGAGTCCAGCGAGCAGGCCGTGCGCGAATCGCACTTTGATCACACCCTGCAGAACTCGGTTCGCCACGGCGGCAACATCCCGGCCATCTGGGCTAAATCCAGCGGCCGCGACACGCGGGTAATCGGCTTGTCCTGGGCCGATGAAATCCAGCTGATCCTGACCCTGCCCGGCAGCGACATCAAAACCGTCAAGGACCTCAAGGGCCGCAGGTTCGGCCTGCCGCACTGGGTCAATGCGCAAATCGACTTCACCCGCGCACAGGCCCTGCGCGGCCTGGAGAACGCCCTCAAACTCGAAGGCCTTGAAGTCAAGGATGTCGAGCTGGTGGATTACGTCCACGGCGGCACGTTCAGCGACGAGGCCACACAGGTGGTCAACGGCGTGGCCAACTTCGGCGGCCGCCGCAACGGGGGCCAGAACGCCGAGCTGGTGGGCCTGCTGCGCGGCGAAGTCGATGCGATCTTCCTCAAGGGCGCACACGCCGCCCAACTGGCCCACCAGTTTGGCCTGCACACCGTGATCGACACCGGCTCGCATCCGGAACCGCTGATCCGCTCGAACAACGGCACCCCGCGCACCCTCAGCGTCGACAGCCATTTGCTGGATCAGCACTACGACACGGCGGTGGCGATCCTGTCCTCGGTGGTACGCGCCGAAGAATGGGCCTGGACTCACCCGCAGGACACCCGGCGCTTCCTGGCCCACGAAACCAACAGCAGCGAGTACTGGGTCACCGCGGCCTACGGCACGGATGCGCACCAGCGCCTGCGCACCAACCTCGATGAGCGCTCGATCAATGGCGTGCAGGACTTCACCGATTTCCTGCACCGCTGGAACTTCATCCCGGCGACTTTCTCCGTTGCCGACTGGATCGACCCTCGCCCTCAGGAAACCCTGCGCAGTCTGGTGGCCACCCGTACCGGTTGACACGTTGCCTCGGGCAGCCGGCTACAGCCCCTGCCCGTTTCGATTTTCAGTGCCATGACTTGTCTGGATTGCCTGCATGACAAAACCTCTCGATACACTCTGGTACACCCATAGCCCGGTTCCCACCGGGCTGGGCATCGCGGTCGAATCCGGCCGCCTGGCCGAAGCTTTCCGCCCTTACGGCACGAACATTCAAGGCTTGCGCGAATCTTCCGACCGGGAAGTGCGCGAGGCGCATTTCGACCACCACCTGGACAACTCGGTCCGCCACGGCGGCAACACCCCGGCGATCTGGGCCAAGGCCAGCGGCAAGAACACCCGTGTGCTGGGCCTGTCCTGGAGCGACGAAGTCCAGTTGATCCTGACCACCCCGGAAAGCGGGATCAAAACCACCCGCGACCTGCGCAACCGGCGCTTTGGCATTCCCAAATGGGCCAACGTACAGATCGACTTCGGTCGCGCCCAGGCGTTGCGCGCCCTGGAAAACGCCCTGCAACTCGAAGGACTGGGGATCGCCGACGTCGAACTGGTGGATTACCCCTACGGCGGCACCCACAGCGACGAACCGATCCAGCATGTGTTCGGCGCGCAAATAACCCTGAAGAATCGACGGCGCAACAACGAGCTGATCGGCCTGTTGCGTGGCGACATCGACGCGGTCTTCGCCAAGGGCGCTCATGGCGTGCAACTGGCCGAGGAGTTCGGGCTGCATGTGGTGATCGATACCGGCTCGCACCCGGACCCGATGATTCGCAGCAACATCGGCACCCCGCGAACCCTGACGGTGGACCAACACATGCTCGACGAGCATTTCGATGCCGCGGCACTGATCGTCGAAACCGTGTTGCGGGCCGAACAGTGGGCCTGGAGCCATGCCGACGAAACCCGCCGCTTCCTCGCCCGCGAACTCAACACCAGCGAATATTTCGTCGCCGCAGCCTATGGCGAAGACGCACACCGGCGGTTGGTCACCCGCCTCGAGGAACGGTCCCTGCTGGCCCTGCAGGACCTGACCCATTTCCTTCATCGGCATCACTTCATCGACCACGCCTTCAATGTGCGTGACTGGGTTGATTCCCGGCCGTTGGAGTCGGTGCTGGACAAAACCAGGCTGGCCATCTGATGAACAGCCTGATCAGTGCGACAGCCCAGCCACGGCTGTTTATTCGGCGGCTGCGCTTCAGCCGGCTCAGCGGGTTTGTGTCACCGTTGCTGGTGCTGCTGGCCTGGACGCTGGTGGCGCAATCCGGTCGCTATTCCGAGCAGTTGCTGGTGCCACCGGCGGTGGTCTGGGACACCTTCAAGGACTTGCTGCACAGCGGCGAACTGCTGGAGCACATCCGCTTCAGCCTGAGTCGCCTGGGCCTGGGTTTCGCCTTCGGCGCCAGCGCCGGGTTGCTGTTCGGTATCGTCCTGGCCCTGTCGAAAACAGTCGAAGTGTATTGCTCTCCGCTGTTCCACACCCTGCGGCAGATCCCCTCCATTGCCTTGATACCGATGTTCATCCTGGCGTTCGGCGTGGAAGAGACATTCAAGATCCTGATCGTCACCAAAGCCGTGTTCTTCCCGGTCGCGCTGGCTGCCAGCGAGGGGATCAAGGCGATCCCGCGCAACTACTTCGAGGTCGGGCGAATTTACCGCCTGCCGCTGCGCCATCTGATTGCCGACATCGCCTTCCCTGCCGCCGCACCGCCGATTCTCACCGGCCTGCGCATCGGCCTGAGTCGGGCCTGGATGGTCCTGGTCGCCGCCGAGCTGCTGGCGGCCGACAGCGGCCTGGGGCAGATGATCGAGATGGCGCGGCAGATGATGCGCATCGACATCGTAATGGTCGGCGTGGTGGTCATCGGACTGATCGGCTTCGTCCTCGATTACGGCTTTCGCCTTCTCGAAAAACGCCTGTTCCGCTGGAAAACCCGTTAGGAGAATCCCATGAATTCATTGGTTCGCGTGCTGCGTCGTGGTCGTGGCCTTTTGCTGCCGATGCTGCTGATCGGTCTGTGGGAAATCGCCTCGCGCCAGGGTGCCGCCCAGGCCTATGCCTTCGTCCCCCTCGAAGTGATCGGCCAGGGCCTGGTGGAATTGATCGACAGCGGCGCCTTGCTGATCAGCACCCTGGCCAGCCTGCAACGCACCTGCATCGGCTTGCTGCTGGGGGTCACGCTGGGCATAGGCGTCGGCGCAGCCATGGCGCTTTCGACCGTCGTCGAGCGGGTCATCGGCCCGCTTTACCACATCATGCGCCAGGTGCCGATCCTGGGGCTGATCCCGTTGATCGCCCTGTGGTTCGGCAGTGGCGAGGGGGCAAAGATACTGATCGTCAGCCTCGCCGCGTTCTACCCGATGACGCTCAACACCTTCGAGGGCTTCAGTCACATCGAGCCGCGCTACCGCGAAGTCGGCCGGGTGTTCGAATTAGGCCCACTCCAGCAACTGACCCAAGTGCTGCTGCCGAGCGCCCTGCCCTCCATCGCCAACGGCGTGCTGCATGCCCTGGCATTCGCCTGGGTGAGCTCCGTCGGTGTCGAGCTGTTTCTATCGACGGGCGCGGGTCTGGGCAACCTGATGATGAATGCCGAGGCTGGCTCACGCATGGAAGTCGTGGTCATCGGCGTGCTCTGCATCGGCCTGCTCGGCTACGCCATGAACCAATTGTTCTCGCGCCTGAGCCAGCACCTGCTGCGCTGGCGCGACACTCGTTGAAGGCTGGATCAATCATGAACGCATCACTCAAGCAACTCTGGCTGGATCAGACCACACACTCGCCCGGTTCCCTGGACATACGCGGCCTGGGTAAACAGTACGCCATCGAAGGCAAGCCGTTGACGGTCTTGCAGGACATCAACCTGTCGGTCAAGCCCGGCGAATTCGTCAGCATCGTCGGTGCCAGCGGCTGCGGGAAATCTTCCCTGCTGCGCCTGATCGTCGGCCTTGAAGCCGAGTACAGCGGCGACATCCTGCTGGACGGCGAACGGATCGACTCCACCAGCCTGGAGCGCGGCATCGTGTTCCAGGACCACCGCCTGTTCCCGTGGAAAACCGTCGAGCAAAACATCGCGCTGGCGCTGAAAAACCACCCCCTGACGAAAAAGGCAAAAGCGCGCCTGGTGGCGGAACACATTCAACTGGTCAACTTGCAAGGGTTTGAACACGCCTATCCGCATCAGTTGTCCGGTGGCATGGCACAGCGCGCAGCGATTGCCCGCGCGCTGATCAACCAACCGAAAATCCTCCTGCTCGACGAACCGTTTGGCGCCCTCGACGCGCTGACCCGCGTCCACCTGCAACGCGAACTGCAACGCCTGTGGGTGCAGCAACGCAGCACCATGATCATGGTCACCCACGATGTCGAGGAAGCGTTGTACCTGGGCGATCGGGTGATCGTCATGGACGCGCGTCCGGGGCGCATCAAGCACGAAATCCACGTCGATCTGCCCCACCCTCGCGAGCGCCATTCACCGCGCTTGCAGAAGCTCAAGGACGAGTTGCTGACGGAACTGGTCGGCAGTGATCACGTCGAGGTTGCGCCTGTGTAGGTGTTCATTTCCACGCGATTTCAGCCCTCCGACGGTACGTGCTGGCGGGGGTTTCGAGAGCGGGCCAGAGCCGTTACGGCCCCCTGCATCCTGGCGTTTCACACCCTCTTCAACCGATGAAACATATATTCCTGTTACGCATAACTAAATGCTAATTAAGAATTTTTTTATCTATATGAATATCGTGCATGATGTTTTGGCGGTCTTAGCTACAGGAATAGCACCATGGCACTGATTACCCATCCCCATGCTCGCGAGCTGACCAAATCGGTCCGGGCCACCGTACTGGTGTTCAAGGATCCACGCTCGCTGGAACTGCTCAATCGCATCGAGCGTCTCGCACCCAGCGACGCCAACGCGCTGATCATGGGCGAGACCGGTACCGGCAAGGAACTGGTCGCGCGACACATTCACAATCTCAGCCACCGGCGTAACGAGCCCTTTGTCGCGGTCAACTGCGGCGCGTTTGCCGAGACGCTGGTGGAAAGCGAATTGTTCGGTCACGAGAAAGGCGCCTTCACCGGCGCCACCACTAGCAAGGCCGGGTGGTTCGAAGCCGCCAAGGGCGGCACGCTGTTTCTCGATGAGATCGGCGACTTGCCGCTGAACATGCAAGTCAAGCTGCTGCGGGTGCTGCAGGAACGTGAAGTGGTGCGCCTGGGTTCACGCACTCCGATCCCGATCAATGTGCGCCTGGTGTCCGCCACCAACGTCAACCTGGCCGACGCGGTGGTGGCCGGCAACTTCCGCGAGGACCTGTTCTATCGCCTGCACGTCGCGACGATTCGCTTGCCGGCGTTGCGCGAGCGGCCGGGCGACATCCTGCCCCTGGCGGAGTTTTTCCTTGAAGAACATTGCCAGCGGCTGGGCTACAACCGCGCCACATTGAGCCCGGAATGCGAACGCAAGCTGCTTGAGCACAGTTGGCCGGGCAACATCCGCGAACTGGAAAACTCCATTCACCACGCGTTGCTGGTGTGCCTGAACAAACGCGTGCAACCGGAAGACCTGCACCTGGTGGACATGCGCAATCACGGCGCCCGCCCGAACGGTTCGCCGTCGGCTGTCGCTGCCGGCCAGTCACCTGCAAGTCTGGAAGACGCGTTGGCAAAACTGTTCGAACAGAACCTGCCCAACCTCTACGAACACATCGAGGAAACGGTGTTTCGCGAGGCCTACCGGTTTTGCCATGGCAATCAATTGCAGACTGGCAGAATCCTGGGCATCAGCCGCAACATTGTCCGTGCGCGCCTGGAGAAAATCGGTGTCCTCGCACAATCGCCACGCAGCGCCAGCCTGGAAGCCGCCAAACACTGAACACGCCTGCTGCTACAGCAGCAGTCGGACAGCAACGCTGCTGCGTGAATGGCAGCCCCCCCTCGAGTAATGAACACCACCGAGGCCTCTTCCTCCAACGTCGACAGCCACCAGGCCCCGTTTGGAAAGGTTGGGCACAGTAATTGCTCTTTTGCTCTCAACAGCCTTTTTCATAACTGGAGTCAGTAATGGGCAAAGTCCAAACCACTGCCGCTGTGCCGGAGACGCTATGGCGTCAGGCACCGGTCGGCGAGTTGGTCGACCTCGGCCGGGCACCTCGGGTGCCGTTGGCGCAGCTGCGCTTGCAGCGCGCGCCCAAAGGCGTGTTAAGCCGCCGCGAAGGCGTCCTGCTCGGTGTGCTAGCGTTGCTCGCACACGGCGCGGTGATCTTCTGGATCATTCAGCAACCGACCACGGTATTGCCGGTGGTGCCGCCGCAAATTCCGCCGATGACCATCGAGTTTTCGCAACCGGCGCCACCCGTTGTCGAACCCCCGCCGCCACCGCCACCGCCGCCTCCACCACCGGTGGTCGAACCGCCGCCGCCCGTGGTTGACGAACTGGCCGCGAAACCGGCGCCCAAGCCGATCCCCAAGCCCAAACCCGTGGTCAAGCCGGTGCCCAAGCCCGCGCCGAAAGCGGTCGAGCAACCGCCCGCGCCGCCGCAACCGCCAGCGCCGGTCGCCGCACCGCCCGCCCCACCGGCACCCGCGCCGGTGACGCCGGCTTCGGCCAATGCGGCGTACCTCAAGAACCCCGCGCCGGAATACCCGTCACTGGCCCAGCGTCGCGGCTGGGAAGGCACGGTGCTGTTGCGGGTACAGGTCCTGCCAAGCGGCAAACCGGGTGAGATCCAGATCCAGAAAAGCAGTGGTCGCCAGCAGCTCGACGACGCGGCGTTGAACGCCGTGAAACGCTGGAGTTTCGTACCGGCCAAACAGGGCGATGTCGCCCAGGTCGGCTGGGTCAGCGTGCCCATCGATTTCAAAATCAATTAATGACTGAAGGGGGCGGACACATCGCGCCCCACGCCGAGGGAAAACATCATGACGTTACTGGCATCTCCACTTGAATCCATCGAAAGCGCGGTCATCTGGCTGCTGGTGGTTTTTTCCGTCGCCACCTGGGGCCTGGCCCTGCTCAAGGGCGTGCAATTCGGCCGCCTGAAAGCCCAGGATCGCCGGTTTCACAAACAGTTCTGGGCCGCGCCGAGCCTGGATTCGGCCGCGGCATTGGCCGACACCCAACCCGGTGCCGCCGCTCGCGTGGCACAGGCCGGCTATGCCGCGATCCAGGTCGGTGAAACAGCGCCTGCAGCCGACCTGAGCCAGGCGATCAATCACCAGGACCGCCTTGAGCGCGCCCTGCGCCAGCAGATCGTCCGGGAACGCCGCTCACTGGAAACCGGCCTGGCCGTGGTGGCCAGTATTGGCAGCACCTCGCCGTTCATTGGTTTGTTCGGCACCGTGTGGGGCATCATGGAGGCCCTGAAAGGCATCAGCGCGGCCGGTTCCGCCAGCCTGGAAACCGTCGCCGGCCCCATCGGTGCCGCGCTGGTCGCGACCGGCGTGGGGATTGCCGTCGCCGTGCCGGCGGTGCTGGTCTACAACTACTTCCTGCGTCGCCTGAAACTCACCGCCGCCGACCTCGACGACTTCGCCCATGACTTCTACAGCCTGGCACAGAAGAGCGCATTCCGTGTGCTGGTGAACCCGGGCACGCGCAAGGTCGCGGTCCCGGGCACCGCGCACAAAGTGCAGGAGGCGTCCTGAGATGGCCTTCTCCACGCAAGACAGCGACGAGGTGCTGAGCGAGATCAACGTGACCCCGCTGGTGGACGTGATGCTGGTGCTGCTGGTGGTGTTCATCGTCACCGCCCCTCTGCTGACCAACGCCATCCCGATCAACCTGCCCAAGACCGAAGCCGTGGCGCCGGTCGAGCAAAAGGACCCGTTGGTGGTGAGCATCGATGCTGCCGGCAAGCTGTTCATCAACAAGGACGAGATCCAGCCGGACTTGCTGGAGTTCAACCTGACGGCAGCCAAGGCCAAGGACCCCGACGTGCGCGTGCAACTGCAGGCGGATGACGGGGTGAACTATGGCGAAGTGGCGCGAGCGATGGCATCGATCGAACGCGCCGGCATCACCAAGCTGTCAGTGATTACCGCACGATAAGGCTCCTGTGGTTTTTTGGGCCGTCTTCTGCAAAGAGACGGCCCTTTTTTTTGGGATCCTGACCGATGATTCGCCCTTGTAGTAGCGAGCCTGCTCGCGATGGTCAATGGCGTGAAGTCGCCGTTTTTTGCTTGCTGCTCCAGCAGCACCCTCCCCGCACACGTGCTGTGCTCCCAGCAACAATCGCCCCAAAAAAACACATAACTTATTGATAATTGTAGATTTAAATTGATGGCATATCGCTTGCAACGCTGTCCCCAATGCTTAAAAACCGGGGAACTAGACGCATGCAATATCTGAGTGGATTCAAACTCACCAGCCTGGCCATTTCGGTGTCAGGCACGTTACTGATATCGGCTTACGCCACTGCGCAAACCAAGGATTCGGTACTCGACACCGTGGTCGTGCAGGGGCAGAGCGAAACCGCCGAGACCTTTGTCGGCGACGCGAAAAAAGAGAAGGCGCCGCAATCCAGGGCCACCTTGAGCAAGGGCCAACTGGACAAGTTCGTCGGCCTGGACAGCGCCGTCACGGGCGCGCTGAAATACCTGCCGGGGGTGCACTCGAGCGGCGGCGATTCCAGTGGCATCACCGAAGGCTCGCTGAACATTCGCGGGTTCTCCCAGGATCAGCTGGGCTTCACCCGCGATGGCATTCCGCTGAACGACCCGCAGTTCCTGACACCCCACGCGGACTTCCTGGGCGACCCGGAAAACTATGAGTCGGTGTCGGTGCTGTACGGCTCCGCATCGATCAACGCACCGACCCTGACAGCCAGCGGCGGCAGCGTCGAGATCAAATCAGTCGCCCCGACCAAGGAAAGCGGGGTGCTGTACAAGCAGAACATCGGCAGCAACAACCTGTATCGCTCATTCGTGCGGGTCAATACCGGCGAGTACGAGGGCTTTTCGGCGTGGCTGTCGGCATCGCGCACCACTGGCGATCTGTGGGACGACTCCGACGGGGAGCTGTCGTCCAATCGCTACGAGGGCAACCTGCAGTACAAATGGGGGGACGGCAACCAGATCAACGCGTTGTTTTCCAGTTTCCTGATGCGCACCAACAGCTACCTGTCGCCGACCCTGGCGCAATACCGGGCCAACGATTACGACCACGGCTACCCGCGCAACGTCTACCCCACCGAGGGCGGCACCAACGGCGTGGCCGACATCACCGTGCCTGGAAGCAGCGCGGCCAACTCCCGGGCCGACTTCAAGATCCAGACCTATGGCCTCAACGGCGTGTTCAACCTGAACGACAGCGCCCAGCTGAAGATCAACCCATATTACGTGCGCGTCACCGACGGCACCGCCTCCATCGCCACGGCGGCGGTCAACGAACGCACGCTGGGTACCGACGTCAACCATGACGGCGATGCCCTGGACCCGGTGGTGCCGGCGTCGCTGCAACTGTTCCCGACCCAATACCGCGTCGGTTCGAGCAACAGCCTGGACTTGACCCTGGCCGACAACAATGTACTGCAACTGGGGCTTTGGACCGACTACACCCACGCGCGCAACCAGTTCGTGTTCACCCCGATCAAGAGCAACGGCAAACCGGCGAGCATCGATGGCAGCGACTCGATCCGCGACAGTCGTGGCAATGTCGCCTACAACACCAACCAGGCGAACCAGATCACCACGCAAAAGCTTTGGGTCCAGGACACCTGGAACATCAACAGCGCCCTCGCCCTGACCACCGGCCTGGCCTGGCAGCACACCGAACTCAAGGGTGCAGACCGCCTCACCGGTTACGACAACAGCGAAGACTACAATCGTTTCCTGCCCAGCCTGAGCCTGAGCTACCAGCTCGACCAGCAGAACCAGCTCTACTACAACACCACCTCGAACATGCGCGTACCCGCCATCGCGTCGGTGTACGGCCGAATCAACGGCGGCGACAAACAGAAACCCGAGCTGACCTGGAACCAGGAAATCGGCTGGCGCTACAGCACTGACAAGACGCTGGTCAGTGCCGCAGTGTTCTACGACAAGTTCAAGGACCGCCAGGCCGCCTATTCACCGGTGACCGGCGTGACCGAGTACTTCAACGCCGGCAACGTCACCACCAAAGGCCTGGAGCTGGCGGTGAACGGCAAGTTGCCAGCCAACTTCAACTACTTCGGATCCTTCACCTGGCTCAGTTCTACCCAGGATTCGGACTACAGCGCCGGCGGCCTGACCGTCGACACCCAGGGCAATCAACTCTACGACGCGCCCCATCGCCTGGTCAGCGCCGGCGTCGGCTATGACAACGAGGCGTTCTACGCCAACTTCCTCGGACGCTACACCGGCAGCTACTACGGTGACCTGGCCAACACCCAGAAAATCGGCGGCTACACGGTCTTCGACCTTAACCTGGGCTATCGCTTCAAGGACCTGGTCAGCGGGCTCAAGGAAACCACCGTCAGCCTTAACGCCAACAACATTTTCGACAAACAGTACCTCTCCGGGGTGAAGTCCGGAACCATCAACGCCGACCCGACCAACCCCAACTTCTTCGGTGCGCCGCAGTACTACAAAGGGCAGCCACGCTCGCTGGTGGCCTCTTTGACAGTCGGTTTCTGAACCGGCCTTTCGATTATGAAGGGACGGTCTGACCGTCCCGAGGAGCAGGCATGAGTACCGAACACTACGACTACATCATCGTCGGTGGCGGCAGCGCCGGCAGTGTCATTGCCAACCGGCTGTCTGCCCGCGCCGACCAGCGCGTGCTGTTGATCGAGGCGGGTGCCGACACCCCCGACAGCAACACCCCGGCGGAGATTCTCGACGGCCTGCAACCCTGGCGTCCGCGCCTGGCAGGCGAGCGCTTCTTCTGGCCGGACCTGACCATCCTGCGCGCCAGCGAACACCCGGACATCCCGCGCGATGCCCAGGTGTATGAACAGGGGCGCATTCTCGGCGGCGGCTCGAGCGTCAACATGATGGTCGCCAACCGCGGCTTGCCTCGCGACTACGACGAATGGGCGGAGCAAGGCGCCGAGGGCTGGAATTGGCAAGGCGTGCTGCCGTATTTCCGCAAGCTGGAGCGCGACCTCGACTTCGGCCTGAGCGATCCGCAGCAACACGGTCACGAGGGGCCGCTGCCGATTGCCCGGGTCGACTCGCGACGCTGGGGTCGCTTCACCCGCGCCTCCGCGCAAGCCCTGCAGACCCTGGGTCTGAACAACATCGTCGATCAGAACGGACGCTTCGAGGACGGTTACTTCGCCCCAACCGTGGCCATCGAACATGATCAGCGGGTGTCGAGCGCTCGTGCCTACCTGAGCAGCGATGTGCGTGCCCGCGGCAACCTGACCCTGTGGACCGACACCCCGGCGGGCCGATTGCTCCTGAGCGGCAACCGGGTGACCGGGGTGCAAGTGCTGCGCGACGGCAAGCGGCTGGAGGTCACGAGCAACGAGGTCATCCTCACCGCCGGGGCGCTGCAATCCCCCGCCTTTCTGTTGCGTGCCGGGATTGGCCCCGCGGACCAGTTGCGCGACTTGGGTATCGAAGTCGTCGCCGACCGTTCGGGGGTCGGGCGCAACCTGTGGGACCACAGCTCGATCGGGCTCACCGCCCCCCTGCACGATCCGCTCGCACCGAGCGACGAACCCGGTGCCGCCCACTTGCTCGCCGCACGTGTGTCGTCCGGAATCGACCCCAAGGTGCCGGCGGATTTGTACCTGGGCATCGCGTCCAATGCCGAGCTCGGCACCGCGAGTGCGGTGCTTTGGGTGAACAAACCGAGCTCCACGGGCCACCTGCGGTTGCGCAGCGTCGACCCGACGGACTACCCGACGGTGGAGTTCAATCTGCTGTCGGACCGGCGCGACCTGGATCGATTGCGCGAAGGCTTGCAGGTGCTTGCCCGCGTGTTCGCGGACCCGGCGGTGGCCGCCTTCAGCGGTCCGCCACGCTTGAGCCGTTTCGCCCAGGCCTCGACCGATGGGCCACTGCTGTCCGATCTCCTGGCCAACGACGCGGCACTGGAGCGCTACCTGCGCACCCATGTCGGCGGTGTCTGGCATGCCAGCGGCACCTGCCGTATCGGTCGAGCCGATGACCCGCTGGCCGTGGTCGATCACGCCGGTCGGGTGTATGGCGTACAGGGCTTGCGCGTGGCCGATGCGTCGGTGATGCCGAGCATTCCCACCGCGAACACCAACCTGCCGACCCTGATGATCGCCGAGAAAATCGCCGACGCCATTCTGGCCAACGCCTGAGGACCTTCACCATGACCCACTATGCCTTGTTGATCGATGGACAATTGCACACCACCGAGCACCTGGATGAAGTGCTCGACCCCGCCACCGAGCAGGTCGTCGGCCACGCCCCGCGTGCCAGCGAAGCCCAGGTCGATGCCGCAGTCGAAGCGGCGCAACGTGCGTTCGCCGACTGGGCGGCCGACCCGCAGGCGCGGCGCCAGGCGCTGGGCCTGGCGGCGGCCGTGCTGCGGGAAAACACGCAGCAGATCGCCGAGTTGATCAGCCTCGAGCAAGGCCGGCCCTTGCGCTTCACCCTGGGTGAAGTGGCGGGCGCAGCGGCCACGTTCGATCACTACGCCGGCTTTGAAGCACCACCGGCCGACGTCCTGCGCGACGATGATCAACGCCTTGTGCGCCTCGAGCGTCGCCCCCTGGGCGTCGTGGCGGCCATCACCCCGTGGAACGTGCCGATCATCCTGCTGGTACTCAAACTGGCTCCGGCGCTGCACGCTGGCAACACCCTGGTGGCCAAGCCGTCGGAGCACACTCCGCTGTCCACCGTGCTGCTGGGGTATTTGTTGAAGGACGTGTTCCCGGCCGGGGTATTGAACATTGTCGCCGGTGACGGCGCGATCGGTGAGCGCTTGAGCCGGCATCCGCAGGTGCGCCACATCACCTTCACCGGCAGCGTGTCCACCGGCAAGCACCTGTACGCCGGAGCGTCCGCCGACCTGAAGCGCCTGACCCTCGAGCTGGGTGGAAATGACGCGGCACTGGTGCTGGCGGACGCCGACATCCCCGCCATCGCCGAGTCGCTGTTCTGGGGCGCGTTCTGGAACAGTGGCCAGGTGTGCTTCGCCATCAAGCGGCTGTACGTGCATAAGAGCCTGTTCGAACCGCTGATTGCCGCTTTGGTGGCGCGCGCCGAAAGAACCCGCCTGGGCAGCGGCCTGGACCCCGACACCGAATTGGGGCCGCTGACCAATCGCCAGCAACTGGAGCGGGTCAAGGCCCTGGTGGCTGACGCACGCACCCACGGTGCCGTGGTCCATACCGGCGGCACACAGCCCGACGGTCCTGGCTACTTCTTCGCGCCAACCATCGTCAGTGGCATCGGCGCCGGTATCGCGCTGGTCGACGAAGAACAGTTTGGCCCGGTGCTGCCGGTGATTGCCTTCGACGACGTCGAGGATGCCATCCGCCAGGCCAACGCCAGTCCCTTTGGCCTCGGCGCGTCGGTCTGGACCCGGGACGTTGCCCAGGGCGAAGCAATCGCCCGGCGCCTCGACGCCGGCCTGGCCTGGGTCAACCAGCATCTGGACGTGCACCCCGGCGCACCGAAGGGCGGCTACAAATGGAGCGGCCTGGGCTACGAAGGCGGGCTGCGCGGCTATGACGCCTTCAGCGACCTGCAAGTGATCAACATTGCCCGGCGCTGAGCCGGGCACCTATCCCGAACATCAAGGATTTCCCCATGCGTGCCGGTAGCTGGCCCTCGATTATCCTCACCCTCGCGTTCGCCGTGATCATTGCGGCGTGCCATGGCAAAACCATCCTGCTGATCGCCGACATCGCCAAGGCCTATTCAGTCAGCCCCTCTCACGCCAGCTGGGTGGTCTCGGCGGTGGCCATCGTCGCCGCCCTGGCTTCGCCTATCGTCAACTGGGGCGTGGCGCGCGTGGGCGAACGTCACGCAATCATTTCGGGGTTGTTGGTCGCGGCGCTGTCGAGCTTCGCCGCCAGCCGCAGCGACAACTTCTCTGTGTTGCTGGCGCTTCGTGTCGTCGAAGGCGCCGGTTACATCAGCGTGGTGCTGGCGGCACTGGCCCTGTTGATCCACACCACTGCGGGCAAACGACGCACCAGCGCCCTGGCGTTCTGGTCGGTGGCTTCGCCACTGGGCGGTGCCATTGCGATTTTCGCCGTCTCGCCCTACATAGGCGGCGCCCATGAAGAATGGCGTATCGCGTTCAGTGGCCATGCGGTCGTGCTGTTGCTGCTGTTGCTGGCCACCCCGCTGCTACCGTCGATCAACCTCGCCAACCGTGTGGAACGCAAACCGTTGTCCCAGGTGTTCAGGATCTATGCCGACCCTTCGGTGCTGCGCCTGGCGCTCGCGGTCGGCGCGCCGCTGACCGTGGCACTGGGGCTGATCACCATAACCCCGACCTACCTGATCAACGTGCTGAACGTGGCACCCGCGACGATCGGGGTGATTTCCACGGTGGGGATTCTCTCCAGCGTCGTGGCCGGCCTGTTCGCCGGGTTCATTCTCAACCTGCGGCTGATCGGCCCGTTGGCCGTGATCGCCAGCGCCTTCATCGGGGTGACCCTGGAAATCCTGGTGTTCATTCCCGGCGTGAGCGCCGAATGGGCGATCGGGGCGAAAGTGGTCCAGGGCTTCTTCACCAGTTTCGTGGTGGCCTGGGTGTTTACCAGCATCCCGAAAATGACCCGCAACGGCGATGTGATGGGGGCCGGCGGCATTGCTGAACAGGCGCTTTACCTGTCGATGTTCCTTGGCCCGGTGCTGCTCTACCCGCTGTTCACCCTGCCCTCGCGCCTGCCGTTCTTCGCGGCCTTGATCGTTGCCAATCTGCTGCCGTTGTTTCTGCTGCCACTGGGCCTCAAGCGCGACCGCGACAGCGGCTCGCTCGAGACCGGGCTGGCGCGTTCCTGACCCGTCAATCCTCGCAAACCCCTGTTGCATGCCCACGGACGCCGTCCGTGGGCTTTCCCCCCGCGCTCGACGCACGAAATACCGTGACTGTTCCCATTTTCGCAATAAACAGCTTTTCATCCGCGCATTTGTAGCCGCTTCGTTCATGGACAAGCCGGTACATTAGACCTCCATGGTCCCGCAGAGCGACCGACAACAAAACCTACAGCTCGCCTCAGAAATCTGCCAACCATTCGGAGTCTTTCCATGAGCACATTGCGCACCACAGCTTTCCAACTCGCGAGCCTGGCCCTGTTCATCGGTGGCGCCACCCAGGCCATGGCCGAGGACATCACATTCGTTTCCCAGGGCGGTGCCTACCAGGAAGCCCAGAGCAAGGCGATTCTCGAGCCGGCCGCGAAAAAACTCGGCCTGACGCTCAAGCAGGACAGTTCACCGAAGGCCTACCCGATCATCAAGACCCAGGTCGAGAGCGGCAAGGTCACCTGGGACGTGGTCGACCTGCCCACCGGCGACTGCATCCGCGGCGAGGCCGAAGGCCTGTTCGAGAAACTCGACCTGTCGCTGATTCCCAACGCCGCGCAGATCCCGGACAGCCTCAAGGACGAATACAGCGTCGGCTACATCAGTTACTCCACGGTGCTGGCGTATCGCACGGACGCCTTCAAGGGCGACAACGTCCCCAAAACCTGGGCCGACTTCTGGGACACCAAGAAGTATCCGGGCCAACGCTCCCTGCGCAACTTGCCGCGCCCGACCCTGGAAATCGCCTTGCTGGCGGACGGTGTGCCGGTGGACAAGCTTTACCCGCTGGACGTTGATCGCGCCTTCAAGAAGCTCGAACAGATCAAGCCCGACATCACCACCTGGTGGACCTCCGGCGGACAGTCGGCGCAGCTGATCAGCGACGGCGAAGTGGACATGATCCAGGCCTGGAACGGGCGGATCACCGCCGTGCAGGCCGCTGGCGCCCCGGTGGCGTTCGATTACAACCAGGGCGTGCTGGAAACCAACTCGCTGTGCGTCCTCAAGGGTTCCCCGCACAAGGTGGCGGCGATGAAGTTCGTCAACGAAGCCATCGATGCCAAACTCCAGGCGGCACTGCCAATGATCATCGACTACGGCCCGCTGAATCCCGAGGCGTTCAAGACCGGAGTGATCCCGGCCGAGCGCGAGGCCAAGCTGCCGTCCTCTCCCGAGAACATCTCCCGCCAGGCCCTGCTCTCGGCGCAGTGGTGGGCTTCGGATGCCGGGGTCAAGGCAGAGGAACGCTGGCTGGCCTTCGTCCAGAAAAAGTAACGGCCGCTTTGCGCTGCGCCGCGGGCCAGACGCCTCGGCGCAGGACATGCCGTCTGCCTCCCCGATTTCGACATAAAGCACTTCGGCACCGGCCAATTCCACCCGCTTCGTTCGTTGGCATCCCGGTACATTAGGCCTGAGGGTCCCGCAGAGTGACCTGTGCAGACCACTCGCGCTCGCCTTGAGTACCTGCCCACCATTGGGAGTTCCTTACATGACAGTTTCCGAGCACCGCACCTCGCCGTCCGCGAGGACGATTGCCACCGCCAGCACTGTGCGCCAGCGCTGGGTTTCCTCCAGCGCCCTTCAATGACGAGAGGTCTCTATGTCAAACGCCTATCTCGCCAAATCCATGCCTGACTCCAGCGACCAGCAGCAACCGCCGTTGACCAGCGAACACGCCCTGGCCCGAGAGGAACGCAAGGAACACACCTCGATGCTGTTGCTGCTCACCCCCGCCCTGGTGATGGTGGTGGTGCTGTTGATCCTGCCGCTGTGCTGGCTGGCCTTGCAGTCGGTCCAGACCGAGGAAGGGTTTTCCCTGGCCAACTACATCCGGATATTCCAGGAGACCATCTACTGGGACACCTTCGCCCTGACCTTCAAGATCAGCTTCATGGTGACCGTCCTGTCGATCCTGATGGGTTTCCCCATCGCCTACGCCGCCTCGCGCCTGCAAGGTTTCTGGGCCAACTTGATCCTGATCTGCGTGATCCTGCCGTTCTGGACCAGCGTGCTGGTGCGGGCCTATGCCTGGCTGGTGTTGCTGCAACGCCGCGGGCTGGTCAACCAGACGCTGATGGATCTGGGCATCATCGACCAGCCCCTGACGCTGATGCACAACACCACCGGCACGGTGATCGGCACCCTGCACGTGATGCTGCCCTTCATGGTCCTGCCGCTGTATTCGGTGATGAAGAAAATCCCCCAGGACCTCATGCAAGCCTCGGAAAGCCTGGGCGCAAAACCTTTCTACACCTTCCGCCGCGTGTTCCTGCCGATGGCAGCACCGGGAATCATGGCCGGTTCGATCCTGGTCTTCGTGATCTGCCTGGGCTTCTTCATCACCCCTGAACTGCTCGGGGGCGGTCGCACGATCCTGGTGTCGATGCTGGTGCAACGCAACGTCGAGCTGTATCACGCCTGGGGCGCGGCCAGCGCGGTCGGCCTGGTGCTGCTGTTCGTGGTGTTCCTGATTTTCTGGGGCATCAACCGTTTCATTCCCATCGAACGCATTCTGGGAGCGCGCTAAATGAACCTGCTTGCCAACCTGCGTCACCTTCGCCTGTCCCACGTGCTGTTCACCGTGGTGGTGGCGGTGATTCTGCTGTACCTGATCATCCCGGTGCTGATCGTGGTGCCCATGTCGTTTTCCGAAGCCCGCTTCCTGCAATTCCCGCCCAAGCAATGGTCCTTCCATTGGTACGAAGCGTTCTTCAACAGCGTGGAGTGGATGTCGGCGGCACGGGTCAGCCTGATCACGGCGTTCTTCACCATGGCGATCAGCCTGCCGATCGGCATGGCCGCCGCCTACGCCATCAACAACTCGAGCCTGAAGGTGGTGCGCACGCTGCAGATCATTCTGCTGCTGCCGATGATGGTGCCGATCATCCTGATCGCCGCCGGCGTGTTCTTCGTGTATGCCCGGGTCGGTCTGATCAGCACGCTGACCGGGCTGGTGCTGGCGCACATCATGCTCGCGCTGCCCTACGTGATCATCGCGCTGCTGGCCGGCTTGCGTAACTTCGACATGTCGCAGGAAATGGTGGCGCGCAGCCTGGGCATGAACCGCTTCCGCGCGTTCATGGCCGTGACACTGCCGCAGATCAAGCCGAGCGTGGTGTCGGCCACGCTGTTCGCCTTCATCACCTCGCTGGATGAAACCGTGGTGGCGCTGTTCATCTCCGGCGGCGACAACCAGACCCTGACCAAACGCATGTTCACGGCCCTGCGTGACGAGATCGACCCGACCATTGCCGCGATCAGCTCGATCCTGATCCTGGCCTCCCTGATCCTGGTGGTGATCGCCGGTCGCAACAAGCAGTAAACCTTCCGCAAAAACGCCTTTGCCCGCCTGGGCGGTACGCCGGACAGCCTCAATGTCCGGGCTGTACCGCACTCGCGGGCAAAGGCGTTTCCGGGGCATCGTCCCGTCCCTGTCGATCACACGCCACCCGGTCATTTCCAGCGCCAGCACAGCCTGCCGTCATGCGCCTGATTTCAGCATCTATCACCCGTGCGCAGGCCCATCTCGGCATCGGCCACTGGACGGGGCTTTTTACAATGGACCCATCGTTCGCACCCTCAAGGCCCTGATCATGTTGAAAAACCAACTGCGTGACCCTTCCCTGCTTGTCGAACGCGCCTACGTCAACGGCGCCTGGATCGAGGCCGATGACGGCGCGACGATCGACGTGACCAACCCCGCCGATGGCAGCGTGATTGCCCGAGTCCCGGCCTTGCAGGCCGCGGAAACCCGCCGCGCGATCGAAGCGGCGCAGGCGCGCTTCGGCACCTGGCGCGAAGTGCCTGCCGCCGAACGCGCGCGCTACCTGGAGGTGTGGTTCAACCTGATCATGGAGAACCAGGAAGACCTGGCGCTGATCATGACCAGCGAGCAAGGCAAACCGCTGACCGAGTCCCGCGGCGAAATCGCCTACGGCGCCAGTTTCGTCAAGTGGTTCGCCGAGGAAGCCCGGCGCATCTATGGCGACACGATCCCTTCGCCAGCCGCCGACCGGCGCATTCTGGTGCTCAAGCAACCCATCGGCGTGGTCGCGGCCATCACCCCCTGGAACTTCCCCAATGCGATGATCACCCGCAAGTGCGCACCCGCCCTGGCGGCCGGTTGCACGGTATTGGTCAAGCCCTCGGAGATGACCCCGCTGTCGGCCCTGGCGCTGGCGGTACTGGCTGAACGCGCGGGCATCCCGGCCGGCGTGTTCAACGTCCTGACCGGCCTGCCCGCCGGGGTCGGTGGCGAAATGACCGCCCACCCCGATGTGCGCAAACTGTCGTTCACCGGTTCCACCCGGATCGGCCAGTTGCTGATGAGCCAGTGCGCCGCCACTATCAAGCGCCTGAGCCTGGAACTGGGCGGCAACGCGCCGTTCATTGTCTTCGACGACGCCGACCTTGACCTGGCCATCGCCGGCGTCATGCAGAGCAAATTCCGTAACGCCGGCCAGACCTGCGTTTGCGCCAACCGCATCCTGGTGCAGGACGGCATTTACGACCGTTTCGCCGAACGCCTGAGCGCCGCCGTGGCCGAGTTGAAAGTCGGCGACGGCCTGCAAAGCGGCGTCACCATCGGGCCACTGATCAACGCCGCCGCCGTGGACAAAGTGGCGCGACACATCAACGACGCCCTGGAGAAAGGCGCGAGCATCGCCATCGGCGGTGCACCTCAAGGCGAGGGGCTGTATGTGCAGCCCACGGTTCTGCGCGATGCCAACGCCGACATGCTGCTGGCCACGGAAGAAACCTTCGGCCCGGTCGCCCCGCTGTTCCGCTTCAAGGATGAGGCCGAAGCCCTGACCCTGGCCAATGCCACGCCCTACGGCCTTGGCGCGTATTACTTCACCCAGGACATGCGCCGCGCCTGGCGCGTCGGTGAGCGCCTGGAGTTCGGCATGGTCGGCCTCAACACCGGGATCATTTCCATGGAAGTCGCGCCCTTCGGCGGTATGAAGCAATCGGGCACCGGCCGCGAAGGTTCCAAGTATGGCCTGGACGAGTTTCTCGAGGTGAAGGCCTGGCACATCGGCGGCCTGGGCTGAGCGTCACCGGCGCAAAGCAGCCTGTAGCTCCCCACTCGCGCCGGACAGCAGATCCTGTTGACCCGGCGCCCCAAAACGGCACGAATCAGGCCCGCGCCTGTGTTCAGATAACCAGCAGGCTTATCGGGCAATCCCTGGTTCCACAGAGGACGACGCTTCATGAATTTCACTGAAGGTTTTGAATCGGTCAGCGTTAACAAAGTGTGCAAGCACTACGGCAACCTCAAGGCTTTGAACAACGTGGACCTCAAGGTCGAAGCCGGGGAATTCATGTCATTGCTGGGCCCGTCCGGCTCGGGCAAGACCACCTTGCTGAGCATCCTGGGCGGTTTCATCCGGGTCAGCTCAGGCAGCATTTTATTTGGCGAACGCGACGTCACCCTGATGCCGCCGCACAAGCGTGAAATCGGCGTGGTGTTTCAGAACTACGCGCTGTTCCCGCACATGACCGTCGGCGAGAACGTGGCCTTTCCACTGCGTGCCCGTGGCGAAAGCGCGAGCAAAAGCCGCGACCGGGTCAAGAGCGCCCTGGCGACCGTGGAGCTGTCGGGGTATGAAGACCGCAACATCGCCGCGCTGTCCGGCGGTCAGCGTCAGCGCGTGGCCCTGGCCCGCGCCATTGTCTTCGAACCCAAGCTGATCCTGATGGACGAACCGCTGTCGGCCCTGGACAAGCAACTGCGTGAAATCATGCAGATTGAATTGCGTGCCCTGCACAAGCGCCTGGGCGCCACCATGATCTACGTGACCCACGACCAGCGCGAAGCCCTGACCATGAGCGACCGTATCGCGATCATGCGCGGCGGTCAGTTGGTGCAGGTCGATACACCGCGTCGCCTGCACGATCACCCGGCTGACGATTTCGTCGCCAGCTTCATTGGCGAAAGCACCCTGGTGCCGCTGCAACGCGGTTCGGACAACGGCTTGACGCTGGGCGCCACGACCCTGCGCACGACGCGCCCGGTGCCGACGTCCGGCGACGTGTTCCTGGCCCTGCAATCGGAAAAACTGCTGCTGGACAACGGCAGCTCGGGACCGGAGTGGAACCGCCTGCGTGGCCGCGTGGCCGACATCGTTTTCCAGGGCGAAAGCCTGAAGGTGTTCGTCGACCTCGAAGGCGGGCCAACGGTCAGCCTGCGCCAACCCAGCCATCACGAAGGCAACCTCAACCTGCCGCCCATTGGCGCACCGATGATGATGCGCCTGCACCCGGAAGACACCATCGTCGTCCCCCGCGCCGGGGTCTGATTCATCCGCAACACTTCGGCCCGTAGCAGCACGGTTGGTCGGCATCAGCAATCCAGGGTCACGCCGACCAACCGCTCTGCCACGGGCCGATGTCGTTTCCGGGGCAAACGATACCCGGCGCCCGGCGCAGCGAAATATTTCGTCACACCCCTGCAAAACAGTCGATCACAGCGCCCGGCACCCCAAGTTCAGCGCTTGTGGTTCCGGGCAATCCTTATCCTGATGACATCACCCGCCACCTTCGGCGTTCACGGAGATCGAGATGAATTCTGCACTGACTGAAAACCAACGTCTGCTGGCCCTGCGCGAACAGCATGTACCGCGTGGCATCGCCACCGCCCACCCGGTGGTCGCGGCGCGCGCGCAGGGGGCCGAACTGTGGGATGTCGACGGCAAGCGCTATCTGGATTTCGTCGGCGGCATTGGCGTGCTCAACGTCGGCCATAACCATCCGAAAGTGGTCGAGGCCGTGCGTCGCCAGGTGGGCGAGATCTCCCACGCCAGCTTCCAGGTGGTGGCCTACGAAAACTACATTCAAGTGGCCGCCCGCCTGAACAAACTGGTCGGCGGCGACGCCCACTACAAAAGCGTGTTGTTCACCTCCGGCGCCGAAGCCGTCGAGAACGCGGTAAAGATCGCCCGTGGCTACACCAACCGCACGGCGGTGATTTCCTTCCGCGGCGGGTTCCACGGCCGCACCCTGCTGGGCGTGACCCTGACGGGCATGAGCCAGCCCTACAAGCAGAACTTCGGCCCCTTCCCCGCCGAGATCTATCACGCCACCTACCCCAACGCCTATCGCGGTGTCAGCAGCGATGACGCGCTGGCCGAGCTGGATGAGCTGTTCGCCACCGACGTCGCGCCGGATCGGGTCGCCGCGATCATCATCGAACCGGTCCAGGGCGATGGCGGCTTCCTGGCGGCGCCCAGGGAATTCCTGCAAGCCTTGCGTGCCCGCTGCACCCAGCACGGCATCGTGCTGATCCTCGATGAGATCCAGGCGGGTTTTGGACGGACCGGCACAATGTTCGGTTTCCAGCATGCCGACATTCAGCCCGACCTGGTGACCGTCGCCAAGAGCCTGGCCGGTGGCATGCCGCTGTCCGGCGTGGTCGGTCGCGCCGAGATCATGGACGCGCCGACCCCGGGTGGCCTGGGCGGCACGTACGGCGGCAACGCAGTCGCTTGTGCCGCAGCGCTGGCCGTACTGGACCTGTTCGAAGAGCAGGATCTGCTGGCTCAGGGCGAGACACTGGCCACTCAACTGCATGACGAGTTGCTGGCCCTGCAGAAACGTTACCCGAGGATCGGGGACGTGCGCGGCCTGGGCTTCATGCAGGCGATTGAAATGGTCGCCGACGATGCCGCTCACAGTCCGGATGCGGCACTGGCGCAAAAGGTCATCGATGAAGCCCGTCAGGCCGGTTTGCTGGTGATCAAATGCGGTGTGCATCGCAACGTGGTGCGGTTCCTCGCGCCGCTGGTGACCACGCCGGAGCAAGTGGCAGAAGCCTTGCAGATGCTCGAAAAAGCGTTGGCCGCCGCCTGCTGAACGCGCTGACGGTAACACCCGGCCCGACCTGCCCTGGCAGTGTCGGGCCGTGGGCCGAATCATGATGGAACCGGCATGGCCTACTCAGGAGCAACTCATGAGAGTCACCCATTACAAGGCGTTGGGCCTGTCCTTCGGCACGCTGGTTGACCGCGAACGGGGCATTCTCGAAGGCCTGCGACCGCTGGCAGTGCAGAGTGAAACCAGCGCCAGCGACGCGCAGCTGCTCAGCGCTTACCGACAAGTGGCGCAGGAGCTTGCCAGCCAGGCGCCGCAGATCAGCGCAACGGCTTTTCAAGGCCAGCTCTACCAACGTGTGGCGCAACAATTGCAAATCATTCCGGGCTGGGATGAAAGTGTGGCATTCAGTAGCTCTTCTTCCCTGTGGCCCATTTTCGAAGATGCTCCCGGTGCCCTTCAGTACCTGGGCAAGTTCTACCGTTTGATACTGATCGCCCCACCCCAGGGTATCGATGTACTTGCCCTGGCCCGTCGCCTGCCGGTCGAATTCGATGCGATTGTCGAACCCAGCGACGAGGATTGGCACAACAGCCTGGAAAGCGAGTTGCATCGCCTGGGGCTGGAGCGTTCGCAACTGTTACCGGTGCGCAGCACGGAAAGCGATGACCCGTGGAATCAGCGGGTGGATTTTCCGGTCTGCACACTCCGTCGCGGCCATGACCAGCCGTGGAACCATTCGCCTCAGGCAATGGACGGCAAGCGCTGTGAATACGCCAGCCTCGCTGACCTGGCCCATGCCCATCAAAGGGCATTGCACGCCTGAGGACGACGGCCCTGATTTGATATTGCGAGGACTGATCAATGGACGCTGCAACCAAGCTCGACCGAATCGACATCAACATCCTGGTCCAATTGCAGAAGGACGGGCGCATGACCAATGTCAGCCTCGCCGAAGCCGTTGGCCTGTCGCCCAGCCCTTGCCTGCAACGCGTCAAACGCCTGGAGGCCGCCGGCTACATCAGCGGCTATGAGGCCCACGTCAATCTGGCCAAGTTCGCCAATTCGGTGACCGTGTTCACCGAAATGACCCTCTCGGACCACAAGCGTGCCGACTTCGTGAAGTTCGAATCGAGCATCCGCAACATCGACGAAGTGCTGGAGTGCCACTTGATCAGTGGCGGCTACGACTACCTGGTGCGCTTCCTGTGCAGCAGCATTCAGCACTACCAGGAACTGATGGAATCGATCCTCGACAAGAACATCGGCATCGAGAAGTACTTCAGCTACATCGTGATCAAATCCCCCGTGGTCAAGAGCACCGTGCCGTTGCGCAGCCTCGTTCGGGCGGTCTGAAACAAAACCTGCAGCGGTGCGGCGGGCCCTGTCGTTGGCCAACCGCACCGCTGCAGGTCGGATGAATCCTCAAGCGCCTTTGCCGAACTCACGACAAGATGCAGAACACCTTGCGCACGGTCTCCTCGCTGACCCACGCGTTGGTGGCGCCCTTCGGTACGATCACCGTTTCTCCCGCCCGCACATGATGGCGGTCGCCCTGTTCAGCCTGCAGCGTCACCGAGCCTTCGAGGATAAACATCAGCTCGCTGTAACCGGGCTCGACCTGCTGGCGAGCGTACGCCTCGCATTGCCACAGCCCGATACGCAGGTGACCGGCGCTGAACAGGGTTTCACTCCAGGCCCTGGGTGTCGCGGTCAACAGCACACTGGCTGCCGGCGGGCTTGCGGGCGCAAGCGGCTGGGACAGGTCGATCCTGAGGGGACGGCCGGGCATTTGCGTGGAGGCTGAAAGCCCCGGAAACGCCATGAACAGCCGGCGCAATTGGCCGTGATGTTGCCAGCGCACACGGACGCCACGGGGCACGACGAAGCAATCCCCCGCCGTCAGTTGCAGGTCGAAACCCTCCCCCTGCAAACGCAGTTCTCCGGCTTCAACCACACCCAGTTCAACCCAGGGGAATGCCTCAATCAGCAGGTTCGCACCGGTGCTGACACTGCTGCCGGCGGCATAGCCCTGAACGGGGTCGTGGAAGTTGATGACCCGCCCGGCCGCCAGTGGATCGCCCTGCAGGGCGAACGCGGCGCAGGGCAATTGACGATCAGTGTGGGGGTGGGAGTAATGCAGAATCGGTGGCATACGCTTAACGCTCGCTCATCGGCCGATGATGTCTAGAAATTGCTGCCAGCCCGCCGCCAGGCGAACGCCCGGCGCCCGGAAGGCATGCAGAGGAATGGGGTTGAAATGCTCGCCCGCGAGCAAGCCGAGCTCGACCTTCTCGCCCGCCGTCATGGCGGCCAGTTGCTTGCCCATCCAGGTCGACATCGCGACGCCGCCACCGTTGTAGCCGATGGCGTAGTAGCTGCGCTCATCGAGCTGCCCGGCATGGGGAAGGTAATCCAGGGTCATGGCCACCAGGCCCGACCAGCGATAGGCGATGGGCTGGTCGCGCAGGCTCGGGAACACATCGCCCATGCTGCGCTGCAACGCGTCGAACGCGCTTTGTGAATCGCCTTTGCCGAACGCGCCACGACCGCCGAAAATCAGGCGATCGCCGATGACCCGAAACCAGCGCAACATGCGCTTGGTGTCGCCACACACCTGCCCGCCCGGCAGGATCGCGGCGAGGATGTCCGGCGGCAGGGGTTGCGTGGCGATGATTGCGCTGCGAAACGGAATCAACCGTCGATGCAAGGTATCGGTGGCTCGGGTCTGATCGGAATAACCGTTGGTGGCGTAGATCACCTGCCGGGCACTGACCCGCCCTTGCGGCGTCTGCACGATCACCCGGCCGCCTTCATGACGCACTTGCTCGGCCGGGCTGTTGATGAACATTTTCACGCCATGCTCGACCAGGTGACGCGCCATGCCGCGCGCGTAATTCAAAGGGTGGATACCGCCGGCCTTGGGGGTCAGCAGGCCGCCGGCGAAGATCGTCGAGCCGGTCATTTCCCGAACCTGCTCGGCCGAGATCATGCGTGATGACGTACCGCCGGTTTCACGCTTGATCCAGTCCGCAGTCGACCCCAGCGCACCCAGCGCGTGGACGTTGTGCGCCGCAGCGATATGCCCGCCCAGGTGCAACTCGGCACCGGTCAGGCCAAGGGTTTCGACCATCTCCACCAGGCTGTCCACTGCGGCATAACCGGTGTGGTACATCTGCAACGCCGTGTCGCGGCCAAAGCGCGACATGAGCGTGGGAAAGCCCACCCGGAACTTCGGTGACACCACGCCGCCATTACGTCCGCTGGCGCCCCAGGCCAAGGTATTGGCCTCGACGATGAGGGGCTCGCGACCACTGCGGGCGATGTGATGGGCTGCCGAGAGGCCGGTGTAACCCGCACCGATGATCACCACGTCGCACTGCCGCTCGCCTTCCAGGGATTGCAGCGCAGGTGCCGGTTGGGCGGTGGCCGCCCATAAGCTCTGAACAGTCATGCCAGCCTCTCGACTCAATAGGGATTGGCGCTCATGGCCAGGGCCCGAGCGCCGAGGGGATCAACCCAGCTCTTTCTCGACCGCGTCAGCCAGTTGCGCCAGCGAGGTGAAGTGGTAATGCGGTTCGGTGCGTTCCGATTCCAGGGTGCCGCCGGTGCCTTTCTGGGCAAAACGACGCTCGATCCAGCAAGTCTGATAACCCAGGCGCATGGCCACGCCGATGTCGTGATACTGGCTCTGGGCAACGTGCAGGATATGCTCGAACAGAATGCCCTGGGTCGCCAGCACACCCCGGGTGTAGGCAAAGAACTGCGGATCAGGTTTCTCGAAACGCACATCGTCGACGGTGACCCGTACGTCGAACGGCTGGTCGAGGGTTTCGGCCATATAGTTCAGGGCCCAGATCTGCGAGTTGGTGGTGGCCACCAGTTTGAAGTGCTTGCGCAGGCGCTTGAGTGCTTCGACCGAATCAGGGAACGCCGGGAAATTCTTCACCGCCTGCGCCAGGCCCTTGGCGTAGTCGTCGTTTTCCGGCAGCCCCAGCTTGGAAGCGATGACGTGGTAGCAACGCTCCAGGTCATCCGGCCACCAGCCCGAATCGGTGGAGGCGCGGGCCTCGCGATAGGCTTTGAGAATCTCGTCGTCGCTGCGAGCCTTGCCCGCTTCACCCGCGACTTCGCGGACATGGGCCAGAATTCCGGCTTCGAAATCGATCAGGGTACCGACAACGTCAAACGTCAGGGCTTTGAACTGCTTGAAAGACATAGGGCGCTCCGCAAGAAAAGTCATAAGGGTGAAACTGACTGGACAGGCCCATTATCTGCCCGCCTTCTCGCGAAATATTCTGTTTTGCCCTACCCCAGAGGCATAACCTACTGTTTTTTTACTCGACGTGCCGCACCTGTGCTCAACGGGTCGATTCCAGGGTCGCGAGCAACCCCAGATGAGGGTAAAGCGCGTCGATCCTGAGCATGTCCTCGCGCATCTCTTCGATGATCCAGTCACGCACGCTTTCCACGATCGGACGTACCGGACGGTTGGCCGGAACCACCAGGCAGCAACGCCGGGAATTGACCCGAAAGGCGTCCGTCGCCGGCACCAGTTCACCCTTGCACAAGGAGTTCGACACCACGTTCAACCACCCCAGCGCCATGCCCTGGCCCAACAAGGCGGCCTGGACCACCACGGCATAATCGGAGAACACCAGCGCATTGTCGGCGCGCCCCGGTGCCTCGAAAGCGGCGGCCCAGCCACGATCCTGATTGTCCATGCTGATCAGCGTCGGCACTTGTTTTTTGCCCTTGCCCTGAACGACATCGGCGAGGTACTGGGCGTTGCACACCGGCAGGGTAATTTCCGGAATCACCAGTGTATCCGTGGCTTTCAGGCTGCCGGCCTCCAGGTAGCGCATGCCCAGGTCGACGTCCACCAGGGGCCCACCGATCCGCCCGGACATCAATTGATAGCGCATGTCGACGGTGGGGAATCGCTGGCTGAAGCGGCTCATGCGCGGCATCAGCCAATGGGTGGTGAACGCGGTGGACACCGACAGCGTCACGGTCTCGATCCCCGTCGCCCGGGCTTCGATTTCACTGATTGCCGACTCGATGGTACTGAAGCCTTCCTGCACGCGGCGATACAAAATGCTGCCGCTCTCGGTCAGCCTCGCGCCGCCGCGAACACGCTCGAAAAGCTGCACGCCAAGGTGCTCTTCCAGACGCGACAACATGCGGCTCACGGCCGGCTGGCTGACGCACAGTTCATCCGCCGCCCGGGTGAAGCTGCCACATCGGGCAGCCGCTTCGAAGACGAACAGGGAGCTGGAGCTGGGGACCTTGCGGCGAAGATTGGACATGACCTGAGTTTATGCCTGGCACAACTATTAGTAAATTGTCCCGAACAAAATACCCCGCCTATTCTGGTGAGCGCCTGCGCAAGGCGATCCACGGCTATTCGGCGCGGCACTCCTCCCCTCACGAGACCCTCCCTGCTATGAACAACAACCTGAAGTTTTACATCGACGGCCGCTGGGTGGAGCCTCACAGCTTCGATCGGCTGCCGGTGATCAACCCCGCCACCGAGCAGGCATTCTGCGAAATCGCCATGGGCGACCTGACCGATGTCGAGTCTGCCGTCATGGCCGCCCGACGCGCCTTTCCAGCGTTCGCCCGGACTTCGCCGGCACAGCGTAAACAACTGCTGCAGCGAATTCTTGAGGTGTTCATGGCGCACTACGATGACATCGCCGACGCCATCGTTCAGGAAGTCGGCGCCCCGAAAGCCTTGTCCCACCACTGGCAAGCCGGAATCGGCAGGCGTCACCTGGAGCAACTGCTGCGCACCCTCGACACCTTCGAGTTCCAGAAGTCCCGTGGCACCACGCTGATTGCCCATGAACCCGTGGGCGTGGTGGCGTTGATCACCCCCTGGAACTGGCCGATCAACCAGATCGTCTGCAAGGTCGCGCCGGCCCTGGCCGCCGGTTGCACCATGGTGCTCAAGCCGAGTGAAATCGCACCGATCAATGCCTTGCTGTTTGCCGAGGTCATGCACGAGGCCGGCGTACCGGCGGGGGTTTTCAACCTGATCAATGGCGATGGCCCGACCGTGGGCGCCGCCCTGTCGGCCCATCCGCACGTGGACATGGTTTCGTTCACCGGCTCGACCCGCGCCGGGACGGAAATCGCGCGCCTGGCCGCACCGACGGTCAAGCGCGTGCACCAGGAACTGGGCGGTAAATCGGCCAACATTCTGCTCGACGACGTCGATCTGCAAGCGGCCGTGACCAGCGGTGTCGACAGTTGCTTTGGCAACAGCGGGCAATCCTGCAACGCGCCGACGCGCATGCTGGTGCCGGCTGCCCTGCATGATCAGGCCGTGGAGATTGCCCGCCGCGCCGCGCAAAAACACATCGTCGGCACGCCCGATGCGCCCGCCACGACCATGGGCCCGGTGATCAGCGAGCGTCAGTACGACAGCATCCAGCGGATGATTGCCATTGGTATCGACGAGGGCGCACAACTGGTGTGTGGCGGACCGGGTCGCCCCGATCACTTGCCCCGGGGTTATTACGTGCAGCCGACTATCTTCGCCGATGTCACCCAGGACATGACCATCGCCCGCGAGGAAATATTCGGCCCGGTGCTGGTCATCCAGGCCTACGAAGATGAAGCGCAAGCGGTCGAGATGGCCAACGACAGCGTGTTTGGCCTGGCTGCCTACGTTCAATCGGCGGACCGGGCGCGTGCTCGCGATGTCGCCCTGCAAATGCGTGCCGGCAGCGTCTACATCAACTATCCGGGCTGGGATTCCGGCGCGCCGTTTGGTGGCTACAAGCAATCGGGCAATGGTCGCGAATACGCGGAATGGGGACTGGAGGCATTTCTGGAGGTCAAGGGGATTGTCGGCTGGGGGGCTTGATGCCCCCAAACGGACAGGCAAGCCGCTTTCTACAGCGGCGCTGCCACCTCGGCCTCGCCGCCCGGCACCTTCGCCTCGGCCTTGATCAGATCGGCCATGCGCTCGGCGATCATCAGGGTCGGGACGTTGGTGTTGGCGCAGGGAATCGAAGGCATCAGCGAAGCATCACACACACGCAGCCCGGCGACGCCGATCACGCGGCCATCACCGGTGGTGACAGCCAGCGGATCGTCGGCGCGCCCCATGCGGCAGGTGCCAGACGGGTGCCAGGTACCGCCGACATTGCGCTGCACGAACTCGGTCAGGGCCTGGTCATCGGCGAGGAGTTTGCTCAGGGTGACGCCTTGCGTCACCAGGCCATGAATCAGCAAGCCCCGCAAGGGCCCGGCGATGTCCAGCAACAGGCTCAGGGCGCCGCGTTGCAGGGCATTGATCCAGCCCGGCATCGCGACCCTGGCCACCCGTGGCGAGTAGCTCGATGGAAACACCACGGCGCACTCGCGGCTCAAGGCTGGCGCCGATAACGTCTGGGCCCCAAAGCGCAACGCCTGCTTCAGACGCTCGAGGTCGCGGCCATCGCTGAGCATGTCGAAGCGCACCTGCGGTTCGTCGTGGGGATCGCTGGACGCCAGGCGCAGATGGCCACGGGAATAGGATTTGTTGACCCAGAAAAACATCGTGCCCAGTCGATAACCGATCGAATGCCAGCCTGATCGAGAAAGGATTGCACCGTGCATATCACAGGGCACCGTGTCGGCCAGCCCGGAGGAAAAACGCACGATGGCCTGTTCATGATGCTCCTCTGGATACGCCGTGCGACCTTCGCGGTTGAGCAGCGCAGACACCGCAATCGACGGATGCTCCATCAGGTTGGCGCCCACCCCCGGACGGTCCGCCACCGACGCAATGCCCAGCGACGCCAGATCATCCGCCGGGCCGATGCCACTGCGCAGCAGCACCGCAGGGCTGTGGATCGCACCGGCACAGACAATGACCTCACGCGCCCGCAAGGACTCGACGACGCCATGACGGTCGATAATCCTGGCGCCCGTCGCACGGCCCGCCTCGATCAACACCCGATCCACCACGCAGCGGGTGCGCAGGCTCAGGTTCTTGCGTTGGCGCACCTCATCGGTCAGGTAACACACCGAGGTGGGGATTCGCTCGCCCTGCTCGCTGACGCCAATGGCGCCGACAAACACGCCCTCCTCCCAGGTGCCATTCTGGTCGGCCTTGTGCTCGAGATCGCGCCCGCCCAGGACCTTCATCACACCCTTGACGAAAGGTGAAAGGCGCTCCGATGGCGTACGCCGGATCCTCACCGGGCCGTCGCTGCCATGCAGCGCCTGGTCCTGCGGGCTGCAGAAGTCGGTGTCGTTTTCCAGCTTGCGAAAGTACGGCAGGCAGGCTTGCCAACTCCAGCCCTCGGCGCCCAGCGCCTGCCATTCGTCATAGTCGGCCGGCGCGCCACGGTTGGTCATCAGCGCATTGATGGCCGAGCCGCCACCGAGGATCCGCGCCTGCTCGTAGCGCCGCGTGGCGCTGGCACGCTGGCCCATCAACGCGGTCAGGCGCTGCCAGATATTGCTGACATCCAGATAGGCGCGCCCCGGATACCGACTGCGTATCTCGGGGGGCATCGTCTGCCGGGAAATATCGCGCCCTGCCTCGATCAGGCACACCTGTTTGTCGGGGTCCTCGGAGAGCCGGGCGGCCAGCACGCAGCCGGCCGACCCACCGCCCAGAATCAAGTAATCGATCATGCCGACACCTTACTGAACGAACTTGAGCCAGCGATCCTTGGCGGCAATTCCTTCGGCGGAAGCCCACCACTCTTCCGACATCAGGGCTTGCCTGGCCGCGTTATCCGGCGAGCTTGGCAGTTCCTTGGCCCGCTCGGCGGTGATTTTGCCGGTAGCGAACGCCGCCGGGTTACCTGGACCGTAGTCGATGTAGAGCGGTAGGTTGGCCTGCAGCTCAGGCGATACCGCTTCGTTGAGGAACTTCACGGCCGCCGCATAGTTAGGCGCATTTTTCAGGATGCACAGCTGGGTGTTCTGCAACAGACCGTCGTTGTAGGTGAAGGCCACATCGGGGTTGCTCTTTTGCACGGCGCTGGCGCGACCGTTCCAGATCATCAACATGTCGACTTCGCCATCGGCGAGCAATTGCGCCGACTGACCACCCGAGGTCCACCATACGGCGATGTTCGGCTTGATCTGTTCCAGACGCTTGTAGGCACGGTCGACATCCAGCGGGTACAGCTTGTCGCGAGGCACGCCATCGGACAGCAGCGCCGCTTCCAGGGTGCTCATCGGGTCGTTACGCAAGGCACGCACGCCGGGGAAGTTCTTCACGTCCCAGAATTCGGCCCAGGTCTGCGGCACTTTTTTCAGGTTCTTCTTGTTGTAGCCAATGACCGACGAATAGAACTCGTAGGCCACCGAGTACGGTGTGCGATAGGCCGCCGGCATGTTCTGCACGTTTGGCAGCTTGCTCAGGTCCAGCGGTTCGATCAGCCCTTCCTTGCCGCCGCGCAGGCAGTTGGACGGTGGTGTATCGATCACGTCCCAGACCGGTTTCTTCGCCTCGCCCTGGGCCTTGACCATCGGCCAGGCATCGGGGGCGCTGTCCTGTTTGATGGTGATGTTCAGCCGCTTGGCCGCCGGATCCAGAATGGCCTTGGTCTGGGCCTCCTGGTAAGCACCGCCTTGGGAGACGAAGGTGATTTCCTCGGCCATGGCGGGCATCGCGCACGCCACCGAAAGACTCAACAGGGAAATGACGGAACCGAACGCTTGAGCAACAGACAAGGTTTTCATGGCAAATCATCCTGGACGTAGATTAATTCGGCAGCGTTAAAACCTCGACTGAACACCCTGCACCCGCGTGCTTTGCTCAGGTTTGATTTTATTGTTCGACCGAGCGGGACATTTCGACGTTACAAGAGCATGACACCCGGGGGCAATGCACGAATAGTCAGGACCACCATAACTTCAGATCATGCTTATTTCACCGGGCATGCGCCAGCGGCTTTCCCGTGCAACAGGCTCACTTGAGCGCGGCAAACGGCAAGCGCCTGGCCAGTTCCTGGGCGAGATACCGGGCGAATACCGAGATGCGTTGCGGAATATGCCGGCGATGCTGATAGACCACGAAGATATCGGCCCTGGGCGCCTGGTAATCGCTCAGTACCGCGCGCAAGCGCCCGCTTTCAAGGTGTTCCTGAACATTCCAGCGCGAACGCAGGATCAGCCCATGCCCGTCCAAGGCCAGGCGTAACGCCACTTCTCCATCGTTGCTCGACAATGTACCGCTGACCTTGTGCGAGTAATCCTGGCCATCCTTGCTGAAACGCCAGATCGCGTAATCACTGCCGAACTGACGCAGCACAATGCAGTTATGCCGGACCAGATCCGCCACCCCTGCCAGCTCAGGCATAGCTTCAAGGTATTGTGGAGAGGCGCAGAGAATGCGCGGGTTTTCCAGCAGGCGCACAGCAATCAGGCGCGAATCGGGCGGCTCACCCATGCACACGCTCAGGTCGAACTGATCGTCCAGCAGGCTGGAAGGCTGGCTGGAGAGCTCCAGAGACAGCTCCAGCTCCGGGTGCAACCGGGCGAAACTGGAGACCACCGGCGCCAGGTGCTGCCGGCCGAAACCCAGGGTGCCGTTGATCCGCAAACGCCCCTGCAAGGTCGGCTGCCGACTGTTGAGCGCACTCTCCAGCTCTTCCAGTTGCCGCAGAATCGGCCGCCCGCCTTCCAGGTACAACGTCCCTTCCGGCGTCAGCGACAACCGGCGGGTGGTGCGCTGCAGCAATTGCACCCCCAGCCGTGCTTCAAGCTGGCTCAAGCGTTTGCTCACCGCCGGCAACGACAGGCCGAGGTGGCGCGCCACTTCGGTCAGACTGCCGCGTGTCGCCACCTGCTGGAAGAAACTCAAGTCATCGATCATCGCCACGGATTGTTTCCTTAAAACTAAGAATGGCTTTCGCTCAAGGCTAATTATTAATACAGGGCGACTGCATACACTGGCAACCAGTCCCCATCAATCCCAGGAGTCGAATCCATGAGCAAAGCCCAGTACAAAATTGCAGTGATCCCAGGCGACGGCATCGGCAAGGAGGTCATGCCCGAAGGCGTGCGCGTCCTCGACGCCGTGGCCGCGAAACACAACCTGGAGCTGCAATGGGACTGGTTCGATTTCGCCAGCGCCGATTACTACCTGGCCCACGGCAAAATGATGCCCGACGACTGGTTCGAGATTCTCAAGGGCTACGACGCGATCTACTTCGGCGCAGTGGGCTGGCCAGACGTCGTACCTGACCACATTTCCCTGTGGGATTCGCTGTTGCAGTTCCGCCGTGAATTCGACCAGTACGTGAACCTGCGCCCGTGCCGCCTGATGCCGGGCGTCAAGGCGCCGCTGGCCAATCGCAAGCCCGGTGACATCGATTTCTGGGTCGTACGGGAAAACACCGAAGGTGAATACTCCAGCGTGGGCGGCAAGATGTTCCCGGGCACCGACCGGGAAATCGTGTTGCAGGAGACCGTCATGACCCGCGTCGGCGTCGACCGCATTCTCAAGTTCGCCTACGACCTGGCCCAGAGCCGGCCGAAGAAACACCTCACCTCGGCCACCAAATCCAACGGCATCGCCATCACCATGCCGTACTGGGATGAGCGCGTCGCCGAGATGGGCAAGAAGTTTCCGCAGGTGAAGGTCGACAAGTACCACATCGATATCCTCACCGCGAACTTCGTCCTGCACCCGGACTGGTTCGACGTGGTGGTCGCCAGCAACCTGTTCGGCGACATCCTTTCCGATCTCGGCCCCGCCTGCACCGGCACCATCGGTATCGCGCCGTCTGCCAACATCAACCCGGAGCGCAACTTCCCGAGCCTGTTCGAGCCCGTGCACGGTTCGGCGCCGGACATCGCCGGCAAGGGCATCGCCAACCCGATCGGACAAATCTGGTGCGGCGCGATGATGCTCGAACACCTCGGCCACCCGCAGGCGGGTGCGGCGGTGCTGACCGCGATCGAAACGGTGTTGGCCATGGGGCCGGAGAACGCACCATTGACCGCCGACATCGGCGGCAAAGGCAACACCGAAGCCCTGGGCAAGGCCATTGCCGCTGCTGTCTGACCCGGCCAATAACGCGCAATCTTCCGTTCACGGCCCGTGATACGGAAGATTGTTGCGCCTGACTTTGGCATCGTGAGAACACCTTTCCAGCGCTTGCGAGAACCCCCATGACCCTGCTGTTCAAAGTCGACGATGCCCGTGGCTGCGCCTGGAAATCGCTGTTCGAAAAACATGCGCCGGACATCGAGGTGCGTTTCTGGCCGGACATCGGCGACCCATCGCAAGTGCGCTACTTCGCCGCCTGGCAACCGCCACGGCAGCTGCATGAACGCTTCCCGAACCTGGAAGTGATCTTCGCCACCTCGGCGGGCGTCGATCAATTCGACCTTGGCGAGTTGCCGGAACACATTCAGGTCGTGCGCATGCTCGACCCTGGCATCGTCCAGGGCATCGTCGAATACGCCTGCTTCGCCGTGTTGAGCCTGCATCGCCAGATCCCGCTGTACCTGCAGCAACAACAGGCCGGCCGCTGGCAAGACCACCTGCTGACCCCGGCAGCGCAACGTCGCGTCGGCGTCATGGGCCTGGGCAACCTGGGGATCGCGGTGCTGCAAAACCTGCGTACGTTCAACTTCCAGCTGCATGGCTGGGCACGCTCGCAGAAGCGCATCGACGGCGTGCAATGCCATGCCGGCAACGACCAGCTCGAGCCTTTTCTCAACCAGTGCGACATCCTGATCTGCCTGCTGCCCCTGACCGACGACACCCGCGGTCTCTTGAACGCGAGAACACTGGCTGCACTGCCAACAGGTGCCAGCCTGATCAACCTGGGTCGGGGTGGTCACCTCCAGGAAGACGATCTGCTTGAGGCACTGGCGTGCGGGCAACTGAGCCACGCCATCCTCGACGTGCTCAACGAAGAACCGCCATCGCCGGACCACCGGTTCTGGCAACACCCACAGATCTGGCTGACCCCGCATGTCGGCGCAATGACCGCGCCGCAGAGCGCCTTTCCCGGGTTGCTGGAAAATCTCAGGCGCCATCAGGCTGGCGAGCCCATGCAAGGCCTGATCAAGCGCGATCACGGCTACTGACGCGTCAGTCCTGGGGGAGCGAGCCAGCTCGCAAACAGGTCGGTACACAGGCCACCTCGGCGGTGGATCGAGTACCCCCTTCGGCGAGCGGGCTCGCTCCCACAGGATTGGGTCTGACCTGGCGGGAATTTGCAGAAGGTCCTTCTTCTGCAAATCACACTGGTCGACCGGTCAGTTGAACGGCGCCGGGTGCGGTGTCTGCGCCGACGATGGCGGCAGAATCGGCAGCTTGAAGCTCGGCTGCTCGCCGGTCAGGGTATCGAGGAAAGCGACGATCTGACTGATTTCCTCGCTGCTCAACTTGCGCCCCAGTTGCAGCCTGGACATCACGTCCACGGCGTCCTCCAGTTTCCAATAGGCGCCGTCGTGGAAATAGGGATACGTCAGCGCGACGTTACGCAGGGTCGGCACCTTGAACTTCATCCGGTCGGCGTCCTTGCCGGTCAGGCCCGCCACGCCCAGGGCCGGGTTCTGGGTGGCATAGGGTTCGACCATGCCCATCTTCTGGAAGGAACCACCGCCCACGGCCTCGCCGTTGTGGCAGGCGACGCAACCGATACTCTTGAACAGTTGATAGCCTTGCAGGGCTGTCGGGCTGATGGCTTTCTTGTCGCCCTTCAGCCAGCGGTCAAACGGCGCATCCGGGGTGACCAGGGTTTCCTCGAACGCGGCGATGGCGTTGGTGACATCATCGAACCTGATCCCGTCATCGCCATAGACCTTTTTGAACGACGCGCGGTATTGCGGGATGGAGCGCAGCACATCCACCGCCAGATCGTGGGTGAACCCCATCTCGCCCGGGTTGGCGATCGGGCCGCCAGCCTGCTCCTGTAGATTGGCCGCGCGGCCATCCCAGAATTGCGCGATGCTCATGCTGGCGTTCAGCACCGTCGGCGAATTGATCGGGCCCTGGTGCCAGTTGTGCCCGACCGAGGTCGGCAAATTGTCGCTGCCACCCATGCTCAGGTTGTGGCACGAGTTACAGGAAATGAAACCGGATTTGGACAGGCGCGGATCGAAAAACAGCTGTTTACCCAGCTCGACCTTGTTTGCATCAGTGATCTTTGCCGGTTGCACCGGCAGGATCGGCTCACTCGGAGCGGTGTTGGCCCACGCCATGCTCCCCAGCATCACGCCTACGGTCAATATCAACGGTCTGTACATGGCGAACTCCCTTCAGGCTTATCGTTTGAGACACCCTGTACTGAGTGGCGGCCTGTTGCCATGACCTGGATCAGTCAAGCCCCCAACCTGCCTGCGACCTGCGGTCACGCGACACACATCAACCTCGCATACGCTCGCAAAAGGGAGGTTATCGCCAAACGGACAGGCCACCTTCAACACTCGGTCATAACCAGCAGGCTCTCCACCCCGCCGCAACCAAACCCGCCGTATGCCTTGGCGAAGGCACGGCGCGCAGGCCAAGGCCATTCCGTTGCTGCATGAATTCTCGGCGCAAACAAGCACCCGCCGCCGACTGGCCAGTCGACGGCGGGCTTTCAGCGTTACCCTGCGCGCTGACTAACCGAAGGTATGAGTATCTTGTCCGGCGTGCCGGCTGTTAAATTCTGAACCTGAGCAAGATCCAACGCACAGGTGAAACGACTTGCATTGGCATGCGATCGGTTGAACCCACCCGGCGAAATCGCCCTTATTCAGTCATGACGGCCGAATTGCTTTTCAATCAAGCGGCATCTGGCGACAAGCCCTACCGAGGGTTTACCCATCATTGACGGGCTTGGCAGCATCAAGCGGTGGCTGGCTCTCACGCTCATTGCAATGCACTCCCTCGAGGAAAATCCGTCGGAATGAATATGGCACCTTTAGTCCTGTCCATGCACCGCGCCACGATCAATACGGCGCCGTATGTGTGGGTGCTCAGGCTTGGAGCGATCACGCTCACACTGGTGATTTTTCTGGTCGACTGGTTGAGTTCGCTGGATGTGGCCATCGCGGTGCTGTACGTCGCGGTGATCCTCATTTCCAGCGATCTGTTTTCTTACCGGGGGATGCAGGCGGTATCCCTGATTTGCGGGCTGCTGACGCTGGCCGCGTATCTGCTTTCTCACACAGATGCGTGGCTGGAACCGCCATTCTTGCGATGCCTGGTGAGCCTGGCGGCGATCACCATCAGTGCAATCCTGGCGCTCAAGAGCAAGGCCGCCAGGGAGGCGCTCCAGCAACAGGTCCAACTGCTGCATCGTAGCGAGGCATTTTTGGCCGGCGCCCAACGACTGAGCCGCACCGGTAGCGTCGGCCTGAAGATGCCCGATGCAGAACTGGACTGGTCCGAGGAGGCCCGGCGCATATTTGAGTTTGATGGTCCCCTGCAGCCGACCCTGCAACAGATGATCGCTCGCACTCATCCAGACGACACGGGCGACCTGAAAAAGCTGATTCAGGACGCCTACGCCCAGCACGCCTGCCTGGAGGCGGAGTTCAGGCTGCTGATGCCCGATGGGCGCTGCAAAAATGTGCGCATGCTGGCGCAGCGGATGGCTGATTCATCCGGGGGCTGCGAGTACCTCGGCGCGCTGATGGATGTCACCGCGGCAAAATGCGCGGAAGAGGCGCTTCATCAGTCACAGTCCCAGCTGGCCCACGTGACCCGCGTCACGATCCTGGGCGAAATGGCCGCGTCCATCGCCCATGAGGTCAACCAGCCACTCGCGGCGGTGACGACCAACGCTGAGGCCGGTCTGCGCTGGCTCAACCGCGAAGAACCCAACTTCGCCGAGGTCTGCGGCGCCATCCAGCGCATCATCAACGAAGCTCATCGCGCGAGCGAAGTCATCCGCCGGATTCGAGCGCTGCTGCGCAAATCCGAGCCTCAGTACCTGTCAACGGATCTCCAGGAGGTGCTGCAAGAAGCCCTGCTGCTCACCCGCCGCGAGATAAGACGGCACAAGGTCAACATCGAATTCAAACCCCGGGGCGACATTCAGTGGGTCCACGGCGATCGCATTCAGTTGCAGCAGGTCATCATCAACCTGCTTTTGAATGCCTTGCAGGCGTTGTCCTGCGTGCAACCCAAAGGACGACGACTCTTGATCGTACTGGAAAGCGAACCGGGTCATGATGTGTTGTTGCGCATACAGGACAACGGTCCCGGCATCACCGCGCAGAACCTGCCCCAACTGTTCAACCCTTTCTTCACCACCAAACCAGAAGGAATGGGCATGGGCTTGTCGATCTGCCGCTCGATCATCGAGGCCCATGGCGGACGCATCTGGGCTGAAAGCGAACCGGGACAGGGGGCACGGGTGTGTTTCTCGCTTCCTGGCGCGCCAAGCTGAAAACCCGCTGAATCAGTCGCCCCCCCCCTCGACTGCCCTCCCCGCAACAAATCCTGCCCAGCGTGCCTGGTGCCCAAACTCCCGCCAAGCGCAGGGTGATTCGCCCCACCGACATAGCAGTCCCTCTTCAAGCAATGGTCGACTCCCGTCACAGCGACGTGGCTGGGCCCGCGTTGACTTCGTGCAAAGGTCACTGCGGCCAGACACACCTGTGGCCTCTGACATTTTCCAACCCTTGACAGCCTGTTCCGCGTTTCCTTACCATCCAGACACCAGAGAAACACTGTTTCGCTGTAAAAAACATAAATCACTGACTGATTGGCCGTTCGCTACCCGCAAGGCCAATTGGATCGGCGCTGCTGTACCCGTTTCCCTGGCGACCAAAACAATAAAAAAGACCAAGGAGATTCTTCGATTGAACACGCCCCCTCATTAGCACCACGCCGTCTTCATCCTTCCTGATTTATCCAAACCGAACGCTCGGATGTCATTCGCTCTGACCCCGCGCGCTCACGTACACGCCTGGACAATAACAATATGAATGCAAAGAAGACTTCACTGGCACTGGCTATTACTGGCGCGGTTTCCTGCAACGCGATGGCCGACACCGGCGGCTTTGTCGAAGACGCGCATTTCTCGATAAAAGCGCGAAACTTCTACATGAACCGCAATTTCCTCGACGACCGCACTTCACAGAATTATTCCGAAGAATGGGCGCAGGGTTTCATTGGGACTTTCGAATCCGGTTACACCCCGGGGACAGTCGGTTTCGGGGTGGACGCCATTGGCCTGCTGGGCATCAAGCTGGACACTGGGGGCGGCCGCAAAGGCGGTGGCACGCTGTTGCTCGAAGAAGACAGCGACGGGGCCAAAAGCAGCTATTCAAAAGGCGGAGCCGCGGTGAAGGCGCGGCTGTCGAACACGGTGTTCAAGTTCGGTGAGCAACTGATGAACCTGCCGGTACTGGCCACCAGTGACAACCGCCTGCTGCCGGAAACCACCCAGGGCTGGTTGTTGACCAGCAAGGAAATCACCGACCTGACCTTGCATGCCGGCCACTTCACCGCGTTGCGTAGCCGTGACCAGAGCGAGCATGACAGCGGCGGGCTGACTTCCCTGGACCTGATCGGCGGCACTTACAACCTCAACAAGCAATTCAGTGCCCGGGCCTACCATTCCGACGTAGAGGATTACTGGCGCAAGAACTATCTGGGCGCCACCCTGACCTTACCGATCAGCGAGGGTTACACCGCCAGGTTCGACTTCAACGGCTATGACACCCAAAGCCAGGGCCAGCAACGCGGCGGCGACCTGGACAACCGGATCTGGAGCCTGTCGGCAGCGCTTTCGGCAGGGCCCCATGGTTTCTTGATCGCCCATCAACGGGTGACCGGTACCGGGAACTACACCTATGGCGTCGACGGCAACAGCACGGTGTTCCTGGCCAACTCCGTGCAGTACTCGGACTTCAACTACGAGAACGAACGCTCATGGCAGGCTCGTTATGACTTCGACTTCGTTGCGCTTGGCGTGCCTGGGTTGAGCTTTATGGGCCGGTACTTGCGCGGTACGGACTTTCATACGGCACAGACTGACAATGGCCGCGCCTGGGAGCGGGATCTGGAGCTCAAATACGTGGTGCAATCGGGCTCGGCCAAGGACCTGTCGTTTCGCATCCGGCAGGCCAGCTTCCGCAGCCCGGATCGCGGGCTCGATTTCAATGAGGTGCGGCTGATTACCGAGTACCCGATCAATATTTTCTGAACGGCCCTGCCCGGCTCTGCCGGGCATGTCCCCACACCGATCAGAATTCTCCTTTGAACCCGAGGTTCCAGGAGGCGCGCAGCGCTGCCTTTTTCAATGCACGGACCTGTTCGGGGTCCCGTTCACGGGCAATATTCTGCACGGTCGCCACCAATGCCACCGTGCCGATAAATTCTTCGTTGATACCCAGAATCGGCGCGGCGATCGCAGAGATCCCCAGAGTCTCTTCCTCGATGGCAGATGCCCAACCCTGGGACCTGGCTTCGCTGACCTGGCGAATCAGCTCCGCACGGTCAGTCACGGTATTGACCGTGATCGCGGGCAATTCGCCCGGGAGTTGATCCATGCTCAACTGTTTGGCGAAGGCCAGCGCGACCTTGCCCTGGGCGTTGCAGTGCAACTGCAGCTCCGTGCCGATACGCACACCAATTTCAAGCGTGGATTTGCCCAGCAGCGTTTCGACCACCATCAAGCGGCGCGCTTGAAGCACCGATAACACCACCGTCAACCCCAACTCGTCTCGCAGGTCTCGAATGGCATCAGCAGAAGCGCTCAGCAGATCGATGCCACTGGCGGCGACCTGCCCGAGCACATAAGCCTGGATGCCCAATCGATACTTCGAGGTCTGCGGGTTCTGACTCAGGTAACCCCGCTCGACCAGGGTCTTCAGATGCCTGAACACTGAGCCTTTGGTCGTCCCCAGTTGCACGGCCAGCTCACTGACCCCCACCCCGTCGCCGGCGCTGGCGACCCGTTCGAGCACATCCAGTGCCAGTTGCACCGACCTGACTCCACCTTTCCCTGCATCGTCGCTCATGTTGGGACCCACTCCTGCAATTCATCCAAGCCCGAGTCGAGCTGGCAAGCTGTGTGCTTTAGAGATAAAAAATAACGTCGTTCGCGTAGGCGAAACGATACATCTGTATATCACGCCAAAACAAGTTCAGGGCACTTGCATTTTTGCTTCGTGAATTTTTTATCGCGCCAGAGGTTGAACCCAAACATAAGCGGCTGATTTTTCTGACAAAGCCCGTTTACTGGAAAAATCCCACCTGACAATTTTTCGCTCATAGAAACACCGTTACCACCAGCGATACACAAAACATTTGACGAGCACTCACAATCGTCGTAAAAATGAAACCACGTACCGCATACGCATACGATAGTTGAATGATAGAGGATGACGTCATGACCGCTCGTGATTCGGCCCTGGCCAAGCGAGATATCGCCCACCACCTCCACCCGCAGACCAATCTGCGACTGCACGAACAACTGGGCCCGTTGCTGATCGAGCGCGGAGAAGGCATTCATGTATTCGATGACCAGGGCCGGCGCTACATCGAAGGGATGTCGGGCCTGTGGTGTGCGACGCTGGGTTTCAGCCAGCCGCGCCTGGCCGAAGCAGCGTACGCGCAACTGTTGAAGTTGCCGTATCAGCAGACGTTTGCTCATCGCAGCCATGGGCCGGCCGCAGACCTGGCCGCCGAACTGATTGCTCACGCACCGGCAGGCCTGGGGAAAGTGGTCTTCCAGAGTTCCGGATCGGAAGCGATCGATACCGCGATCAAATTCGTTCGCTACTACCACATCGCCCTGGGGAAGCCGCACAAGACCCGCCTGATCGCCCGCCATCGCAGCTACCACGGCACGACCCTGGCTGCCGCCAGCCTTACCGGTCTGCCGAACATGCATAAAGGTTGGGGGGATCCTCTGGCCGACGTCATCCATGTGCGCTGCCCGCACTTCTATCGCCAGGGCCTCCCAGGGGAAAGCGAGGAGGCGTTCTCCACCCGCCTGGCCGAAGAACTGGAGCAGACCATTCTCGACGCGGGTCCTGAAACCATTGGCGCCTTCTTCGCCGAGCCGGTGATGGGCACCGGTGGCGTGATCGTGCCGCCAGCCGGCTATTTCGCCAAGGTTCAGGCGGTCCTGCGCAAGTACGACATTCTGATGGTGGCCGATGAAGTGATCTGTGGCTTCGGGCGCACCGGCTATTACTGGGGCTGCCAGGCGATGGGCATCCAACCGGACATGCTGACCTGTGCCAAAGGCCTGTCCGCGGCGTTTCAGCCGATCTCGGCTTTGTTGGTCAGCGATCAGGTCTACCAGGTCATCGCCGATCAGAGCAACGCACTGGGTGGCCTGGGCCACGGCTACACCTACGGCGGGCACCCGGTGGCCGCCGCCGTTGCCCTGGAAACCCTGCGGATGTACGACGAACTGGCTATCGTCGAACACGTCGCCGAGGTGGCCCCGGCCTTCCAGGCGGGCATCAAAGCCCTGGCCGATCATCCACTGGTGGGCGAAGCACGGGGCATCGGCCTGATGGCGGCACTGGAGTTCGTCGCCGACAAACACACCCGCGCCCCTTTCCCTGCCGAACTCAAAGTGGCAAGCAAGGTCAGCGACGTCTTGCAACGCAACGGCGTCCTGCTGCGGGCGCTGGGCGACACCCTGGTGATGGCACCGCCGCTGATCGTCGATGCCGATCAGATCCAGACTATTCTCAAGGCAGTGGCTCAGGCACTCGATGAAATCCTCGCGGGTATCCAGCCATGACCGCCCAATCGCGTCGCGCGCTGACCAGGGTCCCTATGCCGACACCCGACAACATCGCCGTCCCCGCCGTAGACAGTCCGGTACTGGTCCGGTTCGAAGGTGTACACAAAACCTATGACGAGCGCAGTTGGGTCGTAGACAACCTGGACCTGAATATCCGCCAGGGCGAATTTCTGTCCCTGCTGGGCCCCAGCGGATCAGGAAAGACCACCACCCTGATGATGCTCGCCGGTTTCGATGCACCGGACCGTGGCCGTATCCTCATGGACGGCAGCGACATCAGCAAGCTGCCGGCTTACAAACGCGACATGGGTGTGGTCTTCCAGAGCTACGCCCTGTTCCCGCACATGAGCGTGGCCCAGAACGTCGCCTTCCCCCTCAACCTGCGCAAAATACCGCCCGCCGAAGCCAAGGTTCGGGTCAAGGAAGCGTTGACCCTGGCGCGCCTGGAAGGCTTTGAAGATCGCAACCCCGCGCAGTTGTCCGGAGGCCAGCAGCAACGCGTCGCGCTAGCCCGAGCGCTGGTGTATCGCCCACGCATGCTGCTGATGGACGAACCGCTGGGTGCCCTCGACAAGGGGTTGCGCGAACACATGCAACTGGAACTCAAGGCCATCCACAAACAGCTGGGCATCACGTTTGTCTACGTCACTCACGACCAGGACGAAGCCATGACCCTGTCGGATCGCGTGGCGGTATTCAACGAAGGCAAGATCGCCCAGATCGACCGGCCGGAAACCATTTACAACCGCCCCGCCACTCGCTTCGTGGCGAACTTCCTGGGTGAAACCAATGTGCTGGAAGGTGTCCTGGTCAGTGTCAGCGGCGATCTCGCACGAATCCGCCTGAACGAGGGCGGTACGGTGCACGAGGCGTTTTGCTCTGACCCGGGGCTGGCCACGGGTCTCCCGGCAGCGCTGGCGATTCGTCCCGAGAACCTGCGACTGGCAGCCCCCGGAGAAGCCTCGATCCAGGCGTGCGTGGTCGACAGCATCTTCCATGGTGCCCACTGCAAGTTGCGCCTGGTGATGACCGATGGTTGCGTGCTGTCAATGACCTACAACCCGGGAAGCCTGAGCCAGGCCCCACCCCTGCCCGGCGAAAGCGTGCGCCTGGCATTGCCTGCCGCACAGGCAATGATCTTGCGCTGAGCGCCCAAAAACAAAAAGAACGCGTCGATCTGCTACGTCACTTCTGCCGACCACAACTAAATCAAAAGTCTGGGAGTCACATCATGTTCAATCCATGCTCCGTTCGCAGCCTCACCCTGGTTTTATGCGGGTTTGCCCTGCTCCAGGGAACCGCTCAGGCCAGAGACCTCACCGTCGCCTCATGGGGCGGTGCCTATCAGGATGTGCAACGCAAAATCTTCTTCGAACCCTACACCCAGGCCAGCGGCAATAACGTGGTGGATGACAGCTGGGAGGGCGGCATCGGCCTCTTGAGAACCCATGCCGAGGGCGCAGACAGCGGGTGGGATGTCGTTCAGGTCGAGGCCGAAGACCTGCAGTTGGGTTGTGGCGAGGGGCTTTTCGTTTCGATGGACTTCAAACGCATCGGCGGCAAAGACAACTACATTCCCAGCGCGGTCAGCGAATGCGGCGTGGGCAGCGCGGTCTACAACTTCGTGCTGAGCTACGACACCAGCAAGGTCGCTCGTACGCCCAAAGACTGGAGCGACTTTTTCGACACCCGAACCTTCCCTGGCAAACGCGCCCTGCGCCAGGGCCCCAAGGGCAACCTGGAAATCGCCCTCATGGCCGACGGTGTTGCGCCGGCCGACGTCTACACCGTCCTCAACTCGGCGGGTGGCGTAGAGCGCGCCTTCAAAAAACTCGACACGATCAAGAGCCAACTGCTGTTCTGGAAAGCGGGTGGCCAACCGATGCAGCTGCTGGCGTCAGGTGAAGTGAACATGACCACGTCCTATAACGGTCGGGTGACCAACGCCATCCACCAGGATCACAAGCCATTCGGACTGGTCTGGAATCAGTCCCTGCAAACCATGGACAGCTGGGTGATCCTCGCCAATTCGCCGAACGTCGACAAAGCCTATGGCCTGCTGGACGTGATGGGCAAAGCGGAAAACCAGAAGAAATGGCCAAGCCTGCAGCCGACCGGGATCACCTCGATCAAAGGCATTGCCGACACCGATCCGGCGGCGCTCGCCGACTCCCCGAGCGCGCCTCGCAACAGCGCCAACGTGCTGGTGCTCAATGACAAGTTCTGGGTCGACCGAATCGACGAGCTGAACGCCAAATGGACCGCATGGTCGGCCAAGTGATCCGAATCGAGTAAAAAGACATGAGTGCAATCGCAATCAATGCCTCGTCACCGGTGGTCGCCCGCAAGGATCGCGGCGCTCTCTGGCGCGCCTACGGCCTGCTGGCACCTTTGGTGGTGTTTCTGGTCCTGACCTTCGTCGGTCCGATCGGCACCTTGCTGTGGCGCGCAGTCGCTGACGGCGAATTGCCCCAAGCGATGCCGGCGACGGCCAGTGCCGTCTCGGACTGGGACGGCAGTTCAGCTCCGGACGAGCGTTTGTTCGAACCGTTGGTGCAGGACCTCAAGGCGGTATCACCCCGCGACCTCGCGGCGGCTGCCCGCCGCCTGGCCTACGAGGCACCGGAACTGCGTGGGTTGCTGATGGCGGCCAAACGCGAGGCCGGCGCCCTCGACGGCAGCCGCGCGAGCTTGCAGAAGCTCGACCCACGCTGGCTGGAAAATGCAACGTGGCAAACCTTCAAGCGCGCCTCAGGCCCTGTCGGGACTTATCACCTGCTGTCCGCCGTGGACGTAAAACACGACTACCAACAAGGCCTGGTCGCTAAGGATGAGGCCGGCCTGTACCGTTCGATCCTTGGGCGCACCTTTGGCATCGCGGCCATCACCACGCTGGTCTGTGTGCTGCTGGCATTCCCGCTGTGTGTGTTTCTGGACCGCCGAACGCCCAGGACCCGCAATGCCCTGTTGCTCCTGATCCTGCTGCCGTTCTGGACATCTATTCTGGTTCGTACAACCGCCTGGATGGTGTTGTTACAGGACCAGGGCATCGTCAACGCGATGTTGTTGAAGCTCGGATGGGTCGATAGCCCGTTGCACCTGCTGTACAACCGATTTGGCGTGATCCTGGCACTGGTTCACGTGATGCTGCCGTTCATGGTGTTCCCGCTGCTTGCCGCCATGTCCAGTTGCAATCGCTTGCTGGTACAGGCGGCCTATTCCATGGGAGCCCGCCCACTGCGGGTGTTTTTCCAGGTCTACCTTCCACAGGTCCTCCCTGGTCTGGTGGCCGGTGCATTGATGGTCTTTATCGTCACGCTCGGCTTCTACATCACGCCCGCCCTGCTCGGTGGACCCGCCGATCAAATGATCAGTTTCTACATCGCCCAATTCACCACCGGCACATTGAACTGGGGCCTGGCCTCGGCATTGGGGCTGGTGTTGCTGGTAGCGACCACCCTGCTCTACCTCATTCAGGCGCATCTGGCCCGCCGCAACACAGGAGCGAAGTGATGATCCGTAATCCCAATAGCGGGCCGATGGCCTGGTTCGGCAACTTCGGCGTGTCACTGAGTGGCTGCCTGGTCCTGGCCTTTCTGTTGCTGCCTATTCTCATCGTACTGCCGCTGTCGTTCAGTGACAGCCGCTACATGTCACTGCCCCTGGGGAACTTTACGCTGCGCTGGTATGAGGATTTCTTCGCCTCCTCGCAATGGCTGAGTGCGCTGTTCAACAGCATCGCGGTGGCCCTGGCGAGTACTGCGCTTGCGGTGATCCTGGGTGGGTTGGCGGCATTGGGGCTCCGGCACCCGGCCATGCCAGGCAAACGCTTCATCGAAGTCCTGCTGATCGCTCCCATGATCGTGCCCGCGGTCATCGTGGGCGTCGGCATGTACTTTGTGTTTTCCAACGCCGGGCTGACGCGAACCTACCTGGGCTTGATCCTGGCGCACACCACCCTGGCGGTACCGTTCGTGGTGGTCAATGTCGGTTCGGCACTGGGCGGCTTGAACCAGCGCCTGTTGTGGGCGGCGGCCAGCATGGGCGCGACGCCCTGGACAACCTTGCGCAAAGTGACCTTGCCGCTGATCTCGCCGGGCCTGGTGTCTGGCGGGCTCTTCGCCTTTGCCACCTCCCTGGATGAGGTGGTCGTGACCCTGTTCCTCGCCGGTCCCGATCAGCGCACGCTGCCTCGAGAAATGTTCACCACGGCCCGAGAAGCGTTGAGCCCGGTCCTGCTTTCCGCAGCCACGATCATGGTGCTGTTTGCCACCCTGCTGTTGCTGTTGTCACGCTCCGTGACCCGGCGCTCGTAACCTTCAGATCCTTATGCAAAAGGGACAGGCCTGCAAAGCAGGGCTGTCCCCTTATCTTGAGCCCGCAGGACCACGCCTGGGCCCCGAATCAGGCCGAAGGTCGGTGTTCGCGGCGTCTTCAGCCTTCACAAACGCTGGTAGGTTCCGGCATGCAAACGCTCGCTGATCTCCGCCGCAGCGGACTGCAACTCACGCAACATCGCGACTGGCGGTGGCGAGGGGATCGCCGCACTCGGCCCGACGATACCGATCGTCCCGACGATCTGGTCGTTATCGCGAAAGATCGGACAGCACACCGCATTGATACCCATCGTCACCTCACCGTCCGCGTCGTCATAAAGCCGCTCGCGGATCAGTGCCAGGCGCTGCGCCAAGGCTTCGGGATCGTGCAGGGTGCGCTCGGTGAGTTGCGGCATCTTGCGGCGCATCACCCGCTGCTGACTGGCGGCATCCGCGAACGCCAGCACCGTGCGGCCCTGTGCCGAACAATGCGGCAAAACCCGGTTGCCGGGCTTCACCGAAATGCAGACATTGGCCTTGGACTCGACGCAGGACACGACCAGCGCCGTGTCATGGGTGGCGACCGCCAGCAAGGCCGTCTGGCCGGTGGCGTCACGAATGCGGGTCAGGTAAGGGTCGACAAGGGCGCGCAGGTCGAACTGCTCTCCGGCGGCTTCGCCGTAGGCCACCAGGCGCGCACCGAGCATGTATTTCTCGGTGGTCGGGTCCTGTTCGAGGATGCCCAGTTGCCGCATCGATGCCAGGTGCCGGTAGGTGCGCGGCTTGGCAGTCTTCAATTGCTGGGCGAGTTCGGTCACCCCTAAAGGGCGCCGCGCGGCGGTCAACTCGTCAAGCAGGCGGAAAACCATCTCCACCGACTCAAGCAGGGCCGGGCCGCTCGCGGGCTTCTCGTCATCCTGGTTCAAGCGTTCACCTCGCATCGGGCTATGAAAGCCCCGATTGTATCGCTTGGCGAAACGCTTGTGTTGGTCTACGACATCAAATACCGGAAGGTTCGGCCATCACCGGCGCACGCTGCGGCTCGGGCGGTTTGACCGAAAACATGGCGTAGGCACCGAGCAGCGTCATCACCGCCAGCACATACAGTCCGTACTCCAGGTGACCGCTGCCCTGCTTCACCCAGCCCATCATGAAGGGGCTTGCGTACCCACCCAGGTTGCCGATGGTGGCAATCAGCGCGATGCCGGCCGCAGCGGCGGTCCCCGTCAGCAGTACACCGGGCAACGCCCACAGGACACAGAAGCCCGCCAGGCCACCCGACATCGCCAGGCTCAGCCCGGCCAGCGAGAGCACCGGCTGGTCATGGAAGAACGCGGCCATGGCCAGGCCCGCCGCCGACGCCAGGTTGCACAAGGTGCCGTGCCAACGCCGTTCGCGGGTGCGATCCGAGTGCCGGCTGACCACCAGCATCACCACCGAGGCCACCGCAAAAGGGATGGCGGCAATCAACCCGGTGTGCGTGAGGTTCTTCACCCCCAGCCCCTGGACGATCTGCGGCAGCCAGAAGCTGACGCCATAGGTCCCGCACAACAGCGCGAAGTTCACGTAGATCAGCCGCCACAAATCCTTGTTGACGAAGGCTGCACGGAAGTTGTGACCGGCGCCCGCCTGCTCGTGGGCCTGGCGTTGCGCCGCCAACTGGCGCACGACCCGTTGGTTCTGCTCCGGGCTCAACCAGTGCACGTTGCCAGGACGATCATCCAGATAGAAGTACACGACAATGCCGAGGATGACCGCCGGCGTACCCTCGATCAGGAACAGCCACTGCCAGCCGGCCAGGCCGTGCACACCGGCAAAGGTTTGCATGATCCACCCCGACAGCGGGCTGCCCATGACCCCGGCCATCGCGATGCCGAGGTTGAACCAGGCCATGGCCTGGGACCGGGCATAGGACGGGAACCAGTAGGTCATGTAAAGCACCACCCCCGGATAAAACCCGGCCTCGGCCATGCCCAGCAAAAAGCGCATGACATAGAACTGGTTCGGGGTCTGGACGAACATCATCGACACCGACAACACCCCCCACATCACCATGATGCGGGTGATCCAGAACCGTGCCCCCACCCGCTGCAGCATCATGTTGCTGGGAATTTCGCACAGGCAATAGCCAATGAAAAACACCCCGGCACCGAAGCCGAAGGCCAGGTCGCTCAAGCCGATATCCGCCGACATCTGCAGCTTGGCAAAACCGACGTTGACCCGATCGAGGAAGGCAATGATGTAGAGCACGAACAGGAACGGCAGCAACCGCCAGGCAATGCGGTTGTAGAGCACACTGTCCTGTTCGTTGTCGAACGTATTACGGGCTATGAGCTTCATCGGAGTACTCTTTTGTAATTGTTTTTAGTGGTGAAGCGAGCCTGATCAGGCCTGGGCCGACAGGATGAAATCGGCGCAGCGCTCGCCGATCATGATGCAAGGTGCATTGGTATTGCCACTGACGATCGTCGGCATGATCGAGGCGTCGGCCACCCGCAGCCCCTGTACGCCCCGCACCCGCAGGGACGGATCGACCACGGCGCCAGCGTCCGATCCCATCCGGCAGGTGCCGGCCGGGTGAAACACGGTCTTGGCAACGGTTCGTACGTAGTCCTCGAACACAGCGTCCGGTACATCGTCGTTTTCGGGCAGCATGAGCATGCGCTCGACCACATTGGCCAGGGCCGGTGCACGGAGGATCTTGCGAGCCAGCTTCACCCCCGCGACCATCGTGCGCATGTCTTCGGGGTCACTGAGGTAGTTGGCGTTCAGCGCGACATCGTCCAGCGGGTTGGCGCTTTTCAGGCGCAGCCGGCCACGGGAGCGAGGCCGCAAGGCACAGGGGTTGACGGAGATACCGTGGCCGGCCGGCGGCATGCGGTCGATATCGCCAACCAGCGCCGGCACGACGTGGAACTGCACGTCGGGGCGACCGCAGCCGGTGGCATCGACGAAGGCCCCACTTTCCACCACGTTCGAACTCAGCAAACCATGGCGGGTCGCCAGGTATTTGAGTCCATGACCGATCGCGCGCAGGCCACGATCATGTCCCAGCAGGCTGGAGGGCTCGCGGGTCTGGGCGTAGACCGAGGCGCTCAAATGATCCTGGAAGTTCTCGCCGACCTGCGGTGAATCCACGCGTACATCGATGCCCATGGCCTGCAAGTGCTCGCGCGGACCGATGCCGGAGAGCATCAGCAGTTTCGGCGAGGCAATGGCACCGGCGCTGACAATCACCTCACTGCGGGCGCGGAAGCCGAGCGCGCGACCCGCGTCGTCTTGCGCCTGAACACCGACCACGCGTGGTCCATCGAATTGCAAGCAAGTGGCGTGTACGCCCGTCATGACCTTGAGGTTGGGGTTCTTGCGCATCGGGCGCAAGTAGGAAACCGCGGAACTGGCCCGGCGTCCGTCGGCGGTCGTGGTCTGGTAGAACCCGGCGCCCTCCTGCTTCACCCCATTGAAATCGTCGGTGGCCGGCACGCCGGCTTCGACCGCCGCCTCGACAAAAGCGCTGCTGAGAAAATGCCTGTGCCGAGGGTCGTTCACCTTGAGCGGCCCCTGCTGGCCATGGAACTGACCACCGAGCCGCGCATTCGACTCGCAACGACGGAATACGGGCAGCACGTCATCCCAGCCCCACCCCGGGCAGCCGGCGTTTTTCCAGTCTTCGTAATCCTCCGCCTGGCCACGGATGTAGATCATCGCGTTGACCGAACTGCCACCGCCCAGCGTGCGACCTTGAGGGATGAACACCTCGCGGTTATTGACGAACGGCTCGGGCTCGGTGCGGTACATCCAGGTGCGCCGGGTGCCATGCACCCGGATGAACGTGCCGGGAATATGCACATAAGGATGATTGTCAGCGGGCCCGGCTTCCAGCAGCAGCACCTGCTTGCCGGCCTGGGCCAGCCGTGCGCTGAGCGCACAGCCAGCCGATCCGGCTCCGATCACGATGTAATCGAAAGTTTCCATTCTTGTTGTTCTCTTGGGTGGAAAGATCAGCCGACCTGACTGACGAACTTGGTGGTGAAGTACGCGTCCAGGCCTTCACTGCCCCCTTCGCTGCCATAGCCGCTGTCTTTCACGCCACCGAACGGTGTCTCCGGGGCGGCCAGGCCAAAATGGTTGATCGACACCATGCCCGACTGCAGCTCGTCGGCCAGGAGCGTGGCACGCTGCACCGAACGGGTGAAGGCGAAAGCCGCCAGGCCGAACGGCAATCCATTGGCCTTGCCGATGACCTCTTCGAGGCTCTCGAAGGCAACGATCGAGGCAATCGGAGCAAAAGGCTCCTCGCTCATGATCCGTGCGTTGTCCGGTACTTCGGTGAGCACGGTCGCCGGGTAGTAGAAACCGCCACCCTCGATGCCCTGCCCGCCCAGGCGCAATTGCGCCCCCACGGCCAAGGCGTCATCCACGTACGCCTGGGCTGCCGCGACCCGGCGCGGGTTGGCCAGCGGCCCCAACAGGGTGCCGGTGTCCTGGCCATCGCCCAGCTTCAGGCTGGCGCTGACCCGACAAAATGTTTCGACAAAGCGTTCGTACACGCTGGCCTGCACATAAAACCGGGTCGGAGAAGCGCAGATCTGCCCGCCGTTGCGGAACTTGAGATTGGCGCCGAGCGTGGCGACCGCCTCCACGTCGACATCGTCGCAGACGATGAATGGCGCGTGTCCGCCGAGCTCCAGGGTGCAGCGCTTGAGGTACTGCCCGGCCAACGCACCCAGCGCACGGCCAACCGGGACCGAGCCGGTGAACGAGACCTTGCGGATCACGTCGGAACGGATCAGGTGATCGGAGACTTCGGCCGGCACGCCAAACACCAGGTTGAGCACCCCGGGCGGTACACCCGCGTCCTGGAAGGCGCGACACAGTTCAATGCAGGAAGACGGGGTCTCTTCCGGCCCCTTGGCAATGATCGAGCAGCCGGCGGCCAGTGCCCCGGCGATCTTGCGCACCAATTGACTGACCGGAAAGTTCCACGGGCTGAACGCCGCCACCGGGCCGATCGGTTCACGCAACACCATCTGCCGTACGCCCGTGGCACGCGGCGGTATCACCCGACCATACGCACGACGCCCTTCTTCGGCGTACCAGTCAATATGGTCGCCGGCGCCAAAGGCCTCCATGCGGGCTTCAGCCAGTGGCTTGCCCTGTTCCAGCGTGATCAGGGCGGCGATTTCGCCAGAACGCTCGCGCACCAGTTCAGCTGCGCGGCGCAGCACCTTCGAGCGTTCGTACGCGGATGTCTTGCGCCACACCTCGAAACCACGCGCAGCAGCTGCCAGTGCCCGATCCAGGTCGGCGGAACCGGCCAGGCTCAAGTGGGCGACAACCTCGCCGGTGGCCGGGTTGAAGACTTCGGCGTGGCGCGGGTGATTGCCGGCGGACCACTGCCCGTCGATCAAAAGGGATTCTATGACTCGCATCAAGTGCACTTCCTATATATTGTTTCTTTCGTAGAAACACTGTTTTCTTGTACGACACAATCCTAGGTGCGTTCCCGAACCGTTGTCAAGGCTGAAAAAAGCCACTTGACCCCACTGTGAAAGCCGGCGTAGGTTTATCTCACAGCGAAACACTATTCCTACAAAAGAAACGGAGTACACCTGATGATCCCTGCAAAAGCCCTGCTGCACAACTGGAATGCGCTGCCCCGCGAAACCGTGCGCAAAGGCGTCGAACGCGTGGCATTCCGGGGTGACGACACCCTGTGCGTGATGAACTGGCTGAGCCCCGGGATGGATGTGTTCCCCCACAGCCATACCTTCGAGCAACTGGTGATCATCGTGCAGGGCCGCGTGCGCTTTCACCTCGACGACGAAGTGGTCGAAGGCGGACCAGGGAGCATGATCCGCATCCCGCCGCATGTTGTGCATTACGCAGAGCCGCTGGGTGACGAGGTGGTGATGAACCTCGATGTGTTCGCGCCGATCCGCGACGACTACCGCCACCTGATCGAGTATCAGGCCGCCGAGTTCGATACCGGCAAGGGTGAGCCGACATGAGCTTCGCCCTGCGCCTGCGCCAGGGCGAGCCGCTGCTCAGCGCCTTCATAAAGACACCCAGCCATGCCGTGATCGAGATTGCCGGCGATGCCGGACTGGACGCGGTGGTACTGGACGCCGAGCACGCGCCCTTCGATGCCGCCGCGCTGGACATCGCCCTGCTGGCCTGTCGCGCCGCCCGCACCGGCGGGCTGGTCCGCGTTCCGGACAAACGCCCGGCCACCCTGCAGCAAGCCCTGGACCTGGGGGCCGACGGGCTGGTGTTGCCTCACATCATCAACGCCGAGCAGGCCCGCTCGGTGCTTCAGGCGTTGCATTACCGGGACGGTAGCCGCGGCTTCTCCAATTCCCCCAGGGCGGGTGGCTACGGACGCGCCAGCCTGGCCGAACACCTGAGCGCAGAGGACGGCAGGCATGCGGTGATCGCCCAGATCGAAGACCGCGAGGCACTCGAACATCTGGACGAGCTGGCCCGCCTGGAGCGCATCGACTGCCTGCTGGTCGGCCGCGCTGACCTGAGCGTGTCCCTGGGTGCCGAGCGGCTCGACGATCCCCGGGTCGAGGACGCCGTGAGCCGGGTCCTCGACGCTGCCCAGGCAGTCGGCAAACCCACCGGCATGTTCGTTTCCTCCAACGAAGACCTGCAACGCTTCGCTTCCCGCGGCGTGAGCTTCTTCATCCTCGGCTCCGACCAGGCACTGCTGCGTGCCGGCTGGAGCCAGCAAGTTCGCCACTTTCACGGGTCGGCACGCTGACCTGCATCACAACAAGAGAGACCTTCCATGAATGCCATCATCGATACCAGCAAAGAACGCCAGGCCCATATCGACAGCTTGCTCCAGGGCGCCATCGACCTGCACTGCCATAGCGGCCCGTCGGTCATGCCGCGCTACTGCGACCATGTCGAAGCCATGCGCGAAGCGTCCGAAGCCGGACTCAAGGCCGTGCTGCTCAAGGACCACTATTACAGCTGCACGCCTGTCACCCATCTGCTGAACAAACACTTCAGTGAACTGAAGGTGCACATGCTCTCCGGTGTCCCGCTGAACAACGCGGTCGGGGGACTGAACGTGCATGCCGTGGAACATGGGCTGAAGCTCGGCGCCCAGCTGGTGTGGATGCCGACCTTCTCTTCGGCCAACCATATTGCCCATCATCACCAGGACGTGAAGTTCGTCGATAAATTCCCCCAGACCACCCAGCGCATGCTGCAGCCGATTCCGCTGACCGTGCTCGACGACGATGGTCGGCTCAAGGACGAGGTCAAGGCCATCCTCGACCTGATTGCCGCCCAGGACGTGGTGCTCTCCGCCGGCCACCTGAACATTCGCGAGATCTGGCCACTGTTCGAAGAAGCCCGTCAGCGCGGTGTCAAACGCCTGCTGGTCAACCACCCCACCTACGTGGTCGATGCGACGCTGGACGACATGCGCCAATTGGCCAGGGACGGCGTGTACATGGAGCACTCGATGTGCATGTGGGTACCGGGCTCGAAATTCAAATTCTACGACGACACCTTCCTGCGTGAAGTGATCGAAGCCGGCACAGTGGACCTCACCATTCTCGGCTCCGACCTCGGCCAGCAGGGCAACCCCGGCATCGCCGACGGATTCCGCAACGTGATCGGCCAACTGCTGGACCTGGCGTTCAGCGATGAGGACATTCGCAAGATGACCTCCGGCAACGCCGCCCGCCTGATGAACCTGTGAGGGCAAGGGCATGACACGACTGACGACGACGATCGGCCGGCTGACCCTGAAAAATCCGGTGATCTGTGGGGCTGGCGAGCAGACGATGACCGCTGACGCCATCCGCGCGGCCCTGGCCAGCGGAGCCGGGGCCGTGGTGGCCAAGTCCACCAACGAGTCCGCGGCGGCAAAAGAGCAACTGGACAAGACCGACTATGTGTTGCTCGACGCCCAGTGGAACCGCCTGCCCTGGGACTTCAAGCCACCCGCGCAGGCCAGCCTGTTTGGCCGCTCCGGCCTGGTTCAACGTGACTTCGACGACTGGCTTGAAGAACTGCGGGTGCTGGACCGTGAAGCCCGTATGCAGGATGCCTACGTGATCCCCAGCCTGATCCTCAGCGACCTGGAGCAGTGCGCGGGCTTTGCCCGGCGCATCGAGCAAGCCGGCTTGCGGGTGCTGGAGCTCAACATCGGTGCCCCCCATGGCGAAGAAGCGGCCAAGGGTGCGATCGTGCTGGAGCGCGGTGCGGAACGAATCGAAGCCATCGTTCGCCGCCTGCGCGAAGCGACCTCCCTGCCCCTGTGGATCAAGCTCACGGGTCAGAGCGAGGACGTGGTCGGACTGGCTCAGGCGGCCCGGCGCGGCGGCGCCGACAGCGTGGTCATGATGGGGCGTTTCATGGGTTTCCTGCCGGACCTGGAAACCGGCCTGCCGCTGCTGGGCACCAGCGCCGCCATCGGCGGTTCATGGGCCCTGCCGCTGACCGCACGCTGGCTGATGCAGACACGCCGGGCGATGGGCGACGACTACCCGCTGATCGCCACCAATGGCGCACGCAGCGGACTGGATGTCGCCCGCTTCCTGCTGGCCGGCGCCTGCGCCACCGAGATGACGTCGGCGGTCTTCACCGGGGGCTATCAGGTGCTGAGCGACGCCATCGAGGAACTGGATGCCTATGTGGCGAAGCGCGGATCGACCGTGACCGAGTTGCTGGGCAGCGCGGCCGATCAGGTTCAAACCTATCAGCAACAACCCAGCCGACCCGGCTGGTGGGAGGGTTTCGCCCCAAAGTGCCAAGGGTTTCCCGGTTGAAACGGGTGTGCCGGGAAATCACTGACAGCTGGCGGCTGATGTCGCCCTGACAGGAGGCGTTTGATAGAAGAGCGGTTTGGACGGGCCTCGATTCTCTTGGATTACCCGACGCCTCTCCTCACCTGCATTGATTCGCCTTCGAATCAATGCAGGTGAGGAACGCGGCATCAAATTTTGAATTGCTCCAACAAACTTTGCAGACGATTACCGATCACATTCAGCTCATCAACTGTCTTGAGAAATGAACAATCCACCCCCGGTCACCCCCTTGCTGTCGATGACCCCATTGAACAGCGCCCAATCAGGTGTTTTTTCCCTGGGCTGAACTAACGCTGGATCCGAAACTGCTTCGGTGACAGTCCCGTACCGCGCTTGAAAAAACGCGAGAAGTAAGCCGGTTCGGAAAAGCCCAGGCTGTCGGACACCTGGTGGATGGTCATGGTGGTGTAGACCAGGTCGCGCTTGGCCTCCAGCAACAGTCGCTGGTTGATCATCTGCAAGGCGGATTGCCCCGAAAGACGTCGGCAAAGCGCGTTGAGATGAGCCGCACTGATCCCCAGGGTGGCCGCGTAATGCTCGATCGGCAGGTGCTCGCGAAACTGCGTTTCCAATGTCCGGGTAAAGCGCTGCAGGTACTCACGGCCCCGGTCAAGCTGCCTGGGATCTGGTGACGACCGCTCCAGATTGCGACGGCTGAGCCAGACCGACAGCACCGTGATCAACGACTGCAGCATCGGATCACGGCCGGACTGGCTTTGAACGTATTCCTCGGTGATGGCAGCGTACAGGGTGTCCAGGTACTGCTGTCCGGCACCGACGGTGTAACAGGCCGCCCTGCTCAGCACCGGGGTATTGAGCGAGGCCCCCAGTTGTTCGGCCAAGGGCTGGGCCAGGCTGAGGACGTGGCCCTGAATATCTTCGGAGAATTTGAAGGTGTGCACGCTCAACGCGGGAACGACCTGCAGCGAGGGTGAATCCACGTAGATGACCACGTCTTCGACCTTCAGTGTCGCTTGGCCTGCCTGCACGTATAGCAGCTGCACCAAGTCGCTGTGACGATGGGGTTTGATCTCCCAGCCGTGCAGTTTGCTGCGTTCGGGAATCGACTCGCAATGAATCAGGTCGGGCGTCGGCCAAGCGCCGGTTTCGCCGTAAAGCTTGAACACCGGAACCGCTGCGGCCACTGATTTCGACATCCGACACCCCTTGACGATCATCCACGAAAAGTCCACGGAATGCGTTTGATATTGCCTTCTTATCCTGGCTTTATCCATCAAAAATACAGGAGACAACAATAACAATGCGCTGAAGCGCGTGCGCCTTCAGCGCGACAGAGAGGTTGCTGGAATGAAAACCAAAGTCGCCATTATCGGGGCCGGCCCATCCGGTCTTTTGCTCGGTCAGTTGCTGCATCGCGCAGGGATCGACAACGTTATCATCGAACGCAAGAACCCTGACTACATCCTCTCCAGAATTCGTGCCGGCGTGCTGGAGCAAGGCATGGTCGATCTGTTGCGCGAAGCGGGCGTCAGTGAACGCATGGACGCCAATGGGCTGGTACACGATGGCTTCGAACTGGCGTTCGACGGACGCTGTGAACGCATCGACCTTAAAACCCTGACCGGTGGTAAAACGGTCATGGTCTACGGCCAGACCGAGGTCACCCGTGACTTGATGGATGCCCGGGCCCGCGCAGGGGCGACGACCCTCTACGATGCCGACAATGTGCAGCCCCATGGCATGAAGAGCGAAAGTCCTTATGTGACCTTCGAGCTCAACGGTGAAACCGTTCGCCTGGACTGCGACTACATTGCCGGCTGCGATGGCTTCCACGGCGTATCACGGCAGTCGATACCGCCAGAGACATTGAAGATTTTCGAGCGGGTCTACCCGTTTGGCTGGCTCGGCGTCCTGGCAGACACCCCGCCGGTGAATCATGAACTGGTCTACGCCAACCATGAGCGCGGCTTTGCCCTGTGCAGCATGCGCTCCCCGACACGCACGCGTTATTACGTTCAGGTGGGTGCGCAGGAAAAAGTCGAGGACTGGTCGGACGAACGCTTCTGGGACGAACTCAAACGCCGCTTGCCGCCGCCTCTCGCCGGACAATTGGTGACGGGACCCTCCATTGAAAAGAGCATCGCCCCACTCCGCAGTTTCGTCGTTGAACCCATGCAGTACGGCCGGCTCTTCCTGCTGGGGGATGCTGCCCACATCGTCCCGCCCACCGGTGCAAAAGGACTGAACCTGGCGGCGAGCGATGTCAGCACCCTGTATCGAATCCTGCTCAAGGTCTACGGTGAAGGTCGCACCGATCTGCTGGAACGATACTCGCAAATCTGTCTGCGCCGCGTCTGGAAAGCCGAACGTTTTTCCTGGTGGATGACCTCTATCCTCCACCGGTTTCCAGACACTGATGACTTCAGTCAGCGCATCCAGAAAACCGAACTTGATTACTACATGAGCTCGACAGCTGGCCGCCAGACCATTGCGGAGAACTACGTCGGCCTGCCTTACGAAGCGATCGAATAATCTGCACGCATCGTTCGATAACGCATCATGCCCGGGGCATTTCAGCGGCTTGTGTGAAATGCCCCGACCATGCTCACCGGCACGGGCTGCCTCGATGGCGGCGTCCGGCAAGTGCGTGTCGGAAAGGTTGACTTGCGTCCGGAACGAGGCGATGTAACCGCGGCCGCCACCGTCCACTCCCACGGGTTGCCCCTCGTCCTCAGGCACCTTCAGCAGGGAGTCCAGTTCCCGAAGGTTTGTGTTTTTCCTGACGTGGTTGCCCTTGGCAGTCACCACCAGGCGCAGGGGGATTCGCCCTCCGGCTCAGTGTTGCAGTCAAGCTTCAGCGCGAAATCGGGACGCAGCCTGATTGCCGAATCAAAGGTTGAGACTAAACTGACCCGGACTCCAGCCAGGAGGCCCCGGGATGAGCAGGATTCTGATCGCCGACGAACAACCACTGATTCGTCACGCCATACGCCAGTTGCTCGAAGTACAAGGGCACTCGGTTGTCGCCGAACTGGATGATGGCGCAGATGCCTTACGGCAAGCTCTGCGGATCGAACCGTCTCTGTTGATTCTCGATCTGGCGCTGCCGCGTCTTGGTGGCCTGGAGATCATTCAGCGATTGCGTCAACAAGGCTGCAAGGTGCCAATCCTGGTGCTGACGGCGCAAAGCAACGAACACTTCGCCGGTCTGACCCTGCAGGCGGGCGGCACTGGCTTCATCAGTAAACAGGATGATCTCAATGAACTGGTCGAGGCTGTGCGCACGCTGTTGCATGGTCACAGCTATTTCCCCAGTCAATGGGTGGGCAGCGTCGCGCCACACATCGGCCTCAAAGCCGAAGAGGAGCAATTGCGCAGCCTGTCCGCCCGCGAATTGACCGTGCTGCGTTACCTGGCCAATGGTCGCAGCAACAAGGAAATTGCCGATAAGTTGGCCCTCAGTGATCGCACCGTCAGTACCTATAAAACACGCCTTCAGCAAAAGCTGAATGTCGACTCCCTGGCTCAACTGCTGGAGATCGCATGGCGACAGGGCCTGTTGGGGGGTATCGCAACGCAGTCAGAAACCGGCGCGCCGGATAACGCGCAATTTCATCACATGTTTGATGCCATGCCCTTCCCTGTTGCCCTACGCGATACTGAAGGCTGTCTGCTGGCCTGCAATGGCCGGTTCCTGGAGTTCCACGACATCAGCCCGGAACAGGCCACTGGGATGCGCATTATCGACAGCGATATGCTGCCGCCGGACCAAGCTCTCAAACTCCACACCCGTTACTTGCAGAACATAGCGCTGGAGCAACCTTACTGTTCTGATGAAATCCTGGACTACCAAGGCCGACGTATTGCCATTCGAACCTGGCAGGTACCTTTTCGTGACGACCAAGGAAACCTGATCGGCATGCTCTGCTCGACGGTAGATCTCTCCGAGCAGGACCAGCAGATCACCGCCCTGACCCAGGCCCAGGAGTCAGGCAAGGCAATCAGCCGCACCCGCACTCAGTTCCTGCACGATACTGGTGAGCACCTGCTGACCTTGATCCGATCGATTCAGAAGTCCGTACGTCCGCTGGTCGTTCAATGGCCTGATAACAAAAACGTGATCAAGGCCCGGGCCCAACTGCAGACGCTGCACGAACAATTTGAGGTGTTGCTGGATCTGGTGCGCATCGAACGGGGAACCCTCGTGCTGATGCCCCGCGCCGCTGAGCTGGGTCGACAGACCGATCTTGAAATCGCCGACTTCAACAACCGTTATCCGGGGTCAGTTCTGTTGACCCCGGCTCCATCGCCCGCCAGGTGTTGGGTTGACGCGCCCCGTTACCGGCAATTACTGCGGGCGCTGCTGGAATATTGCATCGACCTGGGACTACCGGACCTCAAGGTAGTGTGTCAGATGACTGCATCCGCCCAGGCCGAACTACTCTGGGAGTTGAGCGTGGAACCAGGTCCAACGTCGCGAGCCGAGGGACTCGCCGACGGTCTGGACCTGGATGAGATCAACCCGCGACGCGCGCTGTGCTCCCACCTTGCGGCGCTCATGGGCGGTGCGCTGGAACTCGAACAGCCAGCGGCTGAGCGCCCGCTCGCCCTCCTCTCCCTGCGGTTCACCCAGTCGGGTTGACGCGCAAGATGTTCCTGTAGGGATTGCACTACAGAAGACACAGGAAGTTACGACAGACCCTAATACCCCTGAGGCGAAAACTCTGAGCAACTCAATTCATCAGAGATTTCGCCATGACTACTTACACAAATACCACGCATGGTGCCCTTACCCACCTGCGTCGCAACAAGCTGGCTACTGCACTGAGCATGATACTGGCCGGCCTTTTCAACATCAGTGTCACCGATGCGCAAACCGCAGATTGGGCGACGATCCCCGGCACCCCTGACACTCCACCCTTCGACCTTGCAATCGCCATGAAGGCACTGCGCAATGCGCCCCAGGTTTTCCTGCTCGGTGCCACCGTGACCACGGCCGGCGGTGTTGGCATCGCCACTGACGGTGACCACAGCGACGAGTCGGTCACGTTACGTGCCGCGAACGCCACCGGCGTGCAAGCGCTGTCAGGCATCGCAATCAACTTCGATCGCGGCAAGGTGGACAGTGGCTCCACCAGCACGGTCTCGGCCAACGGTCAGCGTGGTTTGCACGCCGTCGACGGTGGCCGTATCGAAGCGCGGAATGCCAACGTGATTCTGATTCCGAAGAACACGGCGAATGTACCGCTCAATGTCAGCAACATGACCGGCGTCATTGCAGAGAATGGCGGCCAAATTGACTTGACCAACGCTACCATCAGCATGGGTGGCGCCTCAGGCAGCAACAACACCGGCCTGATCGCCCGCGGCGCCGGTAGTCGGATCGACTTCAAGGGCGGCGACGTCAGCACGGTTGCCAAGGGCTCCCGTGGCGCGGTGGCCCTGGAAGGCGGCCAGGTGCACCTGAGCAATGGCACGACCATTCAGACCTCCGGTGCCGCCACTTCGGACACCGCCAGTCACGGCCTGGTAGCCGATGGCGCAGGCAGCAGGCTTTCGGCCGATTCCGTCTCGGTCGGCACCACTGGTTCCGCGGCCAATGGTGTGCGGGCCACCCAGGGCGGCCAGGTGCAACTGAACAATGCTCAAGTCGCTACCACCGGGTCAGGCAGCCACGGGCTGCTGGCATTGGATGACGACAGCCGCATCGATGGCAACGGCGTCAAAGTGGATGTGACCGCAACCAACACCAGCGTGGTACGTGCTGAGTCAGGTGCGGCCGTCGCCTTGAAAAACAGCGAGCTGACCTATAGCAATCCCAACAACGTGAAGAGCCTCGGCATGGGTGTTGTGCACGCCGAGTCCGGTGGTTCGGTGTCGGTGGGCGGTGCCCACAGCACACTGGATGTCACCGGTGCCGGCATGTACGGCCTGCTCGCCAAAGGTGCCGGTTCGAACATCGACCTGGAAAACACAGATATCGTCATGCACGGCCTGACCGGCGGTACGGTCAATGGGCTGTCCCACGGTGTCGTGGTCAATGGTGGCGCTGCAGTCAGCTTGTCCGACAGCCGCCTGACCATCAAGGAAGATGTCTGGAATGGCAGCAAGGGCGTGAACGTTTACGATGCCGGGTCCAGATTCACCCTAGACCAGTCGAAAATTGTTTCCGAGAAAGCCGGCGCGCACGGCATCCTGGCTCAATCCCAGGCTGAAGTGAACGTCACCGATAGCTCGATCACCGCACTCAAGGACAACACCCAAGGCGTGCGCATCAACGGCGGCGTTCAGGATGCCGGCCTGCCGGCAAGCACTTTGAACGCCCGCAACATGCAAATAGAAACCTTTGGTAAAGGCGAGTCGGAAGGTCTTGTGCTCAGTACGGGCGCGCATGCCCGGCTGGAAGGCGGCTCGGTGACCACCCATGGCGACGCGGATCTGCTCGCGGGTACCCGCGCCATCGGGATTGCCTTGAAACCCAGCGGGGACGCCAGCAAACCCACTACGCTGTGGGCCGACGGTACCGCCGTCCACACCTTTGGTCGCATGGCCCATGGTGTCGGCGTGGATGACGGCAGTGTGGCCTATCTGAACAATCTGTCGGTCACGACTGAAGGCCAATCGGCCCACGGTTTGTATTCGCTGGTCGAATGGCCAGGGGACCATATTGTCGCGGGTTTGTTTGCCGACAATGTGAATGTCCGCACCTTCGGCGCCAGCGCGGCCGGTGCCATGGTCAAGCAAGACAGTGTGGCGCTAGGCGAACGCAAGGCAACCCTGACTCTCGACAACTCTTCGGTTTCCACCAGCGGCAGCAATGCCCCAGGCCTGAACGCAGTCAACGGTGGAGTACTGGCTGCTACCAACAGTGTGATCAACACCACTGGCGCCGGCGCTCATGGTGCGTACAGTCTGAGTAACGGGGAGTTTACCGCTGGCGTGCCCAGTGTCATCAGTCTGGAAAATGTCAGCACTTCAACCTCAGGTGTAAAAGCCCATGCGGCGATGGCGGAAAACGATGCGCGCATCGAGGCTGATCGGGTCACGCTGAACGCTTCCGGGACCGATTCGGCAGCCCTGGCCCTGCGTGGCAGCAACGTCCACACCCCGCATGCCAGGATCAACAACGGCATCCTGCGCAATGTCGATGGTGGCACCATCAACACCCGTGGTCCTGCGACGCTGCAACTCTCCGGTTCAAGCGTGGGTGGCAGTGGCTTGTGGCTTGACGCCGGGGCTTCGCCAAACGCGGCCGGCAAGGCTGTGATCGATCTGTCAGGCTCGGTCGTCACCGGCGCGGCCCTCACCGCTGCGGGCAGCAAGTCCGATGTCACCCTGCGCGACATAAGCATTTGGCAGCTCACCGGTTCGTCCAACCTCAGCAACTTGCGCAACGACGCCAGTCTGATCGACTTCAGCACACCACAAGGCAACCTCTTCAAAAACCTGACCGTGAACCACTACCACGGTGACAACGGCACCCTCGCCTTGAACACCTACCTGTTGAGCGATGGCTCGCCCTCCGATCGACTGGTACTCGATGGCGGCCAAGCCAGCGGCAGCACCAATCTGCAGATCAAGAACGCCGGCGGTGCCGGAGCGTTGACCACCGGCAACGGCATCATGGTGGTCGATGCGGTCAATGGCGGTACTACCCAGCCCGAGGCCTTCCGCCTGCTCAGCCAGGTCAAGGCCGGTCCTTACGAGTACACCCTTCACCGAGCCAGCCAGGACGACAGCAATGAACAGGCCTGGTACCTGCGCTCGACCAAGGACGCACCTGTTGACCCTGCCAACCCTGTCCCGGTATTTCCACAGGAGCCCAACTACCGCGCCGAAACATCGCTGTACCAGGGCGTCCCGGCCATGGCGCTACACTACAGCCGGGCCATGGTCGACACGCTGCACGAACGGGTTGGCGAAGAACGTCGACGGGCCACCGTCGACCCACTGCTCGACGAAGACGAACGTACTGCGGGCCCATCGCTGGGCTGGGGCCGAGTGATCTACAGCAACGGCAAGGACGCCACTGCCAGCTTCAACCATGACTACTCGGTGCGTGCCTTCCAGGTCGGTATCGACCTCTATCACAGCGAGGATGCCATCGGTCGTACCAACCAGGCTGGCCTGTCCCTGGGCATCGGCAGCATCGACGGCAGCGTCGATCACACTGATGGCCAGTACGCCGGCTCCGATGGCCTGCGCGCCGTCAGCCTCGGCGGCTACTGGACACACTTCACCCCGACCGGCAGCTATATCGACAGTGTATTGCAGTTGCATCGGTTCAAGGCCGAAGCCAAACCCGGTGACATGGACAAGCTGAACACCCGTGGCCATGGCGTAACCGCGTCGGTAGAAATCGGCCGGCCGTTCGTCCTCGATGCTGACAAGGAGATGTACCTCGAGCCCCAGGCGCAAGTGGTCTACACAAAGTCCAGCATCAAGAATGCCCATGATGGTGCTGCCGAAGTCCGCTTCAACGATGTCGACTCGCTGACTGGCCGCCTGGGCGTGCGGATCGACAAGGACTGGTTCCGTGAAGACGACAAAGGCGAACTGCAACGCATCAACGCCTGGGTGCGCCCAAGCATCTGGCATGAGTTAAAGGGCCAGCCGAAAACCGAATTCTCCTCGGCCGCCGGCTACGTGCCGTTCACCACAGACATGCGGGGTACCTGGGGTGAGCTGAACCTGGGTGTCGACTACCAGATCAACGACCGCACCTCCGTGACCGGCTCGTTGGGCTACCAGAAGGCTATCAAAGGCGATAGCCGCAGCTACGAAGGCATCTTGGGCATCAAGGTCAAGTTCTGACCCTGCGCGAGCCCCGAACCAGTGTCGGGGCTCTTTTTGTAGTGATTGCACTGCATCACCCTCGTGATTCGCCAACACCGCGGTGTCACCGCTGAGCGCGACCATGGCAAGCACATCAGATACAGGGGCGAATCTTCCTGAGGCGTCAGGCCATCATCGCCCCCTTCGCAGGAGATGAACCATGAGCACTTTTTTTCGAGTGATCAGGCACAAGCGCCGTCGCAGTTTATGCGCAGCAGGCTCAACGGAAGAGGTCCTGCGTGGTGCCCGCGAGGCGCTTGCGCGTGCGGTGGAAGAGCAAGAGGAAAAGAACCTCGCTTGGGTGATGCAGATGCACAGCCGGACGGCGACGCCCTTTGGCGCGTTAACCAAAGGAATGACCGATGGACGCCTGACGTCGACGTCAACAGCTGAAGCTGAAGCTGAAGCTGAAGCTGAAGCTCATAAGATCGGCGGTCAACGTTAAACGGTGAATATCGCAGGCTCCTTAGCGCTGGACGTTGGATGAACGCACATCGACGGTGGCGTATCCGGCTGCACGGGTTCCCGACCTCGCAAGGGAACACAACGCCCACGTTGTTCATATCAACACCGAACCGGCCGATACAACGGATACATTGAAGTCAGGCAAATATGATCGCAGGAAGGACGCCTCATGCTGCACGCATTCAGCCACAAGAAATCCAGGCTCTACCGGCGCTATCTCGGCCATCGCGATGAAACCAGCGAACACCGAGTGGCCGAGGAAGATGAAATCACCTCGACGCTGATGGGGCCGCTGGCTTTTCTGTCGCCTGCGGCCATCACTGCTTTCTGGGTCGCCGTGGTGCACCTGCGCAATCCCGAGTTCCCCTTCCCCACTGAGGCACCGACTCGTGCCGACATGCACTTTTGGCCACGTAAAGGCCGGATCGAGCCAGACCTGCGTGTGGATCTGACGTGGGGCTCACATACACAGATCCTGCTGGTGGAGTTCAAATGGCGTGCGCCCTTGAGCGGGAAGGAGCAGCTGCACGACCAGTGGGAAATCTACCTCGACGCGGATGAACAGCGCCGCGCGCTTCATCTGTTCATTGGCCTGGACACCAGCGAAGCGACCAACGCCTTGAATCGCCGGGACGCCTGGAACGGCAAGCTGCTCATGCGCTCCTGGTTTGACATCCTGACCGCCGTAACCACTATCCGCTCGGGGACGGGACTGGAACTGCGACGATGGAGCGAGCAGGTTCGCAAGTGCCTGAAACTGCTGGCCGTCGAGCCCTTTGGCGGCTTCGAATCCCTGTCAATACCGAAACTGCCAGCCGTTGCCGGCCATGTTTTTTTCGCTCGACCTGAGCCATCCAAGTCTTATGAGTGCACTTCCCATGAGTGAAACCGGTAAAGCCCTGTCTGCGTCCATCGCGTTCGTGTCCAAAGTCGGCGAGGAATGCGAAGCGCTGGCCAATTTGATCAAACAGGAGATCAGCGATCTATTGGGTAAAAACCCGCTGAACACACGCTACACACCCGGTGCGTGGTCAAGCAGTTATCGGACGGACAGCAGTGGCTGGATTTTCAGTGACGCGGCCTGGACGTTGCCCCTCACACCCAAGCGCAAACAAAAGCCAACAGCGCATTTAGCGTTCCAGATGAGCTTTCTTTGTGACAATGCCGAAGGTGGCTTCAGTCCCGAGCCTCTGCTTCATATCAACCTGTGGGATGCCCCCACGGATGTGAGGAATCAGAATTACATGGGCTTCGAAATGGGGGGCGTATCGCCCAGGTCTTTGCCCCGTTTTCAAAGGGGCACCGCGCGCCTTTTTCGATGGGAAACGGACAAGGGTGCAGCGGACCACTGGACGTACAGCTTGCGGCTGGCAGACATCAACAACCTGGATGACATCCGCAGCCACATCTGCACGCTGATCGCGACGCTGCTTACCAACGTCGATGAAGGCGAGGCGGCACTGGACGAAACACCGAGCATCGTACGCTGGTCGACGGTGGAAGATGCGGAGGACTACTACCGCTATTACCGGGTCGTTCTTTAGCATCGACTGATCAGAACGGGCGTGGCGCCCACGCCCGACTTGGGTAATTACCGTGATCTGTGCGCGAGTTTCCGGATGTGGCGTACCCCGACGACGGCTTGTGGCGAGGGGCTGTCGCAACGATTGGAACGCCTGCTCTCACAGAAGGGATTCCCCCACTTTTTGGGTGCTGCGCATAATCTCTCTCAGTGCGTCCAGTAAAGCGGAAGCCGCAGGTGACAATGTTGCGTCTGCTAGTCGGGAAACACCGATTTGCTCCAGAATCAGAGGTTCGAACGCCGGGAGGCGAATGAGCTCTTTACTGTGCGCGGGATCAGAAACAACTGACTGCGGCAATATCCCAATAAAATCAGTCTGTTTTAACAACCAAAGTATATTGAAGAATGATGCTGTTTCTATCGTTGCATGAGGTGGATTGATACCCTGCCGATGAAAAATATGATCGAACTGCTTGCGCAAAGTCGTTTCGATTGGCGGCAGAATCCATGCTTCACGCGCGAGTTCTTCCAACTTGACCTCCAGTTGCCGAGCAAGAGGATGGTCACGCCGCACTACGATGATGGCGTTTTCACTGAAAAGCGCCTCCTGAGCGACTACGATACTTGAGCTGACATCGGAAAGTCTCCCAATCAAGAAGTCCAATTCGCCCGAGATGAGCCGAGGTATCAGTTCGCCGCTTATACCATCGATGATTTTGATACGGATGCTGGGGCGGCTTGCCCAGAGTCGTGCGATAGCGGCAGGTACAAGATAACTTGATCCCGTTAACACGCTTCCTATAGCGACACGCCCGGCATGCCCTTTGCCAAGAGCGTCGATGGCTTGGGATACGTGATCCAGTTGGGCAAGAATCGTCCGGCTGCGCTGCACAAAATCCCGACCCAGCTCTGTCGGTGTAACGCCCCGACGATTCCGCGTGTAGAGCTGAGCCCCTACAGACTCTTCCAGATCCTGCAGCAGCTTGCTCGCCGTGGGCTGTGAGAGGTTCAGCGAGCGTGCGGCGTGCAAAACGCTGCCATATTCAAACAATGCAATCGCCAGGCGGAAATGCCTGACTGTGGCCCATTTTTCCAACCGTTCCAGGCTCATGTGGTATTCCCATAACCGATATCACATCTAATATATTCTAGATTTACGAATACCATAACCCCTCCTAGAATGTGCGTGGCTTGCTGGCTCGTTCCAATCGACTACTTGTGAAGTGTGCAAGAAAGTCTTGTTCCAATTGATATAGAGCTTCTGGAGTACGACTCCTTTTGAGTCGGGCGGCCTTATGTAAAAGCTTTTGGATTCATTACTTGCTATCAATGTGAGAGGAGTAAATGTTGCATGAGCGTAAAAAATCTGGACACAGTAAAGAACTACTTTAAATACTGTGTCGACGGTAAGGATGCAGAGCGAGTTTCCGAGTACTTCGATGACAATGTAGTTGTGCATCGACCAGACTGTGAGGCTCCGATTGGCGGCCTGGAGAACTTTAAGCGGGCCTTGAGTGCCAATGTTCTCGATCGATACCAGACAATTGAAACTACGTTCAGCAAAGAAGTTGTCACGGATGATGTTGTTGTCGTCGCGCTGACACACCGTGCAACTGGCTCGAATACTTGGCACGGCTTTAATGTAGAAGGCAAGAGCCTGACCTGGACCGCTCTGACGTATTTTCGGTTTAACGAAGAGGGAAAAGTGATCGAAGAGATAGTTGAGCGGAACGAACTGTTCATGGCAAAGCAACTCGGAATCATCAGCTACGAGTAACCTGGTTAAACGCCAAGGGGAAATAAATCCACCGTGGTGAAATTATCTTCTCCACGGTGGTCAGAGGCCGCTTTTGACCGACGCCATCCCTGCGCGCCCACAACAATCGCCCAATCCCTCCCACCTCACTGTCTAGCGCCCTGCTGATACTCACGAGGCGTACACCCGAACTCACGACGAAACACCGTGTGCAGATACTGTGCGGATTTGAAGCCACAACGGCGGGCAACGTCTGCAATCGCTGTCTCGGTATTTTCCAACCCTCTCGTAGCCGCCGCCAATTTGAAACGCAGAATTTCGTCGTGCACGCTGCAACCTCGTACGGTGCGAAAGTGTGACTCCAACGATGAGCGCGACACGCCGACATACGCCGCCACTTGTGCCGTCTTGATGCCCTGGCAGGCATATTGGCGGATAAACAGCAGTGCTTGCATGACGTAGGGGTTGCCCAACGGTTGGTGCAAGCTTGACACCTGAACGTTGATCGCATCTGGCGGGATCAGGATGTGCGTGCCCGTGGACGGCATGCCGTGCAGCATCTGGTGCAGTAGTTGCGCGGCGGTGCGGCCCATGGTTTCGGTGCCCTGGATGACCGAACTCAGGGGGACTCGGGTCAGGCTGCGTGTCAGGGGGTCGTTGTCGATGCCGATCAACGCCACCTGCTCCGGTACGGTGATTCCGGCGGTCAGGCAGGCTTGCAGCAATTGGCGAGCGCGGGCGTCACTGACGGCGATGATGCCGATGGGCTTGGGCAGGCTTTGCAGCCAGGCGATCAGTTGTTCGACGGCGCTGTCCCAGAGCGGAGCGCTGGTGCCCATGCCGCGATAGACCTCGGCGTGCAAGCCATCACGCTGCATCAGTCGTCGAAAGGCTTTTTCCCGCTCTTGAGCCCAACGATTGGCCTGCGATTCCGGCAGGCTGAAGCAGGCAAAACGCTGCAGTCCGGCCTCGATCAAGTGCGCGTACGCCAGGGAGATCAGTGCGTCATTGTCGGTGGCGACGTAAGGAACTCCTTTCGGATAATCGCGCTCATCCTGATAGGAACCCCCCACCGCCACCACGGGCAACTTGATGTCGGCCAGCGCCTCGCCAATCAGCGGATCGTCGAAGTCGGCAATGATCCCGTCACCTTGCCAGCGCTCGATCCCTTTCAAGCGGCAGAGAAAATCCTCTTCCAGGAACAGGTCCCAGGACGCACGGGTGCTGCTCAGGTAGTTGCCGATGCCGCTGATGATGCCCCGGTCATAGATCTTGCTCCCGTTGAACAACAGTGCGATGCGGTGAACAGGCGGTACTGTTTTCATTGTTTTCAGGCTTGTTCCAGAGCCCCTTCTCACGGAGGCGGTTTGCACAGACTAGGCGCGCAGACGGCGAACCTCAATACGCAAAATCGCACTCCGTGTTGGTGATTTTCATAATCAGCAGGGTTGGGGCCGTTGCTAGTATCGAGAAACCGACAAGAACAACAAGGACATTGCCAATGCTGTACTTCCCCGATGTCGACAAGATTCGCTACGAAGGCCCTGACAGCGATTCTCCCCTCGCCTTCCGTCACTACGACGCTGACAAAATCATCCTCGGCAAACCCATGCGCGAACACCTGCGCATGGCCGTCTGTTATTGGCACACCTTTGTCTGGCCGGGCTCCGATGTGTTCGGCGCAGGTACTTTCAAGCGACCATGGCAACACGCCGGCGCCCCGATGGAGCTGGCCATTGGCAAAGCGGAAGCCGCGTTCGAGTTCTTCTCCAAACTCGGCATCGACTACTACTGCTTCCACGACACGGATGTCGCCCCGGAAGGCAATTCGCTGAAGGAATACCGCAACCACTTCGCGCAGATGATTGATCACCTGGAGCGACACCAGGAAGAAAGCGGGATCAAGTTGCTGTGGGGAACCGCCAACTGCTTCAGCAACCCACGCTTCGCCGCCGGCGCCGCCAGCAACCCGGACCCCGAAGTATTTGCCTTCGCCGCTGCCCAGGTGTTTAGCGCCATGAACGCGACCCAACGCCTGAAAGGCTCCAACTACGTGTTGTGGGGCGGTCGCGAAGGCTACGAAACCCTGCTCAATACCGACTTGAAACGAGAACGCGAACAACTGGGGCGCTTCATGCGCATGGTGGTCGAGCACAAGCACAAGATCGGTTTCAAAGGCGACCTGCTGATCGAACCCAAGCCGCAGGAACCGACCAAACACCAATACGATTACGACAGTGCCACGGTGTTCGGCTTCCTCCAGCAGTTCGGCCTGGAAAAGGAAGTCAAGGTCAACATCGAAGCCAACCACGCGACCCTGGCCGGTCATAGCTTCCATCACGAGATTGCGACGGCCGTCTCGCTGGGAATTTTCGGCAGCATCGATGCCAACCGGGGTGATCCGCAAAACGGCTGGGACACCGATCAATTCCCCAACAGCGTCGAAGAAATGACCCTGGCCACCTATGAAATTCTCAAGGCCGGCGGGTTCAAGAATGGCGGGTACAACTTCGACTCCAAGGTTCGCCGCCAGAGCCTCGATGAAATCGATCTGTTCCATGGTCACGTCGGCGCAATGGACGTCCTCGCCCTGTCCCTGGAGCGGGCTGCCGCCATGGTCCAGAACGATCAGCTTCAGCGGCTCAAGGATCAACGCTACGCCGGCTGGCAGCAGCCGTTCGGGCAGGCGGTGCTGACGGGCGAGTTCAACCTCCAGTCACTGGCCGAACATGCCTTCGCCAACGAACTGAATCCGCAGGCCGTCAGCGGCAGGCAGGAAATGCTCGAAAACGTCGTCAACCGGTTCATCTATCGCTGATCGCCAACGGAGTCTGCGGGCGCAACAACGCTGTGACATTCGCACGACAAATCTGTGTCCATTGCGTCTGCCGATTCTCTACAGTTCTACCAGCCCGAGACTCATCGTCAGGCAGTGTCTTTCAAACAAAAATAAAAGGACGCACCACCATGAAGAATGTAAAACGCGCGTTATTGGCCAGCGCCCTGGCGCTGCTGTCGCTGCCGGTAATGGCCGACGCTGCCCACCCGAAAATCGGTTTCTCCATTGATGATCTGCGGCTGGAACGCTGGTCGCGTGACCGCGATTACTTCGTTGCGGCGGCGGAGAAAATGGACGCCAAGGTCTTCGTACAGTCGGCCGACGCCAACGAGCAAAAGCAGATTTCGCAAATCGAAAACCTCATCTCACGGGGCGTCGATGTCATCGTCATCGTGCCGTTCAACGCGACGGTGCTGACCAATGCCGTGGCCGAAGCGAAGAAAGCCGGGATCAAGGTCGTGTCCTATGATCGGCTGATCCTCAACGCGGATATCGATGCCTACATCTCCTTCGATAACGAAAAGGTCGGCGAGATGCAGGCCAGCGGCGTGTTGCACGCAGCGCCCAAGGGCAACTACTTTCTGCTCGGCGGTGCGCCCACCGACAACAACGCGAAAGTCCTGCGCGAAGGTCAGATGAAAGTGCTGCAACCGGCCATCGACAAGGGCGATGTCAAGATCGTCGGCCAGCAATGGGTCAAGGAATGGAACCCTACCGAAGCGCTGAGCATTGTTGAAAACGCCTTGACCCGTAACGACAACAAAATCGACGGCATCGTTGCCTCCAACGACGCCACAGCAGGCGGTGCCATCCAGGCACTGGCGGCTCAGCAACTGGCCGGCAAGGTGCCGATTTCGGGGCAGGACGCAGACCTCGCAGCCGTCAAGCGAGTGATCGCCGGCACGCAAACCATGACCGTGTACAAACCGCTCAAACTCATCGCCTCCGAGGCCGCCAAGCTTTCGGTGCAACTGGCGCGTAACGAGAAACCCGCCTACAGCTCGCAGTACGACAACGGCAGCAAAAAAGTCGACACCATCCTGCTCACTCCGACTCCACTGACCAAGGACAACATCGACTTGCTGGAACAGGACGGGTTTTACACCAAGGCGCAGATTGCCGGGCAGTGACCAAGGCATCGATCCCCGGTTATGCGAAAACCCTTGTGGGAGCGGGCCTGCTCGCGAAGACGGTGGTTCAGCCTGCATCGCGATTGAGTGTGCTGACGCCTTAGCGAGCAGGCTCGCTCCCACAAAGATGAGTGCCCTGTAAGTCTTTGGTATGCGAGCCCTCTCCATGTCCGACTATCTGCTGCAAATGAACGGTATCGTCAAAACCTTCGGCGGTGTCAAAGCGCTCAATGGCATCGACATCAAGGTCAAGCCAGGTGAGTGCGTCGGGTTGTGCGGCGAGAACGGCGCCGGCAAGTCCACGCTGATGAAGATCCTTTCTGCGGTGTACCCCCATGGCACCTGGGACGGTGAAATCCTCTGGGACGGTCAACCGCTGAAAGCGCAATCGATCAGCGAAACGGAAGCCGCGGGTATCGTCATCATTCACCAGGAACTGACGCTGGTTCCCGACCTGTCGGTGGCCGAGAACATTTTCATGGGCCATGAACTGACGCTGCCCGGCGGGCGGATGAATTACCCGGCGATGATTCACCGCGCCGAAGCCCTGATGCGTGAACTGAAAGTCCCGGACATGAACGTATCGCTGCCGGTTTCGCAATACGGCGGCGGCTATCAGCAACTGGTGGAAATCGCCAAGGCACTGAACAAGCACGCGCGCCTGCTGATCCTTGACGAGCCTTCATCAGCCCTGACCCGCTCGGAAATCGAGGTACTGCTGGACATCATCCGCGACCTCAAAGCCAAGGGTGTGGCGTGTGTCTACATCTCCCACAAGCTCGATGAAGTGGCCGCCGTGTGCGACACCATTACGGTGATCCGTGACGGTAAACACATCGCCACGACCGCCATGGCGGATATGGATATTTCACAGATCATCACCCAGATGGTCGGACGGGAAATGAGCAACCTCTACCCCACCCAGCCACACGACATCGGCGAGGTGATTTTCGAGGCCCGCCACATCACCTGCTACGACGTCGACAACCCCAGGCGCAAACGCGTCGACGATATTTCGTTCAACCTCAGGCGCGGAGAAATCCTCGGCATCGCCGGGCTGGTCGGTGCAGGCCGCACGGAACTGGTGACAGCGCTGTTCGGCGCCTACCCCGGTCGCCACGAAGGCGAAGTCTGGCTGGACGGCCAACTCATCGACACCCGCACGCCGCTCAAGTCAATCCGTGCCGGCCTGTGCCTGGTGCCCGAGGACCGCAAGCGCCAGGGCATCATTCCAGACCTGGGCGTCGGCCAAAACATCACCCTGGCCGTGCTCGACAGTTACTCGAAACTGACCCGCATTGATGCCGAAGCCGAACTGGGCAGCATCGGTCGAGAAATTTCGCGCCTGCACCTCAAGACCGCGAGCCCGTTCCTGCCGATCACCAGTCTGTCCGGTGGCAATCAACAAAAAGCCGTGTTGGCGAAGATGCTGCTGACCCAACCCCGTGTGCTGATTCTCGATGAGCCCACCCGAGGCGTGGATGTCGGCGCCAAGTACGAGATCTACAAGCTGATGGGGGCGCTGGCGGCCGAAGGTGTGTCGATCATCATGGTGTCGTCGGAACTGGCCGAAGTGCTCGGCGTTTCCGACCGCGTCCTGGTCATCGGCGAAGGCCAGTTGCGTGGCAACTTCATCAACCACGAACTCACCCAGGAACAGGTGCTCGCCGCCGCACTCAGCCAGCCTGATGGCCATGACAACAATGATCGGAAATCCGCGTAAATGAATCAGGTCAAACAACTCTTCACCCGCTACAAGATGCTCGCACTGGTGTTTGCCGTGGCGTTTATCTGGCTGTTCTTCAGCTGGCAGACCGAGGGCGGATTCCTGACACCGCGCAACCTCTCCAATCTGCTGCGCCAGATGTCCATTACCGGGATTCTCGCCTGCGGCATGGTGCTGGTCATCATCAGCGGCGAGATCGATTTGTCGGTCGGCTCATTGCTGGGACTGCTCGGTGGCCTCGCGGCCATTCTCGACGTTATCTACCACGTACCGCTGTTGGCGAATCTAGGCCTTGTGGCCCTGTGCGGACTGCTCATCGGCCTCGCCAACGGCTACATGGCCGCCTACCTGCGCATTCCGTCTTTCATTGTGGGGCTGGGCGGCATGCTGGCTTTTCGGGGGATTTTGCTGGGGATCACCGGCGGCACGACCATCGCCCCGGTGTCGCCGGAACTCGTCTACATCGGCCAGGGTTACTTGCCCCACACGATCGGCACGGGCCTGGGCGTTCTGCTGTTTGCACTGACGTTGTTCCTCACCTGGAAACAAAGGCGCAATCGCGCCCTTCATGGCCTCGCGGCACATTCACGGGTGCGTGACGTCGCACGCGTGCTGTTGATCGGCGCAGTGCTGGCCGGCTTCGTCCAGACCCTCAACAGCTACGACGGCATTCCTGTGCCGGTCCTGCTTCTGCTGGTTCTACTGGGCGGTTTCAGCTACGTGACCAGCCAGACCGTCTTCGGCCGGCGCGTCTATTCCGTGGGCAGCAACATGGAAGCGACACGCCTGTCCGGCATCAATGTGCAGGCCGTGAAGCTCTGGATTTTCGGGATCATGGGCGTAATGTGCGCCCTTGCCGGCGTGGTCAACACCGCACGCCTGGCCGCCGGTTCGCCCTCGGCCGGCAGCATGGGCGAACTCGACGCCATCGCCGCCTGCTTCATCGGCGGCACCTCCATGCGCGGCGGCTCCGGGACTGTCTACGGCGCCCTCCTCGGCGCACTGGTCATCACCAGCCTGGACAACGGCATGTCCATGCTCGATGTCGACAGCTATTGGCAAATGATCGTCAAGGGCAGCATTCTGGTGTTGGCCGTGTGGGTGGATGTGAGCACTCGGACTGGGAGGCGTTGATGCGCTGTGGGTGCAGTGGCCGACGGTAGTTCGCTTCCGGCCAGGCTTTTGACTGCCCATCCAAAACCTGCACAACCGCCGGCTCGTTCTGTGACAGGACGCCCATACACAACGGGTCGTCATTGCGGGCAATGCCGGTAACGGCAAATCAACCCTCTCCCGCACCTTGGGCAAGCGCCCCGACCTTCCCGTTGTGCACCTGGACATCCTGTACTGGAAGCCTGACTGGGTCGCCCCCGATGCCGAGCAGTTTCGCTTGAGCGTCAGCGAAGCGATCGCTACGAATGCCTGGATGTGTGAGGGCAACCATGCCCTTCATACATTCGAGCTCCGTAGGGAGTTTCGATCGTGGCTACCGTCCTACTGGGGTCGATGGCGGCCCTTCGCGCCAGGCAACAATCGGCCAGGAGCGGACGCGCGAACCATTACCCCAACGAGCAACTGACAACGCGTAAGAATGATGATCGCAGTAATACGCTGAACCCCAACAACTCGGCGCACAAAGCAACGATCAACAACCGGTCCTCCCAGATGAACCCCAATAACACAAGGTATCCGGGCCCCAGGAGTGACTGATAGAGCGCCGCACTTTTCTCGCCTGCAGAGAAAGCTGTGCGCTCGCTTCCTGACTAACGATATAGAGCCCCCTTCCCTATCGGCCAACACAGCTATTACCCGTCCAGTTGGGTGGATACCTCTTTTGCCAGCTCAGTGAAAACCCGAGCCGCAGCGCTCTGATAGGCACCCTTGCGCCGCATAAGAACGGCCGTGCGTTGCAAGCGCTCGGGCTCGAGTGTGATGGCGACCAGATCGTCGTGGGCAAAGGCCGTCTTTGCGGGCAACAAGGTCGACAAAGGCGTCCTGCGAACAATCTCGATCACTGCACCGAGAGCGTTGGCCTCCATCAGCACCTGAGGGTGAATGCCGTGTTCGCGACAATAGCGATCGATCTGGTCGCGCGTCGCGAACTCCGTACTGAGTAAAACCAGGGACTCGGCGTTAAGCGCCTGCAATCCAACAGATTTTTCCTTTGCCAATGGATGTCGACGGCTGACCACCAGAGCAAGGGTTTCGTCCAACAACGGGACGGAGTCGATGTCCGGGCTATTCACTTCATCGAAAGCGATCCCGACGTCCAACTCCCCCGCAAGGAGCAGATCCTCTATGCGCTCCTGAGAGATCTCTTTCAGGTTGAGGGTGATTTTTGGATACCGAGCGTGAAATGCCTCGACCACCGGCCCGACTAAATAGGTTGTGAAGGTCGGCGTCACAGCCACACGCAGTGACCCGCGGCTGAGATCGCTCACATCATGGATGGCGCGTTTGGCTTCCTGCAACTCCTGCGCAGCACGGCGGGCGTACTGGAGGTAGACATCTCCAGCATCGGTCAAACGTGTAGTACGCCCTGAGCGATCGAATAACTGGGCACCAAGGCTCTCCTCCAACTGCCTGACCTGCTGCGAGAGGGCAGGCTGAGATACATACAGTGCTGCTGCAGCCTTCGTGAAGCTGAGGTGTTCCGCAACCGCAAGGAAATATTGGATGTGTCGAGCAAGCATGCCTTAACCCATAAGATAATCTGATCAACAACATAATAATTGAGACTTTTACCTTATGTCATCCGTTGCTTAATCTTTGTTCCACACCCCGCGACATTGAGACAGCAACCATGAAAGCGATCATCGACGGTTTTCTGAAATTCCAAAAAAACGCCTTCCCTGAGCGAGTCAAACTGTTCAAGGACCTGGCCAGCCAGCAAAGCCCGAAGGCATTGTTCATCTCTTGCTCTGACAGTCGACTGGTCCCTGAACTGGTCACCCAGCGCGAGCCGGGCGATCTGTTTGTCATCCGCAACGCCGGCAACATCGTGCCTTCGTATGGCCCGGAACCGGGCGGTGTTTCGGCCTCTGTGGAATACGCGGTCGCCGGACTTCAAGTCGCCGACATCGTGATTTGTGGCCACTCCGACTGCGGTGCGATGACGGCCATTGCAACCTGCAAATGCCTGGATCACATGCCTGCTGTTGCCGGATGGCTCCGTTACGCGGACTCCGCCAAGGTCGTTAACGAAGCCCGCAAACACCCGGATCAGCCGAGCAAAGTTGCGTCCATGGTGCGCGAAAACGTCATCGCGCAATTGGCCAACATCCAGACACACCCATCCGTTCGCCTGGCGCTCGAAGAAGGCCGCGTGACCCTGCATGGCTGGATCTATGACATCGAAAGTGGGCGTATCGACGCCTTCGATGGCAGCACCGGGTCTTTCGTATCCCTCGCAGAGAACCCCGAAGTTCACGCCGTTTCCCAACAAGCCAGGCACGTTGCCTGAAGCCTTTGCCCTTACCTACTCAGGAGATTCACCATGATCCAGACTCAAGCCACTCGCACCGCTCGCCAGGAACTGACCGAAATCATCATTTTGGCCAAGGCCCGCAAGGACCTTTCCTTCGCCGAGATCGTTGACGGCACCGGCCTGTCCGAAGCCTTCGTCACTGCCGCCCTGCTCGGCCAGCATCCGCTGCCTGCCAGCGCCGCGGAAGTCGTGGGCAAGAAGCTCGACCTTGATGCTGATCAAGTCGCTCTGCTGCAATCGATGCCAATTCGCGGCAGCTTTTTCGACGGCGTACCGTCCGACCCGACCATCTACCGTTTCTACGAGATGATGTCGGTATACGGCACCACCCTCAAAGCGCTGGTTCACGAAAAGTTCGGCGACGGCATCATCAGTGCCATCAACTTCAAGCTGGACATCAAGAAAGTCGAAGATCCGGACGGTGGCCATCGCGCCGTGATCACCCTGGACGGCAAGTACCTGCCTACCAAGCCTTTCTGATGTCACTCAGCCCGGCGTCTTACAGCGCCGGGCTACACCCCAAACCTTTAAACGACCGAGCACCACTTAAGTGCTCTGGCCTTGTCACGCCCTCAATACAGGTGATTGCTATGAAACGCTTACTCGTTTTACTCCTCGGCTGCCTTGGCTCTATCGCGATGGCCGATGAGCAGAATACTCAGACTTCACAGGTGACGGTCGAACACTATCGTTACTCTCAGAACCTGGATATCGCGAACATAGTGTCCATGACCGAAGTGCCAGACGTCTGCGACGTAGTGCCGGTCCAGATGACTTACGACGACTCCAAGGGCAGCCGACACATCATGGAGTACCTCGTTTTCGGCACTGGCTGTACCAATTGATTGCTCTCCCACCGCCTCGACTGGCGCCTGATCGCTTGGCGCTGGTTGCAGGAGGCTCTAAACAACCGCCGCCACCTTTTCCCTTCGCCATCTACTGACCGATGCCGACGCGGACCGCTCACGTTCGCTTTCTAAGGCTGCGGAGGCATTGTTGAACAAAGGCTCATATAAACCCCCGCCTTCACCGATTTCATTGCTGCATTCGCTGCACATATGTACTGCAATCAACTCAACTAGTGCTCCTGACGCAGGCCTTTAGACTCTCCCCACGATCAACATTAGGGAGTACTCACATGGTCACCACTGCCGTCATCCACCAAACCGGAGAGCCCCAAGTCATTCAGCTTGAGCAATCCACCGCACAAACACCCGGACCCGGCGAGGTCTGGCTGGAGCAGTTCGCCATTGGCGTCAACCCGCTCGATTTGAGCCAACGTTCCGGTGCCGCACCACTGGCGCTGCCTTCAGGCTTGGGGTTGGAAGGTACCGGGCGGGTTGTGACGGTGGGGGCCGATGTGACGAACGTGGTGGTCGGCGACCGGGTCGCGTATGCCACGGGGCCTATCGGCGCCTATGCCAGCGCCCGCCTCTACCCGGCCAATCGGCTGGTGAAGATCCCCGACAGCCTGAGCTTCGAGGAGGCTGCGGCCGTGTTGTTCAAAGGCATCACCGCGCAGTATTTGCTCAAGTCCACCTACTCCGTCGGGCCGGGTTCGACAGTGCTGATCTACGGCGCGGCGGGTGCCTTGGGGCAGATCATGGTGCCGTGGGCGAAGCATTTGGGGGCTTTTGTGATCGGTGTGGTGTCCAGCGTTGAGAGTGTCGGGCGCGCCAGGTTGGCGGGTTGTGATGAGGTGTTGGTGTTCGATGCCGCGACGCTGGCCGACGCGGTCATCGACACCACCCAAGGCAGGAAAGTGGATGTGGTGTACGACCCGATTGGCCGAGTGTCTTTCGAGGCGTCGTTGAATTGCCTGCGCTCGCGGGGGTTGCTGGTGTCCTTCGGCATGGCGTCGGGCGCGCCGGCGCCGGTCGAGATCGGAACCCTGAATGCCAAGGGGTCGTTGTTCCTGACTCGACCGTCCCTCGCCGCCCACACTGCCACGCCGGAGGAATACCAGCAGCGTGCAAAGGACGTGTTGCAAGCGATTGACGCCGGTATCATCCAGCCCAATGTCGGGCATCGTTATCCGCTGGCTGACGCCGCCCGGGCCCATGCCGATCTGAACCGAGGCGGTTTGCAGGGGTCGGTTGTGCTGCTGACTTGAGTTTTTTCAGCGTCATCCACGAGGGTTGTCTTTGCATGGATCTGTTCGATAGCCGTCAGGCCGATGAAGTCGCCACCCTGCTGGCCCTGGCCGAGCACGGTTCGTTTGCGGCAGCGGGGCGCACGTTGCAGCGCCATCCCTCGGTGCTGTCCAAACGGCTCAGCGCGCTGGAGTTGCGCCTGGGGGTGCGGCTGATCGAGCGCACCACCCGGCAATTGCGTTTCACCGATGAGGGGCAACGACTAGCGGCGCGGTTCGGGCATGCGGTCAACCTGATCGCCGAAGCGGAGCAGGATGCGCGCGAGGGTGCCGCCGAAGTTCGCGGGCGTTTGTGCATCGCCCTGCCGGCCGCCATGGGTCGGCTGTGGCTGGGCGATATCGTCTCGGCGTTTGCACTCGCCCATCCGAACGTGGCGCTGGAAGTTGAATATGCCGAGCGCTTCGTCGATATCGTCGCCGAAGGTTTCGACGCGGCGATACGGATCGGCGAACTGGCAGACAATCGGCTGGTGGCGAAAAAGCTCTGCGATCACCATCGAATCCTGTGTGCTGCGCCCTCCTACCTTCAACAGCACGGAGAACCGAAAACGCCGGCGGACCTCGCCGCCCATCAGTGTCTGGGGTTCACCGGGCTGCATTCATATCCGGAGTGGAAGTTGACGCGTGCCGGGGAGAAAGTCGCCATTCGGGTGCAGAGCCGGCTGGTGAGCAACGACAACGAAGCGCAGCTGTGTGCCGCGCGCATGGGTGTGGGGATCTTGGCCGGCGGAGACTGGCTGATGACCAAGGACCTGCGCGAGGGGCGTCTGGTGCGGGTGCTTCCCGAGTGGCAACTGGATGCCGACAATGGGGTGTATCTGGTACGGCCGTCGGCGCGGTTCAACTCGGCAACGACCACAGCGTTCAAGGACTGGATCGAGAGCGCCTTTGCCGAGGCTGCACCTTGGCTAACCCCACCCCGCTGATTGATCACTGACTGCCCATTGTTTTGACTTATCTCTGCTGGCATCGCTTCTCTGTCGTCGCAAACAAAACCATGGTTTTACTGAGCAGAATGATTTCTGGCGGCCATGCTGGCGCGCCGTGCACCCCAAACGCTGCCGCTGACTACCTGGCTGCAGGAACAGCGGGCACGCTACACCGGTCGATCAGCCGAACGGCTGCTCAGCCAGGTTGATCTGCTGTTGCAACACAGTCAGCTGCCGCTCCCGATCCTGACGTGATTGATCAATCAGAGGCCAGCAGCTTCCTGACTTCAGCAATGATCAAGTCGATATTGAATGGCTTCGCCAAAACGACATCAAACAAATCCGATCTCTGCATGCCTATATGCGCCTGCGCACCGCTCATCAGGATTATTGGCAGATGATTGTTCGAGGGAAGGGAACGGACGGCGGTGGCGAACTCCAGGCCGTCCATGACCGGCATCATGAAGTCGGTAATGATCAGGGCTGGCCGTTCTCTATCCAGCACCTCGAGCCCTTTTTGTCCATTACCCGCAGTCACCACCATGAAACCCTCATCCTCCAGTGCGAACCTGAGAATGTCAGCTATCAAATACTCGTCGTCGACGACCAGGATGGTGGTCATGTTAATTCAACCCACGCAAAGACTTAAGATGTTGAACCGGGTGATGACTCAGTGAGTACTGATGGTTCATGTCTTGAAGCCTTTTTTAGGAAAACATCTTGATCACGGACGACAACCTCGAATCTGGAAGGGTCGTAAGAGCTGTCACGTACCTTAAGAATGGAAAGCGTTCTGCATAGTTCAGAGTGATTCTCAGAGAAGCGCATCAGCATCAGGTTGTCGACGATACTGGACAGGTCAGAGTTCGGTGCGCTGACCTCGGAGCCGAAAAGATCCCGCATTTCCCAAGAAGCGAATACGGTAACGCCCCTCGACCGCAGCTCGTTCATCAGGGCACTGAAGAAGTCAGTGATCCGCGCCGGATTCGTCGTGACTCGCGTCATGCCGCTCAGGCTATCGATGAACAACCGCTTGATGCCCTTTTCTTCAACCATGCTGAGCAGGCGTGCACCCAGAGCGTCAAGCAGACCCTCGGTGGTCGGTTGCCAAGCGATGCTCAGCGCACCACTCTCTTCCATGCCTTTGATATCGATGCCCAGTGACACGCCTTTCAAGCGCAATCGTTGTGGACTTTCATAAAAGCCAAAATGCAGACCCGGAGCATCCACCGTCGATTCCGCCAGGAACTTAAGACCCAGCGTCGTTTTTCCAATCCCGGAAGGTCCCATGACCAGAGACACACTTGAACTGTACAAGCCTCCGCCCAGTATGCCGTCCAGTGATTCAATCCCACTGGCGATACGGGTCATATCGGCGCTGTCAGGCGACGATGGATGGCTGTATAGACTTTCGAGTCGGGGATATACCACCAACCCCCTGTCGGTGATCTCGCACTCATGAAGGCCAGTCATCGCTCCGCTGCCACGTGTTTTGCGCAGTTGAATTCGACGCACTGAGCGGGTGCCATAGAGCTCCTCACCCATCTCGATTACACCATCGACCATCGTGTGCTCGGGGCTGCCATCATCGAGACGGGAACTGGTCAGAAACAGCACTGTGCATCCCGCGAATGCGGCGTGCCCTTGTAACTCCGAGATGAATTTCTTGGTGTCGATGGGCGAGTCGGCTTTTGAACGCGCATTGAGCAATCCATCCACCACCATCACTGTGGCTTTTTGCCGACTTATCTCACGGCGAAGCAGCTTCACCACCTCATCCAAACCTTCATTTTCCAGGGTGTCGAAAGCACTGACGAACTGGATGTCGGCGCCGACTTTAGAGGCGTCGAAAAAGCTCAGCGTTGAGAGAAACTGAAAAAGCCGATCATGCGATTCAGCCAACAATGTGGCGACCAGAACCCGACCGCCATTGCTGGCGTGATGAAATCCAAGCTGATTCGCGAGGATCGTTTTTCCAGATCCCGGGCGTCCCTGAATTATGTATGAAGCCCCTTCGACCAGCCCACCCTTGAGCAGGGCATCGAGCCCTTCTATTCCGCTTTGAAGGCGTTTTAGCTTTTCCACAATGCGACCCTGATCTGAAAAACGAGCTGTTTAAACCCTGTGAATGGGATGCTAACGCCATTTCTGATCAGGAGCCATTTAGATTGAGTCGAAAGTTGATGTGCTGATCGGACGACAGAGACTGAAAAATCGGGCGCGGGATGCCCAGCCCGAAGGCAGACCAGAACTGAAAAGACGGAACTCCGTGTTCAACGGGGACTTTTGTTCTCAGACAGGCAGTTACCGCCGTCGACCACAAGCACCTCGCCCGTAATGTAGCTGGACTCTGGAGAAGCCAGAAAGGCTACCGCGGCCGCGACCTCCTCCGGCCTGCCGGCACGCCCGACTGGCACGTACCGCGCGGCGGTCAATTCCTCAGCGGTGCTCGATTGCGTCGCGATCCATCCAGGGGCCACGGAGTTCACGGTGATACCGAATGGCGCGACTTCCAGCGCCAGGCTCATGTTCATCCCCACGATCCCGGCTTTTGCCGCCGCATAGGCTGCCTCGCCAGGATTGCTGACGCGGGTCCCCGTCGTAGAACTGATCTGAACGATGCGCCCATATCGACGGCGCTGCATCCCTGGCAGCACTGCTCGGGTCAGCAAAAATGCAGTCGTCAAATTACGCGCAATCGAGGTGTTCCAGGCCTCGACGCTCATATTGGCCACGTCGGAGAACACCTCGGCTTCGCCCTGAATGGCCATTCCAGCGTTGTTCACCAGTACGTCGATGCGCCCCCAGAGCGATTCCGCCCAGCTCACCAGTTCGGCGACCTGAGCAGGCTGGGTGAGATCGGCAGCGCGACCTTCCACTTCATAACCGCCCGCGCTGAGTTGCGCGACGCGATCATGGATACGAGCACTGCTGCCCGTGATGATCAGCTTTGCCCCCAAGTCTCCAAGACGCTTGGCGATAGCAAGACCGATCCCATGTTCGCTGCCGGCTCCACTGACTAACGCGACCTGACCACTCCAGTTTTTCAACATGCGATGCTCCACGGGGATACACGGAAAGTACTGCCTGACCTTACAGAATAGACGGAGCCTGAGCGGCATCGAACCGCCAGTGAACATAGGCTTTGTCTTTCACCCGCAGAGTCATCAGGCAGTGCAGGCTCCCCATCGCTGCCGTTGATCGGACGTCGTCCGGAATGACACATCGTGGGGGCGAACGTCGGTGAATCGTCGGTAATTCAGGCTTGTGTCTGTTGCATTCGATGCCACGCCGTGACCTGAACCTGTCACAAATTCCGCCGCTCCAGGCAGAAATGGGACTATTTTGAAGGTTGCATGCAGGACGCTGTCTGAGCATGAATCTTTGATTTAACTAGATAGTTAACTATCTATATACTGCTCGCCTCTTTTCAACGGGACATTCAACGTGAAGCAGGGTCGACGCCTCTCGGGCATATCAACATTCATTCTGGTCGGGCTGGGCGTGATCATCGCTCTGCTGGGGTTGGCATTAGCCGCTGGTGGCATGAAATTGGTCAGCCTTGGAGGATCCTGGTACTTCCTGGTGGGTGGCCTGGTGATGGCCGCTTCCGGTGTGCTGATCGCTCGCTTCAAACTGGCCGGTGCCTGGCTGTTTGCGCTGTTCCTGGTCGGGACAGCGATCTGGGCCGTCAGCGATGCCGGTTGGGTCTTCTGGCCGGTGTTCTCGCGCCTGTTCATGTTCAGCGCGGTCGGTTTGGCCGTGACGCTGGTCTACCCGTTGCTCAAGCGCGCCAACGGTGGCGTTCCAGGTCGTGGCGCTTACGGCGTTGCGGCTGTGCTGGCGATCGGGCTGGCCGTGGCTGCCGGCAACATGTTCGTCGCGCACCCCACTGTTGCCGCCACCGGCACTGGCCCGGGCCTGACGCCGGTTGACCCGGACAAGGCGCAAAAAGATTGGGCTCACTACGGTAACACCGAAGGTGGCAGCCGCTTCGCAGCACTGGATCAGATCAATCGCAGCAACGTCGACAAGCTCAAAGTCGCGTGGACGTACCATACCGGTGACGTCGCCGAGAGCGATGGCAATGGCGCCGAAGACCAGCTCACCCCGCTGCAGATCGGTAACAAGGTGTTCATCTGCACGCCGCACAACAACCTGATCGCACTGGATGCCGACACGGGCAAGGAACTCTGGAAAAACGCGATCAACGCAAAATCGAAAGTCTGGCAGCGTTGCCGTGGCATGGCGTATTTCGACGCCACCCGCGCTATCGCTCAGCCGAGCGATGCGACGATCACCGAAGCCAAACCGGCGCCGGCGGCCAATTGCCAGCGCCGTCTGCTGACCAACACCATTGATGCCCGCCTGATCGCGGTCGATGCCGACACTGGCGAGTTCTGCCAGGGTTTTGGCAACAATGGCCAGGTCGATCTCAAGGCCGGTCTGGGTGATGTTCCAGACAGCTACTATCAGTTGTCCTCTGCCCCGCTCATGGCCGGCACCACCGTCGTGGTCGGTGGTCGCGTGGCCGACAACGTGCAAACCGACATGCCAGGCGGCGTGATCCGTGGGTTCGATGTGATGACCGGCACCATGCGCTGGGCCTTCGACCCGGGCAACCCGCAGGATCGCAATGCACCGGCCGACGGCAGTACCTATGTGCGCAGCACGCCGAACAGTTGGGCACCGATGTCCTATGACCCGGCGACCAACACGGTCTTCCTGCCGATGGGCAGTTCTTCCACCGACATTTATGGTGTCGAACGCAGCAAGCTCGATCACACCTACGGCGCCTCGATCCTGGCACTGGACGCGACGAGCGGTGAAGAACGCTGGGTCTTCCAGACCGTGCACAACGACCTCTGGGACTTCGACCTGCCGATGCAGCCGAGCCTGATCGACTTCACCAAGGACGGCAAAACCGTTCCGGCGCTGGTCATCGGCACCAAGGCCGGGCAGATCTACGTGCTCGACCGTGCCACCGGCAAACCGCTGACGGCCGTTGAAGAAGTACCGGTCAAAGCGTCCAACATTCCTGACGAGCCTTACTCCCCGACCCAGCCAAAATCGGTGGGCATGCCGCAGATCGGTGCCCAGCACCTGAGCGAATCGGACATGTGGGGTGCGACCCCGTACGACCAACTGCTGTGCCGCATCGACTTCAAGTCGATGCGTTATGACGGTCTGTACACCGCGCCAGGCCTGGACAAATCCTTGAGCTTCCCGGGATCGCTGGGTGGCATGAACTGGGGCAGCCTCTCCACTGACCCGGTGCACGGTTTCATCTTCGTCAACGACATGCGTCTGGGCCTGTGGATTCAGATGATCCCGTCGCAGAACAAGGGTCAGGCCGCAGGGGGTGGTGAAGCGCTGAACACCGGCATGGGCGCCGTGCCGCTCAAAGGCACGCCTTACGCAGTGAACAAGAACCGCTTCCTGTCGGTGGCTGGCATTCCCTGCCAGGCGCCACCGTTCGGCACCCTGACCGCCATCGACATGAAAACGCAGAAAATTGCCTGGCAGGTTCCCGTCGGCACCGTTGAAGACACCGGCCCGCTGGGTATCCGCATGCACCTGCCGATCAAGATCGGTCTGCCGACCCTCGGCGGTACCCTGTCGACCCAGGGTGGCTTGATCTTCATTGCCGGCACTCAAGACTTCTACCTGCGCGCCTTCAACAGCGGCAACGGTGAAGAAGTATGGAAAGCCCGCCTGCCAGTGGGCAGCCAGGGTGGCCCGATGACCTACGTATCGCCGACAACCGGCAAGCAGTATGTGGTCATCACCGCCGGTGGTGCGCGTCAGTCGACCGATCGCGGTGACTACGTGATGGCCTACGCCTTGCCGTAAGCCGCTGTGCCCGAGTTCAACACGGGCGCTTCTCAAGCGCGGCACCTGCGGGTGCCGCACTGCTTTGCGATATCGCTGAATATTTGCGCAGGAAGAGTTTCATGTTTCGTTTTGATCATTCCGGCTGGCTCAACGGCGTGCTGTTGGGCCTGGCCTGCAGCACCGCCCTGCCCGCCTTTGCCGATGCTGATTCCAACCTTTTGACGCGCAATACCCTCACCGGTGATTGGGGTGGCCTGCGCCACCAGATGGACGAAGACGGCGTCAGGTTCACCGGCGACTACAGCGGCGAAATGGCCTACAACGCGCAGGGCGGCCTGCACCGCTCCGCTCGCTATTCGCAGAACATCAAGCTCGGCGTGCAATTCGACTTGAGCAAACTGTATGGCGTCGACAACGCCGGCAAGGTGCAACTGAGCATCAACGACCGACGCGGCAACAGCGCTTCCGAAGACTTGGTGGGCAACCGTCTGCCGATCCAGGAAAACTACGGTGGCCTCTACACACGCCTGACCGAGCTGAGCTACGAACGCACAGTGTTTACGCCGGCGCTGAACGTAAAGCTGGGCTACATGGCCATGGGCAACGATCTCGGCGGCCTGGACAGCGGCATTCTCTGCAACTTCATGAACGCCGGTTTCTGCGGGCATCCGCTGAACATGTCCGGAGGCAGCGGCTGGACCAACTACCCCAACGCCCATTTGGGCGTGCGGGTCAAATACGACCTGTCGTCGGCGTGGCAGCTGCGCGTGGCTGCGTTCAATGTCGATCCTGAAAGCAACGGCAACTCCAGCCGCGCTTGGCACCTGGGCCCGAAACACACCACGGGCACGGTGGTGCCGATCGAGTTGGTGTACAAGCACCCCGGTGAGTTGCCCGGCGAATACAAGGTCGGTTACTACTACGACAGCTCTGATGTGAAACGCATTGGCAGTGACAAGGAAGTCGCCGGACGCGGCGGTCATTACGTACTGGTCGATCAGGCTGTCTGGCGTTCGCCCTCGTCCGAAGGCCGAAGCCTGCATGCCTTCGGTCAATACTCGGCGGCCAGTGAAGCCGCTTCACCGTTCAGCAAGTGGTACGGCACCGGCGTGGTTCTGTACAAACCGTTCGAAGGTCGCCCGCGTGACACCGTCGCTCTGGGCTATGGCCGGGCTGTACCCAACCCGCGCAGCCGCGAAGTGCAGCGAGACGCCGCGCTGGCCAAAGGTACAACGTTGCCGAACCTGGACAGCGCCGAACAACTGATCGAACTTGGCTACGGCTACCAGGCCACGCCCTGGCTGACGCTGCGCCCGAATGTGCAATACATCATCGAACCGGGCGCGTTTTCCGGTCAGGACATCGACAACGCCCTGGTGCTCGGACTGCAGGTCAAAGCTTCGCTGTGAATGTGTGCGCTGTGAGCCCGCCGTCTTTTTAGCAGTGGAACGACGACCACAATGACCTGTCGACAGATCTTGAGAGTCAGCACATCGAAACTGTTGGGAGGACATGGTGGTTTATCTGGACTGGGTTCAATGGCCGGCGATGCTGGTGACGGTACTCGCGGCCTGGCTGATCGGCTCGCAGCGGCCAGGTCGGCGGATGATCGGGTTCGTGTGTTTCAGTTTGAGCAATGTGTTGTGGGTGATCTGGGGTGCCCATGCACAGGCGTACGCATTGATCGTGTTGCAGGTTTGCCTGTTCCTGATGAACCTCAGGGGGCTCAGGAAAAACGCCAAGGGCAAGGAACACCAGCAGTCTCAGGACTGACGGTGGCCATCGAAGTTCTTCTTGAAGCCTCGAGCGTTCATCCCCAGGAGAATGCACTCCAGCAGGATCAACGCGTAGGCGTCGGCGTGCAGCCCCCAGATCACCCACAGCGCATTACTGAGGATAAATCCCCAAAAAGCGATCATCCGCCGGTACGCTCGTTGCGAGCCGATAAACCAGGCTGAAGCCACGGTGATGAGCATGGCGGGCCATTGCACCCAATCGATGCCCTCCAACTCCATATCTCCCCTACCTTCGCTTCAAAGAGACTCCAACAGTCGACCTTCCCCACCCCCAATAGGTTTAAAAAATCGCTGGCGTGCATCAAACGCCGACCGCTAGTCATTCGCCCCTCGATCACTCTGAACTTACGTCTACCGAGACTCCTCTCCCGCTAACAACCATCGCAAGTCAGGGATAAAACGTCATGAGAGCTCTCACGTATCACGGCGCGCACAGCGTCAAGGTCGATAACGTTCCAGATCCGGTCATCCAGGACAGTGACGACATCATTCTTCGGGTCACAGCGACGGCAATTTGCGGCTCTGACCTTCATCTCTACCGAGGAAAAATTCCCACCGTCGAGCATGGCGATATCTTCGGTCACGAGTTCATGGGCATCGTCGAAGAAACAGGCCCGGCGGTGACCGCCGTACAACCGGGCGATCGAGTGGTCATTCCCTTCGTGATTGCCTGCGGCAGTTGCTTTTTCTGTGCGATGGACCTGTTCGCTGCCTGCGAGACAACCAACACCGGCCGTGGCGCGATCATCAATAAAAAGTCGATTCCACCAGGGGCTGCACTCTTCGGCTTCAGTCATATGTACGGTGGCGTGCCTGGCGGGCAGGCTGAATATGTGCGAGTACCGAAAGCCAATACCGGGCCTTTCAAAGTGCCGGGGACATTGTCGGATGAAAAGGTCCTGTTCCTGTCCGACATTCTTCCGACCGCCTATCAGGCTGTGACAAACGCAGGCATCGGCCAGGGCTCGAGCATCGCCATCTATGGCGCAGGCCCGGTCGGTTTGTTGAGCGCAGCCTGCGCCAGGATGCTCGGCGCCGACCAGATATTCATGGTCGACCACCACCCCTATCGCTTGGCGTACGCGCAGAAAACCTATGGGGTGATTCCGATCAACTTCGATGAAGACGACGATCCTGCCGATACGATCATTCGCCAGACCAAGGGCATGCGAGGGGTTGATGGCGTGGTCGACGCGGTCGGATTCGAAGCCAAGGGCAGCACCACCGAAACGGTGCTCGCCACGCTCAAGCTCGAAGGCAGCAGCGGCAAAGCGCTACGCCAATGTATCGCAGCCGTCAGACGCGGCGGCGTTGTGAGCGTCCCGGGCGTCTACTCCGGGTTCATCCATGGCTTCCTGTTCGGCGACGCCTTCGACAAAGGCCTGACATTCAAAATGGGCCAGACCCATGTGCATCGTTTCCTCCCTGAACTCCTCGATCACATCGAGACAGGTCGCCTGTCACCGGAAGTCATCATCAGCCATCGCCTGTCGCTGGAGCAGGCCGCCGAGGGATACAAGATCTTCGATAAAAAAGAAGAGGACTGCCGCAAGGTCATTCTGACACGTGGCGATAGCCACATCGCTTTGCCAGAGAACGATGGCAGCGGCACCGTACTGGCCACATAAAGGTTCGACAAACGAAGAGGACGAGAACCCGGTCCCCCACCGCGTTCTCGTTCTTCATCTACAGCTGGGCAACGCGCTAACCCAACGCAGTATCGAGAAACATCATGACCCCGAAACCGAGCATCAGCCCCAGCGTCGCAGGGGTCTCGTGACCATTGCGATGGGTCTCGGGAATGACCTCGTGGGACACCACAAAAATCATGGCGCCGGCTGCCAGGCCGAGTGCGATGGGGTAGCCCAATGCAAAGCTGCTGGAAATGCCCAGACCGACGATGGCGCCAATGGGCTCCATCAACCCCGAACCCACCGCAATCAGCGCGGCGCGCAGCGCTGAAATGCCGGTCACCCTCAAGGCCAAAGCGACAGCCAGCCCTTCGGGAATGTCTTGAATGGCAATCGCCGTCGTCAGCGGCAGTCCAACCTTCATGTCGCCGTTGGCGAAGCTCACGCCAATGGCCATGCCTTCCGGCAGGTTATGCAGGGTGATTGCCAGAACGAACAGCCAGACACGATTGATGCGCCGCTCTTGAGGCCCGCGACGGCCGCTTTTCTCGTGTTCGTGAGGCACGAATCGATCCAGGCCGACCATCAGCGACACGCCCAGGCCCAATCCTGCAACCACGACGCAGGCGGCGAGCAGTTGATTACCGCAAAGCGCCTGAGCCGCTTCGATACCCGGGATAATCAGCGAAAAGGAACTGGCGGCCAGCATCATCCCGGCGGCGAAGCCGAGCATGATGTCCTGGGTTCGGGCGGCGATATCGCGCAACGCAATCGCCACCACAGCGCCTACGGCCGTCGCAGCGAAACCTGACAGGCCACCGAGAAAGGCAAAGTGCAAATTTTCCTTATTGGCACCGACGAAAGCGCCATACCCGCTGATCATCAGGAGGACCGTCACGCCAACCAGAATTGACCAGAAGACTCGCCCACCCCAGCCGGAGCCTGAGAATCGGGCACACCAATAGCGAAAGGATCCGCCTGATGAGGTCAGCGGCTCGGGCATGGCAATCTCCTGTCTGCTCCAGATGCGCTTTTTCGTGGACGCTGCTTAGCCTTTGCTGTGTTCAGGCGACGACGGCCCTTCCTTGATCCCACGCGGCCCTGCAACACCCCATACGACCAAGCCAATCACCGGGAAGACGATCAACCCGATGGCCCAGGCGGCCTTGGTACCCACTGTTTTGTCACTGCGAAACACGCTGACCATGGCCCACAGATCAACGAGCAAGATGATCACCGCAACAGCGATCGCGAGATAACTGGTAGCTTCCGACATGATGACGCCCTCCTCAGCGTGGATAAGGCTTAGGCCTCACATCATCCCGAGCGTTCAAGGAATCTCATCTGGCACTCATTCATGAGTGATGTTTCACCCTTTCCAATCAAACAGCGCGTCCATTTCCCGCATGAAAATCTCGGCGGTCTTGGGCCCAATCCCGTCAAAGTCGCGCAATCGTCTCATGACCTCAGTGCGATCCTCGCTTGCCGAGAAGAGATGACTGACCTTGCCCGCGTACTCATCATCGATCTTCCGCGCCAAAGCCAGCAGACGAGTCGCCGTTGATTCGTCGTAACGAACGTAGCGAGCTTCACCCAACATGCGCACGAGCTCTCGATGAGTGCACATGGCCAGTTTGTGAGGAGTGTCTTTCTTGTGCTTGTTGACGATGACGCTGTAGGCCTCGACGGCGATGTCAGTCTGTATACGTTTGCCCATCAGAAAACTGGCAATGAACCATCTGAACACCCCGTCTTCGTTAGCTCCGTCGAGATTGATCCGCAAATCTTGCGCGGTGACGATATGGGCCATTTTTTGCCACTCCAGACCTGCCATTTCCGATTCCACTCCCGCTGGGTCGGAGCCATAAGTCCATCCGGTCGCCCGTTTTATTCCGCTTGAACGAAAGGCAGAGCAGAGCCGCCAACCTGCGGCCCGCTATTGAACTTACTCTCCTGCAGGATTGACGATGGCGCATCGACGACGTGCGCAAGCAAGCGCAGACCTTACCAGTTGTAACTCACCGAGCCGGTCACATTTCTGCGGTATCCGTATTTGCAGCTGTCACCCGTGTAGCCACACTGAGAGACATAGGTTTCATCGGTCAGGTTGGACGCAGTGAGCGCCAGCTTCGCACCGGCATAGGAAGCAGACAGCTTGCCAAGGTCGTAGCTCAGGCTGGCGTCAAACAGGGTGTAGTGGGGAATGCCTTCGCTGTTTTGCGAGTCGATGTAGCTGGGACCGACATAGCGTACCCCTCCCCCGATCGCCAAGCCCGACAGCGCACCGCCCTGAACCGTGTATTGCGACCAGAGCGAAGCCAATTGCTCAGGTGTATTGCCAGGCTGATGACCTTTTTCACCGGCCGTGTTGCTACGGGTAATTTCAAGGTGCGCATAGCTGTAGTTGGCAATCAGCTCCAGAGCATCGGACAACTGTGCCTTGCTTTCCAGTTCGATACCGCGCGATTGGATTTCTCCCGTCGCCACCGAAAAGCGATTGTTGGCGGGATCAGCAGTCAGTACGTTCTGACGAGTCAGATCGAACAACGAGACGGCTGTGTAGCTTTCGCTCCCCTTGGGCTGGAATTTGATCCCGACTTCGTACTGGCGACCGGTTTCGGGGTCGAAGGCACTGCCATCACGGGCTACTGCTGTGATGTTGGGAAAAAACGACTCGGAATAGCTCGCATAGGGTGCCAAGCCGTTGTCGGCCAGGTACATCACGCCCGTTCTCCACGTGAAGGCGTGGTCACGTTGCTTGAGGTCTGCCGCCGTGTCGGTGGCGTAATGGACCGTTTTCGAACGGGCCCAGTCCTGGCGACCGCCCAGGTTGAATACCCAGTGCTCATCGAATTTGAGCTGTTCCGAGAGATACACCCCCGCCTGGTCAAGTTGACGACGCTGGTTGATGTCGTAGAAGGCGTCGAGATCGCTGTAGTCCTGGTGATAGATCGGCGCATAGACATCCAGTGGGTCGACTACGTTGCCACCGCCCAACTGGTTGGTGCTGGCGTGTTGCAAGTCGATACCGAGCAACGTCGTGTGTTCGAAGCGGCCCACGTCCCACTGCGCCTGGAAGTGGTTATCGAGCAGCGCATTCTTCACTTTTTCGTGGCCCAGATAACCGAAGCGCCCCACTGTGCGCTGGTCGTCATCCAGGCCATATTGGTAAATCGTGCGCTGTTCCTGATAGGAGCGGCTGTAGCGGGCGTTTTGGCGGAATGTCCAGATGTCATCAAGGTGGTGCTCGAACTGATAGCCCAGCGACCATTGCTCTACGTCATATTTGTCGAAGTCGGGGTCGCCGACAAAACGGTCCGTGGCGATCCGGCCGTACCGCGAACTGTCGAGGGTGCCCACCCGTGGCAAGGCGTAGTAGCCCAGCACATTGCGGTCTTTTTGAAATGACGCCAGAACCGTCAGCGAGGTGTCTTCCGAGGGACGCCAACTGATTGCCGGGGCGATGAATTGGCGGTCATCCAGGGCGTAGTCGATCTGTGTACCGCTCTCTCGCCACAGGCCGGTGAGACGATAAGTCAAGACACCGTCATCCGTGAGCGGCCCGCCGAAGTCCCCTGCCAATTGCTTGCGATCAAAACTGCCTGCCTGCATCAACAGTTCATGCAGCGGCTCATCGGTGGGACGCTTGCTGATGACATTGACCATGCCACCCGGCGAGCTTTGACCATAGAGGACCGACGATGGCCCACGCAGCACTTCCACTCGCTCCAGACCATAGACTTCACCTACGGCGCGACTCTGGTTGGAAAAACTGTACTGGCGCAGGCCATCACGATAGATGCCGCCGCCGGTGGTCGCGTCAAAGCCACGGATGTTGATAGTGTCGCGCCGGGTATCGACGCCGTTGGCTTCACCATTGACCCCCGCCGTGTAGCGCAGCACCTGCCCGATACTTTGTGGTTGTTGAGCGTCCATCTGTTTGCGGGTGACCACGCTGATCGATTGAGGCGTCTCCATGATCGACGTATCGGTCTTGTTGGCACTCATGGTTCGGCTGGCGACCAGACCATCGTTGCGACCCAGCGAAGTGTCGTAGGCGGTGCCACTGATTGCGGTCGGCGCCAACTCCATGACGTCGCTGTTGACCGGCACCAACAGTAGGCTACCGTCGTCCTGGCGCTCAAAGCCCAGACCCGAACCGAGCAAGAGCTGCGTCAGCCCGGCTTCAGTACTGAAATCGCCCTGCAGCCCTTGGGTGCTCTTGCCAACCGTCAGCGCCGAACTGCCCGCCATGGTGATTCCGGCCTGTGCGCCAAAACGCGACAAGGCAGAATCCAGCGGGCCTGCGTCGATGCTGTAATGCTGCCGATTGCCATCGGCGAAAACGGCGAAGCTGCAAAGTGGCTGCACGCTGAGCAACAACAGTCCAAACGTACGGACACGCAGGGCGCGGGAAGGTGAAATCATACGGGGCTCCTAAGGGGTGAAAACCCACCTCTGGCGGGTGGGTGATCCCTATAGGCCAAGCGAGTTTGAAAAAACTATCGCGCCACCGAAAAAATAATTCAGGCAGGTACGATCGAAACCCAATACCGGGTCATGCGCTCGATGCGCACCGGCAGCGTACGAGCGACCAGCGTCAATGCGGCATCAGTGTCACCCAGCGAAAAACTGCCCGTCAGGCGCAACCCCGACACCTGTTCATGGCAGCGCAAGATACCGGGGCGGTAACGCGAGAGTTCGGCCACCAGGGCATCCAGGCGCAGGCGATCCGCTGGCAGAATCCCGCGCAGCCAAGCCTGGGTGACCAGCAGATCGGGACGGCTCGGTACGCCGATACCCAATTGATCCACCCGCGCCTGCCACCCAGCGTCAAGAGAAGCTGATGCTTGTCGGCCTCGCGAGTGCACCTGCACCTGGCCTCCCAGCACGGTGATCTGCGTGCCCTGCCGATCATGGCGCACTTGCAGATGCACTTCGCGACTCTGCAGGATCGCGTCCGGGGTGATCAGTTGCAACGGGCGCGAGCCTGCCCGCACATTCAAGGCCAGTTCGCCCTCGATCATCTGGAGGCGACGCACCTGATCATTGAAATCCAGATTCACGGCGCTGGCCGTGTTCAGCCAAAGCGAGGTGCCATCAGCCAATGTCCACTGGCGGCGCTCACCGGTTGCTGTGCGGTAGTTCGCCAGTGCGGAGCGCACCAGTGTGGTACCCGTGCCTTGCCAGGCGACACCGCCAACCGCACCAACGACCAACAGGCGCTTGAGCACCTGCCGACGTCGCTGCATGTTCGGCCCGGCCGACTCCAGCGCCCTTCGCGCGGTGGCATCGTGCAAAAGATTCGCCCCGGGCTGCTGCAACAGCGGCAAGCTGGCGACACGCTGCCAAGCATCTTCATGCTCTTCACTTGACTCGCGCCAACGCTGCAATGCCTCCAGATCAGGCGCACTCACAAGACCGGACTGCATCCTGACGAGCCAATCAATGGCGATATCGCGCACTTGCGGATTAACGGCAGCCCTCATTCAAAACGGCTCGCATAGCAAACGCTGAACGCTTTGCCCATGGCCCTTTGCACTTGAGCCACAGTCAGCCCCAACTGCACGGCGATCTGCGGGTAAGTCAGGCCATCGATCTGGGACAAAAAGAAAATCTGCCTGACGCGCACGGAAAGGCCAATGAGCAAAGAGTCGAGTTGCAGCAACGTTTCGATTACCAGGTACCGATCCTCGGGCGAGGACACCCTCGCTTCAGGCCGTGCAGCCAACGCCTCAAGATAGGCCCGCTCGATCTCCTGACGGCGCCAGCGATTGATCAGCAATCCATTGGCAATCGACGCGAGAAACGCCATGGGCTGGCGCAGCTCCGTCACCTGATGAGGGGCCCGAAGTACACGGATAAACGTGTCGTGCGCCAGATCCTCGGCATCGGCCCTGTGCCCCAATCGCCGGTGCAGCCAGCCCTGCAGCCAGCTGTGATGATTCTCGTACAACTGTTCGACGGGCGATGTGGGGCTGGCATCCTGCATTGGGGGGCTCACACAACATGAATGATAATTCTTCTCATCTTATTGATCGAGCGGGCGGTTGTACAGTGTTTACGGCGGTTTCGCTCGGTAGACCTCGCGGCCACCGGCGGTTCTGTACAAACCGTTCGAAGGCCGCCCGCGTTGGGCTATGGCCGGGCTGTACCCAACCCGCGCAGCCGCGTTGTGCAGCAGGACGCCGCGCTGGCCAAAGGTACAACGTTGCCGAACTTGGACAGTGCCGAGCAACTGATCGAGCTTGGCTACGGCTACCAAGCCACTCCCTGGCTGACGCTGCGCCCTTATCGTCTGCATGGAATTGGCGATCTGAAAATCAGTGCAAGTGAGGGTCTGCTGCGCACTGGGCAATCGCCTCAGCAAGCAGCGCGTAGCCCGCAACCTCCCCCAGTCATAGCAAACTACGAGCTTCCAGCCGGTGGGGATAGTCAGCTGCAATGCCCATCTGCGCGGCCTGAGAGCTCAGTTGATGGTCATACGTCAGCATTGCCTGATGTCGGTGCAATGCCAGCAGACAGCTGAGCGAGAACTCATCACTGCGATTCACATACCGTTGCTCGAGCTCGTCTCGCCATTTACCCACACCGGGCAGGTTTTCTGCCCATTGGCGCCAGTAAGACAGCCGCTCACTCGCCAAGGTGAAGGGACCACGGTTGAATCCGCTATCCTGCACCCTGTCGCCCAGTCGTCGAGGTGGGTTGTCATACACAGGCACCACCCATACCGCGCCCTTTCCAAGGTCTCGGACATTTTCAGGGTATCGGCAGGCACTGATCAGAGATTCAATCGTTTCCAGTTTCTTCGCGTATTTATCAGGCTCGCCTATCCGTCCGACATACGCTCTCAAGTATGCGCGGTAGCCAAGCAGGCGTTCGAAAGTCCGCTCGGTAATCACGGGTGTGTATTGCTCCAACAGCTGCCTGTGAACATTCTTAGCTGCTGCTCGGGCGAGCGTCGGGAAGTCGACCACGCGTTGATCCGTCAATTGAGCCTTGTACTCGCGCCAATGAGGCATGCCGCCGTCGTAATCCGCGGATGAATAAATGCAGCATTCAGCGCAGAGCTCGGGGAGCACGAGGTTGTCACGGCCACCAGACATGAACCGACTCAAATTCCTGTTGACCGAGTAACTCCCAAAACCGTATCGCGGAATGTTGAGCGGATTGACCCCGGTGATCGTTACATTGATACGTTCATCATGATTGAAAGGCTTGTTCAGGAGTTCGCTGCCGATACCAATCCGGGACCGCAGCCCCAGGGTATCGCCTACAGTGTAGTACCTGGCCATTGGCGCCCATCCACGGCGTACGACGTAGTAATAGCGGACAACGGCATGAGCGATAAGCGTGGTGTGTTCCCACGCTGTACCGGCATCGCGGTCCCGCAGACGAATCATCATCTGCAGCGCTGCATCCTGGACGTCGGGATTGCTCGACTCCATGATCAAAATCATCGCGAGGCACGCCAGTTTTTCCGGCGAACCTTCCATCTCGAAAATCTTATCCGCCAAAGCTTCGAGACTTCGGGTGAAGCTCGGTTTATCACCCACAACCAGGAACACGACGTCCGGGGATCGCAGATTCCCGACGATGCGGGCGGACCGCAAGTAAGCGAGGCAGCTGTCAACGCTCTGCATGTTGCCAATGCTGAACTCATGATCCAGAAGCGGAAAAGCGCTTCGTGAGTCGGCGGCTTGGTCATAGAGATCCAGCAAGGCCTTGCGCAGTTCAGGGCTGCGACTCCAGACGTTTTCGGGAGCCGGCGTCGCGGAATATCCGTAGCCTGGCTTTCGATGCAGACCGCGTCGTTGCTGGTCATACATGAAGGCATCTGCAAGGCATCGCTGCTGCACCAGCCTGCAAATTTCATCGGTCATCTGGTGGACTTGAACACGCATGCCCGCATCGACGCCTGAGCCAGGGTCATCATTGTAGAGCTCCCAGAGTCTGTCGCTCTTCTGGATGAGGCTGCATACCTTGTCCCACGTGTGCAGTTCAATTTCGAAGGACAAACCCTCCTGCACTTTGAGCGTTTGCAGGTTGTCGTGCAGGTTGACATCGTTTTTTGTGTTGGTCACCACGATGTACAAATAGACGCCTGCATAGTCCTCGGAGGTCATGATCTTGTCGCGCGCAGCCAGTATGTCATCCTTGACGGCAGCAAAGGCCAGCTCGTCTTTCGAGGTGTATTTACACTGCACAAAGACCATGCCTTTATGCTTGTTGATGGGGGCTGCTCGGTAATCGTTGAGGAGGATGTCCAGCCCGTGCTGGATCTGTCCGTGTCGCCCATACAGGCGCGAGCTGTGGTAGAGCTCTTCGTAGACATGCAGGCACATGTTCTGAAAGCTGTCCCAATTCTTGGCCTGGGGAATGTACTGCACGTCGCGGAAGTGAGCTTTGCTTGTCATCGGCAGGATTTCAGAAAGAAATGTGCCTGACTTTACCGCATAAAACCCTTCGGGTGATTCCCACCTTGCCTGAACACGCGCCATGCCATCGAATGGCGTGGCCTTCAAAGTGCTCGGTTTCATCTCGCCCTGCTCTGCCCTTCGGCTCTTTGCCTCGATGAACAGCCGGTCAGGAAAGATGTTCATGTTGGCAAAAAAACGTGCATAAAAAACCCGGCGCAAGGCCGGGTTTCACGAGGTGAACGAAGCAACGTGGTCGCATCACCGCCGGTAGGGCATCCCGCTGAGCAGCTGTCTATCGCCGGAGATGTTTCAAGAACGGGCCAACGGAGTCGATCTGCTGAGGACGTGATATGAGGCGATGCGACGTCGAACAGCCTTAAAAGCTGTAGCGCGCAGTCAGTTTCAAATTGCGTGGATCGCCGTAAATGTCATACGGGCTGTAGGCTCCGTTGGCCACGCTGCTGTAATAAGTACGGTCGAACAGGTTGTTGACGTTGAGCTGCAGATCCATTTGCTCGCTGGCCTTGTAGCCGGCCACCAGGCCGACCACCGTGTACGAGCCCTGCTGGTTTTTCCAGGCCGTGGCACCGGTGCCTCCGGAGGTGCGGATGCGGCTCTGCTGGTAGACATCACCGCCAATGCGCCAGCGCTGCAGCTCATCGGGCAGGTTGTAGATCGTGGCCAGTTTGAACAGCTGACGCGGCTTCTTGCGGTCGAAGTCTTCGCCTTCCAGGGCGGCATTGGCGTCGCTGACATATTGGGTCTGGGTGTAGGTGTAGCCGGCAGCCAGCTGCCAGTTGTCGGTCAGGGCGCCCTGGATTTCCAGGTCAACGCCCTTGCTGCGCACCAGCCCGGCAGCCTCGTAGCACGCACTGGCCGCGCCTGAACCGCAGCCTTTGGAATCAGGCAGCTCCTGGGCGCGATTCTTCTGGTCGATCTGGAAAACAGCCAGGCTGGCGTTGAGTGCGCCATTGAAGTATTCGCCCTTGATGCCCACTTCGTAGTTCTCGCCCACGACAGGCTCGATCACTTTTCTGTCCAGGCCCTTGCTGGTCTGCGGCTTGAAGATATCGGTGTAGCTGACATAGACCGAGTGATTGTCGTCGAGGTCGTAGACCAGGCCGGCATAACGGGTCAGATTGCGAGTGACCTTGAAGTTGGCTTCACTGCTGGCTTTGTCTTCGAATTCGTACCAGTCCAGACGGCCGCCGAGAATCAGCGACAGTGGCTCGCTCAAGCGCAGGCGGGTACTGGCATAGAAGCTGTCTTGAGTGGTGGTCTCGGGAAGGCCATTATCGCCAGTGACGTAATACGGTTTGTCATGATCACGGGGATCCCACTCGAAGAGATTGCTGCCCGCGTCGATGAAACTGCTCCAGGCGTCGCCGGAACGATAATCCAGCTCGCGCCGACTGACGCCCAGGGTCAGGTCATGCACTTGGCCGAGCAACTGGAAGGGACCGCTGAGCGCCAGGTCATAGCCGGTTTCCTTCTGCTCCATGGCTTCGGTCCACAGATAGTGCCGATTGTATTCCCACACCGATGAGGCCAGCACGTTGGTGTCGGTCTTCGTCTGCATCGCTGCCAGGCGTAGCGTCCAGTCGTTGGCGAGGCCTTGTTCCAGGGTCGCGAAATAACCCGTGGTGCGGTTGTCCGAGTATTCCCAGTCATTGCCCAGGAAGGTATCGCGTGGCAGCCCGAGATGGCCGTCGCCCCGGGCCATGGGCAAACCGCCCCAGATGTAGTTGGTATGGTTCTTCTGCCGGTAGGCACCGAGCGTCAGAGTGGTGCTTTCGCTCAAGTCGGCGTCCACCACGCCATAGAACAGTTGCGCGTCGCTCTCGACCGAGTCCCGGAAGCTTTTGGCGTCCTGCCCCGAGATCACGGTCCGGGCGCGCAAGGTCCCGCTTTCATTGAGCGGGCCTCCGACGTCCAGTGTGCTGCTGTAATCATCCCAGCTGCCGGCACTGCCGGTGAGCGTGCCCTGGAATACAGGGGTCGGGCGTTTGCGCACCAGGTTGATGGCGCCGGCCGGGTTGCCGGCGCCCTGGGTCAGGCCAGCGGCACCGCGAACGATTTCCACCCGGTCGTACATGGCCAGGTTGGCTTCTCCGCTGGGCAGGTAGGTCAGGAAGCTGGTGGGAAAACCGTCGTACAGGATGTTGTCGATGTCGAAACCGCGTGCACTGAACGTCGGCCGCCCTACCCCACCGGCGTTATTGAGGAAAATGCCCGGCGCGCTTTTGGCGACATCACTGATGCTGGTCATGGCCTTGTCGTCCATACGCTTGCGCGTGACCACGCTGACCGACTGCGGCGTTTCGCGCAAACTCAAGGGCAGCTTGGTGGCCGTCTGCATCGTTCCGGTGGTGTAGGAACCGCTGTTCTCGGTCGTGGCCGCCAGGTGCTGTCCGGTAATGCTGGTAGCGCCCAGTTCCAGGCTGGAGCCCGCTGTCTGCGGTGTCAGCAGGTAGAGGCCATTACCCTGCGGTGAAGCCTGCAGACCTGTGCCCTGCAGCAATTGCTGCAGGCCACTTTCCACGCTGGTGGCGGCATTCAGGCCGGGGCTGTGCAAACCCTCCACCAGGCCCGGCTCGATGGGCAGGGTGATGTCGGCCTGGCTGGCGAACTCGGAAAGGGAACGGCTCAGGTTGCCGGCGGGCACATGATAGGCACGGTTCTGTTGTACGCCTGGTTCGGCCGCCTGCGATGAGGCTGCAGCCAGACTGCCGCCCGCGATGATCAGCCCCAGTGCGGCCGTGTGTACTGCCCGTGCCAATGGTTGCATGCCCTGCGTCGTCGCCATGTGTTCGTCCCTACCCTGTGAAAGTGATGTGCTTACAGGAGGGACACGCAGCCTGAGGAAAACACGACAACGATTTTTATTACGCGTTTGCCCGGGTGGTAATGGTGACCCAGTAAGGCGTGCGGTAGTGGACATTCACCGGCAGAGTCTGACTCAGTGCGCGGAGAATCTGGTCGGTGTCGCGCAGCTGAAAGGCGCCGGAGATCAGCAGCCCGGCCACCGCTGGATCGCAACGCAGCAGGCCAGGCCGATAACGATCCAGCTCGGTGATGAAGTCATCGAGGCGCATCTTTTCTGCGCGCAGCACACCGCTGAGCCAGTCGAGACGATTCTGCGCCAGTGCCGTCGAGGGCTCCGCTGCCCGGCGGTTGACCTGGGTCTGCTGGCCAGCCGCCAGACGCCTCAGGCCGTCATCACCCGACAGGTAGGGGCGTATCTCGACAGCGCCCTCCAGCGCGGCGAGGTACGTGCTGTGCGGGTACTGACGCACCAGAAAGCGGCTGCCGAGTAACGTGATTTCCGCGTCGGCGGTATCGAGGATGAACGGGCGCCTGGCAAGCTCGCGGGGCACCTGCTCGACGAGCATCTCACCGGCGATGAGACGCACACGGCGAACGCTGTCGTCGTAGGCGATATCGACAGCGCTGCCGGTGTTCAGGCGAATCTGTCCGCCATCCGGCAGGCGCAGGGTGCGCTGCTCGCCCGTGGCGGTGCGCTCGTCCGCCTGCCACTCGCGCCACGGCAGACTGCGCTGTGCTGCCAGACCAAGGGGCGCGGCGACAATCAGCAACGCCAGGGTCTTGAGCACCTGTCGTCGCTCCAGGCCGCGCGGGCGCTCCAGAGCTGCCCGTCCGACACCACCGGCAAGTTGCTGGGCTCGATCGCTGAAGCGCTCGGCCAGTTGCCACGCCCGCTCGTGATCCGCGTGCCGCGCCCGCCATTCGGCGCCGGCCGCATGCTCGGCGGCGCAGGCGCCGCTGTTCTGCAAGCGCACGAACCAGTCGGCCGCCTCACGGGCAATACGTCGGTCGATGGGCTTGTCACTCATACCGCGCGCCCTGGCTGGCGAGCACGATGCATTCTTCGAACGCCCGTGCCAGGTAGCGTTGCACCGAACGCACGCTGAGATTGAGGCGGCTGGCGATCTCTTCCTGCGTGTAACCCTCCAGTTGCGCCATCAGGAACGTCTGCCGGGTTTTGGCGGGCAATATCGCGAGGACCTGGTCAATTTCGTCGAGGGCCTCCAGTACCAGCGCCTGATGCTCCAGTGACGGTGCCAGCTCTTCCGGCGTCTGCGCCAGCGCCGCCAGATAGGCTTGCTCCAGCGAGCGCCGGCGATAGAGATTGATACTCAGGCGATTGGCAATAGTGGCCAGATAGGCGCGCGGTGTCGTGAAGCTCAGCGGTTCGTCGGGCGCACTGCTGAGCAGCCGCACGAACGTATCCTGGGCCAGGTCCGCCGCGTCGGCGGCATTGCCCAGGCGCTTGCGCAGCCAACCCAGCAGCCAGCCGTGGTGGTGGCCGTAAAGCTGATCGATGGACTGATGCCGGTGGGGGGGTGCCGATGAGATAGAGTGCACGGGATAAGATAAATACAAATGAGAATTCATCTCATTCTATCAGTGGAAGCCCGGGTTGGTGCAAGTCAAAAGTTACCCCTATACAGGAACAGGTTATCCATGACTTGGTTCGGTCCGGCCGTTATCAGGATGCCAGCGAGGTGATGTGAAGGCTTGCGCCTCTTGGAACGGCGTGTCGCTGAAGACAACTCAAAAATCAGGCGCTGCGTGCCTTGGCGTCCAACTCGAACTCAAATTCCAGGCAAAAAAAAGCCACTCGATTGAGTGGCTTTTTCTTTGATTTGGAGCGGGAAACGAGACTCGAACTCGCGACCCCGACCTTGGCAAGGTCGTGCTCTACCAACTGAGCTATTCCCGCGTCTTGGTGTGGCGCATTTTATAGAATCCAGATGGCCCGTCAACCCTTTGATTCAAAAAAGTTTATTTCTTTTCCACGTCGATCTTCAGATGCGGCCATGCGGCTCGCAGGTACTGGACCATGGACCACAGGGTCAGGCCGGCGGAGATCATCAGCAAGGCATAGCCGAGCAGGACCCAGAAGGTGAAATGCGACGGGTTCGCCAGCAGGATCACCAAGGCCAGCATTTGTGCGGCGGTTTTCCATTTGCCCAGGTTCGACACGGCGACGTGGGCACGCGCACCGATTTCGGCCATCCACTCGCGCAATGCCGAGACCACAATCTCACGGCCGATGATGACGGCAGCCGGCAGCGTCAGCCACAGGTTGGCGTGCTCCTGCACCAGCAGGACCAGGGCCACGGCGACCATCAGCTTGTCTGCCACCGGATCGAGAAAAGCCCCGAACGGGGTGCTTTGCTCCAGGCGGCGGGCCAGGTAGCCGTCCAGCCAATCGGTGGCGGCGGCAAACGCAAAGACCGAAGCAGAGGCCGCGTAGCTCCATTGGTAAGGCAGGTAGAACAGCAAAATGAAGATCGGGATAAGCAGAACGCGTAGAACGGTAATCAGATTAGGGATATTCATCGGCACAACTGGCTACGAGGTGAGGGGGCATTCTACTCGCTGTGCAGATTTGCATAAATCAACTCTGCGAGCTTTTTACTGATCCCCGGTGCTTTGGCGATCTCTTCGATGCTGGCACGAGACAGCTCCTGCAATCCACCAAAATGTTTCAACAGATCGCGCCGACGTGTCGGCCCGACCCCGGCGACGCCTTCCAGTGTAGACGTGCGGCGTGTTTTACCACGGCGGGCGCGGTGCCCGGTGATGGCGAACCGGTGGGCCTCGTCGCGGATCTGCTGGATCAGGTGCAGCGCCGGGGAATCACCGCGCAGGGTGAATTCGTGGGCGGCATCGTTGAGGTACAGGGTTTCGAAACCGGCCTTGCGCGTCGCGCCCTTGGCCACGCCCAACAGGATCAGGTCGGGCACCGCCAGTTCGTTGAGCACATCGCGCGCCATGGACAGTTGGCCCTTGCCACCGTCCACCAGCAGAATGTCCGGCAGCTTGCCCTCCCCGTCCTTCAGCTTGCTGAAGCGCCGGGTCAGCGCCTGGTGCATGGCGGCGTAGTCATCGCCGGCGGTCACGCCTTCGATGTTATAGCGACGGTAATCGGACTTGATCGGGCCCTCAGGACCGAACACCACGCAGGACGCCACGGTCGCCTCGCCGCTGGAGTGACTGATGTCGTAGCACTCCAGGCGCTGCGGCGGTTCATCCAGTTTCAGCACATCGGCCAGGGCGTCGAAACGCGCGGCCACGTGTTGCCGGTTGGCCAGGCGCGCACCCAGCGCCTGCTCCGCGTTGGTCACCGCCAGTTGCTGCCAGCGGGCCCGCGTGCCACGCACCCGGTGACTGATGCTCAGTTCCCGGCCCCGCAGTTCGTGAATGGCCTCGATCAGCGCCGGGAAATCCTCATGCACCACGTTGACGATCAGCTCGCTGGGCAAATCGCGTTCGGGACTGCTGACGAAGTACTGACCGAGAAACGCCGCCATGACTTCGGACACGTCCTCTTCAATACCCACCTGCGGGAAGAAATTCTTGCTGCCCAATACCCGGCCGCCGCGCACGCTGATCAGGTGAACACAGGCACCGCCCGGGTTGACGAACGCGGCGATCACATCGACATCCCCCGACCCGCCTTCCATGCTCTGCTGGTCCTGGACCCGGCGCAGCAGGGAAATCTGGTCGCGCAATTCGGCGGCGCGCTCGAACTCGAGATTGATCGCCGCCTCTTCCATGCCCGCAGACAGTTCGTCGGTCAGCGCATTGCTGCGCCCTTCCAGGAACATCACCGAGTGACGCACGTCTTCGGCGTACACCTGGGGCTCTACCAGCCCGACACAGGGCGCCTTGCAGCGCTTGATCTGGTACTGCAGACACGGCCGCGTGCGGTTCTTGTAGTAGCTGTCTTCACACTGGCGAACGAAAAAGGTTTTCTGCAAAAGGCTCAGGCTTTCGCGAATCGCCCCAGCGCTGGGGTAAGGGCCGAAATACCTGCCCTTGGCCTTCTTCGCCCCGCGATGAATGCTCAGGCGTGGAAACTGGCCATCGGAAAGAAACACGTAGGGGTAGGATTTATCGTCGCGCAGCAGGATGTTGTAGGGCGGGCGCCATTCCTTGATCAGCGTCTGCTCGAGCAACAGGGCTTCGGTTTCGTTGGACGTGATCGTCGTTTCGACCTGGGCGATGCGTGCCACCAGCGCGGCGGTCTTCGGTGCGAGGCCGGACTTGCGGAAATAGCTCGACAGGCGATTCTTGAGGTTCTTGGCCTTGCCGACGTAGAGCAGACGCGCCTCGCTGTCGAACATGCGGTAGACGCCGGGGCGCCCACTGACCGTCGACAGGAACGCGCTTGGATCGAAGGTTTCAGTCATGTTCAGAGGCTGGCATCAACCATGCCGTGACGAACCGCCAACAGCGTCAACTCGACATCGCTGCTGATCGAAAGCTTTTCGAAAATTCGGTAACGGTAGGTGTTTACGGTTTTGGGCGACAGGCACAGCTTGTCGGAGATGATCTGCACTTTCTGGCAGCCGACGATCATCAACGCGATCTGGATTTCCCGCTCGGACAAGGCATCGAACGGCGAATCGTTGGTGGGCTGGAAGGATTTGATCGCCAACTGCTGGGCGATCTGCGGGCTGATGTAGCGCTGCCCGGCGAACACCAGGCGAATGGCCTGGACCATTTCCGGCAGCCCCGCGCCCTTGGTCAGGTAGCCCGCAGCACCGGCCTGCAACAAACGGGTGGGAAACGGGTCCTCCTCGCACACGGTGACCGCGACGACCTTGATGTCCGGGTGACTGCGCAACAATTTTCGGGTGGCTTCAAGACCGCCGATGCCGGGCATCTTGACATCCATCAGGACCACATCGGGTTTCAACTCACGTGCCTTGAGCAGGGACTCTTCCCCGGACTCAGCCTGGCCAACCACTTGCAGGCCATCGATGTCAGCCAGCATTCGTGTAATGCCTGTACGAACGAGATCATGGTCATCGACTACTAGCACCCTAATCAAGCAGACACCTCGCGATATGGTCTTATTGAGTTGCCGACACCTTAGCAAAAAGCGACTGGCAGACCTAGCGGCAAGCGCCATATAAAAGTTTCAATACATCTTGAAAGGCTTGTCTTGCAGGTGTTTCAGCGATTTGCGCGCGCAACCTCGCACTGCATTCTCAGGAAACACTCGTCCGTGCCAACCACCGTCAGGCCCTTTCGCTCATAGAGCCTTTTGGCCGGATTATTTTCGAACACCGTCAAGCGCAGGGCCGGCCGTCGTTCGTGGCGCGCCAGCGCCAATACCTGATCGATCGCCCAGGATCCGGCACCCTGCCCACGAAAGGCCTCGATGACGTGCAGTTCTCGGATGTACAGCGCTCTGGCGTCCCGACTCAGGCTGACAAAGCCCAGCGGGACGGCGTCGCGCACGATCAAGCGGTTGTCGCGGCCCGCCCAGGCCACGTCAAAGGCCTCGTCCTGCCACGGCAGATCGTGCCGAATGTAGTAATGGAGCAAGTTCTGACAGGTCAAGTCGCGGGCAAAGGCCAGGTCGGCCGCCGTTGCAGGGCGCCAGTCAAATCCGCCGTTGGGGGGCGATGAGTTCATGGTTCGTCTTGGGATGCCTTGATGAACCCCAAGTGTGTCACACCCTCGGGCCCACTCAAGCGATAGACAACGCCACCGGCCATTGATAGCAATTTCTGATTGAATCCGCGTACCGCCCTCTAGTAAGCTCGGGGCATTCATCGGAGACACACCATGTTCAACGCCCTCTCACCGCTTCTTACTGCCAGCGTTTCGCGCTCGGTTGCGGCTGCCCGGGCGAACAGCGTTTGTGCTTCGGTCAGCTTTTATTTTGGGTATTGGTTTAGCCACTGGCGCGCCTGATACCCACACGGCGCCCACTTTAAACGGGTCGCCACCAGAGAATTCTCAACCCCCGGTCGGCCTCCCGACCGGGGGTTTTGTTTTTCAGCCCCGACACTTTTTCGCAACAACCAGACAATTTGAGGATTTACCCCATGAACTACGCCACCTGTTACCGCTACGACACCTTCACCGCCTGGCGATTTAGCAGCCTCCGCTCGGGACAGCCTGCCGCCTCCGATCGGTCACCCACTGGTGGCAAGCACACACACGCAGCCAATCCGGCCAATTGTCGAACACCCCTGTAGGGCCGAGTGCGCGGGAAGAACCCGCCGCTCGCCCAGGAAGCCTGAACATGAACTCGTCCGTCTCTGCCTTGCCACTGTCCACCCTGAGCCCGGCCAACGAAGCGCTGACCCTGCGCCTGCCCAGCTCCTTGCAACTCAAACAGCAGTTGCCCCTGAGCAACGACCTCACCCGACAAGTCGCCGCCCACCGCGACGCTGTCCGCGCCATTCTCAACGGTGAAGACGCCCGATTGCTGGTGGTCGTCGGCCCCTGCTCGATTCACGACCCGCAATCCGCCCTCGAATACGCCAGCCACCTCGCCCGCCTCGCCTCCGACGTCAGCGACCAAATGCTGCTGGTCATGCGCGCCTACGTGGAAAAACCGCGCACCACGGTCGGCTGGAAGGGCCTGGCCTACGACCCACACCTGGATGGCAGCGATGACATGGCCGCCGGCCTGACCCTGTCCCGCGAGCTGATGCGCGAAATGCTCCGCCTCGGCCTGCCGGTGGCCACGGAGTTGCTGCAACCCATGGCCGCCGGCTACTTCGACGACCTGCTCAGTTGGGTCGCCATCGGCGCCCGCACCACCGAATCGCAGATCCACCGGGAAATGGCCAGCGGCCTGAACATGCCGGTCGGCTTCAAGAACGGCACCGATGGCGGCGTCGGCGTCGCCAGTGACGCGATGCGCTCGGCCGCTCACCCTCACCGGCATTTCGGCGTCGACAGTCAGGGCCACCCGGCGATCATCCAGACCCCGGGCAACCCTGACACCCACCTGGTCCTGCGCGGTGGCCATCGCGGCCCGAACTACGATCGCGCCAGCGTGGCCCAGGTGAACAGCGACCTGAGCAAGTTGAAAATCCCGGCGCGGATCATGGTCGATTGCAGCCACGCCAACAGCGGCAAGGACCCGCTGCGTCAACCCTCGGTGTTCAACGACGTGCTTGAACAGCGCCTCCAGGGCGACCGGTCCTTGATCGGGATGATGATCGAAAGTCATTTGTTCGAGGGGTGCCAGCCGTTGACGCCTTCTCTCAAGTACGGCGTATCGGTGACCGATGGTTGCCTGGGTTGGGAGGGGACGGAAGATCTGTTACGGTCGGCGGCACAAAGGTTGCGTGCGACTCGCAGCTGACAGCTAACGACTCCCGGGAGGTAGGGCATTACAGACGACTGCGCTACCTCCGCTTAAAAGGCCTCCTGACATTCCGAAAGAGGCCTCCCGCCGATTCGAAGATTCGCGTCTTACCTATTCCGTTTTCACCCATTTACAGCGGCTTTTTCATACATCGCGCGACCGTCCGAGTGCTTTAGAGTGAGGCCCACGTACACCCACGAACTCCTGCGAAAAGGTATGAACATGCAACGGAATGCAAGCACTCTCCATCCCATCCTGCTGGTTCACGGCCTGTTCGGTTTCGACCGGATCGGCCCCTTCGGACTCTTCCACGACATCAAGCAAGCCTTGCGCAGTGCAGGCGCCCGGGTGTTCATCCCCTATCTGTCGGCGACCCACACCCACGAAGCACGGGGTGATCAGCTCCTGGCGCAGGTCGAGCGAGTACTCGAGGGGACCGGTGCACAAAGGGTCAACCTGATCGGTCACAGCCAGGGGGCGCTGGCCGCACGGTATGCCGCCGCCGTCGCGCCCGGGGTCGTCGCATCGGTGACCTCGGTCAGCGGCCCGAACCATGGCTCGGAGCTGGCCGACTACCTGCGCAAGGCGCTGACGCCAGGTCGACTGCCGGAGCGTGCCGCGGAAACGATCGCCACCCTGTTCGCCGATTTCCTGTCGTTGTTGAGTGGCCACCCGCAGTTGCCGCAGAACGCGATTGCCGCGTTGAATGCGCTGACCACCGAAGGCGTCTGCGGCTTCAATGAGAAGTACCCCCAGGGTCTGCCCAGAAGCTGGGGGGGCAAGGGCCGCGAACTGGTCAATGGGGTTCGTTACTATTCCTGGAGCGGCACCTTGGGCAGTGTCGACGACGAAAGCCTCGACAAGCGGGATCCGCTGAACGGTTGTTGCCGGGCCTTTTCCCGCTATTTCACCACCGAGGCCGATCAGAACGACGGAGTGGTCGGCCGTTTCAGCTCCCACCTGGGGACTGTCATCCGCTCCGACTATCCGCTGGACCACCTGGCTGTCATCAATCAGGGCACCGGACAGTTGCGCAAAGGTGTCGACCCCGTCGAGCTGTACGTGCGTCACGCCGAACGTCTGCGAAAAGCCGGCCTTTAAGCTTCGCCAGGAACTTTGAGAAGAAATGGGCCACTGAATCCGGTAGGCTCGACACTTTACTGAACGTTGAAGGAGTATGTACCCATGGCAAAAGCCACTGCCCGCCACATCCTGGTTGCCAGCGAAGACAAGTGCAACGAACTCAAGAGCCAAATCGAAGGCGGCGCTGATTTCGCCGAAGTGGCCAAGGCCAACTCCACTTGCCCGTCCAGCCGTCAGGGCGGCGACCTGGGCTCGTTCGGTCCAGGCCAGATGGTCAAGGAATTCGACACCGTGGTCTTCAGCGCACCACTGAACGTCGTGCAAGGTCCGGTCAAGACCCAGTTCGGCTACCACCTGCTGGAAGTGACCAGTCGTCAGGACTGATCGATTTGGCGTCTGTTGCGGACGCTGAAATGCAACGCCGCCTGCCCTCATGGGCAAGCGGCGTTTTCAGGTGAGCTCAAACCATCATGCATCGGGCGCATCCGACTGCGGTTCCTTGATAGGGTGATCGTCCTCTTTCTCCCACTCTTTATCCCACTCGGGATCCCACCATCTCAATGGATTGAATTCACTGAGACCGATATCTGTGATCATGAAGGGGCAATAAGACCGTGTTTGATCGTGGGTCAGAATCTCGACGGTGGTGCTCGCTGATCTGGCCGTAATACCAAGCTCGATGGGCAGGGTGCGATTAAGTGTACTGTCAAAGTACCAATAACTGCTTCTTCTACCCTCTTTCAGAACAACAATAACTCCCTTCAGCGTCGGGGATGGCAGCGAGAAAATCCCAACGCTCATCATGTACCGCTTACCCTCCACCAAATTGAACGTTCGAGAAATAATGAGTTTTCTGGACGCCTTCTCGTCAACGCTATAGAGCAGGCATTTCTTTCCTTCATGCTCTACAAATGTCACCTCACCCGGCTTCACTTCGGGCCCCAGGCTCCACCCTTCCAACTGCCCGGTACTGAAATCGGTCAAATGCGTGTGATCGTGCTTTATCATGTAGCGAGGCCATGCAAAATGAGTTGGCACCCCTTCAATATTAGCCAAAAACTTTAATAGAATTTTGCGCTGATCAACGAACTTCCTTAGTAACGACTTCCCAAGCACTATTTCCAGCTCGCCTTTCTCAATATCTTCTTTCGTCAGCCTATCGTTATATACAATCTGATCATAACCTCCGCCCTCTTCATCAATCGTACCTTGCACCTTCAAGGCGTACTCCTGCCGAACAGCGGCGCCATCCCACATCTTGATTTTGATTTTGAAAGGATCGGGGAGCGCCCTAACATAGATGGTACCGGTGTGCGCGCCTTCAATTCTGGGAGAGATTTTCTTGGGATCAGTGCTCATGACGAGACTCCTTCGCCGATTCATTACGGGATACCGTGATGCGTAATACCCAAATCGCCTGCGATATATGGCGCTCGCCCATGCTTGATGTCTACTGTCATAAATGACAGGTAACACCACGCCATCACTTGGCCGATCCCCCGCCGACATGGCAATGTGGTTTACTGCCCGGTAATCTCCACCCCAAACGCCGTCACCCCCGACTCATGCCCCAAGGCCGACAATGCGATTGTTTTTATCTTCACTGTTGATCACCCTGGCCTTGCTCCCAGGCTTGCCACCCGCTGCCGCCACACCGCAACACGCACTGACCGTCTACGGCGAACCGGCGAAATACCCGGCGGGCTTCAGCCACTTCGAGTACACCAATGCGCGTGCCCCCAAGGGCGGGACGATGCGCCGTTCGGCCGTCGAAATCGGCCACTTCGACCACGTGCTGCCTTATATAGACAAAGGCATCGGCGTAACGCAGATCGACGGCTTGATTTACTCGCCGCTCGCCCAGCGGTCGCTGGACGAGCCGTACACCGTATATGGCCTGGTGGCGCAGAAGATGGAACGCTCGGACGACGGTCTGTCCCTGCGCTTCTACCTCAACCCCAAGGCCCGCTTTGCCGATGGCACGCCGATTACCGCCGAAGACGTGCGCTACACCTTCGACCTGCTGATGACCCAGGGCAGCCTGCGCTATCGCACGCAGTTCGCCGACGTCAAAGGCGTGGAAGTGGAATCACCGCTCAAGGTGCGCTTCGACTTCAAAAGCAACGAAAACCGCACCCTGCCCCTGGATATCGCCACCTTGCCGGTATTCCCCGAACACTGGTGGAAAACCCGTGATTTCGCCGGCGGCGGTGGCTATGAGCCGCCACTGGGCAGCGGCCCCTACAAGGTGAGCAAGGTCGATTCCGGGCGCAGCATCACGTTCGAGCGCAACCCCGACTGGTGGGGCAAGGACTTGCCGGTCAGCCGTGGCCTCTACAACTTCGACCGTTTCAGCATCGAGTACTTCGGCGACACCGACGTGGCGCGCCAAGTGCTGCGCGGCGGTGCCTACGACTACAACCGCGAATTCTCCGCCACCGGCTATTCCATCGGTTACGACAGCCCTGCCCTCAGCGACGGTCGCCTGCAAAAGGCCCACCTGGCGCAAAACGCGCCGCAATCGGCGCAAGGCTTCGTGTTCAACCTGCAGAACCCGCTGTTCCAGGACCGGCGCGTGCGCCAGGCCCTGGTGATGCTCTGGGATTTCGAGTGGAGCAATCGGCAGATGATGCGCAACCTCTACATCCGCCAGCAAAGCTTCTTCTCCAATACGGACCTGGCCGCGCGCGCGCTGCCCGACGCCGCCGAACTGGCGATTCTTGAACCCCTGCGCGGGCAGATCCCCGACGAAGTGTTCACCCAGGTCTTCGAAGCGCCGAAAACCGATGGCAGCGGCGTGATCCGCGACAAACAGCTGCAAGCCCTGGACCTGCTGGAACAGGCCGGCTGGAAACCCGAGGGCGATCGACTGGTGAATGCCGACGGCCAGCCGCTGAGCTTCACCTTCCTCGTCAGTCAGAACGGCATGGATCGCCTGTTACTGCCCTACAAGCGCACGCTGAAGCAGATCGGCATCGACCTCAACATCCGTCGCATCGACTCCTCCCAGTACGTCAACCGCTTGATGTCACGCGATTACGACATGATCGTCACCGGCTACCCGGTCACCACTTCGCCGGGCAACGAGCTGAACAACTACTTTGGCTCGGCCTCCGCCAACGATCCGGGCTCCAACAACTACATGGTGCTGAAGAACCCCGCAGTGGACACCCTGGTCGCCGGCCTCGTGCGCGCCACCACCCAGGCCGACATGTTGCGCTACGCCCACGCGCTGGACCGGGTGCTGCAATGGAACTACTACTGGATTCCCAACTATTACCCGCCCGGCAGTTCCACCGTATGGTGGAACCGCTTTGGCATTCCCAGCGTGCAAGCGGCGAATGACGAAGCCATCGAGAGCTGGTGGGAAGTGAGCACCGTGCCGTTGACCAATCAGCAGATGACCGCCGAATTGATCAAGCGCGGGCAACCCGGAGGGCCGCACTGATGTGGGCTTACATTCTGCGGCGTCTGCTGCTGATCATCCCGACGCTGGTGATCATTCTTCTGGTCAATTTCGTCATCGTCCAGGCCGCGCCGGGGGGCCCGGTGGAACAGGCCATCGCGCACCTGCAAGGCATCGGCGGCGCCAGTGTCGGCGGCGGCTCCAGCGACATCGCCAGCGGCAGCTCTCGGGCCAGTCGCGGCCTCGACCCGCAGCTGATCAAGGAGATCGAAAAACAGTACGGCTTCGACAAACCCGCGCCGGAACGTCTGTGGCTGATGCTCAAAAGCTATGCGCAACTGGACTTCGGCAAGAGCTTTTTTCGCGGCGCCACGGTCACTGACCTGATCCTGCAAAAAATGCCGGTGACCATTTCCCTCGGCCTCTGGGCCACGCTGATCACCTACCTGGTGTCGATCCCCCTGGGCATCCGCAAGGCCGTGCACCATGGCAGCCATTTCGACATCTGGAGCAGCACCGCGATCATCATCGGCTATGCCATGCCGGCGTTCCTGTTCGCGATGTTCCTGATCGTCGTGTTCGCCGGCGGGACGTCGCTGAACTGGTTCCCGGTGCGCGGCCTGGTCTCGGACAACTTCGACTCGCTGTCCACCGTGGGCAAGATCGCCGACTACTTCTGGCACCTGGTGCTGCCGGTGACGGCGCTGGTGATCGGCGGGTTCGCCACCCTGACCATCCTGACCAAAAACTCGTTCCTCAATGAAATCACCCGCCAGTACGTGGTCACCGCCCGCGCCAAGGGCATGAGCGAACGCCGGGTGCTGTACGGCCATGTGTTCCGCAACGCCATGCTGCTGGTGGTGTCGGGCATTCCCCAGGCGTTCATCAGTGTGTTTTTCGCCGGTTCGCTGTTGATCGAGGTGATCTTCTCCCTCGATGGCCTGGGCCGCATGAGTTACGAAGCGGCTGTCTCCCGGGATTACCCGGTGGTGTTCGGCTCGCTGTTCATCTTCACCCTGTTCGGCCTGCTGATAAAACTGGTGGGCGACCTCTGCTACACCCTGGTCGACCCCCGTATCGACTTCGCCGCGAGGAACGCCTGATGTTCAAGCTTTCACCGTTGGCCCGTCGCCGCTTTGACCGCTTCAAGAAAAACCGCCGTGGCTGGTGGTCGCTGTGGCTGTTCGTCGGCCTGTTCCTGCTGACCCTCGGCGGCGAACTGATCGCCAATGACAAGCCCCTGGTCGTCAGCTACCAGGGTTCGCTGTACTTTCCGGTGTTCAAGCGCTACACCGAGCAGGAGTTCGGCGGACAGCTGCCCTTCCAGGCCGATTACCGCAGTGACTATGTGCAGAAGCTGATCAAGAAGGACGGTGGCTGGTTGCTCTTCCCGCCGATCCCGTTCAGCGATGACACCCCCAACTACGACCTGAACAAACCCGCGCCGAGCCCGCCGTCGAGCGTCAACTGGCTGGGCACCGACGATCAGGCGCGCGATGTCATGGCCCGGGTGATCTTCGGTGCGCGGGTGTCGATCCTGTTTGCGTTGATGCTGACGTTTGTCAGCGCGTTGATCGGCATCGCCGCCGGCGCCCTGCAGGGCTACTACGGCGGCTGGGTCGACCTGATCGGCCAGCGTTTGCTGGAGGTCTGGTCAGGGTTGCCGGTGTTGTACCTGCTGATCATCCTGTCGGGGTTCGTCGAACCGAACTTCTGGTGGCTGCTGGGGATCATGGCGCTGTTTTCCTGGCTGGCACTGGTCGACGTGGTGCGCGCCGAGTTCCTGCGCGGACGCAACCTGGAATACGTCAAGGCCGCCCGCGCACTGGGCCTGACCGATCGCAAGGTGATCGTGCGGCATATCCTGCCCAACGCGATGAACGCGACCTTGAGCTACTTGCCGTTCATCCTGACCGGGGCGATCTCGACGCTCACCGCCCTGGACTTCCTCGGCTTCGGCATGCCGGCCGGCAGTGCCTCGCTGGGCGAACTGATTGGTCAGGGCAAACAGAATCTGCAAGCTCCCTGGCTGGGCCTGACGGCGTTTTTCACCCTGGCGCTGATCCTGTCCTTACTGGTGTTCATTGGCGAGGCATTGCGTGATGCATTCGACCCACGATCTTGATCACAGGCTTGATTCGCGAACCTCAAGCGAGCATTTGACATGAGCAACCTCATTGAAATCCGCGACCTCTGCGTGGCCTTCAGCGGCCAGACCGTGGTGCGCAACCTGTGCCTGGACATCCGCCCCGGCGAGTGCCTGGCGCTGGTCGGGGAGTCGGGTTCCGGCAAATCGGTGACCGCGCACTCGATCCTGCAATTGCTGCCCGAGACCGGCACCCAGTCCACCGGCAGCATCCGCTATCGCGGCAAGGAACTGCTCGGGGCCTCCTCGAAGGTGCTGCGCGAGCTGCGCGGCAACCGCATTGCGATGATCTTCCAGGAGCCGATGACCTCGCTCAACCCGCTGCACAGCATCGAAAAGCAGATCGGTGAAACTCTGCTGCTGCACAAAGGCATCACCGGCAAGGCAGCCCAGGCACGGATTCTCGAGCTGCTGCACCTGGTGGGCATCCAGAAACCCAAGGAGCGGCTCAAGGCCTATCCCCATCAGTTATCCGGTGGCCAGCGCCAGCGGATCATGATCGCCATGGCCCTGGCCTGCGAACCGGAACTGCTGATCGCCGACGAACCGACCACGGCGCTCGACGTCACGGTGCAACGCAAGATCCTGATCCTGCTCAAATCCCTGCAGCAGCGCCTCGGTATGTCGCTGCTGCTGATCAGCCACGACCTCAACCTGGTGCGCAGCATCGCCCAGCGGGTGTGCGTGATGAAGGCCGGGGAAATCGTCGAGCAGGCGCCTTGCGAGACCCTGTTCACGGAACCGCAACACCCCTACAGCTGCGTCCTGCTCAATGCCGAGCCGGAAGGCGAAGCCCTGCCACGGGACGAACGCGAGAAAGTGCTGGAAGTGGACAACCTGCACGTCAGGTTCCCCCTCGGCGGCGGACTGTTGCGGCGCAAGACCTGGCTGAGTGCGGTGGATGGCATCAGCCTGAACGTCCAGCGCGGCAAGACCCTGGGCATCGTCGGTGAGTCCGGGTCCGGCAAGTCGACGCTGGGCCAGGCGATCCTGCGCCTGCTCGATTCCGAAGGCAGCATTCGCTTCCAGGGCGAAGCGCTGGACGGCCTGACGCAAAAGCAACTACGGCCCTGGCGCAAGAAAATGCAGGTGGTTTTCCAGGACCCCTTCGGCAGCCTCAGCCCGCGGATGTCGGTGGCACAGATCATCAGCGAAGGCCTTGAAGTGCACAGCCACTCCAGCCCCGACGAATGCGAGGCTCAGGTGATCCAGGCGCTGTGCGAGGTTGGCCTGGATCCGCAGAGCCGTCATCGCTACCCCCATGAATTCTCCGGCGGCCAGCGCCAGCGCATCGCCATTGCCCGGGCCCTGGTGTTGAAGCCGGCGCTGATCCTGCTCGACGAACCGACCTCGGCCCTGGACCGCACCGTGCAAAAACAGGTGGTCGCCCTGCTCCGCCAGCTTCAGGAAAAACACGGCCTGACGTACCTGTTCATCAGCCATGACCTGGCGGTGGTCCGCGCCCTCGCCCACGACATGATCGTGATCAAGGACGGCAAAGTGGTGGAAAGCGGCGCGAGCCACGACGTGTTCGACTCGCCGCAGCATCCGTACACCAAGGAACTGTTGGCGGCGGCGCATCCGCGCCCGACGTAAATCCGTACGCCTCCTCTGTAGGAGCGAGCTTGCTCCGGGCGGCGTTCCGACGACGGAGGCCGGACCACCACTGGGTGCCAGCCTGCCAGCGTTATCGTTGGCGACCATCGCGAGCAGGCTCGCTCCCACAGGATCGGCTTCGCACGGTCCAATGTGGGAGCGAGCCTGCTCGCGATAGCGCCGGCAGCTACACCAAACAATCAGGATCAGACCACCCATGAACACCACCGAAAGCCTCAAGGATTACCAGCGCGTGCGCCTGTTGGCGATCCGCTCCCTGTTCGAGATCATCGAGCAATCGAGCGAAGGCACGGTGATTGTCGACCGCGACGCCAACATCGTCTGGATGAACGAGCGCTACGCCCGGCGCTTCGGCCTGGAGTCGGCCGAAGGGGCCATCGGCAAGGCCTGCGAAAGCGTCATCCCCGGCAGCCTGCTGCGTGAAGTGGTGCGCACCGGCCGACCGATCCTGCTGGACATGCAGGACACCCCCAAGGAACCGCTGGTGGTCATGCGCCTGCCGATCCACGACGATGCCGGCGTGGTGATCGGCGCCATCGGCTTCGCCCTGTTCGACGAGCTGCGCAGCCTCTCGCCGATGCTCAAGCGCTACATGAGCATGCAGGAAGAACTGGCGTCCACGCGCTCATTGCTGCGGGCGCGGCAGACCAAGTACAACTTCGCCCATTTCATCGGCACCAGCGCCGCCAGCCTGGAAGTCAAACGCCGCGCCCGACGCAGTGCCAGCGCCGACTCCCCGGTGTTGCTGCTGGGAGAGACCGGTACCGGCAAGGAGCTGCTGGCGCAGGCCATCCACGCGGCGTCGCCTCGAGCGCACAAGGCCTTCGTCAGCATCAACAGCGCGGCGATTCCCGAAGCGCTGCTGGAGGCGGAGTTCTTCGGCACCGCACCCGGCGCCTTTACCGGCGCGGATCGCAAGGCGCGTGCCGGCAAGTTGCAGATCGCTCAGGGCGGCACGCTGTTCCTCGATGAAATCGGCGACATGCCGCTGCCGCTGCAAAGCAAACTATTGCGGGTATTGCAGGAAAAGGAATTCGAACCGGTCGGTTCCAATGAAGTGATCCAGAGCGACGTGCGGGTGATCGCCGCGACATCGACCGACCTTGAAGCGGCGATCAAGCGCGGCGAGTTTCGCGCCGACCTGTATTACCGGCTCAACGTGCTGCCGATCCAGGTGCCGCCGCTGCGTGATCGCCTCGATGACCTGCCGGCCCTGAGCGAGGCCATTCTCGAAGAACTGCGCAGCCAGCACGAAATGAACCCTGAAGCGCTGGCCCTGCTGGCCCGGCACGCCTGGCCGGGCAATATCCGCGAATTGCGCAACGTATTGGAGCGTGCGGCGTTGCTCAGTGATGACTTGCAGCTCAATGCCCAGGACATCCGCGCAGCGATCGGGACGTTTGCCCCCGTGCAGCGCGCGGCGCCCCTGGCCCTGGAGGCGGTTACTCACGAAACGTTCAGCCAGGCACGGGAGCGTTTCGACCGGCAACTGATCGAGTCTGCCCTCGCGCAATGCGGCGGCAAGGTGACCGAAGCGGCGGCACGGCTGGGGCTGGGGAGGTCGACGCTGTACAAGAAGATGGTGGCGTTGGGCATAGCAGAGTCTCAATAAAGAGACATCAGTCTCAATTTGTAGATAAGCCATCGCGAGCAGGCTCGCTCCCACAGGAAAGCGAAATCCAACTGGGGGCGAGCCGGCTCACGATAGGCCGGCATGCCCGAAACGTCTCAAATCAGAGACAAATATCCGGAAACGCCACCCAACCAGACAAAATATCCTTATATTTCAATATGTTGTCGCAATGGCACGAAACTCGCTATAGCCCTTCCCCACAGCTTCACCCCACAAAAATAACAATCCCAGGAGACACACCATGAGTGTGATCATTGCCTTGGCAGCCCTTGCGCTGCTGATGCTCGCTGCCTACCGCGGCTACAGCGTTATCCTCTTCGCACCCATCGCCGCCCTCGGCGCCGTGCTGCTCACCGACCCTTCCGCCGTTGCCCCTGCCTTCACCGGGGTGTTCATGGAAAAAATGGTCGGTTTCATCAAGCTGTACTTCCCGGTGTTCTTGCTCGGTGCGGTATTCGGCAAGCTGATCGAGCTGTCGGGCTTCTCGCGCTCGATCGTGGCTGCAGCCATTCGCCTGCTGGGCACCCGCCAGGCGATGCTGGTGATCGTGCTGGTCTGCGCCCTGCTGACCTACGGCGGTGTCTCGCTGTTCGTGGTGGTGTTCGCGGTCTACCCGTTTGCCGCGGAAATGTTCCGTCAGAGCAACATCCCCAAGCGCCTGATCCCGGCGACCATCGCCCTCGGCGCATTCTCGTTCACCATGGACGCCCTGCCCGGCACCCCACAGATCCAGAACATCATCCCCAGCACCTTCTTCAACACCACGGCCTGGGCGGCGCCGTGGCTGGGGCTGATCGGGACGATCTTCGTGTTCTGCGCCGGCATGCTGTTCCTCCAGCGCCAGCGCAACAAGGCCCAGCGCGCAGGCGAAGGGTATGGCACCGAGCTGCGCAACGAGCCGGAAACCGCGCCTGACATCACGCTGCCCAACCCATGGATCGCTTTGTCGCCCCTGCTGGCGGTGGGCATCATGAACCTGCTGTTCACCCAGTGGATTCCCCAGTGGTATGGCAAGACCCACAGCCTGGCGCTGCCGGGCATGGCCGCGCCGGTGACCACCGAAATCGCCAAGCTCACGGCGATCTGGGCGGTGCAGGCGGCGTTGCTGGTCGGCATCCTCATGGTGCTGCTGTTCGGCTTCAAGGCCATTCGCAGCAAGCTGGCCGAAGGCAGCAAGAGCGCGGTCAGCGGTGCGCTGCTGGCGGCGATGAACACCGCCTCGGAATACGGCTTCGGTGCGGTCATCGCTTCGTTGCCCGGCTTCCTGGTGCTGGCCGACTGGCTCAAGAGCATTCCCAACCCGCTGGTCAATGAAGCCATCACCGTGACCCTGCTGGCCGGCATCACCGGCTCGGCGTCGGGCGGCATGAGCATTGCGCTGGCGGCCATGGCCAACGACTTCATCGCCGCAGCCCATGCCGCCAACATTCCGCTGGAAGTGCTGCACCGGGTGGCCGCGATGGCCAGCGGTGGCATGGACACCCTGCCGCACAACGGCGCGGTGATCACCTTGCTGGCCGTCACCGGCCTGACCCACCGCGAAGCCTACAAAGACATTTTCTGTATTACGCTGATCAAGACCCTGGCTGTTTTTGTCGTGATCGGTGTTTTCTACGCCACTGGCATTGTGTGAGGTATTCATGACGACTCTTTCCGGCAAGACCGCACTGGTTACCGGCTCCACCAGCGGCATCGGCCTGGGGATCGCCCTCAGCCTGGCCAAGGCCGGGGCCAACCTGATTCTCAACGGTTTCGGCGACGCCTCCAAAGTCATCGCCGAGGTCGAGCAATTCGGTGGCAAGGTCGGCCATCACGCCGCCGATGTCAGCGACCCGGCGCAGATCGCCGACATGATCGCCTATGCCGAGCGCGAGTTCGGCGGCGTCGACATCCTGGTCAACAACGCCGGCATCCAGCACGTCGCTGCGGTGGAAGACTTCCCCGTCGAGCGCTGGGATTCGATCATCGCGATCAACCTGTCGTCGGTGTTCCACAGTACCCGCCTGAGCTTGCCGGGCATGCGCAAGAAAAACTGGGGACGAGTCATCAACATCGCCTCGGTGCACGGCCAGGTCGGTTCGGTGGGCAAGGCGGCGTACGTCGCCGCCAAGCACGGGGTGATCGGCTTGACCAAGGTGGTCGGCCTGGAAACCGCCACCAGCAATGTCACCTGCAACGCGATCTGCCCGGGCTGGGTGCTGACACCCCTGGTGCAAAAGCAGATCGACGACCGCATCGCCAACGGCACCGATCCGCAGCAGGCGCAGCACGATCTGCTCGCGGAAAAGCAGCCCTCCCTGGAGTTCGTCACCCCGCCACAGCTGGGTGAACTGGTCCTGTTCCTGTGCAGCGAAGCAGGCAGCCAGGTGCGCGGCGCGGCGTGGAATATCGATGGGGGGTGGTTGGCGCAGTAGCCTGCCACCGGACCGCGCTATCGTTCTTCGCGAGCGGGCTCGCGCCCACCGATTCCGGATTCGACACACCCCCTGCAGGAGCGAGCTTGCTCGCGATGGTCGTGAACGATGACGCTGGCCACCTGAAACCGTGCGGTGCCTTGGCGTTCCTCGCGAGAGGGCTCGCTCCTGCAGAAGAAAAAGAAGAGGCAAAACCATGTCCGACATCCTCTGGCAACCCGACGCCACACGCATCGCCAAGACCCGCCTGGAAGCCTTCCGGCAGTTCATCAATCAGCGTCACACGCTCGACATCAGCGATTTTGCCAGTCTGCACCAATGGTCCATCGATCAACGGGCCGACTTCTGGCAGGCCATCGTCGATGGCTTCGACATCCGTTTCCACACGCAACCGGACGCCGTGCTGCTCGAAGGCGAGCAGATGCCCAGCGCCCAATGGTTTCCCGGCGCCACCCTGAATTTTGCCGAGCATTTGCTGCGCCGTCGCGACGATGCCGTGGCGGTCATCGCCATCGCTGAAAACGGCCAGCGCGAACAGTTCACCTGGGCCGAGCTGGCCGAGCATGTCGCCGGTCTGCAAAACAGCCTCAAAGCCGCCGGCGTCGGCCTCGGCGACCGCGTGGCCGCTTGCATGCCCAATACCTGGCAAACCCTGGCGGCCATGCTCGCGACCACCAGCCTCGGGGCCATCTGGTCCTGTTCCTCGCCGGACTTCGGCACCCAGGGGGTGATCGACCGTTTCGGCCAGATCGAGCCGAAGGTGCTGATCACCTGCGCCGGTTACCGTTACGCCGGCAAGGACATCGACCAGCGGGCCAAGGTCAACGAAATCCTTGAGCGCCTGCCGACGCTGCAACAACTGATCGTGGTCCCCTATGCGCGTCCAGGGGTACGCATCGACGACTTCCAGACCCAGGCCGACGTCGCGCTCTGGGATGACTTCTACGAACCCGGCGGCGAGCCGGATTTCGTCGCCGTGCCCTTCGACCATCCGCTGTACATCCTCTATTCCAGCGGCACTACCGGCGTGCCCAAGTGCATCATTCACAGCACCGGCGGCGTGCTGCTGCAACACGTCAAGGAACATAGCCTGCATTGCGACCTCGGCCCCGGCGACCGCCTGTTCTACTACACCACCTGCGGCTGGATGATGTGGAACTGGCTGGTGTCGGCCCTGGCCGTGGGCAGCGCGGTGGTGTTGTACGACGGTTCACCGTTTCACCCCGGCCCCGAGCGTTTGCTCGAGCTGATCGACGACGAGCGCATCAGCGTCTTCGGCACCAGCCCGAAATTCCTCGCCACGCTGGAAAGCGCAGGCGTGAAACCCCGGCAGAGCCATGACCTGGACAGCCTGAAAACCCTGCTGTGCACCGGCTCCGCGCTGTCGCCGCAAAGCTACGACTACGTCTATCGCGACTTCAAGACCGACCTGTGTCTGGCGTCGATGTCCGGCGGCACCGACATTATCTCGTGCTTCGTCAACGGCAATCCGTGGTTGCCGGTGCGTCGTGGCGAAATCCAGGGCAAGAGCCTGGGCATGGCGGTCGAGGTCTGGAACGATGCCGGCCAAGCGGTGATTGGCGAAAAAGGCGAGCTGGTGTGCACCCGTCACTTCCCGGCAATGCCCGTCGGCCTGTGGGACGACCCCACCGGCGAAAAGCTGCGCGCCTCCTACTTCAGCCAGTTTCCGGGCGTCTGGGCCCAGGGCGATTACGCCGAGCAACTGGCCCATGGGGCGATGATGATTCATGGTCGTTCGGACGCCGTGCTCAACCCGGGCGGTGTGCGCATCGGCACGGCGGAAATCTACCGGCAGGTGGAGAAAATCCCGCAGGTGCTCGACAGTGTCGCCATCGGCCAGCAATGGCAGGACGACGTGCGGGTGGTGCTGTTCGTGCGCCTGCAAGAGGGCGTCGAACTCGACGACGCCTTGCAACAGCAGATTCGCCAGGTGATCCGCGCCAACACCACGCCCCGGCACGTGCCGGCGAAGATCGTCGCGGTCAACGACATTCCGCGCACCATCAGCGGCAAGGTGGTCGAGCTGGCGGTGCGCAACGTGGTGCATGGGCAGCCGGTGAAAAATACCGACGCACTGGCCAATCCCGAGGCACTGGCGCAATTTCGCGACCGCAAGGAGCTGCTCGAATGAACCTGCCGGCGCCCTTTTCAAGGCCGGCAGGTTTGACTCACGACCCTGCCTGAACGAAGCTGGCACCCTTGTAACAGTCTGCCAGCTCCCGGATCCTGCATGCCCCAGTCCCGCCGCTACCTGATCATCGCGCTCTGCGCCCTGCTTGCCATCGGCCTGGCCTGGTGGTTCCTGCGCAGCACCACACCGGTGGTGCCGGAGGCGATCAGGCGTGGCTACAGCGAAGCGCTGACCCAGGCCCGGGCCGGTCAGCCAGGGGCGGCGCGGGTGCTCTATCAGCAATTGGGCCGTCCCGACCTCTCCCCCAAGCGCCGGGTGTGGCTGCACGCCGAACTGCCGAACTATCCCAGCTCCGTGGCCTTGAAGTTGGCGGACGCCGACCTGCAACACAAGGCGCCCGAAGTCCGGATCGCCGCCATCAAGAGCATCAGCGCCCTGGTGCCCAACGGCCAGCGCAGTCTGTTGCTGGGGCCCATGCTAGATGACAGCGAGCAAAGCGTCCGGCTGGCGGCGGTGAACGCCTTGCTCGGGCTGTCTCCGGATGAGCTGGGTTTGTATTTCGGACCGTTGGAACAAGCCATCGACGCATGGGAACAGGTCCTCCTGCAGGCCCCCGAAAGCGCCGACAACCAATACCAACTGGCCCGGCTGCACCTGCACAATGGCGAATACAAAGCGGCGCAACAGGCGCTGGACAACACCCTGCGCCTGGCCCCGGACAATCTGCCGGCGCTGGTGATGCAGATCGAAGTGCTCGACAAGCAGGGCCAGAGCGAAGCGGCGCGCCTGTTGCTGGCCAAACAGCTGAAAGCCCAGCCCGATTCCGCCTACCTGCAACATGCCCTCGGCCTGTGGCTGTTGCACCACGGCCAGAGCGAGTACGCCCTGCTCGGCCTGTCCAAGGCAGTGGAACTGGAGCCGGACAACAAGGACTACCGCTACGACCTGGCAACGACCCTGCACGGCGAGCAGGAACTGGAAGCGGCTCAGAAACAACTGCAGGAGATCGTCCAGCGCCACCCGGCCGATCGCAAGGCGCGGGTGCTGCTGATCAATTACTGGAAGGAAAGCGGGCAACTGCAGAACGTGCAGATCCTGCAGGCGCAGCTGGAACAGCTCAACCCCGACGACCCGGCCTTGCAACAAGGCCTTTGAACCCGCCCTGCGCGATATTCGTGGGCGCGAGCCTGCTGGCGATGAGCGTCACCGCGCAATCCCCGAGACGCCTGCAAAAAAGCCCGCAAGTCCCGCGCAAAACGTTGGAACCCCCGTCACGACCGATGGTCAAGTGATCAGGCAGTCTCTTCAGGCACATCAGACCTGCTGCCTCGCTTCCCCTAGTCATCAGAGGGCGTTTTTTGAATACATCTAACGAGTTGACCAGTGCAAAAGCCGCTACAGGCATCGAAGGCCTGGACGACATCCTGGCCGGTGGCCTGTCACGCGGTCATGTGTTTTTGCTGGAGGGTGAACCCGGTACCGGCAAAACCACCGTCGCTTTGCATTTTCTCCTGGCCGGCGCCCGAGCCGGCGAGCGCTCGTTGTACATCACGCTATCGGAAACCGAGCGCGAATTGCGCCAGGGCGCGTTGTCCCATGGCTGGGATCTGGATGACAACATCCATATTTTCGAGCTGACGCCGCCGGAAAGCCTGCTCAATGCCGAGCATCAGCAAAGCCTGTTGTACTCCTCGGACCTGGAGCTCGGTGAGGCCACAAGGCAGATCTTCGAAGTGGTCGAGCGGGTCAAGCCCACCCGCGTGGTACTCGACAGCCTGTCCGAAATCCGTTTGCTGGCCCAAAGCTCGTTGCGCTACCGCCGGCAGATTCTCGCGATCAAGCACTACTTCGTACGCTATGACGCCACGGTGGTGCTGCTGGATGACCTGACCACCGAGTCCCTCGACAAAACCGTGCACAGCGTTGCCCACGGGGTGATTCGCCTGGAAGAACTGACCCCCGACTACGGCGCGGAACGGCGCCGGCTGCGGGTGGTGAAATATCGCGGGCAAAAGTACCGTGGCGGTTTTCACGACTTCACCATCATGGGCGACGGCGTGCACGTTTTCCCGCGCCTGGTCGCCGCCGAACATCGCGGCAAATACCTGCGCACGCAACTCACCAGCGGCATCAAGGAAATGGACGCGTTGCTGGGCGGCGGTATAGAAACGGGTTCCAGCACGCTGATCCTTGGCCCGGCCGGTACCGGCAAATCGCTGATCTCGATGATTTTCGCCGCCGCCGCCGTGGCCCGTGGGGAAAAGGCTGCGCTGTTCATTTTCGACGAAGAGCTTGGCTTGCTGTTCGAGCGCATGAACAACATCGGCATTGATCTTCAAGCCCTGCAGGCCACTGGCAACCTGCTGATCGAGCAGGTGGACGCAGCGGAGCTGTCCCCCGGCGAATTCTCCCACCGGGTGCGCCGTGCCGTGGACGAACGGGGCATCAAGACGGTTGTCATCGACAGCATCAACGGCTACCAGGCGGCCATGCCCGAAGAGAACGCCCTGGTGCTGCACATGCACGAATTGCTGCTGTACCTCAATCGCCAGGGTGCCGCGACGTTCATGACCGTCGCCCAGCACGGACTGGTCGGTGACATGCAAGCGCCGGTGGACATCACCTACCTGGCCGACACCGTGATCCTGCTGCGTTACTTCGAAGCACTGGGCAAGGTGCGCCGGGCCATCTCGATCATCAAGAAACGCACGGGCAGCCATGAGTCGACCATCCGCGAATACCGCATCAGCTCCCATGGCATGACCATTGGCGAACCCTTGGAAGCCTTCCAGGGCGTATTGCGCGGCGTGCCCACTTACGTCGGTGAAGGGCAGCCCCTGCTCCAGAGTGAAATACCTTGAATGTCCTTGAAGCGACGTCCGAGCGCGCGATCATTCTCGCGCCGCTGGGACGCGACAGCCAGATTGCCCTGATGATGCTCAAAGAGGCCGGGTACGACGGGGTCATCGCCCGCGATCTGGCGGGCCTTTGCACTGAACTGGAAAATGGCGCCGGCCTGCTGTTGATCGCGTCCGAAGCGTTGCTGGGCAGCGACATCGAACCGCTGTTCGGCCTGATCGAACAGCAACCGGCATGGTCCGACCTGCCCATTGTGTTGATGACCCACCACGGTGGTCCCGAACAGAACCCTGCATCGCGCATGGGCCCGCAATTGGGCAACGTTACGTTCCTCGAACGTCCCTTCCATCCTGTCACCCTGATCAGCCTGGTGACCACCGCCTTGCGCGGACGTCGACGACAGTACGAGGCCAGGGACCGGCTGATCGATCTGAGCCAGAGCGAGCTGCGCCTGCAAACCACCCTCGAAACCCTGGAACAGCAGGTCGAGGAGCGCACCACCGAACTTCGCCACAACGAAGAAGCGCTGCGCCAGTCGCAGAAAATGGAAGCGGTCGGCCAACTCACCGGCGGCATTGCCCACGACTTCAACAACATGCTGACCGGGATCATCGGCAGCCTGGAGCTGCTGCGCCGACGCCTGGCCCGTGGGCGCATCGACGACCTGGACAGCCTGATCGACCTGGGAGTGACCTCGGCCAACCGCGCGGCGGGCCTGACCCACCGCCTGCTGGCCTTTTCCCGACGCCAGTCGCTGGACTCCAAACCCGTGGAGATGAACGCTCTGGTGACGTCCATGGGCGAACTGCTGCAACGCAGTATCGACGAAAGCATTCACCTGGACATGCAACTGAGTCCGCAACTGTGGGTGGCCGAAGCCGACCGCAATCAACTGGAAAGCGCCCTGCTCAACCTGGTCATCAATGCACGGGACGCCATGCCCGACGGCGGCAAACTGGTGGTGCGCACCTCCAACCGCCACCTGGACCGCGACTTCACCGAAGCCCACAGCAACCTTGAACCGGGTGACTACGTGGTGCTCAGCGTGACCGACACCGGCTGCGGCATGCCACAGAGCACGATCAACCGCGCCTTCGACCCGTTTTTCACCACCAAGCCGATTGGCCAGGGCACCGGCCTGGGCCTGTCGATGATCTATGGCTTCAGCAAGCAATCTCGCGGGCATGTCGCCATCGACAGCGAGGTGGACAAGGGCACCACCGTCAGCCTGTTCCTGCCGCGTTTTGGCGGGGATGTGCCATTGGACAGCCCGGCAGACGTCACCCACGCCTTGTTCGCACAGGACGGCGAAACTGTGTTGATCGTCGAAGACGATCCGGCGGTACGGGTGCTGGTGAGCACCGTGTTGAGCGACCTGGGTTACGCCTTCGTTGAAGCCGCCGACGCCGATGGCGCGCTGCCGATCCTGAACTCGACGCAGCGGATCGACCTGATGATCAGCGACGTTGGCCTGCCTGGCATGAATGGCCGACAACTGGCGGAGATCGGCCGGCAATACCGGCCCGATCTGAAGGTGCTGTTCATCACCGGCTACGCCGAACACGCGGCAGTCCGGGGCGGCTTCCTCGACTCCGGCATGCAAATGATCACCAAACCCTTCACCTTCGATTTGTTGACGGCGAAGGTGCGGGAGATGATTCGTGTCTGAGTCAAGGGCGCAGCGGTTTGACGAGCGCACTCAGGTTTACTGCGTCAGACCACGATGACTGGTTGAACCAGGGGGTTTCGGGAGGGCGCGGCCAGATCGAGTTTCGGCGTCCTGTAGATGTGTTCACCGATTGCGCCGACCTCGTTTGCCAACTTCATTGTCCCCAGTCCCCCTCGCCATAGCGAGCCGCCCTCATCGGGCCCAATGACTTGTGTCAGACCTTTGTCTATTTCCGCATTAGCCATTTGGTACACCAGGTCCGATGCGGCGTTTTGCGCAAAGGACACTCCCGCACCCATGACATCGCTGGCAGTTGGCAACCTGAGGGTGGAGTGTTTGCTCTCCTTGTACCGAGAGCCCACACCTCCCACCGCGCGAACCATCAAGCCCACTGTGTTTTCCATCACGACACCGGCGACCGTTTGCAGCATCGGAGGAACAACACTCGGCATGATCCTGGGCACGATACCGGTGACCACATTCCCACTTACGTTGGCGAGGGTATTGACTGCCAACGCTCCTCGCGTCTTGATTTTCGCAGGCAGGGACGGTCCGATACCGGAGATCGCGCTCCCTACCACACTTAAGCCAAGGTTTTCCGCAGCCTCGTGAATCATTCCAAGCGGGTCAGATGTTGTGAATCCAGCGGCGGCACCGACACCGAAACCGACGACGGCCACCCCGGCTACCGTCAGTTTTGCCAGGGCTCCGTGCTGCCCGTGACTGGCCAGGACCGCCGCAGCTGTCCTGGCCCCCACATACGCTGTCGCCACACCGGACACCATCGCCAGCGGATACCTGACCGACTGCCCCAACGCACCTTGCAAGACCCTTTTCGCCAGCCGTTTCGCGCCGTCACCGGCGATCGCTGCGACGGAGCCTCGGGCAATGCCGGCCAGGGCCGCTTGAGTACGTTGCCTGAGCGTGGCGCGGACTTTGGCCAACCCATCCAGATCAACGTATCCCACCGGATCCCCCCCTACCATCCGATACAGGTTCAAGCCATCCACCAGCCCGCCCGGGTCTGCATTCAACCAGCGTTGTCGCCACGGCAAGTAATAGCGTTGGCCAAAGTAGTACAGCCCGGTCGCGTCTCGCTCCCGATGGCAGTAGCGACGGGTTTTGTAGCCGGCCTCGACGCCGTCCCTGCCGGCCCACCAGGCTGTACCGCCATAAGGGTAGTAATGCTCCTGACTGACCAGCGCGGCATTCTGGTCGAGTTCCAGCGTTCCCGAGCCCAGATGATCGGTCAGGCTGTAGCGCCACTGATCCTGTGCAATGCCCTCGGGCCGGCCATTGTCCCAATGCAGGAGTTGCACCGTGCATCGGCCGGCCTGGAGGCTGATGACGTGCAAGACGTCTTCCGCGTCCGAACGGATTTCCAGTCCGGGCAGGTAACGGGTTTCATGAATACGGTTCAGCGTCGCCGTGGCCGTCGTGCGGACTTTTCTGAGCCGCTGACCTTCACCATCGTAAACATACCGTTCCACATCGCCAGGCTCGGCGTGTCTGACCACCTGAGTCGCCTCACACAAGCGATTATGGACGTCCCAGGCCAGCTTCTGCCCTCGCTGAAGCGTGCGCAGATTGCCGCAAGCATCATGAGCGGCCTCGATCTCGTCGTCTGACGGTGCTTGCCCCGTCTCGCCCCAAGGCAGGCTGCGGTTGCTCGACATCGAAATCGCCATTCGCTCGGTCCGGTCGCCGCTGCCAGCATGGTGACTCAGGGTGTGCAGGTTGCCACCGGCATCGTAGTCGAACGCCTGCCGATACTGCTCCATCTGGCTCGGGTCCGGCGGCGAGACAAACCCCGGCAATGCCGGTCCATACGCCACGTTGACCCGCTGTCGTCCCGTGGCTTCGATGAGTTGCCCAAGGGTGTCGTATCGATAGGTGCTGGTTGCAGCAACGCGTTGCTGGCGGAAAAAAACTGCGGGTTGGGCGCCGTCGCTGATTCGCAACAGGTTACCCACCGGGTCGTAGGCGTACGCCAGGTCTTGCAAGAGCGCTTCACCCGCCAGGTGGGTTTGCAGGGTTTGCAGCGAACCCGTCTCGGGTTCGAAGGTGGCGTGGGTGATCAATCCGTTGCCGGCCGTTTGCTGCTCAATCTCTGCAAAAACGTTGTAACGAATGCCTGTAACCAGCGGGACTTCGTCACCGCTCGCCGCCCGTTTCAAACAAACTTCGGACACCGCCCCGGCGACCGTCTGACGCTGGATGTGCTGATTGCCCATGGCGTCAACCAGCCCTGTCAGCTCGCCGACAGCGTTGTAGCGCAGGCGGGTGGTGGCCGATTGAGGCTCCAGTAACGCGTTACGCCCGGCTTCACTCTCTGGCCAGTCGGGCACTCCGACCTGCTCGAGGAAGCGCCGGCTCTGCTCAAGGCAAGCACCCAGCAGGCTGAACTGTGTAAAGTGCAAGGTCCCCGCGCTGTCGTCAGCCCGGATCAATTGACCGCAGCGATTGTGCAGGGCGGACTCGACATCGGCACCGGCATATGAAAAGCACGCGGTGCGCCGCTGCTGACCCGGGGTCGCCTCCTCCCCGCTCACGGGGCGCATCAAGGCATCGTAGGTGCTCCACAGATGGTTGAGCTTCTGGTCCCAGTCTTCCAGGCTCTGGCCCGCCGCCCCGGCCAGGGCCAGGCGCCAGCCCGCGTCCACGTTGTCGGAGAGCAACACCCTGGAGGTCAGACTGAACACCGTGTTCTGGTTGGCGAATTGGGAAACCGCACCCCCTTGACGCGCAAAAAACCGCGAATCGCGGCTTTGGACAAGACGATTGAGCGCGTCATGCAGATGATGGTTGACGCGTGGCTGGGGAGCGTCCTGATCCGACCGGCGATGATAGGCAACATCGCGGACCAGGGAGCCACGCGGGTCGATCGCGGCGAGGGTCGGTGTATGTCGGTGCATGGCGCGGTCCCGATGTCGGCATGTGAACACACGCCGCAGACTTCGAACCATTTATTGCCTTTGCACCGCGACCGTCAACTGACAGAAATAACAGGTACAGCAAAACGGCAGGCCGGTTACGACAGCATGTCCTGCATCAATTCCTGCAAAACATCCAGGTCGAACGGCTTGGCCAGGATCGGCGCCTTGCGGGTGATCGGACTGTCGGTCTCACGGATTTCCTGCGGATAACCGCTGATGAAGATCACCTTCAGCTCCGGTCTCAGCTTCACGGCAGGCTCGGCGATCTGTACCCCGGAGATCCCGCCCGGCAGGCGAAAATCGGTGATCATCATGTCCAGGTGCGGTTTGCTCGCCAGAATCTCGAAAGCCTGCTCGCCGTTTTCGGCCTGCAGCACCCGGTACCCCTCACCCGACAGATAGGCCGCCAGCACCATCAGGATCGAGGGGTCATCTTCGACGATCAGTACGACGTCTTGTGCATCTTCACTCATGGGAAGCCTTTGTTCGGTCAATAGCTGCTGATACGACCGTGGGGTCGATCAGAGGTTGCGTTTATCCGGCTGTTTTCCTACAGCGGCAGACAAACGCGAAACAGGGCGCCTTCGCCAATCCGGCTGTCGACGGTTATGGTGCCGCCATGGGCGGTCACAATCTGTTCTGAAATAAACAACCCCAGGCCCAGCCCGGCGACAGCATGCTTGGCCGTCACCCGTTCGAACTGCTGGAAAATGCGCTTCTGGTTCTCCTCGCCGATACCGATTCCTGCATCGCGCACTTCCACCCGTGCCTGGTTCTGCTCACTGTACACCTTCACACTGATCGGGCTCTTGGCACCGTAACGCAAGGCGTTGGTCAGCAGGTTGGAAATCACCTGTTCAATGCGGAATTCGTCCCAGTTGCCCAGCACCGGCTGCTCGGCGTCCAGGGAAACCGTGCATTCGGCGGCGTCGATCTGCGGCGCGAAATTCTGTAACAAGTTACGAACCAGCGCCGACAGATCGAAGCGTGTCGGACGAATCGACAGCTTGCCGGTGCGAATGCGCGACACATCGAGCATGTCTTCGATCAGGCGGATCAGGCTCTTGATCTGCCGTTCGTCGCGATCGACCATCGCCTGCATCTTGTCCAGGGTGAACGCCCCGGCGTTATCCCGAGCCAGGTGCATCTTGCGCAACTGGGTTTCGAGGATCAGGCCATTGAGCGGTGTGCGCACCTCATGGGCGACGATCGACATGAAGTCGTCACGCATGCGCACCGCCTGCTGCAATTCCAGCTGCGTGCTTTGCAGCTGCTTGAGCAGCGCCTCCTGCTCCCGGCGACTCTGCTCCAGCGCTTCGACCTGCTGTTTCATGGCCTTGCGCTGACGATAGAGCTCGACGAACACATTGACCTTGCTCTTGACCGCGTGGATATCCAGCGGCTTGTGCAGGAAATCCACGGCACCGCTTTCGTAGCCCTTGAACGCATAGTTCAGCTCACGGCCGGCGGCACTGACGAACACAATCGGGATGTGCTTGGTTTTCTCCGTGCCGCGCATCAATTCGGCCAGCTCGAAGCCGTTCATGCCGGGCATCTGCACGTCGAGGATGGCCATGGCGAAGTCGTGTTGCAGCAGCAACGACAGGGCCTCGTCGGCGGACAAGGCTTTGTAGACCAGACGGTCCTCGCGCTTGATCAGCGCTTCAAGGGCCAAGAGGTTTTCCGGCAGATCGTCGACGATCAGCAGTTTGGCTTGGATGTCACTTAACATGCGATTCGTTCCAGCTCTGCAAGCAGACGGCCAATGCCGTGGATAGGGAGGACATGGTCAGGCTGATGAGTCTCCAGCGCCGCCAGGGGCATGGTTGCGACCTGGGCTTCGCCAGGGTCCTGCACGACGGTCAGGCCACCGCGCCGCTTGACCTGCGCCAGGCCCCTGGCGCCGTCGCGGTTGGCACCGGTGAGGAGCACCGCCGCCAAGGCCGGCCCATAGGCATCGGCCGCCGACTCGAACAGAAAATCGATGGCCGGGCGGGAGTAGTGCACGCGGTCTTCCTGACTCAGGGAAAAGCTGTGGTCCTGCTCTACCGACAGGTGATAACCCGGTGTGGCGAAATACAGCGTGCCTGACTCGACCGGGGTCTTGTCGCCAGCTTCCTCGACGCGCATCGACACCCGTCGGGAAAACACCTCGGCCAACTGGCTGCGACGCTCGTCCGGCAAGTGCAACACCACGATGATCGGCAACCTGAAACCTTTGCGCAAAGGGCCGAGGATGCCCAGCAAGGCTTCCACGCCGCCGGCTGACGCGCCGATCACGACCGCCTTCACGCGAGGTAAATCCGCTACGCTGCTCATGATTTACGGTAGATCCGTTCTTGTTTCACCAACGGCTCGAACTGGTTGCCGAAGCTGGAAAAGTCCGGGGTCTCCTTGCTGCCCAACACTAGGAACCCGCGATGGCACAGGGATTCGTGAAACAGCCCGAACGCACGATCCTGAAGTTTTTTATTGAAATAAATCAATACATTACGACAAGAAATTAATTGAGTTTCTGAGAATACGCTGTCGGTCGCCAGGCTGTGGTCGGCGAAGGTCACGTTTTCACACAGGCTCTTGTCGAAAATCGCGTAGCCGTAGGCCGCAGTGTAGTACTCGGCGAACGAGCGCTGGCCACCGGCCTGCTGGTAGTTGGCCGTGTAGGCGCGGACATTTTCCATGGAGAAGATCCCCTGCTTGGCCTTCTCCAGCGAGCGCGGATTGATGTCGGTGGCGTAGATGATCGTGCGATCGAGCAGGCCTTCCTCGCGCAGCAGAATCGCCATCGAATAGACCTCTTCGCCGGTGCTGCAACCGGCGATCCAGATCTTGATCGAGGGGTACGTCTTGAGCAACGGCACCACTTCCTGGCGTATGGCCAGAAAGTGCGAAGGATCGCGGAACATTTCGCTGACCGGAATCGTCAGCAATTGCAGCAGCTGCATGAACGCCGTCGAGTCATGCAGCACTTTCTCCTGCAGGGCCGAAATGGTGGCGCATTCGAACTGGCTCAGCGCATGCAGGACGCGACGCTTGATCGACGCCCCGGAGTAGTCGCGAAAGTCGTAGCTGTACTTGAGGTAGATCGCCTCGATCAACAGCCGCAGCTCGATTTCGCTGTTGGGCTCCACTGAGTAAATACGTTCCACTAAATGCGTTCCATTTTCGGTAACCACACGCGAATGAGCGAGAACAGGCGATCCAGGTCGATCGGCTTGGCCAGGTAATCGTTGGCGCCCGCCTGCAGGCAGCGCTCCTGATCGTCCTTCATGGCCTTGGCCGTCACCGCAATGATCGGCAACTTGCGCCAGCGCGGGTCCTGGCGGATCAGGCTGGTCGCCTCGAACCCGTCCATCTCCGGCATCATCACGTCCATCAACACCAGATCGATGTCCTCGACTTCGTTGAGCTTCTCGATCGCCTCGCGACCGTTGCGGCCAATGACCACGACGGCGCCCTTGTGCTCCAGCGCGCTGGTGAGGGCGAAAATGTTGCGCACATCGTCATCCACCAGCAGCACCTTGCGACCCTCGAAGACCTTGTCGCGGCTGCGCGCGGTCTTGAGCATCGTCTGCCGTTCATGGGACAACTTGGATTCGACTTTGTGCAGAAAGAGTGTGACCTCATCGAGCAATCGTTCTGGCGAACGTGCGCCCTTGATGATGATCGAGCGTGAATACTTGCGCAGCTCGGCCTCTTCGTCGCGGGTCAGGTTGCGTCCCGTGTAGACGATGACGGGCGGGAACGAGCAGATTTCCTCGGTGGACATGCGCTTGAGCAGGTCGTTGCCGAGCATGTCCGGCAGTTTCAGGTCGATAACCATGCAGTCGTAGACCGTAGTGCGCAGCAGTTCCAAAGCATCCTGGGCCAGGCCGACCGCGGTGATTTCGATGTCATCGTCGCCGATCAGGCGGGCAATGCTGTCACGTTGCAAGTCGTCGTCCTCCACCAGCAGCACGCGCTTGACCTTCTGGGTCAGCTTGGCTTCCAGGCGACCGAACACGTCCTTGAGCTCTTCGCGAGTGGTGGGTTTGACGGCATAGCCGATGGCGCCCATGTGCATCGCCGCCTCGACCCGGTCCTCGACCGAAATCACGTGCACGGGAATGTGCCGGGTCTGCGGGTTCTCCTTCAGCCGTTGCAGGACGGTCAGGCCGGAATGATCCGGCAGGCGCATGTCGAGCAGGATGGCGTCGGGCACATACCCACTGGCCAGGTCATAGCCTTCATCGGCGCCATGGGCCACCAGGCAGTGATAATCCAGCTCGTGCGCCAGGTCGAAGAGGATGTGCGCGAAGTTCGGCTCATCTTCCACCACCAGGATACAGCGGGTATTGAAGGGGGCCTTGTCGCGATCGTCTTCGAAACGCGGGGTATCGACCTCTGCAATCAGCGGCTCCAGGGTGGCCACAGGGGTCCGCGGCACACTGGCGACCGGCACGGGCAGCAACGGCTCGCGCGGCGTATCGCCCGGTTCGGCGTACTGTTGCGGCAACACCAGGGTAAACACACTGCCCTGCCCCGGTTCGCTGGTGACACTGATGTTGCCACCGAGCAATGCCGCCAGGTCACGGGAAATCGACAAGCCCAGGCCCGTACCGCCGTAGCGGCGATTGGTGGTGCCATCGGCCTGGCGGAACGCTTCGAAAATACTTTCCTGCTGATCGGCGGCAATGCCGATCCCGGAGTCCCGGACGATAAACGCAATCGCGTTGTTCGGCTGGCTGGCCACGGTCATGCTGACCGAACCGCGTTCGGTGAATTTCACCGCGTTCGACAGCAGGTTCTTGATCACTTGTTCCAGACGCTGGCGGTCGGTGAAGATCATCGCTGGCGAACCGGGCTGCAGATCGATCTGGAAGTCCAGCTGCTTATCCGCTGCCAACGGCTGGAACATCCCGCGCAGCCCTTCCAGCAGGCGTGTCACGCTGGTGTTCTCCGGGCGCATTTCCAGCTTGCCGGCCTCGACCTTGGAAATATCGAGAATGTCGTTGATCAGGTTGAGCAAATCGTTGCCGGCCGAGTAGATCGACTCGGCGAACTTGACCTGTTCGGCGCTGAGGTTGTCCTGGGGGTTTTCCGCCAACAGCTTGGCCAGGATCAACGAGCTGTTGAGTGGCGTGCGCAGTTCGTGGGACATGTTGGCGAGGAATTCGGATTTGTACTTGCTCGAGCGCTGCAACTCTTCGGCGCGCTCTTCCAGTTGCGCCTGCGCCTGGTTGAGTTCGGTGTTCTTCAGATCCATGGCGTCGCGCTGGTCGGCCAGCGTCTGCGCCTGCTCGGCGAGCTGTTCGTTGGTCTGTTCCAACTCGACCTGCTGGGTTTCCAGGTGTGCCTGGGATTCCTTGAGAATCCGCGACTGCTCTTCCAGCTCTTCGTTGGCGGTCTTGAGTTCTTCCTGCTGCACCTGCAACTCTTCGTTGAGCTGCTGGGTTTCAGCCAGGACTTCCTGCAACCGCTGGCGATAGCGCGCCGCCTCGATGGAGGTGCCGATGTTGCCGGCAATCAGGTCGAGCAATTCGATGTCGCGCTCGTCCAATGGGCGCAGGAAACCCAGTTCGATCACGCCGTTGACCCGCTGGTCGTCGCTGGTCGGCACCACCAGCACGCTGTGCGGCAGGCCTTCGCCGAGGCCGGAGCTGACTTTGAAATAGTCGTCCGGCACCGAGTCCAGGCGGATCAGCCGGGCCTGTTGGGCCACCTGGCCGACAATCCCTTCGTCGCTGTAGATCTGCTGATCGCGTTCTTCCTGTTCGCGGGATAACCCGTAGGACGCCACGCGCTTGAGTCCGCCGTGTTCCTCACGGACATAGATGGCGCCGACGGCGGTGCCAAGGTATTGCGCACAAAATTGCAGGATGTTGCGACCCAGCGCATTGAGGGACAGTTGCCCCAGCACTTGCTCGGCCAGCTCGGTCTGGCCATTGCGCAGCCACGCCTGCTGTTCCAGGCGACGGGCACTGGCATGTTGGGCGGCGAGGTTGGCTGAGTAGTTCTGCGACAGGCCGATCAGATCCCGCCGGCCAATGTAGGCCAGCAAGGCGCTGATCGCGCTGATGAACAGCAGATAGAGGGTGATGCTCCAGATCGTGGTGCTGCGCACGTCGGCGTTGCGCGTGGCGCGCAATTGCTGCTCGGTGTCGACCACTTCCTCGAACTGCTTGCGGACTTCATCGGTCAGGCGCTTGCCGCGACCCGCCTTCACCGCGTTGCGGTAATCGCCCGATGAACGCTGCAAATCGATCATTTGCTGGGCGTACTCCCTCCACTCCTTCTGCAAGGCCTGGATCTGATGCAGGCGATCCGTCTGCACCGGGTTATCCGCGGTCAGCTCAAGCAGGGTGTCGACCACCACCACGAGCTTCGGCCTGGCCGTTTCATAGGGTTCGAGGAATTTCTCGTCACCACTGAGCAGGAAGCCGCGCATGCCGGTTTCCTGGTCGACCGTCAGCTTCAGCGCCTCATTGGCGTTATTGATCACCCGGTCGGTGTGCTCGACCCACTGGATCACCGACAGCAAATAGGTGATCAGCCCTACGAAGAAGACGGCGCTGAGCACGCCAACGCCCAAGGGCAGGCTGACGTTACGGCTCAGCAGTTTACGGAAGCGTTGTTCATCAACCGAAGACGCTGTGGTCATGGGAAGGCCTTGTCGTCTATTGGAAACCCGTGAGTTTGCCCCAAATGAGCCCTGTGGATCCATTTTTCTGACGTATTTGAGCGCAAAATCCTACATTCAGCTGTTCCAGCGCCACGGAGCGGTTATCCTTTATCACGCACCCGCCACGATTCTTTTCCTGCGCACCCGGGAACTTGTCGGGTTGCTCAACTTACTCATGCTATAGCCCGGCGTTTCTGATCGACCGGACACTGCGAATCCAACTTTTGAGAGCCCCATTATGTCCACCGAAAAATCCACCATCCTGGTCGTCGAAGACGACGACATCGTGCGCATGCTGATCGTCGATGTGCTGGATGAGCTGGAATTCAAGGTGCTGGAGGCCGATGGCAGCGAACAGGCGCTGGAGTTTCTCAACGACAGCGACCAGGTCATCGACCTGATGATGACCGATGTCGGACTGCCGGTGATGGACGGCCGTGAACTGGCCACCCAGGCACGTCTGATACGCCCCGCACTGCCGGTGTTGTTCGCCAGCGGTTATGCCGAAAGCATCGACGTGCCCGCCGACATGCATGTCATTGGCAAGCCGTTCTCCATTGACCAGCTGCGCGACAAGGTCACCGGTATCCTCGTCAACGCTTGATCCGAGTCGAGCAGGGCCGGGGATCCTGCGCGGTTGTGGTTTAATTGCGCCCCTTTTTTCGCCCTGCCCCCACGTTTCAAGGAACCCCCTGCATGAATCAGCCCCGCGCCACCCGCGTTCTGGTCATTGGTTATGTCTGGCCCGAACCCAAGTCGTCGGCGGCCGGCGGGTATGTGATGCAACTGCTCGGGACGTTCCTGCAACAAGGCTGGGACGTGACCTTCAGCAGCCCGGCCGGGCCCGGCGAACATCAGGAAGACCTGACCGCGCTGGGTATCCGTGAAGTGCCGATCGAGTTGAACAACAGCAGCTTCGATGCTTTTGTCAGCCAATTGGCCCCGGATATCGTGCTGTTCGAACAATTCATGATGGAAGAGCAATTCGGCTGGCGCGTGGAAAAGCACTGCCCCGGGGCCTTGCGTGTGCTGGGCACCCAGGACCTGCAAAGCCTGCGGCATGCCCGGCATCAGCGGCTCAAGGATCGCCTGAAGGCCAGCGACGACGACAATGACTTCAGCGACCTGTTTGCACCGGCCCTGCGCGAAGAATTCGAGCTGATGGCCGAAACCGATATGGCCAAGCGCGAAATCGCCGCGCTCTATCGCTGTGACCTGAACCTGATGATTTCCGAAGTGGAAATCGAGTTGCTGGTCGAACAGTTCAAGGTGCCACGCAGCCTGCTGCACTGGTGCCCGCTGACGGTCGAACCGTCCAGCGCGCCATCGGCCCCCTTCGAGACCCGTGCGCACTTCCTCAGCATCGGCAACTTTCGCCACGCACCCAACTGGGATGCGGTGCTCTGGATGAAAACCACCGTCTGGCCGTTGATTCGCCAGCAGTTGCCGACCGCGCAACTGCACATCTACGGGGCCTATACGCCCCCCAAGGCCACCGCCCTGCACAATGCGGCCCAGGGCTTCCACGTGCTGAACTGGGCGCAAGATGCGCTGCAAGTGATGACGGCGGCGCGGGTGCTGCTGGCGCCGCTGCGTTTCGGCGCGGGCATCAAGGGCAAGATTCTCGACGCGATGATCTGCGGTACGCCGAACGTCACCACCCCCATCGGCGCCGAAGGCATGCACGGCGAGGCGGCCTGGCCCGGCGCGGTGACCCGCACGGCGCAAGCGTTCGCCGATCAGGCCGTGCAGTTGTACCGGGATGAAACACGGTGGCGGAACGCCCAGCAACTCGGGCTGGCACTGTTGTCCGAACGTTATCGGCAGACGATCCACGGGCCGGCCCTGATCGAGCGGCTGATGCAGATCCGGCAACACCTGGAACAACTTCGCCGGGACAACTTTACCGGCAGCATGCTGCGTCACCACCAGCACAAAAGTACCCAGTACATGGCGCAATGGATCGAAGCCAAGAATCGCCCGGTGTAAGGGATACTTCCTGTAGCAAGCTGGGGCTTGGCTTTGGCTGTCCCAGTGCTTATACCTGTGCACGCCCCTGTAGGAGCGAGCTCGCGCCTACAGGGCCGGTGCTCTGTCAACACGTGTTCCCAAGGCCGGGAACCTTCGAACAAAGGAATGTATATGCCACTGAACAAACAAGCCTGGATGAGTCACGTCCCCGACATCGACAAGTTGCGACTGACCGACATCATCTGGCCCGGCGCGCACAACGCCGGCATGGACAAAAAAGCTCCCAACCATGAAGTGGTCTTCGGCAACTGGGTGACCTGCCAGAACGATTCCTTCGCCTGGCAGCTGGATAACGGCGCGCGGGCGTTCGATTTGCGCCTGGGTTTCAAGCAGGCCAGGGACCAGCCGATCTTCTATTTCCATCACAGTGGTCACCAGTCCCATCGGGTGCTCGATGATCTGATCGAAGCCGTCCTGAACTTCCTGGACCGCAACAACGACGAATTCATTGTGCTGGACTTCCACCAGCTGGGCGATAACAAACCCTTCGACTCGGTGCAACTGGGCGAGGTCCTGCTGCGCCGGCTCGGGCACCGCGCCCTCTCCTGCTACGATGCAGCAAAAACCGTGGGCGAACTCAAGGAGGCCAGCGCGCTACGTCGCATCGTCATGGCCGCGCCACCGCTGTCTGGCCTCGACGGCGAATTCTTCTGGCCGCGCATCCCGCACAAATGGTCGGGCAAACCATTCACCGATACCGAGCAGTTGCACCGCCATATCAAGGACACCCTGGAAGACGCCTATTACGAGCGGTTCCTGTGGTCGCTGTCGGCGACCAGCTACACGTTCCTCGGCGGGCCGCAACACATCAAGACCCAGATCAACGACTGGTTCAACTCCTCAGGGGAATGGATCATGCGTTGCAGCATCATCAATACCGACTTCTTCGACGAGTCGCAGATCGTGCGCTACTGCTGGAGCGCCACGGCCGAGAAGGCCCTCGAGGCCGAGAGCCTGCACGAAGTGCGCTGAGGTTGCGCGCCTGCACTGGCGTCAGGCGCCGGGAAAGAGGCATGATCGGCAGGCGATAACAAAAAAAGCGCCCCGCCATGACCCGAACCGCCCGAGTGACCGACCCCTCCTACGAACTGATGGACGACCACAACGGCTTGTCCATCATTTATCGCCAGCACGGCTTCCCCTGCCCGCTGGTGCGCTGGCACTTCCACAAGGAATACGAGCTGCACCTGATCGTCGCCAGCTCCGGCAAGGTGTTCATTGGCGACTACATCGGCAACTTCTACCCGCAAACCCTGTTCCTCACCGGCCCCAACCTGCCCCACAACTGGATCAGCCAGGTCGGCGAGGACGAAGTGGTGCCCAAGCGTGACATGCTGGTCAACTTCACCGACGAGCTGTTCGAGAGCGGCCATCAGGTGTTTGCCGAACTCAAGACCCTGGCACCACTGCTGGAGCGCGCCCAGTACGGCATCGAGTTTCGCTGCAAGCACACGATCGGCCAGGCCATGACCTTGATGCAGCGCATCGCCGACACCCAGGGCGTGACCCGGCTCGGGCATTTTTTCATTCTGCTGGAACTGCTTGCCAGTACCGACGATTACCAACTGCTGTCCGGGGCGACGACCGCGCAACTGGCGGACGAACACAACGTCGATCGCACCAACCGCGCGGTGGATTACATCTTCGCCCACTACGCCCGCGAACTGCCGCTGGAGGAAGTCGCCGAGCACCTGGGCATGAAGCCGACCTACTTCAGCCGCGTGTTCAAACAGGCGACGGGCCGCTGTTTCATCGAATTCGTCAACCGGCTGCGCATCAGCAAGTCCTGCGAGTTGCTGGCCGACGGCGACAAACCGGTGACCGACGTGTGCTTCGAGTCCGGCTTCAACAATATTTCCAACTTCAACCGGCGATTCCAGCAGCTCAAGGGCATGACGCCCTCCCACTACCGGCGCCTGGCGGTGCAACGCCTGACCGAGCAGAACCTGGGCTGATTCCCTGCAATCTCCCTGTGAATGAGGTCCCTGTGGTAACGAGCCTGCTCGCGATGAGAGAGTGTCAGCTCACAATCATGCGCCTGACACACTGCTATCGCGAGCAGGCTCGCTCCCACAAGTAGGGCCTCTTGGCCACAAAACCTGTACAGATCCGATACCCCTCAACCGCCACAAAGCCCTTCCCTGCGTCTCCCTCAGCAAACCCCAGTGCAAAATAGTATCGATTCAAGTGCGATGAATGATTTGTTTCATCATCGATTGAAGGCTGTAATCAGCGCAGATTCTTCCTGTCGTCGGAAGACACAAAAACAATAACTGTCCTTCTGCCACCCGCCGGGCGCAGAAAAGGAGTGCACGATGCAACCTTCTGTAAAAGCTCTGCTAGCCCTCACCTGCATGACCCTCAGCAGCGTCAGCCTTGGCGCCCAGACCCTGACCATCGCCACCGTCAACAACAGCGACATGATCCGCATGCAGAAGCTCTCGAAGACCTTCGAGGCCGAGCACCCGGAGATCAAGCTCAATTGGGTGGTGCTGGAAGAAAACGTCCTGCGCCAGCGCCTGACCACCGACATCGCCACCCAGGGCGGGCAGTTCGACGTGCTGACCATCGGCATGTACGAAGCGGCACTGTGGGGTGCCAAGGGTTGGCTGGAGCCGATGAAGGATTTGCCGGCCACGTACGAACTCGACGACGTGTTCCCGTCGGTGCGTGAAGGGCTGTCGGTCAAGGGCTCGCTGTATGCGCTGCCGTTCTACGCCGAAAGTTCCATCACCTATTACCGCACCGACCTGTTCAAGGAAGCCGGCCTGACCATGCCCGAGCGTCCGACCTGGACCCAGATCGCGGAGTTCGCCGGCAAACTCACCCACAAGGACAAGGAACAGTACGGCATCTGCCTGCGCGGCAAGGCCGGCTGGGGCGAGAACATGGCCTTGATCACCACCGTCGCCAACGCCTATGGCGCACGCTGGTTCGATGAAAAATGGCAGCCTGAATTCAACGGCCCCGAGTGGAAAAACGCGCTGAACTTCTACGTCGACACCATGAAGAACGCCGGCCCGCCCGGCGCCTCCAGCAACGGCTTCAACGAAAACCTGGCGCTGTTCAACAGCGGGAAATGCGCGATCTGGGTCGATGCCAGCGTCGCCGGTTCGTTCGTCACCGACAAGACCCAGAGCAAGGTCAGCGACCACGTCGGCTTTACCTACGCCCCCCACGAAACCACCGACAAAGGTTCGGCCTGGCTGTATTCCTGGGCGCTGGCGATCCCCACCAGCTCCAAGGCCAAGGACGCGGCGAAAACCTTCAGCGCCTGGGCCACTTCCAAGGAGTACGGGGCCCTCGTCGCCAAAACCGATGGCATCGCCAACGTACCACCCGGCACACGCGCCTCGACCTACAGCGCCGACTACATGAACGCCGCACCGTTCGCCAAGGTCACGCTGGAGTCGCTCAAGGCCGCCGACCCGAGCAAGCCTGGCGCCCGTCCGGTGCCGTACATCGGCATTCAACTGGTGACCATCCCCGAGTTCCAGGCGGTGGGCACCCAGGTCGGCAAGCTGTTCTCGGCGGCGCTGATCGGTCAGACCACGGTCGACCAGGCCCTGGCCGCCGCCCAGCAAACCACCGAACGCGAGATGAAGCGTGCCGGGTATCCAAAATAACCCGCACTTTTCCCTGAGGGAGCGAGCCTGCTCGCGATGGTCTTGCTGTTGCGGCGGTGTCCACTGACACCTTGTCGCGAGCAGGCTCGCTTCCACGAGGGTTCTCTATAGGTCTGCAGGACTCGGTCAAACGCCATGAATACCTCTACTGCCAAAACCCACATGGACATCCCCCAGCCGGTGCGCAAAAGCCGGCTGGCCAATCCCGGCTGGTTTCTGGTCAGCCCCTCGGTGGCGTTATTGCTGCTGTGGATGATCGTGCCGCTGGGCATGACCCTGTACTTTTCGATGATCCGTTACAACCTGCTCTACCCCGGCGAAAACGAATTCGTGGGGCTGGAGAACTTCACCTATTTCCTGACCGACTCCGGGTTCATGCCCGGCGCCACCAACACCCTGTTGCTGGTGGGCAGCGTGCTGCTGATCAGCGTGGTGTTCGGGGTGCTGATCAGCGCCCTGCTCGAGGCTTCCGCGTTTTTCGGTCGCGGCATCGTGCGGGTGATGCTGATCTCGCCGTTTTTCATCATGCCCACCGTCGGGGCGCTGATCTGGAAAAACCTGATCTTCCATCCGGTGTCGGGGATCCTGGCCTACGTCTGGAAGCTGTTCGGCGCGCAACCGGTGGACTGGCTGGCGCATTACCCACTGCTGTCGATCATCATCATTGTCTCGTGGCAATGGCTGCCTTTCGCGATCCTGATCCTGATGACCGCCATGCAGTCGCTGGACCAGGAACAGAAGGAAGCCGCGCGCCTGGACGGTGCCGGCCCCATCGCGATTTTCTGGCACCTGACCCTGCCGCACCTGGCACGCCCGATTGCCGTGGTGGTGATGATCGAGACCATCTTCCTGCTGTCGGTGTTCGCCGAGATTTTCACCACCACCAACGGCGGCCCCGGCTATGCCTCGACCAACCTCGCCTACCTGATCTACAACCAGGCGCTGGTGCAGTTCGACGTCGGCATGGCCTCCGCTGGCGGGTTGATCGCGGTGGTGATTGCCAACATCGCGGCCATCGTGCTGGTGCGCATGATCGGCAAAAATCTGACAGACAAAGCCTGAGGCCTGCGCCATGACCCTTCAACAATCCCGTCGCCTGCAAAGCCTGCTGCTGGGCACCCTGGCCTGGGCCATCGCGATCCTGATCTTCTTCCCGATCTTCTGGATGGTGCTGACCAGCTTCAAGACCGAGATCGACGCGTTCGCTACCCCGCCGCAGTTCATCTTCATGCCGACCCTGGAGAACTACCTGCACATCAACGAGCGCAGCGATTACTTCAGTTTCGCCTGGAACTCGGTGGTGATTTCGTTCAGCGCCACCGCCCTGTGCCTGCTGATTGCGGTGCCCGCCGCCTACTCCATGGCGTTCTACGAGACCCAGCGCACCAAGGGCACGCTGCTGTGGATGCTCTCGACCAAGATGCTGCCGCCGGTGGGCGTGCTGATGCCGATCTACCTGCTGGCCAAGAGTTTCGGCCTGCTCGATACACGCATTGCGCTGATCGTGATCTACACCCTGATCAACCTGCCGATCGTGGTCTGGATGGTTTACACCTACTTCAAGGACATCCCCAAGGACATCCTCGAAGCCGCCCGCCTGGACGGCGCGACCCTGGCCCAGGAAATGCTCCGGGTGCTGCTGCCGATCGCCAAGGGCGGCCTGGCCTCCACCGTGCTGCTGTCGCTGATCCTGTGCTGGAACGAGGCGTTCTGGTCGCTGAACCTGACCTCGTCGAAAGCCGCGCCCCTGACCGCCCTGATCGCCTCGTACTCCAGCCCCGAAGGGCTGTTCTGGGCCAAGTTATCGGCGGTCTCGACCCTGGCCTGCGCGCCGATCCTGATCTTCGGCTGGATCAGCCAGAAACAACTGGTGCGCGGGCTTTCGTTTGGTGCCGTGAAATGAAGACTTGCCCAATTCCTGATCCAACACAAAACCCTGTGGGAGCGAGCCTGCTCGCGATGACGGCCTGTCATTCAATATTGATGTATCCGACACACCACCATCGCGAGCAGGCTCGCTCCCACAAAAAAATCGCGCCCGATTCAACTGAATAAAAACAAGCGGAGGCCCACCCCATGGCCAACCTGAAAATCAAGAATCTGCAAAAAGGCTTCGAAGGCTTTTCCATCATCAAGGGCATCGACCTGGAAGTGAACGACAAGGAGTTCGTGGTGTTCGTCGGCCCGTCGGGTTGCGGCAAATCCACCCTGCTGCGGCTGATCGCCGGCCTCGAAGAAGTCAGCGGCGGCACCATCGAACTCGATGGCCGCGACATCACCGAAGTCAGCCCGGCCAAACGCGACCTGGCGATGGTGTTCCAGACCTACGCTTTGTACCCGCACATGAGCGTGCGCAAGAACATGTCGTTTGCCCTCGACCTGGCCGGCGTGTCGAAAGCCGAAGTCGAGAAGAAAGTCGGCGAGGCCGCGCGCATCCTGGAACTGGGGCCGATGCTCGAGCGCAAGCCCAAGCAACTGTCCGGCGGTCAGCGTCAGCGGGTGGCCATCGGCCGGGCGATTGTGCGCAACCCGAAAATCTTCCTGTTCGACGAGCCGCTGTCCAACCTCGACGCGGCGCTGCGCGTGCAGATGCGCCTGGAGCTGCTGCGCCTGCACAAGGAACTGCAGGCAACGATGATCTATGTGACCCACGATCAGGTGGAAGCCATGACCATGGCCGACAAGGTCGTGGTGCTCAATGGCGGCAAAATCGAGCAGGTCGGCTCGCCCCTGGACCTCTACCATCATCCGGCCAACCTGTTCGTGGCGGGCTTTCTCGGCACGCCGAAAATGGGCTTCCTCAAGGGCCAGGTGGTCAGCCTCGACAGTCAGCGCTGCGAGGTGGCGCTGGACGCCGGCACCCGCATCACCCTGCCGTTCAGCGGCGCCCACCTGAGTGTCGGCGCGGCGGTAACCCTGGGCATCCGCCCGGAACACCTGGAGCTGGCCAAACCCGGCGATTGCACCCTGCAGGTCACCGCCGACGTCAGCGAACGCCTGGGCAGCGACACCTTCTGCCACGTGCTGACCGCGTCCGGCGAAGCCCTGACGATGCGCGTGCGCGGCGACCTGGCCAGCCGCTACGGCGAAACCCTGAGCCTGCACCTGGACGCCGACCACTGCCATTTATTCGATGCCGACGGCGTTGCGCTGGCCCGTCCGCTGCGCGCGGCGGCCTGAACGAGAGACTTTGCGATGAAACTGAACACACACAACCTGAACCACCTCGCTCCCGAGGTGATCCTGCCGGGCTATGCCCTGAGCGACACCCGCCAGGGCATCGCCCACATCGGCGTCGGCGGTTTCCACCGCGCCCACCAGGCGTATTACACCGACGCCTTGATGAATACTGGCGCCGGGCTGGACTGGGCGATCTGCGGCGTCGGCCTGCGCGCCGAGGACCGCCGTGCCCGCGATGACCTGCGGGAGCAGGACTATCTGTTCACCCTGTTCGAACTGGGCGACACCGATGACACCGAGGTCCGGGTCATCGGCTCGATTCGCGACATGCTGCTGGCCGAGGACGGCCCGCAGGCGTTGATCGACAAACTGGCGAGCCCCGAGATTCGCATCGTTTCGCTGACCATCACCGAGGGCGGTTACTGCATCGACGACAGCAACGGCGAATTCATGGCGCACCTGCCGCAGATCCAGCATGATCTGGCGCACCCGGACGCCCCGACCACCGTGTTCGGCTTCCTCTGCGCCGCCCTGGCCAAACGCCGCGCCGCCGGCACCCCAGCGTTCACCCTGATGTCCTGCGATAACCTGCCACACAACGGCGCGGTCACCCGCAAGGCACTGCTGGCCTTCGCCGCGTTGCGCGATGCCGAGCTGGGCGAGTGGATCGCTGGCCACGTGAGTTTCCCCAATGCCATGGTCGACCGCATCACGCCGATGACCAGCACTGCCCATCGCCTGCAACTGGCCGACAAACATGGCGTCGACGATGCCTGGCCGGTGGTCTGCGAACCGTTCGTGCAATGGGTGCTCGAGGACAAATTCGTCAACGGCCGCCCGGCCTGGGAACAGGTCGGCGTGCAATTCACCGACGACGTCACGCCCTACGAGGAAATGAAGATCAAGCTGCTCAACGGCAGTCACCTGGCGCTGACCTACCTGGGCTTCCTCAAGGGCTACCGCTTTGTCCACGAAACCATGAATGACCCACTGTTCGTGCGCTACATGCGCGCCTACATGGACCTGGACGTGACCCCGCAGCTGTCGCCGGTGCCGGGCATCGACCTGGGCGACTACAAGGACACCCTGGTCGAGCGTTTCTCCAACCAGGCGATTGCCGATCAGCTGGAGCGCGTGTGTTCGGACGGCTCGTCGAAGTTTCCCAAGTTCACCGTCCCGACCCTCAACCGGCTGATTGCCGACGGCCAGGAAACCAAACGGGCGGCGTTGGTGGTGGCAGCCTGGGCCCTGTACCTGAAGGGGGTCGACGAAAACGGCGACACCTATTCGATCCCCGACCCACGGGCGGCGTTCTGCCAGGCCCTGGTGGCCGACGATGCGTTGATCACCCAGCGGTTGCTGGCGGTCGAGGAGATCTTCGGCACGGCGATTCCACGTTCGGCCGAGTTTGTGGCAGCGTTCGAGTGGTGCTGCAACAGTTTGCGGGAGGTGGGGGTTTCGCGGACGCTGGAGCGGGTGTTGGCTTGAGCGAGGCGGTGCGACGATTCGACCTGCTCGCGAAAAGCTTCACCCTGGATCGAACTGACATCCCAAGGATCTTTGCATGCCAACCCAACCACTTTTCCTCGGCATCGACTGCGGCACCCAGGGCACCAAGGCCATCGTCCTCGACGCCGCCAGCGGCCAGGTCCTGGGCGAAGGCGCCGCCGCGCACACCCTGATCAGCGGTGCCAATGGCCGGCGCGAACAGGACACCGCGCAATGGCTCGAGGCTTTTACGCTGGCCACGCGCCGTGCGCTGATCGCCGCCAACGTCGACGGCCAGGCCATCCTCGGCCTCGGTGTGTCCGGCCAGCAACACGGCCTGGTGCTGCTCGACGACGAAGGCCGGGTGCTACGCCCGGCCAAACTGTGGTGCGACACCGAAACCACGGCGGAAAACGATCGCCTGCTCAAGCACCTGGGCGGTGAAAAGGGCTCGCTGGAGCGCCTCGGCGTGGTCATCGCACCGGGCTACACCGTCTCCAAACTGCTCTGGACCAAAGAGCAGCACCCCGAGGTGTTTTCGCGGATCGCCCATGTCCTGCTGCCCCACGATTACCTCAACCACTGGCTGACGGGCCGCCGTTGCAGCGAATACGGCGACGCGTCGGGCACCGGTTATTTCAACGTGCGCACTCGCCAATGGGATGTGCAGCTTCTGCGCGACATCGACCCCAGCGGCCGCTTGCAAGCGGCATTGCCGGAGCTGATCGACGCCCATCAGCCGGTCGGCACGCTCCTGCCGGACATCGCTCGACAACTGGGCCTGAACCCGCAGGCGCTGGTGTCCAGCGGGGGCGGCGACAACATGATGGGGGCCATCGGCACCGGCAACATCCAGCCGGGCGCCATCACCATGAGCCTCGGCTCGTCCGGCACCGTATACGCCTATGCCGATCAGCCACGGGTCAGCCCCGATGCCTCGGTCGCGACCTTCTGCTCCTCCAGCGGCGGCTGGTTGCCGCTGATCTGCACCATGAACCTGACCAACGCCACCGGCGTCATTCGCGAGCTGCTCGACCTCGATGTCGCGCAGTTCAACACGCTGGTTGCGCAGGCGCCCATCGGGGCCGACGGCATCAGCATGCTGCCGTTTCTTAACGGTGAACGCGTCCCCGCCTTGCCCCACGCCACCGGCAGCCTGTCGGGCCTGACCATGACCAACCTGACCCGGGCCAACCTGTGCCGCGCGGTGGTCGAGGGCACCACCTTCGGTTTGCGTTACGGGCTGGACCTGCTGCGTCACAATGGCTTACAAAGCCGCAGCATCCGTTTGATCGGTGGCGGCTCGAAGAGCCCGGTGTGGCGCCAGATTGTCGCCGACATCATGAATACGCCGGTGGTCTGCACCCGGCACAGCGAAGCCGCCGCCCTCGGCGCGGCGATCCAGGCGGCGTGGTGCACGTCGCGGGCAAACGGTGGTGAAGAAAGCCTGGCGGATGTGTGCGAGCGTTGCGTGACACTCGACCCGGCCAGCGAAACCCTGCCGATTGCCGCCAACGTGGCGGCCTCTCAGCAGGCCTATGAACGCTATCAACAGCATGTCGCAACCCTTTAACGAGCGAACAACTATGTATCTGGTGTGTGGCGAAGCGCTGTTCGACTTCTTCAGTGAAGATGACGCCAGCGGCCTGGCTTCAAAAGTGAATTTCAAGGCGATTGCCGGTGGCTCGCCGTTCAACGTCGCGGTCGGCCTGCGCCGCCTGGGCGTGGACGCGGCGCTGTTGGCCGGGCTGTCCACTGACTACCTGGGCCGGCGCTTGCGGCAGGTGTTGCAGGAGGAAGGCGTGCGCGCGGACTACCTGGTGGATGTCGCCGCGCCGACCACCCTGGCCATGGTCGCGCTCGGCGCCAACGGGTCGCCGCAATACAGCTTCCGTGGCGAAGGCTGCGCAGACCGGCAGTTGCGCATCGAGCACCTGCCAGACCTCGGTGCCGAGGTGCATGGCTTGCACATCGGCTCGTATTCGCTGGTGGTACAGCCCATTGCCGACACCCTGCTGGCCCTGGTGCAGCGCGAAAGCGGCCAGCGCCTGATCAGCCTCGACCCGAACGTGCGGCTCAACCCCGAGCCCGATATCGAGCGCTGGCGTTCACGGGTGGCGACCCTGGTGGAGTTGGCCGACCTGATCAAGGTCAGCGACGAGGATTTGCACCTGCTGTATCCGCAGCAGGACCCGGCGCAGGTCATCGACGGCTGGTTGCAGCATCGTTGTCAGTTGGTGTTCCTGACCCGGGGCGGCGACGGCGCGACGGTGTTCAGCCGCCGACATGGCACCTGGTCGGTCCCCGCCGCTGCGGTGAAGATCGCCGACACCGTGGGCGCGGGCGACACCTTCCAGGCGGCGCTGATTACCTGGTTGACCGAACACGGGCTGGATTCGATCGAGGGTGTGCGTTCGCTTGAGCGCGAACACATCCACGGCATGTTGAAATTTGCCGTGCAGGCCGCAGCCTTGACCTGCAGCAAGACCGGGCCGGACCTGCCGTATCGGCAGCAGCTGGGTCTTCGCTGAGCCAGAGGGCTCCCTCGCGAGCAGGCTCGCTCCTACATTTTGACCGAGTTGATTCAGGACGAATACGGTCGAAATGTGAGAGCGGGCTTGCTCGCGAAAGCGGCCAGCATCACACCTTCAACTTTGCAGTCACAACACCGAAAAGTTATAGCTGACGATCAACCGCGTCTCATCCACATCCCGGGCAAACTGCTCGTAGTTGGTCCGGTATGTCGCATTGCGCAGGCGCAGGCTGACGTCCTTGAACGTCCCGCTCTGCACCACGTACTTGAGCTCGGTGTCGCGTTCCCATTCCTTGCCTTCCTGATCGCTGCCCAGCACCTTGATGTGGTCGCCGTTGACGTAGCGGGCCAGGAAACTCAGGCCGCTGAGGCCGACTGCCTTGAAGTCATAGTCATAACGCACCTGCCACGAACGCTCCTGCGCGGCGGCGAAGTCGTTGACCTGCACATAGTTGACCAGGTACGGGTTGGTGCCATCCAGGTACGGCATCGAATTGTCGCCGTTCATGCGCTGCCAACCGGCGCTGAAAGTGTGCCCGCTGAGGGCATAGGCGAGCATGCCGCTGAGCGCGCGGTTATCGATGGACCCGGCGCGCTCGGCACCGCTGTCGGCACTTTTGAGCAGGCGCACATCGGCCTTGAGCACGCCGTCACCCAACGGCTGGCTGGCCAGCAGGCCGACAAAGTGCTGACGGTAAATGTCCTCCAGTTCCGCGTAGTGATACTGGGCCGTCAGGCGTTCGTTGATCTTGTAGTCAACGCCATACATGTCGAAATGATCGGCGGTGATGTTGCACGCATAGCGCTTGTTCTTGCAGTGCACGCGGATGTCCTGGGCATCGGTGGAATCCCGCGCGGTGTACTGGTCCAGCCGCGCGGCCATGAAGGTCAGGTTCTTGATTTCCTTCGAGGTCAATTGCGCACCGTTGAACATCGTCGGCAGCAGCCGGCCATCGTTGTACTTGAGCAGCGGCACATCCGGCAGCAACGCGCCGTACTTCAGCACACTCTCGGACACCCGCACCTTGGCGGTCAGGCCGAGCTTGGCGTACTGGTCCACCGAACCGCGCGGATCGTGCCCCGTGGACGGCAGCAAACCGCTGTTGCTGCTGTCGGCGCTGGAGTCGAGCTTGATCCCGAGCATGCCCAATGCATCGATACCGAAACCCACCGTGCCTTCGGTGTAACCCGATTGCAGGTTGAGAATGAAGCCCTGCGCCGACTCTTCACGCTTGGACGCGCCCTGCTCCGTGGACGTGTGCCCATCGCGAAAATCACGATTGAAATACACCGTGCGCGATTCGACTTTCGCCGTGGTGTCCTCGAAAAACCCGCTGGCTCGCGTCTGGACGGAAAAACTGGCGCACAGGGCCAGGGCGCCAAGGCCGAATGCCTGGCGGGCGGTGATCAATTGAAAGGGGGGACGCATGAAAAAGCTCCAACAGTGCAGCGTTTGCGCAAGGCGCAACAAGCCAAAAAAAGCGTCATCCCGGACAGAAACTGGCCAGGATGAGAAGAACACGCGGGGTGTAGGGCAATGATGGCAGAGGGCTTTTATGCGCTACAGACGACTTTAGTCGGAACGCGTCTGGCAAAATCGCCCTGCGCGACAGGCGGCATTCAGCCGGTTTAACCATCGCTTAACGCTGCGGTCCAATACTTCACTGGACCGCACGCCCTCAGGTCCCCCCTGACGCCCAGTGCGGCTGGCTCGACGCCTTGGCATCGAGTTGACTCGCCTCTGCACTGGAGAACACCCATGAACACCCGCACATTGCTGATCACCACCGCTCTCGCCTGCAGCGCCTTCGCCGGGCTGGCCCAGGCCAACGACACCCAGGCGGTGCCTTATCAATACGGCATGCCGCTGCACGTGGCCAAAGTGGTTTCGCTCAGCGAACCCGAAACCGTGGAATGCAAAGTGGTGACAGCGGACATGAAGTACATCGATGCGGCGGGCAAGCCTGCAGAGATCACCTACCGCAAACTGTCGCAAGCCTGCAGTCAACAAAACTGACGGTGTGATGGGAACGACAACGGGTCTGGCGTGTGCCAGACCCAGCAGGAACGACCGCGCGTTACAACGCCTGGCGATCGGGGTGCAGCGGTTGCATCTCGGCACGCTGTTGCATGTCCGTACGCAGCCCGGCAATCAGGTTGTTGATTTCCCGAGAACTGGTGAGCGACTTGGCATCGATGCCGGTGGCCAACAGGTCCACTTGATCGGTCTGACCGTCGGCGAATACTTTCACGGACATCAACAGATCGGGCGACAGCGAGCATTGGCAACGTTTGGGCAGGAAGCTGCTTTCAATGATATTGCGAAGTTCCAAGGCAGACAGAAACATGACGACCCTCTCCTGAGTGTGCGACAGCCAGCTAATAATTGGGTACTGACTCTGTAAGACCCGGCCAGTTTTTACAGACAGGTACAGCATAAAACATGCCCTGAATTTCGCCGTGCAGCTCATCGGTAAATCAAGGGGTTAGCCAACTGATCCGTTATTGAGCCCATGCAATTTGCAATAACGCCGGTTTTTACGCCTGCAAATTGCAACGCACGGAGTCCAATGTGGGAGCGAGCCCGCTCGCGATGAACGCAGGGTCGCCGTGATTATCGTTGGCGACCATCGCCAGCAAGCCGGTCGCTTCCATGGGAAATTCCGGATCGTGATTACACGGCCTGCAGCGCCGCGCGCTCGGCCACATGCCGCAAGCTGTCGAAATTGATGTTGGCGCCGGAATCGATGGCGATCAGGGTCTTGCCCTTGGCGCCCATTTGCGCCACGTACTTCTTGATTCCGGCCACCGCCAGCGCGCCGGAAGGCTCGGTGATCGAGCGGGTATCGTCGTAGATGTTCTTGATCGCGGAGCACAGTTCGTCGTTGCTGACGGTCAGGACCTCATCGACGCAGAAGCGGCAGATTTCAAAACCATAGGCGCCGATCTGGGCGACGGCGACACCGTCGGCGAATGTGCCGACGCTGGGCAGGATGGTCCTTTCGCCCACCGCCATCGCCGCTTGCAGGCAGGCGGAATGCTCCGACTCGACGCCGATGATGCGCACCTCCGGCCGCAGGTACTTGACGTAAGCGGCGATGCCCGCGATCAAGCCGCCACCGCCCACCGGAACAAAGATCGCCTCCAGCTCCCCCGGGTGCTGGCGCAGGATTTCCATGGCCACGGTGCCTTGCCCGGCAATCACGTCCGGGTCGTCGAACGGCGAGACGAAGGTGCGACCGCTGCGCTCGGCCAGTTCCAGGGCGTGGGCCAGTGCAAAGGGGAAGCTGTCACCGTGCAACACCGCTTCGGCACCGCGACTGCGAACCCCGAGCACCTTGAGTTCCGGGCTCGTCGAGGGCATGACGATGGTTGCGCCAATTCCCAGCTCCCGTGCCGCCAACGCCACCCCTTGAGCGTGATTGCCGGCGGACGCGGTGATCACGCCACGGGCCTTCTGCTCATCACTGAGTTGCACCAGCTTGTTGTACGCGCCACGGATCTTGAAGGAAAAGGTCGGCTGCAAATCCTCGCGCTTGAGCAACACCCGGTTGCCCAGCGCTTCGGACAACGCCGGTGCAGCCTGCAACGGCGTACGCACCGCCAGCTCGTACACCGGCGCGGCGAGGATCTTTTTGACGTAATGCTCAAGCAAGGTCTGCTGGGCGGGCGAGTGGTTCATGGTCGTCTCCTGACGCTGATCAAAACCCCGGAGACAGAAAGTGAAAACCCGCCTCTAGGGCGGGTTGGGTGCTGCAGTCGTGAGCTAGCCCGCCAAATGAGGAATGGCGGTAATAATGCTTGGCTGGCAGCGCAGTACGGTGAAAGTCATGGCTGGAAATTAGCCGGGCGCGCCGGGCAAGTCAATGATCAATTGCAGATCGCCTTCGCGAGCAAGCCTGCTCCCACAGGAGATTGGCAGGCAGATCACTTCGCCAGCCTCCGCAGCCCCAGCACCATCACTCCGGCGCCTGCCATCATCGCGCTGAGGAACAACGGGTACGACACCCACCACGGCGTGCCGGCGGTCATCATGCTGAATTCGGACATGCCGCCGATGCTCGCGATCAGGTTCAGCGGCAGGAACACCACGTTGATCAGGGTCAGTTTGCGCAGCAGGTTGTTCATGCTGTTGTTCATCAGGTTGCCACGGGCCTCGATCAACCCGGAGAACACCGTGGAATAGATTTCCGCCTGCTTGTAACACTGGTTGTTTTCGATGATCAGGTCGTCGATCAGGCTGATGGCCTCGGCGCTGAAGCGCTGTTTTTCCGCGTGGTTGCGCAAACGGGTCAGGACCGCGCCGTTGCTGTGGATCGCATTGATGTAATAGATCAGGCTCTCGCTGAGATTGAACATCTGGATCAGGTGCTGGTTCTGCATCGAGCGGTTGAATTTCTGCTGCAACTCGCGCGCAACCAGCTTGATCACCTTGAGGTGGCCCAGGTAGTGATGGATGTTGTTGAACAGCAGGTCCAGCAGCACATCCAGTGGCGTATTCAGACGTTGCCGGGTGCCGAGACCGTGCAGCGGCGAATCGTCGGTGGCGATCACCAACAGACGCTGGGCACAGAACAGCAGGCCGCAGGACGACACTTCAAAGGCCAGGCTATCGGCACCGGAATAGTTTTCCGGGCGCTTCCAGATCAGAAACAGATTGTCGGGATGAAACTCGATACGCGACACCTCGTCCGGGTCCAGGGCCGAGGCCAACGCGTGTTCATCGAGCTTGAAATGGCTGTGCAGCAGGTCACGCTCGGCGGCATCGGGATTGCTGAACAGCATGACTTCAGCGTCCAGCCGCTCGACCGCCTGCAACACCCCGTTGTTCAGTTGAAAGCTCTTGATCATCGGCCGCTTACCAGGCCTGGCCGCGACGTTTGAGTTCCAGCCGACGCACGAACTCCTCAAGCACCAGCGAGTACAAGTCGTCCTGCAAATAGGCGTCCTCGATGCCGGCGTCCATGTTCGGGTTGTCGTTGACTTCGATCACCACCACCTTGTCGCCGGACTGTTTGAGGTCCACGCCATAGAGGCCGTCGCCGATGAGATTCGCGGTCTTCACCGCCAGCTCCACCACGGCCCGCGGTGCTTCGTGGACCGCCAGGGTGCGGCATTCGCCGTTGATGTCCTGACCCTTGGCCTTGTGGTTGTAGATTTGCCAATGGCCCTTGGACATGAAGTACTGACAGGCAAAGATCGGTTTGCGATTGAGCACGCCAATCCGCCAGTCGTATTCGGTGTAGAAAAACTCCTGAGCCAGCAACAGCACCGAGTGTTCGAACAATTCGGCGGTCGCCTCAAGCAGGGCCTGCTGGCTTTCCACCTTGATCACTCCCCGGGAGAAACAGCCGTCGGGGATCTTCAACACCAATGGGAAACCCAGGCGCTCGCCCACACGTTCAAAGTCCTGCGGTCGTTCCTTGTAGAGGATTTCGGTGGCCGGCATGCCCAACTGATGGCTCTTGAGCAGGTCGGTGAGGTAGACCTTGTTGGTACAGCGCAGGATCGAGGTCGGATCATCCATCACCACCAGCCCTTCGCTCTCGGCTTTCTTGGCAAATCGGTAGGTGTGGTTGTCGACACTGGTCGTCTCACGGATCAGCAGACCGTCGTATTCGGCGATGCGCGCATAGTCCTTGCGCTCGATCAGCTCGACATCAATGCCCAGTGTCTTGCCGACACGAACGAAATTGTCCAACGCTGCGGGGTTGGAAGGCGGCAGCGCTTCCTGCGGGTCGTGCAGGATCGCCAGGTCGTAACGGGCCACCCGTCGTGAACGCGGCAGGCGCCAGATCTTGCGACTGAAACTGTCGAGCGAGTGGGCGAACTGATCTTCCTGATCTTCCCTCAACTTATGCAGGGCGCCTGACTTTATGCCCTCGATGTGCCAACCGTTAGTTCGACGAAAGTCAACCAGCAATATCGGACAGGCGAACACTTCAAATAACTGCCGCGCCAGATCCTGCAGCGGTTCTATATGGGTCTGGCCAAAGTAAAGCGTCAGGGTAAAGCCTTCGGTGTCACTGTAAAGATGATGACTGAGGGCCTTTTCCAGGGTTTTGTCCAGGTCGTCCAGGGCGAGGCCGTACAACGACTTGCGGGTCAATTCACTGATGGTACGCACCGACGGAATGACCTTGTGCCCTCGCGCTTCGGCCAGCAGCGAGCAGTAATAGCCGTGCCCCAGGTACTTGTAGCTGCGGCACAGGTTGATGACCTGAACCCGCTTGCCCTGCTCGTTCCCGCGTGTTTGCTCAAGGTATTCCTGGGCGCTGACGATGTCTTCGCTGGGAAAATAGGACGCCCAATCTTCCTTGCGTTCGACGATGATTATCAACTGACTGGAAGTTCTGACACCCGCATTTAAATAAGTTGCCGCCGCTAAACTTTGCTCGGATACTTCGCGCCAATGACCCTGTACCGCTGACATAGAGATTGATCCGTTGGAGAACAAGACCTTTTCTATTAAGCACGAACTTTTTCGAAAGTCCCGTTTCGTTACGCAACTTTTACGGCGGTCATATGAATACTGTCTTTCGCCTGGCGGTAGTTGAGGATTTACCTGAACTGCTGGCCCTTGAACAGCAATGCTTCACCACGGACCGGCTCACCAGTCGCAGCTTTCAGTGGATGATCAACCGCGCCCATGGGCAGCTCTGGGTGGCTGACCGGCACGGGCAATTGCTGGGTTACGCCGTGGTGCTGTTTCATCGCGGCACATCGCTGGCCCGCCTGTACTCGCTGGCTATCGCCGAACAGGCCCGCGGCAGCGGGTTGGGCAAACAGTTGCTCGAACGCATCGAAGCCTGCGCCCTGGCCCATGACTGCGCGTACTTGCGACTGGAAGTGCGCATCGATAACCCGGCGGCGATTGCCCTGTATGAACGCAATGGGTATCGACGCTTCGCCCTGATCCACGACTACTACCAGGACCACGCCGACGCGTTGCGCCTGGAGAAGCGCATCCTTGAGCACCGCGATTCGCGCAACATCAAGGTGCCCTGGTACGGGCAGACCACCGATTTCACCTGTGGCCCGGCATGCCTGTTGATGGCCATGGGCGCATTGCAGGCTGCCCGCGTGCTGGAGCGACGAGAAGAGCTGCAGATCTGGCGCGAGGCAACCACCGTGTTCATGACCTCGGGCCATGGCGGGTGCAGCCCGCAGGGCCTGGCGCTTGCAGCCGCGCGGCGTGGCTTCCGGGTGCAGCTGCAAGTCAGCATGGCCGGGCCGTTGTTTCTCGAAGGTGTGCGCGACGCGCATAAAAAAGACGTCATGCGCCTGGTGCACGATGAGTTCATGGCCCAGTTGAACGTGACACCTGTCGAACAGTTGATAGGCGTCCCGCTGGACCTGCCACGCCTGCTCGCCGATGGCGGCCAGCCGCTGGTGCTGATCAGCAGCTACCGGCTGACCCGCTCGAAATCGCCCCACTGGGTGGTCGTTACCGATTGCGACGAAGAATTCGTCTACCTGCACGACCCCGATGTGGATCATAGCCAGCATCGTCAGCCCATGGATTGCCAGCATTTGCCGGTCAGCCAGGCCGAGTTCCAGAAGATGTGCAGCTTCGGACGCGGCAAATTGCGGGCGGCGGTGGTGCTCTACCGCACTGAGAACGATTGACCGCCCCCCTGTCGCCGCAGGCCTGCCTGCGGCGACAGGGCTCGGGTCGGGACGATTACTTCAGACCGACCTTGTACAACACGCCGTCGCTCTCATCAGTCAGCACGTACAGGTAGCCATCCGGCCCCTGCCGCACATCGCGAACGCGCTTGTTCAGCTCTCCCATCAGGCGCTCTTCGTGAACCACGCGGTCACCGTCGAACTGCAAGCGAATCAGTTCCTGCGTCGCCAGCGCTCCGATAAAGACGTTGTGCTGCCAGGGCTTGAAACGGTCTGCATCGTAGAACGCCATGCCGCTCAAACCGGGGGATTTTTCCCAGACGTGGTGCGGCGCAAGGGTGCCTTCGGCTTTCTTGCCCTTGGCCTCGGGGATCGGTTGCCCGGAATAGTTGATGCCATGGGTCGCCAGCGGCCAGCCGTAATTCTTGCCGCGTTCGATGATATTGAGTTCATCACCCCCCTGGGGGCCGTGCTCGTTTTCCCAGAGCACGCCGGTCCACGGATTGAGCGCCATGCCCTGCGGATTGCGCTGGCCATAGGACCAGATTTCCGGGCGCACGCCGGACTGGCCGACGAAGGGGTTGTCGTCCGGCACTTTGCCGTCAGGGTAGATCCGCACGATCTTGCCCTGCAGTTTGTCCAGGTCCTGGGCCGTGGGTCGGTCGTTGTTTTCACCGAGCGAGATAAACAGGTAGCCATCGCGGTCGAACACCAGCCGCGAGCCGAAGTGATTGCCGGTCGACAGTTTCGGCTCCTGGCGGAAGATCACCTTGAAATTGCGCAGGGCGGTCAAGTCTTCCGACAGTTGCCCGCGACCGACCGCCGTGCCGGCCTTGCCCCCTTCTCCCCCGCCTTCGGCGTAGGACAGGTACACGGTGCGATCCTCCTGGAAGTCGGGCGACAGCACCACGTCCAGCAATCCGCCCTGACTTCTGGCCCAGACCTGCGGCACACCGCTGATCGGCGCCGACAGCTTGCCCTCGGTGCTGACCACGCGCAGGTTGCCGGACTTCTCGGTGATCAGCATGCCCTTCTGATCCGGCAGAAACGCCAAGGCCCAGGGATGGTCCAGACCCTTGACCACCGGGGTGACTTCGAGGGTGCCCTGCTCGCTTTTCAGTTCCTGAGCGGGTGCGGCGAACGCTGGCATGACGGCGCCAATCAATGCGCTGGCACAGAAGGTGGCCAGGAGGGTTTTACGCAACATGCACGATTCCTTATGTCGTTTGGACGGCTGACTGCCGGGGCGTACCACCGCTTAACGGGTGTTCGCATCGCGGGACGGAGGGTTGGGGATGAACTTGGGTGGGCTGGCAGGCGCCGTCCGATCCTGGGGATAGCGGTTGCCAATGCCACCATTGTCCAGCGTCGGTGGCCTTGGCACCGGCACGGTATTGGGTCCGCGAATCGCCGGAGCGCTGGGCTGCGTGCCTTGCATGCTGTTGGGATTGGCCCGGCGAATCGGGCTGTTGTAAGGATTGCTGGCGGCACCGGTCGGGCTTTGCGCCAGCAGCAAGGGGTTGGCGGGCGACGGGGTTTCAGCCAGAGCGAGATGGCTCAGCACGCCACTCAATGCCATCGTAAAAATGCCTAGCGCCAATCGTTTCATAGGCTGCCTCTCCAGGTGATAGAGCCTTCGATTGCACGCTACGCCCAGGGTTCGGATTTGTTAATCAAAACCGCTCCGCCAAGATGTAACACGAAGTTGAGCCCACGGCCGGAGCGGGCTGCACGCCGCTGAAACTTTTGCGTCGCAAGGCAGGTCACCTGATCATCACTCGCGAGTAGACGACCATGGCACGGGCAATCTGGAAAGGCGCAATCAGTTTCGGGCTGGTGCATATCCCTGTGGCGCTGGTCTCGGCGACGTCTTCCCAAGGGGTGGATTTCGACTGGCTCGACAGCCGCAGCATGGACCCGGTGGGCTACAAGCGGGTCAACAAGGTGACCGGAAAGGAAGTGACCAAGGAACACATCGTTAAAGGCGTGCAGTACGAGAAGGGTCGCTACGTGGTGCTCAGCGAAGAGGAAATCAAATCAGCGCATCCGCTGTCGACGCAGACCATCGACATTTTTTCCTTCGTCGACAGTGAACAGATCCCGCTGCAGAACATCGACACACCCTACTACCTCGCGCCGGATAAACGCGGCGGCAAGGTGTACGCGCTGTTGCGTGAAACCCTGACCAAGACCAACAAGGTCGCCCTCGCCCATGTGGTCCTGCATACCCGTCAGCACCTGGCCGCGCTGATGCCACTGGAGTCGGCGATGGTCCTGGTGATGCTGCGCTGGCCGGCGGAAGTGCGCAGCCTCGACACGCTCGAACTGGGCAGCGAGGTGACCAAGCCGACGCTGGCCAAGGGTGAACTGGACATGGCCAAGCGTCTGGTGCAGGACATGAGCGGTGACTGGAGCCCCGAGGACTACCGCGACAGCTTCGAAGACAAGATCATGGCGCTGGTCGAGAAGAAGGCCCATGAAGGCAAGATCGAGGACGTGGAGACGGCGACCGGCGAGGAAGAGCGCAAGACGGCGGACGTGATCGACTTGACCGAGTTGCTCAAACGCAGCCTGGGGGGCAAGGCGCCGGGCAAAGCGGCGGCGAAACCAAAAGCCGCGACCAAGCCGGCCGCCAAAAAAACCGGCAAACGGTCAAGCGGTTGAAGGGTGCTGCTTTTCTGTAGGAGCGAGCTTGCTCGCGAAAGGCGCCCAGACGACGCAGGCATCCTGACACCCCGCGTCATCGTTGATGACCATCGCGAGCAAGCTCGCTCCTACAGCGGTAGACCATCTTCCCCTGTGGGAGCGAGCCCGCTCGCGATAGCGCATTCAGCCACAACGCACAATCAGATCAGTACAAACACCGCCAGCAAGCCAGCAAAAATCGCCCACTTCTCCAGGTAATACAGCTTGCGGTTTCGTTTCTTCAACGCCTTGCCGCGCAGGCGGACCTTGTAGATCCGGGCAAACAGGCGGTTGAGGGCACCGGTGCGGTCCCCCACATCGTTGGGCGCACCGGCGGCCGACATCACGTTGCGGCTGAACCAGCTGTTGAATGCCGCCGCCCAGCGGTACTTCATCGGCCGCTCGATGTCGCAGAACAGGATGATACGGTTCTGGTCGGTGGTGTTTTCCGCGTAATGAATGAAGGTTTCGTCGAACATCACCGCTTCGCCATCGCGCCAGTGATAGCTCTCGCCATCGACGTTGATGTAGCAACCCGCGTCGTTCGGCGTCTCCAGGCCCAGGTGATAACGGTACGAACCGGCATACGGATCGCGATGACGCACCAGTTTGGAACCGGGCGGCAACTCGGCAAACATCGCAGCCTTGATCGAACCGATGCCCTGCACCAGTTCAGTGGTGCGCGGGCAGAGCTTCATCGCCGAAGGATGGCTGTCGCCGTACCACTTGAGGTAGAAACGCTTCCAGCCGGTCTTGAAGAACGAGTTGAAGCCGACATCGTCGTACTGGTTCGACCGCTTGATCTCCCCGGCCCGCAGCAGGTTCTGGCCCTCGGCGCGGATTTCTTCCCAATGCGCCTGCAACGGACTCAGGTCCGGAAAATCGGCCGGATCGAGGTACGGCTGGTTGGGCTTTTTCGAGAACAGATAAAGGAAACAGTTGATCGGCGCCAGGAACGACGAGTGATCACTCAACTGTCGGCCCAATTTGTGACGCACGCGACCACGCAGGTGGACGTAGACAATGGAGACAACATAAATAGCGGCAATGATGAGTTTCACGGAATCGTCACACGTCAAAAGTGAACAAAATGCGTCCGCGCCTGTCGGCATCAGTCGAAGACGGCATTTTAGCCACTATTTGTAACCAATAGTTAACCTGCAAATGCGAAAAACGCTCCGCTGATAGCGCCAACGCATCGGCGGGCCTCAATGCCCTATCGTTTAAAGAGCCAGACCAGTACAATCGCCGCCAAACTTTACGCGCCCCTTGGTTGATGACGGGAATGTCCCCCCGCTTCAGCGCAATTCGACTCGGGCCAAGCGCGGTACTGCCGCACCCTGGCCACTCTGAATGCTTCGCAGGAAAAACCTTTGATCTCTACAGCTAACATCACCATGCAGTTCGGCGCCAAGCCGCTTTTCGAAAACGTTTCGGTCAAGTTCAACGGTGGCAACCGTTATGGCTTGATCGGCGCCAACGGTTGCGGCAAGTCGACCTTCATGAAGATTCTCGGCGGCGACCTCGAGCCATCCGGCGGCCAGGTCATGCTCGAGCCGAACGTGCGTCTGGGTAAATTGCGCCAGGACCAGTTCGCCTACGAAGAATTCACCGTGATCGACACCGTGATCATGGGTCACGAAGAGCTGTGGAAGGTCAAGGCCGAGCGCGATCGCATCTACTCGCTGCCGGAAATGAGCGAAGCGGACGGCATGGCCGTGGCCGAGCTGGAAACCGAGTTCGCCGAAATGGACGGTTACACCGCCGAATCACGCGCCGGTGAACTGCTGCTGGGCCTGGGTATTCCCCTGGAACAGCATTTCGGCCCGATGACCGAGGTCGCGCCAGGCTGGAAACTGCGGGTGTTGCTGGCCCAGGCACTGTTTTCCGATCCGGAAGTGCTGTTGCTCGACGAACCGACCAACCACCTGGACATCAACACCATTCGCTGGCTGGAAACCATTCTCACGGCGCGTAACAGCACCATGATTATCATTTCCCACGACCGTCACTTCCTCAACAGCGTCTGCACCCACATGGCCGACCTGGACTACGGCGAATTGCGCCTGTTCCCGGGCAACTACGACGAGTACATGACCGCGGCGACTCAGTCCCGCGAGCAACTGCTGTCGGACAACGCCAAGAAAAAAGCCCAGATTGCCGAGCTGCAGACCTTCGTCAGCCGCTTCTCGGCCAACGCCTCGAAAGCCAAGCAGGCCACTTCCCGCGCCAAGCAAATCGACAAGATCCAGCTGGCCGAGGTCAAGCCATCGAGCCGCGTCAGCCCGTTCATCCGTTTCGAACAGACCAAGAAACTGCACCGCCAGGCCGTGACCATCGAGCAGATGTCCAAGGGCTTCGACGGCAAGACCCTGTTCAAGAACTTCAGCTTCACCGTCGAAGCCGGCGAACGCGTGGCGATCATCGGCCCGAACGGTATCGGCAAGACCACCCTGCTGCGCACCCTGATGGGTGAGCTGACTCCGGATGCCGGCACCGTCAAGTGGACCGAAAGCGCGGAGCTGGGCTACTACGCCCAGGACCACGCCCACGACTTCGAAGACGATGTCAGCCTGTTCGACTGGATGGGCCAGTGGACCCAGGGCGAACAGGTGATTCGCGGCACCCTGGGCCGGATGCTGTTCTCCAACGACGAGATCCTCAAGTCGGTCAAAGTGATCTCCGGCGGTGAGCAGGGTCGTATGCTGTTCGGCAAGCTGATCCTGCAAAAGCCCAACGTCCTGGTGATGGACGAACCGACCAACCACCTGGACATGGAATCCATCGAGGCACTGAACCTGGCGCTGGAAAACTACCCGGGCACGCTGATCTTCGTCAGCCACGACCGTGAGTTCGTATCGTCCCTGGCCACCCGCATCATCGAGTTGAGCCCCAACGGCGTGACCGACTTCAGCGGCACCTATGACGACTACCTGCGCAGCCAGGGTGTGGTGTTCTAAAAGCCGCGACGAGGTTTTTGCCGCGCGCTGCCAATCGAAAGCCCTGTCCGTTGTGACGGGGCTTTTTGCATTTCATGACCGGTGCCAACGCCCTTTGAGGGCAACCCTACCCCACAGGTGTCCGCGCCTTTTCTGTGGGGAGCGAGCCTGCTCGCGACGGGCATCAACGAAAACGCGGACGGCCTGAATGAACCCGTTGCCGGGGCGCTTTTCGCGAGAAGGCTCGCTCCCACAGACGTTCCCGCCACAGGAGGCAGGGTGAGCCCCGGACCAGAGAAATATAGTTAGCCTGCTTTCATTTATTGCACACCCGCGCCATGATGCAGGTCTCCCACCGCCGCCCGCGAACGAGCCCCCATGTCTGCGCAGCAACTGCCACCGCAAAGCTCCATGGCGATCACCCTGCAGATCGTCTCCATCGTTTTCTATACCTTCATTGCCTTCCTCTGCATCGGCCTGCCGATTGCGGTGTTGCCGGGTTATGTCCATGGGCAATTGGGTTTCAGTGCGGTCGTGGCGGGGTTGACCATCGGTTCGCAGTACCTGGCCACCCTGCTCAGCCGCCCGATGGCCGGGCGCATGTCAGACAGCGTCGGGACCAAGCGGGCGATTGTCTACGGACTGAGCGGGATCGTCCTCAGCGGCGTCCTGACGTTGCTGTCCACATTGTTGCAGAGCTTTGCGCTGACCAGCCTGTTGATCCTGATTGCCGGCCGCCTGTTGCTGGGGATCGCCCAGGGGCTGATCGGTGTCGGCACCATCAGTTGGTGCATGGGCCAGGTGGGCGCCGAGCACACGGCGCGGTCGATTTCATGGAACGGCATCGCGTCCTATGGCGCCATCGCCATTGGCGCACCGCTGGGTGTGGTGATGGTGGCTGAATATGGCTTTGCCAGCCTCGGCATCGCGTTGTCGTTGCTCGCCGCGCTGGCGCTGCTGCTGATCCGCAACAAACCCTCGGTGCCGGTGGTTCGCGGCGAGCGCCTGCCGTTCTGGGCGGTCTTCGGGCGCATTGCACCGTTTGGCGCCAGCCTGAGCCTGGCGTCGATCGGCTACGGCACCTTGACCACCTTTATTACCCTGTATTACGTCAGCCGCGGCTGGACCGGCGCCGCCTACTGCCTGACGGTATTCGGGATCTGCTTCATCCTGGCGCGCCTGCTGTTCATTTCCAGCATCAGCCGCTTCGGCGGGTTCACCTCGGCCATTGCCTGCATGAGCATTGAAACCGCGGGCCTTGTGCTGCTGTGGCTGGCCCCTTCTACGGGCTACGCATTGTTCGGCGCGGCCCTCGCCGGGTTCGGCCTGTCGCTGGTCTACCCGGCTCTGGGCGTGGAGGCGATCAAGCAAGTGCCCAATTCCAGCCGTGGCGCCGGGCTGAGTGCCTACGCCGTGTTCTTCGACCTGGCGCTGGCGATCGCCGGGCCACTGATGGGCGCGGTGGCGTTGAACCTTGGGTATTCGTGGATTTTCTTCAGTGCGGCGATGCTGTCCGTGACCGGACTGGCCCTGACCCTGTTGCTCAAGCTTCGCGCGATGGCCTAGCAACGCGGCACTCCGTCGGCCTGTTGATGCAGAGGTTGGCTGACAGGACGCCTTCGCGAGCGAGCCCGCTTCCACAGGGTGTCTGATTACTGATCGGCCGTCTGCATGCCGGCGCGGGTCGGCTTGCCCAGGGTCCGGGAGAAGAACCGCCCGGCCTCCGAGATCATGTTGCGGTGGATGTCTTCCCGATCGACGCCATCAGCATCGGTGCACAACGCCGGCATGGCGGCGATCTGTTCTTCGTTGCAGGGTGCCATGAAGACAAAATGCCCTGCCCCGGCCAGCAACTTGAAGTCAGGCGCGGTCGGCAGTTTGCGCGCCAGCGCCGCCGCGTTTTTGTCGAACGCCACCAGCTTGTCGCCATCACCGCTGTACAGCAGCACCGGCACATGCACATCGGCCAGGGTATGACGGCCGAACTTCAGGCTCAGCGGCGCCATCAGCAACAGCGCATGCACCCGAGGGTCCGCGACCGGTTGCAGGTCATCGCGATCGACAATCAACTCACCCTGGGTGTTGCACGCGTCGTGGTCGTCCGGACGCTCCTGGCAATAGCGGCGCAGGCGATCCAGGTCCGGCGTCGCCCCGGACAGGATCAACGCCGTCTCCCCGCCCGCCGAATAGCCGATCACCCCGACCTGATCGGCGTTGACGAATGGCGAGAGCATGCGGTCGCCCAAGGTGGCGGTAATGGCTTCGGAAATCTGGATCGGGCGACCGTACAGGTTGCTCATGGTGCCGAGGCGGCTGTGGTCCCTGGAGTTGTCGCCGGGATGAATCACCGCCACCACCACGAACCCTTTGCGTGCCAGCGAGGTGGCCAGGTCATGCAAGGCCAGCGGGGTGCCGGTATTGCCGTGGGACAGCATCAGCATCGGGAACCGCCCGATGGCGACTCGGGTGTCCTCCCCCGCCTCCACGGTGTAGCCCTCGAGTTTGCTGACGTGCTCGCGGTCGCTGGAAGGATAGAAGGCGATGGCGCGCATCGGTTGCAGGTCCAGCGGATCGAGAAAGCTCAGCTCGTGGAAGCCGACGCTCCAGTGAGGGTGCGGCGCAGGCGCGGCGTGCACTGAATTCAGGCTGCTGAGCAGGCAAATCAGTAACGTTGCACAAAGACGCACCATCGGATGCCCCACCTCTGTTACTTTTCCGGAAAGCCCGTTCTCCTGCATAACCATGAGGAAGCGGCCTTGTACCGCGATTGCGGCCACCTTGCAGAACGGGGACGTTAACCCTCGACTGCATAACCTGGGCCACAATACGAAGTATTCAGAAACAAAAAACTCCGTACCTGATACTTGCGCAATCAGAATACAGAGTTTTTTGAGGTGTTGCCCGAGCGGATTTACATCTTTACGCAGGCCTTACGCAGCCGCGAACAGTTGCTCGCTGATCTGTGTGTGGGCGTCGCTCATCGCTTTGTTGCGCACTTCGTCACCGTAGGCCAGGCCGTGTGCGCGGACGAATTCGATGTCGGTAATGCCGAGGAAACCGAACATCACCTTCAAGTATTCTTCATGGGCAACGCCGGTGGCCTGACCGGCATGCAGGCCGCCGGACGTCGACACGATCACCACCTTCTTGTTACCGCACAGGCCTTCAGGGCCGGCTTCGGTGTAGCGGAAAGTCTGGCCGGCGACGGCAATGCGGTCGATCCAGGCCTTGAGCTGGGTCGGGATGGTGAAGTTGTACATCGGTGCGGCAATCACCACGGCATCAGCGGCGAGGAATTCAGCCAGGGTCGAGGCGCTCAGCTCGGCTTCGTGCTGTTGGGCGGCATCGCGCAGCTCGGCGGTGGTGCCGGCGGCGACCAGGGTAGTGGCCGAGAAGTGGCTGATGGCGTCGCTGGCCAGGTCGCGGTAGGTCACCACGGCGCTCGGATCGGCGGCTTGCCAGGCTTTGACGACTTCGCCGCTGAGCAGGCGGGAAGCCGAGTTGTCGCCAAGAATGCTCGAATCGATATGCAGCAGTTTCATGTGGAGTCTCCAGTTGAGGACCGCGACGGGGCGATCTGATGGAGAGGATCCTACAAGCGAAACCAATAGCTGATTAGAGGGCAACAATGCGATAGTTTGTCTCACTGATAGAACAATCGAGCGATCACATGCAGGACCTCAACGATCTCTTCTACTTTGCCAAGGTGGTCGAAGCCGGCGGTTTCGCGGCAGCGGGCCGTCTGCTGGGCATTCCAAAATCGCGGCTGTCGCGACGCATTGCCGAGCTGGAAGAACGCCTGGGCGCGCGCCTGCTGCAGCGCACCACACGCCAACTGAAGTTGACCGCCGTGGGCGAACGCTACCTGCGTCATTGCCAGGCAATGCTGCTGGAAGCCGAAATGGCCGACGAGGCGGTGGCCAGCATGTCCAGCGAACCCCGAGGACGCTTGCGGGTCTCGAGTCCCGTCGGCCTGGCCCATGAAATGCTGCCTTCGGTGATCAGCCGGTTTCTCGACAAATACCCGCAGGTTCAGTTGGAAGTGATGCTGGTCAACCGACGCGTCGACCTGGTGACCGAAGGCGTCGATGTCGCTCTGCGGGTTCGCGAACCCGGCGACGAGGACCCGTTGCTGGTCACCCGACGCCTGCGTCAGGCACAGATGCTGCTGGTGGCCAGCGCGGACTTCCTCCAGGGCCGACAAGTCAATCATCCCGAAGACCTCAAGCGCCTGCCGGTGCTCGGTGCTCTCGAGGCCGATCGCATGGTGCACATCCGCCTACTCGATCAACAGGGTAAAAGCCAGGAGCTCTCGCTTGAGGCGCGACTGGGCATCGACGACTTTATCGTGCGCAAGGCGTGCACGCTGGCGGGCCAGGGCTTCACCCTGCTGCCGATGATGTACTGCGAGGAGGAACTGCAAAGCGGCGCGCTGGTGCAGTTGTTACCCGACTGGTCGCTGCCCGGTGGCTGGTTGCAGGCGGTGTACCCTCATCGACGCGGGGTGATGCCCGCCGTGCGCGCCTGGCTCGACCATTTGATCGAATCATTCAATGCCTGCGGAGACCGATTGATATGAAGGCTGGACGCATGAGCGAAGAAGACGTCGCGCAATTCTGCCTGGCTCTGCCGGGCGCGCGGGAAGATTACAAATGGGGCGGCGTGCGGGTGTTTTCGATTGCCGGAAACAAGATGTTTGCCCTACAGAACCTGCGGGGCGAATCCCTGGCCTTCAAGGTCGACAAGGACCTGTTCCTCGGCCATTGCGATCGCCCCGGCATTCATCCCGCGCCTTATCTGGCGCGGGCACAGTGGGTGATCATGCAGACGCCCTACCCGCTCGGTGCCCAGGAGTTGCAAGCCCTGTTGCAGCGCTCCCACCAATTGGTGGTGAGCAAATTGCCCAAGCGCACCCAGGTCGGGCTGTTGCTTTAGAACTGACGCAGGTCGAGGCGCCCTTGCGTGTGCAGAAGGGACAAGGCGTTAAAGATCAGCACGGTATAGTTGTCGGCATTATGGGTATCGTTGGCTGACAGACTGGCCATTGAATAGACGTCGAATTCACTCACACCCTTCATGCCGGCAAACACATAAGCGGTGTCATTGGTGTAACGCAGCAAGTGCGTTAGTTCATGCAGCACCAGATACATGAAAAACTCATGGGTAAAACCTTTGACCCTGGGTGTGTAAGTTTCATTAACCCTCAGGCCCGCAGAATGAATCAACAAACATGACTCTACCCCCATGAACATCGGAAACGCGAGAGCGAATGGCGCCTCCAAACCTTTGACGAACGTGTCAAGTACTGGAAAATAGAGCTGTTTATAAGTCTTGGCATCCGTGCGAATGACTTCACAGACCAGTGCCGGGTTCCTGATCGCCGCACAAATGAGTTCCAGCTGCTCGCGCAAGTAGACCCTGTCGGCGAACAATGCATCGATGGCTTTGTTCAACGCCTGGTCATAAAGGGACGTCAGATCAGCGCCGGGCTGAAGTGCCCGCAGAATCGACTCGATACCTGTCGGAACAGCGACATTGAAAAATTCATTGGTTTTTGCCACAAGGTCACGATCGAGGATCAGTCCCGGTGTGACCGCGCACTTCACTTGTTCAAATCGATCAATATATTGCTGCATACGGCGCTCAACCGACTTCAGGGAGTCAAGTAGAACGTGATCGGAAAAACCACTCAAATCTTCGCCTCTAACGACCAGAGAGCGCTTCCTGATATAAGCTAATTTTTCCGCAGGTGCATAAGCCATGAATACCGCCAACTTGCTCATGGCACTTTCAGTGGTGATCGTTTTAAATTTCATTGTCAGGCTCCAGACCGTTAGTTTGTCGAAAACTAACACGCCCGGAATTCAGACACGATCGCACAGTTGTAAGCCGATCTTCCGGCAATAACCGTTAACAATCCGTCAATCAAACCACTGAGTTTGGACAAACAACTGATCGATCCAGAATACTTGGTGCAACAACACAATGACCCAGAACAATACCTGGAACGACACTTTGCGCGTCTTGTGCCGAAACACCTGCTGGGCCAGCAAGGCGCCGGGCCAGCCGCCGGCGAGTTCCACGGCGTGCAGGACATTTTCCGGTGTACGCCAGCGGTCGCTGCGGGCCTTGCGCTTGTCACTCCAGTAAAGGAAGAACGCGAGGACGCTGACGAGGCCGTAGGCCGCCAGCGGTATCCACGAAATGCCCTTCAGCCCGAAGGACAACGAGCCGAACAGCGGCAGCGCGCACACCACCGCGAACACCAGCAGCTTCAACCGCAGGTGCTGCAGCGGACCTGCCGAGGGGCGTCCGGGCGGGCGGCGCGCGCGGCCATCACTCATGACTGGGCAGCGCTCCAATCGACCCAACCGAACTGCCAGGTGGCCAGGATCACCAGGCCAAAGGCGATGCGGTACCAGGCGAACACGGCGTAGCTGTGGCTGGCGATGAACTTGAGCAAGCCCCTGACGGCAATCATCGCGAAGATGAACGCGGTGACGAAACCGATGGCGAACACCGGCAAGTCAGCTGGCTCGAACAGATGACGGTACTTGAAGCCCGAATACACGGCGGCCGCGACCATGGTCGGCATGGCCAGGAAAAACGAGAACTCGGTGGCGGTCTTGCGCGACAGGCCGAACAGCAAGCCACCAATGATGGTGGCGCCGGACCGCGAAGTACCGGGAATCATCGCCAGGCATTGGGCAAACCCGACTTTCAAGGCGTCTTGCCAGGTGATCTCGTCGACGGTGTCGGCGTGCACCTGGTGCTGACGCTTTTCTGCCCACAACATGATGATCCCGCCCACGACCAGCGCCGCCGCCACCGTAATCGGGTTGAACAGGTAATGGTGGATCAGATCGGAAAAGATCACCCCCAGCACCACCGCAGGCATGAAGGCCACCAGCAGGTTGACAGTAAACCGTCGGGCGCCGGGTTGCGTCGGCAGGCCGGTGACCACATCCAGAATCTTGCGGCGAAACTCCCACACCACCGCCAGGATCGCGCCCAACTGGATAATGATGTTGAACGCGATGGCCCGCTCTCCCCCGAAATCGAGCAGGTCGGCCACGATGATCTGGTGGCCGGTGCTGGATATCGGCAAGAACTCCGTCAGCCCTTCCACAACCCCAAGTATCAATGCCTGCAAGGCGGTCCAGAAATCCATCAATCCCCCAGGAAGCGATGCGCGACGGCATGCTTCGATAGTATTTATTGCAAAACGTTGACTGTAATCAGCGCGGTTGGAAGTCCGCGCGCACAGAATCGCGACGGAGCCGTAAAAAATCCGTGAAAAATCAGCTTGAATTCAGGTTTTTCCGTGCGGGGCCGAAATCCTATCAGACAAGCCTCGATAACGCTGCCACGTTATTGGACTTGGGTCGGATATGCCCGATCGACAAAGTGTGATGAGATTCTGGCGATCATTTATTACAAGAAGAAAAACACCGGAGTGACAGTGCTATGAACAGCTTGCGCAGTATGTCGATCAGCCGCCGCTTGTGGCTCATCTTGGTCGTAGCCGTCATGATGCTCTTGACGCTCGGCGTGTTGATGCTCAAGCAGATTCACGATGACCTCTATCACGCCAAGGCGCAGAAAACCCAACACGTCGTGCAAACCGCAAGCGGTATTCTGACGTACTACCACGGCCTGGAAACCGCCGGCACACTCACCCGCGAAGCCGCACAGAAGCAAGCGTTGAGCGCCGTTCGTGGCCTGCGTTATGACCAGAACGAGTATTTCTGGATCAACGACCTCACGCCCGTGATGATCATGCACCCGGTCAACCAGAAGCTCGATGGCCAGAACCTTTCTGCCATCCGCGATCCCGACGGGTTTGCCGTCTTCAATGAAATGGTGGCTTTGGCCAAGGCCAAGGGCGCCGGTGCGATCGACTATCGCTGGCCGAAGCCCGGCGCCAGCGATCCCGTGGAGAAAACCTCCTACGTCAAACTGTTCGAACCCTGGGGCTGGGTGATCGGTTCGGGCGTGTACATCGACGACACCCAGGCCGAATTCATGGCCCAGGTGTGGAAAGCTTCGGGCGTTGGCCTGGGGATTGCCGCCATCATGGCGTTGCTGGTGATCCTGATCGCCCGCAGCATCGTGCGGCCCCTTCAGGAAACCGTGAATGCCATGGCCAACATTGCCAGCGGCGAAAGCGACCTGACCCGCAGCCTCGACACCCACGGCCAGGACGAAGTCACGCAACTGGCCCATCACTTCAACGCCTTTACCGCCAAACTGCGCGGCGTGATCAGTCAGTTGCAAGTTTCCGCCAGTGCCCTGGGCCAGTCGTCCAGCGAACTGGGCAACGATGCCGCCCAGGCCCAGCAACGCAGCCAGCAGCAGTCCCAGCAGATGGAGCTGGTGGCCACCGCGATCAATGAAGTCACCTACGGCGTACAGGATGTGGCGAAGAACGCCGAGCAGGCCGCGAGCGAAATGCGCGATGCCGAATCCCAGGCGCAACAGGGCCAGGTCAACATCGACAGCAGCCTGGAACAGATCGACAAGTTGTCGTCCACCATTGATCAGGCCGTGGAGGTCATCCGCACCCTGGCGACCGAGAGCACCCAGATCGGCAGCGTGCTGGAGGTGATCCGCTCCATTGCCGAGCAGACCAACCTGCTGGCGCTCAACGCCGCCATCGAGGCTGCCCGGGCGGGCGAACAGGGGCGCGGATTTGCCGTCGTGGCTGACGAAGTACGCCTGCTGGCTCAGCGCACGCAGAAGTCCACTGCTGAAATCCAGTCGATGATCGAACGTCTGCAAAGCCATTCCGAAGCAGCGGTCAAAGTCATTGGCGACAGCAGCCGTGCCTCCCAGCTAACCATCGAGCAAGCCGGCCTGGCCGGTGCGAGCCTGAACGCCATCGGTCAGGCATTGCGCAATCTCAACGGCCTGAACACTTCCATCGCCAGCGCGACCCTGCAACAGGCCCACGTGGTCGAGGACATCAATCAGAACGTCACCCAGGCAGCCGGCTTGTCCCACAGCACTGCAGTGGCGGCAGAACAGTCGAGCGTGGCCAGCGTTCGACTCAAGGACCTGAGCGAGCAACTGAACGGGCTGCTCAAGCAGTTCCGGGTGTAAACAGCGCACGGCAACGGCACGTTCAACAGTGGGAGCAGGCCTGCTCGCGATGAGGCAGGCACCGGCAGCATAGGCGCCTGACCCTCCGCCATCGCGAGCAGGCTCGCTCCCACCTGCCGCTGCCGGTACAATCCGCCTCCCTCTCTTTTGCCTCCAGGGTTCCTACATGTCCGGGCTTGAACTGTTTGCCGCCACCCTCGGCGTGATCGCCGTCTGGCTGACGGTCAGACAGAACCCCTGGTGCTGGCCGATCGGCCTGATCATGGTGCTGCTCTACAGCTGGATCTTTTTCGAGGTGAAGCTGTATTCGGACATGCTGCTGCAAGTGATCTACGCCGCGCTGCAACTCTACGGCTGGTGGCAGTGGACCCGCGCCGGCCACGAGCATCAGGGGCGTGATGTCAGCCGGCTGGGCGCGCGGGCGCTGGCGACCGGCCTGACCCTCGGCGCGATGGGCAGTCTGTTGCTGGGAGCGGCCATGGCCCACTGGACCGACGCCGCCCAACCCTGGCTCGATGCCGCCCTCACCGCCTTCAGCCTGGTGGCGCAATTCTGGATGGCGCAAAAGCGCTTGCAGTGCTGGCCGCTGTGGATCGTCCTGGATTGTATTTTCGTCGGTCTGTTCATCTATAAGGGGATGTACCTGACGGCCGCCCTGTATGGCGTTTTCACCGTGCTGGCCATTCAAGGCTGGCGCACCTGGCGCAGCGACCCGCTGCTGTGCCCATGAAAGTCTTGGTGCTGACAGGGCCGGAATCGAGCGGCAAAAGCTGGCTTGCGGGTGAGATTCACGCCAATTTTGGCGGCATAGTGGTCGAAGAGTACGTTCGGTATTTTATCGAGAGACACGCCCGCGAAACCTGCTACGATGATATTGCATCAATAGCACATGGCCAGCTGGCCTGGGAGGATGAGGCACGGGCCAAACGACCGTCACTGCTGATTCTCGACACCCATCTGCTGAGCAACATCCTGTGGAGCCGCACGCTGTTCGGCGACTGCCCCGACTGGATCGAGCAAGCCTTGCGAGAGCGGCATTATGACCTGCATCTGCTGTTGAGCCCTGAAACCGTGGACTGGCATGACGACGGGCAGCGCTGCCAACCGCAACTGGCCGAACGCCAGGCATTTTTCCAGGCCGGCCGCCAATGGCTGGACCTTCACCGGCAGCCCTTTCAGGTGCTGCAAGGCGACTGGAAAGAGCGCAAGGACGCAGCCTTCGATGCTGTGCAGCGCTTGCTCAAGACCTGAGCCGGACGCCCGATCCGCGCAAAAGCGTCCATTCCTGTAACACACGACCCCACGCAAACCCGCGAATCAGAGCGGTCAAGGCGTTCCACAGAAGATTTGTTGCGCCACTGATACAACCTGCCTGCTTTGACCTTGACGAGCAATACCGCCCGTATTGACGAGGTCTCCCCGCACCTTTGTCTCAACGACGTTACATACGTTCCTCCCTCTCTCGAATTACTAAATCCAACCTCTTGTTTTGAAAAGAAAAACCAAACTCGGCACAGCTTCTGCTCTCTCCTTCGCAACGCTCGTTCGGGCCAGCGATCCAACTACAGAAGGAATTGCGCCGTGGGGAAGTTTGATAGAGGCATCTTCAGCCTGCTGCTGGCCGGATGCGCACTGGGCTCTACCCTCAGCCTGACTGCCCAGGCTGACAACGGCATCATCGTGATCAAACGTGACGTGCAACCACGCATGGCCACCCGGGCACCGGTGGCTCCCGACCCGAACCCCACGACCGTCAACGCTAACCCTTCCCAGTATGTTCTTCAGCAAACCAACGAATTGAGTGACGGCGACTTCGCCAACGTCGCCAGCGGTGCAGGCATCACCCGCCTGGTCAATCTGGGCGCCAACAACATGGGCGGCAATATCAGCACGCAGAACCAGTTGGCCAATCAACCCGCCGGACGTTCGACCGGGGCTGGCAACGGCATCGCCAACATGGTCAATTCCAGCGTCCAGCAAGGCATGGGTGCTCTGAAAATCATCACGGGAGACCGTTGAGATGAATCGCACGCTGCTGATCCTGTCCCTGCTTTGCAGTGCATCGACCTTTGCCCAATCCCCGGTCGTCGACGACGCCAGCATCGACAATTCGGGGACGCGCTACCAGGGCAACTTCGCGGTCAACCAGGCGGCCGGTGATCTACAGCAACAGGCCAATGCCCGGGCCATTGCCATTGGCCACGACGCCAACGCCACGACGCAGATTCGCCAACGGCTGCAATCGCAAATGAACCCCGGGATCGACGCCCGGGCCAGCATCCAGGGCAACTCCTTCAGCAACGGCAACGGCGTACTGGGCGTCAACCAGAGCGCCGGGGCCAGCACTCAACAAGCCAACGCACTGCACATCACCCTCAGTGCCCAGCCACAAAGTCTCGACGACAGCGTCCTCATGCAACAGAACGTGGCGCTGCTCAACAACTCCGGTCCAACTGACTCCACACCAGGCTCTCGCCAGGTCGCTACCAGCGACCAGGCTTTCACCGGGAGCCGCGGAGTCATTCAGTTGAACCAGAGCGCAGGGGTGGGAAACCGAATGGCCAACACCTTCAGCGTACGGGTCGCGGATTGACCCCAACAGGTAAAAACAACACTTAACCTAAAACAAGTACGGAGAATCACCATGAAACCTTCGATGGCACTCAAGCCTCTGGTTTTCGCAATTGCTGCGCTCATGGCTGTTGCTGTACAAGCTGGGCAGGACGATCGCCGTGGGCACCACAACGGCAATAACCACACCCCTCCACCTACGAAAATTCCTGTCTACGCCACTGCCAATGCCAACGACAGCCAATCCAGCACCGGCAACCGCATCCTCAACCAAGGCACTCAAAACTCAGCCGAGATGAGCAGTTCGGCCTCGGGCGCCAGCGGTAACGTCGGTGTCAACGTGGCTGCAGGTAACGGCAACCAGCAGGATAATGCCGCGGCCATTGCCAACGCCTCTTCGGACTCGAGCCTGGATAACAGCTTCGTGTTCGGCACGGCTTCTGCCACTGCCAACGTCACGCAATACAGCAACAACAACCGGGTCGACAACTACTCCACCACCAACTCTGCCGTGATGAGTGGCTCGGGTAACGGTGGCAGCGGCAACATGGGGATCAACATTGCCGGTGGCGACCTGAACCAACAGAAAAACACCATGGCGATTGCCAACTCCAACTCGCCACTGGGCAGTGCAACCGCAACCGCCTCGGCCAATCAAAACGGCCCTGGCCTGGTCGTGAACAACAACGCCGACCGGACTTACAGCCTGGATACGGTGACGTTGACCACCACGCTCAGCGGTACGTCCTCTCGCAGTCACGACTCCAACCTGAGCGTAGACAAGAGCGCTTCGAGCAACTGGGCTGCCAGCGGCTCCAACGCCTTTGATGCCAGTGGATCAAAAAGCCACGATTCCAGCGGTTCCGCCAGCACCGATTCGAGTGCCAGCAGCGCTGCTTCCATTACGGCTGACCTGACCGCTGCCGCGAATGCTGCCAGTTCTGTCACCTGGAACAACGGCAATGGCGATCGGACCCGTAGCCGCAGCGCCGAAGGTTCGCTGACCGCCTCGCTTGATGCTTCAGTGGAAACCTCGAACCAAAACTCCACCGACTCTTCGTACACGAACTCGCACGACTCCTCCTTCACCAAGTCGTTTGAATCTTCGTACGCCAAAGCTGGCGAGAAATCGTCCGCCTCGACGAAAGACATCACGAAGAGCTACAGCGAAAGCAGCGCGTTCGAGCTGAGCAACACCGTGTCCTATCAGGTGCTGACTCCAATCGGCTGGGCTAACCCTGTGACCAACACCGCAACCCTGAGCGGTTCGGTCAATGGTGGCAGCGGCAACCTCGGTGTCAACGTGGCGGCGGGTGTAGGCAACCAACAAAGCAACTCGTTGGCCATCTCCAACCAATCGTTCTAATGGCTGTCTCCGGAGGCCCCCTGACGGGGGCCTTCTTCAACGCAACCGGAAGGCGTCCCACCATGCGCATTATCGCCTTGGCATTATTGCTATGCGTGGCCAGTGTGATCGAGGCTGCCCAAATGCCGCTGTCCGTCCTGCCGGGCGGCGCTGTCGTTTACAAGCCGATCCAGAGCGTACGCGAGCGTAAATTTGCCGACCTGGTGCAACAGAAAACCGACTTCAGTTGCGGCGCCGCTGCGCTGGCAACCATCCTGCGTCAGGCCTACTGGCTGGACGTGAATGAAGATCAGATCATCGAGGGCATGCTGGCCCACGCAGACCAGGACCTGGTCCGGACCCAGGGCTTCTCCATGCTCGACATGAAGCGTTACGTGGAAAGTCTCGGCATGCGCGCCCGTGGCTACCGGGTCGCCCAGGAAACCTTGAACGACATCAAGATTCCGGTGGTGGTGCTCATGGACGTGCGTGGCTACAAGCATTTTGTAGTCCTGCAAAAAGTCCACAAGAACTGGGTGTACATCGGAGATCCGGTACTGGGTCACAAACGCTACAAAGTCGAAGACTTTGTCAAAGGCTGGAACGGCATCATCTTTGCCATCATCGGCCAGGGTTATGACAAAGCCAACGCGTTGCTCGACCCGCCACTGCCTTTGACTGCCAAAAGAAGCATCGACAGCTTCCACCCTGTGCAAGACGCAGAGCTGTTGGATTTCGGCTTCATCCGAAGTGACTTCTTCTAATAATAAGGGAGCACGAGGCTCCGGGAGCATCCAATGAAAACGCCCACCTGGCTAGCAGTGGTCTGCATGGCCGCCAGCCTGCCGATCCAGGCAGAGATATTCAAACCCATCGAACTGAAGGATCAGGAACTGGCGACCCTGCGTGGCCGCTACGTGATGCCGGGACGAATCGTCAGTTTCGGCATTGTCATGACCAGCACCTGGCAAAATGCCAATGGCTCGGTAATCGGCGCCACCTCCTCGCTGATCGTCCAGCAAAACACCATCAAGCCTCAGTTCTATGTGTCAATGATCAACGAAAACGGCACTGGCACATCGAACGCGCAAGGCACCGGCAGCGTGACCGGCGGCGGCGGCCTCAACAGCACCGGCGGCGTCACTCAGGTGGTGCGTGCCGCCGGCGACAACAACACCGCCTATAACGATGTCGGCATCAACGTCACCCGGGGCAACCAGGCACCCGTGACGCAACAACAGGGCGAGGTACTGGCCTCGGGCTCGACGTTGTCGGGCGCCAATGAAGCGGGTTCGCTGAGCGTTTCCTCGACCGGCAGTGGCGTGCAGCTCAACATCGTGGCCAACCACAACCAGGGCAGCACCATGCAACGCCTGGCCCAGGGTGGCCTGATGCAGAACACCACGCTGCTGGGTGGTGGCAACCAGGTCCGCAACATCACGTCGCTCAATGTCGTGATGCGTGACAACGTGCCCACGGGCGCGGCGCTGAACGGAAATCTGGACCAGCTCAAAGGTCTTCGCACTATCGGATTTTGATCTACGCTCAGTCTCATCAGATGTAGTCAGAAGGGACGGCTAAACCCATGCACCGATCTACAACGTTCAAAGTTGTCGTTTGTCTGAGTAGCCTGGCCCCGGCCACCTTTTTGTACGCAGCACCGGACCCCCAGGTAGAAGCACTAAAACAAGAACTCATGGAGCTCAAGCAACGTTACGAAGCACAACAGAACGCGTTGATGGTCCTCGAGCAGCGCGTCCGCCAGGTGGAAGAGACACCGGCGACGCCTGCTCCCAAACGCCTGACCAAATCCCCCGCCGAAACCACCCGCAGTGGCCAGACGGTGGCCGCTGGCGCACCCGGCACCACAGGCAGTTCATACGGCGAGTCACTCAAGGATGATTCCGAGCCGGCGCAAAGCGTTTCCAACCTCTACGACGAAGCCAGCGGCTTCTTCGGCGGCGGCAAGTTCAGCGTCGAGACCGGCCTGACCTACACCCACTACGATACCCGCGCATTGACGCTCAATGGCTTCCTGGCACTGGATTCGATTTTCCTCGGCAACATCAACCTCGACCGGATCAAGGCGGACAACTGGACCCTGGACCTCACCGCCCGCTACAACCTGGCACAGCGCTGGCAATTCGATATCAACGTCCCCGTGGTCTATCGCGAATCGACGTACTCCTCCGGTGGCGCCGGTGGCGCAGGCCCGGTGACGTCGGACGCCACCGTCACCCGCGACCCGACCATTGGCGACGTGAACGTTGGCGTGGCCTACAAGTTTCTGGATGAGACCGCCGACCTGCCGGACGCAGTCTTTACCCTGCGGGTCAAGGCCCCCACCGGCAAGGACCCCTACGGCATCAAGCTGGTCGAAGACCCGAACAACGACAACCTCGCCGTTCCCGAGGACCTGCCCACCGGCAACGGTGTCTGGTCGATCACCCCGGGCATCTCGCTGGTCAAGACGTTCGACCCGGCCGTGCTGTTCGGCACCCTGGCCTACACCTACAACGTGCAGGATTCCTTCAGCGACATCAGCCCTCAGGTCGGCTCCAAGGTCAAGGGCGACGTGAAGCTGGGGGACTCCTGGCAAATCGGCGCCGGCATCGCCTTCGCTCTGAACGAGAAGATGAGCATGTCGTTCTCGTTCACCGACCAGTTCGCCAGCAAGAGCAAGATCAAACCGGACGGCGGCGATTGGCAATCGATCACCAACAGCGACTACAACTCCGCCAACTTCAACATCGGCATGACCCTGGCGGCCACCGACAACCTGACGATCGTTCCCCAACTCGCCATTGGCCTGACCGAGGACGCGCCAGACTTCTCCTTCAGCCTGAAATTCCCGTATTACTTCTGAAACGCCCCCCCCACAAAAAAACCGCCGTCCTGGCGGTTTTTTTGTGGCCGGTGGATCAGCGGATCTGATGCTTGTGCAACAAGCGGTAGAAGGTCGGCCTGGAAATCCCCAGGACCTTGGCGGCAATGCTCAGGTTATCGCTGTGACGGTTGAGTACATCGCACAAAGCCTGGCGCTCTGCCCGCAACTTGTAGTCCTCCAGCGTGCTCATCGGTGTCGCAACCCCTTGGTGACTGATCAGCCCCAGGTCCCGCGCTTCGATCTGCCGGCCTTCAGCCAGTACCAGGCCGCGCCGAACCCGGTTGGCCAGCTCGCGCACATTGCCTGGCCAGTCGTGGTTACCCATGGCAATCAGGGCGTCTTCACTGAAACTGCGAGGACGGCGGCCGGTTTCATGGCTGTAGAAATGGGAAAAGTGGTTGGCCAGCATCGCCAGGTCGCCATTGCGTTCACGCAGCGGCGCGGTCACGACCTGCAACACGTTCAGGCGGTAATACAGGTCTTCGCGAAAACGCTGCTTGGCGATCGCGGCCTCCAGATCGACGTGGGTGGCGGCCAGCACCCGCACATCCACTGGAATCGGCTGGCTGCCGCCCACCCGCTCGATGTGTTTCTCCTGGAGAAAGCGCAACAGGTTGGCCTGCAGCTCCAGGGGCAAATCACCGACCTCGTCAAGAAACAGCGTGCCGCCGTTGGCAGCCTCGATCCGTCCGATCTTGCGCTGGTGGGCACCGGTAAATGCCCCCTTCTCGTGGCCAAACAGCTCGGACTGGATCAATTGTTCCGGAATCGCACCGCAATTGATCGCGATGAAAGGCTTGCTGTGACGCTGGGATTGCCGGTGCAGGGTGCGGGCGACCAGCTCCTTGCCGGTGCCGCTTTCCCCGCGAATCAGTACGGGCGACTCGGTGGGCGCCAGTTTGCTCAACAGTTTGCGCAGCTCGCGAATCGACTTGCTGTCACCGAGCAACTCGTGTTCGGGCTGTTCGATGTGCACCGTGCCCTGCCCGCGCAAGCGCGCCATGCCGAACGCCCGGCCCAGCGTCACCTGAACCCTGGACACATCGAATGGCAGGGTGTGGAAGTCGAAAAACCACTCGCAGACGAAATCCCCGACATTCTGCAGCCGCAGGACTTCCTGATTGAGCACGGCGATCCACTCCGCACCGCTGCGGCTGATCAATTCCTTGACGGCTTCGGGGCGTTCCAGATGAAACGGCTGCAGACGGAGCAGGCCGACGTCACAGGGTCGGTCGAGGGCATTGTCGAGGCTGCAGCTGTCGACGTCCCAACCTATGGCGCGCAAACCTGGCAACAAACGATGGCAGTCGTCACAGGGATCCACCACTAATAGGCGTCTTGATGCGGGCGCTTCAATCATGACTATTCCTTGGCGCCAAATCATAGGATTTTTATTAAAAACAGCCATTTGGCAAGCCCGACTGTAACGTTAGCAAGAATTTGACGCGGGCCTGGACCGTTGGTCTAAAGGTCTTGGATTCAACACTTATAAAAGGAGAGTTCATTAGTTGGCGAACGAGTTGAACCTTTCACCCGGCTTTCAAAAACCGCCTGAATAGACGACCCGGGAAAAAAAGTTGAAATTTCGTTTAATTATATGTGACCCACCCCCGGGTAACGGGCATCAGTACAAGTAACCAGCCGAACGGTAAGCCCAACCGACGGCACATCACTTGATTGGGCACACAGAGAGAAGACCCCATGACAGCCCCGCTCCGTATCAACGAAGCTCTTTTGATTGCCGACCGCGCGTTCAAGCCATTTCAATGCGTGGCCTGGGCCCCACAAGACGGCAACGGTGAGCTCAGCCTGACCGTCATCGACCGCACCAATACTCGCATCGGCCGCACGCAGATCCCCTGCAGCGCCTACACCGACCCTGCGCAACTTGAGCATGTTCTGGAAGAGGCGCGCAAAGAGCTGAGCCAGGAAGGTTACGCACTGCAATCGTGGTCCATGCCGCACTAAGTGTTTTGCGGATTACTTCAAAGTAATCCGCACCCTCCTGCCGATCGTTAGTTGCCCGGCGTTATCCGCCGGCGGTGACTTCGATTGCCATTCATTCGAACTTTTACACGCCCGTTTGTTTACCTGGCTTAGCACTGGTTCGAAAAGACATCGTTCTGGCACACAGCGACCCTCCGCCTGTTATTTCTGCCAGTTGTGCATCTGGCCATTCAGGGGTTGAATGTTTCCCCAGTCGCCACACCCAGTCCTGGATAACGACGACTCGCAAGGAGATGCGTGCATGTCAGTCCAGACCGCTATGGATTTACCCCCGACGCAGACCGATGCCGGCGAACTCGATAAGACCTTTGCCGGCACAGGCGTCACCCAGGTCTATTTCGCCGGCAGTCTCAGCAGCATGACCAACGGCGTCGCGCTCGATTCGGCAGGACGCTTGCTGATTGCGGCGAAGGTCGGCACGCCGGGCGGCAGCCGTTTTGGCCTGGCCCGACTGCTGGCCGACGGCTCGGCGGACCTGGCGTTCGGCCAACAGGGCAGCGTCATCAGTCAATTCGAACCGGGCTTCGAGGCCATGGCCGGCAACGTCCGGGTACTTGCCGATGGCTGCATTTTGCTGGCCGGCCTGCACTATGAAGACGCCAACCACACACTCCCGGCCCTGGCGCTGTTCGATCAGCACGGCAAACCGGTGCGATCATTTGCCGACAATGGACGTTGCGTGGTCCGTCTGCCCGGCCATCTTTCCCGTGGCGCACGCGATGCCTGGTTGCCGCCAGGCGTGCCCGGAGCCGAAGTCTGTGGTCTCCAGGTACAGCCAGACGGCAAGATCCTGCTGCTGGCCAACCATCATTTCGAACAGGCCGATCACGTTGGCCTGCTGATCCGGCTCACGGCTGACGGCGCGCCGGATGAGAGCTTCAACGGTCGCGGCTTCGTGCTGGTCCGGCACCTGCTGATGAACACCTGGCTCGGCAGCCTGCTGCTGCAACGCGATGGGCGGATACTGGTGGGCGGCTCGATCAACTTTCCTGAAGAAGGCCTGCTCGCGCGCTATCACAGCGACGGTTCGCTCGACGACCGCTTTGCCGTGGACGGCTTCATGAGTTTCATGGCCCAGGGGCGTCGGGCCCAGGTCAGCCAGATCGTCCAGCAGAACAACGGTGACGTGCGCTGCTTCGGCAGCAGCCGCGACCCGATGCATTGCATGGCCCTGACGCTCCACAGCAACGGCCGCCCGGACATTCACGACAACGGCGGTCAGCCGCGATTACTGGAGATTGGCCGCAGTGGCTGCCAGTGGACCGCCGCCCACGCCCTGGCGGACGGCAGCGTGCTCACCGCCGGAGCCACGATCGGGGGTGTCGAAGCGGATTTCATCCTGGCTCGACACTTGCCCGACGGGCAACTCGACAAGCATTTTGGCAATGGCGTGGGCTGGGTCCGCACCCGCCTGAGCCGCAGCCCCGATACCGCGACATCGCTCGCCGTGCAGGCCGATGGCAACATTGTCGTGGGCGGCTTTTCGCTGGATGGCAATTACCGGGCGATGGTCGCGCGGTATCTCGGGTAATCACTCCGATTCTTCCTACGCTTGATCTTACCTTCGGCTTACGGCAACTTGCGCGCTTCTAACGATAAGGAGTCGCCAATGTCCGCTTCAATGGCCCAGGCGTTCGCGCATAATTTTCTCGGGCAATCACCTCGCTGGTACAAGATCACCCTCATCGGCTTTCTGGTGCTCAATGCCTTGGTGTGCTGGACCGTGGGCCCGGTCGCTGCCGGTTGGCTGCTGGTGCTGGAATTCATCTTTACCCTGGCCATGGCGCTCAAGTGTTACCCGCTGATGCCCGGCGGTTTGCTGCTGGTCGAAGCCCTGCTGCTGAAGATGACCACACCCCAGGCGCTCTACGACGAACTGCTGCACAACTTCCCGGTGATCCTGCTCCTGATGTTCATGGTGGCGGGCATTTACTTCATGAAGGACCTGCTGCTGTTTCTGTTTTCCCGTCTGCTGCTCGGCGTTCGTTCCAAGGCGATGCTGGCCCTGATGTTCTGTTTCCTGTCGGCGTTCTTGTCGGCGTTTCTCGATGCGCTGACGGTGACCGCCGTGATCATCAGCGCGGCCGTGGGGTTTTATTCGGTGTATCACCGGGTCGCTTCGGGCAATGACCCGCGCCAGGACAGCGAATTCAGCGATGACCGGCATCTGCCCAGGCTGCACCATGACGACCTCGAACAGTTCCGCGCCTTCCTGCGCAGCCTGCTGATGCACGGCGCCGTCGGCACCGCACTGGGCGGCGTCTGCACCCTGGTCGGCGAGCCGCAGAACCTGCTGATCGGTCACGAGATGGGCTGGCATTTTTCCGAGTTCTTCCTGAAGGTCGCGCCGGTTTCCCTGCCGGTACTGGTGGCTGGCCTGGTGACCTGCGTGCTGTTGGAAAAATGGCGCTGGTTCGGTTACGGCACGCTGTTGCCAGATAACGTGCGCGCCGTGCTGGCCAATTACGCCGCCGAAGACAACGCCGAACGCACCTCGCGCCAACGCGCGGCGCTGATCGTTCAGGGCCTGGCCGCACTGATCCTGATTGCCGGCCTGGCCTTCCACATTGCCGAGGTCGGCCTCATCGGCCTGATGGTGATCGTGCTGATCACCGCCTTCACGGGCATCACCGATGAGCACCGCCTCGGTAACGCCTTCAAGGACGCCATGCCGTTCACCGCGTTGCTGGTGGTGTTCTTTGCCGTGGTGGCGGTGATTCACGATCAGCAGTTGTTCAGGCCGCTGATCCAGTGGGTGCTGGCTCTGCCGACGGATCAGCAACCGGGCATGCTGTTTATCGCCAACGGTTTGCTGTCAGCCATCAGTGACAACGTGTTCGTCGCCACCATCTACATCACGGAAGTCAAACAGGCATTCCTGTCCGGTCACATCAGCCGCGAGCATTTCGACACCCTGGCGATTGCCATCAACACCGGCACCAATCTGCCGAGCGTGGCGACCCCCAACGGCCAGGCGGCGTTTCTCTTCCTGCTGACGTCGGCGATTGCACCGCTGATTCGCCTGTCCTATGGGCGCATGGTGTGGATGGCGTTGCCCTACACCGTGGTGATGGGAGGACTGGGGTGGTATGCGGTGAGTTACTGGTTGTAGGCCCGAAGAAAAAGGTGGGAGCGAGCCTGCTCGCTCCCACCTTTTGTTTGCGTGTTTATCGGGGCAGGATGTACCGCTCGATCGCCTGCGCCGCGCCCTCTTCGGTATTGGCGCCGGTGACCACGTCGGCCTGGCGCTTGACCGCCTCCTCCGCCTGCCCCATGGCAATCGACAGCCCGGCACGCTGAAACATCGCCGGGTCGTTGCCGCCATCGCCCATGGCCGCCGTCTGTGCCAGCGCGACGCCGAGGAACGTGGCCAGCGTTTCCAGCGCCTCGCCTTTGTTGGCTTGCATCGCGGTCACGTCCAGGTACACCGGTTGCGAGCGCGACACCTGCGCCTGACCCTCGACCTTCGGCAGCAATTGCGCCTCCAGTTCGATCAACAGCTGCGTGTTGTTGCTCGCCGCGACGATCTTGTCGATGCGCTGCAGGTACGGCTCGAAACTGTCCACCACCACTGGCGGATACCCCAGACCGTGCTGTTCCCGAGGCACCATTGGCCCCTTCGGGTCCTTGACCAGCCAGTCGCCACCGCTGAACACCCAGACCTCGATGTCCGCCAGGTCGGCGAACTGCGTCAGCGTGGTCAACGCCACCGTGGCGGGCAGGTAATGCGCGACCAGCAGGCTGCCATCGGGATGCACGATCGTGCCGCCATTGAACGCCGCCGTCGGCAAATCGACGCCCAGGGCTTCGATTTGCTGCAACATGGCCTTGGGGGGACGCCCGGTCGCCAGGCTGAACAGGACGCCCGCCTCGCGCAACGAACGCACGGCGTCGAGGGTCTTTTGGCTGAGACTGTGGTCGGGCAGCAACAACGTACCGTCCATGTCACTGAGCAGAAACCGGATGGGTCGTGGCGTGGCGTCACTCATCCGAGGCCATGCCAGACGCGGCCATCGCGGGTCAGCAGGTCTTCGGCGGCGCTCGGCCCGTCTTCGCCGGCAGCGTAGCTCTGCACACTCGCGTCCTGTTGCCAGGCATCGAGGAATGGCTGCACCGCGCGCCAGCCGTTTTCAATGTTGTCGGCGCGCTGGAACAGCGTCTGATCGCCCGTCAGGCAATCGTAGATCAGGGTTTCGTAGCCGGTGGACGGCTGCATTTCGAAGAAATCCTTGTAGGCAAAACCCAGTTCGATATTGGCCATTTTCAACGCCGGTCCAGGGCGTTTGGCCAGCAGGTCGAACCACATGCCCTCATTCGGCTGAATCTGGATCCGCAGATAGGTCGGCTGCAGCTCATCGACCTCGGTGTCGCGGAACTGCGCGTAGGGCGCCGGTTTGAAGCAGATGACGATCTCGGTGTCGCGCACGCTCATGCGTTTGCCGGTGCGCAGGTAGAACGGTACGCCGACCCAGCGCCAGTTGTCGATCATGACCTTGAGGGCCACGTAGGTTTCGGTGGTGCTGTCGGGCGCGACGTTGTTTTCCTGGCGATAACCCGGCAACGACTTGCCCTCGACCTCGCCAGCGACATATTGGCCGCGCACCGAGTTGGCCCGCGCCTCTTCGGTGGACCAGGGACGAATGGCCCCCACCACCTTGGCTTTCTCGCCCCGAACCGCATCGGCGCCAAAGGCTGCCGGCGGCTCCATGGCCACCATGGCCAGCAACTGGAACAGGTGATTGGGCACCATGTCCCGCAACGCGCCCGTGTGCTCGTAAAAACTGCCACGGGTCTCCACGCCGACGGTTTCGGCGGCGGTGATCTGCACGTGGTCGATGTAATGATTGTTCCAGAACGCTTCGAACAGGCTGTTGGAGAACCGGCTGATCAGAATGTTCTGCACGGTCTCCTTGCCCAGGTAATGGTCGATCCGGTAGATCTGGTTTTCCGTCATCACCTTGAGCAGGCAGGCATTCAACGCTTCGGCGGTGCGCAGGTCGGAACCGAACGGTTTTTCGATCACCACCCGCCTGAAGGCTTCCGGGGTTTCCTGCAGCAAACCGGCAGCGCCGAGGCGGCGCACCACTTCGCTGAAGAAGCGCGGCGCGGTGGCCAGGTAAAACACCGCATTGCCGGTGCCGCTGGCGGCGATTTTCTCCGCCAGCGCCTGATAGGTGCTGTCGTCCAGGAAGTCGCCCTGGACATAGCTGATGCCCTTGGCCAGTTGGGCCCACAGTTGCGGATCGAGGGCCTGGTCGCCCTTGCCGACCTTGCTGGCCACTTCGGCGCGAATGAAATCCTCGAGCTTTTGCGCAAAGGCCTCATCGGTGATGGCGTTGTGGTCAACGCCGACGATCCGCAACCCATCCCCCAGCAGGCCGTCGCGACTCAGGTTGTACAGCGCCGGCATCAGCAGGCGCTTGACCAGGTCACCGTGGGCACCGAACAGGAACAGCGTGGTCGGTGGTGCAGGTTCTGCCTTGGATTTGTTGCGGATCAGTCGGGTCATTTTTTCGCCGTCTCCACGTGACCACCGAAGCCGAAGCGCTGGGCCGAGAGGATCTTGTCACCGAAGGTGCCCTGCCCGCGCGAACGATAGCGGGCAAACAGCGAGTTCGACAGCACCGGCACCGGCACCGCCTGTTCCATGGCCGCCTCGATGGTCCATTGACCTTCGCCGCTGTCCGCCACGGAGCCGGAGAAATTATCCAGCTGCGGATCGGCCGCCAGGGCATCGGCGGTCAGGTCGAGCAACCACGACGAGACCACGCTGCCACGGCGCCAGACTTCGGCGATGTCGCCGACGTTCAGGTCGAAGCGCTGGTCTTCCGGCAGTTGGGTGCTGGACTTGGTCTTGAGAATGTCGAAGCCTTCGGCGAAGGCCTGCATCATGCCGTACTCGATGCCGTTGTGGATCATCTTGACGAAGTGCCCGGCGCCCGCAGGGCCGGCGTGGATGTAGCCGCGCTCGGCACGGTCGTCTTCGGATTTGCGGTCCCGGGTGCGAGGAATATCGCCCATGCCCGGCGCCAGGCTGGCGAACAGCGGGTCAAGGCGCAGCACGGTCTCGGCGTCGCCACCGATCATCATGCAATAGCCGCGCTCCAGGCCCCAGACACCGCCCGAAGTGCCTACGTCGATGTAGTGCAGGCCTTTTTCCGACAGCGTCTTGGCACGACGGATGTCATCCTTATAGAAGGTGTTGCCGCCGTCGATGATGGTATCGCCCGGTTCGAGCAAGGTGCTCAGGGTGTCGATGGTGTCTTCGGTCGGTGCGCCTGCTGGCAGCATGACCCAGATCGCTCGTGGCTTGGACAGACCGGCAACCAGGGCCGGCAGGTCGGCCACGCCGCTGGCGCCTTCGGCGGCGAGCGTATCGACAAAGGCGGTATTGCGATCGTAAACAACGGTGGTGTGCCCGTTGAGCATCAGGCGCCGCGCGATATTGCCGCCCATGCGGCCCAGTCCAATAATCCCGAGTTGCATGTGCTGATGCTCCCTACTACAAATAAAGTGTGTCAATGGTTATAGCCCAACGCGACTAATGGGGGTTAGTCCAGAGCGTCGGCATGAAGTTTCCGGGCATTGTGCCCGATCCCGATGGATAACGTCGGGAATCGTTGCAAAGACACAACGACCGTGAAAAATAAAAAAGTTCCCTTCCCGGGCAAAAGAAATCAAAATTGGCGCCGATAGTAGATCTGTACCCGATGTCGGGGCAGTTTTACAGTTGAGGCAGCCATTTGCGAGGTGAGCAATGGGCACAGTACAAGCAGCACGGCCAGCACAAACCCTTTACGTCACGATCCGCCGCGATGAATTGCGCCAGTTGAAAGACGAACGCGACCAGTTGAAGCAGGAAGTTGAACAATTGCGCCTGCTGACGCAAGGTCTCCAGGCTCCGAAGCCGGTCACCCTGCGCGCTCCCCACGCCTGATCCCCGCCTGACTCGGAAACAGCCCCGGCGCTGTTTCCGAACGCCATCACGATTCACCCACGCAAAGCTCACGAAACTTTCACAAGCGCTTGTCGATACTCCGCCCCTTTAGGGTCGCCCGGTATCCGAGCGGCACCCGTTCGTCGGCGACTTTGCGGTCCCGGCGGTGGAACGTGATTTCGGCTGGAGCACGCAATGGCTTTGTTTCAACGCAGCAGTTCGACTGAGAAAGGATTCGATTGGCCAGGGTTTCTCTGGCTGTTCCTGTTCTTCTGGTATTTCTCGGGCATCACTCAACTGCTGATCCAGTTGACCGGCACCTCGGGCTTCACCGGGTTTCGCCAAGCCTTCGTGATGAGCGCCGTCTGGCTGGCGCCAATGCTGCTGTTCCCGAAACAGACCCGGGTCATGGCGGCGGTGATCGGCGTGGTGCTGTGGGCCTGCTCCATGGCCAGCCTCGGCTACTTCTTCATCTATCAGCAGGAATTTTCCCAAAGCGTCATCTTCATCATGTTCGAGTCGAACGTCGCTGAAGCCGGCGAGTACATGACCCAGTATTTCGCCTGGTGGATGGTGCCGGCGTTCCTGGCCCATACGCTGTTCGCCTACTTCCTCTGGACCCGGTTGCGCCCGGTGTACCTGCCACGCGGTCGCGCACTGGTGGCGGCGACGGCCATCGTGGTCGCCGTGGTCGGTTATCCCTTGATCAAGCAAACTCTGCGCACCGGCAGCCTGGCCGACGGCTTCGAAAAATTCGAAACCCGCATCGAACCCGCTGTGCCGTGGCAGATGGCCGTGGCCTATCACCGCTATCTCGATACCCTGGCCGGCATGCAGGACATGCTTACCAGCGCCAGCCAGGTTCCCCCTTTGCGCAACCTGAAGGACTCAACGGCCAACCAGCCGGCCACCCTGGTGCTGGTGATCGGTGAATCCACCAACCGCCAGCGCATGAGCCTCTACGGCTACCCGCGCCAAACCACGCCGGAACTGGACAAGCTCAAGGACCAACTGGCGGTCTTCGATAACGTCATTACCCCGCGCCCCTACACGATCGAGGCGTTGCAGCAGGTGCTGACCTTCGCCGACGAGGAAAACCCCGACCTGTACCTGTCGACCCCGTCGCTGGTGCGCATGATGAAACAGGCCGGCTACAAAACCTTCTGGATCACCAACCAGCAGACCATGACCAAGCGCAACACCATGCTCACGACCTTCTCCGAACAGGCCGACGAACAGGTGTACCTGAACAACAACCGCAACCAGAATGCCGCCCAGTACGATGGCGATGTGATCGAGCCGTTCAACAAGGCCCTGGCCGATGCGGCGCCACGCAAGCTGATCGTCGTGCACCTGCTGGGCACGCACATGAGCTACCAGTACCGCTATCCGTCGAACTTCGACAAGTTCCAGGACCGCAACGGCGTACCGGCCGGCGTACGTGACGATCAGTTGCCGACCTACAACAGCTACGACAACGCGGTGCTGTACAACGACTTCGTGGTCTCGAGCCTGATCAAGGATTACGCCAAGTCCGACCCGAACGGCTTCCTGCTGTACCTTTCCGACCATGGCGAGGATGTTTTCGACTCGGCGGGTCACAACACCCTGGGACGCAACGAAGCCAAGCCGACGGCGCCGATGTACACCATCCCGTTCATCGCCTGGGCCTCACCGAAATGGCGTGAAAGCCACGACTGGAACTTCGTCGACGACCTGGACCGTCCCTACAGCAGCTCGCACCTGATTCATACCTGGGCCGATCTGGCGGGGCTGAGTTTCGATGGCCTGGACCGCAGCAAGAGCCTGGTCAGTGCCGACTTCAAGGCACGCCCCTTGATGATCGGCGACCCTTATGCACGCGAGCAGAAGGCATTGATCGACTTCAGCCTGATCAAGCCCAAGGTGAAGCCGGACCCGGCGGAAGTGGTGGTGAAGTAATCCTGTCAGGGGCCGGTTCCGGCCCCTTTTTTCTGCGTCTGCCGCGCCGAATGTCCGAACATGGGTGCCGTTAATTCCCGTTTAACGAAGTCGGGCGGACAATTGCCTTTCGACATGGCTTCATGGATGGAAGGCACCCGTTATCCGTTATGGGAGACGCACCATGAAACGCACACCCGTGATCATGGCCGGCCTGATGACCTTCGTTTCGGTCGGCGCATCGGCCGAAGGCGGCGCTGAACGCATGCGCTACTACTACGAAAGCCTGAGGGCCGGCCAACAGGCCCAACACACCCGGCAAACCACCGAGCTCAAGGTTCCAGACGATCAAACCGCGCAGGTGACCGAGCGCTACAAACCCTGATGCAAACCGCCTTGACGTGGGAGCGCGCCCCGCTTGCCGGCGCCGCTCCCACCGACCTACGGCGGTCCAGAACAGCAACCGGCCGTGCGCCGGGTCGGATTGCATTTCCATCCTCAACTGTGGGAGCGAGCCTGCTCGCGATGAGCCTGAGAGCACCGCGCTCGAAAAGCAAGCCTGCACCACCACTGCCGTCGATTGCCGGCAGCCGGTCTCGCGCCCCCATCAAAAAAGCAAGCGACGCGCAGGTCAATGCCCCCAGATCAACGCTTCGGTCCATCCCAGTTCGGCAAAATCCGCCGCACGCAGGCCTGACTCGCCGGCACAGAAAAACTCGTCCAGTTGTGGCGGCGCGATCGAGGTTCCACTGAGCATCGCGTGCACCTGGCCGCGATGGTGAATCTGATGTTCGAACAGGTGCGACAGCAGGCGCAAGCGACTGTCGTGTTGCGGGGTTTCGCGGGCGATGGTCACGATCCTGCCCAGGTCAGCATCACGCAGTTGCTCGCAATAGGCGATCAGCCGGCGATCCACCTGGACCTGTTCGCGCGCAAGGTCTGTGGCGTCGGTACAGGGTTCGTCGACGGTGAAAAACACCAGGCAGTCCGGATGGGGCACGTCCGCGCGCAACTCTCGCTCCAGCGCATCCACATAAAACCAGTCAACGGTCAGGATATGGTTGAGCGTCGCGCGCAGGCTGGGGAAGAAACTCACCCGCGGTGCCGCCAGATCGTCAGGGCTCAACTGGCGCCAGGCCTTGGCCAGCCGATGATTGGCCCAGGCGTTCTGATACGCCATGGTCAGTAAGTGATGGGACAAGGGCTGATTCATGTCGCGCTCCCTGAGTTCAAGCGTCGGCGAAACGTTGCAGCTGCATTTCCTGTAGTCGGCTAAGGGTGCGGCGGAAAGGAAACTCCAGATAACCTTCGGTGTAGAGCGATTCCATTGGCACCTGCGCTTCGAGGTACAACGGCACTTTGCGGTCGTAGCATTCGTCCACCAGCGCGATGAAGCGCCGGACACCGTCGTCATGCACCGACAGCTGGGGCAATTCGCGATCACCCGCCGCCACCCGTTCGGCACCGTCTTCCGTGCCGCGGGCAATGCGCCCTTCGCGCTTTTGCGCGCTGAGGTTGGGCACATCACTCAACAGAATAGCCTTGTAGGTGTCGCACAGCGCCATGAAATCCATGGCCGCCAGAGGCTGTTCGCACAGATCGGCGTAACGGCTCCAGAGCACGCTGTCGCTGGCCTGCACCACGTCCAGTGAACGGTAGCCGACCTTGATCGGCTCGCGGGACACCGACTGGCCGGCGGTCAGGGTCTTGAACACCTCGGCCAGCGCGCCGGGCTGTCCGGGCTCGGCGACCCAATAGCGCTGCAAACCGGTGCCGGGATGCAGGCGATGATCTTCGCCGCCATCCACCGCAATCACCTGCATGTGCCGCTTGATCGCCTCGATGGCCGGCATGAAGCGCTCCCGGTTGAAGCCATCGGCATACAACAGATCGGGCGGCTGGTTGGAGGTGCAGACCACCACCACACCCTGGTCGAACATTTCCTGGAACAAGCGCCCGAGGATGATCGCGTCGCCAATGTCATTGACGAACAATTCATCGAAACACAGCACGCGCACGGCTTCGCTCAATTCCCGGGCCAGCGCTTTGAGCGGGTCGGCGGTGCCTGTCAGCTGAAACGAACGCTGATGCACCCAGCCCATGAAGTGATGGAAATGCTGGCGCCTGGCCGGGACGTGCAGGCCTTGATGGAACTGATCCATCAACCAGGTCTTGCCACGCCCGACCGGCCCCCACAGGTACACGCCCTGCACCGGCGAAGGGCCGCCTGCGTGCAGCGCTTCGTAACACTTTTGCAGGGCCCAGACAGCGTGTTCCTGGGCTTCGTCCTGGACGAAGCCCTTCTGTTCGATGGCGTGTTGCCAGGCGCTTAAGGGAGAGTCGGCATTCATGCGCGGCAGTATGCCATCGCCGCACCACGACGACAGGGAAAATATCCAGCCCCTGATTCGGAGCCCAAAGCACCTTGACCTAATAAATTACAAACATCATATTAATACATGTCGAGTGAAATTTATAACGCACCGCGTCTTTTCTTCCAGGAGTCTTCCCCATGCATTACAAAGTATTCGGCCGCAAAACCGGCCTGCGTGTCTCGGAACTGGCGCTGGGCGCCGGCAACTTCGGTACCGGCTGGGGCCATGGCGCCGAGCGTGATGAAGCCCGGCGCATCTTCGAAGGCTACCTGGAAGCCGGGGGCAACTTCATCGACACCGCCAACGGTTATCAGGGCGGACAGTCGGAAGCCATGCTGGGCGAACTCATCGGCCCGGAGCGCGATCGCCTGGTCGTCGCCACGAAATACAGCCTCGGGACCACGCCGGCAGCGAGCATTTCCCACACCGGCAACAGTCGCAAGAACATGGTGCGTGCCGTGGAGGAAAGCCTGAAACGGCTCAAGACCGATCACATCGACCTGTTCTGGGCCCACATGAGCGACGGCGTGACACCGATGGAAGAAATCCTCCGGGGTTTTGACGACCTGGTGCGCGCCGGCAAGATTCATTACGCCGGGCTGTCGAACTTCCCGGCGTGGCGCATCGCCCGCGCCGACGTACTGGCCGAACTGCGTGGCTTTGCGCCGATTGCCGCGATTCAGGTCGAGTACAGCCTGGTGGAGCGCAGCGCCGATCGGGAAATGCTGCCGATGGCCGAAGCCCTGGGGCTGGCCGCCACGCTGTGGTCGCCGCTGGGTGGCGGCTTCCTCACGGGCAAATATCGCCAAAACGACGGCGACAACCGCGCGAGTAAACTCGGCATGCTGGTTCACGCCGAAAAAAGCGCCCGGGAGACCGCCCTGCTCGACACCCTGCTCGCGGTCGCCAAAGAATCGGACGCCAGCCCGACCCACGTGGCCATCGCCTGGCTCCTGGAAAAAGCCCGGCGCTCGACGACAGCGCTGATCCCGATCCTGGGCTCTCGTTCCCGTGAACAACTGGACGGGACGCTGGGGGCGTTGAACCTGCGGTTGAGTGCCGAGCAGTTGTCGCGACTGGATTCGGTCAGCGCCGTGGAAGCGGGAGTGCCCCATGGCACCATCGTCGGATCGCAGCCACGCTACTCCGGGACTGAGACCCTGGACCTGCCGATCATTCCAGTGGCCTGACCCGCTACCCTACGTGGGAGCGAGCCGGCTCGCTCCCACAGGTTTGTGTCACACGGGTTTTCTGGCATCCTTCGCCTCCCTTTTCCGACCCGGCCACCTTTCGGCACGCAAACCACCATGATCGCCTCTGAAAAAGCCCCCGCTCCGCGCCACAGCGACCTGCTCTACGGCCTCGACGACCGCCCGCACCTGACCGCCACGGTGTTCGCTGCGCTGCAACATGTCCTGGCCAGTTTCGTCGGGATCATCACCCCGACCCTGATCATGGGCAGTGCCCTTGGCCTGCAAAGCGAAATTCCCTACCTGATCAGCATGGCGCTGTTCGTGTCCGGGCTGGGAACCTTCGTCCAGGCGCGGCGGATCGGCCCCATCGGCTCGGGGCTGCTGTGCCTGCAAGGCACCAGTTTTTCCTTTATCAGCGTCATCCTCAGCGCCGGTTTCATGGTCAAGGCCCGGGGTGGCGGCACGGATGAAATTCTCTCGACGATCTTCGGCGTGTGCTTTTTCGCGGCATTCATCGAGGTCGCGTTGAGCCAGTTCATCGGCAAGCTGCGGATGCTGATCACGCCGGTGGTGACCGGGACGATCATCACCCTGATGGGGTTGTCGCTGATCAAGGTCGCCATGACCGACATCGCCGGCGGCTTCGGCGCAACCGACCTGGGCGCAGCCAGCCATCTGGGGCTGGCGGCCCTGGTGCTGGGCACCATCGTGGTTTTGAACCGGGTGGATGTGCCGTTCCTGCGCCTCGGCGCCATCGTCATCGCCCTCACCCTCGGCTACTTCGTCGCCTGGCTCATGGGCCGCGTGGATTTCGCCAGCCTGCCCGAGGTGCCACTGATGAGCGTGCCGGTGCCGTTCAAGTACGGGTTCAACTTCGACTGGGTGGCGTTCGTGCCGGTGGCCGTGATTTTCCTGGTGTCACCGCTGGAAGCCGCCGGTGACCTGACGGCCAACTCGATGATTTCCCGGCAGCCGGTCAAAGGCCCGGTGTACATCCGCCGGATCAAGTCCGGCCTGCTGGCCGACGGGCTCAACTCGGCCATGGCTGCGGTGTTCAACAGCATGCCGATGGTCACCTTCGCGCAGAACAACGGCGTGATCCAGCTGACCGGCGTCGCCAGCCGCTACGTGGCGTTTTTCATCGCCGGCCTGCTGGTGCTGCTGGGGCTGTTCCCGATGATCGGCGCGGTGCTGCAACTGATGCCCAAACCGGTGCTCGGCGGTGCTGAACTGGTGATGTTCGGCACGGTGGCGGTGGCCGGTGTGAAGATCCTCGCCGAAGCCGGCCTGCACCGGCGCAACATGCTGATCGTGGCCATTTCCATCGGCATGGGCCTGGGTGTAGCGGCCGTGCCGGAGGTGCTGCGCGAACTGCCCAAGGCGTTGCACAACATCTTCGAATCGCCGATCACCGTCGGTGCGTTGTGCGCTATCGTGCTGAATATCTTCCTGCCCGAGGAGTTCATCGAGCTGGAAGAAGACGATTTCGACCCGGAAGCCTCGATTCTCCAGGTCATGGAAAACCCGGATGTCCCGGCCAAGGGTGAACCCGCTCCGCCAGAGGTTGTCGCACAGTTGAACCGCTAGGCAAGCTCTAGGCCGAGCCCCGGTGGTTCGGCCTTTTCTTCAAGAGAGCTTGCCATGCGCCGCATTCACGCCATTGTCCTTTCCCTTCTTCTGCTGTCCCTCAGCGCCTGCGCGCTGCTGCCCGATCGCGACCCGTTGAACATCAACGTGGTGGGCTTCGACCCGCTGCCCAGCCAGGACATGGAAGTGCGTTTTGCCGTGAAAATCCGCGTGCAGAACCCCAACGACACTGCCATCGACTACAACGGCGTGGCCCTGGACCTGTCCGTCAACGGCCAGCCCCTGGCCTCCGGTGTCAGCGATCAGTCCGGCTCGATTGCGCGCTTTTCCGAGACGGTGCTGAGCGTGCCGGTCAGCGTTTCGGCGTTCTCGGTGCTGCGTCAGACCCTGGGCCTGAGCCAGACCCAAACCCTGAACAACCTGCCTTACGTCTTGCGCGGCAAACTGGCGGGAGGCTTGTTCGGCACCAAGCGTTTCACCGATAGTGGCAAGCTCAGCCTGCCGGGGTCGACGGCGGGCACCTGGTAACCACATCCGCCAAGGAGCCACACCGCGCATGGACGCCCTGCCCACGCTCTACACCGAACGCCTGATCCTGCGCCCGCTGGAGTTGGCCGATGCCGATGGCATTCAGCAACAGTTTGCGCACTGGGAAGTGGTGCAGTACTTGAACGCACTGGTCCCCTGGCCCTATCCCCCGGACGGCGCCCTGACCTACCTGCGTGACATCGCCCTGCCGGCGATTGCCCGCGGCGAGGAATGGCACTGGTCGATCCGCTTGAAATCCGCGCCAGCGCAATTGATTGGCAATGTCAGCCTGATGAATGAACAGGACAACAACCGGGGCTTCTGGCTGGGCCCGGCCTGGCAAGGCCGGGGATTGATGACCGAAGCCTGTGCCGCCGTGACCCGATACTGGTTCGAAACCCTGGGCCGCTCCGTTCTGCGTGTGCCCAAAGCGGCGGCCAACACCGGCTCGCGCAAGCTCTCGGAGCGTACCGGCATGCGCCTGATCCGCACCGGGGAAGACGATTTCGTCAGCGGTCGGTTACCCAAGGAAATCTGGGAAATCACTCGGCAGGAGTGGCTGGCGCAGGGTTGAGCCACTCACACCGTTGAGGCCCCTGTGGGGGTGGGCCTGCTCGCGAGGCGGCAGATCAGGCGACCCAATGTTCCTGAACGTCCGCTATCGCGAGCAGGCTCGCTCCCACAGAGAGTGATGTGTCGACTAAGGACAACAGGTTCAACCGGTGAACTTGACCCCTGGCCTGGCCCGCTCATCCACCGTCAACTCGAACACGTCCGGCCGCGCATAGTGGCCCACTACGTCGTAGTCATACCGCGCGCGGACCAACTCGTCGGTGTCGATTTCAGCGCTGATCAATCCAGCGCCGCCCCGCAGCGGTCCGGCGAGGACGTCGCCCATCGGTCCGACGATCACGCTGCCGCCGGCTATCAACGGGCGGTCCGCCGGCCAGTTGGCGATTTCCACCCCCAGCGCTTGCGGGGAGTCCTGAACCTGGCAGGCACTGACCACGAAACACCGGCCCTCATGGGCAATATGGCGCATGCTGACCTGCCACATGTCGCGCTCGTCCACCGTTGGCGCGCACCACACCTCGATCCCCTTGGCGTACATCGCGGTGCGCAGCAGCGGCATCATGTTTTCCCAACACACCACCGCGCCGAGGCGTCCGACCTGGCTGTCGATCACCGGCAGGGTCGAACCATCGCCCTTGCCCCAGATCAAGCGTTCCGTACCGGTCGGCATCAATTTGCGATGCTTGGCCACCAACCCGGCCTGCGGATCGAAATACAACGCGGTGCAATACAGGGTGCTGCCGGCACGTTCGATCACACCGATCACCAGGTTCGCCCCGGTCCGCGTCGCGAGCCCGGCCAGCGCGTCGGTTTCCGCGCCGGGCACATCGATGGCGTTGGCAAAATAGCGGGCGAAGGCTTCACGACCTTCGGGCAGTCGATAACCCAGTTGAGTGCCAAACCCCTCGCCTTTCGGGTAGCCGCCCAACAGCGCTTCGGGCATGACCACCAGCGCGGCGCCCGATTCAACGATGGCGCTTTCATACGAGAGAATCTGTTCCAGGGTTTGCGCCTTGCCGCCGGGCAAAGCGCCGATCTGCAGCGCAGCAACGATTGATTTGGGCATTGCGATCTCTCCATTCACTTCAGGTGTTGCTCATTCTCCGGCGCCACGGGATCATGAATAAAGCCCGCCTCACTGCTGAATGATATGAATCAAATGAATATCGCAACACTCGACCTCAACTTGCTCAAAGTCTTCGAAGCCTTGCATGAAGAATCCAGCGCCAGCCGTGCGGCCCTGCGCCTGGGCGTGACGCAGTCAGCCGTCAGCGCGGCCTTGCGCCGGTTGCGCGAGGTGTATGGTGATCAGCTGTTCGTGCGCACGGGCCGCGGGCTGGCGCCCACGCTCCAGGCCAACCAATTGAAACCGGTGGTCAGCGAAGCCTTGAACAAATGTCGGCAGAGCCTGGCGATGGTCGATCCGGCGGCGCATCAATACGACGGCCGTTCGGTGACGGTCGGGTTGTCGGATGATTTCGAAATTGCCTACGGCCGTCGCCTGATCGAAGAAATTGCCCGCTGCGCGCCGAAGTTGCGCCTGATCTTTCGCCAGACCCACAGCCAGATCGTCGCTCAGGCGCTGATGGAGCGCAGCATCGACCTGGCGATCACCGCCGGCGGATTTGCCGAACGCCTGCTCAGCCGGCAGGTACTGGGCGAAGGCGATTACCAGTGCCTGGTCGATCCGATCAGCCTGGACGAAGGGCAACAGCAACTGAGCCTGGAGGAGTTTGTCGCGCGCGAGCACATTCTGGTGTCCTCGGGCGGTTTTATCGGGATCACCGATGAGGGCCTGGCGGCGTTGGGCCTGAGCCGGCGCGTTTGCGCTTCGACCACGCATTTCGCGGCGCTGCCGCACTTGCTCAAGGGCAGCCAGGCGGTGGCGACCATTCCGGCGCATGCCGCCCGCAGCATCGCGGCGTTGAGCGGCCTGGCCTTGCTGCCCTGCCCTTTGGCGCTGCCGCGCTATCCGGTCGAACTGGGCTGGCGCACCAGCACACAGCTGGATCCGGTGGTGTTAAAGGTCCGCGAGGCGATTGTCGCCTGTTTCGCCTGAGGCCCGGCCTTACTTGCTGGCCGCCATCAAACGGTTGACTTCACTGCGCACCATGTTGGCGTATTCCGGGGGCGACATGCCGTCGAGTTCGGCCCGAACCCACTCGGCCCATTTGCCTTTACGCTTGGCCCGTTCGCCGAACAGCCGTGCCGCCTCGCCCTTGGCTTTGCCGAGGTTGTTCTGCCAGAGTTCGAACAGGCGCGACTTCTCGTCTTCCAGCGCCGCACGTTCGGCAAGGGGTTTATTGGCCAGATTGAAGCTCATGGGAATTACCTGCTGCGTAAATAGCCGTCATCTTACACTGTAGGAAGAAATCCCCCGCGCTGGATTTCTTCTGGATCGAGCCCGTACGCAAAATCGCTGCAACTTTTACCGTCACCACAGACTCCATTGTTCACTGCCCATTCATCCTCAAGGAGTAACCCAATGGCCCGGAAAACCGTCGCACAAGCTGCCGAAGATCAAATCAAGGATCAGGCCTTCAGCGAGCTTCAGGCGTTGATCGAAGAATCGGAAAAATTGCTCAAGAGCAGCGCTTCGCTGGTCGGTGAAGAAGCCGACACGCTGCGCGGGCAGATTGCCCAGAAACTGCAGCAGGCACGCGACTCGGTGACCAGCGTTCGCGACCGCACCTTGCCCGCGGTCGAAGCCACCGAGACCTACATTGGTGGCCATCCATGGCAGACCGTGGCGATTTCCGCCGGGTTCGGGCTGGTGGTGGGTCTGCTGCTGGGCCGCAAGTAAGACGAACCTCTCCGTGGAACGAGCCCGCTCGGTTCCACGGGGAGTGCCCCCAGTCAGCGGATTTGCAGCCTGTCAGTCGCCCGCCAATTCACGCAAATTCGCTAACGTCGCTTCATCCAGCGCAATCCCCTGTGCCACGGATTTCGCCCGCTGGTGATGCCGACGATCGCCCGGCAATCGCTTGAGCCCCACACCATGCATCTGCCGCACCAGTTCCTGGCTGCGCTCGGCGAAGCTCTGCCCTGCCGCCTTGCTCGGGTCGATCACGATCAACAGTTGTCCGGTCCATGGCGTCCTGGCACCAGGGTGGTTAGACCAGTCGAACTCGAAAGAAAAATGGCCGCCGGTCAACGCCGCCGCCAGCAACTCCACCATCATCGACAGCGCCGAGCCTTTGTGCCCGCCAAACGGCAGCAACGCGCCGCCCTCGAGGATCGCCTTCGGGTCCTGAGTCGGCTGGCCGAGGCCGTCCACCCCCATGCCCGCCGGCAGGCGTTCGCCCTTGCGCGCGGCGATCTGCACATCGCCATGGGCGATGGCGCTGGTCGCCAGGTCGAAGACGATCGGGTCGCCGTCGGCCCGTGGCGCGGCGAAGGCAATCGGGTTGGTGCCGAACAGCGGACGATCGGCGCCGTGCGGCACCACGCAGGTCATGCTGTTGACCACGCTCAACGCCACCAGCCCTTCATAGGCGAACGGTTCGACGTCCGGCCACAACGCCGCGAAATGGTGTGAATTACGAATCGCCAGTACCGCGATACCGGCACTGCGGGCCTTTTCCACCAGCAAGCCGCGCGCGGCCGCCAGGGCTGGCTGGGCGAAACCGTTGCCGGCATCGACACGGACGAACCCGGATGCCACGTCCTCGACCACCGGTACGGCCTGGCCGTTGACCCAGCCGCTCTTGAGGGTCGACACGTAACCGGGGATGCGGAAAACACCATGGCTGTGCGCACCGTCGCGCTCGGCGCCGGCACAGTTTTGCGCCAGCACCCGGGCGACCTCCGGCGAGGTGCCATGGCGCAGAAAGATCTTCTCAAGCAACCCCGTCAGCTCGTCGAGGCCCAGGTTGTGCGAGACAGCAGTAGACACTTGATCGTGTGGCGCAGACATCTGAAGCTCCAGACTGATTATTGGAGGGGGCAACAGCGTGTGAAGACCCGCTGATTTACCACGCGAGACCGGCAGCCTGTCAACCTCTGCCCGCAACCGGCGCACAGCGCCAGCCATCGACGGTGCGTTAACTATCTACCGCCTGCGCGGCGGCGGCAGCTTTTAGTCTCGAGGCTCACCTCAACGGCGCACCCAGCGGCGCCCTGCACGAGACTCGACCATGCCTACACCTGCCACCCCCCTGCTCTTTCCCCAAGCCTTGCAATCGCCCGGCCACTGGACTGACCTGGGCAAAATCCACGGACTGACGCGCAAGGACTTCCAGTGGTTCAGCCACCTGAAGCTGGCCAGTCACACGCTGCGCAGCCAGCAGACGCCCCCGATGCTCGCCGAGCGCATCCGGGTCAGCACCGGCACCCTGTCGCTCCCCCTCGCGGGCTGCTTCGTGTTGAGTTCGACGCCCGACGAGAAGGGCGAAATTCTCTACACCCCCTACGGCGGTATCCGCAAGTTCGACAGCCGCACCCGCCTGACCGAGCACCTCAAGCGCCAGCTCGACAGCGCCGGTGAAGACGATGACCTGCTGGCCTTCATGAGCTTGTCCGCGCGCAAGACGCTGGCGGCGTCCAATGAGATCAAGGTCGGTTTCGAGACCATCGACGGGGACGTTTTCAGCGACCAACAGGCCCTTGTCACGAGCCACCAGCACAGCAACGACCAGGCGCTGCTCGACGAACTGCAACAACTGCCGAGCCTGGCCACGATGCTCGATACGGTACTCGATGAAGCGTTGAAAGCGGCATTCCCCGGCCTGGACCAGCGTCGCACCCGGGTCGATTTCTACGCTGAAGCCACCCCGCGCCATGTCCCCACCCGGCGCTGGATCGGCTCCCGGTCGTTGAGCGAGGCGCTGCTCTCGTATTACCGCCATCGGCGCTGGCCGATCGGGCAGCGCCCTGAGTTCTACCATCCGCAAAGAAAACCCCTGACCACCGACCAGCAGCAATGGGAATCCCTGATCACTGGCACCGCCGACAACCTGACCCGCCATTTGGCTGCGCACCTGCAGCGCTTCTGGAATGACGTGAGCTTCGACGGCGCCACCCGGCGGGCATTCTTCAGCCGGGCCCTGCGCGAAAAGGCACGGGCGCAACTGCTGCTCAAGCGCGAAGCGCAGATCATTACCGCCGAACAGGCCCGTGCCCTGCAACCGCTGATCGACGGCACTGCCGGAACGGCTTCGGCACTCACACTCGAAACGGTGCGCCTCTGGGAATACCCGGCCAACCACGTCGAACTCGCCGGTTCGCTGATGATCAGCCAGGACAGTGCCAACGCGTTTCTCTATACCCCTGCGCAAGGCTTGCAGGTGCTCAAGGACTATCAGGACCTGAAAAACACCTTGCAGGAAAAGTCCACGTCGGCCGGGCACGACGATGAGCTGTATGACCTCCTGAGCCTGGAAGAACGCGCGCGGTTCATCGGTTTCGAACAGGCGCAAGTGTCTGGCGCGGCCCTGACCGGCTCGGTGTTCACCAGCCTCTTCGAAGCGATCATCGACAAACAGCTGCAAAACCTGGAGTACGCTTTTCAGGTGTTCCGCCACAGCGACGGCATCGTCGATATCCAGGCCTTTTTCGACAAGGCGCTGGATATCCGCGCCATGCTCAGCGAACACTTGCTGGCGCTGGACGCCAAGGGGCGCTGGAGCACCCGCCCGGTGCTGTCGGGTGAGCAACCCTCCAGGGTACTGGCGGATACGGCGGCAGCTCATGCCAAGACCTATCGCGATGTCGAGTTACCGGTGCGCAGCGAATTTGCCGCACAGCCAGTGGCGGCGCCGGCACCGCAACGGGCGTACCTGGAAAACATGAAGCAACGCCTGGCCCATGTGCTGTCCGTCGGCCTGCGGGGCGAAGCCGCTCTTCGTGAACTCAGCGCCCACCTGCGCAACCCTGACTGGTTCCTCGTCGATACAGTGTTCAACCCGGACCGGCCAGACCGAAAAAGCCGTCCCGCCCTCCGTGGTTTCTACCCGGACGTCTTTTCGCCGGTCCTTGAATGTTCCGGCGAGCACAGGCTGCTGCCTCTGGCCCAATGCGTGCTGCTGACCGAGCGCGGCGGCCTCGATGTCCAGCACTCCGGACGTGCCATTCTGTGGACGCCGGCAGCGGGGCTGGAAGTATTCGAGTCGCTAGCCATCGCACGCCAGCAACTGAACCTGCGCCTGCTGGACTCCGACCAGCGCCTGGTTTTGCTGGAAAACCTCGCCCCTGACCAGCGCCTGTTCCATCGACGCTACTCGCTCCACTCGTTTCAACTGATCTCGGGCAATGTCCTGCACCACATCATGCAATCGGCCATCGACCTGTACCTGGCGCGCTGCGAGCAACTGCGGTCGTTGAAGCTGAGCGCCGCCCGGCAAAACAAGGCGTTCTACGCGCTGACCCAGACACTCATCGACACCAACCTGCACCGCGCCAAGTGGATCGCCGACGCCATCAGCCACCAGCAATCCCTGCCGGCCTGGCTGGGCCTGGCACCGGTCGACGAACAGCAACTGCACATCGAGTTGCTGGAGCAGTACCGCCACAGCGTGGCCGATGACAAGGACTACCTGCACAATCTGCAGACACTCGAGGATTATGTTCGCCAGACCCTCAAGGGGTTGCTGGCGAAGCGGTTCCCCGGACACTCGCTGGATCCGGACGAGATCGATATCGCCCCCAACCTGGCACTCGCCGGGCCGGCGCAGACCCTGACCGAATTCGCCCTGAACCACATCAATATCGCTCAAGGCACCGGTTTCCGGGTCACTTCCAATACCACACGGACACTGCCGGAAGGTCTGAACCCGGCCGCTGTCAGTCAATTGCTGCTGTCACTGAGCATCCCCGGCGACTATGGAAAGAAAATCACCGAAGCCCTCTGCGGCGCCCAGGCCGCCCCCCGCCAGTTGCGTTTCGTTCGACAACTGCCCTGGCAACTGCTGCACCACGCCCACAGCCTGAAACTGCAGCAACACCTGTCCTCCAACGCCTTCGACCTGATCACCCAGGTGCTGGACATGCCGGATGCCATCGCCCGTGCCACAGTGGCGGGCGCCACCGCGATGGTACGCCCCCTGGAGCTGATCAAGACCGCCGGGGCCAAAGCCGTCCAGGCCCTGGGCCTGTACCTGATCGGCCCCGGTGCCGGAAAAACCGGGCCGCACATCCTGTATGTGCCCTACCACAGCGGCCCGCTGTTCAGCGAATTCGCCACTGAGGCCGCCGTGGTGGCGGCGATCAACACCCCGGGCGCGCTCCAGGACCTGGTGCTTCGCCGCCTGCCGGACACCGACCAGGCATCGTTCCGCAACCTGCTGGCGTCCAGCGTCGATGAGGTGAGCGAGATGACCCTGGGCAGCACGCCCATAGACGGTCATCTGCTGACCCACTGGTTCGGCGACAACACCCGCCTGCTGACCCATCTGCTTGGCAGTCAGTCCCGGGCTTCCGGCCAGTCGGACTGGGAGGCTGCCAAGCACCTGTTCAGCGCCGGTATCAAACTGATCGCCGGCATACTGCCCGGCAAGTTGGCCTACCTGCGGTTTTTATGGGGCGCCTACAAAGACTTCAAGGATTCGGCCGAGGCCCTGCAGAATCGTCACTGGAGGCGCGCCCTCAAGTCATTCATCGGCGGTGGCGCGCAAATGGTATCGCTGGGGAAACTGTCGCTGGATGCGCCACTGCTCAACCCGCCGACGACGCCCACCCCGCCGGTTGAAACGCCCCAGGTCGACCCACAGTGGTCGGACGTGCACCCCACCGCACCGGCTCGCACCACGCTGCAGCCCTTCGAAGTGACGACCGTGGCGTTGAAAGACCTGAAAAAAGACGCGCGCGATGGCACCTATGTCGAATCCGCGACTAAACACCGCTACGCCGCCATTGCCGGAAAGGTGTATCGCGTCGCTAAACCGGGTGTCGCCTGGCGCATCCTCAACGAAGAGGCGAACGGACCTTTCCTGACGAACACCTCGAGCCGGCAACTGGCGATTGACCTGGACTCGCACACCGTGCACTACGGCAAAGCCTTGTCGACCCTGCGCAATCGCTATGCGTACGACTATCAGGCCCGCCGGGTATTGAACGTTGAAGCCCGGGGCATGGATGAGATTCGCACCCTGCACCCGAACAAGGCCCGGCTGATCGTGCAGGCCATCGACATGGCGCGCTATTACGCGTTCAACAGCCTGCACAACCTGGTGCAGCTGCGCAAATTGCGTCCGGGCACACGCCTGGATACCTTCCTCAAAGGTTTTTTCGATGTCACCGGTGTCGATCTCGACCTGCTCGACAAGATCAAGCAAGCCATCGTGCCGATCTGCAATGCCCTGGTGGACCCCGGCGAAGACCTGCTGAATTCCGAGCGGTTCGTGGTCGGTTCGACCAGACACCTGGACACCAACCTGATTGCCTTCGTGCTGGACGATGACGCCCGCAGGTTCGTGCATTTCACCGAGCGGTTTTTCGATCAGGGGCTCGACTGGTACAAGTCGTGCCTGACCGAGCCCTTCAACGTCGAGGGGCATAGCCAGGCCGCCACCCTCATCCATGAGTTTGCCCATATCTACTCGAAGGCATTGGATATCGCGACACTGGAGGCCAGGCGCCCATTCAGCGATCTCATTGCCCCCATCACCGGCTACGGCGCCGCGATGAAACAGTCACAGCTGGACTTCCAGCGCACCGCGCTGTCGCTGGCCTCGCCCCGCGAAGCGTTGTTCGCGCAGTGGAACAGCACGCTGAACGCGTGGATCAGCCTGGACGCGATACCGGGGCTGGAACATGTGGGCAAGCAAATTCTGACCCTGACCCGGAGCAAGACCATGGATGATGCACGCAGCGCGTTCTTGAACCGGGTCGACCCGGCTTCCCGAATCGACGTCATTTTGCGCAATGCCGACTCGCTGGCGTTTTTGATCTGCGCCATGGGACGGCAGCTCGACCCGGCCTGACCCTCTCTTTAAACACCCTCGACAAAAATGCGCAGACCCGACGGTCTGCGCATGACTTTTTTTTCACCCTGTTTATGCATACTGCCTGGAAAGCCCGGTTTTCAGGGCTTGCAGTAAAAATAAACAGCTGTTTGATGGGTAAATGCCATGACGGCAGTTCTCGCCGACTTCCTCTCAAGGTTAGAATGCAGGAAATCAGGATGAGTCAATGACCGACAGCCCTATCTCCGAAGCCGAATACGACGCCATTACCGATGCCGCTGCGCATTGGTGCATGCGTTTGCACGCATCCGACTGTACCGAGCAAGAGCGCCAGGCCTTCGAGCAGTGGCGTGATGCCCACCCGCTGCATGCGTTCGAATACGAGGCCATGCTGGAGATCTGGGTGGTGGCCGAAGACTTGCCGCGCACGGACACCGTCGCGCCTGTCACGCCCGTCGCGCACCGCCAGCCCACCTCGTCCTGGCGTCCACTCGCCATGGCCGCCGCCGTCTGTGCCCTGGCCTTGCCCCTGGCGGCCTACACCGGCTGGAACCTGGGCTGGCTGCCCAATGCCTACGAGCATTTCGAGGCGAGCAACTCAACGCGTCAGGTCACCCTGGGCGATGGCAGCCAGGTCGAACTCAACCTGGGCACCGAGCTGACCTACAGCAATTACAAGGATCAGCGCCGGGTCACGCTGAAGAAAGGCGAAGCATTCTTCCGTGTCAGCCACGACGCCAACCATCCGTTCATCGTCAGGGCGGCCGAAGGCAAGATCCGCGTCACCGGGACCCAGTTCAACGTCTGGATGTATGAAGACCAGGTGCGGGTGAACCTGATCGAGGGCTCGGTCCTGGTCAGCAGCAACGATGACCTGCCGGGCGACGGTCTGCGCCTGGAGCCGTCGATGCAGGCGCGCTACAAACACGGTGATTTCATCCCGCAAATCAGCCAGACCTACGCCAATGACACGTCACTGGCCTGGCGCCAGGGCAAACTGGTACTCGATGACCTGGCGTTGTCCGACGCCCTGCCGCTGATCAATCGCTACCTGAGCAAACCGTTGATACTGGCCGACAACAACACCGGCACGATCCGCCTCGGCGGCATCTACAACATCAAGGAACTCGACAGCCTGGTGGGCACGCTGCCCAAGGTGTTGCCGGTGTACCTGACCCGCAACAAGGACGGCAACCCGGTCCTCAACTCCATCCCGCAGCAAACCCCTAGAAGCTGAAAGGCCGCCACCCATATGGGGTGCGGCCTTCCTGTGTCACACCATCACAGGTCGCCTTACTGCCGGGCCACCTTCGCCGCCTGATCGTCCTGCTCGCGGATCGTCTGCACCTGATAGTGTGGGTCCGACGTGATCTGCCGTTCGGTGAATGGCAACACACTCAGTTGTTTTCTGGAAAAGGCCTGGGTCTGGTCATTGGCATGTTTCGACGCCGGGTCGCTGGACAGCGAGAACGCCAGCAGCCCTTTGGCCTGTGGGCCCTGGTCATCGAAAGTGACGATCTGCAGGTAACTGGTGCCACTGACCACCTCGCGTTTGCCGTCGCTCCTCGGCACGCTCTGAATCGCGTTGTATACGCCCAGGGTGCCCGGCCCACCATGGATCGGCGTCTGCACGCCGCCGCTGCTGGCCACCTGGATGTCACCCCAGCGACTGTCCGCCTGTAGTCCCGACGACTTGACCAGCTCCACCGACGCCAGCATCGCCTCGCGCAAAGCCTTCACCACTTCCGGGCGATCGATCGCCAGGCCGCGCGGGGTACGTTGCGGGTCCTGCGGATCGAACGCCACCCGCCAGACATCCGGCACTTCCTGCAGCGCAGCCATGAGGTTCTGGAAATGCACGAAGCCCAGCCCGCTGTCGAGATTGGCATGGCGATCCCAGCGTTTCAGACTGGCGCACACCGCACTCAGCGTCGATGCATCGGCGCCCAGGCCCTTGGCACAGAATTGCAGCAGGTCGGGCATGACCTGCCCGGCCTGATACACCTGATCGTCCATCACCATGTTTTGCAGATCCGCCGCCGCCAGCTTGCCAGCCGTGTTCAACGAGCCCAGTCGCTCCAGCGCAAAGCGTGAACGCAGGCCCAGCGGCTGGCTGTCCTGGCTGATCAGCGGCGAGAAACCGGTGAGCGGTTGCGCCGGGTTGGCCATCCAGGCCGAATCGTTGGAGTGCTGCACGAAATCCCTGCGCAGCAGTTGCGGCATCCGGTCGGCCGCGTAAATGCCCTTCTGCGCGGCGTTCGGGTCGATGTCCCAGGCGCAGGCGCTGTTGGAACCGTCGAGCACGATCATCTGCAACCCGGCTCGCGGATCGCTGCATTGCGCCAGTTTGGCAGCACTGACGTTCGGCACCACCGACAGGTTCATGTACAGCGTCTGCCCCTGGTCGTCCGCCGCCAGAGTGTTGACCCACGGAATGCCCTGGATCTTGTGGACCGACGCCTGCAATGCTTCAAGGCTGCCCGCACGGTTCATCGCGTACCACTGCTGCAACACCCGGTCGTTATCGAGGTTGGCGTCGCGCAGGCTGTAGGCGAACTGATTGTCCCAATCCAGTTTCCCCGGCCACTGCACGATCGGGCCGAACAGCGAACTGTAGACCACGCGCGATACCGCCCGGGTCTGCCCGTCAGGTTGTTTGACATTCACCGTGACGGTCTGCCGTTGCATCGGCAGGGATTTGCCGTCGAGCAGATAACGGGTCGAATCCTTCGGATCGAGTTGCAGGCGATACAGGGTGAAGTGCTTGGACGAATCCACGGTGTGGGTCCAGGCCAGGTGCTGATTGAAGCCGATGTTGATCATCGGCAGGCCGGGCAACGCGGCGCCCATCACGTCCAGTTTGCCCGGAATGGTCAGGTGCATCTGATAGAAACGCATGCCGCCGACCCACGGGAAATGCGGGTTGGCCAGCAACATGCCGCGCCCGTTGAACGAACGTTCGCTGCCCACGGCGACGGCGTTGCTGCCGCGATCGAGGGCAAAGCGCTGAATGCGTTGATCGGCGACCTGAAAGGACGCGGAGTTCCCTGCGTTGCTCGCAGCGGCCTTGGGGGGCATGGCGCCGGCCAACGCCTCGGCAAACTGCCCCACGCCGCCTTCGACCAGCAGGCGACGGGTCAACCTGACCAGGTCCTGGACGTTGATCTCCCGCACCCAGTCGCCCTGGCACTGCTGTGGCAGCCCTTGCGCGCGACGCTCTGTCAGCGAGCGGTTGTAGCCCGCCACATACCCTTGCATCAGGTCACGGATCTCGGCGGTTTGCGCCTGCCAGAAAGCGTCGACGGCCTGTGGTGTGTTCAGCCAGTTGAAAAACACATCGCTGACCTGGTTTTCGCGTTCTTCGACCGTGAACTGTTCCGGGCCGAAATACCGTGAACGCTCGCCGTTCACCGTCACCACTTCATTGGCCAGCAGGCACAGGTTGTCCTGGGCATAGGCATAGCCGATGCCGTAGCCGAGACCGCGCTCGTTGTCGGCGCGAATATGCGGCACACCGAAGCTGGTCCGGCGGATATCGGCCGTTGCCTGTTCCGGCTGGCTGCGCGCGGTTGCCGCGAGACTCAAGCCCGCCAACAAGGCGGCAAGGCTCAATCGGGTGAATTGCCTGGTAATGATCACGCTCGCTCCTGATTCAGATGCACGGCAAATCTGCTGTTGTGCAGGCGCGAACAAGCGCGCTCCGGCATTAGGAGAGGAACGAAATCGGCAAGAAAAATTTAAGGCGCCGCAGGTCGATTCTGCGGGGACTTCACAGGTTTGCGACGTGGCGGCAACGAAATTTCTACACTTCAGTCTTCATGATTTGAGTGGCTCGTACGTCTTATTGGATAAGAGCACCCAAACACTCAATCCGGTTCAGGCTCTGATAAAGGAGTTTTTGCATGTACAACTCGCAACTGCCAACGGACGGTGGCGCTGCACTTATCGGCACATCCCTGGCGCCGCGCCTGTTCGACTCGCGCACTGAGCGTAACGGCAATGAGCGCATCCGCGTATTGCTCAAGCACTTTGGCCTGCGCACCAGCCTGATCCGCCTTAAGGTCATCGACGCCTTGCTGACTGCCGCTGAAAACGATCGCAGCCTGGGTGTACGCGGCGTGCACAGCCAACTGCTGGACCTGGATATCCCCCTGTCCTTTCTCAGCGTGCGCGAAGTGTTGAAACGCCTGTGCAGCGAGGGCGTGATTGTCCTCAATCCGGACAAGAGCTACAGCCTGCACCCGCAGGCCGCCGCTCTGCTGCACGGCGAGTAGTTTTCTCTGCGGGCGTCGTTCAGGGCTTGACCTTGCGACGCATCACGCCATTGATCACCACCACGACCACCGCCACGCCAATGGCGATGTATTGAAACAGCTTTTCGCTGATGACCCCGGCATTCTGCAAATACGACAGGCCAAACATGATCGCCAGGACCGCCAGGGAGATCAGAATCGAGTATTTCAAGCGTTGCGACTGGGTCATTGCCTTTCCTCAAACCAGAACATGCAGCGGAAATGTATCCGCCGTGTATCCGAATGCATGCCAAACCCCTACCTTTTTCCGGGGATGGAGTGCTGCAAACGAGGTCTCATGTTACAGCCGATGAGGCGATTTGGCTTCACGGCGTTAACCATGAGGATCTTCAAATGCTGCGTCGAATCACACTGCTGATTCCCCTGCTTGCCGTTCTGACCCTGAGCGGCTGCATCGTATTCCCCCACGGCGGCTGGCACGGCGGCCACCATTACGACGAACGCAGCTGGCATCGATAGGATGCCTGATGCCGGGTAGGTGAAAGCCTGCAGCGAGCGCCAGGGAGCGCTCGCTGCCACGCAAAAGCGTCACGCTTTGGTGGAGAGGTTCTTGTCGGTGGGGGTCGACCCGTTGCCCTTGCCATACTCGGCCAGGTTCTGCAGAACGTAGATGGCCTTCTTGTACTCGGGAATCAGGTAGTTGGCGTACTTGTTACCCTTGAGGTTGTTGGTCTGGATGGTGTCCAGTTGCGTGGCAAAGTACTCGAGAGCATTGAACGTGGCTTCCGAGTCGTTCGGAACGCCAAAGCGATCGAACTTTTCACCGGCATTGGACAGGGTCAAGGCCGTCACATCGCTGATCAACCCCCGCTCTTTCAAAAAGGAAGACAGGTTGCCCAACGATCGGGCCGAAACACTTTCCGGATTGAATCCCTTGAGTTGCTTGTGAATCTGCAACTTGTCCATCTTCGCCCTGTCGAGGACGTTCGGATCGTTGCCCACCAACGCCAGCATCTGCTTGACCTTGGTGCTTCGGGACACGGGTTTGCCGGTCGAACCGGTGTCTTGAACCAGCAAGCCTGCCTTGGAGGTCCAGGCACCGGTATAGCCGATAGTCATGACCAGGATCCTTGTGAGACGACCATAAAAACTCCTTGTTTAAACAAGTTGGGTGCGCGGAGTATCCCGGCGCGATTAACACTACACAAACAAGTATTTCAGGTTTTTACAATTTTTGTACATTTCAGATACAAACCTTTAACCCCCGTATTCATTGGCCTATAACACTTTTGTATAATTGGTATAAACCAAGGTTCAGGTGTTTGTACGAGACAGTTAGTTGATGTGTATCAAACCGGACACCTTTCCGGGCCGCATCACTTCGATACAATTTCGCCGGTTAACTTCGAGCAAAAGCGTCAGAATATTTCCCCCGCAATCCGAGACGAATCCTCCATGCGAACCTCACTGCGCCTGCTCGCCCTGAGCACCCTGTTCATCTCTTCCCTGGCCCAGGCCGCCGACCTGATCCCCATCGAGGTCCATCGCGACGCCAACTGCGGTTGCTGCAAAAAATGGATCAGCCATTTGCAAGCCAATGGCTTCAAGGTCGAGGACCACGTCGAATCCGACATGAGCGCCTTCAAGCAACAGCACGGCGTGCCTGCGCGCCTGGCGTCCTGCCACACCGGTTTGATCAACGGCAAATTCGTCGAAGGGCATGTCCCGGCCGATCAGGTGTTGGCCCTGAGCAAGCGCGACGACCTGCTGGGTGTTGCGGCGCCCGGCATGCCGATGGGTTCTCCCGGCATGGAAATGGACGGCATGAGCGACGCCTATCAGGTGATCGGCCTGAAAAAGGACAGTTCTGATGTGGTGGTGGCGGACTACCCCGCCCGTTGATATCCGGCGCGTACATCGGGCTGTTCTTCGCGGCATTCGGCGCGGCGACGCTGCTGCCGTTGCAGTCCGAGGCGGTGCTGGTGGGGTTGCTGCTCAGCGAACGCTATGGGCTCTGGGGGTTGTGGGCAGTCGCCACCCTGGGCAATGTCCTGGGCTCGTTGCTGAACTGGTGGTTGGGCCGCGGGATCGAGCGCTTGCGCCACCGTCGCTGGTTTCCGGTCAGCCCGTCGCACCTGGAAAAAGCCCGCTCCCATTACCAGCGCTATGGCCACTGGTCGCTGCTGCTGAGCTGGGTGCCCGTCATCGGTGACCCCCTGACCCTGGTGGCCGGGGTGATGCGCGAACCCCTCGGCCGCTTTCTGCTGATCGTGACCCTGGCCAAAGGTGCGCGCTACGGCGTGCTGGCCCTGGCGACGCTGGGCTGGACCGGTTGAACGATCCTCCGCGACGGTTGCCTGTGTTTAATGTCGCCCTAATCGCGCCGATCCAGCATCGGCTGATTTCTTTCGGAGTTTACCCATGCCCCTGACCCTCTCCCGCTGGCTGCCCGGCCTGCTGCTGACCGCCACCCTGCCCGCTCTCGCGGCCGAAGGTCCGGCCTACGGGCCCGAGTTGCAAGGTTTCCAGTACCCCTACACGGTCAAGCACTTCGCCTTCGAATCCCAGGGCAAATCCCTGCAAATGGGCTACATGGACGTCGCCGCCAACGGCAAGGCCAATGGACGCAGCGTCGTGCTCATGCACGGCAAGAATTTCTGCGGCGCGACCTGGGACACCTCGATCAAGGCGTTGAGCGACGCCGGTTACCGGGTCATCGCCCCGGACCAGATCGGTTTCTGCACCTCCAGCAAACCGGATCACTATCAGTACAGCTTCCAGCAACTGGCCGCCAATACCCAGCAACTGCTCAAGGCCCTGGGCATCCAGAAGGCCAGCGTGCTGGGGCATTCCACCGGCGGCATGCTCGCCACCCGCTACGCGTTGCAGTACCCCGACCAGGTCGAACAACTGGCACTGGTCAACCCGATTGGCCTGGAAGACTGGAAAGCCCTCGGCGTACCGTATCGGACCGTGGACCAGTGGTATCAGCGCGAGCAGAAGGTGACGGCCCAGGGCATTCGCGAGTATGAACGCAACACTTATTACGATGGCCGCTGGAAGCCCGAGTTCGACCGCTGGGTGGACATGCTCGCGGGCCTGAGCAAAGGTCCGGGCAAAACCCAGGTCGCATGGAATTCGGCGCTGATCTACGACATGATCTTCACCCAGCCGGTGTACTACGAGTTCAAGGACCTGAAGATGCCGACGCTGTTGCTGATCGGCACCTCCGACACCACTGCGATTGGCAAGGACATTGCGCCGCCCGAGGTCAAGGCGAAAATCGGCCACTATGAGGTCCTCGGCCAGCAGGTGGCGAAGCTGATCCCGCAGTCCACGCTGATCGAGTTCCCCGGCATGGGCCACGCGCCACAGATGGAAGAACCGGCGAAATTCCACCAGGCCCTGCTCGCCTGGCTGGACAAGACCCACCCTGTTCGTTGATGAGGTAAGGCAGATGGCTGTGCAGATTGCGGTGCTCGATGACTGGCAGGATGTGGCGCGTAACGTGGTGGACTGGTCGGTGCTGGAGCCGATTGGCCAGGTCAGTTTCATCCATGATTATCCCGCCGATACCGACACCCTGGCCCAGCGCCTGGGCGGGTTCGAAGTGATCTGCGTGATGCGCGAGCGCACCCGCTTCGACGAAGCGCTGCTGCGGCGCTTGCCCAACCTCAAGCTGCTGGTCACCGGCGGCATGCGCAATGCCGCCCTCGACCTGAAAGCGGCAGCCGCCCTCGGCATCCAGGTCAGCGGCACCGACAGCTACAAACACGCCGCGCCGGAATTGACCTGGGCCCTGATCATGGCCGCGACCCGCAACCTGGTGGTGGAAGCCAACGCCCTGCGGGCCGGGAAATGGCAGCAAGGCCTGGGCGGCGACCTGCACGGCAAGACCCTGGCGATACTCGGCCTGGGCAGCATCGGTCAGCGGGTCGCCCAGTTCGGCCAGGTGTTCGGCATGCGGGTGATCGCCTGGAGCGAAAACCTCACCGCCGAGCGCGCCGCCGAGGCCGGCGTGACCTACGTCAGCAAGCAGCAGCTGTTCGAGCAGGCCGATGTGTTGTCGGTGCATCTGGTGCTCAGCGACCGCAGCCGTGGATTGGTCGATGCCCAGGCGTTGAGCTGGATGAAGCCGACGGCCCTGCTGGTCAACACCGCCCGCGGCCCCATCGTCGATGAGGCGGCGCTGATCAAGGCGCTGCAGAAACAGCGCCTGGCCGGAGCGGCACTGGATGTGTTCGAGCAGGAACCCTTGCCCGAACATCACCCGTTCCGCACGCTGGACAGGGTACTGGCGACCCCCCATGTCGGTTACGTCAGCCAGCAGAACTACCACCAGTTCTTTTCGCAGATGATCGAGGACATCCAGGCGTGGTCGGCGGGGACACCGATCCGGTTGCTGGGCTGAGACTTCAGTTGTTCATGAGGCACTTGCGGGAGCGAGCCTGCTCCCGATTGCCTGACACCCTCCAAACCAGGCAATGAATAAAAGTCTCCCTTGCGGTGTTCACCATTGAGAACCACGAGGCTCTCCGGGAATTACCCTCGCCTCGGCAGGTCAACCGGTTACGACCCGCAGCGGAGACCACTGCCATGAACGTCCGTTTTGCCGTTTTCGCCACCCAACTGCTGCTCGCCGCAGCCCTGTGCAGCACCCTCGCGCTGGCCAACGGCGACGAGGACGAGCCCGCCAAACCCAACTGCCCCAAAGGCCAGGTCTGGGACAGCAAGTCGCAACGCTGCGTGCTGCAGACCAGCCGCCTCGTGCCGGACGCCGACCGCACCGATTACGCCTGGCGCCTGGCGAAGGACGGGCGTTATGAAGAAGCCCTGGCGTTGCTCGACACGCTTGAAAAGCCTAACACCGCCAAGGCACTCAACTATCGCGGCTACGCCACGCGTAAGCTGGGGCGCACCGACGAAGGCATCGATTATTACCTACAATCGGTGAAACTCGATCCGCAGTACGCGCAAGTGCGCGAGTACCTCGGCGAAGCGTATGTGATCAAGGGTCGGCTGGACCTGGCGCGGGAGCAGTTGCAGCGCATCGAATCGATCTGCGGCAGCACCTGCGAGGAATATCGGGACCTGGCCGAAGCGATTCAGGGCTCATCGAACAGTTGAACCAACGGAGGTTGCCATCGCCACCGATCAGGCTATACGTGCGGAACTGGGCCAGCACCTGGCGCGTTTATGGCGTTACGGCCTGTTGCTGTCCCGACAAAGGCATGTCGCCGAGGACCTGGTGCAGGCCACCTGCGTGCGGGCGCTTGAACGTGCCGGGCAATTTGTCCCCGGTACCCGCATGGATCGCTGGCTGTTGAGTATCCTGCATTCGATCTGGCTCAACGAAGTGCGTTCACGCCGGGTCCGCCAGGGCCAGGGACAGGTGGATGCCGATCACGCCCTGGCGTTCGACGGCGAGCACGCCGCGCAGACCCATGTGCTGGCCGCTCAGGTGATCCGGCGCGTCGATGCCCTGCCCGAAGCGCAGCGCGAAACGGTGTTCCTGGCCTACGTCGAAGGCTTGTCCTACCGCGAAGTCGCCGAGGTACTGGACGTGCCCATTGGCACGGTGATGAGCCGCCTGGCGAACGCACGGGCAAAACTGGCCGAGTATCCGCCCCTGCAGGCGGTGCCGAACCCGTCCACCGGAGAACGTCGATGAACGAGCACGCAAGACCATCGGACGAGCAACTGGTGGCCTACCTCGATGACCAACTCGACAACGACCAGCGCCGGCGTGTCGATGCCGCCATCGCCGAAGACTCCACCCTGAACCTGCGCCTGCAATGGCTGGCCCGCAGCAGCCTGCCGTTTCGCCAAGCCTATGACGAGCTGACGCAACAGGCGCCCGTGGACCGCTTGCAGGCCATGCTCGACACCTTGCCCGCACCTGCCCGGCCGGCCCTGAACCGGCGCTGGTTTCTCGCGGCGGCCGCAGGCCTGGTACTCGGCGGCGTACTGGCGGACCGCCTTTATCTCGGCTGGCGCGCCAGCCAGGTCAAGCACAACTGGCGCGGCCTGGTGGCCGAATACATGGCGTTGTACGTCCCGCAAACCCTCGAACACCTGCCGGCGGACGACGCCACCCACAGCGCCCAACTGCGCACCCTCGATGCGCGCCTGGGGGTGAACCTGGTGCCCGCGCAACTGGCCCTGCCACGGGTGGAGCTCAAGCGCGCGCAGATCCTCGAATACGACGGCGTGCCCATCGCCCAGATTACCTACCTGGACCCGGCCCACGGCGCCATGGCCCTGTGCATCACCCTGTCCAATACCGGCAGCCGACACTTCGCGCACGAGCGGCGCCACGGCATGAACGTGGTGTATTGGGCGGACTTGGAGCATGCCTGGATGCTGATCGGGCATAACCCGGCAGCCGAACTGGAAGAGATGGCGAAACTGTTGAAGAGCCGGCTCAGTGCATGAGGGCCGGCGCTGCTGGCGAAATCGCTCGGACGGCAATCAGCTGCGCTGGCCCTCGTCGACGAATTTCTGCAGGTCCAGAGCCGTGGGAAACGCACCTGCCCCGTCCATCAGGACCGTGTACCTGACCCGGTCGCCGACCAGGAAATAGTCGTCGCCTTCGGCCGTGATGTTGAGCCCGATGCGTACCGCCATCTTGGGATAGCCATCACTGGGCATGACCATGGCGAACTTGGTCGGCATGTCATCCACCCTGACATGCCGGATCGCGCTGATCGTACCTTCGGCGTGTCGTTTCACTATCCGTGCGCTCATTTCTACCCTCCTGCCGTCCATGGCCTCAAGGCACGACGGCGAGGGTTCATGAAACGCCGAAATGGTCAGCGTGACTACTGTCAGGTTTGACAGGTCGGGCAAAAAAAATCAGGCCGGCGTCGGCAACCACAAACGGAATCGCGCACCGCCCAATGGCGAGGGTTCGACCGTGAGCGTGCCGCCTTGCGCTTCCAGCGCGCGACGACTGATCGCCAGGCCAAGGCCGAAGCCGCCCGTTGACCGGTCGCGGCTGCGATCCAGACGGTAGAACGGCTCGAAGATGCGTTCGCGCTCATCGTCGGGAATGCCGATGCCGTCGTCGTCGACCCAGATCTCACAGCCTTTTGGGCACACCTGAACGCCGACCTGGATGCGTTTCTCACAATACCGCATGGCATTGCGCAGCAGATTCTGGATCGCCCGGGCGGTCAGGCGCGGGTCGAGGATGAAACGTTCGAGCTGACCGTGGAGCATGACGTCGATGACGATCTGCGGAGACTCCAGTTCCTCGTCGAGGCTGCCCAGGATGCTGTCGATGAATTCATCCAGCGACACCTCGACCCGCTCCGGCAGGCGCGCCGGGTTTTGCAGGCGGCTGTAGGACAGCAACTCCAGCACCAGCTCATCCAGCTCGCGGATGTGCGCGATCAACCCCTGCAAGCGTTCGCGACTGGCGCGGGGCAGGTCGTCCGACAGCGCCAGGGCCAGGCCGAAATCCAGGCGGGTCAGGGGCGTGCGCAATTCATGGGAAACCGCGTTGAGCAAGTCGCGCTGCTGGTTGAGCAGGTTCTCGATGTCGCCGGCCATGGTGTCGAAGACGTTGGCCAGGCTGCCGATGTTGGAGCTGGGTGCAATCTGCGTGCGTTCGTCCAAGTGGCCCTTGCCGAAGCGTTCCGCCGTCGCCTTGAGACGTTCCAGGTCACGCCAGTGCGGGCGCAGCCACACCAGCAGGCAGGCGAGCATGGTCGCGCCAATCAGCACGTTGATGCTCCAGTACAGAAGGCTGACATCCATCGGGTCCGGTGGCACCACCATTTGCACCACCGTGTGTTCGTTCAGCGGCGCCACCGCCAATGTGCGCCAGCCCCAGTCGCCGATCCGCACCACGTTTTCGCCGCGCTGCAGACGCTTTTGTTCGGCCAGGGTCAGACCGTCGTCGTCATTGCGGCTGAGGACGATATGCAGCGGCTGGAACTGCTTGTCCATCTGCGCCGCCAACGCCGGCCATTCGGCCTCTGGCACGGCCTTGAACTGCTTGACCATGAGCGTTTGCAGGCCACGGGAGTAATCGAGGTTGTAGGTGACAAAGCGTTCCTGGAAGACCTTGACCACCACGTCCGGCACCAGGTAAATCGCCGCGCTGTAGGAAACGATGGTGACCAGGTACAGGCGAAACAGGATTCTGAACATCGCTTCAGCATTCCCATTCGGATCGGCTGAACAGGTAGCCTTTGCCCCACACCGTCTTGATCTTGCGCGCTTCGCCGGCGTGGTCGTCGAACTTGCGCCGCAGCTTGGAGATCGCCACGTCCACCGAGCGGTCGGTGCCGTTGAATTCGATGCCGCGCAGGCGTTGCAGGATCTGGTCGCGGCTCAGCACTTCGCCGGCATGCCGGGCCAGCACCACCAGCAGGTTGTATTCACCGCTGGACAACTCCACCAGTTGTCCGCGCCAGGTCACGGTGCGCTCCGACAGGTCGATGCACAGGTTGCCCATCAGGATGCGGTCGTTGGCGGTCTGCGGCTCGCTGAGGCTGCTGCGGCGCAACAAGGTGCGCACACGGGCCAGCAAGACGCGGGGCTCGCAGGGTTTGGTGACGTAGTCGTCGGCCCCCATTTCCAGGCCCAGCACCTGATCGTGGCTATCATCGCGGGCGGTGAGCATCAGAATCGGCAGCGTCGCGGAATCGGCCCGCAGCAGGCGACACACCTGCAAGCCGTCGAGCCCCGGCAACATCAGGTCGAGGATCACCAGGTCCGGTGGACTGACCCGCGCCCGCTCGCGCACCGCGTCGCCACGGCTGATGACACTGACGCTGTAACCGTTGCGTTCCAGGTAGCTGGCAATCAGTTCGGACAGCGCGCTGTCGTCTTCGACCAGGAGGATGTTGGGCATGGGTGTTTCCAGAGAGTGCTGTGGCGTCGGTGAGACCGCCATCGCGAGCATGCTCGCGCCCACAAGGGATCGCAAATCCACTGTGGGAGCGAGCCTGCTCGCGATAGCGACCGCAAGGGCGCAATAAATTCCAAGCCGTGAAGGATATACGCCCTCACCCGCTCCTGAGCAAAACCCTTACACAATTTCACACAGCACCTACAAAGCTTCACCGCTAACCTCGCGGGCTCCCCGTAGGATGCGGGGTTCATCAATGGGGTATTTCCATGTCAAAGAACCTGCTAGCCAAGCTCGGCCTGCTGGCCGTGGCCTTGACCCTGGGCGCATGCGACCGGGCATCGACCGCCGAGGAAGCCGCGCCATTGGCCACCGTGCGCATCGAGACCCTCGAAGCCCGACCGCTGTCGATCACCAGCGAGTTGAGCGGGCGCATCGCCGCACCGCGGGTCGCCGAGGTCCGCGCACGGGTCGCCGGTGTGGTCCTGCAACGGGTGTTCCGCGAAGGCAGCGATGTGAACAAGGGCGACATGCTGTTTCGCATCGACCCGGCCCCTTTCAAGGCCGACCTGGATAGCGCCGAGGCGGACCTGCGCAAGGCCGAGGCCAATGCTTTCCAGGCGCGCCTGCAAGAGCAACGCTACGCCCAATTGACCGAAGGCAACGCCATCAGCGCCCAGGACTACGACAACGCCCGCGCCAGCGCACGGCAAACCGCTGCCGAAGTCGCCGCGAGGAAGGCCGCCGTGGACCGGGCTCGACTCAACCTCGGCTACGCCACCGTCACCGCACCGATTTCCGGGCGCATCGGCCGCGCGCTGGTCACCGAAGGCGCATTGGTGGGGCAGAACGAAACCACGCCGTTGGCCCTGATCCAGCAACTGAACCCGATCCATGCCGACCTCACCCAGTCGACCCGCGAGCTCAACGACCTGCGCCGCGCCTTCCGCTCCGGGCAGTTGCAAGCCGTCGGCCAGGGCGAGGCCAAAGCCACGCTGATCGAGGATGACGGCAGCCTTTATCCGCTGCCGGGCAAACTGCTGTTCACCGACATCACCGTCGACCCGGGCACGGGCCAGATCATCCTGCGCAGCGAGTTTCCCAACCCGGACCTCGACCTGCTGCCCGGCAGTTTTGTCCGGGTACGCCTGGAACAGGCGGTGAACCAGCAAGGCATCAGCGTGCCGCAGCGGGCTGTGCAGCGCGACAGCGCCGGAATTGCCCAGGTGCTGCTGCTCGACGCCGAGCAACGGGTCGGCCAGCAACCGGTCGAACTGGGTGCCGTGCAAAACGATCGCTGGATCGTGACCGCCGGCCTCAAGCCCGGGGACCGCATCGTCATCGAAGGCCTGCAACACGCCAAGCCGGGCGAGAAAGTCCAGATCGACAACACCGCTCTTCCACTCGCCCAGGCCACTGGCCAGTAAGCAGGACGCTTTTCCATGCCGCAGTTCTTTATCGACCGCCCGGTGTTCGCCTGGGTGGTTGCCCTGTTCATCCTGCTGGCCGGCGCCCTGGCCATTCCGCAATTGCCGGTGGCGCAGTATCCCGACGTCGCGCCGCCGCAAATCGAAATCTATGCCGTGTACCCCGGCGCTTCGGCGCAGACCGTGGACGAGAGCGTGGTCAGCCTGATCGAGGAAGAGCTCAACGGCGCCGATCACCTGCTGTATTTCGAGTCCCAGAGCAGCCTGGGCAGCGCCACGATCAAGGCCACCTTCCAACCGGGCACGAACCCGGAAATGGCGCAGGTCGATGTGCAGAACCGCCTGAAGGTCGTCGAGTCGCGCCTGCCGCAAGCGGTCAACCAGCAAGGTCTGCAGGTCGAGAAAGTCTCCGCCGGCTTCCTGCTGCTGATCACCCTGACCTCCACCGACGGCAAGCTCGACGACGTGGCGCTCAGCGATTACCTGGCGCGTAACGTGATGAACGAGATCAAGCGCCTGGACGGCGTCGGCAAGGCCCAGCTCTACGGCGCCGAGCGGGCGATGCGGATCTGGATCGACCCGCAGAAACTGCTCGCCTTCAACCTGACCCCGGCGGACGTCAACGCCGCCATCGTTGCGCAGAACGCCCAGGTCTCGGCGGGCAGCATCGGCGATCTGCCGACCCGCACCACCCAGGAAATCACCGCGACGATTCTGGTCAAGGGTCAGCTGTCGACCCCGGAGGAATTTGCCGACATCGTGCTCAAGGCCAACCCCGACGGCTCCACGGTGCGCATCGGCGATGTGGCACGGGTGGAAATCGGCAGCCAGGAATATCAGTTCGGCACCCGCCTGAACGGCAAGCCGTCCACCGCCGTGGGCGTGCAGTTGTCGCCGGGGGCCAACGCCTTGAGCACCGCGACCCTGGTGCGGGCGAAAATGGACGAACTGGCGCGCTATTTCCCGGCCAACGTCGAATACAAGATCCCCTACGACACCTCGCCGTTCGTCAAGGTCTCGATCACCAAGGTGGTCTACACCCTGCTGGAAGCGATGGTGCTGGTGTTCGCGGTGATGTTCCTGTTCCTGCAGAACCTGCGCTACACGCTGATCCCGACCCTCGTCGTGCCGGTGGCGCTGATGGGCACCTTCGCCACCATGCTCGCGCTGGGGTACTCGATCAACGTGCTGACCATGTTCGGCATGGTCCTGGCCATCGGCATCCTGGTGGACGACGCCATCGTGGTGGTAGAGAACGTCGAGCGGATCATGGTCAGCGAAGGCCTGTCGCCGAAGGAGGCGACACGCAAGGCGATGCAGCAGATCACCGGCGCGATCGTCGGCATCACCCTGGTGCTGGTGGCGGTGTTCATTCCGATGGCGTTCATGCAGGGTTCGGTGGGGGTGATCTACCGGCAGTTCTCGTTGTCCATGGCCACCTCGATCCTGTTCTCGGCCTTCCTTGCGCTGACCCTGACCCCGGCGCTGTGCGCCACGCTGCTCAAGCCGATTGCCAAGGGCGAGCATCACGCCAGGGGCGGTTTCTTCGGTGCATTCAACCGCCGCTTCGAGCAACTGACCGAAGGTTATCAAGGCTGGGTCGCTCATGCGCTCAAGCGCAGCGGCCGCTACCTGTCGATCTACGTCGTGCTGCTGGTCGGCCTGGGGCTGTGCTTCAGTCGCCTGCCCTCCTCGTTCCTGCCGGTAGAAGACCAAGGCTACACCATCACCGACATTCAGCTGCCGCCCGGCGCCAGCAAGAACCGCACGGTGCAGGTGGTCGAACAGATCGAAGCGCACAACGCCACCGAACCCGGCGTTGGCGACAGTACGGTGATCCTCGGTTTCAGCTTCTCCGGCAGCGGGCAGAACGCCGCGCTGGCCTTTACCACGCTCAAGGACTGGTCGGAGCGCGGCAGCGACGACACCGCCAGTTCGATCGCCGACCGCGCCAACATTGCCTTGAGCCAGATCAAGGACGCCATGGCGTTCTCGGTCCTGCCGCCGCCGGTGGACGGCCTCGGCACCTCCAGCGGCTTCGAGTTCCGCTTGCAGGACCGGGGCGGCCTCGGCCATGCCACGTTGATGCAGGCGCGCACCGAGTTGCTGGCCGCCGCCGAAAAAAGCCCGATCCTGATGAACGTGCGCGAGAGCGCCCTGGCCGAGGCGCCGCAGGTGCAACTGATCGTCGATCGCAAGCAGGCCAATGCGCTGGGGGTTTCCTTTGCCGACATCGGCGGCGTGCTGTCCACGGCGGTCGGGTCGGCCTACATCAACGACTTCCCCAACCAGGGACGGATGCAACGGGTGGTGGTGCAGGCGGAAGGCGATCAACGCAGCCAGGTCGCCGACCTGCTGAAGATCCACGTGCGCAACAACAGCGGCAACATGGTGCCGCTGTCCGCATTCGTCCAGGCCAGATGGACCCAGGGCCCGGCGCAATTGACCCGCTACAACGGCTACCCGGCGATCAGTATTTCCGGTGAACCCAAACCGGGGCACAGCACCGGTGAAGCCATGGCGGAAATCGAACGCCTGGTCGCACTGGGCCCCGCCGGCCTGGGCCAGGAATGGACCGGGTTGTCGTTGCAGGAGCGGCTGTCGGGCAGCCAGGCGCCGATCCTGCTGGGGTTGTCGTTGCTGATCGTGTTCCTGTGCCTGGCGGCGCTGTACGAGAGCTGGTCGATCCCGACCTCGGTGCTGCTGGTGGTGCCGCTCGGCGTGCTCGGGGCCGTCCTGGCGGTGACCCTGCGCGGCATGCCCAACGACGTGTTCTTCAAGGTCGGCCTGATCACCATCATCGGCCTGTCGGCGAAGAACGCGATCCTGATCATCGAGTTTGCCAAGAGCCTGTACGACGACGGCCACGACCTGATCGACGCCACGCTGCAGGCCGCGCGCCTGCGCCTGCGTCCCATCGTCATGACCTCCCTGGCCTTCATCCTCGGCGTGGTCCCGCTGGCCATCGCCACGGGCGCCAGCTCGGCAAGCCAACAGGCCATTGGCACCGGGGTGATCGGCGGGATGATCACGGCGACCCTGGCGGTGGTGTTCGTGCCGGTGTTTTTTGTGGTGGTGATGAAGTGGGTGCGCAGGGGTCATGAAACCCCCTGACGCCATCCTCTTCCATTGTGGGCGCGAGCCAGCTCGCGATGGGCGTGAACGATGACACCGGGCACCTGCCACCCCGTGGTGTTCTTTCAGCCATCGCGAGCAGGCTCGCTCCCACAGAGGGATTGTGGTCATCCATGACCTCGCTGGGCTAAGGTGTCTGCACAGCCCTGATCATCGAGCCTCCATGCCCTTCCTCGCCCGCACCCATCCGCGCCTGTCCGCCGCCGCCACCCTCGGTCTCGCGGTGGGCATTCTGGCTCCAGCCGATTCGATCATCAGCAAAATCCTCATCGGCTGGAACGCCGGGGTTTGGACGTATCTGTTGCTGATGATCTGGCTCGCCGCCCGCGCCAAGGCACCGGATGTCAAACGCATCGCCGAGATCGAAGACGAGAACGCCGGGCTGGTGTTGCTGGTGGTGTGCATCGCCGCGATGGCCAGCCTGGCGACCATCACTTTCGAACTGGCCGGCAGCAAGGATCTGGAGAGCACCGGCAAGCTGCTGCATTACGGTTTCACCGCGCTGACCGTCATCGGTTCCTGGCTGCTGATCGGGGTGATTTTCAGCGTGCATTACGCCCGCCTGTTCTACACCTGGAACGGCAAGGACCCGGCCCTGCGTTTTGCCGAAGGCTTGACCACCCCCAATTATTGGGACTTCCTGTACTTCTCGTTCACTATCGGCGTGGCGGTGCAGACCTCCGACGTCGGCGTGGCAACGCGGGAGCTGCGCAAGATCGTGCTGGCGCAATCGCTGATCGGGTTTCTGTTCAACACGGCGATTCTCGGTTTTTCGATCAACATTGCTGCCGGGCTGTTCAATTGAAACCTGCACAAACGTTCTAGGCATCGCCGGCGCCACGGGCGTTAAATAACCCGGCAATCCGTCTCACAGGTGCAGCATGACGAGTCGAAACTGGATCGACCTGGCCCAGGACGCCGACACCGGCATCGAGACCCTGCGCGCGCATTTCGAGGGGCACGCCTACGATCCGCACTGGCACGACAGCTACCTGGTGGGCGTCACCGAGCAAGGGGTGCAGCAGTTCAACTGTCGCCGGGCCAGGCACCAGAGCACGCCGGGCAAGGTGTTCCTGCTGGAGCCGGGCGACATTCATGACGGCGAGGCCCCCACCGCCGACGGCTTCACCTACCGCATGCTGTACCTCGATCCCCAGTGGCTGACCCGGGAAATCAGCGCGATGTTCGACAAGGCGCCCGACCATGGCGAACTGGGTTTCGCCCACACCCTGACCACCGACGACGCACTGGCCCGGGCCACCACGCTGGCCTTTGCAACCCTGCATCACGGCGAACTGAAGATCGTGCGCCAGACCGCCCTCGACGGATTGCTCGAACGCCTCACCACCCATCTGCACTGGCGCACCCGCTATGGCGAAGACCCGCGCCTGCCACTGGTGGCGCAGAAGGCCCGGGAGTACCTGCATGCCCACGCCCACGAAGACATCGGCCTCGACCAGCTTGCACTGGCAACCGGGGTGGATCGCTTTCGCCTGACCCGCGCCTTCAAGGCCGCCTTCGGCATCGCGCCGCATGCCTATCTGGTGCAATTGCGCCTGGCCACCGCGCGCCGGTTACTGGCCCGTGGCGAGCAACCGGCAACGGTGGCCATGGCCCTGGGCTTCGCCGACCAGAGTCACCTGGGTCGCTGGTTTGTCCGAGCCTACGGCCTGACGCCGGCGCTGTACCGCAAGCGCTGCTCAAATCTTCCAGACAGTTGAACCCTGGGCTTGTGAAGATCGACCTCACAGATCTTCACCGGAGTGACCCGCGATGTTCGCTGCCTTCCCGACGTTCCTGCCCTTCCTGTTGTTTGCATTCGTGGCTTCGATCACACCGGGCCCGACCAACATTCTGGTGTTGAGCAACAGTGCCCGCTATGGCCTGGCCGCAGCCGTGCCGATCATTTTCGGTGCCTGCGCCAGCGCCGCGACCATCGTCCTGCTGGTCGGCACCGGGGCCGGTTCCTCGCTGACCGCCTGGCCCGCCGTGCAAACCGCGATGCAGTGGATGGGCGTGGCCTGGCTGAGTTACCTGTCCTGGCAGATTTTCAGCGCGCCCGCCGAGGCGCTGGATGCCCAGGATCCCAACGGCCGACTGGGCCTGGTCGGCGCGGCGGGCCTGCAACTGATCAACCCGAAAACCTGGATGATGGCGTTGGCGGTGGTCAGCGTGTTTGCCGTCGGCGGCGAACAGCGCCTGAGCCATGTGCTGTACCTGTCACTGGCGTTCTTCCTGATTTCCCTGCCATGCCTCGGGGTCTGGGCGCTGCTCGGCGCGGGCTCCGTGCGCTGGTTGCGTTCACCCCGCGCCGTGCAACGCTTCAACCGCTGCATGGCCCTGTTGCTGCTCGGCTCGGCCTGGTTGAGCATGCTGGCGTGAGCGCCCACTCGTCGGTCATTGTCTGACAATGTACAAGCGGGGGCTTGACGGCCAATCCCCTTCTGGTGTCTTCTGAAACCGGTTTCAGTGCACCTCACATTGCTTGCAAACCCCATAAATCCAAGAACAAGGTTTCAGCCCGTGAACGATTTTTCCGCCGCCCAGCGCAGCCGCGTCACCATGCTCGATGTCGCCGAACACGCCAGGGTGTCCAAGGCCAGCGTCTCGCGTTTCATCGGTGACGACCGCGCCCTGCTCTCCGAAGCCACCGCCTTGCGCATCGAGCAGGCCATCGCCGAATTGGGCTATCGCCCGAACCAGATGGCCCGTGGCCTGAAACGCGGGCGCACCCGCCTGATCGGCATGCTGGTGGCCGACATCCGCAACCCTTATTCAATTGCCGTGATGCACGGGGTGGAAACCGCCTGCCGCCAGCACGGCTACAGCCTGGTGGTGTGCAACACCGACCGCGATGACGAACAGGAACGCCAGCACCTGGCGCTGCTGCGCTCGTACAACATCGAAGGCCTGATCGTGAACACCCTGGGTCACCACCGCGACGAGTTGCACGAATTGCATCGGGAAATGCCAATGGTGCTGGTGGACCGCAAGGTCGAACACCTGGACAGCGACCTCGTCGGGCTGGACAACCCGGCCGCGGTGGAACTCGCGCTCAGCCATCTCGAGGAGCGCGGCTACCGGGATGTGCTGCTGGTCACCGAACCCTTCGACGGCACCAGCTCGCGGATCGAGCGGGTCGACAGCTTCAAGGCCGGGATCGCGCAACGCAAGGCCCTGCGCGGCACACTGATCGAAACCGGCAGCGACCTGGCGGCCCACCTGAAAACATTCCTCGACACCCCGGGCCCCGGCCCGAAAGCGCTGTTCTGCGCCAATGGGATCGCGGCGCTCGTCAGCACCCAGGCGTTGCGCGATTTGAACTGCACCCTGTTCGATGACATCGGCCTGATCGCCCTGGATGACCTGGATTGGTATCCGCTGGTGGGCAGCGGAATCACCGCGCTGGCACAACCGACGGCGGAAATCGGCGCGAGTGCGTTCGAGTGTCTGCTCAAGCGGTTGCGCGGGGATGTCGGGCCGGTGCGAACCCTGGATTTTACGGCGCGGTTGATGGTCAGGGGCTCGACCCTCGGGAATCTTCAGTGAACACAGGACCTCTTCGCGGGCTAGCTCGCGAAAAGGCTCGCAGGATCACCCCCATCCTTTTTTTTGCACAAAAATGAAACCGGTTTCAGAGGTACAAAAACAATGAACAAACCACCCGTTGCCATCAGCCTTTCCAGTTACGGCGCCGACCTTGTACGCCAGCGCGGCCAGGGCAGTTTCATCGACATTCTGGCCGCCGCCGGCGCCGATCGCATCGAATGGCGCGAGGAACTGCTGACCCGTGAAGACCCTGAGCAACTGGCCAGCGCCACCCGGGCACAGGGTCTGCAAAGCATCTACTCGTCGCCCATGGAACTGTGGCTGGCCGGTCAGTCGAAACCCAATCCAGAATTGATCACCGCCCTGCAACGCGCCCAGGCTTTCGGTAGCCAATGGCTGAAAGTCTCGCTGGGCTATTTCACCGACAACAACGACCTGCAAGCCCTCGCCCAGGTCTTGAGAGAAAGCCCGGTGCAGTTGCTGGTGGAAAACGACCAGACCCTGCACGGTGGTCGCATCGAACCGTTCCAGCGTTTTTTCGCGGCGGTCGAACAACACGCGCTGCCGATCAGCATGACCTTCGACATCGGCAACTGGCACTGGCAGGACCAGTCCGCCAGCAGCGCCGCGCGCCTGCTCGGCCGTTACGTCGGCTACGTGCACTGCAAGGCCGTCTCGCGCCGTGCCGACGGCAAGCTGGTGGCCATCCCGCCTGCGGTCAGCGACCTGCACCTGTGGGAACAACTGCTGCGGCACATGGCCCAAGGCGTGATGCGAGCTGCGGAATATCCATTGCAGGGCGACGACTTGCTGCTGCTCACCCGTGCACACGTCAGTGACCTGGCCCGTCTCGGTCACACCCGTCTGGAGAACGCTCATGCCTGAGTTCGATATCCTCTCGTTCGGCGAGACCATGGCGATGTTCGTTGCCGATCACACGGGCGACCTGGCCAGCGTCGAGCACTTTCACAAGCGCATTGCCGGCGCCGACAGCAACGTGGCCATCGGCTTGTCGCGCCTGGGTTTCAAGGTGGCGTGGCTGAGCCGCGTCGGCGATGACTCCCTGGGTCGATTCGTCGTCGACACGCTGCAAAAGGAAGGCCTGGATTGCCGTCATGTCGCCATCGACCGCGCCCACCCGACCGGTTTTCAACTCAAGTCCCGTTGCGACGACGGCGACGATCCGCGAGTGGAGTATTTCCGTCGCGGCTCGGCGGCCAGTCATCTGGCGCCGCCCTCGATCGTCCCCGAGCTGCTTCAGGCCCGGCATCTGCACGCCACCGGGATTCCCCCCGCGCTGTCGGACAGCGCGCGGCAGATGTCATTCGAACTGATGACCCGCATGCGCGAGGCCGGACGAAGTGTGTCCTTCGACCCGAACCTGCGCCCGAGCCTGTGGGCCAGCGAACAGCAGATGATCGGCGAAATCAACCGCCTCGCCGCCCTCGCCCACTGGGTGCTGCCGGGGCTGAGCGAGGGTCGCCTGCTGACCGGCTTCGACGATCCGGCCGACATCGCCGCGTTCTACCTCGACCTGGGTGTCGAAGCGGTGGCGATCAAGCTCGGGCCGCATGGCGCGTATTACCGCACTCAACTGGACCAGGGGTTCGTCGCGGGTGTGCCGGTGCCCACGGTGGTGGACACCGTGGGGGCCGGCGATGGCTTTGCCGTCGGCATGATCAGCGCCCTCCTGGAAAACCAAAGCTTCGCCGACGCGGTGAAGCGCGCCAATTGGGTGGGCAGCCGAGCGGTGCAGAGCCGGGGGGATATGGAGGGATTGCCGACCCGGACTGAAATGTCGGTCGAATTCGAGGCCGCCTGTCGCGAGCAGGCTGGCTCCCACAGGGACGGCGCCGCGCTTGTGGGAGCCAGCCTGCTCGCGATGGAGCCCGCACCGTCACTCGAGATTTAAACCGTTACCTGCTGCGACAAAAACAACAAGCTCAGGAGCACCACTGATGAAAACCGCAACCCTCGCCACCCGCCGCTGGTGGTACATCATGCCTATCGTGTTCATCACCTACAGCCTGGCGTACCTGGACCGCGCCAACTACGGTTTCGCCGCCGCCTCCGGCATGGCCGCCGACCTGATGATCACCCCTGGCCTGTCGTCGATGCTCGGCGCGCTGTTCTTCCTCGGCTACTTTTTCTTCCAGGTGCCCGGCGCGATCTATGCGCAAAAGCACAGCGTGAAGAAGCTGATCTTCGTCAGTCTGATCCTCTGGGGCAGTCTGGCGACCCTGACCGGGATCGTCTCCAATGCCTACTGGCTGATCGTCATCCGCTTCATGCTCGGCGTGGTCGAGGCGGCGGTGATGCCGGCGATGCTGATCTACCTGTGCCACTGGTTCACCCGCGCCGAACGCTCGCGGGCCAATACCTTCCTGATCCTCGGCAACCCGGTGACCATGCTCTGGATGTCGGTGGTGTCGGGCTACCTGGTGCAGCATTACAGCTGGCGCTGGATGTTCATCATCGAAGGCCTGCCGGCGGTGCTCTGGGCGTTTATCTGGTGGCGTCTGGCCGATGACCGTCCGTCCCAGGCCAAGTGGCTGAGCGACGCCGAAAAGCACGACCTGGAAAGCGCGCTGGCCGCCGAGCAGGTCGGCATCAAGGCGGTGAAGAACTACGCCGAAGCCTTCCGCTCGCCGAAAGTGATCCTCCTGGCGCTGCAGTTTTTCTGCTGGAGCATTGGCGTCTATGGCTTCGTGCTGTGGTTGCCGTCGATCCTCAAGGCCGGTGCGCAAATGGACATGGTCGAGGCCGGCTGGCTGTCGGCACTGCCCTATCTGGCGGCGGTGATCGGCATGCTGTTGGTGTCCTGGGGGTCGGACAAATTGCAGAAGCGCAAACGCTTCGTCTGGCCGCCGCTGCTGATCGCTTCGATTGCGTTCTACGGTTCCTACGCGCTGGGCGCCGAACACTTCTGGTGGTCCTACACGCTGCTGGTGATCGCCGGCGCCTGCATGTACGCACCTTACGGGCCTTTCTTCGCCATCATCCCGGAAATCCTTCCGGCCAACGTGGCGGGCGGCGCCATGGCGCTGATCAACAGCATGGGCGCGCTGGGGTCGTTCGGCGGCTCCTACCTGGTCGGTTACCTGAACAGCGCCACCGGTTCGCCAGGGGCGTCGTACCTGTTGATGAGCGGCGCGCTGATGATCTCGGTGCTGCTGACCATTGCCCTCAAGCCCGGCGCCAGTGATCGCGAGCGTCCTTCGGTCGCCCTGAACCGCCCCGCCCACCCTTGAATTGAACAGAGGCTGACGATGAAAAAGCAGGTTGTGCTGTACAAGAAACTCTCGCCGTATTTGATGGCCCGCCTGCAGGCGCAGGCCGAGGTGACCCTGATCGACAAGCTCGACGCCGATGGCCTGGCGCAACTGCGCGCAGCCCTGCCCCGCGCCCACGGGTTGCTCGGCGCCAGCCTGAAACTGGATGCCGGGCTGCTCGACCTGGCGCCCCACCTGCACGCCATCGCCAGCGTCTCGGTGGGCGTCGACAACTACGACATCGACTACCTGACCGAGCGGCGCATCCTGCTCAGCAACACCCCGGACGTGCTCACCGAAACCACCGCCGACACCGGTTTTGCATTGATCCTCGCCGCCGCCCGGCGCGTCGTCGAGCTGGCGAACGTGGTGCGTAACGGCCAATGGACAAGCAACGTCGGCCCCGCGCAGTTCGGCACCGATGTGCACGGCAAGACCCTGGGCATCATCGGCATGGGGCGCATTGGCGAGGCGGTGGCCCAGCGCGGGCATTTCGGCTTCGGCATGCCGGTGATCTACCACAGCCAATCGCCGAAACCGGCGGTGGAACAGCGCTTCGATGCGCAGTACTGCAGCCTGCCCGACCTGTTTCAGCAGGCCGACTTCGTTTGCCTGACGCTACCGCTGACGGCACACACCGAGGGGCTGATCGGCGCCGAACAGTTCGCCTTGATGCGCCCGCAAACCATCTTCATCAATATTTCCCGGGGCAAGGTCGTGGATGAAGCGGCGATGATCGAGGCGTTGCGTTCAGGACAGATTCGCGCAGCGGGGCTGGATGTGTTCGAGCGCGAGCCGCTGGATGCGGACTCGCCGTTGCTGCGGCTGGACAATGTGGTGGCAACCCCGCATATCGGCTCGGCGACCCACGAGACGCGGGAGGCGATGGCCGCGTGTGCCGTGGACAACCTGCTGGCGGCGCTGGCGGGACAGCGGCCGAAGAATCTGGTGAATATCGGGGCGTTCAGAGCCTGAGGCTTTCGTGCCTGCCCTTCAGCCATCGCGAGCAGGCTCGCTCTCACAGGGACGGCGCCGCACTTGGGGAGCGAGCCTGCTCGCGATAAGGGCTTCACAGACGATACAAACCCTTCAGGCCCGCCGCGCCTCCAGCCTGTCCATCGTACACAGCACAATCCGCCGACAGGCATCCGCCAGTTGTGGCAGATCGACCACCAGCCCGAGGCGGATATGCCCCGCCGCACTCGGCCCGAAGGCTTCACCGGCCAGCACCGACACCCCATAACCTTCGAGCAGCCGTTCGGCAAAGTGCTGCGCCGACCAGCCGGTCGGGCGCACATCGACCATCACGAACATCCCGCCATCGGGCCGAATCGCCCGCAACCCCGGGCATTGGTTCAGGCTGGCGCACACCAGGTCGCGGCGCTGGCGATACGCTTCACGCATCTGCGCCACTTCCGGCAGGTCCTCGTCCAGCGCCCGCTGTGCCGCGTTCTGGATGAATTCGGGAATGCCGAACAGCATGCACAACGACAGATGCTCCAGATGATCGACCAGGCGCTTCGGCCCGACCACCCACCCTACCCGCCAACCGCTCATGGCATGGGACTTGGACAGGCTGTTGATCGTCGCGGTCCGCTCGGCCATGCCGGGCAGGCTGGCCGGGCTGACATGCTGGCCCTCGTATACCAAGTCGCTGTAGACCTCGTCACTGATCAGCCACAGCTCATGGCGCACACAGAGCGACGCCAGCTCCTGCCAGACCAGCAACGGCAGGCAGGCGCCGGAAGGATTGTTCGGGCTGTTGAGCAACAGGGCACGGGTTTTCGGCGTGATAAGCGCCGCGACGTCGGCCGGATCGACGCGAAAACCGTTCTCCGGACGGACCGCCACCGGCAACACCTTCGCGCCAATGGCACCGAACACGCCTTCATAGGTGACGTACATCGGTTCGGCGACAATCACTTCATCGCCGGGGTCGAGCAGGCATTGCGCCACGGAGTACACCGCGCACTGGGCGCCGGGCATGACGATGACTTGTTCGGCGCTCACCGCCTGGCCACTGCGCTGTCGATGACGACGGGCAATGCTGTCGCGCAGGCCTTGGGTGCCACGGACCGGCGGGTAGTGGGTGTCGCCCGCCTCCAGGCTGTCGATGGCTGCCTGGACGATGGGGCGAGGGGTGTCGAAGTCAGGATCGCCAATCGACAGCAACAGGACATCGACACCCTGCTCGCGCAAGGCCAGCGCTCGATCATGGATGCGCCAGGCTGCCGCGCCGTCACCGGCAATTCGTTGGGTCAAGGCCGAGTAACGCATGGCACCTCCTTACGCGCGGTCGCTCCTAGCCTCAACCCTATCTCAATTCTGCAAACACGCCAGCCGGGCGAGTCAATTCCCTCGCCCGTTCAACCGTGGTGTGGGGCTCAGATGACGAACCGCGCCACCATCGCGTTCAGATCCACCGCCAGGCGCGAAAGTTCATGGGTCGCCGCGCTGGTCTGGTTGGCACCGGCCGCAGACTGGGTGGCCAGGTCGCGGATGTTCACCAGGTTGCGATCCACCTCGCGGGACACCTGCGCCTGCTCTTCCGAGGCACTGGCGATCACCAGGTTGCGCTCGTTGATCTGGTGGATCGACTGGGTGATCTGCTCCAGCGCAATGCCCGCCGCCCGCGCCATTTCCAGGGTGCTTTGGGTGCGCTGATTGCTCTGCTGCATCGACGACACCGCCTCGCCCGTGCCGTTCTGAATCCCGGCGACCATCTTCTCGATTTCCTGGGTCGATTGCGCCGTGCGATGGGCCAACGCGCGAACCTCATCCGCCACCACGGCAAACCCGCGTCCGGCTTCACCGGCACGCGCCGCTTCGATCGCGGCGTTCAGTGCCAGCAGGTTGGTCTGTTCGGCAATGGCGCGAATCACGTCCAGCACCTTGCCGATGTCCCGTCCCTGCGCCGCCAGACCTTCGATCATCACCGAGGTGTTCTGCACGTCGTGGGTCATGGTCTGGATCGCATCGACGGTTTCCACCACCCGGTCGCGGCCTTCGCGGGCGGCCTGGGTCGACTGGTTCGAGGCTTCGGACGTCGAGACGGCGTTGCGCGCCACTTCTTCCACGGCGGCGGTCATCTCGTTGACGGCAGTGGCCGCCTGTTCGATTTCGTCGTTCTGCTGCTGCATGCCGCGCGAGGCTTCTTCGGTCACCGCGCTCAGTTCTTCGGCGGCGGCGCCCAGTTGCGTGGCGGAGCCGGCGATCTGCTCGATGGTCTTGCGCAGGTTGCCCTGCATGGTCGACAAGGCACTCAGCAGACGAGCCGGTTCATCCTTGCCATCGACTTCGACGGGTTTGCTCAGGTCGCCGCTGGCAATGGTTTCGGCTGCCTTCACCGCGCGGGCCAATGGCGTGACGATACTGCGGGTCAGCAGCCACGCCAGCAGCACGGTCATGAGGGCCGCCAGGACCGCCACCGCAATGATGCCGTTGATGGCACCGCTGTAGTTGTCGGCGGCGGAGACCCCGGCCGCCTTGGCGGCTTCGGCATTGAACGCCACCAGCTTGCCGAGCTGCTCGCCCATCAGGTCGGTGCCGTCCTTGATCCGGGTGTTGATCAGGCTGCGCAGCTCGTCGATCTTGTTCTGGCGCGACAGCTCGATCATTTCGCGCTGGGCCTGCATGTAGTTGTCCAGGGTCGTGCTGAACACCTTGTACAACGCGGCTTCATCCGGGCCGGCCGGCAACGCGGCGTAGCTGGCCTGAGCCTTGCGCACCTTGTCGCTGAGCACGACGATGCGGGCGTCGGCTTCCTGCAGACTGGCCGGCTCACGATTGACCAGGATGCGGAACGACAGGATGCGCATGCGCAAAACGTTCTCGGTGATGGTGCCCAGGTAGCCGACGCTGGGCAGTTGGGTATTGCCCATATCGACCGACGCCTGGCGGATGACCGTCATGCGGTTGACCGCGAACACGCCCAGCACAATCACCAGCAAGGCAATGAAGGCGAACCCCAGAAAGGCTCGCGGTGCGATATTCAGATTACGCAAGGACATAGGACGATACTCGGGTGATTGAGGCTTCGAGCATCCTTGCCGTGAGCGTAGTTGGGCGATTTTGTTTGGCGCACAAGTGTCTGCCCGCCTGATACCTGTATCGGCGGGAGTTGAGGTTTTTTGCGAGAATTTATGAAATATTTTTCATGGGCTTACGAGTGTTTCACCGATGAAACACTCGAGGTGTCTAGCTCGGGGTGTGCACCTGCAAGAGCATGTTTGCTCGGGACGGCGGTTGGTCAGGCGCAGGGTGATGTTGGCTGTGCTGGCCCCATCGCGGGCAAGCCCGCTCCCACAGGTTTGGCGGCGTTTGCAAATACTGTGAACACCCCAAATCACTGTGGGAGCGAGCCTGCTCGCGATGGCGGTGAGTCAGGCAACCGGGATGTTGGCTGTGCTGGCCCCATCGCGAGCAGGCTCGCTCCCACAGCGATACAGGCATTCATTCAGGCGCGCGCGGCGATCCGCCAGACCCGGGCAATATCACTCGCCCGTTCTGCCAGCAATCGCGGCGCTTCACTGCACGCCTGTTCCAGCGTCATCGGCCCGCTGGTCAACGCAAACGCGGCATCGATGCCATGCTCGTACAACGCCTGGTAACCCTCGCCCAGGGTGCCGGCGATCACGATCACCGGCACACCGTGTTGCCGGGCAATGCGCGCCACGCCGAACGGGGTTTTACCGCGCAGCGTCTGCGCATCGAAGCGGCCTTCCCCAGTGATCACCAGGTCAGCGCCCTTCACCGCCTCGGAGAGCCCCACCAGTTCCGCGACCACTTCGACCCCGGCCTTGAACTGCGCGCCGAGAAACGCCTTGGCCGCAAACCCAAGGCCGCCCGCCGCGCCGCTGCCCGGCTCGTCGCGGACATCGGATTTGAGGACCTGCGCGCATTGATCGGCAAAATGCCCAAGCGCGCGGTCCAGTTGTTCGACCTGGGCCGCAGACGCACCCTTCTGCGGGCCAAAAATCACCGAAGCCCCATGCGGGCCGCACAGCGGGTTGTTGACGTCAGCGGCGATGTCGAAACGCACCCGGACCAGGCGCGGGTCCAGCTCGCTCAGGTCGATGCGGGCCAGTTGCGCCAGCGCCAGTCCGCCCGGTGCCAGGGTTTGCTCCCTGGCGTCCAGCAACTTCACGCCCAGTGCCTGCATTGCCCCCGCGCCGCCATCGTTGGTGGCGCTGCCGCCAATCGCCAGGATCACCCGCTGCGCCCCGGCATCCAATGCAGCGCGAATCAACTCACCCGTGCCGTAGGTGCTGCTGACACAGGCGTCACGTTGACCGGGCGCGACCAATTGCAAGCCACTGGCCTCGGCCATCTCGATGATCGCGGTGAGGCTCTGGGGCAACCAGCCCCACGCCGCGTCGACCGGGGTGCCCAGCGGCCCGCGCACGCTGGTGCGGCGCAACTGGCCTTCGCAGGCAGCGAGAATCGATTCGACCGTGCCTTCGCCGCCGTCAGCCATCGGGCATTTGACCAATTGCGCATCGGGCCAGACACCCGTCAGGCCGAGCGCGATGGCGTCGGCCACGCCCTGGGCACTCAGGCTGTCCTTGAACGAATCGGGGGCGATGACAATCTTCATGCGAATTCTCCTGTTCCAAGGCTTTCATGCTGCCAGCAGCCTTGAACAATAACGCCGGGCCGTTGCACAAGGGGCGATGGCGTTTATTGTTCATTTCCACAATGGCGTTGTCCCTCCCACAAAGGCTTTGAAGACTTCAGGTCTGCGGCAACAACTGGATGCCCAGGTACAACGCCAGCATCCCGTCGAGTCGCAACGGATCCACCCCGCTGATCTCGGCAATCCGCTCCATCCGATAGCGCAGACTGTTGCGGTGGATGCCCAGTGCATCGGCGCAGGCCTGGCTCTGCCCGTCGTGGTCGCACCAGCTGCGCAGAGTCGCCAGCAGTTGGCCGTTGCCGTCCTTGGCGATGATGTCGCGCAGCGGTTTGAGCAGTTCGTCCAGCGCATCATCGCCACGATGACGCCAGAGCATCACCGGCAGGCGATAGCGGGCCAGGGTCAACAGTCGCTCATGGGGCAGCACGTCGCGGCCGTAGGCCAGCAAGTCGCCGACCCTGCGATAACAGCGGCGCAAGCCGGATACGCCCTCGGCCTGCCCGCCCACGGCCACGCGCACAATGTTCCAACCGAGCTTGTCGAGTTTTTCCAGCAGGCGGTCGTTCTCGATGGACTGGCTCGCTGCCCGACACCACAGCAACGACGACTTCGCCGAACTGACGCTCCAGCTGTCCGGGTAGCGGGACGTCAGCCAGGCGCTCAGGGCCTCGACCGTCTGCCCCGGACCGTGCTCCAGGCCCAGCTCGAACAGGTACGGCACCCTTGTCAGCTGTGGCTTGAGCCCCAGTTGCTGCGCTTCATCGATCAGCCGCGGCGATTCCCCCGCCTCGCTCAGCAGCAAGGCCAGCAGATCGTCACAGCGCTGGCGCCGCCATTGCTGTTCGGCCTGCTGATTGCGTTGGCCCACCAGCATCTCTGCGGTCATGCGCACCAGTTCGGCATAAGTGCGCAATTGCTCGGGCTCGCCGGAGATGCCCAGCACGCCGATCAAGCGCTGGTCGAGCCACAGCGGCAGGTTGATCCCCGGCTGCACGCCCTTGAGATGAATGGCGGTTTGCGCATCGATTTCCACCACCCGTCCGTTGGCCAGCACCAATTGCGCGCCTTCGTGCCGGGTATTGACCCGCTCCGGCTCGCCGCTGCCGAGGATCAAGCCCTGGCTGTCCATGACATTGACGTTGTACGGCAGGATTGCCATTGCCCGGTCGACGATGTCCTGGGCCAGGTCGTGATCGAGTTCGAACATGGGTGGAATCCTTGCAAGCGTGATGAATGGGCAGTTGTTCAGCCGCACAGGGCCGGGCGGCAATCGCTGTGCTCAGGCACAAAGACAGCACCCTCGCCGTGGCCGAGACTCTCATGGCGATCAACGTTACCCGTTGCCTCGCAAAAAATCATAAAAAGAGAGATCCCGCCATGTCACAGAGCGCCGCCGCTACCCAGGCAGTCGTTGACGAAAAAAATGCCGTCTACAAACGCATCACCCTGCGTTTGATCCCCTTCATTTTCATCTGCTACCTGTTCAACTACCTCGACCGGGTGAACGTTGGATTCGCCAAGCTGCAGATGCTCGATGCGCTGAAATTCAGCGAAACCGTGTACGGCCTCGGGGCCGGGATCTTTTTTATCGGCTACGTGCTGTGCGGCGTGCCCAGCAACCTGGCATTGACCCGATTCGGCCCGCGGCGCTGGATCGCGCTGATGATGATCACCTGGGGCACGCTGTCCACCTGCCTGCTGTTCGTCACCACCCCCACCGAGTTCTACACCTTGCGCCTGTTCACCGGCGCGGCCGAAGCCGGATTCTTTCCCGGCGTGGTGCTCTACCTCTCGCAATGGTTTCCGACCTTCCGCCGTGGACGCATCATGGCGCTGTTCATGTCGGCGATCCCGGTCTCCGGCCTGCTCGGCAGCCCGTTTTCCGGCTGGATTCTCAACCACTTCGCCGCCGGCCAGGGCGGTTTGGCCGGCTGGCAGTGGATGTTCCTGCTGCAAGGCATTCCGACCGTGATCCTGGGCGCCCTCGCCTACTTCCTGCTCAGCGACAGCTACGCCAACGCCAAATGGCTCACGCCATTCGAGCGCTCGGTGCTGGAGGCGGACCACGCCGAAGACCTGGCCAACCAACCGAAAACCACCACCGACTCGCTGCTGGCCGTGTTCCGCAACCCGGCCATCTGGGCATTCGGTCTGATCTATTTCTGCATCCAGAGCGGCGTCTACGCGATCAACTTCTGGCTGCCCTCGATCATCAAGAACCTCGGTTTCAGCGATAACCTGGTGATCGGCTGGTTGAGCGCCATTCCGTACCTGCTGGCGGCGGTATTCATGCTGATCGTCGGCCGCTCGGCGGACTTGCGCAAGGAACGTCGCTGGCACCTGGTGGTGCCGATGTTGATGGGTGCCGCGGGCCTGCTGATCGCCGTGAACTTTGCCACCACACCCGCCATTGCGATTCTCGGCCTGACCATCGCCACCATGGGCGCCCTCACCGGCCTGCCGATGTTCTGGCCGGTGCCGACCGCCCTGCTCAGTGCCGGCGCGGCGGCCGGGGGCCTGGCTTTGATCAACTCCATGGGCCAGATGGCCGGTTTCCTCAGCCCGTACCTGGTCGGCTGGGTCAAGGACAGCACCGGTTCGACCGATGCCGCGCTGTACCTGCTGGCGGGCGTGATCGTCTGCGGAAGTCTGCTGGCACTGCGCATGACGCGCACGTTGCGCGTCTGACCAACCGCCATGCCCTGTGGGAGCGGACCCGCTCCCACATTGTGCCGCGCACTGGCGGTATTTCCATCTGATCCACGCGATTGTTCTAGTATCTGATGAGCCTTCCACCTCGCAAAAGGACTTCATCATGAGCTACCGCACCTTGGGTCATTCCGGCCTGCAAGTGTCCACCCTGACCCTGGGCACCATGATGTTCGGCGAACAGACCAGCACCGAGGATTCCCTGCGAATCATCGACAAGGCCTGGGATCAGGGCATCAACTTCATCGACACCGCGGACGTCTACAGCGGTGGTCGTTCCGAGGAAATCGTCGGCGAGGCGATTGCCGGCAACCGCCATGAATGGGTCCTCGCGACCAAGGTCGGTTTCGGACCGGTCGACGGCGTGCCGAATCGAACGGGCCTGAGCCGCAAGCACCTGTTCAACGGCATCGACGCCAGCCTGACGCGCCTGGACACGGATTACCTCGACATCTACTACCTGCACCGCGAGGACCACAACACGCCGCTGGAGGTCACGGTGTCGGCCATCGGCGACCTGATCCGCCAAGGCAAGGTTCGTTACTGGGGCTTGTCGAACTACCGCGGCTGGCGAATCGCCGAAGTGATCCGGGTGGCCGATCGACTGGGTGTCGACCGCCCCATCGTCAGCCAGCCGCTGTACAACATCGTCAACCGCCAGGCCGAACCGGAACAGATCACCGCCGCGCAGAATTACGGCCTGGGCGTGGTGCCCTTCAGCCCGCTGGCCCGCGGCGTGCTCAGCGGCAAGTACGCCCCGGATGCCAAGCCCGATGCCAACAGCCGTGCCGGCCGCGCCGACAAGCGCATCATGGAAGTCGAGTGGCGCGTGGAATCGCTGCGCATCGCCCAACAGATCCAGCAATACACCCAGGAGCGTGGCGTGGGCATCGTCGAGTTCGCGATTGCCTGGGTGCTGAACAACAGCGCCGTCGCCTCCGCCATTGTCGGACCGCGCACCGAAGAACAATGGGACGCCTACACCAAGGCGCAAGCGGTGAAGATCACGGCTGAGGATGAAGCGTTCATCGATTCGCTGGTGACGCCGGGGCACGCATCGACGCCGGGGTTCAATGATGTGGGGCACTTTGTGTCGGGGCGCAAGCCGCGCACGGTGTGAGCGGTATCGCGAGCATGTCGGGCCCGTCGCTCCCGCAGGTATGACTGTCGTATCCACATACCCATGGGCGCGCAGCATTTGTCAGCATGGATTCCGGTGCGCGCCTGCAACTCTTGTTCAGGGCAGGCGTCTGCCAGTTGGCTACGCTCTGTTGGAGCGCGGAGGCGGGAACGGGCCGCTGTAGTAAATCTTGATCATCCGGCCAATATTCAGAACAAAAACCACGTATCCTCCGCATCCCGTTCAACGTTCAAATCCGCGAGGACAGATTGTCTAAAGGTATCGCTCTATCGGTTTCGGCCTCGGTGCTGTTTGCCGTCATGTACTACTACACCTCACTGCTCACCCCGCTGAACGGTGTGGAGATTTTCGGTTGGCGCATGCTGCTGACGGCGCCGTGCATGACTCTGTTCATCGTGCTGTCCGGCGAATGGAAGCGCGCGCTGGAGATTGTCCGGCGCGTGGCCGCCCAGCCCAGGCTGATGGCCGCCCTGGTGCTGTCGTCGGCCCTGCTGGGCGCGCAGTTGTGGCTGTTCATGTGGGCGCCGCTCAACGGCTACAGCCTCGATGTGTCCCTAGGTTATTTCCTGTTGCCACTGGCCATGGTGGTGACCGGACGCCTGGCCTACGGCGAGCGCCTGTCGTACCTGCAGAAAATCGCGGTGTTCTTCGCCAGCCTGGGTGTGGTCAACGAGCTGTACCAGGTCGGTGGATTTTCCTGGGCGACGCTGGTGGTGGTCGTGGGCTATCCGCTGTACTTCGTGCTGCGTAAATGGCTGAAATCCGACAACCTCGGCGGACTCTGGCTGGACATGACCTTGATGCTGCCGGTCGCGTATGCGTTCGTGCATGGCGGCGCACAGGGGTTCGGCGTGTTCGATCAGTACCCTGCCCTGGCGTGGCTGATTCCGCTGCTCGGCCTGATCAGCGCCTCGGCGCTGGTGGTCTACATCATCGCCAGTCGATTGCTGCCGTTCAGTCTGTTTGGTTTGTTGAGCTACGTGGAGCCGGTGTTGTTGCTGGGCGTCGCGCTGTTGCTGGGAGAAAGCATCAAGCCCGGGGAATGGCTGACCTACATTCCGATCTGGATGGCGGTGCTGGTGCTGGTGTTCGAGGGGTTCAAGCATTTGATGCGGCAGCGTCGTCCTTGACCACACACCCAAATAATGTGGGAGCGGGCTTGCTCGCGAAGGCGGTGTGTCAGACGCTATTGACGTCGACTGACACACCGCCTTCGCGAGCAAGCCCGCTCCCACAATTTTACGGTGGTATCAGTTACTCCGCGTTCAACACCCCACGCCGGACCTGATCCCGCTCGATCGACTCGAACAACGCCTTGAAGTTGCCTTCGCCGAAACCATCGTCACCCTTGCGCTGGATGAATTCGAAGAACACCGGCCCCATCAGGGTTTCCGAGAAAATCTGCAACAACAGGCGCTTGTCGCCCGCCTCGGAGGAACCGTCGAGCAGGATGCCCCGCGATTGCAACTCGCCCACCGGCTCGCCGTGGTTCGGCAGACGGCCTTCGAGCATTTCGTAATAGGTCTCCGGCGGCGCGGTCATGAAGCGCATGCCGATGTTCTTCAGGCGATCCCAGGTGCTGATCAGGTCGTCGGTGAGGAACGCCACGTGCTGGATGCCTTCACCATTGAACTGCATCAGGAATTCTTCGATCTGCCCCGCGCCCTTGGACGACTCTTCATTCAACGGAATGCGGATCATGCCGTCCGGTGCAGTCATCGCCTTGGAGGTCAGGCCGGTGTATTCGCCCTTGATGTCGAAGTAGCGGATTTCGCGGAAGTTGAACAGCTTCTCGTAGAAGTTCGCCCAGTACGCCATGCGACCGCGATACACGTTGTGGGTCAGGTGGTCGATGATTTTCAGGCCGGCGCCGACCGGATTGCGATCGACCCCTTCGAGGAACACGAAGTCGATGTCATAGATCGAACTGCCCTCGCCGAAACGGTCGATCAGGTACAGCGGCGCGCCGCCGATGCCCTTGATCGCCGGCAGGTGCAGCTCCATCGGGCCGGTTTCGATGTGGATCGGTTGCGCGCCGAGTTCCAGTGCACGCTTGTAGGCTTTCTGCGAATCCTTGACGCGGAAGGCCATGCCGCACACCGAAGGACCGTGCTCGGCGGCAAAGTACGAAGCGACGCTGTGGGGTTCGTTGTTGAGGATCAGGTTGATCGCACCCTGGCGATACAGGTGCACGTCCTTGGAACGGTGGGTCGCGACCTTGGTGAAGCCCATGATCTCGAAGATCGGCTCCAGGGTGTTGGGCGTTGGCGATGCGAATTCGATGAACTCGAAGCCCATCAGGCCCATTGGGTTTTCGTATAAATCAGCCATGGTTGGCGCCTCATCATTCTGGTCAATTAACAAACGTTAGCTGCTGAAATGCTGAGGCCGGCCGGTGGCGCACAGGAGATGCCCCGCACGCTGCGGGCGAGGAAGTCACCGTAGATCAGTTGAAACCCGAAGCTGTTCATGGTCGACCCAAGGCTCTGGCAGGCAAGGCTTCTGCTGCCAGAAGACGATTATTATTGTATGCGTAAACCGATTCTACACAGCGTAAATCGGTTTGTCCGCCTCCTGTATCAAATCCCCTTTTTCGCCACCCGCGCAAGGGGTTTGTTGCACAGGAAAATCCCTGCCAGGATCAGCCCGCCGCCCAGGCACATCACCAGGGTCAACTGCTCGTCCAGCAGGAGCGCACCGAGTATGACCGCTGTCAGCGGGTTCAGGGCGATGAACACGCCAGAGCGTGTCGCACCGATTTTGCGCAAGCCGTCGTAGTAGCCGATATAGGCCAGCGCCGAGCCCAGGACACCGAGGTAAATCAGGCTCAACCATTGCGGCGAACCCAGCCCCACCAGCGCCGAAACGCTCAATTCACCTCTGACCGCGCAGGCCACCCAGAGCATCGCCGTGCCCAGCCAGATCGAATACGTCACGGTCCGCACTGGCCCCAGCGCCTGGTTCAACTCCTTGCAGAACAGCGAGTAAATCCCCCAGCCCAGCACGCAACCGAAAATCAGCAGGTCGCCGATCCATGCATCGGCATGGCCGGCCAGCAGCGTCGGGTGACGGCTGACAATCACCAGGCTCGCTCCTGCGATGCAGATGGCGATGCCCAGGACCTTCGTCGGGCCCAGGCGCTCCTTGAACAATAGCCACGAAGCCAGCCCGATCACCGCCGGGTTCAGCGCCACAATCAGCGACGCTCGGGACGCGTTGATGTACTGCAGGCCATAAAAGAAGCACAAGTTGTAGAAAAAGATACCGAAAAAGCCGAGCAGCGCCAGTTGCAGCCACTGCCTGGCGCTGGGCCGCAGCCAAGGCACCCGGGCCACCAGCAGGAACAGCCACAACGCGGCACTGGCCAGCAGGAATCGCAGGCTGGCGGCGAACAAAGGGCTGAGACTGTCCGCCAGAAATCGCCCGGCGACAAAAGTGCCGCCCCAGATCATGGTCACGGCAGCCAGTGTGCAGTACACCGCCACGGAGCGGGTTGCGAGGGGGTATTCATACGTCTTCATAGGTTGGCGGATCCGAAACTCAACGATGACGTATAATTTGACTAATACTTGATAATCGTAAAATGAGTAAAAACTCATGACCCTCACCCAACTCGAGATCTTCTCGCTGGTGGCCGAGCTCCACGGCTTCACGGCGGCGGCTCATCGCCTGGGGATTTCCCAATCAGCGGTGTCACACGCCCTCAAATCGCTGGAGCAGGAGCTGGGGGTCGAACTGTTGCGCCGGCACCAGTCCCAGGTGGAACTCAGCGACATCGGCCAACAGCTGCTGCTGCGTGCCCGGGCGATGCTCGGCCTGGCCAACACCCTGCGCCAGGAAGCGGCAGACGCCCGCGGCATGAAACGCGGCACCCTGCGCATCGGCTCATTCGGCCCGACATCGTCGATCAAGTTGCTGCCGATGATCCTGCAACACTATCGCGCCGCTCATCCGGGTATCGAGGTGCACATCGATGAAGGCCCTGACCGCCAGGTCCTGCAATGGCTGGAAGAACGCCGCATCGACATCGGTTTCGTGGTGCTGCCGCAGGAGCGCTTCGACACCTTTGCGCTGATCCAGGACCAGATGGTCGCGTTGCTCCCCACCGGGCATCCCCTGTCAGTTCGCGACAGCGTAAGCCTTAGCGACCTGTGCAACGACCCGTTCGTGCTGACCGAAGCCGGCTCTTCGGAACTGGTTTCGCGGTTGTTCAGCGCGGCGCAACTGACCCCCAACATTCGTTACCGGTGCTCGCAACTGCTCAGCACACTGGATACCGTGGCGCGCGGCGACGCCGTGACCCTGGTCGCTGAAGGATCATTGCCCGACACCGCTGACAGCCACTACGTGAAAAAACCGCTGACGCCGGTCGTTACCCGTCAGGTCGGCCTGGCCGTGCTGGACCGGCGCCAGTCGTCACCGGCGACGCTGGCCTTCATCAAACTCGCCTGCAGCCTGCAATACCGTTGAACCACACAGGCGTCGAAGGCCAACTATCATGGCCATGGACCGCACGCTTCCCGGGAGGCGCGCCGCTGCCCTTCGAGCATGACAGGGCCCTCCTCCATCGTGACAGGTTTCGCGAATGCCATTGACCATCAAAACCCGCCGTAGCCGCCTGCTCGTGACCGTATTGTGCGGCTTGCTTCCAATAGGCCTGGGGTTCGCCATTCTTTGCCTGCAAGCGCAGCGTGCGCTCGAGCAAAGCACCCGTGTGACCGCCGAAGAAGCCATTCGCCAGTTCGACCTGATGCTCGACAACACCGCCCAGGCCGCCCGTGAGTTGTTGCCGCTGGCTGGCCAGCCTTGCGAAGCGGTGAAACTGGCCTTGCGCGAACAGGTCACCCGCCGTCCGTTCGTGCGTTCGACCAACCTGGTCTGGGAAGACAACCTCTATTGCAGCTCGTTGTTCGGCGAGCACCAGGAGAAGGTCAATGCCGATGACTATAACCAGGGCACCTTGTGGCTGATGAACGGCAACCCCGTCACGCCGGACACCGCCTTGCTGGTGTACCGCCTCAACCAAGGAAAACAGGGCGCGCTGACCACCCTCGACGGTTATCACCTGGCTAACGTGCTGCGCCTGATCGGCCGTAACACCGTGCTGTTGTTGCGTGTTGGCCCACATTGGCTATCGGCAGACGGCAAGGTTCATCAGGGCGATTCTCCCGCACTGCCCGTGGCCGAAAACCAACGGGCTTCCCAGCGATATGGCTATTGGGTCACGGCAGGTTTCCCCGAAGGCGAGACTTGGCGCTACATGCGCAGCCATTACCCGTCGCTGTTCAGTCTGCTGATCTTTTTTGGCGCCGTGTCCGCGCTGATTGCACAGAGCGTGCAACAGCGTACCTCGTCGCCCAGCCACGAGCTCCAGCGTGCACTGGATGCCGGGGAGTTCGTGCCTTACTTCCAGCCCGTGGTGCATGGCATCAGCAAACAGTGGTCGGGAGCAGAAGTGTTGATGCGCTGGAACCATCCCAAGGAAGGCCTGGTGCGGCCGGACCTGTTCATCCCGTTTGCCGAGCACTCCGGCCTGATCGTACCGATGACGCGCTCATTGATGCAGCAAACAGCACAGCTGCTGGGCCCCCTTTCCCCTGCATTCAAGGAACCGTTCCACATAGGCATCAACATCTCGGCCAGCCATTGCCAGAGCCTGGCACTGGTCGAAGATTGCCGGACATTTCTCGGCGCATTTGCACCAGGCTCCATTCACCTGGTGCTGGAGTTGACCGAACGCCAGCTTATCGAGCCAACAGCCATGACCCTGCAACTGTTCGAGCAGCTTCACCAACTGGGCGTGATGATCGCCCTCGACGACTTTGGCACCGGTCATTCCAGCCTGGTCTACTTGCGCCAGTTCAACGTGGACTTCCTGAAGATCGACCAGAGTTTCGTTGCCATGATCGGCGCCGACGCCCTGTCGCGACACATTCTGGACAGCGTCATCGAACTGTCGGCCAAGCTCGACCTGGGCATCGTTGCCGAGGGCGTGGAGACCACCGAACAAAGCGAGTACCTGAGTGCCCATGGCGTCAACTTCCTGCAAGGTTATCTGTTCGGCCGGCCGATGCCCGGGGCAGACTTCATTTACGCATTAACTCATCATTAACTAGCGACTTTATGCGACAGAACAACGAAACCACGCACCGTCTTGAATCAAAACAGCCCTTCTTGTTACATGAAGAAAAAGTCAGGATTTACTCTTCGGCCATTAACTACTACAATTTTTCCTGCCTGCGCTAGATTGGCAGGTGAGCCACTTATCACCGAGTCGCTTCAAGGCTCTTGGCTTATAGCTTTGTTTGCGGTTGGTATCAGCCAAACACACTATTGGAGTAAAGATATTGTCCAGACTCGCTGAATTTCGTGCAGCTGAAAAAGCCCTTCAAGAACAGCTCAAACAGCTGGAATCCCTGAAGAACGATGCCGGGCTCAAGAAAGAAATCGAATTCGAAGAAAAGCTCCAGGCGCTGATGAAAACCTACGGCAAGACCCTGCGTGACATCGTCGCCATTCTCGATCCGAACCCGAAGTCCGGCTTGCAGCAGGCCACCGCACCGAAAACCCGCCGCGCTCGCGTGGTCAAGGTCTATCAGAACCCGCACACCGGTGAACTGATTGAAACCAAGGGCGGCAACCACCGTGGGCTGAAAGCCTGGAAGGAAAAATACGGCGCGTCCACCGTTGATTCCTGGGTGCGCTAAGCACGCCCGGTAAACACACAAAGCCCTGCTTGATGCAGGGCTTTTTCTTGGATACTCAACAAATGCAACGATTTGAATCGATCAATAGACTACTTGCCGATTAACTTTGTGCTTAATCCTTTTGGGCCTGTAAAACTGCCCAATGCTCGATGACACACCCGTGCCAACTAAAGTTTCAGACTGTTGCGAGCGAGTGCTATTTCGTCCTCGCTGGCCTTATAAGCTTCGGCTTGCCCCGCGTAGGAAAAAACATACGCCTTATCGGCATCCACCGCCGCGACCAATGTTTGCGAAAGCACATGTCGGCCATTCTGGGTAATCGTACAGGTGGTTTCCAGCGCCGTTAGCCGGCTCAGGGTCGCCGGATGAATTTTATTGCACACGCTTTGATAGCCGCCCTGAAAGAAGTCCTTTTGCACGGATTTGCGCATCTCCAGCAACACGCCCTGCAAATTGACCTGGTGCCCGCTGTCCACGGGGGTGGTAGTCAACTCCATGACCATGACCGGCGTACCGCCCTGATCGTGTTTCACTGCGCGCTGCCGGAACACCTGGGGCCTGGCATCATCCTGCGGGACCGCTTCGATCTCCCAGCCCTGCGGCCAGCTGACGACGGGGGCATCGGCCTGCGCAACGCTGATGCCTGACAGCAGCCCAACCAGAACCAACAGCGATTTACAGGATCGGATCATTGCAATGAACACTCGCGGATTGAACCGCAAAGTCTGAGCCCAGGCTGCGGCCCAGGCAATAGCCGACGCATTGGGTTTGGTGATGCCAGCCCCCTTGCGTATCATTGGCACCATTCGTTAGCCCCACTTGTTTACGGAGGGCCCATGAGCCTGCACGAATTGAACACCTTTCCCGGCGTGACTGCCCAGCCGGATACCGCGACCCACAAGTTCGTCTTCAACCACACCATGCTGCGGGTCAAGGACATCACCAAGTCCCTGGACTTCTACACGCGCATTCTGGGTTTCTCGCTGGTGGAAAAACGCGACTTTCCGGAAGCCGAATTCAGCCTGTACTTCCTGGCGCTGGTCGACAAGGACCAGATCCCGGCCGATGCTGCTGCCCGTACCGAATGGATGAAATCGATTCCCGGCATCCTGGAACTGACCCACAACCACGGCACCGAAAACGACCCGGACTTCGCCTACCACAACGGCAACACCGACCCGCGCGGATTCGGCCATATCTGCATCTCGGTACCGGACATCGTCGCGGCGTGCGAGCGATTCGAGGCCCTGGGCTGCGATTTCCAGAAACGCCTGAGCGACGGTCGCATGAAAAGCCTGGCCTTCATCAAGGACCCGGATGCATATTGGGTTGAAATCATTCAGCCGGCGCCGTTGTAAGGCCCGGTTCGAAACACCTGCGGACCTTCTTTTGTGGGAGCGAGCCTGCTCGCGATTGCGGAATATCATTCACGACCTCGTTGACTGACGTACCGATATCGCGAGCAGGCTCGCTCCCACAGTTGAAATGTGCGAAGCAAAAAAAACCCCATGATCGCTCATGGGGTTTTGTGTTTCAGGCCTTGGCGTCAAGCCGGGGCCGAAGTGCGGATCAGGTGGTCGAACGCGCTCAGGGAAGCCTTGGCACCCTCGCCCACGGCGATCACGATCTGCTTGTACGGCACGGTGGTCACGTCACCGGCGGCGAACACACCCGGCAGCGAAGTCTCGCCACGGGCATCGACGATGATTTCGCCACGGGGCGACAACTCGACAGTGCCTTTGAGCCAGTCGGTGTTGGGCAGCAAACCGATCTGCACGAAGATACCTTCGAGGTTGACCGTATTGAACTCACCTGAATCACGGTCCTTGTAGACCAGGCCGGTGACCTTCTCGCCGTCACCCTTCACTTCGCTGGTCAGCGCGCTGGTGATGACATCGACGTTGGGCAGGCTGAACAGCTTGCGTTGCAGCACGGCATCGGCGCGCAGCTTGCTGTCGAACTCCAGCAACGTGACATGGCTGACAATACCCGCCAGGTCAATCGCCGCTTCAACGCCGGAGTTGCCGCCGCCGATGACCGCCACACGCTTGCCCTTGAACAGCGGGCCGTCGCAGTGCGGGCAGAAACACACGCCTTTGGCTTTGTATTCCTGCTCGCCCGGCACGCCCATTTCACGCCAGCGTGCACCGGTGGCCAGGATCAGCGCCTTGGTTTTCAGGCTGGCACCGCTTTCGAAGCGCACTTCGTGCAGCTCGCCGGGGTTTTTCGCCGGGATCAGCGCGCTGGCCCGCTGCAGGTTCATGATGTCGACGTCGTACTGCTTGACGTGTTCTTCCAGGGCGCTGGCCAGTTTCGGACCTTCGGTCTCCTGCACGGAGATGAAGTTTTCGATGGCCATGGTGTCGAGCACCTGACCGCCAAAACGCTCGGCCGCGACACCGGTACGGATGCCTTTACGGGCCGCGTAGATCGCCGCCGACGCACCGGCCGGGCCACCGCCGACCACCAGCACGTCAAAGGCGTCCTTGGCGCTGATTTTCTCGGCCTGGCGCTCGGCACCGCTGGTGTCGATCTTGGCGAGGATCTCTTCCAGGCCCATGCGGCCCTGGCCGAACACTTCGCCGTTGAGGTAGATGCTGGGCACGGCCATGATCTTGCGATCATCGACTTCGGCCTGGAACAACGCGCCGTCGATGGCGACGTGGCGGATGTTCGGGTTCAGTACCGCCATCAGGTTCAACGCCTGGACCACGTCCGGGCAGTTCTGGCAGGACAGCGAGAAGTAAGTCTCGAAGTTGAACTCACCCTTGAGCGAGCGGATCTGTTCGATCACTTCGGCACTGGCTTTCGAAGGGTGGCCGCCGACTTGCAGCAGGGCCAGCACCAACGAGGTGAATTCGTGACCCATCGGGATGCCGGCGAAACGCAGGCTGATGTCCTGACCGGGTCGATTGATCGAGAACGATGGCTTGCGTGCATCGTCACCGTTGTCGAGCAAGGTAATTTGAGTGGAAAGACTGGCAACGTCTTTCAGCAGTTCGAGCATTTCCTGGGATTTCGCACCGTCGTCGAGAGAAGCAACGATCTCGATCGGTTGGGTGACCCGTTCCAGGTACGATTTCAACTGGGCTTTAAGATTGGCGTCCAACATACGGGCGATTTCCTTTGATTGCGTGCATAAAAAAACGCCCGAGCGAATCTCGCCCGGGCGTCTTTACTGGGCGGTGCAGCTTACTGAAGAGGTGCGGAGTACCGCCCTGTGAAGCGTGTCATGGACTTAGATCTTGCCGACCAGGTCCAGGGACGGAGCCAGAGTGGCCTCGCCTTCTTTCCACTTGGCTGGGCAGACCTGGCCTGGGTGAGCAGCGACGTATTGAGCAGCCTTGATTTTGCGCAGCAGCTCGGAAGCGTCACGGCCAACGCCGCCGTCGTTCAGTTCAACGATCTTGATCTGGCCTTCAGGGTTGATCACGAAAGTGCCACGGTCAGCCAGACCAGCTTCTTCGATCAGCACGTCGAAGTTGCGGGAGATGGCGTGGGTCGGGTCGCCGATCATGGTGTACTGGATTTTGCCGATGGCTGGCGAAGTGTTGTGCCAGGCAGCGTGGGCAAAGTGGGTGTCAGTGGAAACGCTGTAGATTTCGACGCCCAGCTTCTGGAACGCGTCGTAGTTGTCAGCCAGGTCTTCCAGTTCGGTTGGGCACACGAAGGTGAAGTCGGCTGGGTAGAAGAACACGACAGACCACTTGCCTTTCAGGTCGGCGTCCGAGACTTTTACGAAGTCGCCATTTTTGAATGCGTCAGCTTTGAACGGTTTAACTTGGCTGTTGATGATAGGCATCGTTGACTCTCCGTCAGGGGTTGTGAAGTTGATGGAGAGAACTTTACCGGGTCGACGGGCGGTTGGCTCATTGGCAAACCTGATGCTGCTGATCGGTTTTCGCTATTAGCTGACGTTATTAATAGAAGAAAGGAATCTGAGAAATGTTCCCCCCAATGTTCCTGTGGGAGCGAGCCTGCTCGCGATGCGGTGTGTCAGATACAGAAATCTCACTGACAGACCGCATCGCGAGCAGGCTCGCTCCCACAAGATCAAGATCGTGGTGGTGCTCTAGACCGGCGTGCGCAGGGTCACGAACTCTTCGGCAGCCGTCGGGTGCACGCCGATGGTGTCGTCGAAGTCGCGCTTGGTGGCCCCGGCCTTCAGGGCAATCGCCAAGCCTTGCACGATCTCTCCGGCATCCGGTCCGACCATGTGACAGCCCAGCACCTTGTCGGTCTTGCCGTCTACCACGAGCTTCATCAAAGTGCGCTCCTGGCAATCGGTCAGGGTCAGTTTCATCGGCCGGAAACGGCTTTCGAAAATCACCACCTCGTGCCCGGCTTTGCGGGCCTCTTCTTCGGTCAGGCCGACGGTGCCGATGTTCGGCAGGCTGAACACCGCCGTCGGGATCATGGTGTAATCCACCGGGCGATACTGCTCAGGCTTGAACAGGCGACGCGCGACGGCCATGCCTTCGGCCAGTGCCACCGGGGTGAGCTGGACCCGACCGATCACATCGCCCAAGGCCAGGATCGACGGCTCGGCGGTCTGGTATTGCTCATCGACCTCGATGAAACCTTTTTCGTTGAGCTTTACCCCGGTGTTTTCCAACCCGAGGTTGTCCAGCATCGGACGCCGTCCCGTGGCGTAGAACACGCAATCGGCCTCCAGCACACGACCGTCCTTGAGGGTCGCCTTGAGGCTGCCGTCGGCCAGTTTTTCGATGCGTTCGATGTCTGCGTTGAACTGCAGGTCCAGGCCACGCTTGGTCAATTCTTCCTGCAGATGCTTGCGCACCGAGCCATCGAAGCCACGCAGGAACAGGTCACCGCGATACAACAACGTGGTCTCGGCGCCCAGACCGTGGAAGATCCCGGCGAATTCCACGGCAATGTAGCCGCCGCCCACCACCAGCACCCGCTTCGGCAACGCCTTGAGGAAAAACGCCTGGTTGGAACTGATCGCATGCTCGTGCCCCGGAATCTCCGGAACCTGCGGCCAGCCGCCGGTGGCAATCAGGATGTTCTTCGCGGTAAACCGCTCACCCTTGATTTCGACCGTGTGCGGATCGACGATTTTGGCGTGGCCTTCATGCAGGGTCACGCCGCTGTTGACCAGCAGGTTGCGGTAAATGCCGTTCAGGCGATTGATCTCGCGATCCTTGTTGGCGATCAGCGTTGCCCAGTCGAACCCGGCCTCGCCCAGCGTCCAGCCAAAACCCGAGGCCTGCTCGAAGTCTTCGGCGAAGTGCGCACCGTAGACCAGCAGTTTTTTCGGTACGCAGCCAACGTTGACACAGGTCCCGCCCAGGTAGCGGCTCTCGGCCACGGCCACCTTGGCGCCAAAACCCGCCGCGAACCGCGCAGCCCGCACACCACCGGAACCGGCACCAATCACATAAAGGTCAAAATCAAAGGCCATTTTCATTCTCCTCGGCAGGCCATCAGCATACCCGCCGCCGTTCGTTGGGCAAGCGCTGCGAACTATTTGGGGGCAGAAAACGAAAAAGCCACCCGAAGGTGGCTTTTCAGTACAAGCAGGTCAGGCGCTATCAGTAAGCCTTGCCGGTCTTGTAGAAGTTCTCGAAGCAGAAGTTGGTCGCGTCGATGTAGCCTTCGGCGCCGCCGCAGTCAAAACGCTTGCCTTTGAACTTGTAGGCCATGACGCAGCCGTTCTGGGCCTGCTTCATCAGGGCGTCGGTGATCTGGATTTCACCGCCCTTGCCTGGCTCGGTCTGTTCGATCAGGTCGAAAATGTCCGGGGTCAGGATGTAGCGACCGATGATGGCCAGGTTCGACGGCGCATCTTCCGGCTTTGGTTTCTCGACCATGCTGTGAACGCGGTAGATGTCGTCGCGGATCATCTCGCCGGCGATCACGCCGTACTTGTTGGTTTCCTGCGGATCGACTTCCTGGATGGCCACGATCGAGCAGCGGAACTGCTTGTACAGCTTGACCATCTGGGTCAGTACGCCGTCGCCTTCGAGGTTGACGCACAGGTCGTCTGCCAGTACCACGGCAAACGGTTCGTCACCGATCAGCGGACGGCCGGTCAGGATGGCATGGCCCAGGCCTTTCATTTCGGTCTGGCGGGTGTACGAGAACGAGCACTCGTCAAGCAACTTGCGGATGCCGACCAGGTACTTTTCCTTGTCGGTGCCCTTGATCTGGTTTTCCAGCTCGTAGCTGATGTCGAAGTGGTCTTCCAGGGCGCGCTTGCCGCGACCGGTCACGATGGAGATTTCGGTCAATCCGGCATCCAGTGCCTCTTCGACGCCGTACTGGATCAGTGGCTTGTTTACCACCGGCAGCATTTCCTTGGGCATGGCCTTAGTCGCTGGCAGGAAGCGAGTACCGTAACCGGCTGCTGGGAACAAGCATTTCTTGATCATAAAAGTCCTTGAAAAGGCTGTGTGTACGAGTTTCGGCGCAGTCTAATCAGGCGGCGTGCACCTTACAATGCCCCGCACTGGCTAACCGATGCCAACATACGAGAAATATTCCAGCGGATAGTTCCGCAGGATTGCTGGCGTGCCATTAGGCATAGCAGAAATTCACGCCGACGCCGATCTATCTGCCCGGCCCTGACGCACCGGTTGCGGCCATTTGACGCTATCATTGCGCACTTGAACCAGCCAACGAGGCAGATAGATGTCGGTAGCAAAGAGCGTCAACGGGTACCTGATCAACAAGGCGAAAGACGGCCAGTGGTGGGTCGACAGCGCCAGCGGCGAGCGGATCGCCGGCCCTTTCCCGACCGAGGCGCTGGCCATCGAGGTCGCCTCCGTGCTGGAGCTGGAACACCCGACTGTCCAACGTCGCGGCAAGGACAAGGCCTGATCTGAACGGCCTGCGCCATGTGGGAGCGATCCTGCTCGCGATGACAGTGTGTCAGTGACTGAACGGTTGACTGATGCGCCGCCATCGCGAGCAGGCTCGCTCCCACGATCTTTGGGGGCAGACAAAGAAGTGGCCTTTGGCTATAACCTTTTGCTTGCGGTGCTGTCACAGCCTCATCATCCCCACGACGAACCCACCATGAAAAGACTTCTACCCTTGCTTGCACTGCTGGCCCTGAGCGGTTGTGCCACCACCGAAACCACTTACCTGAACAATGGTGAACAAGGCCTGGCCATCGACTGCTCCGGTGAGGCCAATTCCTGGGCGGCCTGCTATGAAAAAGCCGATGCCTCCTGCGCGGGCACCGGTTATCGAATCGTCGGCACCAATGGCACCCCGTCTCCCGCCGAAAGCGACAAGACCCTGGGGGTCGACGTCGGCAACTACAAGAACCGCAGCGTCGTGGTGGTCTGCAAGTAAGACCTGGCCTACATGTGGATCTCGGCGAACTTGATCCCCAGGCCTCGAATGGTTTCGATCAGGTCGTCAAGGCGGGCGAAGGATTCGACTTCGTCGTTGTCATCCACCAGAAAATAACTGCGTCCGGCGCTTTTCTTGAAAAACACGATCCATTCGGCCGGGTCCGCCGGGTTCTGAATCACATGGGTGGCAGAGATATGACCCTCTGCATGCCGCTCCCTTACTTGCTCTCGCTTCATGCTCGACTCCAGAAATGACAATGCCGCCAAAGCGTTGCTTTGGCGGCATCGGTGCTGACGGTCGGTATTCTATCAGCCGGAAATGCAAGCGGTGGCGGCGTTGCGAACATCCATGGGGCGCAGGGGCACGTTGGAGATACGCTCGTGCAGCTTGATGCTGCTGCCGTTGGAGCGCTCTTCAATATCGAACACCGCAGCCGGGCCCGAAGAAAACTTCTGCGGCACGATCACCCGCACAGCGTCTTTCGCCTGTGGTTCGACTTGCAGGGCGCCACGGCTGCTGGCCAGTTTTTCGGTCAGGCATTGCGCGTATTCATTGGGTTTCTTACCGGAAATCACGTTCATGGTGGGCAGCGACTCGTTGATTTCCTCGACGCTCGCACAACCACTGATCGCCAACGCAAACGGCAAGACCCATACACCCCACTTCATACAAAACCTCCGACAAAGATCCTCCGACAGCACAATCGCTGGTTTTCTCCGAGGCTCATTGCTTTTATCGTTCATTGAATTTCGAATAACCGTTTTTAATTGCCAAAGCGCAGCCCGGCAACCGGATAATAACCCGTCCGGGCTGATAAACTGCGCCAATCGCCCATGCTATCGTTTTGATTTTGTAGAAAAAGCCCTTCTGGAGGCGCCTCATGAAATTTATCCACCAGCGCGAGCACCTCAATGAAGACGATATCGTCGTCATCCAATGCTCCCAAATGTGCAACATCCGTTTGATGAACGACGCCAACTTCCGCAGCTTCAAGAATGGCGGCCGCCACACCTACCATGGCGGCGCGTTCGACACCTTCCCGGCGCGCATCACCGCACCGAGCACCGGTTTCTGGAACATCACCATCGACACCGTCAACCGTCGGGCAATCAGCGTCACCCGCAAGCCGACCCTGACCCACTCGATCAAGATCATCCGCCGTTCCAGCTCGAAACTGAGCTGAACAGCCCGACACGCAGGCACGACCATGGCCCAAACCACCAAATACGTCATCAAGTACAAGCTCAACGGTGAGCGTCGCTTCGAATTTGCCCAGCTTGAACACGGCACCGAAGCCGAAGCCAGGGCAGCGCTGGACGCCCTGCATGGCGCCGGTGAAGATGTCATCAGCGAGATCAGCGTCAGCAAGGCGCTGTAACACGTGGATTCATGAGCCCGATGAACTTCGATCTGTTTGCCGACGCGGAGCCCGAACAGGTCCCGCGGCGCGAGCAGATCGGCCAACAGTCCTTCGTCCTGCGGGGCTTCGCCCTGCCCTGGCTGGAGCGATTGCTGCCGGCGCTGGAGACGGTGCTGGCGGCGGCGCCGTTTCGGCAAATGGTCACGCCCGGTGGCTTCACCATGTCGGCGGCCCTGAGCAGTTGCGGCACCTGGGGCTGGACCACCGACCGCAACGGTTATCGCTATTCACGCCTGGATCCTCACACCCAGGCGCCCTGGCCGCCGATGCCCGAGGTGTTTTTCGCCCTCGCCCAGGCGGCGGCTCTGGACGCGGGTTTTGCCGACTTCGTGCCCGATTCATGCCTGATCAACCGCTACATTCCCGGCGCAAAGATGTCATTGCATCAGGACAAGAACGAAGCGTCCTACGCAGCGCCCATTGTTTCCGTGTCCCTGGGGCTGCCGGCGATGTTCCTGTTCGGTGGTTTCGAGCGCAACGACAAAAGCCAGCGGGTGCCGCTGTTTCACGGCGATATCGTGGTCTGGGGCGGGGTCGATCGCCTGCGTTATCACGGCATCTTGCCAATCAAGGCAGGCCAGCATCCACGCCTGGGCGAGCAACGGATCAACTTCACGTTCCGCACCTCACACTGAACCCCGGAATTTGACCGCAAGCCCCGGAGTGCGGCGACCTCGCCGTCTGGTTAATCTGACTCAAACGGATCAACGGACAGAACGCCATGACCACCACCGAGAACGATCCCCGCTGGGCCGCCGTCGTCGCCCGCGACCCCCAGGCTGACGGGCAGTTTGTGTATGCGGTGAAAACCACCGGCATCTATTGTCGACCCAGCAGCCTCGCACGCTTGCCCAAGCCGCAGAACGTCGTATTCTTCGACTCGGCCGAGCAAGCCCAGGCAGCGGGTTATCGTCCGAGCAAACGAGCGGCAAAGGATCACTCCGAGGTCGCCACGCAACACGCCGCGACCGTCGCCGCGGCGTGCCGGCAGATCGAAACCGCCGAGCACCTGCCGACGCTGGGCGAGCTGGCCGATGCCGCCGGCCTGAGCAGCTTTCACTTTCATCGGGTATTCAAAACCGTGACCGGCCTGACACCCAGGGGCTATGCCACGGCCCACCGCTCGCGCAAGCTGCGTCAGCGTCTGGCCGATGCGGGTTCGGTGACCGAAGCGCTGTATGACGCGGGCTTCAACTCCAACAGCCGTTTTTATGAAGCGGCGGATCAGGTTTTGGGAATGAAACCCGGCGATTACCGCGCCGAGGGACAGAACAACGACATTCGCTTTGCCGTCGGCCAGTGTTCCCTCGGGGCGATTCTGGTGGCGCAGAGCGCGCGCGGCGTTTGCGCCATCCTGCTGGGGGACGATCCGCACCAATTGGTGTGCGATCTGCAGGACAAGTTTCGACGGGCCAACCTGATCGGCGCCGACCCCGCGTTCGAGCAACTGATCGCCAGGGTCGTCGGTTTCATCGAAGCCCCGGCCATCGGCCTGGATTTACCGCTGGACGTGCGCGGCACGGCATTCCAGGAACGTGTCTGGCAGGCACTGCGCGACATCCCCGCTGGCAGTACCGCCAGTTACGCCGATATCGCCCGGCGCATCGGTGCCCCCAAAGCCGTGCGCGCCGTGGCCCAGGCCTGCGGCGCGAACAGTCTGGCGGTGGCGATTCCCTGCCATCGCGTGGTGCGCAGCGACGGCAACCTGTCAGGTTATCGCTGGGGCGTGGAGCGCAAACGTCAGTTGCTGGAGCGGGAGTCGCGCTGAATCAGCGGTTCACATCCACCACCACCCGGCCACGCAACTGGCCGGCGAGCAGGCGCGGTGCCGCCTCGATCGCTTCGCTCAGGCCGATTTCGTGACTGATCAGTGGCAGCAGTGCAAAATCCAGGTCCTTGGCCAGTCGGTTCCACGCCACTATCCGCTTGGCCTTGGGCTGGGTCACGCTGTTGATCCCGGCGAGCGTCACGCCACGCAGGATGAACGGGGCGACCGACGCCGGAAAATCCATGCCCTGGGCCAGGCCGCACGCGGCGACCGTGCCGTTGGCCTTGGTGCTGGCGCAGGCGTTGGCCAGGGTATGGCTGCCCACCGAGTCGATCACCGCCGCCCAGCGTTCCTTGGCCAAAGGTTTGCCGGGCTCGGACAGGGTCGCACGGTCGATGATGTCGCTGGCACCCAGGCGTTTCAGGTAGTCGTGTTCCGAAGTACGCCCCGTGGACGCCACCACCCGGTAACCGAGCTTGTTGAGCAAGGCGATGGCAAAACTGCCGACACCACCATTGGCGCCCGTCACCAGGACCTCACCCTGCTCCGGCGTCACGCCGTTATGTTCCAGCGCCAGAATGCTCAGCATCGCCGTGTAACCGGCGGTGCCGATGGCCATGGCCTGGGCGGGGGTGAATTCCCGGGGCAAGGGAATCAGCCAGTCGCCATTGAGGCGCGCCTTTTGCGCCAGTCCGCCCCAGTGCCCTTCGCCGACGCCCCAGCCATTGAGTACGACCTGATCACCGACCTTGTAGTCCGGATGGCCGCTGACTTCGACGGTGCCCGCCAGATCGATGCCCGGCACCATCGGGAATTTTCGCACCACCGGGCTGCTGCCCGTGATGGCCAGGCCGTCCTTGAAGTTCAGCGTGCTGTACGCCACACGCACTGTCACATCGCCCTCGGGCAGTTGATCGTCATTGATCTGTTGCAGCTCGGCCCGGTAACCGCTGTCGTCCTTGTCGATCAAAATACCTTGGAACATGGCTGTCTCCCGCTGTTTTCTGGTTGTCGTGCAGTGGAATAACACATTGAAACCGCTTTCCGGAACCCGACTTTTGGCAGGGGATCCCCAAATGAACCCAGTAATTGGCTGAGCTCACCCACCATGAGATGGATGGCAAGACACCCTCACACCCCAAAAAACAGCCCATACAAAAACTCGATTAGTCTTCACCTCATCATTGCTGTTAAAAAACCCGCTCTACCGTCCCTGCCCCGTTTTGACCTCGGAGAACCCTGCACATGAGCCAATGGCCAGACACCCGAATCATTGATTTGCTGGGGATCGAACTGCCGATCATCCAGGCCCCCATGGCCGGCGCCACGGGCACGGCCATGGTGATTGCGACGAGCGAGGCTGGCGGCCTGGGTTCGTTGCCCGCAGCCATGCTGACCACCGAGCAGTTGCGCGAGGACCTCAAGACCATTCGCCAGCAGACCCGACGACCGATCAACGTCAATTTTTTCTGCCACCAGCCCCCGGCAGCCGATGAGCAACGCGCCCGGGATTGGAAAAACCTGCTGGAGCCCTACTACCGCGAACTGGGCGTTGATTTCGATGCGCCGACACCGGTGTCCAACCGCGCGCCCTTCGATCATGCGACCTGCGAAGTCGTCGAAGAGCTGCGGCCCGAAGTGGTGAGTTTTCACTTTGGCCTACCGGAAAAATCACTGCTGGATCGGGTCAAGGCGACCGGGGCCAAGGTCCTGTCTTCGGCCACGACTGTCGAGGAAGCCATCTGGCTGGAGCAGCATGGCTGCGACGCGATCATCGCCATGGGTAACGAGGCCGGCGGTCATCGCGGCATGTTTCTCAGCGACGACATCAGCGGCCAGGTCGGCCTGTTTGCCCTGCTGCCGCAAATCGTCGACGCGGTGAAGGTGCCGGTGATCGCCGCTGGCGGCATTGCCGATGCACGGGGTGTGGCGGCGGCGTTCGTGCTGGGCGCCTCGGCGGTGCAAGTGGGCACGGCGTATCTGTTCACACCGGAAGCCAAGGTCAGCGCCTCCCATCACCAGGCGTTGCGGACTGCCAGGGAAAGCGACACCGCACTCACCAACCTGTTCACCGGCCGCCCGGCGCGGGGCATTTTCAATCGGGTGATGCGCGAAATCGGCCCCATGAGCGACAAGGCCCCGGCCTTTCCGCTGGCCGGTGGCGCATTGCTGCCCTTGCGCGCCAAGGGCGAGGCACAGTTCAGCAACCTGTGGGCCGGACAGGCGTTTCCGTTATCGGTGGAAATGACCACGGCCGAACTGACCCGGCGCCTGGCGGAAGAGGGCCTGGCCAAGCTGATGCGAACCTGAGAGTGGTCCTGTAGCCACTGTCGCAGCGGCTACTGGGTCAATTGGACGCACCCGACGGATTCCGTTTGCAGGCATTTCGCTATATAGTTTTTTACATAGCGATTACCCCCCTCGCTTCACTGCCTACAACGGAGCCGTTTCATGACCATTCGTGCCTTGCGTTTTGCCCCGCTGCTCGCCGTATTCGCCATTGCCGGCGCCCATGCAGACGAAGTGCAGGTGGCCGTCGCCGCCAACTTCACTGCGCCGATCCAGGCCATCGCCGCCGACTTCGAGAAAGACACCGGGCACAAACTGGTCACCTCCTTCGGTGCAACGGGCCAGTTCTATACGCAGATCAAGAACGGCGCGCCGTTCGAAGTGTTCCTTTCCGCCGATGACACCACCCCGGCAAAACTCGAAACCGAAGGCGACACGGTCAAGGGGTCGCGCTTCACCTACGCCGTCGGCACCCTGGCGCTGTGGTCGGCCAAGGAAGGTTACGTCGATGGCAAAGGCAAAGTGTTGAGCGACAACCAGTACAATCACCTGTCGATTGCCAACCCGAAAACCGCACCTTATGGCCTCGCCGCGACTCAGGTACTGGCCAAACAGGGGCTGACCGACAAGGTCAAGGACAAGATCGTCGAAGGCCAGAACATCACCCAGGCGTTCCAATTCGTGTCCACCGGCAACGCCGAACTGGGCTTCGTGGCCTTGTCGCAGATCTATAAAGACGGCAAAGTCACCAGCGGTTCGGCCTGGATCGTTCCCGCCAGCCTGCACGACCCGATCAAACAGGATGCGGTGATCCTCAACAAAGGCAAGGACAACCCGGCCGCCAAGGCGCTGGTTGACTACCTCAAGGGACCGAAAGCCGCTGCTGTCATCAAGTCCTATGGCTACGAGCTTTAAATGACCCTGACGAGTGCCGATTTTTCCGCAATCTGGTTGACCCTGAAGCTGGCCTCACTGACCACGGTCATCCTGCTGATCATCGGCACTCCGATTGCGTTGTGGCTGTCGCGCACCCGGTCCTGGCTGCGCGGCCCGGTCGGGGCGATCGTCGCCCTGCCCCTGGTGCTGCCGCCCACGGTGATTGGTTTTTATCTATTGCTGGCACTGGGCCCCAACGGTTTTGTCGGCCAGTTCACCCAATCGCTGGGGCTGGGCACCCTGAGTTTCAGTTTTGCCGGCCTGGTGATCGGCTCGGTGCTCTACTCGATGCCGTTCGTGGTCCAGCCGCTGCAAAACGCATTTTCCGCCATCGGCACCCGCCCGCTGGAAGTGGCCGCGACCCTGCGCGCCAATCCCTGGGACGTGTTCTTCAGCGTCATCCTGCCCCTGGCCCGACCGGGTTTCATCACTGCGGCGATTCTCGGCTTCGCCCACACCGTCGGCGAGTTCGGTGTGGTGCTGATGATCGGCGGCAACATACCGGACAAGACCCGGGTGGTCTCGGTGCAAATCTACGATCACGTCGAAGCCATGGAATACGCCCAGGCTCACTGGTTGGCCGGCGCCATGCTGGTGTTCTCGTTCGCCGTGTTGCTGGCGCTCTACTCCAGCCGCAAAACCAAAGCCGGCTGGAGCTGATCGATGATTCACACGCGTTTGAAGTTGAGTTACCCGGGGTTTGCCCTGGATGTGGATTTGCAATTGCCGGGGCGTGGCGTCACCGCACTGTTCGGTCATTCCGGTTCGGGCAAGACCACCTGCCTGCGCTGCATCGCCGGCCTGGAACGTGCCGAACAGGGATTCATCCAGGTCAACGATGAAGTCTGGCAGGATAGCGAGCGCAAGGTGTTCGTCCCACCCTACAAGCGTGCACTCGGCTACGTGTTCCAGGAAGCCAGCCTGTTCCCGCACCTGTCGGTGCTGGCCAACCTGGAGTTCGGTCTCAAGCGCATTGCGAAACAGCAGCGCCGGGTCGACATGGCGCATGCCACCCGGTTGCTGGGCATCGGCCACCTGCTCGACCGGCATCCCCAGCACCTGTCCGGTGGCGAACGCCAGCGCGTCGGCATCGCCCGCGCCCTGCTCACCAGCCCGCAGTTGCTGTTGATGGACGAACCGCTGGCGGCGCTGGATGCGCAACGCAAGGGCGAGATCCTGCCGTACCTGCAGCGTCTGCACGATGAACTCGACATCCCGGTGCTGTACGTCAGCCACTCCCAGGATGAAGTGGCGCGCCTGGCCGATCACATCGTGCTGCTCAGCGAAGGCAGGGCCCTGGCCAGCGGCCCGATTGGCGATACCCTGGCGCGCCTCGACTTGCCGCTGGCACTGGGGGACGACGCCGGCGTGGTGATCGAGGGACAGGTCAGCGCCTATGACGTCGATTATCAATTGCTGACCCTGCAGCTGCCGGACAGCGCGTTGAACATTCGCGTCGCACACACCTCGATGGCGGTCGGCCAGACGCTTCGCTGCAAGGTCCAGGCGCGGGACGTCAGCCTGAGCCTGCACAGCGCCGAACACAGCAGCATCCTCAATCGCCTGCCGGTGACCGTGGTCAGCGAAATGGGCGCGGACAACGCGGCTCACGTGCTGATCCGCCTGGACGCAGCCGGCACGCCGTTGCTGGCACGGATCACCCGCTACTCCCGGGATCACTTGAAGGTACACCCCGGCCAGCAGCTCTGGGCACAAATCAAGGCCGTGGCGGTACTGGCGTAAATCCGCTGGCACGACGGCAACGGCACGCGGTCAATGGCTGTAACGGCCCCTGATTCGTAGCCAAGGATTACCGCCATGTCCGATGCCGCAATGCCCGATGTACTGCCGCCCGACCTGCATTATGTCGATGACACTCAACCTGGCCTGACGCGCAGGAAACTGCGTGGCAAGTTCTGCTATTTCGATGCCTCGGGCCAGCGCATCACCGATCCAGACGAAATCAAGCGCATCAACGCCCTGGCCGTGCCCCCGGCGTATACCGATGTGTGGATCTGTGCCGACCCGCGCGGACACCTGCAAGCCACCGGGCGAGATGCCCGGGGGCGCAAGCAATACCGGTATCATGCGCGTTGGCGCGAAGTGCGCGACGCCGACAAATACTCGCGCCTGCGCGACTTCGGGCTCGCCCTGCCAAAGCTGCGCCGACAACTGGAAACGTTGCTGGATGCCCCGGGCTTCAGTCGCGACAAAGTCATGGCCACGGTCATTTCCCTGCTCGATGCGACGTTGATTCGCGTCGGCAACGCGCAATACGCGCGGGACAACCGCTCCTACGGGCTGACCACCCTGCGCAACCGCCACGTGGAGGTCAATGGCACGGCGATCCGCTTCCAGTTTCGCGGCAAGAGCGGCATCGAACACCAGATCACCGTGAAGGACCGGCGCCTGGCGCGGATCATCAAGCGCTGCCAGGAGATTCCCGGGCAAAACCTGTTTCAATACCTGGATGAAAACGGCGAGCGCCACACCGTCAGTTCGTCCGACGTGAATGCCTACCTGCAACACCTCACCGGCGCCGACTTTACCGCCAAGGACTACCGCACCTGGGCCGGCAGCGCCCTGGCGCTGGCGCTGCTGCGAGAGCTGCAATGGGAGCCGGAGTCGGACGCCAAGCGTCATGTGGTGGAGATGGTCAAGAACGTCGCCCGGCAGCTGGGTAATACCCCGGCGGTGTGTCGCAAGTGCTATATCCACCCGGCCGTGCTCGATGGCTTTCTGCTCGGGGCCCTGGCGGCACTGCCGCGCCCGAGAACGCGCAAGGGCCTGCGGGCCGAGGAAGTCGGATTGGCGATGTACCTGGAGCAGATGATCGAAGCGAGCCAACCGACGAACTGAGCGTGCATTTTTTGCACGATCAGCCAAGGCTTCTATAGTCGTTGTGACTGAAATCAGCGCCGGTGAGGCCATGGAAGACATTTTCGTTGTGAAGCGCTGCAACAAGATCATCATTCATGGCCGCCGGGCCGGGGAAACCCATCATCAACCCCCTGACGCGGCCGTCTGGTATCGCATCGCCGATACCCGTACCCAAGGCTTCATCGGTGACGGTTATGACCGCGAAGAGGACGCCCAGCGCGCGTGCGTGCAGCTCAACGCCCGATCCCGCGTGACCGCCCGGCAAGGTTGAAGCCCCGGTCTATACTCAAATGGCTGAGGGACCAGCAACGGCGAAGGCCCGCCTCGAACGGGCTTTTCGATGCCATCTGCGAGGTTCCTTGAACGGAGGTTTGCCATGTCCGAAAAAGAGTCCATCACTACCCTGCTCACCCTGCTCGACTCGCGCCAGGTGCGCCTTGCTGCCGCCTGCAAGGAAATCGCCGACTGGGTCGATCATCAAGGCGGGCACCCGACCGCCCTGAGAATTCGTGATCGCCTGAACGACATCGAGAAGGACACGCCACTGATCCGCAACACCTTGTCCTCCCTCAAACCTGTCGACCGGCCGCTGCCCCGGTTCAAATGACAGCTGGGCCCGGTGATGCGAGGTGCGTGAACGGCGACATTGGAGTCGCCGAGTACGCCATCGCCTGACCGTTTGTCGTAAACCCCCGCCCGGCCGGAGCCGGGATTTTTTTTATGCGCCCATTTCACATCGCATTCACATTCGCCCTTCTACAGTGATCCCACTCCTTTGCAATACCCCATGACCCGCCCGCATGCGGGTCTCTTTTTGCCTGTTGCTTGCTCGCCGAACGTCCCGTGTCGAAAAAGGTCCAACGATTACACGTCACGAAGGAGGCGTCCGATGGTTACTCACTTCAAAACTGGCGGCCACCTGGCCTGCGGCCACAAAGGCAGCAAACTCACCTCGAGCACTGAACTGACCCGGGTGAAATGCAGAAGCTGCCGTAACACCGAAGCATTCAAGACTGCACGCAAAGACCAGCGCAACGCTGCCCGACGTGCCGCACGCAAAGCCAAAGCCACTCATACCGCCAATGACTGGCGCACCGCGTGGATCGAACGACTCACCGCGATGGACGGATTGCAACGCTTGCCTCGTGGTTTTCATGGACAAGCCTTCGTTTAGCGGACCGCTCTGCACCTGCGCAGTTGCACGCGACTGCGCAGGGCCGCCATAGACCTGCGTTCAATCAAGGCGACATCCCCTTTCCTCGACTAGGATTCATAGCGCGTCGGCACGGCGTGCGTTTGTCGTGTGAGCGACTGTTCAAGGAGGGAACATGACACCGATTCATAAAGCGGAGAAAACCTACCGACTCTGGTCCAACCCGATCCTGCTGGAACTCAAGGAACGGGAACATCAACTGGACCCCGCCGCCCGCCAGGCGCTGCAGAACATTCTGCTGGAGAGGCGACTGGTGAACACCGGCAACCCTGCGGGCATCGAGCGACGCCAGGCAGAAGATTAGCCGAGTCGAAAAGCCGCCCTCGTTTCCGCAGCCGAGGCGATGCCCCCGGCTGTCAACCCGGGCGCCCTGAAACCTAAGTATGGCAACGTGATACCCATGGACGATGGTTCAGGTTTCTGCCTGGGACTAGTGTTTGCGGACCGGTAATGCGACTTCATCGCGAAATGCCTCTGCGCATCCGGCCCTCCTTCGCCGCACAAGCGGTCCCAGACGAGAGCTTTCACCATGACCGACGAAATCAAAGGAACCACCCGCCGAGCCCTGATGAGCGCGAGTGTGGCGATCGCTGCGCTGGCAGCGGCCGCACCTGCCCTGGCGAGTCAATCGAGCAACGTGCAAGCGCCCGCGAGCGGCGGCTCCCGCGGCAAGGGCCAGGGCTCGGGCTACCTCACACTCAAGGACGGCACGACGCTGTTTTACAAGGACTGGGGCACCGGCCAACCCATCGTGTTCCATCATGGCTGGCCGCTGTCCGGCGATGACTGGGATAACCAGATGCTGTTCTTCCTCGGCAAAGGCTATCGCGTGATCGCCCATGACCGGCGCGGGCATGGCCGCTCCACCCAGACCGCCACCGGCAATGACATGGACACCTATGCCGCCGACCTTGCGGAACTGGCGGCGCACCTCGATCTCAAGGGCGCCGTGCACGTGGGCCACTCCACCGGCGGCGGCGAGGTGGCCCGGTACGTCGCGCGCCATGGTGGCGGTGGTCGTGTCGCCAAGGCGGTACTGATCGGTGCCGTCCCGCCGCTCATGTTGCGCACCGACAAAAACCCCGGCGGCGTGCCACTGAAAGTGCTCGATGGTTTCCGCGAAGCCCTGGCGGCGAACCGCGCGGAGTTTTACCGGGAAGTGGCCGCGGGCCCCTTCTACGGCTTCAACCGGCCAGGTGCCAAGGTCTCCGAGTCGGTGATCGACAACTGGTGGCGCCAGGGCATGGAGGGCGGTGCCAAGGCGCACTATGACTGCATCAAAGCCTTTTCGGAAACCGACTTCACCGAGGATCTCAAAAGAATCGACGTGCCTACGCTGGTCCTGCACGGCGAAGACGACCAGATGGTCCCGGTCGACGACTCGGCCCGACTGACAATCAAGCTGCTCAAGCGCGGCACACTGAAAACCTACCCCGGCCTGCCCCATGGCATGTGCACCACCCATGCAGCGACGATCAATGCGGACCTGTTGGCGTTCATCCAGGGGTGAGACAGCGACTGTCGTGACAGGCTCGAAAGAACAGCGAGCCAGAAACAAACAAGGGTTTGCGTGCTTTCGCTCGCAAACCCTTGTTTTTTCTCAAGATGGTGCCCGAAGCCGGAATCGAACCGGCACGCCCTTACGAGCGGGGGATTTTAAGTCCCAAGGGGAAATCAATCAGGCTGCACCTTCTGATAGGTTTTCTGGTCCGCAATCAGGAGCAAATCACGGCCACGAAGACCAATGTTTGCGCATGTAAGAAAATAATTGCGGACCGGAAAAATCCGCAGGGAGCAGCCAGTTTTCAAACACGCCCAACAAATTTCCGCGCTTCGGCTTATGCCGATAGTGCATATCGTCACTACTCCTTCCACGGCGTTCTGCCGACCGAACACCCCCCCCCAAACTGCTACGCTTTCCTCTATCCACGGAGGAATCCCAATGCCCAATTCTGATCTGCTCCCCACCCTGCTCTTCAAGATCAACGAAAACCAGCTCGCCCTGGAAGCGGCCATCATGGAGCTTTCGAACTGGGTCGAGGCCAGCGGCTCAGCCGATGTCGCTGACAACGTGCGCGGCGCCCTGGACACGATCGACAGGAATGAGGAGTTCATCAAACTGACACTGGCGGTTCTGATGACGCCAGAAGACGTGGGCTAGGCCCCAGCCAGTTCCTTCAGCCGGGCCTCGGTCGCGGCTTCGAAGATGACGTACATCTTTTCGATGGTCTCGGCATTCAATACCCGCCCGGCCTCAAGACCGAGCACGAACCCCTCCGCCCGGGCTCCAGCCTTCGCTGCGACCAGCATCGAGTCCGAGCGGGCGATCTGGGCAAGCAGCCTGTCAGCCTCGCGCTCAATCTTGTCACCCAGGGTCAAACCTTCCATTCCATTACCTTCACTACGACATCCAATACATCACCAGCAGAACCACTGAAACCCAGGCGACCGTCAACACAATCGAGTAGCCGATCAACTGCTTATCCATCAGTACCGCCTCTCCTACGTGAGGAGGGAGGATGGCCCTTGGGCGCCCAGCCACAAGACTGGCGAGCGGCCACCATGGTTGGCGCAATTCGTCGCCCTGCCCTCGCCCAATAGCCTCGCCTCGATTACTGTATATGCAAACAGTATCGATAAGGCTTCACCATGGACCCGCACGAAATCGAAGACACCAGCGACTGGCTCGGCTGTCCGACCGAACTTGAAACTTGCCGGCACTTCTTGCGCATTTATGAGAACGAAGTCTTGGAGCTGACGCTGCAGGCCCGCAAAGCACGCGAGGACGTTTTCGGCTTGGTGCAGATGCACGCCGAGGTCTGCAAGGAGAGAGACAAACTCAGGGCTGAACTGATCAAGGCTCGCTCCGACCTGGCGGACGCCAAGCGCAAGGCAACCGATATCGAAACGAAGACTGCCTGGGAGTTGATGGCCAATGGCAAACACATCAGCGAGCTGGCGGCACAGATCAAAATCCTCAAAGGTGAAGAGACATTTTCTGCTCCACTGCCGCGCCGCAGGGAAGGTTCCGAGATGTGAAGTCAGCCTCAAGGCTGGGTAATGAGCCCCGGCCCGTGGCTGATCAGCCGCAAGAATAGCCGTCAGCCATTAATCATTGGCAACGGCAGCGGTCTTTTACAGTTCGCTGTGAATCGCAGCCTTTTTCAAATTGGACCAATCAAAGACAAGAGCATTGGATCTAGACCCGATGCATCATTGTCTTTAGAGTCAATAAAACAAGCAACTTCATCAGCTTAGCCTATACAACCATCCACTACCGAGGAGTCCTCATGTCGCGCGAAAATTGGTTCGAAGTATCTCCTGGTGCAGCAAAAGCTATGACCGGTTTGCATCATTACGTGACCACGGGTACTGATCTACCGCCATCGATAATTCATCTGGTATTTCTTCGGGTATCGCAGCTCAACGGCTGTGCTTATTGCATCGATTTGCATTCCCGCGATCTCATCAAAGAGTACATGTCTGTAGACAAGGTGCTCATGGTGCCGGTCTGGCACGAAGCGGAATATTTGTTTTCCGATCAGGAGCGTGCTGCGTTGGCGTGGGCAGAAGAAGTTACCCGGGTCGGAGAAACTCACGTATCCGACGACGCATACGCTGCTGCATCCGCCGTATTTGCGCCCAAAGATCTAGTCGATCTGACCGCAACGATTGCCGCCATGAACGCATTCAACCGTATGGGTGTCACTTTCAGGTTGAAACCTGCAGCCAAGGCCTAACCCCTTCTCGAACGCAATCACGAGTGCCCGGCAACCCGCTCGCCAGTGGCACTCCCCCTCGATTCCAGATCGAGAACAACTCCCAGCTATTCAAGTAGATCCCGCACGTAAGCCTGACAAGCCTTCAGCGCAATCACCGCCCGGTCGCCTTCATCGGTGATGCCGATAATTCGTTGAGCATGCGCTGGGTCAAGTTCGGCTCGTACTCCTGCATGAACCATGCTGCCGGCGACGGTGGCGGCAGGCACTGAACAGCCACCGGCTGAACCCTGGGCGAGGATGACTGACAGCCGTAGATCAGAAGTAGCAAGGCGATCGCGCAGGCGAGCCTGATTGGCTTGAGCATCGCTCAGTTCCTTGTGGTGGGTTTGGTCGCTGGCCGTCAGGCGCTGCTCGAGCGCGAGCCGCTTGTCCTGCTCGCTCTTCTGTGCGGCGGCGCCGACCATGGCCAGCTGATTGAGGGTGTCGGTGTGGGAGCGGGCCAGCTCGGCGAGCTGCCGCCCGTAGCGCCAGTCCTGCACCTGCCAGGTGCCGCCGGCGGCGATCAGCACGAGCAGCACTACGCCGGCCAGTGCAAGCTTCATCGAGGCCGGGCTCATGGCACGTCCTTGAAGAAGACGTGGCCGCCCAACTTAAGTGTCTGCCGCGCCTTCGCCGCCCAGGCCGGGGGCTTCTTCATGGCGATCGCGTAATAGTGCGTGGCGCCGCTGGTTGGGTCCGGCACCTTCCCGTCGATTATCTGATCAGCGACGACCCGGCACTGCGCCAGCTCGCGGAACGGGATCTGCTTCACCGCGATGAGGAACGGGTAGTTCGGATCAGTCTTGTTCCAGCAGCTGAACTGCCACGGGGCCTGGCACACGCCGGCATAGCCCTCCCCCCACCACGATTTCTCTTTTCCGTCGAACACGCGGTTGCGGATCGTCCAGGCCACGGCGACTTTTCCTGCCGACGATTCACCCCGGGCCTCGCCCCATATTGTGCGGGCGAGGATGTCGCGGTCCTTTTCGGTGATGGTCATACTTTTCTCCAGGCAAAAAAAATCCCGCTCGCTGGCGGGTTGTTGAGTTGGGAGTCGATCAGTTCACTGCCCAGTCACGTCGACGATCAGGGCCTGGAACTTGCCGAATTTGTAGGCGGGGTTGGCCGGGGCTGAGGTCACCATCTGTGAGCGTGTCCAATATCTTGAGTTCAACGAGAAGCGCAGGCCCCCGGCAATGGCTGTAGCTGACGGCGAACTGCGCCAGTACTCGATCAAAAGCTGGGTGCCGACCGGCGTAACGTCCATCCCGATGCTTCCCGACCAGGCCCCATACGCCACGGCATATTGCTTAGAGGCGTTCCACACCCAATCGCCGAAGAACGCCGCGTAGTCCGGACCATTGAGGATGGTTTCAATCCGCATCGATGGGCACATGGCGTCGAAGACCAAGGCGCCGGCGGCGTTGAACACCTGAAGCCCATAGGGCTGCGCGGAGTTGACCCCGAGCGCGTACCGGTAATACGTGACGCTCGACCCAAACGGAGCGGCGAACACGTACCGCAAGCCCGCACCACTCGGCAGGATGGAGTGAAGTGCCACCCGGTCAGATCCGCGCACCGCAACAAATTCCGTAACCGAGGACGTGAACACCTGCACACCGTTGATCGGCAGGCCGGCATCATCCAGCAGAGAGCCTGAAGTAACAGTGCCCTTCGCCAGCAGCATGTAGTTCTGGTAGTTCTCGTCGATCTGGATGGTTCCGGAGGTGTTGAATATCTGCAATCCGGCCGGCATCAGAAAACTCCGTAGAAAATTGTTGCCGCGAGAGGCGTTCGCCCTGGTGCGAAAGTCCAGCTCATGGTCGTGCCGGAAAAGGTCACCTCAGGGCCGAAGCTGCCCACCGGAACGGCCCCACCGGAAATGATCACGAAATAGAAAGGCGTGCCCTGCACCAAGTCCGGCACAGAAATTGATCCCGCGCTCGTGCCGCTGTTGACGCTACCCAGGAAGCGCGAAAGCCTGGTGGTGATATCCACCACCAGATTCCCGGCCGGGTCCCAAACCTGAAGTCCTGCTGGCATTACCACATCCCCAATCGAACGCGCCGCGTTCCCGCGCCGTCGTAGACGTTGATCACCGTGTTGTTCATCGTCAGCCGGCCTGTGCCTGGAACAGATCCATTCATTTCCCAGCCAGTCGCCTTGCCGAGCCTCCAACCGGAAGTGCCGGCAACGTAATCGTTTGACTGGATGGTGTTACCGATCTTCGCGTTCGTGATCGACCCGTCCTCGATGAACGCCGCCTTGAGGAATGCGGTGTTGTTCTCGACCACGAACGGATAGAAGATCTCGGAAGCATTGGGATCAATGATCGCGAACCGGCTCGCCGCGATAAGCACCTGGCTGGTGATGATCCCTTCGTCGTTCTCGACGCCAATACCGATGCCGGCCAGGTACGGTTTCCCGTCAACAGTGAGCTGGGTCTTGATGCTGTACATCGCCGCCAGCTCGGTTTTCACCTGCTCGATCAGCACCAGCGACCCGTCACCCGCCTCGATTTTGTCCAGCAGCAGTTGGCTCAGCTGAGTTTCAGTGATCTTGCCGTTCAGGTAATCCAGGATGGGGCCGGCGTCCGCAGACGATTGGCCGAAGACCGGCCCAAAGAACGCGCCGACGTTGCCGATCCGGTCCACCAGGCGGGCCCAGAAAAAGAACGTCTTCCCCGCGGCCAGCCCCATGACGGTGAGGTCGGTTTGCGGATAGGCGTAGTCACCAAACTTGATGGCCTCGGCGATCTGGTTGGTTTCGCTGTACCAGATCTCCGTGCGCTGCAGGTCGGCGGTGCTCACGTCCTGGGGAATACCCCACTTGAGCTTGATGCCGAATACGATCGATTCTGCGGTAAACGAAGACACCACCGGTGGCGGCGTGGTCTTCCCATTCAGCACCGTCTCGATAGACGTCGCGAACACCGAGCCGATGTCGAGCGAGTTGATCGCCCGGACCTTGGCCACGTAGCGCCCGGCGTAGATCCCGCTCACGTCGACCGACGTTGTGCCGGTGCGGCCCGCGAAGATCCAGTCGCCGTCGTTCTTGCGCCAGTACACTTCGAAGGCGATCGCGTTCGGCGGCCGATCCCACTCGATGGTCATCACACTGATGGCGCTGCCCTGGTCGACGAAGTGGTCGTTGCTGACGGTCACGGTCGCCGGCGGCTGTTGCACGCTTGGCGGAATCACGGTGATCGGTGGCCGTTCGATGCGCGTGCCGTTATCGATGGCGCCGAATTTGCTCGAGTTGTGGCGGACGGCGGTGATGGGGAACTTGATCTCAGAGTTTGAGAAGTCCTCCGCCACGGACATCACGCGGAACTGCTGCACTGCCAGGGTCGGCGAATCGATCGCCCACATCGAGTGGCGCGGCGGCAGGTCGTCGAGATCTTCGGCAAGCACCACCTGCTGCACCTCGGCAGGAAAGCCCGTGGTGTCGAACGTGACATTGCCGTTGTCCCAGGTAATGCCGGTGCTGTCCCACGTCAGCGGGTAGCCCACAGACTTGATCGCGCGCGACACTGCTTTGCCGTTGGGCATGATCAGCGTGATGGTGTCGCCCGGGAAGGCGGTCACATCGGCATCGAGCACCAGCGTGTCGAGCGTCGACGAGCGCAAGCGGCCACCAATACGGCGCCCTGCCCGGTCATTGTCGGCGATGCGAATGATCTGCCCGGGGCGCGCCAGCGTGCCGTCCAGGCCCACCGAGAAGCCGACACTTTCCGTCTCCAGGCGGTTGGTGAGTAGCGCCCACTTACCGATGCGATGTGCCTGGGCCTGAGACGTACAGCCGGTGGCCGTGATTTCGGTCTGCTGGATGCCGTAGCGGGTAATACCGGCCTGGTCGTCGACGTACTCGACCTTCTGCCGATAGAAGTCGGTCGGATTGTTCCAGCTCACCAGGGCTACCGTGTAGCGAGTCTTCTTGGCCGACCCCGAGTAGTTAAACTTGCCGTCGATGACATTGGCGTTCGAGTAGGTGTAGACCGGGTCCTCGGGAATGTCGGCCACGGCCATGACCGAGCCAGCAGCCCAGTACGCCATGCCCCGGAACGTGGTGGCCAGATCCTGCAACACCTTCAGGGCGTCTGCGCGCACTGAGAGATACAGGCTGCAGGTGAAACGCGGCTCCATGCCGCCCTTCCCGTCCGGGACCAACTGATCGCAGTACTGGCCGATGCGATACAACTCCCACCTATCGATCTGACTGGCGTTGAGCAGGTGACCCAGGCCGTATCGGAAGTGCAGCAACAGGTCGTAGAAGATCCAGGCAGGGTTGTCGGTCCAAGCGTTCTGGAAACCGCCATCCCAGACACCGGTGTAGGTCCGAGTTTCGGCGTTGTAATTGTTCGGTACCCGGATAATCCGGCCGTACAGGTCAAACGACCGGGTGGGAATTGACTGAAATTGCGAGGCATCGAACTGCAGGCCGATTAGCGCAGACCCTGGGTAGCGCAGCTTCGCGTCGATGATTTCAGTGATGGCGTCGACGCTAGTGGTGTCCGCGATCGCGCCGCTGGTGGAGTTAGGGGTCAGCCTGACCACGCGCACGGTCCAACCGCTGACTGCATCAGGCAGGTCGACACGGTGCGAGCGCTCGTATTTCGTCGAGGTCTTGCCGCTGAAGGCCGAAGACAGGACCGTGATGAACGGCCCGCCATCGGTTGAAAGGTCGATCCGGTAGGCGACGGTGTAGCCGTTGGTGTCACCGTTTGTGGTGTTGGTCTGCGCCAGGCGCGGCGTGGACAACCGAATACGGACGGCCGACAGTTGCACGTTGCTGACAGAACGCACCCAGGCCTGGGCCGAGGTCAGTTCCACTCCGATAGCGGTTTCGTTCTCCACGGCTGGAAAGCCGGCGATGTGGGTCTGATCTTGGCTGCCGGTACGAGCATCGAGCGTCACGCCACTGAAGTTGATCCCGCCGTTTGCGTTCGCGAGCGGCGTTTCATCCAGGAACACCGACTGCATGCCGTTGGCCAGGCCACGGATCTCGCCCTCGCTCACCAGATCCAGGATGCGTGCGTATGCGGTGCTTTGTAGGCTGTCGGGCGCCTCAACAGACGGACGCGGCTTCGATTCTCCGCCCTTGCGGCCGGTAATTGGGAGATCGGTCATGGCTTTCCTTCAGGCGAAAAAAAGCCCGCTCATGGCGGGCCGTCTGGCGGGGTTCGGGTTACATCTGGTCTTCGGAGTAGATCCCGGCGCTGATCACCGCGCTGCCGACAATCATCCGACCGTAGAGCAGCGGCACACAGCCGCCCTGGACGCTGGTGTTGACGGCGCCGTTGAATGAGTAGCTTGGTCGGTTGTTTGGGCTGTCCTGCGTCCCCAGGCCCTTCGCCTGCGGGCTGAGCATTTGGATGGCGCCGCCGGCGACCAATGCGATACCGACCGGGAGTAAGGCTTGAAAGCCAGGAATGAATGACGCTGCGATCAATACCGCTCCGACAATGGTCTGGAGTAGCCCGGCCCGCTTGGAACCAGCAATCACCGGAACAATCCGAATCACGTCGCGCCCGGTCGGTTTCTCCAAGTCATCCTCTGCGAGGTTTTGCGAGCCGTTGAATATGGCGAACCTTAGCCCCTTCCCACCGCTCTCCATCATGTACCGTTCAAACCCCGGAAACTGCGATTTGAAGTACCCCATAATGTCGCGGAATCCACCTGAGGTGGTCAGGCGATGCGTCCGCCCAAAGAGGCGAGCAAGTGATCCGGACAAAATCACGGTCTGCATTTTTTCGGTGGTGGCGCGGGAATACATATTTTCTCCAGGCATAAAAAAACCGCCCGGAGGCGGCGTTGTTCTGTTCGTTCAGAGGCAGTCCCGGACCGCTTCCTCAAGTGCTGCACGGCCCAGCATCTTTGCCCAAGGCATTCGCTGATAGTGCACAACCTTGCTTCCGTGGCCCGCCTCAGTTATTTCAAGAACCTCGTCTGTCATCATCTCAGTAGCTACGATCAATCGGTAACCACTTTCAGTTTCTGACATGGTGGCAATCGATCGCGCCTCTTGCCATTTCGGAAACACGCAGAGCGCATATTGCTTCGGCGTTTTTTTACTCAACGCACTGACGGTTGGATCATTTTTTCTGAGGTCGTTCGGAGTTGAACAACCAGCCAGCAGTGCCAACGAAACCGCCGCAATCAAAATCCGCATAGCTACCACTCCTTGTGCGATCAGCAGACGATAGCATTCAACCGCCGTAAACGGAAAAGCCCTGCATGAGACTGGAACTGCCGTATCGCTCAAGGCTTTCAAAGACCGAGGTTACTTCGAGTTTTTGAACCACATCTGTGCCGTACCCAGCATCATCCTGGCGTTATGTCGGTCCAATGCATAGGCTGGAACTTTAGTCAGAGGCAGTGAGCTTCCCGTAAAAACCAGCAGTGGCTCATCCGTCCCGCGCTCAAACACCAATCGCGCATTGATCGATGTTAACTCTGGTTTGGCATTCAATACATCGAGCTTAAGCAGGCGCTGCATTGAAGGAAGCTCACTCCAGGCTACAAACAGAAAGATTGGCTCCAATCCCGCTGGAAACGTTTCACGCTGTATTCGATTTCCCAGCGTTATAAAATTGCTTCCAAGGTCATCAGTGAAGTCTATCCATTGATCGCTGTCAGCAATCCGCATAGGAAGCATTTTGTCGCGGGAATGGGGTTTGGATCGGATGCCCAATTCCTCATCGAAGTAGCTGTACTTGATCTCCGTCCGATCCATCTCAAAAAAACGCAATGTTGCATGTTTATCAAACGTCGACACCGCTTCGCAGCCCGGCAAAAGGAATGCGAAAATAGTGAGAGGCAAAGCTGAAAGCAATTTTCGCATGAGCTTCCTTGCGATTCAGACGGAGATGGAGATGGGAATTCTGAGCGCAAGCACTCTACACTACCTTGGCAAAGCATCCACCGAAAATGGAACCCCGATAGCGGGCTGCGACATCCGCAAATGGGAGCAGGCACTAGTTTCAAAAAAGTGGAGAGTATTATGGAACCGCTTGTCACAACGCTGACCAGTGCCACCCTTCTAGCCGCGCTGGTAGGCGGCATATTCGGAGGACTAAAGCTCTGGTTAGAAGATTCGCGGAGAAAGGCTGCGACTCAAGCGGCGCTGTTTGCCGAGCTAGTTCACATCCAGCGACACTATGACATCACAGCCCAAGAGCTAGGCAATCCCTCGAACAATGCCCCCATACGTAGACAGCTTCGATGGGCGCTTTACGGTAACTCGATCGGCGCCGCCAACATAAAAGAAAATGCCATTTTGGGGGCAAACGAGATGGCGCGCTTTCTACAGCTGGCATTTTTCATTCGCAACACTGACATTCTTATCAACGAACTGCTAACTGATCAAGAAGACCCTCCGACTGCACAGCTAACAATCCTTGCTGATCGCTTAAGGTTTGGGGCTGACCTAGCAGATTACCTGATCACATACATGACACATAAGCGTCGCAGCCTTGCCATCGCCTCCAAGAGGGGATTTCAACCTGTCAGGAGATCTCGGCCTGACACGACGAACAACACTTAGTCCGATGAGTTTGCCTGCTATTCAGCCGCACCAGGTTGAACAGTTACTTTTCGGGACGGCACGGTGCCGCCAGTAGCTGACCGTGACCTCGGACCAGTACCCGCCATACACGTCGCGCTTGCTGTCCCGGTTGTACAGGTGATGCAGGATCGACCCGGGCGCCGGGTAGTGCTCGGGCTCGGTCCTCAGCACGCCATCGGCCAGGAAGATCGCGGCATGGTTTGGCACCGGCGAGCGGATCTGCATCAGCACCAGGTCGCCGTGCTGTAGGTTCGATACCTTCTCGAAGCCGGCGGCGGGCAGGTTCTCCAAATACAGGTTGCCGCCCTTGTCCCACCAGCCATCCTCGCGCTCATAGTTACCCAGTTCGATGCCCATCTCGCGGCGGTAGAAGTCCAAGATGATGCTCAGGCAGTCGTGCACACCATGGGCGAACTTGCGCCCGAGCAGTGGCGCCTCGTAGCCCTTGGGCAGGAAGCTGACCAGATCACCGGTGCGCACCTGGTCGTCGTCACCCTTCCGGACCTCGATGATGTGCCAGGGCAGACCCGAGGCCTCACACGAAACGCGATCGGCTTCGCTTGGTGTCGCCGGATAATCCGGGTGACTGTGCACGACGGCCAGCACCCGGCCGCGATCCTCGGCGGCGGCATAGTCCTCCGGCGCCAGTCGGAAGTGCTCGCTGGGCGTCGATGCAGTGTTGCGACAGGGCACGTAGATTTCCTTCCGGCCCTCCCGCACCAGCAGCCCGCAACACTCCCTTGGGTACTCGGCTACGGCATGGCGCTCGATCGCAGCGCGATTTGCTTTGTTCATGGGGTCAGGTCCGAATCAGGCCGGCGGCAGGGAATGAGCCGTACGGCAGGGGGTTGTTCTCACCAAAGCGCAATTTGCAGCTGGTCAGGCGCCCGCCGCATTTGTCCTTGGCCGCATCGGTGACGATGATGTCGTTCTCATCGGCCACGGGCGGCCCGTTGTAACCGCAGTACGGCCCACGATACCCGCCGCAGCTGAGCCACCAGCAGACGTTCGCCACGATCTGCCGGCGCGGCAGCTGTACGCCGGCGAAGTCCAGTGCTGTGGCCAGCTCGAACTGCACAGTTTCGTTGTCCTCGGCGGCCTTGCGCTCGACGTACCAGATGTCCGGCGGCAGCTCTTCTTCGGGATCCGCCTCGGGCTGGCCATCGAGATACTTGCCCAGCGTGCGGTGCCGTATCAGCTTCGCGCCCACCAGGTCCTCGAAATACAGGACCAGCGCCGTGATGAAGCCCCCGACGTTGCCTACCGACAGCGTCGGCGTCGGCTGGGTGCCCTGTCCGGTCATCTCGAAGCCCTCGGCCTTGATCGGCCAGGGCGAGTACTCCACGCCCTGCCAGAAGATCGACGACTGTTGGGGGTAGCCGTGGAAGCGGTACAGCTCGGCACCCAGCACCGTGGCGTCGAGCTCGAAAAGCTCCACCCACGCGCCAGGCTCCAGGGTCTGGATGTCGGCCGTGATCGGCATTTACTGCCCCTTAGAAACAGAAGACCCCGAACTTGTCGGGGTCTTGGTGAAAGAAGCTGATCCGCCTATGCGGACTCCTGCCCAGAACAGCCAGGCCCGCCATCGGGCTACACCCTCTGCTCTCAAGGCGCGGTAGAGCACCGCATCCGCACGCTTCCGGCTCATTTGCCCGGTGGCGTACAGCCAGTCGTGAACCGTAGCGGCGTAATTGCCGTACCCCGAGACCAGGGCAAACAACACGAACAGGAAGGTGTTGTGCAGTACCTTGATGCTGGCGAGGTCGGTACTGAAGCCGGCAAGCACGGTGATCACCTGCTCATCGTCGTCAGCCAGCACCAAGTCGGCGAGAAGAATGTGCGTCCACTTGCCGATCTGCTCGGTCTTCAGTGTCGTGATAAATCGACTCATGCGGGCCAGCCCTCCTCGAGCATGGCTTCCGTGTAGGAGCCGTCATTGAATGCGGCCACGAGCTCGCCCTCGCGGGTGTAACAGGCTTGCACGTAATCGCCGACGGCGTCGGCAATGGCGGTGATCTGCTCCGCATTCAACGTGATGAAGCTGCCATTCGTGCACTTCCAGTCAACGGTGTATTCCGGGTCGCGGAGCGCCCTGAAGGCTGCGGCAGTCAGCTTGTTCTGCGTGGTGCGGTCGGTATAAACCGGCACTCCCGCAACGGTGATCCCGGCTACCTCGGCGGTGAAACGTCGGGCAGCGATAGCAGCTAAGACATCGACGACCACCGAGCCCCAGCCGGGGAACTGCCAAATTTGCCGAACATCTTCGGGCGGTTCATCAACTACAACGAAGCTTTCGTTCGGTTCGCAGTCAACAAAATAACCAAGTTGCTTACCTTCTGGCGTTACACAAAAAATAGTACTCATGGTCGGTACTCGATGATCACCCGCCAACTTGTGAGCGTCAGAGCGAACCCTGCTCCGGTGCTTTTGTTCATCAACCCATAAGCTGCCGGCTGGCGAACGGTGATGGTGGTGGCGTCGGTTGAGTATTGCATCCCGATGTCGGCATTCTGCGCAGTCAGAAGCCGCAGCGAATACTTGACCAGGTCACCCACTGCGAAGCCGCCTTCGGCAACCTTGCACACCACGTAACCGTTAAAATCTGTCGGCGGCGGCGTCATTCCATGCGCAATGGTGAATGCACCGCCGGTGGTGAGCGCGAGCTCCCCGGTCCTCGTCGGCTTCGTCTGCTTTGCATCCAACGCGGCCTGCAAATCGGTTTGCGCCGAAAGTGATCCTGTGATCCCGCCCCAGGCCACGGAAGACGACAGCGTTACCCACGTGCCGTCGCCGCGTAGAAATCTGAGCCGATCTGCTACCAGTGGAGCAGGCACAAGTCCTTTCATGCCGTCGACGCTGGCCGTGGCACCGGTCATCGTTGCTGTATAGAACGACGCCACCTGCCCGTTGAGCTTGTCCGAGTCGGCGGCCTTCTCAGTTTTTCCCAGCTTTTCGTTGATTTGGCCCTGCAGCTTTGCGAATGCTTGAAGAATGCTGTCGGTGGCCGTGATAGCGGAATCGGTGAGTGCTCCAAGACCCGCCAGCACAACAGCCCGGACGCGCGCAGCGGTGTGGTAAAGATTGGTCGCGCCCTCCGGCACTTGATCGGTAGAGCCCGGTGAAGAAGGGATCATCACGTAGGCGGTGCCGCTCCAGCGATACTGCCGGGTAGGATTGCTCGGGCTGTCGCCGTCGTTGATCGCGATGTAGATTTTGCCGGTCTCGCCCGGGTCCGGGAAGGCGGCCAATGTCGCGAACTCCAGGACATCGTCGACGAAGCTGGGCAATTGGGAGGCTGGCACGGTACCGGCAACCAGCTGCGCCACGGTGCTGCCAAGGGCGCTGGCGGGAATCGCCTCATCAGCTTTCGCCTGTGCAGTTGCTGCATCAGCAACGCCCTGCTCTGCCGTCTCCTGCGCCGTGGCGGTGCGGAGATCGAGCTCGGCAAAGTTGGCATTGATGAGCGCACCGCCAGACCTCAGCGACTGGCCACTGCTGTCGTTCGCCTGCCCGCCAATGTTGATTGGGTCAATGCTCATGGGTGGAATGCCTGTTCGAAGGTTGCGGTCAACATGTAGACGTCACCGCCTGCGTGCCTGGGTTGGTATTCGGAGCACTTGAACAGCGCTGTTTCGCCCAGAGGCTCAGTCCAGAAAAATGGATTTGCACCCTTCTGCCTATCGAGGAAATCGGCGATTTCCTTGATCCTGGCCTTGGGGCCGGAGAAGGTGAGCGGCCACGACTGGGTTTTGTTGTTGATGCCATCCTCGGCCGTCTGCTCGTAGCCGTCCCCGAATTTGGCCGACTTGGTGCGAAAGCTCACCGTGCCGGCTGGCTCTTTGTTTGGCACCCAGGTAAAGGTTTCCGTTGCCATGCTCTTCCCCGGCAAAAAAAACCCCGCCGAAGCGGGGCTGGTTATCCACGACCGTTGATGGCCGACCAGATTTGGCCGCCCGGCTTGAGGTCCCTGGCAATTTGCTCCTGCGCGCCTTGCTTGGCTGCTCGCGCGTATGCCTGCGCAACGGCCTGGCCACCATCGGCAGTACCTCCGCCCTGCCCTTCAGGCACAGGGAACGTCTGTTGAATGACGACCTGGTTGTTGCTCGATCCCTGGCTGCCGCCAACCGACATGACGCCGAGGCGACCGCTCGAAGTGCGGGTCAGCGGCATGATTGCCTCATCGCCCGCCTCACCCATCACGCCGGTCTTACCGTTGGCCATGCCAAAAGCAGTGGGCTTGCTGACGATGGAGTTGGTGAATGCACCGCCCTCGGCGAACATCTGCACGCCAGCAGACCAGGCGCCACCATTCGCCTGGATGCTGCCCGGGGTGAAACCTGAGAGATCCCCGGAGTACCCGGCCTGGGTAGAGCCAGCAGATGAACCGCCACCGAAGTAGCTCACGGCAGCGCCGAACAAGCTGCTCAATATCGCGGAGCTAGCCTGCCGGGTTGCAATCCGCGCCATATCCGCCAAGATCGACTTCGCGAAATCGGCAAACGACAACTTCCCTGTCATGGCGAAGTTGACGATCGCGTCCTCCATGGAGCTGAAGGCGTTGGTGAACAGGCTTTTCGTCTGCCCGGCGACATCCCGGGCGGATTCCAGGTAGTTCTGCCATGCCGACGATGCGCCGGCGCTCCAGTCACCTTGGGCCGCCGTCATGTCGTCGTAGTTGGCCTGCACGGTGTCGCGCAGATCCTGCTGCGTGGCTTTCAGCGCGGCCAGCTTTTGGTTGTGCTCGTCGAGGCTCATACCCCGCGAACCGTCGCCGTACTGATTGGCCAGCTCCAGGCGCTGCTGATTGAATCGGTCGTCGATGCCGTTCTGCTGGTCCGTCAGACTGCGCTGCCGATCACCCTGCCCCAGGCTGGACGCCGCCCGCAGGCCCTGTTGACGTAACGTGTCGACCTGCTGTTTCAGCGCGCTGGTGTAGGTGTTGACGGCCAGGGTCTGCTTGCGTAGCCGGCCTTCTTCATTGGTCGCGATGATCGCCAGTTCGCTGTCGCTGTCCTGCTGAGCCTTGACCATGGCGGTCCGGGCGTCGGCGATCTTCTGATCCAGCTGGATGATCTGAGCGGCGCTCGTTCCTTTTTTCGCCTTGGCAGCTTCGAGCGCGTCGATCTCGGCTTGGTATCCCTGGGCAACTTCGTCGGCCTGCTGCTTCAGCAAGCTGATGCGCTGCTCTGTGTAGCTGGCTTGCGAGATCACCCCGGCCCGCTGCGACGCCTCCAGCTCCTTGTCGGCGTTTTTGTAGTAGGCCAGGGTTTCGGCCAGGGCGTTCTTCGCGTTGTTGAAGCCGGTGGTGTCGACGCTGCCGGCGGGCGTTTTCGGGTCCTTGAACTTGTCGTTGATGTTCGACAGGTTTTTGTCGATCGCCGCCTGAGCCAGGCGCGGGTCGTTCGGACTGGTCTTGCGGATATCATCAAGGCTTTTCTTGTAATCCTTGATCGCTTCAGCGCGCTTTTGCTCGTTGGTCAGCGATGATTTCGTCAGCGCATCGACCTTGATCATGGCCTGCTGAGAGGCAAGCTGAGCCTTAGCTTCGTCGCCTGCTGCCTTGGCTCCTGCCTCCTCTGCCGCTGCTTTGACCTCAAGCCCGCGAATGTAATCCTTAAGGCTCTGCTTACCCTTCTCTCCAATGTATACCGGATCCTCACCGGGAATCCGTTCGCTACCGCCTCGAGTTTCGAGTCGCTCAAGTGCGTCTTTTGCAGTCTGAATGCGGTCAGCGTTTGAGGGCGCGCGCCCAATGTTTTTCAGATTGTCGGCTGCACGCGCGACCGCGTTGTACCCCCTCTCCCAAAAACTCAGGTTCTCGAGGATTCTCGGCGTGCGCTCGTTGATGGCATCCGCGTACTGCTCAGTCGCCAGCTTCACCGCGCCCGCATGGTCACCCTGCTCTTCCAGGGCGGCGATCTGCGAGTAGACCGAAGCCGTCAGGTAGTGATACTGCTCGTTGAGCGCGGCAGACGCCTTGACGGGGTCGTCGGCGAGCTTGGAGAACTCGGCAACCGTCTCACTGACAGCCTTGCCGGTGGCTTCCTGCATCGACACAGCAGCCTGGGTGATGCTGGTGAAGCTCTCGCCAGCGATTTTCCCATTGCCAGCCAGCAGGGCCAGAACCTCGGCAGCCTGCCCAGTGGTGCCGACCGTGGCGCTCACCTGGCGCGCCATGTCGCCGAGCTGTGCAGCGCTCACCCCGGCGTAGTTGCCGGTGAGGATCAGTGACTTGTTGTAGGTGTCCTGCTCTTTGCTGCCTTGGTAGTAGGCGACAGCCAGCGTGCCGACAGCAGCAGTGGCCAGCGCCAGCGGCGCGAGAATGGCCAACAGCCCAGCAGCGCCCGCACCAGCCCCGGCGCCCAGTTGGGCAACGGCGCGAACACCGCTACCCCAATCGCCAGACGACAGCGCGTTGCCGAGCTGCACAACGTTTTCCTGTGCCTGGCGGGTACCGAGGCGCAGTTTGTCGAAGCCAGTGACGGTTTTGTTGAGCTTGTCGTAGTCCTTGTCGATCTTGCTCAGGGCAGTGTTGTACTGGTCCTGGCTGATCCGACCGGCATCCAAGTGCTTGCCCAGTTGCTCGACCTGCGTGTCCAGCTTGGACATGGCCGCGCGGGCCGGGTCGATGGCACCCAGCAGGCTGTTCAGCGCCTTCTGCTCGTCCATGGTGGACTTGGCCAGGGCGACCTGCTGCTTGTCGAGCTGCGCACTGATTTTGGTGAATTCAGCTTCACCGTATGCGCCGGTTTGAGTGAGTTTCGCCAGGCTCTCGCGCTGCTTGGCCAGCTCCTGCGTGGAGGTCGCGCCTTTCGACAGCGACTTCTCCAGCGCCTCCATCTCCTTCATCAGGCCGACAGCGGACTGCTCAGCGCGATCGCCAGCCTTGGTCAGCTTGTCGAGATCGGTCGCAGCGTTGGCGGCATCAGCCGAATCGACCTTGATGCCGAGTTCTGCAATGTTCATCGACTCACCTTGAAAAAGTGCCCGTTTTTACGGGCTGTTATCGCGCGCCTCAGCCATGACCGCGATGGCTTCCGACTCCATGGCCCGGATGTCCTGGAACACGCGGGGGCGATCCTTCGCCGGGACGCCGACGAGCCGCATCACACTGAGCAGCACGCCGTAATCAAGACCTGTTGCGCCGCACGCACCAGTGCGCCATTGAGTTCCCATGGCATCCATGACGAGGAAGGATGGCCAGTTATCCGGCCAGACTTCGAACGTTTCGTCATAGTCATCGGGCGAGAAGCCGAACACCGCCATTTGCTCGGCGGAACTGTCGCCTTCATACAGCGCACGGGCGGCGGCGGTCAGTTTCCCAGGCGGGCTTTGCCGAAGGCGTCGCTGTAAGCCTTAACGACTGCGTCCGAAACGCCAACGCAGCTTTTCACCAATGCGGTGATCGACTCATCGTTGAGTTTGTCGCCAAAGCCCCACGACACCACCAGGTCCTTGATCTGCGCGACACCTTGCTCGACCTCGGCAGCAGTGACCTCAGACATGGTCGACTCGGTACCGTTGAAGCGCTCGCCGAGGGCCTCAGCTTTCTCCTTCCAGGAGTCGAACAGCTCAGCCAGTTCGGTGCGGTCCCGATACTTGAACGTGAACGGGACCATGGCCGGCTTGCCGCCCACCTGGGGGATGGCCACATCAACGGTGAACGTCGGTTTCGGCGCGATGGAAAACTTTGCCATGGGAACCCCTTAGGCGTTGTAACGGGTTGGGCGGGAGGCGAACGACAAGGTGATGGTCCGCGTCATGATGTTGTTACGGCTCAGTGTCGGGGTCGCGGTGATCGACACATAGGCGTAGTAATAGATGGTCGCGCCGCCCGGCAGGTTTGCGCGGATCAGGCGGGGCTCCTTGTCCTCGTCTGCCGCTTCGACAATCGAAACATAGGCCTGGGCGGGATCATCGGCCACAGGCAGCGTCATGCTGCTGGCCGACTTGTTCGTTGGCAGCTGACGGTCATCGTCATCTTCAAGGAAGCCGTAAGTCAGGAACTGCTGCTCGCCGCCGTTTGCGGTGGGCTCGGTGATTTGGGAGATCTGCGTCCAGCCAGTGGCCTCCCGGACAGTGCCCGCGCCAGACCCCACCGGGTAACTCTTCACACTGGTGGTGTCCACGCCCTCAGCGGAGAACTCACCAGTATCCGAATCGATAACTCGGGCAGGTCTGCCATTCAGCTTCGCCCAGGCGGAATCGATCACGATCACGTCGCCATCAGTCAGCCCGTGTGCCGCCGCAGTGAGCACCGCCGGCTTGGCATTGCTGATCGCGGTGAATGCTTTCGGAGCGCTCAGGGTTGCCGCGATCTCGAATGTGGTGCCGTTGGGAATTTTGACACTCATGGGGTTTCCTCTTTGCAGAAATGACAAAACCCGCTCAATGGCGGGTTCTGGGGTTCGCCCAACGGGCTAAATCAGTTGGTGTCGGCGCGGTACAAGAACGAGACCGGTACCGTGTAGGTGGCGTCTACCGATATCCCAGGCCCGGGATCAACCGGGCTCATGGTCACCACGGTCAAAGCTCCTTTCGTGTTGCGCTCATACAGTGGGAACAGAACGGCGATCTGGTCTGCCAGCGCACCGGCCGCGCCGCGGTACTTGCCGGACGGCGTCACGATGCTGACCTGGAACACGCCGGTGTACAGCTTGTGGTCGCCGGCAAGCGTGTTGCTCGCGGTGTCGGCTGGCAGCGTGTAGGCCTTCAGGTAGGTTTCCCCGTCCTTCGGTGCGTAGGCCTCATTTTCGACCACCACTTTCAGCGGCACCGGCAAGGCTTTCGCCCAGGCGATCAGCCTGGCCTCGTAGATCGAAGCGATGATGTTGTGGCTCATACCTGGTTGTTCCTGATGGCCTCCAGCACGATCTGCTGGAAGCGGGCCACAGTGATGCGGACCATGCCGCCGGGTGCCTGGGTCGAATGGCCGAACTCGAGCGGAATCGCGTAGGGCAAGTTGTTCACGATGAAGGCCGTTTCGCCAGCCTTGAACTCAATCGCTCCGTTGACCAGCCGAGCGGTGGCTGCCTCTCCCGTAGGGTCCGGATGAATCCGGAAGCTGTTGTCGGGATAGCCGATCGAGAAGTTCCAGTTTCCCCGGAACCTCCCGCCGACGTAATCCTTGCCGGCGACCAACCCATTCACATTGAAGTTTTGGTCGCGCTCCGTTTTGGTCAGGGGCTTAGCGTACTTCACGCCGCGCTTGAGCTTGCCGGACTTGGTGAAGTTGCTGTCGGTCAGATTGATGACGGTGTTTCGCACCGCGACCTTGAAGTCATAGCCATCGGCCGCTCGGTTGTTGGCAGCCCTGTGTGCGACGTTGGCCGCCCAGATTTCGGGATTCCCCACCGGCGACATGCGAATGACGCTGCTGCCCAGCTCGATGATGATCTCGCGCAGGCTGGCATCAATAGCTTCCGTGGCCTGGGCGGCGAACTCCGCAAGACTCAGCGCGAAGCTTCCGGACTGGCCGGCGCCCGCGCGGCTCACGATCTCACCTGCAGCTCGTACAGAATCGGCGTGCCGGCTGGATTGATCTCTTTCAGCGGCGGGACAATGGACCAGGTGCGCCCCTGGACGATCACCTTGTTCAGCAGATCAGGCGCCCATGCCAGCCCCTGCGCGGCAATCTTGAGTTTCTTGTCGCCCTGCTTGATGAGGCTGTTGTTCTGGAACTCCTGACCGCTGAAGTCGAGCAGGATGCCTTGGGCAGTTTGTTCGGTGATGGTGTCCGGCGGTGCGGTACCAGTGTCTGGGTCGTATTCGCCGACGGTGATTGCCCGAATGGTAACCGGCTGGCCGAACTCTGTGATCATCTCCAGAGCCATCACGGCCATTTCGTCGTAGAAGGTGGCCATGGTTGTCTCCAGTTCGGCTATGCGCGCACCGCGAACAGCCCGCGCTTCTGTAGGTAGTCAGCAAACTGCGTAGCACTCGGCCGATCAGGCGCTGCCGGCAGCAGTCGGCCGCTAGTGTTCGGGATCGTCGCGTACTCGCGATCGACAGCGCCTTCCACGCGCTCGCGGGTAATCGCGCCCTTCCGCTTCTCCACCGGGTCGATATCGTCCTGATGGATCTCGGCGGCCAGGGCCATCTGCCCATACTGAATGCGCGCGGGCAGGTAGTTGTCGGGCTTGATCTCCTGATCCAGCAAGACACCTCGACGTGGCCAGGCCAGCGCCTGGTCGCTCGACATCTTTTTGCCCTTCCAGGTCATGCCGTCCATCGCCAAGGCGGACCGGCGAAGCAGCGCTTCCTGCGCCAGCACTTCCGCCGGGATGACCACGCCGAACTTCACGGCGTACATGGCCAGGTCCTCGGCGGATGCATAGCTTTCGGCGTCAGGTTTGCCGGTACCGTCCTCGATGATGAGTGCCATGAGTTATTCCGCTGGGATGAGTTTGACGAGGTCAGCCTTCGGTGCTTTCGGGTCGAATTCAACCCCTTGAGCGGACAGCCATTCGCGCAATTCTGCCACACCCATCTTCGCAGGATTGGTTTCGGCTTCGCCCTCAGCGTATTCAGGCTTCAGCTTCGCCTTGGGCGGGCTCTCCGCTTCATTGTCGCGGCTTTCCGTCACGTTCGCGTCGATGATGCGCAAGCCGGCCTTTTTGGCCAAGGCCTTCACATCATCCTTGTAGCGGTGAAATGGGCCCGGAAGATACCAGACATTTTTATCAGTCATCTTTGCCACTCCGCTGGGCCAGGGCATTGTGCCCCGGCGCAGTCATTGAAGGTTACTTGGAGGCATCACCGATCAGCGCCACACCGGCGGTGTGCTTGATGCTGGTGGCGGTCTTGTCCCAGTTGGTACCGGTCGCCAGTTCGGCGTCGGTTGGCGACTTGCCACCGGTGGTGGTGTCCCAGGTGTAACCCTTCAAGCCCAGACCGAAGGTGTAATCGGTCTGAACGGTGGTTTCGATACGCTCTTTGCCGTTGGTGGTGCTGACGTTCGAGATCTGGTCACGGTTGTCATGCACCAGCGCAGCGCCGGACACGAGCGACAGGATGATTTCCTTGTTCGGCGTGCCGGCCTGCATCAGCGCTGGGGCATCGGTCACCACGCTGATCTTGCCCAGGATATCGACCACGCGGACGTTGCCGGCGACGAACAGGTTGGTCGAGTTGGCAATGGCCTGGCCAACCAACTTGTGCCAGGTAGTGCCCTGCATCACCTGGGCGACCAGCGACTGACTCGCGTCACCGAACTTCGCGTGTGCGTTGTTCAAGCCTGCCTGAGTGATGCCAGCGGTAGCCGACACGTCGTTCACCGCTGCGGACTGGGCAGTAATCGCGGCAACCAGGGCGGCGATCGCGGTGTTCAGCTCATCCTTGAGCAGAATTTCCGCGAAGGCCCGGGACGCGACTTCCACACCTTGAGTGGTTGGGCGCTCCAGCCAGGTCATCTGCGACGGCTCGTAGCGAACCGGACCGAAGCCGCCGGCAATCTTGACGGACGAGTTTTTCAGCTCGGTCAGATCAGTGATCGGCGCGGCGCCGTTGGCGGCGTAGCGGTCAACACGACGCTGCGCGGCGCCCAGAGTCTGGAAGAAGGACTCCTGCAGGAAATCACCCGTGAAGCCTTCGGCGGAGATGATGATCGCGCCATTGCTGGCAGCGTTGAACGCAGCAGTCATCTGGTCCAGCGTCTCGAGAGTCGCCGGCATGATGTACTGGTTGAAAACCTGCATTTGAGACAGGGACATGGATTATTTCCTTACGATTGAGGGAGATCTGGGAACCGGCTGGCGATCGCCGCCGTACGTTCCGCCTTGGTGCCGCCGATGTTTCCTTTCGGGGCCCCGCCCCCACCACCTGCACCGCCGGCCCCGCCGCCCGATGCCTTGCTACCTGCAATGAGCGGCGCGAACGCCACGTCATTTGCGAATTCTGCTTTCAGCTCGTCCAGCGTTGCCGCCGAGAGCTTGCCCTGTGCGTCGAGGACGACCACAACAGGCTTCCCGTCGCGCTGCTCGACGCCAAGGCGGCGCTCGATGTGCGGCAACAGGGCTTTGGCGCTGCCTGGAATTGCCAGGGCAGACGCGATGTCAGTAGCGGTACGGCCGACGGTCAGATCCCGGATCTGTCCGCTCAGCGTTCCGCGCTCCTGCTCCAGCATGCCGTTCAGCTCAGCTTCGCGACGGTTGTATTTTTCAGTCCATGATCGTTCGAGCTCTTCGACGTTACCGGATTTGCGAGCGGCCTCCTCGCGATCGAGGCGGGCCTGCTCTTCAGCATCCTTGCGTGCCTTGTCGGCGGCCTTCTTCTCGTCCAGCAGTTCCTGGACCTTGGATTTCAAGCCCGAGACATCTTCAGGCTGCGGCAGACCTTCAATGCCGAGCACGAACTTGCCGTCCTTCTCGGTGTAAAGAGCGCGCACGGCTTCATCTACCCCTTCCAGGGTATCCAGTTGGAATTTCAGCATTGATTGTCTCCCAGAGACGTAGGTGCAGGCCCTGCCTGCGTTAGAAGTGCTTTACTGCTATGCGTTGTTGCCAATTTTCTTTTAAGAAGGAGTTACGTAATGACAACAAACACGAATAAAAAACCGAATAACGAGCTCCGCGTAGGGCTGTATACGGGTTTATTCACCCTTTTTGGTGCGTTATTGTCCGCAGGAACTGGTTGGATAATTGCTATCCAAACTTCATCCGCTAGCAATCACCAATCCTGCCTAGTCAGGATCGATGCGAAGGAGGCAATGATACGTAATAAGGTCGACGCATTTTTTGCAGCTCAAGGCAACCTGTATTCGATAGGGTCCCACAGAGTTAAGCCAGATAATGATTTGGAGCAGCGTATTGATGCAGTCGCAACTGCTGCATTTTCATTGAGCTCTTTTTTAGATGACGACATGAACCGGACCCCCAGAATTATCGCCTTACAACTTATAGAAAAGTTCTCCACTGAAAAAACAGAGGAGGAAAAGAAAAACATCGAAAAAAACAATGAAGCCATTGGCGACAACATGGACAAGTGGAACGCGCAATACAAAGCTCTAATGGATAAATTTGAGTCCATGAGGAAAAATTGCTAATCAGATTCCTGCTCTTTCGAATGCCAGCGGTTCAAGAGCTTTCATCTGCACCAGGGTGAGCGGTGCAAAATTGCGATCAAGCTGCAGCTCGGCGAAACGCTCGATGCTCAGGCCGCCTTCACGGAACAACTTCGCCCGAACCGGGCCAATAGCTTTGTCCTGAAACGCCGCCGGTTGTTGTTTAAGCCAGTCGTAATAGCTCAGGTCTGCCCTCACCTGCTGGGCACCTCGGTCACCGATGGATGCCCTGGTGGCGCCCTCGGCGAACAGCGCACTGAAGCGCGTCACCGCCACCACCGTCGAGCGACAGTTGATGTGGATCGGCGGCCTAGGCCCCTCAGTCAGCTTGAACCGGCGCTTGTCAAGCGTCCGGCACTGGCTGGTGGTCTTCGAATCCAGGGTGCTGACCCACTCCACCGACTGCACAACATCGGAGTTCGCCTTCAGCGTCTCCATGCGCGCCTGGGTGGCGACGTGCTGCACCGCCGTCCGTACGATGGCGCTGGCGTTGCGGTTCGTCGTGGCCAGGATGCCGTCGTTGTACTGAAGCGCCTTGGTCCCGCGAATGTTCTTGATGATCTGGAAGTTTGTCTGACCTTCGAAGAAGCCCTGCCTGATCGCGCCTGTGAGGCGTTGTCGCTCTGTAGCAGTGAAGCCATCAATGAAGGTCTTGAGCAGCTTGCCGCCGTCAGCACCGCGCACGCTGAGCGGGTTAGTGAGGATGGCTGCCCTGATTGCAGCAGCACCTGGCACCGCAGCGTCGAACGACACACCGACCGGCGCCGCCCGGGTTAGACTGGTCGCCTCAAACTCGGCCTCGTAGTTGGCGATGTCCACTAGGTCGAGGTTCAGCTTCTCGCTGTACCGTTCGAAGATGCCCAGGAGCATGCTGTCGACTTCGCTCAGCAGCCGCTCCAAGCGGGCGACGGTGTAATCCGTCAGGTCAGCCCGGGTCAGCCGCTCGCGAATCGAGCGATCGATCTCCTTGAGGAAAGGCGCGAACTTCGCGACCTCCCCCGACTTCAACTGCTCGAGGAACACCGCGTGCCGAATCGTGGCATCAAGGATCGCTTGGTTTACCGCCATCCTCGTCTACCTCGTCATCATCCAGATCAGGCCCAGGGTTTTCGGTTTCCAGCTCGTCGCGGATCTGTTCGTCGGTCTTTTCAGGGTCGATAACCCCACGGTCACGCAGGTACTGCCAGAAGTCTCCCGCCGGCAGCTTGCCGCCCTGCACCGCGTTGAACAGCGCTGCAAGGATCGTGGCGTCCAGGGCGATTTGGCTGAAGTCCTGATTGAGCTTGTAGAGCGCTTCGCCCGGGGCATTCACGAACTCGGCCATCCAGACCAGGCATTGGCTGTAGGCCTCGCTGACGTTGCTCACCACCAACGACAGGACGCTGTGCTCAGCGGCGCTGTCGTTGTCGGCTTGGGTCGCGGTCTTCACCGCGCTGCCCCGCTCGATCAATCGGGCGCCGAGAGAAACCATATCCTCTTTCTTGGCATCCATGGCCTCTTTGACGAGAGTGTTCGGCTCAGGCTGAGCAAAGCCGCACGAACCGTTGGCCGGGAGCGTCAGTGGTGCCCGAGAGCCGACATAAATGCCGTTCTCTTCCAAGTGATCGCGCCAGTCCTCATCAAGCCCGGAAATCCAAAACTGTGGCTGTCCGGAGAACCACACCGAATCCTCATAGTCCGCACTGTTGCAGTAGTGGCCGATGTTGAGCACGGCCATGTCGTACAGCGGCGAATCGTCGATGCTGGTGTCGTTGTTCTCGCTGCCCAGGAACTGGAACGGGATCAACTTCCATGGTTGCCCAAGGCCATTCAGTGGCGTGAAAGGCGGAATGATTAACGATGTCTCGCTGCTGCCCTCTTGCCAGACCTCCTGCGTGTAGACGCCGGCGTCGTCCAGGCGCAGCACTCGATACTGCACAACACGCTCACTGCCGAAGCCGTCATCGGTATCGATGTCCACCTCTTCGCGCAAGACAATCAGGCTCAGCAGGTGCTGACCACCGACCTTGCGAGTTTTCCAGTTCCTGATGGCCTCTGCTGGGTAGCTGGCAACGTTCGCCCTGGCGCGTCCGGCCTGCTCATCCGCCTTACTCACCGTGCCTGCTTCGACGGCTGCGTAATCCACCAGCAGCCCGTGGCGACCAACCTCAAGCAAATGCCCGATGACCGATTGCGACTGTTGATAGATGCTCACGCCCTGTCCGTCGATGTCCTTTGACACGTAGTCGAGAGCGCCGGGAACGGTCAGAGTTGGCCAAGTGCGAAACACTGCGCCAACCAGGCTGTGTTTTGTCCGGCCGGTGGCGTTGTAAAACACCGCGCGCTGCTTGTAAGCCTTGTACCGCTCCCGGTTCTCTTTGCTGGTGTCGTGCTCATTGGGCTTCGGGAGATAGACATCGCCACGAGCCTTTATGGTTTCGGACCCTTTGCACACGTCGCGCACCAGCCGCCAACGGGACTGTGCCGCGTCGTACTCCGGGCGGGTGTATGTGACGTCTGCCATTAGCGTGCGAATCCCATTTTGATTGATTTGACCGGCTTCCTGGCGCTCTTGGAGACTGCGAAGTACCGGAAGGCGTCTGCCGGGTGAGAGGACCAGTCATGCAAGGGCTTGTCCTTCCAGCACCCTCGCTTGTCGTCCCATTCCTTGCGGTAGCTCTCCAACGCGGTGATGCCTTCCTCGCACTTGGATTCGTCGAACGCGCATTTGGGGAGGATTTCCCGGGCCTGCTCGATGCCTTCATCGATGCCCAGCTTCGGAACAACCTGGAACGTCATCGAATAGCGCTGGCCGTCGATCTCGTAGCCCTCTCGGGCGAGTTCGCGGCGGGTCTTGCCATCGCTGCCGAATTCCCGGTTGTCGATGTCGTGCGGCCCCCAGTGCTCGCCGTAGGTGTAGCCACGGTCCTTCAGCACCTTCATGTAGTGCCGCAGGCCTTCACCGCTGTTCTGGTAGAAGTCGATGACGTGGTATTCGTCGCCAACGATCCGGACGAACCAGATCGCTGTGGAATCGCCGACGCCGATGTCCCAGAACGTGTGGACCGGTAGGTGGCTGTTGTCCGGCAGCTTCCCGATGCGCTGGGCCGCGTAGAGCTTGGTGAACTGTTTGGCGTAGTAGGCACCCTCTATCGTCTGCTGGAATGCTTCGGCAGGAATCGACGGGTACTCGCGCTTCATGTCGTCGCCGAGGGTCTTCTCCTTGGCGCTGTACCAGGCGCGCTGTCCTGGGTTGGTAACGATCCCGTGCTTGGCGCTCAAGTCGTCGAAGTACTTGGTCAGCCGGTCCGGAATCACCACACCGGCCGGTTCCAACCAGTACAGCGGGTTCCGCCACCAACTGAAAAAGAAGAACTTCCAGTCCAGCAGGCCCAGGGGCACGCCGGCCAATTGCTGCTTCTCGGCAGACTGGCTGTAATCGAAGAAATACCCGGCCCGGCCTTCAGCCGTGGACTCGATGGTGACGAAGCACTCAGCGGCCACAGCCTCGAAGGCACCGGTGACGATCTCACGAGCCTTGTGCGGGAACTTGGCGCAGATCTTCCCGAACTCGGAAACGTGAAGGTAACGCAGCGTGCCGCCCCGGAACGAGGTCGAGACGTAGAGCGAACCGCCCTTGCTGAACACTAGCTCACCGGCAGCATCATTCCGCGCCGGGTTGGCCGCCTTGATCTCTTTCGGCAGGTTGTCGTAGGCGTACTTGACCTTCTCCCGGAACAGGCGCTTGGCATCGTTCAGGGTGTGAGCGATAAGTGCGCACTTCGCTGCTTCGAACAGCGCCGCATCCAACTGGACGATGCACACCAGCGTCGTGAAACCCAGTTGCCGCGCCTTGAGGATGATGTTCCTGGTGTGCATCCCTTGGAAGTAATCGATCTGCTCCTGCGTCATGCGGAAGCGGACCTTCTTCCCTTGCTTGTCAGTGATGAAGTAGAGGTTGTTCAAGCGCCAGTATCGGTCCCGGAGCAGCTTCATGTGCTCGGGCTTCATGGTCAGGCGTCCTTCGATAGTTCGTCCATCAATTGCGAAAGTTCGTCGGCGTCTTTCGACTGCTCCTTGTCATCAAGGCCGAAGGCGGTGCGTTCGAGCACCTGCAGGTTCTTCATGGCCGAGGACAACTGGAAAAGGGTTTTGGCGTTGCTGGGCAACGACACGGCAGCAAGCATTGAAGCCCGGCGCATACCGTTGCTGTCTTCGGAGGTTTCCGCCTCGATGTCTTCTTCGATCTCTTCGCGCCGCTGAATAGTGGAAAGCAGATCATCCATCAGCAGGTTCGCAAGGTTCGTGGCTTTGCGAATGTCACGGCGATGACTGCGAACAACCGTCGCGCCCTCTTCCGCCGCTTCTTCGATGATCTCGGCGTCACGCTCGGGGTTCGCACATTGATCATCGCGAACCTCGCCGCGAACCAGCTTGTTGCGAACCTCTTTGCGCACCTGGTCAGAAAGGTCTCTCGCCCATCCCAGGGCCTTGGCCTTCTTGCGAATCGCGGTATCGCTGACGCCGTTACGCTCTGCGATAGTTCGGATGGAAAGCACACCAGCCCGGTAGGCTCGTTCGATCGCCTCCCAGTCGGGTTGCTTGGCTGTCATATAAGTTCTCGGGGTCTTGAAATAGTGGCTGGTTGCCGGTATTGGTAAGGATCAATTAATAGCAAGGAGAGCCACATGTCCGAGACAATCCACAGCGCAATTTTAGCCGCCGCAGGACCACGAAGTACCCCAGATGCTGCTCGTGCACATGCCGTAGCGGTCGCCTTAGAACTGATTGCAAGCAAGGCCTCAGGCGGAGAAGGCCTCAATATCCCAAGAGAGCTTGATAACCTCTCCAACTACGCAGACCAGATCCAAGAAGCACTGAAAGTTAAGTGATCCACCCGTGCCGCACTCACCTGCGGCACACCTACCCGCTTGAACTCGCAGAGGCGAACAATGCATAGATACGAACTGAGCTACGAGTATGCCAAGGCCCCACAAACAAAAATTGGCGAGGCGCCTGAGCAAATAGATGCTCACGAGCTGCTTCTGGAGGTCCTCGGCCTCGGCAAAGGCGGTCAAATCATCGGCTCCACGTCTCTTCAACACTCACTCGAACTGATGCGATTCACTAACGTCAGCGTTAAATGGCAGTAAGGACGCCACCAAAAACCAATGGTCGTCGTGTGGGCCTCAGCTGAATGGATCGGCAGGCTTGGCAATCGAGCGCACGAACCACATAAAGCCCTGCTGCAAGTTGGTCTTGGCCAACGCAAGCAAGCGCGGATCGACACCTTCAATCTGACCGATCTGCTTGAACAGTTTGCCGGCGTCGGCTTCCAGAGCCTTGATCGAGTTCATGCCGTCGATTTCGGACTGGGTCAGGTCGCGATAGCCGGTAATCTTCTTGTGCTGGTTGTCCATGCTGCTCTCCTCGTCGCGTGTCGCGACACAATTTGCTGATTCGCGAAACGTGTCGCGGATTACTCAGGCTTGCGGCTCGGCAACTTGAAGTCAGTCACTCGGTCAGCAATGGCGCGGATCTTCTCCACACCCAGGAAGCCAACCCAGCCGCCGGCGAATGTGGCCATGCTCTGGGGCAAGCCGAAGAAGTCCAAGCCGCTGATGATTGTCAGGGTTAGCCCGCCACAGATCGCGCCTTCCACCAACATCTGGCGACGCGTGCCACCGCCATAGGTGATGCGCAGGATAGCCATGACGCAGGAAAGCCCAGCCGCGAAGAGAATCGGCGAGTGCTGGCTCAACCACGCAAGCGCTATCGCCCAAGTGTCCGGTTTGTCTGGCATGTTGTGCATCCGGGTATCCCTCCCTTTCGGGAAGCGAAGTAGATCCGGCCCCAGCAGCACTCCCAGCTCGGAGCAATGGGTGTGGTGGAGCCGAAAACGAGAAAACCTCACAGGTGGCGAGGCCGATATTTCATAAACACCACAAAAACGTTGTATTACCACAAAATTGTGGTAATCTGGACTTATCCAAACAACGAGGCGAGGTGATGAAGTACAGCGAGTTCAGGCGATGGTTGAAGGCCCGAGGGGTGATCTTCGAAGCAGGCAAAGGTGGTAGCCACTTCAAGATCTACTACAACGGCAAGCAAACGGTCTTTGCGGATCACGGCTCAAAAGAAATGAAAGAACCGACCCGCAAAGGAATCATCAAACAGCTGGGGCTTGAATGAGCCCCAGCTCACTCGCATTCATCACCCACCAAACATTCAACAGAGAGCCGCCGATTGGAGGGCTAGAAATGTTTGACTACCCAGTAACGATTCACGAAGACGAAAACCCAGGTGTCGCTGTTACCTGCGATGACCTTCCAGAGCTCAACAGCGCAGGTGACGATATCGCCGACGCTTTGCGGGAGTCGGTGGACGGTATCGAGACCGCCCTGTCCATCTATGTGGATCAGCGTCGGTCGATTCCGGAAGCCTCCGTACCCGCTCCAGGACAGCATGTCGTCCGGCTGCCGGCGGTCACCGTGGCCAAGATTATTCTATGGAACGAGATGATGGCTCGCGATATGCGTAAGGCCGATCTGTGCCGACTTCTCGGGGTTTCGCAGACTCAAGGTGATCGCCTGGTCGATTTCCTGCATACATCAAAAATGGAAGCAATCGAGAAGGCGCTTGGCGCTCTCGGCAAACGCATTGCTCTGTCTGTCGAGGCTGCCTGAATAGGTGTGCGCGTCTTTCCGCGCTGTCCGCCAAAGACTGTCTCCGCGTCGACGCCCCAATGCATCGATCTCACAGAACCAGTCTCGCGCCACCCTGCAAGCGTGTGATGGAACAGGGTGCGCGGGCTGCCGGTGTTGATTCCGTACGTCGCACTATCCGGCTATCGACGTCCAGGTTGTCCCGAAGGCTGCCCTGGCTACAGGTAAAATCCAGGCAATAAAAAACCCGCTTTTGGCGGGCTGTGTTGTTCGTTTAAATAGATCGCTGGGCGACTGGTGAAACGTCTGATTGCTGGATTTTATCTGCCGAGAGCAGGCTTCCAAAGCGGAGCGACTTTAAGTGGCCCAATTTTTTGATAACTCAGCTCAGTTAACGTCTTAACGTCGCGAATTGAGAAAGTATGACCAATATCACCGTTCTGCAATTTGGACGTGAGCGCCTTATCTCCGTAGAACCCGAGGACAACCTCATCCTTGGTGCACCAGTAGAAAGCCTCAAGCTCGGCATTTTTTGCACCGTAAGCAGATACCATCCAACCAAAGATAAAGACGATAAACGCCAGTGGAGGACACAACCGAGCGATTCGCCAAAACCTCTGATCTCTTGTCTCTACTGGCCTCGCGTTATCTTGAGGCTCATTGCCCATCTCCGGCGGTGCAGGCGGACTTTTGATTAATAAAAACAGCACAGCAACGGCAGCTACGCAAATCCAAAATATCTTCCAGCCCGCGCTATTAACAAGAGTGATAAGTAAAAGAGCGAACAGCCCAACAATGTGCAAAGCCGCATATGCTCGGTGGATGCCTTTCAGCCATAAAAATCTCAGGGAAAGAGCTACCACTGCAGCCATCGGAATCACCGATGGGTACGCCTTGAGAATTACATCAGCGAAGCCAAACGACCCCAACTGCAGGAAATCAACTGGGGCGTTGAAATATCCCAATCTTCCGATTTCATAGAGTGCAAGGACCCCATAAGAGAAAGGGCCCAGGACCGCAACCAGTGAGACCAAAGTTGTAAATACTGGTGTTTCGAATTTTTTCACGCTCACAAAAAAGCCCAACTTTGGCGGTTGGGCTTTTACTGCACTCCTCAACACGCGCAGGAATGACAGGATGGGTGGATAATGGCTCATTGGCTCACTGCCAGTCAAGCAGCTTTTGTCTCAATGAGTTCCTCTGCATCCAGTAACGTTTGAGCGCACTCCAAAGCCTCATCGACTTCGCGCTCCAGAGCCTTACGGATGTCGCGACGCCAGCGCTCCTGAGTCTTGATCGGGTGCGGCTCGTCCGACCAGTTGTCCATCTCATACCAGCCGGCGGGCAGTACGTTGGTCGAGCGTTTTCCGTCGACGCCGGCGAGCTTCGGGAGAGCCCAGGTCACGATCGCGCAATGCAGAAACCGCTCCGGCGCCGGTGAGCGCATAACCTTCGTCAGCTCCGCGATCGCTGCATGCTTGCGTTCGGTGTGCGTGGAGTACTTCGCCACCAGCGCCCGCCAGTGCGCCGCCGACAGCGACTTGTGCAGCCGGCCGAACACCCAGCAGTCGGTGAGGAATGCAGCCTCCTTTCCGACGATCTCCCCCTTCTGCTTGGCGCATTGAACCTTGGGCTCAAAGTCGCAGCCGCCGGCAGAGTTGATGGTTTCGGCGGCCAGCGCCCGAACAACTGCGGATACCACGTTGCGATAGGTCATGCTGCTCTCCCCTTCAGCTCTCTGGTCTTTGCCCGGTATCGAGCCTTGATTTCTTTCAATTCATCGACGGTGTACTTCTTCACCGACTGATCCGACTCCAATTCATCCACGGCGGCCTGGCCGATGCGCGCGATCAGGCCAATACGGTAGTCCACGGCGTTGCCGGACAGAAACCGGTTGTCTTGCTTGCTTTGTGCATGGCAGTTGCGCTCATCAAAGCGCAGGTGCGGCGCTGATCCAACGCTGCGGTAATGGCCGGCATCTACTGCGTTACCGCTCCAGTCCAATGGCTTGCCGCTGGAGATGCAGAGATGGCCGGCGGCCTTGTCCCGGGCGCGGATGTATGCGTTGAATGCCTGCTGAGCCTCACGCATATGGTCGCCACGGGACTTCAGAACCTCCTTGCGAACCTTGATCTCGCGGCGCTCGACCTGGTCCAGCGACTTGCGCGCTCTCTCCTGGTGGCGCGGTGCGTCTATGAGTGCGCATGCCGGGCTGCATACCGCCTGACCCAGACGCCGGGGCACGAATGAGGCCTTGCACGTTGCAACGCGGCATTTCTTCGGCTTGGCTGGCTTCCGTTCGATGGTCATACAGCCTCCTTGGCTTTATGCAGCTCTGGGGTAAAGTCGCCCCTTAATGGCATCAGGTCTGTCGCCCTGAAGAATCCGTAGCCGTCTTCATCATCACGCCCAACGACCCAGCCCGCGTGCGGAGCGAACCACAAACAGCCATCGGGCTCGATAGCCCCCTCCCCGGCAGGAATGAACACGACCAGCGAAACAGTAGCCATGGCCGGAATCTGATATTTCGAAACCAGCGTCAGTGCCAGGTCGCCCGGCTTGAAGTTATGGTTCATGCGGCCTCCTGGCTCAGCAGGTCATCGAAATACACGCCCTGTGGAGCGAAGCGCGCGACGATCCGGTCGGTGTAGGCGATGCCCTGGGCACGGTTGAACAGGCTGGTCACCGGGAACCCGTCGGGGCCGAACAGCTTGCAGCCGCCCATCATGGACAGCTTCGTTTCGTACGGCAGGTGGCGCATGACGCGGTACCACTCAGCCTGAAATCCGGCGTCCTCGTTCAGCAGGATCTGCACGCCGATGTGCAGCTTGCAGTAGTGGCGAGCGTCGGAGGCGTCACCGAGCTGCGTCATCTCGGCAATGCGCTTGTACATCGCGAACCACAGCCGGTTTTGGTCGAGCGTACGGTCCTTGCCCGGGCGCAGTGACACCACGACGAACTTCTCGTCGCGGTACATGGCGCTGAGCGCGGTGATCGCCTGGGAAAGCCTGGCGGTGCTGTTGACGCTGATCTTCTCGCTCATGGCAGCACCGCCACAGCGATGAGAAATGGGATCAGGCCGATGGCGAACCCCAGCAGAATTGGAGGCAGAGTCATCGGGCACCTCCAGCAGTGGCAGTGACGTGCCCAAGCTCACCGACCACCTCGCAAGCAATCGAGAAAGCTGGGTCACCCAAATGGGTGGTGCGCATGATTCTCGTCATTCCGCCAATCAGCGCCTGGTTCTCTGCCAGCAGTTCCAGCGCCACCTCCTCAACGGTTTTCTCGCCGAGGAATTCCTGCAGCAACTCGGTGTTGTGCTTCCAGTCTGCGCAGTCGGTGCGGTACGAGGCTGCTTCGGCCCAGAGCAGTTTGTGGAGTTTCTGTTTGTCGATGGTCATTGCGAGATACCCTTCAGCAGCTCTTGCAGTTGCTTCAGTTTGCCCACAGCCTCGGCATTGCCTTCACGCTCCTGCTCGACTACAAGCGCGACATCCTCAACTCGACCAGCCAAGCGCTTGAGGTTATTGGCCATCCCAGCGATTTCTCCGGCCAACTCGCTCAACATCTCCAATGGGGTGCCCTGGGCTTTCTTCTCGGAAACGACTTCGAGTTTCAATTCTGCTTTGGCCATGCTCGACTCCTGATTCTTCTGCTTTGCGTCTACGGCGATGCGCTGGAACTGGTCGCGCCCTGATTTTTTAACGAGGCCGGAATCCACCAGGCTGACCAAGCAGCCCGAGACAATCCGGTTGTCCGGCGTGCTTCCGGTCAGGTTGCGCATGGCCGTCATGACCTGGGACGAGGTCCAAGGCTCATTGATCGGCACGCACTCGTAGACCTTCTTCGCTACGCCGGTCTGGCCCTGCATGAGGATTTCTTGTTTGGCGGGAGTCATCAGAAGCGCTCCCTGAATTGCGCAATGGCCTGCCGGGCTTTGCGTTTGCGCAGATACGTATCGACTCGACCGGCCTGGGCCTTCTTGAGGCGCTGGCTGTCCAGTCGGGCTTTGGCTGCATCGACGACCCGGCGGACTTCGGCGAGCTTTTCGCGAAGGTGTGGCGAAGCCTCGAAGGCCGCACCGGTCAGAAGCCCGGCGATGGCCTGGCCGTCGGTGGTGATTGGCGCGATGCGCAGGTCTGCCAAGTACTGGGTGCCGGCCTCTTGCGTGATCAGCTGCATGCGCACCGCCGACTCAATCGCCGTCACTCGTCGCACTGGGTCATGGCCAAGCGAAACACTCCAAGACACCGGAACCGCCTCGGCGCGAGCCTGAGTTACCAGGCGTTCGTAAGCACTCATGAACGCCATACGGGCCCCAACCTTGTCACCCAGCCGAAGGATCGGCGCGGCGGCGGTCATGGCTTGCTGGATCTCGGCGGTCAGCACCACAGTTTCGCTTTCGTCGTGTCCGCACAAAGCAATCGACCATGCCTCGTCCTTGCCCGGGCGACCGTCGGCCACCTGGACGCGCTGAAGGATGTCGGCCATGGCCAGCTTGCCCTTCACCTCGAAGCGGCAGGCTTTCAGCGCAGCCTTCACCACCGGCACCGGATAGGAGCACAGGTCCTCGGCCATCATCGCCGCAGTGCCTGGGTTCATTTCCTGACCCATGGCCTCGGCGGTGGCGCAGATGGCAGCAGCGAGCCCGGCAACCTGCTGGTCGTTCATTTCAGAGGTATTCATTGCGGTCACCTGCTTGGCGCTTGGCCAGAACCATCTGGGCGGCCTGCTCCGCTGCGGAGTGGTTTGCCTCGGTCCGCTCCATCTGGCGTGCGGTTGTCCCGTTGATGCGTTGCCCGGTCACCCACTGGGTGTGGTAGCTCTCGGCGTTGGCCAGCAGCTCGTTGAGGCTGTGGCACTTGCGCAGAACGGCGGCGTCGCTGGTCTTCAGGAAGTGAGCGGCGACGTGATGGGCGACATCGGCGCCGAGGCGGTCGACCAACTGGCCGAGCTGGCCACCGACTTTGGCGTTCCACACCGGCCAAGCGCTGTAGCGTTTGCGGTAGGCCATGGCGTAGTTCGCCCAGACCTTGAAGGTTTTGCAGGTCTGGTCTTTGGGTCCGGGCATGTCGGCGGGAATCTCGACGCGGGGAGCATCGGTGCGATCAACCACCAGCACCAGATTGCGGGCCGGCTTGTCCGGGCCGTCTTGCAAGTCCTGACTGGTATCCTGATTGGTACCCTGATGATTGGTATCCTGATTTGTCGGAGATTTTTCCGACCCTGGCTCGGATTTTTCTCCGACCTTGCTCGGATTTTTTTCCGAGGTAGGTCGGATTTTTTTCCGACCTTCGTTCTTCGGTGGGGTCGGATATTTTTCCGACCCATCAAGTTTCTGGTTCCACTCAATCGCCTTATCGGTCAGGCGAAACAACGTGATGTTCGAGGTGCTGGAAAGCTCAATCAAACCGGCCTCTTCCAGGGCCTTCAGCATGCGGTAAGCGGTGTCCGGCTTGTCAGTTAGGAGGGGCAGCTCCTCGATGATCTTGGCCTTGCTCAGCGCGAAGAAGATCCCAACGTCCGTCTTGATTGGCTTGGTCCAGCTTGGGCAGCCATAGACGAAGGCGAACAGCAGGGCCTGCTGGGAGTTCAGCCCCCACTCCAGCGCCTTCACCTGGTTGATCGTTACGGTGAATTGCATATCAGGCCTTCCCGACCAATTTGGCCAGTTCAAGGAAGCGGTCGACGTACCAGTGAGGCTGCGTCTCGCGTGGAGATTGAGGACTGGTAAGATTTTTGCCGTAGGCCAGGCCCTTCTCGGTCACAGACCAGAAGTCGACCATTTCCTGTTTGGAGTTTTTGCGCTGCAGTTGCTTGAGAAATCCCTTGGCTGCGAGGGCGCGATTGAACGCCGCCGGCGCGTAGCGAATCCCATGGTCTTTCAAGAGGGCCGTGGCCGACTTGGTGGGCATCGAGGAGCCGCCGGCAGCATCCGGCGCGGCGTCGACGGCGTAGCCTGGTAGAAACTTCGGGTCCAGGCCGTTGTTCTGGGCAATCTTCGTGAGCATTGCCATCTGGCAAGACGCCGCCGGCTTCAGCAGCCGCGTGAAGCACTCCATGATGGCGATCTCGCCGACAACCTTGGTGCCGTTGAGCAGCACTTGTTCGCGGGCGCCCTGCTGCTGTTCCAGCTCCCGCCAACGGCGAATCACCTTCATGCGCAATGGGGCGCTGTAGCCCGTGAGAAGGCAGTCGGTGTGTTCACGATCGAGCAGGTATTGCACCTGTTCGCGGTTGCGGCCGTCCAGATAGATGTCCTCAAAACTGAGTGCATCTACTTTCAGGTCTTTGAGCATTGCAATGATGTCCCGCTTCACGTTGTCGTGACGTTTGCCGGTGACGTTTGCGATCTCACGGGAAGACATGGTGGTACGCGACACGTTTTCAGAATTTGCAAATCGTGTCGCGACATCGGTTGGGGGATTGCTGAAATTTGGCTGGCTCTGCATAATCGGCCTCATCAAGTTGTAATGAATCAGCCGGGGCGCAATCCCGGCTTTTTTGTGCCTGGGTTTTAGGCGATAGATTTCAAACTTGGGCGATGCTTCGCCAAAAGCGACTCGGCCTTCCGGCCCAGCTCCCCTGCCCGCGCTTCTACTTGGCGGCACTGAGTCACGAAAGCCGGCAGATGCGGCAGATCGGCTTCGCACATCACTTGGTCATCGAACACTTCGCTGCCGGTGTCGATGACATCACCGAGCGCCCGGATCAGCGCGCCAAAGCTCTTGTTCGCACACTGCTCGCTCTGCATTTGGCGGGCGCCGGTAAGGCCGTGGCGGCCCGCCAGCTCGTTGATGCAGTGATCGCGAAATTCTGGCTCAAGGGCGTTCACCCAAGACTCTTCAAGCCACGACGGCATTTCCTGATCGCCGGTCAGCCAGCGCTGAACACGCTTGAGCCAGCGACCGGTCGCTTTCACGAATGCGCTTACGTCGTTCTGGCGGGCCAATTCGTCGAAGTCAGGCACCTTGGCCATTTCGATCTTCAAGGCCGGAACGCGCAGGTAAATTTCCCGGCTCAGCGCCTGGGCGAAATCGTCCTGGCTCAAGCTGGTGCGGGCGATCTGGTTTTGAGCATGAGCGACCAGCACCTGGTCACGGGTTTGAACGCTTTGTCTTGAACTGGACGTATTCATGGGGCTCTCTCGTTCGTATTCTGGGTTCATGCCAAATCGCTACTACTGATCAGGGACGCATCCATGACCGACTCTTCAGAACTGCAGGGCGAGATAACCGCCCTTTGCTGCTTTGTGGCTGCCCTGGCATCCACCCTGCCCTTGTCTTCTCAGCTCAGGCTTTGGCCTGCGTTTGAATCGAAGGCCGATCTGTTGCGTACCCAGCTGGGCCGAGATGCCCTCCGAGGCTTCGAGCAGGCGACGATCTCGCTCAGCTCGAAGCGGGTTTAAGCGGCGGTTTTGGCTGGCTCAGTGCTTCGCAGGTAGGCCCAATCAATGTCGGGTCGAAGCTCTTCGCAGGTCACAAGCCCTTTTGATTCGCGGTCGATGTTGATGGCTAGGGATGCGCTTGGCCGGCGATTGCCATAGGCAACCTGCTTCAGCTGACCTGCAGTCGTAAGACAGGCGACTGCGAAGGCATCCAAAGCGGCCTTTCCCAACGGCTTGATAAATTCGTGCAGATTCATATGCACCTCCAATGTCTAGCGACAGATTAGCGTTTGCTAATGCAACACGCAATAGCAAACAGTAATTTACTGTTTGCTAACGGAAGGCGATTATTTGCAGATGGAAACCAACGAAAAACGGATAGTCGTGCTAAAGCGGATCATCGGCGATATGCAGCTGAAGGATTTTGCGAACCGGTACGACATAGATCCGTCCTATTTATCGCAAGTCCTAAATGGTCATCGAAACCTAGGGGAGCGGGCTGCCCGCAATATGGAGGCCAAGATTTCCCTCCTGCCAGGGACTCTTGAGAATCCAATCATCGATCCAGATGGGTCATCGGTGGCCACTCTTTCGGATCATATGCCGCGTGCCGCAGTAGCCAATGAGGCTGCTCAGTTTGCGGAGATAGCTACCCCAAGATCTCGAGAGATACTTCTAAAAATCGCTAATGCTGCCGCCCAGGGGCGGCTAAGCGATTCCGATATTGAACTGCTCGATCAAATTGCCAGTCGATTTGAGACAGGAGCTTCCAAACAACCGGCATTGGCATCGGCACGGAGCCATAAGCGCCTCAGGGAGCGGCTAGCAAGCGATGATTCACTACCTAAAGCGTGACGCATTTTCTGGTCACTTGAGAGCCCCTGCCAGCAAAGGCATAAGCCCGATTCTGCGCGCAAAAATTCGTATAAATGGCGAATCAGAGCGCTGTTATCTAAAGCCGCTCACAGACTTCATTGCTTGTCCTGACACCGGGAAGCCAGTTGTAAATCAGGAGATCGTAAGCGAGGCTCTGGGCTATGTGCTGGCATCTACGTGCGGGCTTTCAACTCCAAGCATCGCCGGCATTATTGCTTTAGGTAAGGATCAACTTCCGCAAGATTTGCTTTCTGAGCTCGAAGAGATTGGCGGCTCTATTCAACCAAGCTATCTCTGTTGGTTCAGCAAGGATATGGAGCACCCAAACCTTAAGCAGCGGCACTTGTCTGGCATCAACCTTCCATCCCTCGAGGAGCGCAGACTTCGGCGCCTTGCACAGTTCCTTGCAAAGCATGCCGACGCTGCGAAGATTGTGGCGTTCGATGATTGGTTGCTTAACTCAGATCGGAATATGGGAAATATTCTCCAAGCCAGCCTTGGAGCTCTCATGCTGATAGATCATGGTCGCATCCTGGCTTACCCAAATTGGACGCCAGGGTCTGTAGGGTCTATGCCGTGGCGAGCTCAGAACGTACTTGAGAGTTTTATCAATCGATTCACGCCGCGGTGGAGTGAGCTGTTGCCCATCTCAAGCGGCAAACTGATGGCCCTTAATTCTTACGCTTCGAGCTATAGATCTGCTGGAGCAATAGCTTCAAAAAGCGTGCTGTCGAATTTTTTCGAACCGACTGACGTTGAGGCTATCATAGCTCTAATTGATGGCCGACTGGATCCGGCCCCATATGCCAAGGCAGCAGGGTTAATGTTATGAACTCAGTCGCAGGGCTTCGCGCCCGATTAAGCGAACCATCCGAACCCTCAAGCAGGATGCTTGAGGGCGAGTGGCGCCCTATATCTGCCTGTCTTGATGAGGACACTGGTGAGTTCCTAAACGTCGGGGTTCTTTTTGCATATCAAGGCAGGGTCGAGGTTCGGATGCTTGATTCGTTTGATCGAATCAAGTGCCTATACGGAGGCAGGATTGACCCTCATGATTTGACCTACCTATTGAATGACATCGAAGAAACTATCGTGGAGGTGGGCCCTCAGAACCTACCTGAAATGCTCAGCGATTCGATTCGAATTGGCAAAGCCCTGTACGCGTCCGGAGCGACTGCCGAAGCCGTAGTCGACGAGTTTTTCTTCGATGTCGTTACTCTTGGCAAGCCTCATGAAAGGCAGAAGGACGCTGGTTTCCGCTATCGATCAAATAGCAAGGTGCGCGAAACCGTTTTCGAAATCATGAAAGAGAAAATGCATCTTGATGCATCCAAAATCATTCAGGATTCACGGTTCAACCTAAAAATGCATTCTGGTCATCGTATTGAGGTGGATGTCCCCCTGCTCAGTGATACTGCCGCCGGCGGCATAGTTTCCGCTTGGTACAAAAGCCCTCTAGTAGTGGAAAACAATCTTCTTCAAGCCTCCGCCGATCTGTTGTTGGTTAATAGCAACACGAATCGGCAGAAAGCATCGATGTCGGTTCTTGTTCCGACGGCGGAGTCAGGGTTGGATGCGAAGGAGTTCAGCAAACATTACGAGACGACGCACCGTCAGCTTGACCGCCTATCGAAATCAGGGATTGAAATCATCCAAGCTGCATCGGTAGATGTCCTAGCAAACCTAACCATAGACTGGTGGAGAAACGTGGCTTAAAGCCTTTTCGACGACCAATCAGCAAAAAGCAGCCCGCCTTCCAGCGGGCTTTTTTTCGCCCGCAGAAAAATAATTTAGCATTTGCTATTGCGATATGAATTAGCACTTGCTAATTTAAGTCCATCGCAGCGACGAACGCAGCGTAGGGACTCAACAGACCCGCCGCTCTTTAACAATCAGGAATCTTCGCGGATCGATCCCCGGCAACGGGCACAGCGCGAAACACAAATTTCGATCTCCATGCAGGCTCTGGAACCTGCCGGACTCCCCATATGGGAGGACGCCAAACCATGCAAGCCAGCCGGCGAAGAACACCGAACACGAAATGTGTGACGCCGGCCAGGTGGGGAAACCGAGGCGCCGCGCATGGAGCGGAGAGCAACACGGAATTTTTCACTGATGCACCTGGTGACGGGTGCATTGGGAAAACAACCGGGAGTCACAAATGAAAGTCGACAACGAAGTGATGGCGCTGCTCAGCGCCTCGCGCACCGAAGGCAACAAGCTTTTCATCACCGGCGGTCAGCTCGACAAGAACCTTTACCAGCGCCTCGACAAGACCCTGAAAGCCGCTGGCGGTAAGTGGAACACCAAGGCAAAAGCTCACCTGTTCGCCAGTGACGCCGCCGACGCGATCGAAAACATCTTGATGACAGGTGAAGTCACCGTACCGCAGGACTTCGGGTTCTTCCCTACCCCGCCGCACATTGCAAAACAGGCTGCGGATCTCGCCATGATTGGGGACGGGATGATGGTGCTGGAGCCAAGCGCAGGACGCGGCGCCCTGGCGGTGGCCGCAAACTCTGCGGCGGTAGGCGTGATTGTCGATATGCACGAACTGCTCCCTGACAACCATAAGGCGCTGGTTGAACTGAAGCTACCACTGTCGGGCGTTTCAGAGCCGGGCGACTTCCTACAGCTCGAGCCGAAGCCAATCTATGACCGCGTTCTGATGAATCCGCCCTTCGACAAGAAACGCAGCGACATCCACCACGTTGTCCACGCACTGAAGTTCTTGAAGCCAGGGGGCCGGCTGGTGGCGATCATGCCTTCCGGTGTGACCTTCCGCGACGACGCACTGACCCGAGACTTTCGCGGGATCGTAGAGCGGCGCGGCGGAAGTATCGAAACGTTGCCGGAGGCCTCATTCAAGCAAGCCGGGACCATGGTCAACACCGTGCTGGTCGTGATTCCAGCAGCAGCCTAACAACCAGCGCCACGTCAGCCTGACGAAAACTGCCCTTATGCAGCGATGGTTGAGAGCGTGGGTGGTCACGCTGAAAGCTGCCTTGAACCCACCCGATCCTCTCTGTGAGAGCGCATCGGGGTGTGATCTGAATGCGCAGGCTGATGCGCTGTTTACTAGGTACAAGCGGCCACATGCAGAAATGCAGTGAATTGAGCAGCTGGATGGCTCCGCTTCCAAGCCAGCAAAGCCGGAGATCAGCGCCGGCCAGATCACACCCCGATGCGGACGAAACTGCGGCCTATAACCGCCCACCTGCATCACCGCAACAAGCAGATGAATGCCCGGGCTGACGGGCTCACGTACGGGAAAACACCCCTGATGTAGTTCAGGGATCGGATGCGCAAGCATAGTCCGCCGGAGACGGCAGAACGGTCAGACCCGCTTGATGCTGGCGAATCGACGCGCTCGAAATCGTTAAACGTAGACTGGTTTGAGTCCAGCCATGCCGGGATCAGCTCCGGCCATCTGCACCCACCCTTCCCCGCCTCTACCCGTCAGCACTCACCCCGCGCCCATCGGCAACCAGCGGGAAGAAAGAGTGTTGACGAATACAGGTGAACCCGCCCGGAGAGAGTCATGAGCGATTCATTCCAAAGCAAAAACATCATCAAAGCCAGGAGCCCGCACAACTGCGAGTGCTGCCGGCGGACCATCGTCCCAGGTGAGCGCTACATCAATATTGCCGGGAAGTGGGACGGTGATTTTTACGCCGTCAAGACCTGCATGGGCTGCGACAGCCTCGTGGATTTGATCTGGCAGTTCGACGCAGAGCGCGACGGCTTGCTCGCTGATGACGGGCTTCCGTTCCGAGAAGTTATCGAAATCGGCGAAGAGTTCGGCCTTATCTGCAGGGTTCCAGCCCAAGCAATACACCCCGCCTAACCCCAAACACTGGAGGTCGCCATGAGCGATTGGATCAAGGTTGAAGATCTGCCAGACGCCAAACCGGGTGCCTCGTACCTGATGATTTTGGATGGCGTTGAGCAAGCGTGCGTCGAGGTCACCGAGCTGAACGACAGCAAGCGCTGGTTTTACGGCGAGCAAAACGGCGCTTACCCAATCGACGAGATCGAGCTGTTCAAGCTGATTCCCGCCGAATAACGCCACCCTGGAGGCGACCATGAACGCAGCACTGAATATCTGTCAGGCGATGCATGACGCCAAGTCGCCGCCTCCGGTGAGCGAGAGCCCGCAGGAACTGGCCCGGGCTGAATGGCTGTACAACGCCACCGAGCAGTTGGTCCGCTACGGCCGCGACGTGAAGTTCCAGCGCCGCATGTGCTCGCCTCAGGGCGTGAAGGCCGAAGAGTTCGCCCTGGCGGTGGATGAGTACGCAAACAAGCGCCTTGCTGACTGTGAGGTGCACACCTCCGCCCTGGGCTGGCTGTTGATCACCACGGCCTACGGCAAGGGCGACAAGGTGGCCGTGAACGAGCTACTGGGTCACAGCGACCACCCATTCGGCAAGCTGGGAGAGATTGCGGAATCGCTTCTCGCACCGCTGGCTGATGACGCACTGATCGCCCAGGCAGAGGACGACGAGCTATGAGCAACCATGTCGCCATGGCCCGCCTGGGCCTTGAAATCGCCAAGATCCGGCGGTCCTGCACTCCTGTGCCCGACCGCACCTTCGTCATGGGCATGATCGAAATGGCGGAGTTCGCCGAGATCATCGACGCCCCGACTGCCAACCGCTACCGCAATGTGCTGGATGCCAAGTTCGTCGAGCGCAATGCGGAGATCAGGAGTGCTGCAGCATGATCACGCCTATCGTGAAAACGCTGATCGATGAGCAGATTGAAGAGTTGGCCGCCGACCGCATGATCTTGGCCTTCACCCACGCAAAGTGGCTGGGCGCCCTGTCGCTGGCCCATGACGCCGGCATTCCGAACGTCCACGCATGGAGCGGCCGGGCCTGTCTGTGCGGTGAGTGGACCGTGGCATATGAGGTGAAGGCATGACCATGATCTGCGGCCAATGCAACAGGATTGGGATCCACTGGGTCGGCCCCTATGGAAATCTCACCGGGACCAGGTGCCCACATTGTGGCGGCGAGAATTGCCAGCGCGATGTGCAAGCCGAAGATCAGTGCCGTGAGTGCGGCAGCGAAGTGTGCAACGGCGAGTGCTTCGGTGACGACATGATGGGCGCTTCGTCGTGACCGCCCACCAGCGCACCCGGCGCCTCCTCATCTGGCGCGGCTCATTCTCCGCCCTATCCCTCTGCACCTTCCTGATGCTGCTCAGCGCTCTCGCTGATCGCGTAACTCAATAACCCACACCTTCAAGCGCTGCGCATGTCGCGGCAAGGATTTCCCGTGTCCGCACAACAGCAAGTCATCACGATTGACGACATCAGCGCCGACAACGCGCCAGCCATCTACGTGGCAGGCGGCCTGGGCCAGTTCTTCGAGGCGGTAAAGGCAGAAGTCACCGGCGAGGTTCCGGACCTCAAGACCGCCAAGGGCCGCGCGCGCATTGCCAGCCTGGCAGCGACCGTCAGCAAGTCCAAGACAGCGGTCGAGAAGCCTGGTCGCGACTACCTGAAGCGCCTGAAGGAAATGCCAAAGGTCGTCGAGGCTGAGCTGCGCGAGTTCGTCACCAAGATGGACGCCCTGCGCGACGCCACCCGCCAGCCTCTGACCGAGTGGGAAGAGGCTGAGCAGGCCCGCAAAGACAAGCACGTCGATGGCATCCAGGCCATGAAAGACTTTCTGATTTTCGAGGGCGCGCCGAGCGCCGGCCAAGTCGGCCACATCATCGCCATCCTCGAATTGGTTGCGGTAAACGATACCTGGGAAGAGTTCTTGGCCGAAGCCGCCCAGGTGAAGGACGAGACACTGGCAAAGCTGCGCGCCCTGCACGCAGAGCGTGCGCGGTACGAAGCCGAGCAGGCAGAGCTGGCCCGGCTGCGCGCTGAGGCAGAAGCCCGCGCCCTGGCCGACCGAGAAGCAGCGATCGCCCGTGAAGCAGCCGAGCGCGCCCAGCAAGAAGCGGAAGAACGGGTCCGGGCTGAGCGGGAAGCAGCTGCCCAGCGTGAACAGGCCCTGATCGATGCCGCCGAGCGGGAGAAGCGGGAGGCCGAGAACCAGCGCCTGCAATTACAGCTTCAGGCCGAGCAGGCGGAACGCCAGCGCGTTGAAGCAGAGCAGCGCGCCGAGCAAGAGCGGATCGCCGCCGAACAGCGCCAAGCTGAAGCCGTAAAGCAAGCCCGTCTTGCCGAAGTTGCCCGCCAGCAAGCGGAAGCGAATGAAGCCGCTCGCCAGCAGCAGGAGCGCGAAGCCGATCAGGCCCACAAGGTGAAGATCATGGGCGCCGCCAAAGAGGCGCTGATGTCGATGAACATCACCGAAGAACTGGCCAAGGCCATCGTTCTGAAAATCGCCCGCCGGGAAATTCCGAACATCACCATCCATTTCTGAGGAGGCCGTCATGTCCACCGAAATCATCATGCCGGAGCAACGCCGGCAAGCCGTCGTGCCGATCTCGACGGACAACAGCATCATGGCCGTCATCAGCCGGGCGGCCGCCGACCCGAGCTGCGACATCGAAAAGATGGAGCGCCTGCTGGCGATGCACGAACGGATGCAAGCCAAAACGGCTGAAGCCGCCTTCAACGCGGGGATGGCTCAAATGCAGTGCGAGATACCGACGGTGTTCGAAGCCGCGGTGAACCTGCACACCGGCAACGCCTACGCGACGCTGGACGATATCACTCGCATCATCAAGCCGATCATGCAACGACACGGCTTCGCGATCACCTTCAAGGTTGAAAACCTCGAAAAGGCAATCAGCGTCACCGGCATCCTGATGCACCGTGACGGGCATCGCGAGCAGACCACGATGACCTTGCCGGCCGACATCGGCAAAGGGCGTAACGAGGTCCAGGCAGTTGGTTCCTCCACCACCTACGGCAAGCGCTACGTCATGTGCGCGCTGCTGAACATAACCACCAGCGAGACTCGAGACGATGACGCGCAAACGGCGGACGGATCGGACACCGATGACATGCGCGCCCAGGTGGTCGAGGACATCCTTGAACGGGTCGGGCAAGTGACCTCTCCTGACGAATTGAAGGATGTCTGGCAAGCAGCTCTGAAGGTGCTTCAGGCCAGCGGCGACAAGACCGGCTACGACACGGTGAAGATCGCCGTCACCAAGCGGAAAGAGACTCTGGAGGCAAAACCATGATCATCATCAATTGCGCCCAGGGCAGCGACATCTGGCTTAAGGAGCGCGCCGGCTGCATAACCGCGAGTATGTTCAGCACCGCTCGCTCCAAGGTAAATGGTCTGACCGCCCAGCAACGCACCTACGTCGACGCCATTCTGGCCGGACACAGCGAGGCGCGTGCGCGCGATCTTGCTGGATACAAGGCTGGCCCCAAGGCTGAGGTAGTCCAGAAGGCGCTGGATGGGGAAAAGGTGGGCGAGCCGTCGAATGCCGCCCTCACCTACGCCTTCGAGCTGGCGGTTGAGCGGATCGGGGGCGCCCCGCTGGATGGCGGCTTTGAAACGTGGCAGATGCGCCGCGGTCACGAACTAGAGCCGGACGCCCGAATGGAGCATGAGCTGCAGACAGGCCTGATCGTCACTCAAGTTGGACTGGTCAAAACTGACGATGGCTTCTTCGGCGCCAGCGCAGACGGCTTCATCGGAGAAGATGGCGGCAGCGAGTACAAATGCTTCCTGGCCCCCGACAAGCTCCGATCCTTCCACATCGACAACGACGCCAGCGACGTGATTGACCAGGTGCAAGGCTGCATGTGGATCACTGACCGCAAGTGGTGGCATATCGGGATGTACTGCCCCCTTCTGAAACCCGTCGGCCGCCAGCTCTGGTGGCGCGAATTCAAGCGCGACGACGACTACATCGAGAAGATGGAAGAAGACCTCTGGGAATTCAAGCTGCTGGTCGATGACTACGAAAAGGCTCTCAGGAGTAAAGCAGCATGAGTGCATACATCAGCAACGAACTCAGCGCGATCAAGGCGCACGACCCGGCCCGCCACCAACTGGCGGCGCAGGTCGCCCAGTACCTGGCCATGGGCGGCAAAATCACAGGGCCTGAAACGGCCCCGCCGAAAACCGTTGAGCAGAGACGACAAACCCCAAACTTCCAGGGGTCGGCGGCGAAGCTTGAAACCGACCAGCAGGCGGCGCGCATCAGGGTATTGGCGAGGACGCTCAACGCCGTCGAGATCTGCGAGAAGGAAGGGATAACACGGGGAGTCTTGCGCGGGATCGCCCGGCGCTACGGGATCGAGTTCACCGTCGGCGTGAAGCATGCGGTGGCGCCGAACAAAATCACCCCAGAATCCGAAGCGCTGATGGTCATCCAGATCAAGGAGTGCATGGCCAAGGGCATGAACCGGAAGAACTGCCACGAAGCCATCGGCATCAGCTCGACGCTGCTCCTGCGGCTTCTCAAGGACTACGCCATCGATTACCCGAAGATGAAGCCAGCTTTTCGATGAGACGCATCAGCCACCAGGTGCGCCAGCGCCGACGACAGACATGGCTGGATATACCGGCCCACGGAATTGAAGAGGCAGGCCATGGCCGAGGAACAGCAGGAGCCGACGGCGGAAGCGCTCAAGCAGCGCCGGAAGCGCGAGAAGGCAGCAGCGAAGGACGCCGCCTTGGGCATCGAGAAGTTCACGGTGGAGGTTGCAGGGGTGTTTAAACCTGACCTCAAGCAGGTCATGAAGGCCCACGGCATCAACAGCCAGCAGGAGGTTCACCAACTGCTGCTGATGAACCTCATCGCCGCCGACTTCGAGACGCAAGCTTGGATGCTGCGCTGTGTCACGACACCTTATGAGATAACAGAAAAGGTGTCGCGTGAGCTTTACGAGAAGAGCATGGCTGAGATTGCGAGAGATCCCGGCGACGATGTCATTCGGCCAAGCGCCGAAGATTCAATGATGCAGCATTGATAAGAATACGAGCAGCGACCAATGACTCCCATGCGCTATGGGCGGCTTTCGTATCAATGAGATTATGCGCGAGTTCCATCTGCTGGGCTGAATACTCCAACATGCTGCGAATTTGCAGGACATGTTCAACCATCTTCGCATCCGGCAGATTGAGTATATCCACTGCCATGAATGATCTTTCCATGCTCCGAACACGCTCCAAATGCATCGGGCTTCTATTGTTTGGCGATGCATTCAAATACAGCTGATTTACTTCAACCCCTGCAACTTCCGCCATCTTTACCAAAGCAGCTAAGGCAACTTTCTTTTTGTTTTTTTCCGTAGAGGCATCACGTCGTAGTTGAGAGTTGGCAATGAAGATAGCGGCACCAACCCCTGTTAGTGAAGCGGCGGCTTGCACCCAATCGCCACCTTTGAGCTCCATGCCATAGTACTTGCAGATGCCCACAACCATCCACAGCAGAGACGTCCCGAGCAGGGCAATCCAAACGCTCAGCAGTGTCATACCTGCAAATAATGCCCCGCGCTCCTTAAGTTTCACCGGCGAACCCTTCTCTGGTTGAGCTTCCATCAAATACCACTCGTACTCAAATTGCCACCACCGGTTACGGAGGGCGGCGCCTACACGAGGTAATCGCAATGCCTGTTACCGAACAACTCAAGTGCGCCGCAGTGTGACATACCGCGCGAGCGATTTTTTTTTCGACCTATGTCGACCTAAACAATCTTCTCTGAAGATCCATATCTGCTTCTTTTGTAAGCTCATCAAACTCTGGGACCTGGGTAGCAGTTTTTATCAACCATTCATTTTTGAGAAATTCATCATAATGACGTTGGAGCATCGTTGAATAAACCTCTGCATTGTGGTCGCCGTCATTAGTTCTAACCCACCTAAAAAATGACCGCAAACAACTATTGAAGTTTTCAGTTAAGTTTAAGAGTTCGTTGTATTTGTTTGAAAAATCTGCCCCCCAGATAGCCCGGGCCTCCAACAAAATCGCGAGAAATTCGGCTTTAGAATCTTGGTTCTTTTGCAAGCGTCTTTCCATGGGGACAATAAATCGCTCTACCAATCCCTCTGGAAGTTCTGCTATCCCGAAGTGGAACTGTGTAACAGCAAACTGAGCGTCATTGTAGGCAGTGCGTGAGGTTTCTTTGTACCTCAGTGCTGCTACAGCGACTCTATGTGCTAGAGCATGATCAGCTTCACCGCTGACTTGATGTCTCCAAGCATTGACACCAATCATCGCAACTCCAACCGCGAGAATGGTCGCTACCGATGAAAAAATCTCAAAAAGATCATGGATGTCCTTCACCTTAAAGAAATCGGTGCCTATAGGAATCGCGCCCCAAATCGCCCCCACGCAAAGCAGTAGTGCGCACCCGAGCCAAACAACCCAATCATGCTTCATAAAACCCTCCATGCAATGATCAAACTATGCCATTGAGGCTTACCTATGCCCACAGAAAACAAACAGGCCGAGCCGCTGAAGGTTGAGCGCTCGACAATCACGAAGCTGATGATCACCGGCGCGCCGCGGCTCGACCCGATCACCGTTTTCCTCGAGGACCTGGCGCCTGACCGAGGCAAGATCACCGTCAGCTGCTGGGGCAAAAGCTGGACGGCCTATTGGGGCGGGATGTGGGAAGGCCACACAATCGCTCAGTTCTTCTGCGAGCTGAACACCAGCTACATCATCGGCTACTTCGACCAGAACCTGCGGGCAAGACGGTTCAGCGGTGAAGCGCTGGCAAACGAGGCGCGGCGCCTGGTGCTGAAAGAGCGCCGCCAGTTCATTCACGACGCTTACTGCGCCCGCGAGCTGTTCGATGCCGCCGAAGATCTCCGCGACTCGCCGTCGATTGATCACCTGCATGGAGCGCACAGCGAACTGATGACCACGCTGTTCGGGGATGAGTGGTGGCACATGACCAGCGGCGCCACGGAGCCAAATCCGGACTGGACCTACCTGGAGCGGATCATCCTGGCAGTTCAGCAAGCTCTTCGCCAAGAACCGCAGCCGGTAGTGAATGCCCATGATCTGGTATCGATGGAGATTTCAGGATGAACAATCAGTGGAAGCTGGTGCCGGTCGAACCGACCGAAACCATGGTGATCAACGGATTCGAGTCGGTGCCGAACGAGTGCTTCACCGATGAGGAAGTCTGGGAGCAGTACCAAGAGATGAGCGGCTGCCAGCAAGCGGCGTTCCGCGCGAAGCTGTGCTGGGCTGCAATGATCGGCGCAGCTCCTGCATTGCCGGAAGAGGATGCGCAGCCGGTGGCGTGGGCAAACTGGAAAGTCGACACCCGATCATATGTGCCATACCGCACCAAAGAGGAGGCACAAAGAAGCGTAGAAGCGTCTGAAATTTCGGCTACTCAATTGGGGCCATACAGAGTTGTTCCGCTCTTCAGCCACCCAGGCGCGGGCAATCTAGCCGAGCACTGCCACTTACAACGGGCAAAGCTGGCTGAGAGCAACGTCGAGCGCCTCACCGCCGAGCGTGACGCCCTGCAGGAGCGCCTGACCACCGCCGACCAACGCATCGACGATCTCGAAACACAGCTCGCCTCTACCGAACAATCACGCAGGGCATGGTTTGACAGTAGCCAAGCAGCGGATAAGCGGATTGATGGGCTGACCGGTGCTTCCTCGCGGGCGGCTGCTGACATTGTCGCCGAGCGCCAGCGCCAGATAACGGCAGAGGGATACAAGCCGGACCGTGACGACTGTTACAGCTTCGGCGAGCTTGCTCTTGCCGCAGCCGGATATGCTGCCAGCGCAGGCGGGGCGCGCTCAATCGGGCGCCAGCTCTTCCGGTGGGACGATGTGCACTGGAAACCATCGACTCCACGCCGTGATCTGGTCAAGTCAGGCGCCCTGATCCTCGCCGAGATCGAGCGTATCGACCGCGCGGCAATCACCAACACCCCGCAGTAACTCCCTCCCCCTTCAAAGTCAGCCGCTACTTCGAAGATGCTGATTGGCGAGTGTTCGAACCTGCATCCGCTGCCAGCTGACGAGCGCGACCGACCCCCCAAGCCAAAACCCTGGTCATCGATTCGCCTGGGTGTGAGTCATCACTTTCTTCGTGCAACGCTATGCCGTCGGGAGCATAAATGCCGATGAACATTTCAGTCTTTCCGGTGCGCGATAACCTGACCTGCACGTCGATGTAAGTCCCATCATTAAGAGTTTCATCGTGTGTTCTGTTGTGGAGTTCGGGGTCTGCCCACGCCCAGAAGATCTCGCCTCGAAGTCTCATAGAGCCCTCCCGCCCACTCCTTGTGATGGTCAGTAGAGTCTAAAACTAGACCCGTGCAAATGAAGTGCAACCGTGTCGAAACGATATCTGACAACTGGTTGTAACAGCTGTACGGATTCAAATTCCCTGTACAACTTTCAGCCGCTATAGCGGCAAGGACGAAGTCATGCCTGAAGAAAACCAAACTCAAGCATTCGAACTCGATGGCAGCCAGCCGGCTCGCCCCGATCTGCGCTGCTACAGCGTCGGCGATCAAGACTGGGTCGCCGCTACAAGCGAAGACGAGGCGCGTCGCGTACTGGCTGAAATGAACGGGGACGATCCAGCCGAATATGCGGATTGGGATGTGGCGCTGACCACCGACAAAACGCTCGATATGCAGTGGACCGACGAAGATCCGCCGCACGCCGAATGCGGCTGTCTTCGTGATTGGCTGGCAGAAGCAACTGAACCCACTTACCTGATGGGTACGGAGTAACGCCATGAAGCTGACAGACAAACAGCAGAGCGTCTTCGGGGAGTTGCGCAAGATCGGCCGGGAAAACGCTTACCACTATCGTGGCGTCACACCTCACCTGCACCAGGATGACTGCGCAAGGCTGGCAAAGGGTGACCAGGCGTGTGTGTTCGGCATGGGCGGTCTGACCTATCAGGTTGGGCACCGCCTCGGAGTTGCTGCCCCATCCGTGCTGAGCATCTTCAAGGCGCTTCGGCAGAAAGGGCTGGTGATTCGTGAGGAGTCCTATCCGGACTACCAACGTGCGCGGTACTGGTGGCCTGTTGGCTTGGCTGCCGAGCTCTCCGCCGAACTCCTGCCTGCCAGCGAGGTGACGCCATGATCGCCCTCGCCTGGTTCACCTACGTGTACTGCTACAAGGGACCGCGGTGATGAGTGAGTATCAAATCATGGTCGGCGATTGCCTGGAGCTTCTGCGACGAATGCCGGACAGCAGCGTCGACAGCATCGTCACTGACCCGCCGTACGGCCTTTCCTTCATGGGAAAGAAATGGGACTACGACGTTCCAGCAACCGAGGTTTGGGTAGAGTGTTTGCGCGTACTCAAGCCCGGCGGACACTTGCTGGCATTCGCCGGGACTCGCACTCAGCACCGCATGGCGGTGCGCATTGAAGACGCCGGTTTCGAGATCCGCGACATGATTGCGTGGGTCTATGGATCTGGATTTCCCAAGTCAATGGATGTGAGCAAGGCGATCGACAAGGCTGCCGGTGTTGAGCGTGAAACTGTTGGCCGGAAGAGCGGCAGAGCCGCAACACCGGTTGCGGACATGCGCGGCGGAAACTACGCAAACAACCCTTCCAGTCGCATTGATACATCCGCTATCACCGCGCCAGCCACCGACGAGGCCGCCCAATGGGAAGGCTGGGGCACTGCTCTGAAACCAGCAATGGAGCCTATTACCGTGGCGCGGAAACCTTTCGCCGGCACAGTCGCGGCGAACGTCCTCAACCATGGCACAGGGGCGCTGAACATTGAGGCCTGCCGTGTCGGCGTGGTCGACGCAGATTACGCGCGTAACTGCTCTGGTGATCGCATGGCCGCGGGTACTCGACCAGCTGATGCTCAGGGTGTAACCAGTCTTCGCGCTGGTGGTGGATCAGCGGCATCTGGGCGGTGGCCTGCCAACCTGATCCATGACGGCAGCGCGGAGGTGGTCGCGCTGTTCCCTGCTCAAGCTGGCGCAGCGGCGCCCGTGACTGGCAACGAACCGACAGCCAACGGATTCAGCGGATCCGTGAAGTACAGCGGTATGCGAGCCCGGGCACCTGGTGCATTCCACGCCGATATCGGCAGTGCCGCGCGGTTTTTCTACTGCGCCAAGACCAGTCGCAAAGATCGAAACGAAGGTCTGCTCAGCTCGAACGCTCCCGCTGTCGCCAAGGATGCAACCATGCGCGACTGCGAAACCGCTGAGTGGAGTACTCGCAACGGCAACAGCCATCCCACGGTGAAGCCGACTGACCTGATGGCCTACCTGCTGCGCCTGGTGACACCGGCCGGCGGCGTTGCGCTCGATCCCTTCATGGGCAGCGGAAGCACAGGCAAGGCCGCTGTGCGCGAAGGTTTCCAGTTCATTGGGTGCGAGATCGACGAGCAGTACGCGGCGATCGCCCGGGCGCGTATCGATCACGAAGTCACCCGACAGCAAGAGCTGCAAGCGGAATCTGATCAGCTCGATCTATTCGGCACCGCCTAACCCCTCCCCCAACTCAACAGCCTGCCGGTGTACGGCGGGCGAGGAATTCGTATGCCTGAACTCAAATGCGAATACGGCCACACCATGCGGGTCGGCACCGATGAATGGATCAACCAGCTATCGCTGGATCAGCTCCGTTATGCCCGCCAGCAGATGGCCGACAAGATCGAAAAGGCAGAGCAAGGCCCGCGACGCACGGTCTGGCTGGTAGATGACGGCATCACCATTGATGGCTTCTATCGCGAGGAAGCGTTCGCCGATGCCGCCGACCACCTTCTTCGGATCTACAAAGACACGTTTTTGAAAGAGGCGAAGCACTTCAGCGGCGGGCCCGGCTCCGTCCACGACTTCAAACAGTCGATCCCGCACATCGAACCTCGGCGCGTGACTCAGCATGAATACGACACCGAGTGGTTCCCAGCCAACCCCGAATAACCATCTTCTGCCGCCACGCGCGGCATGGAGCATCACATGATCATCCAGTTTTTATCTCACGAGGAGGTTTGCGAGCTCACCGGCGCGCGGACCAAGGCGGGACAGATCCTCAACCTGAAAAAGAACGGCGTCCGCCATACGATTAAAGTGAACGGCTGGCCGAGCGTCACCGCGATGGCGGTCACCGCCGTCGGCGCATTTGAATCTGAAAAGCCCGTATGGAAATCACGTAAGGCCAGCTGACATGGGAAGACGACCAAGTAAACCCGGCTCGATCGCCAGGCTGCGGGAACGCAAGAAAGCCAGCGGCCGGGTGTTCTACTACTACGACACGGGCGGCAAAGACCGCAAGGAAATTCCCCTGGGCAGCGACTACGGCTTGGCGATCATGGAGTACGCGAAGCTTGAGCGTGATCGCACCGCAACCGATCTGGTCGCCAAGGTCATCACGTTCCGCTACGTCGCCGAAAAATACATGGTCGACGTCGTCCCCACCAAAGGCACGGCGACCCAGGCTGACAACAAGCGCGAGCTGAAGAATCTGATCGCTTTCTTCGACGATCCTCCCGCGCCGCTGGAAACGATCGAGCCGTTGCACGTACGCCAGTACCTGACATGGCGCAAGGCCGCGCCGGTGCGCGCGAACCGCGAGAAGGCACTGCTCAGCGCCATCTGGAATTACGCCAGGGATAAAGGCTACACATCCCTTGCCAACCCGTGCGCGGGCATCAAGGGCAACAAGGAAACCGGGCGGGACACGTATGTCGAAGATGCGCTGTTCAAGCGTGTGCATGACAAGGCAGACGTGGGCCTACAGGACGCAATGGACCTCGCCTATCTGACTGGGCAACGGGTGACCGATACCCGGCTGATGGACGAGCGCGACGTGCGCGACGGGCAGATTTGGGTGCTGCAGGGCAAGACAAAGGCGAAGCGTCGGATCGAGATAACGGGAGAGCTGAAGGTTTTGATTGATCGAATCATGTCCCGGAAGTCAGAACACAAGGTCCGCTCGACGCGGCTGATCGTTACAGAGGACGGCACACCGATGACGGTGGCGATGTTGCGAAGGAGGTTTGACTTGGCCAGGGAGGCGGCCGGCGTGCCGAAAGCTGAATTTCAGATGCGCGACTTGCGCGCCAAGGCGGGTACCGATAAGGCTGAATCCAGTGGCGATATCTTGCAAGCCAGAGATCAACTTGGGCATACGACGGTGGTTATGACCGAGCAGTACATCCGCAATCGAAAAGGCAAAAAGGTCATGCCTACCAAGTGAATTGCGGACCAACTCCAAAATTGCGGACCAGAAATAAACAAGGGCTTGCATCAGCTTTCGCCCGCAAACCCTTGATTTAAGATGGTGCCCGAAGCCGGAATCGAACCGGCACGCCCTTACGAGCGGGGGATTTTAAGTCCCATGCGTCTACCAGTTTCGCCATTCGGGCGGTAGCGCGGCAAGCAGTCGAGGCTGACCGATGGATGTGTCAGTTCTGACGCCTGCAAAACAGTGGACGGAATATATACATCCCGTCCCGGTGAAGCAAGTTCGCAAATGCCCTTTTCAAGACAAAATCCTGCCCGCCAGGCACGTAAAAAAGCTCGGTAAATCATTGATCTACTGATTTTCCCGGAGAAGCGGCGTGTCCATCTCCTGCCGCTCCGTGCCTGTGGGAGACTGATCGTCTACGGCATCAGGGCAGCACTGGCGCCCGCCCTGTTCTCGAAGCGACCAAAGAGCAGATAGTGATGATAGCCGCTGGGGAAACTGCCATTGGCAATCGCCTGCCTGACATCATGATTCACGGCAAGGTACAGTTGTTCATCGAACTCTTCAGGGCCGGCCACGCCATCCAGTCCCAGCTTCTTGCTATCGATGGGCAGGCCAAGAATGCTTCGGCGCTGGTAGTCCATAATGCGCTTCACGGCATGGTTTTCCATCGGACCCAGGTTGGGTGACGAAGCGTAGGAGTGCATACCCTTTTTTACGCACCGATTGCACAGGTCGACACAATGCGGCTGGGTGTTCTTGGCTCGGGTCAGTTCCTCGATGGAAAGATCCAGGTACCTGCCGACGTGATACTCGGACTGATTGAAAATGGAACAGCACAAGATCGCATTGCCGTTGCAGTCGAGTACCAGCATATTGTCTTTCAGACTGCACTCGTGCTTTGGGTAGTGCTGAAGCATGTTCACCAGATCGTCGAAAGGCGGCAATGCCAATCTTTCGAGGGTTTCAAGGTCGGTTGGCGTGACGGAAGGATCACGCTCGATGATCGCCAGCGCTTTCTCGAGCGGCATCATCACCGAATATCCGGTGCTGAACCTGAAGCCCAGTTGCTCGCAAAACTCACGCATCAACCCTTCTTCTTCCAGGTTATCCAGATAACGGTGGTAGTAGACATCCACGGCTGTATCGAGGTTATGGTGCAGCTTGAGGTCACGCAGCCTGATCATGTTCTGCTTGACCACTTCGATATCACCGCCGACATGCCCCAACTTGTAGGTGTCCTGATAGAAGCCGGACAGCGAAACCCGGAAGAACGACGGCTCGGCCATCAAGGCCTTTTCCATGTTCTTGACCAGGTTCAGGTTGGAACTGATGCCGCTGTGCATCCCGGCCTCGTTGATGACCTGGATGAACTCGCCAATGCGCGGGTGGATCAGGGGCTCGGTCCAGTTATAGAGGTGAATCGAGGTAATCCCTTCCCTCTTGGCTTTGTGGACGATGTCGCGAAACATCTCAAGCTGCATGGACTTCTTGAAATTGTGATTTTCAGAATTGCCCATGGGGCACGAAGGGCAGCTGAGATTACAAGCCCCGACGATATCGATGTACATATGCATTGTTGGAAGCACCCTTAGCTTGACGCCGCGACGAGGAACAGATTTCCGAATCCGCTTACGCGCTGCTGGCAGTCCATTTTTTGACGGCAATATGCGGACTGAGCAAGATACGAGCCAGAACTGGCGAATCGCCGTAACTCTGAAAGCTGTCAAGCTTAGGTGCCACGCTGCTGCCCTCTCAACGTGGAGTCCCAGGCGGATATAACTACAAACACGGCGGCATCCCTGTACATCTGTAGCGCAAGGACAAATATCGATGAAGGGTGACTGACGAGACTCAACAGCCAGGAGGCCTAGGAACCGGGCGATCTTCGCCATCAACAATTGGTTTGAGTGGGTGGACGAAGGTGGACCCGACAAGAGCCCTACCTCATCCGTCACAAGGACCGCACGCCGATTTTGTGCGCGGCGATCGGCCAATCCCCGAACGCAGTCCACGAACCCAATGAGCACGATGGGTTCGTCATTATCGCTGCCGACAGCGCGGGCGGCATGGTGGACGTCCACGATCGACGCCCTGTGGTCTTGTCTCCCAAGCTGGCCCGCGAGTGGTTAGACCCGGCCACACCGAAGGAGCGCGCCAACAGATGGTGTTATTAGAGGGTGAACCGAGCGAGGCCTTCGAATGGTTCAAGGTCGACCGTGCTGTGGGGAATGTTCGCAACCAGGGAGCCTCAGAGGAAGGCGCAGATGGCGCGATCCTGGCAGTGTTCTCAGGAGAATCTGAAAATCTGGATTAAGCGTGCGCCGTAGCTCGGAAGCGAAGAGTGCAACGGCAGCGAACAGGCAATGATGGTCCTTCTCCGTTATCCAAACCGAGGCGATTAAGTTGCCCTGTCAACTCGAAATTCTGGAGTCAGGATACAGCCCTACAAATACCAGAAGCCCCGCTATTGCGGGGCCCAACACAAATGGACGCGCGAGGTCAGAACGACTCGACTGGCTTCTTGGCTTGCTGAACAAGCTTGTTTTCGTCCAGTTTCGGGAAAGAAAACTTGATGAGGATGCTGGACTCGTCACCCTCGCCAGAGACAACCAAATCAGCCCCCCTGATGTTGTCAGGCGCTGAATTCATCAAACTATGGGCGTTAGTGGACCCCTTGGTCGGGGTGAGCCCTTCAACAAAGGAGTAGGTCACATTGTTGGCGGTCAACGCCACACTCTCATAGTTTGTGAGTGTGGCTGTGTATTCATCATTGTTTTTAGCTTTACCCGCCAACTCAATAAGATCCAGCACGGATTTCCCGTCAGCGAGCGACACCAGAGTAAATGTCTTTGCAAGAGCGCCAGCGGCGCGAGCGAACAGGTCACGATCATAGGGTGCAAACAGCGAGACCAACATCAGTTTGTCACCACTGAAAACCAGGGCTGCTGTGAACTTCTGATCCAGAAAATCCACATCGTCCAGGCATCGTGCGGTAGCACCTATTTCGGCTGAACAGTCGTAGTAGCCTGCTGCCTCGGTGTATTTGGCTATCGGCGAGTCGTAAGCATATTTTTTGAACAGGTTGTCTTCAGCCACCGCATTCTGCATGCCGGTCAATATCCCCATGGCGGCCAGCGCTGCAGCAAGAACTTTCTTTGACATGGATTCCCTTCCTGAAAATGAGCATTGAGATTGATAGCTAGATGCTATCAGTCAGAGATGCACCGCTCAATCCCGTCATGTCACATGCTAGTGGACAGAGGGGCAGATTCGCCAAATCCATTCGGTGACGCCGCTGGCAATCGCTTATTCTCGCGACAGGGAAACCGCGCAATCTCACTGCATGTGCACTTAAGATCGAGAACCGTCCCTCGCGACCTGCGGCTCTCGGCTAGGAGCGGTCACTCCGCGCGCCTACGAAGCCGGGGGCGATTCGGGTCGAAGAAAACATAAAAAACTGTATGCCCGAAAGTCACATCCCCATGGAACTTCCGTAAAAAATGATGTCAATTTGATTGCTCATTACAGCAAAAAGATCATTTTGGATCAGTCAGCGTCAGGCTATTTCCTGACACCCCATGGAGAGAGTGATGAGAGTCATCATTGCGATGTTGTTGATGTTGAGTTCTTACGCTCATGCTGGTTGCGGCGACATCAGTGACAGCGATCAACGCGCTTACTGCAATGCCAGAGTCAACGGTCAAAGCTGCAGCAACATCAGTGACAACGACCTTCGGGCCAGTTGCTGGGCGGAAATGAATGGCCAAAGCTGCGGCAACATCAGTAACAGTGATCAGCGCGCTTACTGCAATGCCAAAGTCAACGGTCAAAGCTGCAGCAACATCAGTGACAACGACCTTCGGGCCAGTTGCTGGGCGGAAATGAATGGCCAAAGCTGCGGCAATATCAGTAACAGTGATCAACGCGCTTACTGCAATGCCAAAATCAACGGTCAAAGCTGCGGCAACATTCAAGACAGCAACTTGCGTAACGAGTGTAGTGCCATGAAGCGTTGATCTCCGAATCGGATGCCAAGCAAGAGGATGAGCAGTCCTGCGATTGAGCTCTTAGCCTCCTTGGGTCGGAAAGCGACGGTCTGGCCCAGACCGTCGCAGTGCAAGATTACACGTCTGTCTGCTCTGCCATTTCTAGAGCATCGTCTACCTCAATGCCCAAGTACCTACAGTGCTTTCGAGTTTCGTATGACAAAGCAAGAGTTGAACTGCCCTTAAGTTCTTGGTCCTGCGATAGATCAACGAAGCCTTGGTTCGCCGTAGCGTGTGGGTACCGCACACCGTCGGGTCAAGTCCGATGGCTGTTGCCCCTAGATCGCCAGTTCTCTGAGCAACAACTTTTTATGCCTCATTGACGTCCTCATTGCGGTTCATCAATCAGCCCCTTACCCGTTGCAACTCTCAAATTGGAAGCTCCTGCCAGGTAAAACAATCCACCCGCAACGATGAAGAGTGCCAGCATGTAGAAGATGTAATGAGGATGCTGGGTTGCCAATACTATTCCGCAAAGAACCGGGCCCAGTGCAGCACCAAGATTGGACAGGTTTTGCGCTCCGTAATACATGCCGCGCAGGTTGTCCGGCGCAATTCTGTCGATGAACATGTACTCGGCGGGCAATACGATGATCTCGCCGATCGTAAAGATGGCCATGGAAATGACCCAGTGTGGAACGGAAGTCGACAGTGCAAAACCGGCCAACCCCATCATGAACATGCCCAGCCCCGCCGCAAGCCACAGGTTCAGGTGTCGGTTGGTGATCTTTCTGCCTATGGAATACTGCAATCCGATCACCATCAGCGCATTGGTAGCCACAATGGTACTGATGATGCGGTATGTAGATTCTGGTGTGGTAGTAACCATCAGATACTGTGAGAGATAGGCCGTGAACTGGCCAAAGACCACTGCGCTGAAAAGCCCGCCAAGGGTGAAACACACCAATCGATAATCCCGGAGCAGTAATTTTCCTACGGAGAGAAACGGCGAGGGTTTCCGAGCTTCATCGGTGGCGCCCAAATTCCTATCACCCCAGACGAAATAGATGAAAAAGAATCCTGCTCCAAGCCCTGCGGAAAACAGGAATGGCAAGCTGATATCTATCTTGGCCACGCTAGCGCCAAGAAAGGGACCGATGGCATATCCGATATTGGTCAGCGTGTATTTGATCGAGAACACTTCGCTGCGGCCAGTGACAGGGAGCAGGCTGCCGAATCCTGATTTGACCGCGATATCAATCACCGCATAGGTCAGATTGATTAATACCAGACAGCTGTAGAAGAGCCAGAGATCGCGAGCAAGAAACGTCCCGAGGAAACCTAGCGTAAACAGGCAACTGAGCCACAGGATCAGCCGGTAACTGGATGTTTTATCAACCAGAAAGCCCCCATACAGACTCAATAACGAGCCGATAATCAGTGTACTGCCAATGACCAGGCCGATATCGGCGATGCTCAAACCGAAACTGCCGGACAGGTAGATGACCAGATAGGGCAAAGTGATTGCTCGCGACAAGGTCAATATCAAGGACGCTGAAAGCAGCAAATTTACCGTTGTCGGATAGTTTTTCAGTTTGGTTAGCATCCTTGCCTCAATGTTCAGCAGGTTGGTTTATGGCAAACGCCGGTCGCATCGTGAACGATGCATTGAAATCAAGCTTACTGGTGAATTTGGTTCTGATTTATGATGTTTGTTATCGAATTTTAAGAATAGAATTCATCAATAGAGAGATGCCATGTTTTCCTCAGAGCGCTTGAAGGGAATTGATGTGTTCGTCTGTGTGGCGGACTGCGGCAGTTTCACAGCCGCTGCCGATCGGATGAGTCTGACGGGATCTGCAATCAGCAAAGCCATCGCTCGATTGGAAAGCAGGCTCGGAGTTCGGTTGTTCCATCGCACCACTCGTCGCCTGGCCCTGACTGACGCGGGGGTGGCGTTCTATCGCACGTGTACCGGTGTGTTGGCAGACCTGGAGGAGGCAGAGCTGTCTCTGCACGCCGAAAACACTGAGCCTCGTGGCAGGATTCGCATAGACCTTCCAGGTGCGTTTGGCCGCCTGCTGGCCCTTCCGATCATTTTGCAGTTTGCTCAGGAACATGCGCTGTTGCATCCACACATTTCATTCTCCGACCGCCTCATTGATCCTGTCGAGGAAGGTGTCGATATTGCTGTGCGGATCGGGGGTTCGGACGTCTGGCCCGCTGCGCTGGGGCATCGCTACCTGGGCAGCGAGTGGCATATCTTCTGTGCGTCGCCCGCTTACTTGAGCAAACACGGCACGCCTGTGACCGATCGTGATCTGGAACAGCATCAGTGCATCGTTTACGGCTGGGCGGATGGAACGGTCAGCCCTTGGAGTTTTGCGGGAAAGCACCCTGGCGAAATTGAACGCAGGTCGATCGCTGCGAAGTTCGTTGTGGGAGATGGTGAAGGTCTGGTGATCGCGGTAACGGCGGGATGCGGGATCGCACAACTACCTTCATGGCTGATCAAACGTCAGCTTGAAGAGGGAACCTTGGTTGAGGTGCTTCCCCACTTGGCAACCACTGGCATGGCCATCAATCTGGTTTGGATCAAAAATCGACAAACACTTCCGAAAGTCAATGCATTACTGGAAAAGCTTGGAGCTCATTTACTGCCCTCTGCTAGTAACATCTAATGACCACATCTGTCCGGTAGCTGCCGCTCTTGACCGTCCGCTTCCGGCCAGAAGCGGACATCGTCTAAAGGAAGCCTTCGGACTAAAAGAAAGGACTTTGCCTTAAAAAGCCGATAGGCTTATGTACTTGTTATCAGTAAAAATCCAGGCGAAGGGACATGGCACTGTCTAAAGGCGATCTCATAAAACTAATCAGCGCTGACCAAGCAAAAATAGTTTTAACTGATTGGATTAACTCTCGCGAGACAGCGCCAGGAGATATCGCTTTGGTGGAAGAAGTCTATATCGGAGAGGATGGGCAGATCGTTCGTCTTCTGTGCGAATACCGTCCGGGTTTTCTAGAGTGGCGAACGGTGTTTTATGAGGCAGGGTTGACTTATGAGTTTCTTCCTCCCCCCGCTGACGTCACCACTTAAATTTTTGCCTCCGACAATTACTGCTTCCCCCAAGAGCTGCTTATGGAACCTAGTTCACCCGAAAGCAAATCAAAAAAAATAGTTATAACAGTGGTATTTTTGCTTTTTGGCGCATGGCTTTATTATGTAGGCTGGGCTTCTAAAATTTCAGCAAGAACAGTTTTGATGCCTGAAATCCCCGAATGGGGTACATACCTGCTGATCAGCTCGATTACTGGATTTATTGCAGCAATTCGAACACTCTACAAGCGGCCCGGGCGCAAGACAGCAATACAGGCTTTAAATTCTTTTACTGGAGGGTTCTGCTTAGGATTTATTCTATCTCTGAATGGTTATGCCACCGCGGCCTATCTTTTGCCTGGCAAGATTATTAGTTATAAATCTTCATATGAGCTGAGATACCCCGGACCTTCCAGGGGGAAGTTTGGTCGTTGCGAGGCAGGTCTATGGATCGAAGATCAAAGTACAAACCGCTGGATTGAGCTTTGCACGAACAAAATGGATTTGGATAAAAATATACAACAGGGAATGCAGCTCGTATGGGTGAGTGCCCGCACGAATAAAATAGGTAGCTACATTATGAGCTATACTTTTATCTATAATTAAACCCACCACAATAAAATCTTGCTTTCGTGAGCAGTAGATTAAGCGGAAGTTATTCTTTAACACCAAGAACAGCAAAAGCTTGATACTCGATGGTGTACTCTGGACACTCTGCTCTGGCGCTGCGCGGCGAGATATGCCGGACGTTTCGGCCGACTCGTGGCCGGAAGCGGACGGACAGGAGCGGCAGCCACAGCCAAAAGCGGACGTTCATGACGACCGCTTCCGCCCCATAGCAGTCATCTGAACCGCATTGATCGACAGAAATGTCCACCGCCAATCCTAAAATCGTGAAGGTGGCTCATTTCCGGTCTTGATATTCGAAAAGACCTCATCTGGATCTGCCTGACACCAATATCTAAACAGAAGGCGAGGTTCGGTATTTCCGAAATATTGATCAACGGTGCTGTCGGGCGGCACGGTCAATTTAGGTGCTGGCCATTGCTGCGCTAAAACACCTATTGGTTTGCCAGACGACCAAATAATCCAAGTAGCCTTGCCTCCATTGATACCCGGTAAGTAGCCGGCATCTTGTATCACTTCGATTAAGGCGCGCAGCGTTGCTGATGGATCGAGTGTGATCGACGTCGCATGGCTTCCCAGATCATCTCCTGCATGAACGCTATCTCGATCAATGGCAACTTCCAACGTGACTACTCCTTTTTTACCGCTGTGCTGTCACTAGATCGTCCAGCGTAGAGACATCAACGGCTACCTGTCCAGAATCTGCTTTTGGCCGAAACCGGCCTGTCATGAAGAGACCTGACCACCCCTTCGGCACCCACCTGTGCCACGCAAATGGGAGCGGGATCTCGCATATTAATGAAAGGGTTGCGGAACCCCTCCCAATCATTGCGGAACACCTTGCTTTATCGAAGGCATAAAAAAACCCCGTAGACCATTGATCTACGGGGTTTCTAAGAGTGGAGGCCGAGGTCGGAATCGAACCGGCGTAGGCGGATTTGCAATCCGCTGCATAACCATTTTGCTACTCGGCCCCAATGCATTCGATGTCATTTGAACAACATCAAAGGCGTACAAACCTGGAGTAGATTCTAGATCTAACTCCTTGAAAACATTGAGCTTTTTCAGCAGTCAGTGCTTTCGATGGCGTGAATTATGGACTGAATTGCCGGGGCTGACAACCCCTTGATTTCAAAAAAAATTCTGTCACGGCCCGGAACGCTGGATGAGGTTTGCGCCCTCTCCCGCCAATAGCAGGCAAAAAAAATCCCGGGCAGCTGATGGAAGCCCGGGATCTAAAAATGCATAAACCGTGGTGGTGAACGCGGGCCGAATGTTACGGTGATTTTCACCATGTAACAATATGTTTTCGTTCACCATGTGGTTAAAAAGACCGTTAACCCCTTCAATATCCACACATTTTTTAAGGCTGTGCCGCGACAAATGGTCTGTTTACAGGAACCAGCGGTACTCACGGGCACTGATGTCCTGCAGAAATGCCAAATGATCCTGGCGCTTGTTTTCGCAGTAGACCTTCACGAATTCTGCGCCCAACCCCTCCCGCAGCGGTTCATGGTTTTGCATCGAGCGCACCGCCTCCAGCATCTCCAACGGGAAGTCGACCCCGCTGCTGCGATCCTGGTTGAGCGGCGCGATCGGTTCCTGCTTCGCCTCGAGGCCGTGCTCCAACCCCACCAGGATCGCGGCCAGCACCAGGTACGGATTGGCATCGGCACCGGCCAGGCGGTGTTCGATCCGCAGATTGTCAGGGTCCGATTCGGGCACCCGCACACACGCATCCCGGTCTTCGAAGCCCCAGCTGGCACGGGTCGCGACGTTGGTGGTGCCGCTCAGGCGACGCATGGCGTTGTGGTTGGGCGCGAAGATCGGCATGCAATGGGGCAACAGTTGCAGGCAACCGGCCACTGCATGGCGCAGCGGCTGCTGGCCGTTCGCCGCCAGCAGGTTGTTGCCGGCCTTGTCGTACAGGCTCACGTGCACATGCATGCCGCTGCCGGGATGCTGCAAATAGGGCTTAGCCATGAAGCTGGCGCGGTAATTGTGCTTCATCGCCACGCCCCGGGTGCTGCGGCAAAAAAGTGCGGCCCAGTCGGCGGCCCGCAGCCCGTCATCGAGATGGCCGAAGTTGATTTCAAACTGGCCAGGGCCCAGTTCGGCGGTGATCACAGTGGTGTCGATGCCTTGTGCACGAGCGGTCTCGACCATCTCATCCAGCACCGGCGAGAAGCGTGTCAACCGTTCGATGTGCATGTTCGGCTGGTCATCCGCATCGTCGGTCAGCGAATCCCGTGCAAACTGGGGCAAGCCGTCACGCAACTGGCGATCGAACAAATAGAATTCCAGCTCGAAGGCCACCACCGGGAAAATCCCTTTGCGCGCCAGGCGCTCCAGGACTTGCGCCAACACTTCCCGTGGCTCGAAGACAATCGGTTTCTCGGTGCCGCTGGAGGTGATCAACATCTGGCCCAGGGGCTGTTTTTCCCAATCGACGATTTTCAGCGTGCCCGGCACCAGACGCCGCGGTGCATCGGGGTCACCGTCGTTGAAGCAGTAATCGCCAATCTTGAACAAACCGCCCTGGGCGCCCAGCAAGACGCAGTTCTGCGGCAGCTTGAGCGCGCTGCCGGCGGCGACTTTTTCGAGCATCTCGATTGGATAGCGCTTGCCGTAGAAATGCCCGGGAATGTCCAGGGAAATCAGGTCGACGTAGCGCACGTCCGGGTGGCGCTGGCGAAACGTGCGCACTTCAGCAACCAGTTCAGAACAGACAGCATCCATCATTGCGTTCCTTGTTTTTTGTCACGTGTAAACCCAGAGCACCCGGGTGAGTTGATCGGAGAGGTTGCCGTAGCGGCAATGGGCATGGCTGGCGAGCTGGAAACTGTCCCCGGCCTCGAGGGTGACCGGCTGATCGTCATCCAGCCACACCGTCAGTTGCCCTTCGAGCACGTACCCGCCCTGCTCCGAGCTGTCTTTCATGTGCCGGTCGCCGCTGCTGGCCCCTGGCTCGAGCTGGCTTTCGAGCATCGAGAACGATGCGCGCATTTTCGGTGACACCAGGATGTCGGTGATGCCGTCGGCGTAATACAGCGTGCGGCGCTCGTCCGGGCGGGTGACCCACGGCAGGGCCATGGGCTTGGGCAGGCTGTAGAAATAAGTGGTCGGCACACCGAGGGTTTCGCTGATGGCGGTCAAGTCCGCCACCGTCGGCCGTGAGAGCCCACGTTCGACCTGGGAAAGAAAACCCACCGAGCGGCCGATTTTGTCCGCCAGCTCCTTGAGCGTGTACTTTTTGTGTTTGCGCAGGTCCTGGATCAGGATTGCCAGCGCCGAGATTTCTTCTTGCCTGTCCATCGAAAAGCTTCCAGAAAATGTACGGTTCAAAGGCTGTCGCGCAACCGATACCAGGCCTTGCCAATGGCTTCCAGCGGCGCCGCCATGTACTTGCCACCCGGAAAACGGCCGTTGACCAGGCCCTGATACAACGCGAGCTCATCCGGCTGGCCGAGTATTGCGTCGGCGACAGCACGGGCGCCAGCCAGGGTCGGCAGCACGCCGTGCCCCGAGTAACCCTGAAGCCAGTAGAGATCGCCGCGTCGACCGATATCCGGCGTACGCTTGAGCGTGAGATCGATATGCCCGCCCCAGGCGAATTCCAGCTCCACCCCCTTGAGCTGAGGAAACACCCGCTCCAGGAAAGGTCGCGTTGCCGCAGCGATGTCTCTCGGCATGCCGCCCAGGTAGGTGCAGCCACCGCCAAATAGCAAGCGGTGGTCCGGCGTGCGGCGGAAATAATCGAGGACGAACTGGTTGTCGGTGACGCAGGCATTGTTCGGCAGCAGCGCGGCGGCCTGTGCGGGCGGCAGTGGCGCAGTCGCCACCTGATAGGTGCCGACGGGCAACACGCAACTCGACAACTGCGGGTCGAGCCGGTCCAGGTAGGCGTTGCAGGCCAGCACCAGTACATCGGCGCGAATACACCCATGCTCGGTGGTGACCACGTACCGCCCGCCCTCTTCGCGATAGCCCAGCGCCTTGCTCTGCTCATGAATGCGCCCACCCGCGCCCTCGATGGCGGCGGCCAGGCCGAGCGCCAGCTTCAGGGGATTGAGGTGCCCGCCTTCGGGATCGAACAGGCCGGCCTGGTAACGATCACTGGCGACCCATTCGGACAATTGCTCGCGAGGAATGAACCGCAAACCGTCGTGCCCCCACTTGTGGGCGGCCTCGTGCTGCCACTCCGTCAGCAGACCCACCCGGCGCGGTAACACTGACGTCCAGAGATGACCGGGACGGTAGTCACAATCGAATTCATGCCGTGAAGGCAAAGCGCGCAGTTCCTGTGCGGCCCAACGCATGCCGTCCCACAGCCGACGCGCCCGCTCGTAACCCAGCGCCGCCTCAAGTGGCGGCATGTCGCACGACCATCCGAGGATCGCCTGACCGCCGTTACGCCCCGATGCAGCCCAAGCCACGCGACTGGCCTCCAGCAGCGTCACGCGCTTCCCGGCCTTGACCAGTCGCAGCGCCGTATGCAGGCCGCTGAAACCGGCACCGATGATCAGCACCTCGGTGTCGTGCTCGCCCTCGAGGGCATCACGTTCGACCAAGTGATCGGCACAGGCGTGGGCGTAGTAGCTGGCGACATGCCGGGAGGATTGCTCAAACATGTAGAGGGCTCATGAAATTTTGTTATTTAAATTTCATGAAAAAATACAGGTGATATTTCACAGAAGCAAGCACCTGTTGGAACGAGCTCGCTCGCGAGGGGCGCAAGGACAACGCGGACATCCAGGCAGTCAGCGTCATCGTTAACGTCCATCGCGAGCAGGCTCGCTCCTGCAGGGGGGATATCAGGCGATCGGGATCAGCGGATCGGCAGCGGCCCACGCGGCTTCACGGTTGGCCGCTGGCGGGTAGATCCACACGGTGTTGATCTGGGTTTTCAGGTTCTTGCCCTCCTGCCTGACCAGCTTGACCTGGCGGTCCCAGCCCTCGGTGTACACCGCGCCCCAGGCGCCCAGGTCCAGGCAAGTGACGTACTTGGGCTGGCTGTAGGGGAGCGCATCCACGCCCAGGATCTGGGCGGCAACGTTATTGCCCGCGTAGCGACCCAGCATGATCGCGTGCTGGCAGGTCATCAGCGCGTGGTTGCCAATATCGTCCGAGGCGGCGTAGGCCACGTCGCCAGTGGCGAAGATGTCGTCCTGACCGATGACCTTCAAATGGCTGTCGACGTGCAGGCGGCCGAGGTGATCGCGCTCTGCCGGAATCTGCTCTGTCAGCGAGCTGGCGCGCACGCCGGTGGTCCAGACCACTGTCTGGGCCTCGATGCGCTGGCCATCGCTGAGATTGACGCCGTTGGCATCCACGGATTCCACCGACGCCTTCAAGTGCCACTTCACACCTGTCTCGATACTGGCTTCTTCGATCGACTTGGCAATTTCTTCCCCCATCGAGCCGCCAATCCGGTCACCGCGATCAACGATGATCACGTCGATGTCGGCCTGCTCACCGAGAATTGTCCGCAGACGTGCGGTCATTTCGGTCGCCGTTTCAATCCCGGTGAAACCGCCACCGGCGACGACGACGGTGTTGCGCGATTTGCTCTCCGGCAGGCTGGCCAGAGATTTCAGGTGGTTTTCCAGGCGCACGGCCTGCTCGATCTGGTCGACGTCGAACGCATGCTCGACCACACCGCTGGTGGGCGGAATGGCAAGGCGGCTACCGGTGGCCAGAACGAGTTTGTCGTAGCTGCACACCTGTTTGGCACCCGATGCATCGATGTAGCCCACACGTTTTTGCGCAACGTCGATGCTGTCGGCAGTGCCCTTGACGAACTTCACGCCAACGGCATCGAGCAGGTCGCCAATCGGCGCAGCCAACTGGTGGGCATTCGGCTCGTAGAAACGCGGACGCACGCGCAGCTCGGCCTGCGGGGCCAGGACGGTGACTTCCACATCGTTGCGGTCATGGATATTGAACAGGCGAGTGGCGCTCACCGCCGTCCACATGCCACCAAAACCTGCACCGATTACCAGGATGTGCTGTTTCATCTTTAACGCTCCGAGAAGGCCGATCAATGATTGTTAGAAGGTCGGGCATTGCCAGCGTCGACCGAACAACTACGACTGTATTGATCCTAGTTTGTTAAAGCAATCGGTTTTTCTCGATAGTGACTATCAAACCCTTCGATGCCAAGACACAGAACAAGATCAAGGCATATTGGGTTTCGGCAGAAAAAGGCGATCGTTGCCTACTGAGCGAGCGGCTGCTAACATTTGCGACAACATTAGTCGGAGATTGACATGTCTCTTTACAGCGCGGGCGTTGAGTACGGCATTCACTGCCTGATTTTCCTGGTGGGCAATTGCGGCGACACCCGTGAGGCGAGCGTGCGCGATCTGGCGGAGCTGCAAGGCGTGCCGCTGGACTATCTGGCGAAAATCTTCACCAAACTGGCCAAGGCAAAACTGGTGGTGGCGACCGAGGGTGTGCGAGGCGGGTTCAAGCTGGCGCGGCCTTCCGACGAGATCAGTGTGCTCGACATCGTCAATGCCATCGACGGACAGAAACAGATCTTCGAATGCCGCGAGATCCGTGGACGTTGCGCCCTGTTCGAAGGCTGCACGCCCGATTGGGCCACAGCGGGCCACTGCGCCATCCATGCCGTGATGCTGACTGCGCAAAAACGCATGGAGGAGGCACTCGCCCAGCAGACGATTCTCGATCTGGCCAGGAGAGTGGGACGCAAGGCGCCCGCTGAGTTCAATGGCAAGGTCGATGAGTGGCTCAACGACCGGCGGGACAGGAAAAGCAGTGCCGGCCCGGCCAAGGACGATCAGTTGATCCCGGCGACCGAAGTCACCGATTGATCCTCACAGGCAATCGCGAACGGCTTCGCGCAACGCACCGGACTTGGCCCACGGCGGCCCCTGATACAGCGACACCCGGCTGCCGTCTTTCGACTTCACGATCTCGAGAATCTCATCGGCCGTGATGATGCCGGGCGCCTTGATCCGGTAGCCGTTGGATATCCCGGTTTGCGTGGCCTTGGGCACTTCCTTCTGCCAGGCCGGCAACACACAGGCGGCGTACTCTTTGGGTGGCTTTTCACTGTATTTGCTGAGGTTTGGCTCACCCGGCACCACAGAGGCGGGCAAGGAGCATCCCGTCAACAACCCCGCTACGATTCCCGCCATCAAAGTCCGCATCGTGCTTCCTTATCTGAAAAAAGAAAATGTAGCTCGTTGCCCAGGAAATCGGGACTAAAATTTCGTAGCTGGGAATGTTCAGGAGACCGTCATGTGGCTCAACGAATCTGAAAACGAACTCCGACGAGACTTGCAAGGCATCGCGTCCGACCTGAGATGGTCGGCGGTCGAGCTGTTGCGCCTGGCGGAACAGCTGCGCCAGGCGGGCAACGATGTGGATGCGCAGGCCGTACACAGGTTATGCGACCTGTTTCAGGGCGACGAACAACGACTGGCGGGGTACGCCGAGGAAGTGAAGGCCAAGACGATCAGCCGCAACAAACACGGCGTGACGGGTGACGACAAGGGTTCACCCTCATAAAAACCGGTCGTGCTGAAACACTGTGGGAGCGAGCAGGTTCGCTCCCACAAAAGCGACCGTTCAGCGGGCCGCGGGCTTTTTGGCTCGAGCCTTGTAGCCTGGCAGGGACGCCGCGAACGCCAACGCCTCCTCCCGGCTGGCAAAGGCTGCCAGGCGATCGCCCTGGGTGCAGACCCGCCAGGGGCCGTTGTTCACGCTGACCACGTCATACCCGTTCATGTGCATCTTGTTCAGCATCGGAACGCTCATGAGCTACCTCCATTTCGGTACGGTTTCGTCACGCCTACCTTACACCCACTTTTCGCACCATTGCGGACCAGACGTCGCGACAAAATACCAACATCCAACCGCACTTTAGGTCCAGACCCCACCTCCAACCCTGCAGAACCCCCGAAAAACGGGCCCCGGCCTGAATATTGCATTTTTATGACAGTATTGTGGCAATGAGCTATTAGGTAACACATGAAAGTACGTGCAACCGTCATCTGCGAGCAGGACCGGCACATTCTCCTGGTGCGCAAGCCCAGGTGTCGCTGGACGCTGCCCGGGGGAAAGGTCGAACCCGGCGAGACCATCGCTGGCGCGGCCATGCGCGAACTGCAGGAAGAAACCGGGCTGGATGTCGACGATGTGCTGTACCTGATGCAACTGGAAACAGGCAACACCCGACACCACGTCTATGAGGCGTCGGTGCTGAACCAGGACGAGGCGCGTCCGCTGAATGAAATCTTCGATTGCCAGTGGTATCCGTTGAATGCGGTGCAGAACCTGGACACCAGCGAAGCGACCCTCAAGATCCTCAGGGCGTTTCAGCGTCGTCTGTAGTCAACCCAGGTCACCACCCCCCACCGGCAGGGTCACGCCCGTGATGTAGGACGCCTCGTCGCTGGCCAGGAACAGGATCGCCCCCGCCTGCTCATCCAGCGTGCCGTAGCGCTTCATCAAACTGCTGTCGAGGGTCTGGTCGACGATTTGCTGGTACCAGACTTTTTCCTCCTCGCTCTGCGGCGCGCTGTTGCGCGCAATCACCCGGGGCGGTGCTTCAGTGCCGCCCGGTGCCGTCGCATTGACCCGCACCCCGCGCCCGGCCGTCTCGAACGCCAGGCACGCGGTCAATGCATTGACCCCGCCTTTCGCCGCACCGTAGGGCACACGATTGACACTGCGGGTGGCGATGGACGACACGTTGACGATCGAGCCACTGCCCTGCTCCAGCATGTACGGCAATGCGGCATGGCAGCACCAGAGTGTCGGAAACAGTGAACGGCGAACCTCGGCCTCGATCTGCGACGCCTGGTAATGCTCGAACGGCTTGGCCCAGATTGTGCCGCCGACATTATTGACCAGCACATCGAGCCGACCGAAGCGCTCGATGGCGGTTTGCATCACCCGGCTGCACTCCTCGTACTGCTCGAGATCGGCAGTCAGCGCCAACACCTGGCAGCTCACCGCCAGTTGCTGCTGCACCTCGAACACCCGTTCGGAGCGATCCACCACTATCAGCTTCGCCCCTTCCGCCGCCAGACGCTCGGCCACGCGCTGGCCGATACCCTGGGCAGCGCCCGTGACCAGCGCGACTTTTTCGTGAAATCGGTTCATGTGTACCTCAAGAATTCTCGGACGAAACAAGCCCCCTGTGGAAGCGAGCCTGCTCGTGATGGGTTCACAGGCATCCCCATGCTGACTGACGCGCCCTTATCGCGAGCAGGCTCGCTCCCACAGTGGCGATACCGTTGCTTGGCGCGCGGCTCACGCGGCGCTGGCTGCGAATTTCTCGTAGTAGAAATTCGCCGGCCGGATGCCCTGCTCGCCGAGGTAACGGCTCACCGCTTCGACCATCGGCGGCGGGCCGCACAGGTAGACGTCGACGTCGCCATCGTTCAGGTGCCGTGGCTCGATGTGCTGGGTCACATAGCCCTTGAGCGGATGCTGGCTGTCGGGGCTGGCCACGCAGGCGCTGTAGGTGAAGTGAGGGATGCGTGCGGCAAGGGCTTCCAGACGATCCAGTTCCACCAGGTCGAAATCGTGGGTCACGCCGTAGATCAAATGCAGCGGATGCGCACTGCCCTGCTCGGCGATTTTCTCCAGCATCGCGGTGAACGGTGCGAGCCCGGTGCCACCGGCCAGCAGCAACAAGGGCCGACGGATCTCCCGCAGGTAGAAACTGCCCAGGGGGCCGGCCAGGCTCATGCTGTCGCCAGCCTTGGCCATGCCGGTGAGAAACCGGCTCATCAGGCCACCCGGCACGTTGCGAATCAGAAAACTGACTTCGCCGTCGCGCTGCAACGAGCTGAACGAATAGGCGCGGGTCTGCTCGCTGCCGGGAATCCCCAGATTGACGTACTGCCCCGGCAGAAACGCCAGCTTGCTCAAGGACTCGCCCTTGATCGACAGCGCAATGGTGCTGTCGGACAACTGGCGCACCGCACTGATGGTCGCCTCGTAGCTGGCCTGGCGGGTGCGGCACACCTCGGAGGACGTCGGAACCCGCACCACGCAATCGCTCTGCGCGCGCATCTGGCAGGTCAGGACAAAGCCCTGTTCCGCCTCTTCCGGGCTGAGGGCATCTTCGATGTACTCCTCGCCCAGGTCGTACTGGCCGGCCTCGGCGAAACACTTGCAGGTGCCGCAGGCGCCGTCGCGACAGTCCAGCGGGATATTGATGCCCTGGCGATACGCGGCGTCGGCCACGGTTTCGCCCACGTTGGCGTCGATGAAACGGGTGACGCCGTCTTCGAAATTGAATGCAATGGAATGAGTCATGACGCCGGCCTCACAAGTGATAGACATCGATGACCTGCCGAACGTAGTCGTTCTTCAGGATCACTTTCTTGGTCTTGATCAGCGGGTTCTCGCCACGCACGTCCAGGGTGTAGAAACTGCTGCCGAAGTAGCTGTCGACGGTCTTGTAGCGAAAGCTCAGGGTGTGCCAGTTGAAGCGCACCTTGCACAGTCCGTCGGCCTGCTCCAGCAACTCGATGTTGCTGATGTTGTGCGAGGTGCGGGTGTCCGGCACGCTGGCGCTGGAACGCTCGGTCTTGATGCGGAAGATGCGGTCTTCCAGGCCGGTGCGGTCGCCGTACCAGATCAGCGAGATTTCCCGCTGCGGGTCTTCGGTCAGCTCGTCGTTATCGTCCCAGGACGGCATCCAGAAGGTCGCGTCGGGGGCGTACAGCTCCAGCCATTCATCCCATTGCCGGTCATCGAGGTAACGTGCTTCGCGATAGAGAAAGTCGCGCACGCGGTCATGGTCAATGTTCATTGCACATCCTCCACCGCGATCAACTTCGCCTGTTCGCTGGCCAGGGCCGCGAGCATGGTTTGTTGCCAGTATTTGTGTTGCAGCACGAACAGGCCTTCGTCTTCGGTGCGCACACCGCTGAGCAGCGGGTGCAAGTCGATTTCCCGGGAGGCCTCGTCGGCGCCTTCGATCCAGTGCTCGGCGCCTCGGGACATGTCGTTCCAGGTGGTGACGCTGCCCTTGTAGCTGGTCTGGCAGGCGCGGAATTCCTCCAGGTCGTCCGGTGTCGCCATGCCGCTGACGTTGAAAAAATCCTCGTACTGGCGAATGCGGCTGGAACGCGCATGGTCGCTTTCGCCTTTGGGGGCGATGCAGTAGATGGTGATTTCCGTGCGATCCACCGAGATCGGCCGGGCGACGCGGATCTGCGAGCTGAACTGGTCCATCAGGTACACGTTCGGGTACAGGCACAGGTTGCGCGAGTTCTCGATCATCCAGTCGGCGCGTGCCTTGCCGAAATCCTGCGCCAGCTCATCGCGACGCTCATACAGCGGACGATCCTCGGGGTTGGCCCAGCGGGTCCAGAGCAGCATGTGGCCCTTGTCGAACGAGTAGAAACCGCCGCCCTGCTTGGCCCAGCTGCCGGCGCTCATGGTCGGGTTGCTGTCGCCGGCCTCGCGCTGCTTGCGCTGGTTCTGGGTGGCGGCGTAGTTCCAGTGCACGGAGCTGACGTGGTAACCGTCGGCGCCGTTTTCGGCGGTGAGTTTCCAGTTGCCTTCATAGAGGTAGCTGGAGGATCCGCGCAGCACTTCCAGGCCATCGGGCGATTGGTCGACGATCATGTCGATGATCTTCGCCGACTCGCCCAAATGCTCGACCAGCGGCAGGACGTCCGCCTTGAGGCTGCCGAACAGAAAGCCCCGGTAGGATTCGAAACGCGCTACCCGGGTCAGGTCGTGGGAGCCGTCGCAGTTGAAACTCGACGGATAACCGGCATTGGCCGGGTCTTTGACTTTGAGCAGTTTGCCGGAGTTGTTGAAGGTCCAGCCATGAAACGGACAGGTGTAGGAGCTTTTGTTGCCGGACTTGTGCCGACACAGGGTCGCACCGCGATGACTGCAGGCGTTGATAAAGGCATTGAGCACACCGTCCTTGTTGCGCGCGATGAAGATCGACTGGCGTCCCATGGTGGTGGTGTAGAAGTCGTTGACGTTGGGGATCTGGCTTTCGTGGGCCAGGTACAGCCAGTTGCCTTCGAAGATGTGTTGCATCTCCAGGTCGAACAGGCGGGGATCGGTGAACATCTCGCGCTTGCAGCGATAGAGGCCTTGTTCGGGATCGTCTTCGAGCAGGGCTTGAAGGTATTCGGGTCGCAGGGTCATGGCCGCCGCCTCCATTGTTATTGTTCAGGCAGTGCCATGCTAGGACGGGGCGATGGGGCGGACTATCCGCGGGGTGCAGACCTTTATCCGGTTTGTGCAGGGGCTGGCGTCAACGGCGCTTGAGGGTGTCGGACGGCAATTCGCCGAACTGCTTGCGGTAGCTGTCGGAGAAGCGTCCCAGGTGCAGGAAGCCATAATCCATGGCCACCTCGGTGATGCTGCGCACGTTGCAGGTCGGGTCGCTGAGGCAGGCGTGGATGCGCTCGAGGCGCTTCTGGCGGATGTAGTTTTTCGGCGTGGTGTCAGCGTTGCGCTCAAACAGGCCATACAGCGAACGCACGCTCATGTGCGCCTGGCGCGCCAATGCTTCGCTGTCGAGGTCGTGCTTGAGGTGCCGGGCGATGTAGTCGGCGATGGCGTCGAATGCGGCGGCCTGCGACCCGCCTTCCAGGCGACTGACATTGGTCTGCATCAGGCTGAGCATCTTGCTGACGATGATCTGTGCGTAGTGCTCCTGCACCCTGGGCATCGGCTCACTGACTTCGGCTTCCTGACAGATCATTGCCAACAGGCCGACAAAACCTTCCAGTTCGTGCAACTGGTAGCGGTTCTCCAAAAACCGCACGCCCTGCCCCGGATAACGCCAGCGCTGCTCGTCGCACACCGATTCGAGCAACGATGTCGGGACCTTGAGGATGAATTTTTCGCAATCGTCGGAGTACGTCAGGTCCACCGGATCGTCGGGGTTGATCAGCAACAGTTCGCCGGGGGCGAAGTAATGTTCCTGGTGGTGCCCACGCCACAGGCAATGGCCGCGCAGCAGCACCTGCAGGTGATAGACGCTCTCCAGCGCACCGGAGGTGACCCGCACACTGGCGCCATAGCTGATGCGGCACAGGTCGAGCGAGGAAAACTTGCGGTGATTGAGGCTGGCCAGAGGACGCCCGGTGCGCGGCATCAGGATGCAATGGTTGCCGACGTGTTGATTGACGTAGCCCGACACCGCATACGGGTCGGCCTGGTCGAACACCGCGCTGCGCTGACTCAACAGTTGCGCTTGCATCATCGGTTACTCGAGTTGTCGTTATGGGGTCATTCTGGGGCAAACGGCGTAGCGGTGTGTCAACGGACTGATCAGCGGGGGCACCACCCTCATCGCGAGCAGGCTCGCTCCCACAGTGGAATGCGTTTCCCTGTGGGAGCGAGCCTGCTCGCGATAAGGCCATCAGCCGCGACATCAGTCCTCGAGTGCGCGAACCCGCTCGTGCCGCTGCTGCTCCTGCGGCTGAGCCGAAGACTGCAGGGTGAAATCGAAGTCGATTTCGGCAAACCGACCGCTGACACCGTGGGCTGCCGCTCGCGCCGGGTCTTCGCTGAAGGTGATGTTGGCGATCAGCTCATCCCGGGTGGCGTAGGCGAAATCGTCGTGCAGGTATTGATCGCCGTCGAGGTTGATCTGGGTGGTCAGGTGACGATGGTCCGGCGCCGAGATGAAGAAGTGGATGTGCGCCGGGCGCTGGCCGTGACGGCCCAGCTGATCGAGCAGTTGCTGGGTCGGACCGTCCGGCGGGCAGCCGTAACCCGAAGGTACGATGCTGCGAAAGCGGTAACGGCCTTCGGCGTCGGTGACGATCCGGCGACGCAGGTTGAATTCCGATTGCGTGGTGTCGAAGTACGAGTAGGTGCCACCGGTGTTGGCGTGCCACACATCCACCACCGCGCCGGCCAGCGGTTCGCCGGCCGTGTTGAACACCCGGCCCTGCATGAACAGGGTCACCCCCGGATCGACGCCATCGTCCAGACGCGCTTCGCCTTGCGACAGCGGCGCGCCTGCCACGTACAGCGGGCCCTCGATGGTGCGCGGCGTTCCGCCGGACTTGCCGGCCTGTTCGTCTTCGGCGTCCATCAGCATGTCCAGGTAATGTTCCAGGCCGAGCCCGGCCACCACCAGCCCGGCCTCCTGGCGCGCACCCAGCACGTTGAGGTAGTTGACGGCTTTCCAGAACTCTTCCGGGGTCACCGCCAGGTCCTCGATGATGTTCACCGAGTCGCGCAGGATGCGATAGACCAGCGCCTTGACCCGTGGGTTGCCGGCGTCATTGAGCAGGCCGCTGGCCTCCTCGAGAAATTTCTGGGCGTGGGCAGTGTGGGAAATCTTGACGTTCATTGGGATGGGTCCTCATCTTGTAATTATGGGCGTAGCGGGCTGAACAGGCTGGGTTCAGCGGTCGTCGTCACGAATCGAAGAAGGATGCCGGCACATCGCATCGATCTCGATGGTCATGTACGGGAACAGCGGCAATTGCATCAGCAGGTCATGCAGCTCCTGGACGCTGTCGACATCGAACACGCTGTAGTTGGCGTAGTGTCCGGCGATACGCCACAGGTGGCGCCACTTGCCTTGCTCCTGCAGACGCTGGGCCAGGGCCTTCTCGTCGGCCTTGAGCCGGGCGGCGGCTTCGGGATTCATGTCGACCGGCAAATTCACGGTCATCTTTACGTGGAACAGCATAATGCTCTCCTCAGGCGGGATGAATGGCAGTGGATGCCTTGTCGCGACGGAAAAACGCCAGGCGTTCCTCATCCAGGCTCAGGCCCAGACCCGGCGCGTACGGCACCTGCAACTCGAAGTCGCGGTACACCAGCGCTTCGCCAAGAATGTCTTCGGTCAGTAGCAGCGGGCCGAACAGCTCGGTGTCCCACGCCAGTTTGTTCAGAGTGACAAAGGCGTGGGCCGACGCCAGGGTGCCCAGGCCGCCTTCGAGCATGGTGCCGCCGTACAGGGCGATGCCGGCCGCTTCGGCAATTGCGGCCGTGCGCAGCACCGCACGCGGGCCACCGTTCTTGGCGATCTTCAGGGCAAACACCGAGGCCGCGCCTTCGCGGGCAAGATTGAACGCATCCTCCACGCACTCGATGGACTCGTCGGCCATGATCGGTGCCGGGCTGATGGCATTCAGGCGCACCATGCCGGCGCGGTTGTTGCGCGAGATCGGCTGCTCGATCAGGTCGATGCCGTTGCTCCCGAGGATCCGGCAGGCACGCAGCGCCACCGCTTCGTCCCAGGCCTGATTGACATCGACCCGCACGCTGGCGCGGTCGCCCAGGGCTTTCTTGATCGCAATGACATGTGCCAGGTCACGGTTGACTTCGCCCGCCCCGATTTTCAGTTTGAAGATGCGGTGGCGACGCAGGTCGAGCATTTTCTCGGCTTCAGCGATGTCCTTTCCGGTGTCGCCACTGGCCAGGGTCCAGGCCACCGGCAGCGCATCGCGCACGCGGCCGCCGAGCAGTTCGCTGACCGGCAGGCCCAGGCGTTTGCCCTGGGCGTCGAGCAATGCGGTTTCGATACCGGACTTGGCGAAGGTGTTACCGCGAATGCTGCGCTCCAGGCGCAACATCGCGGCGTTGACGTTGGCACTGTCCTGGCCGATCAACAGCGGTGCGAAGTGCGTGTCGATGTTGGTCTTGATGCTGTCCGGACTCTCGTTGCCATAGGCCAGGCCACCGATGGTGGTGGATTCACCGATGCCTTCGATGCCATCGGCGCAGCGCAGGCGAATGATCACCAGGGTCTGGTTCTGCATGGTGTGCATCGCCAGTTTGTGCGGGCGGATGGTCGGCAGATCGACGATGATCGTCTCGATCGACTCAATGGCGGTTGCAAGCATTTCGATACCCATCAGGTTCTTAAAGTTCTGAACCCGATTCTGGTACGGCTTTTTTCCGGAGGCCAATATAGAATTGGTCTGAATTGATACCTTAAAGGTATGCATAAAACGATAAAGGGAGGCCCCATGGAATTGCGTCACCTGCGGTATTTCCAGGTATTGGCTCAAACGCTGAATTTCACCCGCGCCGCCGAGCTGCTGCACATTGCTCAGCCGCCCTTGAGCCGACAGATCCAGCAACTGGAGGACGAGCTGGGGGTGTTGCTGCTCGAGCGTGGACGACCGCTGAAGCTGACCGACGCCGGACGGTTCTTCCATGAACATTCCACCGCATTGCTCGAGCAACTGGGCAAGGTCTGCGACAACACGCGGCGCATCGGGTTGGGTGAAAAGACCTGGCTGGGGATCGGCTTTGCCCCTTCGACCCTGTATGGCGTGCTGCCCGAACTGATTCGCCGCCTGCGCAGCGGCGAGCCGCTGGAGCTGGAACTGGGGCTGTCGGAGATGACCACGCTGCAACAGGTGCAGGCGCTCAAGGCCGGGCGAATCGACATCGGCTTCGGCCGTATCCGCATCGACGACCCGGCCATCATCCAGACCGTATTGACCGAAGACCGCCTGGTCGCCGCCCTGCCCGCCGGTCATCCACTGCTGGCCGGCCCCATCAGCCTGCGCGAGCTGGCCAGGGAACCCTTCGTGCTGTACCCCGGCAATCCACGTCCCAGCTACGCCGACCATGTGATCGCCCTGTTCGAATCCCAGGGCGTGAGCATTCAGGTGGCGCAATGGACCAACGAGCTGCAAACCGCCATCGGGCTGGTGGGCGCGGGCATTGGCGTGACCCTGGTGCCGGCCTCGGTGCAGTTGCTGCACCGCGACGACATCGGGTTCACCCCGTTGCTGGAAGACAACGCGACGTCGCCGATCATCCTCAGCAGGCGCGTGGGCGATGGGTCACCGGGGCTCAATCATTGCCTGTCAATGATTGAGCAACTGCAGCCGCCAGCGTGAAATCAGTGACTGTCGCCATCCCAGATCCAGTTCCAGATCCCCGGCAGCTTCACCGCTTGTGAACCGTCGCGAACGGTGCGCGCCATGGCCGCCCGTTGCAATTCGGCCTGGTCGTCGTAGAACGGCTTCTGCGCGACGTTCACCCCGGTCGCCTGCGCGCTGTCGAGAAGGATTTGCAGGTACTCCCGGGCATGCCGGGCGGTGTATCGATTGAGGTCGTGGAAGGTCACCACCACCGGGATCACGCCGTCGACGGTCGGCAGCTCCCCCGCTGCGATGCGCTCGCGCACCTCGGACATCGAACGCAGGAAATGCGCTCGCCGCCGTGGGCTGGCGTTGAATCCCCAGACCTTGCCGTCATTGGCGCTCAGGTCGGTCAGCAAGACGTGCAGGCCATGCTGCCGATAGGCGGCGAACACGCGTTTGTCGTAGTTCCAGAACGGCGGCCGCACCAGGGTCGGCGGCGCACCGGTGATCGCGGCGATGTCGGCGCTGCCTTTGCTCAACGACTGGTCCAGCTCCAGAGGACTCAGGGAACGGTGATTGGTGTGCCAATGCGTCGCCGTGTGGAAGCCCAGGATCTGGCCCTCGGCGTGTTCGCGGCGCATGACTTCGCGGCCGATGTCGCTGTTGCCGGCCCGTGGTGCGCCGGTCTGCACGAAGAACACCGCCTTGAGATTCGGTTGCACCGGGTTGTCGGCCAGGCTGTCGAGCACCGTCAGCGTCGGGTTCCAGAAACTCGAGGCACTGGGCCCGTCATCGAACGTCAGCAGAAAGCGGATCGGCGCCTGCCCGCGCAGTCGCTGTTCGGTCTGCGGGGTCATTTCGATGGGCGCGGCAATGCACCCCACCAGCCCGACGGCAACGGCGAATGCGCAACAAATCCTGAACAGCTGTTTCATGGTGTGCCCTGGGCCAGACCTTGGGCCCGCACGGAGGTGCGGGGCGCGGGTTGGATCAGGGTACACGGGGTTTTGTTCCGGTGCTGCCGGCCTTTGTTACGGGGTTAACGCAGGCTGGAAGGATCCGTCGATGATCGGCGCCGTCGCCAGTGCCGCCGGCAGTGCCTTGACGCTGAACAGGAAGTCCGCCGTGCTTTGCAGGTCCTTGGCCGCCTGGGCGTCCACCGGGCCGATGGTCATGTGCGCCTGGCGCAGCCAGTGGCGCGACACGTTTTGATCCAGATTGGCTTTCTTCGCCCACAGATCGGCGTATTCGTCGGTGTGGTTATCGACCCAGGCCCGAGCCTTTTTCAGGCGCACCAGGAAGTCGGCGATGGCCTCGCGTTTGCTGTCGATGGACGGGGTCGATGCAGCGATGGCACTGAGCCCGGGCATGAGGTTCTTCGCGGTGAGGATCGGTCGGGCGCCGGAGAACAGGATCTGCTGGGAAATGTAGGGTTCCCACACCGGGAAGGCATCGATGCTGCCCTGGGGCAGCGCGGCAGCGGCATCGATCGGCATCAACTTGATGAAGTCGACGTAGTCTTCCGGCAGGTTGGCCTGTTGCAACGCACGCAGGGTCAGTTGCTGGCTCCAGGCGCCGGGCCAGTAGGCGACTTTCTTGCCCTTGAGGTCGGCAATGGTCTTGACCGGAGAGTCCTTGGGCACCAGCAAGGCGATGGTGTCCGGGTTCTGCCGGGATACGCCGATCAGCTTGACCGGCGCCTGCTTGGCGGCAAGAAACAGGAACCCCGAATCGCCGAGAAAACCCAGGTCCAACGCCCCGGTATTCAACGCCTCGGCCAACGGCGCGGCCGCCTGGAAGTGCTTCCAGTCGACGGTATAGGGCGCCCCTTCCAGCACCCCGGACGCCTCCACCGAAGCACGGACGTTGTAGTAGTTCTGATCCCCGACGTGCAGGACGACGGGATCGGCGGCGTACGCCGTGGGCGCGGCCAACAGCGCGCTGGTCAACAGACCGCGGACAAAGCGGGACAGGTTCATCGGGGCGTTCCTTGAGGGTGAATGGCATAGACCATAACGCTCTTACAGATAGCTTTTTAAATTCTATTTCTGAATAAGCTCATGACACTCAGCGCTCACTGTTGGCCCAGCAACAGTGGCTGTACAGAGTGTTTGCCGGGCAACACCTGCGACCTCTTAACGCCAGCGCCAAGGCCGGGAAATCCGCGGACCGGACGATATGGCACAGAGCCTGCAATATTCCATTTAAGTAGGGACTCTTCATAAAAAACTATTTTTCAGAAATAAGACAATCAACGCCTTGCCGGAGCCGCTTTCATGACATCCACCTTCCGTTTTCCCGTCGTCAGCTCGTTGCTGACGGCATGCGCCCTGGTCTTCAGCCTGCAATCCGTAGCGCGGGCCGCTGAAGCGCCGCCCGCCGAAGTGCATCTGGACTACGCCTATTACTCGCCGGTCAGCCTGGTGCTCAAGCACCAGGGTTTCCTGGAAAAGGCCCTGCCCCAGACCAAGGTCACCTGGGTGCTGAGCCAGGGCAGCAACCGCTCGCTGGAGTACCTCAACAGTGGCGGCGTCGACTTCGCCTCTTCCGCGAGCCTCGCCGCCGTGCTCAGCCGCGCCAATGGCAGCCCGATCAAGTCGGTCTACGTCTACAGCCGTGCCGAATGGACCGCCCTGGTGGTGCGCAAGGATTCGCCCTACAAGACCGTCGCCGACCTGAAAGGCAAGAAAATCGCCGCCACCAAAGGCACCGACCCGTACCTGTTTACCCTGCGCAGCCTGCAACAGGCCGGCCTGAGCAAGGACGATGTGGAACTGGTGCACCTGCAACACCCGGATGGGCGCACCGCCCTGGAGAAAGGCGACGTCGACGCCTGGGCCGGTCTCGACCCGCACATGGCCGCGAGCGAGGTCCAGGCCGGCTCGCGCTTGCTGTACCGCAACAGCCAATTCAACAGCTATGGCGTGGTCAGCGTCACCGAGCGCTATGCCAAAGAGCACCCGCAGGCCATCCAGACCGTGCTCAAGGCCTACGAGCAGGCACGGGAATGGGCGGTCAAACACCCTGACGAACTGGCGAAACTGCTCGCCAGCGAATCCGGCCTGCCCCTGGAAGTGGCCCAACTGCAACTGTCGCGCACGGATCTGAGCAGCCCGCAATTGACCGCCAAGGATGTCATCGCCTCGAAGGCCGCCGCGCCGATCCTGGTGTCCGAAGAACTGGTGCGCCGTGGGGTGAACGTCGATCAGGTCATCGACCAGTTGATCGACACCGGTTCCAGGGAAGCCGTGGCTCGTCAGTAAATCACCGCCTGCGGGTAAGACCGAATCCGCGCCCGCCGCGGATTCGTCGTCATTGGAGAACCCCATGACCAGTAAAAGCAAAACCCTGCCACTCGAACTGCCGGCAGCCCGCCGCGCCCCGCTGGCCTTGAGTAATGCCTGGCGCTTGCGTCTCAAGGGCCTGGCCCTGCCAGTGCTGATTCTTCTACTGCTGGAGTTCGTCGTACGCATCGGCTGGCTGCCGTCGTACCAGATGCCGGCCCCCAGCGACATTGCCCTGACCCTCGGCGACCTCGCTGAAGGCCCGCTGTGGAAACACATCAGTGCCAGCCTTCTGCGCGTACTGCTGGGGTTCGCCATCGGCGCCAGCCTGGCGCTGATCTTTGCCGCCTGGGTCGGTTTGAGCCGTGAGGCCGAAGCCTGGCTGGAGCCGACCTTTGCCGGCCTGCGTTCGATTCCGAGCCTGGCCTGGGTGCCGTTGTTGCTGCTGTGGCTGGGCATCGACGAAACCTCGAAAATCGTCCTGATCGCCATCGGTGCCTTCTTCCCGGTGTACCTCAACGGCGTCGCGGCGATCCGCAACATCGATCGCAAACTGGTGGAGGTCGGGCAAATGTACGGCTTCAGCCACCTGCGCCTGGTCCGGCGGGTTCTGCTGCCCGCCGCCCTGCCCGGCCTGTTCACTGGATTGCGCAGCGGCATGAGCCTGGCGTGGATGTTCCTGGTGGCGGCCGAACTGATCGCTGCGACCAAGGGCCTGGGCTACCTGCTCAGTGACGGTCGCGAAACCTCCCGCCCGGACATCGTGCTCGCAGCCATCATCGTGCTGGCGCTGCTGGGCAAATTCAGCGACGGCGTGCTCGCCGCACTGGAGAAGCGTTGGCTGACCTGGCGCGACACCTTCAACGGCCAACGTGCAGAGGACTGAGCCCATGACCGTTCATCTGTTGGACATTCGCGTGGAGCGCAAGACCTTCGCCGCCACCACCGTGCTGCAAAACATCCACCTGCAACTGCAACCCCGGGAAACCGTCAGCCTGCTGGGCCCCAGCGGTTGCGGCAAAAGCACCCTGCTGAGGATCGTCGCCGGGTTGGAAAAGGACTTCCAGGGCGAACTGCGCAGCACCGCCGGAGAAGTCGCGTTCGTGTTTCAGGAACCGCGCCTGATGCCCTGGCTGACGGTGGAGCAAAATATCGGTTTCAGTGCCGATAGCCATTACGACAAGACCTGGGTCGCACAACTGATCGAGGAAGTCGGCCTGGGCGGTTTCGCCGATGCCCTGCCCAAGGCGTTGTCCGGCGGCATGGCGCAGCGGGTCGCCATTGCCCGCGGCCTCTACTCGCGGCCCGATGTGTTGTTGCTCGACGAACCCTTCAGCGCCGTGGACGCCTTCACCCGGATGAAACTGCAGGACCTGCTGCTGCAATTGGCCGAACGTCATGCCATCGCCCTGTTGCTGGTGACCCACGACGTCGACGAAGCGCTGTACCTCAGCGACCGGGTGTTGGTGATGGACAATCGCCCCAGCAGCATTCGCCAGGAAGTGGCCGTGCCGCTGGCCCACCCCCGTGATCGCCGCGATCCGCTGCTGGCGCAGCTCAAGGCCCTGTCGTTGACCGAGCTGCAAAGGGCGCACGTGATCTGACGCGCGACTATGCTCAAACCTCCACCTGGAGGATTGGGCGATGTGCGGTCGACTGTCGCAATACCGGGGCATCCACGATTTCGTTGCGGTACTGAGCATCCCCGACGCACTGATCAACCCGGTCGGTGAACAACCGCTGGCCCGTTACAACGCCGCCCCGACCGATCAACTGGCGTTGTTGCACCTGGAGGATGACGGGCTCAGGGCCGACAAGGTGCGCTGGGGGTGGCGGCCGCACTGGGCGAAAGACCGGGCGGCGCCGATCAACGCGCGAATCGAAAAGGTCGCCCATGGCCCGTTCTTCCGCGCCATCTGGCCGCACCGGGCGATTGTGCCGATCGATAACTGGTTTGAGTGGGTCGATACACCAGGGACAGCCCGGCAGCCCTGGTTGATCCGCCGTCAGGATCGCGCACCGATCCTGTGTGCCGCCATTGGTCGCTTTCCCGCCCACGATACCCCGCCGCGAGAGGACGACGGCTTCGTGATCATTACTGCCGACAGCGCCGGTGGCCTGCTCGACATTCATGATCGCCGGCCCGTGGTGTTCTCACCGCAACTGGCGCGCGAATGGCTCGACCGCGCCACGCCTCCCGAACGGGCCGAACAAATGGCCTTGTTACAAGCAGAGCCCAGCGAGGCGTTCGAGTGGTACAGGGTTGGCAAGGCGATCGGCAACGTCAGGAACCAGGGTGCTGAACTTATCGAACCGCTGCCATGAACTTATCAGTATCGCCAGGGAGACGATCATATTTAACAACCGCGCCTACTGATGAACTAGACCAACTTGCCCATGAGTGTTTCATCCAAGTAACACCGATGAAAAACAACTGCACAAAAGTCTAACCGCTTGTCAGACAATCCAAACGTCGTACATACATGGGGATCAAGTGCAGATAGCATGCGCGGCCGTTTCCACTGGCTTTCGCCCAGTTGACCGAAGCGTCAGCGAATAGGGAAATTTCTTTTACATCAAGCTTTGCAGAGAACTGAATGCGCGACGATTTTTCAATGGATCAGGTCGTTGGCCTGGAGTGCGTTTATCGGTCGACGACTGAACACTATCGACTGGATTGTTTTATCGAACAATATGTAAAGACTCGTGATTTGAAATCGGTTCCCGGGATCGACGGCACCCTGCGGTCGACCCTTGCACGCTACCCCGGTCGGCATCCGGTCATGGTCAACGAGTTGAATGCCTGGATCGACCGGACACTGGGGTATCGAGCGGCACATCCGGATGTGGTGCATCTGGAAGACGTGTGAAACCAGCGGCGATCTTCTCTGTGAGGGAGCGAGCCTGCTCGCAAATTGCGGTAAATCAGGCAGCGCAGCAGGTGCTGGCGTCATCGCGAGCGGGCACACTCCCACAGAAGAGGTCATCAGCCTTGCTTCACGGCTTCAACGGCCGCTCTTCATCGCGCTCCGACAGTTCCCGACTGTCATCATGCTTCCAGTCCTGGCGCTGGCGCCGCTGACGCTCGAGTTCCTCTTCGGTCGGCTCATCCTCATCCAGCTCCGGACGCTTGTGTTCATTGGCCATGCGCACCTCCTTTCCCTAGTGATCAGTCATCAATCTCAAGCGTAGAACAGTTTCAACGGCGGCGGCTCACAGCCACCAGCGCAACAGGAAGAAAAACCCCATGCTCAACAACATGCTGAGCAGGGTGTTGCGGGTGTACAGCACCAGCCCCACCGCCACCAGCGAGCTGATCAGGTAGGGGTTGTCCCATTGCAGGTTCAGCTGTTTGTCCGGCATGAACACGATCGGACCGCAGATCGCCGTAAGCATGCCCGGCACCGCAAAGCCGAGAAATTGCCGGGCATTGCTGCTCAGGCGCACTGGCAGGCGTGGTTCGAGGAACACATAACGGTTGAGGAACACCAGAATCCCCATGCCGACAATCACCGCCCAGACCATCATGTGCGTCCACCGTAGAATTTGTTGCAGACAAAACCCGCCGTCATCCCCGCCAACCCCGACAGCACCAGGGCCGAGCCCCACTGCCAGTAGCTGAACAACACCGAGCAGAACAGCGACACCGCCACGCAGACCACCGTCGGCACGTTGCGCACCACCGGGGTGATCAGCGCGATGAACGTGGCGGCGATGGAAAAGTCCAGTCCCAGGTGTTCCAGCCCCGGAATACTGCTGCCCAGCACGATCCCGGCGAAGGTGAAGAGGTTCCAGGCGATATAGAACGTCAAGCCCACACCCAACGCATACCAGCGGTCGAACTGCTGCTTGTCGTGCTGGCTGGTCAGGGCGAACAACTCGTCGGTCAGCAAAAAGCCCAGCCCCGCGCGCCAGCGCCCCGGCAGCGGTGAAATCGCCGAACGCAGGCTCATCCCGTAGAGCAGGTGCTGCGATGTCAGCAGCAGCGTGGTCAGCAGGATGGAAAAGATCCCCGCCCCGCCCTTGAGCATGCCGATGGCGACCAATTGCGCCGCGCCGGCGAACACGATGCTCGACAAGCCCTGGCCTTGCAGCGGTGTCAGGTTGGCTTCGATGGCCATGGAGCCGGCCAGCAACCCCCAGGGTGCGGTGGCCAGTGACAGTGGCATGATCGCCACGGCGCCACGAAGAAAGGCGCTGCGCGGCAGGTGTGAATGGGACATAACGCTCTACGACCGGGGAAAGACCTCAGACTCTGCCAGTTACCGGCGCCCAAGGCTTGAACAATCTTGCGCAGTTGCGCCGTTCATCCGCTGCTGGCTTGATTCACCTGCATAGTGGCAACATGACCCCGCCCTTTCCATGGAGATACGGCCCGTCATGAGTGCATTCGATACCGACAGCGATGTCTACAGAACCCTGCTTGAGTCGACCAAGGCCATTCCGTGGCGAATCGACTGGAAGACCATGACGTTCAGCTACATCGGTCCACAGATCGAAAGCCTGCTGGGCTGGAAACAGGACAGCTGGGTGTCGGTCGATGACTGGGTGGAGCGCATGCACCCGGACGACCGTAACTACGTAGTGGACTTCTGCGTCTCGCAATCGCGCGCCGGCGTGGACCATGAGGCCGATTACCGGGCGCTGACCCGCGAGGGCGACTACGTGTGGATTCGCGATGTCGTGCACGTGGTGCGCAAGGATGGCGAAGTCGAGGCGCTGGTCGGCTTCATGTTCGACATCAGCGAGCGCAAGAAAACCGAGGAACACCTGATTCGCCTGCAGAAACAGCTCGAAGAGTATTCCTTCCAGGACGGCCTGACCGGCATCGCCAACCGGCGCATGTTCGACACCGTGCTGGAACGCGAGTGGGCCAACGCTCAGCGTACGGGGCTGCCGTTGTCGCTGATCATTCTGGATATCGACTACTTCAAGCAGTACAACGACCACTACGGACACATCAAGGGCGATGAATGCCTGCGCCAGGTCGCCAGGACACTGGCGCTGGCGGCCAATCGACCACGGGATTTCATCGCACGGATCGGCGGCGAGGAGTTCATCTGGTTACTCCCGGAAACCGACGCAGAATCCGCCAGGTTGGTGGCGCACAAATGCCTGCACCTGATTCGCCAGCAGCAGATCGTCCATGAGTTTTCCGCCGTTTCGTCGCTGCTGAGCCTGAGCCTGGGCGTCGGCACCACCACCGCGCCGCTACAGGAAACCGCACTGGCGTTCGTCGAGCAGGTGGACAAATTGCTGTACAAGGCCAAGCACCAGGGGCGGATGCGCGCTGAATTCGCTGAGTTCGGGGCTTCAAGAACGACCGGGTAGCGGGCGACGCAGTACCATGGAGCCATTCGCATCACGGGTCGGGAAGCCACCATGTTTTATCGAATCGCCGCCGACGGGCTGGTGCTGTTTCACCTGCTGTTCATCCTGTTCGTGCTGTTCGGCGGGTTGCTGGCCCTCAAATGGCGGCGCATGGTCCTGATGCACCTGCCGGCCGCCGCGTGGGGCGTGGCAGTGGAAATGTTGCACCTGGTCTGCCCGTTGACCCAGTGGGAAAACCTGATGCGCCACGCGGCCGGGCAGACCGGCTATGGCGGTGGTTTCATCGAGCATTACGTGTGGCCGGTGATCTACCCCGTCGGCTTGACCCCGACGATTCAGTTGGGCCTGGGCAGCCTGGTGCTGGCGATCAACCTGATGGTGTATGTCCGGCTGTTCCGGCGCTGGAGATCCGGGCGAGCCACCGTTGGTCGCCTCAGTGATTGAACCCCGGTCACCGATCAGCTAATTGGCGATGACGCTCATGTTCCGGCCACTGGCCTTGGCCACGTACAGCGCTTTGTCCGCCGCGTGGATCAGATCGTCCGGTTGGGCCTGGGACGCCGGATCGAAGGCCGCGACCCCGAGGCTGACGGTCACCACGCCATCGGCCCGGCCGCTGTGACAGATACCGGCCTGCAACACCGCGTGGCGAATGTTCTCCCCCAGCAGGAACGCCCCGACATAGTCGGTCCCGGGCAACACCACCGCGAACTCTTCGCCGCCGTACCGGGCCGCCAGGCCTCCGGGACACTCGATGTGCTGCGTAATGATGGCGCTGATACGCCGCAGGCACTCGTCGCCGGCGACATGGCCGTACTGGTCGTTGAACGGTTTGAAATGATCGACATCGATCATCAGTATCGCCAGGCCCGACTGAACGCGCCGGGCGCGGTCCATTTCCGCGTGGATGAACAGGTCGAACTGGCGCCGGTTGGACAGCCCCGTCAGCGCGTCTTCCAGGGCCAGCAGCTTCAAGCCGCGATTGACCTCGAGCAGCTTGTCCTGGGCGTCGAGCAAATCGTTCTGCACGCGGTTCTGGCGCTTCATCAGGCCGATCAGGCGATAACCCAACACCCCGATAAACCCCAGCAACACCGCAACGATTGCGGCGCTGAGCAGCGACACCTCGCGCCAGCCGGCCAGCACTTCGTCCTTGTTGAGTGCGGCAAAGACGATCAGCGGGTAGCCGTCGACCCGACGAAACCCCACGACCCGCTCGACGCCATCGACCATCGATTTGACGGTGGCGGTTCCGGCGTCGCCCGTCGGCAGCAACTGTTGGAACAACGGGCCTTTGGCAATGCTGGTGCCGACCTCCGATTCCTTGAAGGGCCGGCGAACCACGATTCTGGCGTCGTCGGTGATCAGGTTGATCACACCATTGCGGCCCATGTCGATGCTGTCGTACAGCGACAGGAAATGATCGAGGTAAATGGTGGCCAGGACCACACCGGCAAAACGGCCGTCGGCATGATTGATGCGGCGTGACACGGTCATGATCCATTCGCCACTGGAACGGCTCTTGATCGACGGACCGATGTGCGGTCCGCGGTCGGGGTGATCGCGGTGGAAGATGAAATACTCCCGGTCGGCGTTGTTGGCGTCCGGCATGACGGCGCCATTGGAATTGGCCACCCAGCGCCCGGTTTCGTCATAGACGAACAGGCCGTGCAACTGACGCAACTCACTTCGCTGGGCACTGAGCAGGCGCTCGAGGTGCGCCAGCCCCACGGCGTCCAGGGGTTCGTACTCGAGGCGTTCCACCAGCGAAAACAGCAGGGTGTCGGCCTGCTTGATCGTTGCCTGCGCCTGCGAGGCCAGGGTCTGCGCAAGGTTGGACATCGCCACTTCCTTGTCGCGCAGATGGTACTGGCGCGAGTTCCAGGCCTCCCAGATCACAATGGCGCTCATGGACAGGCACACCGCCACCAGCAAAATCACCACGGAACGCACCTTGAGCCTGGTCACGGCGGACCGGGTGGTCGGTGGCGTGCCACGACCGGCGTGTTCGATTCCTTCTTCGATGGACGGGGGGCCCATGACGCTCCTTTTTATTGTAATGAGTGGCGATTGGTCCTGATCGTGCTGACAAACGCTTACGGGGCGGGCTGTTTTAGCGCTTCCAGCCACGCCGGATTCAACTGCGTCTGCTGCGTGTCGAGGCCCAGCGCTTCCATCCGTGCCTTGTGCTGGTCCATCTCGCGTATCAGCTGGCTGTGATCACTGGAGTTGCCGTCGAGCTGGTGCATCTGCTCCAGCCCCAGATGATAGAAACGCAGCAGCTTCATGGCGCCCGGATCGTCCTTGGCCACCGCCGCCGTCACGTGGTGCATGACGTTGGTGACACTCATCAGGCTGCGTTTGAGCTGCCAGCCATAGACCGCCGGAGCCATCCAGGCCTGCTTCCAGAATGTGCCGCGCATCAGCGCCGCCATCAACAGCACGGCGACGAACACACCGCCAACATTGAAACGAAAGTTGTCGCCACCGGGTTCGCCGAATATCGCCACCGCCGCCGTCGACAGCACCATCGCCAGGGCGATGAAAAGCAGAGCGATGATGATCGTGCTGCGGCGGGTCTGGCGGCGATAGGTTTCCGGGTTTTGCGGCTGTATTTCGAACATCGCGACGGGCTTCCTCGAGGGCATGGACAAAAAGTCTGCGGGGCATTATCGCCTCTGCGAAGGATTTAGCTATGCTGGGGCTCCTTTTCATCTTTTCATCGTCAAAGGGCAACGTGGCGATACAACGCGGTTCGTGCCATCTTCTTGTGTGGATACATAGTTATTCGACTGCCAGGCGTCACCGGCGCATGACATCGATTTAAGGATTTTTGAATGGCCCAACGACAAGTAATCAATGCCTCGGTCAGTCCGAAAGGCAGCCTTGAAACCCTCTCCCAACGTGAAGTCCATCAACTGAGCGAAGCCGGATCCGGCAGCACCTACGCCCTCTTCCGCCAGTGCGCCCTGGCCATCCTCAACACCGGCGCCCATGTCGACAACGCCAAGACCATCCTCGAAGCCTACAAGGACTTCGAAATCCGCATTCACCAGCAGGACCGCGGCGTGCGCCTGGAACTGCTGAACGCCCCGGCCGATGCCTTCGTGGATGGCGAAATGATTGCGAGCACCCGGGAAATGCTCTTCAGCGCCCTGCGTGACATCGTCTACACCGAGAATGAACTGGACGCCCAGCGCATCGACCTCAGCTCCTCCCAGGGCATCAGCGACTACGTTTTCCACCTGCTGCGCAACGCCCGCACCCTGCGCCCCGGTGTCGAGCCGAAAATCGTGGTGTGCTGGGGTGGTCACTCGATCAACACCGAAGAATACAAGTACACCAAGAAGGTCGGGCATGAACTGGGCCTGCGCAGCCTCGACATCTGCACCGGTTGCGGCCCCGGCGTGATGAAAGGCCCGATGAAAGGCGCGACCATCGCCCATGCCAAGCAACGTATCCACGGCGGGCGCTACCTCGGCCTGACCGAGCCGGGGATCATTGCCGCCGAAGCGCCGAACCCGATCGTCAACGAACTGGTGATCCTGCCGGACATCGAAAAACGCCTGGAAGCCTTCGTGCGCGTGGGCCACGGCATCATCATCTTCCCCGGCGGCGCGGGCACGGCCGAAGAGTTCCTGTACCTGCTCGGCATCCTGATGCACCCGGACAACCAGGGCCTGCCGTTCCCGGTGATCCTCACCGGGCCAAAACATGCCGCACCGTACCTGGAACAACTGGACGCGTTCGTCGGCGCCACCCTGGGCGACGCGGCAAAACAACATTACGAAATCATCATCGACGACCCGGCGCAGGTCGCGCGGCAGATGACGGCCGGGCTCAAGGCGGTGAAACAGTTCCGTCGCGAGCGCAACGATGCGTTCCATTTCAACTGGCTGCTGAAGATCGACGAAGGCTTCCAGCGCCCGTTCGATCCGACCCACGAGAACATGGCCAACCTGAAACTGAGCCGCGACCTGCCTCCGCACGAACTGGCGGCCAACCTGCGCCGCGCGTTCTCGGGCATCGTCGCCGGCAACGTCAAGGACAACGGCATCCGCCTGATCGAAGAGCACGGCCCCTATCAGATTCGTGGCGACGCGCAGGTGATGCAGCCTCTGGACCAGTTGCTCAAGGCATTCGTGGCCCAGCACCGGATGAAACTGCCGGGCGGCGCGGCGTATGTGCCGTGTTATCGCGTGGTGGCTTAACCCCGCCGACAGCGCACCGTGGGAGCAAGCCCGCTCGTTCCCACGGTAGAGGGTGTCGGCGTGAGCTGCGCCATCAGCTGCCCTGATTGGCGCACTCGCCAAACTTGCTGTAGTCGAGCACTTTCTGCACACCGTTGGAATCGAGGTAGGTCATCCGCGCGTTGACGATCCCGCAGTGGCTGCCGCCCTGTTCGACCGTGGAAATCACCTTCTTTACGTCCAGCCGGGTGTCGGCGTGAGCGGAAACGGCAGCGACGTTAAGCAGGGCGAAAAAGCCGGCAGCAGCGAGTTTGGTCCAGTTCATGGTGGTGTCCTCAGGGTTTGGAGCGAGTCATCTCGCCCCTTGGGAATCTATTTAATCGACCCGAGGTATCTGCCCTGTGTCGTAAAACCGGGCTTTGTACACGCTAAGGTGTCACAGACGGCGCTGGATACACTTCGATACACTCACCGGGATGCGCAGCAAGCGAATAACAAGAGGCATGAGAGATGGAGCATGTGAACCACATCCTGATCGTCGACGATGATCGCGAGATTCGCGAGCTGGTCGGCAATTACCTGAAGAAGAACGGCCTGCGCACCACGGTGGTGGCGGACGGGCGGCAGATGCGCAGTTTTCTGGAAGCCAATCAGGTCGACCTGATCGTGCTCGACATCATGATGCCCGGTGACGACGGCCTGTTGCTGTGCCGCGAATTGCGCTCGGGCAAACACAAAGCCACGCCGATCCTGATGCTCACCGCGCGCAACGACGAAACCGACCGGATTCTCGGCCTGGAAATGGGCGCCGACGATTACCTGACCAAGCCTTTCGCCGCCCGCGAACTGCTGGCGCGAATCAACGCCGTGTTGCGCCGTACCCGGATGCTGCCGCCCAACCTGTTGATCACCGAAAGCGGGCGGATGCTCGGCTTCGGTCGCTGGCGCCTGGACACCACCGCCCGGCACCTGCTGGACGAAGACGACACCATGGTCGCCCTCAGCGGCGCCGAATATCGCTTGTTGCGGGTGTTTCTCGATCACCCGCAACGGGTGCTCAGCCGCGACCAGTTGCTGAACCTGACCCAGGGTCGCGACGCCGACCTGTTCGATCGCTCCATCGACCTGCTGGTCAGCCGCCTGCGCCAGCGCCTGATGGACGATTCCCGGGAATCGACCTACATCAAGACCGTGCGCAATGAAGGCTATGTGTTTTCCTACCCGGTGGAGATGCTGGGCGCCTGATCCGTGAAACGGCAGGAGCGAGTTTGCTCGCGAGGAACGCCCAGACACGGCGAGCATCCATTAGCCGGCGTTATCGTTGATGTTCTTCGCGAGCAAGCTCGCTCCTACAGATCAGTCACCGGTCAGGTGCCGAATCATTGTCTTCGATAACGACTATGCCTCAGGGTGTTTTCACATCGAAAAGCTCCAGCACTAGAGTGGACACATCTTCTCCCCACCCTTCTGGAGCAACATCATGAAAAGCATTATCGGTCTTGGTTTCGCCCTTTCGGTTCTCGGCGCGACTTCCGCCATCGCGGCGCCCCACGCCACTTCGCAAGTCGTCGCGGCAGCTGAAGTCAGCCAACCGGCCACGTTGAACGTGAACACCGTGAAAGTCGATTCGAAAGACAGCCAGGCAAGCAAGCTGTACGTGGCTGAAAACCGTCCCGAGTTCGGTTCGAAGTATCAGCGCTACTGAGTCACCGGCGTATGTCGCTTGAAAGAAAACCCCGCAGCGAGTCGATCCCTGCGGGGTTTTCCGTTCAAGGCCGGCCGGCCAGGCGAGCCGCCAGCGCCTTGGCCTGAAGCGCCACATCCGTTACCGCCGTACTCTCCCACCACATCCCACGCAATGGCGGGCCCATGGCGAACAGCCGACGGGCGACCTGGCCATTGGCATCGTGTACCGCGCCGTCCACCGCCGCCGCAATCCCCAACGCCAGCGGCCCGGGAGTTATCAGCCCGCGTGCCAGCAACTGCCGGGGCAGCGCCCGCGCCACCCGCCGCCAGTCGTATTCGATACCGCTGGAATTGATCAACGCCGCGCCACGCACGACCTCCGTTTCAGCCTCGCCACGGCGACGAATGCGAATGCCGACGTCCGACCCCGAAGCCGGCTCCAATCCCTTGAACGACGCGGCCTGAATGCGCAGCCGCCCTTCACCATGCAGGCGCGCCACCAGCTCGGCACTCAACGGCGGCGAGCGATGGTGATGGCTTTCCCACCACGGCCGCACGTGTCGCACGAACTGCCGACGCTGCACGTCCGTCGCCTGGTGCCATAAACGGCCGATGTGCACCCGCACGGTGTCGAGCGGCGCCTGCCAGTCGATGCCCTGGGCGATCGCCTGCCGACACTGCCGGCGCAGTTCGCGCAGCAGTTGGCGCGGTGTGCGAAGGCTGTGGTCCTGGGCAAGAAAATCCACCCAGGCCGGCGGTTGCCGGCGCACGTGCGGCAACAGGCCGTGCCGGGAAAACACCTCGATCGGCCCGCGATGACCGGCCTGCTCCAGCGACACCACGGCATCGACCATGGTCAGCCCGGAGCCGATGATCAGCACCGTGGCTTGCGGGTCCAGCTGACGCATTGCCGCCACGTCCCAGGGATCGAGCGCCGCGGCGTTCAAGCCGCTGGACTCGGTCTGCGGTGTACGCGCAGCGGGGAACATGCCCGTCGCCAGCACCGCATACGCGCCCTGCAATCGCTGGCCATCACTCAGGTGCAGGCGCACCGCGTCATCCAAAGACTCCAGGTCCACCACTTCGGCCCGCACATGCTCGACGGTCGAGCCCTGCAAGGCCCCCACCGCCTGCGCCTCGGCCAGGCGCTGCTGCACGTACAGGCCGAAGATCCCGCGGGGCGGAAACAGTTCGCTGACCGGTACGTGCTGTTCGTCGGACTCCGGCCAGCCGCCGGCGGCAATGTAGTCGGTCAGCCATTGGGTCAGGTCGTCGGCATTGTCCGGGTCGACGCTCATGCGGGCCGCGTTGCCGTTCAGGGTGTGGCCCAGTTCGACCGCGCTGTAGGCCTCGCCACGACCGAGTTCGGGTCGGGGCTCGATCACCAACAGCGAGCGCTTGCCGGGCAGGCGCAGCAACTGCGCCGCGAGCATCGCGCCGCTGAGGCCGCCGCCGATGATCAGAATGTCTGCGTGGCGGATGACGTCTGTCGCCTGTCCGCGTGGGATTTCAGTCATGGCGCTCTCTATGATCAGTGTTTACCCAGGTAAAAGTCATGCAGGTCGCCCCGCGCCAGCAACGCCTCGCTGCTGCCGGACAGCACCACCCGGCCGGTGTCGAGCACGTAGGCCTGCGACGCGTACTTGAGTGCCACGTTAATGTTTTGCTCGGCAATCAGGAAGCTCACCTGCGCCTCACGATTGAGCTGGGCGACGATCTCGAAGATCTCCTGGACGATGATAGGCGCCAAACCCATGGAGGGTTCATCGAGCAGTACCAAAGTAGGACGCGTCATCAGCGCCCGACCGATGGCGACCATCTGCTGCTCGCCGCCGGAGGTCAGCCCGGCCTGGGTCTTGCGCTTGGTCTTCAGGCGCGGGAACCAGGCGTAGATGCGCTCCAGGTCGCGGGCCAGGTCCTGACGGCTCAAGCCACGCACGAAACCGCCGCTGCGCAGGTTGTCTTCGACCGTCAGTTGGGGGAACACGTGCCGGCCTTCGAGCACATGCACCATGCCCTGGCGCACCCGCGCACTGGGGTCGACAGCCGCCGTGTCCTGGCCGAGAAACCGGATGGTTCCGCGACTGACCTGCGCCCGCTCGGCCCGTACCAGGCCGGAAATGGCCTTGAGCGTGGTGCTTTTTCCCGCGCCGTTGGCCCCCAGCAGGGCGACGATGCCGCCCTTGGGCACCGTCAGCGACACGCCGGCCACGGCCAGGATCGCGCCGTCGTAGATCACTTCGATATCGTCGACGTGCAGCAGCTCGTCGGCGGCAAGGTCGCTGGCAGTCTGGCCCATGGGTTATTCGTCTCCGTTGCAGGTGCGTGGCGTCAGGCCTTTTTCCTTGGCGAACGCGGCGGATTTTTCATCGATCAACGGCCGCAGCAGGGCACGATCGGCGGCGATCCAGTCGCTGATCAGCGTCCAGTTGGCGCCATCCCACTGCTGAACCCGCGCCGAACCGCCACCTTCGTGGTCCTTGCACGACAACTTGAGGTTCTGCATCAGGCCGAAGTAACCCATGTCCTTGAGGCGGGCGTCGTCGATGTTCAGGTGCTCCAGGCCCCAGCGCCCTTCTTCACCATTGAGCGGTCGCTTGCCGAACTTGCCCTGGGCGGTACGGATCGCTTCCACCGCCACCGCCGCGTTCACCAGCCCGGAGTTGTAGTAGACGCTGCCGAAGTTCTTCAGGTCCTTGAGGTCGCTCTTGCCCTTGTCGAGGATGGACTGCCTGAGGCGTTTGTGGATCTCGAAATCGGTCCCGGCCGGGTATGGCGTGAGCGCCAGATACCCCTTGGCGGCGGCACCGGCCGGCAACACGTCTTCGCTGGAGCTGGCCCAGATGTCGCCGACGATATGGTCCACCGGGAAGCCGAAACGCGCTGCGGTCTTGACCGCCACCGGCGTCGACACGCCCCAGGTGCGCAGGAACACCCAGTCCGGGTTGACCTGGCGAATCTGCCGCCATTGCGCCGACTGTTCGTTGCCCGGATCGGCCACCGGAATCTGGATGTTCTCGAAACCGTATTTTTCCGCCAGCAGCTTCAGCGGGCCGAGGGTTTCACGACCGTAGGCCGAGTCGTGGTAGACCGTGGCGATCTTCTTGCCCTTGAGCTTGTCGAAACCACCCTCGCGCTGGGCGATGTAGTTGATCAGGCTCGACGCCTCGCTGTAGAAGGTCAGCATCACCGGGAAGTTGTAGGGAAACACCGTGCCGTCGGTGGCCTCGGTGCGGCCATAGCCGAGGGTGATCAACGGGATCTTGTCGACCTCCGCGCGCTCGCTCAGGGCATAGGCCGCCGGTGCGCCGTTGGGTTGGTAGACCGCCACCGGCGCGCCATCCAGGCCTTTCTTGAAGCGCTCATAGCACTCGATGCCCTTCTCCGCCGTCCACTCGGTCTCGCATTCCTGCCAGACCAGCTTCACGCCGTTGATGCCGCCCTCCACCTCGTTGATGTAGTTCAGGTAATCGATCATCCCCGCCCACACCTGCACGCCGCTTGAGGCATAGGCGCCCACGCGGTAGGTGGCCAACGGGAAGAACTGCTGGTCCGGCGAAGCCTGGACCACCGGCACCGCACTGCTGAAAACCGCCAGCGTCAGGGCTGCGCCGAGCAAGGAACGTTTCAAGGTTGCACGCATGGTGTCTCTCTAATAGTGGGAGGGAGTGGAATGGATTCAGAAGCGCAGCGGCCAGTGGCCCAGCCGTTCGCGAAGATTGCCCAGCAGGCGGATCAGGCCTTCCGGCTCCTTGATCAGGAACAGGATGATCAGCGCGCCGAAGATGATTTTTTGCAGGTTCTGCAATTGCCCGGCATCCACCGCACCGCCGAAAAAGGCCTGGCCGGCGTGGCTGAGCAGGATCGGCAGCAGGCTGATGAACGCGGCGCCGACGAAGTTGCCGGCGATGCTGCCCATGCCACCGATAATGATGATGAACAGGATCTGGAACGAACGATTGATGTCGAAACTGCTGGCACTGGCCGTGCCCAGGTAGGCGAAGGCCCACAGTGCCCCGGCGATGCCCAGGTAGAACGAGCTGACCGCGAACGCCAGGTGCTTGTAGCGCACCACCGGAATGCCGATCACGGCAGCGGCGGTGTCCATGTCGCGGATCGCCATCCAGTTGCGACCGACCTGGCTTTTCACCAGGTTCAGCGCCACCCAGGTCAACAACAGCACGGTGCTCAGGGTCAGCAGATACCGGCCCAGCGGCGTGCTCAGGTCATGACCGAACAGCGCCAGTTTCGGCGCAGAAATGGTCCCGGACGAACCGTAGTTGTAAAACCAGGGAAACTTGACGAACAGCCACTCCAGGAAAAACTGCGCCGCCAGCGTGGTGACCATCAGGTAAAAGCCTTTGATCCGCGAGCTCGGCAGACCGAAGACGTAGCCCACCACGGCGCTGATCAGCCCGCCGCCGAGCAACGCCAGCGGCAGCCCGAGCTCCGGCAAGCGCAACAGAAAGCCATAGGTGGCGAACGCGCCGACCGCCATGAACCCGGCCGCGCCGACCGAAGTCTGGCCGGTGTAGCCGGTGAGCAGATTGAGGCCGAGGCCGGCCAGGGACAGCACCAGAAACGGGATCAGGATGGCGTTCAGCCAATAATCGTTGCCGGTCAGTGGCACGACCACGTAGGCCATCAGCAACAGCGCGATCAGTGCGAATGGAACGCGGCGCTGCACCAGCAAGGTCGGCGCGGTTTCACGGGTAAGGGAGATCGACATGGTTTCAGACTCGCTCGATGGCGCGCTCGCCGAACAGGCCGGCGGGACGGATGTACAGGAAGGCCAGGGCCAGGACGTAGGCGAACCACGGGGTGATGCCGCCACCGATCAACGGGCCGACGTACACCTCGGCGAGGTTCTCCGCCGCGCCGACGATCAACCCGCCGACAATCGCCCCGCCAATCGAGGTGAAGCCGCCGATGATCAACACTGGCAGGGCCTTGAGTACCACCAGCGACAGGGAAAACTGCACGCCCTGGCGCGCCCCCCAGAGCAGGCCCGCGACCAGGCCGACGATCCCGGCCACCGCCCAGACGATCTGCCAGATGCGGTTGAGGTTGATGCCGATCGACAACGCCGCCGTGGTGTCGTCCGCCACCGCCCGCAACGACACGCCAATGCGGGTCTTGTTGAACAGCAGTGCCAGCACCGTCACCAGAACGATGGCGGCTGCGGCGGCGATCAGGTCGAACTGGCTGACCATCATCGCGCCGATGAACACCGGCACGTCGTCGATGCCCAGGTCCAGCGCCCGCACTTGCGAGCCCATCAGGCCCTGGGCCAGCCCTTCGATGATGAACGACAGACCGAGCGTGGCCATGAACAGGGTGATCTGCGACCGATTGACCAGCGGCCGCAGCACCAGCCGCTCGATCAACAAGGCGCCGACGATCATCACCAGCACCGTCAGCAGCAGCGCCAGAATGAAGGGCACGCCCTGATCGTGCAGGCTGACGAAGGTTAGCGCGGCGAACAGCAACATCGCGCCCTGGGCAAAATTGAACACGCCGCTGGCCTTGTAGATCAGCACGAAGCCGATGGCGACCAGCGAGTACATGGTCCCGGCGAGCAAACCGCCGAGCAGGGTTTCGAAGAAGAACGTCATCAGTGCACCACTCCCAGATACGCGGCGATTACCTCAGGGTTGGCCTGCACTTCTGCGGGCGTGCCGTCGCCGACCTTGCGCCCGTAATCCAGCACGACCACGTGGTCGGACAGCCCCATCACGACACTCATGTCGTGCTCGATCAACACCACCGTGGTGCCGAGCTCGCGGTTGATGTCGGCGATGAAGCGGGCCATGTCCTGCTTCTCTTCGGCGTTCATCCCGGCCATCGGCTCATCCAGCAGCAACAGGCGCGGGCCGGCGATCAGGGCGCGGCCCAGCTCCACGCGTTTTTGCAGGCCGTAGGACAGATTGCCCACCGGCACATCGCGGTAGGCTTGCAGCTCGAGGAATTCGAGAATGCCCTGGGCCTGCTGGCGGAAATCCGCGGCCTCGCGACGGGCGCGCGGCAGGTTCAGGGCCTGTTCGAGGAAGCCGCTGCGCAGATGCCGCGACAGACCGGTCAGCAGGTTGTCGATCACGCTCATCTTCTTGAACAGCGCGTTGTTCTGGAACGTCCGACCAATGCCCCGGCGGGCGGCGCTCAACGGGTCGATACGGCGCAACGACTGCTGCTCGAAGACGATCGAGCCGGCATCGAATCGGTACACGCCGTTCAACACATTGAGCAGCGAACTCTTGCCCGCGCCGTTCGGCCCGATCAGCGCGCAGATCTCGCCACGACGCACGTCGAAGGACAGCTGGTTGATGGCTTTGACGCCTTTGAAGGACAGGGAGATGTCGCTGACTTGCAGAATGAAATCGGTCGAGCTCATGCGATGTCCCGTTTGAATTCGTTGAGTCGGTCGACATTGACCGGCGGCGTGCGTGGGGCTTGCCAGATGTCGTGCAGGTTCTGGAAACCGAGCAGGCGCCGGACGCGCTGCTTGATCAGGCGTTGCAGGCCTTTTTCCGGATGGGCGATGGCCCAGTCGCACAGACGCCGACGCCAGGTCCCGGGCGCGGCGAGGCGACTGTCGATCTCCTGCGCCAGCCGTTGCAGGCGCCCGGCTGACAGCAGCAGCCCCGAGGGGGCCACTTCGCGACGGTCGCGACTGGCACTGCCGGGGCTTTCCGGAAAGGCCAGGGATTGCCCGCTGCCCAACCATTGCTCCAGCAGCACGGTGAGGCCACCCTGCCATTGCGTGCCTTCCTCGCTCCACCACTGCGCGTCCGGGCGGCCCAGCCGCAGGCGCTGCGGCGGTTCGCCCGGGCCGAGCAAGCGGGCGAAGTCGAGCAGCGACTGGCCATGATTGAGCCACAACTGCCGTGTCTGCCGGCGCGGGACGAAAGCGTGGGTCGGCTGGCTGTGCCAAAGGATGGGGTGCAGGGCCTGGGCGTCGAGATCGTCGGCCACCGCCAGCACTTCACCGCCGGCCTGGTGCGCGGCCAGGGCCAGCAGCAACAGGTTGGGTTCGAAGGCGCCGCTGACGGCCAGTCGCGATTGCTCGCTGAACCCCTGCTGGCGCAAACCATCGGCCAGGCGCTCGACGTCGCGCAACACATCGATCCAGCGCCAGGCATACCACTGACCATGGCGCTTGTGACGCAACGCCGGCTGCAACGGGCTGACCTGCGCCCAATGCCGCAACTGCTCCAGCGCCTTGGGCACACTGACCCGCCATTGCGCGGTATCGGCAATCGGCGGTCGCTTGAGTTCGTGCACGCTCATGGATGACCTCCTGTTCATGGGCAAAAAGCGTGCGGTGGTCCGCTGGGCTGAAATCTGTCAAACACAGTCACGGGTGGGAGTGAACCTGATCGCGATGGCGGTCAGGCAGACACCACTTTCCTCTCCTGCTGGCGTAACCCCACCAGGCCCCGATACCCCGCCCCGGGATGCCCCTGTACCAACCGTGGGCCCTCGCCGAACAACTTCTCGCGCAAGGTGCCCGGTGCGTATTCGGTCTTGTACACCCCGCGCTTCTGCAACTCCGGCACCAGCAACTCCACGGCATCGATAAAGGTTTCGTGGGTCAGGGCATACGCCAGGTTGAAGCCGTCCACATCGGTCTCTTCGACCCATTCCTGCAGCAGGTCGGCAACGGTTTCCGGACTGCCGACGAACAGCGGGCCGAACCCGCCGATGCCGACCCAGTCGGCCAGTTCGTGGGGCGTCCAGACTTTGTTCGGGTCCGCCGTGGAGAACGCTTCCACCGCCGATTGAATGGCGTTGGTGTGCACGTGCTTGAGCGGTTCATCGGGCTTGAACTGGCTGAAGTCGATGCCGGTCCAGCCGGAAATCAGGGCCATGGCGCCTTCGTAGCTGACCCAACTTTTGTATTCCTCGAACTTGGCCTTGGCCTTGGCATCGGTTTCGCCCAGGATCACCGTCTGCAAGTTGAAAATCAGGATCTTCGACGGATCGCGCCCGGCCTCGGCGGCGCGGCGGCGGATGTCGGCCACGGTCTTCTTCAGCAGCACTTTCGACGGCGCCGCGACAAACACACACTCGGCGTGCTCGGCCGCGAACTGCTTGCCACGACTGGAGGCACCGGCCTGGTACAGCACCGGCGTGCGCTGCGGCGAGGGTTCACAAAGGTGAATGCCCGGCACCTGGAAGTGTTTGCCGACGTGGCGGATTTCATGGATCTTGCTCGGGTCACTGAAAATCCGGCGCTCGCGATCGCGCAGGATCGCGCCCTCCTCCCAGCTGCCCTCCCAGAGTTTGTAGCAAACCTCCAGGTACTCCTCGGCATAGTCGTAACGCGCATCGTGCTCGGTCTGGGCTTTCTGGCCGAGGTTCTTCGCGCCGCTTTCCAGGTATGAAGTGACGATGTTCCAGCCGGCACGGCCCTTGGTCAGGTGATCGAGGGTCGAGAGACGGCGGGCAAACGGATACGGGTGCTCGAACGACAGCGAGGCGGTCAGGCCAAAGCCCAAGTGCTCGGTAACCAACGCCATCGGCGGGATCAGTTGCAGCGGATCGTTGACCGGCACCTGGGCCGCCTGGCGGATCGCTGCGTCACCGTTGCCGTTGTAGACGTCATAAATGCCCAGCACGTCGGCGATGAACAGACCGTCGAACTTGCCGCGCTCGAGGATTTTCGCCAGGTCGGTCCAGTACTCCAGGTCCTTGTACTGCCACGAGCGATCCCGTGGGTGCGCCCACAAACCGGGTGACTGATGACCGACGCAGTTCATGTCGAAAGCGTTGAGACGAATTTCGCGGGCCATTAAACGGCTTCCTTTGCAGACGGGTGGACACTGGGGGGATGAATGCCGTTGAGACGGAAGTTGCCGATCAGGTGCAGCTTCCAGCGCAACGGATCGTGCAGTGAACCGGGCAAGGCCGTGCGGCGTCCGGTCAGTTCGAATTCGGCGTTGCTCGCCGTGGCCAGGGCTTCGGCGCTGGCCAGGTCGGACTCGGCAACGGCCACGCTGATTTCGGTGGCCTCCTCATGGCGGTCGAGCAAACCCTCGGCACGTTCGAGCAGCGCAGCGGCCACTTCAATGCGGATCTTCACGTCACCAAAACGGCTGATCACATAGGGATCTTTCGTGATGTTGGGCTGTTGACGGACAAACGCCAGGGTCGTTTCCAGCAGGTTGCGGGCGTGGTGCAGGTCATGCTGACTGCCGGCCAGCGATTGCACGACAGCGACAGGTTGGGTCAAGGCATTCATGGCGAGGCTCCTCAGTTCCAGGCGTGGCGCGCAGGCTTCACGCCGTTGAGCAGGTGGTTGCCGATCAAGTGGTATTTCCAGCGCGCCGGATCGTGCAGGGTGTGAGTCCGGGCATTGCGCCAGTGACGGTCGAGGTTGTACTTGCCCAGCACCGAGCGGGTGCCGGCCAGTTCGAACAGTTTGCTGCTGGCGAGCAAGGCGATTTCCGCAGACAGGACCTTGGCCTGGGCGACCACCACCGATGCGTGGGCCACCGTGTCTTCATTGGCGTCGAGCAGCGCGGCATCGATGGCCTGGCCGGCCTTGCGCAGGATCGCTTCGGTGCCGTGGACACGCCATTCCAGATCGCCAATCGCGGCGATGCTGAACGGGTCCTGCCAGCCATGGTCATGCCCGCTGTCGATCCAAGGGCGGGACTCACGGGCATAGCGCTTGGTGTCTTCCAGCGCGCCGACAGCGATGCCGGTGTCGACTGCGGCCTGGATGATTTGCGAGATCGGACCGTCCGCAGTCGGTTCATCGAAGGCCCTGTGGGCCGGGATCACCGCGCTGAGCGGCACCTTCACCGCGTTCAAGGTGACGCCGCCGCTGGCGGTGGTGCGTTGGCCGAAACCGTCCCAGCTGTCGATCACGCTCAGCCCCGGGTTGTCACGTTCGATGAATGCGATGAACGCCTGGTTCTGTTCGTTGACCGCCACCGCCGGAACGATGTGCGCGAACAGGGCACCGGTGCAGTAGAACTTCTCGCCGTCGATCTGCGCGGTGTCACCGTCGAAACGAATGCGGGTCTCGAAGGCCCCGGCGTTTTTGCTTTTCGACTCCGAGAAGGCGTTGCCGAAACGGTAACCCTGCAGCACCTTGGCGAAGTAGTAGCGCTTCTGCTCTTCACTGGCGGTCTGCAGCAGAATATCGAGCACGCCGAGGTGGTTCTGCGGGATCTGGCCCAGGGATGAGTCGGCGGCGGAGATGATCTTGATCACTTCGGCGACCGTCACATAAGACACGCCGGCGCCCCCGTAGGCCTTGGGCACGGTAATGCCCCAGAGGCCGCTGGCGGAAAACTCGTCGAGTTCGGCGACCGGCAGACGCCGTTCGCGATCACGCTCGCTGGCTTCGACGGCGAAGCGCGCGGCAAGCTTGTGCGCGACGGCAATCGCCTCGGCATCCGAGCGAATCACATGGGCGGTGCGAGGGGGTTGGGCAGAGGCTGTCATGGGCCGACTCCAGGTTCCGGTGAATGCACTAGAACGATTGCAGGAGTCATGCCTGAATTTATATGTGTTTTATTTCAATGACTTAAAGCATAAACCCGAGAAAAAACCGTCGTAGCAAACCAGCAAAGTGTCCATTCAATGTTGGCCAGCCAACAGTTAGATCACCACGTTTCTCACGAACCGCGCCGGCACGTCGCCTTCGTTGCGATAGGCGTGCGGCTGATTGCTGGCAAACATGTAGAACTCGCCGGCGGCGATCCGGTGCGGGGTGTCGCCCAGCATCAGGGTGAGGCAGCCTTCGAAGACATAGATCTGCTCGCTCCAGCCATCGGCGTCCGGTTGCGACGGGTAGATTTCCCCCGGTTGCAGGCACCACTCCCACTGCTCCACCTCGCGGGTCGCCGAAGCCTTGGAAAGCAATACCGCCTTGCTGCCGGGGACGGTCCCGGCCCAGGCCACTTCGTTGATCCGGCTGGGGTCGCGAGCATCCGGCGCCTGGATCAGGTCGCTGAACGCCACCTCCAGCGCTTCGGCCACACGGTCGAGGGTGGTCAGGCTGACGTTTTTCTCGCCGGCCTCGATGGCCACCAGCATGCGGCGGCTGACCCCGGACTTTTCCGCCAGCGCGGTCTGGCTCATGTCGGCGGCATGGCGCAGACGCCGGACGTTCAGACTGACGTGCTGGAGGACCGAAGCACGCTGCATGGAATCTTTGTGCACTATATTGCTCACTTGAGGGGACTGAGCAGTATACTGCCCAGCATTCGGCGCATTGTGCGTCGCCCTCAGGTAGCGTGCAAGATCATGACGTCGTTGAACACCTCCCCGGCTTCTCCTCGTATTCCACGGTTCAGCAAGGCCGAATGCGTGCTGGTGCTGATCACCATGGTCTGGGGCGGCACCTTCCTGCTGGTGCAGCACGCCATGACGGTGAGCGGCCCGATGTTCTTCGTCGGCCTGCGCTTTGCGGCGGCGGCGATGATCGTCTCGCTGTTTTCCTGGCGACACCTGCGTGACCTGACCCTGTTCGAACTCAGGGCGGGAGCCTTCATCGGCGTGGCGATCATGCTCGGCTACGGCTTGCAGACCGTGGGTTTGCAGACCATTCCCAGCAGCCAGTCAGCGTTCATTACCGCCCTGTATGTGCCTTTCGTGCCCCTGCTGCAATGGCTGGCGCTGGGCCGCCGTCCGGGGTTGATGCCAAGCATCGGCATCATGCTGGCGTTTACCGGGCTGATGCTGCTGTCGGGGCCGGCCGGTGCGTCGTTCCATTTCAGCCCGGGTGAAATCGCCACCCTGATCAGCGCCATCGCGATTGCCGCGGAGATCATCCTGATCAGCACCTACGCCGGCCAGGTCGATGTGCGCCGGGTGACCGTGGTGCAACTGGCGACCACCTCGGTGCTGGCCTTCCTGATGGTGGTGCCGACGAATGAAGCCATTCCCGACTTCTCCTGGTTCCTGTTGTGCACCGCCCTGGGCCTGGGCGCTGCGAGTGCGGCGATCCAGGTGGCGATGAACTGGGCGCAGAAGAGTGTTTCGCCGACACGGGCCACCTTGATTTATGCCGGTGAGCCGGTGTGGGCCGGGATCGTCGGGCGCATTGCCGGGGAACGCTTGCCGGCCATTGCGCTACTGGGTGCGGGGTTGATTGTCGCGGCGGTGATCGTCAGCGAGTTGAAGACCAGGGGTAAGGGTGCGGTGCCGGCGCAGGCGTTGGAGCGCGAGACCCAAGGGTGAACCGAAACCTCTGCGGTGGCTGGCCGACCGCTATCGCGAGCAGGCTCGCTCCCACAGGGAATCCCAATCCAGCGATGGGGCCCGCCACCCCTGACACGCCTTCCGAAACAATGTCAGACCGGCTTTTTCCGACTACCTTGTAGGATTCTGCCACAGCTTGCCGTTTGGTGATCCGGGAACTGGCACGTATGATGCTTCACAAATCTCCGCAGATTAGAAGCCTATGTCCCTGATAGTTCTACTGCTTCTGCCCTTCGTCGGCAGTTGTCTGGCAGCCGTCCTGCCGCACAACGCGCGCAACAGCGAATCGTTGCTGGCAGGCCTGGTTGCCCTCATCGGCACAATCCAGGTCGCGCTCCTCTACCCGCAGATCGCCGATGGCGGAGTCATTCGCGAGGAATTCTTCTGGTTGCCCAGCCTCGGCTTGAACTTCGTCCTGCGCATGGACGGGTTCGCCTGGCTGTTTTCGGTACTGGTGCTGGGCATCGGCACCCTGGTATCGCTGTACGCCCGCTACTACATGTCGCCCGACGACCCGGTGCCACGTTTCTTCGCGTTTTTCCTGGCGTTCATGGGCGCCATGCTCGGCCTGGTGATTTCCGGCAACCTGATCCAGATCGTGTTTTTCTGGGAACTGACCAGCCTCTTCTCGTTCCTGTTGATCGGTTACTGGCACCACCGCGCCGACGCCCGACGCGGCGCCTACATGGCGCTGATGGTCACCGGTGCGGGCGGATTGTGCCTGCTGGCGGGGGTCATGCTGCTCGGCCATGTGGTGGGCAGCTATGACCTGGACAAGGTCCTGGCCGCCGGCGATCTGATTCGCGCACATGCCCTCTACCCTATCCTGCTACCCCTGATCCTGATTGGCGCCCTGAGCAAGAGCGCGCAATTCCCCTTCCATTTCTGGCTGCCCCACGCGATGGCGGCACCGACTCCCGTCTCGGCCTATCTGCACTCGGCGACCATGGTCAAGGCCGGGGTATTTCTCCTGGCGCGGCTGTGGCCATCGTTGTCCGGCAGTGAAGAATGGTTCTACATCGTCAGCGGCGCCGGCGCCTGCACCCTGTTGCTCGGCGCGTACTGCGCGATGTTCCAGAACGACCTCAAGGGCCTGCTGGCCTACTCGACCATCAGTCACCTGGGCCTGATCACCCTGCTGCTCGGCCTGAACAGCCCGCTGGCGGCCGTGGCCGCGGTGTTCCACATATTCAACCACGCCACGTTCAAGGCCTCGCTGTTCATGGCCGCCGGCATCATCGACCACGAAAGCGGCACCCGCGACATCCGCAAGCTCAGCGGCCTGATCAAGCTGATCCCGTTCACGGCAACCCTGGCCATGGTCGCCAGCGCTTCGATGGCGGGCGTGCCGTTGCTCAACGGCTTCCTGTCGAAAGAAATGTTCTTCGCCGAAACGGTGTTCATCAACGCGACCGCCTGGGTCGAGATCACCCTGCCAATCGTCGCGACCATTGCCGGCACTTTCAGCGTCGCCTATGCACTGCGCTTCACCGTTGATGTGTTCTTCGGTCCGACCGCCACCGACCTGCCGCATGTGCCCCACGAGCCGCCGCGCTGGATGCGTGCGCCGGTGGAGTTGCTGGTGTTTGCCTGTCTGATCGTGGGCATTTTCCCCGCGCAAGTGGTCGGCCCGTTGCTGGCGGCCGCCGCCGTGCCCGTCGTCGGCGGCACCCTGCCCGAGTACAGCCTGGCGATCTGGCACGGCTGGAATGCGCCGATGATCATGAGCCTGATCGCCATGTCCGGCGGCATCGTGCTGTACCTGCTGCTGCGCAATCAGCTCAAGCGCGGACGCTTCAAGTACCCGCCGATCATTGGCCTGTTCAATGGCAAGCGCCTGTTCGAGCGCAGCCTGGTGATCATGATGCGCCTGGCCCGTCGCCTCGAGCGGCGCATCAGCACCAAGCGCCTGCAAAGCCAGTTGTTCCTGATGGTGCTCGCCGCCGTGCTGGCCGGGCTGATCCCGATGCTGCACAGCCAGCTGAGCTGGGGCGACCGACCGAAGATTCCGGGCTCGATCGTGTTCGTGACCCTGTGGTTGCTGGCAATCGCCTGCGCCCTCGGCGCGGCGTGGCAGGCCAAGTATCACCGCCTCGCAGCCCTGACCATGGTCAGCGTGTGCGGCCTGATGACCTGCATCACTTTCGTCTGGTTCTCGGCGCCGGACCTGGCGCTGACGCAACTGGTGGTCGAAGTGGTGACCACGGTGCTGATCCTCCTGGGCCTGCGCTGGCTGCCACGGCGGATCGAAGAGGTTTCGCCGCTGCCGAGCAGCCTGCGCAAGGCGCGCATCCGTCGCCTGCGCGACTTGCTGCTATCGATTGCCGTGGGTGGGGGTATGGCGCTGCTGTCCTACGCCATGCTGACGCGCCAGACGCCTAACGACATTTCCTCGTTCTACTTGAGCCGCGCCTTGCCCGAGGGCGGCGGCAGCAATGTGGTCAACGTGATGCTGGTGGACTTCCGGGGCTTCGACACCCTGGGCGAAATCACCGTGCTGGTGGCCGTGGCGCTGACCGTATTCGCCCTGCTGCGCCGCTTCCGCCCTCCCAAGGAAAGCCTGCAACTGCCGGCCCAGCAACGCCTGCTGGCGCCCGACGTCGCCACCGACCTGGTCAACCCGCGCCAGGCCAGCGACACCGCGCTCGGTTTCATGATGGTGCCGGCGGTGCTGGTGCGTCTGCTGCTGCCGATTGCATTCGTGGTGTCGATCTACCTGTTCATGCGCGGCCACAACCAGCCGGGCGGCGGTTTTGTCGCCGGGCTGGTGATGTCGGTGGCGTTCATCCTGCAATACATGGTGGCCGGCACGCAGTGGGTCGAGGCGCAAATGAGCCTGCGACCCCTGCGCTGGATGGGCACGGGCCTGCTGTTCGCCACGGTCACCGGCCTGGGTGCGACGGCGGTCGGTTATCCGTTCCTGACCACCCACACCTGGCACTTCGAACTGCCGCTGCTGGGCGACCTGCACCTGGCCAGCGCGTTGTTCTTCGACATCGGCGTGTACTCGGTGGTGGTCGGCTCGACCCTGTTGATCCTCACCGCCCTCGCCCACCAATCGGTTCGCGCTCACAAAACCGCAGCCCTGCCCAAATCCGTCGCCACGAAAGGAGCCGTCTGATGGAAGAAGTCATCGCAATCGCCATCGGCGTCCTGGCCGCGTCCGGCGTCTGGCTGATCCTGCGACCACGGACGTTCCAGGTGGTCATGGGCCTGTGCCTGCTGTCGTACGGGGTCAACCTGTTCATCTTCAGCATGGGCAGCCTGTTCATCGGCAAGGAGCCGATCATCAAGGACGGCGTGCCCCAGGATCTGTTGCACTACACCGACCCGCTGCCGCAGGCACTGGTGCTGACCGCCATCGTCATCAGCTTCGCCATGACCGCGCTGTTTCTCGTGGTGCTGCTGGCATCGCGTGGCCTGACCGGCACCGACCATGTGGATGGCCGGGAGCCTAAAGAATGAATGTGATGACGCACCTGATCGCCGCACCGATCCTGCTGCCGCTGCTGACCGCCGCGATCATGCTGATGCTGGGTGAGAAACACCGGCCGCTGAAGGCCAAAATCAATCTGTTCTCCAGCCTGCTCGGCCTGGGCATTTCCCTGGTGCTGCTGCAATGGACGCAAACCACTGGCGTGCCCGGTTCCATCGGTGTGTACCTGCCGGGCAACTGGCAAGCGCCGTTCGGCATCGTGCTGGTGGTCGATCGCTTGTCGGCGCTGATGCTGGTGCTGACCGGGATCATCGGCGTCAGCGCCCTGGTGTTCGCCCTGGCCCGCTGGGACCGTGCCGGCTCGAGTTTCCATGCGCTGTTCCAGATCCAGTTGATGGGCCTGTATGGCGCGTTCCTGACCGCGGACCTGTTCAACCTGTTCGTGTTTTTCGAGGTGCTGCTGGCCGCGTCGTATGGCCTGTTGCTTCACGGTTCTGGTCGGGCGCGGGTGTCCTCGGGGCTGCATTACATCTCGATCAACCTGCTGGCCTCGTCGCTGTTCCTGATTGGCGCGGCGCTGATCTACGGCGTCACCGGCACCCTGAACATGGCCGACCTGGCACTGAAGATTCCGCTGGTGGAAGAAGCCGATCGCGGCCTGCTGCACGCGGGCGCAGCGATCCTGGCCGTGGCGTTCCTGGCCAAGGCTGGCATGTGGCCGCTGAATTTCTGGCTGGTGCCGGCCTATTCCGCCGCCAGCGCGCCGGTGGCCGCGATGTTCGCGATCATGACCAAAGTCGGCGTCTATACCCTGCTACGCCTGTGGACGTTGCTGTTTTCCGGCCAGGCCGGCGCGTCGGCGTACTTTGGCGGCGACTGGCTGATCTACGGCGGCCTGGCGAGCATCGCCTGCGCCGCCGTGGCGATCATCGCCGCGCAGCGCCTGGAGCGCATGGCCAGCCTGAGCATCCTGGTGTCGGCGGGCATCCTGCTGTCGGCCATCGGATTTGCCCAGCCGAACCTGATTGCCGCCGCGCTGTTCTACCTGGTCAGCTCGACCCTGGCGCTGAGCGCGTTGTTCCTGCTGGCGGAATTGATCGAGCGCTCGCGTTCGGCCAATGAAATGCCGCTGGAGGACGACGGCGACCTGATTGCGCGGCCACTGGAATCCCTGCAACCGCCCAAAGGCATCAACCTCGACGACGAACAGAAAGCCGTGGTCGGTCAGGTGATTCCCTGGACCATGGCATTCCTCGGCCTGAGTTTCATTGCCTGCGCCCTGCTGATCATCGGCATGCCGCCGCTGTCCGGGTTCATCGGCAAACTGGGCCTGCTCACCGCCCTGCTCAACCCGCTGGGTCTGGGCCAGGGCACCGATGCCCCGGTGTCGAACGCCGCGTGGGGGTTGCTGGCGTTGCTGATTCTTTCCGGGCTGGCGTCACTGATTGCCTTCTCGCGCCTGGGCGTGCAGCGCTTCTGGACGCCTGAAGAACGGCCCTCGCCCCTGCTGCGTCGGTTCGAATGCATCCCGATCATCGTGTTGCTGGGCTTGAGCATTGCCCTGACGTTCAAGGCTGAACCGCTGATCCGCTACACCCAGGCCGCCGCCCAGGCCCTGAACAACCCGCAGCAATACGTGATGGCGGTGCTCGGCACCCGCGCCGTCCCGAGCCCGGAAGCCCGGTCTGCCGTTGCGGAGGTGCAGCCATGAAGCGTTTGTTTCCGGCCCCCTGGCTGTCGTTGGCATTGTGGCTGTTGTGGTTGGTGCTGAACCTGTCGATCAGCCCCGGCAATCTGTTGCTGGGTGCGGCGCTGGGGTTCTGCGCACCCTTGATGATGCGCAAGTTGCGGCCCCTGCCGATCCGTATCCGGCGCCCCGGGGTGCTTGTGCGGTTGTTCCTGATCGTCGGCCGTGACGTGCTGGCCTCCAACCTCGCCGTGGCCTGGGGCGTGCTGAATGCCGGCCGACGGGCGCCGCGCTCGCAATTCGTCAAGGTGCCGCTGGACCTGCGCGACGCCAACGGCCTGGCGGCGTTGGCGATGATCTGCACCGTGGTCCCCGGCACCGTCTGGTCGGAACTGGCGCTGGATCGCAGCATCCTGCTGCTGCACGTCTTCGACCTGGATGACGAAGCGCAGTTTATCGAGCATTTCAAGGCGACCTACGAGCAGCCCTTGATGGAGATCTTCGAATGAGTCCCCTGCTGTCGAATGCGATTCTGCTGAGCCTGTTCATTTTTTCCCTGGCGATGGTGCTGACGCTGACCCGGCTGTTCAAGGGCCCCTCGGCCCAGGACCGGGTGCTGGCGCTGGATTACCTGTATATCCTCGCCATGCTGATGATGCTCACCCTGGGCATCCGCTATGCCAGTGACACCTACTTCGAAGCGGCGCTGCTGATTGCCCTGTTCGGCTTCGTCGGCTCGTTTGCCCTGGCGAAATTCCTCCTGCGTGGCGAGGTGATCGAATGAACGCGGAACTGTCTTTGTGGGTGGAAATCCCGGTGGCGATCCTGCTGGTGCTCAGCAGTGTGTTTGCGTTGATCGGTGCGCTCGGGCTGGCGCGGATGAAGGATTACTTCCAGCGCATGCACCCACCGGCCCTGGCCTCGACACTGGGCGCATGGTGCGTGGCGCTGGCGTCGATCATCTACTTTTCGGCGCTCAAGTCCGGACCGGTGCTGCATGCCTGGCTGATTCCGATCCTGCTGGCGATCACCGTGCCGGTGACCACTTTGCTGCTAGCGCGCGCCGCGTTGTTCCGCAAGCGCATGGCCGGGGATGATGTACCGGCCGAGGTGAGCAGTCGGCGGACTGAGACTGGGGGCTGAATCCGCGAATTTGCATCGCGAGCAAGCCCGCTCCTGCATGGGGCTTTCAGTTTGAAATGAGGCCTGCGGGAGCGTCGCCGCAACGATTCGACCTGCTCGCGATATCCACAGCCACGTGACCTCAGACCCAGGCGACCGCCAACAATCCCGACCCCAACCCCACGCACAACGGCGAATACACCCAGGTGTCGAGCCGGGCAAATTTCGAATCCTTGATCTGCTTGAAAAACCCCACCAGTTCGGAATCGCCTATCGCCCGGGCAAACATCAGGATGGCAATGGCGCTGATCACCCACTGCAATGATTGATGCGGGACCGCCGGGACCCACCAGCCGACCCGCAGACACACCAGCAAGGCGATCACCAGCAAGGCTGCGGCCACCAGCAGGGTCATCCAGCCTCGCGGCTTGAAAGCCGGCCGCAGCCGCACACTGCCCTCCACCGGCACCTGCGGGATGGCAGCCAGCATCGCCCACTCGCCACCCAGGCCCCAATAAACGTGTACCAAACTGATCACTGCCAATATCGTCACCAGCCATTGAGCCAACGCAAAGGTCATGGTTGAAGATCCTTGAAAGGGATTTGGACAGAATCATCCTAGTCGGCATTTCCTGGCGTGCACGACCGGTCGGCGGAGCAAGTGCTTGACCTGACAGGAGCACAGTAAAAGCATCGCGGGCGGGTTCGCCCCCACAACGGGTCTCATACCGATGTGGGGGCGAGCCCGCCCGCGATGGCTGCCTGCGCTTCAACGCATCACTTCAACCCGGCCGTCACCTTGTCCGCCACATCCTTGGGCACCCACGCCTGCCACACGTCGGGATGCGCCTTCATGAACGCCTCCGCCGCCTGCCGTGGCGGGGTGTGTTTTTCGCTCATGTCAGCCAGGGCCTTGTTCAGCGGATCGATGGGGAAATCGACCTTGCTGAAGAACTCGGCAATCTGCGGGTACTGTTTCTGGAAGGGTGTGGACACGCCGATGGACAGCTTCGAGGCCAGTGAGCGGGTCGGCTTGGGGTCAGGGTTATCGGCGTCAGTCAGGGTCTTCCAGGCCTCGGCGTCGAACGGCGGCTCTTCCAGCTGGATCAGCTTGAAGCGTCCGAGCAATGGCGTCGGCGACCAGTAATAGAACAGGACCGGCTTGCCGCGACGGATCGACGAACTGATCTCGGCGTCCAGCGCCGCCCCCGAGCCACTGCGGAAGTTCACATAGCTGTCATCCAGGCCATACGCCTTGAGCTTCTGCTTGTTCACCACCTCGGACGTCCAGCCGATCGGACTGTTGAGGAAGCGTCCCTTGCCCGGGGATTCCGGGTCGCTGAATACGCCCTTGTATTTCGGCAGGTCGCTGACGCTGCGCAGATCCGGCGCCATTGGCTTGATGCCCTTCGCCGGGTCGCCCTTGATCACGTACTCCGGCACCCACCAGCCTTCGGTGGCGCCCTTGACCGTGTCGCCGAGGCTGACCACCTTGCCTTCGGCCTCGGCCTTGACCCACACCGGGCTGCGACCGGCCCATTCCTCGCCGATGACCTGAATGTCGTTATTGGCCAGTGCGGTTTCCAGGGTGATGGTGGTGCCAGGCAAGGTATCGGTCGGCAGCCCGTAGCCCTTCTCGACGATGATCCGCAGGATATCGGTGATCAGGCTGCCGCTCTCCCAGTTCAGGTCAGCGAAGTGGATCGGCGCCTGTGCGGCGAGGACCGGAAGGGGCGAACCCAGGCCGAAAGCGACCAGGGCAGTGGCCAGCAACCGTCGAAATCCGTTCATGCTTTTGCACCTCGTGCTGTTCACAGCAATAGCAGGATGGCCTGGCAGAAGACCGCAAGCCTCAAAATACTCAGTCAACTGACTGTAGTAGAGGTTCCTGCTTTCGAGGGGGATGGACTAATTTTCGGAAGTTTCCTGCAAACGCGCCAACGCTCTCCTGACCATGCTGGCGTACTCCGCCGGACGCAAGGCATAGATCTGCGACGCCACCCAGCCCAGCCAGGCGCCTTTCAACACGGCCTTCTGTTCGAACAGACGACACGCCTCGACCTGGGCGCTGGCCAGGTGCTGTTGGTGAAACTCGGCGCGGCCCTGGGTCATCACTCGCTGGCCTTGAAGGTCACCAGTTCGCCCTTGCGCCACTTGGCGGCCTTGGCCGTCACGGCCTTGAGCGTTTTGGTCAGGCCTTCCTGCAGCTGTTGGTGCGCGGCGAACACCGTCACCACGCTGTGCCCTTCCTTGAACACGATGCCCTGCCCGTCGGTCGTGCTGACGTAGGCGTAATCGCCGATGCCATAGACGGTCAGCTTGATGTCGCGGAACCTGATCTCCAGCTTGCCGCCTTCACGGCTGGGCAGCACCGAAGCACTGAAATGATCGCCGACCTTGAGCTTCAGGCCCGGCTTGTCATCCACCACCAGCGCGGACTCGGTATCGAGTTCGGCAATGTAGATACCTTCGGCGTTTTGCTCAGTGACATAGACAAAACGTGACTGGAACTGTTTAACCAACTTTGCGCGCAGATCACCCAGCACGAACAAAGCATGCATATCGAGATTACTTACTGCCAAGGAAACATCCCCACATTTGAAAATGATGCTGCGCACAGACAGACCGCGCACAGCAGAAATAAGCGGCAATGCCAAAGTTGTACCAAAGTGGCCGGGGTCAATCCGGAAACGAGCACAGGGCTCATCCATCGCAAGACGTGAGAAGACTAATGGAATGAGACTCGCACCGTCCTGCCTGGTATTCGTCAAAAGATGAAGGAAATCGCCCTTCTGATCGCCAGAAAAACAGGACTACCAACCTTAGGGAAAAAACGCTGCAAAAAAAGCATTTTTCCGACATATCCCTCGCAAAAAATTGCTTTAGATAACCGTCAAGCGCTAACCCTGACGGTGATTCTAGAGCAGCGATGCTCACCGAGACCAGCCAAAACGCCGTACACACGTCGGCAAAACCATGAAAAGGACTTCATATGTGCACCCTGACACACTTGGTACCCCCTACTTGCCCTCCATCCAACCTGCATTCGACGCTGTTCGCATCCCCCTGTTTTCCTGCCGAAGCGCCGGACCTGCTACGTTTTCAGGTGGTATTGGCCGGGAATGCATTCTTCCACATCAAGGAAATATCCACGGGCCACGTCAGAGGTTTCCGCAGCAATCACAATGAAGCCTGTGCATTGGCACGTGCACTCGAGTTGCGCGGACGAACGGTATGACCTCTCTTCGCTGCAGATGTTTCGCCGTGCCGACGACTTAAGTCAGCCGTCGGCCGGTAAGTGCTGCCATACTGCCTGACCCGCAAAACCCGTTCCCAGTCGGACGGCGTTCCACTCAACCTGCAGTGTCCAAGGGAAAGGCTATTACGTGACGGAATTTGATATCGGTGAATTTTTTATCCGGGGTGAAGCCCGGGAAGTCGAGGGTGAGTTCCAGGCCGTCATTGTCATGCGCGCCAAACCGCCACTGACGGCCGTGACCTGCCATCAGGTCGAGAAAGATCGCTGGTTCAAAACCTCGGAGCTCGCCGCCATTGCCGCCCGGGAAGCGGCAAAGGCCCTGAAACTCGCCGTGGATCAGGGCGCATTGAAGTCCTGAGCGCCCCCTTCACCGTCCACGTTCACACCGGCTCCGCGCATTCTGATCGAACTCCTGAGGCACGCACGCCTCAGATGCAATGCAATCGCACCGACGGTCTTGCACCCGCACCACCCACCAGGAGAAGAACATGGACTCACCGACACATGACCTCGAAGGCTTGTTCGACCAACTCGGCCTGGACTCCAGCGAAAGCGCCATCGATGACTTCATCGCCAGCCATTCTCCGCTGCCCGACGACAGAAAACTCATCGATGCCGATTTCTGGACCCCGCAGCAAGCTGCCTTTCTCAAGGAACAACTGCGCGAAGACGCCGACTGGGCGCGGGTGGTCGATGATTTGAATCTGCGCATGCATCAGGTTCACTGATCCGCAGGAACAAAATCAGCGTTCTCCTGTGGGAGCGAGCCTGCTCGCGATCAACGTCCGGACAACGCAGACGTCCAGACAGCCCGCGTCATCGTTGGCAACCATCGCGAGCGGGCTCGCTCGCTCAGGCTCCCCCGCTCAACGCGGCGCCTCGGGCTTGTACCCCAGCCGCAATCCGCCCCAATGCCGTCCCTTGACCATGACCGGCACCGACAGATCGTGCATCAACTCCCCGGTATCGCGCGTGTAGGTCTGCAACAGCACGGCCTGCTGATGGCTGCCACAACGAATCCCGGTGCGATCGGCAAACTTGCGTTTGGTCCGGTTCTGCAGGGTGTCGACCTGGGCATCGCCTGTGAGCGGCTGACTGAACACCTTGTTATGCGTCGGCACATAACCTTGCTGCGTGCAGGCAATCGCAAACACCAGGCCTTCATGGCGCGGCAGTAAGGGCTCCTGGATCGCCGGCAACACCTGGTCGGTGTAACGATCGAAACGCGTCTGGTACTTGACCGGGCTGGTGTTGGGAATGGTCTGATAGTTACGGTCGAACAAATCCTCTAGGCTGATGCGGCCAGCGTCGATGTCGGCTTCAAATCGCGCCGCGATCTGACTCGCGCCTTCGCGGGCCAGGTCGTAGATCCGCTGGTGGTAATCATCGAGCCCGACTTCGGACAGGCGCTCGCTGATGGTTTCGGCCTGCCCCTCCATCTGGACGGCGGCTTGCGCCAGGCGCTGGGTCTGTTGATCACTGACCGCCAGGTCGCTGCGCATTTGCTCGATGGCGTGGAACAGGCTGTCGAGTTGTTCACGGTTGGTCTCCGCGCCCCTGGCGATATCGCCGACCTGGCTTTCGACGCCGGCCGCCAGGCGGGCGATGTTCTCCAAGTGCTGCCCGGTGTGCTCGACCTGTTCGACACCGGTGTCCAGGTCGCTGGACAACTGGCGGATCTGCTCCACCACCTGCGCAGTGCGTTGCTGGATATCGGCCACCATCTCGCCGACTTCACCGGTAGCGGTTGCCGTGCGCGCCGCCAGACCACGAACCTCATCGGCCACCACCGCAAACCCGCGCCCGTGCTCCCCGGCGCGTGCCGCTTCGATGGCGGCGTTCAGGGCCAGCAGGTTGGTCTGGCTGGCGATGGACTGGATCACCAGCGTGACGCGCTGGATGTCGTCGCTGCGCAGGCTCAACGCCTCGATCAGCTCACGGCTGCTGTTGGCGCGTTGACTGAGCTGATGCATGCGGCTGATCGACTCGATCAGCTCGGTGCGCCCGGCGGCGCTGCTCTGATGAGCCTCGCTCGCAGCGTTGAGGGCGGCTCGACTAAGGGTCGAAGTGGCTTGTTCGGTGGCGATCATCACCTCGGCATTGCTGACAATCTGTGCCGCAGACCCGAGTTGTGATTGCAGTTTGTCCGCCAGTTGCCTGACCGAATAAGCCACACCGGCGGCTGACAGTGCGTTATGGCTGGTGGTGTAGGAAAGGTCGCGAGTCAGTTCAGCCATCGCGTTGGCCTGGTCGACCGGCGCGGCCGCAGGGACGGCGCGGGAACGCAGGCGAGGCAGCCACACCACCAGCACCGCCATCGGCAAGCCAAGGTAAAGCGACCATCCGCCCAGCGCCATGCCGCACATCAACAGCATCAGGGCGATGCTCTGCAGGGTCGGCGTCAGCCAGAGGTTTTTCGGCAACAAGGCGGGCGCCTGCCCTGCCCCGACCAGAGATCCGTCGCGCGTCATCTTCGTCACCCACACTTCTAATTGTTGTGCCTGCATTAAACGCCACTACAAGGCCATTAGCCATGGTCCCTTAGTCGCGGTCGCTGCAGCCGATAAAATAGAAACACCCGGGGGCTTTTCGCAGACGAAAAAAAGCATCGCGGGCCAGCCTTGCTCCTTCAGGAGTGGGGCTGCCCCGCGATGCGTGGCGCTACGAAATCAGGCCTGACGCTGGTGCTTGTCGATCTGTTCGTGACGCTCTTGGGCTTCGATGCAGTATTTGGTGGTCGGACTGATCAGCAGGCGCTTCAGGCCAATGGCCTCGCCGCTGTCGTCGCACCAGCCGAAGCTGTCTTCTTTGATGCGTTCCAGAGCCTGTTCCAACTGAGGCAGCATGCGCTGGTCGCGATCGATCGCGTTCACCAGCCAGGTGCGCTCTTCTTCAACGGAAGCCGCGTCAGCCGGATCGGCCGGAGAATCCAGGCTCTCGATGGCGATGCGGTTCTGCTCGATGCGCTCATGGGTTTCGACTTTCATGTTCTGCAACAGCTCAGCGAAAAAAGCATGTTGCTCGGCATTCATGTAGTCATCCGCCGGCATCGCCAGCAACTTGTCCTTTGTCATTGATATCTCTATAAAAAAACGTGCATTAAGGCGAATCAGGGAGCGTTCCGGCGACCATTTCTGGCCATCGCAACGGCGCCATTCATTCCAAGCGCCACCCGGCACTCAATTTACGAGGGGCGGCAGTCTAAGGCCGACTTGAGGCCTCAGCAACAGAAAAGACCACGAATCTGTCCGACAAAGCCTTGAAAGTGCGCTGCGTCAGTCTTTGCGCCGGCTATCGGAGTGCGTTTATAGCAAGAAATTCAACGCCGTGGCGGTATATAGAAGACAAACGGCCTTGGCAGCAAGGGTTATCGGCCGGATCCGGCATTTGCTGAGCCCCTGGCCATTCACCCTGCCCTGAACGAAAACGCCGCTCCTGACAGAGCAGGAACGGCGCAGGCATTAGCCTCGGGGGGTCAGTGCATGAACAGGGCGATCAGGATGATGATCGGGATCGGTACACCAAGAAAGAACAGCAGTAATGAGCGCATGAGGATTCTCCCGGGTTAGCGAACAGGGGCGGTGGTGACGTAAGTGTCGGTTTCCAGGTACACCACGGCATCCCGACGACGACCGCCGAAGGTAGCGGCGAGGCTGGCGAAAAATGCACCGATCAGCAGTGCGATGAACATCCACAACGAGGTCCAGGCAGCGACTTTGGCGGCCGTATCGGCAGCCTGTTGCGCGGCCAGCTTGGCGTCGGCCACGGCTTTCTGGGTGCGGGCATAGACTTCATCGACCCGACGCTCGGCATCGGCCTGCGTCAGGTTGGTGCGCTGGGCCACCAGTTGAGCCAGGTAGGTACGGTCTTCGGCAGACAGTTGTCCGTCGTTGCTCAGCGAGCGCACGAAGATGCGGGTCACGGTGCCGCGGGCGGCGTCATCACTGACGGCGACCGGGCGATCGTCGCGGAACAGGCTGTCGACGAAATAGCCGTACTGGTCGCCGTCGCTGTTGGCGGCGGCTGTGCCGGCCGCTTGCGTCGCGACACTGGCGGCCCCGCCGGCCACACTGGCCCCGGCCTGGACACCGCTGCTGACCACACCGCTGACCGAGCCGAGCACCAGCGTGGCCGTCACCAGCGTGGCGACGCACCAGGCCAGGAAGCCATGGGCAGTATCACGGAAATACACTTCGTCGCCGTGCATGTTGGCCCACTTCACCCGCAGGCGGCCGGCGATGTAGCCACCGAGCCCGGAAGCGAGGATTTGCGTCACGGCCAGCCAGATAATGGTGGAAATCCCCAGCCCCTTGGCGCTGACGCCTTCGTGGGCCCAGGGTGATACGGCGGAAAAGCCCAGTCCGACGCCCAGCAGCACCAGGATCAGCGACAACGCCGCCGCGGCAGCGGCCCCGGCGAATATCGCGCCCCAGGAGACGCCCGACAGCGAACTGGCTTCTTCTTCGGCAGGATAGAAACCATCAGGGGATCTATTCATTATTATGTCGCTCCAGGCAAGAAAGATGTTGTTACAACTCGTCATCAGAGGAATTGCAGTCACCGTGCCAGTCGTCGACTTTGAATAAATACTTAATTTTCAATCACTTACAAAGATCGAATTTCCTAGGACCTTGCATTTTGCAAGGAACCGCTCTTCGCAGCGGGTTTTATGCATTGCCTACTTACGTTTGTAGCTCTTGTTACCGCTGGGTGTCAGGCAGTACACCCCACCCCGAGGTCCAGTGCAGAAAGTGCCCGTGCTGCACGCACAGCCATCGGCGCTTTGCAGCAGGGTTTGCGGGCGCGCGTCGCTACGACCGCCATAAAGCGCCGAACAACTCTTCTTCGAAGCGCTGATGGAGCCGTCATTGCACAGGAACAGCTCACCCTCGCAACGATCGACACCGCCCTTCCTGCCGGAACACGGGGTATTGCCTGCCCAGGCATTGGTGCAGAAGATACATAGCAACAATACGACAACCGGCATTCCGCCACGGCTCATCAATAGGCGCACAGACCCACTCCCGTCACAGTTATGGCAACATGATATCAATGTTCCGGGTTGTCTCCTGAACCACATGAAAGTTAATTTAAAAAGTCGCCGGTATTTCTTGGCAAAATGCCCCCACACTTGCCTTGAATTGACTATCAGGTCCGCCCTATGACCCGCATCTTGACCATCGAAGACGACACCGTGACCGCCCGGGAAATTGTCGCCGAACTGAGTAGCCACGGCCTCGAAGTGGACTGGGTCGACAATGGTCGCGAAGGCCTGGAGCGCGCCGTCAGCGGCAACTACGACCTGATCACTCTCGACCGCATGCTGCCCGAGCTCGATGGCCTGGCGATTGTCACCACCCTGCGGACCATGGGCGTGGCGACACCGATCCTGATGATCAGCGCCCTCTCCGATGTCGACGAGCGCGTGCGCGGCTTGCGGGCCGGTGGCGACGACTACCTGACCAAGCCGTTCGCCACCGATGAGATGGCCGCCCGGGTCGAGGTCCTGCTGCGGCGCCAGAACACCGTGACCGCCCAGGCCACCACGTTGCGCGTGGCGGACCTGGAGCTGAACCTGATCAGCCACGAAGCCAGCCGCGACGGGCAGTTGCTGACCCTGTTGCCCACCGAATACAAACTGCTGGAATTCCTGATGCGCAACACCGGGCAGATCCTCTCGCGGATGATGATTTTCGAGGAAGTCTGGGGCTACCACTTCGACCCCGGCACCAACCTGATCGACGTGCACATCGGCCGCCTGCGCAAGAAAATCGATCCGCCTGGCAAGGTCCCACTGATTCGGACCGTGCGAGGCTCCGGCTATGTCATTGCCGAACCCGTCTAAGGGCTGGCGCTCTTCCAGCAGTCGCCTGCTCGCGCTCTACAGTTCACTGTTCGTGCTCTGGAGCGGGGTGCTCATGGGGGTCATGTATTTCGAGGTCTCGGCGTACCTGGACAACCTGGCCAAACACTCGCTGATGCAACGCCAGCATTTGTTCTCGCGCTTTTCCGGCGAGCAACTGGTGGATGCCCTCGCCGTCAGCATGACCTTCGACATTCGCGGCATCGACGCCTACGGCCTGTTCGATGCCGAGCATCGCTACCTCAGCGGCGCCCTGCACCACATCCCCGAAGGCCTGCCGCTGGACGGCAAAATCCACATGCTCAGCGACTGCGCCGACTCCGACGACCCGACCCTGCCCACGGACAGCTGCGACGCGGTCGCCACCCAGACCCGTGACGGCTGGTGGCTGATACTGGTGCGCGACAACGGCTCGCTGTTCGCCGTGACCCGGATCATCCTGCACGCGCTGTTCTGGGGGGTGACGCTGACCATCGTGCCGGGCATCGCCGGCTGGCACCTGCTGCGCCGCCGACCGCTGCGGCGTATTCGCGGGATTCAGGCCAGCGCCGAGGCCATCGTCGCCGGCGACCTGACCCGACGCCTGCCGCTGTCCAACCGGCGTGACGAACTGGACATGCTGGCCGCCATCGTCAATGTCATGCTCGAGCGCATCGAACACCTGATGAACGAGGTCAAGGGCGTGTGCGACAACATTGCCCATGACCTGCGCACGCCGCTGACCCGCTTGCGCGCGCAGTTGTATCGCATGCAGCAACAGGCCGGCGAAGGTTCGCCGCAAGCGGTGCAACTGGACTCGGTGCTGGCCGAAGCGGACACCCTGATGGCGCGTTTTCGCGGGCTGCTGCGCATTTCCGAACTGGAAGACCGGCAGCGGCGCTCCGGGTTCGTGCAACTGGACCCGGTGCCGCTGTTGCAGGAACTGCACGACTTCTACCTGCCCCTGGCGGAAGAAGGCGAACTGACGTTCAGCCTGCAATTGCCCGACACCCTGGCGCTGTTGAACGGTGACCGGGCGTTGTTGTTCGAGGCCGTGGCGAACCTGCTCAGCAACTCGATCAAGTTCACCCCCCCCGGTGGCGAGGTGATTCTGCGTGGGGTCAATCAGGACGGGCATACGCGAATCGAAGTAGAGGATTCCGGCCCCGGCATACCGCTGACGGAACGCGAGGCGGTGTTCCAGCGTTTCTACCGCGCTGAAGGCGGTAACCCGCAGAGCGGCTTTGGCCTCGGGTTGTCGATTGTGGCCGCCATCGTCAGCTTGCACGGATTTGCATTGGAAGTCGGCGACAGCGAAATGGGCGGCGCTCGGCTGGTGCTCGATTGCCGCGAGCGTTTGATTACTGCGTCTTGATGCTGGATTGCGGACGGCCCAGATACAGTGTGGGATCGGCGTTGCCCACGCATCGGAGCCCGATGCAAAACCACTGTGGGAGCGAGCCTGCTCGCGATAGCGGTGGATCAGTCGACATCTTCATTGACTAACATACCGCCATCGCGAGCAGGCTCGCTCCCACGGGTACCAGGCTGCGGATCAAGCCGGGTAATGGGCTCGCAACGCTTGCAGTCCACCCTCGTACACCTTGGTGAACAGCGCCACCACTTCCTCCTCGCTCACCCCCACCGGCTCGAACCGACCGGACCAGGTTACCCGGGCGCCCTGCCCCAGTGCTTCAACCCTGAGCGTCGCCAGATAATCCTTTGCCGGGAACGGCGCCTGCAGGATCGAGTAGCTGTAGGTCCTGCCGGCGTTATCGAACGTCTGCAGTTGCTCAACGACCACCGCGCCATCGACCGTTTGCAGATGGCGCACTCGCCCGCCTTCACTTGATTCACTACTTGCAATGAACGGCAGCCAGTCCGGCAGCGCATGAAAACCGCCGATCAATTGCCAGACCTGCTCGGCCGAAGCCGGGATGTCGATCGTTGCTGATGCTGTTGCCATGTAGCGTTTCTCCAGTCAGTCAAATTCAAATGGCCAGGCTGTCGACCACACCACCGTCGACACGCAGTGCCGCACCGGTGGTGGCCGACGACAGCGGTGACGCAATATAGGCCACCAGATTGGCAACCTCCTCGACATCCGCCACCCGCTGGATGATCGATGTCGGCCGGGCTTTGCGCACGAAGTCATCGGCCTCTTCGCGAACGCTTCGCCCCGATTGGGCAACGGCGCTGGCGAGCATCTGCTCCACACCATCGGTCAGGGTCGGCCCCGGCAGGATGGAGTTCACCGTCACGCCCGTACCGGCCAGCCGTTTGGCCAAACCGTGGGACACCGCGAGGTTAGCGCTTTTTGTCACGCCATAGTTGAGCATGTCAGCCGGAATGGCGATGCCGGACTCGGAAGACAGGAAAATCACCCGTCCCCAGCCCTGCTTGACCATGTCCGGCACATAATGCCGGGACAGGCGCACGCCGGAGATCACGTTGACCTCGTAGAACCGCGTCCATTCGCTGTCCGGGGTGTCGAAAAAATCCACGGCTTCGTAGATGCCGAGGTTGTTGACCAGGATATCCGCACGCGGCTCGGCGGCGAACAACTGTTGCGCGCCTTGCGCCGTGCCAAGGTCGGCGGTCAGGCCACGCAACTGTGCCTGCGGCACGCTCTGACGAATGCTCGCCAACGCCTCCTCGACCTTGGACGCCTGGCGCCCAATGACCACCACCGTGGCCCCGGACTCGGCCAGTGCCTTGCTGATGCCCAGACCAATGCCGGCGGTGCTGCCGCTGACGATGGCGAGTTTTCCTTCCAGATCGATCTTCATGCTCGAACTCCTGCGTCAAACAATGCGAAGGATCAGCGTAGTCGCGATATCCGCCCCGGCGAGGCGCCGCCCGTCGCCGGCTCGCTCCTCCTTGAAAGCTGGCCATCCGCGCAGGTCCGGGGTTTGGTCTTTACTGAACAGACCTTGACCCCTGCGAGCACCCCACCATGAATCGCAACGACCTGCGCCGTGTGGACATGAACCTGCTGGTGATTTTCGAAGCCCTGATGTTCGAAAGAAACCTGACACGGGCCGGGGAAAAGCTGTTTCTCGGCCAGCCGGCGGTCAGTGCCTCGCTGGCCAAATTGCGCGACCTGTTCGACGACCCGTTGCTGGTGCGCAACGGTCGCGTGCTGGAACCGACCCAGCGTGCCCTGGCGATTCTCAAGGAATTGCAGCCGGCGATGGACACCATTTCCGGCGCGGTCAGCCGGGCCAAGGATTTCGACCCGTCCACCAGCCGCGACGTGTTTCGCATCGGCCTGTCCGACGATGCCGAATTCGGTCTGTTTCCGCCGTTGCTCAAGCAGATCCGCGAGGAAGCGCAAAACGTTGTGGTGGTGGTGCGGCGGGTGAACTTCCTGCTGATGTCGTCGATGCTCGCCAGCGGCGAAATTTCCGTCGGGATCAGCTACACCACGGAGCTGCCGGCCAATGCCAAGCGCAAGAAATTGCGCGACCTGAGCGTCAAGATCCTGCGCGGAGACAGCCGCCCCGGCGCGCTCACCCTGGATGATTACTGCGAGCGTCCCCACGCGCTGGTGTCGTTCTCCGGGGACCTGACCGGAGCCATCGACAATGACCTGGCGCGCATCGGCCGTTCGCGCCGGGTGGTGCTGGCGGTGCCGCAATTCGCCGGGCTGCGCGCCCTGCTGGCCGGCACCGACATGCTCGCCACCGTTCCGGATTACGCGGCCGAAGCACTGATCGAAGGCAGCAGCCAGCTGCGGGCCGACGACCCGCCGTTCGACATCGTGCTGTCCGAGCTGTCGATGGTCTGGAACGGGGTCAACGATAACGATCCGGCAGAACGTTGGTTGCGCTCGCGTATTGCGCAACACATGTCGGCTGCGCCGCAGGCGCGTTGATCGAGGCAAAGCCCGGGTCGGTTTCCCGCAGGAAGATCGGCAGGTCGGTCATCGGCGGCATGGCCGGGATGTCGAAGTACATCTGGATCACCCAGCCCCGGTGATAGCTGGCGTGATTGACCACATGCATCAGCATCGCCCCGGCGCTCATCGTGCCACTGTCGCCCGAGACGAACGTGAACTCGATGGGTTTATCCAGCGAGGCCTCGGTCTGTCGGTCGCTCCACTGGCAATACCAGCGATCGATGTCCTGCTGCGCCCGGCGCAGGTCGGCAAGCTCGGGATGCAGCAGATCGTGGGACGTCTTGAAGCCGTGCCCAAGGCCTTCGAGGTGTGCCTTCCAGATGCAGTCCACCACGTAGATATGGTTGAGGGTGCCGATCATGTGCTTGAACACCGACACCCGCTCCTTGCTGACCTCGCCCGGCGGTAACGCGGCCAGACTGTCAAACAGCCGCTGGTTGGCCCAGCGCTTGTAGTCGACCAGCAGGCGGGCTGTGCGTGCGTTGATCATTTGAGGTCTCCCATTGGGGAGGGGCGTAGTGGTAAGCGTAGTCGGTGTGGGCTGGGATTGGCGTGAGGGGCGATTATCGGTAGGTGAGCGCATGACGAAGGAGGCGTGGTAATGAAATTCTTACCTACCGCCATGTACTTTCCGTAAATGCCTATTCCGATTGGTTACTGTGGAAAAACGTTTGCCACAGGTCGAACAGTCATAAGGTTGTTCTCCAGAGTGTGACCGAATGTGATTGGTCAGAGTATACAAATCGTTAAAACCTTTACCACAGCTCGAACAAAAAGATCGCCTTTCACCGGTGTGAATTCGACGATGCCTGATCAGACTGGAAGATTGCTTAAAGCTTTGGTGGCAAGTTTCACAAATGAAAGATTTGGTTTGGGAATGAAAAACCTGATGTCTCGTGAGGTATCTGGCGAGCTTGAATGCTTTGCCGCAAGTCGGACACACGTGAGAGGTCCCCTCGCGATGGGTTATTCGGTGTCGGCCCAGATAACGTTTGGTTGCAAACCCCTCGCCGCAGGTGACACAGACAAATCTTAGAGAGGTTTCTGCGGGCGCCCCGTAGGCGGCAGCAGATGTGGAGGGTTGAGAATCGAGAACGGAAGTTTGTCCTGAGTGCGACCCATAAGCCGTAGTTGAGGTTGATGGTTGAGGGGCCGGATCAGGATGAGCCGCACGTGATGTCGAAGGTTGTGGATCAGGAACGAGCGGATGCGCCAGGGCGGGTAAATGGCCGGCGCGAGCCAATTCTCTGGCGCGCAACCACTCGCGACGCACGTCAACCGGTTTCGCCAACACGCTCTCTATGTCGACAGTCAGTCGTGTTGGTGTGTTCGAGGCGACGGTGTCTGTTAGAGAATTGACCAGATCCAAAGCCGCGTCGTCACCTCCTGCTGCATTCCGTTCCAGCGCTTGCAGAAAACCTATCATTTCAGCTGGATTGATTGCGTCTTCTCCAACCCAACCATCTCTATCGAAATACCGCACCGGCGAGTTGCCGACAAAACAGTACAAATTCAACCCATCCACTTCCCCCGCCGGGTCCGGGTTGATCCAGCGCTGTTGCCACGGTGCGTAATAACGATAGCCGTAATAAATCAAACCCGTTGCGTCGCGCTGTTTGCCCGAGTAGCCCCAGGTCTTGTACGACGCCTTGGCGCCATGGTGCGCCACCCACCATGCCCGGCCGCCAAACGGCAGATAGCCTTCGTCGCTGATCACTGCCCCCTGTTCGTTCAATTCCAGCAGCCCGGAGCGCAAGTGGTCGGTGAGGCTGTAGCTCAGATGATCGTTGTCGACACCGGTCGGCGGTTCACCGACCCAATGTTGCAACCGCACCGTGTTGCGTCCGGCCTCAATTTCGAGCACATGGCGTTCTTCACCCTTGGCAGTGCGATGGATTTCCAGACCCGGCAGGTAACGGACTTCGCCGATCAGAGTGCGGCCGGAGGCCAGTGTTCGGCGCACCTTGCGCAGGCGTTTGCCGCCACCGCCGTAGCGAAAGGATTCGGTGTCATCCGGGCCGTCGTCGCGGGTGACCGGCGACACTTCGTTCAACTGGTTGC
>NZ_JACVAI010000006.1 GCF_014851765.1 Pseudomonas sp. PDM04 | reverse complement strand
GGGCAGGTCGAGGTTCATCTCGGGCCACACCAGTTGCGAGGCGATCCACACCCCCATTGCCATCCCCACCACGCCCCAGAACACGGTCGCGATGACGAATTGGCGGACGACCTTGTAGTTGTAGGCCGGGTTATTTATCACTGTGCTCATCGTGCATATCCATCCATCAGGTCACAGGATGGTCACGGCATTGCTCGACGTGCGCTCGTTAAGAGTTGTGAATCGTTGTTGTTTGCGCCGCTGGCAGGGGCGAACCGGTTGCGGGAGAGTCGGAGCAATAATTGCAAAAAACTCAGCAATATGTGCAAAGCCCGGGACGCCAAATTTGTTGATAGTGAAACGGGTTTTACGATTAAGTTGTTGATTGAAAGCGTATTTATGCCTGCTTGCCGGTGATTGTATGGTCGGGTAGCCGCGAATAATAAAAGTCGTCAGTGGCAAAAGGGTCGTGGAGAACTCCTGCCATGACTACGGAGGTATACGCCTTGAGTGCAGCAGCAGAAGACGGTTTCGACGTGGTGTGGAGTTTTGGGCCCTTCCGTTTGTATCCAGTAGAAAGGCGCCTGGAGCGCTCCGGGGAATCCATCGCTATTGGCAGTCGCGCACTGGATATCCTGGTTGTCCTGGTGAAGGAAGCGGGGAGTGTCATCAACAAGCGAACGTTGATGATCAAGGCCTGGAAGAACATCGTTGTTGATGAAAGCAACTTGCGGGTCAACATCGGGCTGCTGCGTAAAATTCTTGGGGAGGGGGAAAATGGCGCTCGCTACGTCGCCAATGTCCCGGGGCGTGGCTACAGTTTTGTGGCGAAAGTCACCCGCTTGAATGTGATGGCTCGCCTGGAACTGAAGACCGATCAACGTGCCTCGGGTGACGCCGTACCTCGCCGCTCAGGTCAGATGGTCGGGCGAGGCAGTGACCTTTGTTTATTGGCGAACGCGATCCTGCTGCATCGCTGTGTATCGATTATCGGCTCGGGCGGCCTGGGCAAATCGATGCTGGCCGCGGCGTGTGCCAGTCATCTGCAAGCCGAGTTCTCCACCGCTGTGCATTACCTTAATCTTGATTCGCTCGGCCAGGCGCAGCCCGTGGTGCCCGCGCTGTTGACGATGTTCGGACTTGAGCAGGACGGGGCCGACCCGGTCACGGCCATCGCGGCAAAATTCGTCGCAAGCCGTGCTGTCCTGATCCTGGACAATTGCGATGGTTTTCTAGAGAGCGTCGCGACCCTGGTCGAGGCGCTCAGCGAAAGCCGCACTGAGTTACATGTGCTGGTGACGATCCGTGAAGCCTTGCGGGTCGATGGTGAGTTCGCCTATCGCCTCGGTCCGCTGGATGTGCCTCCCAGGGAGCTGAAGCTGTCGGCCGTGGAGGCGCGGGCTTATTCGGCGGTCGAGCTTTTTATCGATAAATGCCTGGCGAACGGGCACCTGTGCGAGCTGCCAGACGAAGAGGTGGCGCAGATGATCGAGATCTGCCTGCGACTCGACGCCAATCCGCTGGCAATTACCCTGGCGGCTTCGCGTGTGGCGACCTTCGGACTCACCGGCACCCTCGCGCTGCTCGATAGCAGCTGCCGGCTGCACTGGACCGGGCGACGCAATGCGGTCTCCCGGCACCGGACGCTGGAAGCGCTGCTCGATTACAGCTTTCACGCCCTCAATGCCCAGGAGCAGGCGTTATTCCTGCGCCTGGCGGATTTTGTCGGGGTGTTCAGCTTGAGTGATGTTCAGGCCATGGATCATTCCGACTTGCCGGATTTCGCCATGCTGATGGGCGTACTCGATGCGCTGGTCGGCAAGTCACTGCTGGTGCCTCAATCCACCGCCAGCGGCACCATGGACTTTCGCTTGCTGGAAACCGTGCGGATCTATGCGCTTGAGAAAACCATCAAACGCGAGGGCGGAAAGCGCGAGGCCACCTTGCACTACGAACATTCCGGTCATGGCCAGAGTCCTTGGTGCAGCGCCGCCAAACCAGATTTGGAGCTGGAACCGTTCAACCTGTTTGGCAATGCAGCCTTGTAGATATTCGGTCTGGGTGTCATGCCTTGTGGCGCGAGTCGGCTCGCACCACAAGGCAATCCCGGTTTGGCGACGGACGTTGTCAGTGCCTTAGCCGAGCGCCGCCAACGCGCTCGCGACGCCTGCACCGTAACCGACATCAGCCTTGTTGCAGTTGGCAATGTGGCGCAATTGAACCTCCCGTGTCACCGATTGCAGTGAACGTGCGGTGTTTTCGAATAGCGCCTGTTTCTCCTGGTCGTTCATCTGTCGGAACAGATTGCCGGGTTGTTCATAGTGATCGTCGTCAACGCGGTGGTCCCAGTGACCGGCAGCACCGGAGAGCTCCAGTGGCGGCTCGCGCCATTCAGGCTGATCCAGCCATTCGCCCCGTCCGTTGGGTACGTAGGACAGCGTGCCGCCATGGTTGCCGTCGACACGCATGGCACCGTCACGATGGAAGCTGTGCACCGGGCACTGGGGTTGATTGACCGGGATCTGGTTGTGATTGACCCCCAGGCGATAGCGTGCAGCGTCGCCGTAGGAGAACAGGCGTGCCTGGAGCATGCGGTCCGGCGAAAAACCGATGCCGGGTACGATATTGGCCGGGCTGAACGCGGCTTGTTCAACGTCGGCAAAGACGTTTTGCGGGTTGCGATTGAGCTCGAAGAACCCAACTTCGATCAGCGGATAGTCGCCATGGGGCCAGACCTTGGTGAGGTCGAACGGGTTCACCGGATGGGCCTGTGCCTGGGCCGGCGTCATCACCTGTATGTACAGGGTCCAGCGTGGAAAGTCTCCCGCTTCGATGCTATCGAACAGGTCGCGGTGATGACTTTCACGATCTTCACCCACCAGCTGTCTGGCTTGTTCATCGCTCAGGTTTGCAATGCCTTGCTGGGTCTTGAAGGTGAACTTGACCCAGTGTCGTTCATTGTTGGCATTGATCAGGCTGAAGGTGTGGCTGCCAAAGCCGTGCATGTGTCGATAACTGCGAGGAATCCCGCGCTCGCTCATGACGATGGTCACCTGGTGCAGCGCTTCGGGCAGTGACGACCAGAAGTCCCAATTGTTCTGGGCGCTGCGCATGCCGGTGCGCGGATCGCGTTTGACGGCGTGGTTGAGGTCTGGGAAACGCAGCGGATCGCGAAAGAAAAACACTGGGGTGTTGTTGCCCACCAGATCCCAGTTGCCTTGTTCGGTATAGAACTTCATGGCGAAACCGCGAATGTCCCGTTCGGCATCGGCGGCACCGCGCTCGCCCGCTACCGTGGAGAATCGGGTGAACATTGGCGTTTGTTTGCCGACCGCACTGAACAGGTCGGCCCTGGTGTAACGGGTGATGTCGTGGGTCACGGTAAACGTGCCGAAAGCACCCGCGCCCTTGGCGTGCATGCGCCGTTCAGGGATCACCTCGCGATCGAAGTGCGCCAGTTTTTCCAGCAACCAGACGTCTTGCAGCAAGGCAGGACCGCGGGGGCCGGCGGTTTGGGTGTTGAAGTTGTCAACGACGGGAGCGCCGTTGGCCGTTGTCAGTTTGTGATTCGACATGGCGTAGCCTCTCGATGGTGCAATAAAAAGAGCTACGGATAACGACGACAGAGTCCGGGCTGAGGTGATCACCAGTCGCCATCAGAATCTCTCGGGTTCATCCGGCATAAGCGGTAAGAACCTGGCGTTACCCGTAGCTAAAGAGGGGGGAGCGTACTGAGGATGCGTTGGTTGAGGTCAGCTGCGCAGGAAGGCCAGCAGGTCCTGGTTGCACTGATCCTTATGGGTCTCGGTCAAGCCATGCGGGGCACCCGGATACACTTTCAACAGGGCGTGGGGCACCAGCTTCTTCGAGGCGCGGCCCGCCGCGTCGATCGGCACGATCTGGTCGTCATCGCCATGGATGATCAGCGTTGGTTTGTCGAATTTTTTCAGGTCTTCGGTGAAGTCGGTTTCCGAGAACGCCTTGACAGAGTCGAAAGTATTCTTGAACCCGCCTGCCATGCCCTGCATCCACCAGGCGTCAATCATGCCCTGGGAGGTCTTGGCGCCCGGGCGGTTGAACCCGTAGAACGGCCCGGCCGGGATGTCCTTGAAGATTTGCGAACGGTCGGCCAGCATGCCGTTGCGGATGCCGTCGAAGACTTCGATCGGCAGGCCGCCCGGGTTTTTCGCGGTTTTCAGCATCAGTGGCGGTACGGCTGAAATCAGGCCGATCTTCGCTACGCGGGAGGTGCCGTGGCGTCCGATGTAGCGCGCGACTTCACCGCCACCGGTCGAGAAACCGATCACGGTCACGTTACGCAGGTCCAGCGTATTGATCACGGTGGCCAGGTCATCGGCGTAGTGATCCATGTCGTTGCCGTCCCAGGGCTGGCTCGAGCGGCCATGACCGCGGCGGTCGTGGGCAATCACACGAAAGCCCTTGGATGCCAGGAAAAAAGCCTGGTAATCCCAGCTGTCAGCGTTCAATGGCCAACCATGGCTCAAGGTTACGACCGGGCCATCCTTCGGGCCCCAATCCTTGTAGTAAAGCTCAACACCTTCTTTGGTCGCGATGGTTGCCATGCCCTGGGTTCCTTTTGCATTGGAGGGAGCGGTTTTAACGGAGGCCGCTGAAGCGGAAGCCGGCAAGGCAGCCACGACCGCCGTCGCCAAGCCACCCAGCAACAAGTTTCGACGCACTGTTTCGTCAGGTGAAAGTGAGGAATCGTCTGCCATGGGAAATGCTCCTGATTAATCCGGATCAAGCTGAACAATTTGCCTGCTTACTATGGTTTAGTCCGTTGTAATGCGGTGTTAAAGGGTGCAAATAGTTGTGATGGCTTGTTGGCTTCAGGGGTAATTCGATGTTTTGCTGATAGGGTGTTAATTGCTGTATTAGCGGTATTTTTCAATATGGGTGGTGCACGGTATTTATAGCTAAAAAGGCTCTGTGCCGAGGGTTTCACGAAATGGAATGATTGCTCGGGTTGACTTCGAGTAATGGGTTCGTGTTCGCCGTTACATAACGGTATCCAAAGAAAAAATATAAATGAATAAACAGTCATGTACGGATGCGCGAGAAATAAACGCATGCCTTGGCATTCGACCGTATTGGCAAATTGAGGTGACATATGGGTGAATATCGAAAGTTATGGTGGTACCTGATCGGGATATTAGGCGTGACTTTTTGCCTGCTGGGCTGGTTCGGGCGTGAGATCTATCGCCAGGCCCCGCCGATTCCCGAGCGAGTGCAAAGTGCCAGCGGCCAATTGCTGTTTCAGTCCGTGGACATTCTTGATGGCCAAACCGCTTGGCAAAGTGTCGGCGGCATGCAGCTGGGCTCGATCTGGGGTCACGGTGCGTACCAGGCGCCGGACTGGACGGCCGACTGGCTGCACCGCGAACTGCTCGCCTGGCTGGACTTGGCCGCACAGCAGGGTTATGGCAAGGCCTACGCCGAGATCGATGGCGATCAGCAAGCCTTGCTGCGTCATCAACTCAAACGCGAATACCGCAGCAACCGCCTGGTCGATGGCACCCTGGTGCTCAGTGAACGCCGCATCCAGGCGATCCGGCAGACGGGCGCCTATTACGATGCGCTCTTCGGTGGCGATCCATCGCTGAGTAGCAGCCGCCAGAGTTTCGCGATGAAAGAGGTGACGATGCCTGACCCGGCCCGGCGTCAGCAGCTCACTCACTTTTTCTTCTGGACCGCCTGGGCCGCCGCCACTGAGCGTGACGGACTGAACGCGACCTACACCAACAACTGGCCCCACGAACCCCTGATCGATAACAACGCCACGGCCGAGAACATGGTCTGGTCGGTCATCAGCATCGTCGTACTGCTGGCGGGCATCGGCTTCCTGGTCTGGGGCTGGGCGTTCCTGCGTAACCACGAGGAGGGCTCACCCACGGTGCCTGCGCAGGATCCTCTGAGCCTGATCACCCTGACACCGTCGCAAAAAGCCCTTGGCAAATATTTGCTGCTGGTCGGTGCACTGTTCGGCTTCCAGGTCATGATGGGCGGCGTGACCGCGCACTACACCGTTGAGGGCCAGGATTTCTACGGCCTGCCGCTGTCGAAGTGGTTCCCCTATTCGCTGACCCGGACCTGGCATCTGCAGAGCGCGATGTTCTGGATTGCCACCGGTTTCCTCGCCGCCGGGCTGTTCCTGGCGCCATTCATCAACGGCGGCAAAGACCCCAAATACCAGAAGCTGGGCGTGGACCTGTTGTTCTGGGCCCTGGTGCTGGTGGTCGTGGGTTCCTACACCGGCAACTTCCTCGCCATCGCGCAACTGATGCCCGTCGAATGGAGTTTCTGGCTCGGTCACCAGGGTTACGAGTACGTCGACCTGGGCCGCCTGTGGCAGATCGCCAAGTTTGCCGGGATCGTGTTCTGGCTGGTGCTGATGCTGCGCGCGATGGTGCCTGCCCTGCGCCAGCCCGGTGACAAAAACCTGCTGGCGCTATTGGCCTGTTCGGTGATCGCCATCGGTCTGTTCTATGGCGCGGGCCTGTTCTACGGCGAACGCACCAACCTGTCGGTCATGGAATACTGGCGCTGGTGGGTCGTGCATCTGTGGGTCGAAGGCTTCTTCGAAGTGTTTGCCACCACCGCGCTGGCGTTCATCTTCACCAGCATGGGCCTGGTGTCCAAGCGCCTGGCGACGACCGCGACGCTGGGGTCGGCCTCGCTGTTCATGCTCGGTGGCGTGCCCGGCACCTTCCACCATATCTATTTTTCCGGCACCACCACACCGGTGATGGCGGTCGGCGCGACGTTCAGTGCACTGGAAGTGGTCCCGCTCATTTTGCTGGGTTATGAGGCCTGGGAAAACTGGCACCTCAAGGAACGCGCGGCGTGGATGACGAAAATTCGCTGGCCGCTGCAGTTTTTCATCGCCACCGCGTTCTGGAACATGCTCGGGGCCGGTGTCTTCGGGTTCCTGATCAACCCGCCGATTTCGCTGTATTACATCCAGGGCCTGAACACCACGCCACTGCACGCCCACGCCGCGTTGTTCGGCGTCTACGGCTCGTTGGCTCTGGGTTTCAGTCTGCTGATCCTGCGTTACCTGCGGCCGAACCTGCAGTTCAACGATCGCCTGATGAACACCGGTTTCTGGTGGCTCAACGGGGGGCTGGCGCTGATGATTTTCACCAGCCTGCTGCCCATCGGCATTCTGCAGTTCTACGCCAGCGCCAGCCAGGGCCTGTGGTACGCCCGCAGCGAGGCGTTCATGCAACAGGACCTGCTGCAAACCCTGCGCTGGGTGCGCACCTTCGGCGACATCGTGTTCCTGATCGGCGCGTTTGCGGTGATCTGGCAAATCACCAAAGGGTTGCTGGGAACCTCCGAGAGAGCAGGGGCCTCAGCGGTGGGGATCATCACTCGGCCTTAGCCAAGGCTCAAGACGGGCAACGCCAGGCGCATCGAACCGCCTGGCGTTTTTGTGTCGGCCATTCGCCTGCCGGTTGCCAGGAAGGCGCCCGGAGTGTGAGACTTCGCCGGACCCTTGAACGACTGGGCCAAGAGAAGTCTCGATGCCGCTCCTTCGCTATAAACTCGAAAAATACAGTTCATCCGGATTGCTGCTCTCGTCGGCAGACCGCAACTGGATGGGCCTGCTTGCCGAAGTGCGCAGCCATAGCGACGGTGTTATCGCCAAAAACACCCGCCAACCGACCACCGAACTGGTACTCGATGCCCGGGGCGACAGCGGCTCGGTGGTGACTCGCAAGGCCTACGATGTCGTCGAGCAGACGCCGACCCGGCGCGGAATGGCGTGGATCTGCCCCAAAGGCATTCAGGAAGACCTGGTCCTGCTTTCGGCTCGCATGCCCGACCTGTTGCACGTGCACCTGGGAGCCGAGCATTTTTCTGCCGAGGCGCTGGGTGAATGTTTCGATGGCAGCGAGTATTTGACGATGCGCTTTGAGCGCGGTTTTGAAGACGATCTGATCGCCAGTATCGGCAATGCCATCCTCATGGAGATGCAGCATTCGACGCCGTCGGGGAAGTTGCTGGTCGAGTCGCTGGCGTGCAGCGCCGCCGCCCGGCTCATTCAGCGATTTACCAGTACCGCGCCGGCTCGCCTGGCATCACTGGAGCGTGTGCCCAATCCAGGGGTCAAACGCATTCGCCAGGTGATGGATTACATCGAGGACAACATCGAGGCGAATATCAGCCTCGACGACCTGGCTGCCGTGGCGTATCTCAGCCGCTTTCATTTCGCCCGTTCTTTCAAGGCTGTCACCGGCAAGACGCCGCAGCGCTATGTCAACGAGCGGCGTATGGAGCGCGCGAGGTACCTGCTCACCTATAGCGCTCATTCTGTCGCCGAGGTGGCGATGATCCTGAGTTTTTCTTCCCAGGCGACCTTCAGCCGGGCTTTCCGCCAGCACACGGGAAGGACGCCAAACGAGTTCGCACGGCAGTCACGGGCCAGACACCCGACCGTTCGTTGAGTCAGACGCTCTGTTCGATGTACTCGAGCATCTTCTGGTTACCATCGAGGATGTCGCAGCAAATCGCCTTGCGCGCCGCTGCGCCGTCGCGCCGTTTCAGGGCATCGAGCACTTCCCAGTGATGGTCGATGGCCATCCGCTCGTTGAAGTTGCCATAGGCCCGCGCGATCAGCGGACCGGTGCGCATCCACAGGCTGTCCAGCAGACCGGCCAGCACAGGCATGCCGGCGATGGTGGTCAGCGCGTAGTGAAATTCCTGGTTGCACTTGAGCGCTGCCTGCAGGTCCTGGGCGTTGATGGCGGCGATGTTGCGTTCGATGCAGCCTTGCAGGTCGTCGAGCTGGCTGTCGGTGACCAGCGACGCGGCGGTTTCAGCCGCCAAGCCCTCGAGTGCCAACCGGATGCTGCGGATTTCGCCGTACTGCGCGGCCGTGAGGATCGGCACGCGGATGTCGCGCGGGGTCTTGAGGATCAACGCCTGTTCCTTCGCCAGTTGCAGGATCGCATCGCGTACCGGCGTGACGCTGGTGCCCAGTTGCTCCGCCAGGTCGCGGATGCGCAACCGGTCGTCGGGCTGGAAACGTCCCGTGATCAGGGCCTCGCGCAGCAGCTCATAGATGCCGCTGCCCAAGTAGGAATGCTTGAGGGTCTGAATGGGGTAGGGGTTGCTCATTGGTCGCTCGTCTACGGCGGATGCCCGGCCCGAATGATGGGAGTTTCCGGCCGGGATTTCCAGACTATTTCAAACGTGCTGGCCTCCGTTGACATGGATTTCCGAGCCATTGATATAGGACGCGCCGCGGGTGCATAGAAAATGCACCAGGGACGCGACTTCTTCGGGCTTTCCAAGGCGATGCATGGGGATTTGCTGGTCGACGATCAGCTCCGTCCCGGCCGACAGGATCGAGGTCTCGATTTCGCCCGGGGCAATCGCGTTGACCCGCACGCCGTGGGGTCCGAAGTCGTGCGCCATCTCTCGCGTCAACGCGGCCAGCGCCGCTTTCGAGCAGGCATAGGCAACCCCGGCAAAGGGGTGTACCCGGGAGCCGGCAATCGAGGTGACGTTGATCACCGAGCCCTGCGCAGCCTTGAGTTCATCGAACAGCCCCTGGGCGAGCAGGGCCGTGGAAAACAGGTTGACGTTGAAGACGCTGAGCCAGGTGGCGTAGTCGGACTCCAGCACGCCCAGTCGCGCGCCGGCCTCGCCCTTGGGTGAAATGCCTGCGTTGTTGACCAGCGCATCCAGACGCCCGCCGAGTTTTTCGCGGATGGCCGGGAGGCTGCGGCGGACCTCGTCGATGTCTTCCAGGTCCAGGTGGATGTGGTTCAGCAGCCCCTCCGCCCAGGGGCAGCCTTCGGTCCAGTCGTGTCGGGACGCGGTGAAGACGCGCCAGCCTGCGGCGTTGAAGTGCTTCACCGTGGCATGGCCGATACCGCGGCTCGCACCAGTGAGGAGGAGGGTTCGTTGCTCGGACATATTAAAGGCGCTCCCGGGGTTGGATGGCAGTGATCAGACTATACCAATAAAAATTATGATGCATCATATTCTAAATATGGTACTAATGAGCCGCGCCTCGGGATCGATCCCGGGTGCCGGCCACCAGGTGCATGACACCCGGCGCTGACCGAAACACTGCTGCCAAAAACAAAAAAACCACCTGCCATCCCTTAAAGCTGCCGCCAACGCACGTAGCGAATCGGAGAGACGCATGAACCGGAAAATTGCAGCTGTACTGATGCTTGGAGCCCTTGCCGGCCCTCTGAGCGCAGCCGAAAAACTCACCGTGGTGTCGTTCGGCGGCAACAACCGCCAGGCCCAGGAAAAAGCGTTCTACAAGCCGTTCACTGCACAGAAGAATGTGGCGGTCACCGCCGATGACTACAACGGCGAAATGGCCAAGATCAGGGTCATGGCCGACACCGGCAAAACCAGTTGGGACGTGGTTGAAGTCGAGTCACCCGAGCTGCTTCGCGGTTGCAGCGAAGGTCTGTTCGAGCCGCTGGACTGGTCTCGGATCGGCAAGAAAGAGGATTTCCTCCCGGCGGCCGTCAGCGATTGCGGCGTCGGTATCTTCATCTGGTCTACCGTACTGACCTACGATCCGAAAAAACTCGCCAGTGCACCGCAAGGCTGGGCGGATTTCTGGGATGTGAAGAAATACCCCGGCAAGCGTGGCCTGCGGCGTGGCGCCAAGTTCACCCTTGAGTTTGCCCTGCTGGCAGACGGCGTCGCCAAGGAAGACGTCTACACCTTGCTCGGAACCGAGGAGGGCGTTCAGCGGGCCTTCCGCAAGCTGGACCAGATCAAGCCCGATATCCAGTGGTGGGAGTCCGGCGCGCAGCCGTTGCAGTGGCTGGCGGCGGGCGACGTGGTGATGACCTCGGCCTATAACGGGCGTGTCACCTCGGCGCAGGCCGAGGGGCAGTCCTTCGAGATGCAGTGGAACGGCAGCCTGTACGACCTGGATCACTGGGCGATCGTCAAAGGCTCACCGAAGAAGGCGCTGGCTGAAAACTTCATCGCGTTCGCCAGTGCACCGGTCCAGCAAAAGAACTTCGTCGAGGCCATCCCCTATGGACCAAGCAACACAAACACCATCGCGCTGGTCGATGAAGCCGTGGGCAAGAAGTTGCCGACATCACCGGACAACCTGAAGAATGCACGGGCGACGGACGCCGAATTCTGGATCGATCACGGTGAAGACCTGGAAGAGCGCTTCATCGCTTGGGCCAACAAATAATGCAAGGGGCCTGTGCCTGTGCGCGCAGGCCCCAGTCACCGAGGCGAGGAGTCATCAATGCCGCTTGAGAATGTATTTGCTGAAGCCTGTCTGCTGGAGGCGGCACCTGCCCGGGTCAGCGAGGCGCAGGTCCATGAAGCCCTCCGGCAGCACTACGCGATCAGCGGGAAACTTGAGAGGCTGGGCGGCGAGCGCGACCTGAATTTCCGGGTCATCCTCGCGGACGGTTCGTCCCGTCTGTTCAAGCTTTCCCATCCGCTGGAAAACCCGGACGTCGTCGATTTCCATAACCAGGCCATGCGTCAGATCGAGCGTCACGATCCCGCATTGCCCGTGCAACGTGTCTATCCGTCGCTGAGTGGCGGGTTCGTCGAATCGGTCGAGATCGAGGGCCAACGCATGCTGGTACGCTTGCTGTCGTTCGTCGACGGCCTGCCACTGCACCGCGTCGCCTGCACCTGCGAGGCGTTCCGGCAGAACCTGGGGCAAGCACTGGCCCGTTTCGATCTGGCCTTGAGCGGCTTCAGCCATCCGGCTGCCGGGCATGTGCTGCTGTGGGACATGCAGCATGCACAACGCCTCAGGCCGTTGCTCGACTACATCGAGCCGGGGTTGCGTCGCGACAGGGTTGAACACAGCCTGGACCGGTTTGAAGAGCAGGTGCTGGCGAGCGCCCCCACGCTGCGCCAGCAGGTGATTCATAACGACATGAATCCGCACAACATCATTGTCGACCCCGAGCACCCGGATGTCCTGCGCAACATCCTGGATTTCGGTGACATGGTCCGGGCGCCGCTGGTCAACGAAGTCGCGGTGGCGGCCTCTTACCAATTGGGTGTGTCGGGTGATGTCCTGGCCCCGGCACTGGACATGATCCGCGCCTATCACCGGGTCAACCCGCTGCTGGGCGAAGAACTTGAACTGCTGCCGGTGTTGATCTCGACGCGCCTGGCGTTGTCGCTGTGCATCAATTTCTGGCGGGCGGACCTGCACCCGGATAACCGCGCGTACATTTTGCGCAATGCCCACCGCGCCCAGGAAAGCCTGGCAGGCCTGTCCTTGGTATCCCCGGCGCATATCCACGACCGAATACTGGCCGCTTGCACTCAGGAGGTTGGCGCATGAGCATGATCAACGGTTTCACGGCGGGGGATGCCGATCGTCTTTCAGACACGGAAAAACGCCTCATCGAACGCCGGGAGCGCCTGCTCGGGCCGGCTTACCGACTGTTTTACGAGCGACCGTTGCACACGGTGCGCGGCGAAGGCGTGTGGCTGTACGACGAACAGGGTCGCCGTTATCTCGATGCCTACAACAACGTGGCGTCCGTGGGGCATTGCCATCCACGGGTGGTCGAGGCGATGACCCGGCAAGCCGCGCAATTGAACACCCATACCCGCTACCTGCAGGAAGGCGTGCTGGATTACGCCGAACAGCTGCTGGACACTTTTCCCGAGGACCTCGAGCGGGTCATGTTCACCTGCACGGGCAGCGAAGCCAACGACCTGGCATTGCGCATCGCCAAACAGTTCACCGGCGGCACCGGCGTGATCATCACCCGGTTCGCCTACCACGGCGTCACGGGCGATATCGCCGAGTTGTCGCCGTCCCTGGGCCCGAGCATGATCCTGCCGCCGCACGTGCGCACGGTCCGTGCGCCCGATGCCTATCGGCTGGGGCAGGGGGCTGTCGCCTCGACTTTCGCCGCCGATGTGCGAGCGGCGATCGAAGACTTGCGCGCGCACGGTATCCGCCCGGCTGCGATCCTGCTCGATGGCATCTTCGCCAGCGACGGTGTCCTGGCGGACCCTGCCGGGTGCATTGCCGAGGGGATTGCGCTGGCCCAGGCCGAAGGGCTGTTGTACATCGCCGATGAAGTGCAGTCCGGTTTCGCCCGGACCGGCCTGAACCTGTGGGGCTTCGAGCGCCACAACGTGCGCCCCGATATCGTCACCATGGGCAAGCCGATGGGCAACGGCCAGCCCATTGCCGGCCTCGTCGGGCGGGCCGAAGTGGTCGATCATTTCGGCAAGAACATGCGCTATTTCAACACCTTTGGCGGCAACCCGGTGTCCTGCGCGGCAGGCCATGCGGTGCTGAACGTCATCCGTGACGAACAGCTGCAACAGCGCTCGCACACGATGGGCCAATACCTGCTGGCAGGTTTCCAGCAACTGGCCGAGCGTTACCCGATCATCGGCGACGTGCGCGGCGCAGGGCTGTTCCTGGGCGTCGAACTGGTGACCGACCGCACGACCCAAAGCCCGGCCGCCGCCCAGACCCGCCAGGTGGTCAACGTGATGCGCGAGCTGGGGGTGCTGATCAGCGCCGCCGGACCACTGGAAAACGTGCTGAAGATCCGTCCGCTGCTGGCGTTTGAACGCGAACATGCGGATTTGTTGCTGGAGGTCGCGGGCAAGGCGTTAGAGGGTGTCGAACCGTAAGCGGCGGGCCCAACGCCTGTCAGGTCAGGCGGCCATCGGCCGCTGCCGACCCGCCTGATGCCCGCGTCAGACAATATCGTCAATCAGGATATGGTGCTCCCCACGGCTGCAGCGCTCGATTCGCGCCTCGACCCTGTACACCTCGCGCAGCATTTGTTCGTTGATCACCTCGTGGCTCGGACCGCTGGCGCGGGCGGTGCCATCGGCGATGACCAGCACCTGATCGGCAAAGCGCAAGGCCTGGTTCAGGTCATGGATCGCGATAAACACAATCACCTGGCGTTTGCGGGCCAGGTCTCGCATAAAGGTCAGCACCTGGACCTGACGATGCATGTCCAGGGCGCTGGTGGGCTCGTCCATCAGCAGGATGTGCGGCTCGCGCACCAGCGTCTGGGCAATCGAAACCAGCTGCTGCTGGCCGCCGCTGAGTTCACCCAGGTTGCGGAACGACAGGGCGGTGATGCCCAAGGCATCGAGAATTTCATCGACCAGCTTGAGTTCGTCGTCGTGAACGGCCCAGCCGGGCGTCAGTTGCTTGCGCGCCAGCAGGACCGATTCGTACACCGTCAACCGGGCGCTGGCGTTCAAACCCTGGGGCATGTAGCTGATGGCTTGCGGGCCCTGTTCCACGCCTTGCACGTTGACCCGGCCGGGCCCGTCGATCAGCCCGGCCATGCGTTTGAACAGGGTGGATTTGCCAGCGGCATTGGGACCGACCACGGCGACGACCTGACCGCCGACAAAAGTCGCCGTGCTGACACCGCTGATGATGGTGCGCTGACCATAGCCGGCGCCGAGTTCCTCCAGCTGGATCGTTACCATGAGTTTTTCTTCCCGCTGAGAATCAGAGATATGAAGAACGGCACGCCGATCAGCGAGGTGACCACGCCGATGGGGAAAATCGCCCCGGGGATCAGGGTTTTGCTGACCACCGAACTGGCGGAAAGGATCAAGGCCCCCGTCAGTAACGAGGCCGGCAGAAAGAAGCGTTGATCTTCGCCAATCAGCATCCGGGCGATGTGCGGGCCGACCAGTCCGATGAAACCGATGGTGCCGACGAAGGCCACGGGAAACGCGGCCAGCAGGCTGACCATGATCAGCGTCTGGAAGCGCAGGCTGCGCACGTTGATGCCGAAACTGGCGGCCTTGTCATCGCCCAGTCTCAGCGCCGTGAGCGCCCAGGTTCGCCTGGCGAAGACGGGCAGGGTGATCAGGATCACCAGGCAGATCACGCCAAGCTTGGGCCAGGTGGCCTTGGTCAGGCTGCCCATGGTCCAGAACACCACCGCTGCCACGGCTTGCTCGGTGGCAAAAAACTGCACCAGGGCCAGCAATGCATTGAACGTGAACACCAGGGCGATGCCGAGCAAGACAATGGTTTCGGCGGTGACGCCGCGGCGCATGCTCAGAAAGTGGATCAGCAGGGCGGACAGCATGGCCATGATGAACGCGTTGACCGGCACCATGTACTGCGCCGCCAGCGGAAACAGCGCCACGCCGAACGCCAGCCCCATGGCCGCGCCGAAACTCGCTGCGGCGGAAATGCCCAGGGTGAAAGGGCTGGCCAGCGGGTTGTTGAGGATGGTCTGCATCTGCGCGCCGGCCAGCGATAACGCCGCGCCGACGGCAACCGCCATCAGCGCCACGGGCAAGCGGATGTCCCACATCACGACCCGTACTTGCGGCGCCGCGCTGTCGGGTGAAAGCAGGGCGCCGAGCACTTCGTCAAGGCCGTAGCTGGCCGGCCCCAGGGCCAGGTCAAGCAGCACGCTGCCCAACAGCAGCAGCGCCAGGACGCCGAGGATCAGGCGTTTGCGCACCACCAGGCGACGGTAGGTGTCGCGCTGGCCGGGCGCGACATCGTTGAGCGCGTTCATGGCGTGACCCCAGGCTCGCGCAGGCTGACGAAGTAGCCCGGCTCATAGGGCACCGGCAGGAAGCGCTCGTGCAGTTGACGAAAGGCGGCTTGCGGATCGAGGTCGGCAAATAGCGTGGGATGAAACCACTTTGCCAGTTGCTGGATAGCCACGAACTGGTAGGGGCTGTTGTAGAACTGGTGCCAGATGGCATGGAATGCCTGACTGTCCTGTGCCTTGATCCCGGCGTAGGCCGCACGCCCGGTGTACCACGCCAGTTTGTGGCGCGCTTGCGTCAGGTCCGCTCCCGGCCCCACCCCCACCCAGTGGCCACCCGGCGCGAAGGCTTCCCAGTTGGCGCTGGTCACAACCACCTGGTCCGGATTGGCGACGATCACCTGTTCGGCATTCAACTGACCGAAGGTAGTGGGGATGATGTCCTTGGCGATGTTGTTGCCGCCGGCCATTTCGACGAAGCGGCCGAAGTTTTCATTGCCGAAGCTCAGGCAGCAATCGTCGGTGTAGCCACCGATGCGCTCGATGAACACGTTGGGGCGGGCAGGGTGCTGCGCGGCAATCACGTCGGTGACCCGTCGGATCTGCTCGTTGCGAAACGCGATGAAGTCCTCGGCACGTTGCTCTTTGCCGAACAACTGGCCGAACAGGCGCATGGTCGGTTCGGTGTTCTGCATGGGGTTGTTGCGGAAGTCGACGTACACCACGGGGATGCCCAGGGCGTCGAGCTTCTCAATGTAACGCGCATCCTCGGTGGCATGCCGGGCCTCGATGTTGAGGATGATCACATCGGGGCGCTGGGAGATCGCTTGCTCGATGTCGAAGGTGCCGTCTTCAAATCCGCCGAAGGTGGGGATCCTGGCTATCTGGGGAAACATGCGCAGGTAGGCGTTGTAGGTGTCGGGGTCGGACTGGATCAGGTCCTTGCGCCAGCCCACGATGCGTTCGAGGGGATTCTGCGTATCCAGTGCGGCCACCAGATACAACTGGCGTCCTTCACCGAGAATGACCCGCTTGACCGGCAGGTGCACCTTGACCTGGCGGCCGAGCAAATCGGTGACGCTACTGAGCGGTGCACTCGCCTCGGACGCCGAGGACGGCAATGAAACCCCCAGCAATCCTGCAAACAACAGCGCGGCCAGGGCGTGGCTGCGTCGAACAATGGTGAGCATGATCAAGGCCTTTGCAAGTGTCAGAAGTCGACCGTGGCCGACAGTAGAAGGGTGCGCGGCGCCCCCTGGGAAAACGCGCCATAGGAGGCGACCCCCGACCAGTACTCGCGGTCGAACACGTTTTGCACCGTGGCGCGAAACGTCGTGGGGCGCTGTGCAATCTGCGTGGTGTATCGCGCACCGACATCGAAGCGAGTCCAGGGGTCCAGCTCCTGGGTATTGGCCTGGTTGACGTACTGGCTGGCGGTGTAGATCGCGCCGCTGGTGAGTGTCAGCCCCTCGACCCAGGGCAAGTCCCACTCGGCCCAGAGGTTGGCTTGAGCGTCCGGCACGCCCACCGGCGTGTTGCCTCGGTTGGCGGCCACGCTGGTTTTGGTCAGTTGCGCATCCAGCAGCGTCACGCCACCGAGCAGGCGCGTGCCTTGGGCGACTTCGCCCGACAGGCTCAGCTCCAGGCCACGGTTGCGCTGTTCGCCCTGGACCGAAAACACCCCGGATGACAATTCGCCGCTGGGCTTTTTGATCTGGAACAGGGCGAGGGTCGACATGAAATTGCCGTAGTCGAGCTTGACCCCGATCTCCTGTTGCCGGGAAACGTAAGGTGCGAAGGTTTCGCCGGCGTTCGAGGCGGTGCTCGGGGCGACGTCACCCTTGCTCAGCCCTTCAATGTAGTTGTAGTAGAACGACACGTGTTCCCAGGGCTTGAGCACCACCCCGAACAGCGGCGTGGCCTTGCCATTGTCGAAGGACGCCGTCACCGCACCGGCCGTGTTGTAGTTGTGCGACCGGATGTTCTGTTGGCGCACGCCGAGCGTGAGCTGCGCGCGTTGTTCGAGTATCGACAGGGTGTCGGCAAGGGCGATGCCGGACAATTCACTCGCGGACACTTTCGGCGTGGCCGGTTCGGCAATCGACGGCTTGGGGCGGTGGATCGGGTGATAGATGTTCGACAGCGTCGGTGGTCCGGACAGGATGCCGCGAGATAATTCATCCCGGTAACGCGTCGCCTGCAAGGCAGTGCTGTGGCTGATCGGCCCGGTATCGAAACGCAATCGGGCACCGGCGTCGACCGTGTAGCGCTGGACTTCGAACTTGTAATATCCGGGTATCGACGAAGTATCACCCGCAGCGTTGATGATGCTCGGGGTCTGATCGGACATGCGCGCCACGGTCGACTTGCCGCCACCGGCATGGGCGAAGACGGTCAGGCTGTCGGTGAGGTCGTACTCGCCGCCGAGCAACGCCGATTTGTCACGGGTTTTGGACCATCCCCAATCCTGGCTGACGTTGGTCCGGCCGTTGGCGGCCGAAGGAATGTCCACGCCCGGGGCGATCAGGAAGGGGCGGGAGGCGGCATCGAATTGTTCCTTCTGGCTGACCAGGTCGAGGGTGGTGCGCAGGCGCTCGCCTTGATAGTCCAGGGACAGCGCACCCACGCCGACCTCCCGCTCTTGATCGTCAATCACCGTATCGCCCTGTTGCACGCTGCCATTGAGGCGTACGCCGAATCGGCGCTCTTCGCCAAAGCGCCGACTGAGGTCGATATGGCCACCCAGCTGTGAATCCTGGACGTAGCTGGTGGTGAACCGGGTCAGGTCCTCATCGAGGGAACGCTTGGGCACCACGTTGATCACGCCACCCACGGCGCTGTTGGGCGACATGCCGTAGAGCAGGGCCCCAGGCCCCTTGACCACTTCAATGCGCTCGGCGTATTCGGTGAACACCCGGTAATTGGAGGCCACGCCGTAGACGCCGTCGAACGCCAACTCGCCAAGATTGCCTTCGCCCACGGGAAAGCCACGGATGAAGAACGAATCGACGATGCCGCCAGTCTGGCCGGTGGAGCGTACCGATGAGTCCCGCTCCAGCACATCGCCCACGGTCGTCGCCTGTTGATCCTTGATCAACGCGGCGGTGTAGGTGCTGACGCTGAACGGCGCATCCATCACATCGGTATTGCCCAGCATGCCGAGGCGGCTGCCGACGGCCACCTGGCCCCCCGAATACACCGGCGGCAGGTTGTCGCTGCGTCTGTCGATACCTTCGACCGTGGTTGGCGTCAGGGTGACCCGGCGCAGTACCAACGTGTAGCTGCCGTCGCTGCGCGGGACCATGTCCAGCCCGCTGCCGGCCAGCAAACGGGTCACGGCCTCCTGGGTCGAATACGCACCGGACAGCCCCGGGCTGATCAGGCCTTCCGTGACGGATGGCTCGAACGACAGCGCAATGCCGGCCTCGACGGCGAAGCTCGACAGCGTGGCGCCCAGTGGTCCGGAGGCAATGTGATAGGTGCGGATTTCGACCGAATCCAACTGCACCGGCACGTCCGCCAGAACCAACGGACAGGCAGCGCTGATCAGGGTCAGGCTGAGCAGTGCGTGGCGAATGACAGGCATGGACGGGGAACCCTGTGGACGTGAGGGATGAAGGTTTCTTTGTTTGCCAGTCGAGATCCGCAAAAGTATCAGCCTGCGGCACTTATTTTTTTTGGCTCAGGCAGGAGACAGGGTGACCCAGTAACCACTCAAGTGACCGGTGACCAGCACCGGGTAGGTTTGCACCAGCATGTTCAAGGTGCGCTGGGTATCGCTGATCGGAAAGGCGCCGGAAATGCGCAGCTCGGCAATGGCCGGGTCACACCGGACGAAGCCCCGGCGATAGCGCGTCAGTTCCGCGACGAAATCCGCCAGGCGCATTTTGTCGGCCATCAACATGCCCTGGGTCCAGGCGCCGGCATGGCGATTCGCCTGGGTCAGCGCACCCTGGGTCTGCGCGGTAAATTCGGTGCTTTGCCCGGCGTTGACGATCAGCGGCGTGGATTCGCGGTTATCGGCCAACACCACTTTCACGGCGCCTTCCAGCACGGCGAGGTGGGTGAACGGGTTCAGTTCGCGGACGATGAAACGTGTGCCCAGGGCCTGCATGTGGCCCTGACGGGTGCTGACCAGGAACGGCCGGGCCAGGGCGGAGGTGTCTGCGGCAGTCTGCACCAGTATCTCGCCTTCACGCAGGCGGATCAGTCGTTGCTGGCTGTCGAACAGCACATCGACGGCACTGTCGGTGTTCAGGGTGATGCGCGAGCCATCGGCCAGGGTCAGCTCTCGTCGCTCGCCGACGGCGGTACGGTAATCCGCCGTCCACTGCTGCGACTGCGTCAGTTTCCAGCTGCCCCAGCCTACCGGCATCACCGCGAGCAACAGCGCCAGTTTGCCCAGTGCCGCGCGGCGTTCCGGGCTGCTCGGCCGGTCAAGCGCCGACATCGCCAGGGAGGGCGGCAAGCCGCCCAGCTTGCTTTGCAGCAACTGCGCCCGAGCCCAGGCGCGATCACGCTCGGGGCTGCTGACCTTCCACAGCTCCCATTCGGCGCGTTCACTGTCGCTCAGGTCGTTTTCGCTCAGACGCATCAGCCATTCGGCGGCTTCTTCGAGCACTTCGGGGGACAGCGGTGGCTCTTTGCGCAGCGAGAGCATTCACTCCACCAGCATCAGGCATTGGACGAACGCCTGCTTCATGTAGCGCTTGACGGTAATCAGCGACACGTCCAGTTGATCGGCGATGTCCTGGTATTTGAGGCCGTTGAGCTGCGACAGCAGGAACGCCCGTTTGACCAGCGGTGGCAGGGCATCGAGCATCGCGTCGATTTCGTGCAGGGTTTCGAGCACCACGAAATGCGATTCCGGTGACGGGACCTCTTGCGCCGGCAGGTGGGTGAGGGCCTCCAGATAAGCGCGTTCGAGGGCCTTGCGCTGGTACCAGTTGACCAGGATGCCCTTGGCCACGCAGCTCAAATAGGCCCGTGGTTGCTCGATCACCGTGACCTGGGAGGCAAGGATGCGAGCGAACGTGTCTTGCGCCAGGTCTGCCGCATCCATGGCGTTGCCCAGTTTTCTTTTCAACATCGCGTACAGCCAGCCGTGATGACCGCTGTACAGGTCCTCAATCGCACGCAGGTGGTGATTTTGGTTCGCGGGAAGGGTTTCGCTCATGGCGGCAGGCTGGCTTGTAATTGAGAAGTATTCCCAATGCTAGATGAGTCGTCGGTGGGAAAGCAAGCGAGATCATTGCTGCGTTTTCACGCCCGCAGCCAATGGTCCGGGGCGCAACAGAACAAGGGCGACCCACGCGACCCCATACGCCAGGCAAACGTACAGGTAGGTGTACTGCAGGCCGTAAACCTGGCTGAGCAAGCCTCCTGTGCAGATGCCGGAGATCGAGGCAAACTGTGCTGTGCCCTGGGCGATACCCAGTACGTAGCCTTGTTGCGAGCCATCGACGGTCTTTGAGATCAGCGCCATCAGCACCGGTGTCGTCGCGCCCAGCAGCACGCCCCAGAGAAAGTAGACGACGATGAACACACCGGCATGATGGGTCACCCCGGCCAGGGCGGTCAGGGCAATGCAACCGATGACGACGTAGCGAATGCGCTGCAGTGATTGCTGCGGTGTGCGGTGTTCGAAATAGCGCGACCAGGTTGTCGCACAGAGGATGAAACCCAGTGCCAGCAGGCCATAACACAGTCCGACCACCGAGTTGCTGACATCAAAGATCGAGCTGACGTACAGCGGAAAAGCGGTCTGCGGCAGCATTCGCGCCAGCAGCAAAATGCCCATGACCAACAGCAGCGGCAGCAGCGCGGAGTGGCGCCAGGCCTGGGTACGTTGCGGCGTTGACGGGTCGGGATGGGCGGGCGCGGTTTTCTTCACCGGCGGTACGTCCGGCAAGTTCACGGCGGCAATCACCGTGCAGACGGCGCACAACGCCGAGGCGATGAGGTTGATCCAGAAGAAGGTCGCGTAATCGAGTATCAGGCCGCCAACGACGGCGCCCAGCAACGAGCCGACGTTGGTCGATATTTGCAGAATCGCAAACAGCCGTGCACGCCGGGTGGGTGCCTCGATGCTGACGCCGTAGGCCTGCGCCGGGGCGATGTACCCGGCAAAGACGCCTTGCAGGAATCGCAGCACCAGGATCACCCAGATGTCGCTCGCGAAGGCCAGGCCGAGCTGAGTCAGGGACAGGCCGGCGAGGGCGCGGATCATCATCAGCTTGTGGCCGTATCGATCACCGATGCGGCCCCAGAATGCACTGGTCAGCATGATGCCCAGCATCGGCCCGACGTACACGGCGATGCTGGCAAAGCTGAAAAACCCTGCCGAGTCCGTCAAGCCGCGCAGGTGCACCGGCCAGAAAGGCCCGCTCATTTCCATCGCGCCCATGGAGACCAACTGGATCGCGAACAGAAGATAAATCAGGACTCTGACGCTCGATCCCTGAATGGCGCCTGCGTTGGGCATGAGACAACCTCGGTAGTCGAATGGAAGCGGGGGGCGGAAAAAGATCACTGCATCGCCAAGCCAAACGGCGTGCATTTGACCCGGCTGCGCCGATTGCCGCAACCGCTGAATGATGGGCATGGGCAGGGCTCGGAAAAAATCCGGGGAGGGTGATACTTTTTTCGACGATGGCTGGCATTAGGAGTGATTCCCATTTCCCTCCTTCAAGGAACCTCTCGTCATGCCTGTTGCCAGTCGCCCCTGCGGTGAGCGCGCATTAACACTCGCCATCCGCACCGCCATGCTGAATGTTGTCCTGGTTGCCGGGGCCACCAGTGCCTGGGCTGTCACCCCCGAGCAATCGCAGAAGGCTGAAGATCATTCGGCCGGCACGTCGAACGACACGCCGAACCTGACCCTGGACACCACCAACATCAACGCCCGATACGCCGGGCCTACCGCGCTGCCGGCAGAGTTTGCCGGTGGCCAGGTGGCCCGTGGCGCGCGCCTGGGGATGCTCGGCAACAAGGATGTGATGGACACGCCGTTCAGTGTGACCAGCTACACCGCCAAGACCCTGGCCGACTTGCAGACGGTGACCGTGGCCGATGCCCTGCAACGCGATCCTTCGGTGCGTTCGACCGGGCAAACCGGCGGCATCGTCGACTCGTTTTTCATCCGGGGTTTTGCCATCGGTGAAGGAAACCTCGGCGAGCTGGCCTACGACGGTGTGTACGGTGTAGCGCCCAACTACCGGGCGTTCACCGAGTACACCGAGCGTGTGGAAGTCCTCAAGGGACCGGGTGCCCTGATGTACGGCCTCTCACCGAACAGCGGTGTGGGCGGCGTGATCAATATCGTGCCCAAGCGGCCACTGGCCGAAGACCTGACCCGCTTTACCGCCAGCTATGCCTCGGACTCCCAGGTCGGCGGCCATCTGGATATCAGCCGGCGGTTCGGCAGCGAGAACCAGTTTGGCGTGCGCTTCAACGGCAGTCTGCAGGGCGGCGATACCGCGGTGGACGATCAGAATCGCGCGGTGGATATCGGTGCCATCGCCCTGGATTATCAAGGGGAGCGCTTGCGCCTGAACCTCGATTTCATCAGCCAGAAAGAAAGCTTCGAGGGTGCGTCGCGGCCGTTCACCATCGCGCCGGGGGTCGAGGTGCCTTCCGCCGCCAATGGCCGGACCAACGTATCGCAGGACTGGGGCTGGTCGGACACCAGGGAGCAGTCGGCCTTGCTTGGCGGCGAGTATGACCTGAACGATGCACTGACCGTGTTCGCCCACGCCGGTGGCGGCAAGTCGGATGTGAAGCGGATGTCCGACCAGGTGCCGCGTATCCTCAATGACGCGGGTGACACCAGCAACATCCCGGGCTACTACAAATTCAATGTCGATCGCTCGACTGCCGACGTGGGCATTCGCGGGCTTTTCGCCACCGGCCCGGTGACTCACACCACAACGCTGATGGCGACCCGTTATCAGGATGAACTGTCCCGGGGCATCACCAACGGCACCGATATCCGCTCCAATATCTACCATCCGCTGGATGCGCCCAAGCAGTACCTCGCCGCGCCCCAGGTGCTGCGCATTTCCGAGTCGGAGTTGTCCGGCGTGGCACTGACCGACACCCTGGGCATGCTCGATGACCGTATCCAGCTGACCCTGGGCGTGCGTCGGCAAGACATTGAATCGCGTAACTACAATGCCGCAGGCGGGGTCAGCTCGCGCTATGACGACAGCGCCACGACCCCCTTGGTCGGCGTGGTGGTCAAACCCTGGGACGACGTTTCGCTGTACTACAACTATGTCGAGGGCCTGAGCAAAGGGGATATCGCGCCAGGCACGGCAGCCAACGCCGGCGAAACCTTCGCTCCTTATGAATCCAAGCAACACGAAATCGGCGTGAAGTACGAACACGGCACGTTCATGACCACCCTGGCCTTGTTCCAGATTGAAAAACCCAGTGGCGAGACAGGCGCCGGCAATGTGTTCTCGGTGCAGGCCGAGCAACGCAACCGCGGCGTCGAACTCAGCGTATTCGGCGAAGTGGCGCCCGGCACGCGCTTGATGGGGGGCGTGACCTTCCTCGATGGCGAGCTGACGGATTCGGCCACGGCAGCCAACCGTGGCAATAAACCGGTCGGCGTCCCCGACATCCAGGCCAACCTCTGGGCCGAGTGGGATACCCCGTGGCTCGAAGGCTTTACCCTCACCGGCGGGGCGATCTACACCGACAGCCAATACGTCAACCAGGCCAACACCCAGGAACTGGACGCCTGGACCCGCATCGATGCAGGCGTGCGCTACGCGACTAAAATCGAAGGTCGCCCGACGACATTGCGCGCCACCGTGCAAAACGTCTTCGACCGCGAGTACTGGTCGGGTGTCGCTTCGTATGGGGCGTTTTCCCAAGGGTACCCACGTACGCTGCAACTGTCGGCGACGGTGGATTTTTGAGGCCGCTGTGACGTCGGCCAACGATCAGGCAGGGTTCCCTGCCTGACCCGTTCAGCGACAACGTAAATTCCGCGCGCCATCACCCAAACGACGCACATGGCGAGATTTTGATACTAGACGTCGAGTCGGCGAGAGCCACCAGGCGCTGACGACGATTATTGTTTTCCCACAAAAGCGGGAAACAATCATCATGCTGCCTTCGACTGAAAGAATTGATAGCCACGTCCACTTTTACACTTCGGATGATCTTCATCGGGTGGCGGGTTTGCTGCCCTATGACTTACCTGCACCGCATCCACTGACGGCTTATCTGGATAAACTCATCGATGCCGGTATCGCTCCGACGGTCATTAACAATGTCCATCTGAGTATTCTGCCGGATTCTGAAAATGTGTTTGCTTCCTTTAACGAGCTCAAACAACTTCAGGTCGCCAATCCTCTGCGCTATGGCAACGTGAAGTTGGTGGGGACGATCAAGGCAGACCCTGTTTACGCCACCCGTGAACGGCTCTCGCACCCCCAGGTGGTCGGCGCCCGGATCGTCCTGCACGATGCCCAGCCGCAGACGGTGGGCGCTTCGGACTTCAGTGACAGCGCTTGGTCGGCATTTTATGCCCGCCTGCTGCCACACCAGCACGTGCACATCTACGCCAGGGAGGCCGAGACAAACCTGCGGGTTCTGCGGCAGGTTCCGGACGGTGTGCGGGTCATCATCGATCATCTGGGCAGTTGCCACGCCGAGCGTGGGCCTGCCGAACCGGCCTACGCTGCGCTGCTGGCAGAAGCGAAAAGGCGCGGCAACGTGTGGTTCAAGGGGCCGGGCTACCGCACCTCGGTGCAGCCGGCGCAAACCGCGTGTTTCGTCATGCAGATCGTTCATGCCGTCGGCGCCGGGAAGGTTCTTCTGGAAGCCACCGACGCACCCCATGTTGGAACCGATAACAACGGTGTGCCGTATTCCAGTCAATTCGATTTAAACAAGACTTTCAGTTTTGTTGATGCTGTTGCACGTCATGTTTCCAGTGAAACCCGAATCCCTGTTGGCCAACTTCTGCGCGCAGCGTCCGGCCAATGGGTAAGTTGATCTACGCCCACGCTTTAACTTCGAGATAACAAGCGATGACAAACATTACTACAAAAGAAATCGACTTTACCGTTAAGTATGAGGACGAGACCCTGCGTCTGAAAGGGACGGTATTTACCCCGGAGCACATGGATACTTCGCTGCCGCCAGTAGTCTTCAACTCCGGTTTCACCGGAGGGGTGTCGATGTACGGTCAACTGTTCGGCCGTGCCTTGGCGGCCCGGGGTTATCGCGTCATGACCTACGACGTGGCGGGCTTTTTCACCAACAAGCACATTCGCAACACGATCAAGTCTGGTGACCAGCTGATCACCAATGTCTCCCTGGAAGACCAGAAAGACGAAGTCCTGGGGGCCGTGCAATGGGCGCGCGAGCATTTTGGCGAGATGCCGGTGGTGGCGTCCTGGGCGATGGGGTCGGTGGCGAGTCTCGGTGCCGTGGCTGAGCTGGCGGCTGCCGGCGGTGAGCAGATCCGTTTCTGGGTGCCGATGAGCTACACCAACATCCGCAAGCTGCAAACCTTGCGTGCCGATCAGGCGGCCGCCGATAAGGCCATCCAGCAACTGGCCGACGACGCGCCTATTCCACCGTTCGACACCGGAACCGCAGCGACGCGCCTGGGTTACTATCCGCTCGATCCGGATACTCAGGCCTATGTCGACCAGCAATTGGGTGGCTACACCGAAGCGGGTGGGGCCGACCGCTGGCCGGGCTGCACCCACGTCACGGCAAAGTCCTACAAATCCTATGTGGCCTACGATCCCGAGCGGTCCATCGAAGGGGCCAAAGGTTTCCCGCCTGCGCTGATCATCCACGGCGCGGACAACACCCTGCACATGCCGGCGGAGTCCGAACGTCTGCACCGTCATTACCCGGGTGACGCAGGAGAGGGCGCCCTGATCATCGCCAACATGCAGCACGGCCAGCAGAATCAGGTCGACAGCCCGGTGTTTGCGTCGATCATCCAGAACATCGACGAGGCGATTCGCGCACGCAGCTGATATCCGCCATCGACAGCCTGCGGGATCTCGCAACGAGGTCTCGCAGGGCTTCCCTGCACACCCGATCCGTTCCCGAAACGGCTCGGGTTTGTTCGTTCGTCTGGCTCAATACAGACCCAGGCCCTAACATGGCGTGTCCACAGCCACTTCCCCGGGCTGGCTCGAGCCGAGCTCCCAGGCGGCAGGACCTTTCCCATGACAAGGATCTGGCGATGATTGGCCCCAGTGAACCCGCACCCTCAGTGAACAGCTACACCACCAAACGCATTGGCCTGCTCATTCTCCCTCAATTCTCGATGATGGCCCTCGCCGGTGCCAGCGAGCCATTGCGCGCGGCCAATCGGTTGTCCGGCAAGACGCTGTACGAATGGACCGTCCTCACCGAATCGGGCGGGCCTGTCAGCTCCAGCAGCGGGTTCGAGATCCAGACCCTGCCAATTGATGACGCCCCCGATTTTGATCGGGTGTTCGTGTTGGCAAGCCTGGACATCGAACACCAGAAACCGCCGAAGATGCTGCGCTTTCTGCAGCGCGCGGCGGCACGCGGGAAAACCGTCGGGGCGCTGAGCACCGGCACGTTTATCCTGGCCCGTGCCGGGTTGCTGGAAGGCAAGCGTTGCACGCTGCACTGGGAGTCCATCGGTCAATTCTCGGAAGAATTTCCCACGATCGAGGTGACCCGCGAGCTGTACGTCAACCATGAAAATCGCTGGACCTGTGCCGGCGGCACCGCCGCCATCGACCTGATGTTGGCGCAGATCGCCCTGGATTTCGGTAACCCGCTGGCCGCGAGCATTGCCGAACAGTTCCTCCATGCGCGGATCAGGGCGCCGGAAGAACACCAGCGGATGTCGATCCAGTGGCGATTCGGTATTCACGACAAGCGCCTCACGGCGGCCATTGCCTTCATGGAGAACAACCTGGAGAACATTGTCGGCATCGAAGAAATCGCCGACCGCTGCAACCTGTCCCATCGTCAACTCGAGCGCCTGTGGCACCAGCACTTCGGCATGACCCCGAAGCGGTTCTACCTGGAACTCAGGCTCAATGAAGCACGTCGCCTGTTGCGTGAAAGTACCCAGCCCATCGCGTCCATTGCCTACAGTTGCGGGTTCGTCTCGGCCTCTCACCTGGGCGCCGCCTACCGTCGGGTCTGGGGGTGCACGCCCGGAGAGGAGCGGCGGAAATTTGATGATGCGCACTCCTGAATCCCGTTCATGGACGCGTTGAACAATGAACGACCGTTCCTTGAAATCCCGATGAATCAGTCCTCGCCGGCAAACCACATAGCTAGCTAATGACTTGGCCGGCCAATGGCTGTGGGCCAGGCGCGGCTGCTGGGTGGGCGGCCTGACATTTTCCTTGGCGGTACACCTCCTTCAGATTGTTCCGAGCACTGACAGGCTTCGTGACGTCGATTTTTTGATAGAAATCGTCGCACTCGAAGCGCAGGCTCAGGGTGGGAGCGCGGTAATGTTTCCTACAGAAACGGCGCCCACTTCCAGATGCGCAGCCGACAAAAACAACAATGACGTACAGAAGGCCTCACAACCATGGAAACCTTGAGTTTCATTCTGGAAAACGGCGGGCTGATCAGCCTGCTACTCGGTCAGCACCTGCTCATCGTCGCGGTGGCGGTGGGCCTGGCGATCCTGACCGGCGTGCCTGTCGGGATCGCGATATCCCAGCACCCCAGGACTCGGCGTTGGGTGTTGGCCTTTGCCGCCGTCCTGATGACCATCCCGTCTGCGGCGCTGTTCGGTCTGATGATCCCGGCCCTGTCCCTGATTGGCTACGGGATCGGTGTAGTGCCTGCGGTCATTGCACTGTTTCTCTATTCGCAGCTGCCGATCATCCGCAACACCACGACGGCGATCTCCAACATCGATCCTGCGCTGCGCGAAGCAGCCATCGGCATGGGAATGTCGACCTGGCAGAGGCTGTGGCAGGTCGAGCTGCCCATTGCCGTCCCGCTGATCATGGCCGGCGTGCGGATGGCGACCGTGATCAACATCGGCATCGCCGCCATCGCGGCCTATATCGGTGCCGGTGGCCTGGGCAGCCTGATCATTCGCGGCATCGCCCAGTCCGATACCCGGCAACTGCTGGCCGGCGCCATCATCATCAGCATCATTGCAATCGCGGCCGATTATGCGCTGTACGCCCTGCAGCGCCTCCTGACCCCCAAAGGCCTGAACAAGAACAAAATGGCCACTGGCCAAATGAAGGAAGCGACGACGTGATCCAGATCGAAAACCTGAACAAACAATTTGGCTCAATCACCGCTGTGGAAGATGTCTCCTTCAACGTTGAAGAGGGACAGATCTGCGTACTGCTCGGGCCATCGGGCTGCGGCAAGACCACGACGCTGAAAATGATCAACCGCCTGATCGCACCCACGTCCGGCACCATCCGCATTGGCGGGCGCGATACGTCCGAACTGGACAGCGTGACACTCAAGCGTTCCATCGGCTATGTGATCCAGCAAGTCGGTTTGTTCCCGAACATGACCGTGGAAGAAAACATCTGCGTGGTCCCCAATTTGTTGGGCTGGGACAAAACCAAGAGCCGCAAGCGCGCTGCCGAGCTGCTGGAAGTCGTTGCGCTGGATCCGTCGCGGTTCCTCAAGCGTTACCCGTGCGAGCTCTCCGGAGGCCAGCAGCAGCGCGTCGGGGTTGCCCGCGCCCTGGCAGCGGACCCGCCCGTGATGCTGATGGATGAACCCTTTGGCGCCATCGACCCGATCAACCGCGACGTGATTCAGGATGAGTTCATGCGCATCCAGCGCCAGGTCGGCAAGACGGTGCTGTTTGTCAGCCACGACATCGACGAAGCGGTGAAGATGGCCGATTGCGTCGCGCTGTTTCACAACGGAAGAATCGAGCAGTTCGGCACCCCCGACGATCTGCTGGCCAGGCCCAACAGTGAGTTCGTGGCGAACTTCATGGGCAGCGACCGGATCATGAAGCGCCTGTACCTGCTGCGCGCCGCCGACATCGCCAGCAAGATCGCGCCACGGGAACAGATGCAGGTCGTGGGCGGCAACAGCGGCATCGCGACCCAGTCGCCGCTGATCGTCAAACCCGCCGATGACCTGCGCCAGGTGCTCTCGCAACTGCTCGGTCGCGGTCAGGACTGGGCGTTGTGCAATGACAGTGACGGGCGCTTTGTCGGGTATGTCCACCAGGCCGACATCCTGGCGCGGCTGGTTGAAAACATTACGCCGGTGGTGCATTGATCATGTCCGAGCTGATCAGCAGATTTTGGCAGGGGCTCCAGTATTACTGGGGCGATATCAGCTACCTGACGGTTCAGCACCTGCAGATCGTCGCCGTCAGCGGTGTGCTTGCGCTGGCCGTGGCACTGCCGTTGGGCGTGTGGATGAGCCGTCCCGCGAACCAGCGTTACGCCATGGCCAGCATGCAGTTTCTCAATGTCGGGCAGGCGATACCCAAGCTGGCGCTGCTGGCCCTGGCCATGAGCCTCATCGGCGTGGGCAGCGGCGCGGCCATCATCGGCTTGTTCGTCGCCACGCTGTTGCCGGTGGCCGTCAACACCTACGAAGGGTTGCGCTCGGTACCGGCGCATCTGATCGAAGCGGCGGAAGCCATGGGCATGACGCCCGCCGAAACGTTGTGGAAAGTTGAAATCCCCAATGCGATGAACGTCATATTCGCCGGCATCCGCACGGCGCTCGCCATCAACGTCGGGACTGCGCCGTTGGCGTTCCTGGTCGGTGGGGGAGGACTGGGCGAGTTGATCTTTACCGGCATCGACCTGAACGACTTCGGCATGATGCTGGCCGGAGCCGCCTCGACCGCCATTCTGGCCATCGCCGTGGACCTGGGTTGTGGCGTGATTCAAACGCTGGCGGTGTCGCGGGGCTTGCGGTTGGCCGGGCGCGATTGAGCGGCAAGACAATGTACATAAATCAATAATTACGAGGTGCATGATGACGGATCGAATCCTGGCCAGGCTGTTGTTTACGCTGAGTCTTGTTTTGGGGTTTATGGGCAGCGCTTCTGCCAACAGCACGATTGTGGTGGGCGGGAAAAAATTCACCGAGCAGCAACTGGTGGCTGAAATGACCTCCCAACTGTTGCGCGCCAATGGCTACAGTGTCGACAAGCGCGCGGACCTGGGTTCCTCCGTCCTGCGTGCAGCGCAGGAGAATGGTCAGGTCGATGTGTATTGGGAATACACCGGCACTTCGCTGGTGATCTACAACAAGGTGACCGACAAGCTCGATGCCGATGAAACCTACAAGCGGATCAGTACCCTTGATGCACAGAAGGGCATCACCTGGTTGAACCCTTCGAAAGCCAACAACACCTATGCTTTCGCGATGCGCAAGGATGAGGCTGAAAAAGAGGGCATTGCCTCGATCAGCGACCTGGCGAAAAACATCGGCGCCGGCAAAAGCTACAAGTTCGCATCCAACGCCGAGTTCTTTTCGCGCACCGACGGCTTGCGTCCTCTCCAGGAAATGTATCAGTTCGAGTTCGAGCGCAAGAATGTCGTACGAATGGACGGCGGCCTCACGTACCAGGCGCTCAGGGACGGTCAGGTGAATGTGGCCCTGGTGCTGTCGACCGATGGGCGGATTCCGGCCTTTGGATTCGTGGTGCTCAAGGACGACAAGGGCTTTTTCCCCAGCTACGCGCTGACGCCCGTCATTCGCACTGAAGTCTTCAAGGAGAACCCGAAGGTCGGCGAGTTGCTCAATGCTCTGTCTGCCAGGCTCGACGACGACACCATCGCCGGTCTCAACTCCCGCGTCGATGTCGGCCGCGAGTCGATCGAGAGCGTGTCCAGGGAATTCCTGCAGCAGAACAAGTTGATCCAGTGATTTGCCAGTGACGTTCCCGTCACTCAGGGCCAGCTGAATCCCGCTGGCCTTTTTTTCGATCCGTTCACAGCCCTGCGCCAACCCCGGGAGGCGTGGTCTCATTGCGTTCGCCTGTCGTTCTTCGGAGATATATCCCATGCAGTTGAATAAACAGTTTGTGGCTTGCTCGTTGCTGGTGTTGGCGGCCAGTGCCCATGCCGATAACGGCATCGATCGCATGACCCTGGCCGATATGCGCCAGGCACTGGACAAGGGCGACATCAGTTCCGAGCAATTGGTCAGGCACTATCTGGACAACATCCGGGCGAACAACCACCAGGGCCAGAACATCAATGCGCTGGTGACGGTCAATGAACAGGCCATCGAGCAGGCCCGCCAGTGGGATGCCCGGAGGCAGAAAACCCCCAATGCGCGATTCGCACCGCTGGCCGGCATTCCTTTCGTGGTCAAGGACAATTTCGATACCGCTGGCCTGGTCACTTCGGGAGGCTCCTACGTCCTGCGCTCGTCCGTGCCGAGCCAGGACGCATTCACGGTGAAGAAGCTGATCGACGGGCAGGCGATTCTGCTGGGCAAAGCCAACCTGTCGGAGCTGGCCGCGTCGTTCGGCTGGTTTGGCTACAGCTCGTTTGGCGGCCAGACGCTCAACCCGAAAAACACCCGGCGCGATGCTTCCGGCTCCAGCAGTGGCTCAGCCGCGTCCGTGGCGGCGGCGTTTGCGCCGTTTGCGCTGGGGTCGGACACCAGCGGTTCGATACGCGCTCCGGCGAGCGTCACCGGCACGGTCGGTTTCCGGCCGTCGCTGGGGCTGATCAGTCGCAGCGGCATCATTCCGCTGTCGCTGGCGTTCGATACCGGTGGCGTGATTACCAGCAGCGTTCTGGATCAGGCCATTGTGCTGGACGCGATCAAGGGCCCGGACAACCACGATGCCGCGACCCTGGACCTTGCGTCTGACACCATCAAATTCGAGCAAGCGCTGAAGGGGGCTTCGCTCAAGGGCAAGACCATCGGCGTGATCAGCAACTTCAAAGGCGCCAATCCCGAAGTGGATCAGGTGTTCCAGTCTGCGCAGGAAACCCTCGGCAAGCGCGGTGCCCGGGTGGTCGCCATCGAGTTGCCAAAGGCCTTTGAAACGCTCTGGAGCGATGTGCTCGGCCCGGTGGGGGAAAGCGAGTTCAAGCCGCAGTTCGAGCGCTACCTGGGCACCCTCGATGCGAGTCAGCCGCGCACGCTGGCGCAGTTTCTCGAGCGGGCCAGAAGCAACCAGGCCGAGAACGGCGCGCACGGCATGAACCCGGCACGCCTGGCCGGGCTGGAAGCGCTGGCGAAAACCGACAGCACCGATTCGCCGCAGTACATCTCGATCCTGTCGCGCAAGATCCCGCAGTTGCGTGCGCAGCTGACAGACATCATGCGCAGGAACAAGGTGGACAGCCTGTTCTTCGCGACCATCAATTGCCCGGCCTCGGTGGTGCATGGCGTGACCGATGACAGTTACGTCTGCCATGCCGGCGATACCTACGCCTCGTCTTACATTGCCTCGGCGACAGGGTTCCCCGAGATCACGGTTCCGGCCGGCACCATCAAGGGCAATCTGCCGGTCGGTGTGTCGTTCCTGGGCGGCTATGGCGAAGATGCCAAGGTTGTGAGCCTTGGCTACGCCTTCCTGGGCCGCTGACCCTGCGATTCAAATCTGCTCCAGCAGCCACGAACGAAACGCCACGAGCGAGGGCAGCATTTCGTTGCGTGGCGGGTAGGCCAGGTAGTAGCTGCGCTGGCTGGCGAACGGCAGGTCGAGGCTGATCAGCTCCGCGTTCGCCAGTTCGTCGGTCACCAGGATGCGTGGCACCAGGCCGATACCGATGCCGGCCCTGACCGCCTGGATCAGGTGTGAGGTGAGTTCGAAGCTTGGCCCCAGGCGCATCATGCGATGGGGCAGGCCGTGGTGGCTGAACCACTCGCCCCAGACGTTGGCGTTGTTCGCGACATTGAGCAAGGTCTGCCCGCCGATGCGCTCCGGGGTCCAGTTGTCCTGGGTTTCGGCCGCTTGCGGGGAAATGACCACCATCAGTTCTTCGGTGTGCAGGCGATGGCTGATCAAACCTGGCATGTCGGCCGAACCGACGACGATGGCGGCGTCGATGCCGCTGGATTCAAAGTCGACGGCGTCGATCCTGGAATGGATGTGCACCAGCACGCCCGGGTGATTCCTGTAGAAATCATGCAGACGCGGCAGCAACCATTTCGAACCGAACGTCGGCAAGGTGGCCAGGCGCAAGGTGCCGCTGCCGGATTGATACGCCATGGCCTGCAACGTGGCGCTGCGGATGCGTCCCAGCGCTTCGCTCATTTCCCGCTGGTAAAGACGCCCGACGTCGGTCAACTGCACCTGCCGGCCTTCGCGGCGGAACAAGGTCAGGCCCAATTGCTGCTCCAGCGCCTGGACCTGGCGGCTGACCGCACTCTGGGTCAGCGACAGTTCCATCGCGGCGCGGGTGTAGCTTTCATGCCGGGCGGCGGCCTCGAAGGCCAGCAGTAACGACATCGAAGGGGTGAGATGGCGGTAATTCATTCAAAAAAGTCATCGATAGCGGGGAATTTATCCGTTTGTCCTGCGCCGGAGCCTGCGGGATCATTGGCAAAACCAACGACCTGAGGCTGACCTATTAATGCTCAGGCGACAAGTATTTTGACAGTCCCGTGATGAGATCCGCCACGATGATCGCCCAACTGACGACCGTTACGCCCGCGCAGCACTACCCGGAATTTCTGCAGGCCCTGCAAGCCAGCGGCTTTCGCGGTCAAATCAGCGCCGACTACGCCACCCGCACCGTGCTGGCGACCGACAACTCGATCTACCAGCGCCTGCCGCAGGCGGCGGTGTTCCCGCTGGACGCGGACGACATCGTGCGTCTTGCGGCCCTGATGGCCGAACCGCGTTTTCAGCCGATCAAACTGACGCCACGGGGCGGCGGCACCGGGACCAACGGCCAGTCATTGACCGACGGCATCGTTGTCGACCTGTCGCGACACATGAACAAGGTGCTGGAAATCAACGTCGCCGAGCGCTGGGTCAGGGTGCAGGCGGGGGTGGTCAAGGACCAGCTCAACGCCGCGCTCAAGCCCCATGGGCTGTTCTTCGCCCCGGAGCTGTCGACGTCCAACCGCGCCACGGTGGGTGGCATGATCAACACCGACGCCAGCGGCCAGGGCAGCTGCACCTATGGCAAGACGCGTGACCACGTCCTCGAGTTGCACAGCGTGCTGCTCGGCGGGGAACAGTTGCACAGCCAGCCGCTGACCGAGGCCGAGCTTGCGGCGGCGTGCGCCCGGTCCGGTCGCATCGGCGAGGTGTACCGCACGGCGCGCCACATCCAGGAAACCCAGGCCGACCTGATCGAATCGGTGTTCCCCAAACTCAACCGCTGCCTCACCGGCTACGACCTGGCGCACCTGCGCGACGAGCAGGGCCGCTTCAACCTCAACAGTGTGCTGTGCGGCGCGGAAGGCTCGCTGGGCTACATCGTCGAAGCCAAGCTCAACGTATTGCCGATTCCCAAGTATTCGGTGTTGGTGAACGTGCGCTACAGCAGCTTCATGGATGCGCTGCGCGATGCCAACGCGTTGCTGGCGCACAAGCCGCTGTCCATTGAAACCGTGGACTCCAAGGTGTTGCTGCTGGCGATGAAGGACATCGTCTGGCACAGCGTCGCCGAGTATTTCCCGAGCGACGCCGAGCGCGCGACCCTGGGCATCAACCTGGTGGAGTTCAGCGGCGAAGACGTGGCGCAGGTGAATGCCGACGTGGCCGCATTCGTGGCGCACCTGCAAGCCGATACGACCATCGAGCGACTGGGCCACACCCTGGCCGAAGGCGCTGAAGCCGTGACCCGCGTCTACACCATGCGCAAGCGTTCGGTCGGGCTGCTGGGCAACGTCGAAGGCGAGGTTCGCCCGCAGCCGTTCGTGGAAGACACCGCGGTGCCGCCGGAAAAACTCGCCGACTACATTGCCGAGTTCCGCGCCTTGCTCGACAGCCATGGCCTGGCCTATGGCATGTTCGGTCACGTCGACGCCGGGGTGTTGCACGTGCGTCCGGCGCTGGACATGAAAGACCCGGCCCAGGCTGCACTGGTCAAGCCGATTTCCGATGCGGTGGCCGAGCTGACCCAGCGCTATGGCGGGCTGCTGTGGGGCGAGCACGGCAAGGGGCTGCGTTCGGAATACGTGCCGGCGTTTTTTGGTGAGCTGTACCCGGCCCTGCAAGCGCTCAAGGGCGCCTTCGATCCGCACAATCAGCTCAACCCCGGCAAGATCTGCACGCCGCCGGACGCTGCCCAGGGTTTGCTCAAAGTCAATGAAGTGACCTTGCGCGGCGATCTCGACCGGCAAATCGACGAGCGTGTCTGGCAAAGCTTCGGCAGCGCCGTGCACTGCAACGGCAATGGCGCCTGCTACAACTATGACCCCAACGACGCCATGTGCCCGTCGTGGAAAGCCACCCGAGAACGCCAGCATTCGCCCAAGGGCCGGGCGTCGTTGATTCGCGAGTGGTTGCGCCTGCAAGGCGCAGCCAACATTGACGTACTGGCGGCCGCACGGAGCAAGGTGTCGTGGCTGCGCGGCCTGCCCACCCGGCTGGCCAACAACCTGGCGCGTTCCCGTGGCCAGGCGGATTTTTCCCATGAAGTCTACGACGCCATGGCCGGCTGCCTAGCCTGTAAATCCTGTGCCGGGCAATGCCCGATCAAGGTCAACGTTCCGGAATTCCGTTCGCGCTTTCTCGAGCTTTACCACGGTCGCTACCAACGTCCGCTACGCGATTACCTGATCGGCTCGCTGGAATTCACCATCCCTTACATGGCTTACGCGCCCGGCCTGTACAACGCCGTGATGGGCTCGAAATGGATCAGCCGCTTGCTCGAGCGTCACGTCGGCATGGTCGACAGCCCGCTGCTTCATCGCTTCGACTTGCAGACCACGCTGACCCGTTGCAAGGTCGCAGTCGCCAGCGTACCGGCCCTGCGCGAGCTCACCGCCGCGCAACGTCAACGCAGCGTGGTACTGGTGCAGGATGCGTTCACCCGCTACTTCGAAACCCCGTTGCTGGCGAATTTCATCCAGCTTGCGCATCAACTGGGCTATCGGGTGTTCCTGGCGCCGTACAGTGCCAACGGCAAGCCGTTGCATGTTCAGGGGTTCCTCGGAGCCTTCGCCAAGGCGGCGATCCGCAACGGCAATCAGCTCAAGGCACTGGCCGATTGCGGCGTGCCGCTGGTGGGCCTGGACCCGGCGATGACCCTGGTCTACCGCCAGGAATACCAGAAAGTGCCGGGGCTTGAGGATTGCCCCAAGGTGTTGTTGCCCCAGGAATGGTTGCTGGACGCCTTGCCCGACAATCCCCGCCCGGTGAGCCAGACCTTCCGCTTGTTGGCCCATTGCACCGAGAAAACCAATGCCCCGGCCAGCACTTCGCAGTGGCAGGCGGTGTTCGCAAAACTGGGGCTCACACTGGTGGCGGAAGCGACCGGCTGCTGCGGCATGTCCGGCACTTACGGCCATGAGGCACGGAACCGGGACACTTCGCGAACCCTCTTCGAGCAGTCCTGGGCGAGCAAGCTGGACAAGCCCGGGGAGGCGCTGGCGACGGGTTATTCCTGCCGCAGCCAGGTCAAGCGCCAGGCGGACAGGCAATTGCGTCATCCGCTGGAGGCGTTGTTGGAGCATTGCGGGCGGGTAGGGGGCTGATCCGCATTTTTTTCTCCGGCCTGGTACTGTCGCCAGGGGCAGCAGGCTTCTAAAGTCGAGGGGTGTCTCTTCAGGGAAACCCCGCTCATGTACAGCCCATTCGCTGTTCCAGGCACCGCTCGGCCGTTCCACGACCGCATTTATGCCGGCGAGATCCTGCGCATCAGCGATTCGCCGTCCATGGCCGCGTTGGTCGGATACGCCCGGGAAATGCTGGAAGCCGCGCTGCATCCCTGGCTGCCGCAACACATTCATCGCCACTTGAGCCATGAACAGCAGACGGTGGTGTTCGCAAGGTGTCAGCAGCAGTTTGCTGATTCGCCTGAAATCCACAGGCTGTGGCGGGACGTCATCGAAAGCCTGGGGTTCGATCGACAGACACTGGCCTTCGACCGCTTGCACCTGCGTTTCCAGCCGCACCGCGAGCCTGATGCGCTCGGGCCGCGTGCGCGCACCACGGCGACCATCGCCTTCCACCGCGATACCTGGGGCTCGAACCTGTACGCGCAGACCAACTGGTGGGCGCCGATCTATCCGATCACGGCGGGGCGCACGTTTGCGCTGTACCCCGGGCTTTGGCAGCGGCCGCTGCACAATTCGAGCGCCGGTTTCGATATGCGCGCCATTCTCCAGCGCTCTCACCAGGACGGGCGCAACAGCGTGGACGCCGACGAGGCCATCCCGCATTTGTTGGAAGCGATTGCGGCACAGGAGGGGAATGCGGTGGAGATCGAACCGGGCAGCCTGATCGCCTTTTCCGGAGCCCATGCCCATGCCGGCGTCGGCAACAGCACCGGGCTGACCCGGCTCTCGTTCGAAACCCGTTCGGTGCTGATCGCCGATGTGCAGGCCGGCCTCGGCGCGCCGAACATCGACGGCCATGCCCCTTGGCAGACCCCGGGGTTGTTCCGCCGGATGAGCGACGGCAAACGCCTGAACGAAGTCCTGGGCTGTGGCTTCATCGAACCGTATCACCGGCCCTCAACCGTTGCCGATACCTGAGGGAGCGAGCCCGGATAACGCCAGACCAGTGGGAGCGAGCCTGCTCGCGATGGTCGCCAACGATGACGCTGGACATCTGACAGCCCGCGGTGCGCTTGTGTCATTCGCGAGCAAGCTCGCTCCTACAGGAAACAGGTGGGAAAAGGGTTGAGATGTTATAGGGTAACAATATAAGGTGCTCGCCCCTGTCCCGCCGTGCGAAATGCCCATGACCCTTGTACCACCCCGTCCCGCCGTTGACCGTCTCCTCAGCATCGATGCACTGAGGGGCCTGGTGATCCTGTTCATGTTGCTCGACCACGTGCGCGAGACCTTCTTCCTGCATCATCAGGTGGCCGATCCCATGAACATCGCCACCACCGAGCCTGCGCTGTTCTTCAGCCGCACCCTGGCGCATCTGTGCGCGCCGGTGTTCGTGCTGCTGACTGGGCTGTCGGCCTGGCTGTACGGCGAGAAATACGCCGGCAAGTCCGATGTCTGCGGTTTCCTGTTCAAGCGCGGGCTGTTCCTGGTGGTGCTGGAATTCACCCTGGTGAACTTCGCCTGGACCTTCCAGCTGCCTCCGACCGTCATTTACCTGCAGGTGATCTGGGCCATCGGCCTGAGCATGATCGCGCTGTCGGCACTGGTCTGGATGCCGCGTCCGATGCTGCTGCTCCTGAGCGTGGTGATCATCGCCGGGCACAACCTGCTGGACACGCTGCATTTTCCCGTCGAATCGGCGCTGCACGTGCCGTGGGCGGTCCTGCATGATCGCGGCTGGATCGAACTGTCCGAAGGCTTGCGGCTGCGCACTTCGTACCCGCTATTGCCGTGGATCGGGGTGATTGGCCTGGGCTACGCCATGGGGCCGTGGTTCGGGAAAATGGCCGATGCCGGCGTGCGCCAACGCGCCTTGCTGATGGGCGGTATCGTCGGATTGGCCGGGTTCCTGGCCCTGCGCTTTCTCAACGGCTACGGCGAAAAACCCTGGAGTGCGGGCGAGTCGTCCATGCAAACGCTGATGGGTTTTTTCAACATCACCAAGTACCCGCCATCGCTGCTGTTCCTGGCTCTGACCCTCAGCATCGGCTGCCTGCTGCTCCTGGGGTTCGAGCGGGCGCAGCAGCGTCGGTGGTTGCGTCCCCTGGCGGTATTCGGGTCGGCGCCGATGTTTTTCTACCTGCTGCACCTGTACGCGCTGAAGGTGCTGTACCTCATGGCGGTGGCTCTGTTCGGCCTGAACCAGGGCAACTGGTTTGGTTTCAGCTCGATCGGCGCGGTGTGGCTGGCCGCCGTGGTACTGGCCATCGCCCTGTATCGGCCGGTCAAGGCGTTCGCAGGCTTGAAAGCGCGTCGTCGGGACATTGCCTGGCTCAAATACCTGTGAACGTGCACTTTTATAAAGCCGCGTCGCCCGGTTTTGCACTATGCGAAGGCAAACGCGCCGGTGTTCTCGAGCGGATGCCTGAAGCCCGAATGCCCGTAGGACGGGGCGCTCAGGCACGGTTGGCGCGATCTGGCACAATCACTGCAATACACCTGGCAGGCCCACCACCAACGCAGTCGAGTGGGCAGCCCGCCCGGTCAACGACGATCGAATCGTGGGCAACATCGGTGGATCAGGCATAGCTGTCTGGGCTCAACACCGCAAAAGAACAGGCAAAGACGCCTGGAACCGCAAGGTTTCAGGCGTTTTTTTTTGCTTTTTGAACCGTTTTAGCCAGGTGCTCCTTATGAACTCCAATGTTGCCGCGTTGAACAAATTGCAAACGCTGGTCGTAATCGGCAATGGCATGGTCGGCCATCATTGCGTCGAGCAGTTGATCGAGAAGGGCGCGCTTGAGCATTACCGCATTCACGTCTTCAGCGAAGAACCGATGCGGGCCTATGATCGCGTGCACCTGTCCGAATACTTCACCGGCCGCGACGCCGAATCCCTGGCCCTCGGTGACGCCGCGCTGTATCAACGGCCGGGCGTGACCCTGCACCTGGGTGTGCCGGTCGTGGACATCGACCGCGCCGGTCGCCAGGTGGTGACCGCCGACGGCAACACCGCTTACGACAAACTGATCCTGGCCACCGGCTCCTATCCGTTCGTGCCGCCGGTCGAAGGCGCAGAGGGCGATTCGCGCCTGGTGTATCGCACCCTTGAAGACCTCGATGCGATCCGTGCAGCGGCGTCCAATGCGCGGCGGGGTGTGGTGGTCGGCGGCGGCCTGCTGGGCCTGGAAGCCGCCAACGCCCTGAAAAGCCTGGGTCTGGAAGCCCACGTGGTCGAATTCGCCCCGCGCCTGATGCCGGTGCAGCTGGACGAAATGGGCGGTTTGGCCCTCAAGGCGCAGATCGAACGGCTGGGCGTTGGTGTGCACCTGTCCCGTGCCACGCAGTCGATCAGCGCGGGCGAGGCCTATCGCTACCGGATGAATTTCGCCAACGAGCTATTCCTGGAAACCGACCTGATCGTGTTCTCGGCGGGCATCCGCGCCCAGGATGCGCTGGCCCGGCAATGCGCGCTGGAGATCGGCCCGCGGGGCGGGGCGGTCATCGACAACCATTGCCTGACCAGCGACCCCTCCATCTACGCCATCGGCGAATGCGCCTCGTGGAATGGCAGCCTGTTCGGCCTGGTCGCGCCGGGCTACCAGATGGCGCGCAATGTCGCGGCGCAACTGTGCAACGAAGTCGCGGAGCCGTTCATGGGCGCCGACATGTCGACCAAGCTCAAATTGCTGGGTGTCGACGTCGGCTCCATCGGTGATGCCCAAGGCAGTACGCCGGGCTCGCGCAGCTACCAGTTCATCGACGAAACCACCGCCAGCTACCGGCGCTTGGTGGTGGACGCGAGCGGCAAGCACGTCATCGGCGCGGTGCTGGTGGGCGACAACAGCTATTACGACACCCTGCTGCAGTACGCGCAGAACGCCATTGCCCTGCCGGCAGAACCCGCCGCCCTGATCCTGCCGTCTTCCGAAGGCGCACCGACCCTGGGCCCGGGCGCGCTGCCGCAGTCGGCCACCCTCTGCTCGTGCCACAACGTGACCAAGGGCGCCGTCTGTTCGGCCATCGACAGCGGTTGTACCGACCTGGGCGTGCTCAAGACGCAGACCAAGGCGGGCACCGGTTGCGGCGGTTGTGCCAGTTTGCTCAAGCAAGTTTTCGAGCATGAACTGACGGCGCGTGGCGTCAGTGTCGACAAGAGCCTGTGCGAACACTTCGCCTACACCCGCCAGGAGTTGTACGCGCTGGTGCGGGTCGAAGGGGTGATCAGTTTCGAAGAACTGCTGGCCAAACACGGCCGTGGTCACACTGGCTGCGATATCTGCAAACCCGCCGTGGGCAATATCCTCGCTTCCTGCTGGAACCAGCCGATCATGGATGCCTCGCTGGTGCCGCTGCAGGACACCAACGACACCTTCATGGCCAACATGCAGAAAAACGGCACCTATTCCGTGGTGCCGCGTATCCCCGGTGGCGAAATCACCGCCGACAAGCTGATCGCGATTGGCGTCGTGGCGAAGAAATACGACCTCTATACCAAGATCACCGGCGGCCAGCGCATCGACCTGTTCGGCGCCCAGTTGCACGAGTTGCCGGACATCTGGGCGGAGTTGATCGCCGCCGGTTTCGAGACCGGCCATGCCTATGGCAAGTCGACCCGCACGGTCAAATCCTGCGTCGGCAGCACCTGGTGCCGCTACGGTGTGCAGGACAGCGTGCAAATGGCCCTGACCCTCGAGGACCGCTACAAAGGCCTGCGCTCGCCGCACAAGCTCAAGTTCGCGGTGTCCGGTTGCACCCGTGAATGCGCCGAGGCGCAGAGCAAGGATGTCGGCGTGATTGCCACCGAGAAGGGCTGGAACCTCTACATCGCTGGCAATGGCGGCATGCGCCCGCGTCATGCGGAGTTGTTCGCCACCGACCTGGACGATGACACCCTGATCCGCTACATCGATCGCTTCCTGATGTTCTACATCCGCACCGCCGACAAACTGCAGCGCACCTCGGTGTGGCGCGAGAGCCTGGACGGCGGCCTCGATTACCTCAAGGACGTGATCATCCACGACAGCCTGGGGCTGGGTGCCGAACTCGAAGCGCAGATGCAATGGGTGGTGGACCGTTACGAATGCGAGTGGGCCAACGCCCTGCAAGACCCGGAAAAACTCAAGCGCTTCCGTACCTTCGTCAACGATAAACGCCCGGACCCGGACATCCACTTTGTCCAGGAACGCGGTCAGCGCCGGCCGATCATGGCCGCCGAACTCAACCTTATCCCGGTTACCGAGGAGACAGTCTGATGAGCCCACTCAATACCCAACGCGTACAGGCCCTGAACGACACCGACGCCTGGCAGGCCGTGTGTGCGCAACAGGACCTGGTCAGCAACTCCGGTGTGGTCGTCTGGCTCGACGGCGCCCAGGTGGCGCTGTTCTACCTGCCGGGTGCCGAGGGCAAGACCCTCTACGCCATCGACAACCATGACCCGCAATCCGGGGCGAACGTCATCGGCCGTGGCCTGGTGGGCAGCATCAAGGGTGATCTGGTGGTGGCTTCGCCTATCTACAAACAGCATTTCCGCCTGGAGGACGGCACCTGCCTGGAATACCCGCAACAGCGCCTGCGGGTGTGGCCGGTGCGGTTGAACGGCGACGCCGTGGAAGTCAGCGTTTATTGAAGGCAAGCGCCATGGCGCCGGCGCAGGAGAGACGTACATGAAAACAGCCGCACAGTTGCTCAAGACCAAGATCGTGCAGAACCAGCAGGTCCACAGCATCGCCCCCGACCAGATGGTGCTGGAGGCGCTGAAGCTGATGGCGGAAAAGAATGTCGGCGCCTTGCCGGTGATCGAGGCGGGGCAGGTGGTGGGCGTGGTCAGTGAACGCGATTACGCACGCAAGGTGGTGCTGCAGGGGCGTTCGTCGGTGGGCACGCCGGTGCGCGACATCATGAGCGCACCGGTGGTGACCGCCGACAGTCAGCAGAGCATCGAGCGCTGCATGGCGGTGATGACCGACAGCCATCTGCGCCATCTGCCGGTGCTGGAGGGTGGGGCACTGATCGGTCTGCTGTCGATCGGTGATCTGGTCAAGGAAGCCATCGTCGAGCAGACCGAGCTGGTCCGCCAGCTGGAGCATTACATTCGCGGGCATTAGCCGCCATGTCGCCAGGGTGGGGCTACCTGGAAATGATCCCGTGATCGATGGCGTATTTGACCAGCGCCGCCGGCTTGTCGATGTTGAGTTTGCGACGGATGCTCAGGCGGTGGGTTTCCACGGTGCGCACGCTGATGTCGAGGTCCCGGGCCATTTCTTTGTTGTTCATGCCCTGGGCCATTTTGTACAGCACCTGGCTTTCGCGCGGGGTCAACTCGTTGTCGGTGCTTTTGTCGGCGATCAGCCGTTGGGCGATCTCGGCGCTGTAGAAGGTCCCGCCGCTGGCAATCGCTTCGATGGCCGCGATGATTTCCCGTGACGGGGCGTTCTTCAGCACATAACCGCTGGCGCCCGAACGCACCGATTCGCTCACGTATTCGTAATTGTCGTACATGCTCAGCACCAGCACTTTCAGCGCCGGATACTGGTTGCGCAGCAGGCGGGTCAGCTCCAGGCCGTTGATGTCCTTGAGGCTGATATCGACCAGCAGCAGGTCCGGCTGGCAGCGCCCGACCATCTCGATGGCCTCGGCACCGTTCTCGGCCTCACCGACCACTTCCAGCGGGGCCATGACCGACAGCAACGCCCTGATGCCGTCGCGGACCAGCGAGTGATCGTCGACCAGGGCGACGCGGATCGGGGAGGGCAGGTTCATCACGGGCATCTCTCTCTTGTTGTCGAATCAGCGTTTGGTGCCGGGCATTTTCATGGGCAGCAGCACGTCCAGCCCGGTTCTGCCCGGAATCGAGATCAGCTCGAATCGCCCACCGAAATGTTCGACGCGTTCACGGATGTTGCGCAGGCCAATTCCGGCCTGATGGCGCTCGGCCTGGGCGACATTAAAGCCGACGCCGTCATCGATCACCGTCAGTTGAATGGATTGTGCCGTGCCGCGCAGGGTAATGGAGACGTTTTTTGCCTGCGCGTGCCGTTCGATGTTGGTCAGGCCTTCCTGCACGATGCGAAACAGGGCCACGGCGGCGCCGTCCACCAGGTGGCAATCGAACTCGTTGTCGTTGTAGGTCACGGTCAAGCCGCTGCGTTGCTCGAACTCTTCGGCAAGCTGGCCAATGGCAGCGGAGAGGCCGAGGGTGTCGAGCAGGGAGGAACGCAAGTCGTGGGAGAGGCTGCGAACTTCGCCAATCGCTTCGCCCAGGCGTTCGGTGGCCTCGCGCAAAATGCCCAGGCCCCGGTCCTGGCCCTTTTCCAGGACCAGGCTGGCCAGCTCGAACTGGAACTTGATGGAGACCAGCACCTGACTGATGCCGTCGTGCAGTTCCCGGGAAACCCGCGAGCGCTCTTCCTCCTGCAAGCTGACGATGCGCTGGGTCAGGCGTTGCAGCTTCTTGTCCGCCAAGCGGTGCTCGCTGACGTTGAGGGTCATGCCGCTGGCAAACACGAACAGCACCGCCACCAGTGCGACCGCCGCAATCGCCAGCATGGTGGTGCGGATGCCCTGGGCCACCTCGTCGCGCGCCTGTTGGGTGGCGCGCTCCACGTCTTCCAGGTAAATGCCGGTGCCGAGCATCCAGCCCCAGCGGTCGAGCATCACCACGTAGGCCAGTTTGTCGGTCACCTGGCCGGAGGAGGGTTTGTTCCAGGCATAACGCTGAAAGCCTTCGCCCGATTGCGCGCTTTTGAGCAGGGCCTGGATCACCGGCAGGCCATGCGGGTCTTTCATGTCCCAGAGGTACTGCCCGACGAGGTCCGATTGCCGCGCATGCATCAGGCTGCGGCCATCGCGGTCGTAGACAAAGAAGTAGCCATTGATGCCAAAGCTGAGCTTGCGCAGCTCCTCCAGCACCTGCTGCTGGGCGTGTGCGTCTCCGCGACCGTCGTCGTACAGCGGCGCGATCAGGCTCTGGGCCATCTCTACGTAGTTTTTCAGCTCGGCACGCTTGCTCGCCAGGATGCTGTCTTCGATCAGTTGCGCCTGTTGATCGCCCAGATGGCGATTGAGCGAAATCACCAGCGCGCAGATGACCGCGACCGCCAGCACCAGCGGCAGAATCCCGAGGGCGACGATTTTGTGTTTGAGCTGCATGTGTACTCCTGCCTGGCTCCTGCAGGGGACTGGGGCGGGGCGGCGGTGGGCGAAGGCCGGCATCATAGGCCAAAGATACGCTTCTGGAGTAGTGCTGCCGGGCGGAATGACCGATGGCTCGCCGTTGAAACACGGATCCCACAGGGTTTGTATTTCGAGGGGGATTAGAGGCTATCTACGTAGTACTACGTAGATGCCACGTACGTAGTAACGCGGATTTATTTGTAGACGCCATGCGCAGATATTGGGCCAGCTCCGCACAGCGGACACAATTATAAAAATTACCGCCGCAGTCACGAGCTGTCGGCAGGAGATCTTGTATGCCCCGTCTGGCTAAACACCTCGCCTGGTTTGCCGTGGCTGTTCTGGGAGCGTTCGCGCTGAGTGTCGTGGCCCTGCGCCGCGGCGAAGCGATCAACGCCCTCTGGATCGTAGTCGCCGCTGTCGCCATCTACCTAGTCGCCTACCGCTACTACAGCCTGTTCATCGCCAACAAGGTGATGCAACTGGACCCCAATCGAGCCACGCCCGCCGTGCTCAACAACGACGGTCTGGACTTCGTTCCAACCAACAAACACGTCCTGTTCGGTCACCACTTCGCAGCCATCGCCGGTGCGGGGCCGCTGGTCGGTCCGGTCCTGGCGGCGCAGATGGGCTACCTGCCCGGCACGCTGTGGCTGATTGCCGGCGTGGTGCTGGCCGGTGCGGTGCAGGACTTCATGGTCCTGTTCCTCTCCACTCGCCGCAACGGTCGCTCCCTGGGCGACATGGTGCGTGAAGAGATGGGTCGCATCCCCGGCACCATCGCGCTGTTTGGCTGCTTCCTGATCATGATCATCATCCTCGCGGTGCTGGCGCTGATTGTGGTCAAGGCTCTGGCCGAGAGCCCATGGGGCATGTTCACGGTGATGGCGACCCTCCCGATCGCGATGTTCATGGGCATTTACATGCGCTACATCCGTCCGGGCCGCATCGGTGAGATTTCCGTCATCGGCGTGTTGCTGTTGCTCGGTTCGATCTGGTTGGGCGGGCAGATTGCCGCCGATCCGGCCTGGGCCAAGGCGTTCAGCTTCACCGGCGTACAAATCACCTGGATGCTGATCGGTTACGGTTTCGTGGCCGCAGTATTGCCGGTGTGGCTGATCCTGGCTCCACGCGACTACCTCTCCACGTTCCTGAAAATCGGCACCATCATCGCCCTGGCGATCGGTATTCTGGTGACCATGCCCGAGCTGAAAATGCCGGCACTGACCCAGTTCATCGACGGCACCGGTCCGGTGTGGAAGGGCGGTCTGTTCCCGTTCCTGTTCATCACCATTGCCTGTGGCGCGGTGTCCGGTTTCCACGCGCTGATCTCGTCGGGCACCACGCCCAAGTTGCTGGCGAGCGAAGGTCATGCTCGCTACATCGGTTACGGCGGCATGCTGATGGAGTCCTTCGTCGCCATCATGGCCATGGTTGCCGCGTCGGTGATCGAGCCCGGCGTGTACTTCGCCATGAACAGCCCGGCCGCCATCGTCGGTTCCGATGCCGTGACCGTGGCTCAGACTGTCAGCAGCTGGGGCTTCGCCATTACCCCCGAAGCGCTGCAGGCCGTGGCCAAGGACATCGGTGAAACCACCATCCTGGCCCGTGCCGGCGGTGCGCCGACCCTGGCGGTCGGTATCGCGCAGATCCTGCACAGTGTCCTGCCGGGTGAAAACACCATGGCGTTCTGGTACCACTTCGCGATCCTGTTCGAAGCGCTGTTCATCCTGACCGCCGTGGATGCCGGCACCCGTGCCGGGCGTTTCATGCTTCAGGACCTGCTCGGCTCCTTCGTCCCGGCGCTGAAACGCACCGAATCCTGGACCGCCAACCTGATCGCCACCGCCGGTTGTGTGGCGATGTGGGGATACCTGCTGTACCAGGGCGTGATCGATCCGCTGGGTGGCATCAACACCCTGTGGCCACTGTTCGGCATCTCCAACCAGATGCTGGCGGGTATCGCGCTGATGTTGGCGACCGTGGTGCTGATCAAGATGAAGCGACAGCGCTATGTCTGGGTGACCATGCTGCCTGCGGTCTGGCTGCTGATCTGCACCACGACTGCCGGTTTCATCAAGCTGTTCGACGCCAACCCGGCGATCGGCTTCCTGTCGCTGGCGAAGAAATACAGCGATGCGCTGGCCAACGGTCAGGTGCTGGCACCTGCCAAGAACATCGATCAGATGCAGCACGTGATCTACAACGCCTACACCAACGCCACGCTGACCGCGCTGTTCCTGCTGGTGGTCTTCAGCATCCTGTTCTTCGCGCTCAAGGTCGGTGTCGCCGCCTGGGGCACCAAGGAGCGTACGGATAAAGAAGCACCGTTCCAGCCTGTACCGGATGCCTGATCGAGGAGTGCAGCATGTTCAATGACCTGAGTCGCCTGGGTAAATACCTCGGTCAGGCTGCACGCCTGATGGTCGGCATGCCCGACTACGACACCTACGTCGAGCACATGCAGAACAAACACCCGGACAAACCGGTGATGAGCTACGAGGTGTTCTTCCGCGAACGCCAGGAAGCCCGTTACGGCAGCAAGGCCGGGCCGAAGTGCTGTTGATCCGCTGAGCGGGTCATGATGCAAGGCAAAAAACTGTGGGAGCGAGCCTGCTCGCGATAACGATGTGTCAGTCGAGAGTGATGTCGACTGACATACCACCATCGCGAGCAGGCTCGCTCCCACATTGGTTTTGCTGGTTTGGTATCGACGCTCCCGTTACGGCAACTCCTCCCACCTGACCTTGGTCAAACCGGCCATTTGCGCGTGTTCGCGGAGTTCCGTGCTGCCATCCCCATACCAGATCCCGACATCCGCATGCAGGCACGCGTAGTACCACGCGTCGTCATCGGTCATGTGCGAGTCCGGCTGGACGAACAGTCGACGAGAATCGTTCAAACAGTAGGTGATTTCAAAATGCCGGGCGCGCATCGACCATATTCTCCAGGTGATACGCTTCCGACAGGGATGGCGTAGTGCCAGTTCCCTTTATTTTCGGTTGAGGGGTGTTCGCCAGGGCGATGGCGGTTTCTTGATTGGCATCAACCGGATGACTCAACGGGGCCGGTATGCTGCACGCAGGCCCGACTCGAGCGCCAGAACCCCATGCTTTATCCGCTGTTTCTCACCTTGCACCTGTTTGCCGCGCTGATCTTCATTGGCACGGTGTTCTTCGAAGTGCTGTTTCTGGAAAACATTCGCAAGAAGTTGCCCGCCAAAGTGATGCTGCTGGTCGAGGAGGGCGTGGCCCGCCGTGCCCGCCAGTTGATGCCCTGGGTGTTGCTGGTGTTGTTCGGCGCAGGCATCGGCATGGTCTGGTTGCGTTACCTGCCGCTGTTGGCCACGCCTCTGGCCTCGTCGTTCGGCACCTTGCTGATGCTGAAAATCCTCGCCGCCGTGAGCGTACTCGGGCATTTCCTGGCGGCCATGATCCTGTTCAAGACCGGGCGCATGAACGCCCGTTACGTGCATTTCATCCATGCCAGCGTGTTCTGCCACATGGTGGTCATCGTCTTGCTGGCCAAGGGCATGTTTTTCCTGACCTGGTGACCGGCGGTCCGCTCCTTTAAACCCGTGGCTTGCAGCTTGATACAAGTCAAGGAGCGTTGAACGGCAATCCCGGAAACTAAGGGCCTGCGACCCGTCTCGGAGACCCGTCATGCTCGATTTCTTTGCCAAACCCGGCGAGCCGGTCGCTCGCTGCGATCAGGGCGTACTCGACCCCAACTGTCATGCCGATACGCAAAAATTCCACGACGGCATCGGCTCCCTGGACCTGCTGCGCGCCGTGCGCGTCAGCCGCCAGAAGCGCCGGCCGTTGTCGCTGAACGTTCAACTGCCGTCGAACCTCACGTCATCCTGCTACACACCGCCCGAGACGCTCGGCGAGCACGCCGCCCTGGAGCAGTACCTGGAGCGCCTGAAGCGCGAGATCGATCTGGTCGGTTGTCACCTCAGCCCGGATCAGCGGGTCGAGCAGTTTCACCTGGGCGGTGGCACCCCGAGCATCGCCCATCTCCAGCAGTTGATGAATCATCTGCGTCGTCGATTTCATTTCCTCGAGCATGAGTGCGGCGACTACAGCGCCGAGGTCGACTTGCAGCACACCGATTGGTCGATCATGGGCGCGTTGCGCGAGCAGGGTTTCAACCACGTCAGCATCGGTGTCCCGGACATCGACGCCGAGTGCGAGCGGTCGGTGGCGTGCTACCAGGACCCGGCGCCGATCAATTCCCTGATCGATGCCGCACGCACCTTCGGTTTCCGCTCGGTCAATGTCGACCTGGGCTTCGGCCATGCCTGGCAGACACCGGACAGTTTTGCCGCGAAGCTCAGGACGATCATCGAGCTGGAGCCGGACCGGTTGATGGTATTCGACTATGCGCGGCCGCCACGCCGCTACCGGCCGATGATCGGTGACAAGGTCAGGGCGTTGTGCAGCCAGGAGGACAAGGGCGCGATGCGCCAGATCTGCTTCGAACAGTTGATCGCTGCCGGTTACCACTACATTGGCATGGGGCAGTTCGTGCGCCCCGACGATGACTTGGCCATCGCTCAGGAGCGCGGCCGCTTGCGTCGCACTTGCGACGGTTTTACCCGTCATGGCTTCTGTGACCACATTGGCTTCGGTGTGGGCGCCATCAGTCAGATCGATGACCTGTACACGCAGAACACCGAGGTGATCGAGCGTTATCAGCGCCAGTTGGACAACGATCAACTGCCGACGGCCCGGGGGTGGCGTTTCGAGTCGGGGGAGCAGATCCGTCACACGGTCACGGAACGGCTGGCGTGTGACCTGGAGTTGGATATCCGTGCCATCGAGCGACGCTACGGTCTGGTTTTTCCCCGCTACTTCGCCTCGGTCTGGCCACTGCTGGAGCAATTGAGTCGTGACGGCCTGATCGAGTTATCGGACCGTTTCATCAGCATTCTTCCTGCCGGTCGGCAAGAAGTGGACGGTATCTGCCATCTGTTTGAAAAGGAATCGGGCAGTGCAAGGCATTAACCCTATGTGTGAGTCGATTTGATGAAATCTTCGTTTGATTTCAATCGCGCCTTGGTCGAGAAGTACGACCGGCCGGGGCCGCGCTACACCTCTTACCCGACGGCGCCACAGTTTCATCAGGCGTTTGCCGTCGATGACTACCAGCAGGCGGCCCGGAGCAGCAATCAGGCCGCAGCGCCGAAACCGCTGTCGGTGTACATCCACATTCCGTTCTGCAAAAGTCTTTGCTACTACTGCGCCTGCAACAAAATCATCACCCAGAAGACCCATCGGGCCGTGGAGTACCTGACCTACCTCAAGCGTGAAATCGCCATGCAGTCGGCCCTGTTCGACAGCACGCGCAAGCTCACGCAACTGCACCTGGGTGGCGGGACCCCGACCTACCTGACCGGCGAGCAGTTGGCCGACCTGATGGACTGTCTGCACCAGTCTTTCGACATGGACGACAGTGACAATCACGAGTTTTCCATCGAAGTCGACCCGCGCACCATCAGCACCGAACGCATCGAGACCTTGCGCCAACTGGGTTTCAATCGCCTGAGTTTCGGCGTGCAGGACTTCGATCCCGACGTGCAGGCGGCGGTCAATCGCCAGCAAAGCGAAGAACAGATTCATGCGTTGGTCGCGGCGGCACGCCAGGCGCGCTTCAAGTCGGTCAGCGTCGACCTGATCTACGGTTTGCCACTGCAAACGGTGGAGAGTTTCGACGTCACTCTGGGCAAGATCATTGCCTTGCGCCCGGACCGCATCGCGGCCTACAGCTATGCACACCTGCCGGAGATGGTGCGTGCGCAACGCCTGATCCGTCCGCAGGACATGCCGCCACCGGAGCGCAAGCTCGAACTGCTCGAACTGACCATTCGCCGCCTGACCCAAGCCGGGTACGTCTACATCGGCATGGATCATTTCGCCTTGCCGGATGATGAGCTGGCACTGGCCCGCACGCGCGGCACCCTGCAACGTAATTTCCAGGGGTATTCGACCCATGCCGACTGCGACTTGATCGGCCTGGGTGTGTCGTCGATCGGCAAGGTCGGCGACAGCTACAGCCAGAGCGTCAAGGAGCTTTCGCAGTATTACGCGCGCATCGACCAGGGTTTGCTGCCGGTGCACCGCGGCTACCGCCTGAGCGCCGACGACCTGTTGCGCCGCGAAGTGATCAGCGACCTGATGTGCCATGGGCGTATCGACTTCGGCACGTTCGAGGCACGCCATGGCATTCGTTTTACCGAGTATTTCGCCGAGGCGCTGGCGCAGCTCGAAGAGCATGTGCGTGACGGACTGCTGCAGATTCACCCGACCGAACTGGTGCTGTTGCCCCAGGGCCATTTGATGATGCGCAGCGCCGCCATGGCGTTTGATGCGTACCTGGGTGGAGAACAGAAAGGCCGCTTTTCCCGCACCGTTTAAGCCCCGTACGCGCTCTGATACGGGGTTTTCTGTCGAGTTGATTTCAATCAAGGGCAAGTGGCCAATCGCTACCTAAGATGGCCGCAAGCCCCTTCGAAATCAGCCCATCCATGACAGCCTTCCAGCCTCCGCGACATGTCTTCCCACGCTATTGGAGTGTCGGGCTGGTGGTGCTGGTGCTGTTGATGATCGCGGTGTTCGCGACGGTGCAGGCCAAATCCTATGGCGACATCGAACGGCAGCGAATCGACAAGGTGTTCCCGCAGACCGATGCGGTGTCCGAGCCGCTGGGCCGGTTCAAGGTGCGCACGCTGTCTGCCGCCGGCAAGGTCATCGGCTATGTGTTCCAGAGCCTGGACGTGGTGGACATCCCGGCCTACTCGGGTAAACCGATCAATACCCAGGTGATTCTCGACACCGCCGGGGTCATCCAGGATGCCTATGTCCTGGAGCACCATGAGCCCATCCTGCTGATCGGCATTCCCGAAGAAAAACTCCATGGCTTCAGCGCCCGCTACAAAGGCATCAAGGTCACGCAGCGGGTGGTCGTCGGCCGTTCCAGCGACCAGAGCGCCGTCACCGTGGATGCGATCGCCGGCGCCACGGTCACCGCCATGGTGGTCAATGAAGTCATCATGCGGGCCGCCCATGATGTGGCGGTGTCGCTCAAGCTGATTGCCGAAACCCGTGGCGTGACGAAAAAACCGGCCATCGTCCGCCAGGACTTCTACCAGCCCGCCGACTGGGAGCAATTGACCGGTGACGGCTCCATCCGCCGGCTGCACCTGACCCGTGGCCAGGTCGATGCGGCCTTCAAGGGCACTGAGGCTGAAGGCGTGGAAAACGCCGGCCCCGACCAGGTCAACGACACCTTCATCGACCTGTACACCGCCGACCTCAACCCGCCGACCATCGGCCGCGCGCTGCTGGGCGACAACCAATACCGTTTCCTGACGCAGGCGCTCAAGCCCGGCGAGCAGGCCATCGCGGTGCTCGGGCGAGGGCAGTACTCCTTCAAGGGCTCGGGCTATGTGCGCGGCGGGATTTTCGACCGGGTGCAATTGCGCCAGTTCGGCAATGTCATCAGCTTCCGCGACATGGACCATCAGCGACTCTCCGACGTGTTTGCCCAGGGCATGCCCGAATTCGATGAGCTGTCCGTGTTCATCGTGCGCCAGGGGGCCGGGTTCGATCCGGGGTCGCCCTGGTCCCTGGAGTTGCTGGTGCGTCGCCAGACCGGTCCGGTCAACGGCATCTTCAGCAGCTTCGAAGTGGCTTACCAACTGCCCGAACCGTACATCGAACGTCCGGCGCCGACGGCCGAGGAACGGGCGGCCATCGAGGAAGCCAGCCGGCCGATGTGGTTGAACATCTGGTACCAGAAGCAGTTCCAGATCGCTGTGCTCGCCAGCGCCTTGTTGTTGCTGACGGCCATCCTGTTCCTGCAGGACACCTTCACACGCCAGCCACGGTTCCTGCACTGGCTGCGCCGTGGCTACCTGATCTTCACCGTGGTGTTCATGGGCTGGTATGCCCTGGGGCAGCTGTCGGTGGTCAACGTGCTGACGTTTGTCCATGCGCTGTTCCAGAACTTCCGCTGGGAGCTGTTCCTCACCGACCCGCTGATCTTCATGCTCTGGGTGTTCACCGCCGCCAGCATCCTGCTGTGGGGTCGTGGCGTGTTCTGCGGCTGGCTGTGCCCGTTTGGGGCCTTGCAGGAGCTGATCAACGAAGCCGCGCGCAAGTTGAAAATCCCCCAGTACGAGTTGCCCTTCGCCGTGCATGAACGACTCTGGGCGATCAAGTACATCATTTTGCTGTTGCTGTTCGGCCTCTCCCTGGAGTCGATGTCCACGGCCGAGCAGTTCGCCGAAGTGGAGCCGTTCAAGACGGCGATCACGCTGCGGTTCGACCGCCAGTGGTGGTTCGTGCTCTACGCGCTGGCGCTGCTGGTCATCAATGTGTTCACGCGCAAAGTCTATTGCCGCTACATCTGCCCGCTGGGCGCGGCGCTGGCGATCCCGACCCGATTGCGCCTGTTCGACTGGCTCAAGCGTCGCAAGGAATGCGGCAACCCCTGCCAGTTGTGCGCCAGGGAATGCGAGATCCAGGCCATTCACCCCGATGGCCGGATCAATGCCAACGAGTGCCACTACTGCCTCGATTGCCAGATGACTTACCACAACGACAACAAATGCCCGCCGCTGATCAACAAGCGCAAGAAGCGCAACAAAACGGCGCCCGTGGCCGCGCAACTGATACCCGTCGTGGAAGTGGCGGCTGCTGAATGAGTTCCACGCGCGCAGGTGCGCCGTGTCCGTTTTTCCCTTCAAGGAGTAACACAAGATGACCGACAAAGAATCCACCACAACCGGACAGGAAGAAGACCCGGCGGGCTTGAGCCGTCGCGGTTTCCTGGGTGGCAGCGCCATGACCGGGGCGGTACTGGCGGGCGCCACGGCCCTGGGTGGCATGGCATTCACCCGCGAGTCCTGGGCGGCGGCCGTCAAGGATGCGCAGTCGAAGATCCATGTCGCCCCCGGCGAGCTGGATGAATACTACGGCTTCTGGAGCGGCGGTCATCAGGGGGAGGTGCGGGTACTGGGCGTGCCGTCGATGCGCGAGTTGATGCGCATTCCGGTGTTCAACGTCGACTCTGCCACCGGTTGGGGCCTGACCAACGAGAGCAAGGCGATCCTGGGCGACAGCGCCAAGTTCCTCAACGGCGACTGCCACCACCCGCACATCTCCATGACCGACGGCAAGTACGACGGCAAGTACCTGTTCATCAACGACAAGGCCAACACCCGCGTCGCGCGTATCCGCCTGGACATCATGAAGTGCGACAAGATCCTCACCGTGCCGAACGTACAGGCGATCCACGGCCTGCGCCTGCAGAAAGTGCCCTACACCAAATACGTGTTCGCCAACGGCGAATTCGTCATCCCGCACCCGAATGACGGCCACACCTTCGACCTGCAGGACAAGAACAGTTTCACCCTGTTCAACGCCATCGACGCCGAGAAAATGGAAATGGCGTTCCAGGTGATCGTCGACGGCAACCTCGACAACACCGATGCCGATTTCACCGGCAAGTACGCGGCGGCCACCTGCTACAACTCGGAGAAGGCCTACGACCTCGGCGGCATGATGCGCAACGAACGCGACTGGGTCGTGGTGTTCAACATTCCGCGCATCGAGGCGGCGATCAAGGCCGGCAAGTTCATCACCCTGGACGGCTCGAAAACACCGGTGGTGGACGGCCGCAAAGTCGATGGCAAGGACTCCGAGTTCACCCGCTACATCCCGGTGCCGAAGAACCCGCACGGCTGTAACACGTCCCCCGACGGCAAATACTTCATTGCCAACGGCAAGCTCTCGCCCACGGTGTCGATCATCGAGATCGCCCGCCTGGACGACCTGTTTGCCGACAAGTACAAGGACCCGCGCGAGGTCATCGTCGCCGAGCCCGAGCTGGGCCTGGGCCCGCTGCACACCACCTACGACGGTCGCGGCAATGCCTACACCACGCTGTTCATCGACAGCCAGGTGGTGAAGTGGAACGTGGAAGAGGCGATCCGTGCCTACAAGGGCGAGAAGGTCAACTACATCAAGCAGAAGCTCGACGTGCATTACCAGCCGGGCCATAACCACGCCTCGCTGACCGAAACCAGCGACGCCGACGGCAAGTGGCTGGTGGTGTTGTGCAAGTTCTCCAAGGACCGCTTCCTGCCGACCGGACCGCTGCACCCGGAAAACGACCAGTTGATCGATATTTCCGGCGACGAAATGAAGCTGGTGCACGACGGTCCGACCTTTGCCGAACCCCACGACTGCATCCTCGCGCGCCGCGACCAGATCAAGACCAAGAAGATCTGGGACCGCAACGACCCGTTCTTCGCCGGCACCGTGGCGCGGGCCAAGAAGGACGGGATCAACCTGGAGACTGACAACAAGGTCATCCGCGACGGCAAGAAAGTGCGGGTCTACATGACCTCCATGGCGCCGGCGTACGGGCTGACCGAGTTCACCGTCAAGCAGGGCGATGAAGTGACGGTGACCATCACCAACATCGACCAGATCGAGGACGTGTCCCACGGCTTCGTCATGACCAATCACGGCGCGAGCATGGAGATCAGCCCGCAGCAGACCTCATCCATCACCTTCATCGCCGACAAGCCCGGCCTGCACTGGTACTACTGCAGCTGGTTCTGTCACGCCCTGCACATGGAAATGGTCGGCCGCATGATGGTCGAGCGGGCCTGACGGTTGGCCATCGACAGGAGCGCAGCGATGACCGCAATCAAGGGCTGTCCGATCAAGGTGATCGCGTTCGCGCTGCTGTCGATGTCCGGCAGCGCGCTGGCGGTGCAACCCATCACTGACCTGCCGTTGCAGGTGGACGCTGAACAACGCTGGCACCTGCCGGCGGGCGAGTACCGAGGCTCGTTCAGCGTCGACCGGCCGATGCACATTGTCTGTGCACCCGGCGCCGTGTTCCAGGCGCTGGGGCAGGGCAACGGGGTCATCGTCAGCGCCCCCGATGTCAGTATCGAAGGCTGCACCTTTCTCGATTGGGGGCACGATCTCACGGCCATGAACTCGGCCGTGTTCCTGCAACCCAAGGCCCGTGGCGCAGTGATCAGGGGCAATCGCATGCAAGGCCAGGGCTTTGGCATCTGGGTCGACAGCACCCGGGACGTGAGCCTGATCGACAACCGCATCCAGGGTGACCCCCAGATGCGTTCCCAGGACCGCGGCAACGGCATTCACCTGTATGCCGTGCGGGGTGCCCGGGTCATTGGCAACCACGTGCGCGACGCCCGTGACGGCATCTACATCGACACCTCCAATGGCAACCTGCTGCAAGGCAATACCCTGGAAGACCTGCGTTACGGCGTGCATTACATGTTCGCCAACGACAACCAGGTGCTCGACAACATCACCCGCCGCACCCGCACCGGCTACGCCCTGATGCAAAGCCGCAAGCTCACGGTGACCGGCAATCGCTCCGAGCAGGATCAGAATTACGGGATCCTGATGAACTACATCACCTATTCGACCCTGCGCGACAACTTCGTCACCGATGTGCGCGACGGCTCGACCGGCGACACCATGATCGCCGGTGCCGAAGGCAAGGCACTGTTCATCTACAACTCGCTGTTCAACAGCATCGAACACAACCACTTCGAGCGCAGTGCCGTGGGCATTCATCTCACCGCCGGCTCCGAAGACAACCGCATTGCCGACAACGCATTCGTCGGCAATCAGCGTCAGGTCAAGTACGTCGCGACCCGCTTGCAGGAATGGTCGCTCGACGGCCGTGGCAATTACTGGAGCGACTACCTGGGCTGGGACCGCAACAACGATGGCCTGGGCGATATCGCCTACGAACCCAATGACAACGTCGACCGCCTGTTGTGGCTGTACCCGCAGGTGCGCCTGCTGATGAACAGCCCGGGCATCGAATTGCTGCGCTGGGTGCAACGGGCGTTCCCGGTGATGAAGTCGCCGGGCGTCATGGACAGCCACCCGCTGATGAAACCGACCACAGAAAACCTGACCAAGGAGCCCATCGGATGAATGTCATCGACATCCAAGGCGTCAGCCAGCGCTATGGGCAGACCACCGTATTGCATGACCTGAACCTGAGCCTGGGCGAGGGCGAAGTGCTGGGCCTGTTCGGCCACAACGGCGCGGGCAAGACCACCAGCATGAAACTGGTGCTGGGCCTGCTCCAGCCCAGCGCAGGCCAGGTGCGGGTGTTCGACCGTTTGCCCAGCGATCCGCACGTACGGCAAATGCTCGGTTACCTGCCGGAGAACGTGACGTTCTACCCGCAGATGAGTGGCCTGGAAACCCTGCGCCATTTCGCCCGGCTCAAGGGCGCCTCGAATGCCCAGGTGGACCGGTTGCTGGAGGAGGTGGGCCTGGCGGCTGCGGCGCGTCGACGGGTCAAGACTTACTCCAAGGGCATGCGCCAACGTCTCGGGCTGGCGCAGGCATTGCTCGGCGAACCGCGCCTGCTGTTGCTCGACGAGCCGACCGTGGGCCTCGATCCGATCGCTACCCAGGATCTCTACCGCTTGCTCGACCGGCTGCGCAGCCAGGGCACCAGCATCATCATCTGTTCACACGTCTTGCCGGGGGTCGAGGCGCACATCAACCGTGCGGCGATCCTGACCCAGGGCCGGCTGCTGGCGCTTGGCAGCCTGCGCAAACTGCGCGAGGACGCCGGATTGCCGACGCTGCTGCGTGCCAATGGACTCAAGCGTGCCGGGCCGTTGCAGGCCTCCTGGAACCGCGCCGGGCACGTCACCCAGCGCTGGGGCGTGGAGGGGCTGGAAGTGGCGGCGCTCAATGGCAGCAAGCTGGACCTGTTGCGCCAGTTGCTCAACGAAGATGACCCCAGCGACGTGGAAATCGCCCCACCGTCGCTGGAAGACCTGTACCGCTACTACATGGGCCAGGCCGCTGCACACGGCAATGGAGAGACCGCATGAACCCGATCTGGAACATGGCCCGCAAGGAGTTCAGTGACGGCCTGCGCAATCGCTGGTTGTTGGCGATCAGCCTGTTGTTCGCGATCCTGGCCACCGGTATCGCCTGGCTGGGCGCAGCGGCGTCCGGGCAATTGGGCTTTACCTCGGTGCCCGCGACCATCGCCAGCCTGGCCAGCCTGGCAACCTTCCTGATGCCGCTGATTGCCTTGTTGCTGGCCTATGACGCCATCGTCGGCGAGGACGAGAGCGGCACCCTGTTGCTGTTGCTCACCTATCCGTTGGGGCGCGGGCACATCCTACTCGGCAAGTTCATCGGTCACGGCGGCATCCTCGCGCTGGCGACGCTGATCGGTTTCGGCTGCGCGATGCTGGCGATTGCGGTGCTGGTGGACGACGTCGAACTCAGCCTGCTGGTCTGGGCCTTTGCCCGCTTCATGCTGTCGTCGACGCTGCTGGGCTGGGGCTTCCTGGGCCTGGCATACGTGTTGAGCAGCATCTCCGCGGAAAAATCGACGGCCGCCGGCCTGGCCCTGGGGGTGTGGTTCTTCTTTGTGCTGGTGTTCGACCTGGTGCTGCTGGCGCTGCTGGTGCTCAGCGAAGGGCAGTTCAATCCCCGGGTGCTGCCGTGGTTGCTGCTGCTCAACCCGGCGGACATCTATCGCCTGATCAACCTCTCCGGTTTCGACGGCGGCGCCAGTACTGCCGGCGTGCTGAGCCTGGGCAGCGACCTGCCCGTGCCGGGCACGATGCTCTGGCTGTGCCTGTTGCTGTGGGTCGCGGCGCCGTTGGGCTCGGCCTGGCTGGTGTTCCGTCGCCGGGCGAGCTGAATTCCTGTCTTGAAAATGTCTGGAGCAGTTGACGATGAGTACGTTTACCCTGAAGGCGCTGGGCGCAGTGGCTGGCTTGATGGCCTGCCTGATGCTGACGGCCTGTGACAAACCCGTGCAAGCCCGCTATAGCGATAAGCCCACGGCGTTTCACCCCAGCGATGAATGCCACGTCTGCGGCATGATCATCGAAGGTTTTCCCGGACCCAAGGGCGAAGTGGTGGAGCGCAGCGGGGTGAAGAAATTCTGCTCCACGGCGGAGATGATCGGCTGGTGGCTGCAACCGGAAAACCAGCATGGCGATGCCAGGCTGTATGTGCACGACATGGGGCGCAGCCCGTGGGACAAGCCCGATGATGCCCATCTGATTGATGCCCGGGATGCCTTCTACGTGGTGGGCACCCGACTCAAGGGCGCGATGGGCGTGGTGTTGGCGTCGTTCTCCAGCAAGCACATGGCCGACAAACTGGCCGAGGAGCAGGGCGGTAGGGTGCTGCGTTTCAGCGAAATCGACCAGTCGGTGTTGCAGCAGCCGGCGATGTCGCATTCCACCCATTGATCGCACCACGCCATGGTGGGAGCGAGCCTGCTCGCGATGACGGCAGGGCAGACGACACTCCTGTCGAATGTGCCGCCGCTGTCGCGAGCGGGCTCGCTCCCACAGGCTCCACATACCGCCCCATTGTGAAAATCTGATCGCCGTCAAGTCGGTATTTCCACGCCTGTTCAAAGATAGCCTCCCGCAATGTGGCGAGTGCCCGGCATCGACGATGCCCAGGAGAACATGATGAAAACCGAGTTTCAGGATCGTTTGGCGGTGATCACCGGCGCCAGTTCCGGGATTGGCCTGGCCTTGTGCGCGGCGCTGTTGCCCCGTGGGGTGAAGGTGTTGGCAATGTCGCGAACGGCGGGTGATTTGCCGACCTTGCAGCAGATCTATGGCGAGCGGTTGCAATGGTTGGCCGGCGACGTCACCTGCGAGCAGGACCTGCAAGCGCTGGCGCAACGCGCGGCGGCATTGGGGCCGGTGGATTACCTGGTGCCCAACGCGGGGATTGCCGAAATGGCCGATAGCCTCGATTTGTCGGCCTTCCAGCGCCAATGGGCGGTCAACGGTGCCGGGGCGTTGAACACCCTGGCGGCGTTGCGCGGTGAGCTGGCGAGTCCGGCGTCGGTGGTGTTTGTCGGCAGTTTCCTCACCGGCTCGAGCTTTCCCGGCCTCGCCGCCTGCATCGCCAGCAAGGCCGCATTGGCGGCTCAGGCGCGGACGCTGGCGGTGGAATTTGCGCGCGTCGACGTGCGCATCAACCTGGTGTCACCGGGCCCCACCGCCACCTCGATGTGGGACAACCTGGGCCTGAGCGACGGCGAACTCGACGACGTTGCCGACAGCCTCGGCAAACGCCTGCTGCCCGGCCATTTCCTCGACGCCGGCGCGGTGGCCAACGTGATCGTCTTCCAACTGTCCCAGGGCGCGCGCGGCGTGTACGGCCAGGATTGGCGGGTCGATCATGGGTACACCCTGGCGTAAGCGCACGAAGTCGCCTGTGTACCTGTGGGAGCGGGCCTGCTCGCGAAAGCGTCCGGTCAGTCAACATCGATGTTGAATGGGTTGGCCTCTTCGCGAGCAAGCCCGCTCCCACAGGGGCCGAGGTGGAAATCTCTAGTGCGAAGTGCCTTCGGCAAACTCGATCTTGTTGCCGACGTTGTACTTGCCCGACGGTTTGTTCATCGGGATGCGCTTGATCTCCTCGAGGGTGTTGCTGTCGTAGACGATCAGTGCGCCGTCGGTGGCCCAGATGCTCAGCAGCAGGTGGCGGCCGTCGCGGGTGAACTCGACGTGCGCGGCGGTCTTGCCCGGCATCGGTCGCAGGGTATGGGCGATTTCCAGGGTCTGCTTGTCGATCAGGTGGATGGCATCGTTGTCTGGCCCGAAGAACACGTCGGTCCAGGCGTACCGCGAGTTGACATGGCTGCGCATGAAGAAACCCGGTCCGAGGGTCGGGATCTCCTTGATCAGTTTCCAGGTCTTGAAGTCAATCACCGAGATCAGCCCCTTGCTGATGTTCGGTGTGGCAAATACCCATTCACCGTTGCGCTTCCAGTAGGTCCCGGAGCCCAGGTGCGGCATGCCCGGCAGGGGGATGTCGGTGACCACCTTGCCGGTGTCGAGGTCGATGACCTGGCCACCCTTGGCCTTGCGCGAGGTGGCCAGCAATTGCTGGTAGTCGGGTGAGAAGGAGAAATCGTCGAGCATGTCCTCGGCGGGAATGCGTCGTGGCTGGAAATCCGGCGTGCCGGCACTGGAGATTTCCCAGACTTCCTTCACGTCCTTGAGCGCGACGATGAAACTGTCCCGTGGCGGAGCGGTGTAGACCGCGCTGACTCGCGAAGCCGTGCCGTCCTGGCCGATCGTGGCAATGGTTTTTACCAGCGACAGGTCGCGGGCATCGAGCACCACCAGGCTGCCCGGCAGGTAGTTGCCCACCAGCACCCAGCGTCCGTCCTTGCTCACCGCCAGGTTACGGGTGTTGAGGCCGGCGCGGACCTCGGCGACCAGTTTCAGGTTATTCAGGTCGTACAGGCTCACCCAGCCATCGCGCGAAGCCACATAGACGAAGCGTCCGTCCGGCGAAAACTTCGGCCCGCCATGCACGGCAAAGCGCGAGGCGAACCGCGCCAGGACGGTGAAGCGGTCGCCGTCGAGGATGTTGATGTGGTGATCGCCGGCTTCCACCACCACAAACAGGTTCAGCGGGTCGGCGCCATGCTGGGGTGTGGCGGGCAGTTTTCCGAGATCGGCAACCACGCTGTGACTGCGGCGAATGTCATCGTCGGTCCAGACCGGCGGGGTGGCGGGCGGTTGTTGCAGGTAATCCGCCAGGGCCTCGATTCGGGCCGGGTCGAACACGTTGGCGTAGCCGACCATCTGGCTGGCGGGACGTCCGTTGGCGATCACGTTGCGGATCTCGTCGGGCTTGATCCGGCTCAGGCTCTCCGGCAGCAACGCCGGCCCGGTCGCGCCGAATCGGTTGGCGCCGTGGCAACTCTGGCAATGTTGTCGATAGTCCCTCGCGGCCTCTGCCAGCGCGGCGGGGGTGGTCGCCGCACTCGCTTGGGCGACGCCGAGGCAGAGCAGCGGGACAAGCAGGCCGCGCTTCATAGCGCCACCTTGTTGCGGCGCTGCAGCGCCTGGACCGGATAGAAGCGTGCCGGGTGTTCCATGGGTTGCGCGGCGAACAGGTCGACCACCTGGCCAATCACCGTCAGCGTCGCAATCCCTGGTGGGCACGTCAGCGCCAGGGTCGGCAGTTGATGCAGCGGACCACGGATCACCTGCTGATCGGGGCGCGAGCCGTTGCTGATCAGGGCCGCCGGTGTGTCGGCCGACAGCCCGGCCTCGATCAGCTTGCGGGCGATAATTCCCAGGTTGGACAGCCCCATGTAGAACACCAGGGTTTGGCTGCCATCGGCCAGGTCGTGCCAGGGCAACTTCAACTCGCCGTCGTTATGCAGGTGACCGGTGATGAAGCGACAGGAGTTGACCAGCTCCCGATGCGTCAGCGGGATGCCGGCGTAGGCGCTGCAACCGGAGGCTGCGGTAATCCCGGGGACCACCTGGCAATCGACGTTGCGCGCCAGCAGGTACTCCAGTTCCTCGGCACCACGGCCGAAAATGAACGGGTCGCCCCCCTTGAGGCGGACCACCCGCTGGCCCTGATCGGCGAGGTCGACCAGCAACTGATTGATCTGATCCTGGGGCAGGCTGTGGCAGCCACTGGCCTTGCCGACATAGTGCCGAGCGCAGGTGAGGGGGATCAGGGTCAGCAGTTCGGGACTGATCAGACGGTCATAGACCACCGCATCGGCCTGCATCAACAGGCTCCAGGCGCGCAGGGTCAACAGCCGTGGATCGCCGGGGCCGGCGCCGACCAGGGCGACTTCGCCCGGTCTGAACAGGGACTCGAGTGTGGCCGGTAGAGCAATCGATAAAGGCATGGGACGTCCTTGGTGCTTCATCAGGTTGATCGGCCCCAACCTATTCAGATGGTTGGCCGAACGGGCAATTCAGTGGGTGACGCAAGCGATGGTCGTGACCGGCGGCCGGCCGATTTCTTCATCGCTGAGGTGGCAACCGGGGTCCTGGCCCCAGAGGTCGCCTTCGGCCCAGGCGCGGGTGCGGGTGTTGCCGTTGCAGATGGCCAGCCAGCGGCACTCGGCGCAGCGGCCACCGACGGCGCGCGGATGCACGCGCAGTTGCTGCAACAGGGCGTCGGGCTGTTCCAGCCAGAGGGTGCGGAAGGGCGTGCGTCGCACATTGCCCACCGAGTGCTGCCACCAATAGGTGTCAGGGTGAACTTCGCCGGTGTTGTCGATGTTGGCGATACCGCTGCCGGAGGCATTGCCGCCCCAGTCGCGCAGCATGCGCTCCAGGCGCGCCGTGTGCTGGGGCAGGTGCTGGTCCACCCAGTGCAGCAACAGGATGGCGTCGGCATCGTTGTTGCCGCTGACGAAATCGCTGTCCAGGCCCTGCAGGATGTCCGCCCAGGCCCGCTCGAAGATCAGTGTCATCGCTTCGCGGCTCATCTGTTGCCGGGCGTCGAGCTGGCGACTGCGTTTGCCGCGACCGCTGTAGTTGAGGTGCGACAGGTAGAACTTCTGCACGTCGTATTCGCGCATCAGCTCAAGCAAATGCGGCAGTTGCGCGTGGTTTTCCTGGGTGAGGGTGGTGCGCAGGCCGACGCGAATACCCTGTTCGCGACACAGCTGGATGCCACGCATGGAGCTGGCAAAGCTGCCCTTGAGTTGACGGAATTCATCATGGGTGGCCTCGAGGCCATCGATGCTGATCCCGACATAATCGAATTGCGCGGCGCGGATGTGCGCGATGTTCTGTTCGTCGATCAGCGTGCCATTGGTGGACAGGGCGACAAAGAACCCCTTGGAGCGGGCATAGGCGCTGAGCACGAACAGGTCGTGGCGCAACAGCGGTTCACCGCCGGACAGAATCAGCACCTTGACCCCTGCGTCGTGCAGGTCGTCGATCACGGCCATGGCCGTGGTGGTGTCCAGTTCGTCGCGAAACACACTGTCGGCCGAGGTGGCGTAACAGTGCTTGCAGGTCAGGTTGCAGCGCCTGAGCAGGTTCCAGATCACCACGGGGGCGCGGTGGCTGCCCGGTGGGCGGGTTCCGGGGGCAGGTGCCCCGCCTGTCAGCGCCCGCAGGTATTGGCTGATCCTCAACATGCAGCTCTCCTTGAGTCGGCGTGTGTCTAGAGTGAGGTGGGCGGCAGGCGCAGGCCGGTTTTCTTCAGGATGCGGCTGCTGACCAGCATTTCATCGGCGCTGCAGGCGTCGCCCAGCAGGTAGCGCAGGTGCTCGCGGTAGCTGTCGATTTCCTCGCTGCTGCGCCCGTGCACCATGGCGAACAGGTTGTAGCGCCAGTCGGTACGGCGTGGGCGGCGATAGCAATGACTGACGAAGGGTTGCGCACCGAGCAGCGCACCGAGGCGTGGCATCTCTGCGTCGCGCACATCCCAGACCGTCATGCCGTTGAAGCGATAGCCCAGGCGATAGTGGTTGGGCACGGCGGCGATGCGCCGGATGGCGCCCTCGGCTTGCAGGCGCTTGAGCAGCTCCAGGGTCGATTCGACGCTCAGGTCCAATTGTTCGGCGAGCCAGGCCCAAGGGTCTTCGAGCAGCGGCAGGCCGGCCTGGGTCAGTTCGATCAGGCGGTGGGCCAGGAGGTCTTCAGACCGGGAAATACAGACCGACATGGTAAGTCTCCTCTTTGGGCAGATTGAGCAACGGCAGGCCGGTCAGGGTTTCGATGTGCTGCAGGGTGTCGCCGAGGCGTTGTTCAGTGGCGCAGGCGAGGACGAACCACATGTTCCATGGGTGTTCGCGTCGATAGTTGTGCGCCACCTCGGGCAGGGCATGCAGTTGCTCGGCCACTTCGTCGAAGCGCTCCTCGGGCACCGCCAGCGCCGCGAGGGTGAAGGCGCCGCCCAACTGCTCGATGTCGAACATCGGCCCGAAACGGGTGAGCAAGCCGTCCTCGAGCAGCCGGTGCAGGCGGTCGAGCAACTCGCTGTCGCTGCTGTGCAGTTCGGCGGCCAGGGCTTTCCAGGGGTGGCGCACCAGTGGCAGGCCCAGTTGCAGGCGATTGATCAAGCGGCGGTCGAGATCATCCATGGGGATGGGTTCCTGGAATCGTGGGTGCGAAGCGCCCGCCGCATTGCTTGAACGCGTGGGTGCTGAACAGCAGTTGGTGGGGCAGGTCGCTCAGCAGGTGTTCGGCCAGCAGGGTCTGGATGTGCGCCTCGACACGCTCGCGTTGCCGACCGTGAACCATGCAGAACAGGTTGTAGCGCCATTGCGGCAAGCGCCGTGGCCGTTGATAGCAGAGGCTGACATCGGGCGTGCCACCCAGGCGCTGACCGACTTCGTCGATCAACGCGTCCGGCACATCCAGCACCAGCATGGCGTTGGCGGTGAACCCCAGGGCACGATGGTTGAGCACCAGGCCGACCCGGCGGAACAGCCCCTGCTCGTGCCACTGGCGCATTTGCTCGAGCACGCCCTGTTCGTCGGCGTTGATCCGTTCGGCGAGGGCCTGGTAGGGCCGCGAAACGTGCGGTAAGCCAGCCTCCAGGTGACGACGCAGGGCGGTTGCCTGCCGAGGGGTCAGACCCGCTTGCATGGGCTGTCTCCCAGGGCGAAACCGAGGTCGATGCGGTAGGCGGTGAGCATCGGCAGGTCCAGCGGGGTGAGGCCGGTGTCGCGCTCCAGTTCCTCGAGCACGCGCTCGATGTGTTGGCGGTTGGGGCCGGTCAGCACGAACCACAGGTTGTAGTGATGTTCGCGTGCGTAATTGTGATTGACCTCGGGGTACTGGCTGACGCGTTCGGCGACCTGGTGCAGGCGTTCGGCGGGCACGGCAAGGGCGGCGAGGGTACTGGCGCCGGCGCGGCTGTGTTCGAACACCGGGCCGATGCGCGACAGGGCCCCGGCCAGTTCCAGGCGTTGCAGACAGGCCATGACCTGGGCTTCGGTGCAACCCAGCACCTGGGCCATTGCTCGATAGGGTTCGGCGCACAGCGGCATGCCGTGCTGGAAACGGTCGATCAGTTGACGGCTGAGCAGGTCGAGGTCCATGTCAATAACCCATTTTTTGTGCACGGCTGCTGAAGAAAATGCCGCTCGGCGCGCTGGCGGGGAGGGTGCTGATCGGCTTAAGGCTGTAGGGGTCCCAGACCTGCACCTGATCGCCATCGCGCAGCGACAGCCACAACTGGTCGCCCCGCGCGGTGAACTCCATGTGCAGCACCGCAGGTCCTGGGCGCAGGTCGGCGACCACGGCGTGGGTTTCGGTGTCGATGACCTGGACCCGGTCGTTGTCCGGATAGGCGAAGTTGACCCACAGCTGCCGACCGTCGGGGCGCGAAGTCACGAATACCGGTTGGCCGGCGACGGCAATGGCGGCGGTCTGTTTCCAGGTGCGCGCATCCATCACCAGCACCTGGTGGCGCCCGACCGCCGGCACGAATGCCTGGTTGTCGGCGACCGCCCAGCCTTCCAGGTGCGGCATCTTGTAGACCGGCAGCTTCGCCTGGCCGCGCCCGTAGTCGCCGAGCACGCGTTGCACGCCGCGTTCGGGGTGCCAGAGGTCGAGTTGTGCCATGCCGTCTTCACCGAACAGTCCGGCCATGTAATAGCGGCCGTCCGGGGTGATCAGCGCGTCATAGGGTTGTTGGCCAATGCCGGTGTAACGACTGATCTGCGGCGTGGTGCCCTGGCTGAAGTCGGCGATCCAGATCTCGCCGGTATCGAACAGGCTGAACACGAATCGCTGCCCGGGCGCGTCCACCAGCCCGACGGTGCGTGAGCGTTTGCTGCCATCGCCCAGCGGCGTGGCCGGGATGTCCGCCACTTGCTCCAGGGTCCGGGCATCGAACACCTTGACCCCGCCGGGCACGTAGTTGGACACGGCGATCAGTTTGCCGTCCTGGCTGATGGCGCCGCCAATGGCGTTACCGCCCTGGATCACACGCTGCTCGATGCGCTGGGTCAACAGGTCGATCTTGCTCAACCCGCCGTCGCGACCGAATACATAGGCGTAGCGCTGGTCACGCGAATACACCACCGAGGCATGGGACAGGTCGCCCAGGCCCTCGAGCCGCGCCAGCGCCGTGCGGGTGTCGCTTTCGATGATCTGCACGCTGCCGGTGGCGCGTTCGACCACTACACCGAGATCGCCGGTGCCCCGCAGCGGTGGTTGGGCACAGCCGGACAACAGCAGACTGGCGGCTGCCGACAGCAGAAAGGTACGGATCATAGTGCGGGGTATCCCTGGAGTAGGAGGTCGACCAGCCAGCCGATGTCGTCGGGGCCGAGCAACGGGGCCCAGCCGGGCATGGCGGTGCCAGGCCGGCCTAGGGTGACGGTGGCAATCAGGCTGTCCCTGGATTTTCCGGCCAATGCCGAGCGTGTCAGCGCCGGGCCGAGTCCGCCGGTCATGTGCAGGCCATGGCAGGCGCCGCAATCCTGGACCAGCAGGTGTTCAAGTCGGGCCTGGCGCGGGGCGTCAGGCGAGGCAACCGAGGTTGCGCAAAAGAGCAGGAGGGCCGCCAGGACGACAATGTGTCGGTAGATGTTCATGACGCCCTCCCATTGGTTATTTGAGACTCAGTACCCAGTTCGCCAGGGTTTTCGCTTCTTCATCGGTCACCGGGTTGGCCGGCATCGGCATCGCGCCCCAGTTGCCTTGCGTACCGTTCTTGATGTGGTTGGCCAGGGTGTCCGCAGCACCGGCGACCCCGGCATTTTTCGCCGCGACGTCCTTGAGCGCCGGGCCGACCAGTTTGCTGTCGATCGAGTGGCAGGCCGCGCACGGCTTGCTCTTGAACAACGCCAGAGCGTCGTCTGCCATGGCCGGTTGCACGCTGAGCGCGGCGGTCAGGGCGAACAGTGAAAGCAGAGTATTTTTCATGGTGTTTCCTTGTATTGATGAAGCTCAATAGATGTCGTGTTGGGTGTTGTAAACGTTGAATTTTCCGGTCGGTGTGATCAGGCGCTTGTCCTTGATGACCGATTTCAGCTTCAGCGTTTTGTCGTCGATCACCACCAGTGCGGATTCATCCGACTGACCACTCCACACGGAGAACCAGACCTCGTCGCCGGCCTTGTTGTATTCCGGTTGCACGACGCGCATCGCGCCTTCCTTGATGCCCGACCATTCGGCAATCGGCAGCACGGTGAAGCCGGCATCGAGCTTGTCGATGTTGAACACCGCCACCGACTGACTGATCTTGGCGTCCGGGTTGAGGGTGGTGTCGACGTACAGGTGACGGGAGTTGGGGTGGGTCTTGATGAACAGCGAACCACCGCCCTGACCCTTGATCGAGGCCACTTGTTTCCAGGCGTATTGCGGGTGTTTGGCCGGGTCGGTGCCGATCAATGAAATGCCCTCGTCACCCAGGTGGCTGGTGGCCCACACCGGTCCGTAGGTCGGGTGGGTGAAGTTGGCGCCACGGCCCGGGTGCGGGATCTTGCCCACGTCCACCAGCGAGGTCAGCTTGCGATCCTTGGAGTCGATCACGGCGACCTTGTTGGAGTTGTTGGCGGCGGTCATGAAGTAGCGATGGGAGCTGTCCCAGCCACCGTCATGCAGGAACGGCGCGGCGTCGATGTAGGTGATGTTGAGGTTCTTGATGTCTTCGTAATTGACCAGCATGACCTTGCCGGTTTCCTTGACGTTGACGATGAACTCAGGCCATTCGTGGGAGGCGATGATCGCCGCGACCCTTGGCTCCGGGTGATATTCCTGCTTGTCGACGGTCATGCCTCGGGTCGAGACGATCTGTTTCGGCTCCAGGGTTTCGCCGTCCATGATGGTGAACTGCGGCGGCCAGTAGGAACCGGCGATGGTGTATTTGTCCTCGTAGCCCTTGAACTTGGAGGTCTCCACCGAGCGTGCTTCGATGCCCACCTTGACTTCCGCGACCTTGGTCGGCTCCGCCGGCCAGAGGTCGATCATGTCGATGCGGGCGTCGCGACCAATCACCAGCAGGTAGCGACCGGATGCGGAAATCCGCGAGATGTGCACCGCATACCCGGTCTCGATCAGCTTGACGATTTTCTTGCTGTCACCGTCGATCAGGGCGATCTTGCCGTCGTCGCGCAAGGTCACCGAGAACAGGTTGGGCAGGTTGAGTTTGCTCAACTGCTTCTTCGGCCGGTCTTCTGGCTTGACCAGCACTTTCCAGGTCTTCAGCGTCTCGGCCATGCCCCATTCCGGCGGAGTCGGCGGCGTGTGCTGGACGAACTTGGCCATGGAGGTGATCTGCTCCTTGGTCAGCGCATTGGACGTGCCCCAGTTCGGCATGCCCGCTGGCGAGCCGTAGGTGATCAGGGCTTCCAGGTACGCCTGGCCGCGAGACTGGGTAATGTCCGGCGTCAGTGGCTTGCCGGTGGCACCCTTGCGCAGCACGCCGTGGCAACCGGCGCAGCGCTGGAAGTAGATTTCCTTGGATGAGTCGAACTCGGCCTGGCTCATGTCCGGCGCGCCGGCGCTGGTCACCAGGGCCGCTTTCGCCACAGCGGGAGCGGCTTCGCCGGCCCCGACGGCGTGGCTCATGGCGAGTGTTGAAAACAGTGTGGCGGCAGTCACAGCTAACGTTTTTCTATTACTGATCAGCATTCCATTTCTCCTCAGGCTGGACCTCTTCTATGTGCCCAGACGACAGCACAGGACGCAGGTTCTTAGTGCGTTGCAAGGCTATGCCGGCGCACGCCAAAGGCTGCTTGACGGTGATCAAGTTTGCCGGCCGTGGTGCTTGCCAAGTTGTCGCAGGGGCTCGTAGCGTGTTCCTCGAATCCGTTGTCGAATCAGGTGCTTCATGGACCCCAGCCAGTCACGCGCAATCCACACCGAACCCTTCTACCAACCACTCAACAATGAGCAGGCGCTGTTCGAACAGGCCTGGCATCACGGCATGCCGGTGTTGATAAAAGGCCCGACCGGGTGCGGCAAGACCCGTTTCGTCCAGCACATGGCACACCGCTTGAACCTGCCGCTGTACACCGTTGCCTGCCACGACGATTTGAGCGCGGCCGACCTGATCGGCCGGCACCTGATCGGCGCCCAGGGCACCTGGTGGCAGGACGGGCCGCTGACCCGTGCGGTGCGCGAGGGCGGCATCTGCTACCTCGACGAAGTGGTCGAGGCGCGCCAGGACACGGCGGTGGTGTTGCACCCGCTGGCCGATGATCGTCGTGAGCTGTTCCTCGAACGCACCGGTGAAGTGCTGAAGGCGCCGCCGTCTTTCATGCTGGTGGTGTCGTACAACCCGGGTTACCAGAACCTGCTCAAGGGCATGAAGCCCAGCACCCGCCAGCGTTTCGTGGCGATGCGTTTCGACTATCCGCCGGTGGCCGAGGAAGAGCGCATCGTCGCCCGCGAAGCCCAGGTGGACAGCGCGCTGGCGGCGCAAGTGGTCAAGCTGGGGCAGGCGTTGCGCAGGCTCGACCAGCATGACCTGGAAGAAGTCGCCTCGACCCGCCTGCTGATTTTCACCGCGCGCATGATCCGCTCCGGCATGAGCCCGCGAGAGGCCTGCCTGGCCTGCCTGGCCGAACCGTTGAGCGACGATCCGCTGACCGTCGCGGCGTTGATGGGCGTGGTCGATGTCCACTTCGGTTGAATCCACCCCCGGGTCGCCCGGCCATCTGCCGGGCGACCTGGCGATGTGGTTTTTCATACTCGCCGAGCTGTCGGTGTTCGCCTTGTTGATCCTGGCGTTCGCCGTGACCCAGGCCATCAAGCCGCAACTGTTCGCCGACAGTCGCGCCTTGCTGGACGCCTCCACCGGGCTGGCGATGACCCTCAGCCTGCTCACCGCCGGCCTGTTTGCCGCGCTGGCGCAGGAGCAGGTCCGGCACTCGCAGCCCCGTCGCGGCGCGGTGCTCCTGCTGGCGGCGCTGCTGGCCGCCAGTGTCTATGTCGTGTTGAAACTCACCGAGTACCGGCATTTGCTGGCCACCGGGCTGGGCATGGAGCACAACACCTTTTTTACCCTCTACTGGATTCTCACCGGGTTTCATTTTGTCCACGTGCTGCTGGGCATGTGCATCCTTGGGTGGCTGGCCATGCGTTGCCGAAGAGGACTGTTCGGCGCGAGCAATCGCAGCGGTTTCGAATCCGGTGTGCTGTATTGGCACATGGTCGACCTGATCTGGGTGGTGCTGTTTCCACTGGTCTACGTACTGAATTGAGGCGAGGGCTTATGTCGGCTTCCCGGTTGTTGTGGCTCTGCTGGGCCGCGCTGGCCATATTGAGCGTGTGCACGGTGTTGCTGGCGCATTCCGGTGCCACCTGGCTGCTGTCGGTGGCCATCCTGCTGGTGGCGGTGGGCAAGGCCTGGCTGATCACCGAAGGCTTCATGGAGCTGCGCCGGGCGCCGCGCTTGTGGCGCCGGCTGATGCTGGCCTGGGCGTTGGTCCTGGCGGTCCTGGTCGGGCTGACGCTGGTGACCCTGCGCGGATAAGCGCAATGCTCTGCCTGGCCTATACCCGAGTAAAACCATCTGATTTTCTTGATTGCCATCAAGCGGGTTTGGACCCTCGGCTTCCTATCATGGACGGGCCAAGCAATGAGGAAGCGACCATGTCAGAGACCTTCACCAAGGGCATGGCCAGGAATATCTACTTCGGAGGAAGCGTGTTCTTCTTCCTGATATTCCTGGCCTTGACCTACCACACAGAGCAGACCTTTCCCCAACGAAGCAATGCCGATCAACTGACCGAGTCAGTGATACGCGGCAAGACGGTCTGGGAGCAAAACAACTGCATCGGCTGCCATACGCTGCTGGGCGAGGGTGCCTACTTTGCGCCCGAGCTGGGCAACGTGTTCCAGCGTCGCGGCGGCGAGGAGGGCTTCAAGCCGTTCCTCCAGGCGTGGATGAAAATGCAGCCGTTGGGCGTACCCGGTCGTCGAGCGATGCCTCAGTTCAACCTGAAGGAGCAGGAGGTCAATGACCTCTCCGAGTTCCTCAAGTGGAGCTCGAAGATCAATACCAATAACTGGCCGCCAAACAAGGAGGGCTGAGAGATGAGCATGGCTAATCCGCATCTGAAATTCGCCTCGCAAGCCGTGGCCAAACCGTACTTCGTGTTCGCCTTGATGCTGTTCCTCGGTCAGGTGCTGTTCGGTTTGATCATGGGCCTGCAATACGTGATCGGCGACTTCCTGTTCCCGGTCATTCCCTTCAACGTGGCGCGGATGGTTCACACCAACCTGTTGATCGTATGGCTGCTGTTCGGCTTCATGGGGGCGGCCTACTACCTGATTCCGGAAGAGGCCGACCGCGAGCTGCACAGCCCGAAACTGGCGATTCTGCTGTTCTGGGTGTTCGCCGTGGCGGGTGTGCTGACGATCCTCGGCTACCTGCTGGTGCCCTACGCGGGCCTGGCCCGGCTGACCCACAACGAGCTGTTGCCGACCATGGGGCGCGAGTTCCTGGAGCAGCCGACCATCACCAAGATGGGGATCGTGGTCGTCTGCCTGGGCTTCCTCTACAACATCGGCATGACCCTGCTCAAAGGTCGCAAGACCACGGTCAGCATGGTCATGATGACCGGGTTGATCGGCCTTGCGGTGTTCTTCCTGTTCTCCTTCTACAACCCTGAAAACCTGGCCCGCGACAAGTTCTACTGGTGGTGGGTGGTGCATCTGTGGGTGGAAGGCGTCTGGGAACTGATCATGGGTTCGATGCTCGCCTTCGTGCTGATCAAGATCACCGGCGTCGACCGCGAAGTGGTGGAGAAATGGCTGTACGTGATCATCGCGATGGCGCTGATTACCGGGATCATCGGCACCGGTCACCACTTCTTCTGGATCGGTGCACCCGAGGTCTGGCTGTGGGTCGGTTCGATCTTCTCTGCCATGGAGCCGCTGCCGTTCCTGGCCATGGTGATGTTCGCCTTCAGCATGGTGAAAAAACGTCGTCGGCAACACCCCAATCGTGCGGCCACCCTGTGGGCCAAGGGCACCACGGTCACCGCGTTTTTCGGGGCGGGCGTCTGGGGTTTCCTGCACACCCTGGCTCCGGTCAACTATTACACCCACGGTACGCAACTGACGGCGGCTCATGGTCACCTGGCGTTTTACGGTGCCTACGCGATGATTGTCATGACGCTGATCAGCTACGCCATGCCACGCTTGCGCGGCCTGGGTGAAGCCGGTGACGAACGATCGCAGACGCTGGAAATCTGGGGCTTCTGGCTGATGACACTGTCGATGGTGGCGATCACTCTGTTCCTCACCGCTGCCGGTGCCGTTCAGGTCTACCTGCAACGCTGGCAGGCCGATGGTCTGGCCATGCCGTTCATGGCCACGGTCGATCACCTGCAAGTGTTGTTCTGGGCCCGTCTGGGTTCGGGTGTCGGCTTCCTGGCCGGGCTGGTCTGCTACCTGTTCAGCTTCAGGCAGCGCGGTCGCGCCGCGTTGCGCGCCCCGGCTCCGGTTGTTCCTTCATGAGCCGGTGTCACGGCTAGAAAAGGTCGGCCCGGCTGGTACAGCGGGCCGTTTTTTGGTTTCACAAAGGGCACATTCAATGGCCTTTACCGTCGAACTGGAAGAGTGGGTCGGCAGTGTCTGGCACCGCTTCATCACCCGGCGCGCCAGCCCGGACTTTCCGGAGGCGCGCGTCGAGTTCGCCAGGCAGCAACGCGCGCTGGCGCTGTTGTTCCGTGCCATGGGCGGCGCCAGTGGTATCGGTGTCGAAGCTGCCAGCGACCGCGATCTGCTGCTGCGGCGCAACGTCCTGCAGCAGATTGCCGGCACCTGTAAACAGGTGCCGTTGGCCTGGCGGGATGACGCGACGCTGCGCCTGCCGTCGAGCCTGGCGGTGTTTCCCGAGGCCGCGCTGAACGAAGAACTGTATCGCTGGCTGGCCTTGCTGGCGGCACAGTCCGGGCAGATGCGCCACTGGGGGCGCGACAATCAACGCTGGACGCAACAGCTGTTGCAGCGCTTTCCGGCGTTGCGCGCGCGTTATGAGCGCCTGGTCGATGCGCACCTGCAACTGCGCCCCGATCCCGCCTCGCTGAACCGCAGCGAAGCGGCATTGGAGCGGGCGTTGTGCCAGGCACTGCGCGAACCGGGCAGTGTCGAGCATTTCCCACGCAGCGAGCGGGCGGCCTGGCCGCTGCCGTTGTGGCTGTACCCGCCGCAGAACCTTGTCAGTCCGCAGACGGCGGACCTGGGCGAGGAGTCCGAAGAGTCGCTTGCCACCGCGCCCGGCGAACAGAAGAGCGGGCGCAAGCGCGCCAAGCGAATCGATGACAGTACCCGTGACGGTGGCTTCCTGGTAGTGCGCCTGGAGAACCTGTTCAGCTGGAGCGAACATGTGGATCTGGATCGCTGGGAGGACGACAGCGAGGACGAGGATGCTTCGAAGGTCGCCGACGACCTGGATGAATTGACCCTCTCGCGCACACGCCTGCGCAAGGGCGGCGGGCTCAAGCTGCACCTGGATCTGCCGCCGGCGGATGTCGACGATGTGCCGCTGGGCGAGGGCATCAAGTTGCCGGAGTGGGACTACCGCAAGCAGCAATTGCAGGACGGCTTCGTCAACCTGCAAATGATGGTGCCCCGCGACTGTGAAGCGCAGCCTTTGCCGCAAAGGCTCAAGGCCTCGGCCCATCGTCTGCGGCGCCAGTTCGAGCACCTGCGCAACGATCGTCAATGGCTGCGTCAGCAAACCCAGGGCTCGGAACTGGACATGCAGGCCTGGCTGGACTTCCATGTCGAGCGCGCGCACGGTCAGTGTGTCGAGCGGGGCCTGTTCATGGAACAACGCCAGACCCGCCGCGACCTGGCGTGCCTGTTGCTGGCCGATGTGTCGATGTCCACCGACGCCCACCTGAACGATGAGCACCGAGTCATCGACGTCGTGCGCGACAGCCTGTTGTTGTTTGGCGAGACGTTGTCAGGGCTGGGGGATGAGTTTGCCCTGTACGGGTTTTCTTCCCTGCGACGCCAGCAGGTGCGCATGCAGGAGCTCAAGTCCTTCGACCAGCGTTATGACGACAACACCCGCGGGCGTATCCAGGGACTCAAGCCCGGTTACTACACTCGCATGGGCGCCGCCATTCGCCACGCAACGCACCTGCTGGGGCAGAGCAAACGGCGCAGCAAGCTGTTGTTGCTGGTGACCGACGGCAAACCCAACGACCTTGACCTGTATGAAGGGCGCTACGGTGTGGAAGACACCCGCGAAGCGGTCATGCAGGCACGCCGCCAGGGCTTGACGCCGTTCTGCATCACCATCGACCGCGAGGCCGGTGACTACCTGCCGTACATGTTCGGCGCCAACGGCTACACCCTGATCCGCCAGCCCGAACAACTGCCCCTGCGCCTGCCGCAGTTGTACCGGCAGCTGACCCAGCCGTGAAAGCCACCTGTGGGAGCGAGCCTGCTCGCGAGGGTCGCGAACGATAACGCGGGCCGTCAGAATGCCTGCGGTGCCTGGATGTTCATCGCGAGCAGGCTCGCTCCCACAGGGAGATCTCTGTTGAATGAAGATTCGGTGTTCACCTCGCTCCCCACAGCGCTTGCCCTGAGAGAACTCAGGTCATGCTGCGCGGCAACCAGAAGAACATCGCCACGCAGAACAGGCTTAGAACGACGCAGAACCACATGAACCGGCATTGCCGACGCTCCCCGGCGCCTGCGGCCGATGCCGGCAACGGCATGCCGCACTCGCGGCATTCGGCTTGGTGCGCCGGGTTGGCGTGTTGGCAATACAGGCAGACAGGCAGGTCGCTCATTCGAATTGTTCCAGGCGCAGGCGGTCGAGAATGGCGATCTGCCGACCGTCCTGGGTGATGATGTGTTCATCGATCAAGCGGCGAATGATCCGCGAAAAGGTTTCCGGCTGGATCGACAGGTGGCCGGCAATCAGTTGCTTGGCCATCGGCAGTTCGAACTGATCGTTCACCGTCTGCTGGCGCACCAGCTGCGTCAGCAGATACCGCACGACCCGGTGGGTGGCGTTTTTCAGCGACAGGGTTTCGATTTCGTTGACCCGCTGGTGCAGGCGGACGCACAGCTTGCCCAGCAGAGCGAAGGTCAGCCGGCTGTTGCTCTGCAGCAGGCGCATGTAAGTGCTGTTGGACAACCGGTAGAGCTGGGTCGGGCAGACGGCTTCCGCCGAGGCCACGTAGTTGGGCGTGTCCATCAGCATCATCGCTTCGGCGAAGGTCTGGCGGTCGCCAAGGACCTCGAACACCTTCTCCTGCCCATCGGGCGTCAGCCGGTAGATCTTCACTGCGCCGGCAATCACGAAGTAGAACGAGTCCGCCGGCTCACCCTGGCGGAACAGCGGCTCGCCCTTGTCGATGCTCAGCAACTGGCTGCTACCCATGAGTTCGTTCATCTGTTCGTCGTTCAGCGGTTCGAACAAATGATGACTGCGCAGAATCTGGTGGTGGACGCGGTGAAGCACCATGGAAGTTCATCCTGAAAATTGAGGAAAGGGCTGGCGATCCGCTCAGACGAGGCCTAAAGAAAGGCTGCTGGCCAGGGCAAGGACCGAGGTCAACACCACAAACCAGCCCAATGGCTGAATGATCTTTTTCATGATGACTCCAGGCAATCGTAGGTGAAGGATGACCCTGCTCAGCAAGACCCGGGCCATACTCAAAGCCCTTGTGTTCACTGGGTTCGCTGGTCGGCAGGGTTGAAAACACCTCGGTCGATGGGGTCTTAATGACCGCATAGGGTCATTTGCACCTGGTCTTAATGACTCGCTTGAGAGGCGATCGCCAGTCCCTGCACGGCGATGATAGTGGGCACAGCCCTTGCACTCTTGATTTGCGACAAAGGCGCTTGATGATTAATCCCTGATGATTGAGCCCGGATTGACCCAGGCGCTGCGTGCAGGCGCCGGGAAAGGCAGAGGAGTGGCTTCATGCAAGTTCTTGAGCGCAGTAAGGCGCTGGCGGTTCCACCGCTATTGCGGTTGGCGTTTCGGCCATTTTTTCTCGCCGGCTGCCTGTTGGCGCTGTTGGCGATCCCGCTGTGGCTGGCCGCTTTCAGCGGTTCGGTCGCCAGTTGGCAGCCCGCTGGCGGTTGGCTGGGCTGGCATCGACATGAATTGTTGTTCGGGTTCGGGTTGGCGATCATCGCCGGTTTCCTGCTGACCGCCGTGCAGACCTGGACCAGTCGCCCCGGCCTCAGCGGCCAGCCGTTGGCCCTGTTGGCGGTGGTGTGGTTGCTGGCGCGGGTGGCCTGGTTGGCCGATGCGCCCTGGGCGGTGCTGGCGGTTCTGGAGCTGGCGTTTCCGCTGGCGGTGGCCGTCCTCATGGGGTTCACCCTGTGGAAGGTGCGGCAGAAGCGCAACTACCCGATTGTGGTGGTCCTGTTGTTGCTGGCCGTGGCCGACGGCTTGTCGTTGTACGGGCTGCTCGCCGGTCATGAAGGCTGGCAACGTCAGGGTGTGCTGGCCGGCCTCTGGCTGGTGGCGGCAATGATGGGCCTGATCGGTGGGCGGGTCATTCCGTTCTTCACCCAGCGCGGCCTGGGGCGCAAGGACGCCGTGGCGCCATGGGCCTGGCTGGATTGGCTGCTGCTGATCGGCTCGCCGCTGGTGGCCGTGCTGTACGCCGTCGGGCCTGCGCTCTACGCCAACGTCTGGGTCGGCTTGCTGTTCGCCGCGCTGGGCGTCGGGCATCTGATCCGTCTGGTTCGCTGGCATGACCGGGGTTTGTGGCGGGTGCCGTTGTTGTGGTCGCTGCACCTGGCCTACGGCTGGTTGGCCATCGCCTGCCTGGGCATGGCGCTGTGGCACTTCGGTGCGCCGATCAATCCGAGCCTGGCGGTGCATTGCCTGACGATCGGTGCGATGGGCGGCCTGGTCCTGGCGATGATCGCCCGGGTCAGCCTTGGCCACACCGGGCGTCCGTTGGAACCGCCTCGCGGCATGACCCTGGCGTTCATCCTGCTCAACCTGGGTTGCCTGAGCCGCGTCGCCCTGGTCCCGCTGTTCCCGTTGCCGGCGTTGTGGCTCGCGGGCACCTGCTGGGCGCTGGCGTTTGCGCTGTACACCTGGCGTTATGCGCCGATGCTGCTGCGCGCCCGGGTTGACGGACATCCGGGCTAAGCCCCGGGGAGGTGAGCGTCGATGTACCCCTTTTTATTGGTGACACACCTGCTGGCGGCCATCGCCTTCATCGGGACGTTGTTTTTCGAGGTGCTGATCTGGCATCAGGCCCGTCTGCAAGCGGTGGGTGCGGCGACCGCTGACCGGGCGATTGCCGCGCGCTCGCGCAAGGTGCTGCACGGCGTGGTGTTGGCGTTGTACGGCGCCGGCATCGGTATGGCGTGGCAGTACCGGGGGGCGCTGAGCCAGCCATTCGCCAGTCAGTTTGGCACGCTGTTGAGCCTGAAGATCCTGTTGGCGCTGAGCATCATCGGCCACTACCTGGCGCTGGCCTTGCTGCTGACCAGGGGGCGGCTGAGCGACGCCCGTGCCCTGTGGATCCGCCGCAGCATCCTCGGGCATATGGTGTTGATCGTGATCCTCGCCAAGGCGATGTTCTATTGGCACGGTTGAACGTCGGGCGTTGCTGACAAACAAAACCCGCGTCGGCCGGATGACTGACGCGGGCTGGGTGGGGCTGATCGATCAACGTGGGTTGAGGGCGTTGACGAACAGGACGTTGTTTTCCAGGTGGATGTGCTGCATCAGGTCATCACGGAATTCCAGCAGGCCGCGATACAAGGCGCGCCAGGTATTACAGGCATCGGCCGGTGGCGTGATGTTGTTGGTCAGAACATTCAGTTTTTCCAGCGATTCGCCATGTTGATCATGCTCGAAACGCATGACCTGGATCGGCGGCGCAGCCTGGGGACCGAAGCCTTGTTGCAACATCGGGAAGAGCACCTGTTCTTCCTTGAGCATGTGGCTTTCGAGTTCCTGTTGCAGATCGTTCAGCAGATCGGCCAGGCCGTTGGGGCAGGTAGGGCGCGCACCGTGGACATGCTCGACGCGGCGTGCCAGGCGGATCAGTTCCGGCAGTTGTTCGCGATGGCGGGCGTGGTAGCGGGTCAGCAGGTGGGCAATCAGCTCTTGCGACGGTTCATGGCGCCAGTCGTACTGGCTTTCGCCGGTGTCTTGCAGGATGTGCAGGGCTTCGGCGATCACCACCGGGTCGAGCTCTTTGCTCAGCGCCGCTTCGCGCAGGCTTTTATGGCCGCCGCAGCAGAAGTCCAGCTTGAAGGTGTGAAAGATCCGGGTGGCACCGGGAATGTCGCAGGCCAGTTGGCCAAGGCTTTGTTCCAGCAAATTAAGGCTCATCAGGGGTTCCTTGTTGCGGTTTCAAACGGTTCCCCGGGGTCATTGCATTCGACGTGCCATAGTTAATTGACTGATAACTATGGATTATTTTTTTGGTGTGGTGGCAGGCACCCTGAAGACTCAGGGTCAATACCACCGTAGAGGGTGATGACTACCATGTTGCGTGAAAGCCTGGCGGCCGACCTGATTGTCGAGTTGCCCAATGCCGTGCGGTTGCAGCGTCTGGTGCAGACCTTGCGCGAGTACTTCAACAGTGGGGCCGTAGGGCTGCTGCGCCTGGATGAGGACAGCCTGCGACCGGTGGCCACCGTGGGCCTGGCCCATGAAGCGTTGGGGCGGCGCTTCGTCATCGCGCAACATCCACGCCTGGCCGCGATCATGGCGTCACGCGAACCGACCTGGTTCGAGCCCGACAGTCGCCTGCCGGACCCTTATGACGGCCTGGTCGATCATCAGGCCGGCGAGTCGCTGTCGGTGCATGACTGCATGGGCGTCAGCCTGTATGTGGAGGGGCGGATCTGGGGCGCGATCACCCTCGATGCGCTGCACCCCGGGACGTTTGACAGTCGTGCGCGGGATGAGCTCAAACGCTGCACGCTGCAGATCGAAGCGGCGGTGCGCGTCACGCGCCTGGAGCAGGAAAACCGCAGCCTGCGCCTGTCGCGCAGCGACCCCCAGGATTTGCACATGCCTGTCGAAGAGGGCGAGATCATCGGCCAGAGCGACGTTGTGCACCACTTGCTCAACGAACTGGATGTGCTCGCCGACTCCGACCTGCCGGTGCTGCTGCTGGGGGAGACCGGCGTTGGCAAGGAGCTGTTCGCCCGGCGCTTGCATCGTCTGTCGCGGCGCAGTCACAAGCCGCTGATCCAGGTCAACTGCGCGGCGTTGCCGGAGTCACTGGCCGAGAGTGAATTGTTTGGCCATGTCAAAGGGGCCTTTTCCGGTGCCACCAGTGACCGCGCCGGCCGCTTCGACGCCGCCAACGGCGGCACGCTGTTTCTCGATGAAGTCGGTGAGTTGCCCTTGAGCGTGCAGGCGAAACTGCTGCGCACCTTGCAGAACGGCGAGATCCAGCGCCTGGGCGCGGACCAGCCGCTGCATGTCGACGTGCGGATCATCGCCGCCACCAACCGCCACTTGCCGGACAGCATCCGCGACGGCCTGTTTCGCGCCGACCTGTACCACCGGCTCTCGGTGTACCCGGTGCCGATCCCGGCCTTGCGCGAACGTGGTAACGACGTGTTGATGCTGGCCGGGCATTTCCTCGAACTCAATCGGGCACGGCTCGGTCTGCGCGGCCTGCGCCTGTCACCCGCCGCTGAACGGGCGCTGCTGGCGTACAGCTGGCCGGGCAATGTGCGCGAGCTGGAGCACGTCATCAGCCGCGCCGCCTTGAAGGAACTCAGTCGTGGCACCAGTCGCGCGTTGATCATCACGCTGGAGCCCCAGGTGCTCGATCTTGACAGTGCAATGGGCACCCAAAGCGTGGTCGCCGAGCAGCCGCAGGAAGAGGCGAACGACGTGCCGTTCCAGGCCTTGAGCGACGCGGTGGACGAGTGCCAGCGACAGAAAATCCTGCATTCCCTGCGCCTGGCCGACGACAACTGGGCGCGTGCCGCGCGGATGCTGGAGGTCGACGCGAGCAACCTGCACAAGCTGGCCCGGCGCCTGGGGCTCAAGTAAGCGAGGCGCGATTGATGGCGGTCAAGGTGGTTTCGCCCGGTGCCTCGCACACTGGGCAGAAAACCACCGGAGAACCCCGCCATGACGCTTTCCCTGGCGCAAATGCGCCGTAACTACACGCTGTTTGGATTGCAGGACGAACAGGCGCTGGACGACCCACTGGCAATGTTCCGCCAGTGGCTGCAACAGGCCCGCGAGACCGAGCAGGCGCCGGTCGAAGCCAACAGCATGATGCTGGCCACCGTCGACCATGAAGGCCGGCCGCATTGCCGGGTGCTGTTACTCAAAGGCCTGAGCGACGAAGGTTTTACTTTTTTCGGCAATTACCAGAGCGACAAGGGCCAGCAATTGGCCGCCAACCCGCAGGCCGCCATGACTTTTTTCTGGCCGGGGCTGGAGCGCCAGGTGCGCATTGAAGGGCAGGTATCGAAGCTCGACCCGGCGTTGTCGGACGCCTACTTCGACAGCCGCTCGGTGGCCAGTCGCCTCGGGGCCTGGGCGTCTCCGCAGAGTCGCCCGCTGGCCAGCCGTGCCGCGCTGGATCAACTGCTGGCGCAAACCACCAAGCGATTTGTCGACGAGCCCGTCGTACGTCCCGAACACTGGGGTGGTTATTGCCTGCACCCCGAGCGTCTGGAGTTCTGGCAGGGGCGCGCCGACCGCCTGCATGACCGCGTCGATTATCGCCTGCACGACGGCCACTGGCGTCGCAGCCGGCTGGCGCCATGAACCCGGTTTGCCTGTCGAGGTACCTCCTTGGAGGAATAGGCCAGGCTGCCAATCCGGTTCAGGCTTGTCCCAATCATTATTCATGGGAGGCTTGAACATGGCCCATCTGGCGCAACGCACCTTCGAACCGCTGAACATTGCGGTGTTGACCATCAGCGATACGCGGACCTTCGACACCGACACCTCGGGTCAGACCCTGGCCGACCTGCTGCAAACGGCCGGGCACCGGTTGATCGATCGCGACCTGGTCAAGGACGACATCTATCAGATCCGCGCCACCGTGTCCCGCTGGATCGCCGACCCCCAGGTGCAAGTCATCCTGATGACGGGCGGCACCGGCTTTACCGCTCGCGACAACACACCGCAAGCGGTCGTGCCGCTGTTGGACAAACACGTGGAAGGTTTTGGCGAACTGTTCCGCCAGGTGTCGCTGGAAGAGATCGGCATGTCCAGTCTGCAATCCCGGGCCCTGGCCGGCATGAGCAACGGCGTGCTGGTGTGTTGCGTGCCCGGTTCGCCGGGGGCCTGCCGCACCGCCTGGAACAAAATTCTCGTTGAGCAGCTGGACAGCCGCACCGGCCCGTGCAATTTCGCGCCGCATTTGAAAGCGCAGTCGCAGCGGGTGATCGACGCTTGCGAGACGCGCTCGTGAGCGGGCGGGTGTGTGACCTCGGGCACCTGATGCCGGTGGACGAGGCCATCGGCCGATTGCTGGAGCAGGTGCCGCCGCCCCCACTGGCGCAGATGATAGCGCTGGATCAAGCCATCGGCCGGGTGCTGGCGGCGGACATCCTGTCCCCGGTGCACCTGCCGGCCTGGGACAACAGCGCCATGGACGGTTATGCCCTCAGGGCTTCGGACCTGCCCCCGGAGGGCGGCTACCTGCTGATGGGCGGGCGCATTGCGGCGGGTGATCCGCCAGGCCCGGCCTTGCTCGCGCAGCACGCGGTGCAGATTTTTACCGGCGCGCCGCTGCCCGTGGGCGCCGAGACGGTGGTGCCACAGGAGCGTTGTCGGGTCGAGGGCGAGGGCGTGTGGTTCCCGCCGGTGAACCTGGGCGATCACGTGCGCAAGGAGGGCGAAGAGATCCGTCGCGGCGCCTTGCTGCTCGCGAAGGGCAAACGCCTGCGCGCTCAGGAACTGGGGCTGCTGGCCGGCGCCGGTGTGGCGCGGGTCGAGGTCTACCGGCCGTTGCAGGTCGGCCTGCTCAGCAGCGGTAACGAGCTGCGCGAGCCCGGCGAGTCGCTGGAACCGGGGCAGATCTACAACAGCAACCGCTACCTGCTCGCCGCGTTGTTGCGCGGCTGGGGCGTCGAGGTGCACGACTACGGGGTCATGGCCGATGACCTGGCGATCAGTCGCCAGACCCTGAGCCGGGCCGCTTCACGGTGCGATCTGCTGCTGAGTTCCGGCGGCGTGTCGGTCGGCGAGGAAGATCATCTCAAGCAGGCGATCAAGGCAACGGGCCGCGTGGATTTCTGGCGGTTGGCGATACAGCCCGGCAAGCCGCTGGCCTTTGGCGAAGTGCTCGGCAAACCCTGGATCGGCATGCCGGGCAATCCTTCGGCGGCGCTGATTACCGCTTTGGTGGTGGTGCGGCCGTTCCTGCTCCGGGCGCAAGGGGTGAGAGAGGTGTTGCCGGTGCCATTGGCCGTGACGGCCGGGTTCGACTGGGCGCAGCGCAACAAGCGTCGGCAATACCTGCGGGCACGCCTTGTACCCGATGCCGAAGGCCGGTTGAGCGTGGCGCTGCACCCTCAGCAAAGCTCGGCGATGTTGATGGCTGCCTGCTGGGCCGACGGCCTGGCGGTGATCGAGCGCGAGACCCAAGTGCTCAAGCACGACAACGTGATGTTCCTGCCTTTCGCCAGCCTGACGCAGTGAAGGCAATTGATTGCCGTCAAGGTCGTTCCTGCCGGTCTGGCTAGACTGGCAGCGCCTTTTCAGGTTGGTTGCGGACCCTCGCGCCACAGGCACCAGACGACGGTCCGCAGGCGTTTCTTCACGAGGATTACCCATGCAACTGGTCTGCCCGGCAGGGAACCTGCCTGCGCTGAAAGCGGCGGTGCGCCAAGGCGCCGATGCCGTGTATGTCGGCTTTCGCGATGATACCAATGCCCGGCATTTTGCGGGGCTGAACATGGACGACAAACAGTTCGACGCCGCCGTCGCCCATATCCATCAACACCAGCGAAAAATCTACGTCGCGGTGAACACCTACCCGCAGCCCAAAGGCTGGGAACGCTGGCAGCGGGCGGTGGACCGTGCCGCCGATTTCGGCGTGGATGCGTTGATTGCCGCCGACCCCGGAGTGCTCAACTACGCCAGCAAGCGTCATCCGCAACTGGCCTTGCACCTGTCGGTCCAGGGCTCGGCAACCAATGCCACGGCGTTGGCGTTCTATGCGCAGCGCTACGACATCCGTCGCGCGGTGTTGCCGCGAGTGTTGTCGCTGGCCCAGGTGCGCCAGGTCGCCGCGAACAGTACGGTGCCGATCGAGGTCTTCGGTTTCGGCAGCCTGTGCATCATGGCGGAAGGGCGTTGCCATCTGTCTTCCTACATCACCGGCGAGTCGCCGAACCTGTGCGGCGTCTGCTCGCCGGCCAAGGCCGTGCGCTGGAGCGAGGATGCCGATGGCTTGAGCGCGCGCCTCAGCGAAGTGCTGATCGACCGCTACACCCCTGACGAACCGGCCGGCTATCCGACCTTGTGCAAGGGTCGTTTCCTGGTCGAGGGCAAACGCTTCCATGCCCTGGAGGAACCCACCAGCCTCGACACCCTGGACCTGCTTCCCGAACTCACGGCCATCGGTGTCGAAGCAGTGAAAATCGAAGGTCGCCAACGCAGCCCGGCGTATGTCGAGCAGGTCACCCGGGTCTGGCGCGCCGCCCTGGATGCCCATCGCGGGGCACCGAGCAGTTTTCGGGTCAAGGAGGAATGGCGCAAGGTGCTGGCCGGTCTGTCCGAAGGCAGCCAGACCACCCTGGGTGCTTATCATCGATCATGGCAATGAGGGATAGAACATGAAACTCAGCCTTGGACCGGTTCTGTTTTATTGGGACAAAACACAACTCGGCAACTTCTACGCCGAGATGTCGAACCAGCCTCTGGATGTGATTTACCTGGGAGAGACCGTGTGCTCGAAACGCCGGGCGTTTTCCCTCGATCAGTGGCTGGGATTGGGCCGCGAGTTGCAGGAATGCAGTCAGGCGCAGTTGGTGATGTCCAGCCTGACGCTGATCGAAGCGGCGTCCGAACTGTCCAGTGTGCGGCGCCTGTGCGACAACGGCCAGTTGCTGGTAGAAGCCAACGACATGAGCGCGGTGCAGTTCCTCGCCGAGCGCAAGTTGCCGTTCGTGGGTGGGCCGGCGCTCAATCTGTACAACGGCCATTCGCTGGGGCAAATGCTCGACAGCGGCATGACGCGCTGGGTGCCGCCGGTGGAGTGCTCGGCGACGCTGATCCGCGATGTCATCGAGCAGGTGCGTGAACTGGGGCATGCGGTGCCTGAAGTGGAGATCTTCGCCTATGGGCATTTGCCGCTGGCTTATTCCGCGCGCTGCTTCACTGCACGGGCGGAAAACCGACCCAAGGACGACTGCCAGTTCTGCTGCCTCAACTACCCCGACGGCCTGGCGTTGACCAGTCAGGAAGGGCAGGCGCTGTTTACCCTCAACGGGATCCAGACCCTGTCGGCGGAGGTCACCAACCTGCTTGCCGATTACCCCGGCCTGGTGGCCTGTGGCGCCGACCTGCTGCGCCTGAGTCCGCGGGCCCAGGGCATGGCGGAGGTCATTGCGGCCTATCAGCGCGTGCGCTCGGGTGAAGCGCCGCCGCTGTTCGTCGACGGCTGTAACGGTTACTGGCATGGCCAGCCCGGCATGTTGCGCGTCGAGGAGGTGGGCCTGTGCTGAACCGGAAAAATTGGTTGTTGAAGGGCGCCGACCGGCTGTTGCCGCTGGTGCGCCGTGTGCCTTTTGTCGTGCAGCGCCTGGCGTTGCAACAGGCACTGAATCGCTGCCTCGCCGAGCCACTGCGCGACGGTGAGTTCGAAATGCTGCGCGGGCGCTGGTTATGCCTGCGCATTCCGGACCTGCGCCTGTCCTGGTTCATGACCCTCAACCGCGAAGGCCTGCGGATCGCCGAACAGGCCACCGCGCACGTGACCATCAGCGGCAACTGGCGAGAATTCCTGCTGCTGGCCAGCCGCCAGGAAGACCCGGACACCCTGTTTTTCCGCCGGCGTCTGGTGATCGAGGGCGACACCGAACTGGGGCTGGCCCTGAAAAACCTGATCGACAGCCTCGACCCGGACGTCCTGCCAGTGTGGCTGTGGCGAAATCTTGAGCGGGCAGGGAAGGGGTTGGCGGCGCAGTAGAACCTTTGTGGGAGCGAGCCTGCTCGCGCCCACGATGTGCAATGTCCGCAAGTGCTGTTTGTGAAATATATCCACACATATAGTTGACTAAAGTCTACTACAGAGAAAAACACCGGAACCGATACCGACTTCAACTAGTGACGCACTTGGAGTCTGTATGTTTGTCTGGATCAGGAATATCCGTGTAGGTGCCAAATTGGCACTGGGTTTTGGCCTTGTATTAGGCTTGGTCATCTTGTTGGTGATTGCCGGTTGGCATGCGTTGAACACGCTGACGGAGCGGGGCGCCAAGATCGAGGACATTGTAAAGGTCGGTGAATACACCAGAGAGTTGCGTATCGAGCGCTTGCGCGCGGGCAATAGCACCCAGGCTGAGGCCCTGCAGCCGGTGCGCAAGGTGCTCGAGCGGCTGACCATTCATTTGCAGGGTATTCAGGGACACTTCAGTACGCCGAGCGATCGGAAGTTGCTGGCGGAGCAGATTGACGTTGTCAACGAGTACACCCAGCACTTGTCGCAACTGGGCCAGTCCTCTATCGATACCAAGCCTTTGTATAGTCGAATGGCGCAATTAGGCGATCGTCTACTTATAACTTCCCAGGAACTGATCGATGCGCAGAATATCAAGCGTGATAACGATTCGACGTTTGCCAAGTCATTACTCATCGGGATTGGGATACTTGCGTTATTGATCGGTGTCTTGACCGCGTGGCTGATCACCCGACAAATCGTCAACCCTCTGCAACACACCCTTGAAGCGATGTCGCGTGTGGCGCTCGGTGACCTGAGCCACGATGTGAATATTGACCGGCGTGATGAACTGGGCCAACTGCAATCCAGCCTGCAGCAGATGACGCTGGCCTTGCGTGAGTTGATCGGCGGGATTCGCCACAGTGTCGTCCAGATGGCCAGCGCCGCCGAGCAGTTGTCTGCGGTGACCGAACAGACCAGTGCCGGGGTCAACAGCCAGAAGTTGGAAACCGATCACGTCGCCACCGCCATGAACGAGATGACCGCCACCGTGCAGGATGTGGCGCGCAACGCCGAAGAAGCCTACCGGGCCGCGACCGTTGCCGATCAGCTGGCCAGCCAGGGCGAACAAGTGGTGGGCGATGCCATCGAACGCATTGAGCGCCTGGCCGTGGAAGTCGGTAGCTCGGCGCAGGCGGTGCTCCATCTGAAGGGGCAGAGTGACAAGATTGGCGGTGTGCTGGATGTGATCAAGGCCGTGGCGCAGCAAACCAACTTGCTGGCACTGAACGCGGCCATTGAAGCCGCCCGCGCGGGCGAGGCCGGGCGTGGTTTTGCCGTGGTGGCCGACGAGGTGCGTAACCTGGCCCGGCGCACCCAACAGTCCACCGAGGAAATCGAAAGTTTGATCGTCGGCATACAGAGCAGCACCCAGGCCGTGTCCCTGAGCATGGACACCAGCCTGGACATGAGCAAAAGCAGCGTGGAGTTCACACGCCTGGCGGTCGATTCGCTCGAGAGCATCACGCGTACGGTTTCGACCATCCAGGCCATGAACCAGCAGATCGCCACCGCCGCGGAAGAACAGAGTGCGGTTGCCGAAGAAGTCAATCGCAGCGTGATCAACGTGCGTGACATTTCCGACCAGACCGCCAGCGCCAGTGAGGAAACGGCCTCATCCAGCATCGAGCTGGCGCGCCTTGGCCATGAGCTGGAAGGGCTCGTGGGCCGATTCACGGTGTGACCCGTGGAAAGGCGCTTGCTCGCGACAGCGGTTGACCCGTCGACACCACCGTTGAATGTGCCGAAGTCATCGCGAGCAGGCTCGCTCCCACGAGGTCCTGGGTTGTAGTGAAGACAGTGTAATTCCCGAAACTGTGGGAGCGAGCTTGCTCGCGAAAGCGGTAGACCCGTCGACACCACCGTTGAATGTGCCGAAGTCATCGCGAGCAGGCTCGCTCCCACGAGGTCCTGGGTTGTAGTGAAGACAGTGTAATTCCCGAAATTGTGGGAGCGAGCCTGCTCGCGACAGCGGTGGATCCGTCGACATCCCTGTTGAATGTGTCACCGCCTTCGCGAGCGAGACCGTTCCCACAAGGGAATTTCATTGGGCCTGGGCGCTGGGCTCGTGCTGGCGGGCGTCGCTGGCAATCAGTTGTTTGATGCCTTCGAACAACGAGTCACTCTGTTCCTGCGTGCAGTCCTCGCCATAGCGCTTGCGCAAGCCGTAATGGCTGAGAATCAGATGCACATCGGCGTGCAGCCCATGCTGTTTCAGGCAATTCTCCACGCATTGCAGCGGGCAACCATCCAGTGCGTAGATCCGGCGCCCCGAGCGCGCCTTGTTGACCAGCGAGCTCACGTGCCCGCCAAGGCCGGCGATGCAGGACATTTCCGCCACCCCGCTGCGGTCCAGGCGCACAGCCAGGGTGTTGGCCAGCTGGGCGACGTTGGAGCAGCCCGAGCAGGCGTAAACCAGAGGCAGGGTTGAGGCGGACATGGAAATTCTCCTGAGGTGGACCGCTCCAGTGTGCAAGGTGCGCAGCGTTACACAATTGATTGCAATCAATTACGCCTACTGGAACGCCGCCAACGCCTCTTCGTCCGCCAGGAGGCGGATGTTGCGCCGCTCCATCGCGATCAGCTCGCACTCGACCAGCCGATGCAGAATCCGCGAGAAGGTCTCCGGCTGGATACCCAGCTTCGACGCGACCAGGCGCTTGGACACTTGCAGGACGATCTGGCCGGTGACGGGGTGGCGTTCCTGGAGCAGGAAGTTGATCACCCGGCGGCTCGCGCTGGCCATGGTCAGGGTGTCGATGTCGCGCAGACGCAGGTGCAGGTGAATGCTCATGCTCGCCAGGATCGCCAGGCAGACTTTCGGCTGGTCTTCCAGGGCATTGCGATAGTGCTGGCCGTCGATGGTCACCAGTACGCTGTCCTTCAGCGCCGTGGCACTCACCGGGTAGAGGCGGGCCTGGCTGAACAGCAGGGCTTCGGCGAACGTCTGGCCCGGCTGGATGATTTCCACCAGGTTTTCCTGGCCTTCGCCGGTCAGCCGGTACAGCTTGATCTGTCCGCTGATCAGCAGGAAAAAACGCTTGGCCGGGTCGCCCTGGTGCATGAGCGTGCTGTGGCAACTCAGGCGCTTGAGCATCGCCAGGGAACAGACTTCCTCGAAGACTTTCTCCGGCAGTTGGCTGAACAGGTGATGACGGCGCAACGTTAGAACAATCGATGGGTGGGTCAGCATGGCGTACCTCCGCTGTCGCTCATAGTAAAGAGCGCAGGCCCGTTGACCTATGCCTCTGCCGGCCTACCTCCAAGGAGGCATGCCCTTCAACCCGCACTGCGCAGGTGCTCCATGGCCCAGACCGCTGCCTCCACGCGCGAACGCAAACCGAGTTTGTGCAGCAGGTTCTTCACGTGGACCTTGACCGTGCCTTCGGTGATGCCCAGCTTGTGCCCGATCACCTTGTTGCTCAGGCCGGCGGCGATGGTCTTGAGCACCTGGCGTTCGCGGTCGGTCAGTTCCACCACCGCCTGGCGCGGCGGCGAGCGCAACGCCTGGGCCATGACCCGGGTCAGGCCGGGGCTGACGACCAGCGTGCCGTCCAAGGCATCGCGGATGTACTGGATCAGCAGCTCGGGCTCCATGTCCTTGAGCAGATAGCCATCGGCATCCAGGCGCAGGGCATCGCGGATGTCGTCCTCGGCATCCGACACCGTGAACAGCAACACCTTGCCGGTAAAATTCATGGCCCGCAGTCGACGCAGGGTCTCGATGCCGTTCATCTGCGGCATGTTGTTGTCGAGCAGCACCAGGTCAGGTTGCAGGGGCTCGATCAGGGTCAGCGCCTCTTCGCCATGGTTGGCCTCGCCGACAATCATGAAATCATCTTCGAGCTCGAGCATCTGACGGATGCCGCGACGCATCATCGGATGGTCGTCCACCAGCAGGATTCGGTGTTGAGGGTTCATGCGACGCTACCTTCTGAGTGCTGTCCGAGGAATTCCGGGTGGAATTGCAGCTGGACGAGGGTGCCCTGGGGCTCCCTGGAAAAGATGTGCAATTGGCCGCGCAAGCTGCGCGCCCGTTCATCCATGATGTTCAGGCCGTGGTGTTCGCGCTGGTCGACGTCGCCGCTGAAGCCGCGTCCATCGTCTTCGACCAGCAGCCTCACGGTTTCACCGTCCTGGCGCAGTTCCAGCCAGGCATTCTGCGCATGGGCGTGGCGCAGGCAGTTGGAGAGCGCTTCACGGGTGATCTGCAGGAGGTGGATCTGTTCGCTGGCCGACAGCTCGAAGGCCAGCGTGTCGACGTGCAGGTGGACCTTGAACTCGCCGCGACGGGTGAATTCGGCGGCGGTGTCCTTGAGCTCCTGGATCAGCCCGGCATCGTTGATCTGCAGGCGAAAGGTGGTCAGCAGCTCGCGCAGCTGGCGATAGGCATTGTTCAGGCCGTCGCGCAATTCGCTGGTGACGTTTTCCAGGGTCTGCACCGGTTCCCCGCGGCGCATCAGGGTCTGCATGCGGCTGACCTGCAGCTTCATGTAGGACAGCGCCTGGGCCAGCGAATCGTGCAGCTCGCGGGCAATGATCGTGCGCTCTTCGAGCAACAGCAGGCGATGATCCTGTTCCCGTTGGCGCTTGAGCGACAGCGAGGTGCCGATCAGGTTGGCCAGGGCCTGGATCAATTGGGTTTCCCAGGCTTGCGTGGGGTGGCCGTCGATGAAGTGCGCCTTGAGTTCGCCCAGTTCGCTGCCCTGGTTGCTGATGCTGAAGGTCTGCTGGCTGGTGTTGTGGTGCCGGTCACAGGTCGCGCAATCGCTGCTGGCGCAGACCTCGCGGCTGTTGGCACCGTGCAGGGCGATCAACTGTTGCGCGGGAGCCTGCTGTTGGCCCTGCAGGCACAGGGACAGGCGCAGGCCGGGCAGGCGTTGCTGGAAGCGCCGGATCAAGTCGTCCAGGCCTTCGGCATTGGCCAGGCGCGTGGCCAGGTTGCGGCTGCTCTGGTACAGCAGTTCCAGGGCGGCGTTGGCTTGTTGCAGGTTCAGGGTTTTCTGCCGGACCTGGCTCTCGAGCGTGCGATGGGACTCTTCGATGGTCTCGGCCATGGCATTGAAACTGGTGGCCAACTGGCCCAGTTCGTCCTGGGACTGATGGTTGACCCGGACCTGGAAATCACCGCGACGAAAGCGCTGGGTGGCGTTCACCAGCTCTTTGAGCGGGGAGACCACGCCGTACTGCAATTCGTACAGGCCAATCAGCAGGATGATCATGGTGCTGAACAGGGCCATGCCCTGAATCACCTGTTGCCAGCCCTGCTTCTGTTCGCTCTGGCGTTGCAGCAGGCTGACGAACTGGTTCAGGCGTTCCACGAAGGGCTGCGCCTGGGCCTGGAAGGTCGCGGCGTCACCGCGTTCCAGCGCCGGGTGCAACACGTCCCGCCACTGTTGCTGGATCTGTCCATAGCTGATTTGCAGCGCAGTGGTCGGGCCATCTTCAAGCACGGCCTTGAGCGATTGACTGTTGAGCCGTCGTTGCAGGCTGGTGGAGATGTCAGCGATTTCTTCCGGCGAAGCACCGGCGCCGAGTTTCCAGCTCAGGTGGTAGGTCTCCATGCGCACCGAGCCTGCGGTGTTGATGGCGGCGGCATCGCCCTGGCTGAACCAGGCGATCAGCCCGGCGCTCAGGGAACTGGCGAGGGCGAGCACCGCAATCAGGATCACGGCCAGTCCGGCACGAGCGGGCAGGGAACTGCGCAACCAGCGAATCATGGGCGCAGGCCTTCGCAGAACAGGGGAAAACAAGGCATGAAACGTTCCCGGGTAGGTCGGCGCCTCGGTCCCGGGCGTGCTACCTCTAAAGAGTTGTCGACGGATCCTTGTCGACAGAACACTGGGTAGAAAAAGTCAAAACACTGATAAACAAGGGGTTTCGGGCTTTTCCTGAGCTACCTCCTTGGAGGTAGATGGCACCAGCATAGGCCTGGGGCCCTCGGGTCGACGTTGATGCAGATCAAGTTTTTGCGGGGTAGGGCTCTTTAGTCTGCGGCCATGGCTAACTGACTGGGAGAGCATTGTGACCCAACCCCGTGTACAACAAGGCTTGGTACTGGGTATGAGTACCCTGGCCTTCACTGTCTGTTTCATGGTCTGGATGATGTTTGCCGTGCTCGGGGTGCCGATCAAGGAACTGCTCCAGCTCAACGAAACCCAATTCGGCCTGCTGGCCGCCACACCGGTCCTGACCGGTTCCCTGGTCCGTCTGCCGCTGGGCCTGCTGACCGACCGCTTCGGCGGGCGCATCGTGTTCTTCCTGCTGATGCTGTCCTGCGTCGGCCCCCTCTACCTGATCAGCCACGCCACCGCCTACTGGCAGTTCCTGGTGTTGGGCCTGTTCGTCGGCCTGGCCGGCGGTTCGTTCTCGGTCGGCATTGCCTACGTTGCCAAGTGGTTCGACAAGGACAGCCAGGGCTTCGCCATGGGCGTGTTCGGTGCCGGTAACGCCGGCTCGGCGGTGACCAAGTTTCTCGCCCCGGCATTGATTGCCGCCGGCAGCTGGCAGTTGGTACCGAAAGTCTTCAGCGCAATCCTGTTCATCACCGCGCTGCTGTTCTGGTTTCTCAGCGCCGAAAACAAGACGCACCGCAGTGCTTCGGGCGCCACGTTGCGCGAGCAGCTGGCCTCGCTGAAAGACCCGGCGGTGTGGCGCTACTGCCAGTACTACTCGATCGTCTTCGGCGGCTACGTCGCCCTGGCGCTGTGGATGACCAAGTACTACGTGCAGGAATACGGTTTCAGCCTGCAAAGCGCGGCGTTGCTGGCCGCCTGTTTCTCCCTGCCCGGTGGCGTGCTGCGGGCCGTCGGCGGCTGGATGTCGGATCGCTGGGGTGCCCAGAGCGTGACCTGGTGGGTGCTGTGGGTCAGCTGGATCTGCCTGTTCCTGCTGTCGTACCCGCAGACCCAGTTGCAGGTGCAGACCCTCAAAGGCCCGGTGGATTTCCACATCGGCCTCAACCCGGCGCTGTTCACCGTGCTGCTGTTCGTCATGGGCATCGCCTTCGCGTTCGGCAAGGCCTCGGTCTTCAAATACATCGCCAACGACTATCCGAAAAACATGGGGGCGGTGTCCGGCATCGTCGGCTTGGCCGGCGGCCTGGGCGGCTTCGTCCTCCCGATCATGTTTGGCGCCCTGGTGGACCTCACCGGTGTGCGCTCCTCCTGCTTCATGTTGCTGTACGGCGTGGTCTGGGTCTCCCTCATCTGGATGTACCTCAGCGAAGTTCGCAAAAACCCGGTGCTCGGCAAAGAGCCGCCGCAGACCCGCCCCTGAATTCGAGCATTACCTAGGAGAAGAACATGTCCGTTCTGCAAAAGCCTGACAAAGGCCCGGTCATCCACGACTGGCGCCCGGAAGACCCGACGTTCTGGGGGCGCAGCGGCAAACAGACCGCCACGCGCAACCTGTGGATCTCCATTCCCGCACTGCTGCTGGCGTTTGCCGTGTGGATGGTGTGGAGCACGGTGATCGTGCGACTGAACGCCATCGGCTTCAACTTCAGCACCGACCAACTGTTCTGGTTGGCTGCGTTGCCAGGGCTGTCCGGCGCCACGTTGCGGGTCTTCTACTCGTTCATGGTGCCGATCTTCGGCGGCCGGCGCTGGACCGCCCTGAGCACCGCGTCGCTGCTGATCCCGTCGTTGTGGATGGGCTTCGCCGTGCAGGACCCGAGCACCCCTTACAGCGTGTTCGTGTGGATTGCCTTGCTCTGCGGTTTCGGCGGCGGCAACTTCGCCTCGAGCATGTCCAACATCAGCTTCTTCTATCCCAAGTCGCAACAGGGCACCGCACTGGGCCTGAATGCCGGCCTGGGTAACCTGGGCGTGTCGGTGATGCAGTTCTGTGTCCCGCTGGTGATCACCTTCGGCGTATTCGGCTTCCTCGGTGGCAAATCGCAGGTGCTGCCGGACGGTGGCGAGTTGTGGCTGCAGAACGCCGGTTTCATCTGGGTGCCGTTCATTGTGCTGGTGACCGTGCTGGCCTGGTTCGGAATGAACGACCTGTCCAGCGCCCGCGCTTCGTTCAAAGAACAGGCGGTCATCTTCAAGCGCAAGCACAACTGGCTGATGTGCTGGTTGTACCTGGCGACCTTCGGCTCGTTCATTGGCTTCTCCGCCGCGTTCCCGCTGCTGATCAAAACCTCGTTCCCGGATGTCATCGCACTGAAGTTCGCCTTCCTCGGCCCATTGGTGGGCGCCCTGGTCCGTCCCTTGGGCGGCTGGCTGGCGGACAAGCTGGGCGGTGCGAAGGTGACCCTGTGGAACTTCGTGCTGATGATCGTGATGGTCTTCGGCGTGTTGCACTTCCTGCCCGTCAGCCACAACGGCGAAGTGGCGCAGGGCGGCAGTTTCTACGGCTTCCTCGGCATGTTCATGCTGCTGTTCATCACCACCGGCGTTGGCAACGGCTCCACCTTCCGCATGATCCCGGTGATCTTTCGCACCCAGCACGAGAAAGCCTCGGCCGGCAAACCGCCCGCCGTGCGTGAACAGGCGCTCAAGGATGCGGGCAAGGAATCGGCGGCCGTGCTCGGCTTCAGTTCGGCCATGGGCGCCTTCGGTGCGTTCTTCATTCCCAAATCCTTTGGCACGTCGATGGCCCAGACCGGTGGCCCGGAGATGGCGTTCTACATGTTTGTCGGCTTTTACCTGAGTTGCATTGTCGTGACCTGGTGGTGCTACGCGCGCAAAGGCGCCGCGAACCCCTGCTGAAACGACCCGTATCCAACCATTGCGTGGGCGGGGCGCAGAACCCCGCAGCAAGCCTGAGAGGACTAAACCTTGAGTCATTTACTGGATCAAATGCGGTTTTTCAATCGCAAGCAAAACGAGTTTTCCGACGGTCATGGCGAGACGCGTAAAGAGTCCCGCGACTGGGAGAACGTCTACCGTTCCCGCTGGCAGTACGACAAGATCGTGCGTTCCACCCACGGGGTGAACTGCACCGGCTCGTGCTCGTGGAAAATCTACGTCAAGAATGGCCTGATCACCTGGGAAACCCAGCAGACCGACTATCCGCGCACCCGTAACGACCTGCCGAACCATGAACCCCGGGGCTGCCCGCGCGGCGCCAGCTACAGTTGGTACATCTACAGCGCCAACCGGCTCAAGTACCCGAAAATCCGCAAACCGCTGCTCAAGCTCTGGCGCGAGGCGCGCCTGACCCTGGCGCCGGTGGAAGCCTGGGCCAGCATCGTCGAGAACAAGGCCAAGGCCGACTCGTATAAAAGCAAGCGTGGCATGGGTGGCTTCATCCGCTCGAGCTGGGATGAAGTCAACGAGATCATCGCCGCGTCCAACGTCTACACCATCAAGACCTACGGCCCCGACCGCGTCGTCGGCTTCTCGCCGATCCCTGCCATGTCGATGGTCAGCTACGCCGCCGGCGCGCGCTACCTGTCGCTGATCGGTGGCGCCTGCCTGAGCTTCTACGACTGGTACTGCGACTTGCCGCCGGCTTCGCCGATGGTCTGGGGCGAGCAGACCGACGTGCCGGAATCGGCCGACTGGTACAACTCCAACTACATCATTGCCTGGGGTTCCAACGTTCCGCAGACCCGTACCCCGGACGCGCACTTCTTCACCGAGGTGCGCTACAAGGGCACCAAGACCGTGGCGATCACCCCCGACTACTCGGAAGTCGCCAAGCTCACCGACCTGTGGCTCAACCCCAAGCAGGGCACCGACGCGGCATTGGCCCAGGCGTTCAACCACGTCATCTTCAAAGAATTCCACCTGGACAAGCCGAGCGCCTATTTCACCGAATACGCCAAGCGCTTCACCGACTTGCCGGTGCTGGTGCTGCTCAAACCGATGGCGGATGCGGCCGAGGGCGCCGGTTACCAGCCGGATCGCTTCCTGCGTGCCAGCGACCTGACCGACAACCTCGGCCAGGACAACAACCCGGAATGGAAAACCATCGCCCTGGATGCCAGCGGCGAGCTGGTGTCGCCACAGGGCTCCATCGGTTATCGCTGGGGCGAGAAGGGCAAGTGGAACATCCTGCCTCGCGAGGGTGGCGAAGGTCGCGAGATCGACCTCAAGCTCAGCCTGATCGGTGAAGACGTCGCCGAAGTCGCCTTCCCGTATTTTGCCGGCGAAGTGCAGGAGCACTTCCAGCACGTGGCCGGCGATGCGGTGCAGTACCGCCGTGTGCCGGTGCACAGCGTGGTGCTGGCCGACGGCAGCGTGGCCAAGGTGGCCACCGTGTTCGACCTCTCGGCCGCCAACCTGGCGATCGACCGTGGCCTGGGTGGCGCCAACGTCGCCCGCGACTACAACGACGCCTCGGTGCCCGGCACCCCGGCCTGGCAGGAGCAGATCACGGGCGTGAGCCGTGAGAAAGCCATCCAGATCGCCCGTGAGTTCGCCGACAACGCCGACAAGACCCGTGGTCGCTCGATGATCATCGTCGGCGCGGCGATGAACCACTGGTACCACATGGACATGAACTACCGCGGGCTGATCAACATGCTCATGCTCTGCGGCTGTGTCGGCCAGACCGGTGGCGGTTGGGCGCACTACGTCGGCCAGGAAAAACTGCGTCCGCAATGCGGCTGGCTGCCGCTGGCCTTCGGCCTGGACTGGAGCCGTCCGCCACGCCAGATGAACGGCACCAGTTTCTTCTACGCGCACAGCTCGCAATGGCGCCACGAGAAGATGAGCATGCACGATGTGCTCTCGCCCCTGGCCGACAAGTCGCAGTTCCCCGAGCACGCGCTGGACTACAACATCCGCGCCGAACGCGCGGGCTGGTTGCCGAGCGCGCCGCAACTGAACACCAACCCGCTGCACATCTGCCGTGATGCCGCCGCTGCCGGCATGGACCCCAAGGACTACGTGGTCAAGTCGTGGCAGGACGGTTCGCTGCGTTTTGCCTGCGAACAGCCGGACAGCCCGGTCAACTTCCCGCGCAACATGTTCATCTGGCGTTCCAACCTGCTGGGCTCCTCGGGCAAGGGCCACGAGTACATGCTCAAGTACCTGCTGGGCACCAAGAACGGCGTGATGAACGAAGACATCGGCCAGGTCGGTGACTGCAAGCCTGAAGAAGCCGAATGGGTCGACGAGGGGGCCATCGGCAAGCTCGATCTGGTGACCACCCTGGACTTCCGCATGTCCTCGACCTGCGTCTATTCCGACATCGTGTTGCCGACTGCGACCTGGTACGAAAAGGACGACATGAACACTTCGGACATGCACCCGTTCATTCACCCGTTGTCGGCGGCGATCGACCCGGCGTGGGAATCGCGGTCCGACTGGGAAATCTACAAAGGCATCGCCAAGGCGTTTTCCGCCATGTCCGAAGGGCACCTGGGCGTCGAGCAGGACCTGGTGACCGTGCCGTTGCTGCACGACAGCGTGGGCGAACTGGCCCAACCGTTTGGCGGCACCGACTGGAAAACCGCCGGCGTGGCCCCACAGCCGGGCAAGAACGCGCCGAACCTGCAAGTGGTGGAGCGTGACTACACCAACATCTACAAGCAGTTCACCTCGCTGGGCCCCTTGCTGGAGAAACACGGCAACGGCGGCAAGGGCATCAACTGGAACACCGAGGAGGAAGTGGAATTCCTCGGCGAACTCAATCATCACGAAACCGCAGCGGGCATCAGCCAGGGTCGGCCAAAAATCGACACCGCCATCGATGCCGCCGAAGTGATCCTGTCCCTGGCCCCGGAAACCAACGGCCATGTGGCCGTCAAGGCCTGGGCGGCGCTGTCGGAATTCACCGGCATCGACCACAGCCACCTGGCGCTGTCCAAAGCCCACGAGGCGATTCGTTTCCGCGACATCCAGGCGCAGCCGCGCAAGATCATCTCCAGCCCGACCTGGTCGGGGCTCGAGGACGAACACGTGAGCTACAACGCCGGCTACACCAACGTCCATGAAGACATCCCGTGGCGCACCATCACCGGTCGCCAGCAGTTCTACCAGGATCACCCGTGGATGCAGGCGTTCGGCGAGCAGTTCATGAACTACCGGCCGCCGGTCAACACCCGGACCATCGCCGGGGTGAAAGGCAAGCGCGGCAATGGCGAGACCGAGATCGTCCTGAACTGGATCACCCCGCACCAGAAATGGGGCATCCACAGTACCTACACCGACAACCTGCTGATGCTCACCCTGAGCCGTGGCGGCCCGATTATCTGGCTCTCGGAGAACGACGCCAAGCGCGCGAACATCGAGGACAACGACTGGGTCGAGTGTTTCAACGCCAACGGTGCTTTGACCGCCCGTGCGGTGGTCAGCCAGCGGGTCAAGGACGGCATGGTGATGATGTACCACGCCCAGGAACGGATCGTGAACGTGCCCGGTGCGCAGACCACCAAGACCCGTGGCGGCCACCACAACTCGGTCACCCGCGTGGTGCTCAAGCCGACCCACATGATCGGCGGCTATGCCCAGCAGGCCTACGGGTTCAACTACTACGGCACCGTCGGGTGCAACCGCGACGAGTTCGTCGTGGTCCGCAAAATGTCCAAAATTGACTGGCTCGATGGCACCGACGGCGATGCCTTGCCGCGTCCACTGCCGACCGACATCGAGGAGAACTGAGATGAAGATTCGCTCACAAATCGGCATGGTCCTGAACCTGGACAAATGCATCGGCTGCCATACCTGCTCGATCACCTGCAAAAACGTCTGGACCAGCCGCGAAGGCATGGAATACGCCTGGTTCAACAACGTCGAGACCAAGCCCGGCATCGGCTACCCGAAAGAATGGGAAAACCAGGACAAGTGGAAGGGCGGCTGGGTCCGTAACGCCAACGGGTCGATCAACCCGCGCATCGGGGGAAAATTCCGCGTGCTGGCGAACATTTTCGCCAACCCGGACCTGCCCAGCCTGGACGACTACTACGAGCCGTTCGACTTCGATTACCAGCACCTGCACACTGCGCCGCTGGGCGAGCACCAGCCGGTGGCGCGTCCACGCTCGCTGGTCACCGGCAAGCGCATGGAGAAAATCGAGTGGGGCCCGAACTGGGAAGAGATCCTCGGCACCGAATTCGCCAAGCGCCGCAAGGACAAGAACTTCGACAAGATCCAGGCGGACATCTACGGCGAGTACGAAAACACCTTCATGATGTACCTGCCGCGCCTGTGCGAGCACTGCCTCAACCCGGCGTGTGCGGCCTCGTGCCCGAGCGGCGCGATCTACAAGCGTGAAGAAGACGGCATCGTCCTGATCGATCAGGAAAAGTGCCGTGGCTGGCGGATGTGCATCAGCGGTTGCCCGTACAAGAAGATCTACTTCAACTGGAAAAGCGGCAAATCCGAGAAGTGCATTTTCTGCTACCCGCGGATCGAAGCCGGCATGCCGACCGTCTGCGCCGAAACCTGTGTGGGGCGTATCCGCTACCTCGGCGTATTGCTGTATGACGCCGACCGCATCAGCGAAGTGGCGAGCACCGCCAACGAGCAGGACCTGTACGAGAAACAACTGGAGATCTTCCTCGATCCAAACGACCCGGCGGTGATTCGCCAGGCCCTGGCCGATGGCGTTCCGCAGTCGGTGATCGACTCCGCCCAGCGTTCGCCGGTCTACAAAATGGCCGTGGACTGGAAACTCGCACTGCCACTGCACCCCGAATACCGCACCTTGCCGATGGTCTGGTACGTACCGCCGCTGTCGCCGATCCAGAACGCGGCCGAGGCCGGCACCGTCGGCATGAACGGCGTGATCCCGGACGTCGACAGCCTGCGTATCCCGCTGCGCTACCTGGCCAACCTGCTGACCGCCGGCGACGAAAAACCGGTCAAGCGCGCACTCAAGCGCCTGCTGGCGATGCGTGCCTACAAACGCTCCGAGCAAGTCGACGGGGTCACGGACCTTCAAGTGCTGGCGGATGTCGGCCTGAACGTGGGCCAGGTCGAGGAGATGTATCGCTACCTGGCCATCGCCAATTACGAGGATCGCTTCGTGGTCCCGAGCGCCCACCGTGAAGACGCCATGAGCGACGCGTTCGCCGAGCGCTCCGGTTGCGGCTTCAGTTTCGGCAGCGGTTGCAGTGGCAGCTCCGACACCAACCTGTTCGGGGCGAAGAAAGCCAACCGTCGCGACGTCCTGAAAACCGTACAGTTGTGGGAGGACTGAGCATGCAAATCCTCAAAGTGATTTCGTTGTTGCTCGACTATCCGACCGAGACCCTGGTCAACGGCCGCGACGAGCTGGAACAGGCGATCCACCAGTCCCGGGAAATCAGCCCGAAACAACGTGGCGCGCTGTTCGAGTTGCTGGAGTTGATCTGCGCCAACGACCTGATGGATGGCCAGGAGCACTACGGTGCGCTGTTCGGCCGGGGCCGCTCGCTGTCGCTGCTGTTGTTCGAGCATGTGCACGGCGAGTCCCGAGACCGGGGCCAGGCCATGGTCGACATGATGGCGCAGTACGAAGACGCCGGGTTTGCCATCGGCGTCAAAGAGCTGCCGGACTACATCCCGCTGTACCTGGAGTTTCTCTCGACTCGCGAAGACGGCGAGGCCCGCGAGGGCCTGGCCGATGTCGCGCACTTGCTGGCCCTGCTCGCGGCGCGTCTGGAGGAGCGTGAAAGTGCCTACGCCAGTTGCTTCCGGGCACTGCTGCAGATTGCCGGGGCGGAGCCGCACCAGGCCGTGGCCGATCTGCGTGAGCAGGTCGCCGCCGAGGTGCGCGACGACTCCCTCGAAGCCCTCGACAAGATCTGGGAAGAGGAGGCCGTGGACTTCCTCAAGGCCGAGCAGCAGGAGCGCTGCGGCGCACTGCCAAGCGCACCGGGCAAGGCCCGGGAAGAAAGCGCAGTGCCGTTGCACTGGGTGGATTTTCAGCATGAAGGGCTGGCCGCCGAGCCAGTCAAGGAGGCACGCAATGTCTAAATGGAATCTGTTGGTGTTCGGGGTCTACCCCTATGTGGCGTTGGCGATTTGCCTGATCGGCAGTTGGGCGCGCTTCGACCTGTCGCAGTACACCTGGAAGGCGGGCTCCAGCCAGATGCTCAACCAGCGCGGCATGCGCGTGGCGAGCAACTTCTTTCACATCGGCGTGCTGTTCGTCCTGGCCGGGCACTTTGTCGGCCTGCTGACCCCGGCGTCGATCTATCACCACGTGATCAGCACCGAGCACAAGCAATTGCTGGCCATGGTGTCCGGCGGCTTCTTCGGCCTGCTGTGCCTGATCGGCCTGCTGATGCTGATCAAGCGTCGCCTGACCGACCCGCGGGTACGCGCCACGTCCAGCACGTCGGACATCCTGATCCTGTTCGTGCTGCTGGCGCAATTGCTGCTCGGGCTGCTGACCATCGTCGCGTCGACCGCACACATGGATGGCTCGGTGATGGTGATGCTCGCCGACTGGGCGCAGAACACCGTGATGCTGCGGCCAATGGAAGCGGCGGCGTCCATCGCCCCGGTGGGCTTGACCTACAAGCTCCATGTATTCCTGGGTCTGACCCTGTTCGTGTTGTTCCCGTTCACCCGTCTGGTGCACATCGTCAGCGCGCCGGTCTGGTACCTGGGGCGTCGTTATCAAATCGTTCGGCAGAAATTCTGAGGAGGTCATCATGTCAGGTTGTGGATGTGGCGGCGGTGGTGGGGGCGGCGGTGGCTGCGGTTCTTCAAGGGTGACCGAGGAAGTGCTCGAGGTCGCACCGGTGGCAGCGGCGCAGTTCGAAGCGCTCGCGGCAGAACCGGCGGCGGTCGAAGAGGCTCCGGCGCAGTTGATTGCCAGCAGTGAGCAGGAATGGCCGATCATCAGCGTCAACGAGGTGCTGATCACCCCGCAAGCGATGGCCCAGGAGCTGCAATATCACCCGGCGCAGAGTCGCGAAGAGGCGGTGTACCTGGCCGCCAGGGCGTTGGTCATCCGCGAATTGTTGCAGCAGCGCATTGCCGAGCTCGGGCTGTCGCTCGAGATCGGTGCCGGCGAGAACGAAGAGGAGGCGGCCACGCGTCTGTTGCTCGAACGCGAGGTACAGGTGCCAGAGCTGGATGAGGTGACCAGTCGGCGCTACTACGAAAGCAATCGGGCGCGTTTTCACAGCGCGCCGTTGCTGGCGGTGCGGCACATCCTGCTCGAATGCGCGCCGGATGATGCCGAGGCCCGGGGCATTGCCCATGATCAGGCCGACGTGCTGTTGCAGCGGCTGAAGGATTTCCCCGGCAGCTTCGCCGAGCTGGCCTTGAAGTATTCGGCCTGTCCGTCGAAGGAGCAGGGCGGTTCGCTGGGCCAGATCAGCAAGGGCCAGACCGTGCCCGAGCTGGAGCGTCAGTTGTTCACCCTGGCGCCGGGGCTGGCGGGCAAACCGCTGGAAAGCCGTTATGGCTGGCACGTGATCAGCGTCGATCAGCGCATCGAAGGCCAGCCATTGCCTTATGAGGCGGTGGCGACGGCGATTCGCACGCAGTTGCAACAGGGGGTCTGGCAAAAAGCCCTGGTGCAGTACCTGCAAACCCTGATCGGCGCGGCCGATGTACGCGGTATTCACTTGCAGGGTGCCGACTCACCACTGGTGCAGTAAGCATCGAGGCAAACCGGGAGACGTGATGAACGCTGTGATGCAGGATGGTTTTGGGCGGCAGATCGATTATCTGCGGATGTCGGTGACGGACCGGTGTGATTTTCGCTGTGTGTATTGCATGGCGAAAACCATGACCTTCCTGCCGCGCCAGCAGGTGCTCACGCTGGAGGAGTTGCAGCGCCTGGCCACGTTGTTCGTGGGCATGGGCGTGCGCAAGATCCGCCTCACCGGCGGCGAGCCGCTGATCCGTCCGGGCATCGTCGACCTGTGCCGCAACATCGCCGCGTTGCCCGGTTTGCGCGAACTGGTGATGACCAGCAACGGTTCGCAACTGGGTCGGCTGGCGCGGCCCTTGGTGGAGGCGGGGGTGAAGCGCATGAACATCAGCCTCGACAGCCTGGACCCGCAGAAATTTCGCGCGATCACCCGGATCGGCGACCTCGACCAGGTGCTCCATGGCATCGAAGCGGCGCGTGATGCCGGGTTCGAACGGATCAAGCTCAATTGCGTGGTGATGAAGGGGCGCAACTTCGACGAAGTGCCGGCGCTGGTGCAGTACGCCATCGACCAGCGCATCGACATCAGTTTCATCGAGGAGATGCCCCTGGGCGATGTCGGCCGCTCGCGCGGTGAATCGTTCTGTTCCAGCGAAAAGGTGAGGGCAGAGATTGCCCGCCACCATCGACTGCTCGACAGCACGGAAAACAGCGGTGGGCCGGCGCGCTATGTTCGCCTGGAGCGTCATCCCGAGACACGCATCGGTTTCATCTCGCCCAACAGCCACAACTTCTGCGGCACCTGCAATCGGGTGCGCATGACCGTGGAAGGCAAGCTGTTGCTCTGCCTCGGTCAGGACGATGCTCTGGACCTGCGCGGGCTGCTGCGCCGCTATCCACTGGAGGACCAGCCGGTGATCAACGCCGTACAAAAAGCCCTGCGCGGCAAACCCCTGCGCCATGACTTCACCCCGCAAGGCGAGGTGCAGGTCGTGCGGTTCATGAACATGAGTGGAGGGTGAAGCGACTGGCGGATATTGAGTCAGACGCCGGCGCTTGAAACGAACACGAAACCCTGTGGGAGCGAGCCTGCTCGCGAACAGGCCATCAGCCCCTCACCGATGTCGCCTGGAGGCGACCTCGCAGCCTTTCCCTCCCTTCCTCGCCGCTTTCGAGCGGCTTTTTTTTCACCGGCGAATCTTGATGTCGATCAATTGCACATCAGCGTTTTGTCCGTACCCTTCACTGCATCTTGTGTTTTTGAATGACTAAAAATCAATATGTAGTGTTTGGAGGCCGAATGCAGAGCACGCTGATCTCAGTGGGATGTAACCGCTTGCACAAGCGCAATGGCGACCTGGTCGCCTTCGATGCCAACAAGATCCGTCAGGCATTGATCGCCGCGGGCAAGGCGACCGGGGAATACACCGACGTCGAAGTCGAAGGCTTGCTCGAGGCGGTTCTCGCCCGCCTGGAGGGCATGTCGAGGCTGCACGTCGAGCAGGTTCAGGACCGGGTCGAGCGGGTCCTGATGGACGCCGGTTACTTCTTCGCGATGCGCGCCTATATCGTCTACCGCGAACAGCACGGGCGTCTGCGCCGTGACCGTCGAACCATGGTCGAGGTCGCGACCTCGATGAACGAGTACCTGGACCGTGAAGACTGGCGGGTGCAGGCCAACGCCAACCAGGGCTATTCCCTGGGCGGGCTGGTGTTGAACGTGTCGGGCAAGGTCACCGCCAACTACTGGCTGGACGAGGTCTACAGCGAGGCCATCGGCCAGGCTCATCGCGAGGCGGACCTGCACGTGCACGACCTCGACATGCTCGCCGGCTACTGCGCCGGCTGGTCGTTGCGCACCCTGTTGCACGAAGGCCTCAACGGCGTGCCGGGACGGGTTGAAGCCGGTCCGCCGCGGCATTTGAGCAGCGCCCTGGGGCAAATGGTCAACTTCCTCGGCACCCTGCAGAACGAATGGGCCGGCGCCCAGGCGTTCAGCTCGTTCGACACCTACCTGGCGCCCTACGTGCGCAAGGACCAACTGAGCTTCGAGGAGGTGCGCCAGGCGATCCAGGAGTTCATCTACAACCTCAACGTGCCGTCGCGCTGGGGCACCCAGACACCGTTCACCAACCTGACGTTCGACTGGGTCTGCCCGCAGGACCTCAAGGAACAGATACCGGTCATCGGTGGCGAGGAAATGCCGTTTGCCTACGGCGACCTGCAAGTCGAAATGGACCTGCTCAACCGGGCCTACATCGAGGTGATGCAGGCCGGGGATGCCAAGGGACGGGTGTTCACCTTCCCGATTCCGACCTACAACATCACCCATGACTTCCCCTGGGACAGCGAAAACGCCGACCGCCTGTTCGAGATGACTGCGCGTTACGGCCTGCCGTACTTCCAGAACTTCCTCAACTCGGACATGCAGCCCAACCAGGTGCGCTCGATGTGCTGCCGCCTGCAGCTGGATGTGCGCGAGTTGCTCAAGCGCGGTGGCGGCTTGTTCGGCTCAGCGGAACAGACCGGTTCGCTGGGGGTGGTGACGCTCAACTGTGCGCGCCTGGGGTATGTGTTCAAGGGCAACACCAGCGGCCTGTTGCAGCGTCTGGACACGCTGATGGAGCTGGCGATGGAAAGTCTGGAGGTCAAGCGCAAGGTGATCCAGCGGCACATGGACGCCGGTTTGTACCCGTACACCAAGCGTTACCTGGGCACCTTGCGCAATCACTTCTCGACCATCGGCGTGAACGGCCTGCACGAAATGCTGCGCAATTTCACCGACGACCAGGAAGGCATGCACACCGAGAAGGGCCGGCAGTTCGCGCTGAACGTGCTCGACCATGTCCGCGCCACCTTGCTGCGCTACCAGGAGGAAACCGGTCACCTCTACAACCTGGAAGCGACGCCAGCGGAGGGCACCACCTACCGCTTCGCCAAGGAAGACCTCAAGCGCTATCCGGACATTCTCCAGGCCGGCAGCCGTCAGGCGCCGTATTACACCAACTCCTCGCAACTGCCGGTGGGCTACACCGAAGACCCGTTCGAGGCCCTGGAGCTGCAAGACGAACTGCAATGCAAATACACCGGCGGCACGGTCCTGCACCTGTACATGGCCGAGCGGATTTCCTCCACCCAGGCCTGCAAGCAACTGGTGCGCAAGGCCCTCGGCCGCTTCCGCCTGCCGTACCTGACTGTGACGCCGACGTTCTCGATCTGCCCGATTCACGGCTACCTCGATGGCGAGCACGAGTTCTGCCCGAAATGCGACGAAGCCTTGCTGCTCAAGGAGCAGAAGGCCGCCAATCTTCATTGATTCCGATCCACTCAACCGCAAGGAGCTTCACCATGACTGCATCGCAAACCCTGCCACAGGCTCAACGTCAACGTTGCGAAGTCTGGACCCGCGTGATGGGCTACCACCGTCCGGTGTCGGCGTTCAATCCCGGCAAACAGTCCGAGCACCGCGAGCGGGTGCATTTCACTGAAGGCGCGTCGTTGGCCGGGCGTCAATGAGTCGAGTGATCCGGGTCGGGGGCATGGTGCCCCTGACCACCATCGACTATCCGGGGCAGCTCGCCTGCGTGCTGTTCTGTCAGGGCTGCGCCTGGCGTTGTCGTTACTGCCATAACCCGCAACTGATCCCGCCCCGGGGCACCGAGGAAGTGGATTGGCGGCGGGTGATCGCGTTTCTGCAGCGTCGCCAGGACCTGCTCGATGCGGTGGTGTTCAGCGGTGGCGAACCGACCTTGCAGGACAGCTTGCGCGGCGCCATGGATGAAGTGCGGGAGATGGGTTTTCGCATCGGCCTGCACAGCGCCGGGATCAAGCCGACAGCGTTTGCCAGGGCGCTGGACGGCGCGGATTGGGTGGGTTTCGACGTCAAGGCATTACCCGAGGATTGCCAGGCCATCACCGGGGTCGAGGGCAGCGGAACCGCCAACTGGCGCAGCCTCGAGCACTTGCTGGCCAGCGGTGTCGACTACGAATGCCGCACCACCGTGCACTGGCATCTTTTCGAGCCGCAACGCCTGTTGCTCCTGGCGCAGCGCTTGAGCGCACTGGGCGTGAAACGATTCGTCGTGCAACTGGTGCGCACCGAACGGATGTTCGATCCGCTGTTGTCGAGCGTCTCGGCACAAGCTTTGCTACCCGATCTCTGGGACGCAATGCGCGAGCTGTTTCCAGTCTTCGTATTGCGGGGGTGATCAGGGACAGCGCAGAACAATGCAGCACCCACCATGAAGTTCAAATGCGCTGCCCATCGGGCAGGTATCAAACGGGGAGCATTTGATATGGCTAAATTAACGACCGCACAACGTATCGTCATCGGCTTCGCTATTGCGCCGCTGGCACTGATCGGCATGGCCTTCGAGGGCTTGCGCGACATGGCAATCCTCAAGGACCAGGCGGCCATCATCGTCGAGCAGGACTGGCCGAAGATCGAGCCGCTGATGGTCATTGCCACTGGCGTGCGCGACAACGCCAAACATACCCGCGACCTGTTGATCAACGAAGACCACCAGCCCTCGTTCCAGGCAATCGACGCCACCAAGCAACGCATCACCCAGGCCTTCGAAACCCTGGCGCCGTTGTTCGACTTGCCCGAAGGCAAGGCCGCGTACCTGACCCTGAAAAAACACCGTGAGGCCTACGTTGCGGCGTTCACCCAAGTGCAGGTCTTGATCCGCCAGGGGGCGCTCGATGAAGCCAGGGCGCAGTTGAAGGACAAGGTCGTACCGGCCGAAGCCGAGGTGTATCGCAGCCTGGACGCCGTGATGGCGCTGCAAGGAAAAATCTTCGCCGACCGTGAGCGGGCGGCGCAGCAACTGTACAGCGACGCCCAGCGCACCATGCTCGGCTTGTTTGTGCTGTGCATGGGGCTGGTCATCACGGCGGCGGTCGTTGTCACCCGCAGTGTCACCCGACCCTTGGGAGGCGAACCGGATGCTGCGGCGCGGGTCTTGAGCCAGATAGCCGAGGGCGACCTGACGATCGACGTGCCCAGGACATCGAGTGCCGACGGCAGCGTGATGATGAACATGCGCCAGATGCAGCAAAGCCTCAACGCCATGGTCCGGCACATCGCCGGCTCGGTGGACCGAGTCGCCAGTTCGTCCGAAGAGCTGAGTGCGGTCAGCAGCCAGACGTCCAGCAACCTGCAATTGCAGGGGCAGGAGATCGAGCAGGCCGCTGCCGCCGTCAACCAGATGACCGCCGCAGTGGATGAAGTGGCGCGCAATGCGGTGAGCACCTCCGAAGCCTCCCGGCAGTCTGAAATCACCGCGCACCGAGGACGTGAACAGGTGCAGGAAACGGTGGCCTCGATTGGCGAGCTGGCCCATGGCGTCTCCGACACTTCGCAGCGTATCGAACAACTGGCCGGCCGGGTCCAGGGCATCAGCAAGGTGCTCGATGTGATCCGCAGCATCGCCGAGCAGACCAACCTGTTGGCCCTCAATGCCGCCATCGAAGCCGCGCGCGCCGGGGATGCCGGGCGCGGTTTTGCGGTGGTGGCCGATGAAGTGCGGGCGCTGGCGCATCGCACTCAGGAGTCGACGCGGGAAATCGAGCAGATGATCGACAACGTGCGCGAGGATACCGGGCAGGCAGTGACGGCGATGCAGGGCAGCAGCGAGCGTGTTCGGGTCGCCCTGGAAGTGGCGCAACGCTCGGGCGAGGCGCTGGATGAAATCACCCGGTCCATCTCGCAGATCAATGAGCGCAACCTGATGATCGCGAGTGCCACCGAGCAACAGGCGCTGGTGGCCCGTGAGGTGGACCGCAACCTGGTGAGCATCCGCAGCTTCTCCGAACAGGTCCTGCTCGGCGCCCGCCACACCGACAGCGCCGGCCAGGAACTGGCACAGATGGCCGGCGACCTGCACCAGACCGTGGCGCGGTTCAAAGTCTGAACAAGGTGGGGGCGGGTATATCCAGCATCGGGGCGAGCGGGCTACCGGTATCGCGAGCAGGCTCGCTCCCACAGTTTTTCGGGTGTCCGCAGGTTCGTAAACGACGCCAATAGGGTGGGAGCGAGCCTGCTCGCGATGGCATTGACACGTCCAACCTGGATACAGCCTGCTCTGGCACAGGGTCAGGCCCAGCCCCAGAACTGCAACCACCAGCCGCAACCGATCAAGCCACTGGCCAGCGACAGGCAGGCGCCCGCTGCAATCCGCCTGGGCAGAGCAAGGCGTTCGCGGTTCAGGCGTTTCCATCCCAACAGCAGGCTCCAGCCCAGTGCCGCCAGCAGTAACCACGCCCTGGCCGGTTGCACCCACTCCAGCAACAACCCTTCATAGCGCAGCAGTTTCACGGTGGTCGCCGACAGCCCAAGAAACAGTCCGGCACCACCCAGGGGCGTCAAGGTCAGCGCCATGGGCCAAAACAGTGCGCGATCACCCGCCAAACGTGCTGCCAGGCGCATGAAGATCATCAGCGCAGTGCCGAGAACCAGCGAACTCAAACCCAGGTAAGCGATGATGCTGAAACCATCAAGCCAGCTGAAGCTGTCGTTGAGCTGCGGGTAATGGGTGAGCAGCCACCAGGGCGCATTGTCCTCCAGGGCCCACAGGTGATCGTGTTCCACCAGCCATTGCGCGAGGGTTTGCTTGAAGGCGATGAACCAAGGACTGACCGTCCACTGAAACGCCCCCATCGCCAGGCCGATCACGCCAAACAGCAGCAGGCGCACATCCCAGGCCGAAACGCTTTGCGCCGTCGACTGCAGAATTTCCTGATTGCTTGAGCGGGCGATCAACTGCACCGCGCCACGTTGTCCGCTGCAGCGCCCGCAGGCATGACAGTCACTGGCGCCGCGCAGGCGGCGGATATCCAGCAGCGGTGCGCAGTTGGGCGGAGGCAGACGCGGCGCGGCGTTTTTCACCCAGCGTTGTTCATCGACATGAAAATGCACCGGCGCCAGGCGGGCGAGCAGGGCGAAGACGCCGCTGACCGGGCACAGGTAGCGGCACCAGATGCGTTTGCCCCGCGCAAACAGCAAACCGACGGCGACGGCTGCCACGGTGGATCCGCCCAGAATCAACAGCGCCGCTTGCGGGTAGTCGTAGACGCTGATCAGCTGGCCATAAAGGGTGGTCAGGCAGAATGCCAGGGTGGGCCAGCCACCCCAGCGCACCCAGCGCGGCACCCCCATGCCTTTGCCGTACTGACTGGCCCATTCGCTGAGCGAACCTTCCGGGCACAGCACGCCGCACCAGAGTCGGCCGAACAGCACGATGGACAGCAGCACGAACGGCCACCAGAGGCCCCAAAACAGAAACTGCGCGAACAGGGTCAGGTTATCGAGCATTCGCGCCTGACTGTCCGGCAGCGGCAGCAGCACCGGGATCACCAGCAATGATGCGTAGAACAGCACGACACACCACTGCACCACGCGGATGACCCGCGCGTGGCGACGCATCCCGTCCCCCGCGCGCTGCAGCCATCGATTGCGCCAGGTCAGTTCAGGCATGGGACTTTTTCCGTGCTGCGGTAGCGCAGCCAGCCACCGACGATCAGCCAGTAACCGACCCACGCCAGCACGGTCAGGGTACTGGGTGTTGCCCGGTAACCGGCAAAACTGGCGAGGAAACCGCCGAGACCGTGGCTGTCACCGAGCAAGGCATTGCTGTCCCACAGTGCGTCGCCGGCGAGGCTGTAAACCACTTCGGGCATGTCCATGCCGAGCAGTTGGCCACCGATGCGCTCGACGGCACTGACCAGCAACGCTGCGCCAAGCATCAGCAAAATGGTCTCGCTGATGGCGAAGAAGCGTTGCCAGGAAATGAACCGGCGACTGCCGTGCAGCAGAGTGATGGTCAGCGCCGATAGCACCAGCCCGAACGCACCGCCGATGGCGAACAGGCCGAGCTGGGGACCGCGCAGTTGCGCACCGGCGCCATACAGGAAGACCACGGTTTCACTGCCTTCTCGGCTGACCGCCAGCAGCGCCAACAACAACAGGCCCCAGCCACCTTGCCGGGAAATTTTGTTGTTGGCATTGAGCAGCAAATCCTGTTTGAGCGTGCGCCCGTGTCGGCGCATCCAGTGGACCATCTGCACGATCAGCAGGCTGGCGATCAGCGCAAGGGCGGCCTGGAACCACTCGCTGCCGGCCCCGCTCATGGCGTTGCCCGCCCACAGGATCGCCCCGGCCAGCAGCCCCGAGAACATCAGTCCAAGCACCACGCCGGCCCAGAGAAACCGGGTCAGCCGCTGGTCCTGTTGCTGCTGGCTGATCCAGGCCTGGAGGATACCGATCACCAGCAGTGCCTCGACGCTTTCCCGCCAGACGATGAACATTGATTGATTCATGAACACTCCGTACATGTCCGGGTTATTTCGCGAGGAGGCTGCCTTCGGGCAATTGCAGGTTGAACTCGTCGAAGAACGGGTATTGACCCGGCCGTAGCGGGTGGATGACCACGAAGGTGGTCACGCCGGGCGACAGCACCTTTTCCACCCGCAACGGCGTGCTTTCGAACTCGGCGGGGCCCTGGCCGATGTTCTTCAGGATGATCTTGAAGCGTTGTCCCGCCGGCACCTCCAGCACGGCGGGGGTGAAGTGCCCATCATTGAGGCTCAGTTCATAGGTCGGCAGTTCGGCATGGGCGGCCAACGGCGCAAAGGCTGCGGCCAGCAGCCAGGCGAGCGGCAGACGCTTCATTTCAGTAGCCGCCCTTTTTACCGATGCCGGCGTAGACGAACTCGTAGTTCAGCTCGCAACGTTCGAACCACGGAGCGACGCCGGTTTCCTTGTCGGTGTGACGACCCAGGGAGGCATGACCGCCGGGCGGCAGGAGGGTGAAGGTCAGCTGGTATTTGCCCGGGCCGAGCAGCTTGACGTTATCGCCATAGTGCGGACCGTCGTTGGCCACCATGGCGTGGAAGTCGCCCTTGATTTCCGGATCGCTGCCAACCTTTTTCAGTTTGAAGGACACGTTGAGGTACGGCACGAAGCTGCCTTCCTGAAAGCCGTTGCGATTGTCCGCAGTGGCACGGATGTCGGCTTCCAGGTGCACGTCGGAATCGGCAGTGGCGCGCATCATGCCGGCGGGTTCCATTTCGATCGGCTGTAAATACACCGCCCCGACTTCCAGCCCTGCACACGTCTGTGGCGAGCCGATCGGGTATTCCTTCGCATGGGCCAATGGTGCGAGCAGGAGCAGGGCGAGTGACAGCGAAAACGGAGTACGCATGATGACTTCCTGAGGACTGACGAGTAGGAACCCGAGTCTAGGAAGCTTTGCTGCGAACAATAATGATTGTTATCAAGTTTTGAGTGTTTAAGTCGCCGACTCATCGCGGCGGCGGAAACGTTCGGCGCGCTCCACGCTGTGGGTCATATGGTCTGCGGCGTGAATGGTCAAGGGATGCTGGGTGAAACCGGGTCTTGGGGAAATGAAATCGGCCATTTCCCGAGCCACTTCACGCTGGCGTTCCGAGCCTTCGGCCAACAGGGCAATGACCAGGTTTTCCAGGGCAATCACCCGCACGCGCAGGTGCACCAGTTCGGCGTTGGTCAACGCCGGCGGCGCCGTAAACGCTTCGCTGGCGAGGGAGGCAGTGGCGTCCTTGTCGTCCCAGGTCGACGGCGTCGGGGGAGTGGACGCGTTCGGGGCAGGATTCTTGTTAAGCATAACGACTCTCCGGTCTCTATCAGGCGAGACAAGCTTAGCCCGTGGCGGGGAAGCGTGTCAGGGGCATCGGGTGCTCTTTCTTGACAGGCATCAAGGCCGACGCAAATCCGGCGTTGTAAGGTGGGATACGCCCCTTTGTGATCTGGAGACCGGCATGGCCAAGCACTTCCCCGTCAATCCCAGCCACCCCGAGCGCATTTGCTGGGGCTGTGATCGGTATTGCCCGGCGAAATCCCTGGCTTGCGGCAACGGCGCCGACCGAACGATGCATCCGGTGGAAATGTTCGGCGAAGACTGGGCCGAACCCAACGATTGGGGGATCGACGCAGTGATTGCGACGGATCAGGCTGCCGGGGAGCGGGTGGAGGATGATTCGGCGGTGTAGAAGCGGATCCGCTCGTTCGCAGGGTCATTACCCTCTTTAAATGCCGCTCATCGAGCGGCATTTTTGCATCCATCGATATCAACTCAATTCCGAGGGGGCACTGCGGATTGAGATTTTGGATGGCTAATGACATATTGCCATCATTCGATTCAAGGCCACCGGGTGCCAGGCTTTGCCGTGATATCGAACGCTCTTCGTGAAAGTGTTTAAAGGTTGGAATCGCCAGGCCGATAGGCATTTGCCCCGACAGTGAAATGCAGTCAGCGCCCACCCGGCAGGGCTGGCAGTTGCGCTCGAAACAGGTTTTTGAATGAATCCGACACGGAAGTTGACCTTCTTGGCCGTTGCCAGAGCCGTTGCGGCTGCCCTGGCCGTGATGGCTTGCCTGCTGGGTTTTGCGCCTGCGGCCCATGCCTTGTCTGCCGGTTGTACAACCCTCAGTGCCTACAATGGCACCGGCCCATTTACCCGGAGTATCTCGGCGGGGTCGTTCGACCCGAGTGATACCGTCACCGTGTCGTTTTACGACAATGGCAACAACGCTGGCGGATCCGATCCGATGGCGGCGGACAATATTATCCTGCGTAACAATGGCGCCGTGTCTTACTACACCTACCGAAGCAATGAGGGCAGCATCGGCAATCACACCGGTGGCGCGACGTCAGCGCAACTGGCCGGCGGTTTGCTCATCACTATCAAGACCACCAGTTACATCAGCCAGGTATCGATCACCTGCGGGCCGTCGGTGTCGAACGATGCAACGCTGTCCAATCTGCAGGTGTCAGCCGGCACCCTCGCGCCGTCGTTTTCCTCGGTCACCGGCAACTACAACCTGGCGGTCGCCAATGGGGTGACCGCACTGACGCTGACCCCGACCAGTACCAGTAACAAGGCGACGATCAGGGTCAATGGCAGCCCCGTGACGTCCGGCGTCGGGTCACCGGCGATCAGCCTGAACGAGGGTGACAACCCGATCAGCCTCATGGTCACTGCCGAAGACGGCCTCACGACTCGTCTCTATTCGATCACCGCGACACGGGCCGCTGCGCCGCCAGTGGCCAACGGCATTTCGGCCACGGTGGCGGCGAACAGCTCGAACAACCCGATGACGTTGTCCACCTCGGGTGGTACGCCGACTGCGGCGGGTGTGTCCACACAGGCATTGCATGGCGTCGCCGTCGCCAGTGGAACCTCGATCAGCTACACGCCATCGGCCGGTTATTCGGGGCCGGACAGTTTTGCCTATACCGTCAGCAACGGTTCGGGCACCTCCGCACCCGCGACGGTCAGCATCGTCGTGTCGGCGCCGCAATTGACGTTGGCGCCGGCGGCCGGCGCACTGCCTTCGGCTCAAGTGGGCAGTGCCTATGTGCAGTCGTTCAGCGCTGCGTCCGGGGCAACGCCCTACCACTATGTCGCTGTGAATGTTCCTCCGGGTCTGAGCCTCGACGCCAATAATGGACAACTCACCGGCATTCCGACCACCAGCGGCACTTACAACCTGTCCGTCACCGCCACAGACCTCTATGGCGCAACCGGCACTGCCAGTTACTCGCTCACGGTGGCGGTGGCGCCATTACCCGTTGCCAACCCGGTGTCTGCATCCGTCGCCGCCAACAGCAGCAGTGCCGTGGCACTGTCGATATCCGGTGGTGCCGCGACCTCGGTCGCGATCGATACCGCGCCGCTGCATGGCACTGCAACGGCGAGCGGCACCTCGATCGTCTACGCGCCCAATAACGGTTATTCCGGGACGGACAGCTTTACCTACATCGCCCGCAATGCCTCGGGCAGCTCGTCACCGGCCACGGTTTCCCTGACGATCAGCGCACCGACACTGGTCCTGACGCCTGCCGCTGGCGGGCTGCCTTCGGGTCAGGTGGGCAGCGCCTACAGCCAGTCGTTCGGCGCTTCTGGCGGGGCCGGCCCCTACGTGTACGCTGGCACTGGCGTGCCGCCAGGGCTGAATCTGGACGCCAACAGCGGCCAGCTCACGGGTACTGCGACTGCCAGCGGCAGCTATAACCTGTCGATCACTGCCACCGATGTGCATGGCGCGGTCGGCAATGCCGGTTACACGCTGACGATCGGGGCCTTGCCAGTGCCGGTGGCCAATCCCGTGTCGACGGTTGTCTCCGCCAGCGGCAGCGGGGCAGTCACGCTGTCGCTCAGTGGCGGGGCGGCGACATCGGTCGATGTGGTGACACCGCCTCTGCATGGCACGACAGCCGTCAGCGGCACCTCGATTCTGTACACCCCCACGGCGGGGTTTGCCGGTGCGGACAGCTTTCGCTACACCGCCAGCAACGCCTCCGGTACGTCGGCGCCGGCCACAGTCAGCATCACCGTTTCGCCACCGACGCTGGCGATCCTGCCGGCCGCTGGCGCGCTGCCTGACGCAACGATCGGCGCCGGCTATACGCAAGCCCTGAACGTATCAGGCGGCACCGCGCCCTATCAGTTCAGTGCCACGGGACTGCCGCCCGGGCTCACCATCAACGCCACCTCCGGAACGATTTCCGGAGTACCAGGCACCGCCGGTTCGGCCAGCGTCTCGGTGATCGTCACCGATGCGTTCAACACTTCGGCAAGTTTCAGCTACAGCCTGAATGTCGGTGCCAGCTTGCCTGGCGGTGCTGCCCGCAGTGCGTCTCTGTACGCCGGGCAATCGATTACGCTCAATCTGGCCGAGGGCATGAGCAATGGACCGTTCACCGGCGCCGCCTTGCTCGATGCGCCCCCCAAAAACCTGGGGCAGGCCAGCCTGAGCGGTTTGAACCTGACCTTCGTCGCCGCTGCGCAGGCCTCCGGCGTCGCGGTAATCCGCTATACCTTGAGCAACCGCTCGGGCACGTCGCAGCCGATCACCCTGACAGTGCAGGTGGCCGGGCGGACCGACCCCAGCAAGGACCAGGAAGTGGTCGGCATGCTGGGTGCCCAGACGCAAAGCGCCACGCGTTTTGCCCGTGCGCAGATCGACAATTTCAATGACCGTCTCGAACAATTGCACGACGACGAGAGCCGCCGTCGCGCCGGTTTCAACCTGCAACTGGGGTTGCCGCAATCGCGACCGTCGCGGACCGGCAACACCAGCGCGGCCGAGATGTATCAGGCGCTGTCCTCTCTGCGGGGAACCCAGGCGCCCGCCGTCACACCGCAAGCCGCTGCGGGCGCGAACGATGGCAACTGGCTGGGGGACGATAACCTTTCGGTGTGGAGTGGAGGTTACGTCAACGTCAGTGACAGCCGTCGTGATGACGTCAAGCTCGACAGCACCACCGTTGGTGTCAGCGCCGGTGCTGACTACCGGTTCTTCAATTCCTTCACGGCCGGCATCGGTTTCGGTTACGGTCGCGACTCCAGCGACATCGGCTCCCAGGACTCCCGCAGCAAGGGCGAGTCGTTCAGCGCGGCGTTGTATGGCAGCTACCACCCCGGGCCAGTGTTCGTCGATGGGCTGATCGGTTACAGCAACCTGTCGTTCGACAGCCGGCGCTACGTGACGGACAACGGCGGGCACGCCAAGGGTTCCAGGGACGGTGACCAGCTCTTCGGTTCTTTGAGTTCGGGGTACGAGTTTCGGGAGGAGGCCTGGCGAATGGCACCCTATGGCCGTGTCGACGTTTCATCGACGAAACTGGACGGCTTCCGCGAAAGCGGCAGCGGCGTCTTCGATCTGGCTTACGCTCCGCAACGCATGACAGTCTTTTCCGGCGTGGGCGGGGTGCGCGGACAGTATGGCCTGTCAGTGGCTCAGGCGGCGCTGACGTTGCGCGGCCGTGTCGAATACAGCCACACCTTCAGCGGCGACAGCACCGCCCGGGTAGGTTATGCCGATGTCAGTGATTCGACCTATGCCATTTCAACCACTGGCCAGAGCGAGAACACCATGACGGTTGCGCTGGGCGTTGACTTCCTGCTGCCCTCGGGACTGAGCACCGGCCTGACGTATCAAGGTTCCTACGGCATCGGTGATGATTCACGCTCGAATGCGCTGATGTTCCGGGTGGGGAGTCGTTTTTGAGGTAAGGCTTGCAGGGAATCTACGTTCCGTCGTCTCATCGCTAGCGATCTTCGCGGGTATGCCAAAGGCGTAACAGGAAAATGGTCGAGTCCGCAATTTCATAGCGCATCTCGTAATGTCCGACCAGAATTCTGCGAACATCGCGCGGATCGAATTCCTCCAGACGTTCACCTATGCGCGGATTGGTCATCAGAATGGTCGGTGCAGCAGACAACTGCTGTATTGTGCGGGCCGCTGCAGGCTGGCTCACGGCCGTCAGAAACTCATAAAGACGAGCAAGATCGGACAGTGCTTTGCTCGTCCACTTCAGCTCCATTAATGGGGCACCGGTAGCGGGGTGTCGGTACTGAGACTATCGGCCCAAGCCTGGACGGCCTGGTGGTCGATCACGCGGCCGGCATCCACATCGGCCAGCGCCTCTCGGGTCAGTCGGCTACGCTCCTCTTCTTGATCCAGCCATGCTGACAGGGCCTGCTTGACGATCCAGTTCTTGGAACGCTCCAGACGTTCGGCAACCTGATCAACACGTTCGGCCAGCTCTACAGGGACGTGAGCGGTAACGGATCTGGTTTTAGCGATAGTGGACATGTCGGGATCTCCGTCGATGTGGATTCGGGGGCTGTCGATCCAATCCAAGACTCAATCTTTCCCGATTAATTATTCATTTTCAATCATGATGAATAACATTGCATCATTCAGCGATGGATGGCATCACGCGTTTAATGGACGTCAACAACTGGAGCCCTGAACAGGGCCCCAATATGATTGGTATTTCAGCAAATCACCCGCTTCGCCGCCGTCCTGATATGCGTGCTGTACAGCGTCAGGCCGGTAAAGGCCAGGCCGCCGACCAGGTTGCCCAGTACGGTCGGGATCTCGTTCCAGATCATGTAGTCCATGATCGAAAAGTTGCCGCCCATGATCATGGCGGAGGGGAACAGGAACATGTTCACCACCGAATGCTCGAAGCCCATGAAGAAGAACAGCATGATCGGCATCCACATGGCGATCACCTTGCCGCTGACCGAGGTGGAAATCATCGCGCCCACCACGCCCATCGACACCATCCAGTTGCACAGCATGCCGCGCAGGAAAATCGAGATCCAGCCGGCGACGCCGTAATGCGCATAGCCCAGGGTGCGCGCCTCGCCGATGCTGGCGATCTTTTCGCCGACGGCGCCCGGGGCGGTATTGAAGCCGTAGGTGAAGATGAACGCCATCATGAAGGCGACGGTCAGCGCGCCGGCGAAGTTGCCGAGAAAGACCAGTCCCCAGTTTTGCAGGACCCGGTTGACCGTGACGCCGGGGCGCTTGTCCAGCAGCGCCAGCGGCGTCAGCACGAACACGCCGGTGAGCAGGTCGAAGCCCATCAGGTAGAGCATGGAAAAGCCCACCGGAAACAGCACGGCGCCGAGCAGCGCCGAGCCGGTCTGGACCGCGATAGTGACGGCGAACACGGCCGCCAGCGCGAGGATCGCGCCGGCCATGTAGGCGCGGATCAGCGTGTCCCGGGTGGACATGTGAATCTTCGATTCGCCGGCATCGAGCATCTTGGTGACGAATTCAAACGGAAGCAGATAGGACATTTGGGTGACCCCTTGGCATGCGTGGGTGGCGGCGAGTGCGATGAGATGAAGCCGTTACCAGGATCGGTAAGGCAGGAACTTGCCGTTCAGGGTGACCAGCACGCGGTCGCCCTTGGGGTCTTCGATCTTGTCGACATGCATGGAGAAGTCGATCGCGCTCATGATGCCGTCGCCGAACTTTTCCTGAATCACGTCCTTGAGTGTCGGGCCGTACACGCCCACCAGCTCGTACAGGCGGTAGATCAGCGGGTCCTGAGGAATGGCCTGGTCCCAGCCCTTGGTGGGGAATACCGTCATTGCCGCCGCCACCTCGTCACCCAGCTCCAGCGCCTGGCAAATGCGTGCGGCGACGTCGGCTGGCGCGCTGTTCATCCCGTAGCAGACCGAGGCGACCCAGACCGGTGCTTTTTGTGCGGCATCGGCGAGGCTGTCCCAGCTCAGATTCAGGCGGGCCTTGGCAGCCATGATGGTGTGGTGCATTTCTACTTTGTTCATTGCTCAGCTCACTCTCTAGGGTCGATGAAAAATGACGGTGATCGCCGTTTCTGAATCTACCCATAGCGAGAGTTGTGCCAATTTTGAAATGAATTTTAAGTTATTGATATTTAAGTGATTTAACTTAATCCGCAAAGGTAAATACAGTAACGATATTTCGTAAATAACGAAATGTGGTGAAATAAATAACGAAAACTCGTATTTTCCATCGGTTTCCGATGACCTTGATGAGTGATCGTAATGAGCCGCGCCGGTTTTGAAGATGAAGCAATCGAATGCGCGTCACAGGCGATGCTGGTGGTCGATCCGCAGAGCGATGCGCTGCTGCAAGCGAACCTCGCGGCATTGGCGCTGCTGGGGTCTACCCGCGACGATGAAATCCCTTTGCGGTTCAGTCATTTTCTCGGCGAAGGCCTGTCCCTGTGGGTCAGCTTCAGCGATGAGACGCTGACCCAGGGGCAGGCCTGGTCGGATGATTTGGTGCTGGTTGACATGAGCCGCCGTCAGCACGCGGTGGAGGTGAGCGCCAATGCGTTGGCCGATGGTCGGCGCATCCTGTTCACGATCCAGCGACGGGACGTGCTGGAAACGCGGCGCAACCGTTCGGAAGCGCGCCGACAGCACCGGCTCGGGCATGTGGGGTGGGAGCGGATTTCCCAGGTCTTCGAGCGGATCGAACAACAGAACCGGCTGATTCTCGGCGCGGTCGGCGAGGGCATCTACGGGCTCGATGCCAAGGGTCAGACCACCTTCATCAACCCTGCCGCAGAGCGCATCCTCGGTTGGAGCGCCGCCGACATGGTGGGCCACGACGCGCACCAACTGTTCCATCACAGCCACCGCGACGGTTCCTGCTTTGCGGTCCAGGAGTGCCCCATCCATGCGTCCTTCAGCGACGGCCAGGTGCACCGGGTCGACAATGAAGTGTTCTGGCACAAGAACGGTGAAGCCATCGCCGTCGAATACACCAGCACGCCGATCTTCGAGATGGGCCGTCTGGTGGGCGCGGTGGTGCTGTTTCGCGATATTCGCGAGCGGCAGCGGGCCGAGCAGCGCCTGCGTGAGGCACTGAATGAAGTCGAACAGCTCAAGCAGCGCCTCGAGGTGGAAAACCAGTACCTGCAGGAAGAGATCAAGGCCGAGCGCAATCACCATGAAATCGTCGGCGAAAGCCCGGCGGTGTTGCACCTGATCCGCCAGATCGAACTGGTCGCGCCCACTGATGCCAACGTCCTGATCAATGGTGAGTCCGGCACCGGCAAGGAGCTGATCGCGCGGGCCATCCACGCCAGCAGCCGGCGCAGTGACCGGCCGCTGATTCGGGTCAATTGCGCGGCCATTCCGCGGGATCTGTTCGAGAGCGAGTTTTTCGGCCACGTCAAAGGGGCCTTTACCGGTGCCGTGAACGCACGCATGGGCCGCTTTGAACTGGCCGACGGCGGTACGCTGTTCCTCGACGAGGTGGGCGAAATTCCCCTCGAGTTGCAGAGCAAGTTGCTGCGCGTGCTCCAGGATCAGCAGTTCGAGCGGGTGGGCGACAACGTCACGCGTGTGGTGGATGTGCGGGTCATCGCTGCGACGAACCGTGACTTGCGGGCGATGATCGCCGAAGGACGGTTTCGCGAGGACCTGTATTTCCGTCTGAATGTCTTTCCCGTTCGCTCGGTGCCGCTTCGCGAGCGAATCGATGACATTCCTCTGTTGGCCGGTCATTTCCTGCGGCGGGCGTCCCTGGCCTTCAACAAGACCGGTGTGCGCCTGCCATTGGCGCAGGTGGAATTGCTCAAGCGCTATGCATGGCCGGGCAATATCCGCGAGTTGGAAAACGTGATCGAACGGCAGATGATCGTTTCCCAGGACGGCCGCCTGCGGTTCGACGATCTGCTGGTAGCCGGGGCGCGGGTGCAGGATTCGCCACCCGTGGAACAGACGGAGGCGGGCGAGCCTGTTGCCGACGAGTTGCTGCAACTCAAGCTGCGGTCAAATGCGCTGGCGATGCTCAAACTTACGGCGGGCAAGGTTTCCGGGGAGGGCGGGGCTGCGCAGTTGCTCGGGCTCAAGCCCACTACGCTGGCTTCGCGGCTGCGCAAGTGGGGGATCGACCCTCGGGACTACAAGCGCAAGCGATGAACAGCAATCCAGTTGCGTGACAGCAGGGCTGCACGCAACTGGAAGGTCTGGCTTAGCCTCTTGTGCGATTCTGGTAGATGGGTTCCCACACCACGCTACCGCTCGTGGGTGGCGGGACCGATCCTGCGACTGCATCATGGTGACCGAAGATCGTCGTGTTCGCCCAAATTTGGCGTTCTTGCGCAACCAGGCAGACCCTGGCGGCGTACTCCGCGATGTCATCGCTGCAGCTTGAAATGTAAATGGCGCTCGGTGCCTGCCCGCCTTGCATATTGGCATGCACCAGGTTCACGAACTCACCTGCACTGATGCCTGCTCTGCCGGGATCCCCAAGTTCTTTATTGTTGCCGTGCGCCACCACCACAATCACGGCACCCGCCGGGACGTTCAGGCTTGGTGGGTTTTTGATCTGATTCAAGCCAAAGCGATGGGTTTCGCCTGGCCAGCCAGGATCGAGGGGTGTGGAGGCGATGTCTTGTTCGTATGTCATTGCGAAAACGATGGTCATGATGGCTTCCTTATCTGACGAAGTTTCGATGGGGTGAAACGGTCACTGCCCTGTGATTGATCAGCGTCTGGCTGCGAGTGCCTTGTCGAACTTCGCCTTGATCCCCGCCACGATTGCACCGCCGTCGAACGTATCCTGCAACCCGGCATTGAGCGGCTGGACCACGTTCGTCGCTGAGCTGCTGGCAATCTCCTGGAGTTTGTCGTCGATGGCCTTCAGGCGGGTGTTCAGGATATCGCTGGTGGCCGTGTACTTGGCCAGCGAAGTCAGAAAATCATCTTTGGTGGGGTCCAGGTCACCCACCGCGGCGTCGATTTTCGTCAGTTGGTTGCGCATGGATTGCTTCTGGTTTTCATAGGCCTGCAGGTCGCTCAGCTTGCTCATGGCCTTGCCTTCCTTGATGGAAAAACGGACCTCGAACAGAAACAGGTTCTGGATGATGGTTTCATTGCTGAAAAAGCTTTTGCTGCTGTAGGCGTTCTCCACCACGGTGATGAACAGGGTCATCCCCGGCGCCAGCATCTTTTCATCACTCTTCACGGAAATGCTGGTACTGGTGGTCGAGCCGACACTGGTCAGGAGCGCCTGGACCGCGTCGAAGGCGGCGTTGGCGATCAGCAGGTCCAGGTTCGTCATGGCCTGAATGGCCGCGCCGACCTCGGCGGTCGGCGTATCCTTTTTCGCGCCATCGGGCAACTTGCCCCCGAAAATCGCCTTGCGGCATGAGTCGATCATGACGTTGATCGATTTCAGCGACCATTCGCTCGCCGTGGTCAAGTGCCGGTAACTGCTGGCAATCATCAAGGCGTCGTCGCCGTACTTGCTGTAATGCTCCTTGACTCTGGCGTTCAGGGCACTCGTTTCGGTGGCCAGGCTTTTGTCGAGGTCTTTACGCATCTGGTCGACGTAGGCCTGGAACTCCTTGTTCTTTTCCTGTTGCTGTTCGATCGTGTTTGACTGTCCCATGTCTGGCTCCAAGTGTGAGGTGGTATCGACCTTTCTTGTGCGCTACTGCCACTTCCGTTTTCCTTGAACACATCGAAAAAAGGCGACAGCCAGAACATGATCCCGAGTGAAGTCTGACTCAACACATTCAGATGGAGCGCCGTGCAAGATTTCGTCGATTCGCTTGCGCAGCGCTCAAGCCCGATGCGATTCGATGGCCGCCAGGAAGTGCTCCAGATGCACGACCGCCGCCTCCGGGAGGCTGGCGAGGGATATTCGAACCTGCTGCGCCCGCATGGGTTGGGTGCCGCGATGCATGTCCATCGTGCCCCGGCCCAGCAGCAGCCAGTCGCTGGACACATCCAGCAACTCGCACAACGCGATGGTGTTCTCAACCGTCAGGCGACCGCTCTTTCTCCAGCGGCTCACCGCGCTTTCCGTCACGTTGAGCGCGACGGCGACGGCGTACAGTTTCGACAGGTTGCGTTGCTCCATCGCTTCACAGATTCTGACTCCGAGTGTCGATTGCATAGGTCCATCCATTGAACGGGAAAATGGAAAATTGACTGTATGCAATGCAGCGCCTGGCGCTGTGAACGCCGGTAAATTGTTGTATCCGCCGGTTGGCACCCAACCGTTCGTCCATGGCCGGGCACTTGCGAGGCGCCACCGTCTCTCAGGTTTTAAGGGCGGATATCCCGCGCTTCAGAACGGAGAGCCAGCATGGACATCGATGAAGATGCACCCGGCAACAGGTCGCAGCAGGAGGTGACGCGCACGACGGACAATGAAGCCGGGCATGATCCCAAACGCAAGGAGCCGGAGGTTCCGCTGCCCGCCGATGACGAAGCTCCGGTGGATGAGGACATGTCGGACGTAGAGGCCAACAACTCAGTCTCCAGCGAGCATCCTGAACCGCGATAAACCTCGGGGTGAGCTGGCGAAACGTCGAGTTTCGCCAGCTCCATCCCTGGCGGAATTTCAGGTCAGGGACATCCCGCCATCCACCAACAGCTCGATGCCATTGACGAATGCGCTGTCAGCCGAGGCCAGGTACAGCGCGGCACGCGCCAGTTCGTCCGCTTCGCCCAGGCGCCCGGCGGGGATCATGTCCCCCAGCATTTTCAGGAAGTCCGGGCGCTGTTCATCCGAGATACCCAGTTTACCGATGATCGCGGTGTCGACCGGGCCCGGGCTCAGCACGTTGACCCGGATGCGGCGTGCGCGCAGCTCCAGTGCCCAGCTGCGAGCGAACGCCGCGATGGCCGCCTTGCTGCCGGCGTAGACCGCGTGATTCTGCAGGACCTTGGTGGCGGCCAGGGAACTGGTCAGTATCACACTGGCACCGTCACGCAGCAGCGGGGTGATCGACTGCACGCCAAAGAACACGCCGCGTGTGTTGATGTTGAACTGCGCGTCATAATCGTCCGGCGACACCTGCGCCGAGGGCTGCAGGGTGATGACCCCGGCGTTGGCCATGTACACGTCGAGTCCGCCGAAGCGCGCTTTCACCTGTGCGGCGACATTGTCGTGATGTTCCAGACAGGCCACGTCGCCTTCGATGGCAATGGCGCCGTGGCCGATGGTCTCGATGGCATGGTCCAGGATTGCTTTACGCCGGCCCGTGATGATCACCTGGGCGCCTTCCCGGGCGAACAGGCAGGCGCAGGCCAGGCCGATCCCACTGTTGCCACCGGTGATGACGGCTGTTTTACCTTCGAGACGCTTCATTCGCTGACTCCGATCATTGATGATTCGACGTATTATCCGGCGCGTCCTTTCGCTAACCAGTCCTGAACAAGGCACATCAGTTGTGCTTCGGAGTCACAAGATGTCCAGCCTGTTGAGTCAGTCGAGCAGCCTTATTGCCTTTGTCCGGGTGGTGGAGGCCGGCTCCTTCAGTGGCGCGGCGCGCCACCTCGGCACGACGCCTTCGGCGATTTCCAAGGGCATTGCACGCCTGGAAAAACAGCTCAATGTCACGCTGTTTCGGCGCTCGACCCGGACCCTCAGCCTGACGCCCGATGGGCACCTGTTTTTTGAGCGCGTGGCGCCGCTGTTGCGAGCACTCGAAGACTCCGGAGATGCGATCAGGCCCACCGGAAGCGTGCGCGGGCATCTGCGGGCGAGCATGCCCAGCGAGCTGGGACGCTTGTTGTTGCCGGGGATTGGCTCGTCGTTTCTGCTGGAGCATCCGGACCTGGAGGTCGATCTCAACCTGCAGGACCATCACGTTGACTTGATCACTGAAGGCTATGACGTGATTTTCCGGGTGGGATCGCTGGGCGACAGCAACCTGCGGGCACGTACGCTGGCCCGGATGGCCATGGTGCTGGTAGCGTCTCCCGAGTTTCTTCAGGCGCAAGGACGCCCTGAGACCATCAGTGAACTGCGCAACCTGCCATTCGCACGTTACCAGTTGGGCGGAAGAACCCTGCCGATCGTTTTCGCCAGCGGTGAAACGTTGCTGCCGAAGGGGCGGATCGGCCTGGATTCGGGCTTCGGCCTGCGCACGGCGGCCCTCGACGGCATGGGCGTTGCTTACCTGATGCACTGCATCGTCCAGCAGGACCTGGAGGAAGGCCGCCTGATCCGACTCCTGCCGGAACAGGCGTTGCCTTCGCTGGAACTGCATGCGATACACGGTTTTGGAGTGAACACACCGATCAGGGTAAAACTGTTCACGGATTTCGTGCAGAAGGAGATCCAGCGCCTTCTGGGGTGAGTGCGCACGATGACCTTGGCGGGGCCGGAACGGTTTGAGCCTGCTTGTACCTTCGACACTGGTTATCGCAATATACAAAACCATATAGCGCTTTCCCTGCGCTGACCTGCGAAAGGAATCACCCCATGACAACGGCGTTAAACCCCAAGGAAGCGGTTGGAGAGCGGTACTCGCTGGAATCGATGCGCCACGCGCAACAGATGACCTGGAAAGCCATCGATGAAATTGCCCGGGTCATTGCGCCGGGCATGCGCGAGTCCGAGGCGCAATTGCGCGGCAAACAGATCTTGTCCGAGCTGGACATGGATCGAATCTGGCATCCGCTGTTGATCCGCTTCGGCGCCAATACGCTCAAGACCTTCAAGCAACGCTCCGACGGCGATCCTGTCCTGGGTGAGAACGACATTTTCTTCATCGACATGGGCGTGGTCTGGCAAGGGCATGAAGGTGATGCCGGGACGACCTTCACCACCGGCTCCGACCCGCAAATGAACGACTGCGCCTCGGCTGCCAGGATCCTGTTCGACCAGGTCGAGCGTTTCTGGCGCAGCGAGCGGGTTTGTGGCGTTGCGCTGTACGATTTTGCCGCCGCTCAGGCGCAGAGCATGGGGTGGAAGCTCAACCTCGACATCAAGGGGCATCGGGTCAGCGATTTCCCCCACGCGATTTATCGGGGCGGCGACCTGGGGGATTTAGCCGAGTACCCGAATACCGGCCTGTGGATTCTGGAAATCCAGATCGCCCATCCTGATCGTCCGTTCGGGGCGTTTCATGAAGACTTGCTGATCTGACAGGTGTGCGTGCCCGAGCCTGGGGTGCGCCATGGCCGGCATGCTGGCGCGCTACGGGCATGATTACGCCACGGTGCAGAACCAGCGATGATCATGCCGGTACGGCGCGCGGATGAAGGCGACATCCGCTACCAGCAGCATGCCGCGCTGTTGCAGCGCTTCGGTCAGTTGTACCAGTGTGTCTGCTTCGAACGTCATGGCGGTTGCCTCGTCGGATTGCCTGCGCCGATGATTGTTGATCGGGCGGGGCGGTCGCCAATTCAATTTCACTAAGGGTGCGATTGAAACGTGACATGCCCCCCGGTCGCGCCGGGTCAGGCCGGCTGCTCCGAACGGGTCAGCGGCAGGTTCAACCAGCGCCGCCCGGTGGCGTTCGCCACGGCATTGCCGATGGCGGCGGCCATCGGTCCCTGGACGATTTCGGCGGCACCGAGAAACGGCTGCCCGGGTTGGTCGAGCAGGTGAATGTCGACCTTCTTCGGCAGTTGCGTAAAACGCAGGATCGGGTAGCCGCTCCAGTCGTAGCTGCGGATGCCGGCGGCGTCATAGGCGACTTTTTCGTAGAGCGTCCAACTGGTGGACTGCACGATCCCGCCTTCCACCTGGTTGCGCAGGCCGTCGGGGTTGACGATCTGTCCGACGTCGACTGCCGTGACGACCTGATCGATTTGCACCTCGCCGGTCTGCGGATGGACGCGCAGGCGTACTGCAATCGCGCAATAGCCCATGATGTTCTTGTAGCGGGCGAACGCCAGGCCGATCCCCGCGCCAGGCTCGGCACTCTTTTGCGGCCATCCGATGGCGTCGCGTACACGCTCGATCACCGCCCGAGCCCGTGGGTCCGTCAGGTGAGCCAGACGCAAGGCGAGGGGATCGATCCCGGCTTTGGCGGCCAATTCATCCAGGCAGGACTCGATGGCAAAAATGTTGATGTGCGCGCCCAGCGAACGCATGGCCGAGGTACGAAACGGCATCTGGGTCACGAAGTTCATGTCGATGCGCGTGGAGGCCAGCGTGTACAACGGCACGGCATTGCGATCGCCGTCGCCTTCAGGCTGGGCGATGGGCACCGAGGGCGCGGAGGCAAAGGGCCGCGCCAGCAGTCGCGCCGGCAGCAGCCGGCCGGCATTGACGATGCGCTCGTTGTGCGGCGTCGTCCACAGCTCGTAGTTCCAGTCCTGCAATCGACCCTGCGCATCCAGATTGGCCTGCACTTCGCTGACCATCGCCGAGCTGTAGGGCTCCCAGAGATTTTCCTGTTCGCGCATCCACTGCACCCGCACCGGCGTGCCTGGCATGCGCATGGCAATCAGCGCTGCGTCCGCCGCTGCATCGTCGGCGCCGTTGTGGCCGTAGCAGCCGGAACCTTCGGCGTGGATACAGCGAACGCGCTCGGGCGGCAGCCGGACCATTTCGGCGATGCCGGCGCGCAGCGGGTAGACGCCCTGGCTGTGGGTCCAGACCGTCAAGCTGCCGTCCTTGAACCAGGCCACCGCGCAGGACGGGCCGATGGAACCGTGCATCAGGTATTGCTTGGTCACCCGGGCCCGATAGCCCAGCTCGGTTGCCGCCTGAGGTGTGCCTTCATGGCTGATCGGGTAGCGGCGTGAAGGCAGGCGTTCGAGCAAGGCATGGATGTCCCGGGACTCGGGGATTGCCTGGCCACCGCTCCATTGCGCCGACGCGTATCCCTCGCGCATGGCCTTGATGGCTTGCCACTCGTCACGGGCGACGACGGCCAGATAATTGCCGTCACGCATGACGTGCACCACGCCGGACAACGCCTCGATCGCTTGCGTGTCGAATGCCAGCAGTGTGCAGCCGGGACGAGGCGGGCGGATGACCCGGGCATGCAGCATGCCCGGCAGGCGAATGTCCTGAACGAAGGCGGGACCGCCGCTGACCTTGGCCGGGATATCCAGCCGTTGCAGCGAGTGGCCGATGAGCTTGAACGCGGTCGGCGGCATACTCGGCGACTCGGCCTTGGCGTAAAGGTGCAGGTCGACGTTTTTGACCGCGTCGGCGTAGGCCATCCGTTGCCCGCCGGGGCCGTGTATGACGCCTTCGGCAGTGCTCAACAATACCGGTGCGACGCCCCAGGTGCGTCCGGCGGAGTCCAACAGCAACTCACGCACCTGGGCCGCCGCGTTGAACAACGCCGTTCCGCTGTCGAAGATGCTGTGGCTGCCGGCGGTGTAGCCTTCGTTGGGCGTCAGGGCGGTGTCGGCCGTCATCAGGGTGATGGCTGTCGGGGACACTTCCAGGCGTTCGGCGGCGATTTGCAGCAATGCGGTTTTGACGCCGGTACCCAATTCGACCTTGCCGGTATAGACGGTGATGCCGTCAGGATCCACGCGAATCCAGGCATCGAGGTAGGGATTGGTGCGCAGGCTGCCGGGCAGGTCCGGCGCCAGCACGACGGTGCCGAGGGTATCGACTTCGCTGTCGGCCCATGCCCGACGCGCAGCCGGTACCAGGGTAAACGCCATCAGCAGGGCGCTGCCGCGCAGGAAAGCCCGGCGACTGGGGTTGAGTGCTGGCGCCTGGGTCATGCTGCACTCCCGGTGTGGCCGGCCACGAGGCTGATCGCCTCGATGATCCGCAGGTGGGTGCCGCAACGGCACAGGTTGACGGCCATGTGTTGGCGAATGGTCTGTTCGTCCGGGTGCGGGTTCTGTTCCAGCAATGCCTGGGCCCGCATCAGCATGCCGGCGATGCAGTAGCCGCACTGGGCGGCCTGCTTGTCGATAAAGGCTTGCTGCAACGGGCCGGGCCGCTCGGCGGAACCGAGGCTTTCAACGGTTCGAACCTGCTTGCCTTCCAGGCCCGCGCAGGGTGTCACGCAGGAAAAAACCGGTTGGCCATCGACCATGACGGTGCAGGCGCCGCACTGGCCCAGGCCGCAACCGTACTTGGCACCGTTGAGGCCCAGGTGATTGCGCAGGGCATAGAGCAGCGGCATGTCCGGTTCCAGCTCCAGGGCCTTGGCCGAGCCGTTGACGTTGAGCGTGAGTTGAGTCATTTCGCCTCCTGACGCAGTGCTTCAATCGTGGAAGAAAGATCGGTCCATGGCTGGCCGGGTGTGGCTTGCTGGCGCAGGTACGACGCCAGGGCCGTGAGCTGTTGGTTGTCCAGGCTGGCTGCAAATGGCGGCATGACCGGGCCGGGCTCGCCCGGGATGGCGGGTATGCCTTCGAGCACGGTTTTCAGGAAGTTGCGCGCGCTCGGGCTTTGCAATGCCGACGTGTGAGCCAGCGCGGGGCGGCCGTCGATCACGCGCATGGGCGCTGCCGAGACATGGCAGCCGGCGCATGAACTGCTGAACAGCAGGGCGCCAGGGCTCTGGTCGGTGGCGGCAACGTTCGTGGCATCGGCGTGGATTTCCTTCACCGTCGCCACGGATTGCAGGCTCAGCAGGTACTCGGCAATGGCCTGTGCATCACTGATCGGCAGGCGCGCCAGGCCGAGGCTGACGGGACGCATCGGCCCCGCCGCGGTGCCGTGCCCCTCGACCACCTCCGCCCGCAGATAGCGGACCAGCTGATCCTGGCGCCATGGGTTTGCCCGACGGGCCATGCCCAGCAACGAAGGCGCATCCCAGCCATCGACGCTGCCGCCTGCGAGGTATTCGCCGGATTGTTCGGCACCGATCAGGTTCAGCGGCGAATGGCAGCCGCCGCAGTGTCCGGGGCCGTCGACCAGGTAACGGCCGCGATTCCAGGCCGAGGGCTGTTGCGCCGCCGGCGTCAGAACGTCGCCATGGAGGAACAGCAGGTTCCAGAACGACACCAGCGGGCGAATGTTCATCGGGAAGTTCATGTGGTTCTGTTGCGCGGGTGAGTCCACGGCCGGGCCGCTCATCAAGTACGCGTAGGCATCGGCGATGTCGGCGTCGGTCATGCGCCGGTAGTGCACGTAGGGAAAGGCCGGGTAGAGGAAATGGCCATCGCGGGAGATCCCTTCACGCATCGCGCGTTCAAACGCCGGCAGCGACCATGAACCGATGCCGGTCTGCGGGTCTGGGGTGATGTTGGTGCTGTAGAGCGTGCCGAACGGCGTCACCAGCGGCAGCCCTCCCGCCAGGTATTGGCCACCGGGTCGCGTATGGCACACCGCGCAATCGCCGGCCTCGACCACACGCGCACCGCGTTGCACTTGCGCGGCGTCGAACCGCTGCGGGCGCTCGATGGGCGCGATTGCCGGGCGCCACATCAGCATCGCCGCGCCGGTTGCACCCATGAGCGCGAGGGCGGCGACGCCAGTCCACAGCCGCCTGGACTTCATCAGGTGGCCCTTCATGTGAGTTTGAAGCGCGGGAGTGAAGCGGCAGGCAACGTCATGATCGGCTCCTCGAGCGGTCGGGTCAGGGCGCCGGTGGAAAGCCCTGCGCCAGTTGCCCAAAGGTAGAGGAGGCGGCAGCGCCGGAGTATTGCCAGGTCGCGCAACAGCGCTTTGCGCCAACAGCAACGCCTGCACCGTTGCGGATGGCGCATCACTGCCTTGCTCCAGGCACCCATTCTCGGTGTCGAGCGGGGCCCGTAGCCTTGCCTTCACTTTCCCCACTCAATGAGGTGTCATCATGCATACGGGCAACCCTGCAGCAGCGGTCAAGGCCGAACAGCCTGCTTCGCTCTCCGGTCTGATGGTCGCGTTCCTGGCGTTTTGCTGTGGCGCGGTCGTGGCCAACCTGTATTACGCACAACCGATCGTCGAACTGATCGCGCCACAGATCGGCCTGTCCAGTGCCAACGCCAGCCTGATCGTGTCACTGACCCAGTTTGGCTACGCGCTGGGCCTGTTGCTGCTGGTGCCGCTGGCCGACCTGATGGAGAACCGCCGTCTGGTGGTGGGCTTCACCCTCGCCGCGAGCGTGACGCTGCTGTGCGCCGGGCTGACCCATTCTCCGTCGATGTTCCTGGTGTTCTCCCTGTTGATCGGCCTCACCTCGGTGGCGGTGCAGATCCTGGTGCCGTTGGCGGCGCACCTGGCACCAGAAGCTACCCGTGGTCGTGTGGTCGGCAACATCATGAGCGGCCTGTTGCTGGGCATTCTGTTGTCGCGGCCGCTGTCCAGCCTGCTGGTGGAAGCGTTTGGCTGGCGCGGGGTGTTTTTCAGCGCGGCGGCGTTGATGACACTCATTGCCCTGATCACTGCCGTTGCATTGCCACGCCGTGTGCCGACGCACCAGGCGACCTACGCGGCGCTGATCGGCTCGGTATTTGCGCTGGTGCGTCGTCATTCGCTGCTGCGTCAACGCTCGTTGTACCAGGGACTGTTGTTCGCAAGCTTCAGCCTGTTCTGGACCCTTGCGCCTATCGAGTTGATGCGTCACCACGGTTTCAGCCAGTCGCAGGTGGCGCTGTTCGCCCTGGTGGGGGCGGTGGGGGCTGTCGCTGCGCCGATTGCCGGTCGCCTGGCGGATGCCGGTCACAGCCGTCGCGGGACGCTGGTCGCCCTGTTGCTGGCACCGGCCTCGTTGTTGATCGGAGCCTTGCCGGGCAGCAGCTACCTCTGGCTGGTGGTGTGTGCGGTGCTGCTGGATTTCGCCGTGCAACTGAACATGGTACTGGGCCAGCGCGAGGTGTACGCCATCGACCCGCACAGCCGCGCTCGACTCAACGCCGTGTACATGACCAGCATCTTCGTCGGCGGCGCACTGGGGTCGCTGGTGGCCAGTCCGCTGTACGAACACGTCGGCTGGCAGCTGTCGGCCATGGCCGTGGCATTGCTTCCAGCGCTGGCGCTGGTGATGTTCCTGGGGCGCAAGGCCGATGCCTGATTGTCTGGCGGTCAAGCACGGTCGTACAAGACGTCCGGCGAACGGTGATGCACAATCAGCACCGTTCCCTATCGACCGGACCCCGCTGATGGACAAGTTGCTGGCACTGAAGATGTTTGTTGAAACCGTACGTTGCGGCGGTTATTCCTCGGCGGCGCGCAAGCTCGGTATCTCGACCTCTTCGGTCACGCGCCAGGTGGCGGGGCTGGAACACGAACTGGGTGCCAGCCTGCTCAACCGCACGACCCGCAACACCAGCGTAACCGTTGCCGGGCAAGCCTATTTCGAGAAGGCCGTGGCCATTCTCGAAGCCATCGACGAAGCCGATGCCGTGGTCGCCGACCGCGGCAGCGATGCGCAGGGACGCCTGCGCATCAGCGTCCCCGTCGAGTTCGGTCGTCGCATCATCGCTCCACACCTGGACCGATTGCTCGACCGTCACCCCGGGCTGGAGATCAGCGTATCGTTGAGCGATCAGGTCGGCGACCTGCTGAGTGAGCAGATTGACGTGTCGGTGCGTCTCGGTTCCTCGGTAGTCAGCGAGGACATCGTCAGCAAGCGGGTCGGGGCCTTCCAGCGCTGGGTGGTGGCCAGCCCGGATTACCTGAGCCGCCATACGACCCCCTGTCATCCGCGCGATTTGCTCGAGCATCAATGCCTGCGTTTCGACTACGGCGGTTCACATCAGCACTGGACGTTCCAGGGGGGCGAGGACAGCATCCAGCTCAATGTCCAGGGCCGTCTGCAAAGCAACAATGCCGACATCCTGCGCGAGGCGGCCATCAAAGGGAGCGGGGTGACCCTGCTCGCCGACTGGCTGGTGCGCGACGACGTTGCCGCAGGGCGCTTGACGCGGTTGCTGGAGCACTACGAAGTCAACCCCGGCAGTGCGAGCAGTTGCATCAACGCGCTGTATTTGCCCAATCACCGGGGTTCCAGTCGGATCAATGTGTTCATCGACTTCCTCGAGGAAATTCTTGCGCCTGATGCGGCGTTTGAAAAAGAGGCACCGTAGGTTGTCGCCACCGGTTCGTTGGCTGCCGGTGATAAGGTTTTGCGGTGCACCCGGGAAGAATGGCTGGCGGGCATCAGGGAATGGCTGATATACGAGGAGGCCGGACAGGCATAAGGTTCAATCGTTCGCCCTGCCAGCTGTTTCAGAGAAATGCTGAGTGGCCGCAACTGGTCAGGGTGGGCTTGTTTCTTTGGTCGCAGAGGTTTCGGCCTTTGCCGTCTCGCGCCGTTATTCATTCCGGCGCCATCACCACCGCAAGCGCCAGCTTGATGAACTCTTCATTCCTGTCGATGACGTCCAGGGCGACATGCACGTTCTCGGCAATGTCCTTGGCACCGTGTTGCTCAGCCCAGTTCGCCAGCTCCATGACGGCCGCTTCCAGGGCGAGCTGGTTCTCGTTGATCTTGAACAGCAGGGTCGGCAGCAGGTCGGAATTTGGCATTGAAAATCCTCGGTAATCAGGACAGCCTAGCACCGTGTTTGCTGAATGGCTGGCAGATGCAAAAGGAGCGCGCAGGGAACTGGGGTTGCACCGCCACGCCCTGAAACCGGGCGTGGAGGGATAGGTTTGCGTTACTGCCACTGGGCCAGCAAGCGTCGATGTTGCTCTTGCGCAACGTCTTGGACCACAGGTGATAACCGCAGTTCGGTGCCTGGCAGGCACTGCGCCAGGCGAGCCAGTGAGCCTGGGGTGAGGGCGCCCAGGCGCGGATAGCCGCCGATGGTCTGGCGATCGTTGAGCAGGATGATCGGCTGGCCGTCCGGCGGAACCTGGATAGCCCCCAGGGGGATGCCTTCGGAGATCAGCGGCTTGCCCTGATAATGCAAGGGCGTGCCGAGCAGGCGCACGCCCATGCGATCGGCCCTCGAGTCGACTTGCCAGGGACTGTTGAACGCATCGAACAGGCTTTGTCCGGCGAAATCGGCGATTTGCGCACCCAGTACGGTCTCCAGGGGCCTGGTCGCGCTCAGGTCGGGTATCCGGTCGGCGTCCAGTTTGCGCGGTGCCGGCGAGGTCCCGGACCAGGTGAGGCGTTGGCCCGCCGCCAGCGCAAGCCCCGAGCCGTCGAGACCGCCCAGGCCCTCCCGGCAGACGGTGGACTTGCTGCCCATGACCGGCGTCGCATCGAAACCACCGGGGGCCGCCAGGTAGGCGCGCGCGCCCTGGACCGGCTGGTTGAACACCAGGTGTTGGCCACGGCGCACGAGGAAACTGCTCCAGGGTTGCAGTGGCTGGTCGTCGAGCCTGGCGCCAAGGTCGGCCCCGGCCAGGGCCAGGCAGGCATCCTGCTCGGCAATCAGGCTGAGGCCGCCGAGGGTGATTTCGATCACGGCGGCGTCCAGTGCATTGCCGAGCAGCCAATTGGCCCAGGACATGGAGATCCAGTCGGTGGCGCCGCCCTGGGTGACGCCCAGATGGCGAATCCCGAAGCGGCCGCCGTCCTGCAACAGGACCAAAGGGGTGCTGCGCTCTACCAGCAGGCCACTCATGGCTGTGCCTCCAAAGGTGTGTCGTCGCCGCCCAGGCGGATGAATTCGACATGGCTGACCGCTTCGAAACGTACCCGATCACCCGGATGCAGCAGGCTGTAACCTTCCAGGGCGTGATCGAACAGCCGAACCGGCGTGCGCCCGATCAGGTTCCAGCCGCCGGGCGAAACCTGTGGGTAGGCAGCGGTCTGGCGTTCGGCAATGCCGACGCTGCCGGCGGCCACTCGTTTGCGCGGGGTGTTCAGGCGCGGGCTGGCGAGGATTTCATCGACCAGGCCCATGAAGGCAAAACCGGGGACGAAGCCCAGGGCAAACACCTGGTATTCGTGGCCGCTGTGGCGTTCGATGACCTGATTGATCGACAGCCCGCTGCGGTCTGCCAGCAATTTCAGCTCGGGACCCACCCGAGGGTCGTACCAAGTGGGCAGGCTGTGGGTGCGGCCACTGCCACGCGTATCCGGTTGCAGGTCGTCGAGGGCCTGGGCGATCAGTTGCCGGGCCTCGCTCGCCTGAAGTTGCTGCAGATCGTAATGCACCATCAAGGTGGTGTAGGAGGGGACCAGGTCGATCAGCCGCTGGCCAAAACATTCGTGCAGACGCCGGGAAGCGGCCAGCAACCAGGGCATGTGGGCTTCGTCGATGCTGTCGAACAAGCGCACCATCAGGCAGTCGACCGCGACGATTTCGATGCGGATCTTCATGCGTCTTGCAGCTCCTGGAGGGCCAGGCGAATGCGCTGAACGGCGGCAATCGAGCTGTCGTTGTCACCGTGCACGCAAATGGTATCGGCTTGCAGATGCAGGGCGCTGCCATCGGTGGCAATCAACGCTTCGCCACGTGCCAGGGTCAGCGCCTGGTCGATCACGGTATTCGCGTCGTGGTGGACGGCGCCGGGCAGGCTGCGCGACACCAGATGCCCGGCCGGGTCGTAGGCGCGATCGGCAAAGGCTTCGAACCACAGCGGTACGCCGAACTCGGCGCTCAGGGTCAGGGCCGTGGTGTTGTCGCGCTGGGCCATCAGCATCAGCCGCAAATCGCCGCCGTAGGCGGCCACGGCCTTGAACACCGCACGCAGTTGCGCGGCGTCGCGCATCATGTCGTTGTACAACGCGCCGTGTGGCTTGACGTATTGCACGCGCCCGCCCTGTGCGCGGCAAATGCCCTCCAGCGCACCGATCTGGTAAAGGATCAGGTCTTCAACTTCCTGTGGCGTGCAGCTCATGGAGCGGCGACCGAAGCCGACCAGGTCCGGGTAGGCTGGATGGGCGCCAATGCAGACATCGTGGGCCAGGGCCAGGGCAACCGTCTTGCGCATGGTGCCGGGGTCCGAGGCGTGGAAGCCGCAGGCAATGTTGGCGCAATCGATAAAGGGCATGATGTCGGCGTCGCGGCCGGTGGTCCAGGCGCCGAAGCTTTCGCCGATATCGCAGTTCAGTAAAGGTGTGTTCATGGTGTTTGACTCCTGCCTGGGTTGTGCAGCCAGGCTGCGAGATACCCGGGGGCCGGTGGGCGCCCCGAGTGTCAATTTAACCTGTCGTTACTTTTCCCACTCGGCTTTTGGAATCAGCAGGCCGTGGTTGCCGTTGTAGGCGGCGCGCTCGGGTTGTTTCCAGCCTTCGAGCAGTGACGCGTCGAGGCGGTAGATTTCCACGCCCAGTGGGCGGCAGACCTTCAGCGGATCCTCGGCATCCGGGCCCCACATCGGCAGTGACAGGTCGCCACCCGGGCAGGTCGAGAGCGCGCACAGCAGATCGATTTCGGCGAAGAACTCCAGGTAGTCGCCCTGTTTCGCCGGGCACGCCTTCATGAAGTACATGTCGTCGTGATTGAGGCCGGTGCACTGGAAGATGTTCAGCACGTCATGCACGTCGAACTCGGTCAGGCCGTGGGGCAACACGGCGCGGGTCAGGTTCGAATGGCAGTGGTGGTGAAAGTCTTCGCCGGTGAGCATCTTGTTCACATAAGGGTCGCAGCGGGTGCCGAGCAAGTCATGCAGGCGACCGCCGTGTTCGTCGATGCCATAGTGGGCCAGGCTGTCATCGGTGATGGTGACCATCGGCCGCAGGAAGGGCAGGTTGGACCACAGGCGATCGTAGGTGCTGACGTGGGCGCCTTGCAGCTGGCGGGTTCGGGCCGCCCACATGCGTTCGCGAGGGTCGTTGGCGCTCCACACGTTGAAGTCGCCAACCTGCGGACCGACCGGGGTGGTGACGCGAAAGACATGGCCGGCCGGCACCTTCCAGGCGCGACCGGTACGGATCGGCACTTCGAACTGCTCGACCAGGGTGCGGTTGTCCCTGGACTCGCGCACGCGATCATAGAAGGCCTTGTCGACTTGCAGTGCCGCGCCCTTGCTGACCTGGTAGGCCGCTGGATAATCCTTGTACATGGGGTGTCCTCTCTTTCAGTGTTTTGGGATGCTGCTCAGAATGTCCAGCAGCACGAGTTCGGAGTCGTTGAGGTAGCTGCTCATGGCTTCCTCGGCTTCTTTCTTGCGGCCTTCGCCCAGCAGGTCGTGAATATGCCGGTCACGTTCGAGCCAGGGTTTCTGGAAGGCTTCCTCGCTGGGCGCACTGGAAAACACCAGGCGCATCTGGGCCGCGACATGGGTGAAGAATTCATCGAAGAGCGGGCTGCGCATCAGGCCCACGATATGTTGGTGAAAGCGCAGGCTGTGGGTGCCGAAGGCTTGCCAATTCTCGCGGTCCTGGGCCAGTTGCGCCGCCTCGATGGCCTCCAGCATCAGGTCGGACTGGTATTCGCGCAGCGGCTTGCTCGCGACGATGGCCTGCAATTCGAGGGTGCGACGGACCTTGAAGATGTCGCGCACGTCGTCGATGCCCATGCGGCGCACCATCACGCCCTTGTTGCGCACGTAGCTGGTCAGGCCTTCCCGACCCAGTTGGTGCAACGCTTCGCGCACGGTATTGCGCGAGGCGTTGTAGGCATTGACCAGATCGCTTTCCACCAGCGGCGTGCCTGGCAAGAGGCGGCCGTTGATGATGTCTTCACGCAGCTCGATGGCGACCTGATCCGACAGCGACAGGCTTTTTTCCTTGGGTTGAATCACCGTTTTGTCCCCTCGGCTCACGCCAGTTGTACGTCTTTGAGGAACTTGGTCATGCGCTCGCTGCGCTGCTCCAGCATTTCACGCGGCGCGGCGTTCTGGATAATCTCGCCGCCTTCCATGAACACCACCCGATCGGAGAGCTTGAAGGCGAAGTTCATTTCGTGGGTGACGATCACCATGGTCATGCCTTCGCGGGCCAGCTCCTCGATCACCGCCAGTACGTCGCCGACCAGTTCCGGGTCCAGAGCCGAGGTCGGCTCGTCGAACAGCATCACCGAAGGGCGCATTGCCAGCGCCCGGGCAATCGCCACGCGCTGCTGTTGACCGCCGGAAAGCTGGTGCGGGTATTTGCCGGCATGTTCAAGCATGCCGACCTTGCGCAGCAGGGCCAGGCTCAACAGGCGCAGCTCTTCGCCATCGCCATGGGCGTGATAGACCGGGGCGAGCATGACGTTTTCCAGGGCGGTCTTGTGCGGGAACAGATTGAAGCCCTGGAAGACCATCCCGACGTGCACGATGCCCTGCATATGCACCTTGTTGCCCAACGCACCCTCTGGCGATTTCGTGCCGCGCAGGAACGGTTGGCCTTGCAGGGTGATTTCGCCGTGATCCAGGCTTTCCAGGCCATTCATGGTGCGGATCAGCGTGGTTTTGCCCGAGCCCGATGGACCGATGATCGACACAACTTCGCCCCAGCGGACATTCAGCTCGACACCCTTGAGCACTTCCAGCTCGCCGTAGGCCTTGCGCACGCCCCGCGCCTGCAGGGCAAACTCGCCCGGCTCGGATTGGCCGGCGGCACGACGGGTCGCTACCTGTCCGAGTTCGACCGGGGCGACGCGCTTCGGTTGGCGCCGGGTCACGTCCAGGTGGTTTTCCAGCAGGCGCAACAGGCGGCTGAACACGGTGACGATAAACACATAATAGAAGGCCACCGCGAACATGGTCTCCATGACCAGGAAGTTCTGGGTGTAGAGCTGCTGGCCGACCAGGAGGATTTCCGACAGCGAGATCACCGAGACCAGCGAGGTCAGTTTGACGATGGTGATGTACTCGTTGGCCAGCGTCGGCAGGGCCACCCGCAGCGCCTGGGGCACCACGATCAACCGCTGCGCGCCGCGATAGCGGATGCCCAGGGCCTTGCCCGCTTCCAGTTGACCCTTGGCCACCGCCAGCAGGCCGCCGCGATGAATCTCGGCGATGTACGCCGCTTCACTGAGCACCAGGGCAATCAGGCCGGCCGAATAGGGATTGGACAGCAGCGTACTGGTCGACGGAAACACCTGGGGCAGGTTGTAGACGAAGATCAGCAGCACCAGCAGCGGCAGGCTACGGAAAAACCAGATATAGAGGCCGGCCGCATCCCGCAGCAAACGCCGCTGCGACTGTCGCGCCAGGGCCAGGAAAAAGCCCAGGACGATGCCCAGCAGCCAGGTTTCCAGGCTCAGTTCGACCACGGTTGCCACGGCCCGCCAGAAATCGCCGTTCCACAACAGGCCCAGGGTGTAATACCAATCGAATTGCATGTACTTACTCCGCGTTGCTGTGATTTTTCCGCACGCCGGAAAGAATCGGTAAATCCGCTACTGGATGCGCTCGGCGCCGGTATTCAGGGGGTGGTGGTGCCCAGCGCCGCATTGATTTCCCCGGCATTGGGCTCGTCCAGGTTGTAGCGGGCCAGCAGTTCGCCATAGCTGCCGTCCTGTTTGATCTGCGCAAGCGCCGAGTTCAGTTCATCCAGCAGCGCCTGGTTGCCCTTGCGCACCGCCAGCCCGATGACCACCGGGTAGATCAACTCGCTGGAGCTGATCACGGTTTTGCCCTGCAGTTTTTCCACGATGATCTTGGCGACGGCGGGGTCTTCCATCTGCACATCCACGGCCTTGGCCAGCAGCGCTTGAGCGGCCTCGGGGGAAGTCGGGAACTCGCGGGACTGGATCGCCGGCTTGCCGGAGGCAACGCAATACTCGGCGGAAACCTTGTTGAGCTTGGGCACCCAGGAAGCGCCCTTGATCGAGCCCACGCGCTTGCCGCAAAGGTCTTCCGGGCGCTGCGGGCGGAAGTCGCTGGCGCTGAGCACCATCAGCGAGGAGCCGGTCTTCAGGTAACTGATGAAATCCACCTGCTTGGCGCGCTCCGGGGTGACATACAGCGCCGAGGCGACCACGTCGAAGCGCTGGGCATTGACGCCCAGGATCAGGTTGGCAAAGCGGGTGTCGAGGAAGCGCGGCTCCAGCCCCAATTGCTTGCCCATCAACTGCATGAACTCGGGATCAAAGCCGCTGGGCTGCTTTTGCTCCAGATAGGTGTAGGGCGGATAGGTCAGGTCGGAACCGATCGACAGCTCTCCGGGCTTGAGCGTGCCCTTGCTCTCTGCCGCCGACAGCAGCGGCGCCACGCAAGACAGGGCGATTGCCAATGCGAAACGGGTATTTTTGCCCATCAGACCTTTTTGCATGTTCGTATCCTCGGTTTCTCAACGCAGTTGAAGTGAGCATGATTGTTCAACAATCCTGTATTTGTAGTTAACCTAAAATCGTGCCAACTATTGGTTTTGGCGCTCGATTGATGGTTTTTTGTTGTGGTAATGCGGTTTTTCAGGCGTCGAGTGCACTGAAGGGGCGCGATTCGTTACCGAATGCCACAGGGTGGGGCGCAGGGGCGGCTTTTGTTAGGGCCGGTGATGGCTCCAATACCTTCACGACGTCATCAACCAGGGGCTTTGCTCAATTGCGTCAGTTAGTGCGCGGCCCAGGCGTGTCGGTCGAAGTCTCGGGCGTAGGCCGCACCCTGGGTCAGCAATAACGTCTACATTGCAGGAAGCACTCCCTTTTCAAGAGGACGTTCAATGTCTAGCGCTCGCTTTCTCGTAGTCTCTGTTACCTGTCTGGCAGTCGCCTTGGGCTTTGTGACGGCATGGGCCGATCCGGGCAATGGCAAAGGGCAAGGAAACGGCAAGGGCGGTGCCCAGAACAGTCAGGCGCACGGCAATCAGGGTGGCAAAGGCAAGGGCGCCAACGCGGGCGATTGGGACCGTGCGCCGGTCATCGATCGGGGTGGCGTCCTGGGTGTGCTCAATGGCTATAAGGATTACTGGAGCCCCGGTCCTTCGCTGCCACCCGGAATACAGAAGAACCTTGCCCGAGGAAAGCCGCTGCCGCCGGGGATTGCCAAGAAGCTGGATGGCCGGTTGCTGGGCAGGCTTCCTCATTACGACGGCTACGAATGGCAGCAAGCGGGCACCGATTTGATCCTGGTCGCAATTGCTACCGGCCTCATTTACGAAGTGCTCAACGGTGCCTTTGATTAAGGCGCGAATGCTTCAGTGAGCTTGTCACGCCGGTCGGCATTCGGAATCATGCCGGCGCGATAGAGCGCATCGTCATGAAAGTGCCCATCGGCGGTGAAGCTGCTGTCGCCCCAGTACTGGATGTAGTTGCCCATCCGTTCATAGCGGGCAGATCTGCCTGTGCTGCTCAGCCCGCCGTGACGGTCATGCCGCCGTCGGCCATGACGACTGAACCCACCAGGAAACTGGCCCGATCCGAGGCGATGAAGGCGACCACTTCGGCGATTTCCTCCGGTTGCGCTGCGCGGCCGATAGGCGCGGCTTCGCCGTGTTTGGCCAGAAATGCAGGGCCATCATCGACCACGTCATTGAGGATGTTGGTGACCACATCCCCCACGCCGACGGCATTGACACGAATGCCATGGGCGATGACTTCGAGCGCCAGGGTGCGCGTCAGTTGGGCAAGCGCACCCTTGGAGGCGGTGTAGGCTGCGATGGTAGGAAAGGCGAAGTAGGAGGCGTAGGACGCGATGTTGACGATCGAGCCGGATTTGTTCGGCATCATCGCCTTGATCGCTTCGCGGCTGTGCAGGAAAGCCGCCGTGGCATTGACCGCTTGTATGCGCTCCCAGTCCTCGCGGATCATGTCGATGACCAGCTTGTTAATGATGATGCCGGCGTTATTGACCAGGATGTCCAGTCGACCGAACTGCTCCACGGCCAACGCGACCGCGCGCTCCGCGGCACCGTCCTGGGTGATGTCGGCGACCAGTGGCACCAGGCCTGGGCGAGCCAGTTCCTCGACCGCAGGGTTCAGATCTTCGGCGACGACCTTGGCGCCGCGGGCGTGCAGCAAAAGCGCGATCGCCCTGCCAATGCCACTGGCTGCGCCCGTGACCAGGGCGACTTTACCGGCGACTTCGTTTGGCGTGCTGTTCTTGATATCGGTCATGATGTTCTCCAGTGTTGGATCCCGTCAGGGATAGGCCGGCCGGCGCCCGCAAGGCGCTGTTGCCGGCGACAGGTTGACTGTCTCGCAACACGGGGGAGGTGGCTTTCGGAGGCTTGCCTGAACTGTCGGAGTTTTGCGTCGCATGTGGCAGGAGGAGTGTTTGACGCTTCGTTCAACGACGAGAAAAGCCCGATATCATCCATCCAACCATTTCGCACAAGCGTCGCCCGGGCGCCTGGAGACGTTGAAGCCTGTCTGGCTTTGCACAACCGAATACGGAAAAGGATACGTTCATGGCAAGTAACAGGTTCAAGCCTTTGGAGCGAGTTTCGACCTCCTGTGCAGGCTTGCGCATCACCGCCGAGTCGATGGGTGAGTACCTGCCAGGCGAGCCGCAGGCTGTACCGCCGCATCCGGAACTCAAGGACATCGTGATTCAGCTGTTTACCCATCGCAGCGTCATTGATCCGATCCTGGTACCTGCAGTGGTGGAGCCGCTGCTCGTACTGGTCCTGGCAGGGGCGGCGAAAGTCGAGGAGCGCGCTCTGGGTGGGGAATGGGAAGCGGCAGATGTCATGGCAGGCGACTTCTTCCTGACCAGTACCGATGAGCCCTATGAAATGCGCTGGCAGACTCAGGGGGGCGAGACCTTCGACGTCATGCACCTTTACCTGGGCTTGCCACTGATCGAGCAGGCGTCGAGGGAACTGCTGGGGCATCACGCCGGGGCAGTGCATTTGCGCGATGTCTCAGGTGCTCGGGATGAGCGAGTCGCGTTTGTCATGGAGCAGTTGCGCGTGGAATGGGTTGAAGAACGCTCACCCAGCAGCCTTTTCGCCCGATCGCTGGCACAGGCGCTGGCCGTGCATCTCGTGCGCACCTATCTGGCGGACATTCAAGCAGGGCGCCGGGTCAACGCGTTACAGGCGTACAAGCTGCGCAAGGTCATCGATGCAATGAGCGCGGAGCTGGGCGATGAGTTCAGCCTGGCCAGGCTGGCAGGGCTTGCCGAACTCAGCGAGTACCATTTCAGCCGTATGTTCAAGCGCGCGACGGGGCTGTCGCCGTCCCAGTATTTCATCCGCCTGCGCATGGCGCGCGCACGGCAACTGTTGCTCGAAACCGGCCGCAGCGTCATCGAAGTCGGGTTGGAGGTCGGCTATTCGAGTCCCAGTCATTTCTCCCAGGTGTTTCGTCGCGAAGTGGGCGTAACACCCAGCGAGTTTCGCGGCGCTCGAAGTCGGTGACGTCCCGAGCGGCAAGCTGCCGTGGCAGAGTAAAGGCCCGAAGGCTCAGCGCGAAGTGGCGATCGCCAGGGCCAGTTGATGATCTGACATCAGGGGCGGGCGATAGGTCGCGCGGTAGTACCGGGAGGCCTGCTCGAACTCCGCTCCACGGATCTCGCCCTCTGAGCCGATGAATGCCAGGGCATCGCTTTTGGCGGACTTGAGTTTGTCTGGAATTTCCGAGGTGAGCGCCGTGGCACCCGATACGATCACCGACGGTACAATGGTGGTGATCATCAACGCGGCCTCGAAAGGGTTGTTATTTTCGGCTGCCACGGCCTGATGGGTTATCGATGCCAGAAGGGCCATCACTAGCGAGTTCCGCACTTCCATTTTCTTTGCTTCCTTGCGCCTGAATGGTCGCCACCCTAGCAGAGCAACACAGAACGGCACGAGTGGAATGCCATGCATTGAGCGGGTCGACACACTCCAAACCCCAGAAACGACAAAGCCCTGAATAATCAGGGCTTTGTCGTATAAAGATGGCGGAGGCGATGGGATTCGAACTCATGGACCTGTTACAGTCGACGGTTTTCAAGACCGTTGCCTTAAACCACTCGGCCACACCTCCGTTTGCGTTGCGGGCGCCATAATACCTGAATGAAACACACTGTCAAACTCTCCCCATAGCTTGTTACAGAGCGTCTGTTATGATCTTTGCGACTGAACGTTTCAAACCAACAGGAGTGTCGCCATGCGCGAACAGGATTACGCAGTGAATAACAGCGTGCAGGCTGAGCAGCTAGAGGTTAGCCGCGTCCTGCGCAACACGTACGGCCTACTGGCGCTGACCCTCGCATTCAGCGGCGTGATGGCGTTTGTCGCCCAGCAGATGCGTGTCGGCTACCCGAACATTTTCGTGGTGCTGATCGGTTTCTACGGCCTTTTCTTCCTGACCAACAAACTCCGTGATTCCGCGTGGGGCCTGGTGTCGGCGTTTGCCCTGACCGGCTTCATGGGTTTCATTCTCGGCCCGATCCTCAACCGTTACCTGGGCATGCAGGGCGGTGCTGAAGTCGTCAGTTCGGCGTTCGCGATGACGGCGCTGGTGTTCGGTGGCCTGTCGGCCTACGTGCTGATCAGCCGCAAGGACATGAGTTTCCTCAGTGGCTTCATCACTGCAGGCTTCTTCGTGTTGCTGGCTGCGGTGGTGGCGGGCTTCTTCTTCCAGATCAGCGGCCTGCAACTGGCGATCAGCGCAGGTTTCGTGCTGTTCTCCTCGGCCTGCATCCTGTTCCAGACCAGCGCCATCATTCACGGCGGCGAACGTAACTACATCATGGCGACCATCAGCCTGTATGTATCGATCTACAACCTGTTCATCAGCCTGTTGCAGATCTTCGGCATCATGGGCCGCGACGACTGATCTCAGCCTTCAATGAAAAACCCGCTTCGGCGGGTTTTTTATTGCCCGGGATTTGTGCAAGGGCTCAGGCCATGGGGGGCAGGCGACGTTTGACCGGGGTTTTCTTGACGATGGCGGTGTTGGTTTCGGCGTGGCTGTTGAGGCGGTCGAGCAGGGTGTCCAGCTGTTCCATTGAGCGCACATGCAGGCGGGCGATGAAGCAGTCATCGCCGGTGACCTTGTCGCATTCGGTGAACTCGGGAATCGCCTGGATCTGCCGCTCCACTTCATGCAACTGCCCCGGCAGCGGGCGGATCCGCACGATGGCCTGGAGTTGATAGCCAAAGCACTTGGGGTCGATTTCGACGGTGTAGCCCTTGAGCACGCCACGCTCTTCGAGGCGGCGCAAACGCTCGGCGACGCTGGGTGAAGAAAGGCCACTGAGGTTCGCCAGGGCCTTGAGCGAGCGTCGTGAGTCCTCCATCAGCGCGGTAATCAGCACTTGGTCGATATCGTCGGTCATGGCGGAACCCCCGTTAGGCAATTTGGCGAAACTGCCTTGATAAAAAAGGCAGATGCCAATTTTAGCCTGCTTTTTGCGCTGGAGAAGCCCTGGCACGGATTGTCATAATTTGCGCTCAAACACAGGAGTCTGATGATGGACAAAACCCTACGTCGCGGATCATTTGAAATGACCGCCGCCATGCTGATTTCCGGGACCATCGGCTGGTTCGTGCTGGTGTCCGGTCAACCGGTGCTGGATGTGGTGTTCTGGCGCTGCGTGTTCGGCGCCGGCACGTTGTTGCTGATCTGCGCGGCGTTCGGTTTCCTGCGCCCGGGCATTCTGACCCGCACCACCTTCCTGCTGGCAGTGCTCAGCGGCGTGGCGATTGTCGGTAACTGGGTGCTGTTGTTCGCCTCCTACTCGCGCGCCTCGATTGCCATCGGCACGGCGGTGTACAACGTCCAGCCGTTCATGCTGGTCGGCTTGGCGGCGCTGTTTCTCAACGAAAAAATCACCCTGCAGAAACTGTTCTGGTTGGGCATTTCGTTTCTCGGGATGCTGGCGATCGTCAGTGCCCACGGCGAGCAGGGCGAAGCCGGCAATGACTATCTGCTGGGCATCTTGCTGGCGCTGGGCGCGGCGTTCCTGTATGCGATTGCGGCGCTGATCATCAAACGGCTGACCGGCACGCCGCCGCACCTGATCGCGCTGATCCAGGTCAGCACCGGCGTGTTGCTGCTCGCACCCTTTGCGCATTTTTCAACGTTGCCGCAAGCGCCGGGTGCCTGGGCCAGCCTGGTGACCCTGGGCATCGTTCACACCGGTGTGATGTATGTGTTGCTGTACGGCGCGATTCAGAAATTGCCGACCGCGCTGACCGGTGCGTTGTCGTTCATCTACCCGATTGCGGCGATTTTCGTCGACTGGTTTGCCTTCGGCCATCGCCTGGAGGTGCTGCAATGGGTGGGGGTCGCGGCGATTCTGCTGGCCGCCGCCGGCATGCAGCAAGGTTGGAGCCTGAAGTTCCGGCGGACCGTCGCACCCTGATCAAATGCTCCAGCGCGGCGCAGTCTTGGCCAGGCGCTGGCGCATCTCGCCGATGTTATTGGCCAACTGCCGGATCAATAATCGATAGCCGTCGAGCGGGTGATAGACCGGTTCATCCAGGCTCGATTCCACGGGCGGTTCAATGGACCGGGTCAGGCGCTGGAACGCCCCGGACTTCAGCGCCCGCGCCATGCCCACCAGTTGCACGCGGATCAACCGGTGCTCGGCTTTCAAGGCCGATTGCAGGTGAGCCATGGCGTCGGGATCGTTGGCATCGGGTCGGGTGTTGGCAAGGATCTCCAGGGTGCTCACGCACATGCGCAAATGACGCTGGATCGCGTCGAGTTCGGTCATGGAGATCTTCACTTCCTTGGACACCGAGGGCATCAGCGAGCGCAATTGCACCATCACCACGTTCAGGCGATTGATCAGCTTCACGTGCTCGTCGTCGGTGACCGGTTGGCCACTGATGATCCGCCCGTAAATGGCCGCGCAATCACGCAGCGCATCGGCCAGGTTGTAACGCCAGGAATAAACCGCATACAGGGGCAGGGCGAAGGAGAAAGCCAACGCCAGCCCAATCCCGATCAGGATGTCCACACCGCGCCACAACCCGTCCGAGACCGGGTTGTCACCGTGCCCGGCGACGATGAAGACAGTGATGCCGGCCAGCAGTGCGGTGTATCCGCCTTTGCCTATGGCGTGGTAGGAGAAGAACCCGCAGATCACGGCCATCGCGAAATAGGTCAGCCACGGCAGGCCGAGCCAGGCCTGTTGCACCACCAGCAGCAGACCGATCGAAGCGCCGAGCAAGGTGCCGATGGCGCGCTCGGCGGCTTTCTTGCCGATGTTGCCGTGATGTTGCAAACCGCCGATCACCACCAGCATCGTCACCGACGCCCACTCGCCGTGGGGCAGGTTGATGCCGGTGGTCAGCAGGATGGTCGCCAGCAACCCCAGCGACACGCGCACCGCGTGGATCAATTTGGCATGACGGTAGCGTCGGTACGGGTCCAGCAAGGGACGCAGTACGCGACGCACCAGGGATGGCAGTCGTTGGCTTTTGAACGTACTCAGACGGGTGCTCCTCAGAAAATGTAATCGGTGGTCAGGAAGCTCGAGTTGCGCCCGCTGATGATCTCGCTGATCAGTTCCTTGTTGTTCTCCTGGAACTTGGTCGCGACCAGCGTACGGATCGAAAACACCCGCAGCGCATCATGCACCGACAACGTACCTTCGGCCGAGTTCTTGCGGCCGTTGAACGGGTAGGTGTCCGGCCCGCGCTGGCACTGGGCGTTGAGGTTGATCCGCCCGACCTGATTGGCGAAGGTGTCCACCAGCCGGCCGACCGCCACCGGGTTGGTGCCGAAGATACTCAATTGCTGGCCGAAGTCCGATTCCAGGACGTAGTCGATCACCGTGTCCAGATGCTTGTACGGCACGATCGGCACCACCGGGCCGAACTGCTCCTCCTGGTAGACGCGCATTTGCGGGGTCACCGGGTACAGCACCGCCGGATAGAAGAACGAAGCGCGGGCTTCACCGCCGTTGGGGTTTACCACGCGGGCGCCTTTGGCGACGGCATCGGCGACCAGCGAATGCAGGTAGTCGACCTTGCCCGACTCCGGCAACGGTGTCAGGGCCACGCCGTTTTCCCAGGGCATGCCGGGCTTGAGGGTCGCGAGCTTGGCGTTGAACTTGTCGATGAAGGCTTCGACCACGTCCTCGTGAACGAAGAGGATTTTCAGCGCGGTGCAGCGTTGGCCATTGAACGACAACGAACCGGTGACGGCCTCGTTCACCGCATTGTCCAGGTCCACCTCGGGCAGAACGATGCCGGGATTCTTCGCATCCAGCCCCAGCGCGGCGCGCAGGCGGTGCGGCTTGGGGTGGAGTTTTTTCAGGTCGCTGGCGGCCTTGTTGGTGCCGATGAACGCGAAGATGTCGATCTTGCCGCTGGCCATCAGTGCACTGACGGTCTCGCGGCCGCTGCCGTAGATCACGTTGATCACCCCGGCCGGGAAGCTGTCGCGGAACGCTTCCAGCAGCGGGCGAATCAGCAGTACGCCCAGCTTGGCCGGTTTGAACACCACCGTGTTGCCCATGATCAGCGCCGGAATGAGTGTGGTGAAGGTTTCGTTCAGCGGGTAATTGTAGGGGCCCATGCACAACGCCACGCCCAGCGGCACGCGACGGATCTGGCCCAGCGTGTCCTGCTCCAGTTCGAAGCGGCTGGAGCGGCGATCGAGCTCCTTGAGCGCGTTGATGGTGTCGACGATGTAATCGCAGGTACGGTCGAATTCCTTTTCCGAGTCCTTGAGGTTCTTGCCGATTTCCCACATCAGCAACTTGACCACGGCCTCACGCTGTTCACGCATGCGGGCGAGGAAGCTCTCGACATGCTGGATGCGCTCGGCCACGCGCATGGTCGGCCACAGGCCCTGGCCACGGTCATAGGCGCGCACGGCGGCGTCGAGGGCGGTCAGTGCGGTGTCGGCATCGAGCAGCGGGGTGCTGCCGAGAATCACTTGTTCATCGCCGTTTTCGCCCGTCAGGTACACCGGGCTGCGGACCTGGGCGAGGGCGCCCGACCAGGTTTTCAACTGGCCATCGACCAGGTATTCGCGCTGCTCGGTCGGGCCATCGAGGCGATACTTTTCCGGGATGTCGCTGGAGTCTGGAAACAGAGTGCCAAGGATATGTGCTGTGGTCATGTTGCTACTCCATGTGAGCCCAGTCATGTGCTGGCGGCTTGCCGTTCAAATTCACTTCAGAGGTTATACGCCTTATTGGTCCGACTTTTTAAGCGCCGATTTCATGTTCCCTCGATCTTTTGCCTTGATCGCCCACAACCGCCAACGCTGCGGGTAAACTTCGCGCTCTTTCTTAAGGAGTTGATATGAGCTACTACCAGCCGGGCATTCTCGCCACCCCCGTGCCACTTCAGGCCCGTCACATGTTCTTTGCGCTGGCGTCGGTCGATGCACTGCCGGCCGCGCTCGACAGGCTGATGGGACTGGTGGACGGCAAGTCGGCAGTGGTCGGTTTCGGTGAGTCCCTGGTCAAGGCGCTGAGCGGGCAGATCGAAGGCCTGCGGCCTTTTCCGGCGCTGACCGGCGTTGGCGTCGACAACCCCTCGACCCAGCATGCGCTGTGGTGCTGGTTGCACGGTGTCGACCGTGGCGAGCTGCTCAACCGCAGCAGCGCCATCGAAGCCGCGCTGGCGCCCGCGCTGCGCCTGGTGCAGATGAACGAAACCTTCCGCCACCTGACCGGCCACGACCTGACCGGCTACGAAGATGGCACTGAAAACCCCCACGACGAAGCGGCGGTGGCTGCGGCGCTGGCGAATGAGGGCGGTGAAGGTCTGGTCGGTGGCAGCTTTGCCGCCATCCAGCAGTGGCAGCACGACCTCAAGGGCTTCCATGCCCTGGCGGCCAATGAAAAGGACGACATCATGGGCCGTCGCCTGATCGATAACGAAGAGATTGACGACGCGCCAATTTCCGCCCACGTCAAGCGCACCGCCCAGGAAAGCTTCGCCCCCGAAGCCTTTATCGTACGCCGCTCGATGCCATGGATCGAAGGCGATCGTGCGGGCCTGATGTTCCTGGCGTTCGGCTTTTCCCTCGATGCCTTCGAAGCGCAACTGCGGCGCATGAGCGGCCTGGAAGACGGCATCACCGACGGCTTGTATCGCATCAGCCGGCCGATCACCGGTGGCTACTACTGGTGCCCGCCGCTCAAGGACGGTCACCTCGACCTGCGTGCGTTGCGCATCAATTGATGCACGGCCAGCACCTGTAGGCGCGAGCCTGCTCGCGATGACGCGGAGCGCCTGACACCCATCGGCGCTCGTATGTCCATCGCGAGCAGGCTCGCGCCCGCAGGATGTGCGCGGCGGCTCTAACCTTATTCTCAAACAGTATTTCTCAACGCTTCGGTTAGAACTCTAAGATCACGTCATAACTCGTTATAACAAGTGATCAGCCATGTCCGATAACGTTCTATCCCTGAGCAGCGTCCCGCTGCACACCCAACTGCGGGACGTGCTGCGCGCACGCATCCTCGATGGCGAATACCCGCAGGACAGCCAGATGCCGTCCGAAAGCGAGCTTGGCGCCTTGTTCAAGGTCAGCCGCATCACCGTGCGCCAGGCGTTGGGTGACCTGCAAAAAGAAGGGCTGATCTTCAAGATCCACGGCAAGGGCACGTTCGTCGCCAAGCCGAAAACCTTCCAGAACGTCAGCACCCTGCAAGGCCTCGCCGAGTCCATGACCGGTCGTGGCTACGAGGTGATCAACCGCCTGCGCAGTTTCAAGTTCATCGCCGCCGACAAGCTGGTGGCCGAGCGCCTGCAGGTGGCCGAAGGCGAGACCGTGGCGCAGATCAAGCGGGTGCGGTTGATCAACCGTGAGCCGATCTCGCTGGAAATCACCTACCTGCCCAAAGCCATTGGCGAGCGGCTGGAGAAGGCCGACCTGGTCACCCGCGACATCTTCCTGATTCTGGAAAACGACTGCGGCCTGGCCCTCGGTCATGCCGACCTGGCAATCGATGCCGTGCTGGCCGACAGCGACCTGACCCAGGCGCTAAGCGTCGAGGCGGGCTCGCCGATCATGCGCATCGAGCGTCTGACCCATGACGCCAGCGGCCAGCCCCTGGACTTCGAACACCTTTACTACCGTGGCGATGCGTTCCAGTACCGCCTGCGCATCGACCGACAGAAAGGGGATCAGGCATGAGACAAAACCTGGAACAGGAATACGACATCGTTGTGATCGGCGGTGGCACCGCCGGCCCCATGGCGGCGATCAAGGCCAAGGAGCGCAACCGCGATTTGCGCGTGCTGTTGATCGACAAGGCCAACGTCAAGCGCAGCGGCGCGATCAGCATGGGCATGGACGGCCTGAACAACGCGATCATTCCCGGCCACTCGACGCCTGAGCAGTACACCAAGGAAATCACCATCGCCAACGACGGCATCGTCAATCAGGCAGCGGTGTACGCCTATGCGAGCCACAGTTTCGAGACGATCGAGCAACTGGACCGCTGGGGGGTGAAGTTCGAGAAGGACGAGACCGGCGACTACGCCGTGAAGAAGGTCCACCACATGGGCGCCTATGTGTTGCCGATGCCGGAGGGGCACGACATCAAGAAAGTCCTGTACCGCCAGTTGAAACGGGCGCGGGTCAGTATCACCAACCGCGTGGTCTGCACCCGTCTGCTCAAGGACGAGGAGGGCACGGTCAATGGCGTGATGGGCTTCGATTGCCGCACCGCCGATTTCCACGTGATCAAAGCCAAGGCGGTGATTCTCGCCTGTGGCGCCGCCGGGCGCCTGGGCCTGCCGTCCTCGGGCTACCTGATGGGCACCTACGAAAACCCGACCAACGCCGGCGACGGCTACGCCATGGCCTATCACGCCGGAGCGGAACTGGCGAACCTGGAATGCTTCCAGATCAACCCGCTGATCAAGGATTACAACGGCCCGGCCTGCGCCTACGTCACCGGTCCGCTGGGTGGCTACACGGCCAACAACAAGGGTGAGCGTTTCATCGAATGTGACTACTGGAGCGGCCAGATGATGTGGGAGTTCCACCAGGAACTCGAAAGCGGCAACGGCCCGGTGTTCCTCAAGCTCGATCACCTGGCCGAGGAAACCATCCAGAACATCGAGGAGATCCTGCACAGCAACGAACGCCCGAGTCGCGGCCAGTTCCACGCCAATCGCGGCACCGATTACCGCACGCAGATGGTCGAGATGCACATTTCCGAAATCGGCTTTTGCAGCGGGCATTCGGCGTCCGGGGTGTGGGTCAACGAGAAGGCGGAAACCTCGGTCAAGGGGTTGTACTCGGCGGGGGACATGGCCGCCGTGCCGCACAACTACATGCTGGGGGCGTTCACCTACGGCTGGTTTGCCGGCAGCAACGCTGCGGACTTCGTGGCCGGGCGTGAGTTTTCTGCGGTGGATGCCGGGCAGGTCGAGGCGGAAAAGCAAAGGGTCTATGCCCCGCTGGATCGTGAGCATGGCTTGCCGCCGGCCCAGGTCGAATACAAGTTGCGCCGCTTCGTGAACGACTATCTGCAACCGCCGAAAGTGACCAAAAAGATGCAGATCGGCCTGCAACGCTTCAGCGATATCCAGCGCGACCTCGACCAGATCAAGGCGCACAACCCCCACGAACTGATGCGCGCCATGGAAGTCAGCATGATCCGCGACTGCGCGGAAATGGCTGCCCGCGCCTCGTTGTTCCGCGCTGAGAGTCGCTGGGGGCTTTACCACTATCGGGTCGATCACCCGCAGCGCAACGACAGCGACTGGTTCTGTCATTGCCATCTGAAAAAGGATGAAAACGGCCAGATGAGCAGTTTCAAGAAAGCCGTCGAGCCCTACATCATTCCGCTGGATGCCGAGGAAATGCAGGCCTATGACCGGCTGCGCGTCGGTGCCTTTGCGGCCTGAGCCCCTAACAAGAGAGACCGTACAATGGCCTATCAACCGCAGGAAATCTTCTTTCGCTCCAACGCGCCGGTGACGGTCGATGAAGACCTGTGCATCGCCCACAAGGGCTGCACGGTGTGCGTCGACGTCTGCCCGATGGATCTTCTGGCGATCAATCCGGCCACGCAGAAGGCCTACATGGCGTTCGATGAGTGCTGGTATTGCATGCCGTGTGAAAAGGACTGCCCGACGGGGGCGGTGAAAGTCGACATTCCTTATTTACTGCGGTGACCGTACCGGCTTTATCGCGAGCAGGCTCGCTCCGAGTACCGCACAAACACCCCAAAACGCCATCCGGTCACCCCGGACGCTTGCTTCAAGACACCCCTCGTTTCCCACCACGCCCTGATCGTGGCGGAGACGAACACCTAAAATGATTCGAGGGGACACACCCATGTTATTGCGTGCAGCATTCGCCGGTCTGGTACTGGCTTCGTTCACCCTGTCGGCTTCGGCCGAAACCATCCGCATTGCCATCGGCACCCAGGACACGACGATCAACTGCGCCGCCGGCGGTCTGTTGATCCGCGAACTCGGCCTGCTGGACAAATACCTGCCCCATGACGGCCAGTACAAGGACGCCAAGTACGAGGTGGAGTGGAAGAACTTCACCAGTGGTGCGCCGCTGACCAACGAGATGGTCGCCGGCAAACTCGACTTTGGTGCCATGGCCGACTTCCCCGGCTCCTTCAATGGCGTCGCCTTCGAGACGGCGGGCAAGCACAGCCTGTTCATCAACGTGCTGTCGGGCAGTATCAAGGGCAGTGGCAACGGTATCGTGGTGCCGGGCGCTTCGAGCGTGCAGTCCCTGGCCGAGTTGAAAGGCAAGACCATTTCCGTGCCGTTCGCCTCGACGGCCCACGGCATGTTGTTGCGCGCCGTGGCCGACCAGGGCTGGGACCCGCTCAAGGACGTGAACATCATTGCCCAGGCGCCGGAAGTCGCCGGTTCGGCGTTGCAGGCCGGCAAGATCGACGCCCACGCCGATTTCGTCCCCTTCGCCGAACTCTTCACCAGCCGTGGTTTTGCCCGCAAGATCTTCGACGGTTCCCAGGCCAACGCGCCGACGTTCCATGGTGCGCTGGTGGATCAGGCGTACGCGAAAAAGTACCCGGAAATCGTCGTCGCCTACCTGCGTGCCAGCATCGAAGCCAACCAGCTGCTGGCCGATGAACCGGAGAAATACAGCGAGTTGATCGCCAAGGTCACCGGCGTCGATGCCGAGGTCAACTACCTGTTCCACGGCCCGCTCGGCGTGCAGACCCGCGACCTGAGCTGGAAGCCGGAATACCGCCAGGCGGTCGGCACCGCGATCGACACCCTGAAGCTGTTGAAGAAGGCCGACCGGGGCCTGGACCTGAATACCTTCATCGACGACCAATATATCCGCGCCGCGTTCAAGGCTTCGAACCTCGATTACACCGCGCAATTGGCCAACTACGCCCAGACCCCGCTCAAGGCAGTGGATGCCGCAAGCGGCCAACCCATCACCGACTTCAAGCATGTGGCCGAAATCTGGGTGCGTGGCGAGCCGAAAGTCCGTCAGTACGCGTCGGCGGAATCGGCGTTCAACGCCTTGGCCAGCCTCAAGCAGGAAGGCAGGAACATCCGTGCGGTGTATGCCCAGGCCAGCGACAGCGGGATCAAGCTGCTGGCGGATCAGGCGTGGTTTGCCAGTGATGCGAAAGGGCGCTTGAGCGCGTTCCTGCTCAAGGGCCAGGCCCAGCAGTACGCCACGGCCCAGGGCGGCAAGGTGTTCGACTTCACCGATGCCACCACCCAGGCGGTGGCTGTTCGCTAACTGCCAAACGCCACGGCCACCCACCTCTGTGGGAGTGTGCCTGCTCGCGATGGAGTGTCAGCCAGACAGGTGTCGCCTGACCCACCATCGCGAGCAGGATCGCTCCCACAGGATGTGGCTACGTTGAGAGGAACAATCGTGTCCCGATCCTGTTTACGCTGGCTCCCCCGAGCCGCCTCACTGTTGCTGTGCGTACTGTTCTGGCAGCTCGCCGCCAGTCACCATTGGAACCTCGGCCTGGTCACCTTTGCCAATGTGCCCACGCCCGGGTCGGTCATCGAGGCGGCGCTGGGCCTGGGCGACTCGGGCAAACTGGTCCAGCACCTGGGCAGCAGCCTCAGCCGGGTGTTCGCCGGTTACCTCGCGGCGCTGGTCATTGGCATCGGCCTGGGCCTGGCCATCGGCCGTTCGAAATGGGCGGAGGACCTGTTGCTGCCACCGCTCGAAGTGTTGCGTCCGATCCCGGCCGTGGCCTGGATTCCGCTGGCGATCCTGATGTTCCCCTCGTCGGAACTGTCGATGGTGTTCATCACCTTCACCGGCGCCTTGTTCCCGATCCTGCTCAACACCGTGCACGGCGTCGAAGGCGTCGACCCGCGCCTGATCGCTTCGGCCAAAAGCCTCGGGGCAGGGCGCCGGGCGATGTTGCTGGAGGTGATCGTGCCGGGCGCTGCGCCGAGCATCATCACCGGGCTGGCCATCGGCATGGGCACGTCGTGGTTCTGCCTGGTGACGGCGGAAATGATCTCCGGCCAGTTCGGCATCGGTTATTACACCTGGGAGTCCTACACCATTCAGAACTACCCCGACATCGTGGTCGGCATGTTGCTGATCGGCGTACTGGGGATGGGCAGCAGTCTGCTGATCAAACGCCTTGGTGGGCTGTTCACGCCTTGGCATCGACCACGAGGAAAAGCCTGATGAGCATCTTTCAACCACCTGAGGGGCGTATCGACATTCGCGGTCTGTCGATCAGCCTGGGCGAAGGGCCTGCGGCATTCGAAGCGCTGCAGGGCCTTGATTGCCAGATCGAACCGGGGCAGTTCGTGTGCATCCTCGGGCCGTCCGGCTGCGGCAAATCCACCTTGCTCGGCGCGTTGGCCGGTCACCTGCAACCCCGTGCCGGCAGCCTCAAGGTCGATGGCGCCGACGTGTCGACCCCTTCACCGCAGCGCGGCATGGTGTTCCAGCAGCACACGTTGTTTCCCTGGCGCACGGTGCGTGACAACGTGGCGTTCGGCCTGAAGATGCGCGGCATCGGCAAGGCCGAGCGGCACCGGGCGGCGGATGAAATCCTCGCGCTGGTCGGCCTTGAAGGCTTCGCCGAGCGCTGGCCGGATCAGCTTTCCGGTGGCATGCAGCAACGGGTGGAGATTGCCCGGGTGCTGATCAACCGGCCGCGCCTGCTCCTGATGGATGAGCCCTTTGGTGCCCTCGATGCCCTGACCCGATTGAACATGCAGGCGTTGCTGCTGGACATCTGGACGCGGATTCGCACCACCGTGGTCTTCGTCACCCACGACATCGACGAGGCGCTGTTTCTCGCCGACCGGCTGCTGGTGATGAGTTCGCGCCCCGGTCGGATCATCGAGGACCTGCGCCTGGACTTTCCCCGGCCGCGCACCACCGAACTGGTGACCAGCCACGCGTTTTCCCGCTTGAAGCGCCATTGCCTCGAGTTGCTGCATCACCAGGAGGGTCGGCAATTACCGCGCCTGAACCCTCTCGGACTTCCCCCTGAAACCAGACTGCCGCGATTTGCCCTATGACCTCTCTATTCGATGTAACCGATAACGACGACATCCTTGCCCTGCAACCGCGCCTGACCGATGAAGACCCCGGTGTGCGGCGCATTGCCCTGATCGAACTGGCCGACCTCGAAGAGCCGGATGGCTTGCTGTGGCTGGTCGATCGACTGACCGAGGACCCGACCGAAGAAGTGCGCGCCGAAGCGGCGCGTTTGCTGGAAGCCTGGGAGGATGAGCCGGTCGTTGCGGCGCTGTGCCAGGCCCTGACCGATCCAGCGCTGGCGGTGCAGGCCGCTGCCGCGCAGAGCTTGAGCCTGCTCAAGAGTGAAGCGGCGGGGCGGGTGATCCTGCCGTGGACCGGGCATGCCGATATCAGCGTGCGCATCGCTGCGTTCCGCGCCTTGCGTGAATTGCGCTTTGCCGAGGCGGCGCCGGCGGCACTGCGGGCCTTGAACGACCAGGACGCCAATGTCCGGCGTGAAGCGGTCGGTGTGCTGGGCTGGCTCAAGCAGCTCGACGCATTGCCGGCGTTGGCGCGACTGGCCAGCGATGATCCGGACACCGAAGTGCGGCGCGCCGCCACCGGGGCGCTGGGCCTGGCCTCGGATGCCCAGGTCCTGCCGGCGCTGCGCCAAGCCTTGCAGGACCAGGCCTGGCAGGTGCGTGAGGAAGCCGCAACCACCCTGGGCAAGGTCGGACACAGCGATGCCGGCCCGGCCTTGATTGCCGCCTTGGCCGACGATTACTGGCAAGTGCGCCTGCGCGCGACCCGCAGCCTTGGCCGCTTGCGCTACGCCCCGGCGCTGGAGCCGTTGATCGAAACCCTCGCCCATCGCATCAGCAACCTGCGCAAGGAAGCCGCGCTGGCTCTGGGTGAACTCAACGAAAAAGGGGCCATCGCCGCCTTGCTGGCCGCGCAGGACGACGGCGACCCGGAAGTGCGCAAGGCCGTGCGCATTGCCTTGAGTCAGTTGCAATGAACCCGCTGGCGATCGGCAATTCGCGCAGCCGGCAGCAACTGCGCCTGAACTGGCCGGACGGGCGTGAGCAGGTGTTGACCCACGCCGATTTGCGCCGCCAGTGCCCATGCTCGCAATGCCGGGCATTTCGGTTGCAGGGAATGACGGTGAAGGTCGATCCGCGTATCCGCGTGGTCGAACTCAACGCCCAGGGCTATGGCCTGCAACTGGTCTTCAGCGACGGCCATGAACGTGGCATCTACCCATGGAGCTACCTGGAAAACCTGACGTCGGCAACGTCTTGATTCATCTGGGGAACGGTTGTGCCGGACTGAAACACCGCCATCGCGAGCAGGCTCGCTCCCAGCATCGACGGATGTAAACACAGGCTTTGTGTCCACTGCCGATCCTCTGTGGGAGCGAGCCTGCTCGCGATGGACGTCAACGATGATGTTGGCCACCTGAACACCGGCGTCCTACATCTCGTCTGTAAATCCTTGTCAGAAAAATCCCATAAGAGTACAAATGTACTCCATGACCAATCTGACTCCCCGCCGTACCGCCATCCTGACCTTCATCCGCGAGCGCATCGCCGAGCACGGTCAGTCCCCGAGCCTCGCTGAAATCAGCGAGGCCTTTGGTTTCGCCTCGCGCAGCGTGGCGCGCAAGCATGTGCTGGCGCTGACCGAAGCCGGTTTTATCGAGGTCAACCCGCATCAGGCCCGGGGCATTCGCCTGCTCGGGCAGCCAGCGCGCCCCGAACTGCTGGACATTCCGGTTCTGGGCCGGGTGGCCGCCGGTGCGCCGATGGGTGCCGATGCCGATGTCCATGGGCGGTTGCTGCTCGACCCATCGATTTTCTCCAAGACCCCGGACTATATGTTGCGGGTTCGCGGCGACTCGATGATCGAGGACGGCATTCTCGATGGCGATCTGGTGGGCGTGCACCGCAGCCCCGAGGCGATCAACGGCCAGATCGTCGTCGCGCGCCTGGAAGGCGAAGTGACCATCAAGCGTTTCGAGCGGGTGGGCGACAGGGTACGCCTGTTGCCGCGCAACCCGGCTTATCAGCCGATCATCGTTGAAGCCGGTCAGGACCTCGCGATCGAAGGGGTATTCTGCGGTCTGGTGAGGCAAGGCTGATGGGTGCCGTCGTTGCGTTGGACACGCTGTTCAATGGCGGCCAGGTCTGGAAGGGCCGACCGGCGCCGCCGAGCGTCAGCCCGCAACCCACCGGGCATGCCGCGCTGGACGCAGCGTTGCCCAGCGGCGGCTGGCCGGAAGCGGCGCTGAGCGAAATCCTCCTGGCCGGGCAGGGCATCGGCGAGTTGCAACTGGTGTGGCCGACACTGGCCCGGCTGTCGGCGGCGGGCGAGCGCATCGTGCTGGTGGCGCCGCCTTTCGTGCCGTACCCCCAGGCCTGGGAAAACGCCGGGATCGACCTGCGCCAGCTGTCGATCATCCAGGCCAGCGAGCGCGATGCCCTGTGGGCGGCGGAACAATGCCTGCGCTCGGGCAGTTGCGGCGCGGTGCTGTGCTGGCCGCTCAAGGCCGATGACCGGGCGTTGCGCCGCTTGCAGGTGGCGGCGGAAACCGGTTCGACCCTGGCGTTTGCCTACCGCTCGATCCAGGAAGCGATCAACCCTTCGCCTGCGGCCCTGCGCATCGCCATCGATGCCCGGCCTGCGCAATTGCGCGTGCTCAAGTGCCGGGGCGGGCTGGCCCGGTCGGCACCGATTGCCTTTACCGTGGGGCATTGAGGTTGCCATGCGTTGGGTGTGCATTGTTTTCCCGCAATTGGCGCTGGACGCGGTACTGCGCCAGCGTACCGACCCTGATGAGCCGCTGGCGCTGCTGACCGGTCCGGCGCAGCGTCGGGTATTGCAGGCGGTCAATGCGTCGGCACGAGCCCTGGGCCTGCGCCCGGGCCAGTCGATGACCGCCGCCCAGGCGTTGAGCAAAGGTTTCGTCACGGCGGAATACGACGTCGCCGGGATCGAACACTGGCAACAGTTCCTGGCCGCCTGGGCCTATCGCTTCAGCGCCCAGGTCAGTGTGCATTACCCGCGGGCAGTGGTGTTTGAAATCGAGTCCAGCCTGGGCTTGTTCGGCAACTGGGCGCAACTGGAAGCGCGCTTGCGCGGCGAACTCGACGAACTGGGGTTTCGCCATCGAATCGTCGCCGCGCCCAACCCGGTGGCGGCGCGGATTCTGGCCAACGCCCATGACGGCCTGGTGGTACCCGACGATCAAGCCCTGCAGCATCACCTGGGGCCATTGCCCGTCGACCGCATCGGGCTCGAGGCCAGCGTCGCCACGGCGTTGTCGCGCATGGGGCTGCGTACCTTGAGCCAGGTGCAGGCGTTGCCCCGGCAGACCCTGGCCCGGCGTTTCGAGGCCCAGGTGCTCAAGCATCTGGACGCCTTGTTCGGCAGGCGGCGACTGGCGCTGGCGTTCTACTTGCCACCGGACCGTTTCGATGTGCGCATCGAACTCAACTTCGACGTGCAATCCCATCAGGCGCTACTGTTTCCGCTGCGCCGTCTGACCAGTGACCTGTCAGCGTTCCTCTGCGGGCGTGACAGTGGCGTGCAGCGGTTCGACCTGCATCTGGAGCACGCCGGCTTGCCGGACAGTGTGATCAAGGTGGGCCTGCTCAGCGCCGAGCGCGATCCGGCGATGCTCTTTGAACTGGCCCGTGGACGACTGGAACAGGTACAGGTCGAGGCCCCGGTGCGCGGTTTCCGTCTGCGCGCCGAAGACTTGCCGGCCTTCGTGCCGCAGGCTCAGGCGCTGTTCGACGACCGCCCACAGCAATCGTTGCCCTGGGAGCAATTGCGCGAACGCCTGCGCGCCCGACTGGGCGACGACGCGGTGCATGGCTTGCGGTTCCAGGCCGATCACCGGCCGGAGTGTGCGTGGCAGGCCCGTGACGATAACCAACGTTGCCCGGGCCTGCCGGGTGTGCAGCGTCCGGGCTGGCTGCTGACTGAACCGCAGGCGGTCCATGAAGCTTCGACGCGCATCCTCATGGGGCCCGAACGCATCGAGTCCGGCTGGTGGGACGGCGACGACGTGCGCCGCGATTACTACCTGATCGAGACCCGCACCGGCCAACATGGCTGGGCCTATCGCGCGGTCGGTGAGGACGGCCCGTTGTGGTTGCAGGGCTGGTTCGCATGAGCCTCGACTATGCCGAACTGCATTGCCTGTCGAACTTCAGTTTCCAGCGCGGTGCTTCCAGCGCCCTGGAACTGTTCCAGCGGGCGAAAAAACACGGTTATCAAGCCCTGGCGATCACCGACGAATGCACGCTGGCGGGGATTGTCCGCGCCTGGCAAGCGGCCAGATCGGTGGAGCTGCCGCTGATCATCGGCAGCGAAGTGCGGATCGAGGACGGTCCGAAGCTGGTGCTGCTGGTGGAGAACCTTGAAGGCTATCAGCACCTGTGCCGGCTGATCACCCGGGCGCGAAGGCGGACGCAGAAAGGCCAGTATCAGGTATTGCGTGAGGATTTCAGCGAACCGTTGCCGGGGTTGCTGGTGTTGTGGGTGCCGGATTCGGTCGATGACCTGGAACAGGGCCGCTGGCTCAGGCAGCTGTTTGCCGAGCGCCTGTGGCTGGCGGTGCAGTTGCATCGCGGCCAGGACGACCAGCGACGGCTGAATCAGTTGCTGGCGTTGGCAGGGGCGCTGGACATCCCCGCCGTGGCCAGCGGCGATGTGCACATGCACTGCCGTGGTCGGCGAGCCCTGCAGGACACCATGACCGCGATCCGTCATCACCTGCCGGTGGCCGACGCCGGGTTGCGCCTGCACCCCAACGGCGAACGGCATCTGCGCAGCCCCGAGCTGTTGCGCGAGCTGTACCCGGCCGCGTTGTTACAGGCGTCGGTGAACCTGGCCCGGCGCTGCACGTTTGACCTGGGGCAGTTGCGTTATCAATACCCCAGGGAGCTGGTGCCCGAGGGATACACCGCCAGTGCGTGGCTGCGGCAACTGACCAGGCAGGGGATCGCCTGGCGCTGGAAAAAAGGTGCCCCGATCAAAGTGCTGAGGCAAATCAACAAGGAACTGAAGCTGATTGCCGAGCTTGGCTATGAGAGCTATTTCCTCACCGTCCACGACGTGGTGCGTTTCGCCCGTGAGCAGCACATCCTCTGTCAGGGGCGCGGTTCGGCGGCCAACTCGGCGGTCTGCTACGCCCTGGGCATCACCGAGATCGACCCGGATCGCACCACGCTGCTGTTCGAGCGTTTCATGTCCAAAGAGCGCAACGAGCCGCCAGACATCGACGTGGATTTCGAACACGAGCGCCGCGAGGAAGTCCTGCAATACGTCTTCCGTCGTTATGGCCGGGGTCGCGCCGCGTTGACGGCCGTTGTCAGCACCTACCATGCCGCCGGTGCGGTGCGCGATGTGGCCAAGGCCCTGGGCCTGCCGCCGGATCAGATCAATGCGCTGGCTGACTGTTGTGGCCACTGGAGCGATGAAACCCCTCCGCTGGAACGCTTGCTCGAAGGCGGCTTCGACCCTGAAAGCCCGGTGCTGCGCCGCGTATTGAGCCTGACCGGGCAACTGATCGGCTTTCCCCGGCACCTGTCGCAGCATCCCGGCGGCTTCGTGATTTCCGAACAGCCACTGGACACCCTGGTGCCGGTGGAAAACGCCGCCATGGCGGACCGTACGATCATTCAGTGGGACAAGGACGACCTCGACGCGGTCGGTCTGCTCAAGGTCGACATCCTCGCGTTGGGCATGCTCAGTGCGATCCGCCGCTGTTTCGACCTGCTGCGCCGGCATCGCGACCTGGACCTGAGCCTGGCCACGATCCCGCCCGAAGACCGGCCGACCTATGAAATGATCAGTCGTGCCGACACCATTGGCGTGTTCCAGATCGAGTCTCGGGCGCAGATGTCGATGCTGCCCCGGCTCAAGCCGAAAACCTTCTACGATCTGGTGATCGAAGTGGCCATCGTCCGGCCGGGGCCGATTCAGGGCGGCATGGTGCACCCGTACCTGCGGCGGCGTAACAAGGAAGAGCCCGAGACGTACCCGTCGCCAGCGCTGGAGGTCGTGCTCAAGCGCACCCTCGGCGTACCGCTGTTCCAGGAGCAGGTGATGCAGATCGCCATTGTCGCCGCCGACTACGGCCCCGGCGAGGCCGACCAGCTGCGCCGCTCCATGGCCGCGTGGAAACGTCACGGCGGGCTCGAACCGCACAAGGAGCGCCTGGCTGCCGGCATGAAGAAAAACGGCTACACCGCCGAGTTCGCCGCGCAGATCTTCGAACAGATCAAAGGTTTCGGCAGCTACGGTTTTCCCGAGTCCCACGCCGCCAGTTTTGCCTTGCTGACCTACGCCAGTTGCTGGTTGAAATGCCATGAACCGGCGGCCTTCGCCTGTGCGCTGATCAACAGCTGGCCCATGGGGTTCTACAGCCCGGACCAGATTCTGCAGGATGCGCGCCGGCATCACCTGCAGGTTCGTCCGGTGGATGTGCGCGCCAGTGACTGGGATTGCAGCCTCGAGCCGGTCAGCGGCGCACAACCGGCGATTCGCCTGGGCCTGCGCATGATCAAGGGGTTTCGCGAGGACGATGCCCGTCGTATCGAAGCCGCGAGGTCGAAGGGGGCGTTTATCGACATCGCCGACCTGGGCGAGCGGGCGCGCCTGGAGGCCCGGGCGCAGGAACAACTGGCCGATGCCGGCGCCTTGCGCGGTTTGGCGGGCGATCGTCATCGAGCGCGCTGGGAAGTGGCGGGTGTGCAGAAGCAATTGGGGTTGTTCGCCGGTTTACCGAGCCAGGAAGAACCAGTGGTGTCACTGCCAAAACCCACGGTGGGCGAGAACCTGCTGGCCGACTACAACAGCCTCGGTACCACACTGGGCCCACACCCGCTGGCCCTGTTGCGCGGCGAATTGAAAGCCCGGCGCTGCCGCAGTTCCAGGGAGTTGCTGGCGCTCGAACATGGCCGCCCGGTCAGCGTCGCCGGGCTGGTGACCGGGCGACAGCGCCCGGGCACCGCCAGTGGCGTGACGTTCGTGACGCTGGAGGACGAGTTCGGCAACGTCAACGTGGTGGTCTGGCGCGACCTTGCCGAACGCCAGCGCAAGGTTCTGGTCGGGTCGCAGTTGCTCAAGGTCGATGGCCGCTGGGAGAGGGAAGGCGAAGTGCGCCACCTGATTGCCGGACGCTTGAGCGACCTGAGCCCGTTGCTGGACGGCATCAGCGTGCGCAGCCGGGATTTCCACTGATCCGCAGAGCCCATGTGGGAGCGAGCCTGCTCGCGATGGTCGTAAAAACGCCAAGGAGTGTCAGTTTTTCAGCGTCATCATTGACGACCATCGCGAGCAGGCTCGCTCCCACAGGGAAACGCGAGCATATCCGGAAATTCGCAAGCCGCTTAAATCAGCTATATCTCTATGAAACCATTGGCGTGCACGATGCTCGAAACAAACGGGCGTCAATTACAGGACTCAAAACCAGTCGATGCAATTTCTAGACGATAGCCACGGGTGTGCCGGATGGCGCGGCGAAATGGCCGGTCGAATCCGTACGTTCGACTGGAGTCATACCGAGTTGGGGGCGCTCGACACCTGGCCCGCCAGCCTGTGCAGCGCGGTGCAGATGTTGCTGGCTTCGCCGGTGCCGATCGTGATGCTGTGGGGGCGCCTGGGGTACATGATCTACAACGACGCCTATTCGGTATTTGCCGGTGGCCGTCATCCTTACCTGCTGGGGGCGCCGGTCGAGCTGGGCTGGCCGGAAGTCGCCGAGTTCAACCGCAACGTGCTCGACACCTGCCTGGCCGGCGGCACCTTGTCCTATCACAACAAGGCGCTGGTGCTGTTGCGCGATGGCGTTCCCGAAGACGTGTGGATGGACCTCTATTACAGCCCGGTGGCCGATGACCAGGGAACACCCGCCGGGGTCATGGCGATCGTGGTCGAGACCACTGATCATGTGATTTCCGAGCGCCGGCGCCAGGAAGCCGAGGCCGCCTACCGCGCCGACAATGAACGGGTACGCCTGGCGTTGAACGCCGGCGCCTTGCTCGGCTCGTTCGTCTGGGACCTCAAGGCTGACCGGCTCTCGGGCGATGAACGTTTTGCCCGGACCTTTTCCTATCCGCTCGGCCAGAACCTCGGTGACTTGCCGACGGACCATGCCGAATCACGGATTCATCCCGACGACGTTGGTTGGGTCAATGAACAGGTCAATCGCAGTGTCGCCACGGGTGAGCCTTTCAACGCCGAATACCGGGTCATGCGTGCCGACGACAGTTATCTGTGGGTACAAGCCAGCGGTTGTTGCGAGTTTGACGAACAGGGCAAGCCGTTTCGCTTTCCCGGCGTGTTGATCGACATCCACGAGCGCAAGACCGCCGAAGAGTCGCTGTTGAAATTCACCCGAAACCTCGAACAGCGTGTCGCCGACGAAGTGGGGGCGCGGCTGGCAGCGGAAGAGCAGTTGCGCCAATCGCAGAAACTCGAAGCCATCGGTGGCCTGACGGGCGGCGTGGCCCATGACTTCAACAACCTGCTGCAAGTGATTGCCGGCAACCTGCACTTGCTGGCGCGGCATGAACCGGAAAACGCCAATGTGCAGCGCCGGGTCACCGCGTCGATCGCTGCGGTCGAGCGCGGCGCGAAGCTGTCGTCGCAACTGCTTGCATTTGCCCGTCGCCAGCCGCTGTCGCCAACGGTCTGTGACCCCCGGCAGGTTTTCGAGGGGCTGGGCGAATTGCTGCAACGGACGCTGGGCGAAACCATTCGGATCGATGTCCGGCTGCCGCAGGCCTCCTGGTTCATTCACGTCGACCGCAATCAACTGGAAAACGCCATCCTCAACCTGGCGATCAATGCCCGCGACGCCATGCGCGGCGATGGGGTGATCGAACTGCATGCGCAAAACGTCACGCTCGACCGGCGCTTCTGCGCGGGCAAGGGCATCGTCGAGGGCGATTATGTGCGAGTTGGCCTGAGCGATACCGGCGTCGGCATGTCCCCGCAGGTGTTGGCCCAGGCCTTCGAGCCGTTTTTCACCACCAAGGCCGATGGCAAGGGCACGGGGCTGGGCCTGAGCATGGTCTTCGGCTTCGTCAAGCAGAGCGGTGGTCACATCGAGATGGCGAGTGTCGAAGGCGAGGGCACCCGGGTGCACCTGTACTTCCCGCGAAGCCGGCGGACCTTGCCCAGTGAGACGGACGCCCATGACACCCAGCATCACGGTGGTCATGAAACGATCCTGGTGGTCGAGGACAATGAGGCCGTGCGCACGTCGGTGGTGGAACTGCTGACCGAGGAAGGCTACCAGGTCCTGACGGCCGCCAACGCCGATGCTGCCATGCAGATGCTGCTGGAGGGTGTGGCGGTCCAGCTGATTTTCACCGACGTGGTCATGCCCGGCCTGATCAAGAGCACGGACCTGGCCGCCTGGGCCAAGGTCCAGACGCCTCCGGTGGCGGTGCTGTTCACCTCCGGCCACACCCGTGACATGATCTCGCGCAACCATCAACTGAGTCCCGACACGTTCCTGCTGAGCAAACCCTACCGCCCCGAAGCACTCACCCGGATGGTCCGGACCGTGCTCAATGGCTGAACACAACTGAAAATGGGGGAGCGGGGTATCAGAGTTTTCTTCAATTCAATCAAGGCCGCACAATGACCTCCAAACGCACCTCCAATCCTCCCTCAGGCATGGTCAGAGTGCGCGGGGCCCGTGAGCACAACCTCAAGAACGTCGACGTCGACATCCCCCGCGATGCCCTGGTGGTGTTTACCGGCGTGTCCGGTTCGGGCAAGTCGTCACTGGCGTTTTCGACCCTGTATGCCGAAGCGCAGCGACGCTATTTCGAATCCGTGGCCCCGTATGCGCGGCGCCTGATCGATCAGGTCGGGGTGCCGGACGTCGATTCCATCGAAGGCCTGCCACCGGCAGTGGCTTTGCAACAGCAGCGTGGCACGCCCAGCACGCGGTCCTCAGTGGGCAGCGTGACCACCTTGTCGAGCCTGATCCGCATGCTGTATTCCCGCGCCGGCAGTTATCCGGCGGGTCAGCCGATGCTGTACGCCGAGGACTTTTCGCCAAACACGCCCCAGGGCGCGTGCCCTGAATGCCATGGATTGGGGCGGGTGTATGAAGTCACCGAAGCGCTCATGGTCCCGGACCCGAGCCTGACCATCCGCCAGCGCGCCGTCGCCTCCTGGCCCATGGCGTGGCAGGGCCAGAACCTGCGCGACATCCTCGTGACTCTGGGTTATGACGTCGATAAACCCTGGCGCGACCTGCCGAAGAAGCAGCGCGACTGGATCCTCTTCACCGAGGAAACCCCGACCGTTCCGGTGTACGCCGGGCTCACCCCCGAAGAAACCCGCGTCGCCCTCAAGCGCAAGATGGAGCCGAGTTACCAGGGCACCTTCACCGGCGCCCGGCGCTACATTCTGCACACGTTCAGCCATTCCCAAAGTGCGTTGATGAAGAAACGCGTCTCGCAATTCATGATCGGCAGCCCGTGCCCGCTGTGCGCCGGCAAACGACTCAAGCGCGAGGCGCTGTCGGTGACGTTCGCCGGCTACGACATCGGCGAGTTGTCGCAGATGCCGTTGCTGCAAGTGGCCGAAGTCCTGAAGCCGGTCGCCGCGCACAGCTACCTCGAACAGGCCGATGAAGCCGGCGCCGTCATGACCCATGAACAGACTCGCCAAGCCCGGGAGGACCGCGCGGCCCATGGCGCCAGCGCCCACGCCAATGCCCCGGACGTGCGCCACACGCCGAACCTGTCGGTGGAAAAACGCCTGGCCGCGCAACGCATCGCCCAGGATCTTTTGGAACGGGTCAGCATCCTGACCGACCTGGGGCTCGGTTACCTGGCGCTGGAGCGCAGCACGCCGACCCTGTCATCCGGCGAGTTGCAGCGCCTGCGCCTGGCGACGCAACTGGGGTCGCAGTTGTTCGGGGTGATCTACGTGCTCGATGAGCCCTCGGCCGGCCTGCACCCGGCAGATGGCGAAGCGCTGTTCGACGCCCTGCAAGGTTTGAAAGCCGCGGGCAACACGGTGTTCGTGGTCGAACACGACCTGGAAACCATGCGCCGGGCCGATTGGCTGATCGATGTCGGCCCGGCCGCCGGCGAGCACGGCGGGCAAGTGCTGTACAGCGGGCCGCCCCAGGGCCTGGCTGGCGTGGAGAATTCGCAGACACGAGCCTACCTGTTCGCCGATCAGGTCAGTCAAACGTCCACCCGGCGCAAGCCGACGGACTGGCTGCGACTGGAGGGCATCACCCGCAACAACCTGGATAACCTGAGCGTCGAGTTCCCGTTGGGTTGCTTCACTGCCGTCACCGGTGTCTCGGGCTCCGGAAAGTCCAGCCTGGTCAGTCAGGCGCTGCTGGAGTTGGTGGGCGCGCATTTCGGGCGCGGGGTGGCGGAGGGCGAAGCGACCGAGTTGAGCCTGGAGGATGATGCGCCGCAGGCCAGTGGTGGCCAGGTCAGCGCCGGGCTGGAGTCGATCAAGCGCCTGGTGCAGGTTGACCAGAAACCCATCGGCCGTACGCCACGCTCGAACCTGGCGACCTACACCGGGCTGTTCGACAACGTGCGCAAGCTCTACGCGGCCACGGCCGAGGCGCAGGCCGCGGGTTACGACGCCGGCCAGTTCTCCTTCAACGTGGCCAAGGGCCGTTGCGCGACCTGCGAAGGCGAAGGCTTTGTCAGCGTCGAGTTGCTGTTCATGCCCAGCGTCTACGCACCTTGCCCGACGTGCCACGGCGCACGCTACAACCCCGAGACCCTGGCGATTACCCGGCAGGGCCTGAACATCGCCCAGGTGTTGCAGTTGACCGTGGACCAGGCGGTCGAGGTGTTCAGCGAGCAAGCCGGCATCCGGCGTTCGCTGGAAGTGCTGCGCGACATCGGCCTGGGGTATCTGCGGCTTGGCCAACCGGCGACCGAACTCTCCGGCGGTGAAGCCCAGCGCATCAAGCTGGCCACCGAACTGCAGCGCAATCAACGCGGGGCCACGCTGTATGTGCTCGACGAGCCCACCACCGGGCTGCATCCGCGGGATGTGGACCGCTTGCTGGAGCAACTGAACCATCTGGTGGCGGCGGGGCACACAGTGATTGTGGTCGAGCACGAAATGCGCGTGGTAGCGCAGAGTGACTGGGTGATCGACATCGGACCGGGAGCCGGAGACCGGGGCGGGAAGATCGTGGTGGCCGGGACGCCGCAGAAGGTGGCGGGCAGCAGGAAGAGTCGGACGGCGCCGTTTTTGGCCAGGGTTTTGGGTTGAAGCGTCTGGCTTCATCGCGAGCAGGATCGCTCCCACAGGTGATGCGGCGTACACAAAACACTGTGGGAGCGGGCCTGCTGGCGATTCACTGATCTATCCGGCGCCATCCAGACTGCGGCGAACCTTGTCCAGCAGCTCGCTGATCTGAAACGGCTTGATCAGCATGTCCATGCCATCGCCGAGAAACACCTGACGATTGAGGGCGTTTTCCGCGTAGCCGGTCATGAACAGGATCGGCAAGCCATCGCGCCAGCCCCGGGCGACGTCCGCCAGTTCCCGGCCGTTCATGCGCGGCAATCCCACGTCCGTCAGCATCAGGTCGATCGACGCGTCGTTCTGCAAGCGCTCGAGCGCGCCTTCGACATCTTCCACCTGGGTGCAGCGATAGCCGGCATCCACCAGCACCTCGGCGACGAACATGCGCACCGATGGCATGTCCTCGACAATCAGCACGTGCTCGCCAGTGCCTTGCGCGTCCACCACCGGCACTTGCTCCTGCTCGGTGGTCGGCTCGGTGCTGGCGGGTAGCATGATGGTCACTTCGGTGCCGCGTCGGGCCACGCTGCGAATGTGCGCGTCGCCCCCGGATTGCCGGGCGAAGCCGTAGATGCTCGACAGGCCCAGGCCCGTGCCCTGGCCCAGCGGCTTGGTGGTGAAAAACGGGTCGAAGACCTTGTCGATCACGCTGTGCTCGATGCCGGTGCCGTCGTCGCGTACCGCCAGTGCAACGTAGGCCCCGTCCACCAGTTTCGGGTCGCCGTGGGAGTACGCCGCATACGTGCTGACCCAGATATTGCCGCCCAGGGGCAAGGCATCGCGGGCGTTGATCACCAGGTTCAGCACGGCACTTTCCAGTTGAATCGGATCGACCAGGGCAATGGCTGCCTTGGACGTCAGTTCGAGTCTCAGGGTGATGTGCTCGCCGATGGTGCGCACCAGCAGCTCTTCCAGTGAGCGGACGTGTTCGTTGATGTCCACCGGCCGGGTATTGAGCGGTTGCTGACGAGCGAAGGCCAGCAAACGATGAGTCAGCGAAGCCGCGCTCATTGCCGAGTTCAAGGCCGCTTCGGCATAGAACCGGACCTTGTCGGGACGCGAATCGGCCATGCGCTTCTGGATCAGCTCCAGGCTGGTGATGATGCCGGTCAGCAGGTTGTTGAAGTCATGGGCGATACCGCCGGTCAACTTGCCCAGTGCATCCATTTTCTGCACCTGCAGCAACTGGGCTTCGGTGCGCACCCGCGAGGCGATTTCATGTTCCAGCTGCGAGGTGGCGTCATCCAGCCTGGCCAGGTGCGAACGCTCGCGGTGCCGATGCTCGGTGACGTCTTCGACGAACACCAGGCTCAACTCCGGCGTGCGGTAAGGCGAGATCTGCCACTCGGTTTCGCGCAGCTGATCCTCCACCCGCATGGTCAGCGTGCCTTTCCAGCGCTCGCCGACGCTCAGGCGCAGGCTCAGTTCATCGAGAATGGCGTCCTGTTCGTCGGCGAAGCATTCGCGCAGGGCGTTGGGGCCGTGATTGTTCTGGATCAGCCGGGAGAAGGCATGGTTGCATTCGTGCACCTTGAGCTGTGCATCGAGTACTGCAATGGGCGCCGACACGTTGACGAAAATCTCGCGGAAGCGAGCCTCGCTTTCACGCAGGGCTTTCTCAGTATCGCGCACCCGCAACAGGGTGCGCAGGGTCGCCAGCAACACATCGGCGTCCACCGGATGGATCAGGTAGGCATCGGCGCCGGCGTCCAGGCCGGTGATGATATCGCCGGACTGGATCGACGCCGCTGACACATGGATCACCGGGAGCAGGGCGGTGTCGGCTTCCGAGCGCAGTTTGCGCACGATGTCGAAGCCGCTCATGTCCGGCAGGTTGACGTCCAGAATCAGCGCGTCGAAGGTTTCACTGGCGATCAGTGCGAGCCCTTCACCCCCGGTGCCGGCTTCGAGCACCACGTAGCCGTGCCGTTCCAGGCGGCGCCGCAGGGCATAACGCGTGGCGACGTTGTCATCGACGATCAGCAGGCGGATATCACGTTTCATCGGCGGGCTCCGTGGCAATCGCCAGCGGGATGATCACGAAAAAGGTCGAACCGACCCCCGGCGTACTCTCGACCCCGACTTCACCGCCCAGCAAGGCGGCGAAGCGTTTGCACAGTGAGAGTCCCAGGCCCGTACCGCGCAAGCGTTTTTGCAAGGGCGAGTCGACCTGGGAGAAGTCTTCGAACAATGCACCAAGAAGCTCAGGAGCGATACCGATTCCGGTGTCCGTGACGGCAAAACGCACCCGGTCGCTGCCCTCCAGGCTGGCCGAGACGCGGACTTCGCCGCGCGTGGTGAATTTCAACGAGTTGGAGATGAAGTTGCGCAGAATCTGCCCGAGCTTCTTGTCATCGGTGTACAGCCTGGGCAGGCCGACCGGTTCCTCGAAGATCAGGTCCACCGCGCTGGCATCGACAATTGGCCGGAACATGCCGCGCAGGGCGGCGAACAGGTCGAACATATCGAACCAGGCGGGCGATATGCTGATGCGCCCGGCTTCGATCTTCGCCAGGTCGAGCAAGTCGTCGACCATGTCGCTCAATTCCCGCGCGGCGTTGCTGACGAAGCTCACCTGCTTGTGCTGTTCGGGACTCAGTGGCCCGTCGAGCTCGTCAGACAGCAGGCTGGTGATGCTCAGGATCGAGCCCAGTGGCGTGCGGAACTCATGGCTCATGTAGGACAGAAAGCGGCTTTTGAGGTCCGAGGCCTGGCGCAGTTGCTCGGCCTGCGTGTCCAGCTCGGCGTACAGCGCCAGTACACCCTGGTTGGTTTCGTCCAGTTCCTCGCGCAGGGCGTCGGCTTCGCCTTGCAACCGGGCCACCAGGGCGGTGTGTTCGTCCATTGGACTGAGGGGCGTATCAGTCATGGGCCGTCTCCAGAGCGATGACCAACACCGTGACGTCGTCCCGTCCACGGCAGAAATCACGGTGCAGGACAGCCGCGATCACGGCAGGGTGGCGATGCACCAGGCCGGGGTAATCTTGCAGGTTCCAACGCGATTGCAGGCCGTCGCTGTACATGATCAACAGATGTCCGTTCACGTGAGCATAGTCAAAGGGTTGGGCTTTGCGGTATTGCCCCCCGACGATGCCGGGGTGAGAGGCCAGGCCACGGGATGTATCCGGCGCGATCAGGCAGGCACCGATATTGCCGATGCCCACGAATCGCAGCCCCTCGCCATCGAATTGAGCGATGGCGAGTGCGCCGCCACGGGTGCCGGTCATGGCGACATGGATGTCGTCGAGCAACAGCAGAGGGGACGCGAAGGGCGACTGGGCAAAGGTTGTTTCGCCAGCGCGGGCAGCCCGCTCTGCCTCTATACCGTGCCCGAGACCGTCGATCACCAACGCGCTGATGCGCGGCCCGTCGAACGCCAGGTGCCAGACGTCGCCGCAGGCCGGATCGTTATGCAACGAGTGCTGGCTGACGCCGATCCGCCGGTCCGGGGCCTTGTCGTTGCGCGGGTACATGCGCGTCAACAGCACCGCCCCGCGGGCATCGGCGTAGACGTCGAACACCTCGGTCTGGCGCGACACGGCGCCCAAGCCGATACCCTGGGTGCCTCGGGTAGAAAATCCGTCGGTCAGGCACGCCTGCAAGTCGAAGCCCTGGGCGCGGTCGATGGCGAGGATTTCGATTCCCGCACCGCAAGCCCGTGGCAACAGCCTCAGGTGCAGTTCACCGTGGGTGGCGTGCTTGAGAATATTGCTGGCCAGCTCGGTAGCCACCAGCGCCACGCGTCCGGCGTCCGTGGCGTCAAAACCGTTGTTTTCCGCGAGCTGTTGAGCGATGCGACGTGCGTGACCGATCTGGCTGCTGTCTTCGATCGGCAGCACCTGGGTCATTGACCCGTTGATATTCATGTCCATCGGGTGATCGTTATGCGAGTGCCCTTGCCAGGCTCTGTATCGAGCTCGAATTCCTCCACCAGGCGCTTGGCCCCGGTCAGGCCCAGGCCCAGGCCGCTGCCGGAGGTCCAACCGTCGGTCATGGCCAGTTTGAGGTCGGGAATGCCCGGGCCTTCATCGCGAAACACCAGGCGCACACCGGTGCGTCCGTTTTCCTCGAGGATCTGCCAGTCCATGTTGCCGCCACCGCCATACACCATGGTGTTGCGCGCCAGCTCGCTGACGGCCGTCACCAGTTTGGTCAGGTCGATCAGGCGCATGCCGCATTCGGTGGCCAGCTTGCGCGTCAGTTGCCGGGCCAGCACCACGTCCTGCTCGATATTGATCGGTTGAGTGCCGCTGTCGCGCACGGTCATTGGTCGCGTACTCGATCCTGAAGCAGTTTCATGCCGCGCTCGACGTTCAGCGCGGTACTCACACCGGGCAGGGTCAGGCCGAGCTCGACCAAAGTGATTGCCACCGCGGGTTGCATGCCGACCAGCACGGTTTCGGCATCCATGATTTTCGACAGGCCGGAGATGGTGCCGATCATGCGCCCGATGAATGAATCGACCATGTCCAGCGCCGAGATGTCGATCAACACGCCGCGCGCCGATGTCTGGCTGATCCGTTCGGACAAGTCGTCCTGCAAGGTCAGGGCGAGCTGGTCGTGCATGTCGACCTGAATGGTCACCAGCAGGAAATCGCCCATTTTCAAGATAGGAATGCGTTCCATCGGCTTACACCGACTTGCTGACGGTAACGCCCAATCGCGTCAGCGCCAGCTTCAAGGCATCCGCGAGGTTGGCTTTGGTCACGACGCCTTGCAGGTCCAGGCCCAGGTGCACGATGGTCTGGGCGATCTGCGGCCGCACGCCGCTGATGATGCAGTCGGCACCCATCAGGCGAATGGCGGTGACGGTCTTGAGCAGGTGCTGTGCCACCAGGGTGTCGACGGTCGGCACGCCGGTGATGTCGATGATGGCGATTTCCGAGCCGGTATCGACGATGCGTTGCAACAGCGACTCCATCACCACCTGGGTACGTTGCGAATCGAGCGTGCCGATCATGGGCAGCGCCAGCACGCCATCCCACAGCTTGACCACCGGAGTCGACAGTTCGAGCAGCTCTTCCTGCTGGCGCTTGATCACTTCCTCACGGGATTTCTGGAACGTGCGGATGGTGTGCATGCCCAGGGTGTCGAGCAATTCCGAGACTTCCAAGAGCTGTTCGGCCAGCAGCGCCGGATTATCCTGAAGGTGGTTTTGCAGCACGGCGAACAATGGACCCTTCAACGCGAAGATGAAGCTGGCGGTCTGTTGCGAGTCCTGGCCGAGCAGGGCGCGGCTGCGGGACAGTTTTTCCAGGTACAGGCGAATCTCGTCCCAACCGGCCGAGGCCAGGTTCTGCCCATTGCCGGCTTCAAGACCGGCGATGATCAACTGCAGAAATTCCGCCGTCTGCTGTTTGACCTCCTGATCCTTGAGGTTGCGCGTGGCACCGCTGGTTTCAAGGCCTCCGAGCCAGTCGGCAATCAATTTGGTCTGGTTGTTCTTAATTGCTTCGAGTGTGCTGGTTTGCAGTGCAGCCATTGTGTGTCGACTCCTTGTAGGGTGCGCCGACTCCCCTGAATATGACCGGCGCACTTCAGTGACATTTGCCTACTGAAATAGTTGTTCGCCCCGCGAGGTTTATTTGCGTGGCGCAGGACTACTTTAGTCGGCACCGGCTGAAACTGCCGTCTTTTGCCCGCATTCAGTCATTGGATGGAACCCTGAACGGAGGGTGGCTTCGAAACTACAGGGCTGCCGTGTCAAGGCAGTGACGAACGAGGTAGGTATGAAAGAGCCATCGAAGACCCAGGACCAGGGACAGACAGCAGAGCCGGAGATCGCCGACCCGGCGGTCGACCAGAAGAACCGGCACACAGACAATGACAACGAATTCAGCCCCGGCTTCAAACCGAATCCAGACCGTCCGAAACCCAGTGATAACACCGATGCCGATATCGATACGGATGGGGGTTAGCGGTTGACGTTGAAAAAAGGTCCGCCTTCTTTGATTGAAGGCGGACCTTTTTTATCGGTAGCAGATGACGAGGGCGCGAGCTGATTACTTGCTCGGATGCGCCGCCTGCAGTTTCTTCGCCATTTCCAGGTGTTTCTCCAAGCCTGGCAGCATTTTCTGCGCGAAGCCTTTCAGCTCGGTCGCCCCTTTGACCTTGTCATCGGTCACGGTATTGGCTTGCTTTTTGAACAGTTCGATGGTGTCTTCGTGGGCCTTGACCTGATTGTTGGCATAGGCCGCATCGAACGACTCGTCACGCATGTCGAGGATCTTTTCCTTGGCCTGTTTGACCAGGGTCGTGGTGTCCGGCACCTCGATATCGTTTTTCTTGGCAATCGCGGCCAGTTCGTCGTTCGCCTTCGAGTGATCGGTGATCATCATATTGGCGAATGCCTTGATGTCCGCTGACTGGCTTTTTTCCAGGGCGAGCCGGCTGGTTTCGATTTCGGCGATGCCGCCCTCGGCGGCCGTGTCGACGAAGTCGTTGGAAGTGGCCGCGTAAGCCACGCCCATGCTGGTGCTCAGGGCAACGGCCAGAGCGAGGTTGCGAAAAGTAAATCCGTCCATTGGTCATTCTCCACGCTGGGTTTCAGGCGATCAGGCGATCGTTACTCAGTGGAGGCTGACGAGCGGTCAAAGGTTTACTCGGGTTTGCCAAAGGGCGACGAACGGACGCCGCTGGTCTGATAGGCGGTCGACAGAACCCGTCGACCGAGGCCATTCTGATCATTGGCGAGCGCAATTGACCGCGTTTGTCACTGATCAACTAACGGAGGTGTTCCATGCCGGTGCCACACAATCTTTATCAGGACTTGCATTGTTCAAAGGAAGATATCCAGCAAAGACGCACCAAGGATCCGTTACTGGATTCACTGCTCAACAAGTATCAGCAAGTGGACGCCGATGTGGTGAAGGCTGAAACGGCCCAATCGGATGCGCCCAGTGATGAAGCGCTGAAGAAGCTCAAGGAGAAGCGGCTGCAGGTCAAGGACAAGATCGTCCAGCAACTCCAGGCACCCTCCTGAAAGGGCCTTTCAGCCACCGACGAGCGGTGACTGAACATTTGGAACGGCGGTAAATCCCGGCACCTCGAATGGTAAGAGTCCGATTTCCGGCTCCATGCGAGGTGCCCCATGAACGACCCCAAATTCCCGAGCGAAGAGCAGGGCGGCTACGACCCCATCCCCACCGATCCCCAGCCCCTGAGCCCGGGGCGCACCACCGTCCATCCCGAAGACGAACCGGGCATCGACGAACTGCCGAACAACGAAGGTGCGATTCCCCTCAGGCAGGACGACGGCACCGACCTTGACCCGGAACGGGTGCGGGAGGAAACCGACAATGCCGAGCGCGATGGGCAGGACGATCCCCGCTGAACCCGGCGCGGGCAGCACAATGTGAGAGCGGGCTTGCTCGCTCCCACAGGGGACAGTGTCAATCCTGCAACGCCGTGCTCAACGGCAACCGCGCCAGGTGCTTTTCCTTCAACGAGCCGACATACAACCACTCCCCATACTCACGCACCGTGGTGATCGGCGAATAATTGCCGCTGGTGCCATCCTGCAGGTTGGCGATCACCTTGCCCTCGAGGTCCAGGCCCAGCGCAAAACCGCGTTTCTCCACCGGTTTGGGAAGTACGGTCAGCGCCCGTGTGATCATCTTGCGCACGAAGGGGTGTGGCGCCGTGGCGTCGAGCAAGGCATTGCGCGGCGCGTACAGCGCCACCCAAAAGCGGTCCCGGCCATTGAACGACAGGTTGTCGGGCAGCCCCGGCAAATTGTCGATGAACAGGTCGTGGGTGCCGGCCTTTGGTCCGCTGAGCCAATAACGGCTGATGCGGTAGGCGCCGGTTTCGTTGACCAGGACAAAAGCCTCGTCCGGCCCCAGGCTCACGCCGTTGGCAAACTCCAGCTTGTCCAGCAGGAGGGCGGTTTTACCGGTCTGGAAGTCATAGCGCAGCAGGCGGCCATCACCGCTGTGTTCGATGATCGCCTCGCCGTCGTGGCCGTAGCCGAAGCGGCTGGAGGCATCGGTGAAATAGGCGTAGTGGCCGGACTTGTCGATGACCACGTCGTCGGTGAAACCGAAGGGCACGCCATTGGCCGCCGTGGACAGTGCAATCAGGCGACCCTGGGCGTCCAGTGACAGCAGGCCCTTGACCGCATCGGCGATCACCAGCAACCCGTTGGGGTGACGCGCCAAGCCCAAGGGACGGCCACCGGTATCGGCCAGCACCTTGGTGGTCTTGCCATCGAGACTGCTGCGGATCAGCCGGCCGTCATGCAAGCCGGTGATGAGCACGTCGTTCTCCAGCAGCAAGGCTTCCGGACCGTCGATATCGTCAGGTCCGACGCGTTCCAGGCTTTTCAGGCGCTGGTTGTCGGCATAGGGGCTGCTGGCCAGTGAAGGCGCCGGCAGCGGCGTCCAGGCCACCGGTTGCACCCTGGTCGGCATGAGCAACAGGAAGGCGGCCATGGCGACGATGACAGACAGGACCAGATGATGAAACCTGACGCTTCGCCTCACGCGGTGACTCCTGTGCCCGCCAGGTTCCGTTCGGCCCTCTCACGCAAGGCCCGCATCGAGGCGGCCGACTCCCGATCGATGCGGCGCTTGAGCAGCAGGCGATTGGCGATACGCATGGCCAGGCCACTGAATTGATACTCGAGGGTGCGGATAAACCGCGTGCCGTCGTCTTCGGCAGAGCATTCGTAAGTGAGCACCAGCGACAGGCCATTGTCACCATAAGCCTGGGCGCTCCAGCGCCGGCCGGGCAGAAACTCGGTGACCACCCAGCGCAGGTGTCCGTCGCGTCCACCCGCCCGGATGTCCTCCTCGAAGCGTGCACCAGCATGCAGTGCACCGCCCTGGCCCTCGATCCTGAGCGACGAGGGGTGCCACTCCGGCCAACGGGTGACGGTGCTGGCGTAGGCGAGCACATCAATCGGATTGCCGGCAATCTTGATCTGATGCTGCATGCGGGTCATGGGCGTTCTCGTCATGTCCAGGCGGGTGGGCTCGGGCTCCCAGTAGAGGGTGCCGAACAGGTAGTCCATCAGAGGGAAAACGATGTTGAAATTGCGTTCCTGCATCAGTTCACGTCGGTGATGCAGCTCATGCAGACGGCGCATCTGCCGAATCCACGGCCAACGTGTCAGGGGATGGGTGTGGGGCAGGTGTTCGCAGGCATGAAACACCTCATAAGCCAGGTAACCCAGGACCAGAAAGCCACCGACCAGGCCGGCGACGTTGGTGTCGAACCGTTGCAACAGCCACCAGATCGGCAGGGCGACGAGCAGCGTGTGCACGACGATCAGCCAGGCCGGGAACAGGATGACGCGCCAGTCGCGCGGCTCATCCCAGGACATGCTGCCGGGCGCGAAAAAGCTGTGGTGGTCACCGGCATGGCGCGCGTAGAACATTCGCGCAAAGCGTTTCTTGTGATGCCCCAGGTGGCGATGCACCCCGTATACGCCCAGGTTGAACAGCAGCAGGGTCACGGGCACTGCCAGCCATTGCAGTGGCAGCACCTGATGCACCGTGCTCCAGAATGCCACGATGGCCAGCAGGCCGAACAGCAGGACAAAGGCGCCATGCAGCCAAGGGTTGTAGCGGGGATGAATGGCCGCCCGGTAGCGGCGGCGAAAAGCTTCGGTGGTCTGCCTCACTGCATGCACCCGCGTTTTATCGTTATCCCAGCAGATTAGCCGATCTCGCCGCCTGCGCAGCTCGAACCAGGGGACACAAACGCCATGTTCCGGTGAAAAGCGGACTCAGGTCAGCGGGTTCCAGCGCTGCGACCAGTCATCGTCGGAGCGGATCACTTCACGCAGCAGGTCGAACGCCCGTTGCAGGGTCGCCGAATCGCGGTCACGGGAGTAGACAAGGTAGGTCGGGTAGCTGAATTCCGGTGACTTGGGCACCTGCTCCAGCATGCCGCTTTGCAGGTAGCTCTGCACGACGCGGGTACGGAAGTAACCGCTGCCGCCATTTTCCAGGATGTACTGCAACGCCAGGGGGCCAAGGTTGAAGCTCAGCGCCGCCTTGGCTTTTTCCGGCAGGGCGGCATCGTGCTGGCGCCGGAAATCCTGACCCCAGTCGATGTACACGTAGGGCGTCTCGCGACCGGGTTGGCGCACCAGAATGAGCTTTTCCTCCAGAATCTGCTCGACCTGCAAGCGCGGCCAGTATTCCGGCTGATAGACCAGGGCTGCATCCAGTACCCCCAGCTCCAGTTGTCGCAGCAGGTTTTCGCCGTCACGGATTTCCATGCGCAGCGCGTGGCTGGGAATTTTCTCCCGCAACTCACCCGCCCAACTGAGCATCAACGGGTTGCACAGGCTGACCTCGCCACCGATGTGCAGGACGTCGTGATAACCCTCCGGCAGCGGAAGATCCCGACGCGCCGCTTCCCAGGTCTCGACCAGTTGATTGGCATACACCACGAAGGCTTCGCCGTTGGGCGTGAGGCGGGCTCCGGCGCGATTGCGCACAAACAGGGTGCTGCCCAGTTGGCTCTCGAGTTTCTGCACCCGTGCGGTAATCGCGGTCTGGGTAACGTGGAGCTTTTCTGCGGCCGCGGCGAGGCTGCCGTGGCGAACGATTTCCAGAAAGGTGCGGGCGAGATCGATGTCCATGGGATAGCCGGTGCGGGAAGTGGTGGCATTGTAAGAGCACTGTGGCGAGATGTCACAGCCGCGACAGGTGGCGTCGCTTACGATAAATCCGTAGCAACGGACGTGCTGTGGGCGGCGCTCCGGCCAAGGCCATCACCGCCAGCATCAATGACACCTGACGCGCCGCACCCGCGACAGGCTTGTTCCCACAATGGGCGACACCGGCCCTGAAACGACGAAACCCGCCACAAGGGCGGGTTTCGTGTGCAGTCGAGGCCGTCTTACGCCGGGAACAGCTCGGACAGTTTCATCGCCAGCATCATGTCGCCTTCAGCACGCAGTTTTCCGCCCATGAAGGCCTGCATGCCGTCGGTCTCACCGCTGACGATGCCTTCCAGGGTCTCGCCGTCCATCACCAGGGTGACCTGGGCGTCAGGGTTTTCGCCTTCTTTCAGCTCGCAGGTGCTGTCCTTGACGATCAGCGAGAAGTGCTTGGTGTCGTCGATGCGAAAACCGAAGACCAGGTCCAGACCGGCAGCAGCGGCTGGGTTGAACTTGGCTTGCATTGCTTGTACGGCATCAGCTACGGAGGTCATGGTTCGATCCTTTTTGGGTGGGTTACAGCCAGGGTCACAACAGTCCGGACTCAGCGAAACGTGATGAGTTCCGGGGCTTTCAACAGCTGCAGGTGCGCATGACTGTTGAAAGAAGCCAGTGCCACCTCGCGACCACGAAACTTCAGTTGGTTGAGCGAGGTGTTGACGATTTGCCAATTCAGTTCAAACGCCTGGCGGGCAGGCATTTGCGTAATCAGGTGGAGCAGGGCGGTGATGGTGCCGCCGGAGGTGAACACGGCGATTTTCTGGGTGTTGTCGGCGCTCTCCAGGATCCGCTGCAAGCCGGCCTGAACCCGTTCGACAAAGCCCAGCCAGCTTTCCAGGCCCGGGGTGTCATAGGTCCCGGCCAGCCAGCGCTCGATGATCAGGGCGAAGATGCGCTGGAACTCGCTGCGGTTTTGCGCGGCGTTGCGCAGGATATCCAGCGCTTCGGGCTCGTCATCGAGCATGGCCGGCAACAGGGCGCGGATCACCGCGTCGGCATCGAACTCGTTGAACGCGGAATCGGTTTCGATGATCGGCACCGGCAGCCCCACGGCGGCGAACTGTTCCAGTGCGCTGCTGGCGGTATGTTGCTGGCGACGCAGGTCGCCTGCCAGGCAACGATCAAAGCTCAGGCCCAGCCCGGCGAGGTGCTGGCCGAGGACTTGCGCCTGGCGAATGCCGGTCGGCGACAGGACGTCATAATCGTCTGCACCAAAGGAGGCCTGGCCATGTCGAATCAGATAGATACTGCCCACGTCCGCGTCTTCCCGGTACGTTGAAGGTTCGGCGAGGTTATGAGGATGAGGGTGAGCTGTCAATGAAAAAACATACGCTTGTTTGAAATGCCCGTTACAGGCCTGTTGCCAAAGGTTTCCGGCTGGCCGCAGGGCCGGCGCATGGGTATGCTGGTGCCATCCCGCGCGCGTTGTGCAGCGCATCGTATTGAAGGAGTCCCTGTGGATTTTTTGACCGATTACGCCATTTTCCTGGCTAAAACCGTGACACTGGTGATCGCCATCCTGGTGGTCCTGGCCAGTTTCGCGGCCTTGCGCAGCAAAGGGCGTCGCAAATCGAGCGGCCAGTTGCAAGTCAGCAAACTCAACGATTTCTACAAGGGACTGCGTGAACGCCTGGAGCAGACCCTGCTGGACAAGGACCAGCTCAAGGCCCTGCGCAAGGTCGAGGCCAAGAGCGATAAGAAGCAAAAGAAGAAACCGGAAGCCAAACCCCGGGTGTTCGTGCTGGATTTCGACGGCGACATCAAGGCCTCGGCCACTGAAAGCCTGCGCCACGAAATCACGGCGCTGCTGACCCTGGCCACGCCCAAGGATGAAGTGGTGCTGCGCCTGGAAAGCGGTGGCGGCATGGTCCACAGCTACGGCCTGGCGTCTTCGCAACTGGCGCGTATCCGCGATGCCGGTGTACCGCTGACCGTCTGCATCGACAAGGTCGCGGCCAGCGGCGGCTACATGATGGCGTGCATCGGCGAGAAGATCATCAGCGCACCGTTCGCCATTCTCGGCTCGATTGGCGTGGTGGCGCAGTTGCCCAACGTCAACCGCCTGCTGAAAAAGCATGACATCGACTTTGAAGTGCTGACCGCCGGCGAGTACAAGCGTACGCTCACCGTGTTTGGTGAAAACACCGAGAAAGGTCGCGAGAAATTCCAGGAGGACCTGGACATCACCCACCAGTTGTTCAAGAACTTCGTGTCGCGCTATCGCCCGCAATTGGCCATCGACGAAGTCGCCACCGGGGAAATCTGGCTCGGTGTCGCCGCGCTGGACAAGCAGTTGGTGGACGAGCTGAAAACCAGCGATGAATACCTGGCCGAACGGGCGAAGAAGTCCGAGCTTTTTCACCTGCACTACGCCGAGCGCAAAAGCCTGCAGGAACGTATCGGCATGGCGGCCAGCGGTTCGGTAGATCGCGTACTGCTGAGCTGGTGGAGCCGTCTGACCCAGCAACGCTTCTGGTAAGCCCAGGGCAGGGTCCCGTGACCTGAATCAGCCTCAGGACCCTGCTGCATACCGAGCCCGAACGGCTGCGGTACATATCTGTTTTTACTACCCTGATTCCGGGTGTTTTAACGCCAATACCCATCGGGCAATTGCGCTTTTTTCATGAAAAGTTCGATTCTAAGCTGAGGACTTCTCTCCGCTTCAAGGTCGTTCAACATGGATGTGAACACGCACCACGCAACACCGCCCACCCTGACGCCCGCTCGACAAAGCGTTATTTTCGATCGATCAGCACAGCCAGCGCTCTCCTTGCCGGTCGCGCCTGACTCGTCACCGGCACCGCGCCTGCGTGACGAGCTGCGGGCAGCGGTCGATGTTGCGCTGCCACAAACCCCGGCCCGCTTCGCCGAACAGAAGATCCGTGAAAAGTGGGGCTTGGATCTCGACCCGCAGACTGCGCAACTGGTGACATTGCATTACGACTATTGGTTACGTGCCGGACTCGAAGGTCGCCATGAAGGGCGCGTCGCGAGTTCGCAGTCCCTGGTGCATGTGCTGTTGTCCAACTACCAGACCGTGGGGGACGGTCGGTTTGGCGAGACCGGCTTCGGGTTGTACACACCGCCGGATGTCGGTCCGGCAGTGCGCATCGTCGAGGGGCCCGAACCGACCGATGACCACCGCACCTATGAAGGCATCTACCGGCATACGGCGCCGCAAACCTTTGGACCGCAGACGCAGATCAACCTGCGGCCGGCAGATTTCAAACAATGGGTTTGGACACTGTTTTTCGACGAGTTGTATCAGGCCTATGTCGATCAGGCCTGGCCCGTTGATGAAGTGATTCTCGGGCGCAAGCCCTATCCCCTGAGAACGTCGACCAAAGCTGCGTTTGTCATGACGGCTTGGCTGCAACATCACGAAAATGGCCTGACGGACAAGGGCCTGGAACTGGCAATGCAGGCGGCGGGGCTGGCGCCGGACCAGACATGGGGCGCCCTGACGATGGCGCAATTGCAAGCGCCGACACGGCTGTCGTCGCAGGTCGAAGCCAGCCGGCTGAGGCTCTATCGCTACACCGCCACGGATATCTGGTGCTATCGGCACCGCACCAGCGGCCGGATGCTGATGTACGTGCCCGGCAACTCTTCGCCCCTGCACGAGTTTTCCGACCCCGGCCATTTACGACAATGGGTTGTGCACCAGGCAAAAAACGCTGCAACCCGACAGGCGCTGGCGGCGCACTTCGCCGAAGACGATCGTCGCGACGGCACCTTCCACGCCGGTGTCATCACCGCACTGGACGGCATGGCGCTGTATCCGTCACGGCACCGGTTGAGCAAGGAGGCCGGTTTCTTCAACAACGATGGTTACTGGGACCCTGCTGACTACATCGGATTCGACTGTCCACCTTCGGCTACCGATCCCTTTGCGCAACTGGTGCTGACCATGAAGCAAGCTGCCCAGGACAGCGTCACAACCATCCGCAACGATGCTCAGGTCAACCGTGACAACCTGACAGCGTACGTTGAACCGATCGTGCAATGGGTCAACCGCTTCGGCCCTTTGGCGTTGTTTGTTCCGGGCGGTGAGGGCGTGATGGCTTTGGCGGGTCTCATCGACGCCGGTTATGGGCTGGATCAGGCGCTCAACGGCGAGACGGCCAGCCAGCGCGCGCAGGGTGCCAGCCGCACGGTGTTCGGCTTGCTCAATGCGTTGCCGCTAGCCGCCGACGCAGCCTCGATCGCTCGTGATGGCGTCGAAACGGGCGTGCTGAGCCGAGAAGTCGGCGAGGGCGAATTGACCCCTGGACCGATTGCCGATGTGGCGCTGAGCGCCCCCCCAAAACTGCCAATGCCCACGCGTGTGGAGCTTTTGCGCGGCATCGGCGCGCCCGCCGGGACGTTCAGTGACGAGGTGCTGGCGCAGATTGGCAGGGTCAGCGCCATCGACGATGACATGCTGCGCCTGATGCAGGCCGGGCGACCGCCGACGCCCCTGCTGGCGGACACTGTCGAGCGCTTTCGGATTGACCAGGAGGTCGCCGGGCTGGCCGATTCGCGCGCCGAACGCAGCGCGTTGTTCAGCAGCCGCTACCAGAGCCTGCAGCAATCGGGGCACGAATGGGTTCGATTGTTCCAACGGCAATACCCCGGTGTGCCCAAGGCCGCCGTTGAGCAAATGCTCGACCGCTACGGCATCGACTTCACCGCAGTACCGGACGCCGAGCAAGCCAGGCACCTGTTCCGACAGCTGGACAGCAAGGCACGCCAGTACCAGCAGCATGTGCGCCTGAATCGGGCTTATGAAGGCCTCTATCTTCGTTCTGTGTCCAGCCCCGAGTCGGACACCCTGGCCTTGCACTCGCTGAAAAAACTGCCCGGATGGCCACAAGGCGTACGGATCGAAGTGTTCGACGATGCCAGCGGCGGTCGCCTGCTGGATCACTGCGGCCCACTGGATACGCCCGATTGCCGGCGCCTGATCAAGTCCGCAAGCGGCTATCGGGCTTACGGTTTTTCAACCGGCGCCAGCGATTTTCATGAGGCCATCGTCGGGCTGCTTTCCGAGGAGGAACGCGCGGCGTTGCAATTGCCAGCGGTGCATCCCGGGGCAGCGCTGAGGCTCAGGCTCGGCGAGCGGCCGATCTCCCGCTCGGAACTGGCCCTGGGACTGGGCAGGATGGACTCGCGCTTGCCGTTCGAGGCTCAGGGTTTGCGTGGCGGGGTTTTTCCGCAAACCCCTCAGGGCGCCGACTTGACGCGCGCGATGATGAGGTTGCAGGTCAGGGAGGCCTACCCGGAGTTTTCCAATGACGACGCCGAGGCCTTGTTGCAAGCGCTCGGGGACGGGGCTCAGGCGCATTTCGACAGGGCCAGACAGCAACTGCACCAGCTGTGCGTGGGCCTCGACGAATGGATTGCACAGGTCGCGCAGGATATCGAAATGATGGACATCCCCCTGCTGCAGATGGGCGACCCGGGCACCGAGACGCTCGACCTGGTTCAGCTTGGACAATTGAATGCCCAGCGGGTCCAGGCAGCGATGGCGTCCGAGGTCGAGGCCCGCGTCGAAGTGGGTGATGAGCTGATTGCCATCCTGCGCAAACAGGCGCCCCAGGAGGGCAGCCTGTATTCCGGGGATCATGTCGCTGGCTATACGGTGGACATGAGCCGCGAAGAATTTCATCGACTGCCGGTGCTCAATGTCCGCTTCAACGACGTGGTCGGGTTGAACCTGGAAAAAATCCATGTGTTTGAACGCGCGACGCTGAACGGTTTTCTGGAACACTTTGCGAACTTGCGCACCCTGAATCTCGAAGACACCGACCTGCGACTGCCCGATATCAATGGGCAACTGGAAGGGGCCTTGCCATCGACGATTACCCAGTTGCAGCACCTGACCTCGTTGAACTTGCGTTCGACCCAGTTGACGTTTCGGGAAAATACCGCCGCTCAATTGAGCTCGCTGGCCCATCTGCACGATCTGGACTTGAGTCACAACCCGCTGGGGGTGCCTCCCGTGGTGGTGGGGATGGACCAGCTGCGGGTGCTGAAACTCAACGACACCGGCATCCGCGCGTGTCCGGTGGGGATCATGGAGCACCCGTACATGACCACACTGGACCTACGCAACAACCAGATCCGCCGTGTCCCGCAGGCCATCCTCAATCAGGCCATCGCCAGGGACCGCGTACTGCTGTGGAACAACCCGCTGACCGATGAGGACACCCTGCAGCGATTGGTCCGGCATCGGGAGCGAACCGGTCTCAACCTGTGGCTGCGTGCGCAGGACGCGCAGTATTCGGACCCGGCCGCCTGGTTGAACGTCATTGCGCCGGGGCAGCGCGAAGCGCATTTGCAGGTCTGGCATCGGCTCGCACTCAAGCCGCGTGGCGGACGGTTTCTAGGGTCGATCAACACGTTGACGCTCACTGCGGATTTTCAGGTCAATTACCTGGATCTGCAGGCGCGGGTCTGGCGATTGTTGAACGAGGCCGATGCCTCCCAGGCATTGTGGGAGCGGCTGATCGAGAGCGGGCCTGTGCCGTCAGGGGCGCTGGATAACCCCATTGCGGTTCTCACGGTACTGGAAGGGCGTGCAAGGGTTTACAACGACTGGGTTGCCCTTGGCCGACCGTTCCCGGTGGAACAGGGCCAGCCCTGAAACGACAAGGCCCTGATCCCGTTGGGGATCAGGGCCTCGCCTGGTCAGCGCGGTGCGGCTCAGCGACGACGGAACAGCGGCAGCGGTTCATCGGTGGCGGCCTGATAGGTCACCGAGAAGTCCTTGAGGCTTTCAAGGGCTTCGTACGGGTCTTTGTCAGCGCGCAATGCAAAGGCGTCGAACCCGCAGCGATGCAGGTAAAACAGCTGGTCGCGCAGCACATCGCCAATCGCCCGCAGCTCGCCCTTGAAACCGTAGCGGTCACGCAGCAGGCGGGCGTTGGAGTAGTTGCGACCGTCGGTGAAGGCCGGGAAGTTCAAGGCGATGACCTGGAACTGATTGGCGTCTTCACCGATTTCCTCGGCTTCTTCGTCGGCATCCAGCCACACACCCAGGCCGCCATCGCGGGCCTTGAGCATGCGGCCGTGTTCGCGCCACAGCTGCAACGGTACGATGTAGTCGTCGCAGTTGCTGATTTCGTCGATGTTGAAGTCCTTGGGCAGCAGGTGCCAGGTTTCGTCGACGACTTCGTTGTTCTTAATGATTCGCTGCATAGACGCGTTCCTTGAAGAGGTCGATGCCAATACGCTGGTAGGTGTCGATGAAACGCTCGTCTTCGGTACGTTGTTCGATGTACACGTCGATCAGTTTCGAGATCACGTCAGGCATGTCGTCCTGGGCGAAGGACGGGCCGAGGATCTTGCCCAGGCTGGCATCGCGGCTGCCGCTGCCACCCAGGGACACCTGGTAGAACTCTTCGCCTTTCTTGTCTACCCCGAGAATGCCGATGTGGCCCACGTGGTGGTGACCGCAGGCGTTCATGCAGCCGGAGATGTTCAGGTCCAGTTCACCGATGTCGAACAGGTAGTCCAGGTCGTCGAAACGGCGCTGGATCGATTCGGCGATCGGGATCGACTTGGCGTTGGCCAGGGAGCAGAAATCGCCACCAGGGCAGCAGATGATGTCGGTCAGCAGGCCGATGTTCGGCGTGGCAAAACCCTGCTCGCGCAATTCGCCCCAGAGGGTGAACAGCTGGCTTTGTTCAACGTCGGCCAGAATGATGTTCTGCTCGTGGGAGCTGCGCAGTTGACCGAAGCTGTAGCGCTCGGCCAGGTCGGCGACGGCGTCCAGCTGCTTGTCGGTGATGTCGCCCGGCGCGACGCCGGTCGGCTTCAGGGACAGGGTCACCGCCACATAACCCGGCTTCTTGTGCGCCAGGGTGTTGCGGCTGCGCCAGCGGGCAAAGCCCGGATGCTGCTGGTCGAGCTCGGCCAGTTGGGCGCTCTGGTTGTCCAGCGCCCTGTAGTCCGGGTCGACGAAGTGCTTGGCGACGCGATGCACTTCGGCCTCGGTCAACGTGGTCTGGCCACCGCGCAGGTGCTCCATTTCCGCGTCGACTTTCTGGGCGAACACTTCAGGCGTCAGGGCCTTGACCAGGATCTTGATCCGCGCCTTGTACTTGTTGTCACGACGGCCATAGCGGTTGTAGACACGCAGGATGGCGTCGAGGTAGCTCAACAGGTCTTGCCACGGCAGGAATTCATTGATGAACGCGCCGACCACCGGCGTACGTCCCAGGCCACCGCCCACCAGCACGCGGAAACCGACTTCGCCGGCCGCGTTGCGTACCGGCTCGAGGCCGATGTCGTGAACTTCGATGGCCGCACGGTCGGAGGTCGATCCGTTGATGGCGATCTTGAACTTGCGTGGCAGGTAAGCGAATTCCGGGTGGAACGTGGTCCACTGACGAACGATTTCGCACCATGGACGCGGGTCGATCAGTTCGTCGGCAGCGACACCGGCGAACTGGTCGGTGGTGACGTTGCGCAGGCAGTTGCCGCTGGTCTGGATCGCGTGCATCTGCACGGTCGCCAGCTCAGCCAGGATGTCCGGGATGTCTTCCAGCGCCGGCCAGTTGAACTGAATGTTCTGCCGGGTACTGATGTGGGCGTAGCCCTTGTCGTAGTCGCGGGCAATCTTCGCGATCATGCGCACCTGGCGCGAGGTCAACTGGCCATAAGGCACCGCCACCCGCAACATCGGGGCGAAACGCTGGATATAAAGCCCGTTCTGCAGGCGCAGGGGGCGAAACTCTTCCTCGCTCAGCTCGCCTGCCAGATAGCGTCGGGTCTGATCACGGAACTGCTTGACGCGGTCCTCGATGATCCGCTGATCGTACTCGTCGTATACGTACATATAAGTCCTGTTCTCAGGCTGGGCCGGTCGGATCCAGTTGCGTTTGTCGCTGGCTGAAGACTCCGATACTGCCTCGGCAATTCTGCGCGCACGGCCGCGCACTCCATACGGAGCCGGGGCAAGATACCAGTTTGGAGTTATGCGCAAAAGTGATGTTTGAGTATATGTAAAGAACCAAAACGACTAACGAGAATCGTTATTGCTATACCCGCATTTGTAGTATGGGCAATCGTCGTCTTTACTCTGCTCGAGTCTTCGTGCAATCACCGATAAAACCGACAAGAGGCGATGCAATGAGCAACCCTACCAAAGCTTCAAAGCCTGACAGTACGGTCGATGCCTGGGCCATTCTGTTTCTGATCATCCTGGTCGTAGGCACGGCCGTGTTCTGGGTCAGCCATCAATAATTGACCCGGTCCGGGCCCTGGTCCGACAAATTGTCGGACAATCTGTGGGATTAGCACCGTTAAACGGGATTCGCTGGCTATAATGCGCGGCGAATTTCCGGGGGCTCGGACGATCCATGCTGAAGTTTTTCTACACCTTCCTGCTGGTGCTGGGCGCAGGTTACGGTTCTGCCGCGCGTGCGGAGTCGGTGCTGTTCCTCAATCCCGGGGATGTGGACGAAGCGTTCTGGGTCAGCTACTCGCAGTTCATGCAGGCGGCCGCCCGTGATCTGGGCATCGACCTGCGCATTCTTTATTCCCGGCGCATGCCGGAGCTGACGGTGGCGCAGGCCCGCCAGGCATTGCAAGGTCCTGATCGTCCTGACTACCTGCTCTTCGCCAACGAACAGTACATCGCCCCGCAAGTGCTGCGGCTGGCGCAGGGCAGCGGTGTGAAACTGTTCATGGTCAACGCGTCGCTGACGGCCAATCAGATGAGCATGCTCGGTGAGCGTCCGGATCGCCTGGGCAGCCTGGTGCCCAATGACGAGGAGGGTGGTTACCTGATGCTCAAGGAGCTGGTTCGCCAGCATCCGCCAGTCGCGCCCGGTGATTCGATTGAATTGCTCGCGTTCTCCGGCCTGAAGATCACCCCGTCGGCGCAACTGCGCGAGAAAGGCATGATGCGGGCACTGGCCGAGCACCCCGAAGTGCGTTTGCGGCAATTGGTCTACGGTGGCTGGACGCGCAAACGGGCCTACGAACAGGCGAAACTGCTGCGCCACCGTTACCCGAATGTTTCGCTGGTGTGGTCAGCCAATGACGAAATGGCCTTTGGTGCCATGCAGGCGTATGCCGAGGCGGGTAGCGTGCCCGGAAAGGATGTGTTGTTCAGCGCGGTCAATACCTCCGCCGCGGCGTTGCAGGCAAAAGTGCAGGGCCGCCTGAGCGTGCTGGTGGGTGGGCATTTCACCCTCGGTGGCTGGGCGTTGGTGCAATTGCACGACATCGACCGGGGCGTGGACATCGGCCGTTACGGCGGGCGGGATCGACAGATCCCGTTGCTGCAATTGATCGACACGGCTACCGCGAAGCGAATGCTGGCCATGGGCGACTCACCGGACTACGAGGTGAACTTCCGTCGCCTGTCCGCAAAGGGCCGGCCGTCGTCCTATCGCTACCCGTTCAACCTGCAGACCCTGATGCGCTAGACCCCGGCCAGCAGCAGCACCAGTTGCACGATGCCGTAGAGCGACAGGGCGAACACCGCTGTGAACAGAATTCCCAGGATCACAAAATGACTGGGCTTGCCGTGGGTGAAGTCTCGGGCACGGTTCTTCCCGCTTTGCACCCCGAACGCCGCAGCCATGACACTGTGCAGCATTTGCCAGAAGGTCGGCGGCTTGTTGTCGATTGGATCGTCCATAAACCCCTCGTCTTGACGTAAGCCCATTGAGCATAGCCAATCCTGCGATCCCTGGCGGGCTCTCTGTGGGGGGCGGGGTGGGGAGGCCGGCTGTTTGCGCGGCAACTGAGCCCCTTGTGGGAGCGAGCCTGCTCGCGAAGACGGCGGCACAGCCGACGATGATGTCGACGGGACTACCGCTATCGCGAGCAAGCCCGCACCCACAGGGGCAGGGCAGGACGTGGGGCAGGCCCCGTCAGTCGTCGTAACCCAGGTTCGGCGCCAACCAGCGCTCGGTCACGCTCAATTCCTGGCCTTTGCGCGAGGTGTAGCTCTGCACTTGGTCCTTGTCGATCTTGCCCACGGCGAAGTACTGCGCCTGCGGGTGGGCGAAGTACCAGCCGCTGACCGCTGCCGCCGGGAACATGGCGTAGTGTTCGGTGAGGAACACGCCGCTGCGGCCGGCGCGCATTTCGGCGGCTTCGGGGTCGAGCAGGGCGAAGAGCGTGGCTTTCTCGGTGTGATCCGGGCAGGCCGGGTAACCCGGAGCAGGGCGGATGCCGCTGTATTGCTCCTTGATCAACGCCTCGTTGTTCAATGCTTCGTCTTTGGCGTAACCCCAGTAATCCTTGCGAACCTGCTGGTGCAGCCACTCGGCGCAGGCTTCGGCGAGGCGGTCGGCCAGGGCCTTGACCATGATCGAGTTGTAGTCGTCGCCCGCATCCTGATAGGCCTTGGCCACTTCCTCGGCACCGATGCCGGCGGTGGTGATGAAGCCGCCCACGTAGTCGGTGAGCTCGCTGTCCTTCGGTGCAACGAAGTCGGCCAGTGAGAAGTTGGGCTTGCCGTCGGTCTTGATGATCTGCTGGCGTAGGTGATGCAACTTGGCCAGCGGCTTGCCATGATCGTCGTAGAGCTCGATGTCATCGTCGCGTACCTGGTTGGCCGGCCAGAAACCGAACACCGCACGGGCACTGATCAATTTCTCGTCAATCAGTTTGGCGAGCATTTCCTGGGCATCGGCGTACAGGGCAGTCGCGGCTTCACCGACCACTTCGTCCTGCAAGATGCGCGGGAACTTGCCGGCCAGGTCCCACGAGATGAAGAACGGCGTCCAGTCGATGTACTCGGCCAGCACTTTCAGGTCGATATCGTCCAGCACCCTTGTCCCGGTGAAGGTCGGCTTGACCGGGGTGTAGGTACTCCAGTCGAATTGCGGCTTTTTCGCGATCGAGGCGGCATAGCTCAGGCGTTCGGTGCGGGCGCTGCGGTTGGCGGTGCGCTCGCGCACCTCGATGTATTCCTCGCGGGTCTTCTCGACGAAACCGGCCTTGAGTTCCTTGGACAGCAACTGCGTGGCGACGCCCACGGCGCGGGAGGCGTCCGTGACATACACCACCGCATCGTTGCTGTACTTGGGCTCGATCTTCACCGCCGTGTGCGCCTTGGAGGTGGTGGCGCCCCCGATCATCAACGGCAGGTGGAAGTCCTGGCGCTGCATCTCGCGCGCCACGTGGACCATTTCGTCCAGCGACGGCGTAATCAGGCCGGACAGGCCGATGATGTCGCACTTCTCTTCCTTGGCCACCTGCAGGATTTTTTCCGCCGGCACCATCACGCCCAGGTCGACGATGTCATAGCCGTTACAGCCCAGCACCACGCCGACGATGTTCTTGCCGATGTCGTGCACGTCGCCCTTGACCGTGGCCATCAGGATCTTGCCCTTGGCTTCCGGCTTGTCGCCTTTTTCCAGTTCGATGAACGGGATCAGGTGGGCAACGGCCTGCTTCATCACGCGGGCGGATTTCACCACTTGCGGCAGGAACATTTTGCCGGCGCCGAACAGGTCGCCGACGATGTTCATGCCGGACATCAGCGGGCCTTCGATCACTTCGATCGGGCGCGCGAACGACTGGCGCGACTCTTCGGTATCTTCGACGATGTGGGTGGTGATGCCCTTGACCAGCGCGTGTTCCAGGCGCTTGTTGACGTCCCAGTTGCGCCATTCCTCGGTCTCGGCTTCCTTGACGCTGCCATCGCCCTTGTACTTGTCGGCGATGGCGAGGAGGGCGTCGGTGCCCTCCGGCGTGCGGTTGAGGATCACGTCTTCCACGGCGTCGCGCAGTTCCGCCGGGATCTGGTCGTAGATCTCCAGCTGGCCGGCGTTGACGATACCCATGGTCAGGCCGTTGCGGATCGCATACAGCAGGAACACCGAGTGAATCGCCTCGCGCACCGGGTTGTTGCCCCGGAACGAGAACGACACGTTGGACACGCCGCCGGAGGTCAGCGCATAGGGCAGCTCGTCGCGGATGTAGGCGCAGGCGTTGATGAAATCGACGGCGTAGTTGTTGTGCTCTTCGATACCGGTGGCCACGGCGAAGATGTTCGGGTCGAAGATGATGTCTTCCGGTGGGAAGCCGACTTCGTTGACCAGGATGTCGTAGGAGCGTTTGCAGATCTCTTTCTTGCGTGCCTCGGTGTCGGCCTGTCCGGCTTCGTCGAACGCCATGACGACCACGGCCGCGCCATAGCGCTTGCACAGTTTGGCGTGATGAATGAACTGCTCGACGCCTTCCTTCATGCTGATCGAGTTGACGATGCCTTTGCCCTGGATGCACTTGAGGCCGGCTTCGATCACCTCCCATTTCGAGGAGTCGATCATGATCGGTACGCGGGAGATGTCCGGTTCGCCGGCAATCAGATTGAGGAAGGTCACCATGGCCTTCTTCGAATCGAGCATCCCTTCGTCCATGTTGATGTCGATGACCTGGGCGCCGGCCTCGACCTGCTGCAGGGCGACTTCCAGGGCTTCGGTGTAGTTGTCTTCACGGATCAGCCGGGCGAACTTGGCGGAGCCGGTGATGTTGGTGCGTTCGCCGACGTTGACGAACAGCGAGTTGCGATCGATGGTGAACGGTTCCAGGCCCGACAGGCGGCAGGCTTTGGGGATGTCCGGGATCTCGCGCGGCGCATAGCCGGCCACGGCCTTGGCGATGGCTTCGATGTGCCCAGGCGTGGTGCCGCAGCAGCCGCCAACGATATTCAGGAAGCCGCTCTGGGCGAACTCTTCGATGACCTTGGCGGTTTGCGACGGCAGTTCGTCGTACTCGCCGAATTCGTTGGGCAGGCCGGCGTTCGGGTGTGCGGAAACGTGGGTGCTGGCCTTGTTCGACAGCTCTTCCAGGTACGGGCGCAACTCGCTGGCGCCGAGGGCGCAGTTCAGGCCGACCGAGATCGGCTTGGCGTGGGCCACCGAGTTCCAGAACGCTTCGGTGGTCTGGCCGGAAAGAGTCCGGCCGGAGGCATCGGTGATGGTGCCGGAGATCATGATCGGCAGCTCGATGCCCAGCTCTTCGAACACGCCTTGCACGGCGAAGATCGCCGCCTTGGCGTTGAGGGTGTCGAAGATGGTTTCGATCAGGATCAGGTCGGCGCCGCCTTCGATCAGGCCCTTGGTCGACTCGGTGTAGTTCTCCACCAATTCGTCGAAGGTCACGTTGCGGTAGCCCGGGTTGTTCACATCCGGAGACAACGAACAGGTCCGGCTGGTCGGGCCCAGCACGCCGGCGACGAAGCGCGGCTTGTCCGGGGTCTCGAGGGTTTTCGCATCGGCGACCTTGCGTGCCAGGCGAGCGCCTTCTACGTTCAATTCGTAGGTCAGGGCTTCCATGCCGTAGTCGGCCATGGAAATCCGGGTGGCGTTGAAGGTGTTGGTTTCCAGGATGTCGGCACCGGCATCCAGGTAGGCTTTCTCGATACCCCCGATCACGTCCGGGCGTGTCAGCACCAACAGGTCGTTGTTGCCTTTGACGTCGCTCGGCCAATCGGCGAAGCGTTTGCCACGGTAATCCTGTTCCTCGAGCTTGTAGCTTTGGATCATCGTGCCCATGCCGCCATCGAGAATCAGAATGCGCTCCTTGAGGGCGTGCTTGAGAGCTTGAAGGCGAAGGCTGCGATCGGACATGTGGACTACTCGGAAAGACCATTACGAAGGGGCGGAATCATAGCAAACCTGCGTGCTTTTAGAGCATGCCGTGCTTTTGCATGAATATCGCTCATGTTGGTGGGGCCGCTGCGTCTGTACAATCGCGGCGTTTTTTCAAGGATCGGGACTGGGAACATGTCGTATCGCGTCGTCATCAGCAGTGTGTTGCTGCTTTTAAGTGGGGGCGCCGTTGCGCAAGGCCTGGCCACAGCTCCTGAGATTTCCTACACGCGCGATATCCAGCCGATCTTCACCGAAAAGTGCGTGGCCTGCCATGCCTGCTACGACTCTGCCTGTCAGCTCAACCTGGGCAGCGGCGAAGGCGCGGCGCGCGGCGCCAGCAAGTTGCCGGTGTATGACGGCGAGCGCACCCAGGCCGCGACGCCCACCCGGCTGTTCTATGACGCCAGCGGCAAGCGTGCTTGGCAGCAGAAGGGCTTTTATTCGGTGCTTGACGCCCAGGGCAGCCAGGCGGCGCTGATGGCGCGGATGCTTGAGTTCGGGCACCGCACGCCGCTGCAAGCCAATGCGAAGTTGCCGGAAGACATCGTGCTGGGCCTCAACCGCGAAAACGCCTGCGCGATGCCGGCAGAGTTCGACACCTATGCCAGCACCCATCCGAAACAGGGCATGCCCCTGGCGGTGACCGGCCTGACCGATCAGCAATACCAGACCCTGCAGCGCTGGCTTGCTTCCGGAGCGCCGATTGACGAGAGGGGCCTGGTGCCGAGCGCGCAGGAAGCGTTGCAGGTGGTGCAATGGGAAAACCTGCTCAACGCGCCGGGCGCCCGGCAAAGCCTGGTGGGACGTTGGCTGTTCGAGCATTGGTTTCTCGCGCACATTTATTTCAAGGATGGCGAGCCGGGGCATTTCTTTCAGTGGGTCCGCTCGCGCACGCCGACCGGTCAACCCATCGACGTGATCAACACCCGTCGCCCGAACGATGATCCAGGCTCCGAGTATTACTACCGCCTGTGGCCGGTGCAGGGGGTGATCGTGCACAAGACCCACATCACCTACCCGCTGAGCGCGGCGAAAATGGCGCGGATCAAAAGCCTGTTCTACAACGGCAACTGGCAGGTCCACGCCTTGCCAGGCTATGGACCGGAGCGCCGGGCGAACCCGTTTACCACGTTCGAGGCCATCCCGGCCCAGGCGCGCTATCAGTTCATGCTCGATAACGCCGAATACTTCGTGCGCACCTTCATTCGCGGCCCGGTGTGCCGTGGGCAGATTGCCACGGACGTGATCCGCGACAACTTCTGGGCATTGTTCCAGGCCCCGGAGCACGACCTGTACATCACCGACCCCAATTATCGTGGCCAGGCCACGCCATTGCTGGCGATGCCGGGGCAGAACGATGACGTCGGCAGCGTCCTCAGCCTGTGGCGCGACTACCGTGACAAGCGCAACCAATACGAAGCCTTGCGCCGTGACAGCTACGCCGACTTGCCGGCACCGAGCTGGTCGACCCTGTGGGCCGGCAACGACAACGCGTTGTTGAGCATTTTCCGTCATTTCGACAGCGCCGCCGTGACCAAGGGCCTGATTGGCGAAGTGCCGCAGACCCTGTGGCTGTTCGATTTTCCGCTGCTGGAGCGCACGTACTACCAGTTGGCGGTGAACTTCGACGTGTTCGGCAATGTGTCCCATCAGGCCCAGACACGCCTGTATTTCGACCTTATCCGCAACGGCGCCGAGCTGAATTTCCTGCGCTTGATGCCGGCCGACTCGCGAGAGGGTTACCTGGATGACTGGTATCAGGACAGCGGCAAATTCAAAATGTGGATGGACTATGAAGACATCGACGACGACAAGCCCACCGCATTGAAGCTCGACGAAAAAGACCCAAAACGCGATTTCGCCCTGCAGTTGCTGGCGCGCTACGGCGAGCTCAATGCCAAGCCGGACCCGATCAACCGCTGCGACGGTGCGTATTGCTCGCGCCCCAACATCGACCCCGACCTGCAGAGTGCCGAGCAGGTCTTGAGCCGCCTGACGTCGCGTCCTGCCGCCGGGCTGAAAGTGATCGACCAGTTGCCGGAAGCGACGATGCTGCGGATCGAGACGGCCAGTGGCAAGCGCGAGGTCTACAGCCTGTTGCGCAACCGTGCCCACAGCAATGTTGCGTTCCTGCTCGGCGAATCGCTGCGTTATCAGCCAGGGCTCGATACGCTGACGATTTTCCCCGGGGTGCTCAGCAGCTACCCGAATTTCATGTTCAACATACCCGCAGGCCAAGTGCCAGCCTTCGTCGAAGCCATGGAGAATGCCAAGGACGCCAACCGCTTCGAGAAGATCGTCGAGCGTTGGGGTATCCGACGCAGCCATCCGCAGTTCTGGTTCTACTTCCATGACCTGAGCCGGTACATCCACGAGACTGATCCGGTGGAAGAGGGCGTGCTGGACATGAACCGCTACGAGAATCTTTGATCGACCTTTGAATGGCTACCGGTGTCGGATTGTATAAGGCGCCGCCGATCCCTTCTGTGGCAGCGAGCCTGGTCGCGATGGTTTGACAGTCGACTCAACGGTGACTGGTAACCCATGCGAGCAGGCTCGCACCCGCACAGGATCAACAGCTATCCGGAGAACCGTCGATGTTGATTTCAGTACAGGCACTGCGTGCCCTCGCGGCCTGGGCGGTGGTTTGCCACCACTTCATGCAGATTTTCTTCGACTTCCAGGCCCGTGGCCCGATCGGTCAGTTGTTCATCGACAAGGGCGCTGTGGGGGTGGACGTGTTTTTTGTCATCAGTGGCCTGGTGATTTTCCTGTCCACCGAGGGCAAATCGCTGCCGCCGGGGCGCTTTCTGCTGTACCGGCTGTTTCGCATCGTGCCGGCGTATTGGCTGTATACGGTGCTGATGGCACTGATCGTGGTCTTCGCCCAGCCGGTGTTGCCGGATCAGACGGTCGACTGGTCGCACCTGTTGCTGTCCTTGCTGTTTATCCCGACGCAAAACCCCGGTGGTTACGGGATCTACCCGACGCTGAATGTCGGCTGGACCCTCAACTACGAGGTGCTCTTCTACTTGCTGTTCGCCTGGGCGCTGTTGTTCCGCCTGCAACTTCGGCTGCTGATCGTCGCGGCGCTGCTGTTTGCGGTGTGCCAGGCGTGGACCGGCTATGGCTGGATCAGCGAATTTTACCGTTCGGACATTGTTTACGAATTCCTGCTCGGCATGGCCATCGGCATGGCGTATCGACAGGGCTGGATCAAACCCGGCTTGTACCTGCCTTTGCTGGGGATTGCGGGGGCGCTGCTGGCGATTTATCTGCTGCCGCCGCAACCGCGATTCTTTGCCTGGGGCTTGCCCAGCGCGGTACTGGTGATGGCAGGCATGGCGCTGGAGCGCTTTTTCGAGAACCGGCGGCTGTTGAAGTGGCTCGGCGACTGCTCCTATTCGGTGTATCTGATGCACGTGCTGGTATTGTCGGCGGGCGGTTTCGTGGCGCAACGCTATGGCATAAACCCCTATCTGATGTTCGTCGTTTGCGTGCTGGCCATTGCTGTGGGGTCGTGGGCAAGCTACGAATGGGTGGAAAAATGCAGCTATCGGTGGCTAAAGCAACGGATTGACGGCGAACCTCCGGGCCAGGACGGCCCCGCGCTTTCCCGACAAAAATACTAGGACTTTGTGCGGCGCGTTGATTGGCGTAAACTGCGCCCAAGCCTGTGAGGAGTTTCCATGACTGCTATTACTATCACCGACGCCGCCCACGATTACCTGGCCGATCTGCTCTCCAAGCAGAACACCCCGGGCATCGGCATCCGCGTCTTCATCACCCAGCCTGGCACCCAGTACGCCGAAACCTGCATTGCCTACTGCAAGCCGGGCGAAGAAAAACCCGAAGACACCGCGCTGGGGCTCAAGAGCTTCACCGCTTACATCGATTCGTTCAGCGAAGCGTTCCTCGACGACGCGGTGGTCGACTATGCCACCGACCGTATGGGTGGCCAGCTGACCATCAAGGCGCCGAATGCCAAGGTGCCGATGGTCAACGCCGACAGCCCGGTCAACGAGCGCATCAACTACTACCTGCAAACCGAGATCAACCCGGGGCTGGCCAGCCACGGCGGCCAGGTCAGCCTGATCGACGTGGTTGAGGACGGTATCGCCGTGCTGCAATTCGGCGGCGGTTGCCAGGGCTGCGGCCAGGCCGACGTAACCTTGAAGGAAGGCATCGAGCGCACCTTGCTCGAACGCATTCCCGAACTCAAGGGCGTTCGTGATGTGACCGACCACACGCAGAAAGAAAACGCCTACTACTAAGGTGTTCGCTGCGGCATGAAAAAACGGCGCCCCGTGAGCGCCGTTTTTTTATGGAGAAAATGTGCCGAAGCAGGGTGCCTATGGCCGATACAAATGCGCGTGCCCGGCCCGGTACAGCGACGACTCGCTGAACTGATCACTGCCCAGCACCCGACCCACAAGAATCAACGCCGTGCGCCTGAACCCCTTGGCTTCGACCTTCCCGGCAATGTCTTCAATTGTCCCTACCACCCAATCCTGATCCGGCCAGGTCGCCCGGTGAATGACTGCAATAGGGCAGTCTGCACCGTAGTGCGGCAGCAACTCGGCAAGGATCTTCTGCAAGTGGTTGACCCCCAGGTGGATCGCCATGGTCGCCCCGTGCTGGGCCAGGCTGCCCAGTTCCTCGCCGGCCGGCATCGCGGTCTTGTCGGCATAGCGGGTCAGAATCACGCTCTGTGACACGTCGGGCAAGGTCAGCTCTGCACCCAGCAACGCGGCGCAGGCAGCCGTCGCCGTGACGCCGGGGACGATTTCGAACGGGATATCCAGCTCACGCAGATAGCGAATCTGCTCACCGATGGCGCCATACAGCCCGGGATCGCCGGAATGCACCCGCGCCACATCCTGGCCGTTGGCATGGGCCGTCTTGATCAGCTCGATGATCTGTTCCAGGTGCAGTTCTGCACTGTTGACCACCTGTGCGGCGCTGTGACCTTGCAGCACGGCGGCGGGCACCAGGGAGCCGGCGTAGATGATCACAGGGCAACTGCGGATCAGGCGTTGGCCTTTGACGGTGATCAGTTCCGGGTCGCCGGGACCTGCGCCAATGAAATAGACGGTCATCGTCGGTTCCTGTCAAAAAAGGGCTGGGCCAACCTTCAGATGAAGATCGCTCATGATCAAGGGTGGGATTATCGGGGATTCTACGTCGAGCGGGCCAGCGCCAAGGTCGCCTGGGCATATTTCTGACGGCTGATCAGCAAGGTGGCAGGCGCCGCGGCGAGTTGTTCGGCGAGGGCGAGGGCGGCACTTTCCGCCACGCCGTAACAACCGGTGCGTTCGAAGGCGATCTGGGAACGGTGGCTGAGGCGCGACTGATAAGCGGCCAGTTGTTCACTGCTGAAAAACGTCAGCGGCAGTGCCAGTTGCGCGGCCAGTTCGAGCAGGCCCGGCTCTTCGCGCTTCAGGTCGATGCTGGCCAGGGCGTTGATCTGGTGCAATTCGACTTGATGGGCTTGTAATGCCTGATCGAGCAAGGCTCGCAGCGTGCTGAGGGGACAGCCGCGCTGACAGCCCAGGCCGACCACCAGGGTCGGCGCTGTGCTATCCACGGTCATGCGTGGTATTGACCATCATGCTTGCGACGGAACAACCAGGCGCTGATCAGGCCCAGGGCCAGCCAGAACGCGACGTTGGTCAACTGCGAAGCGATCTTGAACTGCGCTTCCAGGGCCTCGGGGGCGAGCATGGAATGCACTTCCGGTTGCGGGGCGCCGATCACGTGAGGCACGGCGATAATCGCCACGCCCAGCAGCTTCATCAGCCAGTGACGGCTGAAGGCGATCAGGGCAATGCCGACGGCGGTGGAGGCCGCAGTGCCGATCCACCAGAGTTGCCGCTGTGCCAGGTCCGCCGCAGCGGTGCCTGGCAATTCCGGCGGCAGGCCGAGGGTCGGTGCCAGGACGAAGGTGGCGTAACCGGCCAGGCCCCAGAGCAGGCCCTGGGAAGTTTTGGTCGGGGCGCGCAAGGTGTAGAGGCCGGCAAGCATCAGGGCGAAACCGACAGCCACCACCAGATTGCCACCGGTGGTCGACACCACGCGCTGCCAGCCGTCTTCCGGCTCCCAGGCTTCGGCATCGTGGGTGTGCGCGGCGGTGCCGGCGGCATGTTCATGCACTTCAACGGCGGCCGGTTCGGCCTTTTCGTAGGTTTCCGCCTGCAGAATCAGCGGCGAAACCCAGAAGCTTTGCAGCAGGGTGAGCAGCAGGGCGGCCAGCAGCCCGGAGAAACCTGCGGTTTGCGCGATACGCTTGATCATGTCGGCAGGTCTCAATGGCACGGGAAGGCGGCGCTGTGGCGGGTATCGTGGGCGGCGTTGTGCACCGCTTCGATGTGCGAGAAACCGGCGAAGTAAACCAGGCAGGCACCCAGGATCGAGGCGCAGACAGCGGCGGTCAGGCGTTGGCTCAGGGTGGTCGTGGTGGTGGTGCTGGTGGAGCTCTGGTGGGTGCTGCTGATGATCGACATGGCGCTTCCCTCTGTTCTGTCAACGGGTGAAGGCAGCGCATGCAAGCCTCCTGCGCATCGGGCACGCAGAAGTCCAAACAGCGCCCGCCCACCGCGGGTTTGTTATTTCAGTGAACGTACCGTCACTTTGTGTTGCGGGCCGGTCTCCGGGCTCGCGAGGGGCTTGGGCGTACGCCGAAACCTGCAAGAATCGCCTTCCCATGCCGAATGGCCGGCACAGTGGCTGTGATTCTTCGCTCGCTTACCGTTGCGGGGGCAGCACCGGACTGACATGGCCTTGAGTAAAGCACATGATTCACCGGTTTCCCGTTTCACCCTGTGAAGGGCACCCGTAACAAGGTGTGTAGGAGAGCATGGGCGGGGGCAGGGCGTCAATTGGCAGCAGTTCTCAACTCGCAATCGAGCGCGGCCATCGCGAGCCAGCCCGCGCCCTCCCATAGGCGACATTTGCAAACCCGCTGTGGGAGCGAGCCTGCTCGCGATGGGGCGGGCCCTGTCGCTACAACTCATTGACCCGCCCCAGTACGATGCGTAGCCTTGTCCGTTCGAGGTTCTTCGCCATTGTCGAAGCTAAGAAGGGAACGCGGTCGATGCCGCGGCTGCCCCCGCAACTGTGAACGGTGTTGTTCGCTGCCACGCCACTGCACGCCCGCTGCACCGGGTTCGCGGGAAGGCGCAGCGGATGCCGGGCCAACCGCCCGGCACACTGTCAGCCAGGAGACCTGCCTCGAACCAGATTCTCACTACAACCGGGCGGGGTGATCCGGTGGCGAAACTCTTGCGCGCGCCTTCGTCGCAGCGCTTGTCGTCCCGTATGCCCGCCACCTTGCCAAAGGGCATCCGATGAAAACACTGGCCAAACTTCCCGTCACCATCGTTACCGGCTTTCTTGGCTCGGGCAAAACCACCTTGCTGCGCCACATGCTCGACAACGCCCAGGGCCGCCGCATCGCCGTGATCGTCAACGAGTTCGGCGAACTGGGCATCGATGGCGAAATCCTCAAGCAGTGCTCTATCGGTTGCACCGAGGAAGAGGCCGTCGGTCGCGTTTTCGAACTGGCCAACGGCTGCCTGTGCTGCACCGTCCAGGAAGAGTTCTTTCCGGTCATGCGCGAACTGGTTGCGCGCCGGGGCGACCTCGACCACATCCTCATCGAAACCTCCGGCCTGGCGCTGCCAAAACCCCTGGTGCAAGCGTTCCAGTGGCCGGAAATCCGCAGTGCCTGCACGGTTGACGCGGTGATCACCGTCGTCGACAGCCCGGCCGTTGCCGCCGGCACCTTTGCCGCGTTCCCGGACCAGGTCGATGCCCAGCGCAAACTCGACCCGAACCTGGACCACGAATCGCCCCTGCACGAACTGTTCGCCGACCAATTGGCCAGCGCTGACCTGGTGATCCTCAACAAGGCCGACCTGATCAGCCCTGAAGACCTGGCCCGCGTGCGCCTGGAAGTGGCCGAAGAACTGCCGCCAGCGGTCAAGGTCATCGAAGCGAGCAGCGGTCGCCTGCCCCTCGACGTCCTGATCGGCCTCGGTGCCGGTTCCGAGGAACACATCGACAGCCGTCACAGCCACCACGATCACCACCATGAAGGTGAGGACGATCACGACCACGATGCGTTCGACTCCATCTCCATCGAACTGCCGCCCGCCGACGAGAGCCTGCTGCTGGACGCACTGACGCAGTTGGTGGTCAAGCACGACATCCTGCGGGTCAAGGGTTTCGCGGCGATCCCGAACAAACCGATGCGCCTGCTGATCCAGGGCGTCGGGACGCGATTCGACAAACACTTCGACCGCCAGTGGGGCGCCGATGAAGCGCGCACCACGCGCCTGGTGCTGATCGGCCAGGCGCTGGACGCCGTGCAACTCGAAGCCCAACTGCGCGCCGCGCTCAGCGCCTGACCCATGCACCTGCTCAGGACCCAGCCCGGCGGTTTCGTGTCGGATGACAACATCGCCGACCTTGGACAAACCCCCGCCGAGCTGGTGATCCTGTGCAGCGGTGATTCCAGCCTGGCGTTGCTCGCCGAAGCGGCGCAGCAGTTGCCCGATGACTACCCGAGCGTGCGCCTGGCCAACCCGATGCAGGTGCAGAACCATGCCTCGGTCGACCTGTATGTCGACGAAGTACTGCGTCATGCCAGGGTGATTCTGGTCTCGCTGCATGGCGGCATCGCCTATTGGCGTTATGGCGTCGAGCAACTGATCGAGCTTTCCCGCCGTGGCGTGCAGCTGATTCTGGTGCCGGGTGACGACCGCCCGGACCCGGAGCTCAGCGACCTGAGCACGGTGACGGCCGAGGATCGTGATCGGCTCTGGCATTACCTGCGTCAAGGCGGCATGGCCAACGCCCTGGATCTGTTTCGTTGCCTTGCCAATCGCTGGCTGGATCGCGACTACCCATGGGGCGAGCCGCAAACCTTGCCGCGCACGGCGATTTATCACCCGCGCAAAAGCCCGGCACAGTTGAGCGACTGGCAAGCCGACTGGCAGGCTGACCAACCGGTGGCGGCGGTGTTGTTTTACCGCTCGCACCTGCAGGCGGCGAACACTGCGTTCATCGATGTGTTCTGTCAGCGCCTGCAAGCGGCAGGGCTCAATCCCTTGCCGGTGGCCGTGGCCAGCCTGAAAGAGCCCGGCTGTCTGACGGTGGTCGAGGACTGGCTGGACGACGTCGACGCCTCGGTGATCCTCAATACCACCGGTTTCGCCCAGTCCAGCCCGGAAGCGCCGCACCTGCGCCCGTTTCGTCGCAACATCCCGGTGATCCAGGCCATCTGCGCCCAGGACAACGAACCCGGCTGGCGCGCCAGCGAGCAGGGGCTCGGGCCACGGGATCTGGCGATGCATATTGCGCTCCCGGAACTGGACGGCCGCATCATCAGCCGCCCGATCAGTTTCAAGGACCTGGCCTGGCGCAGCGAGCGCAGTCAGTCCGATGTGGTGTGCTACCGGGCCGCGCCCGAGCGCATGGATTTCGTCGCCGAACTGGCCAGGCGCTGGGTCGAACTGGGTCGGGTGCCGAACAGCGAAAAACGCATCGCTCTGGTGCTCGCCAACTACCCGACCCGGGACGGACGCATTGGCAACGGCGTCGGCCTCGACACACCGGCTGCGGCCTTGAATATCCTGCGGGCCTTGCAGCAACAGGGGTATCCGTTGTCGGCGCAGTTGCCGGACAGCGGCACCGCGTTGATCCAGCAATTGCTCGGCGGTGTCAGCAATGACCTTGACCACCTCGACCTGCGCCCGTGCAATCAGAGCCTGGCACTGGATGACTACCAGCATCTGTTCAGCGCCTTGCCCGAGGCCAATCGCCAGGCGGTGCTGGAGCGCTGGGGCGCACCGGAAAACGACCCGATGTGCCGTGACGGGCGGATGATGATCGCCGGCCTGCGCTTTGGCCTGACCTTCGTGGGCATCCAGCCCGCGCGCGGCTACCAAGTGGACCCGAGTGCGGTGTACCACGACCCTGACCTGGTGCCGCCGCACGGTTACCTGGCGTTCTATTTCTGGCTGCGCCATGCCTACGGTGCCCACGGGGTGATCCACGTCGGCAAGCACGGCAACCTCGAATGGCTGCCGGGCAAGGGCGTCGGCCTGTCGCAAAACTGCTGGCCCGATGCGCTGCTCGGTCCGCTGCCGAACATCTATCCGTTCATCGTCAACGACCCGGGCGAGGGCGCCCAGGCCAAGCGGCGCACCCAAGCGGTGATCATCGACCACTTGATGCCGCCGCTGACCCGGGCCGAGACCTACGGTCCGCTGCGCAACCTGGAGTTGCTGGCCGACGAATATTACGAAGCGCAGTTGCTCGACCCACGCCGAGCGCGGGAGCTGCAGCGCGACATCCTGCAACTGGTGCGCGAGACCCATATCGACCGCGAATTGCAGTTGGGCGAACAGCTCGACAGCGACGCGGATGCGGCGATCTGGCTGCCGCGCCTGGACACCTACCTGTGCGACCTGAAGGAGTCGCAGATCCGCGATGGCCTGCACATCTTTGGCGAGTCGCCGGTCGGGCGCTTGCGCACTGACACCCTGCTGGCGCTGTTGCGCATTCCCCGTGGCGATGGACGCGGTGCGCAGTCGAGCCTGTTGCGGTCGCTGGCCAAGGCGTTCGCGTTGGGCTTCGATCCGCTGGACTGCGCATTGGCCGAGCCGTGGACCGGGCCGCGCCCCGAGGCGTTGCAGGCGCTGAGCGACGAGCTCTGGCGCACGGCGGGCGACACCCGCGAGCGCCTGGAGTTGTTTGCCATGCAGCTGATTGCCCAGACGCTGGATACCCCCTGTGGGAGCGAGCTTGCTGGCAATAGTGTGTCAGTCGACTCCACTGTGTCTGATACTCCATCGCGAGCAAGCTCGCTCCTACAGGAGGGGGTGCGGTGGGACGACGTCCGCACGATTCTCGACAATCTGCGCGACGTGGTCGCCCCGCGCCTGGATGCCTGCGGCCCGGCTGAAATGGGCGGGTTGCTCGACGCCCTCGGTGGCCGTTTCGTTCCGGCTGGGCCGAGCGGCGCACCGAGTCGCGGTCGCTTGGACGTGCTGCCCACCGGGCGCAACTTCTACTCGGTGGACGTTCGCAACCTGCCCACCACCACGGCGTGGCGCATCGGTTTCCAGTCGGCCACCCTGATTCTCGAACGGCACTTGCAGGATCACGGCGACCACCTGCGTCAGCTTGGCCTGTCCGTCTGGGGCACCGCGACCATGCGCACGGGCGGTGACGACATCGCCCAGGCCATGGCGCTGATGGGCGTGCGGCCGGTGTGGGCGACGGGCAGTCAGCGGGTCGACGATTTCGAGATCCTGCCGCTGAGCCTGCTCGACCGCCCTCGGGTCGACGTGACTCTGCGCGTTTCCGGGTTCTTTCGTGACGCGTTTGCCAACCTGATTCGCCTGTTCGACGCGGCCGTGCAAGCGGTGGCCGCGCTGGACGAGCCGGACGATCTCAACCCCCTGGCCGCCAAAGTCCGCGCTGAACAGGCCAGTCTGATGCAGGCAGGGCTGGATGAAGAGGCGGCTCGGCGCCAGGCCGGCTGGCGCATTTTCGGGGCCAAGCCCGGTGCCTATGGTGCCGGCGTGCAGGGCGCCATCGACGGCCGCCTGTGGCAAAGCCGCGAGGACCTGGCCGAGGTGTACCTGAACTGGGGTGGCTACGCCTACGGCGGTTCCGACGAAGGCACCGCCGCCCGCGAACCGTTCGCGCGGCGCCTGAGCCAGGTTCAGGCGGTGCTGCAAAACCAGGACAATCGCGAGCATGACTTGCTCGATTCCAATGATTATTACCAGTTCCAAGGGGGCATGCTGGCTGCCGTGGAAAGCCTCGGCGGCGCTGCAGCGGCCAGCTACCATGGCGATCACAGCCAGCCGGACCTGCCGAAGATTCGCACGCTGAAGGAAGAGCTGAACCGGGTCATCCGCGCCCGGGCGGCGAACCCGAAGTGGCTCGAGGGCGTCAAGCGCCACGGCTATAAAGGCGCGTTCGAAATGGCGGCGACGGTCGATAACCTGTTCGCGTTCGATGCGACCACGCAGTTGATCGACGATCACCAGTACGCATTGCTGGCCGATGCCTACCTGCTCGACCCGGCGACCCGTGATTTCGTCCGCGAACACAACCCGCACGCCTTGCGCGACATGACCGAACGTATGCTCGAAGCGCAGCAGCGGGGGATGTGGAAAGACCCCGGGGAGTACCGCGAGGCGCTGGAAAACCTGTTGCTGGATATCGAAGAAGATGGCTGAGCACCCTGACGCTTGCACAATGACTGGATTGGCCTGCCACCGACCATGACCGAGATTGAATAATGACCGACACCCCACATTTCCCGCTTTCCGCCGTGGTCGGCGCCGACGACTTGAAGCTGGCGTTGTACCTCACCGCGATCGACCCGAAGATCGGCGGGGTGTTGATCGAAGGTCCGCGCGGCATGGCCAAGTCGACGTTGGCCCGTGGCCTGGCGGACCTGCTGGCCAGCGGGCAGTTCGTCACCTTGCCTTTGGGCGCCACGGAAGAGCGGCTGGTCGGCACCCTCGACTTGGACGCGGCCTTGAGCGAAGGGCGTGCGCAGTTTTCCCCGGGCGTACTGGCCAAGGCGGACGGCGGCGTGCTCTATGTCGATGAAGTGAATTTGCTCCCGGACCACCTGGTGGACCTGCTGCTCGACGTCGCCGCCAGCGGCACCAACCTGATCGAGCGCGACGGCATTTCCCATCGGCACTCGGCAAAGTTCGTGCTGATCGGCACGATGAACCCGGAAGAGGGCGAGTTGCGCCCGCAATTGCTCGACCGCTTTGGTCTGAACGTCGCCCTCGGCGGCCATACCGCGCCGGAACAACGCGGCCAGATCATTCGCCGGCGCCTGGACTTCGACAGCGACCCGCAAGGCTTCTGTGCCGAGTGGGAGCACCGGCAACAATCGCTGCGCGAACGCTGTGAGCAGGCGCGCTGTGCATTGGCCAGCATCCCGCTGGACGATGCCGCCCTGGCGCAGATCACCGAGCGCTGCTTTGCCGCTGGCGTCGACGGCCTGCGGGCGGATCTGGTCTGGTTGCGCGCGGCCCGTGCCCATGCCGCCTGGCGAGGGGCAGGTGCGATTGCCGGGGAAGACATCGACGCCGTGGCCGATTTCGCTTTGCGCCATCGGCGTCGCGAGCCATCGCCACCCCGGCCGCAGCAACCCGCGCCAGCCCCGGCCGGGCAAGACGCCAGCCCCGGTGAAGGCCAGGGACAATGGGGCGAAATGCCCGCCCAGGCCTTGCCGGTCGGTGCTCGTCGTGAAGTGCCGAGCTGGCCAAAAAAGCCCTAGGCATTCGCCCTCGATCTGCTGCGGGGGCGAATGCCAAACCCCGCGCCGGATGCCTGGAGCAGGGCAGACAGGGCAAACGACGGGTCGCGCGCGATGGCTCGGTCAACTGGCCCGGCACTTTGCTCAACGGCCGGCCGCGCCAGCGCCAGGACCTGCAGTTTCAGTTGCGCACCCGTTCGCCCCATGAGCTGTGGCTGGTGATCGTCGACGCCTCGGCATCGACTCGCCGGCACCGGGCCCTGAGCGATGCCAAGGGTTTGCTGGCGCAATTGTTCGATGACGCTTACCGCCAGCGTGCGCGCCTGGCGTTGCTGACAGCCAGCGGTGCCGCGCCGAAGTGGCAGGTGCAAGGCTTGAAAGCATCCAGTTCATTGGGTCGCTGGCTCGACAGCCTCGGCGCGGGTGGCGGCAGCCCGTTACTCGCAGCCCTGAACGAAGCGGGGCGCTGGCTGGCGGTTCGGCGCAAACGCTTCCCGGCAGAACAGCAGCGCGTGCTGGTGGTGACCGACGGACGCCTGAAAGACTGGGCGTCCTTGCCTTCGCTGGACTGCCCGGGATTGCTCATCGACATCGAGCGCGGCCCGATTCGACTGGGTCGGGCAAAACAACTGGCCGCGCAGTTGCAGGCAGATTATCGGCATATCGATGAGCCGGTTGCAGGCTGAGATTGACCTGGCCGGCCAGCCCTTCGCGAGCAAGCCGGGGTAATTCCCACATCCCTGTGGGAGTGAGTCTTCAACGAAACCAGTTGGTCCGCGCCAATTCGATTACCTCATCCCCGCGCCCACTCATAACGGCTTTGAGCATGTACAAACTGAAGCCCTTGGCCTGTTCCAACTTGATGGTCGGTGGCATCGCCAGTTCCTGGGTCGCGGTGACCACATCCACCAGAACCGGCCCGTCGTGCGCCATCGCCCGGCGCAAGGCAGGTTCGAGGTCTGCCGATTCCGCGACGCGAATGCCCAATATGCCCATGGCATTGGCCATCGCCGCAAAGTCGGGATTGTGCAGGTCCGTGCCGGTATCGAGCAGCCCGCTGGATTTCATTTCCATGGCGACAAAGCCCAGGGACGCGTTGTCGTAGACGATGATTTTCACCGGCAACTTCAACTGCGCCAGGGAAATGAAGTCGCCCATCAACATGCTGAAGCCGCCGTCGCCGGACAGCGAAATAACCTGCCGCTCGGGGTAGGCGGCCTGGGCGCCGATTGCCTGGGGCATGGCGTTGGCCATCGAGCCGTGGTTGAACGAACCGAGCAGGCGCCGTTTGCCGTTCATTTTCAAATAGCGCGCCGCCCACACTGTTGGCGTGCCAACGTCGGCGGTGAAGATCGCGTCGTCATCGGCCAGTTCGCTGAGCAGGCGTGTGAGGTATTGCGGATGAATCGGCCGACCGGGCGCCGAGGGTTGCGCCAGGTCATCCAGCCCCTGACGAGCCTTTTCATAGTGCTTGAGTGAGGCGTCGAGAAAACTGCGGTCGCTCTTGTACGGCAAGCGCGGCAACAGCGCCGCGAGGGTTTCGCCGACGTCGGCAACGATACCCAGGTCCAGCGACGTACGACGTCCCAGCGCTTGCGGGTCGTGATCGATCTGAATGATGGTCGCGTCCGTGGGGTAGAACTGGCGATAGGGAAAGTCCGTGCCCAGCATCAGCAATGTGTCGCAGTTGAGCATGGCGTGGTATCCCGAACTGAAACCGATCAACCCCGTCATGCCGACGTCGAACGGGTTGTCCCACTCGACGTGTTCCTTGCCGCGCAGCGCATGCACCACCGGCGCGCCAAGGGCTTCGGCCAGCGCCACCACTTGATCATGGGCGCCCGCGCAACCGGCGCCGCACATCAGTGTCACGGCTTTGCTCTGACTCAAGCGCTCGGCCAGTCGATCCAGATCCTGGGGGGCGGGCAGGGTGCGCGGCCGGGAAAGCGCCGGCCACGATTTTTGCTGGTCGTCGACTTCCAGCAGGGCGACGTCGCCGGGAATCACCACCACTGCCACGCCACGGTTGAGGATGGCGCTGCGCATTGCGCGGTGCAGCACCTGTGGCATCTGTGCCGGACTGCTCACCAGTTCGACGAAATGGCTGCACTCCTTGAACAACTCCTGCGGATGGGTCTCCTGGAAGTAATTCAGGCCCACTTCGGAAGACGGGATCTGTGCGGCAATCGCCAGCACCGGCACATGGTTCCTGTGGCAATCGAACAGCCCGTTGATCAAGTGCAGGTTTCCCGGCCCGCAACTGCCGGCGCACACCGCCAGCTCACCCGTCAGTGCGGCATCGGCGCCGGCGGCAAATGCCGCGACTTCTTCGTGGCGCACGTGCATCCATTCGATGCTCTCCATGGTCCGCAGCGCTTCGGTCAAGCCGTTGAGGCTGTCGCCGGTCAGGCCCCAGATACGTTTGACGCCGGCCTGTTCCAGGGTGTTTGCCAGTTGCCGGGCAAGGGTGATTTTCGCCATGGGTCCTCCAGTGAGCAATGAGTTGTCCTCGGGATTAAAAGAGGACAACACAACGCTCGACATGACTCACGCCGATTTGCGCCAACTTGCCGCAGGGGCACGCGTCAGGCACGCGCCCTGCGCGTGGCAGCCACTGCCGGTGCGCTGCCGGCCAGTGGAATCGGATGGCGCATCAACGTCCCCACCACCAGCGCACCCAGCAGGCCGAGTCCACCCGCCACCGCCAGCAGCAACGTGAATCCGCCGACGAAGGCCTGGCGGGCCAGGGGCTCGATCAGCGGTTGGGCACTGTCCGGGAGCAGGCTCATGGCCGCCGCCATATCGCCGGCCACCACGCGTGAGGCAATGCCCTGGGCCTGATCGAGCCACTGCGTACCCTGTGCCGACAAACTGCCGCGCAGCAAGTGTTCGGTGTGACTGGACAGCAACGCACCGTACACGCCGATGGCCAGTACGATGGCGCTGAAGCGCATGGTGGTGCTCATGCCTGACGCCATGCCGGTCCGCTCGCGAGGCACGCAGGCCATGATGTTCTTCTGCGTGTCGCCATTGAGCAAGCCGGCTCCGGCACCGGTCACGGCGATCGCCAGGGCGAACGGCAGGTAACCGCCGCTGCCGACCGCCCAGGCGCTGAGCAGGTTGCCGCCGCCGACCAGGGCCAAGCCGCTCGCCATCATCGTCGCTGGCGCAAACCGGCTGGACAGGCGCACGCCAATGCGTGGGCAGATCAGCATGGTCAGGGCAAACGGCAACATGCCCAGGCCCGATGCAATCGCGGAGAAACCCAGGCCGTTCTGCAGGTAGAACGGCAGCAGCGTCATCATCACCTGGGCGCAACCGGCGTAGGCGAACATGCCCAGCAGCGCGCCGATGAAGCGCGGGTGACGGAACAATTGCAGGTCGACCATCGGCCGTCGTTGCAGGCGTTCGATGACCACGAACAGGCCGAGCAGCAGGGCGCCGCCGATCAGCCTGGCGTAGGTGATCGGGTTGCTCCAGCCAATCCGGTTGGCCTCGATCAGGCCCCAGATCAGGCACAGCAAGCTGCCACTGAATGCCAGGCTGCCCCATGGATCGAGGCGTGCTGACTGCGGATCGCGGGATTCCGGCACCGCCCGCCAGACCATGGCCATCAGCAACAGACCGACGGGCAGGTTGAGGTAGAAAATCCAGCGCCAGCCGATGGACTCGGTGATCAGCCCGCCGAGGGTCGGCGCGGCGGTCATCGCCACCCCCATGCAAGCGCCCCAGAACGCCCAGGCCTTGGCCCGTTCCACTTCATCGTGGAAGGTGTGACCGATGGAGGCCAGGGCCGAGGTCAGCAGCAGCGCGGCACCCACGCCTTTGATCGCCCGGGCCATGTCGAGGAACAGCGCATTGGGCGCCGCGCCGCAGCCGATGGATGCCAGGATGAACAGACTCAGGCCGCAGAGCAGGGTTTTCTGCCGGCCAAAGCGGTCGGCGATGCTGCCGGCCGGCAACAGCAGGGCGGCGAACGCCAGCATGTAGGCGCTGACCACCCATTCGATGTCGGCAAAGTTGGCGCCCAGGTCGCGGGCGATGGTCGGCAGGGTGACGGCGACGATGTTGGTGTCCAGGACGATCAACGAACAGACGCCGGAGGCGGTCAGCAAGGTCAGGCGTGGATTGACCCGGTTCATGATGTGATTGCCTTTTGGGCAAGGGCGCAGGCAATGGCCGGCTGAATGAGTTTGACGTGCATGGTATGGGCTCTCTACTGTGTTTGCAGAGGGAGCTTATCGCGGCCCGTCAGTGGCTTCGTTAGCCCGGCTTCGACACTTCATTACCTTTGAGCTAATGCAACCATGGATATCCGGCATTTCCGCTATTTTCTGGCCGTTGCGCGGCAGGGCAACTTCACCCGCGCCGCTGAGCAACTCGGTATCGCGCCGCCGACACTGACCCGGCAGATCCAGGACATGGAAAACGAACTCGGCACCCGGTTGTTCGTGCGCCAGACCCGGGAAGTCAGCCTGACCGAGGCGGGCGCGGCCCTGATGGTCGAAGCCGAGGCGACCGTGCGCCAATTCGAATACGCCCAGCAAAACGCCCAGCGCGCCGGACGCGGGGAGATCGGGCACATCGAATTGGGCTACGTGGCCTCGGCGGTGTATTCAGGATTGCTGCAAAAGCAGGTGCAGGTGTTCAGTCGCGAGTGCCCGGACGTCAGCCTCAACGTGCGCGAATATCCCATGGCGTCGTTGCCGGCGATGGTGCTCGAGGGGCGCTTCGATATCGGTTACGTCCGATCGCCCATGACCTTGCCCGAAGGCCTTGAAGCCATCCGCCTGGATGCCGAAGGCTTCGTGTTGGCGCTGCCGGGCGAGTCCTGGTTGTGCCGTTTGAGCGAGATTGGGCCGGAGCATCTGCAAGGCGAGACTTTCATCCTGCCGGAGCAGATCAGCGGCACCCTGCAAGTGGCCGCCGAGGGCGGATTTGCGCCGAAGCTGGGGGCGCAACCGGGTGGGCTGGTGGCGGTGCTGGCACTGGTGTCCCTGGGGCAAGGCGTGGCCGTGGTGCCTGAGTCGGTGGTCGGCCATGTGGGCTTGCCCGGTGTGGTGTACCGGCCGATCAAGGGGAGCGAGGCCAGTTCGTGGCTGTCGTTGATTCATCGACGGTTCGAGAAGTCAGCGGCCGTGGTGCGGTATATCCAGCGGGCCAGTAACCGCTGAAGGCATCGCGAGCAGATTCACTGCGGGAGTGAGCCTGCTCGCGATAGTCTTGTTCAAGTCGGTACTTCTACAGATTTTGTAATGATTTCCAGCTGTGGGAAAAGTCGGTTTCCCTTGTACGCTTCAAGGCCTTTTTCCTTTCAGGATCTGCATGAACACCCTCTCGGAGCCTCCCAGTTACCCTTTCCCCTCGCGCCAATGCGCGCGCGTCACGTACGTGAAACACCCGGTCTTTCGACGACTCAATACCTTTGACATGACAACTCCACGGCCCTTGCGCCGCGCCTTGCCGTGCCCGGCATTCTGAATTGACGAACGGATCGAGAAATTTTTATGGAATGGATCGCTGACCCCACCGCCTGGCTGGGCCTGTTGACTTTGATCGTGCTGGAGCTGGTGCTCGGCATCGACAACCTGGTGTTTATCGCCATCCTTGCGGACAAACTGCCCCCCGAGCAGCGCGACCGTGCGCGCATCATCGGTTTGTCCCTGGCGCTGATCATGCGGCTCGGCCTGCTGGCGAGCATTTCCTGGCTGGTGACCTTGACCCAGCCGTTGTTCGAGGTGTTCGACAAGAGCTTCTCCGGACGTGACCTGATCATGCTGTTCGGCGGCGTGTTCCTGCTGTTCAAGGCCACGATGGAATTGCACGAACGCCTCGAGGGCCATGTCGGCGAGCGCTCGGCCAGCACCACTTATGCCTTGTTCTGGCCCATCGTGGCGCAGATCGTGGTGCTCGATGCGGTGTTCTCCCTGGATGCGGTGATCACCGCCGTGGGCATGGTCGATGAGTTGTCGGTGATGATGATCGCGGTGATCATTTCCATCGGCCTGATGATCGTTGCCAGCAAACCGCTGACGCGCTTCGTCAACGCGCACCCGACGGTGATCATGTTGTGCCTGGGCTTCCTGATGATGATCGGCTTTGCGCTGACCGCCGAAGGCCTGGGTTTCCACATTCCCAAAGGCTACCTGTACGCGGCCATCGGGTTCTCGATCCTGATCGAGGTGTTCAACCAGATTGCCCGCGCCAGGCGCAAGCGCTCCATGCAAGGCCTGCGACCCCTGCGCGAACGGACTGCACATGCGGTGATGCGCTTGCTCGGCGGACGCAAACTGGCGGTGGAGGAGGTGGGCGAGGAAATCGCCGATATGCTCGACAACGGCGAAGCGCCGGGCGAAGAGCTGTTCGACCGCCGCGAACGGGTGATGATCAGTGGCGTGCTGCAATTGGCAGAGCGCCCGATCCGTACGTTGATGACCGTGCGCGCGGATGTCGATCACATTGATCTGACCGATGATGCGGAGACCATTCGTACGCGACTGATGCATTCGTCCTACTCACGGTTGCCGCTGATCCGTGAGGGCGCAGTGGATGAGCCATTGGGCTTCGTGCACAAGAAGGAGCTGCTCAAGGAGTACCTGGCGGGTAACGAACCGGACCTGGCTCATCTGGCGCGCCAGGCCATCAACCTGCTGGACAGTTATTCGATCCTCAATGCCCTGGAGCAGATGCGCAAGGCGTCGACCCACATTGCCTTCGTGGTCAATGAATTCGGCGACTTCGTCGGGGTGCTGACCATGACCGACATCCTCGAATCGATTGCCGGCGAGCTACCGGATGCCAGCGAAATCGAAGGCCCGGACGTGGTCGAAGAGCAGGGCGGTTTCGTCGTCAGCGGTGCGATGAACCTGGCCCGGGTGCGCCAGCGCACCGGTTTTGCCGCAGAACCGACCGACGACTACCAGACCCTCGCCGGGCTGGTGGTGAGCCTGCTGGACCGTCTGCCGATGATTGGCGACAGCCATGAGTGGGCCGGTTGGCGGATGACCGTGATGTCGGTGGAGGAGCGCCGGGTAACGCGGGTGTTACTGGCGCGTATCGACCCGTAATGGTGGGAGCGAGCCTGCTCGCGAAGGCGGTGGCACCTTACAACGATGCTGATTGACTGGCTCGCCGCAACCGCGAGTAGGCTCGCGCCCACAGGGGAGGCATCCCGGCTGTGGGCGCGGCGAGACCTCCAACAACCCGCTCACGAGCCATTGTGGTGCAAATACCCGCCCCACTGTGGCCAACGGTAGCGCTATGCCGCCGTGCCGTTGCGTCACGCATTGCTCGCACTTCATCTCATCTTCCTGATTCCAAACACTTTTCAAATTCCCCTCCCGGCCGGCAGCAACCTGTGGCACACTTTCTGCTGCCTATTCCGTTGTTACATACCAAGTTCCGGTATAACGGAATAGCCATCCTTCAGGAGTGCTTGCCATGCGTCGCCGACCTTCCTTGTTCAAAGCGTGTGTTTTTCTTTTTGCAGCTTCGGCTGCTGCCATGGGCGTGGCCCAGGCGGCAGACAGCAAGCTGGACAGTGTGCTGGCCCGCGGAAAACTGATCGTCGGGACGGGCAGTACCAACGCGCCGTGGCACTTCCAGGGAGCGGACGGCAAGTTGCAAGGGTTCGATATCGACATCGGTCACATGATTGCCAAGGGGCTGTTCAACGATCCGGACAAGGTTGAGTACGTAGTGCAGTCCTCCGATGCCCGGATTCCCAACCTGCTGACCGACAAGGTCGACATCAGTTGCCAGTTCATCACCGTCACCGCCAGTCGTGCCCAGCAAGTGGCATTCACCTTGCCGTACTACCGCGAAGGTGTCGGTCTGCTGCTGCCGGCCAACAGCAAGTACAAGGAAATCGAAGACCTCAAAGCCGCCGGGGACAGCGTTACCGTGGCCGTGCTGCAAAACGTCTACGCCGAGGAACTGGTGCATCAGGCGCTGCCCAAGGCCAAGGTCGACCAGTACGACAGCGTGGACCTGATGTATCAGGCCGTGAACTCCGGCCGCGCCGATGCTGCGGCGACCGATCAGTCGTCGGTCAAGTACCTGATGGTGCAGAACCCTGGCCGTTACCGCAGCCCGGCTTACGCCTGGAGCCCGCAGACCTACGCCTGTGCGGTCAAACGCGGCGACCAGGACTGGCTGAACTTCGTCAACACTGCCTTGCATGAAGCCATGACCGGCGTCGAGTTCCCGGCCTACGCGGCGTCCTTCAAGCAGTGGTTCGGTGTCGACCTGCCGACCCCGGCGATTGGCTTCCCGGTCGAATTCAAATGAAAACTGCTGCGGGCTGCGCGCGAAACACTGCGTTGAAAACAGGCTTGAAAGGCTCATTGACTGAGGTCAAGTCGGGCGCGCCCCTGGCCGTTACTCGCCCGTTTTCGCCTTGTCTTTCCTTCGCTCGCGACGTTTCCGATTGTTGAATGAAGAGCGGGAGTCGATGTTGCATCGCCCCCGCTCAAGGTACTGCTGACCATGAACTATCAGTTGAACTTTGCGGCCGTGTGGCGCGACTTCGACACCTTGCTGGTGGGGCTCGGCCTGGGCTTGCAACTGGCACTGCTGTCGATCGCCATCGGCTGCGTGATCGGCCTGATGATGGCGTTTGCCTTGTTGTCCAGGCATCGCGTGCTTCGGGTGCTGGCGTCGGTGTATGTGACGGTGATCCGCAACACGCCGATTCTGGTGTTGATCCTGTTGATCTACTTTGCCTTGCCGAGCCTGGGCATTCGCCTGGACAAGATTCCCTCGTTCATCATCACCCTGTCGCTGTATGCCGGGGCGTACCTGACCGAGGTGTTTCGCGGTGGGTTGCTGAGCATTCCCAAGGGCCAGCGCGAAGCCGGCCTGGCCATCGGCCTGGGGGAGTGGCAGGTCAAGGCTTACGTCACCGTGCCGGTGATGCTGCGCAATGTGTTGCCGGCGCTGTCGAACAACTTCATTTCGCTGTTCAAGGACACCTCGCTGGCGGCGGCGATCGCCGTGCCGGAGCTGACCTATTACGCGCGCAAGATCAATGTCGAGAGCTACCGGGTGATTGAAACCTGGCTGGTGACCACAGCGCTCTATGTTGCGGCCTGTTACCTCATTGCCATGATGCTGCGTTACCTCGAGCAGCGCCTGGCGATCCGCCGTTAGGAGGCCCCATGTACGAATCACCCAGTTGGTTGCATGAGTTATGGGTTGCCCGCGAACCGTTGTGGCAAGGCTTTCTGACCAGCGTGCAGGTCTCGGCCCTGGCGATCCTGTTGGGCACGATGGTCGGCATCGTCGCCGGCCTGGTGCTGACCTACGGCAAATTCTGGATGCGCGCGCCGTTTCGTTTCTACGTTGACCTGATTCGCGGCACGCCGGTGTTCGTGCTGGTGCTGGCCTGCTTCTACATGGCGCCGGCCCTGGGCTGGAAGATCAGCGCGTTCCAGGCGGGGGCGCTGGGGCTGACGTTGTTCTGCGGTTCCCACGTCGCCGAGATCGTGCGCGGCGCGCTGCAAGCCTTGCCCAGCGGGCAGATGGAGGCGAGCAAGGCCATCGGCCTGACGTTCTATCAGGCGCTGGGTTACGTGCTGTTGCCCCAGGCCTTGCGGCAGATCCTGCCGACCTGGGTCAACTCCTCGACCGAGATCGTCAAGGCCTCGACCCTGTTGTCGGTGATCGGCGTCGCCGAGCTGCTGCTCAGCACCCAGCAGATCATTGCCCGGACTTTCATGACCCTGGAGTTTTACCTGTTCGCCGGATTTCTGTTCTTCGTCATCAACTACGCCATCGAATTACTCGGCCGGCACATTGAAAAGCGGGTGGCCTTGCCATGACTCAATCTTCAACCAACCCTCAAAACGGCCAACCGTTGCTGGATATCCGTGGCCTGCACAAGCAGTACGGCAAGCTCGAAGTGCTCAAGGGCGTGGACCTGACCATGCAGCGCGGCAATGTCGTGACGCTGATCGGCTCCAGCGGCTCAGGCAAGACCACGTTGCTGCGCTGCGTGAACATGCTCGAAGAGTTCCAGGGCGGGCAGATCGTGCTCGATGGCGAATCCATCGGCTATGACGAGGTCAACGGCAAGCGCGTCAGGCACCCGGAAAAAGTCATCGCCCGCCATCGGGCCATGACCGGCATGGCGTTCCAGCAGTTCAACCTGTTCCCGCACCTCACCGCGCTGCAGAACGTCACGCTGGGGCTGTTGAAAGTCAAGAAGCTGCACAAGGACGAGGCCGTGGCGCTGGCGGAGAAATGGCTGGAGCGTGTCGGCCTGCTGGAGCGGCGCAATCACTTTCCCGGTCAGTTGTCGGGTGGTCAGCAACAGCGCGTGGCGATTGCCCGGGCCATTGCGATGAACCCCAGCCTGATGCTGTTCGACGAAGTCACCTCGGCCCTCGACCCGGAACTGGTCGGCGAGGTGCTGAACGTGATCAAGGGGCTGGCCGATGAAGGCATGACCATGCTGCTGGTGACCCACGAAATGCGTTTCGCGTTCGAGGTTTCGGACAAGATCGTGTTCATGAATCAGGGGCGTATCGAAGAGCAGGGCCCACCCGAGGAGCTGTTCGAACGCCCGCAATCCCCGCGTCTGGCCGAGTTTCTCAAGAACACGCGGTTTTGACCGTCAGAACCTATTCATTTTTCAATCAGGAGAAACACTCATGAGCATTACCCGTTACGGCACCGGCAGCAGCGCCGGTGGCGGCCAGCCCCGTCCATTCGCCCGCGCCGTTGAAGCCGATGGCTGGCTGCATGTGTCCGGGCAAGTGCCGGCGGTGGATGGCGAAATCATTGTGGGCGGCATTGTCGAGCAGACTCACCAGACCATGAAAAACCTGATCGCCATTCTCGAAGAGGCCGGTTATGGCCTGGAAGACGTCGTGCGTGCCGGCGTCTGGCTGGAGGACCCGCGGGACTTCTGGAGTTTCAACAAGGTGTTCTCCGAGTACTTCAAACCCGAGCACGCCCCGGCGCGGGCCTGTGTGCAGGCGAGCATGATGGTGGACTGCAAGGTCGAGATCGACTGCATCGCCTACAAGAAAAAGGCCTGAGCGTGGCCCCCATCGCCGCGATGACGGCCTAACAGTCGTCACCGCACTCTGGTTAAACTCCCGGCATTTTGAAGGGGATCCACTGACATGACCGAAGACACCATCAAACGCCGGGCCCGGGGTCTGGACCGGGCGTTCGATATTCTCGATTTCCTCAAGGAGATCGGCCAGCCGCTGCGCCCCAATGACATCGCCAGCGGCATCGGCAGCCCAAAGTCCACGGTCTACGAACTGGTGGCCTCGCTACTGGAACGGCGGATCCTCGAGCCCGTGGGCAAGGAAGGTCATGTCTACCTAGGCCGTCAGCTGTATTTTCTCGGGCAGGCGCATCTGCGTCATTTCGACCTGACCCGCGAGGCCGACCATGCCTTGCAGGAAATCGTCAGCCAGACCCGCGAAACCGCGCAGATGTGCCTGCTCAACGGGCGCAAATACACGGTGGCCCTGATGAAAGAGGGCGAGCGGCATTTCCGCATCTCTTCGGACATTGGTGAAAATGCGCCGATTCCCTGGACCGCGTCCGGTCGCCTGTTGCTGGCACACCTCAGCGACCAGGCCATCGTCGACCTGATCGACCCCGACGACTTCATCCTGCCGGACGGCGAACGCCTGCCGCTGGAGCAGTTTCTCGGTGAAATCCGCCAGGCCGGCATCGATGGCTTTTTCTCCTTCGACAGCGTCGCCGACACCTTCACCCATTGCTTTGCCGCGCCGGTCAGGGACGCCAACGGCGTCGCCATCGCGACCCTGTGCATCGTCGCGCCCCGGGCCGATGCGAAGAACAATTACAACGACTATCGCCGGGTGCTGATCGACAGCGCCAACAGCCTCGCCCGGCGTATCAACGAATAACAGCGGCTGCCTGCGGCCGCGAATGCGAGGAGCTCGACCATGCCTACTGCCCGAAACACTGCCGCCGTGGAAAAAGGCTTTGCCCACATCGGCGACCATCTGGTGCGCGACGTCAGCCTGCCGGCGCTGGTGCTGCACCGTGAAGCGCTGGAACACAACATCCACTGGATGCAGACCTTCGTCAGCAACAGCGGTGCGCAGCTTGCGCCCCACGGCAAGACCAGCATGACCCCGGCGCTGTTTCGCCGCCAACTGGACGCCGGCGCCTGGGGCATCACCCTGGCCAGCGCCACGCAAACCCGTGCGGCGTATGCCCATGGCGTGCGCCGGGTGTTGATGGCCAACCAACTGGTCGGTACCGCCAACATGGCCTTGATTGCAGACCTGCTGGCCGACCCGACCTTCGACTTCTACTGCATGGTCGATCACCCGGACAACGTCGCGGACCTGGGGGCGTATTTCGCTTCCCGTGGCGTTCGCCTGAACGTGATGATCGAGTACGGCGTGGTCGGCGGTCGTTGCGGCTGCCGCACCGAGCAGGAAGTCCTCGACCTGGCCAAGGCCATCGACGCCCAGCCATCCCTGGCCTTGACCGGGATCGAAGGCTACGAAGGGGTGATTCACGGCGATCACGCCGTCAGCGGCATTCGTCAATTCGCAGCTTCGCTGGTACGCCTGGCGGTGCAGTTGCAGGACAGCGGCGCCTTCTCCGTTGCCAAGCCGATCATCACCGCGTCGGGTTCGGCCTGGTACGACCTGATCGCCGAGTCCTTCGAAGCGCAGAACGCTGGCGGGCGATTCCTCAGCGTGTTGCGTCCCGGCAGCTACGTGGCGCACGACCATGGCATCTACAAGGAAGCGCAATGCTGCGTGCTCGACCGCCGCAGCGACCTGCACGAAGGCCTGCGCCCGGCCCTGGAAATCTGGGCGCACGTGCAATCGTTGCCGGAGCCGGGGTTTGCCGTGGTGGCCCTGGGTAAGCGCGACGTGGCCTATGACGCTGGCCTGCCGGTTCCGCTGCTGCGCTACAAGGCCGGCGTAGTGCCGGCGAAGGGCGATGACGTCAGCGCCTGCAAGGTGACGGCGGTGATGGACCAGCATGCGTTCATGAGCGTGGCGCCGGGCGTGGAATTGCGCGTGGGGGACATTGTGTCCTTCGGCACCTCGCACCCGTGCCTGACGTTCGACAAGTGGCGCATCGGCTGCCTGGTGGATGACCAACTGACCGTGATCGAGACCATGGAAACCTGTTTCTAGAAACTTGAGACCGCAGTGCGGCCATCGTCGGAACGCCGCCCGGAGCAAGCTCGCTCCCACAGGGTCGTATGGAAACCTGTGGGAGCGAGCCTGCTCGCGATAGGGCCAGACCAGACAACGCAGCAGCAGGAACATGTCCACCCATGAACACTCCAAACACCCCGCGCATCGCCCTGATCGGCGAGTGCATGATCGAACTGCAACACCGCGCCGATGGCAGCCTGCAACAGAGTTTTGGCGGCGACACGCTGAACACCGCGGTGTATCTGGCCCGCGAACTGGGCGAGCGCGGCGCGGTGGATTACGTCACCGCCCTGGGCGATGACAGTTTCAGCGACGCCATGTGCCGGAGCTGGGCCGAGGAAAACATCGGCCTGGACAGGGTGCAGCGTCTGCCGGGTCGCCTGCCGGGGCTGTACTGCATCCAGACCGATGCCAGCGGCGAGCGACGCTTTCTCTACTGGCGCAACGAAGCGGCCGTCCGCGACTGCTTCACCACGCCGTCGGCGGTGCCGATCCTGAAGGCGCTGCCGGATTACGATGTGCTGTATTTCAGCGGCATCACGCTGGCGGTGCTCGGGGCGCAAGGACGGGCGAAATTGCTGGAGGTCCTGATCGATGCGCGGCTACGGGATGCGCGGATCGTCTTCGACAACAATTACCGGCCTCGGCTGTGGGCGTCAGTTGAAGAGGCCCGGGCAGCGTATCGCAGCGTGCTGCCGTACATTGACCTGGCGTTGCTGACCGTGGATGACGAACAGGCGCTGTTCCACTTTGCCGATTGCGACGCGGTGTTCGCCGCCTATGAGCAGATCGGCACGCCCGAGGTGGTGCTCAAACGCGGCGCCGAGGCGTGCCTGATTCGCTGTGGGAGCGAGTCGTTCGAGGTGCCGGCGCAGAAGGTGGCGCGGGTGGTGGACACGACGGCGGCGGGGGATTCCTTCAGTGCGGCGTACCTGGCCAGTCGGCTGATGGGCGGAAGTCCGGTCGAGGCGGCCGAGGCAGGGCATGGGTTGGCGAGTCGGGTGATTCAGGTGCCGGGGGCACTGATCCCCAGGCCAGTGTTGAATGGACGCCCGCCCACCGATCAATCCCGATAAAACACCTGCACCAGGTGATAGCCGAACTTGCTTTTGATCGGCCCGTGCACCACCCGTAGCGGCTTTTTGAAGATCACCGCATCGATCGCCCCGACCATCTGACCTGGCCGGACTTCGCCCAGATCGCCGCCGCGCTTGCCCGACGGGCAAGTGGAGTGCTTCTTGGCCAGCACATCAAAGGCTTCGCCCTTGGCGATGCGTTGTTTGAGTTGCTCGGCTTCTTCCGAGGTTTTCACCAGGATATGGCGGGCTTGAGCTTTCATCGGCAGTACCTTGTAACGGTGATGACTCTGTGGGTGACGGCGAGGGCGGAGGATTATGCCCTAACGCCGTCGGCTTAGCCGATCATCGTGCGAATCTTGTTGGCCAGCAGGTCGATGGAAAACGGCTTGGCCACCATGTCCATGCCTTCTTCGAGGAAACCCTGGCGTTCGGCGGCCTTCTCCGCGTAACCGGTCATGAACAGCACTTTCAATTGTGGTCGGTGCTGGCGGGCGATTTCCGCCAGTTGCCGACCGTTCATGCCCGGCAGCCCGACATCGGTGACCAGCAGGTCGATGCGCAAATCGGACTCCAGCAAGGGCAGGGCGGTCTTCGCATCTTCGGCTTCGTGGGCGTGGTAACCCAGTTCCTTCAACAGGTCGAACACCAGCATGCGCACCGCCGGATCGTCCTCGACCAGCACCACGGTTTCGCCGGCAATGGCCGCCGGTGCCGCGCCACTGAACGGCTGCAGGGTGTTTTCCGCCACCGGGTCTTGCAATCGCGGCAGGTACAGCCGCACGCAAGTGCCCTGGCCCGGCAGGCTGTCGAGGCTGACGTGCCCCCCGGACTGCTGGGCGAAACCGTAGATCATCGAAAGCCCAAGGCCCGTGCCCTGGCCGATGGGTTTGGTGGTGAAGAACGGGTCGAACGCCTTGGCCCGCACGGACGGCGTCATCCCGGTGCCGTTGTCGCTGACGGCAATCATCACGTATTCACCGGCCTTGACCGACTCCAAAGGGCCGATTTCCTGGCTGTCCAGGTGAACGTTGGCGGTCTGGATCAACAGTTCGCCGCCGTCGGGCATGGCATCACGGGCGTTGATCACCAGGTTGAGCAGGGCGTTTTCCAGTTGGCTGACGTCGGTGCTGACCGGCCAGATATTGTCGGCCAGGTCCAGTTTCAATTCGATGTGATCGCCCTTGGTGCGGCTGAACAGATCTTCCAATGAAAGAATCAGTGTGTTGGCGATCAGCGGTTTGCGATCCAGCGACTGGCGCCGGGAGAAGGCAAGCAGACGATGGGTGAGGGCTGCGGCGCGGTTGGCCGAGGACACCGCCGCTTCGGTAAACCGGCCAATCTCGGCGGCGCGCCCCTCGGCGATGTAGCGCTGCATCAGGTCGAGGCTGCCGATGATCCCTGTGAGCATGTTGTTGAAGTCATGGGCGATCCCGCCGGTGAGCTGGCCGACCGCTTCCATTTTCTGCGCGTGGCGCAGGGCGTCCTCGGCGCGCTCGCGTTCGAACATTTCGTTTTGCAGGCGCTGGTTGGCCTCGGCCAGTTGCTGGGTGCGCGAAGCCACGCGTTCTTCGAGGGTTTCATTGAGATTGCGCAAGGCTTCTTCGGTCTGTTTGCGCTCGGTTTCGTCGATCACGAAAATGTAGAAACCGTTGACCGCGCCATCGGCACCGTGGCGAGGCAAGTAGTTCATCAGGGCCTGGCGCGTACTGCCGTCACCATGGGGTGTACTGATGCTGAAACAACAGGGCTTGCCCCTCAGCGCTTCGGCGATGTATTTGGCCCGCAGGGCGTAGGCCGTTTCGCCGAGCACCTCGCGAATGGTCCGTCCGTAAAGTTCCTGCGGCGTCAGGCCGTACCAGTTCAGGTACGCCGCGTTGTTCAGGCGAAAGCGTTCCTCGCTGTCGACATAACTGATCAGGATCGGCATGGCATTGATGATCAGTTGCAGTTCGGTCTGGCTCTGGCGCAGGGCCTGTTCGGTCTGCTTGCGCTCGGTGAGGTCCAGGGCAGCGCCGAGGAAACGTACCGGCCGGCCATGGTGATCCTTGTAGCAGCGACCCCGGGCGAACACCCAGCGCAACTGGCCATCGGCTAGCAGCAGGCGATACTCCACGGCGTATTCGCTGCCCTGGCTGATGCACTGTTTGATGCTGCGCGTGATCAGTGCCCGGTCTTCCGGGTGCACGCCCTCAAGGTAGGCACTGATCGGCAGTTGGCTGGCGAGCTGCGGGTCGACGCCGTGCAATTGAGCGAAGTGACTGTCGACGATGAAGCGATCTTCGCTGATGTCCCAGTCCCAGGTGCCCACTGCGTCGGTGGCGGCCAGCGCCAGTTGCAGACGCTCCTCGGTCTCGCGCTGGGCCTTGAGGCTTGCGGCCGAGCGCTGCTCCAGTTCAAGGGCGATGCGCCGGCGTTCGTTGGTTTGGATGGCGGTGACCAGGATCCCGGCGACCTCGGCGCTTTCATCCCGGATCGGGCTGTAGGTCAAGTCCAGCCAGAGATCGACATCCTTGCCGTCGCGGTGCAGGGTGAAGCGCTGTTCGCTGTAGGTCCGCACCTGGCCCTGAAGGACCGCGCTGTAAATCGGGCCGGTAAAATCCCTGAGCTCCGGCCACATCTGGTGGGTCGATTGTCCGAACGCCTGCGGATGCAGGTTGCCGGTGAGCAGGGCGAAGCCATCGTTGTAGATCTGCGTGAGCTGCGGGCCCCACAGCAACAGCATTGGCATGGGCGAGTGTATGACGATGTCCACCGCCGTGCGCAGGCTCTGTGGCCAGGTACTGGCAGCGCCCAGCGGGGTGCGCGTCCAGTCCAGTCTGGCGATCAAGGCCTGGGCATCGCTGCCGATGGGTGATGGGTTCATCAAAAATATCCTGCACGTCTGCCAGCGTGTCGCGGTCTACTATCCTAGAGCGGTACACGCTGCATGACCCGTCTTCGGGTCATTTCTGTTCATTGAATGCTTCGCGGGTGTTTTTTGCCATGGAAATCGATGCACTGTTGAAGATCCTGGCCAGCCAGGATGGATCCGATCTGTACCTGTCCACTGGCGCGCCGCCCTGCGCACGATTCGATGGCGTGCTCAAGCCTTTGACCCACCAGCCGTTCAAGCCGGGGGAAATCGCAACCATCGCTCTGTCCATCATGGACGCCGAGCAGCGGCTGGAGTTCGATCGGGAACTGGAGATGAACCTGGCGATCTCGTTGGCGGGGATCGGGCGCTTTCGGGTCAATATTTTCAAACAACGCAACGACGTGTCGATCGTCGCGCGCAACATTAAACTGGACATCCCGCGTTTTGAAGACCTCAGGTTGCCGCCGGTGCTGCTGGACATGGTCATGCTCAAGCAAGGCCTGATGCTGGTCGTCGGCGCCACCGGCTCGGGCAAGTCTACCTCACTGGCCGCATTGATCGATTATCGCAACCGGCACAGCAGCGGCCACATCATCACCATTGAAGACCCGGTGGAATTCATCCATCGCCACCGCAAATCGATCATCAACCAGCGCGAGGTTGGCGTCGATACCCGCAGTTTTCACGCGGCCCTGAAAAATACCCTGCGCCAGGCGCCGGATGTGGTGCTGATCGGCGAGATCCGCGACCGCGAAACCATGGAGCATGCACTGGCATTCGCCGATACCGGGCACCTGGTGATTTCCACCTTGCACGCCCACAACGCCCATCAGGCCCTGGATCGCATCGTCAATTTCTTTCCGGAGGAGCGGCACACGCAACTGCTGCATGACCTGGGCAACAACTTGAAGGCGTGTGTTTCCCAGCGCCTGGTGCGCACCCGCGACGGACAACGACGTGCGGCGGTGGAAGTCATGATCGGCACCCCGACCATCGGCGACCTGATCCGGCGCAATGAAATCGGTGAACTCAAGGGCATCATGGAAAAGTCTCCGGAGTCGGGCATGCAGACCTACGACGGCGCACTGTTCGACCTGGTTGCGGAGGGCGCGATCAGCGAGGAAGAGGCGCTGAAATACGCCGATTCGGTGAACAATCTGCGCCTGCGCCTCAAGCTGCACGCCGAATCGACAGCCGGGACCCAGTCGCCAGCGGGGGATTGGGGGCTGATGGACTGACCCTGCCACCCCCCTGTGGGAGCGAGCCTGCTCGCGATGGCGGCGGCACATCCTGCATCGCGTTGTCTGAACTGACGCTATCGCGAGCAGGCTCGCTCCCACAAATGTGCTGCAGCGCTGCGGCGCCTGCCAAACCCCCAACCTGTGTCTACGCTTGCTTGAGAATCCCTGAAGAGCACCCCCATGCAAGCGCTGCTGCAGTACTTCAAGGCCATCGTGCATCCGGGCCCCGGCGTTGTGCTGTTCGGTCTGAGAACCATCGCTGCCGGGCTGTTGACCCTGTACCTCGCCTTTGTGTTCGACCTGGAACAGCCCAAGTGGTCGATCATGGCCGTGGTCATCGTCAGCCAGCCGTCGGCCGGCATGACCCTGGCTCGCAGTTTTGGCCAGGTCATCGGCACCACTGTCGGCGCGGTGGTGGCGGTGATCATCATGGCGCTGTTTCCCCAGGCGCCGCTGCCGTTCCTGGTCACGCTGGCGCTGTGGCTGGCCCTGTGCACGGCGGGCGGCACCTTGTTGCGCTACACCAGTTCCGGCGCCTTCGTGCTCAGCGGCTACACGGCGGTGGTGGTCGGGCTGCTGGCGGTGCCCGATCAGGATGGCACCTTCATGCTGGCCGTGACCCGCGTCACCGAAACGCTGCTGGCGGTGGCGTGCGTGTGCGTGGTCAGCCTGCTGACGGCGCGTCCGGAAAACGTCGCCCGTGACTATTTCAACAAGATCGATCAGATCATCCGGTTGCTGGCCACCCATGCCAGCGCGGTGATTCGCACCGAAGAAAGCGAGGCCGACTTCCAGCAACGACAAATGCAGTTGCTCGGGCAGATCGGTGCGCTGGAAGGCGTGCGCCGGCACCTGTACTACGACGCGCCGCGCCTGCGCAGTGCCGACGACCTGGTGCAATTGCTCGGCAATCAATTGGTGCTGCTGACCGCGCGGCTTACCGCGTTGCGTCATCAGCGCGAGTTGCTGCTCGAGCGCTGGGAGGGCGATCTCCCGACTGAAATCCAGCAGTTGCTTGCCGAGGAAGTTCAACTGCTCGATGAGCTGGCACGACTGGGGCGGACGATGCCCACTGAACAGCGGCGTCAGTTTGCCGTGCTGCAAAAGCGTTTCGACGAGCTGGCCTACCGCGCCGAGCAACTGGTCGAGCCGCTGCAGGCGACCCTGCGCTCGCTGTCGTGGTCGTTGCGCTGGGAGCAGGCGCGGCTGGTTCAGCAGTTTGAAACGATCCTGGAATTGAGCGATGCGATCCAGAGCGGGCGCCGGGCCAGCAGCCTTTATCGCGGGCAGAAAAACACCCTGCACATGGACTACACGCTGGCGGCGATGAATGCGATCCGGGCCTTTTGTGCGCTAATGGTGGCGGGCTTGATCTGGATCGAAACCGGTTGGGACGGCGCCCGGGGCGGCATGATCGTCACCGGCATTTTGTGTTCGCTGATGGCGACGTTTCCCCGGCCGCTGCTGGCGGCCCAGGGTTTCGCCCGGGGCCTGGGGCTCGCGCTGGTGGTGTCGGCAGTCTTGCAGTTCGCCCTGGTGCCGATGGTCAGCACGTTCGAACTCCTGGCCTTGTTGCTCGCACCGGTGCTGTATGCAGTGGCGGTGGGGTTGTCGAGCCCGCCGACGACGGGCACCGGGATTGCCCTCGGGCTGATCACACTGTTGATGCTGGGGCCGCAAAACACCGGGTTGGGGCAAAACACCGCGATCCAGTGGTTCGAGTTTGCTGGCGCCTATGTCTGCGCCACCGCGCTGGCCTTGAGTGTCTACGCGCTGATCTTTCCCTTCAGGCCGGGGCTGCGTATCCAGCGCTTGCACAGGGAGAACCGCGAGCAGGTCCACGCCTTGATGAAAATCCCCGCCACCGACGAAAACCAGTTTGCCTTCGAGAGCCGCATGGTCGACCGCCTGACCGCCATGCTGGGCCTGTTGCCGGCGATCCAGGACCGATCCGCGCGCGAGCTGTTCGACGTCAGCCTGGGCTGCATGGCCGTGGGCATTGCGCTGAACCAGCTCCGACAACAGGGGCAGAACAACCCCTTGCTCGACCTGCAGACGCAGGGCCGGTTGTTCGCGACGATTCGGCAAACCGGGCGCTTGATCGCCGGCCGCCCGGACGTCGCCGTGGACGCGGTGCTCGACAGCCTGCAGGCCCTGGGCGATGAGCTGGACGCGCTGCATTGCAGCGTGCACGAACAACTGTGGTCGGTGTTCCGCCTGCGCGTCGCGCTGTTGATCGTGGTGTCGTTCCTGCAACGCCACCGTCACCACTTCGAATCGGCAACCCCACAAGGAGTGCCAGCACTTGCCCATTGATCTGGAAGTAGGCGGGGTCTACCTCCCGCCCATTGCTCAGGCGCTGTTGCTCGGCCTGCCGGTTTTCCTGTTGCTGGACTGGCTGCTGCGACGCCTCGGCGTGTTGCAGTTCGTCTGGCACGAAGCCTTGTTCGAGGGCGCGTTGTACGCCTGTGTGTGTGCCACTCTGATTCTGTTGATGGGAGCGTGATGCATTGAAGAAGATCCTTGCCCGACTCACGACGGTGGTGATGGTGATCCTGGCTTTTGTGCTCGGCTGGTTCGCCTGGGAGCATTACACCCGTGCGCCCTGGACCCGCGATGCCCGGGTGCGGGCCGACGTGGTGACCTTGTCTGCCGATGTGGCGGGGCGCATCGTCAAGCTCGCCGTGCAGGACAACCAGCATGTGCAGAAGGGCCAGCTATTGCTGGAAATCGATCCGTCGCGCTATGCCTTGGCGGTGGAACATGCCAAGCGTTCGGTGGAAGTGTCGAAGGCCTCGCTGGGTCAGTCCGAGGCCGCCATCGTCGCCAGCCAGGCATTGCTCAAACAGCGTCAAAGCGAAGAGCGCCGGCGTCGAACGCTCAAGGAACGTGCGGCGATTTCCGGCGAAGAGTGGGAAAAGTCCAGCACCGATGTCTCGGTGGCCCAGGCTGACCTGCTGCGTAACCAGGCCAACCTGAGCTTTGCCCAGGCCAACGTGCAACTGGCCATTGCCGCACTGGCCGAGGCTGAACACGACCTGGAGCGTACACGGGTGGAATCGCCGGTCAGCGGCTATGTCACCAACCTGCTGACCCGCCAGGGCGACTATGCCACGGCGGGCGGTCCGCTGGTGGCGCTGGTGGACAGCGACTCGTTCTACGTCAGCGGCTATTTTGAGGAAACCAAGTTGCCGCGGATTGTCGAGGGCGACCGGGTCGATATCCAATTGATGAGCGGCGAGCGCTTTGGTGGCACCGTGCAAAGCATCGCCTTCGCCATCGCCGATCGGGAAAACCTGCCCGGCGGACGCCTTCTGGCCAACATCAACCCCAGCTACACCTGGGTCAAACTGGCGCAACGGGTGCCGGTGCGCATTCGCATCGACGCCGACTATGCCGGCAAGGACCAACTGCGGGCCGGGACGACGGCCACCGTGAGCGTGGAGGAAAACCGCAGGGGGCACGACTGACCCGAGCCCCCGCTGTGGGAGCGAGCCTGCTTGCGAAGGTGGTACGGGCGCCGCGGGCATTCAGATAGCCCGCGTCATCGTTGGCGCTCATCGCGAGCAGGCTCGCTGCCACAGGGGGGCGTGCTTTTCGAGCGGGCAAAAAAAGCCCCGCGACCGAATGAGGCGCGGGGCAAAAATCTGGTTGGTGGTGCCAACCAAAAGAGCTCGTTGATGCGTTATTGGCTGGCGACGGTCTCCGGTTGCCAGCCACCGCCGAGGGCCTTGTAGATCGCGACGATGCCGCGATACAGGTCAATTTCCGCCTGGGCCTGGCTGTCTTCTGCTGCCAGCCGCTCGCGTTGTGCGTCGAGCAGGACGAGGAAGTCGGCCGTACCTTCGCGATAGCGAATCTGCGCCAGGTCAGCCGCCGCACGGCTGGATTCGCTTTGACGAATCAGCGATATCAGGCGTTGCTGGCGTTTGCCGTAGTCGCTGAACGCGTTCTCCGATTCTTCCAGCGCCAGCAGCACTTGCTGTTCGTAGGTCGCCAGGGCGCCTTCGGCCTCGGCATCGGCGCCACGCAAACGGGCGCGCACGCTGCCCAGGTCAAACGCGGCCCAGGTAATGCTCGGGCCCAGGGCCCAGGCATTGGCCGCCGAAGAACCGATCTGCGAACCCCGTCCGGCGGTCCAGCCGAGGAAGCCGCTGAGGCTGACCCGTGGGAACAGGTCGGCCTTGGCCACACCAATGCGCGCGGTGGCCGAGGCCAGTTGGCGTTCGGCGCTGAGGATGTCCGGGCGACGTTGCAGCAGTTCACCCGGATCGCCGATCGGCAAGGCCTTGGCAATCGCCGGCAGGTCCTTGGGGCTCAGGTCGACGGCCAGTTTGTCCGGGCGCTGACCCAGCAGGGTGGCGATACGGTTTTTCTGCCGCACCTGCTCGGCCTGCAATTGCGGCACGCTGGCTTCGACCGCTGCCAGGCGCGCATCGGCGCGCTCGACATCCAACTGATCGCCGACACCGGCGTCACGCAGGCTGATGGTGATCTTGCGCGACTCTTGCTGGTTGTTGAGGTTGGCCAGGGCGATTTTTTCACGCAGTTGCGCACCGCGCAGTTGACCGTAGGCGTCGACCAGCTCGGCAATCATGGTGACTTGCAGTTGGTACAGATCGGCTTCGGCCGCCTGCTGCTCGGCGTCGCTGGATTCCAGGTTGCGCTGGATGCGTCCGAACAGGTCCAGTTCCCAGGCCATGTCCAGCCCCAGGTCATAGCGTTCACTGTTGACCCGGCGGGTGGTCTGGCCTGGAATCTGGCCCTTGCCCAGGTCGCTGCTGGCGCGGCTGGTGATGGTCGGCATGGCGTCATTGCTGACGTCATCGCGAATCGCCCGGGCCGCTTTCCAGCGGGCGAAGGCGACGCGCAGGTCACGGTTGCCTTGCAGGGACTGGGTCACCAACTGGTTGAGGGTCGGGTCGTCGAACTGCTGCCACCAGATGCCTTCGAAACGCGAGCGGTCGAAGTTCTTCTGACCGGCAGCGCCGTCGGTGGCGGTGGTGATGTTGGCGCGCTCGGTCGCCGGAGTCTGATAGTCCGGGCCTACGGCACAGGCGCTCAGGGCCAGTACCAGCAGGCTGGGCAGGAAGGCTTTCAGGCTCATTGTTGCGCCTCCAGTTTCAGGGCCTTGGCCGCTTTGCGTTGTTCGCCGCGCTCCACGAAATTACGGATCAACACATAGAACACCGGCGTCAGCAACAGGCCGAAGAAGGTCACCCCGAGCATCCCGGAGAACACCGCCACACCCATGGCGTGACGCATTTCGGCACCGGCACCGCTGGAGAACACCAGGGGCACCACACCCATGATGAACGCGAAGGAGGTCATCAGGATCGGACGCAGACGCAGGCGGCAGGCTTCCAGCACCGCAGCCAGCGGGTTGAGGCCTTCGAGCTGTTTGTCCTTGGCGAACTCGACGATCAGGATCGCGTTCTTACAGGCCAGTCCCACCAGTACGATCAAGCCGATCTGGGTGAAGATGTTGTTGTCGCCACCCGAAGCAATCACCCCGGTGATGGCCGACAGCAGGGTCATCGGTACGATCAGGATCACCGCCAGCGGCAGGCTCCAGCTTTCGTATTGCGCGGCGAGTACCAGGAACGCCAGCAGTACGCAGAGCGGGAACACGAACAGCGCGGTGTTGCCGGACAGAATCTGCTGGTAGGTCAGGTCGGTCCACTCGTAGGTCATGCCGTTGGGCAGTTCTTCCTTGAGCAGTTTCTCGATGGCGGCTTCGGCCTGGCCGGAGCTGTAGCCAGGGGCAGCGGCGCCGTTGATTTCAGCCGTGATGAAGCCGTTGTAGTGCATCACGCGGTCCGGGCCCGAGGTGTCGCTGACCTTGATGAAGGTCGCCAGCGGGATCATCTCGCCCTTGTTGTTGCGCACTTTCAGTTGGCCGATCTGGTCGGACTCAAGGCGGAACTGTTGCTCGGCCTGAACGTTGACCTGATAGGTGCGACCGAAGCGGTTGAAGTCGTTGGCATACAGCGAACCCAGGTAGATCTGCAGGGTGTCGAAGATGTCGCTGACGGCCACGCCGTGGGTCTTGGCTTTTTCCCGGTCGATGGCGGCATCGACCTGCGGCACGTTCACGGTGTAACTGGTGAACAGGTTGGCCAGTTCCGGAACGGTGTGACTCTTGGCAATGATGTTCATGGTCTGCTTGTACAGCTCGTCGTAGCCCAGGTTGCCCCGGTCTTCGATTTGCAGGCGGAAACCACCGATGGTGCCCAGGCCTTGTACCGGCGGCGGCGGGAAGATCGCCATGTAGGCTTCCTGGATCCCGGCGTACTGGCCGTTCAGGGCACCGGCGATGGCGCCGGCGGACATGCTCGGGTCTTTACGCTCGTCGAACGGTTTGAGGGTCACGAACACGATGCCGGCGTTCGGGCTGTTGGTGAACCCGTTGATCGACAGGCCCGGGAACGCCACGGCGCTTTCCACGCCTGGCTGTTTGAGTGCCAGGTCGGACATGCGCTTGATCACGTCTTCGGTGCGGTCCAGGCTCGCGGCGTCCGGCAGTTGCGCGAAGGCCACCAGGTATTGCTTGTCCTGGCCGGGTACAAAACCGGTCGGTGTGCTGGAGAAACCGAAGAAGGTCAGCACCATCAGGCCTGCGTACAACAGCAGGGCGATGCCGCTGCTGCGGATGACGCGGCGCACGGTGCCGACATAGCCGTTGCTGGCCTTTTCGAAGAAACGGTTGAACGGACGGAACAGCCAGCCGCCGAAGAGCTTGTCGAGGAACCTGGAGAAGCGGTCTTTCGGTGCGTCGTGGGCGCGGAGCAGTACGGCGGCCAGCGCTGGCGACAGGGTCAGCGAGTTGAAGGCCGAGATCACGGTCGAGATCGCGATGGTCAGGGCGAACTGCTTGTAGAACTGTCCGGTCAGGCCGGAGATGAACGCAGCGGGTACGAACACGGCACACAGCACCAGCGCCGTGGCGATGATCGGACCGGTCACTTCACTCATGGCACGCTTGGTCGCATCAAACGGATTGAGCCCAAGTTCGATGTTGCGCTCGACGTTCTCCACCACCACGATGGCGTCGTCCACCACGATACCGATGGCCAGTACCAGGCCAAACAGCGACAGGGCGTTGAGCGAGAAGCCGAACAGGTGCATCACCGCAAACGTACCGATCAACGAGACCGGCACCGCCACCAGCGGAATGATCGAGGCGCGCCAGGTTTGCAGGAACAGGATCACCACCAGTACCACGAGGATCAGCGCTTCGAAGAGGGTGTGAACCACTGCTTCGATGGAGCCGCGCACGAAGATCGTCGGGTCATAGACGATGCTGTAGTCCATGCCCTGCGGGAAGCCTTTCTTCAGCTCATCCATCTTCGCCCGAACCTGGTTGGAGATGTCGATGGCGTTGGAGCCCGGGCGCTGGAAGATCGGGATGGCCACGGCCGGCTGGTTGTTCAGCAACGAACGCAGGGCGTATTGGCTGGAGCCGAGCTCGACCCGGGCGATGTCCCGCAGGCGTGTGATTTCACCGTCGTCGCCAGCGCGGATGATGATGTTCTCGAACTCTTCCTCAGTGACCAGTCGGCCCTGGGTGTTGATCGACAGCTGAAAGCTCTGGGCATTCGGGGCAGGGGGCGAACCCAGTTGGCCGGCGGCCACCTGACGGTTCTGCTCGCGGATCGCGGCCACCACGTCAGTGGCGGTCAGGTTGCGCGAAGCGGTCTTGTTCGGATCGAGCCAGACCCGCAGCGAGTAGTCACCCATGCCGAACAGTTGCACGTCGCCGACACCACCCAGGCGCGCCAACTCGTCCTTGATGTTGAGGAGTGCGTAGTTGGACAGGTAAAGCATGTCGTAGCGTTTGTCCGGCGAGGTCAAGTGCACCACCATGGTCAGGTCGGGCGACGCCTTGTCCACGGTGATACCGATGCGCGTCACTTCCTCTGGCAGCTTCGGCTCGGTCCGGGTCACGCGGTTCTGCACCTGCACCTGCGCGTTGTCCAGGTCGGTGCCCAGGGCGAAGGTGATGGTCAGGGTGATCTTGCCGTCAGCGGTGGATTGCGAGGACATGTACAGCATGTTCTCGACGCCGGTGATGGCTTGCTCCAGGGGAGCGGCCACGGTTTCACCGATGACTTTCGGGTTGGCGCCCGGGAAGTTGGCACGCACCACCACAGTCGGTGGCACCACTTCCGGGTATTCGCTGATGGGTAACTGGAACAGCGAGATGGAACCGGCGATCAGGATCAGCAGCGACAGCACCGCAGCGAAGATCGGCCGGGAAATGAAGAACTGGGAAAAATTCATCGGAGTCGTTATCCCTTAACCGCGTGGAGACGCAGCAGCCAGTTTCACAGCCGGACCCGGTGCAGCCTTGGAGGGCGCGACGCGGGGCAGGTTGCTGGCTTCCAGCGCTTGTCGTTGTTGAGCCAGGGCCGCGAGGGTTTGCTCGCTGGCCATCGGGATCACTTCAGGGGTGACCGGCGAGCCCGGACGGACGCGCTGCAAGCCCTTGACGATGATGGTGTCATCCTTGTTCAGGCCGCTGCGCACGATGCGCAAGCCTTCGATTTTCGGACCCAGTTCAACCGAGCGATAAACCGTCTTGTTCTCGGCGTCCATCACCAGCACGAACTTCTTGCCCAGGTCGGTGCCGACCGCTTCGTCGTTGATCAGCATGGCGTTGTAGGTGCCGCTGCCCACCAGTTTCAGGCGTGCATAGAGGCCCGGGGTGTAGTTGCCATCGCTGTTGTCGAACACCGCGCGACCACGGATGGTGCCGGTTTTCGGGTTGACCTGGTTATCGACGAAGTTCATCTGGCCCAGGTGCGGGTTGCCTTCTTCGTTGGACAAGCCGAGGTAAACCGGGGTGGTCGCCCCGCGTTTGCCCTGGCGAGCGAGCTGGGTGTACTTGAGGAACACACGCTCGTCGGCGTCGAAGTAGGCGTAGACCTTGTCGGTGGAGACCACGCTGGTCAGGGCCGTGGTATCGGCGGTCACCAGGTTGCCCGCAGTGATTTCGGCACGGCTGACGCGGCCGCTGATCGGGGCGGTGACGCGGGTGAAGCTCAGGTTCAGTTTTGCCAGGTCCAGTTGTGCCTGAAGCGCGCCGACGGCGGCACGGGCTTCCTGGGCCGCGCTGGTGCGCGAGTCGGCCAGCTCGGCGGAGATCGCGTTGCTGGTGCGCAGGCGTTCACCGCGCTGGGCTTCATTCTCGCTGCGGGTGGCGCTGGCGCGGGCTTGGGCAACCAGGGCTTCGAGGCGGCGGACCTCAGCCTGGAACGGGCGAGGGTCGATCTGGAACAGCAGGTCGCCTTTCTTGACCAGTGCGCCTTCGGTGAACGCGACGTCGTCGATCTGCCCGGAAACCCGTGGACGGATTTCTACGGTTTCCGGCGCTTCGAGGCGCCCGGTGAATTCATCCCACTCGTTGACCGGTTGTTCCAGCACCTTGGCGACGCTGACTTTCGCTGCGGGCATGCTCGCCGCAGTTTCGGGGGCCTTGCCGCAGGCGCTCATCACCAGCACGGCCAACACGGCCAGGGGGAAGCGCAAATGTTTGAGTGATTGTTCCATGGATGCATCCGCCAATGTATTGAGAATGGGCGGATGATGAGTGGCGGGGGGGCTATCGCACGAATCGAACGAAGCGAAGGTAACTATCATTCGGAATGATATAAGAATGCAGCTAGCCCCCTAGCATGCACCTCGGATCGGTAGGCATCAATGCGCTCGATGTAAATTCTGTATTGCGTGAAGTGCAAAGGTCGGCCCTGACCGCGCCGTGCAGTCCAGCGAAGTGGACCAGTGCGATATCGGCTTAATGGATCAATACTTTGGTCCAGTCAGCGGGGATCATCCGGATTCTTCCAACGTTCAAGGATTATTCGATGTCTCAATCCCCGAGAGACCTGCCAGCACACACTCTGGAGCGATCCTCAGTGAGCGCCCGCACCGATTGGTATGCGGGGCCCATGATCGCGCTTGTGTACCCTTACCTGTTGATGGGCTACGACGCCATGCGCGTCTCGATTTCCCAGGGGGGCGGCTTTTGGAGCTGGCTGGGTGCCGGGCTGATGTTGCTGATCGCCATTGTATTACCCCTGTGGGGGCTGCTGACGGCGACGCGATTGGGCAAGCTGCACCAGCCAAGCGCAGGCGATGTACTGGCTCGCCGGGTCGCCTTTGTTTCCGTGGCCGTTGCGCCCATGTTCACCCTGACGGGGGTGCTGTTTCTTTTGTTGGGCAAACCCGCCTGGGATGTCGGCTTCCTGACGTTCATGTGGGCCGCGTTGATGGTCATGATCTCATTCGCCGATCGCACGCCCTTGCCGCGTCAGCCCGAACCGCAATCGTCCCATGCCAACATGCGACGCTGGCATGGCGTGGCGGCAGCCCTGGCGGTGGTCTACCTGTGCTTCCACTTCAGCAACCATCTGGTGGGGCTGGTTGGCGCCGATGCTCATCTGGCCGTCATGAAGGTACTGCGGGTCGTTTACCGCTCTCCCTTGATCGAGCCACTGCTGATTGCCACTTTTCTGTTCCTGGTGGGTAGCGGGGCTTACATGGCCTGGCGCATGACCCGGCGGCCGGCGGACGCTATCCGGTCCTTTCAGATTGCCGGCGGCGTGTTCCTGATCTTTGCGGTGATCAGCCATGTCAATGCCGTGCTTTACCTGGCGCGCAGCTACTTCAACATCGAAACCGATTGGGGCTTCGCGGTGGGTGCGCCGGCCGGCTTGTTGCACGACGCCTGGAACATTCGACTGCTGCCGTACTACCTGCTGGCGGTGTTCTTTGTCATCGCCCATGCATTCTGCGGGTTGCGCGGGGTCATGATTGCTCACCGGGTGAATGAAACAACCGCCACTCGCGTATTGGTCGCGGGTATCGTGTTCTCGGCATTGGTGGCGGTGACGATCATCCTTGCCATGGCGGGGCTGCGCATCCATTTCGAGTGACCCACAGGACAGCGATGGCGGCAGCAAATCCGCCGTCGCCAGCAGGCGGCTCCCTCCAATGGATTGTCGCGACCGCAAATTCCTTGGTCGCCGAAGCCCACAGAGGGGTTGGGTTTCAGCGATCAATGATTCAGCCGCTGGGCAATCGCGCTCATTTGTTGGGTGATCTGGTCTTCGGTGTAGGCCGCGAACCCCATCACCAGCCCTGGCGGCACGTGTGGGCCTCGGCCGTAGCGGCTCAGTGCGAACGCGCTGACGTTGGCGGCATCGAGTACTGCGAGGGCCTGCGCTTCGGGCATGGATTTCAACCGGGCAGTGACATCCAGCCCGGCGAGAATCGGCGGGACCTCGATGAAGTCATGCAGGTGCTGCCTGGCCGCGTCCTCGAACACTCTGGCGCGGGTGGCGTAGACCTTGCGCATCCGGCGGATATGCCGACCGAAGTGCCCCTGCGCCATGAAGTCCGCCAGCACCGCCTGTGCCAGGCCGTTCGCACTGCGTGAGGTCAACGACAATGCCCGTGTAAAGGGCTCTACCAGTTGCGGCGGCAGGACCACATACGCCAGGCCCATGGCGGGGAACAGCAACTTGCTGAAAGTGCCGGTCATGATGACGTGACTGCCAGCCTGGGGCATGCCCCTGAGCGCGGGGATCGGTTTGGCGATAAACCGATACTCGCTGTCGTAGTCATCTTCAAACAGGTAAGCGCCGTGTTCCCTGGCCCAGCTCAATAACATGAGACGCCGTTCCGCCGACAGGGCAACGCCCGTGGGCGCCTGGCGGCAGGGTGTCACGTAGGCCAGCCGCGCATCTGGCGCCAGGCGCATTCCTGCGCTCACATCCATTCCTGCCGCATCGACCGCCACGTCGATGATGTCCGCACCGACGCCTTGCATGATCTGTCGGGCTCCGGGGTAACCGGGGTTTTCCATCCACACGGATTCCCCAGGGTTGATGATCAGGCGCAGGCAAATATCCAGCGCCTGCTGGACGCTGCTGACGATGACAACCGTGTCCGCCGAAGTGGCGACGCCCCGGGCAATCGCCAGGTGCTCGACGATGGCCTGGCGCAGCGCGGGCAACCCTTGTGCCGGTCGAGCCGACAGGACCGGTGGCAGCACGGATCCCAGGTGCCTCATGTGCAGGCGCCGCCAGGTGTCGACAGGAAATTGCGCAACATCACAGGTGTGGGGCGCGAAGGGCAGTTTTTTCGATGATGAAAGGGGAAACGCCGGGTCCTGTTCGATGAGTTGCGCAGCCCACCGGGTCAGCGGTATCGGGGATGCGGCAGGGGGCGTGGCAGTGTCTGGCGCAACGGGCCCGGCCTTGACCAACTGATCGTCGGGCAAGCTCAGGCTGACCTTGGTGCCGCTGCCATGAGCGGTGACCAGATAGCCCTCGCTGAGCAACTGGGCGTAGGCGGCCTGCACTGTGCCCCGGGCCAGGCCATATTGCGCGGCGAGAAAACGCGTGCTGGGAAGGACAAAGTTGCGTGCCAGGCGGCCGTCGAGAATGTCCTGCCTCAGGGTTCTGTAAAGCCAGTTCTGTAGTGTTTCGTCAGGTTTTCGGGCGGCGAGCGTCAGTGACCAGGTGACCTGAGCGGAGGACGTTTTATTCACGGTTGGCACTCGAAGGTGGATCAGTCAGATAGTGCAAGAATGGATCAATACTTTGGTCCAGTTCAAGGCAAGAATACAGCCTCTTCCACGTATCGAGGCTTGAAAGATGACACGGACCATGACGGGTTTTGATGGAATCGAGGGTGTCAGGGAGTTTTCCAACGACGCCGCAATACGGGCGGCCTTCGACTTGATCCGGCAACTGCGGCCGCGCCTGGCGGACGTCGAGCAATGGCTGAGCGCGTACAAGCGCCAGGCCGCCTGTGGATACCGCGTGCTGCTGGTCGTCAATGATGACATCCCCCGGGCCCTGGCCGGTTTTCGCCTTCAGGAAAACCTGATCCACGGCAGGTTTCTCTACGTGGACGACCTGGTGACGGATGCAACGCTGCGCAGTGCCGGGTTGGGCAAGCAATTGCTGGAGGCATTGATGGGCGTGGCGCGGGATTCGCAGTGCGACCACCTGGTGCTAGACACCGCCCTGGCCAATCACGATGCACAACGGTTCTACGCGCGTTGTGGAATGACCAACCTGGCCACACGCTTTGTCAAACCGGTAGGGGATCACTCATGAAAGCGCCCGCTTACCTGTTGCACGTCACGGCGAGCCCGCGGGCGGAGTTGTCCACCAGCACCGCCATGGGGCGCGCCCTGACTGAACAGATCACACACAAATTCAGGCATCTCTCGGTGGTCGAGCGGGACATCGCAAGCCATGCGCCACCGATGCCCAGTCCTCAGTTTGCAGCGGACAATCTGCTGCCCCTCGACTCGCGCTCGGCCAGTGCCGAGTCGGACGCCTACATCGAGGAGCTGGAGGCGGCAAAAGCGCTCGTCATCTCGACACCGATGCACAATTTCGGCGTGCCGGCCGTACTCAAGGCCTGGATCGACCAGATCCTGCGACCGCAGCGCACCTTTGCGCGATCCAGCACTGGCAAGCAGGGGCTGTTGGCGGACCGGCCGGTGTTCATCATCGTCACGAGCGGAGGACCGGTGACCGGACCCTACGCCCAGCAGGATTTCCTGACGCCTTACCTGGAATACGTGTTGCCCACCATCGGCCTGACCAATATCCAGGTCATCCGGCTGGACAGCATGTTGCGCAACCCGGAACACACCGCCTTGCAGATTGAACAATGCAAGGCGTGGATCGCCGGTCAAGTGGCCAACTTGAGCGACGTGTCCTAGGCGTGGCTGACAACTTTCGAGACACTCGGCAATGATCTGTCAATAAAGCGAGAGTGCCCTGTTTAATGGCTCTGGTAAGGTAAATTTTTTATCCATCCAGAGAAACCCTATGAGTTGTTTGAAACGGCCGAAAGCCCTTGAACGTGGAAGTAAGATAGCCATCGTATCGCCAGCGGGTTATTTGACCAATCCAGCGTTTCTGGACCACGTTATTCCAATGATCAAAGGGCAGGGCTACAGACCTGTCTTATCCAGAAATTGTCTGGAGAAGTATGACAATCATTATGCTTATGCAGGGACGCCAGCCCAAAGACTGGAAGACTTGCAATGGGCGTGCGATGAACCGGATATCGATGCGATCTGGGTGACCCGTGGCGGTTATGGAAGTGTGCAGTTGTTGGGTGGTTTGAATATGAATGCCATTCGTAATAACCCCAAGTGGCTGATCGGTTATTCCGATATCACTTACCTGCACAGTTTTTTCAATGGTCACGCTATCGCCACGATCCATGGCCCCAATGTCGTGCGGACCCTGAGCATGGGCGTTGCGCCGCCACCGTCGAGCTACGACAAGGTGTTTGATATTTTGAAGGGCGCGATGCCGCAATATTCGGTCACTTCGCATGCCTTGAATAAAAGGGGCAAGGCCAAGGGGCGATTGGTCGGCGGTAATCAAACCATTGTCGGGGCCGTTTCAGGAACGCGCTACGATTTCGATTATGAAGGCGCCATATTGTTTATCGAGGACATTGGCGAAAATGCTTACTACAGAATCGATCGACAGATGCAAACGTTGGAAACGGCAGGGGCCCTGGCAAAAATAAAGGGCGTCATAGTGGGTTCAATGCGTGATATAGGCGGGGTCAAGTCAAATTTTGACGAGACGGCTTATCGTGTGATCAGTCAGGTGTTATCAAAATATGAAATTCCCCGGATATTCGCTTTTCCTGCAGGGCATATTCCCGATCATTACCCGTTGATCATGGGCGCTGAAGTTGAAATCGACGTTCAGGCGGATCAAAGTCATGTGAGGTATTCCTAAGTCAGCAAGTGCGCGTCATCAGTGGCATACCAACGATTGCGTCCACTTTGTTTCGCTGCGTACAGGCAGGCGTCTGCCGATTTGAGCAGGCTGGCGGGCGTGACATCCTCGATGCCCGGCAACTGGGTGGCGATGCCGGCGCTGGCCGTGACCTTGCCCAATGGATGCTCGGAATGTTCGATGTTCAGGGATCGAATCGCACGCAATATGTCTTCCGCTACCTGGGTGGCACCGGCGCTGTCGGTATTGGGGAGCAGCACCGTGAATTCTTCCCCGCCGTACCTGACCGCCAGGTCACCGGGTCGTTTGACCGCCTGCTGGATGGCGCCGCCGACCGCGCTCAGGCAGTCGTCGCCGCCCGCATGTCCGTACCGGTCGTTGTAGCGCTTGAAGTAATCGACATCGATCATGATCAGCGAGAGCGGCGATCCTTGCCGTTGCGCCAGGCGTATTTCATGCGGCAGCGCATTGTCCAGGCGTCGCCGGTTGCCCAATCCCGTGAGGCTGTCGGTCAATGCCATCTCGCGCATGGACTGGTGGGCGCGACGCAGCTCCCTGGACATGACCATCCGTTGCCGCAGCTGACTCAGGACGATCAGGCCGAAAACGGTGAACACCGCCATCAGGAAAAACAGCACCAACCCGGTTTTGATCAGGTCCCGGCGCCAGGGGGCGATGATGGACTCCCTGGACAGCCCGGCCTCCACCACCAGCGGGTAGGTGGTCAATGCCCGGTAGCCGTAAAGGCGTTCGGTGTCGTCCACGACGGCCTTCACTTCGGCGATGCCTTCATCGGAATTTGGCAAATAGCGTTTGTAGATCTCGCTGTTCGCCAGGCTCTGACCCACCACTGAGGCAATGAAAGGGCGGCGTACCAGGATGGTGCCGTCGCGCGTCGCCAGAACCAGCGCGCCCTTGTCGTCGATCTTGAAGTCGCCGTAGTAGTCGACGAAGTAGCTGACCTTGATCGTGCCCAGCAGGACGCCGGCAAAAGAGCCGTCAGGGTTATTCAGCCGCCGGGATATGGGAATGATCAAGTCCTGGGTGGACCGGCTTCTGACCACATCGCCGATGCGCACGTTACGATCGGTGTGCGTGCGGTGATACTGGAAATAATCGCGGTCGGCGTTGTTCGCCGGGTCTGGCGTGACCTCCTTGTCCGTGACGATCCATTGGCCATCCGGGCCGTAAATGAACAGGCCGTGCAACTGCGGCATGATCTTCGATTGCTGGACCAGCAACTTGTGGATGCGCGCAGCATCGAGACTCTGCAGGCCGTCGCCTTCCACGCGTTCAGCCAGCGCTGTGGTCAGCACGTCGACCTGGCGTATGGCGTCCTCGGCATGCTGCGCCGTTGCTCGCGCCAGGTTGGTCACAGAGTCGCGGGCGGAGGCAAACGCCGAGCGATAGTCACGCCATGTCCGCCAGCCCTCAACGGTCAAAAACGCCAGGATGACCGCGAGCATGAAACTGACGATGAGGCGGAAAGTCGCTCCGGCGCTCACGGATTTCATCGAAGAGCCTTCAGTGAACACATCCGCCTTGGGCTCTGGTTTGCTGCGTCCGAGCATTTGGGTTTCCCTTTGCACTGACCGCACACGCCTGTGAACGGGCCATTGTTGGCAGTACTGAAGCATCGTGCGGGTGAAAAACTGATTCTAGATCACCGACCGATGCGCCTGGGCAAAACACCGTAAAGGTAAGACACGAGGGTCCGGGGATAGTGCTCTGGGGTTTTGCCCTGTACTCGATGCTTCGACTCCCATCCCTGCGTTCCCTCACACCGCTAGAAACGGTAATCCTGCGGCACCTCCCGGGCGATGAAGCCCTGCATGTGCTCCAGAAAAGCCACCTGTAGCTTCGACGCCGGTCCCTGGACGGGCAACAGCATGCTGAAATCCATTTCAATCGCCGGTTCGAACGCCCTGAACACCACGCCACTGCCCCGGTACTCGACAGCGCTGATGGCGTCGACCAGCGCCACGCCCAGGCCTTGTTCGACAAAGGCGCACATCGGTAAGGAGAGCTGGGTTTCCAGGCGCAGTTCGCGCTCCACGCCGTAAGCGGCGAAGATCGAGTCGATGTGCTGGCGCGAGCCGATGGATTGCGGGTAGGAAATGAACGCTTCGCCCTCAAGGTCTTCCGGGCGGATCGTGGTCTTTTCCCGCAGGCGATGGTTGGCCGGCAGGGCGCAGAGCATGCGTGTGGCCAGGAGTTTCTCCGCTCGCGGGCTGGGGTAGGTGTTGGGCAGGACAATGATGCCCAGGTCGCAGCGCTGGCCGACCACCAGGTCCACCACTTCGCGGGATGCCAGCACCAGCAGCGATACCTGCACCTGTTCATGTTCAGCCATGAAGGCCGCGATGGCCCGGGGCAGGAACGAAAGACCCATGGCCGGCGCGCAGGCGATGAGCAATGAGCCGCGCTTGAGGCTGCGGATTTCCTGGGCCGTTCGCGCGATGCGTTCAACGCCGAGCAGTGAGCGCTGCACTTCCTGATACAGCGTCATGGCCTCGGCGGTGGGTTGCAGCCGGCCCTTGGCGCGGACGAACAGGTTGAAGCCGATGTCCTCCTCAAGGCTGGCGATCAAGCGCGTCGCCGCCGGTTGGGAAATGTGCAGCATTTCGGCGGCGCGGGTGACGGTCTGGCCAAGAATGACGGCGCGGAAAGCCTCCAGTTGGCGAAGATTCATGGTGATGTCCTTCGGGAAAAGCCATAACAAAAAGACATGGTCTTGCCAAAATAAAGCATTTTTCAAGCACCTGTCAGCTCTTTAGCATCGACCGCATCAAGATCATCCAGGCGAAATGCCTGCGCCGTGGCGGAATGCTTGGCGTTGAAAGGGCGATAGTGGAGTTCATGCAAAAAACTGATGTCATGATCGTTGGCGGTGGCCTGGTGGGCTTGTCCATCGCGTATGGGCTGGCCTTGCAGGGTCGCCAGGTCAGCGTCCTGGACGAAGGCGACGATGCCTTGCGCGCGGCCCGTGGCAACTTCGGTCTGCTGTGGGTTCAGGGCAAGGGCTACGGCATGAGTCCCTATGCGCAATGGACACGTGAAGCGGTGGCGCTGTGGCCACGTTTCGCCGCTTCGTTGCAGGCCGACACCGGCATCGACCTTCATCTGCGTCAGCCAGGTGGTTTCCAACTGTGCCTGAGTGACGAGGAAATGGCCGAGGAAAGCCGTCGGCTGCTCTGGTTGCGCGACGCGTTGCACGGTGACTATCCCTTCGAGTTGCTGGATGGCGAACAACTGCGGGCTCGTCTGCCGGGTGTGGGGCCGACCGTCGTGGGCGGTTGCTATTCGCCCATGGACGGGCACGTCAATCCGCTCAAGCTGCTGCGTTCGCTGTACGCCGCCTGCCGGGCCCGCGGGGTCAGGATCATCAATGGTCATCGGGTCAGCGCCATCGGCCAGCATGCGTCGGGCTTCGAGCTGGAGGCTGGCGACCAACGCTGGTACGCCGCTCGGTTGGTCCTGGCCGCCGGCCTTGGCAATCGCGAGCTGGGCGCGCAGTTGGGGATCGAGGTGCCCGTGAGTCCCAATCGCGGGCAGATCCTGGTCACCGAGCGGCTCAAGCCTTTTCTGCATTACCCCACTACCTATGTACGCCAGACCGACGAGGGCACGGTGCAACTGGGGGATTCCCATGAGTCCACCGGGTTGGATGACGGCACCGGCAGTGAAGTCATGGCAACCATCGCCGCTCGCGCGGTGCGCTGTTTTCCCCGGTTGGGGCAGGTGCGGCTGGTGCGCGCCTGGGGCGCGCTGCGGGTGATGAGCGCTGACGGCTATCCCATTTATGAAGCCTCGCCAACCTGCCCCGGGGCCGTGGTGGTCAGTTGCCACAGCGGCGTGACCCTGGCGGCGATCCACGCCTTGCGCCTGGCGCCGTGGATTGACGGTGAGTTCGACGACCCGGCGGTGGCGGCTTTCAGCCTTGCGCGTTTCAACGGCAAAAACGAGGTGCGCCATGTCGGCTGACCGTTTGTTCCGGGCCTTGGGCCCTGCACAGAACACCGTGCAAATCGAATTCGAAGGCGCGTCGTTGTCAGTGCCGGCCGGTGTATCACTGGCGGCGGCATTGCTGGGCAGCGGCGTCACCCATACCCGCGAAAGCGCGGTCAACGGCCGGCCCGGCGCCCCTTTTTGCATGATGGGCGTGTGCTTCGAGTGTCTGGTCGAGGTCGATGGGCAAGCCAACTGCCAGGCCTGCCTGCTGCCGGTGCGAGCGGGCATGCGGGTTCAGCGCCAGCGCGGGGCTCGCGATGTGCTGGACGCAGATGAGGAAGTGGCTGATGAATGAGCAAACGGTCGATCTCATCGTGATCGGCGCCGGGCCGGCAGGGCTGAGTGCGGCCCTCGAAGCTGCGGAGCGCGGTCTGTCGGTGGTGGTGCTGGATGAACAGGGCAGCCCGGGTGGGCAGATCTATCGCAACATTCAGCAAGCCGACGCACGCAGCCGCCAGGTATTGGGTGGCGACTATGAAGCGGGCGCCCCTCTGGTCGCGAAGTTCCTGCAATGCGCGGCCCGATACCTGCCCGGCGCGGCGATCTGGCAAGTGACACCGCAGCGTCAGGTGCATTTCCTGATCGAGGGCCGTGCACACATTCTCCAGGGCCGGCAGGTATTGATCGCTACCGGTGCGTTCGAGCGTCCGATGCCGATTCCAGGCTGGACCTTGCCGGGCGTGATGACGGCCGGCGCCGGACAGATCCTGCTGAAAAATGCTGCACTGGTGCCGCAAGGACCGGTGGTGCTGGCCGGTTGCGGACCGTTGCTGTACCTGCTGGCGGTGCAATACCTGCGCGCCGGCGTCGCGATCGAAGCGCTGGTGGACACCAGTGGCCGCGGCGATCTGCTGCGGGCCTGGCGCACGATTCCGGGCGCCTTGCGCGGCTGGCGCGACTTGCTCAAGGGCCTGCAGCTGTTGGCCGAACTGAAGCGTGCCGGCGTCAGGCATTTTCGTGCTGCGCGGGATCTGCGGATCGAGGGGCAGGCGCGAGCCAGCGCCTTGAGTTTCGTCATGGGCGGACGGGACTGGACGGTGCCTGCATCGCTGATCCTGCTGCATCAAGGCGTGGTGCCCAACACGCAGATCAGTTGGTCGCTGCGTCTGGAGCATGACTGGAGCGAACAGCAATTGAGCTGGATCGCCCGCCGTGACCACCAGGGTGAAACCCGCCTGCCGGGCATTTACATCGCTGGTGACGGCGGGGCCATCGGCGGGGCGCAGGTGGCGCGTCTGGAAGGCCGACTGGTCGGGCTGGCAATTGCCGAGCGCTCGGGAAAACTCGACGCGCAACAGGCACAGCGACTCGCCGCACCTTTTCACCAGGCGTTGCGTCGCCAGCGCGCCGCGCGGCCACTGATCGATGCCTTGTACCGCCCGCAGCGGCAAAACCGCATTCCCGCCGACGAGGTGATTGTCTGTCGCTGCGAAGAAGTCAGCGCCGGCTCGATTCGCCAATACGTCGAGCTGGGGTGCCTGGGACCCAATCAGGCCAAGGCCTTCGGGCGCTGCGGCATGGGACCTTGCCAGGGTCGCCAGTGTGGTTTGAGCGTCACCGAAATCATCGCCGCGCAGCGCCAGGTGCCGGCCGCAGACGTCGGTTACTACCGCATTCGATCTCCCCTCAAACCCATCACCCTTGCCGAACTGTCAACCGAGACACCTTTGAACCAGGAGCCTGTATGAGCCTTATCCAACGCATCGAAAGCAACCCCCGCCTGAGCCGCAGCGTCGTGCACAACGGGGTCGCCTGGCTGAGCGGCATCGTCGCCGCCGATTGCAGCCAGGACATCCGTGGCCAGACGCGCCAGGTGCTGCAGCGGGTGGACGAACTGCTGGCGCTGTCCGGCAGTGACAAGAGCCGACTGCTCAGTGTGCAGATCTGGATGAAAGACATGAGCGCCGATTTCGCCGGCATGAATGAAACCTGGAGTGCCTGGGTCGATGCCGCGCAGACGCCGGCCCGCGCCACCGCCCAGGTGATGTTCGATGACCCGCAGATCCTCTTGGAGTTGATCGTCACCGCCGCCGTCTGATTGTGCTCGACCCCGTTGCACCGGGCCCTGCCTGGCGCAACGACGGAGCAGGGGGCCAACAGAGCCGCCATCTCCGCCTGTTCACATTGCCGCTGCCATAACGGGTGTCTTCCATTGCGGAGCGCCCGACAGAAACAACATCGCATCTGGAGCCATGAATGAACGTGAAAAATGCTGTATTGAAGGCTGGTCTCATCTCGCTGCTGGCCTTGGCCGGCAACCTGCACGCGGCAGAACAGCCGCTGCGCCTGGGCATCGAAGCGGCTTATCCGCCGTTCGCTTCGAAAACCCCCGACAACCAGATCGTCGGTTTCGACTACGACATCGGCCAGGCCTTGTGCGCGCAAATGAAAGTCCAGTGCGAGTGGAAGGAGCAAGAATTCGACGGCCTGATTCCCGCGCTCAAGGTGAAGAAAGTCGACGCGGTGATTTCTTCGATGTCCATGACCCCGGAACGCCTGAAATCGGTGGACTTCAGCAATCGCTACTACCGCATTCCGGCACGCCTGGTGTTCAAGAAGGGCAGCGGCATCAGCGACATTCCGGCGCAGCTCAAGGGCAAGCGCATTGGCGTTCAGCGCGCCACCAACTTCGATCGCTACGTTACCGAGAAATTCGCCCCGGCGGGTGCCGAAGTGGTGCGCTACGGCTCGCAGAATGAAATCTTCCTCGACCTGCTGGGCGGGCGCCTCGACGCGACCATGGCCAGTTCGGTGGTGATCGATGAAAGCCTGCTGAAGCGGCCGGAAGGCAAGGATTATGAGTTCGTCGGTCCGAACTTCACCGAAGAGCAATTCTTCGGTACCGGCATCGGCATTGCCGTGCGCAAGAACGATCCGCTGGCGAGCCGTTTCAATCAGGCCCTGGCAGCGATTCGGGCCGATGGCACCTACGACAGGATTCGCCAGAAGTACTTCGACTTCGACATCTACGGCGATTAAGCCGCGACGTTCTCTCGGCACGCCGGCTTGAGCAGGCGTGCCGTTCTTTTTGATCAGGAGGCTGGATGCACACCAAGGCTTTTCTCAGTGAACACGAGGTTTCACACCTGTTGGCGACGGCCAGGGAGCTGGCACAGGCGAACCACTGGGCTGTAGCGATTGCGGTCGTCGACGACGGCGGCCATCCGCTGGGGCTGTTGCGCCTGGACGGGGCCGCGCCGATCGCCGGCTACATCGCCAGCGAAAAGGCCCGCACCGCAGCGCTGGGGCGTCGCGACAGCAAGGCCTATGAAGACATGATCAACGCGGGGCGCCAGGCGTTTCTCAGCGCGCCGAACCTGCAAGGCATGCTTGAGGGCGGCGTGGCCATCTGGCACGAAGGCCACTGCATCGGCGCTGTCGGTGTGTCGGGTGTGAAGGCGGAGCAGGATGCGCAAGTGGCGCGACTGGCGATCGAGGCCTTGCTGCGCGCTGGCAACAACGAAGGTTCGGCGCCTTAGGCCTGCGCGTCTGCTGTTTTGCTCAAACCGGCGATTGCTCTTCAACCACAGAAGTGTCTTCACGGGCGTCCTGGCGCAATGACAGTGGCGAGACGCCGAGGGTACGAATGAAGACTTCGCGCAGATGTCGGCGATCACGAAAACCGGTTTCCCGGGCAATCACCTCCAGGGAGTGGCGGCCTCGCTCGATCATGTACCTGGCCGATTCCACGCGCAGTTGTTCAACGGCCTTGGCCGGGGACAGGCCGGTTTCGGCCAGAAAAATGCGGGTGAATTGACGGGGGCTCAAGTGCACGGTGGCGGCCAGGGCTTCCACGGTCAGGTCGCCGGTCAGGTGGGCGCGGGCAAATTCCAGGGCGGTCTGCACCCGGTCTGATTTGGGCGCCAGTGCCAGCATTTGCGAGTGCTGCGATTGGCCGCCGCTGCGCCGGTGATACATCACCAGGACCCTGGCCACCTTGTTCGCCAGCGCATGACCCAGGTCGCTTTCGACGATCCCCAGCGCCAGGTCCATGGCCGCCGTGAGGCCTGCGGAGGTCCAGACGCCTCGGTCATCGATGAAGATCCTGTCCACATCAACCCGCGCCGAGGGAAAGCGTTGGCGCATGGCTTCGGCATAGGCCCAGTGAGTGGTCACGTGCCGACCATCGAGCAGCCCGGCTTCGGCCAGCACGAACGATCCGGTACACAGGCCGACGGTGCGTCGGCTGCGCCCGGCAACGTTGCGCAGAAACTGCAACTGCGCCTCGCTGGCGCTTTGTATCAGCGGGTTGACCACCCCGGACACCATCCAGGTATCGGCGCTGGCATGCTCGTCGGCCCGCTCGGTGTCGACGATGGCGCCGACCGAGGAACGGACCTGGCCTCCCTCGATCGAGTAGTTGGTCAAGTGGTAGACCGGCTCCCTGGCCACCACGTTGGCGAACTCGAACACCGTCTGGGTGCCCAGTGCCATCACTTGGAAGCCTTCCGTCAGCAAGTAGCCTATTCGATGCATGTCCGTTTACTGCCTGATGTCTGGAATCACGACCCTATATGTCGTTTGTTTTCCGGTCAACGGGCGGCACGATGATGACCTGTCGCTAATCAGGAAATCACTGCCATGACCGATTCTTCGCTCAGCCTCGCCGCCCATACTCAATTCATCGAAAGCGCCGGCCGAACCCTGGCCTATCGCACTTTCGGCAGTGGGCGCGCGCTGCTGCTGATGGTGCGTTTTCGCGGCACCATGGACGATTGGGACCCGCTGTTTCTGGATAACTTGGCAAGTCTGGGCTTTCAGGTGACGGTGTTCGACTACAGCGGCTTGGGTCATTCGACCGGGGAACCGAGTTACAACCCGGCGTCGTTGGCCAAGGATGCCATCGATCTGATCCAGGCATTGGGCCTTGGCCGGGTCGTGATTGGCGGCTGGTCTTTGGGGGGCATGGCGGCGCAGGTGGTGTTGGCCATGGCTCCGCAACTGGTCAGTCACGCGGTCCTGTTGGCGACCACACCGCCCGGCCAGTTGGTCAAGCCGGGGGATGCCCTGTTCCATGAGCTGGCCCATCGCGAGAACGACTTTGAAGACTTCGTCAGCCTGTTCTTCGAACCTTCGCAAGCGCAAAGCCGCAGCAGTGCCGAACAGGCCGGGCTTCGGCTGGCACAACGCAAACAGGGGCGCAGCCCGCAAGTGCCTGTGCAATGGGCGGGACAGCAACTGGGGGAGAGGCCCAAAAACCCGATGTTCCCGGCAGACGCTGTCTTGCAGGTGCTCAAGAGTACGAGCATTCCAATCCTGCACCTGGGTGCCGACCACGACATCGCCTTCCCGGTGGAGAACTGGTACGCACTCAGCGGCCAGTTGCCCACCTTGCATTTGGTGACATTCCCTCGCACCGGCCATGGCCCGCATATGCAATACCCGGTGGCCGCGGCCCGGCATATCGCGGCGTTCGTAGCCGACTGAACCCGAGAATCGGCAATTCGACCCCATTCAGGAACATGTCAATGAAAGCCTACGTCTACGATCAGGCGGGCCTGCCCCTGGCAGATCCGCGAGCGCTGTATGAAGTCGAACTGGACTCGCCAGAGCCCGGGCCACGGGATCTGCTGGTCAGGATCCAGGCCATCGCGGTGAATCCGGTGGACAGCAAGTTGCGCCTCGGCGTGCAACCCGCTGGCCCACGAATCCTGGGTTGGGATGCGGTGGGGGTGGTCGAGGCAACCGGTGCCGAGGTCACGGGTTTTCAGGTCGGTGACCAAGTCTGGTACGCCGGCGACATCACGCGTCCCGGCTGCTATGCCGAATACGGCCTGGTCGACGAACGCATTGCGGCGCGGCGGCCGTTGTCGATCAGCGCTGTCGAAGCCGCCGCCTTGCCGTTGACCGCCATCACGGCCTGGGAATTGCTGTTCGACCGACTGAGGGTCGCCGAGGGCGGAGGCCTGGGCCAGTCTCTGCTGATCATCGGTGCGGGAGGAGGGGTGGGCTCGATCCTCGTGCAACTGGCGCGACGACTGACGCGACTGACCATTGTCGGCACCGCATCACGCCCGGCCACTCGCGAGTGGGTGAGCGAGCTGGGCGCGCACCATGTGATCGATCATGGCCAACCCTTGCAGGCGCAACTGAGCGGATTGGGTCTGTCCCAGGTCGATCACGTGATCAGCCTGACCCATACCGAACACTATTACCCGCAACTGATCGAAGTGCTCAAGCCCCAGGGGCAACTGGCGCTGATCGATGATCCGGTCTCGCTCGACGCCATAGCGCTCAAGCGTAAATCGATTTCGCTGCATTGGGAGTTCATGTTCACCCGCTCCATGTACCGCACCGCCGACCAATGCCTGCAACAGGCGTTGCTGACGCGGGTAGCCCTGTTGGTGGACGAAGGGGTGCTGCGCAGTACCGTGGGTGAGCACGGGGGCCAGCTGGATGCCGACAACCTGCGCCGGGCCCACGCCTTGATCGAAAGCGGGCGCGCCCGGGGCAAGATTGTGCTGGAGGGGGTTGCCGGCTGAGCGCTGGGAAAACGCGCTCGCGGGTCATGCCAGATTCGGAACGAGGGCCATGCCAGCCGCCTGTGCCGGCATGGACTCACGTGCGCGAGCACAACAGCTTTATCCCGGCAGCCCCGAAGACGAACGCCAAGGTGCCTTCGATCCAGCGGCGTGCCCGACGATACCCCCGTACCATCGGTGCGGTAGAGAAGACGATGGCATAGCCGCAGAAGATCGTCACGCTGAGGACGGCGCAGCCCGCCAGAATGATCACCACTGTTTCAGACGTCGCTTGCGGCCCCAGCCCAAGGGTCATCGTCGCGACCCAGCCCAACAGTGCCTTCGGATTGGTGAGGTGCATCAGCAAGCCACGCCGATAGAGGTCGAAGCCCGAGACGACTGACGCTGCAGCCAGTTCCTTTTTCAGGCGTTCATCAGAAACGAGGGCCGAACGGCCCGCCTTGATGGCGAGAAAAATCAGGTAGAGGCCGCCGATGATCTTGAGGGCGACGAGTGCCTGAGCGAATTCGGCCAGCACCGCGGATACCCCTGTGGCAGCCATCGATCCCCAGAAGAAAGAACCGCTGATGACACCGGCTGCCAGCATCAACGCCGGCTTTCTGCCCTGGTGCATGGCCACGCCCATGATGCGCATGTTACTGGGACCCGGACTGGCTGCACCCACGATGTAGGCGGTGAATACAAGCAGGAGGTGGTGAAGATCAAATGCCATTTGTCGTTCCTTGACGATACGTCCGGTTAACTCGGTTTGAAGACAATGCTGCAGTCCTTTGCGAAGGCTGTCAGGATCCCCGGAGAACATTCTGACTGGGCGCCAGCCAGGCTCTTCAGGTCGATGGAGCACGTTTCAGCCAGACTTTTATCCCCATTCGCACCGGGTGTGCGAGTGATCGCGAATGGCGATCTCGGACGGACTCGGTGACGGGTATTCAGTGCGCCTCCGTATATTGGATGAGCAGCCCCCTATCAGGCAATCCCGGCTCTTTCGGAAGAAGACATGGGGCGGTGAGTCGATGAAATTGACTACTGTCGTGATCGCTGTGACATCGCTCGGCCTGCTGAAGAATAGTGTTAACTGAAGTCGCCTTTCTGCTTTATTTCGAGAGTCGCTGTCTTGTCACTTTTGGATAGCCGAATCTTCCTCGGTTTCTGACACTCTCCAAGCTGGCTGTGAAAGGCGTTTTTCAAACGCTACCGGTGACGACTGATTGTTGTGCTTGGGTTGTTGCACACACAACAATCGGATTTCAGCGTGCATTGAACATCTCGCGGATCAGGTTGGGCGTGCTGCCGGTCCAGCGCTTGAACGAGCGCCGAAAGTTCGCCGCGTCGTTGAATCTCAAGTAGTCCGCCACGGCTTCGTTACTGAATCCCTTGATCTGATACAGGTAAAGCGCCACGTGCTTGCGCACCAAATCCACCTGTTGTTGGAATCCGGTGTCGTGTTTTTGCAATTTGCGCTTGAACGTGGCGGGGCTCATGGCGAAGGCCTGGGCCGCCTGTTCGAGGTTGGGGGCTTGGCGCACATGGGTTTGCAGGTAGCGGTAAACACAGTCGATGAAGCTTGAGGCAAAACCCAGTTGTTCGATTTGTCGGTGGGCTTCCTGGCGGGCGACCTGGCCAGCGGTGGCCGAGGCATCGGGCCAGGATTGGGTGAGAAATTCCCGGGGGAGGCGCATGAGGTCCAGCGGCCGTTCGAACTGTGTGTGCTCGCCCAGATGCACCCAGTATTGCTCGACGTAACGCGGTTCGGCATGGCTGAAACTGCATTCCCACGGCAGGCGCTGGCCACTCTGTGATCGGCTCATGGCCACGATCGAGGTCATGCTGGCCTCCAGCAAAAAACGCCATTGCTCGCCGGCGCCACAGCTGTCCAGCCAATAGATGTAGGCGTGTTTTTCATCCAGCACCAGACGCGGCGCGGCCAGCGGGCTGAGCAACGCCTGTTGTTGCACCAGCGTGTCGAGGGCCTGATGCAGGTTCTGCGCGTGGCGCAGGGCATGGCTGGCGGGACCGTAATGCCCCGGGAGCAGGCGCTGGCCGAACAGAAAACTGCTGTCGTCGGTATCCAGCAAGCGTCGGCTGTTGGCTATCAATCCGAGGAACTGCTGTGGGCTGAGACGAGTCTCGCCGGCCAGGATGTCGTCATGAAACAGTCCGGTTCCACGCAGCAGACGGTGGCTGTCAATGTCTCGGGAAAGGGCCAGGTCAATCAGGGTCGCGGGTTGGTAATGCCCGGGAATGAAACGGCTGTCGGTTTCGAACCAGGTGTTTTTCAGGGTCATGGACAGGCCTCAGGCAGTTTTGGCCAAGGGCTGTTTGGCCCGGGCCAGTGCCAGGTTGAGGCGTTTGAGCAGGGCATCCGGCGCCTCCTCCATGGCCATGACCACCGCAGTGCTGGCCGACAGGTGAATGCGTTCGCCGTGTTGCCGGCTTTTGTGGGCCAGGCCCTGAACGGCCTGTTGCAGTTCCAGCGCCAACAGGCGTGCCTGGCTCTCACCGGTATTGGGCAGCAACACCACGAAGCGGTCGCCGGCCAGTCGGCAAAGCAGGTCTTGCCGGCGCAGATTGAGCAGCAGCAAATGACTGAGCGCCTGCAACACGGCATCGCCCTCGGCATGCCCGAAGGCCTGATTGATCGCTGCGAAGTTATCGACGTCCAGCGCCAGCAATGACAAGGGTTGCGCTTGAGCTCGACTGTCCTCAAGGCTGCCGATCAACTGGCGCTTGAGGTAATCGGCGCCGCCCAAAGGCGTGAGTTTGTCGAACAACCGATGTTCGCGAAAAAGCTTTTCGCGTTTCTCCATTTGCACGCTGATCGCCAGTTGTTCACGGTGCCAGTGATAGATGCCCAGGGTCAGCAGAATCATGCCTACCGGCATCGGCCCGGACTCCAGCCAGTGGTCCCAGGTGATGCTGTCGGGCAGACGGATGAACTCGTCGAGGCTGTCGATCCACCACGAGAAAAAGATGCAGGTCAAGCCCAGCACCAGGTAATGGGTGACGCGCCCGGCCGGGCGACTCTTGAGTACCAGCCCCAGCCAGACCAGCGCGAGCAACGCGGAACCGCCTTCACCGGCGATGTCCAGCCAGACCCATTCGCTGACACTTTTCAGCTCACCGCACGCCAGGTGCAGCAGCAAACCCATGTTCGCCGCCAACAGCAGCAAGGTGAGTTTCCAACGATGGGGTTTGAGCACTGAAAACATGGCCGTGGTCCTTTGGCAAAGAGGTCATGCGCGTCAGCACAGCAGATGTTTGTGACAGTGGGGTGACGGGGCTGTGAGGTCGAATCAGCTCACCCGGTTATGCGGATTTTCTGGCGCAACTGCGTATGAGCGGGCTTGCTGGCGATCAGTCTTCAGCGTTGCGCGGGTGCCGGGACGCCTTCGCTGGCAAGCCAGCGCCTGCAGGGCGCGTTGACGACAGGTCAAATCAGCTCAGTTTGCGTCGCAATCGCGGCAAAACCCCGGTTTGAAGCGCGTCCCGCCAATCGATGTCACAGGACTGTCATCCCCCGACCCTAGCGTGCCCTCCCAGTTGCCGGGCCACTTGCCTGGCGTTATCGGACTCTTGGGGAGGACCACCATGTACCAGCGCAGCCGCACTGCCGGGCTCGTCAGCTTCACGCTCACCGCTTTGGCCATGGCGATGGCCAGCGAGCGCTTGAGCGCCGCCCAAACCACCCCCGACACTGAACACGTCGAAGTGGTCGGGCAGGCAGCGAGTATCGACCAGGCGCTGAAGGAACAGCGCAACGCCGACAGCATCAAGAGCGTGGTGCATGCCGACGGCGTGGCGCAACTGCCGGACGAAAACGTCGCCGAGGCGGTGCAGCGATTGCCGGGGATCAGCGTCGAGCGTGATCAGGGCGAAGGGCGGTTTGTCAGCGTGCGTGGCCTGGGGCCGGACCTCAACAGCGTGACCATCAACGGCACGCTGGTGCCATCGCCGGAAAGCGAACGCCGCGCCGTGGCCCTCGACGTGTTGCCTTCGGAACTGGTGCAGTCGTTGTCGGTGATCAAGACCCTGACCCCGGACATGGACGCCAACTCGCTGGGCGGCACCGTGGATGTGAAAAGCCTCTCGGCCTTCGATCATGCCGGCCTGTTTTACACCGGCAGCAGCGAAGCCAGCTATGACAAGAACACCCACCAGACCAGCCCGAAGTTTTCCGGCGCGGTCAGTGACCGTTTCAGCCTCGGCGATGGCATCGACAACTTCGGTGTCGCCGCCGCACTGAGCTGGCAGAAGCGCGACTTCGGTTCGGACAACGTCGAAACTGGTGGTGCGTGGGATTTTGAGCAGGGCGCCAGACTCGAGGAGTTCGAGCAACGCGACTACGACATCAGCCGCGAACGCGCCGGCGGGGGCCTGAACTTCGATTACAAGCCCGATGACTTCAGCAGCTATTACCTGCGCACCCTCTACAGCCGTTACAAGGACAGCGAAACACGCAACTCGACCAGCCTCGAATTCGCCGACCCGCTGGCCGCAGGCGAATTGGGTGACGCCGAAGGTTCGCGCAAACTCAAGCAGCGCGAAGAGACCCAGGAAATCCAGTCTTACGTTTTTGGCGGCGAGCGCATGTTCGGCCTCTGGACCCTCAGCGGCCAGGCCGGTTACAGCCGTTCCAGCGAGGACAGCCCGGGCCACATCGCCAATGCCGAATTCGCCGGCATCGATGACTTTGCCGACAGCGGTTTCTACGACAACGACAAGCCAAGGCCGATCATTGGCCAGGCGTTCTACGACCCGAGCAACTTCAGCCTCGACAAAGTCGACTGGGAACAACAGAAAACCACCGACACCGAGAAAAACCTGCGCCTGGACCTCGCTCGCGACTACGACTTCAACGGCTATGCGTCCCAGGTCAAGTTCGGCGGCAAGGTCAGCCGGCGCAACAAGGACAACGACCTCGACGCCTGGGTCTATGAAGACTTCGACAACCTGGGTTTCAGCGATGAGCAACTCAATCTGACGCAGTTCAAGAAGGGCACGGTCGACTACCGCCTCGGCCAGTTCGGGCCGGGTATCAGTGGCAGTGCGGTCAAGCAGTTGATCGGCGGCCTGAACAAGGCGGACTTCTATGACGAGACCGAATCGCGGGTCAACGACTTCAAGATCAGCGAGGACATCAACGCCGGCTACCTGATGAACACCCTCGACATCGACGACTGGCGGTTCATCGCCGGCCTGCGCTATGAGGGCACCGAATTCGAAGCCAAGGGCACCGGCGTGACCGATGGCGAATTCCAGTCCACCGAGACCAAGCGCCGTTATCATCACTGGTTGCCGGGGCTGCATGCGCGCTATCAACTGGACAGGAACACTCAGGTTCGCGCGGCCTGGACCAAGTCCGTGGTGCGCCCGACCTTCGGTCAACTGGCGCCGGGTTTTGTCATCGACGATGACGAGGCGACCTTCGGCAACCCGGAGCTCAAGCCGCTGGAATCGAGCAACCTCGACCTCGGTATCGAACACTACATGGGCCGCGCCGGCACCGTCTCGGCGTTCGTGTTCTACAAGGACATCAAGAACTTCGTCTACAACACCGACCTCGCCGGCACCGGTGCCTGGGTCGATTTCACCGAGGCCCACTCGTTCGCCAACGGCGACAGCGCCAAGCTGTATGGTCTGGAACTGGCCTACTCGCAGAAATTCGACTGGCTGCCCGCGCCCTGGAACGGCCTGCTGATCGGCGCCAACACGACGTTCAGCCGCTCGGATGCCGAGATCAAAGGCTTCGACGCCGCCAGTGGCACCCACCGCAAACGCGGCATCGATTTGCCCAATCAGTCCGACACGGTCGGCAACCTGATGCTCGGTTGGGAAGACGACAAGCTGAGCCTGCGCCTGTCGGCCAACTACAAATCGGATTACCTCTATGAGCTGGCCTCGATCAACGACAAGGCCCACGACCTGCACGTCGACGCCCAGACCTTTGTCGACTTCAGCGCGCGCTACTCGCTGACCAAGAACCTGCAGGTCAGTTTCGAGGCGCAGAACCTCACCGATGAGCCGTATTTCGTCTACACCGGCCACCGCGCCTACAACGGCCAGTACGAAGAATACGGCCCGACCTACAAAGTCGGCCTGACCTTCACCCACTTCTAAGCCCCGATGCCGCTGCCCCACGACAAGGACTTTGCCTGTTCATGAGTATTTCGTTTCTACCCACGCGCCACACGCTGGCTGCACTGATTTGCCTGGCCGCCGGCCAGGTGTTGGCGGCCGCACCGGCCCTGACTCTCAAGCCCTGGGCCCCGAACCTGTCGGTCGATGCCGTGGCGTTTCTGCCCGCCAGCCCCGACGGCGAGCGCCTCGCCGCGAGCGAGCGTGATGGTTTACTTCTGCTGGATGCGCAAGGCAAGGAGCTGGCGCGCTTGAAGGGCTCGTTCAATGCCGTGGACAGCCGCGCCGCCGGCCAACGGGTATGGGTCGCGAGCCTCGACAGCCGTCGCCAGCAAGCGCTGCTCGTCAGCCTCGATCCGCGCCAGCGCACGTGGGGTCAACCGGTGTACCTGCCGACGCGGGGTTACCCGGTCAACGGCCTGTGCCTGTACCGCGACGAAGCGAGCAACCTGTTCCTGTTTCTGGTGGGCGAGGAGGGCAAGGGCGAGCAATGGCTGGTGGGCGATGGCGCGACGCTCAGCGCGCAGCCGCAACGTGTGCGCGGTCTGCCGCTGCCGCCTTCGGCCACGGATTGTCAGGTCGACGATGGCGCCAATCAGTTGGTGGTCAACGAGGAGAACGTCGGTTGGTGGGCCTACCCGGCGCACCCGGAAGCCGATGTCACGCGCAGTCCAGTGGCCATGCGTGAACCGTTCGGCGAGATCGAAAATACCGCCGGCGCCATGGCGTTGGTGCCAGGTGGCATCGTCGCGCTCGACCCGAAAGCCGCGCACTTGCACCTCTATCAGCAGCAGGAGGAACGTTGGTCCGCTCGGGCAACCCTGGCGCTGCCAGGCTTGAAGGAACCGGAAAACCTCGCCCTGCGCCCAACCGATAAAGGCCTGCAGATACTCCTGCGCGACGATGACGACGGCCGACTGTATCAAGGCGAACTCGACTGGCAGCCCATGCCGGTGCCGGTGCCCTCCGTGCTGCCGAACGTAAAGGCGCTGAGCCAAAGTGATCCGGTCGGACGTCAGGGCGATGCGGCGGACGATCCGGCGATCTGGATTCACCCGCAGCAACCGTCGCTGAGCCGCGTGTTGGGCACCAATAAAAAGCAGGGGCTGCTGGCGTACGACCTGCAAGGCAAGTTGCTGCAGGACTTGCCGGTCGGCCGTCTGAACAACGTCGACGTGCGACCGAATTTCAAACTCGGCCAGCAGACAGTGGACCTCGCCGTGGCGAGCAATCGCGATCACAACAGTCTCAGCCTGTTCAGCATCGACCGCCGTAGCGGCGAGCTGCGCGAAGCCGGCGAGATCGCCACGCCGCTCAAGGACATTTACGGCATCTGCCTGTTTCAGCCAGCCAGTGGCGAGCTCTACGCCATTGCCAACGATAAGGACGGCACCTTCCTGCAATACCGCCTGAGCGCGCCGAACGGCACGGTGCACGGTGAGTTGGTGCGCCAGTTCAAGGTCGATAGCCAACCCGAAGGGTGCGTGGCCGATGACCAGCGCCAACGACTGTTTCTCGGTGAAGAGGATGTCGGCGTCTGGGCGGTGGATGCCCGCGCCGATCAACCGGCGACATTGAGCAGCGTGATCAAGGTCGGGCCGCAACTGCAGGCGGATGTGGAAGGGCTGGCGCTCTATCAAAGTGCGGGGCACGACTACCTGGTGATCTCCAGCCAAGGCAACGACAGCTACCTGGTGCTGGACGCCGAGCCACCGTTTGCTTCGCGCGGCGCCTTTCGCGTCGGTCTGAACGCCGGGCTCGGCATCGATGGCGCATCGGAAACCGACGGCCTGGAAGTCACCTCGGTGAACCTCGGCGGCCCCTGGAGCCAAGGCCTGCTGGTGGTGCAGGACGGCCGCAAGCGTATGCCCGAACAGACACAGAACTTCAAATTTGTGCCCTGGGCCGAAGTCACCCAGGCCCTGAAGTTGCCTTGACCGGGCCTGTCATCAACGCGTCATCGGATTTCCATCGAATAGCTCAACGGTCGTCGCTCATCGGCGGTCCGCGAGCATCAGACAAGGAGTTTCACCATGCAGGCCACGCTCGAACACATGACGATCTGGGGACTGATCAGCGACGCCAGTCTGTTGGTCAAGGCGGTCATGCTGACCCTGTTGCTGGCTTCGTTGCTCAGTTGGTTCCTGATCATCCAGCGCAGTTGCGTGCTGCGACAACGTGAACGGCAGATGAACTCGTTTGTGCAGCGCTTCCGCGGCGCCTCGGACTTGCTGCCGCTGTACCGGGAAACGGCTGACAGCGAGAAGGGCATCGAGCCGATCTTTCACGCCGGGCTCCACGCGTTCAACCATCTGCACCCGCACACCGGCAGTGCCGCCGACGTGGTGCTCGAAGGTGTGGAGCGGGCGTTGTACGTCGCCATCAGCGAGCAGGAAGTGCAGCTGGAGAAAGGCTTGCAGTTCCTCGCGACCGTCGGTTCGGTGAGCCCTTACATCGGCCTGTTCGGCACCGTCTGGGGGATCATGAATTCGTTTATCGGCCTGTCTCAGGTGCAGCAGGCCACGCTGTCGACCGTGGCGCCAGGCATCGCCGAAGCGCTGATCGCCACGGCCATCGGCCTGTTTGCGGCGATTCCGGCGGTGATTGCCTACAACCGCTTTTCCTCGCGCAGCCAGACCTTGCTGACCCGTTACTACGCCTTCGGCAATGAGCTTCAAATGCGTCTGCATCGCACCTTGCACGGCAAGCCGTTGAACCTGGCCGCTGCAGCCTGAGAGGAGAATCGAGATGCTGGTCAGACCGCAACGCAAGCACGGGCCCAAGGCCGAAATGAACGTGGTGCCGTACATCGACGTAATGTTGGTGCTGCTGGTGATTTTCATGGTCACCGCACCGATGCTGACTCAGGGTGTAAAGATCGAGCTGCCCAAGGTGGCCAGTGAAGCCCTGGCCACGGACACGCGCCAACAGATACTGACCCTATCGGTGAAGGCCGAGGGCGGTTACTACTGGAACCTGGGCGGTGAACTCGATACCCGGCACCAGACTGACAGCGCGGTGACGCTCGACGACATGCGAGCGAAGGTCACGCAGATCGTGACCGAGCGGCATGATACGCAGGTCTTCATCCGCGCCGACAAGGACGCCGGTTATGGCCGCGTGGTCGCGGCGATGGCGGCGTTGCAGCAGGGCGGGGTCAGCAACCTCGGGCTGGTGACCGAGGCCCCGCAATGACGGCGATGATCATGCAGACTCCGACCCTGACGTTGCAGCGCAGTGTTCGCAGCGGGTTCTGGCAGAACAGTCTCGCGGCGGGCCTGGCCGTGGCGCTGCATGTCATCGTCCTGGCCTTGTTGGTACACGGCTGGTCGCCGCAAACAACGCCGGCCACGCAACCAACGGTGTTGCGAACCCAGTTGGTGATGCTGCCACCCGCTGCTCAGCCGCAGGCTCCTGAGCCGGTACCGGCATCAACGCCACCAGCACCTCCCGAGCCCGTTGCTGCCGCCCCCGTCGAGCCGGTCAAACCGGCTGTCGACCCTCAGCTCCAGGTCCAAAAGAAGCTCGAACAGGCCGCCTTGGCGCGCAAACGGGTCGAAGAAAAAAAACGCGAGCAGCAAGCCGAGCAACAACGCGAGCGACTGGAGACGCAACGGCTCAACCGTGAGGCCGAGCAGCAACAACTTGCCCAGCAACAAGCCCAGCAAGCACAACGCGCCGAACAGGCCCGGTTGGCCGACGAACGCGCGCGCCAACTGGCCGCCCAGACGGCTGCCGACAGCCGTCAGTACCTGCCCCTGAGCAAGCAGGCACCGGACTATCCGCAGCGGGCGCTGGACAAAAACATCGAGGGTGATTGCACGGTGGAATACACCGTCAACCCACAAGGCAAAGTCGAAAACCCAAGCGTGCTCGAGGGTTGCCATCCGCTGTTCATTCGGCCGTCGCTGGCCGCCGCCAACACCTTCCGTTACCAACCGCGAATCGTCGACGGCCAAGCCGTTGCGGTGCCGGCCGTGCGCAATACGTTCCATTATCGGATCAAGTGAGGAGGGCACCACGTGAGCGCCAAGTCGGGTACGCCTGTATTCGGGGTTGCTGGCCAACATCAGGCAACCGAGGAATTGGCCAACGCAGGGCAATGGTCGGGCTGACGGCGATATCCAGGCTGGCGCCGTCGCTGGGCCGGCCCGTCAAAGTCTGAGCCAGGCACTCATCAACTGCGCTGAGGGAGGGATTACTTTGCAACAGCCGACATCAGCAACTTGCGAATTTCCCCTGTAATTGCACTTTTGGTGCCTTGTTCCAATATTCCCACCCGGCGCACTGCCAGGTCGCCCGGCAATGGCAGTACCCGCAGGCTTGGGTCTTTGTGCCAGTCGAAATTCTTCAGCAGCGGCACAATGGCCACCCCGACTTGCTGGCGCACCAGGTCGGCGATTCCGATGATCGAATTCAGTTCCAGGATCTCCAGTGGTTCGACCGATTCACTCTTGATGATCGACTGCACCTTGCGACCCACTGCCGTTGACCTGTCGTAGCGAATAAACGGCTGCGTTCTCAGCAACTCCACCGCATCGTTGATGCCAGCGGTCTGTGCGGCATTGGCGAGCATCACGATCGGTTCGTTATAGAGCAGGGTCCAGCTCAAGCCACTGAAGTTTTGCCGCGCAGTCTCGATCAGCAGTGCGGCATCCAGTTTGGCGGCCTGTACCAGGTTGACCACTTCGTCGGATCGGGCGGTCATCAGGTTGACCGATATCCTGGGGTGCAGTTTTTTCAGTTGCACCAGGCAATTGGCGAGCAGGCCCATGCCAGAGGTGATGCCGCCGATCGACACTTCGCCCTCCATGGCCTCGCCGTCAGGGGCTTCGGCGATCATTTGCTCGTAGTCCGCCAGCAGACGCTTGGCTTTGGGCAGCAGTAACACACCATCGCGGCTCAGCTTGATCTGCCGCTGGCTGCGGTCGAACAGCGGCCGGCGCATTTCCTCTTCGAGTGCGCGCATTTGTTGGCCGACGGCGGCATTGGTCAGTGCCACGCGGTCGGCAGCGGCGGCAAAGCTGCCGTACTCGGCGACGGCGATAAACGTCTTGAAAAAACGAATGTTGCTCATGGGTGGGCTCGCAGCCATGGGTAAGGCGTGATCGTAAAGGTTTTGTTTGCTCGGGATAAAGTTTAATTAGATTTTCTTTTTATAGCGCTCGACCAATACTCAAGTCCGAACTGACTCGGCGAACTTTCCACATGAGCAATCCAGATACCAACCCCATCGACGTGGCCTTGCGTGCGGCCAGAAACGTGTATCACCTCGGCGCTACCACGGTGTACTCGCACCACAAGGACAGCCGTTTTGCCTACACTCTCTATGTGCCCGAAACCATCGAAGACAGCTCCCGGCCCGTGGACCTGGTGGTGTCGCTGCACGGCTCGACCCGTGCGATGGAGATTTATCGCAATGGCTTCGCAGAGTTTGGCCGCTGGAACGATTGTGTGATCCTGTCGCCACTGTTCCCGGTCGGCGTGCTCGGTGACAACAACGGCGATGGCTACAAGCAGATGGTCGAGGGTGATATCCGGTACGACCAAGTGTTGCTCGACATGATCGCCAGCGTCGGCAAGCGCTATGGTCGCCGCTTCGATACCTTTGCGCTGTTCGGCTATTCCGGCGGCGGACAATTCACCCACCGATTCTGCTACCTGCATCCCGAGAAACTCTGGGCGGCGTCCATCGGTGCGCCGGGCTCGGTGACGCTGCTGGATGCCGAGCAGGACTGGTGGGTCGGCGTGCGGGACTTCGCGACGCGCTTTGGCAAGCCGTTGAACCTGCAAGCCTTGCAGCAACTGCCGGTGCACATGGTGGTCGGCGATTCAGACCTCGAAACCTGGGAAATCACCCACCGCGAAGGCGGCAAACACTACATGGCCGGTGCCAATGCTGCCGGGCGCACGCGCCCGGAGCGCCTGGCCAGCTTGAAGGCCAGCTTCGAAGCGGCCGGCGTGAAGGTCCACTTCGATCTGTTGCCCAACGTTGCGCACCAGGGCATCAAAGCCATGCCGGCTGCCCAGGATTTTTTCGCCAGGGTGTTGCGCCACAAGCGCAGCCTCGGCTGATACACCGCTGGTCGATGCACTCAGAACAGGCCGTACAACAATAACCAAGGATTCACTCATTCTGATGCCGGTCCTGCCTTGGCCCTCGCCACTGACCGGAAAATTTCTTCAAGGAGTCTTTCTCCCGTGAACAGTTACGTAAAGACGGCACTGGCCGTCGCGATGTCGGCGTGCACCTTTTCCATGGCCATCGCGCAAGACAAGGTCATCAGCGTTGGTCTCAATGGCGATATCCGCAGCACCGACCCGGGCGTCAACCGTGACGACAATACCGATGCGGTGATGATGCATATCGTCGAAGGGCTGGTGGCGTATCGCGAAGACACCAGCATCGCGCCGATGCTGGCCAGTGCAGTCGCTGTCTCGCCGGATGGCCTGCGCTACACCTTCAGCCTGCGAGACGGCGTGCACTTCCAGAATGGCCAGCTGTTGACGGCCAAGGAGGTGCAATGGACCTGGCAGCGCTACCTGGACCCCAAGACTCAGTGGAGGTGTCTGGCGGAGTTCGACGGTCGTGGCGCCGCCAGGATTGTCGACGTCGCCACCCCTGACCCGAAAACCGTGGTGTTCACCCTGGACCAGGCCAACGGCTTGTTCCTCGCCGCGATGGCTCGCCCTGATTGTGCCGGCAGCGGCATCCTGCACCCGGACTCCGTGGCCGCCGATGGCAGTTGGCGTGCACCGATTGGCACGGGGCCGTTCACCCTGGGCAAATGGCAGAAGGGCCAGTACGTCGAGCTGGATCGCTTCAAGGCATACACCCCGCGCGCCGAGGCCGAGGCGGACGGGTACACCGGTAACAAGCAGGCGTTTGTCGACAAGGTACGTTTCGAGGTGATCCCCGATTCGGCCTCGGCCAAGGCCGCGCTGCTCTCGGGTGGCGTCGACCTGCTGCCGGACGTGACGGCGATGGACGCCGCACAACTCAAGCAGGTCAAGAATCTGCAGATCCAGGTCAGCCCGATCATGACCATCAGTGGCTTGCTGTTCCAGACCCGTGACCCGTTACTCAAGGACGTGCGCATCCGTCGCGCAGTGGCGCTATCCCTGGATTACGCACAGATGGTGGCGGCCCTGTCCGATGGCTTGTCGGTGGTCAACAACTCGGTCATTCCCACCGCCAGCCCGTACTACGACGACATCGCGCATCAGGGTTACACCTACAACCTCGACGAGGCCCGGCGCCTGTTGAAAGAGGCCGGTTACGGCGGCGAAAAAATCCGCATGCTGGTCAACAAGCGCTACCCGCAGATGTTCGACATGGGTTTGCTCAGCCAGGCCATGACTCAGGCGGCGGGACTGAACATCGAAATGGAAACCCTGGAGTGGGGCACGCAGCTGGAACGCTACCAGACCGGCAGCTACCAGATGATGTCGTTCTCTTATTCGGGGCGTTTCGATGCGGCGCAGAGCTACGAATCAGTGATCGGCGATAAACGCAAAGAGCCACGCAAGGTCTGGGACAACCCCGAAGCCCTGGCGATATTGCGCGAGGTCCAGCGTGAGGTTGACCCCGCCAAGCGCCGGCCGCTGTTCGACAAGCTGCACACCTTGATGCTCCAGGATGTACCGATGGTAGTCATCTACAACGGTACCGCCATCGGCGCCATGGGTAAACGCATTGAAGGCTATCGCTCCTGGCCCGTTGCCAAACCGCGCCTATGGGGCGTGAAGCTGGCCGACATTTCCAAGTAAGGCGTACCGTTATGTTTCGATTCATAGTGCACAGGCTCGGCATGGCGGTGCCGACCCTGCTATTGATCTCGGTGATTGTATTTGCCTTGATTCGCCTGATCCCCGGTGACCCGGCGTTGCTGATGCTGGGTGACATGGCCGACCCGCAAAGCCTTGCCGACATGCGCAGCAGTCTGGGGTTGGACCACTCGGTGCTGACCCAGTACCTGATCTGGATCAAGTCGGTCCTCAGTGGCGATCTCGGGATGTCCATCAGCAGCCGTCAGCCGGTATTGGCGTTGTTGATCGAACGCTTCAGCGTCAGCGCCACCGTAGTGCTTGTCGCGGTGTTACTGGCAACCCTGCTCGCGGTGCCGGTGGGTTTGCTCGCGGCCTGGAAGCAGAACAGTGCGTTGGACCTGGGCCTGGTGGCCACGGCGACGTTGCTGCTGTCGGTGCCGAGTTTCTGGCTGGGCTTGTTGTTGCTCTACGTATTTGGCATTCAGCTCGGCTGGTTGCCGGTGATCGGTTACGTCGGCTTTGCCAGCGACCCGATGAAAGCGGTGACCTATGTGGCGCTGCCGATCATCACCCTGACCCTGGTGGAGTTCGGCGCCATAGCGCGGATGGCGCGGGCCAGCACCATCGAAGTGCTGCGCCTGGAGTACATCGCCCATGCACGGGCCAAGGGATTGTCGGAGGGGGCGGTGCTGTGGAAACACGCGCTGCGCAACGCCTTTGCTCCCACCTGGACCTTGATTGGCCTGATTCTCGGCAATTTGCTCGGTGGCATTGCGGTGCTGGAAACCGTGTTCACCTTGCCCGGTATTGGCCGTTTGATGGTCGATGCGATCTTTTCCCGTGACTACCCGGTGCTACAGGGTTGCCTGCTGCTGGTCACCTGCATCTACGTGTTGGTCAACCTGTTGGTGGATCTGTTGTATCCGCTGTTCGATCCAAGGGTGAAGCTATGAACCTCAAGACTACTGCCGTGCCGATAGGGCTGGATACCCAGCCTCGACGTGCCTGGCGTTACCCGCCGTTGAATGCGTTGATCGGCGGCAGCTTGCTTGCGGCACTGGTATTGCTGGCGTTGCTCGGCGTGGTGTGGACACCTTATGACCCGCTCAAGCTCGACCTGTTGTCGCGCCTGCAAGCGCCAAATGCTCTGCACTGGCTGGGCACCGACGAATTCGGCCGTGACGTGTTCAGTCGATTGATCATTGGTGCACGCACCAGCCTGTGGATCAGCCTGCTCTCGGTGAGCGTGGCGGTTATCTGCGGCACGGTAATCGGTATGCTCGCCGGTTACCTGCGCGGCTGGACCGACCGCGTGCTGATGATGCTCAACGATGCTCTGCTGGCGTTTCCGGGCATTCTCATGGCCCTGGGCATCATGGCAATCGTCGGTGCCAGCCAGTACGGCATCGTGCTTGCCCTGGGCATTGCCTATACCCCGTCCGTCGTACGGGTGGTGCGCGGCAGTGTGCTGTCGTTGCGTGAGCTGGAGTTCATCGAAGCGTCTCGGGTGATCGGCAACTCTGAGCTGTACACCATGTTTCGCCATATCACCCCCAACTGTCTGGCGCCGCTGTGTGTGCTGGGCACCAGCATGTTCGGCTGGGCGCTGCTCTCGGAGAGTGCACTGAGCTTCCTTGGCCTGGGCGTTCCGCCGCCAGCTGCGACCTGGGGCAGCATGCTCTCGGCGAGCCGCACCTACATCTCGTCGGCGCCGTGGCTGGGGATCTTCCCGGGTATTTTTATCAGCCTGACGTTGCTGGCCATCAATCTGTTCGGCGATGCCTTGCGTGATCGTCTCGACCCGCGCATGAGGAAATGAACATGAGCGTTCCAGTGCCATTACTGGCTGTTGAAAATCTACAGATTCGCGTCGGTGCGGACGGTCCGCTGGCCGTCGATGATTTCAGCTTCACCATGGCCCCTGGCGAGATCGTCGCGCTGGTTGGCGAATCGGGCAGCGGCAAGACCATGGCCGCACGCGCTGCCATTGGCTTGCTGCCGGCACCGATGCAGGTGTGTGGTGGACGCATCACCTTCCAGGGTGAACCGCTGGACAGCAGCAATGCCAAGGCGATGCGTGAAGTGCGCGGTGCGCGGATCGGCATGGTGTTCCAGGAACCAATGGTCTCGCTCAACCCTGCGCTGACCATTGGCCGGCAGATGAGCGAAGCGCTCGCACTGCATACCACGCTGGATGCGGCGACGATTCGCGAGCGCTGCAGCGCCATGCTGCAACGCATCGGTATCAAGGATGCCGAGAAATGCCTGGGGTCCTACCCGCATCAGTTCTCCGGCGGCATGCGCCAACGCATCATGCTGGCCTCGGTGATGTTGCTGCGCCCGGCGCTGCTGATCGCTGACGAGCCAACCACGGCGCTCGATTGCCTGGCACAACTGGACGTGATCGAGTTGATGCTGGAGCTGACGCGCGAGCAGGGTACGGCGATCTTGTTCATCAGCCACGACCTGTCGCTGGTGGCGCGTTATGCCCACAAGGTGGTGGTGATGCGTGCAGGCAAGGCGGTGGAGCAGGGCCGTATCGAAGACATTCTGTTCGCACCGAAGGCCGACTACACCCGGCAGTTGCTTGAAGCGCTGCCACGGCGCGGCGAGCTGGTGCCATTGCCGGCCGCCGACAACGCCTTGTTGCAGGTCCGGGAGGTGTGCATCGAACACCCGGGGCCGCGCAGTTTCTGGGGGCGCAGCGTACCCAAGCGCGTCGTGCATTCGGTGAACCTGAGCATCGCACCGGGCGAGACCCTGGCCTTGGTCGGTGGCAGCGGTTCGGGCAAAACCACCCTTGGGCGTGCAGTGGTCGGACTGGTCACGCCCTGTGCCGGGGCCATCCTGTTCCAGGGCGTGGATATCCTCAAGGCCGCCAACCGCGCGCACCGCCTGCAATGCCAGATGATTTTCCAGGACCCGTACTCTTCCCTCGATCCGCGCATGACCGTCGGCCAGATCATTGCCGAGCCACTACGCCATGAGCCGGGGTTGACGGCCGCACAAAAACGCCAGCGGGTCACCGAGACCCTGGCTGACGTCGGCTTGTCCGAGCAGTTCCGTGAGCGCTTTGCCCATCAACTCTCCGGGGGCCAGCGCCAGCGCGTGGCGATTGCCCGGGCACTGGTCAGGCGGCCCAAGCTGGTGATTGCCGACGAGCCGATTTCGGCGTTGGACATGACCATTCAAAAGCAGATTCTCGAGTTGTTCGAGCGTTTGCAAGGCCAGTACGGCTTCGCCTGCCTGTTCATCTCCCACGACCTGTCGGCCGTGGAGCGCATCGCTCATCGCGTGGCGGTGATGAACCAGGGCGAAGTGGTTGAAATGGGACCGCGCGACACGATTTTCGACGCCCCGCAGCATCCCTATACCCGCCGGCTGCTCGCAGCGGCCAGCCCCTTGGAGAAACGCGCGGATGGCAGTTACCGCCTCCGTGCCAGTGTGATCTAGGTACTGCTGCACCCCCAGGCCATGTCTTGCAATCCAGACCTTCGTCAATCGGTGATCGGCGAAGCGGGCGAAGCCATGGCCGAAGAAAACAAAAACAACCCCACTCAACCTGTCTGCCAGGAACCTACACATGAGTAACCGCATCAACAACGTTTTCACCCGTGCCAGCGTCATGGGCGTCGGATTCATGCCCTTGTTTGCCCAGGCTGACTTTGTCGCCGACAGCAAAGCCTCGCTTGAATTGAAGAACTATTACTTCAACCGCGACTACCGCGAGTCCAGCGGACAGAACAAGCGCGCCGAGTGGGCGCAGGGGTTCATTCTCAATCTCCAATCGGGCTTTACCGACGGCACGCTGGGTTTTGGTCTGGACGCGGTCGGCATGCTGGGCCTGAAGCTCGACTCGAGCCCGGACAACTCTGGCACCGGGCTGCTGGCGCGCTCGAGCGTGGCCGAGCCAGGCTCTCCCAGCTATGCACGCCGTGCCCATGACAATTACTCCAAACTCGGCATCACCGGTAAGGCGCGCATGGGCCAAAGCGAGCTGCGTGTGGGCTACATGGTGCCGGACCTGCCCACCCTGCAACCAAACCTCAGTCGTCTGTTCCCGCAGAGTTTCAGTGGCACAGCGCTCACCTCCAGGGACATCGACAAACTGACCCTGACCTTGGGTCAACTGGACCAGGTCAAGCAGCGTGACTCGACCCACTACGAGGACATGGGCCTTACCAGCCAGTACGGTGCCTACAAAAGCAGCGCCAAAAGTGATGAGTTCCGCTACGCCGGCGGTGAGTACAAGCTCACGCCAACCACGGTCGTCACCTATCAGTACGCGCAACTGGAAAGCCTCTACCAACAGCACTACCTGGGTTTGAAAAACAGCTTCAAGTGGGGCCCCGGTACGTTCAAGACCGACATCCGTTACTTCAACGCCAGTGAAGACGCTGCGGCCCTGGCCGGCAAAGTGGATAACCGTGCGTTGAGTACCCGTATCGGCTACAGCCTTTATGGTCACAACCTCAGCGGCGGTTACCAGGAACAGTACGGCTCGACGCCGTTCACCTACGTGGACGGCACCAACACCTACCTGTTCACCGAGTACCAACTGGCCAACTTCTCCCAGACCGGCGAGCGCGTGTGGCATGCCCGCTACGACTATGACTTCGCCTCGCTGGGCCTGCCGGGCCTACTGTTCTCGACTCGTTACGCCAAGGGCGACAACGCCGAGGTCATCGGATTCAAGGGCGAAGGGCGCGAGTGGGAGCGTGATTTCAGCCTCGGCTACGTGGTGCAAAGCGGCACGTTCAAGGATGTGTCTCTGCGTTGGCAGAACGCCAGCGCCACCAGCAACTTCACCCGTGACACCAACGAAAACCGAGTGATCCTGGGTTACACCGTGGCGCTCTGGTAGCAGTAACGGCGTGCAACAGGGCCAGCCTGTTGTGCGCCAAGGCAGTGCAATTGAGGGGATAGATCAGATGACGAGTTTGCCGTTGCGGCGGGCGCTGCCCAGCCAACAACGCGTATCGGCGCGTGGCGTGAGTGATTTCATTGTTGCGGTGAACGCTGCGGGCCTGGAGTTGCACAGTTTCATGCTGTACCGCGACGGTGCGGTGGTGGCCGAAGCGTTTTGGGCGCCTTATCGTGCCGAACGGTTGCATGTTCAGCACTCGGTCACCAAAAGCTGGGTGTCCATGGCCATCGGGCTGTTGGTGGATGACGGCGTGCTGTCGCTGGACGCCAAGGTGGTGGACTTTTTCACCGCAGATTGCCCGGCCGTTGTCAGCGAAAACCTGGCGGCCATGACCGTGCGCGATTTACTGACCATGCGCACCGGTCATCGTCAGGGCATTTCCGGCGGGGCCTGGCGTGGGCGCAGTGAAAGCTGGGTCAAGCTGTTCCTCGATGAACCGGTTGAAGATCCACCAGGGCAGCAGTTTATCTACAGCAGCGCCTCGAGTTTCATGCTCTCGGCGATTGTCAGCGTGGTCAGCGGTCAGACGGCCCATGAGTTGTGCAATGCCCGTATCTTCCAACCCATGGCCATGGGAGCCATCGAGTGGGACCTTGCACCTGGCGGCTTCAACACGGGCGGCAATGGCCTGAGTTGCAGCACCGAGGACTTGCTCAAGTTTGGTGTGCTGCACCTGCAACAAGGCAACTGGGAAGGGCAGCAGTTGCTTTCCCGGGAATGGGTGGCCGAAGCCACCCGCGGCCATGTCGATGACGTATGGATGGGTGCCTTCGACGGCAAGCGTTACCAGGGCCGCGACTCGAGTGACTCAGGTATCACGCGCCGCGAAGGCTACGGCTACCAATGGTGGATGACCCTGCACGGTGGCTACTACGCCTCCGGGGTATTTGGCCAGCAGTGCATCGTCTTGCCACGCCATAACGCGGTGATTGCGTTTACCGCCGGACTGCCCTTGGGCGAGCGGCGTTTGCACAACCTGCTCTGGGAGCATTTGTTGCCGGCGCTGGGTGTGCCCGCCGACGGCGCGGCGGATGCCGAGTTGGCGGCGCTGTTGGCAAACCAGCGGCGGCCGTCCCTTGCGGGGGCCTCGACCTCGCCGCGTCGTGCCGAGTTCAGCGGCACGTTTGTGGTGGAGGCCAACGAAGATCAAGTCAGCGAAATACGTTTGGTGCTTGGTACGGACCATTGCGACTTCTACCTCACCGACCCCCGCGGCACACACTGCATTCGCGCCGGGCTGGCCAACGGCATTGAAAGCCAGACCAGCATGACCGGCCACTATTTGCATCACCAATACCAGCCGGAACTCACCTCGGTGGTGGCGCAGGCGCGCTGGACCGAAGAGGGGGTGCTATGCATGACCTGGCAGTTTGTCGAGATGGCGTTTTGTGACCGTGTCAGCTGCCGCATCGAGCGCGGCATGTTGTATGTGGACCGCAGCGTCAACGTTAACGCAGGCCCGTTGCAGCGCCCGACGCTGACCGGCCATCCAAGAACAGCTTTGCAGGAGTCGCTATGAACGATATTTCCAACCCGACAGGTTCCGAGTGCGGCGCGTTCTGGGCACCGTTCACGCCAATGCGCCAGTTCCAGCAACAACCGATGATGTTCGCCAGTGCTGACGGCATGTACTACACCACCACCGATGGGCGTCGTGTACTCGATGCAATGGCGGGACTGTGGTGCGTGAATGCCGGGCATGGCCAGCCGAAAATCGTCGAGGCCATTCGCGAAGCGGCGGGGCGCCTGGACTTTGTCTCGTCATTCAAGATGAGCCACCCCCACGCTCTGGAGATGGCCGAACGCCTGATCGACATCAGCCCTGTCGGCATGGAGCAGGTGTTCTTCACCAACTCAGGTTCCGAGGCCGTCGACACCGCGTTGAAGATTGCCCGGGCGTATCACCAGGCCCGCGGTGACAGTCGCCGTACCAAGTTCATCGGGCGGGCCAAGGGCTACCACGGCATGGGTTTCGGTGGGCTGTCGGTATCCGGTATCGGTCGGCAGAAGCGTGACTTCGGTCCGTTGTTGGGCGAGGTATCGCACCTGCCGCTACCCTACGACGCGGGTATGCGTTTCAGCGCAGGGCAACCGCAGCAAGGCGAACGTTATGCCGACGCGCTGACCCAACTGTTGGACATTCAGGATCCGAGCACTGTGGCCGCAGTGATCGTGGAGCCGGTGACTGGCTCCGGCGGGGTGTACCCGCCGCCCCAGGGTTACCTGCAACGCTTGCGCGAGATCTGCACCCGGCACGGCGTGTTGCTGATTTTCGACGAAGTGATCACCGGTTTTGGCCGCGTTGGCGCCAGCTTCGCCGCCCAGGCGTTCGGCGTTACGCCAGACCTGATCACCACCGCCAAAGGCCTGACCAACGGCGCCGTGCCCATGGGCGGCGTGCTGGTCAGCGGTGCAGTGTACGAAGCGTTCATGGCCGGGCCCGCGAACGTCATCGAGCTGATGCATGGCTATACCTACTCGGCGCATCCGCTGGCGTGTGCGGCCGGCTTGGCGACCATCGAGGTGCATCGCGAACTGGGCATCAATCAACATGTCAACGCGGTCAGCGGTCCCTGGCAGACGGCCGCACTGGCGCTGCAGGGTGTGAGTCCGGTGCTGGACGTACGCACCATCGGTTTGCTCTGCGCGGTCGAACTCGAGCCGCGCCCCGGTGCCGCCGGCGCCCGTGGCAGTGAAGTTGCGCAATGGTGCTTTGAGCACGGCGTTCTGGTGCGCGGTTCGGGCGACACCATCGTGATTTCACCGCCGTTGGTGATCAGCCAGCAGGAGATCGCCCAGGTGTTCGACACCTTGGCGGGCGCCTTGAATCAGGTTGTCTGAAGGGAGTCGTGGGTATGTACGATTTGTTTGAGTTCTACATTGACGGTGCCTGGGTCAAACCTCACGGCGAAACCGTCGAGACAGTGGTAAATCCGTCTACCGAACAGGGGGTTGCGCGCATCATCCTGGGCGATGCTCGCGATGTAGACCGTGCGCTCTGCGCGGCCAGGCAGGCTTTTGCGTCGTTCGCCGCCAGTTCGCTCGAGGCACGTATCGACTTGCTGCAGCGCATCATCGAAGCCTACAAACGCCACAGCGAGGCATTGGCCGAGGCGGTTCATCTGGAGATGGGGGCGCCGCTGTCTCTGGCCCGAAGCGCTCATGTCCCGGCAGGCCTGGGCCATCTGGCGCAGGCGCTGGAGGTGCTGCGCGAGTATCGCTTCGAACGACGCCTGGGCCAGACGCTGGTGTTGCGTGAGCCCATCGGCGTGTGCGCCCTGATCACTCCGTGGAACTGGCCACTCAATCAACTCACCTGCAAGCTCGCACCCGCGTTGTCGGTGGGCTGCACCGTCGTACTCAAGCCAAGTGAGTGCGCGCCGTTGTCGGCGTATATCGTCGCGCAAATTCTGCATGAGGCCGAGGTGCCGAAGGGGGTGTTCAACCTGGTCAACGGTAATGGGCCTGGGGTTGGCGCGGCACTGGCCAGCCATGCCGAGGTGGACATGGTGTCGTTTACCGGTTCGACCCGCGCTGGCATCGCAGTGGCCAAGGCGGCGGCCGATACAGTCAAGCGTGTGTCCCAGGAACTGGGTGGCAAATCGGCGAATATCCTGCTCGACGATGCCGACCTGCCTGGCGCGGTGCGCCACGGGGTACTGGCGTGCATCCGTAACAGCGGCCAGTCGTGCAATGCGCCCACGCGCCTGCTGGTACCGCGTGTGCAACAACAGGCGGTGATTGATATCGCCCGGGAAGTGCTGGCGCAGGTGTGCTTCGACGACAGTAACCCGAGCTCCGCCATCGGTCCCGTGGCGAATGCCCTGCAATTCGAACGGGTACAGGCCATGATCGCCCAGGCCATTGCCGAAGGGTCCCGACTGATTGCCGGAGGCCTGGGGCGACCACAAGGGATCGAGCGGGGCTACTACGTGCAACCTACGGTATTTGCCGACGTGACCCCGGACATGCTGGTGGCACGGGAAGAAATCTTCGGCCCGGTCCTTGCGATCATGCCGTACGACAGCGAAGCCGAGGCGATAGCCATCGCGAACGACAGCCCTTACGGCTTGTCAGGCTACGTCACCTCGACAAGCCTCGAACGCAGCTGCAGGGTCGCGCGGCAACTGCGCACCGGCATGGTCCATCTCAATGGTGCCCGCGCCGACCAGGCTGCACCGTTTGGCGGCTATAAGCAGTCGGGTAATGGGCGTGAGTGGGGAGAGTCGGGGTTTGAAGAATACCTGGAGAGCAAGTCGCTGTTCGGGTATTAACGGCTCCAGAAGTTTCAATTCAGGCACTGCCCCGTCAGGGCATCGACATTTACGGTGAGTTAAGCTGCTGCATGAGCTAGCGTTCATGCATGCACTTTTCCGATAACTCGCTGGATACCGTCCCTATGAGAGACCTCCCGCCCACCGCGACCTTGCGCGCTTTTGAAGTTGCGACCCGCCATCCGACGTTTACAGCCGCGGCACAGGAGCTGCATGTTACTCAAAGCGCGGTCAGTCACCAGCTCAAGCATCTTGAGGCGCTTTGGGGCGTGCAGTTGTTCGAGCGTGGCAAGGCGTTGCGCCTTACGGCAGCGGGGGCAACGCTGGCGCCTATCGTGCGGGAGTTTTTCATCAGCCTGGAGGCGACCTTGGGTGACCTGCGCGAGCAAAAGGGCAGGGTTCGACTCAGCGTCAGCACCACCTATTCCTTCGCGCTCAAATGGCTGCTGCCACGCTTGCCGCGTCTTTCTCGCCAGCACCCCGAGCTGCTGGTCTCGCTGGACACTACGGATAAAATCATCCACTTCTCTCAAGGCCAGGCTGATGTTGCGATCAGGCTCGGCAAGGGCAATTACCCAGGTCTGCATTCGGAGTTCTTGTTTGGGGAACAGGTATTTCCGGTGGCCAGCCCCGAACTGCTGCGGCGCGTCGGGACGCCGCAGAGCCCCGCAGAATTGTTGCATTTCCCGCTGTTGACGCGCGATGGTGCCGAAATGGTGCCAAAGTGGGAAGTGTGGTTTCAGGCCGTTGGGCTGGCCTATTTGCCGCTCAAGGAAAGCGTCAGATTTGGCGATACCAACATGACGGTGGAGGCAGCCTTGCTCGGCCAGGGCGTTGCTCTGGTGCGCAGCGGTCATGTCGAGAACGAAATCAGCGATGGCCGTTTGGTGCGCCTGTTTGATGTGCCGCTTCCATCGCCATTGGCTTACTACTTCGTCTGCCCCAAGGGCATCGAATCGCAACCGCACATCGCCAGTTTTCGCCAATGGTTAGCCGGTGAGGCGCTGAAAGTGCAACGCATAGAACAGTGAGCCATGAGTATCCGCTCATGCTGCGATGAGGAGACTTCGCTTTAGTCCCGGCGCCGGCTTGCCTAAAGTGACGCATGCCTATTCATCTTATCTTCCTCGTGCTTTTTGCCGCGCTCCTGCATGCCAGCTGGAACGCGCTGCTGCGCAGCGGTGCCGACCGGCTGTGGTCCATGACGGTGATGTGCATTGCCATCGCCATCACCAGTGTCGTTGCCGCAGCCTTCATGGCGCCCCCAGCGATTGAAAGCTGGGGCTACGCGGTGCTTTCGGCACTGCTGCATGTGGGCTACAACCTGTTTCTGGTGCGCAGTTACCGCGTCGGCGACCTGGGGCAGGTCTATCCGATTTCACGCGGATCGTCGCCGGTGCTGATCACCTTGGGTGCCGCCGTGTTTGCCGGAGAACACATCACGCCTGGCGAGTTACTGGGTATCGCGCTGGTGTCAGGTGGGATTATTTCGCTGGCCTTCAGAGGGCGCAGTCTGTCGATTCCCAGCCTGCCCTATGCGCTGGGGACAGGCGGCTTTATCGCCGCCTACAGCGTGGTCGACGGCATCGGTGCCAGGCTCTCCGGCGCGCCGCTTGCCTACACGGTCTGGATGTGCGGCCTGTGGGGCGTGCTGATGCCGCTGGTCTACATCGGCCTGCGTGACGCCCGCAGCTTGTTCTGCGTCCGGCCCGGAACAGTGACCGCGTTGGTCGGCGGGCTGGTCTCTTTGCTCGCCTATGGAATGGTCATCTACGCCATGAACGAAGCGCCTTTGGGCGCGGTATCCGCATTGCGCGAAACCAGCGTGCTGTTTGCGGCGTTGATCGGCTATGTGTTCCTCGGCGAGACGCTCACCGCACGCCGAATACTGGCGTGCGTGGTGATCGCCAGCGGCACCCTCATCATCGGCTGATACAGCCAACGGCTAAGGAGTTTTGTTCAATGGTCAACGTCTCGCAGGCACCGCTGATTCTGATCACGGGTGGAAGTCGTGGAGTGGGGGCAGCAACCGCGCGGCTGGCCGCCGAAAGAGGTTATGACGTCGCTATCAGCTACGTTGCCAACGAGTCCGCAGCGCTGGCCGTGGTGGCCGACGTGCAAGCATTGGGCCGCAGGGCGTTAGCGATGCGGGCCGACAGTGCGGACCCGCAACAGGTGGCCGATCTGTTCGCTGCGATCGACCGTTCGTTCGGACGCATCGACGTACTGGTCAATAACGCCGCAATGCTGGCGCCTCAGTCTCGCCTGGAAGCGCTCGGCTACGAGCGGATGCAGCGCATCTTTGCGGTCAATGCCCTTGGGCCAATGCTCTGCGCCCAACAGGCGGTGAAGCGCATGGCTTACCGTCACAACGGCCCGGGCGGTGTGGTGATCAACGTCTCATCAGCCTCGGCGCGCCTCGGCAGCCCCAATGAGTATGTCGACTATGCGGCGTCGAAGGGCGCGTTGGAGACTTTCACCATTGGGTTTGCCAAGGAGGTGGCTCGGGAAGGGATACGCGTCAACTGTATTCGCCCCGGACATATCTATACCGACATGCATGCCAGTGGCGGAGAGCCAGGGCGGGTCGATCGCGTCAAGGATTCGATCCCCATGGGGCGCGGCGGCCAGCCTGAGGAAGTGGCACAAGCGATTCTATGGCTGGCGAGCGCGGAGGCATCCTTCGTTACCGGTACATTCCTCGACGTCACGGGCGGTAAATGAGCCAGAGGCACGGATCATCGACTGCTGCGCTCGGTTTCAAGACACAACGGGCTGCCTCACCTTGCGACTCAATCCCGGTGTCTGGCCCGTAATGCGCTTGAATGCACGACTGAATGCGGCCTGGGATGTATAGCCCAAGCGCTGTGCCACCTCTTCAATCGGCAGCCTTTCGAGGGTCAGCCACTGGCTTGCAAGCCGCATTCGCAGTTCGGTGACGTAGCGCAGCGGGGTCATGCCAATCGTCACCTGGAAGCGCTCCGCGAACACCGAGCGCGAGGTATTGCAGTGCTCTGCCAGCTGCGCAACAGTCCAGTCGCGGCCCGGTTGTTGATGGAGCGCAAGCAGTGCACCGGCCAAGCGTGGATCGCGCAAGGCGGCGACCAGCCCGGAAGCGTTGCCGCAGGCGCACTCCACCCAGCCGCGAACGACCATGGCGGCCACCACGTCGGCCAACCGCGCGAGGATACCGGCGAAACCCACTCGGGCGGCGCTGACTTCGCGCTCCATGGTGGTCAGGATCGGCACCAGCCCGGGGTAACGCTGGCCGCCGGCATCAATCAGCATCAGGCCCGGCATCAGCCGGCCAAGGCCATGGATACTGCCCAGTTCGAACTCCATGCATCCACTGAACAAAATAGTGCTCGGCGTGGCGCTGGCATCGGTTCCGGTATCCACCGCGCTGACGGTGTCACCTAAAGGCGCGCCGTCCAGTCGGTCGATGTCTTGAACGGGCGCCTCCGGATCAGAAAACAGTTGATGGGCCGCGCCGTGAGAGATGAACACGGCGTTGCCGGCAGACAGCGCGTAGGTGCTGCCGTCCTGCATTTTCAGCACCGCATGACCGACCGCCATGAAGTGGAACCAGGCATGCCCGGGTTTTTCCGCGAAGCCCAAGCCGAAGGTTGGACCCGCCTGGATACGCCGGTATTCGACGCCACGCAGGCGCATGCCGCGCAACAGCTCGTTGATGAGGTCCGAGGAGAGAGCAAACTGATCATCAGGCATCGTTCAGGTGTTTTGATCAAAAAGTAGAGATTTTCGATCATAGATCATCCAGCTTCCGGCGCCTAGACTTCGGCTCGCCATGAAGATTGGGAGATCCGTGCAATGACTGATTGTGTATGTAACGCCGTGTCCGACCGCCATCCCGGCGTCGGCGCGGACGTAGAACCTGCGACGCCCGCGTGGATGGCCGTCTTCTCGTTGGCAATGGGGGTGTTCGGATTACTGACCGCTGAATACCTTCCGGCCAGCTTGTTGACGCTGATGTCTGCCGACCTGGGCGTGTCCGAAGCGCTGGCTGGCCAGGCGGTAACGGTGACCGCAGTGGTCGCGCTGTTCGCTGGCTTGTTGGTGCCAGGCCTGACCCGTGGCATCGACCGACGTTGGGTGTTGTTGGGTTTTTCCACGTTGATGGTCGCCTCCAATCTGTTGGTCGCCGTTTCCTCCAGCTTCGCGGTGCTGTTGTTGATGCGCATCTTGCTGGGCATTGCCCTTGGCGGGTTCTGGAGCATGGCGGCGGCGGTGGCGATGCGCTTGGTGCCGAGTGCTCTGTTGCCCCGGGCGCTGTCGATCATTTTCAGCGGCATTGCCATCGGCACGGTGGTGGCAGTGCCGCTGGGCAGCTATCTGGGCGGATTGTATGGCTGGCGCAGCGCGTTCTTCGCAGCGGCGGCGGTCGGCATGGTGACCCTGGCTTTCCAGTCGTTCACTCTGCCGCGCCTGGCGCCGCGTCGGCCGGCACGTCTGCGCACCGTTCTCGAGGTGTTGCAGCGTCCGGGCATCGCCATGGGGATGTTCGGTTGTGTGCTGGTGCACAGCGGCCACTTCGCGATGTTCACCTATGTTCGACCGTTCCTCGAAGGCACGACCGGCATCGGCCCGCAAGGGCTGTCACTGATGCTGCTGGGCTTTGGTGTGGCGAACTTCGTCGGCACGCTGTTGGCCGGCAGGCTGCTGGAGCGCCACCCGCTGGCCACGCTGGTGCTGATGCCCGCGCTGGTCGGCGTTGCGGCACTGGCGTTGGTGCTGTTGCCGGCCTCGGTGCCGGGGCAGGCGGTACTGCTGGCGGTCTGGGGCTTGGCCTTTGGTGGTGTGCCGGTGGCGTGGTCCAACTGGGTCGCCAGCGCGGTACCTGATCAGGCGGAAAGCGCCGGAGGCATGGTAGTGGCCTCTGTGCAGTCAGCCATTGCCACCGGCGCCGCCGCTGGCGGTGCGATGTTCAGCCTCGGTGGCAGCGCAGGCGTATTCATAGCCGCGGCGGTGCTGATGCTGCTCGCCGCGTTGCTGATTGCGTTGCGTGTCCGCGTCCCTTCTGCCCATGGCGTTCGCCAGCCCGCGTTGCACCTTTGATCCGGTTTGTCACAGCGCCTCGATCCGTCCGTAATCAGGAGATACCCCATGAACAATACGACGTCTCACCAAGGACGCCTCAAATCGTTGCGCGCAGCAAGTATCGGCAATGCGCTTGAATGGTTTGACTGGACCCTGTACGCAACCTTTTCGGTGTACCTGGCAAGCAACCTGTTCGACAAGACCGATGCGCGCTCGGCGATGCTCGCGACGCTTGCCGTGTTTGCGGTTGGCTTTGTCGCACGCCCTGTGGGCGGCTGGTTGTTTGGCCGACTGAGCGACCGACTGGGGCGCCGGACCATCATGGTGCTCACCATGCTGCTGCTTGCGCTCAGCAGTCTGGGCATTGCGCTTATCCCTGATTACCAGAGCATCGGCCTGTATGCCTCGGTCGCGCTGCTGTTTTTCCGCCTGATGCAGGGGCTCGCCCATGGTGGCGAGACAGGGGTTTCCTACACCTATGTCGCCGAGATAGCCCCAAGCGAGCACCGTGGCTTATGGTCCAGTTCCGTGTACGTGGGGGTGACGCTGGGAGTGATGGCGGCAACGGCCGTGGCGGCACTGCTGACCTGGCTGCTGGGCGCGCAGGCCATGGGCGACTACGGCTGGAGGATCGGCTTCGCCATGGGTGGAGTGCTCGGTATTTACGCGCTGTTTTTGCGCCGCGGTGCCCAGGAATCTCATGTGTTCGTGGAACAGCAGGGGCAAGCGCGGCCGCCGCGCAAGCTGTCGACGGGGGAGATGCTGCGAGTGGCGCGTAACATCGTCATGCTTGCAGCGGCCGCCAATGTCACTTACTACGCCTGGGTCACGTTCGGCGCTTCGACGGCGATTGCCCAGGGCATGGACGCCACGGGTGCCTATGTGGCGAGTCTTCTCGCGCAGATCCTCTGCGTGTGCTGGTTGCCGGTCTGCGGAATGTTGTCCGATCGGGTAGGGCGCCGGCCCATGGTCATCGCCTGGGGCCTGGGTGTGATCCTGCTGACCTATCCCATTTCGATCATGGTAACCACTGAGCCCTACACGCTGTTTCTGGCCCAGATGCTGGGGCTCGGCGCCTGGTCGTTGATCGCGGCGATTTTCCCCGCTGTGCTCTCCGAGCAGGTGCCGACTCAGGCACGGGCACAGGGCGTCGGATTGGTCTCGTCGGTTTCAGTGGCGATCTTTGGCGGCACCGCCCCTTATCTGCACAACTATCTCAGCGGCGCCGACCTTGCCTATCTGTACGTCAGCTATGTCATCGGGTTGGGCGTAGTCACTGTCCTGGCAGGGTTTCTTATCGACGAAACGGCGGGCATCGACCTTGCGCACATCGAGGCGCCGGGCGCTCGAGTCAGCGGAAATGCATTGACGGGTCGAGCCACAGAATCAGCCGATCAAAGGAGTACGAGTCAATGAATTCCACAGACCTGAAAAAACCTGCTGCGCGAGGCGAACGACCGGGCGCCAACGTGACCGTCAGCCAGACTTCGGGGCCACGTCAGGGCGCTCGCGAGACCTGGGTCGAAGTCCCTTCCGAGTCTGGCCCGGCGGCCGCCTGGTGCTACTCGGACCGTCGTGCCTATAGCCCGGGTGATTCGGTTTGCCTGTACCTGTCGTCAAACCGCCCGCAAGTGAAACTCAGGATCTATCGTGATGGCGCCATCGCCCGCACGCTGCATACCACCGACAGCCTTGACGCGCGATTCCACCCCATACCCGAACGTGCCTATGAGCAGGGCTGCCAATGGCCCGTTTTCATGCAATGGTCAATCCCGGCGGATGCCGAGCCGGGTGGCTACATAGTGGAAGTGCGGGACGGCGACAACAGCGTCCTCGGGCATCATCTGTTCATCGTCAAGGCGCTGCGCAAGAGTACCGATGCCTTGGTGCTCGTCGCAGCCACCTCGACTTGGGCCGCTTATAACGACTGGGGCGGTGCCAATCATTACTTTGGCATTCACCCCGACACGCCGCGTGGCCGCTCGCCGTTGCTGTCGGCGCAGCGCCCCTGGGCGCGAGGGCAGGTGTGGCTGCCGGAGGGCGCACCCCGTTGCGTCAACGCGACGCGGCCCCGCAAGCCAGGGCCGGCGCGCTATGAGTTCATCGAATGGGCCAGCCTTAACGGCTACGCCAAGTACTACGCGCTGGCGGGGTGGGCCTCTTACGAGAGACCTTTTGTGGTTTGGGCCGAGCAGCAAGGTTATACGGTGCATATCCTGACCCAGGACGATTTGCATCACGACCGGCACGCACTCGAGGGCTACGCCTGCGCCGTCTTCACCGGGCACGACGAGTACTGGACGCGGGAAATGCGCGACCATGTCGACGCTTTTGTCGAGGAGGGCGGCAAGGTCGCGCGCTTCGCCGGCAACTTCATGTGGCAGATTCGTCTGGAGGATGAGGGGCGGCGGCAGGTGGCCTACAAGTACGATGCCGGTGCGCTCGATCCTGTGGCGGCTACCGAGCCTCATCGGCTAACGGGAGCCTGGGAAGACCCGAGGGTGAATCACCCAGGGGCAAGGACGTTCGGGGTGAATGCTCTGCGCGGGATCTATGCCAGCTTTGGGGGAATGGCTCCGCGTGGCCCTCGCGGGTATACCGTCTTCAGGCCTGAGCACTGGGCGTTCATGGGGACGGGCCTGGGTTACGCGGACATGTTCGCAGACGAAGCCAACATCTTCGGCTATGAGGTGGACGGCCTGGAATACACGTTCGTCGACGGCCTCCCGGAACCGCTCGGCACCGACGGTGCGCCCTGCGGATTGCAAATCCTCGCAATGGGCTTTGCAACCAATGCCGAGCACGGCCGCGCCGAGGATGCCTATTCGTTCATGCTCGGCGATGGCGATGCCCGGTTCCGTGCTTCCATCCTGGCGCCCGACCTTAGCGACGCCAGCATCGATTCGCATAGCCGCGGGGCTGGCATGGTGGTGCACTTCCACAAAGGTCGAGGTGAGGTCTTTACCGCCGCCACGTGCGAATGGGTACATGGGCTGATGCAGGCAGACATTTACACCGTGATGATCACAAAAAATGTGCTTGAGCGTTTCTTGCGCAATACGCAGGAGGATCGCTGATTTTATGGAGCTTGATTCGCGGCGGCGGGGCTCAGGTTGAGATCTTGAGGGGGCGCCTTACCTTCGCTGTTCATGGCCGGTTAAACCGTTGGGCCAGGTTGCTGATCAGTCGTTCGGCAAGTGCAACTGCACTTCCATGGCGTCATGAAGGAGTCTGACGACCTCGATCACGTCGTCGTTTGCCACACGATAGAACACGATATGGCGTGGATTTTTCACCGTTCCATGGGTTTGTTTGGCCTGCTGGCGTGAATAGGAAAGGTGATAGCTGCGAAGGCCCGGTGCAAGCTCATCGCGGTCGTGGCTGCCAATGCGATGAGGTGCGTCGGCAAGCGCTTGCAGCGCCGCGAGGATCAGCGCCTGGTAGCGCTGGCGTGTTTGATCACCGAACTGCGTCTGGGAGAGCCGGAGGATGTCGACAATGTCGGCGCGCGCCGCATTGGAAATCCGATATTGCGACATGCTCAGTGTTTCTCTCTCGCGGGGAGGGTTGCCTCCAGGCTCAAGCCCTCGAGGTAGTGCTCCATATCCCCTTCGTTCACCTGAGTAAAGCGCCCATGCTCAAGATCCATGATGCCGATCGAGGTCGCCTGACGCAGTGCCTCAATTTTGGCGTTGTCTTCGGCGATGCGCTGCTCCAATAAACGCAAACCTTCCCGCATCACTTCGCTCGCATTCTGATAACGGCCGGACTGCACCAAGTCATGGATAACCTGATCCTGGTGAGGGGTGAGCACAACGTTTCGCGTCGCCATAACTAGCTCCAGTTCCATGCAAAACAGGTACTTTTGATTGTTGGCATATTATGCCATCTTCGCTAAGTAAAATAGTTTGGGGCCGACATCCGGCGATCAGGTGATGGCTGATTCGGCGCCATTCAGCAAGAGAGTGGTTCATCCTTGATCCTTGGACAGAGAGCAGCAGCTGCTGATATGGCAGGGTAATGGTCCGCCCCTGGTGGCGGCAATCTACCCAGCGAGTGTATCTGCTGATGTGCCAAAGGCCCGAGGTGTCTATTTTTTTAAGCCCTCGCGCTCAGGGTATGACGCAAACTTTCATCTATGCTCTGCGCATCCCCATGGAAGGATGCTTGCCGCAATGTGCAAAGTCCCTAGTGTCTACGTTCCGTTGTGTTTCATCCTTCTGTCCGGGTGCGCTGCAGTTCCGACTCAGGATGACTGGTTGAAGAAAAATGCTCGTTACGAGATCAAGAACGGCTATTTCGAGACCGCCCATATGGATTACTTATTTCGTAACGAACGAAAAACGGCAGGTAGGAGAGCACCTCCAAACCTCGGTTTAGCATTGGCAGGAGGAGGGACCAAAGCTTCCAGTTTTGCGATGGGAGTGCTTCAAGGCATGCACAGCACTGGGCTAATGAAGAAAGTCGATATCCTGTCAACTGTCTCTGGAGGAGGTTACGCAGGCTACTGGTACTACTCGCGATTGGTTCTGGATACAGGGGACGAATTCAGAGCCCCCGGGAAATTCGATCCTGCGCGGTTGAACCCATTTTTCGCGGATTGCTTGCCTTCTCGATACGTCAAAATGCTTGAGGGACAGCCTCTGAACCTTGAGCGATGCCCCCCTGAAAACTTCACTAATTATGAACACAAGGTTCCTTTCACTGCGCCAGGCGCGAAGGATCTCAATGATCCTTATCGATACCAGAACTACATACGGGCCTATCAGGATCTCTTCAGTACCGGGCGCAATATGTTTGGTGCTCGCTCATTCAATTACGACACCACTGACGAGGATGGCAGCATCAACAACGAGATCGTGGAAAACACGGTTCTGTTGGTAGCCTCGGCAGTTATCAGTGTCATTCCCAATATCGTCTTCGATTGGCAGTGGAATGTGTCATCAACTCAGCGTGCCTATGCCAAAGGCATAGCGCGTACTTATGGCGCGAGCCCACCGCTCTGTCAGGACGGTGGGTGTGTAAAGCCATTGCTCACGAACGGCGAGATACGTCGTGAAGGTGATATCGAGAAGGCGCGTCAACTGACGTTCAAAGACATTCGGCGAACGTACGAAGAGAAGGGCGCGCCGATGTGGATCATCAATACCACCGCAGGAGAGGATCGGTCTGTTCTCGATGTTGGTGGACAGTCCGATTTGCGCTTTACGTCCTTCGAATTCACACCGTATGGATTTGGGTCAGGCTTGTACGGTTACAAAGAAGGTGAACTTGAAGGTATCACGCCTACAGAGGCGGTTGTTTCGTCGGCGGCTTTTTTCGATGACCAGCAAAAGGGGGAGATGAGTGTTCCCTGGAGAAATTTCGCAGCAGCAGGCATGAAGGTATCGACCCTGAACTGGGGGAGTTCATACCGAAATCCGAACGTGGAGGATTTTGCCTATTTTGGTCATATGGCACTGCCGTTTCCGCTTTATTACGTTGACCGTCTGAAAGCTCCCAAGGACTCAACCTTCATACACCTATCTGATGGCGGCCAGTCTGAAAACCTTGGCGCTTATGCATTGATCCGGCGCGGCGTGCCCAACATTATTATCTCCGATCATGCAGAGGATCGCGGTGGCAACATGCATGATGTCTGCCGCCTGAAAACACAGATACGTGAGCAAGGACTTTCGCTTCGGCTGCCAGGTCTTGAAGACTTTGATGAGTTCTGTATCGAAAAGGGTGAGCCTACACACGCATACGATATTTACAATTGGCGTCACCCTGTTCTGCTTGGGTGCATTGTGGAAAGCCCGGTTGATGGTGGCGCTTGCGTCGAGCCGAGTGTGGAGGAAAAGTCGCGAGGACGATATTTCGCCAGGCTTTTCGTTATAAAGCCGGCGATAGGTAACGAGGGAGTCGTTCGCTCGTTGCGTGATATCTCAGAGTCTTGTTCCAAAGACATAGGCCTTTGCGCTAAGGCGCTGAGTGATGCTTGTACCAAACCAGTTTCGGATGTAAAGAGCCCGATGTGGGCAAACGCCGAGCCGGCCTCATGTGAAATGTATGGGTTCATACGAAAAAATGGGCCGGGCACTTCAGGCATCGCCAAAGACGATTGTCCGCACTTTCCACAATACGGCACAGTCGCGATGACCGTGGATTCCTCACCCTGGATGTATGGAGCGATGCGAGATTTAGCGGCTTATTACACGGGGCGCGTTGGGGCGCTTTTCGATGCGCAGGGTGGGGTTGATTTGAATTTGTTCAATGCAGAGCTCGCCTATCAGGCCAAAAGTCCGGTAGAGCTTGTCCGTGCAAATAAAGGATCGATGTTTTTCACGCCCAAGGCTGGCGTCAAAGGGCAGTGCAGTGGATTTAATGCGGTAGCGGTTGTTCGATCTCACTGGCCTTCTGCGTGGGCAACAGTTTCAGCACATCCTTGAAATACGCGTACGGATCATGCCCGTTCATGCGTGCGCTGCCGACGCAGCGGGCGAATGAGGTTACCGAGGTGGATGCCCATCTAACGGTGCAACCTCTGACGGGGCACCGTATCAAGATCTGCCTAGTAGCCCAATTAACGGCATTACCGTGTTATTGCCAGGGCAAGATTTACCCAGTTACCGACAGCCCACTTGGCCTTGGACTGGGGGCATCCTTTTCAAACCCTCCAAAGCATCCCCTCAGATGTGCCCTCAATGTAGCAATCCACTGGAAGTGAATGGCGCTCCATGGTTTATGGAAAGGCAGGAGTAATCAGATAAACAGCCTATCCGACGACATCTAAAGACTGTCAGGATCTCCGAAAAACATCTGAATCCGCGACCTCAACCAGCGTTCCCCCGGATCGTTGTCCTGGGAACCCCGCCATGCCATGTGCAATTCGAAGCTGCGCGTCGGCAATGGCGGGTCTTCGGCGCGCAAGCCGCCTGCGGCGGTCAAGGCTTCGGCGGTGTAATCCGGCACGGTTGCGACGATATCGGTGCCGCTCAGCAGCGTGCCCAGGCCGTTGAACTGCGGCACGGCCAGCACGACGTGCCGTTTGCGCCCGAGTTTTTCCAGTTCTTCATCGATGAAGCCGCTGAGGTCGCCGGCGAACGACACCAACGCGTGGGGGCGGGCGCAGAAGTCGTCCAGGCTCAAGGGGCCCGGAACGCTGTCGGCGCGCAACAACTTGGGCATGCTGCGGCGCAACACTTTGCGCTTGGCATTGGCTGGCAGGTCGGTGGTGTAGCTGACACCGATGGAAATCTCGCCGGAGGCCAGCAAACCCGGTATCAGGATGTAGTTGACCCGTCGAATCACCAGCACGATGCCGGGTGATTCGGCGCGCAGGCGCTTGAGCAGCATCGGCAGCAAGGCGAACTCGACGTCGTCCGACAGACCAATGCGGAACACCGTGGTGCTGGTCGCCGGATCGAAATCTGCGGCACGGCTGACGGCCGTGGAGATCGAGTCCAGGGCGGGCGAGAGCAGCGCGAAGATCTCAACCGCCCGGGCCGACGGCTCCATGCTGCGACCGGTACGCACGAACAGCGGGTCATCGAACAGCCCGCGCAGGCGCGAGAGCGCCGCGCTGATGGCCGGCTGGCCGAGGAACAGCTTCTCCGCCGCGCGGGTCACGCTGCGTTCATGCATCAGTGTTTCGAATACGATTAACAGGTTCAGGTCGACACGACGCAGGTCATTACGATTCATCTGGAGTCCTGGCAGAGTCATCAAGCTTGACGAGAGCGGCCATATGAGAACAATGGCCGGCATGAATATTACGGGGAAAGGCTGCTACTCTGCACCGAGTAATTGAGTTTTCCTACGTAGGTTTTTTCGATTTCTTACGACATTTTGACGAAGTCGCCGCTGCTGCGGAATTAATGACAGGCATGTCGACTATTAATAGCCACTGATGGTCTTGGGCCCAAAGCCCGGATAGAGTTCAGGGCATTAGAGGTTCATTTGGCGAGGTTTGCGATGTCCCGCACGATCCGTTTTCACAAGTTTGGTCCAGCCGAGGTGCTCAAATGCGAAGAGCATGCGGCCGCTCTCCCTGCACCGGGCGAAGTGCAGGTGCGCGTCGAGGCGATTGGCATCAGCTGGTACGACATTCTCTGGCGTCAGAACCTGGCGTCCTCCCATGCCCGCCTGCCTTCAGGCCTGGGCCATGAAATGTCCGGCGTGGTGACCGCCGTCGGCGAGGGCGTCGATGACCTGGCGGTGGGTGACAAGGTCGCCAGCTTCCCAGCCGAGAGCCCGAACGACTACCCGGTCTACGGCGAGCAGATTGTACTGCCCCGCACGGCCCTGACTCGTTACCCGGACGTGCTCAGCCCGATCGAGGCGTCGGTGCATTACACGCCGTTGCTGATTGCCTATTTCGCTTATGCCGACCTGGCTCGGGTCAAACCCGGGCAATTTGCCCTGGTGACCGACGCCAGCCACTGTGCCGGGCCTTCTTTCGTGCAACTGGGCAAGGCCCTGGGTGTGCGGGTGATTGCCGCCACCAAGACCGCTGAAGAGCGTGAGTACCTGTTGTCGCTGGGTGCCGAGAAAGTGATCGTCACCGAGGAAGAAGATCTGCTCATGCGGATCAACAAAATCACCGAAAACCGTGGCGTCGATGTGGTGTTCGATGGCCTGGGCGGTCCGCAGATGTCACTGCTCGGCGACGTCCTGGCACCGCGCGGCAGCCTGGTGTTGTACGGCCTGCAAGGCGGTAACCAGACGCCATTCCCGGCCTGTGCGGCGTTCCAGAAGAACATTCAGTTTTTCGTACACTGCATCGGCAACTTCACCGGCAAGCCGGAACTGGGCATTGTCCAGGACCAGGTCGCACTGCAACGGGCCTTGCGTGACATCAACCAGCTGACGGCCGATCGTGTCCTGGTGCCGCTCAAGACTCGGGTCTTCCCGTTTTCCGAGTTCGTCGAAGCCCACCGCTACATGGACGAATGCCCATGCCGCGAGCGGGTCGCCCTTCAGGTCGAGCCGGCGTAACATCCCACTGGAAAAGTCCGTGCCTGCACGGACTTTTTGTTGCCGGTACGGCGCCGGAATCTGGTGTCGATAAGGCCTGCTCAGCAACTGAGCTGGTTTTTGCCCTTGATCTGTATCTTCTAATCGTCCTTTAAGCCCTGATAATTGAATGATTACTTTCATCTCAAGGAAAGAGTCATGTCTGGGTATCGGGTTGATACTTCTCAATGCACTTCGTTAATACTTCTCCGACAAACCGTTGATCGTTGCGCAGTCCCCCAAACAGTCTGCGCGACTTCTTTCCTTATTTCCTGTGCTAAATGTCTGTGGGGCGCTGTAAGACATTTCCTAGGATATCTCCTTAAGTCTGAAGATCCCTCTATGGCGGGGCTTTCCGGCCTGTCGCCCGTTGACGAAACAGGCACGCGGTCCCTTTACAAAAAATAATGACTCAAGGCTAAAGTGCTAGCCTTTGAATGACCTCCGACACTTCATGGGTGGCAGACAATTCGTTTGCGCACTGCTTGTCGTTGTTTGTGCATGACTGAACTTACGAGCATCAGGTAAATAAACATGACCCTTATCCATGATCAGGCGATGAACTATGTCTATCAGCAGATGCTGCAACGTTTGCTGAGCTTCTTTTCCCGGGCGGAACGCACGGCCTTGCAGCTGTTGATTCAGCGATTGGTCGTCACCGCCGGCGGCATGGAGCACATCGGCGACTACAAGGTGCTGGCGGTCCAGTCCGGGTCTCGGGACAGTTGCTACACCCTGGCGCTGCTGCGTGCCGCGCAGTTGAGCATCGCCGGCCGGGCGCCCGCCACGTTCCAGTTGCGCGTGGCGTCATTGCGCATGAACGGCGTCAGCGCGATAGCCCTGGACAATATCCACCGCAGCAACAGTGCCTTGTTCTTCTACGACGACCCCAGGGTGGAGGTGGTGACGGCCGATCATCGTGAGGTGTTACCGTTCACTCACCCGTCGCCGATCTCCGAAGCAGGCCGAGAAGCCAGCCGACTCAATCTGTTGATGGTCGGGCATCGCCGAGCCATCGGTGCACCGCTGGACCTGTGGGATGACGGATATCTGGCCATGGGCGAGTTCTATGGGCAAATCGCCCGATGGGACAGGGGCGTCGATGCGTTCATCAGCAGTGACACACCGCGTCAGCAGAAACAGTTTCTCGATGGCCTGAGACGAGCGGCGGCGAAGGCGGGCCTGCCACCTCCGCGCCCTGCGGGCAGTGGCTTCGATGAGCTGTACGCAGTACTCGACGACCTGGGCAACGATTTTTACCGCTCGCTATTCGGTACGCAGGGGCAGGCGCAGTGGCGTCCGGCCGAGCAGTTCGAGGCTTGTCGCCGCACTTCCTTCATCGACATTCACGACATGCTGGTCAGCAATCGCGAGGAGCGATGGCCGTTGCTCACCGAGTTTCTGGGGTTTCAGCCTGACGAACTTTCGGCGCAGCTCGGCGAGAACGAGTTTGTCAGCCCAACGATTTCCGCTCATGTCCGGGGCCTGCAGGCGTGCTACGTACATGGCGGCAGCTATGAGTCGGGTGTCGCCGAGTACCTGCAACGAGCATTGGTGATGATGCGCCGCAAGCACCTGCCAGAGCGTCTGTGCGAACAGGCCGTTGAGGTCTTTGGCAACCCGGCGCGCCTGGCCGATCAACGGGCGCTGGCCACAGCCGAAGCGCAGAAGAGCCTGGGTTTGAGCGAGGCGCAACTGGTTTGCCTGCTGTTCGCACCTTTCGTTGAAAACGGCGCCGGTCTTGAGCGTTTCCTGCGCCAGTGCCACCCCGGCATGCTGGTGGCCATGCCCGACTTGCACCGGGCGATGCAGGGCAATCCGGTGTCGGAACAGATAGCGCAGTGGATGGTCGACGTCAGCGGGCTGCCGGTCAACCTGATCGGCAAGCTGTATCGCATGGGGCCGGTGCCCAGGGCCGTGGACGGGCCGAATGATGAACTGTTCGACGGTGCGGACGGACTATCCGCCGACTACGACGCAGCGGTGGCGGGTGAATGGTCAGCGGGACGTTGAAAGGCACTCGCGAGACCGATTTCGCCTATCAGGCGGTGTATCGTTACCTGACCCACCTGATCAATGAACCGACCCACGATGCAAGTGTGCGCTTGCCTTCGTTGCGCCAACTGGCCAATCGACTGAGCGTGTCGATCTCGACCATCCAGTACGCCTATTCGCTGCTGGAGAAGGAAGGGCGGGTCTATTCGGTGGCGAAGTCCGGCTACTACGCGATGCCAGTGTCTTCCCTCGGCCTGCCTGGCGCCGACGGCGATTTGCTCGAAACCCTGTATGTCAGCGCCCGGCGGCCGGGCATGCTGGTGTTCAGCGCCGATGAGCCTGCCCTGTTGCAGCCGCTCGACAGCCCGTTGCTGTTGCTCGAGCGCGAGTTGCTGCGTCAGTACCCGCGTCTGCCGCAACCGCCGTCCCAGCCCTGCGGCGAACTGGAGTTGCGCACGGCCCTGGCGGCGCGCTACACCACCTCGCCGGTGCGCTGCTGGCACGCCGATGATGTCTACATCGGCGCCGACCTGCGTGGCGTCCTGGAAATACTGATCGCGGTCCTGGGCCTCAAGGAGGCTGCGGTGGTGGTGGAGGCTCCGTGCGACTGGACGATCCTGCGCCTGTTGCAGGAGGCGGATGTCCAAGTGGTCGAGTGGCCAGTGCAAACCGATGGCAGCCTGGACGCCGGGCAACTCGAGGAGCTGCTGCAAACCCGGCGGATACGGCTGGTGATGCTGTCGTCGGGGTTGAACGTGCCGCGCGGCAGTCTGGCGCCGGACGAGAACCGGCAGGCCATTGCCCGGTTGCTGGAGCGATATGGCGTCTGGGTGCTGGAGAACGACTGTTACGCAGAGCTGGAATTCGAAACGGGTGGTTTGCGATTTCGCGATCTGCTCGACCCGCAGCGGTTGATCGTGTTTTCCACCTTCGAAAAAGTCATCGGTCCGGAAGCCCCTTACGGTTATCTGCTCTCGCGGCATTTCAGCGAGCAATTGCAGCGGCATTTCCTGCTGCGTGCCTATCGCCTGTCGCCGATTCGCCAGAAAGCGATTGCCCGCTTGTACGCAAATGGCCGGATCGACCAGCACCTGCAGGTGCTGCGCAGGTTGCTCAGGGATCGCAAGGTGCAAATGACACAGCTGTTGCACGAGCGCCTGGGCGATGCCCTGCATGTCGTCGAGCCCCGTGGCGGGGCCACGATCTGGGTCCGCTCACTGCGCCAGGTCGATATGCGGCGGGTGTTTCAGCGACTGCTCAAGCAGCACGTGGTGATTGCGCCGGGGGAATTGTTCAGCTTGCAGGGCCTGCACGCGCAGCATATGCGCCTGAATCATGCCTTCAGCGGTGATCATGACCTTGCAGCGGCGTTGAGCCTGCTCGGGGATGCGCTGCGCCTGGAGGCGATCGACTGAGTGGCGGCGAAAACATCCTTGCAGGCCGGTGGATCGATCCCATCGCGTTACGGTCAAACTGCCAGTAAACTGCGATCCATCCCCGAACCACTCTATCCCAGAGGTTTTGCATGACACTCAGTCCTTTTGCGGGCAAACCGGCACCGGCGCAACTGTTGGTCGACATCCCGCGACTGGTCACGGCCTATTACACCGGCCAGCCCGACGCCGCCATCTCCACCCAGCGCGTCGCCTTTGGCACGTCCGGGCATCGGGGCAGCTCGTTCGATCTGAGTTTCAACGAGTGGCACGTACTGGCGATCAGCCAGGCAATCTGCCTGTACCGCGAAGCCCAGGGCATCGACGGCCCGTTGTTCGTCGGCATCGACACCCATGCGCTGTCCACTCCGGCTGGCGCCAGCGCCCTCGAAGTACTGGCAGCCAACGGCGTCACGGTAATGATCGCCGAGGGTGACGAATACACCCCGACACCCGCCATCTCCCATGCCATTCTCTGCTACAACCGCGGCCGGACCTCCGGGCTGGCGGACGGCATCGTCATCACGCCGTCGCACAACCCGCCGCAAAGCGGTGGCTACAAATACAACCCGACCAACGGCGGCCCGGCCGATACCCATATCACCAAGTGGATTGAAGCCAAGGCCAACGAGCTGCTGGGCAACAAGCTGGCCGGGGTCAAGCGCATCAGTTACGAGCAGGCGCTGAAGGCCAGCACCACCCACCGTCACGATTACCTCAATACCTACGTCGCCGACCTGATCAACGTGATCGACTTCGACGCCATTCGCGATGCAAAGCTGCGTCTGGGTGTCGATCCGCTGGGCGGAGCAGGGGTGCGCTACTGGTCGGCGATTGCCGAGCATTACAAGCTGGACCTCGAGGTGGTCAACAAGGAAGTCGATGCGACTTTCCGCTTCATGACCGTGGATTGGGACGGCCAGATCCGTATGGACCCATCGTCCAGCCACGCCATGCAAGGCCTGATCGGCTTGAAGGAGCGCTTCGACGTGGCGTTCGCCTGTGACCCCGATCACGACCGTCATGGCATCGTGACCCCGTCGGGTGGTTTGCTCGCGCCAAACAATTACCTGGCCGTCTCGATCGACTACCTGTTCCAGAATCGTCCACAATGGCGCGCCGACGCGGCCGTGGGCAAAACCGTGGTCAGCAGCGGCCTGATTGACCGGGTGGCCAAGCGGCTTGGGCGTCGTCTGTATGAAGTGCCGGTCGGCTTCAAGTGGTTTGCCGATGGTCTGTTTGATGGCTCGCTGGGCTTTGGTGGCGAGGAGAGCGCCGGGGCTTCGTTCCTGCGCAAGGACGGTGGTGTTTGGAGCACCGACAAGGATGGCTTGATTCCTGCGCTGCTGGCGGCGGAAATGACCGCCCGCACCGGTCGCGACCCGAGCCAGGCCTACCGCGCGCTGACCGACGAACTCGGCGAGCCGTTCTCGGTGCGGGTCGATGCCAAGGCCAATCCGCAGCAGAAAGCGCTGCTGAGCAAGTTGTCGCCAGAGCAGGTCACCTCGACCCAACTGGCGGGCGAGCCGATTCAGAGCATCCTCAGCCACGCGCCGGGCAACGACCAGGCCATTGGCGGCCTGAAAGTCATGACCGAGAACGGTTGGTTCGCGGCGCGCCCCTCGGGTACCGAAGACATCTACAAGATCTATGCCGAGAGCTTCGTCAGTGACGACCACCTCAAGCAGTTGGTCGCTGAAGCGCAGACGCTGGTGGATGGGGCGATTTCCGCCACGTAATCTCCAACCCCTTCAGGAGCGCGCTTGCTCGCGATGGAGTGCCGGTCAACGCGGGGTGTCAGACAGCCCGCGTTACCGATGCCGTTCCTCTCGAGCAATCGCGCTCCTGCAGGTGGACACTGCATCAAGCCAGATCGACCAACACGATCTCGCTGTCCTCGATGGCCGTGACGCGCAGTACCTGCTCATCGGCCACCGCAACACCGTCTCGAGCTTGTGCGCGTAAGCCATTGACTTCAATGACGCCCGTGGCGGGAACCAGATAAGCACGACGACCATTGTCCAACCGATACTCGGCAGACTCGCCGGCCTTCAGGTTCGCGGCCACCAGGCGCGCATCGGCACGAATTCGCAGGCTCTGGTCGTCACCTGACTTGCCACTGGCCAATGTCACAAAACCCTCACGATCGCCTTTGGGGAAGGGCTTGGCGCCCCAGGACGGAGCCAGTCCGGTTTCATTGGGAATGATCCAGATCTGGAAGATCTTGGTATCGGTGGCTTCCAGGTTGTACTCGCTGTGAGCGATCCCCGTGCCGGCACTCATGACCTGGACGTCGCCGGCTTCGGTACGACCCTTGTTGCCCAGATTGTCCTGGTGGGTAATCGCGCCTTCGCGAACGTAGGTGATGATCTCCATGTCCCGGTGCGGGTGGGTCGGGAACCCGGTGCCAGCGGCAATCACGTCATCGTTCCAGACGCGCAGGTTGCCCCAGTTCATGCGTTTGGGGTCATAGTACTCGGCGAACGAAAAGTGGTGGTGGGCATCCAACCAGCCATGATGGGCGCCGCCCAAGGATTTGAAAGGTCTGAGTTCAAGCATGATCGTCTCCTGAATAGGCTTTTGATGGCGGGCATCATCCATCAGGAACCAATCGCTAAAAAGCGTAAAAAATGCCGCATTAGCATCGAATAAATCGATTTAAAATAACCTCGAAACATTCTCATCCGACCTTCACTTCATCGCATAAGCCAATGACCTATAAGCATTTCACTAGAATTGAACGGCGAATGCAGACACCATAGCCCCAACAGCCTCACACCCTGGAGTCAGCGCGTGCCGCAACACACCTCCGATCTTCCTCCTGAACTTCGTCCCTTGGCCGAGATGCCCTTGCTCAAGCGTCTGGCCGCCCGATTCTTTGGCCATGGCCTGACTCGGCTGCGCGCACAACACCGCGCCTCGTGGCTGCACGGCCAGGCCGATGGTTTTCGCAGCGGGCACAGTGCCGGTGTCGACTACGGCTATAAGGAAGGCAAGCTCGAAGGCCTGGAGGAAGGTCGGCAGGTGTTGCTGATCCGTGACTCGCGCTCGACTGAACACCGCCCGCCGAATGTCGACGACAAGCTGTTCGACGACTGGCGCCTGCCGCTGAGCGCCGACCTGAAGAAACGCATGAAGGCCGATGTGGCGCGCCTGTTGCCAGCCCATGCGCAGCCCAGCGCCGCGCAGTGGAAGATGATCTTCAGTGACACGCCGTCGACCTCGGTCATCGCCGGCGCCGGTGCAGGAAAGTCGACTACCCTGGCGCTGCGTATCGTGCTGCTGACCCAGTACCTGGGGTTTGAACTCGATTCGATGACCGTGGTGACCTTCACCCGCGAGTCGCGCAAGGACTTCATCAACAAGCTGATCGAGTTGTTGGCGCTTTGGGGGCGTGCGTTGAGCTTGAAGGAGGCGCGGGAACTGGTGCGCACCTTTCACTCGCGAATTCTGCCGATGGTGCGCAGCCTGCCTGGCTTCGAGCGTCTGCAGGCGTTCGAAAACCTCAGCAATCGCCCGCAGGGTGGCGAAGAGGATATCGACAGCAATCCTTTCGATCTGCGCATCAACGACGCTCAGCGCCAGTTGCTCAACGCCTGCTACCAGCAATTGCACGACCGCGACGAGCGATTCCGCGAGCTGATCAAGCCATTGTCCCGCCACGCCTTGCAGCTCAAGGAACTGGAACGCGATCACCCGGATGTACAAAAGCGTGTTGCCGTCACCGAGTTAGCGGCAAAGCGTGACGAAGAGCTGTGCGATTTCATCGAGGACCTGTGGTTCGGCGCCGGTGCCTGGCCGATCAAGGGTATCGAACCCATGCGGCAAACCTTCGATATCAATGGCTCGACGTTTCACTGCCATGGCTACATTCCAGCCCTCGATGCATGGGTGGTGCTGGGTTTCGATCCGCGGGAAAACCCTCAGGTCAGTCGCCCGAATGCCAAGCTCAGCGTACGCGCAGAGTGGGCTGTCAAGCGCACCCTGTTTCAAGCTTTTTGCCGTAAGCCACTGATTTGGCTGGATAGTTATGATTCATCTCGACGAGTCCTGGCATCGCTGGCCGGCGATGCCAGTGCCGGGCCTGGGTTCGATTACAAGGTCAAGGGCGAGCTGAGCTCGGCACCCTTGCTCGACTGTTTCGTCGCGGCAGCCGGGTTCATCGAAAACCTGGGTCTGGACGTGCCGAACGCTGTCGGCCAGATGAGTTTCGCCAAGGACGATCCGGATCGGTTCTTCTTCGAGGCCCTGAGCCTGTACTGGCGTGCCCTGGAGGACCATCTGCTGGATCAGAAGCCGCCGGTGATGACCTACAACCGGATGTTTGCCCTGTTCAGCGAGCATTCCCCGGAAAACCAGAAGCTATTAAGTGATGAGCTACTGCGTCCTCTGTCCCACCTGATGATCGACGAATTCCAGGACGTGTCACCGCAGATCGTTTCCTGGATTCGCGCCAGCCTGGCGGAAATCCGCAGCCGTGGGCCGTCGATGCACGTGGGGCGTGGCGCACAGCATTCGTCGTTGCTTTGCGTGGGGGATGACTGGCAATCGATTTACGGATGGCGCGGCAGTTCGCCGACCTATTTCATGGAATTCAACAAAGAATTCCCGTCGCCAAGCACCACCAAGGTCATGCTCAGCGATAACTACCGCAGCCACCAGTACATCATCGACGCGGCCGAGCACATCGTTCGTGCGGCACCGGCCATCGCCGGCAAAAAGGCCCGGGCGAGCGGTGAAGCCGGGCCGCTGCTGCCAGTCAGCGTGCTGGATCGCGATGATCAGGCCATGGCCCAGCGCTTGATGGATCACTATGAAAAGGGTGATTCGATCTTGATGCTTTATCGAAAAAGCAGCGATAAGCTGTTGTTAGAAAAGCATATTCAGCCTGTAATTAATGTGGATTCTAGCTTGCCCTACGCTTCGCGAAGGCTCAAGCAACTGACCTATCACAGTGCCAAGGGCCTGCAAGCCGATGCGGTGTTCCTGCTGGGCGACTGCCAACACCTGACCCGCTCGCCTTACAAGAATCAGGTGTATCGCATGGCGGGGCTTGGCAAGCCAAATGACAAGGAGGCCTACGATAACGCCCAGAAGGACGAGATCCTGCGCCTGGCCTACGTCGGCATCACCCGGGCGGTGAGTCATTGCTACTGGTACGTCGACGCGCAAGATACCCAGGCGGCCAACATGCCCAAGGCGTCCGACCGGATTGGCAAGGGCAAGCCGTTCTTTGCCGATCAGCGGGTGGGAAAGGTGGTGTAGCCAAAGACGGCAAAAAGCCCGCATGACGCGGGCTTTTTGTTTGGAATGACTGTAGGAGCGAGCCTCAGGCATAGCTCCTGAGGGCTACCGGCGGAATGAATGACTCAAGCTCATCTTCCACCGCTTCGATGATACGTTCGACATCCGCCGCATTCATGACGGTTGCGCACGGAATACCGGCAATGGCGATCATGGTCTCGCCACTGGCACGGTCAAACAGACGGGCGATCATGCTGCCCGGTGCGTCCATGCTCGCCTCGAAACCCATGGGATGAAAATGCCAGCGCATCAACTGGCAGGCGTTTGGAAAGGTGACCTTGCTGAAGCCTTTATTCATAGATAGCCCGCCTTCATTCCGAGCGCTTCCTTTAGCTCATGTTAGGGGGGAGAGCCTTCATTGGCTCAACCGGTGACTGGTTAAAAGTAGCATCTGGATGTGAAAATAATGTGGAATTTTCAGGCCGATTGGCGATTGGTTCAGTTTTTTTTGATTCAGGTCACAGCAAGCCGATGATTAGGCGAAGTGCCATTACCGAATCAACGTTGATGCGCTGGGTCAATTTCGGCAAGCTCACTGTTTTACCATCGAGATCTCCAATGCCCGCCGACGAAGAGGGTGCGCTGCAAACCCAGGTTACAAGCGAGATCGTCCTGCGTTATCACCTGCGCTGGAAACACCGCGACCTGGACGGCGTCATGGCGCTCTATCACCCGGACGTCCAGTACAACGACTTTTTCCAGAACCGTGTATTGGGCCTGGACGAGTTGCGCGAGTACGTGCGCAGCAGCATGCCGCGTGACCCGGATGAGGCGCTGGAACACTCGGATCGCATTCGCCTGGATGGCGACACGGCCTTCATTCAGTACCGGATTACCTTGCGCGGCGGTGAAGGCCTGGTGTCATTCCGTGCCAGTGAAGCGATCACCGTACGTGATGGCCTGATCTGGCGGGTCAACGAATACGCATCGCTGGTGCGTGAACAACCTTGTGGCTCATCGGGCAATGCGCCGCGACCAGCCGCCAGCCGGCTCGGGCTGTCGCCACGTCAGTTGAGTTTCATGGCGGAAGACCTGCAGCATTATTTCGAGCGCCAGCAACCCTATCTGGATCCCGAACTCGACCTGCAACGGGTGGCGAAAGAGTGCGGTTACAGTCGTAATCAAATGTCTTATCTCCTGAATCAGGTGCTGGGCCAGAGCTTCTATCGCTACGTCAACCAGGCACGGTTGCGGCATCTGCTGGCCGCGCTGGACGCCGCCACGCCACCGCTGCGCATCGACGATCTGGCATTCGCTGCGGGTTTCAATTCGCTGTCGGCGTTCTATAGCTGTTTTCGCCAGCACACCGGCCTGTCGCCCAAAGCCTACGTCAAACAAATTTCTTTGCGTGCACGCGCGCAAGACAGCCCCTGAGCCCACGCACTAGGATCAACGCCATCGAAGTTTGAGTGGCGGAGTCTTGCATGTCGGCGTGGCGCGGTATCAGTTTGTGGATGGATCAGCTCGACGAGCCTTTGGTGGCGCGCCCGGCGCTGGAGCAGGACCTGGACGTCGACGTCGCGATTATCGGCGCCGGTTACACCGGCCTCTGGACGGCGTATTACCTCAAGCGCCAGGCGCCAACGTTGAACATTGCCATTGTCGAGGCGCAGACCGCGGGTTTTGGCGCCTCGGGGCGCAACGGCGGCTGGCTGATGGGCAATATGCTCGGAGAAGACCGCTTGTTGGCCCCTCTGTCGGTCGAACAGCGCCGCGCCTCCTACGACCTGCTGCACAGCATTGCCGATGAGGTGGAGATTGTCCTTGAGCGTGAGGGCATCGACTGCGATTACCGCAAGGGTGGGGCCCTGTATTGCGCCGCGCGCTATCCCGAACAGCAAGCCAGCCTGCGCCAGTATCTGGACAACCTCTACCGGCAAGGCCTGACGGAGCGCGACTATCGCTGGCTCAGCCCCGAGCAACTGGCGCAACAGATCAGAATCGCCAAGTCCTATGGCGGCATTTATGCGCCGCACGTCGCCACCCTTCACCCGGCGAAACTGGTGCGCGGCCTGGCCAGGACCGTGGAGCGCCTGGGCGTAAGGATTTACGAGAACAGCCCGGTCACCCACTGGCAGCCCGGCAGCCTGCGCACGGCAAAAGCCTCGGTGCGCAGCCGCTGGGTCGTGCCGGCGGTGGAGGGATACGCCGCGACTTTGCCAGAGCTGGGCCGATACCAGCTCCCGGTGCAAAGCCTGATTGTCGCGACCGAACCGCTGTCCGCCGCGACCTGGGATGAAATCGGCCTGAGCGGCGGGCAGGCTTTCGGCGAAAGCAGTCGCCAGGTCACTTACGGCCAGCGCACGGCGGATAACCGCCTGGTGTTTGGTGCGCGGGGCGGTTATCAGTTTGCCGGCAAGCTGCGCAATAACTTCGACTTGACCCGCGATGAAGTGGAGCTGCGCCGTTATCTGTTCGGTGAGCTGTTCCCGCAGTTGAAGAATGTGCGCATCACCCATGGCTGGGGCGGCAACCTGGGCATGTCCCGGCGCTTCCAGCCGCACATGCTGTGTGATCCGGCCAGCGGCATCGCCTTGTCCGGCGGTTATGGCGGGGAGGGTGTGGGCGCCAGCAACCTGGGTGGTCGAACCCTGGCCGACTTGATCCTGCAACGCGATACCGAGTTGACTCGCCAGCCCTGGGTGATCCCGCAGGGCGGTCTCCACGCGCTGAAGGCCTGGGAGCCGGAACCCTGCCGCTGGCTCGGGTACAACGCCATCATCCGCAGCTTCGTCCACGAAGACCAGGTGCTCGCCAACCCGGCGACCGCGCCCTGGCGGCGCAAGCTGGCCAGCGCTATCGCCGGCTTCATGGAAGGCTTCATGCACTGACTTTTACATCGACAGGTATCCCCATGAGCATCACGCAATTCAAGCACACCGCAACCCTGCAACTGGACGAATCGAACCCGGTGGCCGTGCCGCTGGGCACCCCCGTAGCGGTGGCTTCCACCACCAGCGTCGAGCGCGACGATGGCGTCGAGACCGGCGTCTGGGAGTGCACGCCCGGCCGCTGGCGTCGGCAGATCGTGGCGCAGGAGTTCTGTCATTTCATCCAGGGCCGCTGCACCTTCACCCCGGATGACGGTGAAACCCTTCACATAGAAGCCGGCGATGCACTGATGTTGCCAGCCAACACGCTCGGTATCTGGGACATCCAGGAAACCGTGCGCAAGACCTACGTCTTGATTTTTTGAATGTTGATTTTTTGATTGCCTGCCAATAACAAAAGCCCATACACAGGAATCGACTCATGCTGCGAAAGACACTGACACTGGCGCCCCTGGCACTCGTTGCGACACTCAGCCAGGCGGCTGAAACCGTCAAGATTTTCAACTGGTCGGATTACATCGCGCCGGACACCACGAAAAACTTCCAGGCCGAAACCGGCATCGGCTTCACCTATGACGTCTACGACAGCAACGAAACACTGGACGGCAAGCTGATGACCGGCAAATCCGGTTACGACGTGGTGTTTCCGTCCAACCACTTCATGGCCCGGCAGATCCAGGGCGGCGCCCTGAAAAAGCTCGACAAGAGCCAGCTGCCGAATTGGAAGAACCTCAATCCGGTGCTGCTCAAGGCCCTGCAAACCAATGATCCGGGCAACGAGCACGGTTTCCCGTACCTGTGGGGCAGTACCGGCATTGGCTACAACATTGCCAAGGTCAAAGCGGTGCTGGGCGACAATGCGCCCGTGGACTCCTGGGACCTGATCTTCAAGCCGGAAAACATGGCCAAGTTGCAGAAGTGCGGCGTGGCAATCCTCGACAACGGTCCGGAACTGCTTCCGGCCGCCTTGAACTACCTGGGCCTGCCGCATCACAGCAAGAATCCGGAAGACTATAAAAAGGCCGAAGCGCTGCTGATGAAGGTGCGCCCGTATGTCAGTTACTTCCACTCGTCCAAGTACACCAGCGACCTGGCCAATGGCGATATCTGTGTGGCGGTGGGCTTCTCCGGCGACATCCTGCAGGCGGAAACCCGCGCCAGGGAAGCGAAAAACGGCATCGAAATCGGCTACGCGATTCCCAGGGAAGGCGCCGCGATCTGGTTCGACATGGTGGCGATGCCGGCCGATGCCCCGGACGAGAAGGCCGGTTATGCGTTCATGAACTACCTGCTGCGCCCGGACGTCATGGCCAGCATCAGCAACTACGTGCACTACGCCAACGGCAACGAACAGGCCGACAGCCTGATTGATCCGGCGATCAAGAACGACACCAAGGTGTACCCGAGCCCGGAAATGATGGGGAAACTGTTTGCGCTGGAAGCGATGCCGCTGAACATCGACCGCATTCGCACGCGGGTGTGGAACAAGATCCGCACCGGCAGTTGAAAGTGTTTGGCCTGTAAGGGCCTCTTCGCGAGCAGGCTTGCTCCCACAAGGATAACGCCGGATCTGTGGGAGCGAGCCTGCTCGCGAAGGTCATCAACGATGCCGCAGGGTGGCTGATGCCCGGCGGCGGCCTCGGGTTCAATGCGAGCAGGTTCGCTACCACAGGGTTTCAATCTTCTTTGCGAACGGTCGCCACCTCATCCGCCTTGACCCGTACCTTGGCGCCGGAAATATCCTCGAATTCGTAGAAACCGTCTGCGGTGTCGGTGTCCGGCATGTCTTTGGTCAAATACTGGGTGCCGTTCTGCAGTGTCACCACGGTCGGCGTCGAGCAACCGGCCAGGGCCAGGAAAGCGGCGACGGCCAAGGGTAAACCCAGGTTCTTGATGTTCATGAGCACCTCTCTACATTGTCTGCGATGACACAGTGACCACGGTGAGTCGAGCCACCGCCGTCAATCCTCTAACGCGGTTGGTTCGGTGGATCGGCAGAAAGTTCGACCGAACCGAGAAAAAAACGGCCTGGCCGTCGCCGCTGATCCTTTTCCATTTGCACCGCACGGGTCGTTGCTGGTATCTGTACGCATAACCAGTATTTCCAGCCATGGCCGTGTTTTCCCGTGACCCAGAATCCCTTAGATGATCCGTTCTACTACCTGAACAACTTCACGCAAGTGCTTGATTGGCTGGATCAACGCTATGCCGATGTACTGAGTGTCGACGAACAGGCGTTCATTCGCGACTTCAATCGATTGCCCCGTGAATCCCGCGCGCTGCTCGTGCGGATGGTGATGCGCAAGGGCATTCATTTCCGGGCGAACAAACTGTATTACCTCGAGATCGGCGACATCGCCAACGCTGCAGGCCCGTTGCTGGCACTGGGCTGGATCGACGATCAGGCGCCGCTGCCCCTGGAAACCCTGTTCGAGGTGCTGCTCAAGGCGGAAATCGTGCAGTGTTTCGGCGCCTTCATCGATCAGCCCAAAGGCAGGAAGACCGATTGGCTGCCGGTATTGGCCGAACAGTTCCCCCAGGCCCAGGCGTTCAACCATTGGTGCGAGGCCCTCCAGGACCGCGTGTTCAGCCTGACCATCATGGGCCTGTGCGATCGCCTGCGCTTGATGTTTTTCGGCAATCTGTATCAGGACTGGTCGGAGTTCGTGTTGGCCGACCTCGGTATCTTTACCTACGAAAAGGTCGAGTTCTGCGCCGAATCCCGTGGTTTGCGCACTCGCGACGACGTGGATGCCTGCCTGTTGCTTCATCAGTACCAGGAGGATTTCGCAGCCGGTGAAGCGCTGGCCACCGTCGTAGAGCGGATCAACGCCCTGACATTGACCAATCCCTGGCTGCACAAGCGCCGCGCCAAGCTGTTGTTCCAGATCGGCCAGCACTGTGAACGCGTGGCCGATTTCGCCAATGCGCTGGGCATTTACCGTGACTGCGACTGGCCCGGTGCGCGGGGGCGGATGATTCGAGTGCTGGAGCGTTGTGGTGAGTACCAACTGGCGTTGGACCTGGCCACGGTTGCCGAGCAAGCGCCGCAAAGCGCTGCCGAGCAACAGCAGTTGCTGCGTGTCCTGCCAAGGTTGCGCCGCAAGCTGGGCGGCCCGCCGAACAAAAGGCCGGTGCCCAGGGCTATGCAGCGCCTGGACCTGCAATTGCCCAGAATCGATCCTGAACTGCCGGTGGAGTATTACGTTCAGGCCCATCTGGCGCAGGAATCGGCGCCGGTGCACTACGTGGAAAACAGCCTGATCAACTCGCTGTTCGGCCTGCTGTGCTGGCCAGCGATCTTCGCGCCGTTGCCGGGCGCATTTTTCCACCCGTTCCAGCGCGGACCGGTGGACCTGCACAACGAGGATTTCCATGCGCGCCGGGCGGATCTGTTCCAGGCCTGCCTTGCCGAACTCGATGACGGGCGCTACCGGCAGACGATCCGCGAACGTTATGCCAGCAAGTGGAACGTTCAATCGCCTTTCGTCTTCTGGGGTGCATTGAGCGGCGAACTGCTGGACCAGGCGCTGGATTGCCTGCCGGCCGCGCACCTCAAGCACTGGTTCAGCCGGTTGTTGCTGGACATCAAGGCCAACCGTGCCGGCATGCCGGACCTGATCCAGTTCTGGCCGCAGGACAGGACCTATCGCATGATCGAAGTCAAAGGCCCCGGCGATCGCCTGCAGGACAACCAATTGCGCTGGCTCGAGTTCTGCCATGAACACCAGATGCCCATCGCCGTGTGCTATGTGCAATGGGCGGAGCATAGCGCTTGAGCTACAGCATAGCGGTGCGGGCGTTGTGTGAGTTCACCGCCAAGGTCGGCGACCTCGACCTGCGTTTCACGCCATCGCCGACAGCCCTGGAAGGCATCGTCGGTCACCGCACGGTCGCGTCCCGGCGCAGTGATGGTTATCAGAGCGAAGTCGCGCTGGAAGGCCTGTACCGGACGTTGAAGGTCAGGGGCAGGGCGGACGGCTACGACCCGACGCAAAACTGTCTCGAAGAAGTCAAAACCTACCGCGGCGACCTGAGCAGGCAGCCGGCCAACCATCGGCAACTGCACTGGGCACAGGCCAAGGTCTACGGCTGGCTGATGTGCCGGAAACTGGACCTGGCGCAGATCAATGTGGCGCTGGTGTACTTCGACATCGCCAGCGAAAGGGAAACCTGCCTGGTCGAAACTTTCAGCGCCGAAACGCTGAAAGGGTTCTTCGAGCACCATTGCCAGTTGTTCCTGCGCTGGGCCGAACAGGAAATGGCCCATCGCCAGGCGCGCAACGACGCGGCGCAACGACTGGCGTTTCCCCATGCCGGGTTTCGCCCGGGCCAACGGCATCTGGCGGAGTCGGTGTTCAAGGCCGTCAGCACTGGCCGGTGCCTGATGGCCCAGGCGCCGACCGGCATTGGCAAGACCGTCGGCACGCTGTTCCCGATGCTCAAGGCCCTGGCGCCGCAGCAATTGGACAAGGTGTTGTTCCTGACGGCGAAGACCCCGGGACGCAAGCTGGCGCTCGATGCGGCGCAGGTCATTCTCGACAGCGCCACCGCTCCACCGCTGCGGGTGCTGGAAATGATCGCCCGGGACAAGGCCTGCGAGCATCCGGACAAGGCTTGCCACGGCGAATCCTGTCCGTTGGCCCAGGGGTTCTACGACCGCTTGCCCGCCGCACGCCAGGCGGCCAGTAAGCGGCGGCTGCTCGACCAGGCTGCCCTGCGTGAGGTGGCCCTGGAGCACGAGGTCTGCCCCTATTACCTGAGCCAGGAAATGGCGCGCTGGGCCGACGTGGTGGTCGCCGACTACAACTACTATTTCGATTTCAGCGCGCTGCTGTTCGGGCTGGCCCAGGCCAACCAATGGAAAGTCGCGGTGCTGGTGGACGAAGCGCACAACCTGGTGGAGCGCGGGCGGCAGATGTACAGCGCCAGCCTCGACCAGTCGACCCTCGATGGCGTGCGCAAAACCGCACCGCAACCGTTGAAGAAATCCCTGCAGCGGGTCAATCGTGAATGGAATGCCTTGCATAACCTGCAACTGGCGCCGTACCAGGCCTACGACAAGCCTCCGGAAAAATTGCTCCAGGCCCTGTTTTCCTGTGGCGCCAGCATCGGCGATTACCTCAACGATCACCCGCAGGGCCTGGACAGCGGCCTGCAGAACTTCTACTTCGACCTGCTGCAGTTCTGCCGGGTGGCTGAGCTTTTCGACGAGCAGTACCTGTTCGACATCAGCAAGCGCGACCTCGATCGCAAGCGCCCGTTGTCGCAGCTGTGCCTGCGCAACGTGGTGCCCGCCGGTTTCATCGGCCCGCGTCTGACGGCGGCGCGCAGCACCGTGCTGTTCTCCGCGACCTTGAGTCCCCGGCATTACTACGCCGATCTGCTCGGTACGCCGGCCAATTCGGTATGGATCGATGTCGAGTCGCCGTTCCATGCGGATCAGTTGCAAGTGCGGATCGTCAGCCAGATCTCCACCCGTTTCGTGCATCGACAGTCTTCCCTGGCGCCTATCGTGGCGCTGATCGCCCGGCAGTTCAGCGAGCGCCCGGGCAACTACCTGGCGTTTTTCAGCAGCTTCGATTACTTGCAGCAGGTGGCGCAATTGCTGGCCGAAACCCATCCGCACATCCACCTCTGGTCACAATCGCGGGGCATGGCCGAAGGTCAACGCCAGGCCTTTCTCGATCAGTTCAGCGCTGAGGGCCAGGGCATCGGCTTCGCCGTACTGGGCGGGGCCTTTGGCGAAGGCATCGATCTGCCGGGAGCGCGGTTGATCGGCGCCTTTATCGCCACCCTGGGACTTGCACAGCTGAACCCGGTCAATGAACAACTGAAACACCGGATGGCCGCGATTTTCGGTGCCGGTTACGACTACACCTATTTGTTTCCCGGCGTGCAGAAGGTGGTGCAGGCGGCGGGACGGGTGATTCGCACCCAGCAGGACCGCGGGGTGGTGATGTTGATCGATGACCGGTTTGGCGAAAACAAGGTCAGGCAATTGCTGCCGCGCTGGTGGTCGGTGGGTGACGCCTTGGGTGCAATGCCGACCGTTTGAACCTGAAACAAACTGATCAGGATTGTTTTTCCTGCTGTCCAATTTTTACGTTTGTCCCATACTTCAGCAAAACCCTCTTGCCGTGAGCGCTTAATGAACGAAGATCGATCCCAGACCAGCGTCATCGACGACGGGCGTTTTCGCCTGTTGATCGATGCGGTTGTTGACTATGCGATCTACATGATTGATCCCGACGGCGTCATCACCAGCTGGAACGCCGGCGCCAGACGCTTCAAAGGCTACGAAGAGGCCGAAATTCTCGGTCAGCACTTTTCTGATTTCTACACCGAAGAGGACCGCGCCAAAGGGCTGCCCCAGCGAGCGCTGGACACGGCCATTCGTGAAGGGCGTTTTGAAGGCGAAGGCTGGCGGGTCCGCAAGGACGGTTCGCGGTTCTGGTGTCACGTGGTGATTGACCCGATCTACGAGCCGAGCGGCCGGCTGCTGGGCTTTGCCAAGATCACCCGCGACCTGACCGAACGCAAGATGGCCGAGGAAGTCCTCAAGCAAAGCGAGCAGCAATTTCGGCTGCTGGTGCAGAGCGTCACGGACTACGCGATCTACATGCTCGACCCACAGGGGCGTGTGACCAACTGGAATGCCGGCGCCCAGCGCATCAAGGGTTACTCGCCCCTTGAAGTGATCGGCGAGCATTTTTCCATGTTCTACACCCCGGAAGATCGCGATGCCGGTGAACCGCAACGCACGCTGAGCGTTGCCATCAATGAAGGGCGTTTCGAGAACAAGGGATGGCGACTGCGCAAGGACGGTACGCGCTTCATGGCTCACGTGGTGGTCGACCCGATCTGGGGTGACACCGGCACGTTACTCGGCTTTGCCAAGATCACCCGGGACATCACCGAAGCGACACAGGCCCAGCAAACCCTCGAGCAAACCCGCGAAGCGCTGTTCCAGGCGCAGAAAATGCAGGCCATCGGCCAACTCAGCGGCGGGATCGCCCATGACTTCAATAACCTGTTGACGGTGATCCTGGGCAATCTGGAAATCGTGCGCAAACGGGTGGACGGTGATTCGAAACTCACCCGCTTGCTGGATAACGCCACCCAGGGCGCCCTGCGCGGGGTGTCGCTGACCCAGCGCATGCTGGCGTTCGCCAGGCGTCAGGAGCTCAAGACCGAGCCTGTGGACATACCCGCTCTGGTGGAAGGCATCAGCAGCTTGCTGCGCAGTTCCCTCGGGCCTTCGGTGTTGCTTGAAACCCGTTTTCCCCCGGAAATCGAGGCGGTGCTGGCCGACGTCAACCAACTGGAACTGGCCATCCTCAACCTGGTGACCAACGCCCGAGATGCCATGCCCCATGGTGGCAAGATCCTGATCAGCGCGAAATCGGAAGAGGCGACGGAACAGGTCACGCTGACGCCGATGTCCGGGCGTTTTGTCTGCCTGAGTATCAGTGACACCGGGGAAGGCATGGATGACGAGACCCTTGCCATGGCAATGGATCCGTTCTTCACCACCAAGGGGGTCGGTAAAGGCACGGGGCTGGGGTTGTCGATGGTTCACGGCTACATCGAGCAACTCGGCGGACGCTTCATTCTCAAAAGCCGCAAGGACCACGGCACCACGGCCGAATTGTGGATTCCAGTGGCGACTCAGGGCTCGGTGGCCCCGTCCGTTCAGGAAGAAGCGATACCGGGGGTGTCCCGTCTGTGCGTACTGGTGGTGGACGACGACAGTCTGGTCCTGACCAGTACCTGTCTGTTGCTTGAGGACCTGGGGCATCGGGTGCTCAGCGCGGTGTCCGGGGCCCAGGCGCTGGAAGTATTCGACAACGAGAAGGGCATTGACCTGGTCATTACCGACATGGCCATGCCGCAAATGAATGGTGCACAGCTTGCGCACGCCATCCGTTCGATCAGACCGAACCTGCCGATCATCCTCGCCACCGGCTACGCCGAACGGCTGGAAGGTTTTGCGCTCAAGTTGCCGCGCCTGTCCAAGCCGTTCACTCAACTCAACCTGGTCGAGATCATTGCCGCCACCCTGAAATGATCACCCGGGATCGAGCTGAACTTGTGGGAGGGCGCATCTTCTAAACGGTTTGCCTCCAGCGCGTGACACCCTATGCCGAGAATACTGACGCAACCCACTGCTGAAGAAGCGTTGACCGAACACAATGCGAAGATGTTCGGCTCACCCAAGGAACGGCTGGATTTCTATCGCAGGGAAATCCAGTACGAAACCAGCATCCTGGCCAATCGCACCGATGCCTACCTGGCGGCGCAGTCGTTTCTGGTGATTGCGTTTGCTTCGTGCATGGCCAATCTCAACCCCGAATGGGGCAAGCTGTTCACCCTGGTAGTCCCGCCGTTCCTGGCGCTCTTGGGGGGGCTGAGTTCACTCAATGCCTGGCCAGGCATTCGCGCGGCCTATGACATCATCGATCACTGGCATTACAAACAGAGTGAGTTGCTGCGCAGCGAACCGCTGATGGGCCTGGCTTATGATGAGTCGCCGCTGTTCAGCGAGATGGAGTCGTCCCACAAGGGTTACCGCAAGTCGTTGCTGTTCTCGGTGCGTACGCCCTGGATTTTCGCCACATTCTGGGTATTGCTGGGGAGTTACGCGGTATACATCCAGGTTACCAACCCCGGCGCATGATCCCGAAAACACCCGAACGCCTGCAGGCGCCAGCTTGCTCCTGCAGGCGTTCGGGAATTCAGGCGATGGATTCGTGCCGGATCACTTCGCGAGGCACGCTGGCCGCCTGGTGGATCGGAGGGAAGTTCTCGTTGAGCACGCGCAAATGTTCGATGGCTTCGGCGAACTTCAGGTCGGCTTTCCTGCGCAACGCCTGATAGCGATCGAACAGCTCCCCATCCAGATCGCCGGCTTCCAGCAAGTCGAAGGCGTTGCGACTCAGCGCCTGGGCTTCTTCGAACATCTGGTGGTTGCGCTCCAGGGCAAAGGCCCGGCAGGCCTTGATTTCATCGCGGGTGGAATACTGGATCATGACCGGCACCTTGATTGTGTGGGTTAAGCTTGTGACCCGTCAGGCCGCGCCAGGATTTCAATTTTATGAACATGAAAATTGGATAATTCCTGACAGAAAGTTGCAGGCATCCAATCAAGGAATTTGCTCTTTGCGCCGTTCATACCACGCCAGCAGCGGTTGCGTGCTGAAACCATGGATCAGGATACTCAGCGCGACCACCGACAAGGTCAGGTCGGTGCAAAGCGCGGCAATCGAAGGCGCCAAGCCATGGTTCAAGGCATAAAACAGGTAGTACAGGCTGCCGATGCCGCGAATGCCGAACCAGCCGATCAACAGGCGCTGACGACCGTTCAGCAGGCGACGCCAGGGCAGGGCGGCGACGCTCAATGGCCTTATCAGGCAAAACAGTGCGGCGCCGATCCACAGTGCGCGCCAATCCCAGTGTGCAATCAGCACGACGCCGAGCAAGGTGACCAGGAACACCTCCATGGCCCGCTCCACCAGACCGCCGAAAGCGAGCATGTCACCCATCATGATGCCCGCAGCCACCTGACTGTCTTCCATGCGCCGGGTATCACCGTGCACCGCGTGTTGCGGTTCCACGTTCTGGTGGCCGACCACCGGCTGAACCAGATGCTCGGCGGGCAGCTCATCGTCGCCAGTGGAGTTGACCTCCTCATGGCGCAGACCAAGGCCGGCGGCAAACACCGACAGAAAGCCGTAGCCATGCAGCGCCTCGGCGCCGACGTACGCCAGGGCGATCAAGGCGAGGGCCAGGTAGTCGTTGGGTGAGAGGGTGCTGTCCTCGTTCCTGATCCGTAGCGCCAGGGTCAGGCGACCGATCCCGCGCCCCATGCCGTAACCGATCAGCAGACCGGCGGGAACCGCCCACAGTACGCTTTGCAGCGCCCAGTCGCCAAGAAAGCCGGGGTTGTCGTCCTGGCGCATCAGCAATAGACCGAGGATCACGAACGGGAAAGCGATGCCGTCATTGAGACCGGCTTCTCCGGAGAGCCCGAAGCGCACGCTGTCGTCATCCCGCGCGTCGTTGACCTGCACCAGCGCGGCGAGCACCGGGTCGGTGGGTGCCAGGATCGAGCCCATCAGCACCGCAACGCCCCAGGGCAGTTCAAAGCCGTAATGCAGCAGCAACCCTGTGCTGGCGATGGTCAACAGCATCACTGGGCCGGCCAGGCTGACAGCAATGCGCCAGTTCTTGTTCCTGAAGGGGGAACGCAGCTTCAAACCGCAGACAAACAAAGAAAAGAGCACCGCGACTTCCGTCAGGTGCTCCATCCAGGTGCTGGCGTCGTCCAGGTCCAGCCGCAGAAACCCGAGCGCCGCCGGTCCGATGGCGACACCCAGCACCAGGCACACCGCCGATGTGGTCACCGGCATCCAGCGCAAGTATGACGAGGTCAACGCCAACGTCAACAGCACCGCCCCGAGCACCGCCACCCAGTGAATGAAGCTCATGCGCTGTACTCGCCCGAGGCCGGGATCGGAGGCTTAACCCACTGTCGCGCGCAGATACTCCGGCGACAGGACGTTGAACCACACGAGGATCATTTCGACCAGGATGGTCACCAGCACCAGCAGGCCGACACCCCAGACACAGGCAGCGTTCAACAGCCCCTGTTCCTTGCGCTCATGCATGAAGGTCGGCAGCCCGACGAACAACAGAAAGGTCGAGTACACCGAGGCGGCGCCCAGCACGATAATTGCGAGCCAGCGGCTCGGGTAAAGGCCGGCAAAACCCGCGATGAAGAACGGGGTCACGGTGTAGGCGGCAAACCCGATGCACTGGTTGAGTGTGGGACGTGCCTCGAACGTACGCGACATCCAGCGGATGAACAGCCCCATCAGCGCCACGCCGGCGACGATGGTCACGTACAGCAGCACGCATAGTTGCAGCGCGCTGGCGCTGCTGAGTTTCACCGTTTCATTCTCGGCCAGGCTCCAGCCGACGTAGGTTGTGCCAATGAACAGGCACACGGCGGGGATCAGGGCGAGCAACAACAGATGAGCGAGGTAGTGGCGCGGATGCGCTTCTTCCTCCTTGCGGATATCCGTCCAGGCGAAATTCGGCTGGGTAAACAGTTTGACGAGGGGGGCGGACATGACAACCTCCTGAAGGGGAGCGGCCCGCGTTGGGGCCCTTAAAGCTATTGAGGGGCAGGATTTGTCAGGGGTTCAGTTTTTCTCGGCGAGGGTGCCGCTGCCGGAAACCCGCAGCGGCACGGTGGGTTACAGCATTGGCTTGCCACCCGTGATGCCGTAACGTTGACCGGTGATGTAGCTGGCCTCGTCCGACGCCAGCAGCACGTAGATCGGTGCCACCTCGACCGGTTGACCCGGTCGCCCCAACGGGGTTTGCCCGCCGAAGTTCTGCACTTCCTCATCCGTCATGGTCGAGACGATCAGCGGCGTCCAGATCGGCCCCGGCGCCACGCAGTTCACCCGGATGTTTTTCTCGCCGAGCATCTGCCCCAGCCCGGCGGTGAAGTTGGCGATCGCGCCCTTGGTGGTGGCGTAGGGCAGCAGGGTCGGCTTGGGCATGTCCGAATTCACCGAGCTGGTGTTGATGATCGAGCTGCCGGGCTTCATGTGTTTCAACGCGGCCTGGCAGATGCGGAAAATGGCGGTGATATTGACGTCGAAGGTCATCACCCATTCTTCGTCGGGAATGTCCTCGAAGTTTTCATGGGTCATCTGGTACGCGGCGTTGTTGACGAGGACGTCGATGCGGCCAAAACGCTCGACGGTCTTGTCGACGAGGGCCTGGCACTGGGCCTTTTGCGCGATGTCCCCGGGCAGCAGCAGGCTCTGGCGCCCGGCCTGTTCGACCCAGCGTGCGGTTTCCTGCGCGTCTTCGTGTTCATTGAGGTAGGCAATCGCGACGTCCGCGCCTTCACGGGCGAAGGCGATGGCGACGGCGCGACCGATACCACTGTCGGCACCGGTGATCAGTGCGATCTTGCCCTGCAGGCGCCCCGAGCCTTTATAGCTTTGTTCGCCGCAATCGGGGTACGGGTCCATCTTCTTCTGGCTGCCGGGGACCGGCTGGGCCTGTTTCCTGAAGGGCGGTTTGGGATAGTCGGTCATCGTAAATCTCCGTTCTCAAGGTGGAAGAGTCAAAGGGTGGACCCGGCTCTTTTGCGTTGAGTTCGGTTGGATTGATGACGGGTCGGCATCGACCAATGCACGGTGGGCGCGAGACTGGCTTGGCGGTGATGGCGGGCCTGTCGGCCTCTATTGAGTCGACTGACGCGCCACCATCGCGAGCGGGCTCGCTCCCACAGAGGGTGTTTGCTGTCCTGTCAGCGCTGGCGTTCGATCAGGCTGCGTTCCATCCGCGCAATGCCTTCCTCGAGCAATGCGCGCGGGCAGCCGAAGTTGAGGCGCACGAACTGTTGATGGTCATCGCCGAAGTCCAGTCCAGGGCTCAAGCCGACCTTGGCCTGTTCGAGGAAGAACCGCTGTGGGTTCTCCAGCCCCAGCGCCGTGCAATCGAGCCAGGCCAGGTAGGTGCTCTGCGGCACGTTCATGCTGACGCCCGGCAGGCGCGTGCGGACGGCGTCGACCAGGTAATCACGGTTGGCTTGCAGGTAGCCCCGCAACTCGGCCAGCCACGGCGCGCCCTCGGCATAAGCCACCCGGGTGGCTTCCATGCCCAGCGGGTTGACACTGTCGACCATGCCACAACGGGCATGGTTGACCCGTTCGCGCAGGGCACGGTCCTGGATGATCATGAACGAGGTCTTGAGGCCAGCGATGTTGTAGGCCTTGCTTGCCGACATCAGGGTGATGGTGCGTCGGGCGATGTCCGGCCCCAGGGATGCGGTCGGAATGTGCCGGCGCCCGTCGAAGCACAACTCGGCGTGGATTTCGTCGGAGATGATCCAGGCGTCCTGTGCCAGGCAGATATCGGCCACCGCTTGCAGCTCCTCCCGGGGGAAGGCCTTGCCCAGCGGATTGTGCGGGTTGCTCAGCAGCAGGGCACCGCCACCGGCCAATGACTGACGCAGGGTCTCGAGCGGTGTGCTGTACGTGCCATCGGCCTGGGCGTCGAAACTCAGTTCGACCTTGTTCAGCCCCCAATGGGTCGGCGCGTGGCGCAGCGGCGGATAGTTGGGGACCTGCACGACAACGTTCTGTTGTGCCTGCACCAGAGCGTGCAGCGCCATGTTGAACCCGGACTCCACGCCTGGCAGGAAAATCAGTTCCTGCGGCTCGACCCGCCATTGGTACTTGTTCCACAGGTCGGCGACGATGGCGTCGCGCAAGTCATCCTGGGCCACGCTGTAGCCGAGCAACGGGTGTTGCAGGCGTTTTTGCAGGGCCTGGATGATCACCGGCGGCGCGGCGAAATCCATGTCGGCGACCCACATCGGCAACACATCGGCCGGGTAGCGACTCCACTTGGTGCTGCCGGTGTGGTGGCGATCGAACACCTGATCAAAATCGAAAGTCATGCTTATCTCATAAAGGGCCGGGATGGATTCGGCAGACATGATAAGCGCCAATGTTTGCGGGGGCGAGGGCGGTGTCGAGGGAGCAGGGCGAAGACTGCGCAAAACGGGCCGGGCGTCTATGCTGGGCTAACCACTGCGCAACGCTGCCGTGACCGACAAGGAGACATCCATGGAGCCGACGTCCTTCGACGAAAAAACGCTGACACGCACGTTGCTCGATGTCTTCATCCGGGCCGGGCTGATCGCGGTGCTGGTGTTGTTCTGCTTCGATATCTTCAGTCCGTTCCGCGACTTGATGCTGTGGGCGCTGATCCTGGCAATCACCCTTTACCCGCTGCAAAAACGCCTGCGAGGGCCCCTGGGGCACAATGACGGACGGATTGCGACGCTGATCATCCTGATCGCCATTGTCATCCTGATGGTGCCGGTCTACCTGTTGGGCACCTCGATTGCCGACTCGGTCGAGCGCGCCATGGCAGTGATCAAGGCTGACAATCTGCACATTCCGCCACCTGCCGAGGCCGTTGCCAGTTGGCCGGTGATTGGTCAGAAGCTGTCTGCGGTGTGGCTGGATGCCTCGACCAACCTTCCAGACCTGGCCGCCAGGTACCTTCCACAGATCAAGGTCGCCAGCCTGACGGTACTGAGCAAACTGGCCGGGATTGGCATGGGGTTCCTGATCTTCATTTTTGCCTTGATCATCGCCGGGATCATCATGGCCCATGGCGAAGCCGGCAGCCGCAGCGCGGTGCTGATTACCTCGCGGGTCAGCGGACCGGCCAGAGGTCCGAAAATCGCTGCGCTGTGCACGGCGACTATCCGTGCCGTGGCGTTGGGCGTGGTGGGGATTGCGTTCATCCAGATGCTGCTGGTGGGCCTCGGGTTTGTCTTCAAGGGCATTCCCGGTGCCGGTTTGCTGGCCTTGGCCGTGCTGTTGCTGGGCATCATGCAATTGCCGGTGACGTTGATCACTATCCCGGTGATTGCCTTTGTGTTCGTCACCGAAGGCGCCAGCAGTGCCACGATCATCTTCGCCATCTATGTCTTCGTCGCCGGTCTGGTGGACAACGTGCTCAAACCCCTGTTGTTGGGGCGCGGTGTCGATGTGCCAATGCCCGTGGTGCTGATCGGCGCACTCGGCGGCATGGTGACCAGCGGCATCATCGGGCTGTTCATCGGACCGGTGGTGTTGGCGGTGGGCTATCAGTTGTTCTGGCAATGGGTGCAGGATCAGCCAGACCCTGCACCGCCAGGGATCTGAGGCACGTCGATTCAACGTTCGCCGTCGCGCAACCTCGCCAGAGCGACGAGATCCATGCCTGCCTGGCCAGGCGCCATCGCGTCTTGCAGGTGGTTGGTGGCCAGCTTCATGGCGTTGGCGCTCGAGGCTTTTTTGCCCATGCGCCAGGTGTTGCGTGCAATCAGGTCGAGCAGCGACTGGACACGATCGATGGCGGTTTCCGGCCCGGCGACCAGTATGTTGAGCTGGCCCGCCATCGCGACGTCCGGCCCCCCCAACACCGGCGCGGCGATGTAATCGATGCCTTGCGCTGCATGCAAGGCCGCCAGTTCGTCGGCGAAGGTGACGGCGATGGTGGACAGGTTGACGTGAATCAGCGGACCGTTGAGCCGTGCCAGCAACCCGGAGTCGAGCAGCACTGCACGCAGGGCCTTATCGTCGGCGAGCATGCTGAACACCACATCGGTGTCGAATACCTGTGCCGCCGTCGCGGCAGCCTTCGCGCCAAGCCCAAGTATTTTTTGTGTCGGGTGCGGGGAGCGATTCCACACCCATAGGTCGTGGCCGCTTTTCAACAGGTTGGTTGCAATCGCCTGCCCCATGTTGCCCAAACCGAGAAAACCGATTTTCATGAGCTGTGTTCCCTTGTCTGCGCGCTAAAGCGCTAAAACAAAGCCCGGAATCTCCGGGCTTGAGGTGTCGCGGGTCAGGCCGCCATTAATAGCGCTGATATTTCGAACCGAATTCCGCCCGGTTTTCCGCGACAATCACTCCCTTTTGCACGGCATTGCCCGGGGCGGCCTGTGCGACCCGTTCACGCAGCTCTTGCAGACGATCCGCACCTCCTTCGGCCACGCGGCGTTCGATCAGGCGATCGGAACCGCCTTCAGCCACACGCTCACGCAGTTCCTGCAGACGATCCGCACCTCCTTCGGCCACACGGCGTTCGATCAGGCGATCGGAGCCGCCTTCAGCCACACGCTCACGCAGTTCCTGCAGACGGTCCGCACCACCTTCTACCAGAAGTGGTTGGGCCAGGCTGTGTGAGGCGAAGCTTGCGGTGTTGGCCGAGGCCAGGTTCGACAGGCTCAGGCCGCCGACCAGTGCCAGGCCGAGAACGAGGGAGGAAACTTTCGAGAAATTGATCATGGTGATGCTCCGTGCGTTTGGTTTGAGTGAGTCGGTAGCTGTTGCTATCCGGTGAACACAGTTAAACGCTCGGGTGTATCGCCGATATGTGCTTGAACACTTTGAAATCGAGGTCTGCGTATCTGTTCAGGGTTCATATACAAACAGATACAAAAACTCGGGAAACCGCCGTCGCCGGGACGGCGGTTTCGGGCCGAAAAGACGCGTGGAGCGCGTCCGTTTACTGGGCGTCGTTGAACTGGTCGGTGTAGCTGCCTTCGTCCATGAGCGCGGAGGCGACCCGATCCGAACCTATGCCGTTGCGGGAGTACGCGAGACGAGCCGCGCCGACGTGATCGGCACCGTCAGCGGCGAGTCTGTTGGCCCCGACCTTGTCGGCGCCGTCAGCGGCGAGTCTGTTGGCCCCCACTTTGTCTGCACCGTCAGCGGCGAGTCTGTTGGCACCCACTTTGTCTGCGCCGTCAGCGGCGAGTCTGTTGGCACCCACTTTGTCTGCACCGTCAGCGGCGAGTCTGTTGGCACCCACTTTGTCTGCGCCGTCAGCGGCGAGTCTGTTGGCGCCGACTTTGTCTGCACCGTCAGCGGCGAGTCTGTTGGCACCCACTTTGTCTGCACCATCCGCCGCGAGCCTGTTGGCGCCGACTTTGTCTGCACCGTCAGCGGCGAGTCTGTTGGCGCCGACTTTGTCTGCACCGTCCGCCGCGAGTCTGTTGGCGCCGACCTTGTCCGCGCCGTCCGCCGCGAGCTTGTTGGCGCCGACCTTGTCCGCGCCGTCCGCCGCGAGCTTGTTGGCCCCGACCTTGTCAGCGCCGTCCGCCGCGAGCTTGTTGGCCCCGACCTTGTCAGCGCCGTCCGCCGCGAGCTTGTTGGCCCCGACCTTGTCCGCGCCGTCAGCTGCAAGTTTATTGGCCCCGACCTTGTCCGCACCGTCCGCCGCGAGCTTGTTGGCGCCGACCTTGTCAGCGCCGTCCGCCGCGAGCTTGTTGGCGCCGACTTTGTCTGCACCGTCCGCCGCAAGCTTGTTGGCGCCGACCTTGTCAGCGCCGTCCGCCGCGAGCTTGTTGGCGCCGACCTTGTCCGCACCGTCCGCCGCGAGCTTGTTGGCGCCGACATTATCCGAGCCATCCGCCGCTACCGCCCCAGCACCCACATGATCCGCGCCGTCTGATGCCACTTCCGCAGCCCAACCCGGTATTGCCACCGTTGCCGAGACGACCAAAACAACGCCTGAAAGAAGTTTGTATTTCATGGTGTTCTCCACGACCCATCAGCCACAAAGCGATCGAGCATGTCCGAAAAAGACGCAGACTCTTGGCTGTTAACGTTGGCGATTGGCACGGGTGCCGAAGGGCACGCGTGTCGATGTGTTGCATGAAACCGGAAAGAAGACCTGATCAGTATAGATCGTCAGGGGAAAGGCGGGAGGGGATTGCGAACTGTTTGCAGTTCAGGGGCCGTTCGGGGTGTTCGCTGCAGGCTTATCGAGGCGGAGGAGAGGGGAGCGGTGGCTGGGCACCACTCCCTTCCAGCAACGGATCAATGCATCTTGCTGTGGTCCATCATGTTCAGCGCGCGTACGGGCGCCTCGATGTTGATCACTTCTTTTTTGCCGTCATCGTGCTCGACGGTCAGCACCATCGGCACCTTGTCGCCTTCCTTTACCTGGGCGACCAGGTCGATCAGCATCACGTGATAGCTGTCGGAGTTGAACGCGACCGCTTTGCCGGCGGGCAAGGGGACAAATTCCACGGCTTGCATGCTCATCACGTCGTTTTTCATGGTCGACTGATGGATCTGCACGGTTTTGGCCGCTGGCGATTGAGCGCTGATCAGCTTGCCGTCGCTGCTCGACGTGACGGTCATGAATGCGCCGGTGGATTGTTGTCCCGCGACGGTGGCGCGAACCCAGGCGTCTTCGACCTGGGTCTGGGCGCAAGCGTGAGCCGCCAGGCCGAGCATGGACAGGCCCAGCACCAGCTGTCCCACGCGCGCGTTGAAGCGGGTTTTCAGGGTGATCGAGTTCATCAGCAGACCTCCATGACGGTCAGTAAGTCTTCCGTACACTCTTGTGCCGAAAGTGAGTGAGACAACCCAAGGCGCAGCGTGCCTCGGGTGTCATAAACGTAGCTGGTCGCCGTGTGGGAAATGGTGTAGGTGGAGCCGCTCGGGACTTTTTCGTAGAACACGTCGAACTCTTTGGCCGTCGCTGCGGTTTCTTCCAGTGTCCCGTGAAGCGCGACAAAGGTGGGGTCAAAGGTCTTGACGTAGGCGTCCAGCATTGACGGGGTATCCCGTTCGGGGTCCAGGGTGATGAAGACGACTTGCAGCAGGTCACCGTCCTTGCCCATCAATTTCTTGATCTGAGCCGCGCGGGCGAGGGTGGTCGGGCACACCGCCGGGCATTGGGTGAAGCCGAAGAACACCATCGGCATCATGCCGCGGAAACTCGAAAGCGTCGTGAGGTTGCCTTGCGAGTCTTTCAACTTGAATGTGCGCCCCAGAATCTTGTCGCTCAGGTCCTTGCCGTACTTGTACGACAGGCGGACGCTGTTGTCGCAGCCTGTCAGCAGGCCCAGACCGAGTAAACCGATACCTGCAACCACCTTGCGGCGGGTCAACAAAACAGTCATTTCTACAGCCTTTCTGATCAGCCCGGTCCCGGGGCTCATAGCGGATGATTGACGCCGGCAGGGGCGCAATCCTTCGTGCGGGTCATACAGGTTCAATTCTATCGTTTTCCGGGGCCTTCCAAAGCTTGCGACAGGCTGCCACAGGCAAGGCAATCTCCCTGAGGGCGGGTGTTTCGGCGTGTTTGTGCGACGTACTGTCGCAGGTCTTTTTGGCGTGAAGCACTTTCGTACCAAAAACCTGGGTACATGGCCTCGCAAGCGCTTGCCTGAATCGAATCAGCTGAACTAGAGTCGGCACATTGATTTCACAGTGCCACCAGCGCGATGGGCACGGCATAAAAACAGAAATCTCGCAAAAACAGACCAGTGCACACTGGCTGAATAACTAGAAAATCATTGAGTCTGCCGTGCATCCCATTGCATGGGTACGGCTCATCCAAAGCTTCGACTTGATAAGGCTGCCGCCGACCAACACCTCTTTGAAGCACAAAGAAAATGATCGAACCAGAACGAATTGTCACGTTGTCGCGGGAAGTCGAAGCGTTGGCAAACCGTGGCATCAGCGATATCCAGATGATCACTCGCCAGACCCGCCTGCTTGCAATCAATGCCTTGATCGAGGCCGCCCACGCAGGCAAGGCCGGCCAGGGGTTTGCCGTGGTGGCTGAAGAGGTCAAGGTGATCTCCGAGCGTATTTCGAGGATCGCCGGCACCATGACCGAAGACCTCCAGGCATCCGTCAATGAGTTGACCGCACTGGGGGAGGGCATGTGCTTTGACGTGCGCGGACAGCGCTTGGCCGATCTGTCGCTGAACATGATCGAAATCATGGATCGCAACCTCTACGAGCGGACCTGCGATGTCCGCTGGTGGGCGACCGATGCCTCGCTGGTCGATGCCCTCAAGTCTGCCGACGAACAGGCCTGCGCCTACGCCTGTGAACGCCTGGGCATCATTCTCGACAGCTACACGGTCTATCTGGATATCTGGCTTGCGGACACCCGTGGCCGTGTCATTGCCACCGGCCGCTCCAGTGTTTATGGCAAGACCGTCGGCGCCAATGTCAGCGACGCGCCCTGGTTCCGGATGGCGCTGCAACACACCCGCAGCGACCAGTATCATGCCGGCAATGTCTGCGTCGAACCGTTGCTCAATAGTGCACAAACCTGCGCCTTCAGCGCGGCAGTGCGCAGCAATGCCCAAGGTCCGGTGATGGGTGTGATCGGCATTTTCTTCGACTGGGAGAACCAGGCCAGGTCCATCATCAACGGCGTGCGATTGACCGAGGAAGAACGTTCGCGCAGTTGCGTCATGATGGTCGATGCCAGCAATAACATCCTGGCCAGCTCCAATCCTCAGGCCTCGCTCGGGCAACGCATTGCCCTGACGACCAAAGCGGGCCAGGCCTCTGGCTACAGCGTACAACCCAATAACGCCCTGCAGGGCTACTCACTCACGCCTGGCTTTGAGACCTATCCCGGCATGGGCTGGTACGGGGTGATTGAGCAGCAATTGCCCGAATGACCTGACCGCCCCTCTGCAGACGCGAGCTTGTTCGCTCCTGCAGATCCAGCGCAGCCGCTCATGGGAGCGAGCCTGCTCACGAAAAAACGCCCGGGCAGCCAACGCTTTCGTCGGCGCCCATCGCGAGCGAGCCCGCTCCTGCGGGATGTCAGCGGACGGTGTAGCCTCTGTCGACGACCCAATCCTGGCCATACACACTTCTGGCGCCGTTGCTCAGCTGGAACAGGACAACGTCGGCCACCGCACCGGCTTCGAGGAACTCACCGCCGATAAGGCGCTTGTTCACCTGAGTGGCGACATTGGCCAGGTCCTGATGATTGAGCCCCAGAGTCGACCAGATCGGTGTAGCGGTCGGGCCCGGGGACACCATGTTGATGCGGATTCCCTGGGGCGCCAACTCGACGGCCAGTGTGCGGGCATGCGCCTGCAGGGCGGCCTTGGACGCAATGTAGGCGGCCAGGCCTGGGAAGGTCACCCCGGTCAGGAACGTGGTGATGAACACCACCGATGCCGGGTTGGCCAGGTTCCCGCGCAGGTGGGCCAAGGTATTCAGCGCGCCGGCACCGTTGACGGCCCACTGCCGATCGAAGGCTTGCAGGTCGAGGCAGTCGGCCAGCTCGGCGATGCCGGCATTCGGCACCAGATAATGCACCGGGCCCAGGCGCAAAGCGTGTTGTGCCAGTTGTTCCAGGTCTTGTGCCTTCGTGACATCGCCAGACACCCAGGTCAATTGCCCGGCAAAGTGTCGAGCCAGTTCTTCCAGCCCACCCATTTTCCGCGACATGGCCAGAACCCTGGCACCCTGTGCAAGAAGTCGGGCCGTGACGGCCAGACCGATACCGGAGCTGGCACCGGTGACAACCGCCAGACGTCCTTCGAAATCGTTACTCATCGCTATTTATCCTGAATGAACATGAGTTGGTGTTAAGTCCGAACCCGATTATTCAAGATGTGGGCCAGATGCCAGGGCCCCGTAAAACAAGGGTTTCAGCCCGGATGCAGTCTTTATGACAGCAGGGATGCGGGGTTATAAAGACCCTTTGCAGTCAATAAGACGCGCCCCGTTGGGCGATGCGCCTGATCGTTTGGATTTGAATTGCGCCGCGATGCCGGACAGAATCGCGGCCCTGCCTGGCCGAGGGAGCCAGTCGTTCGTCTTTAAGAGGGTGGTCGTTGAAGCAACAGACTTTATCCAGGCGCCTGGAGCGTGTGGCCGCACATGTGCCGGCGGGTGCACGCCTGGCCGATATCGGCTCGGATCACGGTTACCTGCCGGTGGCGCTGATGCGCCGTGGCGCCATCACGGCGGCGGTGGCCGGCGAAGTGGCCTTGACGCCGTTTCGTGCCGCCGAACGCACCGTGCGCGAGAGCGATCTGGAGCCGTGGATCAGCGTGCGCCTGGCCGATGGCCTGGCGGCGATCGAGCCGGCGGATGCCATCACCGTCATCACCCTCTGCGGCATGGGCGGTGAAACGATCCGCGACATCCTCGACAGCGGCAAGGCCTGCCTCAGTGGTGTGGAGCGTCTGATCCTGCAGCCCAATGGCGGGGAGCAACCCCTGCGCCAATGGCTGATGAGCCATGGCTACCGCATCCTGTTCGAGGAAGTGCTGCGGGAAAACCGCTTCGACTACGAAATCATCGTGGCCGAACGCGGCGAGCCGGTGCACTACACCGCCGAGCAACTGTACTTCGGCCCAGTACAGCTGCAGGTTCGCAGCCCGGCGTTCCTTGACAAGTGGCAACGCCTGTTGCGCGAGAAACAGCGGACGCTGGTGCAATTCCAGCGCGCGCGGCAAGTTGTGCCTGAGGAAAAAGTGCAGGAGATACGCCAGCAGACCCGGTGGATCAACGACCTGCTGGCTTGACCCTGTTTCACCTGCGGCTGACACCATTTCATTTCCTGAAATAGTGGATTGCAATTCATGCCCATTCCGCCGCAGACACTTCAAGGTGAAGATGAGCGCTCACCCAGTCCCCTCCGCCCAGGAGGGGGCACTCATCACCCTGGCCGCTGACGTGATGGTTGACGCTGCGGGCGCGAGGAGAGCCGCTATGGACGAAGTCTCGAAAGCACCATCCTCCCCCTGGCACGAGGGTGAGCTGACTTTGCAACGCACCGTGGGCGCCGTCGACATGATGGTGGGGGTCGGCGAGCGGCAACTGTCCCGTACCTGGATGCCGGATCAACACCGCGAGTTCTACCACCAGCTGCCTTTCGTGGTGCTGGGCGCCGTGGATCGGCAGGGCGATGTCTGGGCCACCCTTCGCACCGGCGAGCCCGGCTTCATGCGTTCCCCGACGCCGCAAATCCTGCACATCGATCTGCAGCCACAACCCAACGACCCGGCCGAGGCGGGGATGAAGGCCGGCGATGCCATTGGCATGCTCGGTATCGAGTTGCACACCCGCCGGCGCAACCGCATGAATGGCAACGTACTACGCGAGCGGAGTGAAGGCATCGAAATCGAGGTTACCCAGGCCTACGGCAATTGCCCGCGCTACATCAACCTGCGTCAGTATGGTTTCGTCGACGACGTCGCCGACACCTTGCTTGAACTGACCCTGGCGGATTCGCAGGTACAGCGCATGATCACCGGCGCCGATTCGTTTTATGTCGCCACCTACGTCGAGCGCGATGGCCACAATCAGGTCGATGCCTCCCATCGCGGCGGCAAGCCCGGTTTTGTGCGGATGGACGCGGACGGCACACTGACCATCCCGGATTTCTCCGGCAACCTGTTTTTCAACACCTTGGGCAACATCCTGCTCAACCCCCGCGCCGGGCTGCTGTTCATCGATTTCCAGAGCGGTGACCTGCTGCAAATGAGCGGTAGCGCCGAGGTGCTGCTGGACGATCCCGAGATTGCCGCGTTCCAGGGCGCCGAACGCCTGTGGCGTTTCAAGCCGCAACGCATTGTTTACCGCCAGGCGGCAATCCCGCTGCGTTGGGTGGACGAGGACGAAGGCGAGTCGCCCAATTCGTTGATGACCGGCAGCTGGGAGCAGGCGGCCGAGCGCTTGCGCGCTGAATCCCTGCGCAACCACTGGCGGCCCCTGCGGGTGGCGCGCGTCGTCGATGAAAGCCGCAGCATTCGCTCGTTCTACCTGGAACCCGATGACGGGCTTGGCCTGCCAGGGTTCGAGCCGGGGCAACACTTGCCGATACGGCTCTCGCTGGACGGGCAGCCGGCGCCGTCCATTCGTACCTACAGCGTTTCCAGCGCCTCCTCGGATGAATTCCTGCGCATCAGCGTCAAGCGCGATGGCCTGATCTCTTCGCACCTGCATGATCGCATCCAGGTCGGCGACTGGATCGAGGCGAGGGCGCCCCAGGGGCATTTCACCGTCCAGGCTGCCGAACGCCGGCCCCTGGTGCTGCTGGCGGCGGGCGTGGGGATCACGCCGCTGTTGTCGATGCTGCGTGAAGTGGTTTACCAGGGCAAACGCATCAGCCGCATGCGCCCGACATGGCTGGTGCAAAGCAGCCGCTCGGTGGCCGACCTGGCGTTCCGTGCTGAAATCGATGAGCTGGTGGCGCGGGCGGGGGGCCAGGTCCAGGTCCTGCGCGTGGTCAGCCAACCGCCCACTTCCGGTGCCGAGGACAGTTATGACGTGGCGGGCCGGATCGATATCGACCTGCTCAAGGCCCTGCTGCCGCTCGATGACTATGACTTCTACCTGTGCGGCCCGGGCAGTTTCACCCAGGCGCTGTACGACGGCCTGCGCAGGTTGCGCATCCCCGACGATCGCATTCATGCGGAAACCTTCGGCCCGTCCACGCTGGTTCGTGACGCCGAAGTCAGTGTCCCCGCAACGCCGCAGGTGCCCATGGCCACCGAGGCGGTGAAAGTGCTGTTCGCCACCTCGGGCAAGGAAGCCCGCTGGGAACCCGGCGCCGGGACCCTGCTGGAACTGGCGGAGGCACGCGGCCTGAGTCCGGAGTTCAGCTGTCGCGGCGGCTCTTGCGGCACCTGCAAGACGAAGTTGAGCAGCGGCCAGGTGCATTATCTGAATACGCCGGAGCAAGGGTTGGCGGCGGATGAAGTGTTGATCTGCTGCTCGGTGCCGGCAGAGGGTAGCGAAACGCTGATCCTGGATATTTGAAGCGCATCCATTGGCTGCCCTGTGGGAGCGAGCCTGCTCGCGATGGCGTGATTTCAGTCACCTGTGTATCGACTGATCTACCACCATCGCGAGCAGGCTCGCTCCCACGCTGTTTGGTGTCATTTCAAAATCTGCCCACTCACCATTCCAGAAAATGAAATGCTGGATTGTAAATGCTGGTGATTCCGCTGTTTGTTAAGGGAGCGGAGGATAGCCCCATCGTCACGACCGTGCCGAGCCATCAGAAAGCCAACAAGGAGTCCGTCATGTCCCAGAAAGCGATCATGCTGTACCGTCATCCATTGTCCGGCCACTCTCACCGTGTCGAATTGATGCTGTCCCTGCTTGGGTTGCCCACCGAACTGATCGACGTGGACCTGATGAAGGGTGCGCACAAAACCCCTGAATTCCTGGCGCTCAACCGCTTTGGTCAGGTGCCGGTCATTGATGACGATGGCGTCGTGCTGGCGGATTCGAACGCCATCCTGATCTACCTCGCCGAAAAATATGACAACGACCAGTGGTTGCCCAGCGATCCGCTCGCCAGGGCCAAGGTCCAGCGCTGGCTTTCCGTGGCCGCCGGCCAGATCAACTCGGGGCCAGCCGCCGCGCGCTTGATCACCGTGTTTGGTGCCGGTTACAACGCCGAAGACGTGATTGGCCGCTCTCACGGCTTGCTCAAAGTGATGGAAGAGGAGCTGGGCCAAAGCCAATTCCTGGCCGGTGACCAACCGACCATTGCCGATGTGGCCGCTTACACCTACGTGGCCCACGCGCCGGAGGGCAATGTCTCGTTGAGCGATTACCCGAATGTCCGTGCCTGGCTGGCACGTGTCGAAGCGTTGCCACGTTTTGTCGGCATGCAGCGCACGGCGGTGGGCTTGCAACACGCCTGAGTCTGGTCGCGGGGCTGGTCGCAAGGTTTTCCGGCCAGCCCCATCCCCGTTCAAGTCGCTACCCCAGCGCACTTCTTTCATCCCCAAGCGTGCGAAAGTCGCCATCGACGACAATACTGGCAGATTGCTCAGTACGCGCCGCAGAACCTCAATCACAATCGGGTTGCCCATGGATCGCTTCCAGGAAATGCAGATTTTTATGGCCGTTGCAGAGGAAGAGGGGTTTGCTGCCGCTGCACGTTCGCTGAGGATTTCGCCACCGAGCGTGACCCGCGCCATTGCCGCAATGGAAGAACGGATCGGCACTCAGTTGTTGTCTCGAACCACTCGCAGCCTGCACCTGACCGAAGCCGGGCAACGTTACCTGGAAGACTGCCGGCGCATCCTGGGCGAACTCGACGAAGCCGAAGAGGCCGCCGCCGGCAGCTACTCGGTGCCTTGCGGGCTGCTGACCGTGACGGCATCGGTATTGTTCGGCGAGTTGTACATTGCCCCGCTGATGGCCGATTACCTGGACCAGTACCCCTCGGTGCACCTTAACGCGATGTTCGTCGATCGCGTGGTCAGCATGGCCGATGAAGGCATCGACGTGGCGATCCGCATCGGTCATTTGCGAGAGAACAATCTGAATGCGATCAAGGTCGGTGAGGTGCGCCAGGTGATCTGCGCCGCTCCCGCCTATTTCGAGCGCTATGGCCGCCCGAAGCACCCTGAAGACTTGAGTTCGGCCAACATCGTGATGTCTTCTGCCAGCCATTTGCTCAGCGATTGGGTGTTCATGAAGGATTCCAACCCCCTGAGTTTTCGTTTCAACCCGCGCCTGGTCGTCACCGCCAATCAGGCCGCGATCAATATTGCCAGCCGCGGCTGGGGCCTGACACGGGTGCTGTCCTACCAGGTGGCCAGCCGTGTCGGCGCCGGTGAACTGGAACTGGTCCTCGAAGACTTCGAACCGCCAGCGTTGCCGATTCATGTGGTGTATCAGAAGAGCAACCGGGTGGCCGCGAAAGTTCGGACCTTCGTCGACTTCCTCGTTGAACGGCTGGAGCGTGATGAAGCCCTGATCCCCAGTGCACAAGGCCCAACCTGATGGATCGCTACCATGAGATGCTGATGTTCACTGCGCTGTCCGAACGCCCCAGCCTCGCGTCGGCGGCACGGCGTCTCAACGTGTCCGGGCCGACGGTCATGCGCGCGGTCGCCCGGCTGGAGGCGCGACTGGGCGTCACGTTACTGCTGCGAAGCACCCGAGGCATCACCCTCACCGAAGCCGGGGCGGCGTTCATGGCCGATGCTTCACGCATCCTCAAGGCGGTCGACGAGGCCGAGGCGTCTGCCAAAGGCCTGCATGTCCAGGCCCAGGGCAACCTGACGGTGTTGTTGCCCTTGCTGTTCAGCCGTTACGTGATGACGCCGGTGCTGACCGGCTACATGGATCTGTACCCCGAGGTCGGTATTTTCGCGCGCTACCACGACCGCTCCGCCAACCTGTACGAGGAAGGGGTGGACGTGGCGGTGCTGGTGGGGAACCTGCCCAATTCATCGTTGATTGCCCGGCCCGTGGGGCATGTCCAGTCGATTGTCTGTGCCAGCCCCGATTACTTTGCGCTGCATGGTGAGCCCGACGTTCCCGAAGACCTTTGCAACCATCGGTTGATCGCCACGCAGCCCAACCAGAACAGCGTGCAATGGCCGTTTCAGAATCAGGGCGAACCTTTCATCGTCAAGGCACGCACGCGCCTGAGTTGCGCCACGTTACAAACAGCCATCGATGCGGCGGCCAATGGCGCCGGGGTCACCCGTTGCCTGAGCTATCCGTTGTACGACTATTTGAAGGCAGGCCGATTACGCAGGGTGCTGCACGCCTATGACCCGCCGTCGATGCCGGTGCACGTGGTCTACCGGGAAAGACGCAACGCCTCGATGCGTGTGCGCAGTTTCGTCAACTATGTCGTCGATCGGTTACGCGAGCATCCGGCGATGCGGCTCGACGGGTAATCCAACACGCTTCAATGGCGGACACAGACGGCGCAGATCTGCGGGTTCTGCACCAGTGGTCTGAAGCGGCGGTTATCGACATCGAGCGCGCTGGCCGAGCCGGGCGACGCTGGATCATTCGAGGGCATTGACCGACATGGAACAATCAGAAAGGCTGCTGCTGGTGCCCGGTGGCTATCCGCTCTGGATCGACGTGCCTCAGGCCAGCATCGGCGGGGTCGCGACAGCCATGCGCTTTGAACTGCCTTTGCACGGGCATAACCTGCCGTTGATGCATCGACGAGAGAGCAAGTGGGTGGTGGCGCTCAAGGGCGAGCTGGAGGTGCGCACGGGTCGCCAGCGGCAGGTCCTGCTCAGGGAGGGCGAGGCGGTGAAACTGCAGGCGGGCACTGCGCACCGAATTCACCAGCACGGTGCGCACCCGAGCACGGTGGGCATCGTGCTGTGGCCCGGCGCCGTGGAGCAGGCGTTCCGTGAGCTGGCTGCGCTGGCGGCCTCTCCCGGTTTTGCACGGGAGGCCATGGTCGACATCCTCGACCGCTACGCCGTGGTGTGGACGAACCGTGCGCACGAGGCGGGCTTGCAACACTTTGACGTTCGTACCCTGGGGGAATGCCTGGAGACGCTGGCGCCGCAGATCGCGCAGCCCTTGATGTTGAAATGGACGACGCCGGCGCTGCTCAATCCGACAGCTTGATCTCCAGCCGCTTGAACCTCGACGCCAGGGTCGTGGGTTTTAGCCCCAGCAGCTCAGCCGCACCGCCCTTGCCGAACAGCTTGCCATCCGCTGCTTTCAACGCAGCCTGCATGTTGTTGCGTTCGAGGTCGCGAATCTGCGCATCCGTCATGATCGTGGGCGAGGGTGGCTGCGCAACGGGCGAACCGGTTTTCGGTTCATCGGGCAGGTCCAGGTTCAGGTCCGCGCCGATCGAGGTGATCAGCGCGCGCTCGATGACATTTTGCAATTCGCGGATATTGCCCGGCCACGAGTAGCGTTGCAGGCGTTCGATGTCGCTGTTGCGCAAGCGTCTTCCCGGCATGTTCAAGCGTTTTCCTGTCTGCTTGAGGAAGTGCGCCGCCAGGGCGCCGATGTCCATCAGGCGCTCACGCAGCGCCGGCGACTGGATGGGAAAAACGTTGAGGCGAAAATACAGGTCTTCGCGAAAATGCCGGGCGGCGACCTCTTCGCGCAGATCGCGATTGGTCGCGGCAATGATCCTCACGTCGACTTTGCGCGTGCGCTCTTCGCCAACGCGCTCGAACTGCCCCTCCTGCAACACCCTCAACAGTTTGCTCTGCAGTTCCAGGGGGATCTCGCCGATCTCATCGAGAAACAGCGTGCCGCCGTCTGCCAGTTCGAAGCGCCCGACCCGGTCGCGTACCGCGCCGGTAAAGGCGCCCCGGATGTGGCCGAAGAACTCGCTTTCGAACAGCTCGGCCGGGATCGCCGCGCAGTTGACCCGGATCAGCGGGTGGGCGTTGCGTCGACTGGCCTGATGAATCGCCCGGGCGATCAATTCCTTGCCGGTGCCGGACTCGCCGTTGATCAGCACGCTGGCATCCGTAGGGGCGACCACATCGATCTGGCGGATGATCTTCTTGATCGGTTCGCTGTGGCCCACGATTTCGCGGAAGTTGTGCTCGATGTGGATCTCTTCCTGCAGATAGGCGTTCTGTTCCTCAAGGCGCTGCTTGAGCACCTGGAGTTCTTCCAGGGCGCTTTGCAGCTGGTTCTCCGTACTGCGCCGCTCGGTGATGTCACGGAAGACCACCACGGCACCGACGATGCGGCCATCGGAAATCACCGGCGTACTGGTGAACTCCACCGGGAACGATGTGCCGTCACGGCGCCAGAAGATTTCCTGACGCCCCTCGTGGATGACGCCGTCGCGCACGGCTTTGTAGATCGGACACTCTTCAACCGGGTAAGGGCTGCCATCGGTGTGGGTGTGGTGATGAATGCGGTGGATGTTCTTGCCGATCATGTCCTGTGGTTCCCAGCCGAGCATGCGCGCGCAGGCGGGGTTGACGAAGGTGGCCAGGCCTTCGCTGTTGATGCTGTAGATGCCATCGCCCACGGAACTGAGCAACAGCTGATTGTCGCGCTCGTTTTCCTGGAACAGGTTGAGGATGTTGCGCCACTCGATCAGTCCGCCGCGCATGGTGCGTTCGGTTTCGGCCTGATCGCGCTGGTACTTCTCGCGACTGAGCTCACGCATCACCAGAATCAGCTGCTGCTCGCCCCTGATCTGCAAGGTGGTGGCGGATATCTCCAGCTCGATACGTTCGCCGCTCTTGCAGTTGCAACTCAACTCGTCGCTCCAGCCGCGCCCCTTGTCCATCACCGCCTGGGTGAAAACGATCAGGTCGGCCAATTGATGACCGAACAGCTTGCTGACCGGCAGTTCGAGCAATTCCTGGCGGGGATAACCGAGCAGCTTGCAGGCGGCGACGTTAAGGTCGCCCAGGCGGTCGGCGAATGGATTGAGCAGCGCAATGGCTTCGGCGCAATGCTCGAACACCATGTGCCGCGACGAGTAGGCCAAGTCGGCCCAGCCGCTGAGAGAGTCTGCTTCATTCATGACTACGAAATCTCGTGCTGTGGCACTACGAATATTCGTATTTCTACGGGAATGCGTGACTACGCGAAAGCATCAGTTGCCTGTCGAAAAACCGGATCAGAAGGGTATTTCTTTAAGTTTCAACAAGTTGCCTGCAAGTAAAAAACTGTTTTATTTCCTGGCACGGCGTTCGCTCTATCTCCTGCAACACGGCGGCCAGACAGGCTGGCGTTCCACTACCCAGAAACCGGAGAGCGACACTATGCCAAGCGTGGATATCCCCCATTACAAAGACGGCGACTTCCTGGTCAATTACGAAGAGAAAGTCTTCGAGGACGTCAAAGCCGAACCGGGCGAGAAAGTCCTGATCACCTTCCACACCATCGCGTTCGAAGGCTCCATCGGCCTGGTCAACATGCTTCAGGCCAAGCGCCTGCTGCGCAAGGGCTTTGAAACCAAAGTGCTGCTGTACGGGCCAGGCGTGCAACTGGGCGTGCAACGTGGTTTTCCGACCCTGGGCGCGGAAGCCTTCCCCGGACACCTGGCGGTCAACAAGCAACTGGTGCAGTTCATGGAGGAGGGCGGTGAGGTCTACGCCTGCCGTTTCGCCCTGCAAGCGCTGTACGGTCAGACCGAAAAAGCCCTGATCGAAGGCATCCGTCCGATCAACCCGCTGGACGTGATGGACCTGCGCCTGCTGATGCGCCGTGAAGGCGCAATGATCATCGACACCTGGACGGCCTGACGGCACAGCTTCTGTGGGAGGGGACAAGTCCGCTCCCACAGGACCGCGTCAATCTTTCGAACACTTCTGACTTCAGGACCCATCATGGCCATCATTCGCGCAGCCGCCGTACAGATCAGCCCGGTGCTTTACAGCCGCGAAGGCACCGTGGACAAGGTCTGCCAGCAGATCATCGCCCTGGGCCGGCAAGGCGTGCAGTTTGCCGTGTTCCCGGAAACGGTGGTGCCTTACTACCCCTACTTTTCCTTCGTGCAGCCAGCGTTTGCCATGGGCGCGCAGCATCTCAAGCTGCTCGATCAATCCGTCAGCGTGCCATCGGCCGCGACCCTGGCCATCGGCGAGGCCTGCAAACAGGCGGGGATGGTCGTGTCGATCGGCGTCAATGAGCGCGACGGCGGCACGATCTACAACGCCCAATTGCTCTTCGATGCCGACGGCAGCCTGATCCAGCATCGACGCAAGATCACCCCGACGTACCACGAACGCATGGTCTGGGGGCAAGGCGACGGCTCCGGCCTGCGGGCCATCGACAGCAGCGTCGGCCGGATCGGCTCGCTGGCGTGCTGGGAACACTACAACCCGTTGGCCCGCTACGCCCTGATGGCTGACGGTGAACAAATCCATGCAGCCATGTTCCCCGGCTCGCTGGTGGGAGACATTTTTGCCGAGCAGATCGAAGTCACCATCCGACATCACGCGCTGGAGTCGGGTTGTTTCGTGGTCAACGCCACGGCCTGGCTGGATGCCGACCAGCAAGGGCAGATCATGCAGGACACCGGTTGCGGTCCCGGTCCGATCTCGGGCGGTTGCTTCACGGCCATTGTGTCGCCGGAGGGCAAACTGCTCGCCGAGCCACTGCGGTGCGGTGAAGGCGTGGTGATTGCCGACCTGGATCTGGCACTGATCGACAAACGCAAGCGGATGATGGATTCGGTCGGCCATTACAGCCGCCCCGAGTTGCTCAGCCTGTTGATCGACCGCATGCCCACCGCGCATGTCCATGAGCGCACCCCGCACCTGGCGGTGGTTGTCAGCGAGGAGTTCGATCATGCAGGCCAATGAACTGCTGGCGGAGCTGCAATGCCATGGCGTGCGCTGGCCCGCCGCGCACAACGGTCTGTCGCGCCAGGGCGGCGCGGGACCATCGGATCACAAGGCGCTGAGTCTGGGTGCGCGGACGATGATGGTGCCGATCCTCAACCAAGCGTCCCAGGACTCACCTTATCAAGCACAGCCGACTGACGATGGCCGCCAGGCGCTGATTTTTCGCGAAGGGCTGCAGGTCGGGCAGGTGCAGATGCCCGGTGTGCCGAAGTTTTACGGCTTGAGTACGGCGGACGGCATTCCCTACTGGAAAATCGCCACCCTGCACAGCAGCGACGTATTGGCCACCACCGTATTGCAACATTGCATCCGCTTCAACGATCGCGGCAGCTCCTGTCAGTTCTGTGCGATTGGCCAGTCGTTGGCGGCGGGCAAGACCATCGCGCGCAAACGTCCGCAGCAACTGGCACAAGTGGCAAAAGCCGCAGTGGAACTCGACGGGGTCAAGCACATGGTGATGACCACCGGCACGCCCCAAACCTCCGACCGTGGCGCGGCGATCCTGTGTGAGTCGGCCGCGGCAGTGACGGCAGCGGTCGATCTGCCGATTCAGGCGCAATGCGAGCCACCGGACGACGACCGCTGGTTCCGGCGCCTGGCCGACAGCGGCGTGGTGTCGCTGGGCATGCACCTCGAAGCGGTCACCGACGACGTTCGCCAGCGCATCATGCCCGGCAAGGCCCAGGTGCCGCTCAGTCGCTATTTCGAAGCCTTCAGCGCTGCGGTCGAGGTGTTCGGTCGTGGTCAGGTCAGCACCTACATCCTCGCAGGCCTGGGAGACAGCGAAGCGGCCATCAGCGAGATGAGCGAGCGTTTGTGTGCGCTGGGGGTGTACCCGTTCGTGGTGCCATTCGTGCCCATCGACGGAACGCCGCTGGCCCATCACCCTAAACCCGACAGCGCGATGATGGCCCGCCTGTATCCGCAGATCGGCGCGAGCCTGCGCCGCCACGGCCTGCACTCTGATCGGATCAACGCCGGTTGCGCCAAGTGCGGCGCGTGCTCGGCCCTGAAAAGCTACGAATAAGCCGGAGAACGTCCATGCCAAATCTCGCCTATGCGTTGGTCGACAGTACGTTTGAACCGTTCCGCGCCGGTGAATTGCTGGTCAAGCCGGCCAGCGAACACTGGGAGAAACAGGCCTATTACGCGCTGCGTCGCTCGGTATTTTCCGATGAGCAACAGCTCCTGGCGCAGGACAAGGACCGCCACGATTTCCAGGCGATTGCCATCGTCGCCCTGGCCGGCAACTGCGGCATGGCCGATCAGGTGGTGGGCGCGGTGCGCATCTATCAATCGGAGCCGGGCCTCTGGTATGGCGGTCGGCTCTGTGTGGCCCCGGCGTATCGACGGCACAGCCTGATTGGCACCGCGTTGGTCAATGAAGCGGTGTCGCGCGCCAAGGACCTGGGGTGCGAGGTGTTCCGGGCCACGGTGCAGGCGCAAAACGAACGGTATTTCCATGGCCTGGGCTGGCAAACCCTTGAAACCCTGGAACTGCTCGGCCAGCCCCATTGCCTGATGCAGGCGGATCTGCCGAGCTATCCGTTGATGCCGCGCCAAGTGTCGCTGCGGGCATTGAAGGTGGCCCGACATGACTGAGTTCGTGGATCTGTCGACGCTGCTCGAGACGTTGCGCAATACCCCGGCGATGCGCGCCAAGCAGGCGATCCAGCAGCCCGCCGCCGCCATCGGAGCTGCCGGGCACTCGCTGAGCCGAGAGCAGCTCTACGCGCTGCCGGGCGATGACACGGCCGCCATCGCCTGTGGCGAGCATTTTCAGCTACTGGCCATTGAAGGCATGTTGCCGGCGTTCGTCGAGGCGGCGCCGTGGTTTGCCGGGTGGTCGGCGGTCATGGCCAATGTCAGCGATATCACCGCCATGGGCGGGCGGGCGACGGCGGTGGTCAATGCCTACTGGCATCACGACGACGCAGCCGCGCAGCAGATGCTGGCAGGTATTCGCGCCGCCTGCGCCGCCTATGGTCTGTTGCTGGCCGGTGGGCACACCAGCCTCGCCTCCGGCCATCCGGGCGCGCTGGCCGTGGCCATTACCGGCATTGCGCACACCTTGCTGTCGACCCTGCATGTCGCCCCCGGCCAGGTCATCGCCATGGCGGTGGACCTCGACGGCGTCTGGCATGCCGACAGCCCCTATTGGAAAGCCTTCGAAGGCGTACCTGCCGAACGCCTGCGCAGCAAGCTCGACGTCCTCCCACGCCTGGCCGAGGCCCGACTGCTGCACGCCGCCAAAGACATCAGCAATGCCGGGGTGCTCGGCAGCCTGTTGATGCTGCTGGAAGCCACCGGCTGCGGTGCGACCATCGACCTGTCCGCGCTGCCGCGTCCGCCGGCGGCCGAATTGCTTCGCTGGCTGCAGGTGTTTCCCAGCTACGGGTTCCTGATGACCCTCGATGAGCGGGACTGGCCTCAGGTGCAGAGCGCATTCGCCTTCGAAGGCGTGTGTTGCGCACGCATTGGCCAGGTCACCGCCGACGGCGCATTGCGCACTCGCCTCGGCCTGCAGCAGGCGCCGTTCTGGAACTTGCGTGAGCAGGCCTTCACCGGCTTCAGCTACTCCCATCTCGACCTCAGCCCTTTAAACCTTGCACAACAGGAGCACTGACATGCCCGCCGTCAATTTCAAGATCCGCTGGCCCAATGGCCGGGAAGCCACCGGCTACTCGCCCTCGACCGTGATTTTCCAGTACCTGGAAGAGGGCGCCAGCTACTCGCTCACGGACTTCCTGCAACGCCTGGACAGTGCGTTGAACAACGCCTCGGAGCGGGTCAGGGAGGTCAAGGGGTTCTATTGCAGTTCGGCCATGGACACCTTGAACTCGCTCAAGGGCCAGGCCAGCTACCTGCCAGATCCTGGCGAAGGGCAGGTGGAGATTCTCAGCATGCGTACCGAAGGCGCCGGCCAGGTGATCGGTGCGGGCTGGAGCTCATTCTGACTGATCGATCTTTCTCTCACCCTTTCATCACCGATGACCGGAGCCGCACATGACCCGCCCACTTACCTCAATCAAACCCCTGCATTACAGCGTGATCGTCGTCGGCGGCGGTCAGGCCGGGTTGTCCGCCAGCTATTACCTGCAACGCGAGAACATCGATCACCTGGTCCTGGAAAAGCACAGCGTGACCCATACCTGGCGTAACCAGCGCTGGGACGCCTTCAGCCTGGTGACCCCGAACTGGCAATGCGCCTTGCCGGGCTACAGCTACAACGACGACTTCAAAGGCACCGACCCGCACGGTTTCATGAAGAAGGATGAAATCAACCAATACCTGGCCGGATTCGTCAAAAAGGTCAATGCGCCAGTACGTGAAGGCGTTGCCGTGCAGCGGGTGATTCCTCGCACCGAGGGCGGCTTCCAGGTACACACCTCACAGGGCGAGTTCAGCGCCGACCAGGTGATCGTGGCGTCCGGCGGTTACCACACACCGATCATTCCACGCCTGGCGGAGCGTTTGCCGGCGGAGGTCAACCAGATCCATTCCGAGCAGTACCGCAATCCCCAGGCGTTGCCCGCCGGGAATGTGCTGGTGGTCGGCTCCGGGCAATCCGGTGCGCAAATTGCCGAGGACTTGCACCTGGCCGGGCGCAAGGTCTACCTGGCGGTGGGCGATGCACCGCGTTGCGCGCGTTTCTACCGGGGCAAGGACGTGGTCGACTGGTTGGCGCAGATGGGCTACTACGACATCGGCGTCGACACCCACCCCCTGCGTGAAGGCGTGCGCGACAACACCAACCACTACGTCACGGGCCGCGACGGCGGGCGAGACATTGATCTGCGCCACTTCGCCCGCGAAGGCATGCGGCTGTTCGGTCGCCTGGACGGGTTGCAGGGTACGCGCCTGCAATTCGCCAACAACCTGGCGCAGAGCCTGGACAGCGCCGATGCCGTGTACAACCGCATCAACGCTTCGATTGACCAGTACATCGAGCAGCACGCGATCGATGCGCCACCCGGTGAGCGTTACCAGCCGGTCTGGACCCCGGAGCAGGCGTGCGACGAACTGGATCTTGAGCAGGAAGGCATTACCAGCATCATCTGGTGCATCGGCTTCAGCCCGGATTTCACCTGGCTGGAAGCCCCGGTCTTCAACGGTCGTGGTCATCCCGCCCACCAGCGCGGTGTCACGGCCCAGCCCGGCCTGTACTTTCTGGGGTTGCCGTGGCTGTACACCTGGGGTTCCGGGCGTTTTTCCGGGGTGGCCAAGGACGCGCAGTTCCTGGTGGATCGCATCCGCGCATCGCGCGCCGAACCTGCCGAGACGAGGCGAGCGATTGCAAAGTGATCGTCTGCGCTATCCCCGGCCAGTCGGCACAAAGGGCTCACGGGCGCGGTAGCAGGGACACCTCGGACAAAGGCTCCGGCACCTCATACTCGTAGCCGTTCAGGCGCTCGATCAGACCCTTGTAATCCTGCAGGGGGATGGTCCGGGCTGGTTGCCGCAGGTCGTTGCCGAAGAAATTCTCCCAGTGCCCGACCAGAACCTTTTTCGGTCGGGTCACTCGCAGCAGGCCGGTGGGGTAGTACTCGACTTCTTCCCAGCTCGCGGCGCAGAGAATTTCCAGGTCGAAACCTTTACTGTCGGCAATCACCGGCGGGAAACCCCAGGGCGGATCGGCAGCGCTGTCCTGATAATGAATGCGGTAAGCGGGTTGGCCGTTGTCATCGAGCAGGTCGATTACCCAGGCCAGGGTCTTGTGGCCGTTCTTCCAGTCGAAGATGGACGTAGGCACTTCTGTCAGATCGCTGTCATAGGCCCCGGGCAGGAAGTTGATGCCCAACAGGTGCGGCGCATGCATGCTGTCTACCGGCATCGCCCGGATCTTCCCGCTCGGACGCCCGCCCGCGACGCTGGAAGCTGGCTCGCCGTCCCGCAGTTGCTGCCCGGTTGAGTAAAACCAGGTGCCACGCCATCGCGGATCCTTGTGGTCGCTGATTTGCGCGCGACCAGGAACGACCGTGGCCGGTGCGGGCTTGTAGGCGTGCAACAGGTGCCGGACAGTCTCCGATCCGTAAACCACTGCTTTTGGCGCATGCAGACGCACCACGCGCTCGACGTCCAGCAGGTGATCGTAATGGGCGTGGCCGACCAGCAGCAGGGTCACATCGCGGGCATCCGGCATGTTCAGGTCGACCTTCTGCCGGTCGGACTCGACCGTAAGAGGCGGCAGGCCAACGATGCCCAAGGTCGCCGGGTTGCTGAAGGAAGGGGCCAACAACAGGCCTTCACCTTTCCAGTGCAGCAGCCAGCCGCCAACCCCCAGGTACTGGATCTTCGGCTCCTGCAAGTCATGCCGGTCCGATACTTGTAAACCCTTGTGCTCTGGAACGTAGGTGCAGGCGTTGAGGAGTAACACAGCGACCAACAGGGTTCTGTGCATGGTCGAGCCTTCCCGAGGCGGTTGTGGTCTGCGCTTCAGTCAGGTTCAAACCTTGCCCTTGAACGCTGGCTTGGTCAGATCCGTTGTGGTTCTGAAAATGCTGAATTCAATGGACTGCCCGTTGGTGACAGTAATGCTCATCACGTTCGAATGGGCCCCGTAGTAGGTGTTTTTCCGGATGGTCGACTTGTATTGAAATCCATTGCCGCTCCTTGGTGTGGGAGGCGAGTAGTAGGCATCCTGCGGCCAATCGGGTGTGAACTGGTTGATCGGGCTGGACATCAGTTCGTGGATAACGGTTTTGTTGCCCGCGTTGTCCGATATTTCCATGTCGGCGCAATACGCGGTGTGCATGTCGCCCGTCAGGAATACCACGTTGCCGATGCCGTTTTTCAGGATGTGTTCGAGGATTCTTTCCCGTTGCACCGTGTAGACCGGGTCGCACCATTTGTCCTTCTTCGGATTCTTCACTTCCCCTACGAAAGGAACGCTGGTGACGATGAACTTGGTGTTGCTTCTGTACTGGGTCATCCAGGCGAGCAGACGTTGCAGTTGCTTGTCGTCGATCATCTGGTTCAGTGCCGAAATGCGTGAAGTGCGCGTGTCCAGCACGAAGAACTGCACATCGCCATAGCTGAAAGCGTAGTAATACTGGTCCGGTGCTCCCAATGTGGGTGGGTTGTGCGAGTGCTGGAACTCCCAATAGGCCTTGAGGGCCATGCGCGCCAGGGTCCCGCCCAGTTCGCTGCTGCCGTTTTCGTAATTGTTGGTGATCTCGTGATCATCCAGAATCATGTAGTGCGGCAACTCGGTCAGTACCCGCTTGGCCGGGATGCAGTCGTCCCAGGCGTCGAGGTATTTGTCCCGGTAATGTTCAAGGCTGGCGTCGGGCTTGAAGGGGATGTCGGCATAGATCTGGTCGCCGGCATGCATCATGAATCGCGCCTGGGTTTTCGCCGCGACCCTGGAAATCGTCAGCCAGGACTGGTCGGGCCGCTCAAGGATGCCGAGCGAGTGCAGGTTGCAGGACCCCAGCAGGAACGAGAACGGCTGTCTGGCGGTTTTCGGGAAGGTCTTGAATCGACCCTCCGCATAGGCATCCCGGACGCGGGCATCGGCGGGGGAGTCCTTCTGTTTGCCAAACGCCACTTTGACCTTGTAATCCGTGTCCGCCGCCAGGCCTGTGAACTCATGAACGGCGGTGTAGAACTCGGACGCCAGCGTGAGCAAGGGCACTTCCTGGAGTTTTTTGTTGTTGACCGGGTTGATCAATTGAAGAAAGGCGACCGGCCAGCGATCGGATGCTCTGACCCAGACCTTGGCGGAAGTATCGGTGGTGTGTCCCAAAATGAGTTTCGGCATTCGAATATCCCTCAGAAAGAATAAACGGCGAAAACTGCGATGAGCGTGGTTGGCAGAGGCAGTGAAACTGTAGCTGCTAAATGACTGTTCAACCGAATGGACAATCGATTGTTCAGTGAAACGCCGGACCGCCGTCCTTTATGCCAACCCCCTCAAAACATGCCATGGACCATGGCGGTCAAACGGTTTGGATCTACACTGATTCCGGGGGCGACATCGGGGTTTGCATCGATAATCCAACACTTCAATCTCGTGAGGCCCGGTCATGGCAAAAGCAAAGAACAAGCGTTCGCTCAACGCCGACTCCGCTGACAGCCCCAAGCTGAAAAACAAGGACTATCTCGGCGAGCTGCGCCGCCTGCATGTGGAACTGGTCAAGTTGCAGGAATGGGTGAAGCAGGAGGGCCTCAAGGTCTGTGTCATCTTTGAAGGCCGTGACGGTGCAGGCAAGGGTGGGACGATCAAGGCGATCACCGAGCGGGTCAGTCCGCGGGTGTTTCGCGTGGTGGCGCTGCCTGCGCCAACCGACCGTGAAAAAAGCCAGATGTACTCACAGCGTTACCTGCCACACCTGCCGGCGGCGGGCGAAATCGTGATCTTCGACCGCAGCTGGTACAACCGCGCCGGGGTCGAGCGGGTCATGGGTTTCTGCACCGAAAAGCAGGCGGACAAATTCCTCAAGTCCTTGCCCCTGGTCGAGCGCGCGATTGTCGATTCGGGGGTCATCCTGCTCAAGTACTGGCTGGAGGTCAGCCCGCAGGAGCAGACCCGGCGACTCGAAGCCCGCATCGAGGACGGCCGGAAAATCTGGAAGCTGTCGCCGATGGACCTCAAATCCTACAGCCGCTGGTATGACTATTCCCGGGCGCGTGACCAGATGTTCAAGGCCACCGACACGGAGTACGCGCCCTGGCTGGTAGCCAATTCCAACGACAAGCGGCGCACGCGCCTGAACATCATTTCCGACCTGTTGAGCCGCATTCCCTACAAGGACGTGCCACGGGAGAAGGTCAAACTGCCCAAACGACAGAAACCCGGTGGCTATCGCGAACCGGATTACCCGTTCCGGCACATCCCTGAACCCTTTTGACAGGGCACTTAGCGACTGCGCGCTTGCGACCTGTCCCGTGCAATGGGCGGCTGGAGAACAGGAGGATTTCAATCAGTCGGTCGCTGCCTTTTCATGGCTGCGCGGCGCGGGTGTCAGCGGCGGTCAGTTGGTCCGCCCCGGTCACCCAGCCGCCGCCGGTGGCCTTGTACAGATCGATCATCGAGGTGAACACCGAGCCGCGGGTGCGGGTGTAGTTCAGCTCGGCGTCGAACAGGCTGCGCTCGGCGTCCAGCACTTCGATGTAGCTGGTATAGCCGTTGTCATAGCGCAGTCGCGCATAGTGGGCGTAGGTGCGCAGCGCCTCGACCTGGCTGGCCTGGAAGGCCATTTGCTCGCGGGATTTGCTGGAGGCGACCAGTGCGTTCTCCACGTCGCTGAACGCCGATTGAATGGCTTTCTGATAGCTCAGCAGCGCTTCCTGCTGGAACGCTTCGGCCTGTTGGACCTGCCCGGCGATGGCGCCGCCGGTAAAGATCGGCATGTCCGCTGCGACGCCGTAGGACCAGGTCGCGGCGGGGCCGGTGAACAGGTTCGACAACTGGTTGCTCACCGACCCCAACAGCCCGGTCAGGGAAATGGTCGGGAAATACTGCGCCTTGGCGGCGCCGATCTGCGCATTTGCCGAAATCAGGTTCAGTTCGGCCTGGCGCAGATCGGGCCGGCGCTCCAGCAAGTCCGAGGGCAAGCCGGCCGGCACCGCCGGCAGCGTCAGGTGTGCCAGGTCGCGACCGCGCAGGATCGGGCCGGGATTGCGTCCAAGCAGCACCGCAAGCAGGTTTTCCTGTTGCGCAACCAGGGGCTCGAACTGCGCCACCGACGCCAGGGTCCGTTGGTACTCGGACTGGTTCTGCGCCAACTCCATCTCGGAGATGGTTCCGGCGCCGAAGCGCAGCTTGAAGATTTCGAAGGAATCACCCCGCACCTTGGCGGTGGTGCGAGCGATCTCCAGTTCCCGGTCCAGGTCGCGCAGCGTCACGTAACTGGTGGCCACGGAGGCCACCAGGCTGAGGATCACGCTGCGTCGGCCTTCCTCGGACGCCAGCAGATCGGCGCGGGCAGATTCGTTGAGGCGGCGCAGGCGCCCCCAGATGTCCAGTTCCCAATTGACGCTGAGCAGGGCCTGGTAATTGTTGTAGACGGGGTCGACGGTCGAACTCAGGGGAACCGGACCGTTGTCCCGCGGCGCCCGGTTGCGCTGACCCTGTGCACCCAGCCCGATCTGGGGGAAGTACAGCGAACGGGTTTCACCGTAGCGTCCCTGGAATTGCTCCACGCGCGCGGCGGCAATCTTGATGTCCTTGTTCTCGAGCAAGGCGCTTCTTATCAGCTCGTTGAGCACCGGGTCCTGGAACTGCTCCCACCACAAGGTGTTGGACAGGTTCTTCGCCTCCTTGTCCGCGTAGCGGTAGGCCGCAGGGGTTTCGATCTCGGGTGCCTGGTAATCCGGGCCGACCATGCAACCGACCAGTCCCAGGCACAGCAGCAGTGCAAACGAGGGATTGGGCATGTCAGTCCTCCTCGTGGCGGCGCTGTGCCGCTCCGTGGGGAACCGGGCCCGCCTCCGTGGTCTTGTGCTCGGCGTCCTTGCTCCCGAACATGCGCTCGGCCAAGTAATAGAACAGGGGGATGAAGAACACCGCGATGACCGTCGCCGCCAGCATGCCGCCGATCACCCCGGTGCCGATGGAGTGGCGGCTGTTCTCGGACGCGCCGACCGCAATCGCCAGCGGCACGCAACCCAGGATGAAGGCCAGTGAGGTCATTACGATCGGGCGCAAACGCTCCCGGGCCGCGGTCATCGCCGCGTCGTAGGCCGACATGCCGGCTTCCCGGTTGAGCACCGCGAACTCGAAAATCAGGATGGCGTTCTTGGCGGCCAGCGCCACCAGCATGGTCAGGCCGATCTGGAAGTACACGTCGTTGCTCAGGCCGCGAATCAGCACGGCAAGCAGGGCGCCGAACAAGGCGAAGGGCACCGCCAGCAACACACCGACCGGCAACGACCATTTTTCGTATTGCGCCGCCAGGATCAGGAACACCATCACCAACCCGAAGATGAACACCTGGGAGGAGGCGCCGCCACTTTTCTTCTCTTCGAACGCTTCGCCGCTCAGGGCCAGCGCGTAGTCATTGCTCATGATCTCGGCGCTGATCTGTTCCAGCGCGGCCAGCGCCTGGCCGGAACTGTAGCCGGGGGCGGCGTTGGCGGTGAGCTTGACCGCCGGGAAATTGTTGAAGCGGGTCAGCAGGTCGGGGCCGGTGACGTAACGGGTGGACAGCACCGCCTTGAGCGGCACCATGTCCAGATTCTTGTTGCGCACGTAGATCTGCTGCAGGTCTTCGGCCTTGAGACGATAGGACGGCTCGGCCTGCAGAATCACCTGCCACAAGCGGCTGAATTTGTTGAACTGGGAAACGTACAGCGAACCGAACATGGTCTGCATGGCGCTGTAGACGTCTTCGACGGGCACCCCCAGCGACTCGGCCTTTTCCCTGTCGACATCGACCATCAGTTGCCGCGAGTGAACGTCGAAGGTCGAGGTAATGGCGCCCAGTTCCGGGCGTTCCTTGGCTTTTGCGATCAGGGTGCCGACCACCTCCGCCAGTTGATCGACGCCGCCATCGCCCTTGCTTTGCACCCACACCTCCATGCCGCCCGTGGTGCCCAGGCCAGGAATGGACGGAGGATTGACCGGCAGGATGATGCCTTCCTGGACGGTGGAAAAGGCATGGGCGGCTTTCTGGATCACCGCTGGGGCGCTTTGCTGCCTGATGGTGTCCGAGTCCTTGTAACGCGCCTCGAAATCCTTGAAACCGACAAAAAATGCTGCCGCGTTGTTCTTGTTCTGGCCGTCCAGCAGGCTGTAGCCGTTGACGATGGCGACGCCTTCGACGGACGCATCGTTCATGAAGAAATCACTGGCCACCTGACCGACCGCGCCGGTGCGATCCAGGCTGGCGGCGTCGGGCATGATCACCGCGCCCAGCAGATAGCCCTGATCCTCCGGCGGCAGGAAGGCACTGGGTATGCGCTGGGCCATCAGCAGGATCAGCACGATCATGCCGGCGAACAGCAACAGCGCGACCACGAAACGCTTGATCATGAACGCCACCGAGCGCGAATAGCCCTCGGTCATGCGCTCGAAGTTGCGTTCGAACCAGCGGAAGAACGCATTTTTTTCACCGTGCTGCGGCTTGAGCAGCAATGCCGCGAGAGCCGGTGACAGGGTCAGGGCGACGAGGCCGGATATCACCACGGAAATGGCGATGGTGATCGCGAACTGTTTATACAGCTGGCCGGTGATACCGCCCATGAAGGCCACCGGGATGAACACCGCGCACAACACCAGCACGATGGCGACCACGGGGCCGGCCACTTCGTCCATCGCCCGTTTGGCCGCATCCTTGGGCGTCATCTTGTGCACCTGCATGTTGCGCTCGACGTTCTCGATCACCACGATCGCGTCATCGACCACGATGCCGATGGCCAGCACCATCCCGAACAGCGTCAGCATGTTCACCGAAAAGCCCAGGGCCAGCATGCCGATGAAGGTGCCGACAATCGACACCGGCACCGCTATCACCGGTATCAGGGTGGCACGCAGGCTCTGCAGAAAGATGAACACCACGATCACCACCAGCACCAGTGCCTCGAAGAAAGTGTGGATGACCTCGGAAATCGAGGCGCGGGTGAAGGCGGTGGTGTCCATCACGATCTTGTATTCGATGCCCTCGGGAAAGGTCGCTTTCATGTCGGCCAGGGTCTTGGTCACCGCAGCCGAGACGTCCAGGGCATTGGCGCCGGGTTGCTGATAGACGGCGATCAGGGTCGCCGGTTTGCCCTGATAGGTGCTGCGCAGCGAATAGTCCTTTTGCCCCAGCTCGGCGCGGCCGACGTCCTTGAGGCGAACGATGGCCGCGCCCTGATTGCTGGCGCGCAGGATGATGTTCTCGAACTCGGCCGGTTCGGTCAGGCGGCCCTTGGTGGTCACGGCAAACGACTGTTCCACGGGGGCGCCCGTCGGTGACTGGCCGACACGGCCCACCGCGAACTGCTGGTTCTGGTTGGCCACGGCCCTTTGCACATCGGCGGCGGTAATGCCCAACTGGGCCATGCGATCGGGCTTGAGCCAGATGCGCATGGCGTAGTCCGGCGTGCCGAAGATACTGGCCTGGTTGGCGCCGGGAATGCGCTTGAGCGCGTCCAGCACATAGAGGTTGGCGTAGTTGGCGACGTAGGTGCTGTCGTAACGGTCACCGGCGGAGTACACCGCCAGCACCATCATGAACGCGGATGATTTCTTCTGCACCTGAATACCCTGGCTCTGCACGGCGGAGGGCAGTTGCGGTAACGCCAGGTTGACCCGGTTCTGCACATCCACCTGGGCCAGCGACGGGTCGGTGCCGATCTCGAAGAACACGTTGAGCGTCATGTTGCCCGTCGCCGAGCTCGACGAGTTCATGTAGATCATGTTGTCGGCGCCATTGACCTGCTGCTCGATGGGGGCGGCGACGTTATTGGCCACCACCTGCGCATCCGCGCCGGGGTAGGTCGCCGCCACGGTGATCTGCGGCGGCGTGATGTCGGGGTATTGGGCGACGGGCAGCGCCAGCATGGCCACGGCACCGGCCAGGGTGATGACGATGGAAATCACCGAGGCGAAGATCGGCCGGTCGATGCAATAGTGGGAGAGGCTCATGGGCTTTTACCGCCCGTTGCCGCACCGGCTTTTATCGTCTGCCCGGCTTCAGCGGGGACCGGCGCAGTCACGGGTGCGTCGTTGATTTTCAGCGACCCTCCGGGTGTCACCCGCAGTGCACCATCGACCACGATGCGCTCGCCGGCGCGCAGGCCTTTGCTGATAAACCAGTTATCACCTTGCCATTCGCCCACCTCGACCACCCGCTGCTCGGGTTTGCCTTCGCCGTTGATGACCCAGACGAAGTGACTCCTGGCACCTTCCAGCACGGCTTTTTGCGGCACCAGAATCGCATCGGGCCGGGACGCGCCCTTGGCCAGCGCGCGCACGAACTGTCCGGGACGCAGCAGCCCGTCGGGATTGGCGAGCACGGCGCGGACCAGAAAGGTGCCCGTGTCCTGGCTGTAGGAGGGCGCGAGGAAATTCACTTTGCCGCGTTCAGGCACCACCGTGCCGTCGGCCAATACCACCTCGACGACAAAGTCGCTGCGTGACGGGAACTTCAGGCGTCCGGCGGCGATTTCATCGCGGTACTTGAGGTTTTCGTTTTCCGAAAGACTGAAGTTGACGTACATCGGATCCATCTGCGAAACGGACGTCAGCAGCCCCGATTCGCCGGGCGTTACGTAGCTGCCTTCCTGTTTTTTCGCGTCACTGGAAAGACCGTTGAGCGGCGAGGTGATGGTGGTGTAGCTCAAGTTCAACTGCGCGGTGCGCACGGCGCCTTCCGCCGCAAGTACCGCGGCTTTGGTCTCGCGTTCGGCGCCGACGGCGTTATCCAGGTCCATCTTGCTCACGGCATTCTGCGCCGCCAGTGGACGGACGCGGGCGAGGGTGGCCTTGGCCACTTCCCAGCGCGCCTGTTGCTGGGCCATCTGCCCCTGGGCCGACGCCAGTGCCGCCTCGAACGGCTTGCGGTCCATCTGGAACAGGACCTGGCCGGTTTTCACCAGGTCGCCTTCCGTGTATTGGCGTTTGTCCAGGAAGCCGGCGACCCGCGCGCGTATTTCCACTTCGCGGGAGCTCTGGGTCTGGGCGACGAATTCGAAGGTCACCGGGGTGTCGCGGGCCGTCACGGTCATGACGGTCACCTCGGGTGCCTGGCGGGCAGGGGCAACAGGCTCTTTCCCGCAGCCGCCCAACAAGGTCGAGAGGCCGGTGAGAAGGACAATCGGCACGCTCAAGCGCTGCCTGACAACGAATGAATCCACACTCATGTCCTGCTCCCTCAAGGTCTCCCGCACAAAGAGCGTAGCTACTAATGTGGCGCAGCGCTAACGGCTGGAAACCCACCTCGTCATGGTGGTCCGGTGCGGCGGGCGCACCTGGAGAATCCACGCTATTTCGGATCGGCGCTCACCACCGTCCAGCTGTCATCCGGGTCAAAGCGCTTCATGGACTGGGCCACTTTGGCGCCATCAGGGCCCAGGTCTTTTTCGAACACCTGGCCGTCATGGCTGATCATGAAACTCATCACCCCGGTGTCGTTGTATTTGACAGGCCAGGCGATCATGGCGAAACCGCGGCTCATCTTGTCGCCGATCAGGTAGCTGTAGGCACCACCGGGCGCCGATGGGCCCTGATCCTCGAGGATGCGGAAGTGGTAACCGTGCCAGCCTTCGCCTGCGGTGTTCTTGCCGAACAAGGGGCCCAGCGGACTGATCTGTCCGCTGTCATCGTCGGCCCAATAGAGGCCATCGTGCTTGCCCGGGGTGCTGAAGATCTTCTGCGCGTACTCCAGCGCGCCGTCGCCGTCGCGATCCACCGATGCATAGTCCATCTGCGCATCGTGGTAAGTCAGTACGGCCTGCTGTGCGTCCAGCTCGTTGCGGCCAATCCGGCGGGCGCGAAGCTCGGCATTGCCCGCCTTGATGTCGAACCGCCAACCGTTGTCGCCCTTGATCAAAGGGATCGGCAACGTCCAGTTGTCCTTGCCAACGGCCAGGGTCGCCTGGCGCTCACCGGTTTTCTCGATGTGATGCTGCTCGCGGTACTGCTTGAGAAACGCTTCCACGTCGGCGCGCTGCGAACCTTTGCGCGGGATATAGCTTTGCCAGTCCTGCCCCAGCAACTCGGTCAGGCGGGCCTGATCGGCGCGTTCCGTCCCGAGCGCCTCGACAAAGGCCTCGGCCGCTTTGTCCGGGGTCGGGAATGCTTGCTGGGCCATGACGCAGAACGAGCATGCCATGCCGGCCATGATCGCCAGGGCCCTAGGGAGCGCTTTCAGCCTGGGATGCTGGTTCATCGACGACCCCCTCTGGAACGTGCCGGCGCGCTGGATGGACGACTGATCGGGTGGCCGACGGCACGCGCGCCGCCGGGGCGCTGGGCAGAAGCCTGGCTGGCCCGGCCACGCAAGGCTTGCGCGTTGGATTGCGACGGCGAGCGCACGCCCGCGAAGGCGTTGTCGCGGGCCGCTCCACGCTGCTGCGCGCCTTGACGGTTTGGCGAGACTTCCTGCCGGCGCTGGCTGGTCTGGGCAGGCTCCCGGCGAGGCTGTGGGTTTTCCCGAGCGTTGCGGGTCTGGCCCTGGCTTCGGTCGGATGCCCGCGAACTGTCCCTGCCGGGCTGCATCCGGTTGCCGATCGAACCTTCGGACTGTGCCATGCGCGCCTGATCCCGTGCCTGGCGATTGCTGGTGGCCGGGCGTTCAATGCCAAACTTGTCCATGGAGTTGCGCGCTTTTTCACGGGCCTGGGCACGCTGGGCATTGTCCCCGCGAAACGCCTCACGCTGCCGGGCGCCGTCCAGTTGCCGGCCGTATTGTTCACGACTGCGGGCGTCCCGATAGGGCACACCGTCGCGATTGGCCGGGTTGTGCTGCCATTTGTTGCTGGTGATCCGGTTGTTGGCATTGATGTTGTTGTAGCGGTTGACGTCAATGTCGATGTCGTTATGGCCCCAGTCGCAGTCACCCCACAGCGAGGCAACGATCGCCACGCCCGTGCCGAACGCCAGCCCGGCCACCAGCGCCGAGCCGGGGTAATAGGCAGGCGGCGGCGGATAATACGTGGGCGGCGAGGCCGGATAAGGCCAGGTGCCATAAGTGGTGGTCGGGTTGTATGTGGGGACGTACACCACCTGCGGATCAGCGGGCTGGATGATGATGGTCGAGGGGCTGCTGGCGGCTGGCGCAGCCTCCTGGGCGGATGCCGGCACTGAAGCGGGGGTTGCCACTTCCACTTTCACGTTCTGATACTGGTTGCTCTGCAGGTTGCCCGCTGCCTGCGCCTGGCGACGCAGGTTTTGCACGCTGGCCATGACATCATCGGGTTGTGCGAGAAAGGCATCGCCCAGACGCTGGACCCAGACAGGGTCCTGGCCAAGGGTGGCCAACACCTGAGGGAAGGCGACCAGCGCCTGCACGCTCGGGTCCCAGGGCTCACTGGCCACCTGCTTGACGGCGTCGTCACCCTTGGCTTGCGGATGGGCCTTGGACCAGGTGACCGCCTCGGCGATTTCCCCCGGATAGGTGCTGGCCATCAACACCTGAGCCAGCAGCGGGTCAGGGTAAAGCGCGATGGGGGCGAGCATTTGCTCCAGCTGTTCCTGGGAAAACACCGGGTCTTTGGCCGATGCCGTGGCAGGCGCCGTGTCGGTGGCGTTTGCCGGCGCATCCGCTGTTTGCGCCTGAACCAGAGGTCCACTCAGAAACACAACGACCGACATGGCATAAAAGAATGATCCACGCATTGCCTTACCCCTGCATGACCCATTGCGCCAACAGAAGAGGAGGGCTGAAAAGGCGGCGGAAAGCGCCCCTTCAACCCGCGACAATCAAAATCCCGCCAGTGCTGAGGCTGGCTAGCGTGAGGTTTTGACGTTCAGGACTTCGGTAAAGATGGCGTCGACCGTCTGCCCGACCTTGAGTTTGCTCATCCGGGCCTGAAGCTCGGGGTCTTCGACTTTCACCACCCGCACGGGGCCTTCGGGTGGGAGCAAGGTCACTTCATGCTTTTTCAGATCGATCGCGGTGATCTTCGACGTGACCTTGACCTGGCGAACCGCCTCGCCGCCGGGGTTGGGGTTGTCCTTGGTGGCGCGCACCACCGCCGACTCATTAGTGACGCCCGGTTGGTCGCCGACGTTGGTTTCGAGCACATAGGCGACCGAACGAACCACCTGGATATCGATCTTGTCACCGACTTTCAGGTTGTGCAGGTTCTTGGCCTGGTCCGTGAGCTGGAGGGTTACCGGTTTGCCTTGGGCGTCTTCAATGGTCACCTGATAGTTGGCCGGATCAACGGCCAGTACCTGGGTGATGATTTGACCTTCCAGTGTCTTGGATCCCAACGGGATTTCGGCTGCAAGGACAGATTGACCGGCAGCGGTCAAGAAGGAGGCGAGCGCACCAGCATAGGCAAGAAAACGGATGGGTTTCATAGGCCTGCATTTCCATGTGATGTTGGACGAGGCTGCGCGATGGAAGGCAGGACGCATGACGCAGTCGCCAAAGCATAGTCCCTGATTGCCAACGTGCCCGGTCACGACGTCGCATTTGTGGCGGCGGTCTTTTCGCGAACAGGCTCGCTCCCGCAAGTCCAGTGGTGCCCTTGTGGGAGCGAGGGTGGTTAACGATAGCGCGGGGAGCCTGATACCCTTCGCTGCTTTCAGGTTTCTCGCGAGCAGAAGGCTCGCTCTCACAGGCCGACTATTTATGAGCAAAATTGAAGCGGGCGCCCAACTCCCGCTGGAAATCATCCAGCAACTCGACGAATCCTACCGGCGCTGGACCGGGCACCGACTGCCTTGCCCGGCCTCCATCGATGGTTCGCGCGAAGCGTGGATACACCATCACGCGCCCTACAGCCTGGTGGCCCATAACGATGACGCTGACCCGCATTTCATATATGCCAATGAGTGCGCGCTGAACTGCTTCAAATACAGTCGTGAAGTTTTTTGCGCCATGCCTTCGCGGTTCAGCGCTTCAAGCCTGGACAGGGCTGCGCGCCAGACGTTGCTGGAAGTGGTAACGGCCAAAGGCATTGCTTCTGGGTACACAGGTTATCGTGTCGACCGCCATGGCCAGCCGTTCATGATCTACGACGGGATCGTCTGGGAAGTGCTGGACGCAGAAGGGCGGCGAAAGGGCCAGGCGGCGTTGTTCTGGCCTCAACCTGCACCCGTTGGCAGGTTTGATGGCAGCGATAGCCTGTCGTGAAACCGGGCTTGCGTCTAATCGCTGATCCGCTGCGATGGCCTGGACACCTGGACCGCCAATCCACCAAACGACGCGGCGGAATCGACGTACCGCAACGCGGACTTCACATCCTTCCAGCCCACATAGCTCATCAAGCCCTTGATGTCCCAGCCATTCGCTGATGCCCAGGTCGCAAAGCCGCGACGCATCGAGTGGCTGCTGTAGAGGTCGGCCGAGACGCCCGCCTGCTTGAAAATGCGCCGAAGCAGGGGAATCAGGCTGTTGGCGTTGATAGCGTCCTCGGCGAGATTGCCCCAGCGATCAATTTTTCTGAACACCGGCCCCCGTGCAATGCCGGCGGCGGTGATCCAGTTGATATAGGCCTGAACGGGGCATAGCGTCTTCAATGCCGGGGTCTGGTAAGTCGCCCCCAGGTGTTGTCGATCGCCCTTGGAGTGCGGCAGGTAGAAGGTAATGCCGGCGCCGGCCTGCGCCTGGGTGTGTTCGACCTGCAGGCGTGCCAGTTCGTCACCCCGGAAGCCGCGCCAGAATCCGATCAGCACCAGCGCGATGTCGCGACGATGGCGCATCACGCTGGGCCATTGCCCGCGCTCAGCCGCCAGTGCCGCCTCTCGCTCCAGCCAGGCCACGGCTTGTTCCAGGTGAATCAGCAGCAGTGGGGCGGCCTGTTTTTCCTGGGCGGGGTGCAACGCCCGAATGCCCTTGATCATCTGTTTGACGGTAGGCGTCTTCGTCGGATCCGGAAAGCCCTGGGTGATATGCCACTGGGCCAGCGCCGCCAGGCGCTGCTTCAACGTGCTGATGGCCAACTTGTGCGCGTACTCAGCGAGGTAGCGCACGATGCCATCGCCGGTGGCCGGCAGGAACCCGCCCCACGTCACCTCGAAGTGCTCCACCGCTGCACGGTAGCTGCGCCGGGTGTTTTCCCGGGTGCCGGCGTGGAGATAGCGATCAACCTTGTTCATTTCGACCTGCCTGCGCTGAGCCTGCCTTGCGGCGGATGTTGAAAGGCGGAAAACGCCTCTTTGATGCGATAACGCTCCATTATTTTATCAAAGTCATAGGGATTCTTTGTGCTAATTTCATACGTATTGTAGTATGTGTATACATGTTACGTAATACAGTACGAAATCGTAGGAGTGATCGATGGCGCGTGGCGGCGTAAATAAGGCAATCGTCCAAAAGGCGCGGGAATCGTTGCTTGCGCGCGGCGAGAACCCGAGCATCGACGCCGTACGCATCGAGCTGGGCAATACCGGCTCGAAAACCACCATTCATCGTTATCTGAGGGAAATCGAGGATGCCGATCCTCGACCGTCCACCTCCGAGGCGCGCTTGAGCGAGGAACTGACGGCGCTGGTCGCCCGCTTGCTGGAACGCCTGACGGAGGAAGGGCGGGAAGCGATCGCCCAGGCCCAGGCGGTTTTCGATGAGCAACGCGCCGCGCTGGAGCAGCGACTCGATGCCTCAGCGTCCCGACTGACTGAACTGCAACACCAATTCGATATCCAGCACAGCGCACTGGAGTCTCAGTCCCAGGAGCTGCAGCTCTGCCAGGCCAGCCTCCAGGCTGAAATCACGCGCAATGCCGGCCTGAGTCAACACGGCATCGACCTGGAGTTGCGAGTGCAGGAGAAGGACGAGCAGATCCGTTCCCTGGAAGAAAAGCACCTGCACTCCCGCGAGGCGCTGGAGCACTACCGCACTGCGGTGAGGGAGCAACGTGATCAGGAACAGCGCCGGCACGAAGGGCAATTGCAGCAGGTGCAGGTCGAATTGCGCCAATTGCAACAGAGCCAGATCCTCAAGCAGGAGGAGCTCACCCGACTGAACCGGGACAACGAGCGCCTGCTGAGCGAAGCCAGGCAGCAGGCAAGAGCCATGGCCACTCAGGCAGATTCATTGCAGCGCCTGGCGGACGCCAATGCCGACTTGAAAACCACGGCCGCGAGGGCGCAAGGCGCCAGGGACCTGCTGCAAGAGCAGATCGGTGTATCGCGGGACGAAATCAAACGGCTCGAAGGCGCGGTGGCGCAGGCCAGTCAACAGCTGTCGGAGGCCGAGCGAGCGCTGGAGCAATCCTGTGCCGAGGTCGACGCACTGCAGCAGCTCATGAATCAATCTCAAACAGGTGAAGCCAATGACGGATAAAAGTGTGCAACGTGGCGGTGTGTCGGTGGAGCGATCGAGTCTGAAATCCGCTCATGAGCGCATCGTTGAAATGCTTTCGAGCGGCGCCATGATCAACCCTCTCTCGTCATCGCGGCCAGCGCTACCGAGGTTGCAGCCGTCCGTGTCTCCACACCCAGCTTGATGTAGATATGCTCAAGGTGTTTGTTCACGGTTCTCGGGCTCAGTTGCAGGATGTCGGCAATGTCCTTGTTGGTCTTGCCGCAGGACACCCAGCGCAGCACCTCGACCTCTCGTTCGGTCAGTTGAAAGCGATTGGACAGGCGCGTGTACACCAACGCGTCGTCGAATCCGACCTGCTGGGAAGAGTTTCGCGCTGATTGCAGCGTGCGAGCGGTGCGCAGGTGGGACGCGACCCTGGCGATCATCTCCGCGCACTGGATGGGTTTGGTGACGTAATCGATCGCTCCCGCCTCAAACCCCTTGACCACATGATCGGTATCGGTCAGCGCCGTCATGAACAGTACCGGAATGTTTGCCGCGTCAGGCTGTTGCTTGATCTGTCGACAGGTTTCGAACCCGTCGAGGCCGGGCATCATCGCATCGAGCAGGATCAGGTCGGGTCGCCGGCGCTGGATCCTCGCCAATGCGCTGTTGCCATCCAGCGCCACCAGCACCATGTATCCGGCTTCATCCAGGGCATCGGAGAGCAGCGCGAGATTATCCGGGGTGTCGTCAACGATCAGAATGACGCCTTTCTCATTGGGCGGGGTGATGGCGTTCATTGAGTACCTCCTTGAGTTGCAGACTCAGTTCATCCAGACGAAAACCCTTGGCCAGCGCGCGCAGGTCGGCAATGAAGCTGGCGCTGGCGACGCTTTCGCGTTCGATGGCATCGAGCTTGTTCTGGATGCCGCGCACATGCCCGAGCCCGCACAGTTCATGCAAGTCCTCGAGGTCCTGGCGTGGCGGTAGCACCCATGGGGATTTCGTCTCGGCGCTGTTGAGCAGCCGGTGCTGCCACTCCAGTTTCAGGTGATGCTTGAGTCGATCGAGCAGATCCCGCAGATGCAGGGGCTTGGACAGGTAGTCGTGGCCAAGATTTTCATCGGTGGAAATGTTGGCGTTTGCCGACAGTACGATCACAGGCACGTCGGAGTGCGCGTTGTGACGAATCATGCGGATGGTCGTCCAGCCGTCCATGTCCGGCATGGACAGGTCCATGAGAATGAGGTCTGGGTGCAGCAGCGATACCTGGCGCACCGCGTCCATCCCGTTCTCGGCCTGGGCAATCTCGAAGCCCAGTGGCTCGAGCATCCCGCTGATGACCTTGCGATGCTCGACGTGGTCATCGACCACCAGCACCCGTCGCCGTTTTCCGTGATAACCGATCACGTCATGGTTGGCGTCTTCAACGGCTTTGGGCACCCGGACTTCCGACAGGAACAATCGGACCTGAAAGCGCGTGCCTTCACCCGGGTTGCTTGAAACGGAAAGGGCGCCCCCCATCAGCGACGTCAACATGCGGGTGATGGTCAACCCCAGCCCCACGCCGTTGTCCTGGCGCGTTTGACCGCCCCGTTCGAAGGGCTGGAAGATTCTGTCGATCTGCTCCGAGGCAATCCCGATACCGGTGTCGATGATGTCGAAGATGGCGGTTTCCCTTCGGTAGCTGACGCGCAGGATCACCTCGCCACGGTCGGTGAAGTTGACCGCATTGCCCAACAGGTTGATCAGTATCTGCCTGACGCGTTTCTCGTCCCCGCGCACCACCATGGGCATGCGCCCCTCAAGCTCAAGGCGAAAGGTCAGGTTTTTGTGGCCGGCCGTACTGGCAAACATTTTCTCCAGGTCATGCACAAACTCCTGGAACAGGATTTCCGACGGTTCCAGGCGCAATTTCCCGGCCTCGATCTTCGCCACGTCCAGCAGCCCGTCGATCAGGGACAGCAGGTGAGAACTGCTGCGCAGGATGGTGGCCAGCGGGTCCTGGTGTTGCGCGGGTGTGAGGGCGTCGCGCTGCAGGATCTGGGTGAACCCGAGGATGCTGTTGAGCGGGGTTCGAAGTTCGTGGGAGAGCCCGGTGATGTAACGACTCTTGGCGGCATTGGCCGCTTCCGAGGCTTCCTTGGCTTTCTGCAGGGCCTGGTCGGTCCTCTCGTGGGCTTCGATTTCCTGGATCAGCAAGGACGTCTGGCGCTCGGATTCCTCCTGGGCAACGCGCCGGCTCTCTCTGGTCAGCACGATCCACCAGGCCAGCACGCCAGCCGACACGCAAACCATCAGGAACGCCTTCAGGAACGCCAGCGTCAACATCTGGTGTGCCTGGGGCGACTGGTCGATCAGCCCATGGGCGACCTGGTTGTAGATCAGCGCCAGGCCGCCCGAAGATCCCGCCACCAGGATCGTCATCAGCCCCAGGTATTGCGCCAGACGGGTATGCAGGTAGCGGCGGGGAAGGCGGGGCAGGAGCCGGCCGATCAGGTCCTCGAGCTGCATCGACAGCCGTGCGCGTGTCTTGCACTGGTCGCCACAGCGCGCATCCAGCGAACAGCACAGTGAACAGATGGGTGAACGATAGGCAGGGCAGTACGCCATGTCCGGTGTTTCAAAAAGGTTGTTGCACAGGCCACAACGCAGGTTTTCCTGAGGGCCTTCGGGGTGAAGCAGGTGGGTGGCGCTGGTGCGGGCAATGTAATACCTGCCTTGGGTCAACCACGCCAGAAACGGCGCGACGATCAGTGCGATGGTCAACGAAACAAGGGGCGGTGCCGCTTGCGCCAATGTGCCCAGCAAGCCGAAGTGGGCGCAAAAAGACGCCAGGGAGGCGATCAACATCGCGCCCACACCCACGGGATTGATGTCGTAGAGGTGCGCGCGCTTGAATTCAATGTGTCTGGGTGACCAGCCCATGGGTTTGTTGATCACCAGGTCAGCGACCAATGCGCCAATCCAGGCAATGGCCACGTTGGCATAGAGCCCCAGGACCTGTTCAATCGCGTCGAACACGCCCAGTTCCATCAGCACCAGGGCGATGGCGACGTTGAACACCACCCAGATCACCCGGCCGGGATGACTGTGGGTGACGCGGGCGAAAAAATTCGACCAGGCCAGAGAGCCGGCGTACGCATTGGTCAGGTTGATCTTTATCTGGGAAATGATCACGAACAAGGTCATGGCCGCCAGTGCCCATTCCGGCGAACTGAACACATAACGGTAGGCCACCAGGTACATCTGGGTCGGTTCAGCGGCCCGCTCGATGGGCACCTCATACTGCAAGGCAAGAAATGCCAGGAACGCCCCGGCCATGATTTTCAGGGCACCGGGAATGATCCAGCCCGGGCCGGCCATCAGCAATGCCGCCCACCAGCGCTTGCGATTGCGCCGGGTTTTCTCCGGCAGGAACCGCAGATAGTCGACTTGCTCGCCAATCTGGGTGACCAGTGACAACGCAACGCTGAAGGCAGCACCAAACAGCAGCAGATCGAAGGTGCGACCTTCACCCTCGCGCCCGGAGAACGTCATCCAGTCACTCAGGGCCGAAGGGTTTTTCCAGATCACGAAGACATACGGCACCAGCAGCAGGACCAGCCACAGCGGTTGCGACCACATCTGCAATCGATTGATCAGCGTGATGCCATAGGCCACCAGCGGAATCACGATCACCGAGCAGATGACGTACGCCAGCGCGAGCGGGATATGGAAATACAACTCCAGGGCCAGGCCCATGATGGCGGCTTCAAGGGCGAAGAACAGGAACGTGAAGCTCGCATAGATCAGCGAGGTGATGGTCGAGCCGATGTAGCCAAACCCTGCGCCGCGGGTCAGCAGGTCCATGTCCACGCCATAACGCGCCGCGTAATAGCTGATGGGCAGGCCGGTAAAGAATATCACCAGGGCGGCGGCCAGAATGGCCCACGCGGTGTTGGTGAACCCATAGCTCATCACCAGTGCACCGCCAATCGCCTCGAGTGCCAGGAAGGACACCGCGCCAATCGCCGTGTTCGCGATGCGCAGCTCCGACCATTTGCGGAAGGACTTGGGGGTGAACCTCAGCGCGTAGTCTTCCATCGTTTCATCGGCAACCAGCCGGTTGTAGTCGCGTCGGATCTTGATGATGCGCTGGGAACCTGATGAACGCACGGTACGCTTCCGGTAGAGAGGGAGGGGAAAGTCGCCGTCCCTGGCAGGAGCGGGTCGAAGCAAATTCCATGCCCCGCCCTGGATGCCTGGGCGCGATGATGCCCGTGAATCGCGGCGTTGGCGGTAAGTCAAATGACGTACATCGCTACGTCATGCTGCGTATACCGGGTTGCTGCAGTGGCCTGCATGCTGCGTTCACCTCGCGACGAAACGCCAATTAGAGCGTTTGCCGCGAATTACCCGCACAGGAGCCGCACCATGGAAAAATCCTTAACAGGCGCCAAGCGCTTTCTCCCTCGACGGCTGACACTGGGCGCCGCCGCGCTCTCGCTGATGGCCGCGAGCATACTTGGCCAACCGGCGCTTGCCGATGACGCCAATACCACCGGCCTTGCCGTGACCGCCACCGAAGTGACCGTCGGCCAGCTGCATTCGGCCACCGGCACGATGGCGATCTCGGAAACCGGCTCGATCCAGGCCGAACGGCTGGCCATCGAGCAGATCAACGCTTCCGGCGGGATTTTGGGTCGCCAGATCAAAGTGGTGCAGGAAGATGGTGCGTCCGACTGGCCGACCTTTGCGGAAAAGGCCAGAAAACTGTTGGTCGGCGACAAGGTCGCCGCCGTGTTCGGCTGCTGGACGTCGGCTTCGCGCAAAGCGGTGTTGCCGGTGTTCGAGAAGGAAAATGGCTTGCTGTACTACCCGACGTTCTATGAAGGGCTGGAGCAGTCCAAGAACGTGATCTACACCGGCCAGGAAGCCACCCAGCAGATTCTCGCCAGCCTGGACTGGATCGCCAAGGAGAAGGGCGCCAAGACCTTTTACCTGATCGGCTCCGACTACATCTGGCCGCGCACTTCGATGAAGATCGCCCGCAAGCACATCGAAAACGTGTTGCACGGCACGGTGGTCGGCGAAGACTACTACCCGCTGGGCAATACCCAGTTCGGTTCGCTGATCAACAAAGTCAAACTGAAGAAGCCCGACGTCGTGTTCGCGGCCGTCGTCGGCGGCTCCAACGTCGCGTTCTACAAGCAGCTCAAGGCCGCCGGTGTCACCGCCGCCAAGCAGAACCTGTTGACCCTGTCCGTCACCGAAGACGAACTGCTGGGCATCGGGGGTGAAAACATGCAGGGCTTCTACGCGTCGATGAAGTACTTCCAGAGCCTGGACAACCCCAACAACAAAGCCTTCGTCGACGCGTTCAAGGCCAAGTACGGCAAGGATGCGGTCATGGGCGACGTGACCCAGGCCGCCTATCTCGGGCCGTGGCTGTGGAAGGCCGCCGTAGAGAAGGCCGGCAGCTTCGACATCGACAAGGTCGTTGCCGCCTCACCGGGCATCGAACTCAAGACCGCGCCGGAAGGCTATGTGAAGGTCCACGACAATCACCATCTGTGGAGCAAGACCCGCATCGGCGAAGCCCAGGCCGACGGGCAATTCAAGGTGATCTACGAGTCGGATCTCATCGAACCGAACCCTTTCCCCAAAGGTTACCAATAAGCCTCGTTCAAAGTGAGGGCGCGCAGCCCTCACTTTGAAACCGTCACGCATCCGTTCCATTCATTCGGAGACCACCACCATGCAATGGCTGACTGATTTCGGTGCCATCGTGGTCATGCAGGGTTTCAACGGGCTTTCCGTATTCTGCGTGCTGCTGCTCATGGCCTTGGGGCTGGCCATTATTTTTGGCCAGATGGGCGTCATCAACATGGCCCATGGCGAGTTTCTCACCGTGGGTGCGTACACCACTTACGTGCTGTCGACGCTGGTCCAGGCCTATATGCCGTCGATGCAGCCGTACTACTTCTTTTTCGCCATCGTGTTGTCCTTTCTGGTCGCCGGCTCGATCGGCTGGGTGATCGAGCGGGTGATGATCAGTCGGCTCTATCACCGTCCCCTCGATACGCTGCTGGCAACCTGGGGTTTGTCGCTGGTCATGCAACAGGCGCTGCGCTCGATCTTTGGCGCGCGTGAAGTCAGCGCCAACCCGCCTGAATGGCTGATGGGCGCGGTCAACCTGACCGACTCGATCGAGATCCCACGCAACGGCTTGTTCGTCATGGCCCTGACTGTGCTCCTGACGGGGGGCGTGTTCCTCATGCTGTATCGCACCCGGTGGGGCTTGCACGTCCGGGCGACGGTGCAGAACCGGGTCATGAGCCGTGCCGTCGGGATCAACACCCGGGAAGTTGACCGCATGACCTTCGCCCTGGGTTGCGGTGTCGCCGGGGTGGCGGGTGCCGCCTTCACCACCATTGGCTCGACCGGCCCGACCGCCGGGTCGCTGTACATCGTCGACACCTTCCTGGTGGTGGTTTTCGGCGGCGCGCAAAGCCTGCTCGGCACGATTGCCTCGGCGTTCACCATCGCCCAGACGCAATCCGTCTCCGAGTTCTTCATGAGTGGATCGATGGCCAAGGTCCTGACCTTGTCTGCCGTGATCCTGATTCTGCTGCTGCGCCCGCAAGGGTTGTTCGCCAGCAAAGTTCGCAAGTAGAGGCCGCTGATGAACACGATAGACAAACTCATGGGCGGCAGACAGGGCGTTGTCGGCCTGTTGCTGCTCGCCGTGCTGATCCTGGTGGTGTTCCCGCTGACCCTCGATGCGTTCCGCTTGAACATGGTCGGCAAATACCTGACCTATGCATTCGTCGCGGTGGGCCTGGTGTTGTGCTGGGGCTATGGCGGCATCCTGAGCCTGGGGCAGGGCGTGTTCTTCGGGCTGGGCGGGTATTGCATGGCCATGTTCCTCAAGCTGGAAGCCAGCGACCCTGAAAGCACGAAGATCCAGTCCACGCCCGGCATTCCCGACTTCATGGACTGGAACCAGATTACCGAGCTGCCCGCCTTGTGGATGCCGTTCCACAGCTTCACGTTCACCGTGATCGCTGTCATTGCCGTGCCGGTGTTGCTGGCGTTGGTGATCGGTGCGGCGCTGTTCAAGCGGCGGGTAGGGGATGTGTATTTTTCCATCGTGACCCAGGCCATTGCGCTGATCCTCACCGTCCTGATCATCGGCCAACAGGGCCTGACAGGAGGCGTCAACGGGATTACCGATCTGAAGACGTTGCTGGGCTGGGATATCCGCGGGGACGGCGCCAAGCTGATCCTGTACTTCATCAATGCCGTTCTGCTGCTGGGCTGCATTCTGATCGGCAAGTTTATCCTGGCGTCCAAGCTGGGGCGCCTGCTGATGGCGATGCGCGACAAAGAGGAGCGGGTGCGTTTCTCGGGGTATGACGTCGCCGGGTTCAAGATCTTCGTGTACTGCGTCGCGGCCGGGTTTTCCGCGATTGGCGGGGCCATGTTCGCCTTGCAGGTGGGCTTCATGTCGCCCTCGTTCGTGGGCATCGTGCCGTCGATCGAAATGGTCATTTTCGCCGCCGTGGGCGGGCGCATGTCGCTGCTGGGCGCGGTCTACGGTTCATTGCTGGTCAACTATGGCAAGACCTACTTCTCCGAGTCGTTCCCGGAACTGTGGCTGTACCTGATGGGCGGGCTGTTCATTGCGGTTGTCATGTACTTCCCCAATGGCCTGGCCGGGGTTTGGGAGAGCCATGGCCGCCGATGGCTTGCTCAGCGCCTGCCGGGCACAAAAAGCGTTAAGGCGCCGCCGCCCGTGGCCCCGGTCAACGTGGCTGAAACTCAGGCAGACAGCGCGGCCGCCCCCCGTCCCCTGGAGACCCAGTCATGAGCAAATCGAGCGCTTTTCACATGCCCAAACCGGTGCTGGCGATCGAGGGGTTGACGGTCTCGTTCGACGGTTTCAAGGCCGTGGACAACCTCAATCTGTATATCGATCGCAACGAAGTGCGCGTGGTGATAGGTCCGAACGGGGCCGGCAAAACCACGGTGCTGGATCTGATCTGCGGAAAGACGCGCACCACCAGCGGCAGCATCGAATTCAAAGGCCGTGAGCTGACCAGAATGAAGGAGTACGACATCGTTCGTGCGGGTGTCGGACGCAAGTTCCAGACACCGTCGATCTACGACAACCTGACGGTTTTCGAGAACCTGGAGATGTCGTTTCCCAAGGGACGCACGGTGTTCGGTGCGTTGTTTTTCAAACGCAGCAATGAAGTGATCGATCGGGTGAATGCAGTGGCGGCGGACATCTTCCTCGGGGAGTTGCTGCAGCAACAGGCAGGGCTGTTGTCCCACGGCCAGAAGCAGTGGCTGGAAATCGGCATGCTGCTGATGCAAGACCCGGAGTTGTTGATGCTCGACGAGCCGGTCGCCGGGATGAGCGTCAGTGAGCGCGCGCAAACCGCCGAACTGCTCAACCGGATCAGCCAGGGACGCTCGGTTCTGGTGATCGAGCACGACATGGAGTTCGTTCAAAGCATCGCGCACAAGGTCACGGTTTTGCACCAGGGCAAGGTGCTCGCCGAAGGCAGCATGGAGTCGGTGCAGAAGAACCCGAAAGTCATCGAAGTCTATCTGGGCCACTGAGGAGCACAGCATGTTTGCAATCAACCAGTTGGCCTGTGGTTATGGCCAGAGCCAGATTCTGCACGACCTTGACCTGACCGTCGGCAAGCAGGAAATCGTCGCGGTCATGGGCCGCAATGGCATGGGCAAGACCACCCTGTTCAAAAGCCTGATGGGCATCCTCCCACAGTGGCGTGGCCAGGTGACCGTCGAGGGGGTGGATATCTCGGCGATGGAAACCCACGCCCGGGTCGACCACGGCCTGGCCTACGTGCCACAGGGGCGAATGATCTTTCCCGCCATGACGGTGCTGGAAAATATCCAGACGGGCCTGCCGGCTTCGGCCAGGGGCAAGGTCCCGGAGGATCTGTATGCACTGTTTCCGGTGCTGTTCGATATGCGTAGCCGGCGCGGCGGCAACCTCTCCGGGGGCCAGCAACAGCAACTGGCAATCGCTCGTGCGCTGGCGACCAACCCCAAGGTGCTGCTGCTGGATGAACCGACAGAGGGCATCCAGCCGTCGGTGATCAAGGACATCGCTCGCACCCTCAAGGAAATCCGCACGCTGCGCGACCTGACCATCGTCGTGTCCGAGCAGGTGCTGTCATTCACCCTGGAGATCGCCGACCGGTTCCTGGTGATCGAGAAAGGCCGGTTCGTGATCGAAGAAAACCGGGCCAATGTCGACGAGGCGACCATCAGTCGTTACCTGTCGGTATAGCGCCTGCACCCGATTCCAATGGCTTGATCCGCTGTCACCGCAGGGCCCGCGCGTTTGAAGTCGCCCAGGCCCAGGGCCTTCGCTCGCCTGTGATCTGACCCATTTATACCCCAAGGAGAAACACCATGACCGAAGTGTTGATCAAAGTTGACCTGAACCAGCCTGCCACGGAAAACGAGCAGATCCATAACCGCTGGCACCCCGATATCCCGATGGCGTGCTGGGTCAAACCCGGTGACGACTTCATTCTGGAAACCTACGACTGGACGGCGGGCGCCATCAAGAATGACGATGACGCCAGCGACGTGCGCGATGTCGACCTGTCCACGGTGCATTATCTGTCGGGCCCGGTCGGCGTGCAGGGCGCAGAGCCTGGTGACCTGCTGGTGGTCGACCTGCTCGATATCGGTGCCCGGGCGGACTCGCAGTGGGGGTTCAACGGCTTTTTCTCCAGGCAGAATGGCGGTGGCTTCCTGACCGACCATTTTCCCTCGGCGCAAAAGGCGATCTGGGACTTCAAGGGCATGATGACCCGCTCGCGGCACATTCCAGGCGTCGAATTCGCCGGCCTGATCCACCCCGGGCTGATTGGCTGCCTGCCGGACCACAAGATGCTTGCCGAGTGGAACCGCCGCGAGCAGGAACTGATCAACACCGATCCTGAGCGCGTACCACCGCTGGCCAACCCGCCTTTCGCCAAGACGGCGCACCTGGGCAAAATGAAAGGCCCCGAGCGGGACATGGCGGCGGCGACCGGTGCCCGCACCGTTCCACCCCGCGAGCACGGCGGCAACTGCGACATCAAGGACCTTTCCCGTGGCTCAAAGGTGTTCTTCCCGGTGTATGTCGACGGTGCGGGCCTGTCAGTGGGTGACCTGCATTTCAGCCAGGGCGATGGTGAAATCACTTTCTGCGGCGCGATCGAAATGGCCGGCTGGGTGCACATGCGCGTCGAGCTGATCAAGGGCGGGATGGAAAAGTACGGCATCAAGAGCCCCATCTTCAAACCCAGCCCGATCATCCCCACCTACAACAAATACCTGATTTTCGAAGGTATCTCGGTCGATGAGGGCGGCAAGCAGCATTACCTGGACGTCAACATTGCCTACCGCCAGGCTTGTCTCAACGCCATCAACTACATGACCAAATTTGGTTACTCGCCCGCCCAGGGTTATGCCCTGTTGGGCTCGGCGCCGGTGCAGGGGCACATCAGCGGTGTGGTCGACATCCCGAACGCGTGCGCCACGTTATGGCTGCCGACGGAGATCTTCCAGTTCGACATCAACCCGAATGCCAACGGCCCGACACGCTTTATCGACGGCAGCATTGACTTGCCGATCGCGCCGGACAAGTAAGCGCAGACGTTTCCGGCGCAGGTGCCGTCAGGACGAACACCGTGCGCCGGTATCCATCAGGGAAGATCAGTTTTTTCGGAGTACTGTCATGGCTTTGTACGAATACGATTGCCCGGATTGCGGTGATTTCACCGCCCTGCGTCCCATGGCCGACAGCGCCTTGCCCTGCGCTTGTCCAGAGTGCGGAAAACCCAGCCTGCGCGTGATCCTGTCAGCGCCGGCGCTGGCCACCCTGGCCGGTCACACGCGCAAGGCGATTGCCGCCAATGAGCGCAGCGCCCACGCGCCGAAGACGGTCGAGGAATATCGCGACAGTGCCCGCCATCCAAAAGGTTGTGGCTGTTGCGGTCCCAGCAGGAACGTTGAGCCAAGCAAGGCCAACCCGCATGGACTCAAGGGCAAGGCGTCGGGCAGACCCTGGATGATCAGTCATTGAGGCCGTCGGCACGCGAGCGAGGTTTGCCGACAGCCTTCGCACCCGCGGTGCGATCAAGCGACTGAGCGGTGGTCCCAGCAGAGGATCGCCATGGGGTGAACCCGTCGATCGTCATCGGGGGGCCAGGGTTCAAGGCAGAAAAGGTCAGCGCTTCGGCAGCATCCGGCGCAACGTGTTGTCGCCGACATAATAATGGTGAAACAACCCAGCTGCCGCGTGCAGACCGATCAGCCAGTAACCGGTACTGCCGAGCAGTTCGTGCCAATACTTGAGCTGCTTGGCCAAGTCCGGGTCAAGCGCTATCGGTGCCGGCAGGCTGAAGCCGAAGTAGGGCACCGGTTTGCCCCCGGCGGCCAGCATCAACCAGGCCAGCACCGGTGTGCCGATCATCAATCCATACAGCGCCAGGTGCATCAGGTGCGAAACACCGGTCTGCCAGGCGGGTGGCTTCGGCGTGATGGCGGGACGCGGCGTCAGGCGCCCGAGCAAACGCAGCCACACCAGGGCAAAAATGCCCAGGCCGAACACACCGTGCAGCCCAAGGAAAAGGCTCCTCATGTTATCGCCTCGCGGCAGCAGTCCTTTTATTTCAATACAGCCATACACACCGACAAACAGTGCCAGCATCAGCCAGTGCAGGGTTATCGAGAGTTTCCCGTAGTGCTGCGGGGTGTTGTCGCGGGTCATTGGGGGCCTCTTGCGGTCGTTGGCTGCCGACTCATTCGGACAGCCGGGTCCGGTTGTCTCTGAACCGGCGCCGGCCACATTGCCCGCCGAGCCTTAAGCGAATCTGAAGATCACCGATGCCCCTGTTTTTCCCACCTTCAGACTTCGTTAAGAAAACCCTTTGATACTTCTCCCCAATTGATCCGGGGAGGTGTTTTCCAATGTCCGACTACAACTGGAACGTGCAGCTGCCGCTGCGGTTTGGCCAGGCCGAAGCACCGCAGCTGCAGCTTGTCAGAGCATTGCCGGGCGACGCCGAGCGGGGCGTCTTCGAATCCTTTATCCAGCAACGGTTTCGGACGGCTCACGGTGCGGACATTCGCCATTTCATGCCGCAGCTGTTCGGCATGAGCGATGCGTCCGGGGCGCTGAGCGCCGTGGTCGGCGTACGCCTGGCCAGTTCCGGGCCCTTGTTTCTGGAAGGTTACCTGGACGAGGCGATCGATCCGCTGATCAGTGCGGCCGCCGGCCAGGCTGTGGCGCGATCTGCCGTCGTGGAGGTCGGCAATCTGGCGGCCAGCGATACCGGGAGTGCACGGATGAGCATCATTGCCATGACGTACCTGCTGGCCATGGGCGGGCTGGAGTGGGTGGCCTTTACCGGGAACCTGGGATTGGTGAACAGCTTTCATCGCCTGGGGTTGAAGCCGGTTTCCCTGTGCGCCGCCGACCCCGCGCGGCTGGGCGAAGATCGCCATGCCTGGGGCAGCTATTACGAAAGCAAGCCTTGGGTGCACGTGGGCAATATCCGCGCTGGATTCCTTCACCTGTGCAACATCGGCCTGTTCGGCCGCCTGGGCCTGGCGACGTCCATCGAGGGAGCCTGCGATGTCGCCTGAACTGGAAGGATTCAAGCAGGCACTGCGTAACCACGCTGAGCGCAAAACCAATGCCGTGGCGTTGTGGGGCGATCGACTCAAGGTGGATTACGCGGCGCTGCAGGCCGAAGTGAGCTATCGCCAGCAACGCCTGCGCGATAAGCAGGTCAGGGTGGTTGCGCTGGCGTTGGACAATGGTGTCGAAGCCATGCTCTGGGACCTGGCCGCCTTGTTCGAAGGCCTGACCTGTGTGACCTTGCCGCCGTTTTTCAGTCCGACGCAACGTCAGCACTGCCTGGAACAGAGCCAGGCCGAGCGGGTGATCGCCGAGCCAGCGTTGCACGATGAGTTGCAAACGGCGGGTTATGAGTGGGACGGCGGGTTCTGGTGCCGCACCTTCAGTGGCACGAGCCGGATGCCGGAGGGCACCGCCAAGTTGACCTTTACCTCGGGCACCACGGGGACGCCCAAGGGGGTCTGCCTGAGTGCCGACAGCCTCTTGCGTGTCACCCGCGAGTTGTTTCTGGCCAGTGAGCCCACCCAGCCGCAACACCATCTGGCGCTGCTGCCCCTGGCAATCCTGCTGGAGAACATTGGGTGTTATGCCGCGTTGTATGCCGGCGCGACCCTGAGCCTGCCCAGCCAGAACACCTTGGGGATTCAAGGAGCCAGCAGCGTGAATGTGCCGCAATTGCTGGGCTGTCTGGCCAGTCGGGCACCCCAGAGCCTGATCCTGGTGCCGCAGTTGTTGCTGATGCTGGTCAGCGCGGCCGAACACCAGGCCTTCGATCCACGGCGCCTGCGCTTCGTCGCTGTGGGCGGCGCCCGGGTGTCCGAAGACTTGCTGCATCGCGCAGAACGGGTCGGGCTGCCGGTTTTCGAGGGGTACGGCTTGTCCGAGTGCGCCTCGGTGGTGTGCCTCAATCGTCCGCAGGCGCAGCGCCCCGGCAGTGTCGGGCGGCCGTTGCCGAATCTTGAGGTGCGCCTGGCGCCGGACGGTGAAGTGCTGATCAAGGGCTCGATCCTGTTGGGCTACCTGGGTGAGGCGCCAACCACCGATCCATGGTGGCCCAGCGGTGACATCGGTGAGTTCGATGCCGAGGGTTTTCTCTACCTCAAGGGGCGCAAGAAACATCAGTTCGTGACCAGTTTCGGGCGCAACGTGAACCCGGAGTGGGTGGAGGCCGAACTGACCCAAGGCGACCACATCGCTCAGGCCTTCGTTCACGGCGAGGCGATGCCACACAACCATGCGCTGCTCTGGCCGCACCGTGCGGACTGCACGGACCAACAGCTGGCCGACGCCATCCGCCAGGCCAACGAGGCGTTGCCAGACTATGCCCGGGTCCATCACTGGACCCGGCTCGATCAACCCTTCACCTCCGCCAACGGTTTGCTGACCGCCAATGGGCGGCTGCGCCGTGACGCCATTATCGAGCGCTATCGGGCGCCACTGACCGACTCCCCACTTTCCGAGGAAACCGCACCATGAGTTTTTTTGACAGGCTGCAAGCGGCTACGCAACAGGAACGCATCGAGTTGTTCAACTTGCCGGTCATCCGCGATGCGCTGGCGGGCGATGTCAGCCTGGAAAGCTATCGCGCATTCCTGGCGCAGGCCTATTACCACGTCCGTCATACCGTGCCGTTGATGATGGCCTGCGGTGCTCGCCTGCCATCGCGCCTGGAATGGTTGCGCAAGGCGGTGTGCGAATACATCGAAGACGAATATGGCCACGAACAATGGATCCTCAACGACATCGAGGCCTGCGGCGGTGAGCGGGCGAGTGTGCGCGACGGTCAACCGTGCCTGCCCATCGAGTTGATGGTCAGCTACCTCTATGACCTGATTGCCAGGGGCAACCCGGTGGGCCTGTTCGGCATGGTCAACGTGCTGGAAGGCACCAGCATTGCCCTGGCGACCCACGCCGTTGGCAGCATTCGCGAGCGTCTGGCACTGCCGGAAACCGCCTTCAGTTACCTCAGCTCCCATGGTTCGCTGGATATCGAGCACATGCAGACCTACCGCGCCCTGATGGACAAGCTCGACAACCCGGACGATCAAGCTACGGTCATCCATGCCTCGAAGGTGGTGTACCGGCTATACAGCGACATGTTCCGCGAGCTGCCGCGCAACGGGGAGTTCGCGCATGCGCCTGTCTGACGCTCGCGTGGTGTTGACCGGCGCCAGCGGAGGCATCGGTCTGGCCATCGCCACCGCCCTGTGCGCCAGTGGTGCCCGGGTGCTGGCTGTGGCCCGGCATCGAGAGCCGTTGACGCCGCTGCTCGAGCGCTATCCGCAGCACCTGAGCTGGATTGGCGCCGACTTGACGGTGGCCGCCGAGCGTCGCGCAGTGTTCGCTCAGGCCAACACCCTCGGCGGCATCAACCTGCTGATCAATGCCGCCGGGGTCAATCATTTCGCCATGCTCGAACAGCTGGACGACAGTGAGATCAACGCTTTGCTGGCCGTGAACATCGGTGCGCCGATCTGCCTGACCCGGTTGCTGCTGCCCCTGCTCAAACAGGCGGACAGTGCCATGGTGGTCAATGTCGGCTCGACGTATGGCTCGATTGGCTACCCCGGCTATGCCAGTTATTGCGCCAGCAAATTCGCCCTGCGCGGGTTTTCCGAAGCCCTGCGCCGCGAGCTGGCGGACACCCGGGTCAGCGTGCTCTATGTCGCCCCGCGTGCCACCCGCACCACCATGAACAGCGCGGCGGCCCAGGCCCTGAACGACGCATTGAAGGCGAATGTCGACGATCCGCACACCGTGGCCAGCGCCGTGATTCATGCGATTGCCGGCGATCGACGCGATGTGTACCTGGGCTGGCCGGAGCGCTTTTTCGTGCGCCTCAACAGCCTGCTGCCCCATCTGGTGGACCGTGGCTTGCGCAAACAACTGCCACTGATCCGCCGCCTGAGCCAGAAAACCGACCCGGAGAAACCCAAGCCATGAAGAAGATCGCCGCTTTCCTGTTGTTGGGGGCCCTGGGGCAGGGCGCCTGGGCACTGGAGCCCGCTGACCAGCAACGCCTCAGTGCCATCCAGCAGAGCTGGGCACACATCCAGTACGAATTGCCTGAGGGGCAACGCACCGCAGCCTTCGAGAAACTGGCCGCCCAGGCCTCAATTTTCACCCAGGAACGCCAGAACGTGGCGGAGGCCTGGATCTGGTCCGGTATCGTCAACAGCAGTTGGGCCGGTGCACAGGGCGGCCTCGGTGCGCTGGGCAAGGTCAAGGCGGCCAGGGCTGACCTGGAAAAAGCCCTGGCCCTGGACCCCAGGGCCCTGCAAGGTTCTGCCTACACCAGTCTCGCCGCGTTGTATGATCGCGTGCCCGGCTGGCCTATCGGCTTCGGTGACTCGGACAAGGCCGAGCAGTTGCTCAAGGAGGCCTTGCAAATAAACCCCGACGGCATCGACAGCCTGTACTTCTGGGGCGATCACCTCTACCGCCAGAAGCGCTACGCTGAAGCCAGGACGGCGCTGCAAAAAGCCCTGACGGCAGCCCCTCGTCCCGGTCGCGAAACGGCCGATGCCGGTCGCCGCAAGGAGATCGAGGCGTTGCTGGCGGATGTGAACAAAAAACTCGGCTGACAGGAGTCCGTGTGCGCTTACTACTGATAGAGGATGACACGGCACTGGGCGAGGGCATTCATCAGGCCCTCAACCGTGAAGGTTATACCGTCGACTGGTTGCTGGACGGCAGCAGCGCCCTGCATTCGTTGCTCAGTGAAATATTTGATCTGGCGGTCCTGGATCTGGGCCTGCCGCGCATGGACGGCCTTGACGTGCTGCGGCGCCTGCGCAACAGCGGCTCCACTCTGCCGGTGCTGATCCTGACCGCCCGCGATGCCACCGAAGACCGCATTGCCGGCCTGGACGCCGGGGCCGATGACTACCTGATCAAACCGTTCGACCTGGCCGAGCTGAAGGCCCGTATCCGTGCGCTCCTGCGGCGCAGCGCCGGGCGCGCCCAGGCGCTGATCGAACACGCCGGGATCCGCCTCAACCCCGGTACACAGCAGGTCAGCTACAACGGGGAACCGGTGGCGCTGACGCCCAAGGAGTACCAGTTGCTGCACGAGCTGCTGTCGCCACCGGGCAGGATCATGACCCGCGATCATCTGATGCAATTGCTGTACGGCTGGAGCGAGGAGGCCGAGAGCAACACCCTGGAGGTGCACATCCACCACCTGCGCAAGAAATTTTCCGCTGACCTCATCCGTACCGTTCGCGGGGTCGGATACCTGGTGGAGGAGCGCCATTGACCTCGATCAGACGCCGCACGCTGACCCTGATCATCGGCCTGATGCTGGTCGGGCTGACCCTCATCAGTGTCCTTAACCTGCACGACAGCAACCACGAAATCGCCGAAGTCTATGACGCACAACTGGCGCAGAACGCGCGCCTGTTGCAAGGCATCATGCGCATGCCCCTGACCGGCAGGGAACACGCCGACCTGTATCAGGCCTTCAACCAGGCCCTGAGCGAAGCGGAGCCCAAGGTTGACGGGCATCCCTATGAAACGAAGATCGCATTCCAGGTCTGGGATCCCAAGGATGAAGTGCTGGTGCACACCGCGAGTGCGCCTTCGTTCAAGACCCCGCCGCGAACGGCAGGTTTCAGCGACCTCGTCGACCTGAACAATCGCCATTGGCGGGCCTTCCTCCTCGAAGACCGGCACAACGGCCTGCGCATCTGGGTAGGGGAGCGCGACGATGTGCGCGCCGACCTGGTGGACCGGATCGTGCGTCACACCCTGTGGCCCAACATTCTGGGCAGCTTGCTGCTGGCGGCAATGATCTGGCTGGCCATCGGCCTGGGGTTGAAACCGTTGGTCAATATGGCCGCTACGTTGCGGGCCAGGCCTCCCGGCTCCCTCGAACCCCTGCAATTGACGCCACTGCCTACCGAGCTTGAACCCATGCAGGCAGCGCTCAACCGGATGCTGGCGCAAATCCAGGAGGTGATGGGCCGTGAGCGGCGCTTCATCGCCGATGCCGCCCATGAAATGCGAACGCCCCTGGCCGTGCTCCGGGTGCATGCCCAGAACCTGTTGGAGCAGGGCAGTGAACAGGACCGTCGGGCATCGCTTGAACATTTGATTGCCGGCGTGGACCGGACCACCCGGCTGGTCAACCAGTTGCTCACCATGGCGCGCATCGAACCCCGGGCGGACAGCAAGCCGCCTGAGCCCATTGACCTGGCCGCGACGGTTCGCGGCAGCCTGATTCAGCTGACGCCCTGGTTGTTGAGCAAGGACATCGAGCCGGTGCTCGATGTCGCTGACGACATCGGCCTTGTCAGGGTCGACCCGACAGCCATCGACATTGCGTTGAACAACCTTGTCACCAACGCGGCCAACTTCTCTCCCGCCCACGGGGTCATCACCATCAGGCTGGCCCGCACAGAAAGAGGCTACGAGCTGATCGTCGAGGACGAGGGGCCGGGCATCGATGAGCAGGACCGGGACCGGCTGTTCGAGCGCTTCTACAGCCGAGGCAATGACCACGGCGCGGGACTGGGCCTGACCATCGTGCAGACCATCGCCGAGCGCTTCGGTGGGCAGGTCAGGCTGGAAAACCGTTCGCCTCGCGGGTTGCGTGCGTCGTTGGAAATCGGTCGCTCGTGATGCCGTGAGCGACTGCCCTGGCGGCTCAGGACGGCTCCGGGGAAACCACCCACACGCTGCAGGGCAGCTTGTACAACAAATGTTCCACCGTGCTGCCCACCAGCCGTTCCACGCCACGGTGGCCAATGCGGCCCATGACAATCACATCGGTGTCATGGGTTGCGGCGTAGCTGGACAGTACCCTCGCCGGACTGCCCATGATCATGTGCCGGTTTTCCGACGGGATGCCGTTGCGCTCGGCCAGTTCGTGAAAGGCCTCGGCCTGCGCGTCGTACAGGGTCCTGGCGGCCGTCGAGGTGAAAAATGCCGAGCCATTGCCGAAGCCGATTTCATCCGCACTGATGCTGGAAAGATCGTGGGCGTAGATCACCTCCAGTTCAGCATCGCAGGTGCTCGCCAGTTTGCAGGCTTCGCGCAGAATCCTGTCGTTGAGGTCCTCGTATTGGCCATAGGCATGAAACGGATCGACTGCGGCAACGACCTTGCGTGGCAGGGCGTTGTGCAGGTGGCTGACAAAATGCACGGGCACCGGGCATTCGCGCAGCAGGTGGATATCCAGGGGCGTGAAAAACAGGCGGGAGAGCCTTGATTCGTGCTCCAGCGCCTTGATCAGGGCCGCCATCGGCTGTTCCTGGAGGTGGATGAGTATTTCCTGCAACGGCGCTTCCACCCATACCACTTCCGTGGTGACCGTGACACCGATCTTGCGCAACGGCCTGGCCTGGTCTTCGAGCCATTGGCGATGACGCTCGACGTATCCCAGCCGCATCTGTTCCAGCGCTTGCTCGTTGACCAGTGCGGCCGTTGCCAGGCCTTCCAGATAATCAAATGCCACGATGTGCAGGGCAGCACCCGCCGCCTTGGCCAGGGCGGCCGCCCGGTCGAAGGCGGGGCTGTTTTCCATCAGGGGCGGGACGACCAGCATGAAACGTGGTTGATCAGACATGATTCAATCTCCGCTAGGTGACCGTGCAATCACAGGCTCCAATGGTCCCGGCATTCCCGGGTCTTGAAGCCTCGTCTTCAGCCTGTCCCTGTGGCGGTCGCCGGGCTTGATCCGTGTCAAGCAGGTGAGGGAATCACCTGGCTGTCCGACGTGCGGTCGTTCGCAGGCCAGCCAGTGACGCATTTGTTGACCATTATCAATCCTTCGTCCGGGTCCACGGCGCAGTCTGCGGATTCGTGCCGAACGCTGGTTTACGCACGCTAAAAGGAGTGAGCACCATGGCAACCATGAGAGCGGCTGTTTTCGTCGAAAAGAACCGGATCGTGCTGGAAGACAAACCCATTCCTGAAGTCGGACCGCTGGATGCACTGGTACGGATCACCACCACGACCATTTGCGGCACCGATGTGCATATCCTGCGTGGCGAGTACCCGGTGGCCAAGGGGCTGACCGTGGGCCACGAGCCGGTGGGGGTGATAGAGCGACTGGGCTCGCAGGTGCGGGGTTTTGTTGAAGGACAGCGGGTGATTGCCGGGGCCATCACGCCCAGCGGACAGAGTTATGCCTGCCTGTGTGGCTGTGGTTCCCAGGACGGACCCGACACGCGCCATGGCTTTCGTGCCACCGGTGGCTGGAAGTTCGGCAACATCATTGACGGCTGCCAGGCCGAGTACGTGCTGGTGCCGGACGCCCTGGCCAATTTGTGCCCGATTCCCGACGGGCTCAGTGACGAGCAGGTGCTGATGTGCCCGGACATCATGTCCACCGGGTTCTCCGGGGCCGAGCGCGGCGAGGTGAACATCGGCGATACCGTGGTCGTGTTCGCCCTGGGCCCCATCGGCCTGTGCGCGGTTGCAGGAGCGCGACTCAAGGGCGCGACCATGATCATCGGCGTGGATGCCGTGGCCGAGCGCATGAGCGTGGCTCGCCGGTTGGGTGCGACCCATGTCGTCAATTTCAAGGACGGCGACGTGGTGGAGCAGATCATGGCGCTCACCGATGGCCGTGGCGTCGATGTGTCCATCGAGGCATTGGGCACCCAGGGTACGTTCGAATCTGCGCTGCGGGTGCTGCGCCCGGGCGGTCGCCTGTCCAGCCTTGGCGTCTACTCCAGCGACCTGCGCATTCCCCTGGACGCCTTCGCCGCCGGCCTGGGCGACTACAGCATCGTTTCCACCCTGTGCCCGGGTGGCAAGGAGCGCATGCGGCGCCTGATGGCGGTGGTCCAGAGTGGAGGCGTGGACCTGTCGCCACTGGTGACCCACCGTTTCAAACTCGACGATATTGAAGCGGCCTACGAGTTGTTCGCGCATCAACGCGATGGCGTGATGAAGATCGCGATTACACCGTGAGGCGATAAGCCAGGGCCTACAGCGTCAACTTCCGGCTGAATTTGGTTTCCATCACGATGTGCGAGGCGGTGTGCGCCACGCCCTTGATCATGTTGATCCGGGTCAGCTCGGCGTTGAGTTCGCTCAGGGTCGCCGTGACCAGGTGGATGATGAAATCCGACTCGCCGGAGACCGCGTACACGGCCTGCACCGCCTCCATCTTGCGCAGCGAGGTCATGACATCGGTGTAGCTCTTGTTGGTGCAGGACGTCATGGTGAAGCAGTTGATGGTCTGCTGCAGCCGGTCCTGATCGATGCGTACGCTGTAGCCGGTGATGACGCCGGCTTTTTCCAGGCGGGTGATTCGCTCCTGCACCGCCGAGCGCGACACCCCGAGCTTGCGCGCCAGCGAAGCAGTGGGCTCCCGGGCGTTGGCGTGCAACAGGCCGAGCAATTGCCTGTCCTTGTCGGTCAGGTTGAACAGGGGACCGGAACGCTGCACATCCATGGACACTGGCTTGACCTCGCGAGGCTTCAGTTTTTAACGGCCGCTCGGCGTTGCGAACGGGTTTCCTGGAACATATCCATCATCTTCAGGCCGGCGTAAACCGTTTGTGCGGCTGCCGGGCCGAGCGGGCCACCGTTCCATTGCAGGCCATAGGCATCGAACAGGCGGTAGCGATCGGTCTCGCCGCAGATGGCTTCGGCAATGACGCGTGCGCCAATCGGCGCGGTGTTCATACCATGGCCGCCAAACGATGTACATGTCCACAAGCCCTGACCCAGGGGGCCGATGTGCGGCATTTTGTGCCGCGCATAGCCCATCAGCCCGGACCAGGCCTTATCGATCCGGATGCCGCGCAACTGCGGATAGACATCGAGAATGTCGTCGGTCAGCAACTGGCCCAGGCGCTTTTCATCCTGCAGGTTGCGGGTGGTGATCCGGCCGCCCCAGAGCAGGCGGTCACCGTCGACAATCCGGTAATAGTCCGAGGCCCGGCGATTGTCACCCACCGCATCGGTGGTCGCGACCGCGTCCGCCAGGCGCTCGCCCAGGCGTTCGGTGAGAACGGCGTAGGTCGCAATCGGCAGGAAGGCGCGGCGCAGCTTGCCGAACTCGGGGCCACCGTAGCCACCGCAGCAATACACGACATGGGCGCAATCGACGCTGCCTTGATCGGTGATCACCCGGTGCCGTCCGCGCTCGCTCTGCACCCGGACCATGGCTGAATGCTCATGGATCCTGCCGCCGTTGCGCGCAATGAGCTGGGCCAGCCCCAGGCAATAATTCAACGGATGGAAATGAAAGCCGTGGACATCGCGCAGCGCCTGGAAATAGCGATCGGTCTTCAAGCGCTCGCGCACGGCCTGGCGATCCAGGTACTCGAGGTGGAAATCGAAGTCGGTGGCCATTTTGTCGCGCAGTCGCTGCAGGTTGTCGCCATCCTCATAGCGCACGACGCTGAGCTTTCCGGGCGTTGGCGCGCAGCCCGGGAATTGATGCCGGGCGATCATGTCGCGAACCGTGTCGACCCCTTCGAGGGACAGTTTGAACAGCGCTGCGGCGGTCGCCTTGCCGCACCGACGCTCGATGGACGTCAGGCCCTCGGACCAACCCTGCAGGACGAAACCGCCGTTGCGCCCGGAAGCCCCCCAGGCCACGCGACCGGCGTCGAGCAGCACCACGGATTTGCCACGCGAGAGCAGTTCCCAGGCGGTGCTCAGACCGGCCAGTCCGGCGCCGACGATGCACACGTCGGCTTGCGCAGCACCTGTCAGCGCCGCGTGCTCGGTCGCGTATTGCATGGTGGCGGTGTAATAGTTGTTGATGTACATGAAGTGCGTTGTCCTTATTTTCACGGCACAGGCAAGCCGCGCGCCGCGTTCAAGACGGGCGCCCGGCAACGCATGGAGGGGTTATTGCACCTGGGTGAGGTCGGCGCCGTACCATTTTTCCGACAGTTGCTTGAGGGTGCCGTCGGTTTTCATGTCCGCGACGATCTTGGTCAGCGCACTGTTGAAGGCGTCGTCACCCTTGTCGACGGCGATGGCCAGCGGTTCGTAGTAGGCAGGCTTGCCTTCGACCTGCACGATCGGATAGCCATTCTTGACGGCGGCAACGATGGTCGGCAGCGCGGACAAGGTGGCATTCAGGCGCACCCCGTTACCCATGCGCAGGTCATCCAGCGGGCCCATGCTGTCGCCGTAGGTCTGGATTTCACCGGGCGTGACGTCGTAGGTAAAGGCCGGCACATCGGCCGCGTCGATTTTCAGGCGACGGTTGATGTAATCCTCCGACGTCGTCCCGGCTTCGACGCCGATCACCTTGCCGTTCAGGTCCGCCGGTTTGGCCCCGGCGGCATCCTTGTGCACCGCGAAGACATAAGGCGTGTAGTAATAGATCGCCGGGAAATCGAGGACCCGACTGCGCTCGGTCGTGGGGGTCATGGAGCCGACCGACAGGTCCCAGCGATTCGACCAGCGTCCGGCGGTGATGATGCCGTATTCGGGCGTGACGAAGGTGACCTTGCTTCCCAGACGCTTGCCGATTTCGGTGGCGACGTCTATATCGAAGCCCTGCAGCTTGTTGTCCGGGCCGAGGAACGACTGCGGTGGCCAGTTCGCCGCAGTGGCGACTTTTATCACCTTGGTGTCATGCACGCGGTCGAGGGTCGCGCCGGCCCAGGCGGCGCCTGCGGTGGTCGTGACGGCGGTGGCGACAGCGGCTGCAGCGAAGAAACGGGTAAGCGAGATCATGGGTAAGCCTCCAGGGGCGCGGGTTTTGTTGTTGTTTTTGTCGATGACTTGGGGCGGTACGGCTGATGCTTCTCAGTGGCTGAGAATCTGCGATAGAAACTCCCGGGCGCGTTCGTGCTGCGGGTTGTCGAAAAACTCCTTGGGTTTGGCCTGTTCGATGATGCAGCCCTGGTCCATGAAGATGATCCGGTCGGCGACGCGCCGGGCGAATCCCATCTCGTGGGTGACGCACACCATCGTGATGCCGTCCTGGGCGAGCTCGCCCATCACATCCAGCACTTCCTTGACCATTTCCGGGTCCAGCGCCGAGGTCGGTTCGTCGAACAGCATGATGCGCGGGCGCATGCACAGGGCACGGGCGATGGCCACACGTTGCTGCTGGCCGCCGGAGAGTTGGCCGGGATACTTGTCTGCCTGGTTGCCGATGCGGACCCGGGCGAGGTATTCACAGGCCAGTTCACGGGCCTGGGCCTCACTGAGCTTGCTCACCAGGCGCGGCCCGAGCATGAGGTTTTCCAGCACGGTCATGTGCGGAAACAGGTTGAACTGCTGGAACACCATGCCGACCTGACGCCTGACGTCGGCCACGCGGGTGGCTTCCCGGGTCAACTCGACGCCCTCGATGAACACGCTGCCTTTCTGGAAGTCTTCCAGCAGGTTCAGGCAACGGATCAAGGTGGACTTGCCGGAGCCGGACGGCCCGCAGACCACCACGATTTCGCCGCTGGCAATGTGCAGGTCAATGCCCTTGAGCACATGAAATTCCCCATACCACTTGTGCATGTCGTTGATCGAAACGGCAGGGCAGAGCGCGGTTGCAAGCTGATTCATCCTAAGGCTCCTGACTCAGCGGTGGGCACGGTTGAAGTGCTTTTCCAGGCGCGCCTGGACGGTTTCCAGCACGATCGACAGCAGCCAATAGAGCACGGCGGCGGTGATGAGCATTTCCAGGTGACGGAACTCGGCGCGGCCTTGCGTCCGTGCCAGGAACATCAGCTCCCAGACCCCGATCACCGACACCAGCGAACTGTCCTTGAGCATCGAGATGAACTGGTTGCCCGTCGGTGGAATGATCAGGCGCATGGACTGCGGGAGAATCACCCGGGTCATGGCCTGGAACGGATTGAGTCCGATCGCCCGTGAGGCTTCCCACTGGCCGCGCGGAATACTGCTGATGCCGGCACGGAAAATCTCCGTCATGTAGGCGCCATAGCACAGCGAGAGCGCGAGGATCCCGGCGGGTACGGCCCCGACCACATAGCCGAGCTGAGGAATGCCCAGGTAGATCAGGTAGATCTGGATCAGCAATGGAACACCACGGAAGAACGAGGTGTAGAAGCTGGCGATGGCAATGGCGAAACCATTGGAAGACAACCGCGCCGTCGCCCCCAGCAACGCCAGGACAAACGCGATGGCAATCGAGATCGCGGACACGTAGACCGTGGTGAATACCCCTTGGGTAATCATGAAGCCGACTTTGGTGGCGATGAAGCTGTAGGAAAGGTTGAAGGTGTCGAAGAACAACAGGAACAGTGCCAGCAATTCGCACCAGACCGTGATGATCTGCGTACGCAACGGCAGCCGGCCGAGAATGAACAGGTTCAACACCACCGTGAGGGTGAAGGTGAAGCCAACGGCGATGTCACGCGCCAGCGGGGCCTGCAGATCCAGGACGATGGGGCCCATCAACTGGGACAGGCGACCCTCGCCCAAACCGCAGGCCAGCGTGATGACGAAAATCACGACAGCGACCGATCCCATGAAGACGGCGCTATCGGTCCTGCGTGGTTTGACGACAAGGTCTTTGTACATGACTTACACGCCTTAGGGGGACCCCCTTTATTGTTGTAAGTCCATTATGTGCGCGCAGAATGCCGGGCGGGACCCGGCGAAACGATGGAGGAGTGGGTTAATTGACACAGATGTAGGGGGCAAGCCTCTACAACTGATGGAAAGGGTCGGCAGCCTGCACCTTTCGTGTTGCTCGCCATGCGTTGCCGCGTGACGTCCATCGCGGGCAGGTACTGACCCAGTGGGGCGCGAGACTGCCCGCGATGGAAGTTCAGGCACCCTACGAAGCGTTGATCCAGATGGTTTTCAACTCCGTGTACTGATCGTGGGCCCAGATCGATTTGTCACGTCCACCAAAGCCCGATTCCTTGTAGCCTCCGAACGGTGTCGAGGCATCGCCTTCGCCGAAGCAGTTGACCGTGACCACGCCGGCGCGGATCTCCCGCGACAGACGCAGGGCATTGCGCAGGCTGCCGGTGTAGGCGGAGGCGGCCAGGCCATAGACCGTGTCGTTGGCCAGTTCGATGGCTTCATCGAGGGTCGAGAACGTTGTCACGCTCAGCACCGGACCGAAAATCTCCTCGATGAACAGCCGATCATCGCGGCCCACACCGTCGATGATGGTCGGTTGCACGAACACCCCCGCTTCGGTCGCGCCACCCTGGACCACCTTGAGTTTGCCCTCGACAGCGTGCTGCAGGTATGAAGTCACCTTATCGAAATGCGCCTTGCTGACCATGGCCCCCAGGCGATTGTCCGGGTCCAGCGGGTCACCCAGTTTCCAGTCCTTGAGGTGCTTGGCAATCAGCCCGAGCAGGTCGTCCTTCACGTCCTTGTGAACGATCAGGCGCGAGGAGGCCGAGCAGTTTTCGCCCATGTTCCAGAAGGCGCCGGCGGTGACGAACTGGGCCACTTCGTCCAGGTCCTCACAGTCGTTCATGACCACGGCCGGGTTCTTGCCACCCAGCTCCAGCACCACGCGCTTGAGGTTGGAGTCGGCGGCGTACCGGAGGAACAGACGCCCGGTCTCGGTAGACCCGGTGAAGCTGACCATAGACACGTCCATGTGCCGGCCAATGGCTTCGCCGGCCTCGCGACCGCCGCCAGGCACGATGTTGAACACGCCCGGCGGGATCCCGGCCTGGTGCGCCAGTTCGACCACGCGCAGGGCGCTGAGGGTGGTTTCCCTGGCCGGTTTGACCACGATGGAGCAACCGGCGGCCAGCGACGGCGCAATCTTCCACGCCAGCATCAACAGGGGGAAGTTCCACGGCAGCACCAGGCCCACCACGCCAATGGCTTCGCGTACCACCAGGGTCACCGCCGCTGAACCCGTAGGCGCGGTGCTGTCGTAGATCTTGTCGATCAGCTCGGCATGCCAGCGCAGGGTGTGGATGGTTTCCGGTACATCGACGTTCTGGCATTCACTGACCGGTTTGCCGCTGTCCAGGCTTTCCAGCACGGCCAGTTCATGGGCGTTCTCTTCCAGCAGGCGGGCGAAATCCAGCAGGATATGTTTGCGCTCGCCCGGCGACAGTTTTGCCCAGCGGCCATCTTCGAAAGCCTGTTTTGCCGCCGCCACGGCGACATCGACATCCTGGACGTCGCAGGCGGCGACGTCGGCCAGCTTCTGGCCGGTGGCCGGGTTGGTGGTGACGAAGGTGTTGCCCGAGATCGCATCGCGAAACTCACCGTCAATGAAGGCCTGGGTACGGAATTTCAGTTGGTAGGCCAGCGCCGCGTATTGTTCCTTGCTCAACAATTCAGCCATTTCATGCACCTCCGGTGATCTGGGCGATATTGCGCTTGAGGGTGGTGATCACGTCCTTGAGTTCGGCTTTTTCACGGTCGTTCAGGCCCTGCAGCGGGGCGCGTACGCCACCGCTGCGCAGGCCCTGAAGCTCACTGCCGTACTTGATCGACTGCACGAACTTGCCGCCTTCGAGGTAGTCCATCAGCGGCATCAGCTCGGCCATGATCCGACGGCCCTTGGCAAAGTCCTGCTCGATCACGCAGGCCTCGTACAGGGCGATGTGTTCCCGTGGAATGAAGTTGGAGCCGGCACAGGTCCAGCTCGTGGCACCCCAGGCGAAGAATTCCAGGGCCTGGTCGTCCCAGCCGCAGGACAGGGCGATGTTCGGGCGCTGGATGGCCAGGCGGTGCAACTGGGCCATGTCACCGGAGCTTTCCTTGATGGCCGCGATGTTCTTCACGTCGGCGACCGCATCGAAGAACGCTTCGCCCATGCTCACGCTCATGCGGCCCGGGTAGTTGTAGAGCATGATCGGCAGGCCGCCGGCGCGATCCACGGCTTTGACGTGGAGGGCGATTTCCTCCTGGGTCGGCAGCGCGTACGGCGGGGTGCCGACCAGCAGGGCATCGGCCTTGATCTCCCGAGCGGCAGCGGCATAGGCCACGGAGTCCTCGGTGCGGATGGCACCGGTGCCGACGATCAGCGGCAGGCGGCCGTTGAGCACATCCTTGGCCTGGGCGGCCAGCTCGAAGCGCTCCTGGGCGGTGTGGGCGTAGTACTCGCCGGTGGAGCCGCCGATGATCACGCCGTGGACCCTGGACTCGACCAGGTACTCCAGAACGTTGGCGAACGCGGCCTTGTCGATGCTGCCATCTGCGGCCAAGGGGGTGATGGCCGGGGTGTAGATACCTTCGAATTTCATGAGTGAGCCTCAGTGCAGTGATTGTGGTTCAGCGACGTGCAATCAACCTTCCTTGCCGGCGCGCATTTGCCCCCAGGCCAGGTTCAGGTTGACGCCTATCGAGAGCAGGGGTTGCGGTGGGTTGGCATTGGGGCCTGGCGAGTTCAACAGGAACTCGATCAGCTCGTTGCGCTCGCCGGCCAGCCAGTCGGCCAGCAACTGACCGGTGGCGGTGCCGCGCGTCACGCCCAGGCCGTTGCAGCACAGCGCGCCGTAGACGTTGGGCCCGAGCTCGCCGAAATAGCCTTCATGGTTGCGCGACAGCGCCAGGGCGCCGCCCCAGGTGTATTCGAAGGCCAGGTCGGGAAGCATCGGGAAGCGCCGGTCGAACGAGGCGCGATGACGCGTGGCGAAGCGCTCCAGGTACTTGTGGTTGCTGCGTCCATCCGGGTTGAAACTGAAACTGTTGCGAATCAGCAGCCGATTGTCCGGCGTGCGCCGCACCGTGGTGCCGAACGGATCGGCCGGGATCACTCCCCAGTACGGCTTGCCACCCAGGCGTGCCTGCTCCTGCGCGGTCATCGGCCGGGTCAGGCTGGCGTAGGTGAACACCGGCAGCATGCGGCCCTTGAGGAAGCCGAAGTGTTGGCCGAAGGCGTTGTTGGTCAGCAGCAACTTGTCGGCGGTGATCGAACCGCCGGCGTGGCGCAGCACGGTGCGGTTGCCGTATTCGACATCGGTGATGACGGTGTTTTCGTGCAGCGTCACATTGGCCGGCAGGCTGTCGGCCAGCCCCTTGACCAGCGCGGCGGGCTGCAACAGCGAAGTGCCCGGCGTGAACAGTGCCTTGCGGTAGAACGAGGTGCCGATGTGCTCCGGCAGATCGCCGCCGTCGATCATTTCGTAAGGTTGGTCGAGCTTGTCCAGGCCACGGCGGTAAGCATCGAGCACCGCAATGCCACGGGGCTCGATGGCAGCCTGGTACTTGCCGCAGTGCATCATCTGGCAGTCGATGGCGAAGCGCTGGACCAGCGCCTTGAGGGCGTTCTTGCCACTCAGGTTGAGCTTCATGGTCTTGCGCGCCAGGGTGATGTCGCCGATGTAATCCTCGGCGCCGATGTCATGGGGCAGGTCGATGGCGAAGCCGGCGTTGCGTCCCGAGGTGCCGAAACCGACCTGCTGCGCATCCAGCAGGATGATCTGCTCATCGGGAAAGTGGCTGGCCAGTTGACGCGCGGCGGCCAGCCCCGTGAAACCGGCGCCGACGATGACCCAGCGCGCCGCCGTGTGGCCCTGATGGGCAGGGGCAGGGGTGCGCGGCCTGCTGGTGAGAAACCAGCCACAGCTGTCATCATCGGCAGGCAACGAAGTTATTTTTGTCATGGTTCGAATCCTGATTGGCAATGCAAGCGTGCAAGCGGTCGTCGCGCATCGCGGACAACTGCGCAGGGTTGGGGCCGAGAGGGATCGTCTGAGCGGGTGGACAACCCGGTCCAGGGCTTGAGCCCCAACCCTCCACAGGTTCCCGCCGTGCTTTACCAGCGATGCGGGAGCCTGCGGGTGATCAGGAAACAGCGCGAGTGGCTGCCATCAATTACTGGCCTGCACCGCTGCCGCCCGCGAAGCCTTCAGCCACTCGTCAAACTGTGCACGGTGCGCCTGCACCCATTCCTTGGCATGGCGGGTGATGTCCTTGGGTTTCTTCTCGCCTTCCTGCATCTTCAGGTTCTGCTGACTCTCGTCGTCCGAGGTGATCTGCACCAGCGAGAGGAACTTCAAGGCCGCCGGGTTCTTCTGGGCGAAGTCCCTGTTGAGCACCGCCTCGACCTTGTCCACGGCAAAGCCCAGGTTCTTGCCCTTGTACATCGTGTTGACGTCGTTCTTGCCGCCCGGCAGGTCGGTCTTCGGCACCTCCAGCCAGACCACGTCCTTGTCCTCGACCAACACGCTGGCGATCCATTGCGGCACCCAGGTGAAGTAGAAGATCGGCTTGCCTTCCTTGTAGCGGGCGATGGTGTCGGCCATCAGCGCGAAGTACGAGCCCTGGTTGACGTTGATGGCATTTCCCAGGTCATAGGCTTTCATGTGGTGGGCGATCACCAGTTCGCAGCCCCAGCCCGGGTTGCAACCGGTCATGTCGGCCTTGCCGTCGCCATCGGTGTCGAACAGCTTGGCGATCTCCGGCTTTTTCATGTCGGTGATGTACTTGATGTTGTATTTTTCGGCGGTTTTCTTGTCGATCAGGTAGCCCTGCAGCACGCCCGGCAGGATGTCGCCGGCCTTGACCATGGTCTTGTCGCCACCGGCCTTCTGATAGAACTCGTCATGCAACTGGTCCCACAGGTGCACGGTGAAGTCTGCATCGCCGCCGGACAGCGCCATCATCATCACGCCGTATTCGGTTTCTTTCGGCTCCTGGACCTTGTAGCCCAGCTCGCGCAGGCCCTCCATCGCCACCTCGCCACGGAAACGTTCCTCGGCGATCGAAGGAAAAATCGGCGTCACCTTGATACCTTCGCCGGGCTTGTCGGGCGAGGCGAGGGCGGCCAGCGAGGCCAGGGTGAAAGTGACGGCGCCAGCGCACTGGAGCAGGTTGCGGGTGAAATTGCTGTTCAACATCATCACGTACCTTTAATGGTTGTTATGGGTGTACGGCAGATTCAAAAATGGACATTCAAGCGGTCTTGCCGGGCACACTGGCCGGCTTGTTGCCGAACAGGCGCATCAGCACGCCCACGGGACCGGTCTGATACCAGCGCCGGCTCGGGTCGGCATTGGTGCGGGCGCCCATGGCCTGGGTCAGGCGGTCGAGGAAAATCGCCAGCAGCACCAGACCGACTCCGCCCACGGTGGCCAGGCCCATGTCCAGACGGCCAATGCCGCGCAGGACCATCTGGCCCAGGCCGCCCACGGAAATCATCGAAGCGATCACCACCATCGACAGCGACAGCATCAGGGTCTGGTTGAGACCGGCCATGATGGTCGAGGTGGCCAGCGGCAGTTGCACGCGGGTCAGCATCTGCCGTGGGGTGCAGCCAAAGGCACGGGCGGCCTCGATCTTGTCTTCGGGCACCTGGCGGATACCCAGGTTGGTCAGGCGCACCAGCGGCGGCAGGGCGAACACGATGGTCACCAGCACGCCGGGGACGTTGCCGATGCCAAACAGCATCACCACCGGGACCAGGTAGACGAATGCCGGCAGCGTCTGCATGGCGTCGAGCACCGGCCGGATCACCCGCTCGAGGCGGTCGCTGCGGGCGCAGACGATGCCCAGCGGAATGCCGATCACCGCGCAAAAGAACACCGAGGTCAGCACCAGGGCCAGGGTGGTCATGGATTCGGACCAGACCCCGATCAAACCGAGCAAGGTCAGGGTCACGAAGCACAGCAGCGCCATGCGCTTGCCGGCCAGCTGCCAGCCGAGCAGCGAGGACAGCAGGATGCCGATGCTCGGCGGGATGCTCTGCAAGGTGAACTCGATGCCATTGAGCACCTGATCGATCGGCCAGCGGATCGCGCGGAACACCTCGCGAAAATTCTGCACCATGTAGTTGAGCACTACTTCCACCCAGTCGCCCAAGGGGATGGTGAGGGTCTGGAAGGGGTCGAGGAAGCTGAAATCGGACATTGCGAGTACCTCTTCAAAGGAACGCTGGCGCTTAGTGGCGGCTCAGGGTCTGCAGCAACTGGTTCTTCGACACGGTGCCCTTGAACGAACCATCACGGCCGAGCACCGGCACCGGGTACGGCAGTGTGGCGGCGATATCGAGCACTTCATGCAGCGGGGTGTCGACGTACACCGGTTGCTGTTCGTGCTGGCAATAGCGGTCACTGGCCGAAGCGCCGCTTTCGTCGGTATCGACCACGCCCAGCAACCGCCCCTTGTCGTCGATCAGGTAGCCGAAGGCGGTGCATGCCTTGAACTGCGGCGCCTTGCCGTTGACTCGGCACACCGTCTGCGGATCGAGCTGCGCGACATCACCCGCCTTGAGCACCCGTGAGCTATCGAAGCCCTTGAAGAACGTCCTCACGTACTCGTTCGCCGGCTGGTTGATCAATTCCTGCGGCGTACCGATCTGCACCACGCGCCCGCCCTCCATGATCGCGATGCGATGGCCGATGCGGATGGCTTCCTCGATGTCGTGGGAAATGAAGATGATGGTGCGCTGCTGCTCGGCCTGCAGGCGGATCAGCTCGCCTTGCATCTCGCTGCGGATCAGCGGGTCAAGGGCGGAAAACGCTTCGTCCATCAGCAGGATGGTCGGGTCGTTGGCCAGCGCACGAGCCAGGCCGACACGTTGCTGCATGCCGCCGGAGAGCTGGTGCGGATAACTGTGTTCATGGCCGGCCAGGCCAACCTGGGCCAACGCTTCCTTCGCCCGGCAGTGCCGCTCGCTTTCATTGACGCCGGAGATTTCCAGGCCAAAGGCGGCGTTCTCCAGCACGCTCATGTGTGGCATCAGGGCGAAGGACTGGAACACCATGCCCATTTCCTTGCGCCGCACATCCAGCAACGCCTTGTCGCTCAGGCCGGTGATTTCCTTGCCGTTGAGGTGGATGGTGCCCGAGGTGGGTTCGATCAGGCGGTTGAACAGTCGCACCATGGTCGATTTGCCCGAGCCGGACAGGCCCATGATCACGAAGATCTCGCCGCGCTTGACCGAGAAACTGGCGTCGAACACGCCGACCACATGGCCGGTCTTCTTGAAGATCTCGTTCTTGTCGGCACCGTTGTTCAACATCTTCATGGCCAGGTCCGGATTCGGACCAAAGACCTTGAAGATGTTCTTTACCGAAAGAATCTCTTCGGAATGGCTCATACGACCCTCTTCTTATGGTTTTATCCAACTGTTAACCCTGACCGCCAGGCGCTGGCGTTCAGGGTGTGCATTGGCAGTCCGTTCGAAATCCGAACGCGAGTCAGTCCTTGAAGCGTGCCACCTGTTTCTGACGATGCGCTGTGTGGCGGCCTCGTTCAATGGGTGGGCCTGCCGGCATTCGCGCCGAACAGGTGGGCTCATGCATTTTCTTGTGTGCGCCCGGAGAAAAGGCGGTTGTTGCATTTGCTTTGGCTTGCGGACAGTCTAGAGCCGGGCCTCCCGCCCAGAAATCGACATTTTTTGCGGGCTATTGATTACCTGGTGTTATGGTTAAACATACTGAACCCGATCAGACGCTGATCAAGATGCCCTCCCTGCGCGCCGTGAAAGCCTTCGTCGCGGCGGCGCGCTACCAGAATTTCACTCGTGCGGCCGAGGCACTGTGCGTCACCCAGGCCGCCATCAGCCGGCAGATCCGCGAGCTGGAGGAGCACCTCGGCGCAGAATTGTTCAACCGCGCCGGGCGGGCAGTCGAGCTGACGTCCGCGGGGTCGATTTTCTACGATGCGGTGCAGTTATCCTTCACCAACATCGCCCAGGCGGCGGAGCGCATCAGCAGCAACAGCAACTCAAAACACGTGGTGACCCTGTGTTGCTCGCAGGCGTTCGCCAACCTGTTGCTGATGCCCAAGCTGCCAACGTTCTTCGAAGCACACCCCGAGATCGATCTGAACCTGGTGGTCACCCAGAACTTCCTGACCATGGAGAACGGTGTGCACCCGGACTTCATCATCTGCAAGATGATGAAAAGCCACGACGGCTACCACAGCCAGGCGTTGATGCATGACCAGATCTACCCGGTGTGCTCGCCGCTGTACCTTGAACGCCATCCGCAACTGCGCAAGGTCCAGGACCTACGCGACGGCGCCTTGCTCAATCTCAGCCCGTTCGGGCGCTCGCAGGTCGCCGAGCACGTCGATTGGAACGTGTGGTTCGCGTACCACGACATTGACCTCAAGACCCGACCGACCGACACCCCGCACTTTTTCAATGCCAATGACTACAACCTGTTGATCCAGCTGGCCTTGAATCATCAAGGCGTGGTGCTGGGCTGGCACCATCTGGTGGGGCCGATGGTGGAAGAGGGGTTGCTGGTCCGGCCGGTCAGGGAAGTGCTGGTACTGCAGGATTCCAAGCACTACCTGAGCTTCAACGAGGACAAGCAGAACGACGCCAGTTGCCGCCGCCTGTACCAATGGTTGCTCGCCGAATTCGGCCCTGATGGCGCTGCCGCGCAAGACTGATAACGGCAGATCATCGTGCACAGGAAACGCTGGGAACGAGCCTGCTCGCGATGGTCGCCAACGATGACGCAGGCCACCTCATGCACCCCGCACGCTCCCATACAGGGGCTTACGCCGTACGGATCTTCCTGGTCGCGTCCTGGCGGGCAACGAAAGCATTGATGTTGTCCACTGCACTGTCCATCAACTGCTGCATGGCGTCCTCGCTGCTCCAGGCGATGTGCGGGTTGAGCAGGAAATCATCGCGGTCGATCAGGGTGAACAGCGGGTTGTCCGGATGCAGCGGCTCATGTTCGACCACATCCAGTGCCACTCCGCCAAGTCGACCATTCTCCAGCGCAGCGATCAGTGCGGCCTCGTTGACCACGCCACCTCGACCGGTATTGACCACCACCGCATCGGGCTTCATCAAGGCCAGCCGCTCGGAATCGATCAGGTTGTAGGTCTCGGGCGTCAGCGGGCAGTTGATCGACAGCACGTCACAGTTGCCGAGCAGTTCATTGAGCGGGCGGCAGTCCGGCCCCCGACGCTTGCCGCCACGATCCTCGAACAACACTTGCATGCCAAAGGCTCTGGCCAGATGCGCCAGGCGCAGGGCAATCGGCCCGCTGCCGATGATCGCCAGGTGTTTGTCGCGCACATCGCGGATGCGGTGATTGAAGTAGATGTTCTGGTACGCCGCCTCACCGGCATGCACCTGGCGCATCAGCCGGGTGAACGCCGCCGGACGGCGGAACAGCTCAAGGATCATCGCCAGGCTGTGCTCCGCCACGGTGTTGGCGGCATAGCCCGGGACGCTGGTGACCTGGATGCCATGGGCATCGCAGTAGTCGACATCGACGATATCGCGCCCGGTCAGGGCCAGGGAAATCATCTTCAGCTTCGGCAATTGGCGCAGGTGCTCCTCACGCAGCGGCACACTGCAGGTCATGGCAATCGTCGCCTCTTGCAGATGCTCGATGACCTGCTCGGGGCGGGTATAGGCATACTGTTTCCAACTGTGCTTGCAGTCCGGGCGTTTCAGACGGGTCGACGGCGCCAGGCCATCGTCGTCGAGAAAAACGATCTGTTCAGTCACGATCAAATCCTTATTTCTTTTGCGCCGGCACGTAGCCGGCCGGGGCCATGGCAACCAGCTGGCGGGTGACGAAACCCGCATCCTGGTCGTGATCTTCGAGGGATTCCTTGCGCACCAGGGCATCGCGCACCAGGTGCGCGCCAAAGAAGCGCAACGGTTCCGGCGGCAACAGTTTCATGCGCTGGTTGACCAGGCCGCAGTTGGCCCACTCGTCATTGGCATGCTCGACCAGCGACTTGATGATGCGGCTGGCAAACACCGTGGTCGCCACGCCATTGCCGGAGAAACCGATGCCGTAGGCGATGTTCTGGTGATGGTCGAGGTAGCCGAAGTTCGGCAGGCCCTTCATCGCGCGGTCGATGGGGCCGGTCCAACTGCTGACGATCGGCACGCCGGACAGTTGCGGGTAGAGGCGACGCAACTCGGCGGTGACCTTGTCGGCCGCCGGCGAGGGTTTCTCGTACAGATTGCCGATGCGCCCGGCAAAGGCAAACTGGCCCAGCGGCTTGCCGAACACCACACGACCGTCCGGGGTGTTGCGCCAGTAGTTGAGCACGGTACGCGAGTCGGTCATGCATTCGCCGCCACTGAAACCGATGGCGTCCAGCCTGGCCTTGACCGGTGCGGTGGCGACCATGTCGCTGGACATGATCGCGATCATCCGGCGCAGCTCCGGGAACCGCGCCCCCCAGGCGTTCATCGCCAGCACCACGCGATCGGCACGCACGGCGCCGCGCTCGGTATGCACCACCGGATGCTTGCCTTGCTCCAGGCGGGTGAGCGGGCTCTTTTCGTAGATGTTCACCCCCAGCTTCAGCGCCACACGGCGCAGGCCTCGGGCGAGCATGGCCGGCTGCACAGTGGCGGCGTTCGGGTCGTAGATGCCGCCCAACACGAGGGGCGAGCCGACCCGGCCCTGGATAGTATGGCGATCCATCTCATGAAACGGGTTGACGCCCAGGTTCTGCAGGCCATCGGTCAGCACCCGCCAGGAATTCATCTGGCGCTGATTGGTGGCGGTCCACAGCCAGCCGTGCTTGCGGTATTGAGCGTCGATGCCATGTTCCTGGCAGAAACTGCCGATTTCGTCGATGGCCGATTCCGCCGCTTCGCAAATACGCCGGGCCTCGACGTCGCCGCAGATGGTGCGCAACGACAGATACTTGCCCCACCAGTTGGTGGCGACGCCGCCGTTGCGGCCGCTGGCCCCCGCACCGCAGCGGTCGCGTTCGACGATGACGATGTTCTTTTCCGGGTTGGCCTGTTTCAGGCGGATGGCCGACCACAGGCCAAGGTAGCCGCCGCCGACGATGCACACGTCAGCTTGAATCGATGCCTGCAGGGCAGGGGCCAGATCGTTATCCAGGTCAAGCGCCTGGGCATACCAGAATCCACGGTACATAAGGGGTGCCTTCAGCCTATGTTGTCTTGTGGGTCACATGATGCGGAGGGCGGGCAGTGGCGCACTATGATGCGGGGGACAATTGATAGAAGAACGCTGCGCGGATCGGTTAATTCCAATGGCGTCGCGTTGCCTTCTGTGGGAGCGAGCCTGCTCGCGATGGCGGAGTGTCAGACGCCGTAGAGGGTGGCTGTGCGGGCGAATCGCGAGCAGGCTCGCTCCCACAGATGCACAGCTCCGTATCAGGGCGGGGTTCAGAGCTGGCCGAAGGCCTGGATCTCTATGCGATATTGCGGGGCTGCCAGCGCGGCTCCGACGCAGGCGCGCACGGGAGGCTGGTCACCGACCCAGGCGTCGTACACCTCGTTCATGGCGGAAAATTCGCCCATGTCCGCCAACCAGATCTGCAGGCGGGTCAGATGGTTCTTGCCGGCGCCGACCTGTGCCAGCCACTGCTCCAGTTGCGCCAGGACGCAGCGGGTCTGCGTGGCGATATCGCCCGGTGCCAGCGCGACGATGCCGGAGGTCTCGATGCGGCCGTCCACCAGCACCAATTGACTGGCACGCGGGCCGGGGTTGATTCGTTCGATCATGTTCCGGCTCCTTAGAACAGCACGTAGGTTTTGCGCAGGGTTTCGCGGACGTCCCATACGCCTTCGCAGTTCTCGGGAAACAGCACCGCGTCACCCGCGCGCAGTTCCACCGGTTCGCCACCGTCCGGGGTGAAGGTGCACCAGCCGCTGACGATATGGCTGAACTCGCGGTTCTTCAGGTGACGGCGGAACAACCCCGGGCTGCTTTCCCAGACGCCGATGCTGGCGCCGACAGCATCATCGGTCTGGGCCTGGCCGGTGGCGGCGACGGCAATGGGCTCGCCGATCGGCAGGCGTGCCGGCGAGTGTTCTCCCAGGGGGGAGGCGGCGGCGTTGCGAACGACGGTCAGGACTTGGCTCATGAATGTTTCCTTTGTTTAGGGGCCTTTCGGCAAGCGGTCGGTACTTTTGCACCGCCCCGGTCGAGGCGCATATAACAGAACGGACCAGTCATCGAACGCCCCGCAGCGGCCTGCCGTTTTCGGTGCCGGGATAATACAAATTGACCGGCTCATACAATTCAGGGGGCAGCCACAGGGATACAGTTCAGCTCGTTCGATATAAATATAAAAAGAGGGTCGTATGAGCCAGACCGATGAAATTCTTTCGGTGAAGAACATCTTCAAGGTGTTCGGTCCCCACCCGGACCAGGCCATGAAGATGTTGGACAACGGTGCCGACAAGAATGAAATCTTCAAGAAGACCGGTCATGTGGTCGGTGTGTTCGACGCCAGCTTTTCGGTCAAGCGCGGCGAGATCTTCGTGATCATGGGCCTGTCCGGCTCGGGCAAGTCGACCATGGTGCGGCTGTTCAATCGCCTGATCGAGCCGACCTCCGGCAGCATCCACCTCAACGGCAAGGAAATCACCGGCCTGAGCGACAAGGCGTTGCTGGACGTGCGGCGCAAGGAAATGGGCATGGTGTTCCAGTCCTTCGCCCTGATGCCGCACATGAGCGTGCTGGAAAACACCGCCTTCGGCCTGGAAATCTCCGGCGTCAAGGAAAGCGAGCGGCACTGTCGGGCGAAGGAAGCCCTGGCCCAGGTTGGTCTGGCAGGCCAGGAATACAGCTACCCCCATCAACTGTCCGGCGGTATGCAGCAGCGCGTCGGCCTGGCTCGTGCATTGGCCAACGACCCGACCATCCTGCTGATGGACGAAGCGTTTTCCGCACTTGACCCGCTGATCCGCAGCGAGATGCAAGGCGAATTGATCCGTCTGCAGGCCGAACAGCAGCGCACCATCATCTTCATTTCCCACGACATCGAGGAAGCCGTTCGCATCGGTCATCGCATCGCGATCATGGAAGGCGGGCGGGTGGTGCAGATCGGCACGCCACTGGAGCTGATCGAGCAACCGGCCAACGACTACGTGCGGGCCTTCTTCAAGGGGTTCGACGTGTCCCGGATGTTGAAGGCCGGCGATATCGCTGCGCTGGACCCGGCGACCGTCTGCCGGGTCTGCCGCAAAGAGCTGGAACACGCCCACGCCCACCACTGAGCGCCCCGATCAAAAGAGGTAAGCCACGATGTCCGATTTCAGCTTTCTTGATCCCTTCCAGTCCATCACCATCCCCTTGGGCGACTGGGTGGAAGTGGTACTCAACTACATGGTGCAGAACTTTCGCGAGGTGTTCCGCGCGATCCGCTGGCCGATCGACCAGGTGCTCAATGGCATCGAGTTCAGCTTGCAGAGCATTCCGCCGAGCATCGGCATCCTGCTGTCCTCGCTGCTCGGCTGGCAGCTGGCCGGCAAGCGCATGGCGCTGCTGTGCTTCGTGACCCTGACCTTGCTCGGTTTGATCGGGGTCTGGTCCGAATCCATGACCACCCTGGCCCTGGTGCTGACCTCGGTGTTCTTCTGCGCGGTGATCGGCATTCCGCTGGGCATCGTCTGCGCCCGCAGCGACCGCCTTGAGCGGGTGATACGGCCGGTGCTCGACGCCATGCAGACCTTGCCGGCATTCGTCTACCTGGTCCCGGTGGTGATGCTGTTTGGCATCGGCAACGTCCCCGGCGTGCTGGTGACCATCGTGTTCGCCCTGCCGCCGCTGGTGCGTCTGACCAACCTGGGGATCCGCCAGGTGCCCGAGGACAAGATCGAGGCCGCCCGTGCCTTTGGCTGCACGCCTCGGCAGATGCTGACCCGCGTGCAACTGCCGCTGGCCACCTCGACGATCATGGCCGGCCTCAACCAGACCCTGATGCTGTCGCTGTCGATGGTGGTGATCGCCTCGATGATTTCCGTGGGCGGCCTGGGCCAGATGGTCCTGCGCGGCATTGGCCGTCTGGACATGGGCCTGGCCACCGTGGGCGGTGTCGGCCTGGTGCTGCTGGCGATTTTCCTCGACCGCCTGACCCAGGCCATGGGCGCCCGCACCAATGCCGACCCGAGTCGGCGCTGGTACCAGACCGGCCCCGTGGGCGTGCTGATGCGCCTGTTCGGCGCCGCGCAGCCTGCCGGACGGCGCGAGACTGCCTGAGATTCACCGTTCTATCTGCCGCAATCCACACAACAATCACAAAAGGTAAGCGAAGATGTACGAGTCCACATTCACCCGCCGTTTTCTGCAATGCGCCTCAGCCGTGGCGTTCAGCGTGGCCTGCCTGGGCGCCAGCGCTTCCGTGGATAAACCGGGGGAGGGGGTGAAGATCACCCCGGCGTTCCCGACCGTCGATGAAGAGCGATTCCGTGGCGAAGTGGCGTTGGCCGGTCTGCGCGAGCTGGGCTACAAGGTGCAGAAACCCAAGGAGACCGAATACGCCACCATGGTCGTGGCGGTGGGTTTCGGCGATGCGGATTTCACCGTCAACGCCTGGGACAAGCTGCACGCCGCGTTCTACCAGAAGGCCGGCGGCGACGAGAACATGATCAAGGTCGGCAATATCCTGCCCGGCGTGTTGCAGGGCTATCTGATCGACAAGAAAACCGCCGACCAGTACAACATCAAGTACATCACCGACCTGAAGAAACCGGAAATCGCCAAGCTGTTCGACACCGATGGCGACGGCAAGGCCGACATGACCGGCTGCAACCCGGGCTGGGGCTGCGAACTGGTGATTGCGCACCAGATGAAAGCCTACGACCTGGAAAAATCCATCCATGTGAACCAGGGGTCGTACTTCGCGTTGATGGCCGACACCATCACCCGTGCCAAGGAAGGCAAGCCGGTGTTCTATTACACCTGGATTCCACAGTGGGTCGCCGGGGTGCTGGTGGAAGGGCGCGACGTGGTCTGGCTGCAGGTGCCCAAGACCGATCTTCCAGGCGGCGACAACAGCCTCGATACCACCTATGAGGGCAAGAACCTGGGCTTCGCGCTGGACAAGGTTCAGGCACTGGTGAATCGCAAGTTCGCCGAGAAGAACCCGGCGGCGGTCAAGTTCCTGTCGGTGATGCAGATCCCGGCAGCGGACGAGAGCGCGCAGAACCTGAAAATGCAGCAGGGCGAGAAATCCATGGCCGATATCCAGCGCCATACCCGCGAGTGGATCGCCGCGCACCAGGCGCAGTTCGACGGCTGGGTGAAGGCTGCACGGGAGGCGGGCGTCCAGGCCACTCAAGCCAGTAACTGAGGGGTTGACCGCTCCCTGATCGCGGCTTGGTCCCGCGATCAGGGCTATGACAACGCGATCCGGAGGACTCCATCGCCATGATGAACTCGCCATTCTCGAGACCTGCTGACACCCGCCGTATCGATCCCTCCCGGCGCCGCGCGGACGGATCCCCGGACGACAACGATCGAACCGAAATCGGTCCGACCCCGTTGGCGTTCGCCGAATGGGCGCAATCGGGCCTGCCCGCGCCACACCTGGCGACGATGCGCGAATACCGCCTGCAACGGCTCAAGGCGCAACTGGTCGCACGGGACCTGGCTGGCATCCTGCTGTTCGACCCGTTGAACATTCGCTACGCCACCGACACCACCAACATGCAGCTGTGGACCACCCACAACCCGGCCCGCGCCTGCTTCGTCGCGGCCAGCGGGCACGTGGTGCTGTGGGATTTCCACGGCTGCGACCACCTCTCCGCGCACTTGCCGCTGATCAGTGAGCTGCGCAGCGGGGCGTCCTTTTTCTATTTCGAAACCGGCGATCGTACCGAGCAACACGCCAAACGCTTCGCCGCACAGGTGGACGAATTGCTGCGCAGCCATGGCGGCGCCAACCGCAGACTGGCGGTGGATCGCATCGAAGTCGCCGGTCTGCGCGCACTCGATGCCCTGGGCGTGCAGGTCAGCAGTGGCCAGGAAGTCACGGAGCTGGCCCGGGTGATCAAGGGCCCGGACGAGATCAAGGCCATGCGTTGCGCCGTGGCCTCCTGCGAGGCCTCGATCAGTGAAATGCGCCAGGCCATGCGCGCCGGTGCCACCGAGAACGACGTCTGGTCCGCCCTGCACGCCGGCAATATCCGCCGGGGTGGCGAGTGGATCGAAACCCGCATTCTCAGCTCCGGCCCGCGCACCAATCCCTGGTACCAGGAGTCCGGCCCGAGGGTATTGAGCGACGGCGATCTGCTGTCCTTCGACACGGACCTGATCGGTGTCTACGGCATGTGCGTGGACATGTCTCGCAGCTGGATCTGCGGCGGGCTGGAACCCAGCGCCGAGCAAAAACGCCTGTACCGCATCGCCCACGAGCACATTCGCTTCAACACAGAGCTGGTTCGTCCGGGCGTGGGCTTCACCGAGTTGACTCGCCTGGCCCACCGTCTGCCCGAATCCTGCCGCGCGCAGCGATACGGCGTGATGTTCCATGGTGTCGGCTTGTGCGACGAATACCCGTGCATCCGCTACCCGGAAGATGTCGAATCGTATGGCTACGAGGGTGTGCTGGAACCGGGCATGGCGCTGTGCGTCGAGGCCTACATCGGCGAGGTCGGCGGGCGGGACGGCATCAAGCTGGAGAACCAGCTGCTGGTGACCGAGGACGGTTGCGAAGTGTTGACCCGCTATCCCTTCGAAAGCAGTTTCCTGCAAGACTGAACACGCGGGTCGGCACTCGTTGACGATCCGTCTGGTCAGCTCGGGCGTGGAACTCACCGCGTGGTAATCGTGGCGTTTGGTCAAACGCCGTCAGCGTGCTTAAGATCATACCGAACCCGTTGCCGGCGCTACCTCCGGGCAGGCACCGGGCTCGGGTGTTCAAGACGCATTGGATGAGTGATCGAGCATGAGCACGGTGGTTGAGCCGATAAGCGAAGCGGGGCGGGCGAAAAGCACGCGGTTGGGCATCGGGCTGTGCCTGATGTCGATGTTCGTGTTCGCTGCCCAGGACGGGATCACCAAGATCCTGGTCAAGGACCTGCCCGTGTCGCAACTGATGATGGTGCGCTACTGGTTTTTCCTGCTGTTTGCCCTGTGTTTCCTGCGCATGAAGGGCGGGGTGGGCAATGCGCTGAAAAGCGCTCACCCCTGGCTGCAACTGAGCCGGTCGCTGATTGCCGTGTTCGACATCATGGTTTTCGGCCTGGCCCTGCGCTTCCTCGGGCTGGCCGAGACCCACGCGATCTATGCGATCTTCCCGTTGCTGACCATGGGGCTGGCCGCGCTGCTGCTGGGCGAACGGATCAGCCCGCGGCAATGCGTGGCCGGCGTCATCGGCTTTGCCGGTACGTTGATCATCCTCAAACCGGGCATGGGCGTGTTCAGCCTGACCTCGCTGATTCCCCTGGCGGGCGCGGTGATGTTCGCGTTCTTCAGTGTGCTGACGCGCAAGATCAGCGCAGTCGACAGCTTTGGCACCAACATGCTGTACATGGCGTTCTGGGGCGCGTTGGCGTCGACCCTGATGGCTGCGCCGCAATGGGTGACACCGTCATCGACCGAGTGGGGGTTGCTGCTGGTGCTGTCGATCAGCGGGGTGATCGCCCAATTGTTGCTGCTGCAATCGTTGAAATATGCGGCGGCCGTGACTTTGCAACCATTCAACTACTCACTGCTGTTGTTTGCGTCGGTGTTCGGCGTGACGTGGTTTGGCGAGACCTTGCAGACGTCCCTGGTGGTGGGCGCGCTGTTGGTGGTGCTGGGCGGGATCTACGCGTTCCGGCGCTAGGGTGCAAAGGCCGGAGAAACCCCCTCCATAGGGTTTCTCCGATGGCCGTCAGGCCGGTTCGCCGATGCGCGTTTGCCCGTCCAGCACCTCGGTGACGACGGCGATGTGAGTCAGGGAAAGGCGCCCGAGGGCGCCTTGTCAGAGATCGATCACCAGATCGGAGGTCGGGCGGCTGCAGCACAACAGGCGCAGGCCCTTGTCGATTTCGCGCTGGCGAATGCCACCGTTGTGTTTCATCTCGACGCTGCCTTCGAGCAGCGCCGTCTTGCAGGTGCCGCACACGCCCTGGCTGCACGAGGAGGGCACGACTGCGCCGGCTTTCTTCGCGGCCGACAGCACGGTCTGGTCGGCGCTCATGGTGAATGACTTGCCGGAGCGGGCCAGGCGAACGGTAAAGGTGTCCTGGGCCAGGCCGGGTTCGGCGCCCGGTGTCGGTTCGACCACGACTTCGGCATTGATGTCGAAGCTTTCCTGGTGGTAGCGCGCCAGGTCGAAACCGGCAGACCCCAGCAGCGCCCTGGCGGCATCCATGTAGCCTTTCGGGCCGCAGGTGAACACCGAACGCTCGAGGAAATCGGGGATGCGCTGCTGCAGTTCGGCAATCGACAGGCGCCCGATCGGTCCGGACCAGTCCGGTTCGTCACCCAGGCCTTCACAAAAGAACAGGGTGCGCAGGCGGGGCATGGAGCGCTCCAGGCGGGCCAGTTCCTCGCGAAAGATGATGTCCTTGGGGGTGCGCGCGCTGTGCACGAAGACGATATCCAGGTCGGCGTGCAGGTCGGCTGCGGCGCGGGTCATGGCCATCAGTGGGGTGATCCCGGAGCCAGCGGAGAGGTACAGCAGTTTGCGGGCCGGACCGGCCACGGGGGTGAAGACGCCGGCCGGCCCCGAGGCGCTCATGGCATCGCCGGCCTTGAGGTTATCGTGCAACCAGTTGGAGACCGCACCACCCGGCACCCGCTTGACGGTGATCGAGAAGGTGAACGGCCGGGTCGGGGTAGACGACAGGGTGTAGCAGCGTGACACGCTCTGCTGGCCGATCACTGGCGAAATGGTGAGGAACTGGCCCGGTTCGTAGGCCAGGGCAGGGTAGTCCGGGCTATGGAAAGTGAAGGTCTTCACGTCGTGGGTTTCGGCCACGACGCTCAGGCATTCGATGCGTTTGCTCTCGCCACTGGCCCACTGGGCACCGTGGGCAGCCCAGTGGTCGGTGTCGGCGAAGCGCTGGTCGGCACGCAGGGCGGCGATGTTCTCGTAGAGGCTCATCACTTCAAATCCCATGGACAGCGAGACGGTCGCTGTACCAGCGCAGGAACTGGTCAACGTAGGGCTCGGTGAATTCGGAGTAGGGACCGGGAATGTAGGCCGGGTCCTGGGTACCGCTATGGGTGATGGCCACCAGTTCTGCATCCTGCCGGGTGGTGGCGACCCAGACTTCGGTCAGGCGCTGCAGGTCGTAGTCGACGCCTTCCACGGCATCCGCGTGCACCAGCCACTTGGTGCGCACCAGCGTCCGGTCCGGGGACAACGGGATGATCCAGCTGATCATCGCATGGTCGCTCATGACGTGGGCCCATGAATTGTTGCCCCACAGGTGGGTGTCGCCCAGGTCCTTGCGCGTCAGGTTGCCCAGCAGCCGGGTGCAGGCGACCTTGCTGTCCAGGGTCTGGGATTCGCCACTGCCGGCAATGATCATGCGCTGGGTGCGAAACTGGGTGGCGGCATCGCCGTCCAGGTACTCGAACGTCTCATACAAATGACCTTCACGGGCCCAATCGGCCTCGATGCCGGCCTTGCGAATCTGATAGGCGTCATAGGAGGCGCGCGACTCTTCGCTCATTTCTTCGAAACTTACGCCCAGGTCTTCGGCGTGATAGGAAACCATCAGTTCCGGGTGAGTTCCCGCGCAGTGATAACACTCGCGGTTATTTTCCATCACCAACTTCCAATTACCGTTCTCGATATAGTCAAGTTCATAGGCGATGCGGGTATTGGCCAGGTCATACGGTGCAAAGCGCGCGCCCATGACTTCTTCCTGGATGGCAATGTCCTGGGGCGCCTCGTCACTCAGGCAAACGAATACGTGGGCGCCGATGACCTTGCAATGAACCGGGATCAGGCTGCGGCACTTGGGGTCGAACCCCTTGCCCATATTGGCCGCGTGCTTGAGGCTGCCATCCAGGTCGTAGGTCCATTGGTGATAGGGGCAAACCAGCATGCCAACCGTTGATTTTCCGGGCTCCTTGAGGCGGGCGCCGCGGTGGCGGCAGACATTGCGATAAGCACGAATCTGTTCGTCGTCATCGCGCAGCACCATGATCGACGACTTGCCGATATCGGTGGTGAACACATCGCCAGGCTCGGCGACATCCGCCGTCACGGCCACCAATATCCAGTGCCGGGTGAAAAATACATCGACATCGGTTTCGAAGATGTCCTGGCGACTGAATACTTCGCCAGGCATGCCAAAACCAGGTTGCCGGGAAGTTATAACTTCGCGGTGAGACTTGATAGACGCAATGCTCATTATTATTCCTCAGGCACTATTATTGTAATCTGTGTATTAACTAATACACGTGCTGTAAGGATTATCTGAGTGGGTCAAAATACCGTCAATGCGCCTATTTTTACACTTCGCATTACATCAAGTTATAAGTTCACTTTCGACAACGCCGACAGTGGCGCACGGTCCTGCAACCAGCGAATGATTGCCCAGGCCTCCGGCGTTGCAGCACGCCCGTAGGGGATGATTGCGTAATAGGCATCGGTGGGGCGCACGGTAAACGGTTCGAGTCTGACCAGTTCACCGCTGGCCAGCAGATGCTCCACCACCCGACCCCAGCCCAGCCCGATACCGTGGCCGTGCAGCGCTGCATGGACGACGTCGGCGTGCAGGTTGCCGCGCAAGGTGAAGTGAAACTTCTGTGTGCTCAACCCCAATTGCTTGAACCAGCCCTGCCAGTTCATCCAGCCTTCGGAGGTCGAGTCGGAGTCCAGCAAGCCGGCCGCCGCCAGTTGCTCCAGGGTCGTGGGCGCAGGATTGCGCGCGAGCCAGGCGGGGGAGCACACCGGGAAGATTTCTTCTTCGCACAGCAGGATCGCCTCGCCGTCCTCCCATTGGCCGTTGCCGTAGCGAACGTACAGGTCGGATTCCTGGGTGCGCAGATCACCGGTGAACATCTGGGTGGCCAGGCGCAACTGGATGTCAGGCAGCGTTTCGCGCAGGGCGGCGAGCCGGGGCATGATCTGGAACTGCGAGAACGAGGCGGTGACACCGAGGCTGATTTCCCGCCGACCGCCTTCCTGATTGATCTGGTCGAAGACGGTGGCGATCTTCTGCAGGGACTCGGAAATGATCGCGAACAGGGCCTGGCCTTCGTTGGTCAGGTCGATGCTGCGGTGCAAGCGGTGGAACAGTTGGGCGCCGACGTTTTCCTCGAGCATCTTCACCTGTTTACTGACAGCGGCCTGGGTCACGCCCAGCTCCTTCGCGGCCTGGGTGAAGCTTTTCAGGCGGGCGACGGATTCGAACTGGAGCAGGGCGGTCATCGACGGAATGATGCGCCGGTAACCCTTGTGTCGGGTGCCGGGTTCCTGGGTTTTCATTGTGATTGCTCCGGGATTTTCTGCTGACGCCGTCTGTGGGAGCGAGCCGGCTCGCTCCCACAGGTTCCTACACGGCCAAACTACGTTCACGCAACTCGGTATTGAGGATGCGATCATTCTCGCTGTAGTCCACCGGGCAGTCGATGACATGCACGCCGGGTGTCTTGATGCAGTGTTCGAGCAGCGACAGGAAGCTGTCGGCGCTGTCCACGCGATGGCCGTTGGCACCGTAGGCCTGGGCATACTTGACGAAATCCGGGTTGCCGTAGTCCAGGCCGAAATCGGTGAAGCCCATGTTGGCCTGCTTCCAGCGGATCATGCCGTAGCCGTCATCGCGAAGGATCACCACGGTCAGGTGCATGCCCAGCCTCACCGCCGTTTCCAGCTCCTGGCTGTTCATCATGAAACCGCCGTCGCCACACACCGCGACCACCGGACGGTCCGGGTAGACTAGGTGCGCCGCCATCGCCGACGGCAGGCCTGCGCCCATGGTCGCCAGGGCGTTGTCCAGCAGCACGGTATTGGGTTTGTGCGCCTTGTAGTTGCGGGCGAACCAGATCTTGTAGATGCCGTTGTCCAGGGCCACGATTCCTTCGGACGGCAGGGCACGGCGGACGTCGGCGACCAGGCGTTGCGGGTAGACCGGGAATCGGTCGTCGTCGGCACCTTCGGCGATCTGCGTTTCGTTGGCTTCGCGGATCGCCAGCAGACGCGTGAAATCCCAGTGCGAGGTGTCGCTCAGGGCTTCGCCGATCTGCCACACCGCGTTGGCGATGTCGCCGATCACCTCGATCTGCGGGAAATACACCGCATCCACCTCGGCGGAACGGAAGTTGATGTGGATGACTTCGGTGCCACCGCGCACCATGAAGAACGGCGGTTTCTCGATCACGTCGTGGCCGATGTTGACGATCAGGTCCGCGGCCTCGATGGCCCGGTGCACGAAATCACCGGCCGACAGCGCGGCGTTGCCGAGGAAACACGGATGACGCTCATCGACCACACCCTTGCCCATCTGAGTGGTGATGAACGGGATGCCGGTCTTGTCGATCAGTTGCTTGAGCACCTTGGCGGTCATCTTGCGATTGGCGCCGGCACCGATGACCAGGATCGGGCTGCGGGCGGTGCGCAGCTTGTCGACGGCGGCCTGCACCGCCTTGTGCTCGGCCAGCGGGCGACGGTGCAGGCTTGGCGGGATTGGCGTGCTGTCGGTCTGCTCGGCGGCGATGTCTTCCGGCAACTCCAGGTGCACGGCACCGGGTTTTTCTTCTTCGGCGAGACGGAAGGCTTCGCGCATGCGCGCCGGGATGTTATCGGCGGAGGCGAACTGGTGCGTGTACTTGGTGATGGGGGCCATCATGCCGCACACGTCGATGATCTGGAATCGACCCTGCTTGGACTTCTTGATCGGCTTCTGCCCGGTGATCATCATCATGGGCATTCCGCCCAGGTAGGCATAGGCGCTGGCCGTCACCAGGTTGGTGGCACCGGGGCCGAGGGTGGACAGGCTGACGCCGGTCTTGCCGGTCAGGCGGCCGTAGGTGGCCGCCATGAATCCCGCGGACTGCTCGTGACGGGTCAGCACCAGCCTGATCTTCGACTTGCGCAGCGACTCCAGCAGGTCGAGGTTTTCCTCACCGGGAATGCCGAATACATACTCGACACCTTCGTTTTCCAGGCATTGCACAACGACATCGGCGGCCTTGGCCATTTCGTCACCTTCATCGGTTCGTTCGGGGGAATAGGGGCTGCCACGCAGCTTATCGCGACGAGCGCATGCTCCGACAGTGACACGATGTCCGGAGCACCCGGCCCCTCGCCGCGGCCAGGCCTCAAGCCAATTGGTACGTGGTCTTCACCCGGGTGAAGAACTGCCGCGCATGGGTCCCTTGCTCCCGGGAACCCAGGCTGGAAGCGCCGTTGCCGCCAAACGGCACGTGATAGTCGACCCCGGCGGTCGGCAGGTTGACCATCACCATCCCCGCCGAACTGTTGCGCTTGAAGTGCTCGGCATGCCGCAGCGAGGTGGTGACGATCCCAGCGGACAGGCCGAATGCCGTGTCCTCGGCCGCAGCGAAGGCTTGCTCGTAATCACGCACCTTGAGCACGCTCAACACCGGACCGAAGATCTCTTCGCGATAAATGCGCATGTCCGGCCGAACGTCGCTGAACAATGCCGGGGTGAACAGATGCGCGCCCGTCGGGTTCTCGATGCGTTCACCCCCGCACACCAGCGTGGCGCCCTGTTCGACGCCGCTGGCAACGTAGGCCAGGTTCTGCTCCAGCTGGCGCGCATCCACCACGGGCCCGATGTCGGTCGAGGCCTGCTGCGCATCGCCCACCTTCAGCGCCCGGGTACGTTCGGCCAGGCGCGCAACGAACACATCATGGATGCCCTCGGTCACGATCACCCGCGAGCTGGCGGTGCAACGCTGGCCGGTGCTGTAGAACGAGCCGTTGAGCGCCACGTCGACCGCCTGTTCCAGATCGGCATCATCGAGCACGATCAAGGGGTTCTTGCCGCCCATCTCCAGTTGCACCTTTTTCATGCCTTCGGCGGCGAGACGGGCAATCTGCCGGCCGGTCTGCTCCGATCCGGTAAAGCTGATGCCGTCGACCAGCGGCGAGCGAATCAGCGTATCGCCAACGCTGCGGCCCGGGCCGATCAGCATATTGAACACGCCCGCCGGCAAGCCAGCGCGGGAGATGATCTCCGCCAGTGCCCACGCCGAAGACGGCACCAGCTCGGCAGGCTTGAACACCACGCTGTTGCCGAAACACAGCGCCGGGGCGATCTTCCAGGCCGGAATGGCCATCGGGAAGTTCCACGGTGCGATGATGCCAATCACCCCCAGTGGCTGGGTGAACACGTCGATGCCGACGTCCTGGCGCACCGACGCGTATTTCTCGCCTTCGGCGCGCAAGGCTTCCTGGGCGTAGAACTTGAACGAACGCCCGGCACGCTCGACCTCACCCAGGGCTTCGCGCACGACTTTGCCTTCTTCGCGAGCGAGCAGGACGGCCAGCGTTTCGCGGCGGGCCAGGATCTCGCTGCCAACGAAGTCCAGTGCATCGGCACGTTGCTGCGGATTGCTCCGCGCCCAGCCCGGCTGAGCACGGCGCGCGGCGGCGATAGCCTGTTCGGTCAGCGCCTGATCGGCACGCACGAAGCGCTCGATCACGTCCTGCGGGTTGGAGGGGTTGCGGTTGTCCAGCAGGTCAGTGCCGTCTGCAGGAAGGAAGGCGCCATCGACGTAGCTGCTCTTGGTGACGGGGGTCATGCGCTGCGAATCCTTTAGGGTGGGGTTTGCCGACCATGATGCTCAGCGCCGCAACGCGCCTGCTATTACGGGGATGACAATTGATAGGACGCCGGGGCCGGGAAACACCGGGTTTGTCCGAGGCATACGATATAGCGGTCTTTATATGATAGGCCGGACGCCCGGCGAGGCTTAGAATGACCCCGTGCCGGATTTCCCGGCGGCCCTGGAGAGCGACCTTGAACGCACTGCCTGCAGCGGTAAAGCCGGACCTTCGAGTCGGTTTCGTGCTGATGAACCAGTTCACCCTGGTGCCGGTCGCAGGGCTGGTCGACTCCCTGCGCTTTGCCGCCGACAAGTCGTTCCGCAGCCAGCAGGTGTACTGCCAATGGGACTGGATGACCTGCAACGACCTGCCCATCAGCGCCAGTTGCGGCATGCCGATTTCCCCCACGCGGCCATTGAACCTGTGGGCCCAGTACGACTACATCGTGATTGCCGGCGGCCTGCTGGGCGAAACGCGCAATCCCCCCGAATGGCTGCTCGACGCGCTGCGCGATGTGCACGCGGCGAACATCCCGATCATCGCCCTGTGTTCGGCGTCCTTCGTGCTGGGCAAGGCCGGGCTGCTCGACGGACGCCGGTGCGCCGTGCATTTCACCATCCGCGAGGAATTCGAGGAACTGTTCCCCAACGCGACGGCGGTGATCGACAAGAGCTACGTCGATGATCGCGGCATCATCACCTGCCCGGGCGGTACGGCCATCGACCTCGCCGCCAGCCTGATCCGCCGCCACTGTGGCGAAGTGCGGGCGCAGAAAGGGCTGGAATACCTCCTGGTGGAAGAGCGGGCGGATGACAAGGAACAGGCGGGCAAGGTCTACCAGAATGATCGGGTGGAGCGCGCCATTGCTTTCATGCGTGACAACCTGGACGTGTCGCTGTCACTCAAGGCGGTGGCTGAAGCGGTCGGCACGCACCCGCGCCAACTTCACCGCGAGTTTGTCGCCAATACCCAGGAACCACCCGCCAACTACTGGCGCAAACTGCGCCTGGACCATGCCCGGCGGCTGTTGGTGAACACCAGCCAGAACATCACCACCATCGCCCTGGCCAGCGGCTTTTCCGACGCGTCGCACTTCATTCTGTGGTTCCGCAAGCAGTTTGGCGAAACCCCGTACAGCTTCCGCAAGCGCCGCCATGAAGTGGAACGCTTCAATGGCGAGCGCCTGGTGGAACGGGTAGGGCTGGACCCTGAGCTTTAACGCGAGGCACGGTTGAGCAGGGCATCGAACACCACTTCACAGGCCGCCGCCCAGGTCGCGCTGCCCGGTTGGTGGTGAAGCACGTCCAGGCCGGTGGCCGTGAAGGTGCCCGGTGTGGCAATGGCTTCGCCCAGGGCCTTCAGGGTTTGATCCGGTCGGGCGCGGGCACTGGCGACGCAATCCTCCAGATTCCCCAGCACCAGCGTGCGCGCCTGCTCGGCGGGCAGTCCCTTGTCCACCAGCCAGTGTTGCAGGTCATGCAGCAGAAAATAGAACCAGCCGTTCATGCAGGCGGCCACGGTCGCCAGCTCGAACGCCGCTTCATTGTCCATCACCACCAGTGAACCGAGTGGGGCGAGGATCGTCTCGGTAGCCTGGTCGGGTGGGTAGACGACCACGGTCGAGCGGTTGAGTTGCGCGGCGCAGGACAGCATCACACGGATGCAACGTGCGTCGGCAAAGGTCGCTTGCAGTGTGTGCAAATGCAGGCCGGCGACCAGCGACAGCAGGTGCTGGCCAGGTTTCAGACGAACCTCGGCAGCCAGTTGCGCCACACTGTCGGGGCGCACACCGAGGAGCAGGAGGTCGGCATTCTCGACCACCGCCTGGTTGTCCGGCATCACCTCGCAGGCCTGTTCGACAGCCAGGGCCCGGGCCCGCTCGGCGTTGCGCGGTGACAACAAGATCGGCCCATCGAAGCCACTACGGCGCAAACCACGGACGATGCTCTCGGTCAGTTCGCCAACGCCCAGAATGCCCAGACTTTGCATGTCGCTACCTCAGGCTTCGAGCCCAGCACGACGCTGGCCCCAGTTCAGATTCAGGTTCACACCGACGCTCAGCAGCGGCTCCGGCGGGTTGCGGTTGGGGCCGGGCGAGGAGAGGAGGAAGTCGCTCAGTTCGTGACGCTCGCCCGTGAGCCAGTTGGCCAGCAAAGTACCGGTGGCGGTGCCCCGGGTGATGCCCAGGCCGTTGCAGCACAACGCGGCGTGGACCCGGGGTGCCAGGCTGCCAAAATAGGAGAGGTGGTTGCGCGACAGGCACATTGCGCCGCCCCAGGTGTAGTCGAACGGCATGTCCGGGAGCATCGGAAAGCGGCGTTCGAACGAGGTGCGATGCTGGCGTGCCGCGCGATCCAGATACTTTTGCTGCGCCTGGCCGCTGGCGTTGAAGCTGAAACTGTTGCGCACCAGCAGGCGCTGATCCGGCGTGCGACGCAAGGTGGTGCCAAACGGGTCGGCGGGGATGATGCCCCAGGTTGACTTGCCACCCAGGCGCGCCTGTTCCGCCTCGGTCAATGGCCGGGTCATGCTGGCGTAGGTGAAGATCGGCAGCAGGCGCCCCGGCAGGAAGCCGAAATGCGAGGCAAAGGCGTTGTTGCACAGCAGCAGTTCGTCGGCAACGATTTCGCCGTTGGCGTGGTGCAGGGTGATCTTGTCACCCTGTTCCAGGCGGGTGATGACGGTGTGCTCGTACAGGCTGACGTTGGCCGGCAGGCTGTCGGCCAGGCCGCGGGCCAGGGCGGCCGGTTGCAGCAGCAAGGTGCCCGGGGTGTAAAGTGCCTGACGATAGAACGAGGTGCCCAGATGCCCGGGCAGGTCACGGGCGTCGATCATTTCATAGGGTTGATCGAGCTTGTCCAGGCCGCTTCGGTAGGCGGCCAGCACGGCCAGGCCCTTGTCCTCGACCGCCGCCTGGTATTTGCCGTCCGGACGAATCTGGCAGTCGATGCCATGCTCGGCCACCAGGGCGCGGATCTGCGCCTGGGCGAAGTGGTTCATCTTCAGGTTCATGCGCGCCGTCGCCAGATCGCCGATGTAGTCCGGCGCGCCAATGTCGTGGGGCAGGTCGATGGCAAAACCCGAGTTGCGCCCTGAAGCGCCGAAGCCGACTTCCTGACCCTCGATCAGCACGACTTCATCGTCGGGGAATTTCAATGCCAGCTGACGCGCGGCGGCCAGGCCGGTAAACCCGGCGCCAAGCACTGCCCAGCGGGCCTGAGTGCGGCCGCTGTGAGCAGGGCGCGGTGTGCGCGCCGGGCTCAAGTGGAACCAGGCACAACCATTGTCGTCTGCTGGAGTGGACGTGTTTCTGTACATGCGGCCGGTTCCCTGTTTTTTCAGCACTATCGCATCGGCGCAGGGCCGGCAATATAACGATCGGGACAACTCATGGAAGGTTTGGACGCCAGCGCAAGATAGCGCGGGACAGCGGCAATTTTCGCGTCTAGGCTGCGCTTGCCTACCCACTCGGTTGCTCTGCTGAACCGACCCCGCATGAGGTTTGAAGCGATGTCCGATTTCCCGTTTGCCGGCCTGAACCTTGCCATCACTACGCCGTTCGACCACCAGGGCAAAATTGATCTCGTGCGTTTTGGTCAATTGATCGAGCGCTATCTGGAGGCCGGTGTCGACGGCTTCGTGCTGAGCTCGGGGACGGGCATGCATGTGTACCTGTCGAAGGAGGAATCAAGTGAACTGATTGCCTACGGCGCGAACATCATTCGCGGTCGGGCGCGGATCATTGCACAAACTTCGGCGCTGCTGGTCGACGACGTGATCGAGCGCACCCAACGCGCTGCGGATGCAGGCGCCGATGGGGTGATGGTCTTGCCGCCGTTTTTCGAGGGGCCGACCGATGATCAGGGCATCCTTGATTTCTATACCGCCGTAGCGGGTGCAGGCCTGCCGGTGATCGGCTACAACGTGCCGCAGGCCGTGGGTGTGGAAATCACGCCGGCGTTGCTGCAACAGCTGTGCGAGATCGAGCATGTCGTGGCGGTCAAGGACAGCAGCGGTGACCTCTGCGCGCAGGCGTCGTTGATTCGTACCGGGTTACCGGTGATCAATGGGGCTGATCCACTTGTTCCGTATGCGTTGTTTGCCGGTTGCGCGGGCCTGATCTGGGGCGGCGCCAACCTGGCACCGAAAACCTGCGTGGCGCTGGTCCGCGCCGCCCGTGAGAAGCGCTGGGACCAAACGCGGGAAATCTGGAAGCAGCTGGAACCGGTGATGTCATTGATCTGGCAGGGCGATTACGTGCAGTCGGTTTACGCCGGCGCCCAATTGACCGGTTACGACGCCGGGCAGCCCCGTCGTCCGCTGGCACGTTTGTCTGAGGAGAAAACCCGGGCACTGCGAACGGCTCTCGGCTCGCTCGTTGACGCCGAAGCCCTGTAACGCTGATGACAGGGGCCGTCCGAAGGTCAGCGGTGGCTGCAAGCTCGCTCCAACGGTATTTGGGGCGTTCACGTCATTCGTGGAACACGTGGTTCGCCGGGATATGTCGGATTGGGGCGCCGTGATTTTTCCTCGTGTTTGATCAGGGCTGGCCGATAACGGTGAACGCCCATCCCTCATTTCCAGCCGTGGTATCCCGTTGAAGACATCCATTCTGATCTGTTGCATGGCCCTGTTGACTGGCTGCGTGGGTCACTACCAGCAACCGGCATCGAACGCACCTCACGCCACCCTCGAAGGCCAATGGGGCACGAATAATTTGATGTCCGGAGGCAGCCAGGGTTACTGGGCCTACTATGACGCGCGCTGCCAGGACACCGCCGAGACCGGCGTCCTGGGCAGCCTGTCAGTGTCCGACCCGGCGAAGAATCGATTTCTGATCCAGCCTGATCGACGCGTTTACCTGACGGCACTCAGCTCGGGTGTGATCGAGCGTCAGAGCACCGATCAAGCGCTGATTCACAGGAGTTGTTTGAGCCGCAGCAGTTTCATCCCCGAAGCTGGCGCCACGTACCAGATGACCCACTCAGCACCTGAGTCCGGCTGTGCGCTGCAGGTCATCGACAAGCAGACAGGCAAAGCACCTTCGACACTGGTGGTCGAGCCCGTCGTCGAAGGGTGTGGGTTGTGACTGAGGGCCGGGGGGCTTTGGCTCGCATTCACCGAGGGCTGGAAAGCGCCTGAGCGTTGCGTTTGGCGAAAAGCACCGTTGCGCAGTCGGTGGATTCTCTGACAGGGAATGAATGCCTACCTTGGTGAGGAGACACTCAACCACGGAAATCATCATGACCCATCACTTGTTCAGCCCCATCAAACTCGGCCCACTCAGCCTCGGTCATCGCGTCGCCATGGCCCCCCTGACTCGCTCACGGGCAGGTCAGCCGGGCAACGTTCCGACCTCGATGAACGTCGAGTACTACCGTCAGCGTGCCAGTGCTGCATTGATCATTACCGAAGCGACGCAGATTTCCCAGCAAGGCCAGGGGTACGCCTGGACCCCCGGCATCCACAGCGACGAGCAGATACAGGGCTGGAAAGCGGTCAGCGAGGCCGTGCACGCAGAGGGCGGACGCATTTTTCTGCAACTGTGGCATGTGGGAAGGGTGTCGCACCCGGTGTTCCAACCCAACGGCGGGTTACCCGTGGCGCCAACCGCGCAGGCAGTGCCTGGCAAGACCTTCATCCTGAACGAGAAAGGAGAGGGCGTCTGGGGGGATGTGCCGGTTCCTCAAGAACTGGACATTCCGGGCATCGAAGCGATCATTGACGACTTCCGCAAGGCGGCTCGCAATGCGCTGCTGGCCGGTATGGACGGTGTGGAAATTCACGCCGGCAATGGCTATCTGCTCGACCAGTTCATCAACAGCGCGAGCAATCAGCGCAGTGATCGCTACGGTGGCAGTATCGAAAACCGTGCACGGCTTTTGCTCGAAGTCGTGGACGCGGTGACTGCAGAAGTGGGTGCCGAACGCGTTGCTGTGCGCCTGACACCCATGGGGCGATTCATGGGGATGGGCGATGACACCCCGGAACAGACCTTTGGCTACATTGCCTCCCGGCTCAATGACTGGAATCTCGCGTACCTGCACCTGGTCGAACCGATGATGGTCGGCACCGTACTCGACGAGACCAACGATCCACGCTGGGATGCCATCATCCAGCAGCTGCGCGCGGATTTCCGGGGTGTCCTGATGCTGGCCGGTGGATATACCGGAGAAACCGCCGAACAGGCCATCGCCCAGGGCCGCGCCGACCTCATCGCTTTTGGTCGCCCGTTCATTGCCAACCCCGATTTGCCGGCGCGCCTGCGTGGACGCCACGCCCTCAACGTGGCCGACGGCAACAGCTTTTTTGGCGGTGACGCCAAAGGGTACATCGACTATCCGCTGTTGGCGTGACGCAAGGATGTTCGTAGTCCCGACCATGGTCGAGACTTCGCCTTGACTTTTCCTCATCTCGGGAAAGAGGACTACTGCGACAGAGGCCGTCATTATCCGGGTGTGGCGCTGCTTTTGAGCTGACTCACAAAAGGCTGTCCAGATACGTATCTCCATCATCGATACCGAACTCGATCCACATCGGCAGGTGATCGCTCATGCGGTACGTGCGCCACTCCTTGAAACTTTGCCCAGGCTTCTCAGCGCGATCCAGGGCATAGGACGCCTCATCATCCGACTTGTAGACCGTGTCATAGAAATCAAAGACACCGGCTTTACCGGTCGGTTTTAGACGGGCGAGTTGCTTGTGGTAGGCCACTTGATCGTAATGCTTGTTCTGTTCGACGTTAGAGCCCGGGATGGACTGTAGCTGCGGCGGGACGATGAAGCCGGCTTTCTCGATTGCCTTCATCGTCGCGTCCGTTGTACTGAAGATATTGAAATCACCGAGCATGATCAGGTTATCCGGAGCCGGTTCGCCCCCTGGCTCATACTGGGGGGAGGCAGAGAGTTTCCTGGCATTTTTCGCAAGGGTGTTTGCAAAAGCTGTTATCTCTGCAAGTCGCCTGGTATCGACCGGTTTGCTGTCTCCATAGTAGATATGGACCGTGGCCAGGGTAATGTAGGCCCATCCCGCGCGGAATCCGGCGAGGTAGGGGGAGCGTGCCATCTGCACCGGCTCCTCTTTTTCACCCGACGCCTTCGACAGCACAAGCTCAGCCGCCAAGCCGGTAAATCTGACCTTTCTTGTGTCGTACAGATAGGCCATGCGCTCGGAGTTGCCGGCTGTGCCGAGCGTTACGTCGGTGACCAGAAAATCCCACCAGCTGCCCATCAGGCTTTTCAGGTGCTGCAGCGGATACAAACCCGCTCGAATTTCCTGGATAGCGATCAGATCGAAACGGCTGAGAATCTCGGCGATGTAGTAGTAAGACTCATCATCGCGGTAACCATACTTTCCGGAATCAAACTCGCGAATATTCCAAGTAGCCAGGAGCAACGTGTCTGTCGCGGTACGCGCTGGAATCTGTTCCTTGAGCGCTGCGCGCAATCCTTTGAGGCCCTTGACGGTACGGCGACGCTTTTGATCGTCGAGCTTTTTCAGATTCGGGTAGTAAGGCATGGAAGTTCTCCGGTTGAGGTGCAATCCAGTGGCGGCCTTTGTTCACCGGTAATCCGATCGGCTACTGCACAGTCAAAGCACCTCATCCGGTGTTCAGAGGATAGGAGAGTAGGGGGGCTTTGCAACAGACGCTTCAGGCATGAATGGGCAGGGCGACGCCAAAAAGGACAAAAAAACCACCACAGACTTTATTGAAGCGTCGACCGGTTCGAGCCAACCAGGGCCTGACCCGGTGCGCAGCGCTGGCCACCAGATACTCGACAACGAACTCCACGACCGCGTAAGTCAGTGCGATGACGGCCGTCTGCGCGAGGATATTTCTTTGGGGATCGAGGAAGGGAGGGATAAACGCAGTGAACAGCAGTATTGCCTTGGGGTTTGAAAGGGCCGACACCAGCCCTTGCCGGAACAGCGACCAGGTTCGCTGGCTTGTCGTACCGACCGTATCCAGGCTGACAGGGGCAGCCCGCCACAACCCGAAGCCCAACCAGATCAGATAGAGCCCTCCGACAACCTTCAAGACCGTGAACCCGGTGGCCGAGGCCTGGATCAGCGCCCCCAACCCCAATGCACACAGCGAAAGCACGAGCGCAAAACCGAGTACGCCGCCAGTAATGGTAAACAGTGTTTTCCGACGCCCGTGAAGAGCGCCATGGGTCAGCACCAGTAACGCATTGGGACCTGGTACTACCGCGATGCCGCAACAGGTAAACAGATAGAGCAACCAGGTCTCAAAGGGCATGATTCAATCCACTTTTTGTTGATTCAGACCCGCATCCTGCGGATGATCCGCAATCATGAAAAGCGCATAATTCACGTATTAGCCATTCGATTAACGAATAGAGGTAAACGCGATGCCTGCCAGTGATTTGCAGATCGATTGGCTCAAATGCTTCGTGGCCGTCGTGGATGCAGGCTCCTTATCCGGCGCAGCCCATGAGATAAACCGATCACAGTCTGCCGTCAGCATGCAGATGAAAAAGCTGGAAACCGCGCTTGGACGGCAGTTGCTCAGTCGCGGTCCGAGGCACCTTCAACTGACCGATGACGGCCAGACATTGCTGGGCTACGCACGTCGCATGCTCGCACTGCACGCTGAAACCCAGGCAGCTTTTCACGGTGAAGCGCTGACCGGACGAATCCGCCTGGGTGTCGCGGAGGACTACGCGGCAGCGTATCTCACGCCGGTGCTGAAGCGCTTTTCACCGCGCTACGCCGGCGTGGAAATAGAACTGACCTGTGAACAATCGACCAGGCTGATTCCGCGGGTGCGAAGCGGCGATCTTGATCTTGCGCTGGTGTCCAGGGATTCACCTCAATGCGGCACATTTCTGTTCAAGGAACCGATGGTTTGGGTGGGCTCGGCCCAATTCGAATTGTGGAGACGAGACCCGGTGCCTATTGCCGTCTACGAAAGTGAAAGCCTGGCCCGGCATTTCGCGGTGAACTCACTGACCCAACAGGGGCGCGAATTCAAGGTGGTCTACAACAGCTCCAGCCTGGCTGGCCAGGTGGCTGCCGTCGAAGGTGGGCTCGCCATTGCGGCGATCACGCAGTGCACCGTACAAGCATCGCTTCAGGTCTTGGGCAGCGAACACGGTTTGGGGAGCATCAAGCCCATGGAAGTTTCGATTTTACGCAGCCGAGCGTCCCGCGGGTCGAAAGCGGTCAATAGCCTTCATGCGTTCATCATCAACGCGTTGAGAAGCCAGACATAGTCATCCGGTTTTTTGGATTGGTACGGGGATGAGGTGGGACGGCGAAGGGCTGAATGCGCTGGAAGACTTAAACACCTCGTTTAACATAATATACATTACACGTAACAACGTATCTCAATATCCCCCCGGTTACCCACGGCTTTTCACACAGCAAATTGTCCCCTTAGCCTTGGTCCTCGGTCATTTATTCAATCAACGCCCAATGCTCAGGAAACGCCTCTCCAAGCTTTTCCCTGTTTCCCAATTGCATGTCCGCAAAATCAAACCCTGGCAACACCGCGTCGCTGACCAAAGCAAATCCTGCTGAACCGTCAATCAGTCGCGAAGCTTTCCAGATACCGCCAGTACGTGCGGTTGCAAACATTCACCGGTAATCACGTTGCTGCCCATCACGATGGTTTTCAAGATGCTGCACGGGTCGTTCCTGGTAGCGTCATTGCCGGTGACCATACAGCCTCGCTCAAGGATTGACCTGATACCCCTTGCCTTGCAAACAACCGCTGTACGCCGTCGCACTGGCGGCCTCGTTGCTGTTGCGTTGTGCCCGGCGTTCCTGGCGTTGACGTGAGCCACCGATCACGGCGCCCGCAGCGGCGGTCTGCCTGGCGCGGTCCTGGCGATAATCCTGTTTGGTGTCGTCATCCACGCGATCATAAAACTCGTCGTGCTGGCGTCCGCGTATCTGTGCGGCGGTCGCGCCGGCGGCAGCGCCTGCCGCGGCGCCCTTGATCCGGCCTCCGGACGGTGTCGATGAGGTGGTTTGGCCGGCCGCGATGTTCTGGCACTCGGTGATATCGGTCTGGGTCTGTTGCGTGCTTTGCCCCTTCAGGGGCACGACCGACTGGGCCCATCCTTGAGGGGCGACAACCGCCAGCGCGACACACAGGCCAAGGGAAGACAACCTGTTCATGATGACCTCCGGGCAATGGGCAGCCATCAAGAGTGTAGATCAGGGTGACTTGCCCTCCCTCGCCAAGGGACTGACGGCCTTATTTTCGCTGCCGGCCCGTGCGCTTCAGCGTTTCACTCGGCAGCTCCTTGAACAGCGAGTAATAGCTGCTGGAAAACCGCCCCAGGTGCCAGAACGACCACTGCATCGCCACTTCGGCCACGGTGGTTTGCAGCGGCGAGCTGTTGAGCAATGCCCGGTGAGCGCTGTTGAGGCGACGCAGGCGCAGCCAGTGGGTCGGGGTCATGCCGGTGTAGGCCTTGAACGCATGTTGCAATTGGCGCAGCGACACTCCGGCAACCTGGGAAAGCTCCAGCAGGTTGAGGGTCTCCTCGGGGGAATCGGCCGCCCATTCACCGATGCGTTTCATCACCGCGCGCTCTTCGGTGCGACGCTGCAAGCCGCCACGATCCAGGCAGATGCACGCGTTATCGAGGATGTACAGGCAGTCTTCGAGCAACTGTTGCGTCAGCGCTTCCTTGCTCGGTGGATCCATGGTTTGTGCCAATCGGGTCAGGGTGCCGCTCAGCCAGCGGCTGAACAGCGCGTTCTGCCCCGAGTTCAGCGGCGCCATGAACAAGCCTTCCAGCCGGGCGACATTCAGGCCGTGGCGCTGGACAAACGCCGGCCCGAAGACCACGGCGATTTCCTGGTAATTCTCCGGGGTGATCCAGATGTTGCGGCTTTCTTCATTGAGCACGTACAGCGCGTTGTCGCTGCGATCGAAACAGAACGCCAGCGCTCCCTCGGGCGCGCTGAAATTCTGCTCGACCCGGGTGTTCATGTGCTCTTCGTAGATCTCCACGCCCTGCAGATCGAGGTAACGCACCCGCCCGGCGAAATGCCCCGGCGACATCTGCTGGTAATGCTGGACCCAGCCCGGTGTGGCGCGGATCTGCTCGGCCACGTCGGCGGTATCGAAGGCTTGGACCTGTATGGGATTGCACGCTGTCATGGGTGACCTTACGCACTCGTTTGGTGCGTTTTGGTGCTGCTGAAAGTGGATAGATGGAACCTTGAGGCTCGCCCAAGATAGTCGTCAACGCGTCTCAGGGGAAGTGTGCGGCAGATGAAACCGCCCTCCCCGGCGTTAATAAAACCAACAACGAGGTCTTTATGAATGTCCCTTTCGATCAGCTGCTGACGTGGCTGAAAGATCACAAGATTACCGAAGTCGAGTGCGTCGTCAGCGACCTGACCGGCATTGCACGCGGCAAAATCGCGCCCACCAACAAGTTCCTGCATGAGCGAGGCATGCGCCTGCCGGAAAGTGTGCTGTTGCAAACGGTAACCGGGGACTTCGTCGACGACGACATCTACTACGACCTGCTCGACCCGGCCGACATCGACATGGTCTGCAAGCCGGTTTCCGATGCCGTGTATGTAGTGCCATGGGCCATCGAGCCGACCGCCATCGTGATTCACGACACCTTCGACAAGTTCGGCAACCCCATCGAACTGTCGCCGCGCAACGTGCTGAAGAAAGTCCTGCAGCTGTACACCGATAAGGGCTGGAGGCCGATTGTCGCGCCGGAAATGGAGTTCTACCTGACCCAACGCTGCGAAGACCCGGACCTGCCGCTCAAGGCGCCGCTGGGCCGTTCGGGCCGGGCGGAAAGTGGGCGTCAGTCGTTTTCCATCGACGCCGCCAACGAGTTCGATCCGCTGTTCGAGGACGTCTACGACTGGTGCGAACTGCAAGGCCTGGACCTCGACACGCTGATCCACGAAGACGGCCCGGCACAGATGGAAATCAACTTCCGTCATGGCGACGCGCTGGACCTGGCGGACCAGATCACCGTATTCAAACGCACCATGCGTGAAGCCGCGCTCAAGCACAACGTCGCCGCCACCTTCATGGCCAAGCCGATTGGCGACGAGCCGGGCAGCGCCATGCACATTCACCAGAGCGTCGTGGACATCGCCACCGGCAAGCCGATCTTCGCCAATGCCGACGGGCAAATGAGCGAACTGTTCCTGCATTACATCGGTGGTTTGCAGAAATACATCCCCAAAGTGCTGCCGATGTTTGCGCCGAACGTGAACTCGTTCCGCCGCTTCCTGCCCGACACTTCGGCACCGGTCAACGTCGAATGGGGCGAGGAAAACCGCACCGTGGGCCTGCGTGTCCCCACTTCCAGTCCCGAGGCGATGCGCGTGGAAAACCGCTTGCCGGGTGCCGACGCCAACCCGTACCTGGCGATTGCCGCCAGCCTGTTGTGCGGCTACATCGGCATGGTCGAAGGCATCGCCCCGAGCGCGGCGGTACAGGGTCGTGCCTATGAGCGTCGCAACCTGCGTCTGCCGATCACCATCGAAGACGCGCTGACCCAGATGGAAGAATGCGTGGCCATCGAACGTTACCTGGGGAGCAAGTTTGTCCGCGGTTATGTCGCGGTCAAACGGGCCGAACACGAGAACTTCAAGCGGGTGATCAGCTCCTGGGAACGTGAGTTCCTGTTGCTCAGCGTCTAATCCCGCGTAGCCCTCGACGGCTGCTTCGCGCGCAGGCTCGCTCCCACTGTTGCAATGCAGTTGCCTGTGGGAGCGAGCCTGCTCGCGAAAGCGCTCGCCAACACACCCAAGCACCACCTGAAAAACCCAATAACTCCAAGAGGTGTCGACATGCGTCTATTGAAATCCGTTGTTCCGGCCGCGCTGGCCGTGCTGTTCAGTGCCATTGCGCACGCCCAGCCACAGGTCAGCGTTTATAACTGGACCGATTACATCGGCGAAACCACCCTCGCCGACTTCCAGGCCAAATCCGGGATCAAGGTGATCTACGACGTCTTCGATTCCAACGAAACCCTGGAGGGAAAGCTGCTCGCCGGCCGTACCGGGTATGACGTGGTGGTGCCGTCCAATCATTTCCTCGGCCGTCAGGTGAAGGCTGGCGCGTTCCTCAAGCTGGATCGCGAACAGCTGCCGAACTTCAAGAACCTCGACCCGAAACTGCTGGCATTGCTGGAGCAGAACGACCCGGGCAACCAGCATTCGGTCCCCTACCTGTGGGGCACCAACGGCATCGGTTACAACGTGGATAAGGTCAAGCAAGTGCTTGGCATCGACCACATCGATTCCTGGGCCGTGCTGTTCGAGCCGGAAAACATCAAGAAACTCAGCCAATGCGGTGTGTCGATGATGGACTCGCCGGATGAAGTGTTCCCGGCCATCCTTAACTACATGGGCATGGACCCACGCAGTGAAAAAACCGAGGACTATAAAAAAGCCGAAGCCAAGCTGCTGAGCATCCGGCCTTACGTCACCTATTTTCACTCGTCCAAGTACGTGTCGGACCTGGCCAACGGTGACATCTGCGTGGCCTTCGGTTACTCCGGCGACGTGTTCCAGGCCGCCAACCGTGCCAAGGAAGCCAATAACGGCGTGAACATCGCCTACGCCATTCCCAAGGAAGGCAGTAACCTGTGGTTCGACCTGCTGGCCATCCCTGCCGACGCCAGCAACCCTAAAGAAGCCCACGCCTTCATCAATTACCTGCTCGACCCGCAAGTGATCGCCAAAGTCAGTGCTTCGGTCGGCTATGCCAACCCGAACCCGGCGGCCAAGCAGTACATGGACGCTGAGCTGGTCAACAATCCCGAGGTTTACCCGCCTCAGGACGTGCTCGACAAACTCTACATTTCCACCACCCCGCCCCAGGCGATCATGCGTCTGATGACCCGTTCCTGGAGCAAAGTGAAGTCGAACAAATGAATCAGTACACCCAGGAACATGCCCGCTCCTATTACGCGGCCTCGGCCAATGGACTGGCCCCCTTCCCTGCGCTGACCGACGACCTGGTGGCTGACGTCTGCGTGATTGGTGGCGGGTTCACCGGGGTCAACACCGCCATCGAGCTGGCACAACGCGGGCTCTCGGTGATCCTGCTCGAGGCCCGACGCATCGGCTGGGGCGCCAGCGGGCGTAACGGCGGGCAGTTGATTCGCGGCATCGGGCATGACGTCAGTGGGTTCGCCAAATACATCGGCATCGATGGCGTGCGCTATCTGGAGCGCGCCGGGGTCGAATCGGTGGAACTGGTGGGCCAGCGCATCCGCGAGCACGACATCGAGTGCGACCTGCGTTGGGGCTTTTGTGAACTGGCCAATACCCAGGCTCAGTTCGCGGCATTCAAGGGCGAACAGCAACGCCTGGTCGACGCCGGTTACGCCCATGAAACCCGTTTGGTCGGGCCCGAGCAGATCCGCGAGCAGGTGGTGAACGCCGGAGTGTACGCCGGTGGCCTGGTGGACATGGGGTCCGGGCATTTGCACCCGTTGAATCTGGTGCTGGGCGAAGCGCGGGTGGCGCAGACCCTTGGCGTGCAAATCTTCGAGCAAAGCCCGGTGCTGGAACTGATCCATGGCAGCACGGTGCAGGTACGCTGTGCCTCGGGCACGGTGCGTGCCGGCAGCCTGGTGCTGGGGTGCAATGCGCACCTGGACGAACTGGAGCCGAAACTCAGTGGCAAAGTGCTGCCGGCGGGCAGCTACATCATCGCCACCGAGCCCTTGGCGCCAGACGTCGCGGCCCGACTGATCCCGCAGAACCTGGCATTGTGCGATCAGAAAGTCGGCCTGGACTACTACCGGCTCTCGGCTGACCGGCGCTTGCTGTTCGGCGGTGCCTGCCACTACTCCGGGCGTGATCCGGCGGACATCGCCGCCTACATGCGTCCGCAGATGCTCAAGGTGTTCCCGCAACTGGCCGATGTGCGCATCGACTACCAGTGGGGTGGCAAGATCGGCATCACCGCCAATCGCTTTCCACAGGTCGGTCGCCTGGGCCAGCAGCCGAACGTGTTTTACGCCCAGGGTTACTCCGGTCATGGGCTGAACGTGACCCACTGGTGCGCGAAACTGCTGGGTGAAGCGATTCACGCCGGCCACAGCCAGGGCTTCGACGTGTTCAGTGCCGTGCCGCACATGACCTTCCCCGGCGGCCCGATGCTGCGCTCTCCCCTGCTGGCGCTGGGGATGCTGTGGTATCGGTTGCGCGAAGTGCTGGGTTGAATGTAGGGACTGATCATTCTTACGCAACGAAGAGTGAGCAGTCCTACGGAAAATGAACACCGGCAGCGTATTCAGGGAAGCTTCCGACGCTCTTTTCAGGTTGTCCGTCGGAAGCACGGGGCTTAGCGTGGTGACTTTCTTCAGAGGCGAACTCATCATGAACGCTAGAGGCGACAGACCTGCCCGAAAGTCCGGACATTCACGACAAGTCACGAGATTGCGCATAGACTGGCCGGCACCTGTCCCGGAGGTCCATATGAGCCCCCAGCATCCGCCGTTTGATTCCGACTCCGAAACCGAAGAACAGGCATCCAGCTATGACCGTTGGCTTCGCGCCAAAGTCCAAGCTTCACGAGATGATCCTCGGCCCAACTTCCCACACGATCAAGTGATGGCCGAAATGCAAGCCCTTATCGAGTCCAGGCGCCACGGGCGCGATGCAGATTGAATGGCGGCCCGAAGCACGGGCTGACTTGAAGCAAATCATCAGCTACGTCGCCGACCGCAACCTGCAAGCCGCCGTCGAATTGAATCAGGCCATCCACGCCGCCGCGTCCACTGTTTCGAAACATCCTCACCTCTACAGGACAGGTCGAGTCAGGGGCACGCGAGAAATCGTCGCGCATGCCAACTATCTGTTGGTTTATCAGGTAACGGACCAGCTAGAGATCCTCAACGTGTTGCATTCCAGGCAAAAATACCCCTGAGCCCACGGAAATCACGCCTGTATCTACGCCGACCCCCGCCTTTCGATTTGCTCAATCGCGAGGCACTTCTATATTGAGGGGGTGCTCTGACTTTCCTGTCTCCCGGCGAGTGCCCTCTATGGTTTCGACCGATCAACTGATCATCTGCGAGCACTGCGACTGCGTGTACCGGAAAACCACGCTCGCCAAACATCAAAAAACCCTCTGTACCCGCTGCGGCGGCGTGCTTCAGCGTTACAACGGCCTGACCGTGGAGCAGCGCCTGGCGCTGACCGTCACGGCATTGATGCTGTGGATCTTCGCCAATTTCTACCCGGTCATGAGCATCAGCCTCAAAGGCCTGAAAAACAGCGCGACGCTGTGGGATTCCGTGCTGGCCCTGAGCCTGGGCCCCATCACCTTCATCGCCCTGGTGGCGGCCATCGCCATGATCATTGCGCCGGTCATTCAATTGCTGCTGTTGATCTGGGTCCTGGGCCACGCCCTCGCCGGCCGTCGCTCGCCGGGGTTCAGGTTCTGCATGCGCTGGCTGGAAACCCTCAGGCCCTGGAGCATGCTGGAAGTCTGCCTGCTGGGCGCGATGGTCGCGGTGATCAAGCTTGCCGGATTGCTCGATGTGCTGCCGGGCATCGGTCTGTTCGCCCTGGCCATTCTCAGCCTGATGATGATCCGCATCGCCGGGCGCGATATCCGTGACTTGTGGGACCTGCCATGAGCACGCCACCGCTGGCCAGCGAACTCGACCTGTGCCTGTGCCACAGTTGCGGCCTGGCTTGCGACATGACCGGCGAACCCCACGAATGCGAACGCTGCGGCGCGCCGCTGCACCGACGCAAGACCAACGCATTGACCCGGACCTGGGCGTACCTGCTGACGTCCCTGGTGTTTTACATCCCGGCCAATCTGTTGCCAGTGATGAACACCAAAATGGTCGGCAACGGCGCCGACAGCACCATCATGAGTGGCGTGCTGGAGTTCTGGGAGGCCGGCGCCTGGGACATTGCCCTGATCATCTTTATCGCCAGCATCGCCGTGCCCGGCCTCAAGTTCGTGGTCCTGACCCTGTTGCTGGTGACGGTGCAACGCAACAGCGCGTGGGCACGCAAGGAGCGTTCGAAGCTGTACCGCTTCGTCGAGGTCATCGGTTATTGGTCGATGCTCGACGTGATCGTGGTCGCACTGGTCGCCTCGCTGGTGAAGTTCCAGGCCCTGGCGGACATCGAACCACGCACTGGCATTCTGTTTTTTGGCCTGGTGGTGGTGTTCACCATGCTGGCGGCGATGAGTTTCGACCCGCGGTTGATCTGGGATACACCCCATCCGAACAACGAGGAGGTCATGGATGAAATCGCAAGCCACTGACGGGCCGCAAGCCCCCGGGCAGGCCCCGATCAAGACCCGCCGCTTCAGCGTTTCGCTGGTCTGGATCGTGCCCATCGTCGCCGTGCTGGTGGGTATTTCCCTGGTGGTGCACAGCATCCTGCAGGAAGGCCCCACGATCACCGTGACCTTCAAGACCGGCAGCGGCCTGACCGCCAACAAGACCGAGGTCAAGTACCGCAATGTGGTGATCGGCCATGTCTCCGACGTCGAGCTCAGCGACGACCAGAAAAGTGTCAACGCCACCATCAAGCTGGCCAAGCAGGCAGAGAGTTTCACCCGCAAGGACTCGCAGTTCTGGGTGGTGCGTCCGCGCATCGGTGCCGGCGGCGTGTCGGGCATCGACACGCTGCTTTCCGGAGACTACATCGGCGCCGACATTGGCCAGGACAACGCCCGGGCCAAGCGTTTCACCGGCCTGGAAAACCCACCGCCCATTACCTATGGCGAGCCGGGCAAGCGCTTTACCTTGCACACCCAGGACCTGGGCTCGCTGGACATTGGCTCACCGGTCTATTACCGCAAGATTCCGGTCGGCCAGGTGGTCGCCTATGCCCTGGACGCCGATGGCAAAGGGGTGAACATCGAGGTGTTCATTCATTCGCCCAACGACGCCTACGTCACCGACAACACCCGGTTCTGGAACGCCAGCGGCATCGATGTGAATGTCGGCGCCAACGGTTTTGCGGTGAAAACCGAGTCGCTCTCCGCCCTGCTGGTCGGTGGCATTGCCTTTCGCGCGCCGGAATACAGCCCCAATGATGCGCCGGCAGCCGAGGAAAAGACTTTCGATCTGTTCGAAGACCAGCAGACCGCCCTCGCCCCGCCCGCCGGCAAGGCGCAGTACCTGGTGCTGCGTTTCGACCAGGCCTTGCGCGGTCTGAAAGTCGGTGCGCCGGTGGAATTCCTCGGTGTCGAGTTCGGTCGGGTGGTGTCGGTCAACCTGGATTTCGATGCCGAAAAACGCAGTTTCCCGGTCAACGTCGGCATCCTGATCTACCCGCAGCGGCTCGGTCAGGCGCACACCAAGATGCTCAAGGTGTTGAACCACAACCCCGATGACGAAGCCGCCGGCATCCGGTTGATCGGCACCTTCATCGACAACGGCCTGCGCGCCCAGGCCCGCAGCGGCAACCTGCTGACCGGCCAGTTGTACATCGCCCTCGACTTCTACCCCAAGGCCGAGAAGGTCGCGTTCGACCCGACCGCCCGCCCACCGTCCATTCCAACCATCCCCGGCAGCCTCGAACAGCTGCAGGAAAAACTCGAAGGCATGGTCAACAAGATCAACCAGTTGCCCATCGAGCGCATCGCCAGCAACCTCGACGGCAACCTCGTGGAGCTGCGCAAGGGCCTGGTGCAATTCAATGCCAAAACCCTGCCCGGTGTGCAAACCACCCTGGGAGATGTCAGCAAAACCCTGCAATCGGCGACCTCGACCCTGGCCGAGGACTCGCCGCAACGAGAACAGCTGACCCAGACCCTGGACGAACTCGGACGCATGTCACGTTCGCTGCGTGAGCTTTCGGATTACCTGGGACGGCACCCCGAGTCGCTGATTCGCGGGCGGCCGGACAATGCCGCGCCGCTGGACCTGAAAGCGCCACCGCGTAACTGACTACAGGAGCCACACTCATGGTTACTCCGCTGAAGATAACGTGGGTCACGGCGTTCGTGCTGCTGACGGCCTGTCGTAGCGACCCCATTCAATTCCACACCCTGACGCCTGCGCAATTGAGCGGCACCGCGCGGGGCAATGGCGGTGAAATCCAGATCGAAGGCCTCAGCGTGCCGCCCCAGGTCGATCGCCCGCAGATCGTCATTCGCCAGGGCAACAGTGGCCTGGCGATTCTGGAAACCGAGTGGTGGGCCGCCAGCCTGGTGGATGAGCTGCGCAGCGCGTTGGTCGATCAGCTGGCCAGCAGCAACCCCCAGCGCAAGGCGTCGGTGCGCCTGGAGGTGCAGCGCTTCGATTCGATTCCCGGTCAATATGCGCTGATGGACGTCAAATGGCGCCTGCGCAGCCCCGGTGACGGTGAAAGCGCGATGCTGAATTGCCGCAGCACCCTGCAGACGCCTTCAGGTCCGTCCATCGACGACCTGGTGCTCGCCCAGCAACGCAACGTCCAGCGCCTGGCCGCGCTGATCAGCCAGGCGGCAGGCCGTGCACAAAAAAGTTGTCCGCCGGCCTCCTGAGTTCACGTTTTTTTCGCATTTCGCCCCTTACATTTGTCAGCGTTTTTGACCTGCAAACGATTCGCATTGACCTACACTCATTGACGACCCTGTTGGTCTGTCCGTGTGCATGATTCCAAACATAACTGGAGCCGCCACTGCATGAACCCCCGCATCCCCGATTTCCTCAAACACGCCCTGCTGGCCACCGCCCTGCTCGGTGCCGGTCACGCGTACGCCGCCGATGGCGACGGCATCGTGGTCTACAACGCCCAGCACGAAAGCCTGACCAAAGCGTGGATCGAGGGCTTTACCCGGGAAACCGGGATCAAGGTCACGGTGCGCAATGGCGATGACACCGAGATGGGTAACCAGATCGTGCAAGAGGGTGCGGCGTCACCGGCAGACGTGTTCCTCACCGAAAACTCCCCGGCCATGGTTCTGGTCGACAACGCCGGGCTGTTTGCGCCGGTGGCCCCGTCCACCCTGGAACAGGTCGACGCTGCGTACCGCCCGGCCCATGGCAAATGGGTCGGCATCGCGGCGCGTTCCACGGTGTTTGTCTACAACCCGGGCAAACTGCCGGAAGCCGAGCTGCCGAAATCGCTGATGGACCTCGCCGAGCCCAAATGGAAAGGCCGTTGGGCTGCCTCGCCGGCGGGTGCCGACTTCCAGGCAATCGTCGCGGCGGTGCTGGAGCTCAAGGGCGAAGCCGCCACCCTCGAGTGGCTCAAGGGCATGAAAACCAATTTCACCGCCTACCGGGGCAACAGCTCGGTGCTCAAGGCGGTCAATGCCGGGCAGATCGACAGCGGGGTGATTTACCACTACTACCGTTTCGGCGATCAGGCCAAAACCGGTGAAAACAGCCAGAACACGGCCCTGCACTACTTCAAGCACAAGGATCCGGGGGCATTCGTGAGTGTCTCCGGTGGCGGCGTCCTGGCTTCGAGTCAACACAAGGAGCAGGCCCAGGCCTTCCTCAAATGGGTGACCGGCAAGGACGGCCAGGCGATCCTCAAGACCGGCAGCTCCTACGAGTACGCTGTTGGCAAGAATGCTGAGTCCAACCCCAAACTGGTGCCTTTGCAACAGCTCGACGCGCCGAAAGTCGATGCCTCCAAACTCGACAGCAAGAAAGCCGTGGAGCTGATGACCCAGGCCGGACTGCTCTGAATTGATGCCTGAAACGCTGCCGGCGGGTGTCGCTGCGCCGATTCCCGCCCCTTTGCGCCGCCGCTCCCATGGCTTGTTCGCGGGGCGTGGCGGTGCATGGGTGATCGGTTTGTCGTTACTGGTGTCATTGCTGGCCCTGCTGCCGATCGCCTTCGTCATCGGCGTGTCCTGGCAGACCGGTTGGGCTACGCTCTCGGCCCTGGTGTTTCGGCCACGGGTGGGCGAACTGTTGCTCAACACCGTGTTGCTGGTGGTGATCACCCTGCCCTTGTGCATCGTCCTCGGTATAACACTGGCCTGGTTGACGGAGCGCAGCAATTTGCCGGGGCGACGCGGCTGGTCATTGCTGGCGACCGCGCCGCTGGCGGTACCGGCCTTCGTCCACAGCTATGCCTGGGTCAGCCTGGTGCCGCCGATTCACGGGCTGTCTGCCGGGGTGCTGGTGTCGGTGATCGCCTACTTCCCTTTCCTCTACCTGCCGGTGGCCGCGACCCTGCGCCGTCTCGATCCGGCGATCGAGGACGTCGCGCAATCCATGGGCCTCAAGCCATGGGCGGTGTTCTTCCGGGTGGTGCTGCCGCAATTGCGCCTGGCCATCTGCGGCGGCGCCCTACTGGTGGGCCTGCATTTGCTGGCCGAGTACGGCCTGTACGCGATGATCCGGTTCGACACCTTTACCACGGCGATTTTCGATCAGTTCAAATCCACCTTCAATGGCCCTGCCGCCAACATGCTGGCCGGTGTGCTTGCCCTGTGCTGCCTGGCCATGTTGACCCTCGAGTCGACGGCGCGAGGCCATGCACGTTATGCCCGGGTGGGCTCGGGCAGTGCCCGCGAACAGCCAGTGGCGTGCCTTACAACCGGGCAAACCGTGCTGGCGCTGGCGTTGCTGACCATCACCTGTGCCCTGGCCCTCGGCGTGCCGTTGTTCACCTTGGGCAAGTGGCTGATTGCCGGCGGCGCGCAGGTCTGGGAGATGGCCGAACTGCTGCCGGCGCTGCAACAGACCTTGCTGTTCGGGGTCTGCGGGGCGGTGCTCACCACCGTCGCGGCGTTCCCGATTGCGTGGCTGTCGATACGCTCGCCAGGGCGATTGCAGCGGGTTCTGGAAAGCTGCAACTACATCACCAGTTCCTTGCCAGGCATTGTCGTGGCCCTGGCACTGGTGACGGTCACGGTGCATTACGCCCGGCCGATTTATCAGACTGCCGTCACCGTGCTGCTCGCCTATATGCTGATGTTCCTGCCCCGGGCACTGGTCAGCCTGCGGGCCGGTATCGCCCAGGCACCGATCGAGCTGGAGAACATGGCGCGCAGCCTGGGGCGCTCGCCGGCCCGGGCGCTGTGGCTGATCACCCTGCGCCTGGCCGCGCCCGGTGCCGCGGCGGGCGCCGCCCTGGTGTTCCTGGCGATCACCAACGAATTGACCGCTACCCTGCTCCTCGCGCCGAACGGCACACGCACACTGGCGACCGGGTTCTGGGCGTTGACCAGCGAAATCGACTACGCCGCCGCAGCGCCCTATGCGTTGCTGATGATTGTGCTGTCGCTGCCCTTGACCGGCCTTCTCTATCACCAATCCAAACGCACGGCGGGCCGATGAACGCGCTTGAACTGCATTCGATCTGTAAATCCTATGGCGCACAGCGGGCCCTGCACGATGTCAGCCTGTCAGTGCCGGCGGGCAGCCGCACCGTCATCGTCGGCCCTTCGGGCTCGGGCAAGACCACCTTGTTGCGGATGATCGCCGGCTTTGAATTCCCCGACGCCGGGCGGCTTATGTTCAATGGCCAGACGCTGATCGATGAAACCCATGAGGTCCCCGCCCATCGGCGCCAGATCGGCTACGTCCCACAGGATGGCGCGCTGTTTCCGCACATGAGCGTGGCCGCCAACATTGGTTTCGGCCTGGCAACCAAAGGCCTGGAGAAACGCGAGCGTGTCGCCCAACTGATGGACAGCGTGGCCTTGCCGCTGAGCATGGCCGAGCGCTGGCCCCATGAGTTGTCCGGCGGCCAGCAACAACGGGTGGCGCTGGCCCGGGCACTGGCCCAGCAACCCCAATTGATGCTGCTGGATGAGCCGTTTTCCGCGCTCGATACCGGCTTGCGCGCCGCCATGCGCAAGCTGGTGGCGCGACTGCTGGCCGATGCCGGCGTGACCACCATCCTGGTGACCCATGACCAGAGCGAAGCGCTGTCATTCGCCGATCAACTGGCGGTCATGCGCGAGGGACGCCTGGTGCAGTCCGGCCACCCGCTGGACCTGTATCGCTACCCCGGCGACGAACAAACCGCTCTGTTCCTTGGCGACGCTGTGGTCATGCCAGCCAGGATCGAAGCCGGCTGGGCCCATTGCGACCTGGGGCGGATTCCGGTCAACAACCATCGCAACAACCGCAGCGCGCAGATCATGCTGCGTCCCGAGCAGTTGCAACTGGTCGGTGTGGTTCCCAACGGCCTGGAAGCGGTCGGTTGCCGAGCCGTGGTGACCGAACGCGATTTCAGCGGCAACACCTGCACCCTGACCGTGGAGCTGGAGACCCCGACCGCCAATGATCAGCCCGGCCGATCGCTGATGGTGCGCAGTTCCGGGCTGTACGCGCCCCCGACCGGCAGTGCCGTACAGGTCACCACCATTGGCCATGCCCACGTGCTCAGCGACACCAACCCCGCGTAGGCGCGAGTTTGTGCCTGAAGAAACGACCCTCACCCTGGTGAGAGCAAGCCTGCAGAGTCGGTATAAATCAACTAACGAATGAAACACTTCATATAACGCCCGGCACTTTCGTGGGGGCCTTTCCATTTTCCCGACCTCTACCTGCCGAACGCCGAATGGAACTCGGCGCGTCTGTGCTCGATCCCGTTGTCCATGCCGAAGTCGAAGGGCGGGTGATGGCTGATGCATTTCGCCAGCTGCTGGCCGCTGCGCGCCAACGCCACCTCCATTTCCAACCCTTGGGCGACTTGCTGCCACCCATCCCGAGTGCATTGCCGACGGGTCGGGTCCGGCGCGGCGCAGTCGACACGTGGCGTTGTACAACACGATAGACGAACTGAAATATGGCCTCGCTTATCCTGACGGCGCGCAACAGCGCATCAATCCCGAGCACGCGCCCAAGACTCAGGAGTGACCCATGAAAATCAGTGTATTTGGTAGCGGTTACGTTGGCCTGGTACAAGCCGCTGTGCTGGCTGAGGTCGGCCACGACGTGGTCTGCATGGACATCGACGAGCAAAAAGTCGAACGGCTGCAGCAGGGCCACGTGAGCATTTACGAACCGGGGCTGGCCAGCCTGGTCCGGGAAAGCCTGGAAGCCCGGCGCCTGCAGTTCACTACCGATGAAAAACTCGCGGTGCAACACGGCCAGGTGTTGTTCATCGCGGTCGGTACGCCCTCCCGGGACGATGGCTCGGCGGACCTGCGCTACGTGCTGTCGGTGGGTGAAGCAGTGGCCCGTCATCGCGAGCAACCGGTGATTCTGGTGGAAAAATCCACCGTGCCCGTGGGCACCGGCGACACCTTGCGCGCGCACATCGACAAATGCCTGATCAAGGTGGGGCGATTGCTGCAGTTCGAGATCGTCTCCAACCCCGAGTTTTTGAAGGAAGGCTCGGCCGTGGCCGACTGCCGGCGCCCGGACCGCATCGTCATCGGCTGCGAAAGCGATGAGGTACGCGACGTCATGCGTGACCTCTATGCGCCGTTCAATCGCAACCATGACCGCATCATGTTCATGGACCTGCGCAGCGCCGAACTGACCAAATACGCCGCCAACTGCATGCTGGCGACCAAGATCAGCTTCATCAACCAGATCGCCGAACTGGCCGAACACCTGGGCGCCGATATCGAATCGGTGCGCCTGGGCATCGGCGCCGACTCGCGCATTGGCTATCACTTCATCTACCCCGGTTGCGGCTATGGCGGCTCGTGCTTCCCCAAGGACATGCGCGCCCTGATTCACAGTGCCGAGCAAGCACACTGCTCCAGCGACCTGCTGCAGGCGGTGGAGGCAATCAACCAGCGGCAGAAACACAAGCTGTTCGACCGCATCAACGCCTTCTTCAAGGGCGACCTGCGGGGCAAGACCTTCGCCGTGTGGGGCCTGGCGTTCAAACCCAACACCGATGACATGCGCGACGCACCCAGCCGCGTGCTGCTGGAGTCGCTGTGGGCCGCGGGCGCCAGCGTGCGGGCATTCGACCCGGAAGCGATGCAGGAAACCCAGCACCTGTATCCCGAGGAAAGCAAATTGATGCTGATGGGCACGCCGGAATCGGTGCTGGCCGGCGCCGACGCACTGATCATCTGCACCGAGTGGCAACAGTTCAAGGCACCGGATTTCAACCTGATCCGCCAACGGCTCAAGGCGCCGGTGATCTTCGACGGACGAAACCTGTACGACGCCGACCGCCTGGCGCGCAACGGTTTCACCTATTTCCCGATGGGACGCGGCGAATCGCGCAAGCTGCCGATCCCCCTTCAGCAGTGGCCGGCGGCGCAGGGGGTGGCCTGAGGGGTCAGGCAGGTACTTTCAGATCCACGCCCAGCGCCAGGGCGAAAGCCTTGACCAGAGGGCTGCGTACGGTGTTGTGGCGCAGGATCAGGTTGAACGGCGTGTCGATATGGATCAGGTCCGGGCGCACCGCGCGAAACTGTCCCTGGGCGACCATGGCCGCCGCGTAGTGTTGCGGCAGGAAGCCAATGAAGCGTCCGGTCTTGATCAGCAGTGCCACGGCCTCCACTTGCGTGGCCGAGGCGGAAAAACTGTCATAGCGGGCAAAGTTGAGTTTGTCGCGGTGGATTGCATAACGATGGTTCACGCATTCGTAGTCCTTGAGCAGGTGACTGCCAATGTCGCCGTCGGGAATGGCGAACAACGGATGACCGACCGCGCAATAAATCTGCGAGCGTTCTTCATACAGTTTGTAATAATCGAACTCCTCGCGCTTTTGATAGACCGGCACAATCCCTGCGACTAACCGACCCTCTACCACGCCCCTCTCCACCTCATCCAGCTGTGAAGCCTGAATTTGCAACCTGACCTTCGGCGATGACTCACTAAGTTGTTTTAGCGCAGCAACTAACGGTGAATGATCGTCGGTGATCGTATTATCAATAACACCCACACCAAGATCACCGATCAGTTCATTTTGAGCAGAACTAAGCCGGTCCCGAAAGTTATCGACCGAGGCAAATAAATCAATCGATGCCTGATACACCAGGCGACCTTCTTCGGTCAGATGAAAGCCTTCCCGACCCCGGGTGCACAGACGCATGCCGATGCGGATTTCAAGGTCGGAAATCTGCTTGCTGATGGCGGCCAGCCCCACATTCAGCTCGTTTTGAGCCGCGCTGAAGCCTCCGGCCTCGACCACCGCCTTGAACACTTTCAACAGTTTGAAATCCAGCCCGCTGAGGGCCAGCGGCGCTCGTTGCGGCGGTTTCGGCGTCGGGTTTCCGGAATTGGAAAGTGGGGTTTCCATAATGCTTATTTACCTCTGGCGCCGTATTCAACAACCTGTGCCCAACAACAAAAACATAGCTGGCCTAATAATAATGATCACAGAAAACCTGGCTTGGCAACCGCCAAAAAATCCAGAACATGCGTGCCAGATCACGGTGTTCGAATTATTAAAAGCTGACGTTTCGATCAGCCCTCGCTCCTTTCGTAACTGCGCTTTCCCCCTGCCCTAGAACATTGTTTTGGCCTGACCACGCCCGCTCGATTCCTATCGATTCCGGTAACGGTTCCAGGCCAGGCACACCGATTTCAGTTCGCTTGACCGACGAGGAAAACAACAATGTCCCAAACCACCGAACGTCTCTGGGGTGCGCGCTTCCAAAGCGGCCCGTCCGAAGCCCTGGCGGCCTTGTCCCGGTGCCCCGAGCGCTACTTCCGACTGACCCCGTACGACCTCGCCGGCTCCAAGGCCCATGCCCGTGAGCTGCAACGTGCCGGGCTGCTGAGCGAACAGGAAACCCTGACCATGCTCGACGCACTCGAGCGCATCGGTGCCGATTTCCGCGACGGCCGTATCGCCCCGACCCTGGACGACGAAGACGTCCACACCTTCATCGAACGCCTGCTGACCGAACGCCTCGGCCCGCTCGGAGGGAAACTGCGCGCCGGTCGTTCGCGCAACGACCAGACCGCCAACGACCTGCGTCTGTTCCTGCGTGACCACGTGCGCACCCTGGCCGTTGAAGTGCTGGCGCTGCAACAGGCACTGGTGGGCCAGGCCGAACAACACGTCGAAAGCATTTGCCCGGGTTTCACCCACCTGCAACAGGCCCAGCCGATCGTGTTTGCCCACCATCTGCTGGCCCACGCCCAGTCGATGTTGCGCGACGTGCAACGCCTGGTGGACTGGGACGCCCGCACCTCGCTGTCGCCTCTGGGCGCAGCGGCCATGGCCGGCTCGGCGATTGCGCGGCTGCCGCAGCAATCGGCGAAGGAAATGGGTTACAGCGGGGTGTGCGAAAACTCCATCGACGCCGTGGCCAGCCGCGACCACGTTGCCGAGTTCCTGTTTATCGCCAGCATGCTCGGCATCAACATTTCCCGCCTCGCTGAAGAGTTTTGCCTGTGGTCGTCCCGGCAATTTCGCTGGGTTGCCCTGGACGATGCCTACGCCACCGGCAGTTCGATCATGCCGCAGAAGAAAAATCCGGACATTGCCGAGCTGGCCCGGGGCAAGGCGGGTCGCCTGATCGGCAACCTCACCGGCCTGCTCTCGACCCTGAAATCGTTGCCGCTGTCGTACAACCGCGACCTGAGCGAAGACAAGAACGGTGTGCTCGACAGCGTCGACACCTTGCTGCTGGTGCTGCCGGCCATGGCCGGAATGGTGGCGACCATGACGGTCAACGTCGAAGAACTGCGGCGCCAGGCACCGCTCGGTTTCACCCTGGCCACCGAAGTCGCCGACTGGCTGGGGGTGCGCGGCGTGCCATTCAAGGAAGCCCATGAAATCACCGGCGCACTGGTCAAGGCCTGTGAGAAACACGACATCGAGTTGTGGGAGGCCTCTCCGGCGCTGTTGGCAGAAATCGATCCTCGCCTGACCCCGGAAGTGCGCGACAGCCTGACGCTGGAAGCTGCCATCGCCGCCCGCAGCGGCTGGGGCGGCACCGCGCCGCAACAGGTGCGCGAACAGATCGGTCGCCTGAAAACCGCCCTCGCCGCCCAGCAGGCGTGGACCGAGAACTATCAGGGTTTTCGCCTCTGAATCAAACACACGGCCCCTGGGGGAGCGAGTCTGTTCACGATAGCGGTGCATCAGTAATCAAGAGGCTGGCTGACAAGATGCCATCGCGACCAGGCTCGCTCCCACGGGGCCAAGTGTTTGACCTGAAATAAAGTGTACGGAGAACCAACATGAGCCAGACCCAGGCAGAGCGACTCCAGGCGGAGCGCAAACTGGCGGAAAACCAGTTCGATATCACCCAGTACGATCATGTGCCACGGCGTTACTACGGGCGGATCTTCTTCGCCACGGTGATCGTCATCGCCCTCATCGGCCTGGTGCGCGCCTTCGCCGAGGGCAAGATCGAATGGTCGTACATCGGCCAGTTCCTCACCTCCCAGGCGATCATGTGGGGCCTGCTCAACACCATCGTCATGGCCGTGCTGGCGATGGCGCTGGGCATCGTCTTCGGGGTGATCACGGCGATCATGCGCATGTCGGCCAACCCGATCCTGCGCTACGTGGCGCTGACCTACACCTGGCTGTTCCGTGGTACGCCGCTGATCCTGCAGCTGCTGCTGTGGTTCAACCTGGCGCTGATCTTCCCCACCATCGGCATCCCCGGCCTGTTCGAAATCGACACCGTGAGCCTGATGACGCCCTTCGTCGCAGCCCTGCTCGGCCTGAGCATCAACCAGGGCGCCTACACCGCCGAAGTGGTGCGCGCCGGCCTGCTGTCGGTGGACACCGGCCAATACGAGGCCGCCAAGTCGATCGGCATGCCGCGCCTGCAAGCCCTGCGCCGGATCATCCTGCCGCAGGCCATGCGGATCATCATCCCGCCGGTCGGCAACGAGTTCATCGGCATGGTGAAAATGACGTCGTTGGCCAGCGTCATCCAGTACTCGGAGCTGCTCTACAACGCCCAGAACATCTACTACGCCAACGCTCGGGTGATGGAGTTGCTGATCGTCGCGGGCATCTGGTACCTGGCGACCGTCACGGTGCTGTCCTTCGGTCAAAGCCGCCTGGAGCGTCGTTTCGCCCGCGGCGCCGGCAAGCGTTCCTGAGGAGTCGAACATGAGAAACATCGTCAAGGCCGTGAGCCTGAACAAGTACTACGACCAGTTCCACGCGCTCAAGGACGTCAACATCGAAGTCGAGCAAGGCGAAGTGCTGTGCATCATCGGCCCGTCCGGCTCCGGCAAGAGCACCCTGCTGCGCTGCGTCAACCAGCTGGAAAAAATCGACAAGGGCGGCCTCTGGGTCGACGGCGAGCTGGTGGGCTACCGGGTGGTCGGCAACAAGCTGCATGAGCTCAACGAGACGCAGATCGCCCGGCAACGCCTGTCCACCGGCATGGTGTTCCAGCGTTTCAACCTGTTCCCGCACATGACCGTGCTGCAAAACATCATCGAAGGGCCGTGCCAGGTGCTCAAGCGTTCGCCCAAGGAGGCGCAGGAGGAAGCCCTGGAACTGCTGGCCCGCGTCGGTCTCGCCGACAAACGCAACAGCTATCCGATCGAACTCTCGGGTGGCCAGCAACAACGTGTGGCCATCGCCCGCGCACTGGCCATGCGGCCCAAGCTGATGCTGTTCGATGAACCCACTTCGGCACTCGACCCGGAACTGGTCGGAGAGGTGCTGTCGGTGATGCGCGACCTCGCGCAGACCGGCATGACCATGATCGTCGTCACCCATGAACTGGGCTTCGCCCGGGAGGTTTCCAACCGCATGGTGTTCATGGACGGCGGACAGATCGTGGAGGCTGGAAGCCCCGAAGAAATACTAATAAGTCCACAAAACCCGCGCACCCAAAGTTTCATTTCTGCCGTTCGAACCTAAGCGTCCGCCTCGCCAACCCGCAGCGGCGTCAAAACACTCATAAGAGAACGACCATGAAGAACTTCGTAATCCCCGCAGTACTCGCCGGCCTGATGGCCTCCAGCGTCAGCTTCGCCGCCGAATTGCCGGCCAGCATCAAGGCCAAGGGCGAGATCGTCGTCGCGATCATGCCAAACTATCCGCCGATGGACTTCAAGGACCCGGCCACCAACCAGTTGACCGGCCTCGACTATGACCTGGGCAATGCGCTGGCCGAACGCCTGGGCATCAAGATCAAATGGCAGGAGACCGGTTTCGAGCAAATGATCAACGCGCTCACCACCGATCGCGTCGACATGGTGCTGTCGGGCATGACCGACACCGCCGAACGGCAGGCCAGCGTGACCTTCGTCGACTACTTCACCAGCGGTCCGCAGTTCTACACCTTGCAGAAAAACAAGGACACTAACGAAATCATCGACCTGTGCGGCAAGAAAGTCGGCACCAGCCGTCGCACTACGTTCCCGGCGGAGATCGCCGAGTGGAGCAAGGCCAACTGCGAAGCGGCGGGTAAACCGGCGATCAACGTGGTCGGCACCGAAGGTTCCGCCGACGCCCGTGCGCAACTGCGCCAGAGCCGCATCGACGCGGCGATGCAAGGCAGCGAGACCCTGCCGTACCTCAAGACTCAGGAAAAGGACATGTACAAGACTGTGGGCCTGCCGATCTCTTCGCAGTTCACCGGCCTGGGCGTCAGCAAGAAAAAACCCGAGTTGAGCGAAGCGGTGAAAGTCGCGTTGCAGAGCATGATCGACGACGGCAGCTACCTGGCGATCCTGAAGAAGTGGGACCTGGAACTGGGTGCCATCAAGACGGTGACCATCAACGCCGGGAAGTAAGCCGCCAAGCAATCCTGTCCGCTGGTGGTGGGAGCGAGCCTGCTCGCGTGGATGTGTCAGTCGACACCGGTGCGGCTGATGCGCCATCGCGAGCGGCTCGCTACCACAGCGATGGGGTTTGACCCATGAAATAGCTGGAGCACCACGATGTCCTCCTCACCCCGACCCACCTGGCCGGCGCCCCACAAAGCCTGCCTGGCCCTGGCCTTCGACCTCGACGGCCCCACCGGCGATGCCATGCTCAATGGCTCGATCTGGCAAAAGCCGGAGTATTTCGGCTTTGGCGGTTATGGCCCTTACCGGGCGTTGCCGCGACTGCTCGACCTGCTCGATGCGTTCCGTCTCCCGACCACCTTCTTCGTCCCGGCCTGGGTCGTGGAAAACTGGCCGAAGCAGTGCCAGGCGATTGTCGAGCGCGGGCATGAGGTGGCGTACCACGGCTACAAGCACGAATCCTTTTACGCCCTGACGCTGGAACAGCAGAAGGACGTGATGAAGCGCTGCCGCGAGGTGTTCTGGAACCACCTGAACATCCGCGCCGAAGGTTTCCGCACGCCGTCCGGTGACTGGCACACCGAAACCCCGGCGATGCTGGTGGAGGCCGGCGTGACCTATTCCAGCAGCATGCGCGGCGACGATCGCCCTTACCTGGTCAAGGTACCGGGCTTCGACACCCCGCTGGTGGAGATCCCCGGGCGCTGGGAAATGGACGATTACGCCTCACTGGCCTATACCCGCGCGCCGGATTTCCCTTCAGGTCTGGATCGCACCGCCAGTTATGAGCTGACCCTGGACAATTGGTGTCGCGAATACGACGGCGCCATGGATGAAGGCTTGTGCCTGACCACCCTGTTCCACCCCAAGATCACCGGCAAGCCGGGACGTATCCTGCTGCTGGAAAAACTCTTCGAACACATGCGTCGGCGTGACGACGTGTGGTTCGCCACCTGCGCCGATGTCGCGCAGTGGTGGCTGAAGGAGCACCACCATGACTGAGTCGGTTTTCTGGCCCAAAGGCTACCGTTGCGCCGTCGTGGTGACGGTCGATTACAACGACATCCACGGCATTCTGACCCAGGCCCCGGAAGTGGCCGGACGCGACAAGACCCTGTCCGTGTGGCGTTACGGCACGCAACGGGGTGTCGAGCGTCTGCTGGGGCTGTTCGATGAACTGCAGGTGTGCAGCAGCTGGTTCGTGCCCGGCATCGTTGCCGAGGAAAACCCGCAGCATCTGCAGGCCATTCAAGCGGCCGGGCACGAGATTGCCTGCGCCGGGTATCGCCATCAGAACTACGACACCCTGGACCTGGCGCAACAGCGTGACGAAGTCGCCCGAGGGTGCGCCGCGTTGCAGGCACTGACCGGCCAGCGCCCCAGCGGTTTCCGCATTCCCGCCGGCAACGGTGCGCCAGGGTTCATCGAAGCCCTGGGCGAACAAGGCATTCGCTGGTCGTCGTCGTGGCGCGGCGATGATCTGCCTTTCGCGCACCCCACCGCGCCCGGGGTCATCGAACTGCCCTTGCACTATGAGCTGGAGGACGAACCCTACTTCGCCTTCAACCTGAGCCCGGCGGTGCCGCCGGCGCAATCGCGGATCGCTTCCTACAGCCACACCCTGGGCAATCTGCAAATGGACTTCGCCGGTTTTCACCGCTTCGGCCTGTGTTACGTGCTGCGCCTGCACCCCGAGATCATTGGCACGCCCGGGCGGATCGGCGTGTTGCGCGAACTGCTGCAGGGCATCCGGCAACACGATGATGTGTGGATTGCCCGCGGTGCCGAGGTCGCCCAATGGTGGACGGATTCGGCGCTGCCAACGGCTGGGGATCACCCCGCCTCGGTGTACGAACGGCATTATCGGGACTACCTGCCATGACCGAACGCCTGCAGCGACTGGCGCAGTTCTGCGTCGACACCCGTTTTGAAGACTTGCCAGCGGCACTGGTGATACAAGCCAAGCGGCACATCCTCGACACCTTCGGGGCGACATTGGCCGGCGCGGACAGCGAGGTCGCACGCCAGGCGCATCAGGTGTTCGAAGGCGAAACGGGCAGCAGCCTGGTCTGGGGCACCGACCTGCGACTCGGCGCGGCCCAGGCGGCAATGCTCAACGGCGTCGCCGCGCATGCGCTGGAACTGGACGACACGGGTGGCTGTGACCACTCCGGGGCGGTGGTGTTGCCGGCGGTGATGGCCGCCGTGTCGATGGCGCCTGGACCGGTCAGCGGTCGTGAGCTGATCACGGCGGTGGTACTCGGTTATGAGGTCGGCCGGCGGGTGCTCGAGGCCTGCGGTGGTTACTCGGCGCACAACGGCGCCGGGTGGCACTCCACCGCCACCTGCGGGGTGTTCGGCGCGGCCGCCGCCAGTGCGCGCATCCTGCGACTGGACGCCGGGCAAATGCTCGCCGCGCTCGGCATCGCCGGCAGTTTCAGCGGTGGCCTGTGGGCGTTCATCCACGACGGTTCACAAAGCAAAAAACTGCACAGCGGTCGTGCGGCCGAAGGCGGTTTGATGGCGGCCCGGTTTGCCTGGCAGGGCATCACCGGGCCGGCGAAGCTGTTCGATGATGTCTGGGGCGGTTTTCTCAAGACCTTGGCGGTGCAGACGGCGAAGCCGCCAGCGCTGGATGCGGATCTCGGATCGGTGTGGAAACTCGCGCGCTGTTCGATCAAGCCCTACGCCTCCTGCCGGGGCACCCATTCGGCGATCGATGCGCTGGGGCAATTGTTGGAACAGTTGCAAGTCGACGCCGATCAGGTCGAAGACATCAAGGTGTCGTTGTGCGGGTTCCTGCAGGGCATGTGCGGTGGCCAGGATATCGCCACGCTGCCAGCGGCACAGATGAGCCTGCCCTACGCGCTGGCCGCGCGCCTGGTGCATGGCCATTGCCGGCTTGACGCCTATGACGAGACCGCGCGCCGTGACCCGCGGATTGAACGCTGGCTGTCGCGCATTCGCCTTGAAGTGGACCCGAGACTGTCGGAGGATGGCGAGCCCGTGGTTCGCGTGCGGACCGTGGACGGTCGGCAGGCGCAGTTGTGCGTCGATCCTCCCCTGGGCGCGCCAGCCAATCCCTTGAGCGATGCGGCGCTGGAGCAGAAGTTCTTCAGCCTGGCGACGAGAGTGATGCCGCAGGGGCAGGCCGAGGCGTTGGCGGAGCAATTGCACCGGCTCGAGACGCTGGATTCGGTCGCGTTGCTCGAGCAGTGGCTGGGGTGATCGCTCTGGCCCCATCGCGAGCAGGCTCGCTCCCACATTGGAAGCCTGAATGCAGGCCAACGGTGGGAGCGAGCCTGCTCGCGATAGCTTCACCCCGATCATCAGACGAACATTGAATAAGGACATCTGCCCCGCCGTGGCCACTTACTCGCTTGTCATTCGCCGCCTGATGATCGTCTCGTTGACCATCGTCGTCAGCCGTGCCATCACCAGCCCGCTGCTCACCCTGTTCCTGAGCAACAAACTCGGCCTCAACCAACAGGACGTCGGCTTGCTGTTGGGCATCGCGGTGTTCATCGCCACCCTGCTCGCGCTCTACGGCGGCTACATCATCGATCGCCTGGAAAAACGCCGGTTGCTGATCCTCGCCATGCTCTCCAGCGCCATCGGCTTCGTGCTGCTGACCTTTGCCCAGAACCTGTACCTGACCACCCTGACCCTGGTGATCACCGAAACGGCATCAGCGCTGTTCCTGATCGGCTCCAAGGCGATCCTCAGCGAAAACCTGCCCGTGGGCCAGCGGGCCAAGGCGTTTTCCCTGCGCTACACCCTGACCAACATCGGCTACGCCACCGGCCCGATGCTCGGTGTGGTGATTGCCGGGGTGTACCCGATTGCGCCATTCCTGATTGCCAGCGCCATCGCCTTCGCCAGCATTTTCCTGATGAGCGGCATTCCCAGCGACTCTGCCCCGCCCCCCGCGATCGGCCAGCCACAGAGCTTCCTGAAAACCCTGATCACCCTCAAGAACGACCGCACGCTGATCATGTTCACCTGCGGTTGCCTGCTCAGTACCGTGGTCCACGGGCGTTTTACCCTGTACCTGTCGCAATACCTGCTGGTGGTCGAGGACGCCCAGCGTGCGCTGCAAACCATGGCCGCCCTGCTTGCCTGCAACGCGATTGCGGTGATCCTGCTGCAATACCAGATCGGTCGTTTCCTCAAGCGCGAACAACTGCGCTACTGGATTGCCGGTGGCACCAGCCTGTTCATCCTCGGCCTGATCGGCTTCAGCCTGGCCGACAGCCTGGTGTCCTGGTGCGTGGCGATGTTCATTTTCACCCTGGGTGAAATGATCATCTACCCCGCCGAATTCCTCTTCGTCGACACCCTGGCCCCGGAAGAACTGCGTGGCAGCTACTACGGCGCGCAGAACCTCGCGGCCCTGGGCGGCGCCTTGAGCCCGGTGATCTGCGGCTACCTGCTGATGCACACCCCGGCGCCGACCATGTTCTACGCCTTGAGCCTGCTCACCGCGCTGGGCGGCTCCCTGTGCTTCATGAGTGGCCGGCGGGTGGCGTTACAGCAAAAATAGTGCACTCAAACAGCATTAATATGAATTAGTCAGCATCCGCAATGAGCGGCACACTGTGCCTCGTTCCTCCCCCAATAGTTGGAACTTCTTCAAGGGCTTTCTGGATATCCCAGCTAAGCCTTTTTTTTGCCTCGATTTTTGCTACGGATCGTTTACTCAATGCTTGCTCGCTGGATACCCGCCGCCATCAACACCCGTCCCTCGGAATGGAGCCGCGCTGCCATCGGCATGGCGCTCGGCACCCTGTTCAGCGTGTGGCTGTGCTCGCAGTTCTTCGGCATCGAAGTCGCACAGCACCTGATCGGGCCGCTGGGCGCTTCGGCGGTCCTGCTGTTCGCGGTGTCCTCCGGGGCGCTGGCGCAACCCTGGTCGATCATCGGCGGCTACCTCACAGCCGGCGTGGTCGCGCTGCTGACGGCGCACGTACTTGGGCGTACCTTGAACAGTGCGTGCCTGGCCGCCGGCATGGCGCTGATCCTGATGTGCTGGCTGCGTTGCCTGCATCCACCGGCCGGCGCGGTGGCGCTGTTGATGGTCCTGGCCGATCCGGCCACCAGCGCCCTCGACTGGCAGGCCCTTGCCCCGCTGATGCTCTGCGCTGCGACCCTGCTGTTCAGCGCGATTGCGTACAACAACCTGACGCGCATCCGTTACCCGAAAAACGCCAGCGAGCCGGCGGCCAGGGTTCCGGCTGACATGCCTGTCGACAGCCAGGCCATCACCGCCCAGGACCTCAAACTTGCCTTGGCCGAGATGGAAGCCTTCATCGACGTCACGCCTGAAGATCTGGAAAAGTTGATCCACACCAGTGAGTTGCACGCGAAACGTCGCAGTATTGGTGAAGTGTTGAGCCAGAGAACCTGAGACAAAATCCTGTGGGAGCGGGTTGGCCCGCTTCCATGGTTGAGTTGCACGCCTCGTACTTGGAGTGAGGTAAAAACGCAGACGAACCCTGCATATATGCCTGTTGTACATCACAAAATTGCACTGTTACGATCCCTGATCGCTCGCACGCGGGCTTCTGTATAAAAAACAATAAAAGCAGGGAGTTATCGATGACTGCTCAGGTTTCTTCTCCAGGGACTCCGTCCAGGGACGTCACGCCCAACGCAGTGCTGGCCGAGGTTCGCAACCATATGGGTCACCTGACCCTCAACCGTCCCGCCGGTCTCAATGCAATCACCCTGGACATGGTTCGCCTGTTGCAGCGCCAGCTCGATGCCTGGGCGAAGGATCCACAGATTCACGCCGTGGTCCTGCGCGGCGCGGGTGAAAAGGCCTTCTGTGCCGGTGGCGACATTCGTTCGCTCTACGACAGCTTCAAAAGCGGCGACACCCTGCACCAGGACTTCTTCGTCGAGGAGTATGCCCTCGACCTGACGATCCACCACTATCGCAAACCGGTTCTGGCCTTGATGGACGGTTTCGTCCTGGGCGGCGGCATGGGCCTGGTGCAAGGCGCCGATTTGCGTGTCGTCACCGAGAAAAGCCGCCTGGCGATGCCGGAAGTCGGCATCGGCTACTTCCCGGACGTCGGTGGCAGCTACTTCCTGTCGCGCATTCCCGGCGAGCTGGGCACCTACCTGGGCGTCAGCGGTGTGCAGGTGCGTGCCGCGGATGCCCTGTATTGCGGGCTGGCCGACTGGTACCTGGAGAGCGACAAACTGGGCACGCTGGACGAACACCTCGATCGGTTGCAATGGCGCGATACGCCACTCAAGGATTTGCAGGGCCTGCTGGCGCAACTGGCGGTGCAGCAATTGCCCGACGCGCCGCTGAACAGGCTGCGCCCGGCCATCGACCATTTCTTCGCCCTGCCCGACGTGCCGAGTATCGTTGAGCAACTGCGCGCAGTGACCGTCGCCGACAGCCACGAATGGGCAACGACCACGGCGGACCTGCTCGACACCCGCTCACCGCTGGCCATGGGCGTGACCCTGGAAATGCTGCGACGCGGCCGGCAGTTGAGCCTGGAAGACTGCTTCGCCCTCGAGCTGCACCTGGACCGCCAGTGGTTCGAGCGCGGCGACCTGATCGAAGGCGTGCGCGCCTTGCTGATCGACAAAGACAAGAATCCGCGCTGGAACCCGCCAACCCTGCAGGCGCTGGACGCCGGGCATGTCGCGAGTTTCTTCACGGGGTTTGACCGGAGCGGGAGCTGAGCCATGCACGATATCGAATTGAGTGAAGAACAAATCATGATCCGCGACATGGCCCGGGATTTTGCCCGCGGCGAGATCGCCCCCCACGCCCAGGCCTGGGAAAAGGCCGGTTGGATCGACGACGCCCTGGTGGCGAAGATGGGTGAGCTGGGCCTGCTGGGCATGGTGGTGCCCGAGGAATGGGGCGGCACCTACGTCGATTACGTTGCCTATGCCCTGGCAGTGGAAGAGATTTCCGCCGGCGACGGCGCGACCGGCGCGTTCATGAGCATCCACAATTCCGTCGGCTGCGGTCCTGTCCTCAATTACGGCACCGAGGAACAGAAACAGACCTGGCTGGCGGACCTCGCCAGCGGCCAGGCCATCGGCTGCTTCTGCCTGACCGAACCCCAGGCCGGTTCCGAAGCCCACAACCTGCGCACCCGCGCCGAGTTGCGTGATGGCCAGTGGGTGCTCAACGGAGCCAAGCAATTTGTCAGTAACGGCAAGCGGGCGAAGCTGGCCATCGTATTTGCCGTGACCGATCCGGACCTGGGCAAGCGCGGTATCTCGGCCTTCCTCGTGCCCACCGGCACCGAGGGTTTCATCGTTGACCGCACCGAACACAAGATGGGCATCCGCGCGTCCGACACCTGTGCCGTGACCCTGAGCAATTGCACGATTCCCGAAGCCAACCTGCTGGGCGAGCGCGGCAAAGGCCTGGCGATCGCGCTGTCCAACCTCGAAGGCGGGCGTATCGGCATCGCGGCCCAGGCCCTCGGCATCGCCCGCGCCGCGTTCGAAGCGGCCCTGGCCTATGCCCGTGATCGCGTGCAGTTCGACAAGCCGATTATCGAGCACCAGAGCGTTGCCAATCTGCTGGCAGACATGCAGGTACAGTTGAATGCCGCACGGCTGCTGATCCTGCATGCCGCCCGCCTGCGCAGCGCCGGCAAACCGTGCCTGTCGCAAGCGTCGCAAGCCAAACTGTTCGCCTCGGAAATGGCCGAGAAGGTCTGCTCGTCGGCGATACAGATTCATGGCGGGTATGGGTATCTGGAAGACTACCCGGTGGAGAAATACTACCGGGATGCGCGGATTACCCAGATCTATGAGGGATCCAGCGAAATTCAGCGGATGGTGATTGCCCGGGAACTGAAGAACTACCTGATCTAAGCCTTTGGTCTGCACCATTCTCTGCGTGGGAGCGACCAAAAGCATCGTCGGAACGCCGCCCGGAGCCGGCTCGCTCCCACACTGGATCTCTTAACACTGGAGATCTACTGTGGGAGCGAGCCTGCTCGCGATGGTCGTCAACGATGACACGGGATGTCTGGATGTAAAGCGGACACTTGTATGAGCGAGCCTGAAAGCGCTACCTACTTCCCGACGAACTCCGCCTCCCGTTTCCCAATGAACGCCGCCATCCCCTCTTTCTGATCCTGCGTGGCAAAGGCCGCATGGAACACTCGACGTTCAAAGCGAACCCCTTCCGACAGGCTCACTTCAAAGGCGCGATTCACGCTTTCCTTGACCATCATCGCAATCGGCAACGATTTTTTGGCGATCAGCGCCGCGACTTTCAGGGCTTCCTCCAGCAATTCGTCGCTTGGCACGATGCGCGCGACAATCCCGCAGCGCTCCGCTTCCACCGCATCGATCAGGCGCCCGCTCAGGCACATTTCCATGGCCTTGGCCTTGCCCACCGCGCGGGTCAGGCGCTGGGTGCCGCCCATGCCCGGCAGCACACCGAGGTTGATTTCCGGCTGGCCGAACCTGGCGTTGTCACCGGCCAGGATGAAGTCGCACATCAGCGCCAGCTCGCAACCGCCGCCCAGGGCAAAACCGTTGACCGCCGCGATGATCGGCTTGCGCCGGTTGGCCACCCGGTCGCTGTCGCTGAACAGGTCGTCGAGGTAGATCTGCGGGTAGGTCAGCTCGGCCATTTCCTTGATGTCGGCGCCGGCGGCGAAGGCTTTTTTCGAGCCGGTCAGCACGATGCAACCGATGTTGGAATCCTTCTCCAGGCCGTCGAGGGCATGGTTCAGTTCACTGACGATCTGCGCGTTCAACGCATTGAGCGCCTGCGGACGGTTCAGGGTGATCAGGCCGACACGGCCGTGGGTTTCCAGCAAAATCGTTTCGTAGCTCACAATGGACTCCTTCTTAAAGATTGCGCGAAATGACCATGCGCTGAATGTCGCTGGTGCCTTCGTAGATCTGACACACCCGCACGTCGCGGTAGATCCGCTCCAGCGGGAAGTCGTTCAGGTAACCGTATCCGCCGAGGGTTTGCAACGCGGCCGAGCAGACCTTTTCGGCCATTTCCGAGGCGAACAGCTTGGCCATCGAGGCCTCGACCAGTGCCGGCTTGCCGCTGTCACGCAGCGCCGCCGCGTAGTGCACCATCTGCCGGGCGACGGCGATCTGGGTCGCCATATCCGCCAGGCGGAACGCAACGGCTTGGTGCTCGATGATCGGTTTGCCGAAGCTCTCGCGTTCGCGAGCATAGTCGCGGGCCGCTTCAAACGCGGCACGGGCCATGCCCACTGATTGCGCAGCGATACCGACGCGGCCGCCCTCGAGGTTGGCCAGGGCGATTTTGTAGCCCTCGCCCTCCTCCCCCAGGCGGTTCGCCACCGGCACCTTGACGTTTTCGAAAAGAATCTGGCAGGTGTCCGAGGCATGTTGGCCGAGTTTGTCCTCGACCCGGGCCACACTGTAGCCCGGCGAATCGGTTGGCACGATCAACGCGGTGATTCCGCGCTTGCCGGCACTCGGATCGGTCACCGCAAACACGATCACCACCCCGGCGTTCTGCCCGGAGGTGATGAATTGTTTGCAGCCGTTGAGCACGTAATGATCGCCTTCCAGTCTGGCCCGGGTTTTCAGGCCGCTGGCATCGGAGCCGGCCTGGGGCTCGGTCAAGGCGAAGGCACCGAGCATCGAACCGCTGGCCAGGGGCTTGAGCAGGCGCTCCTTCTGTTCATCGTTGCCGTAGTGCAGGATCGGCACGCAACCCACCGAGTTGTGCACGCTCATGATGGTCGAGCAGGCACCGTCGCCCGCGGCGATTTCTTCCAGCGCCATGGCGTAGGCCAGGTAACCGGTGTCGCACCCGCCCCATTGCTCCGGCACCAGCATGCCGAAAAAACCCAGTTCGGCCATCTCGCCAATGGCTTCTTTCGGAAAGCGGTGTTCGCGGTCCCACTCGGCGGCGAACGGCTTCAGCCGCTCCTGGGCAAACTGCCGGGCCGCGTCGCTGATTTGCAGTTGTTCGTCATTGGGGATCATGACCAGTCCTTGATTCGATTCAGAGTACAAACTTGTGGGAGCGAGCCTGCTCGCTCCCACAGGGGATATGGGTTTGCGTCAGGACAGGCATTCCACCGCCATCGCCGTGGCTTCGCCGCCACCGATGCAGATGGCCGCCACGCCCCGCTTCAGGCCCTTCTGGCGCAGCGCCGAGAGCAAGGTCACGAGAATCCGCGCGCCGGACGCACCGATCGGATGCCCAAGGGCGCAGGCGCCGCCGTGCACGTTGAGTTTGTCGTGGGGAATCTCCAGCTGCGTCATCGCCGCCATGCCGACCACGGCGAAGGCTTCGTTGACTTCCACCAGGTCCACGTCAGTGAGCGACCAGCCGGTTTTCTTCATCAGCTTCTTGATCGCGCCAATCGGTGCCACGGGGAACAGGCCTGGGGTATCGGCAAAGGCCGCGTGTCCGTGAATCACCGCCAACGGCTTGAGGCCACGCTTGTCGGCCTCGGATCGACGCATCAGCACCAGCGCCGCCGCGCCGTCGGAAATCGAACTGGAGTTGGCTGCGGTCACCGTACCGCCCTCGCGGAACGCCGGTTTCAGCGAAGTGATCTTGTCCAGCCTGGCCTTGGGTGGCTGCTCGTCGTTGCTGATCAGCACCTGCTCCTTGCCGACCGTCACGCTCAGCGGGACGATTTCGTCCTTGAAGCGGCCGTCCTTGATCGCCTGCTGGGCGCGGGTGGTCGAGGCGATGGCGAACTCATCCTGGGCCTGGCGGCTGAAACCGTGGGTCTCGGCGCAGTCCTCGGCAAAGGTGCCCATCAGGCGGCCCTTGTCGTAGGCATCTTCGAGGCCGTCGAGAAACATCGAGTCCAGTACCCGGCCGTGGCCCATGCGATAACCGCTGCGGGCGCGGTCCAGCAGGTACGGCGCATTGGACATGCTTTCCATGCCCCCGGCGATCACCACCTCGGCGCTGCCGGCGAGCAGCATGTCGTGAGCCAGGATGGCGGCCTCCATGCCGGAGCCGCACATTTTGTTCAAGGTGGTGCAGCGGGTCGATTTATCCAGCCCGGCGCCCAGTGCCGCCTGACGGGCCGGGGCCTGGCCGAGTCCGGCCGGCAGTACGCAGCCCATCAGCACCTCGTCCACAGTGTCCGGCGCAACACCGGCACGCTCGACGGCGGCCCGTATCGCAGCGGCCCCCAGTTGCGGCGCGGTCAGGCTCTTGAGTTCACCCTGGAACCCGCCCATCGGGGTGCGCACGGCGCTGACGATCACAATCGGGTCATTGGCAGTAGTCATGACAAATCCTCTTACTTGGCGGCCATGCGCAAGGCGCCGTCGAGACGGATCACCTCGCCATTGAGCATGCTGTTTTCAATGATATGCCGGACCAGCGCGGCATATTCGTCCGGTTTGCCCAGGCGTGGCGGGAACGGCACGCCAGCGGCCAGCGAATCGCGAACCTGCGGGGTCATGCCGGCCATCATCGGCGTTTCGAAAATGCCCGGGGCGATGGTCATCACGCGGATACCGAAACGCGCCAGCTCACGGGCGGCGGGCAAGGTCAGGCTGACAATCGCGCCTTTGGAAGCGGCGTACGCGGCCTGGCCGATCTGGCCGTCGTAAGCCGCCGCCGAAGCGGTGTTGATGATCACTCCGCGCTCGCCATCGGTATCCGGTGTGGTTTCGGCAATCGCCGCGGAGGCCAGGCGCAGCATGTTGAAGCTGCCGATCAGGTTGACGTTGATCACCTGGCTGAAACTGCCCAGTGTGTGCGGACCGTTCTTGCCGAGGATCTTCTCGCCACGCACGATGCCGGCGCAGTTGACCAGGCCGTTGAGGCCGCCAAACGCCTTCACCGTGGCCTGCACCGCAGCTTCGGCCGCAGCTTCGTTGCTGATATCGGCCACCACGCTCTGCGCACCGAGCCGTTCGGCCTGGGCCGCGACAGCCTCGGCGTTCATGTCCACCAGCATCACCTTGGCGCCGGCGGCCACCAGCATCTGCGCCGTCGCCGCACCGAGGCCGGAAGCGCCGCCAGTGACGAGAAAAACCTTGTTTTCGATCTGCATCATTGTTTCCTTGGGTTCAAGCTGAAACGTTCTTCGCCGCGGCCTCTTGAGCCTTGGCGATTTCCTGGTTGCGCAAGATAAAGCGCTGCAATTTGCCGCTTGGGGTTTTCGGCAACTCGCTGACAAATTCGATTTCACGCGGATAAGCGTGCGCGGCCAGGCGCTTGCGCACGTGCTGGCGCAGCTCTTCAGCCAGCTCGGGCGCGGCGCGGTACTGGGCGCTGAGCACCACGAAGGCCTTGACCAGCTCGGTGCGCTCCGGATCGGGTTTACCGACCACTGCCGCTTCCACCACCGCGGGGTGCTCGATCAACGCGCTTTCCACGTCGAACGGACCGACGCGATAACCCGAGGTGGTGATCACGTCGTCGCTGCGTCCCACGAAGCTGATGCTGCCGTCCGGGTTCCACTCCACGGTATCGCCGCTCAAGTAGTAATTGCCGACGAATGCCTTGGTCGGCGCACCTTCGTAGCCGGCGAACCAGCACATCGGCGACTGGGTACGGTCAATGGCCAGAATCCCGGGCTGGCCGACACCCAATTCCCGGTATTCATCGTCCAGCACCACGATGCGGTGGCCGGGCGAGGCAAAACCGGCGGCGCCAAGGTGGATAGGATGATCGAGGCCGTGGTGGTTGCACAGGACCATGCCCAGTTCGGTCTGACCGTAGTGGTCGTGGATCACCACGCCGAGGTTGTCGGCGAACCAGCGAATCACTTCCGGGTTCAACGGCTCGCCGGCGCTGCTGACGATGCGCAGCTTGCCCTTGATCGATTGGGCGAACGCGTTGCCGCCGGCGATCAACAAGCGGTAGGCGGTGGGCGAACCGGTGAGGTTGGTGATCCCGTATTTGTTGATCACCCGGCAGGTGCTTTCCAGGGTGAACGGGCCATCGTAGAAGGTGATCGGGTGCCCCATGGCCATCGGCCCGGTGACGCCGAAATAGATGCCATAGGCCCAGCCCGGATCGGCAACGTTCCAGAACGCGTCTTCCGGGCGCAGGTCGACGGCGTCACGGGTGTAGGCCTGGAAAGCGACGATGGCCTTGAGTGGCACCGACAGCGCTTTCGAGGGCCCGGTGGTGCCCGAGGTGAACATCAGCAGGAAGGGGTCTTCGCCGGTCAGCAGCACCGGTTCGCACTCGGGGGAATGGTTGGCCAGTTCGGCCCAGAAGCTGAAATCGCCACGGACAATGCCCTGGCCTTTCGGGCCGCCGACGCTGACGATGGTCGGGCAATCGGCGACCTCGGCCAGTTTTGCCCGGTTGACCGCGTCGGTGACCACCACCTTGGCGCCAGAGCTGCCCAGACGGTGCTCGATGGCTTTGGGGCCAAACGCCGTAAACAGCGGCTGATACACCGCACCGATACGCCAGGTGGCGAACACGGTGATCAATAATTCTATGTTGCGTGGCAGCAGGCCGGCGACCTTGTCGCCCTTCTGCACGCCCTGGGCGAGAAGGAAATTGGCGAAACGCGCAGCCTGGTCTTGCAGATCGCTGAAGGTGTACGTCGCGCTGGTGCCGTCGCGGCCTTCCCAGAACAAAGCGATGCGCCCGGGTAAGGCGTGACGGTCGCAACATTCGACGCAGGCATTGAGCGCCTCGAGCGAGCCGCTGAGCGCGGCGTCCACGGTGTGCTGATAGTTGAACTGTGTGACGGCAGACAAGTAATCGCGCATTGCCAGAATCCCTCGGTGTTCTTATTAGGTTGGGGAACCGTAAACAACGCAGGAATACTCGCTCCGCAGCGGATACGGGGCAATGGTCAAAGCCATCAAACTGGATGACTGGTTTGGCCAAAAAGTACGTGATCATAGTTGCATCAACGCTGTCACGTATCACATTTTGATAATCAACCTGTGTGGCCAACAAAAAGTGGCCTTGTTAGTTTGCCACCGCGTTAATTGACGCCAATGCCCCATTTTCTTCAAAACCGATCCTGCCAGGGAGGCAGCATGTTGCCCGACACAAATAACTCCGACCCTCATCCGTTCATCTTTAAACAATCGATCGCCACGCAGTTCGCTGACCGCCCGACACTGCGCAGCGTTGCCAGACAACAACTTCAACACGCGGTGGATGCAGGGTTCATCAATCAATCAATGTCGATAGAACAACTTTTCATCCATCATGCCGAGGCGGGTTCGGAACAGCACTCGAGCCCCTTGCTGGACGAGTTCCTCTTGGCATTCAGCCAGGGCCGCAATCTTGCCTTGAAACCCGCAAGCCTGTGGTTTAGCCCGCTAGGCGGGAGCCAGGCAGGCCAACCCCGAGAGATCGAAACTTCGCTCATCCAGCATGAACTCGACAACCTGGCGCAGACCTTGATGCAGGCGTTACAGAAGGCGTTGCTGGATTATTGGCAACATGGCGCCGATAACGGCATGAGTCGTTGGCAATGGTTTTCGGAAACACTCAAAGACGCCTGCGCGGCAAACATTACCGAGGACCTATATCGGTCAGACCCCTCTCTATATACGGCATTGGTGCAATTGGTCAATCGGCCCGAAAGCGTCAAACGCGAGAGGATCAATGAGCAACTTCGCAGCCATGCCTGGTTATTGAAAGTCACAATAAAAAACGACTGCGCTGACACTTCACTCATTTATCCGGCGATATTTTTTAATCGTGCATCGGCAATCGTCAGCTGTCAGCCATCCGGCGCGCTGACGACGTTCGCCACAGCGGTAGAATGTTTCGCCGGGGTTGCCGAGGATATGCAAAATCGCTGGGACATCGACGCCATGGCGTGTGAGCGCTTCGAGCCGGACGCGGATATCTTCGATGAACTGGCTCGGGTCCTGATCGATCAACAAATGCGGGAGCTGGAAAATCTGAGGTTCCCGATTGATGAGATGTTCGACAGCGCCGAGCGGCAGATCGAACGCATCACCGACCCGCTGCAATCATTGGCGGGCAAGCAGCCGGGATCGTCCTTGCCGACGCGTATCGACCGTCACCTGCCGCTATGGTTGAAGCAGGCTGGCGCGGCCGACCGCCGCGCCTATCGCCACTTCATATCGGCCATGGCGGCGGCGCACTTTGAATGGGATGGCGCAACCTGCTTCAGCGATCTGCAATCCATTCGCGACTTCACCTATCGGGCGCTCGTCACGCAGATGGGCAAGGCGCGACATGATCCCGTGGATCCTGACCAGGTCGAGCTGCACATCAAAGTCGCGCACGGTGTGATTTTTGGTTCGGGTTACGTCGAGACCAAGCGCGTAAACCTGATCGATGCCGCCCTGGAAAACCTTGCCGGTCTGCCTTGGGGCGACATGCAGGTGACCAGTCGGGATCAACGGGACTTGCCCGAATGGTTGACCCCGGACAACGCCAAGACGCTGATCCAGGCGGTCGATATCGGCCGCACCTATCCGGCGTACCTGAAACAACATCTGCTCGATAACCGTTCGGAAGCTCGGACCCGGCAAGAGCTGTTCTCGATTCATTTGCGCAATCAACTGCCGTTGCAAGCACTCGAGAGCACGCTGAAGGCCACCCATGGCTTTGATCACAGCGGCTACCGGATCATCGTGGCGCTGACGGATGCCTCCATCAGGTTCGCCGACCGGCAGGTAGATATCCGACCGTTGCACCTGCGGCTCGGGCCGGTGTTGAACATGTTTGTCATCGAATCCCTGAGCCAGCCTGACGGGCCTGTTGTGCTTTACCGACCGTTTTATACACCGTCATTGATGCAATACGCGTCACGGGCACACCTGCAACACGCGCTTGAAAGCGACGAATCGATTCAACAGAGTGTGACGCCCTGGTACAACGCAGTGGTCAAGGGCACCAGGTTGATGGGGGCCAACGAAATCTATCGCCGCTGGGAAATGCACCTCCAGGCTCCTCTGCGCAACGATGTATTTCAACACCTGTTCGATGCCTACAGTCAGGCCCTGATTGAATTGGCGGATCATCAATCGGTGTCGAATGCCGAAAATCGCTGGGCCAGTTTCCAGACGCTCGGCTGGCTGATCTTCGAGGCCGCGTTGCCACTTGTAACCGGACCTGCTGCGATGGCCGGCTGGCTGGTGCTTTTGGCAGCCAGCCTTAAAAGCGACCTTGAAGCGTTTGCCGATAAAAACGTCCACGACAAATCCTTTGCAGTGGCCGACCTGCTGCTCAATCTCGCGGCGGTACTCATGCATGCCGGGCGCCTTTCGCCCGAGTCCGCTCATGTATCGCAACACGCACCGGATGCCATGGCCCCTGAAATCTCCGGGCCAACCGAGCATGAAGCCCCGCCCGCCCCTCTGACCGTACACCTCATCGAAGGTCCGCAACCTGCTGTCGCGCTGCACCCGGACGTCGACCTCGCCGCCACCGAAAATCCGTGGGCGACGCCTCGTCAACGCTATGCACCAAGGTTGCAAGCCTTGCTGGACGGGTTCGCCCTGGAAACGCCGGAGAATCCTGGCGAGCTCGTTGCGCAAGGCCCGCGCAAAGGTCTTTACCGGTATCGGAACAAATGGCATGCGCACGTGGGAGAGCAATATTTCCGGGTTTCCATCGAGGAAGGTAGAGTGCTCATCATTGACCCCAACGACATCACACGACCCGGCCCCTTCCTGATCGCGGACGGCCAGGGACGCTGGTCGGTGGATACCATGTTGCGCCTCAGAGGCGGCGGCACGAGAAAACGCGCGCATGGCGAAGCCGACTCGGCAGCCCCGGCCCAGTCACGCCGCGCAGTCGCTGATGCCAATGGTTTTCCGAGCGTGGTGGAAGAGGAAGTCACCTCTTTGCCCAAGCGTCTGTTTCATTATGTGAACCGGGAAAAACTGGGGACGTTCTATGCCCAGGGCGGTGCCTTCATCGATTATTCGTCCAACGATGCCTACGGCAGACCGCAACGTCACAACGTCGGCCTGTATGTCACCGACCTGGCGCCGGATTCGATGCCGCTGCAGAAACTGTCCGAGACCCTCTTTGGCAGAAACCGTTACAACGTCTCGTCACGGACAAACAAGATCCATGCGGTGCTGGAACTCGACCCGACGCAGTATCCGCAAGGCACGGTGAAGCTTTATCAATTGCGAAGCCCCAGGCTTTCAGAGCACATCTACGTGCTGCGTGGCGATCTGCAGGAGTTGCAGTTGCGGGTCAAGGCTTCGAAGTTTGGCACGGGCTCCACCTCGCTGGTCAAGATCACCGTGCTTTGATCAGGTGCGCACAATGGGTGCGCGACGGGCGGCAGTGTCACTGCCGGAATGGCTCAGGATCAGGCTGCGGTAGTGCCCGGGGTTTGATCCCGACCACTTGCGAAAGGCCTTGTAGAACGAGCTCGCGTCGGCAAAACCCAGGCGCGTGGCGATCTCGCTGAAACTGATCGCCGGCTCCGCCAGCCAGCTGATCGCCAGTTCCTTGCGCACACTGTCCTTGAGGCCCTGGTAGGTCTGCCCTTCTTCCGCCAGACGCCGGCGCAGGGTCGAGGCCGACATGCACAACTGCTGGGCCAGCGCTTCGGTCTCCGGCCATCGCTCGGCCGGCAACTGCCGCAGGTCCTGCTTGATGCGGCTGGCGAGGCTTTGCGGGTCGCGGTATTTGACCAGAATGTTGGCCGGTGCCTGGGCCAGGAAGCGTTTGAGTTCTTCGGCGCTGCGCTTGATCGGCAAGTCCAGGCAATCGGCGGAGAAAATCATCCGCGTGCGTGGCCGGTCGAAACGCAGGTTTTCCGAGAACATCACCTGGTAGTCGCCGCAAAAGTCCGGCTCGGCACAACGCAGCTCGATGGCCAGGATGGGAATGCGCCGGCCCGCCAACCAGCACGCGACACCGTGCACGATCATCCAGTAGGTGAAATAGGTAAAGGCGCGTCGTGGGTCCTGTTCGTCCTCCAACAGCACGATCTCCGCCAGGCTTTGCTGGCGAACCAGTTGCGCCGGCAGGTGTTCGAGCATCAGCGACAAAAAGGTCAACGCCGACGTCAGGCCGTCCGCGAGGCTGGGCTGGACCATCGAGCAGCGGCACAGGAACGCCAGGCTCCCGGATTTGAGCTTGCGCGGGTCCATGCCAAAAAACTCATCGTCGCGCCTGCGGGCCAACAAACGCCACAGCCGTGCATAGGCCGTGGCCGGTACACGGGCGTTGGGTGACTCCAACTGTGCGGAATCGATGCCGACCTTGGTCAACACCTCATGGGTGGCCGCCCCCGGCGCGCAACTTTGCAGCAGTGCTTCACGCACCAGTTGCATGGAAATGGTGTCTTTTTCCGACATTGAGTGAGGTGGGCCCTGTTGTTTTTTGAGTGCTCGCATCTTACCGCAGCCGTGAGCCCGCCGCCGACTTCCAGTGGCAGCGAGCCTGCTTGCGATTGCCTGTCGCGAGCAGGCTCGCTCCCACAGATTCGTTTTCAGTGCGGGACAATATTCAGGGTTGTTCAGCTTAGGTTCAGGTAAATGTCAATGATTGCCATTTGGGAATGAGTGTCATTATGTTACAACTTAGCACCCTATCTAAATCGCCCACGGTGCTGAATGCTCGTTCCCTTTCTGATCATGTTGCGCGAGGGCATCGAAGCCGCGTTGATCGTCGGCATCATTGCCAGTTACCTCAAGCAAACCGGGCGCGGGCAGTGGATGCCGGCCGTGTGGGTCGGCGTGTTCCTCGCCGCCGCGCTTGCGCTGCTGGTGGGGGGTGGCCTGGAGCTGGTCAGTGCCGAATTCCCGCAGAAGCAGCAGGAGTTGTTCGAAGGCGTGGTCGGTCTGGTGGCGGTCGGCATCCTCAGTTCCATGGTGTTCTGGATGCGCAAGGTGGCACGTTCGATCAAGCATTCGCTGCACGTTTCCCTCGATCATGCGCTGGCCGGGTCGCGGCACCAGGTGACCGCGCTGATCGCCATGGTGTTCTTCGCCGTCGCCCGTGAAGGCCTGGAAACCGTATTTTTCCTGCTGGCCGTCTTTCAACAGAGCGAAGGCCCGGGTGCGCCGATCGGTGCCCTGCTCGGCCTGATCCTGGCAATCATCGTCGGCTTCCTGATCTACAGCGGCAGCATGCGCCTGAATCTCGCGGCGTTCTTTCGCTGGACCGGGCTATTCATCCTCGTGGTGGCCGCCGGCATCCTCGCCAACTCGGTGCAGGCCCTGCATGAAGCCGGGATCTGGAATCACCTGCAAACCGTGCTCTTCGACTTCAGCACCGCCCTGCCCATGGACAGCGCCCTGGGTTCGGTGCTGGCCGGCATGTTCGGTTACCAGGAAGCTCCGACGGTCAGCACCCTGGGTGCCTATCTGATTTATCTGGTGGTGGCGCTGGTGATGTTTTTCCTCCCCGCCGCTGCGACCGCCACAAAACCCTGTGGCAGCGAGCCTGCTCGCGATGGGCGTCAACACTGACGCCGGTCGCCTGATGCCGTGCGGTGTCTTTGCGTTCATCGCGAGCAGGCTCGTTCCCACACGTGGGGCGGTGTCGTGTTCAGATTTTTTCTTTCAGTCAACAAGGGCCTCCATGCCAAGTCAAACCCCACCTCAAACTTCCCCTCCCCGCGCGTTGCGCTGGGCGGTGGCCGGTTCGGTGATCCTGATGATCGCCGCCGGCGGCCTGTTCTACTACGCCTCGAAGATGGCGGCGGCCAAGCGTCAGGCCCACCCTGACGAAGTGCAAGTGACCATTCACCCGCACAGCTGCGAGCCGAATGCCCTGACCGTTCCGGCCGGACGCGCCAGTTTCCGCATCGTCAACCGTTCGGATCGGGCCGTTGAATGGGAGATCCTCGACGGCGTGCTGGTGGTCGAGGAACGAGAAAACATCGCCCCCGGACTCAGCCAGGTGATCAACGCCAACCTGTTGCCCGGTGATTACGCGATCACCTGCGGTTTGCTCAGCAATCCGCGCGGCACCTTGCATGTCACGCCCACTGCCGCGTCCGAGGCGGCTGCCAGGGCCAAGCCGTCCATGGTCGCCTTCGTCGGGCCGTTGTCGGAGTTCCGCGTGTACCTGAGCAGCCAGGGCAGCGCCCTGATCAAGGCGGTCACGGCGCTGGAACAAGCCGTTGCGGCGGGCGACCTGACTCAGGCGCAGGCGCTGTACATTCCGGCTCGCGCAGCCTATCAGCGCCTGGCCCCGGCCGCACAACGGCTGGCTGAAGTCGACAACCGGATCAACGCGCGCGCCGATTACTTCGAACAACGCGAGCAGGACCCGGGTTTTCGTGGCTTCCATCGCCTGGAATTCGCGCTGTTCGAGCAACGCAGCCTCAACGGCCTGACCCCGGCAGCCCAGCAACTGCTGGCCGACGTCACCACACTCAAGCAACAACTGCTGGCCCAATCGCTGCCCCCGGAGCAACTGGTCAGCATCGTGGTGCGCAACCTCGACAACCTGGGCGACGTACGTGCCACCAGCGGCGAAGAGGAACGCTACAGCCACAGCGACCTCAACGGTTTCGCCGGCAACCTCGACGCCGCCCGCAAAGTGCTCGATCTGCTACGCCCGTTGCTGGACAAATCCGCCGCCGACCTGCTGCCAACCCTGGACAACGCCCTTGCCGGCCTCGATGCCGAACTCAATCGGTTCAAGGTCGAGGGAGGTTACGCCCGCTACGACAGTGTCAACGCCGAGCAGCGCCAACAGATCGCCGACAAGGCCAAGGCATTGGCCCACGCACTCGATGCCATCGATCCCGCCCTTGGCCTCTCCGGCCTGTAACAGAAGACCTTGCAGATGAACGAATCAGAGCCATTCAACCTCCAGCGGCGCCGCGTATTGATGGGCATGGGCGCCGCCGGCGTTGCCCTTGCCGGTTCGGCACTGAGCTGCCCGGCCATGGCCGCCAGCCCCGCGCAAGTCACCGAAGCGCCCAGCAGCGACAGGACCGAAGACCGCCACGATTTCCACGGCCTGCATCAGAGCGGCATCGTCACACCGCGCCCGGCGTCCGGCATGCTGGTGTCATTCGACGTGCTGGCCAGCGACCGCGACGATCTGGAGAGACTGTTTCGCACGCTCGACGAACGCATCGCCTTCCTGATGAAGGGCGGCCCGGTGGCCCAGGTCGACCCGAAACTGCCACCGGTGGATTCAGGGATCCTCGGCCCGGTGGTCACGCCGGACAACCTGACCATCACCGTATCCGTGGGCGATTCGCTGTTCGATGAGCGCTTCGGGCTGGCCGCTGCCAAGCCGAAACGGCTGAGCCGCATGGTCGGTTTTCCCAACGATGCGCTGGAGGCCGACTGCTGCCACGGCGACCTGAGCCTGCAGTTTTGCGCCAACACCGCCGATACCAACATCCATGCCCTGCGCGACATTGTGAAAAACCTGCCGGACCTGTTGCTGGTGCGCTGGAAACAGGAAGGCAGCGTGCCGCCGCAAGCACCCGCCAAACCCGGGGTGCCGGCCCAGAGTGCGCGCAACTTCCTCGGTTTTCGCGACGGCTCGGCCAACCCGGACTCCAACGACGGCAAGGCCATGGAGCGCATTGTCTGGGTGCAGCCGGGCAGCGACGAGCCGGCCTGGGCCGCCCATGGCAGCTATCAGGCGGTGCGGATCATCCGCAACTTCGTCGAACGCTGGGACCGCACCCCGTTGCAGGAACAGGAAAGCATTCTCGGACGCGTCAAAAGCACCGGCGCGCCCATGGGTGGCAACCATGAAACCGAAGTGCCGGACTACGCCAGGGATCCCGAAGGCAAACTGACAAAGCTCGATGCGCACATCCGCCTGGCCAATCCGCGCACCGCCGCCAGCCAGGCCAACCTGATCCTGCGCCGGCCATTCAACTACTCCAATGGCGTGAACAAGAATGGGCAGCTGGACATGGGCCTGTTGTTCATCTGCTATCAGGCCGACCTGGAGAAAGGCTTCATCACCGTGCAAACACGACTCAACGGCGAGCCGCTGGAGGAATACCTCAAGCCGGTCGGCGGTGGGTATTTCTTCACCCTGCCAGGTGTCACGGGCGACCAGGACTTCATTGGCCGCTCGCTGCTTCAAGCTACACAAACGACAAAAACCGTCTGAACCGCACTGTGCACAACCCCCTACGGAGCCGCCCCATGAAAAAGTCGCCACTCGCTTTATTGCTGACCCTCGGTTTGCTCAACACCCCTTTTTCGGCTTTCGCGGCGACTGCGCCGCTGGAACTGGTGGGGCCGATTTCGGACTACAAGATCTATGTCACCGAGCAGTTGGACGAACTGGCCAGCCACACACGACAGTTCACCGACGCAGTAAAAAAAGGCGACCTCGCCACCGCACAGAAACTCTACGCGCCGACCCGGGTGTACTACGAGTCGATCGAACCGATCGCCGAACTGTTCAGTGACCTCGACGCGTCCATCGACTCGCGTGTCGACGACCACGAACAAGGCGTCAAGGCCGCAGACTTCACCGGCTTCCACCGCATCGAGTACTCGCTGTTCTCCGAGAAAAGCACCAAGGGCCTGGGCGATTTGGCCGACGGTTTGAACAAAGACGTCCAGGACCTGCAAACCCGCGTGGCCGGGTTGACCTTCCCGCCTGAAAAAGTGGTGGGTGGCGCGGCAGCGCTGCTGGAAGAAGTGGCGGCGACCAAGATCTCAGGCGAGGAAGATCGCTACAGCCACACCGACCTGTATGACTTCCAGGGCAACATCGATGGCGCGAAGAAAATCGTCGACCTGTTCCGCCCGCAGATCGAGAAGCAGGACGCGGCATTCATCGCCAAGGTCGACAAGAACTTCGCCACGGTGAACAAGACCCTGGCCAAGTACAAGACCCAGGACGGTGGTTTCGAAACCTATGACAAGGTCAAGGAAAGCGATCGCAAGGCGCTGGTCGGGCCGGTGAACACCCTGGCCGAAGACCTGTCGACGCTGCGGGGGAAACTCGGTCTGAACTGAGTTGCAGGAGCGAGTCGGTTCGCGATGGTCGTCAACGACGACGTTGGCTGTTTGAATGCCCGCGGTGTCCAGGCTTCCTTCGCGAGCAAGCTCGCTCCTACAGTAGATTTGACGTCTACAAAATGCGGTACAGCAAGCGCTCGATCCGTACCCGACTCACCCGCTTGAGAAACTTCGCCACACCGGTCGGGTAGTCCGGCAGGGTTTCCAGCGACTGGTAGCGCTCGATCCGTGTGGTGTGCTGGAAAATCTGCACCAGCTCCTGACGGCGCGGCGCCAGCAATTCCCCTTTCGGGTCATCGATCAGCAAGGCGTTTTCCAGGTCGAGGCGGAACGCACGCGGGTTGAGGTTGTTGCCGGTCAGCAAGGTGTAGCGCTGATCGACCCACATGCCCTTCAGGTGATAGGTGTTATCGCCGTCCTTCCACAAATGCAGGTTCAACTGGCCGCTGTCGACGCTGCGATGATGACGCTTGGCGAAACGCCGCAGGCTGATCTCGTACAGGTACGGTAACGCCGAGATCACCTTGAACGGCTCGCTGGGCGGAATGTAGAAGTCGTTGGCGGTCTTGTCGCCGACCACGATGTCGATCTTTACGCCCCGCGCCAGCGCCCGGTTGATTTCCCGGGTCACGGCCAGTGGCAGGTTGAAGTAGGGCGTGCAGATCGTCAGTTGATGCTGGGCGCTGGCGATCAACTCGCAGATCACCCGGCTCAACGGATTGTTCTTGCCCACGCCAAGCAACGGGCTGACCGACAAACCGCCCTTGTCCGTGGAGCCCGACGTGGTGTCGTACGCCGCGTGCTTGAGACGACTGCGCAAGTCACCAATGTCGTTGCGCAGGCTGCGGGTGGTGGGCAGGTTCGGCAAATCCAGGCGATGCACCGCTTTGGAGGCCACCAGACCGTGCTGCACCAGGTGCTGCATCGAGTCAGCCAGGGCGCGATTGTGCAGCAGGTGATAGCGGTCGTAACGGTACTTGTCGAACTTGTGCAGGTACACGTTGTTCAGGCTCGCGCCGCTATAGATCACGCAGTCATCGATCACGAACCCTTTCAGATGCAGCACCCCGAACAGCTCGCGGGTCTGCACCGGCACGCCATACACCGGGACCACGCTTTCGTGGGTCCGCGTCATTTCCTGATACCACGCCGCGTTGCCCGGCTGCTTGCCGGCGCCAATTAGGCCACGCTGGGCGCGCAGCCAGTCGACGACCACCACCACGTCCATTTCCGGACGCGCCAGCTTGGCGGCGTGCAGGGCATCGAGGATTTCCTGGCCGGCTTCGTCCTGTTGCAGGTACAGAGCGACGATGTAGATGCGTTGGGTCGCAGCGGCGATTTTGTCCAACAGGCATCGACGGAATTCTGCAGCACCACTGAGGAACGTCACCTTCTCGGCGGACAGCGGAAAACTGCGCAGTTTGGGCAGCAGGGAGCGTTTGAAAAGCGACGGCATAGGGCTCGCAAGGGGTCGAATCCAGAGAGTCGCAGAGCTTACACCATGGAGAGGCTCGGGTCTTCTTCACACCGATCACACGGTGGGTGCGAGCCTGTTGGCGAGGCCATTTCATGTCAGGCGAAAATAAAATTTGACCAAGGAGAACGATCGTTCTACTCTATGCCCCATGAACGAAATCACTCGCAACGACACACGCGACATCATTCTGGATGTCACCGAAAAGTTGATCTATAAAAGTGGCATCGCCGCCACTGGCATGGATCTTCTGGTGAAAACCGCCGGCGTCTCCAGAAAAAGCATCTACCGCTACTTCGCCAACAAGGAGGAGTTGGTGGTTGCCGCTCTGCAACGCCGCGATGAGCGCTGGATGCACTGGTATCGAAGCGCTGTCGATCAGGCCCCCACCCCGGCCGATCGCCTGCTCAACCTGTTTACCGTGCTCGGCACCTGGTTCGCCTCCGAAGGCTTCCGTGGCTGTGCGTTCATCAACACCAGCGGGGAAACCGGCGACCCGCAAGACCCGGTTCGCCTGGTGGCCAGGGAACACAAACAAAAGCTGCTCGACTACGTGCTCGAGCTCTGTACCGAACATGGTGCGAACGATCCGGAGACGCTGGCCCGACAGCTGCTGATCCTGATCGACGGTGCCATTACCGTGGCGCTTGTCATGGGTGATCACAGTGCGGCCGATAATGCGCAATGCATGGCGCGAAAGTTATTGGACCTGTAACACTTTTACCAAGCCCGACAACTTGCTTGAACTTTAATCTTTTTGGGAGATTTGACATGTCTAACGCTGAAGTTCGTCCGCCATTGCCGCCTTTTACCCGTGAATCGGCCATCGAGAAAGTTCGCCTGGCCGAAGACGGCTGGAACTCCCGCGACCCGGCGCGCGTGTCACTGGCCTATACCCTCGACACCCAATGGCGCAACCGCGCCGAATTTGCCCATAGCCGCGAAGAAGCCAAGGCGTTCCTCACCCGCAAATGGGCCAAGGAGCTGGACTACCGCCTGATCAAGGAGCTCTGGGCGTTCACCGATAACCGCATCGCCGTGCGTTACGCCTATGAATGGCGCGACGATTCGGGTAACTGGTTCCGCTCCTACGGCAACGAAAACTGGGAGTTCGACGAGAATGGTCTGATGGCTCACCGTTTCGCCTGCATCAACGACATGCCGATCAAGGAAAGCGAACGCAAATTCCACTGGCCGTTGGGTCGCCGGCCGGACGATCATCCGAGCCTGTCCGACCTGGGTCTGTAAACACCGGGCAACGAATGTGGGAGCGAGCCTGTTCGTTCCCACAATCGCTTTACGGTTTGTCAGGCGACGGCCGCTGTTTCCACGGCGGCCTGCGCCTCCAGCTCCCGCACCAACGGCAGCACCCGCTTGCCGAAATACTCCACTTCCTCCTGGAAGTGCAGGAACCCCGCCAATACCAGGTCCACCCCCACCGCCTTCAACGCCACGATCCGTTCGGCAATCTGCTGGGGCGTGCCGATCAGGTTGGTCTTGAAGCCGTCGTTGTACTGCACCAGGTCCTCGAAGGTCGATTTGGCCCAGTTGCCCTCGCCTTCCGGTGACGCCCTGCCCGCCTGCTTCGCGGCATCGCCAAAGGCATTCACCGCTTCCGGGTCGGCCTGGTCGATGATCTGCGCGAGCACGGCGCGTGCCTCTTCCTCGGTATCGCGGGCGATGACAAAGGCGTTGACCCCGATTTTCACCGAATGATGGTTCGCTGCGGCCTTGCTGCGGATATCGTCGACCTGTGCCTTGATGCCTTCCGGGGTGTTGCCGTTGGTGAAGTACCAGTCCGACACCCGCGCCGCCATGTCCCGCGCCGCGCGGGAACTGCCGCCCTGGAAGATCTCCGGCTGGCCCAGTGGCTTGGGCTTGAGCGTGTAGTTGTCGAAGCGGTAGAAATCCCCCCGAAAGGTGAAGTTGTCCTGGCTCCAGACGCCCTTGAGCGAGCGGATGAACTCTTCGGAGCGGCGATAACGTTCGTCGTGCTCCAGCCAATGCTCGCCGATGGCCTGGAACTCCCCCTTGAACCAGCCGCTGACGATGTTCACCGCAATGCGGCCATTGGTCAGTTGATCGATGGTCGCCAGCTGTTTGGCCGCCAACGCCGGTTGCCAGGGGCCGGGCAGGATCGCCGCGATCACTTTCAATCGGCTGGTGGCGCCCAGCAGCGCGTGGCTGAACGCCACCGACTCATGCTGATACTCGGCACCGTAGCCGGCGGTGAAGCGAATCTGTGTCAGGGCGTATTCGAAACCGGCCGCCTCGGCCAGTTGCGCCAGTTTGCGGTTGTAGTCGATGCCCCAGTGGGTGCGTTGCTCGATCTTGCTGACCACCAGCCCACCGCTGACGTTCGGCACCCAGTAGGCAAATTTGACGGCTTGCTGACTCATTGGCGTGTCCTCGGGACGTTAGGGATGTCCTGGGGAGAGAGCAGCAAGCGTGCCAGTGCTCATCTTGAATCCAGCGAAACCCTGGGGGAGCGAGCCTGCCCGCGATAACGGAGTGTCAGTCCACGAACCAGAGACTGATCCGTCGCTATCGCGAGCAGGCTCGCGCCCACAACTGGACCCTGTCCGCCAGGGCAATTTGTGATTTTGCTGTTGGTGCAGCAACAGTTCGCAGGAGCTGGAGCGCCAAATGGACGAACAAACCCGGGTTGCCCCTACCCGGCATGGACCCTGCAATCCTCCCTGGCATCCACTGCCGATCCAAGGAGCTGTCCCCATGACCGAACACCAGGTAATCAACCCGCTGTCCGTTGGCGTCGACTATGAGACGCTGGCCGCGCGCTTTCGCCCGATATTCCAGCGCATTGCCGCCGGGGCGGTGGAGCGCGAACAGTCGCGCAGCCTGCCCCATGAGCCGATCCAATGGCTCAAGCACGCCGGGTTCGGCGCCGTGCGGGTGCCCGTGGAATACGGCGGTGGCGGTGCGTCGTTGCCGCAGTTGTTCGAGTTGCTGATCGAACTGGCCGAAGCCGACTCCAATGTGCCGCAAGCTCTGCGCGGGCATTTCGCGTTCGCCGAGGACCGTTTGAATGCCACGCCGGGCCCGGCGCGGGACCTGTGGTTCAAGCGCTTCGTCGACGGTGACATCGTCGGTTGCGCCTGGACCGAAATCGGCAATGTGACCATTGGCGAAGTGATCACCAAGGTCTCGCCCCATGCCGACGGCTGGCGGCTCAACGGCGAGAAGTTCTACAGCACCGGCAGCCTGTTTTCCGACTGGATCGATGTCTACGCCCAGCGCAGCGACACCGGGGGCGATGTGATCGCCGCAGTGCGCACCCAGCAATCGGGGATCGTGCAGAGTGACGACTGGGACGGTTTCGGCCAACGCACAACGGGCAGCGGCACCTCACGGTTCATCGAGGCCGACGTCGACGCCGAAAACATCATCGACTTCGCCACACGCTTCAAATACCAGACAGCGTTCTATCAACTGGTGCTCCTCGCCACCCTCGCCGGGATCGGTCGCGCCGCGTTGCGCGATGTGGCGCATCAGGTGCGCGAACGTAAACGCATCTACAGCCACGGCAACGCCCCGCGCGTCAGTGAAGATCCGCAGATCCAGCAAGTGGTGGGCGAAGTGGCGGCGCTGGTGTACGCCGCCGAGGCCAGCGCACTGAAGGCCGCGCAACCTGCGCAGCGGGCGTACCTGGCGCGGTTCTCCGGCGATGAAGCGCTGGAACGCGCGGCCAATGCCGACGCCGAAATCCAGTCGGCGACGGCGCAAGTGGTGGTGTCGGAGCTGATCCAACGGGCCACCAGCGAGCTGTTCAACGCGCTCGGGGCGTCGGACATCCGTGAAGGCAAATCCCTGGACCGGCACTGGCGCAATGCCCGAACCGTGTCCTCACATAATCCGGTGATCTACAAGGCGCGGATTGTCGGGGATTGGGCGATCAATGGCACTGAGCCGCCGTTTGTCTGGCAGATCGGCAATGGGCCGGCCTCGAAATGATGTAGCGCCCGGCCGTCAGCAATGGCGAGCAGGCTCGCTCCCACAGGGTGGAGGCATTTCAATGGGGAGCGGGCCGAGGCCGTAGCAGTCGCCGCAACGTCTGGATACAGGTAACATATCGGCCTTCCCGCAGCGATGTCCTGCACCCTGCCGACTTAAGCCGATTCCATGCCTTTCGAACTCAGTGTTGACCTCACCACCCTGGCCATTCTGGCCCTTGTCGCTTTCATTGCCGGTTTCATCGACGCCATTGCCGGTGGCGGCGGCCTGTTGACCACCCCGGCGCTGTTGACCGCCGGCCTGCCGCCCCACCTGGTGTTGGGCACCAACAAACTCAGTTCGACCTTCGGTTCGGCCACCGCCAGTTTCACCTTCTATCGGCGCAAGCTGTTTCATCCCCGGCAGTGGATGCATGCCATCGTCGGCACGCTGGTGGGTGCGCTGACCGGCGCCGTGGTTGCGCATTACCTGCCAGCCGAATGGCTGAACAAGATGCTGCCGGTGATCGTCTTCGCCTGCGGCATCTATCTATTGTTCGGTGGCACGCCGAAAGCACCGCTGGATGCCGACGCGCCGATCAAGAAGAAATGGCAGTCGACCCAGGGCTTCAGCCTTGGCTTCTACGACGGCGTGGCGGGCCCCGGCACCGGCGCGTTCTGGACCGTCAGCAGCCTGCTGATGTACCCCATCGATCTGGTCAAGGCCAGTGGCGTGGCGCGCAGCATGAACTTCGTCAGCAACATCGCGGCGCTGTCGGTATTCGTGTATTCCGGGCAGGTGGACTGGATCATCGGCCTGAGCATGGGCCTGTCGGTGATGGTCGGCGCCTTCTTTGGCGCCCGCTCCGCCATCAGCGGCGGCGCCAAGTTCATTCGCCCGGTGTTCATCACCGTGGTGCTGGGCCTGACCGTGCGCCTAGCCTGGCAACACTGGTTCAGCGTGGCCTAGACGACGCGCCACATAGACGTCGATCAGGTATCGGGCAATCGAGCGTGACGCCGGCAACGGCGGCAGCGCGTGCACGTTGAACCACTGGGCGTCCTCGATCTCGTCTTCCTGGCAGACGATCTCGCCACCGGCGTACTCGGCGTGAAAGCCCAGCATCATCGAGTGCGGGAACGGCCAGCACTGGCTGCCCATGTACTGAATGTTCCTGACCTCGATCCGCACTTCCTCGCGCACCTCGCGAATCAGGCAGTCCTCGGCCGACTCGCCGGGCTCGGCAAACCCCGCCAGGGTGCTGTAGACCCCGGTGACGAATCGCGGTGAACGCGCCAGCAGGATTTCATCGCCGCGGGTGATCAGTACGATCATGCTCGGCGAAATGCGTGGGTAATAACGCAAATCGCAGGGTTCGCAGTACATCGCCCGCTCAAGGGTGACCTGCTGTGTCGCCTGCCCGCAGTTACCGCAAAAGCGGTGCTCGCGGGCCCAGGTGCCGATCTGCGCGGCATAACCGAGCACCTTGTAGACAACCTGATCGCCCTCGAGCATGAACGCCCGCAGACCTTTCCAGCTGCAACCGGGCACTTCGCTGGCGTTGCGCAGTTCCAGCAGGAACACCGGCTCGCCATCCAGGTGGCCGATGCCATGCTCGGCAATGACCGACAGGTCCTGGCGCTTGAGCCATTCACGCGGGAACAGCGCGCCATTGTCATCGAACAGAAAGCCTTCTGGACTGCGCGCAACGGCCAGGCCGCCCGGTTGATCGGTGTCCAGTACTGCGGTGGTCCAGCGTGAAATCATTGTTCAATCAATCCGCAAAATCGGGTTTCTGTTTGCTCATGTGGGCGGCCATGGCCACGCGCAAATCGGTGGATTGCAGCATGGCAGCGTTCCACGTGGCGACGTATTCAAGGCCGTCGTCGATGCGGTGATCGCGCATGTAGCTGATCATCTCCTTGGTGCCGCTGACAGCAATCGGCGACTTGCTGGCGATCTCGCGGGCAATGCCCATGACACCGTCGAGCAGGCTGGCGCTATCGCTGTAGACACGATTGACCAGGCCGATGCTGCGCGCTTCCTCCGCACCGAACGAGCGACCAGTGTAAGCCAGTTCACGCAGCATGCCGTCACCGATGATCCGCGGCAAGCGTTGCAGCGTGCCGACATCGGCGGCCATGCCGATGTCGATTTCCTTGATCGAGAATTGCGCGTCCTCGGCGGCGTAGCGCATGTCGCAAGCGGCGATCAGGTCGATGGCACCGCCCAGGCAGTACCCCTGGATCGCGGCGAGCACGGGCTTGCGGCAGTTGTCGACCGCATTGAAGGACGCCTGCAGCGCCAGGATCTTGCGCCGCAGCAGGCGCGCATTGCGGCCCACGTCCTTGCCCAGCTCATTGGCCACGCCGGCCAGCATCATCAGGTCGATGCCCGAGGAAAAATGTTTGCCGGCGCCACTGAGTACCACCACGCGCACTTCATCGGTGTCGTCGACCCACTGGAAGATTTCGATGATTTCGCTCCAGAACGCGGCGTTCATCGAATTGATCTTTTCCGGGCGGTTTATTTGCACATGGGCAATTTTATCTGCCAGTTCGACGGTGAACGCGCTGTATTGGGACATGACTGTGATCCTTTCCTGCCGGCGAAAATGAGGTCCGAACTATAACAAGGCAGCCCCGCTCACCGTCAGGCAGCGCTTCGGCCAAAAACGGGACCTGCGGGCGCACCACCAGGGTGCGCGAACATTTTTGGCCATGCACATCCATGTGACGCAGACGTGACTTTTTGGGGCTGGTTTGCAGAAAAACATGCACTTCGTCGGAACAATTTCGGCTCGATCCGGCACGTTCGTACCGCTTCGGACCGATTGTCGAACAATTTTGCTATCTGCCATTCACCGCTCTAAGTTCTGGCCTAGACTCATTTTCGCGGGGCAAAACCGGTCGGTCACAACAGGCAAAAAAAATCGAAACTTTTGCCATTCATGGCCGGTCATCTGACAGGTAGGTGCGTTGCGACTGGTGCATTCCTTGCAACGTCCACTCCAGCCAATCTGCTTGGACGCATGGCCAGCACTTGCTTGCCACTGCGCTGTGTACTTGTGCCTGGCCAGAGGAATTGGCCGCGAAGCACCGTTTGCAAGATTTGGAAATAGATCAACAACACGGGAGACTCAGATGATAAGTGCGGCATTAGATATTCAGGGAGAGCGTGCTCATCAGCCGGTCGGGGAATCGAGCACTGCGAGCACCCCGAGTGCCCAATCGATCAGCGTCCCGGGCACCCGAACACTGACACCGGTGGCCAGTCAGAATCCCAATCGAAAGAAAGTGCTGTTCGTCACCTCGGAAATCGCCGACCTGGTCAAGACCGGCGGCCTCGGCGATGTGTCCGCCGCACTGCCCCGGGCGATGGCGCATTTGCACGATGTGCGGGTGTTGATCCCCGGTTACCCGCAAGTGCTGCACAGCGAAAACCCGATCCATATCATCGGTGAACTGGGTGGCCACGCCGCCTTGCCGCCCTGCAAGATCGGACGCATGGACATGCCCGACGGCCTGGTCATCTACGTGTTGATCTGTCCTGAGCTCTACGAGCGCGAGGGTTCGCCCTACGGCGCCAACAACGGCCGCGACTGGCCGGACAATCACATTCGTTTCGCCCGCCTGGGCCTGGCGGCTGCCGACATCGCCGCCAACCTCGCGCAGATTCACTGGTGCCCTGACCTAGTACACGCCCACGACTGGCCCGCCGGCCTGGCCCCCGCCTACATGCACTGGCGCGGGCAGCGCACGCCGACACTGTTCACCATTCACAACCTCGCTTACCAGGGCGTGACCAGCCTCGGCTCCTGCCCTGAGCTGGGGATCCCCACCCACGCCCTGCAACAGGAAGGCATGGAGTTCTACGGCAAGATGTCGTTCCTCAAGGCCGGCATGGCCTATTCGAGCCACATCACCACGGTCAGTGCCACCTACGCCCAGGAAATCACCACCCCGGCGTTCGGCTGCGGCCTCGACGGTTTTCTCGCCGCCAAGACCCAGCAAGGACTGCTCAGCGGCATTCCCAACGGTATCGATGAGAGCTGGGACGCGGCCACCGACTCGCACCTGTTCCGCCCCTTCGCCATTGGTGACTGGGAGGGCAAGGCCGTGAACGCCGCGCACGTGCGCGAGCTGTTCGGCCTGGACGATTCCGAGGGCCCTCTATTTGCCGTGGTCTCGCGCCTGGTCTACCAGAAAGGCCTGGACCTGACCGAAGCCGTGTCCGAATACATCGTCAAATCCGGCGGGCAGATCGCGATCATCGGTCGTGGCGAGCCGGAAGAAGAACAAGCCATGCGCGAACTGGCCCTGCGTTTTCCCGGGCAGATCGGGGTGCGCATCGGCTTCAACGAAACGGATGCCCGGCGCATGTTCGCCGGCAGCGATTTCCTGCTGATGCCTTCGCGTTACGAGCCTTGCGGCCTGAGCCAGATGTACGCCCAGCGCTTCGGGTCGTTGCCGGTGGCACGCAATACCGGGGGCCTGGCCGACACCATCGAAAACGGCGTGACCGGTTTCCTGTTCGACGAATCCACCGTGGAGAGTTACCAGGAAGCCCTGAGCCGGGCGTTCAAGGTGTTTGCCTTCCCGGGCCTGCTCAACGCCATGCGCTGCCGCGCCATGGCCGCTCCGTTCAACTGGTGCAAGGCGGTGGAACCCTACGCCGAGCTCTACGAACAACTGGTCGCCAAGGCCCTGGGGAAATCGCACAAACAGTAAGAGGTTTTCAGCAATGCCGTTACGGACCCTTGAGACCTGGCCCCACGGCGCAATCATGCTGGACGCAGAACATACGCGTTTTGCCTTGTGGGCGCCCGATGCGTTTTTTGTCAGTGTCGAACTGGAAAATGGACAATCCTTGCCGCTGCTGCCTCAGGCTGATGGCTGGTTCGTGATTAAAACCCGCTGCGAAGCGGGCACGCGTTACCGCTACAACATCGATGGCGAGATCGAAGTTCCCGACCCCGCTTCCCGGGCGCAGGAGGGTGACATTTCGGGGCGCAGCATCGTGGTCGACCCCCTCGCCTATGCCTGGCAGAACAGCCATTGGCTGGGGCGACCGTGGAACGAAGCGGTGATCTACGAATTGCATGTCGGGGCGCTGGGCGGTTTCAGCGCAGTCGAACAGCATCTGGCGCGCCTGGTGGAGATGGGGATCACCGCCATCGAATTGATGCCCATCGCGCAATTTCCCGGTGAGCGCAACTGGGGCTACGACGGCGTGCTGCCCTTTGCGCCCCAGGCCTCCTATGGCAGCCCCGAACAACTCAAGCACCTGATCGACACCGCCCACGGCCATGGCCTCGCGGTGATCCTCGACGTGGTCTACAACCACTTCGGCCCGGACGGCAATTACCTGCACCGTTACGCCAAGGGCTTCTTCAATGAGGACCGGCACACGCCCTGGGGGGCGGCCATTGACTTTCAGCAGCGCGAGGTGCGCGACTTCTTCATCGAAAACGCGCTGATGTGGTTGCTGGAATACCGTTTCGACGGCCTGCGTTTCGATGCGGTGCATGCCATCGAGAGCCCGGACTTCCTCCAGGAACTGGCCCGACAGGTGCGCGACCAGGTCGACCCGGCGCGACACGTGTGGCTCACCGTCGAGAACGAACACAACCAGGCCAGTTTGCTTGAGCAAGGCTACGACGCGCAGTGGAACGACGACGGCCACAACGCCTTGCATGTGCTGCTGACCGGGGAAACCGATGCCTATTATGCCGACTATGCCGACAACCCGACGCAGCAACTGGCCCGCTGCCTGAGCCAGGGTTTCGTGTTTCAGGGGCACATCAATCGCCATGGCGAGGCCCGTGGCGAATACAGCGCTCACTTGCCCCCCACTGCGTTCGTGCTGTTCCTGCAGAATCATGACCAGATCGGCAATCGCGCATTTGGCGAACGCTTGCACCAACTGGCCCACCCCGACGCCCTGAAAGCCGCGACGGCGCTGTTGCTGCTGTCACCGATGATCCCGTTGCTGTTCATGGGCGATGAGTTCGCCGCCGAACAACCCTTCCTGTTTTTCACCAGCCATCACGGCGAACTGGCGAAGCTGGTGCGTGAAGGACGCCGAAACGAGTTTGCCGCGTTCAGCGCGTTTGCCGACCCGCACAAACGCGAACAGATTCCCGACCCCAATGCACCGGACACCTTTGAAGCCTCGCGGCCGCAACGGTCGACAACGCACAGCTCGGATTGTGAACGGTTGTACCGCCAACTGTTGCGGATCCGCCACGAACAGATCATTGACCACCTGCCCGGCACACAGGCACTGGGCACGGATGTTCTGGGGGTTGGAGCCGTTTCGGCGCGCTGGCGACTGGGCAACGGCAGCCAGCTGCGAATCGACCTGAACCTCGGCGACAAGCCGGTGGTCCACTCCCCACAGGCCGACGCCGTGGTGCTGTTCGAACACCCGCCACAGTCCGTCGACCTGCTGAACCAGGGCACGCTTGCCCCGTATTGCGCGCTAGTCAGTCTCACGGCCGCAGCCCCTTTGCTACCCCCGGACGGAGAGCGTCAATGAGTGATGCGCAACTTGAAATACTGGCCACCCACGCGGGCCTGGCGGTGGACTGGATCGACGCCAACGGCCGTCCGCAAAAAGTCGCGCCGGCGGTACTGCGCAACGTCCTGACCGGACTGGGCCACCCTGCCGGGACCGCCCAGGAAATCGACGCCAGCCTGCTCGAACTGCAACAGGTTCAACAGACCCGGCACCTGCCACCCCTGCTCACCGTCGACTTTGGCAGTGGCCTGGATCTGTCGCGTTACTTCCAGCCTGAAACGCCTTGCGAAATCCACCTCGAAGACGGCGCCCGACTCAATCTGAAACTCAACGCCGACGCCGTGCTGCCCGGCCTGATACCGGTCGGTTATCAGCACGTCGACATCGACGGCCAGTCCTTCACGCTGGCCGTGGCACCAAACCGCTGCTACAGCGTCGGCGATGCGGTCGACAACCCGATCCCGCGCGCCTGGGGCCTTAGTGTGCAGCTGTATTCACTGCGCCGCCCCGGCGATGGCGGTTTCGGCGACACCCAGGCACTGGAAGACCTGGTCCGGGTGGCGGGCGAACGGGGGGCCGAAGCGGTGGCGATCAGTCCGCTGCATGCGATGTTCAGCAGCGACACCCAGCGTTACAGCCCTTACTCTCCCTCCAGTCGCCTGTTCCTCAACAGCCTGTATGCCGCCCCTGGCGCCATACTGGGCGAACGGGCCATGCGCGCGGCGATCGACAGCACCGGACTGGCCGCAGAGCTCAAGCACCTCGAAGAGCTGCCACTGATCGACTGGCCCGTTGCAGCCGAAGCCAAACACCGTTTGCTGCAGGCCTTGTACGAAGGCTTCGTGCAGGGTGAGCACCCTTTGCACGCCGATTTCAGCAGCTATCGGCATGCCGCCGGCGAAGCCCTGGAAAACCATTGCCGCTTCGAAGCGATCCAGGAAACCCTCGCCGCCAGGGGCGAACGCCTCGACTGGCGGGAGTGGCCCGAACAGTGGCGTGACCCGCGCAGTGCGGCCTTGGCGGCGTTTGCCGAAGAAAACGCCGGACGCATCGGTTTCTTCGCCTTCTGCCAATGGCTGATAACCCGTTGCCTGGAGCGGGCGCAGGCGGCGGCGCGCAGCAGCGGCATGAGCATCGGCCTGATCGCCGACCTGGCCGTGGGGGCCGATGGCGGTGGCAGCCAGGCCTGGAGCCGTCAGGATGAACTGTTGGCGTCCCTGACCGTAGGTGCACCGCCGGACATCCTCAATCGCACGGGCCAGGGCTGGGGGATTTCCGCATTTTCGCCCGAAGGCCTGGTGCGCAACGGTTTTCGTGCCTTCATCGAAATGCTCAGGGCCAACTTCGCCCACGCCGGCGGCCTGCGCATCGATCACGTCATGGGCCTGCAACGGCTGTGGGTGATTCCCAATGGTTCGCCGCCCGCCGATGGTGCCTATCTTTATTACCCGCTCGACGACCTGCTGCGTTTGCTGGCGCTGGAATCCCACCGTCATCAGGCCATCGTCCTTGGCGAGGACCTGGGCACCGTGCCGGATGGACTGCGCGACAAACTCACCGCCCGCTCGATCCTGGGCATGCGCGTGATGCTGTTCGAACAGGACAACGCGCACTTCAAGCCGATCCTCGACTGGCCAGACAGCGCGCTGGCCACCACCAGCACTCACGACCTGCCCACACTCAACGGCTGGTGGCATGGCCGCGACATCGACTGGAATGCCCGGTTGGGGCTGGTCGATGCCCAAGGCGAGATCGACTGGCGCCAATACCGCGAACGCGAACGCGAAGGCCTGCGCAGGGTGTTGAGCGAGGACCCGCAAAACTTTCGCGAAGAGCATCATGAAACCGACCAGGTGCTGGATGCGGCCATTCGTTTCCTCGGTCACACGCGTGCGCCGCTGGTCCTGCTGCCGCTGGAGGACGCCTTGGGCATCGAACAACAGGCAAACCTGCCTGGCACCGTCAATACCCACCCGAACTGGTCGCGACGCCTGCCGGGCGACAGCGAAACACTGCTCGATGGCGAGGACGCCGCCCGGCGCCTGGAACTGCTCGCCTGTGCGCGCCTTCAAGCTGCCGAGCGTGACCGATGAGCACGCCCGACATCCGCCCCTTGCGTGCGACCCTGCGCCTGCAATTCCATAAAGGCTTCACCCTCGACCAGGCAGTGCCACTGGTGCCGTATTTCGCGAGTCTCGGCATCAGCCACGTCTACGCCTCGCCCTTGCTAAGTGCTCGGGCGGGGTCGATGCACGGCTACGACGTGGTGGACCCGACCAGCGTCAACCCGGAACTGGGTGGCGAAGCAGCACTTCGGCGTCTGGTCGAGGCGTTGCGCGCGCACGACATGGGGCTGATCCTCGACATCGTGTCCAATCACATGGCCGTCGGCGGCGGCGACAACCCATGGTGGCTGGACCTGCTGGAATGGGGCCGCTTGAGCCCCTACGGCGAGTTCTTCGACATCCAGTGGCATTCGCCCGATCCGATGATGGAAGGCCAGCTGCTGCTGCCGTTTCTTGGCAGCGATTACGGCGTCGCCTTGCAGGAAGGCACCCTGCCCTTGCGCTTCGATGCGCAACGGGGAGCGTTTTACGTCGAGCATTATGAGCACCACTTTCCGATCTGCCCGATGAGCTATGGCGAACTGCTCAGAGCCGATCACGAGGAGCTCAAGGCGCTGGCCGAGCGTTTCAGCACCCTGAGCTACCAGACCGACGCCCATGGCCTGGCGAAGCCCTTGCAAAACCAGTTGCGGGAACTGGCCGGCGATCCCGCGGTGCTGCAGATCATCGAGCAGAACCTCAAGGGCTACGATTCACTGACGCGAGAAGGCTTCGAGCGCCTGCATCGGCTGCTCGAGCAGCAAAGCTACCGGCTCGCCAGTTGGCGCACGGCAGCGGACGACATCAACTGGCGGCGCTTTTTCGATGTCAACGAACTCGGTGGCCTGCGCGTCGAGCGTCCGGCGGTGTTCGAAGCGACCCACGCGAAAATCTTCGAGCTGATCGCCCAGGGCCTGATCGACGGCCTGCGCATCGACCACATCGACGGCCTGGCCGATCCACGCCGTTATTGCCGCAAGCTGCGACGCCGGGTCGACAGCCTTTCTCCCGACCGGCACTTGCCGATCTATGTCGAGAAAATCCTCGGGGAAGGCGAAACCCTGCACCGTGACTGGTCGGTGGATGGCACCACCGGCTACGAATTCATGAACCAGTTGTCATTGCTGCAGCACGATCCCGCCGGGGCTCACACGCTGGGTGAACTGTGGCAGCGCTACAGCGAACGGCCGGCCGACTTCCGCCAGGAAGCGCAATTGGCGCGCCAGCAAATTCTCAACGGCTCGCTGGCCGGCGACTTCGAAAGCGTCGCCCAGGCCCTGTTGCAAGTGGCCCGGGACGACCTGATGACCCGTGACCTGACCCTCGGGGCGATTCGCCGGGCGTTGCAGGCACTGATCGTGCACTTCCCGGTGTACCGCACCTACATCAGCCCCTGTGGTCGATCCGAGCAGGACGAAAGGTTTTTCCAGCAGGCCATGGACGGCGCCCGCCAGACGCTTGGCGAAGCGGACTGGCCAGTGCTCGATTGCCTGGCCCGCTGGTTGGGCGGCGAGCGTTGGCGCCAACGGCCACGGGGGCGCTCGCGCAAAATTCTCAGGCATGCCTGCGTGCGCTTCCAGCAGCTGACTTCGCCAGCGGCGGCGAAAGCCGTGGAAGACACCGCGTTCTATCGTTCAGCGGTGCTGCTGTCGCGCAATGACGTGGGTTTCAGCACTGAACAGTTCAGCGCCCCGGTGGCCGACTTCCATGCCGATTGCCTCAATCGACTGCACACGTTCCCCGACAACCTGCTGGCCACCGCGACCCACGACCACAAGCGTGGCGAAGACACCCGCGCCAGGCTGGCGGTGTTGAGCGAGCGCAGCGCCTGGTTCGCCGAACAGGTGCCGCTGTGGCAAGCCCTGGCCCGGCCGTTGCGCGACGACGACCTGATGCCAACGTCCGGCGATGAACTGATTCTCTATCAAGCGTTGCTCGGCAGTTGGCCACTGGACCTGCACAGCGACGATCGCGCAGGCCTGGAGGGCTACACTCAACGGGTCTGGCAGTGGCAGCAGAAGGCCCTGCGCGAGGCCAAACTGCAGAGCAGTTGGAGCGCGCCCAACGAGGCTTACGAACAGGCGACCCGGCAATTCCTCGAACGCCTGTTGCTCAGTCCCGAAGGGGAATTGTTACGCGCGGCGCTCGGCAAGGCGGCGATGTCCATCGCCGTTCCCGGCGCCCTGAACAGTCTGGCGCAAACCTTGCTGCGCATGACCGTGCCGGGCATTGCGGACCTTTATCAGGGCAACGAGTACTGGGACTTCTCGCTGGTCGATCCGGACAACCGCCGCCCGGTGGATTACGCCAGCCGCGAGCAGTCCCTGGCCAGCCATCCCTCGCTGGCCGACCTGCTGACGAACTGGCGCGACGGGCGTATCAAGCAAACCCTGATTGCGCGCACCTTGAACCTGCGCGCCGAGCATGCCGAGCTGTTTAGCCGCGGCACGTATGAAGCGCTGGAAGTGGTCGGCAGCGAGGCGCATCGGGTGCTGGCTTTTGCGCGGACACTCGGGCGTCAGCGGGTCATCGTGATCGTGCCGATCCGCTGTGCAGAGTTGCTGAAAAACGCTGCCGACCCCCGGATTGGCGCGCTGCAGTGGGGCGATACGCGGGTCAGGTTACCGTTTGCCACCCGCGAGGAAAATCTGAAGGGACTTTTTGCAAGCGTCGCAGTCACACACCACAAGGAGCTGATGATTGGCGCTGCGCTGGGAGATTTCCCGGTCAATCTCTTTATCCAATCTTTGAGTGCAGTTCAGGAGTAGAGCGATGAGTACCGACGATAAACGCATTCGCGAATTTGCCTATCAGATCTGGGAGTCGGAAGGCAAACCCGAAGGCCACGAAGCCCGGCATTGGGAAATGGCGCGCAAGCTGGCCGAAGCCGAAGCCCTGGCCCCAAAGAAAGCCCCCAAGGCCACCGGCAGCAAAACGCCGGGCACCAAGGCCGCCACGGGCAAGGTAGCCAACGGCAAGGCAGCCGAGCCAAAAACCAAAGCCAAGGCCAAGCCGGCCGCCGCAGCAAAGGTGGTCCCGCCCGGAGAAAAACCGGCGGAGAAAAAACCTCGCGCTGCGCGTAAACCGCCTGCGGTCTGACGCTTCCCGAGAATGTTGTGAATCGATCGTGGCGAGCCTACTCGCCACCGTGAACGCGTTCGTCCCGAAAAAAGAGTGTTCAACCCTGTCCGACCCTAAGGGCTGCGTCGGGAGCCAGAAGCACATTAATGACCCGCCCTTGCAGGAGCCTCTATGAGCAGTGCAAAAAAATCCGCGCCAGAACCGCTCGCCGAGCCTTCGAGAATCCGCGAAGGCCTGCCCTTCCCGCTGGGCGCCACCTGGGATGGCCTGGGCGTCAACTTCGCGTTGTTTTCCGCCAACGCAACCCGGGTCGAACTGTGCATCTTCGATGATGCCGGCGAAGTCGAACTCGAACGCATCGAGCTGCCTGAATACACCGACGAGATCTACCACGGTTACCTGCCCGACGCCCACCCGGGGCTGATTTACGGCTACCGTGTGTACGGTCCGTACGATCCGGCGAACGGCCATCGCTTCAACCACAACAAGCTGTTGATCGACCCCTATGCCAAACAACTGGTCGGCCAATTGAAATGGTCCGAAGCGCTGTTCGGCTACACCATCGGCCACCCGGACGCCGACCTCAGCTTCGACGAGCGCGACAGCGCGCCCTTCGTGCCCAAATGCAAGGTGATCGATCCGGCACACACCTGGGGCCACGACCACCGCGTCAGCGTGCCGTGGGACAAGACGATCATTTACGAAACCCATGTGCGCGGCATCAGCATGCGTCACCCGTCGGTGCCGGAAAACGTACGCGGCACCTTCGCCGGCTTGATGGTCGATGACGTGTTGGAACACATCCGCAAGCTGGGCGTGTCGTCCGTCGAGCTGCTGCCGATTCACGCTTTCGTCAATGACCAGCACCTGCTGCACAAGGGCATGACCAACTACTGGGGCTACAACAGCATCGCGTTCTTCGCCCCTGACCCGCGTTACCTGGCCAGCGGCAAGATCGCCGAGTTCAAGGAAATGGTCGCGCACCTGCACGAAGCCAACCTCGAAGTGATCCTCGACGTGGTCTACAACCACACCGCCGAAGGGAACGAGCAAGGGCCGACCCTGTCCATGCGCGGCATCGACAATGCCTCGTACTACCGCCTGATGCCCGACGACAAGCGCTTCTACATCAACGATTCCGGCACCGGCAATACCCTGGACCTGAGTCATCCGTGCGTACTGCAAATGGTCACCGATTCGTTGCGCTACTGGGCCACGGAAATGCACGTCGACGGTTTCCGCTTCGACCTGGCGACCATTCTCGGGCGCTATCACGATGGTTTCGACGAGCGCCACAGCTTTCTGGTCGCCTGCCGCCAGGACCCCGTGCTGCGCCAGGTGAAAATGATCGCCGAGCCTTGGGATTGCGGCCCCGGCGGCTATCAGGTCGGTGGTTTCCCACCCGGTTGGGTCGAGTGGAACGACAAGTTCCGCGACACCGTGCGCGCATTCTGGAAAGGCGACGAGGGCCAATTGGCCGACTTTGCCAGCCGCATGACCGCCTCGGGCGAAATGTTCAACCAGCGCGGCCGCCGCCCGTACGCGTCGGTGAACTTCATCACGGCCCACGACGGTTTCACCCTCAACGACCTGGTGTCGTACAACGACAAGCACAACGAAGCCAACGACGAGAACAATCAGGACGGCAGCAACAACAACCTGTCCTGGAACCACGGCGTCGAAGGCCCCACCAACGACCCCGAAATCAACGCGTTGCGCCACCGGCAAATGCGCAACTTCTTCGCCACGCTGCTGCTGTCCCAGGGCACGCCGATGCTGGTGGCCGGCGACGAGTTCGCCCGCACCCAGGACGGCAACAACAACGCCTATTGCCAGGACAGCGAGATCGGCTGGGTCAACTGGGACCTGAGCGAAGACGGCAAGGCCCTGCTCAAGTTCGTCAAGCGCCTGATCAAGTTGCGCCTGGCCTACCCGATCCTGCGTCGTGGCCGCTTCCTGGTGGGCAGTTACAACGAGGACATCGGCGTCAAGGACGTCACCTGGCTGGCGCCGGATGGCAGCGAGATGAGCACCGAGCAATGGGAAGATGCCCACGGCAAATGCCTGGGCATGCTGCTCGACGGGCGCGCACAGGAGACCGGCATTCGTCGCAAGGGCGGCGATGCGACGCTGCTGCTGGTGGTCAACGCCCACCACGACGTCGTCAACTTCACCCTGCCGCAGGTGCCCGACGGTGGCTTCTGGACCTGCATGGTCGACACCAACCAACCGTCGATCCGTGGCCAGGAGCGCTTCGAGTTCGGCCATGAGTATTCGGTGACCGGGCGTTCGCTGCTGCTGTTTGAATTGCAGCATGAGGAAGAGGAGTGAAATGGAACTCGAGGCATTTCTTCGGCGGCAGCCGCCGGCGTATCCCGACACGCAAGCGCTAGGCCGGTGCCTGCGGGCACTGGTCGAAGCGCGTCTTGACCAACTGCCGCTACCGGGCAGCGGGCGCACGCTGGAGCGTTTTCAGGGCCTGGCCAGCGTCGGCGGGCATGACCTGGGGTTGTGCAAGCTGTACGAGGGCCATACCGACGCGCTGGCGATCATGGCGCAACTGGGTGGAACGCCGACCGCCGCCAGCACCTGGGGCATGTGGGCGGCCGAGCCGCCGGACGCCAGGCTGCGGGTCGTTGCCCAGGGTCGCGGATTGACCTTGCACGGGCGCAAGGCCTGGTGTTCCGGAGCGGCGGTCTTGAGCCACGCGCTGCTGACGGCGTGGGACGAACAGGATCGCCAGCAACTGGTTGCGGTGGCACTGGACCAACCCGGCGTCACCCTCAGCGTTCAAGGCTGGCAAGCGGTGGGCATGGGGGCTACCGGCAGCGTCGACGTGCTGTTCGACGGCGCCGAAGGCCAGGCCATCGGCAACCCGGGTGACTATCTGCGGCGCCCTGGCTTCTGGCAAGGCGGCATCGGTATTGCCGCGTGTTGGTACGGCGCGGCCCAGAGCCTCGCCGAACGTTTGCGCAGTCATTGCTCCCGGCGCGAGGAACCTCATGCCCTCGCCCACCTGGGGGCGGTCGACAGTGCCCTGCATGCGGCGGCGACGGTGTTGCGTTGCAGCGCCAACGGCATCGACGCCGCTCCGCAGGACGACGCCGAACGCCTGGCACGACGTGTCCGCGCAGTGGTCGAGGACGCCGCAGAACAGGTGCTGCGGCATGTGGGGCACGCCCTCGGCGCCGGTCCGTATTGCAAGGACCCACAGTTCGCCCGCCTGAGCGCCGACCTGCCGGTCTTCCTTCGCCAAAGCCACGCCGAACGCGACCTGGCCGCCCTCGGCCTGCACATCCTCCCGGACACATGGACGTTATGAAAGCCAATCCCATCGTCGGCCAGGGCACGCCCCTGCACCGGTGGCAAACCTCCAGCCACCTGGCGCACGTGCCGGTCATCGATATCCTCGACCTGGTGCCGGCCGGCTCACGCGCGGTGGTCGTGGCACCGCACCCGGACGACGAAGTGCTCGGTTGCGGCGGCTTGCTGCAACTGTTGGCCGCCGACCGGCCGTTGCAACTGATCTCGGTCACCGATGGCAGCGCCAGTCACCCCGGCTCCCGGCGCTGGCCGGTGGAACGCCTGAGTGTGGTCCGTCCGCAAGAGTCGGCCGAAGCGCTGCGCCGGCTCGGCCTGCCCCTGCACCACCTCAAATGGCTGCGTGGCGGTTTTGCCGACAGTCAGGTCGCCGCACGGGAAACCCAGTTGGTTGATTTCATCGAGCGACACCTTCACCCCGAGGATGTGGTGTTCACCACGTGGCGCAAGGACGGACATTGCGATCACGAAGCGGTCGGGCGCGCAACGGTTGCCGCCGCGCAACGGGTTGGCGCAACCGTGCACGAGCTGCCGGTCTGGACCTGGCACTGGGCAACGCCCGAAGACCGCCTGGTGCCATGGCAGCGGGCGCGCAAAATTCTCCTGTCGCCGGCGCAGGTGGCACGCAAACGCCACGCGATTCACGCCTTTGCCAGCCAGTTGGAGGGCGATCCGCAGATCGGCTTGCCGCCGGTGCTGGCGCCCTACGTGATCGAGCGTTTGCTGCAACCGTTCGAGGTGGTGTTTGTATGAGTGTCGAGGATCGCTATTTCGACGGTTTGTTCGCTGGCAGCGAAGACCCCTGGGCGTTCCGCCAGCGCTGGTACGAACAACGCAAACGCGCGATCACCCTCGCCGCCCTGCCCCGTGCGCGCTACCGCTCGATTTTCGAGCCGGGCTGCGCCAACGGTGAGTTGAGCGCCGAACTGGCAGGCCGCTGCGATCGCCTGCTCTGTTGCGACACCGCAGCCGCCGCCGTGACCTTGGCCCGCACCCGCCTGAGCCTGTTCGAGCATGCCGAAGTGCGCCACAGCCGCTTGCCCGGCGACTGGCCGAAAGAACAGTTCGACCTGATCGTGCTCAGCGAAATCGGCTACTACCTGGATGCCGAAGACCTCAGGCACTTGATCCAGCAGGCTACGCAATCGCTGACCGCCGATGGCCAGTTACTGGCGTGCCACTGGCGCCCTCCGATCGAGGGCTGCCCCCTGAACGCCCGGCAGGTGCATGACCTTCTGCACGAACACCTGCAACTGGCGCGCCTGGTCCTGCATCAGGAAGCCGATTTCATCCTCGAACTGTGGAGTCGCGAACCGCGCTCCGTAGCTACGCTGGAGGGTTTGCGATGATTGGCATCCTGATCCCGGCGCACAACGAGGAAGCGCTGCTTGAAGACTGTCTTCGAGCGGCCCTGCGCGCCGCGCAGCACGAGTCGCTGGGCGGTGAGGCGGTCGAAGTGCTGGTGGTGCTGGACAGTTGCACCGATCGCTCCTTGGCCATCGCCGGCAGTTATCCGGTTCATTGCCTGGAAATCGAGGCACGCAATGTCGGCCAGGCTCGTGCGGCCGGGGCACGATTTCTGCTGGAACGCGGGGTGCGCTGGATTTCCTGCTCCGACGCCGACAGTCGGGTGGCCCATGACTGGCTGGTGGCACAATTGGCGCTCGACGTGGATGCGGTGTGCGGCACGGTGACCGTGGAGACGTGGGACGAGTCGTTCGACGAGTCGGCGCAGATCCGCTACCACCAGCATTATCAGCAGCGTGACGGCCACCGGCATATTCACGGGGCCAACCTGGGTATCAGCGCCGAGGCGTACCGGCGCGCCGGCGGTTTCGAGCCCCTGGCGTGCGATGAAGACGTGCAACTGGTGCGTCAGCTGGAGCGCTGCGGCGCGACGATTGCGTGGAGCCAACGTCCTCAGGTGCTCACCAGCGCACGCCTGGACAGCCGGGCCCGGGGCGGCTTTGGCGACTACCTGTCCGACCTGGCGCGCAGCGGATAAAAAACTAACTGGAACGAACAAGCACGCGACGAATAGCCTGACTTGAGCAATACTCTTGCACGCTGCAATCCAAGGTACGGAGCGCGGCACATTGCTATCAACCATAACAAGGACGTAGCCTGATGAAACCCGTATCCCTCATCGACAGTAGTCTGTCAGCCCAGATCTGGAACACTGCGCTTCAACTGGACAATGTTCCGGTGATCAACACCCAGACGCTGGTCCCGCCCGGCGCACGCGCCGTGGTGATCGCCCCGCATCCCGGCGACGAAGTGGTGACTTGCGGTGGCCTGCTGCAGTTACTCAGCGCCCTGGGCCACCCCCTGCAATTGATCTCGATCACCGACGGCAGCGCCAGTCATCCGGGCTCGCAGCAATGGTCGGAGAAACGTCTCAGTGTGTTTCGCCCCCAGGAAAGCGTCGAAGCCTTGCGCCGCCTCGGTTTGCCCATGCATAGCCTGAAATGGATTCGCGGGGGGTTCACCGATAACGCCCTGGCCGAACGCGAACGTCAGTTGAGTGAATTCATCGCCCGCTACCTGCGCCCAGGCGACGTGGTGTTCAGCACTTGGCGCGAGGACGGCAACATCGACCACGACGCGGTGGGCCGAGCCAGCGCCCACGCCGCCGCGCTGGTGGGCGCAGTCTTCAACGAAGTGCCGGTATGGGCCTGGCACTGGCCAACACGCGACAGCAACCTCTTCCCCTGGCACCGGGCACGCAAGCTGCGGCTCGACACCTGGACCGTGGCGCGCAAAAGCCACGCCACCCACGCCTACGCCAGCCAGCTCGACGGCGAGCCTGCGGTCGGCCTGCCGCCGTTGCTGCCGCCGGTGCTGCTGGAGCGTATGCGCCTGCCGTATGAAATCGTCTTCGTCTGAGTGCCGGTGTCCGACTGAACTGCCCGCTGCCGGATCAGTCGCATACATAGGCAACCCAGATTCAGAGGAGTGAAAGTGACCAGTGATTCCAAGCGGCAGGCCGTTGAATCGGTGCCATCGAGCACACCCCCGGTGGTTCATCGACTCAGGATACTGACGGTCAACACCCACAAGGGTTTCACCGCATTCAACCGGCGCTTCATCCTCCCGGAACTACGTGAGGCGGTACGCAGCACGTCGGCGGATGTGGTGTTCCTGCAGGAAGTGGTCGGTGAGCACGAGCGCCATTCCTCGCGTTTCAACAATTGGCCACAAACGTCGCAATACGAATTCCTGGCCGACAGCATGTGGAGCGACTTCGCCTATGGGCGCAATGCGGTCTACCCCGACGGCCACCACGGCAATGCCTTGCTGTCCAAATACCCGATCCGCGAATACCGCAACCTCGATGTGTCGATCACCGGACCCGAGCGGCGTGGGTTGCTGCATTGCATTCTGGATGTGCCGGGCCATAACGAGGTTCATGCCATCTGCGTACACCTGAGCTTGCTGGAAAGCCATCGCCAGCTGCAGCTGGAGCTGTTGTGCCAGTTACTCGAATCCTTGCCGGACGACGCCCCGGTGATCATTGCCGGCGACTTCAACGACTGGCAGTTGCAAGGCAACGCCACTCTGGCGCGTCGCGATTACCTGCACGAAGCCTTCGAGCGTCACCACGGCCGCCCGGCCAAGACCTATCCGGCACGTTTCCCCTTGTTGCGTCTGGACCGGATTTATCTGCGCAACGCCAGCAGCCACGACCCGAAAATTCTGGGCAGCAAGCCATGGACACACCTGTCCGATCACCTGCCGCTGGCGGTGGAGGTGCATTTGTGACCCGGCGGCCTGAGCCGCCACAACGCAAAAAAAGTTGCCCAACCTGTTATTTATGACAGTAGCCGGCTGCAAAATCTGTTGATACGGTGCAGCTGTCTGTATCCATGGCTGATACGGACGGGATCGTAGCGCAAGTTTTGCCAGGGTTTTCAGCAGGGAGCTGTATTTGTCGTCAATTCGCGCTGCCATGGGCGCCTGAGCCACTGCCACTCCAAGGGCGTGCACAGCTCAGGCGCAAATCAATGCGGAGAGACGAACATGACCTTTTCGACGCAACGGCCAATGGGCCGTTATTCCGTCTGCGCCTTTTCCTTGCTGCTCTGTGCGGGCAGCGCCCAAACCGCCTTGGCGGCCTGTGCATTGACGCCCACCGGCGGCAACGACAACTTCATGTGTGACAGTGGCAGCAGTGGCCCGTTGACCGATAACGCGGGCGACAACAGCCTGACCTTCCCCGCCAACGGCACCGGCTCGATCAACGGCAACGTAACCTTCGGCGCCGGCGCAGACACCGTGATCATGAATTCAGGTGTCATCAACGGATCGCTCAATGTGGGCGACGGCACCAACACCGTGAATATTGCGGGCGGGACCATCAGCACGGCGGTCAACCAGGGCAGTGGCATCGACCGCTTCACCATGAGTGCCGGGACCATCGGTTCCCTGGCCCAGGGTGACAGCCGTGACACGTTCCTGATGACCGGTGGCACCATCACCGGCGCTTTCGAAGACGGCGACGTGGCCAAAATGACCGGAGGATCCATCGGCCGGGTCGACATGAAACTCGATAACAATATTTTCGACCTGTCGGGCGGCACTATCCTCGGCAATCTGGTGACCGGTTTCGGCCAGGACACCATCATCGTTTCCGGCGGACTCATTGGTGGCAACGTCAGTGTCAGCGGCGGCAACGACAGCATCACCGTCACCGGTGGCGAGATCGTTGGCGAAGTCCGCGCCAGTATCGGCGACGACACGCTGCTGTGGGACGGTGGCGGAATCATCCGCTCGGCCGTTTTGATGGACCTGGGCAACGATCGTGTCACCCTGCGCAATCTGACCGACAGCACCCTGTCCCTCAATCCGAATATGGATGGCGGCGCCGGCAACGATCGCTTGACCTTCGACCAGACCCGCTCCTCTGGCGCCAGCCGCTACAACAACTGGGAAACGGTCAACCTGACCAACGCTTCGCGGTTCGACCTGCTCAATGACACCTTCCGCCTGGGCGACAGCAACATCGGCACCGGCGTCTTCAACGTGGACGGCAGCAGCCGGCTGACGTCCGTCCAGGGCGGCATTGCACCGCTCACCCCCGGCCTGATGGCCACGCTGAACAACAGCGGGGTCATCGATCTCACCCAGGGCAACACACGCACCAGCGACACCCTCACGGTCCAGGGCAACTACGCCGGCAATGGCGGTCAGTTGCTGTTGCAAAGTGCAGTGGGCGATGACGCCTCGCCCAGCGACAAACTGGTGGTCAACAACGGCACCTTGACCGGCACCACGTTGATTTCCGTCAGCAACCTGGGGGGCGCGGGTGCCCTCACCCTGCAGAACGGTATACAGCTGGTGCAGGCGCAAGGCACGGCAGTCAGCAACAACGGCGCATTCGCCCTGGCAGCGCCGGTGTCGGCCGGTGTCTACGACTACAACCTGTTCAAGGGCGGCATCACCGCCGGCAGCGAAAACAGCTGGTACCTGCGCTCCTCGGTGGTCGCCCCGCCGCTGGTGGAAGTTGCCAATGCCGACCCGACGCTACCACCCACCCTCGAGCCGCTGGTGCCGGTACCGGTGGTTGCCGCTGTTGCCGGGGTCGTTCCGGTGTTGCCCGCAGTCCAACCCGGTGCTGCGCCGATCCCGATCTTCAGGCCGGAGGTCCCGGTGTGGTCGGTGATGCCCCCGGTCGCCGCACAATTGTCACTGAACGCCCTCGGCACCTTCCACGATCGCCAGGGCGATCAGGGGCTGCTCACGCAAACCGGCCCCCTGAGCGCGGGCTGGGGCCGGGTCTACGGCAAAAATTTCGACCAGACCTGGGCCGGGACCGTCACCCCCCGTGTCGATGGCTCGCTTTATGGTTTCCAGGTCGGCACCGATCTGTTCGGCTCGACACTGAGCGGCGGCCAGATCCAGCGCAGCGGTTTGTTCGTCGGCCACTCGCGCCTGCGTGGCGATGTCGACGGCTTCAATGGCGGCTTTGAAGGCAAACAGGCCGGCAAAGTGGACCTCGAAGGCGACAGCGCAGGGGTCTACTGGACCCTGACCGACTCCGCAGGCGCCTACCTCGACACCGTGGCGATGTACACCCGACTCGACGGTGACAGTCATTCCGATCGTGGCCGGAAAATCGACAATGAGGGCCACGTCGCAACCCTGTCGGCAGAAGTCGGTTACCCCATTGCCATCAGCGACAAGTGGGTGATCGAACCCCAGGCGCAAGCGATTTATCAGAAAGTCAGCCTCGACAGCCAGGATGACGGCGTGTCGCGTGTTTCATTCGACTCCGACAGCGCCTGGACCGGACGCGTCGGCGCGCGCCTCAAGGGCAGTTACCAGGTCAGCGGCCGATCGGTCGAACCCTATCTGCGTGCCAACCTGTGGCACACCTTCTCGGGGACCGACACGGTGACCTTTGCCGGCACGGATGAGATCGTCAGCGAGCAGAAATCGTCATCGCTGGACCTGGGGGTGGGCGTGATCGTGAGCCTGTCATCGGCCGTCAGTGTGTACGCCAGCACCGATTACAGCAGCAATATTGACAGCAATCAGCTGCGAGGCAGCCAGGCGAACATGGGGGTGAGAGTGAGTTGGTAAGCCGGTAGCCTGCTATGCAAACCCCTCTAGCCTGCGGCTGGCAGGACGTTTTTTTGAACAAACAAGAACTTAGAGTCTCGATCAAAAACAGTTAGTTGCAATCGCTAAAATTCACATACCACTTATCGGCCATTTTCTTGACGCACGGTCGTCGGTCTTCTTAGCTTCACGTACTACCCCCGAAGTACCTGAGGGGGCACCCCACCAGACACCCGTAAAAACGGGCGGCCAGCGGCTTGCCCCCATTCCATTCGGTCGCCCCTCGTTCGGGGTAGGAGAGACGCCACAGCGAGATCCAGCATGCGATTGCAAGGTAGACCTCCATGAAAACTTCATTCACCCAACAAGAGATCAAAGTGACTTTCTGCACGGTGTCGAGTTCACTTCTACTGTGTTCATCCATGGAAGTGCAGGCCTCACCTGCCGAGGAAGAGACAACCCCCTGGTATGACCAGCAGGTTCCTGTGCTCAGCTTGCCCGCGCTGGCTGCCAGCTATCCCGGCCGGTTCAGCGCTGCGTCCGACAGTCGAAGTACACGCCTGACCACCCAGGACGCCGCGCCCTCGGCCTGGGATCAGCTCTATGGGCAGGCCGGGCGCCAGGCCCAGACCGATTATGAATCCCAGTCAGGTGCCCTTGCCTACGCCAACCCGCACAAAGGCCCGGCGATCCTGACCCTGCAAAGCGGCAGCGGTCATGTCCAGCAAGTCGGCCTGATCGGTGGCACCAACCAGATCCGGGGCAACGTGGACGGTCCGCTGACGCATCGCGCGCTGGCCGATCCCAATACTGACACCCTGAACCTGCAAGGCCAGAGCCTCGGCGCCTACTGGAGCCTGACCGGCCCTCAGGGCTGGCACGTCGACCTGAGCGCCAGCGGCGGGCGCGTCAACGGGTTCAGTCGCAATCAGCAAGGCGCCCGGCAAGCCACGGAAGGCAGCGCAGTCACACTCTCGGTGGAAGGTGGTTTTCCGATCGGCCTGAGCGAGAACTGGGTCGTTGAACCGCAGGCACAGTTGATCAATCAGCGCATCACCCTGGACACCCCGTACGCGGGCTCCGGCAATGCATCGTCCAGCGACCTCACCTCGTGGAGCGGCCGGGTCGGTGCCCGACTCAAAGGTAGCTACGACATCAATGGCCTGGGGTTCGAACCCTATGTACGGACCAACTTGTGGCACACCGTCTACACCGGCAACACCGTGACCCTCGACCAAGTCGACAAAATCAGCAGCAGCCGTAAATCATCGACCGTCGAAGTGGGGTTGGGATTGGTTGCGCGGATGACACCGGCCGTCAGCCTGTACGTCAGCGCCGACTACAGCAGCGACGTCGACGATAACGACTTGAACGGCTTGATCGGCAGCCTGGGTGTGCGGATGCGTTGGTGAAAGCCTGTCCGAACTGTTACTTCTAACAGTAGGCAGACGGTTGGGGGTCGTGCATTGTAGTTGGCAAGTCCGCTTGATCAAGGCTTGCTCAAATGGCGACCGGTACTTCCTCCCGCGTGCATCTCGACACACCGACGCTTCAAGTGTCGGATGCGCGTGGGTTACCGGTCCGGACGGTGCAGTTCCATCGCCGCGAAACCGATGATCCGATCGATACGCGAGTGACCGCACAACGTTACGACGCGGTCGGGCGGCTGTTGGCCAGTCGTGATCCGTATCTGTTCGGCCTGGCACAAACGGATGCTTCAACACCGTTTAATGTTCAACAAGTGCTGAGCTTCTCGAGCAGTGCGTTGTTGACTGACAGCGTCGACGCCGGATGGCGTGTCGCGCTGCATGCCGAGGCCGGGCAAGGAGTGGAGACCTGGGACGGTCGTGGCAGCCATTCGCAGCATGAGTATGACGAACTATTACGACTGGTCGCCGCCCGCGAACAAAGCGCCGATGTTCCCCTGCACACGCTCGAACGCTTCACCTACGCCGATGCCAGCTCGGAAAGTGCCTTGCACAACCTGTGCGGGCTGCTGATTCGGCATGATGACCCCGCCGGAACACTGCAAACCCATGATGCAGGGCTCACTGCAAACGTGCTGAGCCACACACGCCGCTTTCTTCTCACTACCGACGCCCCCGACTGGCCGCTGCCAATCGCCGACAGAGAAGCACTGCTGGAGCCCGGCGACGGCGCCACAACGCTGTGTGCCTTCACCGCAAGTGGTGAAGCCCTCAATCAGACTGACGCGATGGGCAACGTCCAATCCTTCAGCTACACCCGCGCCGGACAATTGAAAGAAGCGCGTTTGACCCTGGCTGGCGAGGGGCAGCCCGCTCAACGGCTGGTCAGCGACCTGCATTACAACGCCCTTGGCCAGATCGAGCGGGAGACCGCCGGCAATGGCGTCATCACCCGTCACCTCCAGGACAAGGCCAACAGTCGGCTGACCGAATTGAGCGCACACAAGGCGGACGGCACGCCGCTGCAACGGCTGCATTACCTGTACGACGCCGTCGGCAACGTGCTGAGCATCGAGGATGCCGCGCAGCCAATCCGCTTCTTCAACAACCAGCGTATCGAACCGATCAAGACCTACCGCTATGACACCCTCGATCAGTTGATTGAAGCCACGGGAAGCGAAGCCCGAACTGGCAGCGGCGGCCCCGCCCTGCCCGACTTGCAACCGCTGCCGCTGGATCCGGGTCAGATCGCCCATTACACCCAGACCTTTCATTACGATAGCGGCGGCAACCTGCTGGACCTGGTGCATGTCGGCGCCCAAGCACAAGGCCGCACCCTGACCCGAGCGAAATACAGCAATCACTGCCTGCCTGAGCGTGAAGGCCGTCCACCCACGGAAGCCGAACTGGCGGACGGCTTCGATGCAAACGGCAATCTGCGTGAGTTGCAAGCCGGCCAGCGACTGAATTGGGACCTGCGAAACCAATTGCGCGAGGTGCGCCCGGTTGTCCGCGAAGACACCGAAGATGATCGTGAATGCTACGTCTATGACGGCAGCGGACAGCGCGTGCGTAAGGTACGTTCGAGTGTGACCAACGCCCGCACGATATTGTGTGAAGTTCGCTACTTGCCCGGCCTGGAGATACGCAGTCACGGGGGTACCGGGGAAGTACTCCACGTCATCAATGTAAGCACGGGCAGCAACAGCACACAGGTGTTGCATTGGGTCGTCAATCAACCTGATGAAATTGCCCAGGATCAGCTGCGTTACAGCCTGAATGACCAAATCAAATCCAGCACACTGGAGCTGGACCAGCAGGCCGATGTGATCAGCTGGGAATGGTATTACGCGTTTGGTGGAACAGCACGCTGGGCCGGTCGGAACAGCATCGAAGCAAAGTACAAGACCGTGCGTTACTCCGGTAAGGAACGGGACGCGTCCGGAATCCTTTACTACGGCTTACGTTATTACGCGCCGTGGCTACAGCGCTGGATTAATCCCGACCCTGCCGGATATACGGACGGAATGAATTTGTATTCGATGGTCAGCAACAGCCCTATAGTCTATTACGACAATCAGGGTCGCAATGGACAAAGCTTCAACCACGAGCAATATCTGAGCGACTTCAAGGAAATACTGCGAAATTTTCAATTAAAAGATAATTACATAAAAGCTTTCTCCCTCGACGCTTACAAACATTACAAGAAAAAGCTCTTGAAAATAGATTCGATCGAGACCGACGAGCAAAAACTACATTTCCGAAGACAAGTGATAAAGCTCGGTAAAACGCTGCGCTCCAGCCAAAGCGTCCTCGATGACAGGCCTCCCTATCGAGATACCTCGAAGATTGAAGACTACCGAACATTTCTACGCAATTTGCGCAAAGCCTTCAATTTCGAGCCCTTTAAGGAGGCGGCCAGCGCGACACACAGAGGCAGCTCAGGCAATCCAAAGTGGATGGAAGATCTTTTTAACTTTGATTGGGGAGCGGGCTGGTCTCAATCGGACGACACTGCTTATGCAGGTGATTTCAACTCGGGAGCATCATCGCAACCCGGTTCTTCAAGTACTTTCCGGCAAGCCCCCCAACCGGGCCCCAGTCGCGCGCGTACTTTCCGCGAAGAGCCACAACCCGGTCCCGCTACCTCACCAAAAGGTGGCCAGGGGGGTTCACGGACGAGCGGCGGAGAGGCAACTGCGGCACAACAACCCGCTACGCCAACGCCTCTGCAGAGTTTCCCCGTATTACCCGAAGGCACCGACCCAAAGATCATCGAAGGTTATGAACTGGCACTTCGTATCATAGCCAATGAAGGAAATCAGGACGCCATATTCCCGAACGGGTTTAACCGCAGGGAGTTCATGCATATTTCATTAAGAGTCCATCCTGACCGACTCAAGTTGGAAGGGACGGCTCAAGTCAACGAAGCCGCGACGAGAGCCTTTCAAATTATCGACAACTGGAAGGTCCGTTCAGGCAATTGACTTAATAGTGGAGGCAACCTCAATGGCAGCAGGAGTTTCGGTCCACGCACACTCGGGTACACCCACCCTAGCTGTGTCTGACGCACGGGGGTTGTCGGTCAGGGCCGTGGGATATCACCGCCGTGAAGCGAATGATCCGATTGACTCTCGGGTTACACAGCAGCGTTACGACGCGGTTGGTCGCCTGGTCGCCGGCCGCGACCCCTATCTGTTCGACCTGGCCCGTACCGATGAATCGACGCCGTTCAACACCCAGCAGACCCTGAGCTTGTCCGGCATCCCCTTGCTGACCGACAGCGTGGACGCCGGGTGGCGTGTTGCCTTGCAGGGCGAGGCGGGGCAAAGCGTGGAAACCTGGGACGGTCGCGGCAGTCACACGCAGTATGAACATGACGAACTGCTTCGACTGATCGCGCTCCGCGAACAGGGTATCGATGTTCCCCTGCACACGCTTGAACGCTTTACCTATGCCGATGCGGGCGCGGACAGTGCTGCGCATAATCTGTGTGGGCAGTTGTGTCGTCATGACGACCCGGCCGGCTCGGTTCATGTTCATGACATGAGCCTCCACGGCACCCCGTTGAAACACACCCGACGCTTTTTGCGCGACACCAACGCGCCGGATTGGCCATTGGAAATGGCACAACGAGATGCCTTGCTCGAACCTGGCAACGGCGCGACGACACACTGTGACTTCGCCGCCAGCGCCGAGTCACTGAGCCAGACCGACGCCATGGACAACCGTCAGGCCTTCGCCTACACCGTCGATGGCCAACTGAAAAACCTGCGCCTGACCCTGGCCGGCCCAGGTCAAAGTGAAAAGCTGCTGGTCAGCGATCTTCATTACAACGCTATCGGCCAGGTTCAAGCGGAAACGGCGGGCAACGGCGTCATTACCCGCCATCGCTACGACGAGGCCAATGGCCGACTGACCGAGCTGAGCGCCCACAAGGCCGATGGAACCGCACTGCAACTCCTGAAGTACCACTACGACGCCATGGGGAATGTGCTGAGCATCGAGGACGCCGAGCAACCGATTCGCTATTTCAGGAATCAGCGCATCGAACCTCGCAAAACCTACCGCTACGACACGCTCTACCAAGTGATCGAAGCGACTGGGTACGAAGCCGGGACCGGCAGTGCTGGCCCCGCCCTGCCCGACCTGCAGCCCCTGCCCCCGGATCCCGGTCAGATCGCCAATTACCGTCAGACCTATCATTACGACGCCGGCGGCAATCTGCTGGACCTCACTCACGTCGGCGCTCAAGCCCATAGCCGCACTTTGACCCGGGCTCGCTACAGTAATCGTTGCTTGCTCGATACCGCAGTGAATCGACAGGACGAAGGGTTCGATGCCAATGGCAATCTGAACGAATTGCAGAAAGGGCAGCGGTTAACCTGGGATCTGCGCAATCAATTGCACGAAGTGCGCCCAGTCGTGCGAGAGCAAGCGCCGGACGACGGCGAACACTACCTCTACGACGGCGATGGGCAACGGGTGCGCAAAGTGCACTCCAGTCTGACCAACGCCCGCGCCGTGATCCGCGAAGTGCGTTACCTGGACGGCCTGGAAATCCGTAGCCACAGCGGCACCGGGGAAATCCTTCACGTCATTTCCGTCAATGCCGGCAGCAACAGCGTGCAGGTCCTGCATTGGGCGGAGAAACGTCCGGATGAAATCGCCCAGGACCAGATGCGCTACAGCGTTGGCGACCACTTGCAATCCAGTTCGCTGGAACTTGACCAGAACGCTGGTTTGATCAGCCAGGAATGGTTTTACCCGTTCGGTGGCACCGCACTCTGGGCTGGCAGGAACGCAACCGAAGCCAAGTACAAGACTTTGCGCTACTCCAATACGCCACGGGATGCGACGGGGCTTTACTACTATGGATGGCGTTATTACGCACCTTGGTTACAACGGTGGATCAACCCTGATCCGTCCGGCTATCGGGACGGAATGAATCTGTATTCGATGGTTAGCAATAATCCAATTGTCTACTTTGATAATCAAGGCAGTCATGGTGAACATTTCAACTCTGAGCAATACTTGCAGGACTTCAAAGCAATGTTAAAACAACATTTGCCTTTGAACACTTACTACCTGCGTGACGTTGCGCGGACGAAGCACTACATTAGAAAATTAAGAAAAATAGAGTCCATAGAAGGGAAAAAAAATAGCCATTATTTTCAACGACAGGTCAAAAAGCTTTTTGACACGGTGAAGTCAGTTGAAGAGATCAGAAGGACTGGCCTTGCCGGGTTACTCGCCGACTTAGACGATCATCAACTGTTCCTGAATCATTTAAGGGAAGCCAACCGATTCCAACCTTTCTCAGCGCCGGGCGAACCTGGGTATACCCGTTCATCACATAGACCATTCTATACTCCTGGTGAATTCGACAGTTGGGGCGACTTTTCGGAACCGCCTCCTGCAAGTCATTCCAGTCGAGCCGGGCCATCGTCCTTCAACCCGCCTCCGCCACGTCCACCGGAACCACCTCCGCGCCCGCAGCAACCGCCTCCACGGCCGCCAAGACCTGATAGCCCGCCGCCTGGAGCACGGAGTGAGCGAAGCAGACCAGGGCCGAGTCATGCGGGCGCAAGTTCACGTCAGGACCCTGCGCCGCGACCAGTCAATATGTCCACCCCGGCGCCAGCGCCCAGCGTGAGGTCGTTGCCGGCAGGCACTGACGCAAGAATTATTGAAGGTCTTGCCCTGGCCAATCGAATCATTGCCAACGCAGGAAATGAGCGGGCGATATTTCCGGAGGGTTTCAATCTCAGAGAGTTCCGAAGAATCTCGTTACTCATCCACCCCGACAAATTGAATGTTGCGGGGAGTGGTTATGAGTATGTTGGTACAACAGCCAATCGCGCTTTCCAGATACTCGGAAACTGGAAATCACGTGGATCCAGATAATCGTAATGATTGGCGCAGGTTGTTAGCCATGCTTCCCGAGCAGAGCAACAGCTGGCGCGCCTTGCCCCGACCGATCAACAGATCATTTGCCGCAGCAAGGCGTGTCAGCCTCGAATCACCCCTCCGGCCTTAACATCAATACCGCCAACGGCGGCAAGTTCAGCACCAATGACATGGCCTGCCCGTGGCTCGCCTCCTCCTCGGTAAACGCCCCACCGCCGTTGCCGTAGTTCGAGCCGGCATAAGTGGCCGAATCGCTGTTGATCACTTCGCTCCAGCGCCCGGCAAACGGCACGCCGATGCGATAACCGGCCCGTGGCACCGGTGTGAAGTTGGCCACCACCAGCAGCGGTCGCCCATCCTTGCTCCAGCGCAGGAAGGCGTAGACGCTGTTGATCGCGTCGTCGCCAATCAGCCACTGGAAGCCTTGCGGGGCGTCGTCCTGGTCGTGCAGCGCCGGCTCGGCGCGGTACAACTGGTTGAGGTCGCCGACCAGTTTCTGCACGCCTTTGTGTTCCGAATACTGCAGCAGGTACCAATCCAGTTGCTGGTCGTGGTTCCACTCGCGCCACTGGCCGAACTCGCAACCCATGAACAGCAGTTTCTTGCCCGGATGCGCCCACATGAAGCTCAGGTACGCCCGCAGGTTGGCGAACTTCTGCCAGCGGTCGCCCGGCATCTTGTCGATCAGCGAGTGTTTGCCGTGCACCACTTCGTCATGGGAGATCGGCAGGATGAAGCGCTCGGACCAGGCGTACACCAGGCCAAAGCTCAGTTCGTTATGGTGATGGGCACGGTAGACCGGGTCTTGCTGGATGTAATGCAGCGAGTCGTGCATCCAGCCCATGTTCCATTTGTAGTCGAACCCCAGGCCGCCCTGCTGTGTGTTCTGGCTCACACCAGGCCACGCGGTTGACTCTTCGGCGATCACCAGCGCGCCGGGGACTTCGAGATTGACCACGTCATTGAGGTGACGCAGGAAATCGATAGCTTCCAGGTTTTCGCGCCCGCCGTGACGGTTCGGCACCCACTCGCCGGCCTTGCGCGAGTAGTCGCGGTACAGCATCGACGCCACGGCATCGACACGCAGGCCATCGACGTGGAAATGCTTGAGCCAATGCAGCGCCGACGCCAGCATGTAGCCGTGCACCTCGGTTCGGCCAAGGTTGTAGATCAGCGTGTCCCAATCCTGGTGAAAGCCTTCCTGCGGGTTGCCGTACTCATACAGCGCGGTGCCGTCGAATTGCGCCAGGCCGTGGGTATCGGTGGGGAAATGCGCCGGCACCCAGTCGAGGATCACGCCGATGCCCGCCAGGTGGCACGCATTGACGAACGCGGCGAAATCTTGCGGTGAACCGTAACGAGCGCTCGGGGCGAACTGCGACAGCAATTGATAGCCCCACGAACCGCCGAACGGATGCTCCATGATCGGCATCAGCTCGATATGGGTGAAACCCAGCTCCTTCACATATGGAATCAGGCGTTCGCCCAACTCGTGCCAGGTGTACTGGCGGGCCACTTCGCCCAGGTCGTCCAGTTCGCACTGCCAGGAGCCGGCGTGCAATTCGTAGATCGACAGCGGCGCGCTTGGTTTCGAGCGTTCGAGCCGGTCCTGCATCCATTGCTGATCCTGCCAGTCGATGTTCAGCGGTGCGGCGACTTTCGAGGCGGTGTCCGGCGGCAACGTGGTGGCCAGCGCCATCGGATCGGCTTTCAAAGGCAAGATGCCATGAGCGCCGAGAATCTCGTATTTGTAGGCCTCCCCGGCCCCCAGGCGCGGAATGAACAACTCCCAGACCCCGGTGGGATGCCGCAGGCGCATCGGGTGCCGACGCCCATCCCAATTGTTGAAGTCGCCGACCACCGACACCCGCTTGGCATTCGGTGCCCACACGGCGAAACGCACGCCGTCGACACCCTCGACGTTTTTCAACTGCGCGCCAAGGCAACTGCTCAGGTCGCGGTGATTGCCTTCGGCAAACAGGTACAAGTCCATCTCGCCCAGCAGCGGACCAAAACTGTAAGGGTCTTCGGCGACCTGCTCGCCACCGGCCCAGCGCGTGCGCAGGACGTAGGGCTGCGCATGATCGAAGTGCCCGACGAACAGCCCGGGTGTCTCGGTGGCTTGCAGCGCACCGAGTTCTTCGCCCGTGTCCTTGCTCAGCACCTGGACGCTCAACGCGTCCGGCAGATAAGCGCGAATGTACTGCCCGCCGGCATCGTCGCCGTGGGGGCCGAGAATGGCAAATGGGTCGTGGTGTTCGGCGCGTACCAGCGCCTCAATATCCCGCGATCTGGGCAGTAACGCCTCTTTGCGGTGACCCTGTTCCTTGTTCGAGAAACTCATGACTACTCTCCACCAAGATCGGAAAAGGGTTTAAGCCCACTCAATAATCCATATAAACCGTGCAACGGCACGGGCAGCCAGGTAGGCCGGTTCTCAGCCTCATAAGCCACCTCGTATGCCGCCTTTTCCAGACCGAACAACGCCAGCGCGGCGTCCTCGCCTCCCGGTTCCTGCCAAGCATGACTAAGACTAGCTGCCGCCAGCCGATACGCGTCGACAAATGCCTGTTTCGCCTCGATCAGGTAGCGCCGGGATACCCGTTCCCTGGCAGCCTGGGCATCGGCGGTGTTATCGACGTTATGCACGTTGATCGCCATCGCCGCCGCGTAATCGAAGGAACGCAGCACGCCACTGACATCCTTGTACGGACTGTGCTTGCCGCGCCGTTCGGCCAATGGCCGCGCCGGTTCGCCTTCAAAGTCGATCAGGTAGGCATCGCCCTTGATCACCAGGACCTGCCCCAGGTGCAAGTCGCCATGCACCCGAATGCGCAAGCCACCGGCCGCCTGTTTGCCCAGCGCCTGGATATGAGTGAGGATCGCCTTTTTGTTGTCCAGCATCTGACTGACCAGGTTTCTGTCGCCGGGGTTCAGTTCATTTTGATGTTGCTTGAGCAATTTCAGCGCGTGTTCCACTTGCGCCGCGACATCCCTGGCCGAGGCCATGGCGTCTTTCTGCGTGGTGACCTGCGGGGCGAAGTCCGGGTTGTCGGTCGGTGCGGCCAGCACCTGGTGCATTTCGCCCAGGCGCTGACCCAGCATGCCGGCGAAGTCCTTCAATTCGCCAAGGGCGTTGTAATGCTGCTCCTGCTCGGACATGGCGTCCGCCAGTTCGTCGCGCAGCGCCCGCTCGAGGTTGTTCTGGGTCCACTCCCACGCATCGCCCTGATTGCTCAGGTAGCCCTGGGCGATCATCAGCAGGTTGTCTTGGCCCTGCGCATCGCGGCGCACCACCGAGCCCAGCAGCGGTGAGATGTTGGCGAAGCCGGCCTCGGTCAGGTAGGCGCTCATTTCCAGTTCCGGGTGAACGCCAGAGGCCACCTTGCGGATCAGCTTGAGCACCAGGCTGCTGCCGATCACCACGGAACTGTTGGACTGTTCGGCGGACAGGTAGCGCACTTCGGATTCAGTGGTCAGGCCCAACCTGGCCAGCTCGGCCGTCGGCTCGAAACGGATTTCGCCACCTTCGCACGGCAACACGCTGTTGTTCTGCATGCCCTGGAGCACCGCGCGGATGAAGTTTTCGAGGGTGAAGGCATCAGTGATCAAACCGACCTGTGGCCCTCGTCGCACCCGCGACAATGCCAATTGCTGAGGCAGCGCGGGGCCCACCTGATCTTCGGCAATGAAGCCGAACGGCAACTGGTAGCGGCTGGTCTGGCCGCCGCTGGTGACATCGATCTCACTGAGCAGCACCGGATGCTGCGCATCTCCGAAACGCACGCCGTAGGCCAGCGTCACCGCTTCGATGGCTGCGTCCTTGCCGGCGAACCAGCGACGGTTCTGCAACCAGTTCGGCAGGATGGTTTGCTCCAACGTGGCGCGGGACGGCGCTTCGAGCAATTCTTCCATGCGTTTTTTCAGCACCAGCGTGGTGAAATCCGGCAGGCTTTGTGCCGGCTCCACGTGCCAGCTGGGCATCTGATTCTCGGCGGCCAACACGAACCAGTAGAAACCATACGGCGCCAGGGTCAGGAGGAAATTCAACTGGCCGATCGGCGGGAAGGCGTTACCGCCGAGCATTTCCACCGGCACCATGCCGACGTAGGCCGAGAGGTCCAGCTCCGCTGCCTGGGCGCTGCGGGATACGTTGGCCACGCACAGAATGATTTCGTGCCGGCCATCGTCCCCGGTGAATTCACGGGTGTAGGCCAGGATCCGCCGATTGCTCGGCGACAGCATCTTCAGCGTGCCGCGCCCGAAGGCCTTGGACTGTTTGCGCACGGCAAGCATTCGGCGCGTCCAGTTCAACAGCGAATGCGGATCGCCGGCCTGGGTTTCGACGTTGACCGACAGGTAACCGTACTGCGGGTCCATGATCGGTGGCAGCACCAGGCTCGCCGGATCGGCACGGGAGAAGCCGCCGTTACGGTCGATCGACCACTGCATCGGTGTACGCACGCCGTCGCGGTCACCCAGGTAGATGTTGTCGCCCATGCCGATCTCGTCCCCGTAATACAGGGTCGGCGTCCCGGGCATCGACAGCAGCAGGCTGTTGAGCAGCTCGACACGACGCCGGTCGCGTTCCATCAACGGGGCGAGGCGTCGACGGATCCCCAGGTTGATCCGCGCGCGGCGGTCCGCCGCGTAGTAATTCCACAGGTAGTCGCGCTCCTTGTCGGTGACCATCTCCAGCGTCAGCTCATCATGATTGCGCAGGAAGATCGCCCACTGGCAGTTGGCCGGGATTTCCGGGGTCTGGCGCAGGATATCGGTAATCGGGAAGCGGTCCTCCTGGGCCAGCGCCATGTACATGCGCGGCATCAGCGGGAAATGGAACGCCATGTGACATTCGTCGCCGTTGAGCCCGGACTTGTCGGTGTCACCAAAATACAGCTGGGTGTCTTCCGGCCACTGGTTGGCTTCGGCCAGCAGCATGCGGTCGGGATAGTTGGCATCGATTTCGGCGCGGATCTGCTTGAGGACGTCGTGGGTCTCCGGCAGGTTTTCGTTGTTGGTGCCGTCGCGTTCGATCAGGTAGGGAATCGCATCCAGGCGCAGGCCGTCGATCCCCATGTCCAGCCAGTAGCGCATCACCGACAGCACGGCCTTCATCACCTGCGGATTATCGAAGTTCAGGTCCGGCTGGTGCGAGTAGAAACGGTGCCAGAAGTACTGGCCGGCCACCGGGTCCCAGGTCCAGTTGGATTTCTCGGTGTCGAGAAAAATGATCCGCGTGCCATCGTATTTGCCATCGTCGTCGGACCACACGTAGAAATCCCGCGCCGCCGAACCAGGCTTGGCCTTGCGTGCCCGCTGGAACCAGGGGTGCTGGTCGGAGGTGTGGTTGATGACCAGCTCGGTAATCACCCGCAGGCCACGCTTGTGGGCTTCGGCGATAAACCGCCTGGCATCGGCCAGGGTGCCGTAATCAGTATGCACACCCCGGTATTCGGCAATGTCATAACCATCGTCGCGGCGTGGCGAGGGGTAAAACGGCAGCAGCCAGATGGTGTTGACGCCAAGATCGGCGATGTAGTCAAGCTTGTCGATCAGGCCGGGAAAATCGCCGATGCCGTCGTTGTTGGAGTCGAAAAATGATTTCACGTGGACCTGGTAGATCACGGCATCCTTGTACCAGAGCGGATCCTTGATAAAGGTGGCAGCCTTGGGTTTCTTCGCCATGGGTCACTCCTGTTGAATTCGAGAAAGCCGTCATCAATGTGTGGGAGCGCGCCTGCTCGCGAAGGGGACATGTCAGTCACCCTCATGGTGATTGCAGACCGCAATCGCGAGCAGGCTCGCTCCCACAGATGTCGTGCTTGTTAAGCCGTGATCCGCCAGATGCCGAACGGTTGATGCGCCGGGTCGATCCGCATGAACTGGTACTTGCCATGCCACGTCCAGCGATGGCCGTTCATCAAGTTTTCACCCTGGGTGCTGGCGTCATCGGGCAACCCCAACTCCCACAGCGGCAACTCGAAATTCGCCTCCTGGACGTTATGTGGGTCGAGGCTGACCGCAACCAGGATGAAATTGCTGCCATCGGCACTGCGCTTGCCGAAATACAGGATGTTGTCGTTCCAGGCGTTGTAGATCGTCAGGCCCAGGTGTGTGTGCAAGGCCGGGTTCTGCCGACGGATGCGATTGAGCTGGGCGATCTCGGCGATGATGTTGCCCGGCGCATTGAAATCCCTCGGGCGGATCTCGTACTTCTCGGAATCGAGGTATTCCTCCTTGCCCGGCACCGCGGCCGACTCACACAACTCAAACCCTGAATACATGCCCCACAGCCCGGACCCCATGGTCGCCAGCGCCGCGCGGATCAGAAAGCCGGCGCGGCCCGACTCATGCAGGAAGGCCGGGTTGATGTCCGGCGTATTGACGAAGAAGTTCGGCCGGTAGCACTCGCGCCACGGCGACTGGTTGAGTTCGGAAAAATAGGTCGACAATTCGTGCTTGGTGTTGCGCCAGGTGAAGTAGGTGTAGCTCTGGGAGTAACCGACCTTGCCCAGGCGCGCCATCATCGCGGGCGTTGTGAAGGCTTCAGCGAGGAAAATCACTTCAGGGTGCAGCGCCCGCACGTCGGCGATCAGCCATTGCCAGAACGGCAACGGCTTGGTGTGCGGGTTGTCGACACGAAAGATCTTCACGCCCTCTTCCACCCAGCCGACGACAATGTCGCGCAATTCTATCCAGAGGCTGGGGATCGCGTCGGCGGCATAGAAGTCGACGTTGACGATGTCCTGGTATTTTTTCGGCGGATTCTCCGCGTACTTGATCGTGCCGTCCGGCCGCCAGTTGAACCAGCCCGGATGCTGCTGCAACCACGGGTGGTCCTGGGAGCACTGGATGGCGAAATCGAGGGCGATTTCCAGGCCGTGGGCGGCGGCCGCCGCGACCAGGCGACGGAAATCTTCGCGGCTGCCCAGTTGCGGGTGAATCGCCTCGTGCCCGCCTTCTGCGCTACCGATGGCATACGGACTGCCCGGATCATCCGGGCCCGCCGTCAGGGAGTTGTTCGGGCCTTTGCGGAAACTGCGGCCGATCGGGTGGATCGGCGGGAAGTACAGCACATCGAAGCCCATGTCCTGGATCATCGGCAGCCGTGAATGCACATCATTGAAGGTGCCATGACGGGCGGGATCGTCGGTGATCGAGCGCGGAAACAACTCATACCAACTGGCGAACTCGGCGAGTTCGCGCTCGACGTCCAGCGGATATTCGGGACTGAAGCTCAAATAAGCACGGTGATCGGCCTGGGCCATCAGGTCGGCGCTGCGCGGTTGCAGAAACAGCGCCACCTGCTCCATTTCGAGCAGTGCTGCCAGTTCATGGTGCAGCGCCGCCAGCGCTTCACTGAGTGGCCCGTCGGAGCGCTCGGCGGCGGCCTGGACAAGATGACGACCTTCCTGCAACTCAAGGCTCACCGGCACACCGGCGGCGTGCTTCTTCTCCAGTTCATAGCAGAAGCTGGCGAACTGATCGATCCAGGCCTCGATGCAAAACACATAGCGCCCCTGCGTCCTGACGCGAAACTGCCCGCGCCAACCGTTGTTACCCAGGTCGGTCATGGATTCGCGTTGCCAGGTCTGCTCGCCCTCGGCCCGCCAGCGCACCTGCACCGCCAGCTTGTCGTGCCCGTCGGCAAACACCTTGCTGGTGACCACCACCTCCTGCCCCGCCACCGCTTTAACGGCAAACTGCCCGCCTTCGAGGGTCGGCATCGTGCTCTCGATCGCAATGCGCGGCAGCAGCAAAGCCTGCGACAGCGGCATGTGAGCGTTGTAGTCCAGCTCTGTCGGTGTTTCGGCAGTCATCGAGCATCTCTCCTTTACGCCCCATGGACGCTCAAGTGCAGGGTCGCCATTCGCACAGGACCGTCGGCCCCGGAATGAACTCACTTAGGTTCCGAGCGGCAGGTCCGGATAAAAGTTCAGGTGAATTGTCGTGGAATCAAATCCCTCGCCCGGTGGTCAACCAACTTAAGCACGACTTACGCCATGTGCCACCGGAGGCCGTCACCATGAGCATTCCAATCCCAGCCGAAACACCCGATCCGAACATCGACTCGCCGACCATTCCGCCCACCGAACCGGAACCGGTCCCCGAAAAGGACCCGCCCGGCACCACCCCGCCGCCACGAGAAGAACCGCCATCGACCATGCCGCCGGTGATTGTGGCGCCTGAGTGATGACCGTTCAGCAATCTCGATTTTCCTGAAGGAGGGAGCTCGCTCGCGAAAAACCCGACGCAACTGTGGAATGTCAGTAAGGGCGCTTCATCGTGGGCGCCCATCGCGATCAAGTGCGCTCCCACAGGTTGGGCGTGATGCTGTGGGAGTGAACCCGCTTGGGAAAAGTCGGCATACACCACTGGAGATCCTGCTTCTCGGACCCTGAACAGCCTACGAAGCCTCCTTCTCGTTCTCGAACATCTTCACAATCCTCGGCATCACGCTGAACACCGCCAACGCCAGCAACGTACTGAACACCGCCGTGGCCTCTCGTCCCAGCCCGGCCGAAACACCAATGGCGGCGGTCATCCAGAGGCCGGCGGCGGTGGTCAGGCCTTTGACGTGGCCTTCGTCGCCTTCCTGGTTTTTCAGGATGGTGCCGGCGCCGAGGAAACCGATACCGGCAATTACGCCCTGCACCACGCGACTCATGGCATCCGCCTGGGCGCCCGCCGTTTGCGGCACCAGCACAAACAGCGCTGCGCCCAGTGCGACCAGCATGTGGGTGCGAACCCCGGCCGCCTTGCCCTTGTGCTCGCGCTCAAAACCCAGGATCGCGCCCAGCAGTGCCGCGATCAGCAGTCTGACGGTAATCCGCGTCAGTTGCGCGGCGTCGCCGATGTCGGCGAATTCCGCTTGCAGGGTTACCCAAACCTCATGCCACCAGGCGTCCATGGCGCAATCCTTGTTATTGATCGATAGAGGATGGACCGCACCGACCATTAATCAGTTGCACAGAACGATGGCCATCTGTTGTGCCCTAACGCGGTATAACCCGCCGAAACAAGGACAGAGCCATGACTGTACGTATCGAGAACCAGACCTGCTTCTTCACCACCGAGAACGGCGAGGAAATTCGCCTCTGCCCTGACGTGGAGATCATCACCGACCGCGAAAAATCGATGTCGGCCGTCGAGATCAACGGGCAGCGCATCTACATCACCGAAGCAGAAGCGGATGCATTGACCGTAGCAGGTGCGGTGGACGGGCGCCGCCACTTGAAAGCCACGGACAGTGATTCGGTGATTTGACTGACGCGCATCAACACACCGCGCGGGCCCCTGATATAGGCGCCCGCGTGCCGGCAACACAAGTGCTTCAAGTTGTCGCAGGCAACGGCTGCACACTCATCTGATCCGCTTTTTATTGAAATAGCTGAGTCTGTTATGCAAACAGTTCGTCGCTCATAGTGACCCGGCCTGATGGAGGCTGATGAGCGAAAGACCATGAGCGAACTAATCCCCGTCCGAACCGTAGAAACCTTCGAGCCTTCGCGTCCAAAGATGAAGGCCAAGTCCACTGACACCCTGGTCCACACCCGCAGTTTCACCGGCAGGTTTCGTAACCTGCGCCTGCTCGGTGCGGGCCTTTTGTACCTGCTGTTCTTCGGCACTGCCTGGTTGAACTGGGGCGATCGCCAGGCCGTGCTCTGGGACCTTTCCGAAAGCAAATTCCACATCTTTGGCGCAACGTTCTGGCCACAGGACTTCATCCTGTTGTCGGGGTTGCTGATCATTGCCGCGTTCGGCCTGTTCGCGATCACCGTGTTTGCCGGACGCGTCTGGTGCGGCTACACCTGCCCACAGAGTTCCTGGACCTGGGTCTTCATGTGGTGCGAGAAGGTCATCGAAGGCGAGCGCAACCAGCGGATAAAGCTGAAGGCGGCGCCCTGGAGCCTGAACAAGCTGATACGACGCTCGGTCAAGCACACGGCGTGGCTGGCGATCAGCCTGATCACAGGCCTGACCTTCGTGGGCTACTTCACCCCGATCCGGCCGCTGGCCGCAGAACTGCTGACCCTGCAGATCGGCGGCGTCAGCCTGTTCTGGGTGCTGTTCTTCACCGGTGCCACTTACCTTAACGCCGGTTGGCTGCGTGAGGCGGTGTGCATCCACATGTGCCCCTATGCACGGTTTCAGAGCGTGATGTTCGACAAGGACACCCTGGCCATTTCCTACGATGTCGCCCGTGGCGAAAATCGCGGCCCACGCAAACGCGAGGTCAAGCCGGCCGAAGTGGGGCTTGGCGATTGCATCGATTGCCAGCTCTGCGTCCAGGTCTGCCCGACCGGCATCGACATTCGCGACGGTTTGCAGATGGAATGCATCGGTTGCGCCGCCTGCATCGATGCCTGTGACTCGATCATGGACAAGATGAACTACCCGCGCGGCTTGATTCGCTACACCTCCGAACGGGAGTTGCAGGGCGGCAAGACGCACCTGCTGCGTCCACGCCTGATCGGTTACACCGTGGTGCTGGTGGCGATGATCGGCGCCCTGGCCCTGGCGCTGATCGAACGGCCGATGGTATCGCTGGACGTGACCAAGGACCGTGGCCTGTTCCGGGAAAACGGTCGGGGCCAGATCGAGAACATCTACAGCCTCAAGGTGATCAACAAGACCCAGCAACGTCAGGACTATCAACTGAGCCTGGTCGATGGCGCCGGCTTCCAGCTGCAAGGACGAACGGAGCTGAGCCTGGCCGCCGGGGAAATTGTCGATGTACCGGTGTCGGTGGCAATGACCACGGACCGACCCGCCAGCAGTTCACAGACCCTGAGCTTTAAAGTCATCGACAGCGACGAGCCCGGTATTTACGCCGTGGCGAAGAGCAGGTTTGTTGCGCCGATGAATCGCTGATCCCTTAAACTTCAGTGCGCCCATCGCGAGCAGGCTCGCTCCCACCGTGTTGCGAGCGGCTTTGTGGGAGCGACTGCTCGCGAGAAGCTCACCCCGATTTCACCGAATGACACCCAACGGGCTTTAGATGAAACGCTACGAAAAATTCGCCGATGACATCGCTGAACTGATCCGCTCCGGCGTCCTGGGCCCCGGCCAACGCGTGCCTTCGGTGCGATACGCGAGCCAGACCTACGGCGTCAGCCCGTCCACGGTGTTCCAGGCCTATTACCTGCTGGAACGCCGCGGCCTGATCCGCGCCCGCCCGCGCTCCGGTTATTTCGTCAACACCCATGCGCCAAGCCCGTTTTCCGAGCCGGTGATCAGCAGCCAGGTCAACGAGTCCACCGAAGTCGACGTCAGCGAACTGGTGTTCTCGGTCCTCGACTCGATCAAGGACCCGACCACCGTGCCCTTTGGCTCAGCCTTTCCCAGCCCGACCTTGTTCCCCCTGCAACGCCTGTCGCGCTCACTGGCCAGCGCCACCCGGGACATGGACCCGCGCATGGTCGTCACCGACATGTCGCCAGGCAACCCGCAACTGCGGCGCCAGATCGCCCTGCGTTACATGGTCGGCGGCCTGATGCTGCCCATGGAAGAGTTGCTGATCACCAACGGCGCCCTGGAAGCGCTGAACCTGTGCCTGCAAGCGGTGACCGAGCCGGGTGACCTGGTGGCCATCGAAGCCCCGGCGTTCTACGCCTGCCTGCAGATTCTGGAGCGGTTGAAACTCAAAGCCGTGGAAATCCCCGTGCACCCGCGTGACGGCATCGACCTCGGCGTACTCGCGCAAACCCTGGAACGCCACCCGATCAAGGCCTGCTGGTGCATGACCAGCTTCCAGAACCCGATGGGCTCGACCATGCCCGAGGCGAAGAAACAGGAGCTGGTGGAGCTGTTGCGCCAGCATCAAGTGCCACTGATCGAAGACGATGTGTACGCCGAGCTCTATTACGGCCAGCAGGCGCCAAAGCCGGCCAAGGCCTTCGACACCGAAGGACTGGTGATGCATTGCGGCTCGTTCGCGAAAAGCCTGGCGCCCGGTTATCGGGTGGGCTGGGTGGCGGCCGGACGCTATGCGCAGAAAATCGAACGGCTCAAACTCATGACCTCGCTGTGCGCGTCGATGCCTGCCCAGGCGGCGATTGCCGACTACCTGCAACACGGCGGCTACGACCGGCATCTGCGTAAGTTGCGTTACGCACTGGAGGAACAACAGAGCGCGATGCTGGCGGCGATAGTCCGGTACTTCCCGGCAGAAACCCGGGTCAGCCAGCCGGCTGGCGGCTACTTCCTATGGCTTGAGCTGCCGCCGCAGATGGATTCGTTGAAGCTGTTCCAGATGGCGTTGGCCCAAGGGATCAGCATTGCACCAGGACCGATCTTTTCCCCGACCCAGCGGTTCAGGAACTGTATTCGCCTGAATTACGGCAGCCCCTGGAATGAGGCGGCGGAAAAAGCGATGGAGACGCTGGGGCGGATTGTGCGGTCGTTTTGACAGGCCTGATGTGTCTCGACCGCAGAAAGAATGGCTGGCGAACACGAAACGCGGCCGCACTATTCGACCAGCGGACAATATCAGGTAAAAAACCTGTTATTTCTGACAGTAGACAGCAATATTTCCGGGGCATTAACTGATCAGCAGCGGATGAATTTTCGCCGGTTTTCAATCTGACGTTCACCGTCCAATTGCCCTGGAAATCCCCATGAACAATCTTATCGCTCAAGCCAACAGGCCCGTCTCGGCGGCCGCAGCGGCGCCCTCGCCAATGCTGATGTTCAACTATGACGACAGCCTTGTTTATCCTGGCATCACATTGCCAGAAGGCACGTTCGTGCTGATAGAAACCGACACGGACACAAAAAAACATGACACGTACAGGTTGTATTTCGAGGCGAAAACCAGTCACACCGACTCTTTTATCGTCAATGACCCGGGACGTGCCGTTTTGTTCGTGTTGCCGAATAGCCTGATTGCCGACAACGCCGTGCCCGGCGACCTGATCAGGGGCAAGCTGTGGTACGAGGTGCTGCCCGCGACAGGACCTGTCAGGGAGTCGGGCATTACCAATTTCGCCGTAACAGCACCTGAAAAGAGTATTCCACCAGCCACTACACCCGGGGTTGATCCTAACCAGTTTGACCCGATCAACATGCCCGAACCGGGGTTGACACTTGCATTTCCAAACCACGCACACATCCTTCATGCACTCTGGCGCAGTTATGGAAAAAACGGGCGACTGCTTTACCAAGAGAACTTCGGGGTCAGTGAACATGTACTGATCGGCCCGAATATCCTGGCGCTCACGGAACCCGGCGGGCTGATCGTGGTTCAGTACTACTCCAGCAATGTGGACGGCAAACTGGGGCCATCCATACCGATGGTGCTGCGGGTCATCGAGAAATAAGGCGCTGGGGCGGATTGTGCGGTCGCGTCGCCCGGGCAGACTTCATCGCGAGCAGTCTCGCTCCCACAGTTGACTCTGGATGTTCTGCACTGTGGGAGCGAGCCTGCTCGCGATAACGCCAGGACAAACACAGGTAATCCTGGGACTAACGCCCGCCCCCCAGATCCACGAACGTCCCCGTCGCGTAGGAAGCCTTGTCCGACAACAGCCACACAATCGCCTCCGCCACTTCATCCGGCCGGCCGCCGCGTGCCATCGGGATTGCCGACTCCAGCTTGCTGACCCGATCCGGATCGCCGCTGAGCGCGTGGAAGTCGGTGTAGATGTAGCCAGGGCGCACGGCGTTGACGCGAATACCTTCGCCCGCCACCTCCTTGGACAGGCCCAGGGTGAAGGTGTCGAGTGCGCCTTTGGACGCGGCGTAATCCACGTACTCGTTCGGCGCCCCCAGGCGCGCGGCGACCGAGGAGACGTTGACGATGCTGCCGCCCTGCCCGCCGTGTTTGGGTGACATGCGCAGGATGGCGTGCTTGGCGCAGAGGATCGGCGCCAGGACGTTGGTCTTGAGGGTTCTGAGGATACGGAACTCGGACATTTCGTCGACCCGGGACTTTTGCCCCACCGTGCCCGCATTGTTGACCAGTGCCGTGACCCGGCCCAGCTCGGCGTCGACCCGGTTGAACAGGGCAATCACTTCGTCTTCGTTGCTGACATCGGCACGTACCGCAATGGCCTGGGCGCCAAGAGCGCGGACTTGCTCGAGCACGCGATGCGCCGCCTCTTCATCGGACTGGTAGTTGATGCAGATCCGATAGCCCTGTTCGGCGGCCAGTTGTGCCGTGGCGGCACCAATACCGCGGCTGCCGCCGGTGATGACAATGACTTTGTCCATGCGAGCGTTTCCCCGTTCAAGCGTATGCAGTCGGGGCCAAGAATAACCGCCATTGGCCGGTTTTGCATGAGCTGTGGCAGCTTGCGTGCAGACGCCCGATGACTGCGACCGGGATTTTCAGCCTGCCGCCAGCCGCTCCGCCTGGACAATGTCCGACAGGAACCGCTCCGCCGGCAGCGGATGCCCCAGCAGGTAGCCTTGCAGCGAGTCACAACCGAGCTGCGTCAGGAAATCCTGTTGCACGTCGGTTTCCACCCCTTCGGCGACGATTCGCAGGCCCAGCGCCTGCCCCAGGGCGACAATCGCCGAAACGATGGCCGCGTCGTCGCTGTCGCGCTCCAGGTCGCGGACAAACCCGCGGTCGATCTTCAGCTCGTTGGCCGGCAGGCGCTTGAGGTACATCAGGCTTGAATAGCCGGTGCCAAAGTCATCGATGGACAGGTCGACGCCCATCTGCGAAAGCTCATTGAGCACCGTCATGCTGGCATCGGCGTCGCTCATCGCCGTGGTCTCGGTGATTTCCAGGGTCAGACAGTTGGCTGGCAGATGGTGCGTGGCCAGGGCCCTGGCCACGCTCTGAACCAGCCCTGCGTGGCAGAACTGCAACGCGGACAGGTTCACGGCGATACGCCAATGGGTGTAGCCGAGCACAAACCACTCGCGCATCTGCCGACAGGCTTCGTTGAGCACCCAGTCGCCGATCGGAATGATCAGTCCGGTCTTCTCTGCCAGATCGATGAACTTGTCGGGCAACAACAGGCCGTGGGTTGGGTGTTCCCAACGCAACAAAGCCTCGGCGCCGACGGCGCGGCCGTTGCTGGCATCGAATTTGGGCTGGTAATGCAGCCTGAACTGCTGCTGATCCAGTGCGTTGCGCAGTTCCTGCAATAATTGCAGTTGTTTGCGCGCGTTGCTGTTCATCGAGGCATCGAAGAAGCTGTATCCGTTCTTCCCCGCCCCCTTGGCGTGATACATCGCCGCATCGGCGTTCATCAGCAATTCCTCGGCGCTGTGGCCATTGCCCGGATAAAGGGCGATGCCGACACTCGCGGAGATCTGCAAGTCATGTTCGGCGACGCGGAACGAGCGCCCGACCAGCCCGACCTGGCGCTCGGCGAGACTCAGCGCGTCATGCTCGCTGACCAACTGCACCAGCAAGACGAATTCATCGCCGCCAATCCGCGCCAGGGTGTCCTGGCTGCGCAAGTCCTCGCGCAGACGCAGTGCCACTTCACGTAGCAGCAGATCGCCCATGTGGTGGCCGAACGCATCGTTGACCGGCTTGAAGCCGTCCAGGTCGATGAACATCAAGGCAAAACAGCCGCCCTGCTCTTTCACCCTCGACATGGCCTGATCGATCCGGTCGGCCAGCAATACGCGGTTGGGCAGCCCGGTCAGCGTGTCGTGCAGGGCCAGCTGGGTCAGTTCGCGGTTGGCCTCGGTCAGCGAATGAGCCAGGTCGGCTGTACGGGCCTCCAGGCGTGCATCGAGAATCGACGTGAGCAGCGCGATGCTCAGCACCGCCAGCGTGGTCACCAGCACCAGGCTGTCCAGGCCCTTGCCATTCAGGCCAGTGGTGGCCGCGCCACAGAAACTGCCGTCGGGAAACTGCGCGGCGGCCATGGCCGTGTAATGCATGCCGACAATGGCAATGCCCATGATGATTGCCGCGCCGCCACGGATCAGGCTGACATAGGGTGTATGCAGGCGCAGGCGGAAGGCGATCCACAAAGCCGCACCCGACGCGCCGACGGCGATCAGCAAGGACACGGCGAACAGCATGGGGTCGTAATCGATGCCGGGCTGCATGCGCATCGCGGCCATGCCCGTGTAATGCATGGCGCTGATACCGGCGCCCATCACCAACGCACCGAAGCCCAGTTGCCATAGCGGCAATCGTGACTGGCTGACCAGCCACAGGGCAAAGCCACTGGACAGGATGGCGGTCAGCAGAGAGAGGCCTGTCAGCGTGATGTCGTAGCCAAGCTCGATCGGCAGATCGAACGCCAGCATGCCGATGAAGTGCATCGACCACACGCCAATCCCCATCGCAAAGGCGCCGCCAGCCGTCCAGAAGTGCACCGCCCGGCCCTTGGCCGTGGCAATGCGCCCGGTCAGATCGAGCGCCGTATAGGACGCGAGGATCGCCACGAAGAGCGAGATGACAACCAGCGAGGGGGAATAGCTACCGATGAGCATGGGGTTTCTCGAAACGACCTGACTGACTGCGTCCATTCCTGGCGGGCAAATCGGCGATTGTACTGATTGCGCAAAAGAACGCACTGACAAAATGAGCAAAAGGCCAGCAAGCCGATGAAACGCTTGTTTGATCCATCGCAGAGCCGCGTATTGCCGGCATGAATACCCCCACTGTGGGAGCGAGCCTGCTCGCGATAGCGGTGTGTCAGACCCAACCGTTGTGGTCTTGAAACCGCATCGCGAGCAAGCTCGCTCCCACAGGAGTGATTACAGTTCGGTATTGCCATCCCACCCGCCACCGAGCGCGGCGATCAATTGCACGCTGGCAATCAACCGGCTCTGCAACAGGTCCAGCATGCTGCGCTCGTTGTTCAGCGCCGTGGCCTGGACCACCACCACATCCAGATAGGCGATCAGCCCGGCCTTGTACTGATTCTGGGTCAGGCGCAGGGACTCCCGCGCCGCATCCAGCGCTTGCTGGCGAACCTCGGACTCGTTCTCCAGGACCTTGAGCTGGACCAGATAGTTTTCCACCTCGCGGAAGCCGTCTAGCACCGTCTGGCGGTACTTGGCCACGGTTTCATCGTACGCCGCCTCGCTGCGGTCGACTTCCGCCGAGCGCTGACCGCCGTCGAACAGGGTCATGGCCAGTTGCGGGCCGACCGACCAGAAGCGGTTGGGCACGGTGAACAGCCCGTTTGAAGTGCTGCTGCTGTAACCGCCATTCATGCTCAGGGTCAGGTCGGGGTAATAAGCGGCCTTGGCCACGCCGATGTTGGCGTTGGCGGCGATCACCGAGCGCTCGGCGGAGGCGATGTCCGGGCGTCGCTCCAGCAACTGCGACGGCAGGCTCAGCGGCACGTCAGGTAGCTGCGGGATGTCCTGGCGTTCGGCCACGCTGAATTGCGCGGGCGGCAGGCCGATCAACACGGCGATGGCGTTCTCGAACTGGGCCCGCTGCCAGATCAGGTCGACCAGGTCCGCCTCGGTGCTCTTGAGCTGGGTTTGTGCCTGAGCCACCGCATCTTTGCCGGAAACGCCGGCGCGGTACTGGTTTTCAGTCATTTTCAGCGACCGCTGATACGCCTCCACCGTCGCTTGCAGCAGGCGTTTCTGCTCGTCGATCACCCGCAATTGCAGGTAGTTCTGCACCAGTTCCGACTGCTGGCTCAGGCGCATCGCGGCCAGGTCGGCAAAACTGGCCTCGGCGTTGGCCGTGTCAGCCTCCAGCCCACGGCGCAATTTGCCCCAGACATCGGCTTCCCAACTGACCCCGGCCTGGGCGGTGTAGGTATTGCGAATACCACTGGAGGTGCTGCTCAGGCTGGAACTGCTGCTGCCGGTGCCCTGGCTTGAACGGTTCTTGCCGAGGGTCAGGTCCACCGTCGGGAAAAACGCACCACGGGCACTGCGCACCAGCGCCTGGGCCTGCCGGTACTGGGCTTCGGACTGCGCGACCGTCTGGTTGGCACTGTTGAGCTTGTCGATCAGGCCGTTGAGCTGTTGATCGCCGTACAGCTCCCACCAGGCCCCGCGAGCCAGGGAATCGCTCGGGGCGGCCTGTCGCCAGCCGGCCGCTTCCTTGTACTGCACCGGCGCGGCGGTGGCCGGGCGCTGGTAATCCGGACCGATGGCGCAGGCACTGAGCAGCGCCACGCACAGCGACAGGCTCAGCACACGCGAGCCCCGGGCCATCAGCAGCGGTGCGGACAGGTTGTTAAGCGAACGGTCAGTCATAGCGGAGTTTCCAGGGCAGCATCGGTGCGCACGCCGCGCCAGCGGTTGAAGCGATGGCGCAGTTTGTCGAGATAGAGGTAGACCACCGGGGTGGTGTAAAGCGTCAGCACCTGGCTGAAGATCAGCCCGCCGATGATGGTCAGGCCCAGCGGCTGACGCATTTCCGCACCTTCGGCACGGCTCAGCAACAGCGGCAAGGCGCCGAGGATGGCCGCCAGGGTGGTCATCAGGATCGGGCGCAGTCGCTGCAGGCAAGCGTTGCGAATCGACTCCAGCGGCTCCAGGCCCTGGTGTCGCTCGAGTTGCAACGCCAGGTCGATCATCAGAATGGCGTTTTTCTTCACCACGCCGATCAGCAGGAACAGTCCCAACAGCGAAATCAGGCTGAACTCGGCACCCAGCACGTAGATCGACAGCAAGGCACCGACCCCGGCCGACGGCAGGGTCGACAGAATGGTCAGCGGGTGAATGTAGCTTTCGTACAGCACACCCAGCACGAGGTAGACCGCCAGCAGCGCGCCGAGAATCATCCATGGCTGGCTCTTCTGCGTTGCGGCGAAGGCGTCGGCGGTGCCGGCCATCTTCACGATCACGTCTTCGGGCATGCCGAGCTGGGCGAGCGAGCGTTCGATCGCGGCCGTGCCCTGCTCCACCGTCACGCCTTCGGCCATGTCGAAGGAAATGCTCTCGGACGCAAACTGGCCTTCGTGGCTGACGCGGTCTTCTTCCAGGCTGCTTTCGTAATGGGCGATGGTCGACAACGGGATCCGCGCACCATCGGCGGTGATCACCTGGACCTGCTTGAGGGTGATCGGGTCCTGGGCGTACTTGGGATTGACCTCCATCACCACCTGGTACTGGTTGAGGCTGTCGTAGATCGTCGAAATCTGCCGCTGGCTGTAGGCGTTGTTGAGCACGGCCGTGACCATGTCCATGTCGACGCCCAGGCGCTTGGCCTGATCGCGGTCGACGATCAGCGTCACCTGCTGCGCGCCGCTGCCCTCCCGGGCATCGATAGCGGTCAGTTCCGGCAGGGCCCTGAGGGCCGCCACCACTTTCGGATACCACTTGCGCAGCTCGCTCAGGTCAGCACTCTGGATGATGTAGGAATACTGCGAGGTCGTCTGCTCACGGCCGCCCCCGAACTGCAAGTCCTGGTCCGCCATCAGCATCAACTGAGCGCCGGGCACCTTGGGCATTTCCTTGCGCATGCGCTCGATGACCTTTTGCGCGGAAAGCCCGCGTTCCTGGATCGGCTTCAGGCGCACCAGCATGAAAGCATTGTTGGTACCGTTGCTGCCACCGATGAAGCCGGCGACGCTTTGCACTGCGTCGTCCTTGAGCACGGCACGACGGAAAATTTCCATCTTCGGCTGCATGACACTGAAGGACAGACCGTCGTCCCCCCGCACGAAACCGATCAGTTGCCCCGTATCCTGCTGTGGCATAAATGTTTTAGGAACAACCACATACAGCGCAATGTTCACCCCAACTGTCACCAATAGGCTGAGCAACGTCAGGCGTCGATGGCGCAGCACCCAGTCGAGGCTGGTGGCGTATTTGCCGACCATCCATTCGTTGGTGCGCTGGCTCCAGCGTTGCAGGCGATTTTCCTGCCCCGGCGTGTGCGGCTTGAGCCAGCGAGCGCACAACATCGGCGTCAGGGTCAGGGACACCACCAGCGACACCACGATGGCCGCTGCCAGGGTGATGGAAAACTCACGGAACAGGCTCTCGATGATCCCGCCCATGAACAGGATCGAGAGGAACACTGCCACCAGCGATACGTTCATCGACAGCAGCGTGAAACCGACTTCCTGGGCCCCCAGGTAGGCGGCCTTCATCGGGCGCACACCGGCGTCGATGTGCCGGGAAATGTTCTCCAGCACCACGATGGCATCGTCCACCACCAGCCCGGTGGCGAGAATCAGCGCCATCAACGACAGGTTGTTCAGGGAAAAGCCGTAGAGGTACATCACCGCAAAGGTGCCCACCAGCGAGACGGGCACCGCCAGGGTCGGGATCAGCGAGGCGCGGAAGTTGCCGAGGAACAGGAACACCACCAGGATCACCAGGGCCACGGCGATCAGCAGGGTCATTTCCGCTTCGTGCAACGTCGCCTTGATCACCGGCGAGCGGTCCATGGCCAGGTTCAGCTTGACGCTGGCGGGCAGTACGGCCTGCAAGGCCGGAAGCTGGGCCTTGATTTCGTTGACCGTCTCGATGATGTTGGCGCCGGCCTGTCGGTTGATCACCAGCAGGACGGCCGCATCGTCGTTGAAGAAACCGCTGTTGTAGCGGTCCTCGACGCCGTCGCTGACCTTGGCCACATCCTTCAGGCGCAGCGCTGCGCCGTCCGCGTAGTGAATGATCAGCGACTCGTAATCCTTGGCTTTTTCCAGTTGATCGTTGGCCTGCACCTGCCACAGCCGCTCGCCGTCTTCGACCGACCCCTTGGGGCGACGCACGTTGGCGTTGGCGATGGTGTTGCGCACATCGTCCAGCGCCACGCCGTACTGGTTCAGCGCCTGGGGCTCGAGCTCGATGCGCACGGCGGGCAGGGAGCTGCCGCCGATCTGTACTTCACCGACACCCTGCACCTGGGACAGGCTCTGGGACAGGATCGTCGAGGCAAGATCGTACAGCTGGCCCTTTTGCAGCACCTCCGAGGTCAGCGACAACACCATGATCGGCGCCTGGGACGGGTTGACCTTCTTGTAGGTCGGCATGCTGCGCATCCCGCTGGGCAGCAGGTTACGCGAAGCATTGATCGCCGCCTGCACTTCCCGCGCCGCGCCGTTGATGTCGCGGTCGAGATCGAACTGCAGGATCACCCGGGTCGAGCCCTGGCTGGATCGGCTGCTCATGGTATTGACGCCCGAGATGGCGCCAAAGGAGCGTTCCAGCGGCGTGGCCACGGTCGAGGCCATCACTTCCGGGCTGGCCCCGGGCAAACTGGCCTGGACCACGATCACCGGGAAATCCATTTGTGGCAGCGGCGAGACGGGCAACAGGCCGAAGCTCACGCCGCCGAGCAGCATGATCGCCAGGCTCAACAGCAAGGTAGCGACCGGGCGCTTGATGAAAGGTCCGGAGAGGTTCATGGCTGCTCGACCGCTTCCACCGGCTCGGATGGACGGCCCCAACGCCGACCGAGACGGTCGAAGTACAGGTAAATCACCGGTGTGGTGAACAGGGTCAGCACCTGGCTCACCAGCAAGCCCCCCACCATCACCAGGCCCAGGGGTTGACGCAGCTCGGCCCCGGAGCCGGTGGCGAGCATCAACGGCACGGCACCGAACAAGGCCGCCAGCGTGGTCATCAGGATCGGCCGGAAACGCAGCAGCGCCGCCTGGTAGATCGCGGTTTGCGGGTCCATGCCCTGGTTACGCTCGGCGTCGAGGGCGAAGTCGATCATCATGATCGCGTTCTTCTTCACGATACCGATCAGCAGGATGATGCCGATGATTGCGATCATGCCCAGGTCATTGCCGCTCAACAGCAGGGCCAGCAAGGCGCCGACCGCGGCCGAGGGCAAGGTCGAGAGGATGGTGATCGGGTGGATGTAGCTTTCGTACAGCACGCCCAGCACGATGTACATGGTCACCACCGCCGCCAGGATCAGCAGCAAGGTGCTCGACAGGGACGCCTGGAACGCCTGCGCCGCGCCCTGGAACTGGGTCTGCACGCCGACTGGCATGCCGATGTCCTGCTGCACCTGCTCGATGATTTGCACCGCATGCCCCAGCGCCACGCCAGGCGCCAGGTTGAAGGACATCATGACCGCCGGAAACTGGCCGATATGGGTGATCGCCAGTTGCGCCTGCCGCTCCTCGATGTGCGCCAGGCTGGACAGGCGCACCTGCCCGCCATCGGTGGTCTTGACGTGGATCTGGTTCAGCGCGTCCGGGCCGATTTTCTCGCCCGATTGCGATTGCAGCACCACGCGGTACTGGCTGGCCTGGGTGTAGATGGTGGAAATCTGGCGCTGGCCGAAAGCGTCATACAGCGCATCGGTGATATTCGCCACCGACACCCCGACCCGCGAAGCGGCGTCACGGTCGATCACCAGATAGACCTGCAATCCCTTGTCCTGCAAATCGCTGGCGACGTCGGCCAGCTCCGGGCGCTCGCCCAGGGCTTCGACCAGGCGGCCGCTCCACAGGCTGAGCAACTCGGCATCCGGCGATGACATGCTGAACTGGTATTGCGTACGGCTGACGCGGTCTTCGATGGTCAGGTCCTGCACCGGCTGCATGAACAGGCGAATGCCGACCAGCTTGTCCACTTCCGGTTGCAGGCGGGCAATCACCTCGGAGGCACTGAGGTCACGATTGCCGTGGGATTTGAGGTTGATCAACAGGCGACCGCTGTTGAGCGTCGAGTTGTCGCCATCGACACCGATGTAGGACGACAGGCTCTCGACGGCCGGGTCGGCGAGGACCACCTTGGCCAGCGCCTGCTGGCGCTCGCTCATCGCCGCAAAGGAGATCGACTGCGGCGCTTCGGAGATGCCCTGGATGACCCCGGTGTCCTGGACCGGAAAGAAGCCCTTGGGCACCACCAGGTAAAGGAACACGGTCAACGCCAGCGTGCCGACGGCCACCAGCAATGTCAGCGGCTGGTGCTTGAGAACCCACTTCAACTTGCGCCCGTAAGCCTCGATCATCCAATCAATGACCGCACCGCTGGCCCGATAGAAACGGCCCTGCTCTTCCTCTTTGGGTTCACGCTTGAGCAACCGCGCGCACATCATCGGCGTCAGGGTCAGGGACACCACCAGGGAAATCAGGATCGCCACCGCCAGGGTGATCGCGAACTCGCGAAACAGACGCCCTACCACATCGGCCATGAACAGCAGCGGAATCAGTACGGCAATCAGCGACAGCGTCAGGGACACCAGGGTGAAGCCGATCTGTTTCGCGCCCTTGAGCGCCGCATTCAGCGGACTGTCGCCCTCTTCGATGAAGCGGGAAATGTTCTCCAGCATCACGATCGCATCGTCCACCACGAAACCGGTGGCGATGGTCAGGGCCATCAGGGTCAGGTTGTTGACCGAGAAACCGGCGAGGTACATCACGCCAAAGGTGCCAATCAGCGAGAGCGGCACCGCCACCGACGGAATGATCGTCGCGCTGGCCCGGCGCAAGAACAGGAAGGTCACCATGACCACCAAGGCAATGGCGATCAGCAATTCGTGCTGGACGTCGGTCACGGAAGCGCGAATGGTCTGGGTGCGGTCGGTGAGGACGGTGACCTCGAGGCCGGCAGGCAGGTTATCGGTGATGCTCGGCAGCAAGGCCTTGATCCGGTCGACCACCTCGATGACGTTGGCGCCCGGCTGGCGCTGGATGTTGAGCAACACCGCCTGGCTTTCATTGGCCCAGGCGGCGAGACGTTCGTTTTCTGCGCCGTCGGCGATTTCCGCCACATCCTTGAGTCGCAAGGGTGCGCCATTGCTGTAGGCCAGGATCAGGTTGGCGTAGTCTGCGGGCGAGGTCAGTTGATCGTTGGCATCGAGCATCGAGACCCGCGTCGGGCCGTCGAAGTTGCCCTTGGGCTGGTTGACGTTCGAGGCGCCGATCAGCGTGCGCACGTCCGACAGGTTCAGCCCGGCCGCCGCCAGGGCCTCGGGATTGACCTTGATCCGTACCGCCTGGCGCTGACCACCGGAAATACTGACCATGCCGACGCCGCTGATCTGGGCGATTTTCTGCGCCATGCGGGTATCGACCAGGTCATTGAGCTTGGGCATCAACATGGTCTTGGAGGTGATCGCCAGCGTCAGTACAGGGGTGTCGGCCGGGTTGACCTTGTTGTACACCGGCGGAGCCGGCAGGTCTTTGGGCAACAGGTTGGTCGCGGCATTGATCGCGGCTTGCACCTCCTGCTCGGCGACATCCATGTTGATGTCGAGGCTGAACCGCAGGGTCAGCACCGAGGCGCCGCCGGAGCTTGTCGAGGCCATCTGGGTCAAGCCCGGCATCTGCCCGAACTGGCGCTCCAGCGGTGCCGTCACCGCGCTGGTCATGACATCCGGGCTGGCGCCGGGATAGAGCGTCATCACGCGGATGGTCGGGTAGTCGACCTGGGGCAAGGCCGACACCGGCAACAATCGGTAGGCGATCAGGCCGGCCAGGACAATGGCCAGCATGCTCAGGGTGGTGGCTACCGGGCGAAGGATGAACAGCCGCGAGAGATTCATGCGCCGCCCTTTTTCGCCTTGTCGGTGGTGACCGGCTCAGTCGTGCTGGCCGCCGACTTGCCCTGCAGGTGCCCGGTCGGCGAGGTCGGTACGTCCTTGGTGTCGTTGACCACTTCCACTTCGCTGCCTTCCTTGAGGCGGTCGGTGCCTTCCAGGACGACGCGTTCACCCGCCTTCAGGCCCTCGATGACAACGGTGTTCTCGCCATCGCTGGCGCCGACCTTCAACGGGCGGATCGTGACTTTCTTGTCACCGTCCATCGCATAGACGAACGTACCGTTGGTGCCGAACTGGATGGCTGCCGCCGGGGCCAGCACCACGTCTTTCAGGGTGTCGGCCAACAAGTGGACGTTGACGAACTGGTTGGGGAACAGCGCCTGGTCGCGGTTTTCGTAGCGCGCCTTGAATTTCAGGGTGCCGGTGGCGACATCGATCTGGTTATCGAGGCTTTGCAACACGCCGGTGGCCTGCAATTTGGCGTCGCCACGGTCCCAGGCCTCAGCGGGCAGCCTGGCGCCGCTGCGATAGCGGGCCAGCACCACGTCGAGGCTGTTCTCCGGCAAGGTGAAGGCGACACTGATCGGCTGGGTCTGGGTGATGATCGCCAGCGCCGTGGTGTCGTTGGCGGCGACCAGGTTGCCGACGTCGAGCTGACGCAGGCCGACGCGACCGGCAATCGGTGCGCGGATGCGGGTGAATTCGAGATTGAGCTTGGCGTCGTTGACCGCCGCCTGGTTGGTCTTGACCGTGCCCTGGTATTGGCCCACCAATGCTTCGGCGGTGTCCAGGGTCTGCTTGGCGATGCTGTCTTCGCGATACAAACCGCGATAACGCTCGACGTCGACCTGAGCATTTTTCAGTTGTGCCTGATTCTGCAGCAAGGTGCCTTCGGCCTGCAGCAAGGCGTTCTGGTAGGGACGCGGGTCGATTTCCGCCAGCAGGTCGCCCGCCTTGACCATCTGCCCCTCTTCGAACGACACCTTGATCAGTTCGCCGCCCACGCGGCTGCGCACATTGATGGTGTTCAACGCCGTCACCGTGCCCAGCGCCCGGTAATACAACGGGAAATCGCCCTTGACCGCCGGCGCCACACGCACCGGCACCGCCCCGGCCGCGCCACCGAAGCCGGGCCGCATCCCGCCGGCGCGCCCCGTATGGCCCACCGCGGCTTTCTGCCCTGCCCCTTCTTTGGGTGCAGCACCACCGGGCCAGAATTTCCAGCACAGGGCAGCGATGACCAACAGGACGAGCAGGCCGAACAGCCAGCGACGAGGACTACGGGAAGCGGAGGATTGCATGGAATGATCAACCATTGGGCGCGTGGGCTTTTTCTACAGGAGGCTGAACGATAAGCACTGGCGGCTAAATAGCAAAGCGCCTTTACCGGCAATTTACCTTCGGCTTACGTATCAGGAGAGTTATCTAAGGGACTGAAGCACAAATGAAAACGGCCTGAACAGGAGCAGGCCGTTAACAATTGTAAGCGATTGCTTATTTCAGAACGGCGAGTGCCGCGTCGTAGTTCGGCTCCTGACCGATTTCACTGACCAGCTCGCTGTGCAGCACGTTGTCGTTTTCGTCCAGCACCACCACGGCGCGGGCAGTCAGGCCTTTGAGCGGACCGTCAGCGATGGCCACGCCATAGTTCTCGATGAACTCGGCGCCACGCAGCGTCGACAGGTTCTGCACGTTGTCCAGGCCTTCGGCACCGCAGAAGCGCGCCTGGGCGAACGGCAGGTCGGCGGAGATGCACAGCACCACGGTGTTGGCAACATCGTTGGCCTGGGCATTGAACTTGCGCACCGAGGTCGCGCAGGTCGGGGTGTCAACGCTTGGGAAGATGTTCAGCACTTTGCGCTTGCCGGCGAAGCTCGCCAGGGTGACGTCGGACAGATTGCCGGCAACCAGGGAAAAGGCTGGCGCCTTGGAACCGGCTTGAGGCAGTTGGCCGTTGACTTGAACCGGGTTGCCTTTAAGAGTGACTTGAGCCATGAACGGAGTCCTTCTGCACGTTGTTGTAGAGAATTTTGAAGAGGCAGAAGTTAACCACGAAACGGGCCGACGACCTACCGGCAGATACAAATTGTGAACACTCTGCTCAACGTTGTGGGAGTGGCTTCAGACTCAACAGTGCTCAAAGCCCCGGCGACCTGACACATCACCACCTGAGAGCGTGGGGAACTTGAAATATTGCCGGCGTTGTCGATCTGGCCGCACGCCAATCGACCATAGGGCGAATCATCCCCATCCAGCGGAGACACCACCATGCGATTCATGATCATCATAAAAGCCAGCGCCGATTCCGAAGCCGGCCTCATGCCCAGTGCCGAGTTGCTGACCGCCATGGGTCACTACAACGAAGAATTGTCCAGGGCCGGTGTCCTCATCGGTGACGAAGGCCTGCAACCCAGCAGCAAGGGCGCGCGCGTGCGCTTCAACGGCGACAAACGTAGCGTCATCGACGGCCCGTTCGCCGAGACCAAGGAGCTGATTGCCGGTTACTGGCTGTGGGAAGTGAAGTCCAGGGAGGAAGCCATCGAATGGGTCATGCGCTGCCCCAATCCCATGCCGGGAACCGATGCCGAAATCGAGATTCGCGAGGTGGGTTGTTGCGGGGCCCAGCCTGATCGTTCCTGATAACGAATGCGCTCCCACGAACCCCTGATCGCCGTGGGAGCGCGGCCTTTCCTCAATGCGAATGAGCACAGGAAACACCTGCGAATCAATCCCTTCGACTGGATAACCTGCTGGCAACTGCTAACGTCATCAGACGTGCCCTACAGGCTTGTCAGAAAAAAGACTACCCATCAGGGAACCGGGGATCCATGTCGAAACATCCAGGAGCAAGCGCCCTATTGCTGGCGACCTCTATAACGTCTGCGGTGTGTACCCTCGCGGACAACGCTGACACGGCCAACAAAAGCAACAACCCGTTGAACCTCGCGCCGGGGATGAACCTGCAGGATTATTACACCCCGAAACTCTACGACTCCAACGCCCACACCAACGACCTGCTGGTCCGTGGCACGCTGCCGATTGCGCCCAATGACGTCATCGGTGTGCCGCAATTGCTTCGCGCCACGGCGCCCATCAGCACCCGCCCGGATCCGCACGGCGGGTACAGCACCGGTGAGGGTGACCTGAACCTGTTCGATATTTTCCTGCTCAAGACCGACGGCGTTCAATTGGGCATCGGCCCACAAATCACCGCGCCGACCGCCGACAAGGACGAACTCGGCACTGGCAAATGGCAAGCAGGGCTCGCGGCGGTGGCGATCGACTCCTCGCCCCGTGGTCTGCTCGGGGCACTGGTGCAGTATCAGAGCTCTTTCGCCGGCGACAGTGATCGCGTGCATGTGGAAACCGCGACCCTCCAGCCCTTCATCATTCATAACCTCGAGAGGGGCTGGTACCTGCGCTCCACCGCCACCTGGACCTTCGACCTGAAAAACGACACCCACTACATCCCACTCGGTTTGGGGGGCGGCAAGGTCTGGAAATCCGGCTCCAATATCCTCAACGCCTTCATCGAACCGCAGTGGACCGTCGAGCACAAAGGTGACGGCTTGCCGCAATTTACCCTCTTCGCCGGAATCAACGTCACCTTCGGGAAATAAGGACGAATTTATGCACGGTGCAATTCGCGCAGCCGGTTTCAGCCTGATGAGCATGTTCGTCAGTTGTGGCGTTGGTGCGCAGGACCTCAATGCACGCATTGGTCCGATCGTCATGCAAGGCGAACTGCCAGCACCCGATTCCATCCCGAAACTGTATGCCGAACTGGATTTCCAACAGGCCACCCAGAGTTATCTCTGGGCATTGCCGTTGGTGTCCTACGCCCAGTGGCAGGAAGAGTTTCGCGACAAGCTCGGCGCCAAAAACGGCGATCTGATGGTGCTCGACAGCTACGAAGACAAGCTCGGCGTGATCACGGCCAACGCCACCACGCCGTACATTCTCGGTTTTGTCGACCTCAACGAAACCGGGCCGCTGGTGATCGAACTGCCTCCCGGCCCTACCGCAGGCGGTGTGGGCGATTTCTGGCAGCGAGCGATCATTGACATGGGCCAGACGGGCCCCGACAAGGGCAAGGGCGGCAAATACCTGGTCCTGCCACCGGGCGCGCAACCACCGGCCGACGCCGGTCAGTATTACCTGGCCAGATCGGAAACCATGAATGTGCTGGTGGGCTTTCGCGTACTGGATCCCGACCCGGCTAAAGGCAAGGCCCTGGTCGAGCAATTCAAGATGTACCCCTATGCCAAACGGGCCGCGCCGGACAAGACCAGGCTGCTCTCCCCAGACGGCAAAGCGTGGTCCGGAACCCAGCCGCGTGGACTTGCGTATTGGGAACGCCTGCACCAGGTCATCCAGAAAGAACCGGTCAACGAACGCGACCGTTTCTACATGGCCATGCTCGCCAGCCTGGGCATCGAGAAGGACAAGCCCTTCAACCCCACCGACGCGCAACGTCGGGCGCTTGAACAAGGCGCGCAAATGGGGGAACTGATCGCCAAGGCCAATACCTTCGCCAAGCGGTTCCCCGAGGCCCGGTACTGGAAAGACCGGCAGTGGGACACGGTACTGAACATTACCGAACCGTCGCAACGCGTAGCCTATTACGACCAGCTGTGGGAGCGCAGCGCGTGGTTCTACGAAGCCGTCACCAACACCAAAGGCATGGTCTCCAAAACCCCGGGTCTGGGCCAGACTTACCTCGGTGCCTACACCGATGCCAAGGGCGACTGGCTGGATGGCGGCAAAAGTTATCGACTGCACGTGGGTGCCAACCCACCGGCCAGGCAGTTCTGGTCGATGACCGTGTACGACATCGACAGCCGCTGCCTGATCGACAACCCGCAGCGCAAGGCGGACCTGTCGTCGCGCCAGGACCTCAAGAAAAATCCTGACGGCTCGGTTGACCTGTACTTCGGCCCCACCGCGCCCAAGGGCTTGGAGAACAACTGGGTGCAAACCCTGCCGGGCAAGCACTGGTTCAGCTATTTCCGCCTGTACGCGCCCACCGAAGCCTACTTCGACAAAAGCTGGAAACTCGACGACATCTCGGTGGTGGAATAAGGACGTGTCATGAATCAACGCCTGTTGCTCGCAGCACTTTCGATCCCCCTGAGCACGAGTACCTGGGCCGACTTCAGCGCAACGCCAGAAGAGGCCCGGAGCATCGCCAGGGAAGCTTATTTGTATGGCTTCCCGGTGGTGGAAATGTACAAAACCCTCTATACCCAGGCCGTCGACAAAAACAGCCCCAATTTCAAGGCGCCATTCAACCGGATCGGCAACACGGCCAAAGCCTTCACGGCGAAGGACACCGCGTTCGTCACGCCCAACGCCGACACCCCCTACTCCTTCGTCTGGTTGGATCTGCGGGCCGAACCGGTGGTGCTGACCCTGCCAGCCATCGATGAACACCGTTACTACTCGGTGCAACTGATCGACGCCTACACGCAGAATTTTGCCTACCTCGGCACCCGCAGCACCGGCAACAACGGCGGGCATTTCCTGATTGCCGGGCCGAACTGGCAAGGCCAGCAACCGGTGGCCATCGACCGCCTGTTGCGCAGCGAAACCAACATCGCTTATGCGCTGTACCGCACGCAGTTGTTCGATGAAAAGGATCTGGACAAGGTCAAGCAGATCCAGAAAGGCTACAAGGTCGAACCACTGAGCCACTACGTCAAACAAAAAGCGCCGCCTGCCGCACCGAACATCGACTGGCCGAAGCCGACGCCGACAATGAGCGATACCCCGGACCTGTTCCGCTACCTGGCGTTCATGCTGCAATTCGCGCCCCCCCAGGAGGTCGAACAGGACCTGCTGGCGCGCTTCGCGAAAATCGGCCTCGAAGCCGGCAAACCATTCAACCCCAACGAACTGCCCGCCAGCCAGCGCACGGCCCTGGAGGACGGCATTGCCGACGCCAAGGCCGAATTCGCCCGGTTCAAGAAGGACAAGGTCGACAGTCACCAGGTCAGCAGCGGCGACCTGTTCGGCACCCGCGATCACCTCAACGGCAACTACCTGTACCGCTACGCCGGCGCCAACATGGGGATTTTCGGCAACTCGGTCGAAGAGGCCAATTACATCGGCTACTTCGTCGACAAGAACGGCCAGCCGGTCGACGCGTCGAAACATGACTACACCCTGCACTTCGACAAGGGCGCCCTGCCCCCGGCCGACGCGTTCTGGTCACTGACGATGTACGACGGCAAGAACAAGTTGCTGGTGGCCAACCCGCTGAATCGCTACCTGATCAATTCGCGGATGTTGCCTGGCCTGAAACTCGACGCAGATGGCGGACTGACCCTGTACGTACAGCACAAAGCCCCGGCCAGCAATCTGCAAAGCAACTGGCTGCCGGCGCCCAACGGGCCGTTCTACGGCGTCTTGCGTCTCTACCTGCCGAAACCTGAAGTCACCAGCGGCGAATGGAAAATGCCGTTGCTGACGCCGGTCGATCAACCCAAACAGTAGACGGAGTCGCTGATGGTCAAGCCTTATGCAGTAACCCCTTTACTGGTCTTGTGCGTGCTCGGCGGCACTCCGGCGGCATTCGCCGCCGAAGGCGGTGTCGGCCGGCCGATAACCGGCCAACAGGTGTTTTCCAACGCTGGGGTCGTACCGCCCGAACCGGGCTGGGTCATGTCGTTTACCAGCATCTGGTACGACGGTGACCTGAAGGGTGGCAAGGGTGTGCCGATTGTCGGGGAGATCGGTGCCGACCTGGACATGAAGGTTTCCTACACCATGGCCAACTTCACCCACGTCTGGGACACCGGCAAGGGCCGCTGGAACTATGCGTCGGCCATCGGCGTGCCGGTGCAGTACACCGACGTCAATATCAGCATCACCGGCCCGCGTGGCCGGACGTTGGGCACCGAGGACTCGGGCACGCAATTCGCCGACATGCTGGTGACGCCGATTGCCGCCGGCTACCACTTCGACGAGGTTAACCATCTCTCGTTTTCCCTGCCGATCTACGTGCCGACCGGTGCTTACAATGACGACCGCCTGGCCAACCCCGGGCAGAACACCTACACCTTCATGCCCACCGTGGCGTTCACGCACCTGGACGGCAAGGGGGGCGAATTCACCCTGTCGGGCGGCCTGGAGTTCTACACCGAAAACGACGCCACGGATTACCGCAACGGCAACATATTCACCCTCGACGCGCTGTGGACCCACGGCTTCGGCAACGGCTGGAGCGCCGGCATTGTCGGTGGCTACGTGCAGCAGATCACCGACGACAAAGGGGATACCGCCGATGCCCTGAACGGTTTCCGCGGCCGCTCGGTGGGCGCCGGTCCGGTGATCGGCTGGGCCGGCAAGTTCAACGATGCCCAAGCCAGTGTCAGCGCCCGTTGGGTACCGGAGTTCGACACCAAGAATCGTCCGGAAGGCAACGGTGTGGCGATCAACCTGACACTGGCGTTTTTCTAGGGAGTGACCAGGGATGGCCATCGGTTCCAGACTGACCTTGTGCAGTGTGCTGTTCAGTGGCATCGCCTGCGCCGCAGACTTGCCAGCGCTCGGCGGGACACCGGCACAACCTGCGACCAAAGGTGATCCCGAGACCTGTCACCGACTGCAACAGGACTTCGACATCGACCTGAAAAAGGTCGTGGCCGCCGGTTGCGAGCCGTCCACCGAGCAAATCTCCAAGCTGATGGACAACCCGGTGGGCAATCTGGTGTTGCTGTTCAACCAGTTCGACTACACCGCGCTCAAAGGCCCGCACAGCAATGGCACGCGCATGCTCGGCAAATACAGTTTCATGCCGACCTTCCCGATCTCCCTCGGTGAAGACTGGAACCTGATCAATCGCCTGCCCATCAGCTACGTCAGCGCACCGGTCAACCGCAAGGCCGGCAACCTGATCGGCATGGGCCCCAATGAATTGCTGCATGATCGCGGCGACTTCGCGTCGGTGGTGCAGGACCCGTTCGACCGCACCAGCGGTTTTGGCGACCTGGCCTACGTGGGGGTGTTCTCGCCCAAGGAGCCGATCCGCTTCGCCGGGGGCGGCAAGATGGTCTGGGGCTTCGGCCCGACCGCGATGTTTCCCACCGCCGAGGAAGAAGTGCTCGGCACGGGCAAATATTCCCTGGGCCCGGCCTTCGTGGCCGCCTACCTCGGCCAAGACTGGACCCTGGGCGTGTTCCCGCAGCACTGGTGGTCGGTGGGCGGCGACAGCCAACGCAAGGACGTCAGCCTGACCAACATCCAGTACTTCATCCAGCGCAGCCTCCCCGGCCCGGAACAATGGCGGGTCGGCATGACGCCCAACATCACGGTCAACTGGAAGGCCGAGGGCGGCAACAAAGTGACATTCCCGATCGGCCTCGGCGCCGGACGGATCTTCAACTTCGGCAAGCTGCCGGTGCGGATTTCCGGGGAAATCCAGTACTCGGCCATTCATCCGGACGACCTGATCAGCAGCCGCTGGAATTTCCGCCTGTCGTTCATTCCGGTCATTCCGACCTTCATGTTTTGAGCCAGGACTGCCCATGAGCGCACTCGACGACCTCAACGCCCTGCAAGCCAGCATCGCCGAAGCGGTGCTCGGCCAGGATCAAGTCATCCGGCAGATCCTGCTCGGGCTCTTGGCCAACGGCCATTTGTTGCTGGAAAGCTTGCCGGGCCTGGCCAAGACCCGCACGGTCAAGGCGCTGGCCAGGCATCTGGACGCGAAGATGAGCCGCATCCAGTTCACCCCCGACTTGTTGCCGTCCGACATCACCGGCGCCGAAGTGCTGCACCAGATCGACGGCAGGAACGAGATCCAGTTTCAGCCCGGCCCGCTGTTCGGCAACCTGATTCTCGCCGACGAAATCAACCGTGCCCCGGCCAAAGTACAGGCGGCCCTGCTCGAAGCCATGGAAGAACGGCAAATCACCGTGGCCGGCAACAGCCATGCGCTGCCGGAGTTGTTCATCGTGGTGGCGACGCAGAACCCCATCGAACAGGAAGGCACTTACCCGCTGCCGGAAGCGCAGATGGATCGGTTCCTGATGAAGGTGCTGCTCGATTACCCGAGCGCCGACAACGAAAGCCAGGTGCTGCGACTGTTGCGCCAGGAGGAAGTCGCGGCGGGCGCCAGGGCCGCTCCGGTTCAGGGCTTTGCGTTGTCCCAGGAAGTGATTTTCAGCGCACGCCGGGAAGTCAGCGCGGTCCATGTGTCGCCCGCCATCGACCGCTACCTGATCGACCTGATCAACGCGACGCGCCATCCCGCCGACTACGACGCCGACCTGGGCCGCTGGATCGCGATGGGCGCCAGTCCCAGGGGGGGCATCGGCCTGGACCGTTGTGCTCGCGCCGATGCCTGGTTGCAGGGGCAGGATTTCGTTTCGCCGGACAACGTCCGCGCGGTGGTGCATCCGGTGCTGCGCCATCGTTTGCAATTGAGTTATGACGCGGTCGCCGATGGCGTCACGGCGGATCAGGTGCTCGATCGCCTGCTCGACAACGTGGCGATCCCCGCATGAACGACGAGGGCCTGGTCTATGTCTCTCTGGCGCAATTGATGGCGCTGGAGTTCAAGGCACGTGACCTGAGCTTTCTCGCACGCCAGCCCCAGGCCAGCATTCTCGCCGGCAACCACGCCTCGCGGTTACGCGGTCGTGGACTGAATTTCGACGAACTGCGGCGCTATCAACCGGGGGACGACTTGCGTCACCTCGACTGGCGCGCATCGCTGCGCACCGGCAAACCCGTGGTGCGCACCTTTACCGAAGAACGCGATCGGCCCGCCCTGATCCTCGTCGACCAGCGCATGTCGATGTTTTTCGGCTCCCGCCGCAGCTTCAAATCCGCCCTCGCCGCCGAACTGGCTGCACTGGCGGCGTGGATGGTGTTCAACGCCGGTGACCGGGTCGGCGGCCTGGTGTTCAACGACACTCGCATCGATGCCGTTGCCCCGTTGCGCAGCCGCAAACGGGTCGAAGCCTTGTGCAGCCGCATCGTCCAGCAAAATCGGGCACTCAACGCCGGCAATCCGGACGCCGAGGGCGAAGACCGGCTCGACAAGGTGTTGCAGCATTGCCTGGCGCTGGCCGGCCACGACCACCTGATCTGCATTGTCAGCGACTTTGCCGGCGCGGGTGAACGCACCCTGCAATTGATGCGGCAACTGGCGGCGCATAACGATGTGATCGCCATGCAGGTGTATGACCCGCTGGCGTTGAACCTGCCGAAAAACGGTCGCCTGCTGATTACCCAGGGCCAGTTGCAGGTCGAGTTGGCGGTCGAACAACGCAACGTGCATCAGCCCCTGGGCGATTTTCTCGGCGGCCGACTCAAGGACGTCGCCACCCTGCTGCGTCGCAGCCAGGTGCCGTTGATGATGTTCAGCACCGCGACCGATGCCCAGGAACAACTGCGAGCCGAACTGGGCAAGCTCGGCGGAAGACGGCAATGAACCCGAACGTGCCGAGCATTGATCAACTGCAGGAAATCGCCCTGCCCGCACCGATCGGTTATGCGCCGCAGACGTGGGGCTGGTGGGTGTTGCTCGGTGTCTTGGTGCTGACGGCGCTGACGATCGCCATCCAGCGCTATCGGCAATGGCGGCACGATGCTTATCGCCGGGAGGCGCTGGTGCGGTTGGCGCAATTGCATACGCGCATGGATGACCTGAGTGCGCTGCGCGAACTGCCTGAGTTACTCAAGCGCACGGCCCTCTCGATGCCAAGCACAACCCCTGTGGGTGCTGCGGCGTTGGGTAACGAGGACTGGCAGGGCTTTTTGCAGCGGCACAGCCCCCAGCCCTTGCCAGCTGACCTCAGCCGGCAACTGGCGCTGCTCGCCTACGCCCCGGACGCCACCCTGCAGGCATTACCCGCCGACCAGCGCGAACGGCTTTTCGCCACCTGCCAACACTGGGTGGAGCATCACCATGTGGCAGCTTGATTACCCCTGGCTGTTAGTGCTGCTGCCGTTGCCGTGGCTGGGCTACCGCTATCTGCCCGACTATCGCGAAGCCCGCAGCGCAGTGCGGGTGCCGTTCTTTGGCGCGATGAGCCGCGCTGTCGGCCAGGCGCCCAGCGCTGCCGGCACCCGCAACAATCGCTGGCAGTTGCTGCTCAATCTGCTGGTGTGGGCCCTGTTGCTGCTGGCGGTGGCGCGCCCGGTGTACGTGGAAAAACCCATCGAGCGCCAGCAGCCGGTGCGCGACCTGATGCTGGCCATCGACATTTCCCAGTCGATGGAAACCACCGACTTCACCGGCGCCAACGGGCAGAAGATCGACCGCCTGACCGCAGTCAAGCAGGTGGTGCATGGTTTTATCGACAAACGCAAAGACGACCGCCTGGGGCTGATCGTGTTCGGCAGCGGCGCCTATCCCCAGGCCCCGCTGACCCTGGACCATGCCAGCCTGTCGCTGTTGCTGGACGACACCGGTATCGGCATGGCCGGGCCCAACACGGCAATCGGCGACGCCATCGGCCTGAGCCTGAAGCTGCTCGATCAGGCCCATGAGCAGGATAAGGTCCTGATCCTGCTCACCGATGGCAATGACACCAGCAGCGCGATCACCCCGGACCACGCGGCATCCATGGCCGCCGCGAAAGGCGTTGTGATTCACACCATCGGCATCGGCGACCCAAGCGCCGAGGGTGAAGCCAAGGTCAACCTGCAAGGCCTGCAACAGATCGCCGAGGCCACGGGCGGCAGGTTCTTCCGCGCCGAAGACCGCACCGCACTGGACCAGGTCTACAGCACCCTCGATACACTGACCCCGCACCAGGTCAAGACCCTCAGCCACCAGCCCAAGCGCGATCTGTTTTACTGGCCGCTGGGCGCCGCCATCACCTTGCTCGCGCTCTACCATGTCGGCGCCCTGCTCCGCCCGCACCTGTCGCTTGCGCGCCAGCGGCAGGAGGCCTGAGATGGAGATCAACCTCAGCGACCTGCATTTTCTCCGTCCGTTCTGGCTGTTGCTGCTGCCATTAGGCGCGGCGCTGCCGTGGCTCTGGCGGCGCAGTCGCGATGTGCAGCGGCGTCTGCGCAGCAATATCGCCGAGCACCTGCTGCCGCACTTGCTGATCACGCCTCAGGATCAGCAGCGCCTGCGCCCGGTCCACCTGGCCTGCGCCCTGCTGATGCTCGGTGCCCTGGCGGCGGCGGGTCCGACCTGGCAACAGGACCGGCCGGACTTTCTGCAGAATCGGGCGCCGCTGATCATCGCTATCGACCTTTCACCCTCGATGGACGCCAGTGACGTGTCCCCCAGCCGCCTGCAAGCGGCCAAACACAAACTGCATGACCTGATCCAGCGTCGCGCCGGCGCACGCAACGCCCTGATCGCCTATGCCGGCAGCGCGCACCTGGTGCTGCCGCCGACCGACGATCCGGCATTGCTCGACACCTTCATTCAGGCGCTGAGCACCGACCTGATCGACAAACCGGGAAAAAACGTCGCGGCGGTGATCGACGAGGCCAAGCGTCTGCTGGCTGCCGAGAAATCCCCCGGCACCCTTTTGTTGATCACCGACGGCGCCGACATCTCGGCGCTGGCCGGCCTGGACAAACAGCTCAATGACAGCCAGCTGCAAGTGCTGATCCTCGCGGTCGGCAGCGAGGACGGCGGGATCATCCACGACGCCAGCGGCCAGCCGCGCACCGACAGCAACGGTCGCCCCGCGCTGAGCAGTTTCGATCAGGCCGCGCTCAAGCAGTTGGCCTCCGCACTGGATGCGCCCTTGGGTAGCCTGACCCTGAACAACGACGATCTGGACTGGGTCGAACTGCACTCCCAGCAGCATTTCCAGAGCGCCAGTGACGAGCAGAAGGAGTTGCACTGGAAAGACGCCGGTTTCTGGCTGTGCTGGCCGTTGCTGTTGATCGCGTTTTTCAGCGTGCGTAAGGGCTGGAGCTTGAACTGGATGGCGGGGTTACTGCTGACCGTGGGGCTGGGCCTGCAACCAGCCCCGGCGCGGGCGAACCCGCTGATCGACGCCTTTTTAACCCCGGACCAACAAGGCCGCTGGGCCTTCGAACACGAACATTTTCCCCAGGCCGCCGCGCATTTCGCCGACCCCTACTGGAAAGGCATCGCCGCCTACAACGCAGCGGATTTCGACCTGGCACTGGCCAGTTTCGCGCGTCTGCAAACGCCTCAGGCGTACTTTTATCTGGGCAATATCTACGTGCGTCGCTTCAAGTTCGACCAGGCCATCGCCGCCTACACCCAGGCCTTGAAGTTGCAGCCGCAATTCCCCGAAGCCACCGCCAACCTGGCCTTGGCCATCGCGCTGCAGAAGGACACTGAAAGCGCCGAACAGAACGCGCCCGAGGTCAAGCCCGACGAAATCAAGATGGACAAGGCACCGGGCAAGGGCCAGGGCAAAGCGGTGGAGACCGAGCAGGCGACGTCGGATGCCTTGTGGTTGCAGAACCTGACGACCTCGCCGGCAAAGTTTCTGAAGCAGAAGTTTGGGTTGCAGGATCGGATGGGGGATTCACAGTGAACAGTCTTCGGGACCGAGTCGTGGCCTTCGCGAGCAAGCCCGCTCCCACAGGGAATGTCTGTGCGCCGAAATCCCCCTGTGGGAGCGGGCTTGCTCGCGAAGAGGCCAGCCTGCTCACAGCAACTCTCCAGATCCTGCTCCTCTGCCTGTTCACCACCGCCACCTTGGCCGCCGAACCCCAACTACAAGTCCAAGCCCGCCTGCAACCCACCAACCCCATGGTCGGCAGCCTGGTCGAACTGCAACTGGATGTCCTCACCGACACCTGGTTCACCGACGCCCCCACCCTGCCCGCCCTGACACTGCCCGGCGCCCTGGTGCAGCCCCCCGACGGCCACGCCGAGCACATCAACCAGACACAGGGCGGCCAGTCGTTCACCGGTCTGCGCTACCGCTATCGCATCACGCCCAACCTCGCCCAGGGCTTCGACATCCCGCCGTTGACCGTGCAGGCGACCCCCGGTCAGGCCAGCAGCCCGCTCAGCGCACAAAGCCATCCGTTGCATTTTGCCGCCACGCCCATTCCCGGCTTCGCGTCCGGGGAAACGGTGCTGGTGGCGCAGGGGGTGCGCTTCAGCCAGACCACCCAGCCCTCGGCCACACCGCTCAAGGTCGGTGACAGCCTGACCCGGCAACTGACCTTGCAGGCCGACAACGCCACGGCCATGGCCTTGCCGGTGCCGACCATGGCAAACGTCGAAGGCCTCAGCCTTTATCCGAAAACCCCGCAAATCAGCACGCTGGACGACGGCCGCGGGCACTTCACCGGCGGGCAACGCATCGACACCGCGACCTATCGTGTCGACACCCCGGGCAGCCACACACTGCCGGCGATCGAATTGAAGTGGTGGGACACCAAGACGCAACAGGTGCGCGCCGCCCAGGTGCCGGCGGTGACCTTTGATGCGGTGGCCAACAGCACCTACAAGCCAGTGTTTTCCATCACCCAGGACCTTCAACGATTGGGTCAGCAAAGCCGTATTCACCTGTCCCGGCATTGGCTGCTGTGGTCGGTCCTTGTGCTCGCGCTGGGGGGGCTGATCGGCGTGGCACGGCCTTTCGTTCACCGCGCCTGCCTGGGTGTGCAGGCGTGGCGGCGCGCCAGGAAAGCGCAGTGGCAGCAATCGGCAGCCTTTGCCTGGAAACAAATTCCCCAGCAACTGGAGACGAAACCCGCACAACTGAGCGCCGTCTACCTGTGGCTCAAACGCAGTGGCCAAGGCTTGCAACTGAGTGCCCTTGGTCCGCAGATGCGCAGTGTGTTGCAGGCCTTTTACGGGAGCGAACCGACCGTAGATCAGACCCTTGCTCGACTGCGGGAAACCTTGTCTACGCTGCATAGTCAGGCCGAGCACCGCCGTACCGTACTCCGTCCAGCCTTGCGTCCCTTGAACCCGGTCCACGAGAAGGATTTCCCATGACGACCGTGAACTCGATCCGCCACCGCTGTGCGCTGTCAGTGTTGTTTGCATTGGTCTTGCCGCTTCTGGCACAGGCCAGCGAACCCTTACCCTCGTGGAACGAAGGTCCGGTGAAACGGCAGATCATCGAGTTCGTCCAGGCCGTCACCGACCAGACCAGCAAGGACTTCGTCAAGCCCGCCGAGCGCATCGCCGTGTTCGACAACGACGGTACGTTGTGGAGCGAGCAGCCGATGTACTTCGAATTCCTGTTCGCCCTCGATGAAGTCAAGCGCACGGCGGCGCAGCACCCGGAGTGGAAGACCACCCAGCCGTTCAAGGCGGTGCTGGAGAACGATCACCAGGCCCTGTCGGCAAGCGGCATGGACGGCCTCCTGAAAATCTTCGGCGCCACCCACACCGGCATGACCACCGAGGCCTTCGACGACTACGCCAGGACCTGGCTGAGCCAGGCCAGGCACCCGAAAACCGGCAAACCGTACACCGACATGATCTTTCAGCCGATGCTGGAAATGCTCGATTACCTGCGCGGCCAGTCGTTCAAGACCTACATCGTTTCCGGCGGCGACACCGGGTTCATGCGCGCCTTTGCCGAGAAGGTCTACGGCGTGCCCCCCGAACAGGTCATCGGCACCACCTTCGTCACCACCTTCGACTACAAGGACGGCAAGGCGTCGATCCTGCGCACCCCAACACTGGCGCACAACGACGATGGCCCGGGCAAACCGGTGAGCATCGACGCGGTGATCGGACGCCGCCCCATACTCGCCTTCGGCAACTCCGACGGTGACCTGCAGATGCTTCAGTGGACCGCCGCCGGCCCCGGCAAGCGGCTCATGGGTCTGGTGCACCACACCGACGCCAAGCGCGAATGGGCCTACGACCGCCAATCCAGCATCGGTCGCCTGGACAAGGCCCTGGACGAAGCCAACAACCGTGGCTGGACGGTCGTGGACATGGCGTCCGACTGGCGCCGGATCTATCCGTTCGAACCGCCAACCCCCGGGCAAGTGCAATAAGAAAGCGTGACGCAGGACTGCAGTAAACGTTTGTCGCACCACGCGACGCCAGCGCAAAGGAGCAAGTCAGATGACTCGCATACGCAAGTGGCTACCGAAATTCGCCCTGGTGGCGGCCTCGGTCATGGCGATCTCGGCGACTGCCGGGGCCGCCGAAAAACCCAACATCCTGGTGATCTTCGGCGATGACATCGGCCAGACCAATATCAGCGCCTACTCCATGGGCGTGGTCGGGTACAAGACGCCCAACATCGACCGGATCGCCAAGGAAGGCATGATGTTCACCGACTATTACGCGGAGAACAGCTGCACGGCAGGGCGCTCGTCGTTCATCACCGGCCAGACGCCGTTGCGGACCGGCCTGTCGAAAGTCGGCATTCCGGGCGCGCCGGTCGGCCTGCAGAAACGCGATATCACCATCGCCCAGGCGCTGAAGTCCCAAGGCTACGCCACCGGCCAGTTCGGCAAGAACCACCTGGGCGATCGCGATGAATATTTGCCGACCAACCATGGTTTCGACGAGTTCTTCGGCAACCTGTATCACCTCAATGCCGAAGAAGAACCCGAGCGCCCGTACTGGCCCAAGGACGATGCCGATTTCGTCAAGGCCAACACACCCCGTGGCGTTATCCATAGCTTCGCCGACGGCAAAATCGAAGACACCGGCGCGCTGACCACCAAGCGCATGGAAACCATCGACGACGAAACCACGGCCGCGGCGCAAGCGTTCATCGAGAAACAGGCCAAGGCGGACAAACCGTTCTTTGTCTGGATGAACACCACCCGCATGCACGTGTTCACCCACGTGCGCGATTCGATGAAGGGCCAGAGCGGCATGCCCGGCAACGAGTATGCCGACGGCATGCTCGAGCATGACGCCGACGTCGGCAAACTGCTGAAGACCCTCGACGACCTGAAAATCGCCGACAACACGATCGTCGTCTACACCACCGACAACGGGCCGAACCAGTTCTCCTGGCCGGACGCGGCGACCACGCCGTTCCGCAACGAGAAAAACTCCAACTGGGAAGGCGCCTACCGGGTACCGGCGATGATTCGCTGGCCGGGCAAGGTCAAGGCCGGTGAGGTGTCCAACGAAATGTTCTCGGGCATGGACTGGTTTCCGACACTGCTTGCCGCTGCCGGCGATGCCGAGGTCAAGGACAAGCTGCTCAAAGGCTGGGCACCGACTTCCGGTGGCAATAACTTCAAGGTGCACCTGGACGGCTTCAACCAACTGCCCTACCTGACCGGCCAGCAACCCAAGGGTGAGCGCAAGGAGTTCTACTACTTCAACGACGATGGCGTACTGGTGTCGATGCGTTTCGACAACTGGAAGGTGGTGTTCTGCGAACAACGGCAACCGGGCGGCTTCAGGGTCTGGAGCGAACCTTTCGTGTGCCTGCGGGTGCCGAAAATCCTCAACCTGCGCATGGACCCGTATGAGCGTGCCGACGTCGTGTCCGATCAGTTCTACGACTGGAACACCAAGAACGTCTACCTGGCAGGCGTTGCGGTGACGAAATCGGCGAAGTTCCTCGAGACCTTCATCGAATATCCGCCGAGCCAGCGGCCGGCGAGCTTCAGCATTGACCAGATCCGTGCGGCGGTGGATGCAAAAATCGCTGAAAAAATGAAGAACCAACCGGCACAGTAAGATCGCTTGACCGCCGCTCGACCTTACTGGCGAGCGGCCTTATTCCGCTTGAGATCGGGTTGTCCCCTTCGCCAGCAGGCTCGCTCCCACAGGGTCTTTGTGGCAGCGAACCTGCTCGCGAAAGGGCAACCAGGGTCACCCTTATTGAATTGGAACAAGGCAATCCGCAATGTCCTCACGCGTCGCCAGCAAGTCAGCCGCCCTGCCCGTCGCCCATGTGATCGCCCCTGCATTGTGGGTCCCCGCCCTGCTGCTGTTCATCTCCGGCGCTGCGGCGCTGGTGTATCAGGTGTTGTGGATCAAACAACTGTCGCTGGTGGTCGGCGTCGAGGTGTATGCGATCACCACCGGGATCAGCGCGTTTTTCGCCGGGCTGGCCCTGGGTGGCTTGCTGTTCGGGCGCTGGGCCGATCGCTTGCAGCGCCCGGTGCTGCTCTATGCGGGCCTGGAAGTCGCGGTCGCCGTGCTCGGTGTCGGCACGACATTCGCCCTGAGCCTCGCCGCCAGCCCGTTTGCCTGGCTGGAGCAACAGGTCGGCGTGGGCGCCTGGTTGTTGCCGTTCGCGCTGGTGGGTATCCCGGCGCTGTTGATGGGTGGCACCTTGCCGGTGCTGGTTCGTTCACTGGCGGCCGATCCGCAGCAACTGGGCAAGGCCGGCGGTCAGCTCTATGCGGCAAACACCGCCGGGGCCATCGCCGGGACATTGCTCGCGGCATTCTTGCTCATCGCCAGCCTCGGTGTGCGTGGCAGTGCGCTGGCTGCAGCGATGCTGAACCTGCTGGCTGCCGTCGGTGCCCTGTGGTTGCAACACCAGCGCCCGCAGCCGGTCGCCGCCGCGCCAAAACACGCCTGCGACAAGGCGCCCCATCATCTTGCACTGTGGCTGTATTCAATCGCCGGTGGCGTGGCGCTGGGCTACGAAGTGGTCTGGTCGCAATCCATCGTGCAGTTCATGAGCACCCGCACCTACGCCTTTGCCGTGGTGTTGGCGACGTACCTGAGCGGGCTGTTCCTGGGCAGCCTCCTGCTGGCCCGTCGGGTCGAGCGCATTCGTGATCCCTGGGGCGTGTTCGGTTTGTTGATCGCCGGCGCCGGTCTGCTCGCCTTGCTGGAAATCGCCTTGCTGGGTCGCTGGCTGGTCGTCGGTCAAAGCCTGGCCGAAGCCTGGGTGCTGAACTTGGGGGCCAGCGAATTGCTGGGTATGAGTGTGCGATTTGCCATCGCTGCCATCAGCATCGTGTTTGTGCCCACCCTGCTGCTGGGGGCAGCGTTCCCGCTGGCCCTGCGCCTGAGCGTCGGCCCGGCGCGGGTTGGTCGGGATGTCGGCGCCGTGGTGGCGTTCAACACCCTGGGCGGGATCATCGGGGTGATGCTCTGTGGGTTCGTGCTGATTCCGCTGCTCGGGCTGGTGCGCACCCTGGGGCTGCTGGCGGTGGTTGCGGCCGCCATCGGGTATTTCGCGGTGCGCAAGGGCCACGGCGTGAAGAAAGGCCGGCGTCACGCGGTCGTGGCCATCGGCATGCTGTCGGTGGCGGTCGCAGTGTTCACGCCCGTGAACAAACTCGCCAGCCTGCTGCCCGGCGCCCGCCAGGCAACGTTGACGTTCTATGAAGAGGGGCGCGGCGGCACCGTGGCGGTGGTCACCCAAGGCAAGGGGCAGAAAGCGTTTCAGCGTTTGTATATCCAGGGCGTGTCCAACACCGGCGACGCCATGCCGTCCCTGCGATACATGAGGATTCAGGCGCTGCTGCCGCTACTGATCCACAACGGCGAGCCGCGCTCGACGCTGGTGATCGGTTTCGGCACTGGCATCACCGCCGGTGCCCTGACCCGTTACCCGGGCCTGGAACATCGGGTGGTGGCCGAGTTGCTGCCGGCGGTGGTCAAGGCCGCGCCCTTGTTCAAGGGCAACTTCAATGCAGCGGAGGATCCCGGTGTTGACGTACGCCTGCGTGACGGGCGCCAGGAATTGCTGCGCAACGCGCAACGCTACGACCTGATCACCCTCGAACCCCCACCCCCCTCCGCCGCTGGCGTGGTCAATCTTTACTCCCGGGACTTCTACCAACTGGCGGCCAGTCGACTCGAGCAACAAGGTCTGGTTGCCCAGTGGCTGCCGCTGCCGACGCAGAACATCGACGACTCACGCTCGCTGGTGCGCAGTTTTCTCGACGTATTTCCCTACGCAACATTATGGACCAGCGAGTTCCACGAAATGCTGCTGGTCGGCTCGCTGCAACCGATTGAACTGGACGCGGCAAAAATCAGCCAGCGCTTCCAGCAGGACAGCGTGCGCGACACCTTGCAGGACGTCGGCATCGGCTCGGCGTCAGCGTTGCTGGCCACGTGGGTGACCGATCGCGCAGGCCTCGAGCGTTTCGCGGGCAATGCACAGCCAGTGACCGACGATCAGCCACGGATCGAATACGCGCCATGGGTGCGCGCCAGGGAGATCAGCCGCGTCCTGCCGGCGCTGCTCGACCTGCGCCAGCCACCGGTACTGGGCAATGCCGATGAAGGTTTTGTCGAGCGGATGAACACGCACCAGCAGCGGTTGATGCAGTTCTACCGGGCCAGCCTGCACGCCTATGACGGTGATCGCGACGCGTGGGCCAGGGACATTCGCGAGGTGATGCGCGGGGATGGCGGGAATCCGTATTACCGGTGGTTTGTCGGGGAGTGATGCGGCCTCTGAGGCGCCGCCTTCGCGAGCAAGCCCGCTCCTACGGTAGATCTTCAGTGGACACGCAAATGTGTACGACAGAGATCCAGGGTGGGAGCGGGCTTGCTCGCGACGAGGCCCTCAGCCCCGACGCATCACTTGGATTTGAGTTTCAGGTACGACTGGTGCATATCCGACGCCCAGCCATCGATCACGCCTTTCACGTCATCGGCCTTCATCACCTGCGAATCGTTTTCCAGCGGCTTGCCGGTGCCTTTGCGCACCACCTGCGCCAGCACATGGTTGTTGCCGCCATCGAGGAACACCGCTTCGGTGGCCAGGTCGGTTTCCTGGTCGCGAATGCCGCTGGCGGTACTCACCGCCGCCGCCACCAGCGCGATCGGAATCACTTCATAAGGTTTCAGGCCTTCGGTCTTGCTGCTGACGGCGGTGATCGCCGCCCGCACCACGATCACACCCGGCCCGGGACCGGACGCCAGTGGCAGGGATTTACCGATTTCACGCTTGAGCGCCTGATCGTAATAACTGGTGATGCCGTTCAAGGTGGCCTGCGGAATCTTCACCGTTGGTTGAGGCTTGGGGTACAACTGGGTTGGCTCGACGTACACGCTTTTGTATTTGTCGATGTCCAGCTTCGGATCGATCCAGCGCATCACCACCGCACCCGACGGCGACTTGGCCTCCTTGAGCTGGCTGTAATCCTTGAGGAACCCGGAATACTGGTCCGGCTCGACGGTCTTGCTGGCGCAGCCCACCACGCCGATCGAGGCGATGCAGACGGTGCTCACTATCAATGCCAGCTTCATGCGGTAACTCCTGTAGGCGGTCGACGACAGTTGGGGAACGGTGTAACAGGTATAGCCAATGCCGCAGGTTTTGCCTTGGAAAATCACCGTCAATTGACAGACCCCGAACATCCGGCAAAGCTGCATCGAACCTGCACGCGCGCCTGACGGCAAATGCACCTCGACCATGGAAGTCGCAATGCCGAAACATAAAAACAAAACCTTGGCTCCAGCCGTTGATTCGCCCGCAACTTCACGCTCTCGCTACCTGTTTCCCGCGCTGATTGGCGTGCTGGTCCTGGCCATCATCGGGATCGGCTGGTTTCTGTTCAGCAGTCAGCCGGCACCGCTGACCTCTGCCCCTGCCAGCCCACCCCCCGCTGCCGCGATCAAGCCGCCACCGATGACTGCCGAACCGGCCACGATGGTCGACGAACAGCAATGCCAGGGCTGCCACAGCGAACAGGTCAAGGACTGGCAAGGTTCCCATCATCAATTGGCGATGCAGGAAGCGAACGACGCGACCGTGCTCGGCGATTTCAACGACGTCACCTTCAAGGCGGAAAATGAAATCACTCGTTTCTCGCGCAAAAATGACGAATTCTGGGTCAATACGCCGGGCATCGATGGCCAGAACGCCGACTTCAAGGTGGCCTACACCTTCGGAATCGCGCCGTTGCAGCAATACCTGATCGAGGTCGGCGAAGGTCGTTTGCAAGCGTTGGGCGTGGCTTGGGATACCGTGAAAAATCGCTGGTTCCACCTCTATCCCGGCCAAGGTGTGAACTTCAAGAATCCGCTGCACTGGAGCAAACCCAGTCAGAATGCCAATTTCATGTGTGTCGAATGCCACACCACCGGCTACAAACGCAATTTCGACGCGGTGAAAAACACTTTCGACAGTCACTGGAACAACCTCGGCGTGGGCTGTCAGGCTTGCCACGGCCCGGCGTCCAGTCACCTGGAGTGGACGGCAAAAAAAGGCGACCTGCTCCACGCCGGTTTCGCCGTCGACCTCAAGGACAAGGACGCCACGGTCGAGATCGAGACCTGCGCCCGCTGCCACGCCCGCCGCGCACCGCTGGGCGATGGTTTCACCGTCGGCAAGCGCTTGATGGACGATTACCTGCCCAGTGCCCTGACCCGCGAGTTGTACGCGTTGGATGGCAAGATCAAGGACGAGGTGTTCGAACACGGCTCCTTCGCCCAGAGCAAGATGTTCGACAAGGGGGTACGCTGCAGCAACTGCCACAACCCCCACAGCAGCGAGCTCAAGGCCCCAGGCAATGGCGTTTGCCTGCAATGCCACAACACCGCAGGCAAGACCCCGGTGGCGGGTGTCGATGGTCGGGGGCTGCAGGCAAAAAATTACGATTCCAGCGAACACACCCGCCACGCCATGGGCCAGCCAGGCTCACAGTGCGCGGATTGCCACATGCCGGGCAAGTTCTACATGGGCAATGATTTCCGGCATGACCACAGCTTCAGCATTCCCAACCCGGAACGGGCGAAAAAACTCGGCACACCGGACGCCTGCCTGACCTGCCATCAGGGCAAGGCCGGCGACAAGGTCACGGAACAGTTCAAGCACTGGAACACAGCGACCGCTGCGCAAGCGCCGCGCTACGACGAAAGCCTGTGGCTGATTCGCAACGGCCAGCCCGGCGCGGCACAAGCCCTGTACGAACAATTGCAGCGCAACGATTTGCCGGCGATTCAGCGTGCGACGCTGCTGGCCGAGTTGCCGCTGTACCCCAGCGACCTGGCATTGAAACTGGCCACCCGGGACTTGAGCAACCCGGCGCCACAGGTGCGTGAAAGCGCCGTTCGGGCGATCAGTGCCTTCCTGCCGCCCGCCGAGCGCGCCCCGCTGCTGGCGCCCTTGCTGGGTGATCCGGTGAAGGCCGTGCGCATTGTCGCCGCTCGGGACTTGCTTAGCGTGGCGCGCAACGGCCTGGGCAGTGCGCAAGCCAACTGGAACGCCGCCATCGCCGAATATGAAGCGGTGCAAAAAAGCCTGGCCGAACGCGCCGAAGCCAACCTCAACCTTGCCATGTTGTACCAGGCCAACGGCCGGGCCGGTGAAGTCGAAGCACTGCTGCGCACCGCCCTGCAACGCGATGCCGATTTCCACCCGGCGCTGGTGACGCTGGTGCAATGGCTGGAAGCCAATGGCCGTGGCCAGGAGGCGCAGGCGCTGCTGGCCCAGGGCCTCAAGGACCACCCGGACGCTGCCTTGTTGCAACACACCCAGGGCTTGTCGCTGATTCGCGCGGGGCATGCGGATCAGGCGCTGCCGGCCTTGCGCAAAGCGGCGCAACTGGAACCGGCGAACGCGCAGTACGGGTACGTGCTGGCGGTGGCGTTGCACGACAGCGGCAAGGTCAACGAGGCCTGCGAGGAACTGGAGCGGCTGCTCAAGGTTCAACCGGCCAATCGCAATGCGCGGCTGTCCCTGATTCAGTATTACCTGGAGAACGGACAGGAGCCCAAGGCCCAGGTGCTGTTGCAGGGCTGGAAGAAGATGAACATGGGCGATCCGGCGTTGAAGTGATTGGGGCACACCCCAAGGCCACCTTCGCGAGCAGGCTCGCTCCCACAGGGTTACCAGCATTGTGGGAGCGAGCCTGCTCGCGATAGGGCCAACTCAGCCCACGAGGGTGTCTAGCGCCTGCGAAACAACGGCCTCGGCTCAATCACCGAGCGCCCATACAACACGCTCATCCCCGCCAATCCCTTGAGCGCGTCTTCGGCGGACTTGTCTTCGCGCACGGCAAAACTGTCGAAGCCGCATTGGCGCATATGGCTGAGCTGATCGCGCAGGACGTCGCCGATGGCGCGCAACTCGCCGGTCCAGCCCAGGCGGGTGCGCAGCAGGTACGCCTGGCTGTAGGCACGACCATCACGGAAACTCGGAAAGTCCAGGGCGATCAATGGCAGCGTGTCGAACCAGGTTTTGATTCGTTCCACCTCATCATCCGGCCCCAGCCACACACCCTGCCGTTGCGGGTCCTGCAGCCAGCTCTCCAGCGGCAATATCAGCGGACCGGCGGGCCGGGCCTCCGCGGGCTCGCGGACCAGCGTCCACGGATCATCGCTGACCCTGCGCGCCTCACCCGCGTGCAGTCGCAACAGGTTGTTCATGCCGACGCCTCCAGCACTTTCGGATACACCACTTCCTTGAACGGCTCCAGGCCGATGCGCTGCAAGGTGTCGACGAACAGCTCCTCGCTTTCGCGGTAACGCACGAAGGTTTCGATGATGCGTTCGATCACACCGGGCACTTCACTGGCACTGAAGGACGGGCCGATGACCTTGCCCAATGCGCTGTCCTTGCCTTGCGCACCGCCGAGGGTGATCTGGTACCACTCGCTGCCGTTTTTATCGACGCCAAGAATGCCGATGTTGCCGATGTGGTGGTGACCACAGGCATTCATGCACCCGGAAATGTTCAGGCTGATGTCGCCCAGGTCATGCAGGTAATCCAGGTCTTCGAAGCGCGCCTGGATGCCTTGGGCAATCGGGATCGACTTGGCATTGGCCAGGGCACAGAAATCGCCGCCGGGGCAGGCAATGATGTCCGTGAGCAAACCGGCATTGGCACTGCCCAGACCCTGTTCACAGGCCAGTGTCCACACATCGAACAGCCCGGCTTTCGGCACATCCGGCAGGACGATGTTCTGTTCATGGGCGATGCGAATCTCGCCGAACCCGAACTGCTCGGACCACGCCGCCACGGCCTCCATCTGCTGCGCAGTCACGTCGCCCGGCGGTGCGGCGGCCCCGGGTTTGGTCGACAGCACCACGCTGGCGTAGCCCGGCACCTTGTGCGGCTGCACGTTGCGCGTCACCCAACGGGCAAAGGCCGGGTTCTCGGCCATTCGCGTGCCGAACGCCAGGTCGGTGTCGGCCAACGCCTGGTAATCCGGCGGCAGAAAGGCGCTGGCGACCCGTTCGTACTCTTCGTCGGTGAGCTGGGCCGGGCCGTCCTTGAGGTATTGCCACTCCTCCTCCACTTCCTTGGAAAAGGCTTCGATACCCAGCGCCTTGACCAGAATCTTGATCCGCGCCTTGTACTTGTTGTCCCGCCGCCCGTGACGGTTGTAGACCCGCAGCACCGCTTCGACGTAGGACAGCAAGTGGTGCCACGGCAGCCCTTCACGAATCTGCAGCCCGAGGATCGGTGTGCGCCCCAGGCCGCCGCCGACCATGACCCGCAACAGCATTTGCCCGTAGCTGCCGCGATACAGGTAAAGCCCGATGTCATGCATCATGATGGCCGCGCGATCCTGCTCGGCGGAACAGATGGCGATCTTGAACTTGCGCGGCAGGAACAGGAATTCCGGATTGATGGTCGACCACTGCCGGAGGATTTCCGCCAGTGGACGCGGGTCGATCAACTCGTCTGCCGCCACCCCAGCAAAGGCTTCGGTGGTGATGTTGCGCACGCAGTTGCCCGAGGTCTGGATCGCATGCATGTTCACCTCGGCCAGGCGTTCGAGGATCTGCGGGACCTGATCGAGTTCGATCCAGTTGAACTGCAGGTTCTGCCGGGTGGTGAAATGGCCGTAGCCACGATCATAATCCCGGGCGATGCTCGCCAGCGTGCGCATCTGCCGCGCATCGAGCGTCCCATAGGGAATCGCCACGCGCAGCATGTAGGCGTGTTTTTGCAGGTACAGGCCGTTCTGCAGGCGCAACGGCAGGAATTCCTCTTCGCTCAACTCGCCGGCCCGGTAGCGCTCGACCTGGTCGCGAAACTGCGCAACCCGCTCGAACACCAGGGCGCGGTCATAGTCGTCATATTGATACATCTGGCTGCCTCATCAGGGTTCTTCGAACCTTCGGTCATTGCACCGATCCCGTGGGAGCGAGCGTGCTCGCGAAGGCGGTGTGTCAGGCGCATCGGATGCCGGAGGTGCCGGCCTTTCGCGATCAGGTTCGCTCAACAGGGATGGCGTCGGGAGGCGAGTTCCGTGGCTCGTTTCGAGACCGTGACTATGAGCCCCCGGCACAGTGCGCGACAGATTCACCTGAAGGTTAAAAAACCGGATCAGAACACAGCATGTCACTGCTGGCATGGCTGCGGATCTGATCCGCATAAATGAAGTTTTACTGAGTCTGTTTTGTTTCTTCCGGGGTTTCTACAGTGCAGGGGCATGCCAGTCCGGGTGGCCTGGCAAGACTTTGCAACCGTGGAAGCATTGACCATGAGCACAGCAACAATCGGACAGGCCTACAACTACAAGGTCGTCCGCCAATTCGTCATCGCGACCGTGTTCTGGGGCGTGGTGGGGATGGCAATGGGGGTGTGGATCGCCTCGCAACTGGTGTGGCCCGAGATGAACCTCGACCTGCCC
>NZ_JACVAI010000005.1 GCF_014851765.1 Pseudomonas sp. PDM04 | reverse complement strand
CTCTCGTTAGCGGGAGGCGAATTCTACAGCGTTACTCGCTGCTGTCAACACCTCTTTTTCACCGCTTTCGACCGAGAAGATCGAACCGTCCATCAAGCGACTGCACACTGCCTGACCGACTCCTTCCTGGCTTCGATGACCTGAAGCAACTCGCTGCCGAAAACTGCGTAACTCTTTGTTTACCAAGGAGTTTTCCGTTTCGACTGCGCCGGAAGTGGGGCGAATTATAGACGTCCAGAATCTGCCGTCAACACCTATTTTCATATTTCTGTCACATGAGTCAAAAAAGCCCAGAAAGACGAAGGCCGAGCCCCAGGGGGCTCGGCCTTCTTCCCTTCCGCTTACAAGCTTGGGAAAGCGAATTGCGACGCTTCATGGCTCGCACGTTGCGGCCAGCGCTGGGTGATGGCCTTGCGACGGGTGTAGAAACGCACACCGTCCGGACCATAGGCATGCAGATCGCCGAACAGCGAACGCTTCCAGCCACCAAAGCTGTGGTAGGCCACCGGTACCGGCAATGGAACGTTGACGCCGACCATACCGACTTCGATCTCATCGCAGAACAACCGCGCGGCTTCCCCGTCGCGGGTAAAGATGCAAGTGCCGTTGCCATACTCGTGATCGTTGATCAGTTGCATCGCTTCTTCCAGGCTGTTGACCCGAACGACGCACAGCACCGGCCCGAAGATCTCTTCCTTATAGATGCGCATCTCTGGCGTGACGTTATCGAACAGGCAGCCACCCAGGAAAAAACCCTCCTCATGCCCGGCAACGCTCAGGCCACGACCGTCCACCACCAGCTTCGCGCCGGCCGCGACGCCGTCTTCCACATAGCCGCTGACCTTGTCGCGGGCCTGACCGGTCACCAGTGGTCCCATGTCCAGGCCGCAGGAAGTGCCGGCGCCGATTTTCAGGGCCTTGATCTGTGGCACCAACTTGGCCACCAGCGCATCCGCCACCTGGTCGCCCACACACACGGCCACCGAGATCGCCATGCAACGCTCGCCGCAAGAACCGTACGCCGCGCCCATCAGTGCGTTGACGGCGTTATCCAGATCCGCATCCGGCATCAGCACCGCATGGTTCTTCGCTCCGCCCAACGCCTGGACACGTTTGCCGCGCTTGGTGCCTTCGGCATAAATGTACTCGGCAATCGGGGTCGAACCGACGAAGCTCAGCGCCTTGACTTCCGGTGCTTCGATCAGCGCATCCACAGCCGCCTTGTCGCCATGCACCACGTTCAGTACGCCTTTGGGCAGACCCGCTTCCAGCAACAGCTGGGCGATCAGCAGCGTCGAGCTCGGATCACGCTCGGAGGGTTTGAGGATGAAGCAGTTGCCGCAGACGATTGCCAGCGGGTACATCCACAACGGGACCATCGCCGGGAAGTTGAACGGCGTAATACCGGCCACCACGCCCAACGGTTGGAAATCCGACCAGGCATCGATATTCGGGCCGACGTTACGGCTGTATTCGCCCTTGAGAATTTCCGGCGCCGCGCAGGCGAACTCGACGTTCTCGATACCGCGCTTCAGTTCACCTGCCGCGTCTTCCAGGGTCTTGCCGTGTTCTTCGCTGATCAGTTGGGCGATACGCGCTTCATTCTGTTCCAGCAGTTGCTTGAAGCGGAACATCACCTGTGCACGCTTGGCCGCCGGCGTGTTACGCCAGGCCGGGAACGCTGCCTTGGCCGAATCGATGGCTTTCTGAATGGTTTCGCGGCTGGCCAGTGGCAGCTTGTGGATCGCCTGACCGGTGGACGGGTTGTACACGTCGGTCGCGCGACCGTCTTCGGTGACCAGTTCGCCATTGATCAAATGCGGAATAACGCTCATGCGGGGCTCCTGAAAAGTTGTCCACAGGCGCCCCGTCGAAGGACGCCTCTATATAGAAGGGAAAATCAGTCGATTTTGTTCAGCACTTCACCGACCGCGTCGAACAGGCGATCGAGGTCTTGTGGCTTGCTGTTGAAGGTTGGGCCGAACTGCAGGGTGTCGCCGCCGAAGCGCACGTAGAACCCGGCTTTCCACAGCGCCATGCCCGCTTCGAATGGGCGCACGATGGCGTCGCCATCACGCGGTGCAATCTGGATAGCGCCGGCCAGGCCAAAGTTGCGAATGTCGATGATGTTCTTCGCGCCCTTCACGCCGTGCAGCGCCTTTTCGAAATGCGGCGCGACGTCGGCCACGCTCTGCACCAGGTTTTCCTTTTGCAGCAGGTCGAGGGCTGCCAGGCCAGCGGCACACGCCACCGGATGCGCCGAGTAGGTGTAGCCGTGCGGGAACTCCACCGCATACTCCGGCGTCGCCTGGTTCATGAAGGTCTGGTAGATCTCGGAGCTGGCAATCACCGCACCCATCGGGATCGCGCCATTGGTGACCTGCTTGGCGATGCACATCAGGTCTGGGGTCACACCAAAGGTGGTGGCGCCGAACATGGTGCCGGTACGGCCGAAGCCGGTGATCACTTCGTCGAACACCAGCAGGATGTTGTGTTGATCGCAGATTTCGCGCAGACGCTTGAGGTAGCCTTCAGGCGGAACCAGCACGCCAGCGGAACCGGCCATTGGCTCGACGAATACTGCGGCGATGTTCGACGCGTCATGCAATTCGATCAGTTTGAGCAACTCGTCCGCCAGAGCGATACCGCCCTCTTTCGGCATGCCACGGGAATAGGCATTGCTCGCCAGCAAGGTGTGCGGCAGGTGATCGACATCCATCATCGCCTGACCGAAGAGCTTGCGGTTGCCGTTCACCCCACCCAGGCTGGTGCCGGCGATGTTCACACCGTGATAGCCACGGGCACGACCGATCATTTTGGTCTTGGTCGACTGGCCTTTCAGGCGCCAGTAGGCACGGACCATTTTCACTGCGGTATCGGCGCACTCGGAACCCGAGTCAGTGAAGAACACGTGATTGAGGTTGCCCGGGGTCAGGTCGGTGATTTTCTCGGCCAGCTGGAACGACAGCGGATGACCGTACTGGAAGCCCGGCGAGTAATCGAGGGTACCCAATTGCTTGGCCACCGCCTCCTGGATTTCCTTGCGGGTGTGCCCGGCACCGCAGGTCCACAGACCGGACAGCGAATCGTAAACCTGGCGCCCCTTGTCGTCCGTCAGCCAGCTGCCTTCAGCCGCCACGATCAGCCGCGGGTCGCGCTGGAAATTGCGGTTGGCGGTGTAGGGCATCCAGTGAGCATCGAGCTTGAGCTGGCTGGCCAGGGAAGTCGGTGCGTTTTCGGGCAAGTTCATGGGCAAAACCTCGCAGGGCGATAAGCGGCGTGGAGATGAAAGCGTTCTTGCAGCTAACTTGCCACGGGGATAAAGTCGATGAAATCCAACTTTTATAATGTTCAGTCAGCCATCCACTAAACTTTGAGCAATCAGCACATGAGCAGTCGTCGCCCCGATCCGCTGGCCCAAGTCAGCGACTTTGATATCCGTCTGCTGCGGATTTTTCGCAGCGTGGTGGAATGCGGCGGTTTTTCCGCGGCGGAATCGGTGCTGGGCATCGGACGCTCGGCAATCAGCCAGCAAATGAGCGATCTGGAACAGCGCCTTGGCCTGCGCCTGTGCCAGCGCGGTCGAGCCGGATTCTCCCTGACCGAGGAAGGTCGCGAGGTCTACCAGTCGGCCTTGCAGCTATTGAGTGCCCTGGAGAGTTTTCGCACCGAAGTCAACGGCCTGCATCAGCACCTGCGCGGCGAATTGATCATTGGCCTGACCGACAACCTCGTGACCCTTCCCCACATGCGCATCACCCATGCCTTGGCGCAATTGAAGGAACGCGGGCCGGACGTGCAGATCCAGATTCGCATGATCGCGCCCAACGAAGTCGAACAAGGTGTGCTCGACGGGCGCCTGCATGTCGGCGTGGTGCCCCAGGCCAGCGCGCTGTCGGGTCTTGAGTATCAACCGCTCTACAGTGAACGTTCGCTGCTGTATTGCGCGGTGGGTCACCCGTTGTTCTACGTCGATGATCGACAACTGGACGATGAACGCCTCAACAGCCAGGACGCTATCGCCCCGACGTTCCGTTTGCCGGCGGACATTCAGGCGCATTACCAGGCCCTTAACTGCACCGCCAGCGCTTCCGACCGCGAAGGCATGGCCTTTCTGATCCTGACCGGGCGCTACATCGGCTACCTTCCGGATCACTACGCCAGTCTCTGGGTTCAACAAGGTCGCTTGCGTGCGCTGAAACCCAAGGCGCGCTTCTACGACCTGAGCCTGGCGTCCGTCACCCGCAAGGGCCGCCGTGCACATCTGGTGCTGGAGAGCTTTTTGGAAAGCCTGGCCGCGACGCGCTAGCTTGGCGAGGTTTTATTGCCTCGGGACTTGTCGTAGCCCCTGCGGGTGCGCTATCAACACAATGCTTGCACCCACCCCTCTGTCTGGAAGTGCCTATGACCTTTGAAGTTCCCGCTCACGGCGGCAAACCTGCCAGCCGCATTCGTCAGAAGAACGAAGAGACCATCATCAAAGCCGCCGAAGACGAGTTCGCCCGCCACGGGTTCAAGGGCACGAGCATGAACACCATTGCCCTGAACGCCGGTTTGCCCAAGGCCAATCTGCATTACTACTTCACCAACAAGCTGGGGTTGTATGTGGCGGTGCTGAGCAACATCCTGCAGCTGTGGGACAGCACCTTCAACAGCCTCACCGCCGAGGACGATCCGGCCGAAGCGCTGACCCGCTACATCCGCGCCAAAATGGAATTCTCCCGCCGCCAGCCACAAGCCTCGCGCATCTTCGCCATGGAAGTCATCAGCGGCGGCGAATGCTTGACCGAATATTTCAACCAGGATTACCGCGACTGGTTCCAGGGCCGGGCGGCAGTGTTCCAGGCGTGGATCGATGCCGGCAAGATGGACCCGGTCGACCCGGTCAACCTGATCTTCCTGTTGTGGGGCAGCACCCAGCATTATGCGGATTTCGCCACGCAGATCTGCCGGGTCAGTGGTCGCGCCAAGTTGACCAAACAGGACATGGAAGAAGCTGGCGACAACCTGATCCGCATCATTCTCAAGGGCTGCGGCCTGACTCCGACCATTTAAGACACTTATGCCCTTTACTCTCAGCGACTTTTGCGAATACCGCGAAGAGATTCGCAAAAGCCGCTTCATTACCCTCGCCGCCCCGGTGGGCAGCCCCGCCGAAGCCCAGGCGTTCATCGACCAGCACAGCGACCTGAATGCCACGCACAACTGCTGGGCCTGGAAGCTGGGCGATCAATATCGCAGCACCGATGACGGTGAACCGGGCGGTACCGCCGGTCGACCGATTCTGGCGGCGATCGAGGCACAGGATTGCGACCAGGTCGTGGTGCTGGTGATCCGCTGGTACGGCGGCATTCAGCTCGGCACCGGCGGCCTCGCCCGGGCTTACGGGGGCGGTGCCAACAAATGCCTGCAAGCGGCACCGAAGATCGAGTTGATCAGCCGCGTCCTCGTGAGTTGCGCCTGCGGATTCGCAGAGTTGACGCTGGTGAAACTTCGGGTAGCGGATCTGGGCGGCCTGGTGACGGGGGAAACCTTCACCGCCAATGGGGTCGAGTTACAACTGGCGATAGGCGAAGCGCAGATCGACACATTGCAAAAACAGCTCGCGGACCTGAGTCGCGGGCGCATCCTGTTGCATCGCTGACGCCCCGTGAATGACCTGGAACATTGCCCACATCTACTGTGCACCTGACTGTGGATAACCTGAGCACATACCGCTGTAACCCTTCTGTCATGCGGCTTTGCGGGCATTGTTCATTTTTCGTTCAATCTTCCTCCCATGGGCTGAAAATGGCCTTGAAACAATCAGTTAGGGCGTTTTATCACCTTTAGAAGAAAGCAGATCGGTACTTATGCCCTGGTTTCAAGCTTGCGCACAAATACTGTGGAGCAACCTGTGGATAACCCGTTCATGGCTGGCGCGGTTCTTTACCCGGCATGGGTTGCACGGGGTTGATCGTTTTTTGATCAGGCTTTACGGCTGGCTGCCAGAACGCATTGCGAGCAGGCTCGCTCCCACGGCAGCGGGCTTCAGCGCTCGGACCGGCAACACTTGAGCCACGCCCCAGGCCAATTCGAACACCAGGATAACCACCAGCAACGAACTGGCCCCGTGCAGCAAGGCATACAATTGCCAAGACGCGAACAGAAACCGGCCGACCGCGTCATATCGCCCAAACACCACCTGCGGATCACGAATCCGCAGCACCGCCCACACGCACACGATCGACCCCAGCAGATTGGCCATCAGCATGTGCAACGGCGCGAACACTGGCAATTCGCCGGGCAACGCATAGGCCTGGCTCACATTCGACAAAATGCCCTGTAAGGCGGCAAAGCTCCACGGCGTGACAAACGCTGCCGTCACGATCAAGTCATACCAGGCGCTTGCACGCACCAGGCGGCGATACTGCGTTGAAGTCCACATCCTTATTGCTCCATCGATTCAAGGAGCAACCAGGCTAAAGCCTGGAGTATGCTCCAGGGTCAAGCCCCCTTTCGAGAGGTCAGGATGCGCATCGGTGAATTAGCCCAGGCCAGCGCGGTCAGCCGTGACACGCTGCGTTTCTACGAGCAACGCGGTTTGATCGTCGCGCAACGCAGCGCCAACGGCTATCGCGATTACCCGGCGGAAATGCTCCAACTGGTGCTGTACATCAAGACCGCTCAACGCCTGGGGTTTACCCTTGGCGAGATCGGCCAGAGCGTCGCCGCGTTGTGGCAGTCGCCCGACCCGGACAGTGCCGTCACGCAGTTGCTGCAAGACAAACTGAAACTGATTGAAAACCGAATGGACGAACTCGGCGCCTTGCGCAGCGAGTTGCAACGTCGGCTCGGCCGGCGTTGTCCATTGAATCCATGAACGTCACTTTTCAAGGAACCCTGTATGTCCAAGGTTAAAACCGCACTCATCATCGGCGCCTCTCGCGGCCTCGGCCTGGGCCTGGTGAAAACCCTGCTGGCCGATGGTTGGCAAGTCACCGCCACCGTGCGTAACCCGCAGAAAGCCGACGCCTTGCAGGCGTTGGGCAAGGTACGGATTGAAAAACTCGACATGGATGATCAACAGGCGGTCATCGCCTTGAGCCAACAACTCAAGGGCGACGTGTTTGACCTGCTGTTCGTCAATGCCGGGGTCAAGGGGCCTGACGTGCAGACGCCGGGCGGCGCGACGCTGGCAGAGGTGGGCCAGTTGTTTTTCACCAACGCCGTGGCGCCGATCAACCTGGCGCAGCGCTTCGTCGGGCAGATTCGCCCCGAGACCGGTGTCCTGGCCTTCATGAGCTCGGTCCTCGGCAGCGTGACCATGCCCGATGCGCCGGAACTGGCGCTGTACAAGGCGAGCAAGGCGGCCCTGAACTCCATGACCAACAGCTTCGTCACGCAACTGGGCGAGCAGAAACTCACGGTGCTGTCATTGCACCCCGGTTGGGTGAAAACCGACATGGGCGGTGAAGGCGCCGATCTGGATGTTGAAACCAGCACCCGTGGGCTGGTGGATCAAGTGAACGCCTACACCGGCAAGGGCGGGCATCACTTCGTGAACTACAAGGGCGAAACCATTCCCTGGTAAACGAAGAAACTCCCCGTGGGGGCGAGCCTGCTCGCTCCCACGGGATTTGCGAATGCTTTGTCGGAGCGGGCTTGCCCACTCAGGGGTTTTGTTCGACACTGCGCACCTCGCCCCCGCGGCGTCCCTGGATCAGCAGACAGGGTAATCACTGAGCTGGCTAACCTGAACCCACTTTCAGAGGAGCCGGCCAACATGCCTGCGACCCGTACCTGGTTAAAAAATCCCCTCGCGATCTTCACTGCCAATGGCCTGGATGCCCGTGGCGGGCTGGTCGTGCAAGACGGTGTCATCGTCGAAATGCTCGCCAGCGGCCAGTCACCCTCCGCGCCCTGCGAACAGGTATTCGATGCCCGCGAACATGTGATCCTCCCCGGCTTGATCAACACCCATCACCACTTCTATCAAACCCTGACCCGCGCCTGGGCGCCGGTGGTCAATCAGCCGCTGTTCCCGTGGCTGAAAACCCTGTACCCGGTGTGGGCGCGGCTCACCCCTGAAAAACTCGCCCTCGCCAGCAAAGTCGCGCTGACCGAACTGCTGTTGTCCGGTTGCACCACCGCCGCCGATCACCACTACCTGTTTCCGCAAGGCCTGGAAAATGCCATCGACGTGCAGGTCGAGAGCGTCCGTGAACTGGGCATGCGCGCCATGCTGACGCGCGGTTCCATGAGCCTGGGGGAAAAGGACGGCGGCCTGCCGCCACAGCAGACCGTGCAGGAAGGCGAGGTGATTCTCGACGACAGTCGACGGCTGATTGCCGAGTACCATGAACGCGGCGACGGGGCGCAAATCCAGATTGCCCTGGCGCCCTGCTCGCCGTTCTCGGTGACGCCGCAAATCATGTCCGCCAGTGCCGAACTGGCGAACAGCCTCGACGTGCGCCTGCACACTCACCTGGCGGAAACCCTCGACGAAGAAGACTTCTGCCTGCAGCGCTTCGGCCTGCGCACCGTGGATTACCTGGACAGCGTCGGCTGGCTCGGGCCGCGTACCTGGCTGGCCCATGGCATCCATTTCAATCCGGACGAAATCGCCCGCCTCGGCGCGGCCGGCACCGGCATCTGTCATTGCCCGAGCTCGAACATGCGCCTGGCGTCCGGGATCTGCCCGACGCTGGAGCTGACAGCCGCAGGCGCGCCGCTGGGGCTGGGGGTGGACGGTTCGGCGTCCAACGATGCATCGAACATGATGCTGGAAGCCCGCCAGGCGCTCTACATTCAGCGCCTGCGGTATGGCGCGCAAAAAATCACGCCCGAGTTGGTCCTGGGGTGGGCGACCAAAGGTTCGGCAAGCCTGCTGGGGCGTAATGACATTGGTGAGCTCGCGGTGGGCAAACAGGCGGACTTGGCGCTGTTCAAGCTCGATGAGCTGCGGTTCTCCGGCAGCCATGACCCACTGTCGGCGTTGCTGCTGTGCGGCGCCGATCGCGCGGACCGGGTGATGATTGGCGGGAAGTGGCGGGTGATCGACGGCCAGGTCGAGGGGCTGGACCTCAAAGGATTGATCGCCGATCACCGGCAGGCAGCGCGGCAATTGATTGCAGGCTCCTGATACCCCGCACAAGCGGTGGGAGCGAGCCTGATTTTTCGCGAGCAGGCTTGCTCCCACGTCGGTTGGTGACGGTCACAGGCCGATGATCGACAACATGATGAACGTGGCGAACAGGACGAAATGGGTCATGCCTTCGATGGCATTGGTTTCGCGTTGAGGTTGATTGCGCTGACGATCAGGGTCAGGAAAATCATCACGGTCTGCACCGGGGTCATCGCCATCTGGAACGGCTGGCCGGTATAGAGCGCCATCGCTTCCATCACCGGCACCGTCAGGATCACCGTCGACAACGAAGCCCCCATGGCGATGTTGACCACCGACTGCATGCGGTTGGCCAGCGCCGCGCGCAACGCGGTCAGAATCTCTGGCGCAGCGGAAATCGCCGCCACCAGAATCGCAGTGATGACCGGCGGTGCGCCCGTGCCCTCCAGGCCCAGGTCGAGGGTTTTGGACATGACCTCGGCCAATGCCCCGATCACCACTACGCCAAACACCAGCGTGCCGATACTCAACCCGAGATTGATCGGCTCCGGCGTTTCTTCGGGCACTTGCCTGCGGCGTTTTTCCGGGTAGCTATAGCTGAAAAAATAGCTGTGCGGCCCGACCTGCATGCGCAGGAACAAGGTGTAGAGCACGACCATCGCACCGATGGTGAACGCCGAATAGATTTTCCACTTGGCCTCGGGGATGAACTCCGGCACCACCATGGACACCCCCATGGCGGTGAGGATCATCACGCTGTAGCTGCGCGCCGAGTCATCGTTGTAGGACTGCTCACCATGCTTGATTCCGCCCATCAACGCGGCGAGGCCGAGGATGCCGTTGATGTCGAGCATCACGGCGGAGTAAATGGTGTCGCGCACCAATGTCGGTGACGCTTCGTTGCTCATCATGATCGCCAGAATCACCACTTCGACCAACACCGCCGCCAGCGTCAGGATCATCGTGCCGTAGGGATCGCCGACTTTTTCCGCGAGCAATTCGGCGTGATGGGCAACGCGCATGGAGGCGGCGACGATGAATGCGATCAGGATCAGGCCGGCCAGCAGCGCGATCGCCTGACCGCTGTGCAGCATCCAGTGCTCCAGTGGATAGGCGACGAATGCAGCGACCAGGGCCAATAGCAGGAATCGTTCTTGCTTGAGAAATGTGAGCATGCCGGGCCTTTGTGCCAAGTGGAGCGAAATCGCTGCGATGAGCTACTGACTGCGCCGTCGCGCTAACGTTTCGTTACACCTTAGCCCACGAACGCCTGTGCATTTTCGTGCGGCCCCGATGGCATGAATGAACCGCCCGGTCAGGTTTTATCAATTATTGACGCCAGCATCTGTAGAATGCCGCCATTGCACCTGATGAGATTTCAACTATGTACGATTGGCTCAACGCCCTGCCCAAGGCAGAACTGCACCTGCACCTCGAGGGTTCGCTGGAGCCCGAGCTGCTGTTCGCCCTGGCCGAACGCAACAGGATTGCCCTGCCGTGGAGCGATGTCGAAACCCTGCGCAAGGCCTACGCCTTCAATAACCTGCAGGAGTTCCTCGACCTGTACTACCAGGGCGCCGACGTCCTGCGCACCTCGCAGGACTTCTACGACCTGACCTGGGCTTACCTGCTGCGGTGCAAGGCGCAGAACGTGGTTCACACCGAACCGTTCTTCGACCCGCAGACCCACACCGACCGTGGCATTGCCTTTGAAGTGGTGCTCAATGGCATCGCCGCCGCGTTGAAGGATGGCGAGCAACAACTGGGCATCACCAGTGGTTTGATCCTGAGTTTCCTGCGCCATCTGAGTGAAGACGAAGCCCAGAAAACCCTGGATCAGGCGCTGCCGTTCCGCGATGCGTTTGTCGCCGTCGGCCTCGACAGCTCGGAAATGGGCCACCCACCGAGCAAGTTCCAGCGCGTGTTCGACCGTGCCCGCCACGAAGGTTTCCTGACCGTCGCCCATGCCGGTGAAGAAGGCCCGCCGGAGTACATCTGGGAAGCCATCGACCTGCTGAAAATCCAGCGTATCGACCATGGCGTGCGCGCCATCGAAGACGAGCGCCTGATGCAGCGGATCATCGACGAGCAAATCCCGTTGACCGTGTGCCCATTGTCCAACACCAAGCTTTGCGTGTTCGATCACATGTCCCAGCACAACATCCTCGACATGCTCGAGCGTGGCGTGAAGGTCACCGTGAACTCGGATGACCCGGCGTACTTCGGCGGTTACGTGACCGAGAACTTCCACGCGCTGTATACCGATCTGGGCATGACCCAGGACCAGGCCAAACGCCTGGCGCAAAACAGCCTGGACGCCCGGTTGGTCAAACCCTAAGCCGGTGTGGGAGCGAGCGAGTCGAGTCTTCGCCGCCGCTCCCGCCTTGCGCCTACAACGCCATTTCCAGTTCGGTTTCCTTGGCAAAGCGGTGGATTTCACGCTGCCCTGCCGAGGTGATGTGCAAGGCGCGGGAATCGTTTGGCAGGCTCAGCCACCCGGACTGCATGAACAGTTGCAACAGCGCCGCCCCCAGAGAACCGCCCATGTGCGGACGTCTTTCGCTCCAGTCGGGACAGGCACAGGCCGCCTTGCTGGTGCTGTACGCCAATGCCTGGACGAACACCCCGCGATTGGCCAGTTGCGTCGCGCCCTTGTGGGTGATCGACACCCGATGATCGAACTGCTCGATCCAGCCTGCGTCCAGCAGGCGCTGGTAGAGATCGGCGGCCAGCGTGCCGCCCAGATGATCGTCACAGAGCCGGGCGCGCAATAATGACGAAGGTGCCGCCTGGCGTATCGGGATAGGGGTCGTGTTGCGCTTGAACACGTCGGGAATGTCCCGAGGGGTACTGGCAATCGTTGCACTGGCCAGCGCTTCGATCGCAGCGCCGATTTCGGGCGCGGCCAGGCGGAAGAACCGCTTGCGGCCACGGGTTTCGACTTTCAACAGACCTCCGGCGGACAAACGCCCCAGGTGCGCACTGGCCGAGGACGGCGACAGGCGGGCCAGCAATGCCAGCTCTTCGGTCTGTCGCGCCGCGCCGTCCATCAAGGCCCACATCATTGCGCTGCGCTTTGGGTCAGACAGCAACGTGGCAATCTGGCTGATGCAAGGTGCATGTTCCATGTATTCACTCCCTGTTGAATCGTTTCGTCTACTGCTCAGAGATATCTTGACCAGTAATGTGTCGTCGGCCAAGACGTGGAAACCGCCATAAACCGGGCAGAGCCATCCACTCACCCAAGCCACGGCTTCGCAGACCTTGCAAAGACCGGTGATTGACCGCAGAGCCGGGCGGCTCGGACGCGGACTCGCCATGGCAAGCTCGACGCTGCGCACATGAGGCGGCGCTAGTATAAGCGCGTTGATCGCCGGTTCCTGCCCCCCGGAAACCATTGGTGGTGATTGATCCTGAGAGAAATTTCGCTATTTTCCGGCGACTAATGATCAGCCCCCGCCAACCCGGGAAATTGACCGCCCAGACGAGTACATCGGCTGGCAAGCATTTCCCGCAGAAGGTTCACCGGCTTACTCAATTGTGCGCGATGGGCGCACAGCAGATTCAGCGGTGCACGCTCACAGAGCAGCTCCGGCATCAGCACTTTCAAGCGACCGGCCAGCACATCGGCGGCCACGTCGAGCCATGACTTGTAGGCGATCCCCGCGCCCGACAGCGCCCACAAGCGCACCACATCGGCATCGTCGCTGAAGCGGTCACCGCTGACCGTCAGGCTGACTTCGCGCTTGCCGTCGTGGAAACTCCAGTGGTCATGAACCCGACTGCCGAGCATGTACAGCAGGCAATTGTGCTGCGCCAGTTGCTCGAGTTGGCGCGGCTCGCCATGCCGGGCCAGGTAACTCGGCGCGGCACACAACACACGTCGGTTCTGCGGGGCGATGGGCAACGCCACCAGGCTCGAATCTTCCGGCTCGCCGTAACGCAGGGCAATGTCCACAGGTTGGCGAAACAGGTCGGCGATACGATCGCCCAACAGCAAACGCACGGTCAGTTTCGGGTGCTCGCGCTGAAACTCGTCCAGCCAGGGCAGCAGCAGGTTGCGCCCGAAATCCGACGGTGCCGACAACTGCAGCACCCCGCTGACCTGATCCTGGCCACGGGCCAACAAGCGGCGGCCTTCGTCCAGGTTGCCCAGCGCGGCCCGGGCATACTCGAGGAACCCTTCGCCCTCGGCGGTCAGGCGCAGGCTGCGTGTGGATCGAGCCAGCAACCGGGCGCCAAGTTGCTGCTCGATGCGCTTCAACGCGGCACTGGCCACCGCCGCCGACATGTCCATGCCCCGGGCGGCCGCCGACAGGCTTCCCAGGTCCGCCGCCCGGACAAACAGCTGCAGGTCATCGAAACGCAACATGGCTCAAGCCCCAATTATCAAAAATATATTGAAAGAGACTGCTCTTTTAGCGGGTTTTATCTTGCAGAGAAATAGCCAATCATCTGCCCCATCGCAATCAACCTGCTCACGGAGCCGAACATGTCGCAGCCTTTCACCGCCATTGCCACGCTGATTGCCAAAGCTGGCCAGCAGGACGCACTTGAGCAGCACTTGCGCACCCTGCTGGAACCGACCCGCGCCGAAGCCGGCTGTGGTCAATACGATTTGCACCAGGACCTGGCCAACCCGCTGGCTTTCTACATGATTGAACAATGGAGCAGCGACGAAGCGCTGCAGGCCCATGATGCCAGCGCCCACATCCAGCATTTTCGTGCCTCGGCCGGCGAGCTGATCGAACACTTCGACCTCAAGCGCCTGCGCGCCCTGGTTTGACCCTTCTTTTTACTACTGCTCAGGAATCCCTCATGAAAGCCATCGCCTACTACGCCTCGTTGCCGATCAGCGACGAAAAATCCCTGCAGGACATCGAATTGCCAGAACCGGTCGCCGGCCCGCGCGATCTGCTGGTGGAAGTCAAAGCCATCTCGGTCAATCCCGTGGACACCAAGGTCCGCCAGAACGTCCAGCCTGAAGGTGGTGCGCCCAAAGTGCTGGGCTGGGACGTCGCCGGTGTGGTCAAGGCGGTCGGCAGCGAAGTGACGTTGTTCAAGGCCGGCGACAAGGTGTTCTACGCCGGCTCGATCGCCCGTGCTGGCGGCAACAGCGAATTGCACGTGGTGGACGAGCGCATCGTCGGCCACATGCCGAAGACCCTGGGTTTCGCCGAAGCCGCCGCCCTGCCGCTGACCGCCATCACTGCGTGGGAATTGCTCTTCGAACGCCTGCAAGTGCGCGAAGGCAAAACCGATGAAGGCCAGAGCCTGCTGATCGTTGGCGCGGCCGGCGGGGTGGGTTCGATCCTGACGCAGTTGGCCAGCCAACTGACCGGCCTTACGGTGATCGGCACCGCTTCGCGACCGCAAACCCAGAGCTGGGTCCGTGAACTGGGTGCCGACCTGGTGATCGATCACAGCCAGCCGTTGAGCGAAGCCCTGAAAAACGCAGGCGTTGCGAATGTCACCCACGTCGCCAGCCTGACCCAGACCGATCATCACCTGGACCAGTTGGTCGAAGCCCTGGCGCCGCAAGGCCAGCTCGCGCTGATCGATGACCCGAAGGCCCTGGACGTGACCAAGCTCAAGCGCAAGAGCCTGTCGCTGCACTGGGAGTTCATGTACACCCGCTCGCTGTTCGAAACCCCGGACATGATCGAGCAACACAAACTGCTCAACCGGGTCGCCGGGCTGATCGACGCCGGGACCTTGAAAACCACGGTCGGCGAGCACTTCGGGAGCATCAATGCGGCCAACCTGCGACGCGCCCACGCGCTGCTGGAAAGCGGAACATCCAAGGGCAAGATCGTGCTCGAAGGCTTCTGAAACAGGTTGAAACACGCGTCGCCCGCCAGGGCGACGCCGTCAGTCCGAAGGTTGATCGTTGTCATGGTTTTGATTGCACGGGGGTCTACAATCGTGACCTCTGCGATGCAATCTTTTAACCGAGGAGGTCAGCAATGAAGATCCTGATAAAAGAATTGGCACATTCCCAGTGGCAGGTCCGCCTGGATCAACACGCCGTGACATTCCGCACCGAAGCCGAAGCCCGCGCCTTTACCCGCACCCTCGAAGCGCGCCTGCAAGCCCCTCACCCGATCCCCGTCTACCAGCACCGAGCTGCTGGCTGAGGCCTCCTCAGACCTGGGCTTGCGCCAATGCCCGGGCATTTTGCAGACGTCGGGTGAGCATCGCCGCACTCACCACCAGAATCGCGCACAGGCTGATGACCATGGCCATCGGCATCGCGCTGCCGTCATACAAGACACCCACCAGCGACGCGGCCCCGGCGGCGACGCTGAATTGCAGGCAACCGAGCATCGCCGACGCACTGCCGGCGCGCGCACCCTGCCCGGTCATGGCACACGCCGAAGCATTGGGCAGAATGCAACCGAGGCTGGAGATGCAGATGAACAGCGGCACCAACAGCGGCCACAATTGCTCGGTGTGCAGCGAGCTGACAGCCAACAGCGTCAGGGCCGCCGCCAGGTAAATCCAAACGGTGCGCACCAGCAGATACGCCGGCCCGCGCTTGGCCAGCAGGCGTGCGTTGACCTGCGCCACCAGAATGAAGCCTGCCGCGTTGGTACCGAACAACCAGCCGAAGTGCTCGGCCGGAACCCCGTAGAGCTTGATGAAAACGAACGGCGAACCGGCGATGTAGGCAAACATCCCGGCGATGGCGATGCCACCGGTCAGGGCGTGGCCCAGGTAAACCGGATCCTTCAGCAGGCGACCGTACTGGCGCAGCGCCCCTGACAGCGGTTGACGCGGCAGGTGCGCGGGCATGCTTTCCGGCAACCCCAGCGCCACTGCCAGCCCCGCCATCGCACTGAAACCGGTCAAGGCGAGGAAAATCGATTGCCAGCCCGTGGTGTTGACCAGCAATCCGCCGAGCATCGGCGCGAGAATCGGCGCCAGGCCCATGACCAGCATCAGTTGGGAAAAGACCTTGGCCGAGCCCACGGCATCACACTTGTCGCTGACCACCGCCCGGGAGATCACCATGCCGGCGCAGCCACCCAATGCCTGGACAAAGCGCGCGCCCATCAGCCACTCCAGGTTCGGCGCATAGGCGCACGCCAGGGACGCGACGGTGAACAGGCCGACGCCCGTCAGCAATGGCACCCGCCGGCCGAAACGATCCGCCACCGGGCCGTACGCCAGCTGGCCGATGGACAGACCGAGGAAATACGCGGCCAGCGTCAGTTGAACGTGCTGTTCATCGGTGCCGAACGCCAGGGCCATCGCCGGGAAGGCCGGCAGGTAGAAATCGATCGCAAGCGGCCCAAAAGCGCTCAGGGCGCCGAGTATCAAAATGGTACGGAGGTTCATCAGGCATCCAGTGGGACTGAGGTCAGCAAGCCCGACAGTCTAGCCGTGCCTGGCCGCCTTGAACATTCCGATAGCTCGCTAACTATTAAAAACCTGCTGAATGGAAGCAAAACACTGTGGGAGCGAGCTTGCTCGCGATTGCGCGGGCATCAGTCAATATCAATACCCTTGACCGGGACTGGCTCCCACAGGGAAGTGTTCAGGCGACTTTCACTTCATAGCCTTCTTCACTGATCGCCGCGATCACTTGATCGACGGTCAATGCGCTTTCGACGCCCACTTCCTTCGCCGCCAGGTCGACTCGCACGCTGGCTGCGGGATCCTTCGCCTGCAGCGCCTGGGTAATGGCCTTGACGCAATGGCCGCAAGACATGCCTTGAACGTTGAACACTTGCATGCAATGACTCCTTTTGATGAGGTTGCGCACAGCCTCGACCTTTCCACCATGGCAAGGTCAAGTTCTGAGATTCGCTGCCGGGCTGGCAATCGGCGCCGCGCTCGGCCAAGCTGCGAGCATCAATGACTCGAACTCAGGAGATTCAGCCATGCGCTGGTCAGCTTTCAGCCTGTTTGGCTTGCTCAGCCTTTCCGCCGCCGTGCCCTCGGCCCTTGCTGCCGGTGAAGATTACGGCGTCCTGATCATTTCCCGCGAGCGCCTGGAAGTGTCGACCAGTTGCGAAATCGGCGTGTACCTGCAGGATCAACTGTCGGCGCGGCTGTTCCAGGAACAGAGCACCTCGTTCAACCTGCCGCCGGGCGATGTCTCGCTGCGCCTCAAACTGCTGCCCGGCCAGGCGCCGGGTTGCAACCCCGGAATGCTCGCGCCGGGCTCGCAGGTCATTACGCTCAAGGCCGGTGACGTGTTGAAGTACCGGATCGCCATGACCCAGGAAGGCATGTACCTGAAGCAGGCAGCCCTGGATTACTGACGCCGCATTTGATCTGGAACATGGCGCTTGACCTTGCCCGCATGGCAAGGTTGATCCTGTAGGCATCTTCTACAGGGAGCGCGACCGATGTCCGAATCCATCACTTTCGATCTGCCGATTGCCGGCATGACCTGCGCCAGCTGCGCCGGGCGTGTCGAGCGTGCCTTGAGCAAAGTCATTGGCGCCACGGCGGTCAGTGTCAACCTGGCCACCGAGCAGGCTCGGGTGCAGGCGCCGGGCGACAGCCTGCCGGCGCTGGTGGAGGCCGTGGCACAAGCGGGCTACAGCGTGCCGCAGCACAACCTGGAACTGAGCATCGGCGGCATGACCTGCGCCTCCTGCGTCGGTCGAGTCGAACGGGCGTTGGGCAAGGTGCCGGGTGTCAGGCGCGTCAGCGTCAACCTGGCCAACGAACGCGCCCACCTCGAATTGCTTGGGCAGGTCGCCCCCCAAACCCTGATCGATGCGGTGTCCAGGGCGGGTTACAGCGCCAGCGTCTGGCAGCCCGAACAACCGCAGACCGATACGCAACAGCAGCACCTGCACCGTGAGCGCTGGGCGTTGATCCTGGCGATCGCGCTCGCCCTGCCGCTGGTGTTGCCGATGCTGCTGCAACCGTTCGGTGTGCACTGGATGCTCCCGGCGTGGGTGCAGTTCGCGTTGGCCACCCCGGTGCAATTCATCTTCGGTGCGCGCTTCTATGTGGCCGCCTGGAAAGCGCTGCGTGCCGGTGCCGGCAACATGGACTTGCTGGTCGCCCTCGGCACCAGCGCCGGCTACGGCCTGAGCCTCTATGAGTGGGCCACCGCCGCCGGACGCATGCCGCACCTGTATTTCGAAGCGTCCGCAGTGGTGATCGCTCTGGTGCTGCTGGGCAAATACCTGGAAAGCCGCGCCAAGCGCCAGACCGCCAGTGCCATCCGCGCCCTTGAAGCGCTGCGCCCGGAGCGCGCTGTGCAGGTGATCGACGGCCGTGAACAGGACGTCGCCATCAGCGCCTTGCGCCTCGATGACCTGGTCCTGGTCAAACCCGGTGAGCGCTTTCCGGTGGACGGTGAAGTGGTCGAGGGCCAGAGCCACGCCGATGAAGCACTGATCAGCGGTGAGAGCCTGCCCGTACCGAAACAGCCCGGCGACAAGGTGACCGGTGGCGCCATCAATGGCGAAGGCCGATTGCTGGTACGTACCCAGGCCCTCGGGGCGGAAACCGTACTGGCGCGCATCATCCGGCTGGTGGAGGACGCCCAGGCGGCGAAAGCGCCGATCCAGAAACTGGTGGATAAAGTCAGCCAGGTGTTTGTGCCGGCGGTCCTGCTGCTCGCATTGGCAACCCTGGTGGGCTGGTGGCTGTACGGCGCGCCGCTGGAAACCGCGTTGATCAACGCCGTCGCGGTGCTGGTGATCGCCTGTCCGTGCGCCCTCGGCCTGGCCACGCCGACCGCGATCATGGCCGGCACCGGCGTGGCCGCGCGCCACGGGATTCTGATCAAGGACGCCGAAGCCCTGGAACGCGCCCATGAAGTCAGCGCGGTGGTGTTCGACAAAACCGGCACACTGACGTCCGGCGCTCCGCGCATCGCTCACATGACCGCCGTTGACGCGGACGAAACCGCCCTGCTGCAAATGGCGGGCGCCCTGCAACGCGGCAGCGAACACCCGCTGGCCAAAGCGGTATTGGACGCCTGTGCCGAACGCGGCTTGACCGTGGCGGACGTCAGCGACAGTCAATCGCTGACCGGACGCGGCATCGCCGGCACCCTCCAGGGCCGTCGGCTCGCGCTGGGCAATCGGCGCCTGCTGGAAGACAGTGGCTTGAATGCCGGTCCATTGGCAGATTCCGCCAGTGCCTGGGAAAACGAAGGCCGCACCCTGTCCTGGCTCATCGCGCAATCGCCACAACCGCAAGTGCTGGGCCTGTTCGCGTTTGGCGACACCCTCAAGCCCGGCGCACTGCAGGCGGTGCAACAACTCAGCCGGCGCCAGATCAGCAGCCACCTGCTGACCGGTGACAACCGCGGCAGCGCCAGAGTGGTCGCCGAAGCGCTCGGCATCGAGGATGTCCACGCCGAGGTGCTGCCAGCCGACAAAGCCGCCACCGTCGCGGCCCTGAAAAAAACCGGGGTGGTGGCGATGGTCGGCGATGGCATCAACGACGCCCCGGCCCTGGCCGCCGCCGACATCGGCATTGCCATGGGCGGCGGCACCGACGTCGCCATGCACGCGGCCGGGATCACCCTTATGCGCGGCGATCCGCGCCTGGTGCCGGCGGCGCTGGAAATCAGCCGCAAGACGTATGCGAAGATCCGGCAGAACCTGTTCTGGGCCTTCGTCTATAACCTGATCGGCATCCCGCTGGCCGCGTTCGGCTTCCTCAACCCGGTGTTGGCCGGCGCGGCAATGGCGTTATCGAGCGTCAGCGTGGTGAGCAATGCGCTACTGTTGAAAACCTGGAAACCCAAGGACCTGGAGGATGACCGATGAACATCGGCCAAGCAGCCCGTCAAAGTGGCCTGAGCGCGAAGATGATCCGTTATTACGAGTCCATCGGTTTGCTCAAGGCGGCCCATCGCACCGACAGCGGCTATCGGCTGTACGGCGATGACGACTTGCACACGCTGGCGTTCATCAAGCGTTCGCGGGATCTGGGGTTTTCCCTGGAAGAGGTCGGCAAACTGCTGGCCCTGTGGCAAGACCGCCAGCGTGCCAGTGCGGACGTGAAGGCGCTGGCCCGTCAGCACATCGATGAGTTGGAGCAGAAAATCCGCGAGCTGGGCCAGTTGCGCGACACCCTGCAGGACCTGGTGGAGCATTGTCAGGGCGATCACCGGCCGGACTGCCCAATCCTGAAGAATCTGGCGTCGGGGTGTTGTGATTCATCGGTGCCAGCCTGAAACAGACGTGCTGGCTGTCAGGCCGTGCTCGCGGCCGGCCCGCTCCCAGATTGGAAGGCGCTCGACAGGGGGGACGGGCGCGCTCCGGGCGGCGGTTGCCCCTTCATAACCCACCCACCATAAAAAAACCGGCCGAAGCCGGTTTTTTTCTGTCTCAACCGATCACTGCATCCACGGAGGCGGCGGCTCTTCGGTTTTGTTCGGTGGCGCATCGTCTGCGGCAAGGGCCGCTTGCCGGCGCTCTTCGTCTCGGCGCGCCGCTTCGATTTCGCGCATCACCCCGCCGACATCGGCCAGTTCTTCCGTATCGGCGAATTCGCCGGTCAGGACACTGCCCGGATGCAGGGTGCCGGCCTCATACAAGGCCCACATTTCCTTGGCGTACCGGGTGTTTTTCAGCTCCGGGGCAAACCGCCCGAAGTAGGACGCCATGTTGCCCACGTCCCGTTCCAGCATGCTGAACGCATGGTTGTTACCCGCCGCGTCGACCGCTTGCGGCAGGTCGATGATGACCGGGCCGGTCGGCGTCAACAGCACATTGAACTCGGACAGGTCACCGTGCACCAGACCGGTACACAGCATCAGCACGATCTGCGAAATCAGGAACGCGTGATACTCGCGCGCCTGGTCCGGCTCCAGCACCACGTCGTTCAGGCGTGGCGCGGCATCGCCGTACTCGTCGGCCACCAACTCCATCAGCAGCACGCCTTCGAGGAAGTCATACGGCTTGGGTACCCGCACACCGGCATTGGCCAGGCGGAACAATGCCGCCACTTCAGCGTTCTGCCAGGCGTCTTCGGCCTCCTTGCGACCGAACTTGGAGCCCTTGGCCATGGCCCGGGCCTGCCGACTGTTGCGCACCTTGCGGCCTTCCTGATATTCGGCCGCCTGACGAAAACTGCGTTTGTTCGCCTCCTTGTAGACCTTCGCGCAACGCAGCTGATTGCCGCAGCGCACCACATACACCGCTGCTTCTTTACCACTCATGAGTGGGCGCAGCACCTCGTCGACCAGACCGTCCTCGATCAGGGGTTCAATGCGTTTTGGAGTCTTCATCAGCTTTTATTGTGGGTCCTTTATTACCAAACACGCGAAAGTCATTCGTTATACGGCAATCCTTTCCCGGGCGGGAGGGGTTGCCGACCTATGAACGCTGCAGATGCACACAATGTGCCGAAAAACCTGACAAATTCCGCCGATGTCCATCGACCGCCAAGGATCATAGCCGAGCACGCAACACTTGTTGGAGAAGGGATGCGCGGGGAATGGCGACATGATCTGACGTACCGCCCGACTCCATTCGTAGGATTTTTTTCGATAACCCTCAATTTCCCGCCTTGGCAGCCGAAGTCATCAGTAACAAAGTGAATTGTCCGACACTCGTTTCGATAGAAAACGACGGCTTCCCAGGATCGGGATCAACAACACCGTTTATGGCTGCCAATAATTCCGCGAGTCCTCTGCACTACGTGGGTTACAAGAAAATATGGAGCGCGGATGAACATCAAACAGAAGTTGACGTGGGCGTTTGCAATCATCGCCTGCTTGCCCGTGGTACTGGTCGCCACCCTGGTGGTGCTGAACCTGCGCAGCGATGCCAAGGACGACTTCGTCGACGGCAGCGGCCGCGAGATTCGTCAGGTCAGCAACGCCATGCAGCTGTTTTTCGACGGCATCAGCCAGAACGTCGAGTACCTGGCCAACCAGCCATTGGTCAAGACGGCCGACGCCAGCGTGAAGAGCCGTGTCAGCGCTGACGCCGCGCAGATCCCCGATACCGAGATCGACACCAAACTGTTTGATTTGTTCGCGGCCCTGGCCGCCAGCCATCCGGCTTACTCGTACGTGTCTTACGGCTTGGCCAGCGGTGGTTATGCGTTCTGGCCGGGCGACGCCAAAATGTCCAACTACGATCCGCGCATTCGTCCCTGGTACAAAACGGCGATGGCCAACCCGGGCAAGACCGTGCGGACCGAAGCCTACTACTGGGCCGGCGATGACGCGGTGCTGGTCAGTACCGTGCGCGCCGTGGCCAACCAGCTGGGGGCCCAGGGCGGCGTGGTCAACATCGACGTCTCGCTCAAGCAGCTCACCGAGATCGTCAAGCAGATCAAACTGGGCGAATCGGGTTACCTGATGCTGCTGGAAAACACCGGTACCGTGCTGGTGGACCCGAAGCAGCCGGAGCATAACTTCAAAGCCCTGGGCAGCCTCGGTGACGGTTACGCACAACTGGCCAAGGCAGGCAAAGGCCTGGTGGAAGTCGAACTCAACGGCGAGCGCTACATGGCCAACGTCTGGCCGTCGGAACAATTGGGCTGGACCTTCATCGGCCTGATCAAGCAAAGCGAAGTGATGAGCTCGGCCACCCAACTGACCTGGTTGATCGCGATCATCGCCGCCGTGCTGGCCGTGTTCTTCGCCATCGTCGGCGCCAGTTTCGCCAGCCTCATCGTACGTCCGATCCGCGGCGTGGCCAGCGGCCTGGAAGGCATCGCCCAGGGTGAAGGCGACCTGACCCAGAGCCTGCAAATCCGTGGTCGCGATGAAACCGCGCAACTGGCCAACTGGTTCAACCAGTTCCTGGCGGCGATTCGCAACCTGATTCAGAGCATCGGCGGCGCCGCGAGCAAAATCCTCGACACCTCCAAGAGCTCGACCCAGGTCTCCCACGACATGGCCGAGGCGGCCGGTCGTCAACGTGAAGCCGTGGACATGGTGTCCACCGCGTTCCACGAAATGGTCGCCACCGCCAACGAAGTCGCGCGCTCCTGCAGCCAGGCCGCCGAGTCGGCCGACAGCGGCCAGCGCCAGGCCCGCGAAGGCCAGCAGCAGATCGATGCCGCGGTGAACAGCGTTGATCGCCTGAGCCAGGAAATCGAACAGTCGGCGCAGTCGATGCAACAATTGGAGCGCGACAGCAATGACATCCAGTCGATTCTCGGGACGATCCGTTCGATCGCCGAACAGACCAACCTGCTGGCGCTGAACGCCGCCATCGAAGCCGCCCGGGCGGGTGAGCAAGGTCGCGGTTTCGCGGTGGTGGCCGATGAAGTGCGGGCGCTGGCCAAACGCACGGCCGACTCCACGGCGGAAATCGACGGCCTGCTCGGCAACCTCGCCAAACGCACCAGCGAGGTGACCCAGCAGATGCACGCGAGCCTGGAAGTGTCGCAGCAGTCGGTGACCCGCATCGGCGAGGCGCGCAGCAGCTTCGGGCAGATTCGCGAATCGGTGGACGTGATCCGCGACATGAACACCCAGATCGCCACGGCAGCGGAAGAGCAACACCAGGTGGCCGAGGACATCAACCGGCACATCAGCCAGATTCACGGCGATGCGCAGTTGGTGGCGGAACTGGCGAACTCGGCGCGGCTGGATTCCCAGAGTTTGGCAGGGTTGTCGAGTGAACTGGACGGGTTGGTTCGACGCTTCAAGACCTGACATCCTCCCTGTGGGAGCGGGCTTGCCCGCGATTGCGGTGTGCCAGTCGATACGTGTGACAACTGACACTCTGCCTTCGCGGGCAAGCCCGCTCCCACAGTAGACAGCGCCGATCCTACTGGCGGAACAACTCCCCCGGCGTAAAGCCGAACAACCCCTTGAACGCCGCTATGAACGCTGACGTCGAGTCATAGCCACAGGCCAACGCGGTATCGGTCACGCTGCCGCCCTCCTCCAGCAGGCTCAACGACGACAGCAATCGCATGCGCTGGCGCCAGCCCCGGAAACTCAAGCCGGTTTCACGCTGGAACAGGCGCATCAGCGTCTTCTGCGACGTCCCCAGGCGCTGCGCCCACTCCTGCAAGGTCACGTCGTGCTCCGGGGTTTCGATCAACTCGTTGCACAGCGCCAACAACCGCTCATGACGGGGCAACGGCAGCGAGAAGCCGACTTCCGGCAGGCTCGCCAGTTGATCCAGCAACACGCTGACCAGCCGCGCCTGCGGGCTGTCGCCTGGTGGATACTCCACCGGCAGTTGGCAAAAACTCTTGATCAGCTCCCGCGCCAGCGGCGTCACCTCCAACACCCGACACCGGTCCTCGGCCCAGCGGCAGTCTTCGCGGCGCACATACAGGCTGCGCATCTCGGCGCGCATCGAGGTCACGACCTGATGTTCGACCCCCGCCGGAATCCAGATCCCCCACTGCGGCGGCGCAAAGTAGCTGCCCTCGGCGGTGTGCACGCCGAGAACGCCGCTGATTGCGTAGGAAAACTGCACCCAGTCGTGGCGATGGGCGGGGGTCCAAGAGCCAGCGTTGAGGCTTTCTACCCGGGCATAGAGCGGGCGTGGCAAGGCGCCAAGCACTGGAATGGCGCGCTCCAGGGAAAGCTGTCCGTTAGTCGCCATTGACGAGCCTTGTATCGCTGAGTGTCTGGTGGGGACGACGTTAAGCCAAGTCGAACGTCCGTTCAACACTGTGGGAGCGAGCCTGCTCGCGATAGCGTCGGAATCCTCGCCAACAAGGCCTCGACAAATCGCAATCGCAAGCAGGCTCGCGGCCACATCAGGGATGGGGTCTCAGTCCAGGAGATCAGCGTTCGAGGATGGCAGTAACGCCCTGCCCACCTGCGGCACAAATCGAAATCAATCCTCGCCCCTTCCCGGCCACATCGAGCAACTTCGCCAGGTTCGCGACGATGCGCCCGCCGGTGGCCGCGAACGGATGCCCCGCCGCCAGCGAGCTGCCCTTGACGTTGAGCCGGCTGCGGTCGAGGGTGCCCAGCGGTGCGTCGAGGCCCAGGCGGGTTTGGCAGTACTGCGGGTCTTCCCAGGCTTTCAAGGTGCAGAGCACCTGCGCGGCGAAGGCTTCGTGGATTTCGTAATAGTCGAAGTCCTGCAGGGTCAGGCCGTTGCGCGCCAACAAGCGGGGCACCGCGTAGACCGGCGCCATCAGCAGGCCTTCGGCCCCCTTGACGAAATCCACGGCGGCGGCCTCACCGTCACGCAAATAGGCCAGGACCGGCAAACCACGTTCCTTGGCCCACGCCTCACTGCCCAGCAGCACCAGCGATGCGCCGTCGGTGAGTGGCGTCGAGTTGCCGGCGGTCAGCGTGCCCTTGGCGCTTTTCTCGAAGGCGGGTTTGAGCGAGGCCAGTTTTTCCAGGGTCAGGTCCGGGCGCAGGTTGTTGTCGCGGGTCAGGCCGAGAAACGGTGTCATCAGGTCGTTGTGCCAGCCCTCGGCATACGCCGCCGCCATCTTCTGATGACTCTCCAGCGCCAGTTGATCCTGCTCGGCGCGCGCAATGTTCCAGGTCTGCGCCATCAACTCGCAGTGATCGCCCATGGACAGCCCGGTGCGCGGCTCGCCGTTACGCGGAAACTCCGGGATCAGGTGACCGGGGCGCAGTTGCAGGAAGGTCTTCAGTTTGTCGCCCGTGGTCTTGGCCCGATTGGCTTGCAGCAGGATCCTGCGCAATCCTTCGTTGATGCCGATGGGCGCGTCGGACGTGGTGTCGACCCCGCCGGCAATGCCGCACTCGATCTGACCCAGGGCGATCTTGTTGGCCACCAGCAAGGCCGCTTCCAGGCCGGTGCCACACGCCTGCTGAATGTCATAGGCCGGGGTGGTCGGTGACAGTCGCGAGCCGAGCACGCATTCGCGGGTCAGGTTGAAGTCCCGGGAATGCTTGAGCACCGCACCGGCGGCCACTTCGCCCATGCGCAGCCCGTGCAGGTTGAAACGCTCGATCAGGCCTTCGAGCGCTGCGGTGAGCATGGCCTGGTTACTCGCGGTGGCGTAAGGCCCATTGGAGCGGGCGAATGGAATGCGGTTACCGCCAATGATCGCGACGCGGCGCAACTGAGTCATGAAAAGCTCCTTCTGAATCGAAAAATGTGCGTTCCCCCCTGGGAGCGAGCCTGCCCGCGATGGCGGTTGATCAGGCGACATCCATGTTGGCTGACAGGGCCCCATCGCGAGCAGGCTCGCTCCCACAGGGCGGTTTCGTCCGCCTGAAAGCACAAGCGTAGGCTTTATCTCGGGAATCGAACGACCGATTGCCATTCGTGGTCCACACTTTGAACCCCAGCTACCGGAGCGCGTTCCATGTCTGACCGCTATATCGACTTCGCCAATTCGTCCATCGGCCATCGACTGGTCGGGGCCCTGGGTCTGCCGTCACCCGTGCGGCTGGAGCGCTGGCAAGCCGGCCGGTTGCGGCCGGTCGAGGGGGCGCTGCTGATCGGCGGCGGGCCGCTGGCGGAGAACGTCAGCGCTTTCGCCAACCGCCTGACGGATGCGATCTACAGCTACGGCACCGAGCCTTCGATGGCCACCCCGTGGATTCCCGGCCACGGCCCCAAACTCAAGGCGGTGGTGTTCGACGCCAGTGACCTGGTGCACACCGATGCGCTGAAGCAGTTGCGCGAGTTCTTTCAGCCGTTGATGAAAAACCTCGATCACAGCGCGCACCTGGTGATTCTCGGGCGCGCGCCGCAGGACTTGAGTGATCCCTTCGCCGCCAGCGCGCAACGTGCCATCGAAGGCTTCAGCCGTTCGCTGGCCAAGGAACTGCGCAGCGGCGGCACCCTGCAGCTGATTCATGTCGGCGCAGGCGCCGAGGACCAACTGGAAGGGCCGTTGCGGTTTTTCCTCTCGCCCAAAAGCGCCTTCGTGTCCGGACAGGTGATCCGCCTCGACGCCTGCGACACGCCAGTGACGGACTGGACGCGGCCATTGGCGGGCCGCAAGGCACTGGTCACCGGCGCGGCGCGGGGTATTGGTGCGGCCATCGCCGAAACCCTGGCCCGTGACGGTGCCCAGGTCATTGTGCTCGATGTGCCAGCGGCCAAAACCGATCTCGAAGCGCTGGCCGCACGCCTCGGTGGGCGCGGCATTACCCTGGACATCTGCGCCGAGGACGCCGCTGCGCAGTTGATCGAACACCTGCCTGACGGGATCGATATCGTAGTGCACAACGCCGGCATCACTCGGGACAAAACCCTGGCCAACATGACCCCGGAATTCTGGGACGCAGTGCTTGCGGTCAATCTCAACGCGCCACAAGTGCTGACCCGGGCCCTGCTCGACAGCGGCACCTTGCGCGACAACGGCCGGGTGATTCTGCTGGCGTCGATCAGTGGCATCGCCGGCAATCGCGGCCAGACCAACTACGCGGCGAGCAAGGCCGGATTGATCGGCCTGGCCGAAGCCTGGGCACCGCAGCTCAATGAGCGTGGAATCAGCATCAATGCGGTGGCCCCCGGCTTCATCGAGACGCAGATGACCGCGCACATTCCGTTCGGCTTGCGTGAGGCGGGTCGGCGCATGAGTTCGTTGGGCCAGGGTGGCTTGCCGCAGGACGTGGCCGAAGCGGTGGCCTGGCTGGCGCAACCGGGTACCGGCGCATTCACCGGTCAGGCACTGCGGGTCTGCGGCCAAAGCGTTCTGGGGGCCTGACGATATGATCACCGACTGGCACACCCTCGACCGCGAACCTGGCTTGCCAGGGTTGTATGCGCGGGCCGCGACACGACGCAAGATCACGGGCAGCACATTACCCGACACCGGTTTACGTTGCTGGGTCGACGTCGATGCCAAACGCCTGGCCGCCTACCGTTCCGTGTGCGGCTTCGCCGACAATGGACTGCTGCCGCCCACCTATCCACACATCCTGGCGTTTGCATTGCAGATGCAATTGCTCACGGCCAAGGCCTTTCCGTTTCCGCTGCTGGGACTGATTCACCTGAGCAACCGGATAAGCGTATTGCGCCCCCTGGGAGGGGTGAACCGCGTGAGGATCGGCGTACGAGTGGAGAACCTGCAACCCCACGCCAAGGGCGCGACGTTCGATCTGCTGACGACACTGGACGATCAGTTGGGGCCCCTGTGGGAGGCGCAGAGCCGGATGCTCTGTCGCGGGGTGAAGCTCGAGGGTGAGCCGGTCGAGGACGAATGGACGACCTCACAGGCGCAAAGCGAAGTGACTCGCTGGAAAGCCCCCACGGACATCGGTCGGCAATACGCCAAAGTGTCCGGCGACTACAACCCGATTCACCTCAGTGCCGCGAGCGCGAAACTGTTCGGCTTCCCCACGGCCATCGCCCACGGGTTGTGGATCAAGGCTCGCACCCTTGCGGCGCTGGCCGAGCATTTGCCGACGGCAAATATCGAAATCGCGGTGCAGTTTCGTAAACCGGTGAGGCTGCCCAGCGAGGTCTTCCTGCTCGCCAGTGCAGCCGGGTCCAGCGGCGATTTTCAGCTTATGGGTGCCGGCGATCTTGAGCACATGGTGGGGCATTGGCGACCGATCGCCTGACGTTTCAGGCCCCCGATCCTTGATCGTTTCCACGCTCCGAGTGGGAACGATCAGCACCGGCCCCCTCTCCCCACGTCATTATCCAAGGTGTTAATACCAATTGGAGAATGGCGCCCCAGAGCGCTTGCGCCTTTTATGTAAACAACGGACGAAGGCAGCATCGCCGGCAGTCACGGCGAGCTATCGAAACCACGGCGTTGTTACAGGTGCAAGGAATCTCTCCATGAAAAATCCAGCGTGGTGTAAATCGGCAACGGCTCTGGCACTGATCCTGTCCCTGGGCCTGGGCGGTTGCAGCAGTGGCGGTGGCGGTCATCACAGCAGTTCCGGCAGCAGCTCACCCGACAGCTCGGCCAATGCCGGCGCGGGCGGTGGTGGTGGCAGCGATGGCTCGGGCGGCGGTTCGGGTGGCGGCGGTGGAACTGGCGGCGGTGGCACGACCCCGCCAACGGCGACGCCACTGGTGACCACCACGCTGGTTCAGGATGTGGGCACCACCGTCAGCGGCCTCGGCGATGGCGTGGGCCAGATCGGCGACTCCCTGGGCTCGGTTCCAGTGGCCGGCGGCGTGGTGCAAAGCGTGGCCAACACGGCGGGCAATGTGGTGACCACCCTGGGTGACGGCCTGGCCAACGGTGTCGGCAAGCTCGGCACGGATCCGAACGGCCTCGGCGTCACCGCCTCGGCGGTGGGCGGCGTGGTACAGGATGTCGGCAATGGCGTTTCCGACGTCAGTGGCAAACTCGACACGGCCACCGCCCGCATCCCGGTCGTCGGTGGCGTCGTGACTCGCGTCGCGCCGGTGCTCGATGGCGTCGGCCAGAAAGTCACGATGCTCGGCGACACCCTGAGCACAGCCACCACCACGGGTCCCCTGGGTTCAGTCACCCAGGAAACCGGGGATGCACTGGTACCGGTCATTGCCATGGTGGAAAACACCACCGATAAGGTCGGCGACGCCACCGGGCTGGGCGAGCCGCTCAAGGGTGTGATCAAGAAAGTGGGGGATACCGTCGATGGCGTGGGTGACAAGGTCACCGATGCCGGCAAGGGCAATCCTGTGACCAACACCCTGGGTAACGCGCTGAGCAATACTGGCACGGCAGTTGGCAAGGCCGGCGGCCTGGTCGCCAATGGCAGCGGTTCAGGCGCGGGCGGCAATGGCTTGCTGGAAACCGTGGGCGGCGCCGTGGTCAATATTGGCCAAGGCCTCAACGGCGGCAATACCGTGATCAACGCAGCGGGCGGTAACGCGGTCGCGGGCGGCAACCTCGTTGCCAGTGTCGGCGGCGCACTGGGCGGTTCCGGTGTTGCCAACCTCGGGCCGACGGCACCGCTGGCCAGCGTCGGCAGCAACCTCGGCACAGCGCTGAGCCCGGTAGTGGGCGCCGTCGGCGGCGTGACTCAGAATGTCGGCGCCGCCACCGGCCTCGGCAGTCCGGTCGCCAGCCTGACCGGCCAGGCCGGTGGTGCAGTCGCCAACCTTGGCGGTGCGATTGCCGCCGGCAATGCCAACCCAGTCAGCACCTCGCTGGGCAACACCGTGACCTCGTTGGGCAACACCGTCACTGCCGCGGGCGGGTTGGTCAACGGCGGCACGGGCGGCGGCGGTCTGCTCGGAGGGCTGGGCAATAAACGCTAGTTGGCATCCGGCTGCTCAACGATAGCGCCCATCCTGATTGACGGCGCAAGACTCACCACCAGTCTTGCGTCGTCATTCCCGGACATCAACCCCGCAGCGAATAGAACAGGGAATGTCTTATGCGCGTCATGGCGTCATTGCTACTGCTCACCGTCAGCTCCTGCACCCTCGCAGACACGCTTCCCAGCTTTCTCAACAGCAACGACACGATTCGCAACCTCCCCGTCCCCAACCTGCCCGCCGACGCCTACCGCCCGACCGCCGCGCCCTTGCAGGTGCCGGAACCCGGTGCAACGCAGGCCCAACCCTTGCTGATGGGCACCCGGCTCACCCTCCGGACCGTGCAGATCGAGGGCGGCACGATCTACCCGCTCAGCGAACTGGCGGCGCTTTATCAACCGTTGCTAGGCCGTGAAAGCAGCGTCGCCGAGCTGATCGAGGCGACCCGCAGCATCACCCGCCGTTATCAACAGGACGGCTACCTGCTGTCCTATGCCTTCCTGCCCCAACAACCCTTCGACAATGGCGTGGCACGGGTGGTGCTGGTGGAGGGCTACATCAAGGATTACCAGTTGCAGGGCGACGTCGGACGGGTCAAGGGGCTGCTGGACAAACTGGTGGCCAGACTCCAGGCGGAACGGCCGCTGACGCGCAAGACCTTCGAGCGCTACACCACGCTGATGAGCCGCATTCCCGGGGTGACACTGCAGGCCCAGGTGCCGCCGCCGGGCACCACCGACGGTGCGGCGTACCTCGCCGTGCAGGCCAGCCGCAAGCCCTTCACCAGCAGCCTGAACGCCACCGAGGACAACCGCAACGGCACCCAGGCGCTGCTCGGCGTCAGCAGCAACTCACACACGGCCATGGGCGAACAGCTGAGCCTCAGCGGGCTTTTCCCACCGGGCGATGACGCCGAGCATTACTATCGCCTCGACTACAACCAGTTCCTCAATGCCGAAGGCACGCAACTGGCGTTCTCCGCTTCGCGATATCGCGCGGACCCCGGCACCCGGGTGCCGTTGGACAACGGGCTGGAGCTCAAGCCGCACCGGGAAAACGACCGTTACTCACTCGGCTTCAGCCATCCGCTGATTGCCGGCCCCAACGAGATGCTCAGCGCCGGCGCGCGGCTGTATGCGGTCAACGACAGGACCCGCTACCAGGTGGTCGGCCTGCCGCTGAGCCTGGAGCAACGCAGCGACATTCGCGCCGTCGCCGTGGAAAGCGACTGGCGCAAGGCCGATCAGACCCGCTTGCGGATTCTCAGCGGCGGCCTGTATCAGGGCATCAACGGCATGGGCGCGCGCACCAACGACACCGCCCTGGACCTGGACTTCTTCCGTGTTCGCCTGTCGGGGGTGCAAAGCGACAAGTTTTTCGACAACTGGCAGGGTGTGGTGTCCGCCGCCTTGTACTGGAGCGACGATAGCTTGCCCGAGAGCGAGCGCGCCGTGTTCGGCGGGCAGAACTTCGGTCGTGGCTACCCCGACGACCAGGCATCCGGCGACAAGGGTTGGGGGGTGGCCTACGAGTTGAACTACAGTTTCAACCGCGACGCGAACTGGCTGAGGATTGTGCAGCCGTACATGGTGCTGGACCGCGCCAGGACCTGGTTCAACCAATTGCCGGTCAAGGGCAACGACCTCTCATCGGCGGCGTTGGGTGTGCGCTTTGGTGATGCCAAGTACTACAACATTGCGCTCGAGGCAGCCAAACCGATGTCGGAAAAAGCCCTGGATACGTTCAATCGCAAACCGAGGTACAGCATCAGTTTCAGTTATCAGCTGTGACGGGGCTTGTCCCTGAAGGGGCGAGCCTGCTCGCTTCCACAGGGACCGGGGTCGGATCAGTGCGTGGTGTCCCGCTGGCGCGTGCCCGAACGGCTCGGCGACAGCGCCAGGGCCAGTTGCGTCCGGTTGTGCATGTGCGTCAGCCGCAACACTTGCGACACATACAACTTCACGGTGTTCTCGGTAATGCCCAGCTCACAGGCAATCTGATAGTTGGTCTGCCCTTTGCCGACCAGCCGCGCCACATCCAGCTGCCTGGGTGATAACTGGTTGAAGATGGCCGGGATCTCCGCCCCCTCCGTGTCGCCGGCATCCCCCTCGACCTCCTCCGGCAACTGTGGGCTGTGGCGGATCTTGTCCAGGTCCTGATACAAGTCATCGATCGAGGCGGACAGGTACTGCAGCTTCTGGCTCAACTGCCCCAACTGCACATTTTTTTGTCGCTCCTGCAGGACCCTTTCCTGACGCTGAATCCCTTCGAGCATTTCGGCCAGGTTGACCGGTTTCTGGTAGTAATCGGCAATCCCGGCCCGCAAGGCCTTGATCAGGTCCTGCTTCTCCGCGTGACCGGTGAGCATGATGGCCTCGAAAACCCGGTGTTTGCCGGATAACCGTTGCAGCTCTTGCACCAGCTCAATCCCGTCCAGCCCCGGCATGTACAAATCACAGAGCACCAGGCCGACGTCCACGTCCTCGCTGAAACGTTCGACCGCTTCCTGGCTCGACTCACAAGGCACACAGCGATAACCACTGCCCTCCAGAAATTCGCAGACCATCTCAACAATCAACGGCTGATCATCGACGACGAGGACTTTTACCGGTGACACCGACTTATTCAATTGCAGCTCCTTTCCGGGTCAAAGCCTGACCTTTTCTGTACTACCCGTCACTGGTTGTACAACTACTGTCTTGAAAGTAGTCGCACTTGCCGACTCTGTCATACACCGCCCGGCGATTGGATCCACTTCAAAACGCCGGAACAGAGCGGCTGCACAAAGCGCACCGATCGCCGCTTGTTTGACACTTTCAGCCCGACAAATCGAGCACACCTTTAAGTCTTTGACGTGTATGAAGACAGACTTTTGGCGCGAGTGGTGGCCAGTGCGCACTAACCGAACCTGACATCGAGTCAGCGTCACGATCGGGCCTGCACCGTCCGTCGCAGAGTCAAGGCTGTCATTAATTTCACAACCTCGAGGCAGGCCAAAACGCCGGGAGCGGGCTCGCTCCCAGCGTTTTTCATGGCTGGGTTCAGCGCGGCGGGTAGTTGGCGAGGATTTTCCTGACGGTATCCTGGATCGCCGTGCTGCGATCCGAAGGGTTCGGTGTCCGGCTGAGGATCTGTTCGTCACTGCCGCGCCACACCAGTTTGCCGTCCTTGCCGTCGAGCAGGTCGACCTGGATGGTCGCCACCTTGTAGGAAATGTTGCGGGTCTCGTTGTACATCGGACCGCCCCAGTAGCCATTCCATGGATTGCCCCAGGCGCCGCCATAGTTGGTGGTGACCTGTTGTTGTCGGTCCTCGACGATCAGATAGGTCTGCACCCACACATCACCCTTGCTGCCTGCCGCCGCCGGGCGCAAGCCGCGCTGGTCCAGTTGCTCGGTGACCGCCTGGCGGATGCGCTGTTCAGTCAGGTCGCTCTTGATCCGAGGGTCATCGGGACGGTATTGCAGGACGGGGTCTTTCCAGCTCCAGCTGCGATAGGCGGCAAAATCGCGGCTGGCATCGAAGTCATGATTGACCTGGTTGGCGGCACAGGCACTCAGGAGTACGGCCATGACCAGTAGAACGAGACGGCGGAACATGATGATTCTCCGGTTGAAGACATGAACCTGCGCAATGCTTCTTATTGCAGAAGCTAACTGGGAGGATACGCCGACATGGCTTTTTCCACAGCCTCCCGAATGGCATCGGCTTGCGCGCTCTGGCTACTCTTGCTGCTGGTTTCGGCACTGGCGCTCCACACCGGCTGACCGTTTTGCGCATCGAACAGGTTCACCTGCACCACCACGACCTGTTCCGAGTAAGTCCGCACGATCGGTACCGTGTTGTACAGGCCATAACCGCTGCCGTAACGGTTGTAGCCACCATACCCGCCGCCGTAATAACCATAGTCGTCCCGATACTGGCGCAGACGGGTTTCCAGGTGCAGATTGGCACTGACGAACAGGTCCGCCGGGCGATTGTCATGCAGCGGCCGCAGACCACGCTGATCCAGGGCATTGCTCACGGCCTCGGCGACCTGTGCCGAGTCGGCCCACGCCGTGCCCGGTGGCAGCGTGCCATTGAGCCAGGCCCAGCTGCGATAACGGCCGTAGTCTCGAGGCGCGGCCGGGTAGGCGCTGCGGTCGAACGTCGTGGCCGCTTGTGGCGGCGCCGGCGGCAAAGGCTTCGAACTCGCCACATACGGATTGCTGCCCTGGCAGGCGGCCAGGCCCAGGCAGATCACCAGTAACCCTGAACGACTTTTCATTTCGCACTCCGATCAGATCGGCCGACACATCCAGTGCAGGTAACGCCCAAGCCCGGCAAAGCTCGGGTGACGTCGATGGGCCAGTTCCATTTCCAGCACGTCGACCAATTCGGCACGGGCCTGGAACTCCACGGGCATGTAGTCGTGGAAAACCCTGACCCCGCTCTGTGTTTCGACCTGCCACAGGCCTTCAAGTTGCGCCGCCAGTTCACGCGGATCAAGAGGTTGTTGCGGGGTCAGGCTCTGCTTTTCGCCGGCCATGTCGTTCTTGCGCATTTTGCGGAAGTGGCCCTTGAGCAGGTTGCGGTAGATCAGCGCATCTCGATTGTAAAAAGCCAGGGACAGCCAGCCGCCCTGTCGCGTCAACTGATGCAGCACCGGCAAAATCGCATGGGGTTCGGCCAGCCACTCCAGCACGGCGTGGCACAGCACCAGGTCGTAGGGTTCGGTGAGCTGGCCGAGCAGGTCCTGCCAGGGCGCCTGAATGAATGTCGCGGCCTGCCCGGCCTCGGCGAATCGCTGGCGAGCGCCTTCGAGCATCGGTTCGGCAGGTTCGGCCAGCGTGACCTCATGACCACGCTGGGCCAGCCACAATGACATGTGGCCCAGGCCCGCGCCGATGTCGAGCACCCGCAACGGTCGATCCGGCAAGGCCTCGGCCAGGTCGGCCTGCAACACCGCCAGGCGGATCGCCCCCTTGGCCCCGCCGTAGATTTTCTCGGCGAAGCGGGTCGCCAGTTGATCGAAATGACGGTCGCTCATCAGCTGAACCTCCGCTCACTGTCGGCAAGCTTGCTGCGCACCACTTCGTTCATGTCCAACCCCAGCTCGCTGCACAGCAGCAGGAGATACAACACGATGTCGCCAACTTCCTGCCCGGCGTGGGCCAGTTGATCCGCCGGCAGCTGGCGCGACTGGTCTTCGCTCAGCCACTGGAAGATCTCCACCAGTTCGGACATTTCCACGCTCGCGGCCATGGCCAGGTTCTTCGGGCTGTGAAATTGCCGCCAGTCATTGCGGTCACGGATGGCATGCAGGCGTTCGGTCAGTTCAACAAGGTTCATCGGGCTCTCCTGAAGGCGTATAGCTTCGGGGGGATAACCCCCTGAAGGCAAGTTTGTTGCGCCATACTCAATCGATCCGGCTACGGAACTCGCCGCGCCCATCCGTGGCCCAAGGCTCAACCACTGACATCAGGACGTTAATGACATGCAGGTAGAAAGCTTTTTCGAATGGCTCGGCCAGGCACTCGGTTCGGTCATCCGCTTTATCGTTGACGGCTTGAGCGGCCTGTTCAATCTGCTGAGCAACGCAGGAAGCAATTTCGTCGAAGGGTTGTCCCGCACGCTGGGCATGGACACGTCGATCGTCAGCATCATTGCCTTGATTGTCGGCCTCATGCTGTTGTGGTCAGCGATCCGGGCGTTCATGAATGCATCGATCATCATGGGCATCATCTGGCTGCTGCTGGGGCTGTGGTTGCTGAGCTGGATCATTCACTGACACCGCCCCTTGCAACGGATCGATGCGGACACCGGATGAATCGCTACAATGCCGGCTCTGCAAGGAGCCTGCATGTCCAACCTGATCGCCGACTGGCGCGACCGCCCCACCCATCGCCGGGTCTGGGCGCTCGCCGCCCCCATGATTCTCTCGAACATTTCCGTGCCGCTGGTGGCACTGGTCGACAGCACGGTCATCGGCCACTTGCCCCACGCCCATCAGTTGGGCGCTGTCGCGGTCGGGGCCAGCCTCTACAGTTTTCTGGCCTGGGCCATGAGCTTCCTGCGCATGGGCTCCACCGGATTTGCCGCCCAGGCCGCCGGCCGTGCCGATGGTACGGCGCTGCGCCAGATCCTGTTACAGGGGCTGTTGCTGGCCATGGCGCTGGCCGTCGTATTGGGTGCGCTGGGCGTTCCGCTGAGCGGTATCGCCCTGCACTTCATGCAGCCCTCGGCGGAACTGGACCAGATGGCCCGGGAGTTTTTCCACACGCGCCTGTTCGGTCTGCCGGCCGCGCTGGCCAGCTACGCGTTGGTCGGCTGGTTCCTCGGCACCCAGAACGCCCGGGCGCCGCTGGCGATCCTGCTGGGCACCAACCTGGTGAACATTGCCCTGAACCTGTGGTTTGTCCTCGGACTGGACTGGGGCGTGGCCGGTTCGGCCCGGGCCTCGGTGATCGCCGAATGGACCGGTGCCCTGATCGGCCTGCTGCTGACGCGCAAAGCCCTGCGCGCCTACCCCGGCCAGATCGCCTGGGCCGCCCTGACGCTGTGGGGGAGTTGGCGCCCGCTGCTGGCCGTCAACCGCGACATCTTCATCCGCAGCCTGTTGCTGCAACTGGTGTTCATGCTGATCACCGTACAAGGCACGCGGCTGGGTGACGCCACTGTTGCCGCCAACGCCCTGCTGCTCAACGGCTTGCTGCTGACCGCCCACGCGCTCGATGGCCTGGCCCACGCCGTTGAAGCGCTGTGCGGGCATGCGATCGGCGCGCGCGATCGTGACGCCCTGCGCCGCTCACTGGTCGTGGCCTGCGGCTGGTCGCTGCTGGCCAGTTCGGGATTTGCCACGCTGTTCCTGTTCGCCGGGCACCTGTTCATCGAGATGCAGACCGATATCCAGAGCGTGCGCGATACAGCCTTCATCTACCTGCCCTACCTGGCTGCCCTGCCGTTGATCGCGGTCTGGAGCTACGTGCTCGACGGCCTGTTCATCGGTGCCACCCGAGCCCGGGAAATGCGCAACGGCATGCTGTTGGCGGTGTTGCTGATCCTGCCGTTTGCCTGGGCCCTGCGAGGCCTGGGCAACCATGGCCTGTGGATCGCGTTCCTGCTGTTCATGGTGCTGCGCAGCCTGACCCTCGGCGCCATCGCCTGGTCGTTGCGCAAGCACGATCGCTGGTTCGCCGGGCGAAGTCATTGAGCCTGGTCGTCCTGCCAGCGCTGGCTCAGGCTGTCCAGGCGCTCCTGTTGCGTCAGCCCCTCCAGCGGCAATACCAGCGGGGCTGTCGGATGCTGCAGGCGCAGCCATAACCAGCCATCGAGCACCGGCCGATCGCTGAACCCCAGCGCCAGCCCTTCCTGCAGGTATGCCCACAGACGCTGGTAGTCGGTCCCGGTGGATTGGCTCCAGCGCCAGGCATGCTGCTCCAGCAGGCAGACCTGCAGCTTCTCCCGCTGACGCAGGCTGAGGCTTTCTTCGACGGCCAAAGGACGCACGGCCAGCGCCGGGTTGAGCAACTGCTGCCACCCCTGGCTGCCAAACGCCCGGTCGGCCCAGGTCCCGCCGAACCAATGCAACTGGCTGATCGGGCCCAACCATCGACTCAGCTCCCGGGCATCGCAGGCATCAAAAAAATAACTGGCCGTGTTCGGGTTGTAGTAACTCAGCAGGGCTCGGTGGTGCAGCCCCAGCGTGACGGTGAGCATGCGCCGCAAATGCTCGAGCAATCGAGTGGGTGGTGCCTCGCTGACGATAAGCAGGCCACGGCAGACCTGCGCCTGGCTGTAGCACGCCTGCGCCAGCGCCGGGCACTGGCGCAGATCGATCAGCGCCGGGCCGTGCTCACGCAACGTGTGCCATTGCGTGCCCTCGAACAACCAGAGCCAGCGGTCCAGAGGCAACGCCTTTTGCAACAGCGCCCGCGCCTGGGGAACACTCGGTACATCCAGCAACAGCCATTGCGCAGTCGCACCGATCATGCCACACCGCTCTGGCCAGACCGGGTCAGCGCCCGACAGGTGCACAACACCTCGCAGCAATGGCTGAAACTGCCGCCACCGGGCATCAGGCACAACACCACCAAGGGCTCGCCCGAGCGCAGCTGTTCCAGCATGCCTTCACCGGCCGGCCCCGCCAATGACACCGGCATCACCCCGAGCTCTTCAACCGCCGCCGGCGTGGGCAGAAAACCGCAGATCATTGGCTGGTCCGGATCGCCCTCGATGAAGCTCACCACCACTTCGGTGCCTTCACCGAAGGCATTCGAGCCTTGCAGTTCGCCGGCCAGCGGCAACCAGCAATGGCTGGGGCTGGCACCTTCGCCTTGATAGAGCCAGTCGAACTGGACGGCGACCGGTCGGGACGGATCCGGCCGAAGCTCCTCGACTTCCACCACCCAGGCCCGTTGCAGACTGTGCATCCGCGGTTTCACGGGAGCTCGTGGCGGGTCGAAGGGGGCCGGCCAGGGCACGGCGCGAATCTGGTTCGTGTAGGGTTCGACGGGATCCTGGCGGCCCTGGTGTTCTACGTGGGTCAGCAGCCACCGCCGGTTCCACTCGGCGACCGGATGACCGGTCAACGCCATCGAATACCCGCTGCGCAACGCCGACAGATCGCTGCGACCTTCAGCACCGGGTGCCTGGCACTGACCCGCCTGAAGTTGAAACTGGCGCACGCCCGGACGCTCGCCATCGACCCGAAACGGGGCACGCGCGCCTGCACGGAAATGCCCGTGACCATCACCAAACACCAGGCAGTGCCCACGCTCCTGATGCTCGAAGTGGTAATGCAGTGATGCCTGGGCGCAGAGGCGATGAAGAAACTGCAAATCCGACTCCCGATATTGGGTACAGAAATCCAGCGGCGGGTAATCGCCTTCCAACTCGAAGCGCCGGTCCCTGCCGACGATGCCATGCTCTCTGAGCACCTGATCGAGGATCTCTGGCACCGACAGCGCATTGAAAATCCGCTGGCTCAAGCGCTGGTCAAGACACGCCAGCTTCGGCCCCAGTCGCACCTGGCAGAGCCGGGCGCTGGTGCCATGGTCACGCTGGACCAGTTCGTGCAATTGGCCTTGTATCGCTCGGTTCTGGGGTCCGATATGCAACGCGGCCGGTCGATACAGCAAACTGGCGAGGTCAAGCGCCGGGTCTTCGATCAGCAGATCCACGTCGAACGCAAAGGGCTCGCTGATCGCTTCTCTACCGGTAAAGGCCAGGACTTCAAAAGGCTCAGGCAGACCGGCTATATCCAGACGAAATGAGGGCTCGTTGACTGGATCGAACATCGGCGATTCTCTACAGGAGGGGCGGCCGGGGATTCTCGCCGAGAGACATGGCCGAGTAGAGTGCTGAAGTACAACTTAGGAAATGGCCTACGCGAAAAGAAGACCATATGACTTTGATGGCCGGAAGTCGGAGCAACTTCCCGGAAAAATGGAGAAACGCCGCACCCAGGCCATCTGAAATTCCCGCAGCAAGCGGTACATTTTCAGACAGCCTGGCGTGGACTGACGTCAGGACGACAGGTAAGACGAACGGGTCAGGCCCAGACGCAGGGCGTCAAGGAACTGGGTACGCTCGGCGGCCGAGATACGGGCGCTGGCGCACTTGTCGCGGTAATGAGTCATCAGTTCTTCCGGCGACAAGTGCACGTAACGCAGCATGTCTTCGATGGTGTCGTGGGTTTCGATACCCGCGTGGTACACACTGCCATCGGCATTCTGGTAGATGTTCACCGAGTCGGTGTCACCGAACAGGTTGTGCATGTCGCCGAGAATTTCCTGATAGGCCCCGACCAGGAAGATGCCCAGCAGGTAGTCTTCACCGTCCTTCAGTGCGTGCACCGGCAGGCTGGTTTCGATGCTCTGCTCGTCGACGTACTGCTTGATCTTGCCGTCCGAGTCACAGGTCAGGTCCTGCAGCACGGCACGACGCAGCGGCTCTTCGTCGAGACGGTGCAGCGGCAGGATCGGCAACACCTGGCCGATGGCCCAGGTGTCCGGCAGGCTCTGGAACACCGAGAAGTTGCAGATGTACTTGTCGGCCAGCTTGTCATTGAGTTCGTCGAGCACCTGACGGTGGGAACGCTGGCGCGCCTTCAGCGAGTTGTGCAGGCGACGGCACACCGCGAAGTAGCATTGTTCGGCCAGGGCTTTTTCCGCCAGGGTCAGTTTGCCGTCGGCATACTGGGCGGCCACGTCGCTCATGTAGTGCGTGGCACGCCAGTAGGTTTCGGTGACCATTTCGATATCGGTCGGGCCGAGCAGGTCGACCAGCCACTGCACGGTTTCCGGCAGTGCTTCCTTGTTCTCGATCTGCGGCACGTCGTCGTTGTGTTTCTCGACGTCAGTGACCTGCACCACCAGCATGGCGTGGTGCGCGGTCAGGGAACGACCGCTCTCGGAGAAAATGTTCGGATGCGGCAGGCTCTGCGCGTCGCAGAATTCCTTGAGCATGCCGACCACCACACCGGCGTAATCGTCCATGTCGTAGTTGATCGAGCTGGCGTTGCGCGAGTGTGTGCCGTCGTAGTCCACGCCCAAACCGCCGCCGACGTCGATGTGATCCACCGGCAGGCCGAGGTTGCGCAGCTCACCGTAGTAACGGATCGCTTCCTTGAAACCGTGCTGGTAGTCCGCCAGGTTGGCGATCTGCGAACCCATGTGGAAATGCAGCAGGCGAATGCCCTGGTCCAGGCCGGCCGCGCGGAAACGCTCGACCACCGACAGCAACTGCGCCGCCGACAGACCGAACTTGGATTTCTCGCCACCGGTGTCCGCCCACTTCGACGACGCCAGGGACGACAGGCGCACCCGCAGGCCGACCTGTGGCTTGACCTTCAGCGACGCGGCTTCCTCGATCACCAGCCCCACTTCGGATTCTTTCTCGATCACGATGAATACGTTGTGCCCAAGCTTCTGGCCCATCAGCGCCAGACGAATGAATTCGCGATCCTTGTAACCGTTGCAGACGATGGTGCCGCCCTTCGGTGCCAGGGCCAGCACGGCCAGCAGTTCCGGCTTGGAGCCCGCCTCGAGACCGATCGACACATTCTGCGTGGCGATGATGTTCTCGATCACCGCTTCCTGCTGGTTGACCTTGATCGGATACAGCGCGGTGTACTTGCTCTGGTATTCCAGGCGCGCGATGTTGGCGTCGAACGCGCCGGTCAACTGACGCACGCGGTCTTGCAGGATATCCGGGAAACGCACCAGCAACGGCAAGGACAGGCCGCTCTGGCGCAGCTGGTCGACTTGCTCGAACAGGTCGATAGGCGAACTGTCGGGGCCGTTCGGACGAACCTCGACGCGACCGGCGTCATTGATCGCGAAATACCCGGCCCCCCAATGGCGAATCCCGTAAACACTGCGGCTGTCCGCAACTGTCCATTGGCTGCCATCGTCTTTGCGTGTGCGTCGTACGGACATTGAAGTCCCCTATAAAGAAGTCATAGAGCGTCGCCTGGATTCAGGCCGGCGCAGTCTAAAGGATGAAAATGACGGTTCGTCAACGAAGGGGTAGACCCCGTCGACCGCAACGAGTTTAGAAGCCGGTCAGGAACAGGCTCTGTGAAAACCATGGTGACGACGTCAGACCAGAGGATCTCGGGACTGGATCAAGCCACAGGTGGTCTTCACAGAGGCTGCTAGCCGCCAGACTTCTTCGCCTTGAAACCGAGCTTGATCAGTTCGCCCAACAACAGCTCGACATGATCCCCCTGGATTTCAATGACACCGTCCTTCAACGCCCCACCGGTGCCACAGCGTTTCTTCAACGTGGTGGCCAGTTCCTTGAGCGCGTCTTCGGCCAGTGGCACGCCGGTGATGGTGGTCACCGTCTTGCCGCCACGGCCCTTGCTTTCGCGACGCACGCGAGCGATGCCGTCGCCGGCCGGGATAACGGTCTGTTTGCAGATGCAGGCGTCCACCGGTTGACTGCATTCCGGGCAATGACGACCTGCGTCGGTGGAGAATACCAGGCCACCTAGGGCGGCGAAGGATGCGGCTTTTTTGGCCACCGGCAATCCTCTATGGGAGGACAAAGACTGGTCGCAGCCCTGGACAAGGCTATCGACCGCGAAGCCCCACTCAGGCAGGGGCAGCGCTACTGAAACGGCTGGACTGCTGCAGGAACGAGCTGGCTCGCGCCTGCAAAACAGAAACAGCAAAAACCCACGCCGTCACAGTTTGAAAAGGTCGCGCAGTGTAACGGCAAAAACGCCGATTGCTAAGAGCCAATCGGCGCCAATTTATGCCTCTTTTGCGACGTCGTCCCGATGAGCCCGCAGATAGCGCTTCAAGGCTGCCAAAGAGTCCGGGCAGTAAGGCTTTTGCTGGATTTCCAGCATGACCTGATCAATCGGGATAAAGCGGGCTTCCAGCACTTCCTCGGGTTGCAGGACCAAGGGGCCGTCCCACACCGCGGAAAAGGCCGAACACCAGAGCCGGTTACCCGTGTCTTCAAAGAAGAAGTGATCGTGGGCCGTCAGCTCCACCCCGCTCACCCCCAACTCTTCTTCCAGCTCCCGGGCGGCCGATTCGGCGTAGGTTTCGCTGGCGAGCACCATGCCCCCCGCCGCCACATCCCAGTAACCCGGATAGATCGCCTTGCTCAAGGTGCGCCGATGCACACAGAGGTCCCCGGCGGAGTTGAACAGCATGATGTAGGTGCCGCGCCCGATCAGACCGCGCTCGCGCAGGTCGGAGCGGACCAGGGCGCCGAGCAGGTTGTCCTGCTCGTCGACCCAGGCGATCTGTTCGGCATCGGAAGCCGCGCGATGGGCGGCCTCCCTTGCGTTATCGACCATGACTCAGCCCTGATTGAGCAGTTGACGCAAATCGATCACCGCCGCGTTGGCCCGGGAAATGTAGTTGGCCATGACCAGCGAATGGTTGGCCAGCACGCCAAAGCCACTGCCGTTGAGGATCATCGGGCTCCACACCGGCTCCTGCGAAGCTTCCAGCTCACGAATGATCTGGCGCACGCTGACCGTTGCGTTCTTTTTCGCCAGCACATCGGCGAAATCGACCTCAATGGCCCGCAACAGATGGGACAGCGCCCACGCCTGGCCGCGCGCCTCGTAGAACACGTTGTCGATCTGCATCCACGGGGTTTCGACGATTTCTTCGTCGACCTGCGGCACCTCGCCCGGCGCGACCACTTCAGTCTTCAGCGCAGTATTCAACTTGACCCGACCGACGCTGGCCGACAGGCGTTGCGACAGCGAGCCCAGGCGCGTGCCGACATCGCCCAGCCAGTTGTTCAGGTTGTCGGCACGGGCGTAGAACAGCGCGTTTTTCTGCTGCGGGTCGGACAGGCGCGCCTGATAGCGACTCAGGGAAGCGATGCCTTCCTGGTACTCGGATTCACTGGAGGGCAACACCCAGCTTCTGTTGTCGAAGTTGAAACGCGGCTCGGCCTTGGCCAGATCGGCGTCTTCGGCGGACTGCGATTGCGAGCGGGCAAAATCCTTGCGCAGGGCACGCGTCAGGTCGCGCACCTGGACCAGCACGCCGTACTCCCAGCTCGGCGTGTTATCCATCCACAGGCCCGGCGGGAAGCGGTCGTTGGAGATATAGCCACCCGGTTTGGTGAGCAGGGTATCGGCGACCGTCTTGAGGGTTTCCACCGTGGTGTAGCCGATGACCATCTGCTTGCCTTCTTTCTCGGCGGCCAGCTGGGCATTCTGTTGAACCGGGAACAGCGCCGGCTCCTGGCTCCAGTACCAGCCCAGCGCAATGGTCACAAGCAGGTAGAGACCGATCAACGTGGCCAGCGCCCGGCTGAACAACAGGCCACCGACGTAACTGCGGGTAGCCGACTTCGGTTCAGCAGGTCGTTCAGGCGCGCTGCCCGCGCGGTTCTTCCAGTCCAGCATGGCGATATCCTTTCAATCACTTGAGTTCATCGTTTCGACCACAACCATACAACAACGTGCCTTGGCCCGGCACCCGTCGTCGGGTGATCCGAAAAAAACAGTGCCGCGTCATACCCGTGAACTCTAGCTGGCCTGGCTGGATCAGGCGTTGCTGATCGCAGGGTTGATCCTTGAAACACTGGCTCATGACCGTCACGGCATCTAAGGGTTTCCCTGAAGCCTGTCAGCGCCAAAAAGCGTTTGAATCAGCCCGATGAAAAATCAGAATTTCCCGACAGCCAACGCATGTCGACGCGGCGAAGGTTTCGTACACAGCGGCCGGAAAGTTCCTGAACCCCCCGTTTTTCGGGAGCCTGGGGGAAACGAGCAGGCAGTAACAGACCGCCAAGTCAGAAACTGAATGCATTCACGTTGCAGATTATTGACGTACGACACTCATCCCACCGAAAAGAGGTGCTAGCATAGAGCCACCAGTCGACCTCAGCATGCACCCTACCTAGTAGTCAGGATATGACCGAGCCAGAAGACCCAAGCCGCGAGCGCCTCAAGCACCACTTTGCCCAGCGGGTAATTCACCAGGCACGTCAAATTCTTGAGATCTGGCAGCGCCTGCAACGCACTGAGTGGTCCCTCGCCGATCTGACGGAGCTAAGCGAGGCCAATCTGCGCCTGCTGCGTTTCGCCGAGCGTTTCGAACAACCGGAACACACCCAGCTGGCACGCCATATCGGCCAGTCGCTCGAAGCGGTCGACGCCAATCGCGGTCGCTTGAGCAGCGGGCTGATCACCGACCTCAACCGCCTGATGCAGCGCCTGTCGCGCACCGGCCTGCGCCATGGCGATCAACTCGATCAAACGTTTCTGCCACCACTGCGCAAGCCGATCTACGTGATGCTGCAGGATCACGACCGTGCCGAGCGCCTGGCCAAGCAGCTCGAGTTCTTCGGTCTCAGCGCCCAATCCCTCGACAGCGTGGCGGCTTTCCGCTCGTCGATGGTCGAGCGCCTGCCCGCCGCGATTGTCATGGATGTGGATTTCAGCGGTCCGGGCATTGGCCTGAAACTGGCCGCCGAAGCCCAGGTCGGCCTGGACGAACCGTTACCACTGCTGTTCTTCAGCCTGCACGAAACCGACACTCCGACTCGCCTGGCCGCAGTGCGGGCCGGTGGCCAGGAGTTCCTGACCGGCACCCTCGAAGCCTCGAGCCTGCTGGAGAAAATCGAAGTCCTGACCTGCGTCGCGCAGTACGAACCTTATAAAGTGCTGATCATCGACGACTCCCGCGCCCAGGCCCTGCATACCGAGCGCCTGCTCAACAGCGCCGGGATCGTCACGCGCACCCTGATCGATCCGATCCAGGCCATGGCCGAACTGGCGGACTTCCAGCCCGACCTGATCATCCTCGACATGTACATGCCGACCTGCACCGGCACGGAACTGGCCAAGGTAATTCGGCACAACGACCGCTATGTCAGCGTGCCGATCATTTACCTGTCCGCCGAGGACGACCTGGACAAGCAGCTCGACGCCATGAGCGAGGGCGGCGATGACTTCCTGACCAAGCCGATCAAGCCCCGTCACCTGATCACCACCGTGCGCAACCGCGCGGCGCGGGCGCGCAACCTCAAGGCTCGGATGGTGCGCGACAGCCTCACCGGGCTGTACAACCACACGCACATTCTGCAATTGCTCGAAGACTGCAGCTTCCGCTCGCGCCGCGAGAGCAAGCCGCTGAGTTTTGCGATGCTCGACATCGATCATTTCAAACGGGTCAACGACAGCCACGGCCACCCCATGGGTGATCGCGTGATCAAGAGCCTGGCACTGTTTCTCAAGCAACGCCTGCGCAAGACCGACTTCATCGGGCGCTACGGCGGCGAGGAATTCGCCATCGTCATGCCCGACACCGATATCGAGGCGGCACACCAGGTTCTCGACGAAATCCGCCAGCGGTTTGCGGAAATTCACTACCCGGCCCAGCCCCAGGACCTGTGGTGCACCTTCAGCGCCGGGGTGGTCGAACTCTGTGAGGACTCTGACAGCCTGATGATGGCCAGTCAGGCGGACGAGGCGCTGTATCGCGCCAAGCACGCCGGACGCAACCGTGTGCATGCCGCCCGGACATCAAAGCAAAATGCCACTTTTTCATCGGATTCGACTCCTTCGGTCATAACCGTGTAACACAATCGCAATAACTTCACGGGCTTACCATTCTGCCGTTGGTAGTCCGCGATGCGCCTCAAGCTGCTGACCAATTTCAATACCCTTCTTTTAGTCGCCGTGTGCGTGGCCCTTGGCGCGACGCTGTGGTGGTCGCAAAGAGCCCTGGAACGCCCGTATCTGTTGATGGAGCGCTACCTGGGGTTGTCCCAGCAGTTCCAGAATCAAGTGGCGCGCAACGTTGAGGACTACCTCGCCAGCGGTGATGCCCTGCGCCTGAGCGCTGCCAGTCAGGCCATCGAAACGCTGCAAAAGGAATTGGGGGAATTGCCGTCGACACTGGCCGACACCCTGCGCCCCAGCCTGACGAACCTGGATGAATTCAGCAAAACCGACCTGTTGGCCGCCGGCAAACTCGCGGGCGACCCGCAGGCCCTGTTGCTGCAGGCCGAACGCGAACTCGGCGCCAGCCTCGACCAGCTCAGCCAGTACGCCAGCGGCAACGCACCCTATCTGATACCTTTGCTGGCCGCGTCCCAGCACCTGGGCAAACTGTCACTGGCCCGGGACAAACTGGTCAGCAGCGGTCGCAGCGAACTGGCGGCGGACGTTGAACGTGAAGTCACCAACATTCGCGCTCAAGCCGAATTGCTCAACGCCCTGCCGCTGCTCGGCGTCGCCACCACCACCGAATCGGTCTCCGACGATTTCGCCGCCATGATGGGGCTGGAGAACAGCGAAAAAACCGCAGCCGAGGATGCCGGCGTCGGGCTCAAGCGCGAACTCAACAGCCTGCTGACCCGCTACCCCGCCGAACTCGAGCGCACCCGCGAGCAAATCCGCAAGCGTGCCGACCTCAGCTCCGCGACGCACCTGAAAATCACCGAAGTGCAACAGGCCATCGCCGGCCTGGAACCGGTGGTTCGCGCCCAGCACGGACAAATCCAGAGTGAAGTGCGCCTGATGCAAGGGGTGATGATCGGCCTGATCCTGCTGATCGCCTTGCTCATCGACACCCTGCAACGCCGCCTCGCCCGGACCCTGACCAACCTCGCGCCGGCCCTGTCGACCTGGGCCGAGGGCGACTTCAGCCGGGACATCGAACTGGGCAAGACCAACCGCGAGTTGCATGACATCCAGGCCTCGCTCAACCGCTTGCGCGCCTACCTGGCCGATCTGGTGGGGACCATCCGCCGCAACGCCGAACAGGTCGCCGGCAGTAGCCGCACGCTCGCCGAACTGAGCAACGACCTGCACAACGGCGCCGAACACCAGGCCGGCGACACCGCGTTGATTCGCGACTCACTGGGCGAACTGGAGGCGACCATTCAACAGGTCGCCGACGATGCCAGCCAGGCCGCCGACGCCAGCCGCCATGCCGGGCTGGCGGTGGAGCACGGCCAGGAAGTCATCGGCCTGAGCCTCACCGGCCTGCATGCGTTGGTGGAGGAAGTGCAAGGCAACGCACAGATGATCGAACACCTGGCCGAGGAGTCCGCCACCATTGGCGGGGTCCTGACAGTGATCCGCTCGATTGCCGACCAGACCAACCTGCTGGCCCTGAACGCCGCCATCGAAGCGGCACGCGCCGGGGAAATGGGCCGAGGGTTTGCGGTCGTTGCCGAAGAAGTCCGCTCATTGGCGCAACGCACTGCAGGCGCCACGGCAGAAATCCAGACCTTGATCGCCGGGCTGCAAACGGCGGCGCGAGAATCGGTGGAAGGCATGCGCGCCCAGGTCGAGCACGCCGAAGCCACTGCCAATCAGGCCCAGGCCGCCGACGGCGCGCTGGACAAGATCGTCGGGGCGATCCAGACCATTGCCGACACAGCGATCCGGATTGCCGACGTCACCGCACAACAGAGCGGCGCGGTCAGCGAAATCCGAGATCACAGCGAGAGGATTCACCAGTTGGGCGGGGATAACCTGTTGCGCATTGGCCAGGGCCGTGAGCAGGGCGAGCACTTGCTGGTGCTCGGTGAGCGGCTGGATACCGCCGTCCAGGCCTTCCGCGTCTGACAAAACGCCTTCACGAGCAAGCCCGCACACCCTGTGCTCGCATTCCCATGGCAGCACAGGGTTGAATGTCGGCGCAGGCTTGCTCGAAGGCGTCGGAACATTGGTCGCCGCACGACGTCCGGCACGCCCTGCCACGGTCCGCTATCATGCCCGCAATTCCGATACGCGAGATCGTCATGCGCCGCCTGCTCTGCCTGCTGTTCATAGTGTTCGCCCTGCCGGCCGGCGCCGGCGGCCTGCTGGAGAGCCGACCCAGCGCCACGTTGGGCTCGATCAACAACAGCGCCGACTTCCTGCCGGTGCGCGAAGCCTTTCAACTGAGCCTGGTGCAGAGCACGCCGCAATCGATCAAGCTGCGATTCGTCGCCAGCGAGGGTTACTACCTCTACCGCCACCGGTTTCAGTTTCGCGCCGAACCGTCTGACGTTGCCCTCGGCACGGCGCAACTGCCCAAGGGTGAACAAAAGCACGACGAGTACTTTGGCGATGTCGAGGTTTACCACGGCATCCTCGATGTCGAACTGCCGCGCACCGAGCAACGGGCTTTCACGCTGCTCGTCACTTATCAGGGCTGCGCTGACAAAGGCCTGTGCTATCCGCCCGAGACCGAACGCCTGAAGATCGACGGCACGGACGCCGGCACGCACTGGAGCTGGCGCGAACTGGCGCTGTTTTTCCTGGCAGGCCTGGGCCTGACGTTCACCCCTTGCGTGCTGCCAATGTTGCCGATCCTTTCCGGGGTGGTGTTGCGCGGCCAGGTCGGCGGATGGCGCGGCTTCAACCTGTCCCTCGCCTACGTGCTGCCGATGGCCGCGTGTTTTGCCCTGCTCGGCGCCTTGATGGGGTTGTTCGGGGCCCAGCTGAATCTCCAGGCGCGCCTGCAGTCGGCCTGGGTGCTGGTGCCATTCGCGATGTTTTTCGCACTGTTTGCCCTGGCGATGTTCGGCGTCTTCGAACTCAAGCTGCCACACGCGATCAGCAGCCGGCTGGACCGCATCGCCGGTCGCACCGAGGGCGGTTCATTGTGGGGCGCGGCGGTACTGGGGGTGGTCTCCAGTCTGCTGGTTTCGCCCTGCGTCTCGGCACCGCTGGCCGGCGCGTTGCTGTACATCAGCGCCAGCGGCGACGCCCTGGGCGGTGGCTTGAAATTGTTCGTGCTCGGGCTCGGCATGGGCGCGCCACTGTTGCTGGTCGCCACCGGGGGCGCTGCCTGGCTGCCGAAGAGTGGCCCTTGGCTGGTCTATGTGAAAAACGCGATCGGGGTGTTGCTGCTGGGACTGGCAATCGGTTTGCTCAGCCGGGTCTTGCCGGGGCAGATCACCCTGCTGCTGATCGGCCTGCTGGCCGGTGGCGTCGGGCTGTTCCTCGGCGCCCTGGAGTTTGTCTATAAACCGCCACGCAAGCGCCTTGGCCAGTTGCTCGGCCTGTTCCTGCTGTTTTATGCACTGGCCTGCTGGTACGGCGCGTTCAGTGGCCAGACCGACCCGTTCAACCCGATCGGCCAGCCGCGCATCGTCACAGGCACCCAGCAATCGCTGCAAGGCACCGACGACTGGCAAACCGTGACCACTGCGGCGGAACTGGACCGCGCCCTCGCAGATGCAAGATCGTCCGGCACGCCACTGCTGCTCGACTGGTACGCCGACTGGTGCATCAGTTGCAAAGTCATTGAGCGCGAGGTCCTCAGCGACGCCAACGTCGTCGAACGCCTGAAGGGCTATCGCCTGGTGCGCTTTGACATCACCGCCAGCAACGCCGAACAGCGCGTCCTGCTCGACCGCTACCAGCTGTTCGGTCCTCCGGCGCTGATGTTCTTCGGCGAGGATGGCGTCGAACGTACCGATGCGCGGGTGATCGGCGAAATCAATGCCCGGGACTTCGCCGAACGGGTCGCGCAGGCGCGGCGCGAAAGCAAATGACCGGAATTCATCAGCCAGTCACATATTTCGCGCAAACATCGGCCATCGTGCTGGCTATTGCATAGAACTGGACAGTCACAAAGGCTTTGCGGCATAGTCGCCGGGTTCTGACAATTGCATTCGGATAACAAGGAACAGCAGATGGCAACCCTATTGGTCCTGCACGGCCCCAACCTGAACCTGCTCGGCACCCGGGAACCGGGCACCTATGGTGCCACGACACTGGCGCAGATCAACCAGGACCTGGAGCAACGAGCCCGTGCCGCCGGCCATCACCTGCTGCATCTGCAAAGCAACGCCGAGTACGAATTGATCGACCGTATCCACGCGGCCCGCAGCGAAGGCGTGGACTTCATTCTGATCAACCCAGCAGCTTTTACGCACACAAGTGTCGCATTACGTGACGCGCTGCTGGCGGTGAGCATCCCATTCATCGAAGTGCATTTGTCCAACGTGCACAAACGCGAACCTTTCCGCCATCACTCTTACTTCTCCGACGTAGCGGTGGGAGTGATCTGCGGCCTTGGCGCCAGCGGTTACCGACTGGCCCTGGAGGCCGCTCTAGAGCAGCTTGAAAGCCAGGCAAAAGCTTGAACAACAAGCGTTAAACGCCCCTGACCGACCCTTGGGAGTTGATGATTCATGGATATCCGTAAAGTTAAGAAACTGATCGAATTGCTGGAAGAGTCCGGCATCGACGAGCTCGAGATCAAGGAAGGCGAAGAGTCCGTACGCATCAGCCGTAACAGCAAGACTCCAGCCCAGCAGTACTACGCTCCGGCGCCAATGCCTGCTCCGGTTGCCGCGCCTGCCGCCGCTCCGGCTGCCGCTGCCGCCCCGGCTGCTCCCGCCGCGCCAGCACTGAACGGCACCGTTGCCCGTTCGCCGATGGTCGGCACCTTCTATCGCAAGTCTTCGCCAACTTCGCCAGCGTTCGTCGAAGTGGGCCAGACCGTGAAGAAAGGCGACACCCTGTGCATCGTCGAAGCCATGAAGATGATGAACCACATCGAAGCCGAAACCAGCGGTGTGATCGAGTCCATCCTCGTCGAAGACGGCCAGCCGGTTGAGTACGACCAACCGCTGTTCACCATCGTTTGAACCGCGGAGAAACTTTGATGACTGCGAAGTTGGAAAAAGTTCTGATCGCCAACCGCGGTGAGATCGCACTGCGGATTCTGCGTGCCTGCAAAGAGATGGGCATCAAGACCGTCGCCGTTTACTCCAAGGCCGACAAAGAGCTGATGCACCTGGGTCTGGCAGACGAATCCGTCTGCATCGGCCCGGCTTCTGCCGCCCACTCTTACCTGCACATTCCGGCAATCATCGCCGCAGCCGAAGTGACCGGCGCTACCGCCATTCACCCAGGCTACGGTTTCCTTGCGGAAAACGCTGATTTCGCTGAGCAGGTCGAGAACTCCGGCTTCGCCTTCATTGGTCCGAAAGCCGAAACCATTCGCCTGATGGGCGACAAGGTATCGGCCAAGCACGCCATGATCGCTGCCGGCGTTCCAACCGTTCCGGGTTCCGACGGCCCACTGCCTGAAGACGAAGAAACCGCCCTGCGCATTGGTCGCGAAGTCGGTTACCCGGTGATCATCAAAGCCGCTGGCGGTGGTGGTGGTCGCGGCATGCGTGTGGTGCACAAGGAAGAAGACCTGATCTCCTCGGCGAAGCTGACCCGCTCCGAAGCGGGCGCAGCGTTCGGCAACCCGATGGTCTACCTGGAAAAATTCCTGACCAATCCGCGCCACGTGGAAGTTCAGGTATTGTCCGATGGCCAGGGCAACGCCGTGCACCTGGGCGACCGGGACTGCTCGCTGCAGCGCCGTCACCAGAAAGTTCTCGAAGAAGCGCCGGCACCGGGCATCGACGAGAAGGCTCGCCAGGAAGTCTTCGCCCGCTGCGTCAAGGCGTGCATCGACATCGGTTACCGCGGCGCCGGCACTTTCGAGTTCCTGTACGAGAACGGTCGCTTCTACTTCATCGAGATGAACACTCGTGTCCAGGTAGAGCACCCGGTTTCAGAAATGGTCACCGGCATCGACATCGTCAAGGAGATGCTCAGCATCGCCGCCGGCAACAAGCTGTCGTTCACCCAGGATGACGTGGTCATCCGCGGTCACGCGCTGGAATGCCGGATCAACGCCGAAGACCCGAAAACCTTCATGCCAAGCCCGGGCACGGTCAAGCATTTCCACGCACCAGGCGGCAACGGCGTTCGCGTCGACTCGCACCTGTACAGCGGTTATGCGGTTCCGCCGAACTACGACTCGTTGATCGGCAAGCTGATCACCTACGGCGCAACCCGCGACGAAGCCATGGCGCGCATGCGCAATGCCCTGGACGAAATCGTGGTCGACGGGATCAAGACCAACATCCCGCTGCACCGTGATCTGGTCCGAGATGAAGGCTTCTGCAAGGGTGGGATCAACATCCACTACCTGGAACACAAGCTGGCTGGTGAAAAGCACTAAGCTTTCAACCCGCAATGACAAAGCCGCCTTCGGGCGGCTTTGTTGTTCCTGGCTCCCCCTGGCGGGTCCGGCGTGTTCAAGGATCACTCCCACAAACGCCCCGCGCTCGCGTAAACTTGCGCGCTTCTCGCAGACCGCTAGGCTGCAATCAATATTTTTCAAAGGTGCCCGCCATGCCTTGGCTGCAAGTCCGTCTCGCCATCAGCCCAGAACAAGCCGAAACCTACGAAGACGCTTTCCTCGAAGTCGGCGCCGTCTCGGTGACCTTCATGGACGCCGAAGATCAACCGATCTTCGAGCCGGAACTCAATACCACGCCGCTGTGGTCGCACACGCATTTGCTGGCCCTGTTCGAGGGCGGCACCGAAGCGGCCGCCGTCCTGGCCCACCTCGAGCTGCTGACGGGCAGCCCGCTGCCCGAACATCACAGCGAAGTCATCGAGGACCAGGACTGGGAACGCAGCTGGATGGATGGTTTCCAGCCCATGCGTTTCGGGCAGCGCCTGTGGATCGTGCCGAGCTGGCACGCCGCCCCCGAACCCGACGCGGTGAACCTGTTGCTCGATCCGGGCCTCGCCTTCGGCACCGGGACCCACCCGACCACCGCGCTGTGCCTGGAATGGCTGGACGGCCAAGACCTGAAAGGCTGCAACGTGCTGGACTTCGGCTGCGGCTCGGGAATCCTGGCCATCGCCGCCCTGCTGCTGGGTGCGAAGGAAGCCGTCGGCACCGACATCGACGTGCAGGCGCTGGAAGCCTCCCGCGACAACGCCGGTCGCAACAATATTGCCGAGGCCCTGTTCCCGCTGTACCTGCCGCAAGACCTGCCGCCGGTTCAGGCCGACGTGCTGGTGGCCAACATTCTTGCCGGGCCGCTGGTATCTCTGGCGCCGCAACTGTCGAGCCTGGTCAAGCCGGGCGGTCGCCTGGCGCTTTCGGGGATTCTCGCCGAGCAGGGCGAAGAAGTGGCTGGCGCCTACGCGCAGGACTTCGACCTCGACCCGATCGCCAATCGTGACGGCTGGGTGCGCATCACTGGCCGTCGGCGCTAGAATGGACGCCTGCATAATCCGGATCGCCGCATGACCGACAGCTTCGTCACTCAGTGCCCGCATTGCCAAACCAGCTTCCGCGTCAGCCATGCTCAATTGAGCGTGGCCCGGGGAGTGGTTCGTTGCGGCTCGTGCCTGCAGGTGTTCAACGCCGCCAAGCAGCTGCTGGAGCAGGCCGGCAAGGAGGCGGTGACACCCGTGGCCCCGCCACTGGCCGAGACGACGGCGCCCGAGCCGCGAGCCATCAGTCAAAAGCAGTGGAGCGCCGCTGAGCTCGACCTGGACGCCCTGGACCTGGACGAAGAACTCGCCCGGCTCGAACAACGGGAAATCCAGCCGACGACCGAGTTCGGCCGCCACCGCGAAGACAACCTGAGCGCCCGCCGCGACAGCACCGAAGCGGACGACGCTCCCTGGTCCGACAGCCTGTTCAGCGACTCACCGGCCGAACGTGCTGAAGCCGCTGAAGCCGCCGACGCCATTGAGGCGACGATCACGCCAGAACCGGACATCGAGCCAGGCAAACCCTCGCGCACCGAACCCTCACTCTCCCTGGAGCCCGAGGAGCTCGACGAGGAACCGCAACCTGCGCAATTGCGCCTGAACGATCCGCTCGACGCCCCGCTGCATCACGAACGTCTCTCGGCCACCGATGACGAACCGGATGACAACCTGCCGTCCATCGCACCCCTGCGCAAACGCCACGAAGCGCCGACGCGGGCCGAGATCCTGCGGGATCTGGACGACGATCCATTGCAGCTCGACTGGCAAAAACGTCGCTCGCCCTGGGGCCGACGCTTTCTCTGGCTGTTGCTGATCCTGCTCGGTGCCGGCGCGCTTGTCGGCCAGTACATCGCCTACCACTTCGATGAGTTGGCTCGCCAGGATCAGTACCGCCCCTGGTTCCAGCAGTTCTGTCCGCAAATCGGTTGCACGGTGCCGTCCAAAGTCGACATCGCGAAAATCAAGAGCAGCAACCTGGTGGTGCGCAGCCACCCGGAATTCAATGGCGCCCTGGTGGTCGACGCGATCATCTACAACCGCGCCCCGTTCTCCCAGCCCTTCCCGCTGCTGGAGCTGCGCTTTGCCGATCTCAACGGTCACCTGATCGCCAGTCGTCGCTTCAAACCCGGCGAGTACCTCAACGGCGACCTCGAAGGCATGACAGAAATGCCTCCGCAGACACCGATCCACATCGCCCTGGACATTCTCGACCCAGGCGCAAAAGCCGTGAACTACAGCCTGAGCTTCCATTCGCCCGAGTGAAACGCTTCAGCGATCGGGGTTTGACGGCACATTTCTGACAGACACCGCTCATACCAAACTGCTGGCGATAACAGAATAACTGTTCAGATTTTGTTCAATTCAGCCTTTATCCGGTCATCGAGAGCGGGTATCATGCCAACCCTTTTTCGAACTCTCATGATCCGGCCCCACAACAGGGAAGTCCTATGTCGGCGGTACGCATCGGTCCATACACACTGCAAAACGGCTTGATTCTCGCCCCGATGGCGGGCGTCACCGACCAACCCTTTCGTCAGCTGTGCAAGCGACTGGGCGCAGGACTAGTAGTCTCGGAAATGGTCACCAGCGACATGAGTTTGTGGAACACCCGCAAATCGCGCATGCGCATGATCCACGAAGGCGATCCCGAGCCCCGCTCGGTGCAGATCGCCGGTGGCGATGCACAGATGCTGGCGGAGGCGGCCCGGGCCAACGTCGAGCTGGGCGCGCAGATTGTTGATATCAACATGGGTTGTCCGGCGAAGAAGGTCTGCAACAAGGCCGCCGGTTCAGCGCTGTTGAAGGATGAGGCTTTGGTGACCGAGATCCTGCAGGCCGTGGTGGCCGCAGTCGATGTGCCGGTCACGCTGAAGATTCGTACCGGCTGGGACCGGGACAACAAGAACGGTGTGACGGTAGCGAAGATTGCCGAGCAGGCAGGCATCACGGCGTTGGCGGTCCATGGCCGCACCCGTGCCGACCTGTACACCGGTGAAGCCGAGTACGACACCATCGCCGCGATCAAGCAGGCGGTGTCGATGCCCGTCTTCGCCAACGGCGACATCGACTCGCCGGAAAAGGCCCGGTATGTGCTCAACGCAACCGGTGCCGATGGATTGCTGGTAGGACGGGCTGCCCAGGGGCGGCCATGGATTTTTCGTGAGATCGACCATTACCTGCGTACCGGCGAGAAGCTCCCGGCGCTGGAACTGGTCGAAGTGGAACGCATTCTGCTAGAGCATCTGGCTGCACTGCACGTCTTCTATGGAGACGTCATGGGCGTGCGGATCGCCCGCAAGCATGTGGGCTGGTATCTCGCAACCTTGCCGGGCGCCAGGGAGTTTCGCGCCCACTTCAATCGTTTGGAAGATACGGAAGCACAATGCGCCAACGTTCGGAGCTTCTTTGCCGAACGTTATAAGAGCCTGACAGGGGACGGAGAGTGGGTGGCCGCATGACGATGATGACAGAGACTTTAGTGAGTGGAACAACGCCCGTGAGCGACAACGTGAATTTGAAACAGCACCTCAATACGCCCAGCGAAGAAGGTCAGACCCTTCGCGGCAATGTCGAGAAGGCGCTGCACAATTATTTCGCCCACCTTGAGGGCGCTGCCGTCACGGATGTGTACAACCTGGTGCTTTCCGAAGTCGAGGCGCCCCTGCTCGAGTGCGTGATGAACTACGTCAAGGGCAACCAGACCAAGGCCAGCGAGCTGCTCGGACTCAACCGGGGCACCCTGCGCAAGAAACTCAAGCAGTACGATTTGCTGTAAGCATTCAATCAAACCAGAAAGGCGCCCGCGTAAAAACGGTCGCCTTTTTTGCTGACTCCTTTGCTTTTGATGGAAATTGAAATGACCGACCAGACTACCCGCCTGCCGATCCGCCGCGCCTTGATCAGCGTCTCCGACAAGACCGGGATCCTCGAATTCGCCAAAGAGCTTGAAGCCCTGGGCGTCGAGATCCTCTCCACCGGCGGAACGTTCAAGCTGCTGCGCGACAACGGCGTTGCCGCAGTGGAAGTCGCGGATTACACCGGTTTCGCAGAGATGATGGACGGTCGGGTAAAAACCCTGCACCCGAAAATCCACGGCGGGATCCTCGGTCGTCGCGGTATCGACGACGCCATCATGAACGAGCACGGCATCAGGCCGATCGATCTGGTGGCGGTCAACCTGTACCCGTTCGAAGCCACCATCAGCAAGCCGGGCTGCGACCTGCCGACCGCCATCGAGAACATCGACATCGGCGGCCCGACCATGGTCCGTTCCGCCGCCAAGAACCACAAGGACGTGGCCATCGTGGTCAACGCCAGCGACTACGCCAACGTCCTGGAAAACCTCAAGGCCGGCGGCCTGACCTACGCCCAGCGTTTCAACCTGATGCTCAAGGCGTTCGAACACACCGCCGCCTACGACGGCATGATCGCCAACTACATGGGTACCGTGAACCAGGCCGCCGAGACCCTCTCCACCGAAGGTCGCAGCGAGTTCCCGCGCACCTTCAACAGCCAGTTCGTCAAGGCCCAGGAAATGCGCTACGGCGAGAACCCGCACCAGAGCGCGGCGTTCTACGTGGAAGCCAAGCCGGCTGAAGTCGGCATCGCCACCGCCACCCAGCTGCAGGGCAAGGAGCTGTCGTACAACAACGTGGCCGACACTGACGCCGCGCTGGAATGCGTGAAGAGCTTCGTCAAGCCAGCCTGCGTGATCGTCAAGCACGCCAACCCGTGCGGCGTCGCGGTGAGCCCGGATGCCGAAGGCGGCATCCGCAAGGCCTACGACCTGGCCTACGCCACCGACACCGAATCGGCGTTCGGCGGCATCATCGCCTTCAACCGCGAGCTGGACGCTGAAACCGCCAAGGCCATCGTCGAGCGTCAGTTCGTCGAAGTGATCATCGCCCCGAGCGTCAGCGAAGAAGCCCGCGCCATCGTCGCCGCCAAAGCCAACGTACGCCTGCTGGCCTGCGGCGAATGGTCGGCGGATCGCGCGGCGGCCTGGGACTACAAGCGTGTCAACGGCGGTCTGCTGGTGCAGAGCCGCGATATCGGCATGATCAGCGCCGATGACCTGAAAGTGGTGACCAAGCGCGCACCGACCGAACAGGAAATCAACGACCTGATCTTCGCCTGGAAAGTGGCCAAGTACGTCAAGTCCAACGCCATCGTCTACGCCAAGAACCGTCAGACCATCGGTGTCGGCGCAGGTCAGATGAGCCGCGTGAATTCGGCACGCATCGCCGCGATCAAGGCCGAGCACGCCGGTTTGCAGGTGGCCGGCTCGGTCATGGCTTCCGATGCCTTCTTCCCGTTCCGCGACGGCCTGGACAATGCGGCCAAGGTCGGTATCACAGCGGTGATCCAGCCAGGCGGCTCGATGCGCGACAACGAAGTGATTGCTGCCGCCGACGAAGCCGGCATTGCGATGGTGTTCACCGGCATGCGCCACTTCCGTCACTAACAGAACCGTTTTCCCTGTAGGAGCGAGCTTGCTCGCGATGAACGATACGGCGCCGCGTTGTTTCTGACACCCAGCGTTATCGTTAACCACCATCGCGAGCAAGCTCGCTCCTACAGGTTTCCGAATTCAGCGTCATCCGAGGTTTTTGAAATGAATGTTTTGATCATTGGCAGCGGTGGCCGTGAACACGCCCTGGCCTGGAAAGTGGCTCAGGATCCGCGCGTGCAGAAGGTTTTCGTGGCCCCGGGCAATGCCGGTACCGCCATCGAAGCCAAGTGCGAAAACGTCGCCATCGACGTGCTGGCCCTGGAACAACTGGCCGATTTCGCCGAGAAAAATGTTTCCCTGACCATCGTCGGTCCGGAAGTGCCGCTGGTCGCCGGCGTCGTCGACCTGTTCCGTTCCCGTGGCCTGGATTGCTTCGGCCCGACGGCCGGTGCCGCGCAACTGGAAGGTTCGAAAGCGTTCACCAAGGATTTCCTGGCACGCCACAAGATCCCGACCGCTGACTACCAGAATTTCACCGAGATCGAGCCGGCCCTGGCTTACCTGCGTGAAAAGGGTGCTCCGATCGTGATCAAGGCCGATGGCCTGGCCGCCGGTAAAGGCGTGATCGTGGCCATGACCCTGGCCGAAGCCGAGGACGCCGTGCGCGACATGCTCGCCGGCAATGCGTTCGGCGACGCCGGTTCGCGTGTGGTCATCGAGGAATTCCTGGACGGCGAAGAAGCCAGCTTCATCGTCATGGTCGACGGCAAGAACGTGCTGCCGATGGCCACCAGCCAAGACCACAAACGCGTCGGCGACGGCGACACCGGCCCGAACACCGGCGGCATGGGCGCTTACTCCCCGGCGCCCGTGGTCACCAGCGAAGTGCACCAGCGCGTCATGGACCTGGTGATCTGGCCGACCGTGCGCGGCATGGCCGACGAAGGCAATGTCTACACCGGTTTCCTGTACGCCGGCCTGATGATCGACAAGGCTGGTAACCCAAAAGTTATCGAATTCAACTGCCGTTTCGGCGACCCTGAGACTCAGCCGGTCATGCTGCGCCTGCAATCGAGCCTGGTGTTGCTGGTCGAAGCGGCATTGGCTCAAGCCCTGGACAAAGTCGAAGCGCAATGGGATCCACGTCCGAGCGTCGGCATCGTGCTGGCGGCAGGCGGCTATCCTGGCGACTACGCTAAAGGCGCAGCCATCAAGGGCCTGGACGCCGCTGCGGGCCTGGAGGGTAAAGTCTTCCACGCCGGCACCGCGCTGAAGGACGGTCAAGTGGTGACCGCCGGTGGCCGGGTACTGTGCGCAACCGCCATGGGCGCCAGCGTCGATGCCGCTCAGCAACAGGCGTACAAGCTGGCAGCGAAGATTGACTGGGAAGGCTGTTTCTATCGCAAGGACATTGGCTACCGCGCCATTGCCCGCGAGCGTGGCGAAAATCAGGAATAAGCGTTTCATTCGGTCGGGCAAGGGTTTCAGGCCCTTGCCGGACTATTCCGGCGCCGCGCATAGTTATACTCTGGCATCAACCTACGAAGGGATTTCGCCGTGCGCTGGCTCAGGATTGCCATAGGTTTCACCGTCACGCTGATGACGCTGCTCTTCATGCTGTCGGCCCAGGCCGCGCAGGGCAGTGGGTGGGCGGTATTGTTCGACGAGCAGGGCGACCTGCAACTGAGCGACATCCGTTCCGCTCGCTATATCAATCAATTCAGCCCCACCGAACTCGAACGCCTCACCGCAGCCGAACCCGGCGGCGCGCTCTGGCTGCGCTTCAGGCTGGCCCCCGGCAAACACGAACAGTTGCTGCGGGTGTTTGCCCCCGACCTGTCACGCCTCAACCTGTATGTGCTCGACGGCGACAAGCTGATCGATCAGCTGAACAGCGGTTCCGAACAGCCTCAGGCCGAACGGCCCTTGCCCAACAGCGACTTCATGTTGCCGTTGCCGCAAAGTGACAAACCCCTCGATGTTTACCTGCGACTGGCGTCCGAACACCAGATGCGGCCCTACATCACCCTGCAATCGGCGATCATGACCGCGGCGAATCAGAACCAGACGTTGATTTACGGCCTGCTGTTCGGCTGCATCGGCATGCTGATCCTGCACAACCTGATCCGCTACGCCTATACCCGCTCGCGCAGCAGCCTGTGGCTGGCCGGCTGTGAAGCGTTGCTGATGCTCAGCGTGGCATTGCTGCTCAACCTCGCCGGACCCTGGTTGCCGGACTGGCACGGCCTGCAGACACCGGGCGCTTACCTCGCCCTGCTGCTGACCGCGCCCTGCGGTCTGATGTTCGCCTACCGTTTCTTCGCCCCGCTCGGCCCCCATCCGCTGAACAAGCTGCTGCTGGGCGACATTCTGTTCATCTGTTTCTGCGGCCTGCTGCTGTTGTTCGTCAATACGCTGCCCCTGAACATCATCACCTACGCCATGGTCGCCCTCGCCGGCCTGACGATGCTGTTCGTCAGCGCCTGGCACTGGCAAAAAGGCTATCGCCCGGCGCGGCTGTTCGTGGCCGCCATGGTCGTGTTCAACCTCGGCACGCTGATCATTCTTCCGGCCCTGATGGGGCTGACGCTGATTGAACCGCAAGGCCTGATCACCGCCCTGCTGGCGTTCATCTGCCTCAGCGGCCTGCTGATGAGCATCGCCCTGAGCGAGCGTCAGCGCAGCATCACCGAAGACCGTTTCAGCATCAGCCGCGATCTCGCCGCCAGCAATGCCGAAATCAATGCCAAGGCTGAATTCCTGGCGAAAATCAGCCACGAAATCCGCACCCCGATGAATGGCGTGCTGGGCATGACCGAGCTATTGCTGGGCACCCCGCTGTCGGTCAAGCAGCGCGACTACGTGCAAACCATCCACAGTGCCGGCAACGAACTGCTGACATTGATCAACGAGATCCTCGACATCTCCAAGCTCGAATCCGGGCAGATCGAGCTGGACGACGTGCAGTTCGACCTCAATGCGCTGATCGAGGATTGCCTGAGCATCTTCCGCGCCAAGGCCGAACAGCAGAACGTCGAACTGATCAGCTTCATCCAGCCGCAGGTGCCGCGGGTCATCAGCGGCGACCCGACACGCCTGCGCCAGACCTTGCTGAGCCTGCTGGAAAACGCCCTGAAGAAGACCGACGAAGGCGAGATCCTGATCGTCGTCGCTCTCGACGAACGCAGCGCCCGTCCACGCCTGCGCATTGCCGTGCAGGACAGCGGCGAACCGATGGACGCCGAAGAGCGCGACGCGTTGATGCACGCCGAGCTGCACAGCAAGAACTTCCTGTCCGCCACCCGTCTGGGCGGCAACCTCGGACTGGTGATTGCCCGCCAGCTGATTCGCCTGATGCAAGGGGAATTCGGCATCAAGAGTGGCGCCAACCAGGGCAGCACCCTGTGGCTGACCCTGCCCCTGGACCCTGACCGACTCGAACACCCGACCTCCGACCTCGACGGCCCGCTGCAAGGGGCACGGGTGCTGGTGGTGGATGACAACGACACCTGTCGCAAGGTGCTGGTGCAGCAGTGCAGTGCCTGGGGCCTGAACGTCAGTGCGGTGCCATCCGGCAAGGAAGCCCTGGCGCTGCTGCGCACCAAGGCGCACCTGCGCGACTACTTCGATGTGGTGCTGCTGGACCAGAACATGCCCGGCATGACCGGCATGCAACTGGCGGCCAAGATCAAGGAAGACCCGAGCCTCAACCACGACATCCTGCTGGTCATGCTCACCGGCATCAGCAATGCGCCGAGCAAGATCATCGCGCGCAACTCCGGGATCAAGCGCATCCTCGCCAAACCCGTGGCCGGCTATACCCTCAAGACCACCCTGGCCGATGAACTGAACCAGCGCAACAAGGGGCTCGCCGTTTCGCCGCAAACACCCAGCGGCCCGACCGTGCCGGTCAAGGTCCCCAGCGATTTCCGCATTCTGGTTGCCGAAGACAACAGCATTTCGACCAAGGTCATCCGTGGCATGCTGGGCAAGCTCAACCTGCAACCGGACACCGCGAGCAATGGCGAGGAAGCCTTGCAGGCGATGAAGGCGCAGCGCTACGACCTGGTGTTGATGGATTGCGAGATGCCGATCCTCGACGGATTCTCCGCCACCCAGCAACTGCGCGCCTGGGAAGTCAGCAACCAACGGGTTCGTACCCCGGTCGTCGCGTTGACCGCGCACATCCTCGCCGAACACAAGGAGCGTGCGCGCCAGGCTGGCATGGACGGGCACATGGCCAAGCCGGTGGAGCTGTCACAACTGCGCGAGCTGATCGAGCATTGGGTCGCCCAGCGCGAACAGCAGAACCGCGCGGCCGCGCAAACGTCCTGAGCCGACAGACTCGGCGACGCCTGATAGACTCCCCCGACTTCCCTCGCCAGTGAGCCTGCCCCATGCTCCACGTGTTGTTCAGCGTTTACCTGAAGATGCTGGTGCTCTATAGCCCGTTCTTTGTGTTGTCCTGCTTCATCAGCCTGACCCGCGGTTATTCCCGCAAGGAGCAGCACCGGCTCGCCTGGAAAGTGGCGATCGCCACGCTGGTCTCCAGTGTCCTGCTGTATCTGTTCGGTCGCGTCATTTTCAGCGTGTTCGGCATCACCGTGGACGCTTTCCGTATCGGTGCGGGCAGCGTGCTGTTCATCTCGGCGTTGGGCATGGCCCAAGGCAAGTCGGCGGTACAGACCGATAATGTGCAGCAGGACGTCACCATCGTCCCCCTGACCATCCCCCTGACCGTCGGCCCCGGCACCATCGGTGCGCTGCTGGTGATGGGCGTCAGCCAACCGCACTGGGACGACAAACTCACCGCCATTCTCAGCATCGCCCTGGCCAGCTTCACTGTCGGCGTGGTGCTGTATCTGTCGAACCGCATCGAACGCCTTCTCGGTGACCAGGGTTTGCAGATTGTCAGTCGGCTGATGGGGCTGTTCGTCTGTGCCCTGGCGGCGCAGATTATCTTCACCGGGGTCAGGGGTTACCTGGTGCCCTGACCTGCCCCGGAATGACACCGCCGTAAAAAAGGCCTTGTTCGCAAGAACAAGGCCTTTTCGTTTTTACCCACAGCACACTTCAGAACCTGAGTGTGTGCACCAGGCGTTTGGCGGAGTACGACTCGATTTTTTCATGCACCCGTGCACGGTAGTGCTGGAAAACCGCCCGGTTGAAGGCGTAGACACCGCCACCCGGGACAATCTCCAGATTGTGGTGAAACTCGCTCCAGAGAAAAAGGGCCTGCTCTGTCACCCGGGTGCTGTACTGCACGCTCAATAGACAGACCACCGTTTCACCCGACGCCAGGCGCTCGCAAGGCGAGCACTTGAGAATGCCCTGCCCCCCTCGCGCCACGTTGCCACGGAAAAACTCCCAGGCGAACCGGTCCAGCGCCAGGGCCCTGTAGGTCTCACGAACACATTGCCCCAGACGGTCGTAACCGACGCGACCGATCACCGTATGGCTCATCGTCAGCAGTTCCTGAATACTCGACACCCGGAACGGTTCCGGAGCGATAAAAGCCTTGAGGGTGAAACCCGCTTTTATCAGTCGCCCCTGATAATAGTCGAACCAGACTTTTTTCGAGACTTGCCCCGGGTATTTGTCATTGGCCGCCAACTCGGCATATAACAGGCAATCCTGTATATCCTGCCGATCCTGCGCACTCACCTGCGGGGTAAATGACGCTAAACAACCGCCCACCACCACCGCATCAGTAATCGTTGGCATCTCAATACCTCAACACCGAATCGTGTCGTCAGCCCACCAACTTCTTGAACAAGTCCTGGCCGAAGTTATCGACATAGGCCTCGATCTCCGTACGTTTACGTTCGTAAGCGCGCCGGTTGAAGTTGCGAACACCGGCGGCCTGAAAAACGTGCACGCCGGCCGTATTGAAATTGAAAAACAGGAAGTTGCCGCGATAATTCCTGCTATAGACGTCCAGCCCGCCCATGACCATCGCCATGCCGCCCCCCGGAGCGACGATGCAGGGCACCGCCTTGAAACTGACGACCTGGCTGTTCTTGCTGCCCGAATCGACGATCGTGAGGGCTTTTTCGTCGCCCTTGAGCTGTTCAAAACCACTGGCAACCAGATTCAATATGTTGCCTGAGCCCGCACTGATCACGGTCTTCAATACTTGAAGCAGTGCTTCATTCATGGTCAGCGTCAGTGCTTGGGAGTCGTATTGCTTGCGCGTGAAGCTTTCCATGGCCCAGCCCGCAGCGGCCAGGCATTGGTTGTATTTTTCGTAGCGTTTCTCCTGGGAGCTGTCGGCAGGCATTCTGCTGACCACGGCTTCGGCAAACGCCTGGCTGTCGAGCGCACACTGCCTGTCCTCTGCGCCGAGGCGTTGCTCGAAGACAACCAGGGATGGGCCGACGATCGAAGTGTCGGGCGACGGATCCTTGCGCTCGGCAGAGTCGGTCATTGCCGCGGTGGACCGTTTGACCCGTCGCGGCAAGGACACGGCGGCCAGTTCCGCTTCAATACTTTTAAAGAAGGCGTCTTGTGCTGCCGTGTTGAAAGTTGAATCTGTGAAGTTATTTTCCAGCGAGTCAATCATGTTTCAGTCCTTCCATTAGTTAATCACCGCTCCCTGCGGCAACTGCAAACTAAAACAGGTACAACAAACATTCAATTCAATGTTCGACAGCAACTTATACCATTGATTACCAATACACTAACGCACCTCTAACTTTACTGAAAGAAGTGCACTATGAAGTGTTTTGAATGCGGCTCCTGAGGAGCCGCTTACATCAATTGCCAGGCTTGGCGCCGTACCAACGCGGGGTATACACCCACACCCCGCCGTCCGGACGCGCAAACGTGCAGGTGGTCGAAGAGCCGACAAGCACCATGGTGCGCATGTCCACCTGATCAGGCGTCAGTTGACCGAGCGTCGTCACGCGCAAGGTCTGGCCGGGGCGACCGATGTCGCGGCCCAGGACCACCGGGGTCTGGGGCAGACGATGTTGCGCAACGATCTCCAGCGCACGCCCCAGCTGCCAGGGGCGCGAGCGGGAGATCGGGTTGTAGAACGCCAGCGCCAGATCCGCCTGCGCCGCCAGGTCCAGGCGCTTCTCGATGATGGCCCAGGGTTTGAGGTTGTCCGACAGCGACATGACGCAGAAGTCATGCCCCAGCGGTGCCCCGGCCTGCGCGGCCGTCGCCAGGGAGGCAGACACCCCCGGCAGCATTTCCAGTTCCACGTTGTGCCAGGCCGGGTCGGAGGACTCGTGCAACGCCTCGAGCACTGCCGCCGCCATGGCGAACACGCCCGGATCGCCCGAAGACACCACCACCACCGAGCGTCCCTGTGCCGCCAGTTCGAAGGCGTGACGGGCGCGCTGCATCTCTTCGCGGTTGTCGGTGCAATGCAGCACTTGATCGGCGCGGAACGGACCGGCCATGCGCACGTAGGTTTCATAGCCCAGCACATCATTGGCCCGAGCCAGTTCCGCCTTGACCGCCGGGACCATCAACTCCGCCGCGCCAGGCCCCAGGCCGATCACTGCCAGACGCCCGCGCGGGCGGCCGATCGACAGCGGCTGCAGCGGATGTTCGGCCACGGCGATGGCGATGGCGTCATCGCCGAAGATCGACACCGGCTGATCGACAGCGTTGCGCGCCCGCTCCCTGAGTGCTGCGGTGTCGCTGGCAAAGCGCAGCGGCACCCCCAGTTCCAGTGCGGCTTCGCGCAACGACGGGTCGGCCATGTCACGATCGGCCGCCAGCAGCAACGCCACCGATTGCACAGCGATGTTCGCCTGGTGCAGCGCCTCGCGAATCGCCTGCGGCAGGTCGGCCACCCCGGCATTGACCGCCACCAGCACGTTGCGCGGGTAGATCAGTAATTCGTTGGCCGTGGGCGTGCGCTCGGCATGCCCGACATGCACCGTCAGCCGCGCCTCGGGGTCCTGCGGTAGCTGCGCGTCGGCCAACCATGGGGCCGAGCCTTCGATGCGCACCGTTTCACCCGCGAGTAGATCGGAGACGAAACGCTTGCCCAACGCCAGATCACCGAGCGCGAAGCCAGTGGGCGGGTTGAGCAGGCAGGTGCCGAAACGCAGTTCGCCACTGGTGGTGATCGCGGCCGGTACCTGCAACGCAGCGCCTATCTCCCGCGCCAGGACGTTCACCCCACCCAGCCCCCCCAGCAACGGCACCACCGCGCTGCCGTCTTCGGCAACGGCCAGCACCGGCGGCTCGGCTCCTTTCTCCAGCAGCAAGGGCGCGAGGGTGCGGATCACGATGCCGGCCGCGCACAGGGCGATGATCGGCGTGTCCTGTTGATAGAGTTCGCGCAGGGTCGCGCCGAATTCGCGATAGACACGATCCGCACCCTCGACCCGTTCGGCCAGCCCATGGACCAGGGCGCCGGGGTACAGCTGTTGGATTCTGCGCGCGGTGGCGAGGCTGCCATTGCCAAGAATGACAATCGCCGGAACTGGACGCGTCATCAGCCTTGCCACCTTTCACCCGGAACGATGATCAGCGAGAAGTAGGGCGAGGACATCGGCTCGACCTCCGCCAGCGGCACGATCTTCTGGTTGGCCATGGTCGCGCGTTCGACGTACAGCGCACGCCCCGCCAGCCCGAGTTCCTCCAGTACCTGACGCACCTTGGGCAGATTGCGCCCCAGTTTCATGATCACCGCCGCGTCGGCGTCGGCCAGGCGTCGCTTGAGGTCCTCGTGCGGCAAAACACCGGACAGCACCGACAGGCTCTGGTTGCGATACACCAATGGCGCACCGAGCACCGATGCGCCGCCGAGCATCGAGCAGACACCCGGCACCACTTCGGCTTCATAACGTTCGGCCAGACGATCGTGCAGGTACATGTAGGAGCCGTAGAAGAACGGATCGCCCTCGCAGATCACCGCCACGTCCCGGCCGGCGTCCAGGTGCGCGGCGAGCTCTTCGCCGGCCGCATCGTAGAAATCGCTGATGACCTGTTCATACGACAGCGGTGCCGGCAAGGCTTCGGTTGTCACCGGGTACACCAGTGGCAGCAACGTCTGCGCCGTTTGCAGGTGCGCCTCGATGATGCCGAACGCGTTGCCCTTCTTGCCCTTGGCGACGAAGTACGCCACCACCGGCGATTCGCGCAGCAGTCGCAGCGCCTTGACGGTAATCAGTTCCGGATCACCCGGGCCGACGCCCAGGCCGATCAAGCGTCCAGGTTGCTGCATCATTCGATCTCCGTGGCGAGGGCATTGACCGCAGCGGCGGCCATGGCGCTACCGCCCAGCCGACCTTGCATGATCACGAACGGTACGCCACGGCTGTCCGCCGCCAGCGCTGCCTTGGACTCGGCGGCGCCGACGAAGCCCACCGGGAAGCCCAGGATCAGCGCCGGTTTCGGGGCGCCGGCGTCGAGCATTTCCAGCAAATAGAACAAGGCGGTCGGCGCGTTGCCGATCACCACGACGCTGCCTTCCAGGTGCGGGCGCCACAATTCCAGGGCGACGGCCGAGCGGGTGTTGCCCAGCTCACGGGCCATTTGCGGCACGCTGTCGTCGCGCAGGGTGCAGATCACCTGATTGTTGGCCGGCAGACGCGTGCGGGTGATGCCCTCGGACACCATGCGCGCATCGCACAGGATCGGCGCACCGGCCGCCAGCGCATCGCGCCCGGCCTGGCCGGCGCCCGTGGAGAACTGCAAGCCGTCTATGGCATCGACCATGCCGCAGGCGTGAATCACGCGGACCGCGAGCTTTTCCAGATCGGCAGGAATGCGCGCGAGGTTGGCCTCGGCGCGAATGATCGCGAAGGAGTTGCGATAGATCTCCTGACCGTCGCGAATGTAATCAAGCATCAAGCGGGCTCCGTGAGCGGGCGGCGAGCAAGGCGTCGACCGCTTCAATAGTAAGGTTGCGTGCGTGCAGGGCGCCGAAACCCGGCTGCCCCGCTTCGCGAAAATAGAGGTCATAGTGACCGGGGGTAACGGCCAGCAGGGTCACCGGGGCGATATGCGCGGCGGCGCAGGAGCGCGGGCAACCGCTCAGGTGCACCTTCAACGCATCACCGTGACGCTGCAACAGCGCTGCCAGTTGCCGGGCGTCGCCCTTGGTGTCGGCCAGGCCCCGGCCACAGCCCGTAGACCCGGTGCAGGCGATCAACTGCGACAAGGCCTGATCGGCGTCGCACAACAGCCCCAACTGCTGCAGGCGGCGCAGGACTTCATCGGCGTGCTCGCGGGGTACATTGGGCAACAGCAGGCTTTGCCAGGGCGTGAATCGCAGCGTTGCATCACCGTATTCGCACGCCAGTTGCGCGGCACCGCGCAGCATCGCGCCATCGAGTCGGCCCAGGGGCGGCACGCCACCGACATAGACGTGTTGCGCCTGCGACTGCGCGTGCGCGCCCATGTGCAGGCCCGTCTCATGGACCGGGCGCTGCCAGCCCGTGACCGGCTGAAGGGTCACGCGCTCGGCCAGTCGCGCCACGAACGTGGCGGCCGGCATTTCGGCCAGCACATGACGCATGCGCGTCTGCTCGGGGCGCGCCAGTTCGAGGAACAACTCCAGCACGGCGACCACCAGGTCATGACCAGCGTCCAGCGCCACCGACCCGGCCGGCACGTCCGTGGGACAACCCGCCAGGCCGAACGCCAGTCGGCACTCGCCCGCTTGCCCGTAGGCCGAGAGCCACAGGTCGTTGGGGTGCTCGAGCATTGCCAGCGCCTCACCGCCATCCAGTTGCAGGGCGAACTTGGGGCTGAGATCGTGAAAGGGCTCATGGCGCTGCACGGTGGCCAGGATCTGCTCGGCCAGGGCGCGGGTATCGAACAGCATGTGCCGGTCTATGCCGGCACTCGGACTGAGCATCAGGTTGCGCACGTCATCGCCCGCCGCGTGGTGCGGGCCGAGACCCGCCGCCAGCAGGCGCTCGATCAACGCCGCCTGTTCCGCGCCTATCCCGCGTATCTGCAGGTTGGCGCGGTTGGTCGCTTCAATCGCACCGCTGGCGAAGTCCTCCGCTGCACGGGCCACCGCATCGGCCTGGGCGCTGCTGATCGAGCCGCCGGTCAACTTGATGCGGCAGATACCGCCGTCCAGCGCCGGGACGATGCGTAAGAGTCCCGGACAGGCCGAGGGGCGTACTGCGGTGGACATCGGACGTTCGTTCAAGGGCATGACCCGTACAGGTGGCGAGGCGCTTCGCGGGCAAAGCGGGCGGTATTATGCCTGCTTTGCAACCGGGTATGAAAAGCCTGTCGGACGACCAGAGCACTCGGGGAACAGAAACCGCTGCAGCGCGGTATCATTGCGCCCGGCACGAACCCGCTCGCCCTTCATGAGTGGGCGGCTTTTTCAAGGAGCAGGCATGACGCCCTGGCTGACGGTTATCGGCATCGGTGAAGACGGTTTCAAAGGCCTGGGCAAGAACGCCCGGCACGCGCTGTTGCGCGCCTCGCGAATCTTCGGCGGCCAGCGACACCTGGACCTGTTGCCGCCCTGCATCCGGGGCCGGCGCGACACCTGGCCCAGCCCGTTTTCCATCGACCCGGTGCTGGCCCTGCGCGGCGAGCCGGTGTGCGTGCTGGCCAGCGGCGACCCGATGTTTTTCGGTGTCGGTGCCAGCCTCGTCCGGCAGTTGCCCAGCGATGAAATGCTGATCCTGCCCGCGCCCTCGTCCTGCTCGCTGGCCGCCGCACGCATGGGCTGGCCGTTGCAGGAGGTGGTCACGCTGTCGGTCGTCGCACGCCCGATCGCGGCGCTCCATGCCCAATTGTTCAGCGGTGTTCGCCTGTTGGTGCTCAGTAACGATGGCCACAGCCCGGCGGCGATTGCCGCGCTGTTGCGCGAGCGTGGGTTCGGTCCCAGCCGCCTGACGGTGCTGGAACACCTGGGCGGTGCCGCCGAGCGGCGCATTGATGGCCTCGCGCAGGCCTGGAGCGATCCTTCGATTGCCGACCTGAACCTGGTCGCCATCGAATGCATCGCCGAAACCGCTGCGCCGCGTCTGTCGCGCCTGGCCGGCCTGCCGGACTCGGCGTTCGAACACGACGGTCAGTTGACCAAACGCGATGTCCGCGCCGTCACCCTCGCCCGCCTGGCTCCGGTGCCCGGTGAGCTGCTGTGGGACGTCGGCGCGGGCAGCGGCTCGATCGGAATCGAGTGGATGCGCGCTCATCCCAGCTGCCGTGCGCTGGCCATCGAGGCCGATGAGGGACGCCAGGCGCTGATCGAACATAACCGCGACGCGCTGGGTGTACCCGGCCTGCAGTTGGTTCGCGGCAAGGCACCGCACGCCCTTGCCGGCCTTGAACCCCCGGATGCGATTTTCATCGGTGGCGGGGTCACTCGCGAAGGTGTGCTCGACACCTGCTGGGCGCAGCTGAAACCCGGCGGCCGGCTGGTCGCCAACGCCGTGACACTGCAAAGTGAAATGACCCTGATGGCCTGGCGCGAGCAACACGGTGGCGAGCTGACGCGCATTCACATCGCCCAGGCGCAACCGCTCGGCGGCTTCGACACCTGGCGCCAGGCCTTGCCGATAACCCTGCTGGATGTGGTCAAACCTCTCGATGCGTGACGAAACCGCCGAACAGCCCAGGCCTCTGCGCAGCGGCCTGACCACTGGCAGCTGCGCCACCGCCACCAGCCTCGCCGCAGCGCGATTGCTGCTCGGCGGAGCCGGCGCGGACGCCGTGGACATCGTCCTGCCCAAGGGCAAGCGCGTACAGATGCGCCTGGAATTCTGCCGCCTGCTGGATGAGGGCGCCGAGGCCGGCACCCTCAAGGATGCCGGCGATGACCCGGACGTCACCCATGGCGCACTGCTGTTCTCCCAGGTGCGATTGCGCGCCGAACCGGGCATCCGCTTTTGCGCCGGGCGCGGTGTGGGCACCGTCACCCGACCGGGCCTGGTGCTGGCGGTCGGCGAACCGGCGATCAATCCGGTGCCGCGCAAAATGATCACCGAGCACCTGATGGGGCTGGCACAGGAGCTGGGTTATCCGGGCGGTTTCGAGGTCACGGTCAACGTCGAAGGCGGTGAGGCGCTGGCGCTCAAAACCATGAATCCGAGACTGGGGATTCTCGGCGGTTTGTCGATCCTGGGCACCAGCGGCATCGTCCGACCGTTCTCCTGCTCGGCATACATCGCCTCGATCCAGCAAGGGATCGACGTGGCGAAGACCAACGGTTACCGACATATCGCCGCGTGCACCGGCAACGCCAGCGAAGACACCATGCGCCGGGTGTACAGCCTGCCGGAAATTGCCCTGATCGAAATGGGCGACTTCGTCGGTGCCGTGCTCAAGCACCTGCGCAAAGTCCCCGTGGATAAACTCAGCCTGTGCGGCGGGTTCGGCAAGATCAGCAAACTGGCTGCCGGGCACATGGATTTGCACAGCCGGCATTCGAGCATCGACTTGCCGCAATTGGCCGAATGGGCGGCGACACTCGGCGCCGACGCGGCGCTGCAGCAGGCGATCCGCCAGGCCAACACCAGTCAGCAAGCCCTGGCGATGGCCAGTGCCGCGGGTATCGCGCTCGGTGATGCGGTGTGCCAGCACGCCCTGGCATTCGCGCGCAGCGTGGTGCCGGCGCAGGTTCAGGTGGAGGTGTTTGCCATCGACCGCCAGGGCGGGATCGTCGGCCAGGCGGGGACTGTTCGATGAAGCGCATTCTGCTGCTGGGCGGCGTCACCGAGGCATTGGCCATCGCCCGCACGCTGGGGCCCGAACACATCTACAGCCTGGCCGGCATCGGTCGCGTGCCCGATGACCTGAATTGCCAGGTGCGTGTCGGCGGCTATGGCGGTGCCGAGGGGCTGGCGCAATGCATTCGTGACGAAGGCATCGACCTGCTGCTGGACGCAACGCACCCCTATGCCGCGCAGATCAGCCAGAACGCCGCGAGTGCCGCCCGGTTGAGCGGCATTCCCTGCTGGGCGCTCAGGCGTCCGGCCTGGCAACCGCAGGCTGGGGATGACTGGCGCGACGTCAGCGACTGGGCGGAGTTGATCCAGGCCCTTGAACCGTTCCGGCGACCGCTGTTCACCCTCGGTCGCGAACCCCTGCAACACCTGAATGAAATTCCGCCGGAGCAATTCTGGACCCTGCGCGCGCTGGACGTTTACCCCGGCAACCCGCGCTGCGAAGTGATCGGCGCCCGAGGGCCGTTCCTGATCGACGACGAGCGTGCGTTGTTCGAGCGTCGCCAGATCGACGTGCTCGTCAGCAAAAACAGCGGCAGCACCGCCACCGAACCAAAACTGGAAGTGGCACGCGAGCGTGGGGTGCCGGTGCTGGTGTTGAAGCGACCGGTGTTGGCGGCGGTGGATCGGGAGTTTCAGTCAGTGACTGACGTGCTGAAGGCCCTGTCGACGTCGGACTTTTCCTGACCCTGACCGGGCCTGAGACTTTACCCGCAACATTCCAGGAAAGGGCCGACTGTGCGGCCCTTCGCTCGAATCCTATATTCCCAATCCTTCGGACCTGACTTGCACAGCGCGTCGACTCGTTGAAAGGCCGCTTGCCAACCTGTATCCCAAGGAATACGATTCGCCATGTATGACTTTGAACGATCAAGAGTGTTTGCCGATTGGCTCAATGCGCTGCGCGACAACATCGGAAAAGTGCGGATCCTTGCCAGAATAAGAGCCGCCGAGTTTGGGAATTTCGGCGATTGGCAACCTGTCGGTGAGTCCGTTTATGAAATGCGGATCCATCATGGGCCAGGTTACAGACTGTACTTCACCCGCAGAGGCGCGGTGGTTTACCTGCTTCTGGCAGGGGGTGACAAGTCGACTCAACAACGCGATATCAAACGCGCCATTCAGATGGCACAAAGCATCGCTGACAAGGAATGAAACATGACCGAACAATTCAGTCGGTTCGACGCGGCCGAGTTTCTCAAAACCCCTGCGGAAATGGCCGCGTACCTGGACGCCTGCTTTGCAGAGGACGCCGGCGACGGCGTGCTTATCCGTGCAGCGCTCAACGATATAGCCAGAGCTCAGGGCATGACACAGGTTGCCCGCGACGCAGGCTTGGGACGCGAAAGCTTGTACAAAGCACTGAGCAGCACTGGCAATCCGGAATTCGCGACTATCATCAAAGTCATGAAAGCCTTGGGTATGCGTCTGCATGCCACTGCGATCTGATAGCGCTGCGACACCAAACCGCACGCCGTCTTTTTACTTATCGGCACTGATCAGGCTAAATAGCCGCGCCTGATCGCCCACTCAACCGGATTCGTCCCATGTCCCGACAACGGCTCGCAATTGCCTGGATAGCCTGCTTCGCAGTGCTGTTCAACATGCTCGCCATGCCGATGTCCGGAGCGATGGCGCAGGCGGCGAAAGCCCCCGCCGAGCAAGTGATGTGGGGCAGTTTCTGTTCGTCCGGCGGCACCCGCATGGTGGCGATCTCCCTGGGCGACCTGGAGCAGAAAGCGCCGCAGAGCGACGAACATTCCAACATGCAGCATTGCTGGTGCTGCTCCGGTTCCGCGCCGCTGGTGGCACTGCCGGGGCACGCACCGCACTTGTATTTCGCCCGTTTCGAAAGCCATCGAAGCCAGCCTGCCACCTCTCTCGACAACCCCACCCCGCGCCAGCAATGGCCGAATCTGAATCCCCGCGCTTCCCCTCTGGTGTGATTGCTTCTCGCACGTTGACCTGCGTTTTGAATCGTCCGGAGCACTGCCATGTTGAACAAACTCATCGTCCTGGCCGCATTGCTGCTGCCTGCCTGTTTTGCCAATGCCCATGAATACAAAGTGGGCGAACTGGAAATCGCTCACCCCTGGTCGCAGGAACTGCCGCCCAACGCGCCGACCGTCGCGACCTACTTCGTGATTCACAACACCGGCAAAGCGGCGGACACCCTGCTCGGCGTCGATACACCGATTGCCGGCAGCGCCGAGCTGCACGAACACGTGATGCAGAACGACCTGATGAAAATGCAGCAGGTACCTCGGGTCGAGATTCCTGCCGGCGGCACCGTCACCTTCGCGCCGATGGCGTATCACGTCATGTTGCTGGAGTTGAAGGACCGCAGCCTGTTGAGCGACGGCAAGCGTTTTCCGCTGACGATGCACTTCGAAAAATCCGGTGACGTGACCGTCGAAGTGGCGGTGCAGAAAACCGCGCCCGACGGCACCCGGGCACACGTCCACACACCGTAACCGCCAGCGCTGAAGACGCCCATGCGCCCGCCTAGCACCCGGTCATCCGCCAACCGCCGTCAGTCTCCCGGACTGGCTCGCGGCAGCTGGATCAGCCTGTTCGCCATGTTGATGATCTTCATCGGCCCGCTGATTTCCCAGTCGATGCCGATGGATCAACGCGCCACTGCAATGACCCTGAACATGTCGATGGACATGGGCATGGACATGTCGGCGATGGACCACGGCGACCACGACGCGGCACCCGCCGCCGAGCACTGCCCACCCGAGGCGAGCCATCATGCGATCTGGGAGAAGTGCGGCTATTGCAGCCTGCTGTTCAATTGCCCGGCGCTGACGGGTAGCCAGTCCTTCATCGCATTCGCTACCCCCTTCACCAACACCTTCAGCATTCCCGCCGAACGACTGGGCCACGCCCGGTCCACCTTCTTCCCCGGTGCCCGCACCCGAGCGCCCCCCATCGTCGCGTAACCCCCCCCAGCTATCACACGGTCCGAAGACAGCCAGAGTCCCCTGAGGGAGCGAGCCGGCTTGCGACAAGGGCGGTTCAGTCGACATCGAGGTCGCCTGACGCCGCACTGCCGCGAGCACGCCCACAGGAAACGCGCAGGTTGCCGTCCGTATCGTTTACGACTGTTCGATGGAAATTGTCATGTCCAGGTTTTCTGCTGACCCACGCTTGAGCCCTGCCCAAGCGACTTTCGCCCTGAACGCCGTGCGCGTGCGCTTCAGGCACGCCACTGCCTTCCTGTGCGGCGCACTGCTGACACCCCTGGTGGTGGCGGACGAACACGCCGACCACCGTGAAGAACTGAGCCCCACGGTAATCACCGCCGTCGCCCCGAGTTCACCACTGACCGTCGTCACCAATCCCAAGGACCCGCGCCAACCGGTGCCGGCCAGCGACGGTGGCGATTACCTGAAGACCATTCCTGGCTTCGCCCTGGTCCGCAACGGCGGCACCAACGGCGACCCGGTGTTGCGCGGAATGTTCGGCTCACGGCTGAACATCCTCACCAATGGCGGCGTGATGCTAGGCGCCTGCCCCGGCCGCATGGACGCCCCGACCTCGTACATTTCCCCGGAAACCTACGACAGACTGACAGTGATCAAAGGCCCACAGACCGTGCTCTGGGGGCCGGGCTCGTCGGCTGGCACCATCCTGTTCGACCGTGAACCGGAAAGCTTCGGCGAACTCGGCACGCGGGTGAACGCCAGCGTACTGGCCGGTTCCAACGGCCGCTTCGACAAAACCGTGGACGCCGCCGCAGGCGGTCCCCTGGGCTACGTGCGGGTGATCGGCAACACCGCCCAGGCCGATGACTATCGCGACGGCAACAATGACACGGTGGCGTCACGCTACGACAAGTGGAACGGCGATGTCGCCGTCGGCTGGACACCGGATGCCGACACGCTGCTGGAACTCACCGCCGGCAAGGGCGATGGCGAAGCACGTTACGCCGGACGGGGCATGGACGGCGCGCAGTTCAAACGCGAAAGCCTGGGGCTGCGTTTTGAAAAATCCAACATCGGCGAGGTGCTGGACAAGATCGAGGCACAGGTCTACTACAACTACGCTGACCACGTGATGGACAACTACAGCCTGCGCACCCCGTCCGGCACCGGGATGATGGCCGGGCCGATGGCCTCCAACGTCGATCGCCGCACCCTCGGCGCACGGATCAAGGCCACCTGGCGCTGGGCCGATGTGCAATTGATCAGCGGCCTCGACGCGCAGACCAACGAGCATCGCCAACGCAGCAGCATGGGCGTCGACACCTACAAGGACCTGCCGTACAGCAAGGACGCCGACTTCCACAACTACGGCGTGTTCAGCGAACTGACCTGGTACGCCGCCGACCGTGATCGCCTGATCGGCGGCGCCCGACTCGATCGCGCATCCGCCAGGGATTTCCGCCAGACCACTGGCTCCGGGATGATGACCCGGCCCAATCCGACGGCCGACGACACCCGCGCCGATACCCTGCCCAGCGGTTTCGTACGCTACGAACACGACCTGGCCGACAGCCCGACCACCTTGTACGCAGGCCTGGGCCATACCCAGCGCTTCCCCGACTACTGGGAGTTGTTCTCGCCCAACGTTGGCCCCGCCGGTTCGGTGAATGCCTTCGATGCGATCAAGCCGGAGAAAACCACTCAGCTCGACTTCGGCCTGCAGTACAAGACCGATGACCTCGAAGCCTGGGCCTCGGGTTATGTCGGGCAGATCCGTGACTACATCCTGTTCGACTACACGCCCGGCATGATGGGCATGACCTCGCAAGCCGAGAACATCGACGCGCGGATCATGGGTGGCGAACTCGGCGCGGCCTACAAGCTCACCTCGAACTGGAAGGCCGACGCCACCCTGGCCTATGCCTGGGGCAAGAACAGCAGCGACGGCAAGGCACTGCCGCAAATGCCACCGCTGGATGCTCGGTTCGGTCTGACCTACAGCGAAGACAACTGGAGCGCCGGCGCCCTGTGGCGAGTGGTCGCGGCGCAAAACCGCATCGACCAGAACAAGGGCAACGTGGTGGGCAAGGACTTCACCAAGACCCCGGGGTTCGGCGTGTTTTCGCTCAACGGCGCCTACCGGATCAACACGCACTGGAAGGTCAGCAGCGGCGTCGACAACCTGTTCGGCAAGGCATACGCCGAGCATTTGAACCTGGCCGGCAACGCCGGTTTCGGTTACCCGGCCAATGACCCGCAGGCCATCAAGGAGCCGGGGCGCACGCTCTGGACCAAGGTGGACATGAGTTTCTGAACACCCCCCACAGGAGCGAGCCCGCTCGCTCCTGTGGGGTCCGGGAATGAACAATTAAAACAGCCTCACGCCAAGCGGAGCACAACCGATGAAACAGCCCAAAGTGAATTTCTACAACCTGGCCTGGCGCTGGCATTTCTATGCCGGTCTGTTCGTCGCGCCATTCATGGTGATGCTGGCCCTGACCGGCACCGTCTACCTGTTCAAGCCGCAGCTCGATCCGCTGATGTACGGCCACCTGATGAACGTCCCGGCCGGGCATCACAGCGTGCCGGCCGACGAGCTGCTCGAGCGGGTGAAAACCGCTTACCCGCAAGCCGCCATCAAGCAATACCTGCCCCCCGTGAGTGCCGGGCGAAGTGCGCAGTTCGTCGTGCTCGATGGCGATACGGAGCTGAACGTGTTTGTCGACCCGTACCACGGCGACATCCTCGGCGAGCAAGACGCCAAGAAGAACCTGCAAGCCGTGGCGCGGGCGATTCATGGTGAATTGATGATCGGCACGGTGGGTGACCGACTGATCGAAATGGCCGCCGGCTGGGGCGTGGTGCTGGTGGTGTCCGGGGTGTTCCTGTGGTGGCCGCGAGGCCAGGCGGCCGGGATCCTGTGGCCGCGCCTGAGCAGTCGCGGCCGCGTGCTGTGGCGCGACCTGCATGCCGTCACCGGTTTCTGGGGCGCCACGCTGCTGCTGGTGATGCTGCTGAGCGGCATGACCTGGACCGGCTTCTGGGGCAAGCAATACGCCGCCGTGTGGAATGTGTTTCCCGATGCCATGTGGAACGACATGCCCAAGTCGGACGTGGAGGCACGCAGCCTCAACACCGCCACCCGCCAGACCGTGCCGTGGGCCATGGAGAACACGCCGATGCCGATGTCCGGCGACCATGCCGAACACATGGACCACGGTGCGGCGCACGATGGCCCCGCCGCGCCGACCGTCAGCTTGCAGGCGGTGCAGGAGATTGCCGAACAACGCCAGGTCGAACCGGGCTACAGCATCACCTTCCCGACCACCGCGACCGGCGTCTTCACCATCGCCGTGTTCGCCGACGACCCGCGCAACGACGCCACCCTGCACGTCGATCAATACAGCGGCAAAGTCCTGGCCGATGTGCGCTGGGAGCAATACGGCACCGTCGCCCGCGCGACGGAGCTGGGCGTGATGCTGCACGAAGGCAAGATGTTCGGCACGCTGAACCAGATCATCGTGTTGCTGATCTGCCTGATGATCCTGCTCAGCGCCGTCAGCGGCGTGGTGATCTGGTGGAAGCGCCGACCACAGGGCAAGTTCGGCGTTCCACCGCTGCGCCACGACCTGCCGACCTGGAAAACCGGCGTGGCGATCATGCTGGTGCTGGCCGTGGCGTTCCCGCTGGTGGGCGCTTCGCTGGTGGTGGTCTGGGTGCTGGATCGACTGCTGCTGACGCGTTTCAATCGGCAGGCGGAACCGGACTCGGCGGCGTGAACGCTGCTGCGGGGTAGCGGGCACCCCGCGTGCGCGATGAGTCCGGAGGCACACAAGGGATCAACTCGGTCGGCGGCTCATCTCCAGTAACAAACGGGTCGTGAGCGGGCCGCGTGGGTGCCAGAACCGGTCAGGTTCCAGGATCTGCAGTCGGCCCGTGAGGATCAGGGTGCCGAGCACTTGCGAGAGCCTGGAGCGCGTGACGCCGTGTGCCTCATCGGACCAGGCGTCAAGCAGCACCTGGGACTCGCTGTCTTGGTAACCGGGGCGAAAGGCGAGCAGCGCGCCGTTTCGTGGCGTCAGGTAATAACGGCCGTCGGCGACGCCATGGCCCCTGAGCAACGCGATGCAAGCCCGGATCTCATCCTGAGCGACGAAATTGCGATAGAGCGTTTCCTCAAACCGACTGCTGAACCGCTGCTCCCGGTCATCGACCTTGTAGAGCTGCTGCACGCCCATTACCTCAAAACCGGCCGGATACCGCTTGGACGCCCCGCGAGCCATGGCCCCGACAAACAGGCGGCGAAAGGCCGGCGTAGCGTCACGCAGCCCGGGGGGCACGGTCGGCCCGGCATCCTCCAGCGGTTCGGTGGCGACGACGTTCGATTGAGCGTCCCGTAGAATCGCCGCCAATCGCGCTTCGCCACGGGTGTTGCGCAGCCGCCGCCACATCCATCGCGCCGCGTCGTCCGGGTGGGCACACAACGGGCCGAGCGCCAGGCGTTCATCGTCGGCGGTAACCCGGGCCTCGACCTTGGCTGGCGACCACGTGGGCCCGACACGCCCGGTCATCGCCCAGGTGGCACTGCGCACCAGCACCTCGAGCCGACCGCCGCGCGCAACCTTGCGGATGTAGTCGGCAGGGTTGCCATCGCCCTGCAACGACTGCACATAAGCCGTCAGCTTCGCATGACTTTGCAGATCGTTGTCCCACGCCACGGCGTCGTACCTGAGCAGCGCACCATCGGCGCAGGACAGGTACAACGGGTGAAACCGGGTCAACGTCCCGGCCGTGAATACCTGCACGGCCGACAGCGCCGCCGCGAGCACCGAAGGCGCAATGAAACTGCGAAACACCTCGGAGCGCGGCAGCTCTTCCGGCTGCCGGGCCGGCGCGCACAGATACAGGCCCTGCACCGAATACCCGGTGGGCAGTTGCCCCCGCAGAAACACCCGTTCATGGGGAAATTTCAGGTCGTGCGCCGCGACCGGCAGGCTGGTGACCGAATGGGCCAGGCGCGATGAGGTGAGCACCAGGCCAAAGCTCCAGCCGTCGCGTTTGCCGGCCTGCTCATGGGCATGCCGCACGGCGTCGTCGCTGTGGCAGAACGCCGGGCTCAACGCTCGATCAAGCGCGGCGAAGCGCACCGATTCGGCAGCCACAAAGCCCTGTTTCTGCGGCAGCCAGCCCCCGACCAAGCGGCCTGCCGGGCCCCACAGATGGCTGCTCTGCACCACCTGCAACGCGCCGACCTTGAGCACTTGATTGACCAGTTGGGTGGGCGTGCCCGCCCCGCTGCGAATCCGCCGTTCGATCAGGTTGCTCCAGGGGTCGTGGGGGCTGTCGGTGGAGGGCGCGAGCTGGCTTTCCAGCAGCGCCCAGTCCGCCGTCAACTGGCTACGCGATGACGCACTCAACAGATCACGGGCATCGTCGTGCAAGGTGAAGCCGAGTATCGAGCCCTGCGCGCCGAGCAGGTATTCGTGAGTCCAGAGGTGGTCCGAGGCCAGTGCAGTCGCCAGCACTGTGGTGGAAAAGAAATCGCGATAGACCTCCCGTTCCTGGCCCGACACCAGGAACGGCAACTCGCTGGCCACCCGCGTGCGATAACGGGCGACGATTGTGCAGCCGGGGGCCAGCAGATCCTGTGCGACGTCCTCGTCCGGCAGGATCTGCTTCGGGTCGAAGTCTTCCGTGTCCACGTGCAACGGCTCGGTGGCGACGAACAGACCATCGCCTCGCCTGAGTACCAGGCCGCCGTAAAGCTGATCCCGATCCGCGCCCAGCAAGCGCGCCACATGTCGCACCGCGTCGACCTGGTGGGTATATGCCGGGCTCAGGGCTCGGCGGACGAATGCGGCATACGGTGTCCAGTCGGCCGTCAGCCTGGTCGGGCTCGCCTCACCCCAGCATTCACTGCCCGCCACCACGTTGATCCAGCCATGAGTAATGGCCTGGGTGACAAAGTCCCTCGCCGGCAACTGCCCGCTGTTCAGTTGCCCATGCACGTCCTCGGCCACGCCCGAGGGCTGCATCCGCGCGTCGAACAATGTCGTCGAGTTCGGCGAGGTGTATTTGAGCAGCGCCCGGTCCAGGGTCGACAGGTACACCGGCACGCCCATGGCACTGCCTTGCGGGCGCAAGCGACGGGCCATGAAAAAACCTTCGTATAAATCCCTGGACGAGATGAAGTGTCGGCCCAGCCAGCGATCAGCCGACCCGAGGTTGTCCGGCATCCACTGCCGGGCATAAAACAGGCCGGACACCTGGAATGACGCGGGGTACACAAACCCGCCGGCGCCATCGGCCTTGAACAGGCTGGCCAGGGAAAACAGGGGCTGCTCATCGCTGGCGGGCACGGTTTCACTGACGACGTATTCATCCTTGCTCGAGTGCTTGAGGACAACGCCAAAACAGGTCTGGTCCGGACCGCTACGCCGGACACGCCGATGGGCGTCGCGAGCCGCCGCATCCGCATCGGCGAACACAGCGCCAAAGGCGGCTTGCTCGGGCGTTTGAAAACCCCCGGTGGCGGGAAAGGCGCTCCAATGCCGCGCGATCATGCCCCTCGCGCCCCACAACTCGCTGGCCACCACCACCCGCAAACTGCCGGCATGGGCCAACTGTTTGACGATGTCCTCGGGCTGCAGGGCGCCGCTCGCCAGATCCTCGGCCATCCGGCTGCCTTTGGCGTTTGGGGCCACCTGCGCGACCAGGGCCTTTTCAGCTGCCGAGCCACTGAGCTCATAGGCAATCAGCGCCTCTTCGGCGCAAGACAGATAGGCCACCTGCAGGTGTTGTCGGTTCTGGAGAATGGCGTGCAGGTCGCCATCGGAAAACAGCTGTGCGTCGAGACTCGCCTGCTCGCGCGTCCATCCGTGGCGCTTCATGCGCTGCGGGTCGTACTGCGACAATGCCAGGCGCGAGGCATAGACACCGCGCAACACATGCTGCTCCGGCAGGATCGGCTTGCCGGACGCATCGGCGGGATAGACATGGCCAGGGGCAAAGCGCCCTGACTTGCCGACGACCCAGGGTTCGGTGACCACAAAGCGCCCATCCTGGCGCTCCATTACGTAACCGCAAAATTCGTAGTCGCGCTGCTGGCCGATCTGCTCGTGAGCATGGCGCGCCGCATCGTCCGCCGTGAGAAATGCCGGGCTCAGGCGCTGCTGTGGATATCGGGCAAAAGGAAACCAGGACAAGCCCACCGCGCCCTCCACATCCCACAGCCTGCCCGCCTGAACCACCGACAAGGCACCGACCGCCGCCACCCGCCAGACAAACGCCTCGGGGCTCAGCGTGCCTTTCTCCAGTTCGCCCTGCTCACCGTTATCCGTCACCCGTCCACGGGGATCGACTGCGTACAGGCGGTTTTCCTGGGTCGACCCGGAAAACTCGTAACGCAACAGCGCACCGTCCCGGGTGCTGAGGTAGAGGGCCAACCCCGCAGTCTTGTGCACGCGGGCGATGCCGACCGTCGCGGCAAAATCCGTGGCCGAAATGAAACTCTCGTACAGCCACTTCTGCCTGGGTATCAGGCGGCTGTCCGGCAAGGACAGGTAACAGATACCCTGAATCTCATAGCCCCGAGGCAGCACCGGCCGGCCCTGATCATTCACCGCGAACGCCTGCAAGGCCGAGAACAGTGAGGTATTGCCGGGGTCGATCTCGCTGGGTTCGCTGACCACATAGTCGTGCGTCTGCAGGTTTTTCAGAATGAACGCGACCTGCCGCGCCGCCGGTTTCATCCGCATCAGATCGTGCGCCCACTGCGCGCCCACGGCGGCCCCGGGAAACACCCAACTGAGCGCGGGGCTCACGGGAACGTCGGAAACGAACGGTTGATAGGCCACCCAGTTGCCGGGCACCTTGCCCCGCGAACCTTTCCACACCGCGCTGGTGTTGAGCACGGCCAACTCACCCAGCGCGACGAGTTTCTTCACCAGCGTTTCCGCCGTGGCGTCGAACCCGTCGAGTTGTTCGTCCATCACGCCGGTCTTGACGGCGCCGTCGAGCAATACGCTGAAGTTGCGTTCCTGCTGGGAACCGACTCTCACGTACTTGACCAGGGATCCATCGGCACCGGAGTTGTAGAGCGTGGTGATATTCTCCCGGCCAGACAGGATGACCTCCAGATGCTGGAGGGTGGGCAGACTGGTGTGCAGCGCAATCCGTTCATTCGACCACTCGGGCTGTTGGACCTTGAGCCGCGCCCGCACATCCTCGCTGGCGTTGTACACCGCCGCATAGCGATAGCCCGGAAGCTCGACTTTGCGCTTGGACACGCCCCCCGCGAACGGCAAACTCCCATCCTTTTTCCAGCGCTTGCCGTCGACCGGTGCGGTGGCGAAGAACTTGCCGTCGTCGCGCTCCAGCACGTAGCCCAATTGATCGATGTCGCGGCGGGCACTCATCTGGTAGTGCGCATGACGAGCGGCATCGTCGGCCGTGAGAAACGCCGGGCTCAGCGATTGGCGGATACGCTCGAAGGGTTGCCAGTCCTGACCGACCGGTCCGGCCCTGTCCCAGATGTCGCCGGCCTGCAGCACCCTCAGTTGGCCGGCGGCGGCCACCTGCAACACAAACTGGAAAGGCGTCAGGCTGCCTGTCTTCAAGGCTTTCTGCAGGGTTTCCCCATTGCCCGCCATCAACACGGTTTCGGCATCGGAGCCCGAGCAGGTGTAGCTCAGCAACGCCTTGCTCTCGGTGCGCCGGTAGAGCGTCAGCCCCCGTTGCCGCGCTTGCAGGTAAACGTCCTTGCGCGACTGGGCGATCAGCGCTGCAAGCTCGGCGGGGGAAAAGAAGTTCTTGTACAGCCAGTCCTGTTGCACCGGGACCTGCGCCGGTTTCGTCGGGGCCACCGCATAGAAGCCCTCGAGGCGGAAACCCGAGGGCAGGCGCGGCCCGCCGGACTCGCGACGGGGAAACGCCTCCAGCACCGAGGCAATCGACAGGCGATCTTTCCAGGGGAATGTGGCGACGTATTCCTCGGTGCCCAGCGCCTTGAGCACCGCCCCCATGAACGCGATCCCCGAGGTCGCGCTGTCGGCGTTCATGACCTTGTCGAGCACCGCGCCCGGCTGATCGAGTACCGGCGTGCAGAACGGTTGCTCGGTAGGGACCGACGAGTTGTGCACCGGTTCAAACACCGCCCAATCGTCGTCGAAGACACCCCTGCGGTCACCCCACAGCTTGTTGGGAATAACCACACTCAGCGAGCCGACCCGGCTCAATTCGTCGACGATCGCCTCCACGTGGTCATAGATTCCCGACGGGCGCCCCTTGCTGATTTCTTCCCCTAGCTGCTCTTCCTCAGCCGATCCGCTGGGCACATATTTGAACAGGCAGTCCTCGCTTCCGGACAGGTAGAACGCCTTGGCAAAGGCGCGGTGACGGATCATGAACACCTTGTCGGGATCGGTGAAAAAATTCATCGCCAGTTCCCTGTATTCATCCGAGAGACTCGGATACTGCTTTCTCACCTGATCGAGGACCGCGGGATGTGAGTGGTAAAGGCCATGGCAGCGGTACCCTGCCGGATGGATGAAATGGCCCTCGGCGTCCATCGCCAGCAGCGTGTTGAAGTCCGCGTACATGTCATCGGCCGGCGTCGGCGCTGTCGCGAAAAAACGCCCGCCCTCTCCCTGCAGGATCAGCCCCGCGTACTCCCGTTTCCGTTTATTGCCAATCGCCTCATGGGCAAAGCGCGCCGCATCGTCGGCGCTGATCATGGGCGGGCTGAGTGCCGGCAGCACGATGTTCGCAGGGGCGTTGCGCCGGGCGCGATTGATTGAGTTGTCCATAACGTAGGTGTCCGTGAAGGTGAAAAATCCGCTTGGCGTTCCCGCACAAGCCCAGGGGGAAATCGCCCAACCCATGATCGGCCTTTGCCCTCCACGCCAGCGGTACATATGTATTCACGCCAAAAAAACCAGGCAGGCACCACATGGGCGCACACCGTGCACTGCGGGTCCGATTCGGCGCCAGCGTGGTGCATGCACCCGGGCTCTGCCCGGCCGGCAACCGCTCAAGCACAGTCGAAACAGCCTTGGGCACAGCCCTTGCTAAAGACCCTTCAGTAGTCCGCATCTGCCACCAGAAAAACTCACAAGTTCATGGAGATCGCACAATGAAGCGTCGCAGTTTGATCAAGGCTTTCACCCTATCGGCCAGCATCGCCGCGATGGGCATGACGTGGACGGTCCAGGCCGCCGAGACCATCAAGGTCGGGATTCTGCATTCGTTGTCCGGGACCATGGCGATCTCCGAGACCTCGCTCAAGGACATGGCGCTGATGACCATCGACGAGATCAACGCCAAGGGCGGCGTCAACGGCAAGATGCTCGAACCGGTGGTGGTCGACCCGGCCTCGAACTGGCCGCTGTTCGCGGAAAAGGGACGGCAGCTGCTGACCCAGGACAAGGTCGCGGTGGTGTTCGGTTGCTGGACCTCGGTGTCGCGCAAGTCGGTATTGCCGGTGTTCGAAGAGCTCAACGGCCTGCTGTTCTACCCGGTGCAATATGAGGGCGAAGAGCTGTCGCCCAACGTGTTCTACACCGGCGCCGCGCCGAACCAGCAAGCGATCCCGGCGGTTGAATACCTGATGAGCGAAGAAGGCGGCGGCGCCAAGCGCTACTTCCTGCTCGGCACCGACTACGTCTACCCGCGCACCACCAACAAGATCCTGCGTTCGTTCCTGCACTCCAAGGGCGTGGCCGACAAGGACATCGAAGAGGTCTACACCCCGTTCGGCCACAGCGACTATCAAACCATCGTCGCCAACATCAAGAAGTTCTCGGCGGGCGGCAAGACAGCGGTCATCTCCACGGTCAATGGCGACTCCAACGTGCCGTTCTACAAGGAACTGGCCAACCAGGGCCTGAAAGCCACCGACGTGCCGGTCGTGGCGTTCTCGGTCGGCGAGGAAGAACTGCGCGGCATCGACACCAAGCCGCTGGTGGGCAACCTCGCAGCGTGGAACTACTTCGAGTCGGTGGAGAACCCGGTGAACAAGAAGTTCGTCGATGACTGGAAGGCCTACGCGAAGAAACACAACCTGCCGGGTGCCGACAAAGCGGTGACCAACGACCCGATGGAGGCCACCTACGTCGGCATCCACATGTGGGCGCAGGCCGCTGAAAAAGCCAAGTCCACCGACGTCGACAAAGTCCGCGAAGCGCTGGCCGGCCAGACCTTCGCCGCGCCGTCCGGCTACACCCTGACCATGGACAAGACCAACCACCACCTGCACAAGCCGGTGATGATCGGCGAGATTCAGGCCGACGGTCAGTTCAACGTGGTCTGGCAGACCGAAGGCCCGATCCGCGCCCAACCGTGGAGCCCGTTCATTCCGGGTAACGACAAGAAGCCGGAATACGCGGTGAAGAGCAACTAAGCCAACACAACTTCTGTGGGAGCGAGCCTGCTTGCGATAGCGCCAGCCCAGCCGCCATTGAGGCTGACTGACACGACGCCATCGCGAGCAGGCTCGCTCCCACAATGTCCGAGTAAGGCCATCAAGATGCCCACTGCCCTTTACCGTTTGATCCTCGCCATCGTCTTGTTGCTGCCGATGGTCAGTCACGCCGGTGACGCAGAAGACTTCCTCGCCGCCAACCCCACGCAGCAGGCCAAGCTGCTGGAGACCTGGGCTGCGCAGCCCGATCCGGTCCGCATCGAATTGATCAATGCCCTGCAACAAGGCGAGTTGACTGTCGATGGCCAACCCAGAACCCTGCGCCTGAACAACCGCCTGCGGGGTCTGATCGACACCGCCCTGGCCAGCCACCAATTGCTCGCCGCCGACGGCAAAATCCGCCTGGCCGCCGCGCAGCAACTGCAGAAAAGCGCCAAGCCGGCGCAGTTGAAATTCCTCGAGCAACAACTGGCGGGCGAACAGGACGAGCGCGTGCACGCCGCGCTGAGCCTGGCGCTGGCCAACCTGCAATTGGTCGACGCCGATCCGGCCGTGCGCCTTGCCGCCGTGCGCTTGCTCGGCGAAACCGGTGACCCGCTGGCACGCACGCGCCTCGAAAGCCTGCTCGACCCCGGCGTCGAAACCGACGCCGCCGTGCGCACCGCTGCCGAAACCAGCCTGGCGCAGGTCAAACGCAAACTGCTGATCGGCGAGATGCTCGGCCAGGCGTTCAGCGGCATGTCGCTCGGTTCGATCCTGCTGCTCGCCGCACTCGGCCTGGCAATCACCTTTGGCCTGCTCGGCGTGATCAACATGGCCCACGGCGAGATGCTGATGCTCGGCGCCTACTCGACCTATGTGGTGCAACTGCTGTTCCAGCGTTTCGCGCCGCAGGCCATCGAGTTCTATCCCTTGATCGCCCTGCCGGTGGCCTTCATCGTCACCGCCGCCATCGGCATGGCGTTGGAGCGCACGGTGATTCGCCACCTCTACGGTCGCCCGCTGGAAACGCTGCTGGCCACCTGGGGCATCAGCCTCATGCTGATCCAGTTGGTGCGATTGCTGTTCGGTGCGCAGAACGTTGAAGTGGCCAACCCCGAGTGGCTGTCCGGCGGGATTCAGGTGCTGCCCAACCTGGTGCTGCCGTACAACCGCATCGTGATCATCGCGTTCGCCCTGTTCGTGGTGGTGCTGACCTGGCTGCTGCTGAACAAGACACGCCTGGGCCTCAACGTGCGCGCCGTGACCCAGAACCGCAACATGGCCGCCTGCTGCGGTGTGCCCACCGGGCGCGTCGACATGCTCGCCTTCGGCCTCGGTTCGGGCATCGCCGGCCTCGGCGGCGTGGCGCTGAGCCAGATCGGCAACGTCGGTCCGGACCTCGGCCAGAGCTACATCATCGACTCGTTCCTGGTGGTGGTGCTCGGCGGTGTCGGGCAGTTGGCCGGCAGTGTCCTGGCGGCGTTCGGCCTGGGCATCGCCAACAAGATTCTCGAACCGCAAATCGGTGCCGTGCTCGGCAAGATCCTCATCCTCGCGCTGATCATTCTGTTCATCCAGAAACGTCCGCAAGGTCTCTTTGCACTGAAAGGACGGGTGATCGACTGATGAATCAACCTCTCTTGGTTACGGCCACCCGCAAAGCCGGCCCCACCGTCACGATAGCCATCGGGACCCTCATCCTCGCCCTGCTGCTGGCGCTGCCGTTGCTGTCGCTGTTGCCGGCAGACAGCACGCTGCACGTCTCGGCCTACACGCTGACACTGGTGGGCAAGATTCTGTGCTACGCCATCGTGGCCCTGGCGCTGGACCTGGTGTGGGGTTATGCCGGCCTGTTGTCCCTCGGCCACGGTCTGTTCTTCGCCCTGGGCGGGTATGCGATGGGCATGTACCTCATGCGCCAGGCGGCAGGCGATGGCTTGCCGGCGTTCATGACGTTCCTGTCGTGGACCGAGCTGCCCTGGTACTGGACCGGCACCAGCAGCTTCCTCTGGGCGATGTGCCTGGTGGTGCTGGCGCCGGGTTTGCTGGCCCTGGTGTTCGGTTTTTTCGCCTTCCGTTCGCGGATCAAGGGCGTGTATTTCTCGATCATGACCCAGGCCCTGACCTTCGCCGGCATGCTGCTGTTCTTCCGCAACGAGACCGGCTTTGGCGGCAACAACGGCTTCACCAATTTCCGCAGCATTCTCGGCTTTGGCATCACCGAACCGGGGACGCGCGCGGTGCTGTTCTTCGCCACGGTGCTGTTGCTGGTGGCGAGTCTTTACATCGGCTGGCGCCTGGCGCAAAGCAAGTTCGGCCGGGTCCTGACCGCCCTGCGCGACGCGGAAAACCGCCTGATGTTCTGCGGCTACGATCCCCGGGGGTTCAAGCTGTTCGTCTGGGTGTTGAGTGCGGTGCTCTGTGGTCTGGCCGGTGCGCTGTATGTGCCGCAGGTCGGCATCATCAACCCGAGCGAGATGTCGCCCACCAACTCCATCGAAGCGGCCGTCTGGGTCGCTCTCGGCGGGCGCGGCACACTGATCGGGCCGTTGCTCGGCGCCGGCGTGGTCAACGGCATGAAGAGCTGGTTCACCGTGGCGTTTCCCGAGTACTGGCTGTTTTTCCTCGGCGCGCTGTTCATTGTCGTGACCCTTTACCTGCCCAAAGGCGTGATCGGTCTGCTGAAAAAGAGAGGTGAACAATGAGAGTCACTGCCACGGCTGAATTCATGCTCGAGCCGGCCTTTTATCCGCCGCATCCGAACAAGGATGCCGGCAGCAGCCGCGATGCCATCGGCCTCGGCCAGCGCGTCGGCCCAGGCCTGGACACGCGCCACGGCACCGTCCTGACCCTGGAGGACATCAGTGTCAGCTTCGATGGTTTCAAGGCCCTGAACGACCTGACCCTGTACATCGGTGTCGGCGAGCTGCGCTGCATCATCGGCCCCAACGGCGCGGGCAAGACCACTCTGATGGACGTCATCACCGGCAAGACCCGGCCCAGCCATGGCAAGGCCTGGTTCGGCGAAACCCTGGACCTGACCAAGATGAGCGAAGTGCAGATCGCCCAGGCCGGCATCGGCCGCAAGTTCCAGAAGCCGACCGTGTTCGAAGCCTTGAGCGTGTTCGAAAACCTGGAGCTGGCGCAGAACACCGACAAATCGGTCTGGGCCAGCCTGCGGGCGCGCCTGAGCGGCGAACAGAAGGACCGCATCGGCGAAGTGCTGGAGACCATTCGCCTGACCGCGTCGGTCAATCGACCGGCCGGTTTGCTGTCCCACGGGCAGAAGCAGTTCCTGGAAATCGGCATGTTGCTGATGCAGGACCCGCAACTGCTGCTGCTCGACGAGCCGGTGGCCGGCATGACCGACGCCGAGACCGAGTTCACCGCCGAACTGTTCAAGCGCCTGGCGGGCAAGCATTCGCTGATGGTGGTGGAACACGACATGGGCTTCGTCGGCGCCATCGCCGACCACGTCACCGTGTTGCACCAGGGCAGCGTACTGGCCGAGGGCTCGCTGGAGCAGGTGCAGGAAAATGAGCGGGTGATCGAGGTTTATCTCGGTCGCTGAGGGGTGCGAACACTGACTCGACCGTGGGCGCGGGCTTGCTCGCGAAGGAAATTCATCAATCGACGTCATCGCTGCCTGACACACCGCTATCGCGAGCAGGCTCGCTCCCACAGGGGGGCGTGAGGAGAACAGAAGACATGCTGCAAGTCGACAAACTGCACCAGTACTACGGCGGTAGCCACATCCTGCGCGGCCTGACGTTCGACGTGAAAGTCGGCGAAGTCACCTGCCTGCTCGGACGCAACGGCGTGGGCAAGACCACGTTGCTCAAATGCCTGATGGGCCTGCTGCCGGCCAAGGAAGGCGCGGTCAACTGGGAGGGCCAGCCGATCACCACGCTCAAGCCGCACCAACGGGTGCACGCCGGGATCGCCTACGTGCCCCAGGGCCGTGAAATCTTTGGCCGGCTGACTGTCGAAGAAAACCTGCTGATGGGCCTGTCGCGATTTCCCGGCCGTGAAGCGAAGGAAGTCCCGGCGTTCATCTACGAGCTGTTCCCCGTGCTGCTGCAAATGAAGCACCGACGCGGCGGCGACTTGTCCGGCGGCCAACAGCAACAGCTGGCCATCGGCCGTGCCCTGGCCAGCCGGCCCCGCCTGCTGATCCTCGACGAACCCACCGAAGGCATCCAGCCGTCGGTGATCAAGGAGATCGGCGCCGTGATCAAGAAACTCGCAGCGCGCGGCGACATGGCGATCCTGCTGGTGGAACAGTTCTACGATTTCGCCGCCGAACTGGCCGACCACTACCTGGTGATGTCCCGTGGCGAGATCGTGCAACAGGGCCGCGGCGAACACATGGAAGCCGAAGGGGTGCGCGGGCTGGTCACGATTTAGGATGGCGCCAGGTCCGCCGGTCCGGGGGTAAGCGGCTGAAAGGGAACCCAATCGGCAGTCACCCGGCCACGCCTCCCACCCCAGACGGTGCCTGGGTGGAGGACCCACAACCGGCCGATGGTGACGATCCTCCTGATCCGACTTTCCGGTGTCGAACCCATGCCATAGGCCGGGCTGCGCGACGTATGCTTCGGATCGATGGCATAACCGATCAGCGAGCCATAAGGGCTGGAAAGGTAGAGTTGCCGCAAGACAGGCGCCTGCCTGAAAGCCAGCGCAAGATCGACGGTCGACGGCAGCGTGATGTGCAACTTGACCTGATCCGCGCGGTAATGCGGATACATCCTGACAATCTCTCGTTCATGTTCAGGATGGCTGTGATGAAGCCCGACGCATCGATATCCCGGTGGGTGAATGATGGTTTGCGTGGAACGGTCGAATCCCAGCAAACGCTCGAAATCAAACGCATCCGCCTCGCCGGCGGTTGGGGAAGTGGCGACGAATTTCCCATCGGGGCGCTGCAAGATCAGCGCCCCGTACTCCTTGTCGGCGCGACGTTCATGTTGGTGCAGCCAACACGCCGCATCGTCAGGGCAAACAAAAGGCTGGCTCACGGGCGGTAACACCGGTGCGGCGGCAGGATCGGAAGCAGTGGTCATCAGGAACTCCAGTCAGTGAGTCACTCCGCAGGAAGCGGAGCGCACACACGCATCCTGGTTTTTTTGCGAGTTCGCCGTGCGGTACATAAGTCTGCCCCCGAAAAGCACCAGTTTGTCGCGCGACGCGCCAGCGACCGACTCATTTTGGTGCGCGACAAAGCCGATTCGCCGCTTCCGCCCCCTGAATACTGGCGGCACAGCCTTTGCAATCCTTCCCGTACTTCCCCGACAAGCACTGACTATGACCCTCCCCGCGACTGGCGCCTCGTTCACCCCCAGCTGGCATGCCGAGCTGGACCTGGGCTATGCCCGATTCGGTGACAGCACGCGCCCGATCCAGCGTCGGCATAAAGGTCCGTTGCGGGTGCAGAAGCATCTGTATGCCGAAGGGCCCGAAGTGTGTCAGCACATCATCGTCCATCCGCCGGGCGGGATTGCCGGCGGTGATCGCCTGGACATCTGCGCCAGCGTCGGCCGCGACGCCTGGGCACAGATCACCAGTCCCGGCGCGGCCAAGTGGTATCGCGCAGCCGCACCCGCCCATCAGTGCCTGACCCTGCGGGTGGCCGACGGAGCGACAATGGAATGGCTGCCCCAGGAAACCATCGTTTTCAGCGCGGCGCAGGCGCAGTTGAGCACGACCATCGACCTCGAAGGCGATGCCCGGTTGTTCTACTGGGACGTGGTCGCGCTGGGACGCCCGGCCAGTGGCGAGCGTTTCGACCTCGGGGATTTCCAGGCGCACCTGGATATCCGCCGTGACGGCCGATTGCTCTGGCATGAACGCCAGCGCATTGTCGGGAATGACGGTTTGCTCGACTCACCGATTGGCCTGGACGGGCAACCGGTGTTCGCGACGTTGCTGGTGACGGGTGAAATCGACAACGACTTGCTGGAGCGCTGCCGCGCGCTGCCCCATGATGTGCGCGGTGACCTGAGCCAGTTGCCGGGGCTGCTGGTGGCCCGGTGCCTAGCCGCTGAGGCGTTGCTGGCGCGGAGTTGGTTGATTGCATTGTGGCAATTGCTAAGGCCCGCATTGCTGGGCCGTGACGCCGTGCCACCACGAATATGGAACACCTGAATTTTGCTTTCCTGTGGGAGCGAGCCTGCTCGCGATGGCGGTGTGTCCAGCAACGACGAGCGCCTGGGTGGACGCCATCGCGAGCAGACTCGCTCCCACAATGCATCAACGAATCATTTATTTATCTGCCCGGATGAAATGTTCCAATGGACCTGACCCCACGCGAAAAAGACAAGCTGCTGATCTTCACCGCCGGCCTGGTGGCCGAGCGACGTTTGGCGCGCGGCGTGAAACTCAATTACCCGGAAGCGATGGCCTACATTTCCGCCGCGCTACTCGAAGGCGCCCGTGACGGTCAGACCGTGGCCGAACTGATGCACTTCGGCACCACCCTGCTCAGCCGCGAACAAGTGATGGAAGGCATCCCGGAAATGATTCCGGAGATTCAGGTCGAAGCCACCTTCCCCGACGGCACCAAACTGGTCACCGTCCACCAACCGATCGTCTGAGGCCGCGCCATGACCTATTCCATCCGCGATGCGGTGCACGCCGACCTGCCAGCGGTCCGCGACATCTACAACGACGCCGTGCTCAACACCACGGCGATCTGGAATGAACAGGCGGTCGACCTGGGCAACCGCCAGGCCTGGTTCAGCGCCCGGCAATCCCAGGGCTATCCGATCCTGGTGATCGTCGACGGCGAGAACAGCGTCCTGGGCTACGCTTCGTTTGGTGACTGGCGCCCGTTCGACGGTTTCCGCCACACCGTGGAGCATTCGGTCTACGTGCGCAGCGACCAGCGTGGCAATGGCCTGGGCCCGCAGTTGATGGACGTGTTGATCGAACGCGCCAGGGGCTGCGACAAGCACGTGATGGTCGCGGCCATCGAAAGCGGCAACGCCGCTTCCATCCGCCTGCATGAACGCGCGGGCTTCGTGACCACCGGGCAAATGCCGCAAGTGGGCACCAAGTTCGGTCGCTGGCTGGACCTGACCTTCATGCAATTGATCCTCAATCCTGGCGCCGAACCTCCCGCCGCCAGCAAGGAGTAACGCTCGATGAACGCCGCTCAACTGCGCCGCGTCAATATTGAAAGCTTTGCGCACTATCGCCAGGGATTGATCGACCTGCTGCTGGACGCCGTCGGTTATGGCGCCAGCGTCGGTTTCATGGCTGACCTGGATGCCGCCCAGGCACGCGCCTATTTCGATGAGGTGCAGGTGCAGTTGGGCAAGGGCAATGTGCTGCTGTGGGTCGTGGTCAAGGACGAACAGGTGCAGGCCAGTGTGCAACTGACCCTGTGCCAGAAGGCCAACGGCCTGAACCGCGCCGAAGTGCAGAAACTGCTGGTGCGCGAACATGCGCGCCGCCGTGGCCTGGGCCAGCAGCTGATGAGCGCCCTGGAACAGGCCGCGCTGCAGCACAAGCGCGGCCTGCTCTACCTCGACACCGAAGCCGGTTCGCCCGCCGAGGATTTCTACAAGGCCCTGGGTTACACCCGCGTCGGGGAAATTCCCGACTACGCCTGCGACCCCAGCGGTCGCTACAAGCCAACCGCCCTCTACTACAAGATTCTTCAGGGAGCCCACTGATGATTCCCGGTGAACTGCAGGTCCAGCCTGGCGACATCGAACTCAATGCCGGCCGTCGCACCCTCAGCCTGAAAGTGGCCAACAGCGGCGACCGGCCGATCCAGGTCGGCTCGCATTACCATTTTTTCGAAACCAACGACGCCCTCACGTTCGACCGCGCCGCCAGTCGCGGCATGCGCCTGAACATCCCGGCCGGCACGGCCGTGCGCTTCGAACCGGGGCAGAGTCGCGAGGTCGAGCTGGTCGACCTGGCCGGGCATCGGCGGGTGTTCGGCTTTGCCGGGCGGATCATGGGTGACCTCTAGGTTTTGCGCTGTCTGTCCGGCCAATCGAGAGCAGGCTCGCTCCCACAGGGCGCACATTGGACCTGCTCGCGATGGTTTCACAATCAATTGAATCTCAAGGCGAACGAATGAAGATTTCCCGTCAAGCCTACGCCGACATGTTCGGCCCCACCGTGGGTGACAAGGTCCGTCTGGCCGATACCGAGCTGTGGATCGAAGTCGAGAAGGACTTCACCACCTACGGCGAAGAAGTGAAGTTCGGTGGCGGCAAGGTCATTCGCGACGGTCAGGGCCAGAGCCAGTTGCTCGCCGCCGAAGTGGTCGACACGGTGATCACCAATGCCCTGATCGTCGATCACTGGGGCATCGTCAAGGCCGACGTCGGTCTCAAGGACGGGCGCATCGCCGGCATCGGCAAGGCGGGCAACCCGGACGTGCAACCGGACGTGACCATTGCCATCGGCGCCGGCACCGAAGTCATCGCCGGCGAGGGCATGATCCTCACCGCAGGCGGCATCGACACCCATATCCATTTCATCTGCCCGCAGCAGATCGAAGAGGCGCTGATGAGCGGTGTCACCACCATGATCGGTGGTGGCACCGGCCCGGCCACCGGCACCAATGCCACCACCTGCACGTCCGGGCCGTGGCACCTGGCGCGGATGCTCCAGGCGGCGGACGCCTTCGCGATGAACATCGGCCTGACCGGCAAAGGCAACGCCAGCCTGCCGGAGCCGTTGATCGAACAGGTCAAGGCCGGTGCCATCGGCCTCAAGCTGCACGAAGACTGGGGCACTACCCCCGCGAGCATCGACAACTGCCTGAGCGTGGCGGATCAGTACGACGTGCAGGTCGCCATCCACACCGACACCCTCAACGAATCCGGTTTCGTCGAAACCACCCTCGCCGCCTTCAAGGGCCGCACCATCCACACCTATCACACCGAAGGCGCGGGCGGTGGTCATGCACCGGACATCATCAAGGCCTGCGGCTTCCCGAACGTGCTGCCCAGCTCGACCAACCCGACCCGCCCGTTCACCCGCAACACCATCGATGAGCACCTGGACATGCTGATGGTCTGCCACCACCTGGACCCGAGCATTGCCGAAGACGTGGCCTTCGCCGAAAGCCGCATCCGCCGCGAGACGATTGCCGCCGAGGACATCCTCCACGACCTCGGCGCGTTCTCGATGATCAGCTCCGACAGCCAGGCCATGGGCCGGGTCGGCGAAGTGATCACGCGCACCTGGCAGACCGCCGACAAAATGAAAAAACAGCGCGGGCCACTGCCCGGCGACGGCGCTGGCAACGACAACTTCCGCGCCAAACGCTACATCGCCAAATACACCATCAACCCGGCGATCACCCACGGCATCAGCCATGAGGTGGGTTCGGTGGAAGTGGGCAAATGGGCCGACCTGGTGCTGTGGCGCCCGGCGTTTTTCGGGGTCAAGCCGACGTTGATCCTCAAGGGTGGCGCCATTGCGGCGAGCCTGATGGGCGATGCCAACGCCTCGATTCCGACACCGCAGCCGGTGCACTACCGACCGATGTTCGCCAGTTTCGGCGGTTCGTTGCACGCCACCAGCCTGACCTTCATCAGCCAGGCGGCGCAGGCGGCCGGCCTGCCCGAGGCCCTGGGCCTGAAAAAGACAATCGCCGTGGTCAAGGGCTGCCGCGAGGTGCAGAAAACCGACCTGATCCACAACGATTACCTGCCGGACATCGACGTCGACCCGCAGACCTACCAGGTCAAGGCCGACGGGGAATTGCTGTGGTGCGAACCGGCTGACACCCTGCCGATGGCACAGCGTTACTTCCTGTTCTGAGCAATTCCCTATAGCAGCTGCCGGGCCTGCGAGGCTACGTCCGGCTCGGCAGCGGTCTTCGAATCAGCGCCGAGGCGGCCCCATCAGGTTCCGCGAGGTGCCGGGTTGCGGCTCCTCGAAAACAGCGGTTGCGGCTTCGCCGGTGACTCGTCGGGACAGCTCGATCAGCTTTTGATTGCGCTCGATGCTGAGTTCGATGTTGAGCGTTTCCACCGCGGCTTTGTAGGCGTCACTCCCCACCGTTTCATGAGCATGGTCATCCTCGAAACGGCTTTGTTTGTCCGCCGCGCTCTGGTCAAGCACGCTGAACTCTTCTGGGTATTTTTCCCGCAGGAATTGCACCCAGAAATCACGGCCAATCAGGTTTTCATAAAAGGCCTCGGTTTTTTCCAGGGCTTCGATGGTGGCGCGTGCGGTGCTGAGGATCGTTCCGCTGATAGGCCTGCCGTATTGCATGTTCCTGGGTTGCCCGGGCAACTCCAGCCCGTCGCTCCAGCCCTGGGTCAGGCCAATCCTGTATTCCAGGCGTGCTTCCGCCTGATCGGTGTATCCCCTCGCCTTCTTGGCCAGGTCCTCGACTTTGTTCAGGCGGAACAGCTGTCGGCCCAGGCGCAGCAACGCGCGGCCTCTCTGCTCCAGCTGACCCGGCGCAATATCCTGCAAGACGTTGCGTTCGAAGACCTTCACCTCAAGTTCACTGAAGGTCAGAATCCGCCCGTCCACGCACGTCCCGTGGGTGCCGGACATGCCGAACAATATTTCCCTGAGCTCGCTATCCTCACCCGCCGCACTGGCCACCACCCACATCCGTCGTGTCAGGTCGGCGCGGGCCAGGCGGAACTCCGGGGTGAGTTGCAACAGGGCCAGCAGGTGAAAAAACGCCCCGTTATCCGGCTCGGCCGCCAGCCGGTTCCACAGCGCTCGGCGCTCGGCCATCAACCCCGGATCCTGCATTTCCAGCCAAGGCTTGAGCTGTTCAGGCTCGGCCTCCACGTGCGTGATCACCTCATCCGGCAAGACCGGGTGCACCTCATCCTCACCGTCACTGCCCAGATCGTTGATCAGCTCATCAAGCAAGTCAGGCGTATAACCCAACCATGTATTGGGCGTGACGCTGCTCCCGTAGTCCCTGATCTGCTCCAGTTGGTGGCGCGAAAAGCTATTGTCGGACACGTCCGTATGCGCCATCAGCACGTCGTGGTGCCCGTCGAGTGCTTCCTCCGGAATCGTCGCCATGCGGTTGCCGCTGAGGTTCAGCACCCGCAGGTGATCGGCCTGCAGCACGCCTTCGGGCCAGTCCGTGATCCGGTTGTTGCGCAAATCCAGTTCTTCCAGTCGCGGCAGTGATTCGACGCTGAAAGACTGTAGGTTGTTGTAGCTCAGGTCGAGCATGCGCAATTGCTCGAGGGAGCCCAGCGCCGAATAGATATGCTCGGGTGCCAGCAGACCGGTACTCGACAGGTCCAACCGTTCCAGCGCGCTCATCGACTCAAGTGCCCGGGGCAAGACGTGCAACGGCTGGCCACCCAGCGCCAGGCTGTGCACGTTGGGAAATGCGTTCAGGAAGCCATTGGAACCCTGCCCGGTCAGACGCACACCGGTCAGGTTCAAATCGCCCACATGGGGGAAATCCAGCCCCAGCTCAGGCAGATCGCCCAGCTGCAGGCCGTTGAAGTCAAGGCGATGATCGGCCACACCATTCCAACCCATCAAACCTTCCTGCCAACACTCGATGATGCGCAGTGCGGCCAACCGGCGAGAGTGCGCCGACACGTCCCAGCCCGTCCCTCGGGTTCCACGGGTAAACAGCCAACCGTTCAAGCGACGGGTCAAGTCTTCCAGGGTCCGGTGCCAAGCGTCGATGCGCTCGCTGATTTGCGCGCTGCCCAGGCCTTCCTTGCGCAGCTTCTCGATGGCATGCAAAGGTTCGTCGCCCACCATCCAGCGGACGGCTTTCAAACGCTGGGCAAGCCAGGCCGTACCTTCGCCGGCCGGCACTTGCGCGGGCAACGGCCACAGATTCCCGGCAATCGAGGCCCCCGTCTCGGTCGGTGGAAAGTCCCGAGGCACCGGCTCACGGTCGAAGCGTTCGAGGGCGCCGGGCGGCAAGCCTTTGCTCAGTTCGACCCGCGCCCGCGCGGCACTCAGCGCCTGCAAGGCCTGTGGCGTCAACGGCGCGCCACTCAGGTGGGTGCCGATCACCAGGTCGTCGCGGGCCAGGGCGGCTTCCGGCAGCGTGGTAATCGCGGTGCCCCCCAGGTCCAGCCAAGTCAGTTCAGCCAGGTTCTCGGCGCCCGTGGGCCACACCTGCAGATTGGTCCCGTTCAGGTTCAAGGCCTTGAGCTCGCTCATGGCGCTGACATCCAGGCCCACTGACGAGGTGCCGGCATCGGCGAAGCGGCTGCCACTCAGGTCGAGGTTTTGCACCCGATTGAAACCGCTGACAAAACGACGGGTCTCCTCAAGAGAGGCAGCGCCCCCGCGCAGGATCAGGGTCTCTACATGCTCAAAGTCCCGGGCGGCCAGCTCCGGAAGTTGGTTGATCGACATCAGGTTCAGTTTTAGACGCGTCGAGTAGTCCGTTGAGCCGTAGCGGCGCAGCAGTCCACTGTGCCAGCTACTTCTCAGGGCAGCCCCAATGTCCCAACTTTTTTCCACCTCAAGCACAAACAACTTGGATAGCCACACATGGAGGCGGCGATAGAACACATCGTACTCGTCGCCCAAGGCTTCGATGGCGTTGAACCTGGCTTCGGCGCCCTCCCAGCGCTGGAGAAACGACTGAAACAAAAAGCCGGAACGCTCTCCCCCCGGTCCCGGAGCGTTGGACGTCTCGCCAGCCCCGCCAAACTGCCGCAGCTCTCCTCTGCAGTGATCCGCGACCATTTCTTCCAGGTCGATCAAGTGCACAGGCTGGCGTCTCACATAGTGATAAGCCACCTTGAACGTTTCGCGCGTGAGCCAGGACCAGTCCAGAGAGAGTCCGGACAATAACCGATCATGCCCGCCCTCGAACAATCTGCCGGGCAACTGGTAGACGAAGCTGCCACGCATGTTCAGACGCTCCAGGTGAGGCAACTCGAGCACACCCGCCGGCCAGGCCTGTGCGGTGGCATTCGTGATGGTCAGGCTGCGCAGGTTGCTCAGGCGGCTCACATCAAGGTCTTCGGCCTTCTGCAGTACCCCACGCAGTTCCAATCTTTCGAGCCTGACCAGGTTCTCGAGCCTGGCGATTTCCGCCGCACTGTAGGGGAAGTTCGAGGCCAGGCTCAGATCGGTGAGTCGCTCCATGCCGTCCAGCGCCCGAGGAACCGTGCGCAACCGCATACTGCCGGTGATCGACAATTTTTCGAGCTGCTGAAAAGAGCCCAACAGCCCTTCGATGGTCGCGCTGGTCATGCCCACGCCGCCAACCGACAATTCCCTGATATGGGAAAAATCCGCCGACAGCGGCGGCAACGAATCGTGGCAGGACAGTTCGAGCCGCGCATACCTCGGGTTTCCCCCGGCCTTGGGCGAGTTTTTCCAGGCTGACTTGATCGCATCCGCCGCCGGGCCTTTGCCATCCAGCATGGCGCGCAGCGCGCTGTCCCCGCCCACCCATTGATCAAGGGTCGCCTCCAGCGCCTGCCACTCGCGCAGACGGTTGCTCAGCAGGTGGAAAATCTGCTGGTTGGACTGGCCAAGCCCCCACTGTTCGAGGAGAAACTTGAGGGCCTCGACATCGGACAGGTCCGGGTAAACATCCTGCACTCGACTGGTCAGCTCGCCGGTCGCATCAGCACCCCGTCCGCTGGATAGGTAGCCCCACTGCTTCTGTGCAATACGCCGGGGTGGCCTGGCTGCGGTTTTATCGCGCAGCCATTGCGCCGACTCGGTGGGATGCGCGGTGGCATAGTCGATAACCGCGCGCCGCAAATCAGCGCTTTGGCCCACGCTGGGGATTCCCAACGACTGACGTGCGTCGTCGGGCAAGGCATGCAGGATGGAGGCGAAGAAGTTATCGCCCGTTCGCGGCAGGCTGTTGAGGGTTTCGCCCCGCTCGTTGAATGCCTGGTAAAACGGCCCTTTTTTCACCACGAACTTATGGGTGCCGCTGTTTTCGTTGCCAATGCCATCGAGCAGTTCCCCTTCAATCCCGCCCTCGCGAATTTCCAGGCGTACATCACCCTTCCAGCCCGGCAATTTTTCCAGGATATGCAGCGCCATGCGCTTGCTGTCCGCCCACACCAGGTTTTCCATGTGCAAGCCGGCAAAGGCCTCCGTCAAGCGGCCTTGTTGCACGTACCAACGGGCCTGTTCCAGCAAGCGCAACGACAAGCGGGCGGTGCTCTCGAGCCGTGTCAGTTCCTCGACCGTGGCGTCGTCCAGCACGCTGACTGCCGCCGATTCGCTGAGTCCGGGGCACAGCCGTTGCAGCTTGGCGACCCGGGGGTCCACGGGGCCCAAACCCTTGTAGAGACTTTCGAACAGGGCCGGCTGACGGGTTCGGGCGAAATCGGCGATCTGCTTGCGCAACTCCTGAGGCCGTAATGCTTTCACTCGCGCCGGTTCGCCACCGAGCAGGTGGGTGATTTCCGACTCATCGAGCCCCGCCAGAATGAGCGCGGGCAGGTTGCCGCTCAGGACATCGGCCCGGGTAATGCGGATGGCTGGCTTCAGTTTGACGCCGGGATACAGCCGCTCGGAACCGTACTTGAGCGATTTCCCCGACAGTTCCGGCCCTTCGAACACTTTCAGCACCCGCCCGACCGGCCAGCGTGGCAACTCGGTGACCAGGGGCAGGGTGAACAAGTAGCGATCATCGATGGCTTGACCGGTCTCGATCTGTTCGATGACTTGCGCCACGCCATGGTCAGCTTCGAACAAACGCAGAGCATCGGTCAGCTCGGGTGGTGGCGGCGCGTTGTCCAGGTGCATTTTGCGCAAGGCGCTGTCGCTGACACCACTGACGTCGGCGATCTGCAGCAGTCGCTGGTCAGAGAAGGTGTCGGTCACCGGTCCAATGCGCCGCAGCAGCGTCAGGCGGTCCCAAGTCTGCGGGCGCTCCAGGGTATGCCGCCAGGCGCCGGTGCCGTTGTGGGCGAGCGGTGGCTGGTAGGCTTGGGGGTCGCTGGGGTGCTTGATGCGCCAGCGTTTCAGTTGCGGGTCGTAGGTTTTTTGATAAAACCGATTGTCGATCCGGACATGGGTCTTACCGTCGAACTCGAATTGCCCCAGGTCAGTGGCCGGCACGTCGCGGTCCACGGAAACGGCGCGTTCATAGCCCTTCAAGTCGGCCTTCCACAAGCGGCTGTCGCCATTGGGCAGCGTGACCGGGTCGAGTTGCTCGATCACCGGTTCGGCCTTGACCGCAGTCAGCTTGGCCAAGCCTTTGCCGACACCGGCCGCCACGGCGAAAAACGCCAGGTTCTCCGCCACGTCGATCAGGTGCGCCTTGGCCGCCTTGCGATCGCCCTCGCTCCATTCAATCGAGGCTTCGAACGTTTCGGACATCAGCTGGCCGGCGATCGCCACCATCATGACCTCGCCCAACACCGGGACGAACATGCTCACCGTGGTCAGGACCAGCATGCCGATGTTCAACAGAAAGGCGAACTTCTCGGAACGGACCCGGGCATCCACATCCGCCGTGGGCACTGCGTGGCTGCGCGCGTCGGCCAGGACTTTGTCGCGATGCTGCTCGTAGAGATAACCCCAAAGATCGATGTTCTCGACCCACAGCCCCTGGCCCGCTCGGACCTGAACCCGGGGAGCGAGAAAAGGGTCGTCATTCGGCTCCTGATTGATCGTGGTGGGCGGCAATTTCTTGAAGCCGGCAAAGGGATTGATCCCCTGCAACAGCGTGTTGAGGATCGACGCATAGGGGCTGAGCTTCTGCCCCAGCGGTCTGCCGGACGCATTCTGAGTGAACTCGTTGAAGTAACGCGCAAGATCGCCGTACGCCACGAACTGGCTGAAAAACCGTTGATACTCGGTCGGGCTGCCGTCCCTGGGTTGCGCCGCATCGCGGGCGGTGAAACGGCGCTTGAACATCGCCGTCAGGTCCTCATAGAGGTAGCGCTTGAGGGGATGCTCCGGATCGTTAGGGATATACACGATCATTTCGCCACCGTAGCGGTACTTTTCACAGATGTAGAACACCACGCAGCCGGTCATGGTGAGGTTCATCAGGCACAGGTCGCGGAACCACACCTGCTTTTTGCCCATCCACGGATGCACTTCGCCGTCGATCACCGACACGATCATGGTGTAGTCCGCCGGCGTGATGTCCTTTTTCAGCAGCGCCAGGTCAGCCGCAGCGCGCAACGCGGCTTTCTGGGATTCGATGAAGGGCTGGCGGAGCGCCTTTTGCGCTTGCGCGTCGGCGGTTTTGAAGAATGCCTTGAGGTACACCTGATATTTCGCGCCGATATCCAGCGAGCGGCACAGCCCGGTGAATTGCGTCACGGTCAGGGTGGTGCTGACGGCGCTGAACGTGCCCGGCGTAGGGTTCTCCACCAGGAAACCCGAGGACTCGTGAAACGCCCCGCCCTCGGTTTCCGACGCTTCGAAGTTATGCAGGGCGGCCTGCAGCAGCGGCAGCCTCAACACCTCGAAGGATCCGATATCGACGCCAAGGACGCCCCATTCCAGCGGTTGCCTGAGGCAGACCAGGGTCTTGTCGACGTCCAGTGTGACGCTGAACCGGTCCTTCAAGGCCTTGACCAGCAGAGGTCTGGCAAACGTGTCGACGTCCAGGAAAGCTGACATGGCCTTGTCGAGTCGGGTCTGCGCCGCGAAGCTGGCGGTGGCGCGATAGCCCAGGGCGTCGCGTTGTGCGCGGGTCGTGCCTTTGAGCCAGTCCGGCGTGGGCGTGGCGCTGTTCTTCAGGGCCGCGCGACGTTCCGGGGTGGCGTTGACCAGCCAGTCGGGAATGGCTTTTTCGAGGAAAAGGCCGTGGATGCTCGCGGTAGCGGCCGGGGTTGATGCAGTGGGGTCAGACATGGCGTCTCTCCTGTGAAGTGGAGCGCTAGGACACCATCTCGGGCAACTGCATTTGCGGTACATAGTTGTTTTGGGGTGGGCGGGCGGTGGTGCAAATGCACCTGTATGTCGCCTCGATAAAAGCGCATTGTCGCGCCGCCGCGCCTGAGGTTTTTTTCCTGCGTAAAGGCGCTACTATGCGAAACATCCCGTTTTCAAATACCCAGGAACCCGGCCATGCGCCTCTCGCAATTCATAAGGCAACAGGTTGACCTTATCGTCGATGAATGGGAGCAATTCGCAAGCACGATCACGCCGGCGGCCGAGAACATGGACCGCGCAGCCCTGCGTGATCACTCCAAAGAGATTCTGTTGGCCGCCGCGCGGGACATGGACACCGCGCAGAGCGCCAGCGAGCAACGGGCCAAATCCATGGGCGAGGGCCCGGAAAAAACCCCGAGCCTGGATCAGGCCGGGGCCAGCCACGGTGAGCTGCGGCACACCGTAGGCTTCGACCTGGTGCAGATGACCAGCGAATTCCGCCATTTGCGCGCCGTTGTCATTCGTCGGTGGGTCGAGAGCCTGCAATCGCCGGACATCACCTACTTCCAGGACATGATCCGCTTCAACGAAGCCATCGACGAGGCACTGGCCGAATCCACGGCGGCCTATGCCGAACGGGTCAACCGCTCGCGGGACATCTTCCTGGCGATCCTTGGCCACGATCTGCGCGCGCCGCTGCAAGCCGTGAGCATGTCCACCGACTTGCTGCTGCGCAAGGTCAGCCTCGAAGGCGAGGCGCTGAAATGCGCAACCCACATCCAGCGCGGTGCTCGGCACATGGCGGTGATGGTCAGCGATTTGCTGGAACTGGTGCGCAGTCGCCTGGGCAAGAGCCTGCCCATCGAGCCGGCGCCCATGGACCTTGCCGATGCGGCACAGGCGGCCATCGCCGAAGCCTGCGCCGGCCAGCCCGAGTGTGACCCGACGCTGAACGTGCACGGCGACACCCGCGGTATCTGGGACGCCGGGCGCCTCGATCAACTGCTGCGCAACCTGATCGGCAATGCCTTGCAGCACGGTTTGAACAAGCGAGACGTGACCGTGACGCTGACCGGCGAACCCGACACGGTACGCCTCACTGTGCACAACCATGGCACACCGATTCCCGAAATCGCCATCGGCACGATCTTCGATCCGTTGGTGCGCAGCGTTGACGAAGCACTCGGCCAACCGACCACCAGCCTTGGGCTGGGCCTGTTCATCGTCAAGGAAGTGGTCAACGCCCATGCCGGGACCATCGAGGTCAGCTCCAGCGAGGCGGACGGGACACTGTTTACCGTGGTGTTGCCCAGGGGGTAGACCCGGACACCACGCTGTACCGCTCATCGCTAGCCTGCTCGCGAAGGGCCCGGGTCGGCCCACACGGGAACAGCAGAATGCTCAGTCGACGACCAGCCGCCCCAGGCGCTGCTTGAGCATCTTGTTCTCGGCCCGCAGTTGCTGGACTTCTTCCAGCAGGTCCAGCGCCAGGGCGACGCCTTCCCATTCCAGTTCCAGGTCGTGCCGCAGCTTGGCGGCACGCTTGGCCAGGGTCAGCTCGTAATCGGTGAAACGCCAGTCCTTGGGCTGCCGGCCTTGAGGTTCGAGGATGCCGTGCTCGACGATTTCGATCACGTAGACGTCCGACAGATCGGTCGCCTCACAGAATTCTGCCATGTCCAGTTGAACGATCAGGGGGCTGCTCATCGTGGGCTACTCCGTCTCGGGTATCAGAAGTTCTCTCTGGGGTCGAACGCGGCTTTTTTCGCCAGTTCCTGCCACAGTGCCTTGACCTCGTCGCTGGAGGCCTTGGGCATCACGGCCTTGAGTTGCACGAACAGGTAGCCGCGTTGCCCGGCCTTGTTCAGCAGGCCGTGGCCCTTGGCGCGCATGCGCTGGCCATTCTGGCTGCCGGCGGGCACCTTGAGGTTGATCTTGCCGGTCAAAGTCGGCACGGCCACTTCGGTGCCCAGCGCCAGTTCCCACGGTGCCAGCGGCAAGGTGATGATCAGGTTTTCGCCTTCGACGTCGAACTTGGGGTGCGGCGCGAAGCGAATGATCAGGAACAGGTCGCCATTGGCCCCGCCGCCGATGCCCGGCGCGCCCTGCCCTTTGAGGCGGATGCGTTCGCCGTCGGTGACACCGGCCGGAATCTTCACGTTCAGGCTTTTGCTGGTATTGCTGACGTGCTGGCCCGCCGCGTTGTACTGAGGCACCTGGAAGGTCACCTTCTTCGACTCGTTGGACAGGGTTTCCTCAAGGAAAATCGCCAGTTCCATTTCCACGTCCTGCCCTCGGCGCCCAGCGCTACGACCCGATTGTCCACCGCCAAAACCAGGCCCACGGTTGCCGAAGATCGAACTGAAGAAGTCCGAAAAGTCGCCCGAGCCCTGGCCACCACCGAAACCGGCGCCGCCACGTCCCTGCCAACCCGGCGGGCCCTGGAACGGCTGGCCGTGCTGGCCGTATTTGCGCAAGTCGTCATACTCGGCGCGCTTGTCCGCGCTTTTCAGCGCTTCATAGGCTTCCGAGGCGTCCTTGAACTTGGCCTCGGCATCTTTTTCCTTGCTGACGTCGGGGTGGTATTTGCGCGCGAGCTTGCGATAAGCGGCCTTGATCGTCTTATCGTCCGCGGTCGGTTCCACACCGAGAATCTTGTAATAGTCTTTGAAGTCCATCTAAGGATCACCATCCGTTATCGATATCGCGCCGTCACCGGCAGTCTGCGCGTATTTGCAGGCGCCGGGTTGACCGATCTCAAGTTTGTGACCGGGTAGCGCATCAGAAGTTTATCGGCAGCGGTGGGCGGTTCTTGCGACCGTCCGATGGCTGCCAGGGTCAATGCAGACAAGTTGGGGGCATCCGGGCTGCTTATCAAGGCGCTATTGCCCGAGATTTAGCGGATAGTCGGCCTTCGAATCTGCGCCGCTCTGACATACACTGCGCGGCCGTTTTTTAACCGGAACCTGAAAGTCATGAAAAACGCATCTCCAGCCCGTGCCTGTGGTATCGACTTCGGCACGTCCAACTCCACCGTCGGCTGGCTGCGCCCCGGCATGGAAACGCTGATCGCGCTGGAGGACGACAAGATCACCCTGCCGTCGGTGGTGTTCTTCAACATGGAAGAACGCCGCCCGGTGTACGGCCGACTGGCACTTCACGAGTACCTGGAAGGCTACGAAGGCCGCCTGATGCGCTCGCTCAAAAGCCTTCTGGGTTCCAAGCTGATCAAGCACGACACCAGCGTGCTGGGCACGGCGATGCCCTTCAAGGACCTGCTCGGGCTGTTCATCGGCCAGTTGAAGAAGCGCGCCGAGACGACCGCCGGTCGCGAATTCGATGAGGTGGTACTCGGGCGCCCGGTGTTTTTTGTCGATGACGATGAGATGGCCGACCAGGAAGCGGAAAACACCCTGGTGGATGTCGCCCGAGCCATCGGTTTCAAGGACGTGTCCTTCCAGTACGAACCGATTGCGGCGGCGTTCGACTACGAGTCGACCATCGAGAACGAAGAGCTGGTGCTGATCGTCGACATCGGCGGCGGTACGTCGGACTTCTCCCTGGTGCGCCTGTCGCCGGAGCGCCGTGGCCACGACAACCGCCAGGACGACATCCTCGCCACCGGTGGCGTGCACATCGGCGGGACCGACTTCGACAAGCAACTGAGCCTGCAAGGCCTGATGCCGCTGTTCGGCTACGGCAGCCGCATGAAGAGCGGTGCCTACATGCCCACCAGCCACCACATGAACCTGGCGACCTGGCACACCATCAACTCGGTGTACTCGCAGAAGTCGCAGCTGGCGCTGGGCAGCATGCGCTACGACATCGAGGACACGGGCGGCATCGACCGGCTGTTCAAGCTGATCGAGCAACGCGCCGGGCACTGGCTGGCGATGGAAGTGGAAGAAACCAAGATCCACCTGACCCACGCCGACAGCCGCCACGTACCGCTGGACCGCATCGAGCCGGGCCTAAGCGTGGAACTGAGCCGCGCGCTGTTCGAGTCGGCCATCGACAACCTGCTGGAGCGTGTGCGCAACAGCGTGACCCAACTGCTGACCGACGCCAACGTTCGGGTCGATCAGGTGGACACGGTGTTCTTCACCGGCGGTTCGAGCGGGATTCCGGCGCTGCGCAACAGTGTGTCGGCCATGTTGCCGAATGCACGGCATGTGGAAGGGAACATCTTTGGCAGCATCGGCAGCGGTCTGGCGATTGAAGCGGCGAAGCGTTACGGTCCGATGGAGTGATCTGAGGCCGAGTCGCGCCTGTCGCGAGCAGGCTCGCTGCCACTGGGATATGCATTCCATTGTGGGAGCGGGCCTGCTTCGGACGGCGTTCCGACGAAGGCGTCAGACCCGGCAATGAACGGCCGGATCAAACCATCCCCACCTGCTTCAACTCACTCTTCAGGTACGCATAGTAAATCGGCCCTGCCACCACCCCCGGCAGGCCGAAGGCGGCTTCGAACACCAGCATCGCCAGCAGCAACTCCCACGACTTGGCACTGATCTGTCCGCCGACGATGCGCGCGTTGAGGAAGTACTCGAGCTTGTGGATGACAATCAGGTAACCCAGCGCCGCCACCGCGACCCAGATCGACAGGGACAGGCCGACGATGGTGATCAGGGTGTTGGACATCAGGTTGCCGATCACCGGCAACAGGCCAAGCAGGAAAGTCAGGACGATCAGGGTTTTGGTCAGGGGCAGCTTGATGCCGAACATCGGCAGCACCACCGCCAGGAAAATCCCGGTGAAGAAGGTGTTGAGCAGGGAAATCTTGATCTGCGCGAACACGATGTTGCGAAACGCCTGGACCAGCAGGTGCAGGCGATCGAACAGCGCGGCGGCCAACGGTTTGCGCTTGGTCAGGTCGGGGATGCGCTGCAAGGCGATGATCGCCCCCAGCACCATGCCGATCAGCAGCGTCACGAACATGTGCGCGGCGTCCTTGCCAACCAGTTGCAGGTCGCTGAGGTGCTTGCTCAGCCATTCGCCGATCGCTACGCGGAATTCCGCGGCACTGGCCGGCAGGTAGGCATCGACGAACGGCGGCAACTGCCCGCGCGCGCGGTCGACCACGTGCATGAATTTATCGAGGGACGCGCCAGGGTTTTCCGCCTCGTGCAGCAGGAAGCTGATGGCGCCGGCAAAGATCAGCGCCAGCACACTCACCACCAGGGTTCCCAGCAACGCCACGGCCAGCCAGCGCGCGCGCCGGCCTTCGATCAGACGCTGCAATTGCGGGGTCAGCATGTTGACCAGCTCGAACACCAACAGCCCGGCCAGCAGGCTGGGCAGCAAGCGCAACGGGATCACCAGGAGCAACCCACCGAAGATGATGACCCAACTGATGACCAGCAGGACTTGGCGTTGAGAAAACGTTGGCATACAGCCTCAAACGAACGGCGTAAAAGGATTGGCAGTCTGCCAGCGTTCGGGTGTCAGCACTAGGGATTGTCCCGGGGGCGAGGTGAAATTCAGGCGACCCTGCCGACCCCATCGTCGGGCGGCGTTCCGAGGATGGGGCCGGACGGCCGGCAAAAAATCCCGGACCCGGTTATTTCTTCAGGCAGCTGCTCATGAACGCCTTGCGCTCATCCCCTTTGAGGGCCTTGGTCGCGGCATCGGCGTTACAGGTTTTCATTTTCTCCTGCTGCGGGGTCAGGGCCTTGGCGTCGTTGGCCGCCGGTGCAGCCTTGAGGCAGGTGCTCATGAAGGCTTTGCGCTCGTCGCCCTTGAGGCTCTTGGCGGTAGCGTCGGCATTGCAGGTGGTCATTTTGTTCTGCTGTGCCGTGGCGGCGAAGCCCTGGGAGCAGAGCAGCAGCCCGATCATCAACAAAGGGACACGCAACATCTTCATGGAGTTTTCTCCTGGTCGCCGCACCGAGGGGCACGGCCTCGTCCTGAAGTGTAGACAAGGCCTGTTACACATTCCTGCGACCCCGGCGCATGTCGGAGGCAGGGCCATGGGCGTGGGCATTGCCGCCAGACCGTGGATAATGGCCGTCCATTAACGTTCTGGTTGTCCTGATGCAATACGCTTACCCCCTGCTGGCCATTTTCATTTGGGCCGGCAACACCGTAATCACCAAAATGTCGGCCGGAGCGATCTTCCCCGCCGAGATCGGTTTCTACCGCTGGCTGCTGGCCGGGTTGCTGTTCACGCCTTTCATGCTCAAACCGGTCATTGCCCATTGGTCGGCGATTGCTCCGAACCTGGGCAAGGTATTCATCCTCGGTGTGCTGGGGATGGCGATTTATCAAAGCCTGGCGTATTTCGCCGCGAGCATGACCACGGCCACCAACATGGGGATCATCCTGTCGCTGATGCCGTTGATGTCGCTGGCCATGGCCATTGCCTGCCTGGGCCAGCGCCTGACGGCAGGTGCGCTGGCCGGCGCGGTGCTGTCGCTCATCGGCGTGTTGGTGGTGGTGTCGTCCGGCAGCCTCGCGGTATTGATGGAACACGGGGTGAACCTGGGCGATGGGCTGATGCTGATCGCCACGCTGGCCTACGCGCTCTACAGCACACTGCTGAAAAAATGGCAGCTGCGCCTGCCGCCACTGGTGTTGTTGTACCTGCAAGTGCTGGTGGCGGTGGTGGTGCTGTTCCCGCTGTTCGCCGCGTCGCCGAAGATCGGCCCGACGCCACAGAACATTCCACTGGTGCTGTATGCCTGCCTGCTGGCTTCGATGGTTGCGCCACTGGCGTGGATGCAGGCAGTGGTGCGCCTGGGGCCGAGCCGGACCACGCTGTTTTTCAACCTGCTGCCACTGATGACCGCGCTGATTGCGGCGCTGGTGCTGCGCGAGCAGTTGGCGATGTATCACCTGGTGGGTGGGGCCTTGACCTTGGGTGGCGTGATTGTTTCGGAGCGGTGGAGGACGGTGTTGGGGCGCAAGGCCTAGAGCGAACTCACTGACGCTTTCGCGAGCAGGCTCGCTCCCACAATGGTCCTGTATAAGCCGATCCAATGTGGGAGCGAGCCTGCTCGCGATTGGGAGCGACGCGGTCTACAAGCCAGCGGCCTTGAGCCGGGCCGCATGCTCGACAAACAGGCGAATCGGTTCGGCCCCCTTGCCCACCAGCCCCAGCGACTGGTTGACGATGTCGAAGTGATCCAGTGGATACGCATCGCCAATCACCGTGCCCAGGTGCGAGCTGTAACGCCCGACCATGCCGTCGCACTGCCCGGCTTCGCGCACGAAGGTGGTGGCAAACAGTCGGCAGCTGCGGTTCGTGCCGTCGAACAGGTTGCGTCCGCGGTCGGTCTTGCCCGGCTGCAGGGTGCCTGACCACGAGTAGTAGCGCACGCCGTTGACCTCTTCCGGCCCGTGTCCGCCCCAAGTCTCGGGCAGCCCCTGTGGATAACGCTGGTTGAACAGCGCCACGCCCGCCGTGGTCAGGGACTCGTGGGACGCGTGGATGTCCACCGGCAACTTCGGGCCGCGATAGCCGGTGTCGAGCAATCCCATGACCGCACCGATCAGGCGCAGGAAGAAAGCCAGCAGCCGGCCTTTGGCGCTGTCCGCCGGATAATGGGTGTGCAGGTAGTCCGCCAGCTCCGAGCCATGGTTGGGCCCGGCCACCGAGGTCACGGAGGCCACGCGATCCGGGCGCTTCGCCGCCGCGTACCGGGCGGTCAACGAGCCCTGGCTATGGCCGATCAGGTTGACCTTGTCGGCGCCGGTCTGCCGCAGGATCTCGTCGATTCGCGTCAGCAATTGTTCACCGCGCACCTCGGTGGAGTTGAGCGGCGATACCTGCACCGCGATCACCGTCGCCCCACCCTGGCGCAACGCCTCCACAATTCCATACCAGTAGGGATAGAGCACCAGCCGGATAAACCCGAGCATCCCCGGGACCAGGACCAACGGATAACGCGTGGCCGAACCTTGCGACATGAGTGGACATCCTTGTGAGCGGTGAGGTGACACCCGGCTGGATGCAAGACATCCGCCAAGCATCGCCGGGAAAAGTGACAACTCGACGAGCAGTCTATGGCATGCCGCGATTCCAGCTCGGCCCGTCACGCTTTTCAATGGGCAAATTGCATCAAACTTTTCGCCACCCACGGGACTCACAGCCTAAGTAGCGATCACTTCCACAGAGGGTGACGCCCCATTGGATTAGCCTCCAGGAGAACGAAATGAGTGACATGCATTTGTCTGATGTAACGACGCTTCGCGCCCGAGCCCGGCAGAACGTCGAGAATGGCGCGGTGACCGAAAGCTACAGCGCCGACCGCGAGCAAGTGCTGCGCTTGCTCAACGAATCGCTGGCCACGGAGCTGGTCTGCGTGCTGCGCTACAAGCGCCACTATTTCATGGCCAACGGACTGAAGGCCCATGTCGCCGCCGACGAATTTCTCGAGCACGCCAACCAGGAAGCCGCGCACGCCGACCGGCTGGCCGAACGCATCGTGCAACTGGGCGGCGAGCCCGAATTCAACCCTGACCTGCTGTCGAAAAATTCCCACGCGCAGTACGTGGCCGGCAATTCACTCAAGGAAATGGTCTACGAAGACCTGGTTGCCGAGCGCATCGCCATCGACAGCTACCGCGAGATCATTCAGTACATTGGCGAAAAGGACCCGACGACCCGGCGGATCTTCGAAGACATCCTGGCTCAGGAGGAAGAGCATGCGGATGATATGGCGGACATCCTGAACGATTTGTAACACCTGACCGGCCCTATCCGCGAGCAGGCTCGCTCCCACAGACATGGGAGCGGGCTTGCTCGGGGCTGCATTCCGACGGAAGGACCCTTGCAGTCAACCCGTTACTTTGTGGGCTTGACCGTCACCGGCGCCTTCCCCGCCTTCATCTGTTGCAACAACGGCGCACACTGATTGGGCTCCCCGCCACTGGGCGCCACCAGCGCCAGCAGCCCCGCCGCCGGCGCGGCGATCACGCCCAACGCCACCATCCCCGCACCGCGCAGCATCAGCGGCACCGCCTTCACGCCGGCGTCGGGCTTGATGAACTTGCCCCGCACATACAATGGCGAGCGCAGCGAAATCAGGCGCCAGCCTTTGGATTCCGGGGTCACGGTCAGGTCCAGTTGCTCGGTCGTCATGTTCGCCGTGCCATCGATGTAGATGATCGCGTTCTCGGTGTCGAAGACGAACAACCGTGTACTCGCCAGGCCGCTCTTGATGTCGAAGTCAGCGGCCGCGCAGTTGATCTTCACTTCCTTGTCGCCAAAGATCTTGCCGACCACGTAGTTGCCGACATTGAGCCCGGCCAGCTCCATCAGTTCGCGACTGATGGCGCCGTCGTTGATCAGCATTTTCAGGTTGCCATTGGCCGTACCGAGCAAGGTCGCCACCGAGTTGCCGCGACCGCTGATGTCGGCATCGCCGTTGAGCTCGCCGAAACTGGTTTTCATCGGTTCGAAGGTCGGGAACAGTTGCTTGAGCTTGAAGCCGCGGGCGGTGAGTCTGGCGTTGCCTTCCAGCGGCTCGGTGCGCCCGTTGAGGCGAATCTGCGCGTCCAGCTTGCCGCCGGCGACGCCAAAGCGCAGCGGCTCGAGGCTGAGCGCGCCGTCGTTCAGCACCAGGTGGGTATAAAGGTCGTTGAACGGCAGTTTTTCGCTGTGGACGATGCGCTTGCCGGTGAATTCGACATCCGCGTCCATATCGCGCCAGCGCTCGGTCTTGAACTCCTCGACCGGCAACACCTTGTCCGCCGGTTGCTTGCTTTCACCGCCACGGGCCTTCTGCTTGGCGTTGGAGTCGGCGCCGATCAGCGGCGCCAGGTCGGCAAACAGCAGTTGGTTGGAGACCAGAGAACCGCTGAGTTTCGGCCGGGGCTGGCTGGCGACATAAGCCAGGTCGCCATGAATGTCGCTCGCGCCGATCTTGCCGTTGAACCCTTCATAGCGGAACACTGCGCCGCCCGCTTCGTGCAGCTTGGCGATCAGGTGACCGTCGGTGGCGTAGGGCGGGGTATCCGGCAGGGTCACGCCGGTCAGTGGATAGAGGTTGCCGAGGCTGGTGCCGGCCAGTTTCAGGCGCAAGTCCAGGGCACCGAGGTTGAGCGGATCGGTCAGCGTACCGGCGAGCTCGACGCGGGTGTCGGCAATCGCCACCTGGGCCTGGAGCGGGAAAGGTCGGGTGGCATCCTGCAAGGCCAAAAGACCGCCGATCTTGCCCTCGCCGGCGAGTTTCTGGCCGTGATACTGGCCCTTGACCTTGAGGGCAAACGCATAGTCCTGAGGCGCGCTGCCCTTGTCCTGCGCGGTCTTCGCCGCTTTGTCGCCGACGATCTCGCTGAACGGGATCGGCTTGCCCAGGGGATCGATCAGCAGGTCGAGCTGGGTTTTCAGGGTCTGGTCGTCGAGGGTGACGTGGCCCTTGTCGAACCCGATAGAACCAATGTCCACCACCCAGCTTGAAGGTTCGGCGTTCGGGTCCTTGGGGTCGAACTGGAACGTCCAGTTCGCCCGCCCATCGGCCAGACGCTGCAGCTGTGCGTTGGGTTCGGTGAGGTCAATGCGCGGGATCGTCACCCGTTGCGCCAGCAGCGCCAACGGCGAAAGGCGCAGCTCAACGCGTTTGAGCGTGGCCATCTGCGGTTGTTTCGACCAGTCCGGGTTGCCCAGGCTCAGGTCTTCGGCCACCACGTGCGGCCATGGCACCCACGCCCGCCAGCCGCCTTCGTCAGGCTCACGCCGCCAGATCACCGCGAGGTTGCCATTGATGGCAAACGGTCGGTGCAGTTCTTCGGAGACTTTGCTGTTGAGGGTCGGTTTGATCCGGTTCCAATCGAAGAACGCGATGATCAGCACCAGTATCGCCAGCACAACCACCAGGCTGGCAAAGGTCCAGGCGAGGATTTTCGGGGTGCGCGTCATTGCACAGAGCTCCTGAATACGACTGAGCGCCCTGACTGCGACGCACGTGTGAAACGTTAGGCCAGATTGGCCTGCCATGAAGTGTACGACTGGAAAACCGCCCGCAGGTTTAACCGAAATGCGGCTTAACGTTCAAATAATCGGCCCGGCTCACCCTGCGCTCGTCACCCGGTGTTACCGCCCCCGCACTTTTGTGCGGCACATATGAGTTGAAAATACCCACATCGGTGCGAAAACGCCGGCCGGAAAGGCCCGGTTTAGAGCCTTCGCAGTGAACAATCAATTCCGTTGATTATTACCATTGCGTTTATGAACTTTTATATCGACTTATCGAGAGTAGCATTGCCCTCGTACCCAATTTATTGCCTTGCCACGGAGCACCCCGATCATGAAACGCCAATTACTGCTTAGCCTTACCCTCTCAATGCTGGCCAGCACCGCTTTCGCCCTGCCGGCCGCCGAACAGGCCACTCCACAAGTCAAAGCCAGCCAATCGGCGTTCGGCCAGACCGTGGCGGCTGATGGTTCCGACCGCACCCCACAAGGCCAGACCCTGGCTGAAGGTGGCAACGATCGCCTGAAAGAAAAAGGCCTGATCACTCAAGACGGTTCGGATCGCACCCCACAAGGTCAGACCCTGGCTGCTGACGGTTCCGACCGCACCCCACAAGGCCAGACCCTGGCTGCTGACGGTTCCGACCGCACTCCACAAGGTCAGACCCTGGCTGCTGACGGTTCCGACCGCACCCCACAAGGCCAGACCCTGGCTGCTGACGGTTCCGACCGCACTCCACAAGGCCAGACCCTGGCTGCTGACGGTTCCGATCGCACTCCACAAGGTCAGACCTTGGCTGCTGACGGCTCCGACCGCACGCCACAAGGTCAGACCCTGGCTGCTGACGGCTCCGATCGCACTCCACAAGGTCAAATCCTTGCCGAAGGTGGTGGTGACCGTGTGATCGAACGCAACAGCCGCTTGAGTTAAGGCCATGTCCGCCCTGAAAAAAAGCCCAATCCCCGGATTGGGCTTTTGATTTTCCAGAATCCCCCTTCCCCGCCTGATCGTTCGACGCCGGCAAAGCCGATTTGCTAGAGTGCTTCGCTGTCCTGTCCAGAAAACACCCCTTGCGATGCTGCCCCGCGCCGAACAGAAACAACAAACCCGCAACGCCCTGATGGACGCCGCCCGTCATTTGATGGAGTGCGGCCGTGGATTCGGCAGTCTGAGCCTGCGTGAAGTGGCGAAGACCGCCGGGATTGTCCCCACCGGTTTCTATCGACACTTCGCCGACATGGATGAACTGGGCCTGGTCCTGGTCAGTGAAGTCGGCCAGACCTTTCGCGAAACCATTCGCCTGGTGCGCCACAACGAATTCGTGATGGGCGGCATCATCGACGCCTCGGTGCGGATCTTTCTCGACGTGGTGTCGGCCAATCGTTCGCAGTTCCTGTTTCTCGCCCGCGAGCAGTACGGCGGTTCGCTGCCGGTGCGCCAGGCCATCGGCCGGCTGCGCGAAGACATCAGCTCCGACCTGACGGCCGACCTGGCGCTGATGCCCAAGTTGCAGCACCTGGACATCGCCGGCCTGCACGTCATGGCAGACCTGATCGTCAAAAGCGTGTTTGCCACCCTGCCCGACATCATCGACCCGCCGGTCGAGGCGCTGCCCGAGCACCTCACACCCCAGGCCAAGATGACCCAGCAACTGCGCTTTATCTTCATTGGCCTCAAGCACTGGCAAGGGCTGGGCAGCACCGAATAAACCTGCTGCGCTGCTCCTTGAAGATCGGAGAACGATCATTGGAAGACCTCAACTCCCTCTACTACTTCACCCAAGTGGTCGAGCACGGTGGCTTCGCCCCGGCCGGCCGGGCGCTGGACATGCCCAAATCCAAGCTCAGCCGGCGCATCGCCGACCTCGAGGAGCGCCTGGGTGTACGCCTGTTGCACCGCACCAGCCGCCACTGCTCGCTGACCGAGGTTGGCCAGGCCTATTACCAGCGTTGCCTGGCCATGCGCGTGGAAGCCGAGGGTGCCGCCGAGATCATCGAGCGCAACCGCAGCGAACCCCGTGGCCTGGTGCGCATCAGTTGCCCGACCACCCTGCTGAACTTCTGGGTCGGGCCGATGCTGTCGCGCTTCATGCTCAAGTACCCCCAGGTGGAACTGTTCATCGAGAGCACCAACCGTCGCGTCGACCTGTTGCATGAAGGCATCGACGTCGCCCTGCGCGTGCGCTTTCCGCCCCTGGAAAACACCGACATGGTGATGAAGGTGCTGGGCAACAGCACCCAGTGCCTAGTCGGCCACCCCCGGTATCTCGAACAACTGCCGCCGGGCTTCGATCCGCAGGTGCTCAGCCAACTGCCGAGCGTGCATTGGGGCAGTGTCCAGCGCGAGTACCAGTGGGAGCTGATCCAGGGCGAGGACATGAACCACAGCATTGTCATCCCCCACACGCCGCGCATGGTCACCGACGACCTGTTTGCCCTGCGCCACTTCGTGGTGGCCGGCGTGGGGATCGCCCACCTGCCACGGGTGGCGGTACGCGAAGACCTGGCTGAAGGCCGACTGGTAGAGCTGTTGCCGGGCTGGCATCCGCGTTGCGGTATTGTTCATGCGATCTTCCCGTCGCGGCGCGGACTGCTGCCGTCGGTGCGCTCGCTGATCGACCACCTGGCCGAGGAGTTCAGCGTCAGCGACATGGCGTGAATCCGGGCCCGGCCGCCCTCGGCGCGGCGTCCGGGTCCGATCCAGCACATTCGTACAATCCCTGTCCCAGACGCTCCTCTACAGTGCCGGATCATCTACCCCGGAGCGCCCATGACTGCCTTGATACGTGGGCCATCCCGCGCCCTGCTTGCCACTGTCGCGATCATGACGCCGGCCCTGAGCCACGCCGATGACGAGGCGGGCTGGTCGCTGCTCAGCCGCAACTACTTTCTGCACAGCGATTTCCGTTCGCCTTCGCCCAGCGGTCAGAATTACCGCCAGGAATGGGCCCAGGGCTTCATCGGTGACATTCGCTCCGGTTTCACCGAAGGCACGTTAGGCCTGGGCTTCGATGCCCATGGCTTTGTGGGGTTCAAGCTCGACGGCGGTCGCGGCCACGCCGGCACCGGCCTGCTGCCGCGCGACAGCGACGGGCGCGCCGCGTCGGATTACTCCAGCGCCGGTGCGGCGCTGAAGTTGCGCATGGGTCACACCTTGTTGCGCTATGGCGAGATGACCGTCGAAACCCCGGTGTTCGACACCGCCGACAAACGCCTGCGTCCGGAATACGCCACCGGTTGGCTGCTGGAAAACACCGATTTGCCCGACTGGCGCCTGCAGGCGGGGCGCTTCACCGCCTTCAGCAACCAGGACAGCAGCTCGAGCGCCGAGGACTTCGACGGCTACGGCGCCAACACCGACGGTCACGCCATCAGCCTGGCAGGCGCCACCTACGCCCCCGACGGCCCGTTCGGCGGCGCACTGTTCGCCTCGCAGCTGCAGGACACCTGGCGCCAGGCCTATCTGAACCTGAACGCCAGGCAGGGTGACTGGCACCTGGACGGCAACCTCTATCAGACCCGCGACACCGGCAACGCCAGTGCCGGCGCCATCGACACCCTGGCCTACAGCGTGGCAGCCAAATACGCCTTCGGCGCCCAGGCCGTGACCCTGGCCTATCAGAAAATCGAGGGCGACACCCCGTTCGACTTCGTCGGCGGCGACTCCATCTACCTCGCCAACTCGATCAAGTACGCCGACTTCAACGGCCCGGGCGAACGCTCCTGGCAACTGCGCTACGACCTCGACATGGCCACGTTCAATGTCCCGGGCCTGAAGCTGATGGCACGTTACGTCATCGGCAGCGGCATCGATGGCACCCACGCCCCCCAGGGCGGCGCCTACAATCCATTCGACCCGGACGACGACCGCTACACACCCCAGCAAGGCAAGGGAGGCCGGCACTGGGAACGCGACGTCGACCTGAAGTACACCGTGCAGTCCGGCAGCGCCAAGGGTCTCAACCTGTCGCTGTCGCATGTCAGCCACCGCGCCAACAGCGCCCAGGCCGGCGACGACATCGACCGCCTCTACGTGATCATCGAATACCCCTTCAAAGGCACCTTCTGATATGAGCAATGCAACCTCAGGCGCCTGGAGCCCCTTGCGCAACACCACGTTCCGCATGCTGTGGATCGCCACCATCGCTTCCAACATCGGCACCTGGATGCATGAAGTGGGGGCCGGCTGGCTAATGACCACGCTGTCGGCCAGCCCGCTGCATGTGGCCCTGATCCAGGTCGCCGGCTCGCTGCCGATGTTCTTCCTCGCCCTGCCCGCGGGCGCGGCGGCGGACATCGTCGACAAGCGCCGCTACCTGTTGCTGGTGCAGTTGTGGATGTCGGCGGTCGCGCTGACCCTGGCCCTGCTGACGCTGTTCGGCATGATGAACGTCCCGCTGCTGCTGGTGCTGACCCTGGCCCTGGGCATCGGCACCGCACTGATGATGCCGGCCTGGAGTGCACTGACGCCGGAACTGGTCGGCAAGGACGAACTGTCCAACGCCGTGGCCATCTCCAGCGTCGGCATCAACGTATCGCGCGCGGTCGGCCCCGCGCTGGCCGGCGTGCTGGTGAGCCTGGTCGGGCCGTGGCTGACGTTCGCCCTCAACGCCGTGTCGTTCGCCGGGGTGATCGTGGTCCTGTTGCTGTGGAAGCGTCAGGTGCAGGAACCCTTGCTGCCGGCCGAGCGCTTTGTCGGCGCCATCCGCACCGGGCTGCGCTTCGCCCGCAGCTCGAAACCCTTGCAGGCGGTGCTGATCCGCGCCCTGGCCTTTTTCTTCTGCGCCAGCGCCGGCATGTCGCTGCTGCCGCTGATCGTGCGCGGTGAAATGCAAGGCAGCGCTGCCGACTTCGGCCTGTTGCTGGCGGCGATCGGCATCGGCGCCGTCGCTGGCGCCACCTTGTTGCCGCGCCTGCGCGAGCGGATCAGCCGGGATCGCCTGGTGGCGGCGGCGAGCCTGGTGTATGCGTTGTTTCTGCTGGCCCTGGCGTTGACGCGCAACTTCTACGCCTTGTTGCCGGCGATGTTGCTCAGCGGCGCAGCCTGGATCGCCGTGCTGTCCAACCTGCAGGTTGCGGCGCAAACCTCGGTGCCGGCCTGGGTCAGGGCCCGAGCGCTGTCGGTGTACATCCTGGTGTTTTTCGGCGCCATGGCCGCGGGCAGCTTGCTGTGGGGCAGCCTGGCCAGCCACGCCTCGATCACCCTCAGCCTGTTGCTGGCCGCCGGTGGCCTGGCCCTCGGCACGCTGGTGACCATCAGGGTGACATTGCCCAGCACCGAGGTCGAGGAGCTGACGCCGTCGCTGCACTGGCCCACGCCCTTGCTCAGCGAGGACCTGGATCGGGACGGCGGGCCGGTGATGGTCACGGTCGAGTACCACATCGAACCGGCCAAGGTCGACGCGTTCCAGAAGGCCGCGCGGGAACTGGAGGCCATGCGCAAACGCAATGGCGCGCTGTCGTGGGGGTTGATGCGCGACAGCGCCGAAGCCGAATTATGGGTGGAGTTTTTCTTCGAGGAATCCTGGCTGGAGCATTTGCGCCATCACGGCCGGGTGACCCGTGGCGAGCTGAAGATCGAAGCGCGGGTGCGGCAGCTGCAGACCGACGGGGTGCCGATCCGGATTCGCCACTTGCTGGCGGGGGCGGAAGCTAAACCACAACAGCTGTAGTGGCTGTTGCGGCCTCAGCGCGAGCAGGCTCGCTGCCACATGGAAACTGCTGCGCTGTAGCAACAGGTATCCCTATGGAGATCACTCTCCTGTGGGGGCGAGCCTGCTCGCGATGGGGCCCGCCTGAACAACACAAAAAAGGGGACCGTCACCGTCCCCCATTCACATCAAAACGCAAAGCATGAACAGCCCAACGCCCCCCAGAAACCCTGGTAGTCGTTGACCGGCACACTCGAATGCCGGGCGCGTTCGTGGCTGTGCGCATGCACCCCGCAAGGCCCGACGCACTGGTGCACCGCAGCCGCCAGCGAGGGGGCACCCGCGCGCCAGTGCCCTGGCACCTTGGCCACCGGTGACCACTCGGGCAGCACCGGCACCTGGGCCGGACCGAGCTTGTCGAATTCGCCGGCACCGTACACCACCTTGCCATCGACGACGGTCAACACCGATTCGATGCTCTTGATTGCTTCTTCGTCGACACTGAAGTAGTCCAGCGACAAGGCCGCCAGGTCCGCCAACTGGCCGACCTTGATCTGCCCCTTCTTGCCCTGCTCGCTGGAGAACCAGGCGCTGCCGTGGGTGAACAGTTGCAATGCGGTGTCGCGGCTCAGGCCTTCCGGGTACAGCGCCATGCCGCCAACGGTCTTGCCACTGACCAGCCAGTACAGCGACGTCCACGGGTTGTAGCTGGAAACACGCGTGGCGTCGGTGCCGGCGCCCACCGGGATGCCCTCGGCGAGCATGCGCTGGATGGGCGGCGTCTTCTCGGCCGCCTTGGCGCCGTAGCGATCGACGAAGTACTCACCCTGGAACGCCATGCGGTCCTGGATCGCGATCCCGCCGCCCAGCGCACGCACCCGCTCGATGTTCTTCGAACTGATGGTTTCGGCGTGATCGAAGAACCACGGCAGGCCATTGAACGGAATGTCGCGGTTGACCTTCTCGAACACGTCGAGCATGCGCGAGATCGATTCATCGTAGGTGGCGTGCAGACGGAACGGCCAGCGCTGCTCGACCAGGTGGCGCACCACCGGTTCCAGCTCCTGTTCCATGGTTTGCGGCAGGTCGGGACGCGGTTCCAGGAAGTCTTCGAAGTCCGCCGCGGAGAACACCAGCATTTCGCCCGCGCCGTTGTGGCGCAGGAAGTCGTTGCCGTCGCCGGGCTTGACCTTGGAGGTCCAGTTCTTGAAGTCGGCGAGCTCTTCCTTGGGCTTCTGGGTGAACAGGTTGTAGGCGATGCGGACGCTCAACTGACCCCGGTCGGCCAGTTCCTGGATGACCTGATAGTCGTCCGGGTAATTCTGGTAACCACCACCGGCATCGATGGCGCTGGTCAGGCCGAGGCGGTTGAGTTCGCGCATGAATTGGCGGGTCGAGTTGACCTGGTACTCCAGGGGCAGCTTCGGTCCCTTGGCCAGGGTGGCGTAGAGGATCATTGCATTGGGACGCGCGATCAACAGGCCGGTCGGTTCGCCGAACTTGTTGCGCTGGATCTCGCCACCGGGCGGGTTCGGCGTGTCCTTGGTGTAGCCCACGGCCTTGAGCGCAGCGCGATTGAGCAGGGCGCGATCGTACAGGTGCAGGAGGAACACCGGGGTATCGGGCGCCGCCTGGTTGATCTCCTCCAGGGTCGGCATGCGTTTTTCGGCGAACTGGAATTCGTTCCAGCCGCCCACCACGCGCACCCATTGCGGCGTCGGTGTGCGGGCGGCCTGATCCTTGAGCAGGCGCAAGGCGTCGGCGACCGAGGGCACGCCTTCCCAACGCAGCTCCAGGTTGTAGTTGAGGCCGCCTCGAATCAGGTGCAGGTGGGAGTCGTTCAGCCCCGGGATGACCGTACGGCCCTTGAGGTCGATGATATGCGTGGCCGAGCTTTTGTGGGCCATGGCCTCGCCATCCGTCCCCACGGCAATGAAGCGGCCGTCCTTGATGGCGACCGCTGTCGCCCGTGGATTCTCACGGTCGACCGTGTGCAGTTTGCCGTTGAACAGGATCAGGTCGGCAGTCATTGAGCCTCCCTGACTGGATGCGTAGGCGGAACCTGAAAATGGCAAGGCGGACCAGAGCGCACCGGCAGCACCGAGAATAGTGCTGTTGGCCAGGAACTGGCGGCGGCTCTTGTCGTTGGAGTCTTGGGTCATGATGGTCTCCATCTGGATGCGGCAGCGGTGGGCACGACTGCGTAGCATGCCGGGCAATGCCCGGGAGGAATTGGATGGATGTGCGGTGAACAGGCGGGCCGCCTCGGACAACGATAGTCGGTGTCCGGGGCGGCAGCGGATTACTTGGCGGTGTTGAAGGCGTTGTAGCTGGTCATCAGGTTGCGGTAGTCCGGGATGTGGTTGGAGCACAGCGCGGCCAGGCCTTCGATATCGTTGCGCCAGTCGCGGTGCAGCTCGCAGGCCACGCCGAACCAGGTCATCAGTTGTGCACCGGCCTGGCTCATGCGGTCATGGGCAGCGTCGCGGGTCATCTGGTTGAAGGTACCGGAGGCGTCGGTGACCACGAACACGTCGAACTCTTCTTCCAGCGCCGCCAGAGCCGGGAACGCTACGCAGACTTCGGTCACGACACCGGCGATGATCAGCTGTTTCTTGCCGGTGGCTTTCACAGCCTTGACGAAGTCTTCGTTGTCCCAGGCGTTGATCTGGCCAGGGCGGGCGATGTAAGGGGCATCCGGGAACAGCGCTTTCAGTTCAGGAACCAGCGGACCGTTGGGGCCTTGCTCGAAGCTGGTGGTGAGGATGGTCGGCAGGTTGAAGAACTTGGCCAGATCAGCCAGGGCCAGGACGTTGTTCTTGAACGCGTCCGGCTCGATGTCGCGGACCAGGGACAGCAGGCCAGCCTGGTGGTCGACCAGCAGCACGGCAGCGTCGTCTTTGTTCAGGCGGTTGTATTTGAATTGAGTCATGGCTGTTGCTCCTAAGGGTTTCGATTTTCAGTAGTGGGCGTGTTTCGCGTTGATGGGAGAAGATTAAAACCATCACGTTTTACCCGCTAGATAGTGAAAATCAGCCTTAGCGTTCTATTTTGTGAACGATAGACGGGCAAGCCCGCTTACGCCACAAATCAGTGCCCGTCTTGTACGGCGCGCCCCATAACGATGCAAAACCTTGGATGCATCGAATCAATCCTACGTCTCCGACAGCTGTTTCCTACGCCTCCCGGGATTGGCAAGGCCCTTGCTCTAACCTCGGTACTGTCTATTGCTGGAAGCTTTGCGATGCTGGTGATTCATCGAAGAATCGATCCTCAACCCGTCTGGGCCGCCGAGCTGCTCCTGACCTTCGAAGCGCGGAGCAAAAGCCGCCTGCGCTGTTTCAGTGCCGAGGGTGAAGACGTCGGGTTGTTTCTGGAACGCGGCCAGCCGCCGCTGTACGACGGCGAGTGCCTTGAAGCGCAGGACGGTCGCATCGTCCGCGTGTGCGCCCGTCCCGAGCAATTGCTGCACGTCACCTGTGCCAATGCGTTCGAGCTGACCCGCGCGGCCTATCATCTGGGCAATCGCCACGTGGCCCTGCAAGTGGGCGATGGCTGGCTGCGTCTGCTCGATGACTACGTGCTCAAGGCGATGCTCGAACAACTGGGCGCCCGGGTCGAGCCGGTCGAAGCTCCGTTCCAGCCCGAACACGGCGCCTACGGTGGCGGACATCACCACTCACGGCATGGCGACGAGGATTTCAACTACCCGCCGAAACTGCACCAATTCGGCGTGCGCTCATGAACCCGGCCTGGGCGCTGCTGCGCCTGGCCAGTCCGCAGTTGCCGATTGGTGGCTACAGCTATTCCCAGGGCCTGGAAATGGCCGTGGACAACGGCCGGGTGCACGACACCGCCAGCGCGCGACGCTGGATCAGCGATCAACTGTTGCTGAACCTGGCCCGTTTCGAAGCGCCCCTGCTGCTGGCCCATTGCGTGGCCGCCGCTGAAGAGGACTGGGACCGATTGCAGCAGCGTTGCGAAGAACATCGCGCCAGCCGGGAAACCCGCGAGCTGCATCAGGAGAGCCGGCAAATGGGTTACTCGTTGCAGCAACTGCTCAACGGCCTGCCGGAGCTGGACGCGCCGGCCCGCGCCTTTCTCGAGCGCCAACCCGAACCGCACCTCGCCCTGGGCTGGGCGCTGGCCGCACGCGCCTGGCACATCAGCGCGCAGGACGCCTTGGCCGCCTGGCTCTGGAGCTGGCTGGAAAACCAGTTGGCGGTGCTGATGAAAACCCTGCCGCTGGGCCAGCAAGCCGCACAGCGCCTGACCAGCGAACTGTTGCCGTTGCTGCAGCAAGCCCAGCAGGACGCCAGCCGCCTCAACCCCGAACACCTCGGCAGTGCCGCTTTCGGCCTGTCCCTGTCCTGCATGGCCCATGAGCGCCAGTACAGCCGCCTGTTCCGTTCCTAGGGCCTGTCATTTTGGAGAATCACATGAACACACAACCTCTGCGCGTCGGCATCGGCGGCCCGGTCGGTTCCGGCAAGACCGCGTTGACCCTGGCCCTGTGCCTGGCGCTGCGTGATCGCTACAACCTGGCGGTCGTGACCAACGACATCTATACCCGCGAAGACGCCGACTTCCTGGTGCGCAATCAGGCCCTCGCGCCGGAGCGGATCATCGGCGTGGAAACCGGCGGCTGCCCACACACGGCGATCCGCGAGGACGCCTCGATCAACCTCGAAGCCGTCGATCAGTTGAACCGGCGCTTCCCGGGGCTGGACCTGATTCTGGTGGAGTCCGGTGGCGACAACTTGTCCGCGACGTTCAGCCCGGAGTTGTCCGACCTGACGATCTACGTGATCGACGTCTCGGCCGGCGACAAGCTGCCGCGCAAGGGCGGCCCGGGCATCTGCAAATCCGACCTGCTGGTGATCAACAAGGTCGACCTCGCGCCGTTGGTGGGGGCGTCGCTGGAGATGATGGACAGCGACACCCAGCGCATGCGCAACGGCAAGCCGTTTGTCTTCAGCAACCAGAAAACCGGCCTGGGGCTTGAAGACATCATCGCCTTCATCGAACGCCAGGGCCTGCTGAACGCCGCCTGATCACCTTCACCGATCTCAACAAGGAAGCTTACCCATGACACTCAAACGCATTCTCGGCGCCCTGGTCCTGCTGCTGGCCCCGGCCATCGCCTTCGCCCACCCAGGCCACGGCGACAACGGTTTGATCGCCGGCATCAGCCATCCGATTGGCGGCCTCGACCACTTGCTGGCAATGCTGGCGGTCGGGCTGTGGGCGGCACAGCAGCAAGGCGCCGCACGCTGGGCCCTGCCGTGCACGTTTGTCGGCACCCTGCTACTCGGCGGACTGCTGGGTTTTGAAGGCCTGCAACTGCCGGCGCTGGAAGGCGGAATCGCCGCCTCGGTGCTGGCGCTCGGTTTGGCCGTGGCGTTGGCGGTCCGTCCGCCGTTGAGTCTGGCGGTGGTCGCGACGGCGCTGTTTGCGTTGTTCCACGGTGTGGCGCATGGCCTGGAACTGCCGGACATGACCAGCCCATGGGCGTACGCCGCAGGTTTTGTCGCCGCTACAGCGGCGCTGCATGCCGCGGGGTACGGCGTGGTCCGCGTGTTGCCGCAAGCGGCGGCGCCGCTGATTCGGGTTGCGGGGGCGGTGTCGGCGGTGACGGGTGGGTGGTTGCTGGCGGGTTGACCGGGTAATGCCGTGAGCCCCCATCGCGGGCAGGCTCGCTCCCACATTTGAAATGCGTTCATTGTGGGAGCGAGCCTGCTCGCGATCAGGGCTGACAGACACCACATCTCTCAGGCCTGCTAACATGTCGCGCAATCAACCCTGCCGTGACGACGCCAGCCAATGCCGCCTGTTTCCCGCTCCGCTTCCCAGCCTGAACTGACCGCCCTGTTTGCCACGGTGCAAGCGCATTTCCAGAACGTGATCGTGCCCCTCTGGCTCGGGCCTGGCTGGAACGCCGACATGGCGCTGCCCTACGAGGCACTGGACGCCGCGCACCAGCCATTGCCACCGCAACGTTACCGGGCCATGGCCTGCGCGCGTCAGCTGTACCTGTTTTCCAGCCTGATCGGCCAGGTGCCCGGCGCCCAGGTGCGGGCCGGCGCCCTGTTCCGCTCATTGCAGCAACACTTCCATGACGCCGAACACGGCGGCTGGTTCTACAGCATCGATCCACAAGGCGCGCCTCTGGATCAGCGCAAGGACCTCTACACCCACGCCTTCATCATCTTTGCCTGCGCCCATTACTGGGACAAGGTCCGCGAACCGCTGGTGGAGTCGGTGCTCAATGCGGCGCTGCAAGTGGTTGCCCAACGCTTCGCCACGGGCGACGGCCTGTACGAAGCCTGCCTGGAACGCGACTGGTCGTCGCTGGACAGCGGTCCCCTGCAAAACCCGCTGATGCACCTGGCAGAAGCCTTTCTCGCCACCCTGTCGGTGCGCGAAGACCCCGCCGTACAGACCGCACTCATCGAGTTGTGCAGCGCCATGCAACAGCGCTTCATCGACCCCGAACACGGGGTGCTGATGGAGAAACCGCTGGGGGCTGTGGATAACTGGTTCGAACCGGGGCACCAGTTCGAGTGGTATTTCCTGCTGCAATCTTCGCCGCTGTTGCGCGACTCGGTGCTGCACGCGTCCCTGAAGCGCGCCTTTACCTTTACCGAGCGATTGGGCGTCGACCAACAGACCGGAGCGGTCAAGGCAACGCTGGTTCTGCAGGCGGACGGCCAGCCCCGCGACGCGACACAGCGCATCTGGGCCCAGGCGGAATACCTGCGCGCGCTGACGCTGAGACCGGACAGCGAAGCCCACGTACTGCGGCAATTGCAGACCCTGCAACGGCGCTTTCTGCACGCGGGCGGCTGGCACGAATGTCGCGCGGTCAACGGTGAGGTCAGCCGTCGCGACATGCCGTCGACCACGCCCTATCACCTGGCGACCTGCTATCGCGGACTGCTCGATTATCTGCAGTGACGGGTAGGCTCGCTCTCACAGGGTATGCACACCACCTGTGGGAGAGAGCCTGCTCGCGAATGGCCCTTACTCGGCCTTAAGCCTCGCCACGCGTGCGATCAATCGCAAAACCCGCCCAGGTCTGGCTCACTGGCATCAATTCCAGGCTGTTGATGTTGATGTGGGCCGGGGCGTTGAGCACCCAGAAAATCGTGTCGGCAATGTCCTGCGGCTGGATCGGTTCGGCACCGGCGTAGGTCGCGTTGTAACGCTCCTGGTCCCCGGCGAAACGCACCAGCGAGAACTCGCTCTCGCACAGGCCCGGCTCGATGTTGCTGACGCGCACGCCCGTGCCTTGCAGGTCGCAGCGCAGGTTCAGCGAGAACTGCTGGACGAAGGCCTTGGTCCCGCCGTAGACATGGCTGCCCGGGTACGGGTAGTTGCCGGCGACCGATCCCAGGTTGACGATACCCGCACCGCGACCATGGGCAATCAGGCGCGGCAGCAGCAGACGAGTGCTGTACATCAGGCCCTTGATATTGGTGTCGACCATGGTGTCCCAATCATCGAGGTTGCACTTCGGTGCCGGGTCCACACCCAATGCCAGGCCGGCGTTATTGATCAGCCCGCGCAGCTTGGCAAAGGATGGCGGCAAGCTGGCAATCGCCGCCTCCATGGCCTTGCGATCACGCACATCGAGCACCAGGCCATGGACCTCAGTCTGCTTCGACAATTCGGCGCACAGGGCATTCAGGCGCTCTTCACGACGGCCGGTCAGCACCAGTTTCCAACCCGCCTCGGCGAATCGACGGGCACAGGCTTCACCAAAACCGGACGTCGCGCCGGTAATAAACAGGGTGTTGGACATCGTGTTCTCCTTGCTTGGGCTGACTGACAGCCCTGGAATGGAAATTCAGCTGGCAGCATGCCCGCCTTGACTCGCACCGGCAACCGGGTTCGCTGTACAAAAAACAACCACATCGCTGGGTGCCTTATCCGCCGTGGTCTGTAGCCATGTACCCGCACGTTATCCACAGGCGGCTCCACAGTTTCCGGGGGCAAGTGAATACGCTGCACGCCGCTGTGCACAAGGCCTGGCGGGCAGAATGCAAAGTTTTTTGCTTGACCCTGGATCGCTCACTGTGCACCCCGGGCCCCGTTGCCGAAGCGGACCGCCCCATCACCGATGGCGCCAAGCCAGTAACGACGGCCCTCAGCCGAGTCTTTCCAGAGTTTAACCACAGAGTTATCCACAGGCTGTGCCCGGCCGTTTCACCTCGCTGGCGGGCCCAATAAAAAGGTTGACATTACCGGCATTCAGACGGGCAAAAGCAGCTGATCAAAAAACAACCGCATCGCTGCAAGCCACGATTTCAAAGGCTTTCAGCCAGCTACTCCCACGTTATTCACAGCCGGCTCCACAGCAAACGGGGACAAGTCAAAAGCGTGGCGAAACAATTATTTACAGCGGCTTTATGTCGCGCTTTCGGAGCTTGGAAAATTTGTTTTCCACAATGGGCCAATGTCCCTTTGGCAGCGGCTTGCTCCCACAAGGAATCGAGGGTGGCCAGCAATAAAAAAGCCCCGACGATCACTCGTCGGGGCTGTGGGTATCAGCGAGGCTCAATGCCCGCCGAGGTAGGCGTTGCGCACATCCTCGTTGACCAGCAGCTCCTTGCCGGTGCCGCTCATGCGGATCTCGCCGTTGACCATCACATAGGCCCGGTCAGACAGCCGAAGCGCGTGGTTGGCGTTCTGCTCGACCAGGAAGATGGTCATGCCGGTCTTGGCCAGTTCCCGCAGGGTCGCGAAGATCTGTTTCACCACGATGGGTGCCAGGCCCAGGCTCGGCTCATCGAGCAACAGCAGCTTCGGGCGGCTCATGAGTGCGCGGGCGATGGCGAGCATTTGCTGCTCGCCACCGGACATGGTCATGGCCCGCTGAGTCCGCCGTTCCTTGAGGCGCGGAAACAGCTCGAACATGCGCTGCATGTCCTCGGTGGCGTACTTGTCACCGATCGGGATGGTGCCCATGAGCAGGTTTTCTTCGACTGTCATGTCGGGGAACACCCGCCGGCCTTCCGGCGACTGGGCGATACCGTTGGACGCGATGTAGTGCGACGACTTGTGGGTGATGTCCACGCCCTGATAGAGGATCTGCCCGTCCGCCGCCCGTGGCTGGCCGAAAATCGACATCAGCAGGGTCGATTTGCCGGCCCCGTTGGAGCCGATCAGGCTGACGGTTTCACCTTCGTCGATGTGCAGCGAGACTTTTTTCAGGGCCTGGATCGGGCCGTAGAACACGTCCAGGTTCTTCAGTTCGAGGATGGGAGCCTTGGTCATACGAGCTCCTCTTCATCGGCGCCCAGGTAGGCGGCAATCACTTTCGGATCGTTGCGGATGTCATCGGGGCCGCCCTCGGCAATGACAATGCCGTGGTCCAGGACCACGATGTGGTCGGAAATGCTCATCACCATGCCCATGTCGTGTTCAATCAGCACCACGGTCAGATCGTGCTCGTCGCGCAGCAGCCGGATCATCGCGCTCAGCGCTTCGGTTTCCTGAGGGTTGAGGCCGGCGGCCGGTTCGTCGAGGCAGATGATCTGCGGACGGGTGCACATGGCACGGGCGATTTCCAGACGGCGTTGCTGACCATAGGACAGCTCACCGGCCAGGCGGTTGGCGCAGTCCACCAGATCCACCACTTCCAGCCAGTAGAAGGCGTGGTCCAGCGCATCGCTTTCAGCCTTGCGGTAGCCCTTGGTGTTGAGAATGCCAGCCAGCATGTTGCGGTTGACCCACATGTGCTGGGCCACCAGCAGGTTTTCCAGCACCGACATTTCCTTGAACAGGCGAATGTTCTGGAACGTGCGGGCCAGCCCCGCGCGGTTCACCAGGTGGGTGCCGCCGAACATCTTGTAGTACATCCGGCTGAGGAAGGACTTCGGCGAAACGAAATCCACCGGTTTGAAAGACTCGCCCAGCAACTGGATGACGTTGGTCTTTTCGCCACGCACATTGAGTTCGATCTTGCCGCCGGAGGCCTTGTAGAAACCGGTCAGGCAGTTGAACACCGTGGTCTTGCCGGCACCGTTGGGGCCGATCAGGGCGAAGATCGAGTTGCGGTGCACCTTCAGGCTGACATCGCTCAACGCCTTGATGCCGCCGAAGTGCATCATCAGCTTCTCGACCGAGAGTACGACTTCGCTCATGGCGCTACTCCTTTACGCGGGGTCACACCGGTACGGCTGATCCGAATCAGGCCGCGCGGTCGCCAGATCATCATCAACACCATCAGGACGCCAAACAGCAGCACGCGGTATTCCGCGAAGCCACGCAACAGTTCCGGGGCCACGGTCAGCACGAATGCGGCTATGACGACGCCGATGGTCGAGCCCATGCCACCGAGCACCACGATAGCGAGGATCAGGGCCGATTCGAAGAAGGTGAAGGACGTCGGGTTGACGAAGCCCTGGTAGGTGGCGAAGAACACCCCGGCCAGACCGGCGGTGGAGGCACCGATGGTGAACGCCGAAAGCTTGACCAGCACATGGTTCAGCCCCATGGAACGGCAGGCGATCTCGTCTTCGCGCAGGGCTTCCCAGGCGCGGCCGACCGGCATCTTGACCAGCCGATGCTTGATGTACAGCACGGCCAGCACCACCAGGAACAACACCGCGTAAATGAAGTAGTACTTCACGTCCGGGTTGTAGGCGATGCCGAAGAACTCATGGAACGGCACCCCGCCGTCCTTGGCCCGCTTGCCGAACTCCAGACCGAAGAAGGTCGGGAGCGGCGCCGGCATGCCGTTCGGGCCACCGGTGAGCGATAGCCAGTTGTTGAGCACCAGCCGGATGATTTCGCCGAAACCCAGGGTCACGATCGCCAGGTAGTCACCGTGCAATCGCAGTACCGGGAAGCCGAGGATGCACCCTGCCAGCCCGGCCGTGATCGCCGCCAGCGGCAACACGGTCCAGAACCCCAGGCCGAGGTATTGATAGCCCAGCGCCAGGCCATAGGCACCAATGGCGTAGAAGGCCACATAGCCGAGGTCGAGCAGGCCGGCCAGGCCGACCACGATGTTCAGGCCCAGGCCCAGCAACACGTAGATCAGGCCGAGGATGACCACGCCCAGCAGGTAGGAGTTGGAAAAGAACGGGAACACCACGGCGATGACGATCAACAGCGGAATGATCCAGCGCAGGCGTGATTTGTAGTCGGGCGGCAGTACGTGCACACCGGAACCGGTGCTTTCAAAACCCTCGAGGATTTTCAGGCCCCTGGAGGTCTGCAGGAAGGTGCTCAGGGCAAAGCGACCGGCCATGACGATGGCGACGATCCACGCCACCCGCGTGGTTTCCAGGTTGAAGCCATAGCCATCGAGCACGACGCCGACAATCGGCCCGAACACGATCAGGGCAACGAGGCCGGCGAGAATCGCATCAACCAGACTTTTCTTTAGATCAATGGTTTTTTTAGTGGTTGAAGACATCGCTTACACCTTCGACACAAGAGGACGGCCGAGCAGGCCTTGAGGCCGAAAGACCAGAACGAGAACCAGCAGCGAAAAGCTGAAGACGTCTTTGTAGTCCGAGTTGACCAGGCCGGAGAACAGCGACTCGGAAATCCCGAGGATGATCCCGCCCAGCATGGCGCCAGGCAGCGAGCCGATGCCACCGAGTACCGCGGCGGTGAACGCCTTGATGCCGATGACGAACCCTGCGTAGAAGTCGAACGTGCCGTAGTTCATGGTGATCAGCACGCCGGCCAGGGCCGCCATCGCTGCACCGATGATGAATACGTAGGAGATCACCCGGTCGGTGTTGATCCCCAGAATCGAGGCCATCTTGCGGTCTTGCTGGGTCGCGCGGCACATGCGGCCGAGCTTGGTGTACTTGATGACGTAGGTCAGCAAGGCCATGCCGGCGAAGGCGGCGACCAGGATGAAGATCTTGGTGTAGGTGAGCTGGACGAAGCCAGTGCCGATGTCGATCCGCCATGCACCGGTCAACAGCGTGGGCACACCCTGTTGGCGAGCCCCCTGGCTGATCTGGGCATAGTTTTGCAGGATCAGCGAGATCCCGATGGCGCTGATCAGCGGTGCCAGCCGGGTGGAGTTGCGCAGGGGCTTGTAGGCGATGCGCTCGATGACCCAGCCATACACCCCGGTGACGACAATGGTGAACACCAGTGTGCCGAGCATCAGCAAAGGGAAGGATTCAATACCGAAGTAAGCCAGCAGTGCCAGACTGATTGCCGCGAGGTAAGCGGAAATCATGTAAACCTCGCCGTGGGCGAAGTTGATCATGCCAATGATGCCATAGACCATTGTGTAGCCGATGGCGATCAGGCCATAGACCGACCCGAGGGTCAGGCCGTTGACCAGTTGCTGCAGGAAAATACCATCCATAACGCAATCTCACGCATTTGAGAGACTGCACAGAAGCCGCCTGCGACGGACCGGGGTTCAGCCGCCGGCGCAATTCGGTTGTGTGCAGCTCTACAAGAAAAGACAAGTACTGCACGGACATGGCTGTTGGAAGCCCGGCGCACCAGGCGCCGGGCGGCTCAGCAGGTCATATCACTTCTGCTTGTCCAACTGATGGTATTTGCCGTTCGCATCCCACTCGTAAACCACGTAGTCGGAGACTTTCAGGTCACCCTTGCTGTCCCAGGTCTTTTCACCCATGACGGTTTTGACCGGGTTGGCCTTCAGCCAGGCAGCGGCTTTCTCGCCTTCGTTGGATTTGGCGCCATTGAAGGCAGCGGCCAGGGCCTGGACCGACGCGTAGGCATACAGGGTGTAGCCTTCAGGCTCGGTGCCGGCTTTGCGGAAGGCGTCTACCACAGCCTTGCTGTCTGGCAGCAGGCGCGGGTCGGCACCGAAGGTCATCAGCACGCCGTTGGTGTATTGCGGACCACCAGCGGTGGTCACCAGTTCATCGGTCACGATGCCGTCATCGGACATGAACTTCACGTCCTTCAGGCCTTCGGTACGCAGTTGCTTGACCAGTGGACCCGCCTCTGGGTGCAGGCCACCGAAGTAGACCACGTCGGCACCGGCCGCACGGATCTTGGTGACCACGGCGCTGAAGTCTTTCTCACCACGGGTCAGGCCTTCGTACAGCACTGGCTTCACGCCGCGTTTTTCCAGCTGAGCCTTGGTGGCATCCGCCAGGCCCTGGCCGTAGGTGTCCTTGTCGTGCAGCACGACGACTTTCTTGCCCTTGAGCACGTCGACGATGTAGTCGCCGGCCACGATGCCCTGCTGGTCGTCACGCCCGCACATACGGAACATGGCGCTCAGGCCGCGCTCGGTGACCTGCGGGTTGGTGGAACCCGGGGTGATGGCGATGATGCCCGCTTCGTCGTAGATCTCGGAGGCCGGGATGGTCGACGAGGAACAGAAGTGGCCAACCACGCCTGCCACTTTCTGGTTGGTCAGGTCCTTGGCGACCGTCACAGCCTGCTTCGGTTCGCAGGCGTCATCGCCCTTGACCAGTACGATTTTTTCCCCGTTCACGCCGCCTGCTGCGTTGACCGCATCGGCCGCTGCCTGTGCACCCTTCATGTATTGTTCGCCAAATGCCGCGTTGGCGCCCGTCATTGGACCCGCTACGCCGATCTTGATGTCGGCCTGAGCAAACGCAGAAACACCCAACGCAGTAGCCACTGCGAGGGCCAGAAAGCCTTTCTTGTAAAACGTCTGGGACATGAGGTGGTGCTCCAAGGTTTTTTTTGATTTGGCACTGCGACTTCACTGAATGCTCAGAGCAAGGGCCGTGCCATCGGTTTTTTATTCTGAAAAAAGTCGCTGCTTTATTGTTTTTACGACTGTTTCGTTCCCATTTTCATTGGGCGTGCAACCGTCTAAACCGCGGAAGGTGAAACCGTTTGTTTCTATAGGCGCAACCCGCCCGCGCCATCATTGCAACCGCGACCCCAAACGGCGTGCAACCCGCCTGTAACAATGCACGTAACCGAAGTGCACACTGCTGGTGCGGGGACTGCTACAACCCGCACCATTACAGGCTAGTCGCTACACCGAAAAGCGCCGGGAATTTCAGCATTCAGATCACGATGCGCAGGCACTGGCCCGCGTGATACAGCGAAAATCCGGCCTCATACAGACAGCTGCGCAAACCCACCCCGGCCACCGGCTGCATGGGCGCGAAAGGAATCGGCAACGCCTGAGGATTTCCGTTACACAGGTAGTCGGCGAAGGCCTTGCCGACCACCGTGCCCGTGGTCACACCGCGCCCGTTGTAACCGGTGACGGCCACCAGCCCAGGCGCCGGTTCGAACAGGCGCATCAGGTGATCGGGAGTAAAGGCGATGCGACCGGTCCAGGTGCATTCCCACTCCACCGGCTTGAGGTAGGGGAAGTAGTGCTGCTGGACCCGATCGGCCCAGGCCTTGAGGAACCAGGTCGGTTTCTGATTGCCATTGCCCAGGCTGCCGAGCAACAACCGACCGTCCTTGTCCCGACGAATGCTGCTGAGCACCTGGCGGGTGTCCCAGGAGCCCTGGCCACCCGGCAGAATGCGCTGCGCAGCCTCGTCAGTGAGCGGCACGGAGGCCACCTGATAGTAATAACCGGGGAAAAAATTGCGCCGCAACTGCGTCCAGTCGCCTTCGGTGTAGGCGTTGGACGCGATGACCACCTGCTCGGCAAGCACCGAACCCTGCGCCGTCTGCACCGACCAGCGTTGGCCCTGACGTTCCAGGTGCGTGACGGGTGAATGATCGAACAACTGACCGCCAAGGCCCACGGCCGCCTTGGCCAGACCGGTGGTGTAGGCCATCGGATTGATCGTGCCAGCACGCCGGTCAAGCAGCGCGGCGGCGATCTTTTTCGTCCCGGTGGCTTGCTCGCACGCCTGGCCGGTCAACAGTTCGACCGGGGCGCCGCGACGTTTCCACTGTCGCTCCCGACTGCGCAGATCCGCTTCGCCACGGGCGTTGTGCGCCATGTGCAGCGTACCTTCACGGCGTAACTGGCAATCGATGTTGTATTTGTCCACCAGGCTGAACACCAGCGCGGGTGCCGCGCCCAGCATGCGATTGAGCTGACTGCCGACCGCTTCGCCAAAACCGGCTTCGATCTCGTCCGGTGGAATCCACATGCCGGCGTTCACCAGCCCGACATTGCGCCCCGAACCACCATGGCCGGCCCGATGGGCTTCCAGCACACAGACCGTCTTGCCTTGCTCCAGCAGATGCACCGCCGCCGACAGGCCGGTGAAGCCGGCACCGATGACGCACACATCAACCGTGACGTCGCCCTTGAGCGCCGCCTGGTCAGGCCTTTGCGGCGTCAGTTTTTCCCACAGGCATTCTTCGCGTAAAGGCATTGCCAGACTCCAACAGAAACCCAACAAAAACACGTGTTCATTATTGAATGTGGGAGCGAGCCTGCTCGCGATAGCGTCGTCACATTCAAAAAAGAGGTGACTGACAGATCGCTATCGCGAGCAGACTCGCTCCCACAGGGGATATCACTCGGGTTCGAGATTCAGTCGAACGTGATGCCCTGCGCCAACGGCAATTCCAGCGAGTAGTTCACGGTGTTGGTCTGACGGCGCATGTAGGCGCGCCAGGCGTCGGAGCCGGATTCGCGACCACCGCCGGTTTCTTTCTCGCCACCAAACGCACCGCCGATTTCCGCGCCGCTAGGGCCGATGTTGACGTTGGCGATGCCGCAGTCGCTGCCCACCGCCGACATGAATTTCTCGGCTTCACGCACGTCGGTGGTGAAGATGCACGAGGACAGGCCTTGTGGCACGGCGTTGTTCAGGTGCAGGGCTTCGTCGAAGTCGTTGTAGCCGATCACATACAGGATTGGCGCGAAGGTCTCGTGGCGGACCACATCGCTCTGTTCCGGCATTTCAACGATCGCCGGCGAAACGTAGTAAGCGTTCGGGTACTGGTCTTCGAGCTGGCGCTTGCCGCCGAAAACGCGGCCGCCTTCGCTCAACGCCTGTTCCAGCGCGTCCTGCATGTTGTCGAAGCTGTGCTTGTCGATCAGCGGACCGATCAGGTTGCCTTCCAGTGGATTGCCGATGCGCACTTTGGCATAGGCGGCTTTCAGACGGGTGACGATTTCTTCCTTCACCGATTCGTGGGCGATCAGGCGACGCAGGGTGGTGCAACGCTGGCCGGCGGTGCCGACGGCGCTGAACAGAATCGCGCGAACGGCCATGTCCAGGTCGGCGCTCGGGCCGAGGATCATGGCGTTGTTGCCGCCCAGTTCCAGGATGCTGCGGGCAAAGCGTGCGGCGATCTTCGGCGCCACTTCACGCCCCATGCGCGTGCTGCCGGTGGCGCTGACCAGCGCCACGCGCGGATCGTCGACCAGGGCTTCGCCGGCGTCGCGGCCACCGATGATGACCTGGCTGAGGTGTGGCGGAGCGTCGCTGAAGTTTTTCAGCACGCGCTCGAACAGTGCCTGGCAGGCCAGGGCGGTCAGCGGGGTTTTCTCCGACGGCTTCCAGATCACCGGGTTGCCGCAGACCAGCGCCAGCGTGGTGTTCCAGGCCCAGACCGCCACCGGGAAGTTGAATGCGCTGATCACGCCGACGACGCCCAGCGGGTGCCAGGTTTCGCGCATGTGGTGGCCAGGACGCTCGGAAGCGATGGTCAGACCGTACAACTGGCGGGACAGGCCGACGGCGAAATCGCAGATGTCGATCATTTCCTGAACTTCGCCCAGGCCTTCCTGGGTGATCTTGCCGGCTTCCCACGACACCAGCTCGCCCAGGTCGGCCTTGTACTCGCGCAGGACCTCGCCAAATTGCCGCACCAGCTCGCCACGGCGTGGGGCCGGAACCTTGCGCCACAGTTCGAACGCATGATCTGCACGACTGATGTGCTGCTCGACCTCAGCGGCGCCCTCCCAGTTCACGGCGCCGATCCGGCTGCCATCGATCGGCGAATGCACCGGCACTTTGCCGTTCTGGTACAGGGCCGGGTTTACACCAAGACGATCAAGCAATGCGGCAACCATGGGTCACTCCTCAAGCAAAAAACAGGAAACGTGCAGCCGGAATTTCTCGACTGATCAGGCCTGTAGTTTTAGCTCGCCGAAGGTTACCCAACAAACGACCTTTAAGAGAGATATCATTCCGTTTATTCATGCTGCGAATTGCTGGTCAGAAAGAATCCGGAAATAGGACACGCCATGCTGAATAAACGCTACCTGCCGTCGATCACCGCCCTCCAGTGTTTCGAGGCTGTGACCCGGCATTTGAGCTTCACACGGGCCGCCGAAGAGCTGAACCTGACCCAGAGCGCGGTCAGCAAACAGGTCGCACAACTGGAAGAGTTGTTGCAACACCTGCTGTTCCGCCGGGTACGCCGGCGTCTGCAAATGACCCCGGCCGGTGATCTGTACCTGGTAGAGGTCCGAAAAATCCTCACCCAGGTCGAAATGTCGACGCATTACCTGCGTTCCTACGGCGGCGAAACCGAGGTCCTGCGCGTCTCGACCCCACCGACCTTCGGCGCCCGCTGGCTGGTGCCCCGCCTGAAAGGCTGGCGCTTGCGGCACCCGTCGATCCACCTGGACCTGTGCAGCGAACAGGAAGCCGATGACCTGCTGCAAGGCCGCAGCGACCTGGCGTTCTATTTCGGCCAGGGCTCACGGCCGCGCAGCGAATGCCTGAAACTGTTCGGCGAAGAGCTGGTGCCGGTGTGCTCGCCGGCCAGTCTGCCGACCAAACCCTTCACCGACCCCACCCAGCTCACGGAACTGGTCCTGCTGCAAAACGCCTCCCGGCCCCAGGCGTGGCACGACTGGTTCGACAGCCAGGGCTACCACACCGAACACAGCTACCACGGTCCGCGCTTCGAAACCTTCTACATGTGCATCCGCGCCGCCCAGGTCGGCTGCGGCGTGGCACTGTTGCCACGGTTTCTGGTGGAAGAGGAATTGGCCGACGGCAAACTGGTCATTCCCTGGCAGCATGCGATGCCCAGTTCTGACGCCTATTACCTGGCGTACCCGGAGCATTCGGCGGAAGTGCCCAAGGTGCGGGATTTCGTGCAGTGGATGCTGGAGCAGATCGACAGCCCCATAACTTGAGGCTTGCTCAATCCCTGTGGGAGCGGGCTTGCTCGCGAAAGCGATATGTCATCCAACATTGATGTCCACTGACATACCGCTTTCGCGAGCAAGCCCGCTCCCACAAGGATCGCAGCCACCTGAGAAATTGCTGGTAATTGCCGCCACCGATATGCGCCACTATGCGTATTCAATGTGGAGAACCCCGTTATGAGCGAGAGCGTATTTGCCGATCGCATCGTGCAGAACCTGCTCGACACCGACTTCTACAAACTGACGATGATGCAGGCGGTGCTGCACAACTACCCGAACGTGGAAGTCGAATGGGAGTTTCGTTGCCGCAACAGTGAAGACCTGCGCCCTTACCTGGCGGAAATCCGCTTCCAGATCGAACGCCTGGCCGAGTTGAGCCTGAGTGCCGACCAGTTGGGGTTCATGGAACGCATCAGTTTCATGAAGCCGGATTTCCTGCGCTTTCTCGGGCTGTTCCGCTTCAACCTGCGCTACGTCCACACCGGGATCGAAAACGACGAGCTGTTTATCCGGCTGCGCGGCCCGTGGTTGCACGTGATTCTGTTCGAAGTGCCGCTGCTGTCCATCGTCAGCGAAGTGCGCAACCGCTATCGCTACCGCGATGTCGTGCTGGAACAGGCCCGCGAGCAGCTTTATCGCAAGTTCGACTGGCTGGAGGCCAACGCCGGCAGCGATGAACTGTCCGAGCTGCAGGTTGCCGACTTTGGCACCCGCCGGCGCTTTTCATACCGGGTGCAGGAAGAAGTGGTGAACGTGCTCAAGCACGATTTCCCCGGGCGATTCGTCGGCACCAGCAACGTGCATCTGTCCCGGGAACTGGACATGAAGCCACTGGGCACCATGGCTCACGAATGGATCATGGCGCACCAGCAACTCGGCCCACGACTGATCGACAGCCAGAGCGCCGCCCTCGATTGCTGGGTTCGCGAGTACCGCGGCCTGCTGGGCATCGCCCTGACCGATTGCATCACCATGGATGCCTTCCTCAACGACTTCGACCTGTACTTCGCCAAGCTCTTCGACGGTCTGCGCCATGACTCCGGGGACCCGGTGATCTGGGCGGAGAAGGCGATCGCCCACTATCAAAAGCTCGGCATCGACCCGATGAGCAAGACCCTGACGTTCTCCGACAGCCTGACACTGCCCAAGTCGCTCGAAATATTTCGTGCCCTGCGCGGTCGGATCAATGTCAGCTTCGGCATCGGCACCCACCTGACGTGCGATATCCCGGGTGTTGAACCGATGAGCATCGTGCTTAAAATGGCCGCCTGCAATGGCCAACCGGTGGCGAAGATCTCCGACGAGCCCGGCAAGACCCACTGCAAAGACCCGAATTTCGTCGCCTATTTGCGACACGTGTTCAAAGTCCCTGCCGCCCTTTCCAGCACACCAAGCAAGGAGTGAATTCATGCAAGCCGTACAGCGTGAGATTGCTGAGCAGCTCAAGGTTCAACCGCCATTTGCCGACCAGGCCGCCCTTGAGGCAGAGGTCGCCCGGCGCATCGGTTTCATTCAGGATTGCCTGGTCAACTCCGGGCTCAAGACCCTGGTGCTCGGCATCAGCGGCGGTGTCGATTCCCTGACCGCCGGCCTGCTGGCCCAGCGCGCCATGCGTGAACTGCGCGCCAGCACCGGGGATGAACGCTACCGGTTCATCGCCGTGCGCCTGCCGTACGAAACCCAGTTCGATGAGCACGACGCCCAGGCATCGGTGGACTTCATCGCTCCGGACGAGCGTCACACCGTGAACATCGGCCCGGCGGTCAAATCCCTGGCCAGTGAAGTGGCGGCCTTCGAAGGCAAAGCGGCGGTCTCGGTGGATTTCGTCCTGGGCAATACCAAGGCGCGGATGCGCATGGTCGCCCAATACACCATCGCCGGCGCGGCCCACGGCCTGGTGATCGGCACCGACCACGCCGCCGAGGCCGTCATGGGGTTCTTCACCAAGTTCGGTGACGGCGCCTGTGACCTCGCACCGTTGAGCGGTCTGGTGAAAAACCAGGTCCGGGCCATCGCCCGCAGCTTCGGCGCGCCGGAGTCGCTGGTGGAAAAAATCCCCACGGCGGACCTTGAAGACCTGGCGCCGGGCAAGCCGGACGAGGCCTCCCACGGCGTGACCTACGCCGAGATCGATGCGTTCCTGCACGGCGAGCCGGTGCGTGAAGAGGCGTTCAGGATCATCTGCGACACCTACCGCAAGACCCATCACAAGCGCGTGATGCCGTTCGCGCCGTGATTGTTGGCGCCTGAGCTGACGCCATCGCGAGCAGGCTCGCTCCCACAGGGGCCTGTGTTGCTCACTTATTGATGAAGTAAGGTCAGGCAAAACTGAGAACGATGTAAGGCGTTTCTGAAAGCAATGGATACCCATTGAGGCGACGCAAGCGGCGATGCACATTCGGGCACCGCCCCTCGCCGGAACGCCCCCATGAGATCTCGATTATTTGCCATTCGCAAAGCAGCCATTGTGTTGCTGATGATCGTCAGCCAGCAGCAGGCCTTCGCCCAACCACAGTCAGCCGGATCGCAAGACAGGCTACTGCCGGACTTTTTTTCATTGAAGGGCGCGACGAGCTGCGCCTGGCAAGCGGAGGAAACTCCGGAGGCGTCGCAAATGCTGCATTGCAGACCCTCGGGCGCACGGAGCGACGGCACGCAACCGGCCGACACCCGTCAGAAGCATTTTCTGGATGAGGAAGAGCAGCGATTGAGAACCCGTTCGATCGGATTCTCAATCGACCTGCAAGACCCCCTTTCAATAGAGGCCTTGAACTAGACGCCCAGCGGCCCGGGCGTCGATTACTTCAGGGTCACCGTGCCTTTCATCATCGAGATGTGGCCCGGGAACGAGCAGAAGAAGCCGTATTTCTCGGCCGCGTCCAGTTTCGATACGTCGAAGGTCACCGAGTCGGTTTCCTTGGCGCCGATGATCTTGGTGTGGGCGATGATGCGGGTGTCGCCGTCTTTCAGGTAGTTCTTGTCAATCCCGGCGCCCAGGCCATCGGTGGCGATCGGCTGCATGTCCGCTTCCTTGCTCAGCACCCAGTTATGGCCCATCACGTTTTTCGGCAGGCTGCCGGAGTGGGTCAGCTCAACGGTGAAGGTCTTGCAGCTTTTGTCGATCTCAATGGCCTTGGTGCTGAAGGACATTTGGTCAGTGGAGTCGATGGTGGTCTTGCACTCGGCAGCCATCAATTGGCTGCTGGCCAGCGTCAACAGGGATACCGCAACAAGTTTGGCAAACATGGTGAATCTCCAAGGCATGGTTAACGACATTTCGAATGGACAGAAGACTGCCTGAAAATCCGGCAAGTTCCTATGACCTGGGTCATAAACTGTATACAACTTTAGCGCTATGACCCCCATCGAAACAATCTACCAGTCAGACGTCCGAGGCAGCCCTATCATTAGGCCATTACCCTTCATCAGGAATGCCTGTCATGTTCATCAACAGCTTTTTGTGCAGCTTGCTCGCCGCCTATGCCTGCGGCGCCAGTGGTACCTGTGAAACGTCCCGGCGCGACGTTTAGACCTTGGAGCGTCGCGTCACTGCCTTTACCCTGTGGTCACCCTGATCCTGGAGCAAGGCATGTCATTAGCATCCGTTTGTGTATTTTGTGGCGCCAGCACCGGCTCCCATCCGGCCTATCGTGAAGCTGCCGTCGCCCTCGGGCGCACCTTGGCGCAGCGCCAGTTGACCCTGGTGTACGGCGGTGGCGCCGTGGGCCTGATGGGGATCGTGGCCGACGCCGCACTGGCGGCCGGCGGTGAAGTGATCGGAATCATTCCCCAAAGCCTGAAAGACAAGGAAATCGGCCACAGCGGCCTGACTCGCCTGGAAGTGGTCGATGGCATGCACGCGCGCAAGGCCCGGATGGCCGAGCTCAGCGACGCGTTCATCGCCCTGCCCGGCGGCCTGGGCACCCTGGAAGAACTGTTCGAAGTCTGGACCTGGGGCCAGCTCGGTTACCACGGCAAACCCCTGGGTTTGCTGGAAGTGAACGGTTTCTACAGCAAATTGACCGGTTTCCTTGATCACATCGTCGGCGAAGGCTTCGTTCGCGGAGCACACCGTGACATGCTGCAAGTCAGCGAATCGCCGCAAACGCTGCTCGACGCCCTGAACGCCTGGCAGCCGACAGTGACACCAAAGTGGACCGAGCAAACGCCCGACTAACCCTTCGGTGCCGATACCGGGCAGAATATGCGCCGTTCACCTCACCTTCGACCCCAAAGGATCGCCCATGGCCAAACCTAATTATTCCTTCGCCAAACGTCAGAGAGACCTGGCCAAGGAGCAGAAGAAAGAGGAAAAACTTCAGCGCAAGAAAGCGATGGCTGAAGAAGAAGCCGCCGCACTGAACCCGGAAACAGACGGTGACGCGGCTGCAGAAAGTGATGCTGAAACTCCGAAGGACCAGGCGCCCGACGCCTGAGCCTGCAGCCGCTCTGAACGTTGCAGGAGCGAGCACGTTCGCAAAGTATGTGAAGGCGTCCGGGCATCTGATTCCCCGCGTCACCTTCACGTCCATCGCGAGCAGGCTCGCTCCCACGCAGGGCGAAAGGGCTGCTGTCAGTCCAATGGCATCACGGTGACGCGAACCTCCGGGTCGTGATTGCCGCCTCCCAGAATCACCCCTCGCAACGGCGACACATCGGAAAAGTCCCGGCCCCAGGCCAGGGTGATGTGTTCCAGCGCCGGCTGCACATTGTTGGTCGGGTCGAAATCCACCCATCCCAGCACCGGGCAATACACCGAAACCCAGGCATGCGAGGCATCGGCGCCGATCAGGCGCGGCTGCCCCGGCGGTGGCTGGGTCAACAGGTAGCCGCTGACGTACCTCGCCGCCAGCCCCCGTGAGCGTACGCACGCGAGCATCAGGTGGGCGAAGTCCTGGCACACCCCGCGCCGGCGTTCCAGCACTTCCACCAGGGGCGTCGCCACCTGGGTGGCTTCGGCATCGAAGGTGAACTCGCCGAAAATCTTCTCCATCAACGCCTGGACACCCAGCAACAGCGGTCGACCAGCCGGGAAACAGCTTTGCGAGAAGTCGACGAAATTGCGCTTGAGGTGCACATAGGGCGACTGGAATCGATATCGACACGCATCCAGTCGCTCGGCAGTCAGTGGCTGGCCGCTGTAGGTCAGCGCATCGCGGGTGTCCTCCCAGGCCGGGGACCGGGTGAAATCCAGCACAGGCCTGGCCAGCACTTCAACGGTGAGCCGGGCATTGACCTGCAATTCATCATGGGGCCGCTCGAACGCCAGGCGCGCGAGCGGATTGCCGAACACGTCCAACTCGTCCCGGCGCGAAGTCGGCTCGGGGCTGATCTGCAGTTGCTGCTCGGTGCAGCGCTGCCACGCACACGGTCGCGGCCACAGATGCGCCAACTGCTGGGCGAGGGACACCGGGCTGTCGTAGTGATAATGAGTGTCGTGGAAAATCTGGTAACGGGCGCTCATCAGACGGACACCGTACGCTGGCTGACATCGTCGACGTGGGCGAAGTGGCGCAGCGCCAGGCGATCCGACACCAGTCCGCTGGCGTCTGCGATCTCTTGCAACAGGTCAGCCAGGCCGTCGACTGCGGCCCGCACACTGGTTTCGCCGAACAGCGGATTCTCCAGGCAACCCAGGTCGAAACGCGCCAGGCGCTCCACCAACAGCGGCAGCACCGCTTCGCGCGGCGCGGCGAAATCGTCGTTCAGGCGTTTGAGGCTGCGGGTCACCAGCTTCAGCTGGAACAGCACCGCGTGCGGGTTCTGTTCGTCGAGCAGCAACAGGTCGAGTACCGGGATCAATTGCGCCACCGCCAGGTAGCGCGAACGGTAGGTGATGCTGCTGTTTCCCAGCTCCAGCAACCACTCGAGCCCTGCCTGATCGAACCCCCCACTGCCGCGCAGGAACGCCGCCAGACTGGCGCTGAGAAACTGCAGGCGCTCGATGCGCCTTCCGATCATCAGGAATCGCCAGCCTTCGTCGCGCGTCATGTCGTCGAGGGCGAAACCGGACAACGCCGCCAGCGACATCACCAGGCGGTTGAGAAAATCCAGCAACTCGCCGAAGTCCGGCTCTGCGGTTTCCAGCTCCATCGCTTCACGCTGCAACTCCACCAGCGCCTGCCAGTTTTCCCGGGAAAGCTTGCCACGCACCTGCGACGCCGCCCACTGCAAACGCTGCAGATTGGCGCGCAGGCTGAATGGCCAGTCATTGCCGAGCAACGCCGCCAGCAAGCGCTCCGGCAAGGTGCCTTCATCGGGCAGCAGCATCAGTCGCTCGCCCAGATCGACCGCCGCCAGCAGAGCTTGCGGGTCGTCACCGTCGACGTAGCGCGCCAGCATGATCCGCAATAGCCGGGCGCTGTCATCGCAGCGCTCGCAGTAACGACCGAACCAGAAAAGGTTCTCCACGACCCGCGACGGCAAATATGGATCGCGTCGCACCAGGTCGTGCACGCCGATGCTGCGCTGGGCTTTCCACTGCTCGCCGCTGGGCGGCCGGTCGCCCAGCACCCAGGTGTCCTTGCTCGCGCCGCCGCGTTGCATCGACACCACTTCGGCATCCGCTTCGGCGGCCACGCGGGTCAAGCCACCGGGCAGTACCCGATAACCGTTAGCGCTGGCCACCGCATAAACGCGCATGCCGATGGCCCGGGGCTGCAACTGGCCATTCTCGGCCTGCCACACCGGCGCCTGGGACAATTGTGCCAGCTCTTGCGCCACGTAGGCGTAAGGTCGCGCCTGCATGCGTTCGGCGAGCGCCCGGCGCTGCTCTTCGCTCAAATCCCGTCCCAGCACCGGGGCGAAGCTCTGGGAGGGAAACGCCGGCCTTATCAGCAATTGCGGCAGTTTTTCCAGCGCCTGGGCCAACACCGGCGCTTCGCCGCACCACCAGGTGGCGATGGAGGGCAGGATCAGTTCTTCGCCAAACAGGAACTGATTGATTCGGGGCAGAAAGCCCAGCAGCCCCGGCGACTCCAGCACACCGCTGCCCAGCGCGTTGGCCACCAGCACACGGCCCTGCCGCACGGCTTCGAGCAGGCCCGGCACGCCAAGGGCCGAATCGGTGCGCAGCTCCAGCGGGTCACAGAAGTCGTCGTCGAGCCGGCGCATGATGGCGTGAACCCGGCGCAGGCCGCTCAGGGTTTTCAGGTAGACGGTGGCATCGCGCACCGTGAGGTCGCCACCCTCCACCAGGGGGTAACCCAGCTGCCGCGCCAGATACAGGTGCTCGAAATAGCTTTCGTTGAAACGCCCCGGCGTCAGCAACACCACCAAGGGTGCCTCGTCGCTGCTGGGCGCCTGACGGGCCAGGGTTTCCTGAAGCGTTCGAAAGAATCCGGCCAGGTGCTGCACCTTCAGATCGCGGTACAGCTCCGGGAAGGCCCGGGACACGATCGTGCGATTTTCCAGGGCGTATCCGGCACCGGACGGCGCCTGGGTGCGATCCGCCGTCACCCACCAGCGACCGTCCGGCGTTCGCGCCAGGTCCACGGCGTACAGGTGCAAAAAGGCCCCGTCCGGTGGCGTGATGCCCTGACAGGGCCAGAGGAAATTGTTATGGCCGAACACCAGTTCGGCAGGCAGCAGGCCCTCGGCGATCAAACGTTGCGGGCCGTACAGGTCGGCCAGCACGGCGTTCAACAGACGCGCCCGCTGGGCAATGCCCGCCGATAATTGTTCCCACTCGTCGGCAGCGATCACATGCGGCAACAGGTCCAGCTCCCAGGGCCGATCCGCTCCCTTGGGGTCGGCGTAGACGTTGTAGGTCACGCCGTTTTCCTGGATCTGTCGTGTCAGCAAGGCTTGGCGCTGCACCAGCTGCGCGGGCGTGCTGCGTTGCAACTGATCGAGCAGTCGACGCCAGTGCGCACGGACGCCGCCGCTCGCGTCGAGCAGTTCGTGGTAGGAACCCGCCGTGAGCGGGTAGCGGTCTAGCAGGTCAGGCATGGAAAGCTCGGCAGACAGCGGGGAACGGTCAGACTAACGCAGGCGTGTGACGCCCGGATAGACGAAAAATCCGAGCGTCGCGTACGGTTCAGAAACGTCGTAAATCGAGCGTCATCGGCAGCTCGTCGTTAATGTCCAGCGTCGGTATGGGCAGTTTTCCAGGGCGGTGTCCAATGCGGAAAAACCGCGCCATCCGCCGACTCTCGGCTTCATTGGCGTTCACCGGCAGGGTCTCGTAGTTGCGCCCTCCCGGATGGGCAACGTGATACTGACAGCCACCCAGTGAGCGCTGCATCCAGGTATCGAGCAGATCGAACACCAGCGGCGCATGGACCGGGATCGTCGGTTGCAGGCAATTGGCCGGCTGCCAGGCCCGGAACCGCACGCCCGCCACGAATTCGCCGGTTCGCCCGGTGGGCTGCAAGGGCACCGGCACGCCGTTGCACGTCAGCAGGTAGCGTTGCGGGGGCAGGCCGCTGAGCTTGACCTGCAGGCGCTCCAGCGACGAATCCACATAACGCACCGTGCCGCCAGCGGCGCCCTCCTCGCCCAGCACATGCCAGGGTTCCAGCGCCTGCCGCAGTTCCAGTTCGATGCCGCTCACGGCGTAGTCGCCGACCTTGGGAAAGCGGAACTCCAGATGCGCGGCAAACCACTCGGCCCGCAGCGGATAACCTGCCGCATTGAGGTCGACGATCACGTCGGCGAAATCCTGCTCGATGAAGTGCGGCAACAGGAACCGGTCATGCAGTTCGGTGCCCCAGCGCGCCAGTTTCGGCGGCGCATACGGCTCGCGCCAGAACCGCGCGACCAAAGCCCGCAACAGCAATTGCTGGACCAGGCTCATGCGCGCATGGGGCGGCATCTCGAACGCGCGCAACTCCAGCAGGCCCAGGCGCCCGGTCGCGCCATCCGGGGAATACAGCTTGTCGATACAGAACTCGGCCCGGTGGGTATTGCCGGTCACGTCGATCAGCAGATTGCGCAACAGCCGGTCGACCCGCCACGGCGGGCACTCTTCGCCGCGAGCGGGCATCTGTGCAAAGGCGATTTCCAGCTCGTACAGCGCATCGTTGCGCGCTTCATCGACGCGTGGCGCCTGAGAGGTCGGACCGATGAACAAACCGGAAAACAGGTAGGAAAGCGATGGGTGGTTATGCCAGTAACTGATCAGGCTACGCAGCAGGTCAGGGCGGCGCAGAAACGGTGAGTCAGCCGGAGTCGCTCCGCCCAGTACGAAATGGTTACCGCCACCGGTGCCAGTGTGCCGCCCATCGATCATGAATTTTTCGGTAGTCAGCCGTGTCTGCCGCGCCTGCTCATAGAGAAACTCGGTGCGCTCGACCAGTTCGTCCCAGGTGGCGGAGGGCTGCACGTTGACTTCGATCACCCCGGGGTCGGGGGTGATGCGAAAGTTGCCCAGGCGCGGATCGCCTGGCGGTTCATAACCCTCCAGCAACACCGGACAATGCAGCTCCTGCGCCGTGGCCTCGATGGCGGCGACCAGTTGCAGATAATCCTCGACCCGCTCCAGTGGCGGCATGAACAGGTACAACCGCCCCTCTCGCGCCTCGGCACAGAGCGCGGTGCGCGTCAGCCAGTCCGCGGACTCATCGACCTGCGGCGCCCGGTCCTGCTCGACAGCCGCCATACTCTGGCGTTGCAGTTGCTCGGTGTCCGGCAGCGACGGGAAATCCTGATTCGGGTCCTGTGGATGAATGAACGGATACTCGGCCGCCTTCACCCAGGGTTGCGAACCGAGCGGCAGGCGATAACCCAGCGGCGAGTCTCCCGGCACCAGCCGGCAATGCTCGTCGCGCAGGTACCAGCGCCCGCTCTGCCACTGATCACCCTTGGCGGTGCGCGCCAGAGGCAGCACCTGGCCGATCACCTTGTCCAGGCCCTGGCTGAACACTTTACGCAGGCGCGCTCGCTCCAGCGGATCGTCCAGTCGCGAATCTTCGGCGCTGACGTTTTGCGGTAAAGCGCCCTCGCGCCACAGGTAATAGAAATTGTCCTCGTAGGCTGGAAACACAAAACGTGCCGGAATTTTCAGACGTTCCGCCACGCTCGCCAGGAAACGCCCCGCCAGTTCGCCATCGGCGCCATAGTCCTGCTGCTCATCGGCGATCAGCGCGCTGTTGTGCCAGATCGGCACACCGTCGCGCCGCCAGTACGCATTCAGCGACCAGCGCGGCAGCTGCTCGCCGGGGTACCACTTGCCCTGGCCGAAATGCACCAGCCCGTTGGGCGCATAGCGCTTGCGCAGGCGCTGGAACAGTTCGGCAGACAGGCGTCGCTTGTCCGGCCCGAGCGCGGCGGTGTTCCATTCGGCACCGTCCGGGTCGTCGATGGACACGAACGTCGGCTCGCCGCCCATGGTCAGGCGCACGTCGCCTTCCAGCAGGTCGGCGTCGATCTGCCGGCCCAGCGCCTGGATCGCCAGCCACTGTTCATCGGTGTAGGGCTTGGTGACGCGCGGCGCTTCCCAGATCCGCTCCACGGACATTTCATGGGTGAACTCGCACTCACAGGGCTCCACCAGGCCACTGATCGGTGCCGCAGAGCCCGGATCGGGGCTGCAAGCCAACGGGATGTGCCCTTCACCGGCAAACAGCCCGGAGGTCGCGTCCAGGCCGATCCAGCCGGCACCGGGCAAGTAGACTTCGCACCAGGCATGCAGGTCGGTGAAATCCACGTCGGTGCCCGACGGACCGTCCAGGCTTTTGACGTCGGCCGTCAGTTGAATCAGGTAGCCGGAGACAAAACGGGCCGCCAGCCCCAGGTTGCGCAACAGTTGCACCAGCAGCCACGCCGAGTCGCGACAGGAACCGCTCGCGTGTTCGAGGGTGTATTCGGGCGTCTGCACGCCCGGCTCCATGCGGATCAGGTAGCCAATGTCCTCGCTCAGGCGCTGATTGAGCGCGACGAGGAAATCCACGCTCGGCAGCGGTGTACGGTCGATGCCGTCCAGATAGGCTTTGAACTTCGGTGTCAGGGGCAGCGTTTCCAGGTACGGCGCCAGCTCCTTGCGTTCGTCTGCGGCGTAGGCAAACGGGATCTTTTCCGCGTAGGGCTCGAGAAAAAAGTCGAACGGGTTGAACACCGCCATTTCCGCCAGCAGGTCGACCTCGATCCGCAGTTCGGTGGTTTTCTCGGGAAACACCAGGCGGGCGAGGTAATTGCCCTGGGGGTCCTGCTGCCAGTTGATGAAGTGCTGCTCGGGAGAGACTTTCAACGCATAGGACAAAATCCGCGTGCGACTGTGGGCAGCCGGACGCAGGCGAACGATCTGCGGGCCGAGTTCGACGGCGCGGTCGTAGCGGTAATGCGTGACGTGGTGCAATGCGACATGAATCGACACGGCGTGCCTCCTGCGAGCCTTGAGCCTATTCGAAAGCGCGCAAGACTTATGCCACCCGAGGGCATTGGCGCTTTCTCCCTTTACTGGAGGCAGTACAGCACCAAAATCGGGCGATGCGGGAAATCATCGGGAATCGGTTGCACGTATTTGTGGCGGGCCGTTGCAAACTTGTTGGTGGGAACGGCCTCAGCGCGAGCAGGATCGCTCCCACGAAAGGACTCCATTCCAGGGTGCGAGCGAGCCAGCTCGCGATGAGGCCGATAGGCCCAAGCCAGTATCAGTGCCCGCCACAACGCAAAACGCCAACCCGAAGGTTGGCGTTCCGTTCATTCCATCAAGGCCTCAGCGCGGCACGACCGGCTTGCGCGTCGGCTTCTGGCCCTTGCCGCCCTTGGCCGCTTCCTTGCGCTCCTTGGCCGCCTGCTGGTTGCGTGCGAACGCTGCGGCCTTGGCCTGCTCACGCTTGTCCCACGGATTGCCGCCGTCACTGGCGCGAGGTGGCAGACCGTTGTGCTGGGTCAGGATCTTGGTGGTCTTCTCACCGGCCACTTTGTGGCTGCCAGCGGGTGTCGAGTTTTTCCGACGGGCGCTCTGGTAGCTGTCGGTCGACGGCTGGTGCAGCGGGATCAACTGGTGCTTGCCCGGTCCGATCAGGTCGCCGCGGCCCATGCGCAGCAGCGCTTCGCGCAGCATCGGCCAGCCCTTGGGGTCGTGATAGCGCAAGAACGCCTTGTGCAGGCGACGCTGCTCCTCACTCTTGACGATGGTCACCGCCTCGCTCTTGTACGTCACCTTGCGCAGCGGGTTCTTGCCCGAATGGTACATCGCGGTGGCGCTGGCCATCGGCGACGGGTAGAACGCCTGCACCTGGTCGGCACGGAAACCGTTGCCCTTGAGCCACAGGGCCAGGTTCATCATGTCTTCGTCCGTGGTGCCCGGGTGCGCGGCAATGAAGTAAGGAATCAGGTACTGCTCTTTCCCCGCTTCCTTGGAGTACTTCTCGAACATACGCTTGAACCGGTCATAGCTGCCGATGCCCGGTTTCATCATCTGGTTGAGCGGCCCTTCTTCGGTGTGTTCCGGGGCGATCTTCAGGTAACCACCGACGTGATGGGTCACCAGCTCCTTGACGTACTCCGGCGACTCGACCGCGAGGTCGTAGCGCAGGCCGGAAGCGATCAGGATCTTCTTCACGCCCGGCAAGGCACGGGCACTGCGGTAGAGCTGGATCAGCGACGAGTGGTCGGTGTTCAGGTTCGGGCAGATGCCGGGGAACACGCACGACGGCTTGCGGCAGGCGGATTCGATTTCCGGGCTCTTGCAGGCAATGCGGTACATGTTCGCGGTCGGGCCGCCAAGGTCGGAAATGACCCCGGTGAAACCCGGCACCTTGTCGCGGATCTCTTCGATCTCGCGAATGATCGATTCTTCGGAGCGGTTCTGGATGATCCGCCCTTCGTGCTCGGTGATCGAGCAGAAGGTGCAGCCGCCGAAGCAGCCACGCATGATGTTCACCGAGAAGCGGATCATCTCGTAGGCCGGGATCTTCTCCTTGCCGTACGCCGGGTGCGGAATGCGCGCATAGGGCATGCCGAACACGTAGTCCATTTCTTCAGTGGTCATCGGAATCGGTGGCGGGTTGAACCAGACATCGACCTCGCCATGCTTCTGCACCAGCGCACGGGCGTTACCCGGGTTGGTTTCCAGGTGAAGCACGCGGTTGGCGTGGGCATACAGCACCGCATCGTTACGCACTTTCTCCACCGACGGCAGACGGATCACGGTCTTGTCGCGGGTCATCTTCGGACTGGCCAGGATCTGCACGACCTTGGCTTCCTGCGGGTCCTCTGCACTTGAACCGGTCGCACCTTTTTCCTGCTCGATGGCGCAGGCCTGGGTGTCCTGGGTATTCACGTACGGGTTGATGATCTTGTCGATCTTGCCCGGACGGTCGATGCGCGTGGAGTCGACTTCGTACCAGTCCTTGGGCGTATCGCGACGGATGAACGCCGTGCCGCGCACGTCGGTGATGTCTTCGATCTTGTGGCCATAGGACAGTCGCTGGGCCACTTCGACAATCGCCCGCTCGGCGTTGCCGTACAGCAGGATATCGGCGCAGGCGTCGATCAGGATCGAGTTGCGCACCCGGTCCTGCCAGTAGTCGTAGTGGGCGATGCGGCGCAGGGAGGCCTCGATGCCACCGAGCACGATCGGCACGTGGTTGTAGGCTTCCTTGCAGCGCTGGCTGTACACCAGGCTCGCGCGGTCGGGCCGTTTGCCCGCCAGGCCGCCGGCCGTGTAGGCATCGTCGGAGCGAATTTTCTTGTCGGCGGTGTAGCGGTTGATCATCGAGTCCATGTTGCCGGCCGCGACGCCGAAAAACAGGTTCGGCTCGCCGAGCTTCATGAAGTCGTCTTTGGACTGCCAGTTCGGCTGGGCAATGATCCCGACGCGGAAGCCCTGGGCCTCCAGCAGCCGGCCGATGATCGCCATGCCGAACGACGGATGGTCAACGTAGGCATCGCCGGTCACGATGATGATGTCGCAGGAATCCCAGCCAAGCTGATCCATCTCCTCCCTGCTCATTGGCAGGAATGGCGCTGGACCGAAACATTCGGCCCAGTACTTGGGATAGTCAAATAACGGCTTGGCTGTTTGCATGACGATGACCGATTTGGCTTACGTGGAATTTCGCGGGCGCGGAATATAGCACAAATTTTGACCAATTCCGACGACTGTGGTCGGAAATTGCGTGACCGGGTCAGGCGATGAAGAGCTTACTCATCGTCATCGAAGTTGTAGCTACCTGGCGCCAGGTTCTCGAAGCGTGTGTATTTGCCGATGAACGCCAGCCGGATAAAACCGATCGGACCGTTCCGCTGCTTGCCGATGATGATCTCGGCAATGCCCTTGTGCTCGGTTTCCGGGTGATACACCTCGTCGCGGTACACGAACATGATCACGTCGGCGTCCTGCTCGATCGCTCCGGATTCCCGCAAGTCGGAGTTCACCGGACGCTTGTTCGGCCGTTGCTCCAGGGAACGGTTGAGCTGGGACAGCGCAACCACCGGGCAGTTGAATTCCTTGGCCAGGGCCTTCAGGGAACGGGAGATCTCGGAAATTTCGTTGGTCCGGTTATCGCCGCTGGAGCCCGGAATCTGCATCAGTTGCAGGTAGTCGATCATGATCAGACCGACTTCACCGTGCTCGCGCACCAAGCGTCGGGTGCGGGCGCGCATTTCCGAGGGGCTGATGCCGGCGGTGTCGTCGATGAACAACTTGCGATCATTGAGCAGGTTGACCGCCGAGGTCAGGCGCGGCCAGTCATCGTCATCCAGTTGGCCCGAACGCACCTTGGTCTGATCGATACGCCCCAGGGACGAGAGCATACGCATGATCAGCGATTCGCCTGGCATCTCCAGCGAGTAAACCAGTACGGCCTTGTCGCTGCGCAGCACTGCGTTTTCCACCAGGTTCATCGCGAAGGTGGTTTTACCCATGGACGGACGGCCGGCGACGATGATCAGGTCGGACGGTTGCAGACCGCTGGTCTTTTCATCGAGGTCGGTGTAACCGGTGGACAGGCCGGTGATCGCGTCGGCCGTGTTGAACAGCGTATCGATGCGATCGATCGCCTTGGTCAGCAGCTCATTCACACCCACCGGGCCGCCGGTCTTCGGCCGGGCCTCGGCGATCTGGAAGATCTGCCGTTCGGCTTCGTCGAGAATCTCTTCGGCGGTGCGACCTTCCGGGTTGAAGGCGCTGTCGGCGATTTCGGTGCTGATGCCGATCAGCTGACGCAGGGTCGCGCGCTGGCGAACGATCTGCGCATAAGCCTTGATGTTGGCGACGGACGGCGTGTTCTTCGCCAATTCACCCAGGTATCCGAGGCCGCCGACCTGGGACGTCTGACCTTCCTTGTCCAGTTGCTCGGCAAGGGTCACGACGTCGATTGGCGAGTTCTGGTCGGCCAGCTTGGCAATCGCGCGGAAAATCAGGCGGTGGTCATGTCGATAGAAATCACCGTCGGAGACTTGATCGAGCACGCGCTCCCAGGCGTTGTTGTCCAGCATCAGACCACCGAGTACAGCCTGTTCGGCTTCGATGGAATGCGGCGGCACCTTCAGCGCGGCGGTTTGCAGATCGTATTGCTCGGGAGCGGAGATTTCGTTCATGGTCACTTGGTTTTGTCGGAAAAGCAGGATTGAAAACGGGAGTTCCCAGAAAGACAAAGGGCACGACCTGTAAACAGGATCGTGCCCGATGTTAACCGTCTGACGGACAAGCCGCCAGCCGATCAGGTGTTGCTTAAGCGGCTACCACGACAACGCGTACGGTCGCTTCGACTTCGGCGTGCAGGTGCACGGCTACGTCGTATTCGCCAACCTGGCGAATGGTGCCGTTCGGCAGACGAACTTCGCTTTTTGCCACTTCAACGCCAGAGGCGGTCAGTGCATCAGCGATGTCGTGGGTGCCGATCGAACCGAACAGCTTGCCTTCGTCACCGGCAGTGGCAGTGATGGTCACTTCCAGCTCAGCCAGGTGAGCAGCACGGCTTTCAGCCGATGCCTTACGGTCTGCAGCAGCTTTTTCCAGCTCAGCGCGACGCTCTTCGAACGCAGCCAGGTTGGCAGCGGTCGCAGCGGTGGCTTTGCCAAAAGGCAGCAGGTAGTTACGACCGTAGCCGGCCTTAACCTTTACTTTGTCGCCCAGGTTGCCCAGGTTGGCGATTTTTTCCAGCAGGATCAGTTCCATTTGGTATTAACCTCTTAACTTTTAACCTTCACCGTTCGCGTTATCGGCGTCTTTCGGCGCCAGACGACCGCGAAAATCAATCAGGCTGTCGACGATGGCCAGGACCACCAGCAACGGATAGATCAGCTGCATGAACAGCAACAACGTGACGTACAACCCCACCAGCCAGAACCTGGCCAGTCGCTTTTGCGCCACCAGCCCGTGAATCAGGGCCAGTCCGGCGAACACCAGCGGTACACTGCACAACGGCGTCAACATGGCCATCTGCGGACCGATGTTCGGCCCCAGAAGCATGCACGCCAGCAGTAACATCGCCAGCCCCAGCGGGAACCGGATGGTGCGAAACTCGCGACCAAAACCACCCGGGTTGTACAACAACGCCTGCCAGTAGCGCCCGACAAGCAGGCTCAGCACACTGACGATTTGCAACAAGGCCGCAATCAGGCCGGTCAGGACCGGTGCAATCAGGGACGCAAAATGCGCTTGCTCATCCACCGACAACTTCTGGTAGACATCACCGAGTAGCGACGGCATGACCTTTATCAAGGCCTGCGCCAGCATCTCGATTTGGGGAGCAAAAACTGTCCCCAGCACCACTGCAAACACCACCCCCATCGCTATGCTGACCAGCAGCACGCGGATCCAGGATTCGCTTGCGCGCAAAACCAACGCAAGGCTCGAAGACCCCAGCAGCACCAGAAGTGCCCGTGGGTCGTCGGAATAAAGCCACCAGACCAACGCCGGCAGCAGTCCCAGAGCTAGAACGCCCAGGGCGTCCTGCAATCCGCGCCGCAGGAGCACGAGGCATCCGGCGGCAGCACCCAACCAATACAACAACGGCAATGCAGCACATCCAGCCACTACGAGAGTGGCCTGCATACGGCCGCGCATGATGAACTCAGCTAAGGCACGCATGCTTTCAATCCTTTGCTACGTGTCGACTGCCCGGTCTCAGCGGCCGTGGCTGTCGGTGTAGGCCAGCAGGGCCAGGAAGCGGGCGCGCTTGATAGCGGTGGCCAGCTGACGCTGATAACGAGCTTTGGTACCGGTGATGCGGCTTGGAACGATTTTGCCGGTCTCGGATACGTAGGCTTTCAGAGTGTTGAGATCTTTGTAATCGATCTCCTTCACGTCTTCAGCGGTGAAGCGGCAGAATTTACGACGACGGAAGAAACGTGCCATGTAATAGGCTCCTCAAAAGGTCCGTGGATTACTCGTCAGCGTTATCGCTGTTGTCGCTGTCATCACCGTCAACGCCTTCGGCGTCGGAGTGCTCAGGACGGTCGCGACGCTCACGGCGCTCACTGCGGTTTTCTTCAGCCTTGAGCATCTCGGACTGGCCGGTAACGGCTTCGTCGCGACGGATGACCAGGTTACGGATCACTGCATCGTTGTAACGGAAGTTGTCTTCCAGCTCGGCCAGGGCCTTGCCAGTGCACTCAACGTTCAGCATCACGTAGTGAGCCTTGTGAACATTGTTGATTGCGTAGGCCAGTTGACGACGGCCCCAATCTTCCAGACGGTGGATTTTGCCGCCGTCTTCTTCGATCAGCTTGGTGTAACGCTCAACCATGCCGCCGACTTGCTCGCTTTGATCCGGGTGGACCAAAAAGATGATTTCGTAATGACGCATGAATGCTCCTTACGGGTTGTAGCCTGCCGCTCAAAAGCGATCAGACAAGGAGTGAATGACACTTATGGACTTGCTTGCGGGAGACACATGCGTGCCTGCCGTCACAGCAAGGGGCGCAATTGTAGAGAAGGGACTGGAGAGGTGCAAGGCAATTGGTGATTATTTGAACAATCACCAATGTTTTCCCGGACACAAAAACAGTGTGGGAGCGAGCCTGCTCGCGAAGCGGTCCAACATTCAACATTGATGTTGAATGTTACTTCGCCTTCGCGAGCAGGCTCGCTCCCACAGGTATGACTACCGGCTTACGACTTCTTGGCGGATCCGGCCGCCTTGACGCTACGCTGGCGCTGCGCCTCGAACAGGCAGACGCCGGTCGCCACGGAAACGTTGAGGCTGCTGACGCTGCCGCTCATCGGCAAGTGCACCAGGTAATCGCACAGGTCACGGGTCAGGCGACGCATGCCGCTGCCTTCCGCCCCCATGATCAGGATGGTCGGGCCGGTCATGTCCTGCTGGTACAGACTCTGTTCCGCCTCACCGGCCGTGCCCACGACCCACAGGCCGCGCTGTTTGAGCTTTTCCAGGCTGCGAGCCAGGTTGGTCACGGCGACCAATGGAATCACTTCCGCCGCGCCGCAGGCGACCTTGCGCACTGTCGGGGTCAGCGTGGCCGACTTGTCCTTCGGCACGATCACCGCCAGCGCACCGGCCGCATCGGCCGAACGCAGGCAAGCGCCAAGGTTGTGCGGGTCGGTCACGCCATCGAGCACCAGCAGCAATGGCGCGCCCTCGGTGCGATCGAGCAGTTCGTCGAGCATCGCTTCACCCCAGACCTGGCTCGGGCTCACCTCGGCCACCACGCCCTGGTGCACGCCTTCGACCCAGGCATCCAGCTCACGTCGCTCGGCATTGCCGACCGGCACACGGTTTTCACCCGCGAGCGCGATCAGGTTTTGCAACCGCGGCTCACTGCGGCCTTCCGCCAGCCAGATCTGCTTGACGCGCTTGGGGTGGTGACGCAGCAAGGCTTCTACGGCATGTACGCCGTAGATTTTTTCCAACTGACTCATGACTTGGCCTTCGGTTTACGCGCCCCGGTGCTTTTGGCAGCTGGAGCGGAACCCGCTTTGGGCGGGCCTTTACGGTGTTTGCTGGGCTTGCCGGCAGGCGCCTTGTCAGGCGCGGAACGCCCGGCCTTGCCACCGGCAGGCGCTTTACCGCCGTTTTTCGCCTCGGTCAGCAGCGCCTTCTTCAGCTCCCGGCTTTTGCGCACTTCGGCGTTTTTCGCCGCGGCATCGCTTGAGCGGTAGGCTTCGACAGGCTTTTCCTTGGCGGTACGGCGACCGGTTTTCGCCGCAGCCGGCTCAGCCGTTTTCGCGGAAGATGGCACCGGCGTGGTGGTTTCAGCTCCGCGTTTCTTGCGACCGATCGGCGCGCTGATGGTCTTTTCAGCCATCTCGAAATCGATCTTGCGCTCGTCGAGGTCGACGCGCATCACGCGCACTTCAACGGTATCGCCGAGGCGGAAACTGCGCCCGGTACGCTCACCGGCGAGGCGGTGGTGCACAGGATCGAAGTGGTAGTAATCGCCCGGCAGCGCCGTGACGTGGACCAGGCCTTCGACGTAGATATCGGTCAGCTCGACGAACAGGCCGAAACCGGTCACGGCGGTGATCACGCCCGGGAACGACTCGCCCACGCGGTCTTTCATGAACTCGCACTTGAGCCAGTTCACCACATCGCGGGTCGCTTCGTCGGCGCGCCGCTCGCTCATCGAGCATTGCTCGCCAAGCTGCTCCAGCGCCGCCTCGTCGTACGGATAGATGCGCGCCTTCGGAATGGTCATCGCACCGGCACGGCGCACGTGCGGGGTGTTCATCTTCGAGTGGATCACACTGCGGATCGCCCGGTGCGTGAGCAGGTCCGGGTAGCGGCGGATCGGCGAAGTGAAGTGGGTGTAAGCCTCGTAGTTCAGGCCGAAGTGGCCCTGGTTATCGGAGGTGTACACCGCCTGGCTCAACGAGCGCAGCATGACCGTCTGGATCAGATGGAAATCCGGACGGTCCTTGATGCTCGCCAGCAGCGCCTGGTAATCCTTGGGCGACGGGCCATCCTTGCCTTTGTGCAGGGACAGACCCAGCTCACCGAGGAAGGCGCGCAGTTTTTCCAGGCGTTCCGGCGGCGGGCCGTCGTGAACGCGGTACAACGCCGGAATTTCGTGTTTTTTCAGGAATTCGGCGGTGGCCACGTTGGCCGCCAGCATGCACTCCTCGATCAGCTTGTGTGCATCGTTGCGCACGGTCGGGCGGATTTCGGCGATCTTGCGCTCGGAACCGAAGATGATCCGGGTTTCCTGCGTTTCGAAATCGATCGCGCCGCGCACATGACGGGCCGCCAGCAGCACCTTGTACAGTGCATACAGTTGCTTGAGGTGCGGGACGACGTCGGTGTATTCGCCGCGCAGCTTGCGCGCTTCGGTGGCTTTCGGCGTCTCGAGCATCGCACTGACCTTGTTGTAGGTCAGGCGTGCGTGGGAGTGAATGACCGCTTCGTAGAAGCAGTAATCGGTCATTTCGCCGGATTTGGAGATGGTCATCTCGCAGACCATGGCCAGGCGATCGACCAGCGGGTTCAGCGAGCACAGGCCGTTGGACAGTTGCTCGGGCAGCATCGGGATCACGCGCTCGGGGAAGTACACCGAGTTGCCGCGAACCTGGGCTTCGGCGTCCAGCGCCGAACCGAGCTTCACATAACTGGAGACGTCGGCAATCGCCACGTACAGCTTCCAACCGCCGGAGAACAGGCGCAGCTTGCCAGGACGGGCTTCGCAGTAGACCGCATCGTCGAAGTCACGGGCGTCTTCGCCGTCGATGGTGACGAACGGCAGATGGCGCAGGTCAATGCGCTTCTCCTTATCCTTCTCCTCGACTTCCGGCTTGAGCTTGGCGGCTTCCTTGAGTACCGCATCAGGCCAGACGTGGGGAATATCGTAGGTGCGCAGGGCGACATCGATTTCCATGCCCGGCGCCATGTAGTTGCCCACGACTTCAATCACGTCGCCTTGCGGCTGGAAGCGCGGCGTCGGCCAGTGAGTGATCTTCACTTCGACGAACTGGCCAATATCGGCGTTGGCATTGCGACCCGGAGTCACCAGCACTTCCTGCTGGATTTTCGGATTGTCCGCCACCACGAAGCCGATACCGCCCTCTTCGAAGTAACGGCCCACGATGGTTTCGTGAGCGCGGGACACCACCTCGACGATCATGCCTTCGCGACGACCGCGGCGATCCAGGCCGGACACGCGGGCCAGGGCGCGGTCGCCATCGAACACCAGGCGCATTTGCGCCGGGCTCATGAACAGATCGTCACTGCCGTCGTCCGGGACCAGGAAGCCGAAGCCATCACGGTGACCGCTGATGCGACCCAGGATCAGGTCGAGCTTGTCCACCGGCGCATAGGTGCCACGACGGGTATAAATGAGTTGGGCATCGCGCTCCATGGCGCGAAGGCGGCGACGCAGGGCCTCGATCTGATCTTCGGTGGTCAGACCGAACTCTTCGACCAACTGCTCGCGGTTAGCAGGCGAACCCCGATCAGCAAGGTGCTGAAGGATCAGTTCGCGGCTGGGAATAGGGTTTTCATATTTTTCCGCTTCACGAGCGGCCTCGGGATCGAGGGACTGCCAATCGGCCATTAGAGAGTTTTCACCTTGTCTATATGCGGGTTAGTTTGGCATAGGCGCAATGAAACGGGAAATTTCGGGCTGCGACAGCCCATCTAAAGCCCTTTATCGACGCCACAAAGCCGATTTGAATGCCGCCGGTAACATTTTTCAGGTTTTTTTGAGGCCAGGGGTTTACAGTTAAAAAGACGCTCCGTATAGTGCGCGCCATCGACGACGCACTAGCGCTGCCGATGCTGCCCAGATGGTGAAATTGGTAGACACGCCAGCTTCAGGTGCTGGTGACCTTACGGTCGTGGAAGTTCGAGTCTTCTTCTGGGCACCAATTTCGAGCTTGAGATTAGATGAATTTCAGGACTCACACAAAAACCCGCGAAAGCGGGTTTTTGCATTCTAAGCATTTGATTTATTAAAACCAAATCAGGGGTTTACAGATCAAAATGCGCTACGTATAGTGCGCCACATCAACAGCGGCAACGCTGAAGATGAATGCCCAGATGGTGAAATTGGTAGACACGCCAGCTTCAGGTGCTGGTGACCTTACGGTCGTGGAAGTTCGAGTCTTCTTCTGGGCACCAATTTCAGATTCAGGATCACGATTCTGAATCTCTCAGAAACCCGCGAAAGCGGGTTTTTGCATTTCTGGCCACCGAAATACTTCTGCCCCACTGTGGGAGCAAGCCTGCTCGCGATGCCCCCCATCAAACGCAGGCATCGGAACAGCCCGCGTCATGGTTGACGACCCTGGCGAGAATCGAGCGTCGACCCGCCGCTCCAACCGGCAAGCTTCACGCCCTACCAAAAGCGTCTCCAGCCCGCAAGGCGCACTTGAGAAACAATATCGTTTATCATTGTTGCAAGTTTTTGCAATGCGACAGTGAGGAACCCTGCGAATGATGTTTCGAAATACCCTGCGCCGCGGCCTGACCATCACCCTGTTCGGCCTGGCACTCGCCACTCACCTCACCCAGGCTGCCGACCCCGTTTCCCTGACACTCTATAACGGCCAACACAAGGAAGTCGGCGACGCCGTCGCCAAGGCCTTCGAGGCCAAGACCGGCATCCACGTCAACGTGCGCAAGGGCAGCAGCAACCAGCTCGCCAGCCAGGTCGTCGAAGAAGGCGATCGTTCGCCTGCGGACGTGATCTACACCGAAGAGTCGCCACCGCTGAACAAACTCGGCGAACAAGGCCTGCTGGCCCAGACCGATGCCACCACCCTCGCCGTCCTGCCCAAGGACTACGTTGCCCAGAACGGCACCTGGATCGGCGTCACCGCTCGGGTACGCGTCGTGGCCTTCAACCCCAAACTGATCGACGAAAAAGACCTGCCCAAGTCAGTCATGGAGTTTTCCGATCCGAAATGGCAAGGCAAGGTCGGTTTCGTGCCCACCAGCGGTGCGTTTCAGGAACAGGCGGTCGCCATCATCAAGGTGCATGGCATGGACGCAGCCGAGGAATGGCTGACCGGCCTGCGCGCCTTCGGCAAGACCTACAGCAACAACATGGTCGCACTCAAGGCCGTGGAAAACGGCGAAGTCGCCACCGTGCTGGTGAACAACTATTACTGGTTCGCCTTGCAGCGCGAAAAAGGACAGCTCGACTCGAAACTGCACTACTTCACCGGCGGCGACGTCGGCGGGCTGATCACCGTATCCAGCGCTGCGGTATTGAAATCCACCAAACACCCAAAAGAAGCCCAGCAATTGCTCGCCTACATGGCCAGTGAAGAAGGCCAGCGCGTGATCACTCAGACCACGGCCGAGTACCCGCTGCACAAGGGCATGGAATCGGACCGTGGCCTCAAGCCTTTCAGTGAACTGCAAGCGCCCAACGTCACACCTGCGGACCTCGGCAATGCTGAAGAAGCCCTGGACCTGGAACGCGACGTTGGCCTGAACTGATGAGCGCATCGTTATCCGCCCCCGCCGCGCGCGGGGGTTACGTGCCACGGCGCAAGCGGCCATCGATCTGGCTGCTGCTGCCGGTGTTATTGCTGGTGGTGCTCAGCCTGTTGCCACTGGCGTATGTCGGCCTGAAAACCTGGCAGGCCGGCTGGGCCGAGGCGCTGCATTTGCTGTGGCGCCCCTACGTATTCGGCCTGTTGCGCAACACCTTGGCGCTGATGGTTGGCGTGACGCTTGCCTGCGGGGTCATCGGCCTGTCGCTGGCCTGGCTGCTGGAGCGCAGCAATTTACCGGGGCGACGCCTGTGGGGCGTGATCCTGTGCCTGCCATTCGCAGTGCCAGCGTTTGTCAGCAGCTTCACCTGGGTTTCGCTGAGCGCTCACTTCGAAGGCCTGGGCGGGGCCATCCTGGTGATGACCCTGTCCAAGTACCCACTGATCTTTCTGCCGGTCGCGGCAACGCTGCGCAATCTTGATCCCTCCCTGGAAGAGTCGGCGCGCACGCTTGGGCAGAATCGCTGGGGCGTGTTCTTCAAAGTCACTTTGCCGCTGCTATGGCCCTCACTGCTGGCGGGCTCGCTGCTGATTGCGCTGCACATGTTGGTGGAGTTCGGCGCGCTGTCGATCATCGGCCTGCAGACCTTCACCACTGCGATCTACCAGCAATTCGAACTGGAATTCAGCAACGCCAACGCCGCGATGCTGTCGGCGGTCCTGCTGGCGTTGTGCCTGATGCTGCTGTGGCTCGAGCTGCGGGTGCGCGGCAAAGGGCGTCATGTACGCACCGGCCAGGGCGCAGCGCGGCGCGCGGAGCAGGTTCGCCTGGGCCCCTGGGCGTTCGCGGGACAGCTTTACTGCCTGGCACTGGCAATCATCGGCAGCGGCATTCCGCTGGGGATGCTGGCGTACTGGCTGATGGTAGGCTCTTCGGCGGCGTTTCCGGTGGCCGCGATCAGCGAGGCGCTCCTGTCCTCCCTCGCACTGTCCCTGGGTGGCGCCGCGCTGTGCCTGGTGCTGGCCGTCCCGGTGGGATTGCTGGTGGTGCGCTACAAAGGCCCACTGGCCATCTGGGCGGAGCGCCTGCCGTATCTGCTGCACGCGCTGCCAGGCCTGGTGATCGCCCTGACACTGGTGTATTTCGCCCTGCATTATGTGCCGGCGCTGTATCAGACCTCGGCATTGCTGTTGATTGCCTATGCGCTGCTTTTTCTACCGCTGGCGCAGGCGCCGATCCGCACCGCCCTGAACAAGGCCGCCCCGCAACTGGAAGAAGCCGCTCGCACGCTGGGCGCATCGTCTTTCAGCGCGTTTTGCCGGGTGACCTTGCCGATCATTTTTCCGGCACTGGGGGCGGCGTTTGCGCTGGTGTTCCTGGATGCGATGAAGGAGCTGACAGCGACGCTGCTGCTGAGCCCGACCGGGCTCAATACCCTGGCCACAGAGGTGTGGGCGCATACCGCGAACGTGGAGTTCGCGGCGGCGGCGCCTTATGCGGCGCTGTTGATCGTGGTATCGGGGCTGCCGGTGTACCTGCTGACCACGCGGATGTACCTGGGTCGCTGACAGCGCCTTTGTCCGAGCGCCGCCTGGAACCGGCTGACCTCACACAGGATTGCACTCCAGAAGTGGGAGCCAGCCGGCTCGCGAAGAGGCAGCTCAGGCGCCGAGATCTCAGGCCCTGAACTGCCCCAGGCTTGCCTTCAACTGCGCAGCCAGCCCGTCCAGCACCTTGCCGCTTTCAGTGGTTTCCACCACCGCCTGTGCGGCTTTTTCCGCCTGGGCATGAATGGTTTCTACCCGCCCGCGCACCGCTTGGGCACCCTTCGCCTGATGAGCCGCCGCCTGGGTCGCCAGGCCGATAGCCGCATGCACTTGCTCGACCGACGCCTGTACCGATTGCTGCAGGCGTGCACTGTCGCGCAGCACCAGCAGACCTTCGCTGGCCTGGCGCCCGGCCTGGCCAATCGCGGCCACGGCCTCACGCGCGCCCTGCTGCAGGGCAACGATGTGTGCCTGAATGTCGCCGGTGGAGCTCTGGGTCTTGCTCGCCAGCGCCCGCACCTCATCCGCCACCACGGCAAAGCCACGACCGGTCTCACCGGCGCGCGCCGCCTCGATGGCAGCGTTGAGCGCCAGCAGGTTGGTCTGTTCGGCAATCCCGTGAATCACGGTCAGCACCACTTCGATCTGTTCACTCTGCTGCGCCAGTCGCTCGATGACCTTCGCCCCGGTATCGACCTGCTCGGCCAACGCTTCGATCAGGCTGCCGACCTTCGCCGAAGTCCGGGTGTTTTCATCGGTGGCCGAGCGAATGTCCACCACCTGCTGCAAGGCCGCCTGCATGGCATGGCTTTCGGACTGCGCCTCATCGGCCATCTGCGACAACGCCCGCAGGCTCTCGGCCACCTCGTCACGCTGCATGCCGGCCGCCGCATCGGCGCCGGCGTTGCGCAAGGTCATGGCGCCAATTTCGACACCGGTTCGCTGAGCGACATCCCCGGCCTCGCGCACGATGGGCTGCAATTTATCCACAAAGCGATTGACCGCCGACGCCATGTCGCCGATCTCGTCCTTGCTGTTGATCTGCACGCGCTTGGTCAGGTCACCCTCGCCCGCCGCCAGATCGTCCATCGCGATAATCAACATTTTCAGGCGCTTGACCACACGACGCCCCAACACCACGGCCAACAGCAGCAACACGCCGCAACCCACCAGCGCCAGGCCCATGCCGATGCGCCAGCGCAGGGTGGCCGCCGCTTCCTGCACGGTGTCAGTGGTGTTGGCTTTCATGTCGGCGGCGGTGGACTGGGCCGAGGCCAGGCGCGCACGCATGGCCGTGGCACTGTCGGCCGCCGCGCCCTTCAGGCTGTCGCCAACCAGTTGATCGCTGTTGGCGATCAACGACTCAAAGCGTTTATCCAGGGCTGCCAGATCGGTCTCCACGGATGCGGTGGAGACGCCCATCAGGACCTTGCCGATTTCCACGCCATTGGGGTTGATCGAGGCTTCCACGTAGTAGACCGACGGATCGTTCTTCGCCGCGTCCAGCACCTTGTCCAGCGCTCGTTCGCCCTGGCCTTTTTCCAGAAGCGCCTTGTTGATCGGGTTTTCGCGGTTGAGGTAGCGCGTCAGGTGCTGCCCGGTGGCATCGTCATAGACGACGAACAGCACGTTGGGATTGCGCTGGGCCCGACGGGCGAACTCGGATAGGGTCGGCACGTCGTTGTCCCACATCGCACGCGGTGCAACCGAGGCGAGAAGCTGCGCCATATCACCGGCGGAGTCCTTCAGGTCCTTTTCCAGGGTGGCCCGCAGTTGCGCCTGCTCTTCCTCCAGCCGCGAAGACAACCCGGCAGTCAGGCGCTGACGCGTACTGGCGGAAAGGCTGTCCAGGCTCGACGTGACTTCGCGCCCCGCCTGTTCGAGCTCGGTGGACAATTTTTGACTGTCGGCGCCCAGGCGCACACCCAAATCGGCTTCCAGTGCAGTGACTGTGCTGCGCGTCAGGGCAACCGCGACCAGCACTTGCACCAAAAGGGCGATACCGAGGGTAACGAACACAGGCCGCAACAGACGGCTTTGTAACAAGGAGAGAACGGCCGACACAGGTGATACCTCTGCTTTTGACGCCATTAAATTGATGGCACGCTACAGCCATGCTTTTTTATGAAAACCGCAGCAAAGGTCATGCCGTCCGGCAGGCAGATACGAAAAAGGGCCCAATAAAGGGCCCTTTTTCTTTTACATCAACGACTTATCAGGCGAACGGGTGACGCAGAACGATGGTCTCGTTGCGATCCGGGCCCGTCGAAATAATGTCGATCGGCGCGCCGACCAGCTCTTCGATGCGCTTGATGTAGTTGCGAGCCGCTTGCGGCAGCTCTTCCAGGGTCTTGGCACCGAGGGTCGACTCGCTCCAGCCTGGCATCTGCTCGTACACCGGCTCCAGGCCAATGTAGCTGTCGGCATCGGTCGGTGCGTCGATTACCGCACCTTCCTGATTCTTGTAGCCGACACAAATGTTGATGGTTTCCAGGCCGTCCAGGACGTCCAGCTTGGTCAGGCACAGGCCCGAGATGCTGTTGACGTCGATGGCGCGACGCAGGATGACGGCATCGAACCAGCCGCAACGACGGGCACGACCGGTGGTCGCACCGAATTCGTGGCCACGCTTGGCCAGGAACGCACCCACGTCGTCGAACAGTTCGGTCGGGAATGGACCGGAACCGACGCGAGTGGTGTAGGCCTTGGTGATCCCCAGGATGTAGTCGAGGAACATCGGGCCAACGCCGGAACCGGTGGCAATGCCGCCGGCCGTGGTGTTGGAGCTGGTGACGTACGGATAGGTGCCGTGGTCGATGTCCAGCAGGGAACCCTGGGCGCCTTCGAACATGATGTCCTTGCCAGCGCGACGCAGGTTGTGCAGCTCGGCGGTGACGTCGAGCATCATCGGCTTGAGCAGCTCGGCGTATTCCATGCACTCGTCCAGAGTCTTCTGGAAGTCGATGGCCGGCTCTTTGTAGTAATTGACCAGGACGAAGTTGTGGTAGTCCAGCAACTCGCCCAACTTGGCGGCGAAACGCTCGCGGTGGAACAGGTCGCCGATACGCAGGCCACGACGGGCAACCTTGTCTTCGTAAGCCGGCCCGATACCGCGACCTGTGGTGCCGATCTTCAGCTCGCCACGGGCTTTTTCACGGGCCTGGTCCAGGGCCACGTGGTAGGACAGGATCAGCGGGCAGGAAGGGCTGATGCGCAGGCGCTCGCGCACCGGTACGCCTTTCTCTTCCAGCTTGTTGATTTCCCGCAGCAGGGCGTCGGGTGCAACCACCACGCCGTTGCCGATCAGGCACTGCACGCCTTCGCGCAGCACGCCCGACGGGATCAGGTGCAAGACGGTTTTTTCGCCATCGATCACCAGGGTGTGACCCGCGTTGTGGCCACCCTGGTAGCGCACTACGGCGGCAGCATGTTCGGTCAGCAGATCAACGATCTTGCCTTTGCCCTCATCACCCCACTGGGTGCCCAGGACTACGACATTCTTACCCATAACACTTGTCCTCATTCGCGCAAACTTGGTGCCGGCGGCGGCCGGCAGGAAAACTCAAGAAGCCAGTGGCGATACTTGCCAAAGCCCGTTCTGCTGAATCAATTGCCGGTCGCAGTCCGCTTCACGGGCGGCGGCCAAAGGCTGGCCAGGCAAGGCCTGGACAACACGCTGACCCTCACTGCGCAACTGGCAAACCTGCTGCCAGAGTGCCGCATCCGTACTGTCAGGCATCCAGATACCGCCAGACGGTAGCTCGATCTCAGCACGCCCCAGGGTCACCAGGGTTTTCAAATCGGTAGAGAAGCCGGTTGCTGGACGGGCGCGACCGAAGTCGGCGCCGATGTCGTCGTAACGACCGCCCTGGGCAATGGACTGGCCAACCCCCGGCACGAATACGGCGAACACCACACCGGTGTGGTAGTGGTAGCCGCGCAACTCGCCCAGGTCGAAGTACAGCGGCAACTCCGGGAAGCGACTGGACAGACGCTCGGCAATCGCCAGCAAGTCGTCGAGCGCCGCCGTCACCTGCGCCGGCGCTTTGGCCAGGCGCTCGCGAGCGGCCACCAGGACTTCACGGCCACCGCACAGGTCGACCAGGGCCCGCAGCATGTCCGACAGATCCGCCGGCAGCCCCTCGGTCAAGGTAATGACCTCGTCGATGGCTTTACGTTGCAACGCGTCGAACAACTGCTGCTCGACTTCACCGGACAAACCGGCGGCACGGGCCAGGCCACGGTAGATACCGACGTGACCCAGGTCCATGTGCACATCCGGCACATCGGCCAGTTGCAGCATGGCCAGCATCAGGCTGATGACTTCGACGTCACTGCTCGGGCTGGCATCGCCATACAACTCGGCACCCAGCTGGATCGGGCTGCGCGAGGACGACAAGGCACGCGGCTGGGCGTGCAGCACGCTGCCGGCATAGCACAAGCGATTAGGGCCTTCGCGACGCAGGGTATGCGCATCGATGCGCGCCACCTGCGGCGTGATATCCGCCCGGAAACCCATCTGCCGGCCCGATTGCGGGTCGATGACCTTGAAGGTACGCAGATCCAGGTCCTGGCCCGCGCCGGTCAGCAGGGATTCCAGGTACTCGATATGGGGAGTCACGACAAACTCGTAACCCCAGCTCTGGAACAGATCCAACACCTGGCGACGCGCGACTTCTATGCGCGCCGCCTCTGGTGGCAGTACTTCTTCGATGCCATCTGGCAGCAGCCAGCGGTCTACCGTTGCCATTACGCCATTCCCCTATGATCCGGGCGGCAAGCCTTGGGGCGAGCCTTGAGTGAAGCAGAAAATGCCTGGCCCTGCGCAAACCACGCGCATGAGCGACGAAGCGAAAAGCCCGAAACAGGCTTCGCCAAGCACTTTCCTCGTAAAACCAGTCGAGCCAACAGGCCCGGGCTTCTGCACATGAACAGCAATCAAACGTGCAGACGCAAAAAAGCCGGGAATTTCCCGGCTGCCGCATCATACACACGTTTTCCCAAAGGATCACCCCGCCGAAGGTTTTAGCCGCCCGGCGGGGGGATGATTCAGGTCAACGTCGTATCAAGGCTTGGCTTTTTCCAGGTAGTGGAAGAAGTCACTGCTTGGGTCGAGGACCATGACGTCGGATTTGTTCGCAAAGCTTTCGCGGTAGGCGCGCAGGCTACGGTAGAACGCGTAGAACTCCTGGTCCTGACCGTAGGCCTTCGAGTAGATCGCAGCGGCCTGGGCATCGCCGTCACCGCGAATCTCTTCGGACTCACGATAGGCTTCAGCCAGCAGCACGCGGCGTTGACGATCGGCGTCGGCACGGATGCCTTCTGCCAGCTCGTTACCCTTGGCGCGGTGCTCGCGAGCTTCACGCTCACGCTCGGTGCTCATCCGCTCGAACACGCTGCGGTTCACTTCCTTGGGCAGGTCGATGGTCTTGACGCGAACGTCGACCACTTCGATACCCAGTTCCTTTTCCGCCATCTTGTTCAGCGACGAGGTGATGTCGGCCATCAGCGCATCGCGCTCACCCGACACCACTTCGTGCAGGGTGCGCTTACCGAACTGGTCACGCAGGCCCGATTCCAGACGACGGGACAGACGCTCGTCGGCGATCTGCTTGAGGCCGGAAGTCGCGGTATAGAAACGCTCGGCGTCCTTGACCCGCCACTTGGCATAGGCATCGACCATCACGGCTTTCTTTTCCAGGGTCAGGAAGCGCTGCGTCGGTGCATCCAGCGTCATCAGGCGAGCGTCGAATTTACGCACCTGGTTGACGTAAGGCACTTTCACATGCAGGCCTGGCTGGACATCGGTCTGGACCACGCGCCCGAACTGCAGCAACACCGCACGCTCGGTCTGAGCCACGATGTAGAAGCAGTTCCAGGCAGCGATCGCCACGACGACGCCGACAATAAGGGCGATCAGCGATTTATTGCTCATCAGCGACTCTCCCTGGTACGTGCCTGCTGTTGTTGCAGATCAGCTGCGGCACGCGCATTCGCTTCATTGCTGGTAGCTGCCGCACTGTTCGCCGGCACGCTGGTGCTGCGACCACTGCTGTCGATCATCTTGTCGAGCGGCAGGTAGAGCAGATTGTTCTGGCCGTTCTTGTTCCCGGTCACGAGCACCTTGCTGGTATTGCTGAAGACTTCCTGCATGGTGTCCAGGTACAGACGCTGGCGGGTCACTTCAGGCGCCTTGCGGTACTCGGCAACCAGCTTGGTGAAGCGATCGGCCTCACCCTTGGCACGCGAGACGGTTTCGTCACGGTAACCATTGGCGTCCTCGAGGATGCGCTGGGCCTGACCACGGGCTTCCGGCACGACGCCGTTGGCATAGGTTTCCGCCTGGTTGCGCGAACGCTGCTCGTCTTCACGGGCACGGATCACGTCATCGAAGGCTTCCTGCACTTCACGCGGTGCCGCTGCGCTCTGCACGTTGACCTGGGTCACGGTGATGCCGGTGCGATAGGTATCCATGAAGCGTTGCAGACGCTCCTTGATTTCGCTGGCCATCAATTCACGACCTTCGGTCAGCACCTGGTCCATGGCCGTGGAACCCACCACATGGCGCAAGGCGCTGTCGGTCGCGTGCTGCAGGCTGATTTCCGGCTGATCGACGCTCAGCACGAAGTCCTGCAGGTTGCTGATCTTGTACTGCACGGTCAGCGGCACTTCGACGATGTTCTCGTCTTCGGTGAGCATCTGGCCCTGCTTGGTGTACGCACGCTCACGCGTGACGTTTTCCATGTACTTCTTGTCGATCGGCGGGAAATAGATATTCAGACCCGGGCCGACGGTTTCGTAGTACTTGCCGAAGCGCAGCACCACGGCCTGCTCCTGCTCGTCGACGACATAGACCGCGCTGTACAGCCAGACGGCCGCCAGCACGACCAGACCGATGCCGAGCAGTCCGCCGAAGCCACCACTCCTGCCCGAACCACCGCCGTCATCACCGCGTTTCTTACCACCACCGAACAACCCGTTCAGGCTTTCCTGCAGCTTTCGGAAGGCCTCGTCGAGATCCGGTGGCCCCTTGCGGTCGCCGTTATTGCGGCGCTTGCCACCCCAAGGATCCTGATTATTCGAGTTGCCACCCGGCTCATTCCAAGCCATAGCGCTCTCCATCTGATAAAGCAAAGACGCACCCACGGCGCGCCGACCAATGCTACAGAATGCCTGTCCCTGCGGCACAACCGCTTTCTCAGGCTTTTATTGCAAAGTGTGTTGCTCGATGAAATCCATCGGCTGCATGCCTTCGCGGCTCACCAGTCGATTCAACTCGATTCGTGGCAAACGAACGGCCAGCAGGCAGATGCCCTCTTCGTCATGCTCTTCTTTCTGTACCGCACCGACTTCAAAGAACTGCGCACGCAGTCGAGCAAAACGTTGCGGCAAGCGCAAGGTGCCCACGAACAAATCCTCGCCGAGCAGTTCGGCCACTGCCTGTTTGAGCAGCTCCAGGCCGGTACCGTCCCTGGCCGACAGCCAGACTCGCACCGGCTTGCCGTCGGCGTCGCGCTGGATCTGCGGCTCCACGCCCTCGAGCAAATCGAGTTTGTTGTATACCTCGAGGATCGGCAAGTCCTGCGCCCCGATCTCCCCGAGCACCACCATGACCTGTTCAATCTGGGCCATGCGCTCGGGCTCATGGGCGTCGATCACGTGCAGCAGCAGGTCGGAGTTGCTCGACTCCTCGAGCGTAGCCCGAAATGCCTCGACCAGTTTGTGCGGCAGGTGGCGAATGAAGCCCACGGTATCGGCCAGCACGATGGGGCCGAGGTCGTCGAGTTCGAGTCGACGCAACGTCGGATCGAGGGTGGCGAAGAGCTGGTCAGCGGCAAACACCTCGGAATCGGTCACCGCGTTGAACAGCGTCGATTTGCCGGCGTTGGTATACCCCACCAGTGAAACCGTCGGAATTTCAGCACGTTTGCGCCCGCGACGAGATTGCTCGCGCTGGCTGCGGACCTTTTCCAGGCGCCCCTTGATCTGCCGCAGGCGAACCCGCAACAGGCGCCGGTCGGTTTCCAGCTGGGTTTCACCCGGCCCCCGCAGACCGATACCGCCCTTCTGCCGCTCAAGGTGAGTCCAGCCGCGAACCAGCCGCGTGCTCATGTGCTCAAGCTGGGCCAGTTCGACCTGGAGCTTGCCTTCATGGGTACGGGCGCGTTGGGCGAAGATATCGAGAATCAGACCCGTGCGGTCGATCACGCGGCACTCGAAAACACGTTCGAGGTTACGTTCCTGACTGGGCGTGAGGATGTGATTGAAAATAACCAGATCTACCTGCTCGGCTTTGACCAGGTCGCGTAACTCCTCGACCTTGCCGCTGCCAATCAGGTATTTGGCGGTTGGCCGATTGCGCGGCACGTTGAAAAACGCGGCGGTCTCGGCGCCAGCCGATGCTGCCAACTCCTGAAACTCCTGCGGGTCTTCGCGCGCCTCAGGGTCCTGACCATCCAAGTGAACGAGAATGGCTCGCTCCCCACCACCGTGGCGCTCAAAGAACAAAGGAGACTCCTATCAGGCGTTACCTGGCTCAGCGTCACCCGAGTCGGATTCGGTTGCGCTAGGCAGACGAATTGGACGAACCGGCACCACTGTAGAGATCGCGTGCTTGTAAACCATCTGGCTGACGGTGTTTTTCAGCAGGATGACGAACTGGTCGAAAGACTCGATCGTGCCTTGCAGTTTGATCCCGTTGACCAGGTAGATGGACACCCCAACTTTCTCTTTACGTAAAGTATTCAAGTAAGGGTCTTGTAGCGAATGCCCTTTTGACATGTGCCGCACTCCTTTAAGGATTCAATATAAAAAATAGGTAAACAGTTGGCTTGTGACCGTCACACCCCCAAGGATAGACGGCAATTGCAAAGACTCAGCTCAATATGGAGATGGTCCCCAGGTATTTCAAGGCGCGTGGCAGATTGTCGCAATCGAGGCTGTCGAGCCAGTGTAAATCCGCCCAGCTGCGCAACCAGGTGAACTGACGCTTGGCCAATTGGCGCGTGGCGATGATTCCACGCTCCTGCATCTCGGCCTGTGTCAGCTTGCCATCCAGGTAGTCCCAGACTTGTCGGTAACCTACCGCACGTATCGATGGCAACCCGCTGTGCAGGTCACTTCGTTTACGCAGGGCTACGACCTCGTCTATGAATCCCTGTTCCAACATCAAAGTGAATCTTTGTTTAATTCGTTCGTGCAGCACCTGGCGATTTGCCGGAGCAATGGCCAAGTTCGCGACAGTATAGGGCAATTGTTGCCGTCCCGAAGCGGCTGCTTCAGTACTTTGCGCACTTTGTTGCAATCTGAGCGCGGTCATGCTCTGACCGCTGACCCGATAGACTTCCAGCGCGCGACTGAGGCGCTGGGGATCGTTCGGATGAATACGCGCTGCCGATTCCGGGTCAATACTCGCCAATTGCTCGTGCAGGGCCTGCCAACCAAGGCGCGCCGCTTCTTCCTCGATCTGCGCCCGCACCTCGGGATCGGCTGCCGGCATGTCCGCCAGCCCTTCGAGCAATGCTTTGTAATAAAGCATCGTACCGCCCACCAGCAGCGGAATCTTGCCGCGCGCCGTGATGTCAGCCATGGCCTGGAGGGCATCGCGACGGAAATCCGCAGCCGAATAGCTCTCCGCCGGGTCGAGGATGTCGATGAGACGGTGCGGGAATTGCGCCAGTATCTCTTTCGAGGGCTTGGCGGTGCCGATGTCCATGCCGCGATAGACCAACGCCGAATCGACACTGATCAGTTCGCACGGCAGGACCTTGGTCAGCTCGATGGCCAGGTCGGTCTTGCCCGCTGCGGTCGGGCCCATCAGGAAAATCGCAGGAGGGAGCTGGCTCATCAACGACCGCGCAGGAACAGTTTGTCCAGATCGTCCAGGCCCAGCTGGGTCCAGGTCGGTCGGCCATGGTTGCATTGACCGCTGCGCTCGGTGTTTTCCATGTCGCGCAGCAAGCCGTTCATTTCCGGCAGGGCCAGGCGCCGGTTGGCCCGAACGGCGCCGTGGCACGCCATGGTGCCGAGCAATTCGTTCAGGTGCGCCTGGATCCGGTCGCTGGTGCCGTATTCCATGAGGTCCGCCAGCACATCGCTGACCAGTCGATTGGCCTCGGCCTGCTTGAGCAGCGCCGGGATCTGTCGGATGGCCAGGGTTTCCGGGCCAAGACGCTGCAATTCGAAGCCCAGGCGCTGGAACCAGGCCACGTGCTCTTCCGCACAGTCGGCTTCACGCTGACTCAGCGCCAGCGATTCCGGCACCAGCAGCGGCTGGCCGCTCAGGCCTTCGCTGGCCATGGCGACCTTCAGGCGTTCGTACATGATCCGCTCATGCGCCGCGTGCATGTCCACCAGCACCAGACCGTGGGCGTTTTCTGCAAGGATATAGATGCCCTTGAGCTGCGCCAGTGCGTAGCCCAGCGGCGGAATATCGTCCTGCCCGGCGGGAAGCGCGGCGGCGTTGGCCTCCGGCAGCGGGGCAAAGAATTCCCGATACGCCGCCTGGGCTTCAGCCGCAGGCACTGCCGACTGCGGCCGCGGGGTGTACTGATACTGATAACCGGCGCCTGCCCCGCTGCCGGCGGTATTGAATGACGGCTGGGCCTGCGGCTGCTCGAGCAAGGCATTGGCGGCCAGGCGCATTTCGCCTTGCGGCCCGAACTCGCCGGCCTCGATGCCGGTCGGTCGAACGATGGCCGTGGCCACCGGCGCCGCCAGGTGATCGTCCGGACGTACATCGCCCAGGGCCCGGTGCAGGGTGCCATAGAGAAAGTCGTGGACCATGCGCCCTTCCCGGAAACGCACTTCGTGCTTGGTCGGGTGCACGTTGACGTCGACGCCGGTGGGGTCGACCTCGAAAAACAGCACGAACGTCGGGTGCCGGCCGTTGAACAGCACATCGCGATAAGCCTGGCGCACCGCGTGGGCCACCAGCTTGTCGCGCACCGCCCGACCGTTGACGAAGAAATACTGCAAGTCGGCCTGGCTGCGGTTGAATGTCGGCAGCCCGACCCAGCCCCACAAATGCAGGCCATTGCGTTCGATTTCGATGGGCAGCGCCTGCTCCAGGAAACCCGAGCCGCAAATCGCCGCCACACGCCGGGCGCGGGCCGCATCATCATGGGCTTCATGCAGGCTGAGAATGGTCTTGCCGTTATGGCGCAAATGAAACGCCACGTCGAAACGCGCCAGCGCCAGGCGCTTGATCACTTCCTGCAGGTGATCGAATTCGGTTTTTTCGGTCTTGAGGAATTTGCGTCGTGCCGGGGTATTGAAGAACAGGTCGCGCACTTCCACCGAGGTGCCCACCGGGTGGGCGGCCGGCTGGACCCGTGGCGCCATGTCCCGACCTTCGGTTTCGACTTGCCACGCCTGTTCGGCATCGCGGGTGCGCGACGTCAGGGTCAGGCGCGCTACGGAGCTGATCGAGGCGAGTGCCTCGCCGCGAAACCCGAGGCTCATCACCTGCTCGAGGTCTTCCAGGTTACGGATCTTGCTGGTGGCGTGACGGGCCAGGGCCAGCGGCAGGTCATCGGCAGAGATGCCGCTGCCATCGTCGCGCACCCGCAGCAGCTTGATGCCGCCCTGTTCGACATCGACATCGATGCGCCTGGCGCCGGAGTCGAGGCTGTTTTCCAGCAGCTCCTTGATCACCGACGCCGGGCGCTCGACCACCTCGCCAGCGGCAATCTGGTTGGCCAGTCGAGGGCTGAGCAGCTCGATGCGAGCGCTGTTGGTCACGGCCTGGTTCATTCTTTGGACGCCAGTTCGGTGCCGGGGATGGTCAGGGTCTGCCCAACCTTCAGCTCGTCGCTTTTCAGGTTGTTGGCACTGCGCAGGGTCGCCGGCGATACCTGATAGCGCACGGCAATCATTGCCAGGGTTTCGCCAGGGTTGACCCGGTGATCCCGTGGTCCCTGGGCGATCTTGCCCGAATCACGCAGCCAGGCGATGTAGGTGCCCGGCGGCGGGTTCTGCTGGAAGAACTGGCGCACACCGCTGCTGATCGAGCGGGCCAGTGCCTGCTGGTGACTGGAGGCGGCGAGCTTCGAGGCTTCGTTGGCGTTGGAGATGAACCCGGTTTCCACCAGGATCGACGGGATGTCCGGCGACTTCAACACCATGAACCCGGCCTGTTCCACCCGCTGTTTGTGCAGCGGGGTGACGCGACCGATATTGCTCAGGACCTTCTGGCCGACGTTCAGGCTGGAGGTCAGGGAAGCGGTCATCGACAGGTCGAGCAGTACACCCGCGAGCATACGGTCCTTGTCGTCGAGGCTGACGTTGCCGGCACCGCCGATCAGGTCGGAGCGGTTTTCACTGTCGGCCAGCCAGCGCGCCGTTTCGGACGTGGCGCCACGGTCGGACAAGGCGAACACCGATGCACCGAATGCGGCAGTGGAAGGGGCCGCGTCGGCGTGGATCGAGACGAACAGATCGGCGCCTTTCTTGCGGGCGATTTCGGTACGGCCACGCAACGGAATGAAGTAGTCGCCGGTGCGGGTCAGTTCGGCACGGAAGCCTTTCATGCCATTGACCTGACGTTGCAGTTCGCGGGCGATGGAAAGCACCACGTCCTTTTCACGCTGACCGCGAGACCCCGAGGCCCCCGGGTCTTCGCCACCGTGACCGGCGTCGATGACCACAATGATGTCGCGCTTGCCGGCCGGAGCAGGTGGCAGTTTGACTGGCGGGTCGACCGGGGTGACCGGCACTGGCGCGACGGTCGCGACGTTGGTCGGCGCGGGAATCGGCGCGGCGTCCGCCGGGTTGTCGAACAGGTCGACCACCAGGCGGTTGCCGTACTGCGCGTTCGGCGCCAGGGTAAAGCTCTTCGGCGTGACGGTTTTCTTCAGGTCGATGACCACCCGCAGGTCGGTCGGCGTGCGCTGGGCCGAGCGCATGGCGGTGATCGGCGTGTTGGCGGTGGAGACATTCAGTGGCGCGCCGAGGGAGGCGCCATTGATGTCGATCACCAGCCGATCCGGAGCCGTCAGGGTGAACACGCTGTGCTGCACCGGCCCGCTGAGGTCGAACACCAGCCGCGTGTTGTCCGGCGCCCGCCACAGACGAACGCTGTTGACCTTCGTTTCGGCCACAGCGTTGACGGTCACCGCCAAAAACAACATCCCTACGGCAGCTACCATCGCGCGAAAGCGCATACCTGACCCCATCATTCAATTGGATTCCAATGCCAAAACGGCACACCAGGACTCGCCGCGCGAGCCCTGGGACAAAATATTCAGCGAACGCCCAGTGCCTTGCGGGCTAATGGTAATGGTCAGGTCGGGCTTTGGCAAAAAGCCTGCACCCTTCTGGGGCCATTCGATCAGGCACAATGCGTCATCTTCGAAGTAGTCGCGGATGCCCAGGTACTCCAGCTCTTCGGGGTCGACCAGCCGATAAAGGTCGAAATGGAAGGCGCGAATGCCACCGATTTCGTAGGGTTCGACCAGGGTGAAGGTCGGGCTTTTGACCGCGCCCACATGGCCCAGGCCGCGGATGATGCCCCTGGAGAGCGTGGTTTTACCGGCGCCCAGGTCCCCCTCGAGAAAAATCAGACCGTGCCCTTCGGTGGTTTTCGCGATGCGTGCGCCGAACGCGGTCATCGCCTGCTCATCAGCCAGGTACAGGGTTACTTCAGACACGGTGCTTGCTCCTCCAACAACTGACGAATGGCTGGAATCAGATCACTGGCCGCCAGCCCACGGCCCGATTTACCTTGTTGCGCACCGGCATTGGCATGCAACCAGACCGCGAGGCAGGCGGCATCGAATGCGTTCATGCCTTGCGCCAGCAATGCGCCGACCAATCCCGCCAGCACATCGCCCAGGCCGGCGGTGGCCATGGCCGGATGCCCCTGGTGACACAGCGCCAGGCGGCCGTCGGGGCTGGCGATCAGGCTGCCTGCGCCTTTGAGAATCACCACTGCTGTATATTTTTTGCTCAATGCGTGCGCGGCGCCCGGACGGTCGGCCTGAACCTGGGCGGTGCTGATCCCGAGCAGGCGCGCCGCCTCGCCCGGGTGCGGGGTCATCACGCAGTCCCGAGGCAAACTCACGTGCTCGTCTGCCAGCAGATTCAACGCGTCGGCATCCCAGACTTGCGGCAACGCGGCATCGGCCGCCGCCGACAGCAGGCTGCGGCCCCAGGAAGACTGCCCCAAGCCGGGGCCAACCACCAGCACGGAAACCTTTTGCAGTAATCCCATCAACTGATTGGCCGACGAAATGCCCAGGACCATGGCTTCCGGGAGCCTGGCCAACGCCGCCGGTACATGCTCGCTGCGGGTGGCCAGCGACACCATGCCCGCGCCGCTGCGCAGGGCACTTTGTGCGCTGAGCAGGATCGCCCCGCCGAAACCGCGATCACCGCCCATCAGCAGGACGTGACCGAATTGCCCCTTGTGAGCGGTCGGCGCGCGGCTCGCCGGCCGCGGCAGGTTATCGGCCGTCAGGCGCAGCGCACTGATGCCGATGCCATCGAACGCCCCGGGCGCAGCCTGCAGGTCATTGAATACCCACTCGCCGACCACATCCGCCGCGTCGCCGGTGAACAACCCCAGCTTCAAACCGATGAACGTCACGGTCAGGTCCGCCCGCACCGCCACGCCGAGCACCCGTCCGGTGTCGGCACACAGGCCGGAAGGAATATCCACCGCTGCGACCGGCAGGGCACTGGCATTGATTGCGCCGATGACACGGGCATAGGGCTCGCGCACCTCGCCCGTCAGACCGGTGCCGAGCAAGGCGTCCAGCACCACACCGCGCAACTCCGATTGCGCACCCCAGGCCTGGATGACCACGCCTTCGGTCCGTGCCTCGGCATGGGCCAACCGGGCATCCCCTTGCAAACGTTGGGGATCACCGACGGCCAGGACCCGCACCGTCCAGCCGGCACGTCGGGCCAGCACCGCGACCAGATAGCCATCACCGGCGTTATTGCCGTGGCCAGCGACCACCGTCAATTCGTTGGCCGTTGGCCAGTGCCGGACCAGTGCCCGCCAGGTCGCGCGGGCGGCCCGTTGCATCAATTCGAAGCCCGGGGTGCCGGCGGCGATCAGCCGCGCATCGACGGCGCGTACCTGCGCGGCGCTGTACAGCGCGTCGGGTAAATCATCTTTAGTGTGCGGCATGCGTCTTCGGGCTCCGATGTCTGGCAGAATTATACGCACCTCAGCTCCGGTTTCTCTCGCCTCATGCCCGCCATTCCCACAGACCTGCCCGCCCTCGCCCAATCCATCAAGGACTGGGGCCGTGAGTTGGGCTTCCAGCAAGTCGGCATCAGCGGCCTGGACCTCGCCGAGCATGAGCAGCACCTGCAGCGCTGGCTCGAAGCCGGCTACCACGGCGAAATGGAGTACATGGGCGCCCATGGCAGCAAACGTTCGCACCCGGAGGAACTGGTGCCCGGCACACTTCGGGTGGTTTCCCTGCGCATGGACTACCTGCCGGGCGATACCGAAATGGCCCAGCGCCTGGCCCAACCGGAAAAAGCCTACGTGTCCCGCTATGCCTTGGGCCGCGATTACCACAAATTGATCCGTAAACGTGTGCAACAACTGGCAGAAAAAATTCAGACGGTGATCGGCCCGTTCGGCTACCGCGCCTTCGTCGACAGCGCACCGGTGCTGGAAAAAGCCATTGCAGAACAGGCCGGTCTGGGTTGGATCGGCAAAAACACCCTGGTCTTGAATCGCAAGGCCGGCAGTTACTTCTTTCTCAGCGAATTGTTCGTCGACCTGCCGTTACCGGTCGATCCGCCGCATGCCACCGAACATTGCGGCCGTTGCACCGCTTGCCTCGACATCTGCCCCACCAACGCCTTCGTCGGCCCCTATGTGCTGGATGCCCGGCGGTGTATTTCGTACCTGACCATCGAGCTGAAAAACGCAATCCCGGAAGAGCTGCGGCCCTTGATCGGCAATCGGGTGTTCGGTTGCGACGACTGTCAGATCGTCTGCCCCTGGAATCGCTTCGCCCGGCCGTCCGGCGAAAGCGATTTCAAGCCGCGACACAACCTGGACAACGCCGAGCTGGCCGAACTGTTTCTGTGGGACGAGGAGACTTTCCTCAGCAGTACCGAAGGTTCGCCGTTGCGGCGCGCAGGGTACGAGCGCTGGTTGCGCAATCTGGCCGTGGGCCTGGGAAATGCGCCTTCAACGATTCCGGTACTGGAAGCGTTGAAGGCGCGACGGGACTACCCGTCAGCGTTGGTCAGGGAGCACGTGGAATGGGCATTGCTGCAGCATTCGGCCCGCCAGCCCTGACCGCTCAGGTGTGACCGCCCACTTGCAGAACCGTCACCAATTGGGACTTGTATTCGACCAGGTAAGTGACGCGCTGGCTGCCGCCAATGCGTGCCTCCCACATCTCGGAGGCACAGACCGGGTTACCCTGATGGTCCTTGAAATGATTCGAACTGCTCTGCAGACGCTTGGGATTGGCATCGCCCATTCGCCGAACGGCGGTGGCGGGGTCCACCCCTTCGTTATGGATCGCATTCTTGAACAGGTCGTAATCGTTTTGGTGAGAGGCCTGTATTTTTTCGGCAATGTTGCGCCGCGCTGCCAGCTTGATTCTCCAGGGCCCCTTGGCAGGCGTACCACCCGTCGCGCCGGGCGTTGCCGCCGCACGGGTGCCTGACTTTGAACCAATCTTCGCCGCCACGGGCACGTCGGTCGGGCTCAACCCCTTGGCAAAGGCTTGATTGAGCCGGTTGCCCACTTTCGCCGCCGCCTTGCCCGCAGCGCCCAAGCCGCTGGCGAACGAGGCCGCGCCAAGCCCCAGGCTGATCCAATCCAGGACATCCGCCGCTTGCGATTCCACATCGTAGGCCCGCAGCGCGGCACTGGTTGCCCCGACGACCCCGGAAGCCACCCCCAGCGCCAGGCTCACTACCGCCAGCGGCGTGGCGGCGCCCAGCGTCAGGACGCTGGCCGCGATGCCGACGAACGACAGGACGCCGCTCAAGATCGCTTCCCAGAAATGCCCGGTCGGATCCACCCGGTTGATCGGATCGCCCGCGCAATAGGTGTAAGGATTCAAGCCACCGGCACCAAACGGACTCAGGTCGTCGGGGCTGAGAAAGCGCATCAGTGTCGGACTGTATGCCCGATAACCATTGCCCAGCAGGTACAGACCGGTCTGCGCATCGAGCTGTTCGCCACTGAAACCCGGCAAGCTGAACAAACCGCCTGGCGCCACTCGATGCCCATAGGGGCTGTAGCTGAAATGGACGGGGCGCGCGCCCGAGACCTCGGTCAGCGCGCTTTGCTGCTGATCGACACCCAGCAGGCCGACGCCAGCCTCGCCTCCCTGGCGATCCTGCCCCAGCAAAAAACCGCCCGATCGCAACGACGTGAGGCTGCTGGAACCGCAGAGATCGTTGGCCTGCCGGCCCTCCTGATAGAAGCGTCGGATGGCAGCCCCCGACGGCTGCGCCAGCTCCACCAGCCGGTCGCGGGCGTCGTAGCGCAAGTCGCGTATGACCTGATTGTCGGCCCCGGTGACCTGGATCAAACGCCCCAGCGCGTCGTAATCGATCCGGCGCCCCTGCTCATCCTTGACCAGGTGACCGTTGTCGTCGTACTGCAATACCGCGGACGTCGGGTAGTCCGCATGGTCGTTGCGGATGCCGGTCAATTGCGTGGGGTCCGTCGCGCTGTACTCGAACGTTGCCAGGTTCTCGCCGCCGGGAAACCGGGTTTCCAGGGTGAGGATATTGTCGAGCGCATCGAACGTGAACTGTTGCTGGATGATTTCCTTGCCCTGGGGATCGCGAGGTCGCTGGGTGCCCTCGCAGGCGTAAAGACTCAGGCGACCACGGGAATCGTAGGTGAAGTGCTCGTCGCGCAGGACTTCCTTGTCCTGCTTCAACGTCTTGCGCGCCAGTTTTCCCGTCGGGGTGTACGTCGAAGACAGGACCTGCGACACGCCCTCGCCGAACTCGAACGTGCGGGACACCTCACGCCCGAAATCATCGTAGGCCAGGCGCGTGACCATCGACCCTGATCCTTGCAGAGCACGCGCAACGACAGACGCCAGCTGCCCCAGTGGGTTGTAGGTAAAAGTGGTTTTCAACGCGCGATGCGTGAACGTTCGTGGACGCCCCGCTTCGTCGTAATCGGTCTCATGCGGCTCACCCAACACGTCGATGCAACTGAGGGGGCGGCCGCCCAGCGAATAGGTGTAGGAAGCGCTTTTGTGCTCCTTGTCGACGATTGAAGTTTCACCGGTCAGGCGCCCGAAGCGATCGTACTCGAGCCGGGTTTCGCAGCCCTGCTCGACACACTGGGTCAACACCGCCAGGCGCGGGTGATAGTCATAGCGGGCGAGCAGGCCCTCGGCCTCGCGCTGCGTGACAACACCTCCCAGGTCCGGCTCGTAGAGATAATCGATGCGTTTGCCATCGGGTCGCTGCTTCCACGCCGGCTGGCTGCGACCGCGCTCATAGCCGGCCTGGCTGCTGCGCCCGCCGAGGGTGCTCTGCGTCAACCGACCCAGCCCGTCGAACACCTGCTGCCCGAGCATTTTGCCGGCGACCGTGACACTGATCGGCAGGGTTTCCTGGCTATGGGCAGCGTAGGCCGTCTGCACCGCGCTGCCGTCAGGCAAGGTACTGAGGGTCAGTCGATCGAAGACATCGTAGGCAAAGGCTGTGCGATGACCCGCCGCATCCGTCTGGCCGACGGTACGCCCCAGCCCATCGTAAGTGTAGAACTGCTGCCCATGACGCGTGCCCGAGGTATCAAACCATTCGACGCGGTCAGGCTTGCCGAACGCGTTGAAGACCGTGACGGTCTTGCCCATTCCCGCCTGCCAGGTCGTTTTCTTGCGCAGGACGGGGTCATCCTCGCAGTGTTCCTGGCGGCCGTCAGGGTGCAACGTGGTCTTGACCTGCCCCCAGTCATCGAAGGCAAAGCGGGTGATGAACGGATGCCGCTCACCCCGCCACCAGTCGATCTTCTTTTCACCCGTCAGTTGGCCAAGGGCGTCGTATTGCGCTTCATAGACTGGAAGAAACACGACTTTATCCGCGTGTTGCGGATCCTGCTCCTGGATTTCCCTGATTCGGCCGAGGCCGTCGTAGAGGTACTTCGTCTGCAGGCCGCTGGCGTCCGTGTCGAGTTTCGTCGCCACGACTCTGCCGTCCTGCTTTTCCAGCAAAAAGCTGGAGCGACGGCCACTTTCGAAGGTGTCGCCGGCGGCGACGGTCTTGCTCAGCTCACGCCCGAGCCTGTCGTAGGTGAAATCGACGCGCCCCTGGTCTTCGTTCTGCTCCGAGCGCTTCAACCCATTGATCGCTGAAGACCTCACGCTCGATTCCCTGCGGGTCTGGTCAAACCCGACCTGGAGGGTCTGGACTTCCAGCGTGGTGCCGTCGAGCAGGTATTTGAACCGGGTCTCGCTGTCCTCGCCGTTCTGGCGCACGGTCTGTTTTTGCAAGACCAGGTAAACCTGCGGACCCGCGATCAGCTCGGCGTAATGCAGATCAGTCTGCGAGCGCAGGACGTCGCCCTCGGCGGCACGCTCATAAAGAGCCTGCTGCTCGAGAACGACGTCGCAACCGGGCTCTCCCGCCTTGCCGATCTGTTTGTAGCGAAACCGCAACTGCGTCGTAGCGGCCTGGGCCAACCCGTCGGCGGCACGCACGGTCCTGCTCTTTTCAAAACGCACGAACCCGAGCGGGTCCGCCGGGCAGCCCTCGGCACCGCTCGCCGGGTAGAACTCCGACACCGTGACCACCCCGGTCGGCGCGATGTGCTTGAGCAGGTTGCCCCAGGCATCGAACAGCGTGGTGGTCACTTCCTCGCGCGACGCCTTGGTCTTGCGATTCTCATACCGCAGCGTCTGCACCTTGGGCATCCGAAACTGCGCGGGCTGCGCCAGGAAACCCTTGCCGGGTTCGAGGTGATAGCTGACCGTGCGGGTCGTGACGCTCTGATTGCACGTGGTCTCCTGGGAAACCAACAGATGGTATTTGTTGTAGGTGCGCTTGATGGAACGGTGCACGTTCTTGCCGTTCATCAGCGACTCCACGGAGAAGTACCGGTAGTCCTCCGCCAGTTGGTAAAGCGTATCGCCCTCGCGCGACCAGCGAACAACGTTGTCGTCGTCATCGAACCCAAGGAAATTGGTTTGCGAAAAACTGTAATGGGTGGTGATCGGCGGCTGCAAGCCAGGGAAAACCGTGTGCGACATCACATGCGGGATGGCCCGCCGCGGCGCATCCGGCGGCAGACGATGACCGGCTTCTTCATAGGCGATCAGCTCCCGGGCCCCCAAAGGCGACGTCACCTGCGTCAGGCATTCGACGCCCCCGATCACTTCGCTGTCCAGCGACCAGACGCCGCCGTCCGGTAACTGCACGGCGCTCACCTGGTCGTCGGAGCGCTTGAGTTTGAAAGGCGCGGCGCATTCGCTGTCGGGATACAGGGTCAGCGTCACCTGGCCAGCGGTGCGGTCAATCGTCAGCAACGTGCGAGTGGCATCGCGCACGGCGGCCAATACCGGCTCGCCATTGATGGCGCTGTAGTCGAGATGGATCGCCGCACCATTGGCCGACACGATCCTTTTCGGCACCGCCAGGTCGCTACCGGCGTAGACATGCAGCTCTTCGGTCAAACCGTTTTTGTGCACCACGTCAAAACGTCCGGGGCCCGGGCGCAGGACCTTGAGGATCTCGAGCTTGAGCTCATCGAACACCAGTCGAGAAGACGTCTCCCTGGCTTTGTAGCGCTCTGCGCCGGATAACGTGAGCTGGTGGGTCACCACGTTGTATTGGGTCAATGGCAACGACCAACCTTTGCCATACCCAATGTCACTGCCTTGCAACGGGCTGAAAAAAAGCCTGATCGGCAGCGACGGCCCTTGCAGGAAACCGGACTTCAGTTCGCCCAGTGTCAGCGAACAGGTGTAAATCCCGGTGCGGGGGTCGACGCCTCCCGCGAGGAAACCGTCGAAGTTGAAAGCATTGGAATGTATAAGTTCTTGTTCAACCGCCATTTGAATTCCTTTCAAACAGGATGAATGATTTAAAACACTGAAGGGAAAAGAGGTATTCGATGCGGACCTTTATCCTCGCCGCAACAGAAACTCGGTCGCCTGTATATCAATCACCAGTGACAACTTATGGGTATTGCCATATTCATCCAGCACCGTGAAAAAATAATTATCCAGCCTGACGTCAACGCCTGTGTGTTTGTAATCAGGCGGTATCGCCATGAAGGCGACGATTTCCCCATCACCCTGTTTGACCGGCAACTGGAAACCCAGCACATCGATGGACTGGCTGCCCACGGGCGCCATGATCCCGGTAAACGACCTCGGTGCGGGATGCGAGAGGATCAAACCGGTATAGCAGAACCTCAACGGAAATTGACCGCTGCCTTCATATTGCGCGGTATCCCAACTCAACAACTTGACTTGTCGGCGTCCGGGGTACAACCCCAGATGATAACGGAACAGGGTGTAGCCATTAAAGGCGCCACGCACTTCTTCCGACCGCCAGGTAAACTCTTCGTGACTGTAGGCGGGACTGCGTTCGGCCACCACAATGACGCTGCTGTTTAATTTTGAACCGTCTGAATTATCGGTCTTGTTGCTCCGATAAACCTGGCCGTCGCAAGTAATTTCAGCCGCTATTTGCAGCTGCCCTTCTTCGGCAGACGAAACCCAGAATTCCATCATCGACCCGCTGTCGCTACCGCCTGTGGACGGCGGAAGAACGGCGCCCGGCATCTCATGCACGAACTCGTTGGGTGAAGTGCAGGATGTCCAGCCCGGCATCGGCTGGTTGGCATAAACGTCGCCACGCAGGGGCTTGCCATCGTGATAGCGAATCAAGCGAGTGGTGACCAGGCTGGGGTAGAAGGGCAGCTCCACGGCGCTGCCCGTCTCGCGGTCAACCGCTTCGACAAACACCCGGACCCGGACTTGCATCCTGCCGTTGGCGTAGATTTTCTTGGATTCGATACCGGGTGCTTCAAATCGTACTTGCAATTTTGAAATGCGAATTTTTGCGCGAGCCGTGTCTGTATTAGTTGCTGTCATCAGTGCTGCCTCATGAATAAACGGATAAAACTTCAACAAATATAAAGTTGAAATTCACGCATAAGAAAGCCCGCAACAGACCAGTGCCGCGGGCTGAAACCAGAAATAGCAAACAGCCTTGAAAAGTTCAATAGAAGTATGTATTGCCAACTAAGACAGGCACCCAATAGCGACAACCACGTTCAACTTGCCCGATCACCTTCCTTCATCGTCGGAATCTGCATCGCTCAGTCCACTGTCACTGGCCTCAGTGTCACTTTCATTGTCCCAGACCAGCGCCTCATCTGAATCAAATTGAATGGATATCTGCCGATCCAGGCTGGCATTATCAAAATAATCAGCAATATTTTTCTTACTTGATTCACTCAGCGGGTTATCGCGAAGCATGTAAATAACCTTCTGCGTATCGTCGACGTCGAATAGTTCTTCTGGAAGTGAAACTATCCGGTTGTCACTCAGATCGACAAGGCGTAATCGTTGCAACTCGAACAGGCCAGGCGGAACCACCTCCAGCCCGGTGTTATTCAAGCTCAATGTTTCCAGGCCTTTCATGTATCCGAGATAAGGCGCGAGGCCCAGCGGGTTGTTCGCCAGGTCCAACTCCGTCAGCCGGTCCATGTGCGCGAGCCCCTCGGCCGTGGCTTCGTCCAGGCGCAGATTGCAGTTGTCCAGATTGAGGATCACCAGCTCGCGCATGCCGAACGTTTCAACAGGAAAGGCGTCCAGCCGCACACCCCTCAGGGTCAGGAATTTCAGGTGCGGGAAGCCTTCGAGAAATTTGCCCGCCCGCAGGTGGGAACTGTGGTTGATCAGCACGAACTCCTCGACGTGGCTGAAATCGGCTGACAACGTTGGCAGGTCACCGAGGATGTCCAGCTTGAAAAAGAAGCGGTTCCTGTCGAACCGGTTGTTTTCGGTCAGGCGTCGGCTCCAGTTCGCCTGGATTTCCGTGGCAAATTCAGCCCTGCGCTGGCGCTGCACAGCCACCTCATCGCCAGACAGCGTGACGCCAGTGACCGGGTGAGTTGCCGGCACATCGGCTACCCACAGGTCCAGCTGGTTGACCAGTGTGAGGTATTGGTTTTCCAGGCCCTCCATGGCCAACAGCGGGTCGCCGACCAATCGTTCGCGGCGCAGCGTGGCCATGTCTTCTTCAGACAGCGTCGGATACAGCGCACGCAGGCGTTGTTCGATGGGCCGAGGCGACGGCGGCACATAATCGCCGCCCCCCCGTAAATAACCGGTACGCCCGACGGCCAGCCGCATCGGCGAATGAGTGCCCGACTCGAAGGGCGGTTGTCCCAGCAAGGCCCGCAACTGCGGACGCGGCAGCAAGGCCTGCTGCCTGAGCGCCTGCCTGAGCTGCGCGCCCTGCCCCACCTGCGGCATGGCCAGCGCCTGGCGCTGGGCGTCCGGCAAGGCATGCATGACCGCGCCGTACAGGTCGTCGAAACCGTGCAGTTCCGCGCCCGAGCTGTCGTGCGCCTGATACTGCCCCTGCCGCCTGACCAGCACTTTGCGGATGGACGCTTCGGGACGACCGATGGCGTCGAGCACCGCCCCGTCGAACTGCCCGTCACGCACTTCGATCCGTACCTCGGGCGACCAGCCACTCAGGGTTTCGAGGCTGTGCAGTGCCAATGTGTCGGTATCGGCAGAAGCGACCGAATCCAGGTACAGCCCTTCATAGGCCCTGCTGAGTCGCACCTCGCGCAGGTAAAACAGCGCCTCGTGCGCCATCGATCGCGGAATGCCCGGTTGATGCCGCAGTTGCAACTGATCCCTCGTTGGCGCATGACGCACAATCTCCTCGGCAACGGTTTTCGGCAGCCTGGGGAAAATCCGCCGCATCTGTCGAATGTGCGGTTCGTCACTCTGTTCAAACGACGCCTCGGCCGCGTCGAACAACTCGACGCGGCTGTCTTGCGCCCAGCGCGCCAGGTTGCGCCGCAGCAATCTGGCGCGGGTCTCCATGGCGGGCAGCGCGTCACCGAAGGCGGGGCTGGCGCCCAACAGTTTCTTCAGCCGCGCATCGTCCATTGACGCGACGACACCGGGCACCAGGTCGCCGCCGGCCATCGACGACGGTTGCACCTCGACGCCCCGGGCGCGCAGCAAATGCGCCTGCATCTGGGGGTCAGCCTTGGCGTTGATGGTCGAATCGGCGCTCTGCAACTGGTCGATGAACGTCTGAATCCGCTGATCGAGCTTGAAGCGCCGAAGGGTGTCCTCGAGCAAGGCAGGCGGACGTCGGGCATGCACGTGCATATCCCGCAGTACCGCTTCATCGATGCCGCTCACGGCGAGGATGCGTGCCGCCGTGGCGTCGGAAAAGTCGGCGGCCGAATGCCCCAGACGACGAAACAGCTGGGCGCCCTGCCATTCCATGGGACGCTCCACTTCATGGGCCCAGGCGCCGGCGCCGTTATGCCGCAGCCTCGGTTGGTAGGCGTCCGGTCGCTGCGGGTGACGAATACGGTAGGCGCCGTCCACGGCCTCCACGTCGTAGTGTTTCCCGTCCAGCGGCAGCAGCGTCGCACCTCCCTCCCTGTGCAGTCCGAGTTCATCGGGCTGCGCTTCGGCAGGTAAACCGGACGGGTGTTCATAGGGGGCGAGGTCCGGGTTCCACAGCCGCCTGTTGCCCGCGCCGATATCGACCCTCTTCAGACTGTCGACAAAAGGCGCAGGCTTGAGCGCAAGCAATTTGCCAGCGATCGCCCCGCCGACCGCAAACGCGCCGAGCTGGACAAGGTTTTCAGACACGGCCAGCAGATGCTCGCACGCCTCGCTGACCTGACCTTCGGACCAGTCCAGAATGCCGGTAAAGGTGTCGTCCAGCAGTTGATAAATGGTGTAGGCCAGCATGAGCGGCCCCAGGAAAGGCACGAAGGGCATGGCCACCAGCGAGGCCACCTCCACGATGACAGTGGCCACTCTCTCCAGGCTGTCCCATTGATCCCAGCGCGATTTGCGATCCTCATCCGCCGTCGGCACCGCCATGGCTCGCGCATCATTGAGGATTTTGTTCAGCTTCGATTGATACATCCAGGTCCATGGGTCGTCTCGGACGACCTGCACGTGCAGCCTGAGATTGGGCAGGGAAACCGGCGTTTCCCGCCAGGCCGGCCCTGCTTCAGCGGGTGCCCTACGGTGCCAGGTGACCGAGGTCAGCGCATGGCGCAACGCCGCAAAAAAGGCGCCGCGCTGGTCGTGGGCGACGAAGCGGGCAAAAAAGCGCTGATAGTCGACAGCGCGCAAGCGACGTGTCAGCTCCATGGTGAAATCGGCCGCGCTGGCATAGGTTTTCAGGGGGTGCTCAGGGTCGTCGGGGATGTACACGATCACCGGCTCGACGACATCGGCACCGCCCACCGCCGAAAAAACGACAATGCCGGTCAAGACAGCACCCAGGACCTGCAACTGATGAGCGCGAGCGACCTTTGCGCCCACCCTCAGCACTTTCCCGCCATCGAGCAGCCCCAGAAGCCGAGCCTGCTCGTCATCGGTGATGTCACCCTGCATGCGGGCCAGCAATGCCGAGACCCTGAACCGGTCCTGCAGGCTGCCGATGACCTTGTGCGCCAACACCGCTTTGACCATGGCGTCGGTCGGCAGCAACAACCCTTCAAGTTGCCGCTGGTAACGAGCGCCAATGTCCAATCTTCGACACAGCGACGTGAAGGCTTCAATACTCAAGCGATTGTCGATGGGCAGCACTTCAAACTGCTGCAAATGATCAGGCTCGCTGATAAAACATGAGGCACTGTCGAAGTAGCCTTTGGCCGTTTCCTTTTTTTCAAAGTTAAGCAAGGCGGCATCAAGCAAGGAAAGGGTCTTGATGTCATAACCCACCAGCAGTCCCTTGGGGATATAGAGCCGCAGGAATGTTTTCCTGACATCCAGTTCAAGTCCGAACTGGCTTTTCAAGGCTTCGCGCAATAAAGGTTCGGCGAATGCACTGACATCCGCGAGCCCATCGAACAGGCGATCCACCTTGTTCTGCGAAAGCCAGGCACGCTTGACAGCCTGCTTCAACGCCGCATGGCGGGCGGCAGGCGCCGAGCGGTAGTCATCGGGAAAGTCCGGCCGGGCCGACTTCAAGGCCAGCCGCCTGTGTGTCGGTGCCTTGATCAGCCAATCGGGGATCGACTTTTCTATAAAATGATGATGTGAGCCAACAGGCTCCTTCGCGGTAAATGGATCAGACATATGAATACCCTGTGAACGGTGGCAAACCACAGGTTATTCAATGAGTCATCCGGCATGTCCTACATATATACCGCAACCCTGCATGTTCTGTTTACGAACATTGCGGGGCCTGTTCACTGTTCATCGTTATAGACAAACTTCGGCATTTCCCAATGAAAACGAATGGCCAACAGGCGCAATAAAAAGCCACCGAACAAGGTGATCAGAATCGCCTGTTCGCCGGGAAGTTGCAGGTAGATGCACAGCATGTAGCACCAGGCCGCGGCGAACGACACGCTGGCGTAGAGTTCGCGCCGGAAGATCAGCGGGATATCGTTGCAGAAAATGTCGCGCAGGATGCCGCCGAACACCCCGGTGATCACGCCACTGACCGAAGCCACCAGCATGCCATGGCCCATTTCCAGGGCAGTCATGCAGCCAATCAGGGTGAACGCCACCAGCCCCACGGCGTCGAGCACCAGGAACAGCGAACGCAGGTGACGCATCCAGCGCGCGGTAAAGACCGTGACCATCGCCGCAATCGAGGTCAGCACCAGGTACTCCGGGTGTTTGACCCACGTCAGTGGGTAATGCCCGAGCAATACATCCCTGGCCGAACCACCGCCCAACGCCGTGATGCAGGCGATCAGCACCACGCCAAACCAGTCCATGCCCCGCCGACCGGCGGACAACGCCCCGGTCATGGCTTCGGCGGTAATGGCGATCAGGTAGAGCATCAACAGCATGGGGCGGTCCTTGCGGGGGGGCAATCGTCGACGGGAGCCGCCATCGCGAGCAGGCTCGCTCCCACAGGGATCTCGTGAACACTGAAGATCCGGTGTGGGAGCGAGCCCGCTCGCGATGGGGTCAAACCGTCAGAACTTGATGAAATGCTTGCGGTAGTGCTGCAACTCGGCAATCGATTCGCGGATATCGTCCAGCGCCAAGTGGGTGCTGCCCTTCTTGAAACTGTCGCGCACATCCGGCGCCCAGCGCGCGGCCAGTTCCTTGAGCGTCGAGACATCGAGGTTGCGGTAATGGAAGAAGCTTTCCAGAGCTTTCATGTGGGTATAAAGGAAGCGACGATCCTGGCAGATGCTGTTGCCGCAGATCGGCGACTTGCCCTTGGGCACCCACTGCTCCAGGAAGGCGATGGTTTGGGCTTCCGCTTCGGCCATGCTGATGCGGCTCTCGCGAACGCGCTGGGTCAGGCCCGAATTGCCGTGGGTGCGGGTGTTCCACTCGTCCATGGTGGCGAGGACTTCGTCACTGTGGTGGATGGCGATCACCGGACCTTCGGCGAGGGTGTTCAGCTCACTGTCGGTGACGATGGTGGCCATTTCGATGATGACGTCGGTGTCAGGGTTCAGACCGGTCATTTCCAGGTCGATCCAGATCAGGTTTTGCGCGTTTTGCATGTGTCGGCTCCTAGGCAATGCTGCGCAGTTTAGCTTAGGGAGGCGGCCGGGCGTGCTAAACTCGCGGCCGTTTTACCTAATCGCTGTATTCTTCATACGGAACACCCATGGCCAAACGCCAACTCAATCGTCGTCAAAACTGGCGCATCGAAAAGATTCAGGGCGAACGCGCTGCCCGCGCCGCCAAACGCGAGTCCTCGGCTGTCGAGGCACTTGAAGGTGGCGACCTGGGTCCGGAACAGACAGGCCTGGTGATCGCGCACTTCGGCGTGCAGGTCGAGGTCGAAGCGCTGGATGGCGAGTTGGCGGGCCAGGTGTGCCGCTGCTACCTGCGCGCCAACCTGCCGGCGCTGGTGACGGGCGACCAGGTGGTGTGGCGTGCCGGCAACCAGGGCATCGGTGTGATCGTGGCGCAACTGCCGCGCAAAACCGAACTCTGCCGCCCGGACACCCGAGGCCAGCTCAAGCCCGTGGCGGCCAACGTCGACATGATCGTCATCGTCTTCGCGCCGTTGCCCGAGCCGCACGCCAATTTGATCGACCGCTATCTGGTGGCGGCCGAACACGCCGGCATCCGGCCATTGTTGCTGCTCAATAAATTCGACCTGATCGACGAACACAACGCCCCGGCCCTCAACGCCCTGCTCGCGGTGTACCGCAGCCTGGGTTATCCGGTGCTGGAAGTGTCGGCGCACCACGGCAACGGCATGGAACAACTGCAACAGAAGCTGGACGGGCGCATCAGCGTGTTCGTCGGCCAGTCCGGTGTCGGCAAGTCATCGCTGGTCAACAGCCTGCTGCCGGACGTCGACACCCGCGTCGGTCCGCTGTCCGAACTGTCCGGCCAGGGCACCCACACCACGACCACCGCGCGGCTGTTCCACTTCCCCGGTGGCGGCGAGTTGATCGACTCCCCCGGCATCCGTGAATTCGGCCTCGGCCACGTCAGCCGAGCCGACGTCGAGGCCGGCTTCATCGAGTTCAACGACCTGATCGGCACCTGCCGCTTCCGCGACTGCAAGCACGACCGCGAACCGGGTTGCGCCCTGCTCAAGGCATTGGAAGAAGGCCGGGTGCACCAGCAACGGATGAACAGCTATCGCTCGATCATCGCGAGCCTGCCGGAGAGCAGCTACTAGACAGCGTTCACCCACACACGAAAAAGCCGCGATCATTTCGCGGCTTTTTGGTTTTCAGCGGATGGCTTTTCCATGGCCGCCCTGGCCCCGTATGTGGCCTCAGGCTCATCGCGAGCAGGCTCGCTCCCACATGGACAATGCTGAACCTGTGGGAGCGAGCCCTGCTCGCGATGGTCGTCAACGATGACACGGGGGTGCCTGATGCCCCGTGGCGGTCTCAGGTTCTTCGCGAGCAGGCTTGCTCCTACATGGACAATGCTGAACCTGTGGGAGCGAGCCCTGCTCGCGATGGTCGTCAACGATGACACGGGGGTGCCTGATGCCCCGTGGCGGACTCAGGCTCATCGCGGGCAGGCTCGCTCCCACATGGACAATGCTGAACCTGTGGGAGCGAGCCCTGCTCGCGATGGTCGTCAACGATGACGCGGGGTGCCTGATGCCTCGTGGCGGTCTCAGGCTCTTCGCGAGCAGGCTCGCTCCCACATGGACAATGCTGGACCGGTGGGAGCGAGCCCTGCTCGCGATGGTCGTCAACGATGACGCGGGGTGCCTGATGCCCAGTGGCGGCCTCAGGTTCTTCGCGAGCAGGCTCGCTCCCACATGGATAATGCTGGACCTGTGGGAGCGAGCCCTGCTCGCGATGGTCGTCAACGATGACGCGGGGTGCCTGATGCCCCGTGGCGGTCTCAGGTTCTTCGCGAGCAGGCTCGCTCCCACATGGACAATGCTGGACCTGTGGTAGCGAGCCCTGCTCGCGATGGTCGTCAACGATGACACGGGGGTGCCTGATGCCCCGTGGCGGTCTCAGGTTCTTCGCGGGCAGGCTCGCGCCTACAGGGGGTGCGTCCAGGCGGGATGCAAAAAACCGACATCGCTGTCGGTTTTTTGTGGATCAAGGCTTCGGCGGTTCTGCCGGTTTCGGCGCCGGGTCGTCGAACAGGTTCAGGCGTTCGCGAAGCTCATGGGCCGGCAGCGGTTCCTTCCCCGGAGGCAGCGCGTTCGGATCGGCCGGTGTGGCCGGCACTTCACCTGGGCCGCCCTGGCCTTGCGCCGGCTCCGGAGCAGGCTCGGCACCTTGCGAGCCTTCGATGGCCCGCTGGGCCTTCTTGGTCAGCACAATGATGTCGATGCGACGGTTGACCGGATTGAGCGGGTTCTCGCGATCGAACAAGGCCGACGACGCATAACCCACCACGCGCGCCACTTGCTCGTCCGGATAACTGCCCGCCACCAGCGCGCGACGTGCGGCGTTGGCGCGGTTGGCCGAAAGCTCCCAGTTGCCGAAATCGCCGGTGCCGGCGTACGGCTTGGCATCGGTGTGACCACTGATGCTGATCTTGTTCGGCACCGCCTTGATGGTGTCGGCCATGGCCAGCAGAATGTCTTCGAAATACGGTTTCAGGCGAGCACTGCCGGAGTCGAACATCGGGCGGTTCTCGGCGTCCACGATCTGGATGCGCAAGCCGTCGGTGGTGATCTCGAACAGGATCTGATCCTTGAACTTCTGCAGTTGCGGGTTTTCTTCAACCTTGTTCTGCAACTCTTGCAGCAGCAGTTCCAGACGCTCCTTCTCCACCATCTCGGCCATGCCTTCGACCTGTTCGGTGTCGACGGTCACCTTGTCCGGCTGCGGCTGGGACTTCACCTCGGGGTTGAGGGTGTTCTCCGGCGCCAGGGTCGGCGTACCGCCCAGGTCGATGATGTAGGGTGTGCCGCTCTCGGAAAAACCGACCGGGTCCTTGAAGTAACCGGCGATGGCGAGCTTCTGTTCCGGTGTGGCGGTGGACAGCAGCCACAACACCAGGAAGAACGCCATCATCGCCGTGGCGAAGTCCGCGAAGGCGATTTTCCAAGCGCCCCCGTGGTGCCCGCCGGCGATGCGCTTGACGCGCTTGACGATTATCGGCTGATTATTTTCCATGGCTTAGCGACCGCGAACCGCTTGTTCCAGCTCAGCGAAGCTAGGACGGTGCGCCGGGTACAGAACCTTGCGCCCGAACTCCACGGCCAGCGAAGGCGGCATGCCGGAGGCCGAAGCCACCAGCGAAGCCTTGATCGCTTCATACACGTTCAGCTCTTCCTTGGCATCATGAGCCAGGGAGTGGGCCAGCGGACCGAAGAAACCGTACGCGGCGAGAATACCGAAGAACGTACCGACGAGCGCCGCACCCACGTGCAGGCCGATGGATTTCTGGTCACCGTCGCCCAGGGACGCCATGGTCACCACGATACCCAGTACGGCCGCGACGATACCGAAGCCCGGCATGCCGTCGGCGATACCGTTCACCGCGTGGGACGGATGCTCGAGGTCTTCCTTGAGGCTGTAGAGTTCCATGTCGAACAGGCCTTCCAGCTCATGGGGAGCCATGTTGCCGGACGACATGATGCGCAGGTAATCGCAGATGAACGCGGTCATGCGTTCGTCCTTGAGCACTGCCGGGTATTTGGCAAAGATCGGGCTGGCGGCCGCGTCTTCGATGTCGCCTTCGATGGCCATCATGCCTTCGCGACGACTTTTGTTGAGGATCTCGTACACCAGCCCCAGCACTTCCAGGTAGAAAGTGTGGCTGAAACGGGAACTGAACATGCCCAGGGACTTCTTGAGCACGTGCATGGTCATGTAGCCAGGGTTGGCCTGCAAGAATGCACCGAGGGCTGCGCCGCCGATGATCAAGACCTCGAAGGGTTGGATCAGGGCCGCAATCTTGCCGTGGGAGAGCACGTATCCGCCGAGCACGCTCGCGAACACGACGATGATGCCGATTATTTTAGCCATAGGTAGGAGAGCACTTACTGAGTCGGGTTCAAGGTCATATTCGGAAGTTAAAAAATCTCTTCTTCTACTTATCGGCAAAACTGCGCCAGACTATAGCCAGTTCAGGCGAAAAGCCAATTTGGCCCATTCAGGGCGCAGGTATTGCAGACGATGATCACGTCCAACCATGGCGAATGAAACGAACGTTCCAGCTCCAAAACCGACCACGCTCGAAGGCTGGGTAAAGCTTCTCGATGGTGTTCGCCTGCCCGTCCCGCAAGCCAGCCACGACCGGGTTTGCAAGGCAATCGGCGACAATCGCAGCTCGCTGCGCGATATCGCCGAGCTGATGCAGGACAGCCCTGCGCTGGCCCTGAGCGTGATTCGCGAAGCCAACCGGCAGACTCACGGCAGCATGGCCGAACCGGCGGAAAACCTCGAAGTGGCGATCACTCGCCTGGGCTTGAAGCGCACCGAAGAGCTGCTCGCGCGCCTGCCCGCGATGCCTGAATCGCAAATTCCCGTGACCCTGCGCCAACTGCAGTTGATCAGCCAGCACGCGACCCAGCAGGCCAATGGCTTTTTCGCTGCACGCCTGGCCCGGCTGTGGCAGGACATCCATTGGGGCAGTCTGTTGTTCCTGTCACCGCTGTGGCCGATGGCGTTGACTCACCCGCAACTGCTCGAGGAGTGGGAGCTGCGGGTCATCCACAAGGGCGAGTCGGCACGCACCGTCGAGAAACAATTGTTCGGCGTGCGTTTGCTGCGGATTGCGCAGAAGCTGGTGGAGACCTGGCGCCTGCCGATCTGGGTGCAGCAGGGTTACAGGCTGCTGCTCAAGGAACAGCGCGAGCTGGTGAAAGTCCTGCGCATCGCCCGTGACGTCGATCACCCGCTGCGCCAGCAGAACCGGCTCGATGACGACCCGACGTTGCGTCGCTGGCTCAATCAGCCCGCCAACACCGTGTTGCTGGCCAACGGCCTGGCACTCTCGGCGCAACAGTCCTGGGACTGCCCGCACAGTGAGCGCTGGCAGTACCTGACCAGCCTTTACCTGCAAATGCCCATGGACGAGTTGCAGCAGCAACTGCACCAGCAGGCGGCCAACAGCGCACGCCATCACGCTGCGCCGGACCTTTGGCACCCTGCCATTGCGCTGCTGTGGCCGTGGGGCTCCTCGCACGTCCCCGCCGGCCTGATGCCCGCCCCGGCCCCGACCACCGAAGACCTGGCCAAGTGGCGCGTGCAATGTGCCGAGCTGCTGGTGGAACCCAGCCGGTTCACCAACGCCATGCACTTGACCAACTCGGCCCGGGACGCCCTGGTGGCGTGCGGCATGCGCCGGGTGATGATCCTGATGGCGGACCGCACCCACGCCAATCTTCGGGTGCACCAGACGGCCGGGCTGCCCAAGGAGGCGGGCGGGCTGAATTTCGTGGTCAGCCAGAGCAACGTGTTGCAACGCCTGCTGGCGCAACAGGCCCAGGTGCGTATAACGCCGGCCAACAACGCACAGTTTTCAGCGCTGTTGCCGCCTGGCCTGCGCGCACAATTTCGCGGTGATCACCTGCTGCTGCGCTCGCTGGTCAACAACGGCCGCGTGATCATGATCGTGGTGGCGGATCAGGGAGGCGGGCCGTTTTCGGACATCACCGTGCAGGCTTTCGGTAAAACCGCGCAGTGCATCGAGAAAGCCCTGCACAGCTTTAGCCATCGCGGCCAATGACCCGCTACAATCCTCCCCTTTGTGCTCTGGAGACCTCACATGTCTGACTTCTCTGGCTTGCCGCTGGTGATTGAACCGAGCGACTTGCTCCCTCGCCTCGACGCCGGTGAACTGATTCTGGTGGACCTGACCAGCAGCGCCCGCTATGCCGAAGGGCATATTCCCGGCGCGCGCTTCGTCGATCCGAAACGCACGCAACTCGGCCAGCCACCGGCGCCGGGCCTGATGCCACCGCAAGCGGCGCTCGAGGCGTTGTTCGGTGAGCTGGGCCACAACCCCGATGCGGTCTACGTGGTCTATGACGACGAAGGCGGCGGTTGGGCCGGGCGTTTCATCTGGTTGCTGGACGTCATCGGTCACCACCGATACCACTACCTCGACGGCGGCCTGCCAGCGTGGCTGGCAGAAGGTTCGCCGATGTCGATCCAGGTCCCGCCAGCGGCTGGTGGCCCGGTTTCGTTGACCCTGCACGAGGAACCCACCGCTACCCGCGAGTACCTGCAAAGTCGCCTGGGTGCGGCTGACCTGGCAATCTGGGATGCGCGCGGACCGCTGGAGTATTCCGGCGAAAAAGTCCTGGCCGCCAAGGCCGGACACATCCCCGGCGCGGTCAATTTCGAATGGACCGCGGGCATGGACCCGGCGCGCAACCTGCGCATCCGTACCGACATGGCGCAGATCCTGGAACAACTCGGGATCAGCAAGGACAAAGAAGTCATCACCCATTGCCAGACTCACCACCGTTCTGGCTTCACCTATCTGGTGGCCAAGTCCCTCGGTTATCCGCGGGTCAAGGGCTACGCCGGCTCCTGGGGCGAATGGGGCAACCATCCCGATACGCCCGTCGAGATTTAAGGTTTTTAAGGACAGTTAATGAACAAGCGTCTGTTTATCCTCAGCCAATACCTGCTGCCCCACCATTTGCTTTCGCGACTGGCCGGCTGCATCGCCGAATGCCGCGTGCGCTGGTTCAAGAATGCTTTCACCACATGGTTCGCCAAGCGCTACCAGGTGGACATGTCCCAGGCCCTGGTCGAGGACATCACCGCCTATGAACACTTCAACGCCTTCTTCACCCGCGCCCTGAAGGACGGTGCACGCCCGCTGGACGAAACCCCGGGCGCCATCCTCAGCCCCGCCGATGGCGCGGTCAGCCAGCTCGGCCCGATCGAGCACGGTCGCGTGTTCCAGGCCAAGGGCCACAGCTTCAGCGTACTGGAATTGCTCGGAGGTGACCCGGCCAACGCGGCGCCGTTCATGGGCGGCGATTTCGCCACCATCTACCTGTCGCCCAAGGACTACCACCGCGTGCACATGCCACTGGCCGGCACCCTGCGCGAGATGGTCTATATCCCGGGGCGGATCTTCTCGGTCAACCAGACCACCGCTGAAAACGTTCCGGAGCTGTTTGCCCGCAACGAGCGGGTGGCGTGCATTTTCGACACCGAGCGCGGGCCAATGGCCGTGGTGCTGGTCGGCGCGATGATCGTGGCGTCGATTGAAACCGTGTGGGCGGGCCTCGTGACCCCACCGAAACGCGAGCTGAAAACCTTCCGCTACGACGAAGCCGCCCGCGCGCCGATCCATCTGGAAAAGGGCGCCGAACTGGGTCGCTTCAAGCTGGGTTCGACGGCGGTCGTGCTGTTCGGCCCGGATCAGGTCAAGTGGGCCGAAGAACTGGGCGCCGGTTCGCCGGTGCAGATGGGCCAGGGGCTGGGCCTGCCAAAAGCCTGAACATCCGCCCCGCAGGAGCGAACTCCTGCGGGGATCGTTGCACCGGCAACACATTGCATCCCCCTCATCCCGTCCATAGCTGCTAGAGTCGAACCGTCACTGCCCATTTCCGCCTGGAGTTTGTATACGGCATGGATGAAACCAGTCCCCACCTTCTGTTGCGGGCCCCGACTCCCGCACTGTCGCGCCTGTCGTTCTGCGAGGCCACCCCGCGTGACCTCAAGCGCTGGATCGCCGACTTGCCCAAGGCCAATATCGGCGAAACCGCACGCCGTCTCTATCAGGGCCTGAGCGAGCTCAACCAGTTGCTGACCCCCAGTGACAACCGGCTGCAGCTCCTCGAACTGCTGCGGCCCGAGGTGTACTACGTCTGCAAGCACCTGGAGCGACATTTCCTGCACCAGTCGATCGTCCTCGACGAACGCTCGCGCAAGATCGCCAATCTTTGCCAGGCACTGCAAAGCCACCTGGCGATGGGCTACAAACAGATTGTCGTGCGCATTGCCCCACGCTTCAGCAAGGACCGCGCACCGCTGCTGACCCTGGCCTTGCAACGGGCGATGCATGGCCTCAACGGCTCGCTGGTGCGCGCCACCGAACTCTATTGCCCGGTGCCGGACGGCCTGTGGCTGGAGCTGCACCAGCTGTATCGAATCGCCTGCACCCATCGCCTTCAGCGCCTGAGCCTGCGTGACGAGCTGGCCAGCCAGACGCAAAACCTGAGCATCGAGCAGACGTACCTGGCCGCCCTGCTGCTGGGCGCCGCCCGCTGCAACCAACTGCGCCAGAGTCAGATTGCGCGGCTCGCCGAAGTCCTGGAGCCCTGGAGCCAGTGGCTCAAGCTGGAACCGCAAGCGTCGGGCACCGGTTTGTTCGCCGTCGCACCGGCGCTCGATGTCGGCCCGCGCTACCGGACGAAATTCCGTCCCGAGCAGCTGGAGAGCCTGCTGGCTTTCGATCCGCAGCCACTGGTCGCCGCCATCGAGGGCCATCTGCAAAACAGCGACAGCCCGACGCCACTGCCCGTACCGGCGGGGCTGAGCCTGGATACGCTGCAACACCTGAGTGCCGCCTGGGGCCAGGCGGTCGAACGCAGTTTCCAGCGCACGGCCAGTCAGGGCACCTTGACCCTGTGCGTGGGCATGAGCGCGCTGCACTTCTATCTGGGCGGGCAACGACCCTTCAGCGAGATCCTGAAAACCCCGGGTGTCGGACGCGCGCAGTTCAAGGCCAGCGAGCCCGCCGGACGCGACAGGGATCAATGGCGCCATGCGTTCGATGCAGCCCCTCAGGGCACCGCCGATGCGATGCTGCCGTATGAGGAAATCGAGTACCCGCAACTGCAGAATGACGACAGTCACGAACCCTCCGATCACAATCGCCACTTCCCGACCTATGCCCTGCCGGTGATCAATCACAGCCCCGGGGGCTATTGCCTGGCGTGGCCGGGCGAGGTGCCCGCCGAATTGCAGGCGGGCGAAATGGTCGGTATCGAGGATAGCGCCGGGGCCGGCTGGAGCATCGCCGTGGTGCGCTGGGTCCGCCAGGTTCGCGGCGGCGGTACGCAAATGGGCATCGAACAGGTGGCGCCCTATGCCGAGCCTTGCGGCCTGCAACTGGTGCGTACCCGGGACGAACACAGCCATTACCTGCGCGGCCTGCTGCTGCCGGCCATCAGCGCAGTCGACCTGCCGGCCACCCTGCTCGCACCGCGACTGCCCTTTCAGGAAGGCAACAAAGTGCTGATCAACACCAACGGTGAAGAACGCCGGGCCGGCCTGGATCGGCGGGTGGCGAGCACGAACAGCTTCAATCAGTTCGCCTACCGCTCACTGGAAGCGGCCAGAAACGACAACGCCGCAGGAAGCGGCGCCGTCAGTTCGGAAGAGAATTTTGATTCGTTGTGGAAGACGCTTTGACCTTCGGCTCCTGAATCGCTATCGCGAGCAGGCTCGCTCCCACAGGAACAGTGTAAACCTGTGGGAGCAGCCTGCTCGCGATGGGGTCAGCTCAAGCGGCGATCAACTCAGAGCTGCCCGTCACGATCGCGAAAGCCCAGCAGGTACAGCACGCCATCCAGGCCCAGCGTGGAGATCGCCTGCTTGGCCGATTGCTTGACCAGCGGTTTGGCACGGAAGGCCACACCCAGGCCGGCAATGGCCAGCATCGGCAAGTCGTTGGCGCCATCGCCCACCGCGATGGTCTGCTCCAGGCGCAAGCCTTCCTTGACCGCCAGCTCCCTGAGCAGATCGGCCTTGCGCTGCGCATCGACGATCGGTTCGACCGCGACGCCGGTCACCTTGCCGTCAACCACTTCCAGCTCATTGGCGAACACGTAGTCGATGCCCAGCTTGGCCTGCAATTGTTTGGCGAAGTAAGTGAAACCACCCGACAGGATCGCCGTCTTGTAGCCCAGACGTTTGAGCTCGGCGAACAAGGTTTCGGCGCCTTCGGTCAGGCGCAACGAGGCGCCGATCGAATCCAGCACGCCGACATCCAGGCCTTTGAGCAAGGCCAGGCGTTCTTTGAAGCTGGCGCGGAAGTCCAGTTCGCCGGCCATCGCCCGCTCGGTGATTTGCGAGACCTTGTCGCCCACGCCGGCCGCCTTGGCCAGTTCGTCGATGACTTCGGCTTCGATCAGCGTCGAGTCCATGTCGAACACCGCCAGACGACGGTTGCGGCGGAACAGTGAGTCTTCCTGGAAGGCGATGTCGACATTCAGTTCCTGGGCCACGTTGAGGAACTCGGCACGCAGCGCCTGCGGATCGGCCGCTTCGCCGCGCACCGAAAACTCGATGCAACCCTTGCCTTTGTCCGCCGGCGTATCCAGCGGCATGCGCCCGGAGAGACGATCGATGTGATCGATGTTCAGGCCATATTTAGCGGTAATCGCGCTCACTGCCTGCAATTGCCCGGCGGTCACCTTGCGGGTCAACAGCGTCACGATGTGGCGCTTCTTGCCCTGGTTGCCGACCCACTGCTGGTAATCCTCCTCGGAGACCGGCGTGAAACGCACCTGCTGGTCGAGCTCGTAGCCCTTGAACAGGATGTCCTTGAGCACCGAGCGGCCTTGCTCGGTGTCGGGAATTTCAACCAGGATGCCGAACGACAGCGTGTCGTGGATCACCGCCTGGCCGATGTCGAGAATGTTCACACCACCCTGGGCCAGGACGCCGGTAATGGCCGCAGTCAGACCCGGACGATCGGATCCGGTGATGTTTATCAGGACGATTTCGCGCAAGGCGCACCCCCGCAGGTGGAAAAAAACCGCATTCTACCCACTTTCAGTGACCATCGGGCACCGTGAGCGCTTTGCCGGTCTAGGGCCTGTCGCTATACTGCGCGTCAACTTCACGGACAAAAGAGCCGAGCGCAAGTGAACCGGCCCACGCCAGTAAAAACCGATAACTTCTTTCTGCTGATCTTCCGTGCACTGCGCCACCGCCGTGTACCGATTGCATTGCGCATCGCCAGCCATAACGTGATCCTGGTCGCCCTGGCCCTGGTGATCTACGCCTGCGTGATGGGTTTGCAGTTCAAGCAGGCCATGCACGAACAGGCGGATGCCCTGGGCGAAAGCCTGACCACGCAGACGGCCACCTCGGCCACCGAGCTGCTGGTGTCCAACGACATCCTCAGCCTCAACGTGCTGCTCAACAACCTGACCAAGAACAAGCTGGTGGCCCACGCCGCCATCTACAGCGTGGATAACCGCATCCTCGCTGAATCCGGTCAGCGCCCCAAGCACGGCCTGCTGGGCGAAGCCGAGGGCATGTACCAGAGCAAGATCACGTTCCAGGACGTGACCGCCGGGCAGTTGCGCATCAGCCTGGACATGGACCAGTTCCAGCAGCCGATGACCATCAGCCTGCAGAGCATGGGCATTTTGAGCGCCATCCTGTTGGCCCTGTCCCTGGCCTTGAGCCTGCGCCTGGGTCGTCACCTCTCCACACCGCTGCTGCAATTGCGCGTGTGGCTGCGCAATATCGACGAATACACCCCGGCTACCGGCCGTCAGGACGAAATCGGCGACCTGGCGCGCCAACTGCACGCCAACTTCGCACCGGAACCGGCCGAACCCGAGCCCGTGCCGGAACCCGAGTACGACGACAGCGAGTACACCGACGCCGACGATCACGAGCCAGCCTTCGAAGTGCGCAACCTGCGCGACCCGAGCTTCGATGAGACCAAGCCTGTCGCCAGCCTCAGGCCTGCACCTCGGCATATCGTCAGCACCGTCGAAGACGATGATGACGAAGATCCGTTTGCCGATCTGCGCGACGAGTCGGCATCGACCCCGGCGATCAAGCCGCAGGTCTCCAGCGTACCGCAGCACAGCGCGGTTCTGGCCGTGCAATTGGGCGCTCAGGACCAACTGCGTCGCTTGCCCCGGGCACGCCTGGAAGAACTGCTGGAACGCTACCGCGACTGCCTCGATCAGGCGGCGTCGCTGTATCAGAGCGAATTGCACACCCTCAACGATGGCAGCACGCTGATGCTGTTCCACACCGAGGACAGTGGCGACGATTACCTGACCAATGCCATCTGCTGCGGCGAATTGTTGCGCGCACTGGGCCATCAGTTGCAGATCGAAGTCGCCGACAGTGGCATCACCCTGCAATTGCAGCTGGGCCTGACCCTGGGCGATGAGTTGTTCGGCCTGAGCCAGATCGACCTGCTGCTGACCGAAACCGCTCAGGACGCCCTGGCCCTGTCGCAACACAGCCGCAACCTGCTGCTGGTGGAGCGCAGGATCAGCGACGACGCCCTGATCCGCCAGCGTGCGCGTATCCGCCCGATTGCCAGCCCTGAGGGTGCCTGCTGTGTAGAGCGCTTGATGGAGCCTTATCCGTCGATGCTCGAGCGGCAACTGGCGCGGATGCATGAGCGTCGGGCGTAAACCTTCGGCCCTGCTGCAAGAAAGCCCGCAGACAAGCGATTGTCTGCGGGCTTTTTTGTGGCCTTCACTGGCGTCATCGCGAGCAGGCTCGCTCCCACAGTGGTCGGTACTGGTCACAACACAAAACTCTGTGGGAGCGAGCCTGCTCGCGATGGGGCCAGCATAGACAAACGAGACTTCCAACCTGCAGAAACAACAAAGCCCGCAACAGGGCGGGCTTGGTCTTGAAGCCATCCGGCTTTAGAAGCGGAACACTTCCATATCGGTGCGGATCGGAGCGGCCATCGGGATCTTGGGCTGTTTCTCCTGCTCCGCTGCCGGTGCAACAGGCTTGGCAGCAGGCTTTTTAGGGGCTTCGGCAATCGGTGGCTGGTTGGCCAGTGGCTTGAGCGCCACGGAAAGCTGCTCGGCCAGACGCTGCAACAACACGCCCTGGGCCTGCACCTGGGCCGCGGTGCCACCGGCATGCTGCTCCTGCAGGTGAACGATGCGGTTATCCCGAACCTGACCACGGCGATCGATCAGGCGCCATTGCGCATCCAGGATCGCCGGTTGCGACTCACCCGAGTCCAGCCGCGTGATGGTCAGCAAAACCTGAACGTCCGGGGTGAAGCCGAGGGTCGCCGGGGCCAGCACCACACGCTGGCTGTCCAGGTGACCCGCGACCTGGCGCAACAACAGCTGATCGATGTCGGAGGAAAGGCTGCCAGCCCAACGACCGTCGGTCGAGGCCTGAAGGCTGCCATCCGGTTGACGCTGCAACAGCGTTTCACGTTGCAGGTAGTCCGCAACGACGACCGGACCCAACAATACCGCCATGCCTGCGGCTTGCGCAGGTTGTGCCGGACTTCCGCTGTCCAGCTGATACAGCGACACCGGCTGGTGAACGCTGCAACCCGCCAGGCCAAGAACGCCGGCGAGCATCAAAATAAAAGGAAGGCGCAGAGCAGTCATCGTCCCATCCAGGTGGTTGCCACAAGGCTAACCACAGTGAAAATACTCAATAAATATGAAGAACGCTCGACCACGCCGGCGCTTGAAAGGCCATATCATCCGTGAATATGCGTTCCGACTCCAGCGCCAAAGCGCCGATCTACGCGTTAAATCGTAGATCGGGCGCTCTAGGACGCCTAATTGAGGTTTTCGACGAGCAGCGCATCCACTCTCTGGAAGCCACGTGGCAATTTGTTACCACGACGCCCACGTTCACCTTTGTAGTGCTCGAGGTCGTCCGCTTTCAGTGACAAGGTACGTTTTCCGGCCTGCAGCACCAATGTGGCACCCTCCGGCAAAACAGCGATGTCCGTGACATATTCTTCGCGATTGGCCACACGCTCACCGGAAATACCGATGATCTTGTTGCCCTTGCCCTTACCTAATTGTGGCAGATCGCTGATTTTGAAGATCAGCAGGCGACCTTCGGTGGTCACCGAAGCCAGCCAGTTGTTCTCACGGTCGGCCACCGGACGCGGCAGGATCACTTTCGAATTGTTCGGCAGGCTCAGCAGGGCCTTGCCCGCCTTGTTCTTGGCCTGGAAGTCTTCACCCTTGACCACGAACCCGTAACCGGCGTCGGAAGCGATCACGTACAGCGAATCGTCTTCAGGCATCAGCACGCATTCGAAACTCGCCCCTGGCGGCGGCGTCAGGCGACCGGTCAGCGGCTCGCCCTGGCCACGGGCCGACGGCAGTGTATGGGCCGCTACCGAGTAACTGCGGCCGGTGGAGTCGATGAACACCGCGTACTGGTTGGACCGCCCGGCCGCCAGCGCCTTGAAACCATCCCCGGCCTTGTAGGAAAGCCCGGTGGCGTCGATGTCGTGGCCCTTGGCGGAGCGAACCCAGCCTTTTTCCGACAGCACCACGCTGACTTTCTCGTTCGGCAGCAGGTCGTGCTCAGTGAGGGCCTTGGCTTCGGCACGCTCGACGATGGGCGAGCGACGGTCGTCACCGTAGGTTTCGGCGTCTTTGAGCAACTCGCTGCGCACCAGTTTCTTCAGTTTGGCTTCGCTACCCAGCAAGGCTTGCAGCTTGGCCTGCTCCTTGAGCAGTTCGTCCTGCTCGGCGCGCAGCTTCATTTCTTCCAGGCGCGCCAATTGACGCAGACGGGTGTCGAGAATGTAGTCCGCCTGGATTTCGCTGAGGGCGAACCGCTCGATCAGCGCCGCCTTGGGGTGTTCCTCGGTACGGATGATATGAATCACTTCATCCAGGTTGAGGTAGGCAATCAGCAAGCCGTCCAACAGGTGCAGGCGACGCTCGACCTTGTCGAGGCGGAATTGCAGGCGGCGACGCACGGTCTGGACCCGGAACTCCAGCCATTCGACCAGCAGGGCCCGCAGGTTTTTCAACTGCGGTTTGCCGTCCAGGCCGATGATGTTGATGTTGACCCGGTAGCTCGATTCCAGCTCGGTGCTGGCGAACAGGTGCTGCATCAAGGCATCGTGGTCGAAGTTCTTGCGCGCACCGGGAATGATCACGATCCGGCACGGGTTTTCGTGGTCAGACTCGTCACGCAGGTCGGCGATCTGCGGGGCCTTGGACGGTTTGGCCTGCATCATCGCCGCGATCTGTTCCAGCACCTTGGCCCCGGAGACCTGGTGCGGCAGCGCGGTGACGATGATGTCACCGTCTTCGACGTGGTACACGGCGCGCATGCGCACCGATCCCTTGCCGGTTTCATACATTTTCAGCAGGTCGGCGCGCGGGGTGATGATTTCCGCTTCGGTCGGGTAATCCGGGCCCTGGATGTGTTCGCAGAGCTGCTCGACCGTGGCCTTGGGCTCATCGAGCAGGCGCACGCACGCCGACGCCACTTCACGCAGGTTGTGCGGCGGTACGTCCGTGGCCATGCCCACGGCGATGCCGGTGGTGCCGTTGAGCAGGATGTTCGGCAAACGTGCCGGCAACACCAGAGGTTCTTCGAGGGTGCCGTCGAAGTTCGGGCCCCAGTCCGCCGTGCCCTGGCCCAGCTCGCTGAGCAGCACTTCGGAATAGCGCGACAGCCGTGCTTCGGTGTATCGCATGGCGGCGAAGGACTTGGGATCGTCCGGCGCCCCCCAGTTGCCCTGGCCATCGACCAGCGTGTAGCGGTAGCTGAACGGCTGGGCCATCAGGACCATCGCTTCGTAGCAGGCCGAATCGCCGTGCGGGTGGAACTTGCCGAGCACGTCACCGACGGTACGCGCCGATTTCTTGTGCTTGGAATCGGCATCCAGCCCCAACTCGCTCATCGCGTAGACGATGCGTCGCTGTACCGGTTTCAGGCCGTCGCCGATATGCGGCAGGGCACGGTCCATGATCACGTACATGGAGTAGTTGAGGTAGGCATTTTCGGTGAAGTCAGACAGTGACCGGCGTTCTACACCGTCCAGGCTGAGATCAAGGGAGTCGCTCATGCGGGCCTCATCGGTTCGTTGTCTGGCGCAGCAGCATGGTGCCACCGCGCTGGGTAAATTCAAGTTTGTTCAGCGCGCTCATGCCCAGCAGCACCTGATTGCCGTCCAGGCCGGGCGCGACCAGCGCGCGGACATCGCGCAAGACGATGTCGCCGACCTGCAAGCGGTCGATACGGGTTCGGTAACCCTGGCTCAGACCGTTTGCCGTGCTCAGGGTCACCCCGAAGCCTTCTTCCAGTTTCAAGCGTTTGGCCAGTTCGGCCGGGATCGATACATCCGTCGCCCCGGTGTCCAGCATGAAATCCACCGGCTGGCCGTTGATCTGACCGCTGGCGACGAAGTGGCCCTGCTGGTTGCTGACCAGCTTCACTTCGATGTAACCATCGCCCTGCTGCGAACTGACAACCACATTGGGATTGTTCTGGCGCGCTTCCCATTCGCCGAAGAATCGCGTGGCCAGGAACAGGCCGGCGCACCAGGCCAGGATCAGCAAGACCCGACCGGCGCGCTTGCCTGGCGGTTGCGCAGTCACGGCGCGGCGTTCCAGCCACCGTCAGGCGCGGCAAAGCGCCAGACGATCGGGCGCTTCTCGCCATCGGCGCGAGCCCCTCCATTGTTATCGATGCCGATCCAGGCACCCTCGGCGTCCACGATCAGCGCCTCCGCCAGGCCGTAGTCCTGGGCGTAACGCCGAGGTGGCTGCAGCGCCTCGTCGGCAAATGACCAGCACCGCTCGACCTTGGCCGTCACCGCGTCGCGGCGGCAAATCTCGAACGCATTGCGCTCGAGGGTGAACAGCTTGCCGTTGAACAATGACAGATCGGAAAAATCCCGCGATACCGCCTTGGCTTTGGGAAAGTTCGCCGGCTGCATTTCCACGCCGGCTTCGCTCAGCAGCACACACCCTGCATCGCAATCCCAGACCGTTTGCTGACGCTTGACCAGCAGCAGGCCACGACGTTCGCGCTCCGCCGCCAACCACAATTGATCGCCAGCGGGGTTGATGGCCAGGCCTTCGAACAGCGCGTTGAAGTGCAACAGCATGCCACTGGCCCGCGCCTCACGAACCAGCAACGGCGAGATCTTCAACCAGGACGCCGGCCCGGCTGGCGGCACTTGCAGCACAGCGGCATGAGCTTCGCTGACGATGTAGCGATTGCCGGCGCTATCGCAGGTGATGCCTTCGAAATCAAGGTCACCGCCGCGCACGAACGAAGCCACCCAGGTCCGCGAACGCAGGCCCCAGGGCAAACCGCTGTCCGGCACTGGCGGCACATCGATGTGCACGGTTTGCGCCTGCCAGGTTCCGTCACCGGGCTCCAGGCGGTAGATCTGGTCGTCGTCGCGATCGGATACCGTCCACAATTCCTTGCCGCACTGCGCCAGCCCCGACAGATTGCCGCCGCGCATGCCCTCCACGGGATGCTCGGACAACAGGCGCAACGACGGTGCCGGTTCGGCAAACACCGAACCACAGCCCAGAAGTAACGCACACGCCAGGGCAAAGCCAACCCGCATCAGCCAAGAACCTCGGCCAGGTTGCCTTTGGATTCGAGCCAGGATTTACGGTCGCCGGCGCGTTTCTTCGCCAGCAACATGTCCATCATTTCCGACGTCGCGTCAAAATCGTCCAGGGTCAGTTGCACCAGGCGCCGGGTGTTCGGGTCCATGGTGGTTTCACGCAACTGCGGCGGGTTCATTTCACCCAGGCCCTTGAATCGGGTGACCTGCGGTTTGCCGCGTTTCTTCTCGGCCACCAGGCGGTCAAGAATCCCGTCGCGCTCGGCTTCATCGAGGGCGTAGTAGATGTCCTTGCCCAGATCGATCCGGTACAGCGGTGGCATTGCGACATAGACGTGACCGGCATCGACCAGCGCACGGAAATGCTGGACGAACAATGCGCACAGCAGGGTGGCGATGTGCAGACCGTCGGAGTCGGCGTCGGCGAGGATGCAGATCTTGCCGTAACGCAGCTGGCTCATGTCCGCCGCGCCCGGATCGACACCGATGGCCACGGCAATGTTGTGCACTTCCTGGCTGGCCAGCACTTCGCTGCCGTCCACTTCCCAAGTGTTGAGGATCTTGCCGCGCAACGGCAGGATGGCCTGGAATTCCTTGTCCCGCGCCTGCTTGGCCGAACCGCCGGCGGAGTCACCCTCCACCAGAAACAGCTCGGAACGCATCGGGTCCTGCCCGGCGCAGTCGGCGAGCTTGCCCGGCAGTGCCGGCCCCTGGGTAATGCGCTTGCGCTCGACCTTCTTGCTCGCCTTGAGGCGCCGGCCAGCATTGTTGATCGCCAGCTCGGCGAGCAGCATGCCGGTTTCCGGGTTGGCGTTGAGCCACAGGCTGAACGCATCCTTGACCACCCCGGAGACGAACGCCGCCGCTTCCCGGGACGACAGGCGCTCTTTGGTCTGGCCGGAGAATTGCGGTTCCTGCATCTTCATCGACAGCACGAAGGCGATGCGCTCCCAGACGTCTTCCGGCGCCAGCTTGACGCCGCGCGGCAACAGGCTGCGGAACTCGCAGAACTCGCGCATCGCGTCGAGCAGGCCCTGACGCAAGCCATTGACGTGGGTGCCGCCCTGGGCGGTGGGGATCAGGTTGACGTAGCTTTCCTGAACGCTGTCGCCACCTTCGGGCAGCCACAACAGCGCCCAATCCACCGCTTCCTTGTTACCGGCCAGGCTGCCGCAGAACGGTTCGTCGGGCAGGCGTTCGAACTCGCTGACCGCATCGACCAGGTACGAACGCAGGCCATCTTCATAATGCCACTCGACTTTCTCGCCGGTGCCCTTGTCTTCAAAGCTGACCAGCAGCCCCGGGCACAGAACGGCCTTGGCCTTGAGCACGTGCTTGAGGCGGCTGATGGAGAATTTCGGTGAATCGAAGTACTTCGGGTCCGGCGCGAAGAATACGCTGGTGCCGGTGTTGCGCTTGCCGACGCTGCCAATCACTTCCAGTTCGGTTTTCTTGAAACCATCGGCGAAGGTCATCTGGTATTCATTGCCATCGCGCTTGACGCGCACCCGCACTTCGGTCGACAGGGCGTTGACCACGGAAATACCCACCCCGTGCAAACCGCCGGAGAACTGGTAGTTCTTGTTGGAAAACTTGCCGCCTGCGTGCAGCTTGGTGAGGATCAGTTCGACGCCCGAGACGCCCTCTTCCGGGTGAATGTCCACGGGCATGCCACGGCCATCGTCGCTGACTTCCAGCGAGTGGTCGGCGTGCAGGATGACCTGCACCGACGTGGCGTGACCCGCCAGGGCTTCGTCGACGCTGTTGTCGATGACTTCCTGGGCAAGGTGGTTCGGCCGACTGGTGTCGGTGTACATGCCGGGGCGTTTGCGCACCGGGTCGAGGCCCGAGAGGACTTCGATGGCGTCTGCGTTATAAGAGCTAGCGCTGGGAGTGGCCATGGGGTCTCTTCGTCCGCCTGTCTAAAAAGTGATCGATGAAAAAGAGCGAGTGTTCACAGTGCCGTGAAATCCATCGCCCGATACAAATCTGCGCCGATGCCGGCAAAACTCAGCATTGCCGGCAGTTGCGCGGCAAAACCCTGGAAACCATGATCGCCGCCGGCCTGGATACGCAAGGCACACGCCCGGTAATACTGCTCGGCGAGGCGATAGTCCAGTGTTTCATCGCCCGTTTGCAACCACACCTGGTACCGCTGCGGATCCCGGGGCGCCGGCACTTCCAGTTCGGCCAAGGCCGTCACATGGTCGTGGGTCAATTCCCAGGCCTCATCGGTATACAGGTTTTTCTGCGTCCCCAGGAACCCGTCGAACATCCGGTGCGGACTGACGGCAGGGTTGATCAGCAAGGCCTTGAGGCCATGGCGCTCGGCCAGGTGAGTCGCATAGTAGCCGCCGAGTGAGCTGCCGACCAGCAGTGGCCGCCCGAGCTCGGCAATCGCCTGCTCCAGCTGCGCGATGGCCTGGCGTGGATGGTGATGCAAGGCCGGGACTCGCAGATGACTGCTCAGGCCCAGACGCTCCATCACCTGCATCAACTGCGTGGCCTTTTGCGAAGCGGGCGCGCTGTTGAAACCGTGGATATAAAGGATCGAACCGGACATCTGGACTCCCTGTGTGTCGGGTGAGGAAGGGCGGAGTTTACAGGGAGTCGGGGGAATCGGGGATATCTGTGAAATTCAAGTCGTCTGGGCCGACGCCTTCGCGAGCAGGCTCGCTCCCACACAGTTTATGAGCGGCCCGGATCCACTGTGGGAGCGAAGGCCACGACGCGGCCTTGAGGAATGACTAGTAGCCGTTGGAGCCGTAATCCACCGTGAAATCGAACCCGGTCACCCGCTCCACACCGGTCTCGATCTGCCCGTCCGGCGACAACCGCAGCCAGCGGTAGCCCGGCGCCTGCTCACCGACCTTGAAATCGACGCTCCCTGGCTCGAACTGAATGCAGGTCGAGGGCGAAGCGATCAGGCGCACGCCGTTTCGAAACTGATCGATTTCCTGATGCACATGCCCCCACAACACCGCGCGTACCTGTGGAAAACGATCCAGCACGGCAAACAGCGCCTCGGGGTTGCGCAACCCGATCGGTTCCATCCAGGCACAACCAATCGACACCGGATGATGGTGGAAACACACCAAGTGATGGCGCTCCGGCGCTTCGCTCAAGGAACGCGCGAGCAACTGCAATTGCTCGTCCTGCAAATACCCCGGCACCGACCCCGGCACCGCCGAGTCGAGCAGGGTGACCCGCCAGTTGCCGATGTCCACCACCGGCTCCAGCAGCGCACTCTGCACGGCAGCCTCGGCCATGACCTGCGGCTCATCGTGATTGCCGGGAATCCAGCGCGCGGGCGCATCGAGCGGCCGGGTCAGGTCGCGAAACCGCTGGTAGGACTCCAGCGTGCCGTCCTGGGAAATATCACCACTGGCAATGATCAGGTCGATTCGCGGCTGTTGATGCCTGACCAGTTCGATGACCTTTTGCAGGCTCTGTCGCGTGTTCATGCCCAGCAAGGTTCCGTCGGCTTCGGCAAACAGATGGCTGTCGGACAGTTGCACCAGCAGCGCCGAATCGGCGGTGGTCAATGTGGATACGCTCGGCAAGGCGCTCTCCCAGGGCTCAAGTGGCGCAATTATGCTGGGGGACATGCAAAAGGGGAAACCCGTTAACCGGACGCAGTTCACAACTAGCGAACGACTTCGTACTCATGCCCCAGCGCCAGGCAGTGACTCAGCCATTCACCCAGGAACATGTTCAACTGGGCCTTTTCATCCGGCTGATGCATCGCGGCGTTCGGGTAAGGATAGATGCCGCGAAAGCGTCGTGCATGTTCGGCGCTGACCACTTCGGCCATACAGGCGTCGTGGTACACCTGAACCTCCAGTTGCGGCACCGGCAACCACGGCAGGCTATGTTCCTGACGCACCTGCAACGTCGTGGTGTACGGACAGACCTGCAGCACTTCCAGCGCCAGGACACCGAGCATCTGGTCGCCATGGGTCACGGCGATACGCCGTGCCGCCGGCTCGTTGCGCATGTCGGGGAGCAGTCGCATCAGGCGCGCGTAGTTCGCCTCGCAGGACGCTTGCAGCCCCGCCAGGTCGACCCTGTAACGATCGCGCAGCTTGTTTACGACCATAGCCCCCTCACTTCAACGCGGTTCAAGGCCAGCCATTGCAAGGCAATGATGCTGGCCGCGTTGGCAATTCGCCCGTCGCGCACGGCTTGCAGGGCATCTTCGAAAGCCCAGACCGTCACGCGGATATCTTCAGCTTCTTCCTCCAGTCCATGCAGGCCCCCGACTCCGTTCGTCTCGCAGCGCCCCAGGTACAAGTGCACGAATTCATTGCTGCCACCCGGCGACGGAAAATACTTGGTCATCGGCCACAGTGCGCGGAATTCCAGCCCAGCTTCCTCCTGCGCTTCGCGGTGGGCAACTTCTTCCGGCACTTCGTCCTTGTCGATCAGACCAGCGACCAGTTCGACCAGCCACGGGTTGTCGGTCTTGCCCATGGCGCCGACACGAAACTGCTCGATCAGCACCACTTCGTCGCGCTGCGGATCGTAAGGCAATACGCAAACGGCATCGTGGCGGACAAACACTTCTCGATTGATTTCGCGACTCATGCCGCCGCCGAACAATTCGTGGCGCAAATGCACACGGTCGAGCTTGTAGAAGCCCTCGTAGCACTTTTCGCGCCGAACGATATCGACGGCGGTTGGAATGGCGCTGGCAAAATCAGTCATGACTATCCTCGTTTGCACAATCCGATCCGAGGTTGCCTGCGTGTGCCTGCAACCTCGACTTCGCGCCATCCTAACGCGCCCGTGACGTTTGATGCAGCCCCTTTCCCGTCAGCGGGATAGACGGTGAGGGCGAAACCCACTCTAATTAGCTTAGTGGCGAACTGACTGCCTGGTTGAGAGTCGAAGCGGGTAACTTTTCGCCTTTCCCTGTTTCATGAAGGACGCCCATGTCACTTTTCAAGATCGCCTCCGTGGCAGCCATCGCCCTGACCCTGGGCGCTTGCCAGAGCCTGTTCCAGCCCAACTACCGAGTGCCGCTGGAAACCACCCGCGATGCCTCCGAGCAGTTGAAGCCCGGTTGCACGTCTGCCGACTGCCCGCTGGTGAACATCGACACGCTGCGCTTCCCCACCGAGCCTGCACTGGACGGCATCGTCGAAAAACGCTTGCTGCAGATGACCCGCACCTCGCCTGAGGCACCGGCGGCACCGACGTTGGCGGCGTATCGCGACGAGTTTTTGCGCACCGCCGCACCGCGCAACAGCAGCTACTTGCAGGCCAAGGTACGCGAGCAGCATGACGGCTTGGTGATCATCGAGTTTTCCAGCTACCTGGACACCGGCGGCGCCCATGGCACGCCGGGTCGCGGCTTCATCAACTACTCGCGCCAGCAGCACAAGGTGCTGAACTTGTCCGACATGTTGCTGCCGGGGCAGGAAGATGCCTTCTGGAAAGCCGCGCAGGTGGCGCACAACAGCTGGCTGATCAGCACCAAGCTCGATCAGGAAGCGGAGTTCGTGAAGAGCTGGCCGTTCCAGAAAACCCCGAACGTGGCGCTGACCTATGGCGGGGTGATCCTCAAGTATCAGGTCAGCACCATCGCGCCTTACGCACTGGGCCACGTCGAACTGAAGATCCCCTACCCACGCCTGAACGGCATTCTCAAGCCCGAGCTGTTTCCCGGCCGTAACTGAACGCCCGGCCCAGCACAAGCTGCAACAGCCCTGCCAGGACCAGCGCCGGCAGGGTTGCGCCGACATCCGGGTACAGGTTCGCCAACAGATGGTAAGTGCTGATGCCCCCCAGCCAGGCGAGCAGCGCCGGCCAGCGCAATGCGACCGACGCCAGCTGGCCACTGCGCTTGCGCAGGATGAAGTGATCCACCAGCACCACGCCGAACAGCGGCGCGAACACCGAACCGATCAGCAGCAGGAAGTTCTGGTACTGCGCCAACGGCGCCAGCAGGGCGATGAGGGTGCAGAGCACGCCGATGGCCAATGCCAGATGCTCGACTTTCAAGCGCAACAGAAATCCGCTGGACACGGCCGCCGAGTGAATGTCGGCGAACGCGTTTTCCGATTCATCCAGCAGGATCAACAGCAATGGAATGCCCAGGCCCGCACCGGCCAGCGCCAGCAATAGCGCATTCACCTCGCCACTCGGCGCGAACGCCAGGGTGTACGCCACGCCCAGGCTCATCAGCCAGAAATTACCGATGAAGAACCCCACCGCGGTGCCGCCGAACACGTTTTTCGCCCGCTTGCCAAACCGCGAATAGTCGGCAATCAGTGGCAGCCACGACAGCGGCATGGCGATGGCGATGTCAAAGCCCACCGCGAACGGCATCGAACCGTCTCCGGCCTGCGCCCACAGCGCCGCCAGATCGGCCTTGGCGAACAGGTTCCAGGTCAGCCAGGTACACGCTGCCAGCAGCAGCCAGATGCCCCATTTGCGCAGTATCTGCCGCACAAACGTCAACGGGCCGCTGACCGCCAGCAAGGTCGCCAGACCGCCGAAGAATACTGTCCAGAGCAGCGGATTGGACCACAGGCTGCCTTCGCTGAAGGCCCGGGCGCCCAGCAGGCTCGCCGCATCGCGCATCACGATGATTTCGAACGACCCCCAGCCGATCAGTTGCAACAGGTTCAGCACCGCCGGAAGGCTCGCGCCTTTGGCGCCGAGGCTGAGTTTCAGCGCGGCCATCGACGACAGGCCGGTGTCGCTGCCGATCACGCCAACGGCGGCCAGCAGCAGAACGCCGACCAGGGTGCCGAGGAAGATCGCCAGCAACGAGCCGGGGAGGCCCAGGCCTGGCGCAAGCAAGGCACCGGTCTGCAACACCATCAGGCCGATGCCGAGGGAAAACCACAGGGAAAACAGATCGCGACCGCCGAAGACACGTTTGTCGGTGGGCACGGCGATGTCGGGTGAATAAGTGCCGGGTTGAATGCTCAAGGGTGTTATCTCAGAGGGACATTTGTTGTTGTGGAAATCGCCATCGCGAGCAGGCTCGCTCCCACAAAGGAAGGCATTTTCCCTGTGGCGGCGAGCCTGCTCGCGATGGGGGCCGAAGGCCCCCGGGATCAAACTTTCTGGTACAGCTGGCTGCCTTCCTGCTTGAAGCGCTCGGCCTGTTCGGCCATGCCTTGGGCCACCTCCACGTCGACCGCTTCGATCCGTTGGTTGGCCGCATACTCGCGGACTTCCTGGGTGATTTTCATCGAGCAGAATTTCGGCCCGCACATCGAGCAGAAGTGCGCGACCTTGGCCGAATCCTTCGGCAGGGTCTCATCGTGATACGAACGGGCGGTGTCCGGATCGAGGCCCAGGTTGAACTGGTCTTCCCAACGGAACTCGAAACGCGCCTTGCTCAGGGCATTGTCACGGATTTGCGCCCCCGGATGCCCCTTGGCCAGATCGGCGGCATGGGCGGCGATCTTGTAGGTGATGATGCCGGTCTTCACGTCATCCTTGTTCGGCAGGCCCAGGTGCTCCTTGGGGGTCACGTAGCAGAGCATGGCGCAGCCGAACCAGCCGATCATCGCCGCCCCGATACCGGAGGTGATGTGGTCGTAGCCCGGCGCAATGTCGGTGGTCAGCGGGCCGAGGGTATAGAACGGCGCCTCGTCGCAGCACTCGAGCTGCTTGTCCATGTTCTCCTTGATCAGCTGCATCGGCACGTGACCCGGGCCTTCGATCATGCATTGCACATCGTGCTTCCAGGCGATCTTGGTCAGCTCGCCCAGGGTTTCCAGCTCGCCGAACTGCGCTTCGTCGTTGGCATCGGCAATCGAACCCGGACGCAGGCCGTCACCCAGCGAGAAGCTGACGTCGTAGGCCTTCATGATTTCGCAGATGTCTTCGAAATGGGTGTAGAGGAAGTTTTCCTTGTGGTGCGCCAGGCACCACTTGGCCATGATCGACCCCCCACGAGAAACGATGCCGGTCACGCGCTTGGCGGTCATCGGCACGTAGCGCAACAGCACGCCGGCGTGGATGGTGAAGTAGTCGACGCCCTGCTCCGCCTGCTCGATCAGCGTGTCGCGGAACAGCTCCCAGGTCAGGTCTTCCGCCACGCCGCCGACTTTTTCCAGGGCCTGGTAGATCGGCACGGTGCCGATCGGCACGGGGGAGTTGCGGATGATCCATTCGCGGGTTTCGTGAATGTGCTTGCCGGTGGACAGGTCCATGACCGTGTCCGAACCCCAGCGGATACCCCAGGTCAGTTTCGCCACTTCTTCTTCGATGGACGAACCCAGGGCGCTGTTGCCGATGTTGCCGTTGATCTTCACCAGGAAGTTACGGCCGATGATCATCGGTTCCAGTTCGGTGTGGTTGATGTTGGCCGGAATGATCGCGCGACCGCGGGCGATTTCGTCGCGCACGAATTCCGGGGTGATGACTTTCGGCACGCTGGCACCGAAGCTGTGGCCGGCATGCTGCTGATCCAGCAGGCCAGCGGCACGGGCCACCTCCAGCTTCATGTTCTCGCGGATGGCGACGTACTCCATCTCGGCGGTGATGATGCCCTGGCGCGCGTAATGCATCTGGGTGACGTTGGCCCCGGCCTTGGCGCGACGCGGGTTGTTGACGTGGGCGAAGCGCAGTTTGGTCAATTCCGGATCGGCGAGGCGTTCCTGGCCGAAGTTCGAACTCAGGCCGCTCAGGCGCTCGGTGTCGCCACGGGACTCGATCCACGGCGAGCGCACATCGGCCAGGCCTTTGCGTACGTCGATGATGACGTTGGGGTCAGTGTACGGACCCGACGTGTCGTAGACCGTGACCGGTGCGTTGACCTCGCCGCCGAAGTCGGTCGGTGTGACGTCGAGGCTGATTTCGCGCATCGGCACGAGGATGTCGGGACGGGAGCCCTGGACATAGATTTTTTGCGAGCGGGTAAAGGGTTGAACCGACTGTTGATCGACTTGCGCCGAATCACTCAGGTTCGCGGTATTTTTTAGTTTTATCGTCATCACGGGCTCTCCAGACGGCATCCAGGCATTGGAATTTTGTCGGAGCGAACCTGTGACGGATGGACGCACGCGGGCTGCAAAACCAGCAGTGCTGTGCTCAGTGCTCGAGGGGTCGTTCAATGGTCGAACAACATCCCGGACGAAGCACAAGAGGACTCGCCGGGTGACGAGAAATCTTGTTCCCTACGCAGGCGCTAACCTGATCAGGTTCAACGGGATCCGAAATTATTCGATCTCAGCCTCATAGCAAGGCACCCCGACAAGAACCCGGCCAGTCTAGACACAACTGGCAAGGAACGCCAACACCGAGGCAATCACCATGATGAATGGCGTAATTGAAGGATTGTTGCCGCCCGAAGGCGCAACTACACTCGCTACGCCGCACCGCGCCTTGACGCTGTGCGGGCCGCGCCGTACCTTGGCGCCTGAATTATCAGCGTAATATCAATTTCCAGGGAATCGCCTCAATGCTGCGCAAACTCTCACTGGCCGTTGCCGTGTCTTGTGCGTCCAATGGAATGGCCTGGGCAGCAGAAGCGCCTCTGGCGACCAAAACCGACCTGGTCAGCGTGTACCAGGAAGCGGTGGACAATAACGCCGACCTGGCCGCCGCCCGCGCCCAGTATGGCGCCCAGAAGGAAGTCGTGCCCCAGGCCCGCGCCGGCCTGCTGCCCAACCTGTCCGGTGGCGGCCAGGTGGCCAATGTGCGCACCGACATCAATCAACCGTCGGCCATTGCCAATCGCAGCGCCAACTCCTACCAGGCGACGCTGGCGCAGCCACTGTTTCGTGCCGATCGCTGGTTCCAGTACCAGGCTGCCAAGAGCGTCAATGAACAGGCCGCACTGCAACTCTCGGCCACCGAGCAGAACCTGATCCTGCAAGCCGCCGAGGACTACTTCAACGTTCTGCGCAGCCAGGACACGCTGGCATCGACCAAGGCCGAGGAAGCTGCGTTCAAGCGCCAGCTCGATCAGTCCAACGAGCGCTTTGACGTCGGCCTGTCGGACAAGACCGACGTGCTGCAATCCCAGGCCAGCTACGACACCGCCAGGGCCAACCGGATCGTGGCGCAGCGGCGGGTGGACGACGCGTTCGAAGCGTTGATCACCCTGACCAACCGTCAGTACAACTCGATCCAGGGCATGGTTCATACGCTGCCGATCCTGCCGCCAGCACCGAACGACGCCAAGGCCTGGGTCGACACCGCCGCCCGGCAGAACCTCAACCTGCTGGCCAGCAACTACGCGGTCAGTGCCGCCGAAGAAACCCTCAAGCAGCGCAAGGCCGGTCACGCGCCGACGCTGGACGCCGTGGCGAAGTACGAAAAAGGTGACAACGATGCCTTCGGTTTCAGCAACCCGAATGCCTTCGGCCAGGCCTACGGCGGCCCCGTCGAGCAGACCACCCTGGCCTTGCAATTGAACATCCCGATCTACAGTGGCGGGCTGACCAGTTCGCAGGTCCGCCAGTCCTACTCGCAACTGGATCAGACCGAACAGCAGCGCGAAAGCCTGCGTCGGCAAGTGGTGGAAAACACCCGCAACCTGCACCGCGCGGTGAATACCGATGTGGAGCAGGTCCAGGCGCGCAAGCAGTCGATCATTTCCAACCAGAGCGCGGTGGAAGCGACCGAAATCGGTTACCAGGTCGGGACGCGAAACATTGTCGATGTGCTGGATGCGCAGCGTCAGTTGTACAACTCGGTGCGCGACTACAACAACACCCGCTACGACTACATCCTCGACAACCTGCGCCTGAAGCAGGCCGCCGGTACGTTGAACCCCGGGGACCTGGAAGACCTCAAGCGCTACCTCAAGCCGGACTACAACCCGGACAAGGATTTCCTGCCACCGGACCTCGCCAAGGCGGCGGAGGCGCAGCTCAAAGCAAGGCCATGACCGATCCGCGGGAGCGAGTCCGCTCGCTCCCACCGTTTGTAAAACGGTCAGTCAGGTTTTGTCGATCAACCGCCCTAACCCGTCCAGCAAGCGCTGCAATGCACCCTGATTGGTGCGCATGACCTTCAACCCGGCCTCGGCCATGCGCTGCGCATCGCGCGGCAATTCGAACAGGCGCTGCACTGCCAGCGCCAGACCTTCGGCGTCTTCCACTTCCTGCAAAGCGCCGGCACTGCGCAACTGCGCGGCGATTTCCAGGAAGTTGAACAGGTGCGGCCCACTGAGCACCGGTTTCGCCAGTGCGGCCGGTTCCAGCAAATTGTGGCCACCGTTCGGCACCAGGCTGCCGCCGACAAAGGCACTGTCGGCCAGGGCATACAGAAACAGCAATTCACCCATGGTGTCGCCCAGCAACACCGAAGTGCCGGCGCTCACCGGCTCGCCACCTGAGCGACGGACCGTGGCGAAACCCTGCTGCCGGCACAGGTCGAACACGGTATTGAAACGCTCGGGATGGCGCGGCACCAGAATCAGCAACGCATCGGAATGACTGGCAAGCAACTGGCGATGCGCCGCCAGCACCACTTCGTCTTCCCCGTCGTGGGTACTGGCGGCGATCCACACCGGGCGCTCCTGCGCCTGCCATTGCTCGCGCAACTCGGCGGCGCGCTGGAGCAAGGCCGGGTCGATGGTCAGGTCGAACTTGATCGAACCGGTCACCTCGACGGTGTCGGCACGGGCACCCAGGTCGCGAAAGCGCTGGGCTTCGGCTTCGGTCTGCACCGCGAACAGGCTCATCTCGGCGAGCATCGGCTGGGTCAGCCTGGCAAATCGGCCGTAACCCCTGGCGGAACGCTCGGACAGTCGGGCATTGGCCAGCGCCACGGGGATCGCGCGTCTGGCGCACTGGTGAATGTGATTGGGCCAGAGTTCGGTCTCCATGATCACCGCCAGGGTCGGGCGCACCCGATCAAGAAAGCGCGCGGCAGCGCACGGCAGGTCGTAGGGCAAATAGCAGTGCTGGATGCGCGGTTCGTTGGCGAACAAGGCCTGGATGCGCTCGGAACCGGTCGGAGTCATGCAGGTGACGGTGATCGGTAACGTCGGATAGCGCTGCAGCAGCGCACGGATCATTGGCGCGGCGGCAATGCTCTCGCCAACGGACACCGCGTGCACCCAGATGCCCCCTGGTTTCATCGTCGGCAGGCCGAAGGAAAAACGCTCGCCGACGCGTTTGGCATAGGCTGGCGCCTTGCGCGAGCGCAGCCAGAGCCGAATCGCTACCAACGGCAGCCCCAGGTAAAACAGCGCGGTATAGAGAGTTCTGTTCATGGCGGCGGAGTTTATCGACTTTTCTCGCCGATCGCCTGCAAGTGCACGGCAAAACATTCCGCCAGCCAACGGGCGGCCGGGCCGAGGGGCTCGTCGCGGCGCCAGACCAATTCCACCACCAGCGCCGGCGGTGTCCATTCGCTGGTCAGTTCGACGATCTTGTCGTGATAACCGGAATACTGCACGACGTTGCGCGGCAGCCACGCCCAGCCGAGGCCGCGCATCAGCAATTCGGCGATCACGTAGAAACTGTCAGCTCGCCAGACCTGCGGGCTCGCGGGCTCGCTGCCGGGGTAGACGCTGGATTGGGCGGCCATCAGCAATTGGCGATGCTGGGCCAGTTGCTGGCAGTTGACCTCGCCCATGGCCGCCATCGGGTGATCGACCCCACAGACCGTGACCATGTCGATACTGCCCAGCACTCGCCGCTCCAGCGCCTCGGGAATCTGCTCGTGATAGAACAACAGCCCGAGGTCGGCGCGGCGCTCCACCAGTTTGCGCGCGACGTCGCCTTGCGTGCCGTTGGATAACTCAACCTCCAGGCTGGGGAATTGTTCGGCCAATGCGTCAAGGCTGTCGATGACCGGCTGGAAGGGCATCGCTTCATCCTGTGCCAGGCGGATACGCGCCTCCTGCCCGCGCATCATCGCCAACGCCCGGCCGTTGAGGCGCTGGCACTGGCGCAGCACCTCCCGCGCCTCCTCCAGCAAGGCACTGCCGGCCCCGGTGAGCCTGGGCTGCCGGCCACTGCTGCGATCGAACAGGCTCACGCCCAGGTCCTCTTCCAGCAGCGCGATCGCACTGCTCACCGCCGATTGCGCCTTGCGCTGCTCGCGCGCCACGGCCGAAAACGACCGATGCTCCGCTACGCTGACAAACAGGCGCAATTGATCCAGATCCCATTGCATGCTTAACCCATCTCCAAATCAGATAGGTAATGACTTTACCGCATCTGTTGAATCACTAGAATGTCGACTCGGAATGCAACACGTCACATGAGGAGATTCCCATGACTGCTTACTACTATCTGGCTATCGCCATCTGCGCCGAAGTGATCGCCACGGTTTCGATGAAAGCCGTCAAGGGATTCAGTACGCCACTGCCGCTGATTCTGGTCATCGCCGGCTACGGCATTGCCTTCTGGATGCTGACGCTGGTGGTGCGCAGCGTTCCGGTCGGCGTGGCCTACGCCGTGTGGGCGGGCATGGGCATCGTGATGGTCAGCGTCGCGGCCCTGTTCATCTACGGGCAAAAACTCGATGTGCCGGCGATGCTGGGGATGGCGTTGATCGTGCTGGGCGTGGTGGTTATCCAGCTGTTTTCCAAAACGGCGGGGCATTGACCAGGGAACGCTCCCGCAGGTTTCGATCGAACGGTAGTCTGTATACTGCGACCTCGTCTTGAACACTGAGGTCGCTGCATGCCATCCGTTATTTCCACCGACGTTCTGATTGTCGGCGCTGGTGTCGCCGGCCTCTGGCTGAATGCGCGCCTGCGCCGTCAGGGTTTTTCGACCGTGCTGGTGGAAAGCGCCACCCTCGGTGGCGGGCAGAGCGTCAAGTCCCAGGGGATCATCCACGGCGGCGCCAAGTATGCGCTGCACGGTGCGCTCACCGGCGCCTCGGAAGCCATCGCCGACATGCCGCGCCGCTGGCGCGAAGCCCTGGCCGGCGACGGCGAGCTGGACTTGTCCGGTGTGCGCCTGCTGTCCGAAGCGCATTACCTGTGGTCGCCCGGCACGCTCGCCGGCAACCTCACCAGTTTCTTCGCCAGCAAGGCGGTGCGCGGCCGTGTCGATCAGGTCAAGGGCGACCAGTTGCCGCCAGCCCTGCAAGACAAACGTTTCAAGGGCAAGGTCTATCGCCTGGCGGAACTGGTGATCGACGTCCCGAGCCTGATCCAGCGCCTGGCCGACCTGGCCGGTGACGGCCTGCTCGCCGGGCAGCACATCGAACCCTTGCTGGAAGATGGCCTGCTGGTCGGCCTGAAGGTCGACGCACGGGAAATTCGCGCCCAGCGAATCGTCATCAGTGCCGGGGCTGGCACCGCGACGTTGCTGGAGGCACTGGGGCTGAGCCAGCCGGCCATGCAGCGCCGGCCGCTGCACATGATCATCGCCAAGGGGCCAGGCCTCAAACCCTTGTATGCCCACTGCCTGGGCGGCGGCACCAAACCCCGTCTCACCATCACCACTCACCCGGCTGCCGACGGCCAATGGGTCTGGTACCTGGGGGGAGACATCGCCGAAGCCGAGGGCGTCGCCCGCGAACCGGCGGAGCAGATTGCGACCGCACAGAAAGAACTCGCTCAATTATTGCCATGGATCGACCTCGACACCGTGCAATGGGCAACCCTGCGTGTCGACCGTGCCGAGCCCCTGCAAACGGGGCTGACCCGTCCGGACAACGCCTTCCTTGCCGAACAGGGCCGCCTGCTGGTCGGCTGGCCGACCAAGCTGGCCCTGGCACCGGACTTCGCCGACCGCGTCATCAGCGCCCTGCAACGTGACGGCATCCAGCCCGGTCACTCGGCGCCGCTGCCCGAGCTGCCGAAACCACCGATGGGCATCCCGGCCTGGGAGCAACTGCTGCCATGAGCGTACCGACCCTCCACGATCTGCATCGACCACTGGGCAGCACCGGCCTGCAGGTTTCGCCGCTGGGCCTGGGCACCGTCAAACTCGGGCGCGACCAAGGCGTGAAGTACCCCAATGGCTTCCAGATTCCCGACGATGACGACGCGCGCCGCCTGCTCAAGCTGACCCGCGACCTGGGCATCAACCTGATCGACACGGCCCCCGCCTACGGTCGCAGCGAAGAACGACTTGGCCCACTGCTGCGTGGCCAGCGCCACGAATGGGTAATCGTCAGCAAGGTCGGCGAAGAATTTGCAGACGGCCAGTCCCGGCACGATTTCAGCGCGGCGCACACCCGGCTCTCGGTGGAACGCAGCCTGCAGCGCCTGGAAACGGATTTTATCGACCTGGTGCTGGTGCACTCCGATGGCAACGACCTGGCGATTCTCAACGACAGCGAGGTCTACACCACGCTCGCCGCGCTCAAGGCCGAAGGCAAGATTCGCGGCTTCGGATTCTCCGGCAAAACCGTCGACGGCGGCTTGAAGGCGCTGGAGCAAGGTGATTGTGCAATGGTCACCTACAATCTGAACGAGCAGCACGAGAAGGCGGTCATTGACTATGCTGCTGCTCACGGCAAAGCCATCCTGGTGAAGAAAGCCCTTGCCAGTGGTCACGTCTGCCTGAGCCCCGGCGTGGACCCGGTGCGTGCCAGCTTCGAGTTGCTTTTTGAACATCCGGGTGTGGCCAGTGCTATTGTCGGGACCATCAATCCGCTGCACCTCGCCCACAACGTCGCGACCGTTGCCCAGGTTCTGGGCAGACACTGATGCCGCCCTCGCGGCCTTAAGCAGGAGCCGACATGCCGCGTACGCTCATAAGAAAGAACCCGAGCAACTTCAAGACCCTGCCGCTATTCGTCGAAGCGACCCCCGAAGGCTTGAGTTACCAGAGCGTCGGCATGCCGCTCAACTTCTCCCAGACCCTGCACCGGCGACGCCCGGTGGCGGTGGCTGACAGCGAACGGTTCGCCCTGGAACTGGCCAACCTCGGGGTCTCGGTGCGCCTGACCCTGCATTGGCAGAACCGCGATTACTGGGTGCTGGTGCGCCAACGGCGGCAGGACCGTGGCGATGTGGTCCTCAAGCTGATTTCCGGCTACGTGCCGGCCCACGAACTGAACCTGCCACTGCACACGGCGATCCAGGAGATTGCCGAGGAGTGCCTGCTGGAAACGCCGGAAGGCTGGCTCGGCGGACGTTTCAATGACACCTGGCTGCCCGCCCCCTACTCGTCCGCGCTGCATTACCGCGAGGCGCTGCCTTTTCGCCTGACGCCGCTGTCCGGCGCGGCACGACCGGTGCGCTGCGCCAATCTGCAACTGATCGAACGGCCGCAGGCTTACGTGCATCTGCCGACCGCCTCGCTGCAGTTGATCTATGACTTGCGCCTGGAAGTGCCCAGGGAAGCCAAGTCCCTGAGCCTGTTTCATGTCGATGAGCGGCTGGAGGGCGACCAACTGGTGGCCCGCCTGGATCGCAAGCGTCCGGACTTGTACTTGATGCCCCTCAAGGATGGGCAGCCGCTTGCCGAGTTGTACACGCTCAAGCGCGACAAGCTCCTGCCCGCCAGCACCCGCGGACTTTTTCTGGCAGAGAGCTTTGCCATCCAGGATGGCTGGACCGTGCGCGAGGAACGGGTTCGCTGGAAGGACTGGGTGATTCAACAGGGCCTGGAAGTGCCCAAGCCCCCGCGCCACGGCTTGAAAAAACTGAGCGTCAAGGCACTGGGCCTGGTCCGTCTGGTGCGGGGAAGCTTGCGCAAGTAACTCGAACCGAAACCCCGGTTCGATTCAGGCTCGCCGCTTGTCCATCAAGGTGCGCAATCGGGCAAAGAAATGGAAATAACGGTTCTCGCGCTTGCCCATGCCGCGCTTGGGGGAAAACGATTCCTCGGCAAAGGCTCCCGTGATGCGAACGCGCGAAGCCTGGGTTTGCACCGTGCAGATCTTCGCACCGGCCTGCTGCAGGACAAACTTGAGCAGCCGCTCGGAGTGCAGTTTTCTTCCCGTGGCTTGACTGAAATCGAAGATTCGCTCGATCCTTTTGCCATAAGCGACATAGGTGTCACGCCCGCAAATGGCAAAACGGTCGTTCAGCCCACCCCACCACTGCCAGTCCGGAATGTAGGTATTGAGCCGCCGGGCTTCGGAGTGCTTGAACACATAAGCGGGGAGCGCCGTGTGAAAAAAGATGTCCGGGCGCACGAAGACCACGAAATCGGGATTGAACGACTCCATCATGGTCGTGACCGTGTGCAGTGAATTGAGCTGATAGATCAAGTTGCGCAGTGAAGCGTAATCATCGGCCCAGGTATCGCCCTGCGCCTTCACTCGCTCGAAGTCCCAGCGTTCCAGTACGCCGTCGGTCGAAGTCAGTTGTCCGGTCATGGACTTGAAGGGTTCGTAGTTGTCAGCCTTCAACTCCCCCTGTTCGCCCGAACGCGAGTTCTGCACTTCGTTGACTTCATACAGGTGGTAAAAGCACTTTACGTTGCTGTCGGAAGGCAGCCGTGCCAGGACGTTTTCCTCAATGGAAGGAAAACAGATGGGCGAGTTTCTCGGGATACCAAAAAAAGCCACCGCAATATTCAACACTCGACAGCACCCCATGAAAATTGATCAAGCCGCACTTGCGCCGCCCCATTGGTTCCCGGTGATCGGTCATGCACGACTGAACAGCTTCTGCCACCACCGGCGACGCCGCAGCGGGATGGCGACGACACTCGATCGCTGCAACCAGTCGCGCTCGTAATCCCAGGCATGCCCGCCCCAGCGTTTGCCCGCCTCGTTGGAGAAACCCAACGTCATGAGCTGATAGTTGTAGCCCTCCTGGCCACGCAACCAGTCGAACAACACCAGTGCGTTGAACCCGGTGGTCGGTCCGACATAGCGTTTACCGTCCGGGCGATCGACCGGGTAGTTCCACAAGGCCGGTAGCGGAATGCGCTCCCAAAAGAGCGCTACTTGCGGCAAGGGGCACATGGCGCCAGTGCACCCGACCAACAGGGTGAAACAGCGAGCATCGACATGGTCGAAGATCCGCTGCACCTCCGGGCCGTAGGGCAGGCCGAAAAAATAGGCGTCCGGCGCATTGAACCCGTGCACGAACAGATTGACGCTTCGCGGATCGAGCAGCGGCGCCAGGACACATTTGTTGAAGCTGACGACCACATCGTCAGCCCCCATGTTCAGCGCCTGGAATTCTTCGCGGGTAATGGCCGGGTTGTTGGCCACAAGCAGCACCCGTGAAGCGTTGCGCAAGCAATTCTTCAACGCCTGGGGCAATGCGTCCTGAATGGACTGATGACCGCCTGGCAGCGCATCCAGCGCCATGTGCTCAGCGACTGGCGGCGGTTGAATTCCTTTCACCGCTCTGGAACCTGCATGCCGTATCGCACCTTGACCCAGAAACGGGTGAATGCGGAAGGTGGTTGCCAAGGGCGCATTTCCCGCTGAATCTCGGCGGCGAGCGTGCGCCCTACACGTGCAAAGGAATACCGGCTTTCGGCGAATGCCTGCCCATTACTGGCGATACGCGCCGTCAGCTCCGGATCGTTCTGCAGCAGCTTGAGTTTTTCCACGGCCTCCTCTTCAGAGCGATAGAAGACCGTGTTGTGCATATCCTGAAAACCCAGCAGCTCGTCTTCTTCGCCCTGGCTCCATGCCAGCAGGACGCAGCCACAGGCCATAGCCTCGAAGTTCTTGATCATGAATTCGTTCATGCCGAGGTCGGCACTCACGAAGACCCTGATGCGATTGAGCATCTCCAGGTATTCGGCTCCCGACTTGGTGCGGGTCACCAACATGCCAGTACGCCGGGCAAGCGACTCAAGCAATGCCTTGCGCTGCGTATACTCGGTACTTTTCAGACTCCCCAGAAACCCCGCCGGGATATCCCGCACATGTCCGGTGTTATGCAACATCTGTTCGTCGTATCCCTTGGAAACGAACACGGCATCAATATTCTCGGCTTGCATCCGGCGCGCGACAACAGCGCCGGAAACCAGTGCACGAGAACTTGGCAAACGGCTGTACAGGCGCGAGTAAACCCTCTGGTACTTACTGTCGGGCATGTAGTTCTGATAAGCGTCATGCTCGAGAAAAACCAGGCCCGGTATGCATTTCAACACGCGAAGTTGAGGAACAAGACGCTTGACCCTGGAGAAGATCACCACCCGGTCGAAAGACTGATAATTGACTGAAGCGAGAAAGGGTCCCAGTTTCAACTGCTGCTTTTTGCTCAGGCGATAGATAACGCACTCGTCGCAGTTTTGCTGCACGACTTCATAGAGACGATCCAGAATGACGCGCTGTTCGTCCATCACCAGGAGCATTACTTTCATCATTCTTTTACCACTATATAAGTGGGCAAGAGCATTGCGTGAATACCCACGAACATCATCGGCGTGGCTGGATGTTCACGATAAAACCCGTTCCTCCCCAGTATGAAACGGGCGTCGTCAATCAAGTTCAATGGTTGCGAATCTTCTCGACAATAGCCGTTGTCGAACTGTTTTCCACCAGGCCCAGCACTTTCACCGTGCCCCCATAAGCCGTCACGATGTCCGCACCAACCACCTGGTCGATTCCATAATCGCCGCCCTTGACCAGAACGTCGGGCTTGACTTCGCGCAGGAGATTTTCCGGAGTGCCCTCGGAAAAGCTGATGACCCAATCCACCGCGCCCAGTCCCGCCAGCACGGCCATGCGACGGTCGACGCTGTTGATCGGACGGCCCGGCCCTTTCAGGCGGCTGACCGATGCATCGTCATTGACCGCAACGATCAAGCGATCGCCTTGGGCCCGCGCCTGCTCCAGGTAGGTCACATGACCGGCATGCAGGATATCGAAGCAACCGTTGGTGAAAACGATTTTCTCTTTGTGCGCCCGCGCATCGTCAACCGCCAACCGCAGTTGCTCCAGGCCCAGCACGCCGCGCTCGGAACCTTCCTCGCGCTGAATCGCACGACGCAGCTCCGGAGCGCTGATGGCCGCCGTACCGAGCTTGCCGACCACAATGCCTGCCGCCAGATTGGCCAGGGCTACCGCATGGGGCAACTCTTCGCCAGCCGCAATGGCAGCGGCCAGGGTGGAAATCACAGTGTCGCCGGCACCGGTCACGTCGAACACTTCCCGCGCACGAGCAGGCAGGTGCAGCGCCGGATGCTCCGGGCGCAACAGGGTCATGCCATGTTCACCGCGAGTCACCAGCAAAGCACCCAGGTCAAGGTCTTGCATCAACTGCGCGCCTTTGCCCACCAGGTCATGCTCATCGACACAACGGCCAACGATGGCTTCGAATTCGCTGAGGTTCGGGGTAATCAGGCTCGCACCCCGGTAGATCGAGAAATCCTTGCCTTTGGGATCGGCCAGCACCGGAATGCCACGGGCGCGGGCGGCCTGGATCAATACCTGGTGATTCTTCAACGCACCTTTGCCGTAGTCGGACAGCACCAGCACCTTGATGCCTTCAAGCAATTCGTCGACCTGGTCGCCCAGCGCCAGGGCGTCGGTGGCGAACGGTTCTTCGAAATCAATGCGCAGCAATTGTTGGTGACGGCTCATGACCCGCAGCTTGACGATGGTCGGCTGATGCGCAATACGCTGGAACAACGCCCGCACGCCAGCCCCCTTGAGGCTGTTGGCCAGGCTTTCGGCAGCTTCGTCATCACCGGTGACACCGACCAGCGAGGCGGGGGCGCCAAGCGCGGCAATGTTCAGGGCAACGTTCGCGGCACCGCCCGGACGGTCCTCGATCTGTTCGACCTTGACCACCGGAACCGGCGCCTCAGGGGAGATCCGTGAGGTACCACCATGCCAATAGCGGTCGAGCATGACATCGCCGACCACCAATACAGGGGCTTGATCGAATCGCGGCATGGACAACTTCATGGAGCAACCCACATACAAAATGAACAAGGGCGGGATATTAGCACAGGGTTGGCGCAGGGCTGGCGCATGGCATGAATGTGACGGTCAAAAGTCAAAATCGCAGCCTGTCCAGGGTCGAAACCACAGGCTGCGAGCTTGGGTTGGTCAGCACACATGACCGCCAGGTGATCAGGCGATGTCTTCAGCCGGCGCATCAAGGCCCATTGCATTCAGACGAGCATAGTAGCCATTCTGTGCCAGCAGCTCGGTATGCGTGCCGCGCTCGACGATCCGGCCCTGATCCATGACCAGGATCAGATCGGCCTTCTCGATGGTCGACAGGCGGTGAGCGATGACCAGCGTGGTCCGGCCCTTCATGACCTGGTCCAGTGCCGCCTGGATGTGCCGCTCGGATTCGGTGTCGAGCGCCGAGGTGGCTTCATCGAGAATCAGCAACGGCGCATTTTTCAGCAGGGCCCGGGCAATCGCCAGGCGCTGACGCTGACCGCCGGACAGTAATACGCCATTCTCGCCGACCTGGGTGTCCAGGCCTTGCGGCAGTTGCGCGATGAAGTCCATGGCGTAGGCATCTCTGGCGGCCTTTTCGATGTCTTCACGTGGCGCACCGGCCAGATCGCCGTAAGCGATGTTATTGGCCACGGTGTCGCTGAACAGCGTGACGTGCTGGGTCACCTGGGCGATGTGCCGGCGCAGGTTCAGCAACTTGTACTGCTCGACCTCGACGCCATCGATCAGGATCTCGCCCTTGTCGTGGTGATAGAAGCGCGGGATCAGGTTGGCCAGGGTCGACTTGCCACTGCCCGAACGCCCCACCAGCGCCACCATTTGCCCGGGCTCGACCGCGAAGCTGATATCGTCGAGTACCTGGCGCTCGGTGCCGGGGTAAGTGAAGCTCAGGTGGCGAACCTCCAGGCGACCGGTGACGGCGTCACGCTCGACGGTCCCGGTATCGATTTCCGGCTCAACGTCCAGTTGCTCGAAGATACTCTCGGCACCCGCTACACCCTTCTGGATGGTCGAGCTGACTTCGGACAGCTGGCGGATCGGCTTGGGCAGCAAGCCTGCCAGGGTGATGTAGGCCACCATGTCACCGGCGGAAGCATCGCCGCGCAGGAACAGCACGAGGAACATCAGCACGGCCATGGCGCTGTAGATCACCAATTGCAGCAGCGGCGTGTAGATCGCGCCGGTACGGGTCATGCGCAATTGTTTGTCGGTGTTGCCCTGACTGGCCTTGAGGAAGCGTTTCTCTTCGTAGACTTCCCCGCCGAAACTGCGCACCACGCGATAACCCTGGATGGTTTCCGAGGCCACATGCGTGACATCGCCCATAGCGGCCTGGATCTTCTTGCTCTGCTTGCGGAATTTCTTGCTCGCGGTGCCCACCATTACCGCGATCAGCGGCAGGATCGCGACCATGACCAGGGTCAGCTTCCAGTTCATGAACAGCAACGAGGCAAACAGGAAGACAACCGTCATACCCTCACGGATTACGACCTTGATCGCATCTGTCGCCGCCCCCGTCACCATTGTTACGTTAAAGGTGATGCGGGAAATCAGGTGACCCGAGTTATGCTTGTCGAAGTAACGGTTCGGCAGCACCAGCAGGTTATTGAACAACTGGACCCGCAGGTCATGCACCAACCCGAGCGACACCTTGGCCAGGAAGTAGTTGCCCAGATAGGATCCCAACCCCTGCCACGCCGCAATCAGGATGATCAGCAACGGCACGGCTTGCAGCAGTTGCAGGTCACGCAGGTAAGGCACGCTGGGGAACAGCACTGCCTCGGGATTGGACAGGCCATCGACGAAATACTTGAGGATGTAGCCGAGCATTGGCTGCGTCGAAGCGAAAATCAGGAAACCGACGATGCTGATCAGGAACAGGCTGATGTATGGCCGCACATAACCCAGCAGGCGGAAGTAGATTTTCAAGCTCGAGGGGCTTGCGGAGAGACTGGAGTCGGTCATATCACGCGAATGTCGATAAAAAGGACGCTGACTTTAGCACAGCTTCCTCGGGGTTCTGGCAATCGCATAAAGGCTGTTATTGTTAGACGCCATAAACAGTATCATAAGGCCATCATTGGAATGGCCAATCAACTTCAGGATTGAATTTCTCAGCATGCAACTCAGCGGTTTAAACAGTACGCCCAATCGAATCTTCGATTTCATTTGCCTATGGATTCTTCCCGCGGGCTACTTTCTGCTTCTGTGCTCGCTGTTCTTCCTGCCGGACCGCAGCCTGCTTCACAAGCTCTATTACGGCCTCTTCAGCATCCCGACGCTGATAGCCCTGTGCCTGCGACCCCGGGCACTCAAGGAGCTGCTGCGCGAGCCGATCTTCATTGCGGTGCTGCTGTTCGCCATTTGGGCCCTGGTGAGCCTCTATTGGAGCACGGGGGATGAGGGCTTTTCCGGCAAGTTCAAGCCGCCGCTCCACTTGCTTATGCTGTTTGCCGGGTGCTACCTGCTGATCCGCCACCGCAGCGAGATCATCCAGCCTCTTCTGTTCGGCGCCGCGACTGTCGGGTTGGTCGCAACGCTTTACGAACTGTACGCGTTTGCGCACGCCTACACGCCGGGCGAGCGCCTGATCGGTGGCGGTGCATTCGACAATCCCTTGCTGAGCTCGCACCTGTTCGGTTTTTTCTGTGCCTACTGGCTCAGCCTGAGCATGAGTTGCAAGCGCCCGCAGATACTCTGGCTGAGCATTCCAGCGATGACGATCATGTTCGCAGCAGTGATCGCCACCGGCTCCCGGACACCGCTGGTCGCCCTGACGCTGGCGGCCTTATGGCTGAGTTTCATTTGCTGGAATCGTCGTTCCATCCTGCTGCTGGGCATCATGGCGGCCGGCGGTGTGGCCGTCCTCGTGCTTTTCTCCGAGATGCTCTTCGAGCGAGGCAACTCCTACCGCTTCGAAATCTGGCAACTGGTCCTGCAGAGAATCGCCGAACACCCGTGGATCGGCCATGGCTACGATTCCAGCCTGGATGTCGATGTAAACCTGGGATACACCCTGGCAGAACCCCACAGCTTCGCCTTGGGGGTTCTCTACTATGTCGGCATCTTCGGCTTCATCCCCTGGCTGTTTTTCCAGGCCTGGGCCCTGCTGAGCAGTTGGCGCCACCGCGTGCAGCCCCTGCTGATCATTGCCTCGACCTGGCTGGCCTTCGGCATCGGCGCAGGCCTGACCGAAGGCGGCGGGATTCTTTCGCGCCCCAAGGAGCACTGGTTCCTGCTGTGGATTCCCGTGGCGCTGATCGCCGCGTTGAGCATCAACCAGCGCGCAGGTCGCCTGCTGGCCATGTCGGTCAAGCGCTTGACCCGACCAGGCCTGCAAGCGTTGAGCGCCAACGCGCGGGTGATTGAAGAAGACGGTTTGGGACCCAAAGTCCTGCGCCTGGTCGATGACAGCTTCCTCAAGCTGTTCCGACCTCGCCGCTGGTACACCTCGGGCAGCTTCAATGCCTATTCCGAACGCTTTGCCGTCAATAGCGAACGACTGCGCAGGATGGGCTTCCCGACGCCGCAGATCCTTGACCTGTACCGCCTCGACGATGGCAGCAGTGCCGTGCACTACACACCGTTGCCAGGCAACACCCTGCGCCAGGTCCTGCAAGGGATCACCGCGCCGGATGTGCGCCAGGCACTGGTGGAGCGCTTCGGCAAGTTCATGGCGCAACTGCACGAGCGGGGGGTGTATTTCCGCTCCCTGCACCTGGGGAATGTGCTGGTGCTGGAGGATGGCGAGTTCGGCCTGATCGATGTCGCCGACCTGCGCATCTACCCATCGTCACTGAGCCTGTCGCTGCGCCAGCGCAACCTGCGCCACATGCAGCGCTACACCGTGGATCGACGCTGGCTGTTCGAGGATCATTTTCAGGCGCTGTTACAAGGCTATGCCGTGACAGCCTCGAAGTCGGCGGTGGATACCCTGCACAAGCAGGTGTTGGCGACCGCGCCCTCTACCCACTGACCCCTTTCGGCTTCAGACCCGCGCCCGCAGGCCATCTGCCAGGCGCGGGTTCGACCGCTCGCTCAATCCTTTTCCAGCGGTGAAAAGTACAGGCGCCCCAACCCCCGCCAGGTCTTCTTGTTCCACGCCTTGAACGGGATCTGCGCCAGCAGCTCGCGCGCCAACTGGCGGTCGCGATTGGCGGTCTTGAGAAACATCGAACTGAGAAACCGGTAGCGCACGAACTCGTACATCGGATGATCGCTGAACAGCGCATAGGTGCGCAGGATGTTGTCGATCATGAAACGGTGGTTCTTGTAGGAGTTGGTGGCGTGCTTGCGATAGCGCGCCATCAGCACGTTCAAGCCATCGATGAAGTACCCGGCACGGGTCACTTTCAACTCGATCAGCAAATCTTCCAGGCGAATCGTCGGATCGAAGCCGCCGACCTTGTCCAGCGCCTCGCGACGGATCATCAGCGTGGGTGCCGGCGGGTAAGGCTTGCGCTCGAGGAACATGTCGTCGAAATCCAGGCGGCGAAACGGCACATCGCGACGCTGGCGCGACTCCGGATATGGAACGCCGTCAGCGTCCATCAGCTCGATGTTGCCGGCGCAGATACCCACCTCCGGCTTGCCATCCATGTGCGCCACCTGCGTGGCGATGCGCTCGGGCAGCATGATGTCGTCGGAACCGAAAGGCACGATCAGGCTGCCCTTCGCACGGGCGATGGCGCCGTTCAGGGTGTTGGTCAGCCCCTGGTTCTGCTGGACGCGAAAATCAAAGCCATGTTGCGCCTGCAGGACCTTGATCCGCTCGACGCTGTCATCGCTGGAGCCATCATCGACCACCAGCAGCTCGATGTTCGGGTAGGTCTGGTCGATCACACTGAGGATGCTCTCCTCAATGTAGCGACCATGGTTGTACGACGCGATGATGACCGTGACGATGGGTTGGGCGTCGCTCATGAATGCTCCTTGCGGGCCTGGCTCAAGCCAGTGTCGATCAGGCTCAGGTACTCCTGGCGGAACACCTCGATGTCGTGTTGCGCCTGAAGATAACGATAGGCCTGTTCACCCTTGGCCTTGAGGTCGTCATCCGACAGCCCGAGGTAGTTGTCCAAGGCCGCGACCAGGCCCGGCACGTCTTTGGGCGTGATCGCCAGACCACCTGCGCCCTGAATCAGCGGCAACATCGCCGGCACGTTCGAGGCGATCACCGGAAGGTGACCGCTCATGCCTTCCAGTAGCGCCAGCCCGAGACCTTCGGCCAGTGAGGGCATGGTCCAGATGTCGAAGGCGCGTACGTACTGCAGGGCGTTCTCCTTGAACCCCAGCAAATGAGCACGCCCGACCAGCCCCAGACGCTCGATTTCGGCCGCCAGGTTCGACGCTTCGCGACCCGCACCGATAATTGCCAACTGGGTATTGGGGTACTTGTCCTTGAGGGCGGCAAACGCCTGCAACAGGTAGGTGTGCCCCTTGACCGGCACCAACCGTCCCAGCGCGCCGATCAGGCGCACCGTCGGATCGATGCCCAGCAATTCCCGGGCGCGCTCGCGACTGTGCTGCAGGCCTTCGGCCTGCTCGATGTCGATCGCGTTGGTAATGGCGTAGGTGTTTTGATCGGTGAAACCGCAATCACAGTCCAGCAGGTACTGCTTGACCGCCGGAGACACCCCGACGAAACGCCAGTGACGATCGATCAGGCGCTGGGTCTGGCGACGCCGGTAGAACCGGTCGTATTCGCCAAAGCCATGGGAGATACCGATACACAGCGGAACTTTCAGCCAGCGATTGAGGGTCAGCATCATGTTCACAGGCTTGAAGCGATTGCAGATCACCACATCGAATTTTTCTTTGCGGCAAAACTGGTAGAGCCGCCACATCGCCCGCAGGCGCATGCCCTTGAGCGACTTGTCGGAGAACTCGAAATACACCGAGCGCGCAGCACGGCTCACGGCCTCGCCCGGCCCGGGCTTGCCGCGCAGGAACGCTGCGGTCACTTCATAACGATCGCTGGGCAAAGCCTTGACGATCTGCTCCGCCAGGTCAGCGAAGTCGTGGGCCTTGACGTTGTAGTCAGGCTGTAATTGCAGCACCTTCGACCGCTGGCTCATAACGCCCCCCGGTGAAAGCCCGTCTCATCGATGATCCAGGCAGGCTCTGCGGCGAGACGCTTGATCTCGGCCGGATCGGGTTCGGGTAACTGCGACCATTCGTTGCGCTTCCAGCAGACGAAATGGAAGTACGGGAACAGCCGATCGCCATCGCGATCATTGCTGACCTGGCCATTGCGCCAATACCAGGTGTGCGGGAAATTGTCGGTGCCGTCATGCCACTTGATGCAACCGCCGGGCGTACTGAAGGCCTCGGTGAATTCGCTGCGTCGGCGCCAGGGGTTGAACTTGCCCACCAGCTTGAACAACGGCTCGGGAAAATTCTTGCGCCAGAGGAAGATCCGGCTGAAAGCGCCCTCGTCCAGTGCATGATGCTTCTGGTCGGTAAACCGCGCTTCCCAATCCTTGATCTTCCTGAACAACTGGCGCTTGCGCTCGGTATTTCTGATCAGGCAAAGATGCCCCGCCACCCGCCGCTCGTGGGTCGAGTACAGGTCATAGGCAGCGAGCCGGTCCGCCGTGAAATAACGGCGCAGATCGCCGTACACCAGGTCGATATCGCCGAAGCCCCAAAAATCATAGCCTTCCAGGCGGTCGGCATGGATAAGCCCGAACGCGGGACGGATGTCGCACAGTTTGTAGGCCTGGGTCGGCGCGAAGTCGATGTTCAGCCGCTGGGACACCAGCCCGCAATAATCGCCGAACGTCATGCACTCGATGGTGACGTTGGGCGGCAGGTCCTCGGGAACCCCGCAGTCGCTGAACATCAGCCAGTCGATGTCGGGATTGCGGCGGCAACTCTCCAGGAAAAACGGCATCCAGAAGGGCCAGCGACCGAAATAAGGCATCAGGAACAAAATACGAGGGCGTGGATTGATCACGAAAAACTCACTGTAAATACTGGGAACACCGCCTCGTCAGGCCGTGTTGTCGTTCAATTCTGCGGCCCGGATGCCTCACCGTGCTTGAGCAGCCAGAACAGTTCCTGGCGCCGGACCGCCTTGCGAAAGAACTCATTCTCTCCATAGGTGGACGGCACTCTACTGGCCAGGAGCCACTGCATCAACCGCCGGAGTCGTCGCTTGAACGGCATGCGCGGTTGAAGATCGTGCATCATTGCCAGCGCCATGGCTTTATCACGCTGGAGTGGCAGGGGCACCGGCAGACAATAAGGTTGCATCGACACCGCCGGATCGAAGGCCGGCGGCAACGCGATGCCATCCCCGGCATCGCCCATGGGCCAGCGGTCATTGTCATGCAGGTGGTTGGCATAACCGAGCAACGTGGTTGGCTGCCACTCCAGGCCACGCAGCGCTTCAAGCACCGCTTGCTGCGCGCACACGTGATCCGGATGCGGGTCGAGCGTGGGGTGCGGCAACACGATGACTTCAGGGCGGGCCCGCAGCAACAACTCGCGCAGGTCGGCCAACAGATTGTTCCAGGTCGGTGCGCCATCGGCATCGCCCGGCAGTGCAAAAGGGTTCAACTGACGGAACAGACGCGTGTCGTCCATCTGCGCTTCACGAGACCCCACTGGCAGGGACGGGTTGGCCTGCATCGCTGCCAGTTGCAGGCAGAAATAGCCCAACTGCACGCAATGATCCTCGGGAACGCCGGCCCAGCGGGGCACCGCGATACTGTCCCAGGCCCGCAGCCGCCCCTTCAGGCGTGCGGCCTCGACTTCGTCCAGGCCCATTTGCTGGTAATGCTGCGCTTCGATTTCGCCGGCCGTGAGGGTCACGATCCAGGCTTCGTCGGCCTGGCTGTACAAACCGTAGGCTGCCAGCTCGGCGTCATCCGCGTGGGGAGCGATCACCATCACCCGCTGACGGCGGTAGTCCGGCTGTTCGAAAGCCCAGAGGACAGGTTCGCCCAACACCCGGCAAAAGCGTCCGCGCAGTCGCAACGCTCCCCGCGACAGCACCTGCGCCTGACCACTGAGGTTGAGATAACGCAGGCCGTTCGCGCCACGCTCGAAGGTTTGCCGATCGGGATGATCGCCCCCCGACAGTTCGACAGCCGGGTCGAAAAAACGCCCCAGCCACGTGCTTTTCACCCGTAGCGCCAGTACCAGTGTCGCATCGTCCACCAGCATGACGCCGTCATCCAGGCGCAAGCGCTCACCGTCCAGGTGAACCCTGGGCTGCGGGGCGTAGGGCGGGAAGCTGTAGGCGTAATCGTCCTTGGGCGAATAGAACAGATGGTCGGCAAACCAGGCTTCGTGAGCGATCCAGCCCAGCACCGCCAGCACCAGCGGCAACCACCAGGCCACCAGCACGCCGATGGCGATCAGCAGCACCAGGGCAATCAGCAGGCCGATGCGCTTGTTGCGTCGGTGGCGCTTGAGCAGGTGTTGTTTACGACTCATGGGCGGGCTCATACGGTGAAGACCGGCACAGGATTACACCAGCGGTCCTTGTATTCACGGTCGGCGCGACCAAAGGAAAAGCGCAGCGGCTTGTCCAGGGCCCGCGCATGCTCCCAGGCGCTTTGGGTATTGAGAAAACTCAAGACGCTGCCGGGGCTGAACTCACGGGTTTCGGGGTCGACGCCCCCATTGATGTACTCGACGCTGATCCATTGCGGCGCTTCGACGCGATACACCAGTTGAATGGCAATGGGGGCATCATTGAGAAAAATCACCGAGCCGATCAACAGGTCGCGCAGCAACTCGATCACCTCGGCCATGCGTTCGGCCCCGGTCGCCGGGAAACCCCAGCGGCGCTGGAACAGGTCGCAATAGATCGCGGCCAGTTCGGCACTGGAAAACTCGCTGACCGGCCGCACCACCCCGCCCGCCTCTTCCAGCAAACGCAACTCACGGCGCTGGTTGTAGCGAAACTTCTTCGACAGTTCTTCGGGCGTACGGGCCATGGCCAACTGCTCCGCCTGCGGCCGGATGCCGCTGAAGCGACCTTCATTCAAGGCGGACAGGTAACGGGCGCGATGGCGCAAGGGGGCCTGGCTATCGACAGCGGCCGGCAGGATGATTTCGGCATTGCCAAGGTCGAACAACCCCTTCTTGCCGTTGCGCTTGAGCACGTCCTTGGACAAGGCGAGGTCACGGCCCCAGGTTGCAATCGCCGCCTGCACCTCGCCATTCGGCGCCCAGGCCAGGTAACGCACCGGGATGCCGGCCAACTGTGCAAGGCGCTCGACCACCATCGGGTGAGTGGCGACACTGCCACCATATCGCTGCCAGGTCTGGTCATAGGTCGCGGCGTCGATCACCGTCCAGCCACGCTCGCGCCATCCTTGGAATCGGTTGAGCATCAACCCCTCGCCGCCAGTTCGGTGACGTTGGGCAAATGCCAGAAAGCATCGCGTACCGCGCGGTCGGAGAAGCGCTCCCGCAAGCGTTCCAGCATCAGCTCGGCGCACTGGCGACGTTGCTGTTCATCCATCGCCGCCAGGTGTTGCAGCCCTTGGGCCAGACGCTCGGTATCGCCCAGGGGGAACAGAATGCCGACCCCTTCGACCACTTCCTTCGCGCCCCCACAGGCTGTCGCCAGCAGTGGCACGCCGGCGGCCATGGCTTCGAGCAGCACCATGCCGAACGGTTCATGATCGGAGGTCAGGGCAAACACGTCGAAGGCCCGGAAAAAGCGGCGCGCTTCCGGCACCTGTCCGAGGAACAGCACCCGGTCGCCAATCCCCAGCTCACGGGCCATGGCCTTGAGGTCCTGCTCCAGCCGACCGATCCCGAGGATCACCAACTGGCTGTTGGCCGGCAAACCCGGCAATGCCGCGGCAAAGCCGTGCAGCAACGTGGTCTGATCCTTGTCCGGATGCAGGCGGCCGACGTTGCCGATGATCCACGCATCCATCGACAGCCCCAGGGTTTCCCGGGCCTCGCGGACGGAGGCGTGATCCTCCTGCAGGTTTTGCACGTCGATGCGGTTGTACAGCGTCTGGATCCGTGACGAAGGCCATTGCGGCAGGCAACGACGGATGTCGTCGCGCACGGCATCGGAAACCCCAAGCAGACTCAGGCGCTTGCGGAAGAAATTCGCAAAGAACTTGCGGCCGCCACGCTCGTAGTCGCCAAACGCGTGATGAACACCGATCACCGGCAACGAGGTGCCCAGCAAGGCAATGTAGATCGGCTTGAATCGGTGAGCGATGCAAAAACTGAAATTGCGCGAAGCGGCGATCTTGCGCAGATCACTGATGGCGCCCAGCTTCAGGCCACGAATGGCCTTGGAGCTGTATTCCATGAACAACACTTCGTCCGACGCGCAGCTCGCGGCGACCTGTGCATCGGCAACCCCGGTCAGAAACACCGTGGTCACTCGATAACCGGTCCCCGCAAACAGGCTGGCATACTGCCGGGCGCAGTCCAGGAACGGACCGTCGTAGCCGTGGCAGAACTGCAGCACATGGCGTTCAGCCGAGCGTGTCATAGGCGTCCGCACCCTCTTTGACCACGAGAATGTCTTCCATGATCAGATACTGTAGGTCGGAACCGAAGAACATGTTCAGGGCATCCGTCGGCGAGCAGATCATCGGTTCGCCACGACGGTTGAGCGAGGTGTTCAGCGATACGCCGTTGCCGGTCAGGACTTCCAGCGCCTTCATCATGTCGTAGTAGCGCGGGTTGTATTCGCGCTTGAGCACCTGGGCCCGGGAGGTGCCGTCTTCGTGGACGACTTCCGGCACGCGGGTCTTCCACTCATCCGCCACTTCGAACGTGAAGGTCATGAACGGCGCGGGGTGATCGACCTTGATCATCTGCGGGGCAACGGTGTCGAGCATCGACGGGCAGAAAGGCCTCCAGCGCTCGCGGAACTTGATCTGGTGGTTGATGCGGTCAGCCACGCCCGCCACGCTCGGGCAGCCAATGATCGAACGGCCGCCCAACGCGCGCGGACCGAACTCCATGCGCCCCTGGAACCAGGCCACCGGGTTGCCGTCGACCATGATTTTGGCAATCTGCTCCGGCATGTTGTCGAGCTTGCGCCATTTCGGCTTGTCGGCATGACGGGCGCACGCGGCGATCACGTCTTCGTTGCTGTACGACGGGCCGAGGTAGACGTGTTCCATCTTCTCGACCGGCACGCCCCGGGCGTGAGACACGTAGGCCGCCGCACCCACTGCGGTACCGGCGTCGCCAGACGCAGGCTGGACGAACAGTTCCTTGACGTCACTGCGGGCAATGATTTTCTGGTTCAGCTTGACGTTCAACGCACAGCCACCGGCGAAGGCCAGCTTGCCGGTTTCCTTGAGCACGTCGCCCAGGTAGTAATCGATCATCTGCAGCGCGATCTTTTCGAACAGCGCCTGCATGCTCGCGGCGTAATGGATGTAAGGCTCGTCGGCGATGTCGCCTTCGCGCTTCGGCCCCAGCCACTCGATCAGCTTCGGCGAGAAGTAGAAGCCCTTGCCCTTCTCTTTATAGCGGCGCAGGCCGATGACGTTGGCGTAGTCGGTGTTGATCACCAGCTCGCCGTTTTCGAACGAGGCCAGGCGCGAGAAGTCGTATTTGCTGGCATCGCCGTACGGCGCCATGCCCATGACCTTGAACTCGCCGTCGAGCATTTCGAAACCGAGGAACTCGGTGATCGCGCCGTACAGGCCGCCGAGGGAATCCGGGTCGAAGAATTCCTTGATCTTGTGGATCTTGCCGTTTTCGCCATAGCCGAAGAAGGTCGTGGCGTACTCACCCTTGCCGTCGATCCCCAGGATCGCGGTTTTCTCCTTGAAACCGGAGCAGTGGTAGGCGCTCGAGGCGTGAGCGAGGTGGTGCTCGACCGGCTCGATCCTGATTTTCTTCGGGTTGAAGCCCAGTTGCTCCAGACACCAGACGATCTTGTTGCGGTAGCGCTTGTAGCGCCGGTTGCCCATCAGGATCGCGTCAAGGGCGCGGTCCGGGGCGTACCAGTAACGCTTGGCATAGTGCCAGCGCGCCTTGCCGAACAGGCTGATCGGTGCGAACGGAATCGCGACCACGTCAACATCGGATGGCTTGATGCCGGCCTGTTCCAGGCAAAACTTCGCCGACTCATAGGGCATGCGGTTCTTTGCATGTTTATCGCGTACGAAGCGTTCTTCCTCAGCGGCCGCGACCAGCTTGCCGTCGATGTACAGGGCTGCGGAAGGATCATGGCTAAGGGCGCCGGACAGGCCAAGAATCGTCAATGCCACAGGGGTCTAGCCTCTTAAGTCTGCGTGCAGGCGCAACGCGCCTCAAAATGGATGTGCCCTCGCAAAGGGCGAGAGGCAGCTAAAGGGCGGGATTATAGCGTAAAGATGGCAGGAATGACCCACCGGGTTGTCAGTGGCGTATAGATGCCCGCCAATGCCTGGATTGCCCGGGGTCATCGCGGACCGGTCCGCCAGTAGATTGCCATGCTGCCATCGGTCGACTGTCGGTAAATCGTGTAAGGCAGGACGACGGTGTCGAAGATGCCCGACAGGGCCAGGTCCGCCAGAACGAACGGGGCGAGGTAGCCGCCCGGGCTGGGTGGCGCATTCAACACGCAGAAATCATACGCCAGCCCGCTGTAGACGCGCGTAATGGACTGGCAGTACGTCTTTTGCTTCCTGAGGCCGCGCACGGCATCTTCTTCATTCTGCAGCACCGTGAGGCTGGTCCCGCACCCCGACAGCACCACGCTCGCGCCCAGTACAACCGCCATTTTAGTGATCAAAGCTTGCCCTCCATGAACGTCAGGCAAGCTAGCATTGCGTCGATGGGCGGCACAGTTCATGAAGTCGGCAGATGGCGTAGGACTTTTCACCAACGACCCGCGATAGTGACGGCTTCACCGACGCCATCGCGAGCAGGCTCGCTCCCACAGGGGAACGGCGCCGTTGAGGAATACCAGGACAGACATGTAACCACTGTGGGAGCGAGCCTGCTCGCGAAGCGGTTTCAGTTGGCGCTGGAGATATCCTTGGGCAGCCGCTGGTCGATGACCTGGTACAGCGCACTCTGCTCGGGCCAGTTGCGCATGAACCGCGCCCGGTCCCGCGCGTAGGCCGGGGCGAAGCTGCCCGCTGAACCGTGCTGGCACATGGCATCGAGATCGATCAGCGCCCAACGGTCTTCCTGCCAGAACAGGTTGTGCCCCTTGAAGTCGCCGTGGCTGATCCGCTCACGAATCAGCTCGGCAAACAGCTGGTCCAGCGCCGCCAGTTCCGCCTCGGGGGCCTCGCCACTTTCAACATGGGGCGCGAACCGCTCAATGATGTCCGGCCCGGGCAGGTGCTCGGTGACCAGATAAGCCCGGCTGCGCAACCAGAGAAAGCGCTTTTCCAGGACGGCCAGGGGGGTCGGCGTGGCAATGCCGAGAAACGCCAGGCGATTGCCTTCGCGCCAGGAGTGCCAGGCTCGGCTCGGGCGCCAGAAGCGCTTGAGCCAATGGGCAAAGCCCTTGATGTTGTAGCGCTTGATCACCAGTGTCCGTCCGCCCGCTTCGACTTTCCCGACACTCGCCGCACCGCCCGTCTTGTACAGGTGGCCCTGGTCGAGCAGCGCGTCCGCTTGCTCCAGCACCGGCAGCATGGCCGCTTCCTCTTCTCGGCGGATCGCCTGCAAGCCGAACGGCCCGCGCTGCACGCTGAACAATGTGCATTCACGGCCGACCTTGATCAGGAAGTCCTTGAGACGCCAGCGGCGCACCTTGTCGATCTGCTTCTGCAAAGCCTCCATCGGCAAGGCATGCTCGCCGTTGCTCAGGAGGTAATACACCAGCAACTCTTCGGTGAACGGTTCCAGCGACTTGGGCAGTTGAGCGAAAAACACCCCGAGGTTTTCCAGGACCTTTTGCCGTGACAGCGGCTGCCCGGGGGTTTCGCTGCAGATCCCGGCGCCATCGATCAAGTACAGGCGGCCACGCTGGTGCAGCAGGTTGTCCAGGTGCAGGTCTTCCTGCCACAGGCCCTTGCGATGCATTTGCCCGATGGCACCCAAAGCGTCGGCCAACACGGCCGTCTGCTCATCGGCCAGGGCCGGCAGGTGCTCCACCTTGTTCCAGGCATCGCCCAGGCTTTCGGCCCCCTCGAGGAAATCGAACAGCAGCCAGCCACCCTCGCCCTCTTTCAGGCCATCGGCCAGCAACTGTGGCGTGGTCAGCCCCTGGGCGGCCAGCAAACGCACGCCGTCGCGCTCACGCTGAAAATGCCGTGCCGCCTTGCCGCCCACCAACAACTTGGCCAGTACCGGACGGCCACGCCAGACGCCGGCACCGACGTAGCGCTGGCCCGGCAACACCCGCAACAGACTCAGCAGCTGCAATTCGGCCGGCCCGGCGGCATCCGCCAGCGTCAGGCTCAGCGGCAGGTGCGGCTGGCGACCGGCGGATTTCAGTTCAGACAAACGCATCAGCCCGCCCTCTTGTAGCTGCGCCGCGCGGTCAGGCGCGTCAGCCAGCTGTCGATCAGCGAGCTGTCCTGCGGTTGATCCAGGTAAGCGGCCAACAATTCGCGCAAATGCGCTTCACTCCACTCCCGCGCCCGCCGCGTCAACGGCTCCAGGTCCTTGACCCGGTCACGCTGGCCGAACAGCAGCGGACGGGTTTTTTCCAGGTCGATCAACTGGGCACTGTAACCGTCGCCCGTGGCCTGGAGAAAAATGTGCTTGGGGTAGAAGCAGCCGTGAACCTGACGTGCAGCGTGCAGGCGTCGGGCGAGTTGCCCGCAGGCCTTGAGAATGGCCGAGTGCTGCGCCGGGCTGAGGTCCGGCCAACGCTGCAACAGCGAGTCCAGGTCATCCCAGCCGTCCAGTGCACGGGTCAGCAGTACCGCCCGAACATCGCCATCGACCTTGCGCTCACCGAAGAACGCCGCCTTCAGTGCCGGGATGCCGAGCTTTTCATAACGACTGATATTGCGAAATTCCCGGGCAAAACTCGGCTCACCAAATGGCGCGTGCAATGTGTGCATCTGATAATTGCTTTGGCGCTTGAGGTAAAAGCCGTGACCTTCGAGATCCAGGCGAAACACACTGCTCCAGCCGCCGCGCGCGGTGTTGGGTTCATCTACCGCTTCAAGCTGCTTGGCCCACAGTGCATCGAAGGTGCCGAGGCCGTGGCGCTCCAGGAGCGCACGGTCTTCAGCGGCCAGAAAATCAGTCATTCGCGTCCCTCGAAAAATCTCACCACGTGCCGGATACGTTTTTTATCGGCCGCATTGAGCCGCGTCCGCTGACGGTATTGCAGGTAGAAGCGCAGGCGTTGGGTGGCCGAAAGATGATACTTGGCAACCTTGTCGAGACAGGCCAGGTCCTTTGAGATCCGGTACTTGAGCCAGAAGCCGCGCCAGAAATCCCCATTGGGGCAATCGATCAGGAACAGTCGCCCCTCGTCATCGACCAGCAGGTTGCGCCACTTCAGATCGTTGTGGGTAAAGCGGTTGTCATGCATGGTCCGGGTGTAGGCGGCCAACTGGCGGCTGATGCCATCGACCCAGGCCCGATCCTTGAGCTTCGGATCCTGCCGCTCGGCCAGGGCATTCAGGTCTTCGGTGTGCGGCAGCTCCAGGGTGATCATCGCCCCGCGGTCATAAGCCGCGCCGCGCCGCTCAAGCCCCCAGGCCACGACCTCGGCCGTGGGAATGCCCCACTTGGCAAAACGCTTGAGGTTCTGCCATTCCATTTTCACCCGTGGCTTGCCCAGGTAACGGCGCAAACCCTTGCCAGCGCCCACGTAGCGCTTGACGTAATAGTTGACGCCATCGCGCTGGACGCGGATCACTTCGGACAACGGGTCGCGGGTCAACTGCTCGCCCTTGAGGGCGAACACCGCTTCCAGGCTGCCGAAATCCTCGGCCAGTTCGCTGTAAGCAGGATCGAGTTTCCAGCCCGACATCAGAGTGCATCCCCGTAGCGCTGCTTACGCTCATAGAGCTTGTTGGCCTTGCCGTCGAGCCAGGCCAGCAGGGCGGCCTCTTCAGCCAGGATCTGGCGCAGCGGCTGCTGGAAATAGCCCTTGAGAAAACGCAGTTTGTCGCGCCGGGTCAGGCCGATGTCCAGGGCCGAGAAATACAGCGCCGCCAGATCCTTGTTGCGCCAGCGCTGAGTGATTGCCGGGCGGGTCTGGGCCCGGTGCAGGTCGATCACCGACAGCTTGAAGTCGTCAGGCGTCACCGGTTTGTCGGTGTGCAACAGGAAGTGACAGATGTAGCAGTCGCGGTGATTGACCCCGGCGCGATGCATCATGCCGGTCATGCGCGCGACCTCGGCGATCAGCGCGCGCTTGAGCCTGGGCGGCGGTGGCTGCCTGACCCAGTCGATGCTGTAGTCTTCGAGGCTGATCGTCGGCGCCAGTTCTTCGGTGACGATGAACGAGTGCTGGTCCGCCGGGTTACGGCCCTTCTCGCCATACGCCACGGCGGTCATGGTGGGCACGCCGACTTCCTGCAGGCGTTGAATGGCCTGCCACTCCTGCCCGGCACCGAGCACCGGCAACTTGGCGGTCAGCAGGTTCTTGAAGATCTCGCCCCAGCCGATGCCTCGGTGGATCTTCACGAAAAAACCGTTGCCGTCCACTTCGGTACGCAATGTGCGTCGCGCTTCAAGCTCGCGGTACACCTCCCCCTGAAGCCCTTCGACCTCGGTGAACGGGTCGCGTCCGGCCCAGAGGCTCTTGAACGGTTCAGCCAGCATCAACTTCATTAAGCGTGCTCCGCCAGAATCACATCCGCCGCGTGCTGCGGCATGCTGTAGAGGTCGGCCGTTTCAGCGAAGGCCAGACCATTGCGGCGCCAGGCCGCCCGTGCAGGTGCGTCGCTCAGCATCCCGGTCAGGTACTGCGTCAACTGCCCCTGGTCGAACGGCTCATCCAGCACCAGGCCGGCATCGGCCTCGGCAATGTAATGGGCATAACCACAGACCGCGCTCACCAGCACCGGCAAACCGGCCACCAGCGCTTCGAGCAGGACGGTCCCGGTGTTTTCGTTATAGGCCGGGTGGATCAGCAGGTCGGCGCCGAGCAGGAAACGCGGGATATCGCTGCGCCCCTTGAGGAACGTCACGTGATCGCCCAGCCCCAGCGTGGCACTCTGCATCTGGAACAATTTGGGGTCATCCTGGCCAATTACAAACAGCCGGGTGCGCTTCTTCAGATCAGCGGGCAATGCGGCCAGCGCTTTGAGGCTGCGATCCACGCCCTTGGTCTTGAACCCGGAACCGATCTGTACCAGCAGCAGGTCATCGTCCTTGAGGTTGAATTCGCGACGGAAATCGGCGCGGATCTCGGCGGCGTTCGGCGGCGCTCGGCGGTCCTGGGAGATCCCCGGCGGCAGCAGATGAAAACGTTCCAGCGGCGTGCCGTAATGCTTGATGAACAACGGCTGCTGAACCTCGGAAATCATCAGCACTTGCGTCTTGGCATCTCTGGCGAATACGGCACGCTCGTATTCGGCGAAGTGCCGGTAGCGACCCCAACGCCGGTACAGCGAATTGCGCAGGTTCTGCGCCTTGTCCTCGAAACAGCCGTCGGCGGCGTAGTAGACGTCCAGGCCCGGCATCTTGTTGAAGCCGATCAGACGATCCACCGGACGCCTGGCCAGATCCGCTTCCATCCACTCGCTGAGTTTTTCGTTGCGCCGATGATTGAAGAACGCCTTGACCGGCGCCACCAACACCTCGAAACCGGGCGGAACATCGCCCTCCCAGATCAGCGTATAGACGCGGATCTGATGGCCACGCTGCTGGCATTCCAGGGCGATGCGCATGAAATCACGCTGCAGGCCGCCGAATGGAAAGTACTTGTACAGGACGAATGCCAGTTGCATCAGCGCAGCTCCTCAGCCAGTAACAACGTGCTCAACCGCACCGCGACTCGCTCGGGGTTGAGCCGCGTGAAGCACAACGGCCACTCGCGCTTGAGGTCAAACCGTCGGGCATCTTCGGCCGTGGGTTGATAGGTGCATTTCTTTTGCAGGCACGGCGCGCAGGGGAAATCGCTGGCGATGTGGATCTGCGACTTGCCATAGGCACCGGTAAGCCCCGGGTTGGTCGGGCCGAACAGCGACAGCGTCGGCACGTCGAGCGCGGCGGCGAGGTGACCGAGGCCGGTGTCCACCGCCACGCAGGCTTGCGCGCCGGCCAAGACCTTGCCGACCCCTGCCAAATTCAGCCTGGGCAGCACTTCGACGTGACGCATGTCACGGGCGATGCGCTCGGCCCGGGCTTTTTCCGCCGGGTTGCCCCACGCCAGCTTCACGCCGACGCCCAGGTAGCCGACCCGTTCGGCCAGCTCGCGCCAGTAGGCTTCGGGCCAATGCTTGGTGTCCCAGGTGGTGCCATGCAGGAACAGCACGTAGGGATTCCGGCGCGGCAATTCCACCAGACGCTCGACATTCAGGCCGTAGTCGCCCAGGCCCTTGGGCAGGTCATAACCCAGGGCGATGGCGAACAACTGCCGCACGCGCTCCACGGCATGCTGGCCGCGGGCAACCGCCAGGCGTCGGTCGTAGAAACGCGCCGCGATCGGTTCCCGTGCCGAGTTCTTGTCCAGGCCCGCCACCGGCGCCTTGATGTATCGGGTCAGCCAGGCGCTTTTCAACAGGCCCTGCGCATCGATCACCAGGTCGTATTTCGTGGCACGAACGCTTTGCTTGAAGCGCTTCCACTCGCCACTCTTGATGGTTTGCCAGAGGTTCTTGCGCCAACGGCGGATCGCCACGGGAATGACCTTGCCCACGGCGGGGTGCCAGGTCGGGATCTCGGCGAAGCCCTCTTCCACCACCCAGTCGAACTGGATGCCGGGAATGGCCCGGGCCGCGTCGGTCAGCGCCGGCAACGCATGGATCACGTCGCCCAGCGAAGAAGTCTTGATCAGCAGAACCCGCAAACTATTGAACCTCGACCGCAGTGCCCTGCAACCGCTGCAAGGCTTCGTTCACCGCTTGCGGCATGAGCTGGCGCAGGCAGTTGTAATGACCGAAACGGCACGTGCGATCGAAGCACGGGCTGCATTCGATGCCCAGGCGCACGATCTCGACGTGCTCGGCCAGCGGCGGAGTGAAACCCGGCGAAGTCGAACCGTAGACCGCCACCAGCGGACGGTTGAGCGCTGCCGCAACGTGCATCAGGCCAGAATCGTTGGACACCACCGAGTCCGCGCAGGACAACAGGTCGATCGCCTCGGCCAGGGAAGTACCGCCGCTGAGGTTCACCGACTCCTCGCGCAAGCCGGGAATCAGTCGGGCGCGGATGTCTTCGCCCACCGAATGATCGTTCTTCGAACCGAACAGCCAGACTTGCCAGCCTTCGCGAATCTTCGCTTCGGCCACCTTGGCGTAATGCTCGGACGGCCAGCGTTTGGATTCGCCGAACTCGGCGCCCGGACACAGCGCCAACACCGGACGGTCGAGAACCAGGCCGAACTTGGCCAGCGCCGCTTCGCGGGTCACCGGATCGATCTGCAAGGCCGGGCGCGGATAAGGCCGGGGCAGTTCAAGGCCAGGCTCGTAGGCCAACGCCATGAAGCGCTCGATCATCAGCGGGTAACGCGCCTTGTCCAGCGTGCGCACATCATTGAGCAGGCCGTAGCGGAACTCGCCGCGCCAGCCGGTCCGCTTGGGGATGCCGGCGAAAAACGGCACCAGCGCCGATTTCAGCGAGTTGGGCAACAGGATCGCCTGGTCGTACTGGCCGGCCAGGGATTTACCGATGCGCCGGCGGGTCGCCAGCTCCAGTACACCGTGACCGAGCGGAAAGCTCAAGGCCTGGCGTACTTCGGGCATGCGCTCGAGAATCGGCCGGCTCCATTCGGGGGCCAGGACGTCGATCTCGCATTGCGGGTGACGCTGCCTGAGACACTGAAACAGTGTCTGCGCCATCACCATGTCACCGACCCAACTGGGCCCAACGATCAGAATTTTCATGTGGTTTCCAAAAACGAACCGGGGAGGCATACGCCTCCCCGCCTCGTGAATCTCTGCAGGGGCAAGCGGGCTTGCGATGGGTCATTACCTTCAACATTGCTGTCGACTGTCACTCCGCTATCGCGAGCAGGCTCGCCCCCACATTTGAATATCATCGCCCCGACTGGCGCTTTTCAGCTTAGCCCCAGATCACGCCAGATCCTCATGACCTGTCGCCGTTCGTCCACGAACTGATCGCCGGGTATGACCCCCGGGTCCTTCTGCAAGGCTTGCCGGTGCGCGGCGGAACGGTAGGCTTTATAGGCCTCGCGCAACAGGCTGGCGTCTTCGACGGGCATCAGCCCTTCGTGTTCCAGCTCTTCCAGAATGCGGATATTGTCCGTCCAGCGCAGCAATGGCGGGTGTGTCTCGGACCACGCCAGGGCGGCGTATTGCACCATAAATTCAATATCGACGATACCTCCGGCGTCCTGCTTGAGATCGAACGGTGCCGTGGCCTCGAAGGCATTCGCCGCAGTACCGGCCGCCGTGCTCTTGCTGCCAAGGTTGTCGCGCATCTTGGCGCGCATCTCGCTGACCTCCTGGCGCAGGGTCGCAAGATCCCGCGCCTTGCCCAGGATAGCTGCCCTGACCTGCTCGAACGCCTGGCCGACGTCCTGGCTGCCCACCAGCACCCGCGCCCGCACCAGGGCCTGATGCTCCCAGGTCCAGGCTTCGTTTTCCTGATAGCGGGCAAACGCCCCCAGCGAACTCACCAGCAACCCCGACGCTCCGGATGGCCGCAGGCGCATGTCCACCTCATACAACTGGCCGGAGTTGGTCTGGGCCGTGAGCAAATGAATGATCCGCTGCCCCAGCCGGGTGAAGAACTGCGCGCCGTCGATGGATTTCGGGCCGTCGGTCTCCGCCTGCGGATCGCCATCGTGAATGAACACCAGATCCAGGTCGGAACCATGCCCCAATTCCAGGCCGCCGACTTTCCCATAACCGACAATAATGAAGCCCGGGTCGCACAACGTCCCGTCGTTGCGCAACGGCGTGCCGTACTTGGCCACCGTCTGGCGCCAGGCCAGGGCCAGCACTTGCTCGAGAATCGCCTCGGCCAGCCAGGTCAGGTAATCGCTGACCTTCATCAACGGCAGGTGGCCGGCGATTTCCGACGCGGCAACCCGCAAGCGGTGCGCCAGCTTGAAATGGCGCAGCGCCTCCATCTGCTGCTCGAGGTCATCTTCGGGGATTCGTGTCAGACGCTCGCGCAATTCGGCGGCCAGCTCCGGCGCCAACGGCGGCTTGAACAGTCGGCCTTCGTTGAGCAATTCGTCGAGCAGCAGCGGGAAACGGGTGATCTGCTCGGCGATCCACGGGCTCGCGGCGCACAAGGTCAGCAGACGCCGTAACGCGCCGGGATTTTCGGTCAGCAGCACCAGGTACGCGGAACGCCGGGCCACCGCTTCCACCAATGGCAACACACGCTCCAGCACCAGATCGGGATTGCTGTGCTCCACCGCCTGCGCCAGCAGCCGCGGAATGAACGCATCCAGGCGCTCACGCCCCAAACGCTGCATTGCGCGCAGTTGCGGGCTGCCGCGCAGCGCCGCCAAGGCTTTCAGGGCTTTGCCGGCATCGCTGAAACCGCCCTCCTGCAACTGGCGGCAGGCGGCTTCTTCGTCCTGCGCCTCCTCCCACAGCGGCAGCCATTCGCCGCCGACCACCACTTCGCTTTCGGCACCCGCGTCTTCATCGGGATCGGCGATCACCTGGCCGAAGTGCCAGGCGACCCGGCCGCGCCAGTACATCAGCCGCTCATGAAACGCTGCCCAATCATCGAAACCCAACATGAAGGCAATTCGCGCCTGATCCTGCGCACAGTCCGGCAGCATCTGGGTCTGGCGGTCGGCAATCGCCTGGATCGCATGCTCGGTGTAGCGCAGGAATTCGTAACCTTCGCGCAGTTCGCTGACCACGGCAGGCGGCAGGTAGCCCTGACCTTCGAGCGTGCCCAGCACCTTTAATAGAGGACGTTGTTGCAGGCTCAGGTCGCGACCGCCGTGGATCAACTGAAACGCCTGGGCGATGAACTCCACTTCACGGATACCGCCGGAGCCAAGCTTGATGTTGTCGGCCATGCCCTTGCGCCGCACTTCCTGCTGAATCAGCTGCTTCATGGTGCGCAGCGCTTCGATGGCGGAGAAGTCCAGGTAGCGCCGATACACGAACGGGCGCAGCATTTCCTGCAATTGCGCACCGCTGACCTGATCGCCCGCCACCACCCGCGACTTGATCATCGCGTAGCGTTCCCAGTCACGCCCTTGGTCCTGGTAATACTGTTCCAGCGCATTGAAGCTGAGCACCAGGGCGCCCGACGAGCCGTAAGGTCGCAAGCGCATGTCGACGCGGAACACAAAACCGTCGACGGTCATCGGGTCCAGCGCCTTGATCAGGCGCTGGCCGAGACGGATGAAGAATTCCTGGTTATCCAGCGAGCGTTTCACCCCGACGGTTTCGCCGCCCTCGGGATAGGCGAAGATCAGGTCGATGTCCGACGACAGGTTCAACTCGACCGCGCCCAGCTTGCCCATGCCGAGAATGACCATCTGCTGCGGTTCACCGCTGCGCCGGCCGGTGGGCACGCCGAATTGCTCGCAATGCCGCGTGTACAACCACTGGTAGGCCTGGTCGATGCTCGCATCGGCCATGTCCGACAGATCGCGGCAGGTCTGGACCAGGTCGGCCTGACGGGTCAGGTCGCGCCAGATGATCCGCACCTGATGACGGGTACGCTGGCGACGCAGGGCACGACCGAGTTCATCTTCGGTTTGCGCGGCATTCACCGCCGCCGCAATCTGGGCGCACAACTCGCCGGGGGCGTAAGGGCGATCCAGCTCACCGGACTGCACCAGCGCCAGCAACATCAAAGGGTCACGAACACTCTGTTCAATGACGAAATCGCTGGCAGCGGAGACGCGGGCAAATTGTGCCCAGCGTTCGGCGGTCCAGCCGGCCAGGCCATGGTCGTCCTCGAGCGCCTCGACAGCCGCGCGGAACGACTGCTCGGCACGGGTGACAAACGGCAGGAGAATGCCGGGAAGTTCGGCAAGCGAAGGCAGGCTCATGGTCTATCCTTGATCGGCGTGTGGAAGGCTGCATGTAGTGATTTTTCAGTTCGCACTACCTGATCGACTGTCGAACAAAGGTTAGAAATAGCTGAAATCTCTTCATTTTTGGCAGTCAGCATCAAGCTTTCACCTTTTTTGGTTGGCAAAAGACCAACCTTAACGATTATTCTCACAACGCAGCCGGAGGCCACAAGCCGCTCACCTGTAGTTTTACTACTCGTATATACATTCGGATAGCTGAAATGCCCGATGATTTGTAGTAAAACTACACGCCGCCGGAACCTACCTCTCGGCAATCCAAGAATTCATAACGTCTGCCCACAAGGCCAGTCGCTCACTCAGGCAACCGATTCTGGTAGCCTTTCCGCCCTGGAGCAAGCCATGCAAGACCTCGATCCCGTCGAAACCCAGGAATGGCTGGACGCCCTGGAATCGGTTCTCGACAAAGAAGGCGAAGACCGTGCTCACTATCTGATGACCCGTATGGGCGAACTCGCAACCCGCAGCGGTTCGCAATTGCCTTACGCCATCACCACGCCATACCGCAACACCATCCCCGTTACCCACGAAGCACGCATGCCTGGCGACCTGTTCATGGAACGCCGCATTCGCTCGCTGGTACGCTGGAACGCGATGGCCATGGTGATGCGTACGAACCTGAAAGATTCTGACCTGGGCGGTCACATCTCCAGCTTCGCCTCCAGCGCCACCCTGTACGACATCGGCTTCAACTACTTCTTCCAGGCCCCGACCGACGAACACGGCGGCGACCTGATCTACTTCCAGGGCCACACCTCGCCAGGCGTCTACGCCCGCGCCTTCATGGAAGGCCGCATCAGCGAAGAGCAGATGAACAACTTCCGCCAGGAAGTGGACGGTCAGGGCCTGTCGTCCTACCCGCACCCTTGGCTGATGCCTGACTTCTGGCAGTTCCCGACCGTATCCATGGGTCTGGGTCCGATCCAGGCGATCTACCAGGCGCGCTTCATGAAGTACCTGGAAGCCCGCGGCTTCATCCCTGCCGGCAAGCAGAAGGTCTGGTGCTTCCTGGGCGACGGCGAGTGCGACGAGCCGGAATCCCTGGGCGCGATCTCGCTGGCTGGCCGCGAGAAGCTCGACAACCTGATCTTCGTCATCAACTGCAACCTGCAGCGCCTCGACGGCCCGGTTCGCGGCAACGGCAAGATCATCCAGGAACTCGAAGGCGTGTTCCGCGGTGCTCAGTGGAACGTTTCCAAAGTCATCTGGGGCCGTTTCTGGGACCCACTGCTGGCCAAGGACGTCGACGGCATCCTGCAACGCCGCATGGACGAAGTCATCGACGGCGAGTACCAGAACTACAAAGCCAAAGACGGCGCGTTCGTGCGTGAACACTTCTTCAACACGCCAGAACTCAAGGCGATGGTTGCCGACCTGTCCGACGACGAGATCTGGAAGCTCAACCGTGGTGGCCACGACCCGTACAAGGTCTACGCGGCGTACCACCAGGCGGTCAACCACAAAGACCAGCCTACCGTCATCCTGGCCAAGACCATCAAGGGTTATGGCACCGGTGCCGGCGAAGCGAAAAACACCGCGCACAACACCAAGAAAGTCGATGTCGACAGCCTGAAGTTGTTCCGCGACCGCTTCGACATTCCGGTCAAGGACGAAGAGCTGGAGAACCTGCCGTTCTTCAAGCCCGAGCCGAACAGCGCCGAAGCCCGTTACCTGAGCGAGCGTCGCGCCGCACTGGGCGGTTTCGTGCCACAGCGCCGTGCGCAGAGCTTCAGCGTACCGACGCCGGACCTGGATACCCTCAAGGCAATCCTCGACGGCTCCGGCGACCGTGAAATCTCCACCACCATGGCCTTCGTGCGGATCCTCGCGCAATTGGTCAAGGACAAGGAAATCGGCCCGCGCATCGTCCCGATCATCCCGGACGAAGCCCGTACCTTCGGTATGGAAGGCATGTTCCGCCAGTTGGGCATCTACTCGTCCGTCGGCCAGCTCTACGAGCCAGTCGATAAAGACCAGGTGATGTTCTACAAGGAAGACAAGAAGGGCCAGATCCTCGAAGAGGGCATCAACGAAGCGGGCGCCATGAGCTCCTTCATCGCTGCCGGTACTTCGTACTCCAGCCACAACCAGCCGATGCTGCCGTTCTACATCTTCTACTCGATGTTCGGCTTCCAGCGTATCGGCGACCTGGCCTGGGCCGCTGGCGACAGCCGCACCCGTGGTTTCCTGATCGGCGGCACCGCCGGCCGCACCACCCTCAACGGTGAAGGCCTGCAGCACGAAGACGGTCACAGCCACCTGCTGGCTGCCACCATCCCGAACTGCCGCACCTATGATCCAACCTACGGCTACGAGCTGGCGGTGATCATCCAGGACGGCATGAAGAAGATGACAGAAGAGCAACAGGACGTCTTCTACTACATCACCGTGATGAACGAGTCCTACCAGCAGCCAGCCATGCCGGCCGGTGCCGAGGAAGGCATCAAGAAGGGCATGTACCTGCTTGAAGAAGACACCCGCGATGCGGCGCACCACGTTCAGCTGATGGGCTCCGGCACCATCCTGCGTGAAGTCCGTGAAGCGGCGAAGATCCTGCGCGAAGAGTTCAACGTCGGCGCCGACGTCTGGAGCGTGACCAGCTTCAACGAACTGCGTCGCGATGGCCTGGCCGTCGAGCGCACCAACCGCCTGCACCCGGGCCAGAAGCCCAAGCTGAGCTACGTCGAAGAGTGCCTGAACGGCCGTAAAGGTCCGGTCATCGCCTCCACCGACTACATGAAACTGTTCGCCGAGCAGATCCGTCAGTGGGTGCCGTCCAAGGAATTCAAAGTCCTGGGCACCGACGGCTTCGGTCGCAGCGACAGCCGCAAGAAACTGCGTCATTTCTTCGAAGTCGACCGTCATTTCGTGGTGTTGGCAGCCCTTGAAGCACTGGCTGACCGTGGTGATATCGAACCTAAAGTGGTGTCTGAAGCCATCACCAAGTTCGGGATCGACCCGGAAAAACGCAACCCACTGGACTGCTGAGGAGAGATTCCGTGAGCGAACTCATTCGCGTACCTGACATCGGCAGCGGTGAAGGTGAAGTAATTGAACTGTTTGTGAAGGTCGGCGACCGTATCGAAGCCGACCAGAGCATCCTGACGCTGGAGTCGGACAAGGCGAGCATGGAAGTGCCTGCGCCGAAGGCCGGTATCATCAAGAGCCTGAAAGTGAAGCTGGGCGATCGCCTGAAAGAAGGCGACGAACTGCTGGAGCTGGAAGTCGAAGGTGCCGCTGCCCCGGCGCCTGCCGCCGCACCGGCAGCAAAAGCCGAGGAAAAACCGGCCGCGGCTCCAGCACCGGCTGCTCCTGCCGCTGCACCAGCGGCCGCTTCGGTCCAGCAGGTGCACGTGCCGGACATCGGCTCGTCGGGCAAGGCCCAGATCATCGAGATCCAGGTCAAGGTCGGCGACACCGTCGAGGCGGACCAGTCGCTGATCACCCTGGAATCCGACAAGGCGAGCATGGAGATTCCATCGCCTGCCGCTGGCGTGGTCAAGGCCATCAGCGTCAAGCTCAACGACGAAGTCGGCACCGGTGACCTGATTCTGGACCTGGAAGTGGCGGGTGCTGCGGCGCCTGCTGCGGCCGCGCCAGCCCAGGCTGCTGCCCCGGCGGCCGCAGCTCCGGCACCTGCCGCTGCCGCTCCGGCCGCTCCGGTTGCCGACAGCGTTCAGGACATCCATGTGCCGGACATCGGTTCGGCGGGCAAGGCCAAGATCATCGAAGTGCTGGTCAAGGCCGGCGACAGCGTCGAAGCCGACCAGTCGCTGATCACCCTGGAATCGGACAAGGCGAGCATGGAAATTCCATCGCCTGCCGCTGGCGTGGTGGAAAGCGTTTCCATCAAGCTGGATGACGAAGTTGGCACGGGCGACCTGATCCTCAAGCTCAAGGTCAAAGGCGCCGCGCCGGCCGCCGCTCCCGCTCCGGCCGCTGCCGCTCCGAGCGCGCCTGCACCGACAGCTGCCGCCGCTGCTCCTGCTGCCGCACCTGTGGCGGCCGCTCCCGCTGCTGCGCCTGCCAAGCCCGGCGCCAAAGTTCACGCCGGCCCGGCCGTGCGTCAACTGGCTCGTGAGTTCGGCGTCGAGTTGAGCGCTGTCGGCGCCAGCGGTCCGCACGGTCGCATCCTCAAGGAAGACGTGCAGGCTTACGTCAAGACCATGATGCAGAAGGCCAAGGAAGCACCGGCCGCTGCTGCCGGCGCCACCGGCGGCGCGGGCATTCCGCCAATCCCGGTCGTGGACTTCAGCCGCTTCGGTGAAATCGAAGAAGTGCCGATGACCCGCCTGATGCAGGTCGGCGCCGCCAACCTGCACCGCAGCTGGCTCAACGTGCCGCACGTGACGCAATTCGACTCGGCGGATATCACCGAGCTCGAAGCGTTCCGTAACGCCCAGAAAGCCGTCGCAGAGAAGGCCGGCGTCAAGCTGACCATCCTGCCGCTGCTGCTCAAGTCCTGCGCTCACCTGCTCAAGGAACTGCCGGACTTCAACAGCTCGCTGGCACCGAGCGGTAAGGCGATCATCCGCAAGAAATACGTGAACATCGGCTTCGCCGTCGACACCCCGGATGGCCTGCTGGTACCGGTCATCAAGAACGTCGACCAGAAGAGCCTGCTGCAACTGGCCGCCGAGGCCGCTTCCCTGGCTGAGAAAGCCCGGACCAAGAAGCTCTCGTCGGATGAGATGCAAGGTGCCTGCTTCACCATTTCCAGCCTCGGCCACATTGGCGGCACCGGCTTCACGCCGATCGTCAACGCGCCGGAAGTGGCGATCCTCGGTGTTTCCAAGGCAACCATCCAGCCAGTCTGGGACGGCAAAGCCTTCCAGCCGAAGCTGATGCTGCCTCTGTCGCTGTCCTACGATCACCGCGTGATCAACGGCGCTGCGGCCGCGCGCTTCACCAAGCGCCTGAGCGACCTGCTGGCGGACATCCGCACCATCCTGCTGTAACACCGTCAGGCCCTCCGTCACCGGAGGGCCTGTCGCGTTCGCTGTTTTTCGAGCGCCACGCTCGTACCTCAACCCCGTCAATTTGGCGGGGCTTTTTTTGCCCTGGATTTCCCTCAGCTATCTGCAGGAGCGGACTTACTCGCAAAAAACGTCCAGCCCCACGCGAGCCAGCGTGCTCCTACCGAGGGCGGCGAACATAGGGCGCCATGTCCTACACACGCGGCTTACATCACCCACATCACCCGTCCACTTCACGTCGGTATTTCTTGCGAGCCAATCTCTAGTCTGGGGGCCAGACGCGCTCACCGCAGCGCACCTGACAGTCCACTGGCCCAGCGAGTACTGCTTCGAATGAATCCGCACCTGTCCAAACCCACCGTCGGCCCGATCATTGGCCACACGACGCCCCATCACGCGCGGATTTTCCTGCGCGGTGAATCCGGCAACGCCCCGGTATTTGCCGGCCTGCGTTATCGACGCAGCGGTGAGCTTCGCTGGTCCAGCGGCGTGTTCAGCCAACTGACGAAGAGGCGTGACATGTGCGACGTCATGATCCTGGACCAGCTCGCCGCCAATACCGCCTACGAGTACCAGGCGGGCTGGTTCAGCCCGACGAGCCCGGTGCACACCGTGGAGTCGATCCGGGAACTGCCCCTGCAATGGCCGAGGGAAATCTATCGTTTCAGTACCCACTCAGGCAGCACCACCGTACCGAGGGGGTATATCGTGGGTTCGTGCCGTTACCTGCGGATGACCGCCGGCATACCTTCGCTGCCGCATCGGGGTGACCGGATCTTCGCCTCGATCAACGACCTGGCGCAGCGCAGCACCACGCCGATCAATGCGCTGATGATGACCGGCGACCAGGTCTACATCGACGACCTGAACATCATTGCGCCTGACCGCGAATACAAGGAAATACTGAGCAAGTACCGCACGGCCTTTTCCCAACCGCACATTGCCAGGCTGATGTCCGGCATCCCCACCTACATGATCCTCGACGACCACGAAATCGAAGACAACTGGCCAGCCAACAAAGGCCGGTACGACGATCACCTGTACAACAACGCGATCGCCGCGTACGAGTTGTACCAGGCCAGCCACAGCCCGGCCCATGAACTGCTTGCGGATGGAAGGATCAATCACCGACTGGAGCGCTACTGGTACCAGTTTGCCAACGGTGATATCGAATGGTTCGTCACCGACAGCCGAACCCGGCGCAACCTGACCGCCGGCAACCGGCGCATCCTCGACGAAGAGCAGGAGCACGCCTTGTGCAACTGGTTGATCCACAGCCCGGCGCGGGTCAAATTCGTGGTCACCAGCGTGATGTTCTATCCCGACCGCAGAAAACTGGGTGAAGACGCCTGGAAAGGATTCCCGGAGCAACGACTACGGTTGCTGGAGACCATTCGCACACACCGGGTCAAAAATGTCTTCTTCGTCTGCGGCGATGTCCACGGTTCGCTGACCAGCCGGCTGACGCACAGCGAAGACCCTCACTTCGAAGTCCACACCATCGTCTCATCGCCGCTGTGCAACAGCCGGTTGTTGCCCTATGCCAGGACGTCCACGTTCATGCTCGACCAACCACTGGCCCGAACGCCCGCTGGCGACTACCGGCATCAATTGACCAGCGCCGTGATCAGTCAGGACAACTTCGCCCATCTGCTGGTCGAGTCCGGACAGCTTCGCGTGACTTACCACGATCGATGCGGCAGGCCGGTGCAAACCCTGAACATCACGTTGCGTTAATGTGGGAATGGTCAAATGCACCGGTTTTCACAGCCAACTGAAGAAATCTGCGTCTCTGCCGACATATTCTTATAGCACTTGGCCTTCATGTCTCTTGTCAGTCAGTGTCGCAATGATGCAACCTTGCCGCAGGCAACAGTAAAGAGGGCGAGAGCCCGGCGCGATCAGCACATTCGAAGCGAGTTTCCTTCCATGAAAAGCCAACCCGATGCCGCCAGCCGTATGGTGGCCGAGGTAGTGACGCAGTTACCGGTGCCCTCGCGGCTCGGCATGCTGCGTTTCGAGCGGCTGAATGAACCAAGCTGGGCACTGCTGTTCCTCGATCCCAATTGCGAGCGACAGTTCGGCCTTCCGGCGGTGGAACTGTGCGCTCTGGTCGGATCCCCCTACGCCAGCCTGATGGAGCCGGAGGCGCGCTATCAGTTGCATGACGCCATCCAGCAGCAACTCGCCAACAACACGCATTACCTGGTCCGCTACACCCTGCACACCGCCGCAGGCACCTTGAGCCTGCTGGAACTGGGCGAAGCCTACAAACAACACAATCGACACCTGCTGCGCGGCTACCTGATGGTGGTCGACGGCATCTTCGAGGGCGAACCCCTGCTGCCGGCGGTGGACCTGGAAACCCAGAACAGCCGGCTGCAGATCGCCCTGGAGCTCAATCAGCGCGCCCAGCAGGAACAACTCCTGCACCTGGACCGGGTCCGCGCCCAGCAAGACCTGATCCTGCTGCTGACACGCCAGCGCTACAGCACCGGCAACTCCCTTCAGGAAGCCGCCGAACTGATCACCCGCAGCGCCTGCGACATCTACCAGATCGATTGCGCCAGCCTGTGGAACCTCGAAGGCTCGATGCTGGTGCCGATTTCGGCGTATCACCGCACCACGCAGACCTACGAGCTGCCAGACGCCATCGACATCAGCAGCTTCCCCGACTACATGGAGGCACTGCACGGCAGCCGTGCAATCGATGCGCACAATGCCATTCGTGACCCGCGCACCCGGGAAATGGCCGAGGCCCTGCGCCAGCGCGACGTGAACGCGATGCTCGACGCCAGCATCCGCATCGATGGCCAAGTGGTCGGCGTGCTCTGCCTGGAACAATCCGGCGAAACCCGCGCCTGGCAGTCCGACGAAATCGCCTTCGCCGGCGAGTTGGCCGACCAGTTCGCCCAGGTCATCAACAACCACAACCGTCGCACCGCGACCAGCGCCCTGCACCTGTTCCAGCGTGCGGTCGAGCAGAGCGCCAACGCCTTTCTGCTGGTCAACTGCGACGGAGTGGTGGAGTACGTCAACCCGAGCTTCACCGCAATCACCCAGTACAGCACCGAAGAAGTCCACGGCCAGAGACTGGCGGAACTGCCAGCCCTGGAAAACCTCAGTGAACTGCTGTTCGATGCGCCCTCTTCACTGGCCAAGAGCAACAGTTGGCAGGGCGAGTTCAAGAGCCGGCGCAAAAACCTCGAACCCTACTGGGGTCAGTTGTCGATCTCCAAGGTGTACGGCGACAACCGCGAGCTGACGCATTACATCGGCATCTACGAAGACATCACCCAGACCAAGCTCGCCCAGCAGCGCATCGAACGCCTGGCCTACACCGACAACCTGACCAACCTGGGCAACCGTCCGGCCTTCATCCGCAACCTCGATGAACGCTTCGCTCGGGACAGCGATACGCCCATCAGCCTGTTGCTGGTGGACATCGACAACTTCAAGCGGATCAACGACAGCCTCGGCCACCAGACCGGCGACAAGCTGCTGATCAGCCTGGCTCGACGCCTGCGCAACAGCCTGTCCTCGAGCGGCAGCCTGGCGCGCTTTGCCAGTAACGAATTCGCCGTACTGCTGGACAACACCGACCTTACATCGGGCCAGCAAGTGGCCAATCAACTGCTGGCGACCCTCGACAAACCGATGTTCGTCGACAACCAGTTGATCAGCGTCACCGGTTCTGTCGGCCTGGCTTGCGCGCCCTTGCACGGCCGCGACCCGCAGACACTGATGCGCAACGCCGGCCTTGCACTGCACAAGGCCAAGGCCAACGGCAAGCACCAGGTGCAGGTGTTCACCGAAGCACTGAACGCCGAGGCCAGCTACAAATTGTTCGTCGAGAACAACCTGCGTCGTGCCCTGACCCAAAACGAGCTGGACGTGTTCTACCAGCCCAAGCTCTGCCTGCGCAGCGGTCGCCTGCTGGGCATGGAAGCGCTGCTGCGCTGGAACCACCCGGAAAAGGGCATGATCCGCCCGGACCAATTCATCAGCGTTGCCGAAGAAACCGGCCTGATCATCCCCATCGGCAAGTGGATTGCCCGCCAGGCCTGCCGCATGAGCAAGGACCTGACGGCCGCCGGCCTGGGCAACCTGCAGGTGGCGATCAACCTGTCGCCCAAGCAGTTCTCCGACCCGGACCTGGTGTCCTCGATCGCCAACATCCTCAAGGAAGAGGCGCTGCCGCCCAGCCTGCTGGAACTGGAACTGACCGAAGGCCTGCTGCTGGAAGCCACCGAAGACACCCACCTGCAGCTCGACCAGCTCAAGCGCCTGGGCCTGACCCTGGCCATGGACGACTTCGGCACCGGTTACTCGTCGCTCAGTTACTTGAAGAAATTCCCCATCGACATCATCAAGATCGATCGAAGCTTCATTCACGAGATCCCGGACAACCAGGACGACATGGAAATCACCTCCGCGGTGATCGCCATGGCCCACAACCTGAAACTCAAGGTCGTGGCCGAAGGCATCGAGACCGCCGAGCAGTTGGCGTTCCTGCGCCGTCATCGTTGCGACGTCGGCCAGGGCTACCTGTTCGACCGGCCGATCCCGGGCTCCGAGCTGATCGACAAGCTCAAACGCTACCCACGTGGCCCTATCGCCTGACAGCGGCGCGACTCTCGGGCAAACTGACGTCCTGTTTATTCACATTTCAACCTGACTGAGGGGGCTGATCATGGTCTTGCGCTCGGAAATCCTGGTGAACAAAAACGTGCTACCTACCAAAGAACAAGCTCTGCCCGGCCGCGAAACCCCAATGACCCTGCCGGAAAAACACTTCGTCAACGACACGCCGCTGCTGGGTCCGTTTTCCAGCAACGTCGAGTTTGCGATCTTCGGCCTGGGCTGCTTCTGGGGCGCGGAACGTCGTTTCTGGCAGCGCGAAGGCGTGGTCAGCACGGCGGTGGGTTACGCCGGCGGCCTGACGCCGAACCCGACGTACGAGGAAGTCTGCTCGGGCCTGACCGGCCACAGCGAAGTGGTGCTGGTGGTCTACGAGCCGGAGAAAGTCAGCTACGAGGAGCTGCTGAAGATGTTCTGGGAACTGCATAACCCGACTCAGGGCATGCGCCAGGGCAACGATATCGGCACCCAGTACCGCTCGGTGATCTACGCCACCCACCCGGCTCAACTCGCCGCCGCCGAACGCAGCAAAGACGTGTTCCAGGCTGAACTGACGAAGGCCGGCCAAGGCACCATCACCACCGAAATCGCCGAAGCCCCGACCGTATTCTTCGCCGAGGCCTACCACCAGCAGTACCTGGCCAAGAACCCGGAAGGCTATTGCGGGATTGGCGGCACCGGCGTGACTTGCCCAATCTAAACCGCTTCCACGCGCTCCTGCAGGAACGAGCACCCTCGCTCCTGCAGATGGCCCGCTACTCCGCGATCAACCAATCCATTTTCCATCCGCCCTGGGTCTGCCCCAGTTTCTCGGACAGCCACGGCAGCAACTCGCGCAATTCCTCTTCCAGCCCCCACGGTGGATTGGCAATCGCCAACCCGGAACCGTTCAGGCTGTTCGGCGTGTCCAGCGGATGCACCAGCAACTCCACCCGCAACAACTTGGGTGCGCCCGTGCCCGCCAGGTCCTGGTAGAAGCGACGCAACAGACGCTGGTCCTTCACCGGGTACCAGATCGCCGCCACGGTCTGGCGCATCCGGCCCACCGCTTCCTTCAACGACGCGGCACAGCGCTTCATTTCATCCAGTTGTTCGAACGGCGGGTCGATCAACATCACCGCCCGCTTCTCCTGCACCGGCAACATCGCGCGCGCCACATGCCAGCCCTCGCCCAGGTGCACTTTTACCCGGCGGTCGCCGGCCATGTTGTCCTTGAGCAACACACCGTCTTCGGGGTGCTTCTCATTGAGCATCACCCGATCCTGCGGGCGTGTCAGCCGCCGCGCCAACTCGGGCGACCCCGGGTAATAGCGCAACTGGCCATCCGGGTTCATGTCGTGCAGCACCTTCATGTAATCGGCGGTCAGCGCCGGCAGGTCCGGCTGCCCCCACAACCGTGCAATGCCTTCCAGGTACTCGCCGGTACGGCTCGCCTGATCGCCTTGCAGGTCATACAGACCAATACCGGCGTGCGTATCGAGATAGGCAAACGGCTGCTCCTTGCGCGACATCAGGGCGATGAGGCGGGTCAAAGTCAGGTGTTTGAACACATCGGCGTGATTGCCGGCATGGAAGGCGTGACGATAATTCATGATTGCTCCTGCGAAGGCCGGGGAGTTTACCTCGTACAGCGGCGAACGTCAGGGCTTCGCAGCCGAGCGGGCAGTCGCACAGCGGTCATGCCCACTGGAAACGGCCGCCCGGGCCCCACCGCTGCTGATCAGGCCAGCTCCGCTGCGAGAAACGCCACCAATGCCGATTCAGGCGCGGGCGGCAGGCCGGGCTGCGCCAGGAAGTTCGCAACCTTGCGCCGTAAAACACTCTCGGAAAACCCTTCGAACACATCGGGACGCTCCTCGCTCAACCAATGCAGCAAGTTGTTCAGCAACGTCATATTGGAATGTTCGCCGAGTTGTTCCAGCAGCGTTTCGGGAACCTGCCACCACGGAAAATCCCGCGGGGTTTTCTGCACGCCTGCACCGATCTCGAACGCCTGGCCATTGATCAGGCAACGCGTCACCGCCGGCAGCAAATCAGGCGCATCAACCTCGGCGCATTGAATGATCGAGCGCAGGTAGCGCCCGTCCCAGAAGCGAAAAAAGACAGCCCTCCCGTCAGGTAACAGCACCTGAGTCAGGCTTCGCAGATGCTCGACCAATTGCTCTTGAGGCACCGATGAAACCAGCAGCCAACCCCAATCGGTTGCCGTGGTCGTGGCGACCCACTGCAGAAAATCACCGTCGACATCAACAAGGGCGACATAGGGCATCACCGCGCGCCACTCGGCATAAGCCGTGCCCGCCCAGATAGCGGTGGGCGCGTGCACCGGGCTGGACCGGCACCAGGCGTTGAACGGCCCGGCGGAACTGGCCTCGCCGAAAACCGCGAACACCTGCTCGCCTGGCGCAAGCGGCTGACGCAGCAGCCAATCGTAGGGCGACAGGCGTTCAGGCTGCACAGACACCCTCCTTGCAGCGCTCACACTCTTCGCAGAAGGGCGCATCGCTTTTCAGGCTCAGGATCTGAGCCGCGCTGAGCGGCACCAACGCTCGTTGAGCGGTCGAGGCGCCCAATGCCGGCATCGGCGCTCCACCGAGCTGGATCGGTACGCTGCTGAAGATGCCTGCCGGGCCAATATTGATCCAGTGCCCGCCGGCCTGAATCGTAGCGTTGGCGCCGCCGTCGATGACCACTTGCTGACCGGCACCGACATGCCATTGCCCGCGCGCCTTGACCGTCTGGTTGTCGATACGAATGTGCCGGTCGCCACGAACTTGCAGGGTATCGTTCGCACCGATCACCGCACTGCGCTGGCTGTCGACCTGCAGATTCAGATCGCTCAGCACATGCTGGGTCCAGTTTCGCTGGGCCCGCACATAGACCTCCTCGGCACCGGCGCGATCTTCAATGCGGATTTCGTTGCTGCCCCGGCCACCCGGACTGCTCCGGCTGCGGAAAATGCTCCGGGTGCTGTCCGCTGGCAGGTTCAGGGGTGCCGGGTTGGCGCCATTGGCCAGGCACCCCATGACGATCGGCTTGTCGACGTCGCCATCGACGAACCCCACCAGCACCTCCATGCCCACCCGGGGCGTCAGTACGAGACCGTAATCGTCATGGGCCCAGCCCGTGGCGACGCGCAGCCAGCAACTGGAATGCTCATCGCGCCCACCCTCACGGTCCCAGGCCAGTTGAACCTTGACCCGCCCGAACTCGTCGCAGTGGATCTCCCTGTCCGCAGGGCCGGTCACGACCGCCGATTGATAACCCGCCACCAGGGGTTTTCCGATCGCCGGCGGACGAAAGAACACCTCCCAGGGTGTGGCCAGAAACGTGTTGCGATAGCCCTGAAAATCATCCACCCCTTCACTGCCAGCCAACTCTTCCAGCACCTGCGGCTGTCGACCGCGGTGCTCGATGGCCGTGATCAGCCACAAGTCATTCCACGCCTGGCGCGGGTGTTCGCTCAGGCGCAGGAAATGCCCAGTGACCAGGGCGGGCTCATCACTGCGACCTTCAGCCTGGCGGTAGTCCGCGTTATGCCGCTCCAGCCTTCGTCGCGCCAGATCCTTGCCCTGCTCCCGGTCAGTGAACCGGCCGGGAAAGTGGTAGTGCTCCAGGGTCGGCAGTTGTTGGTTGTCGCTGCGGCTTTCCAGTTGCAAACGAGGCTTGTGGAAGTCGTAATCACGCAGGGTGACCTCCGTCGCGCGGGTCTCCAGGCGCACGCTGAAGCGCTGGATCGCGGGGCTATCGGCGGCCATCGCACTGCCGGGCACATAGGGCGTGGATGCCGGCAAACGGGGGAAAAACGTCTGGTCATCACCAAACACCAGCAGGTGTCCGTCGGGGCTGTGCTGGAAGTGGTAGTGAATGCCAGCCTCGGCACAGAGCCGCTGGATGAACGCGAGGTCGCTTTCAGCGTATTGCACGCAATACTCGCGGGCGGCGTATTCACTGCCAAGCCGGAACTCGAACGCGTCGCGCAGAATGCCATGTTCCTCGAGGATCTGCGTCACGATCGCCGGCACGCTTTTGTGCTGGAAGATCCGCTGATTGATGCGTTGATCGAGGTAGGCCAGACGCGGAACCAGGCTGACCTGATAGCGCGTCAGACGCCCTCCGGAATCGCCCTGGCCTACGCGAAAGATCTGACCGTGAACGCCGGCGCCTCGCACATCGAATCGTAGAAACGCCTGACGGTGCAGCACCGTTTCAAGCTCGATATCCGGCCGGGTACTGACCAGCTCCAGGTCAAAACGGAAAGGCTGGCTGATGGCTTCCTTGCCAGTGAACTCAAGCACCTTGAATTCATGCGAGTGGCCCTCCACGGTCAGTGTGAAGCGCGGTTGATTAGCAAGAGCGAACATCCGATGTGTCTCTGCAAAATGAAAGCGAGGGATTCTGCATGAGTGCAAACGGCTGTGATTGCCGGGACAGGAAAAACAGATGGGTCCGGTTGTAATAGAGATTTTTCGTTCGAAACCCGAAAGGACGAACTACAGACAGGCCTCGAAAAACTTCAACCGCCACTCCCGCACACAAAAAAACGGCCCGCTTCCAAAAGGAAGCGGGCCGTTTTCCTGCTCGGCAAACGCTCGGGGCTTGAGCTCGTGCCTGTTACTTGTTCAGGCGGTAATCCGCCTCGGCAGCCGCGAAGCGCTGCAGCATGCCGTGAGTCGGCGTGCCCATCTTGCTGACGATGTAGATCGCCAGGCTGGCGAAGATGAAACCAGGGATGATTTCGTACAGGCCCAGCAGTTCGAAGTGTTTCCACACGATGACGGTGATCGCGCCGACCAGGATGCCGGCCAGTGCGCCGTTGCGGGTCATGCCTTTCCAGATCACGGAGATCAGAACCACCGGACCGAACGCGGCACCAAAACCAGCCCAGGCGTAGCTGACCAGGCCCAGCACACGGTTTTCCGGGTTGGCAGCCAGGGCGATGGCCACCAGCGCGACCAGCAGCACCATGGCGCGACCGACCCAGACCAACTCCAACTGGGAAGCCGATTTACGCAGGAAGGTTTTGTAGAAGTCCTCGGTGAGGGCGCTCGAGCACACCAGCAGCTGGCAGCTCAGGGTGCTCATCACGGCAGCCAGAATGGCCGACAGCAGCACACCGGCAATCCATGGGTTGAAGAGGATCTTTGCCAGCTCGATGAACACCCGCTCGTGGTTCTCGGTCACAGGACCGGCCATGTCAGGGTTCGCCGAGAAGTAGGCGATGCCGAAGAAACCGACCGCCACGGTGCCGCCCAGGCACAGGATCATCCAGGTCATGGAAATGCGGCGGGCATTGGCGATCGACTTGACCGAATCCGCCGCCATGAAACGCGCAAGGATGTGTGGCTGACCGAAGTAGCCCAGGCCCCAGCCCATCAGCGAAATGATGCCGATGAAGGTGGTGTTTCGCAGCATGTCGAAGTTGCCGGGGTTTTGCGCTTCGATCGCCAGGAAGGTGGTGTCGACGCCACCGGTGGCCAGCAGCACGATGATCGGCGTCAGCAACAGGGCGAAGATCATCAGCGTGGCCTGGACGGTATCCGTCCAGCTCACCGCCAGGAAACCGCCCACGAAGGTGTAGGCAATCGTCGCTGCAGCACCGGCCCACAGCGCAGTCTCGTAGGACATGCCGAAGGTGCTTTCGAACAGACGGGCACCGGCCACGATGCCGGAGGCGCAGTAGATGGTGAAGAACACCAGGATCACGATCGCAGAGATGATCCGCAGCAGGCCGCTCTTGTCTTCGAAACGGCTGGAGAAGTAGTCCGGCAGGGTCAGCGCATCGCCGTTGTGCTCGGTCTGCACACGCAGACGGCCGGCAACGAACAACCAGTTCAGGTAGGCACCGACGATCAGGCCGATGGCGATCCAGCTTTCGGACAGGCCGGACATGTAGATGGCACCCGGCAGGCCCATCAGCAACCAGCCACTCATGTCGGAGGCGCCGGCGGACAAGGCCGTGACAACGCTGCCCAGGCTGCGACCGCCCAGAATGTAGTCGGAAAGGTTGTTGGTGGAGCGATAGGCCATGAAGCCGATCAGTACCATTGCTGCGATGTAGATCACGAACGTGATCAGGGTTGGATTGCTCATTAAAGTGACGCCCTGGCTTTGTTTTTATGTAGCGGCGGCGTATGAACCGCTCGCAAACGTTGACGTTTGACAGACGATTCGGAGGTCCGCGCATTTATGACTGATGTTTCCCCAGGAAAGCCATCAGCCGGTACACCTTCCCGAGAAGGGTTGCACCTTGGGGCGCGAATGCTATGCAACAAAGCAAATAAGGTGCAACCCATTTCTTGCGAATTAGTTGCACCTACGCTGATTAGGCAGATGGATGGCGTTTTTTGCTCCCATTTAGCGCAGTGAATGCCATTCGCTAGAAGGAAAAGCACCAAGCAGGAGCGGGACGTTCGTACCGGATTTTATTTCCTGACGAGCTGCGCATTATTCCTGCAAAAAAAGGGTTGCACCCGGTTGCACCTCTTTCGGCGCGCGGCTAATCTTGCGCCAGCTGATGCCACGCGGTCGTGGCAAACATGAGGATAAAAACATGGCTACCACCACCCTTGGGGTCAAACTTGACGACCCGACCCGCGAACGCCTGAAGGCCGCCGCGACCTCGATTGATCGCACGCCGCACTGGCTGATCAAACAGGCAATTTTCAATTACCTGGAAAAACTCGAGGGTGGTGCAACCCTGAACGAGCTCAACGGCCTGGCGGCCAGGGAGTCGGACGACAGCGGTGAGGTCCATGTCGATCACACCCACCAGTGCTTCCTCGAATTCGCCGAAAGCATCCTCCCGCAATCGGTACTGCGCGCCTCGATCACCGCCGCCTACCGTCGCCCTGAGCCGGAAGTGGTGCCGATGCTGATCGAACAGGCTCGCCTGCCGGTCGCGATGGCCGACGCCACCAACAAGCTGGCGGCCTCGATTGCCGAGAAGCTGCGCAACCAGAAAAGTGCCGGTGGTCGTGCCGGGATCGTTCAGGGGTTGTTGCAGGAATTTTCCCTGTCGTCCCAGGAAGGCGTCGCCCTGATGTGCCTGGCCGAAGCGTTGCTGCGCATCCCGGACAAAGGTACCCGTGACGCCCTGATTCGCGACAAGATCAGCACCGGCAACTGGCAGCCGCACCTGGGCAACAGCCCGTCGCTGTTCGTCAACGCCGCCACCTGGGGCCTGTTGCTCACCGGCAAGCTGGTGTCGACCCATAACGAAGCCGGCCTGACTTCGTCCCTGAGCCGCATCATTGGCAAAAGTGGCGAGCCGATGATCCGCAAGGGCGTCGACATGGCCATGCGCCTGATGGGCGAGCAGTTCGTGACCGGCGAAACCATCGCCGAAGCCCTGGCCAACGCCAGCAAGTTCGAAGCCAAGGGCTTCCGCTACTCCTACGACATGCTGGGTGAAGCCGCACTCACCGAGCACGACGCGCAGAAATACCTGGCCTCGTACGAACAAGCCATTCACTCGATCGGCAAGGCGTCCCACGGTCGTGGGATTTACGAAGGTCCGGGCATCTCGATCAAGCTGTCCGCCCTGCATCCGCGTTATAGCCGCGCACAGTACGAGCGCGTCATGGACGAGCTGTACCCGCGCCTGCTGTCGCTGACCTTGCTGGCCAAGCAGTACGACATCGGCCTCAACATCGACGCCGAAGAAGCCGATCGCCTCGAGCTGTCGCTGGACCTGCTCGAGCGTCTGTGCTTCGAGCCGCAACTGACCGGCTGGAACGGCATCGGCTTCGTCATCCAGGCCTACCAGAAGCGTTGCCCGTACGTGATCGACTACGTGATCGACCTGGCTCGCCGCAGCCGTCATCGCCTGATGATCCGTCTGGTGAAAGGCGCCTACTGGGACAGCGAGATCAAGCGCGCCCAGGTCGAAGGCCTGGAAGGCTACCCGGTGTACACCCGCAAGGTGTACACCGACGTGTCCTACATCGCCTGCGCACGCAAACTGCTGTCGGTGCCGGAAGTCATCTACCCGCAGTTCGCCACGCACAACGCCCACACCCTGTCGGCCATTTATCACATCGCCGGCCAGAACTACTACCCGGGCCAGTACGAGTTCCAGTGCCTGCACGGCATGGGTGAACCCCTGTACGAACAGGTTGTAGGCAAGGTTTCCGAAGGCAAGTTGAACCGTCCGTGCCGCGTCTACGCGCCTGTTGGCACCCACGAAACCCTGCTCGCCTACCTGGTGCGTCGCCTGCTGGAAAACGGCGCGAACACGTCGTTCGTCAACCGCATCGCCGACCAGTCGATCTCGATCCAGGAACTGGTGGCCGATCCGGTTGCCAGCATCGAGAAAATGGCCACAGCCGAAGGCGGTTTCGGCCTGCCACACCCGCGCATTCCGCTGCCGCGCGACCTGTACGGCGCCGAACGCGCCAACTCCAGCGGCATCGACATGGCCAACGAGCATCGCCTGGCTTCGCTGTCCTGCGCGCTGCTGGCCACTGCACACAACCACTGGAAAGCCGCCCCGATGCTCGGCTGCGCTTCCAGTACGCAAACGCCGGTCCCGGTGCTCAACCCGTCCGACCTGCGTGACGTGGTCGGCCACGTGCAGGAAGCCACGGTCGACGACGTTGATAACGCCATTCAATGCGCCCTGAACGCGGCACCGATCTGGCAGGCCACTCCGCCCGCCGAGCGCGCCGCGATCCTGGAACGCGCCGCCGACCTGATGGAAGGTGAAATCCAGCCGCTGATGGGCCTGCTGGCTCGCGAAGCCGGCAAGACCTTCGCCAACGCCATCGCCGAAGTGCGCGAAGCCGTAGACTTCCTGCGCTACTACGCGGTGCAGGCACGCAACGACTTCAGCAACGACGCCCACCGCCCACTGGGTCCGGTGGTGTGCATCAGCCCGTGGAACTTCCCGCTGGCAATCTTCAGCGGCCAGGTCGCCGCAGCCCTCGCCGCCGGCAACCCGGTATTGGCCAAACCGGCGGAGCAAACCCCGCTGGTGGCCGCTCAGGCGGTACGCTTGCTGCTGGAAGCCGGCATTCCACAGGGCGTGCTGCAACTGCTGCCGGGCCGTGGCGAAACGGTCGGTGCCGGCCTGGTCGGTGACGATCGCGTCAAAGGCGTGATGTTCACCGGCTCGACCGAAGTCGCTCGCTTGCTGCAACGCAACATCGCCGGCCGCCTGGATGCCCAGGGCCGTCCGATCCCGCTGATCGCCGAAACCGGCGGCCAGAACGCGATGATCGTGGACTCCTCGGCATTGACCGAGCAGGTGGTGATCGACGTCGTTTCGTCGGCCTTCGACAGCGCCGGCCAGCGTTGCTCGGCGTTGCGCGTCCTGTGTTTGCAGGAAGATTCCGCCGACCGCGTGATCGAGATGCTCAAGGGCGCCATGGCCGAAAGCCGTCTCGGCAACCCTGAGCGCCTGTCCGTGGACATTGGCCCGGTAATCGACGCCGAAGCCAAGGCCGGCATCGAGAAGCACATCCAGGCCATGCGCGACAAAGGTCGCAGCGTGTACCAGGTGGCCATCGCCGATGCCGAGGAAGTCAAGCGCGGCACCTTCGTGATGCCAACCCTGATCGAACTGGAAAGCTTTGACGAACTGCAGCGGGAGATCTTCGGCCCGGTGCTGCACGTCGTACGCTACAAGCGCAAGGACATCGACCAGTTGATCGCCCAGATCAACGCTTCCGGCTATGGCCTGACACTCGGCGTGCACACCCGCATCGACGAAACCATCGCCAAGGTCATCGACAACGTCAACGCCGGTAACGTCTACGTCAACCGCAACATCGTCGGCGCCGTGGTGGGCGTACAGCCGTTCGGCGGCGAAGGCCTGTCGGGCACCGGTCCGAAAGCCGGTGGCCCGCTGTACCTGTACCGCCTGCTGTCGACCCGCCCTGCGGACGCCATCGAGCAGTCCTTCGCCCGCGGTGACGCCATCGCAGCGCCGGATGTCCGTCTGCGCGATGCCATGAGCAAACCCCTGACCGCCCTGAAAGCCTGGGCCGACAGTCACACGCTCGCCGACCTCAGTGCCCTGTGCGTACAGTTCGCCGCGCAATCGCAAAGCGGCATCACCCGCGTGCTGGCCGGCCCGACCGGCGAACGCAACAGCTATGCGATCCTGCCCCGCGAACACGTGTTGTGCCTGGCGGAAGTCGAAGGCGACCTGTTGACCCAACTGGCGGCGGTGCTGGCGGTAGGCGGCTCTGCCGTATGGCCGGAAGCTGACTTGACCAAGGCCTTGTTCGCACGCCTGCCGAAGGAGGTTCAGGTGCGGATCAAGCTGGTTCCCGACTGGAACAAGGACGAAGTGGTGTTCGACGCCGTTCTGCACCACGGCCACTCCGATCAACTGCGTGCGGTTTGCCAGCAAGTGGCCAAGCGTGCCGGAGCCATTGTCGGGGTTCATGGCCTGTCCCAGGGTGAAACCAACATTGCACTGGAGCGTCTGGTGATCGAGCGGGCGTTGAGCGTCAACACGGCTGCGGCGGGTGGTAATGCGAGCCTGATGACCATCGGTTAAACGCAAAAAACCAGGCACCCGCTATGGCTGCCTGGTGAGCAATACCCTTGTGGGAGCGAGCCTGCTCGCGAAGGCGGCGTGTCATCCAATACCTGGTCTGGATGTGCCGACGCCTTCGCGAGCAGGCTCGCTCCCACATTTGATCAGCAGTACCCCCAACGCACCATCACCCTCATCAATCATCCTGTTCAGCCTCTATTGCCACGCCTAGACTCGGTCCACTTCAATAAAAGGTAGGCCGCCATGTCCGAGACGTTGCTCAGTTCCCGCAATCTGGCTTTCGAGCTGTATGAAGTCCTCGATGCCGAAGGCCTGACCCAGCGCGAGCGGTTTGCCGACCACAACCGCGAAACCTTCGATGCCGCCCTCGGCACCGCCCGCAGCATTGCCGAGAAGTTCTTCGCCCCGCACAACCGCAAGGGTGACGAGAACGAACCGCGCTATGAGGACGGTCAGGCGATTCTGATTCCGGAGGTGAAACCGGCGGTGGATGCGTTCCTGGAGGCGGGCTTCCTCAATGCCGCGCGCAGTTTCGACGCAGGCGGCATGCAACTTCCCACGCTGTTGTCCCAGGCCTGCTTCGCGCACTTTCAATCGGCCAACGCGGCATCGACCTCCTACCCGTTCCTGACCATGGGCGCGGCGAACCTGATCGAGAGTTTCGGCACCGAGGAGCAGAAACAACGCTTCCTGCAACCGATGATCGACGGTCGCTTCTTCGGCACCATGGCGTTGACCGAACCGCACGCCGGCTCATCGCTGTCGGATATTCGTACACGCGCCGAACCGGCGTCTGACGGGACTTATCGACTCAAGGGCAACAAGATCTTCATCTCCGGCGGCGACCATCCGCTGTCGGAAAACATCGTGCACATGGTGCTGGCGAAACTGCCGGATGCACCGGCCGGGGTGAAGGGGATCTCGCTGTTCATCGTGCCCAAGTTCCTGGTCAACGACGACGGCAGCCTCGGCCAGCGCAACGACGTACTGCTGGCCGGGTTGTTTCACAAGATGGGCTGGCGCGGCACGACGTCCACGGCGCTGAACTTCGGCGATAACGGAGAGTGTGTCGGCTATCTGGTGGGCAAGCCACACCATGGCCTGAGCTATATGTTCCAGATGATGAACGAGGCGCGGATCGGCGTCGGCATGGGCGCGGTGATGCTCGGTTACGCCGGTTACCTGTACTCGCTGCAATACGCCCGCGAACGGCCACAGGGTCGCGTGCCCGACAGCAAGGATCCGAACACCGCACCGGTAGCGATCATCGAGCATGCCGACGTCAAGCGCATGCTGCTGACGCAAAAGGCCTACGTCGAAGGCTCGTTCGATCTCGGCCTGTATGCAGCACGGCTGTTCGATGACACCACGACGCTCGACACCGAAGCCGAGCGCAAACAGGCCCATGAGCTGCTGGATCTGCTGACGCCTATCGTCAAATCCTGGCCGTCGGAGTTTTGTCTGAAGGCCAACGAACTGGCGATCCAGATCCTCGGCGGCCACGGCTATACCCGCGAATACCCAGTGGAGCAGTACTACCGCGACAACCGCCTGAACCCGATCCACGAAGGCACTCACGGCATACAGTCACTGGATTTGCTGGGGCGTAAACTGGCGCAGAATGGCGGCGCGGGTCTCAAGCAGCTGATACGCCTGATTGCCGATACGACTGAACGTGCGCAGGCTTTTGAGTCGCTGTCGCCACTGCGCGAGCCCCTGCAAAAGCTGGTAGCCCGCTTGCAAAGCGTGACCCTGGGGCTTCTGACGGACCTGGCCCAGGGCAAGGTCAACAGCAGCCTGGCGAACTCGGCGCTGTACCTGAAGGTGTTCGGGCATACGGTGATCGGCTGGCGCTGGCTGGAACAGGCGATTCGCGCCGAGGAAGGGCTGGCCAGGGGAAATGCGGCGGATACGGCTTTCTATAAAGGCAAACTGCAGGCGGCACGGTATTTCCTGACATGGGAGGTGCCGGGCTGCCACCATGAACTGGCGATTCTCGAGGCGCGGGATGATGTGTGCCTTGGGATGCAGGATGAGTGGTTCTGATCGAACACCTGCTGTGCCTGTGATCGCCAATCGCGAGCGGGCTCGCTCCCACAATCGTTCATCTGATGCAGATTCCGGGTGGGAGCGAGTCCGGTTGGCCGGCGATGGCGTCAGCTCAGGCACATCCCGTCAAGCCTGACTGATCGTCTTGGAAATCACCTCGACCGTGGCGCTGACTTGCTCTTGATAACGGTCGAGTTCCAGCTTGTGCTGCTTCTGCATTTCAATCTGCCGGGAGCACAGATTCATTGCGGCGAGAACCAGGAGGCGGTCCCCGATCAACGTCGGATACTTTCTTTTGGTCTCGGCCAGGGCAGCCTTCAACATCATGGCGGCATCCAGCAGGGTCTGCTCTTCCCCGGCCGGCGCCTTGATCGAATAGTCTTCCCCGAGGATCGAAACGACTTTTACCCCTGCGGTGCCGACACTCATGCGCTGACCGGCCCGGCGCTGACGCGTTCGACCAGGGCCTGGATACGGGCGGCGGTGGCGCCGTGTTTCTCTTCCTGTTCCATCAGGCTCAGTTGCAGGCTTTCATTTTCATCCTTGGCCTGGGCCAGTTCTGCGCTCAAGGCCTGATTGCTGCCGAGCAGGCTCTGGTTCTGTTGCACAAGGTCGCTGACCAGTTGTTCCAATTGGCTGAGGGATGCTTCCAACATTTTGATTTTCCAGGCATTTTCAAAGGGCGCGTACGATAAAGAAAAGTCACCACGGACGCCAGGGTTCTGCGGGCGCAAAGCCTTGATTTTCCTGGCGAACGACCTTCCTCGGCGAACCTTAGAGACTGTGATTGGCGGATCTGGTTCCTGCACTTCGTCGCCGAATCCTGTTTTCAACGCGCACAGGTTCTCAAGACTTCGCCCGCCTGACCGATAAGTCACGCATACGTCAGTTCCAGCGCCGCACGGGCGCGATCATTCGGTACACGCCATGTCCCTTCGTAATATGAATATCGCCCCGCGGGCGTTTCTCGGCTTCTCTTTGATTGGTGCCTTGCTGCTGATTCTCGGGGCGTTTTCCCTCAGCCAGATGAGCAAGATTCGCGGTGCCGGTGAAAACATCGCCTCGATGAGCGTGCCCAGCATCAAGAGTCTCGACGAGTTCACCCAGCTGACACTGCGCTTGCGGGTGCTGTCTTACCGCCTGCTGATGAACCGCGAGCCCGACATTCAGCAGAAAACCATCGAGCTGTTCGAACAGCGCAACCGGCAGATCGGCGACGCGCAGAAAATCTATGAACCGCTGATCGACGGGCCACAAGAGCGCGCCGCTTATGACAAGTACCTGCAATTGCTCGGGCAGTATCGCCAGCTCGAAGAGCGGATGAAGACGCTGTCGCGCAACAATCAACTGGATGACCTGCGCACATTGCTCAACACCGAGTTGCTGGCCAACTCCGAAGAAGTCAACGCGGCCCTTGCGAAGCTGCTCGAGATCAACACCGCGCAAATCGAGAAAACCAACGGCACGGCGGCCGACCAGTATTCGACGTCCTTCAATCTGGTGGTGACCCTGCTGGTCATCGCCTCCGGACTGACACTGCTGTTCGCCTGGCTGCTGACCAACAGCATCACCCAACCGATCGCCAATGCCCTGAGCGCCGCCGAAGAGATCGCCGAGGGCAACCTGACTCGCCCGATGACCGTCGATGGCCGGGATGAAGCCGGCCGACTGCTGGCCGCCATGGCGAAGATGCAGGAAAAGCTGCGCGACACGTTGCAGCGCATTTCCGGCTCGGCCACGCAACTGGCGTCCGCCGCCGAAGAACTCAACAGCGTCACCGACGAAAGCGCCCGGGGCCTGACCCAACAGAACAACGAGATCGAACAGGCCGCCACTGCGGTCAACGAAATGACCAGCGCTGTGGAAGAAGTGGCGCGCAACGCGGTGAGCACCTCCGAAGCGTCGAAGAATGCCACCACCTCGGCGGGCGACGGTCGCGACCTGGTTCAGGAAACCGTCAGCGCCATCGAACGCATGAGCACCGATGTGCAGAGCACCGCGGCGCTGATCGGCGAGCTGGCCAATGAGTCCCGCGACATCGGCAAGGTTCTGGATGTGATTCGCGGCCTGGCCGATCAGACCAACTTGCTCGCCTTGAACGCCGCCATCGAAGCGGCTCGCGCCGGGGAAGCGGGTCGCGGCTTTGCCGTGGTGGCGGACGAGGTTCGCGCCCTGGCGCACCGTACCCAACAATCCACCAGCGAAATCGAACGCATGATCGGCAGCATTCAGTCCGGCACCGAACAGGCCGTGGACTCGATGCGCAACAGCACCGAACGCGCCGAGTCGACCCTGAACATTGCCCGCGGCGCCGGCCTGTCGCTGGACACCATCAACAGCGCCATCGTCGAAATCAACGAACGCAACCTGGTGATCGCCAGCGCCGCCGAAGAGCAGGCGCAGGTGGCCCGTGAGGTGGATCGCAACCTGGTGAACATTCGCGACCTGTCGGTGCAATCGGCCACCGGTGCCAACCAGACCAGCGCGGCCAGCAATGAGCTGTCGCGCCTGGCGGTGGACCTGAACACGATGGTCGGGCGCTTCCGCCTGTAACCGCACGGGCAGCGCTGGCGCCTTCGCGAGCCATTCGAAGGCGCCAGGGACCAAAAGCTTTTTGACAGCACTACATTTCAACAGGTTAGAATCGATGGCACGCAGACTGCATGGTCAGTTTGCGCCCGCCTTTTCAGCTTTCTGGAGTACTGCCTTTGAATGCGACAACCATCAACAGCCTGTTCTTGATCGGCGCGTTGCTGGTAGGTGCAAGCATTCTGGTGAGCTCACTCTCGTCCCGCCTCGGCATCCCGATTCTGGTGATCATCCTGGCCGTGGGCATGACCGCCGGCGTCGATGGCGGCGGCATCATTTTCGATAACTACCCAACGGCGTACCTGGTCGGCAACCTCGCACTGGCGGTCATCCTGCTCGATGGCGGCCTGCGCACCCGGGTATCGAGCTTTCGCGTGGCGTTATGGCCGGCGCTCTCGCTGGCCACGGTCGGGGTGCTGATCACCACAGGGCTGACCGGCATGGTCGCGGCGTGGCTGTTCGACCTGAACCTGATTCAGGGCCTGCTGATCGGCGCCATCGTCGGCTCCACCGACGCCGCAGCGGTGTTCTCGCTGCTCGGCGGCAAGGGACTCAACGAACGGGTGACCGCCAGCCTGGAGATCGAATCCGGCAGCAACGACCCGATGGCGGTGTTCCTCACCGTGACCCTGATCGACATGCTCGCCAGCGGCCAGACCGGCCTGCACTGGGACCTGCTGCTGCACCTGGTGCGCGAGTTCGGCATCGGCGGCGTAATCGGGCTGGGCGGCGGCTGGTTGATGTTGCAATTGGTCAACCGCATCAACCTGGCCACCGGCCTCTACCCGATCCTGGTGATCGCCGGCGGGCTGGTGGTGTTCGCCCTGACCAACGCCCTGCACGGCAGCGGCTTCCTCGCGGTTTACCTGTGCGGCCTGGTGATCGGCAACCGTCCGGTGCGCAGCCGTCACGGCATCCTGCACATGCTCGACGGCATGGCGTGGCTGGCGCAGATCGGCATGTTCCTGGTGTTGGGCCTGCTGGTGACCCCACACGACTTGCTGCCCATTGCCGTGCCCGCACTGGGCCTGGCGCTGTGGATGATTCTTGTGGCTCGCCCGTTGTCGGTGATCGTCGGCCTGCTGCCGTTCAAGGCGTTCCATGGCCGTGAAAAAGCCTTTATTTCCTGGGTTGGCCTGCGGGGTGCGGTGCCGATCATTCTCGCGGTGTTCCCGCTGATGGCGGGGCTGCCCAATGCCCAGCTCTATTTCAACCTTGCCTTCTTTATCGTGCTGGTCTCGCTGCTGGTCCAGGGCACCAGCCTGCCGTGGGTGGCCAAGCTGTTGAAGGTGACCGTTCCACCGGAGCCGGCGCCCATCTCCCGCGCCGCCCTGGAAGTCCACGTCACCAGCGAGTGGGAACTGTTCGTTTACCGCCTCGGCGCCGAGAAATGGTGCATCGGTTCGCCCCTTCGCGAGTTGAAAATGCCCGAAGGCACCCGGATCGCCGCCCTGTTTCGCGGTCAACAACTGCTCCATCCGTCGGGTAGTACGGTGCTGGAAGTCGATGATTTGCTCTGCGTAATCGGCCATGAACACAACCTGCCGGCCCTCGGAAAACTGTTCAGCCAGGCGCCGCAACGGGGCCTGGATCTACGCTTCTTCGGCGACTTCGTACTCGAAGGAGATGCCCAGCTGGCCGCGGTTGCTGCCCTGTACGGGTTGAAGGTCGAAGGCATCGACCCCGACATGTCCCTGGGTCGGTTCATTGCGCAGAAAGTCGGCGGTGCACCCGTGGTCGGCGACCAGGTGGAGTGGAACAACACCCTGTGGACGGTTGCGGTCATGGACGGGAACAAGATCGGCAAAGTGGGCGTCAGATTCCCCGAAGGAAGTCGCCCGGGTCCCGGACTCTTCCTCTAAACTCCACACTTCGCCTTTTGTCTCCGATCGAAATCTATGTCAACCCTGCGCACCTTTTTCATCACGGCCCTGCTGGGCCTGAGTCTGTCTGTCGGAACGTTGCAAGCGGCCGAACCGCCGTCCCGCGAAACCGTGCAAGCGAGCCTGGACAAGATCGCCGATCGCAAACTGCCAGAAGCCGATCAGAAGGCTTTGCAGACCGTCCTGCAAAACACCCTGACCCAGCTGGGCAATCAGCGTGACTATGAGCAGAAGCTGGCCGATATCAAGCAGCAACTGGCCAACGCCCCCAAACAGACAATTGAGAACCAGCGCGAGCTGACCCGGCTCAAGGCCAGTAGCGTGACGCCGGTGGCGCAGCGCTACACCAAGGAATCCATTTCCCAGCTGGAACAGATGCTCACCGAGCGCGCGACTCAGCAAAGCGACCTGCAAAAGGCCCTCGCTGACGCGAACAGCCTGGTCATCACCGCCCAGACCCGTCCGGAACGCGCCCAGGCAGAAATTTCCAGCAGCCAGACCCGCATCCAGCAGATCAACAACATCCTCAAGGCCGGTAAAGACGCCGGCAAGACCTTGAGCAGCGAACAGCGCGATCTGCTGAACGCCGAGCTGGCGGCCCTCAATGCACTGATCCCGCTGCGCCGCCAGGAACTGGCCGGCAACAGCCAGTTGCAGGACCTGGGCAACAGCCAGCATGACCTGCTGACGGAAAAATCCGATCGCCTGGACCGGGAAATCCAGGAGCTGCAAACCCTGATCAACCAGAAGCGCCTGGCCCAGTCCCAAGAGACCGTGACGCAGCAGTCGATCGAAGCGCAGAAATCCGGCAGCAGCGCGCTGCTGGCCACCGAAAGCGCGGCCAACCTGAAGCTCTCCGACTACCTGCTCAAAAGCACCGACCGCCTGAACGTCGTCACCCAGCAGAACCTGCAGACCAAGCAGCAACTGGATAACGTGACTCAGAGCGACGCGGCCCTGGACGAGCAGATCAACGTGCTCAAGGGCAGCCTGCTGCTGTCCAAGATTCTCTACAAGCAGAAGCAGGGCCTGCCGCGCCTCAAGGTCGACCGCGACCTTGCCGACCAGATCGCCGACATTCGCCTGTATCAATTCGAAGTGAGCCAGCAGCGCGAGTTGCTCAGCAACCCGACCACCTATGTCGACAACCTGCTGTCGACCCAGCCTCCCGAGCAGGTCACCCCGCAACTGCGCAAGAGCCTGCTGGAACTGGCCAACACCCGCGCCGACCTGCTGGAACGACTGAACCGTGAACTCAGCGCGGTGCTCAACGAATCCATCACACTGCAACTGAACCAGAAACAACTGCTGAGCACCGCGCAAAGCCTGCGCGCGACGCTCGACGAGCAGATGTTCTGGATTCCGAGCAACAAGCCACTGGACCCGGAATGGATGCGCGGCGTGCCGGAGCGCCTGCAACGCCAGATCGCGACCCTGCCCCTGGCCTCGAGCTTCAGTGAGTTGACCGACGGCCTGACTCAGCGTCCGCTGCTGTTCCTGCCGCTGGTGCTGTTGATCGGCGCCCTGCTGTGGCGACGCAAGGCTCTGTATGCGCGACTGAACAAGGTTCACCAGGACATCGGTCACTTCAAGCGCGACAGCCAGCTGCACACACCCCAGGCGATCCTGATCAATATTCTGCTGGCGATGCCCGTCGCGCTGGGCCTGGCCCTGTGCGGCTTGGCGCTGCAGATCGACGCCCGCGGACAGAACGCCAACATGGGCGCCGCGCTGCTGCAAATGGCGATGGCCTGGCTGGTGTTCTACACCGCCTACCGGATCCTCGCGCCGGGCGGTGTGGCCGAACTGCATTTCCGTTGGGAAAAACCCCAGGTCGAGTTCCTGCAAGCCTGGATTCGTCGACTCGGCCTGGTGGTCATGGCCCTGGTGGCGGTGGTGGCGGTCGCCGAGCTGCAACCGGCGGCGCTGGCCGACGACGTGCTCGGCATGCCGGTGGTGCTGACCTGCTACGCCCTGATGGCCCTGTTGCTCAGCCGCCTGCTGATCAGCAGCCCGACCCACAAGAACACCTCGCTCTTCCGCAAAGCCGTGGGGGTGATGTTCACCGCCCTGCCGATCGCGCTGTTCGTGGCGGTGTGCTTCGGCTACTACTACACCGCGCTGAAGCTCAGCGACCGGTTGATCAATACCCTGTACCTGCTGATGTTCTGGCTGGTGATCGAAGCCACCTTCGTGCGCGGGCTCAGCGTGGCGGCACGGCGCCTGGCTTACCAGCGCGCACTGGCCAAACGACAGGCGGCCAAAGAGGCCGGCGATGGCGAGGCCGTGATCGAAGAGCCGACCCTGGACATCGAAAAGGTCAACGAACAGTCCCTGCGCCTGATCCGACTGGCCTTGCTCGGCGGTTTCATCGCGGCGCTGTACTGGGTCTGGTCGGACCTGATCTCGGTGTTCTCGTACCTGGACAACGTCACCCTCTACGAATACACCAGCGGCACCGGCGCCAACATGAGCATGGTACCGATCAGCATCGGTGACATGCTCGGCGCGCTGATCATCATCGGCATCACCTTCGCCCTGGCGCGCAACCTTCCCGGCCTGCTGGAAGTCTTCGTGCTGTCCAAGCTGGACCTGGCCCAAGGCAGCGCCTACGCCACGACCACGTTGCTGTCGTACGTGATCGCCGGCGTCGGTTTCGTCTCGACCCTGTCGACCCTCGGTGTCAGTTGGGACAAGTTGCAATGGCTGGTGGCGGCGCTGTCTGTCGGCCTCGGCTTCGGCATGCAGGAGATCTTCGCCAACTTCATCTCCGGGATCATGATCCTGTTCGAACGCCCGGTGCGGATCGGCGACACCATTACCATTGGCAACCTGTCGGGCACGGTGAGCAAGATCCGCATCCGCGCCACGACCATCACCGACTTCGACCGCAAGGACATCATCGTCCCCAACAAGACGTTCATCACCGGGCAACTGATCAACTGGTCCCTGACCGACACCATCACCCGGGTCACGCTCAAACTCGGCGTCGACTACGGGTCGGACCTGGACCTGGTGAAAGAACTGCTGCTCAAGGCCGCGCGGGAAAACCCACGGGTGCTCAAGGAACCGGAACCCCACGTGTACTTCCTGAACTTCGGCGAAAGCACCCTCGATCACGAGCTGCGCATGCACGTTCGCGACCTCGGTGACCGCAACCCGGTGCTCGACGAGGTCAACCGCTTCATCAACCGCGAGTTCAAGAAGCAGCACATCAACATCTCGTTCCGGCAGATGGAGGTTTACCTGAAGAACCTGCACGGCCAGGAATACAAAATGGTGCCGATCGAGCCGGAAAACAAAACCATCGTGCCGCTGGCCGATGGCAAACCGTTGCAAGAGCCACCGCCTGCCAAGCTCGACTAACCGCGCTATCCCTAGCAGAATGCTCGGACATTCTGCTGGAGATGGCCGGTGAAAGCCCTCGACGAACTGACCTTCGATAACCGCTTTGATCGCCTGGGCGATACCTTTTCCGCCCATGTTCTGCCCGAACCCATCGACAACCCGCGGCTGGTGGTTGCCAGCCCGGCCGCGATGGCACTGCTCGATCTCGACCCGGCCGTGGCTGAAACCCCGGAGTTCGCCGAGCTGTTCAGTGGCCACAAACTCTGGGCCGACGCCGTGCCGAGGGCGATGGTCTACTCCGGCCACCAGTTCGGTTCCTACAACCCACAGCTGGGCGATGGTCGCGGGCTGTTGCTGGGCGAGGTCTACAACCAGGCCGGCGAACATTGGGACCTGCACCTCAAGGGCGCCGGCCAGACACCCTTTTCGCGCATGGGCGACGGGCGCGCCGTGCTGCGTTCGTCGATCCGCGAGTTTCTCGCGTCCGAAGCGTTGCATGCACTGAACATTCCGACCACCCGGGCGCTGTGCGTGATCGGCTCCGACACCCCGGTGTGGCGCGAGAAACAGGAACGTGCGGCCATGGTCCTGCGCCTGGCCCCCAGCCATGTGCGCTTCGGCCATTTCGAATATTTCTACTACACCAAACGCCCTGAACAGCAAAAGATACTCGGCGAACACGTGCTGGCGCTGCACTTCGCGCCCTGCCTCGAGCAGCCGGAGCCGTACCTGGCGATGTTCCGCGAAATCGTCGAACGCAATGCCGAGCTGATCGCCAAGTGGCAGGCCTACGGTTTCTGCCACGGCGTGATGAACACCGACAACATGTCGATCCTGGGCATTACCTTCGACTTCGGCCCCTTCGCCTTCCTCGACGATTTCGACGCCAACTTCATCTGCAACCACTCCGACGACCAGGGCCGCTACTCGTTCAGCAATCAGGTGCCGATTGGCCAGTGGAACCTCAGCGCCCTGGCCCAGGCCCTGACCCCCTTCATCAGCGTGGAGGCACTGCGCGAAACCCTGGGCCTGTACCTGCCGCTGTTCCAGGCGCACTACCTGGACCTGATGCGCCGCCGCCTCGGATTCACCACGGCCGAAGACGACGATCAGCCATTGCTGGAGCAATTGCTGCAACTGATGCAGAACAGCGGCGTCGATTACAGCCTGTTCTTCCGCCGCCTCGGCGATGACGCCCCGGAAGCGGCGGTTGCCCGCTTGCGCGATGACTTTGTCGACATCAAGGGCTTCGACGCCTGGGCAGAACGCTACGTCGCACGGGTCGGTCGCGACGGCGAACCCGACCAGGACAAGCGCCGCCAACGCATGCACGCGGTCAATCCGCTCTACATCCTGCGCAACTACCTGGCACAGAAAGCCATCGATGCGGCTGAAGGTGGCGATTATTCAGAGGTGCGCCGGCTGCACAAGGTGCTGAGCAATCCGTTCGAAGAGCAACCGGGCATGGAAAGTTATGCCGAACGGCCACCGGAGTGGGGCAAGCATCTGGAGATCAGTTGTTCGTCGTGAGGCGATCAATCAAGAGGATCAATGGCGCTGACAGCAACGCTGGAAAAATGTGAGCGTTGGCGACACCCACTGTCCAATGCTGGTTTTCCAAACACTTGATAAACCCCCTCCGGAACTCCAGATAAGCGGCATGGATTGCCCACTTCAAAGAGCACGATCATGACCGACTCACTCCTCATTCCCTGCCCCCACTGCAACGGCCTCAACCGCATCCCCGCCGATCGCCTCGGCGACCAGCCGAAATGCGGTCGCTGCAAAGCCGAGGTTTTGCTGAGCAAGCCTTTCGAGCTGAAACAGGCCGATTACACCAGCCAGATCAAGGGTGACCTGCCATTGCTGGTGGACGTTTGGGCGGACTGGTGCGGGCCGTGCAAATCGTTCGCGCCGGTGTTCGAGCAGGCGGCAGGCCAATTGGCGGGGCAGTGCAGGCTGGCCAAGCTGGACAGTGAGGCGAACCAGCAACTGTCGGCGCAATTGGGGATCCGCTCGATTCCCAGCCTGATCCTGTTCAGGAACGGCCGGGAAGTGGCGCGCCAGAGCGGTGCGTTTCCATTGCCGCAGTTGATGAGCTGGCTGCGCAGCCAGGGCATCTGAAACCACCACGATCTACTGGGGGAGCCGACTCGCTCCCACAGCAACGTCAGGCATTTTCCAGCAGCTCGTGCAGTTCACGGAATTGCTGGGTCAACTTGTGCCGTGGATCCAGGTGGATCAGCGGCGTGCTGGCCTCGTGGGATTCGCGCATGCGCACCGAGCTGCCGAGATAAACCGGCAGCACCGGCAAGCCTTCGGCGATCAACTGGTCGAGCATTTGCTGGGGCAGGCTGGCACGGGCCTGAAACTGGTTGACCACGATGCCTTCAACTTCCAGCCCTTCATTGTGATCTTCCCTCAACTCTTCGATTTCCGACAGCAGGCCGTACAGCGCTTGCCGTGAGAAACTGTCACAATCAAAGGGAATAAGTACGCGATCGGCGGCAATCAGCGCAGAAACCGCGTAAAAATTCAGTGCCGGCGGCGTATCGAGGTAGATCCTGTCGTATTCGCCGTCCAGATCATCGAGCAGTTTGCGCAGCTTGTTGATCTTGTGCTTGGCCTCGAGCTTGGGCTGCAAGTCGGCCAGTTCGGCCGTTGCGGTAATGACGTGGAGGTTGTCGAACGGCGTTTCGTAGATATCCACCCGGTTTTTCTTCGAAAACGGACCCGATGACAGTGTCTGCTTGAAGAACTCGGCGATCCCCATCGGAATGTCTTCGCCCGTGAGCCCGGTGAGGTACTGGGTCGAGTTGGCCTGGGCATCGAGGTCAACCAGCAGGGTGCGATACCCCTCGCTGGCACTGACGGCCGCCAGGTTGCAGGCAATGCTGGATTTGCCCACGCCGCCTTTCTGATTGAACACCACGCGCCGCATGTCAAAACCTCCGTGTACCTAAAGAATGACCGAGTGTAGTAGTCCCCAGCGTCGCTTTGCTACCTCCCCGTCAGAAGGACTACACCACCCAGTACTAACCCTGACTGCAAAACCCGAAATCTCGCCCTGAAAACGCCTTCGATACCGACAGAAACCGGCGTGCAAACGTGGATAATCGCCGAACGACAGCCACTCGCTCCGCGTTCGTTGTACAAAATGTAACCAGCATTTGCTACGTAGTCGTCGCACCGGGATAATGCGCGCCACTCGGCGCTCAGCATCACATCAGATGAAAGGCTGTTTTCCACTCGTCGCGTCAAGAAAGCCCGCAGGGGCGGGATGAAAGCCTGTGATCAACTTCAACATCGTCCAATGGCGCGCCTGGGCTCCCGGGCTGGAAAGCGCTGAAGACTGGCAAGCCTGGAGCCGACAACCGGTCGCGCCGCAGCGCAGCGAGGCCGCCCCCGACGTCTCGTTTCTACCGGCCATGCAGCGTCGGCGCCTCAGTCGTCTCGCCCGGATGGCGTTCAGTGTTGGCTGGCCATTGGCCGATGGTCGAGCCGATCTACCGTTGGTCTTTATTTCCCGTCACGGTGAAACCCCGCGCACCTTCGACATTCTCAGCGACCTGGCCGCCGAACAACCCTTGTCGCCGACTCAGTTCAGCCTCTCGGTGCATAACGCGGTCATCGGCCTGTGGTCGATCATGCGCGGCGAAACCAGCGAGATGACGGCGCTGGCCGCCGCCGGCGACGGGCTGGAACACGGGATGCTGGAGGCGGCCGCTCTGCTCGCCGAAGGAGCGCCTGCGGTGCTGCTGGTGATCACCGAAGAGCAGCCTCCCGAGGCCTACTCGGACTGGATCGACGACGTACCATTTCCCTACGCGGTCGGCTTGTTGCTGACACCCGGCAACGACTGGCAGCTGTCCCTGAACAGCACACCGGATACGTTGTCCAAAGCCCACTGGCCGCATGCCCTGAACCTCTTGCCTGCCCTGCTCGGCCAGCACACCACCTGCCAACATGCCTGGAAAAATCGTGTATGGACCTGGCAACGCAATCCATGACCGAGAAAAACCGCGATGCCTATTACTGGCGTTGGCTGGCCACTGCTGCAAGCTTTGCCCTTTTCGGGTTCGCCGGGCTGTGCCTGCGCCTGGTGATTTTCCCGGTATTGAGCTGCCTGCCGGGTAGCGCCGAGACCCATCGCCTGCGCGCGCGACGCACCGTCAGCCGCTGTTTCTGGCTGTTCATCCGGATCATGGCCCGTAGCGGCGTGCTGACCTACGACATTCAAGGCGCGGACAAGCTCGGTCGCCCCGGCCAGATGATCATCGCCAATCACCCGTCGCTGATCGACGTGGTGTTTCTGATCGGCCTGGTGCGCCACGCCAACTGCGTGGTCAAAAGCAGCCTCTGGGACAACCCCTTTACCCGTGGCCCGCTGCGCCGCACCGACTACATCAGCAACGACGGCAGCATGGACATGCTCGACGCCGCAGCCGATGCTTTGAAAAGCGGCCAGACCCTGATCATCTTTCCCGAAGGCACCCGTACCCAGCCTGGCGAAACGCCCTCCTTTCATCGGGGGGCCGCATCGATCGCCCTGCGCGGTGCGAAAATCCTCACCCCGGTGGTCATCAAGGTCAACCCGACCACCCTGACCAAGGCCGACCCCTGGTACCGGATTCCCAAACGGCGCGTGCACTTCAGTTTTCGGGTCGGCGCCGATATAGACCCACAGGCCTTCGCCGCGCAAGGTCCCGCGCCTCAGGCCTCGCGCAAGCTCAACGATTACCTGCATCACTACTTTACTCAGGAGCTCGCCGAAGATGAGCGATCTACACCGTGAAATCAAAGAACTGATCATCGATGCCCTGGGCCTTGAAGACATCAGCGTCCAGGACATCGGCGACGACCAGACACTGTTCGGCGAAGGCCTGGGCCTGGACTCCGTCGACGCCCTGGAACTGGGCCTGGCGATCCAGAAAAAATACGGCATCAAAATCGACGCCGACGCCAAGGACACCCGTAACCACTTCAGCAACGTGGCGAGCCTTGCGGCGTTCGTCACTGCAAAACAGGCAGCTTGAGACCGGACCATGCAAACTCGAGAAGACATTTTCAACACCCTGCGCGATGCCTTGGTGGAACTCTTCGAATTGGACCGTGAGCGCGTGAAGCTCGATTCCAACCTGTACCAGGACCTTGAAATCGACAGCATCGACGCAGTCGACCTCATCGACCACATCAAGCGTCAGACCGGCAAGAAAATCGCCGCCGAGGAGTTCAAGTCGGTGCGCACCGTCAACGATGTGGTCGAGGCGGTCTATCGACTGGTTCAACCGGCCGCATGAGGCGACTGATCGGCCTCGGCCTGCTGCTGGCGGGCCTGCTGTACCCCTTCGCGGTGTATTTCGGCATGGAGCACTTTGCGCCCTGGCAGTTCGGCCTGCTGCTGGGCAGCCTGTGGCTGGCCCGGGCCGTGACCGGCGCACGCAAGCCAGGCAGCCTGTGGATGGCCGCTGTCGCCATCGTGTTCTGCCTGCTGCTGGCGCTGTTTGACAGTCCCGCCCTGCTGCGCTGGTACCCGGTGCTGATCAGTGGCTTCATGCTGGTGCTGTTTGGCGTGAGCCTGAAATACGGCCCGCCGATGATCGAGCGCCTGGCCCGGCTGCGCGAACCCCGCTTGCCGGCCAGGGCGATTCGCTACACGCGCCAGGTCACCGTCGCCTGGTGCGTGTTTTTTCTCTGCAACGGCTTGTGTGCGGCGGCCCTGACCCTCTGGGCGCCGCTGAGTTGGTGGATGTTGTACACCGGCCTGATCTCCTACGGGTTGATCGGCCTGATGTTTGCCATTGAATGGCTCATACGACAACGGGTAAGAGGCCGCCCATGAATTGGATAAAACTTGAGCGGCTATTGCTCAAGGCGCAACCGCAACGCACCGTGACGGCCGGACCGGCGCTGAATCACGCACAACTATGCGAACAGGCCCTGAGCCTGGCGGCCGGCTTCCAGGCGCAAGGTGTGCAACGCATGGCCGTGCACCTTGAAGACGCCGCCGACCTGGCAATTGCACTGCTCGGCGCCTGGCGTGCCGGGGTCAGCGTGCTGCTGCCGTCCGACCTGCAACCGCAGACCCGCCAGCGCTGGTCGAGCGAGGTCGACCTGTGGCTGACCGATCAGGCCGGCGACACTCACCTGGCTGACTATCGCCAGGCGCCCGCCACGCCTTCTGCCCTCGACCTGGATCGCTGCACGCTGAGCCTGTGCACTTCCGGCTCCAGCGGGGAGCCCAAGCGCATCGATAAAACCCTGCGCCAGCTGGCCAACGAGGTTGAGGCGCTGGAGCAGTTGTGGGGCGCCGACCTGGCCGAGGCCTGGATCATTGGCAGTGTCGCCACCCAGCACATTTATGGTTTGCTGTTTCGGGTGCTGTGGCCGCTGTGCGCCGGTCGGCCGTTCGTGCGCAGGCAACTGGCCTTCCCTGAGGATCTGCAGCGTGCCAGCCGCGAACACCCGGCATTCGCCTGGGTTGCCAGCCCGGCATTGCTCAAGCGCATGGGCGACAACCTCGACTGGCCAGCCTTGAGCGCGGTTCGCCGGGTGTTTTCCTCGGGCGGCGCCCTGCCGGCCGAAGCGGCGCATGGCCTGCAACAACGCCTGCAACAATGGCCGACCGAGATTCTGGGCAGTTCGGAAACCGGCGGCATTGCGTGGCGCCGGGGCGATACCCTCTGGCAACCCTTCGCCGGTGTCGAGTTGAACCAGGACAGCGACGGCGCGCTGCTCATTGCATCGCCGTACCTGCCGCCGGGTCATGTCGAGCACACGGCAGATGCCGCGCGAATCGCCGCCGACGGTCGCTTCGAACTGCTGGGGCGGCTGGACCGGATCGTCAAACTGGAAGAAAAACGTATTTCGCTGCCCATGCTGGAACAGGCGTTGACGGACCATCAATGGGTTGCCGAGGCGCGCCTGGGCGTGGTTCGGGAGAATCGCGCGTCCCTGGGTGCGCTGCTGGTCCTCAGCGAGTCGGGGCTGCATGCATTGCGCAACCAGGGTCGACGAACCCTCACCCAGGCGTTGCGCCAGCACCTGACCCAGCATTGCGAAACCCTCGCCCTGCCGCGCCGCTGGCGCCTGCTGCGGCAACTGCCCCTGAACGCGCAGGGCAAACTGCCCCAGGCCGAGGTGGAAGCCTTACTGATGGCGCCGCGCCCTAAGGCACCGGAAATCCTCGAGCAGGTCGAAACCGATGGTGAGTGGAGCCTGCAACTGGCGGTTCCCCCGGACCTTGCCTATTTCAGCGGCCATTTCCCCCAGGCCCCGGTACTGCCCGGCGTGGTGCAGGTGGAATGGGCCCTGCAATTGGGCCAGCAATTGATGGACCTGCCAGAGAAATTCGCCGGCATGGAAGTGTTGAAGTTCCAGCAACTGGTGCGCCCGGGCGATGAGGTCCAATTGCACCTGCGCTTCGATCCGGCTCGCGGCAAGGTGTACTTCGCTTATCGCAACGAGACGGCCACCTGCTCCAGCGGGCGGATTTTGCTGGAGGCTTTGGGCGATGCATGAGATGAGTGAGTGCTGCGCACGCATTCGCAAGCAGGATCGCTCCCATATCGGGCTTGTGATCGATGCAGCGCCCCTGTGTCAGCCAGCCTGCTCACGAAACAAACATTCCGGTCTCTCAGGCGTACACCTTCATGCATAACCCTTGCGCCGTCATCCCGGTCTTCAACCACGAGAGCGCCATCACCACGGTCGTCGACGCACTGATCGCCTGCGGCCTGCCGTGCATTCTGGTGGATGACGCCAGTGACAAGCCTTGCGCGGCGGTGCTGGACCAACTGGCCCTGCGTGAAAGGATCTACCTGATTCGCCTCGCCGCCAACCAGGGCAAGGGCGGCGCCGTCATGACCGGTTTGCGCGAAGCCTCGCGCCTGGGGTTCAGCCACGCCTTGCAGGTGGATGCCGACGGCCAGCACGACCTGCAGGATGTCACGACCTTCGTCGCACAATCCCGGGCCCATCCCCAGGCGTTGATCTGCGGCTACCCGCAATACGACGCCAGTGTGCCGAAAGGCCGCCTGTACGCGCGCTACCTGACCCACGTGATGGTCTGGATCAACACACTGTCCTTGCAGATCCGCGATTCCATGTGCGGTTTTCGCGTCTATCCATTGCCACCGGTGCTGGCGCTCATCGACTCGGCGAGGATCGGCAAGCGCATGGATTTCGACTCGGACATCCTGGTGCGCCTGGCCTGGCGCAACCAGCCGATGCGCTGGTTGCCGACCAAGGTGCATTACCCGCTGGACGGCGTCTCGCACTTTCGCCTGTTTCACGACAACGTATTGATTTCCAGCATGCACACCCGGCTGTTCTTCGGCATGTTGCTGCGCGCTCCGGTGATCCTCTGGCGGCGGTGGCGAGCATGAGCCGGGATGTCGACGAGCAACACTGGGCCGATCGCCAGGAGCGCGGCAGTTTCTGGCTGATGAAGTTCACCGCCTTCGCGGCCAGGGTGCTCGGTCGCCGGCTGCTGAGTCCGCTGCTGTATGGCATCGTCCTGTACTTTTTCCTGTTCGGCCGCACGGCCCGACACAGTGCCTGGCAATATCAGCAACGCCTCGCCGACTGGAGTGGCCGCAACGAACTACGCCCCAGCCACTGGCGGGTGTTCGGCCAGTTCATGGCCTTCGCCGATTCGATGCTGGACAAACTCGATGTCTGGAACGGCAAGCTGAGCATCGAGCAGATCGAAATCATCGACCCGGCGTTGCTGCGCAACCAGTTGCGCGGTAGCCGTGGACAGCTGCTGGTGGGGGCCCACCTGGGCAACCTCGAAGTCTGCCGGGCACTGGCGGAGATCGGTGAAAAAGTCACGATGAACGTGCTGGTGCATACCAAGCACGCCGAGCAGTTCAACCGCCTGCTGGGTGAAGCCGGCGCGACCAATCTGCGGTTGATCCAGGTCAGCGAGCTCGACCCGGTGATCATGTTGCAACTGCATGAGCGCCTGGAGCGTGGTGAGTGGCTGGCGATTGCCGGTGATCGCGTGCCCTTGCACGGCGGGCGCAGCGTGACCGTGGACTTCCTCGGCCATCCAGCCAGGTTCCCGCAAGGGCCGTGGCTGCTGGCCGGGCTGTTGAAATGTCCGGTCAACCTGCTGCTGTGCCTGAAGAAGCCCGACGGCGACTATCGACTGACCCTCGAACCGTTCGCCGACACGATCGCCTGGAAACGCAGCGACCGCGAACGGGTCATTCATCAGTGGGCGACCCGCTACGCCGAGCGCCTGGGTCACTATTGCCTTGAAGCACCTCAACAATGGTTCAACTTTTACCCTTTCTGGAAGACCGATGACGACGCCCACGCTTGAGCCGGTAACCTTCGGCGAACTCCCCTTGCGCATCGAAGACGTGCGAGCCCTGGCCAACCGCCAGGTGCCGACGCAATTGCAGGACGACCCCGCCTATCGCGAGCGCATCGCCAAGGGTGCACGCTTCCTCGACTCGCTGCTGGACAAGGAAGGCGTGATCTACGGCGTGACCACCGGCTACGGCGACTCCTGCGTGGTTGCAGTGCCACTGCATCACGTCGAAGCCTTGCCCCGTCATCTGTACACCTTCCACGGCTGCGGCCTGGGCAAGCTGCTCGATGCACCAGCCACACGTGCGGTGCTCGCGGCCCGTTTGCAGTCGCTGTGCCACGGTGTGTCCGGGGTGCGCATCGAGCTGCTGGAGCGCCTGCAGGCATTCCTCGAACACGACATCCTGCCGCTGATTCCCGAGGAAGGCTCGGTCGGTGCCAGCGGCGACCTGACGCCGCTGTCGTACGTCGCCGCGACCCTGTCCGGCGAGCGCGAAGTGATGTATCGCGGCGAACGTCGACACGCCGCCGATGTGCACCGCGAACTCGGCTGGCAGCCGCTGGTGCTACGCCCCAAGGAAGCCCTGGCGCTGATGAACGGCACCGCGGTCATGACCGGCCTCGCCTGCCTGGCGTATGCCCGCGCCGACTACCTGCTGCGACTGGCCACGCGCATCACCGCGCTGAACGTCGTTGCGTTGCAGGGCAACCCGGAGCACTTCGACGAACGCCTGTTCGCCACCAAACCCCACCCGGGGCAGATGCAAGTCGCCGCGTGGCTGCGCCAGGACCTGGCCATCGACGCCCCCACCGCGCCCCTGCACCGCCTGCAAGACCGCTATTCCCTGCGCTGCGCACCCCATGTGCTGGGCGTGCTGGCCGATAGCCTGAACTGGCTGCGCTCGTTCATCGAAACCGAGTTGAACAGCGCCAACGACAACCCGATCATCGACGCCGAAGCCGAACGCGTGCTGCACGGCGGACACTTCTACGGCGGGCACATCGCGTTCGCCATGGACAGCCTGAAAAACCTCGTGGCCAACGTCGCCGACCTGCTCGACCGGCAACTCGCGCTGCTGGTGGACGAGCGCTACAACCATGGTTTGCCGAGCAACCTGTCCGGTGCCACGGCGGATCGCGCCATGCTCAACCACGGTTTCAAGGCCGTGCAGATCGGCACCAGCGCCTGGACCGCCGAAGCGTTGAAAAACACCATGCCGGCCAGCGTGTTCTCGCGTTCCACCGAATGCCACAACCAGGACAAGGTGAGCATGGGCACCATCGCCGCCCGCGACGCGATCCGGGTGCTGGAACTGACCGAACAGGTCGCCGCCGCCACGCTGCTGGCGGCCAATCAGGGCGTGTGGCTGCGCAGCCGGGCCGGGGACGCGCGGCCGTTGCCTCCCGCTCTCGCCGCCATGCACGAAGCACTGGCCAGGGATTTCGCACCGGTCATCGAGGACCGTGCGCTGGAAGGCGAACTGCGCCTGTGCCTGCAACGGATCGCCGAACAACACTGGAGGCTGCATGCGTAGCCAGGGCGTGCTTCACACCGATACGGAAATCCTCGTGCCGTTCTTCGACGTCGACAGCATGAACGTCGTCTGGCACGGCCACTACGTCAAATACCTGGAAGTCGCCCGCTGTGCACTGCTGGACAGGATTGGTCACAACTACCATGCGATGGTCGAGTCCGGTTATGCCTGGCCGGTGATCGACTTGCAGTTGCGCTACGTGCGCGCCGCCGTGTTCGGGCAGAAGCTCAACGTGCGGGCCAGCCTGGTGGAATGGGAGAACCGCCTGAAGATCCATTACCTGATCAGCGATGTGCAGACCGGGGAACGCCTGACCCGCGCCAGCTCGGTGCAGGTGGCGGTCGACATGAGCAACCGCGAGATGCAACTCGTCTCTCCAAAGGTCTTCACCAACGCCGTAGAGAGGGCCCTGCCATGATGTCCCCGGGAGGAGCGAGCCTGCTCGCGAGGGTCGTCAACGATGACGCCGGGCGCCTGACATTCCGCCGCGCGCTCAGGTTTTTCGCGAGCAAGCTCGTTCCCGCAGTGTGCTGCGCGTTGCTGGTCATTCCAGGGTTGGCCCACGCGTTCGATCTGCAACAACTCAGCGATCAACTGGCAAAGCCTGACGTCATTCACGGCCATTTCATCCAGGAAAAGCACCTGCGTGCCCTGCCCCAGCCGCTGACCAGCCAGGGCACTTTCGTCCTGGCGAAAAACCACGGTTTGCTGTGGCTGCTCAAAACACCGCTGCAACAGGACTACCGCATCACCGCCAAGGGCATCGCCCGACGCGATGCCGGCGGTTGGCAAATGCTGCCTGGCAAGAGTGCCGGCGCCGAGCAGAACCGTCTGTTCCTGGCCGTGCTCCAAGGCGACAGCAGCGGGCTGCAACGGGACTTCGAACTGTCCCTGAGCGGCGATGCGCAAAACTGGACCCTGGCCTTGATTCCACGCTCGCTGCTGCTCAAGCAGGTCTTCAACCAGATCAACATCACGGGTGGAGCCCTGGTGCACAGCATCGAGCTGCTGGAAACCCAGGGCGACCGCACGCTGATGCGCATGCAGGACAGCACCGGCACTTCACCCTTGAGCGATGCGGAGCAACAAGACTTTGCCGAGTGAACGCCTGTTGCCACGCCTGTTTCTGCTCCTGCTGCTGGCAGTGCTCGCGCTCGCCGGCTGGCAATGGCGTGACGGCGCTCCGCTGTCGGCCAACCTCATGGAGCTGGTCCCGGGCACCGCGCCGGATGCGCTGGAGCTGCGCGCCGAACAACGCATGCAGGAACCGCTGAACCGCGAAATGCTGGTGCTGGTCGGCCATCAGGATCGCCAGCAAGCCGTCGCCATGGCGCAACAACTGGGCGAGCAATGGCAGGCCAGCGGCCTGTTCGAAAAAGTCCAGTGGACCCTGCAGGCCGACTTGCCGGCCCTGCGCGCGCAGCTGCTGCAAGGCCGGCTGGCGATGCTCTCGGCGCAGGATCGCCAGCAACTGATCGAACACCCCGACGCCTTTATCCAGCAACGGGTGCAGGCGCTTTTCGACCCCTTCACCGGCTTCAGCCTGGTACCGAGCCAGGATGACTGGCTGGGCTTGACCGGACGTATCCAGAACAGCCAGCCACAGCACGGTTCGGTGCAACTGGACATCGGCAGCGGTGCACTGGTCGCCGATGCCGATGGCAAGAGCTGGGTATTGCTGCGCGCCCGCACCACCGGCAATGCCTTCGACATGAACCTGCCATTGCAGGTCGCCGACCTGCTCAAGCACAGCCGCGAACAGGCCGCCCGCTCCGACGTGCAGTTGCTGGCCGCCAGCGGCCTGCTCTACGCCGCCAACGGCCAGCAACAAGCCACCCGCGAGATCACCTGGGTCGGTGGCGGTGCGACCCTCGGCATTCTGCTGCTGTTGCTGCTGGCCTTCCGCCGCTGGCGGGTGCTGCTGGCCTTCGTCCCGGTGCTGGTGGGCATGCTGTTCGGCGCGGTAGCCTGCGTGGCGCTGTTCGGCCGCATGCACGTGATGACCCTGGTGCTCGGCTCGAGCCTGATCGGGGTCGCGGTCGATTACCCGCTGCACTATTTGTCCAAGAGCTGGAGCCTCAGGCCCTGGCACAGCTGGCCGGCCTTGCGCCTGACCCTGCCCGGCCTGACGCTGAGCCTGGTCACCAGTTGCATCGGCTACCTGGCGCTGGCCTGGACACCGTTCCCGGCCTTGACCCAGATCGCCGTGTTCTCCGCCGCCGGCCTGCTGGGCGCCTATCTGTCGGCAGTGTGCCTGTTGCCCGCGCTGCTGAAGGGTGCGGACCTGCGTCCGGCACACTGGCCGCTACGGGTGTCCGAGTACCTGCTGGACCGGCGCGAGGCGCTGCTCGGCATCGCGCGCACGCCGGTGCTGCTGGCGTTGCTGGTCGCCTTCTGTGTCGGCGGCCTGCTGCAGCTCGAGAGCAAAAACGATATCCGCCAGTGGATCGGCGCGCCGCAGCAATTGACCGATGAAGCCCAGACCATTGCGCGCATCACCGGCTATCAACCCACCAGCCAGTTTTTCCTGGTGCGGGCGGCCAATCAGCCTCAATTGCTGGAGCGCCAGACGGCCTTGAGCGAGCGGCTGGAGCAGTTGGTGAACCTGGACAAACTCAATGGCTATCTGTCGCTCAATCAGTTGGTCAGCCCGCCCGCCGAACAACAGCGCACACGTGAAGCGCTGGCCAGGTTGCCGCAGTTCTGGCAGCCGCTGCTGGCCGTCGGAGTACCGCTTCAGGCACTGAAAGCCGAACTGGCGACCTTGCAGGCCCTGCCCACCGAAGACATCGACAGTGCGCTGACCGGCCCGTTGGCCGAACCCTATCGCACACTGTGGCTGGGTTCGACCGATGACGGCGTGGCGGCGATGGTCAGCCTGCAGGGGCTGAACGATTCCGCACTGTTGCGGGTTCAGGTGCTGGATTTGCCGGGCGTGGAACTGGTGGATCGACTGGGCGACCTGAACAAGGTCTTTGCCCAGACACAGATCAGCGCCGCTGAATTGAAACTCGCCTCCTGCGTATTGATCGTGCTGGTGCTGATGCTGCCGTTCGGCCTCGGTGGCGCGCTGCGCATCGTCGCCCTGCCGCTGCTGGCGGCAGTGTGCAGCCTCGCCAGCCTGGGCTGGCTCGGCCAGCCGCTGACCCTGTTCAGCCTGTTCGGCCTGTTGCTGGTGACGGCGATCAGCGTCGACTACGCGATTCTGATGCGCGAGCAGGTCGGCGGTGCTGCCGTGAGTCTGCTGGGCACCTTGCTGGCGGCACTGACCACCTGGCTGTCGTTCGGCCTGCTGGCGGTGTCCAGCACCCCGGCGGTGAGCAACTTCGGGCTGTCGGTGAGCCTGGGTCTGGCCTTCAGCTTCCTGCTCGCACCATGGGCCGGGCGGCAGGTGCACGCGGCGCCGGCTGCGGAGTCGGCGATATGATGGTCGCACTGTTCTGGGCCATGGCCCTGGCGCTGTTTGCCGTGGCCACGCGGGTGGGGCGGCACTTCGGGCTGATCCCCATCGTCAGCCAGTTGCTGCTCGCCACCCTCGGCCTGCCGCTGCTGATGTATTTCTGGATCGAGCCGCAATGGCAGTTGAGCGGTGCAACGCTGGTCGCGCCGCTCTGGCTGAAAAACCTCTACAGCCTGAGTTTCGCCTTGTTGCTGGGCTTTATCCTCAGTGACGTGATCGACCTGAAACTCGATCGCCAGAGCCTGAAAATCGCCCTGCCGAGTTTCTGCGTGCCATTTGCCTGCGGGCTCGCGACGGCCGTCTGGCTGCTGCCGCCACAGCCGTGGATCAGCTCCCTGGCGGTCGGCCTGCTGTTCGCCATCACCGCGATTCCGGTGCTGTATCTGTATTTGCGGCACATCGGTTACCCGACCGCCGCCACCCGGCGCCTGGTGCAGACCGCGATCCTGATCGACCTCACCTGCTGGACAGTCTTTGCCATCGCCCAGGGCAGCCTGCATTTGAGCAGCCTGCTGTTGCCGCTGGCCTGTGCCGGCGTGCCCTTGTTGCTGCGCGTGCTCGGTGGGCGGCGGCCACGGTTGTACAGCACCTGTTTCTTCGCCTTGCTGGTAATGGCCGAGCACTACAGGCTCAACGCGTTAATGGTCGGTATCGGCTATCTGCTATGCATGGCCGCGCTGAAAGTGCCACTGGTGCTGCCGCTGCCAGCGAACTGGATCACCGGCTTGCAGACCTGGATCGCGATTCCGCTGATCCTCACGTTCGGCATCGTACAGATCGACGTCCACACTGCCATGGGCAGTCTCGGCTGGCTGCAACTGGGCGCACTGTTGCTGCTGCCGGTGGCCAGCAAGCTGCTGGGCAACTGGCTGGGCCTGGGTTGGGCCGGCGCTTCGTTTGCAGGCGCCAGCCGCTGGCGCGAGAGCGTACTGCTCAATATTCGCGGCTTGAGCGAGATCGTCTTTCTCAACCTGTTGTTGCAACAACACCTCATCAGCCCGCCGCTCTACTTTGCGCTGATGCTGATGGGCCTGATCGCGACACTGATGCCGGCCCTGATCGGTCTGCATCGAATCCCCCTGGAAGCCGCCACACCGCAAAGGAACTCCCATGCCAACCGCTGAAATGGAACGTCGTCAGGTCGTGATCATCGGGGCGGGCCCTTCGGGTGCCATCGCTGCCGCGCTGCTCAAGCGCAAAGGGCATGACGTGCTGGTGATCGAACGCCAGCACTTTCCACGGTTTTCCATCGGCGAAAGCCTGTTGTCCCATTGCCTGGACTTCGTCGAGGAAGCCGGCATGCTCGATGCGGTCAACGCCGCCGGGTTCCAGCTGAAAACCGGCGCGGCGTTCGCCTGGGGCGAGCAGTACACCAGCTTCGACTTTGGCGACACCTTCAGCCAGGGCAAACCGACGACCTTCCAGGTCCTGCGGGCGGATTTCGACAAGCTGCTGGCCGATCAGGCAGCGCTGCAAGGCGTGGACATCCGCTACGGCGAGACCATCGTCAGCGTCGACATCGACCGGGAAAAACCGTGGCTGGGCGTGCAACGCGAAGACGGCAGCGAGTACCGCATCGAAGCCGATTTCATGCTCGATGCCAGCGGCTACGGCCGCGTCCTGCCGCGCTTGCTCGACCTTGAGGCACCGTCGAACTTCCCGGTGCGCCAGGCGGTGTTCACCCACATCGAAGACCATATCGACCAACCGGGTTTCGACCGCACGAAAATCCTCATCACCACCCATCCGACCCAGCGCGATATCTGGTTCTGGACCATCCCGTTCAGCAATGGCCGCTGCTCGCTGGGCGTGGTGGCGGCAGCGGAGCATTTTCAGGGGTGCAGCGAGAACCTGGACGACTGCCTGCGCGGTTTCGTTGCCCAGACCCCCAGCCTCGGCGGCGTGCTGGGCAATGCCGTGTGGGACACCCCGGCACGCGTCATCGGCGGGTATTCGGCCAACGTCAAGACCCTGCATGGTCCGGGCTATGCCTTGCTGGGCAACGCGGCGGAATTTCTCGACCCGGTCTTCTCGTCCGGCGTGACCATCGCCATGCGCTCGGCGAGCATGGCCGCCGGGGTCCTGCACCGTCAGTTGCAAGGAGAACGTGTCGACTGGCAGCGTGAATTCGCTGAACCGCTCAAGCGCGGTGTCGATACGTTCCGCTGTTACGTCGAGGGCTGGTACGCCGGCACGTTTCAGGATGTGATTTATCATCCGGACAGCTCGCCCGACATCCGCCGCATGATCAGCTCGATTCTCGCCGGTTACGCCTGGGATGAGCGCAACCCGTTCGTCGCCGAACCCAAACGCCGACTGCGAATGCTGTCAGAACTCTGTGCAAGGGATGCAACATGAATTACTTGAGCGACCACTACGTCGAGGAGACCCGCTTCGGTCTCTGGTTCCTGCGCAGCCATACCTGGCAGCATCATGTATTACGGGTGGCGATCAATGATCTGCGCAGCCTGTTCAGCGAACCGTTGCCGGACCGTCCCGTGCTGCTCGATGCCGGTTGCGGCCAGGGCAAGTCCTTTCAGCACCTGCGCCAGACCTTTGCCCCACAGCGCCTGCTCGGTGTCGATGCCGACCCGCACAGCCTCGACCAGAGCCACACAGAAGCCGGGCGCCAGGGCATCGACGTCGAGCTGCTGGGCGGTGACTGCGCCACCCTGCCCGTACCGGATGCCAGCGTCGACCTGTTGTTCTGTCACCAGACCTTCCATCATCTGGTGGAACAGGAAAAGGCCCTGGCCGAGTTCTACCGGGTGCTCAAGCCGGGTGGCTACCTGCTGTTCGCCGAGTCCACCGAGGCTTACATTGATACCTGGGTCATCCGCTGGTTGTTCCGCCACCCCATGCACGTGCAGAAAAGCGCCGCCCAGTACCTCGAGATGATCCGTCGCCAGGGTTTTGAATTCGAGCCGCACAACGTGTCTTATCCGTATTTGTGGTGGAGCCGGTCCAGGGATTTCGGCCTGCTTGAACGTTTTGGCCTGCGCCAGCCGAAACCCTTTGGCCAGCGGGAAGAAACCCTGGTCAACGTGGTGGCGCGCAAGCCATTGGCAGAGACTGAGTGATGTTCAACGTTAATCGTGCGTGCTCTGCAGGAGCGAACCTGCTCGCGATGGTCGTCAACGATAACGCTGGTTTTCTGAATGCCCGCGGTGCCTGGCAGCGCCTGGCGAGCAAGCTCGCTCCGACAGGTCTGCTGTTTGCTGCCTTGCTGCTGAGCGCATGCACCAGCCGACCACCGCTGCCAGAGCAAACGCCGAACCTGCCATTGCCTCAACAATTGCACATCCAGCGCCTGCTGGACGGCCAGCGTCAGGACTGGGTGCTGGTGATCGCCCGCGAAGGGCCGGGCATTCGCTGGTCGATGATGGATTTGCTGGGCATCCCCCAGGCACGCCAGAAACTGATCGCCGGCCAGTGGCAGGCGGACGGCTTGCTCCCCCCTGACCCGGAGGCACGGGCATTGTTCGCCGCATTGCTGTTCGCCCTGACACCCGGGAACGAATTGTCGGTCAACTACCCGCAGGCCTGGCAACATGGCGCCCAGCGCTCGTTGCCGGAGCATTGGGATGTGCGCTACTCCCAACCGTTGAACTTTGAACTGAAACTGCCCAAGGGCCCGACGTATCAAGTCACGCCGCTGACCGGTGAAACCCCATGACCGCCTACCTCAATGCCCTCGGGGTGATCTGCGCCCTTGGCCGCGACAAACAGCAGGTTGCGCGCAACCTGTTTGCCGGCGATTGCTCCGGCATGCGCAGCGAGGCCGGCTGGGTGCCGGAACGTTCGATACCCGTGGCCGCCGTGCGCGGTGAGCTGGCGCCGATCCCCCCGGAACTGGCACGGCAAAGCAGCCGCAACAACCAACTGTTGCTGGAAGCGGCGTTGCAGATCCGCGACGACATCGACCGCGCGATCCACACCTACGGGCGCGACCGTATCGGCGTGGTCCTTGGCACCAGCACGTCGGGCATCGACGAAGCCAGCCAAGGCCTGGCCCATTACATCCGCGAACAGCAGTTCCCGGCCGAATACGACTACCGACAACAGGAGCTCGGCGCACCGGCGGACTTCCTGGCGGACTGGCTGCAGTCGAGCGGTCCGGCCTACGTGATTTCCACCGCCTGCACCTCCAGCGCCCGGGCGCTGATGAGCGCGCAACGCCTGCTGGATCTGGGCCTGTGCGACGCCGTGCTGTGCGGGGGCGTGGACACGCTGTGCAAACTGACCCTCAATGGCTTTTCTGCGCTGGAAGCCGTGTCGGGACAACGCTGCAACCCCTTCTCGGTGAACCGCAACGGGATCAACATCGGTGAAGCGGCGGCGCTGTTCCTGATGACCCGACAGCCGAACGACACCCCCTCGATTGCCCTGCTCGGCTGCGGCGCCAGTTCCGATGCCCACCACATTTCCGCACCGGAGCCGACCGGCCGCGGCGCCCTGCAAGCGATGCGCAAGGCCTTGAGCCGGGCTCAGCTGCAACCTGGACAGATCAGCTACCTGAACCTGCACGGCACGGCCACCCAACACAACGACGCCATGGAAAGCCTGGCCGTCGCGGCGCTGTTTGCGCACGGCGTGCCGTGCTCGTCGACCAAACCCATGACGGGCCACACCCTCGGCGCAGCCGGCGCGCTGGAAGCGGCGTTCTGCTGGCTGAGCCTGAGTGCGGACAACCACCGGCAAGCGCTGCCGCCTCATGTCTGGGACGGCCAGCAGGATCCCGACCTGCCGCCCTTGAAATGGGTGACCACAACCGATCATCTGACGTCCATTGCACCTCGCTATCTGATGAGCAATTCCTTTGCCTTCGGTGGCAATAATGTCAGCCTGATTATCGGAGACGCCCCATGATTGACTGGCCGCTCGCCGAACTGCTGCCGCACGCCGGCGACATGATCCTCATCGATCAGATCCTGGCGTTCGATGACGAGCAGATTCGCACCCGCCTCACCGTCAGGCCCGACGGCCTGTTCAGTCGTCCCGACGGCGGCCTGCCGGCATGGGTCGGCATCGAATTGATGGCCCAGAGCGTGGCCGCCTACGCCGGTTGCCATGCGCGTCAGCGCGGCGATGCCGTGGCGCTGGGTTTCCTGCTGGGCACGCGCAAGTTCGAATGCAACGTCGATCATTTCCCTGCGGGAACCGAGCTGGCCATTCACGGCATTCGCTCGCTGGAAGACGAGAACGGCATGGGCGTGTTCGAATGCCATATCAACGCTCCCGGCATTCATGCGACCGCTCGTCTGAATGTGTTTCGACCGCCGCAGGCGGCCCAATACCTCCATGAAACGCCACAAGCCCCTTCACAAGGAACCCAGGCATGACTGAATCCGTACTGGTCACCGGTTCCAGCCGTGGCATCGGCCGCGCCATCGCCCTGCGCCTGGCCCAGGCCGGCTACGACATCGTGCTGCATTGCCGCAACGGCCTTGCGGACGCCGAGGCCGTGAAGGCCGACATCGAAGCCTTGGGCCGCCAGGCGCGCATCCTGCCATTCGACGTCTCCGACCGCGCCAGTTGCAAGGCGGTCCTGGAAGCCGACGTTGACAGCCACGGCGCCTATTACGGTGTGGTGCTCAACGCCGGCCTGACACGCGACGGTGCATTTCCAGCGCTGAGCGAGGATGATTGGGATGTGGTGATGCGGACCAACCTCGACGGTTTCTACAACGTGCTGCACCCGGTCATGATGCCGATGATCCGTCGTCGCGCGGCCGGACGCATCGTTTGCATCACCTCGGTTTCCGGTTTGATCGGCAATCGCGGCCAGGTCAACTACAGCGCTTCGAAGGCCGGCCTGATCGGCGCGGCCAAGGCACTGGCCATCGAACTGGGCAAGCGCAGAATCACCGTCAACTGTGTCGCCCCCGGCCTGATCGACACAGCCATGCTCGACGAAAATGTGCCGGTGGAAGAACTGATGAAAATGATTCCCGCACAACGCATGGGCACGCCTGAAGAAGTGGCCGGCGCGGTGAATTTCCTGATGTCCGCGGAAGCGTCGTACATCACCCGGCAGGTGCTGGCCGTCAACGGGGGCCTGTGCTGATGAAGCGCGTCGTCGTCACCGGCATGGCCGGCATCACCTCGCTGGGCAGCGACTGGGACACCATCGCCGCCCATTTCGCGGGCAATCGCAGCGGCATTCGCCGGATGCACGAGTGGGATCGCTTCACCGAACTCAACACACGCCTGGCCGGCCCGATCGATGATTTCAAAGTGCCAAGCCACTGGACTCGCAAGCAACTGCGCAGCATGGGCCGCGTCTCGCGCCTGGCCGTCGGTGCGGCGGAACAGGCATTGGCCGACGCCGGATTGCTGGGCGACGAGTCGATCAAGGACGGGCGCATGGGTGTCGCCTGCGGTTCGTCCACGGGCAGCACCGACGAGATCAAGGCGTTCGGCAACATGCTGCTCAACTCAGTCGCCGAGGGCCTCAATGCCAACTCCTACGTGCGAATGATGCCGCACACCACGGCGGCGAACATCAGCATCTTCTTCGGCCTGACCGGCCGGCTGATCCCCACCTCCAGCGCCTGCACCAGCGGCAGCCAGGGCATCGGCTATGCCTATGAAGCGATCAAGTTCGGTCGCCTGCCACTGATGCTGGCCGGTGGTGCCGAAGAACTGTGCCCCACTGAAGCCATGGTGTTCGACGCGCTGTATGCCACCAGCCTGAAGAACGACGCGCCACAGACGTCGCCGCGCCCCTACGACAGCGGTCGCGACGGCCTGGTGATCGGTGAAGGTGGCGGCATGCTGGTGCTCGAAGAACTCGAGCATGCCCTGGCGCGCGGCGCGCATATCCACGCCGAAATCGTCGGCTTCGGCAGCAACGCCGACGGCCAGCACACCACCCGCCCGGAACAGGCGACCATGCGCCGCGCCATGGAACTGGCACTGGAAGACGCCAGCTTGCAGCCATCGGACATCGGCTACGTCAACGGCCACGGCACCGCCACCGAACAGGGCGACATCGCCGAAACCCTGGCGACCAGCAGCCTGTTCGGCGAGCACATGCCGATCAGTTCGCAAAAGAGCTTCCTCGGCCACACCCTCGGCGCCTGCGGTGCACTGGAGTCCTGGTTCAGCATCGAAATGCTCAATCGCGACCTGTACGTCCACACCCTCAATCTCGATGTGGTGGACCCGCATTGCGGCCAACTCGACTACCTGCGCGGCGAGTTCCGGCAGATGCACAACCAGTACGTGATGAACAACAACTTTGCCTTTGGCGGGGTGAACACGTCGTTGATTTTCCGGCGTTGGTCTCAGTAGCGCCAGAACGACAAAGGGCGCCTTTCGGCGCCCTTTCACAAACAGGTCGGCTTCAAACCTTCACACCCAGCGCACTGCGCACTGCGCACTGCGACCTCGATTGCCTCAAACGCATCTGTTTGCCCACGGTCAACCACCCTCACCCTTGCTCGTCAACAACGCCACAAACGCCTTGGCCATCGGCGATTTCTGATCCTTGCGCTGCACCAGCCACACCGCCGACACCGCAGCCGGGTCGAGCAAACGCCGGTAAACCACGCCATCGATGCGCACCCGCTGGTAGGAAGCGGGCAGCACCGATACGCCGAGCCCCGCGGCCACCAGCCCGATGATGGTCATCGCCTCGCCCGCCTCTTGCGCGAAGTTCGGGCTGAACCCTGCATCCCGTGTCAGGGCCAACAACTGCGCATACAACCCACTGCCGTAACTGCGTGGGAAAAACACAAAGGGCTCTTGAGCCAGGGCTGAAAGAAACAGACCGTCTTCACTGCCAAGCGCCAGTGGATGCTTGGAGCTGAGCACCGCCACCAGGGGTTCGCTCATCAATTCCACCACGCTGAGCGAATCCGGCAAACCCAGCGGGCGCATGATGCCGACTTCAATCGATTCATCCACCAGCGCATCGGCCACCTGGGTACTGCTCATTTCCCGCAGGGTCAGATGCACCGCTGGAAAGCGCTGGCGAAAGGTAAAAATCGCCTGGGGAATGGTCGAGTTGAACGGCGCCGACGAGGTGAACCCCATCTTCAGTTCGCCCAGTTCACCCAACTGCGCCCGGCGCGCCACATCGGCGGCTTTGTCGACCTGCGCCAACACCAGTCGCGCCTCTTGCAGGAACAACCGCCCCGCTTCGCTCAATTCGACCCGACGATTGGTGCGTTCGAACAACCGCGCCCCAACCTCCTGTTCCAGCGCCTGGATCTGCTGGCTCAGCGGCGGTTGCGAGATGCCCAGCATCTGGGCGGCACGGCCGAAGTGCAGTTCCTCGGCCACGGCGATGAAGTAGCGCAGGTGGCGCAATTCCATGAACACTCCATTAGGTCGTAAAACCTCTTAAACAGGTCGAACAATATATTGGATTGAATCATTAGCCAGCTATATGCTTTTTTCATTGCCTGACCGGCTGCCTGCTCCGAGGTCTCAAGTGAAAACTGTTGTCGCTCCACTCGCCCATGAAGTTCCTCCCGCCGCACTGGGTGAGACCGCCGCCGAGCTCAAGGATATCTACATCGAAAAAGGCACGCCGATGTTCATGCGCACGGTGCTGGCATTGTTCTGCGGCGGCTTTGCCACCTTCGCGTTGCTGTACTGCGTGCAACCGATGATGCCGCTGCTGTCCCACGAATACGCCATCAACGCTGCGCAGAGCAGCCTGATCCTGTCGGTGGCCACCGGCATGCTTGCCATCGGCCTGCTGATCACCGGGCCGATCTCCGACCGCGTCGGGCGCAAACCGGTGATGGTCCTGGCGCTGTTTGCCGCTGCGTTGTGCACCATCGCCAGTGCGATGATGCCGAGCTGGCAGGGCGTGCTGCTGATGCGTGCGTTGATCGGCTTGTCGTTGAGCGGCCTGGCGGCGGTAGCCATGACCTACCTGAGCGAGGAGATCCACCCCAACCACATTGGCCTGGCGATGGGGCTGTACATCGGCGGCAACGCCATCGGCGGCATGAGCGGGCGCTTGATCACCGGTGTCTTGATCGACTTCGTCAGCTGGCACACGGCGATGCTGGTGGTCGGCGGCCTGGCACTGGTCGCGGCGGCGGTGTTCTGGAAAATCCTCCCTGAATCGCGCAACTTCCGCCCCCGCTCGCTGCACCCGCGCAGCCTGCTGGACGGTTTCACCATGCATTTTCGCGATGCCGGCTTGCCGCTGTTGTTTCTCGAAGCCTTTGTCCTGATGGGTGCGTTCGTCACCCTGTTCAACTACATCGGCTACCGTCTGCTCGCCGAGCCGTACCATATGGACCAGGCCTACGTCGGACTGCTCTCGGTCGTATACCTGTCGGGCATCTACAGTTCAGCGAAAATCGGCGCCCTGGCGGACAAGCTGGGCCGGCGCCAGGTGCTCTGGGCCACCATCGTGCTGATGCTCGCCGGTCTCGGCCTGACCCTGCTCACCCCGGTGCCCGTGGTCATCATCGGCATGCTGATTTTCACCTTCGGCTTCTTCGGCGCGCATTCGGTGGCCAGCAGCTGGATCGGCCGCCGCGCCACCAAAGCCAAGGGCCAGGCATCGTCGCTGTACCTGTTCAGCTACTACGCCGGCTCGAGCATCGCCGGGACCGCCGGCGGCGTGTTCTGGCACCTCGGCGGCTGGAACGGCATCGGCCTGTTCATCGGTGCGTTGCTGGTGGTGGCGTTGCTGATCGCGTTGAAACTGGCGAAACTGCCGCCGTTGGCAAATGTGAGCGCCTGAACTCGCTCCACCACAAACAAATGAGGGAGCGAGCCTGCTCGCGATGGCGGAGTGTCAGCCAATACAAGGATGGCTGATGCACCGCTATCGAGAGCAGGCTCGCTCCCATTCGTTTAACGCCTGAAGATCACTCGTGATACTGCGCCGACAACTCGTGCACCGCGCGCAGGAACGCACCCGCATGCTCTGGATCGACTTCCGGGGTGATGCCGTGACCGAGGTTGAACACGTGGCCGCTGCCCTTGCCGTAACTGGCCAGGATCCGCCCGACTTCGGTGCGAATCGCTTCAGGCTTGGCATAGAGCACGGTCGGGTCCATGTTGCCTTGCAGGGCGACCTTGTTGCCGACACGGGCACGGGCGTTGCCGATGTCGCACGTCCAGTCCAGGCCCAGCGCGTCGGCACCGGCGTCGGCAATGCTTTCCAGCCACAGGCCGCCGTTCTTGGTGAACAGGATGACCGGCACCTGACGACCTTCGTGCTCGCGGATCAGGCCGCTGACGATTTTCTTCATGTAGGCCAGGGAGAATTCCTGATAGGCCGCCGCCGACAGGTTGCCGCCCCAGGTGTCGAAAATCTGCACGGCCTGCGCGCCGGCCTTGATCTGGCCATTGAGGTAGCTGGTGACCGACTGCGCGAGCTTGTCCAGCAGCAGGTGCATGGCTTGCGGGTTGTCGTAGAGCATGGCCTTGGTCTTGCGGAAGTCTTTCGACGAGCCGCCTTCGACCATGTAGGTGGCCAGGGTCCAGGGGCTGCCGGAGAAACCGATCAGCGGCACCCGACCGTTCAGTTCACGGCGAATGGTGCTGACCGCGTCCATGACGTAGCCGAGGTCTTTGTGCGGATCGGGAATCGGCAAGGCCTCGATGTCGGCCAGGGTGTTGACGACTTTCTTGAAGCGCGGGCCCTCGCCGGTTTCGAAATACAGGCCCTGGCCCATGGCGTCCGGAATGGTGAGGATGTCGGAGAACAGGATCGCCGCGTCCAGCTGCGGATAACGGTCGAGCGGTTGCAGCGTGACTTCGCAAGCGAACGCCGGGTTCATGCACAGGCTCATGAAGTCACCGGCCTTGGCACGGCTGGCGCGGTACTCAGGCAGGTAGCGACCGGCCTGACGCATCATCCACACAGGCGTGACGTCTACGGGTTGCTTGAGCAGGGCGCGAAGGAAACGGTCGTTCTTCAGGGCAGTCATGTCGGCATCCGGAAAAAAAGTGCGGGCATTTTCTCAGAGCTCGACGCAAAAGGCACGGCAAGAGCGGCGCCTTTTGTCTATAGGGTCAATTTGTCGCGGGGAAACAGCATTTTTTGCAACACTCAGAAACCAATGTGGGAGCGAGCCTGCTCGCAATGGCGGAGTTTCAGCCAATACATCGAGTGACTGATTCACCGCCATTGCGAGCAGGCTCGCTCCCACAGGGTTACTGCATTTCAAGTCCGGATCGGGGTTTAAACGCCCAGGTAATCCAGAATCCCTTCAGCCGCATTGCGGCCTTCGAAGATCGCCGTCACCACCAGGTCGGACCCGCGCACCATGTCGCCACCGGCGAAGATTTTCGGGTTGCTGGTCTGGTGCTTGTACTGACCTTGTTCCGGTGCCACGACGCGGCCCTGGCTGTCGGTCTGGATGCTGAACTGTTCGAACCACGGCGCCGGGCTCGGACGGAAGCCGAAAGCGATGACCACGGCATCGGCCGGGATGATCTCTTCGGAACCCGGGATCGGCTCGGGGCTGCGACGGCCACGGGCGTCCGGCTCGCCGAGACGGGTCTCGACCACTTTCACACCCTCGACCTTGTCTTCGCCGACGATGGCGATCGGCTGACGGTTGTAGAGGAACTTCACGCCCTCTTCCTTGGCGTTCTTCACTTCCTTGCGCGAGCCCGGCATGTTCGCTTCGTCACGACGATAGGCACAGGTCACCGACTTGGCGCCCTGGCGGATCGAGGTGCGGTTGCAGTCCATCGCGGTGTCGCCCCCACCGAGCACCACCACCTTCTTGCCTTTCATGTCGACGAAGTCTTCCGGCGACTTTTCAAAGCCCAGGTTGCGGTTGACGTTGGCGATGAGGAAATCCAGGGCGTCGTACACCCCCGGCAGGTCCTCACCGGCAAAACCGCCCTTCATGTAGGTGTAGGTGCCCATGCCCATGAACACGGCATCGTATTCTTCGAGCAGTTGCTCCATGGTCACGTCCTTGCCGACCTCGGTATTGAGGCGGAACTGGATGCCCATGCCGCTGAAGACTTCGCGACGATTGCTCAGTACGGTCTTTTCCAGCTTGAACTCAGGGATGCCGAAGGTCAGCAGACCGCCGATTTCCGGGTTCTTGTCGAACACCACCGGGGTCACGCCGCCGCGCACCAGCACGTCGGCACAGCCCAGGCCCGCCGGGCCCGCGCCGATGATCGCGACGCGCTTGCCGGTCGGCTTGACCTTGGACATGTCCGGGCGCCAGCCCATGGCGAACGCGGTGTCGGTGATGTATTTCTCGACCGAACCGATGGTCACCGCGCCGAAACCGTCGTTGAGGGTGCACGCGCCCTCGCACAGACGGTCCTGCGGGCACACCCGGCCGCAGACTTCCGGCAGGGTGTTGGTCTGGTGCGACAGCTCGGCGGCCTGGAGGATGTTGCCCTCGGCCACCAGTTTCAGCCAGTTCGGAATGAAGTTGTGCACCGGGCACTTCCATTCGCAATACGGGTTGCCACAACCCAGGCAGCGGTGGGCCTGATCGGCCGACTGCTGGGGTTTGAAGGGCTCGTAGATCTCCACGAACTCTTTCTTGCGTTGACGCAACAGTTTCTTCTTCGGATCTTTGCGCCCGACGTCGATGAACTGGAAGTCGTTATTCAGACGTTCAGCCATTGTTAAAACCTCATCACACTCTTCAGGCGCATATCACTGCGGGTTGGCACGGGTGCTGGAAAGCAACGATTTCAGGTTGGCAGCCTTGGGCTTGACCAGCCAGAAACGACGCACGTAATCGTCGAGGTTCTCGGCGAGTTCACGACCCCACTCGCTGTCGGTTTCCTCGACGTACTCGTTCAGCACACGTTGCAGGTGGCTGCGATAGGCTTCCATCGCTTCACCGCTGATCCGCTGGATTTCCACCAGTTCGTGGTTGACCCGGTCAACGAAGGTGTTGTCCTGGTCGAGCACGTAGGCAAAACCACCGGTCATGCCAGAGCCAAAGTTGTAGCCAGTCTTGCCCAGAACGCAGACGAAACCACCGGTCATGTACTCGCAGCAGTGATCGCCGGTGCCTTCCACCACGGTGTGGGCACCGGAGTTACGCACAGCGAAACGCTCGCCCGCGGTACCGGCGGCGAACAGCTTGCCGCCCGTGGCGCCGTACAGGCAGGTGTTACCGACGATGGCACTGTCCTGAGTCCGGTAGGCGCTGCCCTTCGGCGGAACGATGACCAGCTTGCCGCCGGTCATGCCCTTGCCGACGTAGTCGTTGGCGTCGCCTTCCAGGTACAGGTTCAGGCCACCGGCGTTCCACACGCCGAAACTCTGGCCGGCGGTGCCCTTGAAGCGGAAGGTGATCGGCGCGCTGGCCATGCCCTGGTTGCCGTACTTGCGCGCGATTTCACCGGAGATCCGCGCACCGATGGAACGGTCGCAGTTGCAGATATCCAGCGAGAACTCGGCGCCGCTCATGTCGTTGATGGCCGAAGTGGCCATCTCGACCATTTTCTCGGCCAGCAGGCCCTTGTCGAACGGCGGGTTGCGTTCCACGCCACAGAACTGCGGCTTGTCCGCCGGGACATGGTCGCTGCCGAGCAACGGGGTCAGGTCCAGGTGATGCTGCTTGGCGGTCTGGCCCTCGAGGATTTCCAGCAGATCGGTACGACCGATCAGCTCTTCGAGGGAGCGCACGCCCAGCTTGGCCAGCCACTCACGGGTTTCTTCGGCGACGTAGGTGAAGAAGTTCACCACCATGTCGACGGTACCGATGTAGTGATCCTTGCGCAGCTTCTCGTTCTGGGTCGCTACGCCGGTGGCGCAGTTGTTCAGGTGGCAGATACGCAGGTATTTGCAGCCCAGCGCGATCATTGGCGCGGTGCCGAACCCGAAGCTTTCCGCCCCAAGGATGGCGGCCTTGATCACGTCGAGGCCGGTTTTCAGGCCACCGTCGGTCTGGACCCGGACCTTGCCGCGCAGGTCGTTGCCACGCAGGGTCTGGTGGGTTTCGGCCAGGCCGAGCTCCCACGGTGCGCCGGCGTACTTGATCGAGGTCAGTGGCGAAGCGCCGGTGCCGCCGTCATAGCCGGAGATGGTGATCAAGTCCGCATAGGCCTTGGCCACACCGGCAGCGATGGTGCCGACACCGGCTTCAGCCACCAGCTTCACCGAGACCAGCGCCTGCGGATTGACCTGTTTCAGGTCGAAAATCAGCTGCGACAAGTCTTCGATGGAGTAGATGTCGTGGTGCGGCGGTGGCGAAATCAGGGTCACGCCCGGTACCGCATAGCGCAGCTTGGCAATCAGGCCGTTGACCTTGCCGCCGGGCAGTTGACCACCTTCGCCGGGCTTGGCGCCCTGGGCGACCTTGATCTGCAGCACTTCGGCATTGACCAGGTATTCCGGGGTCACACCGAAGCGGCCAGTGGCGACCTGCTTGATTTTCGAGCTCTTGATGGTGCCGTAGCGCGCCGGGTCTTCGCCGCCTTCGCCGGAGTTGGAACGCGCGCCGAGGCGGTTCATGGCTTCGGCCAGGGCCTCGTGGGCTTCCGGCGACAGGGCGCCCAGGGAGATGCCCGCGGAATCGAAGCGCTTGAGCACCGATTCCAGCGGTTCGATCTCGCTGATGTCCAGCGGCGTGTCCAGGGTCTTGACCTTGAACAGGTCGCGGATCATCGACACCGGACGGTTGTCCACCAGCGCCGTGTATTCCTTGAACTTGCTGTAGTCGCCCTGCTGCACAGCGGCTTGCAGGGTGTTGACCACATCAGGGTTGTAGGCGTGGTACTCGCCACCGTGGACGAACTTCAGCAGACCGCCCTGCTGGATCGGCTTGCGCGGGCTCCAGGCTTCGACGGCCAGGGCTTTCTGCTCGGCTTCGATGTCCACGAAGCGCGCACCCTTGATGCGGCTCGGCACGCCACGGAAGCTCAGGTCGCACACCTCTTCGGACAGGCCGATGGCTTCGAACAGCTGAGCGCCGCGGTAGGAGGCGATGGTCGAGATGCCCATCTTCGACAGGATCTTCAACAGGCCCTTGGTGATGCCTTTGCGGTAGTTCTTGAACACCTCATAGAGGTCGCCCAGCACTTCACCGGTACGGATCAGGTCGCCCAGCACTTCGTAAGCCAGGAACGGGTACACCGCCGAGGCGCCGAAACCGATCAACACGGCAAAGTGATGCGGGTCGCGAGCGGTCGCGGTTTCCACCAGGATGTTGGAGTCGCAACGCAGGCCTTTTTCGGTCAGGCGGTGATGCACAGCACCGGTCGCCAGGGACGCGTGGATCGGCAACTTGCCCGGGGCGATGTGACGGTCGCTCAGGACGATCTGGGTGCGCCCGGCACGAACGGCTTCTTCGGCCTGATCGGCCACGTTGCGCACTGCCGCTTCGAGGCCGACGCTCTCGTCGTAGTTGAGGTCGATGATCTGGCGTTCGAAGCCCGGACGATCGAGGTTCATCAGCGAACGCCACTTGGCCGGGGAAATGACCGGCGAGCTGAGGATCACGCGCGATGCGTGTTCCGGCGATTCCTGGAAGATGTTGCGCTCGGCACCGAGGCAGATCTCCAGCGACATCACGATGGCTTCACGCAGCGGGTCGATCGGCGGGTTGGTGACCTGCGCGAACTGCTGGCGGAAATAGTCGTACGGCGTACGCACGCGCTGGGACAGCACGGCCATCGGCGTATCGTCGCCCATCGAGCCCACGGCTTCGTAGCCCTGTTCGCCGAGTGGACGCAGCACCTGATCGCGCTCTTCGAACGTGACCTGATACATCTTCATGTACTGCTTGAGCTGGTCGACGTCATAGAACGCCGAACCGTGGTCGTTGTCCTCCATGGTGGCCTGGATGCGCAGGGCATTCTTGCGCAGCCATTGCTTGTATGGATGACGGGACTTCAAGCGGTTGTCGATGGCGTCGGTGTCGAGGATCTGCCCGGTTTCGGTGTCCACGGCGAAGATCTGGCCAGGACCGACACGACCTTTGGCGATCACGTCTTCAGGCTGGTAGTTCCAGACACCGATTTCCGAGGCCAGGGTGATGAAACCGTTCTTGGTGGTGACCCAGCGCGCCGGACGCAGACCGTTACGGTCGAGCAGGCAGACGGCATAGCGACCGTCGGTCATGACCACGCCGGCCGGACCGTCCCACGGTTCCATGTGCATCGAGTTGTACTCGTAGAACGCACGCAGGTCAGGGTCCATGGTTTCGACGTTCTGCCACGCTGGCGGAATGATCATCCGCACGCCACGGAACAGGTCGATGCCACCGGTGACCATCAGCTCGAGCATGTTGTCCATGCTCGAGGAGTCGGAACCGACACGGTTGACCAGCGGGCCGAGTTCTTCCAGGTCCATCAGGTCGTTGGTGAACTTGGTGCGACGGGCCTGCGCCCAGTTACGGTTGCCGGTGATGGTGTTGATCTCGCCGTTATGGGCGAGGAAGCGGAATGGCTGGGCCAGTGGCCATTTCGGCAGGGTGTTGGTGGAAAAGCGCTGGTGGAAAACGCAAATCGAGGTCTGCAGGCGCTCATCGCCAAGGTCCGGATAGAAGGCGGACAGGTCCGCCGGCATCATCAGGCCTTTATAAATGATGGTCTTGTGGGAAAAGCTGCAGATGTAGTGATCGACGTCGGCGGCGTTGGCCACGGACGACCGACGGCGGGCGCTGAACAGCTTGACCGCCATGTCCTGGTCGTTCAGGCCTTCACCGCCAATGAACACCTGTTCGATCTGCGGCAGACGCTCGAGGGCCAGGCGGCCGAGAACGCTGGTATCGATGGGCACTTTGCGCCAGCCGATCAGGTTCAGGCCTTCGGCCAGGATCTCGCGGTTCATGTTCTCGCGAGCGGCTTCGGCTTTTACCGGGTCCTGGTTGAAGAAGACCATGCCCACGGCATATTGCTTGGGCATCTCGACGCCAAAGGCTTCCTGGGCGATCGCACGCAGAAACACATCCGGCTTTTGAATCAGCAGGCCGCAACCGTCACCGGTCTTGCCGTCGGCGTTGATCCCACCGCGGTGGGTCATGCAGGTCAGGGCCTCGATGGCCGTTTGCAAAAGGGTATGACTGGGCTCGCCCTGCATGTGGGCTATCAGGCCGAAACCGCAGTTATCCTTGAATTCATCTGGTTGGTACAGACCTGCTTTCATAGACACTTTCTCACCAGGCTGCCTCTTACCGAGGCAAATTTCTTTTCAATTCAACCACTTGCCGTCCACGCCGAACGTACGCCAGCTTTGCAGGGGCAAAAGGGAGGTCATTGTACACACCGACACGGAGGCTCACAAATTTGACGACGAAATGTCGCAAATCTATGTCGCATTTGTGAAAGGTTTAAAACGATATGCTGTGCTAGTCAAAACTTTTTTTAATTTCGACCGCACTGACTCAAAGACTACTGTGACGCAGACACCACAAGGCACGCGGCCTCTAAGGCCAGCGCGCGCTTGCAGAAATTTTGAGGTGCCGGGAGAGGCGGCCTGGGTAAGGCCGCCGAATCATCAGCGAGTTGCAGCCAGTTCCTGTTGGACGCTGGCGACAGTGCGAGGCCAAGGTTTACCAGCCTGAACCTTCGCTGGCAAGGCCTTGATGGCAGATACGGCCGCATCGCGGCTGGAGAAGCTACCGTAGGTGATCACGTAAAGCGGCTTGCCGTTGAGGACTTTCTTGAAGTAACGGTACTCGCCGCCCTGCTCCTTGACGAAGTTTTGCGCCGTCGCTTCGGAGCTGGTGCCCAGAATTTGCACGACGTAATTGCTGGTCGGCTGGCCGGCGTACCAGGTGCCACCCGCCGCCTTGGCTGCGGCAACCGGTTTCTCGGCAGGTTTGGCGGTCGCCACAGCGGCCGGCTTGGCAGGCGCTGGCGCCGGTTTAACGGCAGGCGCAGTCGGAACCGGCTTGGCAGTTGCCACCTGAGTCGGCGCAGGGAGCGGCTTGGCGGTCGGTGTCGGTGCCGGACCCGCCGGAACACCTTCAGGTGGCGCGGTGGTGGTCACGGTGGGCGGCGTGTTGCTGGAGCCCTCGACCGGCACGCCATCGTCGCCCTCGGTAATACCACCGGCCGCTTCGGCGAGCGGACCGCGCATGACCGGTTGCGAATTGCCGACCAACGGCAATGGCATCGGTTGCGAGTTACCGGCGAACTCAACGGCGGGCGCACCGCCACTGTTAGGTTGCGGCGTACCCTGGCCGAGCGGCAGTTGAGCCTGTTCGTTGGCGGGTGCGCCGGTAGTCGGTGCCTTGCTGCGACCTGGCATCAACCAGGCAGCGGCTACCGCAACCACGACGACGGCGGAAATCGCCAATACGTGTTTCTTCGGCATGTTGAACCCCATCGTTGGACGCTTGACCGCTGAGCGGCTGGCAATCATGGCTTCGATCATTGCATCGCGGGCGACCTGATTGATATTGCCAGGCCAACCTTCGGAGCTTTCGTGAATATCAGAGATCTGATCCGCAGTGAAAAGTTCGACACCGCGACCTGCACCCTCGAGCCGCTGGTCCAGATACTCGCGAGTCTCTTCCTCGGTGTAAGGCTGCAGCTCGATGACGTGGAAGCGCTCTTCCTCGAGGCTCAACGCCTCCAGCTGGGCAATCAGCGAAGACTCGCCGAACAGGAACACGTGCGGTCGTCCCTCCGGCGCACCCGCCGCCAGCTCCATCAAGACTTCCAGCGCAGACTCATCCAGTTGCTCGGCGTCATCGACCAGCAAATAGACTTCCTGCCCGGTCAGCGCGAGTTGCACGACCTGAGCCAGGATCGGGCCGATCTCGGCCTGCTCGACATTCAGTGCCTGGGCGACCTGACGCAGTACCCCGGCCGCATCGCCGGCACCCCGGGCGGAAACCACCACGCTCTGCACCGACTGCTTGTTCGTGCTGGCCACCAGCGCCTGGCGCAACAGGGTTTTACCGCTGCCTTGCGGCCCGGTCACCACCAGCAACAACTGACTGTAGCGGGCCAGGTGGTGCAACTGGCCCAGCACCGGCTTGCGTTGGGCCGGGAAGAATTTGAAGCCCGGCACCCGTGGAGCGAAGGGGTCGTGACTTAACTGGTAATGGCCGAGGAAAGCCTCGTCGGCATGCAAACTGGTCATCGGGATCTTATCAACCTTTAAGCTGAGCCAGGGCGCGGTAATCCGCTCCCAGCGTGGCCTGTAGAACCTCTTTCGGATAATCGTCGGTCACCACCGCTTCGCCCATGTGGCGCAGCAGCACCAGGCGCAAACGACCGTCGATCACTTTCTTGTCAATTGCCATGTGTTCGAGAAAATCGGCCTCAGTCATCTCTTCAGGCGGGATGACCGGCAGGCCGGCACGCTGGAACAGGCGAATGCCGCGATCACGTTCCTGCTCGCTGATCCAGCCCAGGCGCGAGGACATCTCCAAGGCCATTACAGTGCCAGCAGCGACGGCCTCGCCGTGTAGCCACACACCATACCCCATGTGAGTTTCGATGGCGTGGCCGAAGGTGTGACCAAGGTTCAAGGTGGCACGAACGCCGGTTTCCTTCTCGTCGGCACCGACCACAGCCGCCTTGGCCGCGCAGGAACGTTCGATCGCATAGGTCAGGGCGACCTGGTCCAGGGCGCGCAGGCGATCGACGTTTTCTTCGAGCCAGGTGAGGAACGGTTCGTCGCAGATCAGCCCGTACTTGATGACTTCCGCCAGCCCGGCGGACAACTCGCGGGCCGGCAATGTATTGAGGGAGGCGGTATCGATCAGCACCACATTGGGCTGATAGAAGGCGCCGACCATGTTCTTGCCCAGCGGATGATTGATCCCGGTCTTGCCGCCCACCGAGGAGTCGACCTGCGACAGCAGCGTGGTCGGAATCTGGATGAAATCGACGCCACGCTGGTAACAGGCGGCAGCAAAGCCGGCCATGTCGCCGATGACGCCGCCGCCGAGGGCGATGACCGTGGTGCGGCGATCATGGCGTGCGGTCAGCAGGCCATCGAAAATCTGTTGCAGGGTTTCCCAGTTCTTGAAGGCCTCGCCGTCGGGCAACACCACCGAAATCACCGAGAACTGCGCCAGGCTGCGGGTCAGACGTTCGAGATAGAGCGGCGCAACGGTTTCGTTGGAGATGATCGCCACTTGCCGTCCGCGAATGTGCGGGGCCAGCAGCTCGGGTTGATCCAACAAACCTTCGCCAATGTGAATCGGGTAGCTGCGCTCGCCTAGATCGACCTTGAGTGTCTGCATGTGTCCCCACAGTGAAGATGGAATCAGGCGTCCTGCCCGAAGTTATCGAATGTCCACGGCATCTGCTGGTGTGACGCCGTTCGGTAGCCATCCGCCACAACTTGGGCGGTCGTGGCAGGACGCCGAGGATAGCGCATTTCGCGCCGCGCTTTAACGGGGAGGCAGTTGGTTCAGGCGCTCAAGAATGTCGAGCACGACCATTCGCGGTGGTCGCTCGTCGGTTTCCACCACCAGGTCGGCGATCTCCCGGTACAGCGGATCGCGCAACGCCAGCAAATCCCGCAGGGTCTTGGCCGGATCGGCGGTACGCAGCAGGGGTCGATTGCGATCCCGGGCCGTGCGACCGACCTGCTGCTCAACGGAAGCGTGCAGGTAAACCACCCGACCACCGGCGTGCAGGGCCCGACGATTGGCTTCGCGCATGACCGCACCGCCGCCGGTGGCCAACACCACGCCATCGCAGCCGCACAGTTCGGCGATCATCGCCTGCTCGCGGTCACGGAAGCCCGGTTCGCCTTCCTTGTCGAAAATCCACGGGATATTCGCGCCCGTGCGCAATTCAATTTCCTTATCGGAATCTTTGAACGGCAGGCGCAGCTCTTTCGCCAGCAACCGGCCGATGGTGCTCTTTCCAGCCCCCATCGGTCCAACAAGAATCAAATTTCGCACAGAATCAATGACTCACAGCAATCGCCTGATTGTTCATGATACGCGGAGTGAGAAAGACCAGCAGCTCGGATTTTTTCTCCGAAACCACGTCACGCCGGAAAAGGCGGCCAAGATACGGCACATCGCCAAGAAATGGCACCTTATCTACAACCTTGCTCTGAGTATTTGAGAAAACCCCACCGATCACGATGGTCTCGCCGTCGTTGACCAGGACCTTGGCGTTGACCTCGTTTTTCTTGATCGGCGGTACATCCTGCACCTTGTTGAGGTAGTCCGGTTCGTCCTTGGTGACCTTGACCTCCATGATGATCCGGTTGTCCGGTGTGATTTGCGGCGTCACTTCCAGCGACAGCGAGGCCTCCTTGAACGATACCGAAGTGGCACCGCTGGAAGCGGCCTCTTGGTACGGGATCTCGGTACCCTTGAGGATTTTCGCGGTTTCCTTGTCGGACGTGACCACCTTGGGCTGCGAGACGATTTCGCCGTTGCCGGTTTTTTCCATGGCGGTCAGTTCGAGGTCCAGCAGCACGTTGTCGGTGATGAACGCGATGCCGATCCCCGAGGTGTTGGCCGAGGTGCCCATGTCGACAAAGGGCGAATTGGTGCTGGTGCTGCCCGGTGTGCCGATGGTCGACGAGGCATTGGCACCGTTGCTGACACCGGACGTGTTCCAGTTGCCCTTGTTCTGCACCGAGCCACCCCAGCGCACGCCCAGGCTCTTGTCGTAGTCGACGTTGGCTTCGACGATCCGCGCCTCGATCATGACCTGTCGCACCGGGATATCCAGTTGCGCAACGATCCTGCGCAATTCGTCGAGACGGTCCTGGGTCTGGTAGGCAATGATGTTGTTGGTCCGCTCGTCGACGGTGATCGACCCACGCTCGTCGACCTTCGCCTCGGCACTGGTCACCGACTGGAACAACTTGGCGATGTCCGCCGCCTTGGCGTAATTGACCTGCAGCAGCTCCCGGCGCAACGGCGCCAGTTCGGCGATCTGCTTTTGCGACTCCAGTTCCTGGCGCTCGCGGGCGGCAATCTCGTCGGCCGGCGCCACCAGCAACACGTTACCGATCTTGCGCTTGTCCAGCCCCTTGGTCTTGAGCACCAGGTCGAGCGCCTGATCCCATGGCACATTTTGCAGGCGCAGGGTGATGCCACCCTGCACCGTATCGCTGGCGACCAGGTTGAGGTTGGTGAAGTCGGCGATCAGTTGCAGCACCGAGCGCACGTCGATGTCCTGGAAATTCAGCGAGAGCTTTTCACCGCTGTAGGCGAAACGCTCGGCGTTTCGCTTCTGCAAATCGTCGACAGTCATCGGACGGACGCTGACGGTCAGCTTGTTGTCGGTCTGATAGGTCGAATAGTCGAACGCCCCGCTGGGTTCGATGACGATGTTCGCCCGGTCACCCGTGGCGCTGGCGTTGACGAATTGCACAGGCGTGGCGAAATCCTTGACGTCCAGGCGCACCCGCAAGGGTTCCGGCAGTTGGGTCCTGGCGAAGCCCAGGACAATCTTGCCCTCGCGCTCCTGGATGTCCGGTGCGATGGACGGATCGGAGAGGTCGATGACGACGTTGCCTTCCCCCTGGGTACCGCGCTGGAAATCCACGCCGCGAATCGCCTTGCTCACCGGCGCATAGCTTTTGGCTGGCGCCGCCGTGGCCGTGGCGGCCCGTGATGGCCTGGGGGCGGAGGTCACGGCCTGGGTATTGGCACCACGCCCGACCACCACCACGACCTGATTGCCTTCGACCCTGGCGGTATACGGCGTCAGCTGGGTCAGGTTGATGATCAGCCGCGCGCGCCCCTTGGCCTCGACCACCGTGGCGCTGCGCGCATTGCCGCCGCCCAGGTCGCGGGTCTTGCTCGCCAGCTGGCTGACAACGCCGGGCAGGTCCAGCGCAATCCTGGCGGGCTGCTCGGTCGTATAGCCCTGGGGCTGCGGCGGCGGCCCATCGAATGACAACTTCAACTCGACACGGTCACCCGGCAGCGCCGCCACATCCAGCGCCTTGAGGTTGGCCGCCTGTACCATCGGTGACATCAACGCTATCCATAGCGAAATTCCGAAGGTTGCGAAAATCCTGTTCATTATTCGAGTTCCACTATGAGTGCTCTTTCAAAGGGATGGTCCGCGGCCGCTCCAGCCAGGCGCCCTGGCCATCGGGAACGATTTCGACCACATCGACTTGCGAGCTGCTGATGGCGACGATCCGTCCATCGTTACGCCCCAGGTAATCACCGACTTTCAACCGATGCACACCACCCGCCCCGCGCAGGAGCGCAAAGGAGCCCGTGGCATTGGAAAGGGTGCCGACCATTTCAAACTGCTCGATGTTGAAGCCTTCGAGGTATTGTTTCACCCGATTGGGGTCGGGCTTGACGTTGCGCGAGCCGTGTTGCCGGCCCGCCAGATCGACCCTGACCTGCCGGGAAAACGGGCTTCGCAGGTTCGAGGCGTTGTAGGTGAACGTGGGGTAAGACCGAAACGTCGGCGTTGGTTCAATCTTGCCCGGCGCACGCAGGCGCATTTCGTTCATGTAGGCATCCAGGTCCTGAAAATCACTGCCGCTGCCACAGCCGGAGAGGACAACCAGCGCCGCGATCATCGCCACTGTACGAATCAGGCTCATTTCTGCAGCCCCTTGTCGTTGTAGCGATAGGTCTTGGCCAGGATGCTCATGCGCAATTTCGGGCCACCTTCGGGGTCGACCGGCGCGATGTCGAAGTCATGCAGGGTGACGATGCGCGGCAAACCGGCCACCCCGCTGACGAACGTGGCGAGGTCGTGATAGGCGCCCGTCACGGTAATCTGGATCGGCAGTTCGATATAGAACTGTTGGGTGACTTCGGGCAGCAGCTTGATTTCCTCGAACTCCAGCCCGCTGCCGAGCCCGGTCCGGGTGATGTCCTCCAGCAAGCCAGGCACTTCGGTATCGCTGGGCAACTGCCGTAACAGCACGCCAAAGGAGTTCTCCATCTCCTTCATCTGCTGGACATACAGTTCCAGGTTCGCGGCCATGTGCACCTTGGTCGCGAATTGCTCCTTGAGCGTCGACTCTTCCTCTCGCTTGAGCTGCAGCTGGCTCTCAAGATCGCTGACGGAGAAGTTGTAGCCCAGCGCAAGCACCAGGATCATCAACAGGATGCCCACCACGGCCTTGATGGCGGGGGGCCAGGACCCCATGTTGTTGGTATCCAGGTCGTTGATATCGATCTTGCGCAGCCCCTCGAACCATTCCGCCAGGCTCATTGAACGCCCTCCCCGGCAACTGGCTGGGTTTGACGAACGGTCAACTGGAAGACGTTGGCCTGGTCCAGCTGGCCAGCGGTGGTCGCCTTGACTTCCGTCAGGGTGGGCGCGTCGAACCAGTCCGACGCATCCAGGTTGCGCATCAGGTCGGACACGCGATTGTTCGATTCTGCCGCGCCGACAATGGACAGGGTCTTGCCCTCCATTTTCACCTCGGTGAAATACACCCCTTCCGGCAAGGTTCGCGCCAACTGATCGAAGATTCGCCCGCTGATCGGGCGATTGCCTTGCAGGTCCTGAATGATGCGCATGCGCTCGAGCAGTTGCTGGCGCCGGGCCTTGAGGTCGCTGATCTGCTTGATGCGCTCGTCGACCCCGACAATCTGCTGGCCGATGTAGTTGTTTCGGGCAATCTGTCGATCGATGGCGCCACTGATGGCCTGACCGGCGATCAGCACCGCACCGATCGATCCCACCAGCACGCCGGCCAGCGCCAGCAAAAAACGCTTGCGGCGGTGTTCGCGCAGCTCTTCGCGCCAGGGTAAAAGGTTGATCCGTGCCATCAGTCGAAACTCCTGAGGGCCAGTCCGCAGGCGATCATCAGCGCCGGCGCATCGCTGGCCAGCGCCCCGGCATTGACCTTGCTGCTCAGCGCCATGTCCGAGAAGGGGTTGGCCACCTGGGTCGGCGTGCCAAGCCGCTGCTCGATCAGGCGGTCCAGCCCTGGCACCGATGCGGTACCGCCTGCCAGCAGTATGTGATCGACGGCGTTGTACTGGCCGGAGGCAAAGAAGAACTGCAACGAACGCGACACTTGCTGCACCAGTGCGTCACGGAACGGCTGCAAGACTTCGCTGACGTAATCGTCCGGCAGACCGCCCTGTTTCTTGGCAAGGCCCGCCTGCTCGAACGTCAGGCCGTAGCGGCGCTGGATCTCTTCAGTCAGCTGGCGCCCGCCGAACAATTGTTCACGGGTGTAGATGATGCGGCCGTTGTGCAGGACGCTGAGGGTGGTCATCGTCGCACCGATGTCGACCACGGCCACTGTCAGTTGCTCCCGGGAGGCGGCCAGGTGCCCGGTCAGCAAACCGAAGGCGCGCTCCAGTGCGTAGGCCTCGACATCGACCACCCGGGCGGTCAGCCCGGCCAGCGCAAGGGCGGCTTCGCGGACTTCGACGTTTTCCTTGCGACAGGCTGCCAGCAGCACATTCACCCGCTCGGGGCTGCGCGCCGACGCGCCCTGGACCTCGAAGTCGATGGCGACTTCGTCCAGTGGGTAAGGGATGTACTGGTCGGCCTCGATCTTCAGCTGGTTTTCCATGTCGTCATCGGAAAGCCCGGCGTCCATCTCGATGGTCTTGGTGATCACCGCCGACCCGGCCACCGCCACCGCGACATTCCTGAGGCCGGTCCGGGCCTTGAGCAACACACGAGTGAGTGCCTGACCCACGCCCTCGAGCTCGGCAATATTCTTCTCGACCACCGCATTGGCGGGCAGCGGCTCTACCGCATAGGCTTCGACCCGGTAGCGGTCGCCCTGGCGGCTCAACTCAAGAAGCTTTACCGACGTGGAGCTGATGTCGATCCCCAACAGCAGATTGGCCTTTTTATTGAAGAGTCCCAGCACTACCAATTCCCTATGACTTTCCGTGAGTTACGGACTCTGTAATGTCCATTGCGTTCCAACCATCTGTCTTGACAGCAGCGCAAATGACGCCCCCGATGGAAAAATGCTTATAATGCCCAACGTTTTTTTCCGCTATTCATGTCAAGCGCGGGTCGTTCTCCTCAGTATCTGAACCCTGATGCCTCACTCATTCTTTGCCCTGGATATCCCAACACCTTGATTCGTCTGCTGAAATTTTTCGGTTGGTCCATCGTCGCCGTTTTCTGCGGACTGCTTCTGGGTCTGAGCGGTGCATTTCTTTACCTTAGCCCCGGATTGCCGTCTGTGGAGGCTTTGAGAAGCATTCAGTTGCAGATTCCTCTGCGGGTTTACAGCAGCGATGACAAGTTGATCGCAGAATTTGGCGAAATGCGCCGCACGCCGATCCGTTTCGCCGACATTCCCCCCAATTTCATCAATGCGCTGCTGAGCGCCGAAGACGACAATTTTGCCAACCATTATGGTGTCGACCCGAGCAGCCTGATGCGTGCGGCCACGCAATTGGTCAAGAGCGGTCACATTCAGTCCGGCGGCAGTACCATCACCATGCAGGTCGCGAAGAACTTCTTCCTGACCAGCGAACGCAGCTTTTCTCGCAAAACCACGGAAATCCTCCTCGCCCTGCAGATCGAACGGCAACTGACCAAGGACGAGATCCTGGAACTGTACGTCAACAAGATCTACCTGGGTAACCGGGCCTACGGCATTGAGGCGGCGGCGCAGGTTTACTACGGCAAGTCGATCCGTGATGTCAGCCTGGCGCAGATGGCAATGATTGCCGGCCTGCCAAAAGCGCCCTCGCGGTTCAACCCGCTGGCCAATCCGGCGCGCAGCAAGGAACGTCGCGACTGGATCCTGGGGCGGATGTACAAACTCGGGAAAATCAGCGAAAGCGACTACACCGCAGCGATCAATGAACCGCTGAATGCCAGCTATCACGTGCCGACCCCGGAAGTGAACGCCCCCTACATCGCGGAAATGGCCCGTGCCGAGATGGTCGGCCGCTATGGCAGCGACGCGTATACCGAGGGTTTCCGCGTCACCACCACGGTGCCGAGCAACCTGCAGGAAATGGCCAACAACGCACTTCACGAAGGCTTGATGACCTACGACCAGCGCCATGGTTATCGCGGCCCCGAGTCGCGTCTGCCGGGCAAGACACGTGAAGCCTGGGCCAGCGAACTGACCAAGCAGCGCACGATCAGCAGCCTCGAGCCAGCCATCGTCACCCAGGTCGACAAAACCGGCCTGCAAGTCCTGACCCGCACCGGCAGCGAGCATGTCGGCTGGGACAGCATGAAGTGGGCGCGGCCATTCCTGAACACCAACAGCATGGGCGCCAACCCCAAGCAGCCGTCGGACGTGGCCCAGGTCGGCGACCTGATTCGCGTGCAGCGCCAACCGGACAACTCGCTGAAGTTCAGCCAGATCCCACAGGCACAAGGCGCACTGGTTTCCCTTGATCCACAGAACGGCGCGATTCGTTCGCTGGTCGGCGGCTTCGCCTTCGAGCAGAGTAATTACAACCGCGCCATGCAGGCCAAGCGCCAGCCAGGTTCGAGCTTCAAGCCATTCGTCTACAGCGCTGCACTGGACAATGGCTACACCGCCGCCAGCCTGGTGAACGACGCCCCGATCGTGTTCGTCGACGAGTACCTGGACAAGGTGTGGCGCCCGAAGAACGACACCAACACCTTCCTCGGCCCGATCCGCCTGCGCGAAGCGCTGTACAAGTCGCGCAACCTGGTGTCGATCCGCCTGTTGCAGGCGCTGGGCGTCGACCGCACCATCGACTACATCAGCAAGTTCGGCTTCAACAAGCAGGACCTGCCGCGCAACCTGTCCCTGGCCCTGGGCACCGCGACGCTGACGCCGATGGAGATCGCCACTGGCTGGAGCACCTTTGCCAACGGCGGCTACAAGATCACCCCGTTCATCATCGACAAGATCGAAAGTCGTAATGGCGACACGCTCTTCGTGGCCAACCCGCCGAGCGTGCCGAAAGGCGATGCCGCCTCGGACGGCATTGCCGCGCCGGCCGCGCAAGCGTTCACGGTCGACGCAACACCGGGCGAAGCAACGGGCCAGCCGGTCCCGCAGGCACCGGCCGTGGCCGAGCGCATTGTCGATGGCCGAACCACCTACATCCTCAACAGCATGCTCCAGGACGTGATCAAGCTCGGCACCGGTCGCCGAGCCCTGGCCATGGGTCGCTCCGACATCGCCGGCAAGACCGGTACCACCAACGAATCCAAGGACGCCTGGTTCTCCGGGTACAACGCGGACTACGTGACCACCGTCTGGACCGGTTTCGACCAACCGGAAAGCCTCGGCAAGCGCGAGTTTGGTGGCACCGTCGCCCTGCCGATCTGGATGAACTACATGTCCGCCGCCCTCAAGGACAAGCCGCCACACACCCAGCCGGAACCGGAAGGCATCCTCAGCCTGCGGGTGGACCCGATCAGTGGCCGCGCTGCGTCCCCAAGCACACCTGGCGCGTACTTCGAACTGTTCAAGGCCGAAGACACGCCCCCATCGGTGAACGAACTGGGCAACGGCAGCGCACCGGGCAGCCCGCTGCCGGCAGACGAATCGGCACCGATCGATTTGTTCTGATCCCTCGACGCACGCCAAAAGCCCCGCTCTTCGTTAGAAGGCGGGGCTTTTTTTGTCTGGAGATTCTCGGTGCAACTGCGGACCTCATCGCGAGCAGGCTCGCTCCTACACGTCCTGCTCACGATGAGGCCTGCCATATCGACCTGAAAACCGGGAGGCAATAAAAAACCCCGACGCTCACGAGCCGGGGCTTTCGGATGGAGTGCTACAACGACTTAGCCGTTGAACACGTCGTCCACGCTTTTCAGCGGGTAGTTCTTCGGATACGGCAGGGTCGCCACGCCGGTCTCGATCGCAGCCTTGGCCACGGCGTCGGAGATCAGGGTGATCAGACGGGCATCCATTGGTTTCGGAATGATGTACTCACGACCGAACTCCAGCTTGATACCGCCGTAGGCGTCGCACACTTCCTGAGGCACTGGCAGCTTGGCCAGTTCACGCAGGGCGTTGGCCGCCGCGACTTTCATCTCTTCGTTGATGCGCTTGGCGCGAACGTCCAGAGCGCCACGGAAGATGAACGGGAAGCCCAGCACGTTGTTGACCTGGTTCGGGTAGTCCGAACGGCCGGTGGCCATGATCACGTCGCTGCGGGTGGCGTGTGCCAGCTCCGGGGAGATTTCCGGGTCCGGGTTCGAGCAGGCGAACACGATCGGGTTGGCCGCCATGGACTTCAGGCCTTCGGCACTCAGCAGGTTCGGGCCGGACAGGCCAACGAACACGTCGGCGCCTTGCAGGGCATCCGCCAGGGTGCGCTTGTCGGTCGCGTGAGCGAAGACAGCCTTGTATTGGTTCAGGTCGTCACGGCCGGAGTGGATCACGCCGGTACGGTCAACCATGTAGATGTTTTCGATGTTGGCGCCCATGCTCACCAGCAATTTCATGCAGGAGATGGCGGCCGCGCCAGCGCCCAGGCAGACGATCTTGGCCTCTGGCAGGGTTTTGCCCGCGATTTCCAGGGCGTTGATCATGCCCGCAGCGGTCACGATGGCAGTACCGTGCTGGTCATCGTGGAATACCGGGATGTCACACTGCTCGATCAGGGCACGCTCGATCTCGAAGCACTCAGGCGCCTTGATGTCTTCGAGGTTGATGCCACCGAAGGTGATGGAGATACGCTTGACGGTGTCGATGAAGGCTTGCGGGCTTTCGGAGTCGACTTCGATATCGAACACGTCGATGCCGGCGAAGCGCTTGAACAGAACACCCTTGCCTTCCATCACTGGCTTGGAAGCCAATGGGCCCAGGTTACCCAGGCCGAGAATCGCGGTGCCATCGGAAATGACTGCAACCAGGTTGCCTTTGCCGGTGTATTTGTAGGCCAGCTCAGGGTCGCGACCGATTTCGCGCACTGGTTCGGCTACGCCGGGGCTGTAGGCCAGCGACAGGTCGCGGGCGGTAGCGGTGGGCTTGGTGAGCTCGACGCTCAGCTTTCCTGGACGAGGATTGGCGTGATACTCGAGAGCGGCAGTTTTCAAATCAGACATGTGGGCATTCCGCTTTTACTGTTGGACAGACTGGTCAGCGAGGATACGCGCCTCGCAAAGTCCCCACAAGACTGACCGGTCACCCCTGTCAAGCGCCCTGCACTACGACTTTGGGCCAAGAGCCGCGGAACACAAGGGATAGACTGTCTACAATCAACGGAAAAAATGTCTACAATTTTCTAGCGCGACATCACCTGAATCATCGCCGGATCGGTCAGTGGCAGCATCCAGCGCGCCTGACCAGGCTTGAGCCCACCGCGACGGGAACGGTCGAGCACCCAGCCACGCGCCTCGACGGGCTTGCCTTCCAGCCTTTGCAGCGAGTCCGCATCAAAACGACCCAACAGATTGGGTGCAACGCGCAACACAACCGAATCCTGCAATTCGATCCAAATCCCGCCACGATTGCGTTGAACCTTGCTCACACGCCCGCTGAGCAGGGCAAATCCGGACATGCTGATCTGATCCGCTTTCAGTACAGGCGACTGACGCCACAGGCCCAGTCCGGCCTGGCGCGCACTGCGCTCCGCCGCCTGTTGGCAGTCGACAAAATCAACATTCGGGGCGACCGCGACCAGATATCCCAGGCCTTCGGCGAGCATTGTCGCTTCAAGATTGGCCCCATCAGCCGCAAAGACATGGGCCAGGGTTCGACCGTAATGGTCTTTGCTTTCCTTGCCGGCCAGCAAACCGACCCGCCCGTCACTTGCCGCCACCAGGGCTTCGAGCCGTTTGCGTGCAGCCACGGCAAACGGTTCGTCGGATCGACCTTTCTTGCCCAGTTCGGGCGTATTCAAGCCGATCATGCGCACGCTGCGGCCATCAGCGAGGCGCAGGGTGTCGCCATCGACCACGCGCTGGACCGCGACCGATGTCAGCCCACCCGGCGCCGGGCAAAAGGCCTGGGCCGCGGAGAGCCAAATCGCGGACACAAAAAAGGCGCCCGCAAGGGACGCCTTTTTCATCAGCATGGAAAAACCGTAGCGGCTTCCCAAGTTGACAGGCCTTAGGCCTTTTTCGCGCCGAAAGCACCGAAACGGTCGGCGAAGCGCTGTACGCGGCCGCCAGTGTCCAGAGTCTTTTGCTTACCGGTGTAGAACGGGTGGCACTCGTTGCAAACGTCGATCGCCAGGGCTTTGCCGTAGGTCGAACGGGTTTCGAACTTGTTGCCGCAGCTGCAGGTAACAGCAACTGCTGGGTATTCTGGATGGATATCAGCTTTCATGGTGTTTTCCTCAGGCTAGCGTGCCGCCACCCAACACTATTGTTGAATACCGCACGTAATTAGGCCGCGGATTCTACCAGACAATGTCATTCGCGCAAGCTGTCGCTTCTACCGACCGTCTGCTAGGCTCCCGGCCTTGACGTACTCCCCTGTGGGAGCGAGCTTGCTCGCGATTACGCAACGCCGGCCAGCATCCATGTTGTCTGACACACTGCTATCGCGAGCAGGCTCGCTCCCACAAACAAGCCAAGTTCTTCTGTTAATTACCCGCTGATCGAGAATCCCCCGCGTGCCCGACGCCATTTTGCGCCTCGCCCTGCCCTCGCCGCTGCGCCGCCTGTTCGACTACCGGGCGCCGGCCGGGATTCTGCGTGCCCAGTTGCAGCCCGGCATGCGCCTGAGGGTGCCGTTCGGCCGGCGGGAGATGATCGGGATCCTGGTGGAGGTCACCGACACCAGCGAAGTGCCGGCGCAAAAACTCAAGCCGGCGCTGGCCCTGCTCGATGCCACGCCGCCCCTGCCGCCCGCGCTGTTCAAACTGTGCCTGTGGACCTCGCAGTACTATCAGCACAGCCTCGGCGACACCTTGAGCTGGGCGCTGCCGGTGCTGCTGCGCCAGGGCGAGCTGGCCGAAGCACGCCAGGAGCGCTTCTGGTCCGCCGCCCCCGGCGCCCGCCTGGATGACCCGCGCATCGCCCGCGCGCCGCGTCAGCGCGAGGCACTGGCGACCCTGGCCCAACACCCCCACGGCGTCGCCCACACGTTGCTGAGCAAACTGATGCTGAGCAAAGACAGTCTTGACCTGCTGCTGGCCAAGGAGCTGGTACAGGTCGAGATCCGCCGGCATGCGCCCGGCGTTCGCCACGAACACTGGTTGGCGCAACCGGAGTTGCCGCTCAACCCCGAACAGCGGGCCGCCTATGAAGCGATTCGCGCCGGTTTCGACAGTTATCACGCGTTTCTGCTGGCCGGCGTCACCGGCAGCGGCAAGACCGAAGTCTACCTGCAACTGATTCGTGAAACCCTCAAGGCCGGCAAGCAGGCACTGGTGCTGATCCCGGAAATCAACCTCGGCCCGCAAACCCTTGCGCGTTTCGAGCAACGCTTCAATGCGCGCATCGCGCTGATTCACTCGGCGGTCAACGACCGCGAGCGACTGGACGCGTGGCTGGCCGCCCGGGACGGCGAGGCCGACATCATCATCGGCACCCGCTCGGCGCTGTTCACCCCGATGAAGAACCCCGGCCTGATCATTATCGACGAAGAGCACGACGGCTCCTATAAACAGCAGGAAGGCCTGCGCTATCACGCCAGAGACCTGGCACTGGTCCGTGCACGACAGGAAAACATTCCGATCGTGCTCGGCTCCGCCACGCCATCGCTGGAAAGCCTGCACAACGCCTACACCGGCCGCTACGGCCTGCTGCGCCTGAATGAACGCGCCGGTGGCGCCAAACAACCGCGATTCCTGCGCCTGGATGTGAAAAGCCGGCCGCTGGACAGCGGCATCTCCGGCCCGATGCAACAAGCCATTGGCCAGACACTCGCCGCCGGCCAGCAGGTGCTGGTGTTCCTCAACCGCCGGGGATTCGCGCCCACCCTGTTGTGTCACGACTGCGGCTGGATGTCCGAATGCCAGCGCTGCGATGCGCGCATGACCGTGCACCAGCGCTACGGGGAACTGCGCTGTCACCATTGCGGCTATGCCGAGCGCGTGCCACGCCAGTGCCCGAAATGCAGCAAGGTCGATTTGCGCCCGGTGGGCGCCGGCACCGAACGGGCCGAAGAACGCCTGGCCATCCTGTTCCCGGACTACCCGGTATTGCGTGTCGACCGCGACAGCACCTCGCGCAAGGATGCTATGAACCAACTGTTCGCCACCATTCAGAAAGGCCAGCCGTGCATCCTGGTGGGTACGCAGATGCTCGCCAAGGGTCACCATTTCCCACGGGTCACCCTGGTGTCGATTCTCGATGCCGATGGCGGTTTGTTTTCCGGCGACTTCCGCGCCAGCGAACGCATGGCGCAACTGATCGTCCAGGTCGCCGGCCGCGCCGGTCGGGCCGAAGAACCGGGCCGGGTGATCATCCAGACCCACCTCGCCGACCATCCCCTGCTGGTGCAATTGACCGAGCAGGGTTACTTCGCCTTTGCCGAACAGGCCTTGAGCGAGCGGCGCGCGGCAGGCCTGCCGCCTTTCGCGCACCTGGCCCTGTTGCGGGCTGAAGCGCACAAACCCGGGCAAGCCGAGGGGTTTCTCGATGAAGCCTGCAGTGAAGCCGAGCGTTTGCTGCTTGAGCAGCACCTGACCGGCATTGAACTGCTGGGCCCCGTGCCGGCACCGATGGAGCGTCGGGCCGGACGCTTTCGTGCGCAATTGTTGCTCCAGGCCACGGCCCGGGCGCCGCTGCATCGGTTGCTGGCCAGTTGGTTGCTGGCGCTGGAACAGATGCCCAGCGGGCGGGCGGTGCGCTGGTCGCTGGATGTCGACCCCGTCGACCTGTATTGAACGACGGATCACCTGCGACCCGCTCGCGATGAGCGCTCGATTGTCACCGCATATCCACAACCTGCCTGCTAAGGTTGGCAAGCCAGCCCCGGCAACGGATAATGCCCAGTTTTTCCACCAGCGCACCCTGCGCCGCCGCGCCTGCGGTCGAAAGAGAAGACCATGAAAGACACCATTCGCCAGCTGATCCAACAAGCCATCACCCAACTCGTCAACGAAGGTGTGTTGCCTGAAGGCCTGTCGCCGGCGATCCAGGTGGAAAACTCCCGCGACAAGAAAAACGGCGATTTCGCCAGCAACATCGCCATGATGCTGGCCAAGCCGGCCGGCATGAAGCCGCGTGACCTGGCCGAGAAAATCATCGCCGCGCTGCCGGCCGACGAAAACGTTTCCAAGACCGAAATCGCCGGCCCGGGCTTCCTCAATTTCTTCCAGAACACCCAGGCCCTGGCCTCGCGCCTGGACGCCGCACTGGCCGACGAACGCATCGGCGTGCGCAAGGCCGGCCCGGCGCAACGTACGGTGGTCGACCTGTCGGCCCCCAACCTGGCCAAGGAGATGCACGTCGGCCACTTGCGCTCGACCATCATCGGCGACGGCGTGGCCCGTGTGCTGGAATTCCTCGGTGACGAAGTGATCCGTCAGAACCATGTGGGCGACTGGGGCACCCAGTTCGGCATGCTCATGGCCTACCTGCAGGAAAACCCCATCACCAGCGACGAGCTGTCAGACCTGGAGAACTTCTACCGCGCCGCCAAGCAGCGCTTCGACGAATCCACCGAGTTCGCCGACCGCGCCCGTGGCCTGGTGGTCAAGCTGCAGGCCGGTGACGCCGAGTGCCTGGCGCTCTGGACCCGCTTCAAGGACATCTCGCTGTCCCACTGCCAGAAAATCTACGAACTGCTGAACGTCAAGCTGACCATGGCCGATGTCATGGGCGAAAGCGCCTACAACGACGACCTGATCAACGTGGTCAACGACCTCAAGGCCGCCGGCCTGCTGGTCGAAAGCAACGGCGCCCAGTGCGTGTTCCTCGACGAATTCAAGAACGCCGACGGCGATCCGCTGCCGGTGATCATCGTCAAGGCGGACGGCGGCTACCTCTACGCCACCACCGACCTGGCGGCCGTGCGCTACCGCAGCGGCAAGCTCAAGGCCGACCGCGCCCTGTATTTCGTCGACCAGCGTCAGGCCCTGCACTTCCAGCAGGTGTTCGCCGTCGCCCGCAAGGCCGGTTTCGTGACGCACCCGATGGAAATGGAACACATGGGCTTCGGCACCATGAACGGCGCCGATGGCCGCCCGTTCAAGACCCGTGACGGCGGCACGGTGAAGCTGATCGATCTGCTGACCGAAGCCCAGGAACGCGCCTACACCCTGGTCAAGGACAAGAACCCTGAACTGGCCGAGACCGAACTGCGCAATATCGCCAAGGTGGTGGGCATCGACGCGGTGAAGTACGCCGACCTGTCCAAGCACCGCACCAGCGACTACAGCTTCAACTTCGACCTGATGCTCAACTTCGAAGGCAACACCGCACCGTATCTGCTCTACGCCTACACCCGCGTGGCCGGTGTGTTCCGCAAGCTGGGCAAGAACTTCAGCGAAGTCGACGGCCAGATCGTCCTGGAAGCCGCCCACGAACTGGAGCTGGCGGCGAAGCTCGCGCAGTTCGGCGAAGTGCTGAACAACGTGGCCGAGAAGGGCACGCCACACGTCCTGTGCGCCTACCTGTACGACGTCGCCGGCCTGTTCTCCGGCTTCTACGAGAACTGCCCGATCCTCAGCGCCGAAACCCCGGCGCAGATGCAGAGCCGCCTGCGCCTCGCCGCGCTGACCGGTCGCACTCTCAAGCAAGGCCTGGAACTCTTGGGCCTGGAAACTCTGGAGCGCATGTAAGTTGGCCGCCAAGAAAAAACCTGCACCCAAGCGTGGCGCCAGCCGTTACCAAGCCCCTGCAAAGCAACCGATCCCCGGCTGGCTGTGGATGGCCATCGGCCTGACGGTCGGTGCGTTCATCGTGTTCCTGATGAAACTGGAGCCGGGCAAGGGCAGCGACAGCGTCAAGCGCGAGAAAATCGAACAGCAGAAAGCCACCAGGATCGCCGAGGCCAACAAGACCCCGCCGAGCCCGACGCAACCGGTCAAACCCAAGTACGACTTCTACACCCTGCTGCCGGAATCGGAAGTCATCGTGCCGCCCGATGCCGTGCCGGAGAAAACCCCGCCGACACCTGCCGTGCCGACCACCCCGGTCACGCCAGCGGAAGCGGCGAAGATCGATACCGCACGCGCGCAGGCCGCACTGGCCGGCATTACTCCGCCTCCGGCACCGCCAGTGGCCAAGGCGGCGCCCGTGACCAAGTATTTCCTGCAGGCCGGTTCGTTCCGCAAGGAGGCTGATGCGGACAAGGTTCGGGCGCAGATCATCCTGCTGGGCCAGGCCGTTTCGGTGGAGTCCGGCACGGTCAAGGAAGAGACCTGGTATCGGGTGCTGGTCGGGCCTTTCAGCAACCGCGAACAACTGACCACCGCGCAGAAACAACTGGCCGGTGCGGGGTTCAGTAACCTGCTGTTACAACAGCGGCAGAATCGCTGATTCCCGACAGCGGGACACCGTGCATCGCGAGCAGGCTCGCACCCACAGGGCTCGGGTGGGAGCGAGCTGCTCGCGATGGCGTCAGCCGCCACACCGCCTCCCTTGTCGTATTGCACCGCTCGTCCCCCGCCAAAGTCCGCAGTTGAAATCCGCTCCACCACCCCCATATGAATGGGCAGAAGGCATTTTCGCCCCGCTGCGTGGAGACTCTCCCTTGACCACCATCGTTTCAGTTCGCCGCCACGGCAAAGTCGTCATGGGCGGCGACGGCCAGGTTTCTCTTGGCAATACCGTGATGAAGGGCAACGCGAAGAAAGTTCGCCGCCTGTACCACGGCCAGGTCATTGCCGGGTTTGCCGGTGCCACCGCTGACGCCTTTACCCTCTTCGAACGGTTCGAAGGCCAGCTCGAGAAACATCAGGGTCACCTGGTTCGCGCCGCCGTCGAACTCGCCAAAGAGTGGCGCACCGATCGCTCCCTCAGCCGCCTCGAAGCCATGCTGGCGGTCGCCAACAAGGACGCTTCGCTCATCATTACCGGCAACGGCGACGTGGTCGAACCCGAAGATGGCCTGATCGCGATGGGCTCCGGCGGCGCTTATGCACAGGCCGCCGCCAGCGCCCTGCTGAAAAAGACCGACCTGTCGGCCCGTGAAATCGTCGAGACCGCCCTCGGTATCGCCGGCGACATCTGTGTATTCACCAACCACACCCAGACCATTGAGGAGCAGGATCTCGCTGAATAAGCCTGTTGCGGCCCGTGTGCCACGGCTTGTTTCTGCTTGAGGACCGCCAATTATTATGTCCATGACTCCCCGCGAAATCGTCCACGAACTCAATCGCCATATCATCGGCCAGGACGATGCCAAGCGCGCCGTCGCCATTGCCCTGCGCAACCGCTGGCGCCGGATGCAGCTGCCTGAAGAGCTGCGCGTTGAAGTGACCCCCAAGAACATTCTGATGATCGGGCCGACAGGCGTCGGTAAAACCGAAATCGCCCGCCGCCTGGCCAAATTGGCCAATGCACCGTTCATCAAGGTCGAAGCGACCAAGTTCACCGAAGTCGGTTACGTCGGCCGTGATGTCGAATCGATCATTCGTGACCTCGCCGATGCCGCGATCAAGCTGCTGCGCGAGCAGGAAATGACCAAGGTTCGCCACCGCGCCGAAGACGCCGCTGAAGAGCGCATCCTCGACGCCCTGCTGCCACCGGCGCGCAGCTTCAACGAGGAAGCCGCCCCGTCGACCGACTCCAACACCCGCCAACTGTTCCGCAAGCGCCTGCGCGAAGGTCAGCTGGATGACAAGGAAATCGAGATCGAAGTCGCCGAAGCGGCCGGCGTCGATATCTCGGCGCCACCGGGCATGGAAGAAATGACCAACCAGTTGCAGAGCCTGTTCGCCAACATGGGCAAGGGCAAACGCAAGAGCCGCAAGCTCAAGGTCAAGGAAGCGCTGAAACTGGTGCGCGACGAAGAGGCGAGCCGCCTGGTCAACGATGAAGAGCTCAAGGCCAAGGCCCTGGAAGCGGTTGAACAGCATGGCATCGTGTTCATCGACGAAATCGACAAGGTGGCCAAGCGTGGCAACTCCGGTGGCGTCGACGTATCCCGTGAAGGGGTACAGCGCGATTTGCTGCCACTGATCGAAGGCTGCACGGTCAACACCAAACTGGGCATGGTCAAGACCGACCACATCCTGTTCATCGCCTCCGGTGCGTTCCACCTGAGCAAGCCAAGCGATCTGGTGCCGGAGCTGCAAGGCCGCCTGCCGATCCGTGTCGAGCTCAAGGCGCTGACGCCGGAAGATTTCGAGCGCATTCTCAGCGAGCCTCACGCCTCGCTCACCGAACAGTACTGCGCGCTGCTGAAAACCGAAGGCCTGGGCATTGAGTTCCAGCCGGACGGCATCAAGCGCATCGCCGAGATTGCCTGGCAGGTCAACGAGAAAACCGAGAACATCGGCGCGCGTCGTCTGCACACCCTGCTCGAGCGCCTGCTCGAAGAGGTATCGTTCAGCGCCGGCGACCTGGCCAGTGCCCATGACGACAAGGTGATCAAGGTCGACGCCGACTACGTCAACAGCCACCTGGGTGAATTGGCGCAGAACGAAGACCTGTCCCGTTATATCCTGTAAGCCACTCTTACTGAAACGGTGGGAGCGAGCCTGCTCGCTCCCACAAGGTTTCGCACAGGACGGAACCACGGCCATGCTCCCCACCGACATCAAGCTGCACAAAGCCTCGAAAACCCTGTCGCTGAAATACGCCTCGGGCGAGGAACATCACCTGCCCGCCGAATTCCTGCGCGTGCACTCTCCTTCCGCCGAGGTCCAGGGCCACGGCAAACCCATCCTGCAATTTGGCAAGATCGGCGTCGGCCTGAGCAAGGTCGAACCGGCCGGCCAGTACGCACTGAAACTGACCTTCGACGACGGCCATGACAGCGGCCTGTTCACCTGGGACTACCTGTACCAGTTGGGCGTGCGCCAGGAAGAGCTGTGGAACGATTATCTCGCCGAACTGAAAAGCGCCGGCAAGAGTCGCGACCCGAACGAGTCAGTCGTCAAGCTGATGCTCTAGCCCGTAGTTCTTGCTCATTAGTGGGCATTTTCTAATTTCATCTGTTTGAATGTTTGGCCGCGTGGCCACTCATTGGCCTGCTTGCGAAAAAAATTAAACTCGGGTAACCAATGGATCTGGCAAGTTCCCTGCAGTGCGCTCTGATGTGAAAGCAGCGATGCAGAATCAACGGTCACCCGAGCAGTAGTACCAGGCATTCGCTGTGTGACTACACAGCAGGACCGGGTACTCGTCTCAGGACAATGGAGCGTCGTAGATGAGTAAACAGAATAACGATGACTTGAAGTTTCAGGCCTCGGAAAACACCCTGGGGTTGAATCCTGTCGTTGGGCTACGTGGAAAGGATCTACTGGCCTCTGCTCGAATGGTACTCAGGCAAGCGGTCAAGCAACCGATACACAGCGCCAAGCATGTCGCGCATTTCGGTCTCGAACTCAAGAACGTGCTGTTCGGCAAGTCCGAGCTGCAACCGACCAGCGACGATCGCCGCTTCGCCGATCCGGCCTGGAGCCAGAACCCGCTCTATAAACGTTATCTGCAAACCTACCTGGCGTGGCGCAAGGAGCTCCACGACTGGATCGACGACAGCAGCCTGGGGCCCAAGGACGTCGCGCGCGGGCACTTCGTGATCAACCTGATGACCGAAGCCATGGCCCCGACCAACACGGCGGCCAACCCGGCTGCGGTCAAGCGCTTCTTCGAAACCGGCGGCAAGAGCCTGCTGGACGGCCTCTCGCATCTGGCCAAGGACATGGTGCACAACGGCGGCATGCCGAGCCAGGTCAACATGGGCGCGTTCGAGGTCGGCAAGAGCCTGGGCGTGACCGAGGGCGCGGTGATTTTCCGCAACGACGTGCTGGAGCTGATCCAGTACAAGCCGATCACCGAGCAAGTGCACGAGCGCCCGTTGCTGGTGGTGCCGCCGCAAATCAACAAGTTCTATGTCTTCGACCTCAGCCCGGATAAAAGCCTGGCGCGGTTTTGCCTGCGCAACAACGTGCAGACCTTCATTGTCAGTTGGCGTAATCCGACCAAGGAGCAGCGCGAGTGGGGCCTGTCGACCTACATCGAGGCGTTGAAGGAAGCGGTTGACGTGGTGACCGCGATCACCGGCAGCAAAGACGTGAACATGCTGGGCGCCTGCTCCGGCGGCATCACCTGCACCGCACTGCTGGGCCACTACGCCGCAATCGGCGAGAAGAAGGTCAACGCCCTGACGCTGCTGGTCAGCGTGCTGGACACCACCCTGGACAGCGACGTCGCCCTGTTCGTCGACGAGCAGACCCTCGAGGCCGCCAAGCGCCATTCCTACCAGGCCGGCGTGCTGGAAGGCCGCGACATGGCGAAGGTGTTCGCCTGGATGCGCCCCAACGACCTGATCTGGAACTACTGGGTCAACAACTACCTGCTCGGCAACGAGCCGCCGGTGTTCGACATCCTGTTCTGGAACAACGACACCACGCGCTTGCCCGCCGCGTTCCACGGCGACCTGATCGAGATGTTCAAAAACAACCCGCTGATCCGGCCCAATGCACTGGAAGTGTGCGGCACGGCGATCGACCTGAAGCAGGTTACCGCGGACATCTTTTCCCTGGCCGGCACCAACGACCACATCACTCCGTGGAAATCCTGCTACAAGTCGGCGCAGCTGTTTGGTGGCAAGGTCGAGTTCGTGCTGTCCAGCAGCGGGCACATCCAGAGCATCCTGAATCCGCCGGGCAATCCGAAATCCAGATACATGACCAACAGCGAAATGGCAGGCAAGGCCGAGGAGTGGCAGGAAAACTCCACCAAGCACACCGATTCCTGGTGGCTGCACTGGCAGGCCTGGCAGGCCGAACGCTCGGGCGAGCTGAAAAAGGCCCCGGCGAAACTGGGCAACAAGGCTTATCCGGCGGGCGAAGCGGCGCCGGGGACTTACGTACACGAGCGGTAACCGGAACACCTCGCCGTCCCTGTGGGAGCGGGCTTGCTCGCGAAAGCGCAGTGTCAGTCGACAGCAATGTCGAATGATCCGACGCCATCGCGAGCGAGCCCGCTCCCACAAGGAACCGAGGGCAGACTTAATCCACAGGGCCTGAGCATGCCGCAACCGTTCATTTTTCGTACCGTCGACCTGGATGGCCAGACCCTCCGCACGGCAGTACGCCCCGGCAAGTCTCATTTGACGCCCTTGCTGATCTTCAATGGCATCGGCGCCAACCTGGAACTGGTGTTTCCGTTCGTCGCGGCCCTGGACCCGGACCTGGAAGTGATCGCGTTCGACGTCCCCGGTGTCGGCGGCTCATCGACACCTAACCGGCCGTACCGCTTCCCGGGCCTGGCCAAGCTCACGGCGCGGATGCTCGACTACCTCGACTACGGCCAGGTCAATGTGATCGGCGTGTCCTGGGGCGGCGCCCTCGCCCAGCAGTTTGCCCACGACTACCCCGAGCGCTGCAAGAAACTGGTGCTCGCGGCCACGGCGGCGGGTGCGGTGATGGTGCCGGGCAAGCCGAAAGTGCTGTGGATGATGGCCAGCCCGCGACGCTACATCCAGCCGTCGCACGTGATCCGGATTGCACCGATGATCTACGGCGGCTCGTTCCGGCGCGACCCGACGCTTGCGGCCAGTCACGCAGCAAAAGTGCGCTCGGCGGGCAAGCTCGGTTACTACTGGCAGTTGTTCGCCGGCCTTGGCTGGACCAGCATCCACTGGCTGCACAAGATCCACCAGCCGACGCTGGTGCTGGCCGGCGACGATGACCCGCTCATCCCGCTGATCAACATGCGCATGCTCGCCTGGCGCATTCCCAATGCCCAGTTGCACATCATCGATGACGGGCATCTGTTCCTGATCACCCGCGCCGAAGCGGTGGCGCCGATCATCATGAAATTCCTCGAGGAGGAACGGCAACGTGCCGTGATGCACCCACATCCGGCACCACTGGGCGGTTAGTCGACCCCACGGCGGCTGGCAGGAGGCCACGCCGCGCAACTACCCGTAACAGCGTCTATGGTGTTCTGGTTCGGTGATTGTTTTGGACTGAAGACGAAGGAGTGTTGAGTCATGCGCGACAAGCCAGCAAGGGAGTCTTTGCCCACTCCCGCCGCGTTCATCAACGCACAGAGTGCCATCACCGGTTTGCGCGGTCGGGACCTGATGTCGACCCTGCGCAGCGTGGCGGCCCATGGATTGCGCAATCCACTGCACAGCGCCCGGCATGCCTTGAAGCTGGGCGGGCAACTGGGGCGAGTGCTGTTGGGCGAAACCCTGCACCCGACCAACCCTCGGGACAGTCGCTTCAGCGACCCGGCCTGGAGTCTCAATCCGTTTTATCGGCGCAGCCTGCAGGCATACCTGAGCTGGCAAAAGCAGGTCAACTGCTGGATCGACGAGAGCGACATGACCCCGAACGACCGTGCCCGCGCCCACTTCGTGTTCGCCTTGCTCAACGACGCCGTGTCGCCGTCCAACACCCTGCTCAATCCACTGGCGATCAAGGAGATCTTCAACTCCGGCGGCAACAGCCTGGTACGCGGCATCAGTCACCTGGTCGATGATTTGCTGCACAACGACGGTCTGCCCCGGCAAGTCACCAAGCAGGCCTTCGAGGTCGGTAAAACCGTGGCCACCACCACCGGCTCCGTGGTGTTCCGCAATGAGCTGCTGGAGCTGATCCAGTACAAGCCGATGAGCGAGAAGCAGTACGCCAGGCCATTGCTGGTGGTGCCGCCACAGATCAACAAGTACTACATCTTCGACCTGAGCCCGAGCAACAGCTTCGTTCAGTTCGCCCTGAAAAACGGCCTGCAGACCTTCATGATCAGTTGGCGCAACCCGGACGTGCGGCATCGCGAATGGGGCCTGTCGAGCTATGTCGAGGCGGCAGAAGAAGCGATGAATGTCTGCCGGGCGATTACCGGTGCCCGCGAGGTCAACCTGATGGGGGCCTGTGCCGGCGGGCTGACCATCGCTGCGCTGCAAGGTCATTTGCAGGCCAAGCGGCAGATGCGCCGCGTCTCCAGTGCGACCTACCTGGTGAGCTTGCTCGACAGTCAGCTGGACAGCCCGGCCACCCTGTTCGTCGACGAGCAGACCCTGGAAGCGTCCAAGCGACGCTCCTATCAGAAAGGAGTGCTGGACGGTCGCGACATGGCCAAGGTGTTTGCCTGGATGCGCCCCAACGACTTGATCTGGAGTTACTTCGTCAACAACTACCTGTTGGGCAAGGAGCCGCCGGCGTTCGACATCCTGTACTGGAACAACGACACCACCCGATTGCCGGCAGCCCTGCACGGTGACTTGCTGGACTTCTTCAAGCACAACCCGCTGGGGCATCCGGGCGGTCTCGAAGTGTGCGGCACACCGATCGATTTGCAGAAAGTCACCGTCGACAGCTTCAGCGTGGCCGGCATCAACGACCACATTACACCCTGGGATGCGGTGTATCGCTCCACCCTGCTGCTGGGCGGCGAGCGTCGCTTCGTGCTGGCCAACAGCGGTCATGTGCAGAGCATTCTCAACCCGCCTTCGAACCCGAAAGCCAACTTCGTCGAAAGCACGAAGCTGAGCAGCGATCCGCGGGCCTGGTATTACGATGCCAAACAGGTCGATGGCAGCTGGTGGCCGCAATGGCTGGCCTGGATTCAGGAGCGCTCGGGCGCGCAAAAGGACACTCACATGGCCCTTGGCAACCAGAACTATCCACCGATGGAAGCGGCTCCCGGCACCTACGTGCGTGTGCGCTGAACCTTGAATACCCCCGGCAACTGCCACCAGGAGCGCAATCGGCCTGACATGATCATTAAGAAGACTGGATGAAAACCCGCGACCGGATCCTCGAATGTGCCCTGCAACTGTTCAACCAGAAGGGCGAACCGAACGTCTCGACCATGGAAGTTGCCAATGAAATGGGCATCAGCCCGGGCAACCTCTATTACCACTTCCACGGCAAGGAACCGCTGATCCTGGGCCTGTTCGAGCGCTTCCAGGCCGAACTGGCGCCATTGCTCGATCCCCCTTCGGACGTGGAACTGGCACCGGAAGACTACTGGCTGTTCCTGCACCTGATCGTCGAGCGCCTGGCGCACTACCGGTTTCTGTTCCAGGACTTGTCGAACCTGGCCGGACGCCTGCCGAAACTGGCCAAGGGCATTCGCCATTTGCTCAATGCACTGAAACGCACACTGGCTTCCTTGCTGGCACGGTTGAAGGCGCAGGGGCAATTGGTCAGCGACACCCAGGCACTGGGACAACTGGTGGAGCAGATCACCCTGACGCTGCTGTTCTCACTGGACTATCAGCGGATCATTGACCGTGAAGGCGAGGTCAGGCTGGTGGTGTATCAAATCATGATGCTGGTGGCGCCGCACTTGCTGCCGCCGATCAAGGTGGCGACTGAGCAGATGGCGATGCAATACCTCGAAGAGCACGACTGACCCCGACACTCGGCCCCTGGCAGCAGCCCCACAAACGAAAACGCCCGACCTTGGCAGGCCGGGCGTTTTCTTGAGCCCTGGGATCAGGACTGACTCGTTGGCGTCGATGGGGTCGGCGCGACAGTCGGGGTTACAGCAGGCGTCGGTGCGGCAGCAGAGTTCGAGGCGCTGGCCGCAGGCGTCGGGGTTGCCGGTTTGGCAGCAGCCGCTGCTGGTTTCGGTGCAGCGGCTTTCGGTGCCGCCGGTTTTTTCACTGCAGGTTTCTTCGCGGCGGCAGGTTTTGCCGCTGGCTTGGCGGCCGGCTTGGCGGCAGCTGTTTTCGCAGCCGGTTTGGTCGCTGGCTTGGCGGCGGCAGTTTTCGCCGCCGGCTTGGCGGCCGGTTTGGCTGCAGGCTTGGCGGCAGGTTTTGCAGCCGCCTTCGCGGCGACCGGCTTGGCCGCTGCCTTGGTGGCTGCAGGTTTGGCGGCTGCGGTTTTCGCCGCAGGTTTGGCCGCTGCCTTGGCTGCGGGTTTAGCAGCCGGTTTGGCAGCCACTTTTGCCAGCGGCTTGGCTGCCGGCTTGGCTGCGGGTTTGGCAGCTGCGGTTTTCGCCGCAACAGGCGCCACCTTGGCACCCGTGAGTTTCTCGATCTGCCTGGTCAGGGTATCGACCTTGCTGTGCAGGGCCTTCACTTCATTGCGGCTCGGCACGCCCAGGCGCGAAATGGCGCTGTTCAAGCGCTTGTCGAAAGCACCTTCCAGCTCATCCCACTTGCCCAGCGCACGGTCTTTCACGCCAGAGATACGCGACTTGGCCGAGGACGCGGAGTCCTTGGCGGCATCGACACCCTTGCCGACAGCATTCTTGGTGAGCTTCTCGGCCTTCTCGCCGTCTTTGACCAATGCATCGAAGAGTTTGCTGCCGTCAGAGTCGATCTTCGAGTACACGCCTAAACCAGCCAGCCAGATCTTGCGGGAGTAGTCTTCGACTTTCCCGATCCACGAGCTGCCTTCTTTATCGGTGTTCTTTTTACCAGCCATCCCGTTCTCCTTAAGATTTACGCGCGACGCGTTCGAGCAATGCCGTCAGCTCATCGAGCTTGACAGAGAGTGTCTCAACGTCATGTTTAGACGGAATGCCGATACGATTCAAGGCACTTGCGACACGCGAGTCAAACGCCTTCTCGACTTTGTCGAGTTGAACTTCGACCTTGCCTTTGAAAGTGCTCACTTCACTCTTGGCTTCATCGATCTCGGTATTAGCCGCTTCAAGTTTTTCGGCAACTAGCTTTTTGCCTTTCTTTTCAACAGTTTGACCTTCCCTGATCAACTCCTGAAAGTACTCGCTGCCCTCTTGGCCGACCTTGGTGTAGGCGCCCAGGCCTGCCAGCCAGATCTTGCGGGCATAGGATTTGACGTCGCTCAGAGCAGTCGTCGAAGCGTCGATTTTTTTCTTCAAAATAATTTTGGCCATGGTGCACCTCACGCGCAGAAGGTTTGAGGAACTGCCCGGGAAAGTGTCGGGCTCATGCACAACGTAAGGAGAATAATTAGAAACGGCACCCTAACAACTGACATGAAACAATGAACACAACATCACCCCATGTGGGAGCGAGCCTGCTCGCGATGGCGGTGCAGCAGTCGATATCTACAGTGACTGACGCACCGCTATCGCGAGCAGGCTCGCTCCCAAAAGCGCAATGAACTGAGAGCAAAAGTAGTCAAGCCAACGCCTTGTCCAGCGCTTTTTCGATCTCCGCTTTGATCATGCCGCTCATGGCCGACATCATCAGCCCCAACTCCACGTCAACCCGGATCGAATCATCGGCTACGTGCACCGCGCCTTTTACGCCGGAACGCTTGAGGTTCAGGGTGTCGCCGGACCATTGCGGTTCCAGTCCATATTGATCGGACAACTTCTGCGCCAACTTGTCGGCCTTCTCACGGGCCGCTTCCTTGCCCAGACCATGGGCACGTTCAACACTAATTCGGGCCATCAACTGACTCCTGCTTTTTGAATGCGATGCTGAAGCATCTTGACCGCCGCTGCGGCAAAACGTCCCAGTGATTGACTATCTTACCTGCAGCCTTGCCAAGACAAAGCCGGCCACCGGGATTAGAATGCCCGCATTCTCTTCTGGTGACAGCGATATGACTGATCAGCGCAAAGGCAGCGATGCCGAACCCACCACTCACTTCGGTTTCAAAAACGTTCCGGAAAGCCAAAAAGCGGAAAAAGTCGCCGAGGTCTTTCACTCGGTAGCCGCCAAGTACGACTTGATGAACGACCTCCTGTCGGGCGGCATGCACCGTCTGTGGAAGCGCTTCGCAATCGAACTGTCGGGCGTGCGCAGCGGCAATCGCGTGCTCGACATCGCCGGCGGCACCGGCGACCTGACGAAAAAATTCTCCCACCTCGTCGGCCCCACTGGCCAGGTGGTATTGGCCGACATCAATGCGTCCATGCTCAAGGTCGGCCGTGACCGCCTGCTGGACCTGGGTGTGGCCGGCAACGTCGAATTCGTCCAGGCCGACGCTGAAAAGCTGCCGTTCCCGGACAACCATTTCGATTGCGTAACCATCGCGTTCGGCCTGCGCAACGTGACGCACAAGGAAGACGCCCTGCGCTCGATGCTGCGCGTCCTCAAGCCCGGTGGTCGCCTGCTGGTGCTCGAGTTCTCCAAGCCGACCAACGCCCTGATGTCCAAGGCCTATGACGCCTACTCTTTCGCCTTCATGCCGCTGGTGGGCAAGCTGGTCACCAACGACTCGGAAAGCTACCGCTACCTGGCCGAATCGATCCGCATGCACCCGAACCAGGAAACCCTGAAGTCGATGATGGTCGAGGCCGGTTTCGACCGCGTGACCTACCACAACATGACCGCAGGCATCGTCGCCCTGCACCGCGGCATCAAGCCCTGATGTTGTTCGCCGGCCTGCTCGCCAGCGTTGAACTCGGCCTGAACCGGGTGCTGCGCCTCGACAGCACGGCGTTGCCACGGCTCGCGCATTTGAGCGGCAAGGTGATTGCGGTCGAGTGCCGCAGCCCGGCCCTGCATCTGCACATCCTGCCCAGCGACGAAGGCCTGATGCTCGCCTCGCAGTGGGAAGGCGGTGCCGACTGTACGTTGCGCGCCCCCGCCACCCAACTGATCAAACTGGCGCTGAGCAAGGACAAGACCGCCGTCCTGCATGGCCCTGAAGTCGAACTCGAGGGTGACAGTGGCGTGCTGCTGGAGCTGGCGGCGATCCTTCAGGACCTCGAACTGGACTGGGAGTACGAGCTCTCGCGCTGGCTGGGGCCGGTGGCCACGCAACTGGTCGGCGGGCATCTGCGCAGTCGCGCTCGCTGGTACCAACAGGGATTCACCAGCCTCGGCCAGAACCTGGGCGAGTACCTGGCCGAAGAATCGCGTACCCTCGTCGGTCAGCGCGAAGCCGAAGCCCGTTTCACCGAACTGGACCGGATCAAACTCGATCTGGAACGTCTCGAGGCGCGTGTCGAGCGCCTTTCCCGATCCCTAGACCCAAGCGATAACGCATGAAGCTGCTTGCCGTCCGCCGTCTGTTGCGCATCCAGCGCGTTGTGATTCGTTATCGCCTCGATGACCTGCTGTTCGACCTGCCGCTGCCCTGGTTCCTGCTGGCGCTGCGCTATGTGTTGCCGTGGCGCTGGTTCCCGCGCAAGACCCTGGACCTGAGCCGTGGCGCACGCCTGCGCCTGGCGCTGCAGGACCTGGGGCCGATTTTCATCAAGTTCGGGCAGATCCTGTCCACCCGCCGCGACCTGCTGCCGGAAGACATCGCCGACGAACTGATGAAATTGCAGGACCGCGTGCCGCCGTTCGACTCGCAAGTCTCGGTGAAGCTGATCGAAGAACAGCTGGGCAAGAAGATCAGTGAAGTGTTCAGCCGTTTCGACGTCGAGCCGCTGGCTTCGGCGTCCGTGGCGCAGGTTCATGCCGCGCAACTGAAGACCGGTGAAGAGGTCGTCGTCAAGGTGATTCGCCCGGGCCTCAAACCGGTGATTGCCCAGGATCTGGCGTGGCTGTTCATCCTGGCCCGCGCGGCGGAAAAGCTCTCGGCCGATGCGCGCCTGCTGCACCCGGTGGACGTGGTCAGCGACTACGAAAAAACCATCTACGACGAACTCGACCTGTTGCGCGAAGCGGCCAATGCCAGCCAGCTGAAGCGCAACTTCGAGGGTTCGCCGATGCTCTACGTGCCGCAGGTCTACTGGGACTGGTGCCGGCCGAAAGTGCTGGTGATGGAGCGCATCTACGGGATTCAGGTCACGGACCTGGCCACCCTTGCCGACCAGCGTACCGACATGAAAATGCTCGCCGAACGCGGGGTGGAAATCTTCTTCACCCAAGTGTTCCGCGACAGTTTCTTCCACGCCGACATGCACCCCGGCAACATCTTCGTCAGCACCGTCAACCCGTGGAGCCCGCAGTACATTGCGATCGACTGCGGCATCGTCGGCAGCCTGACCCCGGAAGACCAGGATTACCTGGCGCGCAACCTGTTCGCCTTCTTCAAGCGCGATTACCGGCGCGTGGCGCAACTGCACATCGATTCGGGCTGGGTGCCGGCGGAAACCAAACTCAACGAATTCGAAGCGGCCATTCGTACCGTGTGCGAGCCGATCTTCGAAAAACCGTTAAAAGATATTTCCTTCGGTCAGGTGTTGATGCGCCTGTTCCAGACGGCGCGACGCTTCAACATGGAGGTGCAGCCGCAGCTTGTCCTGTTGCAGAAGACTCTGTTGAACATCGAAGGCCTGGGCCGTCAGTTGTACCCGGACCTGGATCTGTGGAACACCGCACAACCGTTCCTCGAGCGCTGGATGCGTGAACGCGTCAGCCCGAAGGCCTTGCTGGGCAATGTGCAGAGCCAGTTCGAGCAACTGCCGCACCTGGCCAACATGGCCCGCGACCTGCTCGAACGCATGTCGCAGCCCCACGCCTACGATCCGCCGCCTCCGTGGCATCGACGTCGGGACGACTGGTTCCTGCGCCTGCTCGGGACGGCCCATCTGGCAGGTGGTGCAATTCTGGCCATGGGCGGTCCGTTGAACGAGTTGGCTTACTGGCCGGCCGGGATCATGATGGCCGTCGGCTTGTATCTGGTCGTTCGCCGATAGCCAGTTGAGTTGCGCACTGGCACACTGTTTCAACGCTGAATGTCACACAGGCCTCTATTTCATGAAGTGTGGCCTGCCTCGGAGTCGAAGATGAGTAACTGGCTGGACGAGATCAAATGGGACGCCGATGGCCTGGTACCGGCCATTGCCCAGGATCACAAGACCGGGCGCGTCCTGATGATGGCCTGGATGAACCGTGAAGCGCTGGAACTGACCGCTGCCGAGAACCGCGCCATCTACTGGTCGCGCTCGCGTGGCAAGCTGTGGCGCAAGGGCGAAGAGTCAGGGCATGTGCAGACCCTGCATGAGATGCGCCTGGACTGTGACGCCGATGTCATCATCCTGATGGTCGAGCAGATCGGCGATATCGCCTGCCATACCGGCCGCCAGAGCTGCTTCTACCGCGTCTTCGAAAACGGCGACTGGAAAACCGTCGACCCGGTCTTGAAAGACCCGCACGCCATTTACAGCGCAGGACACAAACATGAGTGACACCCTGACCCGCCTCGCTCAGGTGCTGGAGGAGCGCAAAGGCGCCGCCGCCGACAGCTCGTATGTCGCCAGCCTGTACCACAAGGGCTTGAACAAGATTCTGGAAAAGGTCGGCGAAGAGTCGGTCGAAACCATCATTGCCGCCAAGGATGCCGCCATCAGCGGCGACTGCAGCGATGTGATCTACGAAACCGCCGACCTGTGGTTCCACAGCCTGGTCATGCTCGCCCAACTGGGGCAGCATCCGCAGGCCGTACTCGATGAACTGGACCGTCGTTTCGGTCTGTCCGGACACGCCGAGAAAGCCTCGCGCCCGTCCGCCTGAACAACCTTTTGAGAGGAGCAGCAACATGGGCATTTTTGACTGGAAACACTGGATCGTCATCCTCGTTGTCGTGGTGCTGGTGTTCGGCACCAAGAAGTTGAAAAACCTCGGTACCGATGTCGGCGAATCGATCAAGGGCTTCCGCAAGGCCATGAACGACGACGAGAAACCGGCCGATCCGACCGTCACCCCGGCCCAACCGGTGCCGCCGGCCCAGCCACAGCCCACCCAGGCCGTGAACCAGCCGCACACCATCGACGTGCAGGCGCAAAAAGTCGAAGAGCCGATCCGCAAAGACGTGTGAGCACTGACTAATGTTTGGTATCAGCTTCTCTGAACTGCTGCTCGTCGGCCTCGTTGCCCTGCTGGTGCTGGGCCCCGAGCGCCTGCCGGGTGCCGCGCGCACCGCCGGCCTGTGGGTCGGTCGCCTGAAGCGCAGCTTCAACGCGATCAAACAGGAAGTTGAACGTGAAATCGGTGCCGATGAGATTCGTCGGCAACTGCACAACGAGCACATTCTGTCGCTGGAACAGGAGGCGCGTAAGATTTTCACGCCGACCCAGCAGGAGCCGACACCGGTCCAGCCAGAAGTCACGCCGACAGTGGCTGCACCTGCGGCTGAAGCAGCGCCTGTCGAACCGACGCCTGCTGTTGCAGCCGCACCGGTTGAACCCGTCGTACCGGCGGCTGCGCCTGTTGCGCCGGCCCCTCAAGACCCTACATTGCCGCCGCGAGCCTCATGAGCGACCTTCCTGAAAACGACCAGCACATGCCGCTGGTTTCGCACCTCACCGAGCTGCGTACCCGTCTGCTGCGCTGTGTAGCGGCGATCTTCATCATCTTCGCCGGGTTGTTTGCCTTTACCCAGCAGATCTACACCTTCGTCTCCACGCCGTTGCGCCAGTACCTGCCAACGGGGGCGACGATGATTGCCACCGACGTGTCGTCGCCGTTCCTGACGCCGCTGAAGCTGACCATGATGGTCTCGCTGTTCCTGGCGATCCCGGTGATCCTGCACCAGATCTGGGGCTTCATCGCGCCCGGTCTGTACAAGCATGAGAAACGCATCGCGGTGCCCTTGCTGGTGTCGAGCATCCTGTTGTTCTATGCCGGCATGGCGTTCGCCTATTTCCTGGTGTTCCCGCTGATCTTCAAGTTCTTCGCCGCTGCCACCCCGGCCGGCGTGGAAATGATGACCGACATCACCAGCTACCTCGATTTCGTCATGACCCTGTTCTTCGCCTTCGGCGTGGCGTTCGAAATCCCGGTGGCCGTGGTGCTGCTGGTGTGGATTGGCGTGGTCGACGTCAAGTACCTGAAGAAAATCCGCCCGTACGTGATCATCGGCTGCTTCGTGGTCGGCATGATCCTGACACCGCCGGACATCTTCTCGCAGACTCTGCTTGCGGTGCCGATGTGGCTGCTGTTCGAGATCGGCATCCTCTTCGGCGGCCTGATCAGCAAGCGCGGCGATCATCCGGACGACCAGCCGGTCGACGATCACAACGACCAGCCGCCAGCGACCCAGGCGTGAACCTGCTGCTGCTCGAAGACGCCGACTTCATTGCGGCCGACCGGGTGGTCCTGCGTGATCGCCGGTTGACGCACATGCAGGAGGTCCACCGTTGTGAAGTGGGTGACAGCCTGCGGGTCGGACGGGTCGGCGGCCTGATGGGGTCGGCCAGCGTCCTGCGCCTGGACGCCGATGAAACCGAACTGCACGTCACCCTCGATCAGGCGCCGCCGGCCAAGCTGCCGCTGACCCTGGTACTGGCCCTGCCACGCCCCAAGATGCTGCGCAGGGTGTTTCAGACCGTGGCGGCCATGGGTGTGCCACGAATCGTGCTGGTGAACAGCTACCGCGTCGAGAAGAGCTTCTGGCAGACGCCATTCCTCGAGCCCGAGGCCATTCGCGAGCAGTTGATCCTCGGCCTTGAACAGGCCCGGGACAGCGTCTTGCCGGATGTGGTCATCGAAAAGCGCTTCAAGCCGTTCGTCGAAGATCGCCTGCCGGCAATTGCCCAGGGCACCCTCGGCCTGGTCGGCCATCCGGGCAACTACCCGCCCTGCCCGCGCGGCCTCGACGAGCCGGTCACCCTGGCCATCGGTCCGGAGGGCGGCTGGATTCCCTATGAGATCGACCTGTTGGCCAAATCCGGCCTGCAACCGGTGCAACTGGGCGAGCGTATCCTGCGGGTCGAAACAGCCGTCACAGCCCTGCTTTCACGGCTGTTCTAAAGAACGCACGCCCCTACAGAAACTTTTCCGCCCGCCGATACAACTCCCATAAAACCAATGAGTGGTTCAGGGAGTTGCAGCATGTACCGATGGCTAGCCGAAAGACTGGGAAACGTTAGCGTCAATCGAAAACTGAGTGCCGGTTTCGGTCTGGTGTTGCTGCTGACGTCGCTGATTACCTTCACCGGCTGGACCGGCCTGAAGGACGTGATCAGCCGTGGCGACAAACTCGGGTTCATTGCCAGCCTCAACGACCTGACCAAGGATTTGCGCATCGCCCGCCTGGACTACGAAATGCGACGCGGCGAACAGGGTACGGGCACCGTCAACGACCTGCTCGGTCAACTCGACACCGGCTTGAAAACAGCACGCACACTGATCGAACAGCCGGACGATGCGGCCAGGGTCGACCAGCAACTGGCGGCCGTCGGCGAGTACAAGCAAGCCTTCGCCGCCATGGCCCAGGCGGGCGCCAACCGTGAAGATGCGCGCAGCAAGCTCGGCGCTTCCGCCGACAATGCCGTGGCCCGGGTGGCTGAAGTCGAGAAATCCCTGCTGCAAGGCGACAGCGTCACCGATTTCAACCATATCGTCGAGGCCGGCAAGCTGCTGCAACAAGCCCGCTACCAGGTGCGCGGCTACACCTACAGCGGCAAGGCCGACGCCGAGCAACCGGCGCTGGATGCGATTGCCAACGTCCTGACTTACCTCGACAGCCTGCCCTCGAAACTGCCCCCGCAGTACACGGCCAATCTGCAACAGGCCAGCGAATCGTTCAAAACCTATCGCGCGGCGGTCAGCCAGTTCCGCGACTCACAGGTCGCCACGGCGGCCGCGCTGGTGCGCATGAAGACGCAAGGCGACATCCTGATCGACCTCAGCCAGAAGCTCACCGCTTCGCAAACCATCGTGCGCGATACCGACGCGGCACACGCCAGGAACCTGTTGTTCCTGGCCACTGCCCTGGCGCTGGCCTTCGGCCTGTTCGCAGCCTGGGCGATCACCCGCCAGATCGTCATTCCACTGAGTCAGACCCTGAAGGTGGCTGAACGCATCGCCGCCGGCGACCTGAGCCAGGACCTGGTTTCGCAGCGTCAGGACGAACTCGGCCAGCTCCAGCGCGCCATGCAGAACATGACCCTGGGCCTGCGCGAGTTGATCGGTGGCATCCGCGACGGCGTCACGCAAATCGCCAGCGCCGCCGAAGAACTGTCCGCCGTGACCGAGCAGACCAGCGCCGGGGTCAACAGCCAGAAAGTCGAGACCGATCAGGTGGCGACCGCCATGAACGAAATGACCGCCACGGTGCAGGAAGTGGCGCGTAACGCCGAGGAAGCCTCGGAAGCGGCGGTTGCCGCCGACCAGCAGGCCCGCGAGGGAGACAAGGTCGTCGGTGAAGCCATCGCCCAGATTGAGCGTCTGGCCCTGGAAGTGGGCAATTCCACCGAGGCCATGGGCGATCTCAAGCGCGAAAGCGACAAGATCGGCAGTGTGCTCGACGTGATCAAGTCCGTGGCCCAGCAAACCAACCTGCTGGCGCTCAACGCTGCCATCGAAGCTGCCCGTGCCGGCGAGGCCGGGCGCGGTTTTGCGGTGGTCGCCGACGAAGTCCGCAGCCTCGCCCAGCGCACCCAGAAGTCCACCGAGGAAATCGAAGAGTTGATCGTCGGCCTGCAAAACGGCACCCAGCAGGTCGCGACCATCATGGACAACAGCCGCAGCCTGACCGACAGCAGCGTCGAACTGACGCGCCGCGCCGGCGGCTCGCTGGAAAGCATCACCCGCACCGTGTCGGCGATCCAGTCGATGAACCAGCAGATCGCTGCGGCGGCCGAACAACAGAGCGCCGTGGCAGAGGAGATCAACCGCAGCGTGCTGAACGTGCGCGATGTGTCCGAGCAGACCTCGGCAGCCAGTGAGGAAACCGCGGCCTCCAGTGTCGAGCTGGCGCGGCTGGGGACCCATTTGCAGACGCTGGTGGGGCGGTTCAAGGTCTGAGGCAAAGCTTTCGCGAGCAGGCTCGCTCCCACAGGTTGACGTGGTCACCCGTGGGAGCGAGCCTGCTCGCGAATAAGACTGAACAGGCCGTGAACCTACAAAACCTGGCGCAGGAAGGCCTGCGCGCGCGGGTCCTTGGGTGCATCGAAGAACTCGGCCGGGGAGGCGTCTTCCAGCAGTTTGCCGTGATCGAAGAACAGCACCCGATCCGCCACTTCCCGCGCAAACCCCATCTCGTGGGTCACGCAGACCATGGTCATGCCTTCCACGGCCAGGTTCTTCATCACGTCGAGTACTTCGCCGACCATTTCCGGGTCCAGCGCCGAGGTCGGTTCGTCGAACAACATGACCTTGGGCTCCATCGCCAGCGCCCGGGCAATCGCCACGCGCTGCTGCTGGCCACCGGACAGGCGTGACGGAAACTCGTTGGCCTTCTGTGCGATGCCGACCTTTTCCAGCAATGCCATCGCCTTGGCTTCACGCTCTTTCTTGCCACGCTTGCGCACGACCTTCTGGGCCAGGCACAGGTTCTCCAGCACGGTCATGTGCGGGAACAGGTTGAAGTGCTGGAACACCATGCCGACTTCGCGGCGGTAGGCATTGACGTCGGTTTTCGGATCGGCCAGTTGCAGGCCGTCGATGCTCACCGAACCCGAGTCGAATGCCTCCAGGCCATTGAGGCAGCGCAGGAAGGTCGACTTGCCGGACCCGGACGGGCCGATGACGACGAGCACCTCGCCCTTCGCCACTCGGGTCGAGACGTTATCGACCGCGCGAACCACCTGGCCGCGGGTATCGAAGACTTTTACCAGATCGCGGACTTCAATCACTTTGCGCGAGCCTCCGCTCAAGCCGGCCGGCGATTTTCGACAGCGGCAGGTTGATCAACAAATACAGGCCGGCCACACAGAACAGGATTTCAAACGGCGAAAACGAGGTGGTGATGACTTCGCGGCCGCTTTTCAGCAGTTCGGTAATGGCGATCACCGACACCAGGGACGTGTCCTTGACCAGGCTGATGAATTGCCCGGCCAGCGGCGGCAGCACGCGCTTGAACGCCTGCGGCAGCACCACGTGGCGCATCGACTGGCCCGCGCTCAAACCCAGAGAGCGTGCGGCCTCGTTCTGGCCCCGGGCAATCGACTGCACGCCGGAGCGGATGATCTCCGCGACATACGCTCCGGTGAATAACGACAGCGCGGCGATACCGGCGAATTCCCGGGACAGGTTCATCACAGTGCCGATGAAGAAATAGAAAATGAAAATCTGCACCAGCAGCGGCGTACCGCGTACCAGTTCGATGTAGATCGTCGACAGGTCGCGCAGGGTCGGGTTGTTCGACAGGCGACACAGGCCGGTGGCCAGGCCGATCAACAAACCCAGCACACCTGACACCACCGACAGCCACAAGGTGGTCCAAAGCCCCCACAACAGCGGTCCGGCCGCCCAATGGCGGGTCACGCCGATCACATCGCCTTCAGCCACGTCGTCGCCCTGGGCGACTTGCAGGCTGTTGTCGTCGACGGTGACGCGCTGTTCGTCACCGGCGTCGTTGCGCAGGGTCACTTCAGCCTTGTCGCCGCTGCGCACCAGTTCGCTGACGGTGGAGATGTCGGCGGCACGCTGCGACTCTTCGGCGTGGTAGGCAAAGTACTGCGGCACGCGGTTCCAGCGCCATTCGTAGGACATCAGCGAGGTGGCGTAATACATCGCGGCGGCGAGGCCGATGAGCACCAGCCCGGTCAGCAGGTGCCAGGGCCATTGGGCTTTTTTCTGTTTCATTGCCAGTTCCGAAATTTGCATTGCTTACAAGGCCGTCTTCGCGAGCAGGCTCGCTCCCACAGAAATACGTGGCCTGAATATGGGAGCGAGCCTGCTCGCGAATGAAGCGACGCGGTCTGTCTGACCGGTCTTACTCCATGTCCTTCAGCCAGGCGGTGTCTTTAAACCACTTGTCATGGATGCGGTCGTAGGTGCCGTCGTTGTGGATCTGGTGCAGGAAGTTGTTGATGAAGTTGATGCTGTCGTAGTCCCCCTTCTTCAGACCGAACGCCAGCGGCTCATAGGTGAACGGCTTGTCGAGGAACACCAGCTTGCCGTTGCCGACCTTGGCCAGCGCCACGACGTTGTACGGCGCGTCATAGATAAAGGCATCGGCCTTGCCGTTGACCACGTCGAGCACCGCTTCCTGCTCGTTGTCGTAGCCGTGGTACTTGGCTTTGGAAATCAGCTTTTTGGCGACCATCTCGCCGGTGGTGCCGAGTTTGGAGGTGATGCGGTAATCGGCGGTGTTCAGGTCTTTGTAGGACTTGATGGTGCCTTCCAGCTCCTTGCGGATCAGCAGGGTCTGGCCTACCACGATGAACGGTTCGCTGAAGTTCAGGCGCAGGTTGCGTTCCTGGGTCAGGGTCATGCCGCTGCCGATCATGTCGAACTTGTCGGTGAGCAAGGCCGGGATGATGCCGTCGTAGCCGGTGGACACCAGCTCGAGCTTGACGCCCATGGCCTTGGTCATGGCCTTGAGGATATCGACTTCGAAACCGATGATCTCGCCGCGCTTGTTGGTCATTTCGAACGGCATGTAGGTCGGGTCCATGCCGACTTTGAGCGTGCCACGCTTGACCGCGTCATCGATGGCGCCGGCCTGTGCCGAGCCGACTGCAACCCATGCCGTGACGCCGACCAACAGCATCGAGAGGTACTTCTTCATCATCATTTCCCCAAACCCATTGCGTTATGAGGCGCGCAATCGCCGGCTTTCCAACGGGAAAACCCTGCGATACGGACAAAAATTGCCCGGGCGCACCAATTCGGGGACGGATGCTAACGCACTCGCTCGTTTGCACAAGGGTTCAGGCGGGATTTATTGCTGCAGGAGCGAGATCGCTCGCTCCTGCAGGGGGAGGCATCAGGCCAACTGCGGCTGCGCACTCAACGGCTTGAGCGGCAGGAGCGGCGCGTGGGGATCGGCTTTCACCGATTGGCGCCAGGCCTGCAGCCATGCCGGGTGAGCTTCGGTCCAGACCTGCTCGTGCAAGCGGGCCAGTGCCACCGGGTCACTGAGCAGTTGCACACGCTCATTGTTGGTCAGGCCCTCGGGCCCGACTTTCAATGCGTGGCGGACCCGTTCGATGCGCAGCCACTCGATCGGCTCGGCTTCGCGGTGACGCGAAGTCGCCAACGAGCACGCCAGGGCGTTCTGCTGTGGATCGACCACCGAGCGAATGAAGCCGTCTTTCAGCGCGTGGTAACGGTTTTCATGGGTGTACTGGTCAGTGGCCAGCAACGCCTGTGGCGGATTGTATTCCTCAGGGATCAGGAACAGGCTTTCGTCACGGGACTTCAAACCCAGGCCCACACGGCTGGAGATCACCGACACCGGGATCGACAGCATCAGCGAACCGACAATCGGCACCAGCCACCATAGGAAGCTCGGGTTCAGCCAGATCACCAGCAAGGCCCACAGGAAGCCCAGCACGGTTTGCGGACCGTGGCGCTTGACCGCTTCGCTCCATGGTGTGGAGTCGTCGTCACGTTGCGGCGAGTTCCAGGTCGCGGCCCAGCCGAGGAACGCGGCGAGGACGAAGCGGGTGTGGAAAATCATCCGCACCGGCGCCAGCAGCATGGAGAACAGCATCTCCAGCAGCATCGACAGGGTCACCTTGAACTTGCCGCCGAACTCTTTCGCGCCCTTGGCCCAGATCAGGATGATGCTCAACAACTTCGGCAGGAACAGCAGCACGATGGTGGTCGAGAACAGCGCGATCGCCTTGTCCGGGTGCCATTGCGGCCACAGCGGATACAGTTGGCGCGGTTCCAGGAAGTACTGCGGCTCCATCAACGTATTGACCGCCAGCAGCGCCGTCGACAGCACCAGGAAGAAGAACCACAACGGCGCCGACAGGTAGGACATCACGCCCGTCAGGAACACCGCACGGTGAACCGGGTGCATGCCCTTGACCAGGAACAGGCGGAAGTTCATCAGGTTACCGTGGCACCAGCGACGGTCACGCTTGAGTTCATCCAGCAGGTTCGGCGGCAGCTCTTCGTAGCTGCCCGGCAAGTCGTAGGCAATCCATACGCCCCAGCCGGCACGGCGCATCAGCGCCGCTTCGACGAAGTCGTGTGACAGGATCGCACCGGCGAAGGCGCCTTTGCCCGGCAGCGGCGCCAGGGCGCAGTGCTCGATGAACGGCTTCATGCGGATGATCGCGTTGTGGCCCCAATAGTGCGACTCACCCAACTGCCAGAAGTGCAGGCCGGCGGTGAACAGCGGACCGTACACACGGGTGGCGAACTGCTGCATGCGCGCGTACAGGGTGTCCATGCCCGAAGCACGCGGCGCGGTCTGGATGATCCCGGCATCCGGCGTGGCTTCCATCAGGCGCACCAGACTGGTCAGGCACTCGCCGCTCATGACCGAGTCGGCGTCGAGCACGACCATGTACTTGTAGTCGCCGCCCCAACGACGGCAGAAGTCGTCGAGGTTGCCGCTCTTGCGCTTCACGCGACGGCGGCGGCGGCGATAGAAGATCTTGCCGAAGCCCTTGGCTTCGCGGCAGACGTCCAGCCAGGCCTGCTGCTCGGCGACGCAGATGTCGGCGTCGTTGCTGTCGCTGAGGACGAAGAAGTCGAAGCGATCCAGGTCGCCGGTGGCCGCGACCGACTCGAATGTCGCCCGCAGACCGGCGAACACCCGCGGCACGTCCTCGTTGCATATCGGCATGACCAGTGCGGTGCGCGCGTCTTTCGGAATCGGCTCGTTACCTGCACTTTTACCGGAGATACGGTATTTATCGTGCCCGGTCAGCAACTCCAGGAAGCCCATCAACGCAGTCCAGAAACCGGCCGACACCCAGCAGAACAGAATCCCGAACATGATCAGGATGCTGGTTTGCAACGCATACGGCAGCACTTGCGTGGCCGTTTGCATCAACGGTTGGTGCAGGACTTCGTTGAGGTCGACGAACGACCAGCCCTGGTACGGCATGATGCCTTTCATGTACCAGCCGGCCACGATGGTCTGGCCCAGCATCAGCACCAGCAGGATGTAGCGACGGATCGAACCGACCGTGCGCCAGCGCGCGGCCGGCAGGACGTTTTCGTCTTTCGGCGGCTTGGGCGGGTTGGTGCGACCGGTCAGGCGACGCCAGCCACGCACCAGGATGTTGGTGCGCCACGGCTCCGGCACGACCTTGGTCCGGCGAATCGGCGGGGTCGCCTTCAGGCAAACCCGGCCACTGGCGTCCAGGGTCAGCATTTCGGCGTCTTGCAGTTCTTCGGCAGTGCTCAGGATCAGGCGCTTGCCGACCGAAGCCTGGGCGGCGTCGGTCGGTGCATCGAACGTGGAGGACGAAAGACGTTCATGCAGTTCGCTGAAGGACTGGCAGCCCGCGAGTTCCGCGCGCTGCTGGTCGGTCATCGGCAAATGGGCCAGATACTCCGAGAGCGACTCTGGCTGTACTTGGGAATTACTCATCGGCAGGCAACTGGTAGCTCCAGGTCTCGGTCAGGACTTCTTCAGTCGGCGCCGATTCCGGTGTGGCTGGGGCCGCGTCGGCAGCGGCAGGCTGCGTGGCGTCATTGTTGTTCGCCTTGTCCTTGGCATCGGTAGCTGGCTTGGCCTCGGCCTGTTTGGCCTCGGCAGCCTTCGCGTCCTTGTCGGCCTTCTCGGCTTTCTCCGCTTGCTTGGCGGCGACCTTGTCGGCCTTGGCCACGGAAGAGTTGGACGCCGGAATCGACGTCTTGGCCAGATCGGCCGGCACGATGTTCTGTACCAGTGCCGCACGCATCTCGGTGGATTTGCCCGGGTCCTTGACCTTCAGGCGCAGGGTCAGGCGCCAGCCCTTGGTTTCAGGGTTGTAGCGCACGCTGTTCTCGACCAGATCGGCGTTGTCGCCGACGCTGACCTGGCTGCGCACATCGGCATCAGGTGGCAGTGCCGCCAGAGACGGGCCTTCGAAATCCACCAGGTAGGCAACGCTGCCGTCCGGCTGACGAATCAGGTTCGATTGCTTGACGTCACCGGTGGACTTCAGGGTCTGACTGACCCAGGCGCTGTCCGGGGAGTGCAGCGCCGCCTCGTCCATGGTCCAGTGCATGCGGTAGCCGAATTCCAGCGCCTTGCCGGGTTCAGGCAGGGTTTCCGGGCTCCAGAAAGCCACGATATTGTCGTTGGTTTCGTCGGCGGTCGGAATCTCGACCAGATCGACGGTGCCCTTGCCCCAGTCGCCCTTCGGCTCGATCCAGGCGCTTGGGCGCTTGTCGTAGCGGTCGTCGAGGTCTTCGTAATGGCTGAAGTCACGGCCACGCTGCAGCAAGCCGAAGCCACGCGGGTTCTCGACCGAGAAATTGCTTACCGCCAGGTGTTTCGGGTTGTTCAGCGGACGCCAGATCCACTCGCCGTTGCCGGCATGGATCGCCAGACCGCTGGAATCGTGCAGCTCACGACGGTAGTTGAGGACTTTGGACGGCTGGTTGGCGCCGAACAGGAACATGCTGGTCAACGGGGCGATGCCCAGTTTGCCGACCCTGTCACGCAGGTACATCTGCGCCTTGACGTCGACAATGGTGTCGCTGCCCGGACGCAGGGTCAGGCGGTAGGCGCCGGTTGCACGTGGCGAATCCAGCAGGGCGAAAATCACCAGGTGCTTGTCGCCCGGCTTGGGCTGTTGAATCCAGAACTCGCGAAAACGCGGGAATTCCTCACCGGACGGCAAGGCGGTATCGATCGCCATGCCACGCGCGGACAGACCGTAGACGTGGTTCTTGCCGACGACGCGGAAGTAACTCGCGCCGAGCATGGTCATGATTTCGTCTTGCTTGTCGGCCTTGTTGATCGGGTACAGCACCCGGAAACCGGCATAGCCGAGCTTTTCGGTGGCCTTGGGATCGAACTGCAGGTCGCCGAAATCAAACCGGGTCGGGTCGTACTTGATCTCTTCCACGGTGTTGGCCGTGATTTCGTTGATTTTCACCGGCGTGTCGAAATGCATGCCCTGGTGATAGAACGACAGCTTGAACGGGTTCTTCTGATCGGCCCATTCGGCTTTTTCGGTGCGGAAACGAATTTTCTGATAATCCGCGAATTTCATCTCGCGAAATTCAGTCGGCAGGTTACTGCGCGGGGCCTCGTATTTCTGTCCGGCCAGCTCTTTTGCCTTGGCCGAAACATCATCCAGACTGAATGCCCAAAGCTGGCCGGCGCTGAGCAGGCAAAGCAGGGCCGAACCCGCTACCAGAGCGCTACGCAACCGTTTGGCAGACAATTTTGGTGCAATAAACGGACTTACAATCACGAGCAACCCTCGCCGAAAACAGATCAATAAACCAACGGCCAGCTATCTATATGCCAGGTTGGCGAGCATTGTTCCGACTCCTATGGGGCTAAATGATTCCCCAACAGGTCCAGGACAAGTCTCTACCTAAGTCAAAATGGACCAACGAACGCCGATCCGCGTAGCGCGCGATTATCTAGCAGGCCGCGTTACAACGCATCAGGTGCAACAAAGTATTTATCGCGAAAAAGCCCTGTTTTCAGTCGAAAAGCCTTCAAAAAGAGGTTTCAAGCGCTTTCATGCCTGTAACAGGAAGGTTACCGGGCCATCATTGACCAGGTGCACCTGCATATCGGCGCCGAATCTACCTGATGCCACAGTGCCATGCACCTGTTTCGCTTTCTCCAGCAAATAGTCGAAAAGCTCTTCACCCAGCGCCGGAGGGGCGGCCGTCGAGAAACTCGGACGCAATCCACTCTTGGTGTCAGCGGCCAGGGTGAACTGAGAGACCAGCAACAACCCGCCACCGACGTCCGCCAAGGATAGATTCATCTTGCCCTCCCCGTCGCTGAACACCCGATAGTTAAGCAGCTTATGCAGAAGTTTGTCGGCGCTGGCCCGAGTATCCTCGGGTTCCACCGCGACCAGCACCAACAGGCCCTGGTCAACCGAACCGACGACCTCCCCCGCCACTTCGACTCGCGCGCCGCGCACGCGCTGCAGCAAGCCCTTCATGCTTCGTCAGGGGACAGGTCGAGCAAGCGCCGGGCCATCTGGTCGGCGGCGCGCACCAGCGCATCGGTGATGCCCGGTTCGGACGCCACGTGCCCGGCTTCGCGGATGACCTGCAATTCGCTGTTCGGCCAGTTCTCATGCAGTTCCCAGGCGTTGTCCAGCGGACAGATCGCGTCGTAGCGCCCGTGGATGATCACGGCGGGCAAATGGGCGATCTTGCCCATGTTGCGGATCAACTGATTCGGTTCGAGGAACGAGTTGTTGGTGAAGTAGTGGCACTCGATGCGGGCGATCGAAAGCGCGCGCTGCGGTTCGGAGAAACGCTCGACGACCAGCGGGTTCGGGCGCAGTGTCGCGATCCGCCCCTCCCAGGTGGACCACGCCTTGGCCGCGTGCATCTGGGCGATCTGGTCGTTGCCGACCAGACGCTTGTGGAAAGCGCCGAGCAGGTCGCCGCGCTCCTCCGGCGGGATCGGTGCGATGTAATCCTGCCAGTAGTCGGGAAACAGACGGCTGGCGCCTTCCTGGTACATCCACTTGATGTCCTGCGCACGGGAGAGAAAAATCCCGCGCAGGATCAGGCCGTGTACACGTTCAGGATGGGTTTGTGCATAGGCCAGCGCCAGGGTCGAACCCCACGAGCCGCCGAACAGCACCCATTTGTCGATCCCCAGGTGCAGGCGAATCCGCTCGAGGTCGGCAACCAGATCCCAGGTGGTGTTGTTTTCCAGGCTGGCGTGGGGGGTAGAACGACCGCAACCGCGCTGGTCGAATGTGACGATGCGGTACAGGTTCGGATCGAAGAAGCAGCGACTCTGCGCATCACACCCCGAGCCTGGGCCGCCGTGGATGAACACCACAGGCAAACCTTCCGGTGAACCGCTTTCGTCGACATACAGGGTGTGGGTTTCATCGACTGCCAGATCGTGCCGGGCGTAGGGTTTGATCTGCGGGTACAAAGTCTGCATTGCGCGCTCCGTAAGGGGTCGAGGTCATCCCTGGGGGGACTTCTATGATTCTGCCGTCCGGCATCATAAACCCGAATTACGTCAATGAGCATGCCCTTGCTGAGTCAGAGTTTTGTCGCCAGTTTTTTAGCCAGATAGCCGAGCAGGGTTTCATGCAGCGCGTCCACCTCGGCGACCTGGCCACGCCCGCGCAAACAGCCATGAACCAGTCCCTCGCCGTAGTACAGCGCCACTTCCACGCCTGCGGACTTGAGTTGCTCGGCATAGCGCACACCGTCATCGCGCAAGGGATCGAATTGCGCCACGGCGATCAGCGCGGGTGGCAAACCGCTGAAATCCTCGGCAAGCAATGGCATTGAATGGGCACAGGGCTGCCGGGCGCCCAGGTACAGGGCGTGGTAATCGTCCACGTCACGGCGGCTGAGCAACGGCGCGTCGCTGCATTCGCTGCGCGACGGCAGGCGATCGTCGCCACCCAGCCCGGGGTAGATCAGCACCTGCGCCGCCGGCAGTGGCTCACCCGCATCGCGCAAGGCCAGGCACAACGCCGCGGCAAGATTGCCCCCCGCGCTGTCGCCAGCCACCAGCGTGCGTTCGGGGTCGAGGCGAAAGGGCCCGGTCCGCAGTGCCCGCCAGACGCTCAGGCAGTCGTGGAACCCCGCCGGAAACGGGTGCTCCGGCGCCAGGCGATAATCGACGGCGATCACCAGCACGCCGAGCGTCGACGCCAGTTCGGCGCAGATGAAGTCATGGGAATCCAGGTCACCCACCACCCAACCGCCGCCATGTAGGTACACCACGCACGGATCACCGGCCGGCGGCGACGACAGCGGCGGTTGATAGGCGCGAACCCGCACCCCGGCCAACTCGAAGTCGACCACATACAGCCCGGCAGGACGCGCCGGGGTGAACGCCCGGCACATCTCGTTGTAGGCCTGACGCATGCCGGCAAGGCTGTTGTCGGGGCCGTTGAAGCTGATGGTTTTCTCGACGAACGCCATCATCGACGCAGAAAGCGGGTAGGTAGCCATTGATCGGATACCCCTTCAGGGGATGGGTAGGATCCCTAGTGGGAGCGAGCCTGCTCGCAAGGACAGAGTGCCATTTGGCATTGGTCTGCCTGATACGCCGCTTCGCGAGCTCGCTCGCTCGCTCCCACAGGGTTGACGAAAAGGGGTCAGTTTTTCAGGCTGGCCTGGACACTGGCCACACCGTCCTTGCCATCAAAACTGCTGACACCCGCCAACCAGCGCTGCAGGTCTTGCGGGTGATCACGCAGCCATTGCCTGGCAACGTCCTGCGGGGTCTTGCGTTCCATGATCGGCACCATCAACTGACTTTCCTGGGACGCGGTGAAGGTCAGGTTTTCCAGCAACCGGTTCACGTTCGGGCAGCGCTCGGCGTAGTCCGGCGAGGTCACGGTAGAGACCGTCGCCGCGCCTTCGTTGGGGCCATAGACATCTTCGCTGCCGGTCAGGTAGGTGATCTTCATGTTGATGTTCATCGGGTGCGGGGTCCAGCCGACGAACACCACGAATTCCTTGCGATTCACCGCCCGCTGGACCGCCGCGAGCATGCCGGCCTCACCGGATTCGATCAGTTTGAAATCCTTCAGGCCAAAGTGATTGGTCTCGATCATGGTCTTGATCGTGGTGTTGGCCCCGCTACCCGGTTCGATCCCGTAGATCTTGCCGCCGAGCTGCTCCTTGAACCGGGCGATATCGGCGAAGGTCTTGAGGCCCGCAGCCGCCACGTATTCCGGGACAGCAAGGGTGGCCTGGGCATCGGCCAGGCTCGGTTTGTCCATGACCTTGACCTGGTTGGCCGCCAGAAACGGCGCAATGTTCTTGTCCATTGCCGGCTTCCAGTACCCGAGGAAGATGTCGAGGCGTTTATCGCGGATGCCGGCAAAGATGATCTGTTGCACGGCGCTGGTCTGCTTGCTTTCGTAGCCCAGGCCATTGAGCAGCACATCCGCCATGCCGCTGGTGGCGATGACGTCGGTCCAGTTGACCACACCCATGCGCACGGCCTTGCAGGAGGCGTCGTCGCTGGCCAGGGCAGCGGTGCTCAGCAGAGCGGTACCGCAGAGGATGGAGAGACAGCGGGTAAACAGAGCTTTGGTGCTTGTCATGGGGCGTTCTCGTGCGGCAGCGGATTGTTATGGGTTCGGTGTCTTTGTGCACCGTGCGCAGAACATTACGCAGCAGACGAGAGGTAAAAGCGAACTGTAGCGACCGGGATTTGCACGGTGGCGACTGTTTCTCGCAGAACGCCTGGCACAACGCAATCGCGAGCAGGCTCGCTCCCACAGGGCCTGCTTTTGAAACACACATTGTGTAAGCACCAGCCATCGATGTGGGAGCGAGCCTGCCGCGATGAGGCCAGCAGATGGTTCAAGGAATCAGGCGTTGTAGTGATCTTTGCCCCAGGTCAGCAATTCCTGCAGCAGTTCTTTCAACACCACCTGCGTCGGCGCCGCCAGGTCCGGACGGTAGCGGAACGGTTCGAACTCTTCCATGTAGGTGCACTGGCCCAGCTCCAGTTGCACCGCGTGGATGTTATCCGCCGGATTTCCGTAATGCCGGGTGATGTGGCCGCCCTTGAAACGGCCGTTGAGCACATGGCTGTAATCGGCGTGCCGCGCGCAAACGGCTTCCAGTTGTGTCGCCAACTGCGGATCGCAACTGGCGCCATTGAACGTGCCGAGGTTGAAGTCCGGCAACTTGCCGTCGAACAGGTGCGGAATGATCGAACGGATCGAATGCGCGTCGAACAACAGCGCATAGCCGAATTCGGCCTTGAGCCGTGCCAGTTCCTCCTGCAAGGTGCGGTGATACGGTGTCCACACCTGTTCCAGATAGGTCGCCCGCTCGGCGGCGGTCGGCTCCATGCCCTCACGGAACAAGGGAATGCCGTCGAACAGCGTCGCCGGATACAGCCCCGTGGTCGCGCCGGCATACAACGGTTTGTCGTCGGCGGGCCGGTTCAGGTCGATGACGAACCGCGAGTACTCGGCGGCCAGGGTGCTGGCGCCCAGTTCAGCGGCGAATTCATACAGTTTCGGAATGTGCCAGTCGGTATCGGGCAGGCTTTTCGCGTCGGCGATCAACCCGGCCTCGACCGCCGGGGTCAGGCGTACGCCGGCGTGGGGCATGCTGATCAGCAGCGGCACGCGGCCTTGTTTGAAGTTCAGAACCTTATCCACAACAGCTCTCCTAAACGCTCGTTTCGACGCCGTGACGCACGACGCGTTTTTCCAGGTCACCGCCCAGCCAGTACGACAGGTCGGCGGGACGATCGATTTGCCAGGCGACGAAATCCGCGACCTTGCCGGCCTCCAGCGAACCGTGGGTCTGCGCCATGCCCAGCGCGGTGGCGGCATGAATCGTGGCGCCGGCCAGGGCCTCTTCCGGGGTCATACGGAAACAGGTGCAGGCCATGTTCAGCATCAGGCGCAGCGACAGCGCCGGCGAAGTGCCAGGGTTGAGGTCGCTGGCGATGGCGATTTTCACCCCGTGCTTGCGCAGCGCGTCCATCGGCGGCAACTGGGTTTCGCGCAGGAAGTAGAACGCGCCGGGCAACAACACGGCGACGGTGCCGGACGCGGCCATGGCGATGGCGTCATCTTCGGTCATGAATTCCAGGTGGTCGGCGGACAAGGCGTGGTAGCGCGCCGCCAGGCTCGAGCCGTGCAGCGACGACAACTGCTCGGCGTGCAGCTTCACCGGCAATCCGAGTTGCCGGGCAGTGAGGAACACGCGCTCGACCTGTGCCGGGGAAAACGCCAGGTACTCGCAGAATGCATCCACCGCATCCACCAACCCTTCGGCAGCCAGGGCCGGAAGCATGTCGGCGCAGATGTGCTCGATGTAATCATCGGCGCGGTCCTTGTATTCCGGCGGCAGGGCGTGGGCCGCCAGGCAAGTGGTGCGCACGCTGACCGGCAGTTCGGCGCCGAGGCGACGGGCAACCCGCAGCATCTTGCGCTCGCTGGCCAGGTCGAGGCCGTAACCGGATTTGATTTCGATGCTGGTGACGCCGTCGCGCATCAGGCTTTTCAGACGCCTGGCGGCACTGGCGAACAGTTCGTCTTCACTGGCCGCCCGCGTGGCGCGTACGGTGCTGGCGATGCCACCCCCGGCAGCGGCGATGTCCGCGTAGCTGACCCCTTGCAGGCGCTGTTCGAATTCGCCACTGCGGTTACCGCCGAACACCGTGTGGGTGTGGCAGTCGATCAGGCCCGGCGTGACCCAGGCCCCCTTCAGATCGTTGACCGTCGGGTATTGGCCCGACGGCAGTTCAGCACGGGGGCCGATCCACTCTATTTGCGCACCGGACGTCACGATGGCCGCGTCCTCGATGATCGAGTAGACGCCTTGCGCCATGGTTGCGACGTGGCAGTGTTGCCAGAGCGTTTTCATCTCAGAGTCTCCACAGTATTCAAGAGCCAATCGCGAGCAGGCTCGCTCCCACCGATAAGCGCATTCCAAGGTGGGGGCGAGCCTGCTCCGGGCGGCGTTCCGACGATGGGGCCATCACAGGCTCGGCAGTAACTGCGCCGTTACCAGCTCGGTCAGGCACCCCGATGCCAGCAGTTCAGTCGCCGCATTGATGTCCGGCGCGAAGAAGCGGTCCTTCTCGTAGAACGGCACTTCGTTGCGCAGGATGGCGCGCGCCTTTTCCAGCGTCGGCGAGGTCTTCAGGCCGTTGCGCAGGTCCAGGCCCTGGGCTGCCGCCAGCCATTCCACCGCGAGGATGCCACGGGTGTTCTCGGCCATTTCCCACAGGCGCTTGCCGGCCGCCGGGGCCATGGACACGTGGTCTTCCTGGTTGGCCGAGGTCGGCAGGCTGTCCACCGAATGCGGATGGGACAGCGCCTTGTTTTCGCTGGCGAGGGCCGCAGCGGTGACCTGGGCAATCATGAAACCGGAGTTCACGCCACCATTGGCCACCAGGAACGGCGGCAGTTGCGACATGTGCTTGTCCATCATCAAGGAGATGCGCCGCTCACTCAGCGAGCCGATTTCAGCGATGGCCAACGCCATGTTGTCGGCGGCCATGGCCACCGGTTCGGCGTGGAAGTTACCGCCGGAAATCACGTCACCCTCGGCAGCGAACACCAAGGGGTTGTCGGAGACGGCGTTGGCTTCGACCGCGAGCACCTCGGCAGCCTGCCGGAACTGGGTCAGGCAGGCACCCATGACCTGTGGCTGGCAACGCAGGGAGTACGGATCCTGGACCTTTTCGCAGTTCTCGTGGGAGTCGGAGACTTCACTGCGCTCGCCGAGCAGATCACGGTAAGCGGCGGCGGCGTCGATCTGGCCTTTCTGGCCACGGGCGGCATGGATCCGCGCATCGAAGGGCGAACGCGAGCCAAGGACCGCTTCGACGGTCAACGCGCCCAACGCCAGGGCACCGGCGAACAGGTCTTCGCCTTCGAACAGGCCGCGCAATGCGTAGGCGGTGGACACCTGGGTGCCGTTGAGCAACGCCAGGCCCTCTTTCGCCGCCAGGGTCAGCGGGGCCAGGCCGACGACTTTCAGTGCTTCGGTCGCGGGCAACCATTCGCCCTTGTAGCGCGCCTTGCCCTCACCCAGCAGCACCAGCGACATGTGCGCCAATGGCGCGAGGTCGCCGGAGGCACCGACCGAACCTTTCAACGGGATATGCGGGTACACCTCGGCGTTGATCAGCGCGATGAGCGCGTCGATCACGACCCGGCGAATGCCGGAGAAACCACGGCTCAGGCTGTTGACCTTGAGCACCATGATCAGGCGCACCAAGGCGTCGCTGATCGGCTCACCGACACCGGCAGCGTGGGACAGCACCAGCGAACGCTGCAGGTTTTCCAGGTCTTCGCTGGCAATGCGGGTCGAAGCCAGCAGGCCGAAACCAGTGTTGATGCCGTAGGCGGTGCGGTTCTCGGCGAGGATCTGCTCCACGCAGGCGACGCTGGCTTCGATCTGTCCCGAGGCGCTGCTGTCGAGGGTCAGCGTGACCGGGTGCTGATAGACGTCGCGCAGTTGGGCCAGGCTCAGCTGGCCGGGAATCAGGTTCAGTGCAGTCATTAAAATGCTCCTTTTGGGACATTGTTATTAACTACCAGTCGCTCCGGAGCATTCCGTTATCCGTCGTTTCTCGCCTTTTGAGCGATCCACGCCTTGGCACGCTGGTATGGGTAGTGGTCAGTGCAAATTCGGTAAGGCGTCGTGCAGCAGCTTCGAATCTTTCAGGACGCTCGCGGCGGCGGCGATGTCCGGCGCCAGCCAGCGGTCCTGATCGTAGGCCGGGACGCGCTCGCGCAGCAGACGCCAGGCCGCATCGGTGCCGGCGCCAAAGCGCTGGGCCTTGAGGAACTCAAAGGCCTGGGCGGCCAGCAGGTATTCGATGGCGAGGATCTGCGTGCAGTTTTCCAGGGCCCGATGCAGCTTCAGCGCGGCGTTGGTGCCCATGCTCAGATGGTCTTCCTGCAAGCCGGAAGTGACGTAGTTGTCGAGCACGGCCGGTTGCGCCAATTGACGATTTTCCGCACACAGCGAAGCGGCGACGTATTGCACGATCATCATCCCGGAATTCACCCCCGGGTTGGCCACCAGGAACGCCGGCAGGCCGCTGACGTGCGGGTTGATCAGACGGTCGAGGCGTCGCTCGGCGATCGAGCCGATCTCCGCCATGGCGATGGCCAGCAGATCAGCGGCCATGGCCACCGACTGACCGTGCGGGTTGGCCTGGGACATGATCCGGAAATTGTCCGGAGTACCCAGCAGCAAGGGGTTGTCGGTGCAGCCGTTGAGTTCGGTTTCGATCTGTAGCATCGCGTGCGCCAGCTGATCCCGCGCCGCGCCATGGACCTGCGGGATGGAACGGATGCTCAGCGCGTCCTGGGTGCGGATGCCTTTGCTCGACGCGATCACTTCGCTGCCGTCCAGCAGCGCCCGCAGATTGAGACCCACCTGCTGCATGCCGGGATGCGGCTTGAGCGCGATGATCTCGGCATCGAACGCCGCGATCTGGCCGCGCTGGGCCTCGAAGCTCATGGCGCCGATCACATCGGCCCATTGCAGCAGGCGCGTGGCGTCGGCAATGGCCAGGCAGCTGAGGCCGGTCATGCACGGCGTGCCGTTGACCAGGCACAGGCCGTCCTTGGCGCCCAGTCGAACCGGTAGCAGCCCCTCTTCGGACAGCGCCTGCTGTGCCGAAACGATCCGTCCGCGATAGCTGACATTGCCGACGCCCAACAGCGCGATGCCGATGTGCGCCATGTGGGTCAGGTAACCCACCGAGCCCTGGGACGGCACTTGCGGCGTGATGCCACGGTTGAGCAAGGCCAGCAGCGCTTCGACCACCTGGCGGTGAATGCCGGATTTACCCTGGCTGTAATTGCGAATGGCGGCGCACATGATGGCGCGGGTCTGTTCATCGGCCAGCGGGGCGCCGACGCCACAGGCATGGCTGAGCAAGGTATTGCGTGACAGCTGGCTGAGTTGTTCATCAGCCAGCGACACATTGCACAGCGCGCCCAGGCCCGTGTTGACGCCATAGGCCCGTTCGCCGCTGGCGACGATGCGCTGGACGATCGCCTGGGCATTCTCGATGCGCGCCCAGGCCTTGGCCGACAGTTCAAGCGGCGCGCCGTGACGGGCGACCGCAACCACATCCTGCCAACGCAATGGAGCGTCGGCGATTACGACTTTTTCAGCCTGGGACATCTTTTACCTCTAGCCAATATTGATGCAGCTTCACTGGCCCCATCGCGAGCGGGCTCGCTCCCACAATGGGCCTGCGCACGCTGCCCCCTGTGGGAGCGAGCCTGCTCGCGATGGGGCCAATAAAAGCACTGCAAATTCTTAAACCACCGCCGCCCGCCGCTGCACAAACCGGTCGACATACTCATCGGCCGGCGAATGCAGGATCTCGCGCGGCGTGCCGACCTGAATCAGGCGGCCGTCCTTGAGGATCGCGATACGGTTGCCGATGCGCACGGCCTCGTCGAGGTCATGAGTGATGAACACGATGGTCTTGTGCAGGGTCTTTTGCAGCTCCAGCAACTGGTCCTGCATCTCTGCACGGATCAGCGGATCGAGGGCGCTGAAGGCCTCGTCCATCAGAATGATGTCGGTGTCCGCCGCCAATGCACGGGCCAGGCCCACACGCTGACGCATGCCGCCGGAAAGCTGATGCGGGTATTTGTTTTCGTAGCCTTTGAGGCCCACGGTGTTGATCCAGTGCAGCGCGCGTTCGGTGCACATCTGCTTGCTTTCACCGCGCACTTTCAGGCCGTAGGCGACGTTGTCGACCACAGTCTTGTGCGGCAGCAGGCCGAAGCTCTGGAACACCATGCTGATCTTGCGCCGGCGGAATTCGCGCAGGGCGTCCATGTCGTATTGCAGGATGTCCTCGCCGTCCACCAGGATCGCGCCGCTGGTGGGGTCGATCAGGCGGTTGAAGTGGCGCACCAGGGTGGATTTGCCGGAGCCCGAGAGACCCATGATGACGAAGATCTCGCCGCTGCCGATGCTCAGCGACAGGTCGTTCACACCGACCACACAGCCGGTCTCGGCCAGCACCTGATCCTTGGTCTTGCCCTGGCCGATCAGGCCCAGCGCGTCCTTGGCACGGTTGCCGAAAATCTTGAAGACGTTCTTGACTTCGATCTTGCTTACGCTTGCGTTGTTCATTTGCTCACCTCATGCCGGGCGCGACCATACGCCTGCGTAATGCGGTCGATCACCACGGCCAGAATCACGATCGCCAGGCCCGCTTCCAGGCCACGCCCGACGTTGAGGGTCTGAATCCCGACCAGCACGTCTTCGCCCAGGCCACGGGCACCGATCATCGAGGCGATCACCACCATCGACAGGGCCATCATGGTGGTCTGGTTGATCCCGGCCATGATGCTGGGCAGGGCCAGCGGCAGTTGCACGCCGAACAGTTGCTGCCAGCGGTTGGCGCCGAAGGCATTGATCGCTTCCATCACTTCCCCATCGACCTGACGGATGCCCAGGTCGGTCAGGCGGATCAGCGGCGGCGCGGCGTAGATCACGGTGGCGAAAATCGCCGGAACCTTGCCCAGGCCGAACAGCATCAGCACCGGAATCAGGTACACGAAGCTCGGCATGGTCTGCATGATGTCCAGCAGCGGCATCAGCACCGAACGCAGGCGATTGCTGCGCGCAGACAGAATGCCCAGGGGCACACCGATCAGCACCGAAATGACCGTCGCCACCAGCATCAGTGCCAGGGTTTGCATCAGCTTGTCCCAGAGGCCGACCGCCCCCACCAGGAACAGCAGGCCGACGATCACCGCCGTGGTCACCACCTTGCGGGTCGCGTGCCAGGCCACGCCGGCGACGATGGCCAGCATCAGCCACCAGGGCGCCGCACGCAGCAACCCTTCAAGATTGACGATGGCCCACAACAGGGTGTCGGAGATGTGCCGGAACACGTCGCCGTAGTTGGTGACCAGCGAATCGACCCAACCGTTGACCCAGTCGGCGATGGAAAAGGTAAAGCTTTCGGGAAACATAAGAGACTCTCAATCAAGGGCTTCGCAGCACCACAAAGCAGTGCTGTAAAGCTTTGCCCTTATAAACAAGCTGTTTGAAAACGTAGCGAGCGAAGGCAAGACAAGGCGAAAGCAGGCAAGAAAGCGGAGTTGACTTTAGTCAATGAGCATTTCGAGTCTGCTTTCAACGCAGTATTGCTGAGCGCAGTAGTTTTCAAAGCGCAGCGTCGATTTTCTTGGCTGCGTCTTCGCTCACCCATTGGTGCCAGACTTCAGGATGTTCCTTGAGGAAGATTTTCGCCAGTTTTGGCGACTCGATACGTTCCTTCGCCATGCGACCCAGGTTCTGGTTCAGCAGGTCGATCGGCAGGTTGACCTTTTCCAGCACGGCCACCAGTTCCGGCGCTTCCTCGTGGAAAGTCTTGGAAAGGCCGACCTTGATGGTCACGGTTTTATCCACGCCTGGTTTTTCTTCGAGCTTCACGACATCGACCTGGCCCATCAACGGCGTTGGCGACCAGTAGTAGAACAGGATCGGCTCGCCACGCTTGTAGCTCGACAACACGGCGGCATCCAGTGCCGGGCCGGTGCCTGGGCGGAAGTTGGTGTAGCTGTTTTCCAGGCCGTAGCTTTTCAGCATTTCGCTGTTGTCGAGTTCACAGGTCCAGCCGGCCGGGCAGTTGTAGAAACGGCCTTTGGACGGCTCCTCGGCATCCTTGAACACGGCGGAGTACTTGGCCAGATCGGCGATGTTCTTCAGGTCCGGCGCCTTGGCTTCCAGTTTGCGCTTGGCGTCGCCCTCGATCACGTAGCGCGGCACATACCAGCCTTCGATCGCCCCCACGATCGGCGCACCGACGCCTACCACCTTGCCGGCCTTCTCGGCCTTGTTCCAGACCTCGCTGCGGCCGACCCACTCCTCGGCAAACACCTGGATGTCGTTGCTGCTCAGGGCGTTTTCCATGGTGATGGAGTTGCCCGGCAGGCTGTCGGTCTTGCAGTCGTAACCTTTCTCCAGCACCACCTGCAGGACATCGGTCAGCAGCATGCCGCTTTCCCAGTTCAGGCCGGCGAACTTCACCGGTTTGCCCGATTCGCACCAACCGGCTGCCTGGGTGGCGCCGGCGCTGGCCAGCAGGCCCATGGAAAGCAATGTGGTCAGCAGGGTCTTGTTCGATTTCATTGTTGTGACGCTCCTAATCATGAATTGGCTTACGGCAGTCAAGAGGCATCCAGCCCTGTCCACGTCCAATCAGGCCTGCGCCGCAGCGCGACCATTTCCGCTTGTTTTAGGTTGTACAACGTTGTCCTGCGGCAAAATCAGTCGATCGGGTACTGCACCGTGCCATTTTTTCGCGCACACGTAGTACAGCGCAGCCGGAAGCACCAGACCGATAATCCAGGAAATGTCCACACCGCCCAGCGCCTCGACCAGCGGACCGGTATAGAACTTGGTGGCGATGAACGGCAACTGCACCAGCACGCCGAACACGTAGATGCTGATACCGAGCATGTTCCAGCGGCCGTAACGACCATTGGGATCCGCCAGCGCCGGGACGTCATAGCGTTCGCGGGTGATGCAGTAGTAGTCCACCAGGTTGATCGCGCTCCAGGGTGTAAAGAACGCCAGCAGGAACAGGATGAACGACTTGAACGCACCGAGGAACGAATGCTGGCCGAGCAACGCGATCAGGGTCGCCGTACCGACGATCGCCAGCACGAACACCAGACGCTGCAGGCGCGACACCTGCAAGTGGCCACGAAAACCGCTGATGACGGTCGCGATGCACATGAAGCTGCCGTACGAGTTAAGCGTGGAAATGGTGACCTTGCCGAAGGCGATGCTGAAGTACAGCAGCGCAGCGGTGGCACCACTGCCGGCAAACCCGACGATGTAGGCCACTTCGTGGCCGGCGAATTGCCCGTTGGCCATGGCCGCGGCAAACACGCCGAGGATCATCGCCACCTGTGCGCCAATCACGGAACCTGCGCCCGCAGCGAAAAAGGTTTTCACCGAGGACGTCTGGCTCGGCAGGTAGCGCGAATAGTCGGCCACATAGGGGCCGAACGCGATCTGCCAGGACGCCGCGAGCGAGACCGCCAGCAGGAAACTGCTCCAGCTGAAGTGGCGGATTTGCAGCAATGCGCCAATATCGGTCTGGCTCATCAGGCGACTGAACAGGTAAACGAAGGCAATCACCCCAACGATGCTGGCGACACGGCCGATGAAATGGATCACCCGGTATCCCAGCACCGTGACCAGCACGATGACGCTGGCGAAGATGAGGATACCGACGGTGTCGCTGACACCGAACAACTGACCAAGGGCCTGGCCGGAAAGCACGGTGCCGGTTGCGGTGAAGCCCAGGTACATCAGGCACACCAGCACGATCGGGATGGCCGCGCCGTAGACGCCGAACTGGACCCGGCTGGAGATCATCTGCGGCAAGCCCAGCTTGGGCCCCTGCGCCGCGTGCAACGCCATGACCCCGCCGCCGAGCAGTTGACCGATCAACAAACCGATCAACGACCAGAACACGTCGCCGCCGAGCACCACGGCCAACGCCCCGGTGACAATCGCGGTGATTTGCAGGTTGGCACCCATCCACAGGGTGAACTGGCTGATCAGACGGCCGTGTCTTTCCGCTTCCGGGATGTAGTCGATCGAGCGCTTCTCGATCAACGGTTTGTTGCCTGCACGCTCATCATTGACAGCCATGGTTCAACCTCTGTGGATTGTTCTGGGTAGAGTCCGGTTTCTGTGGGAGCGAGCCTGTTCGCGACAGGGGGCTGTCAGTCAACAATCAAGCTGAATGTGCCGCCATCATCGCGAGCAGGCTTGCTCCCACATAGGGCGCTCATCAATTGCCTGTTACTTGCCGGTAATCATCGGCAGGTTCAGCCCTTGTTCCTTGGCGCAGTCGATGGCGATCTGGTAACCGGCATCGGCGTGACGCATGACACCGGTGGCCGGGTCGTTGTGCAGGACGCGAGCGATACGCTCGGCCGCTTCGTCAGTACCGTCGCAGACAATCACCATGCCCGAATGCTGGGAGAAGCCCATACCGACGCCGCCACCGTGATGCAGGGAGACCCAGGTCGCGCCGCTCGCGGTGTTGAGCAGGGCGTTGAGCAGCGGCCAGTCGGACACGGCGTCGGAACCGTCCTGCATCGATTCGGTTTCGCGGTTCGGGCTCGATACCGAACCGGAGTCCAGGTGGTCGCGACCGATGACGATCGGTGCCGACAACTCGCCGCTGCGCACCATTTCGTTGAACGCCAGGCCGAGCTTGGCGCGCAGACCCAGGCCGACCCAGCAGATACGCGCCGGCAGGCCCTGGAAGCTGATGCGCTCGCGCGCCATGTCCAGCCAGTTGTGCAGGTGGGCGTCGTCCGGGATCAGTTCCTTGACCTTGGCGTCGGTCTTGTAGATGTCTTGCGGATCGCCGGACAGTGCAGCCCAACGGAACGGGCCGATGCCACGGCAGAACAGCGGACGGATGTAGGCCGGCACGAAGCCTGGGAAGTCGAATGCGTTTTCCACGCCTTCTTCCTGAGCCATCTGACGGATGTTGTTGCCGTAGTCGAAGGTCGGCACACCCATTTTCTGGAAGTCCAGCATGGCTTTGACGTGCACGGCCATCGATTGCTTGGCGGCCTTGACCACCGCGGCGGGCTCGGTCTTGGCGCGAGCGCGATATTCGTCCCAGGTCCAGCCGGCAGGCAGGTAGCCGTTGAGCGGGTCGTGGGCGCTGGTCTGGTCGGTGACCATGTCCGGGCGCACACCGCGACGCACCAGTTCAGGGAGGATTTCAGCGGCATTGCCGCACAGCGCGATGGAGATCGCCTTGCCTTCGGCGGTGTATTTGGCGATGCGGGCCAGTGCGTCGTCGAGGTCTTTGGCCTGCTCGTCGACGTAGCGGGTTTTCAGGCGGAAATCGATGCTGATCTGCTGGCATTCGATGTTCAGCGAGCAGGCACCGGCCAGGGTCGCGGCCAGCGGCTGGGCACCGCCCATGCCGCCCAGGCCTGCGGTCAGGACCCACTTGCCGGTGAGGTTGTCGTTGTAGTGTTGGCGACCGGCTTCGACGAAGGTTTCGTAAGTGCCCTGGACGATGCCCTGGCTGCCGATGTAGATCCAGCTGCCGGCGGTCATCTGGCCGTACATGGCCAGGCCTTTGGCGTCGAGCTCGTTGAAGTGCTCCCAGGTGGCCCAGTGTGGCACCAGGTTGGAGTTGGCGATCAGTACGCGCGGGGCGTTGCTGTGGGTCTTGAACACGCCGACCGGCTTGCCGGATTGCACCAGCAGGGTCTCGTCGTCATTCAGGTTGGTCAGGCTTTCGACGATCTTGTCGTAGCACTCCCAGTTACGGGCCGCGCGGCCGATACCACCGTAGACCACCAGCTCTTTCGGGTTCTCGGCGACTTCCGGGTCGAGGTTGTTCATCAGCATGCGCAACGGCGCTTCGGTCAGCCAGCTCTTGGCGGTCAGCTTGTTGCCGCGGGCAGCGCGGATTTCAACGTCACGGCGCTTTGTTACAGAGGCAGTGGTGCGGGTATTGTCAGTCACGAAAAAGACTCCTCAGCGATCAATCCAAACCAACCCTGGCGGTGGGTAAGCCAGCCTGTGCGCGTCGTTGCGTCACAAGCGAATCAGGTGGACGTTGCGGGGAGTTCAGGTCGACTCATACGCATACGTCTTTACTTGTACATACAAGCATATGCAATCAAGCGGCCAACTTGTTGAATGGGCATTCAGGAAAAATGCTGAAACAGCTGAAGAGCGCCTGAATCAAGGGTTCTGGCGTAGATGAAATTTTTTACGGGGAAGATCTGAACGAGGCGAGAGATGTTACGTGAGCGTGGTTTTGCGCCACGCTGGGGCGTTAGGTAACAAGTTGGTGCGCCCAGGGAAACGATTTTTCATGCAGGAGCGAGCAGGGTCGCTCCTGCCGATACGCGGGGCAGGAGATCAGCGCGCCGTCAGCTCGATCACACAGCAGGCGCCATTGCTGGAGATGTCCAGCAACCCGCTGTTACCGTCGAATTGCAGGCAATCATGGCGACCCAATTGCGCAGCGGTGTTACCGACCTTCACCTCAAGCGCATCGCTGACACTGAACACCAGGACCGTCCCGGCGTCGCTGAAGAACCGTTGTTCGCCGTCCAGCCACTGCAACCGCGCGCGGTAACGCGTTGGCGCATAGATCAGGTTGAAGTCGCGGATCGGTCCACCCAGCAACGTGCAGGACACGCGGCTTTCGCCGCTGAATGCAAATGGCTCGACGGGTAGCAGCGGCCGAGTGACCTGGCCATCGACCGACAAGGTCATGCCGTCACCCTGCAACACGGTGATGATCCGCTCGTAACCGGCGAACGTGGAAAAGCCGCCCGACTCACCAATGTCGGCAATCGACAGGCGCCAGCCAAACCCGTCCAGGCCAATGCCGACGTCGCGGGTGATTTCTTCGGTGCTGCCGCCGCCGTTTTTCCACGGCATGCGCGGGTAATCCCTGGCGCGTAGAACGTTGAAGCTGCTCATGTGTGGCTCTCTATTTATGAAACCGACCTTCCAGACGATGACGGGAACCGGGGTGGATCAGACGGGCGGCAGTCACCGGCTGGCGGCCGGACCAGGTGCGACGACGGATCAGCAGGCAAGGCTCGCCCTTTTCGATCTGCAACAACTTGCACTCCGACGCCTCGGCCAGGATCGCTTCGACCACGTGCTCGCCTTCGGTCAGTGGCGCGACCTGGTTCAAGTAGGCGTACGGGGTTTGCAGGGTGAAATCCTGCTTGAGGTAATCCGGGGCCACCAGTGCGTTGACGAAGCGGTCCTCGATTTGTACCGGAATATCGTTCTCGTAATGCACGATCAGCGAGTGAAAGACCTTCTGCCCTTCACGCATGTCCAGCGCCAGGGCACGTTCGGAACCGGCCGCCTCTTCTTCAAGGGTGATGACCGTGCAGGTGTGACGATGGCCACGGGAGGCGATTTCATCGGCGATGTTGTGCACTTCAAACAGGGCGGACTGGCTTTTCGGCTCGGCGACGAAGGTGCCGACGCCCTGCATGCGCACCAACAGGCCGTCGGCGGTCATCTCGCGCAACGCGCGGTTGATCGTCATGCGGCTGAAACCGAGCTGGCTGACCAGCTCGCTTTCCGACGGCACACGGTAGTGCGGCGGCCAGTTTCCACTGTCGATCTGCTGGGTGATCATTTGTTTGACGCGAGCGTACAAGGGCGCCGGACTGTCGCCCATGTTCGCGGCCAACGGTGAGACTGCAGGCGGAGTCGGCACGGTTAATCCCTGTTCATTTAGTAAAGGTTGCTAGCTTGCCGGAGTTTACCGGGCAGGCAAACGTCTGTATATGTATATACAAATAACACACGATGGGGTGCTGAACCATGTCCGCCTTCTTTGCCGAACGCGCGCTGCTGCCTAGTGGATGGGCCAACAATGTACGTCTTGAGGTCAGCGCCGACGGCGTCCTGACCCATATCCAGGCCGATTCCCATGCAGATGGCGCCGAGCGGCTAAGCGGCCCGTTGCTGCCGGGGATGCCGAACCTGCACTCCCACGCGTTCCAGCGCGCCATGGCCGGGCTGGCGGAAGTGGCGGGGAACCCGAACGACAGTTTCTGGACCTGGCGCGACCTGATGTATCGCCTCGTCGGAAAAATCAGTCCGGAACAACTCGGCGTCATTGCCCGCCAGCTGTACATCGAAATGCTCAAGGCCGGGTACACCTCGGTCGCCGAGTTTCATTACGTGCACCACGACACCAGCGGCCAACCCTACGCCGACCCGGCCGAACTGGCGCTGCGCATCAGCCAGGCCGCGAGCGACGCCGGTATCGGCCTGACCTTGCTGCCGGTGCTCTACAGCCACTCGGGTTTCGGTGGCCAGACACCGAACGACGGCCAGCGCCGCTTCATCAACAGCACAGACAACTACCTGAAGCTGCAAGCACGCCTGCAACCGCTGCTGGCCCGGCAGAAAGCGCAGTCGCTGGGCCTGTGTTTCCACTCGTTGCGCGCGGTCACCCCGCAACAGATCAGCGAAGTGCTGGCCGCCGGCGACCGGCAATGCCCGGTGCACATTCACATTGCCGAACAGCAGAAGGAAGTCGACGACTGCCTGAGCTGGAGCGGCCGCCGTCCGCTGCAATGGCTCTATGAAAACGTCGAAGTCGATCAACGCTGGTGCCTGGTGCATGCGACCCACGCCAACCCTGAAGAAGTCGCGCTGATGGCCGGCAGTCGCGCCATCGCCGGCCTGTGCCTGACCACCGAAGCCAACCTCGGCGACGGGATATTCCCGGCGGTGGACTTCCTCGCCCAGGGCGGCCGCATGGGCATCGGCTCCGACAGCCATGTGTCGCTGAGTGTGGTGGAGGAGTTGCGCTGGCTGGAATACGGCCAGCGCCTGCGCGATCAACGGCGTAACCGGCTGTACGGCGCGGATCAACCGATGGTCGGTCGCACGCTCTACGACGCGGCGCTGGACGGCGGCGCCGAGGCGCTGGGTCAGCCGATCGGTGCTCTGGAAGTGGGCAAGCGGGCGGACTGGCTGGTGCTCGATGGCAATGACCCGTACCTGGCGACGGCCAGTGGTGACGGAATCCTGAACCGCTGGTTGTTCGCCGGCGGCGATCGCCAGGTGCGTGATGTATTGGTCAATGGCCAGTGGGTCGTGCGCGATGGCCGCCATGCGGGGGAAGAGCAAAGCAGCCGGGCGTTTACCCAGGTCCTGCGCGATCTGCTGGGCTGACCCGAAATGAAACGGTGGGAGCGAGCCTGCTCGCGATGGAATGTCAGACAACACAGGTGTCACAGACAGATCATCGCGAGCAGGCTCGCTCCCACAGGGTTACAGGCGATCAGTTCGACGTCTTGGCCATCTGCGTATCGGTCGCACGCCAGATCAACCGCGTGGTGTCGTAACCCTGCTGGCGGGCCTTGCTCAGCAGCTCTTCACGCACGACGCCATTGACCGTCGGAGTGCGCGACAGCAGCCACAGGTAACGGCGGCTCGGATCGCCGACAATGGCAGTCTTGTAGTCGTCGCTGACGAACAACACCCAATACTCGCCCTTCGCTACGCCCGGAAGCAGCCGCGAAAACCAGGTATCGAACTCGACCCACAACTTGTCGGTCTTGCCGGGCACCTGTGGATACGCCGTGCCCTTGGCTTCTTCCCATTGCCAATCCGCAGTGAGGCAGCGATTGAGCACCAGGATGTTGCCGTCGGGCTTGAGGGTGTAATGCGCTTCGGACTGCGCACAGTTGCGCTGGAAATACATCGGCAAACGCGCCAACTCGTACCAGGTCCCTTGATACTTCTTCAGATTGACGCTGTTGACGGTTTTCGGCGCCAACGGATCTTCGCCGGAAGTAGCGCAGCCGGCCAAAACCAGGCCGGCCAAAAGGAGGATCAGTAACTGCTTCATTGTTTTTCTCCCGTGGGCATGACGCCCCGGATTACTTCAGGCCTTGGCCAGAAAACATCATCACTTTGTCACCGGCGTACTGCACGCTGATAAAGCTGTTCTTGTCGCCCCAGGTACAGCTGGACAAGCCAAGCGCACCCGAACAGTCGGTGGGTTTGCCGAGCAAGGCTTCAACCTCGGCCTTGGCCATGCCCGCCGACAGCTTGGAGTAGTTTTCCTGATTGACCTTGCCACACGCGACCAACAACACGCAGAACGAAAGCAGGGCGACGAATCGCAGCGACATGGTGAAACTCCTGGAGCGAAGGGGGAATGGCAAACTGCCAAGCAGAAGCTTAGAAGTAAAAACCCCCTTCGGGTTCCCTGACCGGCCGCCTATTTGTTGGGCCGCTCGTCTGCCTTTTGCCGAAAAATCAGCCACTTTCCTGCGCTGTTGTGCATTTCGTCGGCTTTGGCCAAATGCGCCTAATCTTTGGCGCCGCCCAGTCGACAAAAAAGCAGCGCAAAGCCCTCTGTTATGGCAAATTGGCGCCCTTCTTGACTAGTTCTTTCGCGGTAGTTCATTTAATGACCAGAAACATGAAGTTCAGCCACAAAATCTTGTTGGCTGCCGCCCTCGTGGTGGCCGTTGCATTTGCCTGCTTCATCCTGTTCAACGACTACCAACAGCGCCAGACCCTGCGCAGCAGCACCGAATCATCGATGCAGGAACTCGGCAGTCTGACCACCAGCAACATCCAGACCTGGCTGGAAAGCCGCATTCATCTGCTGCAATCGATGTCGCAGCAGATCTCGGCCGATGGCAGCGCCCTGAGCAGCCTGAAACGGGTGATCGACCTGCCCGCCTACACCGGTAATTTTCAACTGAGCTACTTCGGCGGCACCGATGGCGTGATGTTCTCGGTCCCGGCGGGTAACCGCGCTGCGGATTACGATCCGCGCGCCCGTGGCTGGTACAAGGCGGCCAACAGTGCGCAACAGACCATCGTCACCGAACCCTACATCGCCGCCTCGTCCGGCAAGCTGGTCATCACCATCGCCACCCCGGTGCAGCGTCAGGGCCAGATGATCGGTGTCGCCGGGGCCGACATCGACCTCTCGAGCGTCAGCGCGATCATCAACTCGCTGAACTTCGGCGGTCACGGTCATGCCTTCATCGTCGGCGCCGACGGCAAAATCCTGATTCACCCCGACAGCAAACTGGTGCTCAAGAGCCTGGCCGAGGCTTACCCGAACGACACTCCGAAAGTCAGCCCGGGCATGAAAGAGGTGGAAATCGATGGCAAGCGCCAGTTCATCTCCTTCACCCACGTCAACGGCGTGCCCTCGGCCGACTGGTACGTGGCGCTGGTACTGGACCAGGACACGGCGTTCGCCATGCTCAGCGAGTTCCGCACCTCGGCGATCGTCGCCATGGTGATTGCGGTGGTGATCATCATCACCTTGCTGGGCCTGCTGATCAGCTTCCTGATGCAGCCGCTGCTGACCATGGGCCGCGCCATGCATGACATCGCCGAAGGTGAAGGCGACCTGACCAAACGCCTGACGATCCACGGCCATGACGAATTCGGCGCACTGGGGCTGTCGTTCAACCGATTCGTCGAACGTATCCACACCTCGATCCGCGAAGTGTCCTCGGCCACCGGCCAGGTCAACGAAGTGGCGCTGCGCGTGGTGGCGGCCTCCAATTCGTCGATGTTCAACTCCGACCAGCAGGCCTCGCGCACCAGCAGCGTCGCCGCAGCAATCAACCAGCTCGGCGCCGCCGCCCAGGAAATTGCCCAGAATGCCGCCCTCGCTTCGCAGCATTCGAGCGATGCCCGGGCCCTGGCCGAAGACGGTCAGCAGACGGTGGATAAAACCATCACGGCCATGCATCAGCTGTCGGCGAAGATCAGCGATTCCTGCGGCAACATCGAGACGCTCAACAGCAACACCGTCAACATCGGACAGATTCTGGAAGTGATCACCAGCATCTCCCAGCAGACCAACCTGCTGGCGTTGAACGCCGCCATCGAAGCAGCCCGAGCCGGCGAAGCCGGGCGCGGTTTTGCCGTGGTCGCCGACGAAGTGCGCAACCTCGCGCACCGCACCCAGGATTCGGCGCAGCAAGTGCAGAAGATGATCGAGGAACTGCAGGTCGGCGCCCGCGAAGCCGTGAGCACCATGACCGACAGCCAGCGCCAGAGCGAAAGCAGCGTCGGCATCGCCAACCAGGCCGGCGAACGCCTGAGCAGCGTGACCCAGCGCATCGGCGAAATCGACGGCATGAACCAGTCCGTGGCCACCGCGACCGAAGAACAGACCGCCGTGGTTGAATCGATCAACGTCGACATCAACGAGATCAACACGCTGAACCAGGAAGGTGTGGAGAACCTGCAGGCCACCCTGCGCGCCTGCGCCGACCTTGAACAACAGGCGGCGCGGCTGAAGCATCTGGTGGGGAGCTTCAGAATCTAAGGCGCACTTGCGGGCCTGTCGCGAGCGGGCCCAGCCTCAAGGCCACTGATCAGGCCCCCAATGACGCTAGTCTTAATTAAGACTAAACTCAGTCCTATTCAATCTGGCGAGGCTGCCTGCCATGAAGCTGTCATCTCAAATCAAGCCCATCAGCTACCTGAAAAGCCACACCGCCGAGATCGTCAAAACCCTCACAGAAAGCCGCGAGCCTTTGGTTATCACCCAAAACGGTGAAGCGAAGCTGGTGGTGATGGATGTGAAAAGTTTTGAAGAGCAAGAAGCCACAATGGCTTTGCTCAAACTCCTGGCCTTGGGAAATCGCGAAATTGAAGAAGGCAGGTTTCGTGACGCTGAAGAAGTTTTCGCTGATCTGGATAAGGCCGATCATCAATGAGTTTGAAGGTCGTCATTCTTCAGACCGCTGAGATTGATTTGAAAGAACTACGCGCTTACATAGTCAAACAGTTCTCGCCCCAGACCTGGCAAACCACTTACGCCAGCCTCAAAACAGCTATCCGCGACTTGGGGACGCAGCCTCTTTCAGGATCGATTCCGCCAGAGATCGAGAGACTCAATCTTTGCCAGTACAGGCAAGTTCTCTCAGGAATGAACCGGGTTATCTATGAGGTTCGGGGGCAGAGTGTCTATGTCCACATCATCGCTGATACGCGAAAAGACCTGCCGACACTGCTGATGAAGCGGTTGCTGCAAACACCTAGAAACGAGAACCCGGCTTCGCCAGAAACACCAACTCCTCAGCCGTAGATTCGCGCCCCAACACCGCATTGCGATGGGGAAACCGTCCAAACTGCGCGATCACCTTCTGATGCTTTTCTGCGTAGTCGAGATAATCGGCAAACAGCGCCCGATCATCTTCCGGCTGTTGCTGCAGCAGGTCGATGTAGCGCGAGATGCATTCGTTTTGCACCGCCAGGTGTTCGCAGTGCTCGAGCACCAGATAGATGAACACCCGCTGGATCGGCTGCAATTGCCGGTCGAAATCGGCGGCAATGCCTTGCGCCACCAGGGCCTGGGCCCTGCTGTCACCGGAAAAGGCCTTGGCGCAGTCGCGAAAGAGCATGCGCGGCAGTTGATCGAGCAACAGCACCAGGGCCAGCCAACCTTCGGGGCGTTGCGCCCAGTCGGTCAATCCGCCGGCCAGTGCCTGCTCCACCCATTCCCCGAAACGCTCGCGCGCTTCGAGGTCCTGGCTGTCACGCTTGCCGAACCACAACTTGCCCTTCTGTGCCGCCACTTCCTTCGCTGATCCGGACGTTCCGAACCACCAGTCGAGCAACGGCTGCCAGGGCGCGGTCATGGCTTACTCCTGGTGGTAGGCCGTGGCGCGAGCCACTTCTTCTTTCGAACCGAGGAACACCGCACAACGCTGGTGCAGGCCTTCAGGCTGAATGTCGAGGATGCGCTGATGGCCGTTGGTGGACGCGCCACCGGCCTGCTCGACCAGGAACGACATCGGGTTGGCTTCGTACATCAGGCGCAGCTTGCCCGGCTTCGACGGCTCGCGGCTGTCGCGCGGGTACATGAACAGACCGCCACGGGTCAGGATGCGGTGCACGTCGGCCACCATCGCGGCGACCCAGCGCATGTTGTAGTTCTTTTTCAGCGGACCTTCTTCACCCGCCAGCAATTCGCCAACGTAGCGTTGTACCGGCGCTTCCCAATGACGCTGGTTGGACATGTTGATCGCGAATTCCTGGGTGGACTCCGGGATCTTGATGTCTTCGTGAGTCAGCACGAAGCTGCCCATTTCACGGTCCAGGGTGAAGCCTTTGACGCCGTCGCCCAGGGTCAGCACCAGCATGGTCTGCGGGCCGTAGATGGCGTAGCCGGCGGCCACTTGCTGGGTGCCTGGCTGCAGGAAGGCCTTTTCGTTCAGGGCTTCGTTCTGGCTCAGGTATTCGCTTGGGCAACGCAGCACCGAGAAGATGGTGCCGACCGGCGCGTTGATGTCGATGTTCGACGAGCCGTCCAGTGGGTCGAACACCAGCAGGTACGCGCCTTTCGGGTACTTGCCCGGGATCTGGTAGGCGTTGTCCATTTCCTCGGACGCCATGCCGGCCAGGTGACCACCCCATTCGTTGGCTTCGAGCAGGATCTCGTTGGAGATCACGTCGAGTTTCTTCTGCACTTCGCCTTGGACGTTTTCAGTGCCCATGCTGCCCAGAACACCGCCCAGGGCGCCCTTGGACACGGCGTGGCTGATCTCCTTGCAGGCACGCGCCACCACTTCGATCAGGAAGCGCAGATCGGCAGGAGTGTTGTTGCTGCGGGTCTGCTCAATCAAATAGCGACTCAGGGTAACGCGGGACATGGACGGCTCCGGTTGAATGGGGGGGCTAAAAACCCGCGCAGTTTAGCGCGAGTCGAGGCGCATTTCCTCCTATCAGACGTGATACGCCAAAGAGAGTTCATGCACCGGGTTCAGCGTAGTTCGAAACCGACACGTTTACCGACCGGCAGATCGCTTTCACGAACAGGCTCGCGCCCACGGGATTGTGCATTCCCCTGTGGGAGCGAGCCTGCTCGCGAATGGGTGCGCAGCACCCGCCTCAAGGCTTGATGGCAGGCTTGCGCAGCAGACTGAAGGCCATCGCCGCCAGGAACAGCACACTCAGCAGCAACACCGCCCACAAGCCGAATGTCTTCCAGTCGGTGTCAGTGGATGCCGCCCCCACTGCCGTTGACGTCGGCGTGGTCGCCACTTCGCCATCCACCGTGGCCCGACCCAATGCCGCCCAACGGCCTGCGCTGTAATCCGGAATCAGCGTCGTCAACGGCAGGTTCGCCGTCTTCACCGTCGCATTGCCCAACGCCAACCGGTAGGGCCCGGCGCCGCGCGCCAGGAACACCAGCTGCGTGGCGCGCACGGCAAACTTCACGCTGGGCGCCTGCTCGCCCAGGCCGCCGCCGCGCTCGTCGACGATCAACTTCACCTGCTGCACGGTTCGTCCCGGCACCTGCAGCTCGTTCTGCACCACCTCCTGACCGCCCTGGGTCAGGCGATAGAGCAAGCCGCTGCTCAACACCTGCCACGGCCGGCGACTGTCCAGCCGTCCGTACAGGATCACTGGCGCCAGGCTGTTGGGCTGACCCAGCTCGACCTGCAGGCGCTCGACATTCACCTGCGTCGGCAACTGCCAGGTGTACTCCCCGGCCTTTTCGCGGGCACCCGCCAGCGCTGGCGACCACACCAAGGGCAGCGGCACGCTGCGCGCGGTGGCGCTTTGCAGTTGCGCGGACGTCAGCGTCGGTGCCGAATTCGGCGTGCTCCACAGCAGGCGCAGATACCGCGCGGGTTGCCCCGGCAAGCCCACTTCGTGCTGTTCGACCCGCTCGTCGGCGAACGTCAGCCGCGCCACCTGTCCGTCGCCCCACGCCTGCCAATGCTGCAAGTCGTCGCTGGCTTCGATGCTGAAACGCTGGAAGCCATCGCGCTCGCTGGTCCAGTCGATGATCAGCTGCTGCAACGGCGCCTTGATCGCGCTGGCATCGAGCAGCCAGCCGCGCAGCACCTCTTCACCGGCTTCCAGCTGACTCGCTGGCTGCACTTCAACCAACGCGCCGTTAGCGTTCGATTGCACCCGCACGCTCGGCGCGCGCTCGGTGTCGTCGGCGGCGTTATACAGCGCAAACCACTTCACGTCGGTCAGCTCACGCTGTTCACTGACCTGCGCACTTTCCCGTGCCAGGGCATAGGCCTGGGCCTCGCCCGCCGCGTTGAACACCCGTACGTCGCTCAGGTCACTCTGCTGCGCCTTCAATTGCACAGTCAGGGGCAATTCGAGGCGATACCAGGGGCCCTCGCCGCTCAGGCTCAACGGCACGTGCGTGGCAAAGTCCGCGGGCTGTTCCTGGGCGTTGATCGACAGCGCGACAGCCAGGGCAACGGCGCCCCACCAGACACGGTTCAACTTCTGACTCAAGACGACACTCCTTCGGTTTGCGGGCCCGGTTTTTCGGCGTTGGCTGCGCCATCATGCGCAACGCCGGCACGCTTGGGCGGCAACGGGGCGAAATAGCCCACCACCAACAGCAGCACCCCGACACCGATAAACGAGACGATCCGGGCGAGTCCGCCACGGTTGCTCAGTTCGACAAAGAACAGCTTGGCGACCACCACGCCGATCAACGCCGCGCCCATCAGCCAGACTTCGCGACGACCGCGCAGATGCCCGCCAATCATCAGGCTCAAGGCCATCAAGGTCCAGACGATGGACAGGCCGGCCTGCACCTGCATCGAGGCGAGCAAAGCGTCCAGCTCGAAGGGCACGCCACCCCAATGGTGAGCCGTACGGTTCACCATTGGGGTGAAAAACGCGAACAGCGAAACGCCGGCGATCAGTTGTGTGGCGTACTCGACGCAGTCCTTGCGCATCGCCAGTTGCGGCGCGGCACTGAGCGCCCAGACATACACCCCGAACAGGGCAAACAGCAGGCCCAACTCCAGCGGGTTGAGCAGCGGCACGTAAGGCAAGGGCTCGGCGGCGCCACTGCTGAAGCTGTTCGCCAGCCAGAACCAGCCGAGCATCAGCAACGCCAGCGGTGCCGCAGCGTACAGTCGGTACTCGCGCGGATACGCCGATACCGGCCACGGCCAGTGACGAGGACTGGCCATCAGCACCAGGTACAGACTTGGCAGAATCGCCCAACCCAACCAGCGCCAGGCGTTGTACTGCTCGGCCAGCAGCAACAAGCCGAAACGCAGTTCGAGCGCCAGCACGCCGATCAACAGCCAGACGCCCAGCACGTGGGCAATGCTCAGCGCCCGTGCCGGCAACATCGGCGCCAGACGCCGCAGCGAAATGAAATGCACCCCGAACACCGCCGCCCAGGCCAACCAGGCGAAATCAGCCGCCGGGTGATAACGCGAGTGCCACGCCGCAAGCAGGATCACGCCAGCCACCGGTATCAGCACCGTACCGAGCAAGCCCAGCGCCGGCCACTCAAGGCGCAGCGCCAACACCGCCCACAGGGCGACACTCAGCGCCGCCACGGCCAGCAACAAGGTCGCTTGCAGGTCCGCCGGGGCAAAGCGCAGCACCTCACTGCCCCACGCCAACGCCCAGGCACCCGCGCCCCACAGCAGCAACACAGCGGACAGGCGCTGGTTCAACACTGCGACGGGACGTTCCTGTTGCAAGCGCCAGGCCCCGACCCCTGCCGCCAGGCCCAACACCCATGGCGTCCAGAACCGGCCATGGGCCAGCGGCCGCAACCCTTCGCTGGCCAACGACGCCAGGAAGTCCGAACCGGCGACCACGAACAACGCACCACCGAGAAACTGCACGGCAAACCCGCACAACAGGAAGGTCCGCGATGGCAGGCGCAGACCCGCAAACAAGGTCACCACACCGGCCAGCGCCCAGGCAATCGCAGTGCCATGGATCAGGAAGAACAACGGCGCCAGCAGATAAAGGAAGGTCAGGCCCAGACCGGCCAACACCGGCCTGCCCCGTTGCTCCCACGCCGACGCCTGCCCGGGCGAGGCCTTGTGCAATTGATGGAAGCTGAACAGCAACGCCACGCCGAGCAGCAACGCCCCCAGCGGCGCCCCGGCGATCAGGCTGGTGTCGCCGGCCCGCAACTCGCCGAGAAACGCCAGCGTCGACCCCAATTGCAGCAACAAGGCGAACGCTCGGGCCAGCGGCCGTTTCTGCCGCAACCCGAGCCAGAAGATCCCGGCACCCTCCACGGCCCAGGCGGCCGTCGTCCAGCGCGCATCGAGCCCCAGGGGAATCGCCAGGCTGGTAAAGATCACGCCCAGGGCCAGGCAGGTCTCCGCCAGGAGCAATGTGCGTCCCGTGAACAGCACGCGAGCAAGGGCCATGTACAGCATGCCCAGCGCCAAGGCACTGAACGCGGCGGCGAACGGCAGGTGCTGAATCAACGCGAACTGCAGACCGAAACCCACCAGCGGCGGGCCGAACAGCAGTGTGCCGTCGACGTAGTCGCCCTTGCGCGCCGACCGGCGCAACAACGCCTCGCGGTCCTCGACCTCGGGGGCATCGCCCATTTCCCGCAACTTGCGCCGGGCGAACAGCAAGCCGATGGCCAGGTACATGAGGAAAAACAGGATCAGGAACGGCTCGGTGCTCCACAGCAACTCCGCTGTGTAGGAACGCAGGCCCCAGGTGAAACCGATGCCGAAGGTGCCGACGAAGCCGATCACATTGAGCGGCCGCCAGGCCTTGAACCAGGCAATGGCCAGGATGCCGGCATTGAGCAGGGCGAAATAGCTGAACAGCGCGACATGGCTGCCGGTGCCGCTGGAGGTCAGGATCGGCGCGGCGAAACCGCCCAAGGCGGCGGCGCACGCCAGCGCCAGGGAATCCTGAGTGATGGCCAGCACCGCCGAGAACACCGTCACCGCCACCAGCAAACCGAATGCGGCCGTCGGATCCAGCAGCGGATGCAAGCGCATTGCCGCAAACACCGTCAGGTACAACACGCCAATCCCGGTGCCCTGGAGCATCAGCGCATAGTGAGGATTGCGCTGGCGCAACCACCAACCCAGGGCGAGCAAGGCCAGCGCAGCCGCCGCGACGCCGGCATAGCGCAGCTCCAGCGGCACCACCAGGCCTTCGGTGGCGTAGCGCAGTAAAAACGCGAGACCGAGAAACAGCAGCACCACGCCGACGCGCAGCACGGTGTTGCCGCCCAGCAACCAATTGCGCGCACCGGCGAGGGCGCGCTCGATGACATTTGGCGCACGGGGGGCAGCGGGCTCTCGGGTCCAGGCATCGTCGGACAATGGGCGACGGGGGGTCGCTGTCGTAGCGGCGTCCGGTTCAAGTTCGGGTGGAAGCTCCCAGACCAAGGCCGGGGCCGAGTCGGCGATGTCGTCGAGGGTGAAAACAGGAGAAACCGCAGGTTCACTGGCAAGCGGCACTTCAACAGGCGCTGGCGCCGGGACACCAGCGACTTCCAGCACCGCCAGGCGTTGCTGGAGCGCATTCAGCGTCGCCTGCGCCTGCTCCAGCAGCACGCGCTGCTGCGTCGCTTGCGAATCCAGCCGGTGGATGCGAATGGCCTGGCCGATCCCCAACCCGAGCAGCGCGCCCAACAGCGCATCGCTGAACGACTCGTCGAGCATCCAGCCCAGCACCAGCCCGATCAACATGAACATCCATTGCATGGTCGATATCCCTAAGCGGCCCCAATGAGGGGCGAATCCGGGAGATACAGCATTCGGCTGAGTCTAGTGTGAAACCACACAAACCTGTGGGAGCGGGCCTGCTCGCGAAGCGCCCTGACATTCAGCATCGATGTTGAATGTCGGAACACTTCGCGAGCAGGCTCGCTCCCACAATGCGTATCGCCCGGTGAACTACCGCGCAGTATATCGGCCAGGGCCCACCACCACCGGGCCTGGCTCGCAATTATTGCTGAAAGTTACTCCAGAGCTTTCCAGATGTCCGTGGCGTACTCGCGAATCGTCCGGTCGGAGGAGAACCAGCCCATCCGGGCGGTGTTCAACACGGCCGAGCGCCACCACGACTGGGAATCGTGCCAAAGGGCTTCGACGCGCATCTGCGCTTCCCAATAGGCATCGAAGTCGGCGCAGACCAGGAAGCGGTCGAAGTCGATCAACGAATCGATCAGGCCGGTGTAGCGGGACGGATCATCCGGCGAGAACACACCGCCGCGAATCGCCTGCAGCACATCCCCCAGGCGATGGGACGCGGCGATGTCCGGCGTCGCATTGAACTCGTGGTTCTGCTTGCGTGCTTCCACCTGTTGCGCGCTGAGGCCGAAGATGAACATGTGTTCGGCGCCGATGAGCTCGCACATTTCCACGTTGGCGCCGTCCAGGGTGCCGATGGTCAGCGCGCCATTGAGGCCGAACTTCATGTTGCTGGTGCCCGACGCTTCGAAACCGGCAGTGGAAATCTGCTCCGACAGGTCCGCCGCCGGAATGATGCTTTCCGCGAGGCTGACGTTGTAGTTGGGCAGGAACACCACCTTGAGCAAACCGCGCACGGTCGGGTCGTTGTTCACCACCCGGGCGATATCGTTGGTCAGCTTGATGATCAGTTTGGCCTGGTGATAACTGGCCGCCGCCTTGCCGGCGAAGATCTTCACCCGTGGCACCCAGTCGATTTCCGGCTCGGCACGGATGGCCTGGTACAGCGCGACGGTGTGCAACAGGTTGAGCAGTTGACGCTTGTATTCGTGGATCCGCTTGACCTGCACATCGAACATCGCCGCCGGGTTGACCGCGATCCCGAGTCGTTCGTGAATCAGGTAGGCCAGGGCCTTCTTGCTGTGCAGGCGCTGCTCGGCGAAGGCCTTGCGGAACGCCGGTTTCTCGGCGAACGGTGCCAGTTCCTGCAAACGCTCTTCCGGGTGGTCCAGCAGATCCGGACCGAGGGCATCGACCAGCATCGAGGTCAGCTCCGGGTTGGCCTGGTAGAGCCAGCGGCGGAAGGTAATCCCGTTGGTCTTGTTGTTGATCCGCTCCGGATAGAGTTTGTGCAACTCGGAGAACACCGTCTTGCGCATCAGCTGCGTGTGCAGGCCGGACACGCCATTGACGCTGTGCGAGCCAAGGAAAGCGAGGTTACCCATGCGCACGCGACGGCCATTGTCTTCCTCGATCAGCGACACCGCGCGCAGCACGTCGAAATCATGGATGCCCTTGGCGCGCAGCGAGTCGATGTGCTGGGCGTTGATCAGGTAAATGATCTGCATGTGCCGCGGCAGCATGCGCTCCATCAAACCGACCGGCCAGGTTTCCAGCGCTTCCGGCAACAACGTGTGGTTGGTGTACGACAGCGTGGCGACGGTCACTTCCCAGGCTGCGGCCCATTCGACGTCGTAGACGTCGACCAGTTGACGCATCAGCTCGGCGACGGCAATCGAGGGGTGGGTGTCGTTGAGCTGGATCGACGCGTGATCGCCCAGGGTCAGCACCGAGGTGTGCATGTTGCGATGGCGGCGCAACAGGTCCTGCAGCGATGCGGCGACGAAGAAATACTCCTGGCGCAGGCGCAACTCCTGGCCGGCTTCGGTGCTGTCCGCCGGATAGAGCACACGCGAAATGCTTTCCGCCCGGGCCACTTCGGCGACTGCGCCCAGGTGGTCACCCGCGTTGAAACGCTCCAGGTGCAGGTCTTCCATGGCCCGGGCACGCCACAGGCGCAGGGTATTGACGCTCGCCCCGCGCCAGCCGACGACCGGAGTGTCGTAGGCAATGGCCCGCACGGTTTCCGCCGGTGACCAGACTTGCCGGGTCTTGCCGTTTTCGTCGGTGACGGTTTCGACGCTGCCACCAAAACCGATCGGGTACACCACCTCCGGCCGTTCGAATTCCCACGGGTTACCGAAATCCAGCCAATGCTCGGTCTGCTCCTGCTGCCAGCCATCGACAATCGCCTGGCGGAACAAGCCGTGTTCGTAACGAATGCCGTAGCCGTGGCCGGCGATGCCCAGGCTCGACATGCTCTCCATGAAGCAGGCCGCCAGACGTCCGAGGCCACCGTTGCCCAGCGCCGCGTCGGGCTCCAGCAGGCGGATACGCTCCAGGTCGACGCCCAGTTCGGTCAGGGCTTCACGGGCGACATCCAGCAGGCCAAGGTTGCTCAGGCTGTCGTAGAGCAGCCGGCCAATGAGAAATTCCAGGGAGAGGTAGTACACCCGCTTCTGACCTTTGCGGTAGATCTGCCGGGTGTGATCCATCCAGTGCTCGACCATGTGATCGCGCGCAGCCAGCGCAATGGCTTCGAACCAGTCGTGGTCAAAGGCGTGATCCGGGTCTTTGCCCACCGCGTAGGTGAGCTTGGTCAAGACGGCGTCGCGAAATGCGGCCACCTCTGCTTCTCGAACAAGTGGTTCTTGAGTCATCGATAGGACCTCGAGCGAGCGTGGAATAGTTGAGCCTAGACGGTCTGACAGACGGCGCTGGCTCTGGTTCGGCAGTTTTTCCTGTAAATGCGAGATAGGCGGCATTGGATTGTCGTGTGGCCTGAATCAATGCAGGGGCCGTGCCGGATAACCCCGCGAATGAAGCGGTGCAGAAAAAATCTGGCGAAAGGTTGTTCAAAAATCCACCAGTCCCGGTATGATCGCGCGCCCTGATGCACACGCCTGGTAACAACCGATGATGAAGCCCAACCTGATCGCCGCCGCCGAGATCGATCGCCTCGATACGTGGGCCAAGTACTCCGCCCCGATGTGCGGTTCGTGCATGTCCAGCTGCTGCACCCTGCCGGTCGAGGTCAAGATCAAGGACCTGATCCGCATTGGCATCGTCGATGAGTTCGAGCTGGGCGACCCGCCGAAGAACATTGCCAAGCGCCTGCAAAAGGAAGGGCTGGTCGAGCGTTTCAATCAGAAATCGGGCATCTTCACGCTGCAGCGCATGAGCAACAACGATTGCTACTACCTGGATCGTAAGAGCCGCCTGTGCACCATTTATGACAAGCGCCCGGACACCTGCCGCAATCACCCGAAAATCGGCCCACGGCCGGGGTATTGCGCCTACAAGCCGAAGGAAGTGGCGCGGGAAACCGGCAGTCGCCGGACTTTAGAGAAGTTCTGATCCGCCCTCTTCCCGCACGACAAACCGCCATCGCGAGCAGGCTCGCTCCCACATTGAAAAGCAATCCCTTGTGGGAGCGAGCCTGCTCGCGATGGGGCCGGCACCGCCCCGGCACAAACCCCGGACAAACAAAAACGCCCCCGGCCTTTCGACCGGGGGCGTTTTCGTTCAGCCGGGGCTAGTTACGCCTTGGCTTTCTTGGCAGCGCGGGTACGCTCGCTTTCGTCCAGGATCTTCTTGCGAAGACGGATGGACTTAGGCGTGACTTCGCACAGCTCGTCTTCCTGGATGTATTCCAGAGCCTGTTCCAGGGTGAAGCGAACAGGTGGAACCAGAGCGATGGTTTCGTCTTTACCCGAAGCACGCATGTTGTCGAGCTTCTTGCCCTTGGTAGGGTTGACGCCCAGGTCGTTGTCGCGGCTGTTCTGACCAACGATCTGACCGTTGTAGATCTCCTGGCCGTGTTCGACGAACAGCTTGCCACGAGCCTGCAGGGTTTCCAGCGAGTAGGTCAGTGCCTTGCCGGTTTCAACCGACACCAGAACACCGTTCTGACGGCCGGACATGTGGCCGGACTTCACTGGAGCGTAACGATCGAAGATCGAGGTCAGGATGCCAGCACCGTTGGTCAGGGTCAGGAACTGGTTACGGAAACCGATCAGACCACGAGCAGGGATGTTGTATTCCAGACGCACACGGCCTTTGCCATCCGGCACCATGTTGCTCAGGTCGCCTTTACGCAGACCCATCTCTTCCATCACCTTGCCCTGGGATTCTTCAGGGATGTCGATGGTGACGTTCTCGAACGGTTCCTGCTTGACGCCGTCGACTTCACGAATGATCACTTCAGGACGGCCCAGGGCCAGCTCGAAGCCTTCGCGACGCATGGTTTCGATCAGTACCGAGAGGTGCAGCTCACCACGGCCGGAAACCTTGAACTTGTCGGCCGAGTCGCCTTCTTCAACGCGCAGTGCAACGTTGTACAGCAGCTCTTTGTCCAGACGATCCTTGATGTTACGGGAAGTCACGTACTTGCCTTCTTTACCGCAGAAAGGCGAGTCGTTGACCTGGAAGGTCATGGAAACGGTTGGCTCGTCAACGGTCAGCGGCTTCATCGCTTCGACGTTCAGTGGGTCGCACAGGGTGTCGGAGATGAACAGCTCGTCGAAGCCGCTGATGCAGACGATGTCGCCGGCCGCTGCTTCTTCGACGTCGACGCGGTGCAGGCCGTGGTGACCCATCAGCTTCAGGATACGACCGTTGCGGCGCTTGCCGTCGGCATCGATGGCGACGACCGGAGTGTTCGGCTTGATGCGACCACGGGCGATACGGCCAACACCGATCACACCCAGGAAGCTGTTGTAGTCCAGTGCCGAAATCTGCATCTGGAAAGGACCGTCACGGTCGACTTTCGGGGCTGGAACGTGGTCGACGACCGCTTGGTACAGCGGGGTCATGTCTTCCGCCATGGCGGTGTGGTCCAGGCCGGCAATACCGTTCAGGGCCGAAGCGTAAACAACCTGGAAGTCCAGTTGTTCGTCGGTGGCACCCAGGTTGTCGAACAGGTCGAAAATCTGGTCCAGAACCCAGTCAGGACGCGCGCCCGGACGGTCGACCTTGTTGATCACGACGATTGGCTTGAGGCCGGCTTCGAACGCTTTCTTGGTCACGAAACGGGTTTGCGGCATAGGGCCGTCCTGAGCGTCAACCAGCAGCAGCACGGAGTCGACCATCGACATCACGCGCTCTACTTCGCCGCCGAAGTCGGCGTGGCCCGGGGTGTCCACGATGTTGATGTGGTAGCCGTTCCAGTTGATGGCGGTGTTTTTCGCCAGAATGGTAATACCGCGCTCTTTTTCCTGGTCGTTGGAGTCCATCACGCGCTCGTCGTTGAGCTCGTTGCGCTCCAGGGTGCCGGACTGACGCAGGAGTTTGTCTACCAGGGTGGTTTTACCATGGTCAACGTGGGCAATGATGGCGATGTTGCGTAGATTTTCGATCACTTGTGTATCTCGATCAGAGGATTCGGTGTGCTGACAAGTCTTGGCAGCGATTAACAGTAGCGTCCGTGAAAGCCGTTACAGCTTGACGGTGGCGTCGGGGGGCCGGTGACGCAGGCCACAGGCAAACAGCCCCGGGCACTTAGCTCGGTCGATAAACGCGCACATTGGCATGCCCCTCACTGAGCAAATGGTGGGCATGCAGGCGACTCATCACGCCTTTGTCGCAATACAACAGGTACTGGCGAGTAGGGTCCAGTTCCTTGAAACGAGCGTTCAGTGCATAGAACGGCATCGTTTGTACCTCGATGCCAGCCAGCGCCAGCGGGTCATCCTCGGCCGCATCCGGGTGGCGGATGTCGATCACGATCTGACCGGCCAGCGCATCGCTGACTTCTTCAATCTGTACGTCCTGGCCCAGCTCATCGATCACGCGGTCGATGGGTACCAGCTTGGCGTTCTCGAGCGCACGCTCAAGCACTGCCATGTCGAATTCTTTCTCTTCGTGCTCTACGCGGTGGCGCTTGGCGGCGGTCTTCGGGTTGACCGAGATGACCCCGCAGTACTCCGGCATGTGCCGGGCGAAATCGGCCGTGCCGATTTCATTGGCCGTGTCGATGATGTCCTGCTTGTGACTGGCGATCAGCGGGCGCAGCACCAGCTTGTCGGTCACGCAATCGATGACGGACAGGTTCGGCAACGTCTGGCTCGACACCTGGGAGATCGCCTCACCGGTCACCAGCGCGTCGATGTGCAGTCGATCGGCAATCCGGGAGGAAGCGCGCAACATCATACGCTTCAATACGACGCCCATATGACTGTTATCGACTTTTCCGAGAATTTCGCCCAACACTTCCTCGAACGGCACACTGACAAATAACACGCGTTGCGAGCTGCCGTACTTCTTCCAGATGAAATGCGCGACTTCCATGACGCCCAGTTCGTGGGCACGTCCGCCCAGATTGAAGAAGCAGAAATGCGCCATCAGCCCGCGTCGCATGATCTGGTAGGCGGCGACCGTCGAGTCGAAACCGCCCGACATCAGCACCAGCGTCTGCTCCAGCGCCCCCAGCGGATAACCGCCGATGCCATTGTGCTGGCTGTGGATGACGAACAACCGTTGGTCGCGAACTTCGATGCGGACTTCGATTTCCGGCTTTTTCAGGTCGATCCCGGCGGCACCGCACTGGCGGCGCAACTGGCTGCCCACGTACTTCTCGATGTCGATCGAGCTGAACGGGTGCTTGCCGGCGCGCTTGCAACGCACCGAGAAGATCTTCCCGGTCAGCGCATCGCCGTAATGCTGCTTGCACTTTTCGACGATGTCGTCGAAATCGCCCAGCGGGTATTCGTCGATCTGCAGGAAGTGCGCGATGCCCGGCATGCAGCTCAGGCGCTCGCCCATCTCTTTCAGGGCCTTGGGGTCGCTGACGCGGGTTTCCAGCTCGAGGTTGTCCCACACGCCGTTCACCACCACAGCCGGGTCCAGGTCGCGGAGCACGGCACGGATGTTCTTGGCCAACTGGCGGATGAAACGCATCCGTACCGGGCGGCTCTTGATGGTGATCTCGGGAAAGACTTTTACGATTAGTTTCATGAAAACAGCGCGCGCTGGGCCAGCCGAAAAAGGGGGGCGCGGATTATAGCGGAAATTGCTCAAGGTTTAACCAGTTAATGTGCAGAAGGTTTTGCACGCACCAAAACGGGTCGTTTTCGAATCCAGGCGCTACATTGTAGGGCGAGATTTTTCCGAATTTGCGCCCGCAAGCCTTTATAAGCCTGAAAAAGAGGCAAAAAACCCATGCTGGGGCACTGGCATGCAATTTGCTCCCTTGTGAGGCAGGTTGCCTTGGCAGAGTATTCGCGCCGGCATCACACATATCTAAGGGCATCCACTACCCGCCCTAAGCCACCCGGAGGACAGTATGTCGAAGTCGGTTCAACTCATTAAAGATCATGACGTCAAGTGGATTGATCTGCGCTTCACGGACACCCGCGGCACTCAGCACCACGTGACCATGCCGGCTCGCGATGCGCTGGATGAAGACTTCTTCGAAGTCGGCAAAATGTTCGACGGTTCCTCCATTGCTGGCTGGAAAGGCATCGAAGCTTCCGACATGATCCTGCTGCCAGACGACGAAACCGCCGTTCTGGACCCGTTCACCGAAGAGCCGACCCTGATCCTGGTCTGCGACATCATCGAACCTTCGAGCATGCAAGGCTACGATCGCGACCCACGTGCGATCGCCAAGCGCGCCGAAGAGTACCTGAAGTCCACCGGCATCGGTGACACCGTATTCGCCGGCCCGGAGCCAGAATTCTTCATCTTCGACCAGGTGAAATTCAAGTCCGACATCTCCGGTTCCATGTTCAAGATCTACTCCGAACAAGGTTCGTGGATGTCCGACCAGGACGTGGAAGGCGGCAACAAGGGCCACCGTCCAGGCGTCAAAGGTGGCTACTTCCCGGTTCCGCCGTTTGACCACGACCACGAAATCCGTACCTCCATGTGCAACGCACTGGAAGAAATGGGCCTGACCGTCGAAGTTCACCACCACGAAGTGGCAACTGCCGGCCAGAACGAAATCGGCGTCAAGTTCAACACCCTGGTGAAGAAAGCCGACGAAACCCAGACCCTGAAGTACGTTGTGCACAACGTTGCCGACGCCTACGGTCGCACCGCTACCTTCATGCCAAAGCCTCTGTACGGCGACAATGGCTCGGGCATGCACGTCCACATGTCCATCTGGAAAGATGGCAAGAACACCTTCGCTGGCGAAGGTTATGCCGGCCTGTCCGACACCGCCCTGTACTTCATCGGCGGCATCATCAAGCACGGCAAGGCCCTGAACGGCTTCACCAACCCGGCCACCAACTCCTACAAGCGTCTGGTGCCAGGCTTCGAAGCCCCGGTAATGCTGGCCTACTCGGCCCGTAACCGTTCGGCTTCGATCCGTATTCCTTACGTGTCGAGCCCTAAAGCCCGCCGTATCGAAGCACGCTTCCCGGATCCGGCCGCCAACCCGTACCTGGCGTTCGCTGCACTGATGATGGCTGGCCTGGACGGCATCCAGAACAAGATCCACCCTGGCGACGCGGCTGACAAAAACCTGTACGACCTGCCGCCTGAAGAGGCGAAAGAGATCCCACAAGTTTGCGGCAGCCTGAAAGAAGCCCTGGAAGAGCTGGACAAGGGCCGTGCGTTCCTGACCAAGGGCGGCGTGTTCTCCGACGACTTCATCGACGCTTACATCGCTCTGAAAAGCGAAGAAGAAATCAAGGTCCGCACCTTCGTACACCCGCTGGAATACGACCTGTACTACAGCTGCTGATCCGTTGACGCCTGCGCAAGCGGCGTGACGAAAAAGGCCTCCTTCGGGAGGCCTTTTTTTTTCGCACGTTGATGCCCTGTGAGCCCGCTCGCACAGGGTTTTGTGCGGAGATCGGAGGGTGAACGGTTTTTTGCCCAAATGTTTACAACTTTGGCCTACCGCCATCACTGACCTATGCTGCAAGCCAACGCTCTCGCTTCTGGTCGATTTTATGGGTCGTGGTTTTCTGTTCATCCTGCTGTTGGTCGCCCTGCCCGTCGCCGCGCAGATCTACAAGTACACCGACGCCGCCGGCAACACCGCCTACAGCAATCAACCGCCCGACGGCGTCAAAGCCGAGCCGGTCGAATTGCCGCCCCTCAATAGCGTCGAGCGCCAGGCACCCCCGGCGCCACCGGTCGAAACCTCCAGCCGTGAGCGGCCCCTCGGCGCCTACGAGGTGCTGGAACTGACCAACCTGCCGACCAGCGAAGCCCTGCGAGCCAACAATGGTACGTTCACGGTCAACGTTCTGATCAAGCCCAGGCTGCAAGGGCCCCATCTATTCCGTCTGCTGCTGGACGACCAGCCGTACGGCCAGCCGAGCAACGTGCCGATCCTGCAACTGGTCAATGTCGATCGCGGCACCCACAACCTGGCGGTTCAGGTGATCGACGGGGAAAACGTCATCCAGCAGAGCCCCAGCGTGACCTTCACCCTGCAGCGGGTCCACACACCGTGAACGGGTGGCTGCTGATCGCCTGCCTGGTCGCGCTGCCAGCGTCGGCCGAGGTGTTCACCTATGTCGATGGCCAGGGCAACCGGGTCTTTACCGACCAGCCCGGCAACGGCAACGCCAAGCGCGTGCCCCTGGCGACGAGCAACCGCATGCCCGCCAACCCGACTGGCGCCGCGCCACTGAAGGCCGAGAAAAAAGCCGCCGCCAGGCCCGCGCTCCACTACGACATGCTCAGGGTGCTGGTGCCCGAGCCGGACGCCACGATCCGCAGCAGTGCCGGCGAACTGATCGTCAGCATCACCAGCGAACCCGGCCTGCAACCGGGTCACCGCTACCGCCTGCTGCTCGACGGCCAGCCCACCGCCGAACCCGGTCCCAGTCCGGTATTCGCCTTGAGCAACATCGACCGGGGCAGCCATCAGCTGTCCATCGAAATCCTCGATGAACAGGGCCGAACGGTCGAGCGCACGGCCAATCAGCCCTTTCACATGCAGCGCATCTCCCTGGCGCAAAAACGCAAAACCCAGCCATGCACACTGACCGACTACGGCCAGCGACCGGAATGCTCACTCAAGGACAAGCCGCCGGAGGAAAAGAATCCGTTCCTGCGCTTCTTTTAACGCCGTTCAGCTTGGCGCACTATGTTGGTGCAAATGCATGCACCGCCCCCACCAGCCAGCCCATTTTGGTTCGAAAATACCCGTTCAAGCTGGCATAACGCCACAACATTGAGCGTAGAACGCCCGTTTCAGGCATCAAACGCTTCTTTTCGGAGCCTTGGTTTGGTTTTTGCATTTTCCGTGCATCTGCGCTGTATTCATGCGCGCGCCCTGCTCCAAAAGAGGTCCTGATGACCATTAGCGACGCACTGCATCGATTGCTACTCGACAACTTGACCACCGCCACCATTCTGCTCGACGCCGAACTGCGCCTCGAGTACATGAACCCGGCAGCGGAGATGCTCCTGGCCATCAGCGGCCAGCGCAGCCATGGGCAATTCATCAGCGAACTGTTCACCGAGTCCACCGAAGCGCTGAATTCCCTGCGCCAGGCGGTCGAGCAGGCGCACCCTTTTACCAAGCGCGAAGCGATGCTCACCGCCCTCACCGGCCAGACCCTGACCGTCGACTATGCGGTGACGCCGATCCTGGCCAACGGCGCCACGCTGTTGCTGCTGGAGGTGCACCCCCGTGACCGCCTGCTGCGGATCACCAAGGAAGAGGCCCAACTGTCGAAGCAGGAAACCAGCAAGATGTTGGTGCGCGGCCTGGCCCATGAAATCAAGAACCCACTGGGCGGCATTCGCGGCGCCGCGCAGTTGCTGGCCCGCGAGTTGCCGGAAGAGAGCCTGCGCGACTACACCAACGTCATCATCGAAGAGGCCGATCGCCTGCGCAATCTGGTCGACCGCATGCTCGGTTCCAACAAGCTGCCATCGCTGGCCATGTGCAACGTCCACGAAGTGCTGGAACGGGTCTGCCACTTGGTCGAGGCCGAAAGCCAGGGTTGCATCACCCTGGTGCGCGACTACGACCCGAGCATTCCCGACGTACTGATCGACCGCGAGCAGATGATCCAGGCCGTGCTGAACATCGTGCGCAATGCGATGCAGGCCATCAGCAGCCAGAACGAGCTGCGCCTGGGCCGCATCACCCTGCGCACCCGCGCCATGCGCCAGTTCACCATCGGCCACGTGCGCCATCGCCTGGTGACCAAGATAGAGATCACCGACAACGGTCCGGGCATTCCTGCGGAACTCCAGGAAACCATTTTCTTTCCCATGGTCAGCGGTCGTCCGGACGGTACCGGACTCGGCCTGGCCATTACCCAGAACATCATCAGCCAGCACCAGGGCCTGATCGAATGTGACAGCCATCCAGGCCACACCACCTTCTCGATCTTTCTGCCACTGGAACAAGGAGCCACATCGACATGAGCCGTAGTGAAACCGTGTGGATCGTCGATGACGACCGTTCTATCCGCTGGGTCCTGGAAAAAGCCCTGCAACAGGAAGGCATGACCACGCAAAGCTTCGACAGCGCCGATGGCGTGATGAGTCGCCTGGCGCGCCAGCAGCCGGACGTGATCATCTCCGACATCCGCATGCCCGGGGCCAGCGGCCTGGATTTGCTCGCGCGGATTCGCGAACAACACCCGCGGTTGCCGGTGATCATCATGACCGCGCACTCCGACCTGGACAGCGCTGTCGCTTCCTACCAGGGCGGTGCGTTCGAGTACCTGCCCAAGCCGTTCGACGTCGACGAGGCGGTGTCGCTGGTCAAGCGGGCGAATCAGCACGCCCAGGAGCAACAGGGCCTGGAAGTCGTGCCGACCTTGACCCGCACCCCGGAAATCATCGGTGAAGCGCCGGCGATGCAGGAAGTGTTTCGCGCCATCGGGCGCTTGAGCCACTCCAACATCACAGTGCTGATCAACGGCGAATCCGGCACCGGCAAAGAGCTGGTCGCCCATGCGCTGCACCGCCACAGTCCGCGGGCGGCCTCGCCGTTCATTGCGCTGAACATGGCGGCGATTCCGAAGGACCTGATGGAGTCCGAGCTGTTCGGCCACGAGAAGGGCGCGTTCACCGGCGCGGCCAACCTGCGTCGCGGTCGCTTCGAACAGGCCGACGGCGGCACGCTGTTCCTCGACGAAATCGGCGACATGCCGGCGGACACCCAGACCCGTTTGCTGCGCGTGCTGGCAGACGGCGAGTTCTACCGCGTCGGCGGCCATGTGCCGGTGAAGGTCGATGTGCGCATCATCGCCGCGACCCACCAGAATCTGGAAACTCTGGTTCACGCCGGAAAATTCCGTGAAGACCTGTTCCACCGCCTCAACGTCATTCGCATCCATATTCCACGGCTGTCGGACCGTCGCGAAGACATCCCGACGCTCGCCAAGCATTTCCTCAGCCGCGCCGCGCAGGAATTGGCGGTCGAGCCGAAGCTGCTGAAAAGCGAAACCGAGGAATACCTGAAGAACCTGCCGTGGGGCGGCAACGTGCGCCAGCTGGAGAACACCTGCCGCTGGATCACGGTGATGGCCTCGGGGCGCGAGGTGCACATCAGCGACCTGCCACCGGAGCTGCTGAGCCTGCCGCAGGACTCCGCTCCAGTGACCAACTGGGAGCAGGCGCTGCGTCAGTGGGCCGATCAGGCGCTGGCTCGCGGTCAATCGAGCCTGCTCGACAGCGCGGTGCCGGCCTTCGAACGGATCATGATCGAGACCGCGCTCAAGCACACCGCCGGTCGCCGCCGCGATGCCGCCGTCCTGCTGGGCTGGGGACGTAACACCCTGACGCGCAAGATCAAGGAATTGGGGATGAAGGTCGATGGCGGGGATGACGATGAGGGGGAAGAAGGCTAACAGGCCTTCGGTTCATCACCGACTGTCAGATCCAATCGCGAGCAGGCTCGCTCCCACGGGGATTTCAGGTGTTCACACCAGTCCAATGTGGGAGCGAGCCTGCTCGCGATGCTTTTTGAGGCCCGCATGCACCACTGCAAAGCACCCTGACCCGCAATCGCGCATGCCGCATCCTGGCAAAAGCTGCGAAAACTCAGACAAAACCCCGCCGCAAAAAAACACGAAAGCCCCGTATTCCGGGGCTTTCGCCGCTTCAGGACGTCTTTATGTTCCAACCTGTTAAAACCTGGCACGCCCCCTGCAATAGTCCATTCAGTGATTCAGTTCACTACCCGGTTTCGGGGACCTTGGTACAGGCAGGCCGGGGATTCCCCTCTTTACATCGGGCTCACACCGCACAAGCGACGAGCCCAGCCGTTTTGGGGCCCTTGATACAGGCAGGTCAGGGGTTCCTTCTTTACACCGGGCTCACGACGCAATGCGCGAGCCCTGCCGTTTTGGGGACCTTGGTACAGGCAGGCCGGGGATTCCCTCTTTTATTGCTCCCGGAGATGGATCTCCAGCCGCCAGCGGTCATCGACCTCGCGACCGGCCCACTCGCCCTGTAGCGGTCGGGCCGCCACCACCGACAGCAACAACCCCTCATCACTCGACAGCACCCGCCAGTTCACGCTCTTGTCATTGAGCTTGAGCTGGCCTTTCTGCGCCCGGCCTTGCGCGTCGAACAGCAGCGCCAGGCTGCCGTCCACGAACTCGCCATGGGTCTTGGGCTCATTGTTGAACCACACCACCAGCCCGTCGTCCGTCACCTCGATCTGCTGCAGCTCACTGGGGTCGGGCGTCGTCAGGCGGCCAATCATCAACCCCACCATCAACCCGAAAAGCGCCAGCGACCCCATCACCCGAGGGAATAGTTTCGAACGCGGGTCCGCTTGCGGCGTAGAATGCCCGTCATCTTTACCTGCGGAGCCGTGCATGTTTCACGTCATCCTTTTCCAACCAGAAATTCCGCCGAATACCGGCAACGTTATCAGGCTGTGCGCCAACAGCGGCTGCCACCTGCATTTGATCGAACCGCTGGGCTTCGAGATGGACGACAAACGCCTGCGCCGGGCCGGCCTCGATTACCACGAGTATGCCACCCTGCAGCGCCACGCAGACCTGGCCAGTTGTCTGGAAAGCCTGGGCCATCCACGCTTGTTCGCCTTCACCACCAAGGGTTCGCGGCCGTTTCACGATGCCAGCTTCGTCGAGGGTGATGCGTTTCTGTTCGGCCCTGAAAGCCGTGGCTTGCCGGCCGAGGTGCTCGACGCCCTGCCTGCCGATCAGCGCTTGCGACTGCCGATGCGCGAAGGCTGCCGTAGCCTGAACCTGTCGAACACCGTGGCGGTGGCCGTGTACGAGGCCTGGCGCCAGAACGGCTTCAAATAGCTGCATACAAAAATGTGGGAGCGAGCCTGCTCGCGATTACGGGGAGTCAGTCAGCTATGCGTTGATTGACACCCCGTAATCGCGAGCAGGCTCGCTCCCACATCGGGACTTGCGCTGCTGACTTACTGAACGGTCGGCGTCTCGCCAGCTTCCTGCATGCGTTGCAGTTCCTGGGCGTACAGCGCATCGAAGTTCACCGGGGCCAGCATCAGGGCCGGGAACGAACCACGGGTCACCAGGCTGTCCAGGGCTTCGCGAGCGTACGGGAACAGGATGTTCGGGCAGAACGCGCCGAGCGTGTGGCTCATCGAGGCATCGTCCAGGTTCTTGATCAGGAAGATCCCGGCCTGCTGCACTTCAGCGATAAAGGCCACTTCGTCACCGTTTTTCACGGTCACCGACAGGGTCAGCACGACTTCGTGGAAGTCGGCTTCCAGCGCCTTTTGACGGGTGTTCAGATCCAGGCCGACGCTCGGCTCCCATTGCTGGCGGAAGATCGCCGGGCTTTTCGGGGCTTCGAAGGACAAGTCACGTACGTAGATGCGCTGCAAGGAGAATTGCGGTGCGCTATCGTCTTCGCCAGCTGCAGTGTTCTGTTGGTCAGTCATCTCAGATCCTTTCTGATCCAGGGGGCTTGTAGGGAGGGCATTCAGGCCTTGAGCAGGGCGTCGAGCTTGCCGGCGCGCTCCAGGGCAAACAAATCATCACAGCCACCCACGTGGCGTTCGCCGATCCAGATCTGCGGCACGGAGGTCCGGCCGGCTTTCTGGGCCATGGCGGCGCGCACCTGTGGCTTGCCATCGACCTTGATCTCTTCGAAGGCCACGCCTTTGTTCTCGAGCAGGTACTTGGCTCGCGAGCAATAAGGGCAGTAATCGCTGGAATAGACGACGACGTTGCTCATATCACTTCACCAGCGGCAGGTTGTCGCCTTTCCAGCTGGAAATACCGCCGGACAGCTTGGCGGCGGTGAAGCCGGACTTCATCAGTTCGCGGGCATGCGTGCCGGCAGTCTGACCCATGGCATCGACCAGGATGATGGTCTTGGCCTTGTGCTTTTCCAGCTCGCCGATACGCGCGGCCAGCTTGTCATGGGGAATGTTCAGCGCACCGACGATGTGACCGGCGGCGAAATCCTTGGCCGCACGGATGTCGATGACGACACCGGCGTCCTTGTTGACCAGGCCCGTCAGTTCGCCGGTGCTCAGGCTACGGCCGCCGCCTTGCATCTGATAAGCGACCAGCAGCGCCAGCAGCACGATGAAGAGACCGACGAGCAGATAGTGGTTAGTGGCAAATTCAATCAGGTGAGCAACCATCGAAGGAGGTTCCAGGGCGTTAAAATGTCGGCCAGTATACACAGCCACTATGGTGGGCCAAACCCCGTCCGGCGGTGACGTGGCCGGAACTTCGCTTTAAACTCCTACTCCCTTTTGCATCGCCCTCTTATTCAGCCACGAGTCGAATCCATGACTACCACGCCTAAACCTTTGGTCCTGATCATTCTCGACGGCTTCGGTCACAGCGATAGCCCTGAGTCCAACGCCGTGTTGGCGGCCAAGAAGCCCGTACTGGACCGCCTGTGCGCCACCGTACCGAACGGACTGATCTCGGGCAGCGGCATGGATGTCGGCTTGCCGGACGGTCAGATGGGCAACTCCGAGGTCGGCCACATGAACCTTGGCGCCGGCCGCGTGGTGTATCAGGACTTCACCCGCGTGACCAAATCGATCCGCGACGGCGAATTCTTCGAGAACCCGACCATCTGCGCCGCCGTGGATAAAGCCGTGGCAGCTGGCAAGGCCGTGCATTTCATGGGCCTGCTGTCCGATGGCGGCGTGCACAGCCACCAGGATCACCTGATCGCCATGGCGGAGCTCGCCTTCAAGCGCGGCGCCGAAAAAATCTACCTGCACGCCTTCCTCGATGGTCGTGACACACCGCCGAAAAGCGCCGAGTCGTCCATCGAGCTGCTCGACGCGACGTTCCAGGCCCTCGGCAAAGGCCGGATCGCCAGCCTGATTGGCCGCTACTTCGCCATGGACCGTGACAACCGCTGGGACCGCGTGGCCCAGGCCTACAACCTGATCGTTGACGGCAACGGCCAGTTCAACGCCGCCACCGCCCAGGAAGGCCTTCAGGCGGCGTACGAACGTGGCGAGAGCGACGAGTTCGTCAAAGCCACCACCATCGGCGAACCGGTGAAGGTCGAAGACGGCGATGCCGTGGTGTTCATGAACTTCCGCGCCGACCGCGCCCGTGAACTGACGCGGGTGTTCGTCGAGGACGATTTCAAGGAATTCGAACGCAGCCGCCAGCCGAAACTGGCCGGTTACGTCATGCTGACTCAGTACGCTGCCAGCATCCCTGCCCCCTCGGCCTTCGCCGCCGGCAGCCTGGACAACGTGCTGGGCGACTACCTGGCGAAAAACGGCAAGACCCAACTGCGTATTGCCGAAACCGAGAAATACGCCCACGTCACCTTCTTCTTCTCCGGCGGCCGTGAAGAACCGTTCCCGGGCGAAGAACGCATCCTGATACCGTCGCCGAAAGTCGCCACCTACGACCTGCAGCCGGAAATGAGCGCACCGGAAGTCACCGACCGCATCGTCGATGCCATCGAACAGCAGCGTTACGACGTCATCGTGGTCAACTACGCCAACGGCGACATGGTCGGCCACAGCGGCGTGTTCGAAGCAGCGGTGAAGGCCGTGGAATGCCTGGACCTGTGCGTTGGCCGCATCGTCGACGCGCTGGAGAAAGTCGGCGGCGAGGCGCTGATCACCGCCGACCACGGCAACGTCGAGAAAATGGCCGACGAGGAAACCCACCAGGCTCACACCGCCCACACCACCGAGCCGGTGCCGTTCATCTATGTAGGCAAGCGTGACTTCAAGGTTCGCCAAGGCGGCGTCCTGGCAGACGTGGCGCCCACCATGCTCAAGCTGATGGGCCTGGAAAAACCGGCGGAAATGACCGGAACTTCGATTCTGGTGTAGACCGCCTTCACCACCGTGAAACCCTTGTGCGAGCGGGCCTGCTCGCGATGACGCAGGGTCCGCCGGCAACCGGTTGACTGACCTGACGCCATCGCGAGCAGGCTCGCCCCCACACCGGTTCACGGTGTTTTTTCCGCCAGTTATCACACAGCCCCAATTGGGCGTTTTTTTTGCAGCGTATGGCGGGCATACTAGGCCGTCCCTTACCCTGGTGCCGCCCGCCTCTATGCTTCGCGTCCTGATAGCCCTTGCTCTGACTTGCCTGCTCCAACCGGCCTTTGCTGACGAGCGCGCGCAAACCCAACAACAGTTGGACGCCACGCGTCAGGACATTGCCGAGCTGAAAAAACTGCTGGGCAAGCTCCAGGAAGAAAAGTCCGGGGTCCAGAAAGACCTCAAGGGCACCGAAACCGAGATGGGCAAGCTCGAGAAGCAGGTCGAAACCCTGCAAAAAGAGCTGAAGAAAAGCGAATCCGAGTTGCAACGACTCGATGCCGAGAAAAAAAAACTCCAGAGCGCGCGCACTGAACAGCAACGACTGATCGCCATCCAGGCCCGCGCGGCCTATCAGAATGGCCGGCAGGAGTATTTGAAACTGCTGCTCAACCAGCAGAATCCGGAAAAATTCGCCCGCACCCTGACCTATTACGACTACCTGAGCCAGGCCCGCCTGGAGCAGTTGAAGAATTTCAACGAAACCCTGCGCCAACTGGCCAACGTCGAAAAAGACATCGGCTTGCAGCAAGCGCAATTGCTGGTGCAGAAGAGCGATCTCGACAGCCAGCGCGAGGAACTCGAGAAGGTTCGCAAGGAGCGCCAGCAAGTCCTGGCCAAGCTCAACGACGACGTCAAGGCGCGTGACCAGAAGCTCGCCGCCCGTGAGCAGGATCAGGCGGACCTGTCTAAAGTCCTTAAAACCATCGAGGAAACCCTGGCTCGCCAGGCCCGTGAGGCAGAGGAAGCGCGGCAGAAAGCGCTGATCGCCCAGCAGGAAGCCGAAAAAAAGCGTTTACGTGAGGCTCAGGCTGACGCAGAGGCCACTGACGCCCCACGTAAAATCACCCGATCGACACCCGGCGCGCTGGTTTCCAGCTCAGGCGAAACCTTCGGCGGCCCTTTTGCTTCAACGCGCGGCAAACTTCCATGGCCGGTTGATGGTCGACTGCTGGCGCGCTTCGGTGAAACCCGTGGCGACGATTCGCGCACCAAGTGGGATGGCGTGATGATCGGCGCCTCCGCCGGCAGCCAGGTGCACGCGGTGCACGGCGGCCGCGTCGTGTTCGCCGACTGGTTGCGCGGTGCCGGCTTGCTGGTGATCCTTGACCACGGCAACGGTTACTTGAGTCTTTACGGTCACAACCAGACGCTGCTCAAGTCTGCGGGTGACGTGGTAAAAGCCGGTGAGTCCATCTCCACTGTCGGTAACAGTGGCGGGCAGGACACGCCGGCGTTGTATTTCGCTATTCGTCAGCAGGGTCACCCCAGTGATCCGGCGCAATGGTGCCGCGCGCAAGGATAAGCGTGCCGCCTAATTCAGGAGTTCGTTCGACATGCTGCATTTGTCCCGTCTTACCTCGCTAGCCCTGACGATCGCCCTGGTGATCGGCGCGCCATTGGCGTTCGCTGCTCAACCAGCTCCGGCGGTCGCACCGGCTGGCGCCGCAGCCACCGCCAAGGCGCCATTGCCGCTGGATGAGTTGCGCACCTTTGCCGAGGTCATGGACCGGATCAAGGCCGCCTATGTCGAACCGGTGGATGACAAGACCCTGCTGGAAAACGCCATCAAGGGCATGCTCAGCAACCTCGACCCGCACTCCGCGTACCTGGGCCCGGAAGACTTTGCCGAGTTGCAGGAAAGCACCAGTGGCGAGTTCGGCGGCCTGGGCATCGAAGTCGGCGCCGAAGACGGCTTCATCAAGGTAGTGTCGCCGATCGATGACACCCCCGCTTCAAAAGCAGGCATCCAGGCCGGCGACTTCATCGTCAAGATCAACGGCCAGCCGACACGCGGCCAGAGCATGACCGAAGCCGTGGACAAGATGCGCGGCAAGATCGGCCAGAAAATCACCCTGACCCTGGTCCGCGATGGCGGTACGCCGTTCGACGTGACCCTGTCGCGCGCCATCATTCAGGTGAAGAGCGTGAAGGCGCAGTTGCTGGAGTCCGGCTACGGCTATATCCGCATCACCCAGTTCCAGGTCAAGACCGGCGAGGAAGTCTCCAAGGCCCTGGCCAAGCTGCGCAAGGACAACGGCAAAAAGCTCAACGGCATCATCCTCGACCTGCGCAACAACCCGGGTGGCGTGCTGCAGGCAGCCGTGGAAGTGGTCGATCACTTCATCACCAAGGGACTGATCGTTTACACCAAGGGTCGCATCGCCAATTCCGAGCTGCGCTTCTCCGCCACCGGCAAGGACGAAAGCGAAGCGGTGCCTCTGGTTGTGCTGATCAACGGCGGCAGCGCCTCGGCCTCGGAAATCGTCGCCGGCGCCTTGCAAGACCAGAAGCGTGCCGTGGTCATGGGCACCACCAGCTTCGGCAAGGGCTCGGTGCAAACCGTGCTGCCACTGAACAACGACCGCGCCCTGAAGATCACCACGGCGCTGTACTTCACGCCAAACGGTCGCTCGATCCAGGCCCAGGGCATCGTTCCGGATATCGAGGTGCGCAAGGCCAAGATCACCAACGAACAGGACAGCGAGTACTTCAAGGAAGCCGACCTGCAAGGTCACCTGGGCAACGGCAACGGCGGCGCCGACAAACCGACCGGCTCCGGCGCCAAGGCCAAGGCCATGCCGCAGGATGACGATTACCAATTGGCCCAGGCCCTGAGCCTGCTCAAAGGGCTGAGCATCACCTCCGGCCGCTGAGATGCGCCTGCGGTTGCTCTTCGGCCTGCTGGCCTGCCTGGCGGGTGTTGCTCACGCAACGCCCGCCACGGCAGCCCCGCAAAAGGCCTATCTGAGCCTGATCATCGATGACCTGGGGCAAAACCTGCCCCGGGATCGCCGCGTACTCGCCCTGCCCGGCCCGGTGACCACGGCGATCATGCCCGACACGCCCCACGCTGCCGAATTTGCCCGCGAAGCCCACCGCGCCGGCAAGATCGTCATCCTGCACATGCCCATGGACCCGGCCACCGGCCCGTTCGCCTGGCACCCCGACCTGCCCATCGACGAACTGGAAAAACGCCTGAACGCAGCGTTCAAGGCCGTGCCCTATACCGCCGGGATCAACAACCACATGGGCAGTCGCATGACCGCGCAACCCGCCGCCATGGCGTGGTTGATGGCCGACTTGCAGCAGCGGCACAAGTTCTTCGTCGACAGCCGTACCAGCGCGCAGACCGTGGCCGCCGCCCAGGCGCAGAAAATCGGGTTGGCGAGCGTTTCACGGGATGTGTTCCTGGACGACGAACGCACGGAAGCGGCGATCTACACCCAACTGCAGACGGCGATCAACCTGGCGCGCAAGCAGGGGTCGGCGGTGATGATCGGTCACCCGTATCCACAGACCCTGGCGGTGCTGGAGCGCGAGCTGCCGAAGCTGAAGGCCCAGGGCATTGACTGGATCGACATCAAATTGATGATCAGCGTGCGCAGCAACAAGGCAACGGCGGCGCATGGCAAGGATGGGGTGTACCGCTAGTTTGCCGCCTGCAAGTCCACTGTGGATTTTTTCAGGATTCGCGGTCAGAGATACCGCGCCATGATCTCATCCACCACGCCGTCCTTGCGCAACTGATCGAGCGCGGCCTGCAGCTTGGCGACGGTCTCGTCCGGCACGTCCTTGTTCAACGCCAGGTACAGCTCGGCACTGTTGAAGCGCAGCACGGTCTTGAGCCCGGTCACGCCATCCTGACGCGCCAGGTAGCGCCCGGCCGGGTCGCCCGTGGCCCACAAGTCGATCTGTCCGCTGGTGAGCTTCTTCGCGTTGTCCTGGTCGCGCAGCACGACGATCGGCTTCAACCCCTGCTTGGCCAGGGTCTCGGCAATCGCATCGCCCTTGTACGCGCCGATCTTGTACTTGCGCGCATCGTCCAGGGTTTCCAGGGTGATCTTGCTGTCGGCCTTGGCCAGCATGATCCAGTCATCCGGGCCAATCGGACCGACCCACTTGAACAGCTTCTCGCGGTCCGGCAGCCGCGCCATCACGAACACGCCGTAGCCTGGTTTTTCGAGGGCAAGCTTGTAGATGCGCTCCCATGGGAAACGCAGCGTCAGGCTGTAGGAAATTCCGGCGCGCTTGAAAATCTCGCGGACGATGTCCACGGCGATGCCGTTGATGTTCTCGTCCTGGGCGAAGTTCTTGCCATTCCTGGCCATGTTGTAGGGTGGGAAGTTTTCCGTTAGCAACACCAGCCCGGAACCGGGGTGATCCGCAGCGTGCGCGCCGCCAACCAACAGGAGCGAGGCACTGGTGAGGGCAAGAAGAAGGCGTTTGAACATGTCTGGCTACCGAAATCCATGGCGTACCCAAGAGTGCCCTGAGCGTGTGACGCTGTCTACTGGCCTTTTGATCTCATTGCATGGCCAGCCCCCGGAACTGCATGCGCCGAGGGCGGGCGCTTCAGCGCATCACGATCCCGCGATGCGCCATGTAGGCCTTGGCTTCCTGCACGGTGTATTCGCCGAAGTGGAAAATACTCGCCGCCAGCACCGCACTGGCGTGGCCTTCGAGAATGCCATCGGCCAGATGTTGCAGGTTGCCGACGCCGCCGGACGCGATCACCGGAATGCCCAGGGCGTCGCTGATGGCCCGGGTGACGCCCAGGTCGAAACCGTTTTTCATGCCGTCCTGGTCCATGCTGGTCAGCAGGATTTCACCGGCGCCCAGGCCTTCCATTTTCTTCGCCCACTCGACAGCGTCGAGACCGGTCGGCTTGCGCCCGCCATGGGTGAAGATTTCCCAGCGCGGCGTTTCGCCAGGCCCGGACACCTTCTTCGCGTCGATGGCCACGACGATGCACTGCGAGCCGAAGTGCTGGGCCGCTTCGCCGACGAATTCCGGGTTGAACACTGCGGCAGTGTTGATCGACACCTTGTCCGCGCCGGCATTGAGCAGGTTGCGAATGTCCTGCACGGTGCGCACGCCGCCGCCGACGGTCAGCGGGATGAACACCTGGCTGGCCATGCGCTCGACAGTGTGCAGCGTGGTGTCGCGGCCATCGACGCTGGCAGTGATGTCGAGAAAGGTAATCTCATCGGCACCCTGCTCGTCGTAGCGACGGGCGATTTCCACCGGGTCGCCGGCATCGCGGATGTTCTCGAACTTCACACCTTTGACGACCCGGCCGTTGTCCACGTCCAGGCAAGGGATGATGCGTTTGGCCAGCGCCATGGTCAGTCCTCAGCCTTTGTACGAATCGCAGAAAGCTTGCGCTTCGGCGACGTCGAGGGTGCCTTCGTAGATCGCGCGACCGGTGATCGCACCGATGATGCCCGGCGCCCTGGCGTCGAGCAGCGACTTGATGTCACCCAGGTTGTGGATGCCGCCCGAGGCGATCACCGGGATTTTCGTGGCAGCCGCCAGCGCGGCGGTGAACGGCACGTTGCAGCCCTGCATCATGCCGTCTTTGGCGATGTCGGTGTAGACGATGGCGGACACGCCGTCGGCCTCGAACTGCCTGGCCAGGTCGATCACCTGGACGGTGCTGATTTCAGCCCAGCCGTCGGTGGCGACAAAACCGTCCTTGGCGTCGAGACCGACGATCACCTTGCCCGGGAACGCGCGGCAAGCTTCGGTGACGAAGGCTGGATCCTTCACCGCCTTGGTGCCGATGATCACGTAGCTCACACCTGCCTTGACGTAGTGCTCGATGGTGTCCAGGGAACGGATGCCGCCGCCGATCTGGATCGGCAGGTTCGGGTAGCGCCTGGCGATGGCGGTGACTACTTCGCCGTTGACCGGCTGGCCTTCGAAGGCACCATTGAGGTCGACCAGATGCAGACGACGGCAACCGCCCTCCACCCACTTGGCAGCCATGCTCACCGGGTCATCGGAGAACACCGTGGAATCTTCCATGCGGCCTTGGCGCAGACGCACACAGGCACCGTCTTTAAGATCGATAGCGGGAATAATCAGCATCTGGCAAACCTTCAAATTCGATTGTTCAGCTTCGCTCGGAAATCAGTTTTTCTCGAGCGCCCACAGGTCGCTTTCGATGCTTTCGAACCTCTCCTTGAGGTGCGTCTGCACATCGAAAATCGCCCTGTTGTAATAGTGCGGAGCAATTTCACGGGTAAACAGCTCAAGGATTTCAGCCGCCTCGAACGAACCCAGGTCCAGTTCGAAGCGGTCCTCCATGAACCGCTGGATCTTGTGACTGGCCTCGCGCTCCTGTTCGGGCGTGAGGGTCAGGATCGGCGGTTTTTTCTTGACCGCCATTTACCAGCGACCATCCCACGCCGCGAAGTTCTGCAGCAATTGCAGGCCATGTGTATGGCTTTTCTCCGGGTGGAACTGCACGGCGAAACGCGAGCCGTCGGCCAGCGCTGCGGCGAAATGGACCCCATAGTGCCCGCGACCCACCACCTGACGCGCGTTGGCGGCGTCGATGTAGTAGCTGTGCACGAAATAGAAACGCGCCAGGTCCGGAATGTCATGCCACAGCGGGTGATTGACCGCCTGTTTCACTTCGTTCCAGCCCATGTGCGGCACCTTCAGGTGCTCGCCGTCTTCGTGCAGGTCCTTGCCGAAGAACTTCACCGCGCCGGGAAACAGGCCGATGCAGTCGACGCCGTCGTTCTCCTCGCTGCTGTCGAGCAAGGCTTGCATGCCGACGCAGATGCCGAGGAACGGACGGTCCTGGCTGACTTCACGCACCAGCGTGTCGAAGCCCAGGCGACGGATCTCCGCCATGCAATCGCGAATCGCGCCCACACCGGGAAACACGACCCGGTCGGCCTCGCGAATCACGTTGGCATCGCTGGTGATCAGGACCTTGCCGGCACCGACGTGCTCGAGGGCCTTGGCCACCGAGTGCAGGTTGCCCATGCCGTAATCGATAACCGCAACCGTCTGCATTACAGGACGCCCTTGGTCGATGGCATCTGACCGGCCATGCGGTCATCGAGCTCAACGGCCATGCGCAGTGCGCGCCCGAAAGCCTTGAACACGGTCTCGATCTGGTGGTGGGTGTTGTGCCCACGCAGGTTGTCGATGTGCAGGGTGACGTTGGCGTGGTTGACGAAGCCCTGGAAGAACTCCTGGAACAGGTCAACGTCGAAGCCGCCGACGGTGGCGCGGGTATACGGCACATGCATCTGCAGGCCCGGACGGCCGGAGAAGTCGATCACCACGCGCGATAGCGCTTCATCGAGCGGCACGTAGGCATGGCCATAGCGGCGGATGCCCTTCTTGTCGCCGATGGCTTGGGTAAAGGCCTGACCCAGGGTGATACCGACGTCTTCCACCGTGTGGTGGTCATCGATATGCAGGTCGCCCTTGCTGACAATATCCAGGTCGATCAGCCCGTGACGGGCGATCTGGTCCAGCATGTGCTCAAGAAAAGGAACACCGATATCAAATCGGGCCTTTCCGGTGCCATCCAGGTTGATCGAGGCTTTGATCTGGGTTTCCAGAGTGTCGCGCTCGACTGACGCCTTACGTTCGGCCATCACCAGCTCCGCAAAATCATTGGGCGAAAAAGGCAGCCATTATAGGCGTGCGGGCCGGAAACAGAAACACGAGAGGCGATATCGCTGACGGAGTGAATTCACGGCTGCCGAGGATGTACCTGTCCATACAAGCCAATTGAAAAACACACCAGACAAATGTGGGAGCGAGCCTGCTCGCGAAGGGGCCAGCACATTCGATATCGCTACCGACTGTCAGACCGCTATCGCGAGCAGGCTCGCTCCCACAAGGGCGTTGCGTTACCGATTGCTTAGTGGAACAGCACTGCCGTTTTCTGCAGGGTCACCCAGATGCCCCACGCCAACGGAATGCCCACCACCAGCCACGCGGCAATCGCCAGTGGCTTGGTGCCCGGAGCCGCTTTCCACTCCAGCACGGTGCTGGCATCGGCACCCTTGTCGTGGCCCAGCGCCTGTTCGGCGGCCAGTTCAGCGTCGGTCATGAAGTACTTGTCGGCCACCGGGCGCACCAGCAGGTTGCAGATGAAACCCAGCACCAGCAGGCCCGCGAGGATGTACAGGGTGATGTCGTAGGCCGCAGCGCGTTCGACGCCGATGCTCAACTGATATTCACGCAGGTAGTTGACCAGCACCGGACCCAGTACGCCCGCCGCCGCCCACGCGGTCAGCAGACGACCGTGGATGGCACCGACCATTTGTGTGCCGAACAGGTCCGCCAGATAGGCAGGAACCGTCGCGAAACCACCGCCGTACATCGACAGGATGATGCAGAACGCCGCCACGAACAGCGCAACGTTGCCCAGGTGGCCGAGGTTCGGGATCAGCGCGTACAGGGCAAAACCCAGGGCGAAGAACACGAAGTAAGTGTTTTTACGGCCCAGATAGTCCGAGAACGAGGCCCAGAAGAACCGGCCGCCGATGTTGAACAGGCTCAGCAAACCGGTGAAACCGGCGGCAATGGCGGCAATCGCGGCCAGTTGACCGGCGTCCAGCTGGCCAAACGTCTGGTCAGTGCCCAGCAGCTTGCCGGCGAACACTTCCTGCAGCAGCGGCGAAGCCATGCCGAGGATGCCGATACCGGCGGAAACGTTCAGGCACAGCACCAGCCATACCAGGCGGAATTGCGGGGTTTTCCACGCCACGTTCACGTGAACGTGACGGTGGGTGATCATCGCGTTGGCCGCTTTTTTCACCGGAGCGGTCCAGCCTTCAGGCTTCCAGCCGGTTGGCGGGACACGGTAGGACAGTGCGCCGCCGATCATGAACACGAAATAGATCGCGGCCATCACCAGGAAGCTCTGCCACACGCCCACGCTGGTTGGCGAAGCGAAGTGGCTCATCAGGGCGGCAGCCAGCGGAGCACCGACCATCGCGCCACCGCCGAAACCCATGATTGCCATGCCGGTCGCCATGCCGCGCTTGTCCGGGAACCACTTGATCAGGGTCGACACCGGCGAGATGTAACCCAGGCCCAGGCCGATACCGCCAATCACACCAGAACCGATCCACATCAGCCAGATCTGGTGCGTGTACACGCCCAGCGCCGAAATCAGCAGACCACCACACCAGCACAGGGCGGAAACGACACCCGCCTTGCGCGGCCCGGCGTGTTCCAGCCAGCCGCCCCAGATCGCTGCCGAGCAGCCCAGGAAGATGAAGAACAGGGTGTAGATCCAGCCGAGCATCGAGATCGGCCAGTCGCATTGCGAGGAGAAAACCTGCGCGATGAAGCTCATGTCAGGTGAACAGGCCACGGCCTGGGTCACGCCCAGGGCCTTGGACAACGGCAGCCAGAACACCGAGAAGCCATAGGCCATGCCGATGCAAAGGTGGATGGCCAACGCGGCCGGTGGTACCAGCCAGCGGTTGAAACCGGGCTTGGCGATAATGCGTTCCTTGGACAGGAACGAGGGCTGGTCGGCGCTGATGCCGCCCGCCGCAGTGCTAGTGCTCATTAGGTATCCCCCAATTATTAGAATGGTTCGCCAGCCACTCCTCACCCTCAGCCTTTATGCGCACGCATGACTGTTTTTTGCAGGGTGAAGCTCCATTTTGGTGCGACATCAGGTCGCAGAAGGACGGACGAACCCGCAGAGGTTACCATTTGCGCGTGACAGAAAAAGCAATCTGATATCACTTTTGCAAAGTCACCTGCTTTCGCCCCCCGTGAAGGAACCGCCATGCCGATCGTTGTCGAGCCGCTGAACGAATTCACCTGCCAGGATCAGCAGGATCTGCAGAAGATCTATCGCGACGCGCCGCCGTGGCTGTTTGCGCCATTCGACGACGACGCACAACTGATCGAAAGCGGCCTGCGGGACGGTGCCCTGATCGGTGGCCGCTTCAATGACCGGCTCTTGGGCGCGGCACGCCTGGAGAGGCGCCAGGACGTCTGGCATCTCTCTCATCTGTGTGTACGAAAAATCACCCGCCGCCGTGGGGTCGCCGAGCGAATGGTGAACGAAGCACGGAAAATGGCGTCGCAATCGGGTGCGACATTACGACTGCTGGCCCCGGCCGGGCACCTTGAAGCCCAGGCACTGGCAGCCAAACTGAAAGTGCCGCTGGATGTGTCGCCGGACTGATCGATGACCGATCGTCCACTTCTGAGCGCTATACTCCCCGGCTAAATTCGAATTCGACTAACTACAAGGACTCGCCCATGAAAGCGTTCGGCAAAATCCTGGGTCTGGTGCTTCTCGGGCTGTTGCTGATCATTGTGGCGCTGGGCTTCGCCCTGACCCACCTCTTCGATCCCAACGACTACAAAGACGAAATTCGCCAGATTGCCCGCAACAAGGCCCACATCGAGCTGACGCTCAATGGCGACATCGGCTGGAGCCTGTTCCCGTGGCTGGGCCTGGAATTGCACGAAGCCAGTGTTGCGACCCTGGCCAAGCCCAACGAGCCCTTCGCCGACTTGCAGATGCTCGGCCTGTCGGTGCGTGTATTGCCATTGCTGCGCCGCGAAGTCCAGATGAGCGACGTGCGTGTCGAAGGCCTGAACCTGCGCCTGAACCGCGACAAGGACGGCCATGGCAACTGGGAGGACATCGGCAAGGTCCCCGCCACCGCCAATCCAGCCACGCCCGCCACCCCGGACGAGCCTGCCCCAGCCCCACAAACCACCGCACAGGCGGAAAAACCGGCGCAACCGGTTCGTCTGGACATCGACAGCCTGACCGTCAACAACGCCCGGGTCGAATACAACGACGAACAGACCGGCAAGCAATTCAGCGCCGAAAGCATCCAACTGAGCACCGGCCCGGTCCATGACTCCACCAATATCCCGGTCAAGCTCACTGCCTTCCTTGGCAGCAATCAGCCAGTCCTGCGGGTGCGCACCGAACTCAACGGCGAACTGCGCTTCGAACGCGCCTTGCAACGCTACAAATTCGAAGACATGAAGTTGTCCGGGGAAGTGGCCGGCGATCCGCTGCAAGGCAAAACCGTGACCTTTGCCGCCCAAGGGCAGTTGTTGCTGGATAAAGCAGCGAACGTCGCCGAATGGACCGGCATCAAGATTTCCGCCAACCAGTTGCGCGCCCTGGGCGAACTGAAGGTCAACGATCTCGACAAGACGCCGCAAATCAATGGCGGCATTTCCATTGCACAACTGGACCTGGCGAAATTCATCGACAGCATCGGCCAGCAACTCCCGGCCATGGCCGAGGGCAGCCTGAGCAAGGTCGAACTGGTCAGCCGCGTGGCCGCCACGCCCACCAGCCTGTCGCTGGACAACATCAACCTGAAAATCGATGACAGCAGCTTCAGCGGCCGGATCGCCGTCGAGGATTTCGCCCGGCAATCGCTGCGCGCGGTGCTCAAGGCCGATACGTTCAACGTCGACCGCTACCTGCCGCCCAAATCCGCCGAAGCCAACAGCGCAACGCAAGTGCGCCAGGCCGAAGTGGCTAGCACCGAAGCCGACGCCATGGCCGGCAGTGGCAGCACGCCGCTGCCGGACAAACCGACCAAAGGCGCCTGGAGCACCGAACGCCTGTTGCCGGTGGAGCGCTTGCGCAAACTCGATGTCGAGGCAGACCTGACATTTGGCCAACTGACCCTGGAAAAACTGCCGATCCAGAACGCCGTGCTCAAAGCCAATGGCAAACAGGGCCTGCTGACCCTGGAAAACCTGCGCGGCGACCTGTACGACGGCAACTTCGAGACCAAGGCCACCCTCGACGTGCGCCAGGACGTGCCGGCCCTGAACCTGCAGACCAACATCAGCAAAGTGCCGGCGGAAAAGATCCTCGAAAGCCAGGGTAAAAAGCCGCCGGTCAAGGGCCTGGTCACGCTCAACAGCACGCTGACCGGCAATGGCAACAGCCAGAAAGCGCTGATCGACACCCTCAACGGCAATGCCAGTTTCGTCATCAACAATGGCGTGCTGCTCAATGCCAACCTCGAACAGCAACTGTGCAAGGGCATCGCCACCCTCAACCGCAAAACCCTCAGCGGCGAGCCACGCGGCAAGGACACCCCGTTCCAGGAACTCCGGGGCAACCTGACCTTGCGCAATGGCGTGGCCAGCAACCCGGACCTCAAGGTGCGTATCCCGGGGATGACCGTCAACGGCGATGGCGACATCGACTTGCGCGTGCTGGGCATGGACTACCGCGTCGGCATCATCGTCGAAGGCGATACCAGCGCCATGCCGGACCCGGCCTGCCAGGTCGGCGACAAGTTCGTCGGCATCGAATGGCCCCTGCGTTGCCGTGGTCCGCTGGAGCTGGGCGCCAAGGCCTGTCGTCTGGATAACGAACGCATGGGCCAGGTCGCAAGCAAACTGGCCGGGGACAAGATCAGCGAAAAAATCGACGAAAAACTGGGCGACAAGGTCAGCCCGGAACTGAAAAATGCACTGAAGGGGCTGTTCAAGCGATGAGGGCCGAGCAGTTTTCAACGGCGGTACTGGACTGGTACGACCGCCATGGCCGTCACGACCTGCCCTGGCAACAGGGCATCACCCCGTACCGGGTGTGGGTCTCGGAAATCATGCTGCAGCAAACCCAGGTGAGCACGGTGCTCAATTACTTCGACCGGTTCATGGACTCGCTGCCAACGGTTCAGGACTTGGCGGCGGCTCCTGAAGACGAAGTGCTGCACCTGTGGACCGGCCTGGGCTACTACACCCGCGCGCGCAATTTGCAGAAGACCGCAAAGATCGTCGTCGCCGAGTATGGCGGCGAATTCCCCCGGGACGTGGAAAAGCTCGTCGAGCTGCCGGGGATCGGCCTGTCGACCGCCGGCGCCATTGCCAGCATCAGCATGGGGCTGCGTGCGCCGATCCTCGACGGTAACGTCAAGCGCGTGCTGGCGCGCTTCACCGCGCAGGAAGGCTACCCGGGCGAGCCGAAGGTCGCCAAACAGCTGTGGGCCAACGCGGAACGCTTCACGCCCCATGACCGGGTCAACGCCTACACCCAGGCGATGATGGACCTGGGCGCCACGCTCTGCACCCGCAGCAAACCGAGCTGCCTGCTGTGCCCGCTGGAAAAGGGCTGCGAAGCGCACATGCTCGGCCTGGAAACCCGCTACCCCATCCCCAAGCCGCGCAAGGCCGTGCCACAGAAACGGACACTGATGCCGATGCTCGCCAACGACGAAGGCGCGATCCTGCTTTACCGCCGCCCCTCCACGGGGCTGTGGGGCGGGCTCTGGAGCCTGCCGGAACTCGACGACCTCGACGACCTGCCGCACCTCGCCGCGCAGCACTCGCTCGAACTGGGCACGCAACAGGCACTGCCGAGCCTGGTGCACACCTTCAGCCATTTCCAGTTATCCATCGAACCCTGGCTGGTTCAGGTCCAGGAAGCCGGCCATCACGTGGCCGAGGCCGACTGGCTCTGGTATAACCTCGCCACCCCGCCGCGCCTGGGCCTTGCCGCCCCGGTCAAAACCTTGCTCGAACGCGCGGCCGCCGTATTGAACGCAGGAGAGTCCCGATGACCCGCACCATCATGTGCCGCAAATACAAAGAAGAACTGCCCGCCCTGGAGCGCGCCCCGTTTCCCGGCGCCAAAGGCCAGGACATTTTCGACCACGTCTCGGCCAAGGCCTGGGCCGACTGGCAGAAACACCAGACGCTGCTGATCAACGAAAAGCGCTTGAACATGATGAACGCCGAAGACCGCAAATACCTGCAGGGCGAAATGGACAAGTACTTCTCGGGCGAGGATTACGCCAAGGCAGAAGGCTACGTTCCGCCGGCAGAATAATCCCGTTGCATCGGGGGCCGGAACGTAAGCGACGGTAATAATTAAATATTTTTTGAAAACTTGCTTGACGACCCCCTGAAAAACCCGTTTAATGCGCCCCGTTGCCCAGATAGCTCAGTCGGTAGAGCAGGGGATTGAAAATCCCCGTGTCGGCGGTTCGATTCCGTCTCTGGGCACCAAATACCGAAAACCCTGAATCGCAAGATTCAGGGTTTTTTTATGCCTGGGATTTGATGAAGCGCGGTGCAAGCCTCCCTTGGAGCACATGACACAACATCAATCCGCCAACTTTTCGCTTCGCCAGCAAACGCCTGCAAAGCTTCTCATGACCGGGTGCCTGAATGTTTCAGGCAGGAGTGGTCGGTCGCTCTCAAGAATCTCTCAGGACTGTCGGAGCACTCCGTGTGCTTTCACGGAAATGGACGACATACGCTCATTATCGGGTTGAGCAGAATCAGCAAGGATCTGCCACATGATCGGGAGCAGATGCACAACTGAGACCCAGGCAATGACTGACGCGATGAAACCAGATGCTGAGACCACTGAGTTTGTTATTGAGCACGAAATCAGAACGTTCAGTTTTGAAGTCTGGCAATCAAAGCTACTGCACCAATTTTCCGAAGAACTGGCTGCCGTCGGTGGGCCGCAGAGCTCAGGAGCCAAGTCAAAAGCCTCCCTCGCTGCCGCAGCGTTAAAGCACTCTTGTTCGAAACAACAATGCGAACTGCTGCAAGCCTACTCGAATGGCCTTGTCTCAGTGCTGATCTTCGAGGGCCTGCAAAGAATCAGCAATGTCAGCCCCCCAACTGAGCTACCGGATCTTGAATCCCTGGAAAATCGCCATGACGTCTTATGCTTGGCGGCCCGCAATCAGATCTTGCTGGAACTGGTGGATAACAGCGCCTTCGCCTACGACATGGACAACGAAGGGAAACTGATCCGACTGGTGGCCAACTTCAAAGGCGGCGGACTGATCAGAATCCCTGACGAGCCGGTTCTCAAAGAACTGAGCTCCCACTCCGGCCTGGCGCTCGGTCCACATACCGAGGCGCCTTACTGGTGTGCAATGGATGCAGAGGACGGCCACTCACCCTCTCCCTCATCTCTCATACTTACCGCTTTGTGGAATCCGGGGCAGGAACCGACCCGAGTCATTCCATTGCCACCCATACTCGAGAAAATTGGCGCTATCAATTGCCTGGCACTCTCCACGAGCCACTTCCAGTTCACCCGCAGCGACTCCTTTGTACGCGGCAAAGGTGAAGATGGCCGGAACGTTTCAATTCTGGAGTTCAACGAAAAGGTTGGCTTCACTGCCCGTTTCAACGCGTATCGCTTTTCCGTCAATGCCAACGCTTCGACCTTTGTCAAAACGGCCTACAACGCACTTTGCGAAGGTATCGGCGAAGCGACTCACGCTGAATACGCACTGACTCAGGAATCAGCCATGACCATTAATAACTGCCGCGCTCTGCACTGTCGCGACGTCATCAAAGACAACAGACGTGTCCTGGTTCGAATTTTTGGCCTTTCGAAATTTTCCTCCCCCATCGTTATTTCAGAAGACCCGTTAGTGCTCAAGGGCTGATGGTTGAGCAGCGGAACTGTTGACCAACCGATCATGCGATCAATGACTGCGAAGAGGGAATGGAATGGCTTGGGATGTAATTGGCATGTTGGCGCTCGTCGCCTTTTGCGCCGGATTTTTTGATGCTATTGCCGGTGGCGGCGGACTTATCACACTACCTGCATTGGTTCTGGCAGGCCTGGACCCCATCAGTGCCATCGCGACAAACAAATTTCAGGCCGCTTCGGCGACTGTCTCGGCAACCGCAACCTTTGCTCGCAAAGGAATGATCGAGTGGCGCGAGGGTCGTTACCTGATTATCTGCGGGTTTATTGGCGGCGCCAGCGGGGCCTTACTGGTCAGTTACATCGACAAGAGCTACCTGGAAGTGTGCGTGCCCGTCATGCTGATTTTGGTAGCCATCTATTTTGCGCTCGCCCCCAAGCTGGCCAATGAAGATCGGCGCAAGAGAATGGGTATTCTGTTTTTTTCTTTTACCGTGACGCCGATCCTCGGGTTTTACGACGGCGTATTTGGCCCGGGAGTGGGGTCTTTTTTTATCGTCGGATTCGTCCTTCTCTGCGGCTTGGGCATGATGCGGGCGATGAGTTTCACCAAACTCGCCAACGCCTCGTGCAATCTCGGGTCCCTTTCGATTTTCATCACCAAAGGCGTGATTATCTGGCCAATCGCACTCGCCATGGCTTTGGCAGCTTTCATTGGCGCTCAATTGGGTGCACGAGCCGCTGTCCGCGTCGGCCCACGATTGATCAAACCGATGTTGATCGTGGTCTGCTGCGCCTTGGCCCTCAAGCTACTGAGCATGGAAAACAACCCATTGCGCATCGCGATAATCCATTCATTTGCGTTTTAAGGATTATCGGGTGCAGCACGTCGGCAACTACTCCTCGCCCTTCCAGTTAAAAACCAGCTGTCGAGGCGAGCCGCTGCCGACCTCCGCCGTGTCATGTCGCGCCTCGCCGTTGCGTGTCGCGACAACCGTGTATCGACCGGGCGGAAGCTGGACGTAGACCAGGGGGCCCGCCTGGCTCAGCGTCAACACGGGCTGTCCCTGGGGCTTTTGCACGATCACATCGACGTCGGGTACGTATTTGCCTTCCGGCCCGATGGAAAAGGTCATGTGCAGGTTATAACCCGTCGCTTGCTGGATAGCCTTGGCCTCATCTTCGCCAATACCGCCGGACAGATAAGCCACGCCATTTTGTTCCTGCCGCTGAATCTGCACACCGGCATTGTCCACAGGCTCAAGGCTCGCAGCCTCCAGCACAATCGGGAACATCAACAGACCGACAGCGGCGATGGGTAAAAGCAGGAGATGGAAACGTTTCATGGGGGCGACTCCCGGGTTCTTTCGAACCCATTCGTTACCCTTGTTGGATTTCCAGGGCGATGGGCAAGTTCCAGACTGATTAGTACTTGGGCTCACTGCGATTTGGACTACAGCCTGTATTGCTCAAGCGTCACTGGCCGTCGGAGCGATCCCGCAGTACAAACCGAAAAGCCTGCCGGCGGGGTTCGGGAAAGGCTTTGATGAGCGCAACCTGCGATACAAGCGGGACTTTTATCAAACCTTTCCAATTTGGGACGCACTGCGTTGCGAATTGAGCTGGACCCATTATCGCCGCTGCTATGCGTCGATAACGAACACGCACGCCGCTGGCATATGACAGCGGAGAGGAACTGCGCGCAGAACTGGCGCGAGAGCAAGCGGCCATCGAACAGCGCCTGATCGATCAGAAACCGTTTTGACCCCGCATGGATTGTTCACCCGCCGTCCGAGGGCTATCGTTGGCAGCTCCCCGTAGAGGTCCGCACGTGATGAACTCGCAGGACATGTCACTGGCCCCCACTCAAATCGAGTGGCCGCTGCCCACTGCCGTTTCCGGCGAACCCTTCAAGGAGTCCGCCGCAGACGGCTTCATCCTCGGCGGTTTGACCTGGCGCCATGCGGCCCATGACGCTCGGCGCCCGGTGGTGATCATCAACGCCGCGACGTCGGTGCGCTGCCGACACTATTCGCGCTTCGCCGATTACCTGTTCGCCAACGGCTTCGACGTCATCACCTATGACTACCGGGGCATCGGCGAATCGCGGCCCGGTTCACTGAAGGGGCTGCAGGCATCCTGGTCCGACTGGGGCGTGCTGGATTTCGAGGCGATGCTGGGGCGCGCACAGCGCGAGTTTCCCGGCCAGCCCATCGACGTCGTCGGCCACAGCTTTGGAGGCTGTGCGGCGGGCCTTGGTGCTTCAGGACGGGCCATTCGGCGCCTGGTCACTGTCGGCGCCCAGTTCGCTTACTGGCGTGACTATGCACCGGCTCACCGCTGGCGGATGTTCGGCAAGTGGCATGTGCTGATGCCACTGATGACCCTGATCTACGGCTACTTCCCCGGCAAACGCCTTGGCTGGCTGGAAGACACCCCCGCGGGTGTGGTCCGCGACTGGAGCACACCCACCGCCCGTTATGAAACCCGCCCCAGCGGTCGCGCCATTGCCGCCAGTGCCGGTGCCTTGCCGTTTGCGACAATGACGGCAAAGACCCTGGCCATCAGCATCACCGACGACCCCTACGGCACGATTCCGGCCATCGAGCGCCTGCTCGGCTACTTCACCGGCGGCACGAACACCCACCTGCGCATTGCCCCCGAAGACATCGGCGAAGAAGAAGTCGGACATTTCGCCTTTTTTCGCAGCGCATACCAAGCCACACTATGGCCCATCGCATTGTCCTGGCTGCAAAACGGCGAGCTGGCCCCTGAGACACCGGGGCGGCTGGTGCCGCGCGGCGAATCCTTTTAACGCACCACGGATCAACATCATGGCTTCCGCCAACAAGCAGCAAAAACGTGCCACCCGCGCCAAAGCCAAGGCCAAGCAGAACCGCACCCAACGGGCTGCCGCGCCGGTCGAGCTGGACCCGAACGACGACCGCATCGATTTCGAGTCGGTGGACCTTACCGAACTGTTCAAGAAAATGATCGACGCCGAAAAAACCAGCCAGCAGGCCATGTGCACAGCGTTCCTGGAAGACCCGCTGCTGGAGCTGGTGTACGAACAGGAAGGCGAGGAAGGCGCGATGGATTTCATCCTGGCGGCGCTGATCGAGTACCGCCAGTGGTCCACCGAAGCGGACGAAGCCGGCGCCCTGGCCTGGATCGAATCCCCGGCGTTCCAGAAAGATTACGTGGCAGCGTCCGACGCTATCGCCGCGCAAACCCAACAGAAAAACTGAGTTCCCATGGCCTCCCCGAACAAACAGCAGAAACGCGCCAAACGTGCCAAAGCCAAAGCCAAGCAAATCCGCATGGTCGGTAGAAAACCCGTTGCCCTGGACGACGACCTCGGCCACCTCGCCGAACCGATCCCGGAATACACCTTGGCGATGTTCAGTAAAATGCGCGATGCCGAAGCGGCCAGCCGCAGTGACATGCTCTCGGTCCTGTTGACCGACCTCGCCGGGATCATCAACGATCACCCTGAACTGCTCGACCTGGAAAACGCCGACAACGAAGCCATGGCCGCCACTCACCTGGCCGCCGACATGCTGATCGACTACCGCATGTGGGCCGACGGCATGGACCGCGAGGCTGCGCAGGCCTGGCTCAGCGAGCCGCAGTTCATCAGTGATTTTGGCCAGGCGCTGGATGTTTATCGCCAGTCGCTGGAAGCACGGGAAGAAAAAGGCGAGTAACCAAGCGCCTGAATGAAAACGGCCGCTTGTCATCACTGACAGCGGCCGTTTGTGCTTCACAACCTCCCGTCAGCAGCCTGGCATATCCCATTGACATATCCCAATGCCGACCTATGCTTTGCCCATCTGGGCAAGCACAGGAGCCACGCATGGAACAGACCACCCTCTTCATGAGCAATCGCAGCCAGGCTGTCCGTTTGCCCAAGGCTGTTGCCATGCCAAGCGACGTGAAACGAGTCAACGTCATCGCTGTCGGCCGGACTCGAATCATTACCCCTGCTCAAGAGACCTGGGACAGCTGGTTTGCTGGCGACTGCGCAAGTACCGACTTCATGACCGATCGTGATCAGCCTGTCGATCAGGAGCGCGAGTCGTTCTGATGATCAAGTTCATGCTCGACACCAACATCTGCATCTATACGATCAAGAACAAACCTCAAGCGGTGAGAGACGCTTTCAACAGGCACGACGGCCAGATGTGCATGAGTGCGGTCACGCTTATGGAGCTGGTTTACGGCGCCGAAAAGTCGGCAACGCCGGAAAGAAATCTTTCGGTCATTGAGGGATTGGCCGCTCGCCTCGAGGTCTTGCCATTCGACAACGACGCGGCGGCCCATACCGGGATGATTCGATCTGAACTGGCCAAGGCCGGAACTCCCATCGGCCCCTATGACGGCATGATTGCAGGCCATGCGCGTTCTCGGGGGTTCATCGTCATTACCAACAACTTGCGGGAATTTTCACGGGTACCGGGTTTGCGCGCCGAGGACTGGGTGCACCCTTGCTGACCCAACGAAACAGACCAAACAAAACGGCCGCTTGTCATCACTGACAGCGGCCGTTTTGCGTCATGCGCTGTGGATCAGTTCAGCACGACCGCACCTGTTCCCTGCAGTTTGCGACGACGAGCCACAAACATGCCGGCAGCGACCACACACAGGCTCAACAGGCCGGTCGCGAGGATTTCCACGCGGTGGGCATCCTGGAAGCCCATGATGGTCAGGGCCGCGACGATGAAGATGATCACCGCGTAGGTCAGGCCCGGGAACAGCCACATGCTGAAGGCAATTTGCTCACCGCGCGCCACACGCTGTTTGCGCATGCGCAATTGCGAGAACGCGATCACCAGGTACACCAGCAACGCAATGGCGCCGGAACTGGCCAGCAGGAATTCGAACACGGCGGCCGGGGCCACATAGTTGGCGAAGGTCGCCAGGAACGCTGCGCCGGTGGACAACATCACCGCCCAGTAAGGCGTGCCGCTGTTGTTGGTGCGGGTGGCCACGGCCGGTGCATCGCCGCGCTTGCCCAGGGAAAAGAGCATGCGCGAGGAGGTGTATAGCGCCGAGTTCAGGCAGCTGGTCACAGCAACCAGTACGACAATGTCGACGATCATCTTGGCGTTAGGGATGCCCATGCGCTCAAGAACGGTCTGGTAGGAGCCGAGGCTGGCCAGAACCGGGTCGTTCCATGGCACCAGCGCCACCACGATGAAGATCGACACGAGGTAGAACAGACCGATCCGCCAGATCACCGAGTTGGTGGCCTTGGAGATTTGCTTGCCAGGGTTTTTCGATTCCGCAGCCGCGATGGTCACGATTTCGGTGCCCATGAAGGAGAACATGGTGGTCAGGATGGCGCCCAGCACCGCACCCATGCCGTTGGGCAGGAAGCCCTGGGTGTCGAACAGGTGCGATACGCCGCTGACCTGACTGCCCGGCAGGAAGCCGAAGATCGCCAGTACGCCGAGAATGATGAAACCGATGATCGCCACCACCTTGAGCAGGGCGAACCAGAATTCGAACTCACCGTAGTTTTTCACGCTGAACAGGTTGGTCACCGTCAACAGCAGCGTGATGACCAAGGCGAACGCCCAGATGTCCACGCCGGGGAACCAGGCATGCAGGATGGTCGCGGCGGCGTTGGCCTCCAGCGGGATGACCAGCACCCAGAACCACCAGTAGAGCCAGCCGATGGTGAAGCCGGCCCAGTGACCGATCGCGCGATCGGCGTAGGTCGAAAAGGAACCCGTGTCCGGCGAGGCAACCGCCATTTCACCGAGCATACGCATGACGAGTACAACCAGCATGCCGGCGGCGGCATAGGCCAGCAGCACGGCTGGTCCAGCGGCGGCGATGGCGTGGCCGGAGCCGACGAACAGGCCGGCACCGATAACCCCGGCGATCGACAGCATGGTCACATGACGCGGTTTGAGCCCCTGTTCGAGGCCGTTGGAGCTTGGGGTACTGCTCATTGAAACTACCTTTGTAAAGGAAAGCGATGTGCATCTGCCCGGCCTGGTCTTCCTTCTCGTAAAAAGAAACCAACAGGGCGTTCCGGATTCTGCACGCAAATATTGCGCCAAAATGTTTCACAGTCTTCAAGCACGGGGCCTCCAGCGCGACCGGACAGTCATCGCAACCCATTGAGATTAATGGCATTTTGCCAGAACGTTACCCTGCGACTCACTTTGGGAACGAATCTGCGCACCAGAAACACACTGAAAAAAGGCTGGACGCACAATAAAAGTGCGGATCGATAACGTTTGGCCGGTTAGCGCTTCCAACACCCCGCCAAAGCTGGCAACATCGCGCCCCTTTTGCGAACGCCGCCGCGCTTTTCATCTGGCTTTTCATTTGAGTGCGGGCTTCAAACGGCTGTTCGGTTGATAGCAGCGCGACAGTCTGCTGTGCCGATGCGACAACCTGCCGCAGACCGCCCGTTTACTGCCCGTGGCGCTGTTGGCTGGCATTCAGACGCTATGCTAGGTTGGCCGCCTCGTCAGGAAGGCCCGCCAACAGCAGGAGCGCAACACACTATGAGGAACGCACATGGCTGAGGCCACGCCCGCGCTTGAAATCCGCAACTTGCACAAACGCTACGGACAGCTCGAGGTGCTCAAGGGCATATCGCTGACCGCCCGCGACGGCGATGTGATCTCGATCCTGGGTTCCTCCGGTTCCGGCAAGTCCACGTTCCTGCGCTGCATCAACCTGCTGGAAAATCCGCACCAGGGCCAGATCCTGGTCGCCGGCGAAGAACTCAAGCTTAAAGCCGCCAAAAATGGCGAACTGGTCGCCGCCGACGCCAAACAGATCAACCGTCTGCGCAGCGAGATTGGTTTTGTGTTTCAAAACTTTAATCTGTGGCCGCACATGAGCGTGCTCGACAACATCATCGAAGCCCCGCGCCGCGTATTGGGCCAGAGCAAGGCCGAAGCCATCGAGGTCGCCGAAGCCCTGCTGGCCAAGGTCGGCATCGCCGACAAGCGCCACGCCTATCCGGCCCAACTCTCCGGTGGCCAGCAGCAACGCGCCGCCATCGCCCGCACGCTGGCGATGCAGCCCAAGGTGATCCTGTTCGACGAACCCACCTCCGCCCTTGACCCGGAAATGGTCCAGGAAGTACTTAATGTCATCCGCGCACTGGCCGAAGAAGGCCGCACCATGCTGCTGGTCACCCACGAAATGGGCTTCGCCCGCCAGGTGTCCAGTGAAGTGGTGTTCCTCCACCAGGGCCTGGTAGAAGAGCAAGGATCGCCACAGCAGGTGTTCGAAAACCCGCTTTCGGCGCGCTGCAAACAATTCATGTCCAGCAACCGCTAACGGAGCTACCCGCATGCAGAACTACAAGAAGGTCTTCCTGGCCGCCGCCGTCACTCTGGCCTTCAGCGCCGGCGCCATGGCCGAAACCTTGAAGATGGGCATCGAAGCGGCTTACCCGCCGTTCAACAATAAAGACGCCAGCGGCAACGTCGTCGGTTTCGACAAGGAAATCGGCGACGCCCTGTGCGCCAAGATGAAAGTCGATTGCACCGTGGTCACGTCCGACTGGGACGGCATCATCCCGGCCCTGAACGCCAAGAAGTTCGACTTCCTGATCTCCTCGATGTCGATCACCGACGAGCGCAAGCAGGCGGTGGATTTCACCGACCCGTACTACTCGAACAAGCTGCAGTTCATCGCCAAGAAAGACGCTGACTTCAAGACCGACAAGGACGCCCTCAAGGGTAAAGTGATCGGCGCCCAACGTGCGACCCTCGCCGGCACCTGGATGGAAGACAACATGCCGGGCGTCGAAGTGAAACTCTACGACACCCAGGAAAACGCCTACCTCGACCTGACGGCTGGCCGCGTCGACGGGATCCTGGCCGACAAGTACGTCAACTACGAGTGGCTGAAAAGCGACGCCGGCAAGTCGTACGAATTCAAGGGCGACCCGGTGGAAGAAAGCGACAAGATCGGTATCGCTGTACGCAAAGGCGACCCGATCCGCGAGAAGCTGAACGTTGCACTGAAAGAAATCGTTGCTGACGGCACCTACAAGAAGATCAACGACAAGTACTTCCCGTTCAGCATCTACTGATCCTGACGTGCCGGACCGGCGCCGTCCTGCGACGTCGCCGGTCCCCGGCCTTGCCTGCCGCGATTTGAAAAGAAATCCATGATTATCGACCTCTACGGATTCGGCCCGGCGCTCGCCGCCGGTGCGCTGATGACTGTGAAACTGGCGCTCTCGGCCCTGTGCCTGGGACTGGTGCTGGGTTTGCTCGGCGCCCTGGCCAAGACTTCCCCGTACAAGCCGCTGCAATGGCTTGGCGGCACCTATTCGACACTGGTTCGCGGCATCCCGGAATTGCTCTGGGTGCTGCTGATCTACTTCGGCACGGTCAACCTGATGCGTGCCCTGGGCGAGTTCTTCGGCAAGCCCGACCTTGAACTCAATGCCTTCGCCGCCGGCGTGATTGCGCTGGGGCTGTGCTTCGGCGCCTACGCCACGGAAGTGTTCCGCGGCGCCATCCTCGCCATTCCCAAGGGCCATCGTGAGGCCGGCGTGGCCCTGGGCCTGTCGAAGTGGCGGATCTTCACCCGGTTGATCATGCCGCAGATGTGGCGCATCGCCCTGCCCGGCCTGGGCAACCTGTTCATGATCCTGATGAAGGACACCGCGCTGGTGTCGGTGATCGGCCTGGAAGAAATCATGCGCCACGCGCAGATCGGCGTGACCGTCTCCAAGCAGCCGTTCACCTTCTATATGGTGGCGGCGTTCATGTACCTGGGCTTGACCGTTCTGGCCATGACCGGCATGTACTTCATGGAAAAACGCGCCGCTCGCGGCTTCGCCAGGAGCACCCAATGAACTGGGAAGTCATCATCAAGTGGCTGCCGAAACTGGCCCAGGGCGCCACACTGACCCTGGAACTGGTCGCCATCGCCGTGATCGCCGGTCTGCTGCTGGCGATTCCATTGGGCATCGCACGCTCGTCGCGCCTGTGGTGGGTGCGGGCATTTCCCTACGGCTACATCTTCTTTTTCCGAGGCACGCCGCTGCTGGTTCAACTGTTCCTGGTCTACTACGGCCTGGCGCAGTTCGATGCGGTCCGCAACAGCGTGTTGTGGCCGTACCTGCGCGATCCGTTCTGGTGCGCCACGGTCACCATGACCCTGCACACCGCCGCCTATATCGCTGAGATCCTGCGCGGTGCAATCCAGGCCATTCCACCGGGCGAGATCGAAGCCGCGCGGGCGCTGGGCATGTCCCGGAACAAGGCGCTGTTCTACATCATCCTGCCCCGTGCCGCGCGCATCGGCCTGCCGGCCTACAGCAACGAAGTGATCCTGATGCTCAAGGCCAGCGCCCTGGCCAGCACGGTGACCCTGCTGGAGCTGACCGGCATGGCCCGCACCATCATCGCCCGGACGTATTTGCCGGTGGAAATCTTCTTCGCCGCCGGCATGTTCTACCTGCTGATGGCTTACGTGCTGGTGCGCGGCTTCAAGCTGCTGGAGCGCTGGTTGCGCGTCGATGCCTGCCAGGGGCGTTGATGCCGGTGTGCTGACGGGCGAGGCCCTGCTCGCCCGATTCCAGGCGCTGGACGCATTCCTGATCGAACACCAGGCGCTGTGGAAACCTCGACCGTTTACTCATCTGCACCTTCCCTGGGAAGCGTCCTACCCCGAGCTGGCTTCATGGCTACGCAGCCGCTCGCTGGAAGACGCGGAAAACGCACATAACCAACCGGCGCTGCTGGATGCGCCGGAGCCGTTTGCCTCATTGGCGGCGCGGTCTGTTGCATTGAGCGCGGTAGGACCATTGCCCGCGCATGCACTGGAAGCCGCCGGGCACCGGTTGAACGTCGACGTGCCGGGGCGCAAGTGGCAACAGATCGAAGCGTTTGCCAGCCGCCTATCGTTCGCCAGGTCGCCCACGCACTGGCTGGACTGGTGTTCCGGCAAGGGTCACCTGGGACGACGGCTGCTGCAGACCGACCAGCAACTCACCTGCCTTGAACACGACCCGGCGCTGGTGGCGGCCGGCCAGGCGCTCAGCCTGCGTCATCAGTTGCCGGCGCAGCATGTCGAGCAGGATGTGCTGGCGCCCGATGCCACCTCATTACTGAGCTCCGTACACACGCCCGTGGCCCTGCACGCCTGTGGCGACTTGCACGTGCGCCTGATCCAGCTCGCCAGCGCCGCAGGCTGCAAGCAAATGGCCGTCGCGCCGTGTTGCTACAACCGGATCGATCTGACGCACTATCAGCCGGTTTCCTCGGTGGCGGCTCGCTCCAAGCTACAGCTGAGTCTCGACGACCTGTCTCTGCCGATGAGTGAAACCGTTACGGCGGGCGCTCGCGTGCGACGCCAGCGCGACCTCTCAATGGCCCGGCGTCTGGCATTCGACCTGTTGCAACGGCAACTGCGAGGCGTCGATGAGTACCTGCCCACGCCGTCGCTGCCCAGCGCCTGGCTGGACAAACCCTTTGCCGACTATTGCCATCATTTGGCCGCGCTCAAGGAGTTATCCACAATCGGTACGCAGGACTGGTCAGCCCTCGAGGCGGCTGGATGGCAGCGGCTGGCAGAAGTGCGCAATCTGGAGCTACTTCGCGGACTTTTCCGACGCCCACTAGAGCTTTGGCTGGTGCTAGATCGAGCACTATTCCTCACCGAGCAGGGCTACACCCTTCGCCTCGGCACCTTCTGCGAAACAGCGCTGACGCCGCGTAATTTACTGATGCTCGCGGAGCGCGATCAAGCCGTCGCAGCCTGTGGATAACTCTGTTGATGAAATATCATGGATCCAATATTTACAGCTGTTTCAGGCTTGAAACCAATTTGTTCAATTTTCGTACACAGGTAGAAAAAACCACAAAAACAGGTATTTGCGGCCAAATGAGAACGGATCCACATTTTTGCGCCGCGTCAAGTGCATCAGGCAGCCCGTTGTGCATAAGCGTTAAGCCAAAACAACATAAACACCCGGAAAATCCTCGACTATCTTTGCCAGGCGTCAGAATTCTCTGACCTCAGGGACCAGCAAGGAGCTAAGCAATCATGAGCACATTGAACAGTGCGCAGGAAGCCGTCGATACCGTCGCCAATCAAGCCATTTACGCGGCGCTGCAACAGACCTTCGCCGTGGGCGGCGCCATCATCAACAACGCAACCGGCGAGCTCATCGCCGCTTTGCACAACAACGTGCTGATGCCTTTTCCCGGCAACGCCACCACCTGGTTTCTGCCCCACGACCCGACCGCCCATGGCGAACGACAATTGGTGGACTGGTATTACAAGAATGCGGTGCGCCTGAACCTGCCCGCACCCGATCAGTTGACCGTGGTCACCACGCTGGACCCCTGCGCCATGTGCGCCGGTTCGCTGCTGACCGCCGGATTCAACGTCGCCGTCAGCGCGATCGATGACTACGCCGGCATCAACTACAACAGCCAGTTCAACTTTCCGTCATTGCCACCGACAATCCGCCAGCAAGCCCAGGGCACCTGGGCTTACTACGCCGTTGCGGCGCCGGTGAGCCGCCCCTACCAAGGCTCGACCCGCCCGGTGTTCGGCGGCGAGAGCATCGACTCGGCGGCGTATTTCCTCTGCAGCTCGATCTTCTCCGCCAGCGTCAACACCGTACGCGACGCCAGCAACAACAGCGGCCTGCCACCGGAGCAACTGCAAAACCCGGCCACCCTGCCCGCCAACAGCAAAGTGCGCCAGGCACTCACCGCGCTCAGCCCGTTCGCCCTGACCGTGCAATCGGCCAACCCCCGCGACCCGGGCGTAGAACTCGCCGCGCCCCTGCTGAAAACGGCGCAGCAAAGCCGGGTGTTCAATGCGGTCGCGCTGATCGACCCCTTCGGCAACCTGCTGGCGTGCCTGGGCGGTGCGGAAGACCAGTCGCCGATTCGTACCGCTTTCATGGAAACCACCCGCAACTACGCCGTCATGCGCTGGACCCTGATGAATGACCCCGACCCGGCCGTCCGCGCCGAAGCCGGGCACTACCTGACCCACCCCAAATACGGCACCTTCGTCTTCCTCTACGCCCCCGACCCGACCACGCCGCAAGCCGTCATGACCTTCGGCGCCTACGGCTCCACCATGGAAGGCCCGGTGCCACAGAGCTACCCGTCCAACCTGCAATACGTGCTGCTACCGGGCAACACCACGGCCCAGGCACTCTCGACCCTGGCCCAGAACCTGCCGCCGTTCTACACCCAAAGCGTCCAGGTCGCCCCCGCCCAGGTCCTGAGCCAGGACCTGATCAACGCCGTCCGAAACGGCGTATAACCCCACCCCGCCCAGCCCCGTGGAAGCGTCTGCGGGGCGGGTCTGGCGAGCGCGTAAAAATAGTCTGAATTCAGGGGTTTACAGAACCAACCCAATCGCTATAATCGTCGCCCTAACACGCCGGTATAGCTCAGTTGGTAGAGCAACTGACTTGTAATCAGTAGGTCCCGGGTTCGACTCCTGGTGCCGGCACCATCCAAGGTTCCAGAGAAGGCTTTCAAAATCTCTAGAACCCCAGAAAAACCCGCCTTCTGGCGGGTTTTTTCGTTTTGGCGTTCCGTCGGATTCCGCCAAAATCTTATGGATACCAGCCGTTTTAAGGATAAAGATAGGGGTAAGGTCATTCGATAAAGGGAGGAGTACCCTTATGTCGCGCACCACTGCTCCACTCTCCGACTCGGCTTGCCGTTCAGCCAAGCCCACCGACCGCGCCTACAAGCTTTTCGACGGTGACGGCCTCTACCTTTTAGTCCAACCCAATGGCCGCAAAGGCTGGCGTTTCAGGTATGTAAAACCTGATGGACGTGAAGGACTGACCTCGTTTGGCAACTACCCCGTGGTCGGCCTCGCCGATGCGCGCAAGAGGCGCCTGGAGGTCAAGCGCATGCTGGCGGAAGGCATCGACCCCATCGAGTCCAAACACCAAGCCAAGACGCAAGCCACAATCCGAGGCCGAACCTTTGAGAGCGCAGCCTTGGACTGGCACAAAGCGATGTCTGCCAAATGGGCTCCAGGCCATGCCAAGACGGTCCTGAGCCGTCTAAAAACCCATGTTTTTCCACTGATCGGTGATCGCGCTATTGTCGACCTAGACACTCACGACTTGATGCAACCTCTGGAAGCAATCCAGAAGCGCGGCACGATTGACGTCGCCTTAAGGGTACAAAACTACCTGCAAAGCATCATGCGCGAGGCGAAACGTGCTCGACAGATCGCGGCAAACCCTGCCTCCGATCTTGAAGGTTTGATCAAAGCCCCGAGGGTAGTTCACCGCCCAGCTTTACCCTTATCGCGTCTGCCCGAATTGCAGGAGCGCATCGACACCTACAAAGGACGAACGCTGACTCGGCTGACAGTCATGCTCTCGCTACATGTGTTTGTCCGCTCCAGCGAACTACGCTTCGCCCGCTGGAGCGAGTTCGACCTCAAGCGCGGCACCTGGGAGATACCGGACACTCGACCCGCGTTGGACGGAGTACCCTTTTCAACAAGAGGTACGAAGATGGCCGGGGACATCCACCTTGTACCCTTATCGCCGCAAGCCGTGACCCTGCTTGAACAGATCCGCACCCTCACCGGCGAATTCGACCTGGTATTTGCAGGCGATGCCAACCCGTCGAAACCGATGTCTGAAAACACGGTGAACAGCGCGCTTCGAAATATGGGTTACGACACCAAAACCGAAATCTGTGGCCATGGCTTCCGCTCGATGGCCTGCAGCGCACTGATCGAGTCAGGATTGTGGTCGGAGACAGCCATTGAACGGCAGATGAGCCACAAAGAACGCAACAACGTCCGCGCTGCTTACATCCACAAGGCCGAATTCATTGAGGAGCGCAGATTGATCATGAACTGGTGGAGCCGGTACCTTGAGACGAATCGACAGGAGCATGTCACCCCCCACGAATTCGCGAACCAGACCGGACCGAACGTCACTCGCTTAAAAGCAAAACGTGGCGCAACTGAGTAAGCGCTCGGTCTTTATATCTCAGTGATCCTCTTGTCCACGCGGGTCCATCCAAACAGGGCTGCAAAGCCGCCCTGTTTGGATGGACCTCACTTAAAAAATCTAAAGCCCACGCAACTGTCTGTGGAAAACCACGGATTTCCACCGGTGGATAATTTCATCCACAGCCGCAGAACTCCCGAAAATTCGAGTCTTGACCCGAATTATCCACAGGCGTAGAAAAGATCGGGCAAAGCGCTGTCGTTGACAGCAACCCAGGTAGCCAGAACCTTTAAGGCTAAGCCACACCGTGGTGGTTCTCCCAAAGTGCGATTAGCGTCCGGCGGCTCGCACGGTCACAGCGATGTGATGGATGCCTACTTCTACCAGAGTGCCACTGCGGCAACTCATACCCTTTTATAGCTGCCCTGCAGCAACCTATTCGCTTGGCCATTTCATTGCGCCAACCCGCGCCCGTCTCTTTCTCCCGGAAAGAGACGGGCGCTCCTACCGCTGCTGCAGCCCAACTCGTACAAGGCTTTGCGGCATTCCCCCTTGTGACAATCGGCGTGACAAACACCGAGGTCACCAGCAACAGCAATGCAGATGATGGTGCCGCAGCCCAAGGAATGGGTTGCACCTGACTGACAGTCAGGCATGCCCCGGTCATCTCATCACTGCCTTCACCCGACTCAGGATCTCGCGGCGCTGATCTCGTCAGCCAGTGCAGCCTCCACCCGCCCACTTCTTCGGAAGTGCTCAGGAGGTCAGATCATGAGATGCCCAAGCTCCCGGTCGTAAGGAGCCGCAAGTCCCGCGTTAGTGGACAACCCTCACAGGTCGCAGGGGCCTTGATCCCTGATAACACTCAACATTCTTGGCGGGATGACGTGGGGAAAATCTTCAACGTTTTGACTTCGAGAGGAGTTTGATCATGGCGTTGGTCGGTAAACGGGATGGGCGCAATTTTGGGTATGGACGACAGCTGAGCTACGCCGGGCCGCAAGCGTTGAAAGACATGTTCGGCGGTGGGCATTACGGGACTGTCAAAGCACACACCGATCGCTGGCAAGCGTTTGTGCGCTGGTGTCGGTCCGAAGATGGGCCGGGATTCAACGATGCGAGGAAAATCGACCGGCAGACCTTGCTGGACTACGCCGGGTATCTGCGCCAGCAAGTTGAACATGGTGAGCTTGCCATCGCGACTGCGCAAAACCGATTGTCCAGCGTCAACCGAACCTTGGCAGCGCTGCGTGGTGATCAGTATGTAAGGGTGGCGAGTCCGAGCAAGGCGCTTGGGAAGCAGCGCACCAGCGTCCGCACCATGCCGCCGCAAGGCCAGGACCGCGATCACGTAAAACGTATCGTCAACATCCTATCCGAACATCTGCAGCCGCGCGCCGCGGCCATCGCTCAGCTGGCGCGAGCAACCGGCATGCGCTTGCGAGAGGCCATTTTGGCTGATCTTCCTCGACTGCGAAGGGAAGCCGAACGATACGACAAGATCAACATTCAAGATGGCACCAAAGGTGGCCGCTCAGGTGCGTCGGCGTCTCGTTGGATCTGGGTGGATAACCATATTCGTGAAGCGCTCAAGTACGCAGAGCAGGTCTCTCCCGTCGGAAGCGGCAACTTACTTGCACCGAACGAAAGCTACCTAGACTTTCACCAGCGAATCATCCGCCCTGCACGGGACATCCTTCACGCGTACAACCTCAAGGGATTCCACGAATTGCGTGCGGCCTACGCATGCGAACGGTATGAGCAGATTACAAACCAACTTGCGCCAATCAAAGGAGGTAGTTGCTACCAGCTCGACCAACACCTCGATCAGGAGGCACGCGCACAAATCAGCTATGAGCTGGGGCACGGTCGTATCGACGTAGTTTCGGCTTACATCGGTGGCCGAGCATGAGCAAGCCATTCGATATGGAGGTATTCCTCGCGGGAGTCATGAGCGGATCGCAAACGACACGTCAGCGCCACCTACACCAAGCAAAAGCCATCCAAGCAGCTATAGCTGTGCGCTGGAACCGAGACAATCCATGGACGTGGCAAAGAAAGCATGTGCTATGGTTTTTGTGCAGGAAAATACGACATCGAGCCGCGTCCACGCGTTATTACTATAAGCTGACTGCAGAGTTAATTGCTATGCGATTAAGTAAAAAATGGAGATTTGACACATGAAAGAAACAACGCGAGCTAGGGTCGCCGCCATAGTCGGCGCTGCCAAAAATCAGAAAAAAATAAGTTCTATTTACGACTATTCGACTTCATGCCATAGGAATATTTCAGCTAGCATTTCAAACGGAAAAGTTGAAGGGTATGACTATACAACATCTAGCTTCTTTTCTGGAAGCAGCAACAACTCACTAGACTTCTATGACTACAACAATTCAAAACATGTAAATCTCAAAATGAACGGAAAGAAATTTGATGGCTATGACTACGACACAAAAAAATATTTTAGCGGAACCATAAATGGAAAAAATATTTCTCTGTACGATTACGATACTGGAACACACTACAACTACAGCATTTAAACGTTAAGAATTAACTAAAAGCGTCACCAATTAAATATGCATCTGAACTTCATTAGCACTGCCTGACTTATCCAGATTTCCAGATAGTATCAGGCACTGCCTTCCAGCACCGGAAGCTAATCTAGATTTTTTACGTTCTCATGGCCGAACCAGTCCTTCGCTTTTTCAACAACTGCGTCAGATGGCGAGTGATAAAATAAAGCCAAATTTGATTTTGCACGGGTACAGCATACGTAGAGAATTTTACGCGTCCTATTCACCACACTTTCTTTATCCATACGATCAGTAAACAAATAATCAAAGTTATAGGAGTTCCACCGCCCATTATTCAGAACAACCAGAACATCAGGAAATTCTCGACCTTTGGTTTTATGCTGAGTAGAGAATGGTGTGAATCCTTCAAGATATTCAAATAATTTCTGAAATTGAGAGAATGGGAGCGCAGCCACTTGGTTATAAATATAACGTTTCGACTCGATAAATGATTGAAGGCGATCGTCAACCCTAACAAGGCCATTTACATTTGCCTCATCGATAACTTGCTGTACTGTTTTATCATCGATTTTCGATAAATTGACAATCCTCTCCTTCAGTCTAACTTTATCACTCTTAGATGTGACCGCATGCTCAGTTACGCGAAGAAACTCATTAAAATTTCCATCCAAGTAAAGCTGGACATTTTTTTGTATTTTAAATAAATGTTTTATCAGGTCATCTCTATTACCACCGCCACGCCCCAGCTCACTTCGATCAGATTTCTGATCGTCTATAAGCTGGTCTTTGTCAATATATAAAGAAGCCAGCTCACCATATGGGAAATCTAGCGCTCGATCATATATAGCTTGGTGTTCTGTAATATATATGGCCATGCCGTCTGTGGGATCAACTTCTTTTAAGGCTTTACCTGTCTTTTGATACTTCAACTCGGCCAATACTTCTCCGAACGATTTTCCCTCGGAGTTAAAAGCAGGCTCCTTTTTCTTAATATAACTTTTGATCCGACGGACATACTCTAAAATCTTATCGCCATCATAAATCCTCATCAACTCACTAAACCCTGCTTTGGCAGCGATAAGGTTATGAGTGAGATTGAGTTCCTTAGCGCCTGATGACTCGGAGAACTCCCAACCCAAATATTCTTTTACAATATTAACGTCATCATTGGATGAATATAGAAATTGTATATGACCATCTTTTACACCCCCACCGCTGGTCATATTGGGAGCATTTAAATCTTTAGAAGGAACTTGGAAAAGCCCATCATTCCTAAGTTTGTTTGCCAAATCGATTACATTTTTTGGATTTCTTCGATTTTCTTCTTTCTTTATTTCTCTAACCTGCCCAACCCCCTCCCCTTTGTAAGCATCTAAATCACCAATGCCTTCATCATAAATTGCCTGCATTGCATCGCCAAAAAAACCAATAACATTTGGATCGCCAACTCTAGTCAACTGCGTAAGAAGTATATCTACAACTTCCGCCTGAGTATCTTGATACTCATCCACCATGATATATGGATAACAATCTTTCAGTATTCGGCATAGTTTGTCGTATCTTTTAAACATCTCGTTAGCAAGTACAATAACTTCATCATGTGAAATTACCCCCTCCCTAAATTTTACGTACTCCTTATACCTAACATCCCCCTCAATAGCATCTAACTTTTCTGGCTCGCCGTTGCCATCTAAAACTTTAAAACCTAATATTTCGTCATCATTAATCAGCGCTAACAAAACCTCCTTTAGTTCTACTTGAAAATGTTTTATTACTCCCCAGAGAAAGTCATGAATCGTAGAAACGTGCAGATTTGGATGGCTGGCTCTGCCCTCAATCTCCCGCACCGCGGCGTTAGTGTAGGTAATACACGCTACGCGTGCCAAAGGCTTGAGGGTAACCAGATTCGTTATAACTTCTACCAAAGAGTAGGTTTTACCACTTCCAGCACCGCCACTCAGTAAAAAACTCTTACCCTCACAGATAGTATCAAGAATCTTTTTCGCCTCGTCACTAACCTCCTCTAAGTTCTTCATTTGCGCAACCATCCCAGGCCCTCTTGGATATAGTGAGGAGTCTTCCAATTGGAAAAGTCAGATTTTTTATCAGGTATACTATTAAGCAAGATTTCAATCGCTAACGAAGGCTTTTTGCCAACTGCCTTCTCTGCAAACTCAAATGCATCGCACTCGCCATTTATATATTTGTTGAACCACTTAGGCGTTAGAGATGGAAATTTTTCAGAGTCAGTTCCAAGTAGTGCTTTGTTTAGCGAAAAGAATGCATCTTCGAAGCTTCTTCCATGATAGCCATCGTCTTTAGTTTGATATGCTAGAAAAATACAGCCATCGACATCGACCTTCCATTCGCCTCCGACTTTAGATAAAGCCTTACCTTCAATATTAAGGGAGGTAAAGTAGCCCAAATCCTCTCTGACCTTGCCGTGATAAAATATTAACGATCCATTAGCTGTATGGTCTGCCGCGGGGTCATCAGGACGACATTTTATAGTCTCTATTTTCTGAGTGCCTTTTTTGTATAGCTGGGGAGTAACTCCATCCTTTTCAAAAAGCAATTCTTTAATCCCGCTATCTATATCAGTCAAAATTAAAGCTTTAATACCAATAAAATGGATAAACTTTTCAAAAATTTGAGCATGTGCTCCTACCTCCACAATTGAAATATTCTGTGAAAGTAGAGGTATAGCGCCAGCATCAGGAGTCTCTTGATCAAACTTTCTCATCATTGCTGGCAGAAGAATTTTCTCAGTATCACCCTCAATAAGTATTGCTTTATCAGCAAAAAATAGCTCGGCGCGGTTCAACGTAAGATATTGCTTAAGGAATTTGTAGTGGAGTTCAGCCTGGGCATTGTCATTCACATCATCGGACGAATACTCCGACTTGAGCGCCTTAAGATTTTTTGCGTCCACACTGTTAGCAAGAGGTGACTTCCTCAAATACTTGATATCGTCGAAGTCACACTCTGCCACGATATGAGATGAGTGAGTGCTGATAATCGTTTGAAGATGAATCTCCACTCCATCTTCTCTCATCCTGCTTTCTTTCAACAGGGACTTTATATTCTTTATAAACGTATATTGCATCTGAGGATGTGTATGCGCTTCCGGCTCCTCAATAAAAAGTAAATTAATCGCAGCAGGATTTTCTTTACTAGATCTCCGAAAAGAAGTCATCAGCATTTCTATTTCAAAAATCATGCTGATTAGATTCATATAGCCAAGCCCATTAAAGTGCTCTGGAAGATCATGGGTATCGTGGGTATACATCACAGTTGTATTTCCATCCAACAGTTCTCGATGCTGCAGGGTGGATGCAATCTTAATATGCGTCTCGGACAATCTAGATCCGCCAAACTTTGCAACTTTCCCCAACAATCCAGAAAACATATCCTGATATATTTCGCTCAGCTCCTTATCAGTCGAACGCAGTTGCTTCTTAAAGCCCTCGACAGCCTCTTGCTGCTCTTGGTTCTCAGATGTCTTTTTGTATATGATTGCAGTCTGAGAAGAGAGTGTTTTATCATTATCTTTATTCGTAACACTCCGCTTCGCACCGATAGATCTAAATGAAATAACATCAGCCAAACTAATATTTTCTTTAGTCAAGTCTGTGAACACATCCGGATCACTATAGGAAAAACTTTTCTTCCTGACTTGATCAAAGTAAATATGCTGATTTTCCTTAAGAAACAAACTCGAATCGTTGTCATATTTTTCTTTTACATCATTGTAATCATTCCGCATCGCCGTTAACTGCGGATAGCTAACCAGATACTCAAACCCAAGCACTATATGATTATCATCAGGATCCAAGCTCATTATTAACTGGCTTACTGGTGACAAATTATCGATACCATCGTACTCAATATATAACTTCAACGTTATACCCAAGGGGGTATAGGCATTCTCTGGACCTATCGGGTCAGCCCCACTCACCAATTTAATTAAGGCTGCTTTTAAATCGACGTTGAAATCGTCAAAAACAATTTGACGCTTTTCAGAAGAATTTATAAACTTCTCTAATGCAGAGAGCAGCGAAGTCTTTCCGCTATTATTTTTACCCAACACCAGAGAAAGATTGCTCTCAAGGTCAAGAGAGAACTTCTTCAGCAAGCGAAAATTATTAACTTCGATCCTTACTACTTTCATAAACCTATCCTTGTATTAAAATAAATTGCCCCGCAATTAGATATCAGACACATCTAGTCCCTGACATAAAACAGTCAGTTAGCAATCAACAAAATTAGAGCTATCGATGTGTAAGAGGCTGATATTAATGAGCTTAATCGCTTAAGCGGATTATTTGCATCCATGCTAATCAAGCCTCGCCGCTGCTAAGGGTTACATGACCCAAGGAGCTGGCCACTTGCCAGACAGTAGCTAAAGCTTGGTCTACCTTGCAAGCAGCTAGCAAAGGCGCAGCTGGCATCGCACTCTTCGAGTGAGAGAGATGTTCTAGATCTCAGGATAAATTTAGAGGTAGAAATTTCAGAAACATTATAAATATCAAATAAAAACAATAAATTAGATTTATATTCGACTCCTGGTGCCGCATCATAAAAAACAAAGCCCCTGCAGAAATGTAGGGGCTTTGTTGTATCTGGAACGTCCACTTTTTGTCCACACACTGAAACCCGTGGGAGCGAGCCTGCTCGCGATGAGGCCGTCAGACCCAACGACTATCTAGTGACCAGGCGGCACGTCGATCGATACGCGCGCGGTGGAAGAATTTGCTGCTCTCGAACTCGTGGTGTAGATCCATTACGGGTTTTCCTTGGTGTGGGTACAGGCTCAAAACCGAAGCATTTGTGGGTAAATGTTGTGTTAAACGCTATCACCACTGCGCGCAGCCCCCCAACTTTAGTCAGGAAAATAGATCCGTTTAGGGAAGTCTTGGCAATTCGGCCACTACGCATCGGACGGCAGGAAGAGGCATTTCATTCTGACCAGAGCGTTTTTACGCGCCTTCACCACTTGGTGCGAGGGCGTTGCCGTGTGTGAAACACACCGAGGATTTGGAGGCGATCACCACGTACTCGATAGGGAATGAGATAGGACCAGTTGGGCACTGCCCATTCACGCGTATCTTTGACTCGACCCTCACGGCCCATGGCTGGAAATTGGGCCAGCTTGTCTACGCTGGCGAAAATTGCATCTGAGAAATCATCAGCAGCCTTGGGGTTTTCAAGGGCTATGTAACTAGCTTCGTCTTCCAGGTTTTTGAGGGCTTTTTCAAGCCACTCAACCCGCATTTTTGTCCCAGCGGCGGGCGCGCATTGCCGCAACTTGGTCATCGGTGGCGAATTTACCTTCATCAGCCTCTTCAACCGCCCGTTCAATCTGCGCAGTCAAAGCTCTCTCGTGCTCGATGTAGTCGCGAAGCACATCCATCGCCAGATAGCTCACGGTTTGGCCATTCGTCTTAGCCAGATCGGAGAGCGAGTTCGAAAGGTCTTCTGGCAGGTTCAGGGATATCCCGGTCATGGCAGCCTCGATGGTGAGCGGTTGATGAACATCTTATACCGGCAAGCGCTCACTTGGATTAGCAAGTCGTCGCAACGATATTTCAATTTTTCGCAGTGCCGGATTTTTCCGGAAGTGGTCACGCGAATTGATGGATCAAGAGAAGCGGGGAACTTGACGGTGATGGGCTTTCCAAATGATTGGAAACGTCAGCAGCAATGGGCGCTGGTGTAAGAGAACCGTCGGAAATTTCCCCTTCGCTCTATGGAAATACTCCGCTGACGGATTTGTTTGTCGGATGTTTGGCGTTTGTTTAATCACGCTGCGCGTCACTTCCTGAAAGCTACAAAACCTTGCGGCGCTGCCTACGGTTACGCCAGAATCCGCCGGCTTGTGAGGCTTTACCGTGGGTTTTATCGTTGACCTGCCACTGGTGTTCAGTGGCCGGGTTTAGCAGCTCGCGGTTCATCCGTTGCACGTGCATCTATCACACAGGTGATTCTGCCTGCGTTTGATGGTGGCTGTACGTAGGGCGCCCTAGGGCGCGCCGGCTTTGCGATGTTCCCCGGTCTGCTAACCTGCGTGCAGCTGCCACCCTTGTCGTTTAGCAGCGAGGAGGTTGGCACCCAATAGGGAACAACGCCATGCCTAAGGTCACTCCAAATCCCCCAGAAACAAACAACAAATCCAGCCACGCAAGCCCCGAAACCCAAAACTCCAACCACCTCGACGAAGAACACCAAGCCTTCCTAGCCGACACCAAATCCACCCCCCGCACCCCCTGCTCGATGTACGCCGTCAACCCGGACATCGACGTGCAAACCCTGCTCGGCTGCGTCAGCGAATCATTGGCGTCCGCGAGCGTCATCACCATGGACATTGCCGACCGCGAAACGGGGCCGAGTCGTAATTCTCTGCTGGGCATTCACCAGATCATCATGCTGGCGGAAATCTCGGTGAACCGCGCACTGGATCAGCTCGATCCGATTGGCTGAATCACGGCATTTCCCGGACACGCTAGCGGATGATTTTTCGACCCTGCAAAACGAAGCCCTCGTATCGCTACGAGGGCTTTGTTGTTTGCGGTGTGCAAATCAGGTGTCAGTGACCCGCGCTCTGGCCACCGTCGACGTGGAGGATTTCGCCGGTGACGAAGTTGGCGCTGTCCAGGTAGACGACTGCCTGGGCGATGTCGCCGATTTCGCCCATGTGGCCGACCGGGTGCAGGGCGCCGAGGGCGGCGTGGGTTTCTTCGCCGTGCATCGGGGTCTTGATGATGCCTGGGGATACGGCGTTCACGCGGATGCCGCGTTTGGCGTATTCGATGGCCAGGGATTTGGTCGCGGCATTCAGGCCACCTTTGGTCAGGGAAGCCAGCACCGACGGGACGCCGTCGATGGCGTGGTCGACCAGGCTGGTGGTGATGTTGACGACGTGGCCGCTGCCTTGTTTTTCCATCTCGGCGATGGCGAGTTGGGTGATGTAGAAGAACCCGTTCAGGTTCACCGACAGGACGTTGGCGTAGTCTTCAGCGGTGTATTGGGTGAAGGGTTTGGCAACGAAGATCCCGGCGTTGTTGATCAGGGTGTCGACGCGGCCGAAACGTTCGATGGCTTCACGGATGACTTTTTGGGCGACTTCCGGGTGACCGATGTCGCCAGCCACGGTGAGGATGTCCGGGTCGGTGGACGGTTGGATCGAACGAGAAGTGGCGACGACTTTGTAGTCCAGGTCACGGAAAGCCTTGACCATGCCTGCGCCGAGACCTTGGGAAGCGCCGGTGATAACGATGACTTTTTTCGAATTGCTCATGATGAACCTCTGCTAATTGATAAATGATTTGGAAGATAAGTAATCAGGCTTCGGCGGGGGCCTTCGCCATTTGTCTCAACATCTGCTCGTAGTACTCGACCGACTGTGAACCGGACACCAGGTGGCGACCGTTGAGGACCATGGCCGGCACCGAGTTGATGCCGCGCTGTTGGTAAAAGCCTTCCAGTTCACGCACTTCTTTGGCGAATGCGCCGGAATCCAGCACCTCTTTCGCGGCGGCTGCGTCCAGGCCCGCTTCGGCGGCCAGCTGAACCAGGGTTTCGCGATCACTCGGGTTCTGGCCGTCGGTGAAGTAAGCGCGCAGCAGGATCTTCTTCAGTGCCACTTGCCGGCCTTGCTGCAGCGCCCAATACAACAGTCGATGAGCATCGAAGGTGTTGTAGAAGTGGCTGCGCTTCTCCAGGTCGAAGGTGAAACCGATGGCCTCGCCACGGGCGATCTGCATGGCTTTACCGGCGGCGACGTCTTCGGCGGTGCGCCCGTACTTGCGCATCAGGTGCTCGACGGCTTTCTCGCCCTCGGGCGGCATGTTCGGGTTCAGCTCGAACGGCTTGTAGGTGAGCACCACCGAAACTTCACCGGCGACGTTCTCGATGGCCTGCTCCAGCGCCGTCGCACCCAGTGCGCACCAGGGGCACACCACGTCGGAGATAAAGTCGATGGAAACCTGCGCCGTCACGACTTGCCCTCCTGCTCAGCCAGCTGTTTACGGTACTGAGTGGTGGTAATCCCGGCGTAGCCCCAGTTATCGGTGTCGACTTCTTCGATCACGATGTGGGTCAGGTGCGGGTCCTTCTTGAGCACGCGTTGCAGTGTTTCCGTGATTTCGGCGATCACCCGAGCTTTCTGCTCAGAGGTAACGCCGTCGCGGGTGATACGTACGCTTACGAAAGGCATGAGGAAGATCTCCAGTGACCTGCTCATCGGGATGATGGGTAGGTGTTGGAGCCAAATGTAGGCGCATGGACGGGGGGGATAAAGGTGGGGGCGGGAACATCATTAGTTACGTTGTGTAATGTATTAGGCGAGTTGGTTTATGGGTCCTTGCTTGCTCGCCAGACAGGCCCAGAGAACTTAGGCATTCTGAAAACCCGCTTTATCGTTGACGATCATCGCGAGCAGGCTCGCTCCCACATGGGGCTCCATCAGTGTCCCCCAGCAGGTCGTCTATGGAGTCAAAGCTCTGCCGAATGTCTCGCGCTTCCATCATGGCGCGAGCAGTTTTTTCTGATGGGACACGAACTTCAAACGGAAGGCCTTGAGTCGCCACCACCTGACGCAGAAACAGCCGCATGGCATCGCTAATGCTCAGGCCGCAGGCGTTCAAAACTTCGGTGGCACGCGCCTTCAAATCTTCATCGATGCGGCAACGCACATCTGTCGTTTTCAGTAATGCACCCATGTGATTCACCTCTTTTGAAAATCTGTAGCTACATCAGCGCTACCTCCGGCATTTTGGTGCTGCACTCACTTGAGGGTCAAGCCAGGCGAGACAAGCGGCTCCGTCCTATCAGGCGCCGCTGACATCCTTCTGAGCTGCCCGCCGCATATGTCAGCCCATTGAGCCTGCAATGACGATCAGCCCGTTCCCTTTCTTCCCTGAGAACGGCCGTGGCACCACACAGGAAATGACTGATGGACCCGACCGCCAATTCGCACCCACAAAAAAGCCCCGAACCAGTCGGGGCTTCTTGTTTTCTCAGCCTGTGATCAGGCCTCGAGGCGACAACCCATCATCAGAAGATGTTGATCGGGTAGTCGACGAACACGCGCAGTTCGTTACCGCTGACGTTGTACTCGCTGGATTTCTGCGACACGCGCAGTACCGAGCTGCGCAGTTTCACGCTCAGGTCTTTGGCCGGGCCGCTTTGCACGACGTACTTGAACTGGTTGAAGATTTCGCGCTCGGTGCCGCCTTCGCTGGTGGACGTGGTGATGTTGTCACCGCGTACGTAAGCCACGTTGTAGCTCAGGCCAGGGATGCCGAAAGCGGTGAAGTCCAGGCCGTAGCCCAACTGCCAGCTGCGCTCGTCTTCGGCGTTGAAGTCGGACCAGTAGGAGTTCGCCAGGTAGATGGTGTTGCCGCCATCACCGACACGACCCTGATCTTTCTGGTAGCCGCCGTAGGCGTAGCCCAGGTTGCTGTCACCGGTGCTGCGCTGGTGGGCGACGGTGAACGAGTGCGGGCCGGTGGCGAAGGTGGCCGCCAGGCTCCAGATCTTGTTGTCGTCGCCGGTGGCCTGGGCTTCGCGGACGTAGGAGTTGTCCAGCTTGGTACGGTAGCCGTTGAAGTCCAGGGTCAGGGACTGATCCTTGTCGATCGGGAACACGTAGTTGGCGTTCACGTATTGCTTCTTCAGCACGTCTTCGACGTCGGAGGCGTACAACGCAGCCTTGAACTGTTCGGTGAACTGGTAGCTGCCGCCCAATACGTTGATCGACTTCAGGCCACCACTGTCACGGCCTTCAGCGCTTTTACGCGATTCGGCGGTGAAGCGGCCGGCGTTCAGTTCCAGGCCCTTGATCTCTTTCGAGGTGATCAGGGTACCGGTGTAGCTTTCCGGCAGCAGGCGCACGTTGTCGTAGCTCAGCACCGGCAGTGCTGGCATTTGGTCGCCGTAGGTCAACACCGTGTTGGACACACGGAACTTGACCGCTGCGCCACCCTTGGACAGGTCGTCGGCGGCGTTGCCGCTGTCGCCCTTCTTGAAGAAGTCGATACCTTGCGCGCCGGTGCGGCCCTTGCCGCCATCCAGACGCAGCGCGTACAGACCGAAAGCATCCACACCCACACCCACGGTGCCTTGGGTGAAACCGGACGAGAAGGTACCGATGGCGGCCTGGCCCCATTCGGCCTTGTCCGCACGACCATCTTTGTAGTCACGGTTGATGTAGGCATTGCGCAGCAGCACTTTGAGGCTGCTGTCTTCCACGAAACCCTTGGATTCGGCCTGGTCGTTAGCCATTGCCGATGTAGCGCTCAACATCCCCAGAGCGATCAGACTGATCCGCTTATTCAACATTTTGTTCTTTTCCTAATGACGGGTGGATACGCGCTGTGTCGAACGGCTGAATCGGCGCTATCGCACTCTTTTTTCATCCCGAAACAAAAAAGCCCGCCCACGAAACATCGCGGCGGGCCTTTTTATTATTTTGAGTCATGGCGGTTGGCCACAGGCGTTGGACGGCATCCTAGTCGGGCCCGGAAGCCTGTGTCAATTTCATGAATCTTCTGAATATAGGCGAAAAAGGTCTAAGGGGACTTGTGTGCGACCAATGGCTACAGGAGCGAGCCTGCTCGCGAAAGTGTTTATCCAACAGCAGGGTTGTTGAATCAGTGACCGCTTTCGCGAGCAGGGCTCGCTCCCACATTGGGCCTGCAGTGCCCGAGGCAAAACACCCGCCCATAAAAAACGCCGCCATCCTGGCAGCGCTTTGCTCGATCCGTCGTTTTTCTTCTTATCCTTCCATCACATCCCACAACGCATCCAGTTCCGCCTCGCTGAACAAACCAGCGGGATAGCGCTCGATCATCATCCGGCGCGGATCAGTTTCCCTGATCTGACGCGTTCCATTGGACTTCAACCAGTGCGCCAGGACCTGGAGCGATTCACTGTTTACAGCCAGGGGATGCGGTGCCCGCTCATTCATCATGTTCACTTCAGCGTTCATTTCCGCGCTCTCTCCCGGTTTGTGAGCGGCTAACTTATCCAAGGTTTATGACAGAACATCGAAGTTCTCCCCCTCCCCGTTTCACTTCATGAGAGATACAAGAGCTGTGCCAATGTGTCGCAACGGTCGACCAGCGGATACATAAAAGCCCGCAGTCCTTGCGGGCTGCGGGCTTCTTGCACGGCATCGAGGGAACGCTTTTACCTGAGTGTTTTTGTAGGAAACTCAGACTGTTACAACTGCACTCACTCTTTGTGCGGCGCGGGTTGCTGTTGGGTAAGGCAATGGATATTGCCGCCCCCCAGTAACAGTTCGCGACCCGGCACCATGACCACCTCGTGCTGCGGGAACAGGCTTTGCAGAATCTCCTTGGCCGGGCCATCCAGCGGATCGTCGAAGCTTGGCGCAATGATGCCGCCGTTGACGATGAGGAAATTCACGTAGGAACCGGCCAGACGAACCGACGGATTACGTTCCTGGGTGCCATCCACCGGATCGACACCGGCACATTCCTCTTCGGTGGCATACAACGGCCCCGGAATCGGCATCTTGTGCACCGTGAACGGGCGTCCCCGGGCGTCCGTGCTGCTTTGCAGCACCTTCATCGCGGCCTGGCAACGCGGGTAGTTCGGGTCCTGCGGATCATCGGTCCAGGCCAGCAATACTTCACCCGGACGCACGTAGCAGCAGAAGTTATCCACATGACCGTCGGTTTCGTCGTTGAACAAACCGTCCGGCAGCCAGATGATTTTATCCACCGCCAGCTGCGCGCTGAGCACCGCTTCGATCTCCTCGCGACTCAGGTGCGGGTTACGGTTGCGGTTGAGCAGGCATTCTTCGGTGGTGATCAGGGTGCCTTCGCCGTCGACGTGAATCGAACCGCCCTCCAGCACGAAGCCTTCGGTGCGATAACGCGGGCTGCGTTCGATCTCGAGGATCTTGCCGCCGACCTGCGAATCACGGTTCCACGGTGAATACAGGCCACCGTCAAAACCGCCCCACGCGTTGAAGTCCCAGTTCACGCCACGCACTTCACCGCTGTTATTGATGACGAAGGTCGGGCCGGTGTCGCGCACCCAGGCATCGTCGCTGGACATTTCCACCACGCGGATATTCGGCACGTCGAGGCGCGCGCGGGCGTTTTCGTACTGGCCGGCGGAAACACCGACGGTCACCGGTTCGAACCGGGCAATCGCCTTGGCGACGGCGACGTGGGCGGCTTGCGCCGGTTTGCCGCCCAGGCGCCAGTTGTCCGGGCGCTCGGGCCAGATCATCCAGGTCTGGGTTTGGGGGGCCCACTCGGCCGGCATGTAGAAGCCATCGGCGCGTGGCGTGCTGTTTAATGTGGTCATGACGATCAGGACTCCAGAGAACCGTCGAGGGTTTTGAGAGCACCATACAGGTTCGGACGGCGGTCACGGAAGGCGCCCCAGGCGCTGCGGATGTGTTCCAGCTCGTCGAGGTCGAAACGATGGACCAGCACGCCCTCTTCGGTTCTGTCGAGTTCTTCGACTTTCTCGCCGAACTGGTTGGCGATGAACGACGAACCATAGAAGGTGATGTCGTAGCCGTCCTGCTCCTCGTTGCCGATGCGGTTGCTGGCGACCAGCGGCATCAGGTTGGCGCCGGCATGGCCCTGCTGCACGCGCTGCCAGTGATCGCGGGAGGAAATGCTCTTGTCGTGCGGCTCGCTGCCGATGGCGGTCGGGTAGAACAGGATCTCCGCACCCTGCAACGCCATGCTGCGCGCGCATTCCGGGAACCACTGGTCCCAGCAGATGCCCACACCGATTTTTGCGTAACGGGTGTTCCACACTTTGAAACCCGTGTCGCCCGGGTTGAAGTAGTACTTCTCGTGATAGCCGGGGCCGTCCGGAATATGGCTTTTCCGATAAATCCCGAGGTTGCTGCCGTCGGCATCGATGATCGCGATGCTGTTGAAGCGCGCACGCCCGGCCCGCTCGTAGAAACTGATCGGCAGCACCACCTGCAACTCTTTGGCGACCTTCTGGAAATGCTTGATGGCGACGTTGTCGTCAACCGTGGTGGCCAGTTGCAGGTAATCCGGGTTGGGCTTCTGGCAGAAGTACGGCGCCTCGAACAGTTCCTGGATCAGGATGATCTGCGCGCCCTTGGCCGCTGCCTCGCGCACCAGTCGTTCAGCGTTTTCGAGGTTGGCTTCAAGGTCCCAGGAACAGGCCATCTGGGTGGCGGCGACGGTAACGATACGGCTCATGAATCATCTCCGGGCAAGTGCGTGATGGTCGGGCATGGTTCATCCATATCCAGACATTGGCAACTTTATAGCCGATAAATATCGGCTTTAGAAGTGATTAATTTGCCATACGCCTCAAATCACGCCATCCAAACCAGATAACAATCGAATTAAGCCATCACAAAACCTTGTGGGAGCGAGCCTGCTCGCGATGGCGATGGACCCGACAACAATCATGCTGGCCGGTAGACCGCTATCGCGAGCAGGCTCGCTCCCACAGGTGATGGTTTCAACAGATGAGATCAGAGACCTTCGCCGAGCACCTTGGAAAGCATGTCGACAAAGAAATCCACGCTGCGACGCGAGGTGACCATCGGCGGCTTGATCTTGAGCACGTTCAGGTAGTCGCCGGTCGGCTGCATGAAAATCCCCAACTCGCGCAGGCGATCGCACAGTGCGGTGGTTTCTTCGGTCGCCGGCTCCAGGGTCTCGCGGTTGCGGATCAATTCGACGCCCAGGTAAAAACCGGACCCGTGCACCGCGCCCACCAGCGGATGGAGATCGATCAGCGCTTCGAGACGCTCCTTGAAGTAGCCGCCGACGACCTGAGCGTTTTCCCAGAGCTTTTCTTCCTCCATCACGTCCAGCACCGCCATGCCGACCTGGCAACTGACCGGGCTGCCACCGGCCGACGAGAAGAAGTAACCCTCGGCCTCCAGTGCCTCGGCGATCTCCCGGCGGGTAATCACCGCACCCAGCGGCTGGCCGTTGCCCATGCCCTTGGCCATGGTGATGATGTCCGGCACCACGCCCTGCTCTTCAAACCCCCAGAAGAAATGCCCCATGCGCCCGTAACCGACCTGCACTTCGTCGGCGATGCACACGCCGCCCTGGGCGCGGACCAGACCGTAGACCTGTTTCAGGTAACCCGGCGGCAACGAGATGCCCCCGGCATTGCCGTACACCGGCTCGCAAATGAAACCGGCCAGCGGACGACCTTGCGTGGCGATTTTCGCCAGGTTGTGCTCGACGCTGCGCACGTAGTCCGGCGCGCTGTCCGGGCCACGGAACTCACCGCGATAGGTGTTCGGCGCAGGCACCGGATGCACCCAGTCGGGGCGGCTGCTCAAGGCCATGGGGTTGTCGGCGATCGACGTCGACACCGCATCCGCGCCCACCGTCCAGCCGTGATAGGCCTCCAGCACGCTGATGATGTCGCGACCGCCGCTGTAGGCCCACGCCAGACGGATCGCCAGGTCATTGGCCTCGCTGCCGCTGTTGACCAGGAACACCCGATCCATGGAATCGGGCGACAACTTCAGCAAGCGTTCGGAAAACTCGGCCACCGCCGCATAGTTGAACCGCGAGTTGGTGTTGAGCAGCGACCACTGGCGGGCAGCCACCGCGGCCATGCGCGGATGACCATGGCCCAGCACCGCGACGTTGTTCAGCATGTCGAGGTAGGAGCGGCCCTGCATGTCGATCAGGTGGTTGCGCCAGCCGCGCTCGATGCGCGGCGGATCGACGTAATAGTGTTTTTGCGTGCGGGCGAAGCTGGCGTCGCGGCGTGCCAGCAAGGTGTGCGCATCCAGTTCCGCTTCGGCGTCGCACGCCAGCCCCAGCAACGCCGCCGGTGACGGGCACAACGCCTGCCAGGCGGCCGCGCGCGAGGGCGTGCAGAACAACGGTGCCGCCAGCGAAGCGCCTCGACACAACTGCACCCGCAATGGCCCGCTGACCGCGCCCAGCACCTGCCCTTTGACCAGCGCCGCACCGCTGTGCAGCGACGGCGTCACGCCCCACAGGCGCACGCTCAACTGCGGCCCGTCGAGTTGCAGCACCCCCGGCGCCGGTTGATGCACCACGCCGGCAAACGGTGACTCGACCGCCGTCCCCTGGGGCACGCGCAACTCGACATGCAGCGGGCAGGTCTCCGGTTCGCCGGCGCTGTCCGGGCGGGTGCGCGACAAGCGGTACTGCCCGTAACGACTCGCCGCCAGGCCATGCACCGCCGCCGCTTCATCCAGCAGGCGCTGATCGATGCCCTCCTGCTCCCAGTTACCGGCCTCGAAATGCGGGCTGAGCACGCCCAGGTCGATCAAGGCGAATTCGCCTCCGACCAGGCTTGGCAACAACGGCGCAAAACCCTCGTTGCCGATCTCCGGCAGGCGCTGTCCCACGCACGTGAGGATGGCGGCCTCCATCAGCGCCAGAGGCAGCGAGGTGGCGACACGGAAAATTTCCCACTCGTGGGTCAGGTTGTCGCGACTGTATTGGTTGCCCGGATCGATGCTGACCTGCTGTTCGCCGCTGAGCACCAACACGGCGGCCCGGGCAACGATCAACGGCCACAGCGCCAGCAGTTCTTCGTGTTGCAGCGGATTGACCGCGTGATAGGCCTGGATCGCCGGCAGGATATAGAACGGATCGCCATCGGCATGGTGCAGCAACGCCGCGCAGGTCACCGACAGGTCGGTGATGCGCCAGGTGCGCACCAGGTCGCCGAAATCGATCACGCCCTGCAACTGCCACTGGCGCTGCGCATCACGCTGCCAGACCACGTTGTCATCGGTGATGTCCATGTGGATGGCCTGCACCGGCAACCTGTCCACCAACGGCCGCAAGGCCTGTTCGGCTTGCGCGGCGGCTTGTGCGATCAAGGTTCGTTGCGCGTCGTCCTTGATGACGGGTAACAGGTGCGCGATCAGCGCAGCGGCGTGGCGAGCGTCCCATTGCAGGGTGCGTTCCAGCCCCGCATGGCTGAAGTGGGCCAGCGCCAGGTCCATTTCACCGCAGAGCCGACCGAAACCGCTCACCACCGAACGGGGCAGATGGTCCAGATGGGTGAGCGGCTGGCCCTCGATGTACTCGAGCAGGCGCACGTGCACCGCTTGCCCCGCGACTTCCAGCGACAGCAGGTCGGCGCCGGTGCGGGAGGCAATCACCCGCGGCACCTGCACCCCCGAGTGCTCGGCCAGGTGCTTGAGGCCGGCGTGCTGGGCCTGCAACTCGAGCACCGAATAGTCACCCCGGCAGATTTTCAGGACGAAACGCCCTTCGGCGCTGTCGACACGGTAGTTGAGGTCCTGCTGGCTGCCGAGAGCCTGCAAGCGCCCGCTCAGCCCGTAATGCCCCTCGAGCAGCTCTAGCGCTTGCGCCGCAGACACCTGCGGGCTGGGCAAACTGGCGCGATGAATCAACGTGGCGAGTGGCATGCGACAACCCCTGAAATATTATTAGGCGCTTATATCGCCACTGCGCCGATCGATAATCAACCCCCGCCCATGCGCCAAAACCCAAATAGCCGTCACAACGCTATTGCACCACCCGCCTTCTGCCGACAAGCTATGCTCATTTGCTTCAATGCTCTTACAAATAAAGGCTGGCCTACATGCGTATTCTCATCACCGGCGGCGCCGGATTCATTGGCTCTGCTCTGGTTCGCCACCTGATTCGACACACCGAGCACGAAGTGCTCAACCTGGACAAACTGACCTACGCCGGCAACCTGGAATCGCTGACCAGCATTGCCAACGACACCCGCTATGAATTCGTCCAGGCCGACATCGTTGATCAGCCGACGGTGAGCGCGGTGCTGGCGCGCTTCCAGCCGCACGCGATCATGCACCTGGCGGCGGAATCCCATGTCGACCGCTCCATCGACGGCCCGTCGGATTTCATCCAGACCAACATCGTCGGCACCTACAGCCTGCTGGAGGCCACCCGCGCCTACTGGAACACCCTGGCTGAACCGGAAAAAAGCGCCTTCCGCTTCCATCACATTTCCACGGACGAGGTCTACGGCGACCTGCACGGTGTCGATGACCTGTTCACCGAAACCACGCCTTACGCACCGAGTTCGCCCTACTCCGCCAGCAAGGCTGCGTCCGACCACCTGGTCCGCGCCTGGCAGCGCACCTACGGCCTGCCGGTACTGCTGACCAACTGCTCGAACAACTACGGCCCGTTCCACTTCCCGGAAAAGCTGATCCCGCTGGTGATTCTCAATGCCCTGGCCGGCAAGCCGCTGCCGGTCTACGGCAACGGCCTGCAGATCCGCGACTGGCTGTTTGTCGAAGATCACGCCCGGGCCCTGTTCAAGGTGGTCACCGAAGGCGTCGTCGGCGAGACCTACAACATCGGTGGGCACAATGAGCAGAAGAACATCGACGTCGTGCGCGGCATCTGCGCCCTGCTCGAAGAACTCGCGCCGCACAAACCCGCAGGCGTTGCACATTTCGCCGACCTGATCACGTTCGTCCAGGATCGTCCCGGCCATGACCTGCGTTACGCCATCGATGCCGGCAAGATTGAACGCGAACTCGGCTGGGTGCCCGAAGAAACCTTCGAGACCGGCCTGCGCAAAACCGTCCAGTGGTACCTGGAAAACCTCGAATGGTGCCGTCGCGTTCAGGATGGCAGCTACCAGGGTGAACGATTGGGCGCCATCAATACCAAGGAGTTGATCGCATGATGAAAGGAATTGTGTTGGCCGGTGGCTCGGGCACGCGTTTGCACCCGATCACCCTCGGCGTGTCCAAGCAACTGCTGCCGATCTACGACAAACCGATGATCTACTACCCGATCTCGGTCCTGATGCTGGCCGGCATCAAGGACATCCTGCTGATCTCCACCCCCCAGGACCTGCCGCAGTATCGCAACCTGCTGGGTGACGGCAGCCAGTTCGGTGTGCGTTTCAGCTACGCCGAGCAGCCTTCGCCGGATGGCCTGGCCCAGGCCTTCCTGATCGGTGAAGAATTCATCGGCGATGACCCGGTGTGCCTGATCCTCGGTGACAACATCTTCCACGGCCAGCACTTCGGCGATCAATTGAAGGAGGCGGTGAAGCGCGAGTCCGGCGCGACGGTCTTCGGCTACTGGGTCAAGGACCCGGAGCGTTTCGGCGTGATCGATTTCGACAGCGAAGGCCGCGCCCTGTCGATCGAAGAAAAACCCAAGGCCCCGAAATCCAGCTACGCCGTGACCGGGCTGTACTTCTACGACAACGATGTGATCGAGATCGCCAAGGCCGTGAAGCCCTCGCCTCGCGGCGAACTGGAGATCACCGACGTCAACAATGCCTACCTGCAACGCGGCGACCTGCAGGTCGAGCGCTTCGGTCGCGGTTTCGCCTGGCTGGACACCGGCACCCATGACAGCCTGCTCGATGCCTCGCAATACGTGCAGACCATCGAACACCGCCAGGGCCTGAAGGTCGCCTGCCTCGAAGAAATCGCCTACGACAACGGCTGGATCAGCCGTGAACTGTTGCTCGAGCGCGCTCAGTATTTCGGCAAGACCGGGTACGGCCAGTACCTCTTCAAACTGGCCGAGGCTGGAAAATGAATGTGATTGAAACCGCCCTGCCCGGCGTGTTGATCCTCGAGCCCAAGGTGTTCGGCGACGAACGCGGCTTTTTCTACGAGAGTTTCAACGCCAAGGCCTTTGAGCAGGCGACGGGCCTTCAACGGCAGTTCGTGCAGGACAACCATTCACGCTCCGTAAAAGGCGTGCTGCGCGGTCTGCATTACCAGCTGGAAAATACCCAGGGCAAACTTGTACGTGTAACGCTGGGTGAAGTGCTCGATGTGGCGGTGGACGTTCGTCGCAGCTCACCGAATTTCGGCCGGTGGGAAGCCGTGCGCTTGTCGGCACAAAATGCTCGGCAACTCTGGGTGCCGGAAGGTTTTGCCCACGGGTTCGTGGTGTTGAGTGACGTCGCCGAATTCCTCTACAAGACCACCGACTATTACAACCCGGCCGCCGAGCGCTGCATCCGTTGGGACGACCCGACGCTCGCCATCGACTGGCAGTTGACCGAAGCGCCGCAACTGTCGGCCAAGGACCAACTGGGTAAAACCCTGCAGGAGGTCGACCTGTTTCCATGAGAATTCTTATCAGCGGTCAACATGGACAGGTCTCAACTGAACTGCAACATCACCTGAAAACGCTTGGCGAACTGGTTGTTCCGGGGCGCGGTCAGTTCGACCTGACCGACCCGCAACAACTGCGTCAGCAAGTTCAACGCGTTCGTCCCGACCTGATCATCAACGCCGCAGCGTACACCGCGGTCGATCAAGCCGAGACCGAACCGCAGGTGGCTTTCGCCATCAACGCCGTGGCACCAGGCATCCTCGCCGAAGAAGCCGCGGCATTGGGTATTCCACTGATTCACTACTCCACCGACTACGTGTTCGACGGCAGCAAAAGCTCGCCCTACACCGAAGACGACGCGCCGAATCCGCTGGGCGTCTACGGCCAGAGCAAGCTGGCCGGCGAGCAGGCGATCAGCGCGGTGCAAGGCCAGCACCTGATCTTGCGCACCAGTTGGGTCTACTCGGCCCATGGCCGCAATTTCCTGCTGACCATGCAACGCCTGCTGCAGGAAAAACCGGAGCTGCGTGTGGTCGCCGATCAGATCGGTGCGCCCACCTGGGCCGGCACCATCGCCCGCAGCACGCTCGCCTTGATCGAACGTTGGCAGGCGGGACAAACCGGCGCCTGGGGCACTTATCACCTGACGGCTCAAGGCGAAACGTCCTGGTTCGGCTTTGCCCAGGCCATCGGCGAGGCGTTGCGCGCACAGGGCAAGCCATGCGCCAACCTGATACCGATCCCGTCCAGCGACTACCCGACCCCCGCCACCCGACCGCTGAACTCGCGCCTGGACGGCCGACGCCTGCAGCGTGAATGGGGCGTCAGCCAGCCCGACTGGCAAACCGCGCTGCACGAGTGCCTTGCCGAACAAGCCTAGGCATAATGCGCCTGTACCCACAGGCGCCTGATGCTCATGACTCCGACCCTTCCCCGCCGACCCCGCTGGCGCAGCCTGGCCCTGCTTGCACTGTGCCTGGCGCCCTTGCTGTGGCCGCTGGAGCATCTGGCCGAGCGCTACTACCGCAGCGAACTGGCCGGGCAGAACCGTCAGACCCTCGACCTGTACGTCGCCAACCTGTTGGGCACCCTGCACCGCTATGAGGTGCTGCCGCAGATCCTCGGCGACCTGCCGGCCCTGCGCGCGGACCTGTCGGCACCGGACGATGGCGTCATCCAGGGCAACGCCAACCGCCTGTTGAAGAACATCGCCACGCAGACCGGTGCCGAAGTCATGTACCTGATGGACACGCAGGGCAATACGATTGCCGCGTCCAACTGGGACAAACACGACAGTTTCGTCGGCCGCAACTTTGCCTTCCGGCCTTATTTCAGCGAGGCCATGGCCGGGCGCCTGGGGCGTTTTTTCGGCCTGGGCACCACCTCGGCCAAACGCGGGTATTTCTTCGCCGCAGCCGTGCGTGACCGGGAAAAGGTCATCGGCGTACTGGTGACCAAAGTCGACCTGGACCACACCGAAAGCCTCTGGGGCAAGACCCCCGAACAACTGCTGGTCACCGACCACAACGGCGTGGTCATCCTCACCTCGCGGCCTGAATGGCGCTTTCGTGCGACCCGGCCGTTGAGCGACGCCGAGCGCGCGGCGATCATCGCCATCCAACCCTATCCGACCCGCGAGCCAAAGCCGCTGCATCTCAGCCCCGATGCCTGGTTGACCCAGACCCAACAGATTGACGAAACCGGCTGGAGCGTGAGCATCCTCGCGCCGCGCACGCTGATCGACCGGCCCGTACGCACGGTGGTCGCCATCGGCGGCGCGACGCTGCTGGTGTTGATGCTGTTGCTCGGCCTGATGATGCAACGCCGCCGCCATTACCTGGAGCGGATCGCCTTCGAAGCCAAGGCGCGACGGGAACTGGAAGGCCGGGTCGCCGAGCGTACCAGCGACCTGGAAGGCCTCAACCGCCGGCTGAAGCAGGAAGTGCTCGAGCGCGAGCACGCGCAACAGGAGCTGGTGCGCGCCCAGGATGACCTGGTGCAGGCCGGCAAATTGTCGGCGCTCGGCACCATGTCGGCGAGCATCAGCCACGAACTCAATCAACCGCTGGCGGCCATCCGCAGCTACGCGGAAAACGCCGAAGTGCTGCTCGATCATCAACGCATCGACGACGCGCGCGGCAACCTCAAGCTGATCAGCGAACTGACCGGGCGCATGGCCTCGATCATTGCCCACCTGCGGGCCTTTGCCCGCCGTGATCGCCACGCGCCGGAAAGCGTGGCGCTGCAACCAGCGCTGGATGACGCGCTGGCGCTGCTGGCCAAGCGCCGGCGCAGCATGGAAGTCGAACTGATCCGCGACCTGCCGGCTGCCGCCCTGTGGGTCGAGGCCGGGGAAACCCGTCTGCGCCAGGTGCTCGGCAACCTGCTGGCCAACGCCCTGGACGCGCTGACGGAAAAGGGCCCGCCACGTAAACTCTGGTTGAGTGCCCAATCCACCGCCGACGGCGTCAACCTGACCATTCGCGACAACGGCCCGGGCTTTTGCATGGAAGCCCTGGGGCGCGCCAGCGAGCCGTTCTACACCACCAAGACCCGGACTCAGGGGCTGGGGTTGGGACTGGCGATCTGCGAGACACTGATGCGCGCCTTCGGCGGGGAACTGTTGTTCTCCAACCACAAGGAAGGCGGCGCGCTGATTACCCTGAAACTGCGCGCAGGCGCGCCGGGCGTGAGCCTGCAACCGTCCGAGGACCGAAGTGCATGACCATCGACAACCGCATTCAGGTCGTGCTGATCGACGATGACCCACACCTGCGTCAGGCCCTCAGCCAGACCCTGGACCTCGCCGGCCTGAAAATACTGCCGCTGGGCGAAGCCAAGGGCCTGGCCGGACAACTGGAACGCGACTGGCCGGGCGTGGTGGTCAGCGACATCCGCATGCCGGGCATGGACGGTCTTGAGCTGCTGGGCGAACTGCATGCCATGGACCCGGAGCTGCCGGTATTGCTGATCACCGGCCATGGCGACGTGCCGCTGGCGGTGCAGGCGATGCGTGCCGGGGCCTATGACTTTCTGGAAAAGCCTTTCGCCAGCGACGCCCTGCTCGACAGCGTGCGCCGCGCGTTGGCCGTGCGCCGACTGGTGCTGGACAACCGCAGCCTGCGCCTGGCCCTGAGCGACCGTCATGAACTGAGCGCGCGGCTGGTCGGGCAATCGGCCTCCATGCTGCGCTTGCGCGAGCAGATCGGTGCACTCGCGGCGACCAAGGCCGACGTGCTGATCCTCGGCGAAACCGGTGCCGGCAAAGAAGTCGTGGCCCGGGCGCTGCACGATCTGTCGAGCCGGCGCAATGGACCGTTCGTGGCGATCAATGCCGGTGCCCTGGCGGAGTCGGTCGTGGAAAGCGAGTTGTTCGGCCACGAACCGGGCGCCTTCACCGGCGCGCAAAAACGCCGTATCGGCAAGTTCGAATTCGCCAATGGCGGCACGCTGTTCCTCGACGAAATCGAAAGCATGAGCCTGGACGTGCAGGTGAAACTGCTGCGGTTGCTGCAGGAGCGCGTGGTCGAGCGCCTGGGTGGCAACCAGTTGATCCCGCTGGACATCCGCATCATCGCGGCGACCAAGGAAGACTTGCGCCAGTCCGCCGATCAGGGACGCTTCCGCGCCGACCTGTATTACCGGCTCAACGTCGCGCCGCTGCGCATTCCGCCGCTGCGCGAGCGCGGTGAGGATGCGCTGATGCTGTTCCAGCACTTCGCCGACGAAGCCAGTGCCCGCCATGGCCTGCCGCCCCACGAACTGCAACCGGGGCAGCGGGCGCTGTTGCTGCGCCACACCTGGCCGGGCAACGTGCGGGAACTGCAAAACGCCGCCGAACGCTTCGCCCTGGGCCTGGAACTGGCGCTGGACAACAGCGCAGCGGACGGCATGCCCGGCACCCCGGTCGAGGTGGTCAGTGGCGGGCTGAGCGAGCAGGTGGAGAACTTCGAGAAATCGTTGATTGCCGCCGAACTGGCACGCTCCCACAGCTCGGTGCGCAGCCTTGCCGAAGCCCTGGGCATTCCGCGCAAGACCTTGCACGACAAACTGCGCAAGCATGGGCTGAACTTCGCCGACAGCGGTGCGCAACACGCTGCCGACGAATCCGATTGAACCCTTCACCTCCAACACGAGGCCCCGCATGAACCGCGACAGTCGCCACCTGGAATCAGTCCTGCACCACGACATCCCTCTGACGCAGGCCATGGGCGTCAAGGTGCTCGACTGGCACGACCAGCAACTGCGCCTGCACTTGCCGCTGGAGGCCAACGTCAATCACAAGAGCACCATGTTCGGTGGCAGCCTGTATTGCGGCGCGGTGCTGGCCGGGTGGGGCTGGCTGCATTTGCGCCTGCGCGAGGAAGGGATTGAGGACGGGCACATCGTGATCCACGAAGGGCAGATCAGCTATCCGCTGCCGGTCACCCGTGACGCGGTCGCGATTTGCCAGGCGCCGAGCGCGGCGGTGTGGAAGAAATTTCTGGCGATGTACCAGCGTTATGGCCGGGCCCGGTTGACCTTGCACTCGCGGATCGTCAATGCCGACAGCGAGGAAGACGCCGTGACCTTCAGCGGGCAGTACGTCCTGCACCGCTAGACCTGCCAATCCAAAAACCTGTGGGAGCGAGCCTGCTCGCGATGCGGTGTGTCAAACGCAAACTCTGTTGACTGACACTCCGCCATCGCGAGCAGGCTCGCTCCCACAGGGGACCATGCATGACCCGGCCGTCAGGCGCGGGCCAGTTCCAGGAGTTTTTCGCGCCACGCGGCCTTCGCCGGCAACGCCAGGAAAGACCCGTTCAGCAATGATTCCCGAGCCGGGTAGCTGAACGGCGCACCGCTCAACTCCAGCACTTCGCCGCCCGCGCCTTCGAGCACGCCCTGGGCGGCTGCCGTGTCCCACTGCGAGGTCGGCGCCAGGCGCGGGTAACAATCCGCTGCACCTTCGGCCAGCAGGCAGAACTTCAACGAACTGCCGATATTGGCCAACTCCAGTGCCCCCAGACTGGCGCTCAGCCCGGCCAGCAGACGCTCCTGCTCGGGGCTCGAATGGCGACGACTGGCAACCACGGTAAACGCCTCCCCTGCGGCCGGCGCCTGGCGAACCTGGATCGCCAGCGGCTCCGCACCCTGGTCGCCCCGCCACGCCCCCAGGCCCGCCCCGCCGACGTAGAAGCGCCCGCTGGTCGGCATGGACACCACGCCAAACACCACTTGGCCCCGCTCGATCAGGGCAATGTTCACGGTGAACTCTTCGCTGCCGTTGATGAACTCTTTGGTGCCATCCAGCGGATCGACCAGCCACCACCGATGCCAACCGGCACGTACGCTTTGTGGGATATCGGCGTCTTCCTCGGACAACACCGGAATGTCCGGGGCCAGCGCGGTCAGCCCGGCCAGAATCAGGTGATGGGCAGCCAGGTCGGCGGCAGTCACCGGGGATTCGTCAGCCTTGGTCGTCACTGCGGTGCCGGTGCGCCAGAACGGCAGGATCGCCTCGCCCGCCTGCAAGGCCAGTTCCACAACGGGAGTCATCAACGGATGCGGGAATGTCATGGCAGGAACTCCCCGCGCTGGGTCAGCAGGTCGCGGGCCAGGTACAACGCCGCCAAGGCACGACCCTCGGTGAATTTCGGGTTCTGCGCCAGCCCCGACAGCTCGCGCAGATTGATCTTGTCCACGCCCATCGGCTCCGGTTCGTCGCCCTCCAGCCGTTCTTCGTACAGGTCCATGGCCAACACCACCTGGATCTTCTGGCTCATGTAGCCCGGAGACAACGACAACTCGGTCAGGTGCATCAACTGGCGCGCGCCATACCCGGCTTCTTCCTTGAGCTCACGCTCTGCCGCCGCCAACACGTCTTCACCCGGCTCGATCAAGCCTTTGGGCAGCGACAGTTCGTACTCATCGGTGCCGCCGCAATACTCCTCGACCAGCACCGCGTGTTCGGCGTCGAGCATCGCCACGATCATCACCGCGCCATAACCCGCGCCCCTGCCGACCAACCGCTCATAGGTGCGCTCCGCACCATTGGAAAAACGCAGTTTCAGTTCTTCAACGCAGAACAGGCGGCTGGTGGCGACGATCTCGCGGGCGAGGACAGTGGGTTTCTGGCGCATGAAAAGCTCCTTGGCGTGAACGGGTTACTATACCCGGCCTATCCTGATTGTTGATCCCGGATATCTTTTTTACCGTTGGAGACGTTTTTTATGTCACTGCTGCCGTGGCGCGACATCGATACCGTTCTGCTGGACATGGACGGCACGTTGTTGGACCTGCATTTCGACAATCATTTCTGGCTCGAACACCTGCCGCAGCGTTACGCCGAGTTGCACGGGGTGAGCCGGGCCATGGCGGACATGGAGCTGCAACCGCTGTTCGAACGCAACGCCGGGCAGTTGCGCTGGTATTGCCTGGACTTCTGGAGCGCCGAGCTGAAACTGCCGGTGCGCGAACTGAAACGGGAAACCGCCCACCTGATTGCGCTGCGCCCGGATGCGGACACGTTCCTGGCCGCGATCAGGCAGGCGGGCAAACGTGTGGTGCTGATCACCAACGCGCACCGCGATTCGCTGTCGTTGAAGCTGGAGAGAATTGAACTGGCGCCGTATTTCGAACGGTTGATCAGCTCGCACGACTACGGGTTCGCCAAGGAAAGCCGGCAATTCTGGGATGCCTTGCAAGCGGACATCGGCTTCGATCCGGCGCGCAGCCTGTTCATCGACGACACCTTGCCGATCCTGCGCAGTGCACGCGACTTCGGCGTGGCGCACCTGCTGGCCGTGCGCGAGCCGGACAGCCGCAAGGGGCCGAAGGACACGGCGGAGTTTGCGGCGGTGGAGGATTACCGGACCTTGATTGCTGGGCTTTAAGGCCGAGTCGCGCCCATCGCGAGCAGGCTCGCTCCCACAGGTTTCGCAGCGTTCAAAATACCTGTGGGAGCGGGCTTGCCCGCGAAGGCCATCACTCGGTCTTGAGCCCTACTCGGGAATGCGCAGCGACTGCCCTGGGTAAATCTTGTTCGGGTCCTTGAGCATCGGCTTGTTGGCCTCGAAGATCTTCTGATACTTGTTGGCATCCCCGTACACCCGCAGTGAAATCGCGCTGAGGGTATCGCCCTTCTGCACCACGACGAACTGCGAGGCGACGACGACCGGGCCGGTCACCGTGATCTGGTCGTCAACGCCGCTGATGCCGGCCACGTTCCCCAGGGCCAGGAGAATTTTTTCCTTCTCTTCCTGGCTGGCGGCTTCACCGGTGGCGATGATTTTTTCACCCTCGACCTTCACCTGGATCTTCGACGTATCGATCCCGGTCAGTGCGTCCTTCACATGCTGGGTCAGTGCCTCGCTGTTGGCCTCGGCCTTGTCTGGCGTCAGGGCATCGAGGATTTTTTCACCGGCTTCCTTCAGAAAACTGAACAGGCTCATTGTGTGCGCTCCCTGGTAGTTAAGTGTCCAGACGCAAAAGCCTAGTCCACCTTTGCCAGAAACGGATCCAAGCCGACCAATGACGCCACTCGCCGCCAACCGCTAGAATCGCCCACTCCCCGTGCCCTGGAGCGAAAATGGACATCAAGCAGCTGAAATTCCTCATCGCCCTCGACGAAACCCGGCACTTCGGCCAGGCCGCCGCACGGTGTCACATCACCCAGCCGACCCTGTCCATGCGCCTGCGCAGCCTGGAGGAAGAGCTGGAACTGCCGCTGGTCAACCGGGGACAACGCTTCGAGGGTTTTACCGCACCGGGCGAGCGGGTGCTGGCCTGGGCCCGTACCGTGCTGGCTGCCTGCGACGGGTTGCAGGCCGAGGCCGCGGCGTGCCGCGGCAACCTGATCGGTACGTTGCGCCTGGGCGTGGTGCCGCTCTCGAGTTTCGATCCGCTGCCGATGATGCAACGCCTGCACAGCGAACACCCCAACCTGCGCTTCGAACTGTCGGCATTGAGCTCCGAGCAGATCCTCGAACAACTGGCGAGCAATCGCCTGGACCTCGGCGTGTCCTACCTCGAACGCCTGGACGCCGAACGCTTCGATTCCCTGAGCTTCAGCGAAACACACATGGGGCTGCTCTACGACCAGCGTCATTTCACCTTCGGCGAGGCGCCACTGAGCTGGGAGTCGCTGATCGAACTGCCCCTGGGCATGCTCACCAGCGGCATGCACTTCCGCCAGTCCATCGACCACAACTTCCACAGCCGTGGCCTGATCCCGCAACCGCTGTTGCAGACCGATGCCGTGCATCAGTTGCTTCAGGCCGTGCACGGCGGATTGTGCTGCGCCGTCATGCCGCTTGAGGGCGGCCTGGAAAACCTGACCGACCATTTGCGCCTGCAACCGATCGAAAACGCGCAGACCCTCGGCCGGCTGGGGCTGATCATGCGTCGCAGCGCCCCGCGCTCGGCGTTAGCCGAAGCCTGTTTTGCGCTGTATCAGAAATCGCCAGCCGACTCTTGATCGATGTCATCTATCGGTAGATCAGTAATAGCAATTAGACGTGACAGATTGTCGCGCTTAGGCTTAACACTGACCAAACCGTCGGTGATGCCTCATGAACGCCAAGCGCACTGCCTGCGCGGCGCCCGCTCTCGAAACGCCCGCGCCCGCCGCCAGCCAGACGTACACCTACAGCGACCTTCAACTCACTGAATCCGCCAGCACCGCGCTGGCCGAAGAGGTCGCGTTGGCGATTGCCTACAACGGCATCAGCCAGGCGGTGATGCTGGTGACCCCGACCGACCTCGAAGACTTCATCGTCGGCTTCAGCCTCGGCAGCGGCATCATCGAAGACCCCTCGGACATCTACGACCTGCAACTCAGCGGCTCGGGTTCGGCGCAATACGCGCAAGTGACCATTGCCAACCGCGCCTTCTGGAACCTCAAGCAACAACGCCGGCAACTGGCCGGCACCAGCGGCTGCGGCCTGTGTGGCGTGGAAGCGGTCGAGCAGGCTCTGCCGGACCTCAAGGTCATGCCCGGCGCCCCGCTGCCCCCGGCGCAATGGCTCGACGGCCTGCGCCAGCGCATCGGTGCCTTCCAGCCCCTGGGCCAGTACAGCGGCGCCGTGCATGCGGCGGTGTTCATGGACGCCAACGGCGAGCTGCGCCTGGGTCGCGAGGACATTGGCCGGCACAACGCCCTCGACAAGCTGATTGGCGGGCTGGTACGCCAGAAGATCCCGACCGCCGGCGGCCTGGCGATTGTCACCAGCCGGTGCAGCCTCGAATTGATCCAGAAAGTCCTGCGCGCCGGCATCCAGACCCTCGTCAGCCTGTCATCGCCCACCGGCCTTGCCGTGCAATGGGCCCGCCGCCACAACCTCAATCTCATCCATTTGCCACAGAAGAACGCACCACGGGTCTACAGCCCGGCGTTGGAGAATCAAGCGTGAGTCAACATCGTCAAGCCGACCAGACCCCCGTTCCCCGTTACAAACCCTACAAAGGCCCGGCCGGTGGCTGGGGCGCGCTGATCAGCGTCGCCCAGGCCTGGTTGACCAGCGACAACGCGCTGAAAAACCTGCGCATGATGCTCAAGACCAACAAGAACGGCGGCTTCGACTGCCCGGGTTGCGCCTGGGGCGATTCGCTGGAAGGCGGCATGGTGATGTTCTGCGAGAACGGCGCCAAGGCGGTGAACTGGGAAGCGACCAAGCGACGTGTCGACAGCAAGTTCTTCGCCAAGCACAGCGTGACCTCATTGCTGGAACAGAGCGACTACTGGCTCGAATACCAGGGCCGCATCACCGAACCGATGAGCTACAACGCCGAAACCGACCGCTACCAGCCCATCAGCTGGGACGATGCGTTCGCCCTGATCGCCAGGCACCTGCGCGGCCTGTCGAGCCCGGACCAGGCTGAGTTCTACACCTCGGGTCGGGCCAGCAACGAAGCGGCGTTCCTCTATCAATTGTTCGTCCGCGCCTTCGGCACCAACAACTTCCCCGACTGCTCGAACATGTGCCACGAGGCCAGCGGTGTCGCGCTGTCGCAGAGCGTTGGCGTCGGCAAAGGCACCGTGACCTACGATGACTTCGAACACGCCGATGCGATTTTCGTCTGGGGCCAGAACCCTGGCACCAACCACCCACGGATGCTCGAACCGCTGCGTGAAGCGGTGAAACGCGGGGCGCAAGTGGTGTGCATCAACCCGCTCAAGGAGCGTGGCCTGGAACGCTTCCAGAACCCGCAGCGCCCGATCGAAATGCTCACCAACGGCGACAAGCCGACCAACACCGCGTACTTCCGTCCGGCACTGGGCGGCGACATGGCGGTGATGCGCGGCATGGCCAAGTTCCTGCTGCAATGGGAACGCGATGCGCAGAAGGCCGGTGCCCCGGCGGTGTTTGACCACGATTTCCTCAACGAGCACAGCGTCAATGTGCTGGATTACCTGGCCGTCATCGACGACACCTCGTGGGAGCAGATCGTCGAACAGTCCGGCCTGACCCTGGTCGAGATCGAACAAGCCGCGCGCATGTACCTCAAGGGCAAGAAGGTCATCATGTGCTGGGCGATGGGCATCACTCAGCACCGTCACTCGGTGCCGACCATCCAGGAAATCGCCAACCTGATGCTGCTGCGCGGCAACATCGGCAAGCCGGGCGCCGGCCTGTGCCCGGTGCGTGGCCACAGTAACGTGCAGGGCGACCGCACGATGGGCATCAACGAGCGTCCACCGGCGGCGTTCCTCGACGCCCTGGAGCGTCGCTTCCAGTTCAAGGTGCCCCGCGAAAACGGCCACAACGTGGTCGAGGCGATCCACGCCATGGCCGAAGGCCGTGCCAAAGTCTTCATCGGCCTGGGAGGCAACTTCGCCCAAGCCACGCCGGACAGCCCGCGCACCTTCAAGGCGCTGACCAACTGCGACCTGACCGTGCAGATCAGCACCAAGCTCAACCGCAGCCACCTGGCCCACGGCAAGGACGCGCTGATCCTGCCGTGCCTGGGCCGGACCGATATCGATATCCAGACCGAAGGCCCGCAAGCGGTGACCGTGGAAGACTCGTTCAGCATGGTCCATGCCTCCAATGGCCAGTTGGAGCCGCTGTCGAACCAGATGCGTTCGGAACCCGCGATTCTGGCCGGCATCGCCGCCGCCACGTTGGGCAGCCATCCGGTGGACTGGAACTGGCTGGTGGCCGACTACAGCCGCATCCGTGACCTGATTGCCGAGACCATCCCTAACTTCAAGGACTTCAACGAGAAGATCAAGAACAAGGGCGGTTTCTACCTCGGCAACACGGCCGGCGCGCGCAAGTGGAACACCGCTTCCGGACGAGCCAACTTCCGCGCCAACGTACTGCCCAAGGACCTGGTCCACGAGCGCACTCGTGCCACCGGCGTGTTGCCGGACCTGATCATGCAGTCGATGCGCTCGCACGATCAGTACAACACCACGATCTATGGTCTCGACGACCGTTATCGCGGCGTGAAAGGTCAGCGTGACGTGTTGTTCGCCAACGAGGCGGACATCATCCGCCTGGGCTTCAAGCCGGGCCAGAAGGCCGACATCGTCTCGCTCTGGGACGATGGCCGCGAACGCCGGGTGAAGGGCTTCACGCTGCTGGCCTTTGACATCCCGGCCGGGCAGGCCGCGGCATACTATCCGGAAGTGAACCCGCTGGTGCCGCTGGAAAGCGTCGGGGACGGCAGCCATACGCCAACGTCGAAGTTCGTCGCGATCCGTCTGGAAGCGGCGAGTGATAATGGGTTGATCATGGCCAGGTCGGCGTAACAGGCCCGACTTTTCGTTGACCCCATCGCGAGCAGGCTCGCTCCCACAAGTTCGTCATGTACTGACCTGTGGGAGCGAGCCTGCTCGCGATTTGCGTTGGCAGGGCCAACGATTTTCCGGGCCAGGCACTTTTCCATCGCCCACAAAAAAGGCCGTTTTTTCACAAAAACGGCCGTTCCGAAGTAGCTAAAGACCGGCGAAAAAACATTAAGTTCCGTCTAAAAAACAGTAACTTATGGAAATGTGCTGAAGTCGTGTTACTCGTCGGATTTCGATTGTCACACCCCTGACAGGGCCTCAGGATCGCGGCGTCATCCCCTTGAGGTTCCTCCATGAAGTTTTCCTCGATTCTCTTGTTGTCCCTTGGCCTGGTCAGTGGCATCGCCTCTGCCGGCGGCACCACCGAAGCAGGTGTGGGCGGCGCATTGGGCGGGGTTCTAGGCTCGGTCGTCGGTCAGTCGTTGGGCGGCAATACAGGTTCAACCATTGGCGCAGCCCTCGGCGGCGCGGGTGGTAGCGCAGTCGGCGCAGACAAACGCAGCCGTGGCGAAGCCGCCATTGGCGGTGCGTTGGGCGCTGCTGGCGGTAACGTGGTCGGTCGCAGCCTGGGCGGCAGCACCGGCAGCCTGATCGGCTCTGCCGCAGGCGGTGGCGCCGGCGGCGCACTGGGTAACTACATGGGCAACAAGAGCGACGAAGACGATGATCGTCGCTCGTACCGCCGTGGCCATGATGATCGTCGCTACTACCGTGACGGCCATCCGGGGCGCGGCCATGCCTACGGCCACCGCAAGCACAAGCATCGCTACCGCGACTGAGGCTTGAGTCGCCTCGTTTATCGGTAGAGCAGGCAATCGCAGCCCCAGGGGCTGCGATTTTTTTTGCCGGTCAAACCACCAGCCGCTCCAGGGCACCGCGCAGGCCGGCAGGAATCGCCACGGGCTGATTCGATGCCCGATCCACAAATACATGCACGAACCGCCCCGCCGCGCAGGCTTCGTCTTCTCCCGCCTTGAACACGGCCAGCTCGTATTGCACCGAACTGTTGCCCAGCTTGGCCACGCGCAGGCCGATGTCGATCCGGTCGGGGAACGCGATGGAAGCGAAGTAATCACAGGCCGAACTCACCACGAAACCCACGACTTCGCCGTCGTGAATATCCAGGCCGCCGACTTCGATCAGGTAGGTGTTCACGGCGGTGTCGAAGAAGCTGTAGTAAGTGACGTTGTTCACGTGGCCGTAGGCGTCGTTATCGTGCCAGCGGGTGGTGATGGGCTGGAAGTGCGGGTAATCGGTGCGTAAGGGCATCGGTAGGGGTTCCTGGGCGGGTTCGTCAGTCTAAGTCGCAAACCGCATTGTAATCATCGCGAGCAGGCTCGCTCCCACAGGGATCAATGGTCGGCAAAAGCCTTGCCCGCCGCCGCCAACTCGCCAATCAACCGCGCCGGCTGCCAGTGATCGCCCTGGCGGGTTTCCAGGGCCAGCAAGCGCTGATGAATGTCCGCCAGCCCCTGCTGGTCCGCCCAGGCCATAGGCCCTCCTTTGGCGGCCGGGAAACCATACCCGTTGAGGTACACCAGGTCGATGTCATGCGCGGACGCCGCGACGCCCTCCTGAAGGATCTTCGCCCCTTCGTTGACCAGGGCCAGCAGGCAGCGCTCGAGGATCTCCTCAGCGCCGATCTCGCGACGCTGGAAGCCCAATCCTTCACTGACGCGCAGCACCAGCGCATCCACCGTCACATCGTGCTCGGCCTCACGGCTGCCCACCTCGTAGTGGTAGTAGCCGTTACCGCTCTTCTGGCCGAAACGCCCCATTTCACAGAGGCGATTATCCACCTGGACCTCTGGCGCATCCTGACCGACACCCGCCAGTTCCCGGGCGCGCCATTGCAGGTCGATGCCGACCACATCGAACATGCGAAACGGGCCCATGGCAAAACCGAAGCCCTGCAACACCGCGTCGACCTGATAGGGTAGAGCTCCCTCAAGCAACATTTTGCGCGTTTCAAGCACGTAGGTATTGAGCATGCGGTTGCCGATGAACCCATCACAATTGCCGGCCACCACGCTGACCTTGCCCATGCGCTTGCCCAAATCCAGCGCAGCGTCCAGCACTGCCGGTGCGGTCTGTGCCCCACGGACGATTTCCAGCAGCTTCATGATGTGCGCCGGGCTGAAGAAGTGCAGGCCCAGCACCTGTTGCGGACGGCGCGTGGCGGCGGCAATCGCGTCGATGTCCAGCGCCGAGGTATTGCTTGCCAGAATGGCCTCGGGCTTGAGCAGGCCGTCCAGCTCGCGGAAGATTTTCTGCTTGAGTTCGAGGTTCTCGTAAACCGCCTCGATCACCAGGTCGACATTGCGGATCGCCAGATAATCGGCAGCCGTCTCGATCCGTGCCATGCGCGCATCCGCCTCGGCCTGATCGATCCGCCCCTGGCGCACGTTATGCGCCCCGGTCTCGGCCACGGCAGCCAGTGCCTGCTCGAGCATCTGCGGATTGTTATCGACCCACTGCACCGGTATTCCGGCGTTGGCCAGGCACATGACGATGCCACGGCCCATGGTGCCCGCTCCGATGACGGCGGCGCGCTGAAGGTTGAACGGCGTCTGGCTCATTTTTTGTTCTCGTTTTAGTGGCGGGCAGAAAGTCGTAGCAGCCTCACCTTAGAGAGCCAGGGCGCATTTTTGAAATTTATTCCTGTGATGGCGGGCATTCAGCGGATGGATGCGCGCTCTGCCACGGGCGTTTCAGCCCGCAAGATGCCCTTGGGCCCAGTCGCGCACGTCGCCATACGGATACGCTTCCAGTGCCGCGAACCCCGGAATGGTCCGCGCCTTGAGCCGGGTGAACAGCGGCACGCTGATCCCGCACAGGAACCGCGTCACCCGCTCGGCAGAGGGCACACTGCCCGTGTGCTGCTGGTGCCTGTGGATAAAATCGCCGCACAGCGCCTCGAAAGACTTATCCACAAGCGCTGGCAACGACGGCGGCTCAGGGAGGTGCGCCACCTGCCCGTTGCACACCGAACAATGCCCGCATCGCTGCAGGACGTTTTCGTCGCCAAAGTACTCGGCCAGCCGATGCCCCAGGCAGCGTTCGGTGGCGAACAACGCCAGCATCGCGTGAATCCGCGAAATTTCGGTACGCTCGTGCCGGGTGAAGCCCGCATGCAGCTCGGCACTCAGCGCCTCGCTGTCGACCTTGGTTTGCAACAGGCTGTAGACCTCGGTCATCTGCTTGCTCTCGAGCTCGACCCAGCCTTTCTCCTGGAAATAATCCAATGCCTTGACCACCCGGCTGCGCTCGGCGGAGAACTGCGCGTACAACGCGTCGAAGTTCACCGTGGCCCAGGTCCGTGCGCGGGGCGAAGCCTGGATGATGGCGGCCACGAAGTCCTTGCGCTCACCTTCGAACCGGGCCAGCAGCGCTTCGGGCTCCAGCAGATACTTGAAACGGTATTCGGCGTAATTGGCATACCGCGGCGCGATGATGCCTCGCAGCTCCAACTGTACGAGCAGGGTCTTGAGCGGTAGCTGGCGAATGTTGCTTTGATCGGCCAACGGCCCCAGCAGAAACTCCCACTGCCCGTGCGGTGCGGCGTCCTGCAATTCGTCGAGCACACAGCGAATGCCGTCCAGTTCCGGCGTATCGCCGTACACGAAGTTTTCCAGCACGTTGAGGCTGTCGCGATTGGCCAGCACCAGGCAGTCCGACGGGTGTCCGTCACGGCCGGCGCGGCCGATTTCCTGACTGTAGTTTTCGATGGATTTGGGCAGGTCGAAATGCACGACGTTGCGGATGTCGCTTTTGTCGATGCCCATGCCAAACGCGATGGTCGCGACAATGCAATTGGATTGCCCGGCCATGAAGCGCTTCTGAATCGCCTCGCGCTGTTCATGGGGCAAACCGGCGTGATAAGCCTCGGCCTGGATGCCGTTGCGCTCAAGATGCTGCGCAACCTGCTCGGCGGTTTTCTGTAGGGTGACGTAGACGATGCTCGGCTGGCCAGGACGTTCGCGCATCCAGTCGACCAGGCGTCGGCGCTTGTCCTCACCCCGCACCGGCTCCACCAGCAAGTTGAGGTTGGGGCGGTAGAAACCGGTGGTCACCACGTCAGCCGGCGCGATGGCGAATTTGGCCTGCATGTCCGTGATCACCTGGGGCGTGGCCGTGGCGGTGAGCAGCAGCACCTGAGGAATATTGAACTGACGCTGGTAATCGGGAAGCTTGAGGTAGTCAGGGCGGAAGTTATGGCCCCACTCCGAGATGCAGTGGGCCTCGTCCACCACCAGCAGCGAAATCGGCACCTGCTGCAGGAAATGGCGGAAGCGCTCGTTTTTCAAGCGTTCCACGGAGATCATCAGGATCTTCAGTTCGCCTGACCTGGCGCGGGCCATCACGGCACTGGCGTCGTCGCGGCTCTGGGCCGAGTCGATGCTGCCCGCCGCAATGCCATGGCGCTGCAGGAACGCCAACTGGTCCTGCATCAACGCCAGCAGCGGTGAGACCACCAGTGTCAGGTGCGGCAGCAGCACCGCAGGCAACTGATAGCACAGGGACTTGCCCGAGCCGGTGGGGAAAATCGCCGCCGCCGAGCGTCCGTCGAGCACCGCGCTGATCGCCGCTTCCTGGCCCTGACGAAACTGTGGATACCCGAAAACCTGTTCCAGGGTGTTGCGCATAGGCTGTCACTCCTTTGACCGCTGCGAAGCCCAAAGCCTAGCCGGCGAACGCAGCAGGTCGAGAAAAGGCCGGGTGAAAAAATGCTACGCGATGATACCGCATCCGCCTTGCTCCCCCTTCGCCACAGGTTGATACACACAGGGCACTTGGCCTTCATGACGGGACTGCCCGCTCCAACGGTAAGGTTCAGCTTCCCGAAAACCTTGGCCGCGCACACTGTGCAGCGCAGCAGCAAACCCTGAAGGAACGATCATGCGCCAACGTACCCTGCTTTCATTCACCACCGTGCTCACGGTCCCGTTTTTCTTGAGCGGGTGCCTGACGAACCCGGCCAAACCCAACCTCGATACAGCGCCCTTCGAGACGATCGAATACAAGGGCCAACAGGGCCTGGCCGTGGTCAAGGCCTCAAGTCTTTATGCGCGTGGCGGGACCGGCCAGGGCAAGACCGTCGGGCTGATCGACTCGGGCCTGAACCAGACGCTGTCGGAATTTCAGGGCAGGGTCGCCGATCCCGGACATGACTTTGTCGATAACCGTCCGGGCACCACCGACCGGGTCGGCCATGGCACCCAGATGGCCGGCATCCTCGCCGCCAACAAGGACGACCAGGGCATGCACGGCGTCGCGTTCAACGCCCAGGTGATCCCCTACCGTTTCGGCGACAACAACGAGCCCTTGTTCTTCGACAGTGAAATTGCAAAGTCCTGGCAGTACGCCTTCAACCATGGCGCCTTCATCCTCAACAACTCCTGGGCCAATGCCATTCCGGCGACCGAAATCAGTGAGGCGCGCTACAACCAGGTCATGCCGGAGTCGCTGAAGGTCGCCCGGCAACTGGTGGAGGACGGCGCGGTGTTTGTGTTCCCGACGGGTAACGAATTGAAAAGAGAACCCCTGGCCGAACCCGGCCTGCCCCACGCCCTTCCAGAACTGGAAAAGGGCTGGATCGCGGTGGTCGCACTGAAGGCGGATGGCACGGCCGTCAACGCCAAATCCAACTATTGCGGCGTGGCGGCGGCGTGGTGCATCGCGGTTCCTGGCGGCGATGCCGGAGCCGAGAACGGGCTGTTGACCACCGGCAAGGACGGAAAATACGTACAGACCGCAGGCACCTCACCGGCGGCGGCCATGGTCAGCGGCGCACTGGCGGCCTTGCACAGCCGCTATCCGGAGCTGACCGCGCAGCAGGTGCGCGAACGCCTGCTGGCCACGGCGAACCGCAGCGGGATCTATGCCAACAGTGAAGCCTACGGTCGGGGCTTGATGGACCTTGAAGCGGCTTCGCGCCAGGCACCGCAACCGGCGATCAACTGAACCGGCACGCGACGGGTGGCCTGGCCCTAGGGCTGCAATACCGCCACCCGCAACTGCTCATTCAGCGCGTGCTCATGGACCACTTGGCTCTTGCTCACCCAGACGGCATGGGCCTGGCTGATGTCGCCGGTGAACGCCGCAGCCAACTGGCGCAAATCCGCGATGTTTCGTGCACGCGGGCAAAACCTGTCGCCGTCACAGTTCTGACTGGCGTGGCGGTAGGTCGTCAGCAATCGGTCCCACAATCCGTCGCGCACCTGGCGCACGGACTTGAGCTTCAGCGTCTGTACACCCAGGCGCTGTTTCAGCGCCTGTTCGTCCAGCACTTCGCTGGCCAGCAGTGCCTTGCCGAACATCAGCACTTCGGCGCGGGACGCAGTGTCCCTGTCAGCCTGGGTGGCGAGCGCATCCGGCCACCCCGTACGATCCGCGTTGGCGATCAACATCGGGGAGGTCGCATCGGATGCGCCCGTCACACGATAAACACCCACCCACAACAACAAAACCGAGGCCATTCGTAGCCACTTCATCCCTGATTCCCTTTAAGTGCGACCGGACATTTGCGAAATGTCCTACATAATCTGGCGCGCACCATACAGAGGTTTGCGGCGCTGCGCCTGACAAACTCGCGGGAATTTCCACCCGTAGGGGTTTGACTGTTGAAGCGCGTCGTCGCACCTAGGGCCATTCCCCAAAAAACCGTAAAACCCCCTACGTTCTCTGTCCTCGACGCCGCCCGTTCACGCTCGACTTCATGGACTTCGAAAACCATCGCTATTTCCAGCCCGACGGCTAGGATGTGTCTCTGAAACGCAAAGCCAAGGGGCGTGGCGAGCAAGTGTCATTGACCCTGGGCATGCTCTGGCGGGTGATCAGGACTCTACGTTGGGACGCCTCGGCTTGAAGGCCTGGAGCGCTCCGGCGCATCACGATAAGGACATCGCTTGGACGTACTGATGGGGTTGTTGGCCGCCGTGCTGTGGGGCGGTACGGATTTTCTGGTGGGCTTGAATGCCCGCGCCGTGGGGGTCAAACGTGCGGTGTTCTTCGGCCAGGCATTGGGCTTTTGCATCATGAGCCTGCTGCTGGTCGCGTTTCCGGCGTTCATTCTCAAATCGATGTCGGCCTCACTGCAGGTCTGGTTGTTTGGCGTGTTCGCCGCCGCGCTGACAGTGTCCGGAGCGTTGGCGCTGTCCAAGGCATTTGCCTTGGGCAAGGCGTCTATCGTCGCACCGCTGGTCACGTCCTATGGCGTGGTGACAACATTGCTGTCCTGGGCCAGTGGTGAGCAGATCAGCCTGCTGCAATTGCTGTGCATCGCCCTGTGCGTAGCCGGGGTGGTTCTGTCCAGCCTTCATTCCGATCCGAAGATACCCCACAGCATTCACGCCAGCCGTTCGATTGCCTACGCGCTGTTGGCCGCGTGTTTCTACGGCACCAGTTTCTGGCTGCAAGGCCAGTTCGTATTGCCGGCGCTCGGGCCGGTGATGATGCTCTGGCTGGCGTACCTGATCGGCCTGTTCGTGTTGGTGGTGATCGTGCTGCGGCTCGAAGACGGGCTGAAGGTTCCCGCGTTGAAAAACTGCCTGACGCTGACCGGCGCCAGCCTGATGAACCTCGGCGGGTTCTCGGCGTTCGCCTGGGGCGCGGTGGCGGGCTCGGTGTCGGTGGTGACCGTGATCAGCACGCTGTCCGGCGGGATCGCGGCGATCCTGGGGTACGTGTTCTTCAAGGAAAGGCTGGGGAAGATGCCGATGTTGGGCGTCGTGCTGGTGCTGGTGGGCGCCTTCGTCCTGCACCTGAAAACCTGACGCCCACAAAAAAGCCGCCCCGAAGGGCGGCTTTTCATTCCAACCGATCTTACAACTTTGGACCGGCAGCCTTGATTGCGTCGCTCACGTCGAACTTCTTGAAGTTCTCGATGAACAGGCCGGCCAGTGCCTTGGCGGCTTCGTCATAGGCAGCCTTGTCGGCCCAGGTGTTGCGTGGGTTCAACAGACCGGTTTCAACACCCGGTACGGCCAGTGGCACGTCGAGGTTGATGGTGTCCAGGTGCTCGGTTGCAGCACCGACCAATGCGCCGCTCTGGATGGCAGCGATGACACCGCGAGTGGTCGGGATGTTGAAGCGTTTGCCAACGCCGTAGCCACCGCCGGTCCAGCCGGTGTTGACCAGGTAGACCTTGGAGCCGAAGCCACGGATGCGCTTGATCAGCAGCTCTGCGTATTCGCCAGCCGGACGCGGGAAGAACGGTGCGCCGAAGCAGGTGGAGAAGGTCGACTTGATGCCGCCGCCGGAGCCCATTTCGGTCGACCCCACCAGAGCGGTGTAGCCGGACAGGAAGTGGTAGGCCGCCTGTTCTTCACTGAGGATCGACACAGGTGGCAGTACACCGGTCAGGTCGCAGGTCAGGAAGATCACCGCGTTTGGCTCGCCACCGAGATTCTTCTCGGAACGCTTGGCAACGTGCTCCAGCGGGTAGGCCGCACGGCTGTTCTGGGTCAGGCTGACATCGGCGTAGTCGGCGTGCTTGGCGTCATCGATCACGACGTTTTCCAGCACGGCGCCATGCTTGATGGCTTTCCAGATCACCGGCTCGTTTTTCTCGGACAGATCGATGCACTTGGCGTAGCAGCCGCCTTCGATGTTGAAGACAACGCCTTCGCCCCAACCGTGCTCGTCGTCACCGATCAGGTAACGGCTTTCGTCGGCGGACAGGGTGGTCTTGCCGGTGCCGGACAGGCCGAAGAACAGAGTCACGTCGCCCGCTTCGCCGATGTTGGCAGCGCAGTGCATCGGCAGCACATCGGCGGCCGGCAGCAGGAAGTTCTGCACCGAGAACATGGCTTTTTTCATCTCACCGGCGTAACGCATGCCGGCGATCAGCACTTTTTTCTGTGCGAAGTTGAGGATCACGCAGCCGTCGGAGTTGGTGCCGTCACGCTCTGGCACGCACTCGAAGTTGGCCACGTTGAGCACCTGCCACTCTTCACGACCCGCCGGGTTGTACTGCGCCGGGTTGATGAACAGGCAACGACCGAACAGGTTCTGCCAGGCAGTCTGGGTGGTCATCTTCACGGCGAGGTAGTGATCTTCCGCTGCGCCTACATGGACGTGGGAAACGAAATGCTCTTGCGCGTTGTTGAATGCCTCGACGCGAGCCCACAGGGCATCGAACTTGTCGGCCGGGAACTTGCGGTTGATCGGGCCCCAGGCAATGGCGTCCTGGGTGGTCGGCTCTTCAACGATGAAACGGTCGACTGGCGAGCGGCCGGTACGGTGACCGGTGCGAACCACCAGCGCGCCGGTATCGGCAAGCTCGCCTTCACCACGATTCAGGGCTTCTTTAACCAGATCATCGACACTCAGATCGGTGTACACGGCGTTATTGGCTTGCGTCATGAGGTTCCCCGTCGGCCAGTGGCCGAGTGCTCCAAACGTGTTGTAGTAGAAAGTCGTGCACTACTACCGCGAAAAAAGTGGGCCGGATTATGCCAGAAAAGCCCAAAAATAGTAGGGCCCTCCCGTCGTAACGGCGTTATTCCGGCACAAACCAGTGAATTTACCTGCGCTGAACCGTTTTAGTGACGGGTATCTGACGGCGTCTCGACGCCCGCTCCGGCGAATAATTGAGCGATATCGGCGGCATCGAACAGGTAACGCTGGTTGCAGAACTGACAATCGACCTCGATGTTGCCACCGTGTTCGACCACCAGGCTCTGGGCATCTTCCTGACCCAAACTGACCAGCGCATTGGCCGAACGTTCGCGCGAGCAGCTGCAACGGAAGCGCAGGCGTTGCGCATCGAACAGACGAACCTGCTCTTCGTGGTACAGGCGATGGAGCACGGTTTCGTTGTCCAGGCTGAGCAATTCATCGGCGGTCAGGGTGCTGGCCAGCGCCGTGATGTGCTGCCAGCTGGCCGCGCGTTCTTCTTCGTCTTTGAGACGGTCGGCGGGCAGTTGTTGCAGCAACAGACCACGGGCGCGACGGCCATCGGCGTACAGCCAGAAACGCGTGCCGACCTGCTGGGACATGACGAAGTAGTTGGTGAAACATTCGGACAGGGTCGCGCCATCGAGATCGACGATGCCCTGGTAGCGCTGACCCTGGCGAGGATCGATGGTCAGGGCCAGGACGCCGTTGGGCATCAGGTCGGCGAGGGTCGCATCCGGGGCGATTCGGTCCGCCTCGTAACGGGCCAGGCCACGGATTTCACGCTCGCTGGAGCATTCGATCATCAACAGCGGAATCGGGCCATCGGAACGGGCCTGGAGAATCAGCAGGCCGTCGAATTTCAAGGCGCCGACCAGGAGCGACGCTGCCGCCATCAATTCACCGAGCAATTGCGCGACCGGATCCGGATAGGGGTGCTTGGCGAGGACTTCGGCGTAGCTGCGCTCCAACGAAACCAGCTCGCCGCGGGTGTCGCTGTCATCGAAGATGAAGCGTTGGGTGTAGTCGGTATCCGGAAGATCGGTCATAGGTCTGGGTATCTGAATTGATGACAAAATGATTACAAAGCATGAAGATTGCGCCCCCGCGACACCCTGTCGGTGCGCGATGTTCCGCCAAGGGAGGCATTTTATGAACAATCCGGGTTTGTTCCAAGCAAGGTGGAACTTCCGCCGGTTGGCGTTCTGCAATCTTGTGCCAGTGGCACTGCTGGCCTTCTGGTTATGGCCTACGGGCCAGATGTTGTGTGTGCTTTTCGACGAGTGGCTGTTTCACCTGCTCAACTCGCCGCTGGCCACTCACCCGATATGGCTCCACGTGTGGGCAATTGCAAGTCTGCGACCCTTCGACGCAGTGGTCGGGGTGATTCTGCTGAGCTTGTTGATCAAGGGCGACTGGGTGTTCAAGGGCAGTGAAGTGCGCCGGGCGTTTTTCGGGTTCTTCTCCGTTCTGTTGCTGTTGCTGTTCATCCGCATGCTGTTTTCCAAACTGACCGGTTACATGGGATGGCAGCACAACAGCCCGTCGATGATGATCGACAGCGCGGTGCGCCTGAGCGACTACTTCCCGGGGCTCGAGGCACGCTGGGAATTGAAGGACCGCTCAACCCAGAGCTTTCCCGGCGACCATGCCTCGGTGCTGCTGATCTGGGCGCTGTTCATGACCGTGTTCAGCCGCACGACCTGGCAGACCGTGGTGATCTGGTCCCTGGCATTGCTGTTCATGATGCCGCGGTTGGTGGCCGGTGCGCATTGGGGCCAGGACGATTACATCGGCGGTGTGTTGATGGCGGTGTGGGCGCTGGGCTGGGGTTACTACACGCCGTTTGCCTATCACGTGTCGCGTTTTTTCCTGAAAGTCACGGCGCCGGTGTTCGGGGTGCTGGAGAAACTGCCTTTGGTGTCGCGGATGAGCGTGGTGCGCAGCGCCTGATCCTTCCTGCGCCACACGTTCACGGGTAAGCTCGCTCCCACGCTGGATGCACCGCTCGCGTGGGAGCGAGCCTGCTCTGGGCGGCATTCCGACGATTGCGGCAGCCGGGACATCGCAGCAGCACCGGCTCACTCGTCGTTGCTGCTCCCGCGAAACTTGAACAAGTCCCGCCGCTGTTTCTTGCTCGGCTTGCCATCGGTGCTGACCCCCAGGGCCCCCGCCTTGCGCATGGCCGCTGCGGCTTCGCGCTTGGCGATGCTGGCTTCGGTTTCGGCGTACAGCGTCTGCGCCTCCGGCGCGCCACGGCGCACGATCGACAGCGCCTGAACCACGATCGTCCGTTCATCGAACCCGGTACGAATCTGCAACTCGTCGCCAACCCGCGGCTCCTTGCCCGGCTTGCAACGCTCACCCCGGCAATGCACTTTGCCGCTTTCTATCGCAGCCTTGGCCAACGCACGGGTTTTGTAAAAACGTGCGGCCCACAGCCATTTATCGAGACGAACCTTGTCGTCCTCTTCGTTTTTTTGTGCCACTTGAATTCCTCTTTCCGAGAATAGTCGGAACTGTACTACCGTTTCTGTCGGGCGCAAGAACTCGGCTCCCCAGATAGACTGTCGACGTGGCCGCACCTGCGGCATGGAGGAATCGAGTGACCCAATTTCCATCTTCTTTGACCTCGCCGAAAGGCGCTTGCCAGGGCTGCCAGCAAAGCGCGCCGCTGGGTTTCGATTTTGCCTTCGCCTATCAGCCGATCGTCGACCTGAGGGACCAATCGATTTTCGCCCATGAAGCCCTGGTGCGCGGTACTGCCGGGGAAGGCGCAATGACCGTGCTGGAGCAGATCACCGACGCCAATCGCTACCGTTTCGATCAGTTGTGCCGGACTCGCGCGATTGCAGGTGCAGCCCGCTTGAACATGCAGACACACTTGTCGATCAACTTCATGCCCAACGCCGTGTACCGCCCGGAACTGTGTATTCGCAGCACATTGGAGGCTGCGCAAAAACACAACTTCCCCATCGAGCGGCTGATTTTCGAAACCCTTGAAAGCCAGCAAGTAGATAACTATCGCCATTTGACTAATATTCTGCGTGAATACCGCGAATTCGGCTTCAAGACCGCGATCGACGATTTCGGCGCCGGTCACTCGGGGCTCAATCTGTTGGCGGATTTCCAACCGGACCTGATCAAACTCGACATGGCGCTGATCCGCGATGTCGACCGCGATCGTGTCCGTCAGGCCATCGTTCGGGGAATTGTCACAATCTGTGCGGAGTTGGACGTTACAGTCATCGCAGAAGGCATTGAAAGCGCCGGTGAACGTGACTTCCTGGCGGACTGCGGGATTTTTCTGATGCAGGGTTACTGGTTCGCCAAGCCTGCATTCAAAGCAATGGCTCAGGTGTTGCCTGAAGCCTGGGCACGTTAAACAGCGGCTGTTCCTATTGAAGACATTTGACCATTTGACCGTCGTCGGTCTGCGCGAGTGGGTGGCGCTCCCGGATCTGGGAGTCGCGGGCCTGCGGGCAAAAATCGACACCGGCGCCAGCACCTCCAGCCTGCATGCCACCGATATCGAGCCGTTCGAGCGCGACGGCGAAAGCTGGGTGCGCTTCACCGCGCACCTGGGCACGGTGGTGCAACTGCGTCACCGGCGTTGCGAGGCGCCCCTGGTGACGATGAAAACCATCAAGAGCTCCAACGGCCAGGCGCAGAAGCGCTACGTGGTCAGCACCACCCTGGCCCTGGGCGACCGGGTCTGGCAGGTCGAGTTCACCCTCGCTTGCCGCAAGTCCATGCGCTACCGCCTGCTCCTGGGCTCCAAGGCCCTGATCGACGGCCAACTGGTGGTCAGTCCGGGCGTCAAATATGTACAAGACAAGCCGGTGTTCCCGGTATCTACCTCCTCCACAGGTGTTGCATGAAGATCGCTGTGCTGTCGCGGAACCCGCGTCTGTATTCCACTCGTCGTCTGGTCGAAGCCGGCACCGAGCGTGGCCATGAAATGGTGGTGATCGACACCCTGCGCGCCTACATGAACATTGCCAGCCACAAGCCGCAGATCCACTACCGGGGCAAGCCGCTGGAAGGCTTCGACGCCGTGATCCCGCGGATCGGCGCTTCGGTCACGTTTTATGGCTGCGCCGTGTTGCGCCAGTTCGAAATGATGGGGGTATTCCCGCTCAACGAGTCGGTGGCCATCGCCCGCTCGCGGGACAAACTGCGTTCGCTGCAATTGCTGTCGCGCCGTGGCATCGGCCTGCCGGTGACCGGGTTTGCGCACTCCCCCGATGACATTCCCGACCTGATCGACATGGTCAACGGCGCGCCGCTGGTGATCAAGGTGCTCGAAGGCACCCAGGGCATCGGCGTGGTGCTGTGCGAAACCGCCACGGCGGCGGAATCGGTGATCGAGGCGTTCATGGGCCTCAAGCAGAACATCATGGTGCAGGAGTACATCAAGGAAGCCGGCGGTGCGGACATACGCTGCTTCGTGGTCGGCGACAAGGTGATTGCGGCGATGAAGCGCCAGGCCAAACCCGGTGAATTTCGCTCCAACCTGCATCGCGGCGGCAGCGCCAGCCTGATCAAGATCACACCGGAAGAACGCATGACCGCGTTGCGCGCGGCGAAGGTCATGGGGCTGACGGTGGCGGGGGTGGATATCCTGCGATCCAATCACGGCCCGCTGGTGATGGAAGTGAACTCGTCACCCGGCCTGGAAGGGATCGAGACCACCACCGGGAAGAACGTGGCGGGAATCATCATCGAGCACCTTGAGAAGAATGGCGGGCCGAACATGACCCGGACCAAGGGCAAGGGTTGATCGTGAATTTGCGGTGACCGGGATGTCGCCTTCGCGAACAGGCTCGCGCCCACTTTTCCTGTGGGAGCGAGCCTGCTCGCGAAGGGGTATCAGACCCAAACCGAATGCCAGCGGCTAAACCGCATCCCGCGGCAACAACAACCCCAGCGGCAAGCGCACCCGCGCTTCCAACCCGCCACCGGAGCGGTTGCGCAGCTCGACGTTGCCGCCATGCATCGACGCGATCCGCTTCACAATCGCCAGGCCCAGGCCCGTCCCTTTGCCGCCACGGGCACGATCCCCCCGGGTGAACGGGTTGAAGATCGCCTCCAGCTCCGACGGGTCGATCCCCGCCCCCCGGTCCATCACGCTCAGCACCACGTACGGTGCATTCACATCCCCGGACACATGCGCCGCCACTTCCACGCCACTGCCGGCGTGATGCAGCGCATTACCGATCAGGTTGTTCAGCAGACGCTTCATTGACACGCGCCGCAATGGAAACGGCTGGATCGGCTCCAGGCGTAACCTGACCTTTTCTTCGTTCTGGTTGTACGGTGCGGCGACTTCGCGCACCAGGTCGGTCAAGTCGACTTCTTCCACCGACTCGTCGCGACCGTCGCGGATGAAGGCCAGGAACTGGTCGAGAATCGCGTCCATGTCTTCAATGTCACGGACCATGTCGTCCGTCAGGTCGCTACGGTCGCCCATCAGTTCCAGTGACAATCGCAAGCGAGTCAGCGGCGTACGCAAGTCGTGGGAGACCCCAGCCAGCATCAGCTCGCGCTCGCGGCCCGCCTGTTCGACGTCTTCAGCCATCTGGTTGAAGGCGCGATACACCTCGGTCATTTCACTGGGCGTGTCGCTGATGGGCAGGCGCACGCTGCGACCCTGGCCCAGTTGCCGGGCGGCGTAGACCAGACGCTTCAGGGGTTGGTTGAGCTGACTGACGAAGATCCAGGCCGAGGCCGTGGACAACAGGCCGATGGCGAGGAACCAGCCGAGTACGTTCCAGATTTTCTGGCCGCGCAGCGGATGCGGGTACAGCGGCACTTTCAGCCAGCCGTCGCCCAGGCTCGGGGCCCGGACCCACAAGGCCGGCGGCGAGTGCATGCGCAATCGCACCTCGGTGTCGGCGCCCAGTTCGGCCTGCATCTGCCGCTGATAGATCTCGCTGTAAGGCCAGTGCTGCTCGCCTTCCGGCACGCCGGCACCCACCACCCGGATCAGGGTTGCGGCCTCGGCAATCTTGTCACGGTTGTTTTCATCGGCCGCCCAATAGGCACGCAGGGTCAGGGCGACGCCGTGGCTGTATTGGCGATCCACCAACACGTCCTCGTTCATCAACAGATAAACCAGCGTCAGTGCCTTGGAGAACAGGACGACGATCAGCACCAGCCACAGGGTGCGGGAGAAGAAACTCTGAGGGAACCACACGGGGGTTTTCATGGATAACCGCTACACACTTGCAGGAGCGAGCGATGCTCGCATATTGCGGATTGCGAGTCTGCGGACAACTTCATCCGCAGCACCCGCTCCTACAAATCGCCGATCACTTGGTGGCGGCGCCATCCGGAACGAACACGTAACCCACGCCCCAGACGGTCTGGATGTAGCGCGGCTTGGACGGATCAGGCTCGATCATCCGGCGCAGACGGGAGATCTGCACGTCGATGGAACGCTCCAGCGCATCCCACTCACGGCCACGGGCCAGGTTCATCAGCTTGTCGCGGGTCAGAGGCTGGCGGGCGTTCATGACCAGTGCCTTGAGCACCGCAAACTCGCCGGTAGTGAGCATGTGCACTTCGGCACCGCGCTTGAGCTCGCGGGTGGCCAGGGACAATTCGTAGTCCCCGAAGGTCACGCTTTCCTCTTCGCTGCCCGGCGCGCCCGGGACCGGGGCCGATTGACGGCGCAGAACCGCCTTGACGCGAGCCATCAGCTCATCGGGGTTGAACGGCTTGGCCAGGTAATCGTCGGCACCCAGCTCCAGGCCCTTGATACGGCTCAGCTCGTCGCCCTTGGCGGTGAGCATGATGATCGGAATCTGATTGTTCGCGCTGCGCAGGCGGCGGCAGGCGGTCAGACCGTCTTCGCCGGGCAGCATCAGGTCGAGGACGACCAGGTTGAACACCTCGCGCGCCAGCAGGCGGTCCATTTGCTCAGTGTTCGGGACGGCGCGGGCGCGGTAGCCCTTGCTGACGAAAAAGCGCTCCAGCAGGCTGCTGAGCCCCGGATCGTCGTCAACGATAAGAATTTTTTCGCCTTCAGCAATGTTTGCAGTGCTGCTCATTGGATGCTCCTTTGATCTCGGCGCGCATTATGGCGTAGCTGCCGTTATACGCACCGTGTGCATTGTTAGCAGATTTTTCCTTCACCGCCAGAAATACGGGCATTGTGCCTACACCCTGTGATGCCCCCGAATGACAGAACGCTGGTTATAATGCGCGGCCATTTGTGTCAGGCAACGTCTGATCATCGCTGCCGCGGCCTCTGTTTTTTTTTCCTGGTCGCCGCAGTAATTGTTCGATTTCACGGGTCAACGGCAAGCCTGTTGATCCAGGCAGCGGCGCTGGCCAGGCCGCTCAACCAGACTCGCCGAGCCCTTATTCGTGCGCCTGCGAGCCTGCTTTCACAATTTGTCAGGTGGTTTTATGGACAGCATCAACAGCCGCATCGCCGAGGAACTCGGCGTCCGCCCACAACAGGTCGAAGCGGCCGTCGCGCTACTCGATGAAGGTTCTACCGTTCCCTTCATCGCCCGTTACCGGAAAGAAGTGACCGGCAGTCTCGATGACACTCAACTGCGGCACCTGGAAGAGCGTCTGCGCTACCTGCGAGAACTCGACGAACGGCGTATCAGCATCCTCGCCAGCATCCAGGAACAGGGCAAGCTGACCCCGCAACTGGAACGCGACATCAAGCTCGCCGACACCAAGACCCGCCTCGAAGACTTGTACCTGCCGTACAAGCAGAAGCGCCGCACCAAGGGCCAGATCGCCCTGGAAGCCGGCCTCGGCGAGCTGGCCGACGGCCTGTTCAACGACCCGACCCTGAGCCCGGACACCGAAGCCGCGCGTTTCATCGACGCCGAAAAAGGCGTGGCCGATGTGAAGGCCGCCCTCGAGGGCGCCAAGTACATCCTCATGGAGCGCTTCGCCGAAGACGCCGGCCTGCTGGAAAAGCTGCGCAGCTACCTCAAGCAGGAAGCCATCCTCAGCGCCCGCGTGATTGCCGGCAAGGAAGAGGAAGGCGCCAAGTTCCGCGACTACTTCGAACACGACGAACCGCTCAAAAGCATGCCGTCGCACCGTGCCCTGGCGATTTTCCGTGGCCGCAACGAAGGCATTCTCAGCTCCGCGCTGAAAGTCGGCGACGAGTTGCCAGGCACCCTGCACCCGTGCGAGGGCATGATCGCCCAGCACGTCGGCATCCAGAACCAGAACCGCCCGGCCGACAAATGGCTGGGCGAAGTGGTGCGCTGGACCTGGAAGGTCAAGCTCTACACGCACCTCGAAACCGACCTGCTGGGCGAGCTGCGCGATGGCGCGGAAACCGAAGCGATCAACGTGTTCGCCCACAACCTGCACGACTTGCTGCTGTCGGCGCCGGCCGGCCCGCGCGCGACCCTGGGCCTCGACCCGGGCCTGCGCACCGGGTGCAAGGTCGCCGTGGTCGATGCCACCGGCAAGTTGCTGGATCACGCCACGGTCTATCCGCACGTGCCGCATAACAAGTGGGACCAGACCCTGGCCATCCTCGCCGCCCTGTGCGCCAAGCACTCGGTGGACCTGATCGCCATCGGCAACGGCACCGCCAGCCGCGAAACCGACAAACTGGCGATCGAGCTGATCAAGAAATACCCGGCCATGAAGATGACCAAGGTCATGGTGTCCGAGGCCGGTGCATCGGTGTACTCGGCATCGGAACTGGCCGCCAAGGAATTCCCGGACCTGGACGTGTCCATCCGTGGCGCGGTGTCGATCGCCCGTCGCTTGCAGGACCCGCTGGCCGAACTGGTGAAAATCGATCCGAAATCCATCGGTGTCGGCCAATACCAGCATGACGTGTCGCAGTTGAAACTGGCGCGCGGCCTGGACGCGGTGGTCGAAGACTGCGTGAACGCCGTGGGCGTGGACGTGAACACCGCTTCGGTCGCGCTGTTGGCGCGCATCTCCGGCCTCAATGCGACCCTGGCGCAGAACATTGTCAGCCACCGTGACGAGCACGGCGCGTTCAAAACCCGTGCAGCGTTGAAGAAAGTCGCGCGCCTGGGCGAAAAAACCTTCGAACAGGCCGCCGGTTTCCTGCGCGTGATGAACGGCGACAACCCGTTGGATTCGTCGGCGGTGCACCCGGAGGCCTACCCGCTGGTGCAACGCATCGCCGCTGAAACCGACCGCGACATCCGCTCGCTGATCGGTGACGCTGCGTTCCTCAAGCGCCTCGATCCGAAGAAGTACACCGACGAAACCTTCGGCCTGCCGACGGTCACCGACATTCTGCAGGAGCTGGAAAAACCCGGACGCGACCCGCGCCCCGAGTTCAAGACCGCCGAGTTCCAGGAAGGCGTCGAAGACCTCAAGGACCTGCAACCGGGGATGATCCTCGAAGGCGTGGTCACCAACGTGACCGCCTTCGGCGCCTTCGTCGACATCGGCGTGCATCAGGACGGTCTGGTGCACATTTCTGCGCTGTCGGAGAAGTTCATCAAGGACCCGCGTGAAGCGGTGAAAGCCGGTGACGTGGTGAAAGTGAAGGTGATGGAAGTCGACATTCCGCGCAAACGCGTGGGTCTGTCGATGCGCATGGGCGACACCCCGGGGGAGAAGATCGACGGCGCCCGTGGCGCGCGCCCGGGATCGGCACCGCGACAGAACAACGCCCCGCGCAAGGAAACCACGGCGGCGGCCCCGACCAACAACGCCATGGCGTCGCTGTTCGCCAACGCCAAGCAGTTGAAGAAACGCTGATGGACATCCCGGCCGGGCTGACCGAAAGCGCGTTTTTCAAGCACCTGGGCTGCCGCGTGCACAGCCTGGAAACCGGGGTGGCGCAGGTCGCCCTGGCCCTTGAACCGCCCTTGCGCAATCGGGGCGGCAAGCTGCACGGCGGGGCCCTGTTCAGCCTGGTGGACATTGCCATGGGGCTGGCCTGCTCCAGCACCCACGGCTTCGACCAGCAGAGCGCGACCATCGAATGCAAGATCAACTACATTCGCGCCGTGTCCGACGGTGAAGTGATGTGCACGGCGCGGGTGATCCATCCGGGCCGACGCACGCTGGTGGTCGAAGCGGACGTGATGCAGGGCGACAAGCTCGTCGCAAAAGCACAAGGCACGTTCGCTGTCCTGTAGCTAGAGTTCATCGATTTGAGTTAATTTCCTGTGGGAGCGAGCCAGCTCGCGATAGCGGAGTATCAGACGGCAACGACGTGACTGACACACCGCTATCGCGAGCTGGCTCGCTCCCACAGCGATTGTTCAAAAATTGATCAACCGGCGACAAAAACCAGGCGAAAACGCCAGTTTTAACTTCACCCTTGTAGACCGTCTTGACCACCCCCATATTGGGGCGACTGACGCGTGAAGGAATCCAACTTGAGCGAACTTCTCAACCGCCGCCTGGCTCTGCTCGGCGAGCGCGCTAACCTCTCTCTGCTCGAACAGTGCCTTCACGGCATCGAACGTGAATGCCTGCGCGTGACCGGCGAAGGTCGCCTGGCGCAAACGCCGCACCCGGAAGCATTGGGTTCCGCGCTGACCAACGAACAAATCACCACCGACTACTCCGAGTCGCTGCTGGAGTTCATCACTCCGGCCCTGCCTGACCCGGCCGACACGCTGGCGAGTCTGGACAGCATTCACCGCTTTGCCTACAGCAAGCTCGGCAACGAGTACCTGTGGAGTCCGTCGATGCCGTGCCCGTTGCCGGCCGAGGAAGATATCCCGATCGCCTATTACGGCACCTCCAACATCGGGCAGCTCAAGTATGTGTACCGCAAGGGCCTGGCCCTGCGCTACGGCAAGACCATGCAGTGCATTGCCGGGATCCACTACAACTTTTCCCTGCCGGAAAAACTCTGGCCGCTGCTCAAGCAGGCCGAGGGTTTCGTCGGCACCGATCGCGACTATCAGTCGTCGTCCTACATCGCCCTGATCCGCAACTTCCGTCGCTACAGCTGGCTGTTGATGTACCTGTTCGGTGCCTCGCCGGCGCTGGACGCCGGTTTCCTGCGCGGCCGCTCGCACCAGTTGGAACAACTGGATCCGGACACCCTGTACCTGCCGTACGCCACCAGCCTGCGCATGAGTGACCTGGGTTACCAGAGCAGCGCCCAGGCCGGCCTGACGCCGTGCTACAACGACCTGGCGAGCTACACCGACAGCCTGCGCCAGGCCGTGGCCACACCCTATGCGCCCTATGTGGAAATCGGCACCCATCAGGACGGTGAGTGGGTTCAGCTCAACACCAACATCCTGCAGATCGAAAACGAGTACTACTCCAACATCCGCCCCAAACGCGTGACCTACACCGGCGAGCGGCCGATCCAGGCGCTGATGGCCCGTGGCATTCAGTACGTCGAAGTGCGCTGCCTGGACATCAACCCGTTCCTGCCGATGGGCATCGACCTTACCGAGTCGCGCTTCATCGACGCCTTCCTGCTGTACTGCGCGCTGAACGACAGCCCGCTGCTGACCAACAGTTCATGCAGCGGTGCCACCTCGAACTTCCTCAGCGTGGTCAAGGAGGGCCGCCGTCCGGGCCTGCAACTGCAACGCGACGGCCAGCCGGTCGACCTCAAGGAGTGGGCCAGCGAGTTGCTCGAGAAGATTGCCCCCCTGGCGGCGTTGCTGGACCAGAGCCATGGCGGCGATGCCCACAGCAAGGCGCTGGATGCACAGTTGGCGAAGGTCCGGGACCCGTCCCTGACACCTTCGGCCCAGGTGCTGGCGGCGATGGCCGAGCACAAGGAAAGCTTCAGCCAGTTCTCCCTGCGCCAGAGCCAGGCCCATGCGGAGTTTTTCCGCAGCGAGCCCCTGAGCCGCGAAGCGCAGGCCGCGTTTGAAGAGCGCGCGCGGGCGTCGCTGGCCGAGCAAGTGGAACTGGAGCAGAACGAAGTCGGCGATTTCGATGTATTTGTCGGGTCGTATCAGGCGAGCATCCTGGCGATCAGCAACTGATCCTCGAAGGTCCTGCGGACCTTTGTCGCGAACGGGCTCGTGCCCACAGGCTCAGTGTCATCCCTGTGGCCGCGAGCCCGCTCGCCCTGGACCGCGCTGCGGTTACCTTAAAATCCTTCCACGCTAAGCTAATTCGAAAAAGTTATTTATTTTCTAATTCTTAGATCATTTAGTCTCCTTTCACGCCGATCCTCGGTCGCCTGACAAGGAGCTTCCCCATGAAACTGCACTTCCCCCTTCGCCTCCTGGCGGCCGCATCGTTGGCTGCCGCGAGTCTGTTTGCCCAGGCGGCCGACGTCACCGTCGCCTACCAGACCACCGTCGACCCGGCCAAAGTCGCCCAGGCCGACGGCGCCTATGAAAAGGCCACCAAAGCCGACATCAACTGGCGCAAATTCGATAACGGTGCCGACATCATCGCCGCCATCGCCTCCGGCGACGTGCAGATCGGCTACCTGGGCTCCAGCCCCCTGACTGCGGCCATCACCCGCAAGGTCCCGGTGGAAACCTTCCTCATCGCCACCCAGATCGGCGCCGCCGAAGCCCTGGTCGCCCGAGACGGTTCCGGGATCAAGACACCGCAGGACCTGATCGGCAAGAAAATCGCCGTGCCGTTCGTTTCCACCGGCCACTACAGCCTGCTGGCCGCACTGAAACACTGGAACATCGACCCGTCGAAGGTCACCGTGCTCAACCTCGCGCCACCGGCGATCATCGCCGCCTGGAAACGCGGTGACATCGATGCCACCTACGTGTGGGACCCGGCGCTTGGCGTGGCCAAGGAGAACGGCAAAGTGCTGATCACCTCCGGTGAGCTGGCCAAGTTCGGCGCACCGACCTTCGATGCCTGGATCGTGCGCAAGGACTTCGCCGAGAAGCACCCGGACATCGTCACCGCCTTCGCCAAAGTCACCCTCGACGCCTACGCCGACTACCGCAAGGACCCGAAAGCCTGGCTCGCCAACCAGAGCAACGTCGACAAGCTGGTGAAGCTGTCCGGCGCCAAGGCCAGCGACATTCCGTTGCTGCTGCAAGGCAACGTCTACCCTCTGGCAGCTGACCAGGTGAGCAGCCTCGGTGCACCGACCACCAAAGCCATCACCGACACCGCTGTGTTCCTCAAGGAGCAAGGCAAGGTCGAGGCCGTGCTGCCGGACTACGCACCGTACGTCAGCGCCAAGTTCATCACCAACTGATCGGAGTAGATCGCGATGGCCTTGCTACAGCTGGAGCGCATCAGCGCACAGTACCCCGGCAGCCCGGAACCGGTGCTGTCGGACATTTCCCTGAGCCTGGGGCCCCGGCAACTGCTGGTCGCCCTCGGCCCCTCCGGCAGTGGCAAGACCTCGCTGTTGAACCTGATTGCCGGCTTCGTCGAACCCAGCGCCGGGCGCATCACCCTCGATGGCGTGCCGGTCAAAGGCCCGAGCGCCGAACGGGGCGTGGTGTTCCAGGACGATGCCCTGCTGCCGTGGCAGGACGTACTGGCCAATGTCGGTTTCGGGCTCGAACTGGCCGGCGTGTCCCGTGAAAAACGCGAGGCCCGCGCCCGGGAGATGCTGGCGCTGGTCGACCTGTCCGGTTTCGAACAACGGCGGATCTGGCAGCTTTCGGGCGGGCAGAAGCAGCGGGTCGGCCTGGCTCGCGCCCTGGCCGCTGACCCTCGGGTATTGCTGATGGACGAACCGTTCGGCGCCCTCGATGCCTTCACCCGCGAACAGATGCAGGAACTGCTGTTGCAGGTGTGGCAGCGCGCCGCCAAACCGGTGTTCCTGATCACCCACGACATCGAAGAAGCGGTATTTCTTGCCACGGACCTGATTCTGCTCGCCCCCAATCCCGGACAAATCGTCGAGCGCCTGCACCTGGATTTCGCTCAGCGTTACGCGGCCGGTGAGTCAGCTCGCGCGATCAAGTCCGACCCGCGCTTTATCGAAACCCGCGAGCACGTGCTCGCCAAAGTGTTCTCCCAACGCAGCGCCGCCACGCGGCAGGAGCGCGCATGAGCAGCTATGAGATTCCCGCCGTCGCGGTCAAACCCGGCTCGTCGGTCGCGCCGCTGCGCCGTCGCTTGAGCACCCGCTGGATCAGCGCCCTGACACTGGTCGCACTGCTTGCCCTGTGGTGGGCCGTCACCGCCACCGGGTTGATCGAGCCGCTGTTTCTGCCGCCACCGGCCGCCGTGCTGCAAAAGGGCTGGTTGCTGGCGACCTCGGGCTACATGGATTCCACCCTGTGGCAGCACCTGGGCGCGAGTCTCGGGCGGATCGGCCTGGGCCTGTTCTTTGCGGTGCTGACGGCCGTGCCGGTCGGTATCGCGATAGGTGCCAACCGTATTGCACGCGGCATTCTCGACCCGCTGATCGAGTTCTATCGACCGATTCCGCCACTGGCCTACTTGCCGCTGATCGTGATCTGGTGCGGCATCGGTGAGCTGTCGAAAGTGTTGCTGATCTACCTGGCGATTTTCGCACCGATTGCCATCGCCACGGCCACCGGTGTACGCACGGTGGACCCGGCAAAACTGCGCGCGGCCCAGTCCCTGGGGGCAACTCGGGCGCAACTGATTCGCCATGTGATCCTGCCCGGTGCCCTGCCGGACATCCTGACCGGTGTGCGCATTGGCCTGGGTGTGGGCTGGTCGACACTGGTCGCCGCCGAATTGATCGCCGCCACCAGCGGCCTGGGCTTCATGGTGCAGTCGGCCGCGCAGTTCCTGGTCACCGATGTGGTGGTGCTGGGGATTCTGGTGATTGCGCTGATCGCCTTCGCCCTGGAGATGGGCCTGCGCGCCCTGCAACGCAAGCTGGTGCCGTGGCACGGCCAAGCGCATTGAACACTGACCTCTGTGGGAGCGGGCTTGCTCGCGAATGCGGTTTTACATTCAACATCTGCGTTGACTGACACGACGCATTCGCGAGCAAGCCCGCTCCCACAAAAAAACGCGGCACACCCCGAATTCGAAGAGAACCACCATGAGCAGCCTGAACATCACCCCTTTAAGCGCCGCCCTCGGCGCACAAATCAGCGGCATCGACATTAGCCAGCCGCTGTCCGTGGCCCAGCGCAATGCCATCGAACAGGCGCTGTTGAAATACCAGGTGCTGTTCTTCCGCAATCAGCCGATCACCCCGCAACAGCAAGCGCGTTTTGCAGCCAACTTCGGCGACCTGCACATCCACCCGATCTACCCCAACGTGCCGGAACAGCCGGAAGTGCTGATCCTCGACACCGCCGTCACCGACGTGCGCGACAATGCGATCTGGCACACCGACGTGACGTTCCTGCCGACCCCGGCGATGGGGGCGGTGCTGAGTGCCAAACTGCTGCCGGAGTTCGGCGGCGACACGTTGTGGGCCAGTGGCATTGCGGCCTACGAAGCACTGTCCGCACCGATGAAAAGCCTGCTGGAAGGGCTGACGGCCACCCACGATTTCACCCGTTCGTTTCCGCTGGAGCGTTATGGCAATACGCCGCAGGCCCTGGCGCAGTGGGAAGAAACACGGCGCAAGAACCCACCGCTGTCGCACCCGGTGATTCGCACCCACCCGGTCAGCGGACGTCGCTCGCTGTTCGTCAGCGAGGGTTTCACCGCGAGGATCAATGAGCTGTCGGACACTGAAAGCGAGACGATTCTGAAGTTCCTGTTCGCCCACGCCACCCGCCCGGAATTCACCATTCGCTGGCGCTGGCAGCAGGACGACATTGCGTTCTGGGATAACCGCGTGACCCAGCATTACGCGGTGGATGACTACCGTCCGGCGCGGCGGGTGATGCAGCGGGCGACGGTGTTGGGGGATGTGCCGTTCTTCAGGTGAACCCGGATGACTTCGCTGGCGGGGCTGGCCCCTTCGCGGGCAAGCCCGCTTCCACAGGAGCAATGCACTCCAGGTGTGGGAGCGGGCTTGCCCGTGAAGGGGCCGGTACAGACATTCACTAATCCCGGGCCAGGCCCTTACTCCGCCGTCGAAGGCTTCTCCCAGAGATTGATCCCACCCTCCTGGGCGAACCGGTCGATCTCCGCCAGTTCCTCCGCGCTGAAACTCAAGTTCTTCAACGCCCCGACGTTCTCGATGATCTGTTCCGGCCGGCTCGCACCGATCAGCGCCGAGGTCACGCGCGGATCGCGCAGGGTCCAGGCCAGGGCCAGTTGCGCCAGGCTCTGGCCGCGACGCTGGGCGATCTCGTTCAGCGCCCGAACGTGAGCGATGTTGGCTTCGGACAAGTGCGAGGCCTGCAATGAACCACCGCCGGGACGATTGACCCGCGCATCCGCCGGCACCCCGTTCAGGTACTTGTCGGTCAGCAACCCTTGAGCCAGCGGCGTGAAGGCAATCACCCCGGCACCCAGTTCCTCGGTGACGTCCAGCAGGTCTTTTTCCACCCAGCGATTGAGCAGGTTGTACGCGGGCTGATGAATCAGCAGCGGCACTTTCCACTCGTTCAACAATGCCGCCATCTCACGGGTTTTGACCCCGGAATACGACGAGATACCGATGTACAAGGCCTTGCCCTGCTGCACCGCCGTGGCCAGGGCGCTGGCGGTTTCTTCCAGCGGCGTGTCCGGGTCGAAGCGGTGCGAGTAGAAAATATCCACGTAGTCCAGGCCCAGGCGTTGCAGGCTCTGGTCGAGGCTCGCCAATACATACTTGCGCGAGCCGCCGCCCTGACCGTAAGGGCCGGGCCACATGTCCCAGCCGGCCTTGCTGGAGATGATCAGCTCGTCGCGGTAGTGCTTGAAGTCTTCACGCAGCAGACGCCCGAAATTGATCTCGGCGCTGCCATACGGCGGGCCATAGTTGTTGGCCAGGTCGAAATGGTTGATCCCCAGATCGAACGCCGTGCGCAGCAGGGCGCGCTGGGTGTCGATCGGCGTGCTGTCACCGAAGTTGTGCCACAGGCCCAGGGACAACGCCGGCAACACCAGGCCGCTGCGACCGACGCGGCGGTAGGGGATGGAGTCGTAGCGGTTTTCGGCAGCGGTGTAAGTCATCGAATCCTCTCTTGTCTGTCTTGAAGTTGGCATCGACTGCATGGCAAGTCACCGAGCATACGCCCAGACAAACGCCAAAAAACCTCTGACTGGATGATTAGCTGAAACGTTTCACACATTTCACCTTTCGATCTCACTGCGCCCCCGCAAATACCTCCCCCAACCAGTCCACAAACACACGGACCCGTGGCGACAGGTGGCGGTTGTGCGGGTACAACACGGAAACCGGCATGGGCGGCGGCGGGTTGTCAGGCAGGACTTCCTGGATCAGGCCCTGGGCGATCTGGGTCTCCATCCGGTATTGCGGGCACTGGATCAATCCCAGCCCGGCAATGGCCGATGCGGCGTAGATCTCGGCACCGAACACCGAAATCGCGCTGTCGATGGGTATTTCCTTGAGCTCGCCATCGACCATGAATTCGAACGGAAACAGTTTGGCGGTCGTGCGCGAGACGTAGTTCACCGCCCGGTGATGCTTGAGGTCACCGAGGGTTTTCGGTTCGCCGTACTTGCGCAGGTACGATGGGCTGGCACAGGTGATCTGGCGCAGGCTGGCCACGCGCTTGCCGATCAATGCCGAGTCGCTCAGCGTGCCGGCGCGCAGCACACAGTCGACACCTTCGGCGATCAGGTCGACAAAACGGTCGGATTCGCTGATCGACAGTTCGATCTGCGGGTAGCGCTCCATGAACTGCGGCAGCGCGGGGATCACGAAATTTTTCGCCAGGGTGCCGTGCAGGTCGACGCGCAATCGACCCTTCGGTGCGCAGCCACGGAAAGCCAGTTCGGCTTCTTCGAGCTCCGCCAGCAACTGCACACAGCGCAAGTAGTACGCCTCGCCGTCCAGCGTCGGGCGGACTTTGCGCGTACTACGCTCCATCAATCGAGTGCCGAGCCAGGCCTCGAACCGATTGAGCGTGTGGGTCAGGGTGGCGCGCGGCAGATTCAGGTCTTCGGCGGCCAGGGTGAAGCTGCTGCGTTCATAGACACGCACGAACACCCTCATCGCTTTGACTTGATCCACGCTGCGCTCCCGGCTGTCGATTGTTGGCGATTATTGAACAGTCAAGGCAACTCTCGTGCATTTATCGACCAGAGTAAACATGTGAATCTGGCTCCACCCCAACCTTCACAGGAATACTGTCATGACCACTCAGACCTCTAAAGTTGCCATCGTGACCGGTGCCTCCCGCGGCATTGGCGCGGTGATTGCCAAACAGCTGGCCAGCGAAGGTTTCGCCGTCGCCATCAACTACGCCAGCAGCGCCACCGAAGCATCGAAGCAGGTGGTGGAATTGCGCCAGGCCGGGCATCGCGCCATAGCGATCAAGGCTGACGTGGCCAACGCCGACGACGTGCGCCGGCTGTTCGACGAAACCGAAGCGCAACTGGGCAAGGTCGACGTGCTGATCAACAACGCCGGCATTCTCAAGGTCATGCCGCTGGCGCAACACAGCGACGAACTGTTCGACCAGACCTTCAACATCCACGCCCGCGGCACCTTCAACACCCTGCGCGAAGCGGCCACGCGGCTGAACGACGGTGGACGAATCGTCAATTTTTCCAGCAGCACAGTGGGCCTGAACCTGCCCGGCTACGCGGTGTACATTGCCAGCAAGGCGGCGGTGGAGTCCCTGACCCAGGTGTTCGCCAAGGAGATGCGCGGCCGCCAGATCACGGTCAACGCGGTCGCCCCGGGTCCGGTGGCGACCGACCTGTTCCTGCACGGCAAGAGTGAGGAGCAGATCCAGAACTTCGCGAAGATGGCGCCGCTGGAACGCCTGGGACAGCCGGAAGACATCGCGCGGGTGGTGTCGTTCCTGGTGGGGCCGGACTCGGCCTGGGTCAACGGGCAGATCCTGCGCGCCAATGGTGGTCTGGTTTGACTAAGCTCAATCGGAGACCGAGTTGACCCCATCGCGAGCAGGCTCGCTCCCACAGAAACCTTTTCAGGAAATCCCTTGTGGGAGCGAGCCTGCTCGCGACAGGGGCCGCGCGGACACCCCACATGCGGCAGGCAACCCATCATGCACACCACCATCATCATCACCTTCGGCCTGGCCCTTCTGGCGCTGATGCTGTTCATCGGCGAGAAGATCGGCTTCAGCCGCCAGACGCTGACCTACAGCTTCATCGTCCTGTGGCTGGCGCTGACGATGATCAACGGCGCCATTGGCGTGGTCACTGCCGGCCAGTCGGTGACCACGGAAATGATGGTCGGCAGTATCGTGTTCGGCGTGCCGGTGGCGGCGCTGGTGCTGTTCATGGTGTTGACCGCGCAGACCTGAAAGGCCCACTGCCGGTCAGCGCACCAGGTGCAGGAACTGCATGTGCCGCTCGTACTGGTCGAGGATGTCGTTGATCACCTGCTCCCGGGTGTACCCCACCAGGTCGTAGTCCTGGCTGCCTTCGCTCAGATGCACCTCGGCCCGGTAGTAACGCCGGTTGTTGAGCTGCTTGGAGCCCATGCCGCCACGGGCGAACGACGGGGTGAAATACCCGCGCATCTGCACCTGGTAGATGAACGGGTGCTGCTCGCCGTGGCCGATCTCCAGGCTGACGCTGTCATGGGCCGGGTCCGGCACCGTGACCACGTTCAGCCCCTTCTCGACGAACACTGCCGTGACCTCTTCGATGGCCGGACGCACGGTGCTTTCCATGAAACGGTAAACCTCGTCCCGCGACGGGAAATGCACCGCCTGGCTCAAACGCTGCCGCCAGCCGCCACGTCGCGCACCGGACACCGGCGCCAGGGAATGCAATTGCGCGATCTGCTTCTGCGACTCCAGATAGAACGCCTTGTGCAGCCCCCACATCATCAGCAGCAAGATCATCGAGAACGGCAACGACGTCAGCACCACCGCCGACTTCAGTGCATCGATGCTGCCGGAGAACAACAGCGCACTGGTCACCAGCGCGGTCATCGCACCCCAGAACACCCGCAGCCACTTCGGCCCGTCTTCGTCCGGGGTGCCGCCCCTGGCGGACAGCGTCGACAGCACCACGGTGCCGGAATCCGCCGAAGTGACGAAAAACACGAAGCTGATGAACACCGTGACCGCGATCACCGTTTTGCTCCACGGGTAGGTTTCCAGCAGCAGGTACAGGGTCATCGACGGGTTGTCGATGGCCGAAACGCCTAGCGCCGACATGCCGTGGTTGAGCACCTGGTCGATGGCACTGTTGCCGAAGATCGACATCCACGCCAGGGTGAAACCCAGCGGAATGAGCAGCACGCCGAAGACGAATTCGCGAATGGTCCGCCCCCGGGAAATCCGCGCAATGAACAACCCCACGAACGGCGACCAGGCAATCCACCAGGCCCAATAGAACACGGTCCAGCCACCCAGCCAGTCGCTGGGTTTGTCGTAGGCGTAGAGGTCGAAACTCTTCACCGGCAGCGCGCCAAGGTAGTCGCCGATGTTCTGGATCAGGGTGTTGAGCAGGTGCTGCGTGGGGCCGGCGAACAACACGAACAGCAGCAGCGCGCAGGCCAGCAGCATGTTGATGTCGGACATCACCCGCACGCCCTTGTCGACGCCGGACACGGCGACGATGATCGCCGCGCCCATCATCAAGGTGATCAGGCCCACCTGAATCCACTGGGTGTGGGCGACGCCGAACAGGTAGTCGAGCCCCGAGTTCAGGTGCAACACGCCAAAGCCCATGTCGGCGCCGAGGCCGAACACCGTGGCGATAATGCCAAAGCCGTCCACGGCGTAACCGATGGGGCCGTTGATGCGTTTGCCGATCAACGGATACAGCGCCGAGCGCAGGGCCAGCGGCAGGTTGTGGCGGTAGGCGAAATAGGCCAGCGCCATGCCGACAAAAGCGAACACCCCCCAGCCATGCAGGCCCCAGTGCAGAAACAGAATCTGCATCGCCTGACGCGCCGCGTCCGCCGTCCCGGCCTCGCCTTGGGGCGGTTGCGCCAGGTGAGTCAACGGCTCGGAGACGCAAAAGAAGAACAGCGTGATGCTGATCCCGGCGGCGAACAACATGCCGGCCCAGGACAGGTAACTGAATTCGGGTTCGTCGTGGTCGGCACCGAGCTTGATCTTGCCGTAGCCGGACAAGGCGGTGACCACCACGAAGACCAGATACAGGGTCATCGCGAGCAGGTAATACCAGCCGACCGTGTTGGCCGCCCAGTTTTGCGCTTGAAGAAGCCAGGCGCCAGCCTGTTCCGGCAGGGTAATGACGACCATGCCGAAGAGCAGGATGAAGGTCGCTGCGAAGTAGAACACCGGCGGGTTCATGCGCACCGGATCGTTGGCGGTGGTGGACGGCACACTCATGAGCGGTGTGCCCTTGGGCGGTGAAACGGGGCAATCAATAACGGACTCGGCAAGGGCAAGCCTCCTGTTGTGAGCGGGCAGCAAACCGGCGGTTTAACTTGAATGAGCGTTCAAGTTAAACATGAATAGGGTGCTAAGGACTAATCCACGGGCTCGACGGTCCTGTGGTTACGCTAGCTCAAGGAAGGGTAGGAGGCGCGATGCAGGAGATCGTTCCGTCGCCAATCAGCTGAATGCCCCTATCCGGCATTAGCTTGAAATCCATTCGCGAGCAGGCTCGCTCCCACAGAGAATTCCCGAAGCCCAGGTGGGAGCGAGCCTGCTCGCGATGGGGGTCGGCTCGGGCAGCGCAGACGCCGAAACTACTTCTGCGTCCCGTCATCATGTTGCAGATTGGCCTGCGTCAGGTTCGACCCCGCCGGCACGCTGCGGGTCAGCCAGACGTTGCCGCCGATGGTCGAGCCCTTGCCGATGGTGATCCGCCCCAGGATGGTCGCACCGGCATAGATCACCACGTCGTCTTCGACGATCGGGTGCCGTGGATGGCCCTTCTGCAACTGCCCGTCTTCATCCGCCGGGAAGCGCTTGGCCCCCAGGGTGACGGCCTGATAAATGCGCACGCGCTCGCCGATGATCGCCGTTTCGCCAATCACCACGCCGGTGCCGTGGTCGATGAAGAAACTGCGGCCGATCTGCGCGCCGGGATGGATGTCGATGCCCGTCGCCGAATGGGCGATTTCCGCGCTGATCCGCGCGAGCAAGGGCAGCCCGGCACGGTAAAGATGATGGGCGAGGCGATGGTGGATCACCGCCAGGATTCCCGGGTAGCACAACAACACTTCATCGACGCTGCGGGCCGCCGGGTCGCCGTGATAGGCCGCCAGCACGTCGGTATCCAGCAGGCTGCGCAACCCTGGCAGGGCGAGGGCGAACGCCTGGATGATCGCAATGGTCCTGGCCTCGACCTCGGAGTCGGCCTCGGCGTTGTGACGGGCGACGTAGCGCAGCTCCAGTCGTGCCTGGCCCAACAATGCGTTCAGCGCAACGTCCAGGGTGTGGCCGACGTAGAAGTCTTCGCTCTCTTCACGCAGGTCCACGGGCCCCAGGCGCATCGGAAACAACGCCCCGCACAACGCTTCGAGAATTTCCGCCATGGCCGCTCTCGAGGGCAGCTCACGACCGCCCTGCTCGCCGCTGGCGCGGCCGTTTTGCGTACGCCACTGGTCACGCGCGGTGCGCAGCTGGCTGACGATGGTCTGCAATTGCCAATGGCTGGAACGCTCGCTCACGGTAAAAACTCCACACGGGCGGCCGGACTGTCTGGCCGCGCTGACGGCGATTACTTTACGGCAAGCGTCGGAAGCCGAATTAAGAACCGATTGTGCTGTGCTCAGTACTTTTGGCTATAAGTGATTGGCGGTTGCCCACCCTGATAGCCGTGCTTATAGTCCCGACACTCAGCCCCCCGACTGTCAGTCCGACATGCAACCGCCAGAGGACCCATGATCAAACATCAGCTTGCCCGTTTCGACCGCCTCGACTTGCTCAGCCACCCGACCCCGCTGGAAAAACTCGAGCGCCTGTCGAGCTGGCTGGGCCGCGACGTTTACGTAAAACGCGATGACCTGACGCCGTTGGCAATGGGTGGCAACAAGCTGCGCAAGCTCGAATACCTGGGTGCCGATGCCCTGGCCCAGGGTGCGGACACGTTGATCACCGCTGGCGCGCTGCAATCCAACCACGTGCGCCAGACCGCCGCCCTCGCGGCCCGGCTTGGCCTGGGTTGCGTCGCCCTGCTGGAGAATCCCCTCGGCACCGACGACAGCAACTACGTCGGCAATGGCAATCGACTGCTACTGGACCTGTTCGACGCCAGGGTCGAATTGGTGGAGAACCTGGACAACGCCGACGAACAGCTGCAGGCACTCGCAGCGCGCCTGCGCAGCACCGGCAAGAAGCCGTACCTGGTGCCGATCGGCGGCTCCAATGCGCTGGGTGCCCTGGGTTACGTACGGGCCGGCCTGGAACTGGCCGAACAGATCAAGGATACCGGCCTGGCGTTCGCGGCCGTGGTCCTGGCCTCGGGCAGCGCCGGCACCCACAGTGGCCTGGCACTGGCACTGAGCGAAGCCCTGCCGGACCTGCCGGTGATTGGCGTGACCGTGTCGCGCAGCGATGAAGATCAGCGCCCGAAAGTCCAGGGCCTGGCCGAACGGACCGCAGCGCTGCTTGAAGTGAACCTGCCGTCAGCTTTCAAGGTCGAGCTGTGGGACGAGTACTTCGCCCCGCGCTACGGCGAGCCGAATGCCGGGACCCTGGCAGCGGTCAAACTGCTGGCGAGCCAGGAAGGCCTGCTGCTGGACCCGGTCTACACTGGCAAGGCCATGGCCGGTTTGCTCGACGGCATCGGCCGTCAGCGTTTCGAGGCTGGGCCGATCATTTTCCTGCACACCGGTGGCGCACCCGCGTTGTTTGCCTACAAGGATTTTCTGTAAGGAAACAGTGAAGGCCCAGTTATTCCAATAAGGAATAACAAAGATAATATTCATTATTTTCCTATCTAAAAGAGCCATCATATAGTCATAACGCAGGCAAATTGCCGCGAGACGCATAAGCTGCTTTAGGGCAGGATATTGCAGTCGTTCAAATCCCGATTTCGCCAACATCCTAGAAGCGTCTTCATAAGAAAACACAGGGGCTTGTCATGAATTTTTCCGCACTACGTCGAAATCTGCTGGTCGGTTCGCTGGGCCTGGCTTTGAGCGCCGGCCTGCTGGGGCAAGCGGTTGCCGGTGAGCAGCTGCAAAAAATCAAGGACGCAGGCGTGATCAACGTCGGCCTGGAAGGCACTTATCCACCGTTCAGCTTCGTCAACGCCGACGGCAAGCTGGCCGGCTTCGAGGTCGAATTCTCCGAAGCCCTGGCCAAGGAGCTGGGCGTGAAGGTCAAACTGCAGCCGACCAAATGGGACGGCATCCTCGCGGCCCTGGAATCCAAGCGTCTGGACGCGGTGATCAACCAGGTGACCATCTCCGAGGAACGCAAGAAAAAGTATGACTTCTCCGAGCCGTACACCGTTTCCGGGATCCAGGCACTGGTGCTGAAAAAGAACGAGAACACCATCAAGACTGCGGCCGACCTGGCCGGCAAGAAAGTCGGCGTGGGTCTGGGCACCAACTACGAACAGTGGGTCAAAGCCAACGTGCCCCAGGCTGACGTGCGCACCTACGAAGACGATCCGACCAAGTTCCAGGACCTGCGTGTCGGCCGCATCGACGCCATCCTGATCGACCGCCTGGCCGCGCTGGAATACGCCAAGAAAGCCAAGGACACCACCGCCGCCGGCGAAGCGTTCTCCCGCCAGGAAGCCGGTATTGCCCTGCGCAAAGGCGAGCCGGAGCTGCTGGCAGCGATCAACACCGCCATCGACAAGCTGCGCGCCGACGGCACGCTGAAGAAGCTTTCGGAAAAATACTTCAGCGCTGACGTCACTCAATAATGGAAGAAGCTTTCCAACTCGCACTGGATTCCGCGCCCTTTCTGCTCAAGGGCGCGTACTACACGGTGATCCTGAGCCTGGGCGGAATGTTCTTCGGCCTGCTGATGGGCTTCGGCCTGGCGTTGATGCGCCTGTCGCGCTTCAAACTGGTGAGCTGGATTGCCCGCATCTACGTGTCGTTCTTTCGCGGCACGCCGTTGCTGGTGCAACTGTTCGTGATCTATTACGGCTTGCCGCAACTGGGTGTCGAGCTGGATCCGTTGCCAGCCGCCCTGATCGGCTTCTCGCTGAACATGGCGGCCTATGCCTGCGAAATCCTGCGGGCCGCGATCAGCTCCATCGAGCGCGGCCAGTGGGAAGCTGCGGCCAGTATCGGCATGACCCGTGCGCAAACCCTGCGCCGGGCCATCCTGCCCCAGGCCATGCGCACGGCGCTGCCGCCGCTGGGCAACAGCTTCATCTCGCTGGTCAAGGACACGGCACTGGCCGCCACCATCCAGGTGCCGGAACTGTTCCGCCAGGCGCAGCTGATTACCGCCCGGACTTTCGAAATTTTCACCATGTATCTGGCCGCCGCGCTGATCTACTGGGTTCTGGCCACGGTGCTGTCGCACCTGCAGAACCAGTTGGAAGCCCGGGTCAATCGGCACGACCAGGAGTCCTGACCCCATGATTGTCGTGGAAAAACTGACAAAGCAGTTCAAGGGTCAGGTCGTGCTCAACGGCATCGATCTGGAGGTGAAGGAAGGTGAGGTGGTGGCGATCATCGGGCCCTCCGGCTCGGGTAAAACCACGTTCCTGCGTTGCCTGAACTTCCTCGAGGAGCCCAGCAGTGGCCGAATCAAGGTCGGCGACATCGAGATCGATGGCAGCCGCCCGTTGAACCAGCAGCAGGCCCTGGTGCGGCGCTTGCGCCAGCACGTTGGCTTCGTGTTCCAGAACTTCAACCTGTTCCCCCATCGCACGGCACTGGAAAACGTCGTCGAAGGTCCGATCGTGGTGAAGAAGACACCGCCCGCCGAAGCCATTGCCCTGGGCAGGAAGCTGCTGGCCAGGGTCGGCCTGGCCGGCAAGGAAGATGCTTACCCGCGACGCCTTTCCGGCGGTCAGCAACAGCGCGTGGCCATCGCCCGGGCCCTGGCGATGGAGCCGGAAGTGATCCTGTTCGATGAACCCACTTCGGCGCTCGATCCGGAATTGGTGGGTGAGGTGCTGTCGACCATCCGCAGCCTGGCCGAGGAAAAACGCACCATGGTGATTGTCACCCACGAAATGGGTTTTGCCCGTGACGTGGCCAACCGCGTGGTGTTTTTCGACAAGGGCGTGATCGTTGAACAAGGCGAAGCCAAGGCGCTGTTTGCCAATCCAAAAGAAGAGCGGACCAAACAGTTTCTCAGCAAGTTTCTCAACAACGCCCACAACTAAGTCGTCATGACAAAATGTTAACTTCCATGGATGGAAGTCATTTCATACTCCGATACCGCCTGCCCCCAAACTAAACCCGCCATTCCCGCCTTCACCGTTGTGTGCGGTACATATCTATGTCCTGCCTGGCATTCAACGCGCCTAGAATCCATTTGACCTTCAGAGCCTGAGCAAAGGGTTGCCTAGCCGAAGCGCACGCACGGGCCGATTCCGCGGATATGTTCGACCAGGCATTGCGGCTTCTTAACCTGAGTACGTAGGAGCTTTCTGAATAACATCGTATTCATTACTTCACTAACTCACTCTATTGACACTTATTGGCGCGCACTTTTATCTAGCGCCGATCAATCTGCACACTCTTGTTTGAGCAGTCAGTTATCAGGCACTTGTGACTCGGTCATTCAGTTATTCAAGAAACGGACTTCTGCTGGACCTCAAGGAGAACCCCCATGAAAACACCCTCGAACCCATCCGAACTGGCGGCACCGACGGTGGCGCAATCCCACCGCAGCGGCATCAACATCGCCTCGGCGGCTCATTTGTTGATCGATGTCGCGCCCTATCCCGGGATGGACGACGGTGACCTGATCGAGCTGTTCTGGGACAACTGCTATGTGGCGTCCAAAGTGCTGGATGCCCAGGACGTCGGCCAAACGCTGAGCCTGCGAGTGCCGCCACGCTTTATCGCCAATGGTACTTCGCGCATTCACTACCGCCTGATGCAAGTCGGACAGGGACCGGCGCTGTCCGCCGCCACCCGCGTCCAGGTCAAGCTCGACTGCCCAGGTGGCGCGCCCTGTGCGTTGTGCAGCGACGAAAATCAGCGTCTGGCGCCGGTCGGCATCCCCGAAACCATCCGCCGCCAGGGGGTCAACCCGAACCAGATCAAACGCGGCGTTCCCTTGACCATCGAGCCCTACCTGAACATGGCCGCCGATGACGAAATAACCCTGCGCTGGGGCGACGCGCGCATGGACCTGCCACGGCTCAAGGCGAACGAAGTGGGTCAGCCGGTTCACGTCTGGGTGCCGCCTGCGATCATTCTCGAGGCCGGCGAAGACCTGCGGCTGGAAGTGACCTACTGCATTCTTGATCGGGTCGGCAACAACTCGCGCTGGGCACCGGCGAGGACGTTGAAGATTGGTTGCGCCAATCCATCCTTGAAACACCCCACGCAAGCGAGCACCACGGCTGGCGAGCATTGAAACCTGCGCTCCCACAGCTGTGCGGCTGTCCAATGTGGGAGCGAGCCTGCCCGCGATGGATCTCCGGGCAATGCAAGCCGCCAGGCAGCCCGCGTCATCGTCGACGTCCAGCGTGAGCACGCTCGCGCCTGCAACGAGCAAAACGGCATTCAACTGTTGCCCCACAAACAACTGTTTCCCTGCCAACAGTTGGTGGCGACACACTTCTATTCATATTCCAAAAAGCTAGTTTATTAATTTTTTATACGCAATTAGGGTATATGAACCGGACCACCGGACCTTCTTGTTATTCCTTCGCCGCGTCCTGCGGCGTCCCATGAGATGTGAGGTAGGTATGGTCCGGAACACAATCACCCCAGTGCAGATCGCCAGGGCATTGCGTGCAGCCAAGGAGCGGCACTGATGTCCAGTCTGGCAGATGCAATCGTCCAGAGTGATCAGGACGTCGCCCCGTTGTTGTTGCCCGCGCAGGTCTTGCGCAACGACGCCCAGGCCATCCAGGCCGCCCACGAGTTGGCGCAGGTCGCCCGCTTGCAGGCGGCCAAGCGCGACCGGCAGCGCAAGTTGCCATGGTCGGAAATCGAACAGTTCACCCGCAGCGGCCTGGGCAGCATTGCCATCCCGCGCGAATACGGTGGCCCACAGGTTTCATTCGTCACGTTGGCCGAGGTGTTCGCGATCATTTCCGCCGCCGATCCGGCGCTGGGCCAGATCCCGCAGAACCAGTTCGGCATCCTCAACCTGGTGCTCGGCAGTGCCACCGAAGCGCAGAAAAAGCAGCTGTTCAAGAGCGTGCTCGAAGGCTGGCGCATCGGTAATGCGGGGCCTGAGCGCGGCACCCGGAACACCTTGGAGCTCAAGGCCCGGATCACCGCCGATGGCGACGGCTTTGTCATCAACGGGCAAAAGTTCTACTCGACCGGCGCCCTGTTCGCCCACTGGGTTGCCGTCAAGGCATTGAATGACGAGGGCAAGCAGGTCCTGGCCTTCGTGCGTCGCGGCACGCCGGGGCTGCGCATCGTCGACGACTGGTCCGGCTTCGGCCAGCGCACCACCGCCAGTGGCACGATCCTGCTCAACAACGTGCGGGTCGACGCCGACCTGGTGGTGGACAACTGGAAGATCAATGACAAGCCGAACACCCAGGGCTCGGTGTCGCAGCTGATTCAAGCGGCCATCGACGCCGGCATCGCTCGCGGTGCCATCGACGACGCCATCGAGTTCGTCAAGACCCGCGCCCGCCCATGGATCGACGCCAAGGTCGAACGGGCCAGCGATGACCTGTATGTGATCGCGGACATCGGCAAACTGAAGATCGAACTGCACGCGGCCGAAGCACTGCTGCGCAAGGCCGGGCAAGTGCTGGACCAGGTCAATGCCGCGCCGCTCACCGCCGAATCCGCTGCGCGCGCCTCGATTGCGGTGGCCGAAGCCAAGGTGCTGACCACGGAAATCTCGCTGCTGGCCAGCGAGAAACTGTTCGAACTGGCTGGCAGCCGCGCCACCCTCGCCGAATTCAACCTCGACCGCCACTGGCGCAACGCCCGCGTGCACACGCTGCATGACCCGGTGCGCTGGAAGTACTACGCCGTCGGCGCTTATCGCCTGAACGGCACCTTGCCGGCTCGGCATTCCTGGATTTAACGACCAGCACACTTTTGACCAGATCTCTGGAGAAACACATGTCTCTTTCTCGTCACGTCGCGGTCATCACCAGCGATGAGCAAGCCCTGATCGTCGCCAGTGACCTGGCCGAGGATTTCAAACGCGATGCCGCCCTGCGTGACCGCGAGCGCCGTCTGCCGCTTCCGGAGCTGGAAGTGTTTTCCCGTTCGGGTCTCTGGGGCATCGGCGTGCCGAAAGCGTACGGCGGTGCCGGCGTCTCCAACGTCACCCTGGCCAAGGTCATCGCCCTGATCGCTCAGGCGGATGGCTCCCTGGGGCAGATTCCGCAGAACCATTTCTATGCCCTCGAAGTGCTGCGCGTAAACGGCAGCGACGAGCAGAAAAAACGTCTCTACGCCGAAGTGCTGGCCGGTCAGCGATTCGGCAACGCACTCGCCGAACTCGGCACCAAAACCGCCCATGACCGCACCACGCGCCTGACCCGCTCTGGCGCCGGCTATCGCATCAACGGTCGCAAGTTCTACGCCACGGGGGCGATTTACGCGCAACGCATCCCAACCTCGGTGGTGGATGAAAACGGTGTGCAGCAACTCGCCTTCGTGCCGCATGACAGCAAAGGCCTGACGGTCATCGACGACTGGAGCGGTTTCGGTCAACGCACAACCGGCAGCGGTTCGGTGGTGTTCGAAGACGTCTACGTCGACGCCGCGGACGTCATCGCGTTTCAAAGCGCGTTCGAACGGCCGACGACTGTCGGCCCGCTGGCGCAGATTCTTCACGCCGCCATCGACACCGGCATCGCCCGCGCGGCGTACGAGGATGCGCTGCATTTCGTGCGCACCAAAACCCGCCCGTGGATCGACGCGACCCATGAAAAGGCCAGTGAGGACCCATTGACCCTCAAGAGCTTCGGCCAGCTGAGCATTCGCCTGCATGCCACCGAGGCCCTGTTGGAACGCGCCGGTGAATACCTCGACAAGGCCCAGGCCGACCCCCGGGCCGAGACCGTCGCGGCCGCCTCGATTGCCGTCGCCGAGGCCCGCGCCATCAGCACCGAAATTTCCCTCGCTGCCGGCAGCACCCTGTTCGAACTGGCAGGCAGCCAGGCCACGCTGATCGAGCACGGCCTGGACCGTCACTGGCGCAACGCGCGGGTGCACACGCTGCACGACCCGGTGCGCTGGAAATATCACGCGGTGGGCAACTACTACCTCAACGACGAAAACCCTCCATTGCGGGGGACGATCTGATGGCCGAGGCGAAAAAGAAAATCCTGCTCAACGCGTTCAACATGAACTGCGTCGGGCACATCAATCACGGTTTGTGGACCCACCCACGGGACACCTCCACCCAGTACAAGACGATCGAATACTGGACCGAACTGGCGCAGTTGCTGGAGCGCGGTCTGTTCGACGGTTTGTTCATCGCAGACATCGTCGGTGTGTATGACGTCTACCAGAACTCGGTGGACGTGCCGTTGAAGGAATCGATCCAGCTGCCGGTCAACGACCCCTTGCTGCTGGTGTCGGCGATGGCCGCCGTGACGAAAAACCTCGGCTTCGGCCTGACCGCCAACCTGACCTACGAACCGCCCTACCTGTTCGCCCGTCGCATGTCGACGCTCGATCACCTGAGCCGTGGCCGGGTCGGCTGGAACATCGTCACCGGTTACCTGGACAGCGCCGCCAAAGCCATGGGGCTGAGCGAGCAGGTGGAACACGACCGGCGTTACGACCAGGCCGACGAATACCTCGAAGTGCTCTACAAGCTCTGGGAGGGCAGTTGGGAAAACGACGCGGTGCTCAACGATCCCCAACAGCGGATCTACGCGCAGCCGGACAAAGTGCACAAGGTCGAGCACAAGGGCGAGTTCTATCAGGTCGAGGGTTATCACCTCTGCGAGCCTTCGCCGCAGCGTACGCCGGTGCTGTTCCAGGCCGGCAGTTCGGATCGCGGCTTGCTCTTCGCCGGGCGCCATGCCGAATGCGTGTTCATCAGCGGCCAGAACAAACCGTCGACGAAGGCCCAGGTCGACAAGGTGCGCGCCAGTGCCGTCGAGGCCGGGCGTCACCCACAGGACGTGAAGGTGTTCATGGGCCTGAACGTGATCGTCGGCGCCACCGAGGAGCTGGCCTGGGCCAAGCATGCCGAGTACCGCAGCTACGCCAGCGCCGAAGCTGGCGTGGCGCATTTCTCGGCGTCCACCGGCATCGATTTTTCCGAGTACGCCATCGACGAACCGATCCAGTACGTCAAGAGCAATGCGATCCAGTCGGCCACCAAACACTTGCAGAACAACGACTGGACCCGCCGCCGACTGCTCGAGCAACACGCCCTGGGCGGACGCTACATCACCGTGGTCGGTTCGCCCGGTCAAGTGGCGGATGAGCTCGAGTCGTGGATTGCCGAAACCGGGCTGGATGGTTTCAACCTGACCCGCATTGTCACGCCGGAAAGCTATGTGGACTTCATCGACCTGGTGATTCCCGAGCTGCAGCGTCGCGGGTCGTACAAGACCGCTTATGACGACGGCAGCCTGCGGCAGAAGCTGTTTCACGAGGGGGCGCATTTGCCTGAGCAGCATACGGGGTCGGCGTTTCGCCGGTAAAAGCATCGCGAGCAGGCTCGCTCCCACAGTTAACCGCGTTTCCCTGTGGGAGCGAGCCTGCTCGCGATTGGCCCCAACAGACACCCAAAATCCAAAGCACTGACTGGAAATTCATCATGACCAAAAACTACCTCTCCCACCCAGTCAAAGCACTGGCCCTGGCCCTCGGCCTCTTCAGCTCCGTCGCCTTCGCCGCCGACGCGCCGCTGAAAGTCGGCACCACCGCCGCGTTCGCCATCCCGCTGGAAGCCGCGGTCGAGGAAGCCGGCAAACAAGGCCTGAAAGTCGAACTGGTGGAATTCACCGACTGGATTGCCCCCAACGTCAGCCTTGCGGCCGGCGACATCGACGTGAACTATTTCCAGCACGTGCCGTTCCTGGAAAACGCCAGGGCCGCTTCCGGTTTTGACCTGGTGCCGTTCGCGCCGGGGATCATCAACAACGTCGGCCTCTACTCGAAGCAATACAAAAGCTTCGACGAGCTGCCCGAAGGCGCCAGCGTGGCCATCGCCAACGACCCGATCAACAGCGGTCGCGGCTTGCAGTTGCTGGCCAAGGCCGGGCTGATCACGCTCAAGCCGGGGGTGGGCTACAAGGCCACCGAAGAAGACATCGTCGCCAACCCCAAGCACATCAAAATCCTGCAGGTCGAAGCCGTGCAACTGGTGCGTGCCTATGACGACGCCGATCTGGTCCAGGGTTACCCGGCCTATATCCGCCTGGCGAAAACCTTCGATGCCGGCTCCGCGCTGCTGTTCGACGGGCTCGATCACAAGGAATACGTGATCCAGTTCGTGATTCAGCCGAAAAGCAAAACCGATCCGCGACTGATCAAGTTCGTCGACATCTACCAGCATTCGCCTGCCGTTCGCGCCGCCCTGGATAAAGCCCACGGCAAGCTCTATCAAGCCGGTTGGGAAAGCTGAAAATGACTGCGGCGACGCCCTTGCGACTGGAAATTCCAGAGCGACATAAAGTCGAACAGACCGAACTGCACCCGCAGCTCAATCACGCCCACGTGCGCTTCATCGGCGTGGGCAAGACCTACAACGGCCAGCAAGGCCCGGTGGCCGCCCTGCACGGCATCGACCTGGCGATCCAGCGTGGCGAAGTGTTCGGCATCATCGGTCGCAGCGGCGCCGGCAAGTCGTCGCTGATCCGCACCATCAACCGCCTGGAGCAGCCGAGCAGCGGTCGCGTGCTGATCGATCAGGTCGACATCGGCGAGTTCGATGAAGACCGCCTGGTGACGCTGCGCCGGCGCATCGGCATGATCTTCCAGCACTTCAACCTGATGTCGGCCAAGACCGTCTGGCAGAACGTCGAGCTGCCGCTGAAAGTCGCCGGCGTGCCCAGGGAACAACGCGAGCGCAAAGTCCGTGAACTGCTGGAGCTGGTAGGCCTGCAAGCCAAACACAAGGCGTACCCGGCGCAGCTTTCCGGCGGACAGAAACAGCGCGTCGGCATCGCCCGCGCACTGGTGCACGACCCCGAGATCCTGCTGTGCGATGAAGCCACGTCGGCACTCGATCCGGAGACCACGCAATCGATCCTCGGCCTGCTGCGCGAGATCAACCAGCGCCTGGGTTTGACCATCGTGCTGATCACCCACGAAATGGCGGTGATCCGCGACATCTGCGACCGCGTGGTGGTGCTGGAGCATGGTCGCGTCGTCGAGCAAGGGCCGGTGTGGGAAGTCTTCGGCAACCCGCAGCACGAGGTCAGCAAAACCTTGCTCGCCCCGTTGCAACACGGATTGCCGGCGGAACTGCAGAGCCGTCTGCAGACGCAACTGCAATCCCCCGAGGCCGCCGTGGTCCTGCGTTTGCAGTTCACCGGCAGCGCCACCGACGAACCGGACCTGGCCGCGCTGTTCGCCGCCCTCGGCGGTCGCGTGCGGTTGCTGCAGGGCGGCGTGGAACGGATTCAGGGGCATGCCCTGGGGCAATTGCTGCTGGCGGTGTCCGGCTCGTCGCTGGGCGCTGAAGAATTGCGCCTGCGCGCCAGTCGCTGGGCCCAACAGGTGGAGGTGCTGGGTTATGTGGTTTGATCGTTTGCTGCAAGGTTTCATCGACACCTTCCTAATGGTCGGGGTGTCGTCATTGATCGCGCTGCTGGCGGGCATTCCGCTGGCGGTGATCCTGGTCACCAGTGGCAAGGGCGGGATCTACGAGGCACCGGCGCTGAACCGCGCGCTGGGCGCGTTCGTCAACCTGTTCCGCTCGATCCCGTTCCTGATCCTGATGGTGGCGCTGATTCCGTTCACCCGCCTGATCGTCGGCACCACCTACGGCGTCTGGGCCGCCGTGGTGCCGCTGACCATCGCCGCCACGCCATTCTTTGCGCGCATCGCCGAGGTCAGTCTGCGCGAGGTCGATCACGGTTTGATCGAAGCGGCGCAGGCCATGGGCTGCCGGCGCTGGCACATTGTCTGGCATGTGTTGTTGCCTGAGGCGCTGCCGGGAATCGTCGGTGGTTTCACCATTACCCTGGTGACCATGATCAACTCCTCGGCCATGGCCGGCGCGATTGGCGCGGGCGGGTTGGGCGACATCGCCTATCGCTACGGCTATCAGCGTTTCGACAGCCAGATCATGTTGACGGTGATCGTGTTGCTGGTGGCGTTGGTGGCGGTGATTCAGTTGGGTGGGGATCGCCTGGCTCGGGGGTTGAACAAGCGTTGATCGCGAGCGGGGGCGGGGAATCCGCCCCCCGCGTTTTAGTGATGTGGATTCACTATATCCATGACGGTGTATTTATTGCCTTTGTCGTGATGAAGCATCAATCTGTAAGCGCCGCGCCCCGTGTGCTCGTTATATCCAGACAAATCTGCAGACCATAAATTTTTACCGTAGCCATGCCAATGGACCGCGCTGAAACGCCCCTCGCGCAAATGTTCGAGCGTCCTATTCACGATCTGACTGTCACGATCTTCGGCCGCCAGGATCGCCGATATTGCTGTTGTATCAATTTCCAGCCGTGGCGAGGGGGCAGTTCGCGTGTAGGGCCTCAGGGATGGAACGGAGCTGGACGAGGGCGTTTTACGCCCCTTTTTCGCTCGCTGGGATTCAGCGACCGGACTGCCTGACTCAAACTGAGTGCCAGACGCTCCACTTGGGGCTGATGTTGAGGGTTCTTTCCGGGCGGCGCGAATCGACTTCACGGCATAACCCAATGGTTTTAAATCTCGTTCTGGATTCTTGCTGTCAGCCAGGACTTTACGTGCCTTTTCCATATTGGCCTTAGGCCCTCCGTAACCAAAAATCTCTCCTGTTTTTAGCAGGAAAAGCGCGAAGGCCATCGGGGTGCTCCCACGAACCTTGCGTTGCGCAGCTTCAAAGGCCTTAAAGCTGTTGGTTTCTTCGGAGGTCAAGCCCACTCGGTTCGCAACATTGACCATTCGCTGTTTTGAGCCCGACGCCGCCCATTGCGAATGTCGGTAATTCAGGAGTGTTACGAACAATAATGCCCCCGTTACGGAGCCAACTGCAGTAATGCCCGTGAGCTTGGCCACGCCGACCCCAACCAACAATGAAACGATGGCGATGGCCACTGTCTCGAAGACTTCCTGAAAGACGCTGACTTCTCCAACCAGGCCAAATCGGTCAATGAAATTAATCGGGTTGTTGCCCACCATCACATAGCGATTGGGTCCGTCTTCGTCGCCCGCCGGGTCCGGGCTGATCCAACGCTGCAACCACGTTGCCAGGTACCGGAAGCCGTAGTAGTACAACCCCGTCGCATCGCGCTCCTTGCCCGAATAACGAAGGGTTTTGTATTTCGCCACCCCCTCGTTTTGACCGGCCCAGCAGGCTGTTCCGCCGAAGGGGTAGTAGTGCTCCTGGGTCAATACCCCCGCCTCGTCGTCCACCTCCAGCGTGGTGGAGCCGAGGTGATCGCGCAGGTTGTAGCGCAGTTGTTCGGCATGCTCACCTTGCGGCCAATGCAACACTCGAACGCTGCTGCGTCCCGCTTCGGCCAGGATCACGTGGTGTTCCCCGCCATCGGCCTGGCAGCGGATTTCCAGGCTGGGGAGATAACGGACTTCATCGTGGAGCTCGCGCGCGGGCGTATGGCGAATGTGCACCTTGCGCAGGCGATGGCCCGGACGGTCATAGGTATAACACTCGTCATCACCGGGCTCATCTTCGCGGCGGACCAAAGAAACCCGGCTCAACTGGTTGCGCACATCCCAGGTCATGGTTTGTCCGCGCAACAACTCACGCTGATTACCGCAGGCATCGAAGCCCGACTCGATGTCCGGCTCCCCCGGCAGCGAGCCGTCGTCCCGTTGCGCCAGGCTGCGGTTGCTGCGCCCGGACGTGAACATGGAAAAACCCGGCGCCCCGCTGTGATGGCGGGTGATCAGGTTACCTGCTGCGTCGTAGTCGAAACGCTGGGTGTAATGGCGTCGTTGGTTGGGGTCCAGCGGCGTGGGTAACAGCGCGGGTAACGGCGGACCGTGGCTCGGCGTGCTGACTTCCCAGCCAGTGGCTTCGACCAGCTGATAGAGGCTGTCGTAACGATAGCGGTTGATCGGTTCGATGCGCTGGTTGTTGAACCAGCTCACGGCCTGGGCCCTGTCTTCCAGTTCGATGATGTTGCCGACTGGATCATAAGTGTAATTCAGGTCCTGCAAGGGGCTGTCAGCCTCCACAGCCGACACCAGGCGAGTCAGCCGCCCCTCCTCGTCAGCGTAAAAGGCTTGACTGATCACGCCATTGCCAGCGGTCTCGCGTTCGACCTGACCCTGGGCGTTGTAGCGAATATTGCTGACCAGGCATTGCGTCGTTTTGCCGTTCCCGGCCAGCGACAACCAGACCGCTGCCGACTGCCCCGCTACGTCGTAGCCGAAGCGTCGAAGATTACCCATGGCATCGTGTTGCTGCTCAACTTCCCCGGTGGGCAGGAAAGCATGCCGCGTGACGTACGCCTGATCTTCCAGCCACGCGTCCCGGGCGTCGATGTCGAGAGGCCAGTCGGGGGCTTCCAATTCGATGAGAAAGCGCCGGCTTTCAACCCGCACCGCGCCGATCAGGCCGTATTGCTGGATGCTCTGAGAGCCGGCCGGGTCGTCATGGCGAATCAACCGGCCACATTGGTTGCGCTCGGCCCGCTCCTCGCCAGTGTCCCCGTAGGTGAAGCGGTCAACCACACGGGGCGATGCGTCAGCGGCCTGTTCCGTGACCGCCAGCAGACGCTGCTGCTCATCATAGGCGCAATGCATCCGGCTCCCTCGCCCATCCCAGGATGCATGCGGCAAGCCCGCGCGATTCAACAGGCTCAGCAGCCAACCGGCGTCCACGCTGTCCGTCAGCAAGGGTTGACCACTCAAACCGTAGACCGTCGCCTGGTTTGGTTTTGCGGTCGAGCCGTGGAGTCGCGGGTCCCAGGACTCGACCTCCCGCCCCACCCCATCGTAAAGGTGTCGGTTGATGCGCGATTCAATGACGCAAGAGCCGCCCTGACGGCAATAACCGACACGGCGGACGACCCGCGAACGCGGGTCCGCGACCAGCAAGGTCGGTGTATCAGCGTCATGATGAGCATTCACGGCACAACATCCCTTTGCTTCCATCGGCAAAAGACTGAGCCTTTTTTGACTTGACCGATACTGTAAGAAGTAACAGGGTCGACCGCCTGCATGGCGTATATTCGGCAGATTCCCAGCCTGTGCAGCCGACCATGAAACAGACCCCCGCCGACCTCGAGCAAATCACCGCCACCACCCTGGGCCATTACAATTCGGTGGCCGAAGGCTTTCGCGAAGGCACCCGCGATCACGATGTCAGCCAGAACATCGATGCATTGCTGCGCCATATTCAGGGCGAAGCGCCGTTCGATATTCTCGATTTTGGTTGCGGGCCGGGGCGCGATTTGCAGACGTTCACGCGCCTGGGCCACCGCGCGGTGGGGCTCGACGGCTCGGAAAAGTTTGCGCAGATGGCCCGTGAAGACAGCGGTTGCGAGGTCTGGCAGCAGGATTTCCTCAAGCTCGACCTGCCAGCCGGGCGCTTCGACGGTATTTTTGCCAATGCCGTGCTGTTCCACATTCCGCGCCAGGAATTGCCTCGGGTGTTGCAGCAATTACATGGCACGTTGAAACCCGGTGGTGTGTTGTTCAGCTCCAATCCGCGCGGCGAGAATCAGGAAGGCTGGAACGGCCCCCGGTATGGGGCGTATCACGACCTGGCGGCCTGGCAGAGCTTGCTGACCGCAGCCGGGTTCGTCGAGCTGGAGCACTACTACCGGCCGGCGGGGCTGCCGAGGGCGCAGCAGCCTTGGTTGGCCAGTGTCTGGCGCAAGTCGGCATAGGCTGGGGGGCCGCCTTCGCGAGCAGGCTCGCTCCCAAAGGAGACCGCGTTGTGCCAGAACGACTCGGGTCCCCTGTGGGAACGAGCCTGCTCGCCTTTACTGCGCCTCCTGCTTCGGCTCGCGAATCCTGTACCAGGCCACATACAGCGCCGGCAAAAACAGCAGTGTCAGCAGCGTCGCGATGATGATGCCGCCGATCATCGCGTAGGCCATCGGCCCCCAGAACACTTCCCGGGCAATCGGGATCATCCCCAGGCTCGCCGCTGCGGCGGTCAGCAGAATCGGCCGGCGCCGGTGTTCCGTGGCTTGCACCACCGCGTCCCATGGCGTGGAACCGGCCTTCTCGTAGGCGTCGATCTGGGTTACCAGAATCACCGAGTTGCGGATGATGATGCCGATCAACGCCAGAATCCCGAGGATCGCCACGAAGCCCATCGGCGTGCCCGTCGGAATCAGCGCCAGGACCACGCCAATCAGTCCGAGCGGCGCGACGCTGGCGACCAGGAACAGCTTCTGCCCGCTGTGCAGCTGGATCATCAAGAAGGTCGCCATCAGGAACAGCATCAACGGCACGACCTTGGCGATCGGCCCCTGGGCCTTGGCGCTTTCCTCCACCGTGCCGCCAGTGGCGACCTTGTAACCCACCGGCAACGAAGCGGCGAACTGGTCGATGGTCGGCTTCAACTGCGTGACCAGGTCGGTCGGTTGAATCTCGTCGCGCACCGCCGCCTTGATGGTGATCGTCGGCCTGCGGTCGCGACGCCACACCAGTGGCTGCTCGAGCTCATAGCGCAGGGTGGCGAAAGCCAGCAGTGGAATCGAGGTGCCGCTGGGCGTGACGATTTGCAGGTTCTGCAGGGTTTCCGGCGTACCGCGCTCATCATCGACCGCGCGCCCCACGACGTTGATCAGGTAGATGTCATCATCGACCTGCGTCACGGGTGCTCCGGCGACGATGCTGTTCATCAGGTTCGCCACTTCTTCCGATGACAGCCCCAACTGCCGCACCTTGTCCTGGGCGATGTCGATGCGCAGCACTTTGCCCGGCTCGTTCCAGTCGTAGATGATCTCGCCGATGTGCGAATTCTTGTCCAGTTCGGTGGCCAGGGCGATGGCGTGCTTGCGCACCTGGTCGATGTCCTTGCCGCTGACCCGGTATTGAATGGGCCGACCGACCGGCGGCCCCATTTCCAGTGCCTGGACGTAGCTGCCGATGCCGACGAACTCCTTGCGCAAGCGCTCGCGCAACCGCTGGCTGAGGGCCTCGCGCGACTCCAGGCCTTTGCTGACGATGACCAGTTGCGCGTAGTACGGGTTCTGCAACTGCTGGTCCAGCGGCAGGTAGAAACGGATCGCGCCTTCGCCGATGTAGGTGCTCCAGCGCTCGATGTCCGGGTCGTCCTTGAGCGTCGCTTCCAGCTTGTCCACGGCCTTGCGGGTTTCGGCGATCGAAGCGTTTTGCGGCAGGTTCAGGTCGACGAGGATTTCCGGACGGTCCGAGGACGGGAAGAACTGGTTCTGCACAAACTTCATGGAATACACCGACACGACGAACAAGGCGATGGTGATGCCGATGGCCCACCAGCGATTGCGCATCGCCCAGAGCATGCCGTAGTTGAAGCCGCGGCCAATGCGCCCGGGCTCGGCGGCATGGGGTTTGACGTTGGCGCTGAGGATGTGCACGCCGATGACCGGCGCGAACAGCACCGCGACGATCCATGACACCAGCATCGCCACGGCGATCACCGCGAACAGGGTGAAGGTGTATTCGCCCGCCGAACTGGCGTTCAGGCCAATGGGCACGAAACCCGCGACCGTCACCAGCGTGCCGGTGAGCATCGGGAACGCGGTGGAGGTGTAGGCGAACGTGGCCGCCTGTTCCTTGGTTTCGCCCATTTCCAGGCGCGTGACCATCATCTCCACGGTGATCATCGCGTCATCCACCAGCAGGCCGAGGGCGATGATCAGGGCGCCGAGGGAGATCCGCTGCATGGTGATGCCGCTGTATTCCATGAACACAAAGACCATGGCCAGCACCAGGGGAATCGAGCAAGCCACCACCAGACCTGCGCGTACACCCAGGCTGACGAAACTGACCAGCATCACGATCACCACCGCTTCGAACAGGGCGCTGGTGAAGCCACCGACGGCCTTTTCCACGACGGCGGCCTGGTCGGACACATTGTGCACGCCGACGCCCACGGGCAGGTCGGCGGTCAGTTCGGTCATGCGCTGATGCAGCGCCTTGCCGAACGTCTGGATGTTGCCACCCTTCTTCATGGCGATGGCCAGGCCGATGGCCGGCTTCCCGTTGAAACGAAACTCCGGGTTCGCCGGGTCGACATAACCCCGGCTGATCTCGGCAATGTCCGCCAGGCGATAGAAGCGATCGTTGAGCCGCAGGTTGACGTTTGCCAGGTCCTTTTCCGAAGCGAACTGGCCGCTGGTGCGCACGGAGATCCGCTCCGGACCGGCCTCGATCACCCCGGCGGGCGTCACCGCGTTCTGCGATTGCAGGCTGGACACCACCTGACGCTCATCAATGCCCAGCGCCGCCAGTTTGCGGGTGGAGAAGTTCAGGTAGAGCACTTCATCCTGTTCGCCGATCATCTCGACCTTGCCCAGCCCGGGCACGTCACGGATCTCGGCGCGGACCTGCTCGACGTAATCGCGCAGCTGGCGCATCGACAAACCGTCGGCGGTGAAGGCGTACACCGAACCGAACACATCGCCGAACTCGTCGTTGAACGCCGGCCCTTGCAGCCCCTGGGGAAACTGGCCACGGATGTCGTTGATCTTCTTGCGCACCTGGTACCAGATTTCCGGGATGTCCTTGGCGCTGGTGGTGTCGCGCAGGAACACGAACACCGTCGATTCGCCGGGCCGGGTGTAGCTTTTCACGTAGTCGAGGGAGTCGAGCTCCTCGAGTTTTTTCTCGATGCGGTCCGTGACCTGCTTGAGGGTTTCTTCCTGGGTCGCACCGGGCCAGCGGCTCTGGATCACCATGGTCTTGATGGTGAACGAAGGGTCTTCCTCGCGACCCAGGTTCAGGTAGGAGAACACCCCCATCAGCAACGCGACCAGCATCAGGTACCAGATGAACGACTGATGCCTGAGCGCCCATTCGGATAAGTTGAAACTCCCTTTCATCGTGGGCTGTCCTCGTCGATTTTCACTTTCTGCCCGGGCTTCAGGCTGTTGACGCCGGCACTCACCACCCGTTCGCCAGTCTTCACACCGCTGGCCAGGACCATCGTCGAACCGCTGCGGCTGACCACCTGCACCTCCCGGGGCGAAACCGTTGCATTCTGCACATCGATGACCCAGATCCGGGTTTTCCCATCGGCGTCCTGCAGGGCGGTCAGGGGCAGCTCGATACGCGGTTTGATCGTCGAACTGAGGATCACGCCGATGGCGGTGCCCAGGCGAAAACCGGGCGGTGTTTCGGCCAGGGTCAGGCGCGCGCGGCGGGTGCGGGTGGCGCTCTGCGCCTGGGGTTCGATTTCACGTACCGTGGCCGTGGTGGTGATGCTCGGGTCCAGTTCCACGGCGACCTGGAACACCACGTCCGCCGGCAACTGATCGACCAGCGTGTCGGGCAGGTCGATCACCGCTTCCTTGATGTCCGGCTGCGCCAGGGTCACGACCTGCTGGCCGGCCGTCACCACCTGGCCGGCTTCGGCATTCCACGCGGTCACAATGGCCTTGTGATCGGTGTGCAACTCGACGTAGCCGAGCGCGTCCTGGGCCTGATCGACGGCCGACTTCGCCTGGTCATAGGAGGCTTGTGTGGTTTTCAGATTGGTCTGGGCAATGTCCAGTTGCGCCTGGGCGCCCACCCCGCGATCGAACAATTCCTGTTGGCGACGGGCGTCGGCCTGGGCATTGATCAACTGCGCCTGGACCTGCGCCAGATCGCCCTGCGCCGCGCGCAACTGGTTCTGCTGATCCGTGGGATCGAGCGTGGCGAGCAACGCCCCCTTCTCCACTTCGGCGCCGACATCGACGTTGCGACTGGCGATCCGCCCCGGCACGCGAAAGCCCACATTGGTTTCGTAACGGGCCTGGATGCTGCCGGCGAAGCGACCGAGCGTTTGCTCGTCCAGCGCCTGCACCCGGACCGACAACACCGGGCGTACCGGCTCCGGGGGCGGTTCCTTGTCCGAGCACGCCACCAGCATCACCACGGCGCAGGCCAGCAACAGGTGCTTCATGGCTGGACTCCCTCGGCCAGGTCCTTGTAGGTATTTTCGGCGATGTCGACCTTGACCCCTGGGTGCAACAACTGACCGCCGGCGATGATGACCTGGTCGCCATCCTTCAGGCCGTCGCTGACAATGACCTTGCCGGTCAGGTAGCGCCCGACCGTGACCGTTTGCAACTGCGCCGCACCCTGGTCGTCCACCCGCCACACGGCCGGTTCGCTGAGGTTTTTGGTGAGCGCCGACCACGGCAATTCGACCGCGGATGTGCCCGGAACCTTCGCCGTGGCACTGACCACCGAGCCGAGCTGCATGCCATCCGGCAGGCCGTCGAGCGTGACCTTGACCTGCACCGTGCCGGTCTGCGCGGAAACCGCCGGGGTGATCTCCCGCACCGTGCCGGTGGTCTTGATGGCCGGGTTGTCGAGCAGGCTGACCACGATGGTCTTTTCTTCCGGCTCGTGCGCCAGCAACGATTCGTAGACGTTGAACACCGCGTCCCGCTCACCGTCCCGGGCCAGGCTGAAAATCGGCACCGTGGCCTGCACCACCTGACCGACCTCGGCCTGGCGGGCGGTGATGATTCCCGGCGCGTCGGCGACCAGCGCGGTGTAGCTCAACTGATCACGGGCGTTGGCCAGTTGCGCCTGGGCGGCGGTCAACGCACTCTGACTGCTGCGCAATGCCGCCTGGGCCGAATCGTACTCGCTCTGGCTGGTGTAGCCCTTGGGCAGAAGTTTTTGCTGGCGGACGAAGGCGGCAGCGGTCTGGGTCACCCGCGCCTGCTCGGCGACCACCTGGGCCTTGGCCGAGTCGACACTGTTCTGCAGGTCTTTCGGGTCGAGTTTGGCCAACACCTGCTTGGCCGACACCCGGTCACCGACATCGACCGAGCGCTGGATGATCTTGCCGCCGACGCGAAACGACAGGTCGGTCTGGACCCGTGCCTGCACATCACCGGTGAGTGTCACCGACGCGGCGTATTCGGCCGGCTTGACCACCTGCACGAAGACCCGTGGGCGATCTTTCTCGACCTGGGGTTTTTCGCCGCAGGCGCTCAACAGCAGCAGGAGGCTCAGGCCCACCACTCTTTTCAACCCGGGACCAGCCATGCAAACTCCTTTGCGCTGTACGGACGTGCCAATGGCAATACGACTGTGAGCTTAGAACAGGGTTCAATAGCTGCACAGCTGGCGGCCTTCCCCTTAGGAGCGAGCTCGCCCGCGATGGTCTTGAGAGTGCCGTGAGGCGCGCGCCCACAAGAAGGCAGGCAACCGGACGACCCGGTAAAGGAAGCTTTTCATGCTCAAAACCCTCGCGGTGGCCAACTACCGCTCGATCAACAACCTGGTGATTCCCCTGGGGCGCTTGAACCTGATCACCGGACCGAACGGCAGCGGCAAATCCAACCTCTACCGCGCGTTGCGTCTGTTGGCGGAAACCGCCCAGGGCGGCGTGGTCAACGCGCTGGCCCGCGAGGGCGGCCTGGACTCGACGTTCTGGGCGGGGCCGGAAATCATCACCCGGCGTATGCGAAGCGGTGAGGTGCCCATCCAGTCGACCGTGCGGCACGGCGTCAAACGCCTGCGCCTGGGATTTGCCGGCGAGGACTTTAGCTATTCGATCGCCCTGGGCCTGCCGGTGCCGAGTCTGTCGGCGTTTTCCCTCGACCCGGAAATCAAGAAAGAATGCATCTGGTCCGGGCCGCTCTATCGCCCCGCCAGCCTGTTGGTGGATCGCGATGGCTCGATGATTCGCGCCCGTGCCGGTCGCAGCTGGGACGTGCTGGCCCAGCACACGCCACATTTTGACAGCCTGTTCGATCAGGTCGGCAGCCTTCGAAGCTCTCCGGAAGTCGTGCAGATGCGCGAGTTCATTCGGCGCTGGCGCTTTTACGATCACTTTCGCAGCGACGCCGACGCACCGGCGCGCCAACCACAGCTGGGGACGCGTACGCCGGTGCTGCATCACGACGGGCGGGACCTGGCAGCAGCCTTGCAGACCATTCGCGAGATCGGTGATCCCGACGCCTTGCAGGCCGCGATCAGCGATGCGTTCCCTGGTGCGCGATTGAATATCGAGCCGCTGCCGGGTGGACGCTTCGCGATCGAGTTTTATCAGGAAGGTTTGCTGCGCCCGTTATCGGCGGCCGAGCTGTCCGATGGGACGCTGCGTTATCTGTTGCTGATCGCGGCGCTGCTGACACCCCGTCCGCCATCGCTGATGGTGCTCAACGAGCCGGAAACCAGCCTGCACCCGGATCTGTTGCCCGCGCTGGCGCGCCTGATCATCAGGGCCTCGGAACACGCTCAGGTGTGGGTGGTGTCCCATGCACGACGGCTGATTTCGGCGTTGCAGGAAGACCCGGCATGCCATTGCATCGTGCTGGAAAAAACCCTGGGCCAGACCGGGATGGTCGGGCAGCGGGTGCTGGATGAGCCGGCGTGGAATTGGCCGGGCTGATCGGCGCCCTGTTCATCGAATCGCGAGCGGGCTCGCTCCCCCAGGTTTTGTGCAGTACCTGGGGGAGCGAGCCCGCTCGCGATGGGGACGCGCAGATCGTCTGAGGCGCTAGTGAGTTACCCCTGCCACTTGCCACCCTCGACAATCACGCTCTCGGGCTTTGTGTCGTCGCTCAGTTCCTTGCGCACGTACTGGTCGTACAGCTTGAGCAGGTATTTCTCTTCACCCAGCTTCGCCAACTCGGCGTTGACCCAGTCACGCAGCTCGATGTTGCCCTTCTTCACCGCCGGCGCAATCGGCGCTTCGGCACCCAGCGTCTGCGCCAGCACGCGATAACCCGGGTTCTGCTTGGCCCAACTGAACAGCACCAGGTTGTCCTGGGCATAGGCATCGCCGCGACCATTGGCCAGGGCTTGCAGCGACTCGGAGTTCTTCTCGAACTTGAGCAGTTTCCAGTCCGGGTGGTTCTTGGTCAGCCAGATGTCTGCCGTGGTGCCGGTGGTGACGATGGTGGTGCGGGTTGCCAGGTCATCGAGGGTTTTCACCTCGCTGGCCTGTGGCACCAATGCCTGCACCGCGACTTTCAGGTTCGGGTTGGTGAATTCCACCGCCTCCTTGCGCTCCGGGGTCACGGTCATGTTGGCCAGGATCAGGTCGACCTTGTCACTTTGCAGGAATGGAATCCGGCTGGCCGGTTCCACCGCGACGAATTCGATCTTGTTTTCGTCGCCCAGCAGGTCCTTGGCGAAACGACGGCCGATGTCGGTATCGAAACCGACGTAGCGCCCCGCCTCATCGACGAAGCCGAACGGCGGCTTGTCAGTGAAGACGCCGACGATCAACTTGTCCCGCGCCTTGATCTTTTCCAGGTAGCCGGCCGGCGCGGTGCTTTCGCTGGCGACTTTGGGCTTTGGCGGTTCTTCGGTTTTATTGCAGCCGGCCAGCAGCGCGAGGCCGAGCAGCGGGAGTAGCAAGCGTGAAGCCTTGGCAGTTTTCATGGCAGTTCCAGTTCCTTTGTTTGAGTCGTTTCGGGTAGGGCGGCGACGTAGGAGAACTTCTCCAGGAACTGCTGCGCGCGTGCGGTTTGCGGGTTCGTAAAGAAAATCTCGGGGGGGTTCTGTTCAAGGATTCGCCCGGCATCCATGAACACGATTCGGTCGGCCACGGCACGGGCAAAGGCCATTTCGTGGGTGACGATCAGCAGCGTCATGCCTTCACGGGCCAGGCCTTGAATGACTTCCAGCACTTCCTTGACCATTTCCGGGTCGAGGGCGGCGGTGACCTCATCAAACAACATGACCCTGGGGTTCATGCACAGCGAACGAACGATGGCGATCCGTTGCTGCTGACCGCCGGAGAGCTGGCGGGGAAAGGCATCGCGCTTGTCCAGCAGGCCCACCCGCGCCAGCAGGGCTTCAGCCTGGACCTGTGCCTCGCGACGTTCGCGCTTTTGCACCTTGACCGGGCCGAGCAGCAGGTTGTCGAGCACGCTCATGTGCGGGAACAGGTGGTAACTCTGGAACACCATGCCGATCTGTTGCCGCACTTCGCGCCAGTCGGTGCCCTTGTCCAGCAACTCGCGACCGGCAAATGCCAGGCTGCCGCCGTGGGCGACTTCCAGGCCGTTGAGGCACCGTAACAACGTGCTCTTGCCGCAGCCGCTGGGACCGAGGATGACGATCACTTCGCCTGAGTTGACGTTCAGGTCGATGCCCTTGAGCACCTGCTGCTCGCCAAAGAACTTGTTGAAACCCTTGAACTCGATCAATGCGCTCATGCTTGCGTCCAGCGCCGCTCCAGCACACGCGAGGCGGCTGACAGCGGGTAGCAGATGAAAAAGAAAAACAGGAACAGGGCGCCGTAGATCAGCACCGATTCGTAGGTGCGCTCGATGATCTGCTGGCCGACCTTGATCACGTCCACCACGCCGATCAACACTGCCAGGGAGCTGGTCTTGATGATTCGCGTGTAGACGTTGATGGTCGGCGGCGTCATGCGTTTCAGGGCCTGGGGCAGCAACACGTAGCCGTAGAGTTGCGGCCCGTTCAGGCCGATCGACAACCCGGCTTCACGCTGCCCGCGTGGCAGCGAATGCAACGCACCGCGCACCACCTCGCCCACTTCGCTGGCGCCCCAGAGCGACAAGACCAGCACCGCGCACCAGAAGCTCGGAAGGCTGAGGCCGAAGAAAATCGGCAGGCCAAAGAACAGCAGGTACAGCCAGACCAGCACCGGAATCGCCCGGAACAGCTCCAGGTACACCCGCAGGATCGCGTTCAAGGCTTTTGAATTCAGCGTACGCAACACGCCGTAGAGCACCCCGCCCACCGTGCTGATGGCGATGCTCAGAAAGGAAATCGACAGGGTTTGCGCAGCGCCCTTGCCCAGTTGCGGCAACGACACCCAGAGCAGTTCAAGACCCGAACTGGCCATGCTGGAGCCTCCTTTCCAGACGGCTGAGCAACAGCGACAGCGGTAAAAACAGCAGCACGCAGATCAGCGTCAGCACGGCGAGCATTTCGTAGGTTTTGTAGTAGAGGGCGATGTAGCTTTTGGTGGTGTAGAGAATTTCCGGCACCGCCACCGCCGAAACCACGGTGGTTTCTTTCAGCAGGAAAATGAAATTGGCGAACAGCGAAGGCAGGCTGAGGATGCCCGCTTGCGGCAGGATCACGTAGCGCAGCAATTGACCGTGGGACAACCCGATGGAACGACCGGACTCCAGTTGCGCCGCAGGTACGGCCTCCACCCCGGCACGCAGCACTTCGGTGAGATAGGCACCGCCGAGGAACGTCATGGTGATGATCGCGGCCGCAAAACCGGACACCTTGATGCCCAGGGCCGGCAGCGCGAAGTAGACGAAGAACAGCTGGATCAACAGCGGCGTGTTGCGCGCCAACTCCACATACAGCCCGACCAGGCGCTGCAGGTACGGCGTGCGGAACACCAGGATCGTCGCGTTGATCAAGGCCACCAGCAGCGACGTGCCGATGGCGATCAGGCCGACCTGCAACGTCACGCCCACCGCCGTGGCGAACGCCGGCAGGGTGCTGAGGATAAAAGCGTAATCGAAGTTCATTGAACATCCTGGACGCCGCTCGGTAAGCGACGGTGGTGCGGTCCATGGGCCGTGGGTAACGACCCGGCAAGCACCGACTTTAAAGGTATAAGAAATTAAATTTAAATACCGTTAAAGCATATTGATATCACGCAAAAACCTATCCGCCGAATTTGCCGGCACGCAGGAAGCCGACTACTTTCCTTTGCGCTGCAGGGGGATCTTTTTCTCGAATCCACCCTCCAAGGACGCACAGCTTCTGGCCAGACCCGGCCGGACCACACAAGGAAGAACATCATGGCTGACGTAAAAGCACCGCAACCACTGGACCCGCAGGACATCCTGAAACTGCTGGTGGCGTTGCGCAGGGCGTTGAAGGCCGGGGTGGCCTGAACACCTGTCCTTCGCGGGAGCGAGCCTGCTCGCGAACAGGCGGTGCCTGTTGCTACAGGCACTGGCTTGCACACGGTTAACCTCGAGAAACGAGCAGGCAAAAAAACGCCGACGCTATCGCTAGCCGTCGGCGTTCGAAACCGTGAAGGGATTTACGCGTGAATCAGAACGCCGGCAGTACCGCGCCGCTGTACTTCTTCTCGATGAAGGCTTTCACTTCAGGGCTGGTCAAAGCCTTGGCCAGTTTCTGGATGGCTGCGCTGTCCTTGTTGTCCGGACGAGCCACCAGGAAGTTCACGTACGGCGAATCGGCACCTTCGATCACCAGCGCGTCTTTGGCCGGGTTCAGACCGGCTTCCAGCGCGTAGTTGGTGTTGATCAGGTCCAGGTCGACTTCTTTCAGAACGCGTGGCAGCAAGGCCGACTCCAGTTCCTTGAACTTGAAGTTATGCGGGTTCTTGGCGATGTCCTTTGGCGTCGACAGGGCGTTGCTCGGGTCTTTCAACTCGATCAGGCCGGCTTTCTGCAGCAGGATCAGGGCACGGCCGCTGTTGCTGCCTTCGTTTGGCAGCGCGATGGTCGCGCCGTTTGGCAGTTCGGCCAGGGATTTGTATTTGCTGGAGTAGCCGCCGAACGGTTCAACGTGAACGCCGATCACGGTTTCCAGGTTGGTGCCCTTGCCTTTGTTGAAGCTGTCCAGGTACGGCTTGGTCTGGAAGTAGTTGGCATCCAGACGTTTTTCGGCAACCTGTACGTTCGGCTGAACGTAATCGGTGAACACCTTGATCTCCAGGTCCACGCCTTCTTTGGCGAGGGTCGGCTTGATCAGCTCCAGAATCTCGGCGTGTGGAATCGGGGTCGCCGCCACCACCAGTTTCTCGCCAGCCTGGGCCAGGCCTGCGGTCAGGGCAGCCGCCAATGCGGTAAACAACAGAACCTTTTTCATGCAGTGTCCTTATCGAAAATCACGGTCGTCATCGACGACGGCTATTAATACCTGTGCCAGTGAAGTGCTATCGCTGGCGTGGAGCGGACAATACCGGGATTTTATATGCCCGAACAATATCTTTTATTCACTTTGATATTCCATTTTGCTCATACAGCTCTAAATCGCGGATTACCCCTGTGGCGCGCTCGCGCCTACGGGAGCATTTCGAGACGACTCAAGAGCTGCCGCAACGCTTCTTTCTCCGCCGCAGAGCCGTTGCCCAGAATCAGCCTGAGCTGATGCTCGATCTGCGTCAGCGATTCGGGCAGGTTCAGATGCTCCGGCAGGATCTCGTCACCGTGACTCACCAACAATGCGAAGTGAATGACGTTTTCCAGTTCGCGGGTATTGCCCGGCCAGTTGTGGCGCTCGAGCACCCGTTGTGCGGCCTCGCTGATCAGCGGCACTGGCAGGTCGAGGCGCTGGCTGTAGATCCCCAAAAAATACTCGGACAGCGACAGGATATCGCCGACCCGCTCGCGTAGCGCCGGCAGTTCGAGCTGCCCCTCGCTGAGGTAGTGGTAAAGCCGCTCATGGAATTTTCCGGCGGCCACCGCCTGCGCCAGGTCGATGCTGGTCGCCGCGACCAGACGCACGTCCACCGGGCTGGGGTGCGTGGCGCCCACGCGAGTGACTTCATGATTTTCCAGGGCGGCGAGCAATTTGATCTGGATCGGCAGTGGCAAGTCGCCGATCTCGTCCAGGTAGAGCGTGCCGCCATTGGCCGAACCGAACCACCCGGCGCGGCTGCTCGCCGAGCCGCTGTGGCTGCCGGCCGCATAGCCGAACAGCTCGGCGTCGGCGTAGGTCGGGCTGATCGCGCCGCAGTTGACCGACACGAACAAACCGCCGCGATCACTGGCGCGGTGGATATGCCGGGCCAGCAGTTCCTTGCCGCTGCCGGTTTCGCCGCGGATCAATACCGAAATCGAACGCGGCGCCAGTTGCTCCAGCTCCTCACGCAACTGGCGCGAGCGCGGATCGACGAACACCAGGGCCTTGGCGCGGATGCTCAGGGGGCTTTTTTCGGCGTCGGGGAAGGTCAGCAGCGGCTGGCCGAAGGTTTCAAAACTCATGGCAGGCTCCCGCCCCAAACCGCCGGGAGACGGGGAGGCGTTTCTAAAAAAATGACGAATTCAAGCGCGGCGCAGCGCGTGGTGTTCCATGCGGTTCTGCAGGCGGTAGAGATAGGCAAACCCCTGCTCCCAACGCTGATGCCCGGACTTCACATTGATGTGCCCGGCACCCGACAGGATGCCCGCCTCGGCCCCCCAGTTACGCGCCAGCTCCAGCGCACGCGGCGCACTGACGGCGCTGTCGTTGTCGGAGCTGACCACCTGGCTGGGAAACGGCAAGAGGTCGGTGGGGATCGGCGCAAAGTTGCGCAGCGCCGGCGCGCAGGCCGGACGCTCGACATCCGCAGGGGCGACCAACAGGGCACCACGCACCTGACGCAAGACGTTCAAGGGCGCGGTGGCGGCCCAATGCGCGACCGTGATGCAACCCAGGCTATGGGCGATCAGGATCACCGGCGTGCTGTCGGCGGCAATCGCTTCGGCCAGCGCCGCCACCCAGTCTTCACGGCGCGGCGTCAGCCAGTCGGCCTGTTCCACCCGCGCACTGTTCGGCAGGCTGTTCTGCCAATGGCTTTGCCAATGATCTTCTGGCGATCCTTGCCAGCCCGGCACAATCAGGTAGCGGATTGATTCGTTGCGCATGGGGAACTCTCCTGCTGCGTGTCTGTTGCTGACCGAGTATAGGGAGGAGAGTTATATTCGTTAAGGAATAAGAAGCTATTTATTAAGACCTATAATGAATAACAAATCATTTCCTGTGGGAGCAAGCCTGCTCGCGATGGCGATCATCGGCCTCGATGGCGACAGTCACACCCTCGCGAGCAGGCTCGCTCCCACAGGAGGTCTACAAAAAAAAAGGGGCCCCACCCTGCCAAGGAGACGGCCCCGGAAACTCACACGCTGTAGCGCGATGATTGGCTGAAATGATTATCCAATAAAGGAATATTTAATTACTTTATTAGACTCATATGGCATATGCCATTCACTTTCCAAGCCTCAACGTAGCGCTGATTTGGGTCAAATTGATGACCGGCGTTTGAGGTTCCGGGTGTTTGGATCACGCCTGTGCCGTTCGCACTTCCTGTGGTTCCGCGGCGTCCTGGCGCACGAAGCGGTTGGCCCGCGCAAACGTGCCGTAGTCGTTGAAGCGCACGCCCATCTCGCGCATGACCTTATGCGCCACCGGCACGGTCATCTGGCGGATGTAGAACGGCTCCTTCACCACAAAATGGTGAATCCCGTGGCTGCTGCCGAAGTTGAAGCAGAACGCCTGCAGCGGCCACAGCCACCACGGGTTCAAGACCTGGGTTTGCTGGATCACGTTGCCCGGTTCCACATCGCCGTAGTAGTGCATGTTCGAGCTGATGAAGTGCAGGCAAAACGTGCGCAACACGTTCGGCCCGATGATCACCACCACCGCGATGTCGATCACGCCCATGACCGACAGCGTGGTCGCCGACCACTCGACGCTCGTTCCCAGCAGGTGGGCGACGCCATTGGCCCCATGGAAACCGAGGAACAGGTACCACGCCCCCCAATGCAGCAACGCGAGCGGCGCATAGACTTTCAGGACACGCTTGAGGATGCCGAACTTGTGGGCCCAGGTTTTGGCCCGCAGCAAGCGAATGAACGCCGACATCATGTTGTCGCCCACCATCAGCAACCGGGCAATGCCCCAGGGCTCGCCGTTGGTGATCGCCCGCTCTTCCATGTCCGCTTCCGTGCCGGACAGCTTGTGGTGGTTGAGGTGCAGTTGCCGGCGAATCCAGGGATTGATCGTGCTCGGCCGCGCCAGCCACACCAGGCCCATCATCAGGTTGTGCGGCAGGCGCTGTTTGCGAAAGTACATGCTATGGATCAGGTCGTGCTCCAGCTCATGGGTCAGCGAGGCGAAAAACGCGTTGAGCAGCAAACAGGCCCACCACGCCATGTAGCCGCCGAGATACAGCGCCGCCGAACCCACCATCCCCGCCAGGGCGAACGCCAGAATCCCCGCACCCAGTGCGTCCTGGTGGTTGAGAATCGGGTAGCGCTGGCGCAGCTCGACGCCCCTGGCCAACACCACTTCGCGAATGTGCGCCGAGCGCTGGGCTGCATTCAGTCGCTGGGGACTTGCAGAAGTACCTTCCATGCTTCCATCCTCTGGTTATTGATGTCTGCATCCTGCCCTGCGAACCCTCGGCACGCGGTAGCCGTAGACGCCAACCTGTTGACCGGAAGCGCCAATCAGCATGACTGAACCGACCTCCCTCGCCAGCTGGACCCGCGCCCTGCGCAAGCAACTCGATGCGCTGGGCCTGGACAGCACCGCCCTGTGCCAGCAGGCCGGGCTCGACCCGCAATGGATGGACGACCCCAACGCCCGCTATCCGTTGTCCGGCACCACGCGCCTGTGGGAAATCGCCGTGCAGGTCAGCGGCGATCCGGCGATCGGCCTGCGCGTGTCGCGCTTCGTCAGCCCGACCACCTTCCACGCGCTGGGCTACGCCCTGGTGGCCAGCGGCAGCCTGCGCGAAGTGTTCGAGCGCATCGTGCGTTATCACCAGGTGGTCAGCGATGCCCTGGAGCTTGAGTTGAGCCGCACCGAGGACCGCTATCGCTTTCGCCTGAAGATCCCACCCGGCAACCCGGCGCCGGCGTTCGAGGCCATCGACGCCTTCGCCGCGATTTATGTGCGCACCTGCCGCAATCGCCTGGGTCGCGACTATGCGCCACTGGCGGTGTATCTGCGCCGCCCGGAACCGGTGGACGCGCATCAATGGCACAAGGTCTTTCGCGCCCCGGTGTATTTTTCGGCGGCCGAGGACCGGCTGGAGTTTTCCCTGGCGGATTTCGACAGTCACCTGGACGACGCCAACCCGGAACTGGCCGAGCACAACGAAACCGTGCTCAAGCGCACCCTGGCGCAACTCAAGCCCCTGACCTGGGAGCGCAAGGTCCGCGACGCCATCGAGGAGCAATTGCCCGAAGGCGAGCCCAGCGCGGAGCACATTGCCCAGGCCCTGCACCTGAGCCTGCGCAGCCTGCAACGGCACCTGGCGGACGAAGGCTGCCGGTTCGATACGCTGCTCAACGAAAGCCGCGAAAACCTCGCCCTGCTGCACCTGCGTGATCCGCAATGCTCGCTGAGCGAGATCAGTTACCTGCTCGGATTTTCCGACACCAGCAGCTTCAGCCGGGCGTTCAAACGCTGGACCGGAATGACGCCGGGGCAGTTTCGCGATGGGTTGCGCTGACCGATCCGCAAAGCGGATTATCCGGGCCAGCCTCATCGCGAGCAGGCTCGCTCCCACAGGGGGGGCGGTGTGAACCACAAGGTTGTAGTCAACCTCCAAAACCTGTGGGAGCGAGCCTGCTCGCGAGACGATGGAACAGACGCCGCAGAACCTCAGTGGCCCCGATCCCGCCGCAACAACTTGCGCACCCGCGCCACCAGCTCACTCAGCGTAAACGGCTTCAGCAGGTAAGCGTCCTCGTGCAATTCCAGTCCGCGCAGGCGATCTTCGATGCCATCGCGGGTGGTCAGGAACAGCACCGGCGTTGCGCCGAGCTTGCGGACCTGTTGCTGCAACTGCCAGCCGTTGAGCCCCGGCAGCATGACGTCGAGGATGATCATCCGGTACTCGCCGGACTCGATAAAACGCCGGCCGTCCATGCCGTTGAGCGCTACATCCACGGCGTAACCGGCCTCACCCAGGCCAATGGCCAGGCGCTTGGCCAACTCCGGTTCGTCTTCCACTAACAGCACACGCATGGCACACCTCATTGTCGTCGTCACAGGCTAAGCGCCTTCACGGCCAAAGCCCAGCACCAACGTGTTTTTCAGACAATGGCCAAGGCCCGCAGCCGTTCGGCATCGAGGATTTCGATCTCGCCGTACTTCAGGTTCACAATCCCCTGGCTCTGGAACTCCTTGAGGATCTGGTTGGTGGTCTGGCGCGACAGCGACAGCATCGACGCCAGTTGTTCCTGCGGCAGTTGCAGCACCCGTCGGGGCGGGTCGAGCTCACCGTAGCCGGCGGCGATCATCAGCAGACGATGGGCCAGGCGGGCCGGTGCCGGCATCAGGCTCAGCTGTTCGAGACTGATGAAAGTCAGGCGCAGTTTCTGGCTCATCAACAGCGCCAGTTGCCGCCAGTACAGCGGTTGCTCGTCGAGCAAGGCCAGCAGCGCCGACTGCGGGATGTGCAACAGGGTGCATTGGCCCAGAGCGAATGCGTCATGGGTGCGCGGCTGGCCGTCGAACAGGCAGATTTCGCCGAACCAGTGCGGCGGCTCCACCAGGCTCAACAAGGCCTCCTTGCCCTGCTCGTTCACCGTGCCGATGCGCACCGCGCCTTCGAGCACGGCGTACAGGCCACAGGGTGGGTCGCCGCGCTTGAACAGACGCTGGCCCGACGACAGGCGCCGCACCTTGGCGGCGGCCAGCAAGCTATCCTGTAAGCGTGTCGGCAGATGGCTGAACCAGTGGCCCGTCATCAGGCGCGAACGCCAAACCTGCATGTCCATCGAAACTCCTGGAGATTGTCGCCTGGCTGACAGAGCCAACACTGAACCCGGGGCATGATCGATCACCCTACAGGAGGAATAACAATGAAAAAAAGCCTCGTTGACCATCTCGGCCAATACGCTGCCTATCACCGTGACCCACGCAACATCGCCAGCCACTTCATCGGCATCCCGCTGATCGTCGTCGCGGTGGCGGTGCTGCTGGCCCGCCCGCAATGGGGCGGTGGCTGGCTTTCACCGGCGGCCCTGGTGGCCGTGGCGTCGATCTGGTTCTACCTGCGCCTGGAATTGCGCCTCGGGCTGGTGATGAGCGTGTTGATGGCGCTGTCCGTCTGGGCCGGGCATGTACTGGCGCAACAAAGCACCCTGGTGTGGCTGGCCAGTGGCATCGGGCTGTTCGTGGTGGGCTGGGCGATCCAGTTCGTCGGCCATTACTACGAGGGACGCAAACCGGCGTTTGTCGATGACGTGACCGGTTTGATTGTCGGGCCGTTGTTCGTGGTAGCGGAGCTGGCGTTTCTGCTGGGGATGCGACGTGAGTTGAAAGAGCAGATCGAGGCGCGGGTGGGTGGGGTACGGGTCAATCCGAATCGCGCTGCGGCTTAGTACGCCATCGCGAGCAGGCTCGCTCCCACACGGGATCGGGGTCGTACACAAACTCTGTGACCGACCGCGCCCTGGTGGGAGCGAGCCTGCTCGCGATGCTTTTAGCCCTTAAAGGTTGGCGACTTTCTGCCACACCTTCGGCTTGAAGAACAGGGTTTCGCCCTTGGCCAGCCCGATCAGGCTGTCGTGGTCCTTCACCACTTCGGCCTCGATCAGATCGCTCTGCCCTTCGACCTTCAAGGTCACCCGAGTGGTCGCGCCCAGCGGACGGATATCCCGCACTTCGGCCGCGTGGTGATCGTCCAGTTCGTGCCGCGACAACGACACTTCGTGCGGCCGGAACAGCACGTGATTGTCCTCGCCCAGGTGCAGGCGGTTGGAGTCACCGAGGAAGTGGTAGACGAAATCGCTGGCCGGGTTTTCGTAAACGTCACCCGGTGAGCCGATCTGCTCGATCACACCCTTGTTCATCACCACGATGCGATCGGCCACTTCCATCGCCTCTTCCTGGTCGTGGGTCACGAACACCGAGGTCAGGTTGATGTCCTCGTGCAGGCGCGCCAGCCAGCGCCGCAGCTCCTTGCGGACCTTGGCGTCGAGGGCGCCGAACGGTTCGTCGAGCAGCAGCACTTTCGGCTCCACCGCCAGGGCACGGGCCAGCGCGATACGCTGGCGCTGACCGCCGGACAGCTGCTCCGGGTACCGGTCCGACAGCCAGTCCAGTTGCACCATGTTCAGCAGCTCATGGACCTTGGTCGCGATCTGGCTTTCGTTCGGGCGCTGGTTCTTCGGCTTCATGCGCAGGCCGAACGCAACGTTGTCGAACACCGTCATGTGACGGAACAGGGCGTAGTGCTGGAACACGAAACCGACGTTGCGATCACGCACATCGTGGCCGGAGACGTCTTCGCCGTGGAACACGATATTGCCCTGATCCGGTGTTTCCAGACCGGCAATGATCCGCAGCAGCGTGGTCTTGCCGCAACCCGACGGGCCCAGCAGCGCCACCAGCTCGCCGCTGTGAATGTCCAGGCTGATGTTATCCAGCGCCTTGAACGCATTGAAATTCTTGCTGACGTTACGCACTTCGATCGACATGAATTATTCCTCCGCGGCGCTGGCGCGCAGGCGGTTAATACGGTTTTCGCTCCACTGCTTGAGCAGCAGGATGAAGAGCGCCATGATCAGCAACAGGCTCGCGACCGCGAACGCGGCCACGTGGTTGTATTCGTTGTAGAGGATCTCGACGTGCAGCGGCAAGGTGTTGGTCACCCCGCGAATGTGCCCGGAGACCACCGACACCGCACCGAACTCACCCATCGCCCGGGCGGTACACAGCACCACGCCATAGATCAGGCCCCATTTGATATTGGGGACGGTGACGTGCCAGAACATCTGCCAACCATTGGCACCCAGCAGGCGTGCGGCCTCCTCTTCCTGAGTGCCCTGTTCCTGCATCAACGGGATCAGCTCGCGCGCCACGAACGGAACGGTGACGAAAATCGTCGCCAGCACGATGCCCGGCAAGGCGAAAACGATCTGGATGTCGTGATCTTGCAACCATGGCCCGAACAGGCCCTGGGCACCGAACATCAGCACGTAGACCAGACCCGCGATCACCGGCGACACCGAGAATGGCAGGTCGATCAGCGTCACCAGAATGCTCTTGCCACGGAACGAGTACTTGCTCACGCACCACGCGGCACTGACGCCGAACACCACGTTCAACGGCACCGAAATCAACACGGCGATCACCGTGAGCTTCAGCGCCGACAGCGCGTCCGGTTCAAAGATCGCGGTGAAGAAAGCGCCCAGGCCATTCTTCAAACCCTGGGACACCACGATAAACAGCGGCAACAGCAGGAACAGGGCGAAAATCAGCCAGCCGAGGCCGATCAGGATACGCCGCGAGGTGGCACTGCCACGGCGGGCAGCGTTGGCCGAAGAGGCGGCCGCAATAGACGATTGGGACATGGTTCGCGCCTCCTTATGGGGTTTCGATGCGGCGTTGCAGCAGGTTGATCAGCAGCAACAGGACGAAGGAAACCACCAGCATCAGCACGCCGATGGCGGTCGCACCGGTGTAATCGTACTGGTCGAGCTTGACCATGATCAGCAACGGCAGGATCTCGGTTTTCATCGGCATGTTACCGGCGATGAAGATCACCGAGCCGTACTCGCCGACACCCCGGGCAAAGGCCAGGGCGAAACCGGTCAACCAGGCGGGCAGCAGCGCGGGCATCAGGATATGCCGGAACACCTGCAGCGGCCTTGCGCCCAGGCAGGCTGCCGCCTCCTCCACCTCACGGGGAATATCGGCCAGTACCGGCTGCACCGTGCGGACCACGAAAGGCAGCGTGACAAACGTCAGCGCCAGCGTGATGCCCAGCGGGGTATAGGCGATCTTGAAGCCCAGGTCCGCCGCGAACTGCCCCACCAGACCGGCTGGCGTATACAACGCGGTCAGCGCGATACCGGCGACGGCGGTGGGCAAGGCGAACGGCAGGTCGATCATCGCATCGATGATCTTGCGGCCGGGGAAGGTGTAGCGCACCAGCACCCAGGCGAGCAGCGTGCCGATGATGCCGTTGATGATCGCGGCGTACAGTGCGGTGCCGAAGCTCAGTTTCAGCGCCGCCAGGACGCGAGGCGCCGAAACGATAGCCCAGAACTGATCCCAGGTGAGTTGAGCGGCGTGAACGAACATCGCCGCCAGTGGAATGAGCACAATCAGGCTGAGGTACACCAAGGTGTAGCCCAGCGTCAGCCCGAAGCCGGGTATGACGGGGGAGATACGACGCGACATAAAAGTCCTTGGTTGGAAAGCGTCAATGTGGGAGCGAGCCTGCTCGCGAAAGCGGAGTATCAGGCGACATGCGCATTGACTGATAGTCCCTCTTCGCGAGCAGGCTCGCTCCCACAGATCGGTGCCTGGGCATCAGGCTCTTGTTCAATCAGATTATTGCGCCTGATAGATCTGGTCGAACACGCCGCCGTCATTGAAGAATTTAGGCTGTGCAGTTTTCCAGCCGCCGAAATCCTTGTCGATGGTCACCAGTTCCAGTTTCGGGAACTGTTGGACGTACTTGGCTGCCACGTCCTTGTCCCGTGGACGGTAGAAGTTCTTCGCGGCGATTTCCTGGCCGGCCGGGCTGTACAGGTGCTTGAGGTAGGCTTCGGCGATTTGCTCGTTGCCTTTTTTCTCGGCGTTCTTGTCGACGACCGCGACAGGAGGCTCGGCCAGGATCGACAACGAAGGCACGACGATTTCGAACTTGTCGGCGCCACCGTCTTCCTTCAGGGCCAGGAAGGCTTCGTTTTCCCAGGCCAGCAACACGTCGCCCTGACCGTTGTTGACGAAGGTGATGGTCGAACCGCGAGCACCGGTGTCCAGCACGGGCACGTGCTTGAACAGGGTCTCTACGTATTGCTTGGCCTTGGCCTCGTCACCGCCGTTGGCCTTGAGGCCATAGGCCCAGGCCGCGAGGAAATTCCAGCGGGCGCCGCCGGAGGTTTTCGGGTTAGGGGTGATGACCGACACATCGTTCTTGACCAGGTCGGCCCAATCCTTGATGCCTTTCGGGTTGCCTTTGCGCACCAGGAACACGATGGTCGAGGTGTACGGGGTGCTGGCATCCGGCAGGCGTTTCTGCCAGTCGGCCGGCAGGGTCTTGCCCAGCTTGGCGATTTCGTCGATGTCACCGGCCAGGGCCAGGGTCACCACGTCGGCACGCAGGCCGTCGATCACCGCACGGCCCTGTTTGCCCGAGCCACCGTGGGACTGCTGGATTTTCACGGTGTCGCCTGGATTGCTTTTCTTCCAGAAATTGACGAACTCAGCGTTGTAATCCTGATACAGCTCGCGGGTCGGGTCGTACGACACGTTGAGCAGCTCATAATCCTTGGCAACCGCGGAACCCGCAAAAAGGGCACTGGCCAGGGCGGCCAAAGCGAAATGACGAATCGACGACATGGTGAAAGCTCCTGGAATTCTAAGTGTGTTGGCTTTTTTTATGTTGGCGGGAATCGGGTTGCCGGCTGTTCAGCTCGGTTTGTTACTGGGGTTCTGCAAACGGAATTTTTCCTTGCGCTCGATCTGGACGACCTGGGCGTTGTGCACAGTGATTTCCACCGCACCGAAACGCAGGTCGCGCAGGGCGCTCTGGATCTCACGCAAAATCGTGGCTTCGTCTTGACCGTCAACGCTACGCAGGGATGCGCTCATGGTGCTGCTCCTTCGACTGTGGGGTTGCCCGGCAGTCTCCGGGACTGCTTGCGGCGTGAGTCCAATATTAGAGAGGTGCGGATATTCTTAAAAAGACTATTTAAGAATGTTTATATAACCAGAATTAAGAGGCTGGCAGGATGGGGACGCAGAGCGTCCCGAGGGACGCCCCCAGGCAGGTGCTATCGATAGGAAGGTGAGAACGATCAGGGGCGGGTGACCGGGATGGTCGGCACTCGCGTCCAGTCCAGTTCCCCGGCCGGCACCGGGCGGCCAAACCAGTAGCCCTGTCCGAGGTCACCGCCCTGTTCAAGGATGAACGCCGCCTGCTCGGCCTGCTCGATCCCCTCGGCATGCACCTGCATGCCCATGCTCTGCGCCAGGGCGATGATGACCCGCACGATGGCGCCATCGTCCTCGTCCCAGGGCAAGCCGGCGACGAAGCCCTGGTCGATCTTGAGTTTCTGCACCGGCAAGCGCTTGAGGCGCAACAACGAGGAATAGCCGGTGCCGAAATCATCGATGGCCAGCCGCACGCCGAGTTCGCGCAGGCGGTACATCTGCTCCAGCGCCACTTCAGGGTCGTCCATGACTGCGCTCTCGGTCACTTCCAGCTCCAGATACGCCGGATCCAGGCCGGTATCGTGCAGCGCCTGCGCCACTTGCTGATACAGCTCGTGGCGAGCGAACAAGCGTGACGAAACGTTCACCGCCACGAACGACAACGCCAACCCCGCCCGTTGCCACTGGCACATCTGCTCGCAGGCATGGCGCATGACCCAGGCATCGATCTCGGCGATCAACCCGGTCCGCTCGGCGATGGGAATGAACTCCGCAGGGGAAACCAGCCCCCGTTGTGGATGCTCCCAGCGCACCAGCGCCTCGACGCCCACCAGGCGACAGCTCTTGAGGTCGTGCACCGGCTGGTAGTACACCCGAAGTTCATGCTGCTCCAGCGCCCGACGCAGTTCGAACGCCGTCTCGACGCGCTGCTGCGCATGCGCGGTCAACTCTTCGGTGTAGAGGGCATAGCCGTCACGGCCGGCGCTTTTGGTCTTGAACAAGGCCGAGTCGGCGTTGCGCAGCAGTTGTTCGGCGCTCAGCGCATCGCCGGGAAACAGGCTGATGCCGATGCTCGCATTGATGAACAATTGATGCCCATCGATCGGGAACTGCTCCTTCAGGCCATCGAGGATGCGCTGGGCCAACGCAGCCGCCTGCACCAGCTGAGGACAGTTTTCCGCCAGCACGGCGAATTCGTCACCGCCAAGCCGCGCCAGGGTGATCCCCGGCCCGAACATCGCCTTCAGGCGCCTGGCCACCGCCTTGAGCAGCTTGTCCCCTATGGTGTGGCCGAGGCTGTCGTTGATCATCTTGAAGTGGTCCAGATCGATCAGCAGCAACGCGCAGCCGCGTTTGTTGATCTGCGCCGACGCCAGGGCCTGCTGGGCACGGTCGGTGAACAGCAGACGATTGGGCAGGTCGGTCAGCGGATCATGGTGAGCCAGGTACTTGAGCTCGTGCTCGGAGTCCTTGATCTTGCTGATGTCGGAGAACACGGCGACGTAGTGGCTGAGCTCGCCGTGGTCATCGCGGATCAGGCGGATGGTCTGCCACTGCGGATAGATTTCCCCGCTTTTGCGGCGGTTCCAGATTTCGCCGCTCCATTCGCCACTGCGCTGCAAGGCTTCGAACATGGTCTGGTAGAACGCCGCCGGGTGGTGGCCGGACTTGAACATCCGGGGTTCCTGCCCCAGGACCTCTTCACCCTGGTAACCGGTGATTTGCATGAACGCGCGGTTCACATGGACGATCACGCCCTTGCGGTCGGTGACCAGCACCCCTTCGCGGGTGCAGTCGAACACGGCGGCCGCCTGACGCAAACGCTCGCGGTCCGCGTGGTGCTCGCGCAATGTCGCGCCAAAGCCCAGGCAACGGAGCAATTGCGTACGGGCAAGGAATATCAACCCGGCGCTGAACAGCACCCAGACGTAGCCGTTGATCAGTTGCCAGCGCAACTGCTCATCGGAGTTATCGAAGAAACTGTTCAATAAATAGCCACTAAACTGCAGCCAGATCACTGACAGCAACAGATAAAGCAGTGCCGCACGCAATGCGACGCGATAGGTGGCAGACATTTCGTGCTGTCCCTGTCTACAAAAAGGCTCGAATTATAGGTCAAGTAACATCCAGAGACTCTTATCTGAAAGGGCGACTGGTTTTATCTGTGTGCTCAGTGATAATGCAACGGCTGTCTTTTTCTTTTTCGAGGGCCCTATAGCCTATGTGGTACCAAGGTTTTCTCGGCTTGTCGCCCTGGTCGCTGGTGGCAGTCACCCTGCTGATGACCCACGTTACGATCATTGGTGTCACGGTCTATCTGCATCGTTATTCAGCCCATCGCTCCCTCGAGCTCAATGCCGGCCTGAAACATTTCTTCCGCTTCTGGCTGTGGCTGACCACCGCGCAGAACACCCGCGAGTGGACCGCCATCCACCGCAAGCATCACGCCAAATGCGAAACCGTCGATGACCCGCACAGCCCGGTCATCAAGGGCTTGTCCACGGTGCTGCGCAAAGGTGCCGAGCTTTATCGCGCCGAGGCGGAGAACCCCGAGACCCTGCGCATCTACGGCAAGAACTGCCCCGAGGACTGGATCGAGCGCAACCTCTACAGCCGTTTCCCGCGCCTGGGCGTGGCGCTCATGGCCGTCATCGACCTGCTGCTGTTCGGCACCCTCGGCATCACGATCTGGGCCATCCAGATGATGTGGATTCCGATCTGGGCCGCCGGCGTGGTCAATGGCCTGGGCCATGCCGTTGGCTACCGCAATTTCGAATGCCGCGATGCCGCGACCAACCTGGTGCCCTGGGGCATCCTGATTGGCGGCGAAGAACTGCATAACAACCATCACACCTACCCCAACTCGGCAAAACTGTCGGTGAAAAAGTGGGAATTCGACCTGGGTTGGGCCTGGATCCAGGTGTTCTGCTTCCTGAGGCTGGCCAAGGTTCAGCGGGTGGCGCCAATTGCCCACCGGGTCGAAGGCAAGGGCATCCTGGACATGGACACCGCCATGGCCATTCTCAACAACCGCTTCCAGATCATGGCCCAGTACCGCAAGCTGGTGATCGCGCCGCTGGTCAAGCAGGAGCTGGAAAAGGTCGATCATTCGGTCCGCCACCAGTTTCACCGGGCCAAACGCCTGCTTTCGCGAGAAACCAGCCTGCTCGATGACAAACACCACCTGCGCATCCAGACCATGCTCGAGCACAGCCACGCGCTGAAGGTAATTTACGAGAAACGACTGGCCCTGCAGCAGATCTGGGTCAAGACCAGCGCAAATGGTCACGACATGCTGGCCGCGATCAAGGATTGGGTGCACGAGGCCGAAGCCAGTGGCATCCAGTCCCTGCGCGACTTTGCCGACCAGTTGAAAACCTACTCCCTGCGCCCTGGCTCAATCGCCTGACACCGTTGATCGGTGCGCCCGGTTTTGCGGGCGCACCCTTCGGAACTTCGTTGCAATTCCCCTATCTCAAAGACACTTCGCCACTACGGCGGGCCTGGCTGTGGTCGCGGCCAACACGCAGCATGCCCTTTGAGATTTGTGTCGATGGTCAACAAGAACCTGCAAGACTCACCCCTGCCCCAATGGCCCGAGGCCGCGCAGACCCTGATGGCATTGATGCATGCCCAGGGTGAAGTCGCACGCCTGAGCGAACGCGAACAGTTGTTCAGCTCCCTGCTGGTGACCGTCAACGCCGTACTGTGGGCTTTCAACTGGGAAACCCGTGAGGTGCTCTACGTCAGCCCCGCCTACGAACGGATTTTCGGCCGTTCCGCAGGCCTGCTGCTGGCCGACTACAACCAGTGGCGAGACAGCATTTACCCTGACGATCTGGAGTACGCCGAGCGCAGCCTCGCCGAGGTGCTGGACAAAGGCGCCGTCGAAGACCGCGAGTACCGCATCATCGCCGCCGACGGCCAGGTGCGCTGGCTCAGCGACAAGTGCTTCATCAACCGCCAGGCCGAACCGGGCCAGCCGGTGATCATCGTCGGTTTTGCCGAAGACATCACCGACAAGAAAAACATGGAAAGCGAGTTGCATCGCCTGGCCACCATCGACGTCCTGACCCAGAGCAGCAATCGCCGGCACTTCTTCGACTGCGCCCACCGTGAGTTCGAACTGGCACGCCAACAAGGCGGGCCGCTGGCGTTTCTGTTGCTGGACATCGATGATTTCAAGTTGATCAACGACACCTATGGCCACCCGGTCGGCGACAGGGTGCTGCAACAGATTGCCGAGACCGGGCGCGGAGCACTGCGTCGTGGCGACGTGTTTGGACGCATCGGCGGTGAGGAGTTCGCGGCGGTGTTTCCCGGCTGTGCCCCCGACATGGCCATGCAAGTGGCCGAACGCCTGCAGCGCGAAATCCAGCGGCTGAGTTTCAGCCATGAGCACCAGACATTCGGCATCACCGTCAGCCAGGGCCTGACCAACCTGACCGCTGAGGATGCAAACATCGAAAGCCTGTTTGCCCGGGCGGATGCGGCGATGTACGAAGCCAAGCGCCAGGGCAAGAACCGGATCATCTCCGGCTGACAGCTTGCCTGAGCACCACCGATCTTTTGCGCGACAAGCCATTGTGGGAGCGAGCCTGCTCGCTCCCACGGGTGAGATCCCTCATCCCGACTTCTTGCGCATCCGCGTCAACTCCGGCAAACCGATCTTGAGCAGGCGCGCCGTGCGGCTTTTCGCCAGTTCCTCGAGGCCCTCATGCTCGTTCAGGCGTGCCAGCTGCGCCGCCATGTTCATCACCAGCGCTTCGCGCGAATACACCCCGCCACCGAGCTGGTAGACCGCCGCAATCAGCTCGCGCAGCTCCAGCGGCAGGCGCCAGCGGGTGCGCAGCGCCGAACCGTAGGCGGCGCCGAACTCGACCAGCGCCTCACCGATTTCTTCCTGTTCATCCAGCACTCCGCCGGCCTGCCGCCACTCCTGCAAACAGCGCAGCAACGCCAGGTCGCCCAAACGGTGCAGCATGCCGGCGCAATAGCAGCGCTCCTGATCCAGATCCAGCAGGCGTGCCAACGTGCGGGCGTACTCGGCGGTGTGCAGCGAGAGGCCCCAGTAACGCTCGGCATAGTCCGCCAGGATCGGATCACTCAGTTGCGCGCTGCGCTTCAACGCCAGGCCGAGAATCAGGTTCATGCTCTGCCCGGTGCCGAGGCGCTGCAGCGCCTGGGGCAGGGTTTGCACGGCAGCGCCATGATGCTGGGCCGCACTGTTGGCGGCGGCGATCAGCACCGCCGTGATCTGTGGATCATTACGGATTTCATCCTCCAGCAGCGTCAGATCGAGGCCATTGGGGTTGAGGCTGCGCTTGACCGCCAATTGCACGTCGGTCATCAGCGGCGCGCCGTCGGTGAGTTCGCGTCGACGCTCAAGAAACACCGACAGCGTCATGCCCGGCGCCAGCGCCGGGACCTCGCAGAACACCTCTTCGCCGGCGTCGAGCAGCAAACCCTGCAAGCGTTGGGTCAGGCTGTCCATGTTCAGCGGCTTGGTCAGGTACGCCGTGGGCGCCAGCGGCAAGGCTTCGCGCACGCTGGCGCTGTCGCTGCGGTTGCTCATCAGGATAAACGGCAAGGGTGGATTGCGTTTGCGCTGACGCACACCGCGCAGGACATTCAAGCCATCCACGCCCGGCAGCTCCCAGTCGGCAATCACCAGGTCGTAAGCGTTCTCCGCCAGGCGCGCCAGCGCCTCCTTGCCGTCGGCACACAGGTCCAGGCGCGCATCGCAGCGCACCTTCAGCAAGACTTGCTTGAGCAGATCACGCGACCAGGGATCGGCCTCGGCAATCAGCACCCGGGGTACAGCAGGTAGATCAACAGCAGTCATGCACAAAGCTCCCTCTCAATACGTGCACCTTAGTCAATGCGGGCGATTCGAAACAGGCCAGTGTGTTTCGCAGGCAAAAAAAACCCGCCGAAGCGGGTTTTTTGTCGATCAGGTCACACATTCATCGCAGCGCTGCACTCACAGCTCGGAGAAGCACTCTTCGATGATTGCCAGGCCTTTGTCCAATTGCTCGTCCGGCGAAGTCAGCGGTACCAGCACGCGCAATACGTTGCCGTAGGTGCCGCAGGACAGCAGGATCAGGCCCTTGTCGCGCGCCTTGGCCACAACCGATGCCACGGCGGCAGCGTTTGGCTTGTGGCTGTCGCCGTTTTCGAACAGCTCGACGGCGATCATCGCACCCAGGGCACGGACTTCACCGATCACCGGGTACTTGGCCTGGATGGCCTTCAGGCCGGTGACCAGACGCTCGCCCACTGCCTTGCAGCGATCGAGCAGGTGTTCTTCTTCGAACACTTCCATCACGGCCAGGGCCGCCGCGCAAGCGATCGGGCTACCGGCATAGGTGCCGCCCAGGCCGCCTGGAGCGATGGCGTCCATGTACTCGGCCTTGCCGCAGACACCGGCCAGCGGGAAGCCGCCAGCGATGGATTTGGCGAAGGTGGTCAGGTCGGCCACGACACCCATCTGCTCCATGGCAAAGAAGGTGCCGGTACGGCCAGCACCGGTTTGCACTTCGTCAGCGATCAGCAGGATGCCGTGCTGGTCGCACAGGGCACGCAGGCGCTTCATGAACTCTTTCGGCGCGACGTAGAAACCACCTTCGCCCTGAACCGGCTCGATGATGATCGCAGCGATGTCCTTCGGCTCGGCGTCGTTCTTGAAGATGCGCTCGATGCTGGCGATCGAATCATCGATGCTCACACCATGCAGTTCGTTCGGGTACAGGGCGCGGAAGATACCGCCTGGCATCAAGCCCATGCCGGCCGAGTAAGGCACGACTTTACCGGTCAGGCCCAGGGTCATCATGGTACGGCCGTGGTAAGCGCCGGTGAACGCGATCACGCCGGCACGACCCGTGGCGGCACGGGCGATTTTCACGGCGTTTTCCACCGCTTCCGAGCCGGTGGTGACCAGCAGGGTTTTCTTGGCGAAATCACCCGGCACCTTGGCGTTGATTTTTTCGCACAGTTCCACGTACGGCTCGTAGGCCAGTACCTGGAAGCAGGTGTGGGTCAGCTTGTTCAGTTGCTCGGTCACGGCAGCGATGATTTTCGGGTGCACGTGGCCGGTGTTCAGCACGGCGATGCCGCCGGCGAAGTCGATGAACTCGCGACCTTCGACGTCGGTCACGGTGGCGTTCTTCGCCGACTCGGCGAAGATCGGGTGAATCTGGCCAACGCCACGTGGAACAGCGGCGACACGGCGGGCCATCAAATCTGCGTTAGTCTTGCTCATTACAGTCCTCATTCACCGCTCATCGGGCGGCGTGGTTCAAGGATGACGCGGCGGGGAGTCAACGGTGGCAGCATGCGATGATCGACTGCCACAGCGTTCCCGGCCGCAAAGAAATTGCCGTTTGAAGCGGCGCAAAGGGACAGCGCTCTCGTGCCCTTTGCGCTTGAAGCCATGCCTTGCCAGGACGTTTAGATGCCCAGGCAGAGGTATTTGATTTCCAGGTAATCTTCGATGCCGTACTTGGAGCCTTCGCGGCCCAGGCCCGAGGCCTTGATGCCGCCGAACGGCGCGACTTCGTTGGAGATCAGCCCGGTGTTGACGCCGACCATGCCGTATTCCAGGGCTTCAGCCACACGGAATACACGGCCCAGGTCGCGAGCGTAGAAGTACGAAGCGAGGCCGAATTCGGTGTCGTTGGACATCGCGATCACTTCCGCTTCATCTTTGAAGCGGAACAGCGGCGCCAATGGACCGAAGGTTTCTTCCTTGGCCACGGCCGCATTTTTCGGCACGTTGGTCAGGATGGTCGGCTCGAAGAAGTTGCCTTCGATGGACTTGCCGCCGGACAGCACGGTCGCGCCTTTGGACACGGCGTCGGCAATGTGCTCCTGCACCTTGGCCACGGCTTTCTCGTCGATCAGCGGACCGGTGGTGGTGCCTTCTTCCAGACCGTTGCCGATCTTCAGCTTGGCGACCGCCGCTTTCAGCTTCTCGGCGAACGCGTCGTAGACCGAGTCCTGGATGTACAGGCGGTTGGCGCAGACGCAGGTCTGGCCGTTGTTGCGGTATTTGGAAATGATTGCGCCTTCGACGGCCTTATCCAGGTCCGCGTCGTCGAACACGATGAACGGCGCGTTGCCGCCCAGTTCCAGGGACACTTTCTTGATGTCCTTGGCGCATTCGGACATCAGTTGACGACCGATCTCGGTCGAACCGGTGAACGACAACTTGCGCACGGTCGGGTTGCCGGTCAGCTCGCTGCCGATGTCGCCGGCGCTGCCCGTCACCACGCTGAACACACCGGCCGGGATGCCGGCGCGCTGGGCCAGTTCGGCCAGGGCGAAAGCGGAGAACGGGGTTTGCGAAGCAGGCTTGAGCACCATGGTGCAACCGGCGGCCAGGGCCGGGCCGGCTTTACGGGTGATCATCGCGGCCGGGAAGTTCCACGGGGTGATCGCGGCGGTCACGCCGATCGGCTGCTTGATCACGATCAGGCGCTTGTCGGGCTGGTGGCCCGGAATCACATCACCGTAGATGCGCTTGGATTCTTCGGCGAACCACTCGATGAAAGACGCGGCATAAACGATTTCGCCCTTGGCTTCAGCCAATGGCTTGCCCTGCTCGAGGGTCATCAGGCGCGCCAGGTCGTCCTGGTTCTCGATGATCAGTTCGAACCAGCGACGCAGCTTGTTCGCGCGGTCCTTGGCGGTCAGTGCACGCCAGGCCGGCAGGGCCTTGTCGGCCGCTTCGATCGCGCGGCGTGTTTCGGCAGCGCCCATTTTCGGCACGGTGCCCAGGATTTCGCCCGTTGCCGGGTTGTTGACCTTGATCGTCTGACCGCTGTCCGCGTCGACCCAAGCGCCATCAATGAAGGCTTGCTGGCGGAACAACAGGGTGTCTTTAAGCTGCATGTCGGCTTTCCTTAACAGCGCCGCGCGCGCGCGGAGCAAATTATGATTGTAGAAAGGCGCCAAAAAGGCTGCCGTCAGGGAAATCATTCACCGGGTGCAGGCACACAAAAAGCGCACGCAAAGGGTTCGTGCGGTTCAGCACCCAGACAAGAGCGTTTGAAATCTCAAACGAATCCTAGGATCAAAGGGGGTAAAGGACAATAGCCTGTTCGAAAAAAAGAACGAAAACGCCGCCTTTGCCGCTTTTTTCGGATCAGCGTAGCAAACCCGGGTTACGCTTTGAAAAAGCACCGTCGAATCAGCAGCATGGACGCCTGCCATGCATATGAGTATCATGGCGCCCGCGTTGCACCAGTAGCTCAGCTGGATAGAGTACTGCCCTCCGAAGGCAGGGGTCGTGGGTTCGAATCCCGCCTGGTGCACCATAGTCAAAACGAGAAAGCCTCAGGCCGCAAGGTCTGGGGCTTTTTTGTGGGCGCCATACCGTATCGTCGTCATTGTGGGCACGAGACCTGTCGGCGCTTGCCAACGATTACTTGGGCCGCCGGATGCCGGGTGGCTGCGTTGTGCACCACCCTCGCCGACAAGGCGGTCTCGCTCCACCCCACATGAGCCGGTACCCATTCCTGACGGCCGATGCCTACGCGTCAGCGACGCGGTTTTGTTGTCTGGCGAAAATGGCGGCCATTGCCGGGTCGTCCAGATGATCCAGGGCTCGCTCGACCAGCAGGTGCACACCGTCGGCCATACGGTTGATGGCCAGGGCTATTGAGCGGCGCGAGCTGTCCACCTCGTCGGCGAGGTCGGCGGCGAGCGCGCGGATCGACAGCAGGTCTTCCGAGGCGTTGGCGAGCAGGGTTTCGGTGTTGATGTGGGGGCTCACGGTGAAGAGCGAACCTTGGCTTTCAGGTTGCTCCGGTTCGGAGATGGGTGGGTCGGGGACTGTCTTGGACATTTGACTAACTCCAGAAGTGGAGCCGTTCACGCGTCGCTGCTAAACGATGGTGGCGGCTGTGCGCGGGTTAGCAGACCGGGGAGTTAGCAAACCGGCGCGCCCGAGGGCGCCCCACGCACAGCCGCCATTGAAGTACAGGTGCGTCACCTGACTGAAGAGGATGCCATGCACTTCACTAACCGCTGCGAGCTGCTAAACCCGATCACTGACAACCAGTGATGCGAATCAAACTACCGACCGGTCCCAAAGCGCACAAGCCGGCGGATTCTGGCGTGGCCGTAGGCAACGACGCAAGCCTTTGTAGCTTGCAGGAAGTAACGCCCTGCCCGGTTAAACATCCCCCCACTACCATTGGCCGGAACGCCATTTCTGTAGGAGCGAGCCTGCTAGCGATGCAGGTCCGGGCAGCGCGGGCAGTCAGGTCCGGAACACGCTCAGCCCGCCCTTGAGCGCCCGGGCCGTGCTGCCCAGTGCGGTGGCCGAATCATGGATTTCGGCAATTCCCTGGTGGGTATGTTCGAAGGTTTCATGCATGCCGCCCAGACGGCCGGCGATGTCGGTGACCGCGTGCTGGATTTCTTCACTGCTGGTCAGCGCACGATCCATCGTATCGCTGACCCGGCCCATCTGCTGCACCAACCCATCGATGACACCCAGGGTGCTGTCGGAGGTCACGGCCAGGGTGCGCGACTGTTCGGCGGTACTGCCCATGCGTTCGGCGATCTGGCGAATACCGCTGGTGACGCTGTTGATTACCTGGTTGGCATCGCCCAGCACTCCCTGGGTTTGTGCGGCCAGCTTGCGCACTTCGTCAGCGACCACCGCAAAACCGCGCCCGGCTTCACCGGCACGCGCGGCTTCGATGGCGGCGTTGAGGGCCAGCAGGTTGGTCTGGTCGGAAATCCCGGCAACCATCTGCAACACCTGGCCAATCTGTTCGGCCTCGCGGCTCAGGTGTTGCAGGTCGCCCGCCAGCTCGATACTGGCCGAGGTGCTCTGGTGCACGTCGCCGATCAGCCGCTGCAACTCCTGATGGGTTCGGCTCAACTCGCCGACCGCGGATTGCAGGTCGCCGCGCACGGTGTCGGCCAGGCTCGAGGAATCCTCGGCAGCCTGACGAATCGATTGGCCGTGCTGATTGATATCGGCCAACTGCCCGCCCGCCTGCTGGATGCGCTGGGTAATCTCGTCGGAGAGCTGCAGGAATATTTCCGCCAGCCGCTGATTGCTGTCGGCCATGCCGGAAGCGCTGCCCAGGGTCTGGCGCAGGTCCTGAAGCAAGCTCGACAGGTGCGTGCCCATCTGCCCCATTTCATCGCCATTGAGGACGGTGACGGTCGTGGACAAATCCCGCCGCTCGGCGATGTGGTTCAACTGGCCGGTGAGGTGATGAATCCCACGCACCAGCATGCGCGCGGCCAGCCAGGACAGCAGCAGCCCGACCATGAAGGTCGCAGCGCCGATCAACAACAAGCGGTGGAGGCTGGCCTGGATGGCCTGTGCAAGGGCGTCGAGCGTGACGTCGACACCGACGACAAAGGGCTGCCCGGTGGCGCTGCGCAGCGGCAGGAAAATGGAGCGGAAACTGCCATAGCTGTCGGTGTATTCATCGAATTGCGCCTGACCGCTTCGGGCCGCCTCGACCACTGCGGGGCTGGCGTCGACATAGTGCTCCAGGTGTTTGGAGTAGGTGCCACTGGCGATGTCCTTGGCGCTGGCACTGTCGGCCAGGTAGAACACTTGCCCCTGGCCATCGACCATCAGGCCGTAGGCGTACTTGAGATCGACCTGCGCCGCGTACTCGCCAAGATTCTGTACCTGCGCCTCGTACTCTCCCGCTTTCAGGCCGCTGACCTGGCGTGTGCGTTCAAGATAGTCCTCACCGAGCAGGCGCGGCACCGCGTACGCGACGGTCCGCAGGCGGTTATCGATCTGCTGACGAATATCTTCGGATTTGGAGTACTGGGCGTAACTGATGAAGGACGCAATACTGATCAAGTTGACAACCGTCAGTGCCAACAACAGCTTGGTTTGCAGGCGCAGATTACGCAGGAACATGGCGGAGAATCCAATGAATGCCCGGCAATCCAAGCTGGGCGAGTATCATTTTTATCGGACCTGACATCGAAAACATTAGTGGCAGTTCGCCTGCACTTACACTTTCGATAACCGGCGTTCGATATTCCAACCTCTCCAAGTTCTGCGAGATACAACCCGGTGTAAAAAGGAATTTGACAGTTTCGCCAGCGCCCCAAGCTCCGGAATCCTGGGGCACCGGGCGAATCCGCGCCTGATCTACAGATGAGCTTATCGCTGGCCGCTCCATTGACCGGCATTGTTACAACGACGACCCTGGATAAAACCCGGCTGCCAATAACTGCCACAGGACGAAATGTTAATTATATTGTTCGGTTAACCGGAAAAACTTCCATCCTTATAAAACCGCCGAAGTGGTTTATTTCATTCAGTGGTCCAGTCAAACTCGTCGTAATCATCCTCGTCGTCCTGGAAATCCTCTTCTTCAACGACGTGGTCGTCGAGGGCTTCTTCGGCCTGCTTCGCCAGCAGAAACTCCTTACGACTCTCGGTAATGGCTCGTCGCAGTTCCTCGCCCTTGTCCGGGCAATTGAGCATTTGCGCGATGCGATCGATTTTTTTTGCCACGGCATCCTCCAACGCATCGGCTATGCGTCGATAGTGCGCGTTTTCGTCGGACGATGCCAAATGACTGGCACTTCATGCCTCAGTTTTCCTTCAGTTGCTTGAGCCGCGCAGTGAGATCTTGCTGGGGAAAGCGTTTGTGCAACGCCGCCATCAAGTCATCTGCCGCCTTGACCTGGCCGGCCTTGCGCAGGCGCAGCACTTCACGCAATTGCTCATCCAGGGTTTTCACCGGGACGGCGGCGCGCTTGCTGACTGTTGCTTCGTCGGCCCTTTCGGCGCTGATCGACTCGCTCGGCGCAGGGGCGGCGAAATCGGCCATCGGTGCAGCCGGGGCCGGCGCGGACAATGAGCGCGCGACTGACGCTGGCGCCTGCATGGACTCCTTTTTGGTGATCGGTGCGGACGCTTTGGGGGCGAAGTCGCCAGCGGATTCCCGCTCCGGCGCGGGTTGCACCAGCGCCAGCATCAGGGCGACGCCGACCAGGCTGGCGAAAGCGACCTGCCATCGGGGTCTCTGGCAAGCCCGGACCCAGCGTTGCCACAGGTTCGGTTTTGGCGCGGGGACTTCACGGTGCGCGGCCGCGAGGATGAACGCATCCAGATGGGCCGGCGGTTCGCCTGGCGCCTGTTCACGGTAATGCTCAAGCACTTGTTCTTCGGGTGCAGGACGGGCGTCAGTCATGTCAGTACCTCCTCGGCCAGCAGCCGACGCAGTTTTTGCTGGGCGTAACGCAAGCGGCTCTTGACCGTTTCCAGCGGTGTTTCGGTGAGGGTGGCGATCTGCGGCAAGTCGAGTTCGCCGTGGGCACGCAGCAGGAACACTTCGCGCTGGTCGGTGGGCAAGGTGTGCAAAGCGGTTGCGAGGCGCTGATGGTCGCGGCTCAGGTTCAGCAACTGTTCGGGGTTGGGCGCTTCGTCGCCCACGGCGTGGAGCTGTTCGTCATAGCTGTCGTGCAAAGGGTTGTGGATTCCGTGTTTGCGCCACTGATCGATCAGGCGATTGCGGGCGATCTGGTAGAGCCAGGTCCGAAAATTCGCCCGACCTTGTGGCTGGCTGGTGCTGCGGATCAGACTCAGCCAGGTGTCCTGGTAAACCTCTTCGGCCAGTTCGGTTTTGCCGCTGAGGCCAAGCAGAAACCGATAGAGGCCTTGCCGGTGGCGAGCGTACAAAATCTCGAACGCCGGCCCGTCGCCGGCACGATACCGGGCCAGCAGGGCTTCGTCGCTCAGCGCCGACATGTCAGTTGTCATTGCTTGCAACCGGATCACTGTTGGACGCGGTCGTGGGGGTGCGCAGACTTTGCGCTAACTCCACCAACTGCACGAACTCGGCGCGCAAACCGAATCGATCCTCACCCCGGGCACCACGCGCCAGGGCCTCGGTGTCCTTCAGGCTGAACCCGCCGGTGTAACGCCCGTCCTTGAGTTGCTGGGAAAACGCCGCCACCGCCGCCGCGAATCGCAGGTCGTCGCTGGCCTTGCCTGATGCAGCGCCTGCAATCGGCCGCTCGATCAAGCGACTGTCGCCACCCTCCGGCAACTGATAACGCACCCGCAGCATCGCCATTTCCCCCTGACGGTCGGATATCACGACGTCCGGCTTGCCGTAGCGCAACGGCTCCAGCCAACCCTTCTCGCCCCTGGGCACAATTTCGTACAACGCCGTCACCGTATGCCCTGCGCCGATTTCACCGGCATCGACTTTGTCATTGGTAAAGTCCTCACGTTTCAGGGCGCGGTTTTCATAACCCAGCAAGCGGTATTCGCTGACCTGCGCCGGGTTGAACTCCACTTGCAGCTTGACGTTTTTCGCCACCACCGTGAGCGTCGAACCCAATTGATCCACCAGCACCTTGCGCGCTTCACGCAGGTTGTCGATGTAGGCGTAGTTGCCATCGCCGGCATCGGCCAGTTGTTCCATCAGCTGTTCATTGTAGTTATCCACACCAAAACCCAGGGTGGTCAGGGAAACGCCGGTCTTGCGCTTATCCACAGCCATTTGCCTGAGGCTGTCGAAGTCGCTGACGCCGACGTTGAAGTCCCCGTCGGTGGCCAGCAGCACACGGTTGATGCCCTTGGGAATATAAGCCTGTTGCGCCTGTTGATAAGCCAGCTCGATGCCCGAGGCCCCGGCGGTGGAACCTCCCGCCGTCAATTGATCGATGGCGGTGCGAATTTTCGCTTTTTCCCGTCCGGAAGTTGGCTCCAGGACCACCCGCGAATCCCCGGCGTAGACCACCAGTGACACTCGATCCTGCTCGCGCAGTTGATCGACCAGCAGTTTCAGCGTGCTCTTGACCAGCGGCAGGCCTTCGCGGCGGTCCATCGAACCGGACACGTCCACCAGAAACACCAGGTTCGCCGGGGCCAGTTCAGCCACCGCGCGGTCCGAGGCCTTGATGCCGATGCGCAGCAGGCGGGTGTGCGGGTTCCACGGCGACGGGGCCAGCTCGGTGGTCACGCCAAACGGCGAGCCATCGGCCGGCAACGCATAGTCGTAGGGGAAGTAATTGACCATTTCCTCCAGACGTACCGCGCCCTCGGGTGGCAAACGGCCCTGGTTGAGCAAGCGGCGCACGTTGGCGTAGGCGCCGGTGTCGACGTCGGCGCCGAAGGTGGAAACCGGTGCCTCGGCCACGCTGTGAATCGGGTTGTCCGCCAGCGCCTGATACTGCTCGCGCGGCTCGTCTCGATAGCCCGATGGCGCTGACTCCGCAGCGAATCCGGCCATCGGCGCCGCACGCACGCTGCGCTTGCTCAGCGCCGCATCGGCCATGATCGCTTCCTGCATCACGGGCGCAGGCGCCACTGCAGCGGACACGACGGTCTTGTCAGGCGTGGACGAAACACCACAACCGGCGACGGCCAGCAACCACCCGGCGGCGAAACCCTGGGCGACCGGGCGGAGGAAATACGAAGGGAGGGACATGGGGGCTGACCTCAGGAGGAAATTGATCCATTCATCCTCTGAGACGCGCCGCCGAACCGGTTCGGGTTAAACCCGCTGAAAAAATTTCAGCGGTGATAACGCCGCACCACGCTGCTGTTTCTCAGGACGTGGCCTTTGATTTTTTCCAGCAGTTGCGCGCGGGTCAGGCCAGCCGGCAAAGCGTCGGGGGCCAGATCCAGGGCGTAGAGCTGGACGATGTAGTGATGGGAGCTGTCGCCCACTGGCGGGCATGGCCCGATGTAGCCGACGGTGCCCTTGCTGTTGGTGCCCGCCGCACCTTCGAAGGTGGATTTGGTGCCCGCGCCGGGCGGGATCTGCCGGGTGCTGGCCTTGATGCCGTAGTGAATCCAGTGATCGACGCCCTGACCTTTCGCGCCGTCTGGGTCGTGCATGACCACGGCGTAGCTCAGGGTGCCCGAGGGGCCGGCACTCCAGCTCAGGGCCGGCGACTGGTTCTTGCCGCCGCAGCCACTGGCATCGCTGGCCGCCACCGAAGTGAACAGCCGGTTGTCGGTCACGCCAGGCATGCTGACGGTGAAGCGTTCTGCGGCCTGTGCCGGAAACTGCACGCAAAGGGTAACGGCAAAAGCCGCCAGCCAAGGGTTCAGAGAGGTCAATCGAGTCATACCGGAGCACCTTGTGCGGGTGGGGCCGTGGTCGGCGTGCAAACTATAGCCGGACCGCTCGTGCGGTGGCAGCCGGATTTGGCTGAACCTCGGAATAAAGCCCGAACTCTTAAGTGAAACGCCTGCCTGGAGAACGATCATGGCACTGCACCGTGTTGCCCGTTTCGCGGATATCCCCGAGCACCGAGGCCTGGAAGTGCGCGCTGGCGACAACAAGATCCTCCTGTTGCGGGTGGGCGATCAACTGCGCGCCTATCAGGGCGAGTGCCCGCATGCCGGCGCGCCGCTGGCCGAGGGCGCGCTGTGTCACGGCCGCCTGATTTGCCCGTGGCACAAGGCCGCGTTTCGGATCGAAGACGGTGCCTTGTGCGAACCGCCCTCGCTGGACAGCCTCAAGCGCTACCCCCTGGAAATGCGCGGCGACGAAGTCTGGGTCGATGAGCAGCCGCTGCCCGATCCGCACACCCCACCGGCCGACGATCCCCGCACTTTCTTGATTATCGGCGCCGGTGCGGAGGGCACGGCGGCGGCAGCGGCGTTGCGGGAAAAAGGCTTCGGCGGTCGCGTGGTGTTGATCGACCGCGAAGCGCAGGCCGGCTACGACCGCACCGTCCTGAGCAAATTCGTGATCGCCGGCCAAATGCCCCCCGAGGAAATACCCGCTCTGCGCGAAGACAGTTTTTATCGCGAGCAACGTATCGAGCGCTTGAATGGGCACGTCGCGAGCCTGGATGCGCAGCACCGCAGCGTGCGCCTGACGGATGGCCAGACCCTGACCTACGACGCCGCGTTAATCGCCACGGGCGGCACCCCCAAACCACTCGACCTGCCCGGCGCCGAGCTGCCGCAGGTGTTTGTGTTGCGTTCGAAAGACCAGGCACGGGCGATTCTGGACGCCACCCGCCCCGGCCAGCGGGCGGTGATCATCGGCGACAGTTTCATTGCCCTGGAATCCGCTGCGGCCCTGCGCGAACACGGGCTCGACGTGACAGTACTGGCCCGCCATGCAGTGCCCTTCGCCAAACAGTTCGGCGAAACCGTTGGCAAGGCGATCCTTGCGCGCCATGTCGCCCACGGTGTGGTGTTTCATACCGACAGTGAAGCCGCGCAGATCGAGGGCAACGACAGGGTTGAGGCGATAACGCTGAAAAACGGCCAGCGTCTGCCAGCGGACCTGGTATTGGTCGGTATCGGCGTCAGCCCCGCAACCGAGCCGTTTGCCGGACTGCCCATGGAACAGGACCTGTCACTGCGAGTCGACAGCGGCATGCAAGTGAGCGAAGGGCTGTGGGCGGTGGGCGACATCGCCACCTTTCCCCTCAACGGCCAACTGCAACGAATCGAGCACTGGCGCCTGGCGCAACAACAGGCGCGAATCGCCGCGGCCAACATGCTGGGGGGCGACGAGCATTATCTGGATGTGCCGTACTTCTGGACCTGGCACTTCGGCAAGAACTACGACTACCTCGGACACGCCGACGCCTGGGACGAGGTCGAGTTCAAGGGCGATCCTTACCATCCGCCGTTCATTGGCCTGTTCGGCAGGAACGGCGTGGTCGCCGCCGCCATCGCCTGCGATGAAGAGCGGGCGATGGCGATGCTGGCCGAACGGATGAAACAGCCGCTGCCGGTCGATGAGGCCTGGCGGCTGATCCGTGACGTCTAGCCGTTACTCGGCGACTTCGACGCCACCCAGTTTGCTCATGACGAAGCCGACAAACTGCTCGACGGTCATCTTCTGGCCGTTGAACTCCACTTCATTGTTGGCGTAGTGCAGCTTGCTGACGATGTTGGTGCCGTCCAGGGTGGCGAACTGCGTGCCCACCGCCATGGCGCCGAACATGTCGGCGGTGGCCTTGGCCTGGTCAACGATGAGCTTGGCGTCGGTCTGCCCGTCGAGCTGCCCCTGGACGCTGAACACGTCGACCAGCATCGGTTTGGACACCTGGATATTGACGTCCAGCAAGGCGATCAACTGCTTGATCAACTGGTCTGGCGGCAGGTCCATGGATTTCGGCTTGGTCAGGTCGAGCACCAGGTTGGCGCGGCTTTCCCCGTTGGCGGTGGTGAACGCAAACTTCTCCAGCGCCACCTGCGGACCGGCCGCCAGGAGTTTTTCCAGGTCGGCCTTGACCTGGGTCTCTTCGGCGGGCGTCAGCACCAGCTCGGGCGCGGGCTCACCGGCGGCGGCCGCTTCGGCAGCGGCTTTTTCGTAGGGTTGCAGTTTGGTCTGATACACCTGCATCAACGACAGGGTTGCCGGGATGTCGAGGTTCTTCAGGCTCATGGCCAACTGGGCGGAACCCACTTTCTTGCCGTTCAGCGACACTTCGCCCATCTTGTAATCGGCGCGCCCGGCCGCGTTGGTGCCCGACTCTTCGGTCTGGTTCTTCATTTCGAATTTCTTGATGCCCAACACCGACTGTTGCGCGCCGAACGTGGTCTGGCTGTCGGTCAGCTCCAGCGTGTTCTCGCCGACGTAGAAACCGTACGTGCTTTTCACCAGGTTGCTGGCCACTGTCAGCCCGCTGAGCACGATTTTGACCGGGGCCTGGGTTTCGTCGACGGTGGTCAGCGTGAAGTTGTCCATGTAGCCGTTGGCTTTGACTTTCTGCGCCTGGGCGCTGGCCGACACCTCAAGGTTCAGGCCGGAGAATTTCAGGTTGGACTTGTCGTCCAGGGCCACGTCCAGCGGCAACAACTCAAACGTGCCATTGGTGGCGTTGTCGTAACCGATGTTGACCACGCCGGTGAGCGGCGACTTGTCCTTGGCGGCGGCGAACCACTTCTCGGTGATGGGGGTCTTTTCCAGCGCGTAGTGACTGGTGGCCATGACCGGCAGCCATTTCAGCGAGACCAGTCGCGAAAACGGCAACGGGCCGTGTTCGATGTTGTCGACGAACAGCAATTCGACCGGCGCCTCGCCGAACACTTCGCCCTCGCCCTTGAGGCGGTAGTGCGCGGTGCTGCTGAACAGGTGGCGCTCCAGCGACACCAGTTCCAGCGAGGCCGTCCCGTTGGAACCCACCAGCGCGGCTTTCAGTTCCTTGTTGGCATCGGCGATCGAGCTGTTCAGAACCCCTTCGAGCCGGGTGCCGGTGTACCAGGCACCGCCCGCGCTGATGACGCCAATGGCCACAACAATTCCCAGAAGCACGCCTGCTGATTTATTCATGAATGATCCGTCAATGTCCGTGTTTGAGGTGTGGTCGTCTTCCCTGAACCCTTGACGGGTGATGAACACGACTGCGATGAAAGTGCGAAGCAGGTTAGCATCAGGCGCACCGGCTGGCCCAATGTTTAAAGGTTAAAGAGTGTCTTTCGGGCGTGGGGGTGGCTGGAGCGTTGTGGCAGTTGTTGAATCGCCATCGCGGGCAGGCTCGCTCCCACAGCCTGAATTGCATTCCCCTGTGGGGGGAGCCTGCTCGAGATAGCGATATCACGTCAGGAATACTGGACTTCCATCTCATCGAGCTGGTGATCGAAACTTTTCAGCCGCGCCGTCCACGTGTACACCAGCACTTCGAAATCCCGATTGATCACCGCCCCACCCGTCACATCCGCGCGCGGGTCGCAGAAGTCCAGCTGATAGCGTTCGCGGGCCATGGCCGAGGCGACGTCCGAGAGCTCGCGGGCATTGTTCAGCCAGTGCCGTCCGTCTTCGGACACCTGTTGGTCCAGGGCGAGGCACTGCTTTTTCAGGGTTTCGAGGCTTTTTTCCAGAGGGGTGCCGGTGAGTTCGCCCATGACTTCCTGGAACGTGCGCCCCGGTTGCCAATAGCTGCCCCAGAAATACCGGTCGAACACCGTTTCCACCCGACGCAAGGCGACCTTGGTGTCCCAGATCAGCACCAGGGTCTTGCCTTGTTCGAGGTGTCTTTTCTTGATGCGCTGGCCCTGGAGCGAAGACCAGGCCACGACCACGATGGCCATGACCGCGATCAGCGCGGCTGCGCTGTCGAGAAACACCATCGCCTTGTCGAGCTGATGCGCCAGCATGACGCCGTAGAAATAGGTGGCTGACAGCAGAACCAATGCCGCAATAGCGCACCAGAAGCCGGGAGCATAAGGGTTTTTCATTATTAGAGTCCCCATGACCAACGCGAGCCTTGACTGATGAGATCGACGCGCGACCTCATCAAGTCAAAGCATAGCAACGGCCTCAGGGTTTGCTGGCGTTCGAGCCTTGCGTTCGTCCGCTTTCCCAACCGCCGCCGAGGGCCAGGAACAAATCGATCTGGCTCAACGCAACCTGGGTGTTGGCGGCGGCCAGTTGCGCCGTGACGTCGGTGTAGGTGCGGGTCGCCTGCAGGTCGGCCAGGAACGACTCGCGCCCGGCCTGGAAGAACCGGTGAGTCTGGTCGGCGGCCAGCTTCGCCGATTGCTCGGCGTCCGCCAGGGCCTCGCGACGTTGCAGCAACGCTGCGTACTGCGCCAGGCTGGTCTGGGTCTCACGGATGGCGTTGAGCACCACGCCATCAAAGTGCGCCAGGCTTGCCTGGGTCACGGCTTCGGCTTCTCGGATTCGTGCCCGGGCGCCGTTGGTCGGCACGCTCCAGCTCAGCGACGGGCCAAAGCCCCAACGATTGGTGGAAGGCTCGCCGAGGTTTTCCAGGATACCGACAGTGCCGATGGTCGCGCCGATGCGGATGTCCGGGTACAGCTCACCAGTGGCGACGCCGATACCGGCGGTCGCGGCGGCCAGTCGACGCTCGGCCTGGCGGATATCGGGGCGGCGCTTGAGCAGCGAGGCGCCATCGCCCACCGGCACCAACTGCGCGATTTTCGGCAGCTGCGCGCAATTGGCGGTGCCGGCCGGCAATTGATCGACCGGCCGGGCCAGCAACATCGACAGGCGGAACAGCCCGGCCTGACGCGAAGCCTCGTAGCGGGGCATCTCGGCACGCAGGGACTTGAATTGGGTCTGCGAACGGGTGACCTGGGTTTCGTCACCACGACCGGCATCGCGCAGGCGCTGGATCAGCGTGGTGCTTTGCGATTGCAGGTCGAGGGAATGCTGGGCAATTTCCCGCTCTTCGTTGGCCGCACACACCTGGGTGTAGGCCCGCACCACATCGGCCACCAAGGTGATGCGGGCGGTATCGGCAGCGGCCTGCGTCGCGTCGGCATTGGCCTTGGCGGCCTCGATCCCGCGCTTGAGCGTGCCGAACAGATCGAATTGGTAGGACGCGCTGATGCCGATATCACCGATGTTGGCCACCGGCACTTTCTCGGGCAACAGGAACGCTTCGCCGGACTCCTGCAAACGCTGGGCGCCCATTTTTATGCCGCCGCTCCAGCCACCGGCGGCCTCGGCTTCGTCAACCTGCGCTCGCGCCCGCAGCAGGCTGGCAGCCGCCACACGCAGGTCGGTGTTGGAGGCCAACGCCTGCTGGACCAATTGATTGAGCCGTGGGTCCCGATACAGACGCCACCAATCGGCTGGCACCGGTGCCGAGACCACCGGCTTGCCGTTCACGGCCAACTCGCCCTGAAAATCTTCGCGCTGAACAGCCGCATCTTGCGGGACCTGATAATCCGGCCCGACCATCTGGCACGCCGACAGCAGCAAGCCCAATCCGGCGACCGCCAACCCCGAGGCCCTGCTCATTTGCCCGGCTCCTGCGGCTGGTCGTCGATAATCGACACGGTCGCCGTCCGCCCGGCAATCATGCGGAAGTCCGCCGGCACATCGTCGAAGGCAATCCGCACCGGAATCCGCTGGGCCAGCCGTACCCAGCTGAACGCCGGGTTGACGTTGGGCAGCAGGTTGCTGCCACTGCTGCGGTCGCGGTCCTCGATGCCGGCGACGATGCTTTCCACATGCCCGCGCAGGCGGGCGCGGTCGCCGATCACGCGGATATCCACCGACTGACCGACATGGATGCCGTCGAGTTTGGTTTCTTCGAAATAGCCGTCGATGTGAAACGAATTGCTGTCCACCACCGACAACACCGGTCGCCCGGCCGTGACGAACTCCTGAACGCGCGGGGCGCGGTCGTTGACGTAGCCGTCCACCGGGCTGCGCACGGTCGAACGGTCGAGGTTGAGCTGGGCGCTGTCGACCGCCACCTGCGCTTCCATCAGCGCCACTTCGGCACGGGCCACTCGCGACTGGCTTTCTTCCAGTTGCTCGCCCGGCACCAGGTTGCCCAGGCCACGGTTGCGCTTGGCTTCACGCTGGGCCTGCGCCAGGGTTTCCTGACGGTCGGCGACCGCCGCCTTGGCCTGGCGCAAGGCCAGTTTGAAACGGTCCTGGTCGATGCTGAACAGCACCTGGCCACGCTTGACCAACTGGTTGTCGCGCACTTCCACTTGCTGGATCAACCCGGATACGTCCGGCGCGATCTGCACGATGTCGGCGCGGATGTGCCCGTCACGGGTCCAGGGCGCGAACATGTAGTACATGACCATGCGCCAGACCACCACGACCGCGAAGCTCACGATCAACAGCGTCAGGACCACACGGCCAAGGGTCAAAAAAGGTTTTTTCATGTCATCAGGTATCGACTGAGTGAGTCCACCGCGCCAAGCAGCAAGGCGTAGAGAGCCACGTTGAACAATGCCCGGTGCCAGACCAGGCGGTAAAAATGCAGGCGCGTCAGCAGGCCGTGCACCAGCAGGTAAATCACATAGGTAATGCCCATCAGCACCAGCAGCGTGGGCAGGAATACCCCGCTGATATCCAGATCACCGATCATAAAGGCGCTCCATCGATGCCATGGGGAAGCGGTTCTTCGACTTCGCCGCTGCCGACGAATTCGACACCGGGCAACAGGGCCAGGCGCAAGCCGCTGAGGGCGTGCAGCAGTTGAAAACGGGCGTCTTCATCGCATTCCTGATTGAGGGCGCGACGCGTGCGGTCCATCGACATCAACAAGGCGCTGGGCGCCGGCAGGCGCTCGCCAGCCTTGAGGCAGGCCTTGAAGTACTCGCCGACCTCGGCCACCACCTGATGCAGCAGCACCTGCGGGTAGCCAAGCACCCGCGGGGTGTAGGCCAGCAGGTCGAGCAGGTTCAGCGCAACGCGCACTTCACGCAGGGCGATGCCGGTGTCCTGTCCGGTAATAGCCAGGCGCGGCAGGTGCTGCATCAGACGGTCGAGCACCTGCACGCCCAGTTGCCGGTGTTCGGCCAGTGTCGCCGGCTCGGTCAGGCTGACGATGTCGCGCCAGCTGAAACGGGTCAGGCGCTTGGCCGCCAGCTCTGCGCCAAACGGTCGGGCGATCAGGGTCCAGACAAAGGCGAAGAGCAAACCGACCGGCCCGGCCAGGTTGGAGTTGACGAAGCTGAGGAAGTCCGCGTCGTAAGCGCCCTGAATGCTGATGAACGACGACGTGTTGACCAGGGTCAGCAGCATGCCCAGGTAGAACTGCGGCTTGACCGTCAGGGTGCCGATGCAAATGAACGGCACGGAAAACGCCAGCACCAGCATCGGGAAATCATGCAGGTTGGGCAGCACCAGAAACAGGTAGAGACTGGCGAACAGCACCGACATCGCGGTCCAGAAAAAGAACCGGTAGATTTGCGGCGCCGGGTCGTCCATCGAGGCGAAGAAGCTGCAGGCCACCGCGGCCAGAATCACCGCAGCACCGCCGTCGGTCCAGCCGAGCAGAATCCACAGGAGCGAGGCGACGATGATCGCGGTGACGGTGGACGCCGCCGAGTAGAGCATCAGCCCACGATCCAGAAACGGTGACAGCCGCCCCAGGCGCCAGTGCCGATACACCGCGTGCCAGCTGTCCTGGCTCTCGCACTGGATGGCGTATTGCAGGCTGCGGCAGTCTTGCCACAGGTCTATCCATTCGCCGAGTCGATACAGGGCGTTGGAGAACAGCAGTTGCTTGCGATCGTCCAGTGCTTCGGCGGACGGCTGCAGCGCCTCGAGCTGATCCTTCAGCGCTTGCCAGCGCCCGAGGTCGGCGTCCTTGTGCTCGAGCCATTGCGTGGTGGCCGCCAGCAGCGGCGCGAATCGGTCCACCAGTTCCGGCGTGCGCCGTTCGAGGGCGTAGAGTGCGTCGTCGAGGGCATCGATCACCGGCAGCAGGTGAATCATCCGTCCGCGCAGTTCCTTGGTGTTGCGCACGGTTTGCGGACGAGCGCCCTCGTGAGGCAACTGGCCGATCATCAGTTCCAGGGTGTTGAAGGTGGCCACCATCGATGAGCGCAACGCACCGATTTCTTCGGGCTGCACATTGCGGCTGAGGAAGCGCAGGCTGTAGGTCGAGGCATCGGCGAACCATTTGCTCACCGAATCGTTGAACACCGGCGCCAGCCGCCGGGGCCAGAACATCGCGCCAACCACCGCCGCCACGGCGATGCCGAGGAAGATCTCTTCGGTGCGCGCCTCGGCCACGTCCCACACCGCCAACGGGTTGTCCACCACGGGCAGGGCGATCAACGGCAAGGTGTAGCCGGCCAGCATCAGCGCATAGTTGTTGGCGGTGCGCAGGTGCATGGACAGGAACAGCAGGATCCCGGTCCACAGCGCAATGACCAGCACCAGCACATAGGGGCTCTGCACGAACATCGGCACGAACAGCACCGCTGCGGCGGCGCCGAGCAATGTACCGACCGCGCGGTACAGCGCCTTGGAACTGGTCGGGCCGACGAAGGGGCTGGAAACGATGTAGACCGTGGCCATCGCCCAATACGGGCGCGGCATCTGCATGAGCAGGGCGATGTACAACGCGATCATCGAGGCGGCGAACGTGCGCACACCGTAGAACCAGTCCCGTGCCGGGGGAACGCCGGTAAAGAATCCGCTCAAGGGTTCACCACCGCGGGAGCGTTGGCCGCTTCGAAAGCTCTCAGTACCCGCAAGGCCGCTTCCAGATCACTGGTGGCGATGCCTTCCAGCACTTCGTGACGCAAGCGCACCAGCTCGATTTCAACCGCCTGCACCAGCTCGCGACCGGTGTCGGTCAGGCTCAGGCATTTGGCCCGGCGGTCCTGCGCATCGGCGGTGCGACACACGTAGCCGGCGTGACACAACTGGTCGAGCAGACGCACCAGCGACGGGCTTTCCATCCCGGCGGCCTGCGCCACCGTCACCTGCCGCACACCCTCGCCCAGCCGCCCGATCATCAACAACGGGACGGCGCAGGCTTCGGAGATGCCATAGTTGACCAGTGTGGTCTGGCAGATTTTGCGCCAATGCCGCGCGGCCACCACCATGGAGCTGCTGATATTCATCTGGAGAGCGTCGAGGTTTTTTGGCACAGGAAAAACACACTGTTAGTTTGCTAACTATCAATATGACATTGGCCGGGAATCTCGGTCAAGTTTTGAAACAATTCTCCGACCAGCACCCTACAGCCCCCGCCCCTTCCTCAGCAGCACATTCAACTGATCCACCACCTCCGCCCAATCCGCATCATCCAGGATTTCATCGCGCAAAAACGCCGCCTGGCTCTGGCTCCAGAAAAAGGCGTCGGCCAGGTGTAGCTCGGGCTTCAACGGCGAATGGGTGGCGATGAATTGATCGATGCTGACGGGGTCGCTGGGCAGGCCCAGTTGCTTGAACAGGGACGGTAGGCTGTGGGTGGGGGATTGCATGGTGTGTTCCTTAGTGGGTGGTTGAAATATCGCGGGAAGGCTCGCTCCCACAGGTACGCGGTGAGCGCTGTGGGAGCGAGCCTGCCCGCGATCGGATAACACTCAGTGACTCAACTCCCGCACCTCGGCATGCGGCACCATTTTCAGGTACTCCGGCATGCTCATGTGCAGCAGGTTGTTGTGGTTGCCGGCCTCCAGGTAGATGTCTTTCTGCCGGGTCAGCATCGGGTCGATGACCATGTCCAGGCCGTAGGATTCGCCCAGTGCCGGCACAGCGCCCCGTTCACAGTCTTCGAACAGATGCGCCAGGTTGCTTTCCCGGGTGATCTGCCATTCGCCACTGCTGCGCACTTTGGACAGGTCCAGATGACGACTGGCCGGCAGCACGGCCATCAGGTAATGACCATGGTGGTCGTCGAGGACCACCGACTTGGCCACCCGCTCGGCAGGAATGCCCGCGACCCGCGCCGTTTCAAGGCTGCTGGCCGAGTGAGGGTGGGCAACGATGTCAAATTCGCAGCGAGCCTTTTCCAGGCTGCTCTGCACGGTTCTTGCCATGCGCATGATGCACCTCGGTGTCCGCAGCGACGCTGGCAGACGGTGGATAAAAGCGTTGCTCGTCATTCAAAAGTCTAGGCGCGATGCCGGCATCGCGCGGGAAATCCGCTCACTGGAGCGGCGTCGGCTGATCAAATTTCGAGCAACCCATGGCTCGACTAGACTGTATTTAGCGCAGGGCGCTGAAGATGACGCGCATCGACTGCATCGGCGGCTCCCTCGCCCATCTCATCGCAAGCAAGCACGCTCCCGCAGGGAGGGTCACGTGAACACTCGTTGCTGTGCCATGGCATTGTTGCTGGCCTTGAGCGGATCGGCGCTGGCGGCGGACACCCTCGTGCTCGCGCCCAACCCGGTCGGGATCTGGTTGATCGTCTTCGGCATTGCGTTTCTGATCGCCGAAGCGGCGCTGCCCAACTACGGGGTCATCGGCCTGGGCGGCATCGTGATGTTCGTCATCGGCGCGGTGATCCTGACCCGTACCGAGCTGCCTGAACCCTTGATGATCGGCCTGGGATTGCTCAGTGCGCTGCTGCTAGTTGCCCTGCTGATCCACGCCCTGAAAACCCGACCGCGTCACACCGTCAGTGGCGATGCCGGGCTCGTGGGCAGCGTGACGCCGGTGACGTCGCTGCAACCCGGCAATGCCTGCAACGGCTGGGTGCATCTGCAAGGTGAACAGTGGCAAATACTCAGCGCCACGCCACTGCAACCCGGACAGCGGGTTCGCGTGGTGGCGCGCCAGGGGTTATTGCTGCAAGTGGCCGCGGCTGACGCGGCGCCCGGTGGAGAATGATCATGGGCCTGCAACTGGGGTTTGCCGCGCTGCTGCTGTTGCTGATTGCGCTGGCGGGATCGACCTTTCGCATCCTGCGCGAATACGAGCGCGGGGTGGTGTTCCAGCTCGGGCGTTTCTGGCAGGTCAAAGGTCCCGGGCTGATCCTGTTGATTCCGGTGGTGCAGCAAATGGTCCGCGTCGACCTGCGCACCGTCGTGCTCGATGTACCGCCGCAGGACGTGATCACCCGCGACAACGTGTCGGTGAAGGTCAACGCGGTGCTGTACTTCCGCGTGCTCGACCCGCAGAAAGCGATCATCCAGGTCGAGGACTTCCTTGCGGCCACCAGCCAACTGGCGCAGACAACGCTGCGCGCGGTCCTGGGCAAGCACGAACTCGATGAGCTGCTGGCCGAACGCGAACGCTTGAACATCGATATCCAACAGGTGCTCGATGCCCAGACCGATGCCTGGGGCATCAAGGTCGCCAACGTCGAGATCAAGCACGTGGACCTCAACGAATCGATGGTCCGCGCCATCGCCAAACAGGCCGAGGCCGAACGGGAGCGCCGGGCCAAGGTGATCCACGCCGAGGGAGAATTGCAGGCCTCGGAAAAACTCATGCAGGCCGCCGAAATGCTCGGCCGCCAGCCCGGCGCGATGCAGTTGCGGTACATGCAGACTCTGAGTTCGATTGCCGGGGACAAGAGTTCGACCATTGTCTTCCCGTTGCCGATCGAATTGCTCAAGGGCATGGCGGACCTGTCATCGAAACCCTAGGCGTCGAGGGAAGGCTCATTCCCCCGACGTCCACCCTTGTTCCGCCGATGAATTACCAGTCGTAGCTCAGGCTCGAGACCACCGTGCGGCCATCGCCGTAGTAGCAATCCCACTCGCTTACGCAACTGGCGACGTATTCCTTGTCGGCGAGGTTTTTCACGTTCAGTGCGAGCTTCACGCCCTTGAGGCGGAAGGCCGACATGCCCAGGTCATACGTCAGGCTCGCGTCGTACACGGTGTAGGACGGAATCTGGAAGGCACCTTCGTAGTCGTCGCCATAGTTGCTGCGGGCATAACGCGCGCCCACCCCGGCGCCGATCCCGGCCAGCGGCGTGTCGCCCCGCACGAAGTAATTGACCCACAAGGCGGCGGTCAGCGGTGGATTGCCCGCCGGGTGGCGGCCTTTACGACCGTCGTTGTCCTTGGTGTACTTGATGTCGTTGCGCGACGCCGAAGCGATCACGTCCCAGGATTCGCTCAACTCTGCCTTGGCCTCGAACTCGATGCCCTTGGAGCGAATGGCACCGCTCTGGTTGTTGAAGCCAGGGTTGCCCAGGTCAGTGGTCAGGATGTTTTCCTGCTCCAGTTCATACGCGGAAATCTGCACAAAACTGTTCTGCCCCGGCGGCTGATACTTCACGCCGGCCTCGTACTGCTTGCCGGTGGAGGGATCGAACGCACTGCCCTGCACGTTGGTGCCTGTGAGTGGCAGGAACGACTCCGAATAGCTGACAAAAGGCGCCACCCCATTATCGAACAGATAGACGATCCCGGCACGGCCGGTGAATTTCTCGTCCTTGCTGCTGGTATGAGCGTCGGTGAGTGGCTGCTTGTTATCGGTTTTCGCCCAATCGTAACGACCGCCCAGCACGAAGACCCATTGATCGAGCTTGATCTGGTCCTGCGCGTACAAGCCGGTCTGGGTGATCGTGTTGTCCCAACGATAGTTATTGCCGAAATTCAGCGATTGGCCATAGACCGGCGTGAACAGGTCGATGATCGGTGGGTTGAAGTCGTACAGGCCGTCGAATTTCGAATTGAAGTGGTAGTAATCCACACCGACGATGGCCGTATGACTGAGCGGGCCGGTGTCGAATTCGGCCTGGGCGATGTTATCCACACCGAAGACCTTGTTGTCCTGTTGCCAGTCCACGCCGTAGCGGGTCTGGTAACGCTGGTCGTTCTGCCCGGTGATCGGGTTGGTGACAAAGCGGTAGCCATGCAGGGGCGCGGTGTAGTGGTCGTTGACCCGCGCATAACGTGCGTTCTGCTTCAGGGTCCAGACGTCATTCAGGCGATGGGAAAATTCGTAGCCGAAGGCGTACTGCTCGCGGTGGTAGTCATTGACACCCGGTTCACCGAGGAACAGGTCGCGGTCGATCTTGCCATTGGGGTTATCGAACAGCGTGCCGACGGCCGGAAGGCCTTGGGCTTCGGGCACCCCCTCGTCCTTCTGGTACTGGGCGAACAGGGTCAGGCTGGTGTCTTCACTGGGACGCCAGGTGAAACTCGGGGCAATGAACTGGCGCTTGTCTTTGACATAGTCGATTTCATCCTGGCTGTCGTTGGCCAACGCGGTCAGGCGGTAAAGGAACTTGCCTTCATCGTCGAGCGGGCCACCGAGGTCGATGGCGGCGCTCTTGTGATCGTAGCTGCCGGCCTCGAACTTGACCTGATGCAAGGCTTCTTCGGTCGGACGCTTGCTGACCAGATTGACGATCCCACCCGGCTGGTTCTGCCCGTACAGCACCGACGCCGGGCCCTTGAGCACTTCGATGCGCTCCAGCGAGTACGGCTCGATCTGTAGCGCGCCCCCGGTGCTGCCGCCGCCATAGGGCAGGTGCAAACCATCGAGGTACAGCGGCGTGGGCGAGAACCCGCGCGAGGTCGGCTCGTCGAAAATCTTCACCCGGTCGGAGAATCCGCCACCGGTGATGCCCGGCGTGTAGCGCAGGGCTTCGGTCACGCTTTGTGCGTTGCGCGAGCTGATTTCGGCGGCGGTGACGACGTTGATGGTCTGCGGGATTTCCACCAGCGCCGCATCGGTCTTGGTCCCGGTGGCACTGCGCTTGGCGACGATGCCGTCGACCGGGCCCCAGGCGTTTTCCCGGGCTTCGGGCGCACTGACGCGCGTCGCCCCCAATTGCAGCGGACCGCTTTGTGCGACCGGCTGCAACGACCATCCGCCCTGGGCATAGACGGCCTGCAATCCACTGCCCGCCAACACCCGTTCAAGCCCCTGGTTCACGTCGAAACGACCCTGGAGCCCGGCACTGCGCTTGCCTTCGGTGAGCTGCGCATCCACCGACAACAGAATGCCCGCCTCGCTGGCAAAACGATTCAGAACCTGATCGAGGTTGCCGGCGGCAATGCTGTACTGCCGCGCCTGACTCACGCTGGCCTCGTCGGCCAACGCCAGGTTCGGCAACAGCGGCGTGGTGGCCAGCAAGGTGGCGAATACACCACGGCGCAGGACGCCATTGAGCGGGAAAATCTTCTGTGTCGGACGATGTGGCATTCTGGAACTCCCCATGAGAATGCTTCTTGATTTGCTTTCAAGAGCTATCCCGAACGGGGCATGAAAACCGACAAGCGCTGCTGAAATTTTTTATAAGTTCAGACGCGGCGCTTCACCGTCACCCAGTAACGGGTCACGGACTCCACCTTCACCGGCAACGTGCGTTCGAGTGCAGCGAGCACTGCCTGGGTGTCGTCGAGGGGAAATACGCCGGTCAGCAACAGTTGCGAAGCCGCCTCATCGCAACGAATCCAACCTGGTCGATAACGCGCCAGCTCGGCAAGGAAGCGCCCCAGCGGCTGACGCTCGGCCACCAGTCGACCCTGGCTCCAACTGCTGGCGTTGACGTTCGCCGGTTGCATCGACCCCGCACCGCCCGCGTTGAACCACAGGCTGTGGCCGGCTTCCATGAGCACCGAGGCGCCCTGTCGGGGGCTGATCCGCAGCTGTCCTTCATAGAGTTCGACACGTGCGCCGTCATCCATTTCACGCACGGAAAACCGCGTGCCCAGCGCCTGGACATCGCCACTGGCGGTTTCCACGATCAACGGCCGGACCGGGTCGTGCCCGCTGGTGAGCAGCACCTCGCCCCTGATCAGTTTGATCCGGCGCTCCTGCGCGGTAAATCGCAGGTCGACCGCACTGTCGCTGTTGAGGTCCAGCCGCGTGCCATCGCTCAAGGTCATGTGGCGAATTTCACCGGTGGCGGTGCGATGCTCGGCGAAGGTGGCGCGCCAGGACACCTGGCTTTGCATTAGGTAACCACTGCCGCCCGCGACCAGCAACAAACCCAGCATCTTCAGCGCGGCGCGACGCTGTGGTTCGGGACTGTCCCGCAACACCGCCCGTGCGCACTCGGACGGCACCGAGCCGAAGGTCTGCTGCAGTTGCTGCAATCGCTGCCAGGCGCGTTGATGCTCTGGATGGGCCTGCTGCCACAACGCGAATGCCTGACGCTTCCCGGCGTCCAGATCACCGCCCCAGTGCAGCATCAGCCATTCGCTGGCCTGCTCGACGATTGCCGGATCGATGGGCGCATCGTGGGCGCGACTCATGATTCGTAGACCAGTTGATAACAGGCCAGGATCGCGCGCGTCATGTACTTCTGCACCGAGCTGACCGTCACTCCGAGCCGTTCGGCGATTTGCGCATAGCTCAAGCCTTCGAACTGCGAGAGCAAAAAGGCTTGGCGCACGTTGTCCGGCATGCGATCGAGCATCGCATCGATTTGCGTCAGGGTTTCAAGGATCAGCGCCCGGGTTTCCAGGGAGGGCGACTCCGGTTCCGCCAGGTGCGAGATGCTCTCCAGGTAGGCACGCTCGATGCGCAGGCGGCGCCACTGGTCGATCACCAGGTTGCGGGCGATCTGCGTCAGGTAGCTGCGGCTTTCCAGCGGACCGGGCATGCGCCCCGAAACCAGCAGGCGCACAAAGGTGTCCTGGGCCACGTCCGCCGCGTGCTCCCGGTCGCCCAGGCGCTTGCGCAGCCAGCCTTGCAGCCAGCCATGGTTCTCGCGGTAAAGACGATGAAGGGAGTCGTTGGCGCCAGTTGCTGCGTCCATGGGAGGTCTACGTGCGTGATTGATAGCAATTATCATTACACTTTACGCAGCTGCTGGCAAAACGATTCACAGCGATGGCGTTACCCGGCGATCAATTGCTCTCAGCGTTGCGCCGCCAACGGGTACACCGACTCCCATCCACCGCCCAGCGCCTTATACAGCCCGATCATCGCCAGCGACACCCCGGTCGAACTCTCGACCCATTGCTGCTGGGTCGCGAGCAAATCGGCCTGCACGGTGAGGACGTTGACGAAATCCACCACCCCTTCGACGTACTGCTGTTTCGCGGTTTGCAGGGCGATCTGGTTCTGGCGCACCGCTTCGGCGAGGCTGTCGCGGCGCAATTGGCTGGCGTTGTACGCCGTCAGTTGATCGTCGATTTCATGCCAGGCCTGCAGCACGGTTTGCTGGTAAGCAATCGCGGCCTCCTGCTGCTGGGCCTCGCGCAGATCGAGAACGCCGCGCAGGCGGCCGCCGTCGAACAACGGCAAGCTCAGTTGCGGGCCGATGCTGAAGGCCCGCGATCCCCAGGAGCCGAAATCGCTCAGTTGCATCGCTTGTGAGCCGATATTGCCCGACAGGGTAATGCGCGGATAGAAATCGCCCTTGGCCACGCCGATGTTCGCCGTGGTGGCATGCAGTCGAGCTTCGGCCTGGCGAATGTCCGGCCGGCGCTCAGCCAATTGCGACGGCAAGCCGATGGCGACCTGGCGCGGGGTCTGCGGGATCGGCGCATCAGCCGACAACTCGGCCTGCAGTGCCTGCGGCGGCTCGCCCATCAACAGGCTCAGGGCGTTGATCAATTGCGCCTGGCGCTGCTCCAGCGCCGGCAGGCGCGACTCGATGGCCGCCACCTGCGCGGCGGCTTCAGCGACGTCCAGGTCGGTGGCAACACCCTCCGCCAGGCGCAACCGTGACAGCTTCAGGCTGTGGCGCGCAACGTCGAGGTTCTGCTCGGTGACGGCCCGGGTGCTTTGCACGCCACGCAGCTGAATGTAGTCCTGGGCTGTTTCGGCCTGCACCGACAACAACACGCCGCGCTGGTCGTTTTCCGCGATCTCCAGCGTCGCGTCGGCGGCTTCGGTTTCCCGGCGCACGCGGCCCCAGAAGTCCAGTTCCCAAGAGGCCGAGAAGCCTGCGTCCCACAGGTTGAAGGCCGAGTTGCCCTGGTGCCCTGACGGGTCGCTCAGGCCTTCGCCGCTGTTGCGTTTGCGGCCGTAACCGGCCGTGGCGGCGGTGTTGGGGTAGCGCTCGGCCGTGATCACCTGGCGCACCGCACGGCTTTGCTGCAAGCGGCTGCTGGCACGTTTGAGGTCGAGGTTGTCGGTCAAAGCGCGCTGCATCAGGGCTGACAGTTTCGCGTCCCGGAACACCTCCCACCAGCGTTCGTCCATGGTCTGGGCGACGGCCTGGCTCTCGGCGGTGCTTGGCGGTTTTGACCACTCGGCGATCTGTTGCGGGTGCGGCTTCTGGAAGTCCGGGCCGACGGTGCAGGCGGTCAGGCTCATGACGAGCAAGGCACTCAAGGCGAGTGGGGGCCGACGCCATCGCGAGCAGGCAACAGAGGTCTTCATTGCTGAGCCACCTCTCGCTGGCCGGTATCGGCAGTATCGATACTGGCCTCCACCGACATGCCCACCCGCAGCCGATCCGCCAGGGGTTGACCCGGCTCGAGCACGATCTTCACCGGAATGCGCTGCACCACCTTGGTGAAGTTGCCGGTGGCGTTGTCCGGCTTGATCGAGGCGAAGGTCACCCCGGTGGCCGGTGCGATGCTCTCGACACGCCCGGTCAGCGCTTCACCGCCCAGGCTGTCCACGCGCACCTGCACGTCCTGCCCCGGTTGCACGTCGGTCAGTTGGGTTTCCTGAAAGTTGGCGACCACATACGCCTGGGCCAGCGGCACCACCGCCAGCAGCTTGCTGCCCGGCGTGACGTACGCGCCGACGCGCACCGCCCGCTCGCCGACCATGCCGTCCTGCGGCGCGACGATGCGGGTGTAGGACAGCTCGAAGCTGGCGATTTCCAGCGCCGCTTGCGCGCGCTTCAGGCCGCCGTCCGCCGCATCGCGCTGGGCCGTGAGAATCTCCACTTGCTTGCGTTCCGCCGCCAGCACGGCGGTCGCATTCGCCAGCCTGGCGGTGGCCTGTTCGATTCGCGTACGGGCTTGCTGAGCATTCTGTACCGTGCCCGCGCCCACGCCGGCCAGGTGGTCGTAGCGTTTCAATTCGTGCTCGGCGAACGCCATTTCCGCCTTGGCCGCGACCACCGAGGCTTGAGCCTGGGCGATCACCGACACCTGCCGCTCCAGGGTCGCCCGGGTGTTCTGCAACTGCGCCCGCGCCACCAGTGTTTCGGCGTCGGCCGCCTGGGCGGCGGCACGCAGGTCCCGGTCATCGATCAGTGCCAGTAATTGCCCGGCTTTGACCTGCTGGTTGTCCTCGACGTACACCTCCTTGATGAACCCGGCGACGCGCGGCACCACCAGGGTGTAATCGGCGGAGACAAAGGCATCGTTGGTGGTCTGCTGGGTGCGTTTGCCAAACAGCCCCGGCGCCAGCCAGTAGATCAGTACGCCAACCGCCACCGCGGCGGCGACCGCGATGGCCACTTTTTGCTTCGATTGAGTCGTCATAAAAACCTTCAGTTTCAAGAGAGCATTCAAGTCGGCGCGCGCGGTGGATACATCCGCGTCGGCAGCCAGAAAATCAGCAGGATCAGCACCAGGGCGACACCGGCCATGCACAGGTAGAGGTCCGAGGCGGTCAGCACCACGGCCTGCTCGTGCAGCCGATGGGCAAGGCCCGCGCTGTCGCCGTCGGCCAGCGGCGAATTGCCGAGGCGGTCCACCAACATGGTCGAATGAAAGTGCAGTCGCGAGGTGGTCAGCACCTCGATCACCCCGGTGGCGATCACCGACGCCAGGCCCTTTACGGTGTTGAACCAGGCCGAGGCGAACGGTCCCTGCATCGGCGTGATGCTGCCGGTGGAGAGCATCAAAAGAGGCAGCACCGCCATCGGTTGCCCGAAAATCTGCAGCAGTTGCAGCCCATAGAAATCGTCGCGAATCCACACCGACGTCAGCTGCGAACCGCCCAGACACGACAGCGCCAGCATGCTCAGGCCGATCCCCAGCACCCAGCGACAATCCACCCAACGCAGGTTGCACAGCGCCGCCACCAGCGGCAGCGCCACCAACTGCGGCAATGCTGCGATCAACATGATCGGCGCGGTCTGCACCGGGCGATAACCCTGGACCTGCGCCAGGTAGCTGGACGGCAGAATGATCACCGACGTCAGGATCACCAGCACCCCGGCCAGCGTCAGCAAGGCGAACGACAGGTTGCGGATGCCGAGCATCTGTATCTTGAAAAACGGAATCGGTTGCGACCACTCATTGATCAGGAACAGCACCAGCAACAGCAACCCGCCGCCGAGCAGAGCGCTGATCAGGCTCGATTCGAACCAGTCCAGCCGATTGCCCTGCAAAACGCCGATCACCAGCATGCAGATCGCCGGAAACCCCAGCAGCACGCCGCGCCAGTTGAACTGCTTGAAGCGCTCCAGGCGCACCGGATCCTGGGGCAAGCCGTAGGCCACCGCGACCATGGCGATCAGGCAGGGCGCGACGATCTGCCAGAACGTCCATTGCCACCCGACATGCTCGGTCCACAGGCCGGCCAGCGGCGTCCCGAGCCCGGGGCCGAACGTCGCCGTCAGGGCATAACCGGCCAGGCCATACAGCTTGACGTTGGCCGGCAGGAAACGCAGCGCCACGGTCATCAGCATCGGCGGCAACGCGCCGCCTGCCAGGCCTTGCAGGATGCGCATCAGCAGCAGGCATTCGTAGTTCGGGGCGAAGGGGCTGAGCACGCCGAGCAGCGTGAAGAGGCCGATGGCCCAGAGGGTGAAGCGGCGCAACGAAAACGTCACCGCACACCAGGGCGCAAACGCCATCGCAGCCACCGAGGTCGCGGTGTAACTGGCGACCAGCCAGGTGCCTTCGTCGTAGCCGATGGCCAGGGCGCCGCGTATGTCGGCGAGGGCGACCTTGGTCACCATCTCGTTGAGGCCTGACACCAGCACCGCCAGCAGCACGCCCACCAGGCCAATGATGATCCGAGGGCCAAATGGCGTGGCCACGGCGGCTGGCGCAGGCATAGGCGCGGCCAGGGACCCCGAGGCCGTCAGGGAGGTCATCGGTTCAAACTCCGGAAAAATAGGCGGGCAGTTTACGAACGCCAATCGCTGACGAAAACTGACTTATTGGCAATTTATAAGTGCGTCAGGCGCAATCATGGAATGACGTTACGCGCGCTGCCGGGCAGGCGGTCGCAGGCAAACGGTGAGGAAAAAACTAACATCGGCGGGTCAGGCGCAACACCATCCATAGGTATTAATGGCCATACTCCCCCTCAGGGCTGGGCAGCCTGCCAGGTTTCCCCGCAGCAGGCCTTCACCGTTTCACGCAGCCAGCGGTGCACCGGATCATTGTCGAATCGCGGATGCCAGGCTTGTGTCAGCACCAGGGTGGGCAGCGGCAGCGGCAAGGTGAAAGAACGCAGTTTCAGGCCGAGACGGCGTACGCTCGACAGCGTTTCCCTGGGCACCGGCAAAATCAGGTCGGAATCCGGCAGGGCAAACATCGCCGCATGGAAACTCGGCGCAATCACCGCCACCCGGCGTTCCAGCCCCAAGGCATTGAGCGCGGTATCGATCGGCCCACGAGCGATGCCCCGCCGAGACACACTGACGTGGGAAAAACCGGAAAACCGCTCGGCCGTGATCTCTTCGTCCAGCAACGGGTGGTCTTCGCGCACCAGCCCGACGAATTGCGTGGTGAACAGATTTTGCACCTTCACTTCCGGCATCAGCGGACGGTTGTTGCTGACGCTAAGGTCGATGCGCCCCTCGCGCAATGCCTCATCGTCGCTATCGCCTTCGGGAACGAAGCGCAGCTCGCAATGCGGTGCCTGGCGCTCCAGAGTGTCGAACAGCTTGCCGCCGTAGACGCCGACGAAGAAGTCGTTGGCCCGAATGCTGAAACGTCGCCGCAGACTTCCCAGCTCCAGTACCCGCGCCGAGTGAAACAGCTGTGCGGCTTGTTCGACCAGTTCACGCACCTGTTCGCGCAACTCCAGGGCCTTGGGCGTCGGCACCAGTCCACGCCCGGCCCGGACCAGAATCGGATCGCCAATGGCCTCGCGAATGCGCGTCAGCGTCCGGCTCATCGCCGCCGGGCTGAGGTGCATCCGCCGCGCGGCTCCCACCACGCTGCCCTCATCGAGCAGGGCGTCGAGGGCGACCAGAAGGTTCATGTCCGGGAGCTGCATGCTGAGCACTCGTGGCTGATGGGGCGTGACTCAGACGCAATGCTAGCAAACTTGACTGGAGCGATGCAGTGGCAGATCCGTCCCCTTCGCGGGCAAGCCCGCTCCCACCGATGATGTACCGCTCAAAAAACCACTGTGGAAGCGAGCCTGCTCGCGAAGAGTCCAGCCCGTATGCCATACATTACCGCTGCATCCCCCAGCGCTTGACCGTCACCCGCTCCAGGGTGTCGAACACCAGGTTCTCCACCAACAAGCCGATCAGAATCACCACCGCCAGCCCGGCGAACACCTTGTCGGTATAAAGCTCGTTGCGGTTCTGGAAGATGTACCAGCCCAACCCACCCTTGCCGCTGGTGGCGCCAAACACCAGCTCCGCCGCAATCAAGGTGCGCCAGGCAAACGCCCAGCCGATCTTCAGCCCGGCAAGGATCGACGGCAACGCCGCCGGAATCAGGATGAACAGCACAAAGCGCATGCCCTTGAGGCCGTAGTTGCGCCCGGCCATGCGCAAGGTTTCCGAGACCCCGAGAAACCCGGCGTAGGTATTGAGCGCCAAGGCCCACAGAACGGAATGCACCAGCACGAAAATCAGGCTGTTCTGCCCCAGCCCGAACCACAGCAGCGCCAGCGGCAACAGGGCAATCGCCGGCAACGGGTTGAACATCGACGTCAGCGTGCTCAGCAGGTCGCGGCCCAATTGGGTCGACACCGCCAGCGTGGTCAGGGCGAACGCAAGGACGATCCCGATCAGGTAACCCTTGACCAGCACCACCAGGGAAATCCACACCTTGCCCAGCAACTCGCCACTGACCAACCCGGCATACAGCGCCTGAGCGGTCTGCACGAAGCTGGGCAACAGCAGGTCATTGTTCTGATAACGGGCGATGGCTTCCCACACCAGCGCGAGCACAATCAGGATCAGGCCCTTGCGGATCCAGCCCTGTTGCCACAGGCGTTGGCCAAACGGCAGTTCACGCTCCAGCGACACATTGGTCAGCACCGGCAGGACGGTTTCGAATTCTTCACGCGGGGATGATAAATGGCTCATCGGGCCCTCCTCTCAACTGGCTCAATAAGCGATGCGGATATCGGCGAAATCCAGCTCACGCTCGGTTTCCGGTGACTGGCCCTCATCGAACAACAAGCGATGAATCCGTCGCGCCGATTCCTGAAACGCCACGCCGCCCAGGCTGTGCAAATCGTATTGATGGCTGTGGACCTCAGCCCGTACCCGCCCCGGATGCGGCGACAGCAGCAGGATGCGATTGCCCACCACCAGCGCCTCTTCGATGGAGTGCGTGACAAACAGCAACGTGAAGCGCACTTCTTCCCAGAGCAGCAGCAGTTCTTCCTGCATCTTGCGCCGGGTCAGCGCATCGAGGGCGGCGAAAGGCTCGTCCATGAGCAGGATTTTCGGTTGCATCGCCAACGCCCGGGCGATGGCCACGCGCGCCTTCATGCCGCCCGAAAGGGTGTGGGGATAGGCATCGGCAAACGCCGTCAGCCCGACCTTTTCCAGGTAGTGCAGCGCCCGCTCTTCGGCTTCTTTTCGCTTGAGGGTTTTCGACGCCAGCAACGGGAACATCACGTTCTGCTTGACGGTCTTCCAGGGGGGCAGTTGGTCGAACTCCTGGAACACCACGATCCGGTCCGGCCCCGGGGCCTCGACCCGCTGGCCTTGCAGGCGGATCTCGCCCTCGACGGGCTGGATGAATCCGGCGGCGGCCTTGAGCAAGGTCGACTTGCCGCAGCCGGAGGGACCCAGCAGGACAAAGCGGTCCGCCGGATCGATCTCGAAACTGACCTGATGGGTCGCCCGAACCACCCGCTGGGGCGTGCGGTATTCGAGGCTGACGTTATCCACCGACAACAGTGCCTGGGCGGTGGCGTTCGGTTTGCTGACCGTGTGGCCTGGCAATGGGGCGTTCATGTCGATCAGCTCCCTTGTAGCGGTTTGGCGTCCTGGAAGAAGTAATCCTTCCACGAGTCCGGTTTGTTTTTGATCGCGCCGACGCGGTAGAGGAATTCGGCGAGCGGGTAGGTATTTTTCGGCGTGACACTGAACTCGAACTGCGGGTTGTCGATGATTTTCAGCAGCGCGGCGCGGTCGATTTTCGCCTTGGTCACGCGGATGTACGTGTCGGCGGCAGCGCCTTTGTCGTTCTGGGCAAATTGCGCGGCTTCGGTCAGTGCCTCGACGAACGCCTTGTAGGTTTTCGGGTTCTCATTGCGGAATTTCTCCGTGGCGAACAGCACCGTCGGCGAGTTCGGGCCGAGCAGGTCATAGGTGTTCAGCACCACGTGCACGTCCGGGTTGGCCAGTGCCTGGTCCTGGAAGGGCGGATTGGAGAAATGCCCGGTCAACTCGGTGCCGCCGGCAATCAGCGCTGCCGTGGCATCGGGATGGGGTACGGCGAGGGTGTATTTGTCCAGGCGATTGAATTCCTTGTCGCCCCATTGTTTGGCCGCCGCGTATTGCAGGAAGCGCGACTGCACCGATACGCCCACCGCCGGCACGGCAATGCGGTCCTTCTCGGTGAAATCGGCGATGGTCTTGACCTTGGGATTGTTGCTCACCAGGTAGTAAGGGAAGTTGCCAAGTGAAGCGACAGCCTTGACGTTCTGCTTGCCGTGGGTGCGATCCCAGATGGTCAGGAGCGGCCCGACACCGGCGCCGGCGATGTCGATCGACCCCGAGAGCAACGCATCGTTGACCGCCGCCCCGCCGGAGAGCTGTGTCCAGTCGACCTTGATGTCGATGCCTTCCTGCTTGCCGTACTTCTCGATCAGGTTCTGATCGCGCACCACGTTGAGCAGCAGATAAACGATGCCGAACTGCTCGGCGATGCGGATTTCACCTTCGGCGTGGGCCACGGGCGGCGCCACCAGGCTGCCAGCGATCAGGCTCAAACCCAGGCCGATAGCCGCAGCCAGCGGCGCGAATGGAAGACGTTTGGACATGGTCGTACTCCAAGAAATCAGTAAGGCGCATCGCCCTGGATGGTGGTGCGATACAGCTTGCGGCGCAGGTGGCTCGGGCATCCGGTGGCCAGGTGGATCAACGAGCGGTTGTCCCAGAACACCAGGTCGTGGGGCTGCCATTGATGGCGGTAGATGTTTTGCGGCAACACGCTGTGGGCATAGAGTTCATCGAGCAATTGCTTGCTCTCGTCGTCCGGCAGACCGACGATCCGCGTAGTAAACCCCTCACTGACAAACAGCGCCTTGCGGCCGTTTTCCGGGTGTGTGCGTACGACCGGATGAATGACTTCGGCCACCTGGGCCAGTTGTTCCGGCGTCAGGGTCGGGCGCCAATTGCCTTCGAACTTGGTCTCGCTGTAGCGTGCCGTGTAGGAATGTGCCGCCGAACGCCCTTCGACGGCCTTGCGCAGCGCTTCAGGCAGGTCGTCCCAGGCTTTGTGCATGTCGGCGAACAGGGTATCGCCGCCTTCGGACGGCAGCTCCTGGGCATGCAGCATCGAGCCCAGGCTGGGCAGTTCCTTGTAGGAAAGGTCGGAATGCCAGAACTTGCCGGCGTCGCCAAGGCCGATGGACTGGCCGTTTTCGATGATGTTGGAGACGATCAGGATTTCCGGGTGCCCGGCCAGCAGGAATTGCTTGAGCACATGGATCTGCAACACGCCAAAACGGCGGCTGAAGTCGATCTGTTGTTCGGGAGTAATGCGCTGGTCGCGGAACACCACGACATGATGATCCAGGTGCGCGCGATGGATACGGGCGAAATCCTGGTCATTGATCGGCCGGGACAGGTCGAGGCCGATGATTTCGGCACCGACGACGCCGTCGAATGGGCGGATCTCGAAGGTTTGCGGTGCGATGTTTCGGGTTGCAGAGACGACAGACATAAAATCACTCCCACGCACGGCACGCTCAGGGCGCGCACGTCGATCAGAAACTCACGGATGTCCCGTGTTGGTTCGTGTCGTGCGGCGCGCCGATTGGTCGGCAGGTACGCAGGTGGTTGACTTTATAGGTATAAGAACGTGAATTTAAATACCGTTAGCGAATAATCATATGGCTTATTTCGCCTATGCTGCTGACAGGATGACGCTGCTCAACAGTTGAGGGACGCTCGATGTTCTACGTGCAACGCAATACAGACGGCCAATTGACGCGCGTGGAGGCCGAGGCGTACGCAGGGTCCACTGAGACCCTGCCGGCCGATCACCCTGACCTGCAGGAATGGTTCGCCAGCGAAGTCATGGCCACCAGCCACAAACAATTGCAGCAGATCAAACAGCTCAAGCAGTTGAAACAGAGTGACCTGGACATGATCCGGGTACTCGACGACCTGATTCAGGTACTGACCGATAAAGGCGTGATCCGCGTCACCGACCTGCCGGCCGCCGCCCAGGCCAAGCTCATGGACCGCTCCCAGGCGCGGGAAGCGCTGGGTGGGTTGAGTCACCTGGTGGATGACGACGATGAGGTCGGCTTGATTTAAAGCGTTATTGCCAGGGCCTGGGCTCACCCACCAACTGCCCCTGCACGCCAAAGATATCCATCTCGCGAATCACCGCCAGCTCCCCTTCGGTCTCGACCCGCTCGGCAATCAGCGGCAGGTCGATGCTGTGCGCCGCCCGCTGTATCGCCTCGATGAACAGACGCTTGTCGCTCTCCCGATCAATGGCGCGGATATACACGCCATCGATCTTCAGGTACGCCAGGCCCAGCCGCGCCAGGTTGCCGATCATGCTGAAACGGCCGCCAAAGTGTTGCAGCCCCAGCGAGAAACCGATCTCGCGCAGGCGTCGCATCAGGTCTTCCAGCTTCGCCTGCTCAGGCAGTTGTTCCTCGCCGATTTCCAGGACCAGCCGTGAGCCAAGGTTGGAGTGTGCGCGCAGAATATCCAGGACCTTGCCCAATGCCTGGGGATGGGTCAGCGTCGCCGAAGACAGGTTCAACGCCAGGGAGGCCTGATGGGCAGGCATTTGCTCGATCACCTGCTCCAGCATCAGGCGATCCAGGCGCGCGGCCCAGCCGAAACGCTCGAGCCACGGCAGGAAGCGGCCCGCAGGAATGGCCTGGCCCTGTTCGTCGATCAGTCGCGACAGCACCTTGTAATGCAGCACCAGCGCGGTGTCCTGGCTGGCGACCACCGGTTGGAAATACAGCTCGAACCGCCGCTGGTTCAGCGCCTGATCGAGCAAGCGGTGCCAGGCATGATGGTCATCGCCAAGGGTGGAGGGCGCGCTGTGATCCAGGCAGACCCACCGCGAATCGCCCTGGCCTTCGGCCTGGGCGAGTGCCTGATCGGCCAGGCCAAGCACCGCTTGCGGTGAGTCGCCAAACTTGAACGGCGCCAGACCGATGTACGCCACCGCCGCCACGTCGGTGGCACCCGTCGCATGCAGGCTGGTCAGGGCCAGGTCCAGGTGTTGCGCCAGTTGCAGCGCTTCGGCGTGCACCAGACCTGGCGCCAGCACGGCAAATTCCCCCCCACGGACCCGCGTCACCATATTCAGCGTCTCCGGGTACCTGGCACACTCGCGCAAGAGTTGCTGGCCGACAGCCTTGAGCAACTCGTCGGTGTGCTGGCCACCCAGGCGCTGGTTCAGCCCGGCCAGATCCTTGACCCGCAACAGCAGCAGGTAACCCGAACTCGCCAGCTCCGGGTTGCTCACTCGGGCATTCAGTTGCATCTCGAAATAGCGCCGGTTGGCCAACCCGGTCAACGCATCCTGATAGGACTCGTCGCGCAATTTTTCGCTGCGCTCGGCCTGCTCCTGAAACAACGCCTTGAGCTTCTCGACCATCTGGTTCATGGCCTGGACCACACGACGCAATTCCGGGGTGCGCGGCAGGTCGGGCAGGCTGAGGAATTCCCGACGGGCAATGGCGTGGGATTGCTGGACCATGTAGTCCAGCGGTTTCAGTTGCCGGCGCAGCAGCAAGGCACCCAGCGCCGCACTGACCGCGCCGCAGAGCAGCAGCCAGCCGAGGCTGCCCAGCGCGCTTTGCCACAGCTTGGCGATGGCGAACATCGGATGGCTGACCACCTCGACCCGCGCCGCCTGCTCCCAGCCACGACTGACGATCGCGTCGCCGCCTGCCGGTTCGAGGCCGATCAGCTTCACGAACCAGTCCGGCACATTGCTCACCGCCGGGCTGCCGCTGCGCTCCACCAGCGTCTGGTCATTCGACAGGTCGACAACGCGGATGCTCGCGTAATAGCCGCTGTCGAAAATCGAGCTGACCAATAGCTCGACCATCGCCGGATCGTCGATGTTCGGGGTCAACGACAGCGCCAGTGCCGTCGCCGCGTCCTGTGCATGGGAGCGCAACTGGTTGACGTACTGGGTGCGTGAACTTTCCAGGCTGACCATGAAGCTGCCGGTAAAGGCGACCACCAGGAACAGACAGATTGCGATCAACAGCTGTTTGAACAAAGACATCTGAGCGCGTGCTCCTAATTAGTCGGCTCGACCGGAAAACCTTCGGCCTGCATTTTCTTCAGAACATCCTGCCAGCGGGACAAGCGTTTGGTGTCGCTGACTCTCGTATTGCCCTTGGCACCCGGCAACCACACCCCCTCGGCATTGAAAGCGTAGACGGGCAGCAGGTCCGTTCGTTGGCTGGCAGGTTTGATGGCGTCGATCAGGCTGTCGAGCACCAACGGCACGGCATCGGGGCTGGCGTAGTACGTCAGCACCATGTGCGCGCGGTTCAGGGTCAAGGCCTTGACGTAGGTGATGCGCAGCTTGTCGCTGGGAACGCCGAGGTGGCGCAGGCTGAAATATTTTGCGATGGCATAGTCTTCACAATCCCCGGCGCCCTTCCACAAGGCCTCGATCGGCGTTTCCCAGTAATCGACCGTGTGCCACAGGTCGATGTCCTCTTCGTAACGCATCTGCCGGTTGAAGAACAGGTTGACCACCTTGAGCTTATCCTGCTCGCTGACCTGCTTCTGGGTGGCCAACAGCTGCTGCCAGGCGTCAATTCGTTGCTGACCCGCGCCCAAAGGTCCGTACAATGCCTGCGCCTTGCGGCTGATCAGGGAAAAATCCCAGTCGGCATGCAAGCCACCCGACAGGAAACCGGCCAGCAGCAACGCGCCGCATAGCCAGCGTAATGTCCGGGGGGTCGCGAAACATACCGCCAATGCGAGGCATCCATGTAGGCAGGTGGAATCGATTGATGGTGAAGGTTAGCCGGTTAAAAGACAATGGCACGATGAGATCGCCAAGAGCGCGCTAAGCTTCTTGTACACGTTGTTTAACTTGCACGTTTGACAACCTGCGGGGCAGTCACTAGTGTCAGTTTGGATCCAATTTCTCAGTCATCAGGGTGCGTTGTAGTGACACAAAAACCCAACCCTCTCAACAGCATCAGGGTCAACGGGCCGATTCCCGCCTACGTGGCCCGTTCCGTCATCGAGAAAACCTTGCGCGCTGCCATCCTCGACGGTCGTATCCCGTGTGGCACAGCACTTCGCCAGCAGGACCTGGCTGATCTGTTCGGCGTCAGCCGCATGCCGGTGCGAGAAGCGCTGCGCCAGCTGGAAGCCCAAGGGCTGCTCAATGTCATCGCCCACAAAGGCGCGGTTGTCGCGCCACTGGTTCAAGGGGATGCAGCCGAAACCTATGCGCTGCGTATCCTGCTGGAGTCCGAAGCCCTGCGCCTGTCGATTCCGCTGCTGACTACCGAGGACTTCGAGCAGGCGGCCCACTATATCGACGAGCTGGAAACAGAGCACAACTACACCGAGATCGGCCGGCTCAACCGCCTGTTTCACATGACGCTCTACAGCAAGGCGCCCAATCATCGATTATTGAAACTAATCGAAGAAGGCCTGAACGAAGAAGAACGCTTCCTGCGTTTCAACCTGGAAGCCATGGGCCTGGGCAAACTGTCCCAGGACGATCACCGGGCGTTGCTGCACGCGGCACATGACCGAGATATCGAGCGCACGGTCAAGTTGCTCGGACACCACCTCAATCGCGGCGTCGATGTCATCACCCGCTACCTCGAAAATCCAACGACGCAAAGTAGAAAAGCCTAGAAACAAATCGTACGACAGACTGTTCGAGCAGGTATCGCCTGCCCGCAGGTGCCTGTTGCGATGGCACTCGCCCTTATTTTCCCTTGAGTTCAATCCCTGCGCTGACGGTAGGACACGTCGGCGATAGCGGCTGCCTTGATTTACGCTCACTCTTGGACTGCCAACCAAATACAAAGGGGCGAAGCGACGCGTGAGCGGCGCCGTCCCCCCCATCAAGAACCTACGGAAGGAGTCTTGTCACGGGAAAAGGAAGCCTTGGCATCCCGGCCATCTTCCCCCCTCAAAAACCTGACCAAATATCGTCCTTAGAAAGTTGCTCGAGTGAGGCATTCACTCTTTATTTCAATTTCGACTTATATAAGCCGGAAGGAGCAACTACGCCCGAATAAAACTTATTCACCAAGTTTTAGTGCAACTTTTCGCGCCCCAAAAAGTTGAACTTAAAAATAATAAGAAACTACTTGCCCGACACTAATCCGTGTATTAGTTTTTCTCCGCCACCCATCAGTATTGGTTGCAATGCGCCCAGTCAGTGCCCTGCACGCCACTGACACCGTAAGGCGTTTGCTGTTCTCGTTCGCCAGCCAAAAACTTGCAGCAACTGTTACTTAGTGATTCCACTTCATTCAAAACATTGACGAATAGGCTCGCCATGAAATCGATTAAAGAACGTCTTGCTCAGAAAAAGACAGAGTTGAGTTCGCACCCTATCTTCTCTGAAATACATTCTCTTTCGGTACTTCAACGTTTCATGGAGTCCCATGTTTTTGCCGTATGGGACTTCATGTCTCTGACCAAACGCCTGCAACAGGAACTGACCTGCGTTCAGTTGCCCTGGCTGCCACCGAAGGATCCACACGCTGCGCGGCTGATCAACGAGATAGTGCTCGGCGAAGAGTCCGATGATCGGCCGGCCCAAGGCCATTACAGTCATTTCGAGTTGTACCTCGACGCCATGCGTGAAGTGGGCGCCAGCACGGCCGCCATCGAGCGTTTCGTGGCACTGCAACAGGAGGGCGTGAGCTACGACGTGGCGTTACGAAGCGTGGACATCGAGCCGGCTGCAGCACAATTCGTGCGCCACACGTTGCACACAGCCCTGCACGCGCCAGGCCACAGCGTAGCGGCGGCATTCCTGCACGGTCGCGAGAGCGTCATCCCGCAGATGTTCCAGCGCATTCTTGACGACTGGGGCATCGGCATCGACCAGGCGCCAACCTTTCGCTATTACCTGGAGCGGCATATCGAGGTCGACTCCGAAGACCACGGCCCGGCAGCGGAAAAACTCCTGGCGCGGCTGGTCGATGGCGACCCGCAACGGGAAGAAGACGTGTATGCCAGCGCCCTTGCCGCCGTGGAAAGCCGCATTGCCCTGTGGGACGGCCTGCGCCTGAGCATGGGCGAACCGATGGCGGAGGTGAACGCATGAACGCCGCCGACTATCAATCCTTCGCCGATGCCTGGGAAAGCCGCGCAACCATCCGTACCCGCCCGCGTCGCATGCTGGAGAACGACGACAAACTGATCTACCCGCTCAGCCGTCAGCCATTGGTGCTCAGTGAGACCTTTGTGCGCGAATGCCCGGAGCAACGGGATTTCGCACTGGTGCAGACGCTCTACAAGTTCATCAACGATGTGGTGATTTTCGAAACCGAGATCGTCGACAAAACCGCCCGCAGCATCGCCAAGAATCGCTTTGCCGTTCCGTTCCCGTTTGCCTGTCGCTACGACGCCATGACCGTGGTGGTCGACGAGGATTACCACGCCTTGGTGGCGATGGACTTCTTGCAGCAGACCATCGCCTTGACGGGCATCACTCCCATCGAACTGCCCAATGAAATCGAGCTGAGCCGGGCGATTCCGGCGGCGATCGCGCTGGCGCCGGAGCCTCTGCGCGCGGCCGTGGAGCTGATCTGCGTGGCCATCGCCGAGAACACCGTGACCGGTGATGTCGCAGCGTTCGCCAAGGACGACAGCGTCAAGCAATCGATCAAGGGACTGATGGCCGATCACTTGCTCGACGAGGGCCGACACTCCGGCTTCTGGGCCCGCTTGGTGCGCATTTACTGGCACACCGCGAGTGAGGAAGACCGGCAGTGCATCGCACGGATCCTGCCGGTGTTCATCGGCCATTACCTGACCAACGACATCCAGAAATCCTTCGACTTCCGCCTGATCGACGCCTTGCGGATCAGCGAGACCGCGCGTCAGGCGCTCAAGCACGAAGTCTCCGGCCTGGCCTTCCCGATCAACCGCCATCACCCGCTGGTCGCCAACATCGTGCGCTTTTTCCACAACAGTTCATTGCTCGATGCGCCGTGCGTTCAAGCCGCCTTGAGCGACTACCTGGTTTAACGAGGAGCACATCATGAGACGTCTCGACATTTTGCTCATTGGCCGCAGCCTGGCGTTGACCGAGGTAGCGCTGGAGCTCGAACAACACGGCCATTCACTGACATGTCTGAAGGACCCCGGCCTGCGACCGGCAGGCAATTTCGATCTGCTGATCGACGACGCCAGCCTGGCGCTTGAACTGCCGGGCCTTACACCGCGCCTGACACTACGCCTGGGACTCGGAGTGGTAGGCGCCTCCGGGCTTCCGCCCCTGGACCTGCTTTGCCTGCTGGGCTCAACGCAGCTGACGCGCCTGCCGGTGGCCGACGAGCCCTCCGGCAACGGCCAGGCACTGCGCCGGCGAGCCATGGCGCAAATAGTGGACCATGTCGCATTGCTGGTCAGTCGCTTCTCCCGGGATGCAGACTATTTTTTGCGCGCCGAACCGGCGGACCCGGTGCATTTCGAGCACGTGCAAAGCCTGTTGTTTCTGGAGCGCCTCGCCTACGTCCATCGGCTCAACGCAACCGCCGACGAGCGCTTGCAGCAACTCGCACAGATCCCGATGATCGAGCGTCTGGAGCAGCGGTTGATCCAGTCCGCCAGCAGGCCGGCACTCTGCATCGCCGGCACATCCCTGAGCTATGGCGAATTGCATGCGCGCAGCCGCGCCATTGCCCAGCGACTGCAGCCATTGCTCGAGGCGCACGACCAGCCCTGGGTGGTCGGCATCTGCCTGTCCAAATGCAGCGCATTGTACGCAGGGATCCTGGCGATTCTCGGCTGCGGCGCGGTGTACCTGCCGTTGGAGCCGAGCCATCCCGTGCAGCGTCAGCAGTACATTCTGTCGGACGCCGGCGCCGTGCTGTTGTTGCATGACGGTCAGCACCCGCTCGCAGACCGGATGCCCAACCTGGACATCTGCGCGCTCGACCTCGAACACGTGGACCTCGACCAGCCGCTGATGTGTCGCCGCCCCGCTCTCGAGGCGCCGTGCATGGCGCTCTACACCTCGGGCACTACCGGCCAGCCCAAGGGCGTGCTGCTCAGTCAGGCGAATCTGGCGCACTTCACGGCGTGGTACGCCGACTATGTGCAACTGACCGAACACAGCTGCGCGTTGCAGTTCTCGTCGCTGAGTTTCGACTCTTCGCTGATCGACATCTTCCCGACCCTGCTGCAAGGCGCCAGGCTGGTCGTGCCCAGCGACGACCAGCGGCGTGACCCTCTGCAACTGGTGGAGCTGATCCGTCATCAACAGCTCAGCCATGGGTTTTTGCCTCCGGCCCTGCTAAGCATTCTGCCCCTGGAGCAACTGCAGTGCCTGGCACACGTGATGACCGGTGGTGATGTCTGCGAGCCCTGGGTCATCGAACAGCTCACCCGGCAGGGCAACCTCTACAACCTCTACGGTCCGACCGAAGCCACGGTACTGATCACCGCCCGACGACTGCGCGCTGGCGACAGCAATCGCTCGCTCGGTGCGCCGATCGCCAATAGCCAGGTGCTGATTCTCGACGAGGACCTGCAACCAGTGGCCGAACAGACCGTTGGTGAGCTGTACATCGTCGGGCCGGGCGTATGCCTGGGATACCTCAACAATACGCAGCAGACCGCCGAACGCTACCTGCAACTGGACCTGCCGGGCGGGCAGACCCTGCGCGCCTATCGCACTGGTGACATGGCGAAGTGGACGGACGCCGGCATCGAGTTGTGCGGGCGCCGGGACAATCAGGTGAAAATTCGCGGATTCCGGGTCGAGCCCGAAGAGATCGAACGCTGCCTGCGCGACAGCCAACTGTACCGCCAGGTCGCGGTGGTCATCGACAGTCAGCGGCGGATCCTGGCGTTCCTCGCCCAGCCTCAGGAAACCCGGCCCGGGGCTGCCCGCGACGCGTTGAAAAACCATGCCAGCCAGCGACTGCCGGACTACATGCAGCCCTGCGCCTGGACCGAGCTGACCGGCATGCCGTTCGCCAGCAACGGCAAGGTTGACCGCAAGGCACTGCTGGAAATACCGGTGAGCCTCAGCGATAACCCGTCGCTGCGCTTGCCGGCCAGCGCGGATGAAGCCGTGCTGCTGGAGATTTGGGCCGAATTGCTGGAGCTTCCCGCCCGTGACATCTCCACCGACGAAAGCTTCTTCAATCTGGGCGGCCACTCGATCCTCCTGTCACGCATGCTGTTGAAGCTGCGGGAAACCTTCGGCCGCAGCATTTCGATCAACCGCTTCATCGAACTGCCGACCATCGCAAAACTGGCAACGCTGGTGCGCGGCTCCGGCACCGAAGAGGTATTGAGCGAACAGGCGCTTGGCGACGCCTTTCGCGATCTCTCAGTGCAGCCGTTGCCAGACAGCCGCATGGGCGATGTGCACAAGGTGATCGTGACCGGTGCCAACAGTTTTGTCGGCGTGCACATCGTCCAAGCCCTGCTGGCCTGGGGCGCAAGTGAAGTGGCTTGTCTGGTGCGCGAAGGCGGCGGACGGACGGCATCGGAGCGTTTCACTCAGGCCTTGCGGGAAAACCGCCTGGAGCACCTTGACCTGAGTCGGGTGCGGGTCTACCCGGCAGATATCACACGGCCCTCTCTGGGACTTGAGCCGCGCGTTTACGAGCGGCTGGATCGCGAGTTCGGTGCCCTGGTGCACAACGCGGCGAACGTCAATCACGTGCTGGATTACAGCTCGCTGGTGCGGGATAACGTCGAGCCGATCTTCGAGTGCCTGCGCCTGTGCGAAGGGCGCAGTAAAAAGATCTTCAATTTTGTCTCGACACTGTCGGCCTCCAGCAGCCTTTCCGCCGATGGCCGGGTACTCGAAATGCCTGCCGCGCAAACCCCGCCGATTTACATCAAGAACGGTTACAACCTGTCGAAATGGGTCGGCGAGCGGATCCTCGAGCGCGCACGCGAGCGCGGCGTTCTGGTCAATGTCTATCGTCCCGGCAATATCAGCTTCAACAGCCTCACCGGCGTTTGCCAACCGCATAAAAATCGCTTGATGCTGATGCTCAAGGGCTCGATCCAGCTAGGTCAGGTGCCGGAGTTCGCCTTGAATTTCGACCTGATGCCCGTGGATTTTCTCGCCCGTTTCATCGCCTTTCATGCCAGCCGCTATTGCGCGGAAAAAGCGGTGTTCAACCTGCATAACCCCGAACCGCTGAGTTGGGACGATTACGTCGCGTCGTTTCGCGAAGCCGGCCGGGAATTCTCCATGGTCAGCGTCGCCGACTGGCAGCAGCAATTGGGCCGGGTCGACAGCGATAACGCGTTGTTCGGCGTGCTCGGCTTCTACCTGAACGGCTTCGAAGAGGATATCGGCGACATCTCCATGATCGGCCACGACAACGCCCAGGCCGGTGTGCGGCTGATGGGCACTCATTACCCGGAAAAATCCCCAGCGCTGCTGCGCCGTGGCTGCGACTACCTCAAAGAAATCAATTTCATCTGATTCATCCAAGCGGAGCGAAACCATGAAAACCCTGCAACCCGATACCCTGATCCAGAACCCTCAAGGCTGCCACGTCGTGTCGTCAATGGAGATCCCGGCAAACGCTGCCTCAGTCTGGGCGCTGGTCGGTAACTTTGCCGGCTTCGATCAATTCATCCCGGCGCTATCGCACATTGAGATGACTGGCGAAGGCATTTCGTGCCTGCGCAAGAAGTTCTTCAAGGATGGCAACCTGGTCGTCGAACAGCTCAACTCGCGGGATGACCAGGAGCATTACATGACCTGGACCACGATCTACAACACCTTGGGCGTGGCCAGGCTGTGGGCGGCGATGACGGTTGAAACGCTGGAGGGAGAACAGTCCCGGGCGACCTGGACCATCATCGCCGAGCCGGAGCAGGGCGGCGCCGAGGCTCTACCGGGGTTCCAGGCCTTCGTACAGGGGTTTGCCGATGATGCGATGAACAATGTGTTGAAACGGTTTGCGTAGCCCGTGACTTCGGCGGCACTTCATACCGCCATTTTTTCAGACCCGTAAAAGACAAAACCCCTGTTTGCGTTAGCAAACAGGGGTTTTGGAATTCAATCTTGACGATGACCTACTCTCACATGGGGAAACCCCACACTACCATCGGCGATGCATCGTTTCACTGCTGAGTTCGGGATGGGATCAGGTGGTTCCAATGCTCTATGGTCGTCAAGAAATTCTGTGACCGGTCCGTTACGAAGCAACGTGCCAGCGAAATTGAATGACTTCTACTAAAAACAAAACCCCTACCTGCATACGCAGATAGGGGTTTCGGAATTTAATCTTGACGATGACCTACTCTCACATGGGGAAACCCCACACTACCATCGGCGATGCATCGTTTCACTGCTGAGTTCGGG
>NZ_JACVAI010000004.1 GCF_014851765.1 Pseudomonas sp. PDM04 | reverse complement strand
CCAGGCTTCGATGACCTGAAGCAACTCGCTGCCGAAAACTGCGTAACTCTTTGTTTACCAAGGAGTTTTCCGTTTCGACTGCGCCGGAAGTGGGGCGAATTATAGACGTCCAGAATCTGCCGTCAACATGTTTTTTTACATTTCTATCAATAACTTGCAGAAAGGCAGAAAGCAGCCTGCTCTTCTATATAGAAAGGCCACTTCCTATATAGAAGGCACGCTTAAAGAACCCCGGCTTCCTTGAAGGCTGCAACCGCCTGCGCGTCCATCCCCAACACCCGCTGCAGCACCTCAAGCGTGTGCTCACCCAGCAACGGTGGCGCGTGGCGATACTCCACGGGCGTTTCGGACAGACGAATCGGGCTCGCCACCTGCGGCACCTTTCCAGCCAACGCATGAGGCAACTCGATCGCCAGCCCACGCGCCTTCACCTGGGGATCGGCAAAGACCTGGGCCAGGTCGTTGATCGGCCCACACGGCACACCCGCCCGCTCCAGTTGCGCCACCCACTCAGCCGTGGTCTTGAAGACCGTAGCCTGGCGAATCAAGGGAATCAGTACCGCCCGGTTCGCCACTCGCTGCGTATTGGTGGCAAAACGCGTGTCATCGGCCCATTGCGGCTGCCCGGCCACTTCTGCAAATTTTCGGAATTGCCCGTCGTTACCCACGGTCAGGATGAAATCGCCATCCGCTGTAGGAAAATCCTGGTAGGGCACAATATTCGGGTGCGCATTCCCCAGACGCTTGGGTGCATTGCCCGTCGCCAGATAATTCATTGCCTGGTTTGCCAGGCAAGCCACCTGGACATCCAGCAACGCCATATCGATGTGCTGACCGCCACCACCCTGATCCCGATGCGCAAGCGCCGCAAGAATCGCCACGGTCGAGTAGAGTCCGGTCAGGATATCCGTTAGCGCCACGCCAACCTTCACCGGTCCAGCACCCTCCGCACCTTCAGGCTGCCCTGTAAGGCTCATCAGGCCGCCCAGCCCCTGGATCATGAAGTCGTAACCGGCGCGCTTGGCATAAGGACCGGTCTGGCCAAACCCGGTGATCGAACAATAGATCAGCTTCGGGTTGATCGCCTTGAGCGACGCATAGTCCAGCCCATAAGCCGCCAGCCCACCCACCTTGAAATTCTCGATCAGGATGTCTGACCTGCAAGCCAGCTCGCGCACCAGCGCCTGACCTTCCGGACGCGTGAAGTCGATGGTCACCGATTGCTTGTTGCGATTGGCCGACAGGTAATAGGCAGCCTCGCTGGTGTTCTCACCGTACGCATCCTTGAGGAAAGGAGGCCCCCAGGCGCGCGTGTCATCACCGCTGCCCGGACGCTCGACCTTGATCACTTCGGCGCCAAGGTCCGCCAATATCTGCCCGGACCAGGGCCCGGCCAGCACTCGCGATAAATCCAGCACCCGCAGATGCGAAAGCGCGCCCATGGTGTTCTCCTGTCAATAGAACGCCTGAAGGCCGGTTTGCGCGCGACCGAGGATCAGTGCGTGGACGTCGTGCGTACCTTCATAGGTATTCACCACTTCCAGGTTGACCAGGTGCCGGGCCACACCGAATTCGTCGGAGATGCCGTTGCCACCCAACATGTCACGCGCCATGCGGGCAATGTCCAGGGACTTGCCGCAGGAGTTGCGCTTCATCATCGAAGTGATTTCCACCGCCGCAGTCCCTTCATCCTTCATGCGCCCCAGACGCAGACAACCCTGGAGTGCCATGGTGATTTCGGTCTGCATATCGGCCAGCTTCTTCTGGATCAACTGAGTAGCGGCCAATGGCCGACCGAACTGCTGACGGTCCAGCGTGTACTGGCGAGCGGTATGCCAGCAGAACTCGGCAGCCCCCAGCGCCCCCCAGGAGATGCCGTAGCGTGCGGAGTTGAGGCAAGTGAAGGGACCTTTCAAGCCACGGACGTCGGGGAAGATGTTCTCTTCCGGCACGAATACGTTGTCCATGACGATTTCGCCGGTGATGGATGCACGCAGCCCCACCTTGCCGTGAATCGCCGGAGCACTCAGGCCCTTCCAGCCTTTCTCCAGGACGAAGCCACGGATGTCGCCGGCATCATCCTTGGCCCAGACCACGAACACGTCGGCGATCGGACTATTGGTGATCCACATCTTGCTGCCCGTCAGGCTGTAGCCGCCGTCCACCTTGCGCGCACGGGTAATCATCGCACCCGGGTCGGAACCATGGTTAGGCTCGGTCAGACCGAAACACCCGATCCACTCGCCCGTCGCCAGCTTCGGCAGGTACTTCTGCTTCTGCGCTTCAGTGCCGAACTCGTTGATCGGCACCATCACCAACGAAGACTGCACGCTCATCATCGAGCGGTAACCCGAGTCGACGCGCTCGACTTCACGGGCGATCAGACCGTAGCTGACGTAATTCAGACCGCTACCGCCATATTGCTCAGGAATGGTTGCGCCCAGCAGGCCCACTTCGCCCATCTCGCGGAAGATCGCCGGGTCGGTCTTTTCATGGCGGAAAGCTTCAAGAACACGCGGTGCGAGTTTCTGCTGAGCGAACTGCTCGGCGGTGTCGCGAATCATGCGCTCTTCTTCGGTGAGCTGTTGATCCAGCAGCAGGGGATCAATCCAGTTGAAGCTGACTTTGCCGCCCATGAGTATGTCCTCTCGAATCGGGTCAAATAACGTGGACTGATCCTAGGCCTGCTTCGTCGCCGTCGCAAACGAGGATTTTGCATGCTGTTGTGTTAATTTCTCACTCCGAAACATCGCATAACGGTCATTTTGTGATGAATTAGTGAGGTAGATGTACATGCGCAGAAAAATCCCCAGCACAGCGGCCCTGATCAGCTTCGAAGCCGCTGCGCGCCACGAGAGCTTTACCAAAGCGGCGCAGGAGCTTTCCCTCACTCAGGGTGCCATTTGCCGACAAATCGCCAGCCTTGAGGAGTTCCTCGGCGTGGAGCTGTTTCGACGCTCCCGGCGCGGGGTAAAGCTGACGGAGGCCGGACTGTCCTACAGCCGCAGGGTGGCTACCCAACTGGACGCAGTCGAGCGCGACACGCTGTCGGTGATGGGCCAGCAAGGCACCAACGTGATCGAACTGGCAGTCGTACCGACCTTCGGCACCCAGTGGCTGCTGCCCCGACTCAAGGACTTCCAGCAAAAGCATCCCGAAGTAACGGTCAACCTCACTAACCGAACCCGCCCCTTCCTGTTCGCGGATACCGAATTCGATGCGGCGATCTACTTCGGCGATGCGGACTGGTCGGGCACCGAATCCCACAGATTGATGGGTGAAAACCCCATGCCGGTGTGCAGCCCCAACCTGATGGGCCGGAAGACCAGCCTGACCCTTGCCGAAATCGCCGAACTGCCACTGCTGCAGCAGACCACTCGGCCCTATGCCTGGCGCCAATGGTTCAACTCGCAAAACCTGAACGTCCCGCGCGACATGACAGGTCCCCGCTACGAGCTATTCTCCATGCTGGCCCAGGCCGCCATGCACGACATGGGGATTGCCTTGATCCCGCCGTTTCTGATTCAGCGCGAACTGGCGGAGAAACGCCTGGTAATCGCCAACACGCAATCCCTGACGAGTATCAAGGCGTACTACCTGATGATTCCTGATCGAAAGGTCGAATCGGCGTCCCTGAAGGCATTTCGCGACTGGCTGGTGAGCCAGGCACAGAGCTACAGCCTCGAAGAATAAAGGCACTCAGACTAAATTGACTTCGTAGTCAGAAAAATCAAAGCCCTACAGATATAACTATTTGTCGCATATCCGCAGACTGTATCGGAATCAGTACAAACGTCCCACAAGCGCCATGACACGTGGCTTTGAGCCGCTATCCGATACCCATGTTCGCTCATTCACCTGACCAATGAGTAAATTCCTGAAATTGCGCCAGAATCCATACGAGGCAAGGCCCACAAGGGATTGACCCGTTCCGTTGCGACATTCGGTCACAGGGTGACTTGTAGTTAATTTTCCGTCACCCGTCATAATCCCTTGAAGGGCACATTGTTCGCCTGCAAAATGCCGCGCCCCGCCTTGAATTGGCGGGATCGTGCTGATCGGCCGCCCCAGCCGCACCATCCGAAGTGCCTGGGTTAATTCAATAAGATCACGCAGGAGATTTGACGTGCACATTGGTGTTCCTCTCGAAACCCAGACGGGTGAAACACGGGTTGCTGCAACCCCGGAAACCATCAAGAAGCTGATCAGCCAGGGCCATAAGGTCACGGTTCAAAGCGGCGCCGGTGTAAAAGCCAGCGTTATCGACAGTGCCTATGAAGCGGCAGGCGCAACCATTGGCAGTGCCAGTGACGCGTTGGGTGCCGAGCTGATTCTCAAGGTGGTCGCCCCCAATGACAGCGAACTCGCCCTGATCAAGAGCGGCACGGTTGTGGTGGGCATGCTCAACCCGTTCAGCAATGAAACCATCGCCAAGCTGGCAGAGTGCGGTATTACCGCATTCGCACTGGAAGCCGCGCCACGGACCTCCCGCGCCCAGAGCCTGGATGTGTTGTCCTCCCAGGCCAACATCGCGGGTTATAAAGCCGTACTCCTGGCCGCTCACCATTACCCACGCTTCATGCCGATGCTGATGACAGCCGCAGGCACCGTGAAAGCGGCCCGCGTACTGATTCTCGGTGCCGGCGTTGCGGGCCTGCAGGCCATTGCGACGGCGAAACGCCTGGGCGCGGTGATCGAAGCGTCTGACGTGCGCCCGGCCGTCAAGGAACAGATCGAGTCCCTCGGCGCCAAATTTGTCGACGTGCCTTACGAAACCGATGAAGAGCGTGAATGCGCCGTCGGTGTCGGCGGTTACGCGCGCCCAATGCCGGCGAGCTGGATGCAGCGCCAGGCCCTGGCCGTGCATGAACGCGCCAAACAGGCTGACATCGTCATCACCACCGCACTGATTCCGGGCCGCAAGGCACCGACGCTGTTGAGTGCCGAAACCGTGGCGCAAATGAAGCCCGGCTCCGTGGTCATCGACCTCGCCGCCGCTCAGGGGGGCAATTGCCCGCTGACCGTGGCCGATCAGGTCGTGGTGGCGCATGGCGTAACCATTTGCGGCCCGACCAACCTGGCCGGTGAAGTCGCGGCAGACGCTTCGGCCCTGTACGCCCGCAACCTGCTGGACTTCCTCAAACTGGTCTTCAACAAGGAAGGTCAGTTCGAGATCAACCTCGAAGACGACATCGTCGCCGCGTGCCTGATGTGCCGCGACGGCCAAGTCATCCGCAAAAACGCCTAAGCAGGGATTCAGACGATGGAAGAGCTTATCTCCCCCGGTATCTACAACCTGATCATCTTCGTGCTGGCGATCTATGTCGGTTATCACGTGGTCTGGAACGTTACGCCTGCACTGCACACGCCCTTGATGGCGGTGACCAACGCAATTTCGGCGATCGTGATCGTTGGCGCCATGCTCGCCGCGGCGCTGACCGTGACGCCACTAGGCAAAACAATGGGCACCCTGGCAGTGGCCCTGGCAGCGGTGAACGTATTCGGTGGCTTCCTGGTCACCCGCAGAATGCTTGAGATGTTCAAGAAAAAAGCCCCGAAAGCCACAAAAGAAGAGGCGCCGAAGTAATGAGCATGAACCTGGTAACGACGCTCTACCTGATCGCGTCCATCTGCTTCATCCAGGCCTTGAAGGGCCTGTCGCACCCGACCACGTCGCGTCGCGGCAACCTGTTCGGCATGCTTGGCATGGCCTTGGCGATCCTCACCACCGTGGGCCTCATCTATAAGCTCGGTGCTGAGCTCGCCACCGCAGGCATCGGCTACGTCATCGTCGGCCTGCTGATCGGCGGCACCGCTGGCTCGATCATGGCCAAGCGCGTTGAAATGACCAAGATGCCTGAACTGGTCGCCTTCATGCACAGCATGATCGGCCTGGCGGCGGTGTTCATTGCCATCGCTGCGGTCGTCGAGCCGCAATCACTGGGTATCGTCAAACAGTTGGGCGATTCGATTCCGGCAGGTAACCGCCTGGAGCTGTTCCTCGGCGCAGCCATCGGCGCAATCACCTTCTCCGGTTCGGTGATCGCCTTCGGCAAACTCTCGGGCAAGTACAAGTTCCGCCTGTTCCAGGGTGCACCCGTACAGTTCAGCGGCCAGCACAAGCTGAACCTGCTGCTGGGCCTGGCCACGCTGGCACTGGGCGTCACCTTCATGCTGACCGGCAACCTCGCGGCCTTCGCGTTGATGCTGATCCTGGCCTTCGTCATGGGCGTGCTGATCATCATCCCGATTGGCGGCGCCGACATGCCGGTGGTGGTGTCAATGCTCAACAGCTATTCCGGCTGGGCGGCGGCGGGTATCGGCTTCTCGCTGAACAACTCGATGCTGATCATCGCCGGCTCGCTGGTGGGCTCGAGCGGTGCGATCCTCTCGTACATCATGTGCAAGGCGATGAACCGCTCCTTCTTCAATGTGCTGCTCGGAGGCTTCGGCAATACAGCCGACGCAGGCCCTGCCGGCGCCAAGGAAGAGCGCCCGGTCAAATCCGGTTCGGCTGACGACGCGACTTTCCTGCTGACCAACGCCGACACCGTGATCATCGTTCCAGGCTACGGTTTGGCGGTGGCTCGGGCACAACACGCGTTGAAAGAGCTGACCGAGAAGCTGACTCATCACGGCGTCACTGTGAAGTATGCGATCCACCCGGTCGCCGGCCGGATGCCCGGCCACATGAACGTATTGCTCGCCGAGGCAGAAGTGCCTTACGACCAGGTGTTCGAGATGGAAGACATCAACTCCGAGTTCGGCCAGGCCGACGTGGTACTGGTACTTGGCGCCAACGACGTGGTCAACCCCGCCGCGAAGAACGATCCGAAATCGCCGATTGCCGGCATGCCGATTCTCGAAGCGTTCAAGGCCAAGACCATCATCGTCAACAAACGCTCGATGGCCAGCGGCTATGCCGGTCTGGACAACGAACTGTTCTACCTCGACAAAACCATGATGGTGTTCGGCGACGCCAAGAAAGTCATCGAGGACATGGTCAAAGCCGTGGACTAAAACTTGCTCCAACGCAATACCCAAAACCTCAGCCTTTAGTAGGCTGGGGTTTTTTATTACCCGTCGAAACCCGACAAAAGGCTCTAAATCAGGGGTATGCATTCGACCATGGTAGCGCGAGGATTTTTTTTCAAATCACTAGACTGCACACCTTGCTTCCGTTGCCCGAGATAACAATCCATGTACCGTGAACGTATTCGCTTGCCTTCGTTGTTGGAAAAGGTAATGAGCGCAGATGACGCTGCCGCTCTGATTGAGGACGGCATGACCGTCGGCATGAGTGGTTTCACTCGAGCCGGCGAAGCCAAGGCCGTGCCTCATGCACTGGCCGAGCGCGCCAAAGTTTCTCCTCTGAAAATCACCCTGATGACCGGCGCGAGCCTGGGCAACGACCTCGATAAACAACTCACCGAAGCCGGCGTTCTTTCGCGACGCATGCCGTTTCAGGTGGATAGCACGCTGCGCAAGGCGATCAACGCTGGCGAAGTGATGTTCATCGATCAACACCTATCGGAAACCGTCGAGCAATTGCGCAATCAGCAGTTGAAGCTGCCGGACATCGCGGTGATCGAGGCCGTCGCGATCACCGAGCAGGGCCACATCGTGCCCACCACTTCCGTGGGTAACTCGGCCAGCTTCGCGATTTTCGCCAAACACGTGATCGTTGAGATCAACATGGCGCATAACCCGAACCTCGAAGGTTTGCACGACATCTACATCCCGACCTACCGCCCGACTCGCACACCGATCCCGCTGGTGAAGGTCGATGATCGCATTGGCAGCACCGCCATCCCGATTCCGCCGGAAAAGATCGTCGCCATTGTCATCACCCATCAGGCGGATTCGCCGTCGACGGTCACGCCACCCGACGCCGATACCCAGGCGATTGCCGACCACCTGATCGGCTTCCTGAAGCAGGAAGTCGCCGCCGGACGCATGAGCAACAAGCTCGGCCCGTTGCAGGCGGGCATCGGCAACATCGCCAACGCGGTCATGTGCGGCCTGATCGACTCGCCGTTCGAAGACCTGACCATGTACTCCGAAGTACTGCAGGACTCGACCTTCGACCTGATCGACGCCGGCAAGCTGAGTTTTGCCTCAGGCAGTTCGATCACCCTGTCGAGCCGTCGCAACAGCGATGTGTTCGGCAACCTGGAGCGCTACAAGGACAAACTGGTCCTGCGTCCGCAAGAAATCTCCAACCACCCGGAAGTGGTGCGCCGGCTCGGCATCATCGGCATCAACACCGCGCTGGAGTTCGACCTGTACGGCAACGTCAACTCCACTCACGTCTGCGGGACGCGGATGATGAACGGCATTGGCGGTTCGGGTGATTTCGCGCGCAACGCGCACCTGGCGATCTTCGTGACCAAATCCATCGCCAAGGGTGGCGCGATCTCCAGCGTGGTACCGATGGTCAGCCATGTCGATCACACCGAACACGATGTCGACATCCTGGTGACCGAGATCGGCCTGGCAGACTTGCGCGGCCTGGCGCCACGGGAACGGGCTCGCGCGGTCATCGACAACTGCGTGCACCCGGATTACCGCCAGGCGCTGAACGACTACTTTACCGCCGCGTGCGCCCTGGGCGGCCACACCCCGCATATCCTGCGCGATGCCCTTAGCTGGCACATCAACCTGGAAGAAACCGGGCGAATGCTCGCCCAGTGATGGGTACAGATAGCAGCTGACGCAAACACAGTTTCGTCAGCTGCCTATTGCCACGCCCCAACCTGAAAAAAACTGTACTGCTGTACCGGTGTTTTCCTACCGCATTTGCTTACCACAACTGCCAAAATGACCAAAAACGCACCAATCAAGTGCGCATAGGTACAGTTGCCTCAATTTAGACCAGTACACCACTCTTAAACAGTTAACTGGTCTCTCACAATACAGGTGAACTGTATCTAGAGAGACTGGCCAAACGAGAGGATCATTGGCATCAGTTAAACCACTACCTAATCCCGCCACAAGCGGAAGGATGTCTACCATGGAACGTACACTCAGTTCCGAGCTGTTCTTCGAAGATACTGCTGCAAAAACCCAGGCTTCCCTGCCTCTTCGCGTTATCGCCAACCTGATGCTGTGGCAGCGCCGCATCTCCAGCCGCCATCAACTGGCTCGCCTGGATTCGCGTCTGCTGGCCGATGCCGGGATCAGCGAAGCACAACGCTACGAAGAACTGGCCAAGCCGTTCTGGCGCTAATTTAGCGTCGCTGGCTCTGATCCGCAGGATCACCCGCCAGCACCCGAATTGAACAAACAAGACCCGTCGTGGGAAACCACGACGGGTCTTGTCGTTTCCGAGCGTTGAAACCTGAAAACAAAAGGGCAAGCGCATAACAGGTACAGTTTAAATTTTATAGAAACTGAACCAGTACAATTCAATGTACGTGTGTCTGTCCCAGGGCATCCCCCGGACGCACCATAGGGTCCCGATTCACCGTAAAAAGGGACTGCCCATGAGCAACTTACTGGATGTTACTGCCGACACACCCTGCCCGAATGTTCGACTCACCTGTTTCCGAAGGCTGCTCAGGGGGCTCGCGGACGGCTTCGAGAGGGCGAGAACCCGCCGCTTGCTGGCCCAGCTCGACGACCGACAGCTCTCCGATATGGGCATCAGCCATTCAGATCGCTTCGAGGAATTGGATAAACCGTTCTGGCGCTGACACAGACGGTACTGTGCGAACCGGCACTGGCAGGCCTAATATCACGTCAGAACGTGGCGATGATTGCGTGACAGGCGTCTGACTCGACAGATACTGCGCCACCTCTCAATCCGTTCACCCATAGGAGTTACACCATGTCCCGTCTCCGCCTGCTCAGTGCTGCAGCCCTGCTTGCCGTGGCTGCCAATTCCCACGCCACCAGCTTCATCGTGACCACCGACGCCGTCGTCGGTGCCCTCAAGGCCACCTCCGACGCGACTTCCGATGTCACCTCGTCCTTTCGCGATGACAAGATCGTCCGTGCCGCCCGTGACGATGCCGCCAGTTTTGTCGCCAGCGAAGGCGCCATCCGGGGCGTGAAGCTGGAAAGCGCACTCGACCACATTCGCCATCAGGCACCTGGCCTCAACGCGACCGACGCGCAGCTGGCTCAAGCGATCCTGACGATCTGAATCGCCGCCGACACGGGACACTCGCAAGCTGTCCCTGCGCCCCGGCACTGGCTCTAGGCCGGGCGTTACGCTAGCCTTGGGACTCTTTTTCAACTGTCGAGTCCCATGAGCTTTCCTAAATACCTGCTGTTCACACCGGTTTTTTTCGCCTGTTGGATGGGTTCGGTCCAGGCCTTTGACCTGACCACTCAAGGTGTCGTCGCTTCGGGTTACGCCACAAGCATGGTGACCTCCGCCCCCTTCGACCGTAAGCTGCTGGCTGCCCGGGATGACGCCGCGTCATTCATTGCCAGTGACGGCCAATTGCGCGGAGCACAGCTGGAGTCCGCCCTGAATTATCTGCACCGGACCCAGCCAAAACTTCATGCAAGCGACCTTGAACTGGCACAGGCTATTCTCGTCCAATAGATATCCTTGTTCTTCCGGAGTCGTTCCATGCGTAGCCCGCTGATTATCGCCACCCTCGGCCTGCTGTTATTGGCTGACGTCACCCAGGCGCACACCCTGGTTGCCACCAGTAACATCCTGATCAACGCCACCCGGCGCTCCCTCGATTTCACGTCCGATACCACCACGTCCATTCGCGATTCGAAAATCGTTCGTGAAGCCCATGACGATGCAGCGAGCTTCGTCGCCAGCGAAGGTGAAATCCGCGGCGCGCACCTGGAAGCGGCCATCAATGTATTGCGCACCCGCGTACCGGAAGCCCGGGACGCCAGTGACCAGGCACTTGCCGAAGCCATCCTCGCACTGTGAGGCGGTTCGGTGCCTGGCTGCTGGCCGGGGTCGTGTTGCTGCTTGGCAATACGGCCCAGGCCGGCCTGCAATTGCGGCTCAAGACCGAAGGCCTGAGCCCCGCCCAACAACAGGCCAGCCAGGCACTGCTCGATGAAGCGATGCAGGCGTTGCCGCCGCGTTTCATCGAGCAACTCGACCGGCGCATCGACGTTGGCTGGACCGATGACATGCCGGGCAACGCCTACGGCCAGGCATCGCTGGTGTCCGAGCTGGACCTCAATCGCAATCTGCTCGCCGGCCTTACCGATGGCAGCGCCGCCAGCAAGAAAACCTACCGTCCCCACGGCACCGTGCGCCGCGAGATGCTGGCCACGGTGCTGCACGAACTCACCCACATTTATGACCGCTCGCGTCTATGGTCCGCCTCCGAACGCACACTGATCCAGCGCTGTACCCGACGCAGCAACAGCTCCGGGTTGATCGGCATTCCGGATGAATGCCGGGGTCAATCCGACCGGCGCTTTACCCTCAGCGACGACCCGCGCCTGCTCGACCTCGCCGGCTGGCCGCAATACGTCGGCCGTCGCGGCGAGCGCGAACAGCACAACCGCCAGGTGGCCCGCAGCCCGGACATCTACGAGACGAGCAGCCCGAAAGAGTTCGTTGCGGTCAACATGGAGTATTTCCTGCTCGACCCGAGCTATGCCTGTCGCCGTCCTTCGCTGTACCGCTACTACAAGGAGTATTTCGGCTGGGCACCGGCCGCCAAGAACGCCTGCAGCCAATCCTTCGCCTTCCTCAATGCCGGCAATGACTTCGCCAAGCAGCCCTTGGGCCAGGTCGATCCGGAGCGGGTGTATGCCGTCGACTACCTGCTGGCCGAAGCCAACCAGAACTGGGTCAGCCGTTGGGGCCACAGCATGTTGCGCCTGGTGATCTGCGCTCCTGGCCGGCCACGCGGCCCGGACTGCCGACTGGATCTGGACCAGCACCTGGTGCTGTCCTACCGCGCCTTCGTCGGTGATGTGCAGCTCTCGAGCTGGGATGGCCTGGTCGGCAAATACCCGTCGCGCCTGTTCGTCCTGCCGCTGGCCCAGGTGATCGACGAATACACCAAGACCGAACTGCGCAGCCTCGCCTCGGTGCCGCTGAACCTGTCGCGCGAGGAGATCGAAGGCGTGGTGGAGCACGCTGCGGAGATGCACTGGAGCTACGACGGCAACTATTTCTTCCTGTCCAACAACTGTGCAGTGGAAGGCCTGAAGTTGCTGCGCAGCGGCAGCAACAACGCCAAGCTGGTCGGGCTCGACAACATCATGCCCAACGGTTTGCTGGAAGTGCTCAAGGGTCGCGGGCTGGCCGACACCAGCGTACTCGACGATCCCCGCGAAGCCCTGCGCCTGGGCTACCGCTTCGACTCATTCCGCGACCGCTATCAGGCCATGTTCGAGGTGCTGAAAAAGCACCTGCCGATCAAACAGGACAAGGTCGAGGACTGGCTGTCCCTGAAGGCTGAAGAGCGCCGCCCGTGGATCGAACAAGCCGACCTGCGCACCAGCGCGGCCCTGCTGTTGCTGGAACAGGCCGCCTTCCGCCAGCAACTGGTACTGGCCCAGGACGAAGTGAAACAACGCTACCTCGGCGCTCGGGAATTGAAAAACGGCGGCATGGACAAGGCCAACGCAACCTTGCAGCAGATTCTCGCCAACAGCGGCTTCCTCAGCCGTCCGGCCGAGCTGCTGGGCACCGGCGGCTATGGCCTGCCACAACCCAACGAATGGCAGCGCCTGGAGTCGGAAAGCAGTCTGCGGCAGAAACAGCTGCAACTGCTGACCGGTGATCTGGACAAGGAAGTCAGGGCGCTGCTCGAACCCGGCCGTGCCGCCGAGATGGCCGCCAACGAAGCCAACCTGAAGCAGGTGGGCGAGCATTTGCGCAAGCTGCACAAAGCCTCGGGCGGATTGGAATTGCCATGAAAAGGCTTCGCGGCTGAACACCGCGAAGCCTTGGGCCTGCCGGTCCGTTTAACTCACAGCACCCCTTCGAGAATTTCATAGACGATGCCGCTGCCCACCGCGATCAGCACAATGTCGCTGCCAGCACGGCGCCACTCGTACCCGCTGTAATACGGCAGCCGACTCAGTGCGCGATTGTCCAGGCGTTCGCCATAGTAACCAGGCGGCAGCGGCCGGCCACGCTCCAGGTGAAGGCCTGGAGGCGGCGGTGCGCCGCGCACGAAATAGCCATGGTTATCGCGGATCGTCTGGCGCACCGGGCCGAAATCGCGGGGTGGCGGGCCGCCACGGCGATTGTCCTGCGGACCGCGATGGTCATCGCCGCGATTGTCGTAATGGCCTTGTTGCTGACCGCCATAGTCATGATCGTCGCGCGGGTCGGCGTTGGCGTGCAGCAACGGCGCGGCGCCAAGCAGCAGTACGCCAAGGCTGGCTATCAGACGTTTCGGCATTTTCATCAGGTCTTTCCTCACTGCGCATACAGCAAAAAGGGCTTCAGAACGTAGTCCTGAAGCCCTCGGTCTTGCTGTTTAGTCTGCGCTGCGAGGCTCTAATTCCTCTGTATCAGGAACTTTACCTTCAGCTGACCCGGGCCTTACGTACGCCATCGGCCAGCGCTGCGCACAGGCTGAGCACACCGTCGATGGCCTGATCCGGGGTGGTCGCATTGGCGATATGATCGATCAGCGCCGACCCCACCACCACACCGTCGGCCAGACGTGCGATGGACGCCGCCTGCTCCGGTGTACGGATACCGAAGCCGATGCTGATCGGCAGATCGGTGTGGCGACGCAGGCGAACTACCGCTTCTTCGACGTGCTCCAGCGTCGCCGCGCCAGCACCGGTCACCCCGGCGACAGACACGTAGTAGACGAAGCCGGAGCTGCCGTTCAGCACGGTCGGCAGGCGGGCATCGTCAGTGGTTGGCGTGGTCAGACGGATGAAGTCCAGGCCCGCAGCCTGAGCCGGGTCGCACAGCTCGCCGTTATGCTCGGGCGGCAGGTCGACCACGATCAGGCCATCCACGCCAGCCTCTTTCGCATCGGCAATGAAACGCGGTACGCCGTACATGTGGATCGGGTTGAAGTAGCCCATCAGCACCAGCGGCGTTTCGCTGTTGCCCTGGCGGAATTCACGAACCATTTGCAGGGTTTTCACCAGGTTCTGTTTCGCGCCCAGCGCACGAATATTCGCCAACTGGATGGCCGGGCCATCGGCCATCGGATCGGTGAACGGCATGCCCAGCTCGATCACGTCGGCGCCCGCCGCCGGCAAGCCTTTGAGGATCGCCAACGAGGTGTCGTAGCTCGGATCACCTGCGGTGACGAAGGTCACCAACGCGGCGCGGTTCTGTTGCTTGAGTTCGGCAAAACGCGTTTGCAGGCGGCTCATCAGTGTTTCTCCTGCTGGGATTGTTCCATGTGGTGCATCACGGTTTGCATGTCTTTGTCGCCACGGCCGGACAGGTTCACCACCATCAGGTGATCTTTGGGCAGGGTCGGTGCGCGCTTGAACACTTCGGCCAGGGCATGGGCGCTTTCCAGTGCAGGAATAATCCCTTCCAGGCGGCAGCATTTGTGAAACGCATCGAGGGCTTCGTCGTCGGTCACCGAGGTGTATTGAACGCGGCCAATGTCGTGCAACCAGGCGTGCTCCGGACCGATGCCCGGATAGTCGAGGCCGGCGGAAATCGAGTGGGCGTCAATGATCTGGCCGTCATCGTCCTGCAGCAGGAAAGTGCGGTTGCCGTGCAGCACACCCGGAACGCCGCCGTTCAGGCTGGCCGCGTGCTTGCCGGTTTCGATGCCGTGACCGGCCGCTTCGACACCAATGATCTCGACACTTTTGTCGTCGAGGAACGGATGGAACAGACCCATGGCGTTGGACCCGCCGCCGATGCACGCCACCAGGCTGTCCGGAAGGCGGCCTTCCTGGGCTTGCAACTGGTCGCGGGTTTCCTTGCCGATGACGGCCTGGAAGTCACGGACCATCGCCGGGTAAGGGTGCGGTCCTGCGACCGTGCCGATCAGGTAGAACGTGCTGTCGACATTGGTCACCCAGTCACGCAAGGCTTCGTTCATCGCGTCTTTCAGGGTGCCGGTGCCGGCGACCACGGGGATGACGGTAGCGCCCAGCAGTTTCATGCGAAACACGTTGGCCTGCTGGCGCTCGATGTCGGTGGTGCCCATGTAAATCACGCACTCCAGACCGAATCGCGCAGCCACGGTGGCGGTCGCAACGCCGTGCATGCCGGCACCGGTCTCGGCGATGATGCGTTTCTTGCCCATGCGTCGCGCCAGCAGGATCTGGCCGATGCAATTGTTGATCTTGTGCGCGCCGGTGTGGTTCAGCTCCTCACGCTTGAGATAAATCTTTGCGCCGCCGCAGGCCTCGGTCAGGCGCTCGGCGAAATACAGCGGGCTCGGGCGTCCGACATAATCGCGCTGAAAGTAGGCCAATTCCTTGTTGAACGCCGGATCTTCCTTGGCCGCTTCATATTCACGGGCCAGATCGAGGATCAACGGCATCAGGGTTTCGGCGACGTAGCGGCCACCGAACGCGCCAAACAGGCCGTTGATGTCGGGGCCGTTGCGCAGATTAGTCTGGGTCATGGGTCGCTCCGGTTGAATGCGTGAGGTGGTGCTTTTGCAGAAAGTGGCTTCACTCTACCCCTGACGCCCCCGGCTGAAAACCGATAAGATCGCCGCAACCTGTCAGGAAAACTCACAGATCCCATGAGCCACGACCTTCCCCCGCTCAACGCCCTGCGTGCCTTCGAAGCCACTGCCCGCCTGAACAGCGTCAGTCAGGCCGCCGAACAGCTGCACGTGACCCATGGAGCGGTCAGCCGGCAGTTGAAAGTCCTTGAGGAGCACCTTGGCGTAAGCCTGTTCATCAAGGATGGCCGCGGCCTTAAACTCACAGATGCCGGGGTTCGGCTGCGGGACGCCAGCGGCGAAGCCTTCGAACGCTTGCGCACGGTCTGTGCCGAGCTGACCCAAAGCACCGCCGACGCGCCGTTCGTGCTCGGATGCTCGGGCAGCTTGCTGGCGCGCTGGTTCATTCCACGCCTGGGGCGGTTGAATGCCGACCTGCCGGACCTGCGCCTGCATTTGTCCGCCGGCGAAGGTGATCTGGACCCCCGTCGCCCCGGTCTGGACGCCTTGCTGGTGTTCGCGGAGCCGCCATGGCCCGCCGACATGCAGGTCTATGAGCTCGCCAGCGAACGCATCGGTCCGGTCATGAGCCCACGGTTTGGCGGGTATGAAAGCCTGGAAACGGCACCAGCCAATGCCCTGCTGAACGAGCCGCTGCTGCACACCACCTCGCGCCCGCAAGCCTGGCCCAGTTGGGCGCAACAAAACGGCCTCGACGCGAATGCGCTGAAGTACGGACAGGGTTTCGAGCATTTGTACTACTTGCTGGAGGCCGCCGTGGCCGGGCTTGGCGTGGCGATTGCCCCGCAGCCGTTGGTGATCGAGGACTTGAAGGCCGGTCGCCTGGTTGCGCCGTGGGGGTTCAGCGAAACCCCGGCGCAACTGGCGTTGTGGCTACCCAAGCGCGCCGCGGACGGGCGCGCCAGGCAACTGGCGCAGTGGCTGAAAACCGAGCTGCGCCAGACGGATTAGTCGCGCTTGCACAGCAGGTAAGCCGCCAGCAGGCCCAATGCCCCGACCGCCACACCGGCGGTGGTCCAAGGGTGCTCCTGGGCATAATCCCGAGTGGCGATCCCGGTTTCGCGGGTTTTGACTTTGACTTCTTCATAGGCATCGCTGAGCAGGTGACGCGAATGCTTCAGCGCGCTTTCTGCATTGGCTTTCAAGGCCTTGAGCGTTTTACGCGACTCGTCCGAGGCGTCATCTTTGAGGTTTTCCAAAGACTTCAGCAGACTCTCGATCTCGGCTTCCATGCTTTGCAACGAGGCTTTACGTAAAGAGGTGTTGGCCATGGTGGCTCTCCTGCATTGGTGATGAGTGGCGTGTGTTGCTTGGGACTTCGCAGGTTCGAGAAAGTGCAGTAAATCTGAACTTCTTCGTGGGAATGGCCGCCAGAAGTAATACGAAAATCACTGCTAGTCTGTATTTCACACCCAAGGAGAACGCCCATGACAGACCATCACACCTACAAGAAAGTCGAGCTTGTCGGCTCATCCACCAGCAGCATCGAAGATGCCATCAACAATGCGCTGGCCGAGGCCAATAAAAGCATCAAGCACCTGGAGTGGTTTGAGGTGACCGAGACTCGAGGTCACATCAAGGACGGCAAGGCCGCACACTTCCAGGTGACGCTCAAAGTGGGATTCCGGATTGCCAGCAGCTGAGTTTTTGCGAGTCTTCTGAACTTGCGCGCTGGCCGAGTGCCATAGGGAATGGCAAAGCGCTATATGTGTGCATCCGGCCGATGGCTGGATGCTCCCTTTGATCCGACCAGGGAGTGCGACCGATGAAGAAGTTTATGTTGGCAGTGGGATTGTTGAGCCTTGCAGGCGCCGCCTGGGCTGACGGCAAACCATGCGAAGAGCTGAAAGCGGAAATTGCCGCCAAGATCGATGCCAAAGGCGCGTCGAACTACTCACTGGAAATTGTCGATAAAGGCACTGCGGCCGACGGGAAAGTTGTCGGGACCTGTGAGAGCGGCACCAAGGAAATTGTCTACAAGCGCGGATGATTGCTTCAACGCCGCACACTCCATGTGGGAGCGAGCCTGCTCGCGATGACGTCGAATCAGTCAAAGCATAGGTTGGCTGACACGGCGCTATCGCGAGCAGGCTCGCTCCCACAGGGGTGATTAACCCTTCATGACCTGCGCCAGCAACTCGTAGGAATGCACCCGATCGGCGTGTTCATACAGGTCGCAAGTGAAAATCAGCTCATCGGCCTGGGTCTGTTCGATCAGGACTTCCAGTTTGGCGCGAATTTTCTGCGGGCTGCCAACCATCGCCAGTCCGAGGAAATCCCCGACCGCCTCTTTCTCATGGGGCAGCCACAGCCCGTCCATGGTTTTCACCGGTGGGCGCTGCACCAGGCTCTGACCACGCATCAACGCGAGAATGCGCTGATAGACCGATGTCGCCATGTATTCGGCTTGTTCATCGGTGTCAGCCGCCACCAGCGGAACGCCCAACATCACGTAAGGTTTATCCAGTACCGCTGAAGGCTTGAAGTGGTTGCGATAGACGCGAATCGCCTCATGCATGAAGCGCGGAGCGAAATGGGATGCGAAGGCGTAGGGCAAACCGCGCTCCCCCGCCAGTTGTGCGCTGAACAGACTCGATCCCAGTAACCAGACCGGAACCTGGGTACCGGTGCCGGGCATCGCGATGACGCGTTGATCCGGGGTGCGCGGGCCGAGGTAGCGCACCAGTTCGGCGACATCTTGCGGAAAATCATCGGCGCTGCCCGAGCGCTCGCGGCGCAGGGCACGGGCGGTCATCTGATCGGAACCGGGTGCGCGCCCCAGGCCCAGATCGATGCGGCCCGGGTAGAGGCTCTCGAGGGTACCGAACTGTTCGGCGATCACCAATGGCGCGTGATTGGGCAGCATCACGCCGCCAGAACCCACCCGAATGGTCGATGTACCGCCGGCCAGGTAGCCCAGCAACACCGAGGTCGCCGAGCTGGCGATACCGTCCATGTTGTGGTGCTCGGCGACCCAGAATCGGGTGTAGCCGAATTTTTCGGCATGCTGCGCCAGGTCCAGGGAGTTGCGCAGCGATTGGGCCGCGCTGCCGTTTTCGCGCACGGGCACCAGATCCAGGGTCGAAAACTTGATGTCGGACAGTCGTTTCATAAGCCTGCTTCTCCAAGGGGGCGCAGGTTTTTGACGAACGGAAACCTGCCGAATTCATAAGCGTGTTTCATGCAATGAGGGCATATACCCGAGTTTCAAGAGTGATGACGAAATTTCCTACTCAAACAGTAGGAATTAATATCAGGTGAACTTTGCATCACCGTCTATCCTCAGAACCTTGGCAAGCAAAACCACGAAGGCGCGACACCTCGCGCCGGATTCTGAGGAGGCAGACATGGCTATTACCAAGAAAGCATCGGCCCATTGGGAAGGTGATCTGAAAACCGGCATCGGTTCGATTTCCACGGAAACCGGCGTTCTCAGGGAAGCGCCCTACGGCTTCAAAGCCCGTTTCGAAGGTGGAAAAGGCACCAACCCGGAAGAGCTGATCGGCGCGGCCCACGCGGGCTGCTTTTCCATGGCTTTGTCGATGATTCTCGGCGATGCCGGTCTCAAGGCTGACAGCATCGACACCAACGCCGAAGTCGTGCTGGACCAGGTGGACGGCGGCTTCGCCATTACTGCCGTGAAATTGATCCTGAAGGCGAAAATCCCTGGAGCAACCCAGGCGCAGTTCGAGGAATTGAGCACCAAGGCCAAGGAAGGTTGCCCGGTATCCAAAGTGCTGAATGCCAAGATCAGCCTGGACGCCACATTGATCAGCTAGATCGGCAATGATGGAGTCAGTGATCGCAGCCTTCGACAGGCTGCGATTTTTTTGCGCTGAAACAAAACCTGACTGGCGCGATGATGGTCGAATAAATGACAGCAACATGCTGCTTCAAAGGAGCTTCATCGATGAAACGTTTTGCCCTGGCGTTTATCTGCACTGCACTGGCCACTTCGGCACTGGCGGCGCCCAAGGATTGCGAAGAACTGAAGAACGAAATCGAGGTGAAGATCCAGGCGAATGCCGTGCCCTCCTACACCCTGGAAATCGTCTCGAAGCAAGAGGCCGAAAAGCATGACATTGCCATGGTTGTCGGCACCTGCGATAACGGCACCAAAGCCATCATTTACCAGAAGAACGACCGCTGACAGGCCTCAGATGATGCAATTGACTTCCCGGTCTTCGGCCACGATCTCGCGCTTGTCGTTATAAAGCCGCGCGCTGGGGGTGAACGCCAGGGAACGGGCTTCAAGCCGGTAACGCTGGCCGGCTTCGAAATGGTCGAACCGGATCGTCAGGTAGCACAATCGCTCCACGGGGCCGGTCATCAAGCTGCCGCCACCGCCAAATACCTCAAAGTCGAAACGCACCCTCAGCTCATGACTGCCGGGGCTAACCTGGAAAAAACGCCCGTCGCGCAGGCGCTGGTTGTCCAGGCGCTCGGCCATCAGCAACTTGCCCCCAGGGGTGGGCGTCGCGAAGTCGACCCAGGCCATCTGTGGATCGACCGCCGGTAACGGACTCTGGCAACCGGCGAAGGTGCCAGCGGCGAGCAAAAGCAACAACCTGCGCATGATGAATGCCCCGAGGATTGAACATCCAGCATAGCGCCGATCAGGTTCGTTGGCAGCCCGCCGGCGTGCCCTGACCGATCACTTTTCGCTGTTGATCATAGAGCTTGGCCCATGGCCGAAAGCCGATGTTCCCCGCCTGCAACTGATACTTCTCACCGGCGTTGAAACCATTGAATTTCACATTCAACTGGCAATCGCGCCACAGCGGCTCGGCGTCCGGCCCGATGTTGCCCGGCTCGACCGCGAACTGATAACGCACCGTCAGCTCGTGGCTGCCGGGCTGGACCTCGAAATAGCGTTTGTCCGTAGACGCCTTGTCATCGACCTCCAAAGCCTGCAGCGCGGTGTCCTGCTGCGGCGACTCGAGATCGATCCACGCTTGAGAGGGGTCGTGGTGAGGTATGCCGAATCCTGCACAACCTGTCAGCATCAACAGGCTACCCGTCAGCATCATCTTGCGCATAGCGGAGCTCCAGTCAGGCGGGATAGTCTTGCGGGCAGACTTTCCAGGGATGATTTTATTGTGATCAGGCCGCTTCCAAGCCATGGGTTACTTGATCGCGTTTTGCGCGTTTTGTTTCCGGGTGCGTTGCTTTTATTGCTCAGTGGGTGCGCCAGCGTCAGCTACTACAGCCAATTGGCCAACGGTCAGTTACAGCTGCTGCGGGCCCGGGAACCGGTTTCCGAGGTGCTTGCCGATCCATCTCGCGACCCTGAACTGCGCGCGCATCTGGCGCAGTCACAAAAGGCCCGGACCTTCGCCAGCCAGCAGCTGCATTTGCCGGACAACCAGAGCTATCGGTTGTACGCCGACATTGGCCGACCGTTCGTCGTCTGGAACGTGTTCGCCACCCCGGAGTTTTCCCTGTCGCCGCAAAACCATTGTTTTCCGGTCGCCGGGTGTGTGGCCTATCGCGGTTATTACACCCAGAGCGCCGCTCGCGGCCAGGCGGCGCTGCTGCGAGAGGAAGGTATGGACGTGTCGATCGGCGGCGTCGAGGCCTATTCGACGCTCGGTTGGTTCAACGATCCGATTATCAGTTCGATGATGGGTTGGGGCGATGAACGGCTGGCGACCCTGATTTTCCACGAGCTGGCTCACCAGCGTGTCTATGTGAAGGACGACACCGAGTTCAACGAGTCCTTCGCTACGTTTGTCGAGCAGGAAGGCACTCGGCAATGGCGTGCCTGGCGCGGCCTGGCGCCGGACAACGGCAACCCGGCGCAGCAGCGGGACCAGTTTATCCAGCTGGTGCTGGACACCCGCTCGCGACTTGAACAGCTCTATGCCATGCCGTTGTCGACCGAGCAGATGCGCCAGCGCAAGGCGCAGGAATTCGAACGGCTACGCAGCCGGTACCGCACGTTGCGAGACAGCCAGTGGGCTGGGGATAAGCGCTATGACGCGTGGATAAACGCGCCGATGAACAACGCCCGGCTGTTGCCGTTCGGTTTGTACGACCAATGGGTGCCGGCGTTTGCGGCGCTGTTCCAGCAGGAACGAGGCGACTGGCCGGCGTTTTATGCCGCGGTGGAAAAACTCGGCGCGTTGCCGGCTCCTGAGCGAAAGGCGGCTTTGAAAGGGTTGGCAGGGCCCGGCAATGGCGCGGGCTGATCCACGTCTCTTCGCGGGCAAGCCCGGCCCCGGTGCTTGACTACTGCGTGGAGCAGGCTGGCCCGCGAAGGCGCTTCGGCTAGCGCCGCAAAAAAGCCTGGTGCAAATCGTCCAGCGTTTCGAAATGGTAGGCCGGTGCTTCCGCGCTCAGCTCCTCGCGGCTGCCAAACCCATAGCCCACCGCAGCCGCATCCAAGCCGTTGCTGCGCGCGCCAATCAGATCGTGCTTGCGGTCGCCGATCATCAGAGTATTGGCCGGGTCCAGCTCTTCTTCGGCCATTAGGTGGGCAATGAGCTCGACCTTGTTGGTTCGCGTGCCGTCCAGTTCGCTGCCGTAGATCACTTTGAAATGCCTGGCGAAATCGAAATGCCGGGCAATTTCCCGGGCGAAAACCCACGGTTTGGACGTCGCGATGAACAACTGTCGTCCTTGCCCACCCAGGGTTTCCAGCAGCGGCGTGACGCCCTCGAACACGCGGTTCTCGTAAAGGCCGGTGACCTTGAAGCGTTCGCGATAGAAATTCACCGCTTCCCAGGCCTTCGGCTCGTCGAAGTCGTAGAACTGCATGAACGCCTGCAACAACGGCGGACCGATGAAGTGCTCCAGCTTGCTCAGGTCAGGCTCGTCAATGCCCAGTTTGCCCAAGGCGAACTGGATCGAGCGGGTGATGCCTTCACGGGGATCGGTCAGGGTGCCATCAAGGTCGAACAAAACGGTTTGGTAATGCATGTTGAATCCTGAATTAGAGTGTCGCGCTCAGACCTGGTCGTAGCCTTCGGCCAGATGCAGATCCTTGAGTTTCACGTAGTTCGCCGCACTGTAGGTGAAGAACGCCTGTTCCTTTTCCGTCAACGGCCGCACCTGTTTCACCGGGCTGCCCACATACAGGAACCCACTGTCCAGGCGCTTGCCCGGGGGTACGAGACTGCCAGCGCCGATGATCACATCGTCGGCGACCACCGCACCGTCCATGACAATGCTGCCCATGCCGATCAACACCCGGCTCCCCACGGTGCAGCCATGCAGCATGACTTTATGGGCGATGGTGACATCGTCGCCGATCAGCAATGGAAAACCATCGGGGTTGAACGGGCCGGCGTGGGTGATGTGCAACACGCAGCCGTCCTGCACGCTGGTGCGGGCGCCGATGCGGATGCGGTGCATGTCGCCGCGAATCACCGTCAGCGGCCAGACAGAGCTGTCGTCGCCGATTTCGACATCGCCGATCACCACCGCCGAGCGATCGACAAAAGCGCCTTTGCCGAGCAATGGCGTGTGGTTCTGGTACTTGCGAAGGTTCACGATAGGGTTTCTCTCTGTTGCCGATAGCTGCGGTGAACGCCGATTGTAATTAAGATGGCTGCATGTTTCTTCCAGCCAAGGTGCCAACCGTGAGCGTGAACAACCCTCTTTTGCAGTCCTACGACCTGCCGCCGTTCTCGGCGATCCGTGCCGAACACGTGCAACCGGCCATTGAACAGATTCTGGCAGACAACCGCGCCGCGATTATCGAGATTCTCAAAACCCAGGCCAAACACCCGACCTGGGCCGGCCTGGTGCTGGCGATGGACGAACTCAACGATCGCCTGGGTGCCGCGTGGAGCCCGGTCAGCCACCTCAACGCCGTGTGCAACAGCGCCGAGCTGCGCGAAGCCTACGAGTCCTGCCTGCCGGCACTGAGCGCCTACTCCACCGAACTGGGCCAGAACCGCGCGCTGTTCGAAGCCTTCCAGGCCCTGGCCAACAGCCCGGAAGCTGCCGGTTTCGACGTGGCACAAAAAACCATCCTTGAACATTCCCTGCGTGACTTCCGCCTGTCGGGTATCGACCTGCCGGAAGCCGAGCAGAAGCGCTATGCAGAAGTCCAGAGCAAGCTCTCGGAACTGGGCAGCCGCTTCTCCAACCAGTTGCTTGACGCGACTCAAGCCTGGACCAAACACGTGACCGACGAGGCCGCCCTCGCCGGCCTGACCGACTCGGCCAAGGCACAAATGGCAGCAGCGGCGCAGGCCAAGGGACTGGACGGTTTCCTGATCACCCTGGAATTCCCCAGCTACTACGCGGTGATGACCTACGCCAACGATCGCGCCCTGCGCGAAGAAGTCTACGCCGCCTACTGCACGCGCGCGTCGGACCAGGGCCCGAATGCCGGCCAGAACGACAACGGCCCGGTCATGGAAGAAATCCTCGACCTGCGCCAGGAACTGGCCAGGCTCCTGGGCTTCGCCAGTTTCTCCGAGCTGAGCCTGGCCACCAAGATGGCCGAATCCAGCGATCAGGTCCTGAGCTTTCTGCGCGACCTGGCCAAGCGCAGCAAACCGTTCGCGGCGCAGGATCTGCAACAGCTCAGGGCCTACGCTGCCGAACAGGGCTGCCCGGACCTGCAAAGCTGGGACAGCGGTTTTTACGGCGAAAAGCTCCGCGAACAACGTTACAGCGTCGCCCAGGAAGCCCTGCGCGCCTATTTCCCGATCGACAAGGTGCTCAGCGGCCTGTTCGCCATCGTCCAGCGCCTGTACGGCATCGAGATCGCCGAGCAGACCGGATTCGATACCTGGCACCCGGATGTTCGCCTGTTTGAAATCAAGGAAAACGGCCAGCATGTCGGCCGCTTCTTCTTTGACCTCTACGCCCGTGCCAACAAGCGCGGCGGTGCGTGGATGGACGGCGCCCGCGACCGTCGCCGCACAGCCGGCGGCGTGCTACAGAGCCCGGTGGCCAACCTGGTGTGCAACTTCACTCCGGCCGACAGCGGTAAACCGGCGCTGCTGACCCATGATGAAGTCACCACCCTGTTCCACGAATTCGGCCACGGCTTGCATCACCTGCTGACCCGCGTCGAACACGCGGGCGTGTCCGGCATCAACGGCGTGGCGTGGGATGCGGTCGAACTGCCGAGCCAGTTCATGGAAAACTGGTGCTGGGAGCCGGAAGGCCTGGCGCTGATTTCCGGTCACTACGAGACAGGCGAACCGCTGCCGCAGGACCTGCTCGGCAAGATGCTCGCGGCGAAGAACTTCCAGTCCGGCCTGATGATGGTTCGCCAGTTGGAGTTCTCGCTGTTCGACTTCGAACTGCATGCCACCCACGGCGACGGCCGCAGCGTGCTGCAAGTGCTCGAAGGCGTGCGTGACGAGGTTTCCGTCATGCGACCACCGGCCTACAACCGCTTCCCCAACAGTTTCGCCCACATTTTTGCCGGCGGTTACGCTGCGGGCTACTACAGCTACAAGTGGGCCGAAGTCCTGTCGGCCGACGCGTTCTCCAGGTTCGAGGAAGACGGTGTGCTCAACGCCGAGACCGGTCGCGCGTTCCGCGAAGCGATCCTGGCACGCGGCGGGTCGCAGGAACCGATGGTGCTGTTCGTCGACTTCCGTGGCCGTGCACCGTCGATTGACGCACTCTTGCGCCACAGCGGCCTGAGTGAGGACGCAGCAGCATGAGTGAGGTGCCTGTGAAAACGAAAAAACGCTTCATCGCCGGGGCGGTCTGCCCGGCGTGCAGCGAGCCCGACAAACTGATGATGTGGAGCGAAGACAACACCCCGCATCGTGAATGCGTGGCGTGCGGCTATTCCGACACCTTGAATGAACAAGGGCTGTCGGTGCCCAAGGAACTGGGTACGCGGGTCAACGTTTCGGCGCTGAAGGTTGCGGACGCCAAGGTACAGGCCGTGCAGTTTTTCCCGAACCCGAAGCTGAAGAAAAAGCCTGACGAACAGCACTGACCGCTGTCATCGCCTCCCACCGCGCAATGCCGTGGGAGGCCTTGCTTATTCGACGTGGGCGGACTGGAACCAGTTCTTCATCGAGCACGCGGCGAACGGGCTCGTGCTGCACTCGCCGTTGGCCAGCGCCGTGCGCAACTTGTCCACATCCGCCTGCATCATGTAGCGGATGCCATCCTTGAAGTGGCTGTTGTCACCAAATCCCCCTTGAGTCATCTCGCCCAGGGCGTCTTCCTTGCTCCAACCCTGCACCACCACCCGGTACATGGCGGCGATCAGCCCGGTACGGTCCGAACCATGTTTGCAATGCATCAGCACCGGGCCCTTGGCCTCGGCAGCCTGAATGGCGCGCAGGGCCTTGAGGACTTGCGCATCATCCACGTGATTGGTGCGATAAGGCAGTCGGACCTGTTCGATCCCGGGGTTGGCCAGCCAGTTTGAATCGGACTCCGGCAGGAAGTTGATCACGGTCGCAATCCTGAGTTTTTCCAGCAACGTAACGGCACCAGCGTCGGGTAGCGCGCTGCGGTAGAGGGTCGGGGACATCTGGAAAAGGTTGTACTGGGCCTCGACCGATTGAGCCCACTCCGCAGGACGGGACAGGGCGGTGTCGTCAGCGTGGGCGAACGTCAGGTTGAACAAGGCGACCAGCGACAGGCTCAGCGCTGGGATGAGGCGTAAAGACATGCTCGGCGACCGTACAGTGGAAAGGTGACGACGCCAGATTGGGGCAGGAACGGTCAAAGGACCGTGAGCCCTTTGTCAAAGGATCGTGAACACGATGGCGTCTGGATAACTATTCAGCCCTGATTAAAAACAGGCCTGCATCAACTTCATGCAGGCCCCTTCACCACCTCGTTACGGGCTGACGATAGCCGAATAAGCCGCCGCCAGCGCCAACAACTTCTGTTTGTCGTCATGATCGATATCGCCGTCACCGTCGACATCACTCTTCAACGTCTTGATACTGAAGGAGCGGCCGCCATCGTCGGAGATCGCCATCATATGCACGGAGTCGACCAGGGTCTCTGTCACCTTTTCCGTTACCGGGTCCCAGATGGATTCCTTGCGAGAAAGCTGCATCGCGACCTGTGCTTCCAGAGGGTTGACGAGCGTGGGGGCAAGCAGTTGTAAAAATATACCGCGCTGATTCAAGAACGACATTGACCAAATCCTTTTAGTAAGTAAGAACACGAAACTTCGTGCGAGCCGAATAGTACTTATCAGGTTAACTTTCCTGCTATTCGCTTTATGTTTCCCGGAATTGCAATATGCATTTCTTATCAACTAAGGATGCACATGAAACACTGAAACGCGCTTGTGCGCCCAACGGCACTGGTCGGCACGGACTGCCTCGGATACTGTATGCACATACAGCACAGGAAACCCGCCGATGAACACGCCTTTGCCACCGCGCGGTCGCGGTACCGCCACCAATCCGCATAACCGTTTTGCACCCAACCGCTCGGTGGCGCAGGACGATGGCTGGTACCAGGAAGTCCCGGTGACCCAAGGCACCGAAGTGCGCATCGAAACGGCTAAAACCATCATCACCCGCAACAGCTCGCCAGACCTGCCCTTTGATCGCTCGATCAATCCTTATCGTGGCTGCGAGCACGGCTGCATTTACTGTTACGCGCGCCCCAGCCACGCCTATTGGGACATGTCGCCGGGGCTGGATTTCGAAACCCGCTTGATCGCCAAGACCAACGCCGCCGACGTGCTTGAACAGCAACTGGGCAAACGCGGCTATCAATGCGCGCCGATCAACCTGGGGTCCAACACCGATCCTTACCAGCCGATCGAGCGTGAACACCGAATCACCCGACAAACCCTGGAAGTGCTGCTGCGTTATCGCCACCCGGTGACGATCATCACCAAGGGCTCGCTGATCCTGCGTGACCTGGACCTGCTCGCCGAACTCGCCGCTCAAAGGCTGGTGGCGGTGATGATCAGCCTCACCACCCTGGACGATGAACTCAAACGCATCCTCGAACCCCGCGCAGCCGCCCCCAAGGCCCGCCTGCGGGCGATTCGCGTCATGCGCGAGGCCGGGGTTCCGGTGGGTGTGCTGTGTTCACCGATGATTCCGATGATCAATGACTGCGAGCTCGAAAGCCTGTTGAGCGAAGCACACGCAGCGGGGGCGCAAAGTGCGGCGTACATGATGTTGCGCCTGCCTCTGGAGGTGGCGCCGCTGTTCGAGGAATGGTTGGCGGCCCACTATCCCCAGCGGGCAGCCCACGTGCTGAGCCTGATCCGCCAGAGCCGTGGCGGTGAACTCTACGACAGCCGGTTTGGTAGCCGGATGCGTGGCGAAGGTCCGTTTGCCGACCTGCTGGCGCAACGATTTGCCAAAACCATCAAGCGCCTGGGGCTCAACCGCCGAGAGGGCTTCAACCTGGATTGCGCTGCCTTTTGTCCGCCGGGTCGCCAGATGACGCTGATTTGAGGACAATTGACCTATGGTGTATGAGTGCGAACCCGTGACGGACCACGCCGGTCACGTTTTATGTGCCCTGTAACATACGGTCCAGAGCGGTTGATTCAGTTTGAGTTAAGTTTCGCCGGCTACCTTGTTCATCGAGTGACTGACGGGTCGAGATCTCTCGCCCGGACGTTTTTTTAACAGCCACTGGCTTCACACCGGACAAAACGGGAAAATTCCCTGAATCCGCCAATGAGGAAGACTTCATGAGTGACAAGGATAAACAGCCGTTGGCTGCGTCGGCTTCAGCCCCACAAGAGGCGGAGACCGCCGATGCAGCGCTGCAACATATCGTTGACGGTTTTTTGCATTTTCATCACGAGGTTTTTCCACAGCAGGAAGAACTGTTCAAGAAACTCGCCACGGCGCAAAAGCCACGGGCGATGTTCATTACCTGCGCCGACTCGCGCATCGTTCCCGAGCTCATCACCCACAGCTCGCCGGGCGATCTGTTCGTCACCCGTAACGTCGGCAACGTCGTTCCGCCTTACGGGCAAATGAATGGCGGCGTTTCCACTGCCATCGAATACGCGGTGCTGGCACTGGGCGTGCAACACATCATCATCTGCGGCCACTCCGATTGCGGTGCCATGCGTGCGGTGCTCAATCCCGCCAGCCTGGAAAAGATGCCCACGGTCAAAGCCTGGCTGCAACACGCCGAAGTCGCGAAAACCATGGTGCACGACAACTGCAACTGCACCGACGAAAGCGAGACCATGCATGTCCTCACCGAGGAAAATGTCATCGCTCAATTGCAACACTTGCGCACCCATCCTTCGGTAGCCTCGCGCATGGCGAACGGTCAGCTGTTCATCCATGGCTGGGTCTACGACATCGAAACCAGCAAGATCAAAGCTTACGACGCGGACCAGAGCCGTTTCCTGCCGCTCGACGGCAGTCGACCGATTCCGGTGGCGACGCCCAAAGCGCGCTTCTAAACCCTCCTAAAAATCTGTGTGGCTTGACGCCGGCCGCTGTTTCAGCGGTCCGGCCTCGTCACGCCTGAAGAAAACTTCGGGAGAACCACCATGCGTGCAGCGCAACTCAAAGCTGTTCTGCCACGGGAGCTGTTGGCGTCCGTGGTTGTGTTCCTTGTGGCCCTGCCCCTGTGCATGGGCATCGCCATCGCCTCGGGGCTGCCACCGGCCAAAGGCCTGATCACCGGCATCATTGGCGGGCTGGTCGTGGGTTGGCTCGCCGGCTCGCCCCTGCAAGTGAGTGGCCCGGCCGCCGGCCTGGCGGTTCTGGTGTTCGAACTGGTACGCCAGCACGGCATCGCCATGCTCGGACCAATCCTGTTACTGGCGGGTTTTCTGCAACTGGTTGCCGGGCGCCTGAAGCTGGGCTGCTGGTTCCGGGTCACGGCGCCAGCTGTGGTGTACGGCATGCTCGCCGGGATTGGCGTGCTGATTGTGCTGTCACAGGTGCATGTGATGCTCGACGCGGCGCCCAAGGCTTCCGGTCTGGATAACCTGGCGGCGTTCCCGGGGGCGCTGGTTCAGGCGCTGCCGTCCGTGGGTTGGCAGGCCGGCCTGCTCGGGCTGTCGACGATTGCGGTGATGTGGCTGTGGGAGAAATGGCGCCCGCATGCCCTGCGCTTCATTCCCGGCGCCTTGCTCGGCGTCGGGCTGGCCACGACCGTCAGCCTGATACTCGCCCTGCCGGTCAAGCGGGTGGAGGTCCCGGCCAACCTTGCGCAGGCCATCGACTGGCTGAAGCCGGCGGACTTGCTCAACCTCGCCGACCCGACACTGTTGATCGCGGCCCTCGCCGTCGCCTTCATCGCCAGCGCCGAAACCCTGCTGTCGGCGGCTGCGGTGGACCGCATGCACAGCGGCCAGCGCTCGGACTTCGACCGGGAACTCTCGGCCCAGGGCGTGGGCAATATGCTCTGCGGCCTGCTCGGCGCGCTGCCGATGACCGGTGTGATCGTACGCAGTTCGGCCAACGTTCAGGCCGGTGCGTCAACGCGCCTGTCGACGATCTTCCACGGCTTGTGGCTGCTGGCGTTCGTGTTGCTGCTGTCGAGCCTGTTGCAGAGCATTCCGGTGGCGAGCCTGGCAGGCGTGCTGGTGTACACCGGTTTCAAGCTGGTAGACCTCAAGGTATTCCGTGGCCTGGGCCGTTATGGCCGGATGCCGATGTTCACCTACGCCGCCACCGCACTGGCAATCATCTTCACCGACTTGCTGACCGGCGTGCTGATCGGCTTTGGCCTGACCCTGGTGAAACTGGCGCTGAAGGCTTCGCGGTTGAAGATCAGCCTGATCGACCTGCCCGGAGAAGGTGAAATGGAACTGCGCCTGATCGGCGCGGCGACCTTCCTCAAAGTGCCCGCGCTGACGCAGGTACTGGGGACCATTCCGGCGGGCTCGACCGTGCATGTGCCGCTCAATAACCTGAGCTACATCGATCACGCGTGCCTGGAACTGCTTGAGGAATGGGGGCGAGCCAACGCGGCCAAGGGGTCGAGGTTGTTGATCGAGTCGCGGGGGTTGAAGCGCAGGCTTGAAGGACGGTTGAGAACCAACACCGGCATCGGTTCCGCCGCCTAGACAGCACTGTGGGAGCGCGTCTGCTTGCGAAGGCGGACAGTCATTCAACGTTGATGTTGGCCGACACACCGCCTTCGCGAGCAGGTTCGCTCCCACAGGTTCGCGGAGGGCATTACGCCACGGTTTGATCCAGCTCCAGGCCCACGCCCAGGCGACGGGACATGCACGGCCAGCGCTTCCAGGCAGCCCCCGTATCCGGGCTGCTGAGTTTTTCACGGTAGGCTTCCACCGACTCCAGGGCGAAGCTGTCGTCGTCGAGCATGTTGTCCACGGCGTGGTGCACCACTTCATCCAGCTGGTTGGCGAAGGCCTCACCGATCAATTGATGGGCAATCAGGTTGGCGACAGTCATGTCCAGGGGGATCAGTGGCTGGCCAAAATGCTTGATGTACAGATCGTTGACCTCCTCGACAAACCGGTGCGCCAGATAGGCTTCATCCAGCAGGCTGTCCAGGCCGACGTGCCCCGCCATGATCTGCGGCGGCTGGAGGAAGTATTGTTCGGCGATTTTCAGCACCGGCTTGATCTGCGACTCGATACCCGCCTCCCTGGCGACTTCATTGGCTGCGTCCAGCAGATCGGGCACCTCGTCGATATAGGCGGCGACAAAACGCGTCAGCACGCCATGGGCATCGACCTCCGGCAATTGGATCGTCGGATGCAGTTGCGGCAGTTTACTTTCAAGCTGACGGGTCAGCAGGCCTGTAGCGGCTTCGTGTTGTTGGGCTTTTTGGATCTGCTCGCGTAATGCGGCGGTGTTCATGAAAACTCCAGGAAACAAAGGCAATGAAATAGGGAAGACATAACTTAGCTGGCTCACCAAAACGCTTAAGACGCATTTGTCATAATTGTTTCATCGTTGAGACGGCAAAGTTATAACCATTTGCCACCACTCGTCCGCATCCTTCTCCATTCGGGACCTTGAACGCAAGTCCCGGCTGTTTCAGATCATTTACGCCCTCACATTGCGAGGTGGCAGTCGCTGTCTATACTCGGGTTGGAATGGAGTTAGCTGATGACGCCCGACTGCACACGCAGCAAGGCCCGGCGATTCAAGTTCGTAGTCTGATGCAGCCGCTCCCTTGCCGCAGGTGAAAGCCGGCGGGATAACAAGAACGATAAGGGGAACCCGCAATGATGCGACATCCACATGTCTGGATGGGCCTCCTGTTGTGGTCGATTTTCAGCCCGGCGCACGCCGCCTGGACTGTGAATATGGCGCCGGGAGCGACTGAAATCAGTCACGCAGTGTTTGACCTGCACATGACCATTTTCTGGATCTGTGTAGTGATCGGCATCATCGTCTTCGGCGCCATGTTCTGGTCGATGATCCTGCACCGCCGCTCGACCGGGCAGGTGGCCGCAAAATTTCATGAAAGCACCACCGTCGAAATCCTCTGGACCATCGTGCCCTTCCTGATCCTGGTGGCAATGGCCGTTCCCGCGACGGCGACTCTGATCAAGATGTACGACGCCAGTGAGCCGGATATCGATATCCAGGTCACCGGCTATCAATGGAAGTGGCACTACAAATACCTGGGCCAGGACGTCGAGTTCTTCAGCAACCTGGCCACCCCCGCCGAGCAGATCCACAACCGGCAGGCCAAGGGCGAACATTACCTGCTGGAAGTCGACAAGCCGCTGGTGCTGCCGATTGGCGCCAAGGTGCGCTTCCTCGTGACCTCCGCCGACGTCATCCACTCCTGGTGGGTGCCCGCCTTCGCCGTCAAGCGCGATGCCATCCCGGGCTTCGTCAACGAAGCCTGGACCCGCATCGACAAGCCGGGCATCTACCGTGGGCAGTGCGCCGAGCTGTGCGGCAAGGACCATGGCTTCATGCCGATCGTGGTCGAGGTCAAGGAAAAGGCCGATTACGAAAAATGGCTGGGCGAGCGCAAGGCCGAAGCGGCGCAACTCAAGGAGCTGACCAGCAAGGAATGGACACTCGACGAGCTCAAGGAGCGCGGCGACAAGGTTTACCACACCACCTGCGTGGCCTGTCACCAGGCCGAAGGCCAGGGCCTGCCGCCAATGTTCCCGGCACTCAAGGGCTCGAAAATCGCTACCGGGCCGAAAGACGCCCACCTGAGCATCGTCTACCACGGCAAGCCCGGCACCGCGATGGCGGCGTTCGGCAAGCAGCTGTCGGAAGTCGATATCGCGGCGGTCGTGACCTACGAACGTAACGCCTGGGGCAATAACAAGGGCGACATGGTCACTCCCAAAGAAGTACTGGAGCTGAAACAGGCGGAAAGCAAATGACCCGGTCTATTGCGCATGTAAGCAACCGGTCGGGGCGACGCGCCCCGGCCCGCCCAGCCCAACCGTTTGCAGGAGACAAGCCATGAGCGCCGTCATCGATGACCATGGTCATGCCGACCACGCCCACGGCCCCGCCAAAGGCCTGATGCGCTGGGTACTGACCACCAACCACAAGGACATCGGCACCCTGTACCTGTGGTTCGCCTTTTCCATGTTCCTGCTCGGCGGTTCGTTCGCCATGGTGATTCGCGCCGAACTGTTCCAGCCGGGACTGCAGATCGTCCAGCCGGAATTCTTCAACCAGATGACCACCATGCACGGCCTGGTGATGGTCTTCGGCGCGGTGATGCCGGCCTTCGTCGGCCTCGCCAACTGGATGGTGCCGCTAATGATCGGCGCGCCGGACATGGCCCTGCCGCGGATGAACAACTTCAGTTTCTGGCTGCTGCCGGCGGCGTTCCTGCTGTTGGTCTCGACGCTGTTCATGCCCGGTGGCGGGCCGAACTTCGGCTGGACCTTCTACGCACCGCTGTCGACGACCTATGCACCCGAAAGCGTGACCTTCTTCATCTTCGCCATCCACCTGATGGGGATCAGCTCGATCATGGGCGCGATCAACGTGATCGCCACCATCCTCAACCTGCGCGCCCCCGGCATGACCCTGATGAAAATGCCGCTGTTCGTCTGGACCTGGCTGATCACCGCGTTCCTGCTGATTGCCGTAATGCCGGTACTGGCCGGGTGCGTGACGATGATGCTGATGGACATCCACTTCGGCACCAGTTTCTTCAGTGCCGCCGGTGGCGGTGATCCGGTGCTGTTCCAGCATGTGTTCTGGTTCTTCGGGCACCCCGAGGTGTACATCATGATCCTGCCGGCCTTCGGTGCCGTCAGCTCGATCATTCCGACCTTCTCGCGCAAACCGCTGTTCGGCTACACCTCGATGGTCTATGCAACGGCGAGCATCGCGTTCCTGTCATTCATCGTCTGGGCGCACCACATGTTCGTGGTGGGCATTCCGCTGGTGGGCGAACTGTTCTTCATGTACGCCACGCTGCTGATCGCCGTGCCGACCGGGGTGAAGGTGTTCAATTGGGCCAGCACCATGTGGCAGGGCTCGCTGACCTTCGAGACACCGATGCTGTTCGCGGTGGCGTTCGTGATCCTGTTCTCCATCGGCGGCTTCTCCGGGCTGATGCTGGCGATCGCACCCGCCGACTTCCAATACCAGGACACCTACTTCGTGGTCGCGCACTTCCACTATGTGCTGGTGCCGGGAGCGATCTTCGGGATCTTCGCTTCCGCGTACTACTGGCTACCGAAGTGGACCGGTCACATGTACGACGAAACCCTCGGCAAGCTGCACTTCTGGCTCTCGTTCATCGGCATGAACATGGCGTTCTTCCCGATGCACTTCGTGGGCCTCGCCGGCATGCCACGGCGGATTCCGGACTACAACCTGCAATTCGCCGACTTCAACATGGTGTCGTCGATCGGTGCATTCCTGTTCGGCACCACGCAGCTGTTCTTCCTGTTCATCGTGATCAAGACCATTCGCGGCGGCCCGCCAGCACCGGCCAAACCCTGGGATGGCGCCGAAGGCCTGGAGTGGAACATTCCGTCTCCGGCGCCGTATCACACCTTCACCACGCCGCCGGAAGTGAAATGAACACGCTGTCTTTCGTGGGAGCGAGCCTGCTCGCGATGAATGCCGCCGCAGTGCATTCATCCAGGCCGGGTGCGTTTTCGTTCACGTCCATCGCGAGCAGGCTCGCTTCCACAGGAAAGGACCATGGCTGACTCGATTTCGATGAAAAAGCTGGTCACGCGCCTGTTGCTGGTGGTGGTGGCGATGTTTGTCTTCGGGTTTGCCCTGGTGCCGATCTACGACGTGATGTGCAAGGTGTTCGGCATCAATGGCAAGACCGCCGGGCAGTATGAGGGTGAGCAGATCGTCGACGCCTCGCGGCAGGTGCGCGTGCAGTTTCTGTCGACCAACTCTGCGGACATGCCCTGGGATTTCTTTCCCACCAAGGATGAGCTGACGACCAACCCCGGGGCGGTGAACGAGATGGTGTTTATCGCGCACAACCCCACCGACCGCCCGATGAGTGCCCAGGCCGTGCCAAGCATTGCCCCCAGCGCCGCGGCGGCGTACTTCCACAAGACCGAATGTTTCTGCTTTACCCAGCAAGTGCTGCAGCCCGGTCAACGGATCGAGATGCCGGTACGTTTCATCGTTGACCGTGACATGCCCAAGGATGTGAAGCACCTGACGCTGTCCTACACGCTGTTCGATATCACCGCCCGACATCCACCGGTGGCTGCAAATACTGGCGGTTGAGCGTGCCCGATAAGGAGAACAATAAATGGCAACTCATGAGCACTATTACGTACCGGCCCAGAGCAAGTGGCCGATCATTGCCACGGTCGGCATGTTCGTCACCGTGTATGGCCTGGCGACCTGGTTCAACGATCTGAAAGCCGCGCGCCCGGAATCCCACGGCCCGCTGGTTTTTTTCGTCGGCGGCCTGTTGCTGGCCTACATGCTGTTCGGCTGGTTCGGAACGGTGGTCAAGGAGGGTCGCGCCGGGCTGTACAGTGCGCAGATGGATCGTTCGTTCCGCTGGGGAATGAGCTGGTTCATTTTCTCCGAAGTGATGTTCTTCATCGCGTTCTTCGGTGCGCTGTTCTACGTGCGCCATGTGTCAGGCCCCGCCCTGGGCGGTGAAGGCAGCAAGGGCCTTGCCCATATGTTGTGGCCCGGCTTCGAGTTCACCTGGCCATTGCTGAACAACCCCGACTCCAAACTCTTCCCGCCGCCCAAGGACGTCATCAGTCCGTGGGGTCTGCCGCTGCTCAACACGGTGCTGCTGGTCAGCTCCAGCGTCACCGTGACCATCGCCCACCACGCGCTGAAAAAGGGCCATCGCGGCGCGCTGAAACTGTGGCTGGCGATCACCGTGCTGCTGGGCTGTGCGTTCCTTGGCTTCCAGGCGGAAGAATACCTGCACGCCTACCACGAACTGGGCCTGACCCTGGGCTCGGGCATCTACGGTGCGACGTTCTTCATGCTCACCGGGTTCCACGGCGCACACGTGACCATCGGCACCATCATCCTGTTCGTGATGCTGATGCGGATCATGCGCGGGCATTTCGACAACGACCATCAGTTCGGTTTCGAGGCGGCCAGTTGGTATTGGCACTTCGTGGACGTGGTGTGGATCGGCTTGTTCGTTTTCGTCTACGTGTTGTGAACCGCCTTACCAGGACACGTGCGACACCAACTGGCCGCTGAAAAAACCCCAGGCGATCAAGCCGACGGTAATGGCGGCCAGGGCCACACGAACACTCAAGGCGATGACGAGGCGGTTCGAGCTGCTGTCGTCCTTGACCAGAAAAAACAGGCCGCTGAACAGGCTGACAACCGTGGCAATCAGCATCAGGACGATAGCTGCCTTGAGCATGGGGAATCTCCGGGGGGAAGGCGATGCAGTTGAGTATAGCTATCGCGACCAGCGAACTTCTGGCGGCGCCATGAAACGCTTCCGGCCGGGTGTCGTGCCGACATTGGTGGTTGCACTCCTGCTGCCCCTGTTGGTGTCGCTGGGTTTCTGGCAACTGGGCCGGGGCGCGGAAAAGACGGCGCTGCTCAACACTTACGCTGAGCGGCGGGCCGCCGAGCCGATGTCCAGCACCGAGCTGCAGCACACTCAAGACCCGGCCTTTCGCCGCGTGCGCCTGCATGGCCAGTTCGATGCCGCCCACAGCCTGCTGCTGGATAACCGCCAGCGCGATGGCAAGGTCGGCGTGGAGTTGCTGCAACCGTTTCAGGATCAGACCACCGGACTGTGGCTGTTGGTCAATCGCGGCTGGCTGCCCTGGCCCGACCGGCGCACGCCGCCACAATTCACCACGCCGTCCCAGGTGCTGAGTCTCGATGCCTGGGTCTACGTTCCGCCCGGCGAGACCTTTCAGTTACAGGCCGATCCGAACGCCACAACCTGGCCCGAACTGGTGACCGTCGTCGACCCGGCGAAGCTGTGGACCACGCTGGATCGTGAAGGCTTCGCCTACGAATTACGCGAAGAAAGCGGTCCTGCCTCGTACCGGGCCGATTGGCCGGTGGTCGCCCTGGGCCCGGAAAAACACATCGCCTACGCCGTGCAATGGTTCGCCATGGCGATCGCCCTGCTCGGCCTCTTCATTTACCTCGGCTGGCACAACGCAAAGGAGAAACACCATGGGAGCGGCCATGAATCCACCCAGCATGTCTGAGGCGAAAGCCCCGGTAAACCGGCGCAAGGGGCGCGTGCAGTTGCTGCTGATCCTGCTTGGGGTGATCGGCCCGATGATCCTTGCCACCGGCATGTACAAATTGCAGTTCTGGGTGCCCGAGGGCCGCAGCTACCACGGCGAATTGATTGGCAACGGCCAGACGCGTGCCGACCTCGGCGTACAGGCGCAGGAGGACCGCTGGCAGATCCTGGTGACGGCACCGAAGGCGTGCTCCGTGGACTGCCAGCAACTGGTGTACCTGGCTCGGCAGGTGCAGATCGGTCTGGGCCGCGATGCCTCGCGCGCCAGCCATGCATTGGCCACCGCGCAACCGTTGGCCAGCGACTACGACGCCAAGCTGACCCGCGAGTACCCGCAACTGCAACGCTACTCCATGGACCTGACCCTGTTCAGCAAGACGACCGGCGAGTCGACGCTGCCGCAGCTGTGGATCATCGACCCCCACGGCAATCTGGTGCTGCGCTACGACCCGGCGGTGAAGGGCAAGGACCTGCTCAATGACCTGCGGCACCTGCTGAAACTGTCGAACATCGGATAAAGGGCATCGTCATGGCCAAACCTGGATTTCGCCTCGCGCTGTTTGCCACCCTGCTGGCGTTGATCGTCGTGCTGCTCGGCGCCTACACCCGCCTGACGCACGCCGGTCTCGGCTGCCCGGACTGGCCCGGCTGCTACGGCTTCATCAGCGTGCCGAAAAGCGAGGCTCAGCTGGCCCATGCCGAGCTGCGTTTTCCCGATTCGCCCGTCGAAGCGCACAAGGGCTGGAACGAGATGGTCCACCGCTACTTCGCCGGCACGCTGGGCTTGCTGATCTCGGTACTGGCCGGGCGAGCCTGGGTGCATCGACGTCACCCGGGACAACCGGTGAAGCTGCCGCTGTTTCTGCTGGCGGTGGTCATCGCCCAGGCGGCCTTCGGCATGTGGACGGTGACACTCAAGCTGTGGCCGCAAGTGGTCACCGGGCATTTGCTCGGAGGATTCGCGACATTGAGCCTGTTGTTCCTGCTGACCTTGCGCCTGTCCGGTGTGCTGCCGGCGCTGACCGTGCCCCGGCGCCTGCAGTATTGGGCGACCGCCGGGTTATTGCTGGTGATCCTGCAAATCGCCCTCGGAGGTTGGGTCAGTTCCAACTATGCCGCCGTGGCGTGCATCGACTTCCCGACCTGCCACGGTCAATGGTTGCCGCCGGCGGACTTCGCCAATGGCTTTCACCTGACCCAGCACATCGGCCCCAATTACCTCGGCGGGCAACTGGACAGCGAGGCCCGCACCGCGATTCACCTGACTCACCGCATCGGCGCCTTGCTGGTCACCCTGGTATTGCTGGGCCTGGCGTGGCAATTGAAAGCCGTCGGCATGACGCGACTGGCCGCTCTGGTGCTGATCGCGCTGGGCGCACAAATCACCCTCGGCATCAGTAACGTGCTGTTTCACCTGCCGTTGCCGGTGGCCGTCGCCCACAACGCCGGCGGCGCAGCGTTGTTGCTGACCCTGGTGCTGGTCAACTATCACGCACGAACCAGCCTGGTTCGGGTCAAGCAGCCGTCGCTCGGGCGCTGGCGGTTCAGCCCGCGCAAACAGTCGGTCGGGCCCATCACAATAAAAGGAGAGATGCCATGGCGACTCTGACCGGTACACGGCACAGCCAGGCGATCTGGCGTGATTATCTGGAGCTGACCAAGCCGAAAGTGGTGGTGCTGATGCTCATCACATCGCTGGTCGGCATGTTTCTCGCGACCCGCGCCGGGGTGCCATGGACGGTGCTGGTGTTCGGCAATCTGGGGATCGCCCTGTGCGCCGGCGGGGCGGCGGCGGTCAACCATGTGGTGGACCGGCGGATCGACGCGGTGATGGCCCGCACCCACAAACGCCCCCTGGCCGAAGGCCGGGTTTCACCGACCGCGGCGCTGACCTTCGCACTGGTGTTGGCGCTGCTGGGCCAGGCGCTGCTACTGGCCTTTACCAACCCGCTCACCGCCTGGCTGACCCTCGCCTCCCTGCTCGGCTACGCCGTGATCTACACCGGCTTTCTCAAGCGCGCGACACCGCAGAACATCGTCATCGGCGGCCTGGCCGGTGCCGCCCCGCCGCTGCTGGGCTGGACCGCCGCCACTGGTCACATCAGTGCCGAACCGCTGCTGCTGGTGCTGATCATCTTCGCCTGGACCCCGCCGCACTTCTGGGCGCTGGCCATTCACCGCAAGGAAGAATACGCCAAGGCCGACATCCCGATGTTGCCGGTCACCCACGGCGAGCACTACACCAAGATTCATATCCTGCTCTACACCTTCGCGTTGCTGGCGGTCAGCCTGATGCCCTACGTGATCCACATGAGCGGCCTGCTCTACCTGATTTGTGCGCTGGGCCTGGGCGCGAGGTTTCTGCAATGGGCCGTCGTGCTGTACCGTGGCACTCGACCGCACGCGGCGATCAATACCTTCAAGTACTCTATCTACTACTTGTTCCTGCTGTTCATCGCGTTGCTCGTGGACCACTACTTATTGTTGAACCTATGACTCGAACTCAGAAAACCGTCTTCATCCTCGTCGCCCTGATCGCGCTGGTTCTGGGCCTGACCATCAACAAAGTGCTGTCCGGCAAGGGCCAGGGTGATCCCACTGCATTGATCGACGCCGGGATCATTCTGTTGCCGCAGAGCCGTACGCTGCCAAACGTGACGATGACCGACCAGGACGGTCAACCGGTGGCGGTCAACGAGCTCGAAGGCAAGTGGTCGCTGCTGTTCCTGGGTTACACCTTCTGCCCGGACATCTGTCCGACCACCCTCGCCCAACTGCGCCAGATCAAGAGCGAGCTGCCGAAGGAGGCTGTGGATAACCTGCAGATCATCCTGGTGAGCGTCGATCCGAACCGCGACACGCCCAAGCAACTCAAGCAGTACCTGGGCTACTTCGACCCACAGTTCCGGGGCCTGACCCCGGCCTCGGTGGACGACATTCAGAAACTGGCCAATGCCGTGAGCATCCCGTTCATTCCGGCCGACACCAGCAAGCCCAACTACACGGTGGATCACAGCGGCAATCTGGCGGTGATCGGACCGGATGGCAAGCAACGCGGGTTCATCCGCGCACCGTTGAACAACGTGAAGCTGGTGGCGCAGTTGCCGGTCATGCTCAAGCGGAAATAGTTTCAGGCACAAAAAAGGGAGGCCCATTGGCCTCCCTTTTTCATTGCATTCGCAATCAGAACGCCGGCACTACCGCGCCTTTGTACTTCTCGATGATGAAGGCCTTCACTTCCGGGCTGTGCAGCGCGGCAACCAGTTTCTTCATGTCTTCGCTGTCCTTGTCGTCCGGACGGGCCACCAGGATGTTCACGTAAGGCGAGTCGCTGCCTTCGATGACCAGCGCGTCTTTGGAAGGATCGAGCTTGGCTTCCAGCGCGTAGTTGGTGTTGATCAGCGCGAGGTCGACCTGGGTCAGCACGCGAGGGATGGTCGCGGCTTCCAGTTCGCGGAATTTCAGGTCCCGGGTGTTCTCGGTGATGTCCTTGACCGTCGAGAGGATGTTGTTCGAATCCTTCAGCTTGATCAGGCCCGCCTTGGCCAGCAGCAACAGTGCACGGCCGCCGTTGGTGGCGTCGTTCGGAATCACCACGTTGGCGCCGCCCGGCAGCTCCTCCAGCTTCTTGTACTTGCTGGAGTAGGCGCCCAGGGGCTCCAGGTGCACGCCGGCAACCGACACCAGGTCCGTGCCCTTGGCCTTGTTGAACTCATCGAGGTACGGCTGGTGCTGGAAGAAGTTGGCGTCCAGGCGCTTCTCGGCCACTTGCACGTTCGGCTGAATGTAGTCGGTGAAGACCTTGACCTTCAGGTCCACGCCTTCCTTGGCCAGCACTGGCTTCACGAATTCGAGGATTTCTGCGTGCGGCACCGGAGTGGCCGCCACGGTCAGGGTGTCGGCGTGGGCGGAAAAGGCTGCAACGGCAGCGAACGCGACGAGTAGTTTTTTCATTCAGCTAATTCCTTGTCAGTACCCGCTTACTTGCGGGAAAAATGCACGACCAGCTTGTCGCCAACCGTTTGCAACACTTGAACCAGTACCAGCAGCAACACCACGGTGACCACCATCACGTCGGTCTGGAAACGCTGGTAACCGAAACGGATCGCCAGGTCGCCGAGCCCCCCTGCGCCCACCACACCGGCCATGGCCGTGTAGGACACCAGTGTAATCGCTGTCACCGTAATCGCCGCAAAGATGCCCGGACGGGCTTCTGGCAGCAAGGCATTGGTGATGATCTGGCGAGTGGTGGCGCCCATGGACTGGGTCGCTTCGATGATGCCGCGATCCACTTCGCGCAGGGCGGTTTCCACCAGCCGCGCAAAGAACGGCGTGGCCCCCACCACCAATGGCGGAATCGCACCGGCGACGCCCAGCGAGGTGCCGGTGATCAGCACGGTGAACGGAATCATCACGATCAGCAGAATAATGAAAGGCAGCGAACGCAGGATGTTCACCATCAACGACAGCATCGCGTAGATGCCCTTGGCCTCGAGCAATTGGCGCGGGCTGCAGAGGAACAGCAACACGCCCAACGGCAGCCCAAGGAGCACGGTGAACAGCAGCGAACCGCCGAGCATCAGCAGGGTATCGCCGGTGGCCAGCCAGATTTCGAACCAGTCGATATTAACGAAGAAACTTGTCAGGGCTTCCATCAGCGCAGCACCTCCATGTGGACGTCAGCGGCGGTGAAACGGGCAAACGCCGCCTCCATGTCGCCACCGGTGACCGCCAGGGTCAGTTGCCCGTAGGGGATGTCTTTGATGCGGTCGATACGACCGGCCAGGATGCTGTAGTCCACGCCTGTTTCGCGGGCGACGGTGCCCAGCAACGGCGCATAGGTGGCGTCGCCCTGGAAGGTCAGGCGCACGATGCGGCCCGGCACATGGGCGAAATCATCGCGTTGCTCGCTTTCGTCGATCTGTTCGCTTTCCTGGACGAAGCGCTTGGTGGTCGGGTGCTTGGGGTGCAGGAACACCTCGGCCACGGAGCCTTGCTCGACGATCACACCCGCATCCATCACCGCCACCTGGTCGCAGACCCGACGGATCACATCCATCTCGTGGGTAATCAGGACGATGGTCAGCTTCAGCTCACGGTTGATCTCGGCCAGCAACTGCAGGACCGACGCCGTGGTTTGCGGGTCCAGGGCGCTGGTCGCCTCATCGCACAGCAGAATTTTCGGCTTGGTCGCCAGAGCGCGGGCAATGCCGACGCGCTGCTTCTGGCCACCGGACAACTGCGCCGGGTACTTTTTCGCATGGTCGGACAACCCCACCCGCGCCAGCAGTTCGGCGACACGCTGGTCGATCTCGCCACGCGACAGCTCGCCGGCCAGGGTCAGCGGCAGCGCGACATTGTCGGCCACGGTCTTGGAAGCCAGCAGGTTGAAGTGCTGGAAAATCATCCCGACCTGTTGGCGAAAGCGGCGCAAGCCATTGGCGTCGAGCGCCGTCACTTCTTCGCCGTCGACAATGATCTTGCCGCCAGTGGTGTTCTCCAGGCGATTGATCAGACGCAGCAGGGTACTTTTTCCCGCACCGGAATGACCGATCAGGCCGAAGACCTGACCGTTCTCAATCGTCAGACTGGTCGGGTGCAGGGCGGGGATATCCTTACCGGCGACGCGGTAGGTTTTATGGACGTTTTGAAACTCGATCACGTAGCGAACCTTGTGGGGCGCGTTGGAAAAAGATCAGCGGTTAGCCGGGCGCGCATTTTAGCCTGTCCGTATAGAGGTTATTAGCATTTATTCGGCAATCAACCTTCGATTTGGCAATAACGCGACCGAAAGTCATAAAAAAGGAACGGTTGGAAGCCCCCGTCAGTCACTCATTAGGCAACTCGACGATCGCCAGGTGCCGTGCCTGGACGCATTTTCCCACGTCCGACGAGGAGTTTACGACTGATGAGTATCAAGAAGCCTGGCGCCACGAAGAGCGCATTGGCCGGGACCGACACCCTGGACCGAGGCAACACCAATACCAAGCTCGACAGCCTGGAAACATTCCGTTCCGACGCCACCGATCAGGCCCTGCGCACCAACCAGGGCGTCAAGGTGTCGGACAACCAGAACACGCTGAAGGTCGGCGCCCGCGGGCCGTCGTTGCTGGAAGACTTCATCATGCGTGAGAAAATCACGCACTTTGACCATGAGCGCATCCCGGAGCGCATTGTCCACGCTCGCGGAACCGGCGCCCATGGCTTCTTCCAGTCCTACGAAAACCATTCGGTGTTGACCAAGGCAGGTTTCCTGCAGGACCCAGGCAAGAAAACCCCGGTTTTCGTACGATTTTCCACGGTGCAAGGCCCTCGCGGGTCGGGCGACACCGTGCGCGACGTACGTGGTTTCGCCGTGAAGTTCTTCACCGACGAAGGCAACTTCGACCTGGTGGGCAACAACATGCCCGTGTTCTTCATCCAGGACGCGATCAAGTTCCCCGACTTCGTCCACGCGGTGAAACCCGAGCCACACAACGAGATTCCCACGGGCGGCTCGGCCCATGACACCTTCTGGGATTTCGTGTCGCTGGTACCGGAGTCGGCGCACATGGTGATCTGGGCCATGTCCGACCGGGCGATCCCGAAAAGCCTGCGCAGCATGCAGGGCTTTGGCGTGCACACCTTCCGGCTGATCAATGCCGAGGGCAAATCCAGGTTCGTCAAGTTCCATTGGCGCCCGACGGCTGGCACCTGCTCGCTGGTGTGGGACGAAGCACAGAAACTCGCCGGCAAGGACACCGACTACCATCGGCGCGATCTGTGGGAAGCCATCGAAATGGGCGACTACCCCGAATGGGAACTGGGCGTACAAGTGATCGAGGAAGAAAACGAACACGCCTTCGATTTCGACATTCTCGACCCGACCAAACTCATTCCCGAGGAAACCGTTCCGATCACGCCGCTGGGCAAAATGGTGCTCAACCGCAACCCGGACAACTTCTTCGCCGAAGTCGAGCAGGTCGCGTTCTGTCCAGGACACATCGTTCCCGGTATCGATTTCTCCAATGACCCGTTGCTGCAAGGCCGACTGTTTTCCTACACCGATACGCAAATCAGCCGACTCGGTGGGCCGAACTTTCACGAAATCCCGATCAACCGTCCGGTGGCACCGTTCCACAATGGCCAACGTGACGCACTGCACCGCACCACCATCGATAAGGGTCGCGCGTCCTACGAGCCGAACTCCATCGACGGCGGCTGGCCGAAAGAAACCCCGCCTGCCGCCCAGGACGGTGGATTCGAGTCCTACCCTGAGCGCATCGACGCGGCCAAGATCCGTCAGCGCAGCGAGTCGTTTGGCGATCACTTCTCCCAGGCGCGGTTGTTCTTCAACAGCATGAGCCCCCACGAAAAAGAGCACATCATTGCCGCTTACAGCTTTGAGCTGGGCAAGGTCGAGCGCGAGTTCATCCGGGCGCGGGAAGTGAACGAGATCCTCGCCAACATCGACCTGGAGCTGGCCGGACGTGTCGCGCAGAACCTCGGTTTGCCGGCACCGAAAGCCGGGACGGTGGAGGTACCGAAGACGTCCCTGGAACGCTCACCGGCCCTGAGCCAGGCCAACCTGTTGCCGGGCGATATCAAAACCCGAAAAGTCGCGATCCTGGCGGCCGATGGGGTCGATGGCGCAGCGATCGATGCGATGAAGAAGGCACTGGAAGCCGAAGGCGCGCACGCCAAACTGCTCGGCCCGACGTCTGCGCCGGTCAAGACGGCGAATGGCAAGGCCTTGCCGGTGGACGCTTCCATGGAAGGGATGCCGTCGATCGCGTTCGATGCGGTGTTCGTGCCCGGTGGCGCGGAGTCGATCAAGGCGTTGAGCGGCGATGGTGTGGCGTTGCACTACGTGCTTGAGGCGTACAAACACCTGAAAGCGATTGCCCTGCACGGCGAGGCAAAACAGTTGCTGGATGTGTTGAAGCTGGAGGCTGATGCGGGGCTGATCGTTGGGAAAGATGCCAAGTTGACCCAGCCGTTCTTCGCAGCCATTGCGCAGCATCGGGTGTGGGATCGAGAGCCCAAGGCCAAGGCGGTTCCGGCTTGAGACAAATCTAGCTGGTCAGGCCGCTATCGCGAGCAGGCTCGCTCCCACAAGTCTTGGTTGAAACACACATTGTGTGAACACCAATGATCCCTGTGGGAGCGAGCCTGCTCGCGATTGCTGTTAAGGCTTACGCGGACTCAGCACGATCTGCGCCGGCACGGTGCGCAGAATCTGCTTGTACAGGTTCAGGTCAAAATTCGCATCCAGTTTGTTCACCCGCTTGGTCAACAAGGTTGCCAGCCAAGGATAATCGTCGGTGCGTGGCACCTGAATGCTCACATCACATTGATAATTCACCGTGTCGGCGGCGATGGCGTCCAGTTGCCGGCGCAGCTTGCCCATATCGCTCAAGTTCAGCGCGACAGTGGTACTTTCGGCCGTCGGGTCGATCACTTTGGCCGCCGGCTTGGCTTCAGCGGCCTTGAGCGCCGCTTCGGCTTTATCCAGCTCGGCCTTGCGCGCATTGACGATGGCGTTGTTGACCCCGCCGGTCAGCGCCGGTGCCTTGGGCATCAGCACCCGTGCGCGGCTCAGGGCGGTGGCGGCGGCGTTCACATCGCCCTTCTGCAGCACGATCTGGCTACGACGCAAGTAGGCTTCGGCCAATTGCCGCTGGTACTGCTCAAGGGATTGATCGTTGGGTGATTCGGCCTGCAAAGCTGCCAACTGGCCTTCGGCGGTGGCCAGTTCGCTGCTGGCAAGGCTTTGCTCAAGCTGTGCGATGGCCGCAGCCCGCGCATCAGTGGCCTCTGTGGCCGCCGGCGGCGTGCTTTGGCAGGCACCCAGTAGCAGCGAAAACGCGACAAGGAGCAGATAACGGGAGGCGAACGGCTTCATTCCTGCGACTCTCTATTTGCGCAAAAAACGAGCAAGTCTACACCCCTCGACGGGGCAGGACAAAACTCAGCAGAAACAGTGCGGCGGCCGTCACCACGATTGACGGGCCCGCCGGGGTGTCCTTGAACCAGGACAACGCCAGCCCGCCACACACCGCGAGCATGCCCAGCAGGCTCGCGCCCAGCGCCATCTGCTCCGGTGAACGGGCGTGACGTTGTGCCGCAGCCGCGGGAATGATCAGCAGTGACGTAATTAGCAACACACCGACGATTTTCATCGCCACGGCAATCACCACGGCGATCAGCAACATCAGGGTCATGCGCAGCGCCGGCACCGGCAAACCTTCCACGCGGGCCAGTTCTTCATGCACCGTGATCGCCAGCAAGGGCCGCCACAGCGTCACCAACAACACCAGCACCGCTGCACTGCCGCCGAGAATCCACGCCAGGTCGGTGGGACTGATCGCCAGCAGGTCGCCGAACAGATACGCCATCAGGTCGATCCGCACTTCGTGCATGAAGCTTAGTACGACCAGACCGAGTGAGAGCGTGCTCGGTGCGAGAATTCCCAACAGTGTGTCCGACGCCAATGGCTGGCGCTGTTGCAGCGTCACCAGCAGCACCGCCAACAGCAGGCAGCCGACGGTCACCGCCACCGTCGGGCTGACATCCAGCAGGAAGCCCAGCGCCACGCCGAGCAACGCTGCGTGGGACAGGGTATCGCCGAAATAAGCCATGCGCCGCCAGACCACGAAAGAGCCCAACGGCCCTGCCACCAGCGCCAGAGCCAGACCTGCAAGCAGGGCATAGAGCAGAAAATCAGCCATGCTTGCAGCCATCTCCGTGAACGTGGGGTTGGACCGCCGAGGACGCGGTGACAACCGAGCCATGCAAGTCGTGGGCGTGGTCGTGATGATGGTGGTAAATCGCCAGGCTCGGGGCGTTCTTGCCGAACAGCTCGACGAACGCCGGATCGCCACTGACCTGCTCGGGGTGCCCGGAACAGCAGACGTGACGGTTGAGGCACACCACCTGATCAGTGGTGCTCATGACCAGGTGCAAATCATGGGACACCATCAACACGCCGCAGCCGTGGCGGTCGCGCAGACGGGTAATCAGGCTGTACAGCTCAGCCTGGCCCGCGACGTCGACGCCCTGCACCGGCTCGTCGAGCACCAGCAATTCGGGTTCGCGCAACAGCGCCCGGGCCAGCAGCACCCGCTGCATTTCGCCGCCGGAAACGCTTTGCACCGGGCTGTCGATCACCTGCTCGGCGCCGACTTCCTTGAGCGCCGCCAAGGCGCGAGGGCGATCCACTCCGGGCACCAGGCGCAAAAAACGCAGCACCGATAATGGCAGAGTGGGGTCGACATGCAGCTTTTGCGGCATGTACCCGACCCGCAGCTTCGGCTTGCGCCAGACGCTGCCGGTGTCGGGCTTCAACAAGCCGAGCACGGCCCGCACCAGCGTGGTCTTGCCCGCACCGTTGGGGCCGATCAGGGTCACGATCTGCCCCGGCTCGACGCTCAGTTCGATGTTATCCAGCACCTTTTGCCCGGCGAAGGTGACGGCCACCTGCTCGAGGCGGATCAGCGCGTTGCTCATCAAGCCCCCTGGCAACCCGAGCACAGGCCGACGACTTCAACCGTCTGGCCTTCGACGACGAAACCGACATCCCTGGCGCTGCCGACGATCGCGTCGCTGATGGATTTCTGTTCAAGCTCAATGGCGGCATGGCATTCGCGGCAAATGAGGAATTGCCCCTGGTGCGCATGCTCCGGGTGATTGCAGCCGACGAAAGCGTTGAGCGATGAGATCCGGTGCACCAGGCCGTTTTCCAGCAGGAAATCCAGCGCGCGATACACGGTCGGGGGCGCGGCGCGGCGGCCGTCCTGGTCACTGAGCACCGCCAGGATGTCGTAGGCACCCAATGGCTTGTGGCTTTGCCATACCAGTTCCAGCACTCGCCGGCGCAGCGCAGTCAGGCGCAAGCCTTGACGCGCACACAGGGCATCGGCCTCAGACAGGGCGCTGTGAACGCAATGAGAGTGGTCGTGGGGACGGCTGGCAATCGGTGTGATAGGCATGAGCGGCGACGAGTTTTGTGAGAGACGTTATTATGTTACCCGTTCTTACCTCCTTGAGTGGTCATCGTGTCCCGACTTTTTTCCATCTTTGTCGCATTCGTCGCAAGTTTCCTGCTCATCGGCTCGGCCCAGGCCGACGTCAAAGTCCTCACCAGCATCAAGCCGCTGCAGCTGATTGCCGCTGCGGTGCAGGACGGCGTGGCGATCCCCGAGGTGCTGCTGCCGCCCGGCGCTTCACCGCATAATTACGCACTGCGCCCATCCGACGTACGGAAGGTGCAATCCGTGGACCTGGTTTACTGGATCGGTCCGGACATGGAAGGTTTCCTGCCTCGCGTGTTGAAGGGGCGTACGTTGCCGAGCGTCGCCGTGCAGGATCTGCCGGGGCTGAAACTGCGCCGTTTTGCCGAGGACAGCCATTCCCACGCCGAAGAAGCCGACGAGCATGACCACGACCACCGCCCGGGCAGCCTGGACGCCCACCTGTGGTTATCGCCCGTGAATGCCCGGGTGATTGCGGCGAAAATGGCCGCCGACCTGAGTGCAGCCGATCCGGAAAATGCGCCGCGCTACCAGAGCAATCTCAAGGCGTTCGATGAGCGTCTGGATGCGCTGGACCTGCGCCTGAAGGCGCGCCTGGCGGGCATCGCCGGCAAACCGTATTTCGTTTTTCATGAAGCGTTCGACTACTTCGAAGACGCCTACGGCCTGAAGCACACCGGCGTTTTCAGTGTCGCCGCTGAAGTGCAGCCCGGTGCCCAGCACGTCGCAGCCATGCGCACTCGCCTGCAGGAAGTCGGCAAGACCTGCGTGTTCAGCGAGCCACCGTTGCGCCCGCGCCTGGCGGAGACACTGGTGGCCGGCTTACCGGTGAAGCTGGCGGAGCTGGATGCGCTGGGCGGTTACACCCCGGCCACGGCCCAGGGCTATGAGCAGGTGCTGGAGAAATTGGGGAATGACCTGGCGGGGTGTCTGGAGTCGCTTTGATCAAAAATTGAGGTGACCTTATCGCGAGCAGGCTCGCTCCCACAGAGGATTTCATTCGCACTAAAGATCCAATGTGCGAGCGAGCCTGCTCGCGATGCTTTTAGAGGGCAAAAGGCAGTGGCGTACTGACCTTCTGCCGCTGCGCCAATCGCAACTGGAATTCCATCGGATCGTGAATCAGCACGTCCTGCCCGGCGAATGACTGCGCCGCAATCAAGCGCGATAACCAGAACCGCACGCACGCCACACGCAGCATGGTCGGCCACAGCTCCGCTTCGGCAGCGGTGAACGGCCGCAGCGCTGCATACGCGCCGAGCAACGCACGGGCCCGTGGCCCATCGATCAGGCCGGCGTCATCCGAACACCAGTCGTTCAGCGCAATCGCCACGTCATAGAGCATCGGCCCCGAGCACGCGTTGTAGAAGTCGATCAAACCGGTCAGGTGCGTGCCTTCGAACATCGCGTTGTCACGGAACAGGTCGGCGTGGATGTTGGCGCGTGGCAGCGCCAGGATTTTCTCTTTCTGCCGGGTGATTTCATCCAGCGCCCGCTCCAGCAGGTCTTTCTGCCCGGCATCGAGGTGCGAAAGAAACTGCGCGCCCTCTTCCAGCATCCAGTCCAGGCCTCGATCGGTCTTGCGCTTGATCATGTTGGCCTGGGTCGCCAGGTGCAGATGGCCGAGCAACTCACCCACCTGGGTGCAATGCTGGGCGTTGGCCTGCTTGATGTGCTTGCCGGCCAGGCGCGGTTGCAGCAGCGCAGGCTTGCCGGCCAGTTCGCGCAAGGCGACGCCGTCGGTGGTGCGCAACGCGTAAGGCACCGGCAGGTTGGCCTCGTGCAGCACATCCAGCAGCTCGATGAAGAACGGCATCTCCTGCACCGGCCCCCGCTCGACCAGGGTCAGGACGAATTCGCCCTGTTCCAGGCTGATGAAGAAATTGGTGTTTTCGCTACCGGCGGCAATCCCCTGGAAATCGAGCAGGCGGCCGAGCCCGTAAGGGGCGAGAAAGGTTTCCAGCTCGGGCCGAGCCAGCGGGGTGAACACAGACATGTTTTAACTGCCAGTACGGGCGCCGCCAGGGAGCGGGCGCCAATTGAAATTAAGAAATTACTTCCATTCGAAAATCTTCCACGCCGGAATCAGCATATCCGGCTGATCCGAGCGGATGAAGTTACCGTCCGATCCATCGGCGCGCACCAGAAAGTACGGCTTGCCGCCCTTCGGCGTCACCTGGATGGCGTACAGGAAACCATTCTGGCGGTATTCCTTGATCGTGTTATCGCCTTCGGTACGGATGGTCACATCCGGTTCCGGCGATGGCGCATCATCCGCGGCCATCACGGCCAGCGGTGCAATTGCAAACAAGCCAGCCAGCAACAGGCGATTTAGTGTACGCATGATAACCTTGTCCCTTTGTCGTCAACGGTCCCGCTATTCTAGCGCCGGACCCGCCGAAAAGGTTGATCCTGCTCATGAGCCAAGCCCCCCTCGTCCTGGTGGACGGTTCTTCTTATCTGTACCGGGCCTTCCACGCCCTGCCACCGCTGACCACCTCCAAAGGCCTGCCGACCGGAGCGGTCAAAGGCGTGTTGAACATGCTCAAGAGTCTGCGCAAGCAGTACCCGGACAGCCCCTTCGCCGTGGTGTTCGACGCCAAGGGCGGGACATTTCGCGATGAAATGTACGCCGAGTACAAGGCCAACCGCCCCAGCATGCCCGACGACATGCGGGTACAGATCCAGCCGCTGCACGACAGCGTCAAGGCGCTGGGTTTTCCATTGCTGTGCGTCGACGGCGTCGAGGCCGATGACGTGATCGGCACCCTGGCCCGCAGTAGCGCGGCGGCCGACCGCCCGGTGATCATCTCCACCGGCGACAAGGACATGGCGCAATTGGTCGACGGCCACATTACCTTGGTCAACACCATGACCGGTAGCGCACTGGACGTGGAAGGCGTGAAGGAGAAATTCGGCGTCGCTCCCGAGCAGATAATCGATTACCTGGCGCTGATGGGCGACTCTTCCGACAACATCCCGGGCGTTCCGGGCATCGGTCCGAAGACCGCTTCCGGCCTGCTGGTGGGGGTGAACGGCGGTCTGACCGAGCTGTACGCGCAGTTGGACATCGTCCCGACCCTGCCGATCCGTGGTGCGAAAACGCTGCCGGCCAAGCTCGAAGAGCACAAGGAGATGGCGTTTCTCTCCTATCAACTGGCGACGATCAAGATCGACGTGCCGCTGGACATCGGCCTCGACGATCTGCAGATGGGACCGCCTGATCACGACGCACTTGCCGAGCTCTATACCTTGCTGGAGTTCAAGAGCTGGTTCGAAGAGAACCAGCGCGATGCCAAGCGCTCCGGCCAGGAAGTGTCCGCGCCCGTGGTCGAAGAAGCGGCCGGCGAGACCGAACGCCAATACACCACGATCCTGACCCAGGCCGATTTCGACCTGTGGCTGAAGAAGCTCAACGACGCCAGCCTGTTTGCCTTCGATACCGAAACCACCGGCCTGGATGCGCAGCAGGCACAACTGGTCGGCCTCTCGTTCGCGGTCAAGGCCAACGAAGCGGCCTACATCCCGCTGACCCATTCCTACATGGGCGTGCCGGATCAGCTGGATCGTGACACCGTGCTGCGCGCACTGAAACCGATCCTGGAAGACCCGAACAAACTCAAGGTCGGCCAGCACGCGAAGTACGACATGAACATCCTGGCCAACTGTGCCATCGGCGGCGACCCGAACGACGGCATCCATGTGCAGGGCATCGCCTTCGACACCATGCTCGAGTCCTATGTGCTGGACTCCACTGCCACCCGTCACGACATGGACAGCCTGGCGCTGAAGTACCTGAACCACACCACCATCGGCTTTCAGGACATCGCCGGCAAGGGCGCCAAGCAGCTGACCTTCGACCAGATCGCTCTGGAACTGGCCGGGCCCTACGCCGCCGAAGACGCTGACGTGACGTTGCGCTTGCATCAGACCCTGCAGGAAAAGCTCAACGCCATTCCAAGCCTGGGCAAAGTACTGAGCGACATCGAAATGCCGCTGGTGCCGGTGCTCGCGCGGATCGAACGCCAGGGCGCGCTGGTCGATGCCAACCTGCTGGGGATCCAGAGCGTCGAACTGGGCGAGAAAATGGTCGCGCTGGAACGTGAAGCGTTCGCCATCGCCGGCGAGGAGTTCAACCTCGGCTCGCCGAAGCAACTGGGCGTCATCCTGTACGAAAAGCTGGGTCTGCCGATCCTCAGCAAAACCGCCAAGGGCCAGGCCTCGACGGCCGAAGCGGTGCTGGCGGAACTCGCCGAGCAGGATTACCCGCTGCCCAAGGTGCTGATGCAATACCGCTCGATGAGCAAACTGAAAAGCACCTACACCGATCGCCTGCCGGAACAGATCAACCCGCGCACCGGGCGGATCCACACCTCCTACCACCAGGCCGTCGCGGCGACCGGGCGCTTGTCGTCCAGTGATCCCAACCTGCAGAACATTCCGATCCGCACGGCCGAAGGCCGTCGGATTCGTCAGGCGTTCGTTGCCCCAAAAGGCTACAAACTGCTGGCGGCGGACTACTCGCAAATCGAACTGCGGATCATGGCGCACCTGGCCAGGGATGAAGGTTTGTTGCACGCCTTCCGCAATGACCTGGACGTGCACAAGGCCACCGCCGCCGAAGTGTTCGGCGTCGACCTGGCACAGGTCACCACCGATCAGCGGCGCAGCGCCAAGGCGATCAACTTTGGCTTGATCTACGGCATGAGCGCGTTTGGCCTGGCCAAGCAGATTGGCGTCGACCGCAAGCAGTCCCAGGCTTATATCGACCGCTATTTCGCCCGTTACCCGGGCGTCCTCGAGTACATGGAGCGCACCCGCGCCCAGGCGGCCGAACAAGGCTTCGTCGAAACCATCTTCGGCCGGCGCCTGTACCTGCCGGACATCAATGCGAAAAACCCGGCCCTGCGCAAAGGCGCCGAACGCACCGCGATCAACGCGCCGATGCAAGGCACCGCGGCGGACATCATCAAGAAAGCCATGGTGGCTGTGGATAACTGGCTGACGAACTCGGGCCTGGACGCCAAGGTCATCCTGCAGGTGCACGATGAACTGGTGCTGGAGGTGCGCGAGGACCTGGTCGATCAGGTTCGCGAGGAAATCCGCCAGCACATGAGCAACGCCGCGAAGCTAGACGTGCCGTTGCTGGTGGAGGTTGGCGTGGGCAACAACTGGGATGAGGCCCACTGAGCCTGCTGCAGGAGCGGGATCGCTCGCGAAGGTGCGTCAGTGACGGTCATGTCGACCGACACATCTTCGCGAGCCGGCCCACTCCGCAGGGAAGTTTTTCTGCCGCGGCATAGTGTCGCGGCCATTTCAGAAACCACTTATTTCGGAAATCGAACCGGCTTATTTCAAATGGTTTTTGAACGTCCGGAACTAAACCCGTGAAACACGACTCAGAGTAACTGAATGGCTGGTGAAGCCGTTCATTGCTCCTATGTTGTGTTAAGTGTTGGCAGATATCTGGACCCCGCCCTAGCGGTCCGGAACTTGAACCCCGGAACTTCCCCCTCCCCATAAGAAGTCCGGGGTTTTTTTTGCCTGCGATTTACTGCTCGGCGATTTCCGCACCCTTGTCCGCCAGCTCCAGCCAGCCGGCCAGTACAGTGTAGGCCTCTTCCAGACCCATGCGTTTGGGCGCCGAAAAAAGCTGGATGGTGATCGCCTCGCCCCAGCCTTTGCGAATCTCGGACTGGACCTTGAGCAATACGTTTTTCGCCGCGCCGTAGGTCAGCTTGTCCGCCTTGGTCAGCAGAATGTGCATCGGCATGCCGCTGGCCACAGCCCAGTCGAGCATGAGCAGGTCGAAGTCGGTCATTGGATGACGGATGTCCATCATCAGAATCAGGCCTTTCAAACTTTCGCGCCCACCCAGATACGCTTCCAGGTGGCGCTGCCAGTGCTGCTTCAGCGGGATGGGCACTTTTGCATATCCATAGCCGGGCAGGTCGACCAGACGACGATCATCGTCTAGCTTGAAAAAGTTGAGGAGTTGCGTGCGACCCGGGGTCTTCGAAGTCCGCGCCAGGCTGGCATGCGTCAGGGTGTTCAACGCGCTGGATTTACCGGCATTGGAACGCCCGGCGAAGGCCACTTCAAAGCCTTCGTCGTCGGGACATTGGTCGACTTTGGCAGCGCTTAGCATGAAGGTGGACTGTTGGCACAGGCCGAGGATGGGGTTCTTGAGTTGCATGGGATTTCCGATGTGGGCGGCGCCGGGAATGGACGCGGCAAGCGGTGTCGTTTCCGTTTCAGTAGCGCCAGTATATAATGCCGCAGATTTTGTGTGCGCTTTGTCCCAGCGTAGGATGAAGTTCACGAGAGCGATTGACCTTGATTGCGCATTAGAACGCAGAACGCTCTCAACCCTGAAAAGGTCGTTTTATGACGAAATGGCTGCTAGCTGCCGGTGTCTTGATTCCGCTTTACAGCGCTCAGGCTACACAGGATCCGGAAGCTGTGTACAACCGTGTTTGTGGTGCCTGTCATTCCGGCCAACTTCCCTTGGCGCCCCGAAAAGGCGATCGGGAGGCTTGGACGCCGAGGTTGGCGAAAGGTATGGAGACGCTGGTGCAACACGTGACCCAGGGTTTCAAGGCGATGCCGCCGCGTGGTTTGTGCATGGACTGCAGTGCCGAGGATTACCGAACCGTCATCCAGTGGATGAGCGAGTGATCCCGGTCCATAACTCTTTAACCCTTAGCCGTAGTTGGATTAGCTGATGAACAAATTGATCGTGAGTCTGCTGTTGACCGTGGGGATCTCCGGCATAGCCCATGCTGCAGGTGACGCAACAGCGGGTCAGGCGAAAGCCGCCGTATGTGGCGCCTGTCATGGCCCGGATGGCAATAGCATGGCGCCTAACTTTCCGAAACTGGCAGGTCAGGGCGAACGTTATCTGAACAAGCAGCTGCACGACATCAAGTCCGGCAAACGCACGGTACTGGAAATGACCGGGCTGCTGACCAACCTGAGCGATCAGGACCTGGCCGATATCGCCGCCTACTTCGCCAGCCAGAAAGGCAGCGTTGGCGCCGCCGATCCGAAGATCGTGGCTCGCGGTGAAGCGTTGTTCCGTGGTGGCGACCTGGCCAAGGGCCTGCCAGCCTGCACGGGCTGTCACGCCCCCAACGGCGCGGGCAACGCGGCGGCCGGCTTCCCGCACCTGGGCGGCCAGCACGCTCAGTACGTGACCAAGCAGCTGACCGATTTCCGCAAGGAAGAAGGCGGCCGCACCAACGACGGCGACGCCAAACCCATGCAGAGCATCGCCAAGCGCATGAGCGACGAAGACATCGCTGCGGTGTCCAGCTACATTCAAGGCCTGCACTAAGAGCGACGGATCGGGCGGCGCACAGGCGATACACCTCCTGTCACGTTAACGCTCCATTAATCTGTCGCGGCAAGTATAAAAAGGGTGGCTCAGGCCGCCCTTTTTTGTGGCCGCTGCCGGTACACTACAGAACTCAAGCCCGCCATGACCTGTCTGAAAACAGGTCGCGCGAGGCGACCCCATTTGTCCAGGAGTAAAGCATGCGTAATCTGATCATCAGCGCCGCATTCGTCGCTGCCAGCCTGTTCGGCATGACTGCACAAGCCGCCGAAACACCTACCGCCCCCTACGTCGAACTGGCCAACCCGGTGGCGGTTGCCGTGCCTGGCAAAATCGAAGTGGTGGAGCTGTTCTGGTACGGCTGCCCGCATTGCTACGCCTTTGAGCCGGTGATCAATCCCTGGGTCGAAAAACTGCCTTCCGACGTCAACTTCGTGCGTATCCCGGCCATGTTCGGCGGCCCATGGGATGCACACGGCCAGATGTTCCTGACCCTGGAAGCCATGGGCGTCGAGCACAAGGTCCACGCTGCGGTGTTCAATGCGATCCAGAAAGAGCACAAGAAGCTCGTCGACAAGAACGAAATGGCCGACTTCCTGGCCACCCAGGGCGTCGACAAGGACAAGTTCCTGGCGACCTTCGACTCCTTCGCCATCAAGGGCAAGATCGTCCAGGCCCGTGAACTGGCCAAAAAATATGAAATCACCGGCGTTCCAACCATGATCGTCAACGGTAAGTATCGCTTTGATATCGGCTCTGCCGGCGGTGCCGAAAATGCCCTGAAGCTGGCCGACCAACTGGTCGACAAAGAGCGAGCGGCTAACAAGGCTGCCTCCAACTAAGCGCGGCGACTGCCATGCGCCGCTGGGGAACTGAACGCGTCGTTGGCCTGCACGATCCGCAGGTCAACGATCATCACCTGGAATCGACGGGCCTGCCCCCGGACAGCCGTCTGCGCCTGCTCAGCTTCAACATCCAGGTGGGCATCAGCACTGAGCGCTATCGGCACTACCTGACCCGAGGCTGGCAACATCTGTTGCCGCACACCGGGCGCGCCGACAACCTGCAGAAAATCGGCAACCTGCTCGGCGACTTCGACCTGGTCGCCCTGCAGGAAGCCGATGGCGGCAGCCTGAGGTCCGGCTACGTCAATCAAGTGGAGCACCTGGCCCAGCTCGGAGCCTTCCCCTACTGGTATCAGCAACTCAATCGCAACCTGGGGCGTTTCGCCCAGCACAGCAATGGCGTGCTCAGCCGTCTGCGTCCGTGGGCCATCGAAGACCACCCGCTGCCCGGCCCCAAGGGTCGCGGAGCGATCCTTGTGCGCTTCGGCGAAGGTCCGGAGGCCCTGGTGGTGGTGATGATGCACCTGGCGCTCGGCGCCCGCACCCGCAGCCTGCAACTGGCCTACATCCGCGAGTTGATCGGCGACTACAAGCATCAGGTGCTGATGGGTGACATGAACACCCACGCCAGTGACCTGCTGCAAAACTCCCCGTTGCGCGACCTTGGCCTGCTGGCGCCGCAACTGGAAGCGACCTTTCCCAGCTGGCGCCCGCAGCGCTGTCTGGACCATATTCTGCTGAGCCCGACCCTGACCCTTGAAAAAGTCGAAGTGCTGGCTCATCCCATTTCCGATCACCTGCCGGTCGCGGTAGAGATTCGTCTGCCGGGTTCGCTCACGGCCGATGCATTGCCCGCGTTGAGTCCTGCCCTTCGCGGAACCGATGAATGAGCGACGAAACACAGCGCTGGAAAGAGAAATACCTCAAGAGCATCGAACAACAGGAAAAGCTCGAGCGTCGCTGGGACGCCCGCCTCGACCTCCTGCGGCGGGGACTGGTGCGCAGCACCCTGGCGGCCGAGGGCACTGACCGCGCCGTCGACCAGTGCATGAAGGAAATGCGCGACGTCATCCGCAGCAATGAAATGGATGCGGGCCTGGCGGCGTTGCTGCCTCGACTGGAAAAAGCCGTGCTCGACTCCGAGCAGCGTCGCGAAACCCGGGTCAACCAGACCAGCGCCGCGCTGAACGCGCTGGTGACCCAACTGCAAACCTTGCCGTTGCCACGGGACGTCAGCCGACCGCTGAAGAACTTCGCCAAACAACTGGATGCACGTGTCAGCCAGGCACGCGAGATCCCGCTGCTGCTCAGCGAACTGAGCGGGCTGCAGGGCAAGGCCTTGAGCCAGCTGGAGCAGCCTGTGGAACCGGGCCGGCCAGGCTTGTTGCAGCGTTTGTTCGGCCACCGGGAGAGCGAGGAAGCCCCCCAGCAGACCGCGCCGGCGGTTGCGGCGGCACCCGTTCAGACCGCACAGCCTGACGAGGACATTGAAGAGGCGACTGACACCCCAGCTGCCGCGCGCTCACAGGCGCCTGTCGAAGCCCTACAGGAGGCTGAACCGCCTCCCGTGGCGTCGCCACTCGAACAACCTGGAGAGACGGCCCCAAAGGCAGTCGAAGAAGTGCCTGCAATGCCGGCACCCGAGACGGTCGTGGCCTATGTTCCGCCGGTTCATGAGCCTGCGCCTGCTGCTGAGCCAGTTCCCGAGGCCCCGCAAGCTCTGCAACCGCAAGCGCAGCCACCAGAACCGTTGGCCGTCGCGCCGGCTACCCAGGCGCCAGTGCAAGACAACCCGGACGAACTGACCCCTGAGGTCTTTCTCGACTGCCTGCCCCTGCCCCCGGCCATGGCCCAGGCATTGGCCGCTATCGATCCGGAGCAACCCGAGCAGGATATTCTCTACGCGCTGCCTGACTCGCCGGAACCGTCCTACAGTTCCGTCGCCAAGCACATCGAGGACACCCTGCTGGGCCTGCTGGACGATCTGTCTTTGCCCGAGCGTCATCGCCCGCAAGCCGAAGCCATGCGAGATCGCCTGCAAAACGGTCTGAACTGGTACGAATTGCTGCCGATCCTCGACGATCTGGCGACGCTGATGCTGGCGATCAACGACAGCGGCCAGCATGAGTTCGAAGTCTATCTGCAACAGCTCAATGAGCGCCTGGAGTCATTCCAGAGCAACCTCAAGGCCGCCAGTGATGGCCACGCGGACAACCAGTCTGCGGCGCGCGAAATGGACACGCAGATCCGCGAGCAGGTCGACGGCCTGCAGACCAGTGTGCAGGACGCGGCGGACCTCGAAGATCTCAAGCACGTGTTGGAGAATCATCTCGAAGGCTTGCTGGGGACCATGGACCAGCACCGCAAGCAGCGCGACGAACGCGAGCAGGAAGTGGCGGCTCGCCTCAAAGGCCTGGCCGAACGCGTGGCGCACATGGAGCAGGAGGCCCTGGGCTACCGCGAGCACCTTGAGGAGCAGCGCCAGAAAGCCTTGATCGACCCGCTGACCACCCTGCCCAACCGGGCTGCCTGGAGCGAACGGCTGGATCATGAAATCAGCCAGTGGCAGCAACATGGCAACACCTTGTTGCTGGCGATACTCGACCTGGATCATTTCAAGCGCATCAACGATGAATATGGTCACTTGGCGGGGGACAAGGTGCTGAAAATCATCGCCAGCGTATTGCGCAAACGCCTGCGCGGCACGGACTTCATTGCCAGGTTCGGGGGTGAGGAATTCGTCATGCTGATGCCCGGTACGGTCCCCGCCGTTGGAGCAAAGCTGCTGGAGAAACTGCGCGCATCGATCGAGGCCTGCCCGTTTCACTTCAAGGGTGAGCCGGTCACCATCACCGTTTCCATGGGCATGACCGCATTCAGACCCGGAGAGCACAGTGATCTGGTGCTTAAAAGAGCCGATCAGGCGCTCTACCGGGCCAAACACGCGGGCCGCAACCGGATCGAACTGGGCTGACAGGCCATTTGTCCCATTTTGTTGAAATGGACCCGGTTGGCGGTCACGGCGCAAGACAGTACGTTACACTGTTGCATTACTGTCTTGCGCGTTGCCTCTTGCCATGAAATTTCTTGCTCTCATCGTGTCGTTGATCCTGTTGGCCGGGTGCACCAGTGGCCCCCGGTTCGACACCAGCCACCCTTCCGCCAATCACGACAGCCGCATTCAGTTCGTGGTGGTGCATTACACCTCTGCGTCCCTGGAACGTTCACTGCAACTGCTGACTCACGGCGAAGTCAGCAGCCATTACCTGATCGGCGACGACAAGGACGCAACCATCTACAAATTGATGGATGAAAGCCTGCGGGCATGGCATGCGGGCGAAAGCGAGTGGCAGGGCCGTACGTGGCTCAACTCCAGCTCCATCGGCATCGAGATCGTCAACCCCGGATTCAAGGAGATGTCGGATGGCAAGCGCCTCTGGTATCCCTACAGTGAAGCCCAGGTGCAGTCGCTGATCGTTCTGCTCAAGGACATCAGCCAACGTTACGCCATCAACCCACGCAGCATCATTGGCCATAGCGATATCGCGCCATTGCGCAAACTCGACCCCGGCCCCCTTTTTCCCTGGAAACGCCTGGCGGCCGAAGGTCTGGGCGTCTGGCCGAACGAGCAGGCGGTGGCGCGCCAGCAAGCGCAATTCGACGCACAACTGCCGAGCATCAGTTGGTTCCAGGGTCAGTTGGCTCGCCTGGGCTATGCCACGCCACAAACTGGCGAGCTGGATGTCGCGACCCATCATGTGATCGCTGCCTTCCAGATGCATTTCCGTCCGTCACGCTTCGACGGCCAGCCCGACGCGCAAACGGCGGCGCTTCTCCAGGTGCTGAATCAGACAAAATAATGACGCCCGCCCGACGGTCAGCGCTTTTTCTCAATCAGCAGCTATAACTCATTGGTAATCCTTCGGATATGCCCATATGCCTGCTGCTCGAGAGACGCTTCGTAGCTGGTTTTATCGCCCCTGGTTATTGGCGACGCTGGCTGCTGTCCTGAGCACAATATTACTGATGACGGGCAGCATGTTCGTGGCGCTGAATCAGATCGAGCAGAACGAAAGCCTTGAAATGAACGCGCAAGGCGAGCGCTTTCTGGCGCGCCTGGAGCAACTGTTCGGGCAATTGCGCGAAAGCCTGGATGACCTTGAAGCCCAGCCCCTGCGCATGTGCAGCGACGAAATGATCGCCACCCTGCAACAGGTCACCTTCAACTACCGTTTCGTCTACGAAGCTGCGTTCATGGACGGTTCGCGGCTCTGCTCCAACCGTCCGCGCCAGGAAGGCCCGTCGATGGTGCGCCCCCCGGACATCAAGGACCCGGCCTACAGCTATTGGCTGAACACCTCCACCGAACCCGATGAAAACCGCGCTGCGCTGATGCTCGGGCGTGGCAACTTTCGCGTCGCCACGTCCCGCGGGCACCTGACCGACATGGTCGACCTGTCGCCGGGCAGCAGCCTTCTGGTGGTGCTGGATCACGGCAAGCGAGCCATTCCGGTCCTGGGCACGGCGCAGGCCTGGCCTCCCACCGAAGCCTGGCCACCGGACAGTCGCGATGCCCTGCAAGTGACCCAGACTCGTCTCATTTATCGCATGCCCACCGACAGCCCCGAATACCAATGGGTGCTGATCACCCCGCGTACTGGCCGGCATGTACCCACCGCGTGGTGGTGGCTGGGGCCGGCCAGCCTGATAGCCGGGCTGTTTGTGGGGTTCATGGTGTTTCTGCTGGTGCGCCAGCGCCAGTCGCTGGATGCCGAGCTCGCCGGCGCCATACGACGCGGGGAGTTGCAGGTGTTGTATCAACCCATCTTCAACCTCGACAACCGCCACTGCGTCGGCGCCGAAGCGTTGCTGCGCTGGCGCCGGCCCGACGGCACCCTGACCAGCCCCGACCTATTCATTCCGATGGCGGAAAACACCGGACAGATCCGCCAGATGACCGATTTCGTCCTGCAACGCCTGCTCGAGCAACTGGGTCATTTGCTGCGGGCCAATCCGCAGCTGTACATCTCGGTCAACCTGGCGGCCTGTGATGTGATGGTGCCGCGCATCGGCCAAGTGATGGCGCGACTGTTGACCCTGCATCGTGTGGCCGCCAGGCAGATCGCCTTTGAAGTCACCGAGCGCGGCCTGATCGACGTGGAGATCGCCCGTGGAAACCTCCAGGCGCTACGCGATGTCGGGCACCAGGTGCTGATCGACGACTTTGGCACCGGCTATTGCAGCCTTGCGTACCTGCAGACCCTGCCGGTGGACTGTCTGAAAATCGACAAGGCGTTCATCGATGCGCTGGGGCATGACGCCGCCAGCAGCGGCGTGGCACCGCACATCATCCACATGGCCCAGGCCCTGCAGCTCAAGGTGATTGCCGAAGGCATCGAGCATGAAGCCCAGGCCGCATTCCTGAGCAGTGAAGGGGTCAAGTTCGGCCAGGGCTGGTTGTTCGCCCATGCCCTGAGCGCCGTGCAGTTCATCGAGCTGATTACCCGAGGTCGGCGCCTGGCCGCCCGGCGCATCGATGACGAAGCCTGAAGCGGATCAGACGGTCAGCGCCATGTAGAACTGGGTGCCCTGCCCCGGACGCGAGTAAACCCCCATCCTTCCACCGTGCAACTGCACGATTTCCTTGCACAGCGCCAGGCCAAGCCCTGCGCCGCCCTTCTTGCGCCCGACCTGCACGAACGGCTCGAAGATCCGCCCCTGCTGGCCATAGGCAATGCCCTCACCATTGTCTTCGACGCTGATGATCACGCGCTCGGCATGCCGTCGCGCCTGCAGGCGGATCTGGCCGTCGGTGCCGGTATGGCGCAGGGCGTTGTCGATCAGGTTGTCCAGCACCCGGTCCAGCTGCGGCTGGTCGGCCTGCAACCAGGGCAACGGCCCCTGCAGTTCCACCTGCAGGTCGATGCCCTTCGCTTGCGCCGCGTCGGCAAATCGCGCGCGGGCCTGCTCCAGCAGATCCTCGATGGAACACGGCGCCAACGTGAGCTTCTGCAGGCCGTTCTGATAACGGGAGAAATTCAACAGATCGTTGATCAGCTGCATCAGACGCTGCATTTCTTCGTTTACGGTGTCCAGCAGATCCGCTTCCCGCGAGTCCGCAGGGAAATGTGCACGTTCGCGAAACAGCCCGAACGCCATGTGCATCCCGGTCACCGGCGTGCGCAATTCATGGGATGCACGCAAGACAAATTCGCTGCGCACCCGCTCGAAGGCGCGCTGCTCGGTGACGTCATGCAGCACCATCACAGCGCCCAGGATATGGCCCTGGGTATGACTGACCGGCGTCAGGCTGTACGTCAGCACGCGCGACTCGCCATCGACCTCGATGCTCAAATCCTCAGGCACCCGCTCCAGCATGCCGCCGCGCAGCACCAGTTGCAGTTGCTGGTCCAGCTCCGGGCGGCCAAGCGCCGCGCCGAGACCTTTACCCAGGCTCTCGAGATCCCAACCCAACTGACGCTGTGCCACGGGGTTGAGGTGTTCGAGATGGCCATCGCGATCGATCATCAACAGGCCGTCGTCGATACTGTCGAGCACCGCCTGCAACCGTTGCTGACCGGCAAGCAGTTCGTCGACATTGGTAGCCTGGTGCTGACGCAGTGCCTCGGCCATGAGGCCGAAGCGCTTGGTCAGTAGATTGATCTCGACCGCCGAGGTCACGGGCAGCGTCACCTCGAAGTTGCCTTGGCCAATATTGTCGGCGGCCTTGGCCAGGGCTTCGATGGGCGCACCGAAACGCCGGGCGATGGCCTGCGCGGTGACGAAGCCGATGATCAACACTGCCAGGCCCACCAGACCGATCAGCCCGGCAATCAACAGCGCCCGCTCCCGGGCCTGGCGCTGCATGTCATTGATGTTCTCCAGCGCGTGCTTGTGCTCGGTGATCAGCCCGTTGCGCAGCACGTTGAATTTTCCGGTGAGGTCTTCGTTGCCACTCAATACATGGGATGGATCGCTCGACCGACCCAAGGCCTGGAGAAAATCCAGGTAATCGTTCTTGGCCTGCTGGAAACCGTACTGGCGCCCTCCACCCTGATCATGGGCGATGCCCTCCTCCAGCAGTTGAAAATAGCGCTGCTTGGACGCTTCGAATGCCACGGGGTCGGGCTTGTCGCCCATCAGTAGAATCAGCTGGTCGCCCAGGGTCTGACGCAATTTCAGGCCCAGGTCCAGGGTGACGAAGTTGTCGCGCACCAGCGCTTCCTGGGTTCCAGCCATCTGCATCACGCTGACCAGCCCGAGCAACAGACCCAGCAGCGCGACGGTGATCAGTGCGGAAATACTCAGGAACAGCCGAGTACGCAACTTCATCGCCAGTTTCATCGACCCTTACTCACAGGTTGTACTGCTTGCGCTTGCGATACAGCGTCGATGCATCGATTCCCAGGGTCTTGGCGGCCTGGTCCAAGGTACCGGCGGTGGCGAGCACAGCGCCGATGTGGGCCTTCTCCAGTTCATCCAGGCTCAGTGCAGCGCCAATGCGCGGCGCGTTGTTGACCGGTGTCTCGGCCATGCCCAGATGACTGATCTCGACCCGCTCCTGCGGGCAGATGATGCTCGCCCGCTCCACCACGTTACGCAGCTCCCGGATGTTCCCCGGCCAGCGATAGCTCAGCAACGCTTCACGGGCCTCGTCACTGAAACCTCGTGCCGGACGCGCATATTCCTTGACGAAGCGCGCCAGGAAACGGTCTGCCAGGTTCAGAATGTCCTCCCGACGCTCACGCAACGGAGGCAGGTGCAAGGTGATGACGTTCAGGCGATAGAGCAAGTCCTCACGGAAACGCCCGTCACGCACCATGTCTTCGAGGTTGAGGTTGGTGGCCGCCAGAATGCGCACGTCGGCGCGACGCGTGACCGGATCACCGACCCGCTCATATTCCTTGTCCTGGATGAAACGCAGCAACTTGGGTTGCAACGTCAGGGGAAAATCGCCGATCTCATCGAGAAACAGCGTCCCGCCGTCGGCCTGGTTGACACGTCCCAGGGTGCTTTCGCTGGCACCGGTAAAGGCGCCACGGCTGTGTCCGAAGAGTTCGCTTTCCATCAATTCGGCCGTCAGCGACGGACAGTTGATGGTGACGCAGGATTTCTTCGCCCGTTTGCTCCACCCGTGAATGGCCTGGGACAGCTCACCCTTGCCGGTGCCGGACTCGCCAAGAATCAGAATGTTGGCATCGGTGCTGGCCACCTGGCGGGCCGTCTCGAGCACCACTTTCATGGCCGGGCTGTGGGAATCCAGGCCGTCCTTGGGTTTGCGGACTTCACCCTCCAGCGCTTCGAGGCGCGCCGACAGCTGCCGCACTTCCAGTTGCTTGGCGGTCGCCAGGCGCAGCTGATCGGGGCTGCACGGTTTGACCAGGTAGTCCGCAGCGCCGGCCTGGATCGCGTCGACCGCAGTGTCCACGGCCGAGTGCGCCGTGACGATCACCACCCGCATCCACGGGGCCTGGATGCGCATTTGCGCCAGTACATCGAGTCCGTTGTCCTCACCGAGGCGCAGGTCGAGGAAACACAGGTCAAATACCTGGCGTTGCAGCAACGCGTCAGCCTGCGCCGCGCTATTGGCAGTGGCGACGCTGTAGCCCTCGTCTTCGAGGCAATACCGGAACGTTCGCAGGATGGCGGACTCGTCGTCCACCAGCAGAATGCGGCCCTGATGCTCGGTGGCAGATTCCATTTTCCTACGCTCCTTAAAGAATGATCTTGGTTAGTCCCAGAAAAATCGGGCAAGTTGCATGGTTGATTCTGGCCGATTCCGACCACAACGGAGTAACTATCTACTCACGCCAAGGCTAATCGCCTGATTCTGTTGTTTTTTATCGTCTAGCTGAATTTCAGGCTGATCCGCCTTCCTTTCAGACATCGGCGTCCTCTGCGCAATTCAAAAAAAACAAGAAAGCTCCTACGAAATTATCGTGCATTTCGCACGACCCTCAATAGGCCATCGTGCAGGATGCGTCCGACCCTCAGGTTTTATCATTTTTAACTCATTGATTTAATTGAATTTTTTCATTCAAAAAAAGTGGCATGCCGACTGCAATAGTCGTTGTATCCGGGGCAAACCGAACGCCCCCCAATAACAATCACCACCGTGTGGGAGGAGCTTCAGGATGAATCGCCAACGTGCCGCCCAATTGCGTATCTCGCCACTGCATATCCAGCAGGGCCTGTTCGCGGTCCTGGCGCTGCTGATCACCCTGATCGGCGGCCAGCAGTTCCAGCGCTGGACGCAGAGCCAGCAGCCAGAAGCGCCACGCGTGTCGTTTCAGTATCCGGTCCAGACCCACTTCAGCGCCGTGCACAGCACCCCTGCCGACAGCGCTCCCATGCGCATGATGGACGTCGACCAGGCTCAGCCCCTGGATGAAATGCCACCTCAGGAGCGCTGGGTGTTCTGACAAACGAACTTGGCGCACCTCTGCGCCGACAACTGCATCACCGCAGTACCTTTAAATAGAAGCGTAAGGAGAATCACCATGTTGAGCTGGGCAATCACATTCCTGATCATTGCCATCATCGCTGCAGTACTGGGCTTCGGTGGTATCGCGGGCACCGCCACGGGTATCGCCAAGATTCTCTTTGTCGTGTTCCTGGTGATGTTCATTGCTTCGTTCTTCTTTGGCCGTCGTGGCCGGGGTTGACGATGAACGTTTCACTCAAAACGCTGGCAGCCGCCCTGCTTCTGGGCGGCAGCGCCTTCGCGATGGCTGCCAATGATGGCCAGACCCGGGTCAACGAGTTGCTGAGCGCGGACCCGCAGTTTCACGACACCTGGCAAAGCGCGGTGGAAAAGGAAGAACGCCTGCCGGAATGGGTGATGAACCTGTCCGGTAACGCCGAGCAAATGAATGCAGTGGAAGAGGACGGCGAAAAATACCTGGTGGGTCCGCTCTGCGAATCCAGCAGCACTTGCCAGAGCAATCGCCTGATCGTGGCCGTCAGCTTCGACAAAAAGGACGCCTATGCCATGCTGGTCCAGGTGCCTGCAGGGCTGCCGGCCGACAAGTCGCCGACGCGACGTGCCGATTACCGCTTTCTCGGCAAACCTGACCAGGGCATGCAGGACCTGTTGATGGAGCAACTGAAGAAAGACCCGAACTGGTACTGAATTTGTCACATGAAAGAAGCAGCATTGCTTCTCTCTGCTGCGTCGCCTGAGGAAGGCCGACGCATGACCAGGGGGCCGGGACGTTCTGCCTGTTTCAGGGGCGGAGTGACCTACGGGTACAGGGAGTGCCTGCGCAAGGGCCGGGTCAGGAAAAAGCTGCTACGCAAGTTCGTCGTCCGCTCATGGCACGACGGGCTTGCGAAGAGCTTGAAGGGTCGATCGACTGCCAAGGCGACCCGTTCCATTTCGCTGCGTTACCCTCTCCTTTCCCATCCTCTGCCGGAAACTGCTTTTCCAGCATTTGACGCGTGACCGTACATCGAGAAAAACACACCTTGTTTCGCGGCGTTTTGTCGCGACTCGCTGTCGGATTATTCCTCGAAAAACCCATTACCCAACTGATCAAAAAACATCCAATCTCGTCGGAGATGACCGGTTCACGGCACTTCATTAACCGAAATGTCACCTTCGAACCATTTGCGACGTCGCTTTTGGCACATAAACCTCATGCCGATTCGGCATGGGGTAGTCGTTTACGGCATTAGACGCCGCATCCTCGCATCGGAATAGTTGCGCCTTTTTTCAGCTGCCAGAGAGCCATAAAAACGCTCCGGGGCACCTTATACGGGGGCGGATGCACACGACTTTTTCGCCACGAGCGGTCCAGTTTGCGCATCAGTCCGAGTCAAACTGAAGTAAGGGTAAAGATATGAAGAAGGCAAAGCTCAGCCTCGCCTGGCAGATCCTCATCGGTCTGGTGTTGGGGATTGCAATCGGTGCGCTGCTCAACCATTTCAGTGCCGAAAAGGCCTGGTGGATCAGCAACGTCCTGCAACCGGCGGGCGATATCTTTATCCGTCTGATCAAGATGATCGTGATCCCGATCGTCATTTCCTCGCTGGTCGTCGGGATCGCCGGTGTCGGCGATGCGAAGAAACTCGGCAGCATCGGCCTGAAAACCATCGTCTACTTCGAGATCGTCACCACCATCGCCATCGTGGTCGGCCTGCTGCTGGCCAACCTGTTCCACCCGGGCGCCGGTATCGACATGAGCACCCTGGGCACGGTGGACATCTCCAAGTACCAGGCCACCGCCGCCGAAGTGCAGCATGAACATGCGTTCATCGAAACCATCCTCAACCTGATCCCATCCAACATCTTCGCGGCCATGGCCCGCGGCGAGATGCTGCCGATCATTTTCTTCTCGGTGCTGTTCGGTCTCGGCCTGTCGAGCCTCAAGCCGGAACTGCGCGATCCGTTGGTCACGATGTTCCAGGGCGTGTCGGAAAGCATGTTCAAGGTCACCCACATGATCATGAACTACGCCCCGATCGGCGTTTTCGCACTGATCGCGGTCACGGTGGCCAACTTCGGCTTCGCTTCGCTGCTGCCACTGGCGAAGCTGGTGATCCTGGTTTACGTCGCGATCATCTTCTTCGCCTTCGTGGTCCTGGGCCTGATCGCTCGCCTGTTCGGCTTCTCGGTGATCAAACTGATGCGCATCTTCAAGGATGAGCTGGTGCTGGCCTACTCCACCGCCTCCTCCGAAACCGTGCTGCCGCGCGTGATCGAGAAGATGGAAGCCTACGGTGCGCCGAAAGCCATCTGCAGCTTCGTGGTGCCGACCGGTTACTCGTTCAACCTCGACGGTTCGACCCTGTACCAGAGCATCGCTGCCATCTTCATTGCCCAGCTCTATGGCATCGACCTGTCGATCAGCCAGCAACTGCTGCTGGTGCTGACGCTGATGGTCACCTCCAAAGGCATCGCCGGCGTTCCGGGTGTGTCCTTCGTGGTGCTGCTGGCAACCCTGGGCAGCGTTGGCATCCCGCTCGAAGGCCTGGCGTTCATCGCCGGTGTCGACCGCATCATGGACATGGCGCGTACCGCCCTGAACGTGATCGGCAACGCCCTGGCCGTGCTGGTCATCGCGCGCTGGGAAGGCATGTACGACGACGCCAAGGGCCAGCGCTACTGGAACTCCCTGCCGCACTGGCGCAGCAAGGAAAAATTGCCAATGGGCGAAACCGTCGGCAATTGATCCATACGAGCCTGTTCGCGACAGCGGCGCATCAATCGAATGCGCTCCTCGCGGGCGGGCTCGTTGCCACAATGATCGGTGTACATCGCGCTGACAAACCCCGGAGCAATCCGGGGTTTGTCGTTTCTGGCCGCCCCGCTATCATTCGCGCATCTTTGGGGGGATTGACTGATGCTTAATGGCCTGTGGCTTGGCTTCTTCATCGTGGCGGCCGTGTCGGCGCTGGCGCAGTGGCTGATCGGTGGCAACGCCGGGATCTTTGCGGCGATGGTGGAGAGCATTTTCGCCATGGCCAAGTTGTCGGTCGAGGTCATGGTGTTGTTGTTCGGCACCCTCACCCTCTGGCTGGGCTTCCTGCGGATCGCCGAGAAAGCCGGGATCGTCGAATGGCTGGCCAGGGCGCTGGGCCCCTTGTTCCTGCGTTTGATGCCGGAAGTGCCGCCCGGCCACCCGGCGATTGGCCTGATCACCCTGAACTTCGCCGCCAACGGCCTGGGCCTGGACAACGCCGCCACGCCGATTGGCCTCAAGGCCATGAAGGCGCTGCAGGAGCTCAATCCCAGCGCCACCATCGCCAGCAACGCGCAGATTCTGTTCCTGGTGCTCAACGCCTCTTCCCTGACCCTGCTGCCGGTCACCATCTTCATGTACCGCGCGCAACAAGGCGCGCCTGACCCGACGCTGGTGTTCCTGCCGATCCTGCTGGCCACCAGTTGCTCGACCATCGTCGGCTTCCTGGCCGTGGCCTTCATGCAACGCCTGCGGGTCTGGGATCCGGTGGTGCTGGCCTACCTGATTCCCGGCGCGCTCATGCTGGGCAGCTTCATGGCGTTGCTGGGAACGATGTCGGCCACCGCGCTGGCGGGCCTGTCGTCGATCCTTGGCAACCTCACGTTGTTCGGGCTGATCATGCTGTTTCTGCTCATCGGTGCACTGCGCAAGGTCAAGGTCTACGAAGCGTTCGTCGAAGGCGCGAAAGAAGGCTTCGACGTGGCGAAGAACCTGCTGCCCTATCTGGTGGCGATGCTATGTGCGGTAGGCGTGCTGCGTGCTTCCGGGGCGCTGGACTTCGGCCTCGACGGCATTCGCCACCTGGTGGAATGGGCCGGTTGGGACACGCGTTTCGTCGACGCGCTGCCGACGGCCATGGTCAAGCCATTTTCCGGCAGCGCTGCCCGGGCCATGCTGATCGAAACCATGAAGACCTCAGGCGTGGACAGCTTCCCGGCGCTGGTCGCAGCGACGGTTCAGGGCAGCACCGAGACGACCTTCTATGTGCTGGCGGTGTATTTCGGTGCGGTGGGGATTCAGCGCGCCAGGCATGCAGTGGGGTGTGCGTTGCTGGCGGAGCTGGCCGGGGTGCTCGGCGCCATCGGGGTTTGCTACTGGTTCTTCGGCTAACCCGCTCGCACATTGATCTCTGCAGGGTTTTACGGTCGCGCTGGCGCAACCTTGCGCCCTTGCTCCACCGCCCAGCCCACCACCTGCGCTGTCAGTTGATCACTCGCCTGGCCAAACCCGGTGACCACCGATGGCACGTTCACGTCGTGCAGCGGCTGGCGCACTTCGAAGCGGCGGCTGGCAAGGATGCGCTGGTCGAAGCCGCGCACCAGCAATGCATCCAGGCGCACCACCACGCTGGCCGTCGTGCCCTGATACTCGGTCTGGAAGGCTTGCAGTGTACCGCCCAGCTCCAGGTCGGCCTGGAAGTTGCTGTCGTCGGTGCTCAACAACGACACCCGGCCGTCATGCTGAAACCCATCGAGCAGACGATTGCGCAGCAGCTCCGGGGCCGGATCGCTCCAGCGGGATGCCTTGTAGCTGCTGATCAGGTCGCCCTGGGGGATCACCGCGATGTTGCGACTGTTCAACGCCTCGCTGGCCTGCGGCTTGGTCAGGCGCAGCGACCAGGGTTGCGCAGTGCCGTGGCCGGCGACTGCGCTGCTCTGGGACGAGGGCAACCGATACACATCGGCCGGCTCGGCCTTGGGCAGGATCGAGCAGGCGCTGGTCAACGCCAGGGCGCCGAGGAGGGCAATGTGGCTCAACTTCATGGCGTGAACTCCTTGTTCTTGTCAGTGCCCAGGAGGTAACCGCTCGGGTTGGCTTCCAGGCGCTGGGAGATGGCCCGCAGCGACGTGAGGGTGTCACGCAATTCCCGCACCGCAGGCGCCAGGCCATTGAGGCCCTGCATGCCGTTGTTGAGTGAATCCTGATTGCTGCTGAGCAATTTATTGATGGTCGCGCTGCTCTGTTCCAACGACTTCATGGCCTGCTCGGCGCTGCCGAACATCTGCTTGCCCTGGGTGTTGAGCAAGCCATTGGCATTGCGCATCAGCGTCGATGTCTGTTCCAGCATGACACTGGCCTGCTTGCCGACCGACGCCAGTTGCTGCATGGCCTGGCGGATGTCGCCGCGCTGCTCGGCAATGGTGCCGGTGGTTTGTTCCAGGTGTTCCAGGGTCTTGCCGATGCGTTCGACGTTTTCACTGGAGAACAGCAGGTTGGCGTTGTGCATCAGCATGTTCACGCCGCTCATCAGGTCGTTGCTGTCATTGAGCAGGCGCGCGATGGGCGAGGGCGAGGCGACGATGGTCGGCAGCTCGCCGTCCTTGCCCTTGAGCGCAGGGCTCTGCGGTGTACCGCCGCTGAGCTGGATGATCGACGTGCCGGTGACCCCGGTCAGCGCCAGCTTGGCCTGTGTGTCTTCCTTGATCGGGGTATCGCCGCCCAGGCGAATCCGTGCCAGCACCCGACGCGGGTCTTTCGGGTCCAGGCGCAAGGCCACCACATCGCCGACCTTGATTCCGCTGTACTGCACCGAGCTGCCCTTGGACAGGCCGCTGACCGCCTCGTTGAAGACCACCTCATAGTCCTTGAACTCGGTGTCGACACTGGATTTGGCCAGCCACAGACCGAAGAGCAGGGCACCTGCCACCACGATCACCGTGAACAGGCCGATCAACACATGATGGGCTCGGGTTTCCATGTCAGACCTCTTTCAACTGTTGAGCAGCGGTCAACGCTGCGCGGCCCCGGGGGCCGTGGAAATATTCGTGAATCCACGCATCGTCGGTTTCCGAGACGACATCGATGGCGCCCGCCACCAGCACTTTCTTCTGCGCCAGCACCGCCACGCGGTCGGTGATGGTGTAGAGGGTGTCGAGGTCGTGGGTAATCAGCAACACACTCAGGCCCAGCGCATCGCGCAGGGTGAGGATCAATTGATCGAAGGCCGCCGCGCCAATCGGATCGAGGCCGGCGGTCGGTTCGTCGAGAAACAGGATGTCCGGGTCCAGCGCCAGGGCCCGGGCCAGCGCCGCGCGCTTGATCATCCCGCCGGACAGCGAAGCGGGGTACTTGTCCGCAGCGGACAGCGGCAAGCCGGCCAGTGCCAGTTTCACCGCCGCCAGATGCTCGGCATCGTCGCGGCTGAGGCCGGCGTGCTCGATCAGGGGCAGGGCGACGTTCTCGGTGACGGTCAGCGAAGAAAACAACGCGCCTTTCTGGAACAGCACGCCAAACCGCCGCTCGACCAGCGAACGTTCGTGCTCGGACAGGGCCGGCAGGTTCTTGCCAAACACCTTCACCAGGCCTTCGCTGGGCTGGCGCAAGCCGACAATGCTGCGCAGCAGCACCGATTTGCCGCTGCCGGAACCACCGACCACGGCGAGGATTTCACCCTTGTACAAATCCAGGTCGAGGTTCTCGTGCACGCTCTGCCGGCCGAAGCGATTGCACAGCCCACGGACTTCGATCACCGCCTCGGAGGGCGCTCGGGGTAGACGACTCACCAGCCCATCTCCATGAAAAACAGCGCGGCCACGGCATCGAGCACGATCACCACGAAAATCGATTGCACCACACTGGACGTCGTGTGCGCGCCGACAGACTCGGCGCTGCCGCTGACCTTGAAGCCTTCCAGGCAGCCAATCGCGGCGATGAGGAATGCGAAGACCGGCGCTTTGACGATCCCCACCAGAAAGTGCTGCACACCAATGTCGGAGTGCAGCAGCGACAGGAACATCGCCGGGGAAATATCCAGGGACACCGCACACACCACGCCACCGCCGACGATTCCCGACAGCATCGCCAGGAACGTCAGCATCGGCAGCGAGACCAGCAGCGCCAGCACCCGCGGCACCACGAGCAACTCCATGGGGTCCAGGCCCAGGGTACGGATGGCGTCGATTTCTTCGTTGGCCTTCATCGAGCCGATCTGCGCGGTGAAGGCACTGGCCGTACGGCCGGCCATCAGGATCGCGGTCAGCAGCACGGCGAATTCGCGCAGGAAGGAGAACGCCACCAGGTCCACGGTGAAGACCGTCGCGCCAAAGTTGGCCAGCACGGTTGCGCCAAGGAACGCCACTACCGCGCCCACCAGGAACGTCAGCAGGGCGACGATCGGCGCCGCATCCAGACCGGTCTGTTCGATGTGGGCCACCATGGGCGTGATCCGCCAGCGCCAGGGACGAAACAGCCCACGCACCAGGGTTTCGAGAATCAGGCCGACGAAGCCCAGCAGCTGCAGGGTGTCCTGCCAGACCGCATCCACCGCACGGCCGATGCGGGTCAGCAGTTGAATGCCGACACTGATTTCCGGTTCCTTGATCGGCACGCAAAAATCGGTCATCGAGCAATACACCGTCTGCAACAGCGCACGGTCTGCGGAGGACAAGGTGCAGTCGGGGTGTTCGGCGGATCGGCCAAGGCGCTCCGAACCGAGCAGCTCCACCAGCAGCGATGCACCGGCGGTGTCGAGCGCACCCAGGCTATTGAGGTCGATGTGGGTGTTGTGGTCGTACTGCCCGCGCAGCTTTTCGCTCAGGTCCTTGAGGACGGCGTAATGGGCGAGCGTCCAGTCGCCCACCACCCGCAATTGCGCAGGGGTGTGCGAGGTGTCCAGGAGGGCACTGCCGGGTGTCGTGCTGCTGGTCATAAGCTCCGTGCTTGTTCGGCTGTTACGCAGAGCTACGTAATAGCACGAACCACGTTACTTTTCTTTGGTCGGTGTGCTGTCCGTGATCTTGAAACGCAGCACGCCAATCAACTGCCCGTCCTCGGTCAACACACGAACCTGCCAGTTGCCCGCCGGGTTGCCGGGGAAATTCTGCTTGTGGGTCCAGGCGCGGTAGCCTTCCTTGCGCCCGCCGTGGATGTCCAGGGCGATGCGGTCGACTTCCTTGCCGTTGAATTGCCAGACGTGATAAATCCGCTCGTCCAGTCCGCGCGGCGCGTTGATCGCGGTGTAGGCATAGAGTCCGCCGCCCCGGATCTGCTCGGCACTGACTTCGTCCAGGCTGTCGCCGGGCGTGCGGTCCTGCATCTGCGTGCTGATCGCCACGTCGGTCATCCACAGTGTGGCCGGCGGCACCCAGGAGCGCAGCACCCAGCCCACGCCACCAATGCCTACCGTGATGCTCAGGATCGCCAGCGCGTTGCGCACCGTGCGGATCGGGAAGATCGACGCCAGGCTCGGGAACGACAGGATGACGGCCGTGCCCAGGGCCAGCTTGAAGCTCTGGGAGGTGGTCAGGTGCAGGATGACGGGCAGGGCGGTCAGCAGCGCGGCGAACAGGGTCAGCGTGTGCAGCGCCAGGAACGCCCAGCGCCGTGGCGCCAGCCATTTGTAATAGAGTGGGTCGGTGATCGAAATCAGCGCGGCGAGGCCCAGCAGCCCGGTGAAAAACAACTGGCCGCTGTTCCAGGTGGTGGTGATGAAAAAGAACGGCAGGACAAAGAACAGGCTTTCCTGGTGGATCATCTGCGTTGCATAACGCAGTAAAGGCGGGGGGATTTCCCGCTTGAAGACGCGGGTGAACAGCCGGGTGAGGCTGTTTTCCAGCATCAGCCAGATCCAGCTGAGCACCATGATGACGGTGATCCAGGTCGCCAGCCCTTGCTGGCGATCCACCAGCATGAAACTGGCGACCCCGGAGATGAAACCACCGAGCGCAATGACCCCTGGGTAGCGCTTCATCAATTCGAGGATGCGCTGTACGAACAAGGTCAGGGTAGGCATTCGGCGATTCACAGTAGTCGTGGGAAAAATCCCCGACAGGTTACCGCCCGGGAGCCGGTGTGGCGAGTCGATCCTGTGGCAGCGGCGACCGTTCAGCGCGTCCTTCGATGCCAGCGCCAACCCAGCAGGGTCAACACCAGAAGGCCCAGTACAGCGCCAACCGTTCCCAGGAATGAGTCGTCACCGAGCAACGGTTTCTCGATCCGCAGGTAGCCCGGTTGCATCAGCAACTCACGCATGGCCTTGTTCGCCTGCACCAGTGTCACCCCCTGCAACTCCCTGGCAGGGTCGGCGAATCGACCCTCTTCATAGTTGCCCAGTGCACTCCAGTAATAGTCGGCCAGCGCGCTGTTGCCTTGCACGGCCCAGGCCTGGCGGGCGATGGCGGCCTGCTTGAGGCGGTTGAAGGTGTCCGCATCGAGGCCATCCTTGAGCAAGCCGGCCTTCAACGCGTCCAGTGCCTGCGTGGCCTCGGGCACATCGCCACGTTCGAGGTCGGCGTTGAGGCTCATGAAGCCCACACCGCCAAACACCTCGCGCTCGGCGGAAGGGCCGTAGGACAGGCTATGCGCCAGGCGCAACTGGCGATAGAGCGCCCAGTCGAGGTAATCCTTGAGCAAGTCGAAGGTGGCGTCGTTCACATCGTCCAGCACCGGTTCCGGCACCAGCCAGTGCAGTTTGGCCGAGTCGCCCACCAGCCCGCGACTCAACGTGCGTTCATGTGCCGCGCTGGCCAGGATCACCGGCAGTGGCGGGTGTTCGCTCGGATCAACCGCTTCGAGCGCGCCCCAGGCCCGTTCCAGGTAGGCCGGCAGCAGGCGTTCCAGATCGCCCACCATGACCAGCGTCATGTTGTTCGGCGCGTACCAGGCCTTGCGGACCGCCTCCAGTTGCTCGCGGGTCAGGTGATCGACTTCGGCCCGCTCCGGGCATTTGAGGCCCAGTTCCACGGCCAGTTGATTGCTCGCCGTGTGGCCCAGGTCCTGCCGGTCCAGCCAGCGCTGCAGGTGCGTGTAATGGCCGCCGTCCTCGCGTTCGACCACTTTCTTGGCGGCGCTGATCGCGTTGTCGTCGATGCGGGTCTGGGTCAGCAGGGCCAGCAGCAGATCGAGGACCTTGCGCTGGTTTTTCGCCGGGGCCTCGATGACGAATGTGGTGTCGGCGTTGCTGGTGTAGGCATTCCATTCACCGCCCAGCGCCTGCATGCGTTCTTCCAGCCCACCTTCGCCGGTGGCGTCGATGCCGCTGAACAGCAGGTGCTCAAGCAAGTGCGGCAACTCTTTGTCGGCACAGCTGAAATCATCGAGGCCGACGCCGACCACCAGCCGAATCGCCACGTGACCGCGCTCGTTGCCGGGCTTGAGCAGCAATTGCAGGCCGTTGGGCAGCGTATAGCCCTCGACCTGGAAGCGGTCCAGGGCAAGCAACGGGAATGAGCCCAACAACAGGCAGGCGAACAACAGACAACGCATAAGGAGCTTCCAGGCAATCAGTCGCAGATCCGTTTCGTCAGTCAGCCCCCGATCGCGAGCAGGCTCGCTCCCACAGGGTATTGTGGACACCGCAGAACCCATGTGGGAGCGAGCCTGCTCGCGATAGGGCCATCAGGCTGAACCCAAGCTACTGACTGATCACTGTGCCAGACGTTCAAGGCGAATGTGTGATGTCAGCCAAATCGTCTACCGCGAGCGCGCCGGTGTCGGAGTTTTCCAGCACCACATAGGCACTGCCGCAGAACAGTGAGTTCAGGCGCTTCATGTCGGCGATCATTTCCAGGTGCAGCGAACTGGTCTCGATACTTTGCACGATCTTGCGCTGCAACCGACTGACATGCGCGTGGGCCAGGCGGCGTTCCTGCGCACGGAAGCGCCGTTTCTCGCGCAACAACTGACGGGCGCTTTCTTTGTCGGCGCTGAGGAACACCGACAATCCCAGGCGCAGGTTGACGATCAGCTGGCTGTGCAACCCTGCCAACTCTTCCAGGCCCACTTCGGAAAACGAGCGGCGCTGGGAGGTTTTCTGCTGTTGCACCTTGCGCAGCATGCGTTCGATCAGGTCGCTGGCCAGTTTGAGGTTGATTGCCAACTCGATGATTTCCGCCCAGCGCCGACTGTCCTGGTCGCTGAGGTCCTCGCGGGGCATCTGCGCCAGATAGAGTTTGATCGCGCTGTACAGCGCTTCCACATCATCGCTCAGGCGGCGCATTTCCTGGGTCACAGCGCTTTGCTTGCCCTGCAACACATCGAGCATGGCCTCGAGCATGTGGTCGATCAGATCCCCCATGCGCAGGGTTTCCCGGGACGCATTGGCCAGCGCGAGACTGGGCGTGACCAGCGCGGTCGGATCGAGGTGCCGGGGTTTGGCGGTGCCATTGATCTGCGGCGTCTCCGGCAGCACCCAGGCACAGAACCGGGCCATCGGCGACACCGTGGGCAACAGGATCAGACAACGCACCGTGTTGTAGAGCAGGTGGAAACCGATGACCATTTCCTGCGGGCTGTAATCCAGGCTGTCGATCCAGTGCACCAATGGGTCGAGCACCGGGATGATCAGCAACAGACCGATCAACTTGTACAGCAGGCTGCCCAGGGCCACCTGACGTCCGGCGGGGTTCTGCATGCTGGTACTGAGGAACGCCAGGACGCCGCTGCCGATATTGGCGCCGATGACCAGGCCAAGGGCGACCGGCAGGCTGATCACCTTGGCTCCGGCCAGGGTCGCGGTCAGCAGCACCGCCGCCAGGCTCGAGTAGGAGATCATGGCGAACAGTGCGCCCATCAGGGCATCGAGCAGGATGTCGCCGGTCAGCGAGGCGAAGATCACCTTCACCCCCTTGGCGTGGGTGATGGGGTCGGCCGCCTCCACGATCAGTTGCAGCGCCAGAATGATCAGCCCCAGGCCGATCGCCACGCGGCCCATCTGGCCCAGGCGGGTCTGCTTGCGCGACAGGAAGAAAATCACCCCGAGGAAGATCAGCAGCGGCGACAGCCAGGACAGGTCGAAGGTCAGCACCCGCGCCATCAGCGCAGTACCGACATCGGCGCCGAGCATGGTCACCAGCGCCGGCGTCAGTGCCATCAGGCCCTGGCCGACGAAAGAGGTGACGAGCATCGCCGTGGCGTTGCTGCTCTGGACCATGGCCGTGACCGCGATCCCGGAGAGAAAGGCCAGCCAGCGCTTGGACATGTTGCGGCCAATCACATGGCGCAGATTGGAACCGTAGACCCGCAGAATGCCGGTTCGGACGATGTGCGTGCCCCAGATCAGCAAGGCAACGGCAGAAAGCAAATTGAGCAGGGTGAGCATACGGGCCCCCTGTGGTGGTAGCGCCCCAAAGGAGCAAGTTGACGGTGCCGCGCGAGGTTCTACGTCTTGTACTTAAGCTGTAGTTGGCTAACGGTCTGTGCGCCAGCATCGCATAGCTCAAGAATTGATTGAAACAAAACTGTCATGAAAACAATTCTGATCAGCCACCAGAAACAACTGTGGGAGCGAGCCTGCTCGCGATGAGGCTCTCAGATTCAACCGTGATGTTGACTGACAGGCCGCTATCGCGAGCAGGCTCGCTCCCACCGGTTTTTTACGCGGTTACTGGCCTGGAATGTCCTTGCGCAGTTTTACCGGGTCCTGCTGCTTTTTCTTTTTCGCCATCGCGGTGCGCATTTTGATGTTGAAGGCTTCCACCGCCAGCGAGAACGCCATGGCGAAGTAAACGTAGCCTTTAGGCACATGGACTTCGAACGACTCGGCGATCAATACCGTACCGACCACCAGCAGGAACGACAGCGCGAGCATTTTCAACGACGGGTGCTTGTCGATGAATTCGCTGATGGTGCCCGCCGCCAGCATCATCACCAGCACGGCGACAACGATCGCAGCGACCATGACCGGTACATGGGAAACCATGCCGACCGCAGTAATCACCGAATCCAGCGAGAACACGATGTCGATGATCGCGATCTGGATGATGGTGTAGAGGAAATTTCCGCCCTTGCCACTCGGCTCCTCGTTGGTCTCGTCTTCACCTTCCAGCGCGTGGTACATCTCTTGCGAGCTCTTCCACAGCAGGAACAGACCACCGAAGAACAGGATCAGGTCACGCCCGGAGATGCCCTGGCCGAACACGACAAACAGGTCGGCGGTGAGGCGCATGACCCAGGTGATCGACAGCAGCAACAGGATTCGCGTGACCATGGCCAGGGCCAGGCCGAAGATCCGGGTGCGCGCCTGCATGTGCTTGGGCATGCGGCTGACCAGGATCGAAATCATGATGATGTTATCGATACCCAGGACGATTTCCAGGGCGGTCAGGGTAAAGAAGGCAACCCAGATTTCAGGGTTGGTCAGCCATTCCATGTGTATTCCTTTGAGGATGTGTTAAACCAGAACGGGTCCGGGCTTCATTCAACAAAGCCTGGACCCGTCTTGGTGAGTCTTGGGCTTATAGCGTGCTGAACAGCGGGAAAATTCCCATCAGCAATGCTGCAACCAGTATGCACATGCACACCAGCACTGCCCATTTGAGGGTGAAGCGCTGATGGTCACCGAAGTCGATACCGGCCAGCGCCACCAACAGATAGGTCGATGGTACCAGCGGGCTCAGCAAGTGGACGGGCTGACCGACGATCGAGGCACGTGCCATTTCCACCGCAGTTATACCGTAATGGCTGGCGGCTTCGGCAAGCACTGGTAAGACACCGTAATAAAATGCGTCGTTCGACATGAAGAACGTGAACGGCATGCTCACCAGCGCGGTGATCACCGCCATGTACGGACCCAGGAAATCCGGGATGACGCCCAACAGGCTCTTGGACATCGCATCGACCATGCCGGTGCCCGACAGGATACCGGTGAAAATGCCCGCCGCGAAGATCAGGCCGACTACTGCCAGCACGCTGCCGGCGTGGGCCGCGACACGATCCTTCTGCTGTTGCAGGCAAGGGTAGTTGACGATCATCGCGATGCTGAACGCCACCATGAACAGCACAGGCAGCGGCAACAGGCCGGCGATCAGGGTGCACATCAATGCCAGGGTCAACGCGCCGTTGAACCAGATCAGCTTCGGACGACGGGCATCCGGAAACTGCGAAACACTGATTTCGCTGTGATCGATCTCGTCGCCCACCAAGTGCAGTTCACCCAGGCGCGCACGTTCACGTTTGCCGTAGAAGTAGGCGATGGCCAGGATTGCCACGACACCGGCAACCATCGCCGGAATCATCGGTACGAAAATCGCCGAGGGGTCGACGTGCAGTGCACTGGCCGCGCGGGCGGTCGGGCCGCCCCACGGGGTCATGTTCATCACGCCACCGGCGAGGATGATCAGGCCCGCCATGATCCGCGGGCTCATGCCGATGCGGCTGTACAGCGGCAGCATGGCCGCCACGCAGATCATGTAAGTGGTCGCGCCGTCACCATCGAGGGAGACGACGAGTGCCAGAACGGCGGTACCGACCGAAACCTTCAGCGGGTCGCCCTTGACCATTTTGAGGATCTTGCGCACGGCCGGGTCGAACAGCCCGGAGTCGATCATCAGCGCGAAATACAAAATGGCGAACATCAGCATCACACCGGTCGGCGCGAGCTTGGTGATGCCTTCGAGCATCATCGGGCCGATTTTCGGGGCGAAACCACCGAACAGGGCGAAAATGATCGGGATGATGATCAGGGCGATCAGCGCGGACAGGCGCTTGGTCATGATCAGGAACATGAACGTGATGACCATGGCGAAGCCAAGGAAAGTCAGCATGGGGGTACTCCAGGCGTAGCGCGGCTAGGGAATGGGCGAACCGGGGAGGGTCAGCGCAGAACGGGAAGCACGAGACGTACGGGCGGAGTGATGGCGAAGCGGCGGGTAGTAAAGGACATCAGGGTCACCATTGTTGTTGTTTAATGGGCTGTGCGAGCGATAAAACACTGGCAGTGGCCGACCGGTCTGTTGCCGGTAGTGGGGCGATCCTAATCGGGGAAGCTTTCAGCCAGCTTTCGTCGGCGAAAGCAGTGGGTTACCGGTCGTCGGACGAAGAAAGGCGGTCAGTCCGGATTGAGGCCTTCACGAGCAAGCCCGCGAAGGCGTCGATACAGACACCTCAGGAGAACACAGGATGAACGACCTCCACACTGGCGGATGCCACTGCGGACAACTGCGCTACCAATTCAGCGGTCCGCTGAGCGACATCGCCCACTGCCACTGCTCGATTTGCCGACGGGTCAGCGGTGGCATCGTGACCACCTGGATCACCGTGCCCGCCTCGACTTTCGCCTGGGTCAAGGGCACACCGGCGCAGTACGACTCCTCACCCAGTTGCGCCCGATACTTCTGCCCGAACTGTGGCGCGCAACTCGCATTGGTGACCCGGCTCAGCCCGCACAGCATCGACCTGACCATCGCCACCCTCGATCACCCGGAGCGGGCACCGGCCGAGCGGCATATCTGGACCGACAGCCGCCTGCCCTGGCTGCACCTGGACGAGCACCTGCCGGGCGAAGCCGAAGAAACCCTGTGATCAAAAAACCGACAGGTCCAATGGCCGGATCGCGCCCATCCAGATTGCATGCTCGGTGTGGTCAAGCAGGTCGTCACCCGTGTCCGGGTGCACAAACACCACCAGCCCCTTGCGATTGAGCGCCAGCCACGGCAGCACCTCGCCCAGCAGTTCCGGCCCGAATGCCAATTGGCAGCTCCAATCCGGGTGCGGCCCGACCGGACGTTCATGCACGCGACCCATCTTCAGCGGGAACTGGCGTGCGGCCTGTTCGCACAGCGCTCGCGCCTGATCGATGCGGGTTGCGTCGAAATACACATGGGCGTGATAGCCCTTGATCTGCTGCATCTGAATCCCTCGTAAACCCGGTCGAACCCTCAGCGTTTCCCACAGGTCACACGCCATATACGTGGGAAGGTGTGGAGACCAGCCATGAAAAATGCCGAAACCCCAGTGGTCAAAGTGGTGCTTTATGGTGCCATGAGTAGCCTGGGCAGTGCGCTGATGGCTGAAATGCTGCGGCGCCAACATGAAGTGATCGCGATTCTCGACGAACTGACAGCCCTGGCCCCGCGCCCCGGCTTACGCGCCAAGGCCGGCGATCTGTTCGACGCCGAGCGCGTGAAGCAAAGCGTCGCCGGCAGCTCGGCGGTCATTTGTCTGCTGGATGCTCCCGGGTTGCCGTTCAACAGCGAGTACGTGGAAAAAACCATTGTGCCGGGTCCGGTCGAGCAGGTGCTGGCGGTCGATGCCTTGATCGACGGTCTGCAGGCCGCAGGCGTTGCAAGACTGTTCCTGGTGGGTGATTTCCAGGTGCTGGACGATCCGGAAATCGAGGATCAACTGCAACGCCACGCCGCCGAAGAAATCCGCGAGGCCCTGCAAAGCAGCCCGTTGCACTGGACGCTGGTCAATTCGCCGCGGGGCGTCGCCGGGCTGACGATCGAACATTTCAGCCAGGTCAGCAGCAGCCTGGAACCGGGACTGGCAGAGCCGCTCGAACGCCTGAGCCGTGTCGCCGCAGGGATCGCCGATGAACTGCGGTTGAACCTGCACGTGGGCGAGCACGTGAGCTTCGTCGGTACGGACCCTACACCGCGATAGACGGCAGTGTCAGGCCATTGAGCGATTGCGCGCTGCTGGCCTGCTCGGCCATCAGCCAGTCGACGAACTGCTGAATCAATGCACCGCGACGTTTACGCGGGGGCAGGACCACGTAATAGCCTTGGCGTGACATGACGGTGTCGGCGATCGGCCGACACAACAAACCCTGTGCCAGCAAGTTATCCACAAGGTGGCGCCAGCCGATCGCCACGCCCTGACCGCCAATCGCCGCCTGGATCAACAAGGTGTAATTGTCGAAACGCAATTGTCCGGGGGCTGGCGCCGAACTGATGCCGAGTTCGCGAAACACGCCGCTCCAGTCGAACCATTGGCTGCTGTTTTCACCGCGCAAATGCAGCAGCGGGAACTCCAGCAGCGCGTGCGCTGGCAAGGGCAGGTTCCGCTCCGTCAACAGCAGTGGGCTGCACACCGGAAACACTTCCTCGCTGAACAACCAAAGGCTCTCGCCCTGTTTGAATCGGCCGTCACCGAACAACACCGCGACATCGATATCGGTGCGCAGCATGTTGAGGCTTCGTTCGCTGGTGACCAGGCTGACGTCAACCTGTGGATTGGCCGCATGAAAGCGGTGCAGACGCGGCATCAACCAATAGGCGGCGAAGGCGAAATCGGTCGCCACCTGCAACACTTCATGCTGATGTTGTGCGCTGATTGCACTCAATCCTGCATCGATATTCTGTAAACCGAGTTGAACTTGCTGAAAAAGAATGGTCCCGGCCTCGGTCAACTCGATGCCGCGATAAATGCGGTCGAACAGGCGCGTGGCCAGCTGATCCTCCAGTTTCTTGATCTGCTGGCTGATCGCCGGCTGCGTGGTGCCCAGCTCCACTGCGGCAGCGGTGAAGCTGCGCTGGCGGGCCGCTGCTTCAAAAGCCCGAAGCAGGTCCAGGGACAAATCACCCAAGGCGTCATACATAAGCTGTGCTTATCCTAGTCATTGTCTGGCATGGGCTTTACCACAACCCGCATGGAATCCATGCTCGATCGCAGCACTCTCGCATAAATATTCACTATGGAATGCCGCGATCACATGAAGCGCAAGAACATTCTTTTCATCATGGCCGATCAAATGGCCGCGCCAATGTTGCCGTTCTACGGTCCTTCGCCCATCAAACTGCCGAATCTCAGCCGCCTCGCCGCCGAAGGCGTGGTGTTCGACGCCGCGTATTGCAACAGCCCCCTGTGCGCGCCCTCGCGTTTTACCCTGGTCAGCGGTCAGTTGCCGAGCAAGATCGGCGCCTACGACAACGCGGCCGACTTTCCCGCCGACGTACCGACGTACGCCCATTACCTGCGCCGCCTCGGCTACCGCACGGCACTGTCAGGCAAGATGCACTTTTGCGGCCCGGACCAGTTGCACGGTTACGAAGAACGCCTGACCAGCGATATTTATCCGGCCGACTATGGCTGGGCAGTGAACTGGGACGAACCGGACGTGCGGCCGACCTGGTACCACAACATGTCGTCGGTGCTGCAGGCCGGACCGTGCGTGCGCACCAACCAGCTGGACTTCGATGAAGAGGTGGTGTTCAAGGCCCAGCAGTACCTGTTCGATCATGTGCGCGAAGACGGCGACCAGCCGTTCTGCCTGACCGTATCGATGACTCACCCGCACGATCCGTACACGATTCCCAAGGCCTTCTGGAACCTGTACGACGAGACCGAGATCCCGATGCCCGAAACGCCCGCGCAGACCGGTCTCGATCCGCATTCCCAGCGCTTGCTCAAGGTCTACGACCTGTGGGAAAAGCCACTGCCTGTGGATAAGATCCGTGACGCCCGCCGCGCTTACTTCGGTGCGTGCAGCTATATCGACAGTAACGTCGGCAAACTCCTGCAAACACTCGAGGAAACCGGGCTGATCGACGACACCATCATCGTCTTCTCCGGCGACCATGGCGACATGCTCGGCGAGCGCGGGCTCTGGTACAAGATGCACTGGTTCGAAATGGCCGCGCGCGTGCCGATGCTGATCAGTGCGCCGGGGCAGTTCGGCGCCCGCCGGGTCAGCGCAGCGGTGTCGACCGCCGACCTGTTGCCCACCTTCGTCGAACTGGCCGGCGGCTCCCTGGAGCCGGGCCTGCCGCTGGATGGCCATTCGCTGGTGCCGCACCTGCAAGGGCAGGGCGGTCACGACGAAGTCTTCGGCGAGTACATGGCCGAGGGCACAGTCAGCCCGCTGATGATGATTCGTCGCGGGGCCTACAAATTTATCTACAGCGAACAGGACCCTTGCCTACTCTTCGACGTACGCAACGACCCACGTGAGCAGGAAGAACTCAGCCAGTCGCCGCAACATCGCCTGCTGTTCGAGGAATTTCTCGCCGAAGCACGGGCCAAGTGGGATATCCCGGCGATCCACCAACAGGTGCTCGCAAGCCAGCGTCGTCGGCGTTTCGTCGCCGATGCGCTGACCATCGGCAAGCTGAAGAGCTGGGATCACCAGCCGCTGGTGGACGCCAGTCAGCAGTACATGCGCAACCATATCGACCTCGACGACCTGGAGCGCAAAGCACGTTATCCACAACCCTGCCAAAACCAATAATGTTAAGGGGAAGTCCATGCAAAAGTTATCCACAGTACTGACGGTCGGTCTGCTGGCTCTGGGCAGTGCGTCGGCCTATGCCGACCAGAGTTGCGAGACGGTGAAAATGGCCGACCCTGGCTGGAGCGACATCGCCGCGACCAACGCCATCACCGGGTTTCTGCTGGACGGCATGGGCTACAAGGCCAAGGTCGACACCCTTGCGGTGCCCATCACCTTCGGTGGGTTGAAGGACGGCCAGGTCGATGTGTTCCTGGGTAACTGGATGCCGGCGCAGCAGGGCTTCTACGACAAGTTCGTGGCCACCGGCGACGTGACGCAACTGGCGAAAAACCTCGACGGCACCGAATTCACCCTCGCGGTCCCGGATTATGTCTGGGACGCGGGTGTGCATAACTTTGCCGACCTGAACAAGTTCGCCGACAAGTTCGACAAGAAGATCTACGGCATCGGCTCCGGCGCGCCGGCGAACATTTCGCTGCAGGACATGATCAAGAAAAACGACTTCGACATGGGCCAGTGGAAGCTGGTGGAATCCAGCGAGCAGGCCATGCTGGCGGAAGTGTCGCGGGCCGTTAAGAAGCAGAAATTCGTGACCTTCCTCGGCTGGACCCCGCACCCGATGAACGTGCAGCTGAAAATGCATTACCTCAAGGGCGGCGAGAAATACTTTGGAGACACCGGCACCGTGCACACCCTGACACGCAAGGGTTACGCCCAGGCCTGCCCGAATGTCGGCAAGTTGCTGACCAACCTGACGTTCACCCAGGACATGGAAAACAGCATCATGGCCGACGTGGTGAACAAGAAGCTCAGCAATGCCGATGCGGCCAAGGCCTGGATCAAGGCCAACCCGGCGGTGCTGGACAAGTGGCTGGACGGGGTGAAGACCGTGGACGGCAAGGATGCGTTGGCGGCCGTCAAAGCCAAGCTTTAAGCCATTGTGTGGGAGCGAGCCTGCTCGCGATAGCGGTGTATCAGTCAGAATCACTCCATCTGATACGCCGCTATCGCGAGCAGGCTCGCTCCCACAGTGTGTTCTGCTGATACCCTTGCGCAAAATCTCCACCCGAGAGGACCCATGGCCCTTCCAAGCCGCCATTCACTCTTCCCCTTCCTCACCTGGTTGCCCCGGCAAACCCGCGCCAGCGTCGGTCGTGACCTGATCGTCGGCCTCAGCGGCGCCATCCTTGCGTTACCGCAGTCCATTGCCTACGCCCTGATCGCCGGCCTCCCGCCCGAGTACGGCCTGTACGCCGCCATCATCCCGGTGTTGATCGCCTGCCTCTGGGGTTCGTCCTGGCATCTGATCTGCGGCCCGACGGCCGCCATTTCGATTGTCCTGTACGCCAGTGTCAGCCCTCTGGCGGTACCGGCGTCCAAGGACTACATCACGCTGATCCTGCTCCTGACGTTGCTGGCCGGGATTTTCCAGTGGCTGCTGGGCTTGCTGCGATTCGGCGCCCTGGTGAACTTTGTCTCCCACTCGGTGGTGCTGGGGTTCACCCTGGGTGCGGCGGTGGTCATCGCCATCGGCCAGATGCCCAATCTGCTGGGGCTGGACGTGCCGAACCAGGCCACGGCGCTGGACAGTTTCATGATGCTGTTCCATCACCTGGGCGAGGTCGATCGACCCTCGCTGGTGCTGGGTCTGGCCACCGTCGTGGTCGGCGTGATCCTGAAAATGCTGCTGCCACGTTGGCCAACGTTGTTGATGACGCTGGTCCTGGGCGGGCTGGTGGTGTGGTTGTGGCCCTCGATGTTCGGCCACGTCGGCCTGGTCAGCGCTTTCGTCGGCCGGCTGCCGCCTTTGAGTCCCTTGCCACTGGACCTGGACATGATCCTGCGGCTGTTGCCCAGCGCCGTGGCGGTGGGGATGCTCGGGCTGGTGACGAGCCTGTCGATTGCCCGTTCCCTGTCAGCGCGCTCGCAGCAGTTGCTCGACGCCAACCAGGAAGTCCGGGCCCAGGGCTTGTCGAACATCGTCGGGGCGTTCTTTTCCGGGTCGCTGTCCGCGGGTTCCTTCACTCGCTCGGGACTGAGCTTCGAAGCAGGCGCCTGCTCGCCGCTGGCAGGGATCTTTTCGGCGGTGTGGGTGGCGTTGTTTGCCATCTTCGGCGCCAATCTGATTGCGCACATTCCGATCCCGGCCATGGCCGGCAGCATTCTGCTGATCGCCTGGGGCCTGGTGGACCACCGTGGCATCCGCGCGTTGCTGCGGGTCAGCCGCGCCGAGTTCGTCGTCATGGCGCTGACCTGCGTCGCCACGCTGTTGCTGGAACTGCAAACGGCGATCTATGCCGGGGTGCTGGCCTCGCTGTTCTTCTACCTCAAGCGCACCTCGCAACCGCGGGTGCAGCATTGGCGCGACGGCGACGAAGACATTCTGCGCGTCGGCGGCTCGATCTTCTTCGGCGCCAGCCATTACCTGCAGGTGCGCCTGCAACGGATGCACGGCGCGCGCGTGGTGATCGAGGCGCAGCAGATCAACTTCATCGACTATTCAGGGGTGGAAATGCTGCATCAGGAAGCGCGACGGCTATTGCGCCAGGAGCGCAGCCTGACATTGCGCGGCGCACGCCCACCGGTGGTGGAGGAGTTGAGAAAGCTGGAAGGCGCGGAGAAATGCCCGATCCGGTTTGAGGATTGATTGACGCGCAACCCTAGTGGGAACGAGCAGGCTCGCTCCCACAGGTCGGTTACAACGCGAGTTGCCGGCGCAGCTCGGCCAGCACCGGCACGGTGTCCGGTCGCACGCCGCGCCACAGCAAGAACGCTTCGGCCGCCTGTTCGGCGAGCATGCCCAGGCCATCCATCGACACCGCCGCCCCCTGTTCCGTCGCCCAGCGGCAGAACGCTGTCGGCTCCTTGCCGTACATCATGTCGTAGCAGACGGTCTTGCCCGGCTCGACCAGGCTGCCGGCAATCGGTGGGACTTCACCTGACAGGCTGGCCGAGGTCGCATTGATGATCAGGTCCACCGGCTCGCACAACCAATCGAAACCACTGGCCGACACCGGGCCCAGGTCGGCGAACAGCTCCGCCAGCAATTCGGCTTTTTCCACCGTGCGGTTGGCGATGATGACCGAGGCGGGCTGTTCGGCCAGCACCGGTTCAAGCGCGCCGCGCACCGCGCCGCCGGCACCCAGCAGCAGGATGCGTTTGCCCTTGAGGCTGACACCGGCGTTGACCGTCAGGTCCCGCACCAGCCCGGCGCCATCGGTGTTGTCGCCCAGCAACGTGCCATCGGCGAGTTTGCTCAGGGTGTTCACCGCACCGGCCCGCTGGGCACGCGCGGTCAGGTTGTCCGCCAGGCGAAATGCTTCCTCCTTGAACGGCACCGTTACATTCGCCCCGCGCCCCTCAACGAAAAACGCCCGGGCAAAGTCGGAAAAATCATCAAGCGGCGCCAGCGAAGTGCTGTAGTCCAGTTGCTGGGCGGTCTGCCCGGCGAACAAGCGGTGGATCAGTGGCGACTTGCTGTGGCCAATCGGGTTGCCGAATACGACATAACGGTCCATCAGAACTCCTCGTTCAGGCCTGCGCCAACCAATCGCGATCCTGCAGGAAGTAGTCGGTCAAGCGCGCTTCCTCGCTGCCGGGCTCGGCTTTCCAGTCATAGCCCCAGCGCACCTGCGGCGGCAACGACATGAGGATCGACTCGGTACGCCCACCCGATTGCAGGCCGAACAAGGTGCCGCGGTCGTAAACCAGGTTGAACTCGACGTAGCGTCCGCGACGGAATTCCTGGAACTCGCGCTGCTTGGCGGTGAATGCGTCGTGCTTGCGGCGCTGCACGATCGGCAGGTACGCGTCGATGTAGGCGTCCCCAATGGCACGGATGAACGCGAAGCAGGTGTCGAAGTCCCACTCGTTCAGGTCATCGAAGAACAGGCCGCCAATGCCGCGTGGTTCGTGGCGATGCTTGATGTGGAAATAGCTGTCGCACCAGGCCTTGTAGCGCGGATAGACGTCCGGGCCGAACGGCGCGCAGGCCTGCTCGGCGACCCGGTGCCAGTGCACGCAGTCTTCTTCATTGCCATAGTACGGGGTCAGGTCGAAGCCGCCGCCGAACCACCAGACCGCTTCTTCGCCTTCTTTTTCAGCGATGAAAAAGCGCACGTTGGCGTGGGAAGTCGGCACCTGCGGGTTGTGCGGGTGAATCACCAGCGACACGCCCAGGGCTTCGAAGCCGCGCCCGGCCAGTTCAGGCCGATGGGCGCTGGCAGATGGCGGCAGGCCGCTGCCGAAGACATGAGAGAAATTGACGCCGCCCTTTTCGATGACAGCGCCATTCTCGATCACCCGGGTGCGACCTCCACCCCCGGCCGCACGGGTCCAGGCGTCCTCAACGAACCGCGTGCCGCCGTCTTCGGCTTCCAGGGCAGCGCAAATGCGGTCTTGCAGATCGAGCAGATAGGCTTTTACGGCCTCGGTGCGGGTCGTCATGTCTTCACCTTGAATCAGGGCAAAACTACGCGGCGCTCCATCGGAGCAGGGGCCGGCGCAAATGGGCGCGTAGCATAACATCGCCGGCGCCCGCGTCGCAGTTGACGAAGATCAAGCTTAGGAGTCCGATAGGGGGCTTGGCATTTCAACCCTGGTCACCAGACCCAAGGAGCATTCCGATGGCAAAGCGTGTGCAGTTCCGCACCCATGGCGGGCCCGAAGTACTTGAGTATGTGGATTACCAACCGGCCGAGCCCGGCCCGCTGCAAGTGCGCGTGTCCAACAAGGCCATCGGCCTGAACTTTATCGACACCTACTACCGCAGTGGCCTCTATGCGCCGCCGGCCTTGCCGTCGGGCGTGGGTTCCGAAGGTGCGGGGGTGGTCGAGGCGGTGGGCAGCGACGTGACCCGTTTCAAGGTCGGTGATCGCGTGGCCTACGGCAGCGGTCCGCTGGGTGCCTACAGCGATGTGCATGTGCTGCCGGAAGCCAATCTGGTGCACCTGCCGGAGGCGATCAGCTACGAGCAGGCGGCCGGTGTCATGCTCAAGGGCCTGACGGTGCAGTACCTGTTGCGCCAGACCTACGAACTCAAGGGTGGCGAGACCATTTTGTTTCACGCGGCCGCCGGCGGCGTCGGTTCCCTGGCCTGCCAATGGGCGAGAGCCCTGGGCGTGAAGCTGATCGGCACGGTCAGCTCGCCGGAGAAAGCCGCGCTGGCGAAGGCCAACGGTGCCTGGGCGACGATCGATTACAGCGTGGAAAACGTCGCCCAACGCGTACTGGAATTGACTGACGGCAAAAAGGTCCCGGTGGTGTACGACGGCGTGGGCAAGGACACCTGGCTGACGTCGCTGGACAGCACGGCGCCTCGCGGCCTGGTGGTCAGCTTCGGCAATGCCTCCGGTGCCGTGGACGGCGTGAACCTGGGGATCCTGTCGGCGAAAGGTTCGCTGTATGTCACCCGGCCGACCCTGGCGACCTACGCCAACAATGCCGAAAACCTGCAGCGCATGGCCGACGAGTTGTTCGAGATGATCATCAGCGGCAAGCTGAAGGTGGACATCAGCCAGACATATCCATTGGCTGAAGCGGCAAAAGCGCAGGCCGAGTTGTCGGCGCGACGTACGACGGGGTCGACCGTTCTATTGCCCTGAGAACGCCTTCGCGAGCAGGCCCGCTCCCACAGGGGAATGTGAACTCCTGTGGGAGCGGGCTCGCCCGCGAAGAACGATCACGCGATCTCAATCGGGGCGAATAACGTTGCCGGTCGCCAGGTCGCGAATCACGCTGGGGTTCTTGCGCCCACCGAGGTTGCCGCCCAGCACCCCGTCAATCTGCCCGCGGAAGTACTGCTCGACGCGCAGCCGGGTGCGTGCCGCCGGCCGACCTTGCGGGTTGGCGGATGTCGAGACAAGCGGCCCGACCAACGAACACAAATCCCGCACCAGCGGGTGATCGCTGACCCGCAACGCGACCGTTTCGTGCACTCCGGTGATCCATTCGGGCAACAGGTTCTGGTGGGGCACCAGCCAGGTGTTCGGCCCCGGCCAGGTGCTGGCCATGCGATCCATCCACAGCTCGGGGAAGTCTTCGAAGAGAAAATCGAACTGGCGAATGTTGTCCGCAACCAGGATCAGGCCCTTGTCCACCGAACGACCCTTGATCAGCAGCAGACGTTCCACCGCTTCTTCGTCCCACGGGTCGCAACCCAGACCCCAGACCGCTTCGGTTGGGTAGGCAATCACCGCACCTGCGCGTACGGCTTGCGCGGCTTGTTGCACACGCCAACTGTTGACCATGAAAAACTCTCCGGAAAAAGGCTCTGCGCAGTTTACCGATCTTCTTTGTAAAACCTAGCTCACCCGCGCAAACCAGCGCCCGCTTTCGCAGATTGCGCGGCCGTCCATTTCCAGTTCGGTCAGCGCCGCCAGCACGTTGGGCAGCGCCCAACCGCTGCTGTGCGCCAACGCTTCACTGGTGTGGGGCGCTGCATGCAACAGCGCCAGCAGCGGGTGAGTGGCTGACGGCGCCTCGGTGGACAGCGGCAGCCGTTGCCAACCGCGCAAGGCTTCAAGGATATGCTCGATGGTTTCCACCAGCATCGCACCGTCCCGGATCAACTGATGACAGCCCTTGGCGCCCGGGTGATGGATCGATCCCGGAATCGCGTAGACCTCGCGGCCTTGCTCCGCCGCCAGCCTGGCGGTGATCAACGAACCACTGGCGATGCTGGCTTCGACCACCAGCACACCCAGGGACAGACCGCTGATGATCCGGTTGCGCCGGGGAAAGTTGCCCGCACTGGGTCCGGCCTCCAGGGGGAACTCGGAAATCACTGCGCTGCCCGTCGCCACCATGGCGTCCGCGAGCCGGCGGTTGCGCTGTGGATAAAAGTTTTCGAGTCCGGTGCCCAAGACACCGATCGTTCGCCCGCCCACGTCCAGAGCGGCTTGATGCGCGGCGGCATCGATCCCCAGCGCCAGTCCACTGGTGATGACAAAACCGGCGCTGGCCAGGCTGCGGGAAAAGGCGGCGGCGGTGTCCATCCCCGGTCGCGATGCACGGCGGCTGCCGACCATTGCCAGTTGCGGTTTTTCCAGGATGTCCGGATCACCCGCGACAAACAGCAACGGCGGTGCATCGCTGATTTCCGCCAGCAGGGCGGGGTAGTCAGGCTGGTCCCACATCCGTAAATGCTGGCCCGGACGCTCCAGCCAGGCCAATGCGTGGCTGGCGCCATCGCGCACTTCACTGCTGCGCCGGGCCTCTGCGCAAGCCGATGGCAGGCCCAGCGAGCGCCAGGCGCTCGCCGGTGCGCCGATGGCTTTGGAGGCCGAGCCGAAGGCTTCGAGCAATTTCCTGAAACGCGCGGGACCCAGTTCCGGCAAGCGGTGCAAGCGCAGGCGGGCTTCCAGTTCCGCAGGGGAAACCGGTGTAACGGCAGACAGCGACATGGATCATCCTTGATCGTTATAAGTCCCGAGCACACGGGAACAAGCTGTGGATAACTCTGTTGGTAACTTGTGAAGCAGGCTAAGGATTGCGCACCTTGTCCATCACCGCCAATGAGCGCGAGGCGTTGAGCACCAGTCCATAGCTGAGCTTGTCGTAGGTGCGGAAAACCATGAGCAATCCGGCACGTTCATCGGGAATCTTCAACGGCTGGCCGGTGATCCGGTCCCGCACGGTTTCGCCGGTCTTCATCACCACCAGCACGTTGCCTTCGGCCAGGCCGTCACGCTGGCCCTTGTTGAGCGTGACCACATCCAGCGCACCGATCTGCGTGACCCCGCGAGGTACATCGATGATCAGGCCGTTGATATCGCTGGCCGGCGCACTGGGCATGAAGGTCGAATTGATCGATCGCTCCTCGCTGCTGAACAGGCGATCGCCCAGCCGCACCTCCTGAGTGGTGCGTTGCAGGGCGAGGGTGGCGACATCGCCTTCGGTGGCGATCACTTCCCCACCGCCGATGTCATCGGCGTTGATTCCCAGAAACTCCTTGCTGTCGGGGTCGGTGTAGACCTTGCCCTGGCGGAAGATGCCGTAGACCGGATGGTTCTGGTCAAAATGGCCGCGGGCGAAGATCCGATCCCCGGTGCCGCTGAGCACCCGCTCGGCATCACCGGCGACGATGTAGGGCGCCTGGTCGAAATCCTCGACCTTGTCGACGATGCGGTTGCTCAACAGAAAACTGTTGATGGCCTGCAACGGAATGCTCGGGATCGCGTCGGCCACAGGGGAGCTGCGCACCCGTGGCGACAGCTTGATGGTGCCCCGGGAGGCCCCGCGGTTCAGGGTCAGCCGCGGCTGGCCATCGACGTAGACCAGCGACAGCACATCGCCTGGATAGATCAGGTTGGGATTCTGGATCTGCGGATTGACCTGCCAGAGTTCAGGCCACTTCCACGGCTCACGCAGGTATTTGCCGGAGATGTCCCAGAGTGTGTCGCCCGTGACGACCGTGTATTGCTGTGGAAAACCTTCCCTGAGCTGCACTTGCCCATGCGCGAAACCGGCCGAGGCCAGAAGGAGCAGGGCGAGTAGTGATTTCCTCATGCGGTGAATCCCTTTATTATGTGCGTTCGCGTGAAACGCCAGAGCCTTCGTGGCCCGCTCCCGGCTCACTATTGAGACCTTCTCATTATTAAGAAAAGGGAGCTACGTTTTACAACGGTAGCCGGCATCTTCAGACCCGCCAGGCCATCGACCCGACTTTACCTCACACGTGCATCAGTTGAGCTTATGGCCATTTTAGACATCCTCGAATTCCCCGACTCGCGCCTGCGGACTATCGCCAAACCCGTGGCCGTAGTGGACGACGAAGTGCGTCAGTTGGTCGATGACATGTTTGAAACAATGTATGAAGCGCCGGGCATCGGCCTTGCCGCGACCCAGGTCAACGTGCACAAACGTATCGTCGTCATGGACCTCTCCGAAGACCGCAGCGAGCCGCGGGTGTTCATCAACCCCGAGTTCGAGCCCCTGACCGACGAGATGGAGCAATACCAGGAAGGCTGCCTCTCGGTACCGGGCTTCTACGAAAACGTCGATCGCCCGCAAAAGGTCAAAATCAAGGCCCTGGACCGCGACGGCCAGCCTTACGAACTGATCGCCGAAGGCCTGCTCGCGGTGTGCATCCAGCATGAATGCGACCACCTCAATGGCAAATTGTTCGTCGACTATCTGTCCAGCCTCAAACGCGACCGAATCAAGAAGAAACTGGAAAAGATCCATCGCCAGAACGCTTGATGCCCTCCTTTCAAAGGCTTGCTGCGGCAAGCCTTTTTCTTTTGCGGCTGATTTGTAAATGACTGCTTCGTAAAATGAGAACTCTCCATGACTGAGCCACTGCGCATCGTCTTTGCCGGCACCCCGGAATTCGCCGCCGAACACCTCAAGGCCCTGCTCGACAGCCCTTACGAGATCATCGCGGTCTACACCCAACCGGACCGTCCGGCGGGTCGCGGGCAAAAATTGATGCCCAGCCCGGTCAAGCAGTTGGCACTGCAACACAGCATCCCGGTGCTGCAACCGCCGACCCTGCGCAACGAACAGGCCCAGGCCGAACTGGCGGCGCTGAAACCCGACCTGCTGGTGGTGGTCGCCTACGGCCTGATCCTGCCGCAGGTGGTGCTGGACATTCCGCGCCTGGGTTGCATCAACAGCCACGCGTCGTTGCTGCCACGCTGGCGCGGGGCGGCGCCGATCCAGCGTGCCGTCGAAGCCGGCGACAGCGAGAGCGGCGTGACGGTGATGCGCATGGAACTGGGTCTCGACACCGGACCGATGCTGCTCAAGGTCACCACCCCGATCAGCGCTGAAGACACCGGCGGCAGCCTGCACGACCGTCTGGCGCAAATCGGCCCACCGGCGGTGATCCAGGCCATCGCCGGTCTCGCGGCCGGCACGCTGGAGGGCGAAGTGCAGGACGACAACCTCGCCACCTACGCGCACAAATTGAACAAGGACGAAGCGCGCATCGACTGGAACCGTCCGGCCATCGAGCTGGAACGTCTGGTGCGCGCCTTCAACCCCTGGCCAATCACCCACAGCACGCTGAACGGCGAAGCGCTGAAGGTGCTGGCCGCCAGCCTCGCACCAGGCAAGGGCCAGCCGGGGGAAATCCTCGACGCCAGCAAGGACGGGCTGATCGTCGCCTGCGGCGAGCAAGCGCTGTGCCTGACTCGCCTGCAATTGCCCGGTGGCAAGGCGCTGAACTTCAGCGATCTGTACAACAGCCGTCGTGAGAAATTTGCCGTCGGCACCCTGCTCGGTCAAACGGCGGACGCTCGATGAATCCACGTCTGGCCGCCGCCAAGGCACTGGCCGCCGTCCTTAACGGCAAAGCCTCACTCAACAGTTCGCTGCCGACACAACTGGACAAGGTCGAGGATCGCGATCGCGGCTTCACCCAGGACCTGGCGTTCGGCACCGCGCGCTGGCAACCGCGCCTGTCGGCGCTGGCGGCCAGGTTGTTGCAAAAACCGTTCAAGGCTGCGGATGCCGATGTCGAGGCGCTGTTGCTGGTCGGCCTCTATCAACTGCTCTACACCCGCGTGCCGGCCCATGCCGCCATCGGCGAAACCGTCGGTTGCGCCGACAAACTGAAAAAGCCCTGGGCCAAGGCGTTGCTCAACGCCGTGTTGCGCCGTGCCCAGCGTGAAAGCGAAGCGCTGCTGGCCGAACTGGAACACGACCCGGTGGTGCGCACTGCCCACCCCCGCTGGCTGCAAAAATCCTTGAAGGCGTTCTGGCCACAGCAATGGGAAGCCATTTGCGCGGCGAACAACGCTCACCCGCCGATGATTCTGCGGGTCAATCGTCGCCATCACACTCGCGAGGCTTACCTGGGGTTGCTGGCTGACGCCGGCATCGCCGCCACGGCGTGCACCTACAGCCGCGACGGCATCATTCTTGAGGTCGCCGCCGATGTGCGCAGCCTGCCAGGGTTCGCGCAAGGCTGGATCAGCGTGCAGGACGAAGCCGCGCAACTGGCCGCCGACCTGCTTGACCTCGCCCCGGGCCAGCGCGTGCTCGACGCCTGCTGCGCACCGGGCGGCAAGACCTGCCACATGCTCGAAGCCGAACCTGCGCTGGCCGGTGTGGTCGCGGTGGACCTGGAAGCCAAGCGCCTGGTGCGAGTGCGGGAAAACCTCGAACGCCTGGGCCTGAGCGCCGAACTGATCGCCGCCGATGGCCGTGACACTGCAACCTGGTGGGACGGCAAACCGTTCCAGCGCATCCTGCTCGACGCACCGTGCTCGGCCACCGGTGTGATCCGCCGTCACCCGGACATCAAGCTGACTCGCCAAGCGCAGGACATCGCCGCGCTTGCGCAACTCCAGGGCGAGTTGCTCGATGCCCTGTGGATAACCCTGGAAGTCGGCGGCATCCTGCTGTACGCCACCTGTTCCACACTGCCGACCGAGAACACCGAGGTGATCGAGGCCTTCCTCGCCCGCACGCCGGGCGCCCGCGAACTGGACCTCGCCACCACAGCCGGCGTCAAGCAACCTCACGGTCGCCAGTTGCTGGCCCAGGAAGGTGGCCACGACGGGTTCTACTACGCCAAGCTGATCAAGATCGCCGCCACACGCGGTTAACCGGTTTAAGGGAGTGACTGGATGAAAATCATCATCCTCGGCGCGGGGCAGGTCGGCGGTTCGCTGGCGGAACACTTGGCCAGCGAGGCCAACGACATCACCGTGGTCGACACCGACGGCGAACGCCTGCGCGACCTCGGCGACCGGCTGGACATCCGCACCATCCAGGGCCGTGGTTCGCTGCCGACGGTGCTGCGCCAGGCCGGCGCGGACGACGCCGACATGCTGGTGGCGGTGACCAACAGCGACGAGACCAACATGGTCGCGTGCCAGGTCGCCCACACCCTGTTCCATACCCCCACCAAGATTGCCCGGGTTCGCGAAGCGTCTTATCTAACGCGGGCCGAACTGTTCGATAACGAAGCGATTCCGGTGGATGTGCTGATCAGCCCGGAGCAGGTGGTCACCAACTACATCAAGCGCCTGATCCAGTATCCCGGCGCGCTGCAGGTGATCGACTTCGCCGAAGGCAAGGCACAACTGGTGGCGGTCAAGGCCTACTACGGCGGGCCGTTGGTCGGCCAGCAACTGCGTCAATTGCGCGAACACATGCCGAATGTCGAGACCCGCGTCGCGGCGATTTTCCGCCGTGACCGGCCGATTCTGCCGCAGGGCGACACGGTGATCGAAGCCGACGACGAAGTCTTCTTCATCGCCGCCAAGGCCAACATTCGTGCGGTGATGAGTGAAATGCGCCGCCTCGACGAGAGCTACAAACGCATCGTCATCGCCGGTGGCGGGCAGATTGGCGAGCGCCTGGCCGAAGCCATCGAAAGCCGTTACCAGGTGAAGATCATCGAGATGAGTCCGGCGCGTTGCCGTCACCTCTCGGACACCCTCGACAGCACCGTGGTATTGCAGGGGAGCGCTTCGGACCGCGACCTGCTGCTGGAGGAAAACATCGCCGACGCCGACCTCTTCCTCGCCCTGACCAACGACGACGAAGCCAACATCATGTCGTCGCTGCTGGCCAAACGGCTGGGCGCGAAGAAGGTCATGACCATCATCAACAACCCGGCCTACGTCGACCTGATCCAGGGCGGCGACATCGACATCGCCATCAGCCCGCAACTGGCCACCATCGGCACCTTGCTCGCCCACGTGCGGCGCGGCGATATCGTCAGCGTGCATTCATTGCGTCGCGGTGCGGCGGAGGCGATCGAGGCGATTGCCCATGGCGATGCCAAGTCGAGCAAAGTGATTGGCAAGGCCATCGAGAACATCGGTTTGCCGCCGGGAACGACGATTGGTGCGATCATTCGCGATGAAGAAGTGCTGATTGCCCACGACGACACGGTGATCGCAGCAGGCGACCATGTGATTCTGTTCCTGGTGGACAAGAAGCATATTCGGGATGTGGAGAAGCTGTTTCATGTGGGGCTGAGCTTCTTCTGATCCGATTTTCGCTGAATCGGACGGCCCCATCGCGAGCAGGCTCGCTCCCACATTGGAATGCATGCCCCTGTGGGAGCGAGCCTGCTCGCGAAGCGGTTTCACAGATACGACAACGCGCCAGACAACCCTCAGCCAAGGAACTCAACATGCTCGAATCCCTGGAAAAAATGCTCGCCAAGGGTGTGGATAACGCGCTGCTGCGCTTCGGCCTGGGCAAGGGTTACCTGGACCTGGGTGACCACGCCAAGGCTGCCGAACATTTCCAGCGTTGCGTGGCATTCGACCCCAAGTACTCGGCGGCGTGGAAGCTGTTGGGCAAGGCGCGACTCGGGCAGGCCGATTATCCGGCCGCGCGCCAGGCGTGGGAGCAGGGCCTGGAAGCGGCCCGTGCGCACGGCGACAAGCAGGCAGAGAAGGAAATGACGGTGTTCCTGAAAAAGCTCGAGCGTCAGGCCGCTGATCAGAGGTAACGCAGGCCGATGCCTTCGGCATCCACTTGCACTACTTCCATCTTCACCCTCGGTGCACCGGTGGGCAAATCCTGTACCTGCCCGTAAACCACCGCCCCCTTGGGCAACGCCGATAACGCCGGGTGCTTGACGTACACACCTGTGGTGGACAGGTTGCGCGTCTGGCCGAGGCATTCGCCGAAGCTTTCATGGCTGATCTTGATGCGAAACGACTTGCGGTGTTCGGACATCTATTGCGCCCTTTCCTCAACAGCTGTGGATAAACCTCGATGCAAGTTTATCCACAGATCATGCCAATTGAATCAGTACCAGCGCTCTTCACCCGGCGGGCGTTTCTTGAAGCGCTTCATACTCCACATGTATTGGCTTGGATACGCCCGCACGTACCGCTCGACCACCTGGCTCATGGCGGCGCAGGAGGTTTCGGTGTCGGTGCTGTACATCGCTGGCGGCGCGGCTTCGAGGATCACCTTGTAGCCGGAACCGTCCGGCAGGCGCAGCGCATGCAGGAACACCCCGACCGCTTTGCCGCCGGCCAGCATGTTCGGTACGAACTTGCTGGTCAGCGCCTGGGTGGCGAAGAACGGCACGAAGATCCCGGCGGATTCTGCCGGTTCCGGGTCCGCAGGAATGCCCACTGCACCACCTTTGCGCACTTCCTTGATGACACTGAGGATGCCTTCCTTGGTGGACGCAGCGACCTTGTTGCCCAGTTGCACCCGCTGCTTGCGCAACAGCTCGTCCACGGCCTTGAGCTTGGGCGGACGATAGAAAATGATCGGTTTGCACTGGCTGCAATAGAAGTGGTTCAGCACTTCCCAGTTGCCCAGGTGGCTGGTGATGCCGACGACACCCTTGCCCGAGGCGAGGGCGTCTTTCAATACGTCGAGCCCTTCGACTTCACGCACCAGGTCGATGGAGCGTTGCGCCGGCCAGATCCACGCGCAGGCGCTTTCGGTCAATGACTTGCCGATGTCCTTGAGGCTCTGGCCGACCAGGCGCTCGCGCTCGGCAGGGTCCATGTCGGGAAAACATTTGGCCAGGTTGATCCGCACCACGTCGCGGGAGCGGTTCGGGGTTTTCCACATCACCCAGCCGATGGCCGAGCCCACGGCCTGTACGGCCCGCCACGGAAGCAGGGCAAACAGCCGCAGAGCGCCTACCAGCAAGGCGCCTTTAAACTTATCCACAGGTCACTCCTGATCTTGTGCTGTGCGCGAGGCGGCCATTCTAACCGGCGTTGGCCAAGGTCGCGTAGCGGTCGCAATCGCGGGTATGGTCCATGACCATTCCCGACGCCTGCATCAATGCGTAGCAGATGGTCGGACCGACGAAGGTGAAGCCGGCCTTTTTCAGGCCTTTGCTCATCTGCACCGCCTCGGGCGTGATGGCCGGCACTTCGCTGCGGTCCTTGAAATGGTTGATCTTCGGCACGTTGCCGACGAAAGACCAGAGCAGCCCCACGGGGTCCTCCAGCGCCAGCCAGGCCTGGGCGTTGCGCCGGGCGGCATTGAGCTTGAGGCGATTGCGGATGATGCCCGGGTCGAGCATCAGTTCATCGATTTCCGCGTCGCTCATCTGCGCCACGCGCTGGACGTCGAAGCCGAACAGCACCCGGCGATAATGCTCGCGTTTGCGCAATACGGTGATCCAGGACAGGCCGGCCTGGAACCCTTCGAGCAAAAGCAACTCGAACAAACCCTGCGCATCGCGCAGCGGCGTACCCCACTCCTGATCGTGATAAGCCATGTACAGCGGATCTTCGGAACACCAAAAGCAGCGTGGCATAAGGCTCCAGGGGGCGTGCGCAGTCGTGAATCGGGTATACTCCCGCTCTTTAAATCGCAGCCCAAGAAACAGGTGAATTTCGTGAGCCAGCCTACGCCAGCCGTGCGTACCTTCCAAGACTTGATCCTCGCGCTCCAGCAATACTGGGCCGAGCAAGGTTGCGTGGTACTTCAGCCCTACGATATGGAAGTAGGCGCCGGGACTTTCCACACCGCCACGTTTCTGCGCGCCATCGGCCCGGAAACCTGGAACGCCGCTTATGTGCAGCCCAGTCGCCGCCCGACTGACGGCCGCTACGGCGAAAACCCGAACCGCCTGCAGCACTACTACCAGTTCCAGGTGGTTCTGAAGCCAAACCCGGACAATTTCCAGGAGCTGTACCTGGGCTCCCTCAAGCATGTCGGCCTGGACCCGCTGGTCCACGACATCCGCTTCGTCGAAGACAACTGGGAATCGCCGACCCTGGGCGCCTGGGGCCTGGGCTGGGAAGTCTGGCTCAACGGCATGGAAGTGACGCAGTTCACTTACTTCCAGCAAGCGGGCGGCATCGAATGCTACCCGGTGACCGGCGAGATCACCTACGGCCTGGAGCGCCTGGCCATGTACCTGCAAGGCGTGGACTCGGTCTACGACCTGGTCTGGGCTGACGGCCCGTTTGGCAAGGTGACCTACGGCGACGTGTTCCACCAGAACGAAGTGGAACAGTCCACCTACAACTTCGAACATGCCAACGTCGAAAAGCTGTTCGAGCTGTTCGATTTCTACGAAAGCGAAGCCAAGCGCCTGATCGAACTCGACCAGCCGCTGCCATTGCCGAGCTACGAAATGGTGTTGAAGGCTTCCCATACTTTCAACCTGCTGGATGCGCGCCGAGCGATCTCGGTGACCGCGCGTCAGCAATACATCCTGCGCGTACGCACCCTGGCGCGTTCCGTTGCGCAAGCCTACCTGCTGGCGCGTGCCAAGCTGGGCTTCCCGATGGCGACCCCGGACCTGCGTGACGAAGTACTGGCCAAGCTGGAGGCTGCACAATGAGTGCTCAAGATTTCCTGGTTGAACTGGGCACCGAAGAACTGCCACCCAAAGCCCTGAACACCTTGGCCGAAGCGTTCCTGGCCGGTATCGACAAGGGTCTGCAAAGCGCTGGCCTGAACTACGGGACCAAGACCGTCTACGCCGCGCCACGTCGCCTGGCCGTGCTGATCACCTCGCTGGCCACCCAGCAACCGGATCGCAGCATCAACCTCGACGGCCCGCCACGCCAGGCCGCGTTCGATGCCGACGGCAACCCGACCCAGGCCGCCCTCGGCTTTGCCAAGAAGTGCGGGGTCGAGCTGAGCGAAATCGACCAGAGCGGTCCGAAACTGCGCTACAGCCAGAACATCGCCGGCAAGCCGACCGCCAGCCTGCTGCCGACCATCGTCGAGGATTCCCTGAACGACCTGCCGATCCCGAAGCGCATGCGCTGGGGCGCGCGCAAGGAAGAGTTCGTGCGTCCGACCCAGTGGCTGGTCATGCTGCTCGGTGACCAGGTCATCGACTGCACCCTCCTGGCCCAGAAGGCCGATCGCGATTCCCGTGGCCACCGCTTCCACCACCCGGAAAAAGTGCGCATCGGTTCGCCGTCCAGCTACCTGGCCGACCTGCGTGCCGCCTACGTGCTGGCCGACGCCAACGAGCGCCGCGAGATCATCAGCAAGCGCACCGAAGAGCTGGCCACCCGCCAGGAAGGCACTGCCATCGTGCCACCGGCGCTGCTCGACGAAGTGACCGCACTGGTGGAATGGCCGGTGCCGCTGGTGTGCTCGTTCGAGGAACGCTTCCTCGACGTGCCGCAGGAAGCGCTGATCACCACCATGCAGGACAACCAGAAGTACTTCTGCCTGTTGGACGCCGACGGCAAGCTGCTGCCACGTTTCATCACCGTGGCCAACATCGAAAGCAAGGACCCGCAACAGATCATCGCCGGTAACGAGAAAGTGGTTCGCCCACGCCTGACCGACGCCGAGTTCTTCTTCAAGCAGGACAAGAAGCAGAAACTCGAAGACTTCAACCAGCGCCTGCAGAACGTGGTGTTCCAGGAAAAACTCGGCAGCGTCTATGACAAGGCCGAGCGCGTTTCCAAACTCGCCGCCTACATTGCCGCGCGCATTGGCGGCAATGCATCCTGGGCGGCGCGCGCCGGCCTGCTGTCCAAGTGCGACCTGGCGACCGAGATGGTCGGCGAGTTCCCGGAAATGCAGGGCGTTGCCGGCTACTACTACGCCGTCAACGATGGCGAGCCGCAAGACGTCGCCCTGGCACTGAACGAGCAATACATGCCGCGCGGTGCCGGCGCTGAATTGCCGACGACCCTGACCGGTGCGGCCGTGGCCATCGCCGACAAGCTCGACACCCTCGTGGGCATCTTCGGTATCGGCATGCTGCCCACCGGCAGCAAGGACCCGTATGCGTTGCGCCGTGCCGCGCTGGGCGTGCTGCGCATCCTGATCGAGAAACAACTGGATCTGGACCTGAACGACGCGGTGGCATTCGCCGTCAATGCCTTTGGTGCCAAGGTCAAGGTAGCCGGCCTGAACGACGCGGTGCTGGAGTTCATCTTCGACCGCCTGCGTGCGCGCTACGAAGACGAAGGCGTCGACGTGGCGACCTACCTGTCGGTTCGCGCTCTGAAGCCGGGCTCGGCGCTGGACTTCGACCAGCGTGTGCAAGCGGTTCAGGCCTTCCGCAAATTGCCGGAAGCGGCGGCGCTGGCGGCGGTGAACAAGCGTGTGTCGAACCTGCTGAGCAAGGTGGAAGGCTCCGTGCCGACCGTCGTGGAAGCCAAGTACTTCGACAACGCCAACGAGTTCTCGCTGTATTCGGCGATCCAGCAGGCTGACCAGGCCGTGCAGCCGATGGCCGCTGCTCGCCAGTACAGTGAATCGCTGGCGCGCCTGGCCGCGTTGCGCGAACCGGTGGATGCCTTCTTCGAAGCCGTCATGGTCAACGCGGATGACGCCAATGTGCGCGCCAACCGTTATGCGTTGCTGTCGCGTCTGCGCGGGCTGTTCCTCGGCGTCGCCGACATTTCGCTGCTGGGTTGAGGGGTTGCCGTTGAAGCTGCTGATTCTCGATCGGGACGGGGTGATCAACTACGACTCCGACGCTTACATCAAGTCGGTGGCAGAGTGGATCCCTCTGCCCGGCTCGATCGAAGCCATCGCGCAGTTGAGCAAGGCCGGCTGGACGGTAGCGGTCGCTACCAACCAGTCGGGCATCGCTCGCGGCTATTACGACCTCGCCACCCTCGACGCCATGCACGAGCGCTTGCGCGGGCTGGTGGCGGAGCAGGGCGGCGAGGTCGGGCTGATCGTCTATTGCCCGCACGGGCCGGACGAAGGCTGCGAATGCCGCAAGCCGAAACCGGGGATGTTGAAAACCATCGCCGCACATTACGACGTGCCGCTGGCGAATCTATGGTTCGTCGGCGACAGTCTCGGTGACCTGGAGGCCGCCAAAGCCGTCGATTCTCAGCCAGTTCTGGTGAAGACCGGAAAGGGCGAGAAGACGTCAGCCAAGGCGCTGCCGGTGGGCACCCTGATTTTTGACGATCTTGCGGCGGTTGCCGCGCAACTTATCCACAATTAGAGTGCTTTCGAGTTCCTGACCAGGGATTGATCGGGAGTGCGCTTTATATAGACGGGCAAAGCCCGCACGGTAAACGTCGCCATGTCGATACTGCAGGCCATCAGAATCTTCCTCTTTTACCTGCTGCTGGGCACCAGCTCCTTGCTCTGGTGCAGCCTGAGCTTTTTTATCGCGCCGTTCCTGCCATTCAAGGCGCGCTATCGTTTTATCAACGTGTACTGGTGTCGATGCGCCCTGTGGTTGAGCAAGGTGTTCCTGGGCATCCGTTACGAAGTCAAAGGCGCCGAGAACGTGCCGAACCAGCCCTGCGTGATCCAGTCGAATCATCAGAGCACCTGGGAAACCTTCTTTATCTCGGCGTACTTCGAGCCGTTGAGCCAGGTGCTCAAGCGCTCGCTGCTGTATGTACCCTTTTTCGGCTGGGCCATGGCCATGTTGCGACCGATCGCCATCGACCGGGACAACCCGAAGGCGGCGCTCAAGCAGGTGGCGAAACGAGGCGATGAACTGCTCAAGGATGGCGTCTGGGTGCTGATCTTCCCTGAAGGAACCCGCGTTCCCTACGGCACCATCGGCAAGTTCTCCCGTGGCGGCACCGCACTGGCGGTCAACGCGGCACTGCCGGTGCTGCCCATCGCCCACAACGCCGGCAAGTTCTGGCCAAAGACCGGCTGGGCGAAGAAGCAAGGGGTCATTACCGTGATCATCGGCAAGCCCATGCATGCCGAGGGAAGCGGGCCACGTGCCATTGCCGAGCTCAATGATCGCGTACAGGCCTGGAACGAGCAGATGCAACGGGAAATGGGATCGCTTCCTCCCGCCCCACAAGCCCCGGCAGCCAGCGACCAGATGGCCGTGTGAACATCTGTGGATAACCTGTGTGCCGTTTTGCTGACACCTGCTGCATTTTCATTTTAAGTATTTGATTTAATTATATATTTCTTAAACTCATAAAACCCGGAAAAATGTGCATAGGTTTTTCCGGAGTTCAAAAAACCGGCTCATCGAGCCGGTTTTTTTATGCGCAAATACTCGCCGCAGCCATCAACCTAGTACATGACACCGCGCCCGCTGTGTTTCGTCTCCCAGCAGTGCCTGGGGATTTTCACAACCGACCGTGCACAGACTGCAGCGCTCTCGAAAGAAGCAGCCCTTGGGCAGATTTCGGTTACCCGGCAATTCGGTGGGCGCCGCCACCTGTTCTGCATGCAACGCGACGCCCAGTCGCGGCACCGCTTCGAGTAACAGGCGGGTATAGGGATGGCGCGGGTGATCGAGCACCTGAGCCGCGTGGCCAAGCTCAACGATCTGCCCCAGGTACATCACCGCCACCCGGTCGGCCATATGACGCACGACGGAAACGTTGTGCGAGATCAGGATGTAGGTCAGGTTGCGGGCACGTTGCAGCTCTGCAAGCAGGTTGAGGATCTGCGCCTGCACCGAGATGTCCAGCGCCGAGGTGGGTTCGTCGAGGACGATAATGTCCGGGTCGGAGGAAAGGGCCCGGGCAATGGCAATCCGTTGACGCTGGCCGCCGGAAAACTGGTGGGGAAAGCGGTCCAGGTATTCCGGACGAATGCCGACCTGGGACGCGACCCGGGCAGCCAGTTCGCGCATCTGCGTACGATCGACAAGCCCCCGGGCGTACAGCGGCTCGGTGATGATGCGCCAGATCGGCAGGCGTGGATCGAGCGAAGACTGAGGGTCCTGGAACACGATCTGCACGTTGCTGCGACCCTCGTCATCGCGGCGACTGGCCCAGTTCAAAGCGCCGCTGCTGGGTGCAATCAAGCCCATCAACAGCTGCGCCAAGGTGCTTTTTCCACAGCCGGACTCACCCACGATCCCCAGGGTTTCGCCCGCCCGTACCTGCAGATCAATGCCATTGAGGGCGTGGGCATAACCTCGCGGTCGACCCAGCCAGTCGTTACTGACGGGAAAACGCACGCGAACATCGTTGAGTTGAAGGATCGGCGGGGCCGTTGGGGTAGTACGTTGAAGGACGGCACTGTTCATCACGAAAGCTCCTTGACGGGCAACCAGCAAGCGCTTTTACGTTGGTCGTTGATGGCATTGAGGGTCGGGCGCCTGGCACAGACGGGCATGGCATATGAGCAACGCTCCTGAAACGTGCAGCCCTCGGGTAGGGAGGCGAGGTTGGGAACTTGCCCGGGAATGGTCAGCAGCGGCTGGCCTGGCTCCACCATTTCCGGGAGACCACTGAGCAGCCCGCGCGTATAGGGGTGCTGCGGATTGTTCATCACGTCGACGGTGCGACCTTCCTCGACCACCGCACCGGTGTACATGACATACACCCGGTCACAGAATTGCGACACCAGCGCCATGTCATGGGTGATGAGCAAAATGGCCGTGCCGCGTTGCCGGGCCTTTTCCCGCAACAGCAACAGCACCTGGCGTTGCACGGTCACGTCGAGGGCGGTGGTCGGCTCGTCGGCGATCAGCAGTTGGGGTTCGCAGGAGAACGCCAGCGCAATCATCACCCGTTGGCGCATGCCTCCGGAGAGTTCGAAAGGGTAGCTCTCCAACACGTGCTCGGGGCTGGCGATGTGCATGTCGCGTAGCAGGGCAATCGCCTTGATCCGCGCCTGTTCCGCACTGATCTTCTGGTGATGGATGATCACATCGAGCATTTGCCGACCGATGCGCCGGGTCGGGTTCAGGGCCGTCATCGGCTCCTGGAAGATCATCGCCGCATCGCGCCCGCGAATCTGCAGCAGGTCCTTTTCAGGGGTGGTGAGCATGTCGCGGCCGAGCATGCTGAGGCTGCCCGCCGTGATGCGATAGCTGCGCTCGGGCAGCAGGCGCATGCTGAGCATGGCCGTGACCGACTTGCCCGAGCCGGACTCGCCCACCACGCCGACGATTTCGCCGGGATTGACGTGCAGCGTCACGCCGTTCAGGGCCTTCACGTTGTTCTTGTAAGCCGGGAACTCCAGGCTCAGGTTGTCGATGGCCAGTACTGGACTCGAAGTCTGCATGATCATTTCCCCTGTTGCCGTGGGTCGAGCAGGTCGCGGACACCATCGCCCAGCAGGTTGAATCCGGTGGCGGTAATCAGAATCGCCAGGCCGGGAAAGGTCGAGTACCACCAGTTGTCGAGGATATAGTTGCGCCCGGTGGCGACCATCGCGCCCCATTCGGCGGTGGGTTGCTGGGCACCCAGGCCAATGAATCCCAGGGCCGAGGCCATGAGGATCGCGCTGCCGATATCCAGGCTCAATTGCACCAGCAACGGCGGCATGGCGTTGCGCGCCACGTGCCAGTGCACCACATGCCAGCGTCCGGCGCCGAACGTCTGGGCCGCCTTGACGTATCCCATCTGTCGAATGCTCAAGGCCTGGCCCCGGGCCAGTCGCACGTAGGATGGAATTCGCACCAGGGTAATCGCCAGCATGGCGTTGAACAGGCTCGCGCCCAGTGCAGCCGCCAATGCCATGATCAGGACCAGCGACGGCACCGACAGCATGATGTCCATCAGACGCATGACGAATGCATCGAAGCGCCCGCCGATCACCCCCGAAAAGCACCCCAGCAAGCCGCCGATAAAACAGGAGGCAAACGCCACGAACAGGCCGACGCCCACCGATTGCTGGCTGCCGAACAGCACCCGGCTGAACAGGTCGCGGCCCACTTCGTCAGTGCCAAACCAATGGTCGGCGGACGGTGGGGCCAGGCGCTCGCCGAGGTTCAGGGCATTCGGGTCATGGCTGGCCAGCCAGGGTGCGAAAATCATGCACAGCAATACGATGGAAGTGATCAACAGGCCCGCCATGGTCAGCGGGCTGCGGCGGATCTGGTACGCCAGGTAGGCCAGTTTTTCAGCCCTGCGCGGGCGACGCGCTGCCGTCAGAGTCACGGACATTTCAATTCACCTCGCCAATGCGTGGGTCGATCACGCGGTACAAAAGGTCGATGGCCATGTTCAACAGCACATAGATGAACGACACCAGAATGGCGAAGCCCATCACCGCCGGGAAATCCAGCGATTGGATCGACTTGACCACATAGGCGCCCATGCCGGGCCAGGCAAATACGGTTTCGGTCAGTACCGCGCCATACAATAAGTCCCCCAGGGTCAGCCCGAGGACGGTGACCGATGGGATGAGTGCGTTGGGCAGTGCATGACGCAGTATCACGGTCCACCGGGACAGCCCATAGGCGCGCGCGGTGCGGATGTAGTCTTCACCCAGTTGATCCAGCATGGCCGAGCGGATCTGTCGGGCGACCACCCCCAGGGTCACGAAGCCCAGCGTTGCGGCTGGAAGGATCAGGTGTTCGGCTGCATCGAGAAACAGTCGCACATCCCCTGCCAACAGCGAATCGATCAGGTAAAAACCGCTGATCGTCGGGGGCGGCGAGAGCCCTTCGGACAACCGGCCACCGCCGGGCAACCAGCCCAGATGGCCGTAGAACAACACGATTGCACCCAGGCCGAGCCAGAAGGCCGGCGTGGAAATACCAGTGACCGCCAGGGTCCGGGCGATCTGATCGATCAGTCGGTTGTGGTAGACCGCAGACAACACGCCCAGCGGCACACCCACCAGAATCGCCAGCGCCAGGGCCACCAGCGCCAGTTCCAGGGTCGCCGGGAAGAACGCCTGCAAGTCTTCCAGAACGGGGCGGTTGGTTCGGATCGAGGTCCCCAAGTCCCCGTGCAGCAGGTCCATCAGGTAACGACCGTATTGCTGATACAGCGGCAGGTCCAATCCCAGTTGATGACGGATGCCTGCCACGAGGGCATCGCTGGCACGGTCGCCGGCGATCAATCGCGCAGGGTCGCCCGGGATCAGGTGGGAAATCGAAAAGGTAATCAGCGAAACACCGAACACGACCAGGATCAAGCCGAGCAGGCGCTTGCGCAACATTGTCAGGAAGGCCATCTGGCACCTCAGTTACACGCGCGACGAAAATCAGAAGCCGCGCCAGCCACCGGGGCTGGCGCGAGGAAGCCTGTTTACTTGCTCATGCTTCCCAGGTTGAACACTTGTTCGAGCATGGGGTTGAACACGTAGCCCTTGACCGAATCACGCATCGGCAGGGTGTAGCTCTTCTGATAGAGGTAGGCATAGACGCTGTCGTCGAGCACCTTTTTCTGCGCGGTCTGGTACAGCTCGACGCGTTTGGCGGTGTCGCTGACAGCGGCCGCTTCACGAATCAGCTTGTCGACTTCCGGGTTGCTGTAGAACGAGCGGTTGCCCTGCAGGCCCTGCATCTTTGAGTCGAACCAGAAGTTCATGAACATGTACGGGTCAGCGAAGTCCGGGCTCCAGGTGCCCACGGCGATGTCGTAGTCGGCCTGGCCGACGCGTTCACGCAGGGTGGCGTTGGCGGTCTTCTCCAGCTTGAGGTTGATGCCCAGGGGAGCCAGGGCCGCCTGCAGGGTCAGGCCGATCGGTTCCCAGTTGGCGTCCTTGTCCGAGTACATGTAGTTCAGGTTGGTGATCTTCTGGGGAGCCTTGGCCAGGCTGGCCTTCGCGGCGGCCAGGTCCTGCTTCATCACCGGCAGCGAACTGTCGTAGGCCCACATGCCATCCGGGATCGGCCCGTTCAGCAGCTTGGCCTTGTCCTTGAGAATGCCCTTGACGATGCCGTTGTAGTCCACCGCCTCGGTGATCGCGCGGCGGGCATTGACGTCGGTCAGAGGCCCCTTCTTGTTGTTCAGGTACAGGTACGTGACGCGCAGTGAGGGGAAATCCCTGACCGCGACACCGGGCTTGCTGGCCAGTGCGCCCAATTGGTCTTCGGGCATGTCCTCGATGATGTCGAGGTCCCCGCGTTCCAGTTGCAGGCGACGCACCGATGGCTCCGCAATGGTCTTGAGGATCACGGTCTTGAACGCAGGCTTGGGACCGGCGAAATGAGGGTTCGGCTCCATGGTGATGGACTGGCCCTTTTGCCAGTTGGTCAGGCGGAATGGGCCGGAGCCTGCAGTGTGGCTGGACAGCCAGGCGTTGGTTTCAGCGCCCTTGTTGGCCACCAGCGGGTTAACGATCGAGGCGCCGTTATGGGCCAGGGTGAACAGGAAAGGGGCGAACGGCGTTTTCAGGGTGAAACGGATGGTCTGCGGGTCGATCACCGCCACCACCATGTCCTCCGGGAACGCACCGGATGGCCCCTGCTTCATGGTCATCAGACGATCGAAGGAAAACTTCACGGCGGCGGCATCCACGGCGGTGCCGTCGTCGAACTTGTTGCCGGGCTTGATCTTGAATTCCCAGACCAGGTTGTCCGGCGACACGGTCCAGCTTTCCGCCAGGTCGCCTGTCACTTCAGTGCTGCTCTTGTCACCGTCGGTCTTGTAGCTCACCAGTCGCTGGTAGGACGGGTAGGTGATGGTCCAGTCGTTGTTATCGAAGGTGACCGCCGGATCGAGTGTTTGCGGGTCGGCGGGCTTGCCGATGACCAGAGTGTCCTGGGCTGTTGCCGCAGAGGCGGCTTGCCAGGCGCCCAGGCTCATTGCGCTGCACAGTAAGCCAAGCGCGAGCCGGGTGGCGCGTGGAAAGGTTTTGCTGGTCACGGTGTTGATTAGGGTCATGCCGGTTTCCTTGATCATTCGATGTATGGAAGTAGGTCAGGTTTTTTATAAAAGCTATAACCGGGCAGTTGCAGGTGAAGCAGGTAACGCTGACGTTGTTGTTATCAGCCGACTGAACGTGGGCTGTGCTGCGTTTTCCCGAAACTCTGTGGTTTCTCGGGGTGTGTTGCGGTTTCAGTTGTTCGAAAAGGTGGTCTGGTCGTCTTCCAGCAAGGGGTAGTCATCGGCTTCCGGAAGCTCGTAATGCCACCACTCGGTGGGAATTGCGCGGAACCCGGAAGCGAGCATGATTCCCAGCAACAGCAGACGATTGCGCTGCACATTGACGGGCAGGTCGGGGTAGAACTGATGGGACTTCTCTTCCATGGCGTCGAAGGCGGTGCCCATGTCCAGCGGCTGTCCGTCCCCATCCACCAGGGTCAGGTCCACGGCCACGCCACGGCTATGGTGGGAACCCAAATGGGGATCGCGCACGTAATTACCGTCAGGCAATGCCTCCCACAACAGGAACTGGGCGAAGGGCGGGCGGTAGGCGTCATAGATACGCAGCGTGTAGCCGGCCAGCCGCGCCAGCTCACTGGCCTTGCCCAGGCAATCGGCCGCCTGGCGATGCAGCAGGCAACGGGCACTCGGGTAAATCACCTTTCCAGCCAGATTGTCGGCACTGGCGTAGATCAGATCGATTTGCACCTGATAACGCTCGGCATCAATCTCTACAAGGGGGCTGTTGTTCACGCAAAAACTCCAGTTGGATTGCTAGCCTTCGAACTGGCCGAAGGCCTTTTGCAGTTGACGATTTTTGGTCAGGCGTTCATCGAGACGGTCGCCATACTTCTCGGCGACCGCCGACACCATCAGGTTCAACAGGCAGGCCAGCGGGGCAGGGGAGTCCCAGAACTGTCCGACATCGGTCTTGAGTTGCAGCAGGTCCAGCGAGTAGTCACGGGCCCATGGGCACTGCAGGTCAGTGATCAGGGCCAGGGGCAGGTTGTTATCGATGGCGGCGTCGCAAAACGTCCGGGTCACACTGGAATAGGCGCGGAAATCCGAAATGATGGCATAGGGATTGGCAAAGCCCGAGTTCAGGGTTTCGGCGTAGATGCCGGACAGGCCGTCGACGTAGTAGACCTTGGGCCGGATGTATTCAAGGTGGCTATGAAATGCGGTGAGAATCCCGCGGGTCGACTGAATACCGAGAATGAACACCGCATCGGCTTCGTAGATGCGCTGCACGATATCGTCGAAGACACTGCTGCGTGCCAGGGCATAAACGTGCCGGATGGCTTCGATCTCGCGAGTCATGGAGCGGTCGAGGGCGTCTTCGCGAGTGCTCTCGGTGCGAAAGGCGCCGATACGGTCCGTGATCAGCCAGGACGCCGGCGCTTCGCCGCGCAGACTCTGTTTGACCTCATCGATGTTTTGATAGCCCAGCGACCGGAAAAAGCGCCCCACGGAAATCCCGGTGGTGGATGCCTGCTGCGCGATACTGTCGGCCGACTCGAACGGAAGCTGGTCCGGATTACCCAGTAGGTAACTGGCAATACGTTTGCCCGTCGGGGTCAGGTTGGAGAACTCCTGCTCGAGCAACTGAAGAAAGCTGTTCTTTTCTGTCGACATGTCAGCGCCACCGATCGAGGTATTGTTATTGCGGTGTCATTATCTTTATCTATGTTACATATATAACATCTATCCTCCTGACAACACCATGTTTTTTTGGTGCTTTTTGCTCCCCCACCGAGAGCGGAAAAAACCGAAAAAAAAAGCCAGCGCAATGCGCTGGCTTTTTGTTTGGCAGATCCGCTGGATCAGAAGTCCAGGTTGGACACCGCCAAGGCATTGCTTTCAATGAAGTCGCGACGAGGTTCGACCGCATCACCCATCAGGGTGTTGAAGATCTGATCCGCGCCAATGGCGTCTTCGATGGTCACCTTGAGCATCCGGCGAACACTTGGGTCCATGGTGGTTTCCCACAGCTGATCCGGGTTCATTTCGCCCAGACCTTTGTATCGCTGGATGGTGTGACGCTTGGTGCTTTCAGTCATCAGCCATTCAAGGGCTTCCTTGAACTCGGTGACGGCTTTCTTGCGCTCGCCACGCTGGACGTAGGCCCCCTCATCCAACAGGGTGCTCAACTGCGCCCCCAGCGAAACGACGGTCTTGTAGTCATTGCTGCCGAAGAAGTCGCGGTTGAAGGTGACGTAGCTCGACAGGCCGTGGGAGGTCAGTTCGACTTCCGGCAGCCACACGCCACGCTCGCGGTCTTCACGCAGGCTGGCCTTGTAGACCAGGCCAGACTTCTCGACCAGGCGCAGACGCGCTTCGTACTGGGTCAGCCACTCCTGCATCGCGGCGTGATCGCCGAGTTTTTCCAGGCTGACGGCCGGCAGGTAGATGAAGTGCTCGGTCAACTCCTGCGGGTACAGGCGCGACAGACGCTTGAGGGTCTTCATGACCATGCGGAAGTCGTTCACCAGACGTTCCAGCGCTTCGCCGGAGATGCCCGGTGCGTCTTCGTTCAGGTGCAGGCTCGCATCTTCCAGGGCCGACTGCGTCATGTATTCTTCCATGGCGTCGTCGTCTTTGATGTATTGCTCTTGCTTGCCTTTCTTGACCTTGTACAGCGGCGGCTGGGCGATGTAGATATAACCACGCTCGATCAGCTCCGGCAGCTGACGGAAGAAGAAGGTCAGCAGCAGGGTACGGATGTGCGAACCGTCGACGTCAGCATCGGTCATGATGATGATGTTGTGATAACGCAACTTGTCGATGTTGTACTCTTCGCGACCGATGCCGCAGCCCAGCGCAGTGATCAAGGTGCCCACTTCCTGGGAAGAGATCATCTTGTCGAAACGCGCCTTCTCGACGTTCAGGATCTTGCCCTTGAGGGGCAGGATTGCCTGGGTTCTGCGGTTACGACCCTGCTTGGCGGAACCGCCAGCAGAGTCACCTTCCACCAGGTACAGTTCGGAAAGGGCAGGGTCCTTTTCCTGGCAGTCGGCGAGCTTGCCGGGCAGGCCAGCGATGTCCAGCGCGCCTTTGCGGCGAGTCATCTCGCGTGCTTTACGTGCCGCTTCGCGGGCACGTGCTGCGTCGATCATTTTGCCGACGACCAGTTTGGCTTCGTTCGGGTTCTCCAACAGGAAGTCGGAGAAGTACTTGCCCATTTCCTGCTCGACCGCGGTCTTCACTTCGGAAGACACCAGCTTGTCTTTGGTCTGGGAGCTGAACTTCGGATCCGGCACCTTCACCGAGATGATCGCGGTCAGGCCTTCACGGGCATCGTCACCGGTGGTCGCGACCTTGTGTTTCTTGGCCAGACCTTCCGCTTCGATGTAGGTGTTGAGGTTACGCGTCAGCGCAGAACGGAAACCCACCAGGTGAGTACCGCCATCGCGCTGCGGAATGTTGTTGGTGAAGCACAACAGATTCTCGTTGAAGCTGTCGTTCCACTGCAGGGCGATTTCCACGCCGATGCCGTCTTCACGCTGGATGTTGAAGTGGAACACCTGGTTGACCGCAGTCTTGTTGGTGTTCAGGTATTCAACGAACGCACGCAAACCGCCTTCGTATTTGAACAGCTCTTCCTTGCCCGAGCGCTCATCCTTGAGGACGATGCCGACACCGGAGTTGAGGAACGACAGCTCACGAATTCGCTTGGCCAGGATGTCCCAGCTGAAGTGAATGTTCTTGAAGGTTTCGCTGGAAGCCTTGAAGTGGATCTGGGTGCCCGTGGTGTCGCTGTCGCCAACGATGGCCATCGGTGCCTGTGGCACACCGTGAACGTAGGTCTGTTCCCAGATCTTGCCGCTGCGGCGAACGGTCAGGACCAGTTCTTCGGACAAGGCGTTCACGACCGACACACCTACGCCGTGCAGACCGCCGGAGACCTTGTAGGAGTTGTCGTCGAACTTACCGCCGGCGTGCAGCACGGTCATGATGACCTCGGCTGCCGATACGCCTTCTTCTTTGTGCACGTCTACCGGGATGCCACGACCATTGTCGCGAACGGTGATGGATTCATCCGGGTGAATGATGATGCTGATGTCGTCACAGTGGCCGGCCAAAGCTTCGTCGATCGAGTTATCGACCACCTCGAACACCATGTGGTGAAGACCGCTGCCATCGTCAGTGTCACCAATGTACATACCGGGACGTTTGCGCACGGCATCCAGGCCTTTCAGCACTTTAATGCTCGATGAGTCGTACGTATTTTCTTCGCTCAATGCCTTCACTCCCGATGGTCGTGGGTCTGGGTGATACGGCCCTGTTCCACGTGGAACAGAGCGACCGGCGTTTCCGTCTGCCAGCCGTCCCTCAATAATTCGTGATCTACACAGGTAATGAACACCTGGCAGCGTAAGTCTTCCAACAAGCGGCAAAGCGCGCGACGGTGCTGCTCGTCCAACTCGGACGGCAAGTCATCCACCAGATAAATACACTGTCCGCGTCGGGCCTGGCTGACCAGATGCCCCTGGGCAATCCGCAATGCACAGACCACCAGCTTCTGCTGACCGCGGGACAATATGTCCGCTGCGTTGTTCGCGCCCAATCTGAGGCGCAAATCAGCACGCTGTGGCCCGGCCTGGGTGTGACCCATTTGCTGATCCCTCTGCAGGGACCCGGAGAGCACTGCACTCAGCTCGCGGTCTTTGTCCCAGCCTCGGTAATAGCTGAGCGTCAAACCCTCAAGCTCAACCAATTCGCTCAAGGTCTGTTCAAAGACTGGTTTCAAGGCTTTGATATAGGCGCGGCGGTATTCATCTATTTCAGCGCTGGCCTGGCACAGTTCCCTGTCCCAAACCGCTTGCGAAACGGCGTCAAGTGTACCATGTCGCAGCCAAGAGTTTCTCTGACGCAGGGCCTTCTGCAAGCGTTGCCAGGTCGACATGAATCGCGGTTCCACGTGGAACACACCCCAGTCGAGAAACTGTCGACGAATCTTCGGCGCACCTTCCAGCAAGCGGAAGCTGTCCGGGTTGATCAGCTGCAATGGCAGGATCTCTGCCAACTGAGCGGCACTGCGGGCATTCTGACCGTCAATGCGGATCTGGAATTCGCCTTGGCGATCCCGGGAAATCCCCAGCGCACTCTGCCCACCCTCGGCCAATTCGACTTGGCCAAACACCGTGCATGCCAGCTGTTCGTACTGGATCACCGGTAACAGACGGGTGCTGCGAAATGAACGGGCAAGCCCCAGCAGGTGAATGGCTTCCAGAACACTGGTTTTGCCGCTGCCGTTGGCGCCGTAAAGAATGTTGATTCGGGGGGAGGGGGAGAAGGTCACCGGGTGCAGATTGCGCACCGCGGTGACCGAGACGCGACTTAAGGACATCTAGTTTCTGCTGATTACAGACGCATCGGCATGACGACGTAGGCCGAGTCATCGTTGTCGGACTCTTGCACCAGCGCACTGCTGTTGGAGTCGGACAGGATCAGGCGTACCTGCTCGGTGGTCATCACACCCAATACATCGAGCAAGTAGCTAACGTTGAAACCGATCTCCAGGTTACCGCCGTTGTACTCAACGCCAACCTCTTCTTCCGCTTCTTCCTGCTCCGGGTTGTTGGCCTGGATTTTCAGTTGACCGTTGGCCAGTTGCAGGCGGATACCGCGATACTTTTCGTTGGACAGAATCGCGGTACGGCTGAACGCTTCACGCAGTGCCTGGCGGTCACCCAGTACCAGCTTGTCACCACCCTTGGGCAGTACACGCTCGTAATCCGGGAACTTGCCGTCTACCAGTTTGGAGGTAAAGGTGAACTCGCTGGTGGTGGCGCGAATGTGGTGCTGGCCCAGCACGATGCTGACAATGCCATCCGGTTCGGTGAGCAGGCGCGCCAGCTCGAGGATACCCTTGCGCGGCACGATCACCTGGTGGCGTTCCTGCTGACCGATATCGGCCTGCATCGAGCACATCGCCAGACGGTGGCCGTCGGTGGCTACCGCGCGGATCACGTCGGTGGACACTTCCAGCAGCATGCCATTGAGGTAGTAGCGCACATCCTGCTGAGCCATCGCGAAGCTGGTGCGTTCGATCAAGCGGCGCAGCTTGCTCTGCTCCAGGCTGGTGGTCAGCGAGCCTGGACCTTCTTCCACCGTCGGGAAGTCGTTGGCCGGCAGGGTCGACAGGGTGAAGCGGCTACGGCCAGCCTTGACCACCAGCTTCTGCTCATCAACCTTGATGTCGATCAGCGCGTCGTTCGGCAAGCTCTTGCAGATGTCCATCAGCTTGCGCGCCGGCACAGTGATGGAGCCTGGATCAGCAGGCTCTTCGAGTTCGACACGACCGACCAGCTCGACTTCCAGGTCGGTACCGGTCAGCGACAGTTGCTGGCCTTCGACAACCAGCAGCACGTTGGAGAGCACCGGCAAGGTCTGGCGGCGCTCGACGACGCCTGCGACCAGTTGCAGGGGTTTCAACAGGGCTTCGCGTTGAATGGTGAAATGCATGGTCTAGTCCCTTGCCTTAATTAGCTGCGCTGGAGTTCATCAAGTGGTCAGTGTACGCAGCAGGTTCTTGTAGTCCTCGCGGATGTCCGCGTCGGATTCCTTAAGCTCGTTGATCTTGCGACAGGCGTGCAAAACCGTGGTGTGGTCGCGGCCGCCAAACACATCGCCGATTTCCGGCAAGCTGTGGTTAGTCAACTCCTTGGACAACGCCATGGCAACCTGACGCGGACGTGCGACCGAGCGTGAGCGACGCTTGGACAGCAGGTCGGAAATCTTGATCTTGTAGTACTCGGCGACGGTGCGCTGAATGTTATCCACAGAGACCAGCTTGTCTTGCAACGCCAACAGGTCTTTCAGGGATTCGCGAATCAGCTCGATGGTGATGTCGCGGCCCATGAAGTGCGAGTGAGCGATGACGCGTTTGAGCGCACCCTCCAGCTCGCGGACGTTGGAACGGATACGCTGGGCGATGAAAAATGCCGCATCGTGAGGCAAATCGACTTTGGCCTGGTCGGCCTTTTTCATCAGAATCGCGACGCGGGTTTCCAGCTCCGGCGGCTCGACGGCCACCGTCAGGCCCCAGCCGAAGCGCGATTTCAGGCGCTCTTCCAGGCCCTCGATCTCTTTCGGGTAGCGGTCACTGGTCAGAATGACCTGCTGGCCGCCCTCGAGAAGGGCATTGAAGGTGTGGAAGAACTCTTCCTGGGAGCGTTCCTTGCGGGCGAAGAATTGAATGTCATCGATCAGCAATGCATCCACCGAACGGTAGAAGCGCTTGAACTCGTTGATGGCGTTCAGTTGCAGCGCCTTGACCATGTCGGCCACGAAACGCTCGGAATGCAGGTAAACGACCTTGGCATTCGGGTTCTTCTTCAGCAGGTGATTACCCACCGCGTGCATCAAGTGGGTTTTACCCAGGCCGACACCGCCATAAAGGAAGAGCGGGTTGTAGCCATGCTTGGGGTTGTCGGCCACCTGCCAGGCGGCTGCCCGCGCCAGTTGGTTGGACTTGCCCTCGACGAAGTTCTCGAAGGTGAACGTGCGGTTCAAGTAGCTGGTGTGCTTGAGCGCACCTTCAACCTGCACGGTTCTCTGTTCGGAACGGACCGGAGCCTGTTGCGAACTTGCGCCGGCCATCGGGTCGAAGCTGTCCCGCGAGGGTTCTTCATCGACGTGCGCCAGATTCTGGGTGGACGGCTTTGGCGTAGCTGCCGGAGCAGATACCGGTGCCGGGGCAATGGCCGGCGCTTGCGCGGCCTGCGCCTGGGACGCGGCGGCGGCCAGCGGTGCATTCGGTGCCGCACGGGGAGCCGAACTGCGTTTGCTGCCTATTAATAAGGAAAGCGCAGGCGCCATGCCATTGCCGTGTTCATCCAGCAGCTCGAGGACACGGCCCAGGTACTTTTCATTGACCCAGTCGAGAACAAAGCGATTCGGCGCATAGACGCGCAACTCGTCGCCTTCGGCTTCGACCTGTAGTGGACGGATCCAAGTGTTGAATTGTTGGGCAGGCAGCTCATCGCGCAAAAGCTCCACGCACTGCTGCCAAAGTTCCACTGACACGGATATCCCCTAAGTTGAAAGCCGGTGAGGCAAAAACAAGCGGCCATTGTAGCGACCAGACGCGGACTTATCCACACGAAGGTTGTTCACGGGACACGAAGAATCAACGCTTTATACGCAAAAAAGACGACCAGCGGTCTGTGCATAAGCACTGTGGATAAAAGCCCTTGAGATCGTTGCACAACTCGAGGGAAAACCCGGTGGATAACCAGCCTGTGGATAAGTACCGCTTTCACACACAGCTTATCCGACAGTCCGGCACAGGCTGAACACGGTTTTCCACTGTAGTTGTCATTCTCTGTACATCACGTCATAGAAGGCCTGGTGCCAGTTATCCACAGAGAAACGCCGCCTAAGCTTCTATAAGCTTTACAGAAAAGCTTTAAATACTTTCCTTTCTTATTTTTATATTTGCGCCGGATTGAAGGCGAGCGGAATCGCTGGAGATCTATTTATAAGGAAACGCTGGTTGGAAATTGACCTAGAGGCTTGCTTTCTCTAGAATCCCCGGTCTCTTAAAACGGGGGCCATTCCGGCCCGTTGTGGACGAACCAGGTAACACGACATGAAACGTACTTTCCAACCAAGCACTATCAAACGCGCTCGTACCCACGGTTTCCGTGCTCGCATGGCTACCAAGAACGGTCGTGCCGTCCTGTCGCGTCGTCGCGCCAAAGGTCGTGCGCGTCTGGCAGTTTGATAATCCGGCACTGCAGGTGAGTCAGGACTTCAGTCGGGAAAAGCGTCTGCTTACACCCCGGCATTTCAAGGCAGTCTTTGACTCCCCTACCGGCAAGGTTCCGGGGAAAAATCTCCTGCTCCTTGCGCGCAACAACGATCTTGATCACCCCCGTCTCGGGCTGGTTATCGGGAAAAAGAGCGTAAAGCTCTCTGTTGAGCGCAATCGCCTCAAACGTCTGATGCGCGAATCGTTCCGCCTGAATCAGGATTCCCTGGTCGGTTGGGACATCGTTATCGTCGCGCGCAAAGGTTTGGGTGATGTAGAAAACCCCGAATTGATTCAGCATTTCGGCAAACTCTGGAAGCGTCTGGCACGCAGCAAGCCAGTACCAGCAGTCAACACCGAAACTGTAGGGGTAGACAGTCCCGATGCGTAAACTGGCACTCGTTCCGATCCAGTTTTATCGCTACGCCATTAGTCCCCTGATGGCCAGTCACTGTCGTTTCTACCCCAGTTGTTCCTGCTACGCGTTGGAAGCCATCGAAAATCATGGCCTTCTGCGCGGTGGCTGGCTGACCTTTCGTCGTTTAGGTCGCTGTCATCCGTGGAATCCCGGTGGTTATGACCCGGTTCCACCTATCCCTACCTCCCGTTCTTCTTCGATGGCCGAGTAATCATGGATATCAAACGCACGATCCTGATCGTCGCCCTGGCAATCGTGTCCTACGTTTTGGTTCTGAAATGGAACCAGGACTATGGCCAGGCTGCCCTGCCGACTCAGAATGTTGCTTCCAGTACGACCGCACCGGGCCTCCCGGATACGGCCACTGGCAATAATGCTTCTGTCAGTGACGACATTCCCCGCGCCGCAAGCGATACCAGTGCACCCGCTGAAACACCAGTGGCTGCCAGCAAGGATCTCATCCAGATCAAAACGGATGTGCTCAACCTGGCTATCGATCCACAGGGTGGCGATGTTGCCCAGTTGACGCTGCCGCTGTATCCACGTCGCCAGGACCATCCGGACATCCCGTTCCAGTTGTTCGATAACGGCAACGAGCGGACTTACCTGGCTCAAAGCGGCCTGATCGGCACCAACGGCCCGGATGCAAATCCTGCCGGTCGTCCGGTTTACTCGTCGGAGAAGAAGGTTTATCAACTGGCTGACGGTCAGGACCAATTGGTCGTGGACCTGAAGTTCAGCAAGGACGGCGTTAACTACATCAAGCGTTTCACCCTGAAACGCGGCCTGTACGACGTGACCGTCACGTATCTGATCGACAACGAAAGCGCCCAGCCATGGTCGGGTGCGATGTTCGCGCAGCTGAAACGTGACGCCAGCTCCGATCCGTCTTCCAGCACTGCCACCGGCACCGCGACTTACCTGGGCGCCGCCCTGTGGACAAGTTCCGAGCCGTACAAGAAAGTGTCGATGAAAGACATGGACAAGGCTCAGCTGAAAGAAACCGTCAGCGGTGGTTGGGTTGCCTGGTTGCAACACTACTTCGTGACTGCGTGGATCCCGGCGAAGGGCGAAAACAACGTCGTCCAGACCCGCAAGGACAGCAAAGGCAACTACATCATCGGTTACACCGGTCCTTCGCTGACCGTTGCTCCGGGTGCCAAGGCTGAAACCAGCGCCATCCTCTACGCCGGTCCGAAAAGCCAGGCGGTGCTCAAAGAGTTATCCCCAGGCCTGGAACTGACCGTCGACTACGGCATTCTGTGGTTCATCGCCCAGCCGATCTTCTGGCTGCTGCAACACATCCACGCGATTGTGGGTAACTGGGGCTGGTCGATTATCTTCCTGACCATGCTGATCAAGGGGATCTTCTTCCCGCTGTCGGCGGCCAGCTACAAATCCATGGCTCGCATGCGTGCCGTCGCGCCGAAACTGGCTGCCCTGAAAGAGCAGCATGGCGACGACCGGCAGAAAATGTCGCAGGCCATGATGGAGCTGTACAAGAAAGAGAAGATCAATCCGCTGGGTGGTTGCTTGCCAATCCTCGTGCAGATGCCGGTATTCCTTTCGTTGTACTGGGTTCTGCTGGAAAGCGTTGAAATGCGCCAGGCGCCGTTCATGCTGTGGATTACCGACCTGTCGATCAAGGATCCGTTCTTCATCCTGCCGATCATCATGGGTGCAACCATGTTCATCCAGCAGCAGTTGAACCCGACGCCTCCGGACCCGATGCAGGCCAAGGTCATGAAAATGATGCCAATCATCTTCACCTTCTTCTTCCTGTGGTTCCCGGCCGGTCTGGTGCTGTACTGGGTAGTGAACAACTGCCTGTCGATCGCCCAACAGTGGTACATCACACGTAAAATCGAAGCGGCTACCAAAGCGGCTGCCTGATTTACACTGTGGATAACCACTCAAAACGCCCCCTAGTGGGGCGTTTTGCTATCTGTCACTTTTGTCTGGATACCGGTTTATGAGCGTTCCTCGTGAAACCATCGCCGCCGTCGCCACCGCTCAAGGTCGTGGTGGTGTCGGCATCGTGCGTCTTTCCGGGCCGTTGGCCAGCGTGGCGGCCAAGGCTTTCAGCGGCCGCGAGCTCAAGCCGCGTTTCGCTCACTACGGACCGTTCCTCGGTGAAAACGACGAGGTTCTGGATCAGGGCATTGCGCTGTATTTCCCGGGGCCGAACTCGTTTACCGGCGAAGACGTACTGGAATTGCAGGGACACGGCGGGCCGGTCGTTCTGGATATGCTGCTGCAGCGCAGCCTGCAACTGGGTTGCCGCCTGGCCCGGCCGGGGGAATTCAGCGAACGTGCGTTCCTCAACGACAAGCTCGACCTGGCTCAGGCCGAAGCCATCGCCGACCTGATCGAGGCCAGCTCCGCACAGGCTGCCCGCAACGCGCTGCGTTCGCTGCAGGGGGCGTTTTCGGCGCGCGTGCATCACCTCACCGAACAACTGATCAGCCTGCGCATCTACGTCGAGGCGGCGATCGATTTCCCGGAAGAGGAAATCGATTTTCTGGCAGATGGCCATGTGTTGAGCATGCTCGACAAGGTCCGCGACGAGTTATCCACAGTCCTGCGCGAAGCCGGGCAGGGCGCCTTGCTCCGCGATGGCATGACCGTGGTGATCGCCGGTCGGCCGAATGCCGGCAAATCGAGTTTGCTCAACGCGCTGGCCGGCCGCGAGGCGGCCATCGTCACCGAAATCGCCGGTACGACCCGGGACGTTCTGCGTGAACATATCCACATCGATGGCATGCCACTGCACGTGGTCGATACCGCCGGTCTGCGCGATACCGATGACCATGTGGAAAAGATCGGTGTCGAGCGTGCGCTGAAAGCCATTGGTGAAGCCGATCGCGTGCTGCTGGTGGTGGATGCCACGGCGCCGGAAGCGCTGGATCCTTTCGCGTTGTGGCCGGAGTTCCTCGAAACCCGCCCGGATCCGGCGAAAGTCACGCTGATCCGCAACAAGGCCGATTTGACCGGGGAAGCGATCGCTCTGGATGTCAGTGAAGACGGCCACGTCACGATCAGCCTCAGTGCCAAGTCTGCGGGGATGGGCCTGGAGTTACTGCGCGAACACCTCAAGGCCTGCATGGGCTACGAGCAGACGTCGGAGAGCAGCTTCAGTGCTCGCCGGCGTCACCTTGAGGCCCTGCGTCACGCCAGTGATGCGCTCGAGCACGGTCGTGCCCAACTGACGTTGGCAGGGGCAGGAGAGTTGCTGGCCGAGGACCTGCGCCAGGCTCAGCAATCGCTGGGCGAAATCACCGGCGCCTTCAGCTCCGATGACTTGCTCGGAAGAATCTTTTCCAGTTTCTGCATCGGTAAATAAAGGCGAGCGCTGTGGAAAACTTATCCACAGCGCTCTTTCGCCCTACCAGTTGTAGGACACCGTGCCCAGAAGGGTACGCTCTTCGCCCCAGTAGCACCGGCCAGCATCGTTACACCCTGATACGTATTCCTTGTCGAACAGGTTTTTCGCATTCAGGTCGACACTCCAGTGGCGATCGATCTGGTAGCCGATCGCTGCATCCACCAACGTCACATCGCCGGCATCGAGCTTTCCGTACAAGGTAGGTGCGGTATACGCGAAGGCACTGTCAAAGTAGCGGACGCCACCGCCGACGTAGAGCCCCTTCAGGCGACTTTCGAGGAAGCGATACTTGGCCCAGACCGACGCCTGGTTGCGCGGGACGCCGGTCATTTGGTGATCCTTCACCAGTGAGGTGGCGGCGTCCTTGGTAATCCGCGCATCCGTGTAGGTGTAGGCCGCCGTGAGATTCAGGTTCGGCGTCAGGTTGCTGTTGAGTTCAAGTTCCACCCCTTTGGAACGGCTTTCGCCCACCTGGCGATAGGTCGAGGTGGTGGCGTCGAAATAGGTGTCGTCCTGCTTGCGCAGGTCATACACGGACGCGGTGAACGCCGTGTCCCAACCGACGGGTTCGTACTTGAGGCCCACTTCGTACTGGCTGCTGGTGATCGGGTCCAGCGGCCGTCCGGAATTGGAAATCTGCTGGACCGGGACGAAGGCCGTGGAATAACTGACGTAAGGGGTCAGTCCATTGTCGAACTGGTACATCACGCCGCCCTGGTAGGTGAACTTCCGGTCCTGAGAGCTGATGTTGCCGGCGCTGGCCACCTTGTCGCGAAAATCACTGTCGACCCAGTCCTGGCGCCCGCCCAGCAGGAACAACCAGTGGTCATATTTGCTCTGGATCTGTGCATAAACACCTTTCATCTGCTGTTCCAGCAGGGTGTTCTGTACAGCGATCGGGGTCCGGGGATCCCCCAGGTAAACCGGGTTGTAGATATCGATGGGACCGACCAGTCCGGCATTCCAGTCCTGATTGAACGACGTGCGATCAAAACTGCCGCCGAACAACACGGTGTTCTGCAGCTCACCCAGTTGGAATTTGCCTTCCAGCTGGTTATCCAGCGAATACACCATCGCCTTGTTGAAGCGATCATAAGCGGTCATGTTCAGGCGAGTGCCGAAACCGGCGTTGTTCAGGTTGCCCGGCCAGGTTTCATGACGGGTAATACGTGACTGCATGTAGCGTGAGTTCTGCCGGAACTGCCAGTCATCGTTGAAGCTATGGCTGTATTCGTAACCGGCGCTCCAGGTTTCCCGTTCAAAGGTATTCCAGTCCGGGTCGCCCAGCATCGTGTCCTTGGACAGCTTGCCATTGGGGTTCTTTAACAGGGTGCCGGCCGCCGGCAGGCCGAGCTCCATGTTGGTATGGTCCTTCTGGTAATTGGCCAGCAGGGTCAGCGTGTTGAAATCATCGAAATTCAGCGTCAGGGAAGGGGCAATGTAGAGACGGTCATCCGGCACGTGTCGGGTCTGGGTGTCTGCATTGCGCCCCAGCATCACGATCCGGCCGAGCACGTTGTCGTTGTCGGTCAACGGTCCGGAGACATCGACGCCCAGCTGGCGCCGGTTGTTCGAACCATATCCAAACTGCACCTCACCCTGGGGAGCGGAGGTCGGACGCTTGCTCACCAGGTTGACCAGCCCGCCGGGCGCATTTTCGCCGTAGAGCAGCGACGAGGGGCCGCGGAAGACCTCAACCCGCTCCAGGCCATAGGGCTCGGTGGTGGTGTCGTATCGGTTGCCTTGCACACGCAGGCCATCGCGCAGCAGACCATAGCCATAGTCTGTCGCATTGAAACCCCGGATGAAGAATAGGTCTCCGGACAGGCTGTCACCCGCGGCGAAGGGTGGGGCGAAGATTCCGGGCACGTAGCCCAGGACCTCGGTCAGGGTCTGGGATTTCTGGTCCTTCATACGCTGTGCAGTGACGACCGATATCGAGCGTGGCGTTTCCGACAGCGGTGTGCTGGTTTTGGTGCCGATCCGGCTGTTGTTCGCCTTGTAACCGGTGTCCTGCGCGTAATCCAGGTTCATTTCATTGGGTTGCTGAGCGTTGATGTTGGTGGTGCCAAGCACCAACGGCCCGGCATCGGGCACTGATTGCAGGATGTAGCTGCCGGGCGCTTCGGCCACCGCTTGCAGTCCGGAACCTTGCAACAGGATCGCAAAACCCTGCTCCACCGAGTAACTGCCGGACAATCCCTGGGTTCGCAGGCTCGCAGTCTGTTGGGGAGAGAACGAAAGGATCACATTGGCCACAGAGGCAAACTGACTCAGGGCTTTGTCCAGCGGGCCGGCGGCAATGGCGTAACGCTGCGTCACATCGGCGGCCATGACCTGGGGCGCGATCAGGACACCTGTGGCGGCGCTGCTCATCAGCAAACCGCAGGCGATGCAATGGGGGGTAAAACACTTACGCAAGAGGGGAAGTCGCATGAGTAGGAAAGCCCTGAAGGTGGCAAATGCCGCGTTGAACCGCGATTACCTGTAGGGCCGTTACAGGGAGAAAAAAGATAACCCCCCAAGCATTTTATTTTGGCCTGGCTGGATTCAAGTCAACCGACCTGTTTGATCGACACCCAGTAACGGGTGAAATAACTGACATTGATGGGCAACGAAGCCTGAAGGTTGGCCAGCACCGCATCCGTTGAATCCAGCCGGAAGGTTCCCGATACACGCAGGCGCGCGGCCTGCGGGCCACAGTGCAGGACCCCGGGGCGATAACGGCCCAATTCACTGATCACCTGCCCGAGCTGCGCATCGAGAGCAATCAATTGGCCGTTGATCCAGGCCGTTTCAGTCGAGCGAAAGGGGTGAACGGTGCCGACGTCATGACGGTCGAAATCTGCGCCTTCGGCCGCCCGCAACACGCGTGCATGTTCGGGCTGCTCGCCAGGCTGCACGCTGACGCGGTCTTCGAGCACGCCGATGCGGGATGATCCGGACAGCTGGCGAACCGAGAAACGCGTGCCCAGGGCTCTGATCCGGCCTTCCCTGGTTTCAACGAAAAACGGTCGCAGATCACCGAGCTTGCCGGTATGAACCAGAATTTCCCCCTCGCGCAACCGTATCAATCGTTGCTCGCCATCGAACAGCACATCGATGGCGGTGCCGGTATTGAGATGAATCCGCGTGCCGTCCGCCAGTTCGATTTTGCGGCGCTGGCCCACCCTGGTCCGGTAATCCGCCCAGACGCTGCCCAGGGAGGTGTGCTGCTGAACATTCCAGCCGAGATAGCCCGTCCCGGCCACGATCAGCAGCAGTTTGAGCACCTGGCGGCGTTGTTGAGTCGAGGACAGAGCGCGTCGAGACAGGTCCCGGGGTAATCCGCCGAGATGGCGTTGGACCTGTTCCATCTGGTTCCAGGCTGTCAGATGGGCGGGGCTGCTGTCGATCCAATGCTGCCACGCCTGTCGTTGGGCAGCCGTTGGCGGTTCGGCCTGAAACTGCACGTACCAAGTGGCGGCAGCTTCGAAAACCTTGCGATCCGGAGCGGCGGACATCAGAGCGCCACCATGATCATCGAGCATTCGGTCAGGGCGCGGATCATGTGCTTCTTCACCGTGGTCAGAGACACCTGCATCTGGTCGGCAATCTGTTGATAAGTCAGCCCTTCGATTTGCGACAACATGAAGATTCGCCGGGCCCGGGCGCCGAGGTCTGCCAGAGCTTTATCCACAGCGACCAGGGTTTCGATGATCAGCGCTTTGTCTTCTTCACTGATCGCCGTGGCTTCGGGCCGTGCCGCCAGAGTTTCCAGATAAGCCACCTCAATGGCACGGCGGCGATAACGGTCGATCACCAGGCCCCTTGCCACCGTGACCAGGTAGTCCTTGGGTTCACGGATCTGGCTCGCATCGCGGGAACCCAGAATGCGCACGAATGTATCGTGCGCCACGTCCGCCGCATCGCAGGCGTCATGCAGTTTTCCCTTTAACCATCCATACAGCCACGAATGGTGCTGCACGTAGATCCGCTCGACTGCTGAGGTGTGAGATGGCATTGACATAAAGAGAAGGGGAGATGGCTTAATGATAATGGCTATTATTAGCTTTTGTTACAGCTCCTCACAATACCCTTCCCTCACCCCTTCTTGATCGATTTCCTTCACGACAGCACACCGGATGCGCAGTCGCGCCCCTGGGATTTCTCCCTATCAAGCGGTTTTCTGTGGATTAAGCCCTGTGAATAACCGCGTCTGAGCACGGTTGATAACAGCGCTCCAAACCTGGACATAACTGCCTCTGTGGATAACAGACACTTTAATCCACAGGCTTACACCGGTTATCCAAGGGGCTCCCTGGCACATGGGCACAGGGTTTTGAATCTCTGTACATATTGAATATAAAGGCCTGTAGAGATCTATCCACAGAAAGGTAGGGCACTAGAAATAAACATAAAAACAAAGATTTAATAAATTTCTCTCTTTTTAATTTCTATAACTCCGACTTCTCCACAGCTGGTTAAATTTTGTGCAAAGGGTTCTTTAGAGCAGGCGAAGTCCCTATACTTGTCGACCAGGTCCAAAAACCTGAGCCCAAACTATTCCTGAATTACCTACTTAAGCAGGCACGAGGTGCGTGGTGGATTTCCCTTCCCGTTTTGAAGTGATCGTCATCGGCGGCGGTCATGCCGGTACCGAGGCAGCACTGGCCTCAGCACGCATGGGGGTGAAAACCCTGCTGCTGACGCATAACGTGGAAACCCTCGGTGCCATGAGCTGCAACCCCGCCATCGGTGGCATTGGCAAGAGCCATCTGGTCAAGGAGATCGACGCCCTTGGCGGTGCGATGGCCCTGGCTACCGATAAAGGCGGCATCCAGTTCCGCGTGTTGAACAGCCGTAAGGGCCCTGCCGTGCGCGCAACCCGCGCTCAGGCTGACCGGGTTCTCTACAAGGCCGCCGTTCGCGAGATTCTGGAAAACCAGCCGAACCTGTGGATATTTCAACAGGCCGCCGACGACCTGATCGTCGAGCAGGATCAAGTGCGCGGTGTCGTCACTCAGATGGGCCTGCGCTTTTTCGCGGACTCCGTGGTCTTGACCACAGGCACGTTCCTCGGTGGACTTATCCACATCGGCATGCAGAATTTCTCCGGCGGTCGCGCCGGCGATCCACCGTCGATCGCCCTTGCACATCGTCTGCGCGAGTTGCCTTTGCGCGTCGGTCGGTTGAAAACCGGCACCCCGCCGCGTATCGACGCCCGATCCGTGGATTTCTCGGTGATGACCGAACAAGCCGGCGACACGCCGATCCCGGTCATGTCGTTCATGGGTTCCAAGGCGCTGCATCCACGGCAGATCAGTTGCTGGATCACCCACACCAATGCCCGTACCCACGAAATCATTGCGGCCAACCTTGATCGGTCGCCGATGTATTCCGGGGTGATCGAAGGCATTGGCCCGCGGTACTGCCCGTCGATCGAAGACAAGATCCACCGCTTTGCCGACAAGGAAAGCCATCAGGTCTTCATCGAACCGGAAGGCCTGACGACCAACGAGCTGTACCCGAACGGCATATCCACCTCGCTGCCCTTCGACGTGCAATTGCAGATCGTCCAGTCGATCCGCGGCATGGAAAACGCGCACATCGTTCGTCCCGGCTACGCCATTGAATATGACTACTTCGATCCGCGGGACCTGAAATACAGCCTCGAAACCAAAGTCATCGGCGGTCTGTTTTTCGCCGGGCAGATCAACGGCACCACCGGTTATGAAGAAGCCGGCGCCCAGGGTCTGCTGGCCGGAGCCAACGCCGCACTGCGCGCCCAGGGCAAAGAAGCCTGGTGCCCGCGCCGTGATGAAGCGTACATCGGCGTACTGGTTGACGACCTGATTACTCTCGGGACCCAAGAGCCGTACCGGATGTTCACGTCCCGTGCCGAATATCGCCTGATCCTGCGCGAAGACAACGCCGACCTGCGCCTGACCGAAAAAGGTCGCGAACTGGGCCTGGTCGATGACGTGCGCTGGGCAGCTTTCTGCAAGAAACGTGAAAGCATCGAGCAGGAAGAACAGCGGCTGAAAAGCACCTGGGTTCGCCCGGGCACCGAACAAGGCGACGCCATTGCCGAAAAATTCGGCACTCCGCTGACCCACGAATACAACCTGCTCAACCTCTTGAGCCGTCCGGAAATCGACTACGCTGGCCTGATCGAAGTGACGGGCGGTGGCGCAGAAGATCCACAGGTTGCCGAGCAGGTGGAAATCAAGACCAAGTACGCCGGCTACATCGACCGTCAACAGGATGAAATCGCCCGTCTGCGCGCCAGTGAAGACACGAAATTGCCTGTGGATATCGACTACACCGGCATCTCCGGTCTTTCCAAGGAAATCCAGAGCAAGCTGGGTGCGACCCGCCCGGAAACCCTGGGTCAGGCGTCACGTATCCCGGGGGTCACCCCGGCAGCCATTTCGCTGTTGATGATTCATTTGAAAAAACGCGGCGCGGGCCGTCAGTTGGAGCAAAGCGCTTGAGTTCGTTGGTCACCTCGCAACACGCCGAAGAGTTATCCACAGGTGCTCGCCAGCTCGGTGTCGCATTGACGCAAACCCAGCACACCCAACTGCTGGGTTACCTGGCCCTGTTGATCAAGTGGAACAAGGCCTACAACCTGACTGCCGTGCGTGATCCGGACGAAATGGTTTCGCGTCATTTGCTCGATAGCTTGAGCGTGATGTCGTTCATCGAGAACGGCCGCTGGCTGGACGTTGGCAGTGGTGGTGGCATGCCCGGCATTCCGTTGGCCATCCTGTTTCCGCAGTCGCAGGTGACCTGCCTGGACAGCAACGGCAAGAAAACCCGCTTCCTGACCCAGGTCAAACTCGAACTCCAGCTGGATAACCTGCAAGTTATCCACAGTCGCGTAGAAGCCTTCCAGCCTGCCCAGCCATTCAACGGGATCATTTCCCGGGCGTTCAGCAGCATGGAGAACTTCACCAACTGGACACGTCACCTCGGCGATACCGATACACGCTGGCTGGCAATGAAGGGCGTTCATCCGGCCGATGAGCTGGTAGCATTGCCGGCAGACTTCCACCTCGATAGCGAACACGCCCTGGCCGTACCCGGTTGCCAAGGCCAACGCCATCTGCTGATACTGCGCCGCACGGCATGATTGGGAACACAAGCAAGAATGGCTAAGGTATTCGCGATAGCGAACCAGAAAGGTGGTGTGGGTAAAACCACCACCTGCATCAACCTCGCAGCTTCCCTGGTCGCCACCAAGCGCCGGGTGCTGTTGATCGATCTCGATCCACAGGGCAACGCCACCATGGGTAGCGGTGTGGATAAACACGGTTTGGAAAACTCGGTCTACGACCTGCTGATCGGCGAATGCGACCTGACCCAGGCCATGCATTTCTCGGAACATGGCGGTTACCAGCTGTTGCCGGCCAACCGCGATCTGACTGCGGCGGAAGTGGTCCTGCTGGAAATGCAGATGAAGGAAAGCCGCCTGCGCAGTGCCCTGGCGCCCGTGCGGGAGAATTACGACTACATTTTGATCGACTGCCCGCCGTCGCTGTCGATGCTCACGTTGAACGCGCTGGTTGCCGCTGACGGGGTGATCATTCCCATGCAGTGCGAGTACTTTGCGCTGGAAGGCTTGAGCGACCTTGTGGATAACATCAAGCGTATCGCCGAGTTGCTGAACCCGGACCTGAAAGTCGAAGGCCTGTTGCGGACCATGTATGACCCGCGCCTGAGCCTGATGAACGATGTATCTGCCCAGCTGAAGGAACACTTCGGCGATCAACTGTACGACACGGTCATTCCGCGCAACATCCGCCTGGCGGAAGCACCCAGCTATGGCATGCCGGCGTTGGCGTACGACAAGACATCGCGGGGCGCCATTGCCTATCTGGCGCTGGCGGGCGAGATGGTTCGCCGTCAACGCAAAAATCCACGCACCGCCGCTGCCCAGGCAATTTAAGGAAACCCCATGGCCGTCAAGAAACGAGGTCTCGGACGTGGACTGGATGCATTGCTCAGTGGTCCGACTGTCAGCTCGCTGGAAGAACAAGCGGTCAAGGCCGATGAGCGCGAGCTTCAGCATCTGCCACTGGACCTGATCCAGCGCGGCAAGTACCAGCCGCGCCGGGACATGGACCCGCAGGCGCTGGAAGAACTGGCGCAGTCGATCAAGACCCAGGGCGTGATGCAGCCGATCGTGGTTCGCCCCATCGGCGGCGGACGCTTCGAAATCATCGCCGGCGAACGCCGCTGGCGCGCCAGCCAGCAGGCTGGCCAGGAAACCATTCCGGCCATGGTGCGCGATGTGCCGGATGAAACCGCCATCGCCATGGCGCTGATCGAGAACATCCAGCGCGAAGACCTCAATCCGATCGAAGAAGCGGTCGCCCTGCAGCGTTTGCAGCAGGAATTCCAGCTGACCCAGCAACAGGTGGCCGAAGCCGTGGGCAAGTCCCGCGTGACCGTGGCCAATCTGCTACGCTTGATCGCGTTGCCGGAAGTCATCAAAACCATGCTGTCCCACGGCGACCTGGAAATGGGTCATGCACGTGCTTTGCTCGGCTTGCCGGAAAATCAACAGGTTGAAGGGGCGCGACACGTTGTCGCACGAGGGCTCACCGTGCGCCAGACTGAGGCACTGGTACGCCAGTGGCTGAGTGGCAAACAGGAGCCTGCCGAACCGGCCAAACCGGACCCGGATATCGCCCGACTCGAGCAACGCCTGGCCGAGCGGCTAGGCTCTGCGGTGCAGATCAGGCACGGAAAGAAGGGGAAAGGGCAGCTGGTGATCGGGTACAACTCCCTCGATGAGCTTCAGGGTGTGCTCGCACACATTCGCTGAAACATTTCCTCATGTAGCGTGCAGTCGGAAATCACTACCTGACAGTTGAATAGGGGCAGAACCGCCCCTATACTCTGCGCGCATTTTGGCGGCACAAATTATGCCAAGTTATTGATTTCTGGCAGCCGACCACTGGAGAGCAAGAGTGATGGAAAGCCGCACGCCAAACCGCTTGCCGTTCCATCGACTGGCAGTTTTTCCGGTGTTGATGGCTCAGTTTGTCGTCCTGCTGGTCGCCGCGTTGGCGCTTTGGCAATGGCGCGGAGTCGTTGCCGGATACTCGGGATTGTGCGGAGGCCTGATAGCCTTGCTGCCCAATGTTTATTTCGCTCACAGGGCATTTCGGTTTTCCGGCGCCCGAGCAGCCCAGTCCATCGTCCGGTCGTTTTATGCCGGCGAGGCAGGGAAACTGATTTTGACGGCAGTGCTGTTTGCACTGGTGTTTGCAGGTGTGAAGCCATTGGCGCCGATTGCAGTCTTCGGTGCCTTCGTGCTGACCCAGTCGGTCAGCTGGTTCGCTCCCCTGCTGATGAGAACAAGACTTTCGAGACCTTAGGGCGTTTGAGGCAACCATGGCAGAAACAACCGCTTCGGGCTATATCCAGCACCACTTGCAGAACCTGACCTTCGGTCAGCACCCTACCGGCGGCTGGGGCTTTGCCCACACCGCAGCAGAAGCCAAGGAAATGGGCTTCTGGGCTTTCCACGTCGATACCCTCGGCTGGTCGGTCGCTTTGGGTCTGATCTTCGTACTTCTTTTCCGCATGGCGGCAAAGAAAGCGACTTCCGGTCAGCCTGGTGCTTTGCAGAACTTCGTTGAAGTGTTGGTCGAATTCGTCGATGGCAGCGTGAAAGACAGCTTCCATGGCCGTAGCCCGGTGATTGCACCGCTGGCACTGACCATCTTCGTCTGGGTGTTCCTGATGAACGCCGTCGACCTGGTACCGGTCGACTGGATTCCTCAGCTGGCCATCCTGATCTCCGGCGACCAGCACATTCCGTTCCGCGCCGTGTCGACCACCGACCCGAACGCGACCCTGGGCATGGCGTTCTCGGTTTTCGCACTGATCATTTTCTACAGCATCAAGGTCAAGGGCCTCGGCGGCTTCATCGGCGAGCTGACCCTGCACCCGTTCGGCAGCAAGAACATCTTCGTTCAGGCCCTGCTGATCCCGGTGAACTTCCTGCTGGAATTCGTGACCCTGATCGCCAAGCCGATCTCCCTGGCGCTGCGTCTGTTCGGCAACATGTATGCCGGTGAGCTGGTCTTCATTCTGATTGCTGTGATGTTCGGCAGCGGTCTGCTCTGGCTCAGTGGCCTGGGCGTTGTTCTGCAGTGGGCGTGGGCAGTGTTCCACATCCTGATCATCACCCTGCAGGCGTTCATCTTCATGATGCTGACCATCGTCTACCTGTCGATGGCGCACGAAGAAAACCATTAAGGCCAGTTTCGACTAGTCTGATGTCCCTCTCGGTCAAACGGGAGGGGGTCCTTCCCGGGCCACTGAAACGATTTGTTTTACCGCTTTAAATTAAAAAAACCTAAACCATACGACGTAAAAGTCGGGAGGAAAGATGGAAACTGTAGTTGGTCTAACCGCTATCGCTGTTGCACTGTTGATCGGCCTGGGCGCACTGGGTACCGCAATTGGTTTCGGCCTGCTGGGCGGCAAATTCCTGGAAGGCGCTGCGCGTCAGCCAGAAATGGTTCCAATGCTGCAAGTTAAAATGTTCATCGTTGCCGGTCTGCTCGACGCCGTAACCATGATCGGTGTTGGTATCGCTCTGTTCTTCACCTTTGCGAACCCGTTCGTTGGTCAGATCGCTGGCTAATTACTCGGATCTTCCGGGTAATTTGGTGTGATGGACAACGTAACTGCGAGGTGTTGGCGTGAACATTAATGCGACCCTGATTGGCCAGTCCGTTGCGTTCCTGATTTTTGTACTGTTCTGCATGAAGTTCGTATGGCCTCCGGTCATCGCGGCACTGCACGAACGTCAAAAGAAGATCGCTGATGGTCTGGACGCTGCCAGCCGAGCAGCTCGCGACCTGGAGTTGGCCCAAGAGAAAGCGGGTCAGCAACTGCGCGAAGCGAAAGCTCAGGCAGCTGAAATCATCGAGCAAGCCAAGAAACGCGGTACCCAGATTGTCGACGAAGCCCGTGAACAGGCTCGCGTCGAAGCTGACCGTGTGAAGGCTCAGGCTCAGGCCGAGATCGAACAGGAACTGAACAGCGTCAAAGACGCGCTGCGCGCCCAAGTGGGTAGCCTGGCCGTTGGCGGTGCTTCGAAGATCCTGGGCAAGGCAATCGATCAAAACGCGCACGCAGAGCTGGTTAACCAACTGGCTGCTGAAATCTAAGCGAGGGCGATCATGGCAGAACTGACCACGTTGGCCCGACCTTACGCTAAGGCGGCCTTCGAGCACGCTCAGGCCCACCAGCAACTGGCCAATTGGTCAGCCATGCTCGGCCTGGCAGCAGCGGTGTCGAAAGACGACACCATGCTGCGCGTGCTCAAGGCCCCGCGACTGACGAGCGCAGAAAAGGCCGCCACGTTCATTGACGTGTGTGGCGACAAGTTCGATGTGAAGGCACAGAATTTCATTCACGTCGTTGCCGAAAACGATCGTCTCCCGCTTTTGCCGGAGATTTCTGCTCTGTTCGACCTGTACAAGGCCGAACAAGAGAAGTCGGTAGACGTTGAAGTGACCAGTGCTTTTGCATTGAACCAAGAACAGCAAGACAAACTCGCCAAGGTTCTCAGTGCACGACTCAACCGGGAAGTGCGCCTGCAAGTCGAGGAAGACAAGGCCCTTATTGGGGGTGTTGTCATCCGCGCCGGCGACCTGGTTATCGATGGCTCGATTCGCGGCAAAATCGCGAAACTTGCCGAAGCATTGAAATCTTGAGTTTGAAGGGGCAGCAGAGCAATGCAGCAACTCAATCCTTCCGAAATAAGTGAAATTATCAAGGGCCGCATCGACAAGCTCGATGTGACCTCCCAAGCCCGTAACGAAGGCACTGTCGTCAGCGTATCTGACGGTATCGTGCGGATTCACGGTCTGGCCGACGTCATGTACGGCGAGATGATCGAGTTTCCGGGCGGCGTCTACGGTATGGCCCTCAACCTGGAGCAAGACTCCGTAGGTGCCGTTGTACTGGGCGCTTACACCAGTCTGGCCGAAGGCATGAGCGCCAAGTGCACTGGCCGCATCCTGGAAGTTCCGGTGGGTAAGGAACTGCTGGGTCGCGTAGTCGACGCACTGGGTAACCCTGTTGACGGCAAAGGTCCCCTGAACAACACCGAGACCGACGCGGTCGAGAAAGTTGCTCCAGGCGTGATCTGGCGTAAGTCGGTAGACCAGCCTGTACAGACTGGCTACAAGGCTGTCGATGCCATGATTCCGGTCGGCCGTGGCCAGCGTGAGCTGATCATCGGTGACCGTCAGATCGGTAAAACCGCTCTGGCGATCGACGCGATCATCAACCAGAAAGACAGCGGCATTTTCTGCGTCTACGTAGCCATCGGTCAGAAACAATCGACCATCGCCAACGTGGTTCGCAAGCTGGAAGAAAACGGCGCCCTGGCCAACACGATCATCGTGGCTGCCAGTGCTTCGGAATCTCCTGCGCTGCAATTCCTGGCACCGTACTCCGGTTGCACCATGGGTGAATTCTTCCGCGACCGCGGTGAAGACGCGCTGATCGTTTATGACGATCTGTCCAAGCAAGCAGTGGCTTACCGCCAGATTTCCCTGCTGCTGCGCCGTCCACCAGGCCGTGAAGCCTACCCAGGCGACGTGTTCTATCTCCACTCCCGTCTGCTGGAGCGCGCTTCCCGCGTTTCGGAAGAGTACGTAGAGAAGTTCACCAAAGGCGCAGTGACCGGCAAAACCGGTTCCCTGACCGCACTGCCGATCATCGAAACCCAGGCTGGCGACGTTTCCGCGTTCGTTCCGACCAACGTGATTTCCATCACCGACGGTCAGATCTTCCTGGAATCGGCCATGTTCAACTCGGGCATCCGCCCTGCAGTGAACGCCGGTGTTTCGGTATCCCGTGTGGGTGGTGCCGCTCAGACCAAGATCATCAAGAAGCTGTCCGGTGGTATCCGTACCGCTCTGGCTCAGTACCGTGAACTGGCGGCATTCGCCCAGTTCGCTTCTGACCTGGACGAAGCGACCCGTAAGCAACTTGAGCATGGTCAGCGCGTTACCGAGCTGATGAAGCAGAAGCAATACGCGCCAATGTCGATCGCCGACATGTCGCTGTCGCTGTATGCCGCTGAGCGCGGGTACCTGACTGACGTCGAAATCACCAAGGTCGGCAGCTTTGAACAAGCGCTGATTGCTTTCTTCAACCGCGATCACGCCGACTTGATGGCGAAGATCAACGTGAAGGGTGACTTCAATGACGAAATCGATAGCGGCCTGAAAGCCGGTATCGAGAAGTTCAAGGCCACCCAAACCTGGTAAGCCGCAGCGGGAGCCGCAAGGCTCCCGCTTGCTAACCTGATAGGTGTTACATGGCAGGCGCAAAAGAGATTCGCAGTAAGATTGCGAGCATCAAAAGCACGCAAAAAATTACCAGCGCCATGGAAAAAGTGGCGGTCAGCAAAATGCGCAAGGCACAAATGCGCATGGCTGCTAGCCGTCCTTATGCGGAGCGTATCCGCCAGGTTATTGGTCATCTGGCCAACGCTAACCCGGAATATCGCCACCCGTTCATGATCGACCGTGAAGTCAAGCGCGTGGGTTATGTCGTGGTGAGCAGTGACCGTGGTCTGTGTGGTGGCTTGAACACCAACCTGTTCAAGGCTCTGGTCAAGGACATGGCGGTAAACCGCGAAAACGGCGTCGAGATCGACCTGTGTGTCGTTGGTAGCAAGGGTGCGGCTTTCTTCCGCAACTTCGGCGGTAACGTCGTTGCAGCTATCAGCCACCTGGGTGAAGAGCCGTCGATCAATGACCTGATCGGCAGCGTCAAGGTGATGCTGGATGCTTATCTGGACGGCCGTATCGATCGCCTGTCCGTGGTGTCCAACAAGTTCGTCAACACCATGACGCAACTGCCTACCGTGGAGCAATTGATTCCACTGGTGGCAACCCCGGATCAGGAACTCAAGCACCACTGGGATTATCTGTACGAACCGGACGCCAAAGAGCTGCTTGACGGCTTGATGGTCCGCTACGTGGAGTCGCAGGTCTACCAGGCGGTGGTCGAGAACAACGCGGCTGAACAGGCTGCGCGGATGATCGCGATGAAGAACGCTACCGACAACGCCGGTGATTTGATCAGCGATTTGCAGCTGATCTACAACAAGGCGCGTCAGGCTGCGATCACCCAAGAGATCTCGGAAATCGTCGGCGGCGCTGCCGCGGTTTAACGGTTCAAATATTCAGAGGATCCAGCTATGAGTAGCGGACGTATCGTTCAAATCATCGGCGCCGTTATCGACGTGGAATTCCCACGCGACAGCGTACCGAGCATCTACGACGCCTTGAAGGTTCAAGGCGCCGAAACCACTCTGGAAGTTCAGCAGCAGCTGGGCGACGGCGTGGTTCGTACCATTGCGATGGGCTCCACCGAAGGCCTCAAGCGCGGTCTGGACGTCAGCAACACCGGCGCCGCCATCTCCGTACCGGTCGGTAAAGCGACCCTGGGCCGGATCATGGACGTACTGGGCAACCCGATCGACGAAGCTGGTCCGATCGACACCGAAGAGCGTTGGGGTATCCACCGCGCTGCGCCGTCGTTCGCAGAGCAGGCAGGCGGCAACGACCTGCTGGAAACCGGCATCAAGGTTATCGACCTGGTTTGCCCGTTCGCCAAGGGCGGTAAAGTCGGTCTGTTCGGTGGTGCCGGTGTAGGCAAAACCGTAAACATGATGGAACTGATCCGTAACATCGCCATCGAGCACAGCGGTTATTCCGTGTTCGCCGGTGTGGGTGAGCGTACTCGTGAGGGTAACGACTTCTACCACGAGATGAAGGACTCCAACGTTCTGGACAAAGTGGCACTGGTTTACGGTCAGATGAACGAGCCGCCGGGAAACCGTCTGCGCGTAGCCCTGACCGGCCTGACCATGGCCGAGAAGTTCCGTGACGAAGGTAACGACGTTCTGCTGTTCGTCGACAACATCTATCGTTACACCCTGGCCGGTACCGAAGTATCCGCACTGCTGGGCCGTATGCCTTCGGCAGTAGGCTACCAGCCGACCCTGGCTGAAGAGATGGGCGTGCTGCAAGAGCGCATCACTTCGACCAAGCAAGGTTCGATTACGTCGATCCAGGCCGTATACGTACCTGCGGACGACTTGACTGACCCGTCGCCAGCGACCACCTTCGCCCACTTGGACGCCACCGTCGTTCTGTCCCGTGACATCGCTTCCCTGGGTATCTACCCGGCGGTAGACCCACTGGACTCGACTTCGCGTCAGCTGGACCCGAACGTGATCGGCAACGAGCACTACGAAACCGCTCGCGGCGTTCAGTACGTGCTGCAGCGCTACAAGGAACTGAAGGACATCATCGCGATCCTGGGTATGGACGAGCTGTCGGAAGCCGACAAGCAGTTGGTATCCCGCGCTCGTAAGATCCAGCGTTTCTTGTCGCAGCCGTTCTTCGTGGCTGAAGTCTTCACCGGTGCCTCGGGTAAATACGTTTCCCTGAAAGACACCATTGCTGGCTTCAAAGGCATCCTCAACGGTGACTACGACCACCTGCCAGAACAAGCGTTCTACATGGTTGGCGGCATCGAAGAAGCGATCGAGAAAGCCAAGAAACTGTAATCCCGGCGCCCGGCAACGGGCGCTAATTTAGGTTGAGGCAATCAGATGGCTATGACAGTCCATTGCGATATCGTCAGCGCGGAAGGAGAAATCTTTTCCGGTCTGGTCGAGATGGTGATTGCGCACGGTGCACTGGGTGATCTTGGTATCGCCCTGGGTCACGCGCCGCTGATCACCAATCTCAAGCCAGGTCCGATCCGCCTGGTCAAGCAGGGCGGGGAAGAGGAGGTGTATTACATCTCCGGTGGTTTCCTCGAGGTTCAGCCGAACATGGTCAAGGTTCTTGCCGACACCGTGCAACGTGCTGGCGACCTGGACGAAGCCTCCGCTCAGGAAGCCGTCAAGGCTGCCGAGAGAGCCCTGCATGAGCGGGGCGCGGAATTCGATTACGGTTCTGCTTCCGCACGTCTGGCCGAGGCCGCAGCCCAGCTGCGCACCGTCCAGCAGATCCGCAAGAAGTTCGGCCACTAACAGGCTGTCACTTGTTGCGCGATTGATTAAAAAGGGTAGCCTCGGCTACCCTTTTTTCTTTTCCGATTTTCATCACGTTGGTCGCAGCCGCTGACCACCCAGGATTGGTAGCCAGTCATGTCTCTTGAAATCGTTATCCTCGCCGCTGGCCAGGGCACTCGTATGCGCTCGGCGCTGCCAAAGGTCCTGCACCCGATTGCCGGCAATTCGATGCTTGGCCATGTTATCCACAGCGCGCGGCAACTTGATCCACAGCGCATCCATGTGGTCATCGGCCATGGTGCCGATGCCGTGCGTGAGCGCCTGGCGGCGGATGACCTGAATTTCGTTCTGCAGGACAAACAACTCGGTACGGGTCACGCGGTTGCTCAAGCGGTGCCGTACATCGAAGCCGACACCGTGCTGATTCTCTATGGCGATGTACCGTTGATCGAAGTCGAGACCCTTCAACGCCTGCTGGAGAAAGTCGCGCCGCAACAGCTGGGTTTGTTGACCGTGGAACTGGACGACCCGACCGGTTACGGCCGCATCGTTCGCGATGCGGCGGGCAAGGTCACGGCCATCGTCGAGCAGAAAGACGCCAACGAAGCCGAACGTGCGATCACCGAAGGCAATACCGGCATTCTGGCGCTGCCTTTCGCGCAGATGAGCGGCTGGATGAGCCGTCTTTCCAATAACAATGCCCAGGGCGAGTACTACCTGACCGACGTGATTGCCATGGCGGTCAACGATGGGCTGGTGGTGGCTACCGAGCAACCCCACGATGCCATGGAAGTGCAGGGCGCCAACGATCGCAAGCAGCTGGCCGAGCTCGAGCGTCATTATCAGCTGCGTGCCGCACGCCGCCTGATGGCGCAAGGGGTGACCCTGCGTGATCCGGCACGCTTCGATGTGCGCGGTGAAGTCAGCGTCGGCCGCGATGTGCTGATCGACATCAACGTGATCCTCGAAGGCAAGGTGGTCATTGAAGACGATGTGGTGATCGGCCCGAATTGCGTGATCAAGGACAGTACCCTGCGCAAGGGTGTGGTGATCAAGGCCAACAGCCACCTCGATGGCGCGGTGCTCGGTGAAAGCAGCGATGCCGGGCCGTTCGCCCGCCTGCGTCCGGGTACCGTGCTGGAAGCGCGCGCGCATGTGGGTAACTTTGTCGAACTGAAAAACGCGCATCTGGGAGAAGGGGCCAAGGCTGGGCACCTGAGTTACCTGGGGGATGCCGAGATCGGTGCGCGGACCAACATCGGTGCGGGTACCATCACCTGCAACTATGACGGTGTGAACAAGTGGAAAACCGTGATGGGTGAAGACGTGTTCATCGGTTCCAACAACTCGCTCGTGGCGCCTGTGGATATCTCCAGCGGCGCGACTACCGCAGCCGGATCGACCATCACGCAGAATGTGGATAAAGCCCAGTTGGCGGTAGGTCGTGCTCGCCAGAAGAACATCGACGGCTGGAAACGGCCGGAGAAGGTCAAGAAGAGCTAAGTTATCCACAACGCCGGATACGTCCCTCGCGGGGTTGACCCTGCTGCAGATCGGTTGAATCAACATTCCTGTGGGAGTCACTCCACTCCCACAGGTGAGGGACTGCTCATACCTCCGTAGCGGTGGGGCCGGCGGCGAAAATTATCCACAACCCTTTTTATCACCGCCCGCTTGACGAAGTTTCGCCAATAGGTTTTGATTGCTTCCGTTATCTTTCGAATCGAAACTTACCAAGTCATGTCGAAGCGCAATACGCCCCAACGCCGCCACAATATTCTTGCCCTGCTCAACGAACAGGGTGAAGTGAGTGTGGATGCGCTGGCCAAACGTTTCGAAACCTCGGAAGTTACGATTCGCAAGGATCTGGCCGCCCTCGAAAGCAATGGTCTGTTATTGCGCCGTTACGGCGGGGCAATCACCATGCCCCAGGAATTGGTAGCCGACATTGGCCAGCCAGTCTCCACTTATAAACAGGCCATCGCCCGCGCGGCGGTCACGCGGATTCGCGAGCATGCGCGGATCATCATCGACAGCGGCAGCACCACCGCCGCGATGATCCCCGAACTCGGCCAGCAACCGGGCCTGGTGGTGATGACCAATTCCCTGCACGTTGCCAATGCGCTCAGCGAACTCGAGCACGAACCGGTGCTGTTGATGACCGGCGGCACCTGGGATCCCCATTCCGAATCCTTTCAGGGCCAGGTCGCCGAGCAGGTACTACGCTCCTACGATTTCGACCAGTTGTTCATCGGTGCCGACGGCATCGACCTGGTGCGTGGCACCACCACCTTCAATGAACTGTTGGGGCTGAGCCGCGTCATGGCCGATGTCGCCCGCGAAGTCATTGTGATGGTCGAGGCCGACAAGATCGGCCGCAAGATTCCCAACCTGGAGCTGCCCTGGAGCAGCGTCCATACCCTTATTACGGATGATCGCCTGCCGCTCGAGGCACGGGATCAGATTCAGGCCCGCGGCATCAATTTGATTTGCGCGGCTGTCAGTCAGGAGAAATAGCATGTGTGGAATTGTCGGCGCAGTTGCAGAACGTAATATCACCGCCATCCTGCTCGAAGGCCTCAAGCGCCTGGAATACCGTGGCTACGACAGCGCCGGTGTGGCGGTACTGACCAACGACGCCAGGCTCGAACGCATGCGTCGCCCGGGCAAGGTCAGCGAGCTGGAAGCTGCGCTCGACGCCGAGCCGCTGGTAGGGCGCCTGGGCATTGCCCATACACGTTGGGCCACCCACGGTGCGCCGTGCGAGCGTAATGCTCACCCGCATTTTTCCGGCGACCTGGCGGTGGTGCACAACGGCATCATCGAAAACCACGAAGCCCTGCGCGAACAACTCAAAGCCCTGGGCTACGTGTTCACTTCGGACACCGACACCGAAGTGATCGCCCACCTGCTGAACCACAAACTCAAGGACCTGGGCGACCTGACCGTGGCCCTCAAGGCCACCGTCAAAGAGCTGCACGGTGCTTACGGCCTGGCGGTGATCAGCGCTGCTCAACCGGATCGCCTGGTCGCCGCCCGTAGCGGCAGCCCGTTGGTGATCGGTCTGGGTCTGGGGGAAAACTTCCTGGCGTCCGACCAATTGGCCCTGCGCCAGGTCACCGACCGCTTCATGTACCTGGAAGAAGGCGATATCGCCGACATCCGCCGTGACAGCGTGCAGATCTGGGACATTACCGGCCAGGCCGTCGAGCGCGAAACCGTGCAGTACCGCGACGGTGCCGAAGCGGCCGACAAGGGCGAGTTCCGCCATTTCATGCTCAAGGAAATCCACGAGCAACCGGCCGTGGTGCAGCGCACCCTCGAGGGCCGCTTGAGCCCGAATGGCGTGCTGGTCCAGGCGTTTGGTCCACAGGCTGCCGAGCTGTTCGCCAAAGTGCGCAACGTGCAGATCGTCGCGTGCGGCACCAGCTACCACGCCGGCATGGTTGCCCGTTACTGGCTTGAAGAGCTGGCCGGGATCCCGTGCCAGGTCGAAGTCGCCAGCGAATTCCGCTACCGCAAGGTGGTGGTGCAACCGGACACGCTGTTCGTGACCATCTCCCAGTCCGGCGAAACCGCCGACACCCTGGCCGCGCTGCGTAACGCCAAGGAACTGGGCTTCCTCGCCAGCCTGGCCATCTGCAACGTCGGTATCAGCTCGCTGGTGCGCGAATCCGACCTGACGCTGCTGACCCAGGCCGGACGCGAAATCGGCGTCGCCTCGACCAAGGCGTTCACCACCCAGCTGGTTGGCCTGCTGTTGCTCACCCTGTCCTTGGGCCAGGTTCGTGGCACGCTTGCCAAAGGTGTCGAGGCCACACTGGTCGAAGAGCTGCGTCGCCTGCCAACCCGCCTGGGTGAAGCCTTGGCCATGGACAGCACCGTCGAGAAAATCGCCGAACTGTTCGCCGAAAAGAACCACACGCTGTTCCTCGGCCGTGGCGCGCAATTCCCGGTGGCCATGGAAGGGGCGCTCAAGCTCAAGGAAATCTCTTACATCCACGCCGAAGCCTACCCGGCCGGCGAACTGAAACACGGCCCGCTCGCGCTTGTGGATAACGACATGCCGGTGGTCACCGTCGCGCCGAACAACGAGCTGCTGGAAAAGCTGAAATCCAACCTGCAGGAAGTCCGCGCCCGTGGCGGCCAACTGATCGTGTTCGCCGACGAGAAGGCCGGCATGACCAACGGCGAAGGCACCCACGTCGTGCACATGCCGCATATCCACGACATCCTGTCGCCGATCCTCTACACCATCCCGCTGCAGTTGCTGTCGTACTACGTCGCCGTGCTCAAGGGCACGGACGTCGACCAGCCGCGCAACCTGGCGAAGTCGGTGACGGTGGAATAAGTTATCCACAGGTCGGTGGTTGATGTTTTTGATTAATAAAGGTTGTCACAAAACAATAAAGGTTGTCACAACGTAATAAAGGTTGTCACAAGGCTGGCCCCGACCGCACATCAGGCCGGAGCCAGGCCTTGGAGATTTGGGTGACAATCCTCTACGCACCGCTGTGACTGTTGTCCTGGCTGAGCCCGCTCGCTGGCATGTCCTCTTTACACGACACACCAGCCTCGTTCCGTTCGAGTGGGTCGCCCAATCATGAGCGACTTGAACATGGCATCTGCGCCCGTAGCTCCGGTCAAGGCTGCCCACCGCCAGCTGATGACCCAATCAAAAATAGATAAAAAAATTAAATCAGGCCGTGGAAGTGGAGTGAGAGATTCCTATAAACCATGGATCAAGGTGTGGGAAATCAAATCAAAGGGTGTCTCCCATATGATTGCGGGAGTTAAGATTTTCCGCACTCATCACCTGCTGTCCAATGCGGAGCGAGATTACCTCACTGTACTTGAGCACGACGCCTCGATCATTGATATCCGAGAGCAGTACCCCCTGCTTACACAGGCTGAGACTCAAGCAATTGCCTCAAGCATAAATTGTCGTCACCCTGTATATCCTGGGACGCAGATACCTGTCGTTATGACGACGGACTTTCTCATCACCTTCTTGGATCCCTCTGGTGAAACGAGGTTAGCTGCTCGCTCAGTAAAATATAGAAAGGAATTTGAGCAGGCTGATCTTCATGTGCGGAATCGAATAGCTGAAAAGCTCGCTATTGAGGAAAAATACTGGTCAATGAGGGGCGTGGACTGGAAGCTGGTCCTGCACGAAAACCTCTCGAAGATTAGATTAGCGAACCTCAGAGTTCTCAGGACTTATGCCAATATCCATCCCTCGTTGCCGACTGAGAAAAATATAGGGAACTTACTTGAATACATCGCGGGGTCAAAGACGGATCAAATACCCTTAAAAGCTCTTTTGGAAAAGGCGTCACGTGATATCTATATTGACTATATGAGCGTGAAGCGGCTCTTCCATCACCTGCTATGGATCGGCCGTTTAGAGTCTGATATTACCTCGAAAATAATAAGCTTGTCGCAGCCGTTGCACGTATGGCCGAGCCATCGGTCAGCGGCTTTGTCTCCGCCAACCGAGGTTTCTCATCATGCTTGATTTTCAAATTAACAGCATTGTTTCTCCCGGCGAAGAACCGAGCTTACTAAAAAAGGCAGTTAGGGTCTTAGGCATAAATAATGATACTGTTATCGTGATTGAGCTGAATATGAATCCAGGCAAGCCGTGGCAGATTGATAAGTCAGTTTTAATTGACGAAATTGATTCAGGGCGCGCGGTCTTAAGTCCAGAAATGGTTCCTTTACATCTGCTCAGAAGCGACGATGAAATTAGTGAAAATGAAAAGGCGAGCCGAAATCGAAATTGGAGTCTTATAAGAAGTTTAGTAGAAGATCGCTCTGCCTTGGATATTCTTGGTCCTGGTTTTGGGAAGCTTGTTGCGACGCATGCCATAGAGACAGGGGTAGAGCGTAAGCAGATATACCGGCTTCTATACCGCTATTGGAGTATGGGTCAGACACCTAACGCGTTTCTTTGGAACACAAGCGCTTGCGGCGGACGTGGGAAGAAAAAGGATCGGTCCTCAGGTATTATCCCCGGTCGGCCGCGTAAGTATCTTGGTGTCGTTGTCAATGATGGTGGTGCCATCCCGCTCGAACAGCGCCATCTCTCTCATATCCGTTTGGCTTACGGGCGAGTCGCTAGCGGCAAGTGTGGCACCCTGAAAGATGCACATAAGTGGATGTTAAACAAATTTTATAGAGCGACTCTCCCTGACGGATCGAAAGGAAATATTGTACGCGGCAGTTACCCGACTACTGCACAGCTTAGATATCACGGTAAATTATTTTTCGATGACCTGTATAAGCTCAAGGTGCGTGGCGGTTCTATCAGGTACAACAAAGACCATCGGGCTATCGTTGGCTCAGCATCCCAAGGCCTGATAGGCGCGACGCAGCGATATGAGATAGATTCCACCATCGCTGATGTCTATTTAGTGCATCGCGTTAATAGGCTGTGGCTCATTGGGCGTCCGATACTTTATGTAGTCGTCGATACCTACACCAGAATGATTGTAGGAATTCACGTGGGCCTTGAGGGGCCCAGCTGGAATGGGGCTAGACACGCGATATACAACGCTTGCACCTCAAAGGTTGAGTTTTGCAAACGATACAACGTAGACATTGAGGAAGCTGACTGGCCATGCTCGCATTTGCCAGTCGAAATTGTGGCTGACCGGGCTGAACTTCTAAGCGAGGCGGGGGCAACGCTCTCCCAAAGCTTGGGGCTTGGGGTGCAAATTTTGCCTCCTTTCAGGCCTGATTGGAAAGGGATCATCGAAAGCCGTTTCCGTCTGATCAATGAACACCTCGACTTGAAGTTCGTTCCAGGCGGAGTGGATGCTCGTAAAATGGAGCGCGGCGATAGGGACTACCAACTCGATGCCATTTTGGATATCGACGAGTTCACCGAAATGGTTATTGTAGGAGTCTTGGCTCACAATAAGAGCCTGCGGATACCACACCTTTTAAATCGCGAGATGATTGCCGGCGGAGTGGAAGCAACGCCTATAGCGATTTGGAATTGGTCGAAGGATAATAGCCCTATAAATTCAAAAGTAGTATCGCCGGCTGAGTTGAAAATCGCTCTATTGCCCTCTCAGCAGTGTCGTATAAGTCGAGGCGGTATTGTTTTCCAAGGCGTACAGTATACATGTCAAACAGCGTTACGCGAGGAGTGGTTGGAGCGCTCGCACAACCTGCGGACGAAATATGTTCGAGTATTCTATGATCCTAACTCTATTGAAAATTGTTGGATCAAGTCAGAAGCAGGTTTTGAGGCTTTAACTATTGTACCGCAGCAACGGCAGAAATATGGTGGACTCCGTATGGAGGAGGTTCTTGATATGATCCATGTCCTGAACCAAGTTTCGCCGGATGCCCGTTATGACAGTGATAATACTGCGGCGCTGGTAAGGGGGCGGCAAGAGGAAATCTTTGACCGGGCCAAATCCAAACGTGTCGCTCAGGGTGACCCGAAATCGAATGCAGATTTCAAGCGGGACAAACGTGCCAAGCGTGCTACCGAAGCTCAGACCGAGCGCGATTCCCATACCGCTGATCTGAATCAGCTACGCGTTGTGGATAACATACCTCCTGTGGCAGAAAATTCTAAGCTAGTCACCGGCAGGCCCAGTTCCGCGAGAAGCGCGGCGTTTCTGAAACTAGTCGTCAGCGAGGGAAGCGAGGCTGAGACATGAACGATTTGACGTTCTCCCCCGCAGAATACATTCCTACAGGCATGCCTCAGTACGATGGCAACCCGCTGATCGAATGCTTGCCTAGAATTCTGTCGGATGTAGATGTGGTCAGGCGCGTTGGGAACCTTCCGCCGAAGCCCGACGAGGCCGAACGAGCGTTGCCACCGAAGCTTCGCGGTCATGGGATCAACCGGCTGAAAGATGTTGTTGTTCCATTCGAAATTCACCTGCGCCTTGAAGACCTTTTCAGCCAGCTGATTCGCTACGGATATATGGGACGCAATCCGCTGTTGGCCTCATCTGTTAGGCATCGGCTGCCTTCCTCAGCGGAGGCCAAGGGCCACGGATTCATGTCCACCGCTGAGACGATGACGCTCATCGGCTTGAGTGGTATGGGTAAGACCACAGCGCTCAATTCCATCGCAAGGCTTTATCCGCAGGTGATCAGCCACAGCAGATATAAAGACGCCATTCTCATCGAAACCCAGGTCGTGTGGCTAAAGATTGAGTGCCCTCATGACGGCTCGTTGCGCGGTTTCTGTGCAGCATTCTTCTCAGCGTTGGATGCTGCGTTAGGAGTCGACAAATACTCGCGCAGGGGCGGTTCTGGCAACAGCATCAGCGTAATGCTCCAGCACATCAGTCAGCTGTGCAAAACCTTTTTCATTGGTGCTTTGATCATTGATGAAATGCAGCATCTTTGCTCCTCGCGGGGGGGACAGGATCGGGAAAAGTTGCTGAATTTCTTCGTAACTTTATCCAACGATGCAGGCGTTCCGCTGGTGTATGTAGGGACCAACGCAATGCTCCCGCTGTTTTCTGGTGTGCTGCGCAACGCCCGAAGAGCGGCGGGGATGGGACCCATCGCTTTTGACCGATTCAGCGAAGACGATCCGTTTTGGGAGCACTTGGTGTCCCAACTCTGGGCCTATGACTGGACGGCATCATGCGCCCCCCTGACGAAGGAGCTCTTGTCCAAGATCTATGATCTCGCCCAAGGCAATACTGATTTCCTAGCGAAACTGCTTATGCTTGCGCAGCGTCATGTAATTTGGGAGGGCCTCGACGCTATTACGCCAGCGGTGCTTCAGCAGGTGTATGACAATCAAATGAGGCTTCTACACAAGCCCATCGAGGCTCTACGAAGCGGTGATCCTCTTCAGATTGCTGACTTCGAGGACATGATGCCTACAAAAGACCAGATCGCCCAGATGATGAACTACGACTTGGCTCGCCGGGCCGACAGAGCTCATCTTTCGCTACTTACCCAGGCCGCGATCACTCCTCCACCTCAAGCCAAGGATAAATCGGCATCGAAGGCTACGGGTCGTACCGTGGTCCCGGTTGCTGACGGAGCATTAGCTAACGTGCATTTTTCGAAGGACGAAGACCTTCAGGCTCAGCTCGAACAGCGCGGCTGGGTGGATAGGGATTCCTCCTGGTGACATGAGGATCGGGAGCTCAAGGCAGTGGCTAACCTTCTGTTCTTCCCCCAGCCGTTCCCGGATGAGTCGCTCTACAGCCTGGCCGTGCGCTATCACAAGCTAGCGGCCAATCCAGGATACCGCGTGTCAAGCCACGAGCTCTTCGGTAGCTACTCGCGTACCTGTGGTTCCATTTTGCCATGCTGCTTAGGGGCTCTGTCTGAGCGTCTGGGAGGCGCCATTCCCGTAGGAGAGTTGATCAATCGCTTCACACTTTTACCGCTTTATTTGCCGTTTTTGAATGAACAGAAGGGCCGCGATGCCGTTGTTCTAATGGGAGGTAATCGGGGTACAGGACTCAAGATGGCCTTGGGCATAACAGCGTCGCGTTTCCTCCAACACGCCTCGTTTAGATATTGCGAGAGCTGCGTCGGACAGGACATGCTGGAGTGCGGCTTAGCCTACTGGCATCGTATTCATCAAGCTTCGGGCATTTGCGTCTGTCCGCGCCACAGCGAAGTGCTACAGGCGATGAGATTTCCCAAAGGGGCAGATTGGCGTTGCATGTTGCTACCGGGCGAATCAGGTGGAACGCCGGTTATGGACTGTGGAGAACACAGCGCGGCCATTGCGATTGCCCGTATGCAGCTATGGGGGCTCGACCACCCCGATGAGATCAAAGCGATCCAGGCTGGAAATTTTTTCAGGACCCGTTTGGACGAGATGAGTTTTATTAGGTCTGGTCGAATTAGAGAGGGAATGCTGAGAGAGTTCTTAACCAGGCGACTTCGGTGCAGTCCTAGCGCTGCCGAGTTTGAAGAAATGGTTCGGTCCTGTGACTGGGTTTTGCAGATCATACGGCGACGAGAGCGAATCGTGCAGCCCTTCAAGTTCTATTTCCTCTGCTGGCTCCTCGATCTGGAGCTGGAACACCTCAAGACCTACTGTCCAGAGGCCGATATATCCGCTGGTGTTATGGTCTGTCGTGATAGGCCGAATAACCTTACTGATGACAATGACCTCCAAGCCCGCCGGTTAGCCTTTGCAAACAGTGCTAACCCCAAATGTCATGACAAGCCGGGCTATCAGTGGTTGTACCGCCACGACAGGGAATGGTTGGTCAACTATGTTGCTGCAAACCCCTACCTCAGAGATCGAAAGATTCGAATCGACTGGCAATCCAGGGACTTCACCCTTGCGTCAGAGCTCGCTAAAGCTAGGGCGATCTTACTTTCTGTACACGGAAAGCCTCAGCAGGTCACCCGCGCTGCTCTATGCAGGCTTGTGGTAAACGCCCACGCTTTCCTTAAAATGCCGGAACATTTTCCGAGGAGCATAAGGTTGATGGCGGATTTGCTTGAGTCTACTCATGACCACCAGCTGCGTAAAATCCGGTGGGCAATCCGAGAATACTCTCTGACTGAACACTGTGCCATGAGTGTTCTCTACCGTTATGCCGGAATACGGATATCTCGCGTATCCGAAGATGAAATCCTCATGCAGATACGTGACGATATGGACTAGTTCTATTGGCTTCGTGCAAGAGTTTATTGAATATGGATTTTTTCTTCTCTCGCAGGAGGTCTTGCTCATCTTGGTTCGCTAGCAAATTTAAATAATTCTCAGCGGTGTGACATCCTAAAAATACATACATAGGAAATTTGTCACTGGTGGAGATACTGCTCGTGGTAAGTCTCGACGTAATCCCCATTTCTTTGTAAATCAGTTTGGACATATCCAGCTCGGTGCGTTCGAATTCTCTAGTGCGATTAATCATGAGGCTTGCATATGCGATAAAGTCTGCCGTTCCATCATGTATCATCGGGCCGCGGTAGCCCAGAAGATCTGCGACAAATTTGGCGTACATATGACGGGTTGATCCGAATTCTCGCTTTTGACGTCTTGACCATTTGCCCTGCTTGCTGCACTTGGCTAGGTGACCAATCTCGTGCTTTTTCAGTGGCATTGAGCAGGCCGGACATGTTTCGATTAGAGTGCAAGCATGAGTACTGCAAACCTGTACGGAACCCAACACGTGCCTGCAATGAATATAGGGGCTTCCGCAGTTATTCAAGTCTTCGAGAACGCAATCTGGACAAACTTTCTGCCAAGTCTTTGGTGTGACGATTGCGGTCGCTCGATGACGACCAAGCGCAGCTATCATAGGATACAAAGTGTGGTCGTTTAGGACTAGTTCGGAAATTTTGTGGTCGTCTAGCAGTTTTGGGTAATAAAATTCTTGATGCGGCCGCCACTCTGCTTGCACGGTGCTTAAGGTTTTACTAATCCCAAAGCCAACACGAGGTATCGGTTTTATATAGAAATCTTCAGTTTTTAGAGATTTAATACCTAGAAGCTCATTGCCTCGCTTAAGCGCTGATGCGACATATTCTCCAGGTAATGGTGCGAAAATTCTCATTAATTGAAGTGCTTGTACACGTTGCTAGACGGGCGGTATGCCATTTTAGTTAGAAGTCACCGGTATCGCATCCACATTGGTGACCGTATTGGGCTATTGTGAAGGTGGAAGGGCGCCGGACGTGCTTGGGAATCAAAATGGCTAGTCTGGCAGCCAACGCACAAGAGGAGGTCGATGCAGTGAATCCTACAAGCACTCGCCCACCTGTTGAATCGCAGGCCTTTCCACCAACGTTCCACCTGGTTCATACCCACCCCGACGGGTTGAGCCAGCTGGAGCTCCTGAGTCTAGTCCAAACAGGATTCTTTTTCAGCGACGTGAAGTGCATGGTCGAGTCATCGAGCCTGTTCAAGGCTCGTAACCTCGTCGGGCGAATCACAGGAAGATCGACCAGAAGCATTCACCGTCTGAGCCATCCCGCTCAGGCCCATCGTCTGGATGCCCAGCAGAGCGCGGTGGCGTTCCAGTATGCGAAAGGACTGGAGCTTGCATCGAAGGTATTTGGCTCTCAGATGCTCGCGGAGCAGTGGCTTTGTCGGCCGTGCGGCCGTTTGTTGGGGTTTGTACCCTTCGAGATGCTCGACACGTCGCTCGGGTTCAGCGTCGTAGCGGACTATCTTGAGCGTATACGCTTGGGTGTCTACCAGTAGCTTGCCTGAGGGCGAGGTTGGTATGCGGCGAGGAGGCAACGCTACCTCTTTTTACATGCGGGACTTACAACCTTGTAATTCCCGTATCACTCAATTGACAGCGATCAACCCCTAATCTTCAGTCACGTTTATTGGAGTGATTGAAATGAAAGTCATCAAAAGTATCACCGCTATCCTGGCCCTAGTGGCTTCGTCAGCCGTACTCGCCGAAGGAGGATCCGACCGTCTGCATGGAAAGATGATTCAGGCCAATGAGCAAGCTATGCGAGCTTATGCCGCTGCCAAGGGAAAGAACCCACCGGAGGTGATCCACTATCGCTACGGGATGCGGCTCGACGTGGCGAAGGTGATCAGCATGACGTCGACCAAGGCGAGCTGTGACGTGATGCCGGCACAGATGAATTACGAGGATTCCAACGGAGACGTGAAAATCCTTGAATACCGGACCGCTGGAGTCGGTTGCCGGGGCCAGAACTGAGCACTGAGCGAGTGGACAGGACTTACTCTGATAAAACGCCGGGTTGAAGCGTCAATTCCGGCAATAGATCGCCTGGTTACCGGCTTTCATGACTGGTGGAGTACGATGAGGACTGGTAGCTCAGGCAGGAGAGTCCAATGACTCAATCAGCGCGCACCACGGTAAAGTGCCTAGATCCCGGCGACGGCTCCGGCGATGTGATTGTGGAATTACCCGATGACATTTTGCGCGAGCTCGGGGTCACGACGGGCGACAGACTCTCCATGGAGCTCATCAACGGCGATATCGTACTCAAGCCAGTCCGCGAGCGCCGTGAATCTGACTAGCTACCCTTTGTAGCCCCTCTCTGTCGTCCTGTTGAGCTGATGAAGCTTTCTAGCGGGGGAATAAGGGACGGCAGTCAGCCTACCGCCGTCCTCCTGGTAGGTGCGTTATTTGGCTGGATAGTTGGCGACTACTTGGTCCTCGCCGCTTTTGATTAAACCAATGACTTGGTAGGCATGGCTTACGCCATCAACCTCCATGCCTGGGGACCCAGCTGGCATTCCTGGTACGGCGATCCCGACTAGATCGTTCCGCCCCCTGAGTTCTCGAATCTGCTCAGCTGGCACGTGACCTTCAACAAACTTTCCGTCGATCACAGCTGTGTGGCAGGACGCTAACCGTGGCGCTACGCCCAGCTTCTGTTTCACTGCGCTCATGTCCGTCTCAACATGGTCGGTCACTTTGAAACCATTGGCTTCCAGGTGCGCGATCCACTTCTTGCAGCAACCGCAGTTCGCGTCTCGGTGAACGTCGATGGACAATGGCTCGGCAGCATAGGCCGCCGAGGTCACCAGAAGCCCAGCGATAGCGGCTAGCCGAACGAATATCCGGTTAGTTGGCATGAGTGTGCTCCTTACCGTCTTTGTGAACATGCGTCTTTGGCGACGATGTCGGGTGGGCATCCGAATGGGCCTCGGCCGCATTGTGGTCACCGTGATGATCTGCCGCTTGAGCGGAGCCTGCGGGTGCAGCTCCATGGTCGTGAGCTGCCTGGGCATGATCGTCGTCTGCCGCTTCATCGTGATCACCATGCTCGGCACGACCGCTCCCGCCGTGCTGGCCCTCATGGTTGTGCATATCGCTTTCACCGCCGCCGTGCTGGTGGCCGCCGCTCGTGGCCACCAAGGCCTTGTACTGCTCGGCATTCATCTGGGGCAGTTGATCCAGGAACGCGACGATTCCCCAGATGTACTCATCGCCCATGCTCTTGCCCCAGGCGGGCATGCCCGTGGCTTTGATACCGTGCTTGATTGTCCAGAATGCGGCGGCTGGATCGCCTCCGACACCCACCTTGGTGAGGTCGGGTGGCGACGGGTATAGCGCTTGGCTTAGCTCAGTCTTCCCAACGCCAGGGGCAAGGTGACAGCCTATACACATGGCGTTGTAGTTGCCCGCCCCCGCTTTGATCAACGCGGCTTCCTTCAGATCAGGGACTTCGATGTCTCGCGCTCGAACCTCAATAGACCGATCACGAGCCATGGCGAGAAAGGAATGGACTGCCGGGAAGTGAGGATCATCAGCGCCGACATTCACCAGACCGAAATAGGCTGTGCCCAATACCGCAGCACTTCCGACAGCACCGGCCCCAAGCAGCGTTGTAATTGTTTTTTTCATGTTGGAATTCTCAGAACCACATCCGGATACCGGCAACGAAGCGTGCCTCATCAACATCTCCACCCTCGTCTCGGATGAAGTCAGCGGTGTTGCCGTAGGAGCGGCTCCAGGTAACGCCTATGTATGGAGCAAACTGGCGGACAATTTCATACCGTAGGCGCAGCCCGACTTCGGTATTGGCAAGGCCCGAGCCAACGCCGCGCTCAGGATCGTTCTTGCCATAGAAATTGACCTCGGCCGTGGGCTGCAAAATCAAGCGATTGGTCAGCAGGATGTCGTATTCGCCCTCAAGACGCGCAGCAGTCTGACCGTTCTCGCCTATAAACGCCGTGGCTTCGGCCTCGAAGTCATACAGAGCCATGCCCTGAATACCAAAGGCTGCCCAGGTCTGTGGGGATTCCGGTTTGAAATCCTGGCGGACCCCGGCGACCACATCCCACCAAGGGCTGACCGAGCGCCCGTACAGGAGTTGCAGCTCAGCATCTTCGGTTACCCCATTGGTGCGCTCGCCTTCCGAACGAACCCAGAGGCGATTAATGTCGCCGCCTATCCAGCCTGATGCGTCCCAGGCCAGGGTGCTGCCCTCATCGGCGTCCTGGTATTCGAGCTGGTCCAACAGGAAGAAGCTGTTGATTCCGCTGTCGTGCACTTGGTGGCCACCCAGGGGCGGAAAGGCCGACTCGCGATCCGCATCAGTGAGCACTGGAATCGGCGTGCGGCTCGTCGTGGTCGGAGAAGTCGCTGAGCTATGGTTCATCTGGGAATGGTCCATGCCCTTCATAGAGCCGTGATCCATGCCCTGCATGTTTCCATGGTTCATTTTGCTGTGGTCCATCTTGTTGTGGTCCACCGGGCTGGATTTACTCTTGCTTTGAGCATGCCCCATCTGGCTGTGATCAACAGGGGCAGGCTTTTTCTGCTGTTTGCCCATCCCCATCTTGCTGTGATCCATCGCCGGCATCGATTCGGATGGAGCAGCATCCATTTGCATGGAGCCGTGCCCCATTTTCGAATGATCCATGCCCGAGTGATCCATTTCTTCAGCAGCGAAGCTGGGCGTTACGCCCAGCATGCTGATCGAAACGGTCAGAGCCAGCAGCGAAGGCCGCCCGAGGCTATTGGCCATCTTTCCCTGCCTTAGCTTTGTCGCTGCCATGCGATTTCATCATTTTGTCGTGGTCCATGCCTTCCATCGAGCCATGGTCCATTCCCTTCATCGAGCCGTGGTCCATACCTTCCATGGAACCATGGTCCATGCCTTCATGGTTCATCCCCTGGCCCTGCTTGTCCTGCGAGCCTTTGGCTTTGCCGGCCTCTGTGGTTTTCTGGGAATGCTGATCATGATTGTCGCTGGACCACGACGACGGGGCATAAACAGCCAGAATGCCTACCATCGCAGCAGAAAGGAAAAAGGCGCTTCGTTTCATTGGTTTGCTCATCTCAAATCTCCAGTTCATTCGTCCACACGTACTTCTCGGAACATGCCCATTTCCATGTGGAACAGTAGGTGACAGTGATAGGCCCAACGTCCCAAGGCATCTGCGGTGACGCGATAGCTTCGTTTTGAGCCAGGTGGCATGTCGATGGTGTGCTTGCGAACCATGAAGTTGCCGTTCTCGTCCTCCAGATCACTCCACATACCGTGGAGGTGGATGGGGTGAGTCATCATGGTGTCGTTGACCAAGGTGATGCGAAGACGCTCGCCATATTTCAACCGCAGCGGTTCAGCGTCGGAGAATTTGATACCGTCGAACGACCACGCGAACTTCTCCATGTGGCCGGTAAGGTGCAGTTCGATTGTCCGTCCAGGCTCTCGACCATCGGGATCGATGAAGGTGCTCCGCAGATCGGCGTACGTCAGCACTCGACGCCCGTTGTTGCGTAGGCCAATTCCCGGATCGTTCAGCTTTGGCGTTGGCGACATAGTCTGCATATCGACCAGTGGGTTGTTGGTCTCGGAAGCCGGATGGCTTTGCATTGCGCCGCTCATGCCGGCCATGCCTTCATTGCCCATCCCAGTCATCTTGCTGTGGTCCATACCGGCCATGCTGCCGTGGTCCATTCCAGCCATCTTGCTGTGATCCATGCCGGCCATGCTGCCCTGGTCCATGCCAGCCATGCTGCCATGATCCATTCCGCCCATGCTGCCGTGGTCCATGCCCATATCGCTCATGGCGATGATCGGGCGTGGATCTACCGCCGGTACGGGCGCTTGCAAGCCTTCGCGAACTGCCAGGGTGCCTCGGGAATACCCGGTACGGTCCATGGATTGCGCGAAAATCGTATAGGCCTGTTCGTTTTCAGGCTCGACGATGACATCGTAGGTTTCAGCAACGGCGATCCGGAACTCATCGACCGATACGGGTTTGACGTACTGGCCGTCGGCAGCCACAACCGTCATCTTGAGCCCAGGAATCCGGACATCGAAATAGGTCATGGCCGAGCCGTTGATGAATCGCAGGCGGATCTTCTCGCCGGGCTTGAAGATACCCGTCCAGTTGCCGTTCGGAGCTTGGCCGTTCATGAGGTAGGTGTAGGTATACCCGCTCACATCTGCGAGGTCGGTGGGGCTCATCTTCATTTCAGCCCACATCTTCCGATCCGCTACAGCGGCCGACCAGCCTTTCTCGCTCACGTCGTCAACGAAGTCGCTGACCGTGCGCTTGTGGAAGTTGTAATAGTCGGACTGCTTCTTGAGTTTGGAGAGCACCCGCGCCGGGTCCTCATCCGTCCAATCGCTGAGCATGACGACGTAATCGCGGTCATATACAAACGGCTCGGGATCCTTAGCATCGATCACCAGTGCGCCATAGACCCCAGACTGCTCTTGGAGGCCTGAGTGGCTGTGATACCAGTAAGTGCCGTTCTGGTGGACCTTGAACTTGTATTCGTACATGCCATCGGGAGCGATGCCGTGAAAGCTCAAGCCCGGCACACCGTCCATATTGGCGGGCAGGATTATGCCGTGCCAGTGAATGGAGGTGTCCTGTTTCAACCGGTTGCGTACACGCAGCGTCACGGTGTCGCCTTCGCGCCATCGCAGGATCGGCCCAGGCACGGAGCCGTTGATGGCCATGGCCGTACGAGCTGCCCCCGTAATGTTGACGGGCAGTTCACCGATATACAGGTCGAATTCATTGCCGCTGAGCACGTTCGGTTGGCCAGGGCTGGTCACAGCCCAGACCGGCGCGCGCCACATGCCGAGCCCACCCAGAAGTCCGGTAGCGGCCAGGCCTTTGACGAATGATCGTCTCGTGGTTTTGCTTTGCATGCCGTTGCGTCCAGTCAGGTAGATCGCTGATATCCAGGCTGCTCGATGGCGCAGCCCTTGGGTTCGTTGGAGCTCTCACCAGTCTCGTAGACTTTCGCTACTGCGCGAGGCTGATGAGAGGCCGTAGTCTGAAACTGCCATAGTTCAGATTCCGGAGTGATTACATTTCTGTAAGCTCGGATCAGCAGCTCTCGTGGCCGACATGCTTGCTGGACTGTGCGGCGACCGGCGGCTGCTCTTTCTCCTGCTGCGCAACCTGATAGGCCTGCATGGAGTTTTGGCGAGCCGCTTCCATCCGCGCAAAGGTCCGGTCCGCGCCGCCCTCTGCCAGGGCGATGCCTGCCATGCCGAAGGTAACGACCACCACAATTGCTTTGACCATGTTCATCTGGAGATCCTCAGTGGGTTCTGCGCCTCATGGCGTCAGGTACAGGGTCAAATTAGCCTCGCGGTGCTGTCAGAAAACTGATCGCGACATTACTTTTCCGTCAGCTTCTGGTTGGGCGTCTTTTTTCCTGCAAACTGGAGATGCACTCCGCGTGGATGAGAGCAGATGAAATTACTCGTAGCCGAAGATGAGCCGAAAACCGGTGTCTACCTCCAGCAAGGCCTAACAGAGGCTGGCTTCACTGTAGACCGGGTGATGACAGGCACTGACGCCCTGCAACAGGCGCAGAGCGAAGCGTATGACTTGCTGATCTTGGACGTAATGATGCCGGGGCTCGATGGCTGGGAGGTCCTGCGCAAGATCCGGGCAGCGGGGAAAGACGTGCCGGTCCTCTTTCTCACGGCCCGTGATGGCGTAGATGATCGCGTTAAAGGCTTGGAGCTGGGTGCTGATGACTACCTTGTGAAGCCCTTTGCGTTCTCTGAGCTGTTGGCTCGGGTCCGCACACTGCTGCGCAGAGGCAACGGTGGTTCTGCTCAAACCACCATGAAGATGGCGGACCTTGAGGTTGACCTGCTCAAGCGCCGGGCTACGCGAAACGGCAAGCGGATCGACCTTACTGCCAAGGAGTTTGCCCTTTTGGAGCTGCTCATGCGCCGACGCGGGGAGGTGCTCCCCAAGTCGCTGATCGCTTCTCAGGTCTGGGACATGAACTTCGACAGTGACACCAACGTGATCGAGGTCGCGATTCGCCGACTGCGGGCCAAGATTGATGACGACTTCGCGCCAAAGCTCATCCATACCGCCCGAGGCATGGGCTACATGATGGATGTGGCAGAGTGATGCGCCCGCAATCATCGCTCGTCAAGCGACTGACCCTGATGTTCATGTTCGCGGTGACTGCTGTCTTGGTCGTTGCCGGCGTGGCTTTCTACGGGCTCAGCCAGCACCATTTCCGGATGCTGGATGAGCAGGCGCTCTCCGAAAAGCTGGAGTCAACGCGTCATATTCTGTCCATTTCAGCAGCGCGAGGCGAGCTCGGCGATCAGGAGCAGCAGCTGCGGGCATTGCTCGGCGCACATCAGGATCTTTCGGCGAAAATCACCAAGGCTGACGGAACGACCCTTTTTTCAGACTCCAAAGCCTCCCAAATTCCTCAGCGGTTCGAGCAGGCGCGCCAGGGTGCGGTCTGGGAGTGGCAGGATGAATCGCAGAACTTCCGCGGTATCACCGCCCAGATGACCATCGCGGGCGAAACGGAACCGGTGACGGCCGTGCTGATGCTCGATGTCACCACTCACGCGCATTTCTTTGTCACCCTGCAATGGTGGTTCGGCATCGGCTTGGTGATCAGCGCGATTGTGAGCGCAGGCTTGGGCTGGGTCGTTGCCAAGAGTGGGCTTCGGCCTGTCGGGCAAATCACCAAAGTGGCCACCGGGATGTCGGCAAGATCGCTCCGCGAGCGCATTCCGCTGGAGCCCGTACCGCTAGAGCTTCAGGAGCTCATCCTGTCTTTCAACGGGATGCTGGGACGGTTGGAGGATGCATTCGTTCGGTTGTCCAACTTCTCTGCCGATATCGCTCATGAGTTGAGAACGCCGGTCAGCAACCTACTTACCCATACCGAAGTGGTGCTCACCAAGAAGCGTGACCTGGATGCCTATGAGGAAAACCTCTATTCGAACCTTGAAGACCTCAAGCGCATGTCGCGCATGATCGACGACATGCTTTTCCTCGCGAAGGCGGATAACGGTCTGATCGTGCCTGAGCAGATTGATGTGGAGCTCTCCGAACTCGTATCCAAGCTGTTCGAGTACTACCAGTTTCTGGCTGAGGATCAAGGCATCCAGCTGACCCTCCAAGGTCGTGGCAAGGTTCGTGGCGATCTCTTGATGATTGACCGAGCGCTTTCCAACCTTTTATCGAACGCGTTGCGCTACACCCCGGAAGGCAACGAGATATCAGTGCAGATCGAGCAAACACGTGAAAACGTGACGTTGTCCATACGTAACAGCGGAGTAACCATCGATCCTCAGCACATTGGCAAGATCTTCGACCGGTTCTATCGGGCTGATCCAGCCAGACGCGAAGGCGGACCAAGCAATGCAGGCCTGGGCCTGTCGATAACACGCTCCATCATCGAGGCTCACAGCGGACGAATTTGGTGTACTTCAGCGGAGGGATTCACAACTTTTTACATCAGCCTTCCAGCCTCCAAGCGGTTGTTTGGTGAAGCCTCTTAATGCTGAATTCATCCCGGTAACCTATATTCGCCCATCATGAAACGCTTCATTCGACTGCTCACCATCCTGATGCTTATCGTGGCGCTTCCGCTTAACGGGATGGCGGGCATCGATTCGGCGACTGAACCTTGCCCAATGCAGACCATGGGCATGGAAATGATGGCGGGCATGGACCATGACTGCTGCCAGGACCAAGAGCCGGGCAAGACTGGTGACCATGCCAAATCCTGCAAGGTAGGCCAGGAGTGCAGAACTGCCAGCACAGTGCAGCTCAGCTTCCTGACGCCTGGACTGACCTATGCCAAGCCACGACCTGCCGATACCTACGCTGTAGGCATAGCAACAGGTTCTCCCCCCGATCCATGGCGTCCTCCCCGCGTCTGACTCCCTCTTAATTTCACACCATCGTTCTGCCTAGCAGCGGGCCGATGGCACGCGCCTGGGCGCTGATCTTTCGAGGAATCATTCTCATGACTCCCCAACGTTTTCAGGGACGAACTCCCACTGCCGTCCTTTTCATACTGCTGCCGGCTGTCTCAGCACAGGCGACAACGCTGCCGCTGGATGAAGCGCTGCAACTGGCTGAACGCAACGCTCCCTCTCTACAAGCCCGCCAAGAGCAGGCATCAGCTGCGCGCAACTTGGTCATTCCAGCGGGCGAACTACCCGATCCGCGCCTGAATCTTGGAGTACAAAACCTGCCGATTGAAGGCGCTGATCGCTGGAGCTTGAACAGAGACTTCATGACCATGCAGGTGGTTGGCCTGTCCCAGGACGTACCGAACCGGGACAAACGTAAAGCTCGCGTAGAGACAGCTCAGGCCACGGTCGAGCGAGCCGATGCTGAGGCGGTCTTCGAGCGCCTGAAGATTCGAGCGGCAACCGCGCAGGCTTGGGTTAATGCGTACACCGTGCAGCGAAAACTTGAACAGTTCGACGCTTTCTACAAAGAAAACCAGCTGCTGGCTTCTACGGTGCGGGCGCGCCTGGCCGGTGGCGCAGGCTCGACGACCGATACGCTGGCTCCGAAACAGGAATTGGCGCAGCTGGACGAGCAGAAGGATGTTTTATTGAGTCAGGCAGCTCAAGCGCGATCCGCGCTGAAGCGCTGGATTGGGCAGGACGCCGAAGTAGGGGCGCCGACGTTCCCACTCTGGCCTGTAGACGCAGCTGAATACCTGCACTCCGTACATGCCCACCCGGAGCTCAATACCTACAACGCCATGACACGCGAGGCGCAAGCCCAGGTACACCAGGCCCAGGCAGAAAAGAAGTCGGATTGGTCTTGGGGGGTGGATTATCAGCGTCGTGGCCCGGACTTCAGCAACATGGTCAGCTTGCAAGTCAGCTTCCAGCTGCCGTTGTTCACCGGCTCCCGGCAAGACCCGATGATTGCGGCACGACGCGCGCAAGTTCGTCAGTTGGAGGATGAGCAGGATGCAGCCCTGCGCGAGCATCAAGCCCAGCTTGAAACAGACCTTGCCGAGTACCAACGTTTGCAGCGGGCGGTGCGGCGCAGTCGCGAGACGCTTCTACCTCTGGCCGAGGACCGGGTACGCCTCGCTCTGGCGGACTACCGCGCCGGTAAGTCGCCGTTGAGTGAAGTGCTGTCGGCACGTCGGCAACGCGTGGAAGCGCTGTTACAGGATGTGGATCTGCAAGGACAGTTGGCTGCAACAGCAGCGCGTCTGCATTTCGTATATGGAGAGGTGCGGGCATGAGGAATAGGTCGATTGGGTTGGTTGTGGCTGCTGCCCTTGCTATTGGAGCAGGCGCGGGCTTCTGGCTAGGTGGACGGGGCACGGTTACCCCATCGCAGCCAGTAGGTGAGCAAAAAGCGCTGTATTGGTACGACCCGATGTATCCCCAGCAGCATTTCCCGGCACCCGGAAAGTCGCCGTTCATGGACATGCCGCTCGTGCCCAAGTATTCAGGCGAGACGGATGACAAGGGGCAGCCTGCGGTTCAGGTCTCGGCTGGGCTCCAGCAAAATCTCGGGATGCGATTGGCAACGGTGATGGCTGGCAGGCTTGAACGATCCCTGAGCGTGAGCGGCGTTCTGGCGTTCGACGAACGCGACTTCAGCGTGTTGCAGGCCCGTACTGGCGGTTACGTCGAACGCGTATATGGCCGGGCGGCGGGGGATATAGTTGCTAAAGGGGCTCCCCTAGCCGATGTGCTGACCCCGGAGTGGGCTGGTTTGCAGGAGGAATATCTGGCGTTGCGGCATTCCGGCGACGCTCAACTGACAGCGGCGGCACGACAGCGGCTCCTGCTCTCCGGCATGCCGGTCTACCTGATCAACCGGGTCGCGAGCACTGGAAAGGTACAGCTCTCGGTCACACTTTCCGCGCCCACTGCCGGTGTCATCCAGGTTCTCGATCTGCGACCCGGCATGACGCTGACGCCGGGGACTACCTTGGCAAGGATCAACGGAGTGGCCAACGTCTGGCTGGAAGCCGCTGTGCCAGAAGCCCAGGCTCAAGGCCTGCGCGAAGGCCAGCCTGTGCAAGCGCAATTGCCAGCTTTCCCAGGCGATCCGGTACCGGGCAAGTTGACCGCGCTGTTGGCTGATGCCGATTTGCAAAGCCGCACGTTGCGCCTGCGTATCGAGTTGCCCAACCCGGATGGACGGCTTCGTCCTGGGATGACCGCTCAAGTGGCTCTCAATCCCGGCGTGTCTGCCGAGCAGAGCCTCTTGGTGCCTGCCGAGGCGGTCATACGTACCGGCAAGCGGGATCTGGTGATGCTGGCTGAAGAAGGTGGTCGCTTCCGACCGGTGGAAGTCGTGTTGGGTCAGGAGAGCAAGGGGCAAGTTGCGGTGTTGCAGGGCCTTCAGGCAGGTCAGCGCATCGTAGCGTCGGGGCAATTCCTACTGGACTCCGAAGCTAATTTGAAAGGCATCGAAGCGGCGACGGCGCAAGACGCTCAGCCAAAAGCGGGGCCCGCCTTACATGAAGCGAACGGCCGTATCGTGCAGATAGACGGAGCCCAGCTCACCGTTGACCATGGTCCCTTCCTCACCCTGGGTATGCCTGGGATGACCATGACCTTCCCGGTGGCTGATCAGTCGCTCCTTGATGGCCTCAAGGTCGGTGCACAGATTCGCTTTGGGATACGCGAACGCGACGAGGGCATGGTGGTTGAGCAGATCAAAGTGTTGGAGGGCCAACCATGATTGCCAAACTGATCCGCTGGTCGGTAGGCAACCGGGTACTGGTGCTGCTCGCTACGCTGTTTCTGGTGGCATGGGGCTTCGTCTCGGTGCGCAGTCTGCCAATCGACGCCTTGCCCGACCTGTCGGATGTACAGGTGATCATCCGCACGTCCTACCCAGGTCAGGCTCCTCAGATCGTTGAGAATCAGGTGACCTATCCGCTGACCACCACAATGCTCTCGGTTCCGGAGGCCAAAACGGTACGCGGCTTCTCCGCCTTCGGTGACAGCTTCGTCTACGTGCTGTTCGAGGACGGCACCGATCTGTATTGGGCGCGCTCTCGGGTTCTTGAGTACCTGAGCCAGGCACAATCGCGATTACCTGCGGCAGCCAAGCCGGTACTCGGACCGGACGCCACCGGAGTCGGGTGGATTTTTCAGTATGCGCTGGTCGATCGCAACGGTGGCCATGACCTGTCGCAACTGCGCAGCCTGCAGGACTGGTTCCTGCGCTATGAGCTCAAGACCCTGCCGGATGTCGCTGAGGTGGCCACCATCGGCGGTATGGTCAAGCAATACCAAGTCCTCCTCGATCCGCTTCGCATGGCCAGCCTCGGTATCACCCAAGCTGAGGTGATAGAGGCTATAGGTAAGGCCAACCAGGAGACCGGCGGTGGTGTGCTGGAGCAAGGCGAAGCAGAATTCATGGTTCGTGCGGCCGGCTACCTAGGATCGCTGGACGATTTCAGAGCGATCCCTCTGCGACTGGCTACCAAGGGCGTGCCGGTGAACTTAGGCGATGTCGCTACGGTGCAGATAGGTCCGGAAGCCCGCAGAGGCATAGGTGAACTGGACGGCCTCGGTGAAGCCGTAGGTGGAGTGGTTATCCTGCGCAGCGGCAAGAATGCTCGTGAGGCCATCGCGCACGTCAAGGCCAAGCTCGAAACCCTGAAGAAAGGCCTGCCTGCCGGGGTGGAGCTTGTCACCGTCTACGACCGCAGCCAGCTGATCGACCGTGCTGTGGAGAACCTCAGTCACAAACTGGTCGAGGAGTTTGTGGTAGTGGCGTTGGTATGCGCAGCGTTTCTCTGGCACCTGCGCTCGTCGCTGGTGGCCATCGTGTCGCTGCCCGTGGGAATCCTGATTGCGCTGATCGTCATGCGTCATCAGGGCATCAACGCCAACATCATGTCCCTTGGCGGAATCGCTATTGCCATCGGTGCAATGGTGGACGCTGCCGTGGTCATGATCGAGAACGCCCACAAACGTGTAGAGGCCTGGCATGCCCAGCATCCTGGTCAACCTTTGCGGGGCGAAGCGCATTGGAACGTAATGACGGAGGCGGCCGTCGAGGTTGGACCAGCGCTGTTCTTCAGCCTCATGATCATCACGCTCTCGTTCATCCCGGTGTTCACGCTGCAAGCCCAGGAGGGCCGCCTCTTTGCCCCCCTGGCCTTTACCAAGACCTACGCGATGGCAGCGGCGGCTGCGCTATCGGTGACCCTGATACCGGTGCTGATGGGGTACTGGATCAGAGGGCCACTGCCTGCGGAACAGCGCAACCCGCTCAACCGGGGCCTCATCCGGCTGTACCGTCCGGCATTGGAGGTCGTCCTGCGCCGGCCCTTGCTTACCCTCGCTGGAGCATTGCTCATCCTGCTCAGCAGTCTGTGGCCCTTGAACCATCTGGGTGGCGAGTTTCTTCCCCCACTTGATGAAGGTGATCTGCTCTACATGCCTTCAGCCTTGCCTGGACTCTCCGCGCAGAAAGCTTCAGAGCTGTTGCAGCGAACGGATCGCTTGATTCGTACAGTCCCCGAGGTAGCCAGCGTCTTTGGTAAGGCCGGCCGCGCCGAATCGGCCACTGACCCTGCACCGCTGGAGATGTTCGAGACCACCGTGCGGCTCAAGCCCAAGAGTGAATGGCGTCCAGGTATGACCACTGAGAAGCTAATCGAAGAGCTTGACCGTATCGTGCGTGTGCCTGGGCTCACCAATATCTGGATTCCGCCTATCCGCAATCGGATTGACATGCTGGCCACCGGCATCAAGAGTCCGATCGGCGTCAAGGTTGCCGGCAGCGATCTGAACCAGATAGACCGGGCTACCCTTGCTGTAGAGCGGGCAGCGATAAAGGTGCCTGGAGTGACTTCGGCCCTGGCAGAGCGTTTGACTGGCGGTCGCTACATTGATTTGGACATCGACCGCCATGCCGCTGCGCGTTATGGCCTGAACATTACCGACGTACAGGCTATTGTAGCCGGTGCCATAGGTGGCGAAACCATTGGGGAAACGGTTGAAGGGTTAGCTCGCTTTCCCATTAGCGTGCGCTATCCACGTGAATGGCGTGATTCCGTGGAGGCGTTGCGTCAGCTGCCGATCTACACGTCGCAGGGGGGCCAGCTGACGCTTGGCACCGTGGCCCGCATACGTATTGCCGATGGCCCGCCCATGCTCAAGAGCGAAAATGCTCGCCCCTCGGGCTGGGTGTACGTCGATGTGCGCGGCAGAGACCTATCGTCTGTTGTGGCAGACCTGCGGCAGGTGATCGACACCGAGGTAAAGCTAGATCCGGGCATGAGCTTGAGTTACTCCGGGCAGTTCGAATACTTGGAGCGCGCTAACGCACGCCTGGCCTGGGTGGTGCCGGCGACGCTGGCCATCATCTTCGTGCTGCTCTACCTGACTTTTGGGCGCCTCGGTGAGGCGCTACTCATCATGGGCACGCTACCGTTCGCGCTAACCGGAGGCGTTTGGCTGCTGTACTTGCTGGGCTACAACCTGTCGGTGGCCACAGGCGTTGGTTTCATTGCCTTGGCCGGCGTAGCGGCGGAGTTTGGCGTGATTATGCTCATTTACCTGAATAACGCTTGGGCTGAGCGTCAGGCCAGTGGCGAAACCACACGAGCAGCGCTGCTCGGCGCAATCCGTGAGGGTGCGGTGCAGCGCATCAGACCCAAGGCAATGACCGTGGCGGTCATCGTTGCAGGCCTGCTGCCCATCCTCTGGAGCAGCGGTACCGGCAGCGAGGTCATGAGTCGCATCGCGGTGCCCATGGTCGGCGGCATGCTAACCGCTCCGTTGCTCTCCCTGTTTGTAATACCTGCGGCATACTGGCTGATCCGTCGCCGCGAACTTACTGTCACTACCCCCAACCCCTCAGGAGAAAACCAATGAAAAAGCTAATCGTCATCGCAGCCCTGGTCACAGCTTTCGCCGCCAGTGTGCATGCCCAGGACATGGATGGTATGGACATGAAGAACATGCCAGCTTCCGCCGAAGGAGGCCAAGGCACCCAGGCGGCACCCACCGCGCATGCTGAAGGGGCAATAAAGGCGCTGGATCCTCAAAGCGGAAAAATCACATTGGCCCACGGCCCGGTAGCAGAGCTCAAATGGCCGGCGATGACCATGGGTTTCCATGCTGAGCCTGCACAGCTGAAGGGCTTGAACGTAGGAGACAAGGTGAAATTTGGGTTCCGTATGGAAGGAAGCGTCGCGAAGATCGTGAGCATTCATAAGCAGTGATGTTCCAGCCTTAAATGATCGGGCACGCCTTCACACCGAGAGGATTCGGACAAGCTTACAGAAATGTAATCAATCTTCAGGACCCCGTCAGGTCGAACGCTACATACCGTCATGAGACGGTGCACTGGCATCAAATCGACCCGATACCGGAGATATGACCATGAACAGTCGCTTTGAAGAATGCATCTCGGAATGCCTGCGCTGTGCGCTGGCCTGTGAAGGCTGTGCGTCAGCCTGCCTACAAGAACAAGATGTAAAAATGATGGCTGACTGCATCAAGCTGGACAGAGATTGCGCAGATATGTGCAACCTTGCGGCTACCTTGATGGCACGAGAAAGCATGCTGGCCAAAGAGCTTTGTGCCCTATGCGCCAAAATTTGCCGGGCCTGCGGGGAGGAGTGCGGTAAGCATAAGGCAGACCACTGTCAGCAATGCGCCCAGGCCTGCATGACCTGCGCAGAATCCTGCGAAGCAATGGCTGCGTAAGCGAATTTCGCCAAACCTCCGCCTGCTTTCCATGCGCCTGATTAAGGATTTGGGTACGTCGATAATCGTCGTGCTTAGGGAGGCGGGTAGACCGCTGATGGGCATGCGCCCTGGCAGAGCCTAGCTTGGGAAGCTAGCAAACCAAAGGCGCTGCGACCCGATAGCAAAGAAGCCCGCCTCAGCGGCGGGCTATCAGATGTCTCCAAGGGGAGGCTGTAGGCCAACAAGTCTCGGAGCAAGCACTTGTAGGATACGCCTGTTGGCTCACGCCCACCAGCCCGCTTCGGCGGAAGCGAATGGTCCTACGTTCTGACGGCCGGCATTGGGAGCGGCTTGGTGAAGGCCACGTCGATTTGTAGGGCAATCCACCAAGACAAAGCCGGCTGATTATCCCCAAGCGGTATACCCTCAGGAAGAGTCAAAGGCAAAGCTAGGGGTGAATCTAGCGGGTACCCACATTTGAGGGCAAAATCACCAGCTTCGCCTACAGTGCATTGGGTTGAGGGGAAAGGTGTGGGAGCAGAGCTAGATCGGGTAAAGGATCGCAAAAGGAGCAGAGCGTTAATCGAAGACCTCTACCTGGACGCGAACCGAGTTTACGTAATTCACTACTCCTGCGAATCGTTTTATGAAAATGATACGGGGGAGTCGAAACGTGTGACATCCATCGCCACACGGAACCTAAAAACCGGCCAAACCAAATCGTGGTCCATCCATAAAGAAGCAGAGCTCAGCAAACAGCTCTCCAGCATGCAAGCAGAGCTCAATAAATTCGAAAAGTCGATGCTGAAAGGTTTTTTCCAATGGCTTGATAAGCACAAGGATTGTCGGTTCCTGCATTGGAACATGCGAGACGAAAATTTCGGGTTCTTTGCGCTTGAGCATCGCTTTCGGGTGCTCGGGGGCAAACCCGTAGAGCTGCCGGATGACAAGAAGGTTGACCTTGCGCGTGAGCTGGTTGCGTTATATGGAAGAAACTATGCCCCGCATGCCGATAGTAGGGGAAGGAAAGGCAGGATCATGGCATTGGCTGAACTCAATAATGCCAGCGACCAAGACGCACTGCCCGGCGCTGATGAGGCTGCCGCCTTTGTGAACGCTGAGTACATAAAAATGCATCAATCGACCCTAAGGAAGCTCGATATGTTTGCGAACTTCTTCGAGCGTACACATGAAAAGTCCTTGAAGACAAAATCCAAATGGTACGAGCGGAACGGGGTGCATCCTGTTGTGTTAATTGAAATCGTCAAAGACCACCCGATCTACACGACAGTTATCGTACTGAGCGGCCTTGCCATTGCCGCTGTCAATTTCAGCCGTTTCTTGGCCCTTTTCAACTAGCCCCCTGTAGTGCAAGCACCATTTCACCAATCTTTGGGCATCATTATTAGGTTTGGAGGTGTCTACAAAACTGGGACGATTCAGGTTTACTCACATGTGTTGGAGGATTAGTGCTGTCGCAGCCAGCAACGGCGCGGGCTGGGACGCTCTAGCGTGGCATTCGGGTTTAGGATACGAAGCTCATTGGAGCCTCGGGTCGAAGGCCGTCGTCACCGAACTCAAACCGCCAATACCCCACATCATGCCAAGCATCGAGCTTGAATCCGACCTGCGGAAACGTACCGATGTGCTGAAAACCGAGTCGTTCGTGCAGCCCGACACTGCCTTCATTCGGCAAGGCGATACCGGCATACGCCGAGCGATATCCCAGACGCTTCAGAACCGGCAGCAGCACGTCATAGAGCTGCCGAGCAATTCCGCTGCGGCGCTGCCCCTCGGCGACATACACCGTCACATCCACCGCCCACCGGTACGCCGCACGCGCCCGGTGCTGACTGGCGTAGGCATAGCCGACTACCCGTCCTTCTCGCACAGCCACCAGATACGGATAGGTTTGCAGCGTCGTGGAGATACGCTCACACATTTGCTCCACGCTCGGCACTGCCTCTTCGAATGAGATGGCCGTGTTGAGTACGATGGGCGCGTAGATGATCTGGATCTCTTCTGCATCCTCTGGTCTGGCGACACGAATTTCGATTCCGCTATGCATCCGACTGCTCCAAGCTGTTCAGGTGTTCGACTACTTCGTTAACTGTGCTGCGCGCGGTACGGGTGACGCCAATCAACGTCGCCGAGGCCAAGCCGGTCCAGTCGCCATATCCGACCAGCCAGAGGCGCGGCTCGCGAATAGAACGCCCCCCATCAACCTCGACCCTTCCGTAGTCATCCAGCACGTCCAGTGCCTTAAGGTGATCCAGTGCCGGCCGGAATCCAGTACACCAGACCACCACATCGACCTGGGTTTTCTCACCGTTGGGCCAGACGACCCCATCCGACGTAAATGAGGTGAAAGGCCTTACAGCACGAAGGGCCCCGCGCTCGCGAGCCCGGACTACTGAGGGCACCATGACGATATCACCAAGCCCACCGACCTGTGCGTCGATAACACGGCCCTCCTGTTGAGCCTTGAGGCGCTCGGTAGCCCGTTCGAACAGCACCCGGCCATCCACGTCATCAGGCAGAAACGCCGGTTCCTTCGTGGTTACCCACGTTGCGTCGGCGATCTCGGACAGCTCCGCGTAGATTTGCGCCCCCGAGTTGCCACCACCAACGACCAGCACGCGTTTTCCTTGGAAAGCCTCTGGTAACTGGTACTGGGCGGAGTGAATCTGCTGCCCCTGGAACAGCTCTATCCCCGGATAGGCCGGAACATTGGGCTTGCTCCAGGTCCCCGTTGCGCTGATGACGGCACGGGCTTCCCAGTTGCGGTCCTTCGAGCGCACACGAAGACCACGTGCGGTCCGCTCCACCGCCGTGATGCTGACGGGGCGAACGATAGGAAACCCGTAGCGCGCCTCGTACTGCTCCAGGTAGCTGACCACGTGATCCCTATCAGGATTACCTTCGGTGACTGGCGGCATCGGCCAGCCCGCGATGGAGCTCCAAGCGGAGGGCGAGAACAGCGTCAGCGAGTGCCAGCCATGGCGCCACGCCCCGCCCGCAGCCTCTTCAGCGTCAAGCAGCAGGAACGAGAGCTTGGCCCGCTTGAGAAAATAGGCCACCGTCAGCGCGGACTGCCCGCCGCCAATCACGATGACATCGAGTAGCTCGCCTTCGGTGGCCATGGTTTCTCCTGTCTGGCTGGAGCGCTCAGCCTTCGCCGAACTGGTTGATGTAGTTGATGTGCGCAGGCTTCTGAATCGCCCGTGGGCGAAGATCCTGCACCCATGCAATCGCCTCGCGGCGCGGCATTCCGGACTCGATCAGCAGACGGGCAGCGAACAGCCCGGTGCGGCCGGAGCCGCCCTTGCAGTGGATGGCCAGGGCCTTGTTGGATGCGAGCAAAGCGTTCAACTGGTGGCGGATCTCTCCCAGCCCGACCTCGAAGTTTTTATCCGGAGCATGATCATCCTTGATCGGCAGTTGGTACCACTCCAACCCATGCTGCTTGGCCGCGACGCCAAGCTGGGCAACTCCGTTTTCCTGAAGCTCTGCGTCCGACATCAGCGTAACCAGCGCCACGGCACCGGCCTTCTTGAGCGTATCCAGGCTTTCAGCGAGACCGCTGGTCTGGGTGCCCGGACAAGGCGTAAAAATCAGCACACCCGGAGCATGGGGCAACGATTTCAATGAGTAAGGATGCGACATGCTCATGACCTCAGATAGACCGAATATTGACTCGCTTGGATAGTTCTTCCGCCGACTCTTTGCGCTCGGAGTAGCGGTCTACCAAATAATCCTGGCGATCACGCAGCAGGAGCGTGAACTTGGTCAGTTCCTCCATCACGTCGACCAGTCGATCGTAGAAAGAAGACGGCTTCATGCGCCCGGCTTCATCGAACTCCAGGAAGGCTTTCGGCACCGACGACTGGTTCGGGATGGTAAACATACGCATCCAGCGGCCAAGCACGCGCAGTTGGTTCACCACGTTAAAGGACTGCGAGCCTCCACATACCTGCATCACCGCGAGGGTCTTGCCCTGGGTTGGGCGAACCGCGCCCATGGCCAGCGGTACCCAATCGATCTGCGCCTTGAAGACAGCACTCATTGAGCCGTGACGCTCGGGCGAGCACCACACCTGGCCCTCGGACCATTGCATCAGCTCGCGGAGTTCCAGCACCTTCTCGTGAGAGTCCGGAGCGTCATCCGGCAGCGGTAGGCCGGAAGGATCAAAGATTCGGGTTTCGGCGCCGAACTCTTCCAGCAGGCGCGCAGCCTCCTGGACCATCAAGCGGCTGAATGAGCGTTCGCGGGTCGATCCGTACAGCAGCAGGATGCGCGGTTTGTGTGTGGAAGGATCCTTCGGCGCCAGCCGCTCCAGCGACGGCAGATCAATAAGTTCTGGTTGGACATTGGGCAGGTGGTCGTTCATTTCGGTCTCCATTGATCCAGGGCCTACAGCGCGCCGATGCGGGCAAGTTCGGCTTTCAGTTCGTCCTGGCTCAGTTGCGAGAAAGGCAGCGCAATGAAGGCGCGCACGCGCTCATCAATCTTCGCAAGTGTTGTCTGGAAGGCTTCTTCGATTTCTGCCTCACTCCCGGTGACCGCCGAAGGGTCGGCCAGGCCCCAGTGGGCTTTGAGCGATGGACCGAAGAAGATCGGGCAGGCTTCGCCGGCAGCGCGGTCGCACACGGTGACAACGATGTCGGGAGGAGAGCTCTCGAAGGCATCCGAGGCCTTGCTTGAAAGACCTGCGGTGGGGATACCGGCGGCTTCCAGGGTATTCAGTGCCCGCTCATTGACCTTGCCGCTTGGGAAGCTGCCCGAGCTCACAGCTTCCATACCCTCTGGGGCCAGGTGATTGAACAGCGCCTCGGACAGGATGCTGCGGCAGCTGTTGTGGGTGCACATGAACAAGACTTTCATCAGGTATCTCCGGTTCAAAAGCTCAGGCGGATGGCCAATGCGGCCAAGGTGGCAAGCAGGATCGGCAGCGTCAGGACGATGCCGGTGCGGAAGTAGTAACCCCAGGTGATGACGATGTTCTTGCGGGCCAGCACGTGTAGCCACAGCAAGGTGGCCAGGCTGCCGATGGGGGTGATTTTCGGACCGAGGTCACAGCCGATGACGTTGGCGTAGATCATGGCCTCGCGCACGATGCCGGTGGCCTCGGCGGAATGGATCGACAAGGCCCCTACCAACACAGTGGGCATGTTGTTCATGACCGACGACAGGCCAGCGGCGAGCAGCCCCGTCCCGAGGGATGCGCCCCAGATTCCGTAGCCAGCGAAGACATTGAGGATCTGCGTCAGGTAGTCGGTGAGGCCGGCGTTACGCAGGCCATACACCACAAGGTACATGCCAAGCGAGAACACCACGACCTGCCAAGGCGCGTCCTTGAGCACCTTGCGGGTTGAAATCACGTGCCCACGCGCGGCGATCAGGTAGAGGATCAGCGCACAGGCAGCAGCGATGGCGCTGATCGGAACGCCCAGCGGCTCGATGGCGAAGAAGCCAACCAGCAACAGCGCAAGCACCCACCAGCCGGCAACGAACGTCGCCTTGTCGCGGATAGCGGCTTCGGGAGCCTTCAGTTGGTCGAGTTCATAGGTACGCGGCAGGTCCTTGCGGAAGAACCACAGCAGCATTCCCAGGGTGGCGGCGATGCTGACCAGGTTCACCGGCACCATGACCGAGGCGTATTCGCTGAAGCCAATGCCAAAGTAGTCGGCGGAAACGATGTTCACCAGGTTGGACACCACCAGCGGCAAGCTCGCGGTATCGGCGATGAAGCCCGCCGCCATGACGAATGCCAGCGTCGCCGCCGGGGAGAAGCGCAGGGCCAGCAGCATGGCGATGACGATCGGGGTCAGGATCAGTGCCGCACCGTCGTTAGCGAACAGCGCCGAGACGGCGGCGCCCAGCAGGATGATGAAGGCGAACAGCTTGCGGCTGCTGCCATTGCCCCAGCGGGCCACGTGCAATGCCGCCCACTCGAAGAACCCCGCCTCATCCAGCAGCAGGCTGATGATGATGACGGCGATGAAAGTGGCGGTAGCGTTCCAGACGATCTGCCAGACCACGGGAATATCGGACAGGCTCACGACGCCCGCCAGCAGCGCCACGACGGCCCCCAGTGCGGCGCTCCAGCCCACGCCCAGGCCTTTGGGCTGCCAGATGACGAGAACGATCGTCACCAGGAAAATCAAAAATGCGATCAGCATGACTACAACTCAATCAGCGAAGGGAATTCTCAAGCACAAGCAACAGGGCTCTGCGGCCGCTCGCCCATTTCGGCAAGGCGCAATGCATCGGGGCTCAACCATTCCTGGTTGGCATCGACCACTCCCTTCAGCATCGCGTCCACCCACTGCGGCAGTTCGGGGTGCAGTCGGTAGTACACCCATTGACCCTTGCGGCGATCCATCAGGATTCCAGCCTCGCGCAACTGGGCAAGATGCCGGGAGATCTTCGGCTGGCTCAGCTCCAGCGCGTGGGTAAGTTCGCAGACACAGAGTTCGCCTTCACGGGCGATCAGCAGGGTCATCCGGGCCCGGGTGTCATCAGCCAGGCATTTGAAAACGATGGGGGGAGTCAGTGTTTCCCGCATGTGACCTCCTGGGGAATGCGTGTACGGCCAATATCTGGAAATCCGAATATATGCCAATTCGAATATACGGTAAAGCAGATATTTACACTCGCCTCGCCTTACGGGACGTCATAAAACTGGAAAAAGCCCTCGCTTTGGGCCCTATACTGGCCGTCGATACCATCCCCAGAGTCCCCAATGAACCAGTCTGATATCTCTGTCCGATTGCTTGGTACCGATCAAATCCAAGGCCTGGCTGCGCATCTGACTGCAGCGGGCTTGCCGACCCAAGACCTTTTGCAGCCCGACCGAATGTTCTATTCCTTTCATCGGGGAGAAACGGAGCTGGGATACGGGGGCATTGAAGGAACTGGTCGGACTCGTCTGATTCGCTCACTGGTTGTCGTACCGGCCCAGCGAAAGTCAGGGATCGGTACCCTGCTGCTCAGAGCACTTGAGCGAATAGCGGAAGCTGACGGAGCCCAGAGCCTTCATCTGCTGACCACAACAGCACCCGACTTCTTCGAGGCTCGGGGATATGAGCACAGAGACCGATCTCAAGCCCCAAAGGCAATTTCCAGTTCGGAGGAGTTCAAGAGCCTTTGTCCGACCTCTGCGGTCTATATGGTGAAGGATCTGGCGACATGAACTCGGTGTCACCTCAGGGAACTCGCCTCCACGAATTTCACTGAGTCCTGCGGCGCCCTGAAGATGGCGAGCCCTGGGCCCGGCATGATTGAGCGACTTCATGAGTGAGGATACAGGCGTATCCTTGGACGGTTTTAAACCTGCCTGGTAGCGGAAAACAGTCAGTCTGGTTGGCGCGTCTGCGCTCGGAAAAGCAGCAACCCCTCCAAGATGTATCTCAGAGAAATCCATGCCCAACCCAACGATTTGTAGGGGGCTCCCAGCCAGGAGCGCTCGCACCGGTTACCACGCCCCAAAAAGATACCATCATAATTTTTTTGGGGTTTTAGCACGGGGTCCTTCCTGTGATTTTTTCTGGCTGAACCTTTGCTGTGACAACCTTTATTAAACGAAAAAGCCCGAGAAATTTTGAAAAATTATGCTTTGTGACAACCTTTATTTTTGCTTCCCTAGAAGCAGCCTCCTCGCTAGGCCGCGAAATGCAAGAGACTTTGTGACAAAGTTTATTAATCGGCAACAGTTGAAGTCGCTCCCTCCCTCGGGAAGCGGCCCCATCCAAGGCCTGACTCTGGCGAGAAACCCCGTGCTCAGAAACGTTACGGACATGGATTTAAAGCTGCTGCGTATTTTTGCCATGGTGGTGAAATGCGGTGGGTTCACGGCTGCCCAGGCTGAACTGAACATGAGCCAGTCGAACATCAGCGCGCACATTTCCGGCCTGGAAAAACGCCTGGGTTACCGGATCTGCGAGCGGGGCAAGGGCGGTTTTCGCCTGACCGAGAAGGGCCAGAGGATTCTCAAGGCGTCATCGGCCCTGTTCGGTGCACTGGATGTGTTTCGCAATGAGGCTCAGGATCTGGCCGGACGGCTGGTGGGCGACCTCTACCTGGGCCTGGCGGACAACATCGCGACCTTGCCGACGGCCCGGATCGATGCAGCCATCGCGCGGTTCTACCAGCGTGAACACGATATGCACCTGCACATTTTCGTGAACTCGCCCACCGAACTCGAATTGGCGGTGATCGACGGGCAACTGGACGTGGCCATTTCCTATTTCAGTCGTCCTCTGCCGACCTTGAACTACCAGCCGTTGTACACGGAAGAGATCGGTATTTTCTGTGGACGGGCCAACCCGCTTTTCGAGGTCGAATCGCCGAGCCTGGAACAGCTCATGGCCAGCGACTGGATCCGCCATGGCTTCCTGCCGGCCGACCAGGTGCTGCCGATTGCGCCTGGCCGCACGTCAGCCACGGCGCACCACATGGAAGCGGTGGCCCATGGCGTGCTGGCCGGGACCCACCTGGGTTATCTCCCGGCGCATTACGCCCGGCCGTGGCTGCAGAGCGGACACATGCGCGCCCTGCATCCCGCGACGCTGCGCTATGAGGTGCAACACAGCATGATCACGCATGTGGGGCACCCGCAAAGCGAAGCGGTGCGTGCCTTTATCGCTGACCTGCTGGCCGAGCACGGGTTATGAACCGGGTCTCAACCCAGGCATCGTGTGACGTGTTTGACCGATTGGTAGGCTGACAGACCCCAGGGACCGAGTTCGCGGCCGATGCCGCTGCCCTTGGTGCCACCCCAGGACGTTTCCACGAACACTGCCTGGATCGAGTTGATCCACACGTGCCCGACGTCCAGCGCATCGGCAACCTGTTGCGCCCGCTCCAGGTCGGCACTGATCACCGTGGCCACGAGGCCGAACCGGCTGTCGTTGGCCAACGCCACAGCCTGCTCCTGCGAACTGAAACGATGAGTGCACAGCACCGGGCCGAAAATTTCCTCGGTCCACAGCCGACTGGTCAGGGGCACGTCCGCGTAGAGGGTCGGGCAGACGAACCAGCCCGGATCCCGCACGGCCTCGCCACCGGCCAGGCATTGCAAACCCTCGGCGCGGGCGATGGCGAAGTACTCGCCCACCTTGGACCACTGCGCATGGCTGGTCAGGGGCCCCATGTCGACGTCTTCATCCTGGGGGTTGCCGACACGCAGGGTTTCGAACGCGACTTTCAAGCGTTGCAGCAGGGCGTCGGCGATGCTGTCCTGGACCAGCAGGCGCGAAGTGGCCGAGCACATTTGCCCGGCATTCCAGCAAATGCCGGCGACGATCCATTCAACCGCCTGATCGAGGTCGCAATCGTCGAACACCACAATCGCCGACTTGCCGCCCAACTCCAGGGTCACCGGTCGGCAATGGGCGGCGCTGCTGCGCATCACCTCGCTGCCCACGGCGTTGCTGCCAGTGAACGACAGCTTGTCGATACCGGCATGGTTGCTCAGTGCCGCACCGGTGCGGGCCTTGCCGCAGACGATGTTGAGCACGCCCGGTGGCAAGCCCAGCGTCTCGGCGATCTGGCCGTAGGCCTGCTCGATCAGCGGGGTGATTTCCGAAGGCTTGAGCACCACCGTACAGCCGGCGGCGAGGGCCGGGGCGAGTTTCCAGGCGCTGGTCACCAAAGGGAAATTCCACGGCACGATCAGGCCGACGACGCCGACCGGCTCCAGCCGGGTGTGCGCGGTAAAACCGGGCACCGATAACGGCACTTCAAGGTTCGAACGATCCGCCAGGCCCTCGGCCAGGCCTGCGTAGTAAGTGAAGGTGGCCACGGCATCGTCGATATCGACGACCGCCTCATGACGGGGCTTGCCGTTGTTCTGCATCTGCAGGGCGATCAGGCTTTCACGGCGCTGGTCGATCTGCTCGGCAAAGCCTCTCAGGAAACCGGCCCGGGTGGCGGCGCTCAGGTTGCGCCACGCGGGGAGGGCCTGGCGCGCTGCAGCGATGGCCTGGTCCACTTGCGCGGCACTGGCGGCCATGAGTTCGGCGAAAGGCTGGCCGAGGGACGGGTCGTAGACGCTGATCTGCTCGGCGCTTTCGCCGCTCAGCCAGCGGCCGTCGATGTACTGGGCGGCGGTCATGCGCTGGCTCCATGCAGGACGCCGTGCACGGCGTTACGAAAAATCCGGCTGTAATCGGCGGCGCTGAGGACACAGGCGTTCGTGTCCGAAGAGGAAATGTCGGCGAGTGCCTGTTCCCCGACCCATTGCGCGGCCTCTGTATCAATGCCGATTTCACCCAGCGAGTGCGCAATGCCAAGGCGTTGACGCAAGTGCAGGACCCAGTCGAGGAAGCCCTCGAAATCAGGCTGTGGCAGTTCCAGGTAGCGCGCCAGCCGGGCAATGTCCTGACTGATCGCCTGCCGATTGGCGACCAGCACATACGGCAGCAGGATCGCATTCAGCAACCCGTGATGCTTGTGATAGCGCGCGCCCAGCGGGTGAGCGAGTGCGTGCACGCCACCCAGTCCTTTCTGGAAGGCCACGGCGGCCATGGCCGAGGCCACCAGCATGCCTTCGCGCGCGACCATGTCCTTTCCATCGTGGTGGGCGTTGCACAGGTGCTGCTGGATCAGGCGGATGCCTTCTACCGCGACGCCCGAGGACATCGGGTGATACAGCGGTGAACAAAAGGCTTCGATGTGGTGGGTCAGCGCATCCATGCCGGTGGCGGCGGTCAGTGCCGGTGGCAGGCCGCGTGTCAGGAACGGGTCGAGGATCACGCTGGCCGGCAGCAGTTCAGGGTGGCTGATCACGCGCTTGATGTTCTGTTCGCTCAGGGTCAGCACCGCCTCGCGGCCCAGCTCCGAACCGGTACCGGCAGTCGTGGGCAAGGCGATCAGGCGGGGAAGGTCCAGGTGCGCAAAGTGCCCCAGGCTCGGGTAGTGGGCAATGACATTCGACCATTGGTATTGGTCGAGGCCTTGAGCGTCGACGGCCGCCAGGCTGATGCCCTTGGCGGCGTCCATCGCGCTGCCGCCACCCAGGGCGATCAGTGCATCGTGCTGGCCCGCCTTGAATGCGGCCACGCCCCGGGCGACGTCATCCAGGCTCGGGTTGCTGGCGATGTCGCTGAACACGGCGAAGCGGATGCCGGCCTGGCGCAGATGGTCGGTGACCAGCGCCATGGGCTCCAGGTCCAGCATGCCCGGATCGGTGACCAGCAAGGGCTGGGTCATGCCCAGCAAGGCGCAGCGTTCGGCCAGCACATCCAGCGCGCCGGGCCCACAGAAGATCTCCGTGGGGTAGTTCCAATAATGAAGAGAGGACATCTGAGCTCCAGATCAGTGAGGCCCGGTGATGGGCCCCACACGACAATCCGATGAGGTTATTCGGGACGCAATTGCAGGGGGCGACGCAGGTAGGGTTTGGCCCGGAACATGTAGATCAGGCCCAGCAGCGCGAGGACGGAGAACACCAGGATGACCGCCCAGACCTGGAACCAGGGCGCTCCCGGTGGGGCCAGCGACTCCCGTGGCCAAGCGACGTTGATGCTTTCGAACACCAGCCAGAAGAACGCGGCGAGATTGACCGGCAGGCCCCAGCGACCGAGGGTGAACGTCCCGGGCTCGACCTTCCATTGGCCGCGCAGGCGAGCGAGCAGGGCGCAACTGACGACAATCAGGAACACCACGAAGAAGCCGCCACTGCCAAAGGCGATCAGCGTGCCGACGGCCGTCGCATTCAGGCCCAGTGCCAGGCCGAAGCTGGCGAACAGCGTGCTGAAGACCATCGCGGCAAAAGGCACCTTGCGCTTGTCGACCCGGCGCAACAGCGCCGAGGCGGGCAGCATCGAGTCCCGGGCCATGCCGAACACGGCGCGGCCAATGTAGGTCTGGATCGAGACGATGCAGGCGATGAAGGCCACCAGCACCACGCCCACGAACGGTCGCTCGGACCATGCGCCAAAAGCGTCCACGACGGCGGGGGTGACCGGATCGATGACCTGGCCCGAAACCATGCCGGCAGTGTCGGTGTACGACAGGGTGACGGCGAATGCGGTCAGCATCACGGTGAGGCCCACCAGGATCATCGAGCGCAGGATGGCGCGGGGTGTGGAGGTGCGGGCGTCGGCGGTTTCCTCGGAAACCTGCGAGCAGGCGTCGAAACCCAGGAATGCCCAGCCACCGACCGCCATGGCCGTGAGGAAACCCGGCAGGTATGAGCCGTCGGTGCCTGCGGTTGACGTAAGGCCTTCGAACACCAGCGACAGCGAGTGATTGCGGAAAAACAACAGCAGCAAAACGCCAATGCCGATGGAGGCGATTGCTTCGGCAATGATGCCGGCATTCACGAAGTACTTGAGCGGGTTGATGCCGAACAGGTTCACGCCCAGGCCCAGCAACAGGAGCACGGCGCCGCTGAACACCTGGGCATTCGCCGCCGGGGGCTCACCCGTGAAGAACAGCCACAGCCAGAAACCGCCCAGATAGGCCACGGTGGTCAACGAGGCCAGCGCGGAGGCCAGGTACATGAACCCCGTGAACCAGGCCCAGCGGTCGCCCGCCAGCCGCTTGACCCATTGATAGCAGCCACCGGCGAGCGGGTACTGCGAAGCCAGCTCGGCATAGACCAGCGCCACCAGCAACTGCAACGCCAGACACAGCGGGACGATCCAGACCCAGGACGGACCGGCGTTCATGGCACCCAGCGACATCACCGAGTAAATGCCCACCACCGGGGAAACCGTGGCGAATCCAACGGAAAATGAAGACCAGAGTGACAGACCGCGATGCAGTTCCTGGGCATAGCCATGACTGTGCAACAGCGATTCGTCGGTGTTTTGCCGGGAGAGTGGGGAGGTCATTGCCCACCTCCAACAGAAGCGGGAGCGCCGATCGGTGCGCAATGACCGGCACGGCTGCGTGCAAGCGTAGGGGACATAGGAATTCCTTGGTCGGCAGACAGATTATTTTTAGGATCGCCTGGCTCAGGCGTACCGACAAAACCGCCTTCTTCATGAGGCGTGGACCGAGCTTAATTCAGCCAAACATCGAGAAAAATTCATATGTTCGTAAGCTGAGTTATGGATTTTCATATGTTTGAGCGGTGGCGAGGCGTTCACGCCGAGGGAGAGCACACACAAAAAACCCCGCATTCGCGGGGCTTTTTCTTGCTGGCTTGCGCGCTTAAACGCGGAAATGGCTGACCATCATCTGCAACTGGTTGCCCAGTCGCGCGAGCTCGACGCTGCTGGCGGCGGTTTCTTCGCTGGCCGCCGCCGTCTGTTCGGAAATGTCGCGCACGTTGATGACGCTGCGGCTGATCTCTTCGGCCACGGCACTCTGCTGTTCGGCCGCCGCCGCGATCTGCTGGTTCATCGACTGGATGTTCGACACGGTGCGCGTGATTTTATCCAGTGAAGCGCCGGCCTTGCGGGTCAGGTCGACGCTGCTGTCGGTCAGGGAGCGGCTGTTGTTCATCACGACGGCTACTTGTTGGGTGCCGTTCTGCAACGCCGCGACCAGGCCTTCGATCTCTTCGGTGGATTTCTGGGTCCGTTGCGCCAGCCCGCGGACTTCGTCGGCCACCACGGCAAACCCGCGACCGGCCTCGCCGGCCCGAGCGGCTTCGATGGCGGCGTTGAGCGCCAGCAGATTGGTCTGTTCGGCCACGGCCTTGATCACGTCCATGACGCTGCCGATCTTGTCGCTTTCCTGCTGCAGCACCGCCATCGCTTCGGTTGAGCGCACCACCTCCGAGGCCAGTTTTTCGATCTGGGCAATGGCTTCACCCACCACCTTGTCACCTTCACGGGCATCGACGTCGGCGGAAGCGGCAGCCTGGGACGCCTCTTCGGCATTGTGCGCAACTTCCTGCACCGTAGCGGTCATTTCGTGCATGGCGGTGGCCACCTGATCGGTCTCCACCTTCTGGCTGTTAACGCCGGCGCTGGTTTGTTCGGTCACGGCGGACAGTTCTTCGGCAGCGCTGGCGATCTGGGTGACGCCGTCGCGGATGTTGGTGATCAAGTCACGCAGGGTCGCGCCCATGCGCTGGATGCCTTGTTGCACCTCGCCCAGTTCATCGCGACGGGTCACGACCGCGCTATGGGTCAGGTCGCCTGCGGCGATCTTCTCGATGACCGCCAGGGTCTCGCGCAGCGGATGAGTGATTTGACGGGTGATGATCACGGCGGCCAAGGCGCCGAAGAGTAATGCCAGCAGCGCACTGATGATCTGCTGGGTGCGGGCGACGTTGCTTTCCTGATCGCGAAACTCGATCTGTACCTGATAAAGCCGGTCGCTGGTTTTTTCGATGTCGACAGCCTGGGTTTTCATGGCGTCACCGGCCGCATTGACCTGAGCGGTGGCGCTGATGAGTTGGCGCAAGGCGTCGCGGTAGGCTCGTACCGCCTTGTCCAGTGGCTCGGCGTGAGTGGCTGCGGCGGGCAAACGCTGGGCGAGGGTGCCGATGTCGGCCAGGGCTGTGTCGAACTGCTGCAAGGCATCGCGCTCGGTTTCCGGTGTGAAGTTGGCCAGGTAGCCGCGGACTTTCAGGCGAATCAGCATCAACTGGTCCTTGGTGCCGGTGGCCGCCTTGAACTGCTCGAGGCGCGAGGCATCGTCACCGGAGGCGGACTGTGCGTCACGGTTGATGGTGTCGACCAGTGCAATGGCGCGATCGGCCGCAACGGTCATCGCGTCCCGGGCGGCAAGAATGATGCGATAGCTGTCGCGCATCTTGTTCAATGACGCCTGAAACTCTTGCGTGGCCTGACTTTGCGCCTGCAGCAGCTTGACGTTTTCCGGCGCGGTTGAGACCTTGATCAGCGCCTTCTGCTGCTCGATGAAGGTGTTCAGCTTGTTCTGCACGTTGCTGGCGCTGGCATCGTTGCCGCTGGTCAACATGTATTCCAGGCGCGCGGCGCGCAGGGCGGTCAGGTCGTTGTTGAGCTGGGTAATTTCTCCCATCCTGTCGCTGCGGTCGATGACGCTGCCCAAACTGGTCCAGCCGGTCAGCGCCAGAACGCCCGTGAGCACTAGCACCACGCCGAAGCCCAGACCGAGTTTCACATTCACCCTAAGATTTGCGAACCAGTTATTCATGAGTCCCTCCAGCCGTATGTGTATGAGGCGCTTTGTTGCTGGAGCCTTGATTTTCGGGACCCAACCCTAGTTGGATCGGCCGCCTCGGCCGAAGCTGAAGAGCGTTTGGGGCGATATGTCGCCCTGTGGAAGCTGCGGCCTAGAGCGGTTATCTTGAGTCGTCTGACAACTGCGCCGCATCGGCCGGGCTCAGCGGTGTTAACGCTGTATTTCAATGCGCTGCTGAGAGTGGCGATTTTTATCTGACTCAAGGAATGCCCAGTGGACCGATTCCAGGAAATGCAGGTCTTTTCGGTGGTGGCGCAGGAACAGGGGTTCTCGGCGGCGGCGCGTCGCCTGGGCATGTCGGCGGCCAGCGTGACCCGCGCGGTGGCGGCGCTGGAAAAACGCATCGGCACCTCGCTGCTGACGCGCACCACCCGCAGCGTGCACTTGAGTGAAGCCGGCCAGCGTTATCTCGACGACTGTCGCCGAATTCTGGCCGAGGTGCAGGAAGCCGAGGATTCGGCGGCGGGCAGCCATGCTCAGCCCCGTGGGCAACTGACGATCACGGCTCCGGTGTTGTTTGGCGAGTTGTTCGTCACGCCCGTGATGGTCAATTACCTGGCCCAGTTTCCCGAGGTGATCATCAATGGCCTGATTGTCGACCGGGTGGTGAGCATGGTCGAGGAGGGCGTTGATGTGGCTGTGCGCATTGGCGAGTTGCCCGACAGCAACCAGCATGCGATCCGTGTCGGCGAGGTACGTCGGGTGATCTGCGCGTCGCCGTCATTCCTGCAGGCCCAGGGCCGGCCGGTGCATCCCCAGGACCTGGCGCGTGCGCCGGTCATTGGCACGTCCGCCATCGGCCAGCAGCGCAGCTGGCCCTTTCATGAGGCCGGCGAACTGCTCAGTGTGCGAACCGAACCGCGGCTGGTCGTGACCTCGAATCAGGCCGCCATTCGCGCCGCCAGCCTGGGGTTGGGCTTCACCCGCGTCCTGTCTTACCAGGTCGCCAGCCAGGTAGCCTCCGGGGCACTGGAAATTGTCCTGGCCGACTTCGAACTGCCGCCGTTGCCGATCCACGTCGTTTATCAGGGCGGGCGCAACGCACCGGCGCGGATTCGCAGTTTCGTGGACTTCACCGTCAAAGCGCTGCGTGAACACCCGGACCTGCAACGCTGAAGGTTTATTGCTCAGGTTGAAATAATTGATTGCGTTTGCTGGTTATTCTGTTGTTTTGACGCTGGGTGGAAGATAGCGTCCATCGGTGCTGATCACTCCTGAGCGGCGCCACTTGACTGCGGAGTCGACCATGCAAGCGATCAAACTGTACAACTTCCCGCGTTCCGGCCACGCACACCGTGTGGAACTGATGTTGTCCCTGCTGCAACTGCCGACCGAGCTGATCCTGGTCGACCTGGCCAACGGTGCCCACAAGCAACCGGAGTTCCTGGCGGTCAACCCGTTCGGGCAAGTGCCGGCCATTGATGACCAGGGCGTGGTGCTGGCCGATTCCAACGCCATCCTGGTTTACCTGGCGCAGAAATACGGCAACGGTCGCTGGTTGCCCGCCGATCCGGTCGGCGCCGCGAATGTCCAGCGCTGGTTGTCCGTGGCGGCCGGGCCGATTGCTTTTGGTCCGGGTCGGGCCAGGCTGATCACGGTGTTTGGCGCCCCTTACAACGCTGAAGAGACCATCGCCTACGCCCACGTCTGGCTCAAGCTGATCGATCAGGCGCTGCAGGATTCGGCCTATCTGGTCGGCAACGAACCGACCATCGCCGACGTCGCGGCCTACAGCTACATCGCCCATGCGCCTGAAGGCAACGTGTCGCTCGAGGACTACGCCAACGTGCGCGCCTGGCTGGCGCGGATCGAAGCCCTCCCCGGTTTTGTCGGCATGCCGCGTACGGCCGTCGGTCTGCAAAAAACTGCCTGAGGCCGGTGCGCTGCAAACCAGGCTGCGAGTCGGTTCCAGGGCTCGCAGCCGTGAGTGCTTGACCTGTAGCATCTGATGGACGCTGCCTTGAGCAGCCACAAAGGATGCCTCATGGTTTTTTTCGCCCGGCTGGCGGTCATGCTGGCGGCACTGGTGCTGCTCAACGGGTGCGAGCGGCAGGACAGGCCGGCGCTCGACCAGCAACTCTACATCTGGCAACGCCAATGGACGCCGTCCCATGCGGCCGCCCTCGAGGCGAGCCGTGCAGACTTCACGACCCTGCGGGTTCTGGCCTTGCAGGCATTTCCCCGGGCCGGTTGGAGCCGGGCGCACATCGATGCGGCGCTGCTCAAACGAGACGGCCGGCCGCTGATCGCGGTCATTCGCCTGGATGGCCAGCTCCCGTCGCTGGACCAGGATCAGATCACTGCACGGATCCAGCAGGTGCTCAGTGATTGGCAAGCGCAGGGGCTGGTGCTCGCCGGCGTGGAAATCGATCACGATGCCGGTGTCGCTCGGCTACCGGCGTATCGGAAATTTCTCACGGACCTGCGTGGGAACCTGCCGGGTTCTCTGAAGCTGAGCATTACCGCACTGCCCGCCTGGCTCGACAGTCCCGAACTGCCGGCGCTGTTGGCCGTCGTCGACAGCAGCGTGTTGCAGGTGCACGCGGTGAGCGATCCGCGACGGGGTCTGTTTGACCCTGGCCAGGCGAAAACCTGGGCCAGGGCCTGGAGCCGCATCACGTCGAAACCGTTTTACCTGGCACTGCCGGCCTACGGCGTGGCGCTGTTGCCACCCGTGGACGGCGCCCCGGTGGTGGAAAGCGAAGTGCCGGTGCAAGGAGGCGGTGAGCGCCGCGAGTTGCTGGCCGATCCGCAACAACTGCGCACCCTGGCGCTGGAACTGCGTAACGCCCCACCGGCCCACCTGGCGGGGCTGATCTGGTTCCGCTTGCCGTTGGCGAATGACCGCCGGGCCTGGAGCCTGACGACCTTGGGCGCGGTCGCCCGGGGGGAGACCCTCGACAGTCGCCTGACACTGCAACTCTCGGCCCGGGACGGCCTCTATGACGTCAGCGTCAGCAACCAGGGCAACCTCGACCGTACCTGGCCCGAACGTCTGACGCTCGTGGTGCACGGGTGTGAGGGCGCCGACGCCCTGGCCGGCTACACGTTGCAACAGCGTCCGGATCTGCTTACCTTCACCCGCCTGCGCGACGGACGTCTGCCGGCCGGCGGACAGCGAGCCATCGGTTGGGCGCGCTGTACCCGTATTGATCAAGGAGGTTCGAATGTTCACCCGTAACTGGCCCCGTCATTTGCTCTGCCTGAGCCTGAGCTTGCCACTGGGGTCGGCGCTGGCCTGCGGGCCGGACTTTCCCCTGCGCCTGCTCGACAACCGCAGCCAGTCGCTGGCGGAACTGCCCGAAGGCAGTTTCCGTTTCGAGATCAGCCGTCTCGGGCAGACGATAGCGGGTCTGAAGGTGGTCAATGACGCCCTCCACAGCGGCGATGCGGCCGAGTATGCCGAGCAGCGGGATTACGCCGAACAAGCCGACCTGACGGCGCCACAGCAGGAGTTGGTCAAGCGCCTGCGCGGATTGACCGATGCCCATGAGGTGCAAGCCCAGGGCGCGAGCCTGCCGAGTGAGCTCGTACTGTATCTGGCGGGCGCCGTGGCGTTCAACGCGGGTGACCACGGGTTGGCCGCCGAGTATTTCCGCAAAGTGCTGGCCTTGCCGGCCGAGCAGCGTCGCTTGCGCAGCACCTGGGCCGCCTATTCGCTGGGCCGGACGCTGTTCGCCCAGAGTCTCGAAACAAACGCCAGCCCCGACCTGCTGGCGCAGGCACGCAAAGCCTTTGAGCAGGCTCGGCAACTGAGCATCGACGGGTTCAGCGACCCGCTGGAACTGGGCGTCGCCAGCCTGGGCGAAGAGGCCCGTGTGGCGCGCACTGCCGGTGACTGGAACAGCGCCATCGAGCTCTATGCCACGCAGAATCGTCACGGTTCAGGCGTCGGCTACACCTCGCTGAAACTGTTGGTGGCCGACCTGACGGCGATGCCCGAGGCGCAACTGACGCCGTTGCTCGAAGGCAAACCGGTACAGCAACTGATCACGGCGTCCTTGATCAGCCGGCTGGGTTGGTCATTTGGTGATCAGCCTCCCGCTGAGCAAAAATTGATCAAGTTATTACAAGCCAGCACCCGTGGCAGTCTGGATAACGCCGATCGGCTGGCGGCCATGAATTACCAGCAGGGCGACTATGCCAGCGCCAGGGCGTTCCTCGAACACGCCGGCGACGGTGGCCTGGCGTGGTGGTTGCGGGCCAAACTGGCGATGCGCGACGGTGACAGGTCAGCGGCCGCTGCGGCCTACGCCAAAGCGGCCCGTGCCTTCCCGCAGGATGAGTCCTGGGGGGAGCGCCGCACGCCTGACTGGGCTTTCGAAACGCTTGAGCCCAAGTGCCGGGTCGAAGGCGAAAGTGCGATCCTGGCGCTGCAACGCGGGGATTACCTGCAGGCGTTCGATCAGCTGTATCGCAGCAAGGACATCTACTGGTTCGACGCCGCGACCGTCGCCGAGCGTGTACTGACCGTCGATGAACTCAAGCAGTACGTCGATACTCAAGTGCCTGCGCCGCCAGCGCTGAGTCAGCAGGATCGCGACAACTTCGTGCCGTTGCCGGTGGCGGCGAAGCTGCGTAACTTGCTCGGTCGCCGCCTGCTGCGCGAGGAGCGTTACGACGAGGCGGTGGCGTACTTCGACAGCGAAACCTTGCAGCAAAAGGCCAAGTGGTATGGGGAGTTGCGCCACGACGCCGCATCGAAATGGTGGCCCAGCAAACGCGCCTTCGCCTATTTCAACGCCGCGACCATGGCGCGTTTCCATGGCATGGACCTGCTGGGTTACGAGATGGCTCCGGACTACGCCACCTTTGGCGGCAATTACAGCCTGGAAAGCGTTGAGCTCACGGTCGGTCCGCTGGTGGCGGACGAAGAAGTCAAACGGCAGCAGGCCAGCGCCGCGCAACCCGATCTTCGTTACCACTACCGTTACGTTGCCAACGATTTAGCCAGCCGTGCTGCCGATCACTTGCCCCACACCAGCCAGGCCTTTGCCGCCGTGCTGTGTGCAGCGACAGGGTGGAACCCCGGCCAGGCCGAAAAAAGCGCGTTCTACACACGCTATGTCAAAGAGGGGCCCTATGTGGATTGGGCGGTGTTCTTCGGCGAGCAGTGCCCCTATCCGGACTTTCAGAACGCCGACAAACGTTACGTCACCCAGGCATTGAGCCCGGTGCGGGCGACGCTGCGTCCTTACAAAAAGTGGTTGGAAATCGGCGCTGTCGTAGCCTTTACAGCGGTCGCGCTGGTGCTGATCAATCGCCGTAAACGGCGGGTCCGCCCGTAGTCAGGCCTGTTGAACAAAGGCCAGGCGCACTGCGAAGCCGATCAGCAGGCTGCCAAACAACCATTGTTGCAGGCGCTGGGCCGAGGGACTGCGTTGCAGCCAGCGGCCCAGTGCGGCACCGGCCAGCGCATAGGCGCTGTCGAACAGCAAGCCGACGCTGACCAGCACCACGCCCAGGGTCGCGAACTGCGTCAACACGGCCCCGGCCTGTGGGTCGATGAACTGTGGCAACAGTACCGAGCAAAACAGCAGCGCCTTGGGGTTGAGCAGGTTGGTCAGCAAGCCACGCTGGATCGCCTGGCGCCAGCGTGGTGCTGCGCAGGACGTTGGCACCCCGTTCAAGTCCGGCAGCATCGTGGTGCGCAGGCACTGGATGCCGATCCACAACAGGTACGCCGCCCCCGCCATACGCACCACATCGAAGGTCCAGGGGGCTGCCTTGAACAACGCCGCCAGACCCAGCGCCGCCAATGCCACATGACAGCCCCGGGCAATGCCCAGGCCCACCGCGGTCGCCAGTGCCGGGCCTCTGCCCTGGCGTGCGCCGGTTTGCAGCAGGAGGATCATGTCCGGCCCCGGCAGCAGGTAAACCACCGTCAGCGCCATGAAAAACAGCCATATTCCCGCCATGTTGCCCCCCCAATACGTTGTCGATCCGGTGACACCAGTCTAGGGCGAAGGGCAGGGCAGGTGGTTGCGTAGTTTGCTTCTAAAGCCTCTGTGATTGGCATAACCTGCTACTACAAAACGCTCAAACTCTCAGGATCTGCCAAAAATGAAACTGGATGCCTACGACCGCAAGATTCTCGCGGCCCTGCAACGCGACGGTCGCTTGAGCAACGTGCAATTGGCTGACGAGATCGGTCTGTCCGCGTCGCCGTGCCTGCGCCGGGTGCGGATGCTCGAGGAAGCCGGCGTGATACGCGGTTATCAGGCCAACCTGGATCGCGATGAGGTGGGGCTGGGGCTGACGGTGTTTGTCGGGGTCAAGGTCGAGCGCCACAATGACGAACAGGCCGAAGCCTTCCGATTGGCCGTGACGGCGTTGCCGGAGGTGATCTCGGCGTTTCTGGTGTCGGGGGAATCGGATTTCCTGCTGCAGGTCGTGGTGCCGGACCTGCGTGCCTACGACCGCTTTCTGACCGGGCGATTGCTGAAGTTGCCCGGCGTCAGCGACATTCGCAGCAACTTTGCGATTCATACGGTGAAGGCGCCAGGGGCGTTGCCGTTGGAGCATTTGCCGCTTTAGACCGGGTGGTGCCCTATCGCGAGCAGGCTCGCTCCCACACTGGGGACACGCATTCCGTGTGGGAGCGAGCCTGCTCGCGAAAGCGCTCGATCTGCCTGCGCAAATATCTACATCTGCGTGGCCATCCCCTCCACATCCATCGCCGCCTGGCGCAACGCCTCGGAGCGGGTCGGGTGTGGGTGGCAGGTCAGGGCGATGTCCTCTGCGGAGGCGCTGAATTCCATCGCGACGCAGTACTCGCCAATCATCTCACTGACGCTCGGGCCCACCAGGTGCACGCCAAGGATCTCGTCGGTGCGCTCATCGGCGATGACCTTGGCGAAGCCTTCGGTCTCGTGGTTGATCTTCGCCCGGCTGTTGGCGGTGAACGGGAATTTGCCGACCTTGTAGGCCCGCCCTTCGGCCTTGAGCTGCTCTTCGGTCTTGCCCACGCTGGCCAGCTCCGGACGGGTGTAGATGACGTTGGGGATCAGCGCGTAATTGACTTCACCGGCCTTGCCGACGATCTGCTCGACGCAAGCCATGGCTTCATCTTCCGCCTTGTGCGCGAGCATCGGCCCTGACGTGACATCGCCAATCACCCAGACCCCGGATGCTTCGGTGCGATGTCCCTTGTTGGCAAGCATGCCGCGCTTGTCCGTGGCGAGGCCGACGTTTTCCAGGCCCAGGCCCTGGGTGTAGGGGCGGCGGCCGATGGCGACCAGCACGTAGTCGGCCTCCAGCAACTCGGCTTCTCCTCCGGCGGCCGGTTCAACGCTGAGCTGCACGCCATCGGCCGAGGAGGTGGCGCGGGTGACTTTCGAACTCAGCTTGAAACGGATGCCTTGCTTGCTCAGCGAGCGTTGCAGGGTTTTGCCCGCTTCAGCGTCCACACCGGGGCAGATACGGTCGAGGAACTCGACGACGGTGACCTGTGCGCCCAACCGCCGCCAGACCGAGCCCAACTCCAGGCCGATGACGCCGGCACCGATCACCACCAGGTGCTTCGGCACTTCGACGAGCGACAGCGCGCCGGTGGAGTCGAGGATGCGCTGGTTATCGATCTCGACGCCCGGCAGGGGAGTGGGTTCGGAGCCGGTGGCGATGATGATGTCCTTGGCGCTCAGCTGGGTTTTGCCGCCCTCGCTGTCCGTCACCGTGACCTTGCCCGGACCGTCGATATGCCCCCAGCCCTTGATCCAGTCGACCTTGTTCTTGCGAAAGAGAAACTCGATGCCCTTGGTCAGTCCCGTCACGCTTTCATCTTTCTGTTTCATCATCTGGGCGAGATTGAGCGTGGGCTTGACCTCGATCCCCAGGTTGGCGAATTCCGCGCCCATGGCCGCGTCGTAGAGTTCCGAGGCGTGCAACAACGCTTTTGACGGCATGCAACCGACGTTCAGGCAGGTACCGCCGAGTGTGGCGCGTCCCTCGACGCAAGCGGCTTTGAGACCCAACTGTCCGGCGCGGATTGCTGCGTTATAACCACCGGGGCCTCCGCCCAGAATCACGACGTCATAGCTGCTCATGGATTGACTCCTGAAATGAATGAAATTCGGGCTGGGTAAACCGGCTGAGTAAACGTAGCTTGCGAAAAAAATTACGAGCGTAATATGAGTGTTATCCCGCCTTTCGGTCAAGGCTTCAGCAACGCGACAGTTAGTCACCCGTAGATAGGAGGTCTCAATACAAAAAATTCACGCGGTTTGTTATATCGTAACAAGCTGTGCGTTGAGCAAAGAAACATTGGGGTGTTATGCAAGTCGATCTCGATATTGAGGGCGTCGCTGTCACCGGGCTGCCGCGCTTCCAGCAGGCGCTTGTTCACGGCCGACGGTTGCGTCGGTGGGGCTTGGGTCTTGGCGTGTTGGTTGCCATGGGGCTGGTGCTGGCGATGTTTGTCGGGCTGTTTGCGCCGCAATCGCTGTGGCCGACGTTACTGGTCAATCAGTGCGCCGGTTTGCTGGTGCTGATCGCTGGGCTGCAATCGGCGTGGTGGGTGACGCAGTGGCGTACCACGGCGCTGAAACCGGCCGAGATACCGCTGCAAGCCGACACCACTGAAACGCCCGATGGTGGGTACGAGCAGCTGTTGGAACGGATCAGCGAACGTTGCAGGCGTGTGTTGAACGCCCTTGGCGCCCCGACGCTGTGGCTCGGCGGCTGGGCGTTGCTGACGCTGTTTTGCGTCAACCAGGTCTGGAACCTGGCCCTGCAACCGAACGTGCCGACTTTTTCAGCGAACATCGGTGCGGCATTGTCGTTGTTGCTGGCGTTCGGTTTGTTGGTGCTGGAGCGGCAATTTGCCCTGGAGCCCGTGACGCAGTGGCCTGAAGCCGGAGCGCTGTCTCAGTTGACCCGCGTGGCGATCATCGGCCTGGTGCTGAGCACCTTGTGCCTGTTGTTTGCAGGGGAGGGGGCTGTGTGGCCGGCCCGGCTGGCGGTGTTGATCGGTGTGCTGCCGGGGCTCGTGGCACTCGAACTGTTGTTGCGGGCGGTCCTTTCATGGTTTACGCCCCGCCGCGAACAGCGTGAGCCTGCGCTGCTGGCCCGAAGTTTCATCGCCGAGCTGTTGCGTTGGCCACCGCAACCCCTGCTGGCGTTGCAGCGCGAATTGCATCACCGCTTCGGCATCGATCTTCGGCAAATCTGGGCGTTTTCATATATGCGCCGCGTCTTTTGGCCTGTGTCGGCGGTGGTCGCCCTGGTCGGCTGGACATTGACCGGTGTTCACGAAATGGCCCTGCAGGAGCGTGGTATCTATGAACGCTTCGGCAATCCGGTGGAAGTGTTCGGTCCGGGTTTGCACATCGGTTTGCCCTGGCCGTTGGGCCGAGTGCTGAGTGTCGAGAACGGTGTGGTTCACGAACTGGCCACCCGTGTCGACGAAGTGGCAGCGCCGATGGTCGCTGAATCGGCAGAAGGTCTGGCGCCCGCCTCCGCCAATCGCTTGTGGGACGCCAGTCACGTGAATGACAAATCCCAGGTCATTGCCAGCAGCCGGGCGGACAAGCAAGGTTTCCAGATCGTCAACATGGACGTCCGATTTGTCTACCGCCTCGGTTTGACCGATCAGGCGGCATTGGCCGCCACCTACAACAGCACGGACGTGCCGGCATTGATCCGCAGCACCGCCAGTCGGGTGCTGGTTCATGACTTCGCCTCACGCACCCTCGACGGTCTGCTCGGCGAAGACAGGGTAGGGCTCGCAGAGGACATTGGCCGGGCCGTACAAGCGGATCTGCAGGCACTCGACAGCGGCGTGGAAATTCTCGCCACGGTGGTCGAGGCCATTCACCCCCCGGCCGGTGCGGCCAATGCCTATCACGGCGTGCAAGCCGCGCAGATCGCTGCGCAGGCGCTGATCTCACGCGAACGCGGCGCGGCCACCGAGGCGGGCAACCAGGCGCAATTGCAGGCCAGCATTGCCCTCGATCAGGCGACGGCCAACGCGCGTGAAATCAATGCGGCTGCACAGGCGGCGGATCTGGGTTTTTCGGCCGAGCAGAAAGCCTACGCCAGCGCCGGTCAGGCGTTCGTGCTGGAGCGGTATTTCAGTCAGCTTTCCCAAGGCCTGGCCGGTGCTCAATTGCTGGTACTGGATCACCACCTCGGTCGCAGCGGCAACGCGCCAACCATTGATCTGCGCGCCTTCACCTTGCCGGTTGACCCGGCGCCATCGCCCAAAACCGCTCAGTCAGGAGCTGCCAATTGAGCCAGTCACACACTCACGATCACGCTGACCACGGCGGCCACGATCACGGCCATGGCGGGCATCACCATGGGCACCACCATCATCACCAGGGCGACGCGCAGGCGGCAGGTCCTTTTCCATGGCGACGCATGGGGTGGGCGGGGCTGCTGGTGGCATTTGCCATAGCGGCGGCGAGCCTGGTGCAAGTGCGTTCCGGCGAGGCCACGGTGATCACCCGCTTTGGCAATCCGTCGCGGGTGCTGCTGGCGCCGGGGTTGAGCTGGCGCTGGCCGGCGCCCTTCGAAGCGACAATTCCCGTGGATCTGCGCCTGCGTACCACCTCCAGTGGCTTGCAGGACGTGGGCACGCGGGACGGGCTGCGCATCATCGTCCAGGCCTACGTGGTGTGGCAGGTTCAGGGCGATGCAGGCAATGTTCAGCGTTTCATGCGGGCTGTGCAGAATCAGCCGGATGAAGCCGCGCGGCAGATTCGCACGTTTGTCGGCTCTGCACTGGAAACCACGGCCAGCAGTTTCGACTTGGCCAGCCTGGTGAACACCGATGCCAGTCAGGTGCGCATCGGCGACTTTGAAACGCAGCTTCGGCAGCAGATCGAGCAGCAGCTGTTGGCCACCTATGGCGTAAGGGTGTTGCAGGTCGGCATCGAACGGTTGACCTTGCCGTCAGTGACCTTGAATGCCACGGTCGATCGCATGCGCGCCGAGCGTGAAACAATTGCCACCGAACGCACGGCCATAGGCAAACGCGAGGCCGCGCAGATTCGCTCCGTCGCCGAGCGGGATGCGCGGATCGTTCAGGCGGATGCCACCGTGAAAGCGGCCGGCATCGAAGCCCAGTCTCGGGTGGAAGCCGCGCAGATATACGGTCGTGCCTACGCGGGGTCTCCCCAGTTGTACAACCTGCTGCGCTCCCTCGACACCCTGGGCACCATCGTCGGCCCGGGAACAAAACTGGTCCTGCGCACGGATGCCGCGCCATTCAGGGTCTTGGTTGACGGTCCGCCGACTCTCGACAACTTGTCCGGGTCGAAACCATGAGCCGCGTTCCACGTGGAACACATGAATCGAGCAGTCCCTGGATTCAGGCCGGGCAATTGGCCTTTCTTGCACTGTTTGCGGTGACGCTGCTGGCCGCCGTGGCGTGGGCGTTTTCCAATGTTCGGCAGATTGATCCGCAGAACCGCGCCGTGGTGTTGCACTTTGGCGCGCTGGATCGCATTCAGAATGCCGGCCTGCTGTTTGCGTGGCCACGACCGTTCGAGCAGGTGATTCTGCTGCCGGCAGCTGACCGGGTGATCGAACGGCGGATCGACAATCTGCTGCGAAGCGACGCGGCTTTGCAGGCCGATCGACTGGCTTCCTTTGCCACTCCACTGAGTGATGCGCTGGCGGGCTCCGGTTACTTGTTGACCGGGGATACGGGTGTCGTGCAATTGGATGTGCGGGTTTTTTACAAAGTCATCGAACCTTACGCGTTCGTGCTGCAGGGCGAGCATGTGTTGCCGGCACTGGATCGACTCGTGACGCGCAGTGCAGTCGCCCTGAGCGCCGCCCGGGATCTGGACACCATTCTGGTGGCGCGACCGGAGCTGGTTGGCGCCTACAGTCAGGCCGCTGAACGGCGTGAGCGCTTGCGGGGTGATCTGGTGCAGGGCATCAATCGCCGCCTCGTGGAACTCACCGCGACCGGGCAGGGCTTGGGGATCGAGGTGGTGCGGGTGGACGTGCAGTCGAGCCTTCCGGCGCCGGCGGTCAACGCCTTCAATGCCGTCCTGACAGCCAGTCAGCAAGCCGACAAAACGGTCGCAAACGCGCGCAACGAAGCCGAGAAACTCACGCAATCGGCCAACGAACGTGCCGACCGGACCGTGCAGCTCGCCCAGGCCCAGGCAAGCGAACGACTGGCCAAAGCGTCGGCGGACACCGCCACCGTATTGAGTCTGGCCAAGGCGCAACAGCAGGGCACCGATCCACAGATGATGCTGCGTATTTATCGCGAGCGCCTGCCAACAATCATGGGGCAGGCCGGTTCGGTCACCACCGTCAACCCCAAAGACGATTCCCGCCTGATCATTCAGGGAGCTGCCCAATGACTGCATCGACCGCCGCCGCACCGAGCCTGTTGTCGTCGGCCGAACAACGCAGCGCCGCGCGCCAACTGACGTTGGCCATGCTTGCCCTGGGATTGCTGGCGCTGGGTCTGGCCTGGCGCTGGTGGTCACCGCAGCAGACGGGTGTCAGCCAATTGTTGCTGGGGGGCGCCTCGCTACTGGTCGCGGTGCCGGTGATGCGCTCGGCGTGGTTCAGCCTGCGCTATCCAAGCCTGCACGGGATCACCGACCAGTTGATTGCCTTGGCCATGCTCGGCGCCTGGGCGACCGGCGATCTGCTGACCGCCGCCCTGTTGCCGGTCATCATGATCTTCGGCCACGTGCTGGAGGAGCGCAGCGTGATTGGCTCCCAGGAGGCCATCCATTCGCTGGCTCAATTGACACGCAGCCATGCGCGCAAGGTCCAGGCCGATGGTTCCATCCTCGAGGTGGACAACGGCGCGCTCATGCCGGGTGATTGCGTAGAAGTTCGCGCCGGGGATCGGGTGCCCGCCGATGGCCGTGTGCTGTCCGGCCAGGCCAGCCTCGACACGGCATCGATCACCGGGGAGTCGGTGCCGGTGGAGGCGGGCGTCGGCATGTCGATATTCGGTGGGGCCATCAACCTCGACGGCTTGCTGCGGATTGAAGTGACCCGCACGGGCAGCGATTCGACCCTCGGCAAAGTCATTGCACTGATGCAAAGCGCCGAACGTTCGAAGCCGCCCATCACCCGACTGCTCGAGCGCTACGCCGGCAGCTACAGGGTGTTGGTCTTGCTGTTGGCTGCTGTCACCTGGTTTATCACCAACGACGCCCAGGCGATGCTCGCGGTGTTGGTGGCCGCCTGCCCCTGCGCATTGGTGTTGTCGGCCCCCGCCACGGCCATTGCCGGTGTTGCGGTGGCTGCCCGTCACGGGATCCTGATTCGCAGTTCGGCGTTTCTTGAAGAGCTGGCCGACCTGACCTCGCTGGTGATCGACAAGACCGGAACCCTGACCTTTGGCACGTTGCGCCTGCAAGCCATCGACGGCCCGTCGCAGAACCAGAGTCAGCTGCTGAGGCTTGCCGCCAGTCTCGGGTCCGCCAGCAGCCATCCGGTCAGTCGTGCGCTCGCCGGCCTGGCCGCTCAGGATGACTTGCTGCCGCTCTCGGAGATTCACGAACACCAGGGACTCGGTGTGGTGGCCATGACCGGGCAGGGCAAAGCCGCACTGGGTCGACCCGAGTTGTTTGCGCAGTTGGGTATTCCGACTTCCGCGGTTCCGCAGCACGATGGCCCGATTGCCGGGCTCGCGCTCAAGGGGCAATTTCTCGCCTGGCTGTTGCTGGCGGACAGCGTCAAACCCGAGGCACGGTTTGCCTTGAGCGAGTTGCGCGAGCTTGGGCTGGGCCGGCAATGGTTGCTCACGGGAGATCGTCAGGGGGTGGCGGATGCCCTGGCTCGGGATGTCGGTCTGCCCAATGTGCAAGCCCAGGCCTTGCCCGAGGACAAGCTCAATCGGGTACTCAAGGAAATCGACAGCGGTTTCCGGCCGATGGTGGTCGGCGACGGCATCAATGATTCGCTGGCCCTCAAGGCGGGTGTGGTCGGCGTCGCCATGGGTGCAGGCGGGGCTGACATTGCCCTGGCGTCGGCGGACATCGTGCTGATTGGCAGTGACTTGCGGCGCCTCGGCACCTGCGTGCGCCTGAGTCGCCAGTGCCGCCGCACCTTGCAGATCAACGTGATCGTAGGCCTGGGCTGGACGCTGGCCATTGTGGCCTTCGCCGCGTTCGGCTGGCTGGGTGCGGCCGGGGCGATGATCGCGGCGCTGTTGCACAACCTGAGCACCTTGCTGGTGCTGGGCAATGCCGGGCGGTTGCTGCGGTTTCAGGAGCCGTTATTCAAGCTGGCAGGGGAGTCCTGACAGCGTACCGCCCTGATCGAACTGTAGGACATTTGCGCAGTCATCTGGATACGGTCATCACTTCTTTGCGTTGACGACGAGAGTTGAGCCCGGGCCGTTCATAGAAAAGGGCTATCAAATCGATAGCCTGCTATTTTTCGAGGATGGTCTAACCTCATTTCAGACGTCTGAAACCAGGGGGATATTCCATGCTCGCGCAACTTCCACCGGCCTTACAGAATCTGCAGCTCCCATTACGCCTGCGACTCTGGGACGGCCACGAATTCAATCTGGGACCGACGCCCAGCGTCACGATTGTGGTCAAGGACCCACAAATGGTTTCCCAGTTCACCCATCCTAGTCTGGACGCGCTCGGAGCCGCGTTTGTCGAAGGCAAGCTTGAGCTTGAAGGCTCGATGAGCGACGTGATTCGCGTCTGCGATGACTTGAGCCAGGCGCTTTTGGGCGAGGACGAAGACAGCCAGCCGGTGCGTGTCGCGCACGACAAGGAAACCGACGCCAAGGCGATTTCCTATCACTACGACCTATCCAACGCGTTCTATCAGCTGTGGCTCGACAGTGACATGGCGTACTCCTGCGCCTATTTCGAAACCGGCAGCGAGACCCTGGAACAAGCGCAACAGGCCAAGTTCCGGCATCTGTGTCGCAAGCTGCGCCTGCAACCCGGTGAATACCTGCTGGACGTCGGTTGTGGTTGGGGCGGTCTGGCGCGTTATGCGGCACGGGAATTCGGCGCGAAAGTGTTCGGTATCACCCTCAGCAAGGAGCAACTGGCACTGGCCCGTGAACGGGTGACCGCCGAGGGCCTGGACGACCAGGTCGAACTGCAGCTGCTCGACTATCGTGATCTGCCCCAGGACGGTCGGTTCGACAAGGTCGTCAGCGTCGGGATGTTCGAACACGTCGGCCACGCGAATCTCGCCGAGTACTGCAAGACCCTGTTTGGCGCGGTGAAGGAGGGTGGCTTGGTGATGAACCATGGCATCACCGCCAAGCACACCGACGGCCGTCCGGTGGGACGCGGTGCCGGTGATTTCATCGAGAAGTATGTGTTCCCCAACGGCGAACTGCCCCACCTGTCGATGATTTCCGCCGAAATCAGCGAGGCGGGTCTGGAGGTTGTGGATGTCGAGAGCCTGCGCCTGCATTACGCGCGCACGCTTGACCATTGGAGCGAGCGCCTGGAAGACAACCTGGAAGCGGCGGGCAAACTGGTGCCCGATCAAGCGTTGCGCATCTGGCGGTTGTACCTGGCGGGGTGCGCCTATGCGTTCGCCAGGGGCTGGATCAACCTGCACCAGATCCTCGCCGTGAAAGCCCACCCGGATGGCAGCCATGAACTGCCCTGGACCCGGGACGACATCTACACGCCTTAAAGAATCGGCGAAATAAGCCGGGCGATCCGCATGCCGACCTGTTGCAGGCGATGGGTCTCCCGGCTTTCCTGCTGGGCCACTTCATGGGCCTGGGCGAAGTCCTCGTTGAGCATCTGTTCGACCTCGCCGGCAAAGGCGCTGTCTACCGTCAACAGCATCACTTCAAAATTCAGCCTGAACGAGCGGTTGTCAAGATTGGCGCTGCCGATGGCGCTGATTTCGCTGTCGATCAACACCACCTTCTGATGCAGGAAACCCGGTTCGTAGCGGAACACCCGCACGCCGGCGCGTACCGCCTCGAAGGCGTACAGGCTGGACGCGGCGTAGACGATGCGGTGGTCGGGGCGCGACGGCAGCAGAATCCGCACATCGACACCGCGCAGCACCGCCAGGCGTAACGCTGAGAACACGGCTTCGTCAGGGATGAAATACGGGCTGGTGATCCACACGCGCTCGGAGGCCGCATGGATGGCTTCGACGAAGAACAGCGAGCAGGTTTCGTAGGGGTCCGCCGGGCCGCTGGCCAGCAATTGGCAAAGCACACCGTCGTCCGGATACACATCCGGCAGTATCAAGGGTGGCAACGATCGGGCCGCCCAGAACCAGTCTTCGGCGAAGGACTCCTGCATGCAGGCCACCACGGGCCCGCGCACCCCGACATGGGTGTCGCGCCAGGGTGCCAGAGGCGGCTTCTCGCCCATGTATTCGTCGCCGACGTTATGCCCGCCCACGAATCCGAGCACGCCATCGACCACCACGATCTTGCGGTGGTTGCGAAAGTTGACCTGGAAGCGGTTCAGCCAGCCGCTGCGCGTTGCGAAGGCTTTGACTTCGACGCCCGCATCACGCAATGACTGCACGTAACTGTGGGGCAGGGAATGGCTGCCGATGCGGTCGTACAGCAGATAGACCGCGACGCCTTCGGCGGCTTTCTTCAATAACAGCGCTTGCAGGCGTTGACCGAGGTGGTCGTCGTGAATGATGAAGAACTGGATCAGCACGGCCTCCCGGGCCTGGCTGATGGCGTCGAAAATCGCTTCGAAGGTGGCCGGGCCATTGATCAACAGCCGCACTTCATTGTTGGCCAGGCACGGCATGCGCCCCAGCTTGGGCATTGCCCGCAATGATGCATAGGCGTTGGAGGCGCGGGCCGTCAGGGCTTCTTCCACCCAGGGACGCCAGTTCAACTCCGAGATGGCCTTGCGCATTTCCTCGTTGGCCTGTCGCCGTGCCTTGATGTAGCCATCGAATGTGCTGCGGCCGAAGACCAGGTACGGGATCAGCGTGAGGTAAGGCATGAACAGCAACGACAAGGCCCAGGCGATGGATCCCTGGGCGGTCCTTACGGTCAACACGGCATGGACGGCGGCGATCAGCCCCAGGGAATGCAACAACGCGATCAGATAACCGAAAAGGTGCGGTCCAAAGTAATCCATGGGACAGCCTTGCTCCTGAAGATTCAATGCTTAACAGACCATGTTCCGTGCAGAATGTCGCTATTTAATTGGCCCCTGAACCGAAGCCCCTGGCTGACGTCTAACGGCCACTACTGATCAGGAGTGACACGATGAACGTTCGTCTGCTGGGCTTGGCCGTGGCTTTTGGTTTGGCACTCCCCGTGGCCGCTCAGGCGCAGATGCTGCAGCCGGGCCTGTGGGAGCTGACCTCGAGCAACATGAAGGTGGATGACCAGAACCTGCCGGATCTGCAATTGATCCTGGGCCAGATTCAAAGCCAGATGACGCCCGAGCAGCGTGCGCAGCTGGAGAAGCAGGGCATCACCATGGGCGGCAAAGGAATTCGCGCCTGCCTGACGCCGGAGCAGGTCAAGAGTGACAACATTCCTCTGACGGACCCTCAGTCGGGCTGCCGCCAGGAAATCACCGAGCGTACCGGCAACCAGTGGAAGTTCCGTTTCAGTTGTCCCAAAGCGCAGGGCGCGGGTGTGGCGACGTTCCTGAGTGATCGCGAGTTCACCACCAAGGTGAACGGCACGTTCAACGCCACGGGCATCCAGCAAAAGGGCAGCCTCGATACCCGTGCAGTCTGGTTGGGGCAGGATTGTGGAACGGTGAAGCCCAGGGCCTGACAGCATCGCGAGCAGGCCCGCTCCCACAGGATTACGCACGTGGGAGCGGGCACTCTCGCGACAAACTGTTCACACCACCACCGTTGACCGCAACCAGGCGCACACCGCTTCAACCGCCATCGTGCCGAAGTCCTCTCCGGTCCGGCTGCGCAACGTGACAAACCCACCTTGTTTTTCCTTTTCGCCGATCACCACCAGATATGGCACCTGTTGGCTGTGCTCGCGGATTTTGTGGCGGATTTTCTCGTTGCGCAGGTCTGCACGGGCGCGCACGCCGCTGCGGCGCAAGGTTTCAGTCACGGATTGGGCGTAGTCGGCCTGGCGATCGTCCATGCTGACGATCATTACGTGTGGCGGGGCGCGCCAGCTGTCCAGTTCCTCCTGGGAAGCCCAGCAACTGCCGTAGATTCGCTGAGTCGCGGTGCCGCTGATGTGATCGAGGGCGAATGCATGCAGCACCCTCGTTGCGGGAACGTGTGGACCGATCGACCGGCATTCGAAGTCGCCGAGCAGGTAGGGCGTCAGTCTCTCCAGGTCATCGGTGGGCGATGAGGGTTTTCGACGGCGAATCGAATGGTTGGTCGCCGCCAGCGTTTTCATGCGTGCCTCGATGCCCGCCAGATCGACGAGGTTCAGAGGACGCTCGAATTCAAACTCATGGAAGAAGCCGTCACCCAGCACCGATCCGCTCTGCAACTGTGCCTTTGGATAAAGCTGTTTCACGGCCACTGACAGCATCAGTGCGCAGGAGCGTCGCAGGATCTCCAGGCCGTCGGGCTCGCGGGGGGTGACGATACTCACCCGGGAATCGTTCTGGAGCATGAACTCACAATCGACCAGTACGCCGTCAACCCTGCCCGCGACGGCGGCTTTTGCCAGCTCGGGACTGATGCTGGCGGCGAGCTCGTACACCGACACGGGTTGGTCGTATTCAAGTAATGAACCATCGCTCAGGGTGATGTGGATCATGTCGGTGCTCTTGAGTGCTCGCGCATAAACCGTAGAGCCAAACCCGGGCAGTTGTCATCTAGACATTTGTCACGCCATGCGAGTTGGCCGGTCACCCGCTCACCGGCGGTTGAACCGACTTATCTATGCACGCCGATTCGGCGTACGAATCATGGCTGGCTCAGCGCCTGGTACAGCGTGTTGAGGTTGTATTCGAACAGGCCTGTGAACGTGCTGGCAGGGCCACTCGCGGCGAGGGCGTCTGAGTACAGGGTGCCACCGATGTGTGCGTCGCTCTCATCGGCAATCTGTTTGAGCAGGCGCGCGTCCTTGATGTTCTCCATGAACACCGCTTTGACCTTGGCCTGGCGAATCTGGGTGATCAGCGCAGCGACTTCAGCCGCTGACGGCTCGCGCTCGGTGGACAGCCCCTGCGGCGCCATGAAATCGATGCCGTAGGCCTGCCCGAGATAACCGAAGGCGTCGTGCGAAGTGACGATCTTGCGATTGCCTGGCGGCAGTGATCCGAGCTTGGCCTTGGCTTCGGCGAGCAGCGTGTAGATCTGTTTCAAGTACAGCTGGCTGTTGTGTTCGTAATCGGTTTTGTTCGCCGGGTCGGCGGCTACCAGTGCTTTGGTGATGTTTGCGATGTACAACTCGGCGTTGGCCAGGTTGTGCCAGGCATGCGGGTCGGGCAGGGTCTCCCCGTCTTCCTCCAGCGAACGGGGGATCACACCGTGGCTTGCACTGATGACCGTGGCCCTGGTGTCGGTGCTGGTCACCAGGCGATCCAGCCATGGCTCGAAACCGAGGCCATTCTTGATGATCAGCTTGGCGCCGAGCAGGGCCTTGGCATCGTCGGGCGTCGGTTCGTAGGTGTGGGCATCGGCATCGGGGCCGACCATGTTGGTGATCTGGATGTGATCGCCGCCGACCTGTTGGGTCATGTCAGCGAGGATACTGAAGCTGGTGACGACCTTGAGTTTTTCCGCCGCTGACAGCGACATCGAAAACACCAAACTGAGCAACACGAGTAAAGCGCGCATCGGGCAACACCTCATTGGGATGTGAGCAGGGGCGGGCGGCGCATCAAGCCGTGCACCGGCCCGAACACCACGGACAGCAGATACCCGCCGCCCGCCACGAGGACGATGGCCGGGCCGCTGGGCAGCGAGTAGTGGAACGACAGCAGCAGACCGAGCCACACCGACACGCAGCCAAGCAGGGCGGCCACCGCCATCAACACCGGTAGCCGTCGGCTCCAGAAGCGCGCGGCGGCAGCGGGCAGCATCATCAGGCCGACGACCATCAGTGCGCCGATGGCCTGGAAGCCAATCACCAGGTTCAGCACGACCAATGTCAGGAATACAGCGTGGGCGAGTGGGCCGAGGCGGCTGACGGTTTGCAGGAACAGCGGGTCGAGGGTATCCAGCACCAGCGGCTTGTAGATGAGCGCCATGGCCATCAGGCTGAGCCCCGAGACCCACAACATGCCTGTCAGGGTTGGACCGTCGACCGCCAGTGCCGAGCCGAACAACAGGTGCAGCAGGTCCAGGCGCTTGCCGGCGATGCCGAGAATCAGCACGCCGCTGGCGAGGGCGATCGGGTAGATCGCGGCCAGGCTCGCGTCTTCGCGCAGGCCGGTGCGCCGGGTAATCCACGCGGCGAGCCCGGCCATGCTCAAGCCAGCCCCCAAGCCTCCCAGGGTCAACGCTGGCAGGCTCAATCCGGCGAACCAGAAACCCAACGCCGCGCCGGGAAGGATGCCGTGAGCGACCGCGTCACCGATCAGGCTCATGCGCCGAAGGATCAGGAACACGCCGAGGGGTGCCGTGCTGCACGCCAGCGCCAGTCCACCGAGCAGTGCGCGACGCATGAACACGAACTCCTGGAAGGGTTGCCACAGGTGGACGACCGTCAGCATCAGGCCACCTGCGTGTGCGGTTGCTGATGGATCAGCTCGGTGCTCGGGCCAAGTACGCATCCACTGTTCCTGATCAACAGAGTTTGCGGCATGTGGTGCCGTACCGCCGCCAGGTCATGACAGACGACCACCAGGGTTCGGCCTTTTGCGTGCCACTGATGCAGGTGTTTCCACAGCAACGCTTGTCCCTCTTCATCGAGCGCCGCGTGGGGTTCGTCGAGTAACAGCAGCGGTGCTTCGGCGAGGCTCAGGCGGGCGAGGAGTGCGCGTTGCAGTTCGCCGCCGGAGAGCGCCATCAAGGGGCGTTGTTCCAACCCCGTCAGACACCAGTCTTCAAGGGCGGCGGCGAGGCGCTGACGGCGGACTTCGGCCGATTGCTTGTGGCCCCAGAAACCGGCGGCGACCAAGGCTTGCAGGCTGATCGGGAATTGCCGGTCGAGGTGTTGCTGCTGGGGCAGGAACGATAGCGAGCCTTGGCGTGGAACCTCGAGAATGACGTTGCCGCTCAGCGGTTTTTGCAGGCCGGCGATGACTTTCAGCAGGCTGCTTTTGCCTGAGCCGTTGGCGCCGATCACGGCAGTCATGCTGCCCTTGGCCAATTCAAAACTGACGGCCGGGGTGAGGGGTTGTCCAACGGCGCCCCAGCGTAATGCCTCACAGCGAATCATGCGGCCTCCCAATTCCATCGGCTCTCGGCGACGGCGTCATGGGCGTGAAGGCTTTCGGCGTGGACGACACGGACATGCAAGGCGCTGATTTCCGGGGAGCCTTTCATGGCCAGATGCAAACGCCGCGCGGCGTCTTCGCAGAACATCAGGTTTTGCCCGTTGGCGAGGGCAAAGGCTTGTTCATCGGCGCGTTTCACGGCGGTTTGCACGGCGGTGCCGAGGGCGGCTTCTGCCTCATCGATCACTTCGATCAACGGCAGTGCCTCGATACCTTCAACCAGACGAAGGCGCAATTGCGCATGGCTGCGCTGGCTATGAGGTGTTGCAACGATGCCTTTGGTTGAGCCCAGCCAGGCCAGAACGTCTGCGTGTTGCAACGAACGGTTGGCGAAGTCATCGACGAATTGCTGCTGGATCAGCTGCCGGGCCAGGGCCGCTGAACAAGGGCAGGTAGAGGAATAAGGCAACTGGATTTTTAGTTCCACGTGGAACATCGCGTTTTTCAGATGCGCTTCAATGCTGACCGGATAGCTTTTCCAACCGGACAGCGGGCTGATGAGGGCAGGCCTTTTCAGCAGCAGGTCGGTGTCGATCTTCAGGTAGGCGCGGGTCGACAGGCCTTGGTGGGAGTCGAGGAAATGCTCCAGGACTCGTCGGATCAGGTGCGGCGTCAGGTTTTCCTGCTCAAACAATTCCAACGCGAGGTATAGCCGCGACATGTGGATGCCACGCGCTTCGCCATCGTCCAGGCTGACACCGGCGTCGGCTGTCGCGCTCAAGCGTTGGCCATCGAACAGGATCGGCAAGGCAATGCCGCACATGCCCACCCATTCGAGCGGCAGGGCTTGGCGTGTAGCCTGCGCGGCGATATCCGGCAGAGTCAGCGCATTCATCAGCAGGTCCATCGTGGGAATCGAATTTGAATGTTATGTTATTACATCAAATTCGACTACGTCTTTTTCACGAGAGTTTTCACCGTGAACCGACGTGACGTGCTCAACGAAGGGCTACAGCGCTATTTCCAGAATAACCCGCAGCTCGACAGCTGCTTCGCCGGGTAACTGGCGCAAAAAAAGCGCAGGCCTAGCAACCGGAAATTCGGCTGCAGGTGAATTTGGCACTGCTGCCGCCGGAACTGGAAAAGCGATTGAGGGTGGTCCAGCCCACCCGCCGGTTGTAGCCGACCCAGGCTTCGCCGTCGGAGGCGATGCCGGTGAAAAACGTGAGTTGTCCGTAGCGGCTGTTGGTTTGCGCCCAGTAGCGTTTTCCCGCGCGTTCGAAGCCGCGCAGGTAGAGCGTGTTGCCGACGGTGTTGACGCTGTAGGCATTGCCGTCGGCATCCACGCAAGCCAGCAGGTTGGCGCTGCGGGTGCAGTTGGCCAGGCCCGGGGTTTGTGCCCGGGCGTCCAGGGTGAGCAGCAGCGAAGCGATCATCAGTGCGATTTTCAGGGCCATACGCAGAGTGTTTCTCACGGATCGGACGGGGTTCAGCATCGTGCCCTTTGTCATCGGCGGCAAGAGGGGGTGGCTTGATTGTATTGTTATACTGTAACGTAAAAATAAGCCCGACACTGCGACCGGGCATTCCTGTGAGGATTCCCTGATGCCCCATCGTCTCCCCGTCACCGTCCTGTCGGGCTTTCTCGGCGCCGGTAAAAGCACGCTGCTCAATTACGTACTGCGTAACCGCGAAGACCTGCGGGTTGCGGTGATCGTCAATGACATGAGTGAAATCAACATCGATGGCAGCGAAGTTCAGCGTAATGTCACCCTGAACCGCGCCGAAGAAAAGCTCGTGGAAATGAGCAACGGCTGCATCTGCTGCACCTTGCGCGAAGACTTGCTCGAAGAGGTCGGCCAACTCGCCAGGGATGGCCGCTTCGACTACCTGCTGATCGAGTCCACCGGCATCGCCGAGCCGCTGCCCGTGGCCGAAACCTTCACCTTCCGTGACGAGGAAGGGCGCAGCCTGTCTGACGTCGCGCGGCTCGACACCCTGGTCACCGTGGTCGACGGGGTGAATTTCCTGCTCGATTACCAAGCCGCGGAGAGCCTCGCGTCCCGTGGTGAAACCCTGGGCGAGGAGGACGAACGGCTGATCACCGAGTTGCTGATCGAGCAGGTCGAATTTGCCGACGTGATCTTGATCAGCAAGATCGACCTGATCAGCAGCAGCGAACGCCAGGAGCTGATGGCGATCCTCGAAAGGCTGAACCCGCAGGCCGAAATCCTGCCGATGGTGATGGGCGAAATCCCTTTGGCAAAAATTCTCGATACCGGTCGTTTCGACTTCGAAAAAGCCGCGCAGGCACCGGGTTGGTTGCGCGAGTTGCGCGGCGAACACGTGCCGGAAACCGAGGAATTCGGCATCGCCTCCACCGCTTACCGGGCGCGCCGACCCTTTCATCCCCAGCGTTTTTTCAACTTCATCGATGGCCCGTGGACCAACGGCAAGCTGTTGCGCTCCAAAGGCTTTTTCTGGCTGGCGAGCAAACCCATGGATGCCGGCAGCTGGTCCCAGGCCGGTGGTTTGATGCGCTATGGTTTTGCCGGTCGCTGGTGGCGGTCCGTGCCGAAAGACCAATGGCCCCAGGACGCGGAAAGCACTGCGGCGATCCTGGCGAACTGGACCGCCGCCACGGGCGATTGTCGGCAGGAACTGGTGTTCATCGGCCAGAACATCGACTTTGCACAACTCAGCGCCGAACTGGACGATTGTCTGCTGACCGATGAGGAAATGGCCCTGGGCGCCGAGGGCTGGCAATTGTGGTCGGACCCGTTCGGGCCCTGGTATGAAGAGGTGGCCGCGTAACCCTCGACCGAAGGAGGGCGCGGATCAAGGCTGGAGCCAGTGGCCCTGGCTCTGGCTTTCGCAATACGGCTTCAGGTACGCCGCGTCGGTGGCCACGCCGTAATAGTGAATATCCTGCCGGTAAGGCATATTGGCAACTTGCGCATTGCTGCACACGCCAAAGGCGCCGGCAGGGCAGTGGTCGACGTATTGCACCTCGACTTTCTGCCCGGCCAGGTTCGGCTGACAGAACCCGTCGGCGAAGAGTTTTTCCGGGATGCTGCGGTTCTCCTGGCAGACCTTCACGTCGAGTCGCTCAGCCGTGCTGTGTACCACGCACGCCTGGGCCAGCGCCTCGCCGCCAATGAGCGACAGGAGCAACGTCCAGCCAATCAACCGCATCCTCCACCTCCTCAGAAAACCTCGACCATGCTGCAGAACATTCCCACGCACGTCATCGCCGGTCCATTGGGCGCCGGCAAGACCAGCCTGATCAAGCACCTGCTGGCCCAGCGGCCGGCCAACGAGCGTTGGGCGGTGTTGATCAACGAGTTCGGGCAGATCGGTATCGATGCTGCGCTGCTGACCCGTGACGTCGATGGTATCGCACTGGGTGAAGTCGCCGGAGGCTGTTTGTGTTGCATAAATGGTGCGCCGTTCCAGATCGGTCTCGGACGCTTGCTGCGCAAGGCGCGACCGGACCGGTTGTTCATCGAACCTTCCGGGCTCGGTCATCCAGCGCAGTTGCTCAAGCAATTGGGTGAAACCCCCTGGGTCGGCGTACTGGCGGTTCAGCCCAGTGTGCTGGTGCTGGATGCCCAGGCGCTCGCCGCCGGCAAGCCCTTGCCTGTGACGCAGCAGGCGGCGTTGAGCCACGCCGGGTTGTTGCTGTTGAACAAGGCCGAACACCTCGATGAGCGTGATCGGCAGCGCATCGCCGCGCAGCTGCCGGCACGGCCCCTGTACTGGACGCAGCAAGCCGGGTTGCCGCTGAGCGAGCTGCCGGGTCTCGAGGCGAGAGCGGTGGCGGGTGTGGATAACTTCATCGCGCCCAAGGGGTTGGCGCAGATGCCGGCGGTATGGCCTGACCCGGCGCGACCGATATGCCTGAGCCAGGAACAGGACGATGGCTGGAGCATCGGTTGGCGCTGGCACCCAGGCCAGAGGTTCGATTCGGCGCGCCTTGGCCGATGGCTTGAAAGCCTTGTCTGGCGGCGGGCGAAGCTGGTTATCCACAGCGACGGGGGGTGGCTGTCGGCCAATGCGCTGGATAACGCGACACTGGCCTGGCAGCCCAGCGAATGGCGCCAGGATTCGCGGATCGAACTGATTTTCAGCGGGCCGCAGCCGGTAGACTCGTTGCAGCGCTCACTGGATCACTGTCGATCCGGTTAAGGACGCCATTTCGTGTGTTCCTGCCGCCACTGGCTAAGCTCAATCACTTCGGCGCGCGGCTTCGCCACTTCGGCCACCGGTGGCGTTTCGTCGAACGGCATCGGGTAGGGCGCCAGTTCGATCTGCGCACTGTGGGCGCCGAACTGGGTGATGGTGCCGTTATGGCGGGTTTCGCCGGTCACCGTGAATTCGAAGTTATACACACGGGCCAGGCGCCGCCGGCCGTTGGCGTCCTTGATGAAAGCGATTTTCTTCAACGCGACGTTGCCGTCCAGCAACTCGATCCCGAGTTTGCCGCAGTGCTGCTTGACCCGCTCCAGCGCGCGCTCGCGCAAGCCATGGTTGTGCCACAGCCAGGCGCCAGCCGTGGCGAGCAGCATCAACACGAAGATATTTCCGAGGGTCAGCATCAACGGGTGCTCCAACAATAGGATGTCAGCTTAACTGCGTCGCCGGTCTGTCGTACAGGCTGCGTTTAGTCGCATACTGCGCGGCTCGAATTTCAATCGTTTTACGGAACTCACGGCATGAAACGTACGCCACATCTGCTCGCCATTCAGTCCCACGTCGTGTTCGGCCACGCTGGCAACAGCGCTGCGGTTTTCCCGATGCAGCGGGTCGGGGTGAATGTCTGGCCGCTCAACACTGTGCAGTTCTCCAACCACACCCAATATGGCCAGTGGACCGGTGAAGTGCTGTCACCGCAGCAGATTCCCGAACTGGTCGAAGGCATTGCGGCGATTGGCGAGTTGGGAAATTGCGACGCCGTGTTGTCCGGGTATCTGGGCAGTGCGGCCCAGGGGCGTTCGATCCTGAAGGGCGTCGAGCAGATCAAGGCGATAAACCCCAAGGCCCTTTATTTGTGCGACCCGGTGATGGGGCATCCGGAAAAGGGTTGCAGCGTACCGGCCGAAGTCAGTGATTTCCTGCTGGAAGAAGCGGCCGCCGTGGCGGACTTCATGTGCCCAAACCAACTGGAGCTGGACAGCTTCTCGGGGCGCAAGCCGCAGTCATTGTTCGATTGCCTGGCAATGGCGCGTGCGCTGCTGGCCCGCGGTCCGAAGGCGGTGCTGGTCAAGCACCTGGCGTACCCCGGCAAACCGGCGGATGCATTCGAGATGTTGCTGGTGACGGCCGAAGCGAGCTGGCATCTGCGCCGGCCGTTGCTGGCGTTTCCGCGCCAGCCGGTGGGCGTCGGCGATCTGACATCCGGTCTGTTTCTGGCGCGGGTGTTGTTGGGCGACAGCCTGGTGGCGGCGTTCGAGTTCGCGGCCTCGGCGGTGCATGAAGTGTTGCTGGAGACCCAGGCGTGCGCCAGTTACGAGCTGGAGCTGGTCCGCGCGCAGGACCGCATCGCGCACCCACGGGTGAAGTTCGAGGCGACTGCGATCAGTCTTTGAACAGGGCAGGACCCATCGCGAGCGGGCTCGCTTCCCGCGAGGGCTTGGGTGAACATCAACCCGGTGTTCACCGCACAGCCGGCGATGTCTATCTAAAGCGCAATAGCCGCCTCAGGCATCACCCTTGATTTCCTGATAGCGCTTTTCCAGTTCCTGACGAATCTGGCGACGCTGCTGGGCCTGGATGAAGCGGCGCTTGTCTTCGCTGTTCTGTGGTTGCAGCGGCGGCACGGGCGCCGGTTTGCGGTTGTCGTCCACCGCGACCATGGTGAAGAAGCAACTGTTGGTGTGGCGCACCGAGCGCTCGCGGATGTTCTCGGTCACCACCTTGATGCCCACCTCCATCGAGGTATTGCCGGTGTAGTTGACCGAGGCCAGGAAGGTCACCAGTTCGCCGACATGCACCGGCTCGCGGAAAATCACCTGATCCACCGACAGGGTCACGACGTAGCGGCCGGCGTAACGGCTGGCGCAAGCGTAGGCCACTTCGTCGAGGTACTTGAGCAGGGTGCCACCGTGGACATTGCCTGAGAAGTTGGCCATGTCGGGAGTCATCAATACCGTCATCGACAGCTGGGCGTTTCCGGGTTCCATAGCGTTCTCACGGGTCAAGGCGGGTTTCGGAAGGGTGCACCTCTACGGGTGCCTGGGCGGTTTTTCGAACCACAGTTATCGGGACGCCGGGCGGGTGATTGCCGTCACGACAAATCTATCTGTTTCCATATATTGCACCGCCTTTCTGCCGGAAGTCGCGGTGTTACCCTGCAAAAGCCCGGTCCGAGGGCAATTCCTACGCGAAATGCGAATTTTTTTCTCGCTCGACCAGACCTTTCGCGGGCCTGGCGTTTGAGCAATGTCACCCAAGGAGCCCCACGCCATGCATGCCATCAGTTTTATTCAGGATCTGGCAGTGATCATGTTGGTCGCGGGTGTGGTGACTGTGCTGTTTCATCGCCTGAAGCAACCGGTGGTGCTGGGCTATATCGTCGCCGGCTTTATCATCGGCCCGCACACGCCACCGTTCGGTCTGATCCACGACGAAGAAACCATCAAGACCCTTGCCGAACTCGGGGTGATTTTCCTGATGTTCTGCCTGGGCCTGGAGTTCAGCCTGCGCAAGCTGTTCGCGGTCGGCGCCACGGCATTTATCGCGGCGTTCCTGGAAATCGTGCTGATGATCTGGATCGGCTACGAAATCGGCAGCTGGTTCGAATGGAACACCATGGATTCGTTGTTCCTCGGGGCCATCCTGGCGATTTCCTCGACCACCATCATCGTCAAGGCACTCAACGACCTGAAGATGAAGAACGAGCGCTTTGCGCAACTGATCTTCGGCGTGCTGATCGTCGAGGACATTCTTGGCATCGGCATCATTGCCCTGTTGTCGAGCATTGCAGTCAGCGGCACGGTCAGTTCCGGCGAAGTGTTTTCCACGGTCGGCAAGCTGTCGTTGTTCATGATCGTCGCCCTGGTGATCGGCATCCTGCTGGTGCCGCGACTGCTGGCCTACGTGGCCAGGTTCGACAGCAACGAGATGCTGCTGATTACCGTGCTGGGCCTGTGCTTCGGCTTTTGCCTGCTGGTGGTCAAACTTGAGTACAGCATGGTTCTGGGGGCGTTCCTGATTGGCGCAATCATGGCCGAGTCCCGGCAGTTGCTGAAGATCGAGCGGCTGATCGAGCCGGTCCGCGACCTGTTCAGTGCGATCTTCTTCGTCGCCATCGGGCTGATGCTGGACCCTATGATCTTGCTGCAATACGCGTGGCCGATTGCGGTGATCACCGTGGCCGTCGTGCTCGGCAAAATGCTGTCCTGCGGCCTGGGTTCCTTTATCGCCGGCAATGACGGACGTACCTCACTGCGAGTGGGGATGGGGCTGTCGCAGATTGGCGAGTTTTCTTTCATCATCGCGGCGCTGGGCATGACGTTGCAGGTCACCAGCAACTTCCTTTACCCGGTGGCCGTCGCGGTGTCGGTGATTACCACGCTGCTGACGCCTTACCTGATTCGTGCTGCCGATCCGTTGTCGATCAAGCTGGCCGCCGTGATGCCGCAGCGCCTGGGCCGCGTCTTGGGGATGTATGGCGAATGGTTGCGCAATATCCAGCCGCAGGGCGAGGGCGCGCTGCTGGCGTCGATGATTCGGCGGATTCTGTTGCAGGTGGGGGTCAACCTGGCACTGGTGATTGCGATCTTCTTCTCGGGTGCCTACTTCGCTGCGCGCATGTCCCCTTACCTGCAAGACTGGATCAGTGACCCGAGCTGGCAGAAAGCATTGATCTGGGGCGGGGCGTTGCTCTTGTCGCTGCCCTTCCTGATCGCCGCATATCGCAAGCTCAAGGCGCTGTCGATGTTGCTGGCGGAGATGGGCGTGAAGCCGGAGATGGCGGGCCGACACACGCAGCGAGTGCGTCGGGTGATCTCCGAGGTGATCCCGATCCTCTCGCTGCTGGTGATCTTCCTGCTGCTGGCGGCCTTGTCGGCCAGTATCCTGCCCACTAACAAACTGCTGGTGCTGATTGTCGTGGTCGCGGCCGCCGTGGCGGCGCTGCTCTGGCGCTGGTTCATTCGCGTGCACACGCGGATGCAGGTGGCGCTGCTCGATACGCTGGATAACCACAAGGATTCATCCGGGCATTGAGCGCGCGGGTGCCGGGCGTCTCAGCTTTCCAGCCAGACGTCCCGCGCCCAGTGCCACACCGATTCCCAGGTTTCCTCGGCAATCAGCTCTTCGTCGGCCTGCCACAGCACCACGGTGCCGTCTTCTTCGACCAGGTAGTAGTCGTCACCGTCCTGGCAGATCGGGATCATGCTGCGATCAACACCGGCATCCCAGGCATTGGCGGCCACGTCAGGCAGGTAGGTGTGGGATTGCGGGTCGGTGACGGTCACCGGCTCCAGGCTGCCGTAGACCACATCGCTGACGGTCAGCAAAAACTCCCTGAAGACAAACGGGATATCGATGAACAGTTGCTCTTCGATTTCGACCAGCAGGTCCTCGTCCGGCAGCTCCAAGGGGACGGGTACGGGTTCGTTGGCTTCACGCAGTTGTTCGATGATTTCTTCCACGTCCGGGATCCTCTTGCTTGTATGGCGCGGTTTATATGGAGCGGTTTATACAGTAGCTTGCTATGGATGCAATCGCGAAATAGAAAAACCCCGGCCTGGGCCGGGGTTTTTTACAGGGTAACGTCGCATTGGATTCGATGCGGGTCGGTTCAGCCGTTCTGGCGGATCCCTGCGACCAGCCAAGGCTGGTTCTCACCCTGGGCACGCTCCATGTTCCAGCTCTCGCTGAAGACTTCGCCCTGGTCGAAACGCGACGTCTTCGACACACCGCTGAAGGTCAGGGTGGCGATCGTCTTGTCGGCACGATCATCGACGCCATCCAGTTGGACATTGAGGTTATCAATGTAGGTGGACTGGAAGCCGTCACCCAGGTCGGCACGCTCGCGCTTGAGGAACTCGAGCAGCTGCGGGGTCACGAACTCGGCGATCTTGTCCATTTCGTTGGCGTCCCAGTGTTGTTGCAGGGACTGGAAGTGGTTGCGGGCGGCTTCAATGAAGTTGTGCTCATTGAACCAGGCCGGGGCATTGATCACCGGACGGGCGGCAACTGGCGCGGCCGAACCACCGAAGATGGAACCCATGGATGGCTTCTGCTCGAACACTTCACGCTGCATCGGTGCGCCAGCTGGAGCCAGGTGCTCTTGCTGCTTGCGGCGACGGGCGGCAATGAAACGGAAGACCAGGAAGGCGATGACCGCCATGATCAGGATGTCGAAGATCTGCATGCCCTGGAAGCCGCCGCCCATGAACATGGAGGCCAGCAGGCCACCGGCAGCGATACCGGCCAGAGGGCCGAGCCAGCGAGAGGCACCGCCGGCCTTGGCGGCAGCGCCAGCGGCACCGGCCGCGCCCGCAGTGGCAGCAGCGCCACCTGCAGCAGAAGAAGGAGCCATTTGGCTGGTCTGGTGAGTCGGCGCGGCGCCGGAGCTCTTGCCGCCACCAAAGCGCTTGGCGTTGGCGTCGAGGCTCATCGTCAGGCCGATGCACAACGCCATGGCGATGCTAAGAAAACGTTTCATAAAGGGAATTCCCATTTGTGGATGGCACGCGCGCCATGTTGCACAGCTGAAGTGTTACTGGCTAGCGGCAGAGTGTTTCGGGCTTTTGCCTGACAGGTCGGGTTCAGCTTCAGTCAGCGCAATAGGCTTGTTAACTTTGGTCCGTAGGAAGAGTAAATAAGTTCTGTAGGAGTCTGATCCTGTGGGAGCAAGCGCGCTGGCGAAAGCGGCTCCATGGTCGGTCAGAAGAACCGTGGCGCATTCCTTAGAGCCGGCTCGCTCCCACAAAAAAGCCGCTTGCTTCAGATCGCTTCCAGTTTCGCGTAACCCAGCATCAGCCATTTGCTGCCTTCGCTGAAGTTCACCTGGACCCGTGCCTGCGCGCCCGCACCCTCGAAGTTCAGGATCACGCCGTCGCCGAATACCGAGTGCCGTACGGCCTGGCCCAGGGAGAAACCGGTCTGCGGGATCTCGCTGCCGCCAAACAGGCTGGCGCTGCTTTGTTGCTGACCCCCGCCGAACGGGCGGCTGACGCTGTTCGACAGGCGTACTTCCTGGATCAGCCCTTTGGGTACTTCGCGTACGAATCGCGAGACCTTGTTGTAGGTTTCGCTGCCGTACAGGCGTCGGGTTTCAGCGTACGTCATCACCAGGTTCTGCATGGCGCGGGTGATGCCGACATACGCCAGGCGCCGCTCTTCCTCAAGACGACCGGGTTCTTCCAGGCTCATCTTGTGCGGGAACAGGCCTTCTTCCATGCCCACCAGGAACACGTAGGGAAACTCCAGGCCCTTGGCGCTGTGCAAGGTCATCAACTGGATGCTGTCTTCGTGCTCATCGGCCTGGGTGTCTCCGGCCTCCAGCGACGCGTGACCCAGGAACGCCGCCAATGGCGTCAGGTCTTCGTCCTCTTCGGTATTTTCGAAGTTGCGCGCGGCGCTGACCAGTTCCTCGAGGTTTTCCACCCGGGCCTGGCCTTTCTCGCCTTTTTCCGCCTCATGGTAGGCAATGAGACCAGATTGCTCGATGACCGTCTGGGTCATCAGGTGCAGCGGCATGTCCATGCACTTGGCCGCGAGGTTCTCGATCAGCTCCATGAACGCGCCCAGCGCGCCCGCCGCCCGGCCAGTCAGCCCTTTATTGGCGATCAGCAGGCGCATCGCTTCCCACATCGACACATCGCTGTGGCGTGCGTGCTCTCGAATCGCTTCAACGGTTTTCTCGCCGATGCCGCGAGTCGGTACGTTGATCACCCGTTCCAGCGCGGCATCGTTGCCACGGCCTTCCAGCAAACGCAGGTAGGCCATGGCATTCTTGATTTCCGCGCGTTCGAAGAAGCGCTGGCCGCCGTAGATGCGGTACGGAATGCGCTCGCGCAGCAGGGCTTCTTCCAAAACGCGCGATTGGGCGTTAGAGCGGTACAAAATAGCGATATCGCTGCGGGCCAAGCCTGTTTTCAGCGCACTTTCGATGGTTTCCACCACGTAGCGTGCTTCGTCATGTTCGTTGAAGGCCGCGTACAGGTTGATGGCTTCGCCGTCGCCGCCGTCGGTCCACAACTCTTTGCCCATGCGCCCGGTGTTGTTGGCGATCAGGGCGTTGGCGGCCTTCAGGATGCCGGCGGTGGAGCGGTAGTTCTGCTCCAGGCGAATGACTTCGGCATCCGGGAAATCGTCGGAATACTGGTAGATGTTCTCGATTTTCGCGCCCCGCCAGCCGTAGATCGACTGATCGTCGTCGCCGACCACCATCAGGCTGTCGCCACCTTTGGCCAGCAGGCGCAACCAGGCGTACTGCACGGCGTTGGTGTCCTGGAACTCGTCCACCAGGATGTGCCGGAAGCGCTTCTGATAATGCGCCAGCAGCCCCGGGTGATCGCGCCACAGGTCGAGGGCACGCAGCAGCAGCTCGGAGAAGTCGATGACGCCGGCACGCAGGCATGCGGCCTCGTAGGCTTCATAAATGCCGCGCATGGTCGCCAGGAACAGATCGCCACTGGCCTGGATGTGTTGCGGGCGCAGGCCCTCGTCTTTCTGCCCGTTGATGAACCACTGCGCCTGTCGCGCCGGCCAGCGTTGTTCGTCCAGGCCCAGCTCGCGAATAACGCGCTTGACCAGCCGCTGCTGGTCGTCGCTGTCGAGAATCTGGAAGGTCTGGCTCAGCCCGGCTTCCTGCCAATGCGCCCGCAACAGGCGGTGGGCCAGGCCGTGGAACGTGCCGACCCACATGCCGGCCGGGTTGATACCCATCAACTGCTCGATGCGATGGCGCATCTCGGCAGCGGCCTTGTTGGTGAAAGTCACCGACAGGATCGAATGGGGCGAGGCATTTTCGACCTGGATCAACCAGGCGATACGGTGCACCAGCACTCGGGTTTTACCGGAGCCAGCACCGGCCAGGACCAACTGACGACCCACGGGGGCCGCTACGGCCTGGCGTTGGGCATCGTTGAGGGAGTTCAGCAGAAGGGAGAGATCATCGCGCATCGGGGCATTCTAGGGGCCCGCGTCACACCGGGCAAACCCCGCGGTGCTTTAGCCGATGAAAGATGCGCGCGGGACGACCGGTCAGTCACCCGTCGCAGGCGTTGGCGGGGCTTGCCTGCAGGGTTTGCCGGGGGCCAAAGGGCTGAGGACTTTTGTCGAATTTATGATCTGGAGCAGTTTGGTAAGGTCATGGGCTTGTGTATGCTCCGTCCACGTTTCGGGCTCAGCTCATCATTATAAGAACAAGAACATTGCCTATGACCCCCAGCTCCGATCTGTCGGGCCCCACTGTGGAACCGCGGGTGATCCGTAAACAGTACGCCATGGAAATGGCGGTCGAGCGTACGCGCCTGCTCTATCAGGGTTCGCTGTTGCCGACGCTGTTCATGTTGATCAATGGCCTGGTGTGCGCGGGACTGCTCTGGAGTCCGCAGCGTTACTTCGTCATCACCGTCTGGCTGGTGTGGTTGCTGTCACTGGTAGCCTTGCGGGTGATCCAGGTCGCCGCCTTCGACTCGGCAATTCCCAATCGCCAGGCCCATCCCGTGTGGCGCCGCATGTTTTTGCTTGGCTCGGCCATGACCGGCCTGACGCTCGCCGGTGCCGGCATTGCGCTGGTGCCCGCCGACAATTTCATCCAGCAAGCCTGGGTGTTCGGCCTGATCGGCGCCGCCGCCCTGTCGGCCAGCGTGGCCTACGCCGTCAGCCTGCCCGCCTTCCTGTCCTTTACCTTGCCTTGCCTGTTGCCCGCCATTGCCTACCTGTTCTGGGGCGGCGACGAGCAGGGGCAGGGTTGGGGCTGGTTCGGGCTGATCCTGTTGGGCGCCTTGAGTGTCGTCGCCTGGCAGGTCAACCGGCTGATCGATGGCGGCTTGTTGCGACGTTTCCAGAATCAGGCCTTGATCGAGCATTTGCAGGCGGCGCAAACCCGCAGCGATCAGTTGAACCAGGAGCTGGCCAGGGAAATCGAACAGCGCCGCCGTGCCGAGGATGAGTTGCGTGAAATCCAGTCGGGGCTGCAAACCCGCGTCGCCGAGGGCAGCCTCGAGCTGGAGGCCGCCAACCAGGCGTTGAGTAAAAGTGAAGCGCGTCTGGCGCTGGCGCTGAAAGCCAGTGAGTTGGGGTTGTGGGACTGGAACCTGCAAACCGACGAAGTCCACCACACGCACCTCCAGGAACTGTTCGGCCTCGACCCGGAGTTCGTCACGGCGATGCTCGATCACCTCACCCCGCGCCTGCATCCTGACGACCTGCCGGCGCTGAAACGTGCGCTGGTCGAGCACCTGAAGGGGCGAAGCGAGGATTATCAGATTGAGTACCGCGTGCGCCACGGCGATGGCCACTGGGTGTGGATCGAGGACCGTGGCCGGGCGGTCGAGCGCACCGAAAGCGGCCGGGTGATCCGCATGGTCGGCACCCGTCGCGACATTACCGCCAGCAAGGGCCTGGAAGCGCAACTGCAACTGGCGGCGACGGTGTTCGAAGCCGCCAGCGAAGGCATCATGATTTTCGATCCGAATTACGCCCTGATCGCCGTCAACCAGGCGTTCAGCCGCTTAACGGGCTACGACCTCGACGACATGATCGGGCGCAACGTCGTGGAGCTGCCGTGCAGTCGCGACGCGCGCCGGCACTATGGGGCGATTCACCAGGCGCTGGAGCAACACGGCAGCTGGCAGGGCGAACTGGTGGAGACGCGCAAGAACGGCGAGCTGTACCCGCAATGGCTACAGTTGAATACCGTGCGCGATAAGCAGGGAAACATCAGCCATATCGTGGGCTTCTTCGCCGATCTTTCGGCACGGCGCGAATCCGAAGAGCGCATGCGCTACCTGACGCACTATGACGAACTGACAGGGCTGGCCAACCGTTCGCTGTTTCGCGAGCGCCTGCGCGAAGCCCACCAGCGCGTGCGCCAGGGCGGCCGCAGCCTGGCGCTGCTGCACATCAACCTTGACCGCTTCAAGTTGCTCAATGACAGCCTCGGCCATGAAATTGCCGATCAGTTGCTGCAGAAAATGGCCCGGCGCCTGGTGAACGCGCTGCCGGAGGCGGACACCATCGCACGGCTGTCCGGTGATGAGTTCGCCGTGCTGTTCGACGCCTACGGCACGCTCTCGAGTCTGGCACGGGTGGCGACGCGCCTGTCGACCAAGCTGCGGGTCCCGGTGACCGTCGAAGGGCATGAACTGGTGGTCAGTGCATCCATGGGCATCAGCATGTTGCCGGACAACGCGCGGGAAATCTCCGCGCTGGTGAGCCAGTCGAACATGGCCATGCAGCATGCCAAGCATTTGGGCGGCAACAATTTCCAGTTCTACACCGACAGCCTGCAAGCCAGCACCCTGGAGCGGCTGCAACTGGAAAACCGCTTGCGCAAAGCCATCGAAGAAAAACAGCTGAAGGTCTTCTACCAGCCAAAACTGTGCCTCGCCACAGGGCGGCTGAACGCTGCCGAGGCGCTGGTGCGCTGGGATCACCCGACCATGGGCAACGTCCCGCCCGGTGACTTTATCGGCCTGGCCGAGGAAACCGGCCTGATTGGTCCTATCGGTGAGTTCGTGCTGCGCCAGGCCTGCTGGCAGGCCTGCGAGTGGCAGCGTCAGGGGCTGGAGTCGATTCGAATCTCGGTCAATCTGTCGGTGCATCAATTGCGTCAGGGCAAACTGGTCAGCCTGGTGCGTCAGGTACTGGAAGAAACCGGTCTGGCGCCGCACTACCTGGAACTGGAACTGACGGAAAGCCACTTGCTCGACAGCGTCGAACACATCATTGCCACCTTCCAGCAACTGCGTGACCTCGGGGTGAAACTGGCGATTGACGATTTTGGCACCGGCTACTCATCCCTGAGCTACCTCAAGCGCATTCCGGTGGATTACGTGAAGATCGATCAGGCGTTCATTCGTGGCCTGGGGGAGGGCAGTGTGGATGCGGCGATCACCCGGGCAATCATCGCGATGGCCCATGGCTTGTCGTTGAAGGTGGTGGCCGAGGGGGTGGAGAAGGCCGAACAGCTCGAGTTCTTGCGGGCCGAGCATTGCGATGAGGTGCAGGGGTACCTGATCAGTCGGCCGATCGAAGCGGATGGGCTGGCGTCGCTGCTGCGCGCACAAGACGCTCGCTAAGGGGACGGAATCGCCATTGCCAAAAGGCGTGGGGGATCGTTTGGCGCCAACCTCGGCATGGGCGCTACATCGGACATTCCTTGCCAAAACAAAGAGGTCGTCAGCGATTCAGTTACGCATTTGAGCGGGCAAAAAGCCGATTCATGTAGTATAACTACAAGCTTGCTACATCTCCGGCACCTGCCCATAACAAAGAGTCCAGGCCCTTGAATCTGCTGCAACACATCGCCCAGTCACGTCACCTGTTACGCAAGTCGGAGCTCAAGGTCGCCGACCACGTGCTGCTTGACCCTGCGGCGGTGATGCACAGTTCCATGGCGGACCTCGCCCACAGCGTGGGCATCAGTGAACCGACCATCGTCCGTTTCTGCCGTGCCATCGGTTGTTCCGGGTTCCAGGACTTGAAACTGAAGCTGGCGCAGAGCCTGGCGGCGGGGGCGAGTTTTGGCCAGTTTGCGATCCATGAAGACGATTCGGTCGCCGACTACAGCCTGAAGATTTTCGACACCACCCTGCACACGTTGATGGAAGTTCGCGAGAAGCTCGATCCGGTAGAGTTGCAACGGGCGGTGTCACTCATGTCCCAGGCCCAGCGCGTCGAGTTCTACGGCTTCGGGGCATCGGGTGCGGTGGCGGCGGATGCCCAGCACAAGTTCTTCCGTTTGCTGCTGACGGCGGCAGCGTATTCCGACCCGCACATGCAGGCGATGTCGGCAGTGACGCTCAAGCCCAGCGACGTGGCGATCTGCATTTCCCAGTCGGGGCGTTCCAAGGACCTGTTGATCACCGCGAACCTGGTGCGCGAGAGCGGCGCCTCGCTGATCACCCTGTGCCCGAGCCAGACGCCGCTCGCCGAGCTGTCGACCGTCAACCTGGCCATCGACGTGCACGAAGACACCGAAATCTACACGCCCCTGACCTCGCGCATCGCCCACCTGGTGGTGATCGATGTGCTGGCCATGGGCGTGGCCATGGCGCGTGGGCCGAGCCTGGTCAACCACCTCAAGAGCGTCAAGCGCAGCCTTCGCAGTTTGCGGCTGTCGCCCAAGGCAGTAAAAGCGCTGGACGACTGACGTTGGCGTCTGGTCGTTCCCACGGGAGGTCTCGGTCAACGGTGGGAGCAAGCCCGCTCGCGATGACGTCCTCCCCACGATAACTTTCATCAGTCTGTAACCCGCCCGCCGCCAAACGGTCATCCCCTGCGCCCATTCTGTAACTCCCGTACTCGCCTTGGGAGACTCGAAATGGCCCAGCCCTACGAAGAACGCAACAGCGCCGTCAGAACCCGCCGTCAGCAGGAAGACCAGCGTCGCATGGAATTCCGTCGTGCCATCGAAGATCGCTGCGAGCGCCGCCAGCTGATGGCCGAGATCGGTGATTTTCCAGAGCTGGAGCTCAACTACTGGCAGGCTGCGCCCGCAACTTCCCGTCGAAACGCTCAACCAGGGCGCTGATCTGCACCCGTTCGCTGCGGATGAACGCAAGGAATGCGTGGGCCACCGGCGACAGCCGCTTGGCCTTGGCCTGCACCAGGCACCAACTGCGGAACAGCGGCAGCTCCTCGACCGGTAATTCGATCAGGCCACCGGTCGCCAGCTCCAGGTTCAGGGCGTGACGCGTCATCAGCGCCACGCCCAGACCCGCCAGCACGCACTCACGCTGGGCTTCGGCCGATGAGACTTCCTGTGTCTGGTTGAAGTGCACGCGTTTCTCCTTGAAATACTCCTCGCACGCCAGGCGTGTGCCCGAGCCTGGCTCGCGCAGCAGCAAGGTGTAGGGCTCAAGGTCCTGCAGGCGCAACGCGCCCATGTGGCACAGCGGATGATCCGGCGGTGCCACGGCCACGATCGGGTTGTTGAGAAAGGGCAGGAATTCCAGCCCCATGTCCTGCGGAACCATGGACATGATCACCAGGTCGTCGCGGTTGTCGGAGAGGCGGCGGATGACCTGCCCGCGGTTGACCACCGTCAGTTGCAGGTTGACCTCCGGATGCTGGCGCTTGAACGCGGCAAACAGGTGCGGCACGAAGTATTTGGCGCTGGATTCGATGGCCAGTTTCAGTTGACCCTGCAAAGATCCCTGCATGTCCGACAGTTGCATGTCGAGGTTTTCCAGGCGGCCGAAAATATCCCGGCTTGCACGCTGAAGCGCTTCAGCGGCTTCTGTCATGTAGAGCTTTTTACCGACGTAGTCGAACAAAGGCTGCCCGATCAGCTCTTCGAGCTGACGAATCTGCAGGCTCACGGCCGGCTGCGTGAGCGACATTTCGTCGGCGGCGCGGCTGTAAGAGCGCAGATCACAGACTTCGTTGAAAATTTGCAGCTGACGCAATGTCATACGCATCAATGACTTACGCATTATTTGTCTGCTCCCGCCCCTGGCTGATGTTTCAACTATAAGTCTTTACTTATGCCTGACCCAATTATTAATCATTTTTGTTAATCCCTTGTGCGGGCTAGTGTGGGGCTGCGACCAAATTGAAACATTTGGTCACGCGTCGACCTGGTCTAAGAGGTCGTGGGTACCAGCGGCTCAAGGGAAACTCCAAGTGATAACAAAGATCCTGATCGCCAACCGTGGTGAGATTGCCGTACGCATCGTACGAGCCTGCGCCGAAATGGGCATTCGCTCGGTGGCGATTTATTCCGACGCCGACCGTCATGCCCTGCATGTGAAGCGTGCGGACGAGGCCCACAGCATTGGCGCCGAGCCACTGGCCGGTTACCTGAACCCGCGCAAGCTGGTGAACCTGGCGGTGGAAACCGGTTGCGATGCCTTGCATCCCGGCTATGGTTTCCTCTCGGAAAACGCGGAACTGGCGGACATCTGCGCCGAACGCGGAATCAAATTCATCGGTCCATCGGCTGAAGTCATTCGCCGCATGGGCGACAAGACCGAAGCGCGCCGCAGCATGATCAAGGCGGGCGTACCGGTCACCCCGGGCACCGAAGGCAACGTCTCGGGCATCGAAGAGGCGCTGACCGAAGGTGACCGCATCGGTTACCCGGTGATGCTCAAGGCCACCTCCGGTGGTGGCGGCCGCGGTATCCGTCGCTGCAACAGCCGCGAAGAACTCGAACAGGCGTTTCCCCGGGTGATTTCCGAGGCCACCAAGGCCTTCGGTTCGGCGGAAGTGTTCCTGGAAAAATGCATCGTCAACCCGAAACACATCGAAGCGCAGATCCTCGGCGACAGCTTCGGCAACGTGGTGCACCTGTTCGAGCGTGACTGCTCGATCCAGCGCCGCAACCAGAAGCTCATCGAGATCGCCCCGAGCCCGCAACTGACCCCTGAACAGCGCGCCTACATCGGCGACCTGTCGGTGCGTGCAGCCAAGGCCGTGGGCTACGAGAACGCCGGCACCGTGGAGTTCCTGCTCGCCGAGGGCGAGGTGTACTTCATGGAAATGAACACCCGGGTGCAGGTGGAACACACCATCACCGAGGAAATCACCGGCATCGACATCGTCCGCGAGCAGATCCGCATCGCTTCCGGCCTGCCACTTTCGGTGAAGCAGGAAGACATCCAGCACCGCGGCTTTGCGCTGCAGTTCCGGATCAACGCCGAGGACCCGAAAAACAACTTCCTGCCCAGCTTCGGCAAGATCACCCGTTACTACGCGCCCGGCGGTCCCGGCGTGCGCACCGACACGGCGATCTACACCGGCTACACCATTCCGCCGTTCTACGACTCCATGTGCCTGAAACTGGTGGTCTGGGCGCTGACCTGGGAAGAGGCGATGGACCGTGGCTTGCGCGCCCTCGACGACATGCGCCTGCAAGGGGTCAAGACCACCGCCGCGTATTACCAGGAAATCCTGCGCAACCCGGAATTCCGTAGCGGCCAGTTCAACACCAGCTTCGTTGAAAGCCACCCTGAACTGACCAACTACTCGATCAAGCGCAAACCCGAAGAGCTGGCCCTGGCCATCGCCGCCGCCATCGCCGCCCACGCAGGCCTGTGAGGAATAAAACAATGTCCAAGAAGATTCACGTAACCGACACCATCCTGCGCGACGCCCACCAATCGCTGCTCGCGACCCGCATGCGCACCGAAGACATGCTGCCGATCTGCGACAAGCTCGACAAAGTCGGCTACTGGTCGCTGGAATGCTGGGGTGGCGCGACATTCGACGCCTGCGTGCGCTTCCTCAAGGAAGACCCGTGGGAGCGCCTGCGCCAACTGCGTGCCGCGCTGCCGAACACCCGCCTGCAAATGCTGTTGCGTGGCCAGAATCTGCTGGGTTACCGCCACTACAGCGATGATGTGGTCAAGGCTTTCGTCGCCAAGGCCGCGGTCAACGGCATTGACGTGTTCCGCATCTTCGACGCGATGAACGACGTGCGTAACCTGCGCGTGGCCATCGAAGCGGTGAAAGCCGCCGGCAAACACGCCCAGGGTACCATCGCCTACACCACCAGCCCGGTGCACACCATTGATGCCTTCGTGGCCCAGGCCAAGCAAATGGAAGCCATGGGTTGCGACTCGGTGGCGATCAAGGACATGGCTGGCCTGCTGACGCCGTACGCCACCGGTGAATTGGTCAAGGCATTGAAAGCCGAACAGTCGTTGCCGGTGTTCATTCACTCGCACGACACCGCCGGCCTGGCCGCGATGTGTCAGCTCAAGGCGATCGAAAACGGCGCCGACCATATCGACACCGCGATCTCCAGCTTCGCTTCGGGCACCAGCCACCCGGGCACCGAGTCGATGGTCGCCGCCCTCAAGGGCAGCGAGTACGACACCGGTCTGAACCTGGAGCTGCTGCAGGAGATCGGCCTGTACTTCTACGCCGTGCGCAAGAAGTACCACCAGTTCGAAAGCGAATTCACCGCCGTCGACACCCGCGTGCAGGTCAATCAGGTGCCGGGCGGGATGATTTCCAACCTGGCCAACCAGCTCAAGGAGCAGGGCGCCCTGAACCGCATGGGCGAAGTGCTGGCGGAAATCCCGCGGGTTCGCGAAGACCTCGGCTTCCCGCCGCTGGTCACCCCGACCTCGCAGATCGTCGGCACCCAGGCGTTCTTCAACGTGCTGGCCGGCGAACGCTACAAGACCATCACCAACGAAGTGAAGCTCTACCTGCAAGGTGGCTACGGCAAGGCGCCGGGCACGGTGAACGAGAAACTGCGTCGCCAGGCCATCGGCAGCGAAGAGGTGATCGACGTGCGTCCGGCGGACCTGCTCAAGCCGGAAATGACCAAGCTGCGCGAAGACATCGGCGCGTTGGCCAAGTCTGAAGAAGACGTACTGACGTTCGCCATGTTCCCGGATATCGGGCGCAAGTTCCTCGAGGAACGCGCAGCTGGCACCCTGACCCCGGAAGTGCTGTTGCCGATTCCGGAAGCAGGCAAGGTCGCCTCCGCCGGTGGCGAAGGCGTGCCGACCGAGTTCGTCATCGATGTGCACGGCGAAACCTACCGCGTCGACATCACCGGTGTCGGCGTCAAGGCCGAAGGCAAGCGTCACTTCTACCTGTCCATCGACGGCATGCCGGAAGAAGTGGTGTTCGAGCCGCTGAACGAATTCGTCGGCGGTGGCAGCAGCAAGCGCAAGCAAGCCACTGCACCGGGTCACGTCAGCACCACCATGCCGGGCAACATCGTCGACGTGCTGGTCAAGGAAGGCGACACCGTCAAGGCTGGCCAGGCGGTGCTGATCACCGAAGCCATGAAGATGGAAACCGAAGTCCAGGCCGCCATCGCCGGCAAAGTCACGGCCATTCACGTGGCCAAGGGCGACCGGGTCAACCCGGGCGAAATCCTGATCGAGATCGAAGGCTGAGTTAACAGCCACGATCACAACGCTTTAATCCTCGGGGGAGCGGGTGCTCCCCTTTTTTTTGCCTGTCGTTTGGGCGCCAGCCCACTCAATCCCCTGTGGGGGCGAGCCGGCTCGCGATGCGGTCATGCGCCTTGCGAAGGCAACACGCGTTCAGGCAATGATCAAAACGCCAGCTGCCATTGCCCCATGACGCCGTAGTTACGTGTGTCACCGCCTGTTTCGCTGGTCAGCGCCAGCCCCACGGTTTGTTGGCTGGACAGCGCCAGATCGACGCCGGCATCCAATGCCAACAGGCTACGATCTCCCGCGTTTGCCGAGACTTCAAAGCGCTTGCCTCCCTTGACCAACTGCTGTTGCGTGTCGCTCTGGAGGTCGCCATAGGTGTGTTTCCAACCCGCGCTCAAACGTGGTGTCAGCTGCATGCCGTTGTCCAGGACGTTCAGTTTGGCAACACGCAGGCCGAAGGTGCTGCTGAAGTTATCCTGGCTTTGCCCACGGACTTTCAGCGCGGCGTCCCCGCCTTTCTCGGTGTAACTGTCGCGCTCGTATCGCTGATAGCCGAGGTTGGCGAATGGCTCTACGGTCAAGCTGCCACGGCCGACATTGAGACCTGCCTCAATAAACGCGTGCTGGGTACTGGCGTCGTGACGACCTTTGAGACGGTCGCTGAAGCCGTTGAACGCCACCCGGCGCTTGCTGGTGGCATCGTGACTGGCATGGGTTGCGCCCAGGCGCAGCGCGAAGGGGCCGTCCTGGCGTACGGCATAAACACCCAGATGCCAACTATCAAGCCTGCCGTCGAATTGTCTGGCGTCGAGTTTTGTCTCTGAGCGGCCGCCGAGCACGCCGACATGCCATTGCTCAGCCAGCCGCCAATCGGCGCCCAACACCAGACCCTGAGTGGAATGCTTGAGCGGGTCGTCGAAGTGGCTGTCGACCCTGCCGCTGTTGCCAAGCGCCTGAATCCACACGCGGCTCTTATCGTTGCGGGCAGCAATCTGTGGTGCGTTGTTCATTGCACTCCCGCTCAACTGACGCATCGCCGAGAGCATGCTGGCGCTGACCGGGCTGGCACTGTCCCGGGTGGCTTTGGCGAGGTGGCCGTGTTGACTGGCCGTCAGTTGTTCAATGGCCGCGGAAGCATCGGCCATGTTGCTGCCAAGCAACGCACGGACTGAGCTGTTCGCTTCAGCAGCTTCAGGTGTGTCGACGCTGCGGGCCAGCGCTTTTTCGTTGGGTGATTCGACCGTCTCTTCTATGGCTCGGCTGTTGCGCCCATAGCTCACAAAGGCTTGGGTTTCGTTGCGGCTCAGGGTCGGTGTCAGGAATGCGAGGTTGCTGGTTACGGCGCCAAACTCGCCTTCGATCTTTCCTGCATTTACCAGTACATGCTCGGTCCTGGTCGCGTAGTTTCCCGGCATTGCAGCAATGTGTACCTGTGCGTCGCCCAAAGACGCGGTGCCCGCAACCGAAATGGCGGATGGGCCTTCGGTGGGTGATACGGCATAGGTCACGACCGCACCCTTGTCCAGCACCAGATCGCCCGCGATGACGGGGGCATTGTTCTTCGACACAAGCAGTGCACCCTCCACATAGAGGTTTCGCACAGAGCCAGGACCACCATACATGGCGCGCCGGTAGACGTGGGCATCGCCGTGAATCGACCCCTGGTTGAACAAGGAAGCCCCCGCCAGGACGTGTGCCTTGCCTTCGAACGAATGATCAAGTGTCCAGTGGCCACGGGCTACGCGCATCTCGCCAAAATTATGGGTTTCCCCGACGCTGCCTCCGCTTCTGGCATTGAGCAGCAGAACGTTGCGCCCGGCGCCGCCGTCCAGTTGGCCCTTCCAGGCAGCCCCCTTGTTGACGACCAGCAGGTCGTCGACCTCCCGTAGCTGCAAGCTGTCGATGGGCGCTGAGACCAGCGTATGTTGAGTCGTCCAGGCGTCCTTGAAGGTGCGGAAAGGATCTTCACTGTCCGGGTAGGCCTTGGCAGCCGCGACGTCAAAGTCCAGGGCGTCATAGAAGTCATCGCCGAACTCGACCTTCTGCACTTCAGGACGTGGGCTGGCGGGGGCGAGAGGGGTAATCGGGCCGGGCTTCTTCACGCCCACAACAATCTTGTTCGGGGCGGCAACAGGCTTTACGGTCTTCTTGCGCGCTTTCGCCGGCTTCGCGCCAGCACCTGGTCGCGCCGCCGGCTCTTGCGCCAGAGAAAACTCCGAGTAGCCAATGGCGAGAGCGACAGACAGCACAAGGTGTTTCAGTCGGTGGGTAGGTTGAACGGACATCGATACGGGCCTCTTTTACGGGAGGCCAGAACTCTAAAAGTGGGGCGAGGTGAGCGATGTCAGCTCGTTCCGGCGGGTCTGCACGTAGCGTCGGAGGATTTTTGGGAAAAAACACCGGAGGGGTGGCAGGGAAGGTTTTTTGCCATATTGCGTGGGGGCTTTTGCCTACAGAGAAGTCTGGTGGGCACGGGATTAAGGGAGTGTTGGCGCACTCCCTTGGCGCAGGCGCATTTGCGGGGCTTAGCCCCGACACTCCGCCAGCGTCTTCAACTGCCCCGATCCTGCCTGATTCTCATCGCTCAACCAGCGCTCGAAACCTGCGGCCACTGCCGGCCACTCCGAATCCACAATCGAATACCACGCGGTGTCGCGGTTCTGCCCCTTGACCACCATGTGCTGGCGGAACACCCCTTCAAAACTGAAACCCAGGCGTTCTGCCGCGTATTTGGAGCGGGCGTTGCCGTTGTTGCACTTCCATTCCAGGCGCCGGTAGCCCAGGGCGAACGACTCCTTCGCCAGCAGGTAAACCGCCTCGGTACTTTTCGGTGAGCGTTGCATCGGTGCGCCGAAGGTCACGTGGCCGATTTCGATACGGCCCTGGGACGGGACGATCGACATCAGGCTGAGGATGCCTTGCACGTCGCCGCTGGCGCGATCGATCACGCTGAAGAAGTAGGGGTCGCTGTTGGCGGCGTGGTTGTTCAGCCAATCATTGAAGGCACTGCGTTCCGGGAACGGGCCGTAGGGCAGATAATCCCAGAGTTTCGGATCGGCGCCGGGACCTTGCAGGGCATTGAACAAGGCGTCGCCGTGCCGCGCCGGGTCGAGTTTTTCCAGGCGAATGAATCGCCCCTCGAGGGTTTGCACGGTGGGGGCGGGGGCGCCTTTCCAGTCGGCGAGTGAAGTCGACATGCTGTTCTCCTTGAACCTTAAATGGCTTTGCGAAACTGGATGAAACCGGGGCGCTCGGCGATGCGCTCGTAGAGCTGGATCGCGGTGGCGTTGGTCTCGTGGGTCAACCAGTGGACTTTGTTGCAACCGTCGGCCTTGGCCGTGCTGTAGACGAATTCGATCAACCTGCGCCCGACGCCCGTGCCACGGGTGTCGGGCGCTACCAGCAAGTCTTGCAGGTAGCAGGCGTTTTCGATGGCCCAGTTGGAACGATGGTAGATGAAATGCACCATGCCCACCGCCTTCCCATCGGCCCAGGCCAGCGCGGCGTGGGTCGGTTCGTTCGGGTCGAGGAAGCGCTGCCAGGTGCTCTGGCTGACGGCATCGGGCAGCTCGGTATTGTAGAAGCGCAGGTAGGCCTGCCACAGCGGCAGCCACGAGGCGTGATCGTCGGCGCTGACCTGACGGATTTCAATCTGACTCATGTTCGTTCCTCAAGGCAACAAATGGGCAAGGGCGCGGTCCTGCGCGTCCGGGCTGGCGGCAAGCCCTTCGCGCACGCCGGCCATGTCTGCGCTGCTGCGGTTCTGGCTGAGTTTGCGCTTGCCTTCCAGGCGCTGGATCGGCAAGGCGAAACCGACAATGGCTTTGAGCATGCCGTCGATGTAGTCGGCCGGTGCATCGGCGACTTTCCAGGGTTGAGCACGGCCGGCTTCATGGCGATCGGTCAGTGCGCTCACCAGGTCGAGCAGGGGCTCGGCGTCGGTGATCACCTGCGCGGTGCCGTACGCGTGCACGGCAACGTAGTTCCAGGTCGGAACCACTTTGCCGTGTTCCGCTTTACCGGGATAAAACCCCGGGCTGACGTAGGCGTCGGCACCGGCAAAGATCACCAGCGCCTCAGCGCCTTCCTGCAGTTCTTTCCATTGGGGATTGGCGCGGGCGAAGTGGCCATAGAGGGTGCCATTGGGACCTTCGTTCGGGCGTAACATCAGCGGTAGATGGCTGGCCTGCAAACCCTGCGCGCCGTGGGTGACGACCATGGCCAGGCGCGTGTCGAGCATGTGCTGCTGCATCTGCTGCAAGTCGTCGATGGCAAAACTGCGTGGCGTGTACATGGAAATATTCCTTGGCGAGTGCTTGCATCCTAGGCAGGCTATTGGTCTGTTGTAAGAGCCATTAATGACCAATTTCATAGGTCCATTAGCATGACGAATGCGCCGCTTTCCTTATCGTTCAACCCGGCGGGCATTGAGCTCGACCGCCGCCAGGGCTTGAGCCGTCAGCTCTATCAGGCGTTGCGCATGCGGGTGCTCGACGGTCGATTGGCCAGCGGCACGCGGTTGCCTGCCAGTCGAGATCTGGCGGCAGCGCTGGCGATTTCCCGCAACAGCGTGGTGCGCGCCTACGATCAGCTGTACGCCGAAGGCTTCATCGAGGGCCGTGTCGGCGACGGCACTTACGTGGCGCAACTGCCTCAGGCCAAAAAACTATCCACAAAAGTATCCACAGGCTTTTCAACAGGGTTATCAACAACCTTATCCACAAATTGGCTAGATTTGCCTGTGATTTCATCCAGTAAAGTTATCCACAGCGGCGCGCTGGGTCGGGTGGAAAAGAACCATTTGGCGCTGCCGCCAAGCGGTCCGCCACGGGCGTTTCGGGTAGGCGTTCCGGCCTTCGATCTGTTCCCGTTCGAGGTGTGGGCCAAGCTGAACGCGGCTTTCTGGCGCAAACCGGATCTGCGCCAGCTATGTTATGGCGATCCAGCAGGCGACGAGCGATTGCGTGAGTTGATCGCCGCGTACCTGCGCAGTTCCCGAGGCATGCAGTGCACGGCTGAGCAAATTGTGATCACCAGTGGTGCACAGCAGGGCATCAGCCTTTGTGCACAGTTGCTGGTGGAGCCGGGTGACGGAGTGGCGATCGAAAATCCCGGGTATCGGGCTGCCGGTCATGCCTTCGCCGTGGCCGGCGCGCGCCTGCATGGCGTGGCGGTGGACGGCGAGGGCATCGATTGCAACGAACTGGCTTCGTATGGCGATTGCCGCCTGGCTTATGTCACGCCTTCGCACCAGTACCCCACGGGCGTGGTCATGAGTCTGGCCCGGCGCCTGGAACTGCTGGCCTGGGCCGAGCGCACCCAGGGCTGGATCGTCGAAGACGACTACGATGGCGAGTATCGCTACACGGGCGCACCCCTGGCACCGCTGGCGGCCCTCGATCGGCAGGGACGGGTGCTGTATGTCGGCACTTTCGGCAAAGTTGCCTTTCCGGCCTTGCGCCTGGGGTATCTGGTGTTGCCGCCAGGGTTGGTGGATGCGTTTTCACAGCGGCGCGCGGTGGATGTCCGGCATTCGGAAGTGAGTACCCAGGCGGTGATGGCCGAGTTCATGGCCGCCGGGCATTTTCAGCGGCACATCCGCCGGATGCGCCGCGCCGCCCTGAGCCGGCGCAATACACTCCTGGCCGACTGGCCTCGCGACATACCGGGCATCGGCAGCCTGCCCAGTGTCGTGGCCGGGCTGCATTTGACGGTTGGCGTCGACTCCCGGGCCCGCGAGCAAGCCTTGGTCGAAAGCGCCGCCAACGTCGATGTCGAGATCAACGCGCTGAGCAGCTACTGGTTGCCGGACTCGCAAACGCCGTTGGACCAGCGTGCCGGGCTGGTCCTGGGTTTCGCGGCGGTGCCGGAAGCCGACATCAGGGCTGCCGTGAAGCGGTTGAAAAAAGCCTGGCGCTGATGCCCGGGCCGTTCAACTTTTCGACGTGGAAGGCTTGGGCGCAGGCAGGAACAGCGACCGGGCCAATGGCGGGCTGATTTCGCTGCGATAGATCTCGATGATCTCGTTGTTCGACGAGGCCTTTCGCAGGTCAAACCCTCCGCCCAACTTGCGTTGCACGGCGGTTTTCAGGTGGGCTGCCGTGTAGCCGTCCACCGGGGTGTCGATCTTCGGATAATGAAAGTGCGCGTACCAGAGGGCCGCGCCTTTGCTGGGCCCGGGCTTGGTCGCGGTGTCTCGCACGCGAATTTCGTACTCCTCGAGAAAGTCCTTTTTAATCCCCTTGAGCCGCTGCCGGCCAGGGATCCTGACAATTTCGACCAGGCCCTGAGCATGCAGCCATTGCACCCTGGCCGCGGTCGGGGGTTGTCGTTTGATCATGTTGATTCGGGCAAGGCGTCCCTGTTCATGAAGGGCGGTTGCCCCGTCGTTGAGCTGCCTGGCCAGATTGACGGCCGACACCGGGCCGCCGTCCGTGGCGTTCAGGTCGGTCAGCGCCTGTTCGATGATATCGGCCGCTTCGGTCATCCGCCGTGCCTGTTGATTGAACAGTTCCTCGATTTCCACGGGAATGCGTCCGGCCTGGTTGGCGTGGCTTTCGGTTCGACGGGTAAACGCTGGCAGCTGGTCGAGCAGCGCCTGGCCTTGCTGAATGCTGATTTCCAGGGGGGGGCGGGTCGTTGGCGAGGGCCGTGGGGCAACATGCTCCAGCCAGTTGCCGGGCGATTTCTCGTGGAACGTCGCGATGACCTTGCCCGTCAGCGGCGACGTCACGTCAAACAGGTCCAGGTCCTCGCCCGCCGCTCGCGCGCGCGGGGTGCCGAACACGGTGCCTTTGAAGCGGGTCTTGATGATGCGCTGGCGTGGCGTCGCAGGCCGGGATGGCCCGGGCGTCGGTTCAAGCAATCTGCGCTCCTGCAACAAGGCGGCGAGTTGCGCCTTGGCGGGTTCGTTGAACGCCTTGATTCGTTCGCGCATGAGCGCCAGTGGCGCGCTCAGCAACTGTTCCGGGAATTCCTGTCCCAGGTCGGCAATTCGCTGGTCGAGGTTGGCGAATTGCTCCACCAGGTCGTTGAAACCGTCGATGCGGTCCAGCAGCTCCAGTGCTTCGCCGTCGGCGGCAAGGTCCAGAGACGACTGGATGGTGAGACCGGCGTCATCGACCAGTTGCTCCATGGCCTGGCGGGCAGGCGCGAGGTCCACCGCCGCGCCGTCGTTGAGGCAAAGCTCCTGGGCAATGCTGATCTGGAACAGCTTCAGGTCCTGCAGGTTGAAGCGCGGCAGGTGCGTCGCGTAATCCCGGCCAATTTCGCTGGCGTCCTTGCCCAGTCGGGTCAGTTCATCGATCCGGGCCTGGGCGAATTCGATCCGGTCGATGAATTGCTGCGTCATGTCGCTGGTCGATTGATGCGTCTGGCGCGGCGTTTGGGTGCTCTCGACCGTTTCGTTGTCCAGCAGTGCAAGGGATTGGCGCATGCGCTGGCTGAATGCGCGATCCTGCCGGGCAAACCACTTGCGGGTCAGCGCCAGCTGCAGGTCCAGGCAACTGACCAGGACCGGGCGATAATTCGGAATGGGCTCGAGGGCGTTGAACGCCTTGAGTTGTTCGATGTAGGTGTTGTAAGCCGCCAGATGTGAATCCAGGGTGTCGATCAGGGCCTGGTAGTCATCGTCCGTGGCGGCTTTTTCTGCACGCTCGAGTTCCTCTTCCAGCGCCTGCTTTCGCCCATCGAACGCTTCGAGCTTCTGTCTCAACTCTGCCTTGCGCTGCTGGTTCTGGCGCACGAGCGCCTGCCGGCGACCGCCACCGCGCAAACGCAGTCGCAGGTCAACGAACCATTCCCCCCTGGCCGAGTGCACCAGCAGCGGCCCTTTGATCGCCGGTGTTTTGCGCGAGTCGACGATCTGTACATCCTCGTTGTCATTGAGCATGACTTCGAACCAGCGCTCACCGACTTTCGCGTACCACTGGCTGCCGAGGCCCCGCAGGTATTGCCGGGGGCCGGCGTCGAGCGATGGCGCCTTCAGGCCAACCGGCTCGCTGATGCTCAGCGCGTCGAGCAATGTCCCCACGCTTTTGGCAGGTAATGCGCCGAGGCTGTGCAGCGTGGACTCATGCGCAGCCGGCGGCTGGCTCGAATGCCAGTCGGGCAGGCGGGTCACGCTGGATTTCGGACGGGGTAAGGCCGGGGGCTCCGGGCGCAGGGCCGGATGCTCTTCGGCGGTTCGTGCGGAGGGTTTCTCGCTGGCGGCTTGATGGGCGATCACCATGCCGAGGGTCAGCAGCAAGTCGGTCATGGCCGACCAGGCGCCCTCCGTGTCGTCATTTTCCCTGGCGTCGGTGGCCTGCTGCAGGTCGTCCATGATTTGCCAGATCCAGGCGGCGGTGCCCACGGTACGCCCGAGAAACGGCAAGGCGATGTTGAACAGCATCCACGCGCCTTGCTTGAGCGTTGCCCAGCGGGCTTCGGCGTTCGACACCGATTGGCGTTCAGCCAGGGTGATCATCGCGTCGGCGTTCGCCTTGAACAGTGCGGCAAGGGGTTCACTTTCCAGCGCGGTCGCGCTGAACGCCACGTTGGCCATCCTGCCCTGCAGCGACGTGGGCTCCACCAGCCACTGGCCGATGGTCCAGACGGACGGCAATTCGCCGGGGAAGGCGTATTGGGAATAGTTGAAGCGCACGCCGTCCGGCAGCCACGCCAGGACCGATTGGCGCAGCGTCTTGCTGTGCTTGATCGCATACAGCAGATTCGCCTCCCCCGGGTATTGCAGCAACGGGTGGTCGAGCAGCGGTCGATAGAGCAGGCAGGGACCTTTCGTCGCGAGTCGCGGCCCGATCACGAATATGTTGGCCACTTTATCCGCCGTGCTTTGGGTGTTTTCGCCGTGGACGAACGCCAGCGGGCGAATGACGATCTCCAGCCCGTCGACATAGCGGTTCGCCGGGTTTTCCTGCATGACCGCGAGCACATACTGATAGCCACGCTCGTCGATGCCCGCCTGGTTACGGAGCTTGTATTGCAGCGCTTGCAGCGGCAACTGGATGCGCAGATGACGGCTGTACAGGTTTTGCCGGCGTTCGGTTTCCTGCGCGTCACTGAGCAACTTGAGTTTGATCAGCGCCGGGTAGGTCTCGCCGATGTTCACCTGGGTCACCAGTTGTTCCAGGTACGCGGGGGTCATCCAGTCCGGCGCCGCCTCACCATGGGTCAATCGTACCGCGCGGTTGCCGGTCGGCAGGCCGATCAGGTTTTGCAGCGCCAGGTCAACCAGCGACAGGGTGAGGGTCTGGGTTTGTCCGGGCACGATGAAGGTCCCGTAGATGACCAGACTGGTGATGCTCAGTTCGATATCCTCGAGTTTCAGGGCCGTGGCGGTGGGGTGATCCTTGAGCATCTGTTTGCGCAGGCTTTGCAAGGTGAACTCGCGCAGCGATGGCACACCGTCGAGGAAGGTTTTGCCGGCGTCCTGTTCACGCAGACTGGCGAGGTCCATCAAGTGCCGACTGTAGCGAGTGAGGTCCGCCGGTGAGCCTTCTTTGAGCCAGTTGGGCAACAAGGTCTGGACCTTGCTGAAATGCGACGACGGTGCTTCGTGCGAGGCCTTGAAGTTTCTGGGATGGGCAGGCTTGCCGAACGAAAGGCTGGGCGATGACTTGCCTTGAGCCTGATTCAAGCCACCGATGGCTTCGATCTCCAGTGCAATCAGGGCACAGGCCTGGTGGTGGAAAAAATGGCCGTCGGGTTCATACAGGCGCCATTGCAGATCGGCTCCGCACTGCAGTTTTTCAGCCAACACGTCAATGGAGTCATACCGTTCGAAGCCCTGGATGATGGAGTGCGTCAGCACAAAGGTACGCTCGCCGAGTGTGCCTACGAGCACCGCGAGGTCCATCATCCGCCAGTGATTGCTCACCCCGTCTTCGACGACGTCGACATCGATCAGACAGGCCTTGATCCGGTATTTGTCCCCGGCGCGTCGGGTGGCGCGATCCGGCTGGCTGAACACCGCCTGGGCGATGGCTTTTTCGTCGTCACTCCAAGTCAGTGCCGGATCAAGGTTCCAGATGTCTTGCAGGGACCGCGAGAGCTGATGCCAGCGCGGGGTCGAGGGCCCGGTCTCATGGTTCCAGTAATCGAGCTGTTGCTGTTGATAGGCGTTGAAGAGCAGGGGTGAAAGTGAATTGATCAAGTGGCCGATCGCATCGATTTTCACCGCCAGCTTCACCATCGGCTCGTCGCCCGGGTGCAGGGTCAGAAAGTGTTCGCCATCGATGTAGTTCACGTTCGACTGCGAATACCCGACGCGTACCAGAACGTTGGTCAGGGTCTCGAACTGATTTCTCCCGGGGATCACGCGGTCTTCGGTAATCACCCAAGTCGGGGTGACCACGGTGGCGAGCGTCGGGTTGATCTTGAGCTGCGGGTACAACGCGGCCAGCGCGGGCCGCAGGACATTAGCCGCGACTTCACTGATCGAAGGGCCGGTGACCAGTTCGGTCAGTAAATCCAGTTCTTTCTGGAAGGTGGTTTCGGACATGCTGGTCTCCTGAATGTGCGAGCGGCTGTAGAGGGCACAGCGCTGGGTCGGGAGACGTTATCGGGCCGTCACCGCTGCCTGGCGGTAGATAAATATTGCAGGCAAAAAAAGACCCGCGGCTGGGCGGGTCTTCGGTTTTCGCGTGGTACGAACGTGGGGGCTGGTGCAGCGGGTTACTGCCCCCGAGCGCGTTCGAAGCCTTCGAGCACGTTTACGGCATTGATGCCAATTTCCTCGACCGCATAACCGCCTTCCATCACGAACAAGGTGGGCTTGCCGAGGCCGGCGATGCGCTCGCCCATGGCCAGGTAATCCGGGCTGTCGAGTTTGAATTGCGAGATCGGATCGTCCTTGAACGTATCGACCCCCAGGGAAACGACGATGACGTCGGCGCCGTAGCGCTCGATCTCCTTGCAGGCCTGCTCCAGTGCGGCGCTCCAGGTGTCCCAGCCGCTGCCGGCGGGCAATGGATAGTTGAAGTTGAAGCCTTCGCCCGCGCCGTCGCCCAGCTCATCGTCAAAGCCCAGGAAAAACGGAAATTCGGCTTCCGGATGGCCGTGGATCGAGGTGAAGAGCACGTCGTTGCGCTCATAGAAAATCGATTGCGTGCCGTTGCCGTGGTGATAGTCGACGTCGAGGATTGCAACCTTCCGGCGGCCCTGATCGAGGAACGCCTGGGCCGCGATGGCGGCGTTGTTGAGGTAGCAATAACCGCCCATCACATCGCTGGCGGCGTGATGTCCCGGCGGGCGGCACAGGGCGAAGGCACTATGAGCGCCGCCCTGGATGTGTGCCTGTGCAGTCAGTGCCACTTGTGCTGCGCTGTACGCGGCTTGCCAGGTACCGGCGGTGATCGGGGCGCCACCGTCGAAGCTGTAGTAGCCGAGCTCGCCGTGCAGGCTTTTGGGCTTGATCGCGCGCAGGGTGCGGGCCGGCCAGGTGTAGGGCAGCAAGTCGCCGTCGGTGTTGAACTCGGTCCAGCGTGCCCAGGCGCCTTTGAAGAAATCGAGGTACTCGCGGCTGTGGACGCGGGCAATCGGTTCGAGCCCGAAGTCCTTGGGGGCTTCGACGGCGCCAAGGTTCTGGTTCCTGACCCGTTGCAGAACGTGGTCGGCGCGCGAGGGCATTTCGAAGCAGGGCTTGAGTTGCCCGTCGATCAATTCGCAACGGCCGTGGTGCAGGTGATGATCATCCGAATAGATCGTCAGCATTTCTTGTTCTCCGCAGGCTGATTCGGTTGAACACAGTCTTGCGGTGCCGGCGGTTTTGGAAAACGGCAGGAAAGGCCAAAAGGGGATTGATGTGGCCAAAATAGTTGACCGAAATTCGCCCCTTCCCTCGGCGTTCTTTAGGCCACTATCGCGAGCAGGCTCGCTCCCACAATGACCGCGCCGCCCCTGTGGGAGCGAGCCTGCTCGCGATGACGGCATCTCAGGCAATCGATCCTTCAGGGCCGAAACTGACTCGGCGCCACCCCGCTCCAGCGCACGAAGGCGTGACGAAAACTCGCGGTCTCGCTGAAACCCAGCGCCTCGGCGATCCGATAGATCGGCATCTGATCCTCGCAGAGCATTTGCTTGGCTTGTTCGAAACGCAATTCGTCGAGCAGTTCCTGATAGCTGCAACCCATGTCCTTGAGATGCCGGCGCAAGGTTCGGGTGGAGCATTTCATCTGTTCGGCCAGGCCGTCGAGGCCGGGTGCCGCATTCAGCTGCGCGCTGAGCAGTTGGCGAATCCGCCCCAGCCACGCCTGGCGTCCGGTGAACTCGGTATTCTGCTTGCGGCAACGTTCGGCCATGGCCTGATGGGTGATGACGTCGGCCAGCGGCAAGGGTTGGTCAAGCCAGCGCTTGTCGAAGGCGAAGGCATTGTCGTGGGCGCCGAAGCTCAGCGGGCACTCGAAGTGATCGGCGTAGGTCGCCCGATAGTCGGGCGCGGCATGTTCGAAGCGCGCGACCCGCAGCGGCAGCGGGTGACCGAGCAGGTCGTCGCAGATGACTTTCAACGACACCAGGCAGAATTCGGCATTGAACACGGCCATGGCCGGGCTTTCGCGGTAGTCGGCGGCGGCGAACCAGACATACTCGTCGTCTTCCTCCAGGCGCAGCTCGAAAACTGTTCCCAATAGCGCCGGATAGCGCATCGCCAGGCGCAAAGCGTCACCGAAGGTGGCACTGGTGAGCAGCGCATAACCGAGCATGCCGTAGGACGAAACGTGCATCCGCCGGCCCAGTTCCAGGCCAATGTCGCGCTTGAGCGCCACCGCATTGGCACACACCTGCATCTCCTGGTTGGTGGTGATGCGCGTGTCGGCCCGGCTCAGGTCGGCGGTGCTGATGCCACTGCCGGCCAGCAGCGCCTCGCTGGACAAGCCGTCGGCCTTGAAGGCGTTGAGCACCAGGGAGACCGCGTTGAGGGTGGTGAGGTGGGAGTGGAGCATGGCGGCTTCCAGCCTTGGGTTTGCTGGAAAAGTGAGCAAATTATGTGCCCACCGCTGATCCTGTGGCGGCGAGCCGGCTCGCGTAGGCGGCCAATCAGGCCACCCGTTTGCCGAATGCCAGAACGCTTTCGCGAGCGGGCTCGCCCCCACGGGTTTTGTGTGGGATCAGGTCAATTCGCCGCACAGGTCGAGTTCGACGAGTTGGCGAACGTGCGCAGTATCCAGCCCGGCGCCCAGCAACCCATGCAGCTTGCCGAACGCCGCTTCGCGGGTCATGCCGCCACCGGACAGCACGCCGACACCGCGCAACCGACTGCCCGCCTCGTACACGTCCAGTTCCACGCCACCTTCATGGCACTGTGTGACCGCGACCACCACCACACCGTTGTCGCGCGCCCGCGCCAGCGCGGCGAGGAACGCCGGGTTGTCACTTGGCCCCGTGCCGCTGCCGTAGCATTCCAGCACCAGGGCCTGGATGCCGCTGTTCAGTACGCCATCGAGCTGTTCGGCGCCAATGCCGGGAAACAGTGGCAATACCGCGACCTTTGCCAGCTGTCTGGGCTGGTTGTAGTTCAGCGCGGCCGGCAGGGAAGCGGCCTTCGAGCCTCCGCCCTGACGCTCCAGGCGCTTGAACGGGTGCCGACCGAAACTGCGCACCTTCGCGCAACGGGTCGGGTCGAGCATTTCACCATGGAAATGCAGGTGCACGCCCGGCGCCAGGCCCTGGCCCAGAGCAACCAGGGCGCCGCCGAGGTTCTCCCAGGCATCGCTGTCAGGCACGCCGGCCGGGAGCATCGAACCGGTAAAGCAGACGCGGGCCTGCAAGCCGAGCAACTGAAAACTCATGGCCGCCGCGCTGTAGGCCAGGGTATCGGTGCCGTGCAGGATCAGCACGCTGTCACAACCCTGCACGTCCACCGCGTCGACCACGGCCTCGCGCAATTGTTGCCAGTACGCCGGGGACATGTTGGCGCTGTCGATCAGCGGCGACATCTCGCGAAAACGCCACGGCGGCACTACCAGGCCAGGCTGGCCGTGCAGGTACTCGCGCATCCGCGCTTCGAAACCGGATGCCGGGGCCAGACCGTTGGCACTGGCCTGCATGCCGATGGTGCCACCGGTGTAGAGCACCATGACGTGTTGGGCGGCAGGGTAGGTTGAGGAATTCATAGGGCTGCTCCGTGAACAATGACGTCCTTTTGTGGCAGCGGCGGTGCGCCGATTCGCCTTGCTCGCGAATCGTCGCACCGCCGCTGCTACCGGGGGATTTGCACTTTAACCGATCAGCGTTGCGCTGCGGGTACGCCTTGCGGCTCGGCCTTCGGCGCGGTCGCCGGTGGATTCGCCGGCCATGCGTTCAGGTCGAGATCCAGGTCCGCGAACTTGCTCGAATCGAACACAGGCGTCTTGATGCCGGCAGCACGCTGGTCATCGTAGTCGCGCAGGATGCGCATGCCGACCTTGAACAACAGGAACAGCGCAATCAGGTTCACGAACGCCAGCAGGGTCATGGTGATGTCGGCGAACGCGAACACGGTGCCGAGGTTTTCGATGGCGCCCCAGAAGATCAGCGCCAGTACCAGAGTGCGGTAGCCGATCAGCGCCTTGCGGTTTTCACCGATCAGGAAGCGCAGGTTGCTCTCGCCCAGGTAGTAGTTGTAGAGGATCGAAGTGAACACGAACAAGGCCAGTGCGACCGAGATGAACATCCGGCCCCAGTCGCCGACGACCGCAGCGAGCGAGTTCTGGGTCAGGGCAATGCCGTCGCCTTCGAAGCCCGGGGTGTAGAAGCCCGAGAGCAGGATCAGCAGCGCGGTGCAGGTGCAGATCACAAAGGTGTCGAGGAACACGCTGAACGCCTGGACCACGCCTTGTGCCACCGGGTGCTCGACCGACGCCACGGCCGCCACGTTCGGCGCACTGCCCAGACCGGCTTCGTTGGCGAACACGCCGCGCTTGACGCCCATGACGATGGCGCTGCCGATCAGGCCACCAAAGGCCTGATCCAGGCCGAACGCGCTTTTGACGATGGTCATCAGCATGGCGGGTACGTGGTCGAATTGCAGCACAATCACGTAGATGGTCACGCCGATGTACACCAGGGTTTTCACCGGCACCAGCAGGTCGGCGACCTTGGCGATGCGCTTGATCCCGCCAATGAACACCAGGCCCAGCAACACCGCCAGCGCCAGGCCGGTCCAGGTGGTGTCGAAGCCGAAGGCGTTGTTCAGCGAGTGGGTCACGGCGTGGGATTGCAGGCCGTTGAAGGCAAACCCGAAGGTCACCAGCAACAGGAACGCCATGATCATGCCCAGCCAGCGTTTTTGCAGGCCGTGCTCGATGTAGTAGGACGGGCCGCCACGGAACTGGCCTTCGGAGTCGCAGCGCTTGTAGAGCTGGCCCAGGGCGCATTCGAAAAAGCTGCTGGACATGCCGACCAGCGCGGTCACCCACATCCAGAACACTGCACCAGGGCCACCCAAGGTCACGGCGATGCCGACCCCGGCGATGTTGCCCGCACCGACTCGGCCGGCCAGGCTGAGCATCAGGGCCTGGAACGAACTGAGCTGGCCGGCGCTGCTTTTGAGGCTGTCGCGGAACACCGCGAACATGTGGAAGAAGTGACGCAGTTGAACGAAACGCGAGCGGATCGTGAAGTAACTCCCGAGCCCGACAATGAGCACGATCAGTACTTTCCCTGAGAGGAAGTCGTTGATGACTTCGAGCATGGCGTATTCCTCGCTGTTTTTATGTGAGCAAATGCTGGTCGGTCAGAAACATCGTGTTACACCCGCTTGCGCACGGCAAAACAGGCGAGTCGAAGGTTCGTCCCGGATCCAAATCGCGGGTTTGTTGTTAGTTCGGGTTTCGCTTGGTTTGGGGTCTCGCTACCGACGACCGTCCACGCGAAGAAGGGGCCGCACTATACCGATCAGTGCGGGGCCCGTCTGCACGCTTGTGGTGCAAGTTGTTTAAGCGGTGTTGCTTTGGGTTGGAGCGGGTATGCTAAAACACTTAAAAAAAAGGGCCTGGGGAATGATCCCCAGGCCCTCAAAAGGTGAGAGGTGTCTAGTCCCTCGACCTGGTGAGCGGTACTGCATGTGTTGCGTCTGATCAGGCCTTCAACGGCACCAGACGTGGAGCAATCATGTTTTCCGGGCGCAGGATGTCGTCGAGCATCGCGTCGTCGAGCAAGCCTTCTTCACGCACCAGTTCCAGCACGCCGCGGCCGCTTTCAAGGGCGATACGGGCGATGCGGGTGGCGTTTTCATAGCCGATGTACGGGTTCAGCGCGGTGACCAGGCCGATCGAGTGCTCGACCAGTTCGCGGCAGCGTGCTTCGTTGGCGGTGATGCCGGTGATGCAGTGCTCGCGCAGCATGTCCATGGCGCGTTGCAGCAGGCGGATCGAGTCGAGGATCTTGAAGGCGATCAGCGGCTCCATCACATTCAACTGCAGTTGGCCGCCTTCGGCTGCCATGGTCAGCGCGAGGTCGTTGCCGATGACCTGGAAGGCCACCTGGTTGACGGCTTCCGGAATCACCGGGTTGACCTTGCCGGGCATGATCGAACTGCCTGGCTGACGCGCCGGCAGGTTGATTTCGTTGATGCCGGTGCGTGGGCCGCTGGACAGCAGGCGCAGGTCGTTGCAGATCTTCGACAGCTTCACCGCAGTGCGCTTGAGCATGCCGGAGAACAGGACGAAGGCGCCCATGTCGGACGTGGCTTCGATCAGGTCGGCCGCCGGCACCAGCGGGTGACCGCTGATGGTGGCCAGGCGCTGAACGGCCAGGTGCTGATAACGCGGGTCGGCGTTGATGCCGGTGCCGATGGCGGTCCCGCCCAGGTTCACTTCGGTCAGCAGCTCCGGTGCCAGGGTCTTGAGGCGTGCCAGGTCTTCGCCCAGGGTGGTGGCGAACGCACGGAATTCCTGGCCGAGCGTCATCGGCACGGCGTCTTGCAGCTGGGTGCGGCCCATCTTCAGCACGTGGCTGAATTCCTGACCCTTGGCGGCGAAGGCCTGGATCAGGCTGTCGAGGCTGGCCAGCAGGGTGTCGTGACCCAGCAGCAGGCCCAGGCGGATCGCCGTCGGGTAGGCGTCGTTGGTCGACTGCGCCATGTTCACGTCGTTGTTCGGGTGCAGGTACTGATACTCGCCTTTCTGGTGACCCATGGCCTCCAGTGCGATGTTGGCGATGACTTCGTTGGCATTCATGTTGGTTGAAGTGCCAGCGCCGCCCTGAATCATGTCCACCACGAATTCTTCGTGGAAATCGCCGCGGATCAGACGGGCACAGGCTTCGCTGATGGCTGCGTGCTTGGCTTCGCTGAGGTGACCCAGCTCGCGGTTGGCGTCAGCAGCGGCCTGTTTGACCATGGCCAGACCGACCACCAGCTTCGGGTAATGCGAAATCGGGACGCCGGAGAGACGGAAGTTGTTCACCGCTCGCAGGGTCTGGATGCCGTAATACGCTTGAGCCGGTACTTCGAGTACGCCAAGCAGGTCTTTTTCTGTGCGGAATGATGCAGCGGAGGACATGACGGAAATCATCTCGATATGGACCCGGTCTGTGCCGGAACACCGCAAATGCTAGGCTTGTGGAGAATGCAGAGCCAATGCTGTTAAACACTGCCCTATGCATATTCGGCATAATGACGGTGTGACGCCGCGATTGCGGCGAGCGTGCGACCCAAATTGGTGCGTGTCCGGGAGGACCTGATGAATCTGGAAAGTAAATGGCTGGAAGATTTCAGCGCCCTGGCCGCCACCCGCAGCTTTTCCCAGGCGGCCGAGCGCCGTTTCGTGACCCAGCCGGCGTTCAGCCGCCGAATCCGCAGCCTCGAAGCCGCGCTGGGGCTGCAACTGGTCAACCGCTCGCGTACGCCGATCGAACTGACAGCGGCGGGGCAGTTGTTCCTGGTCACCGCGCGAACGGTGGTGGAACAACTCGGCGAAGTGTTGCGTCACCTCCATCATCTGGAAGGCGGGCAGGGCGAAGTGATGCAGGTCGCGGCTGCGCACTCCCTGGCGCTGGGGTTTTTCCCACGCTGGATCGCGCAATTGCGCAATGAAGGGCTGAACATCGCGACGCGGTTGGTCGCGACCAACGTGGGTGACGCGGTGCATGCGTTGCGTGAGGGGGGCTGCGACCTGATGCTGGCGTTCTATGACCCGGATGCAGCGATGCAGATGGACCCGGAAATCTTTCCTTCGCTGCATCTGGGGCACACCGAGATGCTGCCGGTCTGCGCGGCGGATGCCGAGGGCAAGCCATTGTTCGATCTGGAAGGCGAGGGCAGCGTGCCGCTGCTGGCCTACAGCGCCGGTGCGTTTCTCGGGCGCTCGGTGAATGTGCTGTTGCGTCAGCGGGCGCTGCGGTTCACCACCGTCTACGAAACGGCCATGGCCGACAGCCTCAAGAGCATGGCGCTGGAAGGCCTGGGTATCGCCTGGGTGCCGCAATTGAGCGTGCGGGCCGAACTGGCGCGCGGCGAGCTGGTGGTCTGCGGCGGGCCGCAGTGGCACGTGCCCCTGGAGATTCGTCTGTACCGCTGCGCATTGGTGCGCAAGGCCAACGTGCGTTTGTTGTGGCGCAAGCTTGAGGGTGGGGCGGCGAGCGCCAATCAATAACCTGTGGGATGGCGCGACCCGCAGCGCCGTTCAATCATCAATCCTGGCTAGACAGATAGTGCTTGATCGCTTGCCGATTGGCCGGGCTGAACGTGTAACACGTGGACCTGGCCTTGTTGGGTTCGGCGATCATGTAGGTCTCACACCACCAGCCGTTGTACTGAACTTCGGCGTCGTCATGTTTTGCGCCCAGCAAGTGGCCAATTTCATGGCCGACGTTCAAATACCTGCTCAAGGATGAAATCGCAAACTTTCCGGTGTGATGGGGTGGGTAAAGAAGTGCCGCTCCCGCTGTACGTTCATTGATGTCGTGATGGGTGAGCAGAATGACCTGACTTAAAGGATGGGCGGCGAAACCTTTTGATTCGGCTTCCTTCAAGTATGTATAACCCAGGCTCTCCCACTTTTTCAGCACGTTCATCGGGTCTTTGTCTTTATAGTTGAAGCTGCTGTAAGGTTCTCCGGAGCCCAGTACGATATTGAACTTTCTCCCGGTGAAACCCTCCAGTTCGGCGACCAGGTGGCCCAGGTAGTCAGGGTAGATACTTCTCCTGATGTCCGCTGGAACATCATTGTGAATAAGGGCGAAAATAGTGATGTCGTTTTTCTTTATGGACTTGTTGATCATAATCAGGTTCGTTCGGGTTGTAGATTAAGTTCATGTGGATTTATTGTTTGTTGTGCGCTGAAAGTTAACGTTGAAGTTAAGAGTTAGCGAGTGCTTGTCTATTTCCGGCTGTTGCCGAAGTGGGTGTTTTTTAGCAATGGTTAATCAGGCAATTTACTGATGTAGTTGATATGTTCATCCGATCGGCCGGATGCTGTTGAGGCCCTTCATCTGTTGACCTTTGAGTCAATAATCGGTGCTTTTGCGGCAAATGACAGATGGTCGAAACAGGGGCTGTTTATCTGCCGTATTGCGGTATACTGCGCGGCCTTCGGCCGGTCCTTCCGGCCATTTTTCGTACAATTCAAGCCACGCATTTTGCGTGGCTTATTGTTTTTGACGCGCCTGCGGGCGCCAGAGAGAAGAGGCACGACGATGAGTGCATTGGTTGGCGTGATCATGGGCTCCAAGTCCGATTGGTCCACCCTTAGCCACACCGCCGATATGCTGGAAAAGCTCGGCATCCCCTATGAAGTGAAGGTGGTGTCCGCCCACCGCACCCCGGACCTGCTGTTCCAGTACGCCGAAGAGGCCGAAGCGCGTGGCATCGAGGTGATCATCGCCGGTGCCGGTGGCGCAGCCCACCTGCCAGGCATGTGTGCGGCCAAGACCCACCTGCCGGTGCTGGGCGTGCCGGTGCAGTCGTCGATGCTCTCGGGCGTCGATTCGTTGCTGTCCATCGTGCAGATGCCCGCAGGTATCCCGGTTGCTACCCTGGCCATCGGCAAGGCGGGCGCGATCAACGCCGCGCTGTTGTCGGCGAGCATCCTGGGCGCCAAGCACCCGCAGTTCCACACGGTGTTGAAAACCTTCCGTACCGAACAGACAGACAGCGTGCTGGACAATCCAGACCCACGTATCGCCTGAGGTTGTTGACGATGAAGATCGGTGTAATCGGTGGCGGCCAGTTGGGTCGCATGTTGGCGCTGGCGGGCACTCCGCTGGGTATGAACTTCGCTTTCCTGGACCCCGCGCCGGATGCCTGTGCCGCCGCGTTGGGTGAACACCTGCGCGCCGACTACGGCGATCAGGATCACCTGCGCCAGCTCGCCGATGAAGTCGATCTGGTGACCTTCGAGTTCGAAAGCGTGCCGGCTGAAACCGTGGCGTTCCTGTCGCAATTCGTCCCGGTCTACCCGAGCGCCGACGCCCTGCGCATCGCCCGTGATCGCTGGTTCGAAAAAAGCATGTTCAAGGACCTGGGGATTCCGACACCGGCGTTCGCCGACATCCAGTCGCAAGCCGATCTGGACGCCGCGGTCGCGTCCATCGGTCTGCCCGCCGTGCTGAAAACACGCACCCTGGGTTACGACGGCAAGGGTCAGAAAGTCCTGCGTACGCCTGAAGATGTGGTCGGTACGTTTGCCGAGCTGGGCAGCGTCGCCTGCCTGCTGGAAGGCTTCGTACCGTTCACCGGCGAGGTGTCGCTGATCGCCGTGCGTGCTCGCGATGGCGAAACGAAGTTCTACCCGCTGGTGCACAACACCCACGACAGCGGCATCCTCAAACTGTCCGTGGCCAGCACCGATCACCCGTTGCAAGCCCTGGCCGAGGACTATTCCAGCCGCGTGCTCAAGCAACTGAATTACGTCGGCGTGATGGCGTTCGAGTTCTTCGAAGTCGATGGCGGCCTCAAGGCCAACGAAATCGCGCCCCGCGTGCACAACTCCGGGCACTGGACCACCGAAGGCGCCGAATGCAGCCAGTTCGAGAATCACCTGCGGGCCGTGGCCGGCCTGCCGCTGGGTTCGACGGCCAAGGTCGGCGAGAGCGCGATGCTCAACTTCATCGGTAAAGTGCCGGAAGCGGAGAAAGTCCTGGCCATCGCCGATTGCCATCTGCACCACTACGGCAAGGCGTTCAAGGCCGGACGCAAGGTCGGTCACGCCAACCTGCGTTGTGCCGATCGCGAAACGCTGGCCGCGCAGATCCTCAAGGTCGAAGCGCTCATCGCCGAGTAAATCCGGTTTCACGTGGCAGCGGCGGAACCATTGGGGGCCCGCCGTTCTCTCATGGCAGGATGCCAAAGTCTGACTAGGCTTCTATCTACCAAACAAGAGGGAAGTGCCATGGGAATTATTGGAACCATCTTTATCGGCTTGATCGTCGGCCTGCTTGCGCGGTTCCTGAAACCGGGCGATGACAGCATGGGCTGGATCATGACCATCCTGCTCGGTATTGGCGGTTCGTTGGCAGCCACTTATGGCGGCCAGGCCCTGGGCATCTACCAGGCAGGTCAGGGGGCCGGTTTAATCGGCGCGCTGGTCGGCGCGGTGGTCCTGCTGGTGATCTACGGCCTGATCAAAAAGAACTGATTCAAGCGACAAAGCCCTCTCTGACAAATGCGCGGGGAGGGCTAGAATGCTCGGCGTCGTAACGTCCTCCCCCTTGCCGAGCACCTTCATGCGCCGTCTTTTGTTGACTCTTGTTCTACTGGGTTCGGGCCTTGCCCATGCTGGCGAACTGCCGGAAACCGACTGGCTCGAATTGATGCCCAAGTCCGACCAGAAAGCCCTCGAGGCCATGCCCGAAATCGATCACAACTCACCCGAAGCCGATGGCACCTTTACCCAAAAGGGTGGCATGAAGCAGAGCAAAGGCCTGCCGGCGGTGATGTACTCGACCAAAACCGTGCCTTCGATGAACGACAAGCGCATTCGCATCGGCGGTTACCCGGTGCCGCTGGAGTCCGACGCCAAGGGGCGCAGTACGCTGTTTTTCCTCGTGCCATACCCCGGCGCCTGCATCCATGTGCCGCCTCCGCCGCCCAACCAGCTGGTGCTGGTGCGCTATCCACAGGGTTTGAAGCTCAACGACATCTATACGCCGTTGTGGGTGACCGGCACGTTGAAGATCGAGACGGTCAACAATGATCTGGCCGATGCGGCCTATGCGCTGGATGCGGCGAAGGTGCGAGTGGTGAAGGAATCTGATCTTTAGGCATTAAAAGGGTGGGAGCGAGCCTGCTCGCGGTGGCGTCATCACCGCCAAGATGAATGGCGGATGTGATGGCCTCTTCGCAAGCAGGCTCGCTCCCACACTTTGAGGGATTACAGGGGGCGGCTGTTGATACTCACGCCCAGGGTGTGACTCGCCCCCGGCGCCAGTGTCACCACATCGTCCATCACGTTCGCGGTCTCGATGCACAGCATGCGTTGCCAGCCATCGTCCGCCATGTCACTGAAGGCGGCCGCGCGGTCCACCCACGGATTCCAGATCACCGCCGAGCGCGACCCTCGGCTGGTCAGCTGGATGCGCCGCTCCCAGGCAGGATCGACAATGCCCAGCTTGGGCGGGGTGTCGAGGTAGATCCGGTCGGTCTCGCCGGTAAAGTGCAGGTCACCGGTCTGTGGCTTGGTTGTCCAGTCTTCCAGTGTCTCGATGTAGGTCAGGCCGTCCAGCCCTTCGACATGCACCTTGCGCACATCGCTGACGGCGAAATACGTGTGCAGTGCCTGGCTGAGGGTGACCGTGTCGGTGCCCTGGTTATGGCTGGTCAGGTCGATGTGCAGCTGCTCGTCCAGACGAATGCCCAGCGTCAGGTCCACCCGATGCGGCCACCCGGCAAAGCCACCTTCGGGGTAGGGCAGAGTGAATTCCACCTTCAGGCTTTCGCCTTCGGCTTCGATGCCCCGCAACGCCCAGTCCGTTGCCCGGACAAAACCATGGGCCGTGGGCGGCTCGCTGCTGGTGCGCATGGCCTGAACACCCTGAGGGTTGCGCAACAGGTTGCCGAACCACGGCCAGCACACCGGCACGCCAGCACGGATGTTGTTGCCGGTCTTGAACACGGCTTCGTCGTTGAGCCAGATCAGCGGCGGTTGCCCGGCCAGTTGATAACTGAGGATGTGCGCCCCTTGCTGAGCGACCAGCAATTCGGCCTGACCGTGGCGAATGCGCCAGCAATTCAGTTCATCCAGCTTCACGGCTTCAACGTTGGGCGTGCTCATGGGGCCACTCTCTATCGGGAACAGGACTGCAATGGACCGCAAAACAGGGGCTGTGTTTAACGTGCGCGTGGCGGAACCGAACGGGTGCGGCCACTGCCGTCGATGGCGACGAACACAAACACGGCTTCCGTGACTTTACGCCACTCGCTGGACAGTGGATCGTCGCTCCAGACCTCGACCATCATCTGGATCGAGCTGCGGCCGATTTCCAGCGCCTGGGTGTAGAAGGACAACTGGGCGCCCACCGCGACCGGAACCAGGAACGCCATGCGGTCGATGGCGACGGTGGCGACGCGACCGCCGGCGACCTTGCTGGCCATCGCGGTGCCCGCCAGGTCCATCTGGGCCACCAGCCAGCCGCCGAAGATATCGCCGAAACCGTTGGTTTCACGCGGCAGCGCGGTGATTTGCAAGGCCAGGTCGCCCTGCGGGATTGGATCTTCTTGTTCGAGCTCTATCATGCCGGGGGTGCCTCTGACCCGTGACTCTCATTGTCTTTCAAGGTGAATAGCCGTCTGAAGAAAAACGATTCAGCCCCGAACATACTCTGTTCGTCACGTTTTTCGTAAGGCGCCTGAAGGGAAACTCTGCGAAACCGCCTGAATCCCGGCAGGCGTTTTCGCACAGCAACCCTTGAAACTGTCGCAAGACCCCGAGTATATCGGTCGATAGACTCCGAGACGACCGTCCGGTTCTCATTTTGACCGTCAAATACGCACCTCTATGTGCTTTTTCGAACAATTTGTTATCGTGCCGGTCCTGCCCAAGCCCCGGCCAGCGTTGTCGAGGTTGCAGATCCGTCTATAAAGAGAAGCCTTGCCATGACCACAGCGCCTTCGAGCATCGCGCAGCCGACCCAACCCGCACGACCGCTGACCCGCAATGACTACAAGACTTTATCGCTGTCCGCCCTGGGCGGCGCGCTGGAGTTCTACGACTTCATCATTTTCGTGTTCTTCGCCACGGTGGTGGGCAAGCTGTTCTTCCCGGCCGACATGCCCGAGTGGCTGCGCCTGATGCAGACCTTCGGCATCTTTGCCGCGGGCTACCTGGCACGGCCGCTGGGCGGCATCGTGATGGCGCACTTCGGTGACCTGCTGGGGCGCAAGAAGATGTTCACCCTGAGCATTTTCATGATGGCGGTGCCGACCCTGATCATGGGCTTGCTGCCGACCTACGCGCAGATCGGCCTGTGGGCGCCGATCCTGTTGCTGTTGATGCGGGTGATCCAGGGCGCGGCGATTGGCGGTGAAGTGCCGGGCGCCTGGGTCTTCGTTTCCGAACACGTACCGCAGCGGCATATCGGCTACGCCTGCGGCACCCTGACCAGCGGTCTGACGGCGGGCATTCTCCTGGGGTCGCTGGTCGCCACGGCGATCAATAGCCTTTACACCCCGGTGGAGGTGTCGGATTACGCCTGGCGGATCCCGTTCCTGCTCGGTGGTGTGTTCGGTCTGTTCTCGGTGTACCTGCGCCGTTGGTTGCACGAAACCCCGGTGTTCGCCGAACTGCAACAGCGCAAGGCGCTGGCCGAAGAAGTGCCGCTGCGTGCGGTGTTGCGCGACCATCGCGGGGCAATCGTTATTTCCATGTTGCTGACCTGGCTGCTGTCGGCCGGCATCGTGGTGCTGATCCTGATGACGCCAACCGTGTTGCAGACGGTCTACCACTTCTCTCCGACCACGGCCCTGCAGTCCAACAGCGTGGCCATTGTAATGTTGAGCTTTGGTTGCATCATTGCCGGGGCATTGGCGGATCGCTTCGGCGCAGGCCGCGTATTCGTATTTGGCTGCGCGGCCCTGCTCGCCAGTTCCTGGACCTTCTACCACAGCCTGGCCGACCATCCTGACTGGCTGTTCCCGCTGTATGCCCTGACCGGCCTGCTGGTCGGCACCATCGGCGCGGTGCCGTACGTGATGGTCAAGGCTTTCCCACCCGTGGTGCGTTTCAGCGGCCTGTCTTTCTCCTATAACGTCGCCTACGCCATTTTCGGTGGCCTGACGCCGATGGTGGTCAGCCTGCTGCTCAAGGAAAGCCCGATGGGGCCGGCGTACTACGTGGCGGTGCTGTGTGGGGTCGGGATCGTGCTGGGGGCCTACCTCTGGAAGAAGGGGCGTTGATCCGTCTTGTTCATCGCCGGCGTGCCGGCGATGAAGCGATGATGGCCTTTCATCCAATTGTCATATTTCAGCCATAGAGTGTTCATACGGCCTGCCGATACTTGGCCCCCGACTTAACACACTCTATCTGCTAGGAGTAAGGCATGAAACTGAAGCGTTTGATGGCGGCAATGACTTTTGTCGCTGCTGGCGTTGCGACTGCCAACGCGGTTGCCGCTGTTGACCCTGCTATCCCGAGCTACACCAAGACCACCGGTGTGTCGGGCAACTTGTCCAGCGTCGGCTCCGATACCCTGGCCAACCTCATGACCCTGTGGGCCGAGAACTACAAAAAAGAATACCCGAACGTCAACATCCAGATTCAAGCCGCCGGCTCGGCCACCGCGCCACCTGCGCTGACTGAAGGCACCTCCAACCTGGGCCCTATGAGCCGCAAGATGAAGGACACCGAACTGGCGGCCTTCGAGCAGAAGTACGGCTACAAGCCAACCGCTATCCCGGTGGCCGTGGACGCCCTGGCTGTCTTCGTGCACAAGGACAACCCGATCCAGCACCTGACCATGGAACAGGTCGATGCGATCTTCTCGTCCACCCGTCTGTGCGGCGCCAAAACCGATGTGAAAACCTGGGGTGACCTGGGTGTGACCGGCGACCTGGCCAACAAGCCGGTGCAACTGTTCGGTCGTAACTCGGTATCCGGCACCTACGGCTACTTCAAGGAAGAAGCCCTGTGCAAAGGCGACTACAAGGCTAACGTGAACGAACAACCGGGCTCGGCTTCGGTCGTGCAGTCGATCAGCTCCTCGCTGAACGGCATCGGTTACTCGGGCATCGGTTACAAGACGGCCAGCGTGAAAACCGTGGCCCTGGCCAAGAAAGGCGGCACCGAGTTCATCGAAGACACCGAAGAAAACGCCCTGAACGGCAAGTACCCGCTGTCCCGTTTCCTGTACGTCTACGTCAACAAGGCCCCGAACAAGCCTCTGGCCCCGCTGGAAGCCGAGTTCGTGAAGCTGGTCCTGTCCAAACAGGGCCAGGAAGTGGTGGTGAAAGACGGCTACATCCCACTGCCAGCCAAGGTCGCAGCAAAAGCACTGGCTGACTTGGGTCTGCAGGAAGGCGGCTCTGTCGCAAAGCAGTAACAAACTGAGTCTAGGGTGAACCCCTAAGGACTCCCAGGGGGGCGGCAATGGCCGCCTCCCTGCATTTCGAATTCTCAATCCACTGCTGGTCCTGCCAGCGGCGGATTCGTCGCGTCACTGCACTGTCATCTTTCTGTCATACAGGATCGCTAGGGTGTGCGAATGAATGATCTGGCCAATTCCAACATGACTACAAATCCCCCCAAGCGAATTGATTTCAATACGCCTGAGTTGCAACGCAAGCGCCGCATTCGCGCGCTCAAGGATCGCCTCACCCGTTGGTATGTGCTCGTTGGCGGCCTCGCCGTGCTGGGGGCGATCACCCTGATTTTCTTTTTCCTGGCCTACGTCGTCGCGCCCCTGTTCCAGGGGGCCAGCCTGACGGCCAAAGACGCGATTACCCCCGCCTGGATGCAGGACGCCGGCAAGCCGCTGATGATCTCCCTGGAAGAGCAGAACCAGGTGGCCATGCGTGTTTCCGACAAGGGCCAGGTGCTGTTTTTCGACATCGACAGTGGCGCTGAGCTCAAGCGCGTCGATCTGCCGGTTCCGGCCGGTGCCAGCGTAACCTCCATCGGCGAAGACCAGCCCGGTCACCCATTGGTGGCGGTAGGGCTGTCCAATGGCCAGGCGCTGGTGTTCCGTCACACCTATAAAGTCAGTTATCCGGATGGCAAGAAAACCATCAACCCGGCCATCGAGTACCCCTACGGCGAAGCGCCGATCGCGGTGAACGAGGCGGGCGGGGCGCTGGAGCATGTCAGCCTCAATGCCACCGATACCACGCTGATGCTGGTGGGCTCCACCGGGTCGCAACTCAATGTGCTGTCGCTGACCAGCGAAGAGAACATGATGACCGGTGAAATCACCAGCGAGCAGAAGCGTATCGAGCTGCCGCAGATGACCGAGCCGGTGAAGCACATCTTCGTCGACCCGCGTCAGCAGTGGCTGTACGTGATCAACGGTCGTGCCCAAGCCGACGTGTTCAGCCTGCGCGACCGCAGCCTCAACGGCCGCTACAAGCTGCTGGAAAACGGCGAGGCGCAAGTCACCGCCGCCACCCAACTGGTGGGCGGTATCTCGCTGATCATCGGCGATTCCAGGGGCGGCCTGGCCCAATGGTTCATGGCCCGCGACCCGGATGGCGAGCAACGCCTGAAGCAGATCCGCACCTTCCAGATGGGCAGCACGCCCATCGTTGAAATCACTGCCGAAGAGCGTCGCAAGGGCTTCATCGCCCTGGATGCGTCCGGCAAGCTCGGCGTGTTCCACAGCACCGCGCACCGCACCTTGCTGGTGGACCAGGTGGTGGACGGCCAGGGCCTGTTCGGCCTGTCGCCCCGGGCCAACCGCGTGATCGTCGAAGCGGGTGGGCAGATCAAACCGCTGCTGCTCGACAACCCTCACCCGGAGGTGTCCTGGAGCGCGCTGTGGAGCAAAGTCTGGTACGAGAACTACGACGAGCCTAAATACGTCTGGCAATCGACGGCGGCCAACACTGATTTCGAACCGAAACTGAGCCTGTCGCCGCTCACCTTCGGCACCCTGAAAGCCGCGTTCTACGCCATGTTGCTGGCCGCACCCCTGGCCGTTGCCGCCGCCATCTATACGGCGTACTTCATGGCGCCGGGCATGCGCCGCAAGGTCAAACCGGTGATCGAGCTGATGGAAGCGATGCCGACCGTGATCCTCGGCTTCTTCGCCGGCCTGTTCCTCGCCCCGTATGTGGAAGGGCACCTGCCGGGCATTTTCAGCCTGCTGATGCTGCTGCCGATCGGCATCCTGATCGCCGGTTTCAGCTTCAGTCGCCTGCCTGAGTCGATTCGCCTGAAAGTCCCGGACGGCTGGGAAAGTGCCCTGCTGATTCCGGTGATCCTGTTTGTGGGCTGGTTCTCGTTGTACATGAGCCCGTTCATGGAGAACTGGTTCTTCGGCGGTGACATGCGCATGTGGATTTCCCACGATCTGGGCATCACCTACGACCAGCGCAACGCCCTGGTGGTCGGCCTGGCCATGGGCTTTGCGGTGATCCCGAACATTTACTCCATCGCCGAAGACGCCGTGTTCAGCGTGCCGCGTGGCCTGACCTTGGGCTCCCTGGCCCTGGGCGCCACACCGTGGCAGACCATGACCCGCGTGGTGATCCTCACTGCCAGCCCGGGCATCTTCTCGGCGCTGATGATCGGCATGGGTCGCGCGGTTGGTGAAACCATGATCGTGCTGATGGCCACCGGTAACACCCCGGTCATGGAAATGAACCTGTTCGAAGGCCTGCGCACCCTGGCCGCCAACGTCGCGGTGGAAATGCCCGAGTCGGAAGTCGGCGGCAGCCACTACCGCGTGCTGTTCCTCTCGGCGCTGGTGCTGCTGTTGTTCACCTTCGTCATGAACACCCTCGCGGAACTGATTCGTCAGCGTCTGCGCAAGAAATACTCGTCGCTTTAAGAAAGGTAGAAGTCTGTGAAACAGAACTCCCTGAAAGGATGGTTCAAGAGCGGCGCCCCCGGCGTCTGGATCAGCGGTGGCGCGGTGTCCATCGCGGTCATCATGACCATTGGCCTGTTGGCGGTGATCGCCGTGCGCGGTCTGGGTCACTTCTGGCCGGCGGACTTGATTCACGCCAGCTATGACGTACCGGGCCAAGGCAATCACCTGGTCGTCGGCGAGGTGGTACAGAAGGAAGAAGTGCCGCGTGCTCGGCTGAAAAGTGCGGGCCTGCCAGTGCCCGATCAGGGCCCCGAGTTCATGACCCGCGAGCTGATCAAGGTCGGCAACCGTGACCTGAACGGCAATGACTTCACCTGGATCGTCGGTGACTGGCTGACCCAGCAGACCACACCACCCGAGTTGATGGCCATCGAGCGCCGCGAGTGGGGCAATTTCTACGGTTACCTGGTCAACGTCAAAGAGGGCGGCAAGGTCGTCGCCGAAGGCGAAGCGGCGTGGCCGGAACTGCAAGCGCGGATCGATCGGGTGAACCAGCTCGCCGCCCAGCTCAAGACCCTTGAGAAGTCCGATATCGGCGCGATCAACTCCGGCCTCGAACGCATCCGCCTGCACGGCCGCAAGCTGGAGCTGGAAGGCAACATGAGCGCGGCTGCGCAAGCGGACATGGAATCCGAGCGCGCCGAACTCAATGCCCGTTACCAGGACATCGAAGCGCGTCTGACCGATCTGCACGCGCAGTTCAATCGCGACTCGCTGACCGCTCGTGACGCCAACGGCAAGGAACTGGAAATCAGCCTGGGCAAGGTGGTTCATGCCTACCAGCCGAATGCCATGGGCACGTTCACCAAGATCGGCTTCTACTTCAGCAAGGTCTGGGAATTCCTCAGCGACGATCCGCGGGAAGCGAACACCGAAGGCGGGATCTTCCCGGCGATTTTCGGCACCGTGATGATGACCCTGATCATGGCCATGATCGTGACGCCGTTCGGTGTGCTGGCGGCGGTGTACCTGCGTGAATACGCCAAACAGAACACGCTGACCCGGGTGATCCGCATCGCGGTGAACAACCTGGCGGGCGTTCCGGCGATTGTCTATGGCGTGTTCGGCCTGGGCTTCTTCGTCTACGTGCTGGGCGGCTCGGTCGACCGCTTGTTCTTCCCCGAAGCGCTGCCGGCACCGACCTTCGGTACGCCGGGCCTGCTGTGGGCCTCCCTGACCCTGGCGCTGCTGGCGGTGCCGGTGGTGATCGTGGCCACCGAAGAAGGCCTGGCGCGGATCCCCCGTACGGTGCGGGAAGGCTCGCTGGCCCTTGGCGCGACCAAGGCGGAAACCTTGTGGAAGATCGTGCTGCCGATGGCCAGCCCGGCGATGATGACCGGCATGATCCTCGCCGTGGCCCGCGCCGCCGGCGAAGTGGCGCCGCTGATGCTGGTGGGCGTAGTGAAACTGGCGCCGTCGTTGCCACTGGACGGCAACTACCCGTACCTGCACCTCGACCAGAAAATCATGCACCTGGGCTTCCATATTTATGACGTCGGCTTCCAGAGCCCGAACGTCGAAGCCGCACGGCCGCTGGTGTACGCCACCGCGTTGCTGCTGGTGCTGGTGATTGCGACGTTGAACCTGTCGGCAGTGTGGATCCGTAACCACCTGCGCGAAAAATACAAGGCGCTGGATAGCTGATTTCAATGTGGGGGCGGGCAGGCCCGCTCCCACACTGAAGCGCATCCGCAGGAATATTGATGAGCATTGCGACAAGCAGTGTTCCGAACCGAATTTGTCAGCACAGGGAGCCTCCCATGCAGCACGAAACCCATACCCACGGCATCAACATGTCTGCCTTGGGTCGCGACAAACAGAGCCTGAACCTGGCGCAGGAAACCGTGGCCATCGAAGTGCCGGGCCTGAACCTGTTCTACGGCGACAAGCAGGCGCTGTACGACGTCAGCATGAACATCCCGAAACAGCGCGTGACGGCGTTCATCGGCCCGTCCGGCTGCGGCAAGTCCACGCTGCTGCGCACCTTCAACCGCATGAACGACCTGGTCGACGGCTGCCGCGTGGAAGGTGAGATCAACCTCTACGGCAACAACATCTACCGCAAGGGCGAGGACGTGGCCGAGCTGCGTCGCCGGGTCGGCATGGTGTTCCAGAAGCCCAACCCGTTCCCGAAAACCATCTACGAAAACGTGGTTTACGGCCTGCGTATCCAGGGCATCAACAAAAAACGCGTGCTCGACGAAGCGGTCGAGTGGGCGTTGAAAGGCGCGGCGCTGTGGGACGAAGTCAAGGACCGCCTGCACGACTCGGCACTGGGCCTGTCCGGCGGTCAGCAGCAACGTCTGGTGATCGCGCGCACCATCGCCGTGGAACCGGAAGTGCTGCTGCTCGACGAACCGTGCTCGGCACTCGACCCGATCTCCACACTGAAGGTCGAAGAGCTGATCTACGAGCTGAAATCGAAGTTCACCATCGTCATCGTGACCCACAACATGCAACAGGCCGCTCGTGTTTCCGACTACACGGCGTTCATGTACATGGGCAAACTGGTGGAGTTCGGCGACACCGACACCCTGTTCACCAATCCGGCGAAGAAACAGACCGAAGACTACATCACCGGTCGCTACGGCTAGGACATCGTGGTTGCTCACTGAACTGACGCTGCGGTCCACCGCACCTTACCGGACGCCCCAAGGACGCCAACAATGATTAGTAAAGAAGGCCTTACCCATCACATTTCCGCGCAGTTCAACGCCGAGCTCGAGGAAGTGCGCAGCCACCTCCTGGCCATGGGCGGGCTGGTGGAAAAGCAGGTCAATGACGCGGTCACGGCGCTGATCGAGGCTGATTCCGGCCTGGCCCAGCAGGTGCGCGAGATCGACGAACAGATCAACCAGATGGAACGCAACATCGACGAAGAATGCCTGCGCATCCTGGCCCGTCGTCAGCCGGCGGCGTCCGACTTGCGTCTGATCATCAGCATTTCGAAATCGGTGATCGACCTCGAGCGCATCGGCGACGAATCGACCAAGATCGCCCGCCGCGCCATCCAGCTGTGCGAGGAAGGCGAAGCGCCACGCGGTTACGTCGAAGTGCGCCACATCGGTGACCAGGTGCGCAACATGGTGCGTGACGCCCTGGACGCCTTTGCCCGCTTCGATGCCGACCTGGCGTTGTCGGTGGCGCAATACGACAAGATCATCGACCGCGAATACAAGACCGCCCTGCGTGAGCTCGCCACCTACATGATGGAAGACCCACGCTCTATCTCGCGGGTCTTGAGCATTATCTGGGTCCTGCGCTCGCTGGAACGCATTGGCGACCACGCGCGCAATATCTCTGAGCTGGTGATTTATCTGGTGCGCGGCACCGATGTGCGTCACCTGGGCCTCAAGCGCATGAAGGAAGAAGTTGAAGGCACAAGTGGTGAAACCGCTAATGTTCCGGGCGAAGCTGACGATAAATAAGATTGCCCTAGTAAAGCGCCCGGTCTTTTGGCCGGGCGTTTTTGTTCACGGGGCTGGATTCGACAGCAGCACCCGCGAACGAAAAGTCCCGGCGTGACTGAAGGTTTATGGCGAAGTGCCATCAGTAAAGCGGTATGCTTGCCAGGATTTTTTAAAGGGGTGATGGATGAGTAAGGTCAGTGTGTTGGTCGTGGACGATGCGTCGTTCATTCGTGACCTGGTGAAGAAGTGCCTGCGTAACTACTTCCCGGGCATTCGCATCGAAGACGCCATTAACGGCAAGAAGGCCCAGGCCTTTCTGGCGCGGGAAGCGTTCGACCTGGTCCTGTGCGACTGGGAAATGCCGGAAATGTCCGGCCTGGAACTGCTGACCTGGTGCCGCGAACAGGACAACCTCAAGACCATGCCCTTCGTGATGGTGACCAGCCGTGGGGACAAGGAGAACGTCGTCCAGGCGATCCAGGCTGGCGTTTCCGGTTACGTCAGCAAGCCGTTCACCAACGAGCAACTGCTGACCAAGGTCAAGCAGGCGCTGAACAAGGTCGGCAAGCTCGATACCTTGATGAACAGCGCACCGACCAAAATGAATTCGGCGTTTGGCAACGATTCGCTGAGCGCACTGACCGGCGGCAAACCTGCCGTGGCCGCCGCTGTGTCGGCGCCCGCTGCGGCGCCAGCACCGGCCACTGCAGCCGCTGCCCCCTCCCGTGGTCTGCTCAACAGCCCGCCGGTGAAAGCGCCGACGCCCGCGGCCAGCGCTGCCAACGGCGGGCGTGGCCAGGGTCAGTTGCGCCTGCCCAATGGCGTGCAGCAATGCGTGATCAAGGCCCTGAGCCTCAAGGAGGCGCTGTTGGTGGTCAAGCGCGCCGAAGCGCTGCCACAAGTGCTAGACAGTGCAGTACTCGACCTGGAGCAGGGCGACAACGCTGAAGTTGCGCGCCTGAACGGCTATCTGCACGCCATCGTGGCCCACGAGCAGAAACCCGACAGCGAATGGCTGCAACTGACGTTCCGCTTTGTCGACAAGGACGCGCAGAAGCTCGATTACCTGTCCCGCCTGATCGCCCGTGGGACGGCGCAGAAGCACTTCGTCCCAGGCGCATGATCCTCGTCGCCTGACAGTCCGCCTTCGCGCGCCGGCTCGCTGCCACGGGGAAATGCGTTTCCTTGTGGGGGCGAGTCGGGCCTTGCGAAGGGGGCATCCAGCAGCCCGCCCTAGCTCGTTTCACCCTCCGCCTATCCGATAACTCAACGCTCGTCTTGAGTTATATCTGTTCTGATATAGCCTGTTTGATAACGCGCCCTTTGGGCATGCCTTGAAACAACCCGGACCACCTTGTGTGGGTATCGTCGATTACGCTTTTCCTGTCACCAACAGGAGAAGTCGATGTCGAGGCACAAGGATGTGGTGTTTGTCGCGAGCTCACTCAAGGATCTGCGGGCTTTCCCGCTCGATGCACGCAGAGCTGTCGGTTTTCAGCTGGATATTCTGCAACAGGGTGAGGAGCCCTTTGACTGGCGGCCGATGAAAACGGTGGGGCAGGGCGTTAACGAAATCAGAGTCACAGAGGCGTCAGGGGTGTTTCGGGTGTTTTATGTGGTTAATCGGCCTGAGGCTATTTACGTGCTGCATGCCATCCAGAAGACCACGCGAAAAACCGAAACACGGGATATCGAACTGGCACGTGTCAGATTGCAGGAAATAGGTTAAGACATGACGGACCTTCACGACCAAGGACAGCGCTACGCCAATATTTGGGATGCGTTGGAAGACACGCCGCAGGAAGCTGCAAACATGCGACTGCGCTCCAAACTGATGCTGGAACTGTGCAAGACCATCCGCGGGTGGGAGCTTTCTCAGGTAGAGGCTGCCAGACGGTTGAAGATCACTCAGCCGCGGCTCAACGATGTGCTCAGCGGCAAGATTGATAAGTTCTCACTCGATGCGTTGGTGAATCTATCCGCAGCGGCGCGGTTGGACATCGATATTTGTTTTTCGCGAAATGAGGCTATGTCCCTGGGCTGATCCGGCGGTGCAACTCGCACTGCAACCTCTGTCGACTACCCGGGTCCATTGCAGCTGCTAGGCTCTTTCCCAGATCCTACTCGACAGAATTCTGCCCATGCTCGCGCGACTGATGTTTTTCTGCGGTCTTTTCATGGCTTGCGCCCAGGCGTCGGCCATGACGATCTACAAGTCCACCGACGCCAACGGCGTGGTCTCCTATAGCGACCGCCCCTCGAAAGGCGCCCAGGTGTTCACCTTTCGTGATCGCATGGTCGAGCACCTCGAGCGCCAGGTGTACCTGGTCATCACCAAGAAAAAGGGCGCAGACAGCGTCTACGTGCGCAATGACCTGTATGCGCCGGTGGAGATCGAGTTGAGCTTTGCCGGGCTGCAGAACGTCAACGGTGCGCCGAGCCGGCCGATTCGCCGGGTCATGCCCGCTCGCAGCAGCATTCGCCTGGCGTTGCTCACGGCGATGAACGCCGAGAAGCCGCTGGCCTATGTGCCCAGGTTCGAATATTCCCTGGGCGACCCCTCAGGGGCTGCCCTGGCCTATCAATACCCATACCCCTGGCGTGGCGGGCCGTTTCGCCTGAGTCAGGGTGCCAATGGCCAATACAGCCACTTCGGGCCCAGGAACCGCTACGCCATGGACATCGCGATGCCCGAGGGCACGCCAATCATCGCGGCGCGCGGCGGGGTGGTGGTGAAAACCGAAAATGCGCAGACCGGGCGCGGCAGCGATCCGGCGGGCAATTTCGTCCGGGTACTGCACGATGACGGGACGATGGGCGTGTACCTGCACCTCAAGCAAGGCTCGGTCAGCGTTCGCGAAGGGCAGCGGGTGTCGGTAGGCAGCCCGTTGGCGCTGTCGGGCAACACCGGCAACAGCAGCGGGCCGCACCTGCATTTCGTGGTGCAGCGCAATACCGGGCTGGGGTTGGTCTCGATCCCTTATCAGTTCAGGCAACCGATGGGCAGTCTGCCGAATTTTGCACTCGGCAAGCAGTGACGGGGGCCGGTCTGTCGCGAGCAGGCTCGCTCCCACAGCACTGGTGGGAGCGAGCCTGCTCGCGAAGGCATCGACGCGGTGCAGGCCCGGGCCGACTCAATCGAGCATCAACACCTTCGCCAGAATGATCTTCGGCCCCTTCATCTTCTTGATGATGATCCGCAGGCCTTCGACTTCCAGCACTTCTTCCTCTTCCGGCACCCGTTTCAGGGATTCGTAGACCAGACCGGCCAGGGTTTCGGCTTCGACGTGATCCAGGTCGATGCCCAGCAGCCGCTCGACCTTGAACAGCGGGGTATCGCCACGCACCAGCAACTTGCCCGGCTGGTAGGCGAGGATTCCGCGCTCGGCCTTGCGGTGTTCGTCCTGGATATCGCCGACCAGCACTTCCAGCACGTCTTCCATGGTCAGGTAGCCGATGATGTTGCCATCGGCTTCTTCGACCAGGGCAAAGTGCGAGCCGCCCTTGCGGAACTGCTCCAGCAACTGCGACAACGGCATGTGCCGCGAGACGCGTTCCAGCGGGCGGGTCAGTTCAGCCAGGTTGAACGACTCGGGAATGTGGTCCAGGGCCGCCAGTTCCAGCAGCAGGTCCTTGATGTGCAGCAGGCCGACGAACTCCTGACGGTCGCTGTCGTACACCGGATAGCGGCTGAACTTGTGGCGACGGAACATCGCCAGGATTTCCTTGAGCGGCGCATTGAACTCCAGGGTCACCAGGTCTTCGCGGGAATTGGCCCAGTCGACCACTTCCAGCTCGCCCATTTCCACCGCCGAGGCCAGCACGCGCATGCCTTGGTCGCTCGGGTCCTGGCCCCGGCTGGAGTGCAGGATCAGTTTCAGTTCTTCACGGCTGTAATGGTGTTCGTGATGCGGACCGGGCTCACCCTGGCCGGCGATCCGCAGGATGGTGTTGGCGCTGGCGTTGAGCAGGTAGATCGCCGGGTACATGGCCCAATAGAACAGGTACAGCGGGACGGCAGTCCACAACGACAGCAGTTCGGGTTTACGGATCGCCCAGGATTTCGGGGCCAGTTCGCCGACCACGATGTGCAGGTAGGAAATGACGAAGAACGCGGCGAAGAACGACACCCCCTTGATCACTTCGGGCGACTGCACGCCCACGGTTTCCAGCAGCGGTTCGAGGATGTGCGCGAAGGCCGGCTCACCGACCCAGCCCAGGCCCAGGGAGGCGAGGGTAATACCCAGCTGGCACGCCGACAGGTAGGCATCGAGCTGACTGTGAACGGTGCGCAGGATGTGCCCGCGCCAGCCGTTCTTGTCAGCGATGGCTTCGACCCGGGTCGAGCGCAACTTGACCATGGCGAATTCCGCCGCAACGAAAAAGCCGTTGAGCAAAACCAGGATCAAAGCAAAAAGAATCATGCCGAAATCGGCGAAGAGTGTCGCGAGGGTCAAGCCAGGGGAAGGGTCCATGATGGAGTTTTGCGGGTTCCGTGTATTCGAAAAGGGATCAATGACATGCCTGAAAGGCAGGCACAAGTCAGCCAATGTAGCGGCTGACTTGTCGATTGCCTAGTGGCGCGTGCTGGCCGGTATCAGTCGGTCATGCTGATCGCCCGGGATTTGCTGACCTGTGCCGGGGCGAAATGGCAGGTGAACGTACTGCCGTGGCCCGGCACGCTGCTGATCTCCATGCGGGCGCGGTGGCGCAGCAACACGTGCTTGACGATGGCCAGCCCGAGCCCGGTGCCGCCGGTGTTGGAGTTGCGGCTGGAATCGACCCGGTAGAAGCGCTCGGTCAGGCGCGGCAGGTGTTTGCTGTCGATGCCGATACCCGAATCCTGCACGCTCAGGTGTGCGCCTTGCTCGTCGCCCCACCAGCGAATGCGGATGTTGCCCTCCGCCGGGGTGTACTTCACCGCGTTGAACACCAGGTTGGAAAACGCACTGCGCAGTTCGGCCTCGCTGCCCTTGAGGTTGATCGTCGGGTCGGCTTCCAGGGTGATGCGCTGGTTTTTCTGCCCGGATAACTGCTGGGCGTCGCTCTTGATCGATTGCAACAAGCTCTCGACGGCCACGGGGTGGTTGTCCGACGGGTAATCGGTGGCTTCCAGCTTGGCCAGCAGCAACAGGTCGTTGAGCAGCGTCTGCATGCGTCCGCCTTGTTGCTGCATTTGCTGCAGGGCACGGCTCCAGCGCGGGTTCACCTCGTCGACGTTGTCGAGCAGGGTTTCCAGGTAACCGCAGATCACTGTCAGCGGTGTGCGCAGTTCATGGGACACGTTGGCGATGAAGTCCTTGCGCATCTGCTCCAGTTGATGGATGCGCGTCACGTCGCGCACCAGCATCAGGTGTTCGTTGTTGCCGTAGCGGGTGATGTACAGCTGAATGCGCACGCGGTCGTTGGTCGGTGAGGGGATTTCCAGCGGCTCGGCGTAGTTGTCCTGCTCGAAGTATTCCTTGAAGCGCGGGTGACGCACCAGGTTGGTCACCGGCTGCCCGCTGTCCTGCGGCGTCTTGAGGCCCAGCAGGGTTTCCGCCGCGCGGTTCCACCACTCCAGGTTGCCGTCGGTGTCGAGCATGATCACCGCGTCTTTCAGAGCGGCGGTGGACTCCTGAACCCGGTCGATCACCGCTTGCAGGCGCCCGCGTACCCGTTGGTCGCGACGTTGCAGGTGATAGATGCTGTCGAACACTTCGCCCCACAGGCCATAGCCGTCGGGCGGTGCTTCATCTGGTTTGTGCAGGCGCAGCCACTCGTGCAGACGCAACAATTGCTTGAGGGTCCAGGCCAGGTAAAGACCCAGGCCTGCGGCGAGGCTCCAGCCGTAATAGCCGGTAATCAGGCCGATCACCAGGCAAGCGGTGACCAGTAGCAGCATGTGGCGAATGAGGATGCCATGCCAGTTTTGGTTCACGTTAACGCGCGTCCTTGTCAGCTTGTCGGGCGGGAAGGTCCGGATCAGGCTTTGGTGGAGAACCGATAGCCGGTGCCGCGCACGGTTTGTACCAGATTTTCGTAAGCATCACCGAGGGCTTTGCGCAGGCGACGAATGTGCACGTCCACGGTGCGCTCTTCAACGTAGACATTGCCGCCCCAGACCTGATCCAGCAACTGGCCGCGGGTGTAGGCGCGTTCCTGATGGGTCATGAAGAATTGCAGCAAGCGGTATTCGGTGGGGCCCATTTCGGCCGGTTTACCGTCGATGGTCACGCGGTGGCTGATCGGGTCCAGCAGCAGGCCGCCGACTTCGATCGGTGCCTCGCCATCGGTTGGCCCGGCACGGCGCAGCACGGCCTTGAGACGTGCCACCAGCTCACGGGGGGAAAACGGTTTGGTGATGTAGTCGTCGGCGCCGACTTCCAGGCCCTGGATCTTGTTGTCCTCTTCGCCCTTGGCCGTGAGCATGATGATCGGGATATCCCCGGTCAGCTCATCGCGTTTGAGGCGGCGGGCCAGTTCGATGCCGGAGGTGCCGGGCAGCATCCAGTCGAGCAGGATCAGGTCCGGCTTGCGGTCGACGATAATGGCATGAGCCTGCTGAGAGTTCTCGGCCTCCAGGCAGTCATAGCCGGCCATTTCCAACGCAACGGCGATCATCTCGCGGATGGGCGCTTCGTCGTCGACGATCAGAATGTTCCTGCCAACCATGCCATTAACCCTCTTGTCATTTAACTGTCTTGCGCCGCATTAGATAACGGAATTATTGCAGTCGTGTGACAACATTTTAGCTGCACGGCGATTGTGGCGTTCCTGAACTATTCTCTAAGTCCGAATCCTGACAACCACAAAAGAAGGTTTCCATGACTCACTACTCGCAATCCCTTAAAGCCCTGATGCTGGCCGCTGCCCTGTCTGTGCCGGCAATGGCCTTCGCGGCGGAGCCTGCGATGATGCAAGGCGGAGTGATGACCGACCACAAGGGAATGACCTTGTACACGTTCGACAAGGACACGGGCGGCAAGTCGGTGTGCACCGGTCAGTGCGCGGAAAACTGGCCGCCACTGAAGGCCGAGGACGGTGCCAAGGCCGACGGCAAATGGACGATCATCACCCGTGACGACGGCAGCAAACAATGGGCCTACGACGGCAAGCCGCTGTACTACTTCATGAAGGACAAGGCGCCGGGCGACAAGACCGGTGACAAGATGAAAGACGTCTGGCACGTCATCACCAATACGGGTGCGAAAATGTAGGAACTGCTCCGTTCCCGGACTGGGATCCCTCTGTGGGAGCGAGCCTGCTCGCGATGGACGTCAACGATGACGCGGGGTACCTGAGAGCCCGCGGCGCCTGCACGACCTTCGCGAGCAAGCTCGCTCCTACAGAAATCGTGTTGGTTTAGCGCAGCGCGTAATCCAGCACGATCCCGACAAAAATCGCCAGCCCCGCCCAGTGGTTATGCAGGAACGCCTTGAAGCAACGCATCCGGTCCTTGCCCCGGGTGTACCAGAACTCCCAGGCAAAACAGCCCGCCGCCACCAGCAACCCCAAGTGGAACCAGACGCCCAGCTCGAATTTCGAACCGGCCAGCAGCAGGCAACCCAACGCCAACCCCTGCAAGGTCACGATGATCACCCGGTCCGCTTCGCCAAACAGGATTGCCGTGGATTTGACCCCGATCTTCAAGTCGTCGTCGCGGTCGGTCATGGCGTAATAGGTGTCGTAGCCCACCGTCCACAACAGGTTGGCGATCCACAGCAACCACGCCACCGCCGGCAACTCGCCGGTCTCGGCGGTGAATGCCATCGGCATCCCCCAGGAAAACGCCATGCCCAGTACCACCTGCGGGTAGTAGGTGTAGCGCTTCATGAACGGGTACGTGCACGCCAGGGCCAGGCCGCCGAACGACAGCCAGACCGTCGCCGCGTTGGTGCACAACACCAGCAGGAAGCTGATGCCCATCAGCACCGCGAAAAACACCAGGGCTTCGCGCGAGGTGATCTTGCCGCTGACCAGCGGCCGTTGCTCGGTACGCTTCACATGGCCATCGACCTTGCGATCCGCCCAGTCATTGATCACGCAACCGCCGGCACGGGTGAGCACCACACCGAGCACGAAAATCACCACGTTGGCCACGGACGGCGAACCCTCGCCGGCAATCCACAGCGCCCACAAGGTGGGCCACAGCAGCAGGTAGATGCCGATCGGCTTGTCCATGCGCGTCAGCTGAATGAAATCCCAGGCCCGTGGGTTCAAGCGGTTCAGGGACTTGAGCAGGCTCTGGTACATCAGCAATTCTCCGGGTGGGCGCGGGTGGCGAGCCACAAGGTCGGCAGGAAAATTTCGGCCACCAGCACGCTCAAGGCGCCACGGTCGAAGCGCGAGCGGCGTCCCCACAACTGCGGTGCCCGGGACTCCGGCGGCAGCCAAGCCTGAGGGTAGTGACAGACCTCGATGGCGCGCCGCGCAAACGCATGATCACAAAACAGCAACTCGCCCAGCGAACGGCTGCCCAACTCATCCATGTGCAACCCGTCGCCCTGCAACGCGCTGCGTGCCGCCACACTGCGGGCGAACACCCAGGCTTCGCCGTGGCCGCGCAGATACACCTCGCGCACCCAGCCCTCGCTGCCTTCGGCCAGGTCCAGCGCCATGCATTCGTCGGCGCGCAGTGTTTGCCAGCCTTCGAACAGCGGCGTGACGCTGAAACCGTCGTTCGACAGGCGGATCAGCCGTCGGGTCAGCGAGCCTTCATCGAAGAGCCAGTCCAGCGTAGTGGCGTCGGGGAGGGGGTTGAGTTGGCTTTGAAGCAGCCATTGCGGGGCGGTTGTGTGTTGCACAATGAGTCATTATTGGCAGCAAATGAGGCGGCGAGCTTACCATGGCAGCTCATCATTTTGAGTGATCGGGCGGCCCGGAGCGTCGAACAGGCTTGCATCTGCGAGGCACGATCAGTACAAAACGCCCTGAGCCGGATGGCAACGCTGCACCATCGACCGTCCGCGCCGGCAATGCGCCTGAACCTGAGGAAGTAGCTGAATGAAAAAGTGGCAATGTGTGGTCTGCGGGCTCATCTACAACGAAGCCGACGGCTGGCCGGATGACGGCATTGCGCCGGGCACCCTGTGGCAGGACGTGCCGGAAGACTGGCTGTGCCCGGATTGTGGCGTCGGCAAGATGGATTTCGAAATGATCGAAATCAACTGAGACCTTTCAAGGAGCAAGGCATGAACGCACCTGTCGTGATCGTGGGCACTGGCCTGGCGGGCTATAACCTGGCCCGCGAGTTTCGCAAGCTCGATGGCGAAACCCCGCTGCTGCTGATCACCGCCGACGACGGGCGTTCCTACTCCAAGCCGATGCTGTCCACCGGCTTTGGCAAAAACAAGGACGCCGACGGCCTGGCCATGGCCGAACCGGGCGCCATGGCCGAGCAGTTGAAGGCCGAAGTGCGCACCCACACCCGCATCAGCGGCATCGACCCCGGCCACAAACGCTTGTGGATCGGTGAAGAGGCGGTGAGCTACCGCGACCTGATCCTGGCCTGGGGCGCCGAAACCGTGCGCGTGCCCATCGAAGGCGATGCGGCGCACGCCGTGTTCCCGATCAACGACCTCGAAGACTACGCACGCTTCCGCGCCTTTGCCGCCGGCAAGCGTCGGGTGTTGCTGCTGGGTGTCGGCCTGATCGGCTGTGAATTCGCCAACGACCTGATCCTCGGCGGGTATGAAGTGCAACTGGTGGCGCCGTGCGAGCAGGTCATGCCGATGCTGCTGCACCCGGCTGCCGCCGCAGCGGTGCAGGCCGGGCTGGAAAGCCTGGGGGCGCGCTTCCACCTCGGGCCGGTGCTCAACCGCTTGCAGCGCGTGGCGGATGGCCTGGAAGCGCACCTGTCGGACGGTCAGGTCATCGCCTGTGACGTCGTGGTCTCGGCCATCGGCCTGCGCCCGCGCATCGACCTGGCGGCTGCCGCAGGTCTGCAGGTCAATCGCGGCGTGGTCGTCGACCGCCACCTGAAAACCTCCCACGCCAACATCTACGCCCTGGGCGACTGCGCCGAAGTCGACGGGCTGAACCTGTTGTACGTGATGCCCCTCATGAGCTGTGCGAGAGCGTTGGCCCAGACCCTCGCCGGCAACCCGACGGCGGTGAGCTACGGCGCGATGCCAATCACCGTCAAAACGCCGGTCTGCCCGTTGGTGGTTTCACCGCCGCCACGGGGTTCGGAAGGCGTCTGGACGGTCGAAGGCCAGGGCGCCGACGTCAAGGTGCTGTGCCGCGATGCGACCGGCAAACTGCTGGGTTACGCCCTGACCGGCACCGCCGTGATGGAGAAACTGGCGCTGAACAAAGAACTTCCACCGCTGCTGGCGTAAATAGCGGGCGTTCTGTCGCAATCACCCCTCTTTTGTCGAGACAAACGTCGCGCGCAGGCTGGCGCGGCTTCTCGGCGCGTGCCATCCTCACTCCCGTCTGCCGCAGAGTAGAGCACCTGCGGCGCTTTGGGCGCTGCTCCAACGAGAGCAGCACGGACATAACAACAAAAAACCGTCAAAGGGGCTTCACTTATGCGCAAACCAGAACTCGCCGCAGCCATCGCGGAGAAAGCAGATCTCACCAAAGAACAGGCCAACCGCGTTCTCAACGCCGTTCTCGAAGAAATCACCGGCGCCCTGCACCGCAAGGACAGCGTGACGCTGGTCGGCTTCGGCACCTTCCTGCAACGCCACCGCGGCGCCCGCACCGGCAAAAACCCGCAAACCGGCGAGCCGGTCAAAATCAAGGCCAGCAACACCGTTGCCTTCAAGCCAGGCAAATCGTTGAAAGACAGCGTCAATCCGTAATCAGTATTCCCGGCCCGCACAGCGGGAAGCGAATGAAGAATGGGCACACCCTTCCCGGGTTGAGTGCCCATTTTTTGTGCCCGGCATTGGGTGCCGCAGCCCTCCGTGGGAGCGAGCCTGCTTGCGATGAAACCAGAGAGCACCGCGGGGCATCAGAGCCCCATGAACCGGCGTCGGAGCCCGGCCCGCAATCGCCTCACGCCTACCAATACCCGCGCAGAGGGCCTGGATGTCATTCAGCGCTACCAACTGCCGAAAGGTATTCCGAATTTTTCGATGTAGGCGTTGGATTGTTCTGAAAGCGGTCGATGTTTTCCATTGGACGTGCCGACGTAAGGGCGTTCGGGATTGATCGTGCCTTGGACGCGGGTGACCTCGGTGGCATTCAGACAGGCACCTCCCCACCACACCTTGGCGATGCCGCCTGGTGCCAGTGGATATCCCGGCGTATGCCTTTTCAAGTTATCTATTTGAGCCTTCCAACTTCCGATACGGTGGTTAGCAGTGGCACAATTGCGAGCAGCCCGGTTTTGTCGTTATAAAAAACCTGACTCCATTAGCCCGACAGTTAACGCCATAAACATATAAATGCTTATAACTGTCCGATACAGAGCTACAAGCTTAAATCTGAGATGCGAAGGAAAATTTTTAATATCCTCGGCGCTGACCGTTCCATGCTTTATAAAGAAGTTAGGGAACGTCAAGACACAGGCGATTCCACCAACGAACTGCAACTGTCGGTAAATATAACTGTATCCATTTCCGGGATTTATTAATGCAGGAGAATTTTCTTTGAAGTGCTCACGCATTAGGTGTCCTTGTGTATGACCCAGATAAACAGCATATGCGGTGCAAGCGCATAGCGCTAACAGCACCACACCGCAGGTGTAGCCAACTATCAGTTTGGTGATGCTCATTCTTCAATCTCAAAAATGACTTCGCCAAATTTCTCGCCATACCTGTTACCCAGCATGCTGCCTGTATAAGAGATGAGACCCACTACGACAACGCCGCATGCCAATGTCGCCAGCCCTGCTGTAGGTAATCCCAATCCGATGCAGACTGTGCCAACAATTGGTGTTTGACTTAACATCAAGCCCGCAGTAATACCACCGCCGACACCGCCAGCGAATGCCCCCGACTCAGTAAATTTAACTCGCTCACATTCTTCAGCGCTGCCTGCAGAACACACTTCTCGAACCTTCAACACAGACGCCCCACCACCAACAGCTGTCCCAACCCACCCGCCGGCCTTGACGTATTTGGAAGCCTTCGCCACCCCCTCAAGATGGGTGGCGTAACCCGGTATTTGCCCGGTAGCCCCGGCTGCGGTCCAGCGATGGATCAGACTTTGGCTGGACAGGCCCAGTGCGCGTTTCAAGTTGGGGTGGTCGGGGAAGCCAATACCCTTTTTCGTCAAACGGGTGAGGTGCGTATTGAGATTGGCGAGCAAGCGTTTGCGTTCTGCAAGGAAGTTCGGGGAGCGCAAATGTCCATCTTTTTGAAATGACAGTTGGTGAAGGGCTTCAATTTCCTGCAGGGTTTTTCTCACGTTATCCAGATTGTTATTGAAAATACTTTGCCCGACGCCGATGGCATTTGAACCCAAGGCCAGAAAGGTCTGGATTTCGTCGCGGTGGCGAACCATGAAATCCGCTTCCTCCGGGCTAAGCGTATCGATGATCTGATTGGTCTTGGCTGCCACCTCCATGAGCAAGGCTTCTTGTCGAGTGCATTGGTGATTGTTGGGGTCGCTGAGCACGATCATGGAGCCCGCTTTGACATCGCTGAGGAGCGGGTTAAGTAACTTGAATTTATCCATCACCGCCGGATCGCGCAGGACGAACAGATTGGACTCGAGTCGTTCGCGGGTTGTGCTTTGGGGAACGACGTAGAAACCGGGCTCATGAGCATCGGCACTATTTATCCCTTTCGAGGAATAACTGGGGACCCGTTCACGGTGAAGCCGGCTGTTCGCGGTGCGATCGATTCCCTTGCCGTTTTGTAGCGTCAGCCCTTGCTCTTCGACTTCCTCTTCTTCTTCCTCCAGTTCATCCACAGGGTCGTATTTCGCAGGCACCTGCGTCTCCTCCGGAAGTACTCCGCCGCCCTCGACAATCGGCACACTGCTGAAAATCCCCTCGGTGTTGATGACGATGTGGTGGCCTCCTGCGCTGAGCGTCAGGCTCGTTTGCGCATCGATCACCACATTGGAGGCCGTGACATGTGCCCGTTGGCCGGCCTGAATCACCAACGAACCGTCGGCTGTCGTGCGGCTGTTGCCGCTGATGGCGATCAGCTCATCACCGCCAATCACCGTGGTTCGCCGGCCTTCGGTGGTATGGTTTTCGTCGCCTTTGATCAGGCAAGTGCTGTTGCGGAAGATCAATTGCTCGAGGTCGCGTTGCGCGCGCAGGGCGATTTTTTCCTGCCCGGCACGGTCCTCGATCGACAGTTCGTTATAACCGCCGTTACGGGGTGAGCTTCGGCTGCGCAGTACGGTTCTGGTCTTGTGTGCGGGCAGAGGGTGGGCGAGCGCGTTGACCCGATTGGCCACGCATCCGGTAATCAGCGGTTGATCCGGATCGCCTTCCAGAAAGGTGACGACCACTTCCATCCCGACGCGTGGAATGGTCACCGCGCCAAATCCCTCACCGGCCCAACTGGACGCTACCCGCAGCCAGCAACTGCTGAACTCACTGTCAGGCTCGGCGCGATCCCAGTGGAACTCGACTTTGACACGGCCATATTCATCGCAGTGGATCTCTTCATTGGCCGGGCCTGTCACACGGGCAGTCTGGCTTATCAGCTTTTTGCGAGGACGCAGCGGTGGGCGATAGACGATGTCTGCTTGAATGGCGCTGAACTCGTTGCGATAGCCCTGGCTGAAGCCATCGGTGGGCTGTGTCTCGTGGCCGATAGCCTCCTCAAGGACCTGTGGTTGTTTGCCAGTGTGTTTGACGCTGACCAGCAGCCACTTGTCATTGCAGGCTTTGCGCGGATGTTCGGTCAGGTCAAACAGGTGTCCGCTGCGCAACGTGGGCTGATTGCTCTTGCCCTCAACCCACTGATAGTCGACCCGGTGCCGCTCCAGTGCCAGGCGGGCGAGCCGTCGCCCGTGTTCTTCCGTCTCCATCCGCAGCGGGTAGCGATAATCTTCAAGCTCGGGGGTGAATGCAGCCGTGAAGCGATTTTCCAGCAGTCGGCTTGGGCGTTTCAGGTCATAGCTGCGACGGGTCACCCTGCTGGTGCGAGTGCTGAAAGCCAGGGTGAGGCGGCTGACGACCGGCTGTTCTGCGACCATCCCGGCGTCCTGTCGATAGGGGGTGGCGCCGAGCATCGGGAAAAATACCGAGTCGTCGGTGAACACCAGCAGATGACGTTCGCAAGCATGCTGGTGATGCCAGGCGATTCCGTCCTCCGCGCATAGGCGTCGGATGAACTCGAAGTCACTTTCGTCATATTGAGTGCAGTATTCGCGCTCTTCGCTGGTACGTACGTGGAAGGTGAACACATCGGTCTGCATACCGTGCTGTTGGAGCACCTGAGTGATGATCTGCGGCACTGTCAGTTTCTGAAAAATTCGTTGGTTGTAGCTGTATTTCAGATAATGCAGTGCAGGCACCAGCGTTAGCTGATAACGCGTCAGGCGCTCGCCGACCTCTCCGGCAACCACGTTTTCGATCCGGCCATGGATGCCTTCGTCTCCGGGCCCGAATTGTAAAAAAGCCGGTTGGCAAAGCAGATCCTCAATGTCGAAATCCCGGTATTCACTGACCACTTCGACCTTGATGGAATACAGGGCATTGAGGGCTTCGCTGCCCATGAAATTGAGAACTTTGAAATTGTTGCGGATGTTCGGGATCGTGAGGGTGAAAAAGGCAGCATTAGCCGATGAGAGCATGTTCTTGATCCTTTTTGTTTTTCAGCCCTTCCTTGAACTGAGATAGAAGTAAAGCGCGACGCCGAGCCCTGGGGGTCGTGATTGTTCGTCAAAATATTACGCAACCTAACAATGAATTCTGAAGAATTATGTCGGACGGATCCCAAAGCTAAGTGTGAAATTTCCGCAACATATAAGTGTAACTATTGAGTTTTATTTAAATGTGTCTGCCTCGGCATTCTGATGGTCGTTCGTCATTTTCTTCATGACACCGGCAATATTTCGGAACGGTCCTACATTTATATTGTTTTATTTTTGGCATGCTTCGGATCCTGTCTCGGCGGGCCATGGCCAGTGAATACGGGGTCTTGGTGGGCGTTAATGTTTTGAAGGCTCTATCTCAATGCTTTCAAGTGATCTTGAACATGAGGGTTATAAGAATTTGGCCAGTAACTCACCATTGGACAGAGGGGACGCCCGCCCAAACATTATGAAACATGCCTGGGTACCGAGCTCGGTGCCTTTAAATGGCGGTTATAGAAATAACTGCAAACAATCCTGATGCACGTCCGAATGCAACTGTAAAAAGCTTTTTTATTTTTTGTAATCATTCCACGCCACTGGGAGTTCCGGTTGGCGGATAACTGCAGTCCAGACTGAAGAACATGGCCTACTCAAGCAAACTTTCCATTCATTATCTCGAACTCGCCAGAACCCCCGTCTCCACAGGGAATTTTGCGGGTGAAGATGTTCGTTTCTCGAATGATTACGAAAGTCTGGAGAGCGAGCTGGCGAAATCCTCGTCGATGCATGAAAGCGGTCAGGTCGACTGGCTGAAAATTCGTGAAATCAGCGAAAGGCTGCTGAGCACCCAATCCAAGGATCTGCGTGTTGGCGCCTGGCTGACATGGGCGTTGTATCAGTGTGAGTCCTTTCAGGGGTTGCTCGCCGGACTTGGACTGCTGCATGACCTGTGCGAAAACCATTGGGGAGACGTTCATCCGAACAAGGCGCGCACCCGTGCTGCGGCGATCAGATGGTTGGTGCCGCGCCTTGAACAGGTGCTGACTGAGAACATCGCGATCAAAGAGCAGTTGCCGATGTTCCAACTGCTGGTCGAGCATCTGGAAGGCCTGGATGCCGCCTGCACTCAGCACTTGGGTGAAGATGCGCCTTTGCTGTTGCCGATCTGTCGCCGTCTGAAAAGCCGGGTGCAGCGTGTCTCCGAAGATCAGCCAGAGGTGGGTGTGGTCGGTGCAGCAATGGCCCAGGTCAAACAGGTTGCCACGCAACTGTTCACGCCTGGCGCTCCGATCGACAGCGAGAAGGATGCCCATAAGGCCATGCGTGCGCAGCAGGAAAGTGCACGTGCGTTGTGCGCCTGGTGGCTCAAGCAAAAAGCGACCGATCTGCGCGCCCTGCGCCTCAATCGCACTTTGGTATGGCTGCCGATCGACACGCTACCCGAGCGTAACGCCGAGCAGATTACGCCGCTGCGCAATCTGCCAGCCGATGAGCTCAAGAATTATCAGGGCCGGTACGACCAGGGCCAGCATGCCGACCTGTTGGTGGAGCTGGAGACGAATTTGTCGAGGGCGCCGTTCTGGCTTGATGGTCAGCGTATGGTTTGGGAGTGTCTCCGGGCACTGAATGCCGACACGGCGATGCACGAAGTGGAAATCCATTTCGCGCTCTTGGTTCAGCGCCTGCCAGGCCTCGTCGAATTGCATTTTCATGACGGATCCCCATTCGCTGATCCGCTCACCCGTGCCTGGATCAGCACCCATGTCATGCCGCACCTGCAGCCCGCCACCGCACAGCTCAAGGTTGACGTCACCGAGGCTCACCCTGCGTGGGAGCGGGCCCTTGAAGATGCCCTGACGATCTTGCGCAAGGACGGGTTGAAGGTGGCCGTGCAAATGCTCAAACAAGGCCTGAAAAGCGCCAATGGCGGGCGTGTGCAGTTCTTCTGGAGGTTCGCCCTCGCGCGCCTGTGCTTCACCGCCAGGCAGTACGAGCTGGCCAAGACTCAGCTCGAAACCCTTGACCAGACACTACACGGCTCAGGCTTGAATGCCTGGGAGCCCGATCTTGCGCTGCAGGTACTGCATTTGCTGTACAGCTGCTGCGAATTGCTGCCGCAGAACCATGCGGTGCGTGAAAGCAAGGAAGAGATTTATCGCAGGTTGTGCCACCTCGATCTCGAGGTGGTACTCGAATAGGCCCCAGGGCCGCAACCGCAAGGAGAAACACATGGCCAAAGAAGGCTCGGTCGCCCCCAAGGAACGCATCAACGTCACTTTCAAGCCGGCTATCGGTGGTGCTCAGGAAGAAATCGAACTGCCTCTGAAGTTACTGGCAATCGGGGACTACACCCATCGCAGGGACGAACGCAAGGTCGAGGACCGAAAGCCGATCAGCATCGACAAGATGACGTTCGACGAAGTGCTGGCCAAGCAGGAATTGCAACTGACGATCAGCGTACCGAACCGCCTTCAGGAGGGCTGCGATACAGACGAACTGGCCGTGGAACTGCACGTCAATTCCATGAAGGACTTCAACCCGGCGAGTCTGGTCGAGCAAGTGCCCGAGTTGAGAAAACTGATGGAACTGCGCGATGCGCTGGTGGCACTCAAGGGCCCGCTGGGAAACGCTCCCGCGTTCAGAAAAGCCATTGAAGGCGTGCTTTCTGACGACGAGTCCCGCAGCCGCGTATTGGGTGAGTTGGGCCTGAACCTCGCCGCCCAGGACGCCTGAGTCTCTATCAGCCAAGGAAGACAACATCATGAGCACCAATGCAGCGCAGGAAAACAGCCACGAGAACGGCCAATACAGCATTCTCGACAGTATTATCGCCGAAACCCGGCTGACGCCGGATGACGAAGCCTACGACATCGCCAAGCGTGGTGTATCGGCCTTCATCGAGGAGCTGCTCAAACCGCAGAACAACGGTGAACCCGTCAAGAAAGCGATGGCTGATCGCATGATTGCCCAGATCGATGCCAAGCTCAGCCGCCAGATTGACGAGATCCTGCACCACCCTGAATTCCAGTCCCTGGAGGCATCGTGGCGTGGCCTGCAATTGCTGGTCGACCGCACCAACTTCCGCGAAAACATCAAGATCGAAATTCTCAATGTCTCCAAGGACGATCTGCTGGAAGATTTCGAAGACTCGCCGGAAGTCATGCAGGCGGGTTTGTACAAGCACGTTTACACCGCTGAATACGGGCAGTTCGGGGGTCAGCCGGTAGGGGCGATCATTGCCGATTACTTCCTGTCGCCCAGCTCGCCTGACGTGAAGCTGATGCAGTACGTATCCAGCGTGGCCTGCATGTCTCATGCTCCCTTCATCGCGGCCGCCGGCCCGGCCTTCTTCGGCCTGGAAAGCTTTACCGGCCTGCCGGATCTGAAGGATCTGAAAGATCACTTCGATGGCCCGCAATTTGCCAAGTGGCAGAGCTTCCGCATGTCCGAAGACGCCCGTTACGTGGGGCTGACCGTGCCACGTTTCCTGCTGCGAAACCCCTACGATCCGCAGGAAAACCCGGTGAAATCGTTCGTCTACAAAGAGAACGTTGCCAACAGCCACGAGCATTACCTGTGGGGTAATACGGCCTACGCGTTCGGCACCCGGCTGACCGACAGCTTCGCCAAATTCCGCTGGTGTCCGAACATCATTGGCCCGCAAAGCGGCGGTGCCGTTGAGGACCTGCCGCTGCACCACTTCGAAAGCATGGGCGAAATTGAAACCAAGATTCCCACCGAGATGCTGGTTTCCGATCGTCGCGAATACGAACTGGCCGAGGAGGGCTTCATCTCCCTGACCATGCGCAAAGGCTCCGATAACGCGGCGTTCTTCTCCGCCAGCTCGGTACAGAAGCCGAAGTTCTTTGGTATCAGCGCGGAGGGCAAGACGGCTGAGCTGAACTACAAGCTCGGTACCCAACTGCCGTACATGATGGTTGTCAACCGCCTGGCTCATTACCTGAAAGTGCTGCAGCGCGAGCAACTCGGTTCGTGGAAGGAACGCACCGACCTCGAGCTGGAGCTCAACAAATGGATTCGTCAGTACGTGGCCGACCAGGAAAACCCCAGCGCCGAAGTTCGAGGGCGTCGTCCATTGCGCGCCGCCCAGATCATCGTCAGCGATGTCGAGGGCGAGCCTGGCTGGTACCGCGTCAGCCTCAACGTGCGCCCGCACTTCAAGTACATGGGGGCCGATTTCACCCTGTCGCTGGTTGGCAAGCTGGACAAAGAGTAAGCGGAGTCAGTCATGAGGGGGTACGGCAGCCTTTTCGAACGCCTGGGGGGCGACGTGGAAGAGCGCCTCGGCTGGAGCCGCGAAGCTTGCGCGATGGCATCGGTGGCCGCCCACCTGGCCAAGATGCTCAGCACCCGCGCCGGCAGCGTGCAGACACTGCCCGATTACGGGTTGCCGGATCTCAATGACATGCGCCTGAGCCTGCATGACTCGCTGATTCAAGCCCGAGAGACCATCGAACGCTTTATCGAAGGCTACGAACCGCGCCTGAGCAATGTGCGGGTCATTGCCTTGCCGCGTGATTTCGACCCGCTCCGTCTGTCGTTCGGTATCGAAGGCCTGCTGGAGGTGGAGGGCTTCCAGCGTCAGGTCAGTTTCACCGCGTGCCTGGATGGCAGCGGTCAAGTCAAGGTCAGCTAAGGAGCTTCATACTGTGTCCTTCAACCACTACTACCAGAGCGAACTCACTGCCCTTCGCCAGCTGGGTCGCCGATTTGCCGAGCGCAGCCCGGCATTGGCCCCTTTCCTGGGGCAGGCCGGGCGTGACCCGGATGTGGAGCGGTTACTTGAGGGTTTTGCATTCCTGACAGGGCGTCTGCGTCAGAAGCTTGATGACGAGTTGCCCGAGCTCACCCATTCGCTGATGCAATTGCTGTGGCCCAATTACATGCGGCCACTGCCGGCGTTCAGCATTCTGCAGTTCGACCCGTTGAAGCGAACAGGTCCTGCGTTACGGGTCGAGCGTGATACCCCCATCGAAAGCGTGCCGGTCGAAGGTGTGTGTTGCCGCTTTCGTACCTGCTACCCGACCGAAGTCATGGCGGTGCATCTCGCGGCACTCAATTACTCGGTCAAGGGTGACGGTTCGTTGTTGAGCCTGCGTTTGCAAATGAGCGTTGATGGGCACCTCGGTGAACTCGAGCTGAGTCGCTTGCGTCTGCACCTGGCTGGCGAGCGCTACATCAGCCAGATGCTCTACCTCAGCTTGTTGCGCCATCTGGAAGGCATCGAACTGATTCCGCTGGACGGCACCGGCAACCCCATCGACGGGGGGGAAGGCACACCGACGGTGATGAAGATGCACAGCAATCGTGTGCAACCGGTCGGTTTTGCCGAAGAGGAGGCGCTGATCCCGTACCCGCTGAATACTTTCCGTGGTTATCGCTACCTGCAGGAATACTTCGCTTTCCAGGATAAATTTCTGTTCGTCGACATCAACGGATTGGACCTGCTCAGCGCATTACCGGAGAGCGTGCTCAAGCAGGCTCGCGGATTCGAGCTGCGCTTTGACATCCGTGACCGTGGCATTCAGAGACTGCGCCCGACACTCGACAACGTGAAGCTCTACTGCACACCTATCGTCAACCTGTTCAAGCACGACGCCTTGCCAATACGCCTGGACGGCAGGCAGGACGAGTACCTGTTGCTGCCTGTCCAGCACGATCTGAAAAGCTGCGGGGTGTTCTCGGTGGAGACCGTGACCGGCTGGAATGCTGGCGGTCGGGGCTATCAGGTGTATGTGCCGTTCGAATCCTTCGAACATGACCCGAGTTTCGACGTGCCCATCAGCCGCCCGCATTACAGCATCCGTCAGCGTGCGTCCTCGTTGCACGACGGTCTAGACACCTACCTGAGTTTTGGCGTCCGCGACACCGCAGAGCAGGAAACCCTGTCGATCGAGCTGACGTGCACCAACCAGAACCTGCCGCGCCAGCTCAATCTCGGTGACATCTGCATCGCGTGTGAAAAAACACCGGAGTTTCTGACTTTCCGCAACATTACATCCGTGACCAGCAGTTTTGCGCCTCCGGTAAACCGGGACTTTCTCTGGAGGCTGATCAGCAACATGTCACTCAATTACCTGTCGTTGGCCGACGTCAATGCATTGAAGGTGATTCTCGAAACCTACGACCTGCCGCGGTACTACGACCAACACGCAGAAAAAGTCAGCAAACGCCTGTTGGGCGGCCTCAAGTCGATCAGGCATCAGCACGTCGATCGGTTGCATCAGGGTCTACCGGTACGTGGGCTACGCACCGAGCTGACCATCGATCCGCAGGGGTATGTCGGCGAGGGCGACCTGTTTGTCTTCACGTCGGTTCTCAATGAGTTTTTCGCGCTGTACGCCAGCCTCAATTCGTACCACGAGTTACAGGTCAAAAGCACACAGGGAGAGGTGTACCAATGGACGCCACGTATGGGCCTGCAGCCGCTGCTCTAAGTGGGCTGACCCAAGGCATTCGCGAATATTCGCTGTTTCAGGCTGTGCTGCTGGTGATTAACCGGCTGCGCAACGCTCACCCGCATCTGAACGAAGACGACCTTTACGATCAACTGGAGTTTCAGGCCAACCCGAGCCTCGGTTTTCCCGGCACAGATGTCGACCGTGTCGAGTTCTTTCATGAGCACGGGCAGTTGCGCGCGCGCCTGCGGTTCAACCTGATCGGCTTGATCGGTGCCGGTTCTCCGCTGCCAGCGTTTTACGGTGAACAGGCGTTGGGCGACAGCGAGGACGGCAACCCGACCCGCCGCTTCCTCGATCTTTTTCACCATCGCTTGCACCGTTTGATGTTGCCGATCTGGAAAAAGTACCGCTACCGCGCCAGCTTCGAAAGTGGCGCCCTCGATCCGTTCTCGGCGCAGCTGTTTGCCTTGGTCGGGCTCGGTGGCGAAGAAATCCGCCGTGCCCGGGATCTGAACTGGAAACGTTTGCTGCCCTACCTTGGGCTGCTCAGTCTGCGAGCGCATTCGGCAGCGTTGATCGAAGCGGTGCTGCGTTACTACTTCAAGCATGCCGAGCTGACCATCGAGCAGTGCATCGAGCGCCGGGTGGTCATTCTCGACGAGCAACGCAATCGACTGGGCAGCGCCTCCAGCCTGCTGGGCGGTGACCTGGTGCTGGGGGAACAGGTGCGTGACCGCAGCGGCAAATTCCGGATCCACATCCGTGAGCTCGATTGGCAACGCTTCCACGAATTCCTGCCGGTCGGTTTTGGCTACCAGCCGCTGTGCGCGCTGGTGCGTTTCACCCTGCGTGACCCGCTTGGGTACGACATCCGCCTGGTGTTGCGTCAGGCAGAAATCCACGAACTGCGCATAGGTGCGCAGAACGTCTGTCGACTGGGGTGGACTAGCTGGCTCGGTCGCGACAATGCGAACGGCGTGGTGACTCTGGGTAGCACGATTCATTAAAGGACTGATGAACAATGATCAATGTCGACCTGCAACAACTGATTCAGGCACTGGACGCCGAAACCCGCCGTGATCTGGAACGCGCTGCCGAGCGGTGTGTCACCCGTGGCGGCAGCAAGGTACTCATCGAAGACATGCTGCTGTGTTTGCTCGAACGTCCCCAAGGCTTGCTTGCACGCGCGTTGCAAGACGCCGAAGTGGAGGTGTGTGAGTTGAGCGCCGCTTTGCAATCGCGCAGCGAGGACAGTGCGTCGCGTAACCCTGTGTTCGCCCTGGAGCTGGTGCAATGGCTTCAGGACGCGCTGCTGGTGGCCAACCTGGAGTTGGGCCGGAGTCAGGTCGGGCAGGCTGCGCTGATACTCGCGTTGCTGCGTAACCCGATGCGCTACGCCGGCAGTCGTTACCAGCCATTGCTGGCCAGGTTGAACATCGAACGCTTGATCGCATTCGCGCTTTCCCAACCCGATCAAGCGGTGGCAAGTCACCCCGGCATGTCGAACGACTCGCTGCTGGAGCGCTTCACTCATAACCTGACCCAGCAGGCTCGAGACGGCAAACTCGACCCGGTGTTGTGCCGCGATGGTGCGATCCGGCAGATGGTCGATATCCTCGCGCGGCGACGCAAGAACAATCCGATCGTGGTGGGGGAGGCGGGCGTCGGTAAAACCGCGATTGTCGAAGGGTTGGCCACGCGCATCGTGGCCGGTGAAGTACCCCAGGTATTGAAAGGTGTCGAGCTGCTGTCCCTGGACATGGGCCTGCTGCAGGCCGGAGCCAGCCTCAAGGGAGAGTTTGAGCGTCGCCTCAAGGGTGTGATTGAGCAAGTCAAGGCATCCCCGAAGCCGATCATCCTGTTCATCGACGAAGCGCACACGCTGATTGGTGCTGGCGCAAATGCCGGTGGCTCCGACGCTGCCAACCTGCTCAAGCCGGCGCTGGCGCGAGGCGAGTTGCGCACCATCGCTGCGACCACCTGGGGCGAGTACAAGAAGTACTTCGAAAAAGACCCTGCACTGGCTCGTCGTTTTCAGGCGGTCCAACTGCATGAACCGAGCGTTAACGAAGCGGTGACGATCCTCCGTGGCCTGGCACAGGTTTACGAGAAAAACCACGGGGTCTACCTGCGCGATGACGCGGTGGTGGCCGCCGTCGCGTTGTCCGCGCGCTACCTGGCGGGCCGACAGTTGCCTGACAAGGCGGTGGATGTGCTCGATACCGCCTGCGCTCGTGTGCGCATCAGCCTCGCCGCTGCGCCGCAAAGCCTGGAGCTGCTGCGTGGCGAACTGGCTGAGGGTGGCCGTCAGAGTCAGGCGCTGCGCCGTGATGCCGAAGCCGGCCTGTCGATCGACCACGAGGCACTCGCCGCCTTGGAAGATCGTCTGGCCGCCGCTGAAGATGAGAGGGTTGCGCTGCACGCCCTGTGGACTGAACAGCGGACGCTCGCCGAGCGCCTGCTGGACCAACGTCAGCAACTCGCCGCGTCGCGTCAGTCCGATGCCATCGAAGTCACCGATAAACTGGCAGCTGCACTGAATGATACCCACCGTGCCCTGACCGAGGCCCAGATCAAGCAGCGTCTGGTGAGTTTTGAAGTCTGTCCAAGGCTGGTCGCCGAAGTCATCAGCGCGTGGACCGGTGTGCCACTGGCGCAATTGGCTCGAGAGCACAACGCGAAGATTGCCGGTTTTGCCGTCGACCTGGGGGCCCGGATCCGCGGCCAGGAGCAAGCGGTCCACGCCCTGGACCGTGCAATACGTGCCGCCGCTGCCGGCATGAACAAGCCTGACGCACCGGTCGGCGTGTTCCTGCTGGTTGGCCCGAGTGGCGTCGGCAAGACCGAAACCGCCTTGGCCCTCGCCGATTTGCTGTACGGCGGTGACCGTTTCATCACCACCATCAACATGTCCGAGTTTCAGGAGAAACACACCATCTCGCGCCTGATCGGTGCGCCACCGGGATACGTCGGTTATGGCGAGGGCGGCATGCTCACTGAAGCGGTACGCCAGAAGCCTTACTCGGTGGTGCTGCTCGATGAAGTCGAAAAAGCCGACCCGGATGTGCTCAACCTGTTCTACCAGATCTTCGACAAAGGCGTGGCCAACGATGGCGAGGGGCGCGAGATCGATTTTCGTAACACCTTGATCCTGATGACCTCGAACCTGGGCAGCGAGCACATCGGCAAACTCTGCGAAAACGGCGCGCGTCCCCCAGTCGAGAGGCTGGAAGAAACCCTGCGGCCGCTACTCACCGAGCACTTCAAGCCGGCGCTGCTGGCGCGTATGCGAGTGGTGCCTTACTACCCGGTTAGCGGGCCGGTGATGCGTGAGTTGATCGAACTCAGACTCGGGCGTCTGGGCGAGCGCTTGAGTCGACGTCAGCTGGACTTCACCTACTCGCCAAGCCTCGTCGATCACCTCGCCGAGCGCTGCAGCCAAAGCGATAGCGGTGCTCGGTTGATCGACCATTTACTCGACCTGCACGTAGTGCCAAGGGTGGCCGATCGCTTGCTTGACGCGATGGCCAGTGGTGAAAGCCTCAAGCATGTTCACGTAACGCTCGCTGGCCTTGCCGGCGTGACCTGCGAGTTTGCCTGAGGTGGGGACGATGTTTGCACATGTACCGCAGCCGCTGGTCTATGCCGAAGCCTTGTTGGCGCATTTTGCCAGCCTGTCCATTGCAGCGGATGAGCATGCGCTGTTAGGCGATTTCGTGCGCGCAGCAGCCAAACTCAGCGGTTGTGAGTTGACGCAGTTGTACTTGCTGGACGCGCCCGGTAACTCGCTGGGCATGAAGGTCGAGTGCCTGGACGGCATTCTGCAACCCCGCGAACCGGCAAGCCTGCCGACGGATTACAACGGTGAACAGCTACTGCAATTTGCTCTGCGGCAAAACCGCGTGGTCAGCCTGGGTGAGCTGAGTGGCAGCTTGCACGAGACCCGTTTCCTGCCCCCGCACTCCAAGCCTTGGCAGTCGCTGCTGTGCGTACCTCTGGTCAATCAGCACACCGCTGTCGAAGGCTTGTTGCTTTGTGCCAGTCGCCGACACCTCGACCTGCAAGGCTTCGCCGAATCCCTGGGCCGGTTGGGTTCGTTTGTGCTCGGTCACTTGCATGTGTTGCAGCGGCTGCGAGCGCCGGCAGGCAATGCCAGGCCGGCCCGGATCAGCGCTCCGGACGCCCGTGGTTACGGCTTGATCGGCAAGAGCAAGGCCATGCGGGACACCTATTCGTTGATCAGCAAAGTCTTGCAAAGCCCGTACACCGTGCTGCTTCGTGGTGAGACGGGCACTGGCAAGGAAGTCGTTGCGCGGGCGATTCATGACGGCGGCCCGCGCCGCTCGCAGGCGTTCATCGTGCAGAACTGTGCGGCGTTCCCCGAGAGCCTGTTGGAAAGCGAACTGTTCGGCTATCGCAAGGGTGCCTTCACCGGTGCCGACCGCGATCGTACCGGTCTGTTCGATGCGGCTCATGGCGGTACCTTGTTGCTTGATGAGATCGGCGACATGCCGTTATCCCTTCAAGCCAAGTTGCTGCGCGTATTGCAGGAAGGCGAGATCCGGCCGCTGGGTTCCAATGTCACCCACAAGATCGACGTGCGCATCATTGCCGCCACGCACCGGGATTTGTCAGTGCTGGTCCGCGAAGGCAAGTTTCGTGAGGACTTGTACTACCGCCTTGCGCAATTCCCGATTGAGCTGCCTGCATTGCGTCGGCGCGCAGGAGACATTCTCGACCTGGCCCGACATTTTGCCGACCAGGCCTGCGCGTTTTTGCAACGTGATGCGTTGCGTTGGTCCGATGCAGCGTTGGGTTGTCTGGCTGGTTACGCCTTTCCTGGCAACGTGCGTGAGCTCAAAGGACTGGTCGAGCGCGCGGTGTTGCTGTGCGAGGACGGCGAGTTGCTGGCCGAGCATTTCTCCCTGAGCATGCCCGTCATACCAGAAGACAACAGCCAGAATCTGCGTGAACGCATGGAGCAGATCGAACGCGGGCTGTTGCTCGATGGCCTGCGCAAAAACCACGGTAACCAGACACTCACCGCTCGTGAACTCGGTCTTCCGCGCCGCACGCTGCTGTATCGCCTCAAACGCTTGAACATCAATCGGGGTGACCACGATGTCTAGGTCGCCCATCGTCTGTTCGACGTCATCCGTTTCCGATAACGCCGTCCGAAAGGGCTGGCGCCATGTGCATGGTCTTTCTCTGGAGTCCTACTGATGCCTGTTCGTTACTGGCAAGCCGTCGTGCTGTCGCTCGGCCTTCTCTGCGGCCTCAGCGGTTGCGGCGGCAATTACAAATTCAACGACAACACCTATCGCCCATTGGGTGATCCCCAGGCGGTCAATCGCGGCAAGTGACCGCAAGGAGCTCTCCATGGAATTGGTTTTTGAAATCTTGAACCATAAGCAGTTCGTGCCCGGCGTCGTGTGGCGCAAGACCTTCAATCAGGATGGTGGTGTGATTGGACGGGGCGAGGGTTGCGACTGGGTCATCCCGGACCGCAAACGTCAGGTATCCAAGCATCACGCGACGATCAGCTACCGCGACGGCATGTTTTTCCTGACCGATACCAGCCGTAACGGTGTCCAGGACTGCAGGAGCGGTGCGCTCCTGTGCAAGGGCGAAGCGACGCGCATCGATCAGGACGGTCTTTACAGGCTGGGGGATTTCGAGATTCGTGCACGACTGGTGCGCGCGCCGGCAACGCTCGGTGCTGAGACCGGGCAACCACGGGCAGCGGGCAGCACCATCCCGGACGACGCGTTCCTCGACCTGGATCCGCTGCGCGCCCTGAATCATCAAGAGCGTATGTGCTCGACATTCAGCCCACTGATTTCCCCTGATCCGACCCTCGCAGACACCTGTTCGCAAGCTGATTATGCGTGCATCGACAAGGAGCACCTGATCGTGCCGGCGTTGGTGAATGTTTCGCCTGAACCTGAGCCGGACCTTGCGGAGCGTCCGAGTGAAGGTTTCTGGGGGCGGTTGGGGGCTGTGCTGGGGATGGACCTTGAGGGCCACGACTCCGACGCTCGCGAGGCCCTGGCGCTGAACACTGCGCGCCTGCTCAAGCAATGTGTCGACGGTTTACAGCAGAGCTTGCGCACCCGAAGCGAGCTGAAAAACGAGCTGCGCCTGGCATTGACCACGGTGCAAGGCCCAAACAGGAATCCGTTGAAACTTGCCGTCGACACGGATGAAGCATTGGACATTCTGTTGCAGCCCGACAAGCCAGGTCAGTTGTCCGCCCAGCAGTCTATCTGCCGTGCCTTTCGCGATTTGCAGGCGCATCAGGTGGCGCTGCTTGCCGCCAGCCGCGCTGCGGTTCGTGGCACGCTCGAGCACCTCTCGCCGCAGCAGTTGGTCTTGCGTTTCGACCGCGACAATCCACCTTTGCTGTCCACTTCCGGTAGCCGTTGGAGGGCCTACAGCCGTTATCACCAGACCCTGCGTCAGAACGATGACTGGAGCGAGCGTCTGTTGGCCCGTGATTTCGCTCAGGCCTACGAAGAACAGATCCGCCTGATCGCCACCCTTCATTCCGACCATTGAGGACATTACGCATGTCTGGTTATTCGAGCGTTTTATTCAAAAGGCTGCTGGCGATAGTGGCGCTGGTGTCGCTGGCCGGGTGTTCGTGGCTGTCGCCGTATTCCCACGTCACCAAGGTCAACCTGAAGCTCAGCGGCAGCGACCGGTTGAACCCGGACCTCAATGGACGTCCCTCGCCGATTGTCGTGCGCCTTTACGAACTCAGGCACCCGGTGGCTTTCGAGAACGCCGATTTTTTCAGCCTGTACGAACGCGCCAGGGAATCTCTGGCCCCGGACCTGGTGACCAGCGAGGAACTGGAACTGCGCCCTGGTGAAACCGTGGAACTCAAGCTCAGCGTCCAGGAGGGCAGTCGGTATGTCGGCGTTCTGGCGGCCTACCGTGACCTGCCGGAAGCCCAATGGCGCTACACGGCAGAAGTGACACCGGCACAAGTCACCGATGTCGCGCTGGTGCTCGACCAGGCCGGTATTCGCAACAGCAGCCCATCCCTCGCCTATGCGGATGACCGACCATGAACGCCCATAAAGTCATCTGGCAGGAAGGCATGTTGCTGCGTCCGCAGCACCTGCAGCACAACGACCGTTACTACGACCATCAGATGAAGACCCGTACCCGGCTGTTGGGCAGTTACACCTGGGGATTCCTGAATCTTGAGATCGACCTGCAGTTCCTCAACATGGGCAAGCTGGTGATCAGCCAGGCCTCCGGGATCCTGCCGGACGGCAGCTTGTTCGAGCTCGGTGGCAGCACCGAACCGCTGGCACTGGATGTGCCGCCGAACACCGCCAACACGCCGATTTACCTGGCATTGCCGATGGTCACCGGCAATCACATCGAGTCGCGTCGCCCCGAGCAATCGGACGTCCTGGCTCGCTATACCGCATACGACGCCGAAGTGGTTGATTCCAATGCTGGCGAAGACTCTGCCAGCCAGGTCAGTTGCGGCCGGCCGGACTTGCGGCTGTTGCTCGGCGAACGCCAGAGCGACCAGGCCTACGTGAAGCTCAAGGTCTGCGCCGTGCTCGACACTACATCCGACGGCGCGATCAGCCTCGATCCTGAGTTTGTGCCAACGTACCTGCAGGCGCACTCCTCAAGCTACCTGCTTTCGTGCCTGAAAGAAGTGATCAGCATGCTCGGGAACCGCGGCGACACCCTGGCCGAACGCATCCGCTCCAGCGGGAAAGTCGGCGGGGCGGAAGTGGGTGATTTCATGATGTTGCAACTGATCAACCGCTCAGAGTTGCTGCTGCGCCACTGTCTCGGGCTGGAGCAGATTCATCCGGAAGCGTTGTATCGAACGCTGCTGACCATGCTCGGCGATCTGGCGACGTTTTCCAACGATATCAAGCGCCCGCGCCTGGACGGTCACTACCAGCACAGCGATCAGGGCACGAGCTTTCGCCAGTTGATGACGCCCATTCGTCAGGTGCTGTCGATGGTGCTCGAACAGCACGCCATGGAACTCGCCCTGCAAGCGCGCCAGTACGGGATCATCGTTTCCCCCCTGCATGACCACAAGCTGTTGGGCTCGGCCTCGTTTGTCCTGGCCGCCAGTGCCAGCTGCGACGCTGAAGAACTGCGCCATCGCCTGCCGGCGCACCTCAAGGTCGGACCGGTGGAAAGCATTCGTCAACTGGTCAACCTGCATCTGCCAGGCATCAAGATCAAAGCGTTGCCCGTGGCGCCGCGGCAGATCGCTTTCCACTCCAACAAAACCTATTTCATTCTCGAGCCCAGTCCTGACGACCTGGCACAACTGGGGCGTTCTGGCGGTTTCGCGTTCCATGTTTCCGGTGACTTTGCCGAGCTTGAGCTGAAATTCTGGGCCATCAGGAACTGAACGACATGACCAGGGACATGGAACACCATCAGGATGATAAAACGGTTTTGCTTGATCGGCGCGGAGACGCTCCAGCGCGAGAACCGCTGACTGATTTCGCGGCACCACCGCGCTTTGAATGTCTTGAAGACCGAATGATCTATGCCGCGCGTTTGAATGCGACGCATACGTTCAATGTCAGCCTCAATACCCTGGTGGCGGCGGCGGGTCACCTGCTCTCGGAAGTGGTGAGGCTAAAGCACGACAATCCCGCAGAGGACGTGCAGGCGCTCCACGAGCGACTCGTCAACGGGCTGAAACTGTTTGAAGCACGCGCACTGCGCGACGGCACCGAGGAAAACCAGGTGACAACCGCACGCTACGTACTCTGTACGGTGGTCGACGAAGCCGTCGTGACCACATCGTGGGGCAGCGTGAGTGCGTGGTCGCAGATGAGTCTGCTCAGTACTTTCCACAACGAGACGTTTGGCGGCGAGAAGGTTTTCAAGCTGCTGGATCACCTGTCGAAATCCCCGGTCAAGCATTTGCCGATGCTGGAGCTGATTTACCTGTGCCTGTCCCTCGGTTTTGAGGGCAAGTATCGTGTGCAGGCGCGCGGCATGCTTGAGCTTGAGGGGCTGCGCGATGGTTTGTATCGGCAGATTCGCCAGCTGCGTGGCGATGTGCCGTGTGAGCTGTCGCCGCATTGGGAGGGCCTGAGCGATCAGCGTCGTAGCCTGGTGCGTATCGTGCCGGCGTGGATGGTGGTGTCCTTCACCCTGGCCTGTCTGGTGGTGATGTATTCGGGTTTTGCCTGGGTGTTGGGGGTGCAGCGAGACTTCGTCATGCAACCTTATCAATCGTTGAACCCCGCCGTGGTCCAGCCACTGTCGCAGCCGTAAACAGGGACGTGTGATGAAATCTTTTTTCAGGAAAGTTGGCGGTTCCCTGTGCAAGACGTGGTTATGGAGCTTGCTGCTGGTGTTGTTGACGGCGCTGATGGTGTGGTCCATCGGGCCGCTGCTGGCAGTCGACGACTACAGGTTCTGGGAAGGTACGGTTTCGCGACTGCTGACCATCAGTGTGCTGTTCCTGATGTGGGGGCTGACCATGGTCTTCGTCAACTGGCGTGCCGGCGTACGCAAGAAAGCGGCCGAAGATACCGAGGTCGGTCAGGAGCGCATCCTGCGTGAAGCACTGATCGAGACAGCGCAGAAGGAGCTGCGCATGCGTTTCAAGGGCGCTGTGCGAACCCTCAAGACATCGAGCCTTTACCGCGGTTGCAATGAGCGCTGGCGCAATGATTTGCCCTGGTACTTGTTGATTGGCCCGCAGGGAAGCGGCAAGACCAGCCTGCTGGATTTTTCAGGCCTTGAGTTTCCGCTCAACACAACCGAGCGCAAGCTGACCCGGGACACCGATGGCACTTGTCATTGCGACTGGTATTTCGCCGACCATGGCGTGCTGATCGACACCCCTGGACGTTACCTGACCCAGCCGGAAATCGAGGTCGATAACCCTGCCTGGAACACCTTGCTCGACCTTTTGCGGAGACGGCGCCGCAATCGCCCCTTGAACGGTGTGCTGGTGATGATCCCTGTGGACATGCTGCTCAATGCCAATGACACGGTCCTCGAGGCGCTGGCTCGTCAGGTGCGTGCACGTTTGCAGGACGTACATCGCAAACTGCATGTCGATGTGCCGGTCTATCTGGTATTGAGCAAAGCCGACGCGTTGAGCGGGTTCGAGGAGTTCTTCGACCAGCTGACCCGTGAAGAAAGCAATCAGGTGTTGGGGGCCAGTTTTGCTAAAGGGCAGGGCGGTACCGACGTCACCGTGCTGCGGGCCGAGTTCGAGGCGCTGCTTCGTCGCCTCGACAGTCAGGTGATCATGCGCATGCACCAGGAGCGCAACACCCGGCGCCGTGGGCGGATTCTCGACTTCCCGCACCAACTGGGACAAATCGGCGAGGCTTTGTGCCGGTTCGTCGACATGGCATTCACGGGCAACCGTTACCAGCGTGCCGCTCGGTTACGTGGTTTTTACTTGACCAGCGCACCGTACCTGGCTGAGGAACGGGGTGACCTGGATTCGGGCCGCAGGAGCGAGGTGCTGCCGCTCATACGCACTGGTCGATCGCGATTCATTCATCACCTGCTCAGCCGGGTCATTTTCCCGGAGGCGGTCCTGGCCGGGCTGGACAAGCGTGAGCGCAGGCGCATCCATTGGGGCCAGCGGACTTTGTACCTGAGTGCATTGGCGGTGCTGGCGTTGACCGGATTGTTATGGGCAGGCAGTTTTTCGGCCAACCATGAGCGCCTTGAACATCTGCGTGGTGTGGCCAGCCAGTGGTTGCAACTGCGTTCGTCGCCGCATGGGCAAGACGATTCGATGGCGGCACTCAAAGTACTGGACAGCAGCTACGCGGCGACGCAGGTCTTCGCCAGAAAGGCTGACGTGTCGTTCAGGGAACTGGGCGGTTTGTATCAGGGAAATGACGTCAATCCGCTGGTCAACGCATCCTATGAACGTGAGCTTGAGGTACAGCTGTTGCCCAAGGTTGCGACCCTGCTGGAAGCGCAGATCCGCGCCAACATGAAGAACCGTGAACGCTTGCTCGGCAGCCTGCGCGCCTATCTCATGCTGGGCATGGGCGATCGACGAGACGCGCAGTGGCTCGCGGATCGGCTCGCTTCCGATTGGTCCCTGCGTTACGCCGGTAATACGGCGGTACAGGACGGTTTGAACAGGCATTTCGAGCGCTTGCTCAAGCAGCCGTTCATTTACCCGCTGAACGATCAGTTGGTGGGGCAGGCGCGTCAGGTCTTGCGTGGTGAATCGTTGGCCAATGTGGTTTACCGAATGTTGCGCGAGCAGGCGCGTACGTTACCGGACTACCGCTTGAGCCAGCGCCTGGGCCCTCAGGGAGCGCTGTTGGTCGGCACCGATTACGTGATCCCGGGTTTCTACACTCAGCGGGCTTATCAGCAGCATTTCTCGGTCCGGGGCATGGCGTTGGTTTCCGACATCCTGCGGGACAACTGGGTCCTTGGCGACGGTCCAGGTATCAGCAGCATGGAGTTGCGGCACTTGATGGTTGAGCTGGAGCAGTTGTACTTTCACGACTACGCCAACGTCTGGAGCGAAGCTGTCGGTCAGGTGGCACTGCCTCCTGTCAACGATGCGGCGCAGGCCGCCGATCTCCTGGCGGGTCTGACGTCGGCCAATTCGCCGTTACTGCAACTGTTGGTGGAGGTGCGCGAGAACACGCGATTCTCGATGATTGCCGACAGTGCAGCAGGCGCCGCAGACAAGCTGGGCGACCAGGGCGTCAATCCAGGAAAGCTCGCTGCGGCCGTTGCAGGAAAAGCGGCGGACATGCAAAAGAGCTTGCCCGACACGGCGAAACAATCCCTGCAACGCCGTTTCGAACCTTTGCACCGTTTGCTGGACGATCACAACGGCCCGGCCGCTGATTTGCCCTTGGCACTGAGTGCGCTGGATGACCTGCAGATTCAGCTGGCCAGTCTCGCTCGCGCCAGTGCGCCGGAGCAATCCGCCTTCGAAATGGCCAAGGCCCGCATGAGCGGCCAACGGGATGCACTGAGCCAGCTACGCCAGGCGTCGAATCGCCTGCCGCGCCCGATCGGCGTGTGGTTCAACGTATTAGCCGAGGACACCTGGCGACTGGTGCTCAGTGATGCCTACCGGTACCTGAACCAGCGTTATCAGAGCGAGCTGTACACCTTCTATGGCAAGGCGATCAACCAACGCTACCCCTTCAGCGCCCACAGCAGCAGCGATGTGGCGATCAGTGATTTTCGCGAGTTCTTCAAGGCCCAGGGCGTTGCCGAGCGTTTTTTCGAGAGCTACTTGCGGCCGTTCGTCAATGGCGATCCGGGCAACTACCGTTTGCGCAGTGTCGATGGGCACAGTCTGCCGATTTCCAGGGCCTACCTCGACCAGATGGCGGCCGCGCAAGTGATCCGCCAGAGCTTTTTCTCAATCGACCCGCATGAGCCGCACGTGCGGTTCACGCTGGAGCCCTACACCCTCGACCCGTCCGTCAGTCGTTCCGAATTCAGGTTTGGCGATAGAACCGTCGAATACCGCCACGGTCCGATCCTGCCGGTGTCATTTACCTGGCCAACGGACGCTGGAGACGGTCGCTCCAGCCTGGTGCTGGATAGAACCGTCGGCCGCCCCATTGGCATTGAGAAGAGCACCGGACCGTGGTCAGTGTTTCGTCTGTTCGACCAGATGCAGAGCGAGTACCTGAGTGGCCGTGACGTGTTGGTTCTGAAAGCCGACGTGGGTGGCCTGCGCGCCAATTACCTGCTGTCCAGCCAGCGTACGCCAAACCCGTTCGATATGAGCGTGTTGCGCACCTTCCGCATGCCGGTGCAGCTCTGATGCAGGTTGCCAGCCTCTGGCGCAGCGCCGGGCGCACCGACGCCGGCAAGGTGCGGGTGCGCAACGAGGACGCTTTTCTCGACGCTCCGCAGCAGGGGCTCTGGGTCGTTGCGGACGGCATGGGAGGCCATCGGCATGGGGACATTGCCAGTCGGTTGATCGTGGACAGTCTGGCTGAATTGCCCTCAGAGATTGATTTTGATCAGCGACTCCAGGGCATTCGCCATTGTCTGCATTGGCTTAATCGCCGCTTGGTCCAGGAGTTGACGGTCATTGCCGGACGTCACGACAGCATCATGGGCAGCACCGTGGTGGCGCTGCTGGTGGAGGGCAAGCGTGCGGCCTGCATCTGGGCCGGCGATAGCCGTTGCTACCTGTGGCGGGGCCGGCGTTTGTATCAGCTGTCCAGGGATCATTCGTTACAACAGCAACTCATCGACGAGCAACAAACCAGTCTGGAAGACGCCCGCGCTCACCCCGAGGCGCATGCCTTGACCCGTGCCATTGGCGCTGCGGAGCAATTGACGCTGGACGTGCTGGAACTCGATGCCCATCCGGGGGATGCGTTTCTGTTGTGCAGCGACGGCCTGTACCACGGGCTGACTCACCATGCCTTGGGCGCGGCCCTGAGCTTGACCACGCCACATGTCGCGCTGAAGACCTTGTTCGATGATGCGCTGCGTGGCGTGGCACGAGACAACCTGACGGGTGTGGTGATCCGTCAATGACTCAGCTGTTGCTGGCGTTCGACGATGTCTGGGTGAACTCACAGCAAGCCAATCGCCTGACCTGCCATGCATTGGTCAAAGCGAACACAGCACAGGGCTCCAGTGTTGACGGAGTGCCCGACGTGCTGGCGGGGCGATACCGGATCGAGCGCCTGTTGGGGGTTGGCGGCATGGGCCTGGTTTACCGTGCACGGGATCTGCTGAGCGAACAATTCGGCGATCCCGACCCTTACCTGGCACTGAAAGTCCTCAGCGAAGAGTTTGCCGACTCGCCGGATGCCAGTGTGTTGCTCTACAGCGAGTTCGCCCTGACCCGACGCTTGCGCCACGACAACGTGCTGCGACCGTTCAGCTTTGAAGTGGACACCGGCTGCCACCGCGCCTTCATCACCATGGAACTGATGCGTGGGCTGACGTTGGACAAGCTGCTCTGCGAACGACCTTCAGGCGTGCCATGGAAGGAACTGCGCGATATTGCATTGCCGCTGCTCGATGCACTGGCCTACACCCACGCTCGTGGCGTGCTGCACGGTGACATGAAGCCCAGCAACGTGATGCTCAGCGAAGAGGGTGTACGCCTGTTCGACTTCGGGTTGGGTCGGGCCGAAGAAGGTGTTCTGCCCGGATTGGCGCACCTGAGCCGTGATCGTTTCAATGCCTGGACCCCAGGCTACGCGGCGCCGGAACTGTTCGAAGGGCAGCCGTTGGCGGCCAATGCCGACGTCTACGGCGTGGCTTGCGTGCTCTATGAGTTGGCGAGCGGCAAACATCCATTCCGCCGTTTGCCCTCGATCCAGGCCCGTAACGAGCGTCTCGATCGTGAGTTACAAGCCCCCCGTAACTTGCCTGGACACGGTTGGGCAGCGCTGCGAACGGCGTTGGCACTGGATGCGGCGGAACGAACGATAACAGCCGCAGAACTTCGTGATGCCTTGGGCGGAACCTGGATGCAAAACATGACTTGGTAGGCACCTGAGGAACAGGGGTAACGCCCACCGCAAGCACTGAAAAAACCCCGATGTGCAGGAACGCACCCATCGGGGTCGCTGACGGCGGGTTGGCTTAGCAGGCTTTGCCTTCTTGCTTGGCGAATATGGCCGCCATCTCCGGCTCATCCAGATGATCCAGCGCACGCTCAATCAACAAGTACACGCCGTCGGCCATGCGGCTGATCGTCAGGGCAACAGAGCGGCTGGAATCGTCCATCTCATCGGCGAGTCTTGCAGCGATGGTGCTGATCCCCAACATGTCTTCCGAGGCGTTGGCGAGCAGGGTTTCAGTGTTGACGTCTTCGCTGACAGTGAAAAGCGTTCTCTTGCGTTTTTGGGCTTCTGCCTGGCTGGGAGGGAAGTGATGGTCAAGGGCGCGCTGGGCCGCTTCGTGGAGCGTCGTTGAGTCGAGGCTTTCGTAGGGAGAGGTGTCTTCGTGTTGTGGAGGGTTGGGTGTTGGTTTGATCATGGGTGTACTCCGATATGTATTTCAAGAAGCTGACACCCGCTCGCTTGCATTCGAGTGAGGGTGGCGGCCGTACGTAGGTGTGCAAGACCGGGCATATCGGACCCCGGCAGACCCCAAAGGGACCTCCCACGCACAGCCGCCATATGACGATCCATCAAGCATCTCTATGCTAATGGGCTACAGGCATTTGCGCGCCGATATGTACCGGACTTGCACGTCCGTGTCACCGTTTTTTGCGATGACGAACACAGGCTATCCGTGAAGGCGAAGACTGCCTAGTTCATCAGGGGCGCCGCGTGTTGAAGGAAACTTCCTGTGGATCGGAGCGTATAAGCGGCAATATTCAGTGGCATCTAAACAGGCTTGTTTAACTTGTGACTTGGCAGTCATCAGCGTCAAAAATACAGCCATCGTCTTCTAAAGTTATCCGATAGTGGCGTTCTACCGTGAAGTCGCTACACTGCGCCAGCCGTTCATTTTTCCTTTTGAGGCCGTGCGCATGAAGTTTCGTTTTCTTTTATGGATGCTGGGTGTGTTGATGGCCAAGGCAAGTAGGACCAATCCTGCGTTTCAGCAACAATTGGGCGACAAGGAGCTGGTGTTTCAGCTACAGACCCAGGACGGGAAAGTCGCACGGCATTTCCGGGTGAAGGATCAGCGCATTACCAGCCAATCAGGCGAGTACGCCGAGCCAGCGTTTGCGATTGCCTTCAAGGATGCCGCCTATGGCTTCGCGACGATGCAGGCCAAGAACAAGCAGCTGGCGTTCATGACGGGAATTCAGGACAAGTCGATCCAGATCAAGGGCAACCCGGCGTTGGTGATCTGGTTCCAGGGGTTGACCAAGTATTTGAAGCCGCGCAAGGCGAAGGCTGTGGCGAAGGTTTAAACGGGGGGTGGACTCATCGTTGGCAAGCCAGTTTCGCTCCAACGCTTAGTGGTCCGGTTACTCTGACTCTTTGACTTCAGTGGGGGTCTTGAGCTGTAGCGAATTCTGAAGGTATCCCGCTGCTTCGAAATCGCCGAACGGATCAAACGTCATGCGTCGGGTTTCTGCGAGCGCCTCTCTTGAAGATAGCGTCCCTGAAGCTTCAGGGTTTCGTACTTGTTCAGAACGCCTTTTTTCTTGAGATTGACGAGCAACTGCTCAATGCCATCCAACTCGACGACATCGCCTGCCAAACGGGTAATGCCCTCGGCCATAAGACTCATGTCGTCACGAACTGTGGTGACTTGGTGCTCTTTGGCAAGCCTGCGGACTTCGCTTGCAACACTGACAGTAGCTGTTTGGGTCATCGGAAAGCCCTCTGTTTGCCGTCAAATCATAGCAGGGCGCTTGTTTGTTGTCCTTGATTGGCTCAGAGCCGGCGATGAGGGGAAGTGGGGGGAGATTGGATCGAGGCGAGCTCGCCGGTCTCGCCCCACAGAGCCACGAATCCTGTGGGGCGAGGCGGTTGTTCAGGCCTGGGAGAATTGCGACGCCAGTTCGCGCAGCAGCACTTCAGCCTCGAGCACTTTGCTGACCACGTCGTTGGCTTTGTCGCGGGTCAAGCCCACGCGTTCCAGCAGGGCGTCGGGGATGTCTTCGTCCGGGCCGGAGCCGATGCCGCGTGCGCGCAGCAGGCGGACCGCCAGGCACACCAGGTTCGGGTACTCGGCGTAGGCGCCGTCGTAGTTCGGGTCGTGCTGGAAGCGCAGGGCGGTGGACAGTTCGTCGGGCATGTCCCAGTAGCGCATCAGCCATGAGCCGATCTGTTCGCGGCTGATGCCCAGCAGGTGTTGCTCGATGTAGCTGTGGCACAGGTGCGGGTTGACCTCCAGGTGGCGGCAGATCAGCGAGAAGTGCGGCGGGAATACGTGGGCCAGCAGCAGGTAGCCAAAGTTGTGCAGCAGGCCGGCCAGGTACGTCAGGCCGGCTTCCGGGCGCTGGGCGCGGGGCATGGCGCGGGTCAGGCCTTCGATGACCGCGGCGGTGTAGATCGACTGCTGCCAGTACGGCGTGGTGTGTTGCGGGTGGTCCTTGGGCAGGCTCAGGGTCTTGCCCAGCGCCAGGCCCAGCGCCAGGTTGATCACCAGGTCGAAACCCAGCACCCGCACGATGGCATCTTCCACCGAACGAATCTTGCCCGGCGAGGCGTAATACGGCGACGCCGCCCAGCTCACGACTTGCGCGGCCAGGGCCGGGTCGGTTTCAACGACGCCGGTGATGTCGTCGATGGTGGCGTTGGGGTCGACGCGCAGCTTGATGATTTTCTGCGCGGTCTCGGCCAGCGGCGGAATTTCGATGGTGGCTTCCAGGCGTTGCTGGATGCGCCGCGCGGTGAACGCTTGAACGGCCTGGGTGATTTCCTCGCGGTCGTCGTCGGGGCGGTCGAGGTTGGGGCGGATGCTGCTCAGGTTTTCGCCGAAGCTGGCGGCGCTGGCCTTGGTCAGCATCGACTTGAAGTCTTCGCGGGAGATTTCCAGTAGCAGGCCGGCCTCGCCCGAGTTGATCAGCAGCTTGGGTTCGCGCAGCAGGCTTTCTTCGTACAGGCATGGCGAACTGGTCAGCGCCGGAAGGCCGGGCAGCAGGCTCAGGCTGTGTTTGCCGAGCATTTTTTCCAGGCGTTCGGTGGACACGGCGGTCAGGCGCCGGCCGGTCAGTTCGGTGAGGCGATTGAGGTCGAGCAGTTGGCTCTGCGCAAACAGCACCATCAGTGCGCCGACGGCGTCGTCGAGCAACACGGCCTGCACTTTGCGCGAGGTGTTCAATGCGTGATGTTCGAGGACTTCTTCGTAGGCGATGCCCAGTTTGGCCAGCAGCAGCCGAATCACAGACGGAGCGTGCGGGGTTTCGGGGACGAGGGCAGCGTCAGTCATGGTGTGTATCCGTATTCAAACAGTTGCAGGAGTATAACCAGCTTGTCTAAAAGCATCGTCCACAAACTGCGACGATGCTCACACTTGGCCGTATTGCTGCCCGTGGCGCAGCCAGCGGTCGAGCAGCGGGCTGACGTGGGCGGGCCAGCGTTCAAGCAGGGCTTGCGCGGCGTCGCGAACCGCCGGCAACAAATCGGCGTCGCGCATCAGGTCCGCGACCTTGAATTGAAGCAGACCTGTCTGCCGCGTGCCGAGCATTTCACCCGGGCCGCGCAGTTCGAGGTCTTTTTCGGCGATGACGAACCCGTCATTGGTTTCGCGCATGATGCCCAGGCGCTGCCGGCCGATCTGTGACAGCGGCGGGTGGTAGAGCAGCACGCAATGGCTGGCGGCACTGCCGCGACCGACCCGGCCACGCAGCTGGTGCAGTTGCGCCAGGCCCAGGCGCTCGGGGTTTTCGATGATCATCAGGCTGGCGTTCGGGACGTCCACGCCCACTTCAATCACGGTGGTGGCCACCAGCAGTTGCAGGTGACCGGCCTTGAACTCGGCCATGACCGCGGCTTTTTCCGCTGGCTTCATGCGCCCGTGGATCAGCCCGACCTTCAGTTCGCCGAGGGCGGCGGTGAGGTCTTCGTAGGTGGTCTCGGCAGCCTGGCAGGTCAGTTCTTCGGACTCTTCGATCAGCGTGCACACCCAATACGCCTGGCGCCCTTCGGCACAGGCGCTGCGCACCCGTTCGATGACTTCGACGCGCCGGGTGTCGGTGACCAGCACGGTGTTGACCGGGGTTCGACCGGGCGGCAGTTCGTCGAGGATCGAGGTGTCGAGGTCGGCGTAGGCACTCATGGCCAGCGTGCGCGGGATCGGCGTGGCGGTCATGATCAACTGGTGCGGGCACATCCGGCCGCCCACGCCTTTCTGGCGCAGCGCCAGGCGCTGCTGCACGCCAAAACGGTGTTGTTCGTCGATGATCACCAGCGCCAGGTTCTTGAACTGCACTTCATCCTGGAACAGCGCATGGGTGCCGACCACCATCGGTGCGCCGCTGGCGATCTGTTCCAGTGCGGCGCTGCGGTTCTTGCCCTTGAGCTTGCCCGCCAGCCACGCGACTTCGATGCCCAGCGGTTCGAGCCAGCGCTTGAAGGTGATGAAGTGCTGTTCGGCGAGGATTTCGGTGGGCGCCATCAGCGCCACCTGGTAACCCGCTTCCAGCGCTTGCAGCGCGGCGAGGGCGGCCACCACGGTTTTACCCGCGCCCACGTCGCCCTGGATCAGTCGCAGCATCGGTTCGTGCTGGCTCAGGTCGTAGGCGATTTCGTTGCCGACACGCTGCTGCGCGCCGGTTGGCTTGAAGCCCAGGTTGGCCAGGTAGCGGGCCGGCAGCCGGGTGGCTTTGGGCATGGCGGGGGCGCGCAGGGAGCGCAGGCTCTCGCGCAAGCGCTGCTGGGACAGTTGATGGGTCAGCAGTTCTTCGAACGCCAGGCGGTGCTGGGCCCAGTGGTGACCGAGGGCGAGTTCGTCGACATCGGCATCGGCGGGCGGGTTATGCAGGTAGCGGATCGCGTCGGCGAGCGGCGCCAATTGGTAGTCGCGGGCGAGTTCGAGCGGCAGCCAGTCCGGAAGGCTGGTCGGGCCGAGCATCGTCAGGGTCTGCATGCACAGCTGGCGCAGGCGTTGCTGGGTCAGGCCTTCGGTCAGCGGGTAAACCGGCGTCAGGGTTTCATCCACGGGCGGCGGTTCGTCGCCGGTGATCGCGCGGTATTCCGGGTGGTAGATCTCGAGCCCCGACGCACCGGGCCGCACTTCGCCGTAGCAGCGAATCCGCGTGCCACGCTTGAGGCCTTCCTTCTGTGCATTGCTGAAGTGGTAAAAGCGCAGGCTGAGCCCGCCAGTGCCGTCCTGCAAGCGCACTACCAGGCTGCGGCGACGGCCCATGACCACGTCGGCACCGCTGACGGTGCCTTCGACCACGGCGTCCTGGCCGGGCCGCAAATGGCCGATCGGGACCACGCGGGTGCGATCCTGATAGCGCAGGGGCAGGTGAAACAGCACGTCCTGGAGATTCTCCAGGCCGACCTTGGCCAGTTTCTCGGCCATGGCCTCGCCAACGCCCTTGAGTGCCGTCACCGACACTTGCGACAACTCGGTCATGCTCGTGACTTAAGCTGCAACCACCGGCACCGGGGGCTTGGCCACCGAGCACAGGCGTATGGAGTCGGCGAGGATTTCAATCGCCTTGGGCCGCGGGAAACTTGCGCGCCAGGCGATGGCCACGGTGCGGAAGGGGACGGGCGGCGTCAGTGGGCGCACTTCGATCACGCCGGGGGCGTAATGGTGGCTGTCCACGGCCGACAGCGGCAGGACCGAGATGCCGAGGCCGGAGGCGACCATGTGGCGGATGGTTTCCAGCGAGCTGGATTCCACGGTGGTGTGTTTGGCACCTTCGCTGCCCTTGGTCAGGGTCGGGCAGGCTTCGAGCACCTGGTCGCGGAAGCAGTGGCCTTCGCCGAGCAGCAGCAGGCTCTTGTCATTGAGCAGGCCGGCATCGATGGTTTCTTTCTGCGTCCAGGGGTGCTGGGCCGGCATCAGGACATAGAAGGGCTCGTCGTAGAGCTGCAGGGTCAGTACGTCGGCTTCGTTGAACGGCAAGGCGATGATGATCGCGTCGAGCTCGCCGTTGCGCAGTTTGTCGCGCAGCACGTGGGTGAAGTTTTCTTCGATGTACAACGGCATCTGCGGGGCCACCCGGTGCAGTTGTGGAATCAGGTGGGGAAACAGGTACGGGCCGACGGTGTAGATCGCGCCGACTTTGAGCGGGGCGGTCAGTTGGTTCTTGCCGGCCTGGGCCAGTTCACGGATGCCCTGGGCTTGCTCCAGGACCTTCTGCGCCTGGGCCACGATGCCTTCGCCGACCGGGGTCAGGCGCACGGCGCTCTTGCTGCGCTCGAAAATCAGCACACCGAGTTCGTCTTCAAGCTTTTTCACGCCCACCGACAGGGTCGGCTGGCTGACGTGGCAACGCTCGGCCGCGTGGCCGAAGTGCTGCTCTTGGGCGAGGGTAACGATGTAGCGTAATTCTGTAAGAGTCATAGCAAGCGTCCATGAAGTTGCGGGCCAAGCATACCGGCTGCAATCGATAGACGCACGTTATCAGACTGTGAGTGTCGAGTGACACCGTGCAATGCAGGTTTGCTTCAAGCGGATACGCTAAAGGCACCTTTTGGGTGCCTTGGTTTGGTTGCTCCACAACGCTGTGGGAGCGAGCCTGCTCGCGAAGAGGACATCACCTTCAACATAGGGTTGATGTGCTTTCGCTGGCAAGCCGGTCCCGCTCCCACCGAGGGGCCCGCCGTGACTTAGCGCCGGCGCTCCAGCGAGTAAACAAACGGCGCCACAATTTCAATGGAGCCATTGTTCAGCATGTCGGCCGGTGGCTTGGGCAGCGGCTGCGCACGTCGGATCATTTCCAGGGTCGCCCGGTCCAGATCGGCGTTGCCGGAGCGGCCCACCAGTTCGAACGACAGCACGTTGCCTTCGGCATCCACGACAAAGCGCAGGCGGTTCAAGCCTTCCTTGCCCCGTGCCTGAGCACTGGCCGGGTACTTTTTGTACTTGGCCAGGTGAGCAAGCAGGGTGCCCTGCCAACTGGCCTTGGCAGCCATTTGCGCGGGCGATGGGCCCGGTGCCGGCTGTGCGGATTTCTCCGTGGGGGCCTGAGTCGGTTGCGTGTCGGCCGGTTTTTCCTCGGAAGGTTTTTCCTTGGGCGGCTCCGGCTTTTTCTCCACCGGCTTGGGCGGTTGAGGCTTGGGCTTGGGCTTGGCCGGTTTCGGCACGGCAATTTCGGCCTTCGGCGCTTCAGCCAGCTTCGGAATCGGCAGTTCTTCTACCGGGGCCGGTGGTTGTGGTGGCGTTATCACCTTGGGCGGTGCCGGTGGTGGCGGGGCCGGAACCGGCGCCAACTCGACCATCATCGCCTGCGGCGGCAGCTCGATCGGTGGGCGCGATGTCCAGTTCAGCGCCAGCGCGATGGCCAGCGCATGGACACCGAGCACCACGGCCAGGCTACCGCTGTAACGCGTCAGCTTTTGGCGCGTCGTGATCATTTTTTCACTGCCGTCTCGAGACCGACCAGACCGACCTTCAGGTAACCGGCCGAGCGCAGGTTGTCCATCACGCTCATGAGGTCGCCGTAATCCACGCCTTTATCAGCCTGGAAGAAGATGGTCGTGTCTTTCTTGCCCTGGGTTTTGGCGTCCAGCGTGGCGCCCAGTGCTTCGGGCTTCACTTCGTCTTCACCCAGGTACAGGCGTTGGTCAGCCTTGACGCTGAGGAACACCGGCTTCTCCGGCCGCGGTGCCGGTTTGGCGGTCGAGGCAGGCAGGTCAACCTTGATGTCCACGGTGGCCAACGGCGCGGCCACCATGAAGATGATCAACAGCACCAGCATGACGTCGATGAACGGTGTGACGTTGATTTCGTGGTTCTCGGCCAGATCGTCGTCTGCGCCTTCTTTCAAATGCAGGCCCATGGCCGATTACCCCACTTTCACCATGTGCGGTTGCGAGCTGCGCTCAGGCTGGTGGTCGAGGTCGCGGCTGACCAGCAGCAGCACTTCAGCCGATGCGTCGGACACCTGCGCCTTGTAACCGGCGATGGAGCGGGCGAAGACGTTGTAGATCACAACGGCCGGAATTGCGGCAACCAGGCCCAGCGCGGTGGCCAGCAGGGCCTCGGCGATGCCGGGGGCGACAACGGCCAGGTTGGTGGTCTGGGTTTTGGCGATGCCGATGAAGCTGTTCATGATGCCCCACACGGTGCCGAACAGACCGACGAACGGCGCAGTGGAGCCGATGGTGGCAAGCACACCGGTGCCGCTGCTCATGTTGCGGCCGGCGGCTGCCACCAGGCGCTCGAGACGGAAGGCGACACGTTCCTTGATGCCTTCTTTTTCGCGGGCGTTGGTCGACAGGTGCATTTCTTCAAGGGCGTCGTGCACCAGCAGGTTGGCGAGGGTGCCTGGCTTGGTCGCGGTGGCACCGGCCTCCTTGAGGGTGGTGGCCTTTTTCAGGTGGACGATTTCAGCGCGCAGACGACGCTTGGCGCCCATCAGCTCGAAGCCTTTGGCGATCCAGATGGTCCAGGTGATGATCGAGGCGATGGCCAGGCCGATCATCACGATTTTCACGATGATATCGGCGTTCTGGTACATGCCCCATGGCGACAGGTCGTGGGCCATGCCCAGGGTGTTGTCGGCTTCGAGGACTTCAGGCAGGTCTTCGACCGGAACGTCGGCAGCCGGGGCCGCGTCGGTGGCCGCCGGAGCCGGTGCCGCGTGATCGGCAGCGTGTTCGGCTGGAGCGGTGGCGGCGGCTGGCGTGGCGGGTGCCTGGGCGTCGGCGAATGCGGCGGTTGGCGCCAGCATCAGGCTGAGCAGCAAGGCGGCCAATGCGCTCCAGGCGCGAGGTCGTTTGGTTGGCGAGGCGGAGAATTGATTGCGTGTCATGCTGGCCGGACCTAAGGAAAAAAAACGGTAGATGTTCTTCCAGGCCTCGAAGGCCGAGAACAAAAGTGGCGGGCATTATTGCAAGTAATTCTTGTTAACAGAAGTAATACAGTTACTTTTTTTCCCGCACGGCTAGCCGCTCGTCCATTGCTGGCGCTAGTCTGTGCCTTTGAAATAGGAGTTTTTTAATGTCCGCGCCCTCTGTTTTGATCGCCGGCTGCGGTGATGTCGGCAGTCGTCTGGCCACGCAACTGCTGGATTTCGGGTGGGAGGTTCACGGCTTGCGTCGTAACGTCGCACGCCTGCCCGATGGCGTGATAGGGGTTGCCGGTGATTTGTTCAACAAGGATTGTCCGGCGACCTGGCCCATCGGTGCCGTGGATTACCTGGTGTATTGCGCGGCCGCCACCGATCACGATGAAGCGGGCTACCGCGCTGCTTACATTCAGGGCCTGCAGCATGTGCTGGAGTGGTTGAACGATTACGGGCAGGCACCCAAGCGCCTGGTTTTCGTTTCCAGCAGCAGCGTGTACGGGCAGCAGAATGGCGAATGGGTCGACGAAACCTCGTCGGCGGTGGCGGCCGGTTATTCCGGGCAGGTCATGCTTGAAGCCGAACAACTGGCACTGAACAGCGGTTTCCCGGCCAGTATCGTGCGCTTGACCGGTATTTACGGCCCGGGCCGGGAATGGTTGCTGACCCAGGTGCGTCGCGGTTACCGGGTGGTGACCGAGCCGCCGCTGTATGGCAACCGCATCCACGTCGATGACGCGGCCGGCCTGATGGCGTTTCTGCTCGAGGCGGACCATCGTGGCGTCGCGCTGGATGACGTTTACATCGGTGTCGACGACGCGCCCGCGCCACTGGCGGACGTGGTGGCCTGGTTGCGCGAATACCTGGGTGTGACCGAATGGGCGGACGATGCGAGCGTGCGGCGCACGGGCAGCAAGCGCTGCAGCAATGCCCGGGCGAAAGCCCTGGGTTGGACGCCGAAGTACCCGAGTTTCCGCGAGGGCTATGCCGCCATTCTTGAAGGTCGCTGCTGACCCGGTCGGTTGCCCGGAACCAGCAGTGAGGGCCAGCCTGCTCGCGATAGCGATGGGTCAGTGACATCTATGTCGCTGAAACACCGCTATCGCGAGCAGGCTCGCTCCCACCTTCATTCGTCGCTTACTGCTTCTCCAGCATCCACGTGCGGTTGCCCGGCATGAACTGCGGCATTTCATCTGCCTGAGCGGTGTTCACCGCCTGGAAGATTTCCAGCTCCTTGCCCTTGCGGGTAAAGATCCAGGTGTTGCCCTGGCCGTTGAGCTGCAGCCACATGTTGTCGTTGCCGCCGCTCATCGATGCACAATCACCGGCCAGGCACAGCGCATAGCGATCGGCATTGGGCAGGCCCGTCACCTGGCCATCGGCCTGGAATTGCACGGAATTGCCTTCACCCGGGCCGCTGACGATCTTCCATTCGCCGCCCATGTAGGCCGAGTACAACGCGCGCTCGAAGCTGGCGCCGATCGGTGCGCCTTCCGGCACCGGGATCAGTGCGCGGTCAAAGACCTGCGCGGCTTCGTTTTCGGTCGCCGCCTGGCTCAGTTGCTTGCCGTCACGTTTCAGTTCGCTGCCGGAACTGCCGTAGAAATCGATTTTCCAGGCGCCGGACTCTTCGCCCAGCAACTTGCCTTCGACATTCTCGAAACCATTGGTATAGCGAGCCTGACCGGCTTTGGTGTTGACGTCCCATTCCAGGTTCGGGCCATAAGCCTGCAGCGCTTCGCGCAGGGGGCCGCCTTTGGAGGCTGCATCGATCGCCACCTGGTTGATCCAGGTGCCGCTGATGTCACGGTCGGCAGGGTTGCTGGCACAACCGCCCAGGATCAGGGCGACCAGCGAGAGGGCTAGCGCTTTGCGCATGGTGGAATCCTTTCAAAACGCTTTGATACGGTTCACAGCGGCGCAGCCCCCGGGGCTGCGCCACAGGCATTACTCGATGACCAGAATGGCATCCATTTCAACCTGCGAACCCTTTGGCAGGGCCGCTACGCCGATGGCCGCGCGGGCAGGGTAAGGCTGGTCGAAGTACTTGCCCATGATCTCGTTGACCTTGGCGAAGTGGCTCAGGTCGGTGAGGAAAATGTTCAGCTTCACGATGTCCTTGAACGAACCACCTGCTGCTTCGGCCACGGCTTTCAGGTTTTCGAACACCTGAACGGTCTGCGCTTCGAAGCCTTCGACCAGTTCCATGGTTTTCGGGTCCAGTGGAATCTGGCCCGACATGTAGACGGTGTTGCCAGCCTTGATCGCCTGGGAGTAAGTACCGATGGCGGCCGGGGCCTTGTCGCTGGTGATAACGGTCTTGGTCATTGATGACTCCTTGTAAGGGTTCGGCTATGGAGCGAGCTATGCACGCATGCGGGTGATGCGAATCACCCCGGTCAATGCGCGCAGTTTCTTGATCACGCGGGCCAGGTGTACGCGGTCGTGCACGCTGACCACCAGTTGGACCACGCTGATGCGACCATCGCGTTCGTCCATGCTGATTTTTTCGATGTTGCCGTCGGCCGCGTTGACGCTGCTGGCCAGCAGCGCGATCAGCCCGCGCTGATGTTCCAGCTCGACGCGCAGTTCGACATTGAATTCGCCGGTGACATCCTTGGCCCACGAGAGCTGGATGCATTTTTCCGGGTTGTGGCGGATTTCGCTGATGTTGCGGCAGTTGTCCAGGTGCACGACCATGCCCTTGCCCGCCGACAGGTGGCCGACAATCGGGTCGCCCGGAATCGGTGTACAGCACTTGGCGTAGCTGAGTACCAGGCCTTCGGTGCCGCGAATCGCCAGCGGACCTTCGGGGCTGGGCAGCTGTTCGCCTTCGCCGAGCAGTCGGCGTGCCACCACATAGGCCATGCGATTGCCCAGGCCGATGTCTTCGAGCAGGTCTTCGATCAGTTCGAGGCGGTACTCGCTGAGCATCGCCTTGACGCGCTCGGCCGGGATCTGGTCCAGGGCGCTGTCGAAGCCGTTGAGGACCTTGTTCAGCAGGCGCTCGCCAAGGCTGATGGACTCGGAGCGGCGCTGCAGTTTCAGGGCGTGGCGGATGTGGGTCCGCGCCTTGCCGGTCACGACGAAGTTGAGCCATGCCGGGTTCGGTCGTGCGCCCGGGGCGCTGACGATCTCGACCGTGGAGCCGCTTTGCAGCGGTTCGGACAGCGGGGCGAGACGACGATTGATCCGGCAGGCAATGCAGCTGTTGCCCACGTCGGTGTGCACCGCGTAGGCGAAGTCGACCGCCGTGGAGCCTTTGGGCAGCTCCATGATCCGGCCCTTGGGCGTGAACACGTAGACCTCGTCCGGGAACAGGTCGATCTTCACGCTCTCGATGAACTCCAGCGAGTTGCCGGCACGCTGCTGCATTTCCAGCACGCCCTTGACCCACTGGCGTGCGCGGGCATGGGTGCCTTTGGGCTGCTCGTCGCCACTGGATTTGTACAGCCAATGAGCGGCAATGCCGTTATTGGCCATTTCTTCCATTTCACGGGTGCGGATCTGGATCTCGATCGGCACGCCGTGCATGCCGAACAGTGTGGTGTGCAGCGACTGATAGCCGTTGGCCTTGGGGATCGCGATGTAATCCTTGAAGCGACCCGGCAACGGTTTGTACAAATTATGAACGGCGCCCAGCACGCGGTAACAGGTATCGACCTTGTCGACGATGATCCGGAACGCGTAGACGTCCATGATTTCGTTGAAAGCCCGGCGCTTGCCGCGCATTTTCTTGTAGATGCCGTAGAGGTGTTTCTGGCGACCGCTGACCTCGCCCTGGATGCCATCGATGGCCAGGCAGTGGCTGAGGGACTCTTCGATCTTGTTGACGATTTCCTTGCGGTTGCCCCGGGCGCGTTTGACGGCCTGGTTGATCCGCGCGGAACGCATCGGGTGCATGGCCTTGAAACCCAGGTCTTCGAATTCTATGCGGATGGCGTGCATCCCCAGCCGGTTGGCAATGGGGGCATAGATTTCCAGGGTTTCCTTGGCGATGCGCCGGCGCTTCTCGCCGGACAGCACTTCCAGCGTGCGCATGTTGTGCAGGCGGTCGGCCAGCTTGACCAGGATCACGCGAATGTCGCGTGCCATGGCCATGGCCATCTTCTGGAAGTTTTCAGCTTGCGCTTCGGCCTTGGTCTCGAAGTTCATCTGGGTCAGTTTGCTGACCCCGTCGACCAGTTCGGCCACGGTCTCGCCGAACTGCGCTTGCAGCGCTTCCTTGGCAATACCGGTGTCTTCGATCACGTCATGCAGCATCGCCGCCATCAGGCTCTGATGGTCCATGTGCATGTCGGCCAGAATGTTCGCCACCGCGAGAGGGTGCGTGACGTAGGCCTCGCCACTGCGGCGGCGTTGGCCGTCGTGGGCTTGTTCGGCGTAGAAATACGCTCGGCGGACCAGATTGACCTGGTCCGTGCCGAGGTAGGTCGATAAGCGATCGGCGAGGGCGTCTATGCTGGGCATGATATCTCCTGCCGCAAGCTGTGATCCCGCGCCGTGCTACGTCGACCAGGCATAGGCTTAGACGGCCTCGTTGGACTCGTCCTCGAAGGCGGCAAAAAGCGGTTCATCTTCAACGATTTCGGCTTCGGCGATAGCGGCGTAGTCGATCAGGCCTTCAGCAATTTCACGCAGGGCGACGACGGTAGGCTTGTCGTTTTCCCAGGCTACCTTCGGCTCTTTGCCGCCGGTGGCCAGTTGACGGGCACGCTTGGTAGAGAGCATGACCAGCTCAAAGCGGTTATCCACGTGTTCTAGGCAGTCTTCAACGGTTACGCGGGCCATGGTATTCCTCGGAGCGAATGCAATATGCGCGCTGCCCGGTTGGGCGAGCGGACTCAACAGTTTAAAAAATCACCAGCGATTAGGGAAGCGCTGATTTTTTGACCAGGCCCTTCGAAGCGCTGCAAGTGCCAATGTAAAGCGCTTGCAGCGGTTTTGGGAAGTGCTGTTTAGTCGAGCAATTCAGCCAAAAGTTTGCCGTGACGCTGTTGCTGGCGCTTCTGATTGAGCTGATTGGAGCGGAAAATCGCCTGCAAATCGCGCAAGGCGTGGGCGAAATCGTCGTTGATGATCAGGTAGTCGTAGTCGACATAGTGGCTCATCTCGCTGACAGCTTCGCGCATGCGGCCATTGATGATCTCGTCGCTGTCCTGGCCGCGGTTGGTCAGGCGCTGGTGCAGGGCCTGCAGGGACGGCGGCAGAATGAAGATCGACCGGGCCTGGGGCATCAGCTTGCGCACCTGTTCGGCGCCCTGCCAGTCGATTTCCAGGATCAGGTCGTGGCCTTCGTCCAGGGTCTGCTGCAGGGTGCTTTGCGACGTGCCGTAAAGGTTGCCGAAGACTTCGGCACGCTCGAGGAAGTCGCCGTGTTCGATCATCTTCACGAACTCGCTGCGTTCGACGAAGTGGTAGTTCACGCCGTTCACTTCACCGGGACGCATGGCGCGGGTGGTGTGGGAGACCGAGACGCGGATCTCCGGGTCAGCGTCGGTCAGGGCCTTGACCAGGCTGCTCTTGCCCGCGCCCGAAGGGGCGGAAATGATGTACAGGGTGCCGGTGATGTGGGTCATGTCGGGGTTGCCTTACTCAATGTTCTGCACTTGTTCGCGCATCTGTTCGATCAACACCTTGAGGTTGACCGCTGCCTGGGTGCTGCGCGGATCGAAGGCCTTGGAGCCCAGTGTGTTGGCTTCGCGGTTGAGCTCCTGCATCAGGAAGTCCAGGCGCCGTCCGGCTGCGCCGCCGGACTTGAGCACCCGGCGAACTTCGATGATGTGGGTGCTCAGGCGATCCAGTTCTTCGGCGACGTCGCTCTTCTGAGCGAGCATGACCATTTCCTGCTCCAGGCGCTGCGGGTCCATCTCGGCTTTCATGTCGGCGAAGCGGTCGAGGACTTTCTGGCGCTGGGTGGCGAGCATCTGCGGGACCAGCTCGCGCAAGGTCACCACGTCTTCCTCAATGGAGGTCAGGCGCTCGTTGATCAGCCGCGCCAGCTCCGCGCCTTCGCGCTCGCGGCCGGCCTTGAGTTCCTTCAAGCCTTCATTGAACAGCGCCAGTGCCTCGGCGTTCAGGGCTTGCGGGTCGGCCGCATCGCCGACCCGCAAGCCTGGCCACGCCAGGACTTCCAGTGGATTGAGCGCTGCCGGATTCTTGATCAGGCCGGCGATGGTCTCGGCGGCCGCCACCAGTTGCGCGGCGCGTTCACGATCCACTTGCAGGGGTTTGTCGGTATTTTCCTCGGTAAAGCGCAGGGTGCATTCGAGCTTGCCGCGGGAGATGGCCTGGCGCAGCGCTTCGCGGGCCGCGCCCTCAAGATCGCGAAAGGTCTCGGGCAGGCGCAAGTGCGGTTCCAGGTAGCGGCTGTTGACCGAGCGCAGTTCCCAGCTCAGGGTGCCTTGGGCGCCGGCTTTTTCGACGCGGGCGAAGGCGGTCATGCTGTGCACCATGGAGGTACCTCGCAATTCGGGTTTGCGTTACCAAAGGTTTCGCGCAATCCGGTATCTGTGAATTAAAGCCGACAGGCAGCAAAGGCGCAGGATTGTAGCGCAGTGGGGCGGATGCGCCCAAACGCCGGGCGCGACAAACCGCTGCAGGGCGTCGGTAAAGTGCTGTTGCGGGCTCAAGTCCGCGCCTTCAATCGTCGGACGGATTTTTTAGAAGTGCCCAGGCTCGGTGCACGGCTCTATAATGCTCGGCAGTTTTCCGTCCTCCGTACAGGTATTCCCTATGAAACGTCCAAGTGGTCGCGCTGCCGATCAGCTCCGCTCGATCCGCATTACCCGCAACTACACCAAACACGCCGAGGGATCTGTACTGGTCGAGTTCGGTGATACCAAGGTGATCTGCACCGTCAGCGTCGAAAACGGCGTGCCGCGTTTCCTCAAGGGCCAGGGCCAGGGCTGGTTGACCGCCGAGTACGGTATGCTGCCGCGCGCCACGGGCGAGCGTAACCAGCGTGAGGCCAGCCGCGGCAAGCAAGGTGGCCGGACCCTCGAGATCCAGCGCCTGATCGGCCGTTCGCTGCGGGCTGCCCTGGACATGTCCAAGCTGGGCGATGTCACCCTGTACGTCGACTGCGATGTCATCCAGGCGGATGGCGGCACCCGTACCGCGTCCATCACCGGCGCCATGGTTGCGCTGGTCGACGCCTTGAAAGTGATCAAGAAGCGCGGTGGCCTGAAGGGCGGCGATCCGCTCAAGCAAATGATCGGTGCCGTGTCCGTCGGCATGTACCAGGGTGAGCCGGTGCTTGACCTGGACTATCTTGAAGACTCGGCTGCCGAGACCGACCTGAACGTGGTGATGACCAGCACGGGCGGCTTCATCGAGGTTCAGGGCACCGCTGAAGGCGCGCCGTTCCAGCCGGAAGACCTGAACGCGATGCTGGAGCTGGCGAAAAAGGGCATGACCGAGATCTTCGAACTGCAAAAGGCCGCACTGGCCGACTGATACCGCTCCAGCAAGGAGGACATCATGAGTGATGAACAAGAGCTGCTACCGATCCCGAGCAAGGAGGCCCGGCAGTGGGCAATGTTCTGTCACCTGTCCGCCTTGCTGGGGATCTGGATCCCCTTCGGAACACTGATCGGCCCGCTGATCCTGTGGCAGATGAAGCGCGACTCGGACCCGTTCGTCGATGCGCAGGGCAAGGAGGCGCTGAATTTTCAGATCACCGTCGCCATCGCTTCCGCCATCTGCTTCCTGCTGATGGTGGTGATCATCGGGTTCTTCCTGTTTGGCTTGATCGCCATTGGCGCCCTGGTACTGACCATCATTGCCGGGGTGAAGGCCAATGAGGGGTTGCCTTACCGGTATCCGTTCACCTGGCGGTTGATCAAGTAAACACTGTTCCCACATCGGAAATCAGCGTGCACAAAAAAGCCGACACTTGAGGTCGGCTTTTTTGTGTCTGCTTAGATGGTCAGCGTCCAGTCGTAGTCCACGATCAGTGGCGCGTGCTGCGAGAACCGCGGCTGACGTGGCAGGCGTGCGCTTCTGACGAAGCGACGCAGGCCCGGCGTCAGGATCTGGTAGTCGAAGCGCCAGCCAAGGTTGAGCATCTCGGCCTGTTCGTTGTCCGGCCACCAGCTGTACTGGTCGCCTTCGCGACTGACTTCGCGCAGGGCATCGACATACCCCATGTTGCCGACAATCTCGTCCATCCAGGCACGCTCAGGTGCCAGGAAGCCCGGGGATTGCTGGCTGTCACGCCAGTTCTTGATATCCAGCTTCTGTTGCGCCACGTACAGCGAGCCACAGTAAATGTACTCGCGCCGCTTGCGCCGCTGTTTATCCAGATAACGGCCGAAGTCGTCCATTAGCTTGAACTTCTGGTTCAAGTCTTCATCGCCGTTCTGCCCCGAAGGGAGCAGCAAGGTCGCGATGCTGACCTTGTCGAAATCGGCTTGCAGGTAGCGCCCGTAGCGGTCGGCTGTCTCGAAGCCGAGACCGCTGATGACTGCCTTCGGCTGCAACCGCGAATACAAAGCCACGCCACCCTGGGCAGGAACTTCGGCTTCGCAGGCATAAAGGAAGTAGCCATCCAGTTGGAAGGCTGGATCGTCCAGTTCAAAGGCGGAGGCGCGGGTGTCCTGCAGGCAGATGACGTCGGCATTCTGTGCTTGCAGCCAACTGAGCAAACCTCGCTCGACTGCAGCCTGAATACCATTGACGTTCACACTGATGATCCGCATAAATGGCCCCAAAAATCGCGTGCGTGTATGATACACGGCGTCAACCTATTTAGCTAAATCCGTGGTATTTGGGGTTTTTTTCATGCAGGCGTATCAGCGCGATTTCATTCGTTTTGCCATCGATCGCGGCGTTTTGCGCTTCGGTGAGTTCACCCTGAAGTCCGGGCGCACCAGTCCGTATTTCTTCAATGCGGGCTTGTTCAACTCCGGCTCCGCCCTGGCACAGTTGGGGCGTTTCTACGCGGCGGCCATCGTCGAGAGCGGCCTGTCGTTCGACGTGCTGTTCGGCCCGGCGTACAAAGGTATCCCGTTGGCCGCCGCCACCGCAGTGGCCCTGGCCGAACACCACGAGCGTGATGTGCCATGGTGCTTCAACCGCAAGGAGGCCAAGGCCCACGGTGAAGGCGGCAGCCTGGTCGGCGCCCCGTTGACCGGCGACGTGCTGATCATCGACGACGTGATCACCGCCGGCACCGCCATCCGTGAGGTGATGCAGATCATCGCCTCCCAGGAGGGCGCGAAGGCCAAGGGCGTGCTGATCGCCCTGAACCGGCAGGAGCGCGGCAACGGCGAGTTGTCGGCGATCCAGGAAGTGGAGCGTGACTTCGGCATTCCGGTGATCAGCATCGTTTCGCTGAACCAGGTGCTGGAGTTCCTGGCCGACGATCCGCAACTCAAGCAGCACCTGCCGGCCGTGGAAGCGTACCGCGCCCAGTTCGGCGTCTGATATTGCGCTCCCTCGGGGGAAGGTTTGGTGGCAAAAAAAGACCCCGCTCAGCCAGGCTGAGCGGGGTCTTTTTGTCTCGGCCAGCGTTTAAGGGCGCTTGCGATTGCTGATCAGGGTGCCGACGCCGGTATCGGTGAAGATTTCCAGCAGGATCGCGTTGGGTACGCGTCCGTCGATGATCAGCGAGCTGCCCACGCCGCCCTGGACCGCTTCCAGCGCGCAGCGGATCTTGGGCAGCATGCCGCCGTAGATGGTGCCGTCGGCGATCAGGGCGTCGACCTGCTGGGTGCTCAGGCCGGTCAGCACCTTGCCTTCCTTGTCCATCAGGCCGGCGATGTTGGTCAGCAGCATCAGCTTCTCGGCTTTCAGGGCCTCGGCCACTTTACCGGCCACCAGGTCGGCGTTGATGTTGTACGACTCACCGTTGGCGCCCACGCCAATCGGCGCGATGACCGGAATGAAATCACCCTTGACCAGCAGGTTCAGCAGGTCGGTGTTGATTCCGACCACTTCGCCGACATGGCCGATGTCGATGATTTCCGGCTGGGTCATCTCCGGGGTCTGGCGGGTGACGGTCAGTTTCTTCGCGCGAATCAGCTCGGCGTCTTTACCGGTCAGGCCGATGGCGCTGCCGCCATGACGGTTGATCAGGTTGACGATGTCCTTGTTGACCTGGCCGCCGAGGACCATTTCCACCACGTCCATGGTCGCTGCGTCGGTGACGCGCATGCCGTCGACAAAATGGCTTTCGATCGACAGGCGCTTGAGCAGGTCGCCGATTTGCGGGCCGCCACCGTGAACCACCACCGGGTTGATGCCCACGGCTTTCATCAGGACGATGTCGCGGGCGAAGCCGGTTTTCAGCTCCTCGCTTTCCATCGCGTTGCCGCCGTATTTGATCACCAGCGTCTTGCCGACATAGCGGCGAATGTAAGGCAGCGCTTCGGACAGGACCTTGGCGGTGTTGGCGGCGGCTTCGCGTTCGAGGGTCATTCAGGGCTCCGGGTGAATCAGAACGGTAGTTGGAGATCAGGTGCAACACGCTTCAGCTGGACGCGGAAGACGTCCTTGATGCGTTGCAATTCAGCCTCGTCATCGGCCTCGAAGCGCAGCACCAGCACCGGCGTGGTGTTGGAGGCGCGAACCAGGCCCCAGCCTTTGGCATAGTCGACTCGCACGCCGTCGATGGTGGTCAGGTCGGCGCCTGTGCCCCACTGCGCGTCGTGCAGTGCATCAATGATGCTGAATTTGCTCTCTTCGGTCACATGGATATTGATTTCCGGCGTAGAAATATCGTTCGGGAAGGTTGCGAACAGCTCTTCCGCAGTGGATTTCTCCTTGCTCAGGATCTCCAGCAACCGGGCGGCGCTGTAGATGCCGTCGTCGAAACCGAACCAGCGCTCCTTGAAGAAGATGTGTCCGCTCATTTCGCCGGCCAACAGGGCGCCGGATTGTTTCATTTTCTTTTTGATCAACGAATGACCCGTCTTCCACATTAGCGGCCGACCGCCGTATTCCTTGATCAGCGGCGTCAGTCGACGGGTGCATTTGACGTCGAAGATGATTTCCGCGTCCGGGTTGCGCGCCACCACGTCGCGGGCGAACAGCATCAACAGGCGGTCGGGATAGACGATGCTGCCGGTGTTGGTCACCACGCCGACGCGATCGCCGTCGCCGTCAAAGGCCAGGCCGATGTCGGCCTTGGTTTCCTTGACCTTGGCGATCAGGTCCACGAGATTCTCGGGCTTGCCCGGGTCCGGGTGATGGTTCGGGAAGTTGCCGTCGACTTCGCAGAACAGCGGGATGACTTCGCAGTTCAGCGCTTCGATCAGTTGCGGGGCGATCACGCCGGCCGCGCCGTTGCCGCAGTCGACCACGACTTTCAGGCGGCGGGCCAGTTTGATGTCCTGGACGATTTCGGTGTTGTAGCGGTCGAGGATTTCGACCTGCGTGACACTGCCATTGCCGCTGGTCAGATTGTTGGTCTTGAGGCGTTCGTGCAGGGCCTGGATCTGTTCGTTGGCCAGCGTGTCGCCAGCGATGACGATCTTGAAGCCGTTGTAGTTCGACGGGTTGTGGCTACCGGTGAGCATGACCCCGGATTTGCCGGCCAGCACGTTGGCCGCGTAATACAGCGCAGGGGTGGGTACCAGGCCAACGTCGCTGACGTGGCAACCGGCCTCGGCCAGGCCCTTGATCAGTTGCGCCACCAACTCCGGGCCGGACAGGCGGCCGTCGCGACCTACCGAAACGTTCGGCTCACCCTGAGCCAGGCTCTGTGCGCCGATGGCGCGACCGAGCCAGTACGCAGTTTCAGCGTTGAGGAATTCCGGCACGGTGCCACGAATGTCGTAGGCGCGGAAAATGCTGTCGGGGAACGTAGGGACGACTTGGGCGGGGGTGTTCATCGGTAGGGATGCTCCATCTCGAAAGTGGCTGGACCCTGGCGCCAAAAACTCGCCAGCAGGCTCAAACTGAAGGGTATGACGGCGTTTTGCGCAGAGAGTTCGTGGTGCGAAAAGGCCATGCCACCTCTGCCGACCGTCATCTGGCCAACCAATGCCCTGATTTCAAGCGCTTAACCCTGGAGATGCCAGGGTCGACTTTTTCAGCTTCGAACCTGTGGGAGCAGACCGGCTCCCACTGTGCGACATTCGCGATCACTGGCGACCGGAGTGACCGAAACCCCCGCTGCCGCGCTCGGTCTCGACGAACTCTTCGACCATCTCGAAGTGCGCTTGCACCACTGGAACCAGCACCAACTGGGCCAGGCGCTCGCCGACCACGATGTTGAAATCGCTCTGGCCGCGGTTCCAGCATGACACCATCAACGGGCCCTGGTAATCGGAGTCGATCAGGCCGACCAGGTTGCCCAGCACGATGCCGTGCTTATGACCCATGCCGGAGCGTGGCAGGATCAGTGCGGCCAACCCCGGGTCGCCGATGTAGACGGACAGGCCGGTCGGGATCAGCAGGGTTTCGCCTGGCTTGATGACGGTGTCCTTGTCCAGCATGGCGCGCAGGTCGAGGCCGGCGGAGCCAGGCGTGGCGTACTGGGGCAGCGGGAATTCGCTGCCGATGCGTGGGTCGAGGATCTTGGCTTGCAAAGCGTGCATTCGATTAAACCTGGTTCAGACGTTCGGCGATAAAAGTGATCAGTTGGCGAGCGATTTTGCTCTTGCTGGTCTGGGCGAAAAGGGTGGCGTGCAGCGCCCGGTCGATCACGCTGCAGGCGTTTTCTTCGCTGTTGAAGCCAATGCTCGGGTTGGCGACGTCGTTGGCGACGATCAAATCGAGGTTCTTGTCTTTCAACTTGCGTGCAGCGTAGTCGAGCAGGTGTTCGGTTTCGGCGGCGAAACCGACACTGAACGGACGGTCGGGGCGCGTGGCGATGGTGGCCAGGATGTCCGGATTGCGCACCATCTGTAGCAGCAGGCCGTCGCCGTTCGTAGGGTCTTTCTTGAGTTTTTGCGGGGCGACCACTTCCGGGCGGTAGTCCGCGACCGCGGCCGAGGCGATGAACAGGTCGCAAGGGATCGCGGCTTCGCAGGCAGCGAGCATGTCGCGGGCACTGACCACGTCGATACGCGTGACGCGATCCGGGGTCGGCAGGTGTACCGGGCCGGTGATCAAGGTGACGCGGGCGCCCGCTTCCACGGCGGCTTCGGCCAGGGCAAAGCCCATTTTTCCGGAGCTGTGGTTGGTGATGTAGCGCACCGGGTCGATGTTTTCCTGGGTCGGACCGGCGGTGATCAGCACGTGTTTGCCGGTCAGTGCCTGGCGTTTGAAGCAGTCGGCCGCGCACTGGGCGAGCTCGACGGCTTCGAGCATGCGCCCCAGCCCCACATCGCCGCAGGCCTGGCTCCCGGAGGCCGGACCGAAGGCCTTGATGTCGCGGCTTTCGAGGGTTTGCAGGTTGGCCTGGGTCGCGGGGTCGCGCCACATGGCCTGGTTCATCGCCGGGGCGATGGCGACCACAGCATCGGTGGCCAGCACCAGCGTGGTCAGCAGGTCGTCGGCGACGCCTTGTGCCAGACGGGCGATCAGGTCGGCGGTGGCGGGGGCGATCAGCACCATATCGGCCCACTTGGCCAGTTCGATGTGGCCCATGGCCGCTTCGGCCGCGGGGTCCAGCAGGTCCAGGTGAACCGGGTGCCCGGACAGAGCCTGCATGGTCAGCGGGGTAATGAACTCGCTGCCGCCACGGGTCATGACCACGCGCACTTCGGCGCCTTGGTCGATCAGGCGGCGAACCAGGTCGGCACTTTTATAGGCAGCAATGCCGCCGCCGACGCCCAGAACGATGCGTTTCCGATACAGCCGCTGCATAGGTCTGCCTTTCATTTCGTGGATGACTGCGTGGCGATACCCCCTCCCCAGGAGTGAAATCGCCCGCAAAAAAGATGGGCTAAGATATCACAGCGACCGCTACGGAACAGCGGAGCCCACAGACCAGGGAGGTGTTATGAGTATTCGCAATTGGCCGGCGGCGGAGCGGCCGCGGGAGAGATTGCTTGAGCAAGGCTCCGGGAGCCTTTCGGACGCCGAGTTGCTGGCGATTTTTTTACGCACCGGCGTGCCGGGTAAAAGCGCGGTGGATTTGGCGCGGCATTTGTTGAGCCAGTTTGGCAACCTGCGTTCATTGCTCGAAGCCGATCTGGCAACGTTCAGCAGGCATCTGGGGCTGGGTCCGGCAAAGTTCGCTCAGTTGCAAGCCGCTCAGGAGATGAGCCGGCGCCATCTGGCCGAACGGGCACGTCAAAAATCGGCGCTGGAAAACCCCCATGCGGTTCGGGAGTACCTGAAATCGATGCTGCGCCACGAGCCGCATGAGGTTTTCGGCTGCCTTTTCCTGGATTCCAAACATCAAGTGCTGACGTTCGAAACGCTGTTTCGCGGCTCCATCGACAACACCAGTGTTCACCCACGAGAGGTAGTCAAGCGAGCGTTGGCGAACAACGCAGCGGCGCTGATCCTCTGCCACAACCACCCGTCGGGCAATACCGACCCGAGCCAGGCAGACCGTGTGTTGACCAAGCGACTTCAAGAGGCGCTGGGCCTGATCGACGTGCGGGTGCTCGATCACTTCATCATCGGCGACGGCGACCCCCTGTCCATGGCGGAGTATGGGTGGATGTAGAAGGCAGGACGAAGTGTTGACCCCGTGGGAGCGGGCTGCTCCCACAGGGTTTGTGGTGCGGTTATTTGAGGCTGACCTTCGAGTAATCCTGGCGACCGAACGGGCTGACTGAATACCCGGTCACGTCCTTGCGCGTCAGGGCGAAGGCGGTCGGGTGGGCCAGCGGCAGCCAAAGCGCCTGCTGCTGGATCTGCGCCTGGGCCTGTTCATAGAGTTTGGTGCGCACGCCTTGCTCACCGGTGGTCTTGCCGGCGCTGATCAGCTTGTCCAGGTCCTGGTTGCAATAGCGGGCGAAATTGGTGCCGGACTTGACCGCAGCGCAGGAGAATTGCGGCGTAAGGAAGTTGTCCGGGTCGCCGTTGTCGCCGGCCCAGCCCATGAACAGCAGGTCGTGTTCACCGGCCTTGGCGCGGCGAATCAGCTCGCCCCACTCGATCACACGAATTTCGGCCTGAATGCCGATTTCCGCGAGATCCGATTGCAGCAGCTGTGCGCCGAGGCTCGGGTTGGGGTTGAGCAGGCTGCCTGACGGGCGCGTCCAGAGGGTGGTCTGGAAGCCGTCCTTGAGGCCGGCCTTGGCCATCAATGCCTTGGCCTTTTCGACGTCATGGGCGTAGCCCGGCAGGTTCTTCGCGTAGCTCCAGGTATTGGGCGGGTACGGACCATTGGCCGCTTCGGCGGTGTCTTCAAACACGGCCTTGAGGTAATTGGCCTTGTCGAACGCGAGGTTGATGGCCTGGCGCACTTCAGGTTTGTCCAGCGGCGGGTGCTGGCTGTTGATGCCGACGAAGGCTGTCATGAAGGCGTCGGTCTTTTCGACTTTCAAGGTCGGTTCTTTCAGTGCGGCCTGGACGTCCAGTGGCTTGGGCGACAGGGCGATCTGGCATTCGTTGCGCCGCAACTTCTGCAGGCGAACGTTGGCGTCCGGGGTGATGGCGAAGATCAGCGGGTCCACCGACGGCTTGCCGCCAAAGTAGTCGGGGTTGGCCTTGTAGCGAACCGAGGCGTCTTTCTGGAAGCGCGTGAACACGAACGGCCCGGTGCCAATCGGCTGGCTGTTGAGTTTCTCCGGTGTGCCGGCCTTCATCAGCTTGTCGGCGTATTCGGCCGAGTAGATCGAGGCGAAGCCCATGCTCAGCGTCGCCAGGAACGTCGAGTCCGCATGGTCGAGGGTGAAGCGCACGGTCAGTGGGTCCAGCGCGTCGATTTTCTTGATCAGCGTGGGCAACTGCATCGATTGTGCATGCGGGAAACCACTCTGCGCGACCTTGTGCCAAGGGTTGGCGGGGTCGAGCATGCGATCGAAGCTGAATTTCACGTCCTCGGCGGTCAGCTCGCGGGTCGGGCTGAAGTATTCGGTGCGGTGGAATTTCACCTGAGGATGGAGCTTGAACACGTAGGTCAGGCCATCGGGGGAGACCTCCCAGCTGTCCGCAAGGGCGGCGACCACCTTGCCGCTGGCGGTGTCGAAGTCCACCAGGCGGTTCATCAGCACGTCGGCCGAGGCGTTGGTGGTCGTCAGCGAGTTGTACTGCACCACGTCGAACCCTTCCGGGCTGGCCTCGGTGCACACGCTCAGGGCGGCGGCATGGGCCAATGGGCTCAGCAGAAGCGGGGCAAGCAACAGCGGTAGGGCAGCAAGGCGCATGGTCGGATTCCTTTACAGATCGAAGGCCCATCTGCAAGTGCAGTCTGGAAAAGGCCTACCCTAGTGGGCTCGTTTGCAAATGACTATCCCCTTTTTCATTTTAAGAGGACGATGTGTACTGGTTTTCGTCGGCGCTGACCGGTAGAAAACCCTGACAGGCGTGTCGGCCGATTCTCGGCGACGAGCGGTTGCCAGCGTCGATAGCCTTTATTCAAGGCGTCCGGCGCCGGAAAATTGGGATTTTTATTGATGCAGCGCACAGCGAATGTTGTTGCTCTCCAGTCTTTCTGGTATAAAGCAGCGCTCTTTTCTAGGGGCCCGGTTCCTTCACTGTAGGTGTAGCCGGTAAGACCTCTAAAGAATCGCGGCGCCTGGCGCCACAATGACTAGAGATTAAGCGGCCAACCCATGCCGGGTTGGGCATGTGGTTTTAGAGGGCTGAGGCATGTCTAGAGTATGTCAAGTTACCGGTAAGGGTCCGGTAACTGGGAACAACATTTCCCACGCAAACAACAAAACCCGTCGTCGTTTCCTGCCGAACCTGCAGCATCACCGCTTCTGGGTTGAAGAAGAGAAACGTTTCGTGCGTCTGCGCGTATCTGCCAAAGGCATGCGTATCATCGACAAGCGTGGCATCACTGTCGTGCTGGCCGAAATCCGCAAAGCTGGCAAGATCTAAGGGAGATAATCATGCGTGAATTGATTCGTTTGATTTCGAGCGCCGGTACTGGTCACTTCTACACTACCGACAAGAACAAGCGCACTACTCCGGACAAAATCGAGATCAAGAAATTTGATCCGGTTGTTCGCAAGCACGTGATCTACAAGGAAGGCAAAATCAAGTAATTGATTTTTCCGGACTTACGAAAAAGGCCCATATCGCGAGATACGGGCCTTTTTTGTTGCCTGCGGGACGCGCGGTGTCGGTCAAGTCCCTTGCGCAAGCAGGAAAAGGATTGCCAGGGTGGCAGCCAGATGCTCGCGATCAGTCAGCCCGAGGCTATCGTCGCCGTCAGGCCTTCTGCTCGAACGCCACATAGATCTTGCGGCACGGCTCCAGCACTTCCCAGGTGCCCCTGAACCCGGCCGGAATGACGAAGCGATCACCGGCGCGCACGGTCTTGCTGTTGCCGTCATTGTCCCGCAGCACTGAAACACCCTGAACGATTTCGCAGTATTCATGCTCGGTGAAGTTCACCAGCCACTGGCCCACGGCACCCTCCCATACACCCGCATTCAACTGGCCGCACGGGCTGTTGTAGTGGTTGTAGACCACTTGCTCGGGGTCGCCCTTGAGCACCTTGGCCTGGTCCGGCCGGTAGCGCTCGGGCTCGGTGTTGGTCTGGCTGAAGTCGACGATGTTCTGGATGCTCATTGTTGTAATCCCCCGTGATTGCGGCGCGAGTGGCTGGAAGGTCCAAAGTCTATGTTTATTAAATTGAACACCGCAAGGCCGTTTGCCGACCTTATGTCAAATATATTGAAACAAACCCGGTCACTGGTTTAGGGTGGCGGTTGCGCCGGGCCAATTGCAGGTTGGCCGGGCAAAATGGCTGGGGACGTCCGCGACAAACGCGGAGCGCTCGTATTCTAAAAGAGGAGGACACTCGAATGACCACCCTGACTCGTGCCGATTGGGAGCAGCGTGCTCGCGATCTGAAGATCGAAGGCCGCGCATTCATCAATGGCGAATACACCGATGCGGTCTCCGGCGAGACCTTCGAGTGCATCAGCCCGGTCGATGGCCGTCTGCTGGGCAAGATTGCCAGCTGTGACGCCGCCGACGCCCAGCGTGCCGTGGAAAACGCGCGCGCCACGTTCAACGCCGGCGTCTGGTCGCGTCTGGCGCCGACCAAGCGCAAAGCCACCATGATTCGTTTCGCCGGCCTGCTCAAGCAGCATGCCGAAGAGCTGGCCCTGCTTGAAACCCTGGACATGGGCAAGCCGATCAGTGATTCCCTGTACATCGACGTTCCTGGCGCGGCGCAAGCCTTGAGCTGGAGCGGTGAAGCCATCGACAAGATCTACGACGAGGTCGCCGCGACCCCGCACGATCAGTTGGGCCTGGTCACCCGTGAGCCGGTTGGCGTGGTGGGCGCCATCGTGCCCTGGAACTTCCCGCTGATGATGGCTTGCTGGAAACTCGGCCCGGCGCTGTCGACCGGTAACTCGGTGGTCCTCAAACCGTCGGAAAAATCACCACTGACGGCCATCCGCATCGCGGCCCTGGCCGTTGAAGCCGGCATCCCGAAAGGTGTGTTGAACGTGCTGCCAGGCTACGGCCACACCGTCGGCAAGGCCCTGGGCCTGCACAACGACGTCGACACCCTGGTGTTCACCGGTTCGACCAAGATTGCCAAGCAACTGCTGGTCTACTCTGGCGAGTCGAACATGAAGCGCGTCTGGCTCGAAGCCGGCGGCAAGAGCCCGAACATCGTGTTCGCCGATGCCCCGGACCTGCAAGCCGCCGCCGAAGCCGCGGCCGGTGCGATCGCCTTCAACCAGGGCGAGGTCTGCACTGCCGGTTCGCGCCTGCTGGTCGAGCGTTCGATCAAGGACACCTTCCTGCCGCTGGTGATCGAGGCGCTGAAGACCTGGAAGCCGGGCAACCCGCTGGACCCGGCCACCAACGTCGGTGCGCTGGTCGATACCCAGCAGATGAACACCGTGCTGTCCTACATCGAGTCCGGCCAGGCCGATGGCGCCAAACTGGTCGCTGGCGGCAAGCGCACGCTTCAGGAAACCGGTGGCACCTACGTTGAGCCGACGATTTTCGACGGTGTCAGCAACGCGATGAAAATCGCCCAGGAAGAGATCTTTGGCCCGGTCCTGTCGGTCATCGCGTTCGACACCGCTGAAGAAGCCATCGCGATTGCCAACGACACACCGTACGGTCTCGCGGCCGCCGTGTGGACGCAGGACATCTCGAAGGCGCACCTGACCGCTCGGGCATTGCGTGCCGGCAGCGTATGGGTCAACCAGTACGATGGCGGCGACATGACCGCGCCGTTCGGCGGCTTCAAGCAGTCCGGCAACGGTCGCGACAAGTCGCTGCACGCGTTCGACAAGTACACCGAACTGAAGGCGACCTGGATCAAGTTGTAAGCCAGTAGGGGAGCCTGCACCAGGCAGGCTTCCCGTAGGACGCTAATCCCCTGTGGGAGCGAGCCTGCTCGCGAAACCGGTGTGACAGTCGACATCAGTGTTGAATGTTGCGCCGCTTTCGCGAGCAGACTCGCTCCCACAGTGTTTTGTGTTGCACATTAAAATATCCACAGGAGCGTGGAACATGCGTTGGGCGACTTATTTCGCCGTGTTGGCCTCTGTCCTGAGTGTTGGTCTGGCCCTGGGCGTCAGCATGCCGCTGGTGTCGTTTCGCCTGGAAGGCTGGGGCTACGGTTCGTTCGCCATTGGCGTCATGGCCGCGATGCCGGCGATTGGCGTGTTGTTGGGGGCGAAAATCTCCAGTCATCTGGCGGCGCGTTTCGGCACCGCCAACCTGATGCGCCTGTGCCTGTGGGCCGGGGCGTTTTCCATCGGGTTGCTGGCCTTGTTGCCGAGTTATCCGGTGTGGCTGGTTCTGCGCCTGATGATTGGCGTGATCCTGACCCTGGTGTTCATCCTCGGCGAAAGCTGGATCAACCAATTGGTGGTCGAGCAATGGCGCGGGCGTCTGGTGGCGCTGTATGGCAGCAGCTATGCACTGAGCCAGTTGGCCGGCCCGCTGTTGCTGGGGGTGCTGGGTACTGAGCACGATTACGGATTCTGGGTCGGCGTCGGTTTGCTCATGGCGGCACCCTTCCTGCTGTTGGGGCGCAGTGGCGCGCCCAGCAGCGAAGCCTGCAGCGTGACGTTCGGTGACTTGTGGGGGTTCTGCCGGGGGTTGCCGGCGATTGCCTGGGGTGTGTCGCTGTTCGCCGCGTTCGAGGCGATGATCCTGACTTTGCTGCCGGTCTATTGCCTGCGCCAGGGCTTCACCACCGAAATCGCCCTGGCGATGGTCAGTACCGTGGTGGTCGGGGATGCCTTGCTGCAATTGCCGATTGGCGCACTGGCGGATCGCCTGTCGCGGCGCAGCTTGTTCATCGGGTGCGCCGTGGTGCTGCTGATCTCCAGCCTGGCCATCCCGTTGCTGCTCGATACATTGCTGATCTGGCCGTTGTGGGTGTTGTTCGGCGCCAGTGCCGGCGGGTTGTTCACCTTGTCGCTGATCCTGATCGGCGAACGGTATCGCGACGATGCACTGGTGCGGGCCAACGCGCACATTGCGCAGCTGTGGGGTGTGGGCTGCCTGATCGGGCCGCTGGTCGCCGGGGCCGGCAGCCAGTGGATCAGCGGCCACGCCTTGCCGTTGTTCATGGCGGCCGGGGCCTTGGGGTTGGTGATTCTGTTGTCGCGCCAGGGGGCGTTTGGCACGGTGGCTGAGCCCGCTTGAGCCTGAACGGCCAGCCACTTATCTGTGGGAGCGGGCTTGAGGATGCCTGTTACAGCATCTTCTCCAGCCCGACCGCTTCGCTCATCCATGCATTGAGCCGGCGCCAGAAACTCCCCGGTTCACGGGTCAGCGTGTGCAGCTTGCCGTCGTCTTCAGTGACCCAGACGACCCGGTCGTTTTCCAGTTTCACCTGGTAACTGAGCGGCGGCGCCATGCCCTCGAGGGCCGCTTTGTGCACATGGGCCGCGAGTTCGGGGCTGTCGACCAGCACCCCGACTTCGGTGTTCCACAGCACCGAGCGCGGATCGAAGTTGAACGAGCCGATGAAGGACTTCTGCTGATCGAAAATCATCGCCTTGCTGTGCAGGCTGGAGTCGGAGCCGCGGTAGGATTTGCTGTAGAAAATATGCGGTCCGCTGCCACCGCTGTCGCCGGGTTGGCGGCGCAATTCGTACAACTTCACACCATGTTCCAGCAGGGCCCGGCGATAAGGCGCGTAGCCGCCGTGCACCGCCGGCACGTCGGTGGCTTCCAGCGAGTTGGTCAACAGGCTGACAGAGACCCCGGCATCGGCACGACCTGTCAGGTAGACCAGCCCCGGCTGCCCCGGCACGAAATACGCCGAGATCATGATCAGCTCTTTGCTGACGCCCGTGAGTTCCGGTGCCAACTGCGTGGTCAGCAGCAAGTGCGGGTCGGGTTCACCGTCTGACAGGACTTTGCTCGGTGCGTCCCACAAGGCCTGGTTCCAGGCCCAGATCAGCTCACGGCGCCAGATGTCCAGGCGTGGCTGTGTGGTATAGGTCATCAGCTGTTGATAGAGCGCGTGATTCTGCCGGCGCGTCTCCTCCAGTGATTCTTCCAGGCGGGTGCGGGTGTTTTGCAGGTCCTTCTGCGTGGGCTTGCTGGACAGGAATTCCTCGATCGGCTTGCTCAGCGCACTGTTCCAGTACTGGTCGAAACTGTGGCCAAGCTGCTCGGCGACCGGCCCGACGCCCAGCATGTCGATGTCGGTGAAATTCAGGTTCGGTTCGGCATCGAAATATTCATCGCCCAGGTTGCGGCCGCCGACGATGGCCGCGCTGTTGTCCGCCAGCCACAATTTGTTGTGCATGCGCCGGTGCTGCTGCGACAGGTTGAACAGCCGGCCCATGGCCCGCGTGACACCGGTCGCACGGCCCAGGTGCAGCGGATTGAACAGGCGGATCTGGATGTGCGGGTGTGCGGCCAGTGTGGCGATGATCCAGTCCAGGCCGTCGCTGGTGGTGTCGTCGAGGAGGATTCTGACACGCACGCCGCGGTCGGCTGCCTTGAGCAATTCGTCCACCAGCATTCGCGTGCTGATGCCGTCGTGGACGATGTAGTACTGCAGGTCGAGGCTGCTTTGGGCGTTGCGGATCAGTTCGGCCCGGGCCATGAAGGCCTCGCTGCTGTTGGACAGCAGGCGAAACCCCGACCGCCCCTGATGGGGCTCGGCCTGGGCCTGGATCGAACGGCCGAAGGCCGAGCCGCTGGCGGGTAACGCCTGGGTCGGTTGTCGTTGAACATTGATGCCTGCGCAGCCGCTCAGGAGCGAGGCGAGCAGCAGAAGAGTGAGCAGGGGTTGTCTGGCTCTCACGTAGGATCGTTCCGAATGGCGGCGGGGTCGGCATATGGACGCCGAATCACGCTGAAAAGTCAGTCAATGAAACTGTCATTTTCCGCGAGCAGCTTGATGGCCGCGGCGCCCACCTTGCGCACCGCTTCCTCGATCTGCGGTGTTGGTTTGGCAGCGTAGTTCATCCGCAGGCAATTGCGATACTTGCCCGATGCGGAAAAGATGCTGCCCACGGCGATCTGCACACCCTGGTCGTGCAGTGCGCGGTTCAGTTTCAAGGTGTCGAAGCCATCGGGCAATTCTACCCAGAGCATGAAACTGCCTTGCGGTCGGCTGGCCCGGGTGCCGGCCGGGAAATAACGCGTGACCCAATCGATCATCAAGTCGCGATTGCGCTGGTATTGCGTACGCATCCGCCGCAAATGGGGTTCGAAATGCCCGGCCTTGAGGAATTCGGCAATGGCAATCTGCGGTTGCGGGGCGGTGGAGCCGGTGCTGATGTATTTCATGTGCAGCACCCGCTCCAGATAACGGCCCGGCGCGACCCAGCCAATGCGCAGGCCCGGGGCCAGGGTCTTGGAAAATGAACTGCACAGCAGGACGCGGCCATCTTCGTCGAAGGATTTGATGGTGCGAGGTCGCGGGTAGTTGTAGGCCAGTTCGCCATACACATCGTCTTCGAGAATCGCCACGTCGAACCGTTGCGCCAAAGTCAGCAGCGCACGTTTGCGCGACTCCGGCATGATATAGCCCAGCGGGTTGTTGCAGTTGGGCGTCAACTGTATGGCCTTGATGGGCCACTGTTCCAGGGCCAGTTCCAACGCGTCGAGGCTGATCCCGGTGAGCGGATCGGTGGGGATCTCCAGGGCCTTCATGTTCAAACCCTTGAGCGTCTGCATGGCCCCGTGAAAGCTCGGGGAGTCGACGGCGACGATGTCTCCCGGCTCGCAGATGGCGCGGATGCTGGTGGACAGCGCTTCATGGCAGCCGGTGGTAATGACCAGATCGTTGGCGGTCAACTGGCACCCGGAATCGAGCATCAGGCGGGCGATCTGCTCGCGCAGTTCAAGGGTGCCGTGAATGTTGTCGTAATACAGGCCGGGCATGTCCTGTCGGCGGCTGATGCGCGCCAGGTTGCGCAGCAACGGTTTCATGGTCGGGGTGGTGATGTCCGGCATGCCACGGCCCAATTGCACCACGTCCTTGCGCGGTACGGCGCGGATCAGTTCCAGCACCTGATCCCACTGCGAAATATCCACCGGACGCTGGGCCGGACGACCGATCGCCGGCAACTCCGGCAGCTCGCGACCCACCGGAACGAAATAGCCGGACTTGGGTTTCGGCATCGCCAGGCCGCTGTCTTCCAGCATCCGATAGGCCTGTTGCACCGTACTCAGGCTGACCCCGTGCTCCACGCTCAAGGCCCGAACGGACGGCAGCCGGTCACCGGGGCGATAGAAGCCCTGTTCGATACGCGTGCCGAGCAATTCGGCGAGGTTGACGTAAAGGGTCATGGCTCAGTCTCGATGAGTTGAATCGGTTGACCAGTACAGATCGCGTAAAAAAAGCGGATTCAGTGGCGGAATCGGCAAATCTGTATGGGATTAATACCTGTGTATTGAATCTGTAATGCTTTTCGTCGTCCACGCATCATGAAAGCTCTGGCTACCCAAGTAAACAGGAGCATTCAAAATGAACGGCTTGAGCGATGTGCGGCTGACGTTACGCAGTCAGGAACTGGAGGCAGGGCAAAAAAACGATGCGCGCGAGGCGCTCAAGCGCAATGCGCCGTCCGGCCTGAGTCTCTGGGGTCTGTTCTGGCATCGCCTGCACACGCGCAGGGCGTTGCTGGAGCTGACGCCGGACCAGCTCAGGGATATCGGGCTGAGCCGGGAGCAGGCCCGGGAGGAGGGGCTCAAGCCTTTCTGGCGGATCTGAGTGCAGTGGCGTTCTTTCGGGCCATCGCGAGCAGGCTCGCTCCCACGGTGGATCTGTATGCACCGGACCTCTGTGGGAACGAGCCAGCTCCGGGCAGGATTGCGACGATAGCGTTCGAAGAGCACAAACAGGCGTTCAGACCCACTCTTTCATCCGATGCCACAGCATCCCCAGCGCCAGCAACGGCGAGCGCAAATGCTTGCCACCGGGAAACGTCATGTGTGGCACCTTGGCAAACAGATCGAACCCACCATGGTGCTGGCCGCTGATGGCCTCGGCCAGCAACTTGCCAGCCAGGTGGGTGGCGTTCACGCCGTGGCCGGAATAGGCCTGGGCGTAATACACATTCGGCTGATCATCGAGTCGGCCGATCTGCGGCAGGCGATTGGCGCCGATGCCGATCATCCCGCCCCATTGATACTCGATCCTCGCGGCGCCCAGTTGTGGGAACACCTCGAGCATTTTCGGGCGCATGTAGGCCGCGATGTCCTTCGGGTCGCGTCCTGAATAGTGGCAGGCACCGCCGAACAGCAAGCGCCGATCAGCCGAAAGCCGGTAGTAATCCAGGGCCACTCGCTGGTCGCAGACCGCCATGTTCTGCGGCAGCAGCGCGTGGGCTTGGTCCTCGCTCAAGGGCTCGGTGGCGATGATGTAGCTGCCGGCGGGCAAGACTTTGCCGCTGAGTTCAGGGTTGAGCTGGTTGAGGTAGGCGTTGCAGCCCAGCACCAGGGTCTTGGCGCGAACCGAGCCCTGGGCGGTGCGTACCCTGACTTCGGGGCCGTAGTCGATGCCGGTCACCGCCGATTGCTCGAACAGCCTCACACCCAGCTGCTGCGCCGCGGCGGCTTCGCCCAGCGCGAGGTTCAGCGGATGCAGATGACCGGAGCCCATGTCGATCAGGCCGCCGACATAGCGATCGGAACCTACCACCGTGTGCGTTTCATGGGCTTGCAGCAACCGGGTTTCGTAGCGGTAGCCGAGCTCGCGCAGTTCTTCGGCGTCTTCGGCAAAGCCTTCCAGGTCACGGGGCTTGTTGGCGAGGTCGCAGTAGCCCCACGTCAGGTCGCAGGGGATCTGAAACCGTTCGACGCGCTGCCGGACGATTTCCACCGCTTCCAGGCCCATGAGTTTCATCTGACGCACGCCGTCCGTGCCGATGACGTTGGCGAACTGGTCGAGACCATGGCCGACGCCGCGAATCAGTTGCCCGCCATTGCGCCCGCTGGCGCCCCAACCCACCTTGCGGGCCTCGAGCAGCACCACGCTGAAGCCGCGCTCGGCCAGTTCGAGGGCGGTGTTCAGCCCGGAAAACCCGCCGCCGACCACGCACACATCGGCCACCACGTCGCCTGCCAGCGCCGGGTGATCGGGCTGCGGCAGGCTGCTGGCGGCGTAGTACGAGGCTGTGTGCTGGGCACGGGGATTCATGCGCGTCATCCTGATTTTTGTGCCTGGAAAATTTGACGGAGCATAAGCCGGCCCTTTCGACGCAGGCAACATTGGTCGGTTATGGCTGTCTGGATCGTGGCCAATGCGGCAGAATCGCGCTCTATTCCGCTGTGGGGTCAGTGCTTCGATGAGTTGTAACAGTCAGAAAATTCGCACGCTGCGTCAGCAGATTCCCACTTTCGAGTGCGTGCCCGGCTGTCATGACTGTTGCGGACCGGTGACCACCTCGCCCGAAGAGATGGCCCGCCTGCCGCGCAAGACGCGCGCCGAGCAGGACGCGGCGATGGATGAGCTCAACTGCGTGCACCTGGGCCCCAAGGGCTGCACCGTGTATGACGAGCGGCCGTTGATCTGTCGGCTGTTCGGTACCACCAAAACCTTGCCATGTCCGAATGGGCGAGGGCCGGTGGAGCTGATTCATCCACGGGTCGAGAAGCAGGTATTCGAGTACATGGCGTCGAATCGGCAGGTGTTGGTTTAGCTGACACTGAGGTGCTCCCATCGCGAGAAGGCTCGCTCCCACATTTGATCGGTGTACTCTCATCCAATGTGGGAGCGAGCCTGCTCGCGATGGGGCCATCACAGGCAACGCACAAACCTCAATCCGGAATCGGCAGACTCAAGCTCTCTTTCACCTCTTCCATCACGATATAGCTCTTGGACTCGCGCACATGCGGCAGCTTGAGCAGGATGTCGCCGAGCAATTTGCGGTACGAGGCCATCTCGGAAATCCGCGCTTTCACCAGGTAGTCGAAATCCCCTGACACCAGGTGGCATTCCAGCACGTGGGGCAGTTTCAGCACGGCGCGTCGGAACTCTTCGAAGGTATCCCCGGATTTGTAGTCGAGGCTGATCTCGACGAACACCAGCAGGCTGCCCTTGAGGTGCTGCGGATTGAGCCGGGCGTTGTAGCCCATGATGATCCCTTCGCGCTCCAGGCGCCGTACCCGCTCGGTGCAGGGCGTGGTCGACAGGCCGACCTTTTCCCCCAGCTCGGTGAAGGAGATGCGCCCGTCCGCCTGCAGGATCCGCAGGATGTTGCGGTCGATCTTGTCCAGCTCGCGTTTGGTCTGGGTGTTGGTACGCATAGGGGATGCGCCTCCGTAAAAAGCGTTTTTGCCGAGAATTGTCGCCAAATATAGGCGCTTATATAGTGAAATGCACTGGCTGATCTTTCTTAAACTGCCCACATCTACGGTCTGAACAACAAACGTCAGCGGCGTGCCGCGATGAGGGATATGAAAATGCGCGTTATGGTCTTGGGTAGCGGCGTTATTGGCACCACCAGTGCTTACTATCTGGCGCGTGCCGGGTTCGAAGTGGTGGTGGTGGACCGTCAGCCGGCTGCCGCCATGGAGACCAGTTTCGCCAACGCCGGGCAGGTATCGCCGGGTTATGCCTCGCCGTGGGCCGCGCCGGGCGTGCCGCTCAAGGCCATCAAGTGGCTGTTGCAGCGCCACGCACCGCTGGCGATCAAGGCCACCGCCGATATCGACCAATACCTGTGGATGGCGCAGATGCTGCGCAACTGCACCGCCAGCCGCTACGCGGTGAACAAGGAGCGCATGGTGCGCCTGTCCGAGTACAGCCGCGACTGCCTCGACGAATTGCGTGCCGAAACCGGCATCGCCTACGAAGGCCGCAGCCTCGGGACGACTCAATTGTTCCGCACCCAGGCCCAGCTCGATGGCGCGGCGAAAGACATCGCCGTCCTGAAAGAGTCGGGCGTTCCCTTCGAATTGCTCGATCGCGAAGGCATCGCCCGGGTTGAACCGGCGCTGGCCAGCGTTACCGACATCCTCGCCGGCGCCCTGCGCCTGCCGAACGACCAGACCGGCGACTGCCAGATGTTCACCACGCGCCTGGCCGAGATGGCGGTGAAACTGGGCGTGGAGTTCCGCTTCGGCCAGGACATCCAGCGCCTCGACTATGCCGGTGATCGCATCAACGGTGTGTGGATCGACGGCAAGCTGGAAACCGCTGACCGTTACGTCCTGGCGCTGGGCAGTTACTCGCCGCAACTGCTCAAGCCGCTGGGCATCCGCGCGCCGGTGTACCCGCTCAAGGGTTACTCGCTGACCGTGCCGATCACCAACCCGGCCATGGCCCCGACCTCGACCATTCTCGACGAGACCTACAAGGTCGCGATCACCCGTTTCGACAACCGCATCCGCGTGGGCGGCATGGCGGAGATTGCCGGTTTTGACCTGTCGCTCAACCCGCGTCGGCGTGAAACCCTGGAGATGATCGTCAACGACCTTTATCCTCAGGGCGGCAATCTGGCCGAGGCCAGTTTCTGGACCGGCCTGCGTCCGACCACCCCGGATGGCACGCCGATCGTTGGCGCGACCCCGTTCGGCAACCTGTTCCTGAACACCGGTCACGGCACGCTCGGCTGGACCATGGCCTGCGGTTCCGGCCGTTTGCTGGCCGACCTGATGGCCAAGAAAACCCCGCAGATCAGCGCCGAAGGCCTCGATATTTCCCGTTACGGCAGCAAAATCCAGGAGTCCGCAAAGCATGTCAATCCAGCGCCAGCTCACCAATGAGCGCATGAGCCAGATCGTTGTCCACAGCGGCACCGTTTATCTGGCAGGGCAAGTCGGCGACGACATGAGTGCCGGGATTGAGCAGCAAACCCGCGAAACCCTGGCCAACATCGAGCGGATGCTCGATCTGGCCGGGACGGACAAAAGCCGTTTGCTCTCGGTGACGATTTACCTGAAGGACATCGACGCGCACTTCGCCGGCATGAACTCGGTGTGGGACACGTGGCTGCCCAAAGGTGTTGCACCGGCCCGCGCGACCGTTGAGGCGAAGCTGTGCGAGCCGCAAATCCTGGTCGAGCTGTCCGTGGTCGCCGCGCTGCCCTGAACGCTGCGAACCCGCACAAAGATCCCTCTCCCGGTGCTGTTGGCGGTTAACGCCGCCAGCCAGCGCCGGTTTTTATTCCCACGACTGCCTAGAAGCCTGCCGCCATGCGTCCAGCCCGTGCCCTGATCGACCTTCAAGCCCTGCGTCACAACTACCGGATCGCCCGTGAAACCACCGGGGCCAAGGCCCTGGCGGTGATCAAGGCGGATGCCTACGGGCATGGCGCGGTGCGGTGCGCCCAAGCGCTGGAAGCCGAGGCGGACGGGTTTGCCGTGGCCTGCATCGAAGAAGCGCTGGAGCTGCGCGCGGCGGGCATCCGTGCACCGGTGTTGTTGCTGGAGGGTTTTTTTGAAGCCGATGAGCTGTCGCTGATCGTCGAGCATGATTTCTGGTGTGTGGTGCATTCGCTGTGGCAGCTCGAAGCCATCGAGAAAGCGGCGCTGAGCAAACCCATTACGGTCTGGTTGAAGCTCGATTCGGGCATGCACCGGGTCGGTCTGCACCCCAAGGATTATCAGGCGGGTTACCAACGGCTGCTGGCGAGCGGCAAGGTCGCGAAGATCGTGCTGATGAGCCACTTCGCCCGCGCCGATGAATTGCACAGCCAGGCCAGCACCGACCAGGTGGCTGTTTTCGAAGCGGCGCGCCAGGGCCTGGCGGCCGAGATCAGCCTGCGCAACTCGCCGGCCGTGCTCGGTTGGCCGCAGATTCCCAGTGACTGGGTGCGTCCTGGCATCATGCTCTACGGCGCCACGCCGTTCGAGGAAGCCAACGCCGTGGCATCGCGCCTGCAACCGGTGATGACCCTCGAGTCGAAAGTGATCTGCGTGCGCGAACTGCCGGCCGGCGAGCCGATCGGCTACGGAGCCCGATTCATCACCGACAAACCGATGCGCGTCGGGGTGGTGGCCATGGGTTACGCCGATGGCTACCCGCGCCAGGCGCCGACCGGCACGCCGGTGCTGGTTGCCGGGCAGCGCAGCCGGCTGATCGGCCGGGTCTCGATGGACATGCTGTGTATCGACTTGACCGATGTGCCGCAGGCCGGCCTGGGATCGACCGTGGAGCTGTGGGGGAAAAACATCCTGGCCAGCGACGTCGCGGCGGCGGCTGACACGATTCCTTACCAGATTTTCTGCAATCTGCGCCGGGTGCCGATGCTCTATTCCGGGGATTGACGCACAGCGAGCGCCGGATGCCAGTCGTATCACCGAAGGGGATTGGGGCCCAAGTGTTGTAAATACTGAACGCTGTCGCCATGATAACGATCAATATTCCTACAACATGATTCCCTGGAGGCTCCAGCCTTGGACGTCGGTGAACGACTGCAATCCATCCGTAAGCTCAAAGGTCTTTCGCAGCGTGAACTCGCCAAACGCGCGGGCGTCACCAACAGCACCATTTCGATGATCGAGAAGAACAGCGTCAGCCCCTCGATCAGTTCGCTGCGCAAGGTCCTGGGCGGGATACCCATGTCCATGGTCGAGTTCTTTTCCGAAGAGATCCTGCAGGAAAAACCGACCCAGATCGTCTACAAGGCCAACGAGCTGATCGACATCTCCGACGGCGCCGTGACCATGAAGCTGGTCGGCCGGGCGCACCCGAGCCGCGCCATCGCGTTCCTCAACGAAATCTACCCACCCGGTGCCGATACCGGTGATGAGATGCTCACCCATGAGGGCGAGGAAACCGGAATTCTGGTGGAAGGACGGCTGGAGCTGGTGGTCGGCCTGGAAACTTTTGTGCTCGAAGCCGGCGATAGCTACTACTTTGAGAGTACCAAGCCGCACCGTTTCCGTAATCCGTTCGATGCACCGGCGCGACTAATCAGCGCAGCTACACCGGCGAATTTCTAAGAGAAGAGGCGTCCTGCCAGCATGGCAGCGGCACCCGATGGGTTTTTCCGTGGCACAACAAGACCCCTTCGACTTTGGGGTTGTTTCAGTGCGACGGGCTAACCGTTATACTTGCGCCCGCCTGCGAACCGTGGCCGTAGGCGTGACTAGCCACCATGAGGGTGAACGCGTGAACCTAATTATGAAAATGCTGGCTGTACCAGCAACCGTATTGGCCCTATGGGCTGCCAGCGCTCAAGCTGCGACCAATGACGACATCGCCAAGCGCATCGAGCCTGTTGGCCAGGTCTGTGTAACAGGCCAGGAATGCAAGGGCATGGAAGTCGCTGCCGCGACGGGTGGCGGTGGTGCCAAGGCACCGAAAGACGTGATCGCCAAGCACTGCAACGCTTGCCACGGCACCGGCCTGCTGGGCGCGCCGAAAATCGGCGACAAGGCCGCCTGGAAAGAGCGTGCCGATCACCAGGGCGGCCTCGACGGCATCCTGGCCAAGGCCATTACCGGCATCAACGCCATGCCGCCTAAAGGCACCTGCGCCGACTGCTCCGACGACGAGCTGAAAGGCGCGATCAAAGAGATGTCCGGCCTGTAATACGGCTGTCTCTTGCGCAAAAAGCCGCTTTCGAGCGGCTTTTTTGTGCCTGCTGCAACACCGCCCGTGCAGGAGCGCTTGTACCCGCACAGGCGGGTCAGGGCTGTTCAATGCAACCAAGACCCGGCAAGCTCGGTCCAAGCCCAATCGCCAAGGGAGGATCAGATGGTGCAGCTGTGTTCTATCGAGCAAGCGGTCGATGAGGTGTTGGCACGTTTGCCGGCCCATATCCACATGGGCCTGCCGCTGGGGCTGGGCAAACCCAACCCTTTCGTCAACGCGCTGTACCAACGGGTCGCGCAATTGCCCGAGCGGCAGCTGACGATCTACACCGCGCTCTGTCTGGGCAGGCCTGCACTGGGCGACGGTTTGCAGAAACGCTTCCTTGAGCCCTTCATCGAGCGGGTATTCGGTGACTACCCGGAACTGGACTTTCTCGCGGGGCTGCGCAAGGACAACCTGCCCCCCAACATTCGCGTCCAGCAGTTTTTCATGCAGCCCGGCAGCCTGTTGCACAGTGAGACGGCCCAGCAGGATTACGTGAGCAGCAACTACAGCCATGCCGCGCGGGACATCAACGCCGCCGGTTTGAACCTGGTGGCGCAGTTGCTCGCCAGCCATGGCGAACACCCTGATCGCCTGAGCCTGAGCTGCAACCCGGACATCACCCTCGACCTGTTGCCGATGATCGCCAAGCGCCGGGCCGCGGGGGAAACCGTGTTGCTGGTGGGTCAGGTGCACAGCGACTTGCCCTACATGCCCGGCGACGCCGAGGTCGGCATCGACGCATTCGACCTGCTGATCGACGAGAAAGACAACTCCACGCTGTTCTCCACGCCCAACATGCCGGTGGGTCTTCAGGATCACTTGATCGGCCTGCACGCCAGCACCCTGGTGCGCGATGGCGGGACCTTGCAGATCGGCATCGGCGCCATGGGTGACGCGCTCACCGCGGCGTTGCTGGCGCGGCAGGCGGATAACGAGGGCTACAAGGCGTTGCTGGAGGATGTGAATCTCAGCCAGTGGGCGCAACTGATCAAGCGCGAGGGTGGCCTCGAACCCTTCGCCAAGGGCCTCTATGGCTGCAGCGAAATGTTCGTCAACGGCCTGCTGGTGCTCGCTGATGCGGGTATCGTGCGGCGCAAGGTCTATCCGGATGTGCCAACTCAGCAGCAGGCGAATGCCGGCACACTCGATGAAGCGGCGCAAACCGACGGCATATGCGTGCATGGCGGGTTCTTTCTCGGCCCGCTCAGTTTCTACCACCGTCTGCGCGAGTTGCCTCAGGGCAAGCGACTCGAGTTCAACATGACCCGCATCAGCTACATCAACGAGCTGTACGGTCAGGAAGAGCTCAAGCGCTTGCAGCGTCTCGATGCGCGCTTCATCAACACCGTGTTCACCATGACCCTGCTCGGCGCCGGCGTGGCCGATCAGCTCGAAGACGGGCGGGTGCTCAGTGGCGTCGGCGGGCAATACAACTTTGTCGCCCAAGGCCATGCGCTGGAGGGTGCGCGCTCGATTCTGCTGCTGCGCAGCTGGCGTGAAGCGGGCGGCGAAGTCAGTTCCAATATCGTCTGGGAATACGGCCATTGCACGATCCCGCGGCACCTGCGGGACATCGTGGTCACCGAGTATGGCATTGCCGATTTGCGCGGCCAGACCGACGCGGCGGTGATCGAGGCCTTGTTGAGCATCAGTGACTCACGGTTCCAGCCCGGGCTGATCAAGCAGGCGCAGGATGCCGGCAAATTGCCAAAAACCTTCCGCCTCGATCCGCGTTTCGCCGACAACACCCCGGAGCGTTTGCAGGCGATTCAGGCTCGGCATCCCCGGTTGTTTCCGGAGTATCCGCTGGGCTGCGATTTCACGGCTGAAGAGCAGGACCTGTTGCGGGCGCTGAACTGGCTGAAGAGCAAGTTCAAACTCACGGAGATCCTGGAGTTGGGCAAGGCTGCGCTGGATGCGCCCGACGCCTCGCACTATCCGCAGCATCTGCAGCGCATGCAGCTGACGAATCCGGAAGGACTGAAAGAGGAGCTGTTTCAGCGGTTGTTGCTCACGGGGCTGAAGGCCACCGCACAATAACGGCGACCGCCAAACGACTGTGGGAGCGAGCCCGCTCGCGAAGGCGGTGTTTCAGTCGATGAAAACATGGACTGATTTACGCAATCGCGAGCAGGCTCGCTCCCACAGGGGGACAGCGGTGTTGCCGGGTTAGTCGATGAAGGTCACTTCACCGCCCGCCAGCGACTGCACCCGCGCCAGCGACTCAACCCGATAACCCTGCGCATCCAGCTCGGCGCGGCCGCCCTGGAACGACTTCTCGATCACGATGCCCAGGCCTGCCACGGTGGCGCCGGCCTGCTTGATGATCGAGATCAGTGCCTGGGACGCTTTGCCGTTGGCCAGGAAGTCATCGATGATCAGCACGCGGTCGCTGCTGGTCAGGTGGCGCGGGGAGATCGCCACGGTGCTTTCGGTCTGCTTGGTGAACGAGTACACGGTCGCCGACAACAGGTTTTCGGTCAGGGTCAGGGACTGGTGCTTGCGCGCAAAAATCACCGGTACGCCCAGGTTCAGGCCGGTCATGATCGCCGGGGCGATGCCCGAAGCTTCGATCGTGACGATCTTGGTGATGCCCGAATCCTTGAACAGCGCGGCAAACTCATCGCCGATCTGCTTCATCAGGACCGGGTCGATCTGGTGGTTCAGAAAGGCGTCGACTTTCAGGACCTGGTCGGAAAGCACGATGCCTTCTTCGCGGATTTTTTTGTGCAGGGCTTCCATGAAGCTGTCCTCAATTGGCGTCCAGGCACTGTGAAAACGACTGCGCTCGATAATCCTGCGTTAAAACAGGCTCGGAATGCTCATTTGCAGCCAGCAAACTCCGCTTCGTCGCTGTTTTTGCCTTGTCCTATCTCGCTCGCTACGTTTTCACAGCGCCTGGAAATGCCGGGTCTAAGTAAAAGTGGTCAATTCTAGCGCTTTAACATCGCGCGTATATCCGCCAATGCGCTATTGCCGCGAACGGCTTTGACTTCGGTCGGGGTGTCGTCGTTGCCTTCCCAGGCCAGGTCGTCCGGTGGCAGCTCGTCGAGGAAGCGGCTCGGTGCGCAATCGATGATCTCGCCGTACTGCTTGCGCTTGGCGGCGAAGGTGAACGCCAGCGTCTGGCGCGCGCGGGTAATCCCTACGTAGGCCAGGCGCCGCTCCTCTTCGATGGTGTCGGCTTCGATGCTGGAGCGGTGCGGGAGGATTTCCTCTTCCATGCCCATGATGAACACGTAGGGGAATTCCAGGCCCTTGGAGGCATGCAAGGTCATCATCTGCACGCCCTCGGCACCGTCTTCCTCTTCCTGCTGACGCTCCAGCATGTCGCGCAGGACGAGTTTGCCAATGGCGTCTTCGACGGTCATTTCGCCGTCTTCGTCCTTTTCCAGGGTGTTCTTCAAGGCTTCGATCAGGAACCACACGTTACCCATTCGGTAATCGGCGGCCTTGTCGCTGGAGCTGTTGGTGCGCAGCCAGTTCTCGTAGTCGATGTCCATGACCATGCTGCGCAGCGCCGAGATCGGGTCTTCGCCGGCGCACTGTTCGCGGACCTTGTCCATGAAACGCTTGAAGCGCGACAGGCGATCGGTGAAGCGGCTGTCCAGGTGCTCGCCCAGGCCGATCTCGTCGGTGGCGGCGTACATCGAGATCTTGCGTTCGGTGGCGTAGTTGCCCAGCTTTTCCAGGGTGGTCGAACCGATTTCCCGGCGTGGGACGTTGATCACCCGCAGGAAGGCGTTGTCGTCGTCCGGGTTCACGATCAGACGGAAGTAGGCCATCAGGTCTTTCACTTCCTGGCGTCCGAAAAAGCTGTTGCCGCCGGACAGGCGATACGGCACCTGATGGTGCTGCAGCTTCAACTCGATCAGCTTGGCCTGATAGTTACCGCGATACAGGATCGCGAAATCGCTGTAGGGCCGGTCGGTGCGCAAATGCAGGCTGAGGATTTCCATGGCCACGCGTTCGGCTTCGGCGTCTTCGTTGCGGCAGCGGATCACGCGGATCTCGTCGCCGTGGCCCATCTCGCTCCACAGCTGCTTCTCGAATTCGTGCGGGTTGTTCGAGATCAGCACGTTGGCGCAGCGCAGAATGCGGCTGGTGGAGCGGTAGTTCTGCTCCAGCATCACCACTTTCAAGGACGGATAGTCGTCCTTGAGCAGCATCAGGTTTTCCGGCCGCGCACCACGCCAGGCGTAGATCGACTGGTCGTCGTCGCCCACCACCGTGAACTGGTTGCGCTTGCCGATGAGCATTTTCACCAGCAGGTACTGGCTGGCGTTGGTGTCCTGGTATTCGTCCACCAGCAGGTAGCGCACCTTGTTCTGCCATTTTTCCAGAATGTCGGCGTGCTCTTCGAACAGCTTCACCGGCAGCAGGATCAGGTCGTCGAAGTCCACCGCGTTGAACGCCTTGAGCGTGCGCTGGTAGTGGGTGTAGACGATGGCGGCGGTCTGTTCCTTGGGGTTGCGCGCGTTTTCCAGGGCCACGGCCGGCAGGATCAGGTCGTTTTTCCAGGCGCCGATCATGTTCTTGATCTCGTCGACGCCGTCGTCGCCCGCGTATTCCTTCTGCATGATGTCCGTCATCAGGGCCTTGACGTCGGTCTCGTCGAAGATCGAGAAGCCCGGTTTGTAGCCCAGCCGCACGTGTTCCTTGCGGATGATGTTCAGTCCCAGGTTGTGGAACGTGCACACCGTCAGGCCCCGGCCTTCACCGGCACGCAGCAGGGTGCCGACCCGCTCCTTCATCTCGCGCGCGGCCTTGTTGGTAAACGTCATGGCGACGATGTACTGCGCGCGAATGCCGCAGTTCTGGATCAGGTGCGCGATCTTGCGCGTGATTACACTGGTCTTGCCGGAGCCAGCACCGGCGAGCACCAAAAGAGGGCCGCCGACGTAGCTCACGGCTTCCTGCTGCCGGGGATTGAGTCGGGACATAGATGAATTCAGGAGTCAGTCAAGAAATGGGCCGGCATTTTAACAGGCTCAGAGAATTGTGCTGCTCTCTCCGACTTGTGACGCAACACGCGATTCATATTTGCCGGTTTTGATACTTTCACGCAGGATGCGCGGAGAATTTACGTCTAATGTACGTAATTCCGGATACAAGGACCTCGTCTGATAATGGATGCCATTTGGTCATTGGTTATCAGCACGGCATAATGCCAGCCGCCTCATCATTGCAGAGTCTAGGGAGCTAGCTTGTCTACGCCTGTCGAACCCTTGCGTTTGCTGCTACTGGCTGAAGAGCCAGCGTGGGCAGCGTTGTTGCGCGAGTGTCTGGCTCCGATGGGGAGCTCGGCCGTGCTCATCAGCGCTCCGAGCTGGGAATCGGTCAGCACTCTGTTCGATGACAACCGCAGCGCGGTGTTGTTGACGGTCCCGGCCCTTCAACCCGCGCCGGGCCGGTGCAATTTGCCGACGGTGTTGCTGCTCGAACAGGAGCCGCAACTGCCGCCCGATGGCGTGAGCGACTGGTTGGTGCGCGATCATCTCGACGCGGGCATGTTGCGTCGCTGCCTGCGGCATGTACGCGAGCGTGGTCTGCTGGAAAACACCTTGCAGCGCCTGGCCGAGCAGGACCCGTTGACCGGCATTGCCAACCGCCAGGGCTTCCAGACCCTGCTGGCCGCGCGGCTGGCGGAAAACGAAGGCCGGGGCCTGGCCCTCGGTCACCTTGACCTCGACAACTTCCGCCACGCCAACGATGCCCTTGGCCATCAGGCCGGCGACCGCCTGATCCTGCAAGTGGTCGCACGCCTGAAAAGCCAGCTGGAAGCCGGCGATCAGCTGGCGCGGCTGGGCAGCGATGAATTCGCCCTGCTGATCGACACCCGCCGCGCACCGCAACGCGCCGAGTGGATGGCCGAACGCATCACCGAAGCGCTGGCCGAACCCTACTGGGTCGACGGCGAGAGCCTGTTGATCGGCTCCAGCCTGGGCATCGCCCACGCCCGTGCCCAGGCCGGCGCCGATCCGCTGATGTGGCACGCACACATCGCCATGCAGCAGGCCAAGAGCACCCAGGGCTGCACCTTTCACATCTTCAACGAACGCATCAACCGCAATGCCCGCAGCATGGCCGACCTTGAAAGCGAGCTGCGTCGGGCGTTGCGCCGCGATGAGCTGGAGTTGCATTACCAGCCACGCCTGAACCTCGAGGACGGGCAGATCGTCGGCCTCGAAGCCCTGGTGCGCTGGCGACACTCCGAGCGCGGCCTGTTGCCACCGAGCGAATTCGTGCCGCTGGCCGAGCAGAGCGGCCTGATCGTGCCGCTCGGTTACTGGGTGATCTCCCGGGCGTTGCGCGACATGCAGGTGTTGCGTGAACGCGGCTTGCCGGCGCTGCACATGGCGATCAACCTGTCGTTCCGGCAGTTCCAGGACAGCCAGTTGCTGTCGACCCTGAGCCGGTTGATTGCCGAGCGTGGCGTCGAGGCGCAATGGCTGGAGTTCGAACTGACGGAAACGGCGGTCATGCGGCGCAGCGATCTGGTGCAACAGACCATGGATGCCCTCGGGCGCCTCGGCGTGCGTTTCTCGCTGGACGATTTCGGCACCGGGTTCTCATCCTTCGTGCACCTCAACAGCCTGCCGATCGCCCTGTTGAAGGTCGACAAGAGCTTTGTCGGCGGTATGGAAGAGCGCGAGGAGAACCGCAAACTGGTCCACGCGATGATCAACCTGGCGCATAACCTCAATCTCGAAGTGGTCGCCGAAGGGGTGGAAACGCCGGAGCAGCTGGACCTGTTGCGAGGCTTCGGCTGCGACCAGGTGCAGGGCTACCTGATCAGCAAGCCGTTGCCGTTGGCGGAGCTGGTGGATTACTTGATGTTTGGCAGCAACCAGCAGCCGGCGCTGGAAGTGGTCGTCTGATCACAGGACAAAGGTGGGGCGGGCAGGCTCGCTTCCCCAATGGATTTCAGTCCGGTTGGGCGATTGCAAAACGCCGTGTTGAAGACTCCCGCCGGATCATCCGCTGCATCTTCCACTCGAATGCCAGGGTCAGGCTCACCGCTGCGCATGCCAGGCCCAGGGCCAAACCCCACCAGACGCCCGTCGGCCCCCAGTTCAAATGGAACGCCATCCACCAGGCCGCGGGCGCGCCAATCAGCCAGTAGCAACCCAGGCCGACCAGGAACGTGGTCTTGGCGTCCTTGAGCCCGCGAATGCAGCCCATGGCGATGGTTTGCGTGCCGTCGAACAATTCGAACCAGGCGGCGACTGCCAACAGGCTCACCGCCAATTCGATCACCGGGCGGAAGGCCGGGTCATTGTGGTCCAGGAACAGTCCGATCAACGGGTTCGGCAACAGCCAGAAGACCATCGCGAAGCCCAGCATCGCTGCGGCCCCGAAGGCGATGCCGACCCGTCCGGACATCCGTGCATCCTGCAGTTGACCGGCGCCGTAATGCTGGCCGATGCGCATGGTGATCGCGTAGGACAGCCCCGCCGGAATCATGAATGCCACCGAGACGATCTGCAGCGCGATCTGGTGCGCGCCCAGTTGCGTACTGCCCATGGTGCCCATGCACAGCGCCGCGAACGCGAACAGCCCGACCTCCACCGCATAGGTGCCGCCAATCGGCAGGCCCAGGCGCCACATCTCTTTCAGATACTGGCGGTTGGGCCGTGACAGCCCCTGGCGCAATGGATAGGCGTCGTAGGCCGGGTGCCGCCGGATGTGCCACGCCAGCGCCAGTGCCATGAGATTGGCGACAATCGCGGTGACCAGGCCGATGCCCACCAGGCCCAGTTTCGGCAGCCCGAACATGCCCGTGATCAACGCGTAGTTGAGCACGAAGTTGGCCACGGTGCCGCCCAGGCTGATGACCATCACCGGTGTTGGCCGGCCAATGGCGCTGGTGAAACCACGCAGGGCCATGAAGCTCAGGTAGCCGGGCAGGGCGAACGGCAGGATCAGCAGGAATTGCCCGGCTGCCTGCACGTTGCTCTCGGTCTGGCCGAACAGCAGCAGGACCGGTTCGATGTTCCACAACAGCAGCGCGGCCACCAGGGCCATCAACCAGGCCAGCCACAACCCGGCCTGGGTCAGCCGCGCCGCGCCGGGAATGTCGCCGGCACCGTGACGGATCGCCACCAGCGTGCCCACCGCCGCAATCACGCCGATGCAAAAAATCGAAACAAATGAGTAAGTCGCCGCCCCGAGCCCGCCGCCGGCCAGCGCTTCGGGGCTCAGGCGCGCCATCATCAGGGTGTCGGTAAGGACCATCAGCATGTGCGCCAACTGCGAAGCAATCAACGGCCCCGCCAGCCGCAGGATGGCCCAGAGTTCAGTGCGCACTGGATGTTGCATGATCATCACGCCCAATCGTCAAAGAGAACAGGAAAGCGTCGATTCTCGGCGCTCTGCGGGGTTTTCACAAAGGGATAAATAGGATGGGTGGCATGATAAAAACTCATCTAGAGAGGCTTCTGATAGATTGATGGGATTACGCTGTCGGAGTATTCCTGGTGTCTCGTCGCCTCCCACCCCTTTACGCCCTTCGTGCCTTCGAAGCGGCGGCGCGGCATAGCTCGTTTACTCGCGCCGCCGAAGAGCTGTCGATTACGCAGAGCGCAGTCAGTCGGCACATTCGTACACTCGAAGAGCATTTCGCCTGCCGCTTGTTTCATCGCAGCGGGCGCCATTTGCAACTGACCGAGTCGGCACGGTTGATCCTGCCGGGCATTCGCGAAGGTTTCACCGCACTCGAGCGGGCGTGCAACACCTTGCGCGCCGAAGACGACATTCTGCGCATGAAAGCCCCGTCGACCCTGACCATGCGCTGGTTGCTGGCGCGGCTGAGCCGGTTCCGCCACCTGCAACCGGGCAACGAAGTGCAGTTGACCAGCGCCTGGATGGACATCGATTCGGTGGACTTCAACCACGAGCCCTTCGACTGCGCCGTGATCCTCGGCAACGGGCGGTTCCCACCGGACTGGGAAGCCACCTTGCTGTTCCCGGAAGAGCTGATCCCGGTGGGCGCGCCGAATCTGCTCAACGACCAGCCGTGGGATGTCACGCGCCTGGCCAATGCCGATCTGTTGCACCCGACGCCGGACCGGCGTGACTGGCGCAGTTGGCTGGAGCGCATGGGCCTGACCGATCAGGTATCGCTCAAGGGCGGCCAGGTGTTCGATACGCTGGAGTTGGGGATGATCGCGGCGGCCCGGGGCTACGGCGTCTCGATGGGCGACCTGCTGATGGTGGCCGAGGATGTGGCGCAGGGGCGCCTGAGTCTGCCGTGGCCGACCGCCGTCGCCAGCGGTGAGCATTATTACCTGGTCTGGCCGAAAACCCGCCCCGGAGGTGAACGATTGCGCCGCCTCAGCGATTTCCTGCTGGGCGAGGTTCAGGCCATGAAACTGCCGGCGGTCGAGCACCTGTGTTGAACGTTTGCGCGCCCGTGGTTACGGGCTTGCAAGATATCCGAGATAACCACTCAAGTATTAGGGATTCGCGCCGAAAGTATGATTGTGGAACCCTCGTGCAGGTTCTGAGCAATTCCCATTATTAGAAAAATTTGCTGAGCAGCCAATCAAGGAAGAGGGGTCGCTCGGCCAGGAGCCGTCATGTCTCAACCCCGTGCCCGGATTGCCTCACAGCTCGGCCTTGCGCTAGCCGTGATACTGGCGGTCGTCATCACCGGCAGTACCTTGTTTGCCCTGCGTTCGCTGGACACTGCCAACCTCGCCACCCGTGAGGAACACCTGGCCAGCGAGGCCCGCTTGCTGGCCGATCAGTTGAGCACCTTCCACGGCACGTTGCGTGAAAGCACCCAGCGTCTGGCGGGGCTGTTCGAAAAGCGTTTTACCGGGGGGCTGAGCGTGCACCCGGAGGAGCAGATCAGTGTCGCGGGTACGCAGACACCGGGCTTGCACCTGGGCAATGAAGTGCTCAACAACAACTTCAAGGAAGTGGACGAGTTCAAGCAGATGACCGCAGGTGTGGCCACGGTCTTCGTGCGCAGCGGCGAAGAATTCATCCGGGTCAGTACCAACGTCAGCAAACAGGATGGCAGTCGTGCCATCGGCACCGTCCTCGACCACGCGAACCCGGCATATGCCCGCCTGATGGCAGGGCAAAGCTTCGTCGGCCGGTCCCTGTTGTTCGAGCGCTACTACATGTCACAGTACACGCCGGTGCGCGATGGCAGCGGCAAGGTGATTGCCGTGCTGTATGTCGGCTTCGACTACACCGATGCGCAGAACGCTCAGTTCGCCAACCTGAAACGCTTCCGCATCGGCCAGACCGGTTCTCTGGCGCTGCTGGACGAGAAAAACAACTGGCTGGTGCCGATCGCCGGCGTCCAGGCGCTGGACAAGGCCGCCCCGGCCATCAACGCGCTGTCGAAAACGCCGAGCAAGGGCGGCTTCTGGAGCGACACGTCCGAAGACTTCTACAGCGTCTCCGTGCCTTTCGAGGACGGCCCGTGGTCGGTCGTGGCCAGCATGCCGCAGGAAGAAATCAGCGCGGTAACCTGGAGCGTCGGGATTCAACTGGCGATTGGCAGTCTGCTGGCGATGCTGATCGCCGTAGGCTCGGCCGTCTGGCTGCTGCGCAGCAAGCTGGCGCCGCTGGGCGATCTGGTACGCCAGGCCGAAGCTCTCGGTGCCGGTGACCTGAGCGTGCGCCTGAATGTGTCGAGCAACGATGAAATCGGTCAACTGGCCCGTGCTTTCAACCAGATGAGCCAGGCGCTGTCGACGATGGTCGAGCACATCCGCAAGGCCTCGCAAGAGGTCAACAGCCGCGCTCAGGCGCTGTCCGGCCTGTCCGGTGGCGCCTATGAAGGGATGGAGCAGCAATCGGGTGAAATCACCAGCATGGCCGGTGCCGTGGAAGAGTTCAGCGCCACGTCGCTGAACATTGCCGACAACATGGGCAACACCCAGCGCCTGGCGCAGGAAAACGCCCAGCAAACGCAGATCGGTCGTACGTCCATGGACGAAGCGTCGTCGTCCCTGGAACAGATCGCGGGTGCCTTGAACAGCACGGCAACCGTGATCAACACCCTGGGGCAGCGTTCCCAGGAAATCGGCGGCATTGTCGGGACGATCACTTCCATCGCCGAGCAAACCAACCTGCTGGCGCTCAACGCGGCGATCGAAGCGGCCCGTGCCGGTGAGCAGGGTCGTGGTTTTGCCGTGGTGGCCGATGAGGTGCGCAACCTGGCGTCCCGCACGCGTCAGGCGACTGACGAGATCTCCGGCATGATCCAGAGCATCCAGCAGGAAACCGGCAACGCCATCAGCACCATGGAGCAGGGCAACGTGCTGATGCAGGAAGGCCTGTCGCGCAACGCCAACGTCGCATCGGCGCTGGCGCGCATCGATGAACAGAGCCGCTCGGCGGGCCAGCAATTCGCAGCGATTACCACCGCGACCCAGGAACAGAGCAGCACCGCGACCCTGCTCAGCAGCAACCTGCAAAGCATTGCGCTGGCCAACAGCGAGCAGCGCGAGGTGGTGGCGAACCTGGCCGTCACGGCCAAGGAGCTGGAGAAACTGGCGGCAGATCTGCGGTCCGAGGTTGATCGGTTTCGTTGAGGTGCGGCTGAGATAGCTATCGCGAGCAGGCTCGCTCCCACAAGGTCCGGTGTATGCGGATCCATTGTGGGAGCGAGCCTGCTCGCGATTGGGGCACGACTCAATCCCAAGCCTTACTGAGTCGCTGGCCGATACTGCAACGCTTCGGCCAGATGCTCACGTGCAATGCCTTCGACTTGCTCAAGATCCGCCAATGTACGCGCCACCTTGAGCAGTCGATGGGCGGACCTCAGTGACAGGTTCAATCGTTCGCAGGCTGTCTCCAGCCAGGTTTCATCGGTTGCGGACAAGTGGCAGTGACGGCGCAAGCCCGGCAGGTCGAGGAAGGCATTGGCGCAGCCTTGGCGCCTGTGCTGCCGTTCGCGCGCATCGGCCACCCGCGTGGCGGCTGATGCAGTGTCTTCGCCGGGTTTTACCGCAGGATTCAGCGCCGTGGCTTCCCGGGCCACGGTCAGGTGCAAGTCGATGCGATCCAGCAGCGGCCCCGACAGTTTGTTGCGGTAGCGCTGCACCATGTCCGGCGTGCACGAACACCGGCCCGTGGGCTCGCCAAGATAGCCGCAGGGGCAAGGGTTCATCGCCGCCACCAACTGAAAGCGCGCCGGAAAGCGCACGCGTTCCCTGGCCCGGGCAATCACGATATGCCCGGACTCCAGCGGCTCTCTCAGCACCTCCAGCACCTTGCGATCAAACTCCGGCAGTTCATCGAGAAACAGCACGCCATGATGGGCCAGGGTAATTTCGCCCGGCTGCGGTTTTGAACTGCCCCCGACCAGCGCCGGACCGGACGCCGAGTGATGGGGCTGGCGAAATGGCCGCTGCGGCCAATGGGTCAGCGGTGCGCCGCTGGCCACTGACTGAATCGCCGCGACTTCCAAGGCTTCATGCTCGGCCAGGGGTGGCAGCAAGCCCGGCAATCGGCTGGCGAGCAGGGTCTTGCCCGTGCCCGGCGGTCCACTGAACAGCAGGTTATGCGCCCCCGCTGCCGCAATCAGCAGCGCGCGTTTGGCCGCCAGTTGGCCTTGCACTTCGCTGAGGTCGGGATAGGGTTTGGCGGCGTGGATCAGACCGTCCGAGGCATAAGGCTCAACCGGTGTATGCCCATTGAAATGCGCCACCGCCTGCAGCAGATGATCCACCGCAATCACCCTCAATCCCGACGCCAGGCACGCCTCTTCGGCATTCGCCCGGGGCACCACCAGCGTACGCCCGGCCCTGCGCGCCGCGAGCGCCGCCGGCAACACCCCGCGAACCGGCCGGACTTCGCCGGACAACGCCAGTTCGCCCAGGCATTCCACGTTGTCCAAAGTCAAGGTCGGCACTTGCACGCTCGCCGATAGAATCCCCAGGGCAATCGCCAGATCGAATCGCCCGCCATCCTTGGGCAAGTCGGCCGGCGCCAGATTCAGCGTGATCCGCCGCGCCGGAAACTGCAGCCCCGAATTGATGATCGCGCTGCGCACCCGATCCTTGCTCTCCTTCACCGCGGCCTCCGGTAAACCCACCATGGTCAACGACGGCAAACCATTGGCCAGATGAACTTCAACGGTAACAGCAGGCGCATCCACGCCGACTTGGGCGCGGCTGTGGACGATGGAGAGGGACATGGTCGTTCCTTGAGCGAATGAGACGGCCGCTTCCTGCGGCTTTTTAAAAGGGTAGACGGGGGACAGGGTTTCGGGCGGCAACGGCGAAGGCGAAGTTTCGCAGGATGTTGCGCGCTGGTTCTGGTGGGGTACGCAGGCTCAATTGGATCGATCAGCGAGGCAGGCCCCTGTACAAGCGGGCACGCTCGCGAGGTTCATTCGGTTGGCGGGGTCAGCTTCGCTTCCATTTCCGCGACCTTGGTTTCAAGCGCTTCCAGGCGGGCGCGGGTGCGCGCAAGGACGACCATCTGGCTGTCGAATTCTTCGCGGCTCACCAGGTCCAGTTTGCTGAAGGCGCTTTGCAGCAGCATCTTGAACTGGCTTTCGATTTCGCTTTTCGGCAGTGGCGTGTCGCCGCTGAAGAGACGGGAGGCGGTGCCGGTCAGGGCGTCGAGGAAGTCTTTGGGCGCAAGCATGGGCAATGTCCTGTAAACGAGGCCCGCAGTGTATCACGCAGCGTCCCAAGCCCATTCCGACCACTGGTCCTGCACGCTTTTCGCGCATGCGGACGGACGGCAGCGCACCGTTGTTGTGCGTATAAGCAGGGCCATTAAAGCGCAATGGCCTATTGATGCGGGCAAGCGATTGAATTCCGGGGTTTTTGCCGAGCTGGCAAGCTTTCTGCTTAGTCGGTAGTAACCCATGCACTGATGCAGTCGCTGTGACGAATGCAGTGCGCCAAGCGAAACGGGGGAAGTGTTTCGCGCGGAGCGGTTAGCTGGCGTCGGACGGGCAGGTAAGGCCGACGATGCGTTACAAAGCCAGGCACTGCGCTTAGACTTGAGACGGGTTTGTTTTCCTGGGGCAAGTCCACCAATTCGGGAGAGAGTTTTCATGAAGCTAGTCACTGCCATCATCAAGCCGTTCAAGTTGGACGACGTGCGCGAGTCGTTGTCCGAGATCGGCGTGCAGGGCATTACCGTCACTGAAGTCAAAGGCTTCGGTCGGCAGAAGGGTCACACCGAGCTGTATCGCGGCGCGGAGTACGTGGTCGATTTCCTGCCAAAGGTGAAGATTGATGTCGCCATTGACGACAAGGATCTCGACCGGGTTATCGAGGCGATAACCAAGGCCGCCAACACCGGCAAGATCGGTGACGGCAAGATCTTCGTGGTCAATCTGGAACAGGCGATTCGCATCCGTACCGGCGAAACCGATACCGACGCAATCTAAGCCGCCACAAACCCCAACGCCCCAGGAGAAAACAATATGACTCTGCGTAAATTCGCAGGGCTAGGAGCCCTGTTGTCCATCGTAATGCCAAGCCTGGCCATGGCGGCAGACGAAGTGGCAGCCCCAGTCCTCAATTCCGGCGACACCGCCTGGATGCTGACCTCGACAGCCCTGGTGCTGTTCATGACCATTCCCGGCCTCGCGCTGTTCTACGGCGGTATGGTTCGCTCGAAAAACATTCTTTCCGTGATGATGCAGTGCTTCGCCATTACCGGTCTGATCAGCATCCTGTGGGTCATTTATGGCTACAGCATCGCGTTCGACACCACGGGCATGGAGCAGGGCGTCGTCAACTTCAACTCCTTCTTCGGTGGCATGGGCAAGGCCTTCCTCGCCGGCGTCACGCCAGCCAGCCTGACCGGCCCGGCGGCGTTGTTCCCTGAAGCGGTGTTCATCACCTTCCAGATGACCTTCGCCATCATCACCCCGGCGCTGATCGTCGGTGCCTTCGCCGAGCGCATGAAGTTCTCCGCGATGCTGGTGTTCATGGGCATCTGGTTCACCCTGGTGTATGCGCCGATTGCACACATGGTCTGGTCCGGCAACGGCGGCCTGATGTGGGACTGGGGCGTGCTCGATTTCGCGGGCGGCACCGTGGTGCACATCAACGCCGGTATCGCCGGTCTGGTCGCGTGCATCGTGCTTGGCAAGCGTAAAGGCTTCCCGACCACTCCGATGGCTCCGCACAACCTGGGTTACACCCTGATGGGCGCCGCCATGCTGTGGGTCGGCTGGTTCGGTTTCAACGCCGGTTCCGCCGCCGCCGCCAACGGCACCGCCGGCATGGCGATGCTGGTCACCCAGATCGCGACCGCCGCCGCTGCACTGGGCTGGATGTTCGCCGAGTGGGTCACCCACGGCAAACCAAGTGCGCTGGGTATCGCTTCGGGTGTGGTCGCCGGCCTGGTCGCCATCACCCCGGCCGCTGGCACCGTGGGCCCGATGGGCGCGCTGGTGATCGGCCTGGCAGCGGGCGTGGTGTGCTTCTTCTGCGCCACCACCCTGAAACGCAAACTCGGTTATGACGACTCCCTGGACGCCTTCGGCGTGCACGGTATCGGCGGTATCCTCGGCGCGATCCTGACCGGTGTGTTCGCCGCACCGTCCCTGGGTGGCTTCGGCACCGTCACCGACATCGCCGCACAAGTCTGGATCCAGTGCAAAGGCGTGGGCTTCACCGTTATCTACACAGCGATCGTCACCTACATCATCCTCAAGGTGCTGGACGCTGTCATGGGCTTGCGTGTCACCGAAGAAGAAGAGGCTGTCGGCATCGACCTGGCGCTTCACAACGAGCGCGGCTACAACCTGTAAGACGCGCAACAAAAAAACTGCCCGGCTTGCCGGGCATTTTTTTGCCCGGGATTTGTCAGTGAAGATACTGCTGAAAGGTTTTTTCGTACCTGTTTTATAGCGTTTGCAGTGGGCGTTTTTTTACGGTCAATCACTTACGTGATTGAAGGAATATTAGGGTCTTTGTTTTTTCCCAGAGCGCGCTAGAATGCGCCCCGAACGTGCGGAGAACTGTATGTGGCAACAGACTCTGATTACCCTGCGGGCAAGGCCCCGGGGCTTTCATCTGGTAACGGACGAGTTACTCGCCGGCCTGCCTGAACTCAAGGCATGCCGGGTCGGTCTGTTGCATTTGTGGCTGCAGCATACCTCGGCGTCGTTGACCATCAACGAGAACGCCGATCCGGCGGTACGTCGCGACTTCGAACGGTTTTTCAATCGTCTGATCCCACAAGGCACAGACGGCTATGAGCATAACGACGAAGGCCTGGACGACCTCCCGGCGCACTTCAAGGCCAGCGTACTTGGCTGTCAGCTCAGTTTGCCGGTTTCGGCAGGCAGGCTGGCGTTGGGCACCTGGCAAGGCGTTTATCTGGGCGAGCACCGAGATCATGGCGGTGCTCGTAAAGTCCTCGCCACCTTGCACGGTGACGGGGCATGAACCGCTGGTCACCAGCGGTTACTGAATTTTTCCGGCAGCCTTCGACAGATGGCTAAGCTGGACTATAACTAACCTGCTTTTTGCAAGTCATGAGGTAGAACATGAGCGACGATGATCTGGAAAACGACGACCTCGAAGTAGGTGACGAGGACGATACCGAAGAAGGTCTGGAAGCAGCGGCGGACGACGTCGTTGAAGACAGCGGTGACGACACGCCGGCCCCGACTGCCAAAGGCAAGGCCAAGGCTGCGGTGTCGGTTGACGAGCTGCCAAGCGTGGAAGCCAAGAACAAGGAGCGCGATGCCTTGGCCAAGGCCATGGAAGAGTTCCTGGCGCGCGGCGGCAAGGTGCAGGAAGTGGAGGCCAATGTGGTCGCCGATCCGCCCAAGAAGCCTGACAATAAGTACGGCAGCCGGCCTATCTGAGCGTCTGCCCTTGCTTGCTGAAAAAGCCCGCCGTCGCTGCGGGCTTTTTCATGGGTCGGATAACCGGTTGAAGGTAATGCAAGACAGGTGTCAGGCCGAGGTCTTGTTCCACCGCGCCAACAAGGCCGGCAACTCGGTCAGGCTGCGGACCTGTGCATCGGGCAAGCGCTCGGCTTCCCACGCTTTGCCCGTGGGATTGAACCAGATCGCGCGCAGACCGGCCTGTTGCGCCCCGGCGATGTCATCCCCCGGATGATCGCCGATGTGCACCGCCGTCTCGGCCGTGGCGTCGCCACGCTGCAGAGCTTCCTGGAACAGGCGCGCATCCGGCTTGGCGATACCGATGTCTTCGGCGCACAAGGCAAACTTGAAATAATCCGCCAGGCCCAGCCGGCGCACGTCGGCGTTGCCGTTGGTGACCACGCCCAGGGCGTAGTGGTTGGCGAGTATTTCCAGGGTCGGCTGCACGTCCGGGAAGATTTCCAGTTGATGCCGCGCCTGCAGGAAGACCTCAAAGCTCTGGTCCGCCAGGGCCGACGCCTGCCCGTGTTCGTAGCCCGCCTCTTGCAGCGCTTGGAACAGCACCCGGCGACGCAATGCGCTGATGCGGTGTTTGAGCCCCGGCTCGGTGCTCAGGATGCGTTCACGAATGCCCCACAGATGCTCTACCGGCACTGCGCCGAGGTTCGGCGCATGTTCGGTCAGCCATTCACGCAGTACGGCTTCTGCACTGACAATCACCGGGGCGGTGTCCCACAGGGTGTCGTCGAGGTCGAAGGTGATCAGCTGGATAGTCATGAATCATCGCCCTTGATGCGTTTGGCCCGAGGATGGGCGCTGTCGTAGACCGTGGCCAGGTGCTGGAAGTCCAGGTGGGTGTAGATCTGGGTGGTCTTGATGTCCGAGTGGCCGAGCAGTTCCTGCACGGCGCGCAGGTCCTGGGAGGATTCCAGCAGGTGGCTGGCAAAAGAATGTCGCAGCATGTGCGGGTGCAGGTTTTGCCCCAGTTCGCGCGCGCCAGCAGCCTTGATGCGCACCTGCACGGCCCGGGGCCCGAGGCGTCGACCTTGCTGGCCGATGAACACGGCGTCATCCACCGGGTTGGCCATGGCGCGCAGGGGCAGCCACAACTCCAGCGCTTCCCGGGCCTTCTGGCCCACGGGCAACAGTCGGGTCTTGCTGCCTTTGCCCAGCACCTGGACCATGCCATCCGCCAGGTCCAATTGGTCGAGGTTGAGCCCGGTCAGCTCCGACAGGCGCAGGCCCGAGGAGTAGAACAGCTCCATCATCGCCTGATCGCGACGGGCCAGGAAGTCATCCTCGACCGCACCCTCCAGCAGTTGCAGTGCACGGTCGGTGTCGAGGGTTTTCGGCAGTCGGCGCTCGCCTTTGGGCGGGGCCAGGCCATTGGCCGGGTCGTGGTCGCACAGCCCTTCGCGGTTGAGGTAGTGATAGAGCCCGCGCACCGCCGACAACAGGCGCGCCAGGCTGCGGGACGACTGGCCCTGGGCGTGCAGGCGGGCGATCAGGCTGCGCAGGCGCTGGATATCCAGGGCGGCCCAGCTGCCGATGTTCTGTTTGACACACCAGCCCAGGACCTTGTCCAGGTCGCGGCGGTAGGCGGACAGCGTGTGGGGCGACACCTGCCGCTCACTGCGCAGGTGTTCGCAGTAAGCGTCCAGTTGTCTTTCCACGATCAGCGTACCGAGCGCAGGGAGTTGTTGACCCGTGGCAGCACGCGACCCATGACTTCGGCGATGTAGCTCAGGAACAGGGTGCCCACGGAGCTTTTGTAGTGCTGCGGATCGCGGCTGGCGATGGCCAGGATGCCGTGGATGCCTTGGTGACTGATGGCGACCACGGCGGTGGAACCGATCTGCTGGCGCTGTTCTTCGCCGAACAGGAAGTCCAGTTCATGCTCGCGCAGGCTGCCGCTGACGCTTTTGTCTTCCGAGAGCAAACCGCCAATGGCCGTCTGGGCGTCGGCGTGGGTCACCCAACGGCCGACCGGCATCGGGTTGTCGCCCAGCAGGATCAGACTGACAAAAGGCACCTGGAAGTCCTGGCGCAGGCTGTCTTCGACACTGATCACCACGTCTTCCAGGCTGGTGGCGTCCATCAGCGCAAGGATCAGACGCCGGGTCTTCTCGAACAGCCGGTCGTTGTCCCGGGCCACGTCCATCAGGTGCGAGAGGCGATGGCGCAGTTCTATGTTGCGGTCGCGCAGGATCGTCATCTGCCGCTCGACCAGCGAAATGGTGTCGCCACGCTGGTGCGGGATGCGCAGGGACGGGAGCAGTTCTTCATGCTCGACGAAGAAGTCCGGGTGAGCCTCCAGGTACGCGGCAATCGCCGCTGCCTCGAGGCTTTCGGAGGGGGTTTCGTCGGGCTGTCGGGCGGGAACCTGGGGCTTGTCGGTCATGGTGTTGGCTCGCTCAAAGACGCACTTGTCCTTCGTAGACTCGGACTGCCGGGCCGGTCATCAGTACCGGTTGGCCAGGGCCTGCCCATTCAATGGACAGGCGCCCGCCGGGCAGGTCGATCAATAGCGGCGAATCCATCCACCCCTGACTGATGGCGGCGACGGCTGCCGCACAAGCGCCGGTTCCGCAGGCCTGGGTTTCCCCGGCGCCGCGTTCCCAGACGCGCAACTGCGCGCGGTTGCGGTCGATGACCTGCAGGAAACCGACATTGACCCGCGCCGGAAAGCGCGGGTGATGCTCGATTTTCGGCCCCAGCTCATGCACCGGCGCGGCATTGATGTCACTGACCCGCAGCACGGCGTGGGGGTTGCCCATCGACACGGCGGCCAGTTCGACCGTCTTGCCGTCGACGTCGAGCGAGTAGCTCGAAGCCTGGGCATCGGCGACGAACGGGATGTCCGCTGGCACCAGGCGCGGTGCCCCCATGTCGACGCTGATCTGGCCGTCGTTGCGGATTTCCAGCTCAATGATGCCGCTTTTGGTTTCAACGCGAATCCGCCGCTTTGCGGTCAGGCGCTTGTCGAGCACAAAACGGGCGAAACAGCGTGCGCCGTTGCCGCACTGTTCCACTTCGGAGCCGTCGGAGTTGAAGATCCGATAGCGGAAATCCACATCCGGGTTACTCGGCGCCTCGACGATCAGCAACTGGTCGAAACCGATGCCCGTATGCCGGTCACCCCATTGCTTGGCGTGCTTGGGCAGGATGTGCGCGTGCTGGCTGACCAGGTCGAGAACCATGAAGTCATTGCCCAGGCCGTGCATCTTGGTAAAACGCAGCAGCATGGTTTCACTCCGGCAGCAGGCTTTCGCCAGCAAACAACTCGGCTACCGTCTCGCGGCGACGCACTTCGAATGCCTGATCACCGTCCACCAACACTTCAGCGGCGCGGCCACGGGTGTTGTAGTTGGAACTCATGACAAACCCGTAGGCACCGGCCGAATGCACGGCCAGCAGATCGCCTTCTTCCAGTGCCAGCTGGCGCTCCTTGGCCAGGAAGTCGCCGGTCTCGCAGATCGGCCCGACCACGTCGTAGGTGCGGGCGGCGGTATCGCGCGGGCGCACGGCGGTGACGTTCATCCAGGCCTGGTACAGCGCCGGGCGGATCAGGTCGTTCATGGCCGCGTCGACGATGGCGAAATCCTTGTGCTCGGTGTGCTTGAGGTACTCGACCTGGGTCAGCAGCACGCCGGCGTTGGCGACGATGAAACGGCCCGGCTCGAACACCAGCGCCAGGTCGCGACCGTCGAGACGCTCGCGTACGGCCTTGATGTAGTCGGCGACCAGGGGCGGCTCTTCATCGCGATAGCGCACGCCCACGCCGCCACCCAGGTCGATGTGGCGCAGGTGGATGCCGCAATCGCTCAGGCGATCGACCAGGCCCAGCAGGCGGTCGAGGGCGTCGAGGAATGGAGGCAGACTGGTCAGTTGCGAACCGATGTGGCAATCGACACCCAGCACTTCCAAGTTCGGCAGCTGCGCGGCGCGGATGTACACGTCTTCGGCGTCGGCGATGGCGATGCCGAACTTGTTTTCCTTGAGACCGGTGGAAATGTACGGGTGTGTGCCGGCATCGACGTCCGGGTTCACACGCAACGAGATCGGTGCGCGAACGCCCAGCTCGGCGGCGACCACCTGCAGGCGCTCCAGCTCATCGGTGGACTCGACGTTGAAGCAGTGAACGCCGACTTCCAGGGCGCGACGCATGTCGTCACGGGTCTTGCCGACCCCGGAGAACACGATCTTGTCGGCGCTGCCGCCAGCGGCCAGCACGCGCTCCAGTTCGCCACGGGATACGATGTCGAAACCGGCACCCAGGCGCGCCAGGGCATTCAGTACGCCCAGGTTGGAGTTGGCCTTGACCGCGAAGCAGACCAGGTGCGGCACGCCTTCCAGCGCGTTGGCGTACGCCAGGTACTGGGCTTCAATGTGGGCGCGGGAATAGACATAAGTCGGCGTGCCAAAGCGTTCGGCGATGGCGGACAGGGCAACCCCTTCCGCGAACAGCTCACCGCCACGGTAGTTAAAAGCGTCCATGGCGTTCCCTTATTGGTAGACGTCGTGCTTGTGTGCTTTGGAAGGCTGCTTCTGCGAGGACTGCGCCTGTTCGGCAGGGTCCTGGCTGTCGTCAGGCAGGTACAGCGGGCCTTTTTGACCGCAGGCCGACACAAGACAAGCAAAAGCGACGATCGAAGTGAGCGCAGCAAAGGAAGAGATCAGGCGCTTCATGGCGAAATCCTTGAAAATGCATTAATTGCGCCGGAGTATACCGGCCACCCGGCAGATTGCCTATGCGAGGGGGCTCCCGTCCGGCGGGGCTTGCGAGATGCCTGCTGTTGCCGATCAACCCCCGTGGGAGCGAGCCTGCTCGCGATGGCAGTGTGTCAGGCGACCATAATGTCCGATGTACTGGCGTCATCGCGAGCAGGCTAGCTGCCACAGGGAACGGTTGCTGGTCGTTATCCTTTGCAATCGACGGGCCTCGGTCGTATCTTGCGGCGCTTGAGCCTGATCAGACACTTTTTGAGGTTGCCGTAATGAGTTTGTCCGAAGCGCGTTTCCACGATCTGGTCGATGCCACCCAGCAAACCCTGGAGGACATCTTTGACGACAGCGACCTGGATATCGATCTGGAGAGCTCGGCCGGTGTGCTCACCGTCAAGTTCGAAAACGGCAGCCAGTTGATTTTCAGCCGCCAGGAACCCCTGCGTCAGCTGTGGCTGGCCGCGGTGTCGGGTGGTTTCCACTTCGACTACGACGAAGAAAGCGAACGCTGGATGTGCGACAAGAGCGAAGAGCAGCTGGGCGAGATGCTGGAGCGCATCGTCAAGCAGCAGGCAGGCGCTGAATTCGATTTCGAAGGTCTGTGAGACCGTGACCCAGCCTGCTCCCGTTCGTCCACCCAAGCCGCTCTACAGCAATGTCAGCCCGGCGGTGCCGTCGCCGTGCAGCGGCGTGTGCCGGCTGGACGAACAAAAAGTCTGCCTGGGGTGTTTTCGCCATGTCGAAGACATCCGCGAATGGCGTTCGGCCGATGACGATCGCCGCCGGGTGATTTGCGCCCAGGCGATTCAGCGCAAATCCCACGCCTGATCCAGAGTCCCGGTGGGAGCGGGTATACCGACAGCCCTTGATCCCCCCCGGCTTGTATATTTTTTGAGCTGTGATAGTGTCCGGATACGCCTCAACCCATCGAGGCTTGTGAAAACCCCGCCTGATTTGGCGGGGTTTTGCTTTTTTTGTGCAGAAGAAAGGAGTCTGCCCTGATCATGACCGCACCTTCCATCACCCTTACTCGACTGGACGTGCAACGTCTGGAGCGCCTGATCGAAAGCCTGGACGACACGCTGCCGGGCGTTATTGCGTTGCAAACCGAACTGGATCGCGCCGATACCCTGGTCGGCCACGATGAAGTGCCGGCTGATGTCGTGACCATGAATTCCCGTGTGCATTGCCGCGAAGAGGGCAGTGGCAAGGACTACCACCTGACGCTCGTCTATCCCAAGGATGCCAATGCCGACGAAGGCCGGATTTCGATCCTGGCGCCCGTGGGCAGCGCGTTGCTCGGCCTGAAGGTCGGGCAGCACATCGATTGGCCCGCTCCTGGTGGCAAAACCCTCAAGCTCACCCTGCTCGAGGTCGAATCGCAGCCTGCCAACGGCGGCGCCTTCCCGGAATGACCACCCCTCAGAGCAATTCGAGCGCGTCGTTCAAGGCGCGCTCCAGGTCGGCCTTGTAGCGCAGGTACAAATTGCTGGAGCTCTGGCCGTCACCGATCAGGCCCGACAGGTCCAGGTCGGTGATGTAGCAGCGATAGCGCTCGGTTTCGCGGCGCTGCTCGACGATTTCCCGGGCGACCACGCTGAACAACTGCTCACCATGTTCCAGCTCTGAAAATTCCCGCTGATTGCAGTACAACGTGACGTGCACTTCCCCCGGTGCGGCCTTGCCGACGATCGCCTGCACATCGTAGAACGGCTTGGCGACCGGGGTCTGCGGGGCGGGGCGGGCTTCGACCCGGCGCGCGCGTCCGGGGCCGGAGGGCAGCAACTGGTAATACAGGGTGTCGAGGCCTGGCTGGGCGGCCTCCATCGACAGCAAGGCGTCACGCCGGTACTGGATCGATTGCAGGAAGCGTTGCAGCGGCACCAGCAGGCTCTGTTCGTCGTGATAGGGCAGGCGCTGTTGCCACAGGGCATTGAATTCATCCAGCACGTACAGCTCGGCCTGGGTGTCGAGCACCCGGTAGAACACCTGGAGGCAGGCGGGCTGGCCCATGGGCAGGATCAGTGCCAGGTCGTGATCTTCCAGCGCCATCGGATCCAGGTGCAGCGGGCTGTAGCTGGCCAGTTCTTCGCCCAGGTAGTCGAACAGCGCCGGCAAGGTGGCGAGGGCAACGTGGTTGACCTGGCCCGGCACCAGTTCCAGCACGTGGTAATGCTGCTGGACCTGAATCAGGTAGCGGTGATTGAGCTTGCTCAACAGCAGATTCTGCGCGGTGTCGAGCACTTCCTCGACTCGCCGGGCAATGAACTGCGCGCGGTTATGGCAGAAGCAACGCACGCGCAACCTGGGTTGCTGCGGGCCGTTCGGCAGGTTGTTGAGGTAGTCGCGCAGGCAGTCGAGCAGGGCATGGGGCCCGTCGAAGCGGCTGACCAGCACCTCGTTCCAGCTATTGAGCGTGACCTGATCCAGGGTCAGCACCAGGTTTTCCCGCACCCCGGCGTAACTCAGGGAGTCGGTGCGCTCGGTGGTCATCAGGATGTTCAGGTCGCGATGGTGCTTGAGCGGGTCGACGCCGACGTTCACCAGAATCAGCACCTCGCTCGGCACGCTGGCACGCAGCAGCGGTTCTTCGGCGACCGTGGGCAGCGGCAGGGCGATGCTCTGTTGCAGGCTGCCGAGCAGGTTGAACAGCTCGAACTCGCTCAGGTCGCTGTCGCCGGGGTGCAAGGCCAGGCGGGTGCTGCTGTCGATCACGCCATTGCGGTGGCACCAGCTCAACAGTTCGAGCAAATGGCGGCTGCGCTTGATCGGGGCGAAATGTTCCCATTCAAGGGCTGTCAGGCTGCCGTTGTACAGGCCCCAGTAGGTTTGCACCGACTCTGCCTTGTTGGGGGCGTGCACCAGCGTCAGGGTGTCTTCGGCCAGGTCCGGAGCGATGCCCGGATTGATGAACTCGACCTTGTCTGCCTTGCGCTCGAACGCCGCGTACAGGCGTCGGCCCAGCACATTGAGGTCGCGCTTGTTGATCAGGCTCACGGTCTGTTCGTTGCGGGCGAATTCGGTCAGGAAGCGATAGCTGTAATTGAGTTCGTTGACCAGTGCCCGGCGCTCGGCGCTGACCTGGCGGACCTTCCACTGGCTGCGGCTGTCGAGCAGCGCCAACTGCCGATGATCCCAGTGCCATTCATGGGCCAGTCGCTCCAGCAGCGAACGCTGCCAGCTCTGGGTGCGACTGCTGCCGGTGAGTTTGCGGTTGACCTTCAAATACAGCGCCCGCCGTACCAGTTCCAGGCGCTCGGGTTCGCCACGGGCGATGAGGTACTCCTCGATGCGCCGGTACACCACCACGTAGGGGTCCAGCTCGTCGAGGTCCAGGCGGTTGGCGAACACCGCTTGCTTGAACCGCAGGCTCAGGCACTGGACCCTGGGGTGTTCACTGGCGTAGACCTCGGTCAGCAGCAGCTTGAGCACCGACTTGTAGGGGGACTCGATGCCCTTGAACAGTTGCCATAACCCGGCCCCGATGAATTCGCCGGGCGGGATGTAGGCCAGATGCCCCAGGTCGAGGGTCTCGTCGGCACGGATAAAGCGTTTGGACAGCAAGGTATGGGTGTAGCGGTCGTAGCTGGCTTCTTCGTACACCGGCACCAGCCACCAGATCGGAGTGCGCCCGGCCAGCCAGATGGCGGTGCGGTAGAACTCGTCCAGCAGCAGGTAGTGCTGGGTGGTGCCGCAGTCTTCCGAACTCAACTGTGTATCGCGTTCGCCCAGCACGAAGCGCGCCGGATCGATCAGGAAGAAATGCGCCTCGGCGCCCTGGCTGGCGGCCCAGGTTTCGAGCAGCTGGCACTTTTTACGCAGCTCGGCGAGTTCGTTTTCCGTCAGGTCCGGCGCGTGGCAGACCCAGACGTCCATGTCGCTCTGATCGGCCTGGGCGAGGGTGCCCAGGCTGCCCATCAGGAACAGGCCATGGATCGGGCGCGGCGGGTTGCTGCCATGGCGCGGCTTGTAGGAAAACGAGCGGGTCAGGCGCTGGGCTTCGGCCAGGGCATTGGCATCCGGTTCGAAGTTCGAAAGCCCCGCGGGGGTACTGCCCGAGACGTAGCCCGGCAGCAAGGGATGGTTGACGTGAAAGAACAGCGGCAGCAAGGTCAGGACGCCTTGCTGGCGGGTCGACAGGCCCTCCATGGCGCGGGCCATGCGACCTTCATTGAGCTTTAAAAAGCGTGCACGCAGCTGGCTGAGCACCTTGCGGTCGATGCCTTCGTCCAGATCAGGGCGTATTTCATGGGTGCGGGTCATGTCAGCTCAAACCGGCTCGCAAAGGCTCGGACATCGTGTCTCGGGATGCAGCGCAGTTTAGCCTCCCGGCAGCGGGACGTTTAAGCGGATTTTGTTTTTGACGTCAGATTTCTGTTGCGAGGCGACGGCAGGCACCCGGTGTGCCCGCGGAAATCCCGACGTGGGGCTTTCCGTGGGCGATACGGTGCGAGTCAGGCGGTTTCCGGAGTCTTCAAGATGATCAGGAGGGACTGTACGTGTTCGGCGGCATCGTGACCCAAGCGGGTCAGGTAACCGCCATCCGGCTGGTCGATCAGTCCTTTTTCAAACAGGCGTTGAGCGGCAGCGATAGCTTTCGGGGCAGCGGTCTGATGAATTTTCAAACCTTCCTGGGAACTGTCCAGGTTGAAGAGTGCGAGGATTTCCAGTTCGGCAACCAATTCAGGTGTAAGCGACATAAGGACTCCAGACTTTCTAGGAATTGAGCGACAGCGCCCCTAAGGTGAACCTGCTGGTGCGGCATGTCCAGTGCCCGCAGAACGGTTTTACAATTGGAATGAAATTGCCCGTCCTGCAGGAGCGAGCCCGCCCGCGAGGGGTGGGCTACTTCTTTTCCGGTGGCAGCTCGGGCAGGGCGCGCAACGCCGCTTCGTACCATTGGGTGTTGAACGCGCGGTCTTCTTCGAGAATCGCGTCGATTTCCACCGCCAGTACGTGGGCCATCAGGTTGAGGATCTCTTCACGCTCGTAACCCACCAGGGTCAGTTTGTTGAAGGTCGCCTTGGCGGCCGGCGGGTTTTCGCTTTCGATCTGGTTTTCAATGGCTTCGATCAAGGTGTTTTCGGCGAATTCTTCTTCGTCGATGTCGATATCGGTTGGCTCGCTCATGGCCGGCTCCTCAAGGTCAGGCGCCCAGTCTACCTGCATTCAGCGCCGTGATGCTGCTGGCGGGAACGCTTCCGACGATCTATAAGACAGGCACTGCCCACCCCGCACGGCCCGGAGGCTTTGTGATGCTCGAGCTTTATGGTTTTTCCGTCAGCAATTACTACAACATGGTCAAGCTGGCGTTGCTGGAGAAAGGACTGGCGTTCAAGGAAGTGCCGTTCTACGGCGGCCAGACGCCGGAGGCACTGGCCATCAGCCCGCGGGGCAAGGTGCCGGTGCTGCGGACCGAACAGGGGTTCATCAACGAAACCGGCGTGATGCTCGACTACATCGAGGCAAGCCAGACCGGTACGCGGCTGCTGCCCGTCGATCCGTACCAGCGGGCGCAGGTCCTGGCGCTGGCCAAGGAGATCGAACTGTATATCGAGCTGCCGGGCCGGGCCTGTTATGCCGAAGCTTTTTTTGGCATGACGCTGCCGGAGGCGATCAAGGAAAAGACCCAGGCCGAGTTGCTGCTCGGATTTGCCTCGCTCGCCCGGCATGGCAAGTTCGCGCCCTACGTAGCGGGCGAAAGCCTGAGCATTGCGGACCTGTACTTCCTCTACAGCGTGCCGCTGGCTTGCGCGGTGGGGCAGAAGCTGTTCGGGATTGACCTGCTGGCCGAGATGCCGGCTGCCAAGGCGTTGCTGGAGCGCCTGGAGCAGAATTCGAACGTGCAGCGCATTGCGGCAGACAAGGACGCCGCGATGCCAGCGTTCATGGCGATGGTGGCGGCCAAGCGCTAGGTTTGCCGCGTTTTCAAACGCCGTCTCGCCGGCAAGCCGGTCTCGATCCCACAGGTCCTCGGTTGAGTCCCGTGGGAGAGGGACCGGCTCGCCGGCGAAGCTTTTAGCTTTTAGCGGCTGGCCAGCAGTGCCTGGCCACGCACCACTGCAGCTTTCACCTGGGCCGGCGCAGTCCCGCCGATATGGTCACGGGCATTGACCGAACCTTCCAGGGTCAGGACGGCAAACACGTCCTGATCGATCTGGTCGCTGAACTTGCGCAGCTCTTCCAGGCTCATCTCCGCCAGGTCCTTGCCGCTCTCGACGCCATACTTCACTGCGTGGCCGACGATTTCGTGGCAGTCACGGAACGGCAGGCCACGGCGCACCAGGTAATCGGCAAGGTCGGTGGCGGTGGAGAAACCGCGCAGCGCCGCTTCGCGCATGATGGCGTGCTTGGGTTTGATCGCCGGGATCATGTCGGCGAAGGCCCGCAGCGAGTCGCGCAGGGTGTCCGCAGCGTCGAACAGCGGCTCCTTGTCCTCCTGATTGTCCTTGTTGTAGGCCAGAGGCTGGCCTTTCATCAGGGTCAGCAGGCCCATGACCGCGCCGAAAACCCGGCCGGTCTTGCCGCGTACCAGCTCCGGCACGTCCGGGTTTTTCTTTTGCGGCATGATCGAGCTACCGGTGCAGAAACGGTCCGGCAGATCGATGAACTGGAATTGCGCGCTGGTCCACAGCACCAGCTCTTCGGAGAAGCGTGACAGGTGCATCATCGCGATGCTCGCGGCGGCGCAGAATTCGATCGCGAAGTCACGATCGGACACGTTGTCCAGCGAGTTGCCGCCCACGGCGTCGAAGCCCAGCAGTTGCGCGGTGTATTCGCGGTCGATCGGGTAGGTGGTGCCGGCCAGTGCAGCACTGCCCAGCGGCATGCGATTGGTGCGCTTGCGGCAGTCGACCAGGCGCTCGTAGTCGCGACTGAGCATTTCGAACCAGGCCAGCATGTGGTGGCCGAAGGTCACCGGTTGCGCGGTTTGCAGGTGGGTGAAGCCCGGCATGATGCTGCCAGCCTCGCGCTCGGCCTGCTCCAGCAAACCTTGTTGCAGGCGGGTGATTTCGCCCAGGATCAGGTCGATCTCGTCCCGTAGCCACAGGCGGATATCCGTCGCGACCTGGTCGTTGCGGCTGCGGCCGGTGTGCAGTTTCTTACCGGTGACGCCAATGCGATCGGTCAGGCGCGCCTCGATGTTCATATGAACGTCTTCGAGATCGATGCGCCAGTCGAACTGACCGGCCTCGATTTCGCCCTGGATGGTCTTCAGGCCATCGATGATGCTGTCGCGCTCGGCATCGGTCAGCACGCCGACCTTGGCCAGCATGGTGGCGTGGGCGATCGAGCCCATGATGTCGTGGCGATACAGGCGCTGGTCGAAGGTGACGGAGGCGGTGAAGCGGGCGACGAAGGCGTCGACGGGTTCACTGAAGCGGCCGCCCCAGGACTGATTGGTCTTGTCAGTGCTCATGAATTCGCTCGTATCGGCTGGTAAAGGATGGCGTGGAACGCTGGCACGGATAATAACAGGGTTGCCCAGGCTGTCGCTGACGCTGGTCGACAGGTTTTTCCCCGATGTACCCGTCTCTGGCGAAGCCTGCGCGAGGGCAAATGCGCAACGATATTTTTCAATTGAGCAATAACGTTCCTGCAACCGTCTACAGTTGGACAGTAGGGGCAGTGCACTTCTCGGTGCGGCTGCTGACTATAAGAAGAGGGGGTGTTCATATTGCGTATCAGCAAACCCTGTGGCGATGCCCCGCCAATGCGGGCCTGGGCCGCCAATTGCCCGGCAGATGAAAATTTAGCCGTCGGCCTGGCGGCACTTTTTGGCCCTCGCGCTAGTCTTAGCGTGGATCGCGGTGACGGACGTCACTTCACCTGTCTACGCTATCCTTTTGCGAGACTCACGCAGGAATCCAGCGCAATATGAATGTCCTGATCGTTGATGACGAACCCCTTGCCCGCGAGCGCCTGAGCCGAATGGTTGGCGAACTCGAGGGATACAGTGTCCTGGAGCCCAGCGCCACGAACGGCGAAGAGGCGTTGGCACTGATCGACAGCCACAAGCCGGATATCGTCTTGCTCGATATTCGCATGCCCGGCCTCGATGGCCTGCAAGTGGCTGCCCGATTGTGTGAACGCGAGACCCCGCCGGCTGTGGTGTTTTGCACAGGGTCCGATGAATTTGCCGTGGAAGCCTTTCAGGCCAGTGCCGTAGGCTATCTGGTGAAACCGGTGCGTACAGAACAATTGCATGATGCGTTGAAAAATGCCGAGCGGCCCAATCGTGTCCAGCTCGCCGCCCTGACCCGTCCTGCCGCCGAATCCGGCAGCGGCCCGCGCAGCCACATCAGCGCGCGAACCCGCAAAGGCATTGAACTGATCCCGTTGGGGCAGGTGGTCTATTTCATCGCCGACCACAAATACGTGACCCTGCGCCACGAGGGCGGCGAAGTGCTGCTGGATGAGCCGCTCAAGGCCCTCGAAGATGAATTTGGTGACCGATTCGTGCGTATCCACCGCAACGCTCTCGTCGCCCGCGACCGCATCGAACGCCTGCAGCGCACGCCGTTGGGACATTTCCAGCTGTTTCTCAAAGGCCTAAATGGCGACGCCCTGATCGTCAGCCGCCGTCATGTGGCGGGCGTACGCAAGATGATGCAGCAGTTGTAATTCGCCCCGCGCAGGCGAGTTTTTCACCCGATTGCCGGACATCCGGGGCCAGGGAGGCCGAGTATTACCTGATACAAGTCAAAGTGGATTTGGCTGAGCTGTTATCATCCGCCGTATCTCTTCCAGTACGGATTGATCCATGTCCTCTCGCGAAATCCGCATCGCCACCCGCAAAAGCGCCCTTGCCCTGTGGCAGGCCGAATATGTCAAAGCGTGTCTGGAGAAGGCCCATCCGGGTCTGCTCGTGACGCTGGTTCCCATGGTCAGTCGCGGCGACAAGCTGCTGGACTCGCCGCTGTCGAAAATCGGCGGCAAGGGCCTGTTCGTCAAGGAGCTGGAAACCGCGCTGCTGGAAAACGAAGCCGACATCGCCGTGCACTCCATGAAGGACGTGCCGATGGACTTCCCTGAAGGCCTTGGCCTGTTCTGCATTTGCGAACGCGAAGACCCGCGTGATGCGTTCGTTTCCAATGCCTTCGCCAGCCTGGACGCCTTGCCGCAGGGCAGCATCGTCGGTACTTCCAGCCTGCGTCGCCAGGCCCAGTTGCTGACCCGTCGTCCCGACCTGGAAATCCGCTTCCTGCGGGGCAACGTCAACACGCGCCTGGCCAAGCTCGATGCCGGCGAGTACGACGCCATCATCCTGGCCGCCGCCGGCCTGATTCGCCTGGGCTTCGAAGACCGGATCACCTCGACCATCAGCGTCGACGACAGTCTGCCCGCCGGTGGCCAGGGCGCGGTGGGGATCGAGTGTCGCACCGCCGACAGCGAAATCCAGGCGTTGCTCGCGCCGCTGCACCATCAGGACACCGCCACCCGTGTCACGGCCGAACGTGCCCTCAACAAGCATTTGAACGGCGGCTGCCAGGTGCCGATCGCCTGCTACGCGGTGCTGGAAGGCGAGCAGATCTGGTTGCGTGGTCTGGTGGGCGATCCGAAGGGCGGCCTGCTGCTGAGTGCCGACGCCCGTGCCCCGCACGGCGATGCCCAGGCATTGGGTGTGCGAGTGGCCGAAGACCTGCTGGGCCAGGGTGCCGATGACATTCTCAAGGCGGTCTATGGCGAGGCAGGTCACGAGTGAGCGCCTGGCGCCTGCTGCTGACGCGTCCCGAGGATGAGTCGGCGGCGCTGAGCGTGGTGTTGGCCGAAGAGGGGATTTTCAGCAGCAGTCTGCCGCTTTTGGAAATTGAACCGATTGCAGCCTCTGACACAATGTGCCAGGTCATTCGGGCGCTGGATCGCTACTGCGCGATCATTGTGGTCAGCAAACCTGCCGCGAGGATCGCGGTGCAGTTGCTGGAGCAATACGGCCCGCCACGCGAAGGTCTGAAGTGGTTCAGTGTGGGCGCGGCGACGGCGCAGATCCTCGATCTTCACCGGCTGGATGTCAGCTTTCCGCCCGAGGGCGATGACAGCGAAGCCTTGTTGGGCCTGGCATCGCTGCGCCAGGCAGTGAGCCGGCCTGAACCGCGGGTGTTGATCATGCGCGGGGAGGGGGGGCGCGAGTTACTCGCTGAGCGCTTGCGCGAGCTGGGTGCTAGTGTCGATTATCTGGAGTTGTATCGCCGTGGCCTGCCGCAGTATGCGGCGCACGCCCTGCCCGAGCGGATCCGCGCGGAACGCTTGAATGGGCTGGTGGTCAGCAGTGGACAGGGTTTTGAGCACCTGCAGCAATTGGCCGGCGCCGCCTGGCCACAATTGGCGCAGTTGCCGTTGTTTGTTCCAAGCCCGAGGGTCGCCGAGCTGGCACGCGCCGCCGGTGCCCAAACAGTTGTGGATTGTCGTGGCGCCAGTGCCGCGGCTTTGCTGACGGCGTTACGGGAGCATCCCGAACCCGTTTTCTAATGCAAAGGATGGATACGTGAACGAAACTGCCTTGCCTAAAGATGACTCCCGGCCAGTGATCGATCTCGATGCGTCGGTTGAAACACCGGTTGAAAGTGCACCGCCCGCTGCCACGCAGCGCCGGGGCAATGGGCTGGCAATCGTCGCACTGCTGCTGGGTGCCGCCGGTGTGGCCGTGGGCGGTTGGGGCGTGTGGCAGGTGCGACACCTGCAAGCCAGCACGCAACAGCAGTTGAGCCAGGTGCAGGCGTTGAACGACCAGGCGCAAAGCCTGAAGCTCAACGAACAGCGCTTGAGCGCGCGCCTCGAGCAAATGCCGGCCGCCGAAGAACTCGATGCCCGCAGTCGACTGGTGATCCAGTTGCAGGGCGATCAGCAACGCCTGAATCAACGTCTGGAAACCGTCCTTGGCGCCAGTCGCAAGGATTGGCGCCTGGCTGAGGCCGAGCACTTGCTGCGCCTGGCCAGCCTGCGCCTATCGGCGTTGCAGGACATCAGTAGCGCCCAGGCCCTGGTGCAGGGCGCCGACGAAATTCTTCGCGAGCAGAACGATCCGGGCTCCTTTGCCGCTCGCGAGCAGGTGGCGAAGACCCTGGTCGCCCTGCGCAGCACCGAGCAACCTGATCGCACCGGCCTTTTCCTGCGCCTGGGGGCGTTGCGTGACCAGGTGATCAGCCTCACCGAGCTGGCGCCCGAGTACAAGGATCGCGGCGAATCGCTGCTGGGCCTGACTGCCGATGGCGACGGCGCGAGCCGCTGGGCGCAATGGTGGGACCAGATTTCCCGCTACATCCGCATCGACTTCAATGCCGACAAGAATGTGCGCCCACTGCTGGCCGGCCAGAGCCTGAGCCAGGTGCGCCTGGCCTTGAGCCTGGCGCTGGAGCAGGCGCAATGGGCGGCGCTCAATGGCCAGGCGCCGGTGTATACCCAGGCGCTGGCCGAGGCGCGGGACGTGCTCAAGGGCAACTTCAATCCCGACAATCCTCAGAGCAAAGTGATGCTCGAGCAGGTGGTCGAGTTGAGCAAGGAACCGGTCACCGTGGCGACACCTGACCTGACCGGCACCTTGAGCGCCGTTCAAGCCTATCTTGAACGCCGCAATGTCAATGCCGAAGACTCGATCAAACCCCTGGCCAAACCTGCCACGGACACCGCGCAGGAGGCCACGCCATGAAACGCCTCTACGTGATCCTGTTCCTAGTCATCGCCGCTGCCGCCGCGCTGGGGCTGGCGATTGCCGAGCATTCCGGCTACGTGCTGATCGCCTACAAGGGTTTCCGTTTCGAATCGAGCCTGTGGGCGACCCTGGCGCTGGTGGCGGTGTTGTGGCTGGTGTTCTGGGGGATCAAGGCCCTGGTCGAGCTGGTGATGACCTCCAGTGGAGTGGTCAATCCCTGGTCGCGGCGCAATCGTAGCCGGCGGGTGCAGGTGGCGATCGAACATGGTCAGCTGGACCTGGCCGAAGGTCGCTGGGCCAGTGCGCAGCGTCACTTGCACCGTGCCGCCGAGGCCGAGCGTCAGCCGTTGCTTTACTACCTCGGCGCTGCCCGGGCGGCCAATGAACAAGGTCACTACGAGGAAAGCGACAGCCTCCTGGAGCGGGCACTGGAGCGCCAGCCTCAGGCTGAGCTGGCCATTGCCCTGAACCATGCCCAATTGCAGACCGACCGTGGTGACACCGAGGGCGCCCTGGCGACATTGCAGGCCATGCACGAGCGGCATCCGCACAACGTTCAGGTGCTGCGTCAGTTGCAGCGTTTGCATCAGCAGCGCGGTGAGTGGTCGGAGGTGATCCGCCTCCTGCCGGAGCTGCGCAAGGACAAGGTGTTGCCATCGAGCGAACTGGCCGAGCTGGAGCGCCGTGCGTGGGGGCAGAACCTGTCCCTGGCGGCACGTCAGGAAGACGGCGAGGTCGGTTTGCAGTCACTCAATCGCGCCTGGCAGCAGCTCACTTCGGCGCAACGCCAGGAGCCGCAACTGGTGCTGGCGTACGCCGAGCAACTCCGGCAACTGGGCGCCCAGGTCGAAGCCGAGGAGGTTCTGCGAACGGCGCTCAAGCGTCACTATGACAGCCATCTGGCGCGTCTCTACGGCTTGGTTCGCGGCAGTGACCCGGCGCGTCAACTGCAGACCGCCGAGAGCTGGCTCAAGGATCATCCGGCTGATCCAAGCCTGCTGTTGACACTGGGCCGCCTGTGTTTGCAAAACAGCCTGTGGGGCAAAGCGCGCGATTATCTGGAAAGCAGCCTGCGGGTGCAGCGCAATCCCGAAGCCTGTGCGGAGCTGGCGCGATTGCTCGCACAGTTGGGCGACACCGAGGGTAGCAACCAGCTGTTTCAGGAAGGCCTTGGACTTCTCGATGACCGCTTGCTGGCCGCGCCGCTGCCGGTGCCGGTTCACGCCTGACGGAACGTATGCGACGTTGCCGGCGACCACGCCGGTGACGTCAGGCAGCGTGCTCAAGTTCGGCTGAGACCGGTAATTCTGTCCGCTTCTGACAGTTTTTTTCAGTCCAAGGCAAAGTCCTACAAGTCCCTACATCCATTCTTCCGGATTCTGTCGGCAACGCCCTACAGGTTCGGTAGAAGTGTCCCTGCTGCGTTGTCTTGAAAGGCTGGCACGCTTTCCTCTACCGTAACCACTTGTCTCTATCGGTACGGAAAAGCCATGTCGTTGGCCTGCTCACGCTCCTTGTTTTTCATGGTTTTCGTTGCTGGTGCCTTGGCCTTGGGCGTTTCCTATTACCTGGAATATGCGGTCGGCCTCCAGCCTTGCGGAATGTGTCTGTTACAGCGGATTTTTCTCGCACTGCTCACCGGATGCTGCCTGATGGCCGCGGTGCACGGGCCGGGTCGCCTGGGATCTTTCGGCTATTGGCTGCTGGCCTTGCTGTGCACGCTGGCGGGGACGGTGACGGCGTGGCGCCAGGTGTTGTTGCAGGCCAATCCGCAGCCACATCCGGGTCTGTGTTCACCCAGCCTCTCCGACCTGCTGGCCAGCCATCCCTGGATGCAAGTCGTGCCGCTGATGTTCAACGGCACCACCGATTGCGCGCATGTTTCCTGGACGCTGTTCGACCTGAGTCTTCCAGAGTGGAGTCTGCTGTTCTTCGTGGCCATGACGGTCCTGAGCGTTTACCGGTTATTGCGCCTCCTGCGCATCGCTTGTCAGCGACCGCTCAGCGGCGAGTCGTCGCACCCGGCGCTGGCTCGCGATTAAACACTTGTATGAACTTTATCTCCTGCGTACCTTGAAGCCATTAGCGTGCGGGCATAATCTGGCCCGCACGTGTCGTCGCGTTTATGTTGCTCGAATGGCGCTCTGCCTGACCGATTCTGCCCATCAAGAGCACGACGGATCCAGGGCAGCATGACCCAAAAGGGAAGAGAGATCACCATGCTCGAAAGTTGTCAGAATGCTCAGGAACGCTGGGGTGGAGTGCATCTGCTGATCGATCGCTGGTTGCAGGAGCGTCACGAACTGGTTCGGGCCTATGATGCTCTCGGCGCCAAGCCTGAGGCTCTCGGGGAGAACCGCCAGCCATTGCAGGAATTCTGTGGCGTGCTGGTCGATTACGTCTCTGCCGGACATTTCGAGATCTATGAACAGTTGACGGGCGAAGCCAAGGCCTTTGGCGATACGCGCGGACTCGAGCTGGCCGAGACGATCTACCCGCGAATCGACGTCATCACCGAGAAGCTGCTCGCGTTCAACGACCTGTGTGATGCAGGGAAATGCGTGGCAGAGAAATTCAAGGAACTGGGTGGCCTGTTGCACGAGCGCTTCGAACTGGAGGACTGCCTGATCGAAGTCCTGCACAACGCTCACAAGGAAGAGGATTCGGTTCAAGCCTGAATCAGCTTGCCTTCCCCCTCAAAAACGGTGCGCATTGCGCGCCGTTTTTCGTTCTGGGGCTCAGCTGGTTGCGCCGCGCAATTCGACTTCGAACACCAGCGGGGTGAACGGCTCGATCAAGTCACCGGCACCATCGGCACCGTAGGCCTGGTCCGATGGAATCACCAATCGCCACTTCGCACCGACCGGCATGTTCTGCAGGGCGCTGCGCCATCCGCTGATCACACTGTCGAGACTGAACCACTGCGGCTGATTGTTCTGATCGAACACGGTGCCATCGGGAAGACGCCCGATGTACAGCACCTGCACCTTGCCGTTCGGGCCGGCCTTGGCACCGTTGCCTGGCACCAGCTCCGTGAGCAGGACGCCGTCGGCCAGTTCGCGGACGCCTGGCTTGGCTTTTTCCGCGGCGAGAAAACTTTTCTCTTTGGCGACGGCCGCTTCGCTCTGCGGCGGGGTTTGCTGCAGGGCCATCTGAGCTTCGTGCTCAGTCAGAATCTGTTCGATCTGCTCGTCTTTCAACGCCAGCGGCTTGCCCTGATAGGCCTGTTGCAAACCTTCGATCAACGCCTGGAGTTGCAGCTCGGGAGCCTCCAGGCGCAAGCGCTCACCGAGGCTCGCACCCAGGCTGTAAGCGAGATCGTGAGCTTCGTTCCCAGCGGATTTTTCGGTGGCCTGGGCCACGGAAAAAAGCATGCACAGCGATAAAAAAAGGTAGCGCGACATCGTCACTCTCCGACCTGAGATGCGGCAGATTATGCCAGTGTGCAAGCGCGCGAAAGTGAACTTGTTTTGCGCAAGCGCAGAAGATTTTCGATCGCTTGCAACGCAACGCTTTCGATACTGTCAACATGACCTAGCGGCGGTAGCAGCAGAGGGCTAGTATGAGCCGCACCCACGTCAGCCAGGAGGTAAACCATGTCGGCCACCAAGAAGTCTGTAAATACCCCGTTGCACTTACTTCAACAACTCTCGGGCAGCCTGCTCGAGCATCTGGAAACCGCTTGTTCCGAAGCCTTGGCTGATGCGGAAAAACTGCTCGCCAAACTGGAAAAACAGCGCGGTAAGGCGCAGGAAAAACTGCACAAATCCCGCACCAAATTGCAGGACGCTGCATCGGCCGGTAAAGCCAAGGCACAAGCCAAAGCCAAGGACGCGGTCAAGGAGCTCGAGGACTTGCTCGACGCTCTGAAAAATCGCCAGTCGGAAACGCGTGGCTACATTCTGCAACTCAAGCGTGACGCTCAAGAAAGCCTGAAACTGGCCCAGGGCGTTGGTCGCGTGCAAGAGGCTGTCAGCAAGGCATTGTCCCTGCGCTCGGCCAAGCCTGCTGCAGCCCCCGCCAAGAAAGCTGCTGCCAAACCCGCTGCTGCAAAAGCGCCGGTCAAGCCTGCCGCCAAACCGGCCGCCAAGCCTGCTGTGAAAAAAGCAGTGGCTTCCAGCGCCGCGAAACCAGCCGCAAAACCAGCCGCGAAACCAGCCGCAAAATCCGCAGCAAAACCGACCGCTAAAACAGCGGCTGCCAAACCTGCCGCCAAGCCCGTTGCTGCCAAAACCGCCGCAGCGAAATCGCCTGCAAAAACCACCGCAGCCAAACCCGCGGCGGCTAAAACTGCTGCTGCCAAACCCGCCGCGAAGCCTGCCGCAAAAACCGCTGCTGCCAAACCGGCGACCAAACCTGTTGCGGGTAAAACCACTGCCAAGCCAGCGGCAAAAACTGCAACCAAACCGGCTGTAAAACCAGCGACCAAACCGGCTGCTGCCAAGCCAGCGGCGAAGCCCGCAGCAAGAACTGCCGCCGCTAAACCCGCTGCTGCCAAGCCAGCGTCTGCTGCCAAGCCTGCTGTCGCCAAACCAGCCACCGCCGCGAAGACCGCTGCCGCCAAACCCGCCGCTGCGAAACCAGCAGCCAAACCCGCTGCTGCCAAACCAGCCGCGAAACCCGTTGCTGCCAAACCTGCTGCTGCCAAGCCAGCCGCGAAACCCGCTGCTGCCAAACCAGCCGCCAAACCCGCCGTGAAAAAGCCGGCCGCTGTTGCCAAGCCGACCCCGGCACCTGCTGCCAAGCCAGCGACCCCTGCGCCTGCTGCCTCGGTTGCTCCTGCACCAGCAGCCACCACCTCGACCACCACTCCGGCGCCAACGCCAGCGGCACTGTCGAGCACCAGCACCACCCCAACCAGCGCTTCCTAAGTGCCGGTTGCCGCGACGCGCAGCTGATGCAGCGCGTCGCGGTCCAGGTGGGCGGCGTGTGCCGCCACACCGTCCAGCCAGGCCAACAGATCGCCTGCCTCATCCTGCGGCCAATCCTGCGCCGCGCGCTCCAGCCGCCACAGCAACTGCCGCTCGGCCTCCAGCTCCAGGGCCTTCACCTGTTCACGCAACGCATTGAGCTCGCCATCTTCGCCGGCGAGGATTTTCCATTGCGTGCGCAAGGCGCGCAGCGGTTGAACAACCTCCGCGTCCCAAGGCTCGGCCACACTGCGCAGTTGCTGCAGGCGTCGTTCGTTACAGGCTGTTCCACGTACTCCCAGCCACAACCCGCATAACAGCAGGCACACATTCACCCCGGCCGACTGCAGGTCGAGGCATGCGGCTTCAACTCCGGGTCGGGCGTAAGTGGTCAGGGAAAAGCTCCACAGGTCAGAGGACATAGTGCTACTCGCGCCAGTTGCGAGCGAAGCTGGTAGACTCCGCCGCCATTATGATTCGACTTCAGAACCTGACTTTACAGCGTGGCCCGCAACGTCTGCTAGAAGACGCCGAGCTGACCCTGCACGCCGGCCAGAAAGCCGGCCTCATCGGTGCCAATGGCGCCGGCAAATCGAGCCTGTTCGCCTTGCTTCGGGGTGAGCTGCACCCGGACTCGGGTGATTGCTTCCTGCCGGCCGACTGGCGTATCGCCCACATGCGCCAGGAGGTCGATACGCTCGAGCGCCTGGCGGTCGACTACGTGCTCGATGGCGACCTGCGCCTGCGTCAGGTGCAACGCGACCTGGCCGCCGCCGAGGCGGCCCATGACGGTGCCGCCCAGGCACGCCTGCACGCGGAGCTCGACAGCGCCGACGGCTACACCGCCGATGCCCGTGCCCGCAAGTTGCTGGCCGGGCTTGGGTTCACCAATGAGCAGATGGATCGCCAGGTCGGCGACTTCTCCGGTGGCTGGCGAATGCGCCTGAACCTGGCGCAGGCGCTGATGTGTCCTTCGGACCTGCTGCTGCTCGACGAACCGACCAACCACCTGGACCTCGACGCCATCATCTGGCTCGAAGAGTGGCTCAAAAGCTACCCCGGCACCCTGTTGCTGATTTCCCACGACCGGGATTTCCTCGATGCGGTCGTCGACCACGTGGCCCACGTCGATCAGCGCAAGATCACCCTGTACCGCGGTGGCTACAGCGCCTTTGAACGCGCCCGTGCCGAGCGTCTGGCCCAGCAGCAACAGGCCTACGAGAAGCAGCAGGCGCAGCGTGCGCACATGGAAAGCTATATCGCTCGCTTCAAGGCCCAGGCCACCAAGGCCCGTCAGGCTCAGAGCCGGATCAAGGCGCTGGAGCGGATGGAGGAGTTGTCTGCCGCCCACGTCGATTCGCCATTCGATTTCGTGTTCCGCGAGTCGACTAAGATCTCCAGCCCGTTGATCGACCTGTCCGATGCCCGTTTGGGCTACGGCGACAAAGCCGTGCTGGAGAAGGTCAAGTTGCAGCTGACCCCTGGCGCGCGCATCGGTTTGCTCGGCCCCAACGGTGCCGGTAAATCGACCCTGATCAAAAACCTGGCGGGTGAGTTGTCACCGCTGGCCGGTCGGCTGACCCGCGGTGAGAACACGGTGGTCGGCTATTTCGCCCAGCATCAGCTCGACTCCCTGGACTCCAAGGCCAGCCCGTTGCTGCACTTGCAGCGCCTGGCACCGACCGAGCGCGAGCAGACCCTGCGCGACTTCCTCGGCGGTTTCGACTTCCGTGGTGCACGGATCGACGAGCCGGTGCTGAACTTCTCCGGCGGCGAAAAGGCGCGTCTGGCCCTGGCGTTGATCGCCTGGGAGCGGCCGAACCTGTTGCTGCTCGACGAGCCGACCAACCACCTTGACCTGGAAATGCGCCTGGCGCTGACCATGGCTTTGCAGGAATTCAGTGGCGCGGTGCTGGTGGTTTCCCACGATCGCCATCTGCTCAAGAGCACGACCGATAATTTCTACCTGGTGGCGGACGGCAAGGTCGAGGAGTTCGACGGCGACCTGGAGGACTATGCCCGCTGGCTGGTCGATTTCCGGCAGCGCAATGCCCCGGTCAGCAACGCGCCGACCAACCCGGACAAGACCGACAAGAAGGCCCAGCGTCAGGCTGCCGCCGCGTTGCGCCAGCAACTGGCGCCGCACAAGCGCGAAGCGGAAAAACTCGAGACCGAACTGGGCAAGCTGCACGAGAAGCTGGCGAAGGTCGATGCCAGCCTCGGCGACAGCGACATTTACGAACCGGCGCGCAAGAACGACCTGCGCGATCTGCTGGCTGAGCAAGCGAAGCTGAAGGTGCGTGAAGCCGAACTGGAAGAGGCCTGGATGCAAGCCCTGGAATTGCTTGAAAGCATGCAGGCGGAGCTGGAGGCGCTGTCCTGATGGGCGCGTTCAACCTGCCGCTGCCACCCGCCTGGGTCGATCCGATCTGGCTGGTGGTGCAAATCCTGCTGATCCTGCTGGCCGGCTACTTCGCGCAACGCTTCGTCGCCAAATGCCTGACCCGCCTGGGCGAGCGTTATCCGCTGCCTCCGCAGTTGCTCATGCCGCTGCGCGGTGGCTTGCGCTGGTTGATCATGGGCAGTGCGCTGCTGTTCGTGCTGGAGCGTCTCGGGGTGTCTGCCACGGTGTTGTGGACAGCACTGTCCGGGTTCGTCGCGGTGGCGGCGGTGGCGTTTTTCGCCATGTGGAGCGTGCTGTCCAATCTGCTCTGCGCGATTCTGATCTTCACTGTCGGGCCGTTCCGTATCGGCGACATCGTCGAGCTGGTGGATACCACCGACAAGCCTGGCGTCAAAGGCCGGGTGGTGGCGATCAACCTGCTCTACACCACGTTGATCGAAGCCGAGGAGCTCGGCACCGGCGGTGCCATGGTGCAGGTGCCCAACAGCCTGTTCTTCCAGCGTTCGGTGCGGCGTTGGCGGGGAAGTGATGTGTTCCCTTCCAGCGGGTTTGAGAAGTAAGGCCTGTGTTGCCCGACGGATCGCCATCGCCGGCGAAGGGCCTATGACGTCGCAACATCCCGAAAAAATCAATGGTCATTGGCCCCAAGCCGCATTAGCTTAGACATCTGTCACGAGTCCGAGTCGAGGTGTGCGATGGAGCTTCAAACATGGCTGGCGTTTTTTGCCGCCTGCTGGGTGATCAGCCTGTCTCCCGGTGCCGGCGCTATTGCGTCGATGTCCAGTGGTCTGCAATACGGGTTCTGGCGCGGTTACTGGAATGCCCTGGGCCTGCAATTGGGTCTGGCGGTGCAGATCGCGATTGTCGGCGCCGGCGTTGGCGCGATTCTCACCGCTTCGGCCACGGCGTTTTACGCGATCAAATGGTTCGGTGTGGCCTATCTGGTTTACCTGGCGATCAAGCAATGGCGTGCGCTGCCCAGCGACATGAGCGACGACGCTGCGGTGCGTCAGATCGGCAAGCCGATGGCCCTGGTGTTCCGTGGTTTCCTGGTCAACATCAGCAACCCCAAGGCCCTGGTGTTCATGCTGGCGGTGTTGCCGCAGTTCATCGACCCCCATGCGCCGCTGCTGGTTCAGTACCTGGTCATCGGTTTGACCATGATCTGCGTCGATCTGGTCGTCATGGCCGGTTACACCGGGCTGGCGTCGAAAGTGCTGCGCCTGTTGCGCACGCCCAAACAGCAAAAACGCATGAACCGTACGTTTGCCGGCTTGTTCATTGGGGCCGCGGCGTTCATGGCGACCTTGCGCAAAGCCGCGGTATAAATCGCTCGTGCAGAAAAAAGGCGACCCATTCGGGTCGCCTTTTTCGTTCCGGGGTCAGCGCAGAATCATGGGCGCCGTATCCGCCGGCAGGTTGTTGCGCAGCGGAGCCTTGCCTGGCTGCACGTTGCCGTCACCGCCGAGCTGTTGGCTCAGTTGCGCGGCCACGTCTTCACCCAGCGCCTTGGACACCTCACGCACCACACGCGGGCGGTTCAGCGAGACACGCACGTCGCGGTGGTTCACCAGTTTGGTGTCCTGGCCTTCGCCCATCGCCGTGAAGGCCGAGGTGATCTCGAAGGTGCGTGTGTTGATCAGGCTGAAATCGGCCACCAGGGTCAATGCCAGGATCGCCGAGTAGCTGTCGGTATTGGCCAGCTCGGTGACGTCCTTGTTGAAATCAATGTCCGACACGGTGCCGAACAGGACGTAGTCGGCGCCTTTGAAGTTGCCGGCCTTGATCCGCTTGATCACGTCATACACATCGCCCTTGGACGAGGCGGTGTAGGGCGTGCCCTGCACCAGCTGGAACATGCCGGTGCGCAGGATCTCGCCCTTGATGTCGCCGGTGAATTTGCGCAGTTCACCCTGTTCGATGTAGCTGCTGGTGGCTTCGATTTCGTTGTAGCTCGAAGCACCACTGGCGCTGTAACGGTTGGCCTGGAAGTTGTTCTGTGCCGAAACGATGTGGATGTACTGCTCCACGCGTTCCTGGTACGCCAGGTCCGTCACCGCGACTTTCGGCGCCGCTTGCGCACTGAATGCGCAAGCCAGGGCCATCATGCCAATCCATGCGCGCATGATCAACGCTCCGTGGTCTTGCGGATCTCTTTCTCGTCCATCCACTCGGCCAGACCGCTTTCAACGTCGATCAATTGCAGGCTGAATTTGTAGAAGACGTCCTTGTAGTCGCTGCTGCGCTTGACGATCGAGCTGATCGAACCTTCGAGGCGATATTTGGCGGCGACCATGTTGCCGGTCTTGGCCACGGTGGATTTCTTGTACAGACCGCTCTGGTTCTGCAGTTTCAACTGGTCAACCTGGCTCTGCATCTGGGTGTTGTCGCTGGCAAAACGGGCGGTGCCGGATTTCATCAGCTGAGTCTTGATGCTGGTGGTGATCTCGCGGGTATCGATGTACTCGCTGGTCTTGTTCTTCACGTCGTAGACCTGAACCACCGGACGGCCCTGCAGGATGCCGGACTGGGCGAGGGAGCGGGTCATGGATTCGGCGATCATCTGCAGGTCGGTCGAACCGAACTCGTTGGTCACGGTTTCCACGGCCTTGGTGTCGCCGTAGCTGATGTTCTTGCTGCCCAGGGTCGGCGAAGTGTTGGCGCAACCGCTGGCCAGAAGGGCGATGACGGCGATGAAGGAAAAGCGTGCAAACATGGGAATGCTCTCTGGAACTGAACGAAAGGGGGATTAAGGCGTTTTGATTTCCAGGCGGAAATCCACGGCTTTTGGCGTTGGCGCGATGGCCTGGACGAAACTGGTCTGTTCGCCATACATCAACTGGCTTTTCCAGGTGTCCTCTTCGCCAATCGGGAAGCCTTCAGGGCCGAGCCAGGCAAAGCGGTAGTAGAAGGTCTTGTTGCTGTAGCTGGTGTTGCTCAGCTGCACATTGACCGTCATGAAGCCGTTTTCCCGGGCGACGCGCATGGCGCCCACCACGATGTTCTTCAGCTTGCCCATGGCCACGACTTTGCTGGCGGCGCTGCCAGGCTCCGGTGGCGGTGGTGTGGCGCAACCGGCCAGCAAGGCCAGGGCAGCGACGGCGATCAGTTTGAAACGCATGTAAAGACTCCGTTCTTAAGGTTGTTTGAGGCTGGCCACGGCCGTCGGGTTGGCGCTCGGGATGACGTGAGCGGCCACGCCGCTGGCGAACACCTGGCTGCCCACGGCACGCAGGCTGATGACCTGATAGCGCTGATCCACGGTGATCTTGACCACCGAGCCGCCGACCGCACTCGGCAGCGTGACCTGGTGCTCGCCTTTCTTCAGGCGCAGGCGCACCACCTGGGTGTTGTCCGGCAGGGTGCGCCAGGTACGGGTATCGGCACCTTCGAGCACGGCTGAAGTGATGCCGACTGCCAGGCCCGCGAGCGGGTTGGTCTCGTTGATCTTCTTTTGCGCCACGCCACGGGTCACGGCACGCACGGTGGTGCGTACGATGATGCCCGGCATGTCGTCGCGCAGCGCGCGGCGGGACATGGCGGTGGTGCTGTTGAGGAGTGTCAGGTTCAGTTGCTGACCGTCCACGCCGATCTGGGCGAACGGGGTGGTGGAGGTGTCAGGCTTGATGATCGGGAACGACAGCGGGGTGATCACCACGTTGCCGCTGATCGGCAGGGGCAGGGGCACGCGGATCGAGTCCCGGGCCGGCGCCAGGCCGCTTTGTACGACGATCAGGATGTCGCTGTCCTCATCCTTGGCACTTTTCTTGTCGAGGTCCTTCAGGGCCTGTTCCAGCAGCGGGGTGTTCGGGCGCAGTTCGGCGGCCTTGCGATAGCCCGGCGCGGCCAGGTCCTTTTCGCCCAGGGCTTCGTAGACGAACCCGGCCAGGTAGTGGCTGAACGCACTCTGGTAGCTGTTTTTCAAGCCGACGACTTCCGGCGCATCGAGGCTGGCGACCGGGTAACCCTGCAGGTCCTTGTATTCGGTCTTGATGCCTTCTTTCTCGGCTTCCTCTTCGCTCTTGAGGTATTCCTTGTCGCGCAGATCGGCGATCACCGCTTCACGCTCGTGGGTTTTCTTGATTGCGGTGCGTGCGCCGTCGAAGTCGTTCACCGCCAGCAGGTTCAGGGCCATCTGTGTGGTCAGCATGACCTTTTCGTAGTCATAGCCCTCGTAGCGACGAACCTTGTCGTTGACCAGGAAGCTGCCGAACTGAGCGAGGTATTTGCCGGTATCGAGCTTGACCGCGTCTTCCCACTGGCCAACCACGACGTCAGCGCTGCCCCAGGCGTTCTGGCTGCCGGACAGGTCGCCCTTGGCACGCAGCAGTTCACCTTTCTCGAAGTAGTAGAGCAGGTCCTTGTCATCACCCGTGTTGTTCTTTTCCAGCAGGGTCAGTGCGGCGTCGACATTGCCGGAAGCCAGTTGCTGGTTGGTTTGCGCGAGTTCGGAATCGTAATTGCGAAACACCGAACAGCCGGAGAGCAAGGTGACAGCGCCGAGCGCGATCAAGGTAAGGGCGCGGGAGGCCATGGATACTTCTTCCCTGAATGTAGCAGCCGTGGTTGCCGGTCTGGCTGTTGAGACCTATCGGCGCAGACTGGCGTCCTGCCAATTCCCCCTGAAGCGGGGAGCTTGAATGGCCTGTCGATCAATAACAGGCGCGGCATTATAGACAGGGATGATGGCTTCGTAATGGCTTTTTAATCCCTGTTCTCCAGAAAGTGCCATCATCCAGTGGAAACCTCGGACGATTTCCGTGGCACGCGTTTCACAACAAAGCTTGAGTGAAAGGCTTTCGAAGTGAACAATGTGTTACTTCGTATTTCCAATTGAGATTCATTCATGACTGCCCCGTCCCGTTTCCTGGCCTGGCTGGCGATGCCGCTGGTTGCCTTGTGCAGTTTCAATCTGCTGGCCGATACCGTGGAAGGTGCGCCGCAGGCCCTGCATCTGCTCGATTACATTGGCGCGGATTACCCGCAGTCGGTCGAGGCGGGTCACGTTATCAACGAATCCGAATACCGCGAACAACTGGAATTTGCCAAGGTGTTGCAGGGGCTGGTCGCGGCGATGCCGGACAAGCCGGAGAAAGCCGGGCTCGAGCAGGGCGTCAGCGCGCTGCACAGCGCCATTGCCACACGTCAGGACGGAGCGGAGATTGCACGTCAGGCCAGGCAGCTGGGTGCGAAGTTGGCCGTGACCTATGAGGTGAGCCAGGCGCCGATCATTACACCGGACCCGACCCGTGGGGCACCGCTGTATGCCCAGCACTGTTCGGTCTGCCATGGCGTTGCCGGTGCCGGCGATGGCCCGGCCGGTGTCGGCCTGACACCGCCGCCGGCCAATCTGCGCGATGCCGCGCGACTGGATCGGCTGAGCCTGTACGCGATCTACAACACCCTGGGGATGGGCGTCGAAGGCACTGACATGCCAGCCTTCGCCGATCAGCTGGACGACCGTCAGCGCTGGGACCTGGCGACCTACATCGCCAGTTTCAGCGCCGCCCCGGCGACCGCAACCCGCGAAAAAACCTACGATATCGCCGAACTGGCCCGCCAGACCCCGGCTGAGGTGCTGGCCGCCGAAGGCCCGCAAGCGGCCGCAGCCTTCCGTGCCCAGCGTGCGCAGCCGTCCCAGGTCAAGCGAGGCCCGGGGCAACTGCTCGACTACACCGCGACCACCCTGGACAAGAGCCTCGCCGCCTATCGCGGCGGTGATCATGATCAGGCCTACGACCTGTCGGTGGCAGCCTACCTGGAAGGTTTCGAACTGGTCGAAAGCTCCCTCGACAACGTCGACGCCACCGTGCGCAAGGACACTGAAAAATCCCTGATGGCTTACCGTCAGTCGTTGCAGGACGGCTTGCCGGTGGCTGAGGTCCAGCAGCGCCTGGACGCGGCCAAGGTCAAGCTGAAGGAGTCTGCCGGCCTGCTGGGCGGCGATGGCCTGAGCTGGTCCCTGAGCTACATATCCGGTCTGTTGATTTTGTTGCGCGAGGGCCTGGAAGCGATCCTGGTGCTGGCGGCAATCCTCGCGTTTCTGCGCAATACCGGCCAGCAGTCGGCGGTGCGCAGCGTCAATGTCGGTTGGGGCCTGGCGCTGCTGGCTGGCCTGGGAACCTGGGCGCTGGCGGCCTACGTCATCGATGTCAGCGGTTCGCAACGTGAGCTGCTGGAAGGCGCCACGGCGTTGTTTGCGGCCGTCATGGTGCTTTGGCTCGGCGTGTGGATGCACGACCGTCGCCACGCGGCCGCCTGGCAGGACTACATCAAGAGCAGCCTGGTGGGCGGCGGCGGGCGTTTCGGTTTTGCCACGCTGGCGTTTTTCTCGGTGTATCGCGAGCTGTTCGAAGTGATCCTGTTCTACGAGACCCTGTGGCTGCAGGCCGGGCCGGCGGGGCACAACGCGGTGCTGGCCGGTGGTGCGACGGCACTGGTGCTGCTGGTGGGCCTGGCGTGGGTGATCCTGCGCGGTTCGGCGAGGCTGCCGTTGTCGTTGTTCTTCAGCATCAACGCCGCGTTGCTGTGTGCTCTGTCGGTGGTGTTTGCCGGGCATGGCGTGAAGGCGTTGCAGGAAGCCGGGATCTTCGGCACGCGGCCGGTGCCGTTCTTCGAGTTCGACTGGCTGGGTATCCATGCCGATGCCTATTCGCTGAGTGCCCAGGTGGTGGCGATCATTGCGATCGTACTGCTGTATGGGCGCAGCTGGCTGGCGGAGAAACGGCGGGTGCAGGTTTCCTGACCGGCATCGCTGCGCTCATCGGCGCGGGCAAGTCGAAGGGTTCGACGGAGGAAAATAATCATGCGCGTATGGATCGATGCCGATGCCTGCCCCCGGCCGGCCCGGGACCTGGTGGTGAAGTTCGCCCTGAAGCGCCAGTTCCAGGTGGTGATGGTGGCGGGACAGCCACAGATCAAGCCTGCTCTGGCGCTGGTGAAGCTGATCGTGGTGCCAAGTGGCCCGGACGCCGCAGACGACTATCTGGTGGAGCACGCCGAACCCGGTGAACTGGTGATTTGCAGCGATGTGCCGCTGGCCGATCGGCTGGTGAAAAAGGGCGTGGCGGCGCTGGACCCGCGAGGCAAGGAGTTCGACGCGCAGAACATGGGCGATCGACTGGCGGTGCGCAACCTGTTCACCGATCTGCGTGAGCAGGGACAGATGAGCGGCGGGCCGGCGCCCTATGGCGATCGCGAGAAGCAGGCGTTTGCCAATGCGCTGGATCGGATCCTGACCCGCCTCTCTCGCGAACCCTGATCACTGTCTTGACGGTGGGAGCGAGCCTGCTCGCGAAGGGGCCGTGTCAGGCGATACGACTGTCGCCTGGTTCACCGCCATCGCGAGCCGGCTCGCTCTCACCTCCAGTGCCTTGTCATGCGTCGTTTTCGTGGGTCAGTTCGAGCACGCGGTCGATCAGCTTGTTGATGCCTGACGCCGCCTCGCTGATCGATTGCGCCAGCATGTACGCCGGCGTGGTCACCAGTTTTCGCGCCTTGTCCTCGATGATGTCGGTCACCGCGCAGTCAGTGTGCGTGGCGCCCATCTTGTTCATGGCGGCGGCGGTATCGGCGTCGTTGCCGATGGTGCAGGCGACGCCCGGGCCGTAGATCTTTGCCGCCAGGGCCGGCGAAATGCAGATCAGCCCAACCGGTTTGCCGGCTTCGGCAAAGGCTTCGGCCAGCGCCAGGACTTGTGGTTGAACCGTGCAGCCGGCGCCTTCGATGGCGAAGTTAGACAGGTTCTTGGCCACGCCGAAGCCACCCGGCACGATCAGCGCATCGAAGTCTTCGACGTCGGCTTCGCGGATATCCTTGACGTCGCCCCGAGCGATCCGCGCCGATTCCACCAGTACGTTGCGCGACTCGGGCATCTCTTCGCCGGTCAGGTGATTGAGCACATGCAACTGCGCGATGTTGGGGGCGAAACACTGTACTTGAGCGCCGCGCTGGTCCAGGCGCAGCAGGGTGATCACGCTTTCCTGAATCTCGGCGCCGTCATACACGCCACAACCGGAAAGGATCACTGCAACTTTTTTGCTCATGGGCTTTTCTCCTGATTCATGGCGTTAAATGTCCACTAATTTGTCATTCGTTGCCATAGGGTTAATTCACGGCTACACCTAGGATCTGTCCCAAAGATTCCGATCAGGGCGCGTCATGGACTTCATTCTGTATGCGGTGCCGTTCTTCTTTGTGCTGATTGCCTTCGAGCTGCTGGCCGACCGCTGGCGCGGAATGAGCAATTATCGGGTGGCCGATGCCATCAACAGCATCAGCACCGGCGTGCTGTCCACCACCACCGGGCTGCTGACCAAGGGCGTGGGGCTGTTGACCTATGCGTTTGCCCTCAAGCACCTGGCACTGTTCGAACTGTCGGCGGACCGCGCCTGGGTCTGGGTGTTCGCCTTCGTGCTCTACGATTTTTGTTACTACTGGCTGCATCGCCTGGGGCACGAACGCAACATCCTCTGGGCGGCGCACTCGGTGCATCACCAGAGCGAGGACTACAACCTCTCCACGGCGTTGCGCCAGACCAGCACCGGTTTCCTGCTGAGCTGGATCTTCTATCTGCCGATGGCGGTGTTGGGCGTGCCGCTGCTGGTGTTCGTCAGCGTTGCGGCGCTTAACCTGCTGTATCAGTTCTGGGTGCATACCCGACATATTCCCAAGCTTGGCTGGTTCGAGTGGTTTTTCGTCACGCCTTCCAATCATCGTGCCCACCATGCGCAGAACGCTCTCTACATGGATCGCAACTACGGCGGGGTGTTCATTATTTGGGATCGCCTGTTCGGTTCGTTCCAGGAGGAGGACGACAACGAGCCGGTGATTTTCGGGGTGACCACGCCGCTGGCGAGCTGGAATCCGCTGTGGGCGAACATGCAGTTTTATGTGCAGCTCTGGGATGACGCGCGCCGGGCGCAAAGCCCTTGGGACAAGCTGCGGATCTGGTTCATGCGCACCGGTTGGCGACCGGCCGACGTGGCGGCGAAGTACCCGATGAACAAGCCGGACCTGAGCCAGTTCCGCAAGTTCGAGGTGCCGCTGGACGCACGCCAGCAGATCTACATCGTGTTGCAGTTTGGCGTCTACATCGCGCTGGGCAGTTACCTGATGAACGCCGAACCGCACCTGTCGACTGCGGCGCTGGTGCTCGGCTGGAGCGCGGTGGCGCTGGGCTTGTTCACGCTGGGCGTGGCCCTGGAGAATCGCCCGTGGGCGTTGAAGCTGGAGTGGCTGCGGCTGGCGTCGAACGTGCCGCTGGTGTGGCTGGCGCCGGTGGTCGGACTGTGGCCAGCCAGTGCCGTGGGCTGGATCGGCCTGCTGAGCTACAGCCTGCTCAGCGCCATCGGTCTCTACTGCTGCAGAAACCGCTTCACTCGCCTGGCGTCTTGACCTCGGCGGCCTTGGCCTGTTCGGCTTTCAGGGCCTGCTCCTCGGCATAGACCTGCCTGGCCAGGCGTGCATTCTTGAAGCGCCGGCGCAGCCACAGGCCCAGTCCCAGCACCAGCAGGGCGCCAAGCACCCACAACTCGTATTTCTTGATGCTGCCCAGCATGCCTTCGAGCACCGCGCCGAAGTGATAGGCGGCAGCGGCCAATGCGGTCGCCCAGATCGCCGCGCCAATCCCGTTGAGCAGCAGGTAGCGGCCTGGTGGATAGCCGGAAAGGCCGATGGCCACGGGCATGACCGTGCGCAGGCCGTAGACGAAGCGGAAACTCAACACCCAGATGTCCGGGTGCTTGCGAATGTGTTCCAGCGCCCGGTCGCCCATCATTTGCCAGCGTGGCTTGCGCGCCAGCAACTTGCGGCCATGCTTGCGTCCCATGAAGTACCACAGCTGATCGCCGGCATAACTGCCGAAGAACGCCACGACCACCACCAGGTTGATGTCCATGTATCCACGGAACGCGAGGAAGCCTGCGAGGACCAGGATGGTTTCGCCTTCGAAGAACGTGCCGATAAACAGGGCAAAGTAGCCGAAGTCATGCAGAAATTGTTGGAGCATTGTCTGGGTGCTGGCGAAATGAACGCGCAGCCTACCCCTTCGCACACATTCATGAAAGTGTCCAAATGTGTCTCGACGTGAACAATTCCTACAAGGACAATGGAATGCGACTACCTGTCGCAGGGATGCACACAACTGTCATACGTTGGTCATAATGGCCGCTTATAACTGTCACGCTCGCCCGTCAGCGCGGGCTCAGGAGTCTGCCGTGAGCTTTACCCCCGCCAATCGCTTGTTTCCTGCCACCCGTCTGCGTCGTAACCGTCGTGATGATTTTTCGCGCCGTCTGGTTCGTGAAAATGTCCTGACCACGAATGACCTGATCCTGCCGGTCTTTGTGCTGGACGGTGAAAACCGTCGGGAAGCGGTGGCCTCGATGCCAGGCGTGGAGCGCCTGACCATCGACCTGTTGCTGGAAGAAGCGGCCGGTTGGGTGGAGCTGGGGATTCCGGCCGTGGCGCTGTTCCCGGTCACGCCGTCCGAACTCAAATCCCTGGACGCGGCTGAAGCCTGGAACCCCGAAGGCATTGCGCAGCGCGCCACCCGTGCCTTGCGTGCACAATTCCCCGAACTGGGGGTGATCACCGACGTGGCACTGGACCCGTTCACCACCCACGGCCAGGACGGCATCCTCGACGAAGAAGGCTATGTGCAGAACGACATCACCGTCGACGCACTGGTCAGGCAGGCCCTGTCCCACGCTGAAGCCGGCGCGCAGGTGGTGGCGCCGTCGGACATGATGGATGGCCGTGTCCAGGCGATCCGCGAAGCCCTCGAAGTGGCCGGGCACGTCAATGTGCGGATCATGGCCTACTCGGCGAAGTACGCCAGCGCCTATTACGGCCCGTTCCGCGATGCGGTGGGTTCGGCGCTGAACCTGGGCAAGGCCAACAAGGCCTCCTACCAGATGGACCCGGCCAACGGCAACGAAGCCCTGCACGAAGTGGCGGCGGACCTGGCCGAGGGTGCGGACATGGTCATGGTGAAACCGGGCATGCCGTACCTGGACATCCTTTATCGGGTCAAAGAAGAATTCAAAGTGCCGACCTTCGTTTATCAGGTCAGCGGTGAATACGCCATGCACATGGCGGCGATCCAGAATGGCTGGTTGAGCGAAGGGGTGATTCTTGAATCCCTGACCGCCTTTAAACGTGCAGGGGCTGATGGCATCCTGACGTACTTTGCCGTTCGTGCTGCTCAATTGCTACGAGAGCAACCATAGCCCTCCCAGGAACATTCCATGAATACCGAAGGACTCACTGAAGTTGCCGTAAACGAGGCTCTACCCGTGGTGGAGCAACTCGACGAGACCCCGCCGGAGCTGGAGCCTGCTCCCCCGGCGGTGGTGGCCGAGCCCGTTGTGGCGGCCCCGCCGATTGCCATTCCCGGCCTGGATGACAGCAGTCTGTACATCCACCGCGAACTCTCGCAACTGCAGTTCAACATCCGCGTGCTGGAACAGGCGCTGGACGAGTCCTATCCGTTGCTGGAGCGGCTGAAGTTCCTGTTGATCTTCTCCAGCAACCTGGACGAGTTCTTCGAAATTCGCGTAGCCGGCCTGAAGAAGCAGATTACCTTCGCCCGTGAGCAGGCGGGCGCCGACGGCCTGCAACCGCATCAGGCCCTGGCCCGGATCAGCGAGCTGGTACACGGTCACGTCGACCGCCAGTACGCGATCCTCAACGATATTCTGCTGCCGGAACTGGAAAAGCATCAGGTCCGCTTCATCCGTCGCCGTCACTGGACGACCAAGATCAAGACCTGGGTCCGCCGCTTCTTCCGCGACGAGATCGCCCCGATCATCACCCCGATCGGCCTCGACCCGACGCACCCGTTCCCGCTGCTGGTGAACAAGAGCCTGAACTTCATCGTCGAGCTGGAAGGCATCGATGCGTTCGGGCGCGATTCCGGTCTGGCGATCATCCCGGCCCCGCGCTTGCTGCCGCGGATCATCAAGGTGCCGGAAGAAGTCGGCGGCGCGGGCGACAACTACGTGTTCCTGTCGTCGATGATCCATGCGCACGCCGATGACCTGTTCCAGGGCATGAAGGTCAAGGGCTGCTATCAGTTCCGCCTGACCCGCAACGCCGACCTGGCGCTGGATTCCGAAGACGTGGAAGACCTGGCCCGCGCCCTGCGCGGCGAATTGTTCTCCCGTCGCTACGGTGACGCGGTGCGGCTGGAAGTGGCCGATACCTGCCCGAAACACCTGTCCGACTACCTGCTCAAGCAGTTCAACCTGAGCGAGACCGAGCTGTATCAGGTCAACGGTCCGGTGAACCTGACGCGCCTGTTCAGCATCACCGGCCTCGACAGCCAGCGCGAGCTGCAATACCTGCCGTTCACGCCGCAGATCCCGAAACTGCTGCAAAACAGCGAGAACATCTTCAGCGTGATCAGCAAGCAGGACATCCTGTTGCTGCACCCGTTCGAGTCGTTCACGCCGGTGGTCGACCTGCTGCGTCAGGCGGCGAAAGACCCCCACGTGCTCGCCGTGCGCCAGACCCTCTATCGCTCCGGCGCCAACTCCGAAATCGTCGATGCGCTGGTGGATGCCGCGCGTAACGGCAAGGAAGTCACGGCGGTGATCGAGTTGCGGGCGCGGTTCGATGAAGAGTCCAACCTGCAACTGGCCAGCCGCCTGCAAGCGGCCGGTGCGGTGGTGATCTACGGTGTGGTCGGCTTCAAGACTCACGCCAAGATGATGCTGATCCTGCGCCGCGAAGCCGGTGAGATCGTGCGTTATGCGCACTTGGGCACGGGTAACTACCACGCCGGCAACGCCCGCCTGTACACCGACTACAGCCTGCTGACCTCCGATGACGCCTTGTGCGAAGACGTCGGCAAATTGTTCAGCCAGCTGATTGGCATGGGCAAGACCCTGCGCATGAAGAAGTTGCTGCATGCGCCGTTCACGTTGAAGAAGGGCATGCTCGACATGATTGCCCGGGAGACGCAATTCGCCCTCGACGGCAAACCGGCGCACATCATCGCCAAGTTCAACTCGCTGACCGATCCGAAGATCATCCGCGCGCTGTACAAGGCCAGCCAGTCCGGTGTGCGTATCGACCTGGTGGTGCGTGGCATGTGCTGCCTGCGTCCGGGCATCGCCGGCGTCTCGCACAACATTCACGTGCGCTCGATCATCGGCCGCTTCCTGGAACACACCCGGATCTTCTACTTCCTCAATGGCGGTGAAGAGCAGATGTTCCTGTCCAGCGCCGACTGGATGGAACGCAACCTCGACAAGCGCGTCGAGACCTGCTTCCCGGTGGAAGGCAAGAAGCTGATCATGCGGGTCAAGAAAGAGCTGGAGTTGTACCTGACCGACAACACCCACAGCTGGAGCCTGCAGGCGGACGGTCGCTACATCCGCAACACGCCGACCGGCAACCAGAACCCGCGCAGTGCGCAGGCGACCCTGCTGGAGCGCTTGGGCAGTCCGATCCTGACGGTCACCTGACGCACCAGACCTTTGGCAGCGGGCATGCCCGCTTCCACAGGGTCTTGCTGGATCGCAGGTAAAAAAGGCCTTCCGAAGAAGGCCTTTTTCAGTATCAGCGAATGTTGAGGACGATATCCACCCGGGCCAGCCATTCCGCTTCGATCGCGAAGTCGGCCTGGGTCAGCTGGTTGTTGTCCAGCCAGTCTTGCGGGAACACCACTTCCAGGCTGTTGCCGTTGGCGTTCAGTTCCACCTGGGGCATCTGCTGGGTGCCGCGAATGTGGTGGAACAGGATCGCGAAGCGCAGCAGCACGCACAGGCGAATCAGCTTGATGCCTTCGTCGCCGAACTCGGCGAATTTGTCCTTGGGAATGTTGCGACGGTGGCCGCGTACCAGCAGGGCGAGCATTTGCTGGTCTTCACGGGAGAACCCGGCGAGGTCGGAGTGCTCGATCAGGTAGGCGCCATGCTTGTGGTAGTGGTAGTGCGCGATGTCCAGGCCCACCTCATGGACCTTGGCCGCCCAACCGAGCAGTTCGCGCCAGACACCGTCTTCCAGGTCCCAGTCGCTGGCCACCTGATCGAAGGCATGCAAGGCCTTGCGCTCGACCCGGGCAGCCTGCTCCAGGTCGACGTGGTAGCGCTCCATCAGCGAGGTCAGCGTGCGCTCGCGCACGTCTTCATGGTGATGGCGACCCAGCAGGTCATACAGCACGCCTTCGCGCAGGGCACCTTCACAGTGGTCCATGCGCTGCAGTTCAAGGGCATCGAAGATGGCTTCGAGAATCGCCAGGCCGGCCGGGAAAATCGCCCGGCGGTCAGGCTTGATGCCTTCGAAGTCGATCTTATCGACGTCGCCCAGCTTGAACAGTTTGCGTTTGAGCCAGGCCAGGCCTTCGGCATTCACCTCGCCGGTGCCGTGGCCGCCGGCCTTCAAGGCCAGGCCGATGGCCCGAATGGTGCCCGAGGAGCCGATCGCTTCATCCCAGGTCAGGCGGTGCAGGGCGTGCTCGATGCTCATGATCTCCAGCCGCGCCGCCGTGTACGCCTGGGCGTAGCGGGCCGGAGTGACCTTGCCGTCCTTGAAGTAACGCTGGGTGAAGCTGACGCAGCCCATCTGCAGGCTTTCGCGCAGCAGCGGTTCGAAGCGCTGGCCAATGATGAATTCGGTGCTGCCGCCGCCGATGTCGGCCACCAGGCGCTTGCCCGGGGTGTCGGCGAGCGTGTGGGAGACGCCGAGGTAGATCAGGCGGGCTTCTTCACGGCCGGAGATCACTTCCACCGGGTGGCCGAGGATGTCTTCGGCGCGGCGGATGAATTCCGCCCGGTTGCGCGCTTCACGCAGGGCGTTGGTGCCGACGATCCGCACCGCGCCCAACGGCATACCGTTGATCAGTTGGGCAAAACGCTTCAGGCAATCGAGCCCGCGTTGCATGGATTCTTCGCTGAGACGGCGCTCTTCGTCGATGCCGGCTGCCAGTTGAACCTTCTCTCCCAGGCGTTCGAGAATACGGATTTCGCCGTTCTGGGCCTTGGCCACGACCATGTGGAAGCTGTTGGAGCCCAGGTCGATTGCGGCGATCAGGGACAGGTTCTTGGCTTGGGATTGCGGCATGGTCAGGGGGTCTCGGTCGATAACCCTGACATCGTGCCACGATCAAAGGCTGACGCCAACGCACAGTGTTCAAAGCCTTGATCCGGCGCATTGAAAGTTGGCGAGCGCGGGTGGGCTGGCTGGCTCCCGCAGGGTTTGCATGTCGCCACCGATCCTGTGTACGACGCAGAACCACGGTGGGAGCGAGCCTGCTCGCGATGAGGGCATCACAGGCGCAGCAGAACGGTCAGCCTGCCGCTTCGGTGGTGCCGATGAAGTTCGCCAGCTCGGCCGTCCGTGGATGGGCGAACAGCTCTTTGGGATCTCCCACTTCATGCACCTTGCCCTGGTGCATGAACACCAGCTTGTCCCCCACTTCCCGGGCAAAGCGCATTTCATGGGTGACCATGATCAGCGTCATTCCGTCCCTGGCCAGTTGCCGGACCACGCTCAGCACTTCGTTGACCAGCTCCGGGTCCAGGGCGGACGTGATTTCGTCGCACAGCAACACCTTGGGCGACATCGCCAGGGCCCGGGCGATCGCCACGCGCTGCTGTTGTCCTCCGGACAGGCGATCCGGGAAGGCATCGAATTTCTCCCCCAGCCCGACCCGCCCCAGCATCTCCCGCGCCAGCTCCGCCGCCCGGGCCTTGGGCACTTTCTGTACCACCTGCGGCGCGAGCATGACGTTCTCGCCTACCGTCAGGTGCGGGAACAGGTTGAACTGCTGGAACACCATCCCGACTTTCTGGCGCAGGCTGCGCAGGTCGGCGCGGGCGGAGTCGAGGTATTCACCGTCGACCTCGATCACGCCGTCGTTGATCGACTCCAGCCCGTTCAGCGTGCGCAGCAAGGTCGACTTGCCCGAGCCACTGCGGCCGATGATCGCCACGACCTGGCCTTCCTCGACGCTCAGGTCGATGCCTTTGAGCACATGGTGATCGCCGTAGTATTTATGCAAGGCGGAAATTCTAAGCAGAGGCATGCAGTCTCCTTTCCAGATAGCGCGCACTGAGAGACAAGGGGTAGCAGAGCAGGAAGTAACCGAGGGCGACCAGGCCGTAGACCATGAACGGTTCGAAGGTCGCATTGGCGAGCATGCCGCCGGTCTTGGTCAGTTCGGTAAAGCCGATGATCGAGGTGACGGCGGTGCCTTTGACCACTTGCACCGAGAAGCCCACGGTCGGCGCAATGGCGATGCGCAACGCTTGCGGCAGGATCACGTAGCGCAGTTGCTCCAGCGGGTTGAGCGCCAGGCTCGACGAGGCTTCCCATTGACCGTGCGGGATCGATTCGACGCAGCCGCGCCAGATCTCCGCCAGGTAGGCGCTGGTGAACAGCGTCAGGGCAATCGCCGCGGCCATCCACGGCGAAATTTCCACCCCGGCCAGCGCCACGCCGAAGAACACCAGGAACAGCTGCATCAACAGCGGTGTGCCCTGGAACAGTTCGATGTAGGTGCGGGCAAGGCTGCGCGGCAGGGGCTTGCTGGAAATGCGCATGACCATGATCAGCAGGCCGATCAAGCCGCCGCCGACGAACGCTACCAGCGACAGCGCCAGTGTCCATTGCAGCCCCGTGAGCAGGTTGCGCACGATGTCCCAGAAAGTGAAATCGCTCATCGGCTGTTCCTTGCAATGTATCGATGGCCGATCCAGTTCAGCAGCTGGCGTATCAGCAACGCCATGCACAGGTACAGCAACGTGGTCAGGGCGTAGGTCTCAAAGGCGCGGAAGTTGCGCGATTGAATGAAGTTGGCGGCGAAGCTCAGCTCTTCGGTGGCGATTTGCGAACAGACCGCCGAGCCGAGCATGACGATGATGATCTGGCTGCTCAACGCCGGCCAGACCTTGGCCAGCGCCGGCAGCAGGATCACATGGCGAAAGGCTTCGAGCCGGGTCATCGCCAGCGCGGCGGCGGCTTCCAGTTGCCCACGGGGGATCGCCTGGATCCCGGCGCGGATGATTTCCGTGGAATAGGCGCCGAGGTTGATCACCATCGCCAGGACCGCTGCCTGCCACTCGGAAATCTGCAGGCCCAGGGACGGCAGGCCGAAGAAGATGAAAAACAGCTGCACCAGAAACGGCGTGTTGCGGATCAGCTCGACGTAGACCCCGAAGATCGCCGAGAACGGGCGGATGTTCCACGCCCGCACCAGTGCCCCGACGATACCCACGCCGACGCCCAGCACGGCGCCGATGGCGGTCAATTCCAGGGTGAACAACGCTCCGCGCAGCAGCAGGTCGGTGTTTTGCACCACCGGCATGAAATCGAACTGATAGGCCATATCAACTCTCCCGGGCGCCGATCAGAGATCGGCCGGCAGCGGCTCTTTCAGCCAGGTCTGGGCATTCTTCTCCAGCGCGCCGTCGGTCTTGGCGGTGGCGAGGATCTGATTGACCTTGCCCAGCAGGGCCGGCTCGTTCTTGTTGACGCCGACGTAGACCGGCGAATCCTTGAGCTTCACCTTCAGGGCGGGCACGCGTTTCGGGTTTTTTTCGCTGATCGCGACCATGACCACGTTGCCGCTGGCGATCAGGTCAACCTGGCCGGCCAGGTAGGCGGCGATGGTCGAGTTGTTATCCTCGAAGCGCTTGATGGTCACGCCTTCGGGCGCCACCTTGCTCAGCTCGATGTCTTCGATGGCGCCACGGGTGACGCTGACGGTCTTGCCTTTGAGGTCGTCCAGGCTCTTGATGTCGGCCTCGGGTGGGCCGAACACCGCCAGGTAGAAGGGCGCATAGGCGCTGGAGAAATCGATGACCTTCTCGCGCTCGGGGTTCTTGCCGAGGCTGGAGATCACCAGGTCGACCTTGCCGGTGGTCAGGAACGGGATGCGGTTGGTGCTGTTGACCGGCGTGAGTTCAAGTTTGACCTTGAGCTGGTCGGCCAGCAGTTTTGCGGTGTCGATGTCCAGCCCGCGTGGCTTCATGTCCGGACCCACCGAGCCGAACGGCGGGAAGTCCTGGGGCACGGCGACTTTGAGCACGCCGCGCTTGACCACATCTTCCAGGCCGTCGGCGTGGGCGGGTGCCTGGCTCAGCATCAGGCTGGCAAACAGAGAAGCGAGGAGGGCGCTGTAACGCAGGGTCATGGCAAATCTCCGAATCGGCGAGAAAAGAATTCTGCGAATCGACAGAGCACGGGGCATGCCAACATTGGTTCATCGTCGTTCAACAGCACGTGTTTGCTGGGGTTGATCGGTCTTACTGGTCTGAACAGTTGGGCAATTTTTCGCACCCTCATGGCGCAGCGTGGCGCGCGCCCGAACCCCCATGGGGCATGACTTGCCGGGCGTTGCGAATAGCTTTACAACTAGGCGCTCATTCGTCTTTTTCTCTAGAAATAGCCATGAATTCGATTTCCCGAGCCGTGCCCGAAGTGGCGTTGCAAGCCATCCGCAAGTTGATCAGTGAACAGGGTTTCGGGCCGGGTGATGCCTTGCCCTCGCAACGGGACCTGGCCGTGCGCCTGGGGGTCAGTCGGGCGTCGTTGCGCGAGGCCCTGTCGTCGCTGAGCGCACTCGGCGTGATCAGCGTTCAACCCGGCAAAGGCGTGTTCGTGCAGGCACCGGTGGACTTGCCCGGGGCCGAGGCCGCACCGGGATGGCCGTTTGCGGCCCAGGCGTCGCCCCTGGATATTTTTCAGTTGCGCTATGCCCTCGAAGGTTTCGCCGCCGGGCTGGCGGCCGTGACGTTGAGCATCGATGAGCTGGATGCGCTGCAGGACAACGTGGCCGCCATGCGCAACGAGCTGAAGGCCGGGGATTTCGACGCAGCCGCTCGGCTGGACTTCGAGTTTCACCGGCGAATCCTGCTCGCCAGCGGCAATCAGGCGATGCTGAGCATTCTCAGCGCCAGTGCCGAGCTGTTCCTGGAAAGCCAGAAGCTACCGTTCATCCGGGCGGAGCGCGCCATGGAAACCTGGCAGGAGCACCGTAAAATCCTCCGGGCGCTGGCCAGGCGCTCATCCGGCGCGGCGCAAAAAGCGATGCACGAGCATGTGCGTAACGCCGCCCTGCGCACCGGGATTGCCTTCGTTGCTCCCGCCACGGCTTGACTTGAGCTATACCCAAACTCATGCAGCACCATAGCGAGACTCAATCATCTGCGGCTTCCTGAACGAGGGAAGGGCGGCTATGATGGGCCACGTTTTTTTGCTTACAACCCTGGAGAATTCCATGAGCAGCGATCTTATCAAACACGTTAGCGACGCTAGCTTCGAGGCCGACGTACTCAAGGCCGAAGGCGCTGTACTGGTCGACTACTGGGCTGAATGGTGCGGCCCTTGCAAAATGATCGCTCCGGTTCTGGACGAGATTGCCGAGACGTACAAAGGCAAGCTGACCGTTGCCAAACTGAACATCGACGAAAACCAGGAAACCCCGGCCAAGCACGGCGTGCGTGGTATTCCGACCCTGATGCTGTTCAAGAACGGCAACGTTGAAGCGACCAAGGTCGGCGCGCTGTCGAAGTCGCAACTGGCTGCTTTCCTCGACGCCAACATCTGAGTGTCGGTGTAGAGTGTCCCTGAAAGGCCCCGCATATTGCGGGGCTTTTTCGTTGTAGAGGGCTAGACGCTCCGAAACTCAGGTGGTACATTCGGCCCCGCACTGGTTTCTCCACTGCCCCCTGCTAGCCGTCGCCGACGCACTCCTTTCGAACAAGTACGCGATCCTGTCGCCTTCTCCGCGGCGCGGCCTCATTAAGCCAAAAGCTTAATTTCCCCCCTCCATAAATGATTACGTCATTCCTATATGAATCTGACTGAACTCAAGCAAAAGCCGATTACCGAACTGCTCGAATTGGCCGAACAGATGGGCATAGAAAATATGGCCCGTTCGCGCAAGCAGGACGTGATTTTCTCCCTGCTCAAGAAGCACGCGAAGAGCGGCGAGGAAATCTCCGGTGATGGCGTGCTGGAGATTCTCCAGGACGGCTTCGGCTTCCTGCGCTCCGCTGACTCTTCCTACCTGGCCGGCCCGGACGATATCTATGTCTCGCCAAGCCAGATCCGCCGTTTCAACTTGCGCACCGGTGACACCATCGTTGGCAAGATCCGCCCTCCGAAGGAAGGCGAGCGTTATTTCGCGCTGCTCAAGGTCGATACGATCAACTTCGACCGTCCGGAAAACGCGAAAAACAAGATTCTCTTCGAGAACCTGACCCCGCTGTTCCCGACCGTGCGCATGAAGATGGAAGCCGGTAACGGTTCCACAGAAGACCTGACGGGTCGTGTCATCGACCTGTGCGCCCCGATTGGTAAAGGCCAGCGCGGTCTGATCGTTGCACCGCCGAAAGCGGGCAAGACGATCATGCTGCAGAACATCGCCGCGAACATCGCGCGTAACAACCCTGAAGTTCATCTGATCGTGCTGCTGATCGACGAACGTCCGGAAGAAGTGACCGAAATGCAGCGCACCGTGCGCGGCGAAGTGGTCGCCTCGACGTTCGACGAGCCACCGACCCGTCACGTGCAGGTGGCCGAGATGGTGATCGAGAAGGCCAAGCGCCTGGTCGAGCACAAGAAGGACGTGGTGATCCTGCTCGACTCCATCACCCGTCTGGCACGCGCCTACAACACCGTGATCCCGAGCTCCGGCAAGGTACTGACCGGTGGTGTCGATGCCCACGCCCTGGAAAAACCGAAGCGTTTCTTCGGTGCCGCGCGGAACATCGAGGAAGGCGGCTCGCTGACCATCATCGCCACCGCACTGGTTGAAACCGGTTCGAAGATGGACGAAGTGATCTACGAGGAATTCAAGGGCACGGGCAACATGGAGCTGCCGCTGGATCGCCGCATCGCTGAAAAACGCGTGTTCCCGGCCATCAACATCAACCGTTCCGGCACCCGCCGCGAAGAGTTGCTGACCGCCGACGACGAGTTGCAGCGCATGTGGATCCTGCGCAAGCTGTTGCACCCGATGGACGAAATCGCCGCGATCGAGTTCCTGGTCGACAAGCTGAAAACGACCAAGACCAACGACGAGTTCTTCCTGTCGATGAAGCGCAAGTAACACGCAGTACGCTTCAACAAAAAGCGCCCCGGACGGGGCGTTTTTTTTGGCTTCTGATATTTTGTATCTGAATTGATAACTTTCGCGATGACACGATGTCATTTGCGAACAAGTTGGTATCGGATACGACAAGGGACGTAATGCACACATTTGGTAATCGCCGCGATATCGACGGCCTGCGGGCACTGGCCGTCATTCCAGTCGTACTCTTCCACTTTGGCTTCAGCACCTTCAGCGGCGGCTTTGTCGGCGTCGATGTGTTCTTTGTCATTTCCGGCTTCCTGATCACCAGCATCCTGTTCCGCGAAATCGGCGCGCAGCGTTTCAGCTTCGTCGATTTCTGGGCCCGGCGTGCGCGGCGCATCATTCCGGCACTCAGCGTGGTGATGCTGGCTACGTTGGCGCTGGGCTGGTTGCTGCTGACGGCCAAAGACTTTTCCGAGTTGGGCAGGACGGTGCGTTATCAGTCGCTGTTCATCTCAAACATCCTGTTCATGCGCGAAGACGGCTACTTCGCGCCCGCGTCCGATCTGAAACCGTTGCTGCACACGTGGTCGCTGGCCGTTGAAGAGCAGTACTACATCTTCTTCCCGCTGCTGATGGTGCTGTTGATGCGGCATATCCGGCATTGGCGCTGGGTGCTGTTCGCGGTGCTGTTGATCTCTTTCGGGCTGAACATCGCCTACATCGAGCGCAAGCCCGACGTGGCGTTCTTTTCGCTGCCCACCCGGGCCTGGGAATTGTTGTGCGGTGCAATGCTTGCGGTGTTGCCCGCGCGCAAACACGCGGTTCGGCCCTGGCTCTACCAGGCCGTGGGCGTGGCCGGGCTGGTGGCGGTCCTGGTGGCAGCGTTCACCTTTGATCGCGAGACGCTGTTCCCTGGCTGGGCGGCCTTGCTGCCGGTGCTCGGCGCCACCGCGCTGATCTGGTCGGGCGGGCAGGGTTCGACCTGGGCCGGTCGGCTGTTGAGCTTGCCGGTTTTCGTCTGGATCGGCTTGCTGTCCTATTCCCTGTATTTGTGGCACTGGCCGGTCTATGTCTACGCCAACGCCATTTCCGTCGACGGCATCCAGCCTTGGGAGGCGCTTGGCTGGATGCTGCTGGCGCTGGGCCTGGCCTGGTTGAGCTGGCGCTTCGTCGAGCTGCCGTTCCGTGAAAAACAGCTGCTGGGCGGGCGCAAGCCGGTGTTGGTGGCCGGGTTGCTGGCCATGGTGGCCCTGGCGGTGACCGGATCGGTGGTGCGTTCGGCAGGTGGCTTTCCCCAACGCCTGACCGGCAAGGCCCTGGAGTATGCCCAGGCTCGGGAGTGGCGGGCCGGGCAGATGAAATGCATGCTGGTGACCTCGGACAAGCAGGCGGACAAGGCTTGTCTGCTGGGCGAGAACCAGGAGGTGCCGGCGACCCAGCTGTTCTGGGGCGACAGCCACGCCGCCGCCTTGTTGCCGGCGATCAAAAACGGTGCGGCCCGTGAGGGGCGCCCGGTGTGGCTGTACAGCATGAGTGCCTGTCCACCGATCCAGAGCGATGACCCCCGGCAGAAATGCAGGGATTTCAACGAACACACCATGGACCAGGTCCGTCGCCTGGGGATCAAGGATGTGGTGCTGGCGTCCAACTGGAGCCTCTACGTGTACGGCCGCGAGGACGGCGACAGGAAAGTCCTGCTCAACGAACATGACGATACGGCCCAGGCCGAAGCACGCATGGCAGCTGCGCTCAAGGCCCGGGTGGCCTCGATCAGGGCGACGGGCGCACAGGTCTGGCTGTTCAAGGAAGTGCCACTGCAACGCAAGGGCGCCGTCAGCCGTCTGACCAGCCTTGCCCGGGTCGGGCGCTCGGCCGAAGGCTTGGGGCGTCCGCTCGAGGAACATCTGGCGCGCCAGCATTTCCTCAGCCATTTGTTCGACTCGATAAGTGCCGCCGACCCTGGCGTGCATGTGATCGATCCGGCGCCGCTGATGTGCGCGGACCAGGTCTGTAGCATCGAGGTGAACGGCCATTCGCAGTACAAGGACGAAGATCACTTGTCGGACGCTGGCAGCGCGCGCTTGAGCCCGTTGTTTGCGCCGCTGCTGATGGGCGCGACGGGCAATTGATGGCGGCAATGCGCTGACAGGCTGCTGTTCGGGCGTCAGAGCAGGTAGGATGTACGCCTATTTTCGGGGTGGCATCGTCAATGAAATTCAAGGATCTTCGGGATTTCGTGCAGCAACTTGAGCAGCGCGGAGAGTTGAAACGCATCCAGATTCCCATCTCTCCTGTGCTGGAGATGACGGAAGTCTGCGACCGCACGCTGCGGGCCAAAGGCCCGGCGTTGCTGTTCGAGAAGCCCACCGGCTACGACATTCCGGTGCTCGGCAACCTGTTTGGCACCCCGGAACGGGTCGCCATGGGCATGGGCGCGGAATCGGTCAGCGAGCTGCGCGAGATTGGCAAGCTGCTGGCGTTCCTCAAAGAGCCTGAGCCACCCAAGGGCCTCAAAGACGCCTGGTCGAAGCTGCCGATCTTCCGCAAGATCATTTCGATGGCGCCCAAGGTCGTCAAGGACGCGGTCTGCCAGGAAGTGATCATCGAGGGCGATGACGTCGACCTCGCCATGCTGCCGGTGCAAACCTGCTGGCCCGGCGATGTCGGCCCGCTGATTACCTGGGGGCTGACCGTCACCAAGGGGCCGAACAAGGATCGCCAGAACCTCGGCATCTATCGTCAGCAAGTGATTGGCCGCAACAAGGTCATCATGCGCTGGTTGAGCCATCGCGGCGGCGCGCTGGATTACCGTGAGTGGTGCGAGAAGCACCCTGGCCAGCCGTTCCCGGTGTCCGTGGCGTTGGGTGCCGACCCGGCGACCATTCTCGGCGCGGTGACGCCGGTGCCGGACAGCCTCTCCGAATATGCCTTTGCCGGTTTGCTGCGCGGCAATCGCACCGAGCTGGTGAAATGCCGTGGCAACGACCTGCAGGTGCCGGCCACCGCCGAGATCATCCTCGAAGGCGTGATCCATCCGGGCGAAATGGCCGATGAGGGACCGTATGGCGACCACACCGGCTATTACAACGAAGTCGACAGCTTTCCGGTGTTCACCGTCGAGCGCATCACCCACCGGATCAAGCCGATCTACCACAGCACCTACACTGGCCGTCCACCGGATGAACCGGCGATCCTCGGCGTGGCCCTGAACGAAGTGTTCGTGCCGATCCTGCAGAAGCAATTCCCGGAGATCACCGACTTCTACCTGCCGCCCGAGGGCTGCTCGTACCGCATGGCCGTCGTGACCATGAAGAAGTCCTATCCCGGTCACGCCAAGCGGGTAATGCTCGGTGTCTGGTCGTTTTTGCGACAGTTCATGTACACCAAGTTCGTTATCGTCACCGACGACGATATCAATGCGCGTGACTGGAACGACGTGATCTGGGCCATCACCACGCGCATGGACCCCAAGCGCGATACGGTGATGATCGACAACACGCCGATCGACTACCTCGACTTTGCTTCGCCGGTGTCCGGCCTGGGCTCGAAAATGGGTCTGGATGCCACCCATAAATGGCCGGGCGAAACCACCCGCGAGTGGGGACGGGTCATCGTCAAGGACGATGCCGTCACCCAACGGATCGATGCCCTCTGGAATCAGTTAGGAATAGATTGATGCGTGTAACCTTGCAGCCCTCCGGAGCGGTGCTAGAGATACTGCCCGGCGAGCGGATTCTCGACGGCGCGCGGCGTCTGGGCTATGACTGCCCGCAGAGTTGCCGCAACGGCAATTGCCACGTGTGCGCCGCCTTGTTGGTGGAAGGACGGGTCGAGCAGGCCGGCGCTGTGCGAGACCATGGCGAGTTCTACACTTGCATAGCAGAGCCGCTGGAAGACTGCATCGTGCTGTGGGATGGCGTGCTTGCGCTGGGAGAGTTGCCGGTGCGCAACTTGTCGTGTCAGGTCATCGAGTGCAGAAACGTCGGCGGCGATACCTGGCGCGTGAGCCTGCGAGCGCCGGCCGGCAAGCCGCCTCGCTATCATGCCGGGCAATACCTGATGATCGAACGTGAAGACGGCGAGAAATCCGCCTTCTCCCTGGCTTCGGCCCCTCATTCAGGACGCGATCTGCAAATACATGTGCTGGCGCGCGAAGGCAGTGCGCGCAGCCTGATCGAGCAGCTTCAACGCAACACGATGGTGCGCATTGAAATGCCGTTCGGCGACACGCACCTGGCGGAGTTGCCCGACGTTCCGTTGGTGCTGATTGCCGCAGGCACCGGTATGGGCCAGATCCACAGCCTGCTCGAACATTGCCGGGCCACGGGTTTCAAGCACCCGGTGCACCTGTATTGGGGGGTTCGTCGTCCCGAAGAGTTTTATGAAATCGAGCATTGGGACGAATGGCTGAAACTGCCCAACCTGTTCCTGCATAAAGTCGTCAGCGATCAATGTGGCTGGGAGGGACGTTGCGGCATGCTGCACCAGGCGGTGTGCGAGGACTTCCCGGACCTGAACGCCTTGCACGTCTACGCCAGCGGCTCGCCGGCCATGGTCTACGGCACCCTGGATGCGTTGGTCGAGGCCGGCATGGACGCCCACCAGATGCGCGCCGACGTGTTTGCCTATGCGCCTCGCTCTTGAGCCTCGACCACCTGTCGGAGCGAGCCTGCTCGCGATGAGGGCCGATTCCCCGTTGACGTTCTGACGCCCCGCGTTCTCGTCGACAACCCTCGCGAGCAGGCTCGCTCGCACAGGAGTCGGATGTCTTCATCCGAGTCGCGTGGCAGGTTATAACTGCCTATATAGCCGATCGATATTTATAAAATCTTATAAATGTCGGTAGGTTATATCTCATTCAAGTGATTAATTAAGATGTGCACCAAGGCACTTAAATTGCTTGGAAACATATGTGCCTTATTGTTACAGCGGTGCGTTCTATTTAGTAATTCATTATTCGCGGGGAGCTGAACGCTATTCGCCATGAGCGCCATTGAATCTGCTTTTCTGAACCTGGCTTATCCTCCGCGGCTCGACCTGGGGCCGCAGCACACGCACGAACAATTGCTCAGCTCGATGCAGGCGACCATGGCGCGCCACAAGGGCGGGCCGGTCTGGTTGTTTGCCTATGGCTCGCTGATCTGGCGTCCTGAATGCGCGGCGGTCGAACGGGTTCGCGGTCGCGTGCATGGCTACCATCGCGGGTTGTACCTGTGGTCCCACGAGCATCGTGGCACACCGGAAGTCCCGGGGCTGGTGTTTGGCCTGGATCGCGGCGGCTCTTGCAGCGGCTTTGCCTATCGTTTGCCGGAAGACCAGCTCGAAGCGTCGCTCTATGCCTTGTGGCAGCGTGAAATGCCATTCCCGTCCTATCGGCCACATTGGCTCAACTGCCGTCTCGAAGATGGCAGCCAGGTTCAGGCGTTGGGATTTGTACTGGAGCGACACCTGCCCAGCTATGCCGGCAACCTGCCGGATCACGTGCTCAGCCATGTGTTCGAAAACGCTTGTGGGCGCTATGGCACGACTCGCGATTATGTCGAGCAGACCGCCAGCGCCCTGCGTAGCCACGCCATGCCAGACCGGAATCTGGAGGCGCGGCTCAAGCGTTGCAGATCAAAGGTTGATCAGGCGGTAGCTTCGCGGGTCTGACTGGCAGCCTGCTTGTGCCACAGGGTGGGCGCAAGGAAGGCCATCGCCAGCAGGCATGCACCGATCAGCAAGACAAAACCGCCGTCCCAGCCAAAATGGTCCACGGTGTAGCCCATGGCCGCACTGGCCGCGACCGAACCGCCCAGGTAACCGAACAGGCCGGTGAAGCCTGCAGCGGTGCCGGCCGCCTTCTTCGGTGCCAGTTCCAGCGCCTGCAGGCCGATCAGCATCACCGGGCCATAGATCAGGAAGCCAATGGAAACCAGGGCGATCATGTCGACGGTCGGGTTGCCGGCCGGGTTGAGCCAGTAGACCAGTGTCGCCACGGTGACCAGGGCCATGAACACCATGCCGGTCAGGCCACGGTTGCCACGGAAGATCTTGTCCGACATCCAGCCGCACAACAATGTCCCGGGAATGCCGGCCCACTCGTAGAAGAAATACGCCCACGAAGACTTGTCCACGGTGAAGCCCTTGGCTTCCTTGAGGTAGGTCGGTGCCCAGTCCAGCACGCCGTAGCGCAGCAGGTAGACGAAGACGTTGGCCAGGGCGATGTACCAGAGCATCTTGTTGCGCAGCACGTATTTGACGAAGATTTCCTTCGCGCTGAATTCCTTCTCGTGGCTGGCGTCGTAGCCTTCCGGGTAATCGTTCTTGTACTTCTCGATCGGTGGCAGACCGACCGATTGCGGGGTATCGCGCATCACCACGAAAGCAAACACGGCAACCGCCAGGGCCACGGCCGCCGGCACGTAGAACGCCGCGTGCCAGTCATTGAACAGGCCCATGCCCAGCAGGAACAGCGGGCCGATCAGGCCGCCGCCAACGTTGTGCGCCACGTTCCACAGCGACACCACGCCACCACGTTCCTTCTGCGACCACCAGTGCACCATGGTCCGGCCACTCGGCGGCCAACCCATGCCCTGGGCCCAGCCGTTGATAAACAGCAGGACGAACATGATGGTGACACTGGACGTGGCCCAGTGGGCGAAGCCGAAGATGAACATCACGGCGGCCGATACGAGCAGGCCGAAGGGCAGGAAGTAACGCGGGTTGGAGCGGTCTGAGACGATGCCCATGAGGAACTTGGACAGGCCATAGGCGATGGCAATCGCCGACAGTGCCACGCCCAGCTCTCCGCGGGTGTAACCCTCTTCGATCAGGTAGGGCATGGCCAGGGAAAAGTTTTTGCGCAGCAGGTAGTAGCCCGCGTAGCCGATGAAGATACCGGCGAATATCTGCCAGCGAAGGCGTCGGTAGGTGCTGTCTATTTTTTCTTCAGGCAATGGAGCCTGATGCGAAGCAGGGCGAAAGAAGGCAAACATTCAGAAGCTCCAGTTTTCTTGTTTTGACCGCGAATGCGAATGTTACAGTTTCATTACCGAAAATAGCACCTGTTCGCACGACCAAACAGCGGAAAATGTTCGACATCGCACATTCCTTTACGAACATGTCGCCTCCGCTCAAAAACTGTCTTTGTAGGAATTGCCGCTTCGCGCTCATTGACCACGCGGTCCCGAGCGCAATAGGGCAGGGCTTTGGGAAATGTCCTGCGCTCGAACAGGAAGCTGTCACGTTATGTGAAAAAACGCCGGCCCGTACCCTTTGCAGCGTTGCCAGATCTGGCTTTTGCGTCGCGAGGGGAATGAGTATGCGCTGGTGTGTGATGTTGCTTTTATGCGTAGTGTTCAGCGGTGCCCGGGCCGCAGAGGTGTTCCTGATTCCGGCAGACAACCCCAGGCCTTCGTACCCCAGGTCGCTTTACCTGGCAGGCGTAGAGGGTGAAGTCCGGGTCAGCATGGTCGTGCATGCCGATGGGTCGGTCAGCCAGCCTTCCGCGTCCAAAGGTGCTCAGCCGGAGCTGGCCGAGGCCGCACTGGACGCCATCCGGCAATGGCGATTCCAGCCCTGGGAAGTCAGCAGTGAACGCCCGGCGCAAATCGACGTTGTCGCCCCCATGGTGTTCAGGCTGGGGGATACGCCCCTTCATGCCAACGAAACCATCAAGAAAGTGCGGTGCTCGGACCTTAGCCACGCGGCAAAAAACTACGCGGATTTTTCATGGGTCGAGTTACCCTTTTTCCACTGGACCCGCAGTTACCTGACCCACTCCCTTTCGCCCATGCAGCTGCCGAATGACAGGCGCCTGGCGCTGATCGCCAAACTCAACCGGGACGCACCCACCATCATCCGACGCTGCAATTCGCACCCCTCGAGCCGCGCCGTGCGGTTTTTCCCGAGGGAAGTTCGTGAATTGCTGTAACGGCGGGAAGTTCGGCCGAGGGCTTGTGCAGTAAAAAGGCCAGAACAACCCAACCCGTTGTCCCGGCCTTCTTTACATCAACCGCGCCTCAGCGAACCTGCACCACCACCTTCCCCACCGCCTTGCGCTGGCCCAGATCATTGATCGCCTGCGCCGTATCGCTCAGCGGGTAGACCTGCGACACCAGCGGCTTCAGCTTGCCTTCGGCGTACCAGCCAAACAGCTGCTGGAAGTTGGCAGCGTTGTCCTGGGGCTGGCGCTGGGCGAAGGAGCCCCAGAACACGCCGACCACCGCCGCACCCTTGAGCAGGGCGAGGTTCACCGGCAGTTCGGGGATGCGGCCACTGGCGAAACCGACCACCAGCAACCGGCCGTTCCAGGCGATGGCGCGGACGGCCTGGTCGAACAGGTCGCCGCCGACCGGGTCGTAGATGACGTCGGCGCCCTGGCCGTCGGTCAGGCGCTTGATCTCGTCCTTGAGGCTGGTTTCGCTGTAGTTGATCAGCTCATCGGCCCCGGCGGCCTTGGCGATCGCGAGTTTCTCGGCGCTGCTGGCCGCCGCGATCACCCGTGCACCCATGGCTTTGCCGATTTCCACGGCGGCCAGGCCGACACCACCGGAAGCGCCCAGCACCAGCAAGGTTTCACCAGGTTGCAGGTTGCCCCGTTGCTTGAGCGCGTGCATCGAGGTGCCGTAGGTCATGCTGAAACCGGCGGCGGTGTTGAAATCCATGGCGGGCGGGATCGGCAGCACGTTGTAGCCGGGCACTGCCACCTGCTCGGCGAAGCTGCCCCAACCGGTCAGGGCCATGACCCGGTCACCGATTTTCAGATGGCTGATCTTTTCCCCCACGGCGCTGACCACGCCGGCCGCTTCGCCGCCGGGGGAAAACGGGAAGGGCGGCTTGAACTGGTATTTGCCCTCGATGATCAGTGTGTCCGGGAAATTGACTGCGGCGGCATGCACGTCCAGCAGGATTTCATTCTTTTTCGCGACGGGGCTGGCGACGTCTTCCAGCACCAGCGATTCGGCAGGGCCGAAGGCTTTGCACAGCACGGCTTTCATCAGGGCTATTCCTTTGGGAGTGATGGCCGATAAGTGTAGGTGTGAGCGTCGACGGGTCAACGAGCATGCCCCGCCCTGATAGTCAGCCATAAGCTTGTACTTGCGCGGCGGGTCGTTATGCTAGGCCGCAAACCGGATAAGGAGCGAATTGTGAAAGCGTGGATCATGTTGTTGCTGGCCCTGTCTCTGCCTGTGGCAGCCGTGGCTGAAGAAGCGAAAGAAGGCGAGGCGCCGAAGGTCAATTACATCACCCTGAGCCCGCCGTTCGTGGGTAACTATGGTCTCGATGGTTCGCCGAAACTCAAGGTCTACAAGGCGGATGTGGCGTTACGGGTGTCTGGCGAAGAATCAACCAAGCTGGTCAAGGCCAACGAACCGTTCATCCGCAATCAGCTGGTGGCGCTGTTTGCCCAGCAGACCACCGAGACGATGAACAACCTCGAAGCCAAGGAGAAGCTGCGTCAGGAAGCCTTGAAACTGACCCAGCAGATCATGAACGACGAAACCGGCAAGCCGGTGGTCGAGGACCTGTTGTTCAACAACCTGATCATCCAGTAGGACCAAAGCTCTCGGCCTGAGGCCTGCGGTTCAGGAGGCCAGGCTCTTGCGAAAGCGCATCAGCGCAATCGCGAAGAACAGCAGGCCGATGGCCGTGAGCGCGAGCAAATCCGGCCAGACCACGTTGAGCCCGGCATCGCGAAACAGAATGGCGGCGGCCAGGCTGACGAAGTGGGTCGATGGCGAGCCCTGCATGACCCATTGCAGCCACTGCGGCATGCTGTCCAGCGGAGTGCTGCCGCCGGACAGCAGCAACATGGGGATGATCACCGGAATCGCCAGCAGGCCAAACTGGGGCGTCGATCGCGCCAGGGTGGCGAGGAAAATCCCCAGGGCGGTACTGGCGAACAGATAAACCGCCGTCACCAGCAGGAACAGCGGCAGGGAGCCGGCCAGCGGCACGCCCAGCGCGCCCTTGACGACGACTTCAAGCGACAGCCAGGTGCACAGCACAACGACCAGCATGTTGCTCCAGATTTTCGCCAGCATGATTTCCAGCGCCGTCAGCGGCAGGACCAGCAAGTGGTCGAGCGTGCCGTGTTCGCGTTCTCGCAGCAGCGCGGTGCCGGTCAGGATGATGGCGAGGATGGTGATGTTGTTGACGATCTGGATCACCGCCAGAAACCAGCCACCCTCCAGATTGGTATTGAACAGCGCCCGCGTGGTCAGCAGCACCGGTGCCTTGCTGGTCGCATCGCTCTGGCCCGAATAATTCAGCAGCTCGCGCTGGAAAATCCGCCCGATGTAACCCGCGCCCATGAACGCCTGGCTCATGGCGGTGGCGTCGACATTGACCTGCACTGCGGGTTGGCGACCGGCCATAAGGTCGGCCTGAAAGTTTGCCGGTACATTGATGACAAAAGTGTACTGGCCGCTGTCCATCACCTGATCCAGTTGCCCGTAGGGCAGGGCGACCGGGTGCTGGAACTCCGGTGGCTGCAGCGCCTGCGCCAATTGCCTCGACAGCTGGCTGTGGTCTTCGTCCACCATGGCCACGCTGGCGTTGTGCACACCAATCACCGACCCTGCCGCCGGCATGTAGATCGCCACGGTGAAGGCGTAGAACAGAAACAGCAGCAGGACGCCGTCATGGCGCAGGCTGGTCAGTTCCTTGAGGCCCAGGCGCAGGATGTGAGCGAGCTTGTGCATCAGGCCTCCTGCTTTTTCAGCATGACCAGGCTGAGCCCGGTGAACCCGAGGAAAAATCCGAACAGGGCCAGGCATTGCGGCCATAGCTGGCGCAGGTCCAGGGCTTTGGTGAACGTGCCGACGGCGATGTCGAGAAAATGCCCCGCCGGGAACAGCATGCCCATCACGGAGGCGGCTCCCTCCAGAGACGAGCGCGGCACGATCAGTCCTGAAAACTGGATGGTCGGCAGGCTGGTGATGATCATGGTGCCCAGGATGGCTGCAATCTGCGTTCGCGTGAACGCCGAGATCAACAGGCCCATGCTGGTCGTCGCCAACACGTAAAGCAGGCCACCGAAGGTCAGGGTCAGGAAGCTGCCCTTGAAAGGCACGCCGAACAGCCAGCGGTTCATGGCCACCAGCACCGCGAGGTTGACCAGGCTGATGATCAGGTACGGCGTCTGTTTGCCCAGCAGGAATTCCAGGCGGGTCAGCGGCGTGGCGTAGAAGTTGGTGATCGAGCCCAGTTCCTTTTCCCGGACGATGCCGAGCGCCGTCAGCATCGCCGGGATGAAGGCCAGGATCAGGGCCATGACCCCGGGGCCGATCGCGTTGACGCTGACCACATCCTGGTTGTAGCGGAAGCGGGTTTCCAGCCTGGCGGCGGCTGGCCGGTTCAACGCAGGGCTGCTTTGTTCGGCCAATTGTTCAAGGTTGGCCTGGTGCACGGCCTCGACGTAGTTGCGGCTGGTCTCGGCACGAAACGGCATGCCGCCATCGAGCCAGGCCGCGACCACCGGCTGGCGTCCGGCGTACAGGTCCCGGCCGAAACCCGGCGGGATCTCCAGGGCCAGTTTGATTTCCGAGCGTTGCAGGCGTCGATGCAGCTCGTCGGCATCGCGAGCGGGCGGCTGTTCGTCGAAGTAGCGTGAGCCGCGAAAGGCTTCCAGGTACGCGCGACTCTGAGGTGTCTGGTCCTGGTCGTAGACGGCAAAGGCCAGCTTTTCCACATCCAGGGAAATGCCATAGCCGAAGATCACCATCATGAAGATGGCGCCGAGCAGGGCAAACGCCATCCGCACCTTGTCGCGCAGCAGTTCCTTGCCTTCACGGCTGGCGACCGCCAACAGGCGACCCAGACTGAAGCTGCGCTCCTTGACAGGCTGGGTCGGCATGGCGGGCGAGCGTTCGGGCTCGGCGGGGCCGGGTGTTTCTGCGGTGTTCTGTGCCTGCTCCAGGCAGGTGACGAAGGCCGCTTCCAGGGTTGCGCCCCCGAACTGCTGTTGCAGCGCTGCCGGCGTATCGCAGGCCAGCACCTTGCCCGCATGCATCAGCGAAATGCGGTCGCAGCGCTGCGCTTCGTTCATGAAGTGCGTGGAGAGGAAAATCGTCACGCCCTGCTCGCGGGACAGTTCGATCAACAGTCGCCAGAAGTCGTCCCGTGCCGCCGGGTCGACGCCGGAAGTCGGCTCATCGAGGATCAGCACCTCCGGGCGATGCAGCACCGCCACCGCCAACGACAGCCGCTGGCGCAACCCCAGGGGCAGCGCCCCGGATGGCTGGTCGGCGACGCCGGCGAGGTTGAAGCGCTGGATCAACTCGTCGATGCGTTGCGCGCTTTCGGTTTTCGGCAGATCGAACAGTCGGGCATGCAATGCCAGGTTCTGTCGCACGCTGAGTTCGCCATACAGCGAGAAATTCTGCGACATGAAGCCGACCCGCTTGCGCGTGGCCAGGTCCTTGGCGTTCACCGGATTGCCCAACAGCGTGGCGCTGCCCTCACTGGCGGGCATCAAGCCGGTGAGGACCTTCATGGTGGTGGTCTTGCCGCAGCCGTTGGAGCCGAGAAAGCCGAATATCTCGCCACGACCGATGGCAAAGCTGACCTTGTTCACCGCCGTGAAGTCGCCGAAGCGCAGAGTCAGGTCGTGGGCTTCGATGGCGATATCGGTGGCGGTGCCGCTCAGCGGCGGGATCACCAGCGGCTGATGGTCGTGACTGCCGTCGCCCTGGAAGTGGGTAAAGGCCTCGTCGAGTTTGCCGCTGGGGGTGACGGCGGCCAGTTCCCGGCTCAGGCCGGCGGCAATCAGTTTGCCGTTGTCGAGCATCAGGCAGTGCTCGAATTGCTCGGCCTCTTCCATATAGGCGGTGGCGACCAGCAGCGTCAGTTGTGGGCGCTGGCGCCGCACATCTTCGACCAGCTCCCAGAAATGCAGGCGCGACAGCGGGTCGACGCCGGTGGTCGGCTCATCGAGGATCAGCAGGTCCGGCTCATGGATCAACGCGCAACACAGGCCCAGTTTCTGTTTCATGCCACCGGACAGCTTGCCGGCCGGCCGGTCGGCAAACCGCAGCAGGTCGGTGGCCAGCAACAGGTTGCGCATGCGCTGATCGCATTCGGTTTTCGACAGGCCGAACAGGGTGGCGAAAAAGTGGATGTTCTCGCTGATCGACAACTCGGGATAAAGGTTGCCGCCCAGGCCTTGGGGCATGAAGGCGATGCGGGCGTAGAGCGTCGTGCGATGGCGGCGGTCCTGGATTGAGCCGCCGAGCACCTCCAGCTGGCCCTGCTGGAGCCGCTTCACCCCGGCGATCAACCCCAGCAGGCTCGATTTGCCCGCCCCATCCGGTCCGATCAGTCCGCAGCGGGTGCCGGCGGGCAGGTCGAACGCGATAGCACTCAGTGCCGTTTGTTTGCCGTACTCGTGATGGATGGCATTCGCTCGAACCGCGAGGCCGGTCATTGCAGGTTGACCGGCCATTCAACAGGGGCCGTGCGCACATAACCGGCACCGGGCATGCCGGGCTTGGCCTGGGGCAGGGCGCTCGGATCGGTCAGGCGCAACTTGACGCGGAACACCAGCTTCTGTCGCTCGTCACGTGTCTCGACTTCCTTGGGGGTGAACTGCGACTTGGCGGCCACGAAGGTGATTTTGGCCGGCAGCGGGTGGTCGGGCAGGGCGTCGAGCACAATCCGCGCCTCATCGCCCACCGCCAGGCGCCCGGTCACGGAGGCCGGCAGGTAGAGGTTCATGTATTGATCGCTCGGGTCGATCAACAGCAGCACGCGTCCACCGGCGCCCAACACTTCACCGGGCTCGGCCATGCGCAGCTGGATGATGCCGTCGATGGGCGCGCGCAAGCTGCTGTCGTCGATTTCGCTGGTCAACTGCGCGACTTGCGCCTGCGCCGCGCCAATGGCGGCTTCGACGGCGGACACCTGGGCGCGAGCGGCGGCGACAGCGGCGTTGCCGGTGCCGATGCGGGCTTGCTGTTGATCGATGATCTGGCCGCTCACGTAGCCATGCTTGAACAGCGCCTGGGAACGGTTGAGCTCCTGCTGGGCCAGCAGTTGCTCGCTCAGGCGTAATTGCACGTTGGCCTGTGCGGCGGAGAGGTTTTCCCGCGCGCGCAGCACTTCGGCTTCGGCCTGGTTGCGCTGGGCTTCAAGGGTGCGGGTGTCCATGCGGGCCAGCAGTTGTCCCTTGCTGACCTTGTCGCCTTCATCGACGAGGACCTCGGCCAGTCGCCCCGGTGTCTTGCTGGCGATCTGCACCTCGGTGGCCTCCAGGCGACCGTTCCCGACATACAGGCCTTCGGGCAAGCGGTCATGCATCGATTTCCAGTAACCAAAACCACCGGCCGCCAGCAGCAGAACCACCAGGGCGCTGGCGAAAAAGATCGAAGAGCGGTTGTGCGTAGACATGCGGGCATCCTGCGGCTGTTACGTCCCAGTCTGGTTGATCCAACGCCTTGGCGATTTGATACCAGTCAACAGAGGCGCAAGCCTAACCCCAAAGACCCGCAGGCGCGAGCGCGCTCGCGCCTATCGGCAGAGAGCAGGTCGCAAGTCGAGGACAGCCGCCCATTGCTCGGGCGTCACTGGCATCACGGACAGCCGCGAACCTTTCTGCACCAGGGGCATTTCGGCCAGCGCCGCCTGTTGTTTCAGGAAATCGAGCTTCAACACCCTGGAAAACGTCTCGACATGCGCCACGTCAATGGCGCTCCAGGCATTCTTCTCTACGCTGGCCTTCGGATCGAAGTAGTGACTCTCTGGCTCCAGGGCTGTGGGGTCGGGATACGCCGCTTTGACGATCTTGCCGATCCCGGCAATCCCCGGTTCCGGGCAACTGGAGTGATAGAAAAAGAATTCGTCGCCCACCGCCATCGATCTCAGGAAGTTTCGCGCCTGATAGTTGCGCACGCCGTCCCAGCGCGCTGTACCCAGCTGCTCCAGACCTTTGATCGAGAGTTCGTCGGGCTCGGATTTCATCAGCCAATAGGCCATGGGTTTTGCTCCTGGCGGGTCGGGTGGGCAAGTTGTCGGGCAATTTTATGACAAACCGACGGTCGGTTGACGCCAGCGTTTGCGTGTCAGTTCACGTTGTCGCAAAATGCCGGCCTTCTAAGCTTGACGCTGCTGCACGGCCTACACCTACAACGGAAACCGCTGCTGTCATCGTGTTGATATGCCTTTGGGGGGCAGTCGATGAAACGCAAACCGGATTTACTATGGATATTGGTTATTTTGTTCGGCCTTGGCGTCGTGACCACCGGCTATGCCCAAAGCCTGTGGAGCAGCAAGACCGAAGCGCCGATTGAAATCGCGCAGCAACAACAGTCGTCAGCATTCAAGCGCTGAACCTGCCCGCCGACGCCGCTGACCGCAGTGGCGTCTAGCCTGCGTCGTACCAGGCCTTGTCCGTGACCGTTCCCTGCAGCGGCACATCCCAGCTCGCTTGCGCCAATCGTTCGACCTTCTGACATTCATGGGCCAGGCCCAGCAGCGTCGGCTTGCGCCAGTTCTTGCGCCGGGCCAGGTACGCCAGGCTGCGATCATAGAAACCGCCGCCCATGCCCAGGCGTCCGCCAACATCGTCAAACCCCACCAATGGCAACAACACCAGGTCCAATGCCCAGACCTTGCGTTGGCGAGCGAGATTCGCCCGTGGCTCGAGGATGCGAAAACGGTTGGGTTTGAGCGTTTCCCCGGGCCGAATGCGCTGGAACACCATCTTGGTGCGTGGCCAGGCGCTGAGGACTGGCAGATAAGTCGCCTTGCCACGACGTTGAGCCGCCCGCAGCAAGAGCCGTGGGTCGATTTCACCGTCGGTCGGCAGGTACAGGGAGATGTGTCGGGCGCGGCGAAACAGCGGTTGCTGGGCCAATTGCTTATACAGCCCGCGAGCCGCCTGGCGCTGCTGACAGGGTGTCAGCGCGCGGCGCGCCTTGCGCAGCATGCGTCGAAGTTGCGGGCGGGGCAGCAGCGCAGGTTCGGTCATGGATTCAGGCTTCGGCAGTGCGGGCAAACGCCCATAAAAAAGCCGATGCCGGCGTGAACCGGCATCGGACTGGAATCAGGCTCCCCGGATGAACCGCTGCTGACTTAGCCCTTGAACCCGAAAGTTCAAGGTGGAAGATGCAGTAGGCTTTAAGGCTTTCCGTCTAGCGGACATGCACACCAGCCCAACGTGCAACCTCCAGGGTAGTGCGAATCGGCTCAGGGACGTGGTCAACTGGCAAGCACCCCAGGGAGTGTTGCGAGTATAACCCAAGCGGTTCGGCGAATCAGCCTTTGGTGACGTCCGGATCGGTGGCCAGGACCAGATCGACGCGATCGAGCAGGTCGCGCACCTGCTCGCGGGTTGCGCTGCTGACCGGCACATCCGGGCGTTCCGCCTTGTGCAGGAGGTCGTGGGTGATGTTCAGCGCGGCCATCACGGCGATGCGGTCGGCGCCAATCACTTTGCCGCTGCTGCGGATTTCGCGCATCTTGCCGTCCAGGTAACGGGCCGCGCTCACCAGGTTGCTGCGCTCTTCCTGCGGGCAGATGATCGAATATTCTTTGTCGAGGATCTGCACGGTGACGCTATTGCTTGAACTCATGAGTCTTGCTCCAGGGCCTTGAGGCGCGAAATCATCGATTCGACCTTACGCCGGGCGATTTCGTTCTTTTCAATGAGGTGAGCGCGTTCCTCGCGCCAGGATTTTTCCTGAGCTAGTAGGAGTGCGTTTTGACTCTTAAGTTGCTCGACCCGATCAATTAGCAGTTCGAGTCTGGCCATCAGCGCTTGCAGGTCGGTGTCTTCCATTGTCTTCACTGTCTGATGGGTATTGAACTGCAGGAGCGAGCGTGTTCGCGAAGGTCGCCGACGACAGCGCCAGGTCACTGACCAACCCTCGGCGGTTTCGGGTTCATCGCGAGCAGGCTCGCTCCTACAGAGGAGTCGATGTAGGATACAAGGCCTTCATTCTAGACATTGCGCCGTCTGGCGCCTAGCTGCCCATGCCCATTCAGAATTCCCCCTACCAAGCCTTCGCCACCTTGCTGTCTTCCAGCGGTCATTCCGCCTCGCCTGCCGAACTGCATGGCCTGCTCCTCGGCCGCAGTTGCGCCGGGGCCGGCTTCGATGCCGAAGGCTGGCTGATCGATGCCGCCGAGTTGCTCGAGAACGAGCCGCAAGACAACGTTCGCAATGCCTTGATCGGCCTGCAAGAGATGGTCAAGGGTGAACTCACCGGCGACGACGTGACCGTGGTCCTGTTGCTGCCGACCGATGACACGCCCCTGGCCGACCGTGCCGCTGCACTGGGTCAATGGTGCCAGGGCTTTCTCAGCGGTTTCGGCCTGAACTGCCGCGACAGTAGCATGCTGAGTACCGAAGCCACTGAAGTGTTGCAGGATCTGTCCGCGATCTCCCAGGTGCAGGATGCCCTGGAGGAGTCCGACGACGGTGAAAACGACTACATGGAAGTGATGGAATACCTGCGTGTCGCGCCGCTGTTGCTGTTCTCCGAAACCCGTAAGCTGGACGCGCCGGTCGCTGCCAAGCCGTCGCTGCATTAATCGCGAGCCAGGAAAAGCCATCTGCCCATGATTCATATCCCGAAATCGGAATACAGCCGTCGCCGCAAGGCCCTGATGGCGCAGATGGAACCCAACAGCATCGCCATTCTGCCCGCCGCCGCAGTGGCCATCCGCAATCGCGATGTCGAGCACGTCTACCGCCAGGACAGCGACTTCCAGTACCTCAGCGGCTTCCCCGAGCCGCAAGCGGTCATCGTGCTGATGCCCGGTCGCGAGCATGGTGAATACATCCTGTTCTGCCGTGAACGCAACGCCGAGCGCGAACTCTGGGACGGCCTGCGTGCGGGCCAGGAAGGGGCGATCCGCGACTTCGGCGCCGACGACGCCTTCCCCATCACCGACATCGACGACATCCTGCCGGGCCTGATCGAAGGGCGCGACCGGGTGTATTCGGCCATGGGCAGCAACCCCGAGTTCGATCGACACCTGATGGACTGGATCAACGTGATCCGCTCCAAGGCGCACCTCGGTGCCCAGCCGCCGAACGAATTCGTTGCGCTGGATCATCTGCTCCACGACATGCGCCTGTATAAATCGGCGGCAGAAGTGAAGGTGATGCGCGAGGCCGCGCGGATTTCCGCCCAGGCGCATGTCCGGGCGATGCAGGCCAGTCGGCCAGGGCTGCATGAGTTCAGTCTCGAAGCCGAGCTCGATTACGCGTTCCGCAAGGGCGGGGCGAAGATGCCGGCCTACGGCTCGATCGTCGCCTCCGGTCGCAACAGCTGCATCCTGCATTACCAGCAGAATGACGCCGTGCTCAAGGACGGTGACCTGGTATTGATCGACGCTGGTTGCGAAATCGATTGCTACGCCAGTGACATCACCCGTACCTGGCCGGTCAACGGTCGGTTTTCTGCCGAACAGAAGGCGATCTACGAACTGGTACTGGCCTCGCAACAAGCGGCCTTTGCCGAAATCGCGCCGAACAAACACTGGAACCAGGCGCACGAAGCCACGGTCCAGGTGATTACCGCCGGGCTGGTGAAGCTGGGCCTGTTGCAGGGTGACGTGGACGAATTGATCGCCAGCGAAGCCTACAAGGCGTTCTACATGCACCGCGCCGGCCATTGGCTGGGCATGGATGTGCATGATGTCGGCGAGTACAAGGTCGGTGGCGAATGGCGCGTGTTGGAAGTCGGCATGGCGCTCACGGTGGAACCGGGGATCTACATCGCTGCCGACAATCAGAACGTAGCGAAGAAATGGCGCGGCATAGGCGTGCGCATCGAGGACGACGTCGTGGTTACCAAAACCGGCTGTGAAATCCTGACCCAGGGCGTACCGAAGACGGTCGCCGAAATCGAGGCCCTGATGGCCGAAGCGCGGACACAAGCGGCATGAGTCGAGTCAATCTGGCAATTATCGGCGGCGGCCTGGTCGGCGCCAGCCTGGCGTTGGCATTGCAGGCCGGGGCCAAGGCCCGTGGCTGGAAGATCGTGCTGATCGAGCCTTTTGCCCCGGGCGACAGTTATCAGCCGAGCTATGACGCGCGATCTTCGGCGCTGTCGTACGGTGCCAAGCAGATTTATCAACGGTTGGGCCTGTGGCAGGACATTTCCCGTCGCGCCGAGCCGATCAAGCAGATTCACGTGTCCGACCGTGGCCGTTTCTCCACCGCGCGTCTCTCGGCGATGGAAGAGGGCGTGCCGGCGCTCGGTTATGTAGTGGAAAACGCCTGGCTGGGCCAATGCCTGTGGCAAGGCCTGGATAAGGAGGTGGTGACCTGGCGCTGCCCGGCGGAAGTCACGCGCATGGAACCGCTGGCCGACGGCTACCGCCTGACCCTCAATGACGAAACCCTCCTGGAATGCGAGCTTGCGGTACTCGCCGATGGCGGCCGCTCCGGGCTGCGCGAGCAACTGGGGATTGGCGTCCGGCAGCGTCCGTACAACCAGAGCGCGCTGATCGCCAACATCACCCCGAGCGAAGCGCACAACGGCATGGCGTTCGAGCGTTTCACCGATGACGGCCCGATGGCCTTGCTGCCGTTGGCGGACAACCGCTGTGCACTGGTCTGGACCCGTCTGGGCATGGACGCGCAACGGCTGGCGGCGCTCGATGAGCGCAGCTTCCTCAGCGAATTGCAGAACGTGTTCGGTTACCGCCTCGGCACCTTGAAACAGGTCGGTGCGCGGCATCTTTACCCGCTGACGCTGATCGAGGCCGAAGAACAGGTGCGCCCGCATCTCGCCGTACTGGGCAACGCCGCCCACAGTCTGCACCCGATTGCCGGCCAGGGTTTCAACCTGTCGCTGCGCGATGCCCAGGCCCTGGCGGAGGCGTTGCTGGCGAGCGATAAACCTCTGGGCGACTTCCCGACGTTGCAGGCTTACCGCGAACGCCAGCGTCTGGACCAGAACCTGACGGTGGGTTTTTCCGATCAGGTCACGCGTTTGTTCGGCAGCAGCTTGCCGCTGGTGTCGCTGGGCCGCAACATCGGCCTGCTCGGCCTTGACCTGCTACCGCCGGCCAAGCGCTGGTTCGCTCGCCAGGCCATGGGGCTGGGTACGCGCCCCGATGTTTAAGTGGCTGACCGACCGGTTGGGCAAAGCGCGGTTGCTGCGTTGGGTCATGACGATCTACCCGCCGTACCTCGGCGCCGGCGTTCGGGTGCGGCACATCAGCGATGACTTCCGTGACGTCCAGGTGTCGATGGGGCTGGGCTGGTACAACCGCAATTACGTCGGTACCCAGTTCGGCGGCAGCCTGTACTCGATGGTCGATCCGTTCTACATGCTGATGCTGATGGAAAACCTCGGACGCGACTACATCGTCTGGGACAAAGCGGCCGACATCGACTTCATCTCCCCGGGCAAGGGCCCGGTGTTCGCCCGTTTCAACGTCGACGAGACCCTGCTTGATGAGATTCGCCGGCAGACGGCGACGGGCGAAAAATACCTGCCGCAATTGCAGGTCGATATTCACGACGGCGCCGGCACTCTGGTAGCGCGGGTCCGGAAAACCCTTTACGTGCGGCTCAAGCCGCAAGCGAGACAGGCTTAAAGCATGGACATGCGCGCAGATCTGCTGATTGTCGGAGCCGGAATGGTCGGCAGTGCCCTGGCGCTGGCGTTACGTGACAGTGGGCTGAACATCCTGCTGCTGGACGGCAGCCCGATGACCGTCAAACCCTTCGACGCGCAGGCGCCGTTCGAACCGCGAGTGAGCGCCCTGTCGGCGGCCAGCCAGAGGATCCTCGAACGCCTGGGCGCCTGGGAAGGCATCGCCAGGCGCCGCAGCAGCCCGTACTCCGACATGCACGTCTGGGACGGCAGCGGCACCGGGCAGATCCACTTCAGTGCGGCCAGCGTGCATGCCGAGGGGTTGGGCCATATCGTCGAGAACCGCGTGGTCCAGGACGCCTTGCTCGACTGCCTGCACGACAGCGACCTCGGCCTGCTGGCCAGTGCGCGGCTGGAGCAGATGCGTCGCTCCGGCGATGACTGGTTGCTGACCCTGGCCGATGGCCGGACGTTGCGCGCGCCCCTGGTGATTGCGGCGGATGGCGCCAACTCGGCGGTACGGCGCCTGACCGGCGTGGCCACGCGCGAATGGGATTACCTGCACCACGCGATCGTCACCAGCGTGCGCAGCGCCAACCCGCATCAAATGACCGCCTGGCAACGTTTCACCGATAACGGCCCCCTGGCGTTTCTGCCGCTGGAGCGCGATGGCCAGCAGGACTGGTGCTCGATCGTCTGGTCGACCACCCCAAGCGAGGCCGAACGCTTGATGGCGCTGGACGACGACAGCTTCTGTCGTGAACTGGAGCGGGCCTTCGAAGGTCGCCTGGGGCCGGTGCTCAGTGCCGATCCACGGCTGTGCGTTCCGCTGCGTCAGCGCCATGCCAAGCGTTACGTGGCCGAAGGCCTGGCCCTGATCGGCGACGCTGCCCACACCATTCACCCGTTGGCCGGGCAGGGTGTGAACCTTGGCTTTCTCGACGCAGCCGTGCTCGCCGAAGTATTGCTGCAAGCCACGGAGCGTGGCGAGCGACTGGCGGACGTGAAAGTGCTGAGCCGCTTCGAACGCCGGCGCATGCCGCACAACCTGGCCTTGATGGCGGCGATGGAGGGCTTCGAGCGCTTGTTCCAGGCCAACCCGTTGCCGGTGCGCTGGCTGCGTAATGCCGGGTTGAAGTGGGTGGATCAGATGCCGGAGGCCAAGGCGTTGTTCGTGCGCGAGGCGCTGGGGTTGACCGGGGACCTGCCGGCCCTGGCCAAGGCCTGATGCTTTATCGAGGCTGGTGACCCCTTCGCGAGCAGGCTCGCTCTGTGGGAGCGAGCCTGCTCGCGAAGGCATCGGTGAACACACCAAGAACCCGATGCCATGCAACATCTGGTAACTCCTCCGCCAACTGTTCGATTGAGGTGGTAAATGTGAGTCCTTATCATTTGGCCTCACTTTTCCAATCGAGAGATGGCTCCCATGTTGGCATCGAAGCGTCTACTGACGGCACTCGCCCTGACCCTGATCGGCAGCACCGCCGCCCAGGCCGCTGACGAGGTGGTGGTCTACTCCTCGCGTATCGACGAGCTGATCAAGCCGGTGTTCGATGCCTACACCGCGAAAACCGGTGTGCAAGTGAAGTTCATCACCGACAAGGAGGCGCCCTTGATGCAGCGCATCAAGGCCGAAGGCGAGAACGCGACCGCCGACCTGCTGTTGACCGTCGATGCCGGCAACCTCTGGCAGGCCGAGCAGATGGGCATCCTGCAACCCTTCACCTCGAAAACCATCGACGCCAACATCCCGCCGCAGTATCGCTCGTCCAGCCACGCCTGGACCGGCCTGAGCCTGCGGGCGCGGACCATCGCCTACTCCACCGCCCGGGTGAAACCCGGCGAGTTGACCACTTATGAAGCCCTGGCCGACAAGAACTGGGAAGGCCGCCTGTGCCTGCGGACCGCGAAGAAGGTCTACAACCAGTCGCTGACCGCCACCATGATCGAAGTCCACGGCGCGGAACAAACCGAGAAAATCCTCAAGGGCTGGGTCAACAACCTGTCCACCGACGTGTTCTCCGACGACGTGGCGGTGCTGGAAGCGATCAACGCTGGCCAGTGCGATGTCGGTATCGTCAACACTTACTACTACGGCCGCCTGCACAAGCAGAATCCCGAGCTGGCGGTGAAGCTGTTCTGGCCTAACCAGGCCGATCGGGGCGTGCACGTGAACCTGTCGGGTATCGGCCTGACCAAGCATGCGCCGCATCCGGACGCGGCCAAGGCGCTGGTGGAGTGGATTACCACGGCGCAAGCGCAGAAGATCTTCGCCGACATCAACCAGGAGTTCCCGGCCAACCCTGCGGTCAAACCGTCGGCCGAAGTGGCCAGTTGGGGCGAGTTCGTCGCCGATACCCTGCCGGTGGAAGTGGCAGGCAAGCGCCAGGCCGAAGCCATTCGCATGATGGATCGGGCTGGCTGGAACTGACGCCACCGTTATACTGCGCGCCGTGATCGCTCCCGCACCGTATCGGGAGCGTTGTGCCCACGCCTGACGTGGGCACGTTCATTTCAACGAGAGTTTTTCCTTGGCCCACCCCGCCCAACGCCGCTGGTATCCCCTGGTCTTCGCCATCGCTGCGCTGGTCCTGCTGCCCTTGAGCGTTTTGCTGCTGTCCTGGCAAACCATCGATCAACAGATCTGGTCTCACCTCTGGGACACCCAAATGCCGCGTCTGCTGGGCAATACGGTGACCCTGGTCCTGGGCGTCGGGATTGGCGTCACGCTGCTGGGGGTCAGCCTCGCGTGGCTCACCAGCCTGTGCGAGTTTCCGGGGCGGCGCTGGCTGGATTGGGCGTTGATGCTGCCGTTCGCGATTCCCGCCTACGTGCTGGCCTTTGTCTTCGTCGGCCTGCTGGATTTCGCCGGCCCCGTGCAGACACTGATGCGTGAATGGTTCGGCGCCGGTCTGAGGTTGCCGCGAGTGCGCTCGACCGGTGGCGTCATCCTGGTCTTGGTTCTGGTCTTCTATCCCTACGTTTACCTGTTGGCGCGCACGGCGTTCCTGGCGCAGGGCAAAGGCCTGATGGAGGCGGCCCGGGTCCTCGGGCAATCACCCTGGCAAGCGTTCTGGCGCGTCGCGCTGCCCATGGCGCGGCCGGCCATCGGTGCGGGTGTGGCCTTGGCGTTGATGGAAACCCTGGCGGATTTCGGTGCAGTGTCGGTGTTCAACTTCGACACCTTTACCACCGCCATCTACAAGACCTGGTACGGGTTCTTCAGCCTCTCCAGCGCGGCGCAACTGGCCAGCCTGTTGCTGCTGGTGGTGATGGTGGTGCTCTACGGCGAGCGCCGGGCCCGTGGGGCCAACCGCGCCAGTAACGAGCGTCCAAGGGTCAAGGCGTTGTATCACCTGCGGGGCCTAAAGGCGCTGGCGGCGACGAGTTGGTGCGCCCTGGTGTTCGCCTGCGCCTTTGTCATTCCGATGCTGCAATTGGCGGTGTGGTTCTGGCAGCGTGGTCGTTTCGACCTGGACGAGCGATACGCCGGGCTGATTGTCCATACGCTGTACCTGGGGGTCATGGCGGCGTTGATTACCGTCAGTGTCGCGCTGGTGCTGGCGTTTGCCGGGCGTCTGGCGCCCACGCGGGCGATCCGTTCCGGCGTGAGCCTGGCCAATCTGGGCTACGCGTTGCCGGGCTCGGTGCTGGCGGTGTCGATCATGCTGGCGTTCAGTTACCTGGATCGCGAAGTGGTGATCCCTGTTTCGGGCTGGCTGGGCGGTGCCGGCAAGCCATTGCTGCTGGGCAGCCTGTCGGCCTTGCTGCTGGCGTACCTGGTGCGGTTCATCGCCGTGGCCTACGGTCCGCTGGAAAGCAGCCTGGCGCGAATACGGCCATCTTTGCCCGAAGCAGCGCGTAGCCTCGGCGTCAGTGGGCCTCGACTGTTTTTCAAAGTGTATCTGCCGTTGTTGCTGCCGGGCACCTTGAGTGCCGCGTTGCTGGTGTTCGTCGACGTGCTCAAGGAAATGCCCGCGACGTTGCTGATGCGCCCGTTTGGCTGGGACACGCTGGCGGTAAGGATCTTTGAAATGACCAGTGAAGGGGAGTGGGCAAGAGCGTCGTTGCCCGCCCTGACCCTGGTTTTGGTCGGGTTGTTGCCGGTCATCGGATTGATTCGACGTTCGGCCCATCAAAACAGCTAGGTGTCAGTCCTACACCTTGAGGCTACAATGCGCGGCATTCGGTGCGGTCCGTCTGACAGACCCGGTTGCTGAAATCGGCTCAAAGCCCTTTATCCAAAGGCCTTTATCCCGTGCAGTACCGGCCCGTACCCTCGCCAAGCCCGGAAGGAGAAACCCATGGGACAGCGTACGCCTCTGTATGACCTTCACCTCGCCCTCGGTGCGAAGATGGTCGATTTTGGCGGTTGGGACATGCCTTTGCATTACGGCTCGCAAGTCGAGGAACACCATCAGGTGCGCCGCGACTGCGGGGTTTTCGATGTCTCCCACATGACCGTGATCGATGTCGGCGGAAGGCAGGCCAAGGCCTGGCTCCAGCATTTGCTGGCCAATGACGTCGAGCGCCTGCACAGCACCGGCCGTGCCCTGTACAGCGCCATGCTCAATGAGCATGGCGGCATCGTCGACGACATGATCGTCTACCGCCTCGACGACGGTTATCGGTTGGTGGTCAACGCCTCCACCCGCGATCAGGACCTGGCATGGATGCAGGCCCACCTCGATGGCTTCGACGTGCACCTGCGCGAGCGGCCGGAATTGGCGATGCTCGCCATTCAAGGCCCTCACGCCCGGCACAAGATCAGCGAACTGGTCACCCAGTCTCGTGGCAACCTGATACAGCTGCTCAAGCCCTTCGAAGGCCAACCCGACGGTGACTGGTTCATCGCGCGCACCGGTTACACCGGCGAAGACGGACTGGAAATCATCCTGCCGGCCGATCAGGCCCCCGGTTTCTTCAACGATCTGGTGGGCGCGGGGATCTCGCCGATCGGGCTTGGCGCGCGCGATACGCTGCGTGTCGAAGCCGGCATGAACCTTTACGGTCAGGACATTCACCAGGCGGTTTCGCCGCTGGCTTCGAACATGGCCTGGAGCATCGCCTGGGAGCCGGCGTCCCGCCCGTTCATCGGTCGCGCCGCCCTGGAGGCCGAACAGGCCGCTGGCGTGCAGCACAAACTGGTCGGTCTGGTGCTTGAGGAACGTGGGGTTTTGCGTGCTCATCAAGTGGTTCGCATCGCCAATGTTGGCGAAGGGGAGATCACCAGTGGTAGTTTCTCTCCTACGCTTAGCAAGTCGATTGCACTGGCGCGCGTGCCGATGGCCACAGCCGACCGCGCGGAAGTGGAAATCCGTGGCAAATGGTACCCGGTCCGGGTGGTCAAACCGACTTTCGTACGCCATGGCAAAACCCTGATCTAACCTTTTCTGGCGGGCAACGACCGCTGACAATTTTCTTGAGGACACAGAACATGAGCGATATCCCTGCCGACCTGCGTTTTGCCGAAAGTCACGAATGGGCCCGCCTGGAAGCCGATGGCACCGTCACCGTGGGCATCAGCGATCACGCTCAGGAAGCCTTGGGCGATGTGGTGTTCGTTGAGCTGACCGAAGTCGGCACCCAGTTCGCCGCCGGTGATCAGTCCGGTGTGGTCGAATCGGTGAAGGCCGCTTCCGACATCTACTCCCCGGTTGCCGGTACGGTGACGGCCGTCAACGAAGAACTGAGCGCCAACCCGGAACTGCTCAACTCTGATCCGTACGGCGCCTGGATCTTCAAGCTCAAGCCAAGCAACGCTGGCGATCTGGACAAGCTGCTCGATGCGGCTGGCTACAAGGCCGCCATCGGCGAGTAAGCCCTGAGCGTCAACCCAAAGCCCCGACCTGTCGGGGCTTTTTCATGTGTGTGCCCTTGATTCCTGCGGGTGTACACGACCCCTGTGGAGAAGCTGGCTTGCCAGCGGATGGCGGTCTTATAGGCGACCCTGTTTTTTTGGGTGTACATATCCGGTGTTGCGGTAACGGCCGCTTAAGGTTCCGCCCTTACGGCGGGTCACTTTCGAAAAGCGCGAAAGTAACCAAAGCGCTTTGATCCCCTGACGTACGGTGCCTCGCCTAGGCTCGGCATACCCTCGCTCCGGTCCTGCTCCGTGGGCCCGCCGCCATCGGCCATCCATGGCCGGCGGCGGCTAAACCGGCATCCATGCCGGTTTGCCCACTGCGCAGAACCTCCACTCGGCCTTCCGACGCGGCAGATCAAAAGCCAAAGCCAAAGCCAAAGCCAAAGCCAAAGCCAAAGCCAAAGCCAAAGCCAAAGCCAAAGCCAGATCAAAAGCCAACGCATTCTCCCGTAGGAGCGAGCTTGCTCGCGATGGAGGTTCAGGCAACGCGTGCAGTCAGGCATACCGCGTCATCGTTGGCGACCATCGCCGGCCGGCCGGCCGGCTGGCGCTCGCTCCCCAGGGTTTGCATCCGACATCGGCTGCTATGCTGGATTGACCGTGTTGCATCGACGCCGAGCGCCAGTCAAGAGAGAGCCCGTCATGTCCCAGTTGCCGTCCCTGAGCCAGTTACGCGACCCCAATGCCTTCCTGCGCCGTCATCTCGGGCCCGATGCCGCCGAGCAGCAGGCGATGCTCGACAGTCTCGGCCTTGGCAGTCGCGTCGAGCTGATCGAGCAAACGGTGCCGCCGAGCATCCGCCTGAACCGGGCACTCGAGTTGCCGCCCGCCCTCGACGAACAGGCCGCGCTGGCCAAACTGCGCGGTTATGCCGAGCAGAACCAGGTCTGGACCAGCCTGATCGGCATGGGGTATCACGGCACGATCACCCCGGCCGTGATCCTGCGCAACGTGCTGGAAAACCCCGGTTGGTACACCGCCTACACGCCCTATCAACCGGAGATCGCCCAGGGTCGGCTCGAAGCCCTGCTGAACTTCCAGCAATTGACCATCGACCTCACCGGGCTGGAGCTGGCCAATGCCTCGCTGCTGGACGAAGCCACGGCGGCGGCCGAGGCCATGGCCTTGGCCAAGCGCGTCGCCAAGTCCCGGAGCAACCTGTTTTTCGTCGACGAAAACTGTCATCCGCAGACGATTTCCGTGGTGCAGACCCGTGCCGAAGGTTTCGGTTTCGAGCTGATCGTCGACACGCTGGATAACCTCAAGCAGCACCAGGTGTTCGGTGCGCTGCTGCAATACCCCGACACCCACGGCGAGATTCGCGACCTGCGCCCGTTGATCGATCACCTGCACGCCCAGCAAGCCCTGGCCTGCGTCGCCACCGATCTGTTGAGCCTGCTGTTGCTGACCCCGCCGGGCGAATTGGGCGCCGATGTGGTGTTCGGCTCGTCCCAGCGCTTCGGCGTGCCGATGGGCTACGGCGGGCCGCATGCGGCGTTTTTTGCCAGCCGCGATGAGTACAAGCGGGCGATTCCCGGGCGGATCATCGGGGTATCGAAAGATGCCCGGGGCAACACCGCGTTGCGCATGGCGCTGCAAACCCGCGAGCAGCACATCCGTCGGGAGAAGGCCAACTCGAACATCTGCACCGCCCAGGTGCTGTTGGCCAACATCGCCAGTTTTTATGCGGTCTACCACGGCCCGCAAGGGCTCAAGCGCATTGCCCAGCGTGTCCACCGGCTCACCTGCATTCTCGCGGCGGGCCTGGAACGCCACGGCATCAAGCGTCTCAACCAGCACTTCTTCGATACCCTGACGCTGGAAGTGGGAGGCACGCAGACCGCGATCATCGAAAGCGCCCGTGCCGCGCAAATCAACCTGCGCATTCTCGGGCGCGGGCGGTTGGGATTGAGCCTCGACGAAGCCTGCGATGAAAACACCGTTGCCAGGCTGTTCGACGTGTTCCTCGGTGCCGACCATGGGCTCGATGTCCAGCTACTGGACGCTGAAGACTTGCCGGCGGGGATTGCGCCCGGCCTGCTGCGTGTCTCACCGTACCTGAGTCACCCGGTGTTCAGTGCACATCACAGCGAGACCGAGATGCTGCGTTACCTCAAGCAGCTGGAGAACAAGGACCTTGCACTGAATCAGTCGATGATCCCGCTGGGCTCCTGCACCATGAAGCTCAACGCCACCAGCGAGATGATCCCCATCACCTGGCCGCAATTCGCCAACCTGCACCCGTTCGCGCCCAGGGAGCAGGCGCTTGGCTACACCTTGATGATCGAGGAACTGGAGCGCTGGCTCTGCGCGATCACCGGTTTCGATGCGATCTGCATGCAGCCCAACTCCGGTGCCCAGGGCGAATACGCCGGGTTGCTGGCGATCCGCAAATACCATGAGAGCCGCCATCAGGGGGCGCGGGACATCTGCCTGATTCCGTCCTCGGCCCACGGCACCAACCCCGCTTCCGCGCAGATGGCCGGGATGCGCGTGGTGATCGTCGAATGCGACGAGGCGGGCAACGTCGATCTGCCGGACTTGAAGGACAAGGCGGCCGAGGCCGGCGACCGGCTCGCTTGCCTGATGGCGACGTATCCCTCGACCCATGGTGTGTACGAGGAAGGTATCCGCGAGATCTGTGAAGTGATTCACCAGCACGGCGGCCAGGTGTACATGGATGGCGCCAACCTCAACGCGCAAGTCGGGTTGGCGCGGCCGGCGGACATCGGTGCCGACGTTTCGCACATGAACCTGCACAAGACCTTCTGCATTCCCCATGGCGGCGGCGGGCCCGGCATGGGGCCGATCGGAGTGCGGGCGCACCTGGCGCCGTTCGTGGCCAATCACCCGGTGGTGACCATTGATGGTCCACAGGCGCAGAACGGCGCGGTGAGTGCGGCTCCCTGGGGCAGTGCGAGCATTCTGCCGATCAGCTGGATGTACATCGCCATGATGGGACCGCAACTGGCGGACGCCAGCGAGGTGGCCATTCTCGCGGCGAATTACCTGGCGCAGCATTTGTCCGGCGCCTTCCCGGTGCTTTACACCGGTCGCAACGAACGGGTGGCCCATGAGTGCATTCTCGATCTGCGACCGCTCAAGGCACTGACCGGGATCAGCGAGGAGGACGTGGCCAAGCGCCTGATGGATTACGGCTTCCATGCACCGACCATGTCGTTCCCGGTGCCGGGCACCTTGATGGTCGAGCCGACCGAAAGCGAGTCAAAAGCGGAGCTGGACCGTTTTATCGGAGCGATGTTGAGCATTCGCGCAGAAATCACCGAGGTGCAGAACGGCACCTGGCCGGCCGAGGACAACCCGCTCAAGCGCGCGCCGCACACGCTGGCCGACATCACCGGGGTCTGGGAGCGCCCCTACAGTGTCGAACAGGCCGTGACGCCGGACGCGCACACCCGGGCGCACAAGTACTGGCCGGCGGTGAATCGGGTGGATAACGTGTATGGCGACCGGAACCTGTTTTGTGCGTGTGTGCCGGTGGATGATTACCGCTGAAACGACATAGATCCAGGGTGGGAGCGAGCCTGCTCGCGACGCGGGGTGTCAAACGACACAGATGCTGGATGTGCCTGCCTCATCGCGAGCAGGCTCGCTCACACGAATAATTGCGGCAGCTCCGGATGCCATGTTTCCTGGCAAAAAAAATGCCGCTCGATCGAGCGGCATTTTTGTCAGCGTTGAAGCTTATTCCGAAGCGACGGCGTTCTTCGCCAGGATCGCGTTCGCCAGTTCCATGTCCGTGGCCTGCAGGCCAGGGTTGTCGGCGCGGACTTTCTGCATGGCGGCTTCCAGGTACGGGCCACGAATGCTGCCGTCACTGGCGACGAAACTGCCGGCATCGTCCTGTGCGGCAATGATCAGTTTGTGATCCTTGAAGGTCAGGTAAGTCGAGCCGGTGGTGGCGCCGGACGAAATGACGTTACGCCAAAAGCTGTCGGCCATCGCCGAACCGACTGGCAGGGACAACACGGCGAGGGTAGCGACAGCAAGTTTGAAACGCATGATGGGTGACTCCACTGGGTTATCTACGGCGTTGGATCGTCAACGCCCCGGTGGAGTTCCATGCTGCCGCCGGCAACGTGTTTCATTTTTGTTCGCTTTGCGGCGTGACCCGCAACACTTCTTCGATGGTCGTCAAACCCGCAGCGACCTTCTGTGCCCCCGACAACCGCAAACTGCGCATGCCTTCCTTGAAGGCCTGGCGTCGGATCGCCAGCAGATCGGTGTCGGGGTTGATCAGCGCCTTGAGCCCGTCGGTGAGCTGCATGATTTCGTAGACCCCGGCGCGACCGCGATAACCGGTGTCGCGGCACTCCAGGCAGCCGATGGCGCGCTGGGCATTGCCCGGCAGCGGTGCCTGCCAGGGCCGGGTGAGGGTTTGCCAGTCGTCCTCGGCCAGGGTCAGTGGCGCCTTGCAGTGCGGGCACAGGGTGCGCACCAGGCGCTGGGCCATGACCCCGAGCACCGTGGCCTTGATCAGGTAATGCGGCACGCCGAGTTCCAGCAGGCGGCTGATGGCGCTGGGCGCGTCGTTGGTGTGCAGCGTCGAGAGCACCAGGTGACCGGTGAGGGCGGCCTGGATCGCCATTTCGGCGGTCTCCAGGTCACGGATCTCGCCGATCATGATGATGTCCGGGTCTTGCCGCATCAGCGCGCGTACCCCGGCGGCGAACGTCAGGTCGATGTTGTGCTGCACCTGCATCTGGTTGAACGCCGGTTCGACCATCTCGATCGGGTCTTCGATGGTGCAGAGGTTGACCTCCGGGGTCGCCAGCTTCTTGAGGGTGGTGTAGAGCGTGGTGGTCTTGCCCGAACCGGTCGGGCCGGTGACCAGGATGATGCCGTTGGGCTGTCGAGTCATGTCCTGCCAGCGACGCAAATCGTCGGCGGAGAAACCCAGCTGGTCGAAATCCTTGAGCAGCACTTCCGGGTCGAAGATGCGCATGACCATCTTCTCGCCGAACGCCGTTGGCAGCGTCGACAGCCGCAGCTCGACTTCGCCGCCGTCCGGCGTCTTGGTTTTCACCCGGCCGTCCTGGGGTTTGCGTTTTTCCGCGACGTTCATCCGCCCCAGGCTCTTGAGGCGGCTGACAATGGCCATGGTCACCTGCGGCGGGAATTGATAGACGTTGTGCAACACGCCGTCGATGCGAAAACGCACCGTGCCCTGCTCGCGCCGGGGTTCGATGTGGATATCACTGGCGCGCTGCTGGAAGGCGTACTGGAACAGCCAGTCGACGATGTTGACGATGTGCGCGTCGTTGGCGTCCGGTTCCTGGTCGCTGGCGCCGAGGTTGAGCAGTTGTTCGAAGTTGCCCAGGGTGTTGCTGTGCTGGTCGGCACTGGTCGCGCCGCTGACCGATTTGGCCAGACGGAAGAACTCGACGCTGAAGCGCTGGATGTCCACCGGGTTGGCGACCACCCGTTTGATGGGCAGCTTCAACACATGGGTCAGGTCGGCTTCCCAGCCCTTGACGTAAGGCTGGGCGCTGGCCACGGTCACCGCATCGCGATCGATCGACACCGCGAGAATCCTGTGGCGCTGGGCGAAGGCATAGGACATCAGCGGGGTCACCGCCGCGACGTTGATTTTCAGCGGGTCGATCCGCAGGTAAGGCTGGCCGGCCTGTTGCGACAGCCACAGGGTCAGGCTTTCCAGATCCAGGTGTTTGCCCGGGCGACTGAGGTCGTCCAGCTGCTGGCTGGCGATGAACTCCAGCGGATGCATCTGGCCATTGGCGGCATGACGACGGCGGGCATTGAGCGCGTGCTCGGCCGAGTCCTGGCTGATGAAACCCTGGGCGACCAGTTCGCGCAGCAAATCGTTGAGATCCAGCCAGCGGTCCTGAAGGGCAAGTTGAACGGACATGCGGGCTCCTCGTGAACATCGGTTCGCAAAGAATAGTCGGGCGCCCGATGACTGTTGGGCCACTACCCGACGAAGCCGTATCGAACCTTTTCAGCCTGTGGCGAGCGCCGCTTCAACCCACAGCGGATCAGCGCCTTGCAGCTCAACCGAACTGACGCTGATCAGGTTGCGCATTTTTTCCGCGATCACCTGGGCACGGTGCCAACTCAGCCCATCCACGACGATCTCGAGCGACAGCCCTTGTTCCCCGCGCTGCACGTTGACCTGTTGCGGAATCAGGTACTGCATCGCGAACAGGTTCAGCGCCCGGCACAGCAGGTCGGGCTCGGCTTCACCCAGCAGCTGGTAGTGGACGCAGCAGTGGGCGTTGCCGGCGTTCCAGGCATCGGTGCGGGCGGGGGCGGTGTTGACGGCTTCCAGGTGCGGCATGGTCGTTCTCCAAAATCACGGGAGGAATTTTTACATTCGAGACCGGGTATTTCTTATCTATGATGGGACTAATCGGCGATATATCGAATCAGATAATCCAACATTAACGAGATCATGGGTTTTTTTATGCAAAGCGAGCTGGATGGCTACGACCGCAGGATTCTTGCCCTGTTGCAGGAAGACGCTTCTCTCTCCAGCGCGCAGATTGCCGAACAGGTGGGGCTTTCGCAGTCGCCGTGCTGGCGGCGGATCCAGCGGATGAAGGAGGAGGGGATCATTCGCGGGCAGGTGACCTTGCTGGACCGCAAGAAGATCGGTCTCAACACCCAGATCTTCGCGCAGGTCAAACTCAACGCCCACGGACGTTCGAATTTCACCGAGTTCACCGAGGCGATTCGCGGTTTTCCCGAAGTGCTGGAGTGCTACGTGCTGATGGGGGCGGTGGATTTCATGCTGCGCATCGTGGCGGCGGACATCGAGGCGTATGAGCGGTTTTTCTTCGAGAAGTTATCGCTGGTGCCGGGAATCCAGGAAGTGAATTCGATTGTGGCGCTGTCGGAGATCAAATCGACCACGGCCTTGCCGGTCTAGGGGCTTGTGGGGAATGCGCGGGCTTCTTCGCGGGGCCCGCTCCCACACCGGACGGTATCAATCCTGTGGGAGCGAGCCTGCTCGTGATGGACATCAGCCGCGCAGCAGCATTTTCCAGGCACGGTTCTGGTACACCGCAATCGCCTGCTGCTTGCGCGCATCGAGCAACTCATCGCTGATCGTCGGCTCGCTGGCCAGCAGGGCGAGCTGCTTGAGCTCACCGTACAGGCGATCCATCTCGGCAATCTCCAGCACCTGCCGGGCATGGTGCAGCCAGACCTGGATACGCTCGATGCGCGGCAACTGCTCGGCCAGGTCTTCCGGTTGTTGCTGGTAGCGCTGCAATTGCAACGACGTGGCTTCCTCAGCCAACAGGCGCGGCAACCAGCTGGCCAGTTGCGCCGCACCCTGGCGATTGCCACGAACGTTGCGTTCGGCGGTCCAGGTGCGGGCCACCAGCCAGCGCGACGCGTTCAGGGAGAACTGGCCCCAGCGCGGGTCTTCCAGTTCCTCGAGGAACTGTTCAGGCGCGGCCTTGCGCACGTCTTCGTCGTCGATGCCGACTTGCACCAGCGGGCGCCAGTCTTCGAGCAATGCGTCCAGCGCCACGCGCAGGTCGTGGGTGGATTGACGCGGTGCGGCCTGGCCCAGGCTGCTCAGCAATGCACGCAACTCGGCGAGGTTTTCGACCCAGTCCTGCAACAGGCGCCAGTGGCCATTGAAGCGGTACTGTTCGGCCAGGCGCTGGCTGCTGCCCAGCAGGTGCCAGCCCAGCGCGGCGAACGCGTCGTCCAGCGCCGTTTCGGCGGTCAACTGCGGCGCCGGCAGGCTCAGCGAGTAGCTGTTGGCGTCGTACAGGCGATAGCCACGCTCGGCCTTGCTGATGTCACATGGCATCAGCGGCAGGGTGGCGGCCAGCTCGGCGGCCAGTTCCAGCAGGGCCTGCGGTTCGCCTTCGCGCAGTTCGAGCTCCAGCTCGCAGATTTCTTCTTTCTGCTTGCCGACCACCACATGGCCGAGGTCCAGCGCGGCTTCGATGACCACTTTGGCCTTGCCACGGCCCCAGGCGATTTCCGCTCGCTCGCGAACGAAATCGGTGGTGAAGATCGGCTTCAGGGTTTTCTTGTCCAGCTCGGCCAGTTGCTGCGGCCAGCATTCGCCGTCGAGTTTTTTCACGTCGAGCTTGGCTTTGGGCAGGTTCCAATCGTATTCGTTGCGCTCCGACAAGCCGGCGACGCTCTGGCCACGTGTCTTGAGGGTCTGGATCACCTCGTCACCGTCGCGACGCAGGCGCAGGGCCACCTTGGCACGGGCCAGGTCGCGCTCGGGCGTGTCGAAGTACTGGTTCATCAGTTCACGGCGTTCCCAGCCATTTTTGTTGCGTTTTTTCAGGAGCGGGTGCTCGCGCAGGGCGGCGAGGGTTTCGCGGCTGACGCGGAGTTTGATTTCGGTTTCTTTCTGCATGGCCGGAAAATCCAGGATCGGGAGCGCAGCCGGGGGAATGAGAGGCTGCCAAGGTCGTGCAGTGTACAGGACTCGACCCTGCTCCGCCGGGCGACGGTTTATTCCTGTCGCCGGATGGTTCTATGATGGACCTCAATTCGCCAGTCGGAGTCAGCGATGCCTTTGCCTTCCATGAAAGATCAGTTCGCTGCGCTGATTGCCACGCCCTCGGTCAGTTGCACCCAGGCCAGCCTCGATCAGAGCAATCGTCCGGTGATCGACCTGCTGGCCGCGTGGCTGAGCGATCTGGGGTTTGCCTGTGACATCCAGCCGGTCAGCCCGGGCAAGTTCAACCTGCTCGCCAGTTACGGGTCCGGCCCCGGCGGCCTGGTACTGGCGGGGCACAGCGACACGGTGCCGTTCGATGGCGCGTTGTGGCAAACCGATCCATTGAAATTGACCGAAGCCGACGGGCGCTGGATCGGCCTGGGCAGTTGCGACATGAAAGGTTTTTTCGCGCTCGCCATCGAAGCGGTCAAACCCCTGCTCGACCAGCCGTTCAAGCAACCGCTGCTGATCCTGGCCACCTGCGATGAAGAAAGTTCGATGTCCGGTGCCCGAGCCCTGGCTGAAGCCGGGCGGCCGCTGGGTCGCGCCGCGGTGATCGGCGAGCCGACCGGGCTGCGGCCGATCCGCATGCACAAGGGCATCATGATGGAACGCATCGACATCCTCGGTCAGAGCGGGCATTCCTCGGACCCTCGCCTGGGTCACAGTGCCCTGGAAGCGATGCACGATGCCATGGGCGAACTGCGAGGCCTGCGCCTGCTGTGGCAGCGTGAATTCCGCAATCCGCAGTTCGGCGTGCCGATGCCGACCCTGAATTTCGGCTGCATCCATGGCGGCGATAACCCCAATCGCATTTGTGGTCAGTGTTCGCTGGAGTTCGACCTGCGCCCCTTGCCGGGCATGGACCCCCAGGTTCTGCGCGGGGAAATTCTGCAGCGGCTCAAGCCGGTGGCGGAGCGGCATCAGGTCAAGATCGACTACGCGCCGTTGTTCCCCGCCGTGCCACCCTTCGAACAGGCGGAGGATGCCGAACTGGTGAGGATCGCCGAAAAGCTGACCGGCCACCGCGCCGAAGCGGTGGCATTCGGCACCGAAGCACCTTATCTTCAGCGTCTTGGCTGCGAGACCGTGGTACTGGGCCCAGGTGACATTGCCTGTGCACACCAACCGGGGGAATACCTCGAAATGTCACGTTTGCAACCTACCGTGCATCTATTACGTCAGTTGATCGAGCATTACTGCCTGACGCCGGCCGAAACATCAGTCTCGGTCGGTTGAATGCAATCCCTGTGGGGGCAAATTGCCCGGTAAATTGCCGATGTCCCAACCCGTATTCATGAGGAGAGCGCGCGTGTCGCCAAGCCTGTTCCGACGATAACCATCAGCCCGCTGTGCGTTTTCCGTTCCGCCCTTTTTTTGGCTGCTCTTTGTTACAGGCCCAGGTTCATGCCCGACTACGTTAATTGGCTTCGCCACGCTTCCCCTTACATCAACGCCCACCGCGATTGCACCTTTGTCGTCATGCTGCCCGGGGACGGTGTCGAACACCCGAACTTCGGCAATATCGTCCACGACCTGGTGCTGTTGCACAGCCTCGGCGTGCGCCTGGTGCTGGTCCACGGCTCCCGCCCGCAGATCGAAGCCCGCCTCGCCGCGCGCGGCCTGACCCCGCACTATCACCACGGCATGCGCATCACCGATGCGGCGACCCTAGAGTGTGTGATCGATGCCGTCGGCCAACTGCGCATCGCCATCGAGGCGCGGCTGTCGATGGACATGGCGTCGTCGCCGATGCAGGGCTCGCGCCTTCGGGTGGCCAGCGGCAACCTGGTGACCGCCCGCCCGATCGGGGTCCTCGAAGGCGTCGACTATCACCACACCGGCGAAGTGCGTCGGGTCGACCGCAAGGGTATCAATCGCCTGCTGGACGAGCGCTCCATCGTGCTGTTGTCGCCGCTGGGCTACTCGCCGACCGGTGAAACCTTCAACCTGGCCTGCGAAGACGTCGCCACCCGCGCGGCCATCGACCTGGGGGCCGACAAGTTGCTGCTGTTCGGTGCCGACCCGGGCTTGATCGATGAAAACGGTCGCCTGGTCCGTGAACTGCGCCCGCAACAAGTGCCAGCGCATTTGCAACGCCTGGGCAGCAACTATCAGGCAGAGCTGCTGGATGCGGCGGCGGAGGCCTGCCGGGGTGGTGTGGCGCGCAGCCATATCGTCAGTTACGCCGAAGATGGCGCGCTGTTGACCGAGCTGTTCACCCGTGACGGTGGCGGCACGCTGGTGGCGCAAGAGCAATTCGAGGTGGTGCGCGAGGCGGCGATTGAAGACGTCGGTGGATTGCTCGACCTGATCAGTCCGCTGGAAGAGCAGGGGATTCTGGTGCGTCGCTCGCGTGAAGTGCTGGAACGCGAGATCGAGCAGTTCAGCGTGGTCGAGCGCGAAGGCATGATCATCGCCTGCGCGGCGCTGTATCAGATTGCCGATTCCGATGCCGGGGAGCTGGCATGCCTGGCGGTGAACCCGGAGTACCGCCATGGTGGCCGTGGCGATGAGTTGCTCGAACGCATCGAGACCCGCGCCCGGGCCCAGGGCTTGAAGACGCTGTTCGTCCTCACCACACGCACGGCCCACTGGTTCCGCGAACGCGGGTTCGCGCCCAGCAGCGTCGAGCGCCTGCCCTCGGCACGGGCGTCGCTGTACAACTATCAGCGTAATTCGAAGATCTTCGAAAAAGCGCTCTGAGCCGAAGGTATTCCTGTGGGGAAGCGGGCTGGCCCGCGAAGGCGTCCCCACAGGCAACCTGACGCCGGGCCTTCCTGTGGGAGCGAGCCTGCTCGCGAAGTTCGTCAACGATAAGGCGGGCGCCTGACCCCCGTGTGATCTCAGGCTCATCGCGAGCAGGCTGGCTCCCACCGCTCACGGCAGTCCCAACATTGCGGATTACTCCTTGCGGATCGACACGGAAACGACGTTGATCAATTTTTCGCCAATCGTTTTCTCGTAAAGTGCGCCGATGGGCGGACGTGCCGGGGCCCAAACAAAAATTCAACCGATACACAAACTGTAACATTCGCTGTGGATCATGCGCGCTTCGCCATGATCGCGTCGCCTTTTCGATAGGGGTTGACGTTAAACGTACGGATCAAAAGCCAATCGATCTAAGAAAAGTCCGACAAATACTATTTAGAGATTAGCTTGGGTGCCGATATGCTGTGTCCGGTTCAGGCAAAGCGCACAAAGTCATATTCCTGAACGATATGAAAACTGATGAAACAATTCTTTTTGGGTTTATGAAAAAGTCATTACCCTGAAAGGACCAACATCACGGCGATTAGACCTTGGTCGTAGACATATGTGGTTACGATTGACTTATCGGTCACGGTACGGCGCTAATCGCGCATCTTAGGATCCCGGGCGCACGACCCAGGACCAGGAACACAAGAATTAGAAACGAGAGGAGCGAAACAATGAACAAGTCCACCTTGGCCCTGGCTGTGGCCGTAGGGGTTTTGGCGCAGCAGGCAGGCGCCGCCGGTTTCATCGAAGACAGCAAGGCCACTCTGGGCCTGCGTAACTTCTACATCAACACCGATAACCGCAACGGCACTGGCGCGAACAAGAACGAAGAGTGGGGCCAAGGCTTCGATCTGCGTTTCACCTCCGGCTACACCCAGGGCACCGTAGGCTTCGGTATCGACGCCATTGGCCTGTTGGGCGTACGTCTGGATTCGGGCGGCGGCACCAACGGTGGCACTGCTGCTTCCGCGACGAGCTATGGCTCCTACGGCGGCACCGTTTTCCCAAGCAAATCCAACGGCGAAGCGGTTGATAACTTCTCCAGCCTGGGCCTGACTGCCAAAGCCAAGATCTCCCAGACCGAACTGAAGCTGGGTACCCTGCAGCCGAAGAACCCGGTGATCGTGACCAACGACGGTCGTCTGCTGCCACAAACCTGGCAGGGTGGCCAGATCACTTCCGGCGACATCAAGGACCTGACCCTGGTGGGCGGTCAGATCGAAGCCGTGAAAGGTCGTAACTCCAGCAACAACGAGCAAATGAGCATCGCTGGTGCCAACGCCCGCAGCGCGAGTGGTCGCGATAGCAACAAGTTCATCTACGCCGGTGGCGACTACAAGATCACCAAGGATCTGACCGCCCAGTACTACTACGGCAACCTGGAAGACTTCTACAAGCAGCACTTCCTGGGTCTGGTACACAACTGGGCAATCGGTCCAGGCGTGCTGAAGTCCGATTTCCGTTACTTCAACAGCTCGGATGACGGCGCAAACGGTCACGACCCGCTGTACTACAGCACCGGTAACTACAGCAGCACTGGCACCGGCAAAGGCAAGGTCGACAACAACCTGTACAGCGGCCTGTTCCTGTACACCGTTGCCGGTCACACCTTCGGTGGCGGCTACCAGGTCAGCAACGGCAGCAGCGACTTCCCTTGGCTGAATCAGGGTGACGGTTCTTCGAACTACACCATCACCGACATGCAGATCCAGAAGTTCAACCGTGCCGGCGAGAAAACCTGGCAGGCTCGCTACTCGTATGACTTCGCCAAGGTTGGCGTTCCTGGCCTGACAGCCGGTATGGTTTACCTGCGTGGTAGCGACATCGATACTAACCGTCAGAGCGCTACTGTGCCTGCGGGCAACAACAACAGTGAGTGGGAACGTGACCTGACTGTTGCTTACGTTGTGCCAGAAGGTCCGCTGAAAAACGTTGGCTTCATGTGGAAAAACGCTTCGTGGCGCAGTGGCATCCCAGGTCAGCGCGACCAGGACGAAAACCGCCTGATCCTCAGCTACTCGATCCCGCTGTTGTAATAGCGCTCGCGTAACCGCTGAAAAAAAGCCCCGCCCGGCATCACGCCGGGCGGGGCTTTTGCATTCCAGCACGGGGTCACCCCCGTAATCCCGCACTGAAATCCCTCTTTGCAGCAACTCAAGGCCTTCTCGAACCTCGAGCGCGATAGTCCTCGCGATGGCCGGGCAGGTCCAGTGAACAGATCTTTAATATTCTTTAAAGATCTAATAATGTCTTTATTTATTCTTTTTATCAGATCCAGAATACGGGCTACAGTTGAGTTCTACACCACACTCATCAGGAGCCCATCATGAGCATCAGACTCGGCGACATCGCCCCCGATTTCGAACAGGATTCCAGCGCTGGCACTATCCGTTTCCATGAATGGCTGGGCGATAGTTGGGGCGTGCTGTTTTCCCACCCGGCGGACTTCACCCCGGTGTGCACCACCGAGCTGGGCTTCACCGCCAAGCTCAAGGACGAGTTCACCCGGCGTGGGGTCAAGGCCATCGCGTTGTCCGTCGACCCGGTGGACTCGCACCACAAGTGGATCGACGACATCAACGAAACCCAGAACACCCTCGTCAACTTCCCGATCCTGGCCGACGCCGACCGCAAGGTGTCGGACTTGTACGACCTGATCCACCCCAACGCCAGCGACACCCTGACCGTGCGTTCGCTGTTCGTGATCGACCCGAACAAGAAAGTTCGGCTGACCATCACCTACCCGGCGAGCACCGGTCGCAACTTCAATGAAATCCTGCGGGTGATCGATTCGCTGCAGCTGACCGACAACTACAAGGTGGCGACTCCGGCCAACTGGCAGGACGGTGACGAGGTCGTGATCGTGCCGTCGCTCAAGGATGAAGACGAAATCAAGCAGCGCTTCCCCAAAGGCTATCGCGCAGTGAAGCCGTACCTGCGCCTGACGCCGCAACCGAACCGTTAAGCCGTACCCGTGGGAGCGAGCCTGCTCGCTTCCACAGGGGAAATGATCAGTACCGACAAAGCAGGGGATTTCCGGCCGTTTCGACGGCCTTTTTTTATGCCTGGAAAGCGTTGGAATTCATATCTCTTTATCGTATAACCAAATGAATAAATATGATTTAAAGATATATGAATCACCTGTTAAGGTCTCTCCATCGAAGCGAGATCGCACACTGCGAATCGCCTGCACCGTTCAAGGAATCGTCTGAAATGCTGGTCGTCTCACTCGGTGGCAGTCCCAGCCAACGCTCCCGTTCCGGGGTGCTGCTGGAACGCTCCCAACGCTGGTTGCAAGCGCAGGGTGTGGAAGTGGTGAGTTACCAGGTACGGGACTTCCCGGCCGAGGACTTGCTGCACGCACGGTTCGACAGCCCGAAAGTGCTTGATCTGTTGCAACAGATCGAAAACGCCGACGGCCTGTTGATTGCCACCCCGGTGTACAAGGCTTCGTTCTCCGGCGCATTGAAGACTGTGCTGGACCTGCTGCCCGAGCGTGCATTGGCACACAAGGTGGTGTTGCCCATGGCGACCGGCGGCAGCATCGCCCACATGTTGGCGGTGGATTACGCCCTCAAGCCGGTGTTGTCGGCGTTAAAGGCCGATGAGCTGCTGCAGGGGATTTTCGCCGTCGATACCCAGATTGCCTACGGCGAAGGCAGTGCTGCGGCGCAACTGGCGCCGGAGCTGGAACAACGCTTGAACGAGTCGCTGGAACTGTTCTTCGGCGCCATGGCCCGACGGCCCAAGCCGCTCGATCCGAACCTGTTGAACGACCGTCTGTTGAGTGCTCGCTGGAGCATTTGAGCAACACTCGAATTCGATGTACTCACCTTACTCAGCCGTCAACGGCCAAGCAGGTGCAGCCAAAACCCAACTGCAAAAAGGAGAGCGCTATGCGCACTGTCATTTTGCGTCGCGGGCTGGTCGCTCTGTTTGTTGCGGCTGTGTCCTTCGGCGCCATTACTCAAGCTCAAGCCGAGACCCTGCGAATCGGTTATCAGAAGTACGGCACCCTGGTGCTGCTCAAGGCCAAGGGTACGCTGGAAAAACGCCTCGCCGCCCAAGGCGTGGACGTGCAATGGACTGAATTCCCCGGCGGCCCGCAACTGCTCGAGGGTCTGAACGTTGGCTCCATCGACTTTGGCGTGACCGGCGAGACACCGCCTGTGTTCGCCCAGGCCGCCGGTGCCGATCTGCTCTACGTGGCCTACGAACCGCCAGCGCCGCACAGCGAAGCGATCCTGGTGCCCAAGGACTCGCCGATCAAATCGGTGAAGGACCTCAAGGGCAAGAAAGTCGCGCTCAACAAAGGCTCCAACGTGCATTACCTGCTGGTTCGCGCACTGGAAGACGCCGGCCTCAAATACACCGATATCCAGACCGTGTTCCTGCCGCCGGCCGATGCCCGCGCCGCATTCGAGCGTGGCAGCGTCGATGCCTGGGTGATCTGGGACCCTTACCAGGCCGCTGCCGAACAGCAACTGCAAGCGCACACCCTGCGCGATGGCCAGGGCATCGTCGACAACCACCAGTTCTACCTCGCCACCAAGCCCTATGCACAGAAAAATCCCGAGGTGATCAAAACCCTCGTGGACGAAGTGCGCGCCGTCGGCGAATGGTCCAAGGCCAACCCTGAAGACGTGACCAAGCAGGTCGCACCACTGCTCGGCCTGCCGGCGGAGATCACCCTGACTTCGGTGAAACGCCAGGGTTATGGCGCGCTGTTCCTGACCCCTGAAGTGGTCGCCGCGCAACAGAAAATCGCTGACAGCTTCTACCAGCTCAAGCTGATTCCCAAGCCGTTGAGCATCAAAGACGTGATCTGGACACCACCGGCCGCCGTTGCCAAGGCGCAGTAACTCGATTCCCCAAGGAGACCACTCCATGAGCCTCAGTATTTTCTGGTTCCTGCCTACCCACGGCGACGGCCATTACCTTGGCACCGCCGAAGGCGCTCGCGCCGTTGACCACGGCTACTTGCAGCAGATTGCGCAGGCGGCGGATCGCCTGGGCTTCGGCGGGGTGCTGATCCCGACCGGTCGTTCCTGCGAAGACTCGTGGCTGGTGGCCGCGTCGCTGATCCCGGTGACCCAGCGTCTGAAATTCCTTGTCGCCCTGCGCCCCGGGATCATTTCCCCAACGGTGGCGGCGCGTCAGGCGGCGACCCTGGATCGTCTGTCCGGTGGGCGCGCGCTGTTCAACCTGGTGACGGGTGGCGATCCGGAAGAATTGGCCGGCGACGGTTTGTTCCTCAGTCATGAAGAGCGCTACCAGGCCTCGGTGGAGTTCACCCGGATCTGGCGGCGCGTGCTGGAAGGCGAAACCGTGGACTACGACGGTCAGCACATCAGCGTGAAGGGCGCCAAGCTGCTCTATCCGCCGATCCAGCAACCGCGTCCGCCGCTGTACTTCGGCGGCTCTTCGGAAGCGGCGCAGGATCTTGCGGCGGAGCAGGTGGAGATGGTCCTGACCTGGGGCGAGCCACCGGTCGCCGTGGCCGAGAAAATCGAACAAGTGCGGGCGAAAGCCGCGAAACTGGGACGCACCGTGCGTTTCGGCATTCGTCTGCACGTGATCGTTCGGGAAACCAATGCCGAAGCCTGGCAAGCGGCGGATCGCCTGATCTCGCACCTGGACGACGACACCATTGCCCGAGCCCAGGCCTCCCTGGCGCGTTTCGATTCGGTCGGCCAGCAGCGCATGGCGGCCCTGCATGGCGGCAGTCGCGACAACCTCGAAGTCAGCCCGAACCTGTGGGCCGGCGTCGGCCTGGTGCGCGGTGGCGCGGGCACGGCGCTGGTCGGCGACGGTCCCACCGTGGCCGCTCGCGTCAAGGAGTACGCGGACCTGGGCATCGATACGTTCATCTTTTCCGGTTATCCACACCTGGAAGAGTCGTACCGTGTCGCCGAGCTGCTGTTCCCGCATCTGGACATCGAGCGTCCCGAGTTGCCGAAAGGTGCCGGGTACGTCAGCCCGTTCGGCGAGATGATCGCCAACGATGTGCTGCCCAAAGCCGCGTCCCAGAGCTGAGGCGCGCCATGAAGAAAATTATCCACAACCTGGCGCCCTGGGCGTTGCCGGTGTTGCTGCTGGCGGTGTGGCAGTTGTCGGTGTCGGCGGGCTGGTTGTCGACCCGAATCCTGCCGGCCCCCATCGCGGTGATCGAGGCCGGGGTGAGCCTGGTAAGCAGCGGTGAAATCTGGACGCACCTGGCAATCAGTGGCTGGCGCGCGGCGCTGGGTTTTGCCATTGGCGGCGGCATCGGCCTGGCGTTGGGCTTCATCACCGGCCTGTCGAAATGGGGTGAACGCCTGCTCGACAGTTCGGTGCAGATGATTCGCAACGTGCCGCACCTGGCGCTGATTCCGCTGGTGATCCTGTGGTTTGGCATCGATGAGTCGGCGAAGATCTTCCTGGTGGCATTGGGCACCTTGTTCCCGATCTACCTCAACACCTATCACGGCATCCGCAACGTCGACCCGGCGCTGGTGGAAATGGCGCGCAGCTACGGCTTGTCCGGTTTCAGCCTGTTCCGCCAGGTGATTCTGCCGGGTGCGCTGCCTTCGATCCTGGTCGGCGTGCGCTTCGCTCTGGGCTTCATGTGGTTGACCCTGATCGTCGCCGAAACCATCTCCGCCAGCTCCGGCATCGGCTACCTGGCGATGAATGCCCGGGAGTTCCTGCAGACCGACGTGGTGGTGCTGGCAATTCTGATGTACGCGGTGCTCGGCAAGCTGGCCGACCTCGCGGCCCGTGGCCTGGAGCGCGTATGGCTACGCTGGCATCCGGCCTATCAGGTCGCCAAGGGAGGTGCCGCATGACCGCTCAACAACCTCCACGCCTGCTGCGCGGTATTCCGCTGGCGGTGCGCAAGCTGCAGAAAACCTTTGGTTCGCGACAAGTACTGCGCGAGATCGACCTGCACATCCCCGCTGGCCAGTTCGTCGCCGTGGTCGGGCGCAGCGGTTGCGGCAAAAGCACCTTGCTGCGTTTGCTCGCCGGCCTCGACAAGCCCACGGGCGGCGAGTTGCTGGCCGGCTCCGCGCCGCTGAGCGACGCCCGGGAAGACACGCGGTTGATGTTCCAGGAAGCGCGCCTGCTGCCGTGGAAAAAGATCATCGACAACGTGGGGCTTGGGCTGACGGGCGATTGGCGGCCCCAGGCGCTGCAAGCGCTCGAGTCGGTCGGTCTCGCGGACCGCGCCAATGAATGGCCGGCGGCGCTGTCCGGCGGCCAGAAACAACGGGTGGCCCTGGCCCGCGCGCTGATCCATCAACCGCGCCTGCTGCTGCTCGATGAGCCACTGGGGGCGCTGGATGCCCTGACCCGTATCGAAATGCAGCAACTGATCGAGCGGCTCTGGCAGCAGCATGGCTTCACCGTGTTGCTGGTGACCCACGACGTCAGTGAGGCGGTGGCGATTGCCGATCGGGTGATCCTGATCGAAGACGGCGAAGTCGGCCTCGACCTGCATGTGGAACTGCCGCGCCCCCGGGTCCGTGGCTCCCATCGGCTGGCGGCGCTGGAAACCGAAGTCCTCAATCGCGTCCTCGCGCTGCCCGGCGAACCGCCGGAACCGGAACCTGTTTCACCCTTGCCCACGCAGCTGCGTTGGGCTCAATAACTCAAGCCTCATCCCACGACAGGAATCAACATCATGACTATCAAAGCCATCAACGTTCGTAACCAGTTCAAAGGCTCGATCAAGGAAATCGTACTCGGCGACGTGCTGTCGGAAATCGACGTACAGACCGCTTCCGGCATCGTCACGTCGGTGATCACCACCCGCTCGGTGAAAGAGCTGGAACTGGTGGTCGGCAGTGAAGTGATTGCGTTTGTGAAATCCACCGAGGTGTCGATCGCCAAGTTGTGATCGCATGCGGTACGCACAGCCCCGAAAGGCTTGAGCCCTTCGGGGTTTTTTATGCGTGTGATTCAGTCGGGCGGAGCGGGCTTGCTCGCGAAGAGGCCCGTCAGACCTGCAGAAATATCAGCGCTTGGGCAGATAAGGCGGCAAATACAGCCCCAGGTATGCATCGAACACCCGCATGCCTTCCTCGGCCATGCGCGGGGTGATCTGCCCGTGCTGCTGCACCGAGCGGGCGTAGACGCGGTCGCCCAGCTCCATGGCCAGGGCAAACACGTCGACATCGCCGGGCAACCTTGGCAGTTCGAAGTGATGGTCGAACAGCTTGTGCATCAGGTCGCCCAGCTCGATGTCGTGCTGGCGGTCGGCCTGGGTGACTTCGGTCAGCCCGTGCTGGGCGAGGATCAGTTGGCGGGCGGCGGCGTCTTCGTCGTAGATGTCGAGCATCCGTTGCTCCACCAGCCGCGACAGGTCGCGCCAGTCCTTGAGCGTCGCGTGGTCGATGGGCGCTTGCAGGCAGGCGCGAAAGGCGGCGTGGACGTCGGCGGTCAGCGCTTCGAGCAACGCCGGGACGCTGGCGAAGAAGTGGTAGACGGAGGAGGGCGGAATCTGTGCACGCTCGGCCACGCTGTAGATCGACAGGCTGGCCACGCCCTCGGCGGCCAGCAGCGTGCGGGCGGCATCGAGTATCGAATCGATCCGCGCCTGGCTGGCTGCGCGGGGTTTGCGTGGGGTGGCGGCGCGTGTCATTGGGCTCTCCTGCGGGGCAGCGGGCATTGTACGAGCAGGCATCTGTGTTGTCTTGTGGGCCACCATCGCGAGCAGGCTCGCTCCCACATTGGAAATGCGTTCTCATGTGGGAGCGAGCCTGCTCGCGATGGCGGCCGTCTCGTGCCCAATGAAAGAAACCCATAAAAAAACGCCGCAGGTTGTGAGGCCTGCGGCGTTTTTCCTGACTGCAATCGCTTACACGGTATGCAGGTACCAGTTGTACTCAAGGTCGGAGATGGAGTGTTCGAACTCCTCCAGCTCGCTTTCCTTGCAGGCCACGAAGATATCGATGTACTTCGGATCGATGTACTTGGCCATGACTTCGCTGTCGTCCAGCTCGCGCAATGCATCGCGCAGGTTGTTCGGCAGGCTCTGCTCGTTCTGCTCGTAGGAGTTGCCTTCCACGGGCGCGCCCGGCTCGATCTTGTTGGTCAGGCCGTGGTGCACGCCGGCCAGGACCGAAGCCATCAGCAGGTACGGGTTGGCGTCGGCGCCGGCCACGCGGTGCTCGATGCGCACCGCATCGGCGGAGCCGGTCGGCACACGGATCGCAACGGTGCGGTTATCCAAGCCCCAGCACGGCGAGTTCGGCACGTAGAACTGGGCGCCGAAACGACGGTACGAGTTGACGTTCGGGCAGAGGAAAGCCATCTGCGCGGGCAGGGTCTCGAGCACACCGCCGATCGCGTGACGTAGCGCGGCGTTCTGCTCGGGATCCTCGCTGGCAAAAATATTCTTGCCGTCTTTGTCGAGTATCGAAATGTGGACGTGAAGGCCGTTGCCTGCCTGGCCCGGGTAAGGCTTGGCCATGAAGGTGGTGTCCATTTCATGGTCGTAGGCGATGTTTTTGATCAGGCGCTTGAGCAGGACCGCGTAGTCGCAGGCCTTGATCGGGTCGGCCACGTGGTGCAGGTTCACTTCGAACTGCGCCGGGGCACTTTCCTTGACGATGGCGTCGGCCGGGATGCCTTGCTCCTTCGCACCTTCGAGGATGTCCTGGAGGCAATCGACGTATTCGTCGAGGTCGTCGATCAGGTAGACCTGTGTCGAGTGCGGGCGTTTGCCGGAAATCGGCGAGCGAGGCGGTTGCGGACGACCGTTCACGTTCTCCTGGTCGATCAGGTAGAACTCCAGCTCGAAGGCGGCGCAGATGGTCAGGCCCAGCTCGTCGAACTTGGTAACAACTTGTCGCAGGACTTCGCGCGGGTCGGCGAAGAAGGGTTCACCTTCGAGTTCGTGCATGGTCATCAGCAGTTGCGCGGTCGGGCGCTTCTGCCAGGGCTCATTGCACAGGGTGTCGGGGATTGGATAGCAGATTCGGTCAGCATCACCGATGTCCAGGCCCAGGCCGGTGCTTTCCACCGTAGAGCCGTTGATATCCAGGGCAAATAGGGAGGCCGGCAGGTTGATGCCTTTCTCGTAAACCTTGTGGAGGCTGGTGCGTTCGATGCGCTTGCCGCGCACCACACCATTCATATCCGCAATCAGAAGGTCAACGTACAGAACCTCAGGATGTTCCTTAAGGAACACGTTCGCTTCGTTAAGCTGAACGGCACGCGGGGGTACCGACATGATGCAACACCTTTGTTGTTAAAAATATCAATCATTGATCTCTTCGGATTCCAGTCAACCCGAACGGCATGCCGAAGTCAAGCGAGGGCGTTTTTGCCCTAAAAAAGCGCTCGTGAGGCTTTTTTGAAGCACTTTGGGGCGTTTTTATGCCTTCGAGCGCTTGCCCGGCTGCGGGCTTGAGCGGGCCGTGTTGTATTTTTTACGGGGGTGTTGTGTAAAAAAATGAACAAGGCTAAGCTCGATTCAAACCCATAACAGCAATAATACCGGGGTGCTTCATGTCTCGCCTGCCGTTAATCGGCATCACCGAATGCTTCAAGCAGAACGGTCCGCATGCCTCTCACATGAGTGACGATACGAATGTTCGCACCCTGGGCGCAGCGGCTTCGGGCTTGACGGCGATTTCTGCGTCCCTGATCAAACCGGCGCTGGCGTCCGATATTCTGGACGGCACCGATGGCACCCCCATTACGGTTACTCCTTTCAATATAGAACCGATTCACAATGGCGGCCTGGCGATCCGCGGCACGCCCGCGCTCGCGATTCTGCACGCCCGGCACGCGCCGTGCACTTGGGTGAAAACACGATAGCCTGTCGTTGACCTACATTTCAACGCGACGCCGATGCGTCAAAACATCGCCTGGCTTGCGATAGCCAGGAAACTCAAAGCCTAGAGGCATTTATGAGTCACAACCTCGACCAGCTCACCGATTGGTTGAAAGACCACAAGATCACAGAAGTCGAATGCATGATCGCCGACTTGACCGGGATCACCCGGGGCAAGATTTCGCCGACCAACAAGTTCATCGCCGAAAAAGGCATGCGCCTGCCCGAGAGCGTTCTGTTACAGACCGTGACCGGCGACTATGTCGAAGACGACATCTATTACGAACTGCTCGACCCGGCGGACATCGACATGGTCTGCCGTCCCGACCAGAACGCGGTTTACCTGGTGCCCTGGGCCATCGAGCCCACTGCCCAAGTGATCCACGACACCTATGACAAGCAAGGCAACCCGATCGAGCTGTCGCCGCGCAACGTGCTCAAGAAGGTCCTCAAGCTCTATGCCGACAAGGGCTGGCAGCCGATCGTGGCGCCGGAGATGGAGTTCTACCTGACCAAGCGCAGCGATGACCCGGACTATCCGTTGCAGCCGCCCATCGGCCGTTCCGGGCGCCCGGAAATCGGTCGCCAGTCGTTCTCCATCGAAGCGGCGAACGAGTTCGATCCGTTGTTCGAAGACGTCTATGACTGGTGCGAATTGCAGGAACTGGACCTCGACACGCTGATCCACGAGGACGGCACGGCGCAGATGGAAATCAACTTCCGTCATGGCGATGCCCTGTCCCTGGCCGACCAGATCCTGGTGTTCAAGCGCACCATGCGCGAAGCCGCACTCAAGCACGACGTGGCGGCCACCTTCATGGCCAAACCCATGACCGGCGAGCCGGGCAGCGCGATGCACCTGCACCAAAGCATCATCGACATCGAGACCGGCAAGAACATCTTTTCCAATGAAGACGGGACCATGAGCCAGCTGTTCCTGCACCACATCGGTGGCCTGCAGAAGCTGATTCCCGAGTTGTTGCCGCTGTTCGCGCCGAACGTCAACTCGTTCCGCCGCTTCCTGCCGGACACCTCGGCACCGGTGAACGTGGAGTGGGGTGAAGAGAATCGCACCGTGGGCCTGCGGGTTCCGGATGCCGGTCCGCAAAACCGTCGGGTGGAAAACCGCCTGCCGGGCGCCGACGCCAACCCTTACCTGGCCATCGCCGCGAGCCTGCTCTGCGGCTACATCGGCATGGTCGAAGGCATGAACCCGAGTGCGCCGGTGGTGGGGCGCGGCTATGAACGCCGCAACCTGCGCCTGCCACTGACCATCGAGGACGCGCTCGAACGCATGGAAAACAGCGCGACCATCGAACGCTACCTGGGCAAAAATTTCATCACTGGCTACGTCGCGGTCAAGCGGGCCGAGCATGAAAACTTCAAGCGCGTCATCAGTTCGTGGGAACGGGAATTCCTGCTCTTCGCCGTCTGATGCGCCGGGCGCTGCCGCTGTCGGGCAGCGCTTTCACCTGGATTTTTTAGGAGATTCGTATGACCAGCAACAACCCGCAAACCCGTGAATGGCAAACCCTGAGCAATGATCACCACCTGGCGCCGTTCAGCGACTTCAAGCAGCTGAAAGAAAAAGGCCCGCGGATCATCACCAATGCCAAGGGTGTCTACCTGTGGGACAGCGAAGGCAACAAGATTCTCGACGGCATGGCCGGCCTGTGGTGTGTGGCGATCGGTTACGGTCGTGATGAACTGGCCGATGCGGCCAGCAAGCAAATGCGCGAGCTGCCTTATTACAACCTGTTCTTCCAGACCGCTCACCCGCCGGTCCTGGAGCTGTCCAAGGCCATCGCCGACATCGCGCCGCAGGGCATGAACCACGTGTTCTTCACTGGCTCCGGTTCCGAAGGCAACGACACAATGCTGCGCATGGTCCGCCACTATTGGGCGATCAAGGGCCAGCCGAACAAGAAAGTCATCATCAGCCGCAAGAACGGCTATCACGGTTCCACCGTGGCCGGCGCGAGCCTGGGTGGCATGACCTACATGCACGAGCAGGGCGACCTGCCGATTCCGGGCATCGTTCACATCGCCCAGCCGTACTGGTTCGGCGAAGGCGGCGACATGACGCCGGAAGAGTTCGGTGTGTGGGCAGCCAACCAGCTGGAAGAGAAAATTCTCGAAGTGGGCGTGGACAACGTCGGTGCATTCATTGCCGAGCCGATCCAGGGTGCCGGTGGCGTGATCATTCCGCCAGAGACCTACTGGCCGCGCATCAAGGAGATCCTCGCCAAGTACGACATCCTGTTCGTGGCGGACGAAGTGATCTGTGGCTTCGGTCGCACCGGTGAGTGGTTCGGTACCGATTTCTACGGCCTCAAGCCCGACATGATGACCATCGCCAAAGGCCTGACCTCCGGCTACATCCCCATGGGTGGCCTGATCGTGCGCGACGAAGTGGTGGCGGTGCTCAACGAGGGCGGCGACTTCAACCACGGTTTCACCTACTCCGGGCACCCGGTGGCCGCCGCCGTGGCCCTGGAAAACATCCGCATCATGCGCGACGAAAAAATTATCGAACGCGTTCACGCAGAAACGGCACCTTATTTGCAGAAACGTCTGTGGGAACTGAACGATCACCCGTTGGTGGGGGAAGTGCGTGGGGTCGGTCTGCTGGGGGCGATCGAGCTGGTACAGGACAAGGCCACGCGCAAGCGTTACGAAGGCAAGGGCGTCGGCATGATCTGCCGCCAGTTCTGCTTCGACAACGGCCTGATCATGCGCGCCGTGGGCGACACCATGATCATCGCTCCACCGCTGGTGATCACCAAGGCGGAAATCGATGAGCTGGTCGAGAAGGCGCGCAAGTGCCTTGACCTGACCCTGAGTGCGTTGCAGGGCTAAGTGCTAGGCTCTGAGCGGGAGACATGAAACTTTCGCTCAGGGCAGCCATAAAGGGTGGCCTTTCCTTGAAAGACCGCCTCGGATCTTGCCAGACTAGCCGCGGTTCCAGTTGTCCGGGTTCGGCCGCTGAACAAAGTGGTTCAAAAAAGAAAAATTTGGAGCATTAACGCATGAAGGCATTAGGAAAAAAGCTTGCTGGCAAGACTCTCCTCGCCATGTCCCTGATGGGATTGATGGCGGGTGCGGTGCAGGCGGACGACAAGGTGTTGCACGTCTATAACTGGTCCGATTACATCGCTCCGGACACCATCAAGAAGTTTGAAGACGAGTCGGGCATCAAGGTGGTCTACGACGTCTTCGACAGCAACGAAACCCTGGAAGCCAAGTTGCTGGCGGGCAAGTCCGGCTACGACGTCGTCGTGCCGTCGAACAACTTCCTGGCCAAGCAGATCAAGGCGGGCGTCTACCAGAAGCTGGACAAGTCCAAGCTGCCAAACTGGAAAAACCTGAACACCGACCTGCTCAAGGCGGTATCGGTCAGCGACCCGGGCAACGAACACGCCTTCCCGTACATGTGGGGTTCGATCGGCATCGGCTTCAACGCCGACAAGGTCAAGGCTGCACTGGGTGCCGATGCACCGACCAATTCCTGGGACCTGCTGTTCAAGCCTGAAAACGCCGCCAAGTTGAAGTCGTGCGGGATCAGCTTCCTCGATTCGCCAACCGAGATGATTCCGGTGGCGCTGCATTACCTGGGCTATCCGACCGACAGCCAGGACAAGAAACAACTGGCTGAAGCCGAAGCGCTGTTCCTGAAAATCCGTCCTTCGGTGGGCTACTTCCACTCGTCCAAGTACATCTCCGACCTGGCCAACGGCAACATCTGCGTGGCTGTCGGTTACTCGGGTGACATCTACCAGGCCAAGTCCCGCGCGGCTGAAGCCGGCGACAAGGTGAAAGTCAGCTACAACATTCCGAAAGAAGGTGCCGGCAGCTTCTACGACATGGTCGCCATCCCCAAGGATGCTGAAAACGTCGAGGGTGCCTACAAGTTCATGACCTTCCTGCAGAAGCCGGAAATCATGGCTGAAATCACCAACGCCGTGCGCTTCCCTAACGGTAACGCCGAAGCCACCAAACTGGTGGACAAGGACATCACCAGCGACCCGGGCATCTACCCACCAGCCGACGTGCTGGCCAAGCTGTACGCGATTGCCGACTTGCCGGCCGCGACCCAGCGGATCCTGACGCGCAGCTGGACCAAGATCAAATCCGGTAAATAAGCGGGTTTGAAGCGGTTTCCTGTTGCCGCCGCCAACGCGGCGACGGCAACAGGAGCAAATAAATGACGGAAAGTTTTGCTGGATCGGTTTTTCGAGGGTAAGTTGCGCGCCGGTTTTGTTGCTGGGCAGGTACGACTGTCATGTAACGCGGGGCAACTTGGGCCCAACTAATTTTAGAGGACCTCCACTTGCCTATTTTTTCTTTGTTGCGCAATGCCTTGCTGATCGGCACCGGACTGACGATGGCTGTCAGTGCCCAGGCCGCCGGCACCGTGCATATTTATAACTGGTCGGATTACATCGGGGAAACGACCCTGGCCGACTTCCAGAAAGAGACCGGGATCAAGCCGGTCTACGACGTGTTCGACTCCAACGAAACCCTGGAAGGCAAGTTGCTGGCCGGGCGCACCGGTTACGACGTGGTCGTGCCGTCCAACCACTTCCTTGGCAAGCAGATCAAGGCCGGCGCTTTCCAGAAGCTCGACAAGTCGCAGTTGCCGAACTATTCCAACCTCGACCCGGTGCTGCTCAAGCGCCTGGAACAGAACGATCCGGGCAACCTGTACGCGGTGCCGTACCTGTGGGGCACCAACGGCATCGGCTACAACGTCGACAAGATCAAGGCCGTGCTGGGCGTCGACAAGATCGACTCCTGGGCCGCAGTGTTCGAGCCGCAGAACATCAAGAAGCTGCAAAGCTGTGGCGTGGCGTTCCTCGATTCCGCCGATGAAATGATGCCCACGGTCCTCAACTACATGGGTCTGAATGCCAACAGCACCAACCCTGACGACTACAAGAAGGCCGAAGCCAAGCTGCTGGCGGTGCGGCCTTACGTGACTTACTTCCACTCTTCCAAATACATCGCGGACCTGGCCAACGGCGATATCTGCGTTGCCATCGGTTTCTCCGGCGATATCTTCCAGGCCAGGAACCGAGCGGCCGAAGCGAAGAAGGGCGTGAACATCGCCTACTCGATTCCCAAGGAAGGTGGCGCACTGTGGTTCGACATGCTGGCCATTCCGAAAGACTCGGCCAACGTCAAGCAGGCCCACACCTTCATCAATTATCTGTTGAAACCTGAAGTGATCGCGCAGGTCAGTGATTACGTCGGTTACGCCAACCCGAACCCGGCGTCGGACAAACTGATGGACCAGGACATCCGCACCGACGAATCGGTTTATCCACCCCAGGAAGTACTCGACAAAACCTACGTGTCCATCGAGTTGCCACCCAACATTCAACGTTTGATGACCCGCAGCTGGACCAAGGTCAAGTCGGGTAAATAGCGCTTCAAGACTTAAACTATTCAGGGTTGGCTCACCTTGAGCGAACTGCACTCTTTTTTTTGGGAGTTTCGTAAATGGCAGTTGCCTCCGGCGCCTATAAGAAAGCCCTCGAGGGCGACCAGTCACCTAAACAGGTGCTGGTCAAAATCGACCGGGTCACGAAGAAGTTCGACGAGACGATTGCCGTGGACGATGTGTCCCTGGAAATCAAGAAAGGCGAGATCTTCGCCCTGCTCGGCGGATCGGGATCGGGCAAATCCACCTTGCTGCGCATGCTTGCCGGCTTCGAACGACCGACGGAAGGACGCATTTTCCTCGACGGCGTGGACATCACCGACATGCCGCCCTACGAGCGGCCGATCAACATGATGTTCCAGTCCTACGCACTGTTCCCGCACATGACCGTGGCGCAGAACATCGCCTTCGGCCTCAAGCAGGACAAGTTGCCCGCTGCGGAAATCGATGCGCGGGTGGCGGACATGCTCAAGCTGGTGCAGATGACCCAGTACGCCAAGCGCAAGCCGCATCAGTTGTCCGGTGGTCAGCGCCAGCGCGTGGCCCTGGCCCGTTCGCTGGCCAAGCGACCGAAGCTGCTGCTGCTCGACGAACCGATGGGGGCACTGGATAAGAAGCTGCGTTCGCAGATGCAACTGGAACTGGTGGAAATCATCGAACGCGTGGGCGTGACCTGCGTCATGGTGACCCACGACCAGGAAGAGGCCATGACCATGGCCGAGCGCATCGCGATCATGCACCTGGGCTGGATCGCCCAGATCGGCAGCCCGATCGACATCTACGAAACCCCGACCAGCCGCCTGGTCTGCGAGTTCATCGGCAACGTCAACATCTTCGACGGTGAAGTGATCGACGACGCCGAAGGGCATGCGACCATCACCTGCAAGGACCTCGACCGCCAGATCTATGTCGGCCACGGCATCAGCACCTCGGTGCAGGACAAGTCGGTGACCTACGCGATCCGTCCGGAAAAGCTGTTGGTGACGCCAACCATGCCGACCTGCGAATACAACTGGTCCAGCGGCAAGGTACACGACATTGCCTACCTGGGCGGGCACTCGGTGTTCTACGTGGAGTTGCCGAGCGGCAAGATCGTCCAGTCCTTCGTCGCCAACGCCGAACGCCGTGGCGCACGTCCGACCTGGGGTGATCAGGTCTACGTGTGGTGGGAAGACGACAGCGGCGTGGTACTGCGCTCATGAACATGCGCAAATTCAAACGCCGCCTCAATCGAATAATTCCCGGTGGCCGCCAGTTGGTCATCGGGGTTCCCTTCATCTGGCTGTTCCTGTTCTTCATGTTGCCGTTCTTCATCGTCCTGAAGATCAGCTTCGCCGAAGCCGACGTCGCCATTCCGCCGTACACCGAGATCTACAGCTTCGTCGACCAGAAGCTGCAAGTGCTGCTCAACCTCGGCAACTACGCCATGCTCGGCGACGATGAACTGTACATCGCCGCTTACCTCGGCTCGTTGAAGATGGCGCTGATCAGCACCATCCTCTGCCTGCTGATCGGCTACCCGATGGCCTATGCCATCGCCAGCGCCCGCAAGGAACTGCAAACGGTGCTGGTGCTGTTGATCATGATGCCGACCTGGACCGCGATCCTGATCCGCGTCTACGCGTGGATGGGTATCCTCAGCAACAACGGCCTGCTCAATGGCTTCCTGATGAGCATGGGCTGGATCAGTGAACCGCTGCAGATCCTCAACACCAACCTCGCGGTGTACATCGGTGTCGTCTATTCGTACCTGCCGTTCATGATCCTGCCGCTCTACGCCAACCTGGTGAAGCACGACCAGAGCCTGTTGGAAGCGGCATCCGACCTGGGTTCGAGCACCTTCAACAGTTTCTGGAAGATCACCATACCGCTGTCCAAGAACGGCATCATCGCCGGCTGCATGCTGGTGTTCATCCCCGTGGTGGGCGAGTTCGTGATTCCGGAACTGCTGGGCGGCCCGGAAACCCTGATGATCGGTAAAGTGCTGTGGCAGGAGTTCTTCAATAACCGTGACTGGCCGGTGGCGTCCGCCCTGGCAGTGGTGATGCTGGCGATCCTGATCGTGCCGATCATCCTGTTCAACCGTAGCCAGGCCAAAGAAATGGAGGGCAAGGAATGAAGCGCTTCCGTTTTTCCAGCCTGATGCTGGTGTTGGGCCTGCTGTTCATCTACCTGCCGATGCTGATCCTGGTGATCTACTCGTTCAACGCCTCGAAACTGGTGACGGTGTGGGGTGGCTGGTCGATCAAGTGGTACGTCGGCCTGATGGACAATACGCAGTTGATGGGCTCGGTGGTGCGCTCGCTGGAGATCGCCTGTTACACGGCGGTGGCAGCGGTGGCGCTGGGCACCCTGGCGGCGTTCGTCCTGACCCGCATCACCCGCTTCAAGGGCCGCACGCTGTTCGGTGGCCTGGTCACCGCGCCGCTGGTGATGCCGGAGGTGATCACCGGTCTGTCGCTGTTGCTGCTGTTCGTGGCCATGGCGCAGATGATCGGCTGGCCGCAGGAGCGCGGCATCGTCACCATCTGGATCGCCCACACGACGTTCTGTGCGGCCTATGTGGCGGTGGTGGTGTCGGCGCGTCTGCGTGAGCTGGACCTGTCCATCGAAGAGGCCGCCATGGACCTGGGGGCGAAGCCGTGGAAGGTGTTCTTCCTGATCACCATCCCGATGATTGCGCCATCGCTGGGCGCGGGCGGCATGATGTCGTTTGCCCTGTCGCTGGATGACCTGGTGCTGGCCAGTTTCGTTTCCGGTCCGGGTTCCACGACCCTGCCGATGGAAGTGTTCTCGGCGGTGCGCCTGGGCGTGAAGCCCGAAATCAACGCCGTGGCCAGCCTGATCCTGCTGGCGGTATCGCTGATGACCTTCCTGGTCTGGTTCTTCAGCCGCCGTGCCGAAGAAGCGCGCAAGCGCGCCATCCAGCTGGCCATCGAGGAAAGCGCTGCCGACTCCTGGAAACAACCGGACGTGCGCCGCGCGCAGGCACCGGAAGCGGCTTGAAGGTTGGCCACATCTCTGTGGCCAACCCAGATCCAATGTGGGAGCGGGGCCTGCTCCCACATTGTTTTCAGGACACCCAGGGCGACTGGCGGATCACTTCGACGAAGTTCATCGGCTTGAATCCCGGCTCCTGATCCACCAGCACATCGGTCTTGACGTTGCCGAACGTGGTCTGCGGACGATGGCGCAAGCCGTCGGCAAAGGCGCAGATGATGCACTCCTTGAACCCTTCACCCCGTGGATGCGCATGCACCACCGCCTCTCGCTGCACGGTGGAAAACGCCGCGTAGTCCATGCCCAGCACGTCCATTTCAACACCAGCGGTGACCAGCGCCACGGTCGGGCGCAAATGTTGCGGCACGCCTGGCGTGGTGTGCAGGGCAATCGACAGCCAGACCTGCTCGATATCGTCGTCGCTGAACCCGTAAGGTTTGAGGAACGCTGCGGCGGCGTTGGCGCCATCGACTTCGAAGCGCTCGGTGTCGCTGCGATGCCCTTCGACCAGGCCCAGGTCATGGAACATCGCGCCGACGTACAGCAGCTCCGGATTGTAGGCCAGCTGCTTGCGTTCACCGCTCAACGCGCCGAACAGAAACACTCGGCGCGAGTGGTGATAGAGCAAGTCGGATTCGATGTCGCGGATGTATTCGGTGGTGGCCCTGGCCAATGCGCTGTCGGGGATTTTGATACCGGCGATGGTGTTGCTCATGCTGCTGTCCTCGTGGCAGGCGCCGTGGTGGCGCTGATGGGACCAGTCTGTTCCCGGCTCCAGGACCGGACAATCGATGCAGGGCTGCGATCCCGGCCAATGAGCAGGCAAATCGCGCCAGCCTCGCTTGTTGGGCGCGGATTGGCTAATTTGCACACACACATACACCCTGCACGCGTAGTGGGGTGTGCACCTTGTCTCCTTGTGGGAGCGAGCCCGCTCGCGATAACTGAGTGTCAGTCGACAGGGTCGTTGTCTGATGCACCGCTATCACGAGCAGGCTCGCCCCCACAGATGCGGCAAGGTCAGCGCCGGGAAAGCAGAAGGACGATCCCCATCATGAGTAAAACCGTCGCCATCGTGATTTTTTCCGGCGTTCAGTCCCTGGATGTCACCGGCCCCATGGACGTGTTTTGCGAGGCCAATCGGTTTCTTGCACCACAGGATCACTATCGACTCGAAGTGATCGGCGTCGAGCGTGGGCTGATGGCCTGCTCCAACGGCTTGTCGCTGCAGGCCCATCGGCATTTCAGCGAAGCGCTGGGAGGCTACGATTTGCTGCTGGTCGCCGGTGGTCCGCAATTGCCATCCATGGATTTCGGCGCCGCTTTCGACGCCTGGCTGCGCGATGCCTGTGCGCTGGCGCAACGCTTCGGCTCGATCTGCAACGGCGCGTTCATGCTGGGCCGCGCCGGGCTGCTTGAGGGGCGGACGGTGACCACGCATTGGGAAGACGCGGCGGCGCTGGCCGCCTTGTGTCCATCGACCCGGGTCGAAGCCGATCGCTTGTATGTGCAGGATGGCGAGCTCTACACCTCGGCCGGTGTCACTGCCGGCATCGACCTGTCGCTGTACCTGTTGGCCAGGGATCATGGGCCGGAGGTCGCGCTGAGCGTGGCCAAGCGCCTGGTGGTGTTCACCCAGCGCTCGGGCGGGCAGTCGCAGTTCAGCCCCTTCCTGACGCCCCACGCCGAGCCGACGTCGGCGGTGGCGATGGTCCAGCGCTACGTGCTGGCCAACCTGACCGGTGACCTGAGCCTGGCCGACCTGGCCAGCGCAGCCAACATGAGTGCCCGCAACTTTTCCCGGGTGTTCGCCAGGGAGGCCAAGGTCACCCCGGCGGAATTTGTCGAGCGGGCGCGGGTGGATGCGGCGCGGGTGATGCTGGAAAGCACGGCGGCGCCGCTGAAAACCGTGGCGTATGACTGTGGCTTTCGCGATGCCCAGCACATGCGCAGCGTGTTCAATCGTCGGCTGGGGGTGACGCCGCAGCAGTTCAGGTTGAATTTTGCGGCGATGGTTTGAGCGGGAATACGCGTTAGCTTCAGGGCCTATCGCGAGCAGGCTCGCTCCCACAGGGTTTGCCTTCCAGTGTGGGAGCGAGCCTGCTCACGAGGGTCACCTGCGGGCAGCAGGGATTTACTGCGCAGCCCGCGCCGGCAACAGTTTCAAGGTACTGCGCGCATTCGCTGCCACTTCCTCGTCATTCAGGTGCGCCTGGAAGTACAGACCTTCGACATACGCCTCGGCCTGGTCGTCAAAGTGCCGGTCGAACGCCACGCCGCTCTGACCGACCGGGTTGACGGTCAGGCTGTGGGTCGGGTCGGCGAAGTCGATCAGGCGCCGGGTCGACGGCCCGTAGGTCACTGGCCAGGGGGCCGGGCCGATCTTCGCCGAGAGGTTGTTCGGCACTTCATGGGTGCCCGGTGCGGCGAACGGGCCGACGTTGAAGATCCGGTCGAGCGGCTTCTGTTGCCCCAGCGGGTGGCCATGGGTCAGCGTGTGCGCCTTGCCCCATTGCCATTGCGCGAAATCGGCGCCGAGCGTGAGCTTGAGATGAGAGAGGCTGGCCTGCCACGCAGCCTTCACCGTGTCGGCGCGGGTTTCCTTGCCGGGGGTGTTGCGGTTGTCCCACCACGGCGAGTCGGCGTTCGCCGCCAGGCGCGGCAGGGCCGCGTCGATTACCCGGGTCGAGAGCAGGGTTTCGAAAAAGTCGTTGCCCAGTTCGTCGCGCATCGCGGTGTCCGCAAGGTTGAACAGGAACTGGTTGAACAGCGTCGCGCTGGTGGACTCCAGCGGGTAGTCGCCTTGCCATTGGCTCAGTTGTTCCACCAGTTTGAGTTCGGCGGGATCGCTCACCACTTCACGCAGCACCGGCAACAGCGGCGCGAGCAGGCGTGGCCCGTACGCGGTGGTGGTGCCCAATTGCAGTTTCTGGCTGGCCTCCAGGTCCCATTTGACAGATTTGTCGCCGAGCTGGCGATTGAGTTGCTGACCCCGGTCCGCCAGGTTGTAGTAACCCGCAATCTCGCTGCCGGTCGGTGACACCGGCTGGAAATTGGCCGAGACGATGTAGCCGCGTGCCGGGTTCTCTTCCTGCGGGTTGGCACTGAAGGGGTAGAAACCGTCCTTGTCCGCATCGCTGCTGCTGCCGTCGAGGATGAACCACGGTTTTACACCCGCCGCACGCTTGGGCAATTGCGCCGCCGCCCACCAGCCGATATCGCCCCTGGCATTGGCCCAGACGATGTTCAGGCCCGGCGCATGGACCTTGGCGGCGGCACTGCGGGCCTTGGCCAGGGTGTCGGCGCGGTTGAGCTGGTAGAAGCCTTCGAGGATCGGGTTCTGGCTTTCGAGGAACCCCCACCACATGGCGATCGGCGTCTTGCCGGCGTTGCTGCCCAGCGCATCGTTGACGATCGGACCGTGGGGCGACTGGCGCAACACCAGGGTCACCGGTGCCTGGCCCTTGACGGCGATCTGCTGCTCGTGGGTAACCAGGTCGACCCACTGACCGCGATACCAGACCTGGTTGGCGTTGTCCGGGTTGACCTTCTCGGCGATCAGGTCGAGGTCGTCGTTCTGGAACATGGTGATGCTCCAGCCGAAGTCGCGGTTCATCCCCAGCGAGGCGAACGGCATCAGGGCCTGGTAGTGGCCGTAGAGCTCGAAGCCCGGCGCCGAGAGGTGCGCCTCGTACCACACCGACGGCACGGAAAAGCGGATATGCGGATCGCCCGCCAGCAGCGGCTTGCCGCTTTTGGTGCGGCTGCCGGACACCGCCCAGGCATTGCTGCCCTCGAACTGCGGCAGGCCGTTATCGGCCAGGGCCTGCTCGCTGACGCGGGCGAGGGCGTTGAGGTCCTGCCAGTCGCCGCTGGCAAGCGCAGGCCCGCTGTTGGCGTTGTCCGCCAGCACGCCCTTGGGCTGCCAGTCGAGGTCGAACACATTCAGGTAGTCGGCGCCCAACTGATCGCGCACATAGGTCAGCAGGGGTTCGGTGCGGAACGCCGCGGCAAAGCTGTAGGCCATGTAGCCGGCGATGCTGATGGTGTCCAGGGCGGTGAACGGGCGTTTCCTGATGCCCAGTACATCGAACTCAACGGGATTGGGGTGGCTGTCCTGGTACTGGTTGATGCCGTCCAGGTAAGCCTGCATGGCGACGAACGCCGGCGATTGTCGGTCGAGGTTGGCCAGGTAGGTGTCGGCACGCTCGCGAATGCGCAGAGTGCGCATCAACTTGTCGGTGTCGAGCAGTTTCGGGCCCAGCACTTCGGCCAGTTCACCGCGCGCGAGGCGGCGCAGCACTTCCATCTGGAACAGCCGGTCCTGGGCGTGCACGTAGCCGAGCGCGCGGTACAGATCGGTTTCGTTGTCGGCGCGGATATGCGGTATGCCGCGTTCGTCGTAACGCACGGTGACCGAGCCCTGCAGGTGTTGCAGTTCGACCATGCCCTGGCGCGTCGGCTGCTTGCTGTAGACGTAGCCGCCAACGACCACGGCGAGGACGACAATCAGCCCGGCGAGCGCAATCAGGAGACGTTTCATGAAGGTTCCTTGTTCTTGTTATGAGTGACGGCAGTTCCCTGGCCTCACTGTTTAACACGACCTGTTGAATCGTCCCATCGCCCGTAGGAGGGATTCTTGTCTCTCGATTTGTCGCTACTTCAGCGCATCGGTCGGCCACGGGCAGTAACACCCCACCGCCAGTGTGTGCGTGGCACTCACCGGGCGGCCTTCGTTCAGGGCTTGCAGGATCGGTTCGATGAAGCTGTTGTTCGAGTTACAGGTCAGGCCTTCGCTGTAAGGCCCGAAATACGCCAGCTTGCCGTCGCGATCCCAGATCGCCACGGCGGGGCTGGCCGGGATCTGTTCGGCGCCCGGCAGCACGTCGATGGATTTGAGACCGCTCAAGGTGGTGGGCAGCTGGCCGTGGCTGCCGGGCTTCTGCACCGCGTAAAACTCGACGCCCTGCGGCACATAGTGCTCCACCAGTTCGCTCAGGTGCTGTTGATTGCCGACGTTGCACGGGCAGGCCGGATCCCAGAAGTGCACGAGGCGGATGGCGCCGGGGCCGGCGAGGTGGTCGGGCAGGCGCAGGGGATCTCCGGAAAAGACCGCCGTGTGCGAACTGAATGCACGCAGGTAACGCCCCTGGAACCAGTCGTAGGCCGCCCACAGGATACCGGCACAGAGGAGGGCGAGCAGGCTGGCAAGCAGAGTGGTGCGGTAGGGCGAGCGCATGGGGGGCTTCCTCAGAGATCGCCCAGCTTGCCATGCTTGCCGCGACAGATGAATATCGCAGGCTCATAAAGTCCGCTTCGTGCTCTGGAACCTTCCATGTCCGCCACTTTCGACCCCGATCAGCTGCGCGCCGGCCTGCGGCCCCTGGCCCAATGGCAACCGCTGTCCGAGGAGGCGTTGGCGTACCAGCGGTTTTATGGCCTGGATTTTCCGCAGCGGTCGCTGCGCAAGGGGCTGGGGCGTTTCGACGTGGACGGCTATGAGCTGGTCTGCCAGGTCTGGTGGCCGGAACGCGCCAAGGCGACGTTGTTCATGTTCCACGGCTTCTACGATCACACCGGGCTTTACCGGCATGTGATCGAATGGGCGCTGGATCAGGGCTTTGCGGTGATCGCCTGTGACTTGCCGGGGCATGGCCTGTCCAGCGGCGAGCGGGCGAGCATCCGCGATTTCGCCGAATACCAGGACACGCTGCAAGGACTGTTCGCCCAGGCCGTGTCCCTGGACTTGCCGCAACCATGGCACTTGTGCGGGCAAAGCACCGGCGGCGCCATCGTGGTGGACCATGTGCTCAACGCCGGCACGGACAGCCCGGCCCAGGGCCAGGTGATCCTGCTGGCACCTCTGGTCAGACCACGGTCCTGGGGCTGGTCGCAGCTCAGCTATTACCTGCTCAAGCCTTTTGTCCGGGGCATCGCCCGGCGCTTCAGCGAAAACTCCAACGACCCGCAGTTCCTGACGTTCCTGCAGGCCGACCCCTTGCAGGCGCGGCGCCTGCCGACTGCCTGGGTCGGCGCCTTGTCACGCTGGATCAAGCGCATCGAAGCCGCACCGGCCAGCACGCGCCAGCCGTTGATCGTCCAGGGCCAGGCGGACATGACGGTGGACTGGCAACACAACCTCCAGGTGTTGAACGCCAAGTTCAACCGGCCGCAGGTGTTGATGCTCCCCGAAGGGCGGCATCATCTGGCGAATGAGGCGCCGGAAATGCGCCGGGAGTTCTTCGGGTTTTTGAGCAAGCGGATCAAGGGTAACAATCGTCGGTGACTGCACCGCCCTCATCGCGAGCAGGCTCGCTCCCACAATGGACCTGCGTACACCGCACCACTGTGGGAGCGAGCCTGCTCGCGATAAGGGTTCAATAGGCGCAAGAGATCACTGACCGGAATTTGAAGTGCTCTGCCCCACCGCCAATCCCGCCCGAATCGCCGCCAGCGCCGCCTGGTAATACGCCTGGCCTTCCGCCGACTCGGCAAAGGTGGCGAACTCTTCCAGTTCGTTATCCGACAGGTCGCGATAGACATACAGCAGCGTGTTGTTCAGGTCGCTGCCGATCTGCTCCATCAAGCGCTGGCGCTGACCGTTCAACAGGCCTTGCGCCTGTCCGCCGCCCAGCAGGCCGGGAATCATCGAACTCAGGCTGTCGGCCGCGACGCCGGCAATCGCCAGGCTGACCTCCGCGCCGGCTTCACGGGCAGGCAGGGCCAGGGCCAGGTGGCCGATAATCAGCAGGCGGCTGTCGCTGGCTTGCATCTTTGGCAGACCCTTGGCGTTTTTCGCCAGTTGATCGCGACGGGTCGCGAGCAATTCGGCGGCCACGATCTTCTTGCCCAGGGGGGACTGGAAGAAGGTCAGGGCGGGTTTCGGGTCGGCGAGGTTCTTGCGCAGCTGTGCTTCGGCACGCTGGTCGACGGCCTGCGGGGCAAAGCGTTGATTGCTGTTGTTCACCAGCGCCTGAAACACCGCCGGTGGCAGGCTGTTCTGGTAACGCTGCTGAGCCGCTGCCAGGGCGTCGTTGAAATGCGCGCGTTGTTCCGGCCAGCCGGCAACCTTGTACAACTGGTCGTGGCCGTCTGCCCAGGCGGGCATTACGCAGAACATCAACATTGAGAAAAGCAAACGACGCATAGGGACTCCTGTCGGCAGCCGACTATTCTCCGTGCGGCATACCGACTTGTCGAGAATTCGTATCAAGCCGCCGCGTGGCTCTGTCGGATTTTCGGGTACAGGAATACTATGCGCGCCATGCAAATATCCTCTGATCACCCGCTGCTGTTACGTATCGTCGACGAACTGGCTGAACACGGCTGGTCGCAGCAGAATATTTTCCTGCCTATGGATCTGACCCGGGCGCTGGCGGCTGAGTGCCGTAAACGTGCGGCCGAGGGCGAACTGGCCCCGGCCGCCGTGGGGCGCGGGCCGACATCGGAGATCCGCGAAGCCATTCGCGGCGACAGGATCCAATGGATCGAGCCGGGTCAGGCGCCGGCGTGCGACAGCTACCTGGCGTTGATGGACAGCCTGCGCGAAGCGATCAATCGCGGCTTGTTCCTGGGCCTGGAGGATTTCGAAAGCCATTTCGCGCTGTACCCGCCCGGTGCTTTCTACCTCAGGCACCTCGACCGCTTCCGCGATGACGACCGGCGCACGGTGTCGGCGGTGCTGTACCTCAATGAGGCCTGGCTGCCCCAGGAGGGTGGCCAGTTGCGCATGTACCTCAAGGACCGTGGCGAGTACGACGTGCTGCCCACCGGCGGATGCCTGGTGGTGTTCCTGTCGGGCGAGGTGCCCCATGAAGTCCTGCCCGCGACCCGGGATCGCCTGTCGCTGACCGGCTGGTTCCGGCGTCGTGGCAACGAGCCGTTCTGATCATGCGCAAAGTCCTGGTGAGCCGCTGCCTGCTGGGGCACCGCGTGCGTTACGACGGCGGGGCCAGCGGGCCGTTCGATCAGCTCCAGCAATGGCTCGATGAAGGTCGTGTCGTGCCCTTGTGCCCGGAGGTGGCCGGTGGCTTGCCGACGCCTCGGGCAGCGGCGGAGATTCCGGGGGGACAGGGCGGAGACGTGCTGGAAGGGCGGGCGCCGGTGATCACCACCGAAGGCGAAGACGTCAGCGCACAATTCCTGTCCGGGGCTCATCAGGCGTTGGCCTTGGTACAAGCCCATGACATCCGCGTTGCCGTGCTCAAGGCCAACAGCCCGTCGTGCGGAAACCTGCAGACCTACGACGGCACGTTCAGTGGGGTGAAAGTCAGCGGCGAAGGGGTGACGGCGGCATTGCTCAGGTGTCACGGCGTGCTGGTGTTCAGTGAGCTGGAACTGGCCGAGGCGGCTCGGGCCCTGTCAGGACAAGACTGACGGGCCACCCATCCCCCCACCGTGCATCGCCTTCAAGGCTTCGCTGCCTCACCCGCCTCCGTCCCGAACCACTTCTGCTCCAGCGCCTGCAACCGGCCATCGGCCTTGATCCGCTGCAAGGCGTTTTCCAGGCTGGCGTGAAACGCCGGGTTGCCCTTCTGAAACGGAATCGCCAGGTTCACCGGCGAGGCGGCCTTGGGTTTTTCCTGCGCCAGGGACTGCACCAGCAGCATCGACTGCGGTTCTGCTTGCTTCTGCGCGAGCAATTGTCCATCGACCTGTGCATAAGGTTCGCTGAAGTCGAAACGATCCTTGAGTTCCGGGGTCAGTGCTATGTGGTTGATGGCGACGTCGTACTTGCCGCTTTCGACGCCGGTCAACAGATCGCTGGAATCGGTGACGACAAAGTCGGCCCGCACATCCAGTTCGTTGGCCAGCAACTGGCCCAGTTCGACTTCGAAGCCCGAGAGCTGGCCGTCGTCCTTGAAATTGAAGGGCGGTGTATTAGCCTCAAGGGCAATGCGCAATTCACCACGGTCGTTGACATCGTCAATCAGTTCGGCATGGGCCAAAGGGCTCAAAAGGGGCAGCAGACAGATCAGGCCAGGCAGAAAGCGCATGGTCACTCCTTTGAATTTCTTGTTGCGACCCTTTGATTCAGGCTCGCTTTGCTATGGTTGTCGAGTGCCTTCGACAACGAATGGTCATGAAGTTGTCATGACCACGCGAATTTTATGAAAAAACTGGAGAAGAGAATGAAATCCTTTATGTCACGTGCGGCCTTGGCTGGCCTGCTGATGGGTGTTTCGGTGCTGGCCAGTGCGGCAACCCCGGCCCCCAAGGGCGCCGAAGTGTCCATCGTTTCTCCTGCGGACGGCGCCACGGTTCCCAAGACGTTCGTCGTCAAGTTCGCGGTCAAGAACATTGCGCTGGCGCCAGCCGGTGATGTGACCAAGAATACTGGCCACCACCATTTGCTGATCGACGTCAAGACGCTGCCGGCCGCCAACCAGCCGATCCCGACCGATGCCAACCACGTGCATTTCGGCAAGGCGCAGACCCAGGCCGAAGTGACGCTGACGCCGGGCGAGCACACGCTGCAACTGATGCTGGGCGACAGCGGCCACGTGCCGTTCGATCCGCCGATCGTCTCCGAGAAGATCACCGTCAACGTCAAATGACCCGTGCATGAAAAAGGGAGCCCGAGGGCTCCCTTTTTTGTCGCTCAAGTCGCGATCAGAACAGCACGCGGCAACGAATGGTGCCGTTGATGTGCTGCAGCTTCTCTTGCGCCAGGTCCGAGTACTCGGCGTCGACGTCGATGACCACGTAGCCGACTTTCTCGTTGGTCTGCAGGAACTGACCGGAGATGTTGATGCCGTTTTCGGCGAAGACCTTGTTGATCTCGCTCATCACACCCGGAATGTTCTCGTGGATGTGCAGCAGGCGGTGCTTGCCAGGGTGAGCCGGCAGGGCCACTTCCGGGAAGTTCACCGACGATACCGAGGTGCCGTTGTCGCTGTACTTGACCAGTTTTTCCGCCACTTCCAGACCGATGTTGGCCTGGGCTTCGGCCGTGGAGCCGCCGATGTGCGGGGTCAGGATCACGTTGTCCAGGCCGCGCAGCGGGCTTTCGAACTCTTCGTCGTTGGAGCGTGGCTCCACCGGGAATACGTCGATGGCCGCGCCGATCAGGTGCTTGTCCTTGATGGCCGCCGCGAGGTGGTCCAGCTCGACCACGGTGCCGCGAGCGGCGTTGATCAGGATGCCGCCTTTCTTGATGGCGCGGATTTCCTTCTCGCCGATCATCCACTGGGTCGCAGCGGTTTCCGGCACGTGCAGGGTCACGATGTCGGACATGCCCAGCAGTTCGTGCAGGTTGCCGACCTGGGTCGCGTTGCCCAGTGGCAGCTTGGTCACGGTGTCGTAGAAGTACACCTGCATGCCCAGGCCTTCGGCCAGGACCGACAGCTGCGTGCCGATCGAGCCGTAACCGACGATGCCCAGCTTCTTGCCGCGGATCTCGAAGGAATTGGCCGCGCTCTTGATCCAGCCGCCACGGTGGCAGGAAGCGTTCTTCTCAGGGATGCCGCGCAGCAACAGGATCGCTTCGGCCAGCACCAGCTCGGCAACGGAGCGGGTGTTGGAGTACGGCGCGTTGAATACGGCGATGCCGCGCTCGCGGGCCGCGTTCAGGTCAACCTGGTTGGTCCCGATGCAGAAGCAACCCACCGCCACAAGCTTCTTCGCGTGGTCGAAGATCTCTTCGGTCAGTTGCGTGCGGGAGCGAATGCCGATGAAGTGAGCATCGGCGATCTTTTCCTTCAGTTGGGCTTCCGGCAGAGAACCGGTGAGGTACTCGATGCTGGTGTAGCCGGACGACTTGAGGACGTCGACAGCCGATTGGTGGACGCCTTCGAGAAGAAGGAACTTGATCTTGCTCTTATCGAGAGAAGTCTTGCTCATCTGCGTAAACCTGTATCCCGGAGAAAAATGGCAGGAAGGAACAGCCTGGAGCTGACCCCGACGGCAACAAAGCCGTCGCCGCAGCAGCGCCGTTGGGCACTATGCTGCGGGGTCGGTATGCTAGCATAAGCGCCCCGCTAAACACCCGTTCCTGCGACGTGAAGCGTTCTCAGGATGACCATGAATTGTTCGAGAGTTCTGTCGATGACCAATCCTGCCCTGATTGATGAACTGAAGTCTCTGGTCGAGCCTGGCAAGGTCCTGACCGATGCCGACTCCCTGAATGCTTACGGCAAGGATTGGACCAAGCATTTCGCGCCGGCACCGACGGCGATCGTGTTTCCCAAGACCATCGAACAGGTCCAGGCCATTGTCCGTTGGGCCAACCAACACAAGGTGGCGCTGGTGCCGTCGGGCGGGCGCACCGGGCTGTCGGCGGCGGCCGTGGCGGCGAATGGCGAAGTGGTGGTGTCGTTCGACTACATGAATCAGATCCTCGATGTGAACCTGACCGACCGTACCGCCGTGTGCCAACCCGGCGTGGTCACCGAGCACCTGCAAAACGTTGCCGAAGAACAGGGCCTGTATTACCCGGTGGACTTCGCGTCTGCAGGTTCCAGCCAGATTGGCGGCAATATCGGCACCAATGCCGGCGGAATCAAAGTGATTCGCTACGGCATGACCCGCAACTGGGTCGCCGGCATGAAAGTGGTCACCGGCAAGGGCGATGTCCTTGAACTGAACCGCGACCTGATCAAGAACGCCACCGGCTACGACATGCGCCAGCTGTTCATCGGCGCCGAAGGCACCCTTGGTTTCGTGGTCGAGGCGACCATGCGCCTGGACCGGGCACCCAAGAACCTCACTGCCATGGTGCTCGGCACCGCCGATTTCGACGCGATCATGCCGGTGTTGCACGCCTTCCAGGGCAAGCTCGACCTGACCGCCTTCGAATTTTTCTCCGACAAGGCCCTGGCCAAGGTCATGGCCCGCGGTGACGTGCCGGCGCCCTTCGACACGGAATGCCCGTTCTATGCCCTGCTGGAATTCGAAGCGACCACCGAAGAAGTGGCCAACCAGGCCCTGGAAACCTTCGAGCACTGCGTCGAACAGGGCTGGGTGCTCGATGGCGTGATGAGCCAGAGCGAAACCCAATTGCAGAACCTGTGGAAGCTGCGCGAGTACATCTCCGAAACCATTTCCCACTGGACCCCGTACAAGAACGACATTTCGGTCACTGTGTCGAAAGTGCCGGCCTTCCTGAAGGAAATCGACGCGATCGTCGGTGAACATTACCCGGATTTCGAAATCGTCTGGTTCGGTCACATCGGGGACGGCAACCTGCACCTGAATATTCTCAAGCCGGATAACCTCAGCAAGGACGAGTTTTTCGCCAAGTGCGCAACGGTCAACAAGTGGGTGTTTGAAACCGTCGAGAAGTACAACGGCTCGATTTCCGCCGAGCACGGCGTGGGCATGACCAAGCGTGATTACTTGACCTACAGCCGCTCACCGGTTGAGATCGAGTACATGAAAGCGCTCAAGGCGGTATTCGATCCGAATGGCATCATGAACCCGGGCAAGATTTTCGCTGTTTGACGTTTGAATTCAAGAGTCACGAACCAGGAGTCGGTCATGAGCTATCAGCACCAGTATGTCGACGGCACACGTATCCACTTTCCGTTGGGAAAAGTGGTGTGCATCGGGCGTAACTACGCCGAACACGCCAAGGAACTGGACAACCCGGTCCCTACGGAGCCCTTGCTGTTCATCAAGCCAGGCAGCTGCGTCGTCCCCCTTGAAGGCGGCTTCAGCATTCCGACCGAGCGTGGCTCGGTGCATTACGAGGCAGAAATCGCGGTGTTGATCGGCAAGCCGCTGTCGACCAAACCCAGCCGTGAGGAAGTGCTCGACGCGATTTCCGGTTTTGCACCGGCCCTGGACCTGACCTTGCGCGACAAGCAGGCCGAGTTGAAATCCAAGGGCCTGCCCTGGGAAATCGCCAAGTCCTTCGACGGCGCGGCAGTGATTGCCCCGTTCGTGTCCGGCAGCACCTTCGCCGACCTGACCGACATCGGCATTCGCCTGACCATCAACGGTGAAGTCCGTCAGGATGGCAACAGCAGCGTGATGCTCAACCCGATCGTGCCGATGATCCAATACATGGCGGGCTGCTTCTCGCTGCAAGCCGGTGACGTGATCCTGACCGGCACGCCGGTGGGCGTCGGCCCGCTGAATGTGGGCGATGAGATCGTCCTCGAACTGCCGGGCGCCAGCCGCTTTACCAGCAGCGTGCGCTGACTCGGCGCCCCCGCTCTGCAGGAGCGAACCTGCTCGCTCCTGCAGGGGGATTGGTGTGTGAGTTCACAGGGCAATCCCGCCATTTGCCGTTTTTTTCACATCTGGTCTGGATAATTCCGGGGCTTGCGGCGTCTGAGCCGGTCCCAATTGTGCTATTACCCTTAGCCTGAATTTCTGGAAAGCATCCCCGATGGCCACTCAACCGTTGCCCACGCTCAAGACTGCCCGCCGCCCGCGCTTTTTCATGCGCTGGTATTCCTGGCTTTTGTTGGCGGTTGCCGCAGCGTACGGCCTCGCGTTCGCGATGCATTGGGACGACCGTGGCATCCTCTGGGTGCTTGAGCGTTTCGAAAGCCCCGCCGAACGCCAGGAAAGCATCTGGCTGCCGGATTACCGGGTGGTGATCGATGCCAAGCCCCTGCCGGGGATGGAAAAGGACGAGGCGTCCGACCTGGCGTACAACCCTCAAACCAAAACCCTGTTCGCGGTCATGGGCAAGAACCCGTTCCTGGCCGAGCTGACCCTGCAGGGCGAAGTGCTGCGCAAGATGCCGCTGGTGGGCTGGAGCAACCCGGAAGCGGTGACGGTCATGGGCAACGGCCTGCTGGCCATCGTCGATGAGCGCGAACATCTGCTGACCATCGTCAAGGTCGACGCCGACACCCGCGAGCTGAATATCGCCAACTTTCCGAAATACGATCTCGGTCCGTCGGAGGACCAGAACAAGGCCTTCGAAGCGGTCGTCTGGGATGCGCACAAGCAGCAGATGCTGCTGGGTGAAGAGCGGCCCGCGGCACTGTTCACCTGGAAGAGCAGCGATGGTCAGACACTGACCGGCGACAAGCAAAAGCTGGCCAGTGACGAATTGGACATCCGCAATCTGTCGGCGCTGGCCATTGATCCACGCACCCGGCATACGCTGGCATTGTCCGCTGATTCGCATCTGTTGCTGGAGTTGGACGAGAAGGGCGAACAAGTGAGCTTCATGACCTTGCTCGGCGGTTTCAATGGCCTGAAAAAGACCATTCCCCGAGCCGAAGGTGTGACCATGGACGAGGCGGGCACGCTGTACATGGTCAGCGAACCCAACCTGTTCTATCGTTTCGAGAAGCAGCACTGAGCTGTGTTTTGTAGGAAAGATAACGCTCAGTTGTAGGCTTGGGCTAATGGCCATTAAGCTTGAATTCAGACTGCCGTGGTATTTCATCCACCTGTCCTGATCCCGAGTCTGCCTGAATGCGCCGATTTGCCCGTCCCAAACCCCTGATGCTGATCCTGTTGGCGATCGCGCTGCTCGTACTGGTTGCGGTCGGCCAGTACCTGCGATTGTTCGAGCGCGCCTGGTTCAACCTGAATACGCTTTGGCAGCCGGAAAGCGCTCAGTCCATCGGGCTGGGTCACTATCAAGTCACGGTCGAGGGCCGCAGCATCGAGGGCCTGGATGACGACGTGTCGGCGCTGACCTTCGATCCGGTGCGCAAGAGCCTGTTCACCGTCACCAACAAAAATTCCGAACTGATCGAGTTGTCCCACGAGGGGCAGATCATCCGGCGCATTGCCCTGGTCGGTTTCGGCGACCCGGAAGCCGTGGAGTTCATCAGCGCCGACACCTACGTGATCACCGATGAACGCCAGCAGCGGCTGATCAAGATTCATGTCGAGCAAGACACCACGTTTCTCGACGCCGCGGAAGCCGAGCAGATGACGCTGGGCATGCACATTAGCAGCAACAAGGGCTTCGAAGGGTTGGCCTATGACTCGGTGGGCAAGCGCCTGTTTGTCGCCAAGGAACGCGACCCGATGCTGATCTATGAAGTGCAGGGGTTCCCGCATCACAACCCGGAAAAATCCTACGCGGTGCATGTGGTCAACAATCCCAAGCGCGATGCCGGGATGTTTGTCCGGGACTTGTCGAGCCTGCAATACGACGAACGCAGCGGCCATTTGCTGGCGCTCTCCGATGAGTCGGGGCTGATTCTGGAGCTGGATGTGGACGGGCGGCCGCTCAGTACCCTGTCATTGGGTAAGGGGCGCCACGGGCTGAAAAAGACCGTGCCGCAAGCGGAAGGCATCGCCATGGATGACGACGGCACCCTGTACCTGGTGAGCGAGCCGAACCTGTTCTACGTGTTCAGGAAGCCGGCGCAGCCCTGACCGGTACGTCTCGACCCAGATGTGGAAGCGAGCCTGCTCGCGATGCGGCCGGACATTCAACGTTGTCTGATAGACCCTGTCGCGAGCAGGCTCGCTCCCGGATGGCGTTACTCCGCGCGCAGGGTTTTCACGCCTTCGCTCGTGCCCAGCAACAGCAGGTCCGCCGGCCGGGCGGCGAACAGGCCGTTGGTGACCACGCCGACAATCGCATTGATCTGCGTTTCCAGTTCCACCGGGTTGGTGATCTGCAGGTTGAACACGTCGAGGATGATGTTGCCGTTGTCGGTCAGCACGCCTTCACGGTAAACCGGGTCGCCGCCGAGCTTGACCAGTTGGCGGGCCACGTGGCTGCGGGCCATTGGAATCACTTCAACCGGCAGCGGGAACGCCCCGAGCACGGGCACCAGTTTGCTGGCGTCGGCGATGCAGATGAACGTCTTGGCCACGGCGGCGACGATCTTCTCGCGGGTCAGGGCTGCGCCGCCGCCCTTGATCAGGTTCAGGTGCTCATCGCTTTCGTCGGCGCCGTCGACGTAGAACTCCAGGTCGCTGACGGTATTGAGCTCGTACACCGGGATGCCGTGGCCCTTGAGGCGCGCGGCGGTGGCTTCGGAACTGGCGACCGCGCCATCGAAGGCGCCCTTGTGCCGGGCCAGGGCATCGATGAAGCAGTTGGCGGTAGAGCCGGTGCCGACCCCGACGATGCTCTTGTCATCGAGTTTCGGGAGGATGAAGTCGACGGCAGCCTGGGCCACGGCCTGTTTGAGTTGATCCTGGGTCATGCGGGCTCCGGAAGCGGGCAGGGGGAAACGGAAAGGCCGGCATTATAGCCCCTTGCACGACCAAAACCTCTTGATTCGTGTGGTCGCACGGCTGAAAGCCGGGTTAGACTCCCTGGCCCTGCCCAACCCGCTCAGTGATGCTTTCCGATGCTCGAACAGTACGTCAAAAAGATCCTCACCTCGCGCGTTTATGACGTTGCCGTAGAAACCCCGCTGCAAGCTGCCCGCCAGCTTTCCGAACGGCTGGGCAACCATATTCTGCTCAAGCGCGAAGACTTGCAGCCGGTGTTCTCGTTCAAGATTCGCGGGGCCTACAACAAGCTGACGCAACTGAGCGACGAAGAGCGCGCCCGTGGCGTCGTCACCGCATCGGCGGGCAACCACGCCCAGGGCCTGGCCCTGGCCGCGAAAGTGCTGGGGGTCAAAGCCACCATCGTCATGCCCAAGACCACCCCGGAAATCAAGGTCGAAGGCGTGCGTTCACGCGGCGGCAAAGTGGTGCTGCACGGGGACTCGTTCCCGGAAGCCCTGGCCTACTCGCTGAAACTGGTCGATGAAAAAGGCTACGTCTACATCCACCCCTACGACGATCCCCACACCATTGCCGGGCAAGGCACGGTGGCGATGGAGATCCTGCGCCAGCACCCGGGCCGGCTGGATGCGATCTTCGTTCCGGTGGGCGGCGGTGGCCTGATCGCCGGTATTGCGGCGTACGCCAAATACCTGCGTCCGGACATCAAAATCATTGGCGTGGAGCCGGATGACTCCAATTGCCTGCAAGCCGCCATGGCGGCGGGCGAACGCGTGGTCCTGCCGACGGTGGGCATCTTTGCCGACGGCGTCGCGGTCGCGCAGATCGGCCAGCACACCTTTGACATCTGCAAGGATCATGTCGACGAGGTGATTACCGTCAGCACCGACGAGATCTGCGCTGCCATCAAGGATATCTATGACGATACCCGCTCGATCACCGAACCTGCCGGCGCCCTGGGCGTGGCCGGGATCAAGAAGTACGTCGAGCAGCGCGGGGTCACGGGCCACACCTTCGTGGCCATCGATTCCGGTGCCAACGTCAACTTCGACCGCTTGCGGCATGTGGCCGAACGCGCCGAACTGGGTGAAGGCCGCGAAGCCATCATCGCCGTGACCATTCCCGAGAAACCGGGCAGCTTCAAGGCTTTCTGCGAAGCCATCGGCAAGCGCCAGATCACCGAATTCAACTATCGCTACAGCACCGGCAGCGAAGCGCACATCTTCGTCGGCGTGCAGACGCACCCGGAAAACGATCCGCGCAGCGCACTGATTGCCAGCCTGACCGGGCAGGGTTTTCCGGTGCTGGACCTGACCGACAACGAACTGGCCAAGCTGCACATCCGTCATATGGTCGGTGGCCGCGCGGCCCAGGTCGTCGATGAAGTGGTGCTGCGTTTCGAATTCCCGGAGCGGCCGGGGGCGCTGTTCAACTTCCTCAACAAGCTTGGCGGTCGCTGGAACATTTCGATGTTCCACTACCGCAACCACGGTGCGGCGGACGGCCGGGTGGTTGCGGGCCTGCAGGTGCCGCACGATGAACGCCATCTGGTGCCGGCGGCCCTCGAGGAAATCGGCTATCCGTACTGGGACGAGAGCGACAACCCGGCTTACCAGCTGTTTCTTGGCTGAGCGGCTACGCTGATGGGCAACGCATAAGGAAATCGAACCATGGAAACGTTGACCGCCCTGAAACTGGCGCATGTCGTGGCCACGGTGCTGCTGTTGCTCGGCGCGCTGGGGCTGGCGATCTGGGTCTGGCATGCCCGGCGCAAGGGGGATGCCACGGCCGCCAGCCGCACGCTGCAGCGGCCTCGGGTTTTCGTCTGGCTGGTGATGGGGCTGGCGTTGCTGAGCCTGCCGTTTACCGGCTGGTCGATGGTGCATCAGGTGGGCTGGCCGTTGGGGCAGACCTGGCTGCTGGCCTCCAGCGTGCTTTATACCGTGGCGGCGCTGGCGTGGTTCTGGCTGTTGGTGCGGCTGAACAGGCTGCGGGGGACGCCGGGCAGCGTGGGCAAGTTCAGCGTTGTGCTGGCGATGTTCGGTTTTGTCTGTTTCATCGCGATTGCGGGGTTGATGGGGGCCAAGCCGGTTTAGGGCGCTGAGTCGGGCTGGACCTTTCGCGAGCAGGCTCGCTCCCACCTGGAAGGGGATCTCTTGTGGGAGCGAGCCGGCTCGCGATAGCGATGTCAGCCTCGCAACGAAATCACCGGCCAGCCACGCTTCTCGGCCTCGGCGCGCAGGTTCGGGTCCGGATCGACCGCCACCGGGTTGTCCACCTGCTCCAGCAGCGGCAAGTCATTCATCGAGTCGCTATAGAAGTAGCTGTCCTGCAGCGAATGCCCGGTTTCTTCCAGCCAGCGGTTCAGCCGCGTCACCTTGCCTTCCCGGAAGCAAGGGATGTCGGTGCTGCGCCCGGTGTAGCGACCATCGACCATTTCGCATTCGGTGGCGATCAGGGTGTCGACGCCCAGTCGTGCGGCAATTGGCCCGGTGACAAAACGGTTGGTGGCGGTGATGATCACCAGCTTGTCACCCGCTTCACGGTGTTTGGCCAGCAGCGCCATGGCCTTGGGCAGCACGATGGGTTCGATGCAGTCGCGCATGTAGTCCAGGTGCCATTGGTCCAGCGTGGCCATTTCGGTGCGGCCCAGCACTTCAAGGCAGAAATTCAGGTAGGCGGCGTTATCCAGCTGGCCGGCCAGGTAGTCCTGGTAGAACGCATCGTTGCGGGTCTTGTAGGCCACGGCGTCGAGGAAGCCGCGTTCACACAGGTAATCGCCCCAGGCGTGGTCACTGTCGCCGCCCAGGAGGGTGTTGTCCAAGTCGAATAAAGCCAGGCGCATTGCGGTTACTCGCTGAAAAGTCTGTAGAAAGGCGCCCAGAATACGGACTTTTCACCAGAGTGCACATAAGGTCGGTCGGCGCGTTGCTGCCTTCACGACCTTTGTGGAACAATGCGGCGACATGCGTTTGCGAGGTTGTTGCCGTGATCGACCCCGATGGTTTCCGCCCCAATGTCGGGATCATTCTCACGAATGATGCCGGACAGGTGCTATGGGCTCGCCGTATCAATCAGGATGCCTGGCAGTTTCCGCAGGGGGGGATCAACCCTCAGGAGACGCCGGAGGACGCCTTGTACCGCGAGCTGAACGAAGAAGTGGGCCTGGAGCGCGAGGATGTTGAAATTCTCGCCTGTACCCGGGGCTGGTTGCGCTATCGTTTGCCGCAACGCCTGGTCCGTACCCACAGCCAACCGCTGTGCATCGGCCAGAAGCAGAAATGGTTTCTCCTGCGCCTGATCTCCAACGAGCAGCGGGTGCGGATGGATTTGACCGGTAAACCGGAGTTCGATGGCTGGCGCTGGGTCAGCTATTGGTATCCGTTGGGCCAGGTGGTGACATTCAAGCGCGAGGTGTATCGACGCGCTCTCAAAGAGCTTGCCCCGCGCCTTTTAGCGCGCGACTGACGACGGAGTTCGACCCCGAGCCATGCTCAATACGCTGCGCAAGATCGTCCAGGAAGTTAACTCCGCCAAGGATCTCAAGGCGGCGTTGGGGATTATTGTGTTGCGCGTCAAAGAGGCCATGGGCAGCCAGGTCTGCTCGGTCTACCTGCTTGATCCCGAGACCAACCGCTTCGTGCTGATGGCGACCGAGGGCTTGAACAAGCGCTCGATCGGCAAGGTCAGCATGGCGCCCAACGAAGGTCTGGTCGGCCTGGTCGGCACGCGTGAAGAACCCCTGAACCTCGAAAACGCCGCGGATCACCCGCGCTACCGCTACTTCGCCGAGACCGGTGAAGAGCGCTACGCCTCCTTCCTCGGGGCGCCGATCATCCACCACCGTCGCGTCGTCGGCGTGTTGGTCATCCAGCAAAAGGAACGTCGCCAGTTCGACGAAGGTGAAGAAGCCTTCCTCGTGACCATGAGCGCGCAGCTCGCCGGCGTTATCGCCCACGCCGAGGCCACCGGTTCGATCCGCGGCCTGGGCCGCCAGGGCAAGGGCATCCAGGAAGCCAAGTTCGTCGGCGTGCCGGGTTCGCCGGGCGCGGCGGTCGGCACCGCAGTGGTCATGCTGCCACCGGCCGACCTGGACGTGGTGCCGGACAAGACCATCACCGACATCGACGCCGAGCTGAAGCTGTTCAAGACCGCCATCGAAGGCGTACGCGCCGACATGCGTGCCTTGTCCGCCAAGCTGGCCACCCAGTTGCGGCCCGAGGAGCGGGCGCTGTTCGACGTCTACCTGATGATGCTCGACGACGCCGCGCTGGGTAATGAAGTGACCACGGTGATCAAGACCGGCCAGTGGGCCCAGGGCGCGTTGCGCCAGGTGGTCACCGATCACGTCAACCGTTTCGAACTGATGGACGACGCCTACCTGCGCGAGCGCGCCTCGGACGTCAAGGACCTGGGGCGTCGCCTGCTCGCCTACCTGCAGGAAGAGCGCCAGCAGAACCTGGTCTACCCGGAAAAAACCATTCTGGTCGCCGAGGAACTGACACCGGCCATGCTCGGCGAGGTGCCGGAAGGCACCCTGGTCGGCCTGGTCTCGGTGCTCGGCTCGGGCAACTCCCACGTCGCGATCCTGGCCCGGGCCATGGGCATCCCGACGGTGATGGGCCTGGTCGACCTGCCGTACGCCAAGGTCGACGGCATCGACATGATCGTCGACGGCCATCGCGGTGAGGTCTTCACCAACCCCAGCGAAGTATTGCGCAAGCAATTTGCCGAGGTGGTGGAAGAAGAGAAGCAACTGGCCCTGGGCCTCGACTCCCTGCGCGACCTGCCGTGCGTGACCGTCGACGGTCACCGCATGCCGCTGTGGGTCAACACCGGCCTGTTGGCGGACGTGGCGCGGGCGCAGAAGCGCGGTGCCGAAGGCGTAGGTCTGTACCGCACCGAAGTGCCGTTCATGATCAACCAGCGTTTTCCCAGCGAAAAGGAGCAGTTGGCGATCTATCGCGAGCAGCTCGCCGCGTTCCACCCGCAACCGGTGACCATGCGTACGCTGGACATCGGTGGCGACAAGGCGCTGTCGTACTTCCCGATCAAGGAAGACAACCCGTTCCTTGGCTGGCGCGGGATTCGCGTCACCCTCGACCACCCGGAAATCTTCCTGGTGCAGACCCGCGCGATGCTCAAGGCCAGCGAAGGCCTGAACAACCTGCGCATTCTGCTGCCGATGATCTCCGGCATTCATGAACTCGAAGAAGCCCTGCACCTGATTCACCGGGCCTGGGGCGAAGTGCGCGACGAAGGCACCGACGTGCCGATGCCGCCGATTGGCGTGATGATCGAGATACCGGCAGCGGTGTACCAGACCAAGGAACTGGCGCGGCAGGTGGACTTCCTGTCGGTCGGCTCCAACGACCTGACCCAGTACCTGCTGGCCGTGGACCGTAACAACCCACGAGTGGCCGATCTCTACGACTACCTGCACCCGGCGGTGCTCCAGGCGTTGCAGAACGTGGTGCGCGACGCCCATGCCGAAGGCAAGCCGGTGAGTATCTGCGGCGAGATGGCCGGCGACCCGGCGGCGGCGGTGTTGTTGATGGCGATGGGTTTCGACAGCCTGTCGATGAACGCCACCAACCTGCCGAAGGTGAAGTGGATGCTGCGCCAGATCAACCTGGACATGGCCAAGGAGTTGCTGGCCGAATTGATGACCATCGACAACCCGCAGGTGATCCACAGCTCGCTGCAACTGGCGCTGAAGAACCTCGGGTTGGCGCGGATGGTCAACCCGGCGGCGGCCAAGGCCCTCTGAAACCCCGAGGGCGCCTTCGCGAACAGGCTCGCGCCCACGGTGGAACTGTGTACACAGACCCCATGTGGGAGCGAGCTTGCTCGCGAGGGCGTCAGCCCGGACAACGCTATACGCGGATGTGCACCTCCCCAAGATGCCCGCCATAGGGCCCGAAACTCCGCTCAACCATCTGCCGCGAACCATCCGCCCGGACAATCAACGCCGTACTTGCCCGCGTGCCGTAACTCTGGCTGGCAATGAACACGCTCGACAACAGCGTCTCGGTCGCCAGCCCCACTCCGGTGTCCGGCAGCTCGGCGAACGGCGCCGTCTGCGTGTCACTGAGCAGCGCCAGCAACGCCTCGGGCTGCGGGTCGTCCAGCACCGTCTGCAGCATGGCCCGGGCCTTGAGCAACTTCGGCCACGGCGTGTCCAGCCCCGCATTCGACAAACCGTAGACCCCCGGCTGCAACATCACCGCCTCGGCGGCGCGGGCGTGGTAGTACCACAACTCGTTGGCATTGCCGACCAGCAGGTTGAACCCGGCATATTCCAGCGAACGGCCGACAACGTCGTCCAGATAGTCATCGATCGGCATCTCGCCGCCGAGAAAGCGCGCGACCAGTTCGCCACGGGATTTGCGTGCGGCCGGTTGGTGGGGATCGCGGATATTGGTCAGCGCGGCAAAGCGCCCGTTGGCGCCGACCCCGAGCCAGGTGCCCCCGGCCTCCAGGTCGCGGCCGGCATAGACCTGCGGGGCGTGCGGCCATTGCGCCAGTGGCTGGCTGGGCCGGGCATAGAATTCGTCGCGGTTGGCCGCGACGATCAGCGGCAGGGCATGACCCGGGCGCCAGGCAAAGACAATCAGGCACATAAGGTGGTCCCTGTGTGTTTTTGCCCACTCTACGCAGACATCGCTCATCGATCCATCGGCTTCACAGTAGAGCCGGAGGCCGTGCATCCGTTACCATGCCGATCCGGTTTTGACTCGAGAGTAGGGATCATCCATGGAGTTTCTGCTCTATCTGGCGCTTGGCGCCTGCGCAGGCGTGCTGGCCGGCCTGTTTGGCGTCGGTGGCGGAATCATCATCGTGCCCGTGCTGGTGTTCAGTTTCACCCTGCAGGGTTTCGATGCCTCGATCCTGACGCACCTGGCGGTCGGCACCTCCCTGGCGACGATCATCTTCACCTCGGTCAACGCGGTGCGCGAGCATCATCGTCGCGGCGCCGTGCGTTGGCCGATCTTCGCCTGGATGACCGTCGGTATCCTGATGGGGGCCGGTGTCGGCGCGCTGACCGCAGAAGCGATCTCCGGGCCCAACCTGCAGAAGATCATCGGCGTGTTCGCCCTGGTCATCGCCGTGCAACTGATGCTGGACGTCAAGCCCAAGGCCAGCCGAACGGTGCCCGGCAAAGTCGGTCTGACCCTGGCGGGCACCGTCATTGGCTGGGCCTCGGCGATCTTCGGGATTGGCGGCGGGTCGCTGACCGTGCCGTTTCTGACCTGGCGCAGCGTGCCGATGCAGCAAGCCGTGGCGACGTCGTCGGCCTGCGGCCTGCCAATCGCCTTGGCCAGTGCATTGAGTTTCATGATTCTGGGGTGGCACGATCCGCTGTTGCCGGCCCATAGTCTCGGTTTCGTTTATCTGCCGGCGCTGCTGGGCATTGCCCTGACCAGCATGGTCTTCGCCCGCCTGGGGGCGCGACTGGCCCACAGGCTGTCGCCGCGCTTGCTGAAAAGGCTGTTCGCCGCTTTGCTGTTCTGCGTGGGTTTGAACTTCCTGCTCTGAGGCACCGCAATCCTGGCTTAATCCTGGCGTGACAGCGTCGCCCGGGAATTTTCAATGTTTCAACGCTTACGAGGAGTCGCAATGCTGCCTTACCCGCAGATCGACCCGGTGGCCCTGGCCATCGGTCCGCTGAAAATCCACTGGTACGGCTTGATGTACCTGATCGGCATCGGCGGTGCGTGGCTGCTGGCGTCGCGCCGGCTCAACCGCTTCGACCCGACCTGGACCAAGGAGAAACTCTCCGACATGGTGTTCTGGATGTCGATGGGCGTCATCGTCGGCGGTCGCCTGGGTTACGTGCTGTTCTACGATCTGAGTGCCTACCTCGCCAACCCGATGCTGATTTTCGAGGTGTGGAAGGGCGGCATGTCCTTCCATGGCGGCTTCATCGGCGTGATGCTGGCAGCGCTGTGGTTCGGCAAGAAGCACAACAAGTCGTTCTTCCAGCTGATGGACTTCGTGGCGCCGATGGTGCCGATCGGCCTGGGCGCCGGGCGTATCGGCAATTTCATCAACGCCGAATTGTGGGGCAAGGCCACCGACGTGCCGTGGGCCATGGTGTTCCCGCCGTTCAGCGATCCGGCACAACTGCCGCGTCACCCGTCGCAGCTGTACCAGTTCGCCCTGGAAGGCGTCGCGCTGTTCCTGATCCTGTGGCTGTACTCGCGCAAGCCGCGGCCCACCATGGCGGTGTCGGGGATGTTCGCGCTGTTCTACGGGATCTTCCGGTTCATCGTCGAATTCGTCCGCGTACCGGATGCGCAACTGGGCTACCTGGCCTGGAACTGGCTGACCATGGGTCAGGTGCTGTGCGTGCCGATGATCATCGGCGGCCTGTTCCTGATCTGGCTGGCCTACAATCGCGCACCGGCGCCGCCAGCGGCTGCTGCATAAATTCGAACCCCGGGGCTCCGGCCCCGGGTTCAAGGACACAGGTAACTCATGAAGCAATATCTCGAACTGGTCGCCCACGTCATCAAGAACGGCACCAAGCAAGCCAACCGCACTGGCGTGAACACCATCAGCTTCCCCGGCGCGATGCTGCGTTATGACCTGCAGGAAGGTTTTCCGGCGATCACCACCCGCAAGATGGCCTTCAAGTCGGCCATTGGCGAAATGTGCGGCTTCCTGCGTGGGGTGAACAATGCCGCCGAGTTCCGCGCGCTGGGTTGCAAGGTCTGGGACCAGAACGCCAACGAAAACGCCCAGTGGCTGGCCAACCCGTTCCGCCAGGGCGAAGACGACCTCGGCGAGATCTATGGCGTGCAATGGCGCAAGTGGCCGGCGTACAAGCAGATCCCGCTCAGTAACCAGGCCGCCATCGAGCAGACCTTGAGCCAGGGCTATCGCCAGATCGCCGAAGGCGAAGAGGACGGCCAGGCCTACGTGGTGCTGTACAAGGCGATCGATCAGGTCCGCCAGTGCGTCGACACCATCATCAAGGACCCGGGCAGCCGCCGCATCCTGTTCCACGGTTGGAACGTTGCGCAACTCGATGAAATGGCCTTGCCGCCGTGCCATCTGTTGTATCAGTTCCACCCGAATGTCGAGACCAGAGAGATTTCCCTGACCCTCTACATCCGCTCCAACGACCTGGGCCTGGGCACGCCGTTCAACCTCACCGAGGGCGCGGCACTGCTGAGCCTGATCGGTCGCCTGACCGGTTATACGCCGCGCTGGTTCACTTATTTCATCGGTGACGCGCACGTCTACGAAAATCACCTGGACATGCTCAACGAACAGCTCACGCGCGAGCCGTTCCCGATGCCGAAACTGGTGATCAGCGACCGTGTGCCGGAGTTTTCCAGGACGGGTGTGTATCAGCCGGAATGGCTGGAGTTGATCGAGCCGGGTGATTTCTCGCTAGAGGGTTATCAGCACCATGCGCCGATGACGGCGCCGATGGCCGTTTGAAAAATACGCAATCGCTGGGGGAGCGAGCTTGCTTGCGAAAGCGCTACATCAGTCGACTTCACGGTTGAATGATCCACTGCATTCGCGAGCAGGCTCGCTCCCACACTGGGTTTCATGACGGGTTCAGTGGCCGTGACTACGCCCCACATGCGAAGGCTCGACCTCCGTCGCCACCACCCCGCCACTGACCTCCAGCCGCTGCAGGATCCCGCACTGATCGATATCCGGCCCTTCGCCACAGCGGCGGCGCAGGTCGATCAACTGCGCCTGTAACGCCAGCAACCCGTCGATCCGTGCCTTCACGTGATGAATGTGTTCGTCGACCAGCGCATTCACGCTTTCGCACTGGTCCTGCGGGCTGTCGCGAAACGCCAGCAGGCTGCGGATCTCCTCGAGCGTCATGTCGAGGGTGCGGCAGTTGCGGATAAAGGTCAGGCGTTCGGCGTGAGCCTGGGTATAGACCCGGTAGTTGCCGTCACTGCGGGCCGGTTCCGGCAGCAGGTTCTCGCGCTCGTAGTAGCGGATGGTTTCCACCGCGCAGTCGGTCAATTTTGCCAGTTCGCCGATTTTCATGACGCTGCTCTCCAAATGGGTGCTTGACCCTATAGTGGCTACAGGGTCTTTACTTGGCAACAGGCACTTTCATGGACGCAACCAATGAGCGATTCCCGGCACTCCCACACTTCCGAAACCCACTGCTGCAGCAAACTGACGCCGGTGCCCAAGCCCGTGCACGGCAGTCATGGCGATGCCTGCTGCTCGTCAACGCCCGTGGCGCCGGCATTGGTCCAACTGACCGAAGCTCCCAGCGCCAACGCACGGCTGAGCAGTTTCCGCATCGAAGCCATGGACTGCCCGACCGAGCAGACGTTGATCCAGAACAAGCTCGGCAAGCTGGCAGGGGTGCAGCAGCTGGAGTTCAACCTGATCAACCGCGTGCTGGGCGTCACCCACGACCTGCCGGACACGGCGCCCATTATCGAGGCGATCAAGTCCCTGGGCATGCAGGCCGAGCCGCTGGAGCCGGGCGTCGAAGCACCTGCGCCAGCCCCTGAGAAAAAGCCGTGGTGGCCATTGGCGCTGTCGGGTGTGACCGCGCTCGCCGCCGAAGTGGTGCATTTCACCAGTGCGGCGCCGGATGGGGTGGTGGCGATCATCGCGTTGATCTCGATCTTCAGCGGCGGCCTCGGCACCTACAAGAAGGGCTGGATTGCCCTGAAGAACCTCAACCTGAATATCAACGCGCTGATGAGCATCGCGGTGACCGGTGCGATCCTGATCGGCCAGTGGCCGGAAGCGGCGATGGTGATGTTCCTGTTTACCGTCGCCGAGTTGATCGAAGCCAAATCCCTGGACCGCGCGCGCAATGCCATCAGTGGCCTGATGCAGATGACGCCGGAACAGGCCACGGTGTTGCAGGCCGATGGCCGCTGGCTGGAACAGGACGTCAAAGTGATCGAGTTGGGCGCGCGGGTGCGGGTGCGGCCCGGCGAGCGGATCGCCCTGGACGGTGAGGTGGTCTCTGGCCGTTCGACCATCGATCAGGCGCCGATTACCGGCGAAAGCCTGCCGGTGGAGAAAACCGTGGGCGACAAGGTCTTCGCCGGCACCATCAATCAGGCCGGTGCCCTGGAATACGCCGTGACGGCCGCCGCGAACAACTCGACCCTGGCGCGGATCATCCACGCCGTCGAGCAGGCGCAGGGCGCACGGGCACCGACCCAGCGTTTCGTGGACCAGTTCTCGAAGATCTACACCCCTGCGGTGTTTATCCTGGCCCTGGCGGTGGCGGTGATTCCACCGTTGTTCATCGCAGGCGCGGCCTGGTTCGACTGGATCTACCGGGCGCTGGTGCTGCTGGTGGTCGCCTGCCCTTGTGCGCTGGTGATTTCCACCCCGGTGACCATCGTCAGCGGCCTCGCGGCGGCGGCGCGCAAAGGGATCCTGGTCAAGGGCGGCGTCTACCTGGAGGGCGGCTACAAGCTCGATTACCTGGCGCTGGACAAGACCGGGACGATCACCCACGGCAAGCCGGTGCAGACGGATTACCTGGCGCTCGACCCCACGGCCGAAGCCCGCGCGCCGGCGATTGCCGCCGCGCTGGCCGGGCGCTCGGATCACCCGGTGTCGCTGGCCATCGCCCAGGCGGCTGTGGATAAAGGCTTGGCGCTGCTGCCTGTGGATAACTTCGCCGCACTGGCCGGCCGCGGTGTACGCGGCGAGATCGACGGTCAGGTCTACCACTTGGGCAATCACCGCCTGGTGGAAGAGCTGAAGTTGTGCTCGCCGGCGTTGGAGGAAAAGCTGTTTGCCCTGGAGAAACAGGGCAAATCCGTGGTGTTGCTGCTCGACGCCTCGGGCCCGTTGGCGCTGTTTGCCGTGGCCGATACCGTGAAGGATTCCAGCCGCGAGGCGATCCGGCAACTGCATGAGTTGGGCATCAAGACCCTGATGCTTACCGGCGACAATGTTCACACCGCCCAGGCGATTGCTGCGCAGGTGGGCATCGACGAAGCCAAAGGCGATCTGCTGCCGACCGACAAACTGCAGGCCATCGAGGCGCTTTATGCGCGGGGGCATCAGGTCGGCATGGTCGGCGACGGTATCAACGATGCCCCTGCACTGGCGCGTGCGCAGATCGGTTTCGCCATGGCCGCAGCGGGCACCGATACGGCCATCGAAACCGCCGATGTCGCCCTGATGGACGACGATTTGCGCAAGATTCCAGCGTTTATCCAGCTGTCCCGGCAAACCTCGAGCATCCTCAAGCAGAACATTGCCCTCGCTTTGGTCATCAAGGCGATCTTTCTTGGGGTAACCTTCTTCGGGTTCGCCACCATGTGGATGGCGGTGTTCGCCGACATGGGCGTGAGCCTGTTGGTGGTGTTCAACGGTTTGCGCCTGTTGCGCAAGTAACGGATGAGGGGCGGGTGTGCTGAGTGCCGAGCTGAAGGCGTTTTACATGGTGGCCCGCCTGGGCAGCATTACCCTGGCGGCGAAAAAGCTCGGCTTGAGCCAGCCCACGGTGACGACCCAGATTCGTCACCTGGAAAGCCAGTACTCCGTCGAGCTGTTCTACCGTGGCGGCCGTCGGCTCAGCGTCAGCGATGAAGGGGCGCGGCTGCTGCCGATGGTCAAGGCGCTGTTGCAGCAGGAAGCGGACATCGAGTTTTTCCTGCGCAACAGCGGCCAGGTCCAGGGCACGTTGCGTATTGCGGCCACGGCGCCTTACTACATCCTCGATCTGGTGAAGACCTTTCGCGAACGCTTGCCCCAGGTCGACGTGTCGGTGGAGATCGGCAACTCCCAACAGGTGCTCGAAGCCCTGGAGGATTACCGGGTGGACGTCGCCGCCTCCTCCCAGTTGCTCGATGATGCGCGGTTGATTCGCCGGGTGCTCGGCAGCGATCCCCTGGTGCTGGCGGTGCATCGCAACCATCCATTGGCGGTGCATGATCATGTGCCGCTCAGCGCGCTGGTCGGGCACACGTTGCTGATGCGCGAATCAGGCTCCACGACCCGGCGCCTGACCGAAGAACTGTTGGCCGGCGCCGTCGTGGATTTCGGGCCGCTGCTGGAGATCGGCAGCCGGGAATCGATCCGTGAGGCGGTGCTGCGCAACATCGGCATCAGCATCATTGCCCGGCAGGAAGTCCCGCACGACCCGCAATTGCGGGTGCTGACCCTCGAGAATGCGCCGCAGATTCCCGAGTACCTGTATTGCCTCAAGGAGCGCAAAGGGGCGCGGTTGCCGGCGGCATTTCTCGGGGTGGCGCAGGAAATGTCCCCGGCCTGAGGTCTTCGTTGTCTGAACTGGCCCCATCGCAGGGGCGCCACAGGCCCCGAATCTTCCGAACCCAAATCCCCGAATACCACTATCGGCCGTTTTTGCCTCACTGCCACATGACGGACGCATTACAACTCTAGGATGGCCTTCATCTGCTCGATGAGGTCCACCCATGAACAACCCGATCCTGACCACCCCCGGCGCCCCGATGAAGGTGCGTGGCGTGCAGAAACGCTTCGGCGCGTTTACCGCGCTGGATAACGTCTCCCTCGATGTGGCGGCCGGTGAACTGGTGTGCCTGCTGGGCCCGTCAGGTTGCGGCAAAACCACCTTGCTGCGCTGCATCGCCGGTCTGGAAAAACAGGATGACGGCGAGCTGTACCTCGGGGGGCGTAACGTCTCCGACCTGCCGCCGCAGGCCCGTGACTACGGGATTCTGTTTCAGTCCTACGCGCTGTTCCCCAATCTCACCGTCGAGGCGAACATTGCCTACGGCCTCGCCGGCAGCGGCCGCGAGGAAATGCGCCAGCGTGTCGCTCAGATGCTGGAGCTGGTAGGCCTGGCCGGCAGTGAGAAGAAATACCCCGGCCAATTGTCAGGCGGACAGCAGCAGCGCGTGGCGCTGGCCCGAGCCTTGGCGCCGTCGCCGTCGCTGTTGCTGCTCGACGAGCCGATGTCGGCGCTCGACGCCCGGGTCCGCGAGCACCTGTGCACCGAGCTGCGCCAATTGCAGCGCAGCCTCGGCATCACCACCCTGATGGTCACCCACAATCAGGAAGAGGCCATGCTGATGGCCGACCGCATTGCCGTGATGAACAACGGCAAGGTCGAGCAGTACGCCACGCCACAGGAAATCTACGATCGCCCGGCCACGCCGTTCGTTGCGGAGTTCGTCGGACAGGGCAACTGGCTGCCTTTCCACCGCAGCAGCGACAGTCACGCCCGGGTCGGCGGGCTGAACATGCGCCTGGTGGATGGCAGCGCCAGGACGGCCTCGGGCCGTCTGTTCTGTCGCCCCGAGGCGATCAGCGTCAACCCGGTGATGCATGAGGAAAACCTGTTCCCGGCCAGGGTTCGCGAAATCACCTTCCTCGGCAACCGCTGCCGCATGAGCTTCGAGCTCGACCAACTGCCGGGCCATGCGCTGTTGGCGGAACTCACGCCGCAAGCCATGCCGCGCCTCGGCGCGCAGCAGATCATGGTCGCCTTGCCGCCCCACAGCCTGCAGGTGTTCGCCTGATGAGCGCCAACGTCGCGCTGCCGATGCCGAACAAGCAGGTCCGGCAGGCCTCCCGTGCCGAGATCGGCGATCGGGTGTTCGTGGTCGGTGGCAAGGTCCTGTTGCTGCTGTTGCTCACCCTGGCGGTGCTGATGCCGCTGCTGGCGATCTTCTGGCGCGGGTTCAGTTCGCAGGCCGGGCAGGGCGGTGGCCTGGCCGCTGCCGCTGAATTGGTGACCAGTGCCAACTTCCACTGGCTGCTCGGCAATAGCCTGAAGGTGTCCCTGAGCGTCGCGGCCATTGTCGTGCCGCTGGCGTACCTGTTCGCCTACGCCCTGCAACGCACGTTGATTCCGGGCAAGGGCCTGTGGCGTGGCATCTCGCTGTTGCCGTTGATGGCGCCGTCGATGCTGCCCGGTATCGCGCTGGTCTACCTGTTCGGCAACCAGGGGCTGTTGCGCGGCCTGCTCTCGGACAACATCTACGGTTTCTGGGGCATCGTGCTGGGCGAGGTCATCTACACCTTTCCCCACGCCTTGATGATTCTGCTGTCGGCGCTGTCTCTGGCGGATGCGCGGCTGTTCGATGCCGCTTCGAGCATGGGCGCGAGCCCGGCAAAAGCCTTTCGCAGCATCACCTGGCCGGCCACGCGTCAGGCCGTGTTCGCCGCGTTCTGCCTGGTGTTCACCCTGACCATCACTGACTTCGGCGTACCGGTGGTGGTCGGTGGCGACTATCAGGTGCTGGCGCTGGAAGCCTACAAGGCCGTGGTCGGCCAACAACAGTTTGGCCGTGGCGCCTTGATCGGCATGGTCCTGCTGCTGCCGGCACTGTTCAGTTTCGGTGTCGATGCCTGGTTGCGTCGACGCCATGGCGACGCCATGAGCGGTCGGGCGCAGGTGTTCCAGCCGGCACCCTGCAGGCGCCGTGATGGCTGCTACCTGGCCATCGTCTTGCTGATCTGCGCGGTGTTGTTGCTGGTGTTCGGCATGGCCGTGTTCTCTTCGCTGGTGAAATTCTGGCCCTACAACCTGTCGCTGTCGCTCAACCATTACCAGTTCAACGACACGGCCGGTGGTGGCTGGCTGGCCTATGGCAACAGCGTGAAGATGGCTATCTATTCAGCCTTGATCGGCAGCGTGCTGATCTTCACCGGCGCGTACCTGATGGAAAAAACCCGGGGCCAGCGCGGCCTGAACCTGACCCTGCGCCTGCTCAGTTTCGTGCCGATGGCGGTGCCGGGGCTGGTGCTGGGCCTAGGTTACGTTTTCTTCTTCAACCTCACCGGCAACCCGCTGCATGTGCTGTACGGGAGCATGACCCTGCTGGTGGTCTGCACCATCGCTCACTATTTGACCACCGCGCAAATGACGGCAACCACCGCGCTGCGCCAACTCGACAGCGAGTTCGAAGCTGCCGCGCTGTCGCTCAAGGCGCCGCTGTACCGGCATTACCTGCGGGTCACCGTGCCGATCTGCCTGCCGGCGCTGCTGGACATCGTGCGCTACCTGTTCGTCTCGGCCATGACCACCGTTTCGGCGGCGATCTTCCTCTACAGCCCCGACACGATTCTGGCGGCGGTGGCGGTACTGAACATGGACGACGCCGGCAACGTCGGCGGCGCGGCGGCGATGTCGACCCTGATTCTGTTCACCTCGGCGGGCGTGTCCCTGCTGCTGGCCTGGGCCTCGCGCGGGTTGTTGCGCCGCTCCCAGGCCTGGCGGCAGACCGCCCCCGGTCATTGATTCGCCTTGTCCTTGTCCCCCACCCCTCAACACAGGAAAAAGATCATGTTCAAGCCCATGGCCCTGGCCGCTGCTGTCCTCACTGCTTTCAGCCTGAACGCCTTCGCGGCGAAAACCGAGTTGACGGTGTACACCGCGCTCGAAGCCGAACAACTGAAGACCTACAAGGAAGCCTTCGAGAAGGCCAACCCGGACGTCGAGATCAAGTGGGTACGCGATTCCACCGGCATCATCACGGCCAAGCTGCTGGCGGAAAAAGCCCGCCCGCAGGCCGACGCGGTGTGGGGTCTGGCGGCGTCCAGCCTGGCGATCCTCGACCAGCAGGGCATGCTGCAAAGCTACGCGCCAAAGGACCTGGGCAAAATCGGCGGCAACTACCGCGACGCCGCCAACCCGCCTGCGTGGGTGGGCATGGACGTCTGGGCCGCGACCATTTGCTTCAACACGGTCGAAGCCGAAAAGCAGGGCCTGAGCAAACCGGTGAGCTGGCAGGACCTGACCAAGCCTGAGTACAAAGGCAAGATCGTGATGCCGAACCCGGCGTCGTCCGGCACCGGTTTCCTCGACGTCAGCGCCTGGTTGCAGACCTTCGGCGAGAAGCAGGGCTGGCAGTACATGGACGACCTGCACCAAAACATCGGCCAGTACGTTCACTCCGGTTCCAAGCCGTGCAAACTGGCGGCGGCCGGTGAATTCCCGATCGGCATTTCCTTCGAATACCCGGCCGTTCAGCTCAAGCGCCAGGGCGCGCCGCTGGACATCATCCTGCCGAAGGAAGGCCTGGGCTGGGAGATTGAAGCCACCGCCGTGATCAAGGGCACGCCACACGAGGACGCGGCGAAAAAACTGGCGGACTTCTCGGCCAGCCCGCAGGCGATGGAGCTGTACAAGGAGAACTTCGCCGTGCTCGCCCAGCCCGGCATCGCCAAGCCGCAGACCGAACTGCCGGCCGACTACGAGCAGCGCCTGATCAAGAACGACTTCGCCTGGGCCTCGAAGCATCGCGACGAGATCCTGGCCGAATGGCGCAAGCGTTATGACGGCAAGTCCGAGAAAGTGGCCGCCAAGTAGATCTCCATCGGCAGGAATGCCGCCATCGCGAGCAGGCTCGCTCCCACATTAATTGTGTGCAACACAGATCTATTGTGGGAGCGAGCCTGCTCGCGATAGCGGTCGTCAATTCAGGACATTTTCAGATGACCCAACACAACGACATGCTGATCGTCGGCGCCGGCATCCTCGGCCTGTCCCACGCCTACGCCGCCGCCAAGCGCGGCTTGAAGGTCCGCGTTTTCGAACGCAGCGAAACGCCTCTGGGCGCTTCGGTGCGCAACTTCGGCCAGGCCCTGGTCACCGGCCAGCCGCCGGGTCCGATGCTCGAACTGGCCAAGGCCACTCGCGACATCTGGGGGCAGTGGGCGCAGCTCGCCGGCCTGCATCTCAAGCGTAACGGCTCCTACCTGTTCGCCCGCACCGAGGCACAGGAGCATTTGCTCGAGGCGTTCTGCGCAGGTCGCGCCGTGCAACACGGCTACCGCGTCGAACTGCTGCAAGGCGCGGCGTTGCGCGACCTGTACGGCGGCCAGTTCAGCCATCACCGCGCCGCGTTGCATGGCCTGGACGACCAGCAACTGTATTCCCGCGAGGCGCTGCCGGCGTTGATCGACTACCTGCGCCGCGAGTTGAAGGTCGAGTTCCACTTCTCCACCCTGGTGCGCGACATCGAGCCAGGCCGCCTGCACAGCACGGCAGGCACCTTCAGCGCCGAGCAGATCATCGTTTGCTCCGGTCACGATTATCAGACGCTGCTGGCGGAGCCGATCGCCGAACTCGAACCGCGCATCTGCCGCCTGCAAATGCTCCGCGCCCGGCCACAGGTCAATCTCAACCTGCAACACGCGCTGCTCACCGGGTTGAGCGGCGTGCATTACGGCGCCTTCGCCGATCTGCCGGAAGCGGCGGCGGTGCAGGCGCAAATCCTTCGCGACGAACCGCACCTGCACGACAACGGCATCCACTTGCTGATCAGCCCGACACCTTACGGCGAACTGATCATCGGCGATTCCCACCACTACGGCCGCGACGCCTCGCCCTTCAACAGCGAGCAGGTTGACGACTGGATGATCGAACTGGCCGAACAGACGCTGCGCTGCAAGGTGAAAGTGGTCGAGCGTTGGCAGGGTGTCTATGGCGCGCGCGGGCCGGGTCCCTTCTCGTTCCTGCGTCCGGCCCCGGGCCTGGGCGTGGCGCTGATGCACACGGGCGTTGGCATGAGCGTCGGGCCGGCCATGGCTGAACACAATGTCGCGACTGTGCTGGGAGAATGTTGATGGACCGTCATGCGCAGGTGATCGATGAGGTCTTCGCCCTGTACCAACGCTTCGGCGACAGCGACTACATCGGCGAGCCGGTGTCGCAGATCGAGCACATGTCCCAGGCCGCCGAACTGGCCATGGCCGAAGGCTTCGATGACGAAGTGGTGCTGGCGGCGTTCTTCCATGACATCGGGCACATCTGCGTCGAACACGCAGACAACATGGGCGGCTTTGGCGTGGTCAGCCATGAACGGCTGGGCGCCGATTACCTGCGTCGCGCCGGTTTCAGCGAGCGCCTGGCGCGATTGGTGGAGTATCACGTGCAGGCCAAGCGTTACCTGACACTCACGGAGCCGGGGTACTACGAGCGCCTGAGCGAAGCGAGTCGGCGGACCCTGGAATACCAGGGCGGGGTGATGAGCGCTGCCCAAGCGCAGGCTTTCGAGCGGGACCCGCTGTGCGCGATCAGCCTGCGCATGCGCCAGTGGGATGAGCTTGCCAAGAAAACGGGGGTGCCGGTGATGGACCTTGAGGTGTTGAAGGGCAAGGCAGCCGAGGTTCTAGCCAGGACCTGAACCGAGTCACGGCTATCGCGAGCAGGGATCACCTCGAACCTGTGGGATCGAGCCTGCTCGCGATGGGGGCGTCAGAGAACTAAAGCTGCTGCGCCAACAGCTCGACCTGCTCCTGGCGTTCGGCCTGGCTCAACTTCGCAAGCGGGTTGAGCGATGACCACTGCGGATGCGCCCGCGCCTTGTTCAGGGCTTCGGGCAGTTTGCCTTCGCGCCAGGTCTTGTCCTGAGGCGTGGCGACCTGGATGCTGTCCAGCGCCGCATGGCCACGGGCATTCAATGCTTGCAGCAGTTGCCGCTGACGCAGGGCCAACAGACGCAGCACGCTGTCGTCGACCGTCAGTTCGCGCTGGCCCCTGATCTTGCCCAGCAGGCGACTGCCATAGCTGCGTGCCGTCTGCAGGGCGCCGCCGGCAATCGCCCCGGCCAGGGCGGCGGCGCCCAGGGTAATGCCGCCCACCAGCAGATCGACGCCGGCCCCGGCCGCTGCGCCGGCTGCGATGCCGCCGCCGACCCGCACGCCCAACAGCTTGAGGGTTTCGGGGTTGAACAGGTCGTCGCCCCAGCGACCATCGAGCAGCGGCAGGTCACTGGCGGCGGCGTCCTGCGGGCGGAAGGCGTAGAGCTTGAGCAAGGCTTCGACGCAGCGTTGTTCGCGTTGCCGAACGGCTTTGCGCAACTCGCCCACGGCGTGCTGTTCTTGCGCCGCCTCGCTGGCCACGCTGCGTCGGCAGGCGGCGCAATCGATCAACAATTCGGCAATCAACCGCTTCGCACTGTGCTGGCGAGCCAGACGTTGGGCCTGTTGATCGGCGATCAGTCGCTGCAGGGGCTCGCGGGCGTTTTCCAGCAGCAACGCGAGGCTTTCATAGAGCCGGCGTTCGCCATCCTCCGGCGGGGCGACGCTGTCGAAACGCACCAGGGCGTGCAAGCCCAGGCGTGCCAAGGCTTCGCGCCAATCCGGCTCGCGGTGGTGGGCGCTGCTGACAAAGTTCAGCACCGGCAGCAGCGGTTTGCCGCAGCTGGCGAGCACTTCCAGCTCGTCGCGGTACTTGGCCAGTACCGGTTCGCGGGCGTCGATCACGTAGAGGCCGGCGTCGCAGGTCAGCAGTTGCCGCAACACCTTGGCCTCCTGTTCGAAACGCTGCCGGGCTTCGCTGCCTTCGAGGAAGCGGGCCAGGCGCGCCGGGCCGTCGAGGCGCTCCCCCGGTCGTTCCAGGCGTTCGAGGTAGTCGAGCAAGGCGATGGCGTCTTCCAGGCCGGGCGTATCGAACAGGTCGAGCAAGGGTTCGCCATCCACCGACAGCCGCGCGCCTTCGACATGTCGCGTGGTGCTGGGGCGATGGGACACTTCGCCGAAGCCGACATCCCGGGTCAGCGTGCGCAGCAACGAGGTTTTGCCGACGTTGGTGTGACCCACCACGGCGAGCTTCAGCGGCGGTTTCCAGGATTCAGTCATGACCGGTCTCCAGCCAGTTCAGCGGGGCGCAGTCGGCGTACGGCAGTTCCAGCTGTTGCAACGCCACATGCCAGTCGCCCAGGCGTTCGGCATCCAGCGCTTCGCCGGGCGGTGCCTGGAGCAACCAGATACGCGTGGCGCTGGCGTTGCGCGCCAGTTCGGCGATCAAGGCCAGGCTGCCGCGATCCGGTGAGCGACGCGGATCGCAGGCGATGACCAGGCGCGCCGCCGGAAAGCGGCTCAGCTGTTCGAGGAGCCGGTGGCGAGATTCGCGGCTGTCGAGGATGCCCGCGTCACTCACGGTTTTCGGCAGGGGCGGCGGCCAGGGGCGCTGACCGTCGAGCTCGATGGCCACCAGCAGCGCACCCTCGCTTTGCAGCTCGCTGGCCGTGCTTTGCTCGTGATGCAACTGCTCGGGCGCGGCGTCGCTGATGCCCAGGCGTTCGCTGGTGGGCATCAGACGCTCGCGCAGTTGCGCGTAGCCGGGCAGGTTCAGGTCCAGGTGCAGCCGGGCGCGTCCGCGTTTCCAGCGCCACAGGCACAGCAGCGCCAGCAACAGGCGCGGCAGCAGGCCGTAGACCACGAGCACCCCGACCAGCCAGGTCGCCCAGGCCTGACGGGCGCTTTCGATGTTCAGGGCGGCGTCGCCACTGGCGCGGATCATCTCCACCGTCGGCACGTTGAATCCCAGCAGCGCCGGCAGGGTGCCGAGGGCCTGGGTCAGGGTCACGAAGGTGTCGGCGCCGAGCAGGGTGGTTTCCCAGACGAAGCCGTAGCGCCGGGTCGCCATCAGCGCCAGCAGAATGACCAGGGCGCTGAACATCGCCAGCAGCCATACGCCGTTGACCAGCACGCCGAGTGCCCAGCGATTGAGTTTGTGTCGTTGCAGCAACAGCAGCAGGGCGGGGGCCAGTTGCGCAGCCTTGGCATCGCGCGCGAGTTTCTCGCTGAGCCACAACCACAGGCGCCCCAGTGTCGCACCGTGCTCGCCGGCAAACACCAGCCCCAGCGCCCAGCTCAGCAGCAGAATCAGGTTCAGCCCGAGCAGGCTGCCCAGGGCCCAGAACACGTTCACCGGCGCCTGTCCGTTGCCCAGCGCGGCGAAGGCCAGTCCGGCGCCGCTGACCACGGCCAGCACGGCCAGCACCAACAGCGCCAGGCGCGCGCCCTGCAGCCAATGCCGCAGAGCATCGCTCAGCCCATCGCGCTCGGCCAGCCACAGGGCGCGACGTTGAATCCGTGCCGACAGGTCGCCGCCGGCACTGCGGGCCACTCGATTGGCTTCGGGGTCGTCCAGCGGGCCCGCGTGCTCTTCACGCAGGCGAATGGTTTCCGTCAGCCAGAGGTTGTTCAGTTCAGTCACGCGCCATCCCGTCGCTCCATTGAGCTGTGAGCATAACCGCTGTGGCGCTTATCGGGGTACGGGAGGCTCTGGTATCCTCGCCGGCATGACTAAATCACTTCCTCTCAGCCTGATCGCAGCCCTCGGTGAAAACCGCGTGATCGGCGTCGACAACAGCATGCCCTGGCACCTGCCGGGGGACTTCAAATACTTCAAGGCCACCACCCTGGGCAAGCCGATCATCATGGGGCGCAAGACCTGGGATTCGCTCGGTCGTCCGCTGCCGGGGCGCCTGAACATCGTGGTCAGCCGTCAGGCGGGCCTGGTGCTGGAAGGCGCGGAGGTTTACCCGTCGCTCGAAGCGGCGGTGATTCGCGCCGAGCAATGGGCGAAAGAACAGGGCGTCGATGAGCTGATGCTGATTGGCGGCGCGCAGTTGTATGCGCAAGGGATGGCCGAGGCGGACCGGCTGTACCTGACCCGCGTGGCGCTGAGCCCGGAGGGGGATGCGTGGTTTCCGGAGTTTGATTTGAACCAGTGGCAATTGGTGTCGAATGTGCCTAATCCGGCTGAAGGTGATAAACCTGCCTACGCCTTTGAGGTGTGGGAAAGAGCTTGAAAGCTTCGCGGCAAGCCCGCTCCCACGGTTGACTGCGTTCTTTCCTGTGGGAGCGAGCCTGCTGGCGAAGCGGCCCGCCCAGTCGCTGGAAGCCTTAAGCGTGCGCCAACTCCCCATGCTCATCCGCTTCGAGCAGCGCTTTATCGGTCTGCTGCATCACCTGGCTGGTGATCGCCCCGGCCGTGATCGAACCGCTCACGTTCAACGCCGTGCGCCCCATGTCGATCAGCGGCTCCACCGATATCAGCAACGCCACCAGTGACACCGGCAAGCCCATGGCCGGCAGCACGATCAGCGCCGCGAACGTCGCGCCACCGCCCACGCCGGCCACGCCGGCCGAACTCAGGGTCACGATTGCCACCAGTGTGGCAATCCACAACGGGTCCAGCGGGTTGATGCCCACGGTCGGCGCCACCATCACCGCCAACATCGCCGGGTACAGGCCGGCGCAGCCGTTCTGGCCAATGGTTGCGCCAAACGAAGCGGCGAAACTCGCCACCGACTGCGGGATGCCCAGGCGGCTGGTCTGCGCTTCGATGCTCAACGGAATGGTCGCGGCGCTCGAACGGCTGGTGAAGGCGAACGTCAGCACCGGCCAGATCTTGCGGAAGAAGCGCAGCGGATTGATCCCGGCCGCCGACACCAGCACGCCGTGGACCACGAACATCAGACCCAGGCCGAGGTAGGACACCACCACGAAACTGCCGAGCTTGATGATGTCCTGCAGGTTGGAGCCTGCAACCACTTTGGTCATCAGTGCCAACACGCCGTAGGGGGTCAGCTTCATCACCAGGCGCACCAGACGCATCACCCAGGCTTGCAGGGTGTCGATGGCGTTGAGCACTTTCTGACCTTTTTCCGCGTCATCCTTGAGCAGCTGCAGCGCGGCCATGCCGAGGAACGCCGCGAAGATCACCACGCTGATGATCGACGTCGGCTTGGCGCGGGCCAGATCGGCGAACGGGTTCTGCGGGATGAACGACAGCAGCAGTTGCGGCACATTCAGGTCCGCGACCTTGCCGGCATAGTCGGTCTGGATGGTTTGCAGGCGCGCCATTTCCTGAGTGCCAGCCACCAGCCCTTCGGCGGTGAGGCCGAACAGGTTGGTCAAGCCGATGCCGATCAACGCCGCGATGGCGGTGGTGAACAGTAGGGTGCCGATGGTCAGAAAGCTGATCTTGCCCAGCGACGAGGCGTTGTGCAGGCGGGCCACAGCGCTGAGGATCGAGGCAAACACCAGCGGGATCACGATCATTTGCAGCAACTGCACGTAGCCGTTGCCCACCAGGTCGAACCAGCCGATCGAGGCTTTTAGCACCGGGTTGCCGGCGCCATAAATCGTGTGCAGAGCAACACCGAATGCCACGCCGAGCCCCAGCGCGAGCAGGACTTTTTTGGCCAGGCTCCAGTTCGTGTGGCGGGTTCGTGCCAGGCCCAGGAGCAGGGCAAGGAACACCAGTAGATTGAGAATCAGCGGCAGATTCATAAACACTCCGAAGTGACGTGTGCCAGCCACCGTCCGGGGCAGCTGCGAGCCGGCAAGCCTAACAGCTTGATTTTCAATGAATTAATACCAAAAAAATCTGAGAGCTGTCGTTTTTGGAATAAGCCGGTGTCGCTGTCGGGGATGCAGCTGGCGCGAAAGGGATGTGTGCGGTCGCTGACAGGCGTGGGCTGTCACACTTATTTGTTAGCGTCGGGGTTCTTGAATCAGGACCTTTCAATGAGGGAAGCATGCCAATGAAACGTGCACCGAAATTTCTGGCCGCTTTGGGATTGAGCTTGAGCCTGGGCCTTGCCGGCCACGCGGGCGCAACGGATTTGAAACACTGGCCCGCCGATCAGGCCAAGGCGCTGGACGCCATGATCGCGGCCAATGCCAACAAGGGTAACTACGCGGTGTTCGACATGGACAACACCAGTTACCGCTATGACCTTGAAGAGTCGTTGCTGCCGTTCATGGAGAACAAGGGCCTGATCACCCGCGACAAACTCGACCCCTCCCTTAAATTGATGCCGTTCAAGGACACCGCCGATCACAAGGAAAGCCTGTTCAGCTACTACTACCGCCTCTGTGAAGTCGACGACATGGTCTGCTACCCCTGGGTCGCCCAGGTGTTCTCCGGCTTCACGCTGCAGGAACTCAAGGGTTATGTCGACGAACTGATGGCGTCCGGCAAACCGGTGCCGGCCACTTACTACGAAGGCGACGTGGTCAAGAACCTCGACGTCAATCCGCCGAAAATCTTCACCGGCCAGCAAGAGCTGTACAACAAGCTGATGGAGAACGGCATCGAGGTCTACGTAATGACCGCCGCTTCCGAAGAGCTGGTGCGGATGGTGGCTTCGGATCCGAAGTACGGCTACAACGTCAAGCCGCAGAACGTGATCGGCGTGAGCCTGCTGCTCAAGGACCGCAAGACCGGTGAACTCACCACCGCGCGCAAGCAGGTCACCGCCGGCAAGTATGACGAGAAGGCCAACCTCGGCCTTGAACTGACCCCCTACCTGTGGACCCCGGCCACCTGGATGGCCGGCAAGCACGCGGCGATCCTGACCTACATCGACGAGTGGAAAAAGCCGGTCCTGGTCGCTGGCGACACCCCGACCAGCGACGGCTACATGCTGTTCCACGATGTGGACGTGGCCAAGGGCGGCATTCACCTGTGGATCAACCGCAAGGACAAGTACATGACCCAACTCAACGGCATGATGGCCAAGCATGCGGCGGCCCAGGCCAAGGAAGGGTTGCCAGTCACGGCGGACAAGAACTGGGTGATCGTCAAGCCTGAGGAGATTCAATAAAGCCCGCTGTGGGAGCGAGGTGAACGCGAGGCGGGGTGTCAGCCAGCCTGTACCTCGACGGGCACGACGCTTTCGCGAGCAGGCTCGCTCCCACATGGACTGAGGTGAACGCGCAAAAAAATGCCCCGCACTTGGCGGGGCATTTTCATTGTGGCGGCTGACGCTTACAGGCCGTCGAGCATCGCCTTGTTGCGTACCGCACCCTTGTCGGCGCTGGTCGCCAGCAGGGCGTAGGCTTTCAGGGCGGTGGTGACCTTGCGTGGGCGTTTTTCCACAGGCTTCCAGCCTTTTTTATCCTGCTCGACCCGGCGCGCGGCCAGCTCTTCGTCGCTGATCAACAGGTTGATCGAGCGGTTCGGAATGTCGATCAGCACCTTGTCGCCGTCTTGCACCAGGCCAATCGCGCCGCCGGCCGCCGCTTCCGGAGAGGCATGGCCGATGGACAGGCCCGAGGTGCCGCCGGAGAAACGGCCGTCGGTGAGCAGGGCGCAGGCTTTGCCCAGGCCCTTGGATTTCAGGTACGACGTCGGGTAAAGCATTTCCTGCATGCCCGGGCCGCCTTTCGGACCTTCGTAGCGAATGATGACGATGTCGCCTTCCTTCACTTCATCGGCGAGGATGCCGCGTACGGCGCTGTCCTGGCTTTCGAAGATCTTCGCGTTGCCTTCGAAGACGTGGATCGACTCGTCGACGCCAGCGGTTTTCACCACGCAGCCGTCCAGGGCGATGTTGCCGTACAGCACGGCCAGGCCGCCTTCTTTCGAGTAGGCGTGTTCGAAACTGCGGATGCAGCCGTTTTCACGGTCGTCGTCCAGGGTTTCCCAGCGGGTCGACTGGCTGAACGCGGTTTGCGTCGGGATGCCCGCCGGACCGGCCTTGAAGAAGTGATGCACCGCTTCGTCGTCGGTCTGGGTGATGTCCCACTTGGCGATGGCTTCTTCCATGCTGCGGCTGTGCACGGTCGGCAGGTCGGTGTGCAGCAGGCCGCCACGGGCCAGCGAGCCGAGGATGCTGAAGATCCCGCCGGCACGGTGCACGTCTTCCATGTGGTACTTCTGGATGTTCGGCGCGACCTTGCACAGTTGCGGCACCTGGCGGGACAGGCGATCGATGTCGCGCAGGTCGAAATCGATCTCCGCCTCCTGGGCCGCCGCCAGCAAGTGCAGGATGGTGTTGGTCGAGCCACCCATGGCGATGTCGAGCATCATGGCGTTTTCGAACGCCTTGAAGTTGGCGATGTTGCGCGGCAATACCGACTGGTCGTCCTCGCCGTAGTAACGCTTGCACAGCTCGACGATGGTGCGACCGGCCTGAAGGAACAGCTGCTCGCGGTCGCTGTGGGTGGCCAGGGTCGAACCGTTGCCCGGTAGGGCCAGGCCCAGGGCCTCGGTCAGGCAGTTCATCGAGTTGGCGGTGAACATGCCGGAGCACGAACCGCAGGTCGGGCAGGCACTGCGCTCATACTCGGCGACCTTCTCGTCAGAAGCGCTGGAGTCGGCGGCGATCACCATGGCGTCGACCAGGTCGAGACCGTGGCTGGCCAGCTTGGTCTTGCCGGCTTCCATCGGGCCGCCGGACACGAAGATCACCGGGATGTTCAGGCGCAGGGCGGCCATCAGCATGCCAGGGGTGATCTTGTCGCAGTTGGAAATGCACACGATGGCGTCGGCGCAGTGAGCATTGACCATGTACTCGACGGAGTCGGCAATGATCTCGCGGCTCGGCAGCGAATAGAGCATGCCGTCGTGGCCCATGGCGATGCCGTCGTCCACGGCGATGGTGTTGAATTCCTTGGCCACACCGCCTGCGCGTTCGATTTCACGGGCCACCAGTTGACCCAGGTCCTTGAGGTGGACGTGGCCCGGCACGAACTGCGTGAAAGAGTTGGCAATGGCGATGATCGGCTTCTTGAAGTCGTCATCCTTCATCCCCGTGGCACGCCACAGTGCACGGGCGCCGGCCATGTTGCGGCCATGGGTGGATGTTTTCGAACGGTAATCAGGCATGAAGCACTCCGGGCGGCTAATCAGGTATCAAAAGGGAAGTGAGCTTCTATGAACGCCGGGAACACGCGGAAATGGCCGTGTGTCGGGACGCTGCCGATAACTTTGCGGGATCGCCGCGCGCTTCAGCTTGAGCTCATAAACCCGCCGGGGGATGAATGGCGATGAATGTTCGCGATTCTACACGGCTGGTGGCTGGAGGGAATGGGGGCGAGACGTCTGGCTTGCCTCAAACCCTGTGGGCGCGAGCATATTCCAGGCGGCATTCCGACGATGGTTCCGGGAACGTCGCTGGGTAACAGGTCGCCCCCTTCATCATTGGCGACCATCGGTAACCAAAATTACACCTCCCTCCTGTGGCTTGTGCATATCCAGTAATTGAGTCCCAATCCAGCGCCGCTTAACAACACGCAAGCCACCGCCAAGGCTATCTGCAAATTTGTCCCACTCAGATTTACCAAAGCGCTGATCGCCCCCCCACAGATAAATATCAGGGTATTGCCGGCAGATGCCGAGGTACCTGCACTGTCCGCAAATACGTCCATGGCTTTCGAGGTGGCGATCGGGCGGGCGATGGTGATTCCGGCCGTACAGATGATCATCGGAGTCAACACCGTCAGGACCGAAAGCTTACAAATAGCCGAGAACAGGAGTAGCGCCAAACCTGAAAACAGAATCATGCCCAGACCTGCGATGATCTGGGTATTGGCCTTGATACGACTGGCGAGTAAGCGCGCTGCGATACCCCCGAAAATGTAGGCGGTGCCATAAAGCAGGAGAGTCAGGGAATATTCGTACGTCGACATGTGCAACTGATCCATGAAGATCAACGGCGAAACGACAATGAATGAGAAGTGGCATGAGAAGGTGGCCGCAGCGATCAGCCAGTAGCTGTTGAAAACCGCATTGCCGTAGACCCTTCGGTATGACTGAAGAATGCCGGTGTGTAAGACCGTCTCAGAGCGTGGGCTTTCTTGCATGAACCATGTTTTCACCAACACCACGGTGCTCAAACAGATAAATACAAGAAAACTGCCGGGCCAGTCCGCGGCCTGCTGCAGCACACTGCCGAGCAATGGGGAAACCGTGATGAACACCCCGCTGGCAGTCACCAGCAGAATTCTTAGCTGTTCGCGTTCTTCGCCCTGAAACAGGTCCTGAATCAGCGCTTGCGACAGCACGAAACATCCGCAGCCAATCGCCTGGATCACGCGAAATATCATGAATACCGTGAAGTCGTCGGTCAGCAGACAACCCGCTGCCCCCCCAATCGAAGTCGCCATACCTGCCAACAGCAGACGCTTGCGCCCAAAAGTGTCCGAAAGCGGACCCACGAGCAGTTGAGACAACGAGATGCCAAACGCGAACAGGCTGACGGACAGTGCAATGTCGGCTGGCGTTGTTTGTAAATGGTCAGCCAGAGCCGGGAAGGATGGCAATAACACATCAAGGGGAAAGACCCCGAGCAACACCATTGTCATCAATAGAATGACCGCAGCGCGTTTTTTATCTGACCGACCAACCCTCGTTCTTTTAGCGAATAGGTTCACAGTTTTCGTATTCAGGATTGGCATTTGGCGGGGTGGGTGAAGATAGCACGTCGGTGCAATGTGAAAGATACTGTACAGCCCACTCACTGACATTTTGAGGAATGTTATTGAATGGTATGTTTTTAGTGCCTATATGAAATATTTTCGATAAGTCGTCCCAGCCCCATTTGGGTGTCTGATGCGGTGTACTTGTCAAAATCCCGGCATTTAGCAGCTCGAGGTCTATTGTCTTTGAATCGTCGAATAGCGTTGGCTCGTTTATCAGTTCTATGAATCTGGTTGCATACGTTTTATTTAATTCAAATTGATTGTGGTTTTTGTAGTCCCAAATAATAAGATTGGGCGCGCGCGGAAGCATGAATAGGTAGGGGTAGATATTCATGTGGGTAATTCTCTGGATGCTCGATCAAAAGACGCTGGGTAGCCGGCACTCCCCAGCGACTCATTTACTTAGCAATTTTTTGGGGCGACCAAAAAAGCCAGGTTGGCGATGCAGTTTACTTCCAGAGAGATTGATTTCATTTTGAAGCTCCTTTTCATTGATGTCGAGCGTCACTTGTTGTGACGAATAAATCGTAGTTCCTGATCGATATTTTATCCATTAAATATCAAGTCGGATATTTCCAGTTTTTTTGTGGGGCGCGTCTTACGGATTATTTTTATTTGCAGATTCGTATAGTCAATAAAAAGTCGTCGAGGAAATTTCCCACGACTCTTCAGGAGTTTGGTGTAGGTAAGCGGATTATTTGTTAATTCAAGAAATGGCGGGGAATGCCCCCGCCATTAGCGATAGAATTAGCTATTGGGCAACAACCGGCAAGTAATGCTCTTGATATAGCGCGTCTCGGCAATCGCCGGGTGTACCGGGTGGTCCGGGCCCTGGCCGCCGCGTTCGAGCATCTGGATGTTGCGGTCCAGGTGGCGGGCGCTGGTGAGCAGGATGTTCTGCAGGTCGTCTTCGGGCAGGTGCATCGAGCACGATGCGCTGACCAGGATGCCGTCCTTGGTCAGCAGGCGCATGGCTTGCTCGTTCAGGCGGCGGTAGGCGCCTTCGCCGTTTTTCATGTCTTTCTTGCGTTTGATGAACGCGGGCGGGTCGGCGACGATCACGTCGAAACGCTCTTCGCTGGCCTTCAATTCCTTCAGGGCTTCGAAGACGTCGCCTTCGATGCAGGTCATTTTTTCGGCGAAGCCGTTCAGCGCGGCGTTGCGCTCGACGCCGTCGAGGGCGAAGGCCGAGGCGTCGACGCAGAACACTTCACTGGCGCCGAACGCTGCGGCCTGCACGCCCCAGCCGCCAATGTAGCTGTACAGGTCGAGGACGCGTTTGCCTTTGGCGTAAGGGGCCAGGCGGGCGCGGTTCATGCGGTGGTCGTAGAACCAGCCGGTTTTCTGGCCCTGAATGACCGGCGCTTCGAATCTTACGCCGTTCTCTTCCAGCGCCACCCACTCCGGCACCACGCCGAACACAGTGTCGACGTAGCGCTCCAGGCCTTCGGCATCACGGGCTGCCGAGTCGTTCTTGAACAGGATGCCGCTGGGCTTGAGCACCTGGGTCAGCGCCGCGATCACGTCATCCTTATGCGCTTCCATGGTCGCCGAAGCGATCTGCACCACCAGGATGTCGCCGAAACGGTCGACCACCAGGCCGGGCAGCAGGTCCGAGTCGCCGTAGACCAGGCGATAGAACGGCTTGTCGAACAGGCGCTCGCGCAGGGACAGGGCCACGTTCAGGCGATGCACCAGCAGCGATTTGTCCAGCGGCAGCTTGATGTCGCGCGACAGCAAGCGGGCGCAGATCAGGTTGTTCGGGCTCATGGCGACGATGCCCAGCGGCTTGCCGCCGGCGGCTTCGAGGATCGCCTGGTCGCCGGCCTTGAAACCGTGCAAAGGCGTTGCGGCTACATCGATTTCGTTGCTGTAGACCCACAGATGACCGTTTCGCAGGCGACGATCGGCGTTGGCTTTGAGGCGCAGGCTAGGCAGGGACATGTCGTCGCTCCGGAAAAAAGAGCGGGAGTATACCGTGTCGAGGCCCTTGCAGGTTCGGCGCTGGACATGTGGCGAGGGCATTGGCTTGAGATTTGATATGTCGGATCCAACATTTAGAAGCTAGAATCAGCGCCTGCCCAAGAGTGTGTACTTATGTCCCAAGAACTGACTTCCGAACAGATCCAACAGTCCCTGCAAGGCATCAGCGTGCCCGCCCAGCCGCAGATCATGGTGGATCTGCAGATGGAGCAGTACATGCCCGATCCGGACCTCGAGGTGATCGCCAAGCTGATTTCCCAGGACCCGGGGCTCTCCGGCTCCCTGCTGAAAATCGTCAACTCGCCGTATTACGGCCTGAGCAACAAGATCGCCTCGATTCAGCGTGCGGTGAACCTGCTGGGCAGCCGGTCGATCATCAACCTGATCAACGCGCAGTCGATCAAGGGTGAAATGAACGATGACACCATCGTCACCCTGAACCGTTTCTGGGACACCGCGCAGGACGTGGCGATGACCTGCCTGACCCTGGCCAAGCGCATTGGCGTCGAGGCCGGTGATGAAGCCTACGCGCTGGGCCTGTTCCACGACTGCGGCGTGCCGCTGATGCTGCAGCGCTTTCCGAACTACATGACGGTGCTGGAAGAGGCCTACGCCAGCGCGAGCGTAGAATGCCGGGTGGTGGACACCGAGAACCGGGTGTTCAACACCAACCACGCGGTGGTCGGTTACTACACGGCCAAATCCTGGCGCCTGCCGGAGCACGTGAGCACCGCGATTGCCAATCACCACAATGCGCTGGCGATCTTCCGCGATGAATCTTCACGCAACAGCCAGCTGAAAAACCTGCTGGCGATCCTGAAGATGGCCGAACACATTTGTGCGTCCTACCGGGTGCTGGGCAACCAGACCGAGGACCACGAATGGAACTGCATCGCGCCGTTGGTGCTCGACTACGTGGGGCTGTCGGACTACGACTTCGAAACCCTCAAACAAACGATTCGCGACCTGGGCACTCACCACTGAGTACCGTGGGCGCCTGATCCGAGAGCACCATGCCTGAACTGCCGGAAGTCGAAACCACCCGTCGCGGGATCGCGCCCCACCTGGAGGGCCAACGCGTCAGTCGGGTGATCGTGCGTGACCGGCGCCTGCGCTGGCCGATCCCCGAAGACCTCGATGTGCGGCTATCCGGCCAGCGCATCGTGCTGGTCGAGCGGCGCGCCAAATACCTGTTGATCAATGCCGAAGTGGGCACGCTGATCAGCCATCTGGGCATGTCGGGCAATTTGCGCCTGGTGGAAATCGGTATGCCGGCCGCCAGGCACGAGCATGTGGATATCGAACTGGAGTCGGGCCTGGCCCTGCGCTACACGGACCCGCGCCGGTTTGGTGCAATGCTCTGGAGCCTGGATCCGCTCAACCACGAGTTGCTGATTCGCCTGGGGCCGGAGCCGCTGACCGACCTGTTCGACGGCGAGCGCCTGTTCCAGCAGTCCCGGGGGCGTTCGATGGCGGTCAAGCCGTTCATCATGGACAACGCGGTGGTGGTGGGCGTCGGCAATATCTACGCCACGGAAGCGTTGTTCGCGGCCGGTATCGACCCGCGGCGCGAGGCGAAAAGCATATCCCGGGCGCGTTACCTCAAGCTGGCCATCGAGATCAAACGCATTCTGGCGGCCGCCATCGAGCGGGGCGGCACCACGCTGCGCGATTTCATCGGCGGCGATGGCCAGCCCGGTTATTTCCAGCAGGAATTGTTCGTCTATGGCCGTGGTGGCGAGGCGTGCAAGGTCTGCGGGACGGCGTTGCGAGAGGTCAAGCTCGGGCAGCGCGCCAGCGTGTTTTGCCCGCGTTGCCAGAGCTGAAACGCCCTACGGTCTATAGTCAGTGTTCCCACTGCCAAGTCGAAGGACCGTGCCATGAACCTGTTTCGAACCCTTGCCGTTGTTGTGCTGCTGAGCGTCGGTACGCCGGTGCTGGCGTCCAACACCGGCAGCGGCGACCCGCGCTACACCATTCAGAATCCCCCGGCGTACGCCATGCTCGGCGACCTGCTGATCGCCCGTCCCTTGCTGGTCGTGGCCACGGTGATCGGTGCGGGGGCGTTCGTGGTGTCCCTGCCGTTTACCGCGCTTGGCGGCAATGTTGGCGATGCGGGGCAGGCGCTGGTGGTCGATCCGGGCAAAGCGGCGTTCGTGCGGTGCCTGGGGTGTATCGGGGAGGGGTTCGAGCAGCGGGAGTGAATCAGACATTTTTTTGCCCGATCGCGAGCAGGTTCGCTCCCACCGTTGAAGTGCACTTCCCGTGGGAACGAGCCTGCTCGCGATTAGGGGGCCACAGACGGTAAAAGACTCACGCCTTCCCGGTGATCTTGCGGTACTTCTCCATCAACTGCTCTTCAGTTTCCGGATGCGCCTCGTCCAGCGGGATGCAGTCCACCGGGCAGACCTGCTGACACTGGGGTTCGTCGTAGTGGCCGACACATTGAGTGCACAGGTTCGGGTCGATCACGTAGATCTCTTCGCCTTGGGAAATCGCCGCGTTCGGGCACTCGGGTTCGCAGACGTCGCAATTGATGCAATCGTCGGTGATGATCAGGGACATGCTAACTCCAGCCGGGGCGGACAACCATGGCGCAATAAACCAATGGGCGTAATTGTGCCGCATTGGCGCTGCTGGAGCCAGCAGGCTGGCTCCAGCAGGGTTATTTCTTGAAGCGCTCGGTCAGGGCATCGGCCACGGCAGGGTGGACGAACTTGGTGATATCGCCGCCCAGGGCTGCGATTTCACGGACCAGCGTCGAGGAAATGAACGAATAACGTTCGGACGGGGTGAGAAACAGGCTTTCCACATCCGGCGCCAACTGACGGTTCATGTTGGCCAGCTGGAATTCGTATTCGAAGTCCGATACCGCGCGCAAGCCACGCAGGAACACATTGGCGTTCTTTTCTTTGGCGAAATGTGCGAGCAGTGTCGAAAAGCCGACCACTTCCACGTTCGGCAGATGTTTAGTGACCTCGCGGGCCAGCTCCACACGCTGTTCCAGGGGAAACAACGGGTTCTTCTTCGGGCTGGCGGCAACGGCGATGATCACATGATCGAACAGGCGCGAGGCACGCTCGACCAGATCGCCATGGCCCTTGGTAATAGGGTCGAAGGTACCTGGGTACAACACTCGGTTCATCGCGTCGTCCTGGCGGGAGTCCGTTGGGGAGTCGGATGGTATCGCAGCCGTCCCGGTCGGCCAAGTCGCCTGATCGGTAAGAAAGCACTATAGACCATCGCAATAATCACTCTTTTCAGGGCGTTTTCAAACGTTCGGCAAGGTCCGTCGCCAGTTGCGCGGTCAGTCCGTAGACTGATAATTGCGGGTTTGCGCCAATGCTGGTGGGGAACAGCGAGCCATCGTGAACGGACAGGTTACGGAGTTGATGATGCCGGCCAAGGCTGTCGGTGACCGCCTTTTTCGGGTCTTCGCCCATGGCGCAACCGCCCATCACATGGGCGCTGCCCAGGCGTGTGCGATACAACTCGAGGCTCAGGCCGTCGATCAGCGTGCGGGCTTCGGCCAGGGTGTTCACATAGCGGGCATCGGCGTGCATCGGCATCACGGCCCGGGCGCCACCGGCGAACTGGATCTGCGCCATGCTGTGGAAGGCTCGGCGCACCCCATCCCAGGCGTAGGGCGATACCTGGTAGTCGAGCACGGGCGTGTTGTCGCCGCGCAGCTCGACGCTGCCGCCGGGGCTGTCCGGGTGAAAACCGTCGCGCAGCAACGCCAGCATGGCATGGGTATGGGGCAGTTGTTCCATGCGTTGCGCATTGTCCTGGCCGAAGCCGCCGAGCAGGGTGGCGGCCAGGGCCGGATGCAGGGGCGGCACCTCGAGTTTGTAGGCCATCCTGCCGGTGGTGCCGTCCCGCCATTGGAAATGGTCGGAGTAGATTGACTGTGGCGCGCCGTAGAACGGGTTGATCACCTCGTCGAACAACCCGGCGGACATGTTCACCAGGTGCAGGAACGTGCGTTTGCCCAGCCGCTTGTGCGGGTCTGGCGCGTCGGACCGCAACAGCAGCGCGGGGCTGTTGATCCCGCCTCCGGCCAGCACGTAATGCCTGGCCTTGACCGTGATGGTCGTGCCCGTGGGCGCCACGCTGCGCTCGTCCATCGCCACGCATTGCAGGCCGGTGACCTGATCGTCCTTGATCAGCAGTTTTTCAGCGCGGGCCAGGTAGAGCAGTTCGCCACCCTTGTCCAGGGTCGCCGGAATCGTCGTCACCAGCATCGACTGCTTGGCATTGACCGCGCAGCCCATGCCGCAATAACCAAGGTTCCAGCAACCGCGCACATTGCGCGGGATGACGTGCCAGGCGTACCCCAGTTGCTCGCAGCCCTTGCGGATCACGTCGTTGTTGGCGTTGGGCGGAACCCGCCAGGGCGCGACGCCGAGGCGCTGTTCCATGGCCTCGAACCAGGGCGCCATGTCGGCCGGGCTGTGGCCCCGGACGTCGTGTTCCCGGGCCCAGTGTTCGAGTGTCGGGTCCGGGGTGCGAAAGCTCGACGTCCAGTTGATCAGGGTCGAGCCGCCCACCGCACGGCCTTGCAGGATGGTGATGGCACCGTCCTTGCTCATGCGGCCTATGCCTTCCTGATAGAGGCTGGTGTAGGCCTGGTCTTCGAGCAACTTGAAATCGCTGCTGGTCTTGAGCGGGCCTTCTTCGATCAGCAACACCTTGTAGCCGGCGGCGCTGAGTATCTCCGCCGTGGTGCCGCCGCCCGCGCCGCTGCCGATGATGGCCACGTCGGCCTCCAGGTGCAGGTCTTCGTTCAGTTGCGCGCCGTTGCGGGTTTTCCAGCCACGGGCCATGCCTTCGCGGAACGGGTCGGGTACGGGCATCTTGGGTTCTCTTGTTTTTATGGTTAAGAGCTGTGTCGTTCCTGGAATCGCTATCGCCAGCAGGCTCGCTCCCACAGGGGTTGCAAGGCCGCCTCAGACCCTTGTGGGAGCGAGCCTGCTCGCGATGGAGTCGACTCGGTCGATCAGACCACCGGCGGCCCGGGGTACCCGCAATGCGCCCACGACTCCCGACGGCTGTACCACGCCATCATCACCATCTGCTGCAATGAGCTGTGCCCCATGCGCAACAGGGTCAACGAGCTGTTTTCCCAGCGTCGGAGAAAGTGCCGCATCTGCTCGGGGCTGGCGTTCTCCCAACTGCCCCAGATGCCGGTCAAGGGCCCGCGGGTCACGGCCATGGCCAGCACATCGAACAATTGACGGGTCAGCTTGAGCATTTCCGGCGACAGGTGGGCCAGGCCGGTATCCAGGGTTTTCAGGGTGCCTTCGAGTGCTTGCGGCATTTGCTCGGCGGCCACGCCACCTTCGAGCATCACCGGGATCAGCGCCCGCAGGAACAACAGGTCGGCGCTGCGCAATATCGCAAAACCGTTGGCCGAAAGGCCCGAAGAACAGCCGCTCAGGCTCGCGCCCAGCCCGGCCGTGGCCAGGAACGCCGTGGCCCCGACACTCAATTGCAGCAGGCCGCGCCGTGACAGCGCGGGTGGATCGGACAGGCCTGGGTTCATTGTTGTTATTGCCCGAGCAGTGAATCGTTAGCGGATGAACAGCTTCTGGATCAGTTTCTGAATGGATGTGCCGTAGGGTGGGTAAACCAGTTTTGCGGCGTTGAAGCGCTGCTTGGTCAGCACGCCCTTGGCCTTGCTGAAGGTCAGGAAGCCTTCGTGGCCGTGGTAGTGGCCCATGCCCGAGGCGCCGATGCCACCGAAGGGCATGTCGTCCTGGGCGACGTGCAGCAAGGTGTCGTTCAGGCACACCCCACCGGAGTGGGTCTCATGCAGCACGCGGTTTTGTTCGCGCTTGTCGTAGCCGAAGTAGTACAGCGCCAGTGGGCGCGGTCGCTGGTTGATGTAGGCAAATGCCTGATCAAGATCGGTGTACGGCACGATCGGCAACAACGGTCCGAAGATCTCGTCCTGCATCACCACCATCTCGTCGCTGACGTTGAGCAGCAGGCTGTGGTTCATGCGGCGTCGCTGGCCCTGATCGAACAGCGGAATCAGCAGCGCGCCTTTGCTGGTGGCGTCGCTGATGTAGCCGCTGAGCCGAGCCAGTTGTCGTTCGTTGATGATTGCGGTGTAGTCCGGGTTATCCGCAAGGGTCGGATAAAACCCGCGAACCGCCTGGCGATAGGCTTCGACGAAAGCGCCTACGCGGTCCTCCGGCACCAATACGTAGTCCGGGGCCACGCAGGTTTGACCGGCGTTGAGGGTCTTGCCGAAGGCGATGCGTTCGGCGGCGTCCTTGAGTGGCACATCGCGGGAGACGATGGCCGGGGACTTGCCACCCAATTCCAGCGTGACCGGTGTCAGGTTCTCGGCGGCGGCGCGCATCACGTGCTTGCCGATGCTGGTGGCTCCGGTGAACAGCAGGTGATCGAAGCGCAGGCGGGAGAACGCGACGCCGATGTCGGCTTCACCCAGCACCACGCCCACCAGGTCTTCGGGAAAGATCCGCCCCAGCAACTCCTTGAGCAGCAGGCCGGTGGCGGGGGTCGATTCGCTGAGTTTGAGCATCACCCGGTTGCCCGCCGCCAGTGCCCCGACCAAGGGGCCGATGGCCAGGTAGAGAGGGTAATTCCACGGCACGATCACCCCGACCACGCCCAGCGGCTGATAAACCACCTTGGCCGAAGCCGGCTGGAATGCCAGGCCGACCTTGCGCCGGGACGGCTTCATCCAGCCGTTGAGGTGCCGACTGGCGTAGTGAATGCCGTGCAGGCTGGGCATCAATTCGGCGAGCAGGGTTTCGTCGGCGCTGCGGTGGCTGAAGTCCTGGCTGATTGCATCGATCAGCGCCTGGCGCTCGGCACTCAACAGCTCTCGCAAGGCTTTGAGCCATTGCTGGCGCTGCGCGGCGGGCGGCATCGGGTTGGCGGCGTAGGCGGCGCGCTGGGCCTCGAACAGGCTTTGGAGTGCGTCCAGAGGCTGCTGCAGGGTCTGCAGGTAGGCAATGTCAGCCGTCATGGTCATCTCCCTGGTTTTATTGTGATGAAGAGCTTTTTAGAGTCTATGCTCTATAAAGTCAAATGACATCCCGACGCGGCTTTGTTTTATCCCCTTGCGGATAGGTCGTAAGATGCCCGTCAACGCACCCTGGAATTAAAGCTCAAGTCATGGCCCCACGGATCAAAACCAGCGAGCGCATCGTGCAGAACAGCCTGGAGTTGTTCAATCAGCAGGGCGAGCGCAGCATCAGCACCAACCACATTGCGGCCCATATGGAAATTTCCCCGGGCAACCTCTACTACCACTTCCCCAACAAGCAGGCGATCATCGCCGTGTTGTTCAGTGAGTACGAAAGCCTGGTGGACAGTTTCCTGCGCCCGCCCCAGGGGCGCGCCGCCACGGTCGAGGACAAGCGCTACTACCTCAAGGAGTTGCTGGCGGCCATGTGGCGCTACCGCTTTCTGCACCGTGACCTCGAACACCTGCTCGACAGCGACCCGGAACTGGCGGCGCGCTACCGGCGTTTCTCCCAGCGCTGCGTGATCCAGGGCACGGCGATCTACAAGGGGTTCGTCGAGGCCGGCATCCTGAAGATGGACCGCGTGCAGATCGAATCCCTGACGATCAATGCCTGGATCATCCTGACGTCCTGGGTTCGCTTTCTGTGCACCACGCGGGAGAACTCCAATCACCTGAGCGAACAGGCGATCAAGCGCGGGGTTTACCAGGTGCTGGTGTTGGAGGCCGGGTTTGTCACGGACCAGTCCCGCGATGCGGTCAACGCCCTGTTCGAAGAGTTTTATGTACCGCTCGCCCAGGCGCTGGAGGAAGTGGGATAGGTAACTGGGGTAGGATTCGGTAACGCCCACCACAGGAGCCTGTTATGCCCATTGCGCGATTGATCAGCCCGCAAGCGTTGGACCTGAAGAAGGAGCAGCCGGGGCGGGTGATCCTTGATTGTCGTTTTGCCCTCGAAGACCCGGACTACGGTCAGCGCAGCTATGCCGAAGGGCACATCGCCGGATCGAGCTTTGCCGATCTCGAACGTGACTTGAGCGGGCCTGTGACCAAGGGCGTGACCGGGCGGCATCCGTTGCCGGATCCTGGCGCCTTGATCGAGCGTTTGCAGGCCTGGGGCATCAATGCCGACAGCGAAGTGATTCTGTATGACGACGGCCCCGGTGCCTTTGCGGCGCGGGCCTGGTGGTTGCTGGCCTGGCTGGGCAAGCGTGAGGGTGTGTTCATTCTCGATGGCGGGCTCAAGGCCTGGCATGCGGCGGGCCTGCCCCTGAGCCTGGATGCGCCGCAGATTCAGCGCGGCACCTTCAGCGGGACGCCGGACACGACACTGCTGCTCAGCGCCGACCAGCTTCAGCAGCGCCTCGGCCAACCGGCCCTGACCCTGCTCGATGCCCGGGCCTTGCCACGCTTCAAGGGTGAAGTCGAGCCCATCGACCCGATTGCCGGGCACATCCCCGGTGCGCAATGCGCAGCGTTCACTGACAACCTGGGCAGCGACGGGCGCTTCCTGCCGGCCGATCAGCTCAAGCAACGGTTCGCGGCGAAACTGGGCAGCCGCTCACCGAGCGATCTGGTGGCGTATTGCGGCTCCGGCGTGACGGCGTGCCATAACCTGTTCGCCCTGTGCCTGGCCGGTTATCCGTTGGGGGCGTTGTATGCCGGGTCCTGGAGCGAGTGGATCAATGATCCTGCGCGTGGTGTCGCGACGGGCGAGTGATAATTGGGGGAGCGGGCTTGCCCGCGAAAGCGGTGCGACATCGGACATAACAGTCGACTGACACTCCGCTTCGCGAGCAAGTCCGCGCCCACAGGGGCGCTCCAGTGATTTCAAGCGTCTGGCAACTGCCGCGCCCTGCGATAGGCCCCCGGCCCGACCCCGTAAACCTGCTTGAACTGCCGACTCAAATGGCTCTGGTCAGCGAAGCCCAACTGTGTGGCCACTTCCAGCGGCAGGCATCCTCCCTGCAATAACGTCCGCGCCCGGGCGATGCGCTGCTGCATCAGCCAGGTGTGCGGCGGGATGCCGGTGGCGTGGCGGAATACTCGGGCAAAGTGAAACGGTGACAGGTTCACCGCTGCCGCGAGCTCTTCGAGGGATGGCGGCGCTGCCAGTTGCGCCTGCAGCAACTCCTTGGCCCGGCTCACAGCCCGGTGTTCCTTGCCGGGTTTTCCAGGGTCCGCAACAGCCGCGTGGCGTTGCAGCAACGAGAGCATCAGTTCCCGCCAGGCGGTTTGCTGTTGCAGCGCGCTGGCCGGACTTTCGAGCAGGCGATGCAACTGGCAGAACCCCTTGACCAGGTCCGGATCGCGATAGAGCGTGGCGCCAAACGCCGGCAAGCTGTGGGTGGGCAGTTCAAGTTCGTTCAGCAGCGCGAGGATCTGCCCGCTGTCGGGATAAAACGCCCGATACAACCAACCGTCTTCCGTGCCCTTGTGCCCGGTGTGCACTTCATCGGGGTTGATCAGCACCAGCGTGCCGCTGCCCGCCAGGTGCTCGGCACCGCGATAGCGATAGCGCTGGGCGCCGGCCATGATCATGCCGATCACGAAACCGTCGTGCACATGAGGGGCAAAGCGGTGCTCGATGTAACGCGCGGACAACAGCTCGACCCCCGCCAGCGGCGCGGTTTGCCAGAAACGGATCGATTCACCCCCGGTGTTCATGTCACGCATGCCCCTGTGCGGCCAGCCACTGCGGTATGCGTCGTTCCAGGTAGTAACCCGGGTGGCGGAACGAGCCATCGACGAAGCCGACATGCCCGCCTTTGGCATGCAGCTCGAACTGCGTGCAGGCGGACAGCTCCTCGGCCTGGGGCAGGCTGTGGGGGAACACGAACGGGTCGTCGGCGGCCTGGATGATCAGCGTCGGCGTGCGAATCTCGCCGAGGTAATAACGGCTCGAGGCACGGCGGTAGTAGTCCTGCGCGTCGGTGAAACCGTGCAGCGGCGCGGTGATCCGGCCATCGAAATCCCAGAAGGTGCGCATGTTTTCCAGCGAGCCCAGCGCGGCCAGTTTCGCCAGGCCATCCTCGCGCCCGTCATGCTGGAACTGGCGTTGCTTGTTCTTGATGTAGGCGACCATCTCGCGCATGAAGTGCGCCTGATAGACCCTGGAGAAACCCTGGCCGATACGGTCTGCGCATTGATCGAGGCGAAACGGCACCGACACTGCCACGGCGCCGAGCACGCCACTGTCGCTGCCGGCCTCGCCCAGGTGCTTGAGCAGAACATTGCCGCCCAACGAATAGCCGACCGCGTAGAGCGGCGCCAGGGGCCGCCTGGCCCGCAGGTGCCTGATGGCTTCGGCCAGGTCTTCGCTGGCGCCGGAGTGATAGCTGCGCGGCAACAGATTCGGCTCGCCCGAACAACCACGCCAGTTCAGCGCTACGCTGGCCCAGCCCTGGGCACCCAGCGCTTTTTGCAGGCCGGCCACGTAGGGTGAATTGGACGAGCCGGTCAGGCCGTGCAACAGCAGCACCAGTGGGGTATCGGCGTTGTGCGGGCCGTGCCAGTCCAGGTCAAGGAAGTCGCCATCCTCGAGCCAAAAGCGTTCGCGCTCGCGTTCGATGTGCGTGGTTTTGCGCCAGAGCGGCCCCCACAAGGTCTGCAAGTGCGGGTTGCCAAGGCCGAAGGCGGGGCTGAAGCGTTCTGACGGAAGGGACACGATTGCTCTCGATGCAGCGGTGCGCAACCTGTGCGCACCTTTCAGGCCGGTCGGTTAACCAGCGATCTCTGCCATACGTTGCCACAACGAGTAGTACACGCGCCCGGATTTCTGCTCGCGGTGCAGGCGCCAGTTACCCGGCAGACCGAGCGTCGAGGGGGCGCTTTCACTTTCGGTGTAGATCCAGGCGTCGGCCGCCAGCCATTGGCGCTCTTCAAGCAACGTGCACACGGCCGGCAGCAGGTTCTGGTTGAACGGTGGGTCGAGGAACACCAGGTCGTACGCGCTGGCGGGCTGGGTTTCCAGATAACGCAGGGCGTCGGCGGTCTGCACCTGGCCGTTGGTGCAGCGCAGTGTGCCCAGGTGTTCCTTCAGACTGGACACCGCCACATGGCTGGCGTCCAGCGCCTGGCCCGTGGCTGCGCCGCGGGACAGCGCTTCGAGAAACAGCGCACCGCTGCCGGCGAACGGATCGAGCACCCTGGCCCCGGGCACGTAGGGTGCGAGCCAGTTGAACAGGGTTTCACGTACCCGGTCCGGGGTAGGGCGCAACCCCGGCGCATCGGGAAAGCTCAGTTTGCGGCTGCGCCATTCGCCGCCGATGATGCGCAGCTGGTTCACACCGTTGTGCACGTTTTGCGCAGGTTTTTTAGGACGGGTAGCCATTAATGCTCCGGAACCCCGAGCGGTTGCTCGGCAGGTTTGTCAGTGGGGGCCGGCAACGGCTTTTGCGGCACGGTCGGGCCAGCGGTGACGATGACCATCTTGTCCGCGCTCAGGTGTTTGTTCAGTGCGTTTTTGACTTGCTCGACCGTCAGGCTCTGGGATTGCTGCATGAAGTCTTCCAGGTAGCTCAGTGGCAGATTATAGAAGCCCATGGCGCCGAGTTGGCCGACGATGTCCGCGTTGCTGGCGGTGGACAGCGGAAAACTGCCGGCCAGTTCGCGTTTGGCGTCTTCGAGTTCCTTCTCGGTCGGGCCGGTCTTGAGGTAGTCGGCCAGCACGTCTTGCACCAGCTTGAGTGTGCCTTCGCTCATCTCGGCGCGGGTCTGCAGGTTGATCATGAACGGGCCGCGCGCCTGCATCGGGGTGAAGCCCGAGTACACGCCATAGGTCAGGCCGCGTTTCTCGCGCACCTCGCTCATCAGGCGGGTGCCGAAACCACCGCCGCCGAGGATCTGGTTGCCCAGGGACAGGGCGGCGTAATCCGGATCGTCCCGGTCGATGCCCAGTTGCGCGAGCATCAGGTTGGTCTGCTTGGACGGGAACTCGATGTGGCCGATGCTGGCCTTGGGGTCAACCGGCTGCGCCAGTTTTGCCAGCGCCGGGCCTTTTGGCAGGGCGCTGGACACCTGGGCGGCAATCGCTTCGGCTTCGGCACGCGACAGGTCGCCCACCAGCGCAATCACCACGTTGCCCGCCGCGTAGGCTTTCTCATGGAAGGCCTTGAGTTGCGCCAGGGTAATGCCCGGAATGGTTTTCGCCGTGCCATCGCTGGCATGGGCGTAAGGGTGGTCGCCGTACAGGCGATTCATCAACTCGATACTGGCCAGTTTGCCGGGGTTCTGTTTCTGGTACTCGAAGCCGGCCAGCATCTGGTTCTTGATGCGGTCGAACGAGTCGGCGGGGAAGGTCGGCTTGCCGACGACCTCGGCGAACAGTTTCAGTGCGGGCTCACGTTTGTCCACAGCGCTGAGGCTGCGCAGGGAGGCCAGCGCCATGTCCTTGAACGCGCCGTTGCCGAAGTCGGCCCCCAGGCCTTCGAACCCTTCGGCGATGGCGCTCACGTCCTTGCCGGCAACGCCTTCGTTGAGCATCGCGTTGGTCAGCGTCGCCAGGCCCGGCGCATCGCCGTCCTGACTGCTGCCGGCGGCGAAGATCAGGCGCATGTCGAACATGGGCAGCTCGCGAGCCTCGACGAACAGCACTTTGGCGCCTTCGGCGGTACTCCAGTTCTGAACGTTCAGGGTGCGCCGACTGGGCGTCTTGCCGTCGAGCTCGGCCAGCGATTGCAGCTTCTGGCTGGACTTGGCCTTGTCCAGCGCTTCGCTGGCGATGGATTCATCGGTCTTCGAGAAATAGAAGGCAGCCGACCCGATCAGGGCGACAGCGATCAGGCCCAGCAGGGCCAAACGTGGTTTTTTACGCTCACTCATGAGTCGTCTCCAGTGGCAGGACATGGGCGACGCTCAGACGTTCGCGGGTGAAGTACAGCTTGGCGGCGTTCTGGATGTCTTGCGGCGTGACCGCTTCCAGTTCGGCCAGTTCGGTGTCCATCAGTTTCCAGGACAGGCCGACGGTTTCCAGTTGCCCGATGGCGGTGGCCTGGCTGGTGATCGAGTCACGCTCGTAGACCAGGCCAGCAATGACCTGTGCTCGTACCCGTTCCAGTTCGTCGGCGGACGGTGCAGTGGTCTTCAACTGCTCGAGCAGTTTCCACAGGCCGGCTTCAGCCTGGGCGATGGATTTGTTTTTCTGCGTGTTGGGGGTGGCGGACAGGGTGAACAGGCTGTCGCCCCGGGTGTAGGCGTCGTAACTCGACGAGCCGCCGGACACCAGTTCTTCACCGCGTTCCAGTTGGGTCGGGATGCGTCCGCTGTAGCCGCCGTCGAGCAGGGCCGAGATCAGGCGCAGGGCGTTGACCGAACGCTTGTCTTCGGCCGTGGCGATGCTCGGTACGTTGAAGCCCAGCATCAGGCTCGGCAATTGTGTCTGCACGTGCAGGGTGATCTGCCGCTCGCCGGGTTCGGCCAGTTCCAGCGGGATCTTCGCCGGTGGCACGTCGCGCTTGGCAATCGGGCCGAAGTAGCGCTGGGCCAGCGTCTTGACTTCATCCGGGGTGACGTCGCCGACCACCACCAGCGTGGCGTTGTTCGGCACGTACCAGGACTGGTACCAATGGCGCAGTTCTTCGACTTTCATGCGGTCCAGGTCGGCCATCCAGCCAATGGTCGGCGTGTGGTAGCCGCTGGCCGGGTAGGCCATGGCCTTGAAGCGTTCGTAGGCCTTGGACATCGGCTTGTCGTCCGTGCGCAGGCGACGCTCTTCCTTGATGACTTCGATTTCGCGGGCGAACTCGTCGGCCGGCAGGCGCAGGCTGGCCATGCGGTCGGCCTCCAATTCGAAGGCGACGCCCAGGCGGTCGCGGGCCAGCACCTGGTAGTAAGCGGTGAAGTCGTCGCTGGTAAAGGCGTTCTCCTCGGCGCCGAGGTCGCGCAGGATCAGCGACGCCTCGCCGGGGCCGACCTTCTCGCTGCCCTTGAACATCATATGCTCCAGGGCGTGGGACAGACCGGTCTGGCCCGGCGTCTCGTAGCTTGAGCCGACCTTGTACCAGACCTGGGAAACCACCACCGGCGCGCGATGGTCTTCGCGCACGACAACCTTCAGACCGTTGTCGAGGGTGAACTCATGGGTCGGTTGCGGATCGGCAGCGAGGGCTGAAAATGGCAGGCAAACTGTGCTGAACAGCAGGCCTGCAGCGCGGCGGGCAAGAGCATTCATTCGTTTTTTAACCTTTGGGGCTGCCCGCTAGGTCTTAGCGTCGGCGGGCGAGAGGGTGCTAGGATACTGATCCGTTTTAGTGGCGGCCACGCCTATCAGGCCATTACGTTTGATCAGGTTGAAAGGGTTTGCGGCATTCGGCGCTGGTTTGTCGACTAAACTCTGCGTTTTCGCCGATTTTGCTGCGTCAGTCCTTCGTAAAGTCGTTTTTGTAAGGCGCTGTTTGCGCCTGTGCAAAGGTTGCGCGTGAACAAGCTGGGTCAATTGCAGTCTGTTCTGCATCGAATATTTATTTACCGGGGCGCCCTTTGGCGCGTCGCTACCGTGAGATAGCCGTCCTCCATGTTTGGTTCCAACGACGACAAGAAAGCCCCAGCTGCGGCTGGCGAGAAGAAAAGCCTGTTCGGATGGCTGCGCAAAAAGCCGCAGGAAACCGTCGTCGAACAGCCCCAGCCACTCCCTGAGCCTGCACCTGCGCCCGTCGCTGAAGAGCCGGCGCCGATCGTCCTGGAGACGGCCGAACCGGTGCTGCAGCCGGTCGTCGAAACCGAGGCGGTCGTTGAACAACCCCTGACCCCGGCCGCCGAGCCGTGGCTGCAATTGCCGGTGGCCGAAGAGCCGGTCGCGCTGGTCGAGGACGATCTGGCCCCGCACGTCGTGCCGCCGATCCCGGCACCCGGCGAGTTTTCTCCCGAGCCTGTCGAAGTGCCTTCATTGGCGGTGGCCGAGCCGGTTCCGGTGGTTGATCACGCTGTGGTTGCAGCTCCGGTCGTTGCTGAGCCTCTGCCGATCCCTGCGCCTGTCGCTGCCGCGCCTGCGCCCGTCGAAGCGCCCGTCGAGCCGGCGCCCACGGCGGAAACCAAGGCCGGTTTCTTCGCCCGCCTCAAGCAGGGCCTGTCCAAGACCAGCGCCAGTATCGGCGAAGGCATGGCCAGCCTGTTCCTCGGCAGGAAGACCATCGATGACGAACTGCTCGACGACATCGAAACCCGCCTGCTGACCGCCGATGTCGGGGTCGAGGCCACTTCGGTGATCATTCAGCGCCTGACGCAAAAGGTCGCGCGCAAGGAGCTGGCGGATGCCGATGCGCTCTACAAATCCCTGCAGGCCGAGTTGGCCGCCATGCTCAAGCCGGTCGAGCAGCCACTGAAAATTGCTTCGCAGAACAAACCGTTCGTCATTCTGGTGGTCGGCGTCAACGGCGCGGGCAAGACCACCACCATCGGCAAGCTGGCGAAGAAGCTGCAACTGGAAGGCAAGAAAGTCATGCTCGCCGCTGGCGACACCTTCCGCGCCGCTGCCGTCGAGCAGTTGCAGGTCTGGGGCGAGCGCAACAAGATCCCGGTGATCGCCCAGCACACGGGCGCCGACTCGGCCTCGGTGATTTTCGACGCCGTGCAGGCCGCCAAGGCCCGCGGTATTGACGTGCTGATCGCCGATACCGCCGGGCGCCTGCACACCAAAGACAACCTGATGGAAGAATTGAAGAAGGTGCGCCGGGTCATCGGCAAGCTCGATGCCGACGCGCCGCACGAAGTGTTGCTGGTGCTCGACGCCGGCACCGGTCAGAACGCCATCAACCAGGCCAAGCAATTCAACCAGACCGTCGAACTGACCGGCCTGGCGCTGACCAAGCTCGACGGTACCGCCAAGGGCGGGGTGATTTTCGCCCTGGCCAAGCAGTTTGGCTTGCCGATTCGCTACATCGGCGTCGGTGAAGGCATCGACGACTTGCGCACCTTTGAAGCCGAACCCTTTGTCCAGGCATTGTTTGCCGAGCGGGAGCGTTCATGATTCGTTTCGAACAGGTCGGTAAACGCTACCCGAACGGTCACGTCGGCTTGCATGAGCTGAGCTTTCGAGTCCGTCGCGGTGAATTTCTGTTTGTGACCGGCCACTCCGGCGCCGGCAAAAGCACCTTGTTGCGTCTGTTGCTGGCGATGGAGCGCCCGACCACCGGCAAATTGCTGCTGGCAGGCCAGGACCTCGGCACCATCAGCAATGCGCAGATTCCGTTCCTGCGCCGTCAGATCGGCGTGGTGTTCCAGAATCACCAACTGCTGTTCGATCGCACGGTGTTCAACAACGTCGCGCTGCCGTTGCAGATTCTCGGCCTGTCCAAGGTCGAGATCGCCAAGCGCGTGGATTCGGCCCTGGAGCGCGTGGCGTTGTCGGATAAATCCGATCTGTACCCCGGCGACTTGTCCACCGGTCAGCAACAGCGGGTCGGCATTGCCCGGGCCATCGTTCATCGTCCGGCCCTGCTGCTGGCGGACGAACCGACCGGTAACCTCGATCCGCGCCTGGCGGCCGAAATCATGGGCGTGTTCGAAGACATCAACCGTCTGGGCACCAGCGTGCTGATCGCCAGTCACGACCTGGCGCTGATCGCCCGCATGCGTCATCGCATGTTGACCCTGCAACGCGGCCGATTGATCGGCGACGGGGAGGCCGGCGTATGAGTGCGACACGTAGCCCCAAGGTTTCCGAACGCGTGGCGCCAAAGGCCGCCGATCCGCAACCGCAGAAGAAAAAGCGCGACGACGATGACGGTCCGGATTTCGCCACCTTGTTCCACGCCTGGATCGAAAGCCACCGCGCCAGCCTGCTGGACAGCCTGCGGCGCCTGGGCAAGCAACCCATTGGCAGTTTCTTCACCTGCATGGTGATGGCGGTGGCCCTGAGCCTGCCCATGGGTCTGTCACTTTTGCTGAGTAACGTCGAACGCCTGGGTGGTTCCTGGCAGCGTGCGGCGCAGATTTCCCTGTACCTGCAACTCGAGGCCAGCCCGGCCGAAGGCGAATCGCTGCGTGACCAGATCAAGCGCATCCCGGGCGTCGCCGATGCCGAGTACGTGGGTCGCGACCAGGCGCTGGAGGAATTCCAGCAGCAGTCCGGGCTGGGCGATGCCTTGAAGGAACTGCCGGAAAACCCGCTGCCGGGCGTGGTGCTGGTGACCCCGAACGAGGTCGACAAGCCCGCGCTTGAAGCATTACGACAACAACTTTCCGAATTGCCCAAGGTACAACAGGCGCAACTTGATCTAGTCTGGGTCGAGCGTCTGGCAGCCATCCTCAAGCTGGGTGACCGTTTTGTCTTCGGTCTGACCGTCCTTCTGGTTTCTGCATTACTTTTGGTGATAGGCAATACCATTCGTCTTCATATTGAAAACCGCCGCACAGAGATAGAAGTGATTAAACTCGTCGGCGGCACTGACAGTTATGTGCGCAGGCCCTTCCTTTATATGGGCGCGTTGTATGGCTTCGGTGCGGGGATACTGTCCTGGGGTGTATTGGCGTTTGGCCTGGACTGGCTGAACGATGCGGTGGTCGGGCTGGCCGGTTTGTACGGCAGCGATTTTGCGCTGGCCGGTGTGCCGGTAGCCGACGGTCTGTCGCTCTTGCTTGGCGCGGTGCTGTTGGGGTATATCGGTGCATGGATTGCAGTCGCACGCCACCTGAGGGAGCTTGCGCCTAAGTAGTATCATTTTGCTCGTATTGACCTTTCAGCGTTTTTGGGAACTTGTCTTTCGGTTTCCGGTCAATTTTCGCAGTGCTGAACTGCACGAGTTTGTAAGTGGGAGGTTTTGTCGTATGACCAATTCTTTGCAACCTGCGTATGCGCTGGTCCCGGGTGCGAACCTGGAAGCCTATGTGCACACCGTCAACAGCATTCCTTTGCTGACGCCGGAGCAGGAGCGTGAACTGGCCGAGAGTCTCTACTATGAGCAGGATCTGGGGGCGGCTCGGCAGATGGTGCTCGCCCACCTGCGTTTTGTCGTACATATCGCCCGTAGCTACTCCGGCTACGGCCTGGCTCAGGCTGACCTGATCCAGGAAGGCAACGTCGGCCTGATGAAGGCCGTGAAACGCTTCAACCCGGAAATGGGTGTGCGTCTGGTTTCGTTCGCCGTGCACTGGATCAAGGCGGAAATCCACGAGTTCATCCTGCGCAACTGGCGCATCGTGAAAGTCGCGACCACCAAGGCTCAGCGCAAGCTGTTCTTCAACCTGCGCAGCCAGAAGAAACGCCTGGCGTGGCTGAACAACGAGGAAGTCCACCGCGTAGCGGAAAGCCTCGGCGTGGAGCCACGGGAAGTGCGCGAGATGGAAAGTCGCCTGACCGGCCAGGACATGGCCTTCGACCCAGCCGCCGAAGCGGACGACGACAGTGCTTTCCAATCGCCGGCCAACTACCTGGAAGACCACCGGTATGACCCGGCGCGTCAACTGGAAGACGCCGACTGGAGCGACAACTCCAATCACAACCTGCACGAAGCGCTGGAAGTGCTGGACGACCGCAGCCGTGACATCCTCTACCAGCGCTGGCTGGCAGAAGACAAAGCCACGCTGCACGACCTGGCGCAGAAGTACAACGTGTCGGCCGAGCGTATTCGTCAGCTCGAGAAGAGTGCGATGAACAAGCTCAAGTTGTCGATCGCTGCCTGACCTGCGAACCGGTAACGCAAAACGCCCCGATCAATGATCGGGGCGTTTTTGTTTGTGCTCGATTGTCAGCCCTGACTCATACCCTGTGAAAGGGGGCTTGATCATGTCACTTCGCCCAAGGCGCTCGGCGCGAATCATTGAGCCCAACCAGATAGCCGTCGCCCCCGAGCTGGTTCATCTGCTGGCGAATCCAGCCCGCGCGGCGCGCAACATAGCTGCTCGGATGGCTGGCGCTCCACACGCGCGGGTTGGGCAAGACCGCCGCGAGCAGGCTCGATTGCTGGCGACTGAGGTTCTTCGCGCTCACGCCAAAGTGATGCCGGGCCGCCGCTTCCGCGCCAAACACACCGGCGTCCCACTCGACACTGTTGAGGTAGACCTCAAGAATTCGCTGCTTGGGCCAGAACACTTCGATCAGCCCGGTAAACCAGGCTTCCAGGCCCTTGCGCAGCCAGCTGCGGCCGGACCACAGGAACAGGTTCTTCGAGACTTGCTGGCTGAGCGTGCTGGCGCCGCGAACCGATCCGCCCAACTCGTTGTGGGCCAAGGCCGCACGAATCGCCCCGAGGTCGAAGCCCCAATGCTCGGGAAACTTCTGATCTTCCCCGGCGATTACCGCGACTTTGAGGTCGTCGGAGATTTCATCCCAGGGTTTCCAGGTGCGTTGCAGGTCAATCGGCTCGCCGTCGAACCAGGATTCGACCTTGCGCTCGACCATCAGCGCCGTGCCCGGTGGCGGCACCACGCGAAAAATCAGCACCAGCACGACGCTGCCCCCGGCGAACCAGAGCAGGGCCTTCGTGAATCGTCGCAAAAATAAACGCAGCATAGAGATGGCTTGGCCGAACCCGTCGAGCGGGCCATTATACAGACCCTGTTGATCGAGTCTGACTGGAGTTCTTCATGCTGCGTGGCTTTCTGATGCTGGCCGCTTTCTTCGGTTTCACCGGCGTCGCCCTGGGCGCGTTTGCCGCCCATGGCTTGAAAAGTCGCCTCACCCCCGAGTACCTGGCGATCTTTCATACGGGCGTAACCTATCAGTTGGTGCATGCCCTGGCGCTGTTCGGGGTGGCATTGCTGGCCGCGTACATCCCGGGCCGGCTGGTCACCTGGGCCGGCCTCTCGTTCACGATCGGCATCCTGCTGTTTTCCGGCAGCCTGTACCTGCTGACGACGGTGGGCATCGGCAAGCTCGGCATCATTACGCCTTTCGGCGGCCTGGCCTTCCTGATCGGCTGGCTGTGCCTGGGGCTGGCCGCCTGGCGCCTGCAGGCGACCGCTTGACGCTTGTTACTGACCTTTAGGTCATGATCGGGCTAGAATGCCACCCCCTAAAAATGATGGCGGCATTTGGCATGCGCATTCAGTTGAACGGCGAATCCCTTGAACTGCCCGACGGTGAAACCGTTGCGGCCCTGCTGACCCGTCTGGAGTTGACCGGACGCCGGGTGGCGGTCGAGCTCAATCTGGATATCGTCCCGCGCAGCCAGCACGCAGACACCACGCTCAATGACGGCGATTCGGTCGAAGTGGTGCACGCCATCGGCGGCGGCTAGCCGTCTGGCCCGAGCGGCCACAGAATCATTGTGCAAGAACCTCACCCCAACAGAGGATTTCCCATGAGCATCGTTCGCACCGACAAGCCCTTCGTCCTGGCCGGTCGTACTTACCAGTCGCGTTTGCTGGTCGGTACCGGCAAGTACCGTGACATGGAAGAAACCCGCCTGGCCATCGAGGCTTCGGGTGCCGAGATCGTCACCGTGGCCGTGCGCCGGACCAACATCGGCCAGAACCCGGGCGAACCGAACCTGCTCGATATCCTGCCACCGGATCGCTACACCATCCTGCCGAACACGGCCGGTTGCTACGACGCCACCGAAGCCGTGCGCACCTGCCGCCTGGCCCGTGAGTTGCTCGATGGCCACAACCTGGTGAAGCTGGAAGTGCTGGCCGACCAGAAAACCCTGTTCCCCAATGTGATCGAAACCCTCAAGGCCGCCGAAGTGCTGGTCAAGGAAGGCTTCGACGTGATGGTCTACACCAGCGATGACCCGATCATCGCTCGCCAACTGGCGGAAATCGGCTGCATCGCCGTGATGCCACTGGCCGGCCTGATCGGCACGGGCCTGGGAATCTGCAACCCGTACAACCTGCAGATCATCCTCGAAGAGGCCAAGATCCCGGTGCTGGTGGATGCCGGTGTCGGCACCGCCTCCGACGCCACCATCGCCATGGAACTGGGCTGCGAAGCCGTGCTGATGAACTCGGCCATCGCCAACGCGCAACAGCCGATCATGATGGCCGAAGCCATGAAACATGCGATCGTCGCCGGCCGCCTGGCGTACCTCGCCGGCCGCATGCCGAAAAAACTCTACGCCAGCGCCTCTTCGCCGCTGGATGGTCTGATCAAGTAAGAGCCATTGATGACTGAATCAAACGACACGCCAATCCAGACGGAAGAAGGCGACGAGCGCCAACACCGCCGCATCAAGAGTTTCGTGATGCGCGCCGGGCGCATGACCGAAGGCCAGCAGCGCGGCCTCGAGCAGGGCGCACCGCTGTTCGTGCTGCCGCTGGCGGACGCGCCGGTGGACTATGACCAGGTGTTCGGCCGTTCGGCACCGCGCTCGCTGGAAATCGGTTTCGGCATGGGCCATTCGCTGCTGGAAATGGCGGCGGCTGCGCCTGAACAGGATTTCATCGGCGTGGAAGTGCACCGTCCGGGTGTCGGTGCGCTGCTCAACGGCGTGCTGACCCAGGGCCTGACCAACCTGCGGGTCTACGATTGCGATGCCATCGAGGTGCTCAATCGCTGCGTGGCCGATAACAGCCTAGATCGCCTGATGCTGTTTTTCCCGGACCCGTGGCACAAGAGTCGCCATCACAAGCGTCGGATCGTCCAGGCCTCGTTTGCCGAGCTGGTGCGCAGCAAGTTGAAGGTCGGCGGGGTGCTGCACATGGCCACCGACTGGGAACCTTACGCCGAGTACATGCTGGAAGTGATGAACGTCGCGCCGGGTTACCGCAACCTGGCCGAAGACGGCCAGTGCGTCCCGCGCCCGGCCGAGCGCCCGATCACCAAGTTCGAACGCCGCGGCGAGCGTCTTGGGCATGGCGTGTGGGATTTGAAGTTCGAAAAACTGGCGTAAAAGATAGCGTCTTCTACTGTGGGAGCGAGCCTGCTCGCGATAGCGTCAAGCCAGTCGATATCAATGTCGAATGACAGAACGCCATCGCGAGCAGGCTCGCTCCCACAGGGGTTTAGGGGTGTTGCACAATTCAGCGGCGATCAGCGACCACGCCAATCAGCACCAGCACCACCAGCAACACTGGCGCCAGGCTGTAGTTGTTGAACTGGCTCAGGCCGCGAATGACCCAGGGGGTCGCGTAGATCAGCGCGGCGCCGCTGCCGATCATGCACAGCAGGGCCATCAGCGGGACGCGCAAGGCGCCGGCGATGCTGCCCAGGCGTTGCTCGACCCAGCCTTTGAAATCTGCACCGAACAGCACCAGCAGGCAACCCACCAGGGCCAGGGCGATTTCCGAGAGGTTGCTGCGGCTCCAGCGAGACACGGTGGCGAGCAGGTCGAGTACCAGATCCATTCGATTTCCTTAAGTCAGAAATTTTTGCAGCAAGTCGTTGAGAAACAGCTGGCCGCGTTCCGTGGCCGCCAAGCGTGACGGTTCGACCCGCAACAGGCCACTTTGTTCGGCGTCGCGACGGCCTTCGGCAAGGCTGTTCAGCGACAGGCCGGTGCGTTCCGGGTACAGCCGCGATTCGACGCCCTCCGTCAGCCGCAAGGCGTTCATCAGGAACTCGAACGGCATTTCATCATTGGTCAGCGCCTTTTCGCCAGCCTTGAAGCTTTTCGCCGGGTTGAGGTAATCCTTGGGCAGGCGCGTCTTCCAGGTGCGCACGATGCGCCCGTCCGGATGGCTGAGCTTGCCATGGGCGCCGGCGCCGATGCCGATGAAATCGCCGAAGCTCCAGTAGTTGAGGTTGTGCCGCGCCGCCCGCCCGGGTTGGGCGTAGGCCGAGACCTCGTATTGCGCGTAGCCATGCTCGGCCAGCAGTGCCTGCCCGGCTTCCTGGATGTCCCACAACGTATCGTCTTCCGGCAGCGTCGGCGGCTGGTTCCAGAACACTGTGTTCGGCTCCAGGGTCAGCTGGTACCAGGACAGGTGTGTCGGCTTCAGGGCAATGGCGGTGTGCAGGTCGGCCAAGGCGTCATCCAGGGACTGGTCGGGCAAGCCGTGCATCAGGTCCAGGTTGAAGTTGTCGAACCCGGCCTGGCGCGCCATGCCGGCGGCCCGCACGGCTTCGTCGCCGTTGTGGATGCGCCCCAGCGCCTTGAGCTTTTCCTGCTGGAAGCTCTGGATGCCGATCGACAGGCGATTGATCCCCAGCTTGCGGTACGCGACGAACTTGTCCTGTTCGAACGTGCCAGGGTTGGCTTCAAGGGTGATTTCGATGTCGTGGGCAAACGGGATGCGCTGTTCGACCCCCTGGAGCAGCCGCCCCAGGGCCTGAGCGCTGAACAGGCTGGGCGTGCCGCCCCCGAAGAAGATCGAACTGAGCTCGCGACCGTAGACGGCGTGCAGGTCCTGGTCGAGATCGGCCAGCAACGCGTCCACGTATTCCTCTTCCGGCAGCACCGGGCTGGCGGTGTGGGAGTTGAAGTCGCAATAAGGGCATTTGCGCACGCACCACGGAATGTGGATGTACAGCGCCAGGGGTGGCAGCACCGGCAGGCCCGAGCGAGGCGATGCGGCGTCGCCGCCGTAGATCAGCGACGACGCGGATGATCCGGGGGTCATTTCAAGCCCAGACGCTGGCGCAGCAGATCCATTGCGCGGGCGCGGTGACTGATCTGGTTCTTGTCGCCGGGCGTGAGCTCGGCGCTGGAGCAGTCGCGCTCAGGCACCCAGAACAGCGGATCGTAGCCAAAGCCATGTTCGCCGCTGGCCTGGGTCAGGATGCGGCCGTGCCACAACCCTTCGCAGAGGATCGGCAAGGGGTCGTCGGCGTGCCGAACCAGGGCCAGCACGCAGACGAACTGTGCGCCGCGCTCGGCTTCAGGCACGTCCTTCATCGCGTCGAGCAGCTTGGCGTTGTTCGCCGCATCGCCCTTGCCATCGGCATACCGTGCTGAGTAGATCCCCGGCGCACCGCCGAGGAAATCCACCGCCAGGCCCGAGTCGTCGGCCAGTGCCGGCAAACCGGAAATGCGTGCGGCATTGCGGGCCTTGAGGATGGCGTTTTCGACGAACGACAGGCCGGTCTCGTCAGGCTCGACGCTGCTGAACTCGCCAATCGAGCGCAGTTGCACCGACTGGCCGAGCATGGCCTGGAGTTCCTTGAGTTTGCCGGCGTTGTGGCTGGCCAGTACGAGTTGCGTGAAGTTGATCATTCGCCGGGGAAGAGCTCTTGGTTGAAATTGATGGTGTTGATGTTGTCACCAGTCTGCACCTTGATCTGGAAGGTGCGGGTTTCCTGCTGCGGTACCGGGTACTGGGCGATGTAGTAGATCGCGCCCTGTTCAGTCACCTGCTTGAAGTTCAGGGTCACGCTCTGGCTGGTCAGGTCCTTGACCGTGCCGCTGACCTGGGCCATTTGCGGCTTGCCGTCCTTGAGCACCGAAATATTGATCACACCCTGGTTCTTGCTGCGGGTGAGTTCCGCGGCCTTGGCGACTTCCGGCGTCAGGTACGTGGAATTGAAGGTGTTGTAATGCACCGTGGTGTCGCCGAATTTCTCCTGGCGATCACTCTTGATGGCATCAGCGGCCATGGCCGTGACGCTCAGGCAGGCAGTGAATAAAAGCAGCGCTAGACGACCCATGACCGTTCTCCTTGCAATGGCGCGGTTCAGACCGCGATCTTGTGGTCCTGCAGCCCGGGGCTGCTGACACGGTAGATACCGATCTCACCTAATAGATTAGGCCATAGCTTACTGGCCCACCCGTGGCGGTGCTGTTGATCCACGGCAAGCCGATCAATGACCTTGGCTTCACGTTCGCTGCAAAGTGCTTCAAAGTCTTCGAAGGTGCAGAAGTGGATGTTCGGCGTGTTGTACCAGGTGTAGGGCAGGAATTCCGAAACCGGCATCCGGCCCTTGCTCGCCAGGTACCAGCGGCAGCGCCAGTGACCGAAGTTGGGGAAGGTGATGATGCACTGACGACCGACGCGCAGCATTTCGTCGAGGATCTTGTCCGGGTAGTGCACCGCTTGCAGCGCCTGGGTCATGACCACGATGTCGAAGCTGTTGCTGGCGAAGTTGCCCAGGCCCTTGTCCAGGTCCTGTTCGATGACATTGATGCCCTTGGCCACGCACTCGGCGATGTTGTCCGGGTCGTTTTCCAGGCCGTAGCCGGTGACTTGCTTGTTGTCGCGCAACCACGTCAGCAGTTCGCCGTCGCCGCAGCCCAGGTCGAGCACGCGGCTGCCGGCGGGGATCCATTCCTGGATGATTTCCAGATCAGCTCTCATGGCTTTCTCACAACGCAATACGGTTCATGTAATTGCCGAACGCCTGCAGGTAGCGCGGGATCGGAATCAGGAAGGCGTCATGGCCTTGCGGAGCATCGATCTCGAGGTAGCAGACGTCTTTCCTGGCCGCCATCAGGGCGTCCACCAGTTCCCGCGAGCGGGCAGGGGAGAAGCGCCAGTCGGTGGTGAAGGACATCACGCAGAACTTCGCGGTGGCGTTGGCGAAGGTTTTCGCCAGGTCATCGTCGAAGTTCGCCGCCGGGTCGAAGTAGTCCAGCGCCTTGGTCATCAGCAGGTAAGTGTTGGCGTCGAAACGCCCGGAGAACTCTTCGCCCTGGTAACGCAGGTAGCTCTCGACCTGGAACTCGACGCTGTGGAAGTCGTAGTTGAGCTTTTCGCTCTTCAGGCCGCGGCCGAATTTCTCGCCCATGGAGTCGTCGGACAGGTACGTGATGTGCCCGACCATTCGCGCCAGCATCAGGCCGCGCTTGGGGATCACGCCCTGTTCCTGGAACGAACCGCCGTGGAACTCGGGGTCGGTGAGGATCGCCTGGCGCGCCACTTCGTTGAACGCGATGTTCTGCGCCGACAGCTTGGGGGCCGAGGCGATGGCCAGGCAGTGCCGCACGCGGTCGGGGTAAGTGATGGTCCACTGCAGGGCCTGCATGCCGCCGAGGCTGCCACCAATCACCGCCGCCCATTGGCCGATGCCGAGCCGGTCGGCCAGGCGTGCCTGGCTGTGGACCCAGTCTTCCACGGTCAACACCGGGAAGTCGGCGCCGAACGGTTTGCCGGTTTCCGGGTTGAGGCTGCTGGGACCGGTGGAGCCGTTGCAACCGCCGAGGTTGTTCAGGCTGACCACGAAGAACTTGTTGGTGTCGACCGGTTTGCCGGGGCCGATGCAGCTGTCCCACCAACCGGGCTTGCGCTCGTCGGGGCTGTGGAAACCGGCAGCGTGATGGTGGCCGGACAAGGCGTGGCAGATCAGCACGGCGTTGCTCGCCGTGGCGTTCAGCGTGCCGTAGGTTTCGTAGATCAGGTCGTACGCCGGGAGCGAACGGCCGCAGGCCAGGGCCAGGGGCTCGCTGAAGTGCGCCACTTGCGGCGTCACCAGACCAACAGAATCGGGGGGGAAGGCAGCTGGCATCGACCCTGCTCTCGTTGAAATGAGGCGTAAGTCTAAAGACCGGTGGGGTCAGCGGCAAGCGAAGGGCGGGGTTGATTGTGTCCAGCTGGATCGGGGTGGATCCATCGCAACAGGCTCGCTCCCACAGGAGGGGTATGCACTCCCGTGTTCGAGCGAGCCTGCTGGCGGTGGATCAGATCAGCAGACGCAGGATTTCCGGCATCATGGTCATGGCGGCGAGGTTGTTGATCACCAGCATGTCGATCAGCTTGAGCACCATGAACGCGAGGATCGGCGAAATATCCAGGCCGCCCATGCTCGGCAGGATCCGGCGGAACGGCGCCAGGGCCGGCTCGCAGATCTGGTTCACCAGTTCGGCGCCCGGGTTATGGCTGCCCGGGGCAACCCACGAGAGGATCACGCTGATGATCAGCGCGAAGAAGAAAATCTTCAGGAACAGCGCGGTCACGCCAATCAGCGACCAGATCACCAGTTGCAGCGGATTGCCGGTGGTGCCGTAGGTCAGCAGCAGGGTCAGAGCCATCAGCGCCATTTGCACCAGGATCGCCAGCACCAGCGAGGACATGTCCAGGCCGAACAGGCTCGGGATGATCCGTCGCAGGGGCTTGAGCAACGGCTGGGTGGCCTTGACCACGAACTGGCACAGCGGGTTGTAGAAGTTCGCCCGCACCAGTTGCAGCACGAAGCGCAGCAGCACGATCAGCAGGTACAGGCTGCCGAGGGTTTGCAGCACGTAAACCGCTGCGGTGTTCAATCCAATCATGTAAGGCTCCTTATTGACCCAGTTGTTCGGCCATCTCGGCCGAGCGGTGCGCGGCGGCGCCGAGTGCTTTTTCGACCAGGGCTTCGAAGCCTCCAGCCTGGAAGGATTTGATTGCAGCTTCTGTGGTGCCGGCCGGAGAGGTCACGCGGCGACGCAGTTCGGCGGCATCGACATCGCTGGAAACCGCCATGTGCGCGGCGCCCAGGGCCGTTTGCAGGGTCAGTTGGGCGGCGATGTCGGCGGGCAGGCCAAGCTTCACGCCCGCAGCGGTCATGGCTTCGATCAGCAGGAAGAAGTACGCAGGGCCGGAGCCTGAAACGGCGGTGACCGCGTCCAGTTGCCGTTCTTCGTTCAACCACAGGGCGATGCCCACGGCGGACAGCAGTTCCTGTGCCTGCTGGCGTTGTTCGGCGCTGACCTCGGCGGTGGCGAACAAGCCGCTCACGCCCTGACGCAGCAGCGCCGGGGTGTTGGGCATGCAGCGCACAATCGGCTGTGCACCCAGCCAGTTGTTCATGCTGGCGCAGGTGATGCCGGCGGCGATCGATACCACCAGTTGATTGGGCTGGAGGCTGGAGCGCAGCGCTTCGCACACGGCTTTCATCGCCTGGGGCTTGACCGCCAGTACCACCACGTCGGCGCCCTGGATAGCCTCGGCGTTATCGGCAAAGGTTTCGATGCCGTGCTCGGCGTTCACTTTGGCGCGGGTCTCGGCACCCGGATCGCTGGCGCGGATCTGCGCAGCGTCCAGGCCCTTGGCGCGCAGGCCACCGATCAGGCTGGCGGCCATGTTGCCTGCACCGATGAAGGCAATGCGAGTCTTGCTCATGTGAGGTCCTTATAAAGAAGAGAGTCAGCCATGTTCACGGCTGGGAATAGTCGCGGGCGCCAAACAGGGCCGTACCGATACGAACCCAGGTGGCGCCCTGGGCGATGGCCGACTCGAGGTCGTGGCTCATGCCCATGGAAAGTGTGTCGAGTGGCAGGTCGAGGCTGGCTTGCAGGCTTTGCACGGCAGCAAATGCAGCGTCCTGGGCGGCGCGATCTTCCGTCGGCTCGGGGATGGCCATCAACCCGCGCAGCTGCAGGCGCGGCAGTTCGCTGATGGCTTTGGCCAGGGCTGGCAGGTCGGCGGGGGTGCAGCCGGACTTGCTGGCCTCGCCGCTGACATTGACCTGAATGCAGATGTTCAGGGGCGGTAGATCGGCGGGGCGTTGTTCGGACAGGCGTTGTGCGATTTTCAGACGATCCACGGAGTGCACCCAGGCGAAGTGTTCGGCAATAGCGCGAGTCTTGTTCGACTGAATGGGGCCGATGAAGTGCCAGATCAAGGGCAGGTCGGCCAATTCGAGCTGTTTGCCCAGGGCTTCCTGCAGGTAATTCTCGCCAAAGTCGCGCAAGCCGGCGGCATGGGCTTCGCGCAAGGCGGCGGCGGGCTTGGTCTTGCTGACCGCCAGTAACTGCACGCTGTGCTCGTCGCGGTGAGCGGCAAGGGCGGCAGCCCGGATGCGTGAACCAACCTGTGCAATGTTGTCTGCTATCGTGGACATTCAAGAGGCGCCAGCGGTCTGAGGTTGGCGGCATTCTACTGGAATTGAGGAGTGCTATGGATATCACTGAGCTGCTGGCTTTCAGCGCCAAACAGGGGGCGTCCGACTTGCACCTGTCTGCCGGGCTGCCGCCGATGATTCGCGTTGACGGCGATGTGCGGCGCATCAACCTGCCCGCGCTGGATCACAAGGAAGTCCAGGCGCTGGTCTACGACATCATGAACGACACCCAGAGGATGGAGTTCGAAAAGCACCTGGAAACCGATTTTTCCTTCGACGTGCCCGGTGTCGCGCGGTTTCGGGTCAATGCCTTCAACCAGAACCGGGGGGCTGGCGCGGTGTTCCGCACCATTCCCTCCAAGGTCCTGAGCATGGACGACCTGGGCATGGGCGAGGTGTTTCGCAGGATCACCGATTCACCCCGTGGCCTGGTGCTGGTGACCGGGCCGACCGGCTCGGGCAAGTCCACCACCCTGGCGGCGATGATCGATTACCTCAACAACCATCGTCATCAACACATTCTGACCATCGAGGACCCGATCGAATTCGTTCACGAATCGCGAAAATGCCTGATCAATCAGCGCGAAGTTCACCGAGATACTCGCAGTTTCGCCACTGCCCTGCGTTCGGCGCTGCGCGAAGACCCCGATGTGATCCTGGTCGGGGAGATGCGCGACCTGGAAACCATTCGCCTGGCGCTGACGGCGGCCGAAACCGGGCACCTGGTGTTTGGTACGCTGCACACGACGTCGGCGGCGAAAACCATCGACCGGGTGGTGGACGTGTTTCCGGGCGACGAGAAGTCCATGGTGCGTTCGATGTTGTCCGAGTCGCTGCTGGCGGTGGTCTCGCAGACACTGGTGAAGAAGGTCGGTGGCGGGCGGATCGCGGCACACGAAATCATGTTGGGCACGTCGGCGATCCGTAACCTGATCCGTGAAGACAAGGTCGCGCAGATGTATTCGTCGATCCAGACCGGCGGGAGCCTGGGGATGCAGACGCTGGACATGTGCTTGAAGGAGTTGGTGACCAAAGGCTTGATCACCCGCGATCACGCGCGGGAGAAGGCGCGGTCGCCGGATAATTTCTGAGGGGGATTTGCAGCCATTTCAAAAGGCGCCATCGCGATCAGGTCGAATCGCGATGGCGTTGCAGAGGTTAGCGCTGAACAACCTGCAAGCTGTTCTTCTCTTTCGGCAGAACCCGCTTGGCAACGACGTAGTGCTTTTCCCAGTACGGTTTCTTCAGGGTGTCGATGGTCACCGACTTGCCACGGCGTGGTGCGTGGATGAAGCGATCGTTGCCCAGGTAGATGGCCACGTGATTGACCCGACGGCTCTTGATGTTGAAGAAAATCAGGTCGCCCGGCTTCAGGTCGTTGCGATCGACTTTCTCGCCATGACCGCTGGCCATGGCGTTCGAGGTGCGGGGCAGGTCGAAGGTGGCGTCGTTGAACGCGTATTTCACCAGGCCGCTGCAGTCGAAGCCTTTACTTGGGCTGCTGCCGCCCCAACGGTAGGGTGTACCGAGGACGTTGACGGCACGGCTCAGTACGTTGCTGCTTTCCTTGCTCCCCATCGGCGGGACCAGGCCGCTTTTGCTGGAGCTCAGTTGTGGAGCGTTCTTGATCGACTTCTTGCTTTTGCTCGAAGGAGCAGAAGCATGGGATTTGGGCGTGTAACCATTGACGTTCGGAAGACGTTGCTCACGATTGGTGGCGTGGGCGGCCAGTGGCAGCAATAGGCAAATGGTTAGCCATGTCTTGAAAAATGGACGCATTAGGCAAGGCTCATATGGGTTAGCGCGCAACTTTATAACAGCTTTTTTTGGCTTCCCGAGGCCGTTGGTCGATTCCATCGGCTGCCAATGGAACCAAATACGCGGCAAATGCACGCAATTGTCGGACAGAAGTCAGCTGCTACAAGGGTTTGACGGCATACAAGGTACCACCTGCCATCCGTCGGCCACTCGTAAAAAAGTCACAAAGATTTAAAGAAAATTTATCTATCGTGTGTATTGAGGTCATCCATGAACACCTATCAACACCCCGTTTCGCATCACGACACCCACAGCAAGGTGATTGGCTACCTGTTGTGGATTTTCGGATTTACCGGTGCCCACCGCTTTTACTACGGCAAGCCGGTGACCGGGACGATCTGGTTTTTCACCTTTGGACTGTTGGGCATCGGCTGGCTGATCGACCTGTTCCTGATCCCGGCCATGGACCGCGAGGCCGACCTGCGTTTCACCGCCGGGCCGATCGAATACAACGTTGCGTGGATTCTGCTGACATTTCTCGGGGTGTTCGGCGTACACCGGATGTACCAGGGGAAATGGATCAGCGGGTTGCTGTACCTGGTGACAGGCGGGTTGTTCTTCCTGGGGGTCCTGTATGACTTCTGGACCCTGAATGACCAGGTGTCGGTTCGCAACGCACTGAACCGCGGGACCTTCCAGTAAGCCCGCGCGAGCGGCCTCGCTCCCGTACATGCAGTGTGGGAACGAGGCCGGCTTGCCGTCGAATGCCGGCGGCGCGGCTTATGCCTGGTGGCTGATGCGGCCATCCACCAGGGTGTAACGCACCACGCCCGGCAAGCTGTGCCCGATGAACGGGCAGTTCTCGCCCTTGGACAGCCAGGTTTCACCGGCCACGGTCGACGCTGTCGGGTCGAACAGCACGATGTCCGCCGCTCCCCCCACCGCCAATTGCCCGGCTGGCAGGCGCAACGCCTCGGCAGGTCCGGCGCTCAGGCGCGCCAGCAGGGTCGGCAGGTCCAGCAAACCATCCTCCACCAGCGTCATCGCCAGCGGCAGCAGGAGCTCAACGCTGCTGATGCCCGGCTCGGTCGCACCGAACGGCGCGAGCTTGGCATCGCGCTCGTGGGGTTGGTGATGGCTGGAGATGGCCGAAACCACGCCCGACTTCACCGCCTCACGCAGACCATCGCGGTCGGCGCGGGTGCGCAGCGGCGGCTGGACGTGATACAGGCTGCTGAAGTCGATCAGGGCTTCGTCGGTCAGGATCAGCTGATACAGGGCGACATCGGCGGTCACCGGCAAACCGCGGGCCTGGGCCTGGGCAATCAGGGCCACGCCGCGAGCGCTGGTCAATTGGCTGAAGTGCGCGCGTACGCCGCTTTGCTCGACCAGCAGCAGGTCCCGGGCCAGGGCGACGGTCTCGGCGGTTTCCGGGATGCCCGGCAAGCCGAGGAAGCTGGCGGTCGGGCCTTCGTGGGCCAGACCGCCTTCGGCCAGGTCATGGTCCTGGGAATTGAAAATGACGGTCAGGTCGAAGGTCGCGGCGTACTCCAGCGCCCGGCACAGGGTGCGGGTGTTGCGGAAGCTGTCCAGGCCGTTGCCGAACGCCACGCAGCCGGCATCGCGCAATGCCACGAGCTCGGCCAGTTGTTCGCCGTCCAGGCCCTTGCTCAAGGCGCCAATCGGGAAGACCTTGGTGTTGCCGGCCTCGCGGGCGCGGTCGAGGATCAACTCGGCCACCGCCGAGGTGTCCAGCACCGGTTTGGTCTTCGGTGGGCAGCACAGGCTGGTCACGCCACCGGCCGCAGCGGCACGGGTTTCGCTGACAATCGAACCTTTACGGCTATAACCGGGTTCGCGCAGGGCGACGTTCAGGTCGACCAGCCCCGGTGCGGCCACCAGGCCCTTGGCGTCGATCGAATCGACGGCGACGAAGCCGGCCGGCGCGGCGCCAAGGGCGACGATCTTGCAGGCTTCGATGTGGATATCGGTTACTTGATCCAGGCCGCTGGCTGGATCGATGACACGGGCGCCGAGAATGCTGAGCTTCACTGGGCGTTCTCCTGCTCGAATTGGCCTTGATCTAATTGGCGCTGCGCCGTCTGCCCGCTCATGGCCATGGACAGCACTGCCATGCGGATGGCGATGCCGTAGGTCACCTGGTTGAGAATCACCGAGTGCGGGCCGTCGGCCACCGCCGACTCGATTTCCACGCCGCGGTTGATCGGTCCCGGATGCATCACGATGCAGTCCGGCTTGGCGCCGGCCAGGCGCGCAGTGGTCAGGCCGAACAGGCGGTAGAACTCGCCTTCGCTCGGCAGCAGGCCGCCGGCCATGCGTTCGCGCTGCAGGCGCAGCATGATCACCACATCGACATCTTTCAGGCCTTCGGCCATGTCGGTGTAGACCTTCACGCCGTATTGCTCGATGCCGATCGGCAGCAGGGTTTTCGGTGCGATCACCCGAATATCCGGGCAGCCGAGGGTTTTCAGGGCCAGCATGTTAGAGCGCGCCACCCGCGAGTGCAGGATGTCGCCGACGATGGCCACGGACAGGTTTTCGAAGCCGCCCTTGTGCCGGCGGATCGTCAGCATGTCGAGCATGCCCTGGGTCGGGTGCGCGTGACGGCCGTCGCCGCCGTTGATGATCGCCACCTGCGGGCACACGTGTTCGGCGATGAAGTGCGCGGCGCCGGAGTCACCGTGGCGCACGACGAACATGTCGGCAGCCATGGCTTCGAGGTTGCGCAGCGTGTCGAGCAGGGTTTCGCCCTTGCTCGCCGACGAGGTGGACACGTTCAGGGTGATCACGTCGGCTGACAGGCGCTGGGCTGCCAGTTCGAAGGTGGTGCGGGTGCGCGTGGAGTTCTCGAAGAACACGTTGCACACGGTCTTGCCGCGCAGCAACGGGACTTTCTTCACGGCCCGGGCGCCGACTTCGAGGAAGGAGTCGGCGGTGTCGAGGATTTCCGTCAGCAGCTCGCGGCGCAAGCCGTCGAGCGAGAGGAAGTGGCGCAGCTGGCCCTGATCATTGAGCTGCAGCGGGCGCTTGGTTTCTAGAGGCGTCATCGCGAAGGGGACTCTCAATAGGGCGGATTAAAGGGAGAGGTCTTGCAGTTCGAGCTTGAGTTCCGGGCCGGACAGTTTCACCCGCTCATGGGCGGCCAGCGCCAGGGTCGCACCGACGACATTCGGTCGGATCGGCAGTTCGCCGGCGTCGAGGTCGAGCAGGCACACCAGCGTTACGCTGGCCGGACGGCCGTAGTCGAACAGTTCGTTCATGGCCGCGCGGACGGTCCGGCCGCTCATCAGCACGTCGTCGATCAGCACCAGGTCCTGGCCTTCGATCTCGAATGGCAACGCCGAAGGGCGCACTTGCGGGTGCAGACCGTTCTGGCTGAAGTCGTCGCGGTAAAAGGAAACATCGAGCGTGCCGAGCGGCGCAGCGCTGCCCAGCTCCTTGAGCAGGGCCTGGGCAACCCAGACGCCGCCGGTCCGGATGCCGATGTAGCGCGGCTCGCTGATGCCGCGTTTGGCCAGGTAGGTGTCAAGACGGATCGCCATCTGGCTGATCAGTTCGGCGGGATTTGGCAAGCTCATGGTTGCTCCTTTTTGGGCCCGGGGCCGCTACGGCTTGAGATGGCCCGGGGTATCACTAAAAGAGCCGCTAGGCGGCTCTTTCGGGTTGAATGCATCAGGTTTCGAACAGCTCGCCGTTTTCATCGAGCCAGCCTTGCAACAGCAGGGCGGCGGCGATGGCGTCGACCGGGTTGTCGCGGTAACTGCCTTTCTGCCCGCCACGGGCCAGGCGCTCGCCCTTGGCTTCGAAGGTGGTCAGGCGCTCATCGTGGGTATAGAAGGGCAGGTTGAAACGGCCGTTGAGGCGGCGGGCGAACTTCTCCGCGCGGGCACACATGTCGCTGGGCGTGCCATCCATGTTCAGCGGCAGGCCGACGACCACGGCGTCGGGTTTCCACTCCTTGATCAGCGCTTCGACCTGGTTCCAGTCGGGAATGCCATTCTGTGCCTTCAGCGTGCACAGCTCGCGGGCCTGGCCGGTCACGACCTGGCCGACCGCTACGCCGATCTGTTTGGTGCCGTAGTCGAAACCCAGGATCAGGCGCAGGGCCATCAGGCGTGCCCCGCCTGGCTGGTGAGCAGGCTGAGGTTGACGCCCAGGTGCCGGGCCGCTGCTTCGAGGCGCAGTTCGCTGCTGGTGTTGAACAGGATGTCGGCGTCGAACGGGCAGGTCAGCCAGGCATTCTGCGCCAGCTCGGACTCCAGCTGCCCGGCTTCCCAGCCGGCGTAACCCAGGGTGATCAGGCTCTTGGCCGGGCCGACGCCATCGGCGATGGCGAACAGAACGTCCTGAGAAGTGGACAGCGAGAGCTCGCCTTCCAGATCAACGGTCGCCTGATATTTCTGTCCGGAGGGGTGCAGGACAAAACCGCGATCGGTCTGCACCGGCCCGCCGATGAAGATCGGCACGTGCTGGCAGAGCAGCGGCGGTTCGATATCCGGGCGCAATTGCTCGAGGATATCGGCCAGGTTCAGGTCCTGCGGGCGGTTGACCACCAGCCCCATGGCCCCATTGGCTGTGTGCTCGACGATGTAGGTCAAGGTGTGCGCAAAGTTCGGGTCGGCCATGTGAGGCATGGCGATCAGGAAGTGATGCTTGAGGTAGCTGGGGCTGACATTTTTCATGAGCGCTAGTGTGGCGTTGGAGGGGCGAACTGACAAGCTGGGGATGTGTAGGAAATGCCGCAAATCCCCATAAACGACCCTGAATCCTGTGGGAGTCGATCAGTTACTGGACAACCGATCCCCGCGCGCAAATTTCCAGGTGCGGATGATTTCCAGGCGGTCGATGTCCGACAGGTCGCCGGTAAACGGGGCGAACGGCGCCGCCAGCCTGACGATGCGCTGGGCCGCCTGGTCGAGCAGCGGTTGGCCGGAGGATTCCAGCACCAGCACTTCATACAGCGAGCCGTCGCGGTTGATCGAGACCATCAGCCGCAAATTGCCGTAGATCTGCTTGCGCCGCGCTTCCTCGGGGTAATTGAGGTTACCGATGCGCTCGACCTTCTTGCGCCATTCGTCCTTGTACCAGGCCCCCTTGTCGCGCATGGTCGAGGCCGCGCTGAGGCGGTGGATGCGCGGGCGCTTGGCATACAGCTGTTGTTCGTTGGCCAGCTCGGCTTCCAGGCTGGCGATGTCGCTGGACAACTGCTCGGCATCAAACGTCGGGGCGGCCACGGCGGGTTTGGTGACGGGCTTGGGTTCTTCGGTCTTGGGCGCCGCTTTTTTCGGCTTGGGCGCGACGGTGGTCACCGCAGCCTTGGGGGCCGTTTCCTGGACTTGCGGCTTGGCGGCCGGTGGTGGCGTGACTTTCTGCACCTTGTTGTCCTGGAACGGCGCGACCTCGGTGGTCTTGGGGATCGCTTTTTTATCCAGCGTGCCGCTGCCTTCCTGGTTTTCCTGCGCCAGAAAATCAGCCTTTTGCGGCTTCTTTTCGCTTTTGAAGGTGGCGAGGGTGATTTCCAGGGTTTTGCTGATCTGCTGGGGTTCGACCATGGTGAACCCGACACCCAGCAGCAGCGCCAGGTGAATCAGCGCCGCGAGAAACAGGGTAAATCCGAGGCGATCGGCCGGGCGCACGCCACGGTGGGCGAGTTCGGCGGGCAGGTCGGACGGCAGTGTCATGACAAGAGAACCAACATCGCGTTTTTTACAGGTCGCGGATGATAACGCAATGTTGGTTCCAACTTGGGTGTTCTACATCAACGAGCGTTGAGCTTCTGATCGATGGCATCCATCAGCAGGCCGCCGATGTCGGTACCGAACGCATTATCGATCTCGCGAATGCAGGTCGGGCTGGTGACGTTGATCTCCGTCAGATGCTCGCCAATCACGTCCAGGCCCACGAACAGCAGGCCCTTTTCACGCAGGGTCGGGCCGACTTGCGCGGCGATCCAGCGATCCTTGTCGGTCAGCGGACGGGCCTCGCCACGGCCGCCGGCGGCAAGGTTGCCACGGGTTTCGCCGACGGCCGGAATCCGCGCCAGGCAGTAATCCACAGGCTCGCCGTCGATCATCAGGATGCGTTTGTCGCCGTCCTTGATTGCCGGCAGGTAGGCCTGCCCCATGATCTGCTGGGTGCCCAGCGCCGTCAGGGTCTCGAGAATCACCGACAGGTTCGGGTCGCCCGCGCGGTGGCGGAAAATCGAGGTGCCGCCCATGCCATCCAGCGGCTTGAGGATCACATCGCCATGTTTCGCCGCGAATTCGCGCAGCACGTCGGCACGGCGGCTGACCACGGTGGGTGGCGTGCAGTGCGGGAACAGCGTGGCAAACAGTTTTTCGTTGCAGTCGCGCAGGCTCTGCGGCTTGTTCACCACCAGCACGCCCGCGCGCTCGGCCTGTTCCAGCAGGTAGGTGGAGTACACGAACTCCATGTCGAACGGCGGATCCTTGCGCATCAGGATCACGTCCAGGTCGCTGAGCAGCGAGTCTTGCTCGGCGTCCAGTTCGAACCATTTTTCCGGGTTGGCGAACACTTTCAGGGGACGCATCCGCGCCCGTGCCTGGCCTTCGGCCTGGTACAGGTCCGGCTGCTCCATATAGAACAGTTCCCAGCCGCGTTTCTGCGCGGCCAGCAACATGGCCAGCGAGCTGTCCTTTTTATAGGAGATGCTGGCAATGGGGTCCATGACAATCCCGACGCGAACGCTCATGGGTTTTTCCTCGAAATGGGGGGTATGTCGATCTGCGGGAGCGAGCGGGCCCGCGCCTGCAAAAGACCGTAAAAAGTGGCGTCAGAGTGGCGCCGAGTGTGTCCCCGGTCAAGGAAAAACCATCGAGCAGGCTGGCCGATAGATTGCGTTTGGAGACTGTGCTAAAAAGGCTGCCATGTCGTACGGACCCTTGCGTATCAAGGGTTTCGAGCCACCGAAGGTCCGAAAACGGACAAAATGATTCGCAAAGGCGACGGTAGAGCATTTATGGATCAGCATTCCAGCGCCTTGAAGGTCATGGTGATCGACGATTCGAAGACGATTCGCCGCACCGCCGAAACGCTGCTGAAGAACGTGGGATGTGAGGTCATCACGGCCGTCGACGGGTTCGATGCCCTGGCCAAGATCGCCGACAATCATCCGGGCATTATCTTTGTCGACATCATGATGCCGCGCCTGGATGGTTATCAGACCTGCGCCCTGATCAAGAACAACAGTGCGTTCAAGTCCACGCCGGTGATCATGCTGTCGTCCAAGGACGGGCTGTTCGACAAGGCCAAGGGGCGCATCGTCGGCTCCGACCAGTTTTTGACCAAGCCTTTCAGCAAGGAAGAACTGTTGAATGCGATCCAGGCCCATGTACCGGGCTTCGCCGCCGTTTTGCCGCAACAGGACACGCAGTGACGCCCGGCCATCGGGCCCGGCGTCGACAAGAAGAATGGGGAAAACCATGGCACGTATTCTGATCGTCGACGATTCGCCGACCGAAATGTACAAACTGACCGGCATGCTGGAGAAGCACGGTCATGAAGTCTTGAAAGCCGAGAATGGCGCCGATGGCGTGGCGCTCGCCCGCCAGGAGAAACCCGACGCCGTGCTGATGGACATCGTCATGCCCGGCCTCAACGGTTTCCAGGCGACTCGCCAGTTGACCAAGGATCCGGAAACGGGGCATATCCCGGTGATCATCATCACCACCAAGGACCAGGAAACCGACAAGGTCTGGGGCACGCGCCAGGGCGCCAGGGATTACCTGACCAAGCCGGTCGATGAAGACACCCTGATCAAGACCCTGAACAACGTGCTGGCCGGCTGATACCCCAACCATGACCGAGTCGCTGACCGCTTTCGAACTGCTGTTGCAGATCGACCAGCGCTGTCGCCTGCTGGCGGCGGACCTGCCGTCGCAGCCTGCCCGACAGGACAGCTGGAGCGGCATCGGTTTTCGCCTCGGCGAGCACTGGTACGTCGCGCCCATGGGCGAAGTCAGCGAAGTCCTGCACGAGCCGCGGCTCACCCCTATGCCCGGCGTCAAGCCCTGGGTCAAGGGTGTGGCCAACCTGCGCGGGCGTCTGTTGCCGATGATGGATCTGTGCGGCTTCTTCGGTCATGAACTGTCGACCGTGCGCAAGCAGCGACGGGTGCTGGTGGTGGAGCATCAAGAGGTGTTTGCCGGGTTGCTGGTCGATGAAGTCTGCGGCCTGCAACACTTCGAACAGGACAGTTTCGAGCCGCTGCCGGTGGGTGAACGACAGGGTGCCAAGGCCGAGTTCGTTCGCGGGCATTTTCGCCGCGAGCGAGACTGGCGGGTGTTCAGTCTGTTTGCGCTGGCGCGGTCCGTGAGTTTCATGAACGTAGCGATATAGCAGTAACGACACAGAGCATCTGTGGGCGCGAGCCTGCTCGCGATTGAACGATAACGCGGTGTGCCTGGCTCACCGTGGCGCCCGAATCGCGAGCAGGGCCCGCTCCAACAGGACTCCGGTAAGGTTCAAATGGGCGAGGACCGATGACGAAAGCAAAAACAGGCAAGCCGGAAGGGTCGCGCAGCCGATCGCAGATCATCGTGCTGTTCATCGCGCTGATTGTCTTCATCATGCTGTTGTTCGCCAACTTCGCTTACCTCAACACGCAAGCCACGTACGACAAGCAGTACATCGGCCACGCCGGCGAGTTGCGCGTGCTGTCCCAGCGCATCGCCAAGAACGCCACTGAAGCGGCTGCCGGCAAGGCGGCAGCGTTCAAGTTGCTGAGCGATGCGCGCAACGACTTCGCCCAGCGTTGGGGCTACCTGAAAAAAGGCGACCCGGCCACCGGCCTGCCGCCTGCGCCGTCCACCGTGCGCCCGGAAATGCGCGCGGTGCAAATGGACTGGGAGCGCCTGCTGAAAAATACCGACGCGATCCTGTCCAGCGAGCAGACCGTGCTGTCCCTGCATCAGGTGGCCGCCACCCTGGCCGAAACTGTGCCGCAGTTGCAGGTCGAGTACGAGAAGGTCGTCGAGATCCTGCTGCAGCGTGGCGCGCCGGCGACCCAGGTGGCCATGGCCCAGCGCCAGTCGCTGCTGGCGGAGCGCATTCTCGGCGCGGTGAACACTGTGCTGTCCGGCGACGAAAACTCACAGCAGGCGGCCGATGCGTTCGGGCGCGACGCCACACGTTTCGGCCAGGTGCTCACGGGTATGCTGCAGGGCAACCCGGCGTTGAAAGTCAGCCAGGTCGAAGATCGCGATGCCCGTGCCCGGCTGATCGAGATTTCCGAGCTGTTCGAATTCGTCTCGGGGTCGGTGGACGAAATCCTCGAAACCTCGCCGGAGCTGTTCAAGGTCCGCGAGTCGGCGACCAATATTTTCAGCCTGTCGCAAACCCTGCTCGACGAAGCCTCGCAGCTGGCCATCGGGCTGGAGAACCTGGCCGGCGGACGCGATACCGACACCATTGGTGGCTATGTGCTGGGGCTGCTGGCCTTGATGTCGATCATCCTCATTGGCCTGGTGATGGTTCGCGAAACCAACCGCCAGTTGCGCGAGACCGCCGAAAAGAACGAGCGCAACCAGAACGCGATCATGCGCTTGCTCGACGAGATCGAAGACCTGGCCGACGGCGACCTGACCGTGACAGCCTCGGTGACCGAGGATTTCACCGGCACCATCGCCGACTCGATCAACTATTCCGTCGACCAACTGCGCGACCTGGTGGCCACGATCAACCTCACCGCCGGCCAGGTGGCGGCCGCTGTGCAGGAAACCCAGGCGACCGCCATACACCTGGCGCAAGCCTCGGAGCATCAGGCCCAGCAGATCAGCGAAGCATCCACGGCGATCAACGACATGGCGCAATCCATCGACCAGGTGTCGGCCAACGCCGCCGAATCCTCGGCGGTCGCCGAGCGCTCGGTGGAAATCGCCAACAAAGGCAACGAGGTGGTGCACAACACCATCCACGGCATGGACAATATTCGCGAGCAGATCCAGGACACCGCCAAGCGCATCAAGCGCCTGGGCGAGTCCTCCCAGGAAATCGGCGACATTGTCAGCCTGATCGATGACATTGCCGATCAAACCAACATCCTCGCGTTGAATGCGGCGATCCAGGCCTCCATGGCTGGTGATGCCGGACGCGGTTTTGCCGTGGTGGCCGACGAAGTCCAGCGCCTGGCCGAGCGTTCGTCCGCCGCGACGCGGCAGATCGAGACACTGGTGCGGGCGATCCAGGCCGACACCAACGAAGCGGTCATCTCCATGGAGCAGACCACCACCGAAGTGGTGCGCGGCGCACGTCTGGCGCAGGATGCCGGAGTGGCCCTGGAAGAAATCGAAGGGGTCTCCAAGACCCTGGCCGCGCTGATCCAGAGCATCTCCAATGCCGCCCAGCAGCAGACCTCGTCGGCCGGCCAGATTTCCCTGACCATGAACGTGATCCAGCAGATCACCACGCAAACCTCGTCCGGCTCCTCCGCCACGGCCGAGAGCATTGGCAACCTGGCGAAAATGGCCAGCCAGTTGCGCCGCTCGGTATCCGGTTTCACCTTGCCGGCCGCCAAGGCGCAGACTGTGGATAAAGTGTGACGCGCACGGGAGTCGTTATGGGTGATCGGCACGACTATGTAGCCCTCGAGTGGGTCAAGGGCGAGATTGCCGAAACGTTGAAAGTGGCGCATCAGGCGATAGAAACGCTGCTGGATGACCCACAGGCGCCGCACGCCCTGGACGAGTGCCTGGCGTGCATCCATCAGGTTCACGGCAGTTTGCAGATGGTCGAGTTCTACGGCGCGGCCCTGCTCGCCGAAGAAATGGAGCACCTGGCCAGCGCCCTGCAACAGAGCCGGATCAGCCATCGCGACGAGGCGACTCACCTGTTGCTGCAAGCCTTGGGGCAATTGCCGGTCTATCTGGACCGTGTCCAGGCTGCGCGTCGCGATCTGCCGCTGGTGGTGCTGCCGCTGATCAACGATCTGCGCAGCGCCCGGGGCGAAAGCCTGCTGTCGGAAACCAGCCTGTTCGCCCCGCAATGGCCGGAGTTGCCGCCGCTTGACGACGAGGCGCTGGCGTTGCTGGAACCGGCGGACCTGCCGAATGTGTTGCGCAAACTGCGCCAGATGTTGCAGATGGCCCTGGTCGGGTTGCTGCGCGAACAGGACGATGAAACGCACCTCGGTTACCTGGCCAAGGTGTTTTCCCGCCTGGAAGGGTTGTGCGGCAACGCGCCCCTGAGTCCGTTGTGGCAGGTGGCCTCGGCGCTGGTCGAAGGCATGCGCGGCGGCGCGATAGCCAACAGCCCGGCCCTGCGCAGCCTGTTCAAGGACGCCGACAAGGAACTCAAGCGCGTGCTCGAACAGGGCATGACCGCGATCAACCAGCCGGCGCCGCCGGAGCTGCTCAAGAGTTTGCTGTTCTACATCGCCAAGGCCGAACACCCCACCGGACAGATGCTGACCATGAAAGACCGCTACGCACTGGACGATGCGCTGCCTGACAGCGCGATGGTCGATGAAGAGCACGCACGGCTGGCCGGCCCCGACCGCGATGCCATGCGCTCGGTGCTGGCCGCGCTGTGCGAGGAACTGGTGCGCGTGAAAGAGCGCCTCGACCTGTTCGTGCGCAGCGACCGCCAGCACACCTCGGACCTCGACAGCCTGCTCGCGCCGTTGCGGCAGATCGCCGACACCCTGGCGGTGCTGGGCTTCGGCCAGCCGCGCAAGGTCATCATCGATCAACTGGCGGTGGTGCTGAGCCTGGTCCAGGGCCAGCGCGCACCCGACGACGCGGTGCTCATGGACGTCGCCGGTGCCTTGCTCTACGTCGAGGCGACGCTGGCCGGCATGGTGGGCACCGTCGAACCGGAGAATCCGGAAGACAGCGGGCTGCCGACCACCGACCTGACGCAGATCCATCAGATCGTGATCAAGGAAGCCCGCATCTGCCTGCAGCAGGCCAAGGACATGATCGTCGACTACATCGACGCCGACTGGGACCGCCAGACGCTGCAACCGCTGCCGGCCCTGCTGACCCAGGTGCGCGGCGCACTGGCGATGATCCCGCTGAGCCGGGCGGCGAGCCTGATCGACACCTGCAACCATTTCATCCGCGATCATTTGCTGGTGGAGCCGGGGCAGCCTGACTGGGAAGAATTGGACAGCCTGGCCGACGTCATCACCAGCATCGAGTATTACCTGGAGCGCTTGAGCGACGACCCGGAGACCACCAGCGAACAGTTGCTCGACGTCGCAGAGACCAGCCTCGCCTCGCTCGGGTTTTTCCCCAGCGAACACGATGTGCCGGTGCTCGACGATGTGCTCAGCCCGAGTGAGGCGCAGGTGATGCAGGACTTGCAGGAACTGGACGATCCCGATGTCGTTCAGACCTTGGCCGATGTCCTCGCCAATCCGCTATCGGCGGTCAATCCGCCAGCACTGAGCACGCCGGGCAGCCTGTTACCGCCGCCGGCAGGCGAAGCAGCGGTGGACGAGGAACTGCGCGAGGTGTTCCTCGAGGAGACCGAGGAAGTCCTGGACATCCTGCGCGAGTACCTGCCCCGCTGGCTGGCCGATCCCGCCGATGAGTCGAGCCTGGGGGAATTGCGTCGGGCCTTCCATACGCTCAAAGGCAGTGGGCGCATGGTTCGTGCACTGGTGCTGGGCGAACTGGCCTGGGCTGTGGAAAACCTGCTCAACCGTGTGTTGGAACGCAGTGTCCAACCCGCTCCTGCGGTGCACAAACTGTTGGACGATGTGCTGGGCCTGCTGCCGGAGTTGATCGATGAATACGCCGATCATGCCCAGCGCCAGCGTCTCGACGTCGACCAGTTGGCCGCCCGTGCCCATGCCCTCGCCAAGGGCGCTGAGCCGCTGGCCGATGAAGACGTGCAGGACGTCGCGGCCCTGGACCCCTTGTTGCTGGATATCTTTCGCAAGGAGGCCGAGACCCACCTGGCAAGCCTCAACCGGTTCCTCGATCAGGCGGCCGAGCATGTGCCGTTGCCCGCCAGCGACGAGTTGCAACGGGCCTTGCACACGCTCAAGGGCAGCGCCTCGATGGCCGGCGTGTTGCCGATCGCCGAACTGGCGGCGCCCCTGGATCAACTCGCCCGCGAATACAAGGCACACCTGATCGCCCTGGACCTGGACGAAGTCGAGCTGCTGCTGGAAGCCGAAGGCGTTTTCCGCCTGGGGCTGCGTCAGCTCAAGGTCGATCCGCTGGCGCCGATCCCCGGCGCCGCGCCGCTGATCCAGCGGACCCAGGCCGTTCTGGCCGAACGTCTGGAGAAATTGATGGCGGCGCCGAGCGCGACGCTGCGAACCAAGCGCGATCCGCAGTTGATCAACAATTTCCTGGCCCAGGGCATGGACATCCTGCTGGACGCCGAGAGCCTGTTGCAGCGCTGGCAGGAGCATCCCGGCGAACGCCAGGAACTCAGTGCGCTCCTGGATGAATTGACCACCCTGGGCGAGAGCGCGCACCTGGCCGACCTGCACCCGGTGGACGAACTCTGCGAAGCCTTGCTCGACCTGTATGGCGCGGTGGAAGAAAGCAGCCTGGCGGTTGACCAGCGGTTTTTCCACGAAGCCCAAGGGGCCCACGAGGCGCTGATCAACATGCTCGACGAACTGGCCGCCGGCCAGGAAGTCAGCCCGCAACCGGCGCGTGTCCAAGCTCTGCGCGACCTGCTCGATGAAGGCCTCGACCCGTCGGCCCTGGGTCTGGTCCGCAGCGACGGCAGTCGTCCCCTGAGCATCCGTGACCTGAGCGATGCCACCGCGGAACTCGAGCGCACGCGCACCGTCGCTCCCACCGCGGACCTTGACGACGAGATCGTCTCGATCTTTCTCGAGGAGGCGGTGGACATCCTCGAAAGCGCTGGCCAGGCCCTGCAGCGCTGGCTGGACGACCCGGAAAACGCCGCGCCGCTGCTCTCGCTGCAGCGCGATCTGCACACCCTCAAGGGCGGTGCGCGGATGGCTGAAGTCGAACCGGTCGGCGACCTCGCCCATGAGCTGGAAAGCCTCTATGAAGGGCTGGTCGATCGGCGCTACAACCACGCCGAGGCGTTGGCGCAGTTGCTGCAAAAAAGCCATGACCGGCTGGCCCAACTGCTTGAACAACTGCAGACCGGCAAACCCTTGAGTGACCCGGCAGAATTGATCGAGGCCATCCGTGCGTTCCGCCAGGGCAAGGCCGGCGCGCCTGAAATCGCCGAGTCGTCACGGGCGCAGGAGTCGGCGGGGCATGATCCGGAGCTGCTGGACATCTTCCTCGAGGAAGGCTTCGACATCATCGAGAACTCCGGCGCGGCGTTGCTGCGATGGCAGGCCGACCCCTCCAATCGCCAGGAGGCGGAGACCCTGCTGCGTGATCTGCACACGCTCAAGGGCGGTGCGCGAATGGTGGAAATCACGCCGATCGGCGACCTCGCCCATGAGCTGGAATTCCTCTACGAAGGCTTGTCTGCCGGGGTTCTGAAGCCCACCGAGGCCCTTTTCGAACTGTTGCAGAGCAGCCATGACCGGCTGGCGCACATGCTCGATGCCACCCGCGCCGGGCTGGCCTTGCCGTCGGCGGACCGACTGATCGAAGCGATCCGCAACTTCAGTCATCAGGCGCAGGATGCGGCGGTGCCGGTGCCCGTTGCGCCCAAGATCGAAGCGCCGACCCCACCAGCCGATGCCGGTGCCGACCAAGTCAAGGTGTCGGCGGAACTGCTCGACGACCTGGTCAACCTGGCCGGTGAAACGTCGATCTTCCATGGCCGCATCGAGCAGCAGGTCAGCGATGCGCAGGTGACGTTGAGCGAGATGGAAACCACCATCGAGCGCATGCGCGACCAACTGCGCCGGCTCGATACCGAAACCCAGGGGCGGATTCTCAGTCGCCAGCAGGTCGATGCCGAGCGTTCCGGCTACGAAGAATTCGATCCGCTGGAAATGGACCGCCACTCGCAGTTGCAGCAACTGTCGCGGGCGCTGTTCGAGTCCGCCTCGGACTTGCTGGACCTCAAGGAAACCCTCGACCGGCGCAATCAGGATGCGGAGAACCTGCTGCAACAACAGGGCCGCATCAACAGCGAACTGCAGGAAGGCCTGATGCGTACGCGCATGGTGCCTTTCGAGCGCATGCTGCCGCGTCTGAAACGCATCGTCCGCCAGGTCGCCGGGGAGTTGGGCAAGGACGTGGCCTTCGTGGTCGGCAATGCCGAAGGCGAGATGGATCGCAACGTGCTGGAGCGCATGGCGGCGCCACTGGAGCACATGCTGCGCAATGCCGTCGACCATGGCCTGGAGCCCGCCGACGTGCGCCTCGCGGCGGGCAAGCCGGCGCAGGGGCGGATCACCCTCGACCTGTCCCGCGAAGGCGGCGACATGATTTTCGATATTCGCGACGACGGCGCCGGCGTGCCGCTGGAGGCGGTCCGGCGCAAGGCGATCAAGCGCGGCTTGCTGGCCCCGGACAGCGACATCAGCGATCGCGACGTGCTGCAGTTCATCCTGCAACCAGGGTTCTCCACGGCCGAGAAGATCACCCAGATCTCCGGGCGTGGCGTGGGCATGGACGTGGTGCATGAAGAGGTCCGGCAGTTGGGCGGCAACATGAGCATCGACTCCGTGCCGGGGCAGGGCGTGCATTTCCGTATTCGCCTGCCGTTCACCGTCTCGGTCAACCGGGCGCTGATGGTGCATTGTGCCGAGGATCAATACGCGATCCCGCTGAACACCATCGACGGCATCGTGCGCGTGCTGCCCAACGAACTCGAGGAGCATTACCGGCTCGATCCACCGACCTACCGGTATGCCGGGCAACGCTACGAACTGTGCTACCTGGGCGAACTGCTGAAGACCGGCCCCCGTCCGAAGCTGCTGGGCCAGAGTCAGCCGTTGCCGTTGTTGCTGGTGCAGTGCAACGAGCGGCACATCGCGGTGCAGGTCGATGCCATGGCCGGCAGCCGGGAAATCGTGGTGAAAAGCCTCGGCCCACAATTTGCCACGGTCCAGGGCCTGTCCGGGGCGACGATCCTCGGGGACGGTCGGGTCGTGCTGATTCTCGATCTGCTGGCGCCGCTGCGCGCCATGCAGGCACAGCTCGCGCAACGCGCGCAGGCACCGGCCAGCGAGCCCGAACCGCACAAGCCTTTGCTGGTGCTGGTGGTCGATGACTCGGTCACCGTGCGCAAGGTCACCAGCCGCTTGCTCGAACGCCACGGCATGAGCGTGCTGACCGCCAAGGACGGGGTCGACGCCATGCTCCTGCTCGAGGAGCACATGCCCGACCTGATGCTGCTGGACATTGAAATGCCGCGCATGGACGGTTTCGAAGTCGCCACCCAGGTGCGCGCCGACGAGCGCCTGAAGCATCTGCCGATCATCATGATCACCTCGCGCACCGGCCAGAAACACCGCGATCGCGCCATGGCCATCGGCGTCAACGACTACCTCGGCAAGCCCTATCAGGAATCGGTGCTGCTCGACAGCATCGCGCTGTGGAGCAAAACCCATGCTTGAGCACCGCACCAGTCAACTCACGGGCCTGCTGTTGCCGATGGCCGACCGCCATCTGATCCTGCCCAACGTGGCGGTTGCCGAGTTGATCGACTACCAGCCCGCCGCCTTCGACCTCGACACCCCGCCGTGGTACCTCGGCCGGGTCGTGTGGCGTAATCGGCAGATTCCCCTGATCAATTTCGAATCCGCCTGCGGCCAAAAAATCGTCATTGGTGAGCGCGCCCGCATCGTCATCCTCAATGCCCTGGGCGGGCGGCCTGAACTGAAATTCATCGCGATGCTGGTCCAGGGCATCCCGCGCTCCTACAAGCTCGACAGTCAGTTGAGCTATGTGGATGTGCCGTTGTGCCCGCTGGAAAAAGCCGCGGTGCAGGTGGCCGACCAGGTGGCGAGGGTCCCGGACTTGCTGGCGCTGGAGGAGATGCTGGTGGCGGCGGGTTTGGGCTGAGAATTGAAGATTCCCAAAAACGGATCAGTGGTTCCTTTTTGCGACTGATAGGGTGACATCGACGAGATCGCTCGATGGGCTCAGACAGTGCGATCGTTCGCGTTGTGTCACGAACGGCGCAATCTTGCAGAATACGAAGGCTATGTAGATTCATTACTCTGACCGTAACAATCGTTCGCCGGGCTTGATTGATGCTTGCCGCCCAACCCTCCTAAGGTGACCCCACGACAGCGAACCCGTGGAGTGGTCATGACAACAAGAATATCCCCCGACTCGCGATGGAGCCGGCGGCGCAGCGAGAAGCAGCGACGTCTGGAGCTGGTCAAGGGCCTGGCTGACGGTGTGGTCCTGCCCACCGAGCACATTGTGGCGGCACTGGAGGCGTTGATCCTGCCGGGCGACCGTGTGGTGCTGGAGGGCAACAACCAGAAGCAGGCGGATTTCCTTTCGCGCTCCCTGGCCAAGGCCGATCCGGGCACGCTTCACGACCTGCACATGATCATGCCCAGCGTCGGTCGCGCCGAGCACCTGGACCTGTTCGAGCGCGGCATTGCCCGCAAGCTCGACTTCTCCTTCGCCGGCACCCAGAGCCTGCGCATCAGCCAGCTGCTGGAGGACGGCCTGCTGGAAGTCGGGGCCATCCACACTTACATCGAGCTCTATGCGCGGCTGGTGGTGGACCTGATTCCCAACGTCGTGCTCTCGGCCGGTTTCATGGCCGACCGCGCCGGCAACATCTACACCGGGCCCAGCACCGAAGACACCCCGGCGCTGATCGAACCGGCCGCGTTCAGCGACGGTATCGTCATCGTCCAGGTCAACCAGTTGGTGGACGACGTCAGCGACCTGCCTCGGGTCGACATTCCCGCCTCCTGGGTCGATTTCGTGGTGGTGGCCGACAAGCCGTTCTACATCGAGCCGCTGTTCACCCGCGACCCCCGGCACATCAAGCCTGTGCACGTGTTGATGGCGATGATGGCGATCCGTGGCATTTACGAAAAACACAACGTCCAGTCCCTGAACCACGGCATCGGTTTCAACACTGCCGCCATCGAGCTGATCCTGCCGACCTACGGTGAGTCCCTTGGCCTCAAGGGCAAGATCTGCCGCAACTGGACGCTCAACCCGCACCCGACTCTGATCCCGGCCATCGAAAGCGGCTGGGTGGAAAGCGTGCATTGCTTCGGCACCGAGCTGGGCATGGAGCAGTACATTGCCGCACGGCCGGACGTGTTCTTCACCGGGCGCGATGGGTCCTTGCGTTCCAACCGGATGTTCAGCCAGCTGGCCGGGCAGTACGCGGTGGACCTGTTCATCGGCGCCACCCTGCAGGTCGATGGCGATGGCCATTCCTCCACTGTGACCCGTGGCCGCCTCGCCGGTTTCGGCGGTGCGCCGAACATGGGGCATGACCCTCGCGGGCGGCGCCACGGCACGCCGGCGTGGCTCGACATGCGCCACGGCGGTGCGGCCGAGCCGATGCTCGAACGCGGCAAGAAACTCGTGGTGCAAATGGTCGAGACGTTCCAGGAGGGCGGCAAACCGACCTTCGTCGAAACCCTCGACGCCGTGGAAGTGGCCAGGAAAAGCGGGATGCCCCTGGCACCGATCATGATCTACGGCGACGACGTCACTCACCTGCTGACCGAAGAAGGCATCGCCTACCTGTACAAGGCGCGTTCGCTGCAAGAGCGTCAGGCCATGATCGCCGCTGTTGCCGGCGTGACGGCCATCGGACTGCGGCACAACCCGAAAGACACCGCGCGCCTGCGCCGCGAAGGGTTGATCGCCTTGCCCGAAGACCTCGGCATCCGCCGCACCGACGCCACCCGCGAACTGCTGGCGGCGAAGAGCGTGGCCGATCTGGTCGAGTGGTCCGGTGGCCTCTACAACCCGCCCGCCAAGTTCAGGAGCTGGTAATGCACGCCTTCAATCTGCAACCCAAACCTCTCACCCTGGCTGAACGGCTGGCGGACCTGGCGGTGGACGCGTTGATCGACGAAGCCGACCTGTCGCCGAAACCGGCACTGGTGGACCGTCGCGGCAATGGCGCACACACCGATTTGCACCTGGGCTTGATGCACGCTTCGGCGTTGTCGTTGTGGCCGGCGTTCAAGGAAATGGCCGAAGCCGCCATCGAGCTGGGTGAAATCGCCTTGCCGCTGCGCGAAGCCATTGGGCGGATCGGCCGGGAAGGGGAGCACGCCATGCTCGCCACGACCGGCGGGGTGAACACCCATCGCGGGGCCATCTGGGCCTTGGGCCTGTTGGTCAGCGCCGCCGCCCTGGCGCCGCAATCCTGCATGGCCAGCTCGATCACCTTGCGCGCTGCGCGCCTGGCATTGCTCGACGATCGCTACGCGCCACGCCCCTTGAGCCATGGCGCGCAGGTGGCCCAGCGCTACGGCGCGCATGGTGCCCGTGAAGAAGCCCAGCTCGGCTTCCCCGCCGTGATGCAACGGGCGTTGCCGCAACTTCAGCGCAGCCGCGCCGCCGGTCATGGCGAACAGAACGCCCGACTCGATGCGTTGCTGGCGATCATGACGCGCCTGGCCGACACCTGCGTGCTTTATCGCGCCGGTGAAACCGGCCTGCACACCATGCAACAGGGCGCCCAGGCCGTGCTCGACGCGGGCGGCAGCGCCAGCCTCGTCGGTCGCCGGCGCCTGCATGAACTGGACGAACAATTAATCGCCTTGAATGCCTCGCCCGGCGGTGCAGCGGACTTGCTCGCTGCCTGCCTGTTCATCGACCGTATCGGCTCGGCTGACGGCATCCACCCGGGAGCGTTTTGATGGAAACCTTGACTTTTGAATTTCCCGCCGGGCAGCCGCCGCGCGGACGGACCCTGGTCGGCTGTGTCGGCTCGGGCGATCTGGAAGTGCTGATCGAACCGGGGCAACCCGGCACACTGAGCATCACCGTACAGACGTCGGTCAACGGCAGCGAACAACGCTGGCAGCATCTGTTTGCGCGGATGTTCGACGGCCAGACACCACCGGCCATGACCATCGACATCCACGACTTCGGCGCGACGCCGGGGGTGGTTCGCTTGCGCCTGGAACAAGGCTTCGAGGAGATTGGCCATGACTGATAACGCCGCACTCCTGCACAAGCGCAGTTTTATCGAACTGGGTGCGCGGCAGCGGGCGAAAGCCTTGCTCGATGCCGGCACCTTCCGTGAATTGCTCGACCCGTTTCAACGCATCATGTCGCCATGGCTGGCGCGCCAGGGCGTGGTGCCGCAAGCCGATGACGGCGTGGTGATCGCCAAGGGCAGCATTGGCGGTCTGCCAGTGGTGCTGGCGGCCATCGAAGGCGCGTTCCAGGGCGGCAGCCTCGGAGAAGTCGGCGGGGCGAAGATTGCCGGCGCCCTGGAACTGGCGGCCGAAGACAACCGCAATGGCATTCCCACGCGCGCCGTGTTGCTGCTGGAAACCGGCGGCGTGCGCTTGCAGGAAGCCAACCTCGGGCTGGCGGCGATTGCCGACATCCATGCGGCGATTGTCGACCTGCGCCAGTACCAACCGGTGGTCGGGGTGGTGGCGGGCAGTGTGGGCTGCTTTGGCGGGATGTCGATTGCCGCCGGGTTGTGCAGCTACCTGCTGGTGACCCAGGAGGCCCGGCTGGGCTTGAACGGTCCGCAAGTGATCGAACAGGAAGCCGGGCTGGCGGAGTACGACTCCCGCGACCGGCCGTTCATCTGGAGCCTGACCGGTGGCGAACAGCGGTTCGCCAGTGGCCTGGTGGATCGGTATGTCGCCGACGACGTGGCGCAGATTCAGCAGCAGGTCAGCGAGTTGCTGCACCAGGGGTTGCCGGAACAGCCCCGCAGCCGTCAGGCCGATCTGTTTCTGCAACGGCTGGCCCGCCTGGACGCCGAGCCGCAAATCGAGCCGGCAACGGTTCGCCACCTGTACCAAGGAGAGCGCCCATGAGTTCGTATTCCCTGAGGGGTTTGCACTGGTTCAACGCCCTGAGTGCAGGGGCGAACACTGTTGAAGGCTTGCCAACGTCGTTGAAAGTCGCCGATGGCGTATTGGGCGAGCAGGCGGTGCGCTTCATTGCGGTGGTGGCCGATCCCGACAACCGTTTTGTCCGGGCACGCAACGGCGAAGTCGGTTTGCTCGAAGGCTGGGGACTGGCCAAGGCAGTGGATGACGTCATCGTCGCCGATGCGCAGAAAGCGCAAAAGCGCCCCTTGATCGCCATCGTCGACGTACCGAGCCAGGCCTATGGCCGACGCGAAGAAGCGCTCGGCATTCACCAGGCCTTGGCCGGCGCGGCGGACAGCTACGCCCGCGCACGGCTGGCCGGCCACGCGGTCATTGCGCTGCTGGTGGGCAAGGCGATGTCGGGAGCGTTTCTGGCCCACGGTTATCAGGCCAACCGCTTGATCGCGTTGCGCGATCCGGGGGTGATGGTGCATGCAATGGGCAAGGCTTCGGCGGCGCGGGTGACCCTGCGCAGCGTCGAAGAACTCGAGGCGCTGGCCGCCAGCGTGCCGCCGATGGCCTATGACATCGACAGCTATGCCGGCCTGGGTTTGCTGTGGGAAACCCTGTCGGTGGAGCGGATCGAACAACCGACCGCAGCCGACCTGACGCGGGTCACTGAGTGCCTGAGCCAGGCCATCGGCGATGTGGCCGCCAACGGCCGCGATTTGAGCAGCCGCCTGGGTGCCGGCAATCGCGCGGCGTCGAGCCAGGTTCGCCAACTGCTGAGAGCGCAGTGGTGAGTACTTTTCTGGCCCACGACCTGCTCTGGGGCATGTCCCCCGGGCAGTTGCCGTCGGACGCGCCGGGCTGGGCGGTCGAGTCGCTGCGCGCCGGTCAGCCGGTGGTGGTCCGGCGTGCACTGAGTGCGGCGGGCCAGGTCGCGGTCGGCGTGCGTGGGCGCCTGCGCGAACAGCGTTACGCGACACTGATGGCGGTCGAGTCGGTCCAGCGTTGCGTGAGCCCGGAAGCCCTGTGTCATGTCTCGACGGACCGCGACTTGCCGGCCCTGCGTGCGCTCGACCAGTTGCGTCCGATACTGGATGAGTGCGGTTGGACCTGGGGTGTCAGCGGCAGCGCCGGCTTCGAGTTGGCCAGCGGTATTCGGGCCTTGCACGAGGGCAGCGATCTCGACCTGATCCTGCGCACGCCACAACCGATGGAGCGCTCCCGGGCGCAGGCCTGGGTGAAGATTCTGGACTCGGTGGTGTGCCCGGTCGACATGCAATTGCAGACGCCGTTTGGCGCGGTTGCCCTGCGTGAGTGGGCCGGTGCGGCACACCGGGTGTTACTGAAAAATGCCAGCGCAGCCTGTCTGGTCGCGGATCCGTGGCAGCCGCTGGAGCAGGTGGCATGAGCAGCCTGCTGGTGTTTCCCGGCCAGGGCGCGCAGCAGCCGGGCATGCTTCATCGCTTGCCGGCGCCAACGCTGATCGAGGCCAGTGACGTCTTGGGCGAGGACGTCCTGCGGCTGGATGCGGCCGACGCGTTGAAGTCGACACGGGCCGTTCAGCTGTGCCTGCTGATCGCGGGGGTGGCCGCCGCACGTCAGCTGGCGATGGCGCCGGACTACGTCGCGGGCCTGTCCATCGGTGCCTACCCGGCGGCGGTGGTGGCGGGCGCATTGAGTTTCAGCGATGCATTGCAACTGGTGAGTCTGCGCGGTGAGCTGATGCAACAGGCCTATCCGCAGGGCTATGGCATGACGGCAATCATCGGTCTGGACCTGGCGACAGTGGAAGCTTTGCTGGCGCAGGTCCACAGCACCGATTCACCGGTTTACCTGGCCAACATCAACGCCGATAACCAAGTGGTGATCGCCGGGAGCGATGAGGCGATGAAGGCCGTGGCCGGGCTGGCGAAGGCGCGTCGCGGGGCGTGTACCTGTGTGATCAAGCGTCTTGCGGTCAGCGTGCCCTCCCACTGCCCGCTGCTGGAGGCACCGGCGAAAGCCCTGGCGCAAGCGTTCGCCAGTGTGACACTGAACACCCCGGTTTTGGGTTACCTGAGCGGCAGTCGTGCACGGCCCTTGGTCAAGCCCGACGCCTTGCGCGACGACCTCGCGTTCAACATGTGCCGCGTGGTGGATTGGCGCGGCACGGTGCAAAGCGCCTACGAGCGCGGCGTACGTCTACAGATCGAACTGCCGCCCGGTGCGGTGTTGACCGGGCTGGCGCGCCGGGTGTTCGAGCAGGGCACCGTGATGGCTTTCGACGGTGCGCGGCTGGACACCTTGCAGGCGCTGTTGCGAGAGGAGGGAAGCCGCCAACTTTAAATCACCGACTCAGGCCTTCGAACAACAAAAACAACATTCGACGATGCACTTTGAGGACAACAACAATGATTATTTACGGTGTGGCGCTGTTGGCGATCTGTACGCTGGCAGGGGTGATCATGGGCGACATGCTGGGCGTGTTGCTGGGTGTGAAATCCAACGTGGGCGGGGTCGGAATCGCGATGATCCTGCTGATCTGCGCGCGGTTGTGGATGCACAGGCGCGGCGGCATGACCAAGGAATGCGACATGGGCGTCGGCTTCTGGGGCGCGATGTACATTCCGGTCGTGGTGGCGATGGCGGCGCAACAGAATGTGGTGACGGCCCTGCATGGCGGTCCGGTGGCGGTGCTGGCGGCGATCGGCTCGGTGGTGCTCTGCGGTTGCACCATTGCCTTGATCAGCCGGACCCACAAGGGCGATCCCTTGCCCGATGAGCCGCAAGACCTGTCTCCCGCTGGCACGCCGGTAGGAGGTCGCTGATATGTGGGATCTCATCGAGAAAGGTCTGGAGCATAACGGTCTGATCACGGCGTTCGCCTTTGTGGGCGTGATCATGTGGGTATCGGTGATTCTGTCGAAACGCCTGACGTTCGGGCGTATCCATGGCTCGGCGATTGCGATTGTCATCGGGCTGGTCCTGGCCTGGGTCGGCGGCACCATGACCGGCGGGCAAAAGGGCCTGGCGGACCTGACGCTGTTTTCCGGCATCGGGTTGATGGGCGGTGCGATGCTGCGCGATTTCGCCATCGTCGCCACCGCGTTCGAGGTGCAGGCGACCGAGGCGAAAAAGGCCGGTCTGATCGGTGTGATCGCGCTGCTGCTGGGAACGGTGCTGCCGTTCATAGTCGGGGCCTGCATGGCCTGGGCGTTCGGCTACCGCGACGCGGTGAGCATGACCACCATCGGCGCGGGCGCGGTGACGTACATCGTCGGGCCGGTGACGGGCGCCGCGATCGGTGCGAGTTCGGATGTGATGGCCTTGTCGATTGCCACCGGCTTGATCAAGGCGATTCTGGTGATGGTCGGCACGCCGGTGGCGGCGCGCTGGATGGGCCTGGACAACCCGCGCTCGGCCATGGTGTTCGGTGGGCTCGCCGGAACGGTCAGCGGTGTCACGGCAGGGCTGGCGGCGACGGACCGGCGATTGGTGCCTTATGGCGCGCTGACGGCGACGTTCCATACCGGGCTGGGCTGCCTGATGGGGCCTTCGGTGTTGTACTTCATTGTTCGCGGGGTTGTGGGATAACCCCTTGCACCGTCATTGACAGTGCCGGCGCCATCGCCGGCAAGCCGGTCTCGCTCCCACCCTGGATTTCCTTGTGGGAGCGAACCTGCTCGCGACAGGGACGACTCGCTCTCAAGCCTGCCGATTGGCGTACATCCGGCACTCCGCCAACAATGCCAGCAGGTTCGGATCGCGCTCCTTGGCCTTGAGAAACACCACCCCGATGTGCTGCTGCAACCGATACTTTTCCTGCAACGGGATCAGCTTCACCCGGTTCTCGTACACCGCCGCGATCCGCCCCGGCAGCAGCGCATAACCCACCCCCGAACTGACCATGCTGAGCAAGGTGAAGATGTCGTTGACCTGCATCGCCACCTTCGGCTCGAACCCGGCCTGGCTGAACACGCGGTTCCCGTCCTGGTGAGTGGCGAAGCCCTGGGTCAGGGTGATGAAGGTTTCGTCGCGCACTTCGGCCAGGTCGACCTCGGAGCGCTGAGCGAACCGCGAATCTGCCGGGGTCGCCAGGAAAATGTCATCGGAAAACAGCGGGATATGTTCGCAATCCGGGTCATTCACGCTGTCGTCCAGCGACACCAGGATCGCATCGACCTCCATGTTCTTGAGCTTGTAGAGCAGGTCGAAATTCGAGCCCAGGATCAAGTCGATGTTGAGTTCGCTGCGGCGGATTTTCAGGCCCATGATCAGCTGCGGCACCGTCTTCACCGTCAGTGAGTACAGCGACCCCAGCTTGAAGCGCTCGGCGGAGAAACCGGCGGCTTCGCGGGTCAGGCGCACGCTTTCGACCACGTCCTGGATCAGCTTCTGCGCCCGTTCTTCCAGCACATAGGCGCTTTCCAGCGGCGTCAGGTTGCGGCCTTCGTGCTTGAACAGCGGGCAGCGCAAGGCGCTTTCCAGGGAGTGGATGGCGCGGTGCACGCTGACGTTGCTGGTCTGCAACTCGGCGGCGGCCCGAGCCAGGTTGCCGGTACGCATGAAGGCCAGGAACACCTCGAGTTTTTTCAGGGTCAACTCTTCGTCGATCAGCATGGGCCGGACTCTTATTGGAATGAGCTGATTGTGCCCAATTATTGTTGTCGATGTCGTTTGGAAACATTGCGCTTTTACGCTCGAAGCCTGAGCCTTGCGCAATGCGGTATTGGTTTTGGAGGTGAGCGACGCATGTATCACGGGGAAAAACTGAACGCCTGGACGCATCTGGTCGGGGCAGTGGCGGCGACGGTCGGGATGGTCTGGATGCTGGTGATCGCGGCCGTGGACGGCAGCCCATGGAAGATTGTCAGCGTGGCGATCTACGGTTTCACCTTGATGGCGCTCTACAGTGCGTCGACGGTGTATCACAGCGTGCGCGGGCGCAAGAAAGCGATCATGCAGAAGGTCGATCACTTTTCGATCTATCTGTTGATTGCCGGCAGTTACACGCCGTTTTGCCTGGTCACCCTGCGCGGGCCGTGGGGCTGGACGTTGTTCGGCATTGTCTGGGGCCTGGCGCTGATTGGCATCCTGCAGGAAATCAAGCCGCGCTCGGACGCGCGAATCCTGTCGATCGTGATCTATGCAGTGATGGGCTGGATCGTGCTGATAGCGGTCAATCCGTTGCTCACCGTGTTGGGCACGACCGGGTTCGCCTGGCTGGCGTCGGGCGGGATCCTGTACACCGTGGGGATTATCTTCTTTGCCCTGGATCATCGCCTGCGGCATGCCCACGGAATCTGGCATCTGTTCGTGATTGCCGGGAGCTTGCTGCACTTCGTGGCGATTCTGGTGTATGTCCTGTAGTCCCTGGGATCGGGCGCGGGTCCGCGCCCACAGGGTTTTTGCGTTCTCGGTCAGGTGGGCGTTGAGACCAGACGATCCAGTTGTTCCCGGGCCCGACGGCTGAATATCTGCAATAGGTCGTTCAGCGTGTGTGGCGGCGGCTCGGATGCACGGGTCACGGCGTACAGGGTGATCGGCAGCGGCGGTGCCAGCGGGCGGATGGCCGTCGTGGCACACGCGGCGCCCAGGGCGGTGAACGGGTCGATCACCGCCAGTCCGGCGCCGGATTCCACCATCGCCCGGGCCAGCGAATAGGTCTGCACGGCGATGCGCACCCGGGGTGGCGGCTCGACCGCCTCCAGGTAGCTGTCCAGTCGGGCGGCCAGTGGATCGGCGCTGGACAAGCCAATCAACGGCGCGCCCGCCAATGCCATCAACGGCAACGCCTGACCGACGTCTTCCTCTGGCCAGAAACCCTTCGGCGCCAACGCCACCAGCACCCCGCTCGCCAGGGCTTGCGCCTTCAGTCCAGGGTGATCCGGAGGCTGCAAGGTCAAGGCGACATCCACTTCGCGCATCAGCAGGTTCTGCACCAGTTCGCGGCTGTGGGCACTGGACAGTTCGCAGGCGATATCCGGGTAACGCCCGGTCCACTCGTGAATGGCCGGGGGCAGCAATGACAGGGCCAGGGCCGGGGTGGCGCCGATCCTCAGACTGTGGCCGGGGTCGCGGCGCAGGCTCTGGGCCAGGCGTCGCACGCCTTGCAGGCTTTCGCTGACCTTGTCGACTTCACGCTCCAGTTCCAGGGCCTCGGGCGTGACCTGCAACTTGCCGCGCACCCGCAGGAACAGCGGGAAACCCAGTTGCTGTTCGGCATGCTGCAGCACTTTGGTCACCGCCGGTTGCGAGACGTGCAGCAACTGAGCGGCGGCGCTGATCGAGCCGGTCTGGCGGATGGCCTGGAAAATCTCGATGTGACGAAGGCGCATGGCAGTCCATAACCTTTGTTTATGGGATGGGTATCTTTATTCATTGTTCGCCGCCTGTCACTCGGCTCTAACCTCGTCCGGGTCTTCATAACGGTTTCAAGGACAGGCATGGCTCAGCGTGTATGCATCATCGGCGGTGGCGTGATTGGCCTGGCAACGGCTTATGCGCTGGTGCGCGATGGCTTGGAGGTGACGGTGGTCGAGGCGCGGGACTCACTGGGCAGCCAGACCAGTTTCGCCAACGGCGGCCAGCTTTCCTATCGCTACGTCGCACCGCTGGCCGACGCCGGCGTGCCGTTGCAGGCGATCGGCTGGATGCTGCGCGGCGACTCGCCGTTGAAACTGCGCCCGCGCTTCGACCCGGCCCAATGGCGTTGGATGGTGTCGTTCCTCGCCGCGTGCCGCCGTTCGGTCAACCGGGAAAACGCTGCACACCTGCTGCGCCTGGCGCTGTTCAGCCAGGGCACACTCAAGCGCTGGCGCGAGGATGACGGGCTGGTCGGCTTTCACTGGCGGCGCAACGGCAAACTGGTGACGTTCCGCAACGCGGGCAGCTTCGAGCACGCGCGCCATGGCCTGGCCGATCCGCACCAGCAGCAGGTGCTGTCGGCGAGCGAGTGTGCGGCGCTGGAGCCGGCGCTGGCCGACGGACCATTCGTGGGGGCGATTTACACCCCGGACGAAGAAGTGGGTGACTGCCACGCCTTCTGCCAGTCGCTGGCCGCAAGGCTGAACGCCTCCGGGCGTTGCGAGTGGCGACTGGGGCAGGCGGTGACCGGGATTCGCCATGCCAATGGCAGCGTCCATGCCATCGAGTTGGGGGAGCAGGTGCTGGCCGTCGATCAACTGGTGATTGCTGCGGGCCACCGCAGTCCGCTGCTGCATCTTCCCGGCCTGCAATTGCCGCTCTACCCGCTCAAGGGCTACAGCCTCACCGTACCGATTGACGCCGGCCACCGGGCGCCGGACGTGAGCATCACCGACTATGACCGCAAGATCGTCTACGCCCGGATCGGCGAACAATTGCGGGTGGCGGCGATGGTCGACATCGTCGGCTTCGACCCGTCCGTAGACCCCAGGCGCCTGGCCCTGATCAAGCGCCAGGCCCGCGACACCTTTCCCCAGGCCGGTGACTACGACAACGCCGTGGAGTGGGCCGGCATGCGTCCGGCGACGCCCAGCGGCGTACCGTTGCTGGGGCCAACGGCGTATCGCAACCTGTGGCTCAACCTTGGCCACGGTGCCTTGGGTTTCACACTCGCGTGCGGCAGCGCACGACTGCTCAGCGAGCTGATCGGCCAGCGTCAACCTTCCATCGACTTGCACGGTTTCACCCACCGTGCCGCCTGAATACCTGTCCAACAAGGAGTCTGCGTCATGACGATTCAACGCCTGCACACAAATCCGCGCCTGTCCGCTGCCGTGACCTTCGGCGACCTGGTGTTTCTGTCCGGCCAGGTGCCGGGCGAGGCCACGGACGCCAGCGGCCAGACCCGTGAAGTACTGGCGAGGATCGACGCACTGCTGGCTGAAGCCGGCAGCGACAAGGATCATTTGCTCAGCGCCACCATTTACCTGAAAAACATCACCGAGGATTTTGCCGCGATGAACGAAGTGTGGTCGGCCTGGCTGTCGCCGGGGCACGCCCCCAGTCGGACCACGGTGCAGGCGCAACTGGCCCGACCGCAGGTGCTCGTGGAAATCACCGTCATCGCCGCTCGCTTGTGAAACACCCTCACCCACAACGGAGAATAACAATGCAAAAAATCACGTTGCTCGGCTGCACCCTCGGACTGTTGCTCGGCAGCCAGGTCCAGGCCAACGAAGCGCCGCTGACCGGTACATTGGGCAAGATCGCCAGTGCCCGCAGCATCACCCTGGGCTATCGCGATGCGTCGGTGCCGTTCTCCTACGTGGGTGATCACACAGGCAAGCCCATGGGTTATTCGGTGGACCTGGCGAGCAAGGTTGTCGAGCGCATCCAGCAGCAGCTGGCGCTGCCGGACCTCAAGGTCAAATACAACCTGGTGACCTCGCAGACCCGTATTCCGCTGGTGCAGAACGGCACCGTGGACCTGGAATGCGGCTCTACCGGGGTGACCGCCGAGCGCCAGAAGCAGGTGGCATTTTCCTACGGTTTCATTTACGTCAAAGGCCAGTTGCTGACCGCCAGGGACAGCGGCATCCAGGGCTTCGACGACCTGCGTGGCAAGAACGTGGTGACCACCGCCGGCACCACCAACGAACGCTTCCTGAAAAGCTACAACGTCGACAACAAGGCTGACATGTTCGTGATCAGCGCCAAGGACCACGGCGAAGCCTTCCAGATGCTGCAGTCGGGCCGTGCCGCAGCGTTCTACATGGACGACGCGCTGCTCTACGGCGAGCGCGCCAAGGCCCACGATCCGCACAAGTGGGTGGTGGTCGGCAAGGAACAGTCGCGGGAAATCTACAGCTGCATGGTGCGCAAGGACGATCCGCAGTTCCTGGCGCTGGTCAACGGGGTGCTTGGCGAGCTGTACAGCTCAGGTGAAATCAACGGCATCTATCAGCGCTGGTTCGAACAGCCGATTCCGCCGAAGGGCCTGAACCTCGAGTTCCCGATGACCAGCGAGCTCAAGGCGATCATTGCCCGGCCGGTGAGTGATCCGGTGCAGTAAATACCTTGCGGGACCGCCAGCGAGGGCGGCCTAGAAATCGCCCCAAAGCTGCTGGGCGACGGACAGCGCCACCACCGGCGCTGTCTCGGTCCGCAAGACCCGCGGACCGAGGCGGGCGGCATGGAAACCACTGGCGTTGGCCTGTGCCACTTCCGCATCCGACAACCCGCCCTCGGGCCCGATCAGGAACGCCAGCGTCGTCGGTTTGGCGTGACTCACCAGCGGCTCGGCCACCGGGTGCAGCACCAGCTTGAGGTCCGCCTCGGTCTGCTTCAGCCAATCGGCCAGCAGCACCGGCGGATGAATCACCGGCACCCTTGAGCGGCCACACTGTTCACAGGCGCTGATCGCCACCTGGCGCCAGTGCAGCAGGCGCTTGTCGGCGCGTTCATCCTTGAGGCGAACTTCACAGCGCTCGCTGAAAATCGGGGTGATCTCACTCACGCCCAGTTCGGTGGCTTTCTGAATGGCCCAATCCATCCGCTCGCCACGGGACAGGCCCTGGCCGAGATGGATCTGCAACGGCGACTCGACCTGGCCGGCGAAGCGTTCATCGATCTGCACCACGACGCGCTTCTTGCCGACCTCGGCCAGGGTGGCGCGAAACTCCTGACCCGAACCGTCGAACAACTGCAACGCATCGCCCTCGGCCATGCGCAGAACGCGGCTGATGTAATGCGCCTGGGCCTCGGGCAGCTCGTGCTCGCCGGTGCTCAGGGGGGCGTCGATAAAGAAGCGGGACAGTCTCATTTCGGGTCTCTGCAAAGGTGTGAATCATTTGAATCGGTGTTGACTGCAATCGCGAGCGGGGGCCGTGGGCAGACCTGAACCCTGTGGGCGCGAGCCTGCTCGCGATGGGGCAGGCCCGGACACCGGACCATCAGCCCGGATCACGGAAACCCGGATGAAAGTCCTTCGGCACCGCCACGCTGACACTGTCGCGGGTGGCGATGTCGATCCCTTCGCTGGCCACTTCGGCCAGGAAATCGATCTGCTCCGGGGTGATCACGTACGGCGGCAGGAAATACACCACGCTGCCCAACGGCCTGAGCAAGGCTCCGCGCTCCAGCGCGTGCTGGAACACCTTCATGCCGCGGCGCTCCTGCCAGGGATAAGCTTCCCGGGTCGCCTTGTCCTTGACCATCTCGATCGCCAGGACCATGCCGGTCTGGCGAATCTCGGAAACGTTCGCATGGTCGGCCAGGTGTGCGGTGGACGAGGTCATGCGCCGGGCCAGCGCCTTGTTGTTCTCGATGACGTTGTCTTCTTCGAAGATATCCAGCGTCGCCAGCGCCGCCGCACAGGCCAGCGGATTGCCGGTGTAGCTGTGGGAGTGCAGGAAGGCGCGCAGGGTCGGGTAATCATCGTAGAACGCGCTGTAGACCTCATCGGTGGTCAGGCACGCCGCCAACGGCAGGTAACCCCCGGTCAGGGCCTTGGACAGGCACAGGAAGTCCGGGCGGATGCCGGCCTGTTCGCAGGCGAACATCGTGCCGGTGCGGCCGAAGCCGACGGCGATTTCGTCATGGATCAGGTGCACCCCGTAACGGTCGCAGGCTTCACGCAGCAATTTGAGGTACACCGGGTGATACATGCGCATGCCACCGGCGCCCTGGATCAAGGGTTCGACGATCACCGCCGCGACGCTGGCATGGTGCTCGGCCAGGGTCTGTTCCATGGCGGCGAACAGGTTGCGCGAATGTTCTTCCCAGCCCATGCCCTCCGGACGCAGGTAGCAGTCCGGGCTCGGCACCTTGATCGTGTCCATCAGCAGGGCTTTGTAGGTCTCGGTGAACAGCGGCACATCGCCCACCGCCATCGCCGCCATGGTCTCGCCGTGGTAGCTGTTGGTCAGGGTGACGAAGCGCTTCTTGTCCGGCTGGCCACGGTTGAGCCAGTAGTGAAAGCTCATTTTCAGCGCAACTTCGATGCAGGACGAACCGTTATCGGCGTAGAATACCCGGTTCAGGCCTTGCGGGGTCATGTTCACCAGGCGCTCGGACAGCTCGATCACCGGTTGATGGCTGAAACCGGCAAGGATCACGTGTTCCAGCTGATCGACCTGATCCTTGATCCGCTGGTTGATGCGCGGGTTGGCGTGGCCAAACACGTTGACCCACCAGGAGCTGACGGCATCGAGGTAGCGCTTGCCTTCGAAATCCTCGAGCCACACGCCTTCGCCGCGCTTGATCGGGATCAGCGGCAGCTGTTCGTGGTCTTTCATCTGGGTGCAGGGATGCCACAGCACCGCGAGATCGCGTTGCATCCACTGATTGTTCAGGCCCATGTTCGGTCTCCTCGAGGCAATCCGCGACATGCGCGGACATACAATCGCGCAAGCCTATGCAATGCGTCGCACAGGAACAACCCATTGTGTCGATTGAGCTACTTTGTATGGGGCGATAGACGTCGCTGGCGGCCCAATGATGGCTGACGTATTCTTCGCGACTCTTTGAGTCGTCTGGCTCGTGAAGCTGCCTTTTCCTACGTGTATTTCCGGAGTTCGCTGAATGTCTGCTGGTTGGCTGCGCGCCTGTGCGCTGGTGATGTTGGGGCTGTTCAGCGTGTCAGCGCTGGCCAAGGATAAAACCGCAATCGTGATCGGCGGCGGGCTTTCCGGCCTGACGGCGGCGTATGAACTGCAGAACAAGGGCTGGCAGGTCACCCTGCTGGAAGCCAAGCCGAGCCTGGGCGGTCGTTCCGGCATGGCCACCAGCGAATGGATCGGCAACGACAAGACCCAGCCGGTGCTGAACAAGTACGTGTCCACCTTCAAGCTCAGCACCACGCCGGCTCCCGAGTTCGTGCGCACGCCCGGCTACCTGATCGACGGCGTGTATTACACCGCCGCCGACCTCACCACCAAGGAGCCGGCGACCGCCGAGGCGTTGAAACGCTACGAAAAGACCCTGGATGACCTGGCGCGCTCCATCGAAGACCCGCTGAACCCGGCCGCCAACAACACCCTGCATGCCCTGGACCAGATCAACGTGTCCAACTGGCTCGATCGCCTGAACTTGCCGGCCACGGCCCGTCAGTTGGTGAACCAGCAGATTCGCTCCCGTTATGACGAACCTTCGCGCCTGTCGCTGCTGTATTTCGCGCAGCAGAACCGCGTCTACCGTGGCGTCTCCGACCGTGACCTGCGCGCTTCGCGCCTGGTCGGTGGCAGCCCGGTGCTCGCCCAGGCTTTCGTCAAACAGCTGAAAGTCATCAAGACCAGCTCGCCGGTATCGGCGATCAGCCAGGACAAGGACGGTGTGACGGTCAAGGTCGGCAGCGTCGGTTATCAGGCTGACTACGTGGTCCTGGCCGTGCCATTGCGCGCACTGAACAAGATCCAGATGACCCCGGCGCTGGATGCCCAGCACCTGGCGGCGATCAAGGGCACCAACTACGGCTGGCGCGACCAGATCATGCTCAAGTTCAAGACGCCGGTGTGGGAAAGCAAGGCGCGCATGTCCGGCGAAATCTACAGCAACACCGGGCTCGGCATGTTGTGGGTCGAGCCGGCACTCAAGGGCGGTGCCAATGTGGTGATCAACCTGTCCGGCGACAACGCACGCGTCATGCAGGCGTTCGGCGATAAGCAGATGGCCGATCAGGTGCTGATCCGTCTGCACGCGTTTTATCCACAGGCGCGGGGTTCGTTCACCGGTTATGAAATCCGTCGCTACAGCACCGACCCGTCGATGGGGGGCGCCTACCTGGCCTTCGGTCCGGGCCAGATCAGCAAGTTCTGGCGCCTGTGGGAGCGTCCGGTTCAGCGCGTAGCCTTTGCGGGCGAACACACCGACACCCTGTACCCGGGCACCCTGGAAGGCGCGCTGCGCACCGGTCAGCGGGCGGCCAGTCAGGTGGAAGACCTGGCTGCCGGCAAGTCGTTCGAACCGGCGAAAGTGGTCCCGGCAGCGACCGCAGCGGCGGCTGGTGCAGTGGCGGCGAAGAAGGGCAACTTCTTCAGCAACCTGTTTGGCGGCTCCGATGACGACAAGAAACCGGAACCGGTGAAGGCACCCGAGCCTGCCCCGGCGCCAGTCCCTGCTCCCGCGCCAGCGCCGACACCGGCCCCTGCACCGGTGGAAGCGGCGAAGCCTGCCGCACCGGTGAAAGCCGAGCCGGCGAAGAAAGCCCCGGCCAAGGCCCCGGTGAAAAAACCGGCGGCCAAGACCGAGGCAAAAAAGGCCCCGGCCAAGGCGCCGGCAAAAAAGGCCGAGCCGGTCAAGAAGCCAGCGGCCACTGAGACCAAGGCGCAGTAAGGCCTTGCGATGAACGAAAAGCGCGGCTCTGATGCCGCGCTTTTTTATTGCCCGTCAGACCGATTCGCGATCAGGTTCGCGCCCTCACAGTATTCCCGGTGGGCGCGCGACCGGCTTGCCGGCGATGTAGGCGGCACAAATTCCCAGCCTGCCACTAACATCCCGCCACAAATTCGCCTTTAATCTTTCCTTAACGCGTCTATTTCAGACTCTTGATCGTATTTCTCGATATTTCAAAGCAAAATTTTCCGCTTTAATTCGATAGATAAGTCGATAGTCTTGGTTCGCAGTTCTCACAGGATTTGGGCAATGCAGCTACGTAACTCTTCTTCACGCTATGGTTGGATCAGCATCTTCATGCATTGGGGCGTGGCGCTGGCGGTCTTCGGGCTGTTCGCACTCGGCCTGTGGATGGTGGGGCTGGACTACTACAGCACCTGGCGCAAAGACGCGCCGGACCTGCACAAGAGCATCGGACTGGTGCTGTTGGGTGTGATGCTGCTGCGGGTGCTGTGGCGCTTTGTCAGCCCACCGCCACCGACGCTGCAAAGCTACAGCCGGATGACCCGCATTGGCGCCAAATTCGGCCATGGGTTTCTCTACTTCGGTCTGTTCGCTGTGATGATTGCCGGTTACCTGATTTCCACCGCAGACGGTGTCGGTATCCCGGTGTTTGGCCTGTTTGAAGTGCCTGCATTGATCTCCGGACTACCGGATCAGGCAGATACCGCTGGGGTGATTCACCTGTACCTGGCGTGGGCGCTGGTAATTTTCTCCGGTCTCCATGCGTTGGCAGCATTGAAGCACCACTTTATCGATCGTGATGCGACCCTGACGCGAATGCTCGGTCGCAAAGCCTGAAATTCAACCTCGACTCAAAGGAAAAGAAAGCATGTTGAAAAAGACTCTGGCCGCTCTGGCAATCGGTTCTGCCGTACTGTCCGCCAACGTAATGGCCGCTGACTACGTCGTCGACAAGGAAGGCCAGCACGCCTTCGTCGACTTCAAGATCAGCCACCTGGGCTACAGCTTCATCACCGGTACCTTCAAGGACATCGACGGCAAGTTCAGCTTCGACGCTGCCAAGCCTGAAGACAGCAAGATCGAGTTCAACGTCAACACCGCCAGTGTGTTCACCAACCACGCCGAGCGTGACAAGCACATCGCCAGCGCTGACTTCCTGAACGCGAGCAAATTCGCCAAGGCAACGTTTGTCTCCACCAGCGTCAAGTCCACCGGTGCCAACACCGCTGACGTGACCGGCGACCTGACCATCCTGGGCGTGACCAAGCCGGTGGTGGTCAAGGCGACCTTCCTGGGTGAAGGCAAGGATCCATGGGGCGGCTACCGTGCCGGCTTCGAAGGCACCACCACCATCAAGCGTTCCGATTTCGGCAAGCAGAAAGACCTGGGGCCGAAGTCCGATGCGGTCGAGCTGTACGTATCGTTTGAAGGTGTGAAAGCGAAGTAATTTTCGCCCGCGACACACAGACGCCCGCCCTCTCACGAGGGCGGGCGTTTTTTTTGGCCAGGTATCAGGGCTCGCGCCCACATGGGTTTTTCGTGAGGCATGAAAAATGCCCCGGCTCTTGCGAACCGGGGCATTTTTTGTCGCCGTGAAAACTCAGCGGTTGCGGGTCAGCAATGCCGGTTTTTCACCGCGAGGGCGCACGGGCAATTGATCAAGCTGTTCAGGTGTCGGGAAACGATCGGATTTCGACTCCTTGTGAATGATCTTCGGCGCCGGGCTGCGGGTGTTCTGCACGGCCGGTTCCGAGCGCGACTGATCGTCACGGGCCGGACGGCGGTTGCGACCTTCTTCGCGGCGAGCCTGGCCGTCACGCGGCGCGCCATTGCGCGGACCATTGCGCTTGCCGGACGAGGAGCCGTTGGCGCCGTCGCCGCGTGGACCGCCTTGACGGCCCTGTGGCTTGCCGCCGTTGCGTGGAGCACCTGCGGCACCTGGAGCCGTGCCCTGTGCCGGAGCACCCGGACGGCGGCCTCGGCCCGGGGCCGGTTTGCTCTGAGGCACGTAGTCGACGCGGTTACCGAAGTTGTCGACATCGTCGTCCAGGAACTCGTCCGGGGCACGATCAGGTGCCGGGCGTGGGGCTGCCGCGCGCTGTTGCTCGCGAGCCGGTGTGCCTTCGCGTGGCTTCTGTTCGCGTGCCGGGCGCTCGCCGCGACCGCTGGCAGCCGATTTTTCCTTGCCCTTGTCCTTGCCCTTGTCTTTACGACCGCCACCACCGCCGCTGCCGTTCGGGCCGTCGCCGCGCGGGCCACGTGGGTTGCGCGGGTTACGCACATCCGGACGCTCGCGCACTTCAGGTTTCTCGGCTTCCACGGCACTGGAGTCGAAGCCCATCAGGTCACCGTCGGCGATTTTCTGCTTGGTCATGCGCTCGATGCTTTTCAGCAGCTTCTCTTCGTCCGGGGCCACCAGCGAGATCGCCTCGCCCGAACGACCGGCACGGCCGGTACGGCCGATACGGTGTACGTAATCTTCGTCGACGTTCGGCAATTCGAAGTTGACCACGTGGGGCAACTGGTCGATGTCCAGGCCACGCGCGGCGATGTCGGTGGCGACCAGAATACGCACGGAACCGGCCTTGAAGTCAGCCAGGGCCTTGGTGCGCGCGTTCTGACTCTTGTTGCCGTGGATCGCGACGGCGCTCAGGCCATGCTTGTCCAGGTACTCGGCCAGGCGGTTGGCGCCGTGCTTGGTGCGCGTGAACACCAGCACCTGTTCCCAGGCGCCGGCGGTGATCAGGTGCGCCAGCAGCGAACGCTTGTGGTTCGCCGGCAGGCGGAACACCCGCTGTTCGATACGTTCGACCGTGGTGTTCGGCGGCGTGACCTCGATGCGCTCGGGGTTGTGCAGCAGTTTGCCGGCGAGGTCGGTGATGTCCTTGGAGAAGGTCGCCGAGAACAGCAGGTTCTGCCGTTTGGCCGGCAGGCGGGCCAGGACCTTCTTCACGTCATGGACAAAGCCCATGTCGAGCATGCGGTCGGCTTCGTCCAGCACGAGAATTTCCACGTGGGACAAGTCGACGCTGCCCTGGCCGGCGAGGTCGAGCAGGCGACCGGGGCAGGCGACCAACACGTCGACACCGCGGGCCATGGCCTGAACCTGCGGGTTCATGCCGACGCCGCCGAAGATGCAGGCACTGACGAATTTCAGGTCACGGGCGTAGACCTTGAAGCTCTCGTGAACCTGGGCCGCGAGTTCGCGGGTCGGGGTCAGGACCAGCACGCGCGGTTGGCGCGGGCCGTGACGCTGGGATTTGTCCGGGTGACCGTTGGGGAACAACCGCTCCAGAATCGGAAGGGCGAAGCCGCCGGTTTTACCAGTACCTGTCTGTGCCGCAACCATCAGGTCGCGACCTTGCAACACGGCGGGGATGGCCCGCTGTTGCACCGGAGTAGGCTCGGTATAGCCCGCATCTTCGATAGCGCGGACCAAAGCCTCGGAGAGACCGAGGGAAGCAAAGGACATGAGTAATCCTGTTTTAGTTAGGGCTTGGCCCAATGGGAGTCTTGCCTGGCGCGAATGGCGTTCAAGAGAAACGCAATCCCGTCCGGTCCTGCTGGGCCTTGAAAGCACGTCGGGTGCGCTCGCGCGGGCGATGAAGCTGCGCAGTAGCGGTTCGAGATGCCTTGAAAAAGTCCGAGCGTCCGGGCGTGAGCCTGGCGGGAACGCCGGAGTATAACAGAGCAATCACTGCGCGCCGCTTTCCTGCTGCTCAACGGTTTTTTCCCGGGCGACGGCAGTCGTGCCGGTTTTCGGCGCGGCACCGTAGCGGGCGCTCAGCTCGGCGTAGGCGGGCTCGCGCTTGAAACGCTTGAGTTCGGCACCGAAGCGTTGCACCAGCAGGTCCATGCCGGCATTGCGGCGCACTGCCAGAAACTGGCTTTGCTGGCTGATGACCGTCGGATTTTCGCTGATCTTGTCGCGAATATTCAATTCGTCGAGCAAATGCTGGCCCACGCGACGGTCGGTGATCAGCAGGTCGATCCGTCCGCGCACCAGCTTGCCGAAGTTGGCCTCATGGGTGGGCGCAGGTTCTCGGATGAACAGGGGCGACTCCCTGAAATCGGGGCTGTACAGATAGCCCGGCGAGGTGCCGATGGTCAGGCCCTTGAGGTCTTCGAGGGTACGAAACGGATGAGGACGCTCGTTGGCGTAGAACATCACGAACTCGACTTCCGAAAGGGGTTCGCTGGGGTAGAGCAGGGTGGCATCACGCTCGTCGCTGTGGAAAATGTCCAGCGCGCCATCCGCCTGGCCGGTTTCGAGCATCGACAGGCAGCGTTTCCAGGGCAGGAACTGCCACTCGACTTCGATCCCCAGGCGTTTGAAAACAATGGCCGTGGTTTCATAGTCCAGGCCCAGCGCCTTGCCGTTTTCCTCGTAGACGTAGGGCGCCCAGGGCTCCGTGACAATGCGCAATTTCTCGCCCCGGGCGGCGAAGCTCAGGCAAGTGAAAAGCAGTACGGTGAATAGCTGGGTGATCAGAGGCATGGCTTGAGATTACGACGAGAAAGCGTAAACCGCCAGAAACCCGCTTCCGAAGCTCTGGCTCCGTGCATTGCTGCACAAAAAACAGGCTAAAAATGCAAAAAAATCGCCGCCCCTGGCCGTGTCTGCTACTGCGCGTGAACGCCTGCGGGCACTGCCGGAAACGGCGATTTTTCTAGCTTGCCTGGCGGCTCGCTTAACGTGGCAGCTTCAGGTTGTTCCACACCGCCAGGCTCGCTTCGGCCTGGTTCAGGGTGTAGAAGTGCAGTCCCGGCGCGCCACCTTGCAGCAGGCGTTCGCACATCTCGGTGATGACCTGCTCGCCAAAGCCCTGAATGCTTCGGGTGTCGTCGCCGTAGGCTTCCAGTTGCTTGCGGATCCAGCGCGGGATTTCCGCACCGCAGGCATCGGAGAAGCGCGCCAGCTTGCTGTAGTTGGTGATCGGCATGATCCCCGGCACGATCGGGATGTTTACGCCCATCGACCGTACACGCTCGACGAAGTAGAAATAGCTGTCGGCGTTGAAGAAATACTGGGTGATCGCACTGTCGGCACCGGCGTTGGCCTTGCGCACGAAGTTGAGGAGATCGTCTTCGAAATTGCGTGCCTGCGGATGCATTTCGGGGTAGGCGGCGACTTCGATGTGAAAGTGATCAGCGGTTTCTTCACGAATGAATTCAACCAGGTCGTTGGCATGGCGCAGCTCGCCGCTGGCCATGCCCATGCCCGAAGGCAGGTCACCGCGCAGGGCAACGATGCGCTTGATGCCGGCAGACTTGTATTGCGCCAGCAGGCTGCGCAGGTCGTCCTTGCTATCGCCCACGCATGACAGGTGCGGTGCGGCCGGGACTTTGACTTCGCTTTCGAGTTGCAACACGGTGTTGAGGGTTCGATCACGGGTCGAACCGCCGGCGCCATAGGTGCAGGAGAAGAAATCGGGGTTGTAGGTAGCCAGCTGACGAGCAGTGGCGAGCAGCTTTTCATGCCCAGCATCGGTCTTCGTCGGGAAGAACTCGAAACTGTAGCGACGATCTTGGGACATGGTCATATCCTTGGATACACAGGAGTCTGCGAGACAACACAGTCCAATGCGGGAGCGAGCCTGCTCGCGATAGCGGTCTGACAGTCATCGTCGAGATGTTTGTACGGCCATCATCGCGAGCAGGCTCGCTCCCACAGGGAAGGCGAAAATCAGCGCCTGTTAGTAGCGGTAAGCGTGCGGCTTGAACGGACCTTCGACGGCCACGCCGATGTAGTCGGCCTGGGTCTTGGTCAGTTGAGTCACGACGCCGCCGAAACCGCGGACCATTTCCAGGGCCACTTCTTCGTCGAGTTTCTTCGGCAGTACTTCAACGGTCAGGCGCTCGGCTTTCTGGGCTGGCGACAGGTCGGCGTACTTCTGGCCGAACAGGAAGATCTGCGCCAGTACCTGGTTGGCGAACGAACCGTCCATGATGCGGCTTGGGTGACCGGTGGCGTTACCCAGGTTCACCAGACGGCCTTCGGCCAGCAGGATCAGGTAGTCGTCGTTCTGGGCATCGAAGCTGCCGGCACCGGTACGGTGGATCTTGTGCACCTGTGGCTTCACTTCTTCCCATGCCCAGTTCTTGCGCATGAAAGCGGTGTCGATTTCGTTGTCGAAGTGACCGATGTTGCAGACGACAGCGCGCTTCTTCAGGGCCTTGAGCATGTTTGCATCGCAAACATTGACGTTACCGGTGGTGGTCACGATCAGGTCGATCTTGCCCAGCAGGGCCTTGTCGATGCTGGCTTCGGTGCCGTCGTTGATACCGTCGATGAACGGCGATACCAGTTCGAAACCGTCCATGCAGGCTTGCATGGCGCAGATCGGGTCGACTTCGGAGACCTTGACGATCATGCCTTCCTGACGCAGGGACTGGGCCGAGCCCTTGCCCACGTCACCGTAACCGATGACCAGCGCTTGCTTGCCGGACAGCAGGTGGTCGGTGCCGCGCTTGATCGCATCGTTCAGGCTGTGACGGCAGCCGTACTTGTTGTCGTTCTTGCTCTTGGTCACCGAGTCGTTGACGTTGATGGCCGGGATCTTCAGTTCGCCCTTGGCGAGCATGTCCAGCAGGCGGTGAACGCCGGTGGTGGTTTCTTCGGTCACGCCGTGGACGCGATCCAGTACTTGCGGGTATTTCTTGTGCAGCAGCTCGGTCAGGTCGCCGCCGTCGTCGAGGATCATGTTGGCGTCCCAAGGCGCGCCATCCTTGAGGATGGTCTGCTCCAGGCACCACTCGTACTCTTCTTCAGTCTCGCCTTTCCAGGCGAAGACCGGAATGCCGGCCGCGGCGATGGAGGCGGCAGCCTGGTCCTGAGTCGAGAAAATGTTGCAGGACGACCAGCGGACTTCGGCACCCAGGGCAACCAGGGTTTCGATCAGCACGGCAGTCTGAATGGTCATGTGGATGCAGCCGAGGATCTTCGCGCCCTTGAGCGGTTGCTCTTCGGAGTACTTGCGGCGCAGACCCATCAGGGCAGGCATTTCCGATTCGGCGATGATGGTTTCGCGACGGCCCCAGGCGGCGAGGGACATGTCGGCGACTTTATAGTCGGTAAAACCTGCAGGCGTGATTACAGCGCTCATGAGAGCCTCCATTCGTAATGTATGCGAATGGGCGCCGTTGTGCGTTTAGTGTCGGGCATTGGCCTGACAACGCCCCATCCGAGCCTGACAGGTCGAACCTGCTGCAGCGCCCCTCGGACAGGTGGCGGGAAAACGGTAGCAATCGGAAGTTACCGTTTTGAAACGGGGGCGATTATAGCGGGCTATGCTGATCTTCCAAAGCCTTTCTGCAAGTCAATGCCCGAACGGTAATCGAGACCATAGTCGATGCCTGATAGAGCTCTAGCCCGCGCTCTGCCATGATGCGTGGCATCAATCGGCAAGACGGTCAGGAGAGTGTATGAATTTTCACACCCGCAAATGGGTAAAACCGGAAGACCTGAACCCCAACGGCACGCTGTTCGGCGGCAGCCTGTTGCGCTGGATCGACGAAGAAGCGGCGATCTACGCCATCGTCCAGCTGGGCAACCAGCGCGTGGTCACCAAATACATTTCCGAAATCAATTTCGTCAGCGCCTCGCGCCAGGGCGACATCATCGAGCTGGGCATCACGGCCACCGAATTCGGCCGCACCTCGATCACCCTGACGTGTGAAGTGCGCAACAAGATCACCCGCAAAAGCATCCTGACGGTGGAGAAGATGGTCTTCGTCAACCTCGGTGAGGACGGCCTGCCCGCGCCCCACGGCCGGACCGAGATCAGGTACGTCAAGGACCAGTTCAAGGATGACCAGATCCACGATTGAGGGGTGGGTAGACCCTGAAGCCGATGTGGGGAGCGAGCCTGCCCGCGATAGCGGCCTGACAGTCATCATCGAGGTGTCTGCACAACCATCATCGCGAGCAGGCTCGCCCCCACTGTCATTCCAGGCGTCAGCCCATCGATGATTTAGCGGGCGACCACTGAACAGCGCCGAACCCTGCGTGTCGTAGTTACATTGCACGCCACAGGTTCAGGAACGCTATGAATACCCGCAAAGACGGCAAGACTCCGGACCTCTCGGCGAAAGAGCGGCACGAGGTCGAAAAGAACCAGCCACCGCGCGCGGCGGTGCTGCACGAGATCATCCGCACCCAGGGCGACCTGGAACTGGAGCGCAGCATCGCCGCGCTCTGGTGGTCAGCCCTTGCCGCAGGCCTGACCATGGGGCTGTCGCTGATGGCCATGGGGTTGCTGAACTCGCGACTGCCCGAGGGCGAGGGTTTCAAGGTGATCGCCAGTTTCGGTTACTGCGCCGGGTTTCTCGCGGTGATCCTCGCCCGCCAGCAACTGTTCACCGAAAACACCCTGACGGCGGTGCTGCCGATCATGAGCAAGCCCACGCTGGGCAACTTCGCTCGATTGCTGCGGTTGTGGTCGGTGGTGCTGGTGGGCAACCTCTGTGGCACCTTGCTGGTGGCCTATGTGATGCTGGAACTGCCGATTTTCGACAGCAAGACGGACATCGCCTTCCTCGACATCGGTCGCAAAGTCATGGAGAGCGATCCCAGCCAGATGTTCTCCAAAGGCATTATTTCCGGCTGGATGATCGCCACCATGGTGTGGATGATTCCGTCCATGGAAAGCGCGAAGGTGTGGATCATCGTCCTCATCACCTACTTCATGGCGCTGGGTGATTTCACCCACATCGTGGTCGGTTCGCTGGAGGTGTCGTACCTGGTGTTTGCCGGGGAGCTGCCGTGGAGGGATTTCTGGCTGGTGTTCGCCGGGCCCACGCTGGCGGGGAACATCATCGGCGGCAGCTTCATTTTCGCGCTGATCAGCCACGCGCAGATTCGCAGTGAGTCCGGCGCACCCAGCGACAAGGGGACAGAGACCGGGACGCCGGTCGACAAGGACGACCGGCAATGATGCGCGCCAGCGCGGGTTTTTCGATCATCCGCCGCGGATCAGCCAGGCGCGGGCCTGATCAACCGTCGTGGAGCTGAACGCTCGCTTAGAGGACGGCCACGTGCGCGGGACGTACTGATTGGCGATCCGATTCAATACCTCATTGAAACCTTCGCGCGTGAGGACATTGTGCAAGTCCTCAATGGCCGCGCTCAGCAATGTGACGTTCGAGTCAGGCTGGCCCAGGCGAAACAGCGAGGGGTAGATCACTTCGCGAATGAAGTTCTCGCTTTTGGTGACGATATCGCGCCGGTCCATCTCCTGGATCGCCTCGCTCATGACCGGGGATTTTTCCCCCGTCGAACCAGCGTCCAGGCGTTTTACTGCTTGCAGTAACGACATGAACACCGGGTCGCTGCCCTGGTTGAGCTGTTTCGCCAGCCACGCCCGTTTGCCGGGCGCATCACCCAGCTGATCCAGGGCGTCCACGGCGACGCGAAGGGGCGCGGTCAGGGTCAATGGTCCTTCCTGGGTGGCAGCGACAGCGACCAGGGTGCGCTTGAGATCGGCCAGCGCCTGTTGCGCGTGATGCCGGAACTCGATGACGGCAGCCGCGTCGGGGTGATCATGCAACTCAAGCGCCGCTGCTTCGAACATCGACTCGTTCAATGCCAGCAGGGCTCCCCCCATCGATGCGAAGGTGTACGTCTGGCACTGCTGATGACGGGCCAGGTACTGCTGCACGTCGAATTCCAGCGTTTGCTGCAAATGGTTCTTGTGTTCGTTGGCCATGTTGAAGTTGACGGTGCCCTGCAGCGTACCGGTGAAATCGCCTTTGTCGACCTTCAGGCGCACGGTGACGATCTGGTTGGCAAACGCCGCGAGGCCGGCGTTTTGCTGGGCGTGTCGGGCTGAGTAGGGCGCACCGATAAACCGGTCGGCCAGGGTCGAGAACAGGGTGCCGCGATCATTTTTCTTCTTGCTCTGCGCGCTCTCGAACTTGAGCACCAGCTGTTCACTGTCGGGCATGACGCTCGCCGAAAATTGCGGTTCGTACAGGTCCAGAACCGGCGTGTTGAGCATGATCCCTCCATCTTGAAAGAAGGTGCGCTGCGGGCCCGCCTGGAATGGCAGGTGCTGTTCCGAGGGTTGGGCGAAGACCACCGGCAGCGAGCCGGAAATATGGGCCGCGCGGGCGACGTCCATGTCCGGAGTCAAACTGGCATTGAACACCACCATTTGCGGACGTCCGTCGAACATGGCCGTGCCGGTGACGTTCAGTTGCTTGATTTCAGGCAGGTCATTGCTCAGGGTCGCCAGGTCGGCAAATGTCACGAACCCCTGGCTTCTTATTTGCGCCAGTCGGATTACGCCCGCCGGCGAAAGTGCGCGCTGTGGGTCCCCCGACGCCCGGGCAACGCAGGCCTGAATCGACTCGATCATTTTTTCGCGGATCAGGTTTTCCAGCGGCGTGGCCTTGGATTGCAAGCGCGGCATCAGGTCGAACAGCAATTGGCCGATGCTGCCAGCCTTGCCGGGTAGTTTGGCAATACCGCGTCCCAGGGTGGAACTGACCTGCTGTATCGGTCCCAGCATTTTGCTCTGGCTGTCGAGCAGCGAGACGAGGTTGGTTTCATCCGACAGCCTGTCGAAGTCCGCTGGCCCCATGCCGCTGGCCAGGAGTGCGGCGGAAATGGCGCCCGCTGATGAACCCGAGAGGGTGCGTATCGGGTCCAGTGCCTGATGGTCTGCCAATGCCTTGACCATTCCGGAGAACGCAACGCCCTTGGCGCCCCCACCACTGAGCACCAGTCGTTCGATGGCGGGGCGCTTGAGCTCCACTTCGATGACGCCATTGGCGAATTGGCGAATCGACAGTTTCCGCTCGGTCAGTGCGTGCACGAGCGTTTGTGCTCGACCTTGGCCCACGTGGGCAGATCCCTTGGCGAAGTCACCCCAGTCGACGTCACCGCCAGTGACGGCGTGGGACGCAGGCCTGTCAGGCGGCGATGACGGGCTTGAAACGGGCGATGAGGAAAGCGTGGGGCTGATCATGGGGCGTCTCGTCCTTGGGAGTGAAAAACGGCACTTTAGGCGAGACGAGTCAGCAGCGGAGCATGAGGAAATGGCTCGGCACACATACCCGGCGGCGGTTCGGGACGTCCTGGGGTCTGCGTTGAAAGGCCCTGAATAGGGCCTTTCAAATCGATCGCTGGGAAGATTGGAGGGGGCTGTAGATGTTTCGTACAACCTGCGTCCAGATTGCCGGGTGTGTCGGCAGGGTGTTTCCCATCAAAGGTCTGGTTCGATCCGGCGGCTAACCTTTTGCAGCGATCACCGCAATGTCACGACGCTGCCGGTAGATGAAGTAGAGCGCGGTCAATACCGTCAAGCCACTCACCAGGGCGCCGGTCCAGGGCAGGTCCGCCAGGTCCGCGCCGCTGGCGACCACCAACCCGCCGATCCAGGCGCCGGCGGCGTTGCCGAGGTTGAAGGCGCTCTGGTTCAGGGTCGAACCGAGGTTGGGGGCTTCATGGGCCTGGTCGATGATCAGCAGTTGCAGGATCGGGCACAGGGCAAAGGCAAAAATCCCCCACAGCACCAGGGTCACCGCCGCCGGGATCACCGAGCGGCTGGTCTGGCTGAACGCGGCCAGCACCAGCACCACGGCCAGGGCCATGCCCACCAGCGAGGGCAGCAGGCGGCTGTCGGCCAGGCGGCCACCGAGCATGCTGCCGGCGGTCAAGCCCACGCCGAACAACAGCAGCATGATCGTCACGCCATGGGGGCTGACGCCGGTGATGTCCTGCAGGATCGGCGCGATGTAGGTGAACACGCTGAACAGGCTGGTCGAGGCCAGCACGCTCATTCCCAGGGCAAGCAACACACTGGCTTTACCCAGCACCTTGAGCTCGCTGGCCAGGTTGGCCTTGTCCATGGCGATCTCTTTCGGCAGCCAGACCCATTGGGCAATGGCGGCGATCACGCCGATCACCGACACCGCCCAGAACGTCGAGCGCCAGCCGGCGTATTGGCCCAGTGCAGTGCCCAACGGCACGCCGAGCACATTGGCCAGGGTCAGGCCGGTGAACATCATGGCAATGGCCTGGGCCCGTTTGTTCGGCGCTACCAACCCGGCGGCCACCACCGAGCCGATGCCGAAAAACGCACCATGGCACAGCGCGGTCACCACCCGGGCGGCCATCAGCGTGGCATAGTTCGGTGCCAGCGCGCAGAGCGTGTTGCCCAGGATGAACATCAGCGTCATGCCCAGCAGGGTGGCCTTGCGCGGCATGTTGGCAGTGCCGACCGCAAGGATCGGGGCGCCGAACACGACGCCCAGGGCATAGCCGGTGATCAGCAGACCGGCGTGGGGAATGCTGACCGAGAGGTCCCGGGCGACATCGGGCAGCAGGCCCATGATGACGAATTCAGTGGTGCCGATGCCGAACGCGGCAACAGCGAGGGCAAGCAAGGCGAGGGGCATGCGCAAGGTCTCTTTCTATCGTTTTGGCGCGGCGATCAGGCATACGCATGCCAGGAGCCGTCGTCTTGAAAGCGGCCCGAAGCAGAAATTATTGGAATTAGTCTGTGCGCAACTGAGTGCGGCGTGGTCGCTTGCAGTATAAACAGCTGCTGAAATATGGCGAATCAATTCTTCCCCCGAACCCTGTTGGAGGGGGCCATGAAAGGAGTGTGCCGTGCTTGCGACGGCGTTGGTGTTGGTGGCGGCGCTGTTGCATGCGGCGTGGAATACCCTGATCAAGTTCAGCGCCGAACGGCTGCTGGTGGTGGCGTGCATGGACAGCGTCGCACTGTTGTTCGTCGCGCTGATGCTGCCGTTCGTGGCGTTGCCGCCGATGGACATCTGGCCATGGATCCTGGCCTCGGCGGCGTTCGAATTGCTCTATCGCTATTTGCTGATCCAGGCTTATCGCGTCGGTGACCTGGGGTTGGTCTATCCGTTGATGCGCGGCCTGTCGCCGTTGGTGGTCCTGGCGTTGACGCTGATCTTTGCCGGGGAGGAGCTGACCCATCAGCAGATCTTCGGCATCCTGCTCATCCCCTTCGGCATGGTCTGCCTGTTGTGGCAGGGCGGTGGCGGTGCGCGCCTGCCATGGTCGATGCTGCCGGTGGTGGTGCTGATCGGCCTGTGCATCGGTTGCTACACCTTCATCGACGGCCAGGCGCTGCGGCGCTGGTCACATCCGCTGGATTACCTGGTCTGGGTCACGCTGCTCAGCGCCTGGCCGTTTCCATTGCTGGCGCTGGTACGCAAGCGCCCGGCCTTCAGGTCATTCTGGCGCGAGCAGTGGCGACTGGGCCTGGCGGTCGGGTTCTGCGTGTTGTTCAGCTACGCTCTGGTGCTGTGGGCGATGCAGCTGGGGTCGATTGCCGAAGCGGCGGCGTTGCGCGAGATCAGTGTGATTCTGGTGGTGCTGTTCGGCATGCGCTACTTGAAAGAACCTTTCGGCAGGCCGCGGCTCTTAGCCTGTGGACTGGTGTTGATCGGCATACTGGTGATGAAGTTCTGACGGATCGATAACAGCTCCATACCTGAAAACCAAGAAGGGATGACTTTTATGACGGTGGCTCTGTGGTGCATTTTGATCGCGATTGTCCTGCCTTACCTGTGCACGCTCGTGGCGAAGATCAGTGGCGGCTACCGGCTGCAGGACAACCACGATCCCCGGGATTTTCTCGATTCGCTGGAAGGGTTCGGCCGGCGCGCGCACGCGGCGCAATTGAACAGTTTTGAAATCACCCCGGCCTTTGCCGCCGCCGTGATCGTCGCGCACCTGGCGGGCAACGCCGAACTGGTGACGATCAATGTGCTGTCGGTCCTGTTCATCACCAGCCGCCTGCTGTACATCATTTGCTACCTGGCGGACTGGGCGATTCTGCGCTCGCTGGTGTGGTTCGTGGGGGCGGGGCTGATTGTGGGGTTGTTCTGGGTTTCGGCCTGAAAGGCGGCACCTGTCGATTTTGCGGGCCCCATCGTCGGAACGCCGCCCGGAGCAGGCTCGCTCCCACGATTGAAGCGCATGCTTCTGTGGCAGCGAGCCTGCTTCGGGCGGCGTTCCGACGAAGCGATCTATCTGCCTCGCGGATTTACTGATCAGCCACCTGTGGCACTTGCGGCAATGCCGCGCCTTTTGGCCACAGCATCCAGATCTGACCCTGTTGTTTCATGTCGCCTGCCAGTTGCCCGGCCGCTTCGCCTGTGCCCCAGAACAGGTCCGCACGGACTTCGCCGGTAATCGCGCCTCCCGTGTCCTGGGCGGCCACCGGGCGAACCAGTGGCGTGCCGTCCGGTCGGGTGGTCGACAACCACATGAGGCTGCCCAGCGGGATCACCTTGCGGTCCACTGCCGCGCTGTAACCGGCGGTCAGAGGCACGTTCAGCGAGCCACGAGGGCCTTCGTTGCTGTCCGGGTTGCGGGTGAAGAACACATAACTGGGGTTGCTGCCGAGCAACTGCGGGATACGCTCGGGATGAGCCTTGGCCCAGTCGCTGATGGCGCCCATGGTCACCTCTTCTTTCTTCAGTTCACCTTGTTCCACCAGCCAGCGACCTATCGGGCGATACGGATGGCCATTCTGGTCGGAATAGGCGATGCGCAACTGGCGGCCATCGTCGAGCTGAATACGGCCGGAGCCCTGTATCTGGAGGAATTGCAGGTTCATCGGGTCGGTCAGCCACGCCACCACGGGCGCCTTGACCCCCTTGCTTTCAATCGTGGCCGCATCGTCGTATGGCTTGAGCACGCGGCCTTCGAGCCTTCCACGCAGGCGTTTGCCCTTGAGTTCCGGGTAGAGGCTGTCGAGGGCGACGATGATCATGTCCTCGGGCACGCCGTACACCGGGATGTTCGCCACGGTGGTCTGGGTCAGGCTGCCGGGGTAGACCGGCTCGTAGTAGCCGGTGATCAGGCCGTTGGGGTTGTCGTTGGCGGCCCGCAGACCATAGACATCGAGGTGTTGCTTGAGAAAGGCGCGGATTTCGCTGGCGGTCTGCGGCACATTGGCGGCAGCGGCGCAGGTCGAGCCCCAGACCGCGTCGGCCTTGAGTCGGGCACAGGCGCTGCGCCATGAGCCAAAGCCGGCCACCAGGTCGCTGTCGGTGACGGCGGGCAGCGCTTCCCAGGAGGCGCTGGAATAGGTCGCCAGGGCGTGGGTTTTCGGTTGACCACTGTCACCGCCGGTGCAGCCTGCGAGCACGGCGACCATCGGCAGTGTCCACGCGAGGTGGGCCCGCCATGCCTTGAAACGGCTGTTCATGAAATCATTCCTGTGTCGGTTGCCCGGGCGTTTGCTGCGCCCGAACAACCCTTATTGTTAATAGGGCTATTGGTGTTTGCCGGTGACGCGAGGATACTGGCCGCCGATTTCCGCGACCTGAAGCCACCATGACTTTGAAAAAAATGACCGTTGTATTGATGGCCTGCCTGACGTTGTCCGCGTGCGGTGGTGTCGACCCGAATTCGCCACTGGGTCAGCGCAAGGCGATCTTCAAGCAAATGCTCAAGACCGGCGAAGACCTGGGTGGCATGTTGCGTGGTCGCATCCCGTTCGACGGGCCCCGATTTGCCGAGGGCGCCGTGAAGCTCGATGCGCTGTCCCACGAGCCGTGGAAACATTTCCCGCAGGTGCGCGAAGAAGATCACAGCAGCGCCAAGGACGATGTCTGGCAGAAGCAGGCACGTTTTCAGGAGCTGGCTCGCACCCTCGAAGCCGCCACCGGTGAATTGGTGGTTGCCAGCAAGGTCCAGCCTTACAAGGCGAGCAACCTTGGGCCGGCGGTACAGAAAGTCGAAGATGCCTGCAGTGCGTGCCATAAGGAATTCAGGGATCATTGATGGGGGGCGGTCCTTCCCACGCCGGGCGTGGGAGCGATCGACCCGCTGTCTTCATTTATCCAGCTCATCCAGGGCGTCCTGCAGTTCCTTGCGGGACTCGGCCAGTTTGTCCTTGCGCTTGTTGATCTTCTCGGGGTCGCCTTTTTTCATGGCTTTTTCGAGATCGGCCTGGCGTTTGCTGACTTCGTGCCGGGCGTCGAGGACCTTGTTTTCCCGTTCCTTCTTCAGCGAGGCATCGGTGCAGTGGTCGGTGACTTCGCCCAGGGCCTTTTCAAGGCCTGCCTGCTGATCGGTGTTGCCCTGGGATTTGGCCAGTTCGATCTGGCTGATGATGCTCTGCTTCTTGGCGGCGCAACCGGTCAGCTCCGGCGCCTGCTCGGCCGCCATCAGCGGAGCGGCCATCACGCCGCATAGGGTCAGCAAGACGAGCGGTGAAAGACATTTCATAAAAGCTCCATGTGCAATTGCAATCGGGTCGATGCGGCGCTGGGCGTTTGAGCCCTCCGGTCACTTTGGGTTCCCGGGCAGGCGAGCTATCGCGGTCACTGGAAACCGTCGATCCCTGCTGCACGCAATGTTTCGCTCAAGGCCAGTACCTGCGGGTCGCGGAAAAACGCGCTCAGTTGCGCTGCCCGTCCCGGTCCGATACCGGACTCGGCCTGCCATTGTGCGATGTTTCGTTGAGCCAGCACCTGCCATGAGTCAGCAAGTCGTGCCTGGCCGGTTGGCGGTAAACCCAGAGCTTTGAGCCAGCGATAAAACGGACGTTGGCGGGCACTGTTGAAACTGTTCAAGAGGCGAGTCGCCTGGCGTTCGCCGAAGCCGTCAATGTTAGCAAGCTCTTGGGCGTCGAGGGTCAACCAATCCAGCAGACTGCCGAGGTGACCCGTTTCGAGAAGTTTCTCCCAGGTGCCTGGACCGACGTGGGGCAGGGCCAGGCCCTGTTTTCCGCTGAGCCAGGCCAGGCGTGCGAGAAACTGGCTTTTGCACCCTGGCGTCGGCTGCCAGCAGCTCAACGGATGGAAGTCGGCGGCCAATGGCACCTCCAGGTCGGTGCGCTCGGTGGCGCGCAGAACCACCCCGTCCAGCCTCGGGATCGTCAGCCCGGCGAGGCTGATGGCGACCTGATCGCCGGGGCGGATGTCCAGCGTCTCCCAGCGACGCAGGGAGCCGAGGCTTACGTGCCTGATCTGCCGGTCGTCGAGCCGCACCGGTTTCAACTCCAGCATGGGGGTGATCCGTCCGGTGCGACCGACCTTGAACTCGACCTTTCTCACTTCGGCCAGCGCCTGGGCAAAAGGGTATTTCCAGGCAACGGCCCAAAAGGGCGGTTTTGTCTGCCAGCGTTCGGCCGGTGGGCGCTGGCTCTGGCGCAAGACCACGCCGTCGCTGGCGAAGGGCAGGGGCGAGCGATACCAGCGATTGCGCCACTGTTCGGCGTCGGCCAGTGACCGGATCGGCTGGCTGTACGGCGTTGTGCCGGGGAACCCCAGTTCATCCAGCGCGTCGATGCGCGAGGGCAGGTCGGCGGGGCCTTCTGGCCAGTCCCAGACAAACAGCCCGATGCCGGCGGTTTGCCCAGGGGTGAGCGACTTGCGGGCCATCAGGCCAGCGACCCTGCTGCGTGCATTGAGGCTGCCGGCCCGGGCTTGTACATGATCGTCCAGACGCCAATAAAGTTCGCCTTGCACTCGCAGGTCCACGGGCCGGGTCAGGGTGTGGGGGATGGCCGGGATCAGCCGCGCCGTGGCGGTCCAGTCCTGGCCAGTCAGGCCATCGCCGCGACTGATGGCCTGGTGCAGCGTCCCGCCGCGATAAACCAGGGTGACGGCCACGCCGTCTACCTTGGGCTGTATCCAGATGTCCTTGCGGTGGCGCAGCCACTGCTCGACCGCGTGTTGATCGTGCAGTTTCTCCAGGCCGGTGTGGACGATCGGGTGAGCGACGGTTCCGCCAGCGGTCCGCAAGGGGGTGGGTGCCTGACCGGCGTTGAAGCACGTGCGCCATTCGCCCAGTCGCAAGCGTGACTGATCGTAGAGTTCGTCAGCGACCAGCGAGCGTCCGTCACGATGGTAGCTTTCGTCCCAGTGGTCGATGTGTTTCTGCAGGGCGGCGATTTGATTCAGCGCCCGGGCGGGTGGCCAGTCGGGGCAGTCGGCAGCGGTTGAGGCGGTCCAGGAAAAGGCCAGGAAAAAACCGAAAAACAGTCGCACAAGCATCGTGAGCGTCCTTGCTCAATGGAATGCCTGAAGGCTAGCCGGTGTTTTTCTGCCAGGACGAAAGGGTGTTTTACCCGGTGTTTCCGTTGGGTGTCTTCGCGACCCGGTTCGTTCGCGCGATGTTTTCCGGGCCCGACACAGAGCCCGTGGGAGCGAGCCTGCTCGCGAAAGCCGCTGCCCGGTGCAAGGTCAGCGCCAACAAAAAGCCCCGCACGGCGAACCGTGCGGGGCTTTGGGCACCGCCAGGGCGGCCTTAGAGGCCGGCAGCCGAGCGCAGCTGTTCGGCGCGGTCGGTTTTTTCCCAGGTGAAGGTGGTGAAGGTGTCTTCGCCCACTGTTTTGGTCGCCGGGGTGCGGCCGAAGTGGCCGTATGCCGCGGTGTCCTGGTACATCGGGTGCAGCAGGTCGAGCATGGTGGTGATTGCGTAGGGACGCAGGTCGAACACTTCGCGAACCAGCTTGATGATTTTGTCATCGCTGATTTTGCCGGTGCCGAAGGTGTTCAGCGAGATCGAAGTCGGCTGCGCAACACCAATCGCGTAGGAAACCTGAATCTCGCAACGCTCGGCCAGGCCGGCCGCCACGATGTTCTTGGCGACATACCGACCGGCGTAGGCGGCTGAACGGTCAACCTTGGATGGATCTTTACCGGAGAATGCGCCGCCACCGTGACGGGCCATGCCGCCGTAGCTGTCGACGATGATCTTGCGGCCGGTCAGGCCGCAGTCGCCCACCGGGCCACCGATGATGAACTGGCCCGTCGGGTTAATGTGGAACTGGGTGTCCTTGGTCAGCAGCTCGGCAGGCAGTACGTGCTTGACGATCAGCTCCATCACGCCTTCGCGCAGGTCGTTGTACGACACGTCCGGGTTGTGCTGGGTCGACAATACAACGGCGTCGATACCCACCACCTTGCCGCCTTCGTAACGGCAGGTCACTTGCGACTTGGCGTCCGGGCGCAGCCACGGCAGCAGGCCGGATTTGCGGGCTTCGGCTTGCCTTTGCACAAGCTGGTGCGAGAAGGTGATCGGCGCTGGCATCAGCACGTCGGTTTCGTTGCTGGCGTAGCCGAACATCAGGCCTTGGTCGCCGGCACCCTGATCTTCCGGCTTGGCGCGGTCGACACCCTGGTTGATGTCAGGGGACTGCTTGCCAATGATGTTCATCACACCGCAGGTCGCGCCGTCGAAGCCGACGTCGGAGCTGTTGTAGCCGATGTCGAGAATCACGTTACGCACGATCTCTTCCAGGTCGACCCAGGCCGACGTGGTGACTTCACCTGCAATGATTGCCACGCCGGTTTTCACCAGCGTTTCGCACGCCACGCGGGCGAACTTGTCTTCGGCAATGATGGCGTCCAGCACCGCATCGGAAATCTGGTCGGCGATTTTGTCCGGATGCCCTTCGGACACGGACTCGGAGGTGAAGAGGGAGTATTCGCTCATCTCGATTTTTTCCTGAATTTACCGATGGTGAGTGTCGCCAGCCGGCCGCTGAAAGTGGCGGACCTGGATCTGGAAACCATTACGTAAGCCTACATAGAGGCTTTCCCCGGGAACGAGTCCCGCAGCGGTGGCCCAACGGGCCAAGTCGTCCTGTTCAAACCCCAACCACAGATCACCGCAGGCCTCCCTGGCCCAACTCTGGTTGTGGCTGCATAACTCTGTCACAAGCAGGCTACCGCCCGGTTGCAGCAGGCCGGCCATGTGCTTTAGGGCATCGGCCGGCGCAGCAAAGTGGTGCAACACCATGTTCAGTACCACGCAATCGGCCTGCAGGCTGACACCCGTCAGTGCATCGGCCAGTTGCAGGCTGACGTTAGCCAGCTTTTCGCGCTCACAGACCTGGCGTGCCAGTTCAAGCATGGCCGGGCTGTTGTCCAGTGCCGTGACGTGACCGAAGCGTCGCGCCAGTTCCGGCAGAAATGCGCCGTCGCCGGGGCCGACTTCGATGGCGCTGGCGCCTTCGTTGAAACTCAGTTTGTCGAGCAGGGCCACCACGCTTTCGCGGTACTGTGGCAGGCCGGCAATCAAGTCCTGCTGGGCACGAAACTTTTCCGCGACCCGTGAAAAAAAGTCCTGGCTGGCCGCCGCTCGCTGCCCATGGACCTGACCGATCCGCGACTGCACGTCGGCAGGCAGGGTCAGGTTATCCACTTCATCGAGCAGCGCGGCATGCAGCTTGCCGCCCAACTGTTCGGTATGGGGCAGGGCGCGGCGATAGAAGATCGCGTTGCCTTCACGGCGCGTCGCCACCAGACCGGCCTGGGCCAGGACCTTGAGGTGATGGCTCATGCCCGACTGGCCGATGCCGAAGATCTGCGCCAGCTCCAGCACACCAAACGAATCGTTGGCCAGTGCGCGCAAGACATTCAACCGCAGTGGATCGCCGCCGGCCTTGCACAGGGCCGCCAGTTCGTCGCAATCGTCATGTTGAATGGAAGGCACGCGCAAGTTCATAGGGGCAGCAGTCTAGTGACGGCCGGAAAACACCGCAAGGGCAATATCAAAAAGTTTTGATATTGCACGATAGATGGCACTTCTCGGGGCGCGGGTCACTCTACAAATCGTCAGCGGAAAGGTTTCACCAGGCGAATGAGAATTTATCCACCGGAAAAACACGTCCAGATGACTATCTGTCATTGCCCCGAGGCGGGTCGGTGAGGGAAAATGCTCGCCTTTTTTCCGTTTCGTTTTATTCAAACCCTAGGAGATCAGCGATGCCCAGCCGTCGTGAGCGTGCCAACGCCATTCGTGCCCTCAGCATGGATGCCGTGCAAAAAGCCAACAGCGGCCATCCCGGTGCCCCGATGGGTATGGCGGATATCGCCGAAGTACTGTGGCGTGACTACCTGAAGCACAACCCGAGCAATCCATCGTTCGCCGACCGTGACCGCTTCGTGCTGTCCAACGGCCATGGCTCGATGCTGATCTACTCGCTGCTGCACCTGACTGGCTACGACCTGTCGATCGATGACCTGAAAAACTTCCGCCAACTGCACAGCCGCACCCCGGGCCACCCGGAGTTCGGCTACACCCCGGGTGTTGAAACCACCACCGGCCCACTGGGCCAGGGGTTGGCCAACGCCGTGGGCTTTGCACTGGCGGAAAAAGTCCTGGCGGCTCAGTTCAACCGTCCCGGCCATAACATCGTCGATCACCACACCTACGTGTTCCTGGGTGATGGCTGCATGATGGAAGGCATTTCCCACGAAGTTGGCTCCCTGGCCGGCACCTTGGGCCTGGGTAAACTGATTGCCTTCTACGATGACAACGGCATTTCCATCGACGGCGAAGTCGAAGGCTGGTTCACCGACGACACGCCTAAGCGTTTCGAAGCCTACAACTGGCAGGTGATCCGCAATGTCGACGGTCACGATCCTGAAGAGATCAAGACCGCCATCGAGACGGCTCGCAAAAGCGCACAGCCAACCCTGATCTGCTGCAAGACCACCATCGGTTTCGGTTCGCCGAACAAGCAAGGCAAGGAAGATTGCCACGGCGCCCCGCTGGGCGACGCGGAAATCGCCTTGACCCGCGAGGCGCTGAAGTGGAATCACGGTCCATTCGAAATCCCGGCCGACATTTATGCCGAGTGGGACGCCAAGGAAGCCGGCCGCGCCGCCGAAGCCGAGTGGGATCAGCGTTTCGCTGCCTACTCCGCCGCGTTCCCGACCGAAGCCAATGAGCTGATTCGTCGCCTGAGCGGTGAACTGCCGGCTGACTTCAGCGAAAAGGCCGACGCCTACATCGCCGAAGTGGCCGCCAAGGGCGAAACCATCGCCAGCCGCAAGGCCAGCCAGAACACCCTGAACGCCTTCGGCCCGCTGCTGCCCGAGTTTCTCGGCGGCTCGGCCGACCTGGCCGGTTCCAACCTGACCCTTTGGAAAGGTTGCAAAGGTGTCAGCGCCGAAGACGCCAGCGGCAACTACATGTACTACGGCGTGCGCGAATTCGGCATGACCGCGATCATGAACGGCGTGGCCCTGCACGGCGGTCTGGTGCCGTACGGCGCGACCTTCCTGATGTTCATGGAATACGCACGCAATGCCGTGCGCATGTCGGCGCTGATGAAGCAGCGCGTGATCCACGTCTACACCCACGATTCCATCGGCCTGGGCGAAGACGGTCCGACGCACCAGCCTATCGAGCAACTGGCCAGCCTGCGCTGCACGCCGAACCTCGACACCTGGCGCCCAGCCGACGCCGTTGAGTCGGCGGTGAGCTGGAAGCACGCGCTCGAGCGCAAGGACGGCCCTTCGGCGCTGATCTTCTCGCGCCAGAACCTGCAGCATCAGGCGCGCAGCGCATTGCAGATCGCCGACATCGCCCGTGGTGGTTATGTGCTCAAGGACTGCAGCGGCGAGCCGGAGCTGATCCTGATCTCCACCGGTTCCGAAGTCGGCCTGGCCGTTCAGGCTTTCGACAAGCTGACCGAGCAGGGCCGCAAGGTCCGTGTGGTCTCCATGCCCTGCACCAGCGTGTTCGATGCCCAGGACGCCGACTACAAGCAATCGGTCCTGCCGTTGCAAGTGGGCGCCCGAATCGCCATCGAAGCCGCCCATGCGGACTACTGGTACAAGTACGTGGGCCTGGAAGGCCGCGTCATCGGCATGACCACCTACGGTGAGTCGGCGCCTGCACCGGCGCTGTTCGAAGAGTTCGGCTTCACCCTGGAAAACATCCTGGGCCAGGCTGAAGAGCTGCTGGAAGACTGATCCACACGCTGTGTGGTCAGGACTGCCGTCATCGCGAGCAGGCTCGCTCCCACAGGGCTGCACATTGGCCCGTGTGGGAGCGAGCCTGCTCGCGATAGCGGTGGCCCAGTCACCAACGCGATAACGGAATCACCACGGTAATCGAGAACCCCATGCCTCAACCGCGTCCCTACAAAGTTGCACTCAACGGCTACGGCCGGATTGGTCGTTGCGTCTTGCGTGCGTTGTTCGAGCGAGGCGAGAGGGCCGGGTTCGAGATTGTCGCGATCAACGATCTGGCGGACATGGCCAGTATCGAATACCTGACACGTTTCGACTCCACCCACGGGCGTTTTCCCGGCGAGGTGAAGGTCGACGGCGATTGTCTGCATATCAATGGCGACTGCGTGAAGGTCTTGCGCAGTGCCACCCCCGAAGGCATCGATTGGGCGTCGTTGGGCGTCGATCTGGTGCTGGAGTGCTCGGGTGCCTACCACACCCGGGAAGATGGCCAGCGTTTCCTCGACGCCGGCGCGCCCCGCGTGCTGTTCTCCCAGCCGATGGCCAGCGAGGCGGATGTCGACGCCACCATCGTCTATGGCGTGAACCAGGATTGCCTGAGCGGCGACGAGCTGCTGGTGTCCAACGCCTCCTGCACCACCAACTGCGGCGTACCGCTGTTGCGCCTGCTGGACCAGGCCATTGGTCTGGAATACGTGTCGATCACCACCATCCACTCGGCGATGAACGATCAACCGGTCATCGACGCCTATCACCACGAGGACCTGCGCCGCACCCGCTCGGCGTTCCAGTCGGTGATCCCGGTGTCCACCGGTCTGGCGCGCGGCATCGAGCGCCTGTTGCCGGAACTTGCCGGGCGAATTCAGGCCAAAGCCGTACGCGTACCGACGGTGAACGTGTCTTGCCTCGATATCACGATGCAGACCGTCAGCGACACTGACGCCGCCGAGGTCAACCGGATCCTGCGCGACGCCGCCACCAGCGGCCCGCTCAAGGGCCTTCTGGCCTACACCGAGTTGCCTCACGCCAGTTGCGATTTCAACCATGACCCACATTCGGCAATTGTCGATGCCAGTCAGACCCGCGTTTCCGGCCCACGGCTGGTCAACATCCTGGCCTGGTTCGACAACGAATGGGGTTTTGCCAACCGAATGCTGGACGTTGCGGAACACTATCTGCAATCAGCTGACTCTCAAAAACACTGCTCTCCAAAACAGTAGGAAATGCGACCCATGACCGTGTTGAAGATGACCGACCTCGATCTGCAAGGTAAGCGCGTACTGATCCGCGAAGACCTCAACGTCCCAGTCAAGGACGGTGTAGTCACCAGCGATGCGCGAATCCTGGCTTCGCTGCCGACCATCAAGCTGGCCCTGGAAAAAGGCGCGGCCGTGATGGTCTGCTCGCACCTTGGCCGTCCGACCGAAGGCGAGTTCTCCGCCGAGAACAGCCTCAAGCCAGTCGCTGACTACCTGAGCCGCGCCCTGGGCCGTGAAGTGCCGCTGGTGGCCGATTACCTGGGCGGCGTTGACGTCAAGGCCGGCGACATCGTGCTGTTCGAAAACGTACGCTTCAACAAGGGCGAGAAAAAGAACGCCGACGATTTGGCCCGGCAGTACGCCGCTCTGTGCGACGTCTTCGTGATGGACGCCTTCGGCACCGCCCACCGCGCCGAGGGTTCGACCCATGGCGTGGCCAAATTTGCCAAGGTGGCTGCGGCGGGCCCGCTGCTGGCCGCTGAGCTGGAAGCACTGGGCAAGGCCCTGGGTTCGCCGGCCCAGCCGATGGCGGCCATCGTGGCCGGCTCCAAGGTGTCGACCAAGCTCGACGTGCTGAACAGCCTGAGCCAGATCTGCGACCAGTTGATCGTGGGCGGCGGCATTGCCAACACCTTCCTGGCTGCGGCCGGCCACCCGGTCGGCAAGTCGCTGTACGAACCGGACCTGCTGGACACCGCCCGCGCCATCGCGGCCAAGGTCAGCGTGCCATTGCCGGTGGATGTCGTGGTCGCCAAGGAGTTCGCTGAAAGCGCCGAGGCGACAGTCAAGCTGATCGCCGACGTGGCGGCCGACGACATGATTCTGGACATCGGCCCACAGACGGCCGCGAATTTCGCCGAGCTGCTGAAGTCGTCGAAGACCATCCTGTGGAACGGCCCGGTCGGCGTGTTCGAATTCGACCAGTTCGGCAATGGCACCAAGGTGCTGGCCGAAGCCATCGCGCAAAGCGCGGCGTTCTCCATCGCTGGCGGCGGCGACACCCTGGCGGCCATCGATAAATATGGCGTTGCCGAGCGTATCTCCTACATTTCCACCGGTGGCGGTGCCTTCCTCGAGTTCGTCGAAGGCAAAGTGCTGCCAGCCGTTGAAGTCCTGGAAAGTCGGGCCAAGGCCTGAGGGGGTTGAATTGACCAGGCGAGGGAGTGTTCACATGGCCAGGACGCTTGCGCTGTTGATCGTGGCGGGTTTGCTGGCGGCGTGCGGGAGTCATCCGAAAGCCCAGCCGGAACCTGCGCCGCAAACCGTGGAAAAGGGCTGCTACCAGGCCGACTGGCAAGCGGAAACCAACCCGGTGATCAACAAGCGCTCCGGGCCGGATGGCCTGGACAAATACGAAACGCAGACCCCCGCCAAGGAACATGGTTGTCCTTGACGGGTCTGACTCCTTACTCAGGGCGGGCGGCGTGGCCGTCAGTCGAGGAACACGGATGAAAGGTTTTATCGCCATTACGGCGCTGGCACTGCTGGCAGGTTGCTCCAGTTTCGACCTGTTCAAACCTGCCGAATCGACGGACAACTGGACGACCTGGACCTGCGACAGTCAGGCCAAGGTGCTCTGGCGCTACACTGATGACAGTCGCAAGGCCGTCGATGTGCGTCTCGGCGGTGCCGATCAGGTGTATCGCCTGAAGGAGGAGCCAGGTGCGTCGGGTGTGCTGTACAGCAATGACATGCTGGCGTTTCACATGAAAGGTGAGGAAGGCCTGGTTTACTGGGTCGCCACCAATGATTTGATTGGCCGTGGTTGCAAGTCCGAGTAATTGAAGCACTGCGCTCCCACAGGGAATCTGCGCAGTTCTCACGATTTTGTTGTACCGAATCACCAGAGCGGGCCTCGACCCCCGATCTGCAAAACTTGAATAGCCGCCGCCGCTCCGGCAGGCTGGCACGATTAACGACCCAAACCGGGAGAGAGACACACAATGGCACTTATCAGCATGCGCCAGATGCTGGACCACGCAGCCGAGTTCGGCTACGGCGTCCCAGCCTTCAACGTCAACAACCTTGAGCAGATGCGCGCCATCATGGAAGCCGCTGACAAGACTGACTCTCCGGTGATCGTTCAGGCGTCGGCCGGCGCTCGCAAATACGCCGGTGCGCCGTTCCTGCGTCACCTGATCCTGGCAGCCATCGAAGAATTCCCGCACATCCCGGTGTGCATGCACCAGGACCACGGCACCAGCCCTGATGTCTGCCAGCGTTCGATCCAGCTGGGCTTCAGCTCGGTGATGATGGACGGTTCCCTGGGCGAAGACGGCAAGACCCCGACTGACTACGACTACAACGTGCGCGTCACCCAGCAGACCGTGGCCATGGCTCACGCCTGCGGTGTTTCGGTGGAAGGTGAGCTGGGCTGCCTGGGTTCGCTGGAAACCGGCATGGCCGGTGAGGAAGACGGTATCGGCGCCGAAGGCGTTCTGGACCATAGCCAGATGCTGACCGACCCTGAAGAAGCCGCTGACTTCGTCAAGCGTACCCAGGTCGATGCCCTGGCCATCGCCATCGGCACCAGCCACGGCGCCTACAAGTTCACCAAGCCGCCTACCGGTGACGTGCTCGCCATCGACCGCATCAAGGAAATCCACAAGCGCATTCCGAACACCCACCTGGTGATGCACGGTTCGTCTTCGGTCCCGCAAGAGTGGCTGGCGATCATCAACCAGTACGGTGGCGACATCAAGGAAACCTACGGCGTACCGGTTGAGGAAATCGTCGAAGGCATCAAGTACGGCGTACGCAAGGTCAACATCGACACCGACCTGCGCCTGGCGTCCACCGGCGCGATGCGTCGCCTGATGGCCACCAACCCGAGCGAATTCGACCCACGTAAATTCTTCGGCGCCACCGTCACCGCCATGCGCGACGTGTGCATTGCCCGTTACGAAGCCTTCGGTACCGCCGGCAACGCTTCGAAGATCAAGCCGATCTCCCTGGAAGCGATGTACCAGCGTTACCTGAAGGGTGAGTTGAACGCCAAGGTCAACTAAGCGTCAGGCAACAACAGGAAACCCGCAGAAATGCGGGTTTTTTATTGCCGATCATCAGGCTGGGAGCGGTGTCTGCCGTCTACTTGTCATGATCGATATCCAGCTTGCTGAACGTCACCTTGCCGCCTTCACTGGTGTAACCGGTGTTGTCCTGCACATAGACCCCGGCCTTGAAGTACAGGGGTTTGACCCGCCAGGTCGCGCTGATGTTGGTGTCCCACTGGTAGCCGGCGGCGCTGATGCCGAGCGCGCCACCGGGGCTGAGGTGGATGAGGTAGGAAAACTCCTGGTCCAGTTTCACCCCGGTGGCGATGGTGATGACCCGTCCTTCGCCATCATCGGGGTGCATGCGCACCTTGGCGACGATGTTGCCGGTCTTGCTGGCGGTCTTGTACTGGTACTCGACCTTGACCATGGGTTTCTGGCTTTCGTAGGCATGGATCTGGCCGATGACGATCTTGCCCGAGCTTGGCACCTGGTTCACTGCCAGGGTGGCGCGCAGGGAGTTGTCGGCGTCCGGGTAGTACCAGTTTTTCAGGGTGCCGTTGCTGTAGGTTTCCCTGAGTTCGGTGCGGGGGTACTTCGCGTTTTCGGTGCGAGTCCCTGTGACTGGCGACCAGAAAAACAGTGTGCCGGTGTCGGAATGGAAGTATTGATTCTTGTAGCCCTTCACCAGTTTGTTTGTTTCAACCGTGTACGGCGGGCTGCCGACGGGGACACTGAGGTTCCAGGATGCGAGGTCGATCATAGGCAAAATTCCACAACGTTTTTCCGGCACGGACGTGCCAGAAGCTCTAGCACGGGCCTTGGAGGGCGCCCTTTATAAGCGTAGAGGGATTTTTTGTTAACGCCGGACTGACAGATGGATGACGTCAAAATCCTGTTAAAACGCCATCTTTCCCGTGTTTAGCGGGCTGTAGAGGCGACCGTTAGTCGGCAAGTGATCGCTGTGCTTAAATGATGGCGTACTGACAGCTTCTGCTTTCTCAGTTCCCGGTCTAGAGTGAAGGCTCAGTACTGTCCGGTTTTCACGAGAAACCGGCCGACGTCCCGACAAGAGAAGCAGCATGGAATGCGCGCAAACTACGCCAGCCGAAGGCACCTCAACCCTTTTGATCGTCGATGATTACCCTGAAAACCTGATCAGTATGCGCGCCTTGCTGCAGCGTCAGGATTGGCAGGTGATGACGGCTGCATCCGGTTTTGAAGCCCTCAGCCTTTTACTCGAACACGATGTCGACCTGGTGCTGCTGGATGTGCAGATGCCGGGCATGGATGGTTTCGAGGTTGCGCGCCTGATGCGAGGCAGCCAGCGAACCCGTCTGACGCCGATCATCTTCCTCACCGCCAACGAACAGTCCCAGGACGCCGTGATCAAGGGCTACGCCAGTGGCGCGGTGGATTACCTGTTCAAACCTTTCGATCCGCAGATTCTCAAGCCCAAAGTGCAGGCGTTGCTGGAGCACCAGCGCAATCGCCGCGCCTTGCAGCGCCTGAGCCACGATCTGGAGGTGGCGCGTGCCTTCAATGCGTCGGTGCTGGATAACGCGGCAGAGGGCATCCTGGTGGTCGACGAAGGCGGGGTGATCCGCTTTGCCAACCCGGCCATGTCGCGTCTGCTCAACGCCACGCAGCAGGACCTGCAAGGCACGGAATTCCTCGATTACCTGCAAAAACCGCATATTCCGGTCTGGGCCGACTCGGAGCTGTTCAGCGGTTACAAGCGCGGCGAAACCTTCCGCCTGCACGATGCGTTGCTGCGCACCGCCGCCGGCCAGCAGGTGCCTGTGGCATTGTCCTGCGCGCCGCTGCCCGCCGAGCAGCACGCGATGGTGGTGACGGTGCTGGACATGTCGGTGGTGCGCCACCTGCATCAGCAGCTGGAATTCCAGGCGGTCACCGACCCCTTGACCGGCCTGCTCAATCGCCGGGGTTTCTACCAGACGGTGGAAAACCTGTTGCTGCGCGGTGAGCGTTCCGACCGAGCCTGGGTGTTGTTGTACCTGGATCTCGATGGCTTCAAGCGGGTCAACGACTCCCTCGGGCATGACGCCGGTGACCGGGTGTTGCGCTGGGTTTCCGAACAGTTGAAGGCTTGCTTGCGTCCCTTCGACATTCTGTCGCGCATGGGCGGTGACGAATTCACGGCCCTGCTCGACCTGGAGTTTCCCGAGCAAGCGGCGAAGATTGCCGAGAAGCTCATCGAGCGGGTCTCGATCTGCCAGCAGATCGACGGCCTGGATATCGCACTGGGCGCCAGTATCGGTATCGCCACGTTTCCCGACTGCGGTGCCAACCTCGATGGTTTGTTGCGCGCGGCCGATATCGCCATGTACGAGGCCAAGCGTGCCGGCCGCCAGCAGTATCGCTTCTATGACCATGACATGAACGGTCGGGCCCGCTCGCGGCTGATGCTCGAAGAAAGCGTGCGCAGTGCCATTGAGAACCGTGATTTCAACCTGGTGTATCAGCCGCAGGTGGCCATTGAGGATGGACGGATCCGTGGTTTCGAAGCGTTGTTGCGCTGGCAGCACCCGAGTGTCGGCGACGTGCCTCCCGGGCTGTTCTTGCCGTTGCTGGAAGAGGCGCGCCTGATCAGCCGTCTGAGCACCTGGATCTATCAGCGCGGCGCCGGGCAGCGCAAAGCCTGGGAAACCGTGTTCGCCGAGGACCTGGTGCTGGGCGTCAGTCTGAGCAGCACGCAGTTCGGCATGCCCAACCTGGTGACCGAGTTGCGCCAGGTGCTGGAACGCCATGGTTTGCAGGCCAGTCACCTGGAAGTCGAGGTGACGGAAGAAGCATTGATGCTGAACCCTGAGGAAACCCGCAAGCAGCTGCGGTTGCTGCACAACCTGGGGGTTCGCGTGGCGCTGGATGATTTCGGTTCCGGGCCGTGCTCGCTGTCTCATCTGCGCGACCTGGAGCTCGATACGCTCAAGCTCGACCGCCACGTGATCGCCCGGTTGCCCGACTCCTCCAGGGACGCGGCGCTGGTGCGCAATGTGATCGACCTGTGCAGGCAATACTCGATCCTGGTGATCGCCGAGGGTGTGGAAACCGTCGAGCAGTATGAGTGGTTGCGGGCCAATGGCTGCGAGTACGTGCAAGGTTTCCTGGTGGCGCACCCGATGGTGGCCGAGGACGTCGGCGGCTTCGCGCAACCGTTCGACTGGAGCGCGTTGACGAACTGAATTCGCTACACTGGCGATCTTTGCGTAATTGATGTGCCGCCCCCATGACTGCCCTGAAATTTCTCCAGGCCTATCCCGTTGCGTTGCAGGACCAGGTGCGCCAGCTGATCGCCGAAGGTCGGCTGGGCGATTACCTGAGCCGGCGTTACCCGCAACGGCACGATGTGCAGAGCGACAAGGCGCTGTACGCCTACGCCCTGGACCTGAAGCAGGCATACCTGCGTAACGCCCCGGCCATCGACAAGGTGTTGTTCGATAACCGCCTGGACCTGACGCACCGCGCGCTCGGCCTGCACACCACGATCTCCCGGGTGCAGGGCGGCAAGCTCAAGGCCAAGAAGGAAATTCGCGTCGCCTCGCTGTTCAAGGAGGCACCCGCCGAGTTTCTGAAAATGATCGTGGTGCACGAACTGGCGCACTTCAAGGAATCGGATCACAACAAGGCGTTCTACCAGTTGTGCGAGCACATGTTGCCGGGGTATCACCAAGTGGAATTCGATCTGCGGGTGTACCTGACGTGGCGGGAAATGCAGTAGCGAGGGAGTGTGTGGATGGACGTGAGCAAGACCAAGAGCAGCTTCTATCGCCGTCTGTACGTGGCGTACCTGATCGACAGCGGGCTGGCCAGCAGCGTACCGGCCCTGACCGACGTGACGGGCATGCCCCGGCGTACGGCCCAGGACACCATCGCTGCCTTGGCGGACCTGGACATCGTGTGCGAATTCGAGCAGGAAGAGGGCGCGCGCAACCATGCCGGGCGCTATCGGATTCGCGAGTGGGGAGCGATCGATCGGGGCTGGATCGAGCGTAATCTGCGGCAGATCAAGGCGGTGTTGGAGTATCCCTAGGTCTCGCTGTGATAGATCGGACGCCTATCGCGAGCAGGCTCGCTCCCACAATGGATCTCCATTGTATTCAGTTACCGTGGGAGCGAGCCTGCTCGCGATGGGGTCCTCAGGAGCGCCGCATACCTATATGTGGAATGCCATCCTCGACATACTCCTCACCCGCCACCTGGAACCCGTACCGCCCGTAATACCCCTGCAGGTGCGCCTGGGCCGATAGGTAGATCGGGACATCGGGCCAACGTTTTTGCGCCTGTTTCAGCGCCTGGGCAATCAGTTCGTGGCCCAGTCCCTTGCCGCGATAATCGGGCGCGGTGATCACCCGTCCGATCACGACGTCGCCGCCTTGCAGTTCAGGGTCGAGCAGGCGCAGGTACGCTGCCAGCCGATCCCCGTCCCAGGCCATCAGGTGGCAGGTATCGCCTTCCAGATCCTGGCCATCCACGTCCTGGTAGACACATTTCTGTTCGACCACGAACACGCCGACGCGCAGTTGCAGAATCGCGTACAGCTGCTCCTTGCCCAGATCGCTGTGGTGTTTGCAGACCCAATCGATTGTCATCTTCACGTTTCCTTGTCTCAGTGATTGCGATACTAAGCGTCCGGGCGGGGGATGTCTGTATGGCGCAGAAATCTGTGACAAAGGCCAAAATGCCATCATTCATTTCGTGCGGTGCCTTCTTCTTTGTGTAATCTGAAGTGAAGCGCTGTGCTGTGGCTTCTATGAACTAAGGTTAGTAGCTGGGTCTTGCCGGTAAGGGTCCCTGGAGTTTTGGCTGAAAACACGTGGGCAGCCTGCCCGCTAAGGATTTTCGAGCATGCCGCGATTGCATCGAGCGTTGGTCTTGATCGGATTGCTGTTGCTGACTCAAAACGCGGCAGCGGAAAAGCTGCGACTGGTCGCCGACGCCTGGCCACCCTTTACCGACGCCACGCTGGTCAACGGTGGATTGGCCACCGACATCGTCGCCACCGCGCTGGCTCGCGCCGGCTACGCCAGCGAATTTGAACAGGTGCCGTGGGCGCGCGCGTTGATGGGCTTGGGCGAAGGGCGTTACGACGTACTGGTGAATGCCTGGTACGCCGAGGAGCGCACGAAACTGGGGCAGTTTTCCGGCGAGTACCTGCTCAATCGCGTGCGCTTTCTCAAGCGCAAGGACGCGCCCATCGAGTTCAATAACCTGCAGCAACTGCACATGTATCCCATTGCCGTGGTGCGCGGCTACGCCTATTCGCCGGCCTTCGAGGAAGATGCCTCGCTACAGAAAGTCCCGGTGCACAGTTTCGCCATGGCCGTGCGCATGGTTGCCGCCGACCGGGTCAAGCTGACCCTGGAAGACGAATACGTCGCGCGTTACTACCTGGCCCGCGAGTCGGCCAAGGTCCGCAACTCCGTGGAGTTCCTGCCCAAGCCCCTGAGCGAAAACAGTCTGCACATTCTGGTCAGCCTGAAGAATCCGCAGCATGCGCAGATCGTCGCCGGCTTTGATCGGGAGATTGCCGAGATGAAGGCGGACGGCAGTTATGCGCGGTTGATGAAGCAGCATGGGATGTGAGTCCGCGATAAGGAATCCGACGCCCTCGCGAAAAGGCTCGTCTCCACAGGGAAGCGTATTCCAAGGTCGGAGCGAGCCTGCCCGCAAGGGGGCATCAGCCGCTATGAATCCTCGCCAGTGTCCTTGATCAAGTGCGCCGCGAGTGTGCGCAACGGTCCCAATTGCCGGCAGATCAGCGCCAGCTGAGTCTGCACCAGTCGCTGACCCTCATCGATTTCGTCCGGCATCCGTTCCAGATCGTCGGCCAGCGCTTCTTCTTCATCGCTCTGAATCGCAATCGGCGTTTTGCTCGCCAGGCCCTGGGCGATTTCGTCGATGCTGTGCGCCAGTTTCACCCCGGCGCCTTCGATCAAGTGCTCGCGCACGTCCGCCGGCAGCAGGGTTTCCCGGTGCGCGCCCAGCCCTGACAAATAGCTGAGCAAGGTGTGTGACAGCACCAGGAAACGGAACCCGACATCCGCTTCCTTGCGGAAATGCCCCGGCTCCATCAGCATATTGGCCAGGGTCGTCGACAGCGCCGCATCGGCGTTGTGCGCGTTGCGCCGGGCGAGGCGATACGCCAGGTCGTCGCTTTTGCCTGCGGCGTATTGCTGCATGATCTGGCGCAGGTAGATGCTGTTGCAGGTCAGGGTGTTGGCCAGCACCTTGTTCAGGCGTCGACCCTGCCAGTCAGGCAGGAACAGGAACACCGCCAGCCCGGCGATCAGGCTGCCGAGCAATGTATCGAACAGTCGCGGCAGGAACAGGCCGTAGCCATCGCCCACCTGGTTGAAGCAGAACAGCACCATCAGGGTGATCGCGGCGGTGGCCAGGGTGTAGCGGGTGGTTCGGCTGATAAAGAACACCACCCCGGCGGCGATGGCGAAGCACGACTGCACCAGTGGGTTGGGAAACAGGTCGAACAGCGCCCACGCCACCGTCAGGCCGATGGCGGTGCCGACGATCCGCTGCCCGAGCTTGCGGCGTGTGGCACCGTAGTTCGGCTGGCAGACGAAGAGCGTGGTGAGGATGATCCAATAGCCCTGGGACGGGTGAATCAAATGCACCATGCCGTAGCCGATGCTCAAGGCCAGGGGCAGGCGCAGGGCGTGGCGGAACAGCAGCGAAGTCGGTGTCAACTGCGTGCGCAGGCGAATCCATACGTCCTTGAGATTGCGTGGCGAGCGGTCGAGCAGGCTGCTGTCGCTGGCGTCGGCAAGGGCGTCGGGGTTGCTCGCGTCGCTGAGCAGGCGGTCCAGGGTGCCGAGGTTGGCGGACAGCGCCCGCAGGGACCGCAGCAGCCCGCGCCAGGCCGGATTGCTCTGGATGCGCAGGTGCTCGAGCGAGGCATTCAGGTCTCCCAGGGCCTCGGCGAAGCTGGCGTCGTAAACGAACGGCTGGCGCATCTGGATTGATTCCGCCAAAGCCCGGCAGGCCTTGCCTTGCTGGCGCAGCAGGCGCTGGCAGCGGAACAACACGTCGCTGTGGAAAAACGCCTCGGCCAGGGCGTTGTACGGATAGTGCGAGGAACTGGCGCGTTCGTGGATGTCCTGGGCGAGGAAGTAGAGCTTCAGGTAGCGGCTGACTTTCGACCCCGGCCGGCCATTGCCGACCCGGTGCAGGATGATTTCCTTGGCGGCGTTCAGTGCGGCGACGACGCGGCCGTTCTGCTGGGCCAGTTCCAGTCGGCGCGCTTCCACGTCCAGCTGGCGGATCGGTTCCAGCAGTGACGATTTCAGCTTCAGGTAGAAGCCCAGCTCGCGAAAAAGACGCGCCAGGCTCTGCTGCACCGGCTGGTTGGAAAACAGTGCCTGCCACAGAACCGACAGCGCGCCGTACCACGCTGCCCCGGCCACCAGCAGCATCGGTTCGTGCCAGAAATCGGTGACTGCGCCGCCGCGCTGGTCCACGCCGATCATGGTGTAGACCGACAGGATCAGGGTCGCCGAGGCGATGGCGCCATAGCGTTCGCCCAATGCTCCGAGCATGGTCAGGCCGAAACCGGCCAGGGCCAGGGCGATGACAAACAGGATCGGGTAGGGGAACAGCAGTTCGACCGACAGCGCGGCGATGCTGAAACACACCAGCGTCACTGCCAGCGAATTGAGGCGGCCCTGCCAGCTGTCGTCGGTCTCGGCCAGGGCGCTGGCGATGATGCCGAGGAACAGTGGGATGAGCAGGCCCATTTCATCCTGATACCAGCACAGCGCCATGCTGCCGGTCAGGGCGATGAACACCCGCACACTGTAGCTGAATTTATCCAGCGCCCAGATACGACGCAGAGACTGACGAAGAGGGGTCGATGACATGAAGTGCGAAGGCCTTCCGAGGCAATGACGCTAAATTGAGCCAGTAATGACGTCGACGCAATGGCGCCGATCACATCTGACAGCAAAATCTGTTCCTTCAAGCGCGACGGATGATCATTGTGGGAGCGAGCCTGCTCGCGAAGAGGCCGGCACAGTCAACCTCTGAGCTGATCACAAGAGCGCTTTCGCGAGCAGGCTCGCTGCCACATTGTTGGGCGCACGATCAGACATACTGCGCAGCGGCGTAACCCGAGGCCCAGGCCCACTGGAAGTTGAAGCCGCCCAGGTGACCGGTGACGTCGAGCACTTCCCCAATGAAATACAAGCCCGGGCTTTTCAGTGATTCCATGGTCTTGGACGAGACTTCGCGAGTGTCGACGCCACCCAGGGTGACTTCGGCGGTGCGATAGCCTTCGGTGCCGGCCGGGACGACTTTCCAGCTCGCCAGTTTCTCGGCAATGTCGGCCAGTTCGGCGTGGGTGTACTGCTTGATCGGTTTGGACACGAACCAGTTGTCCGCCAGCAGGTTGGCCATCTTCTTGGTGAAGATCTCGCCGAGCAGGGTTTTCAGCTCGCTGTTCGGGCGTTCGCTTTGCTGCTGTTGCAGCCAGCCTGGTACGTCATGGTCCGGCATCAGGTTGATTTCGACCGTGTCGCCGGATTCCCAGAACGAGGAAATCTGCAAAATCGCCGGGCCGCTGAGGCCTCGGTGGGTGAACAGGATGTTTTCGCGGAAGCTCTGGTCGTTGCAACTGACCAGGCAATCCACCGAGGTGCCGGACAGCTCGGTGCACAGTGCCTTGAGCTGGTCGGTGATGGTGAACGGCACCAGGCCGGCGCGGGTGGGCAGCATTTCGTGGCCGAATTGCTTCGCCACCTGATAGCCGAAACCGGTGGCGCCCAGGGTCGGAATCGACAGGCCGCCAGTGGCGATCACCAGCGATTGGCAGGTGATCTGGCCGAGGGTGGTGTCCAGCAGATAACCGCTTTCCAGCTTCTCGATGCTCTGGATCGATGTGTCCAGGTGCAGGCTGACGCCGACCTGCTCGCACTCGTTGAGCAGCATGTCGAGAATGTCGCTGGATTTGTTATCGCAGAACAACTGACCGAGCTTTTTCTCGTGGTATGGCACGCCGTGCTTGGCGACCATGCCGATGAAATCCCATTGGGTGTAGCGCGCCAGGGCGGATTTGCAAAAGTGTGGGTTGTGCGAGAGGAAATTGCCCGGTTCGCTGTACATGTTGGTGAAATTGCAGCGCCCACCGCCCGACATCAGGATTTTCTTGCCGGCCTTGTTGGCATGGTCGAGCAACAACACCTGGCGCCCGCGCCCGGCGGCGGTCAGTGCACACATCAACCCTGCGGCGCCAGCGCCAATGATCACGACTTCGGTAGAACGCAAAACGGTGTCCTCTGGATGACTCACCACAAAACAAACTGTGGGAGCGAGCCTGCTCGCGATGGCAGCGTGCCAGATACATTCAAGTGTCTGATACTCCGCCATCGCGAGCAGGCTCGCTCCCACAGGGAAAGTGCGGCGTTGTTACAGAATACGCACGCGCAACGAACGGCCCTTGATCTTGCCGTCGTTCAGGCGCTGCAAGGCCTGTTTGGCGACGCCGCGTTCCACGGCCACGTAGGCCTGGAAGTCGAAAATCGCGATCTTGCCGACCTGGGCGCCGGGAATGCCGGCATCACCGGTCAATGCCCCCAGGATATCGCCCGGGCGCACCTTGTCCTTGCGGCCGGCGGCGATGCACAGGGTGCTCATCTGCGGCAGCAGCGGACCGCCGCCCTGGGATTTGAGGTTGTCCACCTGGTCCCAGGTCAGCGGGGTCTTCTGCAGTTCTTCGATGGCTTGCGCACGCTGTGCTTCGGACGGCGCCACCAGGCTGATCGCCAGGCCTTTCTCGCCGGCGCGACCGGTACGGCCGACACGGTGGATGTGAATTTCCGAGTCGCGGGCCAGTTCGACGTTGATCACCATGTCCAGCGAATCGATGTCCAGGCCGCGGGCGGCGACGTCGGTGGCCACCAGCACCGAGGTGCTGCGGTTGGCGAACATCGCCAGGACCTGGTCGCGGTCACGCTGTTCCAGGTCGCCGTGCAGGCCGACCGCCGAAATGCCTTTGGCGGTCAGGTGATCGACCGTTTCCTGAACCTGCTGCTTGGTGAAGCAGAAGGCCACGCAGGACGCCGGGCGGAAGTGGCCGAGCACCTTGGTCACCGCGCTCATGCGCTCTTCCGGGGAAATCTCGTAGAAACGCTGCTCGATCTGCGTGTCGTCGTGGAACGCCTCGGCCTTGACCTGCTGCGGATTGCGCATGAACTTCGCCGCCAGTTGCTTGATGCCGACCGGGTAAGTGGCGGAGAACAGCAACGTCTGGCGACGCTCCGGGGCCTGCATGATGATTTCTTCGATGGAATCGTAGAAACCCATGTCGAGCATGCGGTCGGCTTCGTCGAGGATCAGCGTGTTCAGGCCATGCAGGACCAGCGAACCCTTGCGCAGGTGCTGCTGGATGCGCCCCGGCGTGCCGACGATGATGTGCGCGCCGTGTTCCAGCGAAGCGATCTGCGGGCCCAGGGACACGCCGCCGCACAGGGTCAGGACCTTGATGTTGTCTTCGGCGCGGGCCAGGCGGCGGATTTCCTTGGCGACCTGGTCGGCCAGTTCGCGGGTCGGGCACAGGATCAGCGCCTGGCAGCCGAAATAACGCGGATTGATCGGGTTCAGCAGGCCGATACCGAAGGCCGCGGTCTTGCCGCTGCCGGTCTTGGCCTGGGCGATCAGGTCCATCCCCTTGAGGATCACCGGCAAGCTTTGCGCCTGGATCGGCGTCATCTGGGCATAACCGAGGGATTCGAGGTTAGCCAGCATGGCGGCGGACAGCGGCAAAGTATTAAAAGCGGTGGCAATGGTGGTCACGGGACTGGCCTGCAAAACAAAATGTCGCGCAGTGTATCAGTCCCGCTGCCCCGACCTGTAATTTCTGGACGAATTGCTTTATGCGACTCCCGGTCAGTGCTCGATATCGTGTTCGCGACTGACGACCCGGCGCCCGTCCCTGGGCGAGAGCTGGGAGAAAATCGTCGCCGCCAGCATCGCCATGATGCCGACGGTGACGAACGTCAGCTGGAACGCCCCCAGCACCGTGTCCACGCCGTCGTTGCCCACTTGCGCGGTGAACCCGCCGAGCAGGGCGCCGGCGCAGGCCACACCCAGGCTCAGGGACAATTGCGCGACCACCGACAGCAGGCTGTTGCCGCTGCTGGCGCTGGCGTCGTCGAGGTCGATCAGGGTCACGGTGTTCATCGCGGTGAATTGCAACGAGTTGATCGCGCCCAGGATCGCCAGCATCCCCAGCAGCAGCCAGTAGGGCGTCTGCTCACTGACCAGGCCCATGCTCGCCAGCATCAGGCCCAGTGCCAGGGTGTTGCCGGTGAGGACGATGCGGTAGCCCAGGCGCTCGATCATCGGGCGCGCCACCGATTTGGCGACCATCGCTGCCGCCGCCAGCGGCAACATGCTCATCCCGGCCTGGGACGGCGAGTAACCCAGCGCCACTTGCAGCAGCAACGGCACGAGGAAGGGCAGGGCGCCGCTGCCCAGGCGGGCGAACAGGTTGCCGAGAATGCCCACGGCGAAGGTGCGGGTCTTGAACAGCGAAGGCGCGAACAGCGGGTTTTCGATGTGCCCGGCCCGCAGCCAGTAGGCCGCCAGGCACGCCATGCCGCCGAACAGCAGCAACATTACCCGCAGGTGCGGCAGGTGCAGTTCGCCGAGGCCTTCCATGGCAATGGTGATCAGCACCATCGCGGCGCCGAACAGCAAAAAGCCCAGGCTGTCGAAGCGCGTGCGCTCGCTGCCACGCAGGTCTGGAATGAATTTCCACACGGCATAGCAACCGATGGCGCCGACCGGCAGGTTGATCAGGAAGATCCAGTGCCAGGTCAGGTACTCCACCATCCAGCCGCCCATGGTCGGGCCGATCAACGGGCCGAGCAGGCCGGGAATGGTGATGAAGCCCATGATTCGCACCAGCTCGGAGCGCGGGTAGGCACGCAGCACCACCAGTCGCCCGACCGGCAGCATCAGCGCGCCGCCCAGGCCCTGGATGACCCGGGCGCCGATCAGCATGCCCAGGCTGCTCGACAGGGCGCAGAGCAACGAGCCGATGCTGAACAGCAGGATCGCGCCAAAGAAGATTTTCTTGGTGCCGAAGCGGTCGGCAATCCAGCCCGAGGCCGGGATCAGCAAGGCGACGGTGAGCATGTAGGCGATGATCACACCCTGCATGCGCAAGGGGTCTTCCGCCAGGTCGCGGGCCATGGCTGGCAGGGCGGTGTTGAGGATGGTCCCGTCCAGGGACTGCATGAAGAAGGCGATTGCGACGACCCAGGGCAACCAGCGGGCGGTGACGGCATCGAGCGTTGGGCGGTTGGGCATGGGGCCTCGTGTCAGATTAACCGGTGGAGGGATTTACCTTGTGGGAGCGAGCCTGCTCGCGAGGAGCGTAAACGATGACACGGGCTGTCTGAATGCGTGCATCGTCTATGAATCCTTCGCGATCAGGCTCGCTCCCACAAGAGGTGCAGGTGTTACAGGGTCAACGTCAACCGGCTGATCAGCGCACCCGGCAACAGCGCCGACGCGGTTGCCCGCTGGCTGTAGGTGCTCGCCGACAGCAACAGTTCCCGCTCGGTCGTCAGCGCTTCGAGCTGCGAACCGAGCAGGCTGAAGGCGCTGTCGTCGAAGCGCATGGTGCTGACCGGCGCCTGTATCTCGCCATTCTCGACCCAGAATGTCGCGAACCGCGTCATGCCGGTCATGCGCGCGCCCGGCAGGTCCGAGTAGTTCAGGTACCAGAGGTTGCTGATGTACAGCCCCGTGCCCAGTTGCCTGAGCACGTCGGCCTCCGGCAGCGCTCCGGCCGCCATGTTCAAGGCGCTGGGGGCCTCGCCGCCGCCGGCGCCGTTGGCGGTGAGGCCGTACTCGGCGGCGCTGCGCGAGCTGACCAGCTGCGCCTCGGCCTGGCCTTCGACGATCAGCTTCAGGTCGCTGCGCGGGTAACCCTCGCCGGAGAAGGCCGGGCTCAACGAGCCACTGACGTGCTCATCCAGTGACACCAGCGGGCTGAACGAATGGTCGCCGCTGTAGAGCTTCTGCATTGGGCTGCTCTTGCTGGCGATCGACTGCGCCGAAAACCCGCCCCAGCTCAGCAGGCTCATGATTTCCTCCAGCGCTGCGGGCGCCAGGTAGGCGCGGTACTGCCCCGGTGCCAGGGTACGCAGGGGGCGACCGAGAAACGCCAGTTGCTCGCGGGCCTGGGCAAAACGCCGGGCGAAGCCTTCGCTGTCCCATTGGTGCCCGGCGTAGCTGGCTTTTACCGCCTGGCCGTTGGCATGGAACAGGCTGAAATCAAAGTTGAAGCTGTTGGCCTGATGCCAGCCGAACGCGCCCGCCGAACTGGCGAAACCCCGACTGATCGGCCCTGCCGCATAGAAGCCCACCAGGTCCAGGCCTTCGGCGGCGCGGGTGATTTCGCCGACCACCTGCTCGGTGTCCGGCAGCGGATGCGCCTGCACATTGTTGCTTTGCCAGCCGTTATGGTTGAGCAGCAGGTAAGGGTCCGGGGGCAGCAGCGGCAAGGTTTCGCGCAACTGCTGCAAGCCGTCGGCCAGCCGCCGGGCATCGACCTCTGCAGCGCCCGACAAGGTGATGTCGAGGTCGGCGTGCCGACCATCGTTGATCAGTTTCAAGCCCACGCTGGCCTGCTGCACCTGACCGGCCTGGCGCACCTTGGCATGGTTGAAACGCACGAAGGCCGACGCTTCGGCAGCGTAGCTGAGGGTGAACTGCTCCGGCTCGCGAATCGCTTCGCGCAATCCGTTGACCAAGGCCTTGAATGACGCCGCCTGGCTGTTTGCTGGAGTCGTGTACGTCGTCATCAGGCGTCTCCCCCGAATACATCCACCTGGCTGAACACACAGGCCGGCGACGCGTGACCGACACGAATCACCTGGTTGGGTTCGCCCTTGCCGCAGTTCGGCGTGCCCAGTACCTGGAAGGTGCTGGTGTCGCCGACCGCGCTGAGGCTTTTCCAGAACTGCGCGGAAACCCCCCGGTAGTTCGGGTTCTTCACCACGCCCTTGAGTTCGCCGTTTTCGATCAACTGCCCCCATTCGCAGCCGAACTGGAATTTGTTGCGGGCGTCGTCGATCGACCACGAGCGGTTGGTCGACATCAGGATGCCGTGCTCGATGTTGCCGATCAGTTGCGCCAGCGACTGATCGCCGGGCTCGATGTTGAGATTGGCCATGCGGTCGATGGGCGGACGGTTCCAGCTGCAGGCGCGGCTGTTGGCAACACCGTCCATGCCGGCGCGGAACTGCGACAGCGCGCCGCCCAATGGTCGCAGGAGCAAGCCTTCCCTGATCAGGAACTGCTTGCTCGCCGCGCTGCCGTCGTCGTCATGGCCGTAGCTGGCGAGTTGCTCGGGAATGTCCGGGTCGAAGGTCACGTTGAGCCATTTCGAGCCGTATTGCAGCTGGCCGAAGTCTTGCGCCTTGACGAAGCTGGTGCCGGCGTAATTGCGCTCGTCGCCGAGGATGCGGTCCAGTTCCAGGGGGTGGCCGATGGATTCGTGGATCTGCAGCATCATCTGGTCGGGCATCAGCAGCAGGTCCCGCGCACCCGGCGGGGTGTTTGGCGCGAGCAGCAGTTGCAGGGCCTGGTCAGCGATGTGCGGACCGGCACCGATCAGGCCGCAGCGGCTGATCACATCCGCGCCACCCTGCTGGCCGAAGTTCTCGCGGCCCAGGCTGCGGGTCTGGCTGTCGCTGCCGTCGTAGGCGGTGACGTCGAGGCCCGGATAGACGAAACGCTGGGCCTGGCGCAGTTCAGCGCCGGCGCTGCTGAGGTAGATCTGCTCGACGTGGGTCATGCCGATGCTGACCTGCCAGTTGACCAGTCGCTCATCCCGGGGCACGGCGGCGGATTCGGCGCCGAGCAGCTCGTAGCATTCACTCAGGGACGGGAAGGGCTGGTCGAGATTCGGCGAGAAGTAGTCCGCGCGGTCGCTGGAGAACCGTTGGTCGCGCAGGTCGAGCAAGGCGTGAGGCTTGAGCTGGCGGGCCTGCTGCTCGGCTTTGTCGAGCGCGGCTTGCAGGCCCGCCGGGGACAGGTCGTTGGTCGCGGCATAGGCCTCGACGCCGTTCACGCGCACGGTCAGCATCGCGCCTTCGTCGCGCCGCAGGCTTGGCGGTTCGGCGACGTTCTTGCGCACCGACAGGTACTGCCCGGACTCGCGCACATAACGCAGGGAAAAGAATTCAGCGCCCGTGCGCAAGGCAGCAAAGCGCTGCTTGAGCTGGGGATGGAAATCGAACATGCGTGAAACCTCCTGGCGATGCAGTGGTGGTGAAGCCGTGTTGCGGGAGGAGGGGGTGAAACGATTGCGTGGCGCTAGAGTAGGCCGGCGAGGGGGGAGGATCAAGTTTGCAACGGTGGGGATGTGTGGTTTGTCAGGTCCTCATCGCGAGCCGGCTCGCTCCTGCACTGATCCCGGTCGTACCGAAAATCATAGGTGGGAGCGAGCCGGCTCGCGATGGACCGTGACGCGGTGTATCGGTATCAGGCGATCTGGCTCACTTCGCGCAAAGCCTTGCCCTTCACCGGCGCATCGCCCGCGACGTAGTAGTCAGCCGTGCTGCGCGGCAATGGCTGGCGACCACGGATCTTGTCGGCGATTTTCTCGGCCATCATGATCGTCGGCGCATTCAGGTTGCCGGTGGTGATGATCGGCATGATCGAAGCATCGACCACACGCAGGCCTTGCATGCCGTGCACGCGACCCTGGCCATCGACCACGGCCATGTCGTCGGTGCCCATCTTGCACGAGCAGGATGGGTGGAACGCAGTTTCGGCGTGTTCGCGGATGAACTTGTCGAGCTGCTCGTCGGTTTGCACCTCGATGCCCGGGCTGATTTCGCGGCCACGGAAGGCGTCCAGCGCCGGTTGCTGCATGATTTCACGGGTCAGGCGAATGCCGTCGCGGAACTCCTGCCAGTCCTGCTCGGTGGCCATGTAGTTGAACAGGATGCTCGGGTGCTGGCGCGGGTCCTTGGACTTGACCTGGATGCGCCCGCGGCTTGGCGAACGCATGGAGCCCATGTGTGCCTGGAAGCCGTGTTCCTTCACACCGTTGCTGCCGTTGTAGTTGATCGCCACCGGCAGGAAGTGGTACTGGATGTTCGGCCATTCGAATTCCGGACGGCTGCGAATGAAACCGCCGGCTTCGAACTGGTTGCTGGCGCCGATGCCGGTGCCGTTGAACAGCCACTCGGCACCGATGGCCGGCTGGTTGTACCAGAGCAGCGACGGGTACAACGAGACCGGTTGGGTGCAGGCGTACTGCAGGTACAGCTCAAGGTGGTCCTGCAGGTTTTCACCGACGCCTGGCAGGTCGTGGACCACTGGGATATCGAGGCTTTCCAGCAGCTTGGCCGGGCCCACGCCGGAACGTTGCAGCAGTTGTGGCGAAGCGATCGCGCCGCTGCACACCAGCACTTCCTTGCGTGCGCGCGCTTCAACGCGTTCTTCGGCGGCGCCGACCAGGTAACGCACACCGACCGCGCGCTTGCCTTCGAACAGGATCTTGTCGGTCAGGGCGTGGGTGACGATGGTCAGGGTCGAGCGCTGCTTGGCGACGTCCAGGTAACCGCGGGCGGTGGAAGCACGACGGCCATTGGGCGTCACGGTGCGGTCCATCGGGCCGAAGCCTTCCTGTTGGTAGCCGTTGAGGTCTTCGGTACGTGGATAACCGGCTTGCACGCCGGCTTCGACCATGGCGTGGAACAGCGGGTTGTTTCCGGCTTTCGGCGTGGTCACGCTGACCGGGCCGTCGCCACCGTGGTAGTCGTTCGGCCCGATGTCGCGGGTTTCAGCTTTTCGGAAATAGGGCAGGCAATCGAGGTAGGTCCAGTCTTCCAGGCCTGGCAGCTTGGCCCAGCCGTCGTAGTCCATGGCGTTGCCGCGGATGTAGCACATGCCGTTGATCAGCGAAGAACCGCCCAGGCCCTTGCCGCGACCGCATTCCATCCGGCGTCCGTCCATGTGCGGTTCCGGATCGGTTTCGTACGCCCAGTTGTAGCGCCGGCCTTGCAGCGGGAAGGCCAGGGCGGCCGGCATCTGGGTACGGAAGTCCAGGCGGTAGTCCGGGCCACCCGCTTCGAGCAGCAGAACGGTGACGCCGGCGTCTTCGGTCAGGCGGGTCGCCAGGGTGTTACCGGCCGAGCCGGCACCGACGATGATGTAATCGAATTCTTGGGACATTGAATGCACCCTCTTTGAAATTGGGTCAGGTCATGGCGAGTGCTGCGCACTCGATCGCGAGCCGGCTCGCTCCCACAGTGGAGCGTGTGCTTCTGTGGGAGCAGGCTTGCCCGCGAAGGCGGCCTCGCGGGCAATGCAGGGCTCGGGGCTTAGAACACCGAGACGTAATCGCCCAGCTCGACCTGTACCGATTTGATGCGAGTGAAGTTGTTCAGCGAGCTGATGCCGTTCTCGCGGCCCACACCCGATTGCTTGTAGCCACCGACCGGCATCTTGGCGTCGGATTCGCCCCAGGCATTGATCCAGCAGATGCCCGCTTCCAGTTGGTGAATGATGCGGTGGGCACGGTTCAGGTCCTTGGTGACCACACCGGCGGCCAGGCCGAAGTCGGTGTCGTTGGCACGGCGGATCACTTCTTCTTCGCTCTCGTAGCTCAGGATCGCCATCACCGGGCCGAAGATTTCCTCGCGCACGATGGTCATGTCGTCGGTGCAGTCGGTGAACACGGTCGGTGCGACGAACGCGCCCTTGCCGAGCTCGCCTTCGGTCAGGCGGCTGCCACCGCACAGTACGCGAGCGCCTTCTTCCTTGCCCTTGGCGATGTAGCCCAGCACGCTTTCCATGTGGGCGAAGCTGACCAGCGGGCCGAAGTTGGTGTTTTCGTCTTCCGGGTTGCCGATGCGGATGCGCGCCACGCGCTCGGCGATCTTGGCTTCGAAGGCGGCCTTGAGGTGGCTCGGCACGAACACGCGGGTGCCGTTGGTGCAGACCTGGCCGGAGCTGTAGAAGTTGGCCATCATCGCGGTGTCGGCGGCGCGATCCAGGTCGGCGTCGTCGCAGATGATCAGCGGGGATTTGCCGCCCAGCTCCATGGTCACGTCCTTGAGCGAGGAGCTCGAGGCGCTGGCCATGACTTTTTTGCCGGTGTCGGTGCCGCCGGTGAACGAGATTTTTTCGATGCGCGGGTGCTCGGTCAGCCAGGTGCCGACTTCACGGCCGCTGCCGGTCAGGACGTTGAACACACCCGCCGGCACACCGGCCTCGGTGTAGATCTCGGCCAGTTTCAGGGTGGTCAGCGACGTGACTTCGCTGGGCTTGAAGATCATCGCGTTGCCGGCGGCCAGGGCCGGTGCGGATTTCCACAGGGCGATCTGGATCGGGTAGTTCCACGCGCCGATCCCGGCCACCACGCCCAGCGGCTCGCGACGGGTGTAGACGAAGGACGTGGTGCGCAGCGGAATCTGCTCGCCTTCGATGGCGGGCACCAGGCCTGCGTAGTATTCCAGTACATCGGCGCCGGTGACGATGTCGACGTAGCGGGTTTCGGAGTAGGCCTTGCCGGTGTCCAGGGTTTCCAGGGCGGCCAGTTCGTCGTTGCGCTCACGCAGGATCTCCACGGCGCGACGCAGGATGCGCGAACGCTCCATGGCCGTCATGGCGGCCCAGATTTTCTGGCCCTTTTCGGCGCTGACCACGGCACGCTCGACGTCTTCTTGGGTGGCGCGTTGGACTTTTGCGAGGACTTCACCGTTAGCCGGGTTGATGGCTTCGAACGTGGCATCGCTGCCAGCGTCGGAGTAAGCGCCATCGATGTAGAGTTTTTGCAGTTCGAAACGGGCCATAAAGTCCTCGCAAGTGCATCAGTGATTGGCTCGATCCGGGTGTTGAGCGTTCTAGATGTGCTCTAACTCACCCGCTTGGCCAGTTGGAAATCCATGTATTCGTAAGCGATCCGGTGTGCCTGCTCGGTGTCGAAAGCATCTCCCGACAGCGCGCCGCGCAACCACAAGCCGTCAATGAGCGCCGCCAGGCCCCGGGCTGCACTGCGCGCATCATCGAGCGGCAATACACGGCGGAACTGGCAGCACAGGTTGGAATACAGACGGTGATCGTTGATCCGCTGCAACCTGTGCAAAGACGGGTGGTGCATGCTGGTGGCCCAGAAGGCCAACCAGGTTTTCATTGCCGGGCCATTGACCTGGCTGGCGTCGAAGTTGCCTTCGATGATCACCTGCAGATGCGCCCGCGGGCTGTCATCTGTCAGCGCCTGCCGGCGCGCGGTGACGTTCTCGCTGAGGACGGTCATCAGGTACTGCGCAGTGGCAGCGATCAGGCCGTTCTTGTCCTGAAAGTAATGACTGATGATGCCATTCGAGACACCGGCCAAACGGGCGATCAGCGCAATGCTGGCGTCCCCCATCCCGACCTGATCGACCGCTTGCAACGTGGCTTCGATCAACTGCTGGCGACGGATGGGTTGCATACCGACCTTGGGCATCTTGCACATCTCCTTAGGCCTTGCGGCAGACGTCAAACGGCTACCGGCTTGTGGGCCAGTCTATTTTGTTTTGATTGAACGTTCAATCAACAAAGAATAAGCTCTGCGACAAATCGTCGCTCCTTGCCGGTTTTTCCAAGCTGTAAAGGGCGATAAACCGACATCCGAATCGGCTCGAAACCGGCGTGCGAAAGCATCGGCGGGCTTCGGGCTTTTTTCGGGGTGTCTTTATATCACCCGCCGGTCGGCTGCCCACTAACCGATTGGTCGGGTACCGCGTTTGCCTTGTGTTCTTCTGCCGCACTGCCCGGAGCATCTGTGCCATGAGTTCTGCTTCCCTGATAAAGACCCCACCGGAGAAGGTGACGGTCAACGGTTGGGTGTTCTACACCTCTACCGCGTTGATCCTGTTGTTGACCGCCATCCTGATCATCGCCCCCCAAGAGGCGGGCAGGATGCTGAGCACGGCGCAAGCCTGGCTGTCCCGCAGCTTCGGCTGGTACTACATGGTGGTGATTGCCGCCTATCTGATCTTTGTCGTCGGCCTGGCGTTTTCGTCCTACGGCAAACTGAAACTGGGCAGCAAGGACGACACCCCGGACTTCAGCTACGGCGCCTGGGCGGGGATGCTGTTTTCCTCGGGCATCGGCATCTCGTTGCTGTACTTCGGTGCGTCCGAGCCGCTGGATCACTATTTCAACCCGCCGGAAGGCGTGGCCGGCAGCAACCTGGCGGCGCGCCAGGCGGTGCAACTGACCTTCCTGCACTGGGGCCTGCATGGCTGGGCGATCTACGCGCTGGTCGGCCTGGCCGTGGCTTACTTTGCCTATCGCCACAATCAGCCGCTGGCGTTGCGTTCGGCGCTGTACCCGCTGGTGGGTGAGCGCTGGGTCAAAGGCGCGGCCGGCCATGCGGTGGACGGCTTCGGCATGTTCGTGACCCTGCTGGGGCTGGTGACAAACCTGGGGATCGGTTCGCTGCAAGTGTCGTCGGGCCTGGAAAACCTGTTCGGCATGGAGCACAGCAACACCAACCTGCTGATCGTCATCATCGTGATGAGCACCGTGGCGACCATCGCCGCCGTGTCCGGCGTGGAAAACGGTATTCGTCGGCTGTCCAACCTGAACATCGTGCTGTTCAGCGGGCTGCTGATTTTCGTGCTGCTGTTCGGCCCGACCTTGCACCTGCTCAACGGTTTCGTGCAGAACGTCGGCGATTACCTGAACGGCGTGGTGCTCAAGACCTTCGACCTGTACGTCTATGAAGGCGACAGCGCCAAGTCCGACCGCTGGCTGGGCCTGTGGACCCTGTTCTACTGGGCCTGGTGGATTTCCTGGGCACCGTTCGTGGGCATGTTCATCGCGCGTATTTCCCGTGGTCGCACGGTGCGTGAACTGGTGGCTGGCGTGTTGCTGATCCCGTTGGGTTTCACCCTGGCGTGGCTGTCGATCTTCGGCAACTCGGCGCTGGACCTGGTGATGAACCACGGTGCGGTGGAACTCGGCAAAACCGCGCTGGAACAGCCTTCCATGGCGATTTATCAGCTTCTTGAACATTACCCGGCGTCGAAGGTGGTGATCGGCGTGTCGATTTTCGTCGGTTTCGTGCTGTTCCTGACCCCGGCGGATTCCGGGGCGGTGATGATGGCCAACCTTTCGTGCAAGGGCGGCAATGTCGACGAGGATGCGCCGCACTGGCTGCGGATCTTCTGGTCGGTGGTGATCACGCTGGTGACCATCGGGCTGCTGTTCGCCGGTAATTTCGAAGCCATGCAAACCATGGTCGTGCTGGCGGGCCTGCCCTTCTCGGTGGTGCTGGTGTGCTTCATGTTCGGCCTGCACAAGGCGATGCGCCAGGACAAGCAGATCGAACAGGAGCAAGCGGAACTGGCGGCGCGCGGTCGCCGTGGTTTCAGTGAACGCCTGACCCAGCTGGACCTGCAACCGAACCAGTCGATCGTGCAACGCTTCATGGACAAGCATGTCAGCCCGGCGCTGGAGGAGGCGGTGGTTCAACTGCGTGGCAAAGGCCTGGACGTGCAGACGTTGCTGGGCAAGGCCAAACGCTGCATTGGCCTGCGGATCGAGATGGAAGAGGGCAACCCGTTCGTCTACGAAGTCAGCCTGGACGGCTACCTGGCCGCCGCCAGCGACACGGTGCCGGCGCACAGCGCGGACGAGCCCCGGGCCCGCTACTACCGCGCCGAGGTGTACCTGCACAACGGTAGCCAGGACTACGACTTGATGGGCTTCACCCAGGAGCAGATCACCCGTGACGTGCTCGATCAGTTTGAAAGCCATCGGCAACTCCTTGGCCGGGTGTATAGCTGAGGGGTGAAGGGATGCGGTGTTTCTGTCTGAGCACCGCGTCGCATTCTTCGCGATAAGCCATAAACAAAAACGCCGCGATCCTCTCGCGGCGTTTTCGTGTCTGTTGCCTTAACCCAGGTTCTTGCCGAGCAGTGCGTGGTACAGCTCGCTGTCGCCGAGGATCCCCACCACCCTGTTGTTGTCGTGCAGCACCAGTTTGTTACCGGTCTGGTAACGGATCTGCAGCGCGTCACGCATGCCGATGTTGGAGTCCACCAGCGTCGGCCGGCGACCCAGACCTTCCACGGCCTGCCCGGGTGCCCAGTTCTGCAGATCGAGGCTGGCACCGTTCTGGCGGGCGCCCTTGATCGTGTTGCCTTCCGCCAGGTCCAGCCACGAATCGCCGCCCGGATCGAGGCACACCGAGCCGTTGATGCGCTTGCAGTTGTCCAGGGTGCGCATCAGGCTGCGTCCGCACAGCACGTTCAGCGGGTTGGTGTGCGCGACGAAGGTGCGCACGTAGTCATCCGCCGGGTTGAGCACGATTTCTTCAGGCTTGCTGTACTGGATGATCCGCCCGTCTTTCATGATCGCGATGCGGCTGCCCAGCTTCAGGGCTTCGTCGAGGTCATGACTCACGAACACGATGGTTTTGCTCAGCTTGCGTTGCAGTTCCAGCAACTCGTCCTGCAGGCCCTGGCGGATCAGCGGGTCAAGGGCCGAGAACGGTTCGTCCATCAGCAGGATGTCGGCGTCCATCGCCAGGGCGCGGGCCAGGCCGACGCGTTGCTGCATGCCGCCGGACAGTTCGTCGGGCTTCTTGTTGCGCCATTGGGTCAGGCCCACCAGTTCGAGTTTCTCATCGACCAGTTTCCTGCGGTCCTTCTCCGGACGACCCTGCATTTCCAGGCCGAAACTGATGTTCTCGCGCACCGTCAGCCAGGGCATCAGGGCGAACTTCTGGAACACCATTGCAATGCGTTTGGTGCGCATCATCTTCAGTTCGGCAGCGCTGCAGGAGGCGATGTCGATCTGTCGGCCCTCGTGCTCGACGAACAGCTTGCCGCGGCTGACGGTGTTGAGGCCGTTGATGCAGCGCAGCAGGCTGGACTTGCCGGAGCCGGACAGGCCCATCAATACGCAGATTTCACCTTTCTCGATATCCAGGCTGGCTTTCTCGACACCGACGATCTGCCCGGTCTTTTTCAGGATCTCGTTACGGGTCATGCCCTGATCCAGCAGCTTGAGTGCCTCGCGCGGATCCTTGGTGAAGATTACGTCGACGTCTTCGAAGCGAATAATGCTCATGCGTCACCCCCTACTTTAGCGTCGGGTTGTTTGCAGATACGGTCGAGCATGATCGCCAGCAATACGATCGCCAGGCCCGCTTCGAAGCCCAGGGCGATATCAGCAGTGTTCAGTGCGTTGACCACCGGTTTGCCGAGTCCGTCGGCGCCCACCAGTGCCGCGATCACCACCATCGACAACGACAGCATGATGCACTGGGTGATGCCGGCCGCGATGCTCGGCATGGCGTGGGGCAGTTCGATCCTTGTCAGCAGTTGGCGACGCGAGCAGCCGAAGGCCTTGCCGGCGTCCATCAGTTCCTGTGGAACATCGCGGATACCCAGGTAGGTCAGGCGAATGGGCGCGGCAATCGCGAACACCACTGTCGAAATCAGACCCGGGACCACACCCAGCCCGAAGAGGGTCAGGGTAGGAATGAGGTATACGAAGGTTGGTACGGTCTGCATCAGATCGAGTACCGGTCGCATTAGAGTGTAGAACATGGGTTTGTGCGCGGCGACGATGCCCAGCGGCACGCCGATCAGTACGCAGACCAGGGTGGCGAACATGACCTGGGCGAGGGTTTCCATCGTTTCCTGCCAGTACCCCAGGTTGAGGATCAGCAGAAAGGAGGCAACGACGAAGGCGGTCAGGCCCCATTTACGCTGGATGAAGTGTGCCAGCAGGGCAATCAGGCCGATCAAGACCAGCGGGTTGAACCAGGTCAGCGCAAACGTCACGCCGTGGATCATCGTTTCCAGTGACACGGCGATTGCGTCGAAGGTGTTGGCGCCGTGTTGCGTCAACCATTCAACGAATCCCGCGATGTACTGGCCTAGAGGTATTTTCTGATCAATCAGCATGGTAGTGAACGTCCGCATGCAAGGAATAAACAGCCAGGCGGGCAGGCCCGCCCGGCATAAGCGATTTACTGCGCGAGCTTGGCTTTCACGGCCTCCAGGCCAGGTTTACCGTCAATGGTGGTCACGCCAGCGAGCCAGGTATCGAGGACCTGTGGGTTCTTTTTGAGCCAGGCCTTGGCGGCCGCGTCAGGCTTCATCTTGTCGTCCAGGATGTTGCCCATGAGTTCGCTTTCCATGTCGACGGTGAACTCCAGATTTTTCAGCAACTGGCCCACGTTGCTGCATTCCTCGGCGTAACCCTTGCGGGTGTTGGTCGCCACGGTGGCGGCACCGAAATCCGGGCCGAAGAAATCATCGCCACCGGTGAGGTACTGGATCTTGAAGCGCTTGTTCATCGGGTGCGGCGCCCAACCGAGGAAAACCACGGCGGTGTCGCGTTTCTGCGCGCGGTCGACCTGCGACAGCATCCCCGCCTCGCTGGATTCGACGACCTTGAAGCCCGCGTCCTTGAGGCCGAAGGCGTTCTTGTCGATCATGCTCTGGATCAGGCGGTTGCCGTCGTTGCCGGGCTCGATGCCGTAGATCTTGCCGTCGAGTTCCTTCTTGAATTTGGCGATGTCGGCGAAGTCGTGCAGACCCTTGTCGTACAGGGCCTGAGGCACGGCCAGCGTGTACTTGGCGCCCTTGAGGTTGGTGCGCACGGTTTCAACGGTGCCGGCGTCGCGGTAGGCCTTGATGTCGTTTTCCATGGTCGGCATCCAGTTGCCGAGGAAAACGTCCATGTTCTTGCCGTCGGCCAGGGACTTGTAGGTCACCGGTACGGAAATCATGGTGGTCTTGGTCTTGTAGCCCAGTGCGTTGAGCACGACGCTGGTGGTGGCGGTTGTCGCGGTGATGTCGGTCCAGCCGACATCGGAGAAGTTCACGGTATTGCATTGGGCCGGTTCGGCGGCTTGCGCCAGAAACGGCAGGCTCAGCATGGCGGCCAACAACAACGACGGGGAACCTTTCATGAATGGACTCCTTGGTGTTTTTTTTTGGCAGTGTTCCGACTGGGACCACCGCACTTATGGGTTGCGGTTGGGTGGCGTTCTTGTGACAGCTCTACCGCAGCGCCTTGCAATCGAGTCGATAAGATCATGTACCAGTGAAAATCTGACGCCTACAGGGTGCGTCGTAACCAGTACAGGGAGGGTCGCATCCAGTGTCGGTGACGTCGTTTACAGATTTTTTCAGGCCCATTTGCCGCGCTGAGCCGCAAAAAAGCGGCGAAACATGGCGTAAAACGCCAGCGGCGTTTGTGGACATGAGTGCGTCGGTTCGAGACGTCGCACGTCACCGCAAAAGCCTGATGATGCGGCCATCTCGGCGGATTGCAGCTTGAGCGTAGCAGCTCCGTCACCGGGCGCTTCTGCGCCTGGAGTTGGCACATCCAGGAGTTCGGCAGCAATGGCTATCAGCGTTTTCGACCTGTTCAAAATCGGCATCGGTCCTTCCAGTTCGCACACCGTCGGGCCGATGCGCGCCGCGGCGCTGTTCGTGCAGGGGTTGCGTGAGCAAGGGCTGCTCGAGCAGGTGCGGCGTGTCGAGGTGCAGCTCTATGGTTCGTTGTCGGCCACCGGCATCGGACACGGCAGCGACAACGCGGTGATCATGGGGCTGATGGGGGAGTGGCCGGATGCGATCGATCCGTCGCAAATCGGCATCCGCATCGCGACCCTGCGCGAAACCGACACGCTGTTGCTCGACAGTCGCCTGCCGGTGTCATTCATCTGGGCGCGTGACATGCGCCTGATCGATGAAAACCTGCCGTTCCATCCCAACGCCATGACCCTGGTTGCCGAGGGCGCCGACGGCGAGCTGCACCGCGACACCTACTATTCCGTCGGCGGTGGCTTTGTCGTCGATGAAGCGCAAGCCCGCAGCGGTGTGGTGGATCTGGATCGCACCGAGCTGCCCTACGATTTTTCCAGCGCCGTCGAGCTGCTCGAGCTTTGCAAGCGGCACAACCTGCGCGTGGCCGAACTGATGATGGCCAATGAGCGGGTCTGGCGCAGCGAGGATGAAATCCGTGCCGGTCTGATGAAGCTCTGGCGCGCCATGCAGGAGTGCGTCGAACACGGGCTCAAGCACGAAGGCATCCTGCCCGGCGGCCTGAACGTGCGTCGGCGTGCGGCCAAGCTGCACCGCAGCCTGCAGGAGCTGAACAAACCCAACGTGATCGGCTCGACCTTGAGCGCCATGGAATGGGTCAACCTGTTTGCCCTGGCGGTCAACGAGGAAAACGCCGCCGGCGGACGCATGGTGACGGCGCCGACCAACGGCGCGGCGGGGATCATTCCGGCGGTGCTGCATTACTTCATGAAGTTCAGCGAGGCGGTGACAGACGCCAACGTGGTCGACTACTTCCTCGGCGCGGCAGCGGTGGGGATCCTGTGCAAGAAGAACGCGTCGATTTCCGGTGCCGAAGTCGGTTGCCAGGGTGAAGTCGGCTCCGCCTGCGCCATGGCGGCGGCGGGCTTGGCGGAAATCCTCGGGGCCACGCCGGAGCAGTTGTGCAACGCGGCGGAAATCGGCCTGGAACACAACCTGGGCCTGACCTGCGATCCGGTGGGCGGCCTGGTGCAGGTGCCGTGCATCGAGCGCAACGCGATTGCCGCAGTGAAGGCGATCAACGCGGCGCAGATGGCGCTGCGCGGTGACGGCCAGCACTTCATTTCCCTGGACCGGGTGATCCGCACCATGCGCGATACCGGCGCGGATATGCATGACAAATATAAAGAGACATCGCGGGGCGGGTTGGCGGTGAGTGCGGTGGAGTGCTGACGCCGCGTTGAGCCAATCGCCAGCCGGCTCCCCCCAGGTATTTTGAGGTGTGTTCCCGATAACAGGCACACCGAAACCCGGTGGTAGCGAGCCTGCTCGCGATGCGCCGGACCAGTCAAAACTGCGCGCAAATCGAACACCTGCACAAACATGCGCCACCTTTTAGCGCGTCGCTTACAGATAAATGGCCTCATCCCCGGCCGGGTTGAATGCCCCCCGCTTCCGCCCGTCGCCCCGCGCCTTGGGTGACACTCTCTCCCGAACGCCCGCAGCCCAGTTCCCACAAGTGCTACCGATCTGCTCACAGCCTTCTGGGCAGGGCCCTTTGCGCCATTGATGGCACTTATTACCCCCACTCGTGGCACGGCTTATATAGACCGGTCGACAGGTCGTTTTCAGGATTTATTGAACGCGCATTCAAATTTAGGCATGGCATTTGCTCTGTCATTACAAAGCCCGTCTCCAGTGCGAGAACGATGGCAATAACAAGAGCCTCCGCCTGAGGCCATCACCCGCTTTGTGTGAGGAGATACCGCGATGACGTCGTTCAACTCCGGGGCCCAACCCCAGAACCGTGCGCCTCAATCCATCGGCTTTCTGCTGCTGGACAATTTCACGCTGATTTCCCTGGCCTCTGCCGTAGAACCGCTACGCATGGCCAATCAGCTGTCCGGTCGCGAGTTGTATCGCTGGACCACGCTCACCGTCGACGGCGGCCAGGTCTGGGCCAGTGACGGCCTGCAGATCACCCCCGACGCCTCCATGCACAAAGCCCCCGCCATGGACACCATCATTGTCTGCGGCGGTATTGGTATTCAACGCACCGTGACCCGTGAGCACGTGTCGTGGCTGCAAAGCCAGGCGCGGCAGTCCAAGCGTCTGGGTGCGGTCTGCACCGGCAGCTGGGCCCTGGCCTGCGCCGGCCTGCTGGACGGTTTCGATTGCAGCGTGCACTGGGAATGCCTGGCCTCGATGCAGGAAGCCTTCCCGCGTGTGGCCATGAGCACCCGCCTGTTCACCCTGGACCGTAACCGTTTCACCAGCTCCGGCGGCACCGCGCCACTGGACATGATGCTGCACCTGATCAGCCGTGACCACGGTCGCGAACTGTCGGCAGCGATTTCGGAGATGTTCGTCTACGAGCGTATCCGCAACGAGCAGGATCACCAGCGTGTACCGCTCAAGCACATGCTGGGCACCAACCAGCCGAAGCTGCAGGAAATCGTCGCGCTGATGGAGGCCAACCTCGAAGAGCCGATCGATCTCGACGAACTGGCGGTGTACGTCGCCGTCTCCCGTCGTCAGCTCGAGCGGCTGTTCCAGAAATACCTGCACTGCTCGCCGTCGCGTTACTACCTGAAACTGCGGCTGATCCGCGCTCGCCAGTTGCTCAAGCAAACGCCGATGTCGATCATCGAAGTGGCGTCGGTCTGCGGGTTCGTCTCCACGCCGCACTTCTCCAAGTGCTACCGCGAATACTTCGGCATTCCACCGCGTGACGAACGCGTGGGCTCCAACACCACCCAACAAGTGGCATTGATGCCACTGCCGCAAGCGTTGGTACTGTCGCCGCTGTCCGGGCCGTTGTCGGCGTTGAGCCAGGCGCGCAACGAGTCGACCTTTGCCAGTGTGAGGCTTTAAACCGCATCGCGAACAGGTGGAATCTTCGCACCGTCACTCCCAAGGTTCCGAGACCGGATCACAGTGGGAGCGACGGTGCGAAGCTGCTCATGCATGGATGTGTCAGGCGCTACGGCCCTGTTGTTGATACGCCGCCAGCGCCGGCAGCAGTTGCTTGTCGATGGCCTGGCGCACCGCCGGCAGGATGGTCGCGCTGCTGGTGTACATCTGCTTGACCATGGTGCGCAACGTCATCGCCCGCTCATCGTTCAAGCCGCGCACGGCACACTCGCAGGCCTGCTCGGCAGTCGAGCCATTCGGTACTTGAAAACCCAATGACTTGAGTTGGCCCAACAGGTCTTCCTGATCGATCAAATCGGCATGCATCATGGCGCAAATCCTTCTTCCGGGAACGGTGTCGTGGCTCGATTCTGGTAGGGGCGATGGGTGGCGGCAAGGGCGATTTGTCGCAATGGCCGCAATGACTATGAACAGGTCGTTTTCGGCTAACTTGCCTTGTCAGGGACTGGGCACACTGGACCCAGCTTGCTTCACGAAGGTTTGGTCACCCTCGCATGGCGGCTCCTCAACAGTACCCTCTGCCCCGATCCTGTCACGGCTTGCATCGGGGCTTTTTTTGTCCGTGAATCCTGGGGTTTTGTGGGGTTTGGGTGGGCCCCATCGCGAGCCTGCTCCGGGCGGCGTTCCGACGATGAGGTTGATTCTGTCTAACGCTGCAACACCAGGATCCGCGACAACAGCTCATCGCGATCCACATAACACCCCTGGAAATGCCGCGCCCCGGTGGCAGGGTCAAACGCATTGCGCGCATGCAGTGTGCGCCGGTTGTCGAAGCACCAGAGCTCGCCCGGGTTGAGCCTTTGCATCACCCGAAAGCGCTGCTCGCGGGTCATTTCGATGAACCGCCGATAAGCCCGGTAAAGGGTGGGCATCTGCTCCACCGAGGTGTCGAACGGCCCGCGCAGGAAGTTCGCCATGCGGATTTCCGACACCTGCCCCAGGGCGTTCAGCGCGATGATCGGCGCGAGGCAGCGGTAGTCGCTGTGGCGGTCCTTGTTGCGGAACTCCACGGGGATTTCACACAGCGCCTGAAACGACCCGGGGTCTTCCTCGCGCAACGCCTGGGCGATGGCAAAACCGTCGACGAAAATGCTCTCGCCGCCCTCGGCGTCGTTGACCAGGCAATGCAGGAATTGCAGCCCCGGTTGCAACTCGCGGGTCGGCAAGTCGCTGTGCAGGGGCAGATTGAAGGCGGTGTAGGCGTTGCTGTCGGCGTCGGCCTTGGATTGCACGTTGAACAGCACGCCGAAATTGCTCTCGCGGATGAACGAGATCCGCTGGGCGATCAGCTTCAGCGAGCCGGGCTCGGTGGGCACGCCGCGCACCTGGGTCAGGCCGACATCGCGCACGGCCAGTAACCATTGCAACAACGCAGAGTTGTCGTTCATCAGCGCCGAATATTCGAAGACCGGCAGCGCCAGATCGCTGTGCCAGAGCCTGGCCCCGGGCTTGCTGGCCAGGCGCTCGGCGCGGGATTCGTCATCGTAGGCATGCGCCCGCAACCATCCGGGGTCGAAGCGACTGTGGTGACCATCCTGCCAGTCGATGCTCAGGCAACCTTGACCGTCTATACCGGCGTCAGTGGCCGTCAGGTCCTGGGCGACGTCAACGATTTCCAGCACTTGTTCACGGGTCACGGTGTAGACGCATTGCACACACGGGCAGTTGTCCCGCAGCCATTGATGATGGAAGGGGCTGACGCGGTTGTCGGCCCACTTGACCAGAACACGATCCGCCAGGGCCTGCACGCCATTCAGCGCGCTGATCAACGGATAGGTACGAAAGTCGGCGAGCGCTGCGGCGTTGTTCATGGCGATCTCCTGATTATTTTTTTGTCGGTAGAGCGATCACCCGGCCAATGTAGTCGGGAGCCGGCAGGTCGGCCTGGTCGGCGACGATGGCTTGCAGGCTGGCCAGTGTCGTCTCGCTGAACGGGGTGGATCGCGGCCCGGCGAGGTCGACGTGCAGCAGCATCTGTTCGTTGCCTGCCAGTTCCTTGTCGTCACCGGCCAGGTGCAGGCTGTGATAAAGGTGCAGGCGTTTGCTGTCGTGGCCGATGATCTGCGTGCGCACGTCGACGTCCGCGTCGAGCTTCACTTCGTGCAGGTAATTGAGGTGCAGTTCCAGGGTGAACAGCGAGTGGCCGCTGGCTTCGCGGTTGTGGCTGTCCATGCCCAGGCGATCCATCAGGGCGTCGGTGGCGTAGCTGAAGATCAGCAGGTAGAACGCGTCGCGCAGGTGGCCGTTGTAGTCGACCCAGTCGGGGATGATGCGGGTCTGGTAGGTGGTGAGGAAGGGCATGTCGGCTGATCCAGAAGGTTTGGTGATTGCACCGTCTTCATCGCGAGCAGGCTCGCTCCCACAGTTGACCGCGTTGTCCTTGTGGGGGCGAGCCTGCTCGCGATGGGGCCGGGCCTGTTATTCGCTGAAGCTCATCCCGTGCTTGGCCTTGGTGGTTTTCACCGCCTCGAGCACGGCCAGCAGGCAATCGTCACGATAGCGCTCCAGTGCCGAAATGCTGTGTTTGCCCAGCTGTTCGCCGGTGCCGTCCACCACGTCATCGATCAGCTTTTCCGTCAGCTCCGGTGCCGGCAGGTAGGTCCACGGCAACTGCAGCGCCGGGCCGAACTGCGCCATGAAGTGACGCATGCCGGCATCGCCACCGGCCAGGGTGTAGGTCAGGAAGGTGCCCATGAACGACCAGCGCAGGCCCGCGCCAAAGCGGATCGCGTCGTCGATTTCACCGGTGGTTGCCACGCCGTCGTTGACCAGATGCAGCGCCTCGCGCCACAGCGCTTCGAGCAGGCGGTCGGCGATGAAGCCCGGCACTTCCTTGCGCACGTGCAGCGGGCGCATGCCCAGGGATTCGTAGACGCTCATCGCCGCCTGCACCGCTTCGGGTGCGGTGTTCCTGCCACCCACCACTTCCACCAGTGGCAGCAGGTAGACCGGGTTGAACGGGTGGCCGACCACGCAGCGTTCCGGATGGGTCGAACTCTCGTAAAACTCGCTCGGCAACAGCCCCGAGGTGCTGGAGCCGATCAGTGCGTCGGGTTTGGCCGCTGCGCTGATCTTGCTGTGCAGTTCCAGTTTCAGTTCGAGGCGTTCCGGGGCGCTTTCCTGGATGAAGTCGGCATCGCGCACGCATTCTTCGATGGTGCTGACAAAGCGCAGGCGGTCCTGCGAGGCGCCGGGCGTCAGGCCCTGTTTTTCCAGCGCTCCCCAGGCATTGGCCACGCGTTTGCGCAGTGCCGCTTCGGCGCCGGGAGCCGGGTCCCAGGCCACCACGTCGAGGCCGTGGGCGAGGGCGCGGGCCACCCAGCCACTGCCGATGACACCGCTGCCCAGGGCGGCGAAAGTTTTGATGTTGGTGATGAAGGTCATGGTGACTTCCTGAATGAATTCGGTGACTTCATGTGGTGGCGAGGGGGACGCCTGGTCCCTGCTCGCGATGGTGTTCCAGGCGCAGAAAAGCGTCGGTCGTACCATTTTCGCGAGCAGGCTCGCTCCCACAGGGGGTTGCGTAAGGTGGGGATCAACCGCGCTGTGTCAGGCCCATTTTCTTGCGGCCCTCGGCCGGGGTCAGGACGCGGGCGCCCATGCGGCTGAGGATTTCGCTGGCGCGCTCGACCAGTTGGCCGTTGGTCGCCAGTACGCCCTTGTCCAGCCAGATGTTGTCCTCCAGCCCGACCCGCACGTTGCCGCCGAGCAGTACGGCCTGCGCGGCCATCGGCATCTGCATGCGCCCGATGCCGAACCCGGCCCAGACCGCGTCCGCCGGCAGGTTGTCGACCATGGCTTTCATGGTGGTGGTGTCCGCCGGCGCACCCCACGGGATGCCCAGGCAAAGCTGGAACAACGGATCGTCGAGCAGGCCTTCCTTGATCATCTGCTTGGCGAACCACAGGTGACCGGTGTCGAAAATCTCCAGCTCGGCTTTTACGCCCAGCTCTTGAATGCGCTTGGCACCGGCGCGCAGTTGCGCCGGGGTCGACACGTAGATGGTGTCGCCATCGCCGAAGTTCAGGGTGCCGCAATCGAGGGTGCAGATTTCCGGCAACAGTTCCTCGACGTGGGCCAGGCGGGTCAGCGGTCCGACCAGGTCGGTGTTCGGGCCGAACTCCATGGGGTTCTCACCCGCGCCGATCTCCAGGTCGCCGCCCATGCCGGCGGTGAGGTTGACGATGATGTCGATGTCCGCTTCGCGGATGCGTTCCATGACTTCACGGTACAAGGCCACGTCACGGCTGAACTTGCCGGTTTCGGGGTTGCGTACGTGGCAGTGGACCACAGTGGCACCGGCCTTGGCGGCTTCCACGGCGGCCGCGGCGATTTGTTTCGGGGTGACCGGCACGTGCGGGCTCTTGGCGGTCGTGTCGCCAGCACCGGTGAGTGCGCAGGTGATGATGACGTCGTGGTTCATGGGTGGTTCCTTACAGGCGAGTGCTTGAGGTGAAAGCTTTCCGGGTGAAAAGCCGGGCGTGGTGGTGCCGTTCGCAGCCCCTCGGGCTGCGAATCGGTGGCCAGGTTCGGATGATTCAGTTGCTGGTGAGTTTCAGGTTTTCAGCCGCCGGCTTGCCGTCGAAGGTGGTGACGCCCTCAAGCCAGCGCGCTTTGTCTTGCGGGTGATCCTTGAGCCATTGCCTGGCCGATTCGAGTGCGTCCTTGTGATCCAGCAGCGGCTGCATCATCCGGCTCTCGTCTTCGGCGGTGAAGGTCAGGTTGGTCAGCAGGCGCCCGATGTTCGGGCATTGCTCTGCGTAGGTCGGGGCGGTGACAGTCCACACGGTGGCCATGCCTTCGTTCGGGCCCAGGGCGTCGTCGCTGCCGGTCAGGTAAGTCATTTGCACGTTGACGTTCATCGGGTGCGGCGCCCAGCCGAAGAACACCACCGCCTCCTTGCGGCGTACGGCGCGGTCCACGGCGGCGAGCATGCCGGCCTCGCTGGACTCGACCAGCTGGAACTTGCCGAGGCCGAACTGGTTCTTGGCGATCATGGCCTTGATCTGGGTGTTGGCGCCCGAGCCTGGCTCGATGCCATAGATCTTGCCGCCCAGCTCCTTTTCGAATTTGGCGATGTCGGCGAAGGTTTTCAGGCCCTTGTCGGCAAGGTAGGTCGGCACGGCGAGGGTGGCGCGTGCGTCTTTCAGGCTCGGCGCATCAAGCACCTTGACCTGGTTGGCGTCGACGAACGGTGTGATGGTCTGGGTCATCAGCGGGTTCCAGTAGCCCAGGAACAGGTCCAGGCGCTGGTCGCGGATGCCGGCGAAGATGATTTGCTGGGAGGCGCTGGTCTGTTTGGTTTTATAGCCGAGGCCGTCGAGCAGAACCTGGGTCATGGCACTGGTGGCGATCACATCGGTCCAGTTCACGACGCCCATGCGCACGTTCTGGCACGACGCAGGTTCGGCCGCCATGACGCTGGCGCTCAGGAAAGCGGTACCGCTGAGTGCAAGAACACAGCTGCTGATCAGTCGTTTCATCTCAGGTTTCCTCGGCAGTTCGTTTATTGTGGATTCCGGCGTCTGTGCGCCGGTGATGCCAACGTTACGCAGCCTAGCCCCGGTAAAAACGCACTGCGGCGACCCGCTCTTGCACTGCAGCGACCTGTGCTCTTGAATGCCGCTTGCAAGTGGCGTATCAACGTCGAAACGCTTCCCGCCTCTCGTGACCTGAAATCGAGTGCGCTCCATGTCCCAGGATTTCTACTTGTTGTTGATGCCGGGTTTCTCGGCCATCGGGTTCATCTCGGCCATCGAGCCGTTGCGGGTCGCCAATCGCTTTCGCGGCGAGCTGTATCGCTGGCATGTATTGAGCGCCGATGGTGGGGCGGTGTTGGCCAGCAATGGCATGTCGGTCAACGCCGATGCCGCGCTGGAGCCATTGAAGAAAGGCGCGACGCTGTTGGTCGTCGCCGGGTTCGAACCGCTGGAGTTCGCCACGCCGGCCCTGCAACACTGGCTGCGCCGGCTGGACAAGGAGGGCGTGACCCTCGGCGCCATCGACACCGGCAGCTTCGTCCTCGCCGAAGCCGGCCTGCTCGACGGTCATCGCCTGACCCTGCACTGGGAAGCCATCGATGCGTTCAAGGAGTCGTATCCGCAGCTCAGCGTCACCCAGGAGCTGTTCGAGATCGACCGTCGGCGCATCACCTGCGCCGGGGGCACCGCTTCCATCGATTTAATGCTCGACCTGATCGCCCAGGCCCACGGTCCGGAGCTGGCGATTCAGGTCAGCGAGCAATTCGTGCTGGGCCGCATCCGTCCGCGCAAGGACCACCAGCGCATGGAAGTCGCCACCCGCTACGGCATCCGCAACAAGAAGCTGGTGCAGGTGATCGGCGAGATGGAACAGCAGAGCGAGCCGCCGCTGACCACCCTGGCCCTGGCCGAGTCGATCAAGGTGACGCGCCGGCAGCTCGAACGCCTGTTTCGCCTGCACCTGAACGACACCCCCAGCAACTTCTACCTGCGGTTACGGCTGGAAAAGGCCCGGCAGTTATTGCGCCAGACCGACATGAGCGTGCTGGAAGTGAGCATTGCCTGCGGGTTTGAATCGCCGTCGTATTTCACCCGCAGTTATCGGGCGCGGTTTGAGCGGTGTCCAAGAGAGGATCGGCGTAGTGGTGGCGTACGCCAAGCAGCCAGCGATTCACAGGCGCCGATGATTCAGTGAGTCTGCTGAGGTCTGAACTGGAGAATCAGAGCGGTGAGGCTGTCGGCGTTGTGGGTGAAGACAGTAATCCGCGCAGCCGAGTGCTGACGTTCCACATCGGGGTACTTGGCGATTGCCTGTTTTACGAGCTCCAGTTTGGCTGCTTTCAGGCTGTCGGGGAGCCTAGATAGATCGGGGACGCGTGCGGGATCTCGGAAGGGGGCTTCGGTGTCGGCCTGCACGGAAGCATCGATAGCCGTTTGCTGAGCGTTACGCGAGGTCGCGGCAAACAAATACCAGAAGTCAAGAGTGCCGGCATGGACATGGCTAAGCTCATGTAAAAGTATAGCGGCTCTCATGGTTGCTGATTCGCTCGACATCATAGGGGGAATGTAGATGAACTTATCCGCGTTTACATTTGTAACGGGGGTATATGCTTGTGAACTAGGATCTGCCGGGTTAGCGCTGACAAACACGAACCGATCTCCGCTAATGTAATCCTCCATTGCGGCAGAGAGTAATGTATCCAGTTTTTCCTTCGCCGCTTCGGCAGCCATCTTCAAGTACTGCTCGTTACTTCGTTTTCCAAAAACGATGCCAAGTTTATCTTTAGTATCTTCTGACAGATATTCCTGCCCTAAAGCCCTTAACGCATCGCGCGTAAAGTCGATTGCGCTGGAGAAGTCGCTCTCGAACTCGTCTCTCAGTCCTTCAGGCAAGTCGTCGGCGCGACGGTACCGTATTACCGCTCCTTGATTGACCAGCCATCTTTCAAAATCATTAATGGGTTGAACCGGCGACAAACCCTGGCTATCCCTGAATCGCAACGGATTATTGCGCACCATCCTGTACCGATTGAACCCATCAATATCTCCCGCCGGATCCGGATTGATCCAGCGCTGTAACCAGGGCGCGTAATAGCGAAACCCATAGTAATAAAGTCCGGTGGCATCCCGCTCCTTCCCGCAAAACCGATGGGTTTTGCAGCTGGCCTCCGTTTCACCTCGCGCAAGCCACCAAGCCGTTTCACCGTAAGCGTAATAACCTTCATGGCTGATGATTGCGGCGTTTTCGTCCAGTTCCAGCGTGCAGGATCCGAGGTGATCACCCAGGCTGTAACGGATTTGATCATTGGCCGCGTTTTCGAGTGATGTTTGATGCCAATGCAAGACCCGGGCATTGCAGTCGCCTGAGTCGACGCCCATCACGTAGCGCACTTCGTCATCACCGGTGTAATGAATTTCCAGACCTGGCAGATAACGCACCTCGCGGGTCGAACTTGCCGATTTTGTCTTGCGGTGGATGACCTTGCGCAGCCGCTGGCCGCCGCTGTCGTAGCGATAGCGTTCATCGTCATCAGGGACAACGGGCCTCGAGACTTGAACGACCTCGCTGAGTCGATTGCGACAATCCCAGTGCATCGCCTGAGCGCCCGGTGATAACACCAGCAGATTGCCGTTGCTGTCGAAGCTTTTGATGAAGTCCGGCTCACCCGTTTCCGGTTTGACCAGGCTGCGGTTACTTGAGGGCTCGGTCACCATTTGCCGGGTGTAGCCCCGAACACCCTCATGGACAAGGCTCAGCAAATTACCCGCCTGATCATATGAAAAGGTTTGCTTGTAAGTGCTTAACTCATCCGGGTTGGCGATGCATTCACGACCGCTTGCTTCAATCAATTGTGACAGCGAGTCATATCGGTATTGGTTGATGGCGTCAGTGCGTTGATTTTTGAAGTATCGCGCGACCGGCACGAAGTCCTGAATCCGGTTGATATTGCCGACGGGGTCGTACTCGTAGGCAAGGTCCTGGAAGACGCGGCTTGAACGAACGGAAGTCAGTCGCAGCAGTCGGTCGTCCTGAGCGTCAAGGCAACGGGTCGTTTCAACACCGTTACCGGCCGTTTCGTGCTCGATCTGCCTGGTTGCGCTGTAACGCCTGCTTGTGAGCAAAGGGGTACTGGGTAATCCGATGCGTTTCATGTCTATTCGTAGCACCTGGCCGGCGATGCCATAAGCAAAGAGGCGTTGGTTTTCTCGAGCGTCGGTCTGGGACAGCAGGTCGCCCACAGCGCTGAATCGCCAGACGGTGGTTTCACCCTCCGCGATGAGTTTTTCATCTCGGTCAACCCAGCGCTCTGGCCAGTTGGCAAGCGACATATCGCTGGTGAAATGCCGGGTTTCGCTGAGCCTTGATCCCCTGAGGTCGTAGTCACCGGCATGCAGGCAACCGGCAGGATCATCCTGGCGAATCAGGCGTGCGCATTGATTGCGCAAGGCGAACTCAGTACGGTTATCACCGTAGGCCATGCGTTCGCTGGTCACCGGTGGTTCGTCGCCAACCCGCTCCGACAAGGCGGTCGGACGTAACTGGTTGTCGTAGTCGATCCAACGGTGAATGCCCCGACCGTCCCATTCGCATCGAAGCTCGTGGGCGATGCCCGGCATCCTGAGCTTCCAGCCTGAATCAACACTGCAGCTTAGTAATGGCTCGCCGGAGAGGGTATGGACCCGTGTCAGATTAGGGTCACCCGCCGTGGCCCATTGCCGTGGGTCCCAGCCCGCCCGCTGGTGCCCGATCGTGTCGTACACCTGGCGGGTGATGCGCGACTCCGGCATTTCTCCCGGGTGAGTGCGACAGTAGCCCACGCTGCGAACCAACTGGCTTCGCGGGTCCTTTACCTTCAATTCCGGCGTCGAGGAATGAATGTTGGCAGTCATAGGCTTGATGAGAACTGACGGTGGTTCCCAACATATGCGCCGATTTTGTCCGGTTGCCTACTGACAGAAATAACAGGTGTTGAGCCAGGGCACTAGGTCATCAACGCTCAACAGGTGCCCTCGGAGGCCGTTGAAGTGTCCGCACGGCACACACCTGTTCGTTCCGATGGCTTTGACTTCACTTCTTGACCAACGCCGAACACGCCGCCTTGTAAGCCTCATGCTGATACTTGTTCAGCGTCGCCGGCAGCTCGAAGCCGTGCTTCTTGGCCTGTGCATTGATCGTCTGCGGCGACAGCAGCGTCACCTCGCAGCTGTCCAGCAGCTGGAAAATACCTTCGATCTTGAAGGTCGTCGGCCCACCGGCGAACTCGCCTTTCTTGCTGCGCTTCTTGATGGCGATCCGGTCGACCGAGTTCTCGCGAACGAAAGAGGCGACCTGCGCGGCGAACACCTTGACGTTCGCAGCCTCGTCGTCATCGTCCAGGGCGATTTTCTTGGTAGCCAGCGGGACGTGCTCCAGCGCCTGGCCGTCGAGCGCCGCCACGGCGATGATCGCCTCGCTGCCTTTGATTTCGATGCCGCAGACTTTCATGGTGAATCCCTGAAGTGGCTGATGGTGCGCTGTTTACAGTTCGAGCTGATCGCCCTTGATGCCAAATGCGGCAGCAATTTTTTCGCGGGTCGCCTTGCGCGGTTTGGCAACGGTTTCCTGTTGGGCATAGTCCGAATGCGAGATGCCCATGCGTTTGGCCACTTCTTCCTGGCTAAGGTTCAGATGTTCGCGCCAGGCTTCTACCGGTAATGCTCCGTCAACGATGCGGCTGACGACTTCGTGCGGGATCATGTTGTTTTCCATATTCATAGTTTCACTCCTGCCCAATCGACTCCAGAAATTCTGACCGCTCGTCACTCATTCGTGCCACGCAGTCATTCTGGGCAATGGTGAAGGCCTTGCTGCCGCTGGTCGCCGGGAAGGCTTCGACGGCGCAGTCGGCGTCGCGGGTTTTCAGCCATTGCTGCTGGGCGTTCTTGAGCTTGGCGGTGATGTCGGCCAGTTGCGTCGGGTTTTTGCCATAAGCGCTTTGCAGGCGTTCGGTCAGGGCCTGGTCGTTGTCCTTGAGCAGGTCTTCGGCGGTGGTTCGGCTGTAGACCGAGCATTCCAGGGTCTGGACGTCGTTTTCGACGGCGTCGCAGGGATTGCTGTCGGATTCTTCGGCCGCCTGTACGCCGGTCGCTATCAGTGCCATTGCCAGTAAGATCGATTTCATTGCGCCTGCGCCCCTTTTGCGCTGCAAATCCCGTAATGGCGCGAATTCTGGCCCATGCGCAAGCCCTTGAACAGGTGGCCTGAGGCCTCCGCCGTCGACCCTTTGTCGCGGATTGACGCTTTCGGCAATTCCCCTGTCGTTTTTGCACCCGGCTGCCAATGCACCGAGGCATATGCTGGCCCCAAAGCGCCGGCACACGATTCGGCGCATGAATCGCCAAGAGGGGACAGCCTGATGAGCCCAGCCGAATTGCACGCCGACAGTATCGTTATCGACGGGCTGATTATTGCCAAATGGAACCGTGAGCTGTTCGAAGACATGCGCAAGGGTGGCCTGACCGCAGCCAACTGCACCGTTTCGGTGTGGGAAGGTTTCCAGGCCACCGTCAACAACATCGCCGCCAGCCAGAAACTGATCCGCGAGAACAGCGACCTGGTGATTCCGGTGCGCACCACCGCCGACATCCGCAAGGCCAAGGAGCAGGGCAAGACCGGCATCCTGTTCGGGTTCCAGAACGCCCACGCGTTCGAAGACCAGATCGGCTATGTCGAGGTGTTCAAGCAACTGGGCGTCGGTATCGTGCAGATGTGCTACAACACCCAGAACCTGGTGGGCACCGGTTGCTACGAGCGCGATGGCGGCCTGTCGGGCTTCGGGCGTGAAATCGTCGCGGAAATGAACCGCGTCGGCGTCATGTGCGACCTCTCCCACGTCGGCTCGAAAACCTCGGAAGAGGTCATCCTCGAATCGAAGAAACCGGTGTGCTACTCCCACTGCCTGCCCTCCGGCCTGAAGATCCACCCGCGCAACAAATCCGACGAAGAGCTGAAGTTCATCGCCGACCACGGCGGTTTTGTCGGCGTGACCATGTTCGCGCCGTTCCTGGCCAAGGGCATCGATTCGACCATCGACGACTACGCCGAAGCGATCGAATACACCATGAACATCGTCGGCGAAGACGCCATCGGCATCGGCACCGACTTCACCCAGGGCCATGGCCAGGACTTCTTCGAATACCTGACCCATGACAAGGGCTACGCCCGCCGCCTGACCAGTTTCGGCAAGATCATCAACCCGCTAGGCATTCGCACCGTCGGCGAGTTCCCGAACCTGACCGAAACCCTGCTCAAGCGCGGTCATTCCGAGCGCGTGGTGCGCAAGATCATGGGCGAAAACTGGGTGAACGTCCTCAAGGATGTCTGGGGCGAGTAAGCCGCAGCACTTCTGAATCCTTCCCCCCGGCCATTCGCGCCGGGGGCAACACCAAAATTATTCTGGAGTTAAGTTTCCATGGCCAAGATCGCCCCGCAATTGCCTATCGAAGTCGACAGCGAAACCGGTGTCTGGACCTCCGATGCCCTGCCGATGCTGTACGTGCCGCGTCATTTCTTCGTCAACAACCACATGGGCATCGAGGAAGTGCTGGGCGCCGACGCCTACGCCGAAATCCTCTACAAGGCCGGCTACAAGTCCGCCTGGCACTGGTGTGAAAAGGAAGCCGAGTGCCACGGCCTGGAAGGCGTCGCGGTGTTCGAGCATTACATGAAGCGCCTGTCGCAACGCGGCTGGGGTCTGTTCAAGATCCAGGACATCGACCTGGACAAAGGCACCGCCAGCGTCAAGCTCGAACATTCGGCGTTCGTCTACGTCTACGGCAAGGTCGGGCGCAAGGTCGACTACATGTTCACCGGTTGGTTTGCCGGTGCGATGGATCAGATTCTCGCCGCTCGCGGCAGCCAGATCCGCACCGTGGCCGAACAAGTCTACGGTGGCTCCGAAGAGGGCCACGACGACGGTTTGTTCACCGTCAAGCCGTTGTAAGTCGAGGAACCCGTCATGGCTTTCGAAGCAATGTTCCAGCCGATCCAGATCGGCAAACTGACCATCCGCAACCGTGTGCTCAGCACCGCGCACGCCGAGGTCTACGCGACCGACGGCGGCATGACCACCGACCGGTACGTCAAGTATTACGAAGAGAAAGCCAAGGGCGGGATCGGCCTGGCGATCTGCGGCGGTTCGTCGGTGGTCGCCATCGACAGCCCGCAGGAGTGGTGGAGCTCGGTGAACCTGTCCACCGACCGGATCATTCCGCACTTCCAGAATCTGGCCGATGCGATGCACAAGCACGGCGCCAAGATCATGATCCAGATTACCCACATGGGCCGTCGCTCGCGCTGGGACGGCTTCAACTGGCCAACGCTGATGTCGCCGTCCGGCATCCGTGAGCCGGTACACCGCGCCACCTGCAAGACCATCGAGCCGGAAGAAATCTGGCGGGTGATCGGCAACTACGCGCAGGCGGCCCGTCGCGCCAAGGCCGGTGGCCTGGACGGCGTCGAACTGTCGGCCGTGCACCAGCACATGATCGACCAGTTCTGGAGTCCGCGGGTCAACAAGCGTACCGACGAATGGGGCGGCAGCTTTGAAGGCCGCATGAAGTTCGGTCTCGAGGTCCTGAAAGCCGTGCGCGCCGAGGTCGGTGACGATTTCTGCGTGGGCATGCGCATCTGCGGTGACGAATTCCACCCCGATGGCCTGTCCCACGAGGACATGAAACAGATCGCCAAGTATTACGACGACACCGGCATGCTCGATTTCCTCGGTGTCGTGGGCTCGGGTTGCGACACCCACAACACCCTGGCCAACGTGATCCCGAACATGAGTTATCCGCCGGAGCCGTTCCTGCATCTGGCGGCCGGCATCAAGGAAGTGGTCAAGGTTCCGGTGCTGCACGCGCAGAACATCAAGGACCCGAACCAGGCAACGCGAATTCTGGAAGGCGGTTACGTCGACATGGTCGGCATGACCCGCGCGCACATCGCCGACCCGCACCTGATCGCCAAGATCAAGATGGGGCAGGTCGACCAGATCAAGCAATGCGTGGGCGCCAACTACTGCATCGACCGTCAGTACCAGGGCCTGGATGTGTTGTGCATCCAGAACGCCGCAACGTCCCGTGAATACATGGGCGTGCCGCACATCATCGAAAAAACCACCGGTGTGAAACGCAAGGTGGTGGTCGTCGGTGCCGGTCCTGCGGGGATGGAAGCCGCCCGTGTCGCAGCCGAGCGTGGCCACGACGTGACCCTGTTCGAGAAGAAGGAATTCATTGGCGGGCAGATCACCACGGCCGCGAAAGCACCGCAGCGGGATCAGATCGCGGGCATTACCCGTTGGTATCAACTGGAGCTGGCACGCCTGAAAGTCGACCTGCGCCTGGGCACGGCGGCTGACGCGCCGACCATCCTGGACCTGCGTCCGGATGTGGTGGTGCTGGCTGTCGGCGGCCATCCGTTCCTCGAGCAGAACGAGCACTGGGGCGCGGCCGAAGGCCTGGTGGTCAGCAGCTGGGATGTGCTCGACGGCAAGGTCGCACCGGGCAAGAACGTGCTGGTCTACGACACCATTTGCGAGTTCACCGGCATGTCCACTGCCGACTTCCTGGCCGACAAGGGCAGCCAGGTCGAGATCGTCACCGACGACATCAAGCCCGGCGTGGCGATTGGCGGTACGTCGTTCCCGACCTACTACCGCAGCATGTATCCCAAGGAAGTGATCATGACCGGCGACATGATGCTGGAGAAGGTCTACCGCGAAGGCGACAAGCTGGTGGCGGTCCTGGAAAACGAATACACCGGCGCCAAGGAGGAGCGGGTGGTGGACCAGGTGGTCATCGAGAACGGCGTGCGTCCGGACGAAGAAATCTACTACGCAATGAAGGAAGGCTCGCGCAACAAGGGTCAGATCGACGTCGAAGCGCTGTTCGCGATCAAGCCGCAGCCAAGCCTGGCGCAGAGTGGCGACGGTTACCTGCTGTTCCGCATCGGCGACTGCGTGGCGCAGCGTAACGTGCACGCGGCGATCTATGACGCGCTGCGGCTGTGCAAGGATTTCTAAAGGCCGGCACATGACCCTGTGGGAGCGGGCTTGCTCGTGAAAGCGGTGGATCAGTCAATGAAAATGTGACTGACAGAATGCATTCGCGAGCAAGCCCGCTCCCACAGGAACCCGAGTAAGGCATCTCGACCTGCTACACCCCGCAGTCTTTGGGAGCTTCACCATGTTGAACACCCTTCTTCCAATCCTGTTGTTCGCAGCCTTGGGCCTGGCGGTCCTCGGCGCGTTGCGGCGGGTGGCCATGTGGCGCCGGGGTCGAGCCTCGAAGGTCGATCTGATCGGTGGCCTGTTCGCCATGCCCAAGCGCTACATGGTCGATCTGCACCATGTGGTCGCGCGGGACAAATACATCGCCAACACTCACGTGGCCACGGCCGGTGGTGCGGTGGCGTCCATCGTGCTGGCGATTCTGGTGCATGGTTTCGGCCTGCATAACCGCTTGCTCGGGTATGCGCTGCTGCTGATGACGGCGGTGATGTTCGTCGGTGCGGTCTTCGTTTACCTGCGCCGGCGCAACCCACCTTCGCGCCTGTCGAAAGGCCCGTGGATGCGGCTGCCGAAAAGCCTGCTGGCGTTCTCGGCATCCTTCTTCCTGGTGACCCTGCCGGTGGCCGGGATTCTGCCGGAGAACTTCGGTGGCTGGCTGCTGGCGGTGATCCTCGGGACCGGCGTGCTGTGGGGCGTGTCGGAGCTGTTCTTCGGCATGACCTGGGGCGGGCCGATGAAGCACGCCTTCGCCGGTGCGCTGCACCTGGCGTGGCACCGTCGTGCCGAGCGTTTTGGCGGTGGCCGTTCCACCGGCTTGAAACCACTGGACCTCAATGACCCGGCCGCACCGCTGGGCGTGGAAAAGCCCAAGGATTTCACCTGGAACCAACTGCTCGGCTTCGACGCCTGCGTGCAGTGCGGCAAGTGCGAAGCGGCGTGCCCGGCCTTTGCCGCCGGTCAGCCGCTGAACCCGAAAAAACTCATCCAGGACATGGTCGTCGGCCTGGCCGGCGGCACCGATGCCAGTTTTGCCGGCAGCCCGTATCCCGGCAAGCCCATCGGTGAGCATGCGGGCAATCCCCATCAACCGATCGTCAACGGCCTGGTGGATGCCGAAACCCTGTGGTCCTGCACCACGTGCCGGGCCTGCGTCGAGGAGTGCCCGATGATGATCGAGCACGTCGATGCCATCGTCGACATGCGTCGCCACCTGACCCTGGAAAAGGGCGCGACCCCGAACAAGGGCGCCGAAGTCCTGGAAAACCTGATCGCCACCGACAACCCGGGCGGGTTTGCGCCGGGCGGGCGGATGAACTGGGCGGCGGACCTCAACCTCACCTTGCTGAGCGAGAAGAAATCCACCGACGTGCTGTTCTGGGTGGGCGACGGTGCCTTCGACATGCGCAACCAGCGCACCTTGCGGGCCTTCGTCAAAGTGCTGAAAGCGGCCAGGATCGACTTCGCGGTGCTCGGCCTGGAAGAACGCGACAGCGGTGACGTGGCCCGCCGCCTGGGCGATGAAGCCACCTTCCAGCTGCTTGCCAAACGCAATATCCAGACCCTGGCCAAGTACAGCTTCAACCGCATCGTCACCTGCGACCCGCACAGTTTCCATGTGTTGAAAAACGAGTACGGCGCCTTCGACGGCAACTACCTGGTGCAGCACCACAGCACCTACATGGCGGAAATCATCAAGGCGGGCGCGCTGAACCTCGGTCAGCACAAGGGCGACAGCGTGACCTATCACGACCCGTGCTACCTCGGCCGCTACAACGGCGAGTACGAGGCACCGCGCGAAGTGTTGCGCGCCCTCGGGATCGAAGTGAAAGAGATGCAACGCTCCGGCTTCCGATCACGCTGCTGCGGCGGTGGTGGCGGTGCGCCGATCACCGACATTCCGGGCAAGCAACGGATTCCCGACATGCGCATGGAAGACATCCGCGAGACCGGTGCCGCCCTGGTGGCGGTGGGTTGCCCGCAATGCACGGCGATGCTCGAAGGCGTGGTCGAACCCCGGCCGCTGATCAAGGACATTGCCGAGCTGGTGGCCGACGCGCTGCTTGAAGAGGACGCGCCGAAGTCGACCTCGCCGGCCAAACGCGAACCTGCGGAGGTGCACTGATGAGCGACATTATCCGCCGCGACCCCCGCGCCGAATGGATTGCCCGCAACCGTCTGCACCCGCTGCACGCGGCCATGCAGCCGGAACAACACAGCTGGATGGGCCCCAATGGCGTCATCCGCAAGAACCCCCATGGCATCGGCTTCATCGGCCCGCATGGCATCAAGCGCATTGACCGCAGCGGCGTCCAGCAGGGCGGCGCGACCAAGCGCTCGGCGACCGTGGAAGTGCAACTGCCGCTGCATCAGGTGGCGGCTCCGGCGTTCTACATCGGCGTGGTGCCCGACATGGTCGGGGGTCGCCTGAGCAGTCACGACCGCGACCTGCTGGGCCTTGCCCATCAGCTGGCCGGCAAGGAGGGTGCGGTGTTGGCCGTGGTCTTCGGCGAACACAAGGAAAACACCTTCGCCACGGCGGGCGTCGATCGCCTGCTGGTGCTCGAAGGCGAGGCATTCAGTGGTTATGCACCGGAGCAACGGATCCAGGGCCTGCGGGCTGTGGATAACCAGTTCAACCCTCGCCACTGGCTGCTGCCGGACAGCCGCAGCGGTGGCGGTGAACTCGGCCGGCGCTTTGCCGCCGCGCTGGGCGAGCGCCCGGCCACACGGGTCTGGCAGGTCAAGGACGAGCAGTGCATCGGCCGTGCTGGTGCCGGGCTGCAGGACCTCGCACGTCCGGTCGCCCGGTTGATCCTGGGGGCCGTCGAATGTGCCGAACCGGTCAGCGAGACCCGTCACGAAGCCTTGCCGGTGGAGTTATCCACAGCCGTGGCACGCAGCTTGTCGCGCATCGAGGACTTGGGCGCGGTAGCGGTGGACCCGGCAGCGATTCCGATGGCCGAAGCCGAGTTCATTTTCTCCGGCGGTAACGGGGTCAAGGACTGGGAGCTTTTCCACAGGACGGCCGCAGCACTCGGCGCCACCGAGGGGGCCTCACGGGTTGCGGTGGACGATGGCTTCATGGCGCGCGACCGCCAGGTCGGTGCGTCCGGCACCTGGGTCACCGCGCGGGTCTATGTGGCGGTGGGGATTTCCGGGGCGATCCAGCACCTGCAAGGCATCGGTGCCTGCGACAAGGTGGTGGCGATCAACCTCGACCCGGGGTGCGACATGATCAAACGGGCCGACCTGTCGGTGATCGGCGAGAGCGCCGAGCTTCTTCAAGCCTTGATCGATGCGATAGCGGCTTATCGCAACGACGCCAAGCGCGATGCGGCTTAAGGAAAGGAAAGGGTTATGAGCACGAAAATCGTCAGCCTGGTGTCCATCGGTGCCCACCCGACCTCCGGCCGTCCACGCCGCGCGGAACAGGATGCGCGGGCGGTGGAACTGGGCCTGCAACTGGCTGGGGACAACTTGCAGGTGCTGCATGCCGGGGATGTTGCGGAGCCGGCGTTGCGAGCCTATCTGGGCATGGGCCTGGAGCAGTTGCATGTGCTGGAGCAACCGTCGGGTGCCGATGCGTTGCCGGCGTTGACCGCTTACCTGCGCGACGCCGGGGCACAGGTGGTGCTGACCGGCAGCCAGGCGGAAACCGGCGAAGGCTCGGGCATGTTGCCGTTCCTGCTGGCGGAAGGCCTCGGCTGGCCGCTGGTGGTCGGGTTGGCGCAGGTTGAATCCATCGAAGGTGGTTCGGCCCTGGTGCTCCAGGCCCTGCCCCGTGGTCAGCGTCGCCGCCTGAAGGTGCGGCTGCCGTTCCTGGCCACCGTGGATAACGCCGCGCCCAAGCCACGGCAGAGCGCCTACGGCCCGGCCCGCCGCGGGGTGTTGCAGGCGAATGAGGTCGAGGTGATCGACGACGAACTGTTAGCGGTCGCCACCTTGCAGCCGGCCAAGCCACGGCCAAAACGCTTGAAAGTGATCAAGGCCAAGAGCGGTGCCGACCGGATGAAGGCCGCCACGGCCAAGGCCAGCGGCGGAGGCGGGCAAGTGCTCAAGGGCGTGACCGCGCAAGCGGGCGCCGAGGCGATCCTCAAGCTGCTGATCGAAGAAGGCGTGGTGCGCTGACTTCATTCACCTTCAATACAACTGTGGGAGCGAGCCTGCTCGCGATAGTGGTCTGAGAGTGACGTGCCTGTCGACTGGTGCACCGCCATCGTCGGCATGCCGCCCAGAGCAAGCCCGCTCCTGCAAGGGAAAAAATCAATGCCAGTTGAATTCCGTCCCGCCTTGCGCAGCGACGCCCGGGAGATTGCCCGTCTGTTCCAGATTTCCTCCGAAGGAGCCGCCGATTACATCTGGAGCCAGATCGCCGCTCCCGGCCAGGACCTGTTGGATGTGGGGGCGCTGCGTTATGCCCGTGACGATGTGGACTTCTCGTACCAGAACTGCCTGATTGCCGAGGCCGATGGCCAGGTCATCGGCATGATGCACAGCTATGCCATGCGCCACGACCCGCTGGCCGAGCCGACCACCGACCCGGTACTGGCGCCCTACGCCGACATGGAAATCCCTGACACCCTGTACATCTCCAGCCTGGCGTTGCATGAAGGCTGGCGCAGCCAGGGGCTGGGCAAGCACTTTCTCGACCATGCCCATGAGCGTGCCAACCGGCTTGGCCTCAAGGGGCTGAGTCTGATCGATTACGCCGCCAATGCCGGCGCCCGGCGCTTTTACGAGCGACATGGCTTTCGCATCGCCGACACTTGTCTGATCACTCCCCATCCGATGATCCGGGTCACCGGTGAGGCCTACCTGATGCACTGGTCTGAAACCTGAACAAATCTCCTGCGGGTGGTGGTTACCCACAAACACTGTTAGCGCTTCTGTGGATAACATGTTCACCCTTCATGCAACGCCACGAAAATCAAGCCCTGCAGGCCTTCGTACGAAAATTGACCAGTCTAAGTCACGGTTTTCACAGACTTTTTCCCCAGGCTGGCGGCCAAAGTTGCCCCCAATCTCTGTTGGCGCATCTGTGGATAAGATGTTCGCTCTCTCCTGAAGGCCTTGTAAAACAAGGCCTGCGAAGACTTGGTCAAAAAGTAACCATATTCGAATTATGACCCTGTCAAAACGCTGGGAACCCTTGTTTTTCCAGTCTTTCAGCGGTTTTCCACAGCCGTGCGCAAGTTGCCCCCAAAGTCTGTTGGCGCTTCTGTGGATAAGGTGTTCGCGATCGGCTACAGGCCTTGCAGACATTGGCTTGCAGGGTTTAGATCAAAAAACGACCAGTCGTTATCCAAAGCGGGGCTTTTGGATAAGTCACGGATTTTCTTTGGTTTCTGCGGATAAAGTGGGCGTTGAATCCACAGTTGTCCCCATTTGCTGTGGGTGGAGATGTGGATAACTTGTTCGCGGAGGGCTGGAAGCCCCGGAGTGTGTGGCGTTGAATGCGCTAGATCAAAATTCGTACAGAACTTGTAGGAGCGAGCAAGAACCAGGCGTCTCCCTCGCTTCTACAAGGGTAGTGTCAGCCCTGAACCGGTACCCCTTTGAGGTACGGCGCAGGCTCGGCACCGAGGTTGCTCAGCAGGCGCTCGCTGTACCAGTCCACAAAGTTGACCACACCGAACTCATAGGTCTTGGAGTAAGGGCCAGGCTGATACGCCGTGGAGTTGATGCCGCGCTGGTTCTCTTCAGCCAGGCGACGGTCCTGGTCGTTGGTGGCGTCCCAGACCTGGCGCATGCGCTCCACGTCGTAGTCCACGCCCTCGACCGCGTCCTTGTGCACGATCCACTTGGTGGTGACCATGGTTTCCTGGGCGCTGATCGGCCACACGGTGAACACGATGATGTGGTCGCCCATGCAGTGGTTCCACGAATGCGGCAGGTGCAGGATGCGCATCGAGCCCAGGTCCGGGTTCTTGATGCGGCCCATGAGTTTGGCGCAGCCCTGTTTGCCGTCCAGGGTCATCGATACGGTGCCCTTGAGCAGCGGCATGCGCACGATGCGGTTACGCAGGCCGAAGCTGGCGTGAGCGTAGGGGATCTTCTCGGCTTCCCAGGCCGCGGCGGAAGCGGCGACATGGTCCTTGAACGCCTGGTCGGCGCGCGGGTCGGTGACGTCGTCCCACTCCAGCAGGGTTTTCAGCAGTTCCGGGTGCGACGCGTTGCAGTGGTAGCACTCGCGGTTGTTTTCCAGCACCAGTTTCCAGTTGGCCTTTTCCATCAAGGTGGTTTGCACCGCCACCTTGGTGTTTTCCATGTCGTACGGTTCCATGTAATGGTTGAGCGTCGACAGGAAGTCATCGATGGCCGGTGGGTTTTCCGCCAGGCTGATGAAGATGTAGCCGCCAGCGGTTTTCACATTCACCGGCTTGAGGCCGTACTGCTTCATGTCGAAGTCGGCGCCCATTTCGGTGCCGGCGAACAGCAGGCGACCATCGAGCTCGTAGGTCCATTGGTGATAATGGCAGACCAGTTTGGCCACCTTGCCCTTGTCGCTGGTGCACAGGCGCGAGCCACGGTGACGGCAGACGTTGTGAAAGGCGTGGACCACGCCTTCGGCGCCCCGGATCACGATGATCGGGTTCTTGCCGATCTGCAGGGTCAGGTAGTTGCCCTTGGCCGGGATCTCGCAGGTCATGCCGGCGATCAGCCACTCTTTCTGGAAAATCTCCTGCATGTCGATATCGAACAGGCGATCGTCGCAATAGAACGGCTGCGGCAGCGAGAAGGTGCGTTCGCGCTCCTGCAGCATCTGTGCGGTGGCCTTGCGTGCGGGTTCCAGCGGATCGCCCAGGCTCAGGGTAGTAGTGACGGTCATCGTTTAATCCTCATGGCCATCTGCGTGGCCGGCGAAAAGGCTTGGTGGTCGGTGTGGCGGGTTGCTACGCAAGGTGTAAAGGTTCTGTCTTGGTATGGGGCGAGTGTGGGGCCGGCGTTGCCCGCAACCTTATCCATGGGCGACATGGCCCAATCTGTTCCCGACGCGCAACCCCCGGTAGTTGGGGGCTGGTCGCGATAAGTATGTGAATGTCGCTGATAGGTAAATGGGTGGTTCGCGCTATACGCAGAATCGCCACCATAAGGCCGACCATCGGCTACGGAGAACAGCATGTCCAACAACTTCCTGAACCCGGTAACCACCCAGACCTGGGCCAATGGTCGACACATCGTCCGTTGCGTCAAAGTCATCCAGGAAACCTGGGATGTGCGCACCTTCTGTTTCATGGCCGACCAGCCGATCATGTTCTTCTTCAAGCCGGGGCAGTTCGTCACCCTGGAGCTGGAGATCGAAGGGCAGCCGATCATGCGCTCGTACACCATTTCCAGTTCGCCCTCGGTGCCGTACAGCTTCTCGGTGACGATCAAGCGCGTGCCGGGCGGCAAGGTCTCGAACTGGTTGCACGACACCCTGCACGAAGGCCAGGAGCTGGCGGTGCACGGCCCGGTCGGGTTGTTCAACGCGATCGACTTTCCCGCGCCCAAGGTGCTGTACCTCAGCGGCGGCGTCGGGATCACCCCCTGCATGTCCATGGCCCGATGGTTCTACGACACAAACGGCAATGTCGACATGGTGTTCATCCACAGCGCCCGTTCCCCCAAGGACATCATTTACCACCGCGAGCTGGAGCACATGGCGTCGCGAATCGACAACTTCAGCCTGCACCTGATCTGCGAGAAGCACGGGCTGGGTGAACCATGGGCCGGCTATCGCGGTTACCTGAACCACAAGATGCTCGAGCTGATGACGCCGGACTTCATGGAGCGCGAAGTGTTCTGCTGCGGCCCTACGCCGTACATGAACGCCGTCAAGCGCATGCTCGAGTCGGTGGGCTTCGACATGAAGCGGTATCACGAGGAATCCTTCGGTGCCACGCCTCCCGAAGCCCGTGCTGATGCCGTGGAACAGGCCGAACAGGCCGCTGACGCTCCGGAAGTCGATGCGGCGGACCTGCATCAGGTGGAATTCATCGCCTCCGGCAAGAGCATCCGCGTGGCCCCGGGCGAGACCGTGCACGCCGCAGCGGCCAAGGTCGGCCTGCTGATTCCCAAGGCTTGCGGCATGGGCATCTGCGGCACGTGCAAGGTGCTGAAGCTCGGTGGTGAAGTCGAGATGGAGCACAACGGCGGGATCACCGAGGAAGACGAAGCCGAGGGCTACATCCTGTCGTGCTGCAGCGTGCCGAAGGGGGATGTGCGCATCGAGTTTTGATCGCCCTGGGCTTTATGCCTTCTGTGGGCGCGAGCCTGCTCGCGATAGCGGTAGTGGACGCAGCGCCGCTATCGCGAGCAGGCTCGCTCCCACAGGAGATGGGCGATCAATCGATAAACAGGTCCGGCATCAGCTTGTCGTTGCTGTCGGGCGCGAACCGGTAGTGTTCGAACTCGGTGGCGCCGTTCTCGCGCAATATTGCCTCATCGACCAGCAGCCGTCCGGTCAGGCTGCGACCGGTGCTGCTCAGGATCACATGCGCGGCATCCGCCATGATCGCCGGCGTCCTGGCGTGTTTAAACGACTCCCGTGAGCCCAGTTGAAACTCGATGGCGGCGGTGGCGATCATGGTTTGCGGCCACAACGAGTTGACGCTGATGCCGTAGCTTTTGAATTCCTCGCTCATGCCCAGCGTCAGCATGCTCATGCCGTACTTGGTCACGGTGTACGGGCTGTATTGGGCGAACCACCGGGTGTCCAGATTCAGCGGTGGCGACAGGTTGAGGATGTGTCCCGCTGACTTCTTCAGGTAGGGCAGCGCCGCCTGGCTGCACAGCAGCACGGCGCGGGTGTTGATCTGGTGCATCAGGTCGAAGCGCTTGAGTTCCAGGTGCTGGACTCCGGTCAGCTTGATGGCGCCGGCGTTGTTGACCAATGCATCGATGGCGCCGAAATGTTCATTGGCCCGGGCCAGGGCCTGATGCACCGCGACCTCGTCACGCACATCCACTTGCAGCGCCAGCGCCTGGCCTCCCGCCGCCTCGACTTCCTTGGCCACGCTGTGGATCGTGCCCGGCAATTTGGCGTGTGGCTCGGCGCTTTTGGCCGCAATCACGATATTGGCGCCATCGCGCGCCGCGCGCAGGGCGATCTCACGGCCAATCCCGCGGCTGGCGCCGGTAATGAATAGGGTTTTGCCTTGCAATGACATGCGGATGCTCCTGATTGTTGTTTTGTGAGCAGGTGGGCTCGACAAACAATGTAGACGAAGACATTCGTTGCGAAGGGGGAGGGCGGGCCGATGGCGTGTTTGTGGGGGCGAGTCCGGCCTGGCGATGACGGCGTGCCGGCGGACTCGCGCCTGGAGTGCCGGCTTCATCGCGAGCCGGCTCGCTCCCACGGGTGCTTCGGGGTCAGCGCGCCATGACTTCGCGGATGTCCGCCGCCAGTTCACGCACGCGTTCTTCCTCGGTATCCCAGGAGCACATGAAGCGTGCGCCGCCTTTGCCGATGAAGGTGTAGAAGCGCCAGCCCTTGGCGGTCAGGGCGGCGATGGCCGGTTCCGAGAGCTGCAGGAACACGCCGTTGGCCTGCACCGGGAACATCAGTTCGACGCCGGGGATATCGCTGACCAGCTCGGCCAGCAGTTGCGCGCAGTGGTTGGCGTGGCGGGCGTACTTGAGCCAGGCGTCGTTTTCCAGGATCCCGACCCACGGCGCCGAGAGGAAGCGCATTTTCGACGCCAGTTGCCCGGCCTGTTTGCAACGGTAGTCGAAGTCTTCGGCCAGCTTGTGGTTGAAGAACAGGATCGCTTCACCCACCGCCATGCCGTTTTTCGTGCCGCCAAAGCACAGCACGTCAACACCGGCCTTCCAGGTCAGGTCGGCAGGCGTGCAGCCCAGGTAGGCGCAGGCGTTGGAGAAACGGGCGCCGTCCATGTGCAGGTTCAGGCCCAGTTCCTTGCAGGTGGCGCTGATGGCGCGGATTTCTTCCGGGGTGTAGACGCTGCCGACTTCGGTGGCCTGGGTCAGGGTGACGACACGGGGTTTCGGGTAGTGGATGTCCTGGCGCTTGAGCGCCACTTCGCGGATGGAGTCCGGGGTCAGCTTGCCGTTTTCGGTGCCGGCGATCAGCAGCTTGGAGCCGTTGGAAAAGAACTCCGGGGCACCGCATTCGTCGGTTTCGACGTGGGCGGTTTCCGAGCAGATCACGCTGTGGTAACTCTGGCACAGCGACGACAGGGCCAGCGAGTTGGCGGCGGTGCCGTTGAAGGCGAAGAAGACCTCGCAGTCGGTTTCGAACAATTTGCGGAATTGATCGGACGCGCGGGCGGTCCATTCATCGTCGCCGTAGGCGCGCTGATGGCCATGGTTGGCCTGTTCCATGGCCGCCCAGGCTTCAGGGCAGATGCCGGAATAGTTGTCGCTGGCGAATTGTTGGCTCTTATCGGTCATGGCCCTGCTTTCCGTGGTCGAGACGCCTATGGTGAAGCGTCTCGTGGTCATTGATGGTGCGCACTTTACCGAAGATCATCCGGGGAGCACACAGGATGCGTCAGACAAAAAAATTCAAAGACGACGGGCAATTATGCACATGACGCACAGGGATGGGGCACTGGATCTGCTCAAATGGCTGGCGTTGCTGAGCATGGTGCTCGATCACCTGCGATATGTCGGTTTCTCCGCCGATTGGCTGTATGTGCCGGGACGTCTGGCGTTTCCCTGGTTCTGCCTGGCGATGGCGGCCAATCTGGCGCGGGACTCGGGTGCAAGGCCTGACCGGTGGCGCTATCTCGGCTGGTTGGTGCTGTTCAGCGCGGTGAGTGAAATCCCCTACCGGTTGTTCATCGTCGATGCCGACACGCTGAACGTCATGCCCACGTTGGCGCTGGGCCTGCTCGTGGTGCGCGGCTGGCAGGACCGCGGCCTTCAGGCGTGGCTGCTGGCGGTGGTGGCCGTGGTGCTGGCGGCCCTGTTCGCGGCGCACTTGATGTTTGGTTTTTTCGGTGTGTTGTTGCCGCTGGCGATCTGGCTGGTGATTCGCCGTCCCTGGTATTTCGCGCTGCTGCCAGGCCTGGTGTGCCTGGCGGCCAATCAATGGCAGGTGCTGTATTACTCGGTGCGACTGGGCAGCTCCGTGGCGATGGCGGCCGTCGGCACATGCCTGATTGCGCCAGGGGTCGGACTGTTCCTGTTGCGACAGGCAAGGGGCGTAAAACCACCACCGATGCGGCGCTGGGCGTATGGGTTGTATCCGGGGCATTTCCTTTTGCTGTCGCTCGTGCGCCAGATCTTCGCCTGAGCCCGCTCCCGCAAGGTTTCGCACTGCCTGGTCAGGCCATGTCGTAAACGCGCCTTTGCGTGGCGTGCGTAGGCATTTGACCTGTCTGCGCCGGTCATACCATCGCATCAAAGGGCACGGTCGAAAAACCGTTGCCTCACCGAGACGAATGGCGCACAGATGCCGCTGGGAGAGACGCGATGTTCAGCAAGCAAGACCAGATCCAGGGTTACGACGATGCACTGCTGGCGGCGATGAATGCCGAGGAGCAACGTCAGGAAGATCACATCGAGCTGATCGCGTCGGAGAACTACACCAGCAAGCGCGTCATGCAAGCGCAGGGCAGCGGCCTGACCAACAAATACGCCGAAGGCTATCCGGGCAAGCGCTACTACGGTGGCTGCGAGCACGTGGACAAGGTTGAAGCGCTGGCCATCGAACGCGCCAAGCAACTGTTCGGCGCCGATTACGCCAACGTCCAGCCGCACTCCGGTTCCTCGGCCAACAGCGCCGTGTACCTGGCCCTGCTGCAAGCCGGCGACACCATCCTGGGCATGAGCCTGGCCCACGGCGGTCACCTGACCCACGGCGCCAAGGTGTCGTCCTCGGGCAAGCTGTACAACGCCGTGCAGTACGGCATCGACACCAAGACCGGTTTGATCGACTACGACGAAGTCGAGCGCCTGGCCGTTGAATGCAAGCCGAAGATGATCGTCGCCGGCTTCTCCGCCTACTCCAAGACCCTGGACTTCCCGCGTTTCCGTCAGATCGCCGACAAGGTTGGCGCGCTGCTGTTCGTCGACATGGCCCATGTGGCTGGTCTGGTCGCTGCCGGCCTGTACCCGAACCCGCTGCCCTACGCCGACGTGGTCACCACCACCACCCACAAGACCCTGCGTGGTCCGCGTGGCGGGCTGATCCTGGCCAAGTCCAACGAAGAGATCGAGAAGAAGCTCAACGCGGCGGTCTTCCCCGGCGCCCAGGGCGGCCCGCTGATGCACGTGATCGCCGGCAAGGCGGTGTGCTTCAAGGAAGCGCTGGAGCCTGGCTTCAAGGCTTACCAGCAGCAAGTGATCGACAACGCCCAGGCCATGGCCGGCGTCTTCATCAAACGCGGCTACGATGTAGTGTCCGGCGGCACCGACAACCACCTGTTCCTGGTCAGCCTGATCCGCCAGGGGCTTACCGGCAAGGACGCAGACGCCGCGCTCGGCCGTGCTCACATCACCGTGAACAAGAATGCCGTGCCGAATGATCCACAGTCGCCGTTCGTCACGTCTGGCCTGCGCATCGGCACCCCGGCGGTGACCACGCGCGGTTTCAAGGTGACCCAGTGCGTCACGCTGGCCGGCTGGATCTGCGACATCCTCGACAACCTCGGCGATGCCGATGTCGAGGCCAATGTCGCCCAGCAGGTATCGGCCCTGTGCGCGGACTTCCCGGTTTATCGCTGAGTGCGGTTTTGGAGTAAATGACTATGCAACGCTATTCGGGCTTCGGCCTCTTCAAGCACTCTCTGAGCCATCACGAAAACTGGCAGCGGATGTGGCGCACGCCCACGCCGAAAAAAGTCTACGACGTGGTCATCGTCGGTGGTGGCGGGCACGGTCTCGCCACGGCTTACTACCTGGCCAAGGAACACGGCATCACCAACGTCGCCGTGGTCGAGAAAGGCTGGCTGGGCGGTGGCAACACCGCGCGCAACACCACCATCGTTCGTTCCAACTACCTGTGGGACGAGTCGGCGCACCTGTACGAACACGCGATGAAACTGTGGGAAGGCCTGTCCCAGGACCTGAACTACAACGTGATGTTCTCCCAGCGCGGCGTCTACAACCTGTGCCACACCCTGCAGGACATCCGTGATTCCGAGCGTCGGGTCAGCGCCAACCGCCTCAACGGCGTCGACGGCGAACTGCTGGATGCCAAGCAGGTTGCCGACGAGATCCCGTACCTGGACTGCTCGAAGAACACCCGTTACCCGGTGATGGGCGCCACCGTCCAGCGTCGCGGCGGCGTGGCCCGTCACGATGCCGTGGCCTGGGGCTTTGCCCGTGCCGCCGACGCCCTGGGCGTGGACCTGATCCAGCAGACCGAAGTGATCGGTTTCCGCAAGGAAAACGGCGTGTGCATCGGTGTCGAAACCAACAAGGGTTTCATCGGCGCCAAGCGCGTTGGCGTGGTGACGGCCGGTAACTCCGGGCACATGGCCAAGCTCGCCGGCTTCCGCCTGCCAATCGAATCCCATCCGTTGCAAGCGCTGGTGTCCGAGCCGATCAAGCCGATCATCGACAGCGTGATCATGTCCAACGCCGTGCACGGTTACATCAGCCAGTCCGACAAGGGCGACCTGGTGATCGGTGCCGGCATCGACGGCTACAACGGCTATGGCCAGCGGGGTTCGTACCCGGTGATCGAACACACCATCCAGGCCATCGTCGAAATGTTCCCGGTCCTGTCGCGCGTGCGGATGAACCGCCAGTGGGGCGGCATCGTCGACACCACGCCGGACGCTTGCCCGATCATCTCGAAAACCCCGGTCCCGAACATGTTCTTCAACTGCGGTTGGGGCACCGGCGGCTTCAAGGCCACACCGGGTTCGGGCAACGTGTTTGCCGCGAGCCTGGCCAAGGGTGAGATGCACCCATTGGCCGCCCCTTTCTCCATCGACCGTTTCCACAACGGTGCGTTGATCGATGAACACGGCGCTGCTGCGGTTGCCCACTAACAGGAGAAATCCACCATGTTGCATATCTTCTGTCCTCACTGCGGCGAACTGCGCTCCGAAGAGGAATTCCATGCATCCGGCCAGGCGCACATCCCGCGCCCACTGGACCCGAACAGCTGCACCGACGAGGAGTGGGGCGACTACATGTTCTTCCGCGACAACCCTCGTGGCCTGCACCATGAACTGTGGATCCACGCCGCCGGTTGCCGTCAGTACTTCAACGCCACCCGCGACACCGTGACCTACGAGATTCTGGAAACCTACAAGATCGGCACCAAGCCACAATTCACCGACAAGACCGACAGCCCGAAAGCGGCCGCCACGGCTCTGGGAGAGAAGGTATGAGCCAGATCAATCGCCTGTCCAACGGCGGACGGATCGACCGCAACAAAGTCCTGAGCTTCACCTTCAACGGCCAGACCTATAAAGGTTTCGAAGGCGACTCCCTGGCCGCTGCACTGCTGGCCAACGGCGTCGACATCATCGGCCGCAGCTTCAAGTATTCCCGCCCGCGGGGCATTTTCGCCGCCGGTGCCGAAGAACCGAACGCGGTGCTGCAGATCGGCGCCACCGAAGCCACGCAGATCCCCAACGTACGCGCCACGCAACAGGCGCTGTACCAGGGCCTGGTCGCCACCAGCACCAATGGCTGGCCGAGCGTGAACAACGACATGATGGGGATTCTCGGCAAGGTCGGCGGCAAGCTGATGCCACCGGGCTTCTACTACAAAACCTTCATGTACCCGCAATCGTTCTGGATGACTTACGAGAAGTACATCCGCAAGGCCGCAGGCCTGGGCCGCTCGCCGACCGAGAACGATCCGGACACCTATGACTACATGAACCAGCACTGCGACGTGCTGGTGGTGGGCGCCGGTCCTGCGGGCCTGGCGGCTGCCCTGGCGGCTGCGCGCAGCGGCGCCCGGGTGATCCTCGCCGATGAGCAGGAAGAGTTTGGCGGCAGCCTGCTCGACTCCCGCGAAAGCCTCGACGGCAAGCCCGCGACCGAATGGGTCGCCAGCGTCATCGCCGAATTGAAGAACACCCCGGACGTGCTGCTGTTGCCGCGCGCCACGGTCAACGGCTACCACGACCATAACTTCCTGACCATCCACGAACGCCTGACCGATCACCTCGGCGACCGTGCGCCGATTGGCCAGGTGCGCCAGCGCATCCACCGGGTTCGTGCCAAGCGCGTGGTCCTGGCGACCGGCGCCCACGAGCGTCCATTGGTCTACGGCAACAACGACGTGCCGGGCAACATGCTTGCCGGCGCCGTGTCGACCTACGTTCGCCGTTACGGCGTGGCTCCGGGCAAGAAACTGGTGCTGTCGACCAACAACGACCATGCCTACCGTGTTGCCCTGGATTGGCTCGATGCCAGCCTGCAAGTGGTGGCCATCGCCGACGCCCGCAGCAACCCGCGCGGTGCGCTGGTCGAAGAAGCCCGTGCCAAGGGCATCCGTATCCTGACCGGCAGCGCGGTGATCGAAGCCCGTGGCAGCAAGCACGTGACCGCTGCCCGCGTGGCCGCGATCGACGTCAAGGCCCACGCCGTGACCAGCCCTGGCGAATGGCTCGATTGCGACCTGATCGCCAGTTCCGGCGGTTACAGCCCGGTGGTTCACCTGGCTTCGCACCTGGGTGGCAAGCCGACCTGGCGTGAAGACATCCTCGGTTTCGTACCGGGTGAAGCGCCGCAAAAACGCGTGTGCGTCGGCGGCATCAACGGCGTCTACGGCCTCGGCGATTCCCTGGCCGATGGTTTCGAAGGCGGTGCTCGCGCTGCCAGTGAAGCCGGTTTCGGTGTGGTCGAGGGTACCTTGCCCAAAGCCCTGAGCCGTCTCGAGGAGCCGACCCTGGCGTTGTTCCAGGTGCCGCACGAAAAGAGCACCGCCCGTGCGCCGAAGCAATTCGTCGACCTGCAGAACGATGTCACCGCCGCCGCCATCGAACTGGCGACCCGCGAAGGCTTCGAGTCGGTCGAGCACGTCAAGCGCTACACCGCGCTGGGCTTCGGCACCGACCAGGGCAAGCTCGGCAACGTCAATGGCCTGGCCATTGCCGCTCGCTCGCTGAACGTGACCATCCCGCAGATGGGCACCACCATGTTCCGTCCGAACTACACGCCGGTGACCTTCGGCGCCGTGGCCGGTCGTCACTGTGGGCACATCTTCGAGCCGGTGCGCTTCACCGCGCTGCATCACTGGCACGTGAAGAACGGTGCCGAGTTCGAGGACGTCGGTCAGTGGAAACGTCCGTGGTACTTCCCGAAGAACGGTGAAGACATGCACGCCGCGGTGAAACGCGAATGCAAAGCCGTGCGCGACAGCGTCGGCCTGCTCGACGCTTCGACCCTGGGCAAGATCGACATCCAGGGCCCGGATGCGCGGGAGTTCCTCAACCGCATCTACACCAACGCCTGGACCAAGCTCGACGTGGGCAAGGCGCGCTACGGCCTGATGTGCAAAGAAGACGGCATGGTGTTCGACGACGGCGTGACCGCCTGTCTGGCCGACAACCATTTCGTGATGACCACCACCACTGGCGGCGCGGCACGCGTGCTGCAATGGCTGGAAATCTACCAGCAGACCGAATGGCCGGACCTGAAGGTGTACTTCACCTCCGTGACGGATCACTGGGCAACCATGACCCTGTCCGGGCCGAACAGCCGCAAGCTGCTCAGCGAGGTCACCGACATCGACCTGAGCAACGAAGCGTTCCCGTTCATGACCTGGAAAGAAGGTCTGGTGGGTGGCGTGCCGGCGCGGGTGTTCCGGATTTCGTTCACCGGTGAACTGTCGTACGAAGTCAACGTGCAAGCCGACTACGCCATGGGCGTGCTGGAAAAAATCGTCGAGGCGGGCAAGCAGTACAACCTCACGCCGTACGGCACCGAGACCATGCACATCCTGCGGGCGGAGAAGGGCTTCATCATCGTCGGCCAGGACACCGACGGCTCGATGACCCCGGACGACCTGAACATGGGCTGGTGCGTGGGTCGCACCAAACCGTTCTCGTGGATCGGCTGGCGTGGCATGAACCGTGAAGATTGCGTGCGCGATCAGCGTAAGCAACTGGTGGGCCTGAAACCGATCGACCCGACCAAATGGCTGCCGGAAGGTGCGCAACTGGTGTTCAACACCAAGCAGGCGATCCCGATGACGATGGTCGGTCACGTCACCTCCAGCTACCTGCACAACTCCCTGGGCTATTCGTTTGCCATGGGCGTGGTCAAGGGCGGCCTGAAGCGTATCGGTGAGCGCGTGTTCGCCCCGCTGGCCGACGGCAGCGTGATCGAGGCGGAAATCGTTTCTTCGGTGTTCTTCGATCCGAAAGGCGAACGGCAGAACGTTTGATTGGCTTGGGTCCTGTGGTGAGCCTGCGGTCGCCCTCGCGAGCAGGCTCGCTCCCACAGGAGATGCGTACCCCTTGTGGGAGCGAGCCTGCTCGCGATGGCGGCGGGGCTGCCACCACAAGGACCGGAACAACAGAATTCAGCAAAGGTGCTTTATGACCGCAGCCAATGTTTACCAACAACGCCCAACCACCGGGGCCAAGGCCGAGTCGTCGCTGCATCACGCCGACCTCGCCAGCCTGGTGGGCAAGGGTCGCAAGAGCGCCGGCGTGATCGTGCGCGAAAAGAAACTCCTCGGCCATCTGACGATTCGTGGCGATGGCCATGACGCCGCATTTGCCGCCGGCGTGCACAAGGCCCTGGGCATCGAACTGCCGGCCGCGCTGACCGTGATCGTCAAGGGTGAAACCAGCCTGCAATGGATGGGCCCGGACGAATGGCTGCTGATCGTGCCGAGCGGCGAAGAATTCGCGGCCGAGCAAAAACTGCGTGAGGCGCTGGGCGACTTGCACATCCAGATCGTCAACGTCAGCGGCGGCCAGCAGATCCTCGAACTGAGCGGCCCGAACGTGCGCCAGGTGCTGATGAAGTCCACCAGCTACGACGTGCACCCCAACAGCTTCCCGGTGGGCAAGGCCGTTGGCACCGTGTTCGCCAAGTCGCAACTGGTGATCCGCCACACCGCCGAAGACACCTGGGAACTGCTGATCCGTCGCAGCTTCTCGGACTACTGGTGGCTGTGGTTGCAGGACGCGTCGGCCGAGTACGGCCTGAGCGTGCAGGCCTGACAAAGGCGATCACCTGTGGGAGCGAGCCTGCTCGCGATGGACGTCAACGATGACGCGGGGTGTCTGATTCAACGCGTCGTTCTCAAGCCCATCGCGAGCAGGCTCGCTCCCACAGAAAGCAACTCCGTTTATCGTTGTTTCAGGAGCTACAACTATGAGCCGCGCCCCAGACACATGGATCCTGACCGCCGACTGCCCCAGCGTACTCGGCACCGTGGACGCGGTGACCCGCTTTCTGTTCGAGCAGGGCTGCTACGTGACCGAGCACCATTCCTTCGATGACCGGCTCTCGGGCCGCTTCTTCATTCGTGTGGAATTTCGCCAGCCCGACGGCTTCGACGAGCAGTCATTCCGCGCCGGCCTGCAGGAGCGCGGCGAATCCTTTGGCATGGTCTTCGAACTGACGCCGCCGCACTACCGGCCCAAAGTGGTGATCATGGTCTCCAAGGCCGATCACTGCCTCAACGACTTGCTCTACCGCCAGCGCATCGGCCAGTTGTCGATGGACGTGGCAGCGGTGGTGTCCAACCATCCGGATCTCAAGCCGTTGGCCGACTGGCACCAGATTCCGTACTACCATTTCCCGCTGGACCCGAACGACAAGCCGTCGCAGGAGCGCCAGGTGTTGCAGGTGATCGAGGAGGCCGGTGCCGAACTGGTGATCCTTGCGCGCTACATGCAGGTGTTGTCGCCGGAGCTGTGCCGCAAACTCGATGGCAAGGCCATCAACATCCACCACTCGCTGCTGCCGGGGTTCAAGGGCGCCAAGCCGTATCACCAGGCCTACAACAAGGGCGTGAAACTGGTCGGCGCGACGGCGCACTACATCAACAACGACCTGGACGAGGGCCCGATCATCGCCCAGGGCGTGGAAGTGGTGGATCACAGTCATTACCCGGAGGACCTGATCGCCAAAGGGCGGGATATCGAGGGGCTGACCCTGGCGCGGGCGGTGGGTTATCACATTGAACGCAGGGTGTTTTTGAACGCCAATCGCACGGTCGTTCTTTAGTCAGCTATCGCGAGCAGGCTCGCTCCCACAGGGGCTTGTGTGTTCAAACCGGTCTACCGTGGGAGCGAGCCCGCTCGCGATAGGGCCATAACAGGCAACACAAGAAACAGCATCTGTACCCGAGCACTTAACGCGCTGCCTGCCTGGGCAACGCGGTTCCATAAAAACAACAGCGAGGTGAAAGCATGTCTGGCAATCGTGGTGTGGTGTATCTCGGCGCTGGCAAGGTCGAAGTACAGAAAATCGACTATCCGAAAATGCAGGACCCGCGCGGCAGGAAGATTGAACACGGTGTCATCCTGCGTGTGGTTTCCACCAACATCTGTGGTTCCGACCAGCACATGGTGCGCGGCCGTACCACGGCTCAAACCGGTCTGGTCCTGGGCCATGAAATCACCGGTGAAGTGATCGAAAAGGGCAGCGACGTCGAGAACCTGAAAATCGGCGATCTGGTGTCGGTACCGTTCAACGTGGCTTGCGGGCGCTGCCGTTCCTGCAAGGAGCAACACACCGGCGTGTGCCTGACCGTCAACCCGGCTCGTGCCGGCGGCGCCTATGGCTACGTCGACATGGGCGACTGGACCGGTGGCCAGGCCGAATACGTGCTGGTGCCGTATGCCGACTTCAACCTGTTGAAACTGCCGGATCGCGACAAGGCCATGGAGAAAATCCGTGACCTGACCTGCCTCTCCGACATCCTGCCCACCGGTTACCACGGTGCCGTGACGGCCGGTGTCGGCCCAGGCAGTACCGTGTACATCGCCGGTGCCGGTCCGGTGGGTCTGGCGGCCGCCGCTTCGGCGCGCCTGCTGGGTGCCGCCGTGGTGATCATCGGTGACGTCAACACCATTCGCCTGGCGCACGCCAAGGCCCAGGGTTTTGAAGTCGTCGACCTGTCGAAAGACGCACCGCTGCACGAACAGATCGCCGCATTGCTGGGCGAACCGGAAGTGGATTGTGCGGTGGATTGCGTGGGCTTCGAAGCCCGTGGCCACGGCCATGACGGCGTGAAACACGAAGCGCCGGCGACCGTGCTCAACTCGCTGATGGGCGTGGTGCGGGTGGCCGGCAAAATCGGTATCCCTGGCCTCTATGTCACCGAGGACCCGGGCGCTGTCGACGCCGCCGCGAAGATGGGCAGCCTGAGCATCCGCTTCGGTCTGGGCTGGGCCAAATCCCACAGCTTCCACACCGGCCAGACTCCGGTGATGAAGTACAACCGCGCGCTGATGCAAGCCATCATGTGGGACCGCATCAACATCGCCGAAGTGGTGGGCGTGCAGGTCATCAGCCTCGATCAGGCGCCGGAAGGTTACGGCGAGTTCGATGCCGGTGTACCGAAGAAATTCGTGATTGATCCGCACAAGCTGTTCAGTGCGGCGTAGGGATCTGCGCAGAACGAAAAGGGCGACTGAGGTCGCCCTTTTTTTGGCCGTCAGGTCGGTCGTCGGTTGGTTTCCGAAACTTGCCTGCCAATTTCCTCAGCCTTGAGCGAGTTGAGTTTTGCTTTGTGCCCGGACAGCGGGCGGGATGGCATGGTCGAAATTTGCCAACTGGCAGATCTGATAGTCCGACCGTCGATCAACTGTAGGAGCGAGCTTGCTCGCGATGGTCGTAAACGATGACGCTGGCTGACTGATACCCCGCGGCGATCACACGTTTTTCGCGAGCAAGCTCGCTCCTACAGGGCCTCATCATTCGCCCGGATCGAGTTGGTCCAGTGCGCTGTTCACCGAGACTTCCGCCAGCATGACGATTTGCGCAATGCCCAGCAGGGTGTTGCGGCCGGGGCCGGTTTCCCGGTCGGCGAGGTCCATGGTGATGACGGCGGCGGAAGCCAGGGATTCACTGACGCTGCCCAGCAAATCCTGAACGTGAACGTCGGGGTTGATGAAGTACATCGTACAGGGCGTGCGGGGTGTGGCTTGAATATCGGCGGCGGAGAGGGGGGCTTCGTCGGTGTCGGTTTCGGGTGGATCAGGTTTGACCTTGCGCATGACTGAGTTCTCTACGGAGGCCAACCCTTCGCGCCGCTAAGCAAAAGAGGGGTGGCAGCTGCACGCAGGTTAGCGGACCGGAAAACTCAGCAAAGCCGGTGCGCCCGAAGGCGCCCTGCGTACAGCCACCATTGAACCGCAGGCATGGGAAGACCTTTGCGGTGGTTGCACGTGCAGCTGAGTTTACGGGCCGCTAAGCCCGACCACTGACGTTCAGTGGCGGGTCAACGATAGAGCCCTCGGCCTGGCTGCACTAGCCGGCGGATTCTGGGCGGGCCGTAGGGAACGACGCAAGGTTTTGTGGCTTTCAGGAAGTAACCAGGTCCTGGTTTAAACAGCGCCGATAAACAGGGTTGTTTTCTGACAGGTCTCGCCTTGGGGTAAGACTTTCCGGCGATTGCCCCGGACAGTTCTGATCGCTGAGGTTGAGCGGATGCCGCTATCGCGAGCAGGCTCGTTCCCACAAGGATCTGCCGTGTTCATGCTATTGGCTTAACACCCTGAAACCCGGTGGGAGCGAGCCGGCTCCGGGCGGCGTTCCGACGATGGACGACAGAACACCGCAGAACCTCTCGCCCCGGCTTCACCGTTGATCGCCGCGACGGCGGACGAGGAACAATGCCTGGGGTTACCAGTCCAACAAGCAGTTTTGGCCGCCCATTCCCGGGCGGTTTTTCATTGAGGGTGTCTGGATGAAGGTTTCACGCGGTTTTGTACTGGCATCGCTCATGACACTGGCCGCCAGTCCGGTCTTTGCGCAATTCAGTTTGGGCGACGCGGCCAATGCCATCGCGAGCATGAAGGGCGACAACGCCGCCACCAAGGCGGCGCCGACCTCGGAGACGGCGGATCTGCTGGGGGCGCTCAGCCAGCTGGACGTGACGCCGCAACAAGCCGTCGGCGGCACCGGGGCGATGTTGGGTTTGGCCAAGAATCAGTTGAGCACCACCGATTACGCCGAGCTGGCCAAGAGCGTGCCCGGTATCGACAAGCTCTCGGGTGGCGGTGAGTTGGGCGCGCTCGCCAGCCTGCTGGGCTCCAATGGCAAGGCCGCCGGCCTGGACAATGCCCTGGGCAACGTCAAGGACACCAATGACCTGAACAACGCCTTCAGCGCCCTGGGGATGGACAGCGGCATGATCGGCCAGTTTGCCCCGGTGATCCTGCAGTACCTCGGTCAACAGGGCGTCGGCGGTTCGTTGCTGCAAAGCCTGGGCGGTATCTGGGGCACCGGCAGCTGATTCAGCGGCGCTCGGCGCGCGAGGCGGCGATGCGCTGGTCCTTCTCGGTCCAGAGCTGGTTGACCCAGTTCTGCACCGTTTCGCGAAACTGCGGATCGTTTTCGTAATCGCCCTGCCACAGCGCCGGGTCGAGTTCACGGGTGTGGATGTCGATGATGACCCTCGGCACATTGCCGCTGATCAAATCCCAGAAACCCGGAATCTTCGCCTGCGGGTACACCACCGTCACGTCGAGAATGGCATCCAGCTGTTCGCCCATCGCCGCCAGCACGAAGGCCACGCCGCCGGCCTTGGGCTTGAGCAGATGGCTGAACGGTGATTGCTGCTGGGTGCTTTTCGCCAGGGTGTAGCGGGTGCCTTCCAGGTAATTCACCACCGTCACCGGTTGGCGTTTGAACAGTTCGCACGCAGCCTTGGTGATCTCCAGGTCCTTGCCCGCCAGCTCCGGGTTTTTCGCCAGAAAGGCCTTGGTGTAGCGTTTCATGAACGGGTAATCCAGCGCCCACCACGCCAGCCCGAGGAAAGGTACCCAGATCAGTTCTTTCTTGAGGAAGAATTTGAAAAACGGGGTGCGCCGGTTGAGCGTCTGGATCAGCGCCGGAATGTCGACCCAGGATTGATGGTTGCTGATCACCAGGTACGAGGTGTCGCGCCGCAGGTCGTCGCCGCCACGAATGTCCCACTGGGTAGGGATGCACAGGCGGAAGATCAGCTTGTCGATTTCCGACCAGGTCTCGGCGATCCACATCACCGACCAGGAAGCGTAATCGCGAAAACGACCCGGCAAGACCAGCTTGAGCAGGGCAAACACCATCAACGGTCCGATCAGGACCAGGGTGTTGAGCAACAGCAGCAGGGCGACGAAACAGCCGGTGAGCAGGCGGCGCATAGGCAACTCTTGAAAGCGTTTGGGCGGGCCATGATAAGCAGGTTCGGGTGGCAGGCCAAATGCGAGGTTACAAATGTTTCACCTGACCGGCGTCAAGCTCGAATACATCGTCAGGCACCAAGCCCCTCGCGAGCAGGCTCGTTCTCAAAGGAGTCAGCGTTCCAATGTGGGAGCGAGCCTGCTCGCGATGCAATCTGAAGAACGAACGATTGGCCAACTGACGGTCTAAAATCCCGCTGCCACTTCTTTCAAGGACAACCGTCACGTGAAATCTTTACTTGCAATTTTGGCCGTCGTTGCCCTGCCGGTCATGGCCGCCGAGCCCACCCTTTATGGCCGATACGAATACATCGCGCTGCCGGAAATCGGCGGTGAAGTGCTCAAGGCGAAAATGGACACCGGCGCGCTGACCGCCTCGCTGTCGGCCAAGGACATCGAAACCTTCACTCGGGATGGCGAAGAATGGGTGCGTTTCCGCCTCGCCACCAAGGATGCGAGCAACAAGGTCTACGAGCACAAGATCGCGCGCATCAGCAAGATCAAGACCCGCTCCGAAGAGGACGACGACGAAGAAGTGGCGGCGCCGACCAAGCGCCCGGTGGTCGATCTGGAACTGTGCCTGGGCAACGTCAAGCGCACCGTCGAGGTCAACCTCACCGACCGCAGCAGCTTCAATTACCCGTTGCTGATCGGTGCCAAGGCCCTTCGCGAGTTTGGTGCGGCGGTGAATCCGGCACGGCGCTTTACCGCCGACAAACCGGACTGCTGATTTCCCGTCGCCCGATTGACGGGATGTGAGGCTTGCGTCACCGTTCGCCCACTCCATTGCCGGGCTCGGACGCCATGCCTCACATCCTGATTGTCGAAGACGAAGCGGCGATTGCCGATACGCTGATTTTTGCCCTGCAGGGCGAAGGCTTCAGCACGACGTGGCTGAGCCTGGGCGCCGACGCGCTGGCGCATCAGCGGCAGACGCCGGCTGACCTGATCATTCTCGACATCGGGCTGCCTGACATCACCGGCTTTGAAACCTGCAAGCAGCTGCGGCGCTTCAGCGAAGTCCCGGTGATTTTCCTCAGCGCCCGGGACGCCGAAATCGATCGGGTCGTGGGCCTGGAGATCGGCGCCGACGATTACGTGGTCAAGCCTTTCAGCCCCCGAGAGGTGACGGCGAGGGTCCGGGCGATTCTCAAGCGCATGGCGCCGCGCGTGGAGGCCGAGCCGTCGTCGGCCTTGTTCCGTATCGATAGCGAACGGGTGCAGATCAGCTATCGCAGCCAGTGGCTGACCCTGACCCGCCACGAATTCCGCCTGCTGCAATGTCTGCTGGAACAGCCCGAACGGGTGTTCAGTCGCGAGCAGTTGCTCGACGCACTGGGCGTTGCTGCCGACGCCGGTTATGAGCGCAGCATCGACAGCCACATCAAGAGCGTGCGTGCCAAGTTGCGTGGGGTGAAGGCCGATGCCGAGCCGATCCAGACCCATCGCGGGCTCGGCTACAGCTACAGCCCGGGGCACAGCTGATGCCGTTGGGGATGCGGATTTTCCTGGTCTATGTGCTGTTCATCGGCCTGACCGGCTATTTCGTGCTCAGCACCGTGATGGAAGAAATTCGCCCCGGCGTGCGCCAGTCCACCGAAGAAACCCTGGTCGACACGGCCAACCTGATGGCCGAGATCCTGCGCGACGATTTCAAGGCCGGCACCCTCAACCAGAATCGCTGGCCGCAACTGCTCAAGGCCTATGGCGAACGACAACCGAAGGCGAACATCTGGGGGTTGCCGAAGAATCAGGTCAACCACCGCATCTACGTCACCGACGCCAAGGGGATTGTGGTGCTGGACTCCAGCGGCATGGCGGTCGGCCAGGATTATTCGCGCTGGAACGACGTGCTGCTGACCCTGCGCGGTGAATACGGTGCCCGCTCCAGCCGCAGCGATCCGAACGATGCCAGCTCTTCGGTGATGCACGTGGGCGCCGCCATTCGCGATAACGGTCAGATCATCGGCGTGGTCACCGTGGCCAAGCCCAACAGTTCGCTGCAGCCCTACGTCGATCGCACCGAGCGACGGCTCCTGGCCTATGGCGCCGGGCTGATCGGCCTGGGCCTGTTGTTCGGGGCGTTGCTGTCGTGGTGGCTGAGTGCGGCGCTGCGGCGCCTGACCGCCTATGCGCAGGCCGTGAGCGAAGGCCGCCGGGTCGAGGTGCCGCATTATCGTGGCGGTGAGCTGGAGCAACTGGCGAGCGCTGTGGAGCAGATGCGCACACAGCTTGAAGGCAAGGCCTATGTCGAGCGCTACGTGCATACGCTGACCCATGAACTGAAAAGCCCGCTGGCGGCGATTCGCGGCGCCGCGGAGTTGCTGCAGGGCGAGATGCCGATGGCGCAACGGCAGCGTTTTGTCAGCAACATCGACAACGAAAGCGCGCGCATGCAGCAGTTGATCGAGCGCTTGTTGAATCTGGCACTGGTCGAACAGCGCCAAGGGCTGGAAGAACGGGTGGCGGTGCCGTTGGCGAGCCTGGTCGATGAGTTGCTGGGCGCGCAGGCTGCACGCATCGAAGGCAAGCAGCTGCGCGTGGAGCAGGCGATTGCCGGGGATCTGGCGCTGATGGGCGAGCCGTTTCTGTTGCGCCAGGCGCTGGCGAACCTGTTGGAGAACGCTCTGGACTTCACCCCGCCTCAGGGCGTGTTGCGCTTGAGCGCCGAACGGCTGGGCGAGCAGGTCGAGATCAAATTGTTCAACCAGGCCGAGGCGATTCCCGACTATGCGCTGCCGCGCCTGATCGAGCGCTTCTATTCCCTGCCGCGTCCGGACAGTGGGCGCAAGAGCACGGGGTTGGGGCTGAATTTTGTTGAGGAAGTGGCCAAGTTGCATGGGGGCGGCTTGAGGATCGGCAATGTCGAGGGTGGGGTGGCGGTGATTTTGCGGCTGCCTTAGGACTGGGGCGGATGTATCGCGAGCAGGCTCGCTCCCACAGAAGAGCGCATTCCGATGGGGGAGCGAGCCTGCTCGCGATAACGGCGGCCAATTCTCCACACAATCTCCATATTCCCCCCACAAAGCCCCCACACACCGATTCCAGACTCTCTCCATCCAAACAGGGAGAGTCCCATGAACCGCAATCTGACCTTTAAACTCGGGGCCATCGCCCTGTTGATTCTATTGTTGCTGATCCCGTTGTTGATGATCGACGGCGTGATCCAGGAGCGTCAGCAACTGCGCGATGGCGTGCTGGAAGACATCGCCCGCAGCTCCAGCTACAGCCAGCAATTGAGCGGGCCGTTGATGGTGGTGCCCTACCGCAAGGTGGTGCGCACCTGGAAGCTCAACGAAAAGACCAACCAGCGTTACCAGGAAGTCGGGGAGGAGCGGGGGCGTTTGTACTTCCTGCCGGAACGCTTCGAACTCGATGGCCAGGTGCAGACCGAATTGCGTGCCCGTGGCATCTATCAGGCGCGCCTGTTCCATGCCGACAACCGCATCAATGGCCATTTCTCGTTGCCGGCCCAACTGGGCATCAAGGAAGACTTCGCCGATTACCAGTTCGACCAGCCATTCCTGGCGGTGGGTATCAGTGACATTCGCGGTATCGAGAACGCCTTGAAACTCGAACTCGGCAGCCAGCGCCTGGACTTCGTTCCCGGCAGCCAGGTGGGCTGGCTGGGTGAGGGCGTCCATGTGATGCTGCCGACGCTGGACGCCCGGCAAACCACGCAACTGACGTTCGCCTTCGACCTGAAACTGCAAGGCACCGGCCAGTTGCAGGTGCTGCCGGTGGGCAAGACCAGCACGGTATCGTTGACCGCCAACTGGCCGCACCCCAGTTTCATCGGCAACTACCTGCCGGCCCGGCGCGACATCAGCGACCAGGGTTTCTCCGCCGAATGGCAGACCTCGTTTTTCTCCACCAACCTGCAGGAAGCCCTGGATGATTGCGTGTTGCGACGCAGCTGTGAGGCGTTCAATGGGCGCAGCTTTGGCGTGAGCTTCATCGACCCGGTGGACCAGTATCTGAAAAGCGACCGGGCGATCAAATACGCGCTGTTGTTCATCGTCCTGACCTTCGCCGGCTTCTTCCTGTTCGAAGTGCTGAAAAGCCTCGCGGTGCACCCGGTGCAATACGCCTTGGTCGGCGTGGCACTGGCGTTCTTCTACCTGTTATTGCTGTCGTTGTCCGAACACATCGGCTTTGCCGCGGCGTATCTGCTGTCGGCCAGTGCCTGTGTGTCGTTGATCGGGTTCTACGTCTGCCACGTGCTGCGCAGCGTGCGCCACGGCTTGAGTTTTTCGGCGGGGCTGACGACGTTGTATGGCTTGCTGTATGGCTTGTTGAGCGCCGAGGACTACGCGCTGTTGATGGGCTCGGGGCTGCTGTTCGGCGTGCTCGGGGTGTTCATGGTGCTGACGCGCAAACTGGACTGGTATGGCGTCGGGCAGAAGGCAGGCAAGCCGCTGGCGTTTGATCTGGGAGAGGTGAAATGAGCCGTTCGTTGGGGTTGCGCGAGGATCAGCGGGTGGGGGCGCGGTTGGCGACGCTGATTGGCGGGTTGTTTGCGGTGGATCCGCTGTGGGGCATTTGCGAGCGGGAATCAAAGGCGGGAGCGACGGTGCGACGACTCGACCTGCTCCCGAAGAGACCCGCCCAGGCGAAGAAGTGTCAGACCTTGGGCATCGTCGCCACCATCGAAGGTCGCTGACTCACTTCGAAATACCACGCCGCCAACTGCGGGTTGGCGTCGCGCCACGCCAGGTCCGGATGGCGCAGATCCAGGTAACCCAGGGCACAGGCCACGCTGATCGCCGCCACATCGAAATGGCTGGTCAGCTCGGCAATCGCGTCCTTTTCCAGCAGGCCCAGAGCCCGGCGGATCTTGTCGCGTTGGCCGTCGAGCCATTCGGCCCAGTGTTTTTCCGGGGCGCGCAGGGCGACTTCGTAGCGGGTCAGCACGGCGGCGTCCATGATGCCGTCGGCCATCGAGGCCAAGGTCAGACGCCGCCAGCGGGCCGAGCCTTCACGGGGGATCAGCGGATTGCCGACGTGCTGGTGGTCGAGGTAGTCGAGGATCACCCGGCTGTCGTGGATGACGCTGCCGTCGGCCAGGCGCAGGGCCGGGATCTTGCTCAGGGGATTGTCGTCGATCAGCGCCTTGTCCGGATCGACTGGCGTCAGGACGCAGTTTTGCAGGCTGACGCGATCCTGTTGACCGGTTTCGTGCAACAGCACCATGACTTTGCGAACGAAGGGCGACAACGGGTTGTGATAGAGGGTCATGCTTGGGGTGGACATGGCAACGTCTCGGTCGGGGGACAGTGCCGGCAGCATAGCGCGTTGGGGCATGAGCTCAAACCACCGCACCTGTGGGAGCGAGCCTGCTCGCGAAGCGGTGTATCGGGCGGTAGCAGAGGTGCCTGATCCGACGCCATCGCGAGCAGGCTCGCTCCCACAGTCAGTCAGCGGCGTTGCAGCAGGCCGCGCAGCGCCAGGACGGCCGGAATGCCCAGTCCTACCCAGCTCAGGACATCCCACGTCCCGTCACCCAACAACGCGGCAAACAAACCCGCGGCAGTGAACAGGGCGATGACGGTGGGCGTGCCGAAGACCTTCCAGAAATTCGATTGCCGGGGCTTCATGCGGCGCTCTCGACTGTTCCCAGCGCCGGTTTTGCCGCCTTGCGCCGTACCACCCACAGGTACACGCCGCTGCCGAGCACGATGATGGTCAGCCCATCGAGGGTGGCCCAGAGGATTTTCATCGGCATGCCGCCGTAATCACCGAAGTGCAGCGGCTGCGACATGCCCATGGCGTCCATGTACCACGGCCGCTCGACCACGGCGGTGACTTGCAGGTTACTGGCGTCGATCAATATCGGGGTCAGCAGGTGGGACGTCAGGTGCGTGCTGCCCTTCATGAACACCGCGTAATGGTGCTCGCTGGAAAACCGCGTGCCGGGGAAGGCGATGAAATCCGGCTGCATGCCGGGGGCGACCTCCCGGGCAATGTCGAGCAGCCGGGTGGCCGGGGCCAGGTGGGTCAGGGGTGGGGCATCGCGGTAGGGCGCGACCATCGCGCTGAGGGTGTCGTTGCGCCAGGCGGCGATCAGCAGGTCGGCGCAGGCGCTGATCACACCGGTCACGCCGACCACCAGCGCCCAGGTCAGGGTGACGACGCCGATCAGGTTGTGCAGGTCGAGCCAGCGCAGGCGGGTGGATTTGTCCTGGCGCACGGTGGCGAATTTCAGCCGCCGCATGAACGGCAGGTACAGCACCGTCCCGGAGACGATCGCCACCACGAACAGCAGGCCCATGAACGCGAGCAACAGCTTGCCGGGCAGGTCGGCGAACATGTCCACGTGCAGGCGCAGCATGAACATCATGAAACCGCCATTGGCCGACGGCATCTCCAGCGCCTCGCCGGTGCGGGCATCGAGCATGAAGGTGTGGGACTCGTTGGGGCCGGTGCCGGCGGTGGCCGCCATGATCGCGATCGCGGCGTTGGGCTCGTCTTCGTCGAAACCGAAATATTGCATGACTTCGCCCGGACGGTGTTTTTCCGCCGCCTGCACCAGTTGCTGCAGATTCAACGGCGGGGTATCGGCCGGCATCACCTTCAACGCCGGCGCATCGCCCAGCAGATGATCGATCTCGTGATGAAAGATCAACGGCAGGCCGGTCAGCGCCAGCATCAGCAGGAACACCGTGCAGATCAGGCTGGACCAGGTGTGGACAAAGGACCAGCGGCGGATTGTTTTGCTTTTCATAACCCATCCAGATGCAAAAGGGCCACGGCTGTGCCGTGACCCTTGTATGACCGCGAACCGATCAGTGGCTTACCACTTGTAGTTCACGCCCGCGATGACGTTGCGCTCGTCACCGTAGTAGCACCAGGTGCCGTCGCAGGTCGACAGGTAATCCTTGTTGAACAGGTTCTTCGCGGTGACGTCAACCGAGATCCCCGCCAGCGCCGGGTTGAGACGGCTCAAGTCGTAATGCACGGCCGCATCGTAGACGGTGTAGGAACCCACATGGCCGTTGTCGGTGTTGGCGGTGTTGCCGTAGGTGTCGCCCACATAACGTACGCCCGCCCCCACGCCAAACCCGTCAAGCACACCGGCGTGCCAGGTGTAGTCGGACCACAAGGAGGCTTGATTGCGCGGGACCAGCTTCATCCGGTTGCCCTTGTCGTCGCCCTTGAGGATCTCGGTATCGGTGTAGGTGTAGGAACCCACCAGTTTCAGGTTGTCGGTGACGTCGGACGTCGCTTCCAGCTCGATGCCCCGCACTTTCAATTCACCAATCTGACTGGTGACGTTGTTCTGCGATACCGACACGTTTTCCTGGCGCAAGTCGAACGCTGCTGCGGTGAGCAAGGTGCGGCTGCCCGGCGGCTGGTATTTCACACCCACTTCGGTCTGCTTGCCTTCGGTAGGCTTGAACGAGCGGGTTGCATTGGCCTCAGCGCCCATCGAAGGCTGGAACGACTCGGTATAGGAAATGTACGGGGTAATACCGGAATCGAACACGTAACTCAGGCCGGCGTTACCGCTGAAGGCCTTGTCGCGCTGGGTATTGGTCGCATCATTCTGGTTATTGAACTGAGTGGCGGAGTGAATCCAGTCTTCACGACCGCCCAGGGTCAGGCGCCATTTGTCCAGGGAGATTTGATCCTGTGCGTACAGGCCGGTCTGGTTGGTCTTCTGGTTGTAGTCATAGAAGGTGGCGTACGAAACGTTGGAGAAGTCCGCGCCACGGATCGGGTGGATCACGTTGCTGTCCGGGGCGTTGCCTTCCAGCCATTTGTAGTTGGTATTGGTCCGTTGGTGGTCCAGGCCCAGCAGTACCACATGGCTAAGCGGCCCGGTCTGGAAGTCGGCCTGGAAGTTGTTGTCCACGGCGAACTGGCTGATGTCTTCATCGACTTTGTCGACCAGACGACGGAGGGTTCCATCAGGGGCTACTACGTCACCGAACGACGCGTAGGCTTGTTGGAACGAGAGGTCGCTTTTGGTGTAGCGCAGGTTCTGCTTGAACTGCCAGACATCGTTCAAGCGATGGTCGAAGGCATAACCCAGCGCGTAATAGGTCCGGTCGTAGTGATCGGAGTCCGGGTCACCCAGGTTCTTGTGGTGGGAAATTTTTGCGCCTGCCGGAGAGGCCAGCTTGGTGCCTTGCAGCGGCAGGAACTGGCCGCTGACCCCGGTATCGTCGCGAGTGAACTGAGAGAGGAACGTCAGGTGCGTGTCGTCGTCGATGTTCCAGGTCAGGCTCGGTGCCAGGTTGTAACGCTTGTCATCGGTGTGATCGATCGGCATCCCGCTGTCACGCACCACACCGTCGATGCGGTACAGGAACTGCCCCTCGTCATCGATTTTTCCGGTGCTGTCGAAGTTGATCTGCTTGCGGTTGTTGCTGCCGACTTCGGCGCGCACTTCGTGGCTGGCAATGGCGTCGGGGCGGCGGCTGACCATGTCGAGCATGCCGCCTGGTGGGGTCTGGCCATACACCGAGGAAGCCGGCCCGCGCAGGAGTGTGATGCGTTCCAGGTCCCAGGTTTCAGCCTTCGGGTTGGCGTAGGAGCCTTTCGGCAGTGGCAGGCCATCGAGGAACTGGGTGGGTTCGAAACCTCGCACGCGCAGCCAGTCGGCACGGGAGTCGCTGCCATAGCTGCTGGCGATCACACCGGGCATGTAACGTACGGCGTCATCGAGGTTTTGCACGCCGCGATCTTCCATCTGGGCACGGGTGATCACTGACATCGAGCGCGGAGCTTCGACAATTGGCGTGTCGGTCTTGGTGCCTGCTGCAGTGCGGGTCGCCACGTAACCGTCCACCGGCCCCCAGGCATTTTCAGTGTTTTCAACGCCGATCACGCTGGTCTCCGGCAGCGCCATCACACCCTCGGGAGCGGCCACCAGGCTGTAGGTGCCGGTGCTGCTCTGTTCCAGTTGCAGACCGGTGCCGCGCAACGCAGCGCGCAGGGCGCCGGCGGCGTCGTATTGGCCGTTGACCGGTGCCGAGGTCTTGCCGGCGGCAAGCGATGGATTCAGCGACAGCGCCAGGCCCGACTGGCTGGCGATCTGGTTCAGGGTGCTGGCCAATGGCGCGGCCGGCAGGTTGTAGGGGCGAACGCTGGTCGCCTGTTCAGCGGCGATCAGCTGGCTGCTGACCAGAGGGGCACAAAGGGCAATGGCGACGGCCAGCAGGCTGGGGCGCAACAAGGTGTCTAGCGTACGGGACATACAAGGGCTCCTGAAAGGGAATACTTCTCAATTGCCTAGGTGCCGAACGAGAATTCAAAAGTGATAGGGCTGGATGAAAATAATTTCCATTCAGTGAATTTTTGCCAGGGCTGGCGGCTTCATCGCAAGCAGGTTCGCTCCCGCAAAAGCAGCATGATCACCTGTGGGAGCGAGCCTGCTCGCGAAAACGTCGGCCAGAGCGCCGCGAACATCAGGGTTTGGCGTCAGCCTTCGCCACTGTCACCCACCACGCCGTGTGCTGCTCGATCTGCACCGGCAAGGTTGGCAGCAGGGCGCTCAAGGCCAGGTCGGTGTCGTTCAACGGGAAGCTGCCGGTGATGCGCAGGTCAGCGACTTCCGGCGCTACGCCAAGGTGCCCGCGGCGATAGCGGCCGAGCTCATGCACCAGGTCTTCCAGGCGCGCGTTGTCCACCACCAGCATGCCGCGGGTCCAGGCATCGGCGCCGAGGTTGAGCGCAGCGATGGGGTCCAGGCCATGGCTGCGCATCAGCACTTGCTGGCCTTCCTGCAGAATCTGTTCGTCGGCACTCGACTGCGGATGAGCCGCCACGGCCGACTTCAACACGCTCAGGCGCGTGCCTTGCTCTTCGCGCTTGACCAGGAAGCGGGTGCCCAAGGCGCGCAGGCGACCTTCGCGGGTTTCGACGATAAAGGGCCGGGCATCGCCATGGCCGGTTTCGACGAGGATTTCGCCATCCTGGAGAATGACCCGGCGCTGCTTTTCATCGAACCGCACATCCACGGCACTGTGGGTGTTGAGGTTGATCACCGTGCCGTCGCTCAGGCGCAGGGTGCGCTGTTCCCCTGTGGCGGTGCGCTGATCGGCGAGCCAGTAATCCAGCGGCACGTACCGCTCGCCGGCGAACAGGGCCAGGCCGATCACCGCCACGATGCTCGCCAGGCCATTGCCCAGCTTTCGCACCCGTCGACGAACGCTCGCGCGCGATTGCAGCAACGCGGCGCGGGCCGGGCCGCTGGCCACGCTGAAACGCTGGTCGAGCATGCCCAACTGGCGCCAGGCCCGGGCATGTTCTTCGTGGGCGGCGTGCCATTTGGCGAATTCTTCGCGTTCTACCGGGTTGGCGGAGTCCAGCGACAATTGCCAGGCAATCGCTGCGTCCAGCACCTGTGCCGAGACCGGCTTGGAGCTGGCCGGGATCATACCGGTTCACCGTACAGAGCGATGTAGCACTGGCGAATGCCCTGGGCCAGGTATTGGCGAACCCTTGGCACCGACACCCCCAGGCGCTGGGCGATGTCCGCATGGCTCAGGCCGTCCAGCCGGTTGTAGAGAAAAGCGGCCCGGGCCTTGCTGGACAGTTTGCCCAGCAGGCGGTCGATGTTCTTCAGGTCTTCGAGGATCATCTGCCGTTCTTCAGGCGAAGGCTGTTCGTCTTCGGGAATCAGCATCAGCTCGGTAAGGTAGGCCTGCTCCAGCGCGGCTCGGCGGAAGTAGTCGAACAGCAGGCCTTTGGCGATGGCCACCAGAAACGCCCGGGGTTCGCGTGGTTCCTTGAGTTCCTCGCGGCCCAGCAGACGCACGAAAGTGTCCTGGCTCAGGTCCTCGGCCCGTTGCGGGCAGGCGACGTTGCGTCGAAGCCAAGCCAGCAGCCAACCGCGATGGTCGCGATACAGCGCACCGACGAGCTCACTTTGAGGGCTGGGAACTGACGACACGCCGTATCACCGATTAAGAAGTGTTAACTAACGAGAATTGTTCGCGATTGTGGCAGAGGCGCGAGCGCTAAGCAATTGGCCACTGGTCAGGTGATGGGAAGGGTTTCGGACCGCGTTATCGTTCATCGCGAGCAGGCTTGCTTCCTCAGGGGCCAAGCGTATCCACAGAAGCCACGTTCACTGGAGATTCCTGTGGGAGCGAGCCTGCTCGCGATGACGGTCGAAAAGACGCCGCAGATCTAGAAAGACGGCGAATTCTGCCGCCGTTTCCACTGGTTCAGCCGTTGTTGCAGATTCAACGGACTGTGGATTTGCTGCTGTCGTGCCCGGCTGAACAGGATCAGCGCCAGTTCAGCGGTGGCCAGTGCATCGGCACTGGCGTGGTGGCGCTCCTGCACCTGGAGTTTGAACCAGTCGATCCAGTCGTCCAGCCCGGCCTCGCGAATGCGCGCCTGGGGACACAGCAACGGTGCAATATCGGCGACATCCAGAAACGTATGCTGCAACTTGTAGCCCAGGTGATCTTTTAACGCGCGCCCGAGCATGTGTTGGTCGAACGGCGCATGAAACGCCAGCATCGGACTGTCGCCGACGAACTCCATGAACTCGATCAAGGCCTGCGCCGGATCGCTGCCAGCGGCCACCGCGCTCGGGCCCAGGCCGTGGATCAACACGCTGGGCGCCACTTTCATGTCGGCGCATTGCAGGGTGCGTTCGAACTGCTGGCTGAAATCGATCGCGCCGTCCTCGATCACCACGGCGCCAATGGACAGTACACGATCCTTGTTCAGGTTCAGGCCGGTGGTCTCCAGGTCCAGCACCACCCAGCGCTGCTGGCGCAGGCTGCACTCGCCCAGTTCGGTGGCCGCGGGCAGGTCCTTGAGCCGTTGCTGCAATTCACCGGACAACATCGGGCCTGCCGGTCGCAGCCATGAAAACAGGCTCATAGCTGATACCGCAGGGTCAGGCTGCTCTGCAGGCGTTGGGCCTGGCGCAGGGATTCACGCAGGATCCGCCGGTCCAGATGATTGAGGCTGTCGGGATCGACCCGATTGGAGTAGGGCAGATTCTCCCGGGTCTGCAGCTGATGTTGCTGCATGCGGGTTTGTTGAATGAAGTGATACGCCTCTTCGTACGCCGCACCGTCCAGGGGTTCGATCACCTGTTTTTCGACCAGTTGGCGGAAGCGCTCCAGCGTATTGTTCGCCCCGATGCCATGGGCCAGCGCGAGCAATCGGGCGCCGTCGACGAAGGGCGTCAGCCCTTGGACTTTGAGGTCCAGGGTGGCTTTCTCACCGTTCTTGCGCGCCAGGACAAACTCGCGGAAGCGCCCGACGGGCGGACGGTTGCGCAGGGCGTTCTCGGCCATCATGCGCTGGAACAAGCGGTTGTCGCCCACCTGGTCGAGAATCCCCCGACGCAATTGTTCGCCGCTTTGCTCCTCGCCCCAGACCACCCGCAGATCGAAGTAGATGCTCGACCCCAGCAGGTTCTCCGGCGTCGCTTCGCGTATGAACGCCGCAAAGCGCCGCGCCCACTCGGCGCGGGACAGGCACAGCTCGGGGTTGCCGGCCATGATGTTGCCTTTGCACAGGGTGAAGCCGCACTGCGCCAGGCTCTGGTTGATGTGTTGCGCGATGGGCAGCAGCTTGCCGCGAATCTCGGCGGCATGGGCGGCGTCGCGGGCTTCGAACAGGATGCCGTTATCCTGGTCGGTGTGCAGCGTCTGCTCGCGGCGACCTTCGCTGCCAAAGCACAACCAGCTGAACGGTATGCCGGGATCGCCTTTCTCGGCGAGCGTCAGTTCGATCACCCGGCACACGGTGTGGTCGTTGAGCAGGGTAATGATGTGGGTGATCTGGGTCGACGACGCGCCGTGGGCGAGCATGCGCTCCACCAATTGGCCGATCTCGCCGCGCAGCGCCACCAGGTTTTCCACCCGTTGGGCGCTGCGGATGGTGCGGGCCAGGTGCACCAGGTCGACCCGTTGCAGGGAAAACAGGTCACGCTCGGACACCACGCCACACAGGCGCTGATCCTTGACCAGGCAGACATGCGCGATGTGCCGCTCGGTCATGGCAATCGCCGCGTCGAAGGCGCTGTGATCCGGGCTCAGAAAAAACGGCGCCCGGGTCATGTGCCGGTCGATGGCCTCGTTGAAGTCACTGGTGCCGCCCGCCACCACCTGGCGCAGGTCTCGCAAAGTGAAAATGCCCTGGGGGGCCTTGTTTTCGTCGACGACCACGATGCTGCCGACCTGCTGCTCGTGCATCAGGCTCACGGCTTCGCGCAGTGGCGTGGCGGGGCTGCAGGTCACCGGATGACGCATGGCCAGCTCGCCCAGGCGAGTATTGAGCGAATACTGGGTGCCGAGGGTTTCCACGGCTTTCTGCTGGACTTGCTGGTTGACCTGGTCCAGCAGGCTGCTGACGCCGCGCAGGGCGAAGTCGCGAAAGGTGTTGGACAGCGCAAACAGCTTGATGAATGCCAGCTTGTTCAGTTGCAGGCAAAAGGTGTCTTCGGCCGCCAGGTGTTCGGTGCGGGTCGCGCGTTCACCCAGCAGCGCGGCGAGGGGAAAGCACTCCCCGGTGGTGATTTCGAAGGTGGTTTCGGTGCCGCCCTTGGCGCTGTGGGGACGCTCGCCGACCACCCGACCCTGCTTGACGATGTAGAAATGCTCAACCGGGCCATCGGCGGGCTTGATGATGCTTTCGCCCGGTGCATAAAAACGCAGCTGACATTGTTCGACCAGGTACGCCAGGTGGGCGTGTTCCATCTGATTGAAGGGCGGGAAGCGCTGGAGGAATTGCAAGGTACCCTGGATGTTCTGCAATACCGCGGTTTTCCCTGCCTGTGTGAAGGCGTCCGCTCTACTCATAACCATTACCGCAGTCTTTTTTCGAATTGTTGTTGTCGGATGACTCGGTCATGGTCAGCCCCTGAGCGCTGAGTGCCCATTGGACGTAAGTCTAGGTTGGGCCCCAGGGCGTCAGATAAAGGAAAACCCCTACGAAAATCGAGGAAGAACCTATCCTTTCCCTTATAGGCAAAAAATCCGACGAAGTGCACATTAGAAGGTCTGCTTAGCGATGTCTCACCACTGAGCCAGGGAACGAATTTGATCATTTAGAGATTGCCATGTCCGACCACGATATTTTGAGTGACGCCGAGCGCGAGGCGCTGAGCGCCGTCATGCTGGAGCCCGACCTGCCGCCGCAACGCGTACTGATCGTCGATGACGATAAAGACGCACGCGAGCTGCTGTCGGAGATCCTCGGTCTGGATGGCATTCGTTGCATGACCGCTGCCAGCGGTGAAACGGCACTCAAGATGTTGAGCGAAAAACCTTCGATCGGCCTGGTGATCACCGATCTGCGCATGGGGCATATCGATGGCCTGGATTTGATCCGCCAGGTGCGCGAATCGGTGCGAGCGGCAATGCCGTTCATCATCGTTTCCGGTGATGCCGATGTGAAGGACGCGATAGCCGCCATGCATTTGAGCGTGGTGGATTTCCTGCTCAAACCGATCGATACGCAAAAATTGCTGGCGCTGGTCAAGCATGAACTGGGGATGGAGCCTTAGTACTGCGCCTGCCCTGTGGCAGCGAACAAAAAAGCCCTGATCTTTCGATCAGGGCTTTTTCGTTTCCGGTATCGACGCTCAGTTACAGGCCATTGGCAGCCTTGAACTCGCGACGACGACGGTGCAGGACCGGCTCGGTGTAGCCGTTCGGCTGTCGGGTGCCTTCGATCACCAGTTCGACCGCCGCCTGGAAGGCGATGTTGCTGTCGAAGTCCGGTGCCAACGGGCGGTACAGCGGGTCATTGGCGTTCTGGCGATCGACCACCGGTGCCATGCGCTTGAGGCTTTCCATCACCTGCTCCTGGGTGACGATGCCGTGGCGCAGCCAGTTGGCGATGTGCTGGCTGGAAATGCGCAGGGTGGCGCGGTCTTCCATCAGGCCGATGTCGTTGATGTCCGGCACCTTCGAGCAACCCACGCCCTGATCGATCCAGCGCACCACGTAACCGAGAATGCCCTGGGCGTTGTTGTCCAGTTCGTTCTTGATCTGTTCGTCGGTCCACTGCGGGTTCACTGCCAGCGGGATGGTCAGGATGTCGTCCACCGACGCCGGCGCGCGCTTGGCCAGTTCGGCCTGGCGGGCGAACACGTCGACCTTGTGGTAATGCAGCGCGTGCAGTGCCGCCGCCGTTGGCGACGGAACCCAGGCCGTGTTGGCGCCGGCCAGTGGGTGAGCGATTTTCTGTTCGAGCATCGCCGCCATCAGGTCGGGCATGGCCCACATGCCTTTACCGATCTGCGCGCGACCTTGCAGGCCGGTGCTCAAACCGATGTCGACGTTGGAGTTCTCGTAGGCGCCGATCCATTTTTCCGCCTTCATGTCCGCCTTGCGCACCATCGGGCCGGCTTCCATGGAAGTGTGGATTTCATCGCCGGTACGGTCGAGGAAACCGGTGTTGATGAACACGACACGCTCGCTCGCCGCCTGGATGCAGGCCTTGAGGTTGACCGTGGTACGGCGCTCCTCGTCCATGATCCCGACCTTGAGGGTGTTGCGCGGCAGGCCGAGCACGTCCTCGATGCGGCCGAACAGCTCGTTGGTGAACGCAGCTTCTTCGGGGCCGTGCATCTTCGGCTTGACGATGTAGACCGAGCCGGTGCGGGTGTTCTTGCGCGTGGTGTTGCCGTTGAGGTTGTGCAGGGCCGCGAGGCTGGTCACCAGGCCGTCGAGGATGCCTTCCGGCACTTCGTTGCCATGCTTGTCGAGGATGGCATCGATGGTCATCAAGTGGCCGACGTTGCGTACGAACAGCAGCGAGCGCCCGTGCAGGCTCAGTGCGCTGCCGTCGACTGCGGTGTAGGTGCGGTCGGCGTTCATGGTGCGGGTGAAGGTCTTGCCGCCCTTGGCGACTTCTTCGGCCAGGTCGCCCTTCATCAGGCCGAGCCAGTTGCGGTAGATCACCACCTTGTCATCGGCATCGACGGCGGCGACGGAGTCTTCGCAGTCCATGATGGTGGTCAGCGCCGCTTCCATCAGGATGTCTTTGACACCGGCGGCATCGGTCTGGCCGACCGGCGTGCTGGCGTCGACCTGGATCTCGAAATGCAGGCCGTTGTTTTTCAGCAGGATTGCGATCGGTGCCGAGGCATCGCCCTGGAAACCGATCAACTGGGCGTCGTTGCGCAGGCCGCTGTTGCTGCCGCCCTTGAGCGCGACCACCAGTTTGCCGTCGACGATCGTGTAGCGGGTGGCATCGACATGGGAGCCGGCGGCCAATGGCGCCGCTTCGTCGAGGAAGGCGCGGGCGAAGGCGATGACCTTGTCGCCGCGAACCTTGTTGTAGCCTTTGCCTTTTTCCGCGCCATCCGCTTCGCTGATGGCGTCGGTGCCGTACAGCGCGTCATACAGCGAACCCCAGCGGGCGTTCGAGGCGTTGAGCGCGAAACGGGCATTCATCACCGGCACCACGAGTTGCGGGCCGGCCATACGGGCGATTTCTTCATCGACGTTTTGCGTCGTTACCTGGAAATCGGCCGCTTCTGGCAGCAGATAACCGATGTCTTGCAGGAACGCCTTATAAGCCACGGCGTCATGGGCCTGACTGGCGCGTTCCTGGTGCCAGGCATCAATGCGAGCCTGGATATCATCGCGTTTGGCGAGTAGGGCTTTGTTCTTCGGTGCCAGGTCATGGATGACCTTGTCGGCACCGGCCCAGAACGTGTCGGCGGTGAGGCCGGTTCCGGGAATGGCTTCGTTGTTCACGAAGTCGAACAGGACTTTGGCGACCTGCAGGCCACCGACTTGAACGTGTTCAGTCATTGCTTGCCTCACTCTGCTCAGCTATTTCTTTTTCTTCAAATTGACAATGAAGCCTCGGGCTATTTAAACCACAAACCCTTTCCCCCGGTACATGCCATTGCGGGCGGCCGGGCTGGAACCGATCAACGGCTTTGAGGCCTTGCTGACAGGGCTTTCAGGGTTGCGATCGTGCCTGCGGCAGACATCGATCCAACGTTATGTAGTGCGCGCTGCGGAATACTACATGATGAATTGCGGTTGTGAAAATTAGACTAATTACGTCGTTCTGCGACCCCGTGACGCATTGCAGTCACAGCGGGGCACAGGATGTTCTCAAAAAACAGATGGATTGTTCCAGTTAAATATCGTGAGTTGTACACGATTTGTTGGGCGGCTCAAGATTGTGTGGCCTTCAATCGCGAGCACGCTCGCTCCCATAGGGGGCCGGCGTTGTTCGTGTGGGAGCGAGCCTGCTCGCGATGGGGCCAGCCGGTCCGGCGCAGAGCCACCCCTTGCCTATACTTGCCCTTCAAGCACAAACGTCATTACCAGAGGGCTGCGCCATGGACCACCTCGTACTCACAGTTTTCGCGCCGGACAAGGCTGGGCAGGTCGAGCGCATCGCCCAGTGCATCGCCGAGCAGGGCGGTAACTGGTTGGAAAGCCGCATGTCACGGATGGCCGGGCAGTTTGCCGGGATTCTTCGGGTGGGCGTGCCGGCGGAGGCCTACGACGCATTGGTCGATGCCCTGCAGGGCTTGTCGGCCCATGGCATCCGGGTGTTGATTGCCGAAAGCGGCATCGAGCAATCCTGCACCTGGAAGCCGATTGCAATGGAGTTGGTGGGCAATGACCGCCCCGGGATCGTGCGTGACATCACGCGTCTGCTGAGCGAGCAGGGGGTGAACCTGGAACGGCTGGTCACCGAAGTGCGCCCGGCGCCGATGAGCAGTGAACCGCTGTTTCACGCCGAGGCGATCCTGGCGGTGCCGCTGACCCTGTCCCTGGACGTGCTGCAATCGCGCCTGGAAACCTTGGCGGATGATTTGATGGTGGAACTTGTCCTGCGCAGTGAACCCTGACAGGGTTATCCAGTTTTTACCTGCACCTGCCTGTGGATAACCTGTAGAGACAGCCCGCCAGGCCACGCCGTTCGAGGCTTGGCCAGGGTTGGTCAAAAAAACGCCAACATTCAGTGACTTGCGCACAAACGCCGGGGATCACGCTGTGGATAACCTTGGGAAGAAACCCTTCAGGCCACGTATAACGCGGCCTGCAGAGATTTGTGCGTTTTTTGATCAGCTACGCCGGCGCAGACTGACCCACGCATCGACGCTGTAGACCGCCAGTCCGGCCCAGATGAAAATGAAGGCCAACAGGGTGCTGGACGACAAGTGTTCGCCAAACAGCAGCACGGCTTGCAGCAGCACCAGTGTGGGCGCCAGGTACTGGAGGAAACCCAGGGTCGTATAGGGCAAATGCCGCGCGGCGGCGTTGAAGCAGACCAGCGGCACCAGGGTCACCGGTCCGGCGGCCACCAGCCACCAGGCTTCGGACGTAGTCCAGAACTCGGGTTGCGCGCTCATGGCCGTCTGATTGAACAGCAACCAGGCCATGGCAATGGGCACCAGCATCCAGGTCTCTACCACCAGGCCGGGCAGGGCCTTGACCGGGGCTTGCTTGCGGATCAGGCCATAGAATCCGAAGGTCAGTGCCAGCACCAGCGATACCCACGGCAGGCTGCCGACCTGCCAGACCTGCTGCGCCACGCCGACTGCCGCCAGGCCGACCGCGATCCACTGCATGCGCCGCAGCCGCTCGCCGAGGATCAGCATCCCCAGCAGTACGTTGACCAGCGGATTGATGTAGTAGCCGAGGCTGGCCTCCAGCATGCGCCCGTTGTTCACCGACCAGACATACGTCAACCAGTTGGCCGCGATCAGCGTACCGCTCAGCGCGAGTATCGCCAGCCGTTTGGGGTTGTCACGCAATTCACGCCACCAGCCAGGATGCTTCCAGACCAGCAGCAACAAGGCGCCGAACAAGGCCGACCAGAGCACGCGGTGAATGATGATCTCCACGGCGGGCACGTTGGCGATGGCTTTGAAGTAGATCGGGAACAGGCCCCAGATGATGTAGGCACTCAGGCCCAGGATGTACCCGCGACGCGGGTTGGCGGCTTGCATGCAGAGTCCTTGCTTAGGCAGCTAACAAAGAGGGGATTGTAAGGAAATTTGTCTACGAATGTCCTGTTCGAATAGGTACTGCAATTGTGAACACGGGTCTGTGGCGAGCCTGCTCGCGATGGCGGATAGACCTTCAGCACACCGTGGCCTGATAGGTCGGCATCGCGAGCAGGCTCGCTCCCACACTTGAGTCGGGTGAATCAGAACAGTTTCAAGGGTTCTTCGTTGAGCGCCGCCAGTTGTTCGCGCAACGCCAGTACCTGGTCGCCCCAGTACCGCTCCGTGCCGAACCACGGAAAACTGTGCGGGAACGCCGGGTCGTCCCAACGCCGGGCGAGCCAGGCGCTGTAGTGCATCAGGCGCAATGCGCGCAATGGCTCGATCAAGGCCAGTTCCCGCGGGTCGAAGTCGTGGAACTCGTTGTAGCCGTCCATCAATTCCGACAATTGTCCCAGGCAAGCCTGGCGATCACCGGCGAGCATCATCCAGATGTCCTGCACGGCCGGTCCCATGCGGCAGTCGTCGAGGTCGACGATGTGGAAGACCTCGTCGCGGCACATCATGTTGCCGGGGTGGCAATCGCCATGCATGCGGATGTTCTGGTGCGGCGTGGCCTGATAGACCTCCTCGACCCGCTTGAGCAGGTCGCGTGCCACGGACTCGTAGGCCGGCAGCAGGCTCTTGGGGATGAAATTGCCGTCAAGCAGTGTGGCCAGCGAGTCATGGCCGAAGTTCTTCACGCCCAGGGCTTCACGGTGTTCGAACGGCTTGGTCGAGCCGACGGCGTGTAACCGGCCGAGCAACTGGCCGAGGCGATACAGCTGATCGAGGTTGCCCGGCTCCGGCGCCCGGCCGCCACGGCGCGGAAACAGGGTGAAGCGGAAACCGTTGTGTTCGTGCAGGCTGGCACCGTTGTGAATCAGCGGTGCCACCACCGGCACCTCGCATTCGGCGAGTTCGAAGGTGAACTGGTGCTCTTCGAGGATCGCTTCATTGCTCCAGCGCTGCGGGCGGTAGAACTTGGCGATCAGTGGCTCGGCGTCTTCGATGCCGACTTGATAGACGCGGTTTTCGTAGCTGTTGAGCGCCAGAATGCGGGCGTCACTGAGAAAACCGATGCTTTCGACGGCATCGAGCACGAGGTCTGGGGTGAGGGTTGCAAACGGGTGGGCCATGCTGACTCCTGCGCGCAGCAGGCTGCTGCGTCCGGCCAGGCATGGTAGCGCAGACGGGCGTGGATAGGTGGTGGCTGTGCGGACGCCTTCGCGAGCGGGCTCGCTCCCACAGGAGCCTGTGCGGACCCTGTGGGAGCGAGCCCGCTCGCGAAAGTGGCCTGTCAGGCGCCGACGATCCCACCGTCTTCACGGGTGATTGCCATCACCGAAGACCGTGGCTTGCCGTTCGGCAAATGCTCGGGGAATGTCGAACCACCGTTCTCCCCGGGATGCTGAATCCCCACGAACAGCGTCTTTTGATCCGGCGAGAAGCTGATCCCCGTGACCTCGCAACCAATCGGTCCGACCATGAAACGCCGGATTTCCCCGGTCGCCGGGTCGGCGCAGAGCATCTGGTTGTTGCCCATGCCGGCAAAGTCACCGGCATTGCTCGAGTCGCCATCGGTGAGGATCCACAACCTTCCGGCCTTGTCGAAGCCCAGTCCATCCGGGCTGTTGAACATGTTCTGCGGCGTGATGTTGGACGAACCACCCTTCGGCGTACCGGCGTGGACCTGCGGGTTGCCCGCGACCACGAACAGGTCCCAGGCAAAATTGTTCGAGGCGTGATCGTCGCGGTCGGTGCGCCAGCGCAGAATCTGTCCGTAGACATTTTTCTCCCGCGGGTTGGGGCCGCCGACGGGCTGGCCATCTTCACCGCGCTTGGCGTTGTTGGTCAGGGTGCAATAGACCTGGCCATCCTTGGGGCTGACGACGATCCACTCCGGGCGGTCCATGCGCGTGGCTTTGACCGCCGTAGCCGCGAGGCGCGCGTTGATCAGCACGTCGGCCTGGCTGGCGAAGCCACTGCTGGCGTCGATGCCGTTCTTGCCGTGCGTCAGCTCGACCCATTCGCCCTGGCCTTTCGGGTGGTCGGTATTGCCGTCGCCTGCATCGAAGCGCGCCACGTACAGGGTGCCGTGGTCCAGCAGGTCGCGATTGGCTTTAGGGTGCTTGTGGTTGATCCGGTCGCGGCTGACGAACTTGTAGATGAACTCGCCGCGCTCGTCGTCGCCCATGTACACCACCGCGCGACCGTCATGGGTCTCGGCCAGGGCAGCGTTTTCATGTTTGAAACGGCCCAGGGCCGTGCGCTTGACCGGCGTCGATGTCGGGTCGAACGGATCGATTTCCACCACCCAGCCGTGACGGTTCAGTTCGTTGGGGTTTTTCGCCAGGTCGAAGCGCTCGTCGTGTTGATGCCAGTTGATCTCTTTACTGGCGGCGACCACACCGTAGCGTTTCTGCGCGGCATCGAATTTCTGCTCGGCATTGCTGCTGCCGAAGCAGTCGGTGAAGTTCTCTTCACACGTCAGGTACGTGCCCCAGGGTGTCTTGCCGTTGGCGCAGTTCTGGAAGGTGCCGAGGACGTTCCTGCCGTGCGGGTCGGCGCTGGTTTTCAACAGGTCATGGCCGGCGGCGGGGCCACTCAGGCTGATCGGCGCGTTACCGTGGATGCGCCGGTTGTAGCGCGAGCCCTGGACGAACTGCCACTGGCCCTTCTTGCGCTGCACTTCAATCACCGACACGCCCTCGCAGGCCAGCGCCTTGCGCACTTCTTCAGCCGACTGCGGCATGCCGCCGTGGGGGTAGAGGTAGCGATAGTTGGTGTATTCGTTGTTGATCGCCATCAACGCCCGGTCTTTTTCACCGGGGAATTCGAACAGGCTCATGCCGTCGTTGTTGTCGCCGAACTGCACTTCCTGCTGCGCGGCAGTGCCGTTGCCGCTCGGGTCGAACGCCGGACCGTCCTTGTGCAGCGGTTGGCCCCAACTGATCAGCACCGAGGACTTGTAGCCCGGCGGCAGGGTAATGGCATCGCGGGTGGCGGCCGGGATGCTGGCAAAGCCCAGCAGTGTGCTGTTGCCGGCGCTGACGCTGGCGGCGAGTACGCTGCGGCTGAGCAGATTGCCGCCCAGGAACATGGCGGCACCGCACAAGGCGCCCGCGCTGATGAAGCCACGACGGCTGAGGCCGACCATGTTTTCAAGGTCGGTGGATTGGTTGTCTTCTAATAGGCTCACGTCAGGCTCCCTGCGGTTTTTGCAGTCACCTTAAAGCGCATAAATGACGCTTGTGTTTCAGAGCTGTGTACCGAGCAGCACGTTCGACGCGGCGAACTGCACCCGCACCGCTCGATTGACCGACAAACCACGGGTTCGCAGATCCAGTGGTTCGGCCAGTGCGCACAGGGTCTGGCCATTGGGCAGGGTGATGCGCACCTCGCTGGGGCCGTCTTCGGCGTCGAGGATTTCTTCGATAATGCCGGTCAAGTCATTGTGTCCCGGTGTTGCAGGGCTCTCGATGGGCAGCACGTCGAGCCAGCCGGCCTTGATCAGGGCGACCACTTCGCTGCCCGGTTCCAGGGCCAGGCGCAGGGTGCTGTTGTGAGTGATCTGTGCGTCGAGGATCAGGCCTTCGGCCAGTTCCAGGCGAATCAGGTCGTTGCGCCCCTGTGCCTCGATCGCCTTGACCTTGCCGTGCAACTGATTGCGAGCGCTGGTTCTGAGCATCAGGCGACCGAGCAGATCGAGGTCGCTGGCCTCTTCCGCGGCTTCCAGCACCTGGGCCTGCAACGCCTGCAGTTTCTGATACAGGCGCAGGACGCGCTCGCCCTCGCTGGACAGCTTGGCGCCGCCACCGCCCTTGCCGCCGACACTGCGTTCCACCAGGGGTTTTTGCGCGAGGTTGTTCAATTCGTCGATGGCGTCCCATGCCGCTTTGTAGCTCAGGCCCGCGCTTTTCGCGGCGCGGGTGATCGAGCCCTGATCGGCGATGTGTTGCAGTAACGCAATGCGTTGAGGGCGACGAACGATGTGTTGGGACAGCAGGGTAGGCAGGGACATGGCTGGGTGCTTTGGCGGATGTATGTCAAGACGTTGGCGGCTGAAGCCCCGGTAGTCAAGTTGGACCGCGATCCTGTGGGAGCGGGCTTGCTCGCGATGGCGGCCTCACAGACGACTTTGAAGTTGAATGCCGAGCCGCTTTCGCGAGCAAGCCCGCTCCCACAGGGTGTGCGGGGTTAGTCCCCTGGTTTGGGCGTGCGTGCCAGGCAATAGACGTCGACCCGCGCGGCACCGGCCTCCATCAACAGGCGTGCCAGGGCCTGCGCGGTGGCGCCGGTGGTCAGCACGTCGTCCACCAGGGCCAGGTGGCGCCCCCTGATCGACGCCTCAGGCATCAGGGCGAAGGCGTGGCGCAGGTTTTTCCGGCGGGCATCGGCCTTGAGGGCCTGCTGGGCGCTGGTGTCCTGGGTGCGCTGGAGCAACCGTTCGTCGCAAGGGATGCCCAGGCGCTCACTCAACCAGCGGGCCAGCATCGTGGCCTGGTTGAAACCCCGCTGGCGCAGGCGTTTAACGGCGAGCGGAACGGGAACCAGCGCATCCGGTCGTGCCAGTGCTTCATCGAAACGGTATTGCAGGGATTGCGCGAGAAGTTCGGCCAACAGGCGGCCAAGGGGCCACTTGGCGCTGTGTTTGAAGCGGGTGATCAGGCTGTCGACCGGAAAGCTGTAGGTCCAGGGCGCAATCACCTGTTGAAAAGCCGGTGGCTGCTGCAAGCATTGACCGCAGGTCAGGCCCGGTGAAGGCATGGGCAAGGCGCAGGTGTCGCAGTGATCGCCCAGCCAGGGCAGATCGGCTTCGCAGGCCAGGCAGATGGGCCTGACGTCTTCGGTGCATTCACTGCACAATAAACAGTTCTGATCATTATTTAACCAGATGTAAACCTTTGCTGCGTGACGTGGTTGACAGTGCATCGCTCTTCCTTAAATATGCCAAACATCCGTGTCGCGTCTGGGGTTATTCCCTGCCCCAGTCGTCAGTCCAGCATAGAACTTTGCCCTGCTTAAAATAAAGGTAACGCCCATGAGCGCCAGCACCTCTGCCACCCTGCGTCATGACTGGTCTTTGGCCGAAGTCAAAGCTCTCTTCGTTCAGCCATTCAATGACCTGTTGTTCCAGGCGCAGACCGTGCACCGCGCGCACTTCGACGCCAACCGTGTGCAGGTGTCCACGCTGCTCTCGATCAAGACCGGCGCCTGCCCGGAAGACTGCAAATACTGTCCGCAGTCCGGTCACTACAACACCGGCCTGGAAAAAGAAAAGCTGATGGAAGTGCAGAAGGTCCTCGAAGAGGCCGCCCGCGCCAAGGCCATCGGTTCGACCCGGTTCTGCATGGGCGCCGCCTGGAAACACCCGTCGGCCAAAGACATGCCCTACGTGCTGAAAATGGTCGAAGGGGTGAAGGCCCTGGGCCTGGAAACCTGCATGACCCTCGGCCGCCTCGATCAGGAGCAGACCGAGGCGCTGGCCAAGGCCGGTCTCGACTACTACAACCACAACCTTGATACCTCCCCGGAGTTCTACGGCAGCATCATCACCACCCGCACCTACAGCGAGCGCCTGCAAACCCTGGCCTACGTGCGGGATTCGGGGATGAAGATCTGTTCCGGCGGTATCCTCGGCATGGGCGAGTCTCTCGACGACCGCGCCAACCTGCTGATCCAGCTGGCCAACCTGCCGGAGCATCCGGAGTCGGTGCCGATCAACATGCTGGTGAAAGTGGCCGGCACACCGCTGGAAAACGCCGAAGACATCGACCCGTTCGACTTCATCCGCATGCTCGCCGTTGCGCGCATCCTGATGCCCAAATCCCACGTACGCCTGTCCGCCGGCCGCGAAGCCATGAACGAGCAGATGCAGGCCCTGGCGTTCTTCGCCGGCGCCAACTCGATCTTCTATGGCGAAAAACTGCTGACCACCGCCAACCCGCAGGCCGACAAGGACATGCGACTGTTTTCGCGTCTGGGCATCCTGCCGGAAGCCCGCGAGGAACATGCCGATGAGGTGCACCAGGCCGCCATCGAGCAGGCACTGGTCGAGCAGAAGAGCAGCGAGATGTTCTATAACGCCGCGGTTTGACGCGACACACATCGAATGTGGGAGCGGGCCTGTTCGCGAAGACGGACTGACACTCACGTTCATGTCGTCTGATACACCGTTTTCGCGAGCAAGCCCGCTCCCACATGAGATCGGGTTCCTGATTTATGCAATCTGACAGTCCGAGGCCTGCATGTCTTTCGATCTCGCTGCACGCCTGGCTGCCCGTCGTGCCGACAACCTCTACCGCCAACGCCCCTTGCTCGAAAGCCCGCAGGGACCCGAGGTGGTGGTCGATGGTCAGCCGTTGCTGGCGTTCTGCAACAACGATTACCTGGGCCTGGCCAATCACCCGCAGGTGATCGAGGCCTGGCGCGCCGGCGCTGCGAAATGGGGCGTCGGTGGTGGCGCCTCGCACCTGGTGATCGGCCACAGCGGCCCGCATCATGCACTGGAAGAAGCCCTGGCCGATTTGACCGGGCGTCCGCGTGCGCTGCTGTTCACCACCGGTTACATGGCCAACCTCGGCGCTGTCACGGCGTTGGTGGGGCAGGGCGATACCGTGCTGGAAGACCGGCTCAATCACGCCTCGCTGCTCGATGCCGGGCTGTTGTCCGGTGCGCGATTCAGTCGCTACCTGCACAACGACCCGGCGAGTCTGGCCAATCGTCTGGAAAAGGCCACCGGCAATACACTGGTGGTCACCGACGGTGTGTTCAGCATGGACGGCGACCTCGCCGACCTGCCGGCCCTGGCCCGCGAGGCCAAGGACCGGGGCGCGTGGCTGATGGTCGACGACGCACACGGCTTCGGTCCGTTGGGCGCCAATGGCGCAGGGATCGTCGAGCATTTCGGCCTGAGCCAGGATGACGTCCCGGTGCTGGTCGGCACCCTCGGCAAGGCATTCGGTACGGCGGGCGCCTTTGTGGCCGGCAGCGAGGAGCTGATCGAAAGCCTGATCCAGTTCGCCCGCCCCTACATCTACACTACCAGCCAACCGCCGGCCCTGGCTTGCGCGACCCTGAAAAGCCTCGAATTGTTGCGGACTGAACATTGGCGGCGCGAGCATCTGAACGCGCTGATCCGGCAGTTCCGTCAAGGCGCGGAACAGATCGGTCTGGAGCTGATGGACAGCTTCACGCCGATCCAGCCAATCATGATCGGCGATGCCGGGCGTGCGGTGCGCCTGTCCCAAGGGCTGCGTGAACGCGGGTTGATGGTGACCGCCATCCGCCCACCGACCGTGCCCGCCGGCAGCGCTCGCTTGCGCGTGACCCTGACCGCCGCCCACAGCGCGGCGCAGGTGCAGCTATTGTTAGAGGGACTGGCCGATTGCTTTCAATCTTTGGGACCGGAGCCAAGCCATGCGTGACCGCCTGATTCTGCTGCCCGGCTGGGGGCTCGGCATTTCTCCGCTGGAGCCATTGGCCGCCGCACTCAAAGGGCTGGACGAACACCTGCGGGTCGAGATCGAACCGCTGCCGGAACTGACATCCTGTGACCCTGGCGACTGGCTCGACGAGCTCGACGCCAATGTGCCACAGGACGCCTGGCTCGGTGGCTGGTCCCTGGGCGGCATGCTCGCTGCCGAGCTGGCGGCGCGGCGCGGTGATCGTTGCTGCGGCTTGCTGACCCTGGCCAGCAATCCCTCGTTTGTTGCTCATGAGCAATGGCCGGGTGCGATGCCCGGCGAGACTTTCGACGCCTTCCTGGCCGGCTGCGCTGCCGATCCACGGGGGACGCTCAAGCGTTTTTCTCTGCTCTGTGCCCAAGGTGCCGAAGACCCGCGCGGGCTGTCACGGTTGCTGCTCGGCGGTGCGCCCAATACCGCGACAGCGGTATTGATGAGTGGTTTGGAATTGCTGGCACAACTGGATACCCGTCAGGCGTTGCAAGCGTTCCGCGGCCCGCAGATGCACCTGTTCGCCGGGCTCGACGGCCTGGTGCCGGCAGAGGCCGCGAGTGATTTGCTGGCGTTGCTGCCGGATGTCGAAATCGGCCTGATTGAACAGGCCAGCCACGCGTTTCTCCTGGAAGACCCGCACGGAGTGGCGGGTGCGATCCAGGCCTTTTTGCATGAGTCCGGCGATGACTGATTTATCCTTTCCAAAGCTGCCCGGCGCGTTGCCGGACAAGCGTCAGGTGGCGGCTTCCTTTTCCCGCGCGGCGGCCAGCTATGACAGCGTGGCCGAATTGCAACGCGATGTCGGCAATCAGTTGCTGAGCCGATTGCCTCGTGACTTCGTGCCGGGCCGCTGGCTCGACCTGGGCAGTGGCACCGGGCATTTCAGTCGGTTGCTGAGCACGCGCTTTCCCGAGGGCGACGGCGTGGCGCTGGACATCGCCGAAGGCATGCTCAATCACGCGCGTCCGCTGGGCGGGGCCGCCCATTTCATCGCTGGCGATGCGGAGCGCCTGCCGCTGCGGGAAGCGACCTGTGACCTGATTTTCTCCAGCCTGGCCGTGCAGTGGTGTGCCGATTTCGCCTCAGTGCTCAGCGAAGCGCGGCGTGTACTGAAACCGGGTGGTATTTTCGCGTTTGCTAGTCTGTGCGTGGGCACACTGGCAGAGCTGCGTGACAGCTGGCGGCAAGTGGACGGCATGGTCCACGTCAATCGCTTCCGTGAGTTCGAGGGTTATCAGCACCTGTGTGCCGCCAGCGGTTTGCGGATCGTGGGTCTGCAAACCCGGGCACATGTGCTGCATTACCCGGATGTGCGCAGCCTGACCCATGAACTGAAGGCGTTGGGGGCGCACAACCTGAACCCTGGGCGACCCGGTGGATTGACCGGGCGGGCGCGGATTCTCGGTCTGGTGGAGGCTTATGAGCAGTTTCGCCAGGCCCCTGGGCTGCCGGCGACTTATCAAGTGGTGTATGCCGTTTTGGAGAAACCCTTATGAGCGCAGCGTATTTCATCACCGGTACCGACACCGATGTCGGCAAGACCACCGTCGCCGCAGGTCTGCTGCATGCGGCAAGGTTGGCAGGGCTGAGTACGGCGGCGGGTAAACCGGTGGCCTCGGGTTGCGACGTCACGCCCAAGGGCTTGCGCAATGCCGATGCACTGGCACTGCTGGCCGAATGTTCGCTGCCGCTGACCTATGCCCAGGTCAATCCGGTCGCGTTCGAACCGGCCATCGCGCCGCACCTGGCGGCGCGGGAGGCGGGCGTGGCGTTGACCGTGCAATCGCTGCTGGCACCGATGCGGCAGATTCTGGACATGCAGGCCGATTTCACCCTGATCGAGGGCGCAGGCGGCTGGCGTGTGCCCTTGGCAGACCAGGACAACCTGTCGGACCTGGCCATGGCGCTGGGCCTGCCGGTGATTCTGGTGGTCGGCGTGCGGTTGGGGTGCATCAACCATGCGTTGCTGACGGCCGAAGCCATTGCCCAGGACGGTTTGCAACTGGCCGGCTGGGTGGCCAACATCATCGATGCCAAAACGGCGCGCCTGGAAGAAAACCTCGCCACGCTGGCCGAACGCATCCCCGCACCGTGCCTTGGCCGGGTGCCTAAGCTCAAGCTGCTGACGGCCGAAGCGGTCGCCGAACACCTTCAACTGGATCTGCTGGACTGACGCCTGGCGGCAATGGTTTTGCCTATGACAAGGCACTGTGCCATTAGTGTTTTTGTCGAGCGTTATGCCGCGATGTCTGCTTCAATAAGCACCGTTGATCCTTTGTCAGGACGAGTTCTCCCATGGAAATCTCAGGAAACACCGCTTTTTATGCCGGTCTGAGCACTATTCAGACGGGGCAGAACCGTGTCGATCAGGCGTCTGGCCAGATCGCCAACAATACGATCGAGCGTTCGGTCACCAGCCAGTCTTCCGAAGTCCAGGTCGATCGCCTGCGTTCTGTCGATCGCAGCCAGCAATCGGACCTGAGCAGCAACATGGTCGAAATGGCCCAGGGCAAGTTTCAGGTCGAGGCGGGCGTCAAGGTTGCCAAGGCTTCCGATGAAGTGCTCGGCACGCTGATCGACACCTTCGCCTGATTCTGCGCTGAATTCACACTGCCAACGCCGCGACCTGTCGCGGCGTTTTTGCGTGTAAGTCCTTCTTCTCCCACTAAACTTTCCTGTGCGCTCGCGCGCCTTCGCAGCGTCGTGCCGTTCGCGTGCGTGCGACATTCGCGCACAGTGATGACGAACGGCAAAAGATCGACGCTTGACAAGATTTAGGCGTAAACGTATGTTTCAAACAACTGTTTGACCGTCACAACAAAACAAGCGGTCGTTCATTCCCGGTTACATCAGCAGAGGTTTATCGCTATGCCTGACTACAAGGCCCCCTTGCGTGATATTCGCTTCGTTCGTGACGAACTGCTCGGCTACGAAGCGCACTATCAGAGCCTTCCGGCTTGCGCAGACGCCACTCCGGACATGGTTGACGCCATTCTCGAAGAAGGCGCCAAGTTTTGTGAACAGGTGCTGGCACCGCTGAACCGCGTGGGTGACACCGAAGGCTGCACCTGGAGCGAGTCCGGGGTTAAAACCCCGACCGGTTTCAAGGAAGCCTACAAGCAATTCGTCGAAGGCGGCTGGCCAAGCCTGGCCCACGACGTCGAGCACGGCGGTCAGGGCCTGCCTGAGTCGCTGGGGCTGGCGGTCAGTGAAATGGTCGGCGAAGCCAACTGGTCGTGGGGCATGTACCCGGGCCTGTCCCATGGCGCGATGAACACCATCTCCGAGCACGGCACCCCTGAGCAGCAAGATGCCTACCTGACCAAACTGGTCTCGGGCGAGTGGACCGGCACCATGTGTCTGACCGAGCCGCACTGCGGCACCGACCTGGGCATGCTGCGGACCAAGGCCGAGCCTCAGGCCGACGGTTCCTACAAAGTCTCCGGCACCAAAATCTTCATCTCGGCCGGTGAACACGACATGGCCGACAACATCGTCCACATCGTGCTGGCTCGCCTGCCGGATGCCCCGGCGGGTACCAAAGGTATTTCGCTGTTCATCGTGCCCAAGTTCCTGCCAAACGCAGACGGCTCGATCGGTGCGCGCAACGCCGTGTCCTGCGGATCGATCGAACACAAGATGGGCATCCACGGTAACGCGACCTGCGTGATGAACTTCGACGCCGCCACCGGTTACCTGATCGGCCCGGCGAACAAGGGCCTGAACTGCATGTTCACCTTCATGAACACCGCACGTCTGGGCACCGCGCTGCAAGGCCTGGCCCACGCTGAAATCGGTTTCCAGGGTGGCTTGAAATACGCCCGTGATCGCCTGCAGATGCGTTCGCTGACTGGCCCGAAAGCGCCGGACAAAGCCGCTGATCCGATCATCGTTCACCCTGACGTGCGCCGCATGCTGTTGACCATGAAAGCGTTCGCCGAAGGCAACCGCGCAATGGTCTACTTCACCGCCAAGCAGGTCGACATCGTCAAATACGGCGTGGATGAAGAAGAGAAGAAGAAAGCCGACGCGCTGCTGGCGTTCATGACGCCGATCGCCAAGGCCTTCATGACCGAAGTCGGTTTCGAATCGGCCAACCACGGCGTACAGATCTACGGTGGTCACGGTTTCATCGCCGAGTGGGGCATGGAGCAGAACGTTCGCGACAGCCGCATTTCGATGCTGTACGAAGGCACCACCGGTATTCAGGCCCTCGACCTGCTCGGCCGCAAGGTGCTGATGACCCAGGGCGAAGCCCTGAAAGGCTTCACCAAGATCGTTCACAAGTTCTGCCAGAGCAACGAAGGCAACGAAGCGGTTCAAGAGTTCGTCGCACCACTGGCTGCATTGAACAAGGAATGGGGTGAGCTGACCATGAAGGTCGGTATGGCCGCCATGAAAGACCGCGAAGAAGTCGGCGCGGCCTCCGTGGACTACCTGATGTATTCCGGTTACGCCTGCCTGGCCTATTTCTGGGCTGACATGGCGCGTCTGGCCGCCGAGAAACTGGCGGCCGGCACTACCGACACCGCGTTCTATACGGCGAAGCTGCAGACGGCGCGTTTCTACTTCCAGCGCATCCTGCCGCGTACCCGCACTCACGTTGCAACCATGCTGTCGGGCGCCAACAACCTGATGGACATGAAAGAAGAAGACTTCGCCCTGGGCTACTAAGCCTCAAGGCGGTCTCATCGAAAACCGCTGCCCCTTCGAGGGCAGCGGTTTTTTTTTGCGCTCGTTTGTTCCTGAGCGCCGATGAGGCCGAGACATTGCACCGTTTCATGGATATCTGCCTGACAGACCTGTATGGAGGAAAGTGCAGGCCCTGTCCCAGTGCCCCTTGCGGGTCATTCCCGCAGCGATCTCTGACTGTCGATGGGAGCACCGGGATGCACGGTTGCATCCCGTTACACAGCAGTCTTAAAAAAACCTGACTAAATGACTCAGAAAGTCGGGGGTTCTGCCGTTAAAGTATGTGGGCACATTGCCATCTATTGATCTGACGGGTCGGAGCTTTACCCTTGCCGCGTTCTTCCGCTGTACGTTTCAGTCATTTCCTGCCGTCTCTCCTGCTGTTGTTCTCGGGGCTGGCGGCGGCGTACGTCAAGGATCTGAACGTCTTCTTCACTTCACTGTTCAACGTGCTACCTACGTTGGTGCTGCTGCTGGGCGGCGCGTACTGCGCGGTTTACCGACGTCAGCGCGAGCTGTTTCTGATGGTCACGGTGTACATCGCCTACTTCCTGCTGGATACCCAGACCGATTACTACCGCGACAATGGCCGGGTGCGCGAAGACGCGGCGGTGATTTTCCACCTGTGCTGCCTGTTGTTGCCGCTGATGTTCGGTCTGTTCGCCGCGTGGCAGGAGCGGACCCATCTGTTTCAGGACATGGTGGCGCGATTCGCCGTGCTGCTGGCGGTCGGCAGTGTGGCGTTGGGTCTGGAGCAAAGTTACCCGCAGCCGTTGCTGATGTGGTTGTCGGAAATCCGCTGGCCGGCCCTGCACGGTGCCTGGATGAGTCTGATCCAGTTGTCCTACCCGGTGTTCTTCGCCGTATTCCTGTTGCTGGGCTGGCAGTACTGGCGCAGCCCGCGTCCCTTGCACGCGGCACAACTGGTCGGCCTGCTCGGTCTGTTCTGGGCCTTGCCGAAAACCTTCATCCTGCCGTTCACCCTCAACATCATGTGCAGCCAGGTGATGTTGATGATCGCTGCGGCAGTCGCTCACGAAGCCTATCAAATGGCTTTCCGCGACGAGCTCACCGGCCTGCCGGGTCGCCGTGCGTTGAACGAGCGCATGCAACGGCTGGGGCGTAACTACGTGCTGGCGATGAGCGATGTCGATCACTTCAAGAAATTCAACGACACCCACGGACACGATGTCGGCGACCAGGTGCTGCGGCTGGTGGCCAGCAAACTGTCGAAAATCGGCGGTGGCGGCAGGGCGTATCGCTACGGGGGCGAGGAATTTGCCCTGGTGTTCGCGGGCAAGACGCTCGAGGAGTGCCTGCCGCACCTGGAAGTCATCCGCGAATCGATCGAGACCTACAGTATTCACCTGCGTAACCAGGACAGCCGTCCCCAGGACGACCAGCAAGGCCGCCAGCGCCGTTCCGGTTCCGCTGCGTCCACGGTATCGGTCACCGTCAGCATCGGCGTCGCCGAGCGCGTGGACCAGCGCAACCCGGAGAAGGTGCTCAAGTCCGCCGACGAAGCCCTCTATGCAGCCAAGGGGGCCGGGCGAAACTGTGTGATGGCCTATGGGCAGAACCGCCGCGGCGCAGTGCGCACGGAGACGGCTGTCGGTTGAGTGATGATGGCGCATTCAGCGTCTGGACTGTGATTGTGGGGTGGGACCGGCGGCAGTAGGTTTAGGCATCGGCTACCGGAGGAATGACCATGCCCGAGTACAAGGCCCCCCTGCGCGACATGCGCTTTCTGATCGACCATGTCTTCGATTTCCACGGCAGCTATGCGGCGCTGGGCGCCACCGAGGCCAGCCCGGACATGGTCAATGCGATCCTCGAAGAGGGCGCGAAATTCTGCGAGAACGTGCTCGCACCGCTCAATCGCAGCGGTGACGAGGAAGGCTGTCATTTCGACAATGGCGTGGTGACGACCCCGGCGGGCTTCAAGCAGGCATTCGCCCAATACGTGGAGGGTGGCTGGCACGGGCTGGCGGCAGATCCCGCCTATGGCGGCCAGGGTCTTCCCAGTTCCCTGGGACTGGTCATCAGCGAGATGGTCGGCTCCAGCAACACCTCCTGGGGCATGTACCCCGGCCTGACCCATGGGGCAATGTCGGCCATCCACGCCCATGGCACCGATGCACAAAAAGCCACTTATCTGAGCAAGCTGACTGCCGGCCAATGGACCGGCACCATGTGCCTGACCGAGGCCCATTGCGGTACAGACCTGGGCATCATCAAGACCCGCGCCGTGCCGGCCGCCGACGGCAGTTACGCGATCTCCGGCAGCAAGATCTTCATCTCCGCCGGCGAGCACGACCTGAGTGACAACATCGTGCACCTGGTGCTGGCGAAACTGCCGGACGCTCCGGCGGGGACCAAAGGCATTTCGCTGTTCATCGTTCCCAAGTTCCTGCCCGATGTTCACGGTGAAGCAGGTGAGCGCAATGGCGTTTCCTGCGGTTCGATCGAACACAAGATGGGCATCAAGGCATCGGCCACCTGCGTCCTGAACTTCGATGAAGCCAGGGGCTTTCTCATCGGTGAACCGAACAAGGGCCTGAACTGCATGTTCACCATGATGAACCATGCGCGCCTCGGCACCGGGATGCAGGGCCTGTGCCTCGGTGAGGCGAGCTTCCAGGGCGCGATCAGGTACGCCAACGACCGTCTGCAGATGCGCGCGCTGACCGGCCCGAAAGCGCCAGAGAAAGCGGCTGATCCGATCATCGTCCACCCTGACGTCCGCCGGATGCTGCTGACGATGAAGGCCTTCAACGAAGGCAACCGCGCGCTGACGTACTTCACCGCACAGCTTCTGGATGTCGCGCATTTGAGTGCGGACGAAACGGCGCGTCAGGACGCCGAAGACCTGCTGGCCTTCCTGACACCGATCTGCAAGGCCTTCATGACCGACACCGGGCTGGAAGTGACCAACCACGGCATGCAAGTGTTCGGCGGTCACGGCTTCATTCGTGAATGGGGCATGGAGCAGTTGGTGCGCGATTGCCGGATCGCGCCGATTTACGAAGGCACCAACGGCATCCAGGCACTGGATCTGCTGGGGCGAAAAGTGCTGGGCAGCCAGGGCAAGCTGTTGCGTGGTTTCACCCGCATCGTCCACAAGTTCTGCGCGGCGAACGCCGGACATGCGCAACTCGGCAGCTATGTGGCGCAACTCAATGAGCTGAACCAGCAGTGGGGTGAAGTGACCACCCGGGTTGGCATGGCGGCGATGAAAAACCCGGACGAAGTCGGCGCTGCGTCCGTGGACTATCTGATGTACAGCGGTTACATCATCCTGGCCTACCTGTGGTTGCGCATGGCCCTGGTGGCGCAGGCGCAGTTGGAGGCAGGCGACGGCGATGCCGACTTCCATCGGGGCAAACTGGCGACCAGCGCGTTTTACTTCAAGCGCCTGCTGCCGCGTACTGCGGCCCACCGCGCCGCCATCGAAGCGGGGAGCGATTGCCTGATGACGCTGCCAGCGGAGTCGTTTGCGCTTTGACGCCAGGGCGTTAATGGCATCGCGGTCCTTTCGGTGATTCGAAGGGGCCGCGAGTGCGTTCGATCGTCATAAAAGCGCAATGACTAAAAATTACAAAAGGGTCACTAGCTGACCCTATGTGTCGCAAAAGTTGTTGGGTTACACTCGAGCCCAACGAGACACTCTTCCTACGAATCACCTGTATAAGATCCTGCGAGGTTTGCCATGGCTGACTACAAAGCGCCCCTGCGCGATATGCGCTTCGTCCTCAATGAAGTGTTCGAGGTCGCCAAACTCTGGGCCGAGTTGCCTGCACTGGCCGACACCGTCGACGCGGAAACCGTTGAAGCCATTCTTGAAGAAGCCGGCAAGGTCACCAGCAAAAGCGTCGCTCCGCTGAGCCGCGCGGCGGACGAAGAAGGTTGTCATTGGGCGGAGGGTGCCGTCACCACGCCGGCAGGTTTCCCACAGGCTTATCAGACTTATGCCGAAGGTGGCTGGGTCGGTGTCGGCGGCGATCCGGCCTACGGTGGCATGGGCATGCCCAAGGCGGTGTCGGCCCAGGTCGAGGAAATGGTCAACTCGGCCAGCCTGTCGTTCGGCCTGTACCCGATGCTGACTGCCGGTGCCTGCCTGTCGATCAACGCCCATGCCAGCGAAGAGCTGAAGGCCGCATACCTGCCGAACATGTACGCCGGTATCTGGGCCGGCTCGATGTGCCTGACCGAGCCTCACGCCGGGACGGACCTGGGGATCATTCGCACCAAGGCCGAGCCTCAGGCCGATGGTTCCTACAAGGTCAGCGGTACCAAGATCTTCATTACCGGCGGCGAGCACGACCTGACCGAGAACATCATTCACCTGGTGCTGGCGAAACTGCCGGATGCACCGGCCGGGCCGAAAGGCATTTCGCTGTTCCTGGTGCCGAAGTTCATGGTCAATGCCGATGGCAGCCTGGGCGCGCGCAACCCGGCGAACTGCGGCTCGATCGAACACAAGATGGGTATTCAGGCGTCCGCGACCTGTGTGATGAACTTCGACGAAGCCGTGGGTTATCTGGTCGGCGAGCCGAACAAAGGTTTGGCGGCGATGTTCACGATGATGAACTACGAGCGCCTGGGGGTGGGTATCCAGGGCCTCGCCACGGGTGAGCGTTCCTATCAGAACGCCGTCGAATACGCCCGCGACCGTTTGCAAAGCCGTTCGCCAACTGGCGCGCAGAACAAGGACAAGGTGGCCGATCCGATCATCGTCCACCCGGACGTGCGTCGCATGCTGCTGACCATGAAAGCCTCGAACGAAGGCGGCCGGGCGTTCTCGACTTATGTGGCCATGCAACTGGACACCGCCAAGTTCAGCGAGGACGCGGCCACCCGCAAGCGCGCGGAAGACCTGGTCGCGTTGCTGACGCCGGTCGCCAAGGCATTCCTCACCGACCTGGGGCTGGAAACCACCGTTCACGGGCAACAAGTGTTCGGCGGTCACGGTTACATCCGCGAGTGGGGCCAGGAACAACTGGTGCGTGACGTACGCATCACCCAGATCTACGAAGGTACCAACGGTATCCAGGCGCTGGACCTGGTCGGGCGCAAGGTCGTTGGCAGTGGCGGGGCGTTCTACACACTGTTCGCCGACGAGATTCGTCATTTCACCGCGACGGCCAGTGCCGATCTGTCCGAGTTCACCAAACCGCTGAACGAGGCGCTGACCACGCTCGATGAATTGACCGCGTGGTTGCTGGATCGGGCGAAGAGCAATCCGAACGAAATCGGCGCGGCCTCGGTGGAATACCTGCAAACCTTCGGTTATGTCGCTTACGCTTACATGTGGGCGTTGATGGCCAAGGCTGCCTTGGGCAAGGAGGCGCAGGAAGATTTCTACGCGAGCAAAGTCGGTACGGCGCGGTTCTATTTCGCACGCCTGCTGCCGCGCATTCATTCGTTGAGTGCTTCGGTGAAAGCCGGCAGTGAGTCGCTGTTCCTGCTGGATGCCGCGCAGTTCTGATCGCAAGGCGTCATGTAAGCATTCTCTTACATGACGTGCTGCTCATCTCCCATAGATGCAGATTGGATCCACGGCTAATCTACTTCTCATGGACGTCGCGCAGGAAGCGCAAAGTAACAACACGGACACGTAGGATTCTGCCAGGATGGCGGAGTGAAATGGATGTCAGGGAAACAGTCTGCAAAGCCCCGCTTCGGCGGGGTTTTCTTATGCCTGCAGAAAAGTGTTCAGCTCAGCCCATCCAGGGTGATCGAGCGTTCGTCCGTGGCACTCATCACTTCTTCGAGCAATGTCCGCAACAGGGTCATGGATGCCTGTTGACGTTGCACATCGCGGCACACCAGCCCGACTTTCAGCGGCACCCTCGGTTCGGTCAGCGGCTTCCACAGCAGCGCCTGGTGGCCGAGCATCTTTTGCGAACGCCCCGGAAGAACCGTCGCCAGACGGGTGTGGGGCAGGCTGTCGAGAATCCCCGCCATGTTGTTCAGCTCCGCCTGTACGTGGGGGCGCCGCCCCAGGCTGGCGAGTTGCGTCTGCCAGATCTGCCGCACCTGAAACTCTTCACCCAGCAGCAACATCGGCAACTCGGCTGCCTGGGCCATGGAAACCTTCTTGAATTCGCGCAATGGATGATCCTCCGGGATGACGAGGGTCAGTTCATCTTCGTACAGCATCACGCCATGTAAACCGGGCTGCCGGGGAGGCAGGTAGCTGATGCCGATGTCCAGCGAGCCGTTGAGCAACCGTCGCTCGATCTCCAGTCCCGACAGTTCATAGATCTGCACCACGAGATGCGGCTGCGCCTTGCGCACCCGCTCGAGCATCTGCGGCACGAGACTGGTGTGCACGGTCTGCAGCACGCCGATGGCCAGGGTACGCAACGCCTGCCCCTTGAAGTTGCCAAGGGCTTCGCGTGCCCGTTGCAAACCGTCGAGCAGCGGCAGGGCATGGTTGTACAGCGTGTGTGCGGCCAGGGTCGGCAACAGACGCTTGCTGCTGCGCTCGAACAGGCTGAGGTCGAGGTTTTTTTCAAGCTGGCGGATCTGCTGCGACAGCGCCGGCTGAGAGATCGACAGGCGCTCGGCAGCCCGGCCGACATGCCCTTCTTCGTAGACCGCGACGAAATAACGCAGTTGCTTGAAATCCATAAGTTCTGCTTATCGAAAATACTGGGAAATCGAAATGGCCCAAGGCCCGCCATGCGCCTAGTCTAACCGCATTCACAAGGCTTACAGGGCCAAAGAGCGCGATGAATACCCTTCACCGAAAGCGTGTTTGCATAGGTAAGACAAAAAACCTCAAGCGAGGTTTTTCCGGATGAACCTGTTCAGCCTCCGGCGCAGCACGCCCAGCCTTGATGACTTGTACGCTGACGATTTCGTGCCCTCCAAGGGCGACAACCTGTCCAGCGAATGCCTGATGCCCAGCGTCGAGCGGCCCAAGCAGGTGTTCCTGCGCGGCCAGGGTTCGTGGCTGTGGGACAGTGAGGATCGCGCTTACCTTGATTTCTCCCAGGGTGGCGGTGCCAACAGCCTTGGACACAGCCCTTCGGTGCTGGTCAACGCCATTGCTGCCCAGGCGCAATCGCTGATCAATCCGGGGTTCGGCCTGCATAACCGCGGCATGCTCAACCTCGCCGAACGCTTGTGCGCCAGCACCGGCAGCGATCAGGCGTACCTGCTCAACAGCGGCAGTGAAGCCTGTGAAGCGGCGATCAAACTGGCACGCAAATGGGGCCAGCTGCATCGAGGTGGCGCTTCGCGGATCATCGTGGCGAACAAAGGGTGTCATGGGCGTAGCCTCGGGACGATTCCGGCGTCGGACAGTTCCAACCTGACCAACCGCTTCGAACCGCAACTGCCGGGCTTCAGCCATGTGCCGTTCAACGATCTGGCTGCACTGCATGCCGCCGTCGACGCCCGGACCGTCGCGATCATGCTCGAACCGATACAGAACGAAGCCGGAGTGATTGTTGCCACCGAGCATTACCTCAAAGGCGTCGAGCGTCTGTGCCGCGAACTGGGCATTCTGCTGATCCTCGACGAGGTGCAAACCGGGGTCGGTCGCCTTGGCAGCTTGCTCGCGGAACAGTCCTACGGCGTGCGGGCAGATATCGTGGTGCTCGGCAAAGGGCTGGGTGGTGGCGTGCCGTTGGCGGCATTGCTGGCCCGGGGCAAGGCCTGCTGTTTCCAAGTGGGCGAATTGACGGGCACCCATCATGGCAACGCCCTGATGACGGCGGCCGGTCTGGCGGTGCTGGGCAGCGTCCAGGACAAGGGGTTTCTCAAGCATGTCGCGCAAACCGGTGAACACCTGCGCGAAGGCCTGGTGCGACTGGCTCACCGGTATGCTCATGGCGAACTGCGCGGGCAAGGCCTGCTGTGGGGCTTGACCCTGTCCGATGATTCGTCGCGCGCGGTGGTCAAGGCCGCGATGTCCGAAGGTCTGCTGCTGGACGCGCCGCAACCGGATTGCCTGCGTTTCACCCCGGCGCTCACCGTCAGCACTGCCAACATCGATGAAATGCTCCTGCGCCTGGCCCGCGCCTTTTCCCGCGTGCGTACCGCACAACTGCAATGCCGCAAAGGGATTGCCGTCTGATCAGATGAATCCTGCACGAATGTCCGAACCGTCTCGCGGTAATAACGCGTCGCCCCACGTTTGATTCTTTTGACGTGGGGCGTTTTTTTGTCTCGGTGTTTTTCCGACTGACATTCCGGACTTGAGCCGTAGCGCAATCGGTGGCTTTTTAGTGGGCGTCGGCAAGGAGTGCCGACTCCGGCGACACAACAAGCTTGTTGAGCGGGTTTTGATATCTATACCACTCAGTGGTATGTTTGTTGGAGGAAGGGATGCCTTTACCACCCAGATTGTTCAAGACAAAACGGTTTGCAGTGCAAGCGGGTAAGGCATGGATTGGTGACGATGAACTACTGGATGCCTTCACCGAAATGCTGAGGGGACAGGCTGAAAGCCTTGGCGGCGGGGTCTGGAAGAAGCGCTTGAATGCCAATCGTCATCGCTCGATTGTCGTGGCCAAGGGCGGAAATTACTGGGTTTACCAGTTCCTGTATGCAAAGAAGGATCAAAGCAATATCAGTCAGGCTGATCTAGTCGGTTTTCGGAAAGTGGCGAAGACCTACGAAGCGCTGACAGAGCAGCAGATCCAGTACCTGTTGGATAAAAAGGAGTTTTTGGAGATATCTCATGACTAGAAAATTCAAGAGTGAGGCATTGGAGTCGGTGCACGAATCCGCCAGCGCCCTCTACGCCATCGGCGCCATCAGCAAGGCCACCATGCGTGAGTTCGATGAGTCTTGCCTGGCGAATGTCCCGGACGCAATCCCGGCGGACCAGATCAAGGCATTGCGCGAGCGCAACAATGTCAGCCAGCCGGTTTTTGCACGTTACCTGAACACCAGCGCTTCGACCGTCAAGCAATGGGAAGCCGGTGCCAAGCAGCCAAGCGGCATGGCGCTCAAACTATTGAGCATCGTCCAGAAACATGGGCTTGAAATACTGGCTTGAGGGTGCGAACTGAACCCTGACGAACGGTGCAGGTCGATTAGCTGTACGGCTCGCAAGAGCCCACTTCAAATCAGGAGCTGCCCCATGGATTTCATTCGCATCATCATCGCCATTCTGCTGCCGCCACTGGGTGTGTTTCTGCAAGTCGGCTTCGGCGGCGCATTCTGGCTGAACATTCTGCTGACGTTGTGCGGTTACATCCCTGGGATCGTGCATGCGGTTTACATCATTGCCAAGCGCTGAAAGGTGTAGCAGTCGCTAGATCGCTTTCGCGAGCAAGCCCGTCCCGCATTTGACCGCATTCCCTCTGAGAGAATTCGGTCAACGGTGGGAGCGGGCTTGCTCGCGAATAAGGCGCCGCCACGCCTGCTTGCAACCCGGACTTCAGCCCGCCAACGCCATCACCCGCCGATAAAACATCCATTCCTGTTCCAGTGCATGAGCCTGGTTGCCGGCCTTGCGAAAGCCATGACGTTCGTCCGCATAATAGTGCGCTTCAACCAGAATGCCGTTTTGCTCCAGCGCCTCGACCATGTCGCTTGTCTGCTGCGGCACGACGACTGCGTCGAGTTCCCCCTGAAAGAAGATCACCGGTACGCTGATGTTCCCCGCATGCAGCAGGGGCGTTCGCGCGGCATACCGCTCGGCGTCCTTGTCGGGGTCGCCGATCAACCAGTCCAGATAGTCACCCTCGAACTTGTGGGTCACCCGGCCCAGGGCCACTGGGTCGCTGACACCATAGAGGCTGGCGCCGGCACGAAACACCTTATTGAATGCCAGGGCGCACAACGTGGTGTAGCCACCGGCACTGCCGCCGCGAATGAAGGCCTTGTCGCCATCGATCAGTCCGCGCTCGGCCAAGTGCGTGACCACCGCACAGGCGTCCTCCACATCCACGTCACCCCAACTCAAATGCAACGCCTGGCGATAAGCCCGGCCGTAGCCGCTGCTGCCACGGTAGTTCAGGTCGGCCACGGCGAAGCCGCGTTGCGCCCAGTACTGGATGCGCGGATCAAGCACCGGGTAGCAGGCCGACGTCGGTCCGCCGTGGATGAAGACCACCAGCGGCGGTTTTGCCTCGCCAGACATCGCCGGATAAAAGAACCCGTGAGCCTCGCCCGATCCGCTCGGATAACGCAGGGTCTGCGGGACACTGATCTGGTCGACGGGCAGTGGCGCCACACCCCCGGCCAGGACGTTGGCCTGACCGGTGCGGCGCTCGATGGCGATGACGGCGGAAGGGCTGACGGGAGAGGCGGCGATGCCGTAGATGAAGTGTTCATCGATGGCGAGGTGACGGAAACGACTGTAGTCGCCCGTGAACTCTTCAACGGTGTCACCGCACAGGGCCAGGCGGCCGAACCCCTCTTCGGTCCAAGTGGCCAGGTAGGTGCTTTCTCCGAGCGGCAACCAGGTGCAGCCACCCAATTGCCAGGGCGCCGGCCCATGGTCAGCTGCCACGCCGGGTAACGGGCGCAGACCGTCTGATGACTCCATCCAGGGCTGCCAGTAACCGTCGCGATCCGTCAGACAATACAGTCGACTGCGCTCGTCGAATCGAGGCTGCTGCAACGACTCCTGAAACGCGTCGCCGGCCACGCAACGCGCTTGAGCGAAACCGCCACTCACGCGTTCGGCAACCATCAGGCGCGTGGCGGTCCATGGCTGCTCCGGACGGCTCCATTCGATCCAGGCCAAGCGCTGCGCGTCGGGGCTCAGTGTCGGTGCCGCATAGAAATCCGCACCCTCGGCCAACACGTGACGCGCCCCGTCTGCCAGATCGATGGCCACCAGGCGATGGCGATCACGCTGTTCTTCAACCGCCAGCACCTGGCCGTGGGCAAACTTCAGGTCGCCATACCGGCATTCGCCGGACGTCAGTACCACGGGCGTCTCGCCTTCCAGCGACTGGCGATACAGTTGCTGATCCGCCTCGTTGACGAAGACGATGGCGTCGTCCGTCAGACAGAAGGCTCCACCACCGTATTCGTACACGCGACTGCGCACGCTGAAACCGGCTGGCGTCAGGCAGTGCGCCTGGCCGTCACGCCAATGCCAGATCCGGCACGCAGCGTCCTCGGGGCGGTATTCATTCCAGAACAGGCCATGCCGCCCGACCTGCAGTTCGGCGAAGTCGACACCGGCGGCCACGGCTTTTGCGGCGCTGAGTTCAGCTTTTGGCGATGAGTCGTGAGTTTCGTTCATTGCGAAAGGCCAGTTGTTCGATGGTCTGGGTGGCATGCTCGGCTTCTTCGCGGGCCTGGAGAATCATGCCGTGATGCGGCGACTTGCTGCACACCGGGTCAGCGTTGCTGGCGTCACCGGTGAGCATGAAGGCCTGGCAGCGACAGCCGCCGAAGTCTTTCTCTTTTTCATCGCAGGAGCGGCACGGTTCGGGCATCCAGTCATAACCGCGGAAGCGGTTGAAGCCAAAGGAGTCGTACCAGATGTGTTGCATGCTGTGGTCGCGCACATTGGGAAACTGCACAGGCATCTGTCGGGCTCCGTGGCAGGGCAGGGCGGTGCCGTCCGGTGTCACCGTCAGAAAAATACTGCCCCAGCCATTCATGCAGGCTTTCGGGCGTTCTTCGTAATAATCCGGAGTGACGAATATCAGCTTGCAGGGGTGCCCTTCGGCTTCCAGCCTGGCGCGGTATTCATTGGTGATCCGTTCGGCGCGAACCAGTTGCTCCTTGGTCGGCAACAGACCGACCCGATTGAGCTGCGCCCAACCGTAAAACTGGCAGGTCGCGAGTTCGACGAAGTCGGCCTCAAGTGCGATGCACAACTCGATGATCCGGTCGATCTTGTCGATGTTGTGCCGATGGGTGACAAAATTCAGCACCATCGGGTAGCCGTGGGCTTTTACCGCGCGGGCCATTTCCAGCTTCTGCGCGAACGCTTTTTTCGAGCCGGCCAGCAAGTTGTTCACCTGCTCATCACTGGCCTGGAAACTGATCTGGATATGGTCCAGGCCCGCTTTCTTGAAGTCGCTGATTTTCTGCTCGGTCAGGCCGATTCCGGAGGTGATCAGGTTGGTGTAGAAACCCAGCTGGCGCGCCTCGGCAATCAGCTCGGCGAGGTCCTGGCGCACCAGCGGTTCACCGCCGGAAAACCCCAACTGCGCTGCGCCCATTTCCCGCGCTTCGCGAAACACCTTGATCCACTGCTCGGTGCTCAGTTCCTTGCCCTGCTCGGCGAAATCCAGTGGATTGGAGCAGTAAGGGCATTGCAGCGGGCAGCGATACGTCAGCTCGGCCAGCAGCCACAGTGGCAGGCCGATTTGCGGTTTGGGCGGTAACTTGTCCGACACGGAGTCAGGCAAGTTCGATCCAGTGCTGAGCACGGGCGACCTCCATGAATTGCTCGATGTCCTCACCGAGCTCGGGCACGCCGGGGAACTGCTGGTCCAGTTCGGCAATGATCGCCGCGACATCACGCTGGCCGTCGATCAAGCCGCCGATCAGCGCGGCGCTTTCGTTGAGTTTGATCATGCCTTCGGGATACAGCAGCACATGGCCCTTTTGCGCCGGTTCGTACTGGAAGCGGTAGCCGGGGCGCCAGGCCGGGGTTTTGCTGCGATCGAAACTCATAGGTTGATTCCTTTATGCCAGACCCGCTGCCCGGTCACGCTGTGATACGGCGGGCGGTTCAGTTCGTAGGCCATGCTCATGGCATCGAGCATGCTCCAAAGAATATCCAGTTTGAACTGGAGAATTTCCAGCATGCGCTCCTGGCCCTCGCGTGTCGTGTAGTGCTGCAAGGTGATCGCCAGGCCGTGCTCCACATCGCGGCGCGCCTGGCCCAGGCGAGTGCGGAAATACTCGTAGCCGGCCGGGTCGATCCACGGGTAATGCTGCGGCCAGCTGTCCAGGCGCGATTGGTGGATCTGCGGCGCGAACAGCTCGGTCAGCGAGCTGCTGGCGGCTTCCTGCCAACTGGCGCGACGGGCGAAGTTGACGTAGGCGTCCACGGCAAAACGCACGCCGGGCAGGACCAGTTCCTGGGAGCGCAGTTGATCCGGATCGAGACCGACGGCCTGGCCCAGGCGCAGCCAGGCTTCGATGCCGCCGTCTTCGCCGGGAGCACCGTCATGGTCGAGCAGGCGCTGGATCCACTCGCGACGAATCTCGCGATCCGGGCAGTTGGCCAGGATCGCGGCGTCCTTCAGGGGAATGTTCACCTGATAGTAGAAGCGGTTGGCAACCCAGCCCTGGATCTGTTCGCGGGTGGCGCGGCCTTCATACATCGCCACGTGGTAGGGGTGATGGATGTGATAGTAAGCGCCCTTGGCGCGCAGGGCGGCCTCGAATTCGGCGGGGGTCAATGGGGTGTCGGTCATCTTGGTGCTCCGTTGCAAATCCTTGGATTCGCGGTGTCTGGTCTGGCGTCTTACAGAACAATACTCATCCCGTCATACGCCACTTCAACGCCTCGCCGAACCAGTTCCGCCCGCTCCGGCGAGTCTTCATCGAGTATCGGGTTGGTGTTGTTGATGTGGATAAGCACCTTGCGCTGTCCGGGCAATTGTTCAAGCACCTCCAGCATGCCGCCGGGGCCGTTCTGCGCCAGGTGGCCCATTTCACGGCCGGTGCGGGTGCCGACGCCGCGGCGCTGCATTTCGTCATCGTCCCACAGCGTTCCGTCCACCAGCAGGCAATCGCTGCCTGCCATGATTTCCAGCAGCGGCGCGTCGACCTTGCCCAGGCCCGGGGCGTAGAACAGTTTGCCGCCAGTGTTCAGGTCTTCGACGATCAGGCCGATGTTGTCGCCCGGGTGCGGATCGAAGCGGTGCGGCGAGTAGGGTGGCGCCGCACTGCGCAGCGGCAGCGGAGTGAACCGCAGACTGGGGCAGGCCGGGATGGTGAAGCTGCGGTCGAGTTCGATGCGGTTCCAGCTCAGCCCGCCGTTCCAGTGGGTCAGCATGGTGAACAGCGGAAAACCGGTGCTCAGGTCCTCGTGGACCATGTCGGTGCACCAGACGTTGTGCGGGCAACCCTCGCGCAGGCTGAGCAGGCCGGTGGTGTGGTCGATCTGGCTGTCCATCAGCACGATCGCGCTGATTCCGGTGTCGCGCAGGGCCCGGCCCGGTTGCATCGGGGTAAAGCTCTGGAGCTGGGCGCGGATGTCCGGCGAGGCGTTGCACAGGACCCAGTTGATGCCGTCATCGGAAATCGCGATGGACGACTGGGTGCGTGCCCTGGCATTCAGGCTGCCGTCGCGAAAGCCCGCGCAGTTCACGCAGTTGCAGTTCCACTGGGGAAAACCGCCGCCGGCAGCGGAACCTAGGATCTGGACAAACATGGACGCTCCATCATTTCAACGCTGAAAATAAAAACGCCCCGGTAAACCGAGGCGTTGCACATCGCTTTCTATCTACAACGTCAGGCCTTAGCGGCTGGCGAAGTACATGGTGACTTCAAAGCCGATACGCAGGTCGGTGTATGCAGGTTTGGACCAGGACATGGGAGCGCTCCTTGGGTGATGGGACGGTTGAGATCTATACATATAGTCCACCTCCGACCGGAGATGTTCAGATAGTTAGGTGGCTATGTTACTCAAATTTACAAATGAGTGGCCTGCATTCTCGGAAAAAGCTCATTGCACCAGGGGTAACGATCATTTTGTCGCTTGCCATGACGCTGGCGGCTGCGAGCAGCTGGCCAGGCAGCGCCAGCCGCCCTCGGCGTTGCCCAGCCGATGGGCGGCGGCGATCAGGTGTGGGCGCTCGATGGCCTGAATCGCCAAAGTCAGCTGCGTCAGATAATCCGACGAGCGGCCAGCCATCTTGCCCTGCCACAGCAGTTCGGCGGCCTGGTCCAGGGGCAGGACGGTCAGATCGAATTGGTTGGCCAGCGCCTGGCGCTGGTTCTCGAATAGGGCTTCGTCCATCGCCTCGATCCGGTCGGGCAGTTCGCCGAGCAGGCGTTCGATGTGTTCCAGCAACTGCAATGGCGCGGTGTCTGGAGATTGCACGCCGATCAGGAGGGCGGTCTGCCCCTGGACCTGGCGCAGGGTGCTGAACACCGCGTAACCCAATTGCAGTTCCACACGCAGACGCTGATAGAGGGGCGTCTGCAAGACCAGCGCCAACAGGCGCCACGCGGCTTCGTCGCAGAGGTCCCCCGTCGCCGTCGGGCAGAACAGCAACAGCGCGTGTTCACTCGTGCCGGTGTCGACGGTTGTCCACAGCCGTTGCCGGTTGATCGAGGCGGGCCAGGACGGTTGATGGTCGGCAACACCGGGCACGCGGCTCAAGGCCCGCCCCAATGCCGCCTGTGTCTGCGCTGACAAGCCGATGGCCAGACCTTCCCAGCGTGCGCTCGACCACAGGTGCTGCGCATCATCAGAAGACCCCGTGTGTTCAAGGCACTGATCGGGCATTGCCTTGAGCAGTTGCCTGATGGGCATCAGCGCAGGGCTGTTCGGTTCTTGCTCTGGCAAGTTATCGAGAGGTGTCGTCAGGTCTTTCAGCACCTGCTCCAGCACGCTCGGCATCGGTTCCTGCAACCCGATCATTTTCAGCAGCCATTCATGACCGGATGCACTGAAAGACACTTCAACGCCGGCCTGGCGTGCCTCTTCGCACAGCGGTTGCAGAAGGTTTTCCAAGTGCCGTTGCAGGCGCGGCAGAGGGCGGGCCTCAAGTCGCCAGCGCAGGTAAATTGCACCTTGCGCCGTGTGGTCCGGCAAGGCCTGGCTGAATTGCATCGGCGAATTTTCCCGACGGCTGCGCGAGCGGTCCTGGGCAAAGGTTCGCAGGCCGCGGTGTTTGCTGGTTTGTCCGCGAATCAGCCCGGCATTGGGTGCAGGTGCTTCGACACACAAGAACGGATTGGGCGCTGGCAGTTGCCATTCGTTGCTGAAGTTATCCACAGCGCCGATGGCTTTCAGGACGTGTTTGAGCGCGGCAACGCCTTGCCCGGACAGACCCGGTTCAAGTGGCTCACTGTCGAGCCGAGCCAGTTGCAACGCACCGCTGACCTGTTGCTGACGCTGCAGCAGGATGGCGTATTCCTCGCGCAGCCGTTCCCAGTCCTGCTGGGCGGCAAAGAAGCCCAGCCAGTCCAACAGCTTCTGGCGAATCACACTCGCTGCTGCCGTCGTGGTGACTTCGATGTGCAGCACCGCCTGGTCGGCAAACCGATACAGCACCTGCGCTTTCAAATGTCCGGCCAGATCATGGGCCCGCCATTGAGCCAACAGCCCACCGGGTTTTGCGACATTCAGCCACTGGCACAGAAATGCCAATGCTTCGCCCGACGACGCTGGCAGCCCTTCAAGGGCAAACAGCAGGTCGAGCCGGTGCTCGCTGACTTTCTGGTAATAGCCCTCAGCAGATTCCATCAGCGGCATCGGTTGGGTTTGCGGGATGTTTTTCCCCTCGCTCATCACCGCGCCGAACCCCAGTGCCAGTTGCCTCAGTTCTTCGATGCTCTGCGGGCCGACCAGGCTCAATGTCATCTGCCCGGTCTGATAAAACCGCCGGTGGAAATACTTCAGCGCTTGCTGGAAGTCCGCGTGCGCCACCGGCAGGCTGTCACGGTTGCCCGCGTGAAAGCCACGCAACGGATGGCTGGGCGACAACCCGTCGAACAGTGCCTGCTGCTGTTGCGCCCGCTCATCCTGCGACCAGGCGACAAATTCCGCGTGCAACACTTCCCGTTCCCGCTGCTGGTCCTCCGGATTCATTCGCGGGTGAGCGAGCATGTCCGACAGGCGTTCGAGCCCGGCGTTGAATGCCTGGGGAGGCAACTCGAAAAAGAAGTCGGTCGTGCGTTCGCTGGTCCGCGCATTCACCTGGCCGCCATGACCCTGGACATAGGCCATCAACCCCTGGTGCGCAGGAAAACGCTCGGTGCCGAGAAACAGCAGGTGCTCAAGGAAATGCGCCAGGCCTGGCCACGCCAGCGGTACGTCGTGGCTGCCTGCAGCCACCCGCAACGCCGCCGCGCAACGTTTCAAGTCCGGGACATGACGCAAGGTCACCCGCAAGCCGTTGGCCAGGGTTTCGGTGTGGGGGCGGAGGGGATTCAACGCGGCCATGAGCACTTCCAGGACAGAGAAGCGCCCATGCTAGCGGATCAGCGCTTGTTCAGCTCGCCGTAAAGCTCCGGACGGCGATCGAGCAGGTAGCGATTGGCCGCGCGGGAATCACTCATCGACTGGCGATCCAGCTCACCGACAATCAACGCTTCGTCCAGGCCGGCCTGGGCAATGCGGCTGCCATCGGGGGCGGCGATGCTGCTCTGGCCGCAATACTGGATATCGCCTTCGCTGCCGCAGTAATTGGTATAGGCGACATAGCACTGGTTTTCGAAGGCCCGGGCGCGCACGGTGACGTCGGCGACGAAGTCGTAGGGCACCATGTTGGCCGTTGGCACCAGGATCAGCTCGGCACCGGCCAGGGCCAGGCGCCGGGCGTTCTCCGGGAACTCCAGGTCGTAACAGATCAGGAAGCCGAGTTTCCAGCCGTTGAGCTCCACCAGCGGAAAATCATCCCGCCCGGCACTGAACATCGAGCGGTCGAGGTCGCCGTACAGGTGAGTCTTGCGGTAGTTGCACAAGCGTTCGCCGTTTGCGTCGATCAACTGCACGGCGTTGTAGATCTGCCCGTCCTCGGTGCGCTCGGGATACCCGTACAAAATGGCTAAGCCGGCCGATTTGGCGATGCGGGCGATCTGTTGGGCCGATTCACCGTTGTACACCTCTGCCAGCACGCTGACGGCGTCGACGCCGATGTTGTAGCCGGTCAGGAACATCTCCGGCAGCACCAGCAAGTCGGCACCCTTGGCCTCCTGTGCCAGTTGATGCAGGCGTTGCAGATTGCCGGCGACGTCCAGGGGCAGCGGTGGACATTGGTAAAGGGCTACGCGCATTTGGGGTTCCTCCTACTCGGGCAGGGCGATCGGACCGATCTCGTTGAATACATCTCCTGGACCCGGGTTCTCGGCGTGAGTTTCACCGCCGAAGTGTTTCATGATGCCCCAGACTGCATTGAGCGAGGTCTGCACCGCCCCTTCGACCCACGCCGGCGTCCACGAAACATCGTCGCCGGCAATGAAAATCCCGCGCTGCTCGGCCGGCATCCCATCCTGCATGAAGTGCGCATACATGCGCTGGTTGTAGCGATAGTGCCCCGGCAGTGCACCTTTGAAGGCACCGAGGAAATGCGGGTCGGCTTCCCAGGACACGGTGATCGGGTCACCGATGATCCGCGCGGCAATGTCGACCTTCGGATAGATTTTCTTCAGGGCGTCCAGTGCCAGCTTCACGCGCTTTTCCACTGGATGAGGGAGCATTTTCAGCGCATCGCTCATCCACGAGTACGACAGGCAGATCACCCCCGGCTTGTCATCACCGTTGTCGAACAGATAGGTGCCACGGGTCAGGCGATCGGTGAGGGTCATGCTCATCAGGTCGCGACCGGTTTGCGGGTCCTTGTCTTTCCAGAACGGGCGGTCGACCATCACGAAGGTCTTCGACGATTGCATGTAGCGGGTACGGTCCAGCGCCATCCACATCTTTTGTGAGAACAGGGTTTCGTCGCATTCGATCTGGGTGGTCAGCAGCCAGCTCTGGCAGGTGGTCAGCACCGCCGCGTATTCGCGGCTGTCGCCGTAGGTATCGGTCACGGTGAAGCGGCCGTTCGGCGCGTGGGCGATCTTCTTCACCCCGGAACGCGGCGCACCCCGGTGCAACGAACTGAGGCTGGTGCCCTCGGGCCAGTGCACGCAACGTTCCGGCACATGGCGCCAGATGCCCAGCGGCACTTGTTCGACGCCGCCGACGACCAAGTGCTGGTGGTCATCGCAGTTGGTCATGACCACGCGGAAGATTTCCAGCATCGAGTTCGGGAAGTCCGAGTCCCAGCCGCCGGTGCCGAAGCCAACCTGGCCGAACACTTCGCGGTGGTGGAACGAGAGCTTGGCAAATGCCTTGGAGGTGGCCACGAAATCGTAGAAGGTGCGGTCGTCCCACAGCGGCACCAGGGTGTTCCAGAGTTCCTTGAGGCGCGGTACGTCACGGTCGCGAATCGCTTGCTGGATGTCGGAGAACTGCGAGCCGGCTTCCAGTGCATCCGCCCAGGCGTCAGCCACTTCCTGGAACAGGGCCGGAAGGTCCGCCAGCTTCTGGGCGTAATGGGTCTTGCCTTCGAGGTCGATCACGGTGCTGCCCGAGGCGGGCGTCAGCGGGTTCGGGAACGGCTTGGTCTCCAGGCCCAGCTTGTCGACGTAGTGATAGAACGCAGTGGAGGACACCGGGAAACGCATGCCGCCGAGCTCGGCAATGATGCCTTCGGCGCCATTGAACGCTTGGGAACGCAGGCGCCCGCCCATTCTCGAGGCTTCGTAGACGACGGGCTTGAGCCCCAGTTTCATCAACTCGTAAGCCGCCACCAGGCCAGCGATGCCCGCGCCGACGATCGCCACTTCAGCGCCATGATGATGGGCAGGAATGCTGCCGAGGCCTGCGGGGTGTTCGATCCAGTCGTCGAAGGCAAAAGGGAAGTCCGGACCGAAAATGGTGACAGGCTTCTTGCCGTCTGCAGGGTGGCGATTGTTCTTGTTCATGGCTGGCCTTTGGCGTCCGGACGCGGGGTGCGCGTCTGAGTATAGGAAAAGATGGCAGCCATTCTAGAGAGCGTACAACACGTTAATAAGACGCAAATTGTCGTCGTTTTGCTGGTGAGTTGATCAAAAAGACGATCATCGGCGACATTCTGTTGCGTACAGGGCGTTTCTAAACAGGCTGCCCTCGATCGATCTTGCTGCTCAGGATGATCGAGGTGGTGGTCTTCTCCACGCCGTCGACACTGCCGATCTGGTCCAGCAATTGATCCAGCTGCTCGGGCGAGTCGGTGCGCAGCCAGGCCACGTAGTCAAATTCGCCACTGACGGCGCACAGTTGCTGCACTTGGGCCATGGCACTGAGGCGACGCAGCACCTCCTTGCCGGAACGGGGTTGCACCGTGATGCCGACATAGGCCTGCAAACCGCCGTCCACCACCCGCTGGCCCAGGCGGACGCCGTACCCGGTAATCACTTTGGCCTTTTCCAGCCGCGCCAGGCGCGACGTCACGGTCGTGCGCGCGATGCCCAATTGCCGGGCAAGCATCGCCACGCTTTCGCGGGCATTGATCTGCAGGGCCGCAATCAGTTGGCGGTCGATTTCGTCAAGAACGGGCGGGCGGACGTCGGGCAAGGGTGGGCTCCAGCGGTACAGATCCAGGAGACGACATGTTACAGGCACAGGCCCGATCCGGGATAAGGACCGTTCATGCCATTTCTGCCTGCCGCAGCGAGGCAGTCCTTGCCTGTCGGGGACGATGACCTGCGTTTTTTTGCCTGCGCGAATGGGGATGGACAGTCACCGTCGGGCGTAGTCGAATGCGAAATCGAGGAGGCGAGGCGACGAAATGACGAGGAACATGCCCAATGCCGTGCGGGCGCATGCGTTGCAGATTGCCCGGCACGAAATGGGCCATTACGTCATGGCTCGCGCCCTGGGGTTTGCAACCGGTGGCGTGACCCTGAGCGTGACCCTGGACTTGCGGCATCGCGGGGGTGCCGCCATTACCCTGGCCCAGCCCATCGCGTCGATGGCGGTCATGCAGGCGTACCTGGAAGCGCGGATGATGGTGCTCTTCGCGGGCGTCATGGCGCAGACCCTCTCGTCGGCACGCGTCGACAAATCGAAAGCGGTCGCCATCCTCAAGGGGGCGTTGGGCGCGGAACACGATTACGCGAAAATAAAGGAGCTGCAGCACCTGCTGCGCAATATCACCTTTCCCGAGACCGATCCCGGCTCATCCGGGCGAATTGCGGCTGAACTCAAATCGATAACCGATCGGGTCTGGGAGCGGGCTCAAACCGTCGTCGAACATCTGTCAGGCACGATCATCGAACTGGGAGGCCTGCTGGTCGACGGTATGGCCATCGTCGAGCAGTGGGGGCGGGCTGCTGATACGTACGAGGTGGTTTTCACCCGTGAGATGCTTGAAGCGCTCCCGTGTGTGCACACCATTCCCGTGCTGAAAACCTGATCCTCGGCCTGGCGCTCGAGGGTCGTTAAAGGCGCAGCTCAGGTTTGGGGGCTGGCATGGAGCTTCAGGCTGTTCTTCAGGAACGCTTCGCGGTCCTGATGCATCTGCAAATGCGTCTTCCCCATCGCGTACGCCAAACCGGCGAGGCCCATTTTCAACCCCAGTTCGGGATGTCGGGCGGCGTGGCGAATAACCTCTGCCAGGCTGGCAGGGTTACCGGTTTCGAACGTGAGCGCATTGTCCTTGTTCGTGATGTCCAGGATCCCGGAGGTGTCCGAACCGATGACCGGGACGCCCTGGCTGAACGCGTCGAAAATGATCCTGGGCTGCTCCTGCTTGAGTGTCGGGACCAGTAGCCAGTCATGCTGGGCAATAGCGTTGAAGAAGTCTTCGCCGTAATTGACCGTGTTCTGGAAGTTGACCCTGATACCGCCGTGGTCTTGGGCTGCAAAGCGCTGGCAATGCTCTTTCAGGTCCCCAGAGCCCATGATGGTGATATTGACGTTCAAGTTGTCGTGTTTGAGTTGCTCTATGGCGTCCAGCACAACCAGGACACCTTTATCCATGACCAGACGTGAGGGGTAGAAAATATTGAGTGCGCCGTCGCGCCGCTCTACGAACTTTCTGTTGACCGCGTCCGGGGTCGTGATGTGCTTTTTATCGACCCAGGTGGCATGGTTGATCAACGCTCGGCTGTCATCGTCGCCCAAGAAATATTCCCTGTAGAAAGACTGGGTGAATATCCGTGCGTTTGCCAACTTCAGGCAGCGTTTCAACAGAATTTTGTGCGCGTAGTGCTCAACCGTTTTCCGCAAGGTCCTGGCTTCGCCCTGACCCAGCATCCAGAATGAAGACTCGATGACGATAATCCATTGAAAACGGAAAATCGGCTTGAGCGGCAACAGATAAAAGGAGAGTGGGAATGCCCAGCCGGCGCCGTCGGAGTGAACGATCCTGGCTTTTTTGCAGGCCTTGATGACGGTGATGAAGTTCGGGATCAGGTTCTTCAGAACTGAAGTTAATCCGTAGTCGTTCTTCAGTGCAAAAAGCCACTTTATATTCAGGCTGGTTATGTTTTGCAGTCCCTCGACATCGTTGGTTTTTTCAACGGGGCAGCAAATTCCGAAGTTTTGTATATAGTCCAGATGAAGTTCTATGTCCTTGGCCCACAAGGCATCTGTAAATAGATTGCCTTGTTCGTCCTTTATAATCGGGATTCTTGTGAAAAGGATGTATGGCTCTTTAATCATATTCCCCTCACAGGAACCCTTGACCGCTATGTTGAGATGTCCTGCCGGGCGCCCGTCAGACCCTGAAAATTACTGACGCCATTTTTCTGCTGTCCGTTGAAGTTAACACAACGCGATTCGAAGGAATTGTAGCAGTCGGAAACATTTTTTTACGTCCGTAGCTTCATATTTTTAGAGGCCCGCCGGGCCGCTCGTTCCGGACGTAACATTGAACGAAATCCGTGGTTTTCCGAGTGACAGCAACCGAAGAACCACGGAGCGCGAGCTCTTTTTTTTGCGGTCACTGAGGTGCATGAGGGTCGAGTTGATCCAGCGCCCGGCTTACCGAAATCTCCGCCAACATCACCAGTGAGCAATGCCCAACAGCGAGTTGCGACTGGTGCCGGTTTCGCGGTCGGCAACATCCAGGGTGATCACGCTGGCCGAAGCCAGCGACTCGCTCACGCTGCCCAGTAGGTCGATGACATGAACGTCCGGATTGACGATGAACATCGTGGGAGGCGTGCGCGGGGTGGCGCGGATGTCGGCGTTGGAGAGGAGATCTTCACGCGGGCAGTTGATCTGTGGATAAAAGTGGCACGGACAGTGGCGAGTTTTGTGCGCAAAGGTCGCGATCAACTACTGAGTTCAGTAGCCAGAAATTGAGATAGAAGTTATTACATTCTGTTCTTATCAACTGTTGTTTTTCACAGGTTTCGCGAAAGTCTCTTTGTGTAAGGATGAAATATGGCATGAAACGCCATCATCACAACCGAGCAGGAGGAGTGGACATGGCTAACCAAGACACGGTCATCTTTGGCGTACCCACTGCGGCGACTGACCTATCCGTCATGATTGCCTTTGGCAACAAATTCGGCATTCCTCTGGAGAGCATCACTGCGAGCAGGAGTAGAGGGAATCTCGGGTTGCACATTACGGAGGGGCAGGTAAACCAGCAAAAACCTTTTCCACCAGAAATATCCTACTTCGACATTATCAGGGGGGTGTAAATCGCAGTGATCTGCTCGACCAATCATTGAGCTCAGTGATTTGGCCTTATTGTCAATCAATAGCCAAACTCGGTGAGTCATCTGCATTGTAAGGCGGCGTTTGTGATCGACAATCGCGAAGCTCAGCTGTTCCACGAGCATATGATCACGTGCTGGCCATCTCGACCCGACAACAAGCGAGCCAAGGCGTCTGCGTGGATCGTCACTAGACGTTGAAATGGTTAGGCATGAGAACATCCAACGTGGACGATTTGTGGACACTTTTGGCGTTTTTGCAGTTTGAGTGGCGGGAAATGAGTGCCACCCAGAAACACAAAAGCCGCGCAATGCGCGGCTTTCGAATTTGGTGGGCCCACACGGACTTGAACCGTGGACCAAAGGATTATGAGTCCTCTGCTCTAACCAACTGAGCTATAGGCCCTCAGTAGGTCGCGGATTATAGCGACGGTTTCTCGGCTGTGCTATCCGAAAAATCCGATATGGCCATGCGAAGAAACGTGGCGGCGAATTCGTCTGCGGGCATGGGCGGGCTGACGATGTAGCCCTGGATCTGTTCGCAGCTTTCCTGGGCGAGGAATTGCTGTTGGGCCAGTGTCTCGACGCCTTCGGCGATCACGGTGAATTGCATGCTGCGCCCCAGCGCGATGATCGCGCGGACAATGGCCACGTCATGGGGATCATCCGGCAGGCCCCGGACGAAGGACTGGTCGATCTTGAGGATATCCAGCGGCAGCCGCTTGAGGTAGCTCAGGGACGAGTAGCCCGTGCCGAAATCGTCGATGGCCAGTTGCACGCCCAGGTGCTTGAGTTGATGCAGCACCGCCAGCGCTTCCTCGGCCTGGCTCATGATGAAGTTTTCGGTGATTTCCAGTTGCAGCAGTTCGGGCTTGAGGCGGTTGTCCTTCAGCAGTTGTTCGATCCGGCCGAGCAGGTTGGGCTGGCGCAGTTGGGCGCCGGCGAGGTTGACCGACAAGGGGCCGAGGCATTCATACGTCAGGCCCCACTCGTACATCTGCCGGCACGCGGTTTCGAGCACCCAGTCGCCGATTTGCAGGATCATGCCGTTTTCTTCGGCCAGCGAAATGAAGTGTTCCGGCGGTACGTCGCCGAAGGTCGGGTGACGCCAGCGGAGGAGGGCTTCGGCGCCCACCAGGCGATTGTCTTCGAGGCTGATTTTCGGCTGATAGTGCAGCAGCAGTTCATTGCGTTCGATGGCGCGGCGCAGTTCGTATTCCAGAGCAACCCGTTCGCTGGCCTGGGCGGTCAGGTCGCGGGTGTAGCTCTCGATCCTGTTGCGACCCTTGGCCTTGGACCGGTACATCGCCGCGTCGGCGTTCTTGACCAGGGTGGCGACGTCACAGCCATCTTTGGGGTACAGGCTGGTGCCGATGCTGGCGCTGATGAAAAACTCATGTTCGCCGGCCTGAAACGGCGCAGAGAAGCAATTGAGCAGTTTCATGGCGATGTTGTCAGCGTCACTGGGCTGCTGCAGGCCGGGCAGCAGGATGATGAATTCGTCGCCGCCCAGGCGCGCCACGGTGTCGATGTCGCGCAATTGCTCCTTGAGGCGCACGGCGATGCCTTTGAGCAGCAGGTCGCCCACCGGGTGGCCAAGGCTGTCGTTGATGTGCTTGAAACGGTCCAGATCGAGGAACAGCACTGCGCCCTGGCCGCCATTCTCCCGCTGGCAGTTGAGGGCGGCCAGCAGGCGACTTTCGAACAGGGTGCGGTTGGGCAGGCCGGTCAAGGGGTCGTGGTGGGCCTGGTAATCGAGCTTGGCCTGCGCGTGCTTCAGGCTGGAGATGTCCGCAAACACCGCGACGAAGTGGGTGATGAACTTGTCGCGATTACGCACGGCGCTGATGGTCAGCCAGCTCGGGTACAACTCGCCATTCTTGCGGCGGTTGGAGATTTCCCCCTGCCAATGCCCTTCGGCGGTCAGTTGATGCCACATGGCGGCATAGAACGCGCTGTCGTGCAGGCCGGAGGCGAGCAGGCGCGGGGTGTGGCCCAGGGCTTCACTTTCGCTGTAGCCGGTAATTTCGGTAAAGGCCCGATTGACGGCGCTGATGTGCTGCTGGGTGTCGGTGATCAGCACACCTTCAGCCGTGCTTTCGAAAACGGTGGCCGCCTGTTGCAGTTTTTCCTGCATGAGGTGGCGCTCGGTGATATCCCGGGCGATGGTCAGCATGCAGTCTTCGTCGCCGATCGGCAGTGGGCGGCTTGAGACCTCGCAAAGGCGGATCTGCCCGTCGCTGCGGCGTATATGGCAACTGAAGTCGCGAACGAAGCCGTCGCGATGCAGCAGGTCGAGCATCTGCTTGCGTTCGTTGAGGTTGACCCAGATGCCCAGTTCCAGGGAGGAGCGGTCTACGGACATCGCGCTGTTGAAGCCGGTGATGCGGCTGAAGCCTTCGTTGACCTCCAGCAGCAGCCCGTCGCTCTGGCGCGACAACAGCAGGCCGTCAGGCGAGGCATGGAAAGCCTTGGCGAACTTTTCTTCGGATGTTTGCAGTTGTTGCTGAGTTTCCTTGAGCTGGCTGATGTCGCGCACCACGACCACCAGCGCCGGCGTGGTGTCGAGGTCGAACGGTTCGGCGGAGATCAGGCCGGTGAACACCTGGCCGTTGTTGCGCCGGAACAGCATCTCCAGGTTGCGGATGCTGCCGGCCTGCAAACGCTGCAGCAACCCCGGGCCAACCCCTGGAATCCCCCAGATATTGAGGTCGGTGGCGGTCTGGCCAATGACTTCTTCAGCCTTGAGGCCGATCTGTTCCTCGAAGGCTTCGTTGACTTCCAGCAGGCAGCCGTCGGAAAGACGTGCGATCACCAGGATGTCGGGGCACTGCTGGAACACCGAGGCAAATTTCTGCTCCGACAGGCGCAAGGCTTCCTCGGTGCGTTTGGCCTCGCTGATGTCGATCATCAGGCCGCGCATCACCGGTTCATGGCCGTGCACGATCAGGCTGACAATGTCGCGCACCCAAATGCAGCGGCCGTCGGCGGTGATGACCCGGTAATCGAGGCTGTGGTCGCGTCCTGCGAGCACTTCGTGATCGCAGAAGGTCTGGGCGCGGGTCAGGTCGGCCGGATGAATGATGTTGCGCCAGAAGCCCGGAATCAGCCAGTGGGACAGGGGGTATCCGAGCAGCTCTTCGGCGTGGGGCGACACGTAGCTGTAGGTGAAGTCGGTGATTCGTGCTTCCCAGGCAATGGCTGAAAGACTCTCGACCAGCCCGCGGTAATGGTATTCGCTGCTGCGCAGTTCCTGTTCCAGGTCGACCCGGCGGGCGATTTCCGAGCTCAGGCGGCGGTTGATCCGGATCACCACCGCCAGCACGGTGATCAGGAGCAGCAGTCCTGGCAGACCGTAGACCAACAGATCGGACCAGAATGTCCGGTGGTCGAGGACGTTACCGATCCAGTGTTCCTGGATCGCGCTGATTTCTTCCGGCGCCATGTCGGCCAGGACCTTGTCCAGGATGCCGACCAGTATCTTGTTTTCCCGGGGAACACCCATGGCCAACTGATAGCGATAGGGGGTTTCGCCGCTGACATACAGCCCGTCGAGCTTGAGCTGACGCAGGCTCCAGACGCTGGAGGCAAGATCGCCGACCACGGCGTCCACTTCATCGGTCGCCAGCGCCTGCAAGGCTGAGGCGACATTGGGCATGCCCACCAGGTTCAGATCGGGATGATGAGTGCGCAGCAGTTCATGGGGCGCGTAATTTTCCACCACGGCGATTTTCAGGCCGTATAAGTCCTGCAGTTTGCGCGGTTGTGCGCCGCCCACGTGGGCGAGAATGACAATCGGAAAGTCGAGGTAGGGGCGCGTGAACGACAGGTAGGCCTGGCGCTCCGGTGTCGACATGATGCCCGGCAGCAGGTCGAGTTTGGCCTGTTTGGCCTGCTCCAGTACCACGGTCCAGCTCACGGGCTCGATCGGGGTGAGCTGGATGGCCAGTCGCTGGCGAATCAGGTCGATGTAGTCCGCTGCAAGTCCCTGGTAACGGCCCTGTTCGTCGCGAAACTCAAAAGGCGGCCAAGACGCATCGACACCCAGGCGCAAGTCCGGATGGGCGGTCAGCCAGCTACGTTCTTCGTCGGTCAGAGTCAGCGCGCCAGCCGTTGCAGTCCAGTTCATCAGCGACAGCAAAAAAAGCACGGTCGGCAGTCTGGTCATAACGGTCTCGTTATGGCTCGGGGAATGTTTCGAGTGTAGACGGGCTATTCGGCGGAAGGAGGGATGCGGGGGAGTTTTATCTGCAGAAAGCAAAACCCCCGGCCTGGGCCGGGGGTTCTGTGATTACTCGTCGAGGAAGGAGCGCAGGTGCTCGCTTCTCGTCGGGTGGCGCAGCTTGCGCAACGCCTTGGCTTCGATCTGACGAATCCGCTCACGGGTCACGTCGAACTGCTTACCGACCTCCTCGAGGGTGTGGTCGGTATTCATGTCGATGCCGAAGCGCATGCGCAGTACCTTGGCTTCACGGGCAGTGAGGCCGGACAGCACTTCGCGCGTCGCTTCCTTGAGGCTCTCAACGGTGGCGACATCGATTGGCGACTGCATGGTCGAGTCTTCGATGAAGTCACCCAGATGGGAGTCTTCGTCATCACCGATCGGGGTTTCCATGGAGATCGGCTCTTTGGCGATCTTCAATACCTTGCGGATCTTGTCCTCAGGCATTTCCATGCGTTCGCCCAGCTCTTCCGGAGTCGGTTCGCGACCCATTTCCTGCAGCATCTGGCGGGAAATACGGTTGAGCTTGTTGATCGTCTCGATCATGTGCACCGGAATACGGATGGTGCGGGCCTGGTCGGCGATCGAGCGAGTGATCGCCTGACGGATCCACCAGGTGGCGTATGTCGAGAATTTGTAGCCGCGACGGTATTCGAACTTGTCCACCGCTTTCATCAGGCCGATGTTGCCTTCCTGGATCAGGTCGAGGAATTGCAGGCCACGGTTGGTGTACTTCTTGGCGATGGAGATCACCAGACGCAAGTTCGCTTCGACCATCTCTTTCTTCGCGCGGCGGGCCTTGGCCTCACCGATCGACATGCGACGGTTGATGTCCTTGATCTCGGCGATCGACAAGCCGGTTTCGGCTTCCAGTGCAGTCAGCTTCTGCTGGCAACGAATGATGTCCGGCTGCAGGCGAGCAATGGCTTCGGCGTATTTGCTCTTGCCTTTGGCGAGTGCATCGGTCCAGCTTTCGTCGATTTCATTGCCCGGGAACTGGCGCAGGAAGTCGGCACGCGGCATGCGAGCATCACGTACGCACAATTGCATGATTGCGCGTTCTTGCTGACGCAGGCGATCCAGGGCGCTGCGAACACGCTCGACCAGGCCTTCGAACTGCTTCGGTACCAGCTTGATCGGCATGAACAGCTCGGCCAGGGCCAACAGCTCGGCGATTGCCAGCTTGTTGTCGCGGCCATGCTTTTTCAGCGCCTTGCGGGTGATTTCCATCTGATCGGCGACAGCGCCAAAACGCTGTGCAGCAACGACCGGATCCGGACCGCTTTCGGCTTCTTCGTCGTCATCCGAGCCTTCGGATTCCTCGTCGTCGGAGTCGTCGTCGGCTTTCTCGGCTTTCGAGTCGACCGGCGGTGGGACTTCCGCAGGCGGTGGGGCAATGCCGTCGTCCGGGTCGATATAACCGCTCAGAACGTCGGACAGGCGGCCACCTTCGGTGGTGACGCGAGTGTACTCGGAGAGAATATGGTCAACCGTGCCAGGGAAGTGCGCGATTGCGCCCATCACTTCACGGATGCCTTCTTCAATACGCTTGGCGATTTCGATTTCGCCTTCACGTGTGAGGAGCTCTACCGTACCCATTTCACGCATGTACATGCGCACGGGGTCGGTGGTGCGACCAATGTCGGTTTCCACCGCTGCCAACGCTGCTGCTGCCTCTTCGGCTGCGGCTTCGTCGGTATCGGCGTCGGCCAGCATAAGGGCGTCCGCATCCGGAGCACTCTCGTGTACGGGGATCCCCATGTCGTTGATCATGCGGATGATGTCTTCCACCTGCTCTGGATCTGAAATATCCTCGGGCAGGTGGTCGTTGACCTCGGCGTAAGTCAGATACTTCTGCTCACGACCCAGTTTGATCAACTCAATAATACGAGACTGCTGTTGCGCTTTTCCGGACATAACACCCTATCCACTGAAGGTCTTGGCGGGCAAAAAACAAGCCGAGGATTATACCTGAGCTGTGACCTCACGCGCCAGTTGAGGTCGGGTTTGATGCGGAAACATTCTGTTTTAAGAGGTCGCGCATCTGTTTTGCGATCTGGATTTGCTCTTCAGCCGATAATCCCGGCTGCCTTGCTTTCTTGATCAGTTCGTCGAGGGTCTGCGTATGTTGACCCGCAGATAACCTAGTAATGGTGTCTAAAAACTGCTGTTCAAGGTTGTCGCCGTCAATCAGCCACTCCTTTTCTGCCAGTGCCCTCAACAAGCGCCCCTGCTCCGTGCCGTGCCAGCGCGCCATCAACTGAATAGAGTTTAGCTGAGGATTTTTCTGCACCGCTTCGATCAGGGCGATCAGTACCTGGGCGTAAACATTGCTTTCGTTGGCAAAATGATCGGCACTCTCGACCTTTCCGGCCAGTTGCGGGTGGTGGATGAGCGTACGCAAGGCAATCAGCGTCGGCGCTTCCACCGCCACGGGCGTGCGCGGAGCATACTCTTCACGGTCACCCCGCTTGCCGTTTTTGCTCCAGGGTTTCTTGTCCCATTTCTTGCCACCGGCCCCGGGTTTCTTCGGCGTCCATTCCTGCTGTGGCGCGAACGCTTCCTGGGGTTGGTGGAAATCGGCGTAATCGGGCATGGCGTCATAGTCCATGCCGGGGTCGTAGGCTGGCGGAGCCTCCTGCGGTGCGCTGTGTACCAGCTGGCTCACCGCTTCGCCGCTCAAACCGGTGATTTCCAGCAGGCGCTGACGCATCAGGGTGCGCAGGTTGGCGCCTGGGACCTTGTCGATCAATGGCGCTGCGAGGGTGGCCATGTGGGCCTTGCCTTCGAGCGAGCGCGGATCGGCCTCTTCGGTCAGTTGCTGGAAGAAATAGTCGGCCAGCGGCTGTGCATGCTGGTTGATTCGAGCGCGGAAAGCGTCGGTGCCCTCCGAACGAATCAGAGTGTCCGGGTCTTCGCCTTCGGGCAGGAACAGGAAGCGTGCGCGGCGACCGTCCTGCAGGCTCGACAGCGTCGCTTCCAGGGCTCGCCACGCGGCGTTGCGGCCCGCCTGGTCGCCGTCAAAGCAGAACAGCACGTTGGGCACGACGCGGAACAGTCGTTTCAAATGCTCTTCGCTGGTGGCGGTGCCCAGGGTGGCAACGGCATTGCGCAGGCCTTGCTGGGCGAGGGCGATCACGTCCATGTAACCTTCGACGACGATGATTTCGTCGAGATTGCGATTGTTCTTGCGCGCTTCGTAAAGGCCGTAGAGCTCCTGGCCCTTATGGAAGACCGGGGTTTCCGGCGAGTTCAGGTACTTGGGTTTGTCATCGCCCAGTACCCGGCCGCCGAACGCGATGATGCGCCCACGGCTGTCGCGGATCGGAAACATCACGCGATCGCGGAAGCGGTCATAGCGTTTGCCGGTTTCGGCGTTTTCGATCAGCAGGCCGGCATCGATCATGGCTTTCTGTTGCAGGGTATCGCTGCTCAAGTGCTTGAACAGGTTGTCCCAGCCGGGTGGGGCGAAGCCAAGGCCGAAGTCCCGGGCGATTTCGCCCGTCAGCCCGCGGCCCTTCAGGTAATCCACGGCGGCTTTGCGCGCTGGATGGCTTTTCAGTGCCTGGCGGTAGAAGTCGGCGGCGGCCGTGAGCAGCGGGTACAGCGGTGAATCGGTCGGCTGCCGAGGTTTGCGCGACCTTGCGCTTTCTTCCCGGGGGATTTCCATGCCCGCCGCTTTGGCCAGTTCTTCGACGGCCTGGGGGAAGTCCAGGTTGTCGTGGTCCATGATGAAGCCGAGGGCATTGCCGCCGGCGCCGCAGCCGAAGCAGTAGTAGAACTGTTTGTCGGGGCTGACGCTGAAGGACGGGGTTTTTTCTTTGTGAAACGGACAGCAGGCCGTGTGGTTCTTGCCGGCTTTTTTCAATTGCAGGCGCGAGCTGACCACATCGACGATGTCGGTGCGGTTCAGAAGGTCGTCAATGAAGCTCTGGGGGATCAGCCCGGCCATGGCGTTCTCGTCGTCTGCGCTGAAAGGAATCCCTGGCGATGGGCGGCCGGACGCGGGTCGTTGTTTGAAGCGCGCAAAATGTGCGGCTCGACCAGTGTCGTCTGCGTAATCGCTGTCGGGAAGTGTATCTGCCGAAAATCCACTGACGTTAATTCCAATCAGTATTCGACTATTTGAAAGTGTTTCGCTGAATCCGGCGACGACCCGTCATGGGTCTCGGATAGCTCATCATGCGGCACGCAAGAGGCGCCTTGGGCTGATCGTCGTGAGAGGAATCAGTGGGTGTGCTCGTCAGTAGCCTTGAAAGGCTCGTCAGAAATGACGTGCACCGCTGGCAAAAAGCCAGGTCTGACGCAGTGAAGCAGGTTTGTCTCGGTCGCGTGTGCGGCTTTGACGGTGAAGCATCAAGCGTTGTCCGCAAATGCCATTAGCCCGGCTGTAGGCCGGGCTTGGCAGAAGCTTGCGACGGTCGTCTGTGTATTAGTACAGACGAACGGCGCGGCGCTGTTCGCGCTGAACTTTCTTGGCGTGACGCTTGACAGCAGCTGCTGCCTTGCGCTTACGCTCAGAAGTTGGCTTCTCGTAAAATTCGCGGCTACGAACTTCAGCCAGTACACCGGCTTTTTCGCAGGAGCGCTTGAAACGACGCAGAGCTACGTCGAAGGGTTCGTTCTCTTTTACTTTGACGGCTGGCATCCAGAGCTACCTTCATTCATTACCGGGGTCAACATCCTCGCGGCAAAAGAGCACTTGAAGACGTCGGTTTTTAAGGGTTGCGGATGTTAACCCCTCATCGCTCGGAATGCAAAGCCTCTGATCGAAAACCGCTGGTCGGGGCCTCACGCGGCGACTATTATGCGCGCCTTCGAATTCAGCCTAAACAAGGCGCAAACCCATGCTAGTACTGGGATTAGAAACCTCCTGCGACGAAACCGGCGTCGCTTTGTACGACAGTGAGCGCGGCCTGCTGGCCGACGCGCTGTTCAGTCAGATCGACCTGCACCGCGCCTATGGTGGCGTCGTGCCTGAGCTGGCCTCGCGTGATCACGTCAAGCGCATGCTGCCGTTGATTCGCCAGGTGTTGGCCGAGGCCGGCTGCGCGCCGACGGAGATCGACGCGATCGCCTACACCGCAGGCCCGGGGTTGGTGGGCGCGCTGCTGGTGGGTGCTTCCTGTGCGCAGGCCCTGGCTTTCGCCTGGGGTATTCCGGCGCTGGGCGTGCATCACATGGAAGGGCACTTGCTGGCGCCGATGCTGGAGTCGAAACCGCCAGAATTTCCGTTCGTCGCTTTGTTGGTCTCGGGCGGGCATACGCAACTGGTGCAGGTCGACGGGATCGGCCAGTACACGCTCATGGGCGAGAGTCTCGATGATGCAGCCGGTGAGGCATTCGACAAAACCGCGAAGATGATGGGCCTGAATTATCCCGGCGGTCCGGAAATCGCACGCCTGGCTGCGCAGGGTGTTGCAGGGCGTTTCACTTTCCCGCGTCCGATGTGCGACCGCCCAGGCTTGGCCTTCAGCTTCAGCGGCCTGAAAACCTTTGCCTTGAACACCTGGCAGCAAAGCGTCGGTGCCGGAGACGACAGCGAGCAAGTCCGTTGCGACATCGCGCTGGCGTTCCAGGAGGCCGTGGTGGAGACTTTGACCATCAAGTGCAAGCGTGCCCTGAAGCAGGCGGGTATGAAACGCCTGGTGATTGCCGGCGGCGTCAGCGCCAACAAGGCATTGCGGGCATCGTTGGAGAAAATGCTCGGCGATATGAAGGGCGATGTGTTCTACGCCCGTCCGGAATTCTGTACCGATAATGGCGCGATGATCGCGTTTGCCGGCTGCCAGCGTTTGCAGGCCGGCCAGCACGAAAGCCTGGCGATCAGCGTGCAGGCACGTTGGCCGATGGAGCAATTGTCGGGGCTATGATGAGCGGTGCTCACGTCCGGCCGCTAAAAATGCCGTTCGCGCCCGGCAAACAGGTCGCGTAGATTGCCGCGATGACGCCAGACGATCAGCCCGGTGAGCGCGCTCATGGGCAGCAGGGCCGCCGGTTCTTGCCAGGCCAGCAGTGGCAGGGTCAGCGGCGTGGCGATCAGGGCGGCGAGCGAGCTGGTGCGGGTCAGGTAAAACGTCAGCAGCCAGGCACACACCGCCAGGAGCGCCGCGGGCGGATAAAGGCCCAGCAACATGCCGGCAGCGGTGGCGACACCCTTGCCGCCGCGAAAGCGAAAGTACAGAGGAAACAGGTGGCCGATGACGGCGCAGACGCCGATCCAGGCCTGTTCTTGCAGCGAAAGGCCGGCAAACCCTGCGATCAGTACAGGCAGCAGGCCTTTGCAGAGGTCGCCGATCAGGGTCAGGATGGCGAGTTTCTTGCCGGCCAGGCGCAACATGTTGGTCGCGCCGGCATTGCCTGAGCCACTCATTCGCGGGTCGGGGTTTCCGGTCAGGCGGCTGAGCAAAATGGCGAAGGACAGCGAGCCGAGCAGGTAGGCGAGAGTCGCCAGTAACCAAAACATGCTAACTATTCCGGGCGGGGACGCCCTGATTCTAACGGCGCATTGCGCCCTTGTCGTGCAGCGGAGAAGAGTGCTTGGACAGAGTGTTTATCGAGGGCCTGGAAGTTGACACCGTGATCGGTGCCTACGACTGGGAGCGAGGGATCCGACAGTGCCTGCGTCTCGATCTGAGCTTCGCCTGGGATAATCGCCCGGCCGCTGCCGGTGATGACCTGAGCCTGGCGCTCGATTACGCCAGTGTTTCCGCGCGGATTCAGGCGTTCGCCGAGCAAGCGCAGTTCCAACTGGTCGAGACCTTTGCCGAGCGCCTGGTGGCGGTGTTGATGAGTGAGTTCAACATTTCCTGGATGCGCCTCAAACTGACCAAGCCTGGTGCCGTTCCGGCGGCTACCGGTGGCGTGGGCGTGGAGATCGAGCGCGGATGCCGCTGACTCAGGTATACCTTGGCCTCGGTAGCAATATCGAGCGCGAGACCCATTTGCGGGCAGGCCTGGAAGCCCTGGCGGGCTTTCTGGTGGATATGCACTGCTCGGCGGTCTTCGAAAGTCAGCCGGTGGGCATCAAGAGCGGCCCGTTTTTCAACTTTGTGGTGTCGGCTTACACCGATCTGCCACTGATGGAACTCGACCGCCGGCTCAAGTTCATCGAAGCGGACAACGGCCGCTATGCGCCGGACCGCAAGGGCTTGCCACTGGACATCGATGTGCTGCTGTTTGGCGATCGGGTGGGTAACTTCGATGGCTTGATTCTGCCGCGTGCAGAAATTCTGAAAAATGCCTTCGTTTTGTGGCCACTGTCACTGATTGCGCCGGATCGGGTGCATCCCGGTGTAGGCAAAAGCTTTGCTGCGCTGTGGGATGAAGCGCAGATTGATCAGGTGTTGGCCCCCGTGGCGTTTGAGTGGCGTGGGCAACCGCTGACGCCGTCTAGTCTGTTGCAAGGCTGATATTGCTATCGCGAGCAGGCTCGCTCCCGCTGGGGGTGAAGCAAAGCTGCCCGCGAAGCTTTCAGGAAGACGCCGCCTCTTTGTAGGCTTTCAGTGCCTTGAGCCGTTCGCGCTTGATCGCGTCTCCCAGCTCTGGTCCCTTGAATCCCTTTTCCAGCAACGGTTGAACCGCAACGCTCCGAGCGGCATCAGCTGCCCCACGCAGGTAGTCTGCCTGTGGGTAAGTGCGCTGCTCCAGACCTTTGCGGCCCCGCGCATCCATTTCGCACGCGGCAATAAACTCCTCGAATCGCTGCGGTCGCCGGTAGACATCGAAACTCTGCAGCAACTCCAGCAGCGTCGATGGCTTCAGTTCCAGCGCTCGGTGGCCATGGGTGTGGTACTGCCCCACCAACAAGGCCAGTTCCTGGCAATCCTTCGGTGCCTTGAAGCGCTCGTTGACAGCCTTGATCAGCTTCAGGCCCTTGTGTTCGTGAGCAATGTGCCGAGGCCACTGGTCTTCAGGCGTCAACCCCTTGCCCAGGTCATGCAGCAGGCAGGCCCAGCGTACGGTCAGGGGTTGCTGATGGCGTGCGGCTTGTTCGAGCACGCTCAAGGTGTGCACGCCGGTGTCGATTTCCGGGTGATGGGCCTCCGGCTGGGGAACGCCGAACAGCGCGTCGACTTCCGGCATCAGCACTTTCAAGGCGTGGCAATCGCGCAGCACCTGAATGAACACCTGAGGCTGGTCTTCCATCAGTGCCCGGGATATTTCCTTCCAGCTGCGTTCTGCGGTCAGTGCCTGCAGTTCCCCGGATTCGCTCAGCTGATGCATCAGTTCCAGGGTTTCGGCGGCAACGGTGAATCCCAGCTCGGCATACCGCGCCGCAAAGCGGGCAACACGCAGCACTCGGAGAGGATCTTCGGCGAACGCGGGGGAAACGTGACGTAAGACTCGGGCTTTCAGGTCGCGTTGGCCGTGGTAAGGATCGGTCAGGTTGTGCTGATCATCTTCGGCCATGGCGTTGATGGTCAGATCCCGGCGAATCAGATCTTCTTCAAGGGTGACCTCGGGGCTGGCGTGAAAGGTGAAGCCGCCATAGCCACGCCCGCTCTTGCGCTCGGTTCGGGCGAGGGCATATTCCTCACCGCTTTTGGGGTGAAGGAACACAGGGAAATCCGCTCCTACCGGGCGAAAACCCTTGGCGAGCATTTCTTCAGTGGTGGCACCGACCACAACCCAATCGATGTCGGTGACGGGCTTGCCCAGCAGGCGATCACGAACGGCCCCACCGACTTTATAGATCTGCATAAAAAACCTCCGTTAGCCCGACAGAATAACCTTTGTGTCGAGCTTTCGGAGGCAGAAACCTGAATCAAAGATGAATGACGGCCAGGTCCAGCCGGCCGTAATCGCCTTCGCTTTGTTCGCTGCGTGGTGGAACGTGGTGGGTTTTCATCACCTGATCCCCCTGCAGGGTTTCCAGGTGAATGTCGAAGCCCCAGAGGCGATGCAGGTGCTTGAGTACTTCCTCGGTGGATTCACCCAGAGGTTTTCGGTCATGTTGCTGGTGACGGAGGGTCAGGGAGCGGTCGCCGCGGCGGTCGATGCTGTAGATCTGCACGTTGGGCTCGCGATTGCCCAGGTTGTATTGCGCTGCCAGGGTTTCACGGATGGTGCGATAGCCCTCTTCATCGTGGATGGCCGGTACCAGCAGATCGTCCTTCTGGTCGTCATCGAGAATGCTGAACAGTTTCAGGTCGCGGATCACTGTCGGTGACAGGTACTGCAGGATGAAGCTCTCGTCCTTGAAGCTGCTCATGGCGAACTTGATGGTCGACAGCCAGTCGGTGCCCGCGATGTCCGGGAACCAGCGCCGATCTTCTTCGGTCGGGTTTTCACACATGCGCCGGATGTCGCGGTACATGGCAAATCCCAGCGTGTAGGGATTGATGCCGCTGTAGTAAGGGCTGTCAAAGCCGGGCTGGAAGACCACGCTGGTATGGGACGTGAGGAATTCCATCATGAAGCCGTCGGTGACCAGGCCCTCGTCGTACAGGTCGTTCATCAGGGTGTAATGCCAGAACGTGGCCCAGCCTTCGTTCATCACCTGGGTCTGGCGTTGTGGATAGAAATACTGGGCGATCTTGCGCACGATACGCACGATTTCCCGCTGCCAGGGTTCCAGCAGCGGTGCGTGTTTCTCGATGAAATACAGGATGTTCTCCTGAGGCTCCGCGGGGAAGCGTGCGTTGTCCTTGTCGCTGAATTTGTCGGCGCCCTTGGGGATGGTGCGCCACAGGTCGTTGATCTGTTTCTGCATGTGCTCTTCCCGATCCTTTTGCCGGCGGCGTTCCTCCTCGGCGGAAATCGGGTAGGGGCGTTTGTAGCGATCCACTCCATAGTTCATCAATGCATGGCAGGAGTCGAGCAGGTCCTCGACGGCATCGATGCCATGCCGCTCCTCGCACTGCATGATGTACTGCTTGGCGAACACCAGGTAATCGATGATCGAACTGGCGTCGGTCCAGGTGCGGAACAGGTAGTTGCCCTTGAAGAAACTGTTGTGCCCGTAGCAGGCATGCGCCACCACCAGCGCCTGCATGCAGATGGTGTTTTCCTCCATCAGGTAGGCGATGCAGGGGTCGGAGTTGATCACGATCTCGTAGGCCAGCCCCATCTGGCCCCGGGAGTAGGATTTTTCGGTGCTGAGGAAGTGTTTGCCGTAGGACCAGTGGTGGTAACCCAGTGGCATGCCCACCGAGGCGTAGGCGTCCATCATCTGCTCGGCGGTGATGACCTCGATCTGGTTGGGGTAGGTATCGAGCGCGTAGCGAGCCGCAATACGGCTGATTTCACGGTCGTAGGCCTGGATCAGCTCGAACGTCCATTCGGAGCCGGTGGAAATGGGTTGGCGCTTCTGCTCTTTGGCGGTCATGTCACTAACCTGCGCTGGAAGAGTTCACGGAAGACCGGATAGATATCCCCGGCCGAGACCAGTTGTTGCTGGGCAAACGTGTCAGAAAAGGCTTCGGCGATGCGCTCGTATTCGAACCACAGTGCCTGATGTTCCCGGGGGGTGATCTCGACGTAAGTGTAGTACTGCACGAATGGCATGATCTGGTTGATCAGGATGTCGCGGCAGATCGGCGAGTCATCGTTCCAGTTGTCTCCATCGGAGGCTTGTGCCGCGTAGATGTTCCATTCGTTAGCCGGATAGCGCTCGGCCATGATCTCCTGCATCAGCTTCAAAGCGCTGGAAACGATGGTGCCACCGGTCTCGCGAGAGTAGAAAAACTCCTCCTCGTCCACTTCCCGGGCACTGGTGTGATGGCGAATGAACACCACGTCGATCTTGTCGTAGTTACGCTTGAGGAACAGGTACAAGAGGATGAAGAAACGCTTGGCGATGTCCTTGGTCGCCTGGGTCATGGAGCCGGACACGTCCATCAGGCAGAACATCACTGCCTTGGAACTGGGGTTGGGCTGCTTGATCAGCAGGTTGTATTTGAGGTCGAAGGTATCGAGGAACGGAACGCGGTGAATACGTGCGCTGAGTTTTTCAATTTCCGCTTCGATTTCCTGAATATCGCCGAAGTTGTCTGGTTCATCCCGTTTGAGTCGCAGCAGTTCTTCCTTGGCTTCGCGCAATTTCGCCCGGCTGCTGCCAGACAGCGCAATGCGTCGGGCGTGGGCCGAGCGCAAGGTGCGGATGATGTTGATCCGCGAGGGGTTGCCTTCGTTGCTGATCCCTGCGCGCACGGTTTTGAAGGTGTCGGTGCCGCTCAGGTTGCGCTTGACCAGATTCGGCAGCTCAAGGTCCTCGAACATGAATTCGAGGAATTCCTCCTGGGTGATCTGGAAGACGAATTCATCCATGCCTTCGCCGGAGTTGCCGGCCTTGCCGGGACCTCTGCCACCGCCGCCTCCGGGCGGACGGGCAATGTGCTCACCCGTGGTGAACTCCTTGTTGCCGGGGTGTACGACGGTCTGCTTGCCTCCGCGCCCGTGGTGAAGCACCGGCTCGTCGATGTCGCGGCCGGGAATGCTGATCTGTTCGCCGTGTTCCATGTCGGTGATGGAGCGCCGGCTGACCGCCTCTTCGACAGCCTTCTTGATGTGATCACGGTAACGCCGCAGAAATCTCTGGCGGTTCACCGTGCTCTTGTTCTTGCCATTGAGACGTCGGTCGATCACATAGCTCATAGGCCCCTCCCGGGAACTTCAAGTCGTAAGCTTCAAGCTGCAAGCAAAAGCGCCATTAACGCCCGGGACGGGGGTTCAACTGCGTTTCCCTTGCAGCTCTCGGCTAGAAGCTTTTCGCTGCTTCACTGCGACTTCCGGACCCGCAGGTACCATTCGGAAAGAAGCCGTACCTGTTTGTCGGTGTAGCCCCGCTCGACCATCCGTGTAACAAAGTCGTTGTGCTTCTGCTGGTCCTCTTTGCTGGCCTTGGCGTTGAAGCTGATGACCGGCAGGAGATCCTCGGTGTTGGAGAACATTTTCTTCTCGATGACCACCCGCAGTTTTTCGTAGCTGAGCCAGGTCGGGTTCTTGCCGTTGTTGTTGGCGCGAGCCCGCAGCACGAAGTTGACGATTTCGTTGCGGAAATCCTTCGGATTGCTGATGCCGGCCGGTTTTTCGATTTTTTCCAGCTCCTCGTTCAATGCCACGCGATTGAGGATTTCGCCGGTTTCCGGGTCGCGGTATTCCTGGTCCTGGATCCAGAAGTCGGCGTACAGCACGTAGCGATCGAAGATGTTCTGGCCGTATTCGCTGTACGACTCGAGGTAGGCGGTCTGGATCTCCTTGCCGATGAATTCGATATAGCGCGGTGCCAGATACTCCTTGAGGTAGCGCAGGTAGCGCTCGCGGGTTTCCGCCTGGAATTGTTCCTGTTCGATCTGTTGTTCCAGCACGTACAGCAGATGCACCGGGTTGGCGGCAATTTCATGGGGGTCGAAGTTGAAGACCTTGGACAGGATCTTGAACGCGAAACGGGTGGACAGGCCATTCATTCCTTCATCGACACCGGCGTTATCGCGGTATTCCTGGATCGACTTGGCCTTCGGATCGGTGTCCTTGAGGTTTTCACCGTCATACACACGCATCTTCGAGTAGATATTGGAGTTCTCCGGTTCTTTCAGGCGAGAAAGCACGGTGAACTGGGCCAGCATCTTCAGGGTGTCGGGTGCGCAGTGGGCCTTGGCCAGCGAGCTGTTGAACAGCAGCTTGTCGTAGATCTTCACTTCGTCGCTGACTCGCAGGCAATACGGGACTTTGACGATGTAGATCCGGTCGATGAACGCTTCGTTGTTCTTGTTGTTGCGGAACGTATGCCATTCCGATTCGTTGGAGTGGGCGAGCAGGATGCCGGTGAACGGAATCGCCCCCAGGCCTTCGGTACTGTTGTAGTTGCCTTCCTGGGTGGCCGTCAGCAAGGGGTGCAGCACCTTGATCGGTGCCTTGAACATCTCGACGAACTCCATCAAGCCCTGGTTGGCCCGGCACAGTGCGCCGGAATAACTGTAGGCATCGGCATCGTTCTGCGGGAACTCTTCGAGCTTGCGGATATCGACCTTGCCCACCAGCGCCGAGATGTCCTGGTTGTTCTCATCTCCCGGTTCGGTCTTGGCCACGGCGATCTGGTTGAGGATCGACGGATAGAGTTTCACCACGCGGAACTGGCTGATGTCGCCACCGAACTCGGCCAGACGCTTGGTCGCCCATGGCGACATGATGGTATTGAGATAGCGCCGTGGAATGCCGAAGTCTTCCTCGAGGATCGCGCCATCTTCGGTGGCGTTGAACAGACCCAGAGGCGATTCGAAGACCGGCGAGCCTTTGATGGCGTAGAAGGGCACCTTTTCGATCAGTTGTTTGAGTTTCTCGGCCAGGGACGATTTACCGCCACCCACAGGGCCGAGCAGATAGAGAATCTGTTTCTTCTCTTCCAGGCCCTGAGCGGCATGGCGGAAATACGACACGATCTGGTCGATGCATTCCTCCATCCCGTGAAAGTCTTCAAAGGCTGGATATCGACGGATCACCTTGTTGGAGAAGATTCGCGAAAGCCGCGAGTTGGTGGAAGTATCCAGCAGCTCCGGTTCTCCGATGGCCAGCAAGAGACGCTCGGCGGCGGAAACGTAGGCACTGCGGTCCTTTTTGCACAGCTCCAGGTACTCTTGCAGCGAGAATTCTTCCTGGCGTGTGGACTCGAAGCGTTGTTGGAAGTGGCTAAAGATACTCATGACGTCACCTCGCTCGATACGTGGAGCCGACGCCGGATCACTCAGTCGATGCTGGCAGCAACCGAACAGGCAGTTGCTGTTTACCCCCCAGAAATCCCTCGGAGCTCACGACTCCGAAAGCTACTCCCGATGATCCGCGCGCCGGTGTACCGGCTCTCCCCTGTTTTGGATGGCCTGCGCTTAAGGATAGTTGGGAATTCGGGAGGTAAAGGGCGGATACGTAATTAGTTGTGGCTGACCGTTCGTCTGGTGGCGCGCCAGCCCGCGGGAGCCGGGGGCTGGCGCGTTACAAAAATATTATTCGCCGGTGCTTTGCGAGGTTTCCGCCGGATAGGTCGTGCGCCATAGCTCAAAACCGCCATCCAGGCTGTAGACGTCCGAGAAACCCTGGCCGACCAGATAGGCCGCCGCGCCCTGGCTGGAATTGCCGTGATAGCAGACCACGACGGTCGGCGCGTCCAGGTCGGCGCCCTGAATGAAGGCATGCAGGGAGTGATTGTCCAGATGCTTCGAACCGCTGATGTGCAGCGCGGCAAATGTCGCCGGGTCTCTGACATCGACCACGACTGCGCCTTGTTCGCGCAGGGCCTGGGCCTGTTCTGGGGGGATGCGTTTGAATTCGCTCATGGCGGGCTCCTGGGGCTCGGCTCAAAGCGCAGTCTAGCGCTGGGCGCCGGCTGACGTTGATGCGGAAAGAGACGGGACGACTGGCGGCATTGCCTGGCCATGGTCGTCGCATTGACATTGAATGCGTTCAAGGGTGTCGACGTTCATCAGGGTCATCGAACCGCCCCAGACGCAACCGGTGTCGAGGGCGAAGATGCCTGGCTGGTCACACCGGCCTTCGAGCGCTGCCCAGTGACCGAAGATGATCTTCACGTCCCGGGTTTTGCGTTCCTTGTAGGTAAACCAGGGGGCGTAACCGGGCGGCGCGGTGTCGACGCCTTCCTTGCCCTTCAGGTCGAGCTTGCCTTCGCTGGTGCAGAACCGCATCCGGGTGAAATAGTTGGTGATCACCCGCAGGCGCGTCACGCCTTTGAGGTCGTTGTCCCATTTCAGCGGTTCGTTGCCGTACATGCCGTCGAGGTAGGGAGTCAGGCGATTGTCGTCACGCAGGACCTCCTCGACTTCCGCCGCGCACTTGAGGGCTTTGCGCAGCGACCATTGTGGTGGAATGCCGGCATGGACCAGTGCAATGTTGCGTTGTTCGTCGTAGTGCATGAGCTTTTGCTGGCGTAACCACTCCAGCAACTGCGAGCCATCCGGCGCCTGGAGGATTTCACGCAGGGTGTCGGCTTTCTTCAGGCGTTCGATGTTGTGCCCGGCGGCCAGCAGGTGCAAGTCGTGGTTACCGAGCACGCACACCAGCGAGTCGCGGATGCCGTAGAGAAAGCGCAGGGTTTCCAGCGACTGCGGGCCACGGTTGACCAGGTCGCCCACCAGCCACAACGTGTCCCGGGCAGGGTCGAAGGCCACCTGCTCGAGCAGGCATTTAAGGGGTTCGAGGCAACCTTGCAGGTCACCGACGGCGTACGTCGCCATCAGTGCAAGGCTCCCGGTACGGCCAGGCGGAAGGGGGCAATGATGGCATCGAAGTGCTTGCCGTCGTCGGCAATCATTTGATAGGTGCCTTGCATGGTGCCGACTTTGGTCGTCATGACGGTGCCGCTGCTGTAGGTATGGTTGGCGCCGGACTGGATCAACGGCTGTAAACCCACGACACCGGCGCCTCTCACTTCCTCGACATGCCCGTCACCGTCGGTGATCACCCAGTGCCGCGACAGCAGTTTGGCCGGTAATTCGCCATTGTTGTGCACGGTGATGGTGTAGGCGAAGGCAAAGCGGTTTTGCTCGGGTTGCGATTGTTCTGCCAGATAGCGGGTGACGACGCTGACGTCGACCTGATAACGAGGATCGGACATGCAAGGGGCCTTAAAAACTGAGCGGGACGCGGGGGCGTAGCTGATGAGACTCAGTCTAGGCCAAGTATCGGGTAGTAGACCAGACATGGGCGCTGGTGTCCTACCCGATGACGCGGGTTGCCGGTCAGACGGCGGCGGGTTGCTGCAGTTTTTCGCTGAGCTTGTCGGCCAGGCGCACGAAGGCGGCCAGGTCGAGCTGCTCGGGGCGCAGGCTGCCGTCGACACCGGTGGCGGCGATTTCGTCGCTGCTGAGCAACAGCTTGAGGGTGTTGCGCAGGGTCTTGCGACGCTGGTTGAAGGCTTCGCGCACGACGCGCTCCAGCAAGCGGTGATCCTTGGCCGGGTGCGGCAGGACGGCGTGCGGCACGAGGCGCACGATGGCCGAGTCGACTTTGGGTGGCGGGTTGAACGCGCCGGGACCAACGTTGAACAGGTGCTCCACGCGGCAGTGGTACTGAACCATGATCGACAGGCGACCCCAGTCGCCGCCGCCAGGGCCCGCAGCCAGGCGCTCGACCACCTCTTTTTGCAGCATGAAGTGCATGTCGCGAATGATCCCTGCGTTGTTCAGCAGGTGGAAAATCAGTGGCGTGGAGATGTTGTACGGCAGGTTGCCGACCACGCGCAGGCTGTTCGGCGCAGCGTTCAGGCTGTTGAAGTCGAACTTCAGCGCGTCGCCCTGATGCAGGTTGAAATTGCTCTTGCCGGCGAATTGCTGGTTGAGGATCGGGATCAGGTCCTTGTCCAGCTCCACCACGTCCAGTTGCGCGCCGCTGCCGAGCAGGCCTTGTGTCAGCGCCCCCTGGCCCGGGCCGATTTCCAGCATGCGGTCTTCGGGCTTGGCATGGATGGAGCGCAGGATGCGGTCGATAACGCCGGCATCGTGCAGGAAGTTCTGGCCAAAGCGTTTGCGCGCCTTGTGTTGGTAGTGCTCGGTCATAAACGGGTCTCGGCCATCTGGTAGGCGGTTTCCAGGGCGACCTGCAGGCTGCCGGTGTCGATCTTGCCGCTGCCGGCCAGATCCAGGGCGGTGCCGTGGTCGACTGACGTGCGGATGATCGGCAGGCCTAGGGTCACATTGACGGCCGCACCGAAACCTTTGTATTTCAGCACGGGCAAGCCCTGGTCGTGGTACATCGCCAGCACTGCATCGCAGTGCTCCAGATATTTGGGGGTAAACAGCGTGTCGGCGGGCAGCGGGCCGCGAAGGTCCATGCCTTCGCCGCGCAGGCGCTCCAGGGTAGGTTCGATGATGTCGATTTCTTCATGGCCCAGGTGACCGCCTTCGCCAGCATGCGGATTGAGTCCGCACACCAGGATACGTGGCCGGGCGATGCCGAATTTTTCTTGCAGGTCGGTGTGCAGAATCCGCGTCACCCGTTCCAGCCGCTCCGGTGTGATGGCATCGGCAATGTCGCGAAGGGGCAGGTGAGTGGTCACCAGGGCCACGCGCAAGCCCCGCGTCGCGAGCATCATCACCACCTGTGCGGTGTGCGTCAGGTCGGCGAGAAACTCCGTATGACCGGAAAAGGCGATGCCCGATTCATTGATCACGCCCTTGTGCACGGGCGCGGTGATCATCCCGGCAAAATGCCCGTCCAGGCATCCCTGGCCCGCACGGGTCAGGGTTTCCAGAACGAACGCGGCATTGGCCTTGTCCAGCTGTCCAGCCGTTACCGGAGCGCCGAGCGGCGTATCCCAGACATACAGGCTGTTGGCTGGCGCGGGTCGATCCGGCCAGTTGCCCGGCGTCACCGGCAGCAAATCGACAGCCACGCCCAGCTGCGCGGCCCGCTCCAGGAGCAGGTCACGGCTGGTAATGGCAATCAGAGGGTGTGGCTGGGGTTGCGAGGCGAGCAGCAGGCACAGGTCTGGACCGATGCCCGCCGGTTCGCCGGGTGTCAGCGCGAAACGTTGGGGTTTCACTGCGCTGCCTGGTCTGCACCAGGGAGTTTGATTTCTACGTAGGCTTCGTCACGGATCTGCCGCAGCCAGGTTTGCAGCTCTTCGTCGTATTTGCGGTTACGCAGTACGGTCATGGCCTGTTGTTCGCGGGCCTGGTTGGTACTGTCGGTCGCGCGGCGGCCAAGGACTTCCAGGACGTGCCAGCCATACTGGGTCTGGAACGGCTTGGACAGCTGACCTTGCGGAGTCTTGGCCATCACTTCACGGAACTCGGGCACCAGTGCATTGGGATCGATCCAGTTCAGGTCGCCACCGTTGAGGGCGGAACCCGGGTCTTCCGAATAGCTCTTGGCCAGCTCGGAGAAGTCTTCGCCCGCTTCGATACGGCTGTAGAGCGACTGGGCCAGGGCCTTGGTTTTCGCTTCATCGCGAATCGGGCTTGGCTTGACCAGGATATGACGCACGTGCACTTCGTCACGTACCTGGGCTTCGCCGCCGCGCTTGTCGAGGATCTTCAGGATGATGAAGCCCCCGGGGGTGCGCATCGGTGCCGTGATTTCGCCAACGCTCATGGTGCTCAGCATGCGGTCGAACGGAGGGGGCAATTGAGCCGCTTTACGCCAGCCCATGTCGCCGCCTTCCAGTGCGGTTTCGCTGGCGGATTTGGCAATGGCCAATTGGCCAAAGTCGGCGCCTTGCTGGAGTTGCTGGTACACCGCGTCTGCCTGTTTGGCTGCATTCTGAATGGCGTCGGAGTTGGCGCTTTCCGGCGTAGGGATCAGGATGTTGGCCAGGCGAAACTCTTCGGACAGCTGCATCTTGCCCAGGTCGGAAGCGAGGAAGTTCTTCACTTCCTGTTCGGAAACCTGGATGCGCTCGGCCACACGGCGTTGGCGCACGCGGCTGATGACCATTTCGCGGCGGATCTGCTCGCGGGCGTCCTCATAGGACAGACCGTCACGAGACAGGGCAGCACGGAACTGCTCAAGCGACATGTTATTGCGCTGGGCAATGGTGCCGACCGCCTGATTAAGCTCCTCATCGGTGATGCGGATACCGGAACGTTCGCCGATCTGCAATTGCAGGTTCTCGACGATCAGGCGCTCGAGCACCTGCTGATCCAGCACGCCGGCTGGCGGCACAGCCGCGCCGCGCTTGGCGATGGTTTGCTGAACTTCGCGAACACGCTGGTCCAGCTGGCTCTGCATGACCACATCGTTGTCGACAATGGCCACCACTTTATCGATGGACTGTACCGCGGCATTCGCCGCGGTACCCAGGAACAGCGCGCCCAGCACAAGCGGGCGCAGACAATCAGAAAGCTTGGTCTTCACGTTCACGATAACCTTGGATGCCTTTGTCGAGGAAGCTCTCTACTTTGGCGCCGGTGAGGCCGCCGAGACCTTTCAGAACGATTTGTAGGAAGACGCCGTGGTCGCCTTTTTCGTTTTGTGGAGCTTCCTGACTGAATTCGTCGTAGGAAACCCAGTAACGGTTGATCAGGCGCAGTTTCCAGCAGCAGTTGTCGTACTCGAAACCACCGAAGGCTTCCAGGGTACGGTTGCGGTTGTAGTCATACTGCCAGCGGCTGATGGCGTTCCATTGCGGCACGATCGGCCAGATCACCGAGAAGTCGTGCTGCTGGATCTTGTAATAGTCCTTCACGTAGCCAGGCTGGCCCGGCGTGCCGTAGTCACCACCACCCACCGACCATTGGCCGGTGTTCTGGTCATAACGGACCTGGTCATTACGATAGCGATAGCCGGCGTTGATGACCTTGTTCGGGTTGTCTTCTGGCTGGTAGTGGAACATCGCGCTGCCCGAGCGAGGGCTGCGGCTGTCCGGGTCCCAGTTGTATTCGGCGGTCGTGCGCCAATCACGGTTCCAGCGATATTCGTATTGCAGCGCGTAGGGCGACACATCGGATTGAGAATCCATACGGGTTCTCGAATCAATACCTGGCAGCTGGACCTTGCGGTCCTTGAAGTACAAGGCTTGGCCGACACTGATGGTTTGGCGCTCGAAACCATTTTCATCGATCCAGCGGTTGGTCACGCCCAGCGACAGTTTGTTCTCGTCGCCAACGCGGTCGCTGCCGGAGAAGCGGTTGTCGCGGAACAGGGACGCGTAGTTGAACGTGTACTCGCCGGTGTCGAATACCGGAATGTCGCTCTGGTCTTTCTCCGGTACATAGAGATAGAACAGACGGGGTTCCAGGGTCTGACGATAGTTTTTGCCGAACCAGGTCGTGTCGCGGTCGAAATACAGGCCACTGTCGATGCTGGCGATCGGAACGCCGCGATTCTGGTTGCTGCTGAACGTTCCGTACAGTCGGTTGCCTTCAGCGTCCTGGCTGGCAATGTCCGATTTACCCCGACCATCGAGATCCAGCTGGTACTGGGTGTACTGGTACTTGAGCGATGGCTTGAGGAAACCATAGGTCCAGTTCAATGGCAGGCTGACACCCGGCTTGAGGTTGAGGCGATCGCCGTTGGCGCGGGCCAGACCCGAAACGTTGGTGTCCAGGCGAGGCGACAGGACGCCATCTTCATCGGAGAACTGACCCGTCTTCAAATCACGGTCAAACCTAACGACTTCAGTCTCGTAGTCGAAATTCAGGCCGTTGGGATGCGTAGGCAACTGACCATTGAAGGTGATCTGCGGCAAGCGATTGTATGGCGTGATGTTGGAAACCGTTGCCAACTCATACGCCTGGGCATTCAAGCGAGCGGAATAGCTGTCGCCACGGTAGGTGACAGAACCCTGCTGGTTGACGTAGTCCGCGCTTTTCACGCCAATCTGGTCGGTCTGCAGATCCTGGAAGTAATACGGATCGCTGATCTTGGTGTAGTCGACCTGGGTGAATACGCGCGAATCGAGGCCACCCTTGTGCTGCCAGTTGTACATGTAGCGGGTTTTTTCGTAGTCGGTCTGCTTGCTGCGTTCGGTGTCGTCGTCGTTGAGGTACGCCGCGCCGAACTGACCTTCGCTGGACTTGGTCAGGTAACGGAACTCGCCTTCCATCAACAGGCCGCGCTTGCTCATGTAGCGCGGGTACAACGTGGCGTCGTAGTTCGGCGCCAGGTTGAAGTAGTAAGGGGTGACCAGCAGGAAGCCGGTATCGCTGCCGCTGCCGATGGTCGGCGGCAGGAAGCCGGACTGGCGACGGTCGTCGATCGGGAAATAGATGTACGGCGTATACAGGACCGGAATGTCCTTGACCCGCAGTGTCACGTTGGTCGCGGTACCGAAACCGGTGGCCGGGTTCAAGGTGATGTTGTTGCCCTTGAGCTGCCAGGCGTTGCTGTTCGGTTCGCACGTGGTGTACGTACCATCCTTGAGGCGGATGATCGCGTTCTCGGCCCGTTTGGCATACAGCGCGTTACCGCGGATACGGGATTTGTGCATCACGTATTCGGCGTTATCGACTTTGGCTTCACCGGTGTCGAGCTGCACTTCGGCGTGGTCGCCGACGATCAAGGCGCCGTTGTCGCGAATGCGCACGTTGCCGTCCAGCTCGCCACGGCTCTCGGCCTGGTAGAGGTTCGCTTCGTCGGCTTCAGCCTGCATGCTGCCTTGACGCAGGACGACATCGCCGGCCAGGGTGGCAATCTGCTCATCCTGCTTGTAGCGGGAGGCCTTGGCGCCGACGAAGGTCGGAGCGTCACTTTTATTCGTCTTGTCATTCATGCCAGGACGAATCGGTTCGATATAGGAACCAGAGCAGTAAGGACCGGTTTCGGCCAATTGTGCTGCAGTGAGCTTCTCGCGCGGAACCCAGTCAAGATGACTGTAGTCTTCGCTACGGGACTTGAGGCCGCGACCCTTGGACTCGGTCACCAGCACGGGCTTGGCGCCGGTTTCTTCGTCGGAACCGGTCTGCGCCGGGGCGTCACCACTGGAGCTGACTGCGCTGCCGTCATGGACGGGACGCGGAGGCAAGGCTGCCGCCGGCGTCTTTGGCGCACAGTCCCAGGCACCCGAAGCAGAGACTGAGCAGTCATACTGTTCCGCGGCGACCACGAACGAAGTGGCTAGGGGTTGCAGGGCCAGCAGACTGCCAGTGACCAACAACGGAAATTTTTTACGAAACGCGGGGGATTTCAATGCCATCTTATTAGTCCGGGCTTCCTGCGTGCCATCTGCCCGCGGTGTGGGCCGCACGCCTCTCGATGGTCTGAAAAAGATGCTGGATAATAAAGCATGACCCGCTTGACGGCTAGGGCCGTCGGAGACCCTTGTAATGCCTGACCAAGATGTACGTTTGCAACACCTGAAAGTTTGGCTCGATGAGCAGTTGGCGGCCCTCTTTGCGGAGCAGGGTTGGGGCACCGTACCCCCGGCCACGTTGACTGCGGCCAGTAGTGATGCGAGTTTTCGGCGCTATTTCCGGTGGGAGGGCGCAGGCCGAAGTTTCATCGTCATGGACGCTCCGCCCCCCCAGGAAAACTGCAAACCCTTCGTGGATATCGCCTTTTTGTTGGCGAAATCCGGAATAAATGTGCCGAAAATTTATGCTGAAGACCTCGAACGCGGGTTTCTTTTGCTCAATGACCTGGGCAACAAGACGTACCTGGATGTCATCGACAGTGAAAATGCCGACGGTTTGTTCACCGATGCCCTGCAGGCCCTGACCGCTTTTCAACAGTTGCCGATGGTCGCCCCGCTGCCCAGTTATGACGTTGCGCTGCTGCGTCGCGAGCTCGAACTGTTCCCCGAGTGGTACGTGAAGCGCGAGCTGGGCATCGAATTCGATCCGGCGCAGCAGGTACTCTGGGATAACGTGACCGAGCTGTTGATCGACAGTGCTCTGGCCCAGCCCAAGGTGTTGGTCCACCGCGACTACATGCCGCGTAATCTGATGCTCAGCGAGCCGAATCCCGGCGTACTGGATTTCCAGGATGCGGTCTACGGCCCGGTGACCTATGACGTGACCTGCCTGTTCAAGGATGCATTCCTCAGCTGGCCCGAAGAGCGTGTGCACGGCTGGCTGGAAGGCTACTGGAAACAAGCGATCGCTCTGGGTATACCGGTCCAGCCCGATTTCGACGACTTCCTGCGGGCCAGCGACCTGATGGGGGTGCAACGTCACCTGAAGGTCATCGGCATCTTTGCCCGCATCTGTCATCGCGACGGCAAGCCACGCTATCTGGCAGACGTGCCGCGATTCTTTGCTTATATAGATGCAGTGATCGCCCGCCGGCCCGAACTGGCTGAGCTGGATGTGTTGCTCCTCAGTCTGCGTGCCGGAGCAAATGCATGAAGGCAATGATTCTGGCTGCCGGCAAGGGGGAGCGCCTGCGTCCCCTGACCCTGACGACCCCCAAGCCCCTGGTCCGCGCCAATGGCGTGCCGTTGATCGAGTATCACCTGCACGCGCTGGCCGCCGCCGGCTTCACCGACATCGTGATCAACCATGCTTGGCTGGGCCAGCAGATCGAAGATCACCTGGGTGATGGCTCACAGTATGGCGTGAGCATTCGGTACTCGCCGGAAGGTGAGCCTCTTGAAACCGGTGGTGGGATCTTTCGCGCATTGCCGTTGTTGGGCGACGACGCGTTCGTGGTGGTCAACGGCGATATCTGGACCGATTACGACTTCAGTGTGCTGCACGCACCCATTGCCGGCCTGGCTCATCTGGTGCTGGCGGATAACCCGCGACACCATCCGGCCGGCGACTTCGTGCTGGTCGACGGTCAGGTTCGCGATGGCCAACCGGGCGGGACGACCCTGACCTACAGTGGCATTGCGGTGTTGCATCCGCAGTTGTTCGACGGTTGTTCGCCAGGCGCTTTCAAGCTGGCGCCGCTGCTGCGCAAGGCCATGGTCGAGGGGCAGGTGACAGGGGAGCGGTTGCACGGTCGCTGGGTGGATGTCGGCACCCACGAACGTCTCGCTGAAGTCGAAACCTTGATTGAAGCGAGTCGCTGACATGCTGTGGCCAGGGACTCTGATTGGAGCCGGAGTGGGCTTTTTCGTCGCCAGCATTCCGGGGGCCATGCTTGGCGCCTTGTTGGGCCAGGCGCTGGATCGACGCCTGCAATTGCAGAGCTGGGCGCATTTGCGCGAAGCGTTGGGTGGGCGCTCGGTGCTGCGCAACGATGAATTGCTGTTCGTGTTGCTCGGGCGGCTGGCCAAGAGTAACGGCCGGGTGCTGGACGGCCACATCCTGCAGGCGCGGCGGGAAATGCAGGCGCTGGAAATGTCCGAGGCGGCGAAGCAGCGGGCCATTGCGGCATTCAATCGTGGGAAGTCCGGTCATGACCCTTTGCGCCGTTATCTGCGTCGCCTCAGCATTCAGCCCCATGCAGCGGAAGGCGTGCTGCGAGCCTGCTGGCGAATGGTCTGGGCGGACGGGCGTGCCGGTATGGCCGAGCGCAAGTTGATTGCGCAATGGGGCAAGTGGCTCGGCTGGAAGTCATATCAGGTGCAGGCGCTGGCGGCCGATTATGAGCCGGCCAAGCGTCCGCTGGCCAACAGCTCGCTTGTTTATCAGGAGGCACTGCAGTTGCTGGGGGTGACTGCCGACACCGAACCGGCGCTGATCAAGCGTGCCTATCGACGCCTGCTCAGTCGGCATCACCCGGACAAGGTCGCCGGCAGCGGCGCGACGGCTTCGCAAGTGCGCGAGGCCACGGACATGACGCGAGAACTGCACAGCGCGTACACGTTGATTCGCCAGCGGCGGGATTTCCGCTAGCGCAAGGGGGCTGTTGTCGGCCTGCCGGTCTCGCTTCGCCTGGCACCAGTGTGTGGGCGAGCCGGCTCGCGATAGAGTCGACGCGGTTGATCAGTCCTCTACGGATTGGGGGTTCAACCAACCCCGGACCCGGCGGACCAACTGCTCCTGCTGGTCCTTGCTATTGCCCGGCAACGCCTTGAGCGAGACCTGGCTGAACGCAGATGCCTTGAGTCGCTTGCTGGCCTGCAACCGTTCCAGTGCAGCACTGCGATCCAGAGGCTTGTCCAGATAGAAGAGGTCGGCGGTCGGCAATTTCAGCGTCGGCGTCAGTTCAACCAGCCCGGGTTTTGCCGCGCCAGGTGTTTGAGCTGCCACCATCACGAATTTCTCGACTTGCGAGGGCTGCTTTTCGCTCAGGTAACGCGCCGCCCAATAGGCACCGGTGCCATGGCCAAGCAGCACGATGCTGCGCGCGCTTTGCTGTTCGGCGTAGGCAATCGCTGCATCAATGCGTGCGAAGATTCGTTCGGCATCGGCTTTGACCTGTTCATCGCTGGTCTCGACGACCGCCTTGTCCACTATGTCGGCTTCACCGCCCGCCACCTGTTCGATGGGCGCAGCCGTGGTCGAGTCCTTGCTGCCGACGTCTGGGGCTTTGATCGTCGCCGGCACTTCGACCACGCGAGGCGCGATGGCATCGCTTTGCGGGTCGGGCAGGGTGATACTCAGGCTGCTCCATTCGGCGTCCGGCAGTTTGCGGCGCAATGGGCCGATCGCTTGCGGCCAGTCAACGGTTTCACCGGCGCCCGGGATGATAATGACCGCGCCCTTGGGTTCAGCCGTATTGGCCGGCTTCCACAAGGCCAGAAACGTATCGCTGCCCGCTTGCAGTTGTTGCTGTTCCTGAGCAGGGATTTTTCGCTCAAGTGCTGTCGCTTCTTCCTGACTGCGCTCAAGCAGCGGCTGACGCTCGGCCGCTTTTTCGTCGGCCGGTTTTTCCACGGCAGCAGGTGCCGGGTCAGCGGCCTCGACGGAAAAGGCACAAGGCAGGATCAACGACAGGCACAATGCTGGCAGTGCCAGGCGGTAGACAGGGGGCATCGGTTATTCCAGGCCAGAAGTTATTCCGGCAGCCTAATGGGTTGGTCAGTATTTGTCAGTGTGTGAGACTTCGATGAAGCGTATTCGCTGCCTGTGGGTTATCGGCTGTTTGTGGTTTCCCTTGATGGGCTGGGCGACCTCTGCACCACCGCCGCACGTCGCGCCATTGTCCGCCAGCCAGCAACAATGGCTGGCGCAACATGGCGAGCTGCGCGTCGGCGTGGTGTTGCAGGTGCCCTACGCGCAATACGATCGCCGTTTGCAGCGCTTGTCCGGGGTTAACGTCGAGCTGATGAAGTGGCTGGCCAAGGCGCTCAATGTCGAGCTGAGCTGGCGCAATTTTCCCGACCTGGCTCAGTTGGAGGCCGCTGCCCGCGAGGGTGAAATCGATCTCGCCCCCGGGTTGGCGCAAACCCCCGGCGGCTTGCGCCTGTGGCAGTTTTCCGATCCGTACATGCGGGTCCCGCAGTTGGTGGTCAGCGACCAGAAAGCCGCTGGTGTCGTTGAACTGGAGAAACTCGACAGCCAGACCCGCGTCGCCGTGCGCATGCCCAGTGCCACCGCCGATTACCTGCGCAGCAACTATCCGCATCTGAACCTCCAGGGAGTGCCCCTCGAGCGCCAGGCCTTGCAGCTGCTGGTGAGCCAGCAGGCCAGTTACGCGGTAATCGACGAAGCGCAACTGGGGCGGCTGTCCGTCGAGCCGGACTTTGCCGGCCTGGTGGTGGTCGGCGACATTGGCCTGCCCCAGCTGTTGCGCGTGGCCACGCGTCGCGACTGGCCGGAGTTGGCCGGCATTATCGAAAGTGCACTGCGGGTGATCCCGGCCAAGGATCTGGAGCAGTTGCACAACCAATGGTTGCAGCCCAAATACCCGCGTCTCACCGAGTCAAGAGGGTTCTGGCAGAACCTCAGCCTGCTCCTGGCGGTCTTGATGTTGAGCAGCATGGCCATCGTGTTCTGGCAGCGTCGGCAGCAACACAGCCTGGAACATCGGCTGCTGGCGGCGCGGGAAGACATTGCCCTGCGCGCCGCCAGTGAAGAGGCCTTGCGTCTGACCCAGTTTTCCATCGACCAGAGCACGGTCGGGATTCTCTGGGTCAACTGGGACAGTCACGTGCGCTACGCCAACCGTGCCTCCGAAACCATGCTGGGCTATTCGGCGGGCGGCATCATTGACCGGCCGCTGATCGATCTTGAACCTGGCCTGCACATGGACCGTTGGCTGAACCTGTGGAAGCGCGCCCGCGCCAGCGAGGAAGGGCCGCTGAGTTTCGAAACCAATTGCCTGCGGGCCGATGGCAGCATGTTGCCGACCGATGTTTCGCTGAGCTTCCTGCGGTTTCGGGATGGCGAATACCTGGTGGTTTATCTCAACGATGTGACCGAGCGCCGCCGCGCACTGGCGGCGTTGCAGGAAAGCGAGGCGCGCCTGCAAGGCATTGCCGCCAATGTCCCGGGATTGGTCTTTCGCCTGGAACGGGCACCGGTGACCGGGCAGATCGACTTCGCCTACATCAGTGAGGGCAGCGAAAGCCTGGTGGGTTACTCGCCGGCGACCCTCGCCCATCGAGACAAGGGCTTGCGCAGCCTGGTGTATCCGGACGACAAGGCCAGTTACCACCAGACCCAGGACCATGCGCTGGACACCGACAGCGACTGGTCGTGGCAGGGCCGGATTCTCACGCGTCAGGGTGATTTGCGCTGGGCCGAGATCAAGGCCATTACCCGGCGGCTCGAGGACGGCAGTTCGGTGTGGGACGGTATTGTCTGGGACATCAGCGAGAGCAAGCGCATCGAGTTGGAGCTGGCCAGCTCCCGTGAGCAGCTGCGCGAATTGTCCGCGCACCTTGAGAGCGTCCGGGAGGAAGAAAAGGCCCGAATTGCCCGGGAAGTGCACGACGAGTTGGGGCAGATGCTGACGGTGTTGAAGCTGGAAACGTCCATGTGCGAGTTGGCATACGCTCAGCTCGACCCGGGTCTGAACGAGCGTTTGCATAGCATGAAGCGGCTGATCGCCCAACTGTTCCAGTTGGTACGTGATGTCGCGACAGCCTTGCGCCCACCGATTCTCGATGCCGGGATTGCCTCGGCCATTGAGTGGCAGGCGCGGCGTTTCGAGGCGCGTACGCAGATTCCGTGCCTGGTGCAGGTGCCGGAAAACCTGCCAGTGCTCAGTGACGCCATGGCAATCGGCTTGTTCCGGATCCTTCAGGAAGCACTGACCAATGTCATGCGGCACGCCCAGGCGCATACTGTCGAATTGACACTGACCCTTGAAGGCGACGAGTTGTGCCTGACCGTCAGCGATGATGGCGTAGGATTTGTCGCCGCCACCGGCCGGCCGACCTCCTTCGGTCTGGTCGGCATGCGTGAGCGGGTGTTGATCATGGGTGGGCGATTGTCGCTCGAAAGCGAGCCGGGGGAGGGCACGACCCTGAGCGTGCGGGTGCCGCTGGATGAAGCCTGAACAGTGGGCGGTGTCTGAACTACTGCCTTCACGGGCGAGCGCGCTCTGATAGGGTGTTGAGCGTTCCTGGGGCGGACTGGCCCACGATGGATTTTGAATCTGGAGAAGAACGTGATCCGTGTACTGGTAGCCGAAGACCACACCATCGTTCGCGAAGGCATCAAGCAGCTGATTGGCTTGGCCAAGGACCTGCAGGTGGTGGGGGAGGCGAGCAATGGCGAGCAGTTGCTCGAGACCTTGCGCCATGTTCCCTGCGAAGTGGTGTTGCTGGATATCTCCATGCCGGGCGTCAATGGCCTGGAAGCGATCCCGCGGATCCGCGCGCTGAACAATCCGCCGGCCATCCTGGTGTTGTCGATGCACGACGAAGCGCAAATGGCGGCGCGGGCATTGAAGATGGGCGCGGCGGGGTATGCCACCAAGGACAGCGATCCGGCGCTGCTGCTGACGGCGATCCGTAAAGTGGCGTCGGGCGGGCGCTACATCGATCCTGAACTGGCCGACCGCATGGTCTTCGAAGTCGGCCTGACCGATTCGCGCCCCCTGCATTCGTTGCTCTCGGAGCGCGAGTTCTCGGTGTTCGAGCGCCTGGCCCAGGGCGCCAACGTCAACGACATTGCCCAGCAACTGGCCCTGAGCAATAAAACCATCAGCACCCACAAGGCGCGGCTGATGCAGAAACTCAACATCACCTCGCTGGCCGAACTGGTGAAGTACGCGATGGAGCACAAGCTCCTCTAGGCATCACGGATGACTCCTGTGGGGGCGGCATGTCCATTTGCGACATGCCGCCTCAGCGCTTTTGCGTGGAACGGCGGCCTGCAACCAGGCGAGTGCCGCCGCGGTTGCCAAAACGCGCCATTCTTGTAGGGCAATCCCTACCCGCAACCTTCCATCCGGCTGAGGCGATTCTCTCCTGCGCCCCGATTTGCGTGCTCCCCAGCGTCCACTAGGCTTAGTCCACAGCAGTCATCAACAACAAAGGTGTGGGTATGAGCCAGGTCGATTCAAGCGCAGGGGCCAGTGACATTCTGGTCAGCTTTCGTGGAGTGCAGAAGAGCTACGACGGCGAGAACCTGATCGTCAAAGACCTCAACCTGGACATTCGCAAGGGCGAATTCCTCACCCTGCTCGGGCCGTCCGGTTCGGGCAAGACCACCAGCCTGATGATGCTCGCCGGTTTCGAAACCCCGACCGCCGGTGAAATCCTCCTGGCCGGGCGCTCGATCAATAACGTGCCGCCGCACAAACGCGACATCGGCATGGTGTTTCAGAACTATGCCCTGTTCCCGCACATGACCGTGGCCGAGAACCTCGCGTTCCCGCTGACCGTGCGCGGCCTGAACAAAAGCGATGTCAGCGACAAGGTCAAGAAAGTCCTGAGCATGGTCCAGCTCGACACCTTCGCCCAGCGCTACCCGGCACAGTTGTCGGGCGGCCAGCAGCAGCGTGTGGCGTTGGCGCGCGCACTGGTGTTCGAGCCACAGCTGGTGCTGATGGACGAACCGCTCGGTGCGCTGGACAAGCAATTGCGTGAACACATGCAGATGGAGATCAAACACCTGCACGAGCGCCTCGGCGTGACGGTGGTCTACGTGACCCACGACCAGGGCGAAGCCCTGACCATGTCCGACCGCGTCGCGGTGTTCCACCAAGGCGAAATCCAGCAGATCGCCCCGCCGCGTCACCTCTACGAAGAGCCAAAAAACACCTTCGTCGCCAACTTCATCGGCGAGAACAACCGCCTCAATGGCCGTTTGCACAGCCACACCGGCGACCGTTGCGTGGTCGAGCTCGGGCGCGGTGAAAAGGTTGAAGCGCTGGCGGTCAATGTCGGCAGGACCGGCGAACCCGTCACGCTGTCGATTCGTCCGGAACGCGTGAGCCTCAATGGTTCGAGCGAGTCCTGTGTCAACCGCTTCTCAGGGAGGGTGGCGGAATTCATCTATCTGGGCGACCACGTCCGGGTTCGCCTGGAAGTCTGCGGCAAGACCGACTTCTTTGTGAAACAGCCGATTGCCGAGCTCGATCCCGCGCTCGCTGTCGGTGATGTGGTTCCGCTTGGCTGGCAGGTCGAACACGTCCGCGCGCTCGACCCATTAGGGGACGCTGTCGCTTAGTTTCCGCACTGCGATGGGGAAACCGAGCGATAGCGTCCACAAGAGGCGAACTGATCGCCCCGGCAATACCAACACCCAACCCTGCACGTGGAGAGAACAATAAATGTTGAGATCCCTGAAATTCACCGCCCTGGTCATGGGCATGATCGGTGCGGCACACGCGATGGCGGCGGGCCCGGACCTGACCGTGGTGTCCTTTGGCGGGGCTAACAAGGCGGCGCAAGTCAAAGCCTTCTACGCGCCGTGGGAAGCGGCAGGCAATGGCAAGATCGTAGCGGGCGAGTACAACGGCGAAATGGCCAAGGTCAAGGCCATGGTCGACACCAAGAGCGTGTCCTGGGACCTGGTGGAAGTGGAGTCGCCGGAACTGTCCCGTGGTTGCGACGAAGACATGTTCGAGCAACTTGACCTGGCACTGTTCGGCAAGAGCGAAGATTACGTCAAGGGCGCTATCCAGCCTTGCGGCGTGGGCTTTTTCGTATGGTCGACAGTCCTGGCCTACAACGCCGACAAGTTGAAAACCGCACCGACCAGTTGGGCGGACTTCTGGGACACCAAGCAATTCCCGGGCAAGCGTGGCCTGCGTAAAGGCGCCAAGTACACCCTGGAATTCGCCCTGATGGCCGACGGTGTTGCGCCGAAAGACGTCTACAAGGTGCTGGCCGGTAAAGATGGCCAGGACCGCGCGTTCAAGAAGCTCGACGAGCTCAAGCCAAGCATCCAGTGGTGGGAAGCCGGCGCACAGCCGCCGCAGTACCTGGCTTCCGGTGACGTGGTCATGAGTTCGGCCTACAACGGCCGGATCGCCGCCGTGCAGAAAGAAAGCAACCTGAAAGTGGTGTGGAACGGTGGCATCTACGACTTCGACGCCTGGGCGATTCCACGTGGCCTGAGCAAGGAGCGTGCCGAGGCAGCGAAGAAATTCATCGCGTTCTCGGTGCAGCCGCAGCAGCAGAAGACCTACTCGGAAAACATCGCCTACGGTCCTGCCAACACCCAGGCCGTGCCGTTGCTGGCCAAGGATGTCCTGAAAGACATGCCGACCACCCCGGAAAACATCGCCAACCAGGTGCAGATCGACGTCAGCTTCTGGGCTGACAACGGCGAGCAACTGGAACAGCGTTTCAACGCCTGGGCTGCAAAGTAAGACCGCAGCGCGGGCTTACGCTGTAGGAGCGAGCTTGCTCGCGATAGGGGCGTGTCATTCACCATTTATGTTGAATGTGCCAAAGCCTTCGCGGGCAAGCCCGCTCCTGCAGGTTTTTTCGAACTAGAAAAATAGATTTCCGGAGTACGCCATGGCTATCGCCGTTCCCGTGAACGCGGGCACTGACCCCACCTTGAAGCAGCGGCTCAAGCACGCCGAGCGGGTCAACCGCTGGAAAGCCCAGGCCTTGATCGCGCCGCTGGTGCTGTTTCTGTTGCTGGTGTTCCTGGTGCCAATCGTGGCGCTGCTCTACAAAAGCGTGGGCAACCCGGAAGTGGTCAGCGGCATGCCGCGCACGGTCCAGGCCATCGCCAGTTGGGACGGCCGCGGCCTGCCCGCTGAACCTGTGTACAAAGCGGCCGCCGAAGACCTCGCCGAAGCCCGCAAGAATCAGACCCTGGGTGATTTGTCCAAGCGCCTGAACATGGAACTGGCCGGCTACCGCAGCCTGCTGACCAAAACTGCACGTGCCTTGCCGCTCGCTGAGGAGCCGGCGTCTTACAAGGACGCGCTGGAAGGCCTCGACGAGCGCTGGGGTGACCCGGCCTACTGGCAGGCAGTGCGCCGCAACACCAGCAGCATCACCCCGTATTACCTGCTGGCGGCGGTCGATCACCGCATCGATGACCTGGGTGAGGTGGCCCCGGCGACCCCCGATCAGGCGATTTACCTCGACATTTTTGCCCGCACGTTCTGGATGGGCGTGATCATCACCGCGTTTTGCCTGGTGCTGGCCTATCCGTTGGCGTACCTGCTGGCGAACTTGCCGGCGCGTCAGAGCAACCTGTTGATGATCCTGGTGCTCCTGCCGTTCTGGACGTCGATCCTGGTGCGGGTCGCCGCGTGGATCGTATTGTTGCAATCGGGTGGCTTGATCAACAGCGCCCTGATGGCCATGGGCATCATCGATAAGCCGCTGGAACTGGTGTTCAACCGCACCGGGGTCTACATCTCCATGGTGCACATCCTGCTGCCGTTCATGATCCTGCCGATCTACAGCGTGATGAAAGGCATTTCGCCGACCTATATGCGCGCCGCGATTTCCCTCGGCTGCCATCCGTTCGCCAGTTTCTGGCGGGTGTACTTCCCACAGACCTATGCCGGCGTCGGTGCCGGGTGCCTGCTGGTGTTCATCCTCGCCATTGGCTACTACATCACCCCGGCGTTGCTGGGCAGCCCGAACGATCAGATGGTCAGTTACTTCGTCGCGTTCTACACCAATACCAGCATCAACTGGGGCATGGCGACCGCCCTGGGCGGGCTGCTGCTGTTGGCGACCGTGGTGCTTTACCTGATTTACAGCTGGCTGGTGGGCGCCAGTCGCCTGCGCCTGAGCTAAGGGGGAATTGAAATGCTGAGTCCTTATATGTCGCCCGTCGAGCGGGTGTGGTTCTACAGCTTGCGGATTCTCTGCGGCCTGATCCTGTTGTTCCTGGTACTGCCGGTGCTGGTCATCATTCCGCTGTCGTTCAACTCCGGCAGCTTCCTGGTGTACCCGCTGCAGGGCTTCTCGTTGCAGTGGTATCACGATTTCTTCGCTTCGGCGGAATGGATGCGGGCGTTGAAGAACAGCATCATCGTTGCCCCGGCGGCCACGGCGCTGGCCATGGTCTTCGGTACGCTGGCGGCGATCGGGCTGACACGCGGCGACTTCCCGGGCAAATCCCTGGTGATGGCCTTGGTGATTTCGCCGATGGTAGTGCCGGTGGTGATCATCGGTGTGGCGAGCTACCTGTTCTTCGCGCCATTGGGCCTGGGCAACAGTTTCTTCTCGTTGATCGTGGTCCACGCGGTACTGGGTGTACCGTTCGTGATCATCACCGTTTCGGCGACGCTGCAGGGCTTCAACCACAACCTGGTGCGCGCGGCTGCCAGCCTCGGCGCTTCACCGCTGACGGCGTTCCGTCGGGTGACCTTGCCACTGATTGCACCGGGTGTGATTTCAGGGGCGTTGTTCGCCTTTGCCACCTCGTTCGATGAAGTGGTGGTGACGCTGTTCCTCGCCGGCCCCGAGCAGGCGACCCTGCCACGGCAGATGTTCAGCGGTATCCGCGAAAACCTCAGCCCGACCATCGCCGCCGCCGCGACGCTGCTGATTGCCTTCTCGGTGATCCTGCTGCTGACCCTGGAGTGGCTGCGTGGCCGCAGTGAAAAACTGCGCACCGCACAGGTCTGAACTGTGGGAGCGAGCCCTGCTCGCGATGTTCGGCAACGACGCTGGGTGTCAGGCTTCCAGCGTTATCGTTGAAGACCATCGTCGGAACGCCGCCCGGAGCAGGCTCGCCCCCCCCCCCAGTTGTCCCGCGCTGTCATTCACGCCCTGAATGGCAGACAACCCCAAATCCCCAGCTACTATTGTGCCCAGCTCCCCTGTCTATAAGAGGCTGCGCACGATGAGTCTTTCCTCGTTCAAAATCGCTCACAAACTGATCACCGGCGCGGCCGCCATCGAGCAGCTGTCCGCCGAACTCACACGCTTGGACATCGATAACCCGCTGATTGTCACCGATGCGGCGCTGGTCAAGTCCGGTACGGTCGAGCTGGCGCTTGCGCAGCTGGGGGACCGGGCCTTCGAGATTTTCGACCGGGTGCTGCCGGATCCGGAGATTGCCATCGTCGAAGACTGCATGCGGGTTTACCGGGACGGCGGGCATGACGGCTTGATCGGCCTGGGTGGCGGCAGTGCCATCGACATCGCCAAATGTGTCGCGGCGTACGCCGGTTACCACGGTGCGCTGGAGGATCTGTTCGGCGTCGACCAGGTGCCGCGCAAGGGGCCGCCGCTGATCGCCATCCCGACGACCGCCGGGACCGGCTCGGAAGTGACCAACGTGGCGATCCTCTCCGACAAGGTCGCGCAGCTGAAAAAAGGCATCGTCAGCGACTATCTGCTGCCGGACGTGGCGCTGGTCAGCCCGCAAATGACCCTGACGTGTCCGCGCAGCGTCACCGCCGCCAGCGGCGTCGATGCCCTGGTGCACGCCATCGAGTCCTACCTGTCGGTCAACGCCTCGGCGATAACCGATGCGCTGGCCATCGGCGCAATCAAGCTGATCGCCAGGGCGCTGCCCAAGGCATATGCCAACCCGTCCAACCTGCAAGCCCGCGAAGACATGGCCACCGCCAGCCTGATGGCCGGGATGGCCTTCGGTAATGCCGGGGTCGGCGCGGTGCACGCGCTGGCGTATCCGCTGGGCGGGCGTTTCAACATTGCCCACGGCGTCAGCAATGCCTTGTTGCTGCCGTATGTCATGACCTGGAACAAGATGGCCTGCGTTGAGCGCATGCAGGATATCGCCGAAGCCATGGGGGTCAAGACGGCACATTTGAGCGCCAGTGAGGCGGCCGATAAAGCCGTGGAAGCGATGACTGCGCTGTGTGCGGCGGTGGAAATACCGCCGGGCCTGCGCAGTTTCGGGGTTCCCGAGGACGCGATTCCCGCCATGGCCATGGAAGCGGCGGGCATTGAGCGCTTGATGCGCAACAATCCGCGCAAGTTGAGCGCCATTGATATCGAGAAGATCTATCGCTCGGCGTACTGATCATCGTGCTCACGGTGCGCGCGTCAAAGCATGAGGTATACAATGCGCGCCATCGTGATTTCGCTCAGAAAAGGTGCGTCATGCAGCCCTTCGTAATTGCTCCGTCGATTCTCTCCGCCGACTTCGCCCGCCTGGGTGAAGAAGTGGACAACGTTCTGGCCGCCGGTGCCGACTTCGTGCACTTCGATGTCATGGACAATCACTACGTGCCCAACCTGACCATCGGCCCGATGGTGTGCGCCGCCTTGCGCAAGTACGGTGTCACCGCGCCGATCGACGCGCACCTGATGGTCAGCCCGGTGGACCGCATCGTCGGTGACTTCATCGAGGCCGGCGCAACCTACATCACCTTCCACCCGGAAGCCACGCAACACATCGACCGTTCCCTGCAACTGATCCGCGAAGGTGGCTGCAAGTCCGGGCTGGTGTTCAACCCGGCGACCCCGCTGGACGTGCTCAAGTACGTGATGGACAAGGTCGACATGATCCTGCTCATGAGCGTCAACCCAGGCTTCGGCGGGCAGAAGTTCATCCCCGGCACCCTCGACAAGCTGCGTGAAGCCCGCGCCCTGATCGATGCGTCCGGTCGCGACATCCGCCTGGAAATCGACGGCGGCGTGAACGTGAACAACATCCGTGAAATCGCGGCGGCGGGCGCCGACACCTTCGTCGCCGGCTCGGCCATCTTCAATGCGCCGAACTATCAGGAAGTGATCGAGAAGATGCGCGCTGAACTGGCGCTGGCCCGCCCATGAGTGGTTTTGAGCAACTGTTTCCGGGCCGACTGCCGCGTCTGGTGATGTTCGATCTGGATGGCACGCTGATCGATTCCGTCCCTGACCTGGCCGCGGCGGTGGATAACATGCTGCTCAAGCTCGGACGCCCACCGGCCGGCCTCGAGGCGGTGCGCGAGTGGGTCGGCAATGGCGCACCTGTATTGGTGCGCCGTGCCTTGGCCAACCACATCGACGCCGAGGGTGTCGATGAGGTCGAGGCCGAACAGGCCCTGGAGCTGTTCAACGGCTTTTATGAGGCCGGTCACGAACTGACGGTGGTTTACCCCGGTGTGCGCGACACCCTCAAGTGGTTGAACAAGCACGGCGTGGAAATGGCCCTGATCACCAACAAGCCGGAGCGTTTCGTCGCGCCGTTGCTGGATCAGATGAAGATCGGCCGGTACTTCAAGTGGATCATCGGCGGCGACACCCTGCCGCAGAAGAAGCCTGATCCCGCCGCGCTGTTTTTCGTGATGAAAATGGCCAACATTCCGGCATCGCAATCGCTGTTTGTCGGCGATTCGCGCAGTGACGTGCTGGCCGCCAAAGCCGCAGGGGTCAAATGCGTGGCGCTCAGCTACGGCTACAATCATGGCCGGCCGATTGCCGAAGAGTCGCCGGCGCTGGTCATCGACGATCTGCGCAAGCTAATTCCCGGTTGCCTGGATCCGGCCGCTGAGATAACGTTGGGCGACGTTGTTAAACCCCCTTCTGGAAACGCCATCGTGGTGGTCACTCGCAAACTCTGGATGAAAGTCATCAAGGCCCTGGCCCGTTGGCGTTGGCGCGCCTGACCTGTTCCTGGCCGGTATTACCGGCGCGTTTGCATACCTGACTGTTCGCACCTCAAGCCACGAGGCTACACCATGATCCGCGAAGAATTCCTGCGCTTGGCCGCTGCCGGCTACAACCGCATCCCGCTTGCCTGCGAAACCCTGGCCGACTTCGACACACCGTTGTCGATCTACCTGAAACTGGCCGACGAACCCAACTCCTACCTGCTCGAATCCGTGCAGGGCGGCGAAAAGTGGGGCCGTTACTCGATCATCGGCCTGCCGTGCCGCACCGTGCTGCGGGTTCATGACCATCACGTCAGCGTCACCCATGACGGCGTCGAGATCGAAAGCCATGACGTGGAAGACCCGCTGGCGTTCGTCGAAACCTTCAAGGCGCGTTACAACGTACCGACCATCCCGGGCCTGCCGCGTTTCAACGGCGGCCTGGTGGGTTACTTTGGCTACGACTGCGTGCGTTACGTGGAAAAACGCCTGGGCAAATGCCCGAATCCGGATCCGCTGGGCGTACCGGATATCCTGCTGATGGTCTCCGACGCCGTGGTGGTGTTCGACAACCTCGCCGGCAAGATGCACGCCATCGTCCTGGCCGACCCGGCGCAGGAAGACGCCTTCGAGCAAGGTCGTGTGCGTCTGGAGGCACTGTTGGAAAAACTCCGTCAGCCGATCACCCCGCGCCGGGGCCTGGATTTCAGCAAGCAACAATCTGCCGACCCGGTCTTCCGTTCCAGTTTCACCCAGCACGATTACGAAAAAGCCGTCGACACCATCAAGGAATACATCCTGGCCGGGGATTGCATGCAGGTCGTGCCGTCCCAGCGCATGTCGATCGACTTCAAGGCCGCGCCCATTGACCTGTATCGAGCGCTGCGTTGCTTCAACCCGACGCCTTACATGTACTTCTTCAATTTCGGCGACTTCCACGTCGTCGGCAGTTCGCCGGAAGTGCTGGTGCGGGTCGAGGACAATCTGATCACTGTGCGCCCGATTGCCGGAACCCGTCCGCGCGGCGCCAGTGAGGAAGCCGATCTGGCCTTGGAACAGGATCTGCTGTCCGACGACAAGGAAATCGCCGAGCACCTGATGCTGATCGATCTGGGCCGCAATGACACCGGTCGCGTGTCCGAAGTCGGGTCGGTGAAACTCACTGAAAAAATGGTCATCGAGCGTTACTCCAACGTGATGCACATCGTTTCCAACGTCACCGGTCAGTTGAAGGCCGGGTTGACGGCGATGGACGCGTTGCGGGCGATCCTGCCGGCGGGCACCCTGTCCGGTGCGCCGAAAATTCGTGCGATGGAGATCATCGACGAGCTGGAGCCGGTCAAGCGTGGCGTCTACGGCGGCGCAGTCGGTTACTTCGCCTGGAACGGCAACATGGACACCGCGATTGCTATTCGCACGGCGGTGATCAAGGACGGCGAACTGCACGTACAAGCCGGCGGCGGCATCGTTGCCGACTCGGTGCCTGCGCTGGAATGGGAAGAAACCCTGAACAAGCGTCGCGCAATGTTCCGTGCCGTCGCCCTGGCTGAACAAACCCCGGAAAGCTGACCGATGAAAGCCACCCGTAAGCCATGCCGCCTTGGTTGACAAAGCGCTGGACGCTGCGGGTCATTCATTCGAAGGCAGCCTTTAAAGTCAGTGAATTCAAGAGGTTCTCAAGCCATGTTGCTGATGATCGACAACTACGACTCTTTTACTTACAACGTTGTGCAATACCTGGGCGAACTCGGTGCCGAGGTCAAGGTGGTGCGCAACGATGAGCTCACCATTGCCGAAATCGAAGCCCTGAACCCTGAGCGGATCGTGGTTTCGCCCGGCCCTTGCACGCCGACTGAAGCCGGCGTCTCGATCGACGTGATCAAGCATTTCGGCGGCAAACTGCCGATTCTCGGTGTCTGCCTGGGGCACCAGTCCATCGGTCAGGCCTTCGGCGGGGATGTGGTTCGTGCCCGTCAGGTGATGCACGGCAAGACCAGCCCGGTGTTCCACGAAGACAAGGGCGTGTTTGACGGCCTGAATCATCCGTTGACAGTTACTCGCTACCACTCCCTGATCGTCAAGCGCGAAACTCTGCCCGACTGCCTGGAACTGACCGCCTGGACCCAGCTCGAAGACGGTTCGATCGACGAGATCATGGGCCTGCGTCACAAGACCCTGAACATTGAAGGCGTGCAGTTCCACCCTGAGTCTATCCTGACCGAACAAGGGCACGAACTGTTTGCCAACTTCCTTAAACAAACCGGCGGCACGCGCTAAGGACTTTCCATGAACATCAAGACAGCCCTGAGCCGTATCGTCGATCACCTCGACCTCAGCACCGAGGAAATGCGTGATGTGATGCGCGAAATCATGACCGGTCAATGCACGGATGCCCAGATTGGCGCATTCATGATGGCCATGCGCATGAAGAGCGAAAGCATCGACGAGATCGTGGGCGCGGTGTCGGTCATGCGCGAGCTGGCGGACAAGGTCGAGCTCAATACCCTCGACGGCGTGGTCGATGTGGTGGGCACCGGTGGTGACGGTGCCAATATTTTCAACGTGTCGACCGCTTCCGCCTTCGTGGTGTCGGCGGCCGGCTGCACCGTGGCCAAACATGGCAACCGAGCGGTTTCCGGCAAGAGCGGCAGTGCCGACCTGCTGGAAGCGGCCGGCATCTACCTGAACCTGACCCCGGTGCAAGTGGCGCGCTGCATCGATAACGTCGGCATCGGTTTCATGTTCGCTCAGACCCACCACAGTGCCATGAAGCACGCCGCAGGGCCGCGCAAGGACCTGGGCTTGCGTACGTTGTTCAACATGCTCGGCCCGCTTACGAATCCGGCCGGCGTCAAACATCAGGTCGTCGGCGTGTTCACCCAGGCCTTGTGCCGGCCGTTGGCCGAAGTCTTGCAGCGCCTGGGCAGCAAGCACGTGCTGGTGGTGCATTCCAAGGATGGCCTGGACGAGTTCAGCCTGGCGGCCCCGACATTCGTGGCGGAACTGAAAAACGACCAGATCACCGAGTATTGGGTCGAGCCGGAAGACCTGGGCATGAAAAGCCAGAGCCTGCATGGCCTGGCCGTTGAAAGCCCACAGGCTTCTCTTGAGCTGATTCGCGATGCATTGGGCAAGCGCAAAACTGAAAACGGTCAGAAAGCAGCTGAAATGATCATGCTCAACGCGGGCGCCGCGCTGTACGCCGCCGATCACGCCAGCAGTCTGAAAGAGGGCGTTGCCCTGGCGCACGACGCGCTGCACACCGGTCTCGCTCGGGAAAAACTGGAGGAGTTGGGTGCGTTTACGGCGGTATTCAAAGTGGAGAATGAGGGATGAGCGTACCGACGGTTCTGGAAAAAATTCTGGCGCGCAAGGTTGAGGAAGTGGCCGAGCGCAGCGCTCGTGTCAGCCTCGCCGAGCTGGAACGCCTGGCCCAGCAAGCGGATGCACCCCGTGGTTTTGCCCAGGCACTGATCGCCCAGGCGAAATCCAAGCAGCCAGCGGTGATTGCCGAAATCAAGAAAGCGTCGCCAAGCAAAGGCGTGATTCGCGAAGACTTCGTGCCTGCGGATATCGCCCGGAGTTACGAGAAAGGCGGCGCGACCTGTCTTTCGGTGCTCACCGACGTCGATTACTTCCAGGGCGCCGATGCCTATCTGCAACAGGCCCGGGCGGCGTGCAAACTGCCAGTGATCCGCAAGGACTTCATGATCGATCCGTACCAGATCGTCGAGGCACGGGCATTGGGCGCTGATTGCGTGTTGTTGATCGTTTCCGCACTGGATGACGTGAAAATGGCCGAGCTGGCAGCGGTGGCCGAGGGTGTTGGTCTCGACGTGCTGGTGGAAGTCCACGATGGTAACGAGCTGGAGCGGGCCCTGAAAACCCTCGACACACCGCTGGTAGGCGTGAACAACCGCAACCTGCACACCTTCGAAGTCAGCCTGGAAACCACGCTCGACCTGTTGCCGCGAATCCCGCGCGACCGTTTGGTGATCACCGAAAGTGGCATTCTCAATCGGGCTGATGTGGAACTGATGGAAATCAGCGACGTGTATGCATTCCTGGTGGGTGAAGCGTTCATGCGCGCCGAGCAACCGGGCAACGAGCTGCAGCGCCTGTTCTTCCCGGAGCGTGGTGTTCCGGTCAGCGGTTCGACGCTGGACTGATCACTTTCGCGAGCAGGCTCGCTCCCACAAGGGTCAGATCGAACCTGTGGCAGCGAGCCTGCTCCGGGTGGCGTTCCCGACATAAGACACACCACAGACTTCAGGTCTCACGGAGCTCTTCATGACCTCGCCCATCTCCCTGACCATCGAAGCCGGCCTGCAAGCCGAACAGGATTTGCTCGCCTCGGTGTGCGCGGGTGATGCGGAGTTCGGCCTGCTGTTCTGGCAGCCTGCCGATCGGGCATTGGTCATGCCGCGCCGTTTGAATCGCTTGCCAGGCTTTGAAACGGCGTGCGAGGTATCGGCGGCCGCAGGCTGGCCAGTGCTGCTACGGGAAACCGGTGGTGAACCGGTGCCGCAATCGGCGTCGACCCTCAACATTGCATTGGTTTATGCACCGCCGCGCAGCGAAGGTGATCTGAATCGCATCGAGTCCGGCTACCGGCGTTTATGCGACCCGATATGCCAACTGCTGGATGAGTTGGGTGGCGTTTCGTCTCTGGGGGAAATCGACGGTGCGTTCTGCGATGGCCGTTTCAATGTCAACCTCGATGGCCGCAAGATGGTGGGCACCGCCCAGCGCTGGCGCCAAAGTCAGGGGGGGCTGCGGCCGGTGGGCCTGGTGCACGGTGCGATGTTGCTCGATAACGAGCGCGAGTCGATGGTCGCGGCGGTCAACCGGTTCAATCAGGCCTGCGACCTGGAGCAGCGGGTTCGCGCCGAGAGCCACATTGCCCTGCATGAGAAGTTCGTTGCACCGGATGCACTCGCGCGGCTCGACATGCTTTATCGTCAAATGCTGGCGGCCATGTTCGGTGCTTAACGCGTCCCGAACACCACCATGGTCTTGCCCTTGACGTTCACCAGGTTGCGTTCTTCCAGGTCCTTGAGCACGCGACCGACCATCTCCCGTGAACATCCGACAATCCGTCCGATTTCCTGACGCGTCACCTTGATCTGCATGCCATCGGGGTGGGTCATGGCGTCCGGCTGCTTGCACAATTCGAGGAGGCAGCGGGCCACGCGGCCGGTCACGTCGAAGAAGGCCAGGTCACCGACCTTGCGAGTAGTGTTGCGCAGGCGTTGTGCGATCTGTCCGCTGAGTGCGTAAAGAATGTCGGGGTCCTGCTGGGACAACTCGCGGAATTTCGTGTAGCTGATTTCCGCAACTTCGCACTCGATCTTGGCGCGAACCCAGGCGCTGCGCTCCTGTTCCAGGCCGGCTTGCTCAAACAGGCCCAGTTCGCCGAAGAAGTCCCCGGGGTTCAGGTAGGCGATGATCATTTCACGACCGTCGTCATCCTCGATCAGGATGGTGACCGAGCCCTTGATGATGAAAAACAGCGTTTCCGAACGGTCGCCTGCACAAATGATATTGCTCTTGGCCGCGTAGCGCCGACGCTGACAATGCATCAACAGCTTGTCGAGGTTCTTGATTTTGGGGGGTGGGGCAATAGCAACCATGGTTGTATCTCGAAAAGACTGCACGGTATGTTTGGTTTTTTTATGAGGCGCTGGGGTTGCTGCGCAGGTGGCTATGCGCCAGCTAATTGGCGTCAGCTTAACAGACAGTTCCGGCAATATTCGAGAATTTACCTACTGGGCAACCGGTTATGTCCTAGGAAGGCGAGCGCTGTCAATCAAGGGCCCTGTGCTAAGCTGGCGACCCTTTTTTTTACAGTGGAGTCTTGGCGATGAAGGCACGCATTCAATGGGCTGGCGAAGCCATGTTCCTCGGCGAGTCGGGTAGCGGTCATGTCGTGGTCATGGACGGTCCGCCCGACGCCGGTGGTCGTAACCTGGGTGTGCGGCCCATGGAAATGCTCCTGCTGGGTGTCGGTGGATGCAGCAACTTCGACGTCGTCAGCATTCTCAAGAAGTCCCGTCAGGCCGTTGAAAGCTGTGAAGCCTTCCTCGAGGCCGAGCGCGCGACCGAAGACCCGAAAGTCTTCACCAAAATTCACATGCACTTCGTGGTCAAGGGCCGCGGGCTGAAAGAGGCTCAGGTCAAGCGCGCCATCGAGTTGTCCGCCGAAAAGTACTGCTCGGCATCGATCATGCTCGGCGCGGCAGGTGTTGCGATCACCCACGACTACGAGATCGTCGAACTCGGTTGAATCGACATTCAACTATCATAAAAGCAGTGCAGACTCTGGCGATCCATGGCTGACGTCTGCATAATGCGCCACTTTTTTCAGGGTGGTGGTCCGTCAGCCGACAGACCGCTCGCCCGATCAGACAACCAAAATCGCCATCGCGAAGAGGTGTTAACCGTCCTACGCAGGTGCGTTGTTCGCATCTGACGGGCATGCTTGATCACGCGGCCGGGCCGCAATACATAGAGAGTTTTTAACGGTGAAAAGCAAACTCAAGCTCCACGGGTTCAATAACCTGACAAAGACCTTGAGCTTCAACATCTATGACATCTGCTACGCGGAAACCCCGCAAGACCAGCAGGCGTACGTCGAGTACATCAACGCCGAGTACAACGCGAAACGCCTGACGCAGATCCTCACGGAAGTTGTCGATATCATTGGTGCCAACATCCTGAACATCGCCAGTCAGGACTACGAACCACAGGGCGCCAGCGTTACGATTCTGATCTCTGAAGAGCCGGTGACCCCGACCGAAAGCCAGATCGAAGAGTCCCCGGGCCCGTTGCCGGAAATCATCCTGGCCCACCTCGACAAGAGCCACATCACGGTGCACACCTACCCGGAAATCCATCCGGACGATGGTATTGCGACTTTCCGTGTGGACATCGACGTGTCGACCTGTGGGGTCATTTCACCGCTGAAGGCACTCAACTTCCTGATTCACCAGTTCGACTCGGATATCGTGACCGTGGATTATCGCGTGCGCGGCTTCACTCGCGACGTCGAAGGCAAGAAGCACTTCATCGACCACGAGATCAACTCGATCCAGAACTACCTGTCCGAAGACACCCGCGACGCGTACCAGATGACCGATGTGAATGTGTATCAGGAAAACCTGTTCCACACCAAAATGCTGTTGAAGAACTTCGAACTGGATAACTACCTGTTCGGCGACGCTACCAGCAACCTGTCCCCTGAGCAGCGGGCTCAAGTGACCGACCGGGTGAAACACGAAATGCTCGAGATTTTCTACGCGCGCAACATGCCGGGCTGAGATCCTCGAAGGTAAAAAAAGGCGACTCCCTCACGGCAGTCGCCTTTTTCATGCCCGTCTCCCACCTCTGTGGGGGCGAGTCTGCTGACGCATGGCCGTTCCCGGCAACGCCAGCCTCAGATCCGATACGTGCTCTTGGTCATCACCTTGGCCAACAGGCTCATCCCGAACTTCACCGGTGCCGGAAAGCGGAAGCCACCGGCCTCCAGGGCACTTTCAGCATGGTGCTCTTCGTCGATGCGCATTTGCTCGAGGATCGCCCGGGACTTCTCGTCTTCTGCCGGCAACTGCTCGAGGTGCTCGTTCAAGTGCTTGCACACCTGATGTTCGGTGGCGGCGACGAAACCCAGGCTGACTTTGTCGCTGATCAACCCGGCCACGGCACCGATCCCGAACGACATGCCGTAGAACAGCGGATTGAGAATGCTGGTATGGCTGCCCAATTGATGAATGCGTTGCTCGCACCAGACCAGATGGTCGATTTCCTCTTCGGCGGCATGTTCCATGGCGGCGCGAACCTGCGGCAGCCTGGCGGTCAGGGCCTGTCCCTGATACAGCGCCTGGGCGCAGACTTCACCGGTGTGGTTGATGCGCATCAGGCCGGCCACATGCCGGGTGTCTTCGTCGCTCATTTGCACCTCCGGCTGCACGATGGCCGGCGACGGGCGGTACGGCTGGCCACTGAAAGGCAGCAGGGTACGCATCGCGGCATCGGCTTGCAGCAGAAGACGGTCAATCGGCGAGTAGTGACGTTGGGTAGTCATGCTGACCTCCGGGAAGAATCTCGGCGGCCAGTTTACCCCAATCGGCCACGGAAGGTTTGCGCTGGGTCATTGTCGCGCAGCAGCCGGCAGGCGGGTGATGGGCTTCAGTGGCAGTCCTGCAAACGTGACACTCGCGGTGCCTTTGAGCGCATCGCGAGCGTGAGGGCGACGACCGGCTGCTTCCGCAACGGGAGGAGGGCGGCGCAATCAGCCCGGCGGCCAGTGCATCTGGCGCTGACCCAGCACGTGCATGTGGATGTGATAGACGGTCTGCCCACCCAATTCATTGCAGTTCATGACCACACGGAAACCTTCCTCACAACCCAGTTCCAGGGCCAGGCGCTGGGCAGTGAACAAAATGTGCCCGGCCAGTGCCTTGTCGTCCTCGGTGAGGTCGTTCAAGGTGCGCACCGGTTTTTTCGGGATCACCAGGAAATGCACCGGTGCCTGTGGGGCGATGTCGTGGAAGGCCAGTACCTGGTCGTCCTCGTAGATGATCTTCGCCGGTATTTCCCGGTTGATGATCTTGGTGAACAGAGTATCCACAGCTGTTTTCTCCGTTGTTTGGGCTGGCCTGAGTGTACCCATAGGGGCTGGTCCGAGCCCAGTCTTTTACCCTGCGGCCATCAACGTGGACAATAAGCCTTGTTGAGCATGCCGGTGATTGTCCGGTTCAACCAGCGTGAGCCACACCGCGACAGGAAGGCGATCCAGCGGTTGCGGCAGCCCGGAATGATGATGGCGCGATTTTTTTCCAGGGCTCGCACGGTGTAGAGCGCGACCTCCTCGGGGCTCATCAGCCGGTTGCTGGCAGCCAGTTTGTCGGTGTTCAGTTGCGCCGTGCGGAAGAACGGGGTGCGGGTCGGACCGGGGCACAGCACCGACACCTTGACCGCGCATTTTTTCAGCTCGACGCGTAATCCCTCGGAAAAATGCAGCACATAGGCCTTGCTGGCGTAATAGGTGCTCATCCAGGGGCCGGGGTGGAACGCCGCGATCGAGGCGACATTCAGGATCTGTCCGCCGCCGTGCAAGGCCATGCTGTTGCCGATGGCATGGCAAAGACGCGTCAAGGCGAGGATGTTCACTTCGATCAGGTCTTGTTCGGTCATCCAGTCCTGCGCCAGAAACGGGCCGCAGGTGCCGATGCCGGCGCAGTTGACCAACAGGTCGATCTGGCGGTCGCTTTCTTCGAGTTCCAGCAGGAAACCGGACAGCCGCAGCGGCTCGCCCAGGTCGCAGGCACGAAACAACACCTCCACGCCAAACCGTTGAGTCAGTTCAATCGCAATGCTTTCCAACTGATCACGTTGTCGGGCCACCAGAATCAGGCTGCGGCCGCGGCGGGCCAGCGCTTCGGCCATCGCCAGGCCGATGCCGCTGGAAGCACCGGTGATCAGAGCGTAACGGGTCATGCAGTTCTCCATCGCAACAGCTCCGCGCCGGCGACGCAGGTGTCACGAGCGGGGAGCGCTGTTCATTCTTTGGCAGAGTCTACAGGGGGCGGGGCTTCTTCGGCTTCATCCTCTGCGGAATCGGGTATCGGTTCGGCCTGTTCGGCAGGCTCGACGTCCACTTCGTCGGTGATGACCGCGCTACTTTCATAGCTGCTTTGTGCGGCGTTTTCGTACTCGTCCTGGATAGCGGTCAGTCCACCGGCCAGTCCGCCGATAAACATGATCGCGATGAACACCAGCCACAGCGCAGCCAGCACTTTGACCGCGGTGCTGTTGGGTGGCGGTGGCGCACCGTACCGATTCGCCGTGGCGTTGCCCGGCACAACCATGATGACAAACGGAAAAATGCTGCCGACGAAGGGCACCAGGGTCAACAGCCAGAGCCAGCCCGACCAGCCAATATCGTGCAGGCGCTGGATAGTGAACAGGACGCTGACCACTGCGAGTACTACAACGAGAATAAAGGCCAGCAGCCCCGCGAGAATCAGGCCGCCTGTGGAGTCCGAGCTGATGAGTGCAAGTCCGAAAAGGGCGAAAACGCTACCGATGCCAAGGGTCACCAGCGTCAGCGTCATGGTCCAGGCGAGGTAACGCAAACGACCGATACGGCCTTCATAACTGAACGGCTTCAGCGAGGCAAACCCCGGTAACGCTTCACCCACCGTTGCGCGGGGTGGTGCGTAGGGCGATTGCGGCTCGGCGGGCGGACCTTGATCGGCAGTGGCGTGATCTTGGACGTCCGACAGGTTCAATTCGATCGAGGGGTCGCTTTCTATTCGTGCGTCGATGCCGGTTTTACTCAGCGCTTGCAGGTAAGCCTGCGCATCCGTCTGCGACAGATCCCGCTTGAGTGCCACGGGGCGACCGCTGAACAGGCGCTCGATGGCGGCAACATCGCTTTTGAACAACTCCGCGAGATTGAGCCGGGCGGTGGTGCTGTCGACCCCGGGTTGCAGGGCACCATCGAACACAATCTTGTACCGGTTTTCGCTCATTGCGAGGCTTCCTTGTCGCGAGTGTTTGAGAGAGGAGCGTTGACTGCCTCGAGTGTAAGGCCAGTCGGGGGTGACTGGCCAAGCTTCCTGTCAGCGCGGCCAGCGTTGGGGCAGTTGTGCCGCCAGCTCCAATGCCTTGCGGTATTCGGCATCCAGTCGTGCGACCAGCTGATCCACGCTTGGCAGGTCCTTGATTTCGCCGACGCCCTGGCCGGCGGACCATACGGTTTTCCAGGCCTTGGCTTCGTCGTTCAAGGGCTTGAGCTTGGCGCCGAAATTGACGTCGCCCTTGTTCTGTAGTGCGGCCATGTCGAAGCCTGCCGCTTCCAGGCTCTGGCGCATGAAGCTTGCGGGTACACCCGACACTGCGGGCGTATGGATGATGTCGGCTGCTCGGGACGTCAGCAGCATCTCTTTATAGGCCTCAGGGGCATGGCTTTCGGTGGTGCCGATAAAGCGCGTACCGAAGTAGGCCAGGTCTGCGCCCAGCAACTGCGCAGCAAGAATTTCGTGGCCATGGTTCAGGCAGCCAGCAAGCAATAAGGTCTTGTCGAAGAACTGGCGAATTTCGGCGATCAGCGAAAACGGACTCCAGGTGCCAGCATGGCCACCGGCGCCCGCCGCGACGGCGATCAATCCATCGACGCCGGCTTCGGCGGCTTTCTCGGCATGCCGACGCGTCGTCACATCATGGAAAACCAGACCGCCGTAGCCGTGTACTGCGTCCACCAGTTCTTTGACTGCGCCCAAGCTGGTGATCACGATCGGCACTTTGTGTTCGATGCAGATCTCCAGGTCCGCTTGCAGGCGTGGATTGCTGTTGTGGACGATCAGGTTTACCGCATAGGGCGCGGGGTTTTCCAGAGCTGCCAGGCCTGCTTCGATTTCTTCCAGCCAGGCTTTGAAGCCGCTGCTCTCGCGCTGGTTCAGCGCGGGAAAACTGCCTACGACGCCATTACGGCAGCAGGCGAGCACCAGTTGCGGATTGGAAATCAGGAACATCGGCGCCGCCACGACAGGCAAACGCAAACGTTGTTCGAGCAAAGCGGGCAGCGACATTGGAAATACCCCGGTAAGTGATGCTGGTTGAAATCAGAACGGCCGAACCACGACCAGAATTACGATAGCCAGCAATATCAGAACCGGCACTTCATTGAACCAGCGATAAAAGACATGGCTGCGGGTGTTCTCGCCACGGGCGAAACGTTTGACCTGCGCTCCGCACATGTGGTGATAGCCGATCAGAATGACCACCAGGGTCAATTTGGCGTGCATCCAGCCGCCCTGACCGAAATACGCACTCGGGTTCAGGCTGATCAGCCAGCCGCCGAAGATCAGCGTGGCGATCATCGCCGGGCCCATGATGCCGCGGTACAGCTTGCGCTCCATGAGGCTGAAGCGTTCCTTGCTGACGGTGTCTTCGCTTTGTGCGTGATAAACGAACAGGCGCGGCAGGTAGAACAGGCCGGCAAACCAGCAGACCATGCTGACGATGTGAAGCGCTTTGAGCCACAGATAAAGCATTTTTGATTATTCCCAGGTTCACGGTAGCCCGAATAGTAGAGGCTTGAGCGCCCGCACGTCACCTTGACGGTTGTCGCAGGCGAGCGCGGCCCCTATTATCGACGGCTTTCCAGTGGGTTCGTTGAGGGCAGGTTTATGGTCAAGGTCGGTATCGTCGGCGGCACGGGTTACACCGGTGTCGAACTGCTGCGTCTGTTGGCACAGCATCCGCAAGCTGAAGTGGTGGTGATCACTTCCCGATCCGAGGCCGGCCTGGCCGTGGCCGATATGTACCCTAACCTGCGCGGTCATTACGATGGCCTGGCGTTCAGCGTGCCGGACGTGAAGACCCTGGGCGCCTGCGACGTGGTGTTCTTCGCGACGCCTCACGGGGTCGCCCATGCACTGGCCGGTGAGTTGCTGGCGGCAGGGACCAAGGTCATCGACCTGTCGGCGGATTTCCGGCTGCAGGATGCTGACGAGTGGGCCAAGTGGTACGGCCAGCCGCACGGCGCACCGCAACTGCTGGAGGAAGCGGTCTACGGCTTGCCGGAAGTCAATCGCGAGCAGATCAGGCAAGCGCGTCTGATCGCCGTGCCGGGTTGCTACCCAACGGCCACGCAATTGGGCTTCCTGCCCTTGCTTGAGGCCGGCCTGGCCGATACCACGCGCTTGATCGCCGACTGCAAGTCCGGTGTCAGTGGCGCCGGGCGTGGCGCTTCCGTCGGTTCGCTGTACTCCGAAACCTCGGAAAGCCTGAAGGCCTATGCCGTCAAGGGGCACCGTCACCTGCCGGAAATTCGCCAGGGGCTGCGCCGTGCGGCGGGCAAGGACGTCGGCCTGACCTTCGTACCGCACCTGACCCCGATGATTCGCGGTATTCACTCGACGCTTTATGCGACGGTGGTTGATCGCTCGGTGGATCTGCAGGCGCTGTTCGAGAAGCGTTATGCCAACGAGCCATTTGTCGATGTGATGCCGGCCGGCAGCCACCCGGAAACCCGTAGCGTGCGAGGCGCCAACGTCTGCCGTATCGCCGTGCACCGTCCACAGGAGGGTGATCTGGTCGTGGTGTTGTCGGTGATCGACAACCTCGTCAAAGGTGCTTCGGGCCAAGCGGTGCAGAACCTGAATATCCTGTTCGGGCTGGATGAGCGCCTGGGCTTGTCCCATGCAGGCATGCTGCCGTAAGGCTTCGTCCCGTTCAGCAAAAAGGCCCGTCGAACGGGCCTTTTTGCATTGGGAACCGGCAATCGGGTTTATTGATATACCGTAACAATAGTTGACCGATTTTCTCGGAGAAGCGGATAATGCGCGTCATCACGCATTATGGCGGCGTAACGCCGGGAGATAGTTAGCATGAGCGTCGAATCCTTCACCCCCACGGCTTTGCAATTCACCCACGGTGCCGCGCACAAGGTGAAGAGCCTGGTCGATGAAGAGGGGAATGATCGCTTGAAGCTGCGCGTATTTGTGACGGGCGGCGGTTGTTCAGGTTTTCAGTACGGTTTCACCTTCGATGAAGAAGTGGCCGATGACGACACCATCGTCGAGCGCGAGGGCGTGAGCCTGGTCGTTGATCCAATGAGCTTCCAGTACCTGGCAGGCGCCGAGGTGGATTACCAGGAAGGTCTGGAAGGTTCGCGTTTCGTGATCAAGAACCCTAATGCCACGACCACTTGTGGCTGCGGCTCTTCGTTCTCGATTTGATCGCACCTCAGGGCGTTATCCAGCGCCGCAGGGCTTCAGGGTCTTGCGGCGTTTTACTGTGTGCGGCTCAGACCGGGTAGATGGCGCCGAGCACCCGCAGGCCGCGGGCGCCAGTGACGCTTGGGCGATTGGCGGCGATGCCTTCCAGGCAGCAATGGGCCAGCCAGGCGAAGGCCATGGCTTCGACCCAGTCCGGGTCAACGCCGTGAGAGGCGGTGCTACTGACGGTTGCGTTCGGCAGCAAGCTGGCCAGGCGTTTCATCAGTGTGGCGTTGTGTGCACCGCCACCGCACACCAGCAGTTCCCGGGTATCCGCTTGAGCACCTTGCAGTGATTCAATGATGGTCAGCGCCGTCAGCTCCAGCAGTGTGGCCTGAACGTCTTCGGCGGCAAACGACGGCAAGCGGGAAAGGTGCTGGGTCAGCCATTGCAGATTGAACACTTCGCGACCGGTGCTTTTCGGGCCTTTGGTCACGAAGAACGCGTCACTGAGCAGTGCCTTCAACAGCACCGGTTCCACCTTGCCGCTGCCGGCCCACTGGCCGTCGCGGTCGAAGTTTTCGCCACGTTGCTGGTGAATCCAGGCATCCAGCAACACATTCCCCGGGCCACAGTCGAAACCGGCCACGGGTTGGCCGGGCTCGATCAGGCTGAGGTTGCTGAATCCGCCGACGTTCAGCACCGCACGGCTGCCTGCCTGTTCTTCGAACAATGCTTCGTGAAAGGCGGGGACCAAGGGTGCCCCCTGGCCGCCGGCCGCGACGTCCCGACTGCGGAAGTCGCTGACGACTGTAATGCCGGTCAGCTCCGTCAACAGGGCAGGGTTGCCGATCTGGACGGTGAACCCGCGTGACGGTTCGTGGCGAATGGTCTGGCCATGGCTGCCAATCGCGCGAATGTCTGCGGGTTTCAGGTTCTGTTGATCAAGCAGGGTGTGAATGCCTTCCGCTGCCAGCCTCACCCAGTTTTGCTGGGCAATGGCCGAGCGGGCAATTTCGTCGGGACCGCTGGCGCACAGGCCCAGCAGCTCGGTGCGCAGGGAATCAGGCATGGGGATGTAATGCGTGGCGATCAGCTTGATCGCCGGTGCCAGCTCGACCAGCGCAATGTCCAGGCCATCAAGGCTGGTCCCGGACATCACGCCTATATAGAGCGTCATGGCTTAGCGCTTGCTCGAAGCCAGCATCGTGGCTTTCTCTTGATCCATGCGCGCCATCAGCGGCTGGCTCTGTGCTAGGAATCGCGAGCGCTCGGCCTTGGAGATCGGGTCGGCCATTGCCAGCTTTTGGCTCAGCGGGTCGACGTGAACACCGTTGACCTGGAACTCGTAGTGCAGGTGCGGCCCGGTGGAAAGGCCGGTGGTGCCAATGTAGCCGATGACCTGGCCCTGCTTGACCGAGCTGCCGGTTTGCACGCCCTTGGCGAAGCCTTGCATGTGTCCATACAGCGTGCGGTAGGTGTTGCCGTGCTGAATGATCACGGTATTGCCATAGCCACCGCGGCGGCCGGCCAGCAATACCTTGCCATCACCGGCAGCCTTGATCGGCGTACCGCGTGGGGCGGCGTAATCAACGCCTTTGTGAGCGCGAATCTTGTTCAGGATCGGATGTTTGCGACCCATGGAGAATTTCGAGCTGATGCGCGCGAAATCTACCGGCGTGCGGATGAACGCCTTGCGCATGCTGTTGCCTTCAGCCGTGTAGTAGCTGCTGTTGCCTTGTTTGTTGGTGTAGCGCACGGCGGTGTAGGTTTTGCCGCGGTTGGTGAAGCGCGCGGAGAGGATCGGCCCGTTGCCGATCGATTTGCCGTTGACGACTTTCTGTTCGTAGATCACGTCGAACTCGTCGCCCTGGCGAATATCCTGGGCGAAGTCGATGTCGTAGCCGAATACGCTGGCCATGTCCATGGTCAGGCTGTGGGACAGGCCGGCGCGGGCGGCGGATTGCGACAGCGAACTGTTGATCACGCCATGAGCGTAAGCCGAGCGCACGGTTGGCTTGGCGGTGATGCGGTTGAAGACGTAACCCTTGTCATTGCGGGTGAGGGTGATGCTTTCGAGGTCGCTGACCTTGCTATGCAGGTTGGTCAGTTGACCTTCAGGGTTGAGCTCGAACTCGAGTTTCTGGCCATGCTTGAGTTGGCTGAACTGCTTGGCCTGCTTGTCGCTGGCCAGTACTTCGTGCACGGCGGTGGCGGGAAGGCCGACTTTCTCGAACAGGGTGGACAGCGTGTCGCCTTTGGCAACGATCACTTCCCGGTGATTGGGGCCCTGCTTCTCTTCAGCGGCCGCGGAGGCGGCCTGGGCTGTTTCCTGGGGCTCCTCGGCGCTGTTTTCGATCTGCGCGAAAGGGGAAGTTACCGGCTCATTTGTGGCTTGGGCGGCGTCAGCGGCGTCTTGATCTTGTGTCAGTTGTTCAGCAGGGCTTTCCAGTTCAAGGCTCAGGGTTGTCTTTTTGGCTTCTACATCACTGGAAGGGAATACCAGAAGCGCCAGGCTCAGCAGGGCGGCGATACCGCTCGCTGCGAGCAGGTGGGTCTTCGGGTAAAGCGGCGGCGCTTTAGACGATTCGTTGGTCATAAGTAATTTTGACTTTGAAAAAGATGAATTGGAAAAGATGAATGACATGATGAAGATGAAATAACTGTATAAAATATAACCAAATCATCTCTGAAGCAAGTCCGCGGACGTTCTGCCGGTGGATTGGCGTCATTGCGCTGGCCAAATTTTGTATTTGACGCGTGATCTTGTATGGTTGGTTCCCTTTGAATTCGAGCCTTGCGGGTCTGTTATGAAGTCGGTTGAAGAGCAGCTAGCGCTGATCAAACGTGGTGCGGAAGAACTGTTGGTCGAGTCCGAGCTGATCGAAAAGCTCAAGCGTGGCCAGCCACTGCGTATTAAGGCCGGCTTCGATCCGACCGCACCGGATTTGCACCTCGGGCACACCGTGCTGATCAATAAGCTGCGCCAGTTCCAGGAACTGGGGCATCAGGTGATCTTCCTTATAGGCGACTTCACCGGGATGATCGGTGATCCGAGCGGCAAGAGCGCTACGCGGCCTCCTCTCACGCGTGAGCAGGTTCTCGAAAACGCCGAGACCTACAAGACTCAGGTGTTCAAGATCCTGGATCCGGCCAGGACCGAAGTGGCATTCAACTCCACCTGGATGGATCAGATGGGGCCGGCCGACTTTATTCGACTGACTTCGCAATACACCGTCGCGCGCATGCTCGAGCGTGACGACTTCGACAAGCGCTACACCACCAATCAGCCAATTGCCATTCACGAGTTTCTCTATCCGCTGGTTCAGGGCTACGACTCGGTCGCCTTGCGTGCGGATGTCGAGCTGGGTGGTACCGATCAGAAGTTCAACCTGCTGATGGGGCGCGAGTTGCAGCGCGGTTATGGGCAGGAGCCGCAGTGCATTCTGACCATGCCGTTGCTCGAAGGTCTGGACGGCGTGAAGAAAATGTCCAAATCCCTGGGTAACTACATCGGCATTCAGGAAGCGCCGGGCGTGATGTACAACAAGCTGGTGTCCATGCCGGATGCATTGATGTGGCGTTACTTTGAGCTGCTCAGCTTCCGCTCGATGGACGAGATCAATGCGTTTCGTGCCGATGTCGAGGCGGGTGCCAATCCGCGAGATATCAAGATCAAGCTGGCTGAAGAGATTGTGGCGCGATTCCATGGTGAAGAGGCTGCGGCCAATGCCCATCGCGCAGCGGGTAACCGCATGAAGGATGGCGAGCTGCCGGATGATCTGCCGGAGATTGAATTGACGGCTGCTGAAGATATGCCGATCGCTGCTGTTCTTAATAAAGCTGGCTTGGTGAAGAACTCGGCGGTGGCGCGTGACCTGCTGAACTCTGGCGGTGTGCGTGTAGATGGTGAGGTTGTTGATCGCACCTTTATATATGCACTGGGCGCGACCCATGTTTGCCAGGCTGGCAAGAAGGCGTTTGCGCGTATTTCGCTCAAATCCGAATAAAGCTGGAATTAGGGGTTGACGGCAGATTCTGGACGTCTATAATTCGCCCCACTTCCGGCGCAGTCGAAACGGAAAACTCCTTGGTAAACAAAGAGTTACGCGGTTTTCGGCAGCGAGTTGCTTCAGGTCATCGAAGCCTGGAAGGAGTCGGTCAGGCAGTGTGCAGTCGCTTGATGGACGGTTCGATCTTCTCGGTCGAAAGCGGTGAAAAAGAGGTGTTGACAGCAGC
>NZ_JACVAI010000003.1 GCF_014851765.1 Pseudomonas sp. PDM04 | reverse complement strand
CTCTCGTTAGCGGGAGGCGAATTCTACAGCGTTACTCGCTGCTGTCAACACCTCTTTTTCACCGCTTTCGACCGAGAAGATCGAACCGTCCATCAAGCGACTGCACACTGCCTGACCGACTCCTTCCAGGCTTCGATGACCTGAAGCAACTCGCTGCCGAAAACTGCGTAACTCTTTGTTTACCAAGGAGTTTTCCGTTTCGACTGCGCCGGAAGTGGGGCGAATTATAGACGTCCAGAATCTGCCGTCAACCCCTAATTCAGGATTTCTATCAGGCGTTTCGAAAACACCGCTTATATATAGACGCGCCGATCAGGAATGCGCAGTATATTGCTCAAACTACAATCAGCTTCTGCTGTCTGCCCTGGATGATGCCACCTGATGAAAGACCAACCCCGCAGCCTTGCCTCTACCCTCTTCCCGGTTGGCCTGCTGTTGATAGCCATGGCTTCGATCCAGTCCGGAGCTTCTCTGGCCAAAAGCATGTTCCCGGTGGTGGGTGCCCAGGGCACCACGACGCTGCGATTGATCTTTGCCAGCGTGATCATGCTCCTGCTGCTGCGCCCCTGGCGTGCAAAGCTCACTGCCAAATCCCTGCGCACCGTGATCGTCTACGGGATTGCGTTGGGGGGCATGAACCTTCTCTTCTATATGTCCTTGCGCACAGTGCCACTGGGCATCGCGGTTGCGCTGGAGTTCACCGGCCCGCTGGCGGTCGCCATCTATGCTTCGCGCCGCGCGATCGACTTCCTGTGGGTCGCTCTTGCCGCTGCCGGCCTGATGCTGCTGATCCCGACAGGCGCCACGTCCTCCGGCATCGATCCCCTCGGTGCCGGTTATGCCTTGGGGGCGGGCGTCTGCTGGGCCCTCTACATTCTCTTCGGGCAGAAGGCCGGTGCCGACAATGGCGTACAGACGGCTGCACTGGGCGTCATGATCGCCGCATTGTTCGTGACGCCTTTCGGCATCGCCCATGCGGGCACCGCGCTGCTGACGCTATCGGTGATCCCTGTAGCTATCGGTGTTGCCCTGCTGTCCACCGCCCTGCCCTATACCCTGGAAATGGTCGCCCTCACGCGGATGCCGACCCGAACGTTCGGAACGCTCATGAGTATCGAACCCGCGTTTGGCGCCCTGTCAGGCCTGCTGTTCCTGCAGGAATTCCTCACACTGTCACAATGGCTGGCCATCCTGTGCATCATTCTGGCTTCCGTGGGCGCGACCTTGACCATGGGCAGTACGGCCAAGCCAGCAATCGCGGCAGACTGACACGGGTTTGACGAAACTCTGGCATTTACCGCTCATTTAGGCCATGTTTAGCCCGCACTTAATTTCAGACATGGACTTTTCAGGATAGGGATATCAGAGACGCTTCAGCGAAAGCGGATACTGCCAGACCCGGGCACGAAGATCCGGGACGCGTTAAGGACAGCAATGAAACGAATTTTGATACTGATCGCCGTACTTGCGATTGCAGGCTGCGCGGCGACCTCGGAAACCCACACCAAACGTGGCAAGAAAGGTTTGCACATCAACTGCTCCGGGCTGTCGTCCTCGTGGGACAAGTGTTACACCAGCGCCGCCAATTCGTGCGCACCCAAGGGTTACAAAGTCATCGCGAAGTCGGGGGATGGCGTGGAAGAACCCGGCGACTATCCGTTTGGCCTTAATCCCGCCGGCTATACCAGCCGCAGCATGATCGTCATCTGCAAATAGATCGATGCCGTCTCTCCACGCAGTTCCGACGGCTCATCTCATCGCCACCGGAATTCGGCACCCTCGCTGAATTCGCGGCTGGCGTGTGCCGGGTGAAACATCGCCCCTCCCGCCATTCACCTTCTTGACGCCCCTCCAATCCCCGGCATAACGTCCGTTCACTCAACGATCGTTTAGCAAGGGACCTCAACATGAATAACAAGAAGGTCGTATTGGTGGTCGGTGCAGGCGACGCCACCGGTGGCGCAATCGCCAGGCGTTTTGCACAGGAAGGCTTTGTCGCCTGCGTAACCCGGCGCAGTGCCGACAAACTCCAGCCTCTGGTGGACGCCATCAACGGCGCAGGCGGAGAAGCCCACGGTTTTGCCTGCGATGCGCGCAAGGAAGAGGATGTGATTGCGTTGATCGAGCAGATAGAAAGCCAGGTCGGCGCCATCGAAGCATTCGTCTTCAACATCGGTGCCAATGTGCCCTGCAGTATCCTCGAGGAAACCGCGCGCAAGTATTTCAAGATCTGGGAGATGGCCTGTTTCTCCGGCTTCCTGAATGCTCGCGAAGTGGCCAAGCGCATGGTCAAGCGTCAACGGGGCACTATCCTGTTCACCGGGGCGACGGCGGGGCTGCGGGGTGCTGCCGGGTTTGCGGCATTCGCCGGCGCCAAGCACGGCATCCGGGCATTGGCCCAAAGCATGGCCCGTGAGCTGGGGCCGATGAATATTCATGTGGCCCACGTCATCGTCGATGGCGCCATCGATACTGATTTCATTCGCGAGTCTTTCCCCGAGAAATACGCCACCAAGGATCAGGACGGCATCCTCGATCCCGAACACATAGCCGAGAATTATTGGTTCCTGCACAGCCAGCCCCGGGACGCCTGGACGTTCGAGCTAGATCTGCGCCCCTGGAACGAACGCTGGTAAGCCTCCCTACAACAATAAAGAGCGCACCGACCATGAGCAAAACCGTGGAGTTCTACTTCGACCTGGGCAGCCCCGCGACCTACCTGGCCTACACCCAGCTGCCGGGCATCTGTGCACAAACCGGCAGCCAACTGATCTACATTCCGATATTGCTGGGCGGCGTCTTCAAATCCACTGGCAACGCCTCCCCCGTGACCGTCCCGGCCAAGGGCCGCTATATGTTCCAGGACCTGGATCGCTATGCCAGGCGCTATGGCGTGACGCTGAAATACAATCCGAACTTCCCCATCAACACCCTCATGCTCATGCGCGCCGTCACCGGCATGCAATTGCGCCATCCTCAACGCTTTCAGGCGTTCATCGATTGCCTGTTTCACGCCCTCTGGGTGGAGGCGCGCAGCCTCGATGACCCGGCGACCGTTGCTACGGTTCTGACCCGGCACGGTTTCGATCCCGATGAAGTACTGGCCTTGACCACAGATGAGGAGGTCAAGGCCGTGCTCAAGGCCAACACCGAACAGGCGGTGGAACGCGGTGTGTTCGGCGCGCCGAGCATGTTTGTCGATAACCAATTGTTCTTCGGTCAGGATCGGCTCGAATTCGTTCTTGAAGCCTTGCGCTAAATGTCGACGACCAACCGCCCCTGTGCCGCTCCCGAGCCGAGCAACTCGTGGGCGGACTCGGCGGTCTCCAGCGTGAACGTGCGAGGGTCCATCAACGGCCTGAGCGAACCCGCCTCGATCAATCGCGTCGCCTCGCGAAGAATCTGTCCGTGATGCTCGCGGCCCACACCGGTGAGCAACGGCAACAGCGTGAACACTCCGGAATACGTTGCCCCACGAAACGAGAGCGGCGCCAGGCTGTGTTGTCCCCAGCCAAGGCAGCTCAACACATGCCCGTGGTAAACCCGCGCAGCCTTGAATGAGGCATCCAGGGTTTCGCCGCCCACGGTGTCGTAGACGATATCGAACCCCTCCCCGGCGGTATGTTGCGCCACATACTGCTCGACCGGGCTCCTGCGATCGATGAAGGTTGCACCGAACCCTTCGATGGTTGCCTGGTGCCTCGCGGCCCCTGTGGCAAAGACCTCGGCCCCGAACGCACGGGCGATTTGCACGGCAACATGACCCACACCACCTGCCCCGCCGTGAATCAGCACTTTCTGGCCCTCGCGCACCCGCGCCCGGTCCACCAGCCCTTCCCATGCGGTGATCAGCACCAACGGCAATCCCGCCGCTTCGCGGGCGCTCAGGTTGCCGGGCTTGGGCGCCAGGAGCCGCGCATCGACTGCGGCATACTCGGCCAACGAGCCTTGCGCACCGCCAATCCCCGTGGCCATGGCGTAGACTTCGTCGCCCGGACGCCAATCGCTCACGCCTTCCCCGACAGCCTCAACGATTCCGGCCAGATCAATGCCCACTGTCGCCGGCAAAGGTTGATGTGCATGGGCTGCCTGGCCGGCACGGATTTTCCCGTCCAGCGGGTTGAGACCACTGGCCTTGATCCGGACCAGCACTTGCCCGGCTTGCGGCGTCGGCCGCGCCATGGACACCAGGCGCAGCGGAGCGTTAGCCGAGTCGATGATCAAAGCGCGCATTTCCAGTGAGTCAGTCATTTCGCAAGTTCCCATCAGTGGTGGCTGTGGGATAAATCTTCTTCCTGTCGACTCATGCTGATAAGACCCTATATAGCTATAGTAACCATGCCCCTTTGGCATGAATGAGAATTGCTGTGGACAAACTCAATGCAATGGCGATCTTCGTCCGGGTCGTCGAACGTGGCAGCTTCTCGGCCGTAGCCCGAGAGCTGAAAACCAGCCAGCCAACCATCAGCAAAGTCCTGCGGGCATTGGAAAGCGAGCTGGGTGGCAAGCTGATTGCTCGCAGCACCCGTCGGCTGTCCCTGACCGACGAAGGTCAGCGCTACTACGACGAATGCCGAAACATCCTCGCCGCAGTCGATGCTGCCGAGCTGAGTTTCCAGTCAGGCCGGGAAAGTATCGCCGGTCACCTGCGCATCGGCTCTTCGGTCAGTTTCGGGCGTTTGCAAATTGCCCCGCGCCTGGCGGAGTTTCTCAAGCGCCATCCCGACCTCGATATTGACCTGCAATTGAATGATCAGAACCAGGATCTGATCAGTGAAGGCCTGGATGTCACGTTCAGAATCGGCGAGTTGAACGACAGCGGCCTGCTCGCCCGTCGCATCGGCACCACCCATCGCGTGACCGTCGCGGCCCCCGACTACCTGCAGCGACGGGGCCACCCGCAATCACCGCAAGCGCTGCGAGAGCACAACTGCCTGCCGTTCAACCTGTTGAGCAGTCATAACCTGTGGGTGTACGAAAACGATGGCCAACGACACGAAGTACGGATCAACGGCAACGCGCAAAGCAACAATTCGGAGGCGATTCGCGAAATGGTGTTGGCAGGGCTGGGGATTGCACTGTCGCCGGTCTGGCTGTTCAGCGAAGACCTGAAAGCGGGTCGCGTGACGGAGATTCTGCCCGACTACATTGCGCAGTCGCTGCCCATACACGCGGTGTCCCCGGCGAACCGTCGCCAATCCGCCCGGGTCAAAGCCTTTGTCGACTACATGAGCCAGGCGCTGCAGGCAGCGCCTGAACTCAAGCCGATCAGATAGCCGCCGTGCGAGTGTTCAACCACTCCAGTGCCGCGCCATCCAGCAGAGGGCTCAAGCGCTCGCGCACTTCAGCGTGATAGGCGTTGAACCATTGCTTTTCCTCGGTCGTCAGCAGCGACGGTTCCAGGCAACGGGTGTCGATCGGGCACAGGGTCAGGGTTTCGAACTTGAGGAATTCACCGAACTCGCTCTTGCCCGCTTCGCGGTTCAACGCCAGGTTTTCGATGCGCACACCCCAGCGCCCCGGACGATAAGTGCCGGGTTCGATCGAGGTGATCATGCCCGGCTGCATCGCGGTCTGCGGCGCTGCCACGGCCTGGTAGGCGATCACTTGCGGACCTTCGTGAACGTTGAGGAAATAACCGACGCCGTGGCCGGTGCCATGACCGTAATCGACGTTCTCCGCCCAGATCGGCGCGCGCGCAATGGCGTCCAGCAGCGGTGACAGAATCCCCCGGGGGAACTGCGCACGGGACAGCGCGATCACGCCTTTCAACACGCGGGTGCAGTCGCGCTTCTGCTCATCGGTTGGCGAGCCGACCGGCACCATCCGCGTGATGTCCGTGGTGCCACCCAGGTATTGGCCACCGGAGTCGATCAGCAACAGGCCGTCACCTTCGATCACCGCGTGCTCTTGCTCGGTGGCGTGGTAATGCGGCATGGCGCCATTGGCGTTGAACGCGGCAATGGTGTTGAAGCTCAGCGACACGTAATCCGGGCGGCGCGCCCGCGCAGCGGTCAGGTGTTCGTCGATGGTCAGTTCGGTGATGCGCTCGCGGCCCCAGGCCGACTCCAGCCAGGCGAAGAATTCGCACAGTGCCGCGCCGTCCTGTTCCATGGCGCGCCGGATGTGTTCGGCATCGGCCAGGCTTTTCTGCGATTTGGCCAGGGTCGTCGGGTTCAGGCCCTCGACCAGCTTCACACCGCTGCCCAGGTTGTCCAGCAGCCCTGCCGTCACGCGCGCCGGATCCACCTGCAGGCTGGCGCCACTCGGCACGGCACGCAGGGCGTCGGCCACTTCGCTGTAGTCGCGCAGGGTGATGCCGTCCTGCTCAAGCACCGCGCGCAGTTCGGCGCTGACTTTGCTCAGGGCCACGAACAGGGTCGCCTGTTGCTGGCTGATCAGGGCAAAGGACACGAATACCGGGTTGAACGAGACGTCGCCACCGCGCAGGTTGAACAGCCAGGCGATGTCGTCGAGTGTGGCGATGAAATGCCAATCGGCGCCACTGGCACTCAGCGTTTCACGCAGACTGGCGAGTTTCTCGCCACGGCTGACGGTCGCCTGTGGCGGCAAGTGCTGATAGATCGGCTCGTTCGGCAGCGCCGGGCGATCGCTCCAGACCTGATCCAGCAGATCGATGTCGGTACGCAGGCGTGCACCGCGCGCTTCGAGCTTGCTGCCCAGGGTCCGCGCCGAAGCCACGGCCATCACCGCGCCGTCCACCGCGACAACGCCACCTTCGGGGGTTTGCTCGGCCAGCCAGTCCAGCGGGCTCGGTTGACCCGGTTGCAGCTTGACCAACTCGATGCCGCTGCCCTTGAGCTCCTTGGTCGCCTGTTCCCAGTAACGACTGTCGGCCCAGACCCCGGCGAAATCCGGGGTCACGATCAGCGTACCGACCGAACCGTGGAACCCCGACAACCATTGCCGCCCCTGCCAGTAACCCGGCAGGTATTCCGACAGGTGCGGGTCAGCCGACGGCACCAGCAGGGCGTGAATACCCTCCCGGCTCATCAGCTCGCGGGTGTGCGCCAGGCGCTCGGGCACCGATCCGTTGATCGAAGGCTGCGTATTCATCATGTCTCCTGCTAACCACTTCATCATTATTGTCGAGTGCCGATCGGCGTCGGCACTTCAAGCTCACGTCGCCCAGAATGCCGGAGCACTGGCGCAGTTGGCTTTAATCAGTTGTACCGCCTGGTCGATGTCCTGCTCGGTGGTGAAACGACCCAGGCTCAAGCGCACGGTGCGACTCGCCGAACGGGCATCATGCCCCAGGGCCAGCAACACGTGGGAAGGTGAATTGCTCGCGGAGTTGCAGGCCGAGGTCGCGGAAAACGCGATCGAGGCACTCAACGCCGCCGGATTGAACTCGCCTTCGCCGAAGGTCAGGCTCAGGGTATGAGGAATGCGCTGGGTCGGGCTGCCATTGAGCCGAACCCCGGGCAGACTCAGCAGCGAATCGAGCAAGCGCTGGCGCAGACGCACGATGGTGGCCTTCTCTTCATCGAACACTTGTGCCGCCAACGCGAAAGCCACGCCCATGGCGGCAATTTGATGGGTCGCCAGCGTACCGGAACGCAAACCGCCTTCATGGCCGCCACCGTGAATCTGCGCCAGCACGCGCTCACGGGCGCGGGGCCCGACATACAGCGCGCCGATGCCCTTGGGGCCATAGAGCTTGTGCGCCGAGAAGGACATCAGGTCCACCGGCAATCGAGCCAGGTCGATCGGGACTTTCCCCGCGCCCTGCGCGGCATCGACATGAAACAACCCGTCGCGGGCGCGCACGACTTCGCCAATGGCGGCGATGTCATTCACCGTGCCCAGTTCGTTGTTGACCAGCATCAACGACACCAGGAAGGTGTCTTCGCGCATTGCCTCGCTGACGGCTTGCGCGGTGATCAACCCTTGCGCATCCGGCACCAGGTAGGTCACGGCAATGCCGCTGTCCTGCAATTGCCTGGCCGTGTCGAGAATCGCCTTGTGCTCGATCTGACTGGTAATGATGTGGCCGCCGGACACCCCGCGGGCCTGGGCCACGCCCTTGAGGGCGAGGTTATTGGACTCGGTGGCGCCGGATGTCCAGACGATCTGCGACGCATCGGCTCCGACCAGTTCGGCCACTTGCTGGCGCGCCCGCTCGACCGTTTGCCGGGCCTGCTGGCCGAATGCATGGGAGCTGGACGCCGGGTTGCCGAAATTGCCGGCAAACCCCAGACACTCGACCATCACCTGAATGACTCGCTCATCCACCGGCGTGGTGGCGGCGTAGTCGAAATACAACGGACGTTTATTCATAAAAGACTCGCAGAGCTTGTTCCGGGATCGAGTGCCGGAATTCGGTGCACCAGCAATACCCGATCGGATGCGTAAAGGAAGTACGACTTCATTTAAAAGTGCGTAGGAACGCTCCTGAGGGCGAGCTTAACAGGCATCGGGCAAGGGGTTGAAGCAATGCGTCAGCTAAAACTTTCCAGCAACAGCGGATACAGCGAAACCACCAGCAGCGCGGCCATGCCCCAGTTGAACAGGCGCAACCAGCGGCGATCCTTGAGCACATTGCGCAACAGCGTGCCGCACGCCGCCCAGACGCCGACGCTCGGCAGGTTGATCACGGCAAACACCGCCGCGATCACGATGACGTTGGTGAAATAGCCCTGCATCGGCGTGTAGGTGCTGATGGCACCGATCGCCATGATCCAGGCCTTGGGGTTGACCCACTGGAACGCGGCGGCGCCCAGGTAGCTGATCGGCTTGCCCTGCCTAGACTCACCGTCGGAAACCGGACCGGAACGGGCGATTTTCCACGCCAGGTACAACAAATACGCCGCGCCGACATATCGCAACACGGTGTACAGCAACGGGTAGGTCTGGAACACCGCGCCCAGGCCGAAACCCACCGCCACCACCAGCGAAAAGAAACCGCAGGTAATACCGAGCATATGGGGGATGGTGCGGTTAAAGCCGAAGTTCACGCCCGATGCCAGCAACATGGTGTTGTTCGGGCCGGGAGTGATCGAAGTGACAAGCGCAAACAGGGCAAAGCCCAGCAGCAGGTCGAGCGAAAGCGTCATCGGTGGCAGTCCATCAGGGTCGGTCAGGTATCGACCCTATCGCACGCCACCCCGGAAACCCATGGACAGTTGAGCGAAACTTCGGGCGGTACAGTCGCTCAGCTGGGACGGCCATGCAGTTGGACGGCACGTTCGGCGCTCATCTCACCCTGCTTATCGAAACCGTAGGTTTTCTGTGGCTGGCCGAGCAATTCGGCTTTTTTCGCGTGGTATTCGTCGAACGACAAACCACGACGGTTCAACGCCTCCAGCGCCAGTTCCCGGGTTTCCTCGGCCGTATAGGGGCGCAATTCCGGGGATACATGGCTGGCACATCCGGCAAGAACGGTGACCGCGAGCAGCAAGAAAGGGGTGAGTAGCGTTTTCATGATAAGGCGTCCTGGCATCTGGGTTCGGGGCAATGAACACAGGCTACTCGCGCCCACAGACGGGCAGAAATCAACGGTTTCGATAGTGGCTATCGACTTTTCCCAATGACTGGGTCTTCGCGGTTATATATTCACTAAAGATCTATAAATATTTATTTATCGTATTTTGAGGAATAAGCGTAAGGCTTTATAACAATCCCAACACCTGAACCAACTGTTGCCCACGCAACTGTTCGCCAGGCAACAGTCATTCAACAAACAGTCCCGAAAAACCAACAGTGCGCAGCCGTCGGTGCGTCGCAGGCCACGCAATACCTGGGCCTGGCGGTTTGGTACAGCTCTTGCTCAAGCCCTGTGACTATTCACTGCTCCCCGAGCAACTGTTTAAAAAGGAACTGATGATGTCGCGTCCATTGAAAGTCGTCGCCCTTTCCGGCGGAACCTGGCGTCCGTCCCGCACCCTGGTACTGACCCAGGCGTTGTTGGCCGAACTGGCCGGGCAATTACCGATCGAAAGCACGCTGATCGAACTGGGCGATATCGCTCGCCCACTGGGCGCCGCCCTGTCTCGTCAGGAACTGGCGGCCGACATCGAGGCGCAGTTGCAAGCCATCGAGACCGCCGACCTGCTGATCGTCGCGGCCCCGGTCTATCGCGGCTCCTACCCGGGACTGCTCAAGCATCTGTTCGACCTGATCGACCTCAACGCCCTGATCAACACGCCGGTGCTGCTCGCTGCCACCGGTGGCAGCGAACGCCATGCGCTGGTTCTCGATCATCAGTTGCGTCCGCTTTTCAGTTTCTTCCAGGCCCTGACCCTGCCCATCGGGGTCTACGCCACCGAGGCCGATTTCGCCAATTATCAAATAACCAGTGAGCCCTTGAAGGCCCGCATTCGTCTTGCTGCAGAACGCGCTGCGCCGTTGTTCGGCGTGCACCCCAACAATCTGCTGAAAATCGCTTAAGGACTTCTTCATGGATGTTTTCTGGTTCCTGCCGACCCACGGCGACGGCCATTACCTGGGCACCACCCAAGGCGCACGCCCGGTGACCCTCAACTACCTGAAACAGGTGGCGCAGGCCGCCGACAGCCTCGGTTACCACGGCGTACTGATTCCCACCGGGCGCTCCTGCGAGGACTCATGGGTCATCGCTTCGGCCCTGGTGCCCCTGACCGAACGCCTGCGCTACCTGGTGGCGATTCGCCCTGGGATCATTTCGCCAACCGTTTCCGCGCGCATGGCCGCGACCCTGGATCGCCTGTCGGGCGGCCGCTTGCTGATCAACGTGGTGACCGGCGGTGACCCGGACGAAAACCGCGGCGACGGGATTTTCCTCGATCATGGCGAACGTTACGAAGTCACCGATGAATTCCTCAGGATCTGGCGTCGCGTGTTGCAAGGCGAAGCGGTGGACTTCGAAGGCAAGCATCTGCAGGTACAGAACGCCAAGGCGCTGTATCCACCGGTGCAGAAACCCTATCCACCGCTGTACTTCGGCGGATCGTCCGAAGCCGCCCATGACCTCGCCGCCGAGCAGGTCGATGTCTACCTGACCTGGGGCGAACCACCGGCGGCCGTGGCGCAGAAGCTCGCCGATGTGCGCGAGCGCGCCGCCCGTCACGGGCGCACGGTGAAGTTCGGGATTCGTTTGCACGTGATCGTTCGCGAGACGGCCGAAGACGCCTGGAAAGCCGCGGACAAGCTGATCGAACACATCAGCGACGAGACCATCGCGGCGGCGCAGAAGTCGTTCTCGCGTTTCGACTCCGAAGGCCAGCGGCGCATGGCGGCGCTGCATGACGGCCGCCGTGACAATCTGGAAATCTCCCCCAACCTGTGGGCCGGCGTCGGCCTGGTGCGCGGCGGTGCAGGGACGGCGCTGGTGGGTGATCCGCAACAGGTGGCGGCACGCATCAAGGAATACGCGGACCTGGGAATCGAGAGCTTCATCTTCTCCGGCTACCCGCACCTCGAAGAAGCCTATCGCTTCGCCGAGCTGGTGTTCCCACTGCTGCCCGAACCCTACGCGAGCCTGGCGGGGCGCGGTGTCACCAACCTCACAGGGCCGTTCGGCGAAATGATCGCCAACGACGTGCTGCCCGCCAAAGCCACGGCCTGACCCACGCCAAACCCTGTCGGAGCTTGCTCGCTCCGACAGGGGATCGCGCCAAATTCATTGAGGAACCCCGCGTGACTGCCAAGCCGCAAAGCGCCCTGATATCCCCCCTGCAAACCGCCCGCCGACTGGCCGCCGAGTTTGCCCTGACGGCTGTCGAACGCGACGAGCGCGGCGGTACGCCGAAAGCCGAACGTGACGCCTTGCGCGACAGCGGCCTGCTGGCCTTGAGCATTCCCACCCAGTACGGCGGCCTCGGCGCCAGCTGGAGTGACACCCTGAACATCGTGCGCGAGTTCGCCAAGGTCGACAGCTCGATTGCCCACGTCTTCGGCTTCCATCACCTGATGCTCGCCACCGTGCGCCTGTTCGCCCGCCCCGAGCAATGGCAGCCCTGGTTCGAACAGACCGCACGCAAGAACTGGTTCTGGGGGAACGCCCTCAACCCGCTGGACACCCGCACCGTGGTCAAGGACCTCGGCGGCTGGCGTGAGTTTTCCGGCAAGAAGAGCTTCTGCTCCGGCGCCAGCGATTCGCAAATGCTGATCGCCTCGGCCGTCGACGAAAGCGCGGGCGGCAAGCTGCTGATTGCGGCCATCCCCAGCGGTCGCAGCGGCATCACCTTGCACAACGACTGGAACAACATGGGCCAGCGCCAGACCGACAGCGGCAGCGCCTCGTTCGAGCGGGTGCGGGTCGAGGAGTCGGAACTGCTGCTCGATCCGGGCCCATTGAGCACACCGTTTGCCTGCCTGCGGCCGTTGATCGCGCAGCTGACCTTCACCCACATGTTCCTCGGCATTGCCGAAGGCGCTTTCGAAGAAGCGCGACAATACACCCTCACCGAAACCCGCCCATGGCATAAATCCAACACCCAGGACGTGCGCCAGGACCCTTATGTGCTCGGCCATTACGGCGAGTTCTGGGTCGCGCTCGAAGGCGTTCGGTTGCTGGTGGAACGCGCCGCCGAGCTGCTCGACAAGGCCTGGGCGAAAGGCCCCGGCCTCAGCGCCGAAGAGCGCGGCCACCTCGCCACGGCGATCGCCACCGCCAAGGTCGCCGCCACCCGAAACGGCCTGGAACTCTGTAGCCGGCTGTTCGAAGTGACCGGCGCGCGCTCGACTCACGCCTCGCTGCGCCTGGACCGCCACTGGCGCAACCTGCGCACACAGACCCTGCACGACCCGGTGGATTACAAACTCCATGAACTGGGCGATTGGGCGCTGAACCAGTCCCTGCCGATTCCGACTTTCTATTCATAATTTGCCTACATGGAGCGTGCCCCCATGCAACTGCTGACCTTACCGCCCTCGCCCGCTCTGGCCACCTCGATCCGCGCCACGGCCCAAGTGTTCGAAGACCCGAAATCCCAGGCATTGCTGGCGCATCTGCAACAAGTCGCGCCGAGTGAGGCCAGCGTGCTGATCATTGGCGAAACCGGCACCGGCAAGGAGTTGGTGGCCCGGCATATTCACAACCTCAGCGCCCGGCGTAACCGGCCGTTCGTGGCGGTGAACTGCGGCGCGTTCTCCGAATCCCTGGTCGAGGCCGAGCTGTTCGGCCACGAAAAAGGGGCTTTCACCGGCGCCTTGAGCGCCAAGGCCGGCTGGTTCGAAGAGGCCGACGGCGGCACCTTGTTCCTCGATGAAATCGGCGACTTGCCGATGGCGATCCAGGTCAAGTTGCTGCGGGTCCTGCAGGAACGCGAGGTGGTGCGACTGGGCTCGCGCAAAAGTATTCCGATCAACGTACGGGTGCTGGCGGCGACCAACGTACAGCTGGAAAAAGCCATCAACGCCGGGCATTTCCGCGAGGACCTGTATTATCGCCTGGACGTGGTCAGCCTGGAGTTGAGTCCGCTGCGCGAACGGCCCGGCGATATCCTGCCGCTGACCCGCCATTTCGTCGACGCCTACAGCCAGCGCCTGGGCTACGGCACCATCACCATCAGCAAGGAAGCCGAGCTGAAACTGCGTAGCTACAGTTGGCCGGGCAACATCCGCGAACTGGAGAACGTCATTCACCACACCCTGCTGATCTGCCGAAACGGGGTGATCGAGCGCGACGACCTGCGCCTGTCGCACATGCGCATCGAACGTCAGGACGATGGCCACGGGCATCACCACGATTCGCCGGAAGCCCTGCTCGACCGGGCTTTCCAGAAACTGTTCGAGGAACAGGCCGGCGCACTGCACGAAAAAGTCGAGGACGCCTTGCTGCGCGCCGCCTATCGCTTCAGCCACTACAACCAGGTGCACACCGCTGCGCTGCTGGGTCTGAGCCGCAACGTTACGCGCACACGCCTGATCAAGATTGGAGAGCTGGCGGTGAACAAGCGCCGCCCGACGGAAAACGTTCAGGGCGAGCGTTTGATGCAGCTGTCGATTTAATTCACCAGGTTGCAGTGCAGCGCGTCGTCCGGGCTGCGTTCCAGGCTGTGCAGCACCTGGAACGAGCCGAACGTCACGGTTTTCGCCTGATGGGCGCGAATCAGCTGCCAGAAATCCTGCTCGCCGCTTTCAAAGCTCTGAAACGCCGCCTCCCCCGCCTCACGCGATTGCCATTGCAGGTAATTGAGCACCCGTCGGCCATCGTCGCTGGCCTGGATACTCGCACTCAGGAAACCGCTGTACCCCTGGGCCAGGCGTTCGGTTTGCCGGGACAACGCCGATACCAGGGCCGGTTGCTGGTGGGGTTCGATCTCGAATTCGATCAACTGGGTGAAACTGCGATTTTTCTCTGACGCTTGCATGAAAAGTCCCCACTGACGTGTAAGCCGAATCTTGCGATCCGAAGACCTGCAGGGTAAAACCTCTAGTTAAGTCAAGGTCAAGAGGCATTTTCGATGATCACCCCGGAACAGGTGCATAAAGAACTTACCGTCGGCCAGCTTGCCGCCCGCAGCGGCGTGGCCGTCACGGCACTGCATTTTTATGAATCCAGGGGCCTGATCAAAAGCAATCGCAATCAGGGCAACCAGCGGCGTTATCCCCGGGAAGTCCTGCGGCGGGTGGCGCTGATCAAGGTGGCGCAACGGCTGGGCATTCCCTTGGCGGACATTGGTGCGGCCCTCCAATCCCTGCCGGACAACCGGGCGCCGACAGCGGCGGATTGGCAGGTGCTGTCGGCGCAGTGGGGTCGGGAACTGGATGAGCGAATCCAACAGCTGACCTTGCTGCGGGACAAGCTCAATGGCTGCATTGGCTGCGGGTGCCTGTCGATGGAGGCATGTCCGCTGCGCAATTTCGGCGATGTGCTGGGGGAGCAAGGGGCCGGGCCGCAGTTGCTGGAACCGGGGGCTGATCCGAAATAGAGTGGCGCCCTTCGCGAGCAAGCCCGCTCCCACAGGTATTGCTTCAATCCTTGTGGGAGCGAGCCTGCTCGCGATGGCGTCAAATGCAAATCAACGAAATTTCAGAACCCGGGCGCGATCTGACCTTTGTAGCGGGTCAGAATGAACTGCCGCACCTCCTCCGAATTCAGCGCCTTGGCCAGTTTCTGCAGGCCCGGGTCGTTGATGTTGTCCGGGCGGGCCACGAGAAATTCGATGTACAGGCTCTTGCCCTTTTCGACGATCAACGCGCTGTTGGTGTCGATTCCGGCCTCCAGCGCGTAATTGGCGAACACGAACGCCAGGTCCACCTGGCTGACCGAACGTGCCAACAATGCGCCTTCCAGTTCACGGATCTTCAGGTGCTTGGGGTTTTCGATGATGTCGCGCTGGGTCGCCAGGGTGTTGCTCGGGTCCTTGAGCTTGATCAGCCCGGCCTCGTGCAGCAGCACCAGCGCACGACCGGTGTTCACCGGGTCGTTGGGGATCGAGACGCTGGCACCGTCCTTGAGCTCGGCGATGTTCTTGATTTTGGTCGAATAGGCACCGAAGGGCTCGATATGCACGCCCACCACCGGCACCAGGTCGGTGTGACGGGTCTTGTTGTAGTCATCGAGAAACGGCCGGTACTGGTAGTAATTGGCATCGAGGTTTTTCAGCGCCAGTTGCTGGTTGGGCTGGATGAAGTCGGTGAACACCTTGATGTTCAGGTCCACGCCTTCCTTGGCCAGGGTCGGTTTGACGAACTCGAGGATTTCGGCGTGCGGCACCGGTGTCGCACCGACCGTCAGTTTTTCGTTGGCGTGAACGCTCAACGACACAAGGGCAGCCAGAATGGCCAGGGTCTTTTTCATGTTGCGCTCCTAGGCAGATAAGGTGGCCGTCGTGGGGTGGACGTGGGGCCCGTTCGTTTTCGTTGCGTCTTTCAATCAGGGAATCGGATGTTCAGCGGCGGCTGTAGCGCGCCACCAGACGGTCACCGCTCATTTGCAGGGCCTGGACCAGGATCAACAGCAGCACCACAGTGACCACCATCACGTCGGTCTGGAAACGCTGATAGCCGTAGCGGATCGCCAGGTCGCCCAGGCCACCGCCGCCGATGACCCCGGCCATGGCCGTGTAGTCCACCAGCACGATTGCGGTCACCGTGACCGCTGCGAGCAAGCCGCCCCGGGCTTCGGGCAACAGGGTGTGGCGGATGATCTGCCAGGTGGTGCCGCCCATGGCCTGGGTCGCTTCCACCACCCCGCGATCGACCTCGCGCAGTGCGGTTTCAACCAATCGGGCGAAGAACGGCGTGCAGCCGACCACCAGCGGTGGAATGGTCCCGGGAACACCCAACGACGTGCCCACCAGAAGCGTGGTCAGGGGAATCAGCACAATCAGCAAAATGATGAAAGGCAGCGAGCGCAGCATGTTCACCAGCACCGACAGCACCCGGTAAACCCCGATGGCTTCGTGCAACTGGCGCTTGCCGGTGAGGAACAGCACCACGCCCAGGGGCAAGCCCAGCAGCACGGTAAAACCGAGGGCGGCGCCGAGCATGGCCAACGTGTCGAGGCACGCCTGGCCGATGTCCGCCCAATAAATGTTCTTGAACAGTTCGCCCATGATCACGACCAGTCGTGGCGCGGCGGTTTCACGCCGTTGAGCAGCCAATTGCCGATCACGTGGTACTTCCAGCGCACCGGGTCGTGCAAGGTGTGGACCCGGGCGTTGCGCCAGTGGCGGTCGAAATTGTGCTTTTTCAAGGTCGAACGGGTGCCACCCAGTTCGAACAGCTTGTTGCTGGCCTCGATGGCGATTTCCGTGGTCAGCACCTTGGCCCTGGCAACCGCGAGGGACGCCTGGGCGACATTGTGTTCATCAGGTGCCGAACGTGCGGCATCCAGCGCCCAACCGGCGCGTTCGAGCAGGGCTTCGGCGGCCTCCAGGCGAATGTCCAGGTCACCGACCTGAATGATGGTCAGCGGATCTTCGCTGGCCTTGTCCACACCGGCATCGATCCATGGCCGCGCAAACTGGCGGACGAAGGCAATGGTGTCCCGTAACGCGGCGCGGGCGATGCCGGCGTCGATGGCGGCGGTGGTCAATTGCGCGAACGGGCCGGCCAGGGTCGGGCTTTCGTAGGAGCGATAGGTCGGGAACACGTTGAACGCCGGGACGTGCAGGTCCTCGGCCAGCACCGTGCCGCTGGAGGTGGTGCGCTGACCGATGCTGTCCCAGTCGTCGACGATCACCAATCCCGGGGTGCCGCGCGGGACGAACGACAACTGGCCCTTCTGCTCCTCGTCCAGCGCCAGCACCGCCAGCCAGTGGGCATACAGCGAGCCGGTGCAATAGCCCTTGCGTCCGTTGATGACGTGGCCATCGCCATAGGGGCGAATGGTCGCCTGGATGTCCTGCACGTTCTTGCCGCCGGTTTCCGACAGGGCATTGGCAAAGCGATGCCCTTGCAGCGCCAGGCCAAAGAAGTGCGCCTGCTGCTCGGGAGTGCCCTGCAGACGAATGTCCTCCAGCAGGCAGTAGTGGTTCTGCGGGATCTGTCCCAGGGAGGGGTCGGCCGCCGAAATAATCGCGATCACCTGCGCCAGCACCGCGTATGACACCTGCGCTCCGCCGAACGCCTTCGGCACGCTGATCCCCCACAGGCCACTGTTGGAGTACAGGTCGACGATCTGCGCAGGCACCTGGCGCGTGCGATCGCGCTCGGCGTCCTGCTCCAGCAACGCGGCGGCGACGCGCTCGGCCACGCGCAAGGCCTCGGCCTCATCGGCGATCCGATGGGCGGCGGGAGGATTGATCGGATAAACGGCAGATTCAGGCATACATGTCTCTCGGTACCAGTGTTTACCGAGGGTATTGCAGCTTCCATGCCTGACGGCCAAAGCTCCTGTTTCCGGGCAGTTCAGGGCATCTCGGACGACGTGAACAGGCGCAAGCCAGGCATTCTGTTGCTTCACTGTTGATGGCTGAACAGTGACGCTGCGCCCGGTCGGGCACTCGGTACGTGCCAGGCGCCCTGTCCTATAGTGAATCGGCAACGCAACACCCACCACAAGAACAGGGAGACGAATCATGAGCGTCAAACCCATCCCGGAGGGGTATCCCGGCATCACCCCTTACCTGGGCATCAGAAAGGCCGCCGAGGCCATCGAGTTCTACAAGAAAGCCTTCGGCGCCATCGAAATCATGCGCCTGTCCATGCCGGACGGCGGCGTCGGCCACGCCGAACTGCGCATCGGCGATAGTCCGATCATGCTGGGCACCCCGTGTGACCAGGGCCCCTTGAGCAATCCGGATACCGCGCCGTCCGTGGGCCTGCACCTGTACGTCACGGATGTGGACACGTCCTATCAGCGGGCGATTGCGGCGGGCGGCACCGTGGTGTCCGAGGTCAAGGATCAGTTCTACGGCGACCGGTCCGGCACGCTGAAGGATCCCTTCGGGCATTTGTGGTTCCTGGCGACGCGCAAGGAGGATCTGACCCAGGCTCAGATCGAACAGCGGGCCAGGGAGATGTTCGAGCAGGGGTGATGGCCGGACGAGTCCCCCCGAAGTGGGAGCGGGCTTGCTTGCGAAGAAGGTGTGTCAATTGGCAGTTCTGTCGCTGATACACCCGCTTCGCGAACAAGCCCGCTCCCACTGTTTTTGAGGCGCCTGCAGAAATAGGAAACATTTACTTTCATATTCACTTCGGGATTTTGAACTCTCATCCGTCTTATATAGATGCAGTCGGTTCGCGTAGGCAAAAGCCACGACCGTACTTTTCATGGACCTCACGCTGGGAAGCCCGCAGCAGGGGCCCTCTCATCCCATACAAGACCCCCATCATGTCGAAGAAATCCCGTTCAAAACTCTGGTTTCTGGTTCATAGCTGGCTGGCCCTGCCGATCTGGTTTTTCGTGCTGATCGTCTGTGTGACCGGCACGCTGGCGGTGGTCAGTCAGGAAATCGTCTGGTTGGCCAACCCGCAGATGCGTGCGACCCAGCCTGCGGACGATGCGCCGCTGCTGAGCTACGACCAGATCCTGGCTGAAATGAAGAAGGCCGAGCCCAATACCCTGGTCGAATCGATCAGCCGCCCGGACGAATCGCATTTCGCCCTCAATGCCCGCGTCACCTACCCCGACGGGCGCAGCGTGACGGTCTACGTCAATCCGTACAGCGGGGTCATCCAGGGCGTTGCGCCAGAATTCAACTTCCAGGCCTTTACCCGCGCCCTGCACGGCTGGTGGCTGGTGCCTTTCACCAACGGCTACAGCTGGGGCTGGTACCTGGTGTCGTTCCTCAGCCTGCCGATGCTGGCGTCGCTGATCACCGGGCTGGTGGTGTACAAACGCTTCTGGAAGGGCTTTTTGCGCCCGACCCTGCGTCTGCGCCACGGCGCGCGGATTTTCTGGGGTGACTTCCATCGACTCAGCGGCATCTGGTCGATCTGGTTCATCGCCACGATCTCCGTCACCAGCACCTGGTTCCTGGCGGAAGCGTTCCTGTTCGACAACCAGATCTCGATTTCCACCGCCCCGGTTGCGCCGGTGGTGCCACGTGACAGCGTGCCGCTCACGACCGATGGCTCGCCAGCACCGATGATCAGCCTGGAGTCGGCCATCCAGCAGGTCAGGCAACGCATTCCCGGCCTCGACGACAGCTTCGTCAGATTGCCCGCCAACGCCTACAGCTACCTCTCGGTGGGCGGCCGCAGCTGGTACCCGCTGATTTACCAGACGGCCGAGGTCAACCCGTACACCGGCGATGTCGCCGTGGCCCGGCTGCTGTCGGACCGCTCCGGCCTGGAGCTGGTGACCGAATCGATGCGTCCGCTGCACACCGGTGACTTCGGCGGCCTCTGGATCAAGTTGATCTGGTTCTTCTTCGGCCTGCTCCTGAGCATGATGGTCCTCAGCGGCCTGCTGATCTGGACCAAACGCACCGCGCTGGCCACGGCCAACGCGCTCAAGCGCGACAAGAAGCGTTCATTGTCTGCCGAGGCCACCCCAGTCACCCGCCGCGACACCACGGAGGTCAGCCAATGAGCCTGTTCACCGCTGAAAAGCCAACCTCGGCATTGAGCCGTTTCTGGCACAAGTGGCGCTTCCACATCAACATTCTGCTGTTGCTGGTGCCGCTGGGGTTCATGCCCAAATACTTCTCCGAGGTCGCGCTGTTCCGCGGCGACACCGGCCTGGGCGAGCGCGAGGTCGGTGACGTGCAGGTCGGCCCGTGGAGCCTGCGCCTGGCCGAACTTCGCAACGAAGCACCTCGTCCCGACCCGGCCGGCTACATGAAGAGCTTCAATGCTGCGCTGTGCGACAGCTGCCGCGACCAGGTCAAGGCCACTTACCTGCGCATCGGCAAACCGCGCAGCCTGCGCGCTGCCGGGGTGATCTTCTTCGGCACGCCGTATCGCATGGGCGCGATGTTGCCCATCCCGGAAAAGACCAAGGCCAGTGACGAGCTGTGGATCACGATGGAAGGTTGGGACGGTTCGATGCATCAGGCATCCGTCCCCCTGAGCCAGGCATCCCCGGCCACCGTGGCGTGGCTGAACAAACAAGGAGGCAAACCATGATCAACGCACTTCGCCCGCTCCACACCGCATTGCTGGTGCTGTGCGCCGGCTTCAGCGCCAGCGCCCTGGCACACAACCCGATGTGCGAATGCAAGGCCATCGACGCCGAGCAGATCGAATGCACCGGCGGATTCTCCGATGGCAGCGGCGCACCCGGCGTGACCCTCGATGTGATCGGCTACGACGAAACCGTCTTGGTGCCGGGCAAGCTCGGCGCCGATTCGAAACTGACTTTCAAGAAGCCCGGCGCCGAGTTCTACGTGTTGTTCGACGCCGGTCCCGGCCACGTCGTCGAGATTGACCAAGCGGACATCCAGGCCCCATGAGTACGCCAACCACGCACGTCGTCCGCCCGGCCGGTGCCGGTCATGAAACCCTCAATGTGCTGCTGTTGTGCCTGTTGATCCTGGCGGTTGCCGGTACGGTGGTCGCCTGGCGCCATGAGTCCCAGGACACCAGCGCCATCACCAGCCATCAGCTGGATGCCCGCCGCGATCTCAGCGCTTCCGAGCAAGGCATCTATGCCGACCTGCGGGTGACGCTGGACGAAATCCATCTGCTGCGCCAGGAACAGCAAACCCTGCCGACGCCTGAAGCCCTCGCCGAAGAGGGTTTTGCGCCGTTCGCCCAGGACGCCAGTTCCGTCAGCCGTGGCGGTCATGCCTGGCAACTGCTCGACGCACGGGCGTATTTCGGCCACAGCCAGGCGCCCGCCGTGGCGGGCTCGTTCCTGATGCGCCTGGATGCGGATGACAACGCCCCCGACATCTGGCTCAACCGTGCTGCCGACCTCAAGGCGCCCGTCGACCTGACTGACGCCGCGCTGGAAAGCGCCGGCTGGCAGCAGATCGTTGCGCAATTCGACGCCGGCGTGACCCGCCAGCATCGGCATTGACCCCCTCGCCCTCATTCGAGAGAAGACCGCTTTCCCATGCCTATTTCATCTCAACGCTCTTTTTGGCGACCGCTGCTGGTCGGCCTGCTCGCCTGCCTGCTGATGCCCCTGGCCAGCGCCGACGACGCCAAGCGCCTGCGCATCGGCATCACCCTGCATCCTTACTACAGCTACGTGGCCAACATCGTCGGTGACAAGGCCGAAGTGGTGCCGCTGATTCCGGCCGGTTTCAACCCGCATGCCTATGAACCCCGTGCCGAAGACATCAAGCGCATCAGCGGACTGGATGTGATCGTGCTCAATGGTGTGGGTCATGACGACTTCGCCGACCGCATGATCGCCGCAAGCGAAACGCCCAACGTCGCCGTGATCGAAGCCAACGAGAACGTGCCGCTGCTGGCCGCCACCGGGGTCGCCGCCCGTGGCGCCGGCAAAGTGGTGAACCCGCACACCTTCCTGTCGATCAGCGCCTCGATTGCCCAGGTCAACAACATCGCCCGTGAACTGGGCAAGCTCGACCCGGCCAATGCCAAGACCTACACGCAGAACGCCCGCGCCTACGGCAAACGCCTGCGACAGATGCGCGCCGACGCCCTGGCGAAACTGACCCAGGCACCGAATGCCGAACTGCGGGTGGCCACCGTTCACGCGGCGTATGACTACCTGCTGCGCGAGTTCGGCCTGGAGGTGACTGCCGTGGTCGAGCCGGCCCATGGCATCGAGCCAAGCCCCAGCCAGTTGAAAAAAACCATCGATCAACTGCGTGAGCTGGACGTGAAGGTGATTTTCTCGGAGATGGATTTCCCGTCCACCTACGTCGACACCATTCAACGCGAGTCCGGGGTGAAGCTGTACCCGCTGTCCCACATTTCCTATGGCGAATACACCGCCGACAAGTATGAGAAGGAAATGACCGGCAACCTCAACACCGTGGTTCGGGCGATTCAGGAGTCTGGCGCATGACCGCAAAAGAAACGCTGACTGACGCCCCCTCCCCTGTGGGAGCAGGCCTGCTCGCGAAGACGGTGGACCCGTCAGCATCATCGCCAAATGATGGGCAGCATTCGCGGGCAGGCACGCTGCCACAAAGTGCCGGGCCCACCTTGGATTTCGCCGACATCAGCCTGACATTGGGCCGCACCACCATCCTCGACAAGGTGACCTTCCAGGTTCAGCCCGGCAGCGTGCATGCGCTGGTCGGCCCCAACGGCGGCGGCAAGAGTTCGTTGATCAAGACCCTGCTCGGGCAGATGCCCCATCAGGGACGCCTGAGCCTGCAATGGCCCGGCGAACCCGGCACCATTGGCTATGTACCGCAAGCGCTGGAGTTCGATCGCGGCCTGCCGATGACCGTCGACGATTTCATGGCTGCGATGTGTCAGCGGCGTCCGGCGTTCCTCGGGCTGAGCAAGCACTATGCGGCCGCCATCGGCGACGCGCTGGAGCGGGTCGGCATGCAGGATAAACGCAAGCGGCGCATGGGCGCGTTATCCGGTGGCGAGCGTCAGCGGGTATTGCTGGCGCAGGGGCTGATCCCGGCGCCGCAACTGCTGGTGCTGGACGAACCGATGTCAGCCCTCGATGAGGCAGGCATCCAGGTGTTCGAGCGTTTGCTGGGCGACTGGCGCCAGAGCGGCATCACCGTCCTGTGGATCGAACATGACCTGGAAGCGGTCGGGCGTCTGGCCGATCGCGTCACCGGCCTCAATCGCCGGGTGCTGTTCGATGCCACGCCCAAGCAGGCATTGACCCCGGACACCCTGATGACCCTGTTCTCCACCCACCCACGGAGCGCTGCCTGATGAGTTACGAAGCCTTTCGCTTGATGGTCCAGGGCTGGGCGTCATCGGGTTACCTGCCGGAGGCGCTGGCCTATGGGTTCGTGGTCAACGCCCTGCTCGCCGGCTTGCTGATCGGCCCGGTGCTGGGCGGCCTCGGCACGCTGGTGGTGGTCAAGCGCTTCGCGTTCTTCTCGGAAGCCGTGGGGCACGCAGCCTTGACCGGCGTGGCCATCGGCATTCTGCTCGGCGAGCCCTACACCGGGCCTTACGGCAGCCTGTTCGGCTACTGCCTGTTGTTCGGCATCCTGCTCAACTACCTGCGCAACCGCACAGGCCTGGCGCCGGACACGCTGATCGGGGTGTTCCTCTCCGTGTCTTTGGCCCTGGGCGCAAGCCTGTTGCTGGTGCTGGCGGGCAAGATCAACGTGCACATCCTGGAAAACGTACTGTTCGGCTCGGTGCTGACGGTCAACGGCAATGACCTGCTGGTGCTGGCCATCGTCGGCTCACTGGTCATGGCCCTGGCATTGCCGCTGTACAACCGCATCATGCTCGCCAGTTTCAACCCGCAATTGGCGGCGGTCCGCGGTGTGGCGGTGAAGGCCCTGGATTACCTGTTCGTGATCCTGGTGACGCTGATCACCGTCGCGGCGGTGAAAGTCATCGGCGCGATTCTGGTCGGTGCGTTGCTGGTGATCCCGGCCGCCGCAGCGCGTTTGCTCAGCCAGTCGCTGAAGGGTTTTTTCTGGTGCTCTGTGCTGATTGCCACGGTCAGTACCCTGTGCGGAATTCTCGCGCCGATCGTCTTTGACCTGCCGATCCCGTCCGGTGCCGCAATCATTCTGATGGCCGGTATCGCCTTCGCCCTGGCCGCCATTGCGCGCGGCGTCGTCCCCAGCCTGAAAGGGAATCTTGGATAAATGTCATTTTCTCTGCGTCAACTGACACTGGCCGTCGCCCTGTGCGGGCTGGCCAACACCACCTTTGCGGCAGACAGCGCCAAACCGCTGCACGTGCTGGCGTCCCTGCCGATCACCTACGGCCTGGGCGAGGTCTTGCTCAAGGGCACCCACTTCAATCTTGAACGCGCCGCGCCGGCGAACCTGCCCGGCAGCCGCCAGAGTGCCTACTTCACGGGCCGTGGCGCACCGGCACTGGCCAAACTGGCGACCGACGCCGATGCGGTGATCGGCGTACGCTCGTTGTGGGCCGATGACTCGCTGTACCCGATTTCACGTCGCAGCAACATCCGCATCGTAGAAATCGATGCCGCGCGTCCGGTGGACGGCGCCCTGCCCGGCATTGCCGTACAGCCGGGCAACAAGGTCGACGGCCTGAACAGCCAGCCATGGCTGTCCAGCAACAACATGGGGCGCATGGCGGACGTCATGGCAGCGGACCTGGTGCGCCTGGCGCCCGCCGAAAAGCCGACCATCGAAACCAACCTGGCGGCGCTCAAGCAGCGTTTGCTCAAGTTCAGCGCCGACAGCGAAGCACGGCTGGCCAGCGCCGACAACCTGAGCGTGATGAGCCTCAGCGACCACTTCGGCTATCTGGTTGGCAGCCTCAACCTTGAACTGATCGGCGTCGATGCCCGCCCGGATGCCGAGTGGACGCCAGAGTCGCTGAAACAATTGACGGCGACGCTCAAGGACAATGACGTGGCGGTGGTGATGCACCATCGGCAGCCATCGGACGCGGTGAAAACCGCCATTACCGAAGCTGGCAGCCGACTGGTGGTGCTGAGTATCGATGCTGCAGACCCGGTGGCCGAACTGGAAGGCAATGTGGATCTGGTGATCAAGGGGTTGAGTGGGGCTTGAGGCCCCGATCCTCGCAGGAGCGAGCAAGCTCGCTCCTACAGGCATGGTGTTGGCAATAACAAAAAGCCCGCTGACCTCATCGGTCCAGCGGGCTTTTTTTGTGTGGCGACGTCAGTGCGCCACAGTCGCCTGCTCTTCCATCTTTTTGCGCAGGCTCAACGGGCGCATGTCCGTCCAGGTTTCCTCGATGTAGGCCAGGCATTCCTTTTTCGGGCCGCTCTTGCCCACGGTGCGCCAGCCTTCGGGCACGGCTTTGTAGTCCGGCCAGATCGAGTATTGCTCTTCATGGTTGACCACCACCTGGAAGAGGATGTCCTCGCGGTCGAATACTGAAGTCATGGTGTCTCTCCATCGCTGTTGGGTGGGCTGCGCCGTGTGCGCAGCCGTTATGTAGAAAGAACGTTCCGGGGGCCGGAAAATTTAGAGGCTGGCAGTGGCGGCGGCCATCGCCCGGCCGAAAATCTCTGCCACCTGATCGATCTCCGCTGCGGTGATGATCAATGGCGGCAGGAAACGCACCACGCCACCATGGCGCCCGCCCAGCTCGAGAATCAGCCCGCGCTTGAGGCACTCACGCTGCACCAGCGGCGCCAGGCGCCCGAACACCGGTGGGTGACCCAGCGCATCCGGCGTGCCCGTCGGGTCGACCAGTTCCACGCCAAGCATCAGGCCGCGACCGCGAATGTCGCCCAGTTGCGGGAAGTCGCGTTGCAGGATGCGCAGGTGTTCGCTCAGGCGTTCACCCATGGCCGCTGCGTGCTCGCACACCTTGTGCTCGACCAGATAACGCATCACGGCGGAACCGGCGGCCATCGCCATCTGGTTGCCACGGAAGGTCCCGGCATGGGCGCCCGGCAGCCAGGTGTCGAGCCCGTCACGGTAGACCACCACCGCCAGGGGCAGGCTGCCCCCGATGGCCTTGGACATCACCACGACGTCCGGAATAATGCCGGCGTGCTCGAAGGCGAACATCCTGCCGGTACGGGCAAACCCACTCTGGATTTCGTCGACGATCAACGCCACGCCGGCTTTCTCGGTAATGCGGCGCAAGCCACGCAACCAGTCGAGGTCCGCCGGGATGACCCCGCCCTCGCCCTGCACCACCTCCACGATCACGGCGGCCGGCAACTGCACGCCGGCCTCGGGGTCGTTCAGCAGGTTTTCCAGGTAGCTGAGGTTGGCCTGTACGCCTTGCGCGCCACCGAGGCCGAACGGGCAACGGTAGTCGTAGGGATAAGGCATGAACTGCACGCCACTGCCGAGCAGGGCCCCCAACGGTTTTTTCGGCCCCAGGCTGCCCATCAGGCTCAGCGCGCCCTGGCTCATGCCGTGATAGCCGCCCTGGAACGACAGCACGGTGCTGCGCCCGGTGGCCGTGCGCACCAGCTTCAACGCCGCTTCCACCGCATCGGTGCCGGTCGGGCCACAGAACTGGATTTTCGCTTGCGCGGCCAGTGCGGGCGGCAGCAAGCTGAACAGGTCCTGGACGAACTGGTCCTTGACCGGGGTGGTCAGGTCGAGGGTGTGCAAGGGCAGCTCATCGGCCAGCACTTGCTGGATCGCTTCGATCACCACTGGGTGATTGTGCCCCAGGGCCAACGTCCCGGCGCCGGCCAGGCAGTCGATGAAACGGCGGCCTTCGACGTCTTCGACGTGGATGCCTTTGGCGCGCTTGAGCGCCAGGGGAATGCGCCGCGGGTAGCTGCGGGCGTTCGATTCCTGTTGGCTCTGGCGTGCCAGCAGCGGTGATTCACTGAACTGATAAAGCGTCTCGGCAGGCGCCGGAGCGGTCCGGGCCGACTGATCTTCCATAAGGCTGGTAGCGACTGACATCTCTCGACCCTCAATAGGTTTTCCTGTTCTGGAAACGCATCAGCGCGCTGAGGATTTAGCCCCTTGATCGGCTTTCTCTGACAGAGGCGTGAGTGCCTTGTGCATGGGTATGGCGTGGAGCCCGGCGGCGGTGAAGGCTTCAGCGCAGGGTCGATAGCCGAGGTGACGGTAAAATGTTTCGCCCGTGCGGGTACTGTTGAGGCGAACTTCCATCAAGCCCTGCTCGATCAGCCAGCCTTCCAGATCGTGCACCAGCGCCCGCCCGGCGCCACGGCGAAACCATTCTGGCAGCACGTAAAGGAGCGCCAGCCGGCCATCGAGGGTGGCCATCGCCGCGCCAACTGGTTTGTCCTTTAACAGGGCGAGATTCAGGTACAACCGGGGGTCGGCCAGCCACGGCTGGATGTGCGTGATGGATTTGTTGCGGGTCCAGGTGGCGACGGTCTGTGGGTCGTTACGATGGTCAAGCGCGCAGCCAATGCGGATCGAATGTTCGATGATGCGGCTGATGATGCCGGCGTCGGCGGCGGTTGCCTTGCGGATGTGCACGGGTGCTTCCATGGTGCCATTACCTCAATCCATTGAGAAAAAGCAGGTCGCGACAATAGCGCCGGTGGCGAGGGCAAGGCCAATGGAGAGGCGTTACATTTGATGTGCAACACACAATCAGTGTGGGAGCGGGCTTGTGCGGATTTCAGATGGGCTGCAACGGCATCGTCAGCTCGACCCGCAAGCCGTCCGGCCGGCTGTCGAAATGCAGCGTGCAGCCGCAGCGTTGAACGATTGCCTGGACAATCGCCAGGCCCAGGCCACAGCCGGTGCTCTGGCCATTGCGCCAGAAACGCTGAGTCAAGTGTTGCAGGTCGTCCGCAGCGATGCCCGGACCATGGTCGCGCACCACGAACCGCACACGGTTGTCACGGGTTTCCAGGCTCAGCTCGACCGGGCCGTCGTTCGGCGTATGGCGCAAGGCGTTGTCCAGCAGGTTGCGCAACGCGGCAATCGACAGCACGGCGGGCATCTGCACCGGCGCGTGGGAGAGGGTCGCCGAGGGGTCGAAGGCGATGCGTTGGCGCTCACCGCTGGCGGCATCCTGAATCGCCAGTTTCGCCACCTGTTCGGCGCTGCACTGCACACCGTCGTCGAACGACAGGCTACCTTCCACCCGCGCCAGCAAGAGCAATTGCTCGAGGGTCCGATGCATGCGGTCGGCCCCTTCCTCGGCCCGGGCCAGGGACTGGTCACGGGCCGGACCGTCGGTCATGCGCGCCACTTGCAGGTGGGTCTTGATCGCCGTCAGCGGGCTGCGCAACTCGTGGGCCGCATCCCCGGTCAGGCGGCGCTCGCGTTCGATGGTCTTGCCGATGCGTTGCAACAGTTGGTTCTGGGTGTCCAGCAGCGGCTTCAGTTCACTGGGCAACGGCTGGATCTGCAAGGGTTCCAGGGAGTCGGCGCTGCGCCGCATCAAGGCATCGCGCATGCGGTTGAGCGGTACCAGCCCCTGGCCGATGCCCAGCCACAGCAGGCACAGGCACCCGAGCAACGCCACGCCGACCGGCACCGAGGCGGCCAGCAGGATCGACATGTTCAGGGCTTCGCGCTCGATCTGCCGATCAGCGGTGGTGATGCGCAGATCGCCCCGGGCCAGGGTGAAGCTGCGCCACGGCGCACCATCGATGATCTGATCGTGGAAGCCCATTTTCTCGGCTTCCAGGGTCTGCTGCGGGTCGGTATGGCTGCGGGCGAGGATTTCACCGCGCAACGAGCTGACCTGGCATGCCATGCCGCCCGGAATGTTCAGTTGTTCGGCGCTGAAATGGGCGCCCTCGCCCTTCGGCAAGGCCGGCAATTGCTCCATCAGGCCGGCCACCATGCGTGCTGACGCCACCAGGCGCTGGTCGAGGGAAAACATCATCTGGTTGCGCAGGTCGCTGAGCATCCAGGCCGCCGCCAGCGCCCAGATCAGGGCAAAGGCAGCCCCCAGGGTCAGACTCAGGCGCACACGCAGGCTCATCACTTCGATTCTTCTCCGCCATCGGCCGGCCCGAGGCGATAACCCAGGCCGCGCACCGTCTCGACGATGCCATTGCCGAGTTTGCGCCGCAGGTGATGGATATGCACGTTGAGGGCGTTGCTTTCCAGCTCGTCGTTGAAGCCATAGACGCTGTCTTTCAGCTGTTCGGTCGACAGCACCCGGCCCCGGTTGTGCAACAACGCCTGCAACAACGACTGTTCGCGCCGCGACAGGTCCACCGGTTGGCCGCCGAGCAGGGTTTCGCGGCTGCTCGGGTCGTATGTCAGGCGGCCGTGTTCGATCAGATTGACGCTGCGCCCCGCCACCCGCCGCAACAGGGTGTGCAGACGGGCGGCGAGTTCGCGCAAATCGAACGGCTTGAGCAGGTAATCGTCGGCACCCGCTTGCAGGCCATCGACCCGATCGGTCACCGAGTCGCGCGCGGTCAGGATCAGCACCGGAATTTCCAGGCCGCTGTGGCGCAGTTGCTGCAACAGCTTCAAGCCGTCTTCATCGGGCAGGCCGAGATCGAGCACCATCACGTCGAATTCCGCGACCTTGAGCATCGCCCGCGCCTTCGAGGCGGTATTGACGTGCTCCACGGTCAGGCCCTGCGCGGTCAGCCCGGCCACGATCCCGCTGGCGATCAGCTCATCGTCTTCGCAAACCAGTACGTGCATGGAACCTCCCGTGATAAAGACCCGAGTCAAACAGCCGCGGATTAAGCCGCAATTATGGCAAGCGACCGGGCTGACGAGAAGCACGCAGTGTTTTACCCTGATGCCGGCAAAACCCAGGACATCCGGGCTCGACGCATGGACACTGGCGGTTAATCATCGGTTAATCGCTACCCTCCACTGTGCACCCACTTGCACAGGAACAAGGCTTTTTCATGCGTCACTTCTTTCTACTGTTTATTCTGCTGATGTCGGGGTTGGTCCAGGCAGGCACCGATCCCTTCGCACCAAAGCCAGAGTTCCTGCCGGTCGACAAGGCCTTCGTCCTGACTTCCGAGCGCCTGGAATCCGGTGAAACCCAGCTGTTCTGGCAGATCGCCGAGGGTTACTACCTTTATCAGAAGCGCATGAAATTCGACGGGCTGGCCGCGCAGAACATGCCGGCCCTGCCCGAAGGCGAATCCCACAGCGACGAGTTTTTCGGCGAGCAGCCGGTGTATCGCCAAGGGCTGGAGGTAAAGATCCCGGCCGCGGCCAGCGGTCCGATCAAGGTCACCTACCAGGGCTGCGCCGATGCCGGCCTGTGTTACCCGCCGCAGACCCGGGTGATCGACCTGGGTGGCGGCGCGAGCGCAGCCACCGGCGGCGAAGCCCCGGACCAGGCCCTGGCCAGCGGCCTGCAACAACGGGCACTGGGCTGGAGCCTGCTGGTGTTCTTCGGCCTCGGGCTGTTGCTGGCCTTCACCCCTTGCTCGTTGCCCATGCTGCCGATCCTGGCCGGTTTGATCGTTGGCAGCGGCGCCACGCCCAGGCGCGGTTTTGCCCTGGCCACCAGCTATGTCGTGAGCATGGCGCTGGTGTACGCAGCGATGGGGGTCCTGGCGGCCCTGCTCGGGGCGAATTTGCAGGCATTGCTGCAAAACCCCTGGCTGCTCGGCAGTTTCGCCGCCGTGTTCGTGCTGCTGGCGTTGCCGATGTTCGGCTTCTTCGAGCTGCAATTGCCGGTGGCCGTGCGTGATCGCCTGGAAAACGTCTCACGCAATCAACGCGGTGGCAGCCTGCTGGGCGCCGGCGCGCTGGGCGCGCTGTCCGGTCTGCTGGTCGGTCCGTGCATGACCGCGCCGCTGGCCGGTGCCCTGCTCTACATCGCACAAGGCGGCAATGCGCTGCACGGCGGGTTGATCCTGTTCGCCCTGGGCATCGGCATCGGCGTGCCGTTGCTGTTGCTGGTGACCGTCGGCAATCGCTTCCTGCCCAAGCCAGGCGCCTGGATGAACCTGCTCAAGGGCGTGTTCGGTTTCCTGTTCCTGGCCACCGCGCTGCTGATGCTGCGTCCGGTATTGAACCCGTCTCTGTGGGTCGGCCTGTGCGGGGCGTTGTTGCTGATTGCCGCCTACAGCGCCTGGAAACAGTCGGAAGGTTTCACACGCGTGGCTCACCTGTTCGGCGCCAGCTCGCTGTTGCTCGGCTTGTGGGGCAGCCTGCTGATGATCGGCGCGGCAGGCGGCAGCGATGACCTGCTCCAGCCGTTGCAGGTCTACCGTGTCTCCAACGCCAGTGCCGCCGCCCGCCCGGTCGGCCACGAGGCCTTCACCACCATCAATGACCCGATCGCACTGCAACGGGAACTGGACGCCGCGCGGGCCCAGGGCCAGTGGGTGCTGCTGGATTACTACGCCGACTGGTGCGTGTCGTGCAAGGTCATGGAAAAGCAGGTGTTCGGCCAACCCCGCGTGCTGGATGCCCTGAGCGATGTGCGCTTGCTCCGGCTGGACGTCACCGCCGACAATGCCGCCAGCCGCGAATTGCTCGGCCGGTACAAAGTGCCGGGACCGCCGAGTTTTCTGTGGATCGGTGCCGACGGCGAAGAACGTCGCAGTCAACGCATCACCGGCGAGGTCGATGCCGACACCTTCCTGCAACGCTGGACCCGCACCCGAGACGCTCGTTAATGCTGACCCTGACCCTCGGCACGTTTGCCATCGCGCTTAATCACCTGCTGCTGATCAGTGCCCTGGCGCTGGCGACGTTTGTCGGCTGGCGCACGGCCAAGCGCGGTGGCGAGAACCCCGAGTCGGTGCTGTTCAGCCTGTTTCTGCTGGGCATGCTCGCCGCGCGGATCAGTTTCGTGGCGCTCTACTGGACGCACTATCGCAACGATCCATGGCAAGTGATCGACCTGCGCGACGGCGGTTTCCTCGCCCTGCCCGGGGTGATCGTGCTGCTGCTCGCCGCGTTCCATCGCGGCTGGCGTCGTCCGGGCCTGCGCCGCCCGTTGGGTTTTGGCGTGGCCAGTGGCCTGGCCTTCTGGTTGCTGGCAACTTTCTCCCTGGGCATCTACGAACAGGGCACGCGCCTTCCGGACATCGCCCTGCGCAATGCCGCCGGTGAAACCGTGCAACTGACCGACTACCAGGGAGGACCGCTGGTGATCAACCTCTGGGCCACCTGGTGCCCACCCTGTCGCCGGGAAATGCCGGTGCTCGAGAACGCCCAGCAACAGCGCCCGGACCTGACGTTCCTGTTCGTCAATCAGGCCGAAAGCATGCAAAGCGTCAGCACCTTCCTGGAAACCCAGGGGCTGAGCCTGTCCAACGTGCTGTTCGATGGCAGCGGCCGCCTGGGTCAGGCCGTCGGTTCAATGGCGCTGCCGACTACGCTGTTCTACAGCCCCGACGGTCGCCTGCTGGGCAGCCACCTGGGTGAACTGTCGGAAGCCAGCCTGGCCCGCGCACTGGAACACTTCGGTACGCCGAATTCGGCCACCCCCTCCACTTCGTCAAGGAAACTGCCATGCCCCGCCTCCGCCACCTGCTGACACTGACCCTCGGCGCAGCCCTGCTGCACCTTCCGGCGGTGCAGGCTGCCGAAGAATTGCCTGAGGCGATCAGGAAGATCGAAGCCAAGGGTGCGAAAATCGTCGGTCAGTTCGACGCCCCCGACGGCTTGCGCGGTTATGCCGCGCAGTATCAGAACCGTGGTATCGCGCTGTACCTGACGCCCGATGGCAAACATGTGTTGCTGGGTAACCTGTATGACGCCGACGGCAACGACCTGAGCAGCGCACCATTGCAGAAACTGGTGTATGCGCCGATGGCCAAGGAAGTCTGGGCCAAGTTCGAAGCCAGCCACTGGATTCAGGACGGCAACAAGGATGCGCCTCGTACGGTGTATCTGTTCAGCGACCCGAATTGCCCTTACTGCAACATGTTCTGGGAACAGGCACGGCCGTGGGTCAAGGCCGGCAAGGTGCAACTGCGGCACATCATGGTCGGCATCATCCGCGAAGACAGCCCGGGTAAATCCGCCGCCTTGCTGGCCGCCAAGGACCCGCAAAAAGCCCTGCAGGACCATGAGTCGGCGGGCAAGGCCAGCGCGCTCAAGGCCCTGAAAGAGGTGCCGCCCGCGATTCAGGCAAAACTGGCGGCGAACATGCAATTGATGGAAGACCTGGAATTGCAGGCGACCCCGGCGATATTCTACCTGGACGACAAGGGTGAACTGCAACAGCAGCAAGGTGCGCCTTCGCCGGACAAGCTGGTGAAGATTCTCGGGCCCAAGTAACTGGCCTGCCCCTGTGGGAGCGCGCCTGCTCGCCCCCACAGGAAATGCTCAGACCACCCGATTCCTCTCGCTTAGAAACTTCAGCAACGTCTCGGTCACGAACGACGGGTTCTCCAGGTTGGAGATATGCCCGGCCTCAGGCACCTGCACATACGGGCAACCGATCAGCTCCGCCATTTCCCGGGCTTCGGACGGCGGGCGCGGCTTGTCCTGATCGCCGCCCATCACCAGCGTGGTGGCGGCATTCAACTGCCCCAGGCGCGACAACTCATCCTCACGCCCGAACGTGATCCGCCCCATCGGCACAATGCTCTGACGCAGACGCTCCGCCGGCAGCGCCGCCAGTTTCGCGCGAAAGTCCCGGTACAGCGCCGACTGCGGGTCGATGCCTGGGCGGAAGAAGATCGGCACCACGATATCGAGCAGTGGCGCTGCAATCACGCCGCTGTCCTCGATCTGCTGGAGCAGCGAAAAATAATACTGGCGGGTCGGTTCGGGCTCGGCGCCGAGGTAGGTGTCCATCAACACCAGGCCGTTGAGCCGTTGCGGCGCCGACAAGGCCAGGCGCGCGCCCCACATGCCCCCTACCGACAGGCCGACCAGCGTCACCCGGTCGATGCCCAGTTGATCGAGCAAACCCAGGGCCTGGCGGGCGATGTCGTCCAGCGTTGCAGTGCCTTCGGGCAGTTGCCCGGATTCACCGTGGCCCCACAGGTCCAGGGCAATGACCCGGTAGTGCGGCGAGAGCGCAGCTATTTGCGGCGCCCACATGGCCTGGTCCCAAAGGTAACTGCCGGCCAGCAGAACGGCCGGGCCCGTGCCCTGGTCGATGTAGTGAAGGGGTTGTCCGTCAATCGTTACGAAGGGCATTGACTGGCTCCTCTGCCAAAAAGGGAGAAAGCAGACTGATGCGCAACGAATCGACCGTCAACGCACAAATTGTGACGAGCGTGCAGACACCATCGCTAGCGGGCTCGCTCCCACAGAGGCCTGCGGACACAGAGCCATCGTGGGAGCGAGCCTGCTCGCGGAGCGGTCGGTACAGGCACTGAAGAACTAGAACCCCTCCAACTCGGCCATCAGGTCATTCAGGCGGTCCGCCTTGTCCCCGGTGATCTCACTGGCCGCCAGCCCTTCGATGTACTCGGCCAGTTCCTGTACCGTGCTGCACTCGAACATGGCCCGCAACGGCACATCCCGTTGCAGGGTCTTTTGCACCCGCGAAGCGATCTGCGTGGCCAGCAACGAATGCCCGCCCAGTTCGAAGAAGTTGTCGCGAACGCCCACCTGATCGACCTTCAGCACTTCGGCCCAGATATCGGCCAGGGTCTGTTCCAGCTCATTGCGCGGGGCCAGGTAATCCTGGCCCTGCAACTGGCCGATCTCTAGCGCCGGCAAGGCCTTGCGGTCCAGTTTGCCGTTGGCGTTGAGCGGCATCCGCTCCAGCCACAGCCAGTGCAGCGGCACCATGTATTCCGGCAGCTCGGCGCGCAGGCGCTGCTTGATGCGTTCAAGGCGCTCGGTCGAATTCAGCGTGGCGTCCGCCGCCACCAGGTAACCGACCAGATGCTTGCCGTTCGCACCCTCCTGCACGCCGACCGCCGCTTCACGCACTTGCGGTTGTTCATGCAGGCGCGCCTCGATTTCACCCAGCTCAATGCGGTAGCCGCGAATTTTCACCTGATGGTCGATGCGTCCGACGTACTCCAGCACGCCGTCGCTGCGACGCCGGGCCAGGTCGCCGGTGCGATACAGGCGCGCGCCCGGTTCGCCAAACGGATCGGGCACGAACACCTGCGCGGTGCGCAGCGGATCGCTGACATAACCGCGCCCGACGCCGGTGCCGGCGACGCACAACTCACCCACCGCACCCAGCGGCACCAGCTCCAGTGCGCCGTCCAGCAAGTACAGACGGTTGTTGTCGGTGGGCGTGCCAATCGGCAGGTAACTGCCACGGGTCGAGGCCCTGTCGACGCGGAAGAACGCCACGTCATCCGAACACTCCGCCGGGCCATAGGCATTCACCAGCCCGATGTCCGGGTAACGCAGCAACCACTGATGGGCCAGTTCCGGCGGCATCGCTTCACCGGTCGGCAACATCCAGCGCAGGCCGTCGAGGCTCATGCGCTCCTGGGCGAGCATGCCCTGGATCAGCGACGGCACGCTTTCCAGCACGGTAATGCCCTGTGTCGCCACATGCGCCAGCAGTCCCTGTGGATCATGGGCAAGGGTATTTGGCACGATGTCCACCCGCGCACCGAACAACGGCGCGGCGAGGAACTGCCAGACCGAAATGTCGAAGCTTTGCGAGGCGGTCTGCGCGATCACGTCAGCCTCGCTCAGATTCAGGTACGGCACCTTGCTCAACTGGTTGTTGAGCATGCCACGCTGCTCGACCATGACGCCCTTGGGCAAACCGGTCGAACCGGAGGTGTAGATCACGTAGGCCAGGTTGTCCGGGCCGCTGTAGATCCCGGGGTTGGCCACCGAGCGATCGCTGGCCTGTACCTCCTCCCACACCAGTAACCGTGGGCGATGGGCACAGCCCGACTCCTCGAGCAACGCCAGCGCCTGCTCGCGACAGGCCTGGGTACAGACCAGCAAAGGCGTGCGGCTCAGGTCGATGATCCGGCTCAGGCGCTGGCTCGGCAGCCCCGGGTCCAGCGGCAGGTAACCCGCGCCCGCCTTGAAGCTGCCGATGATCATCCCCAGCAGATCGAGGCCGCGTTCGGCCAGCAACGCCACCGGCTGGTCCAGCCCGACCCCGGCTGCGATCAGCGCGTGGCCGAGACGGTTGCTGCACGCGTTGAGCTCGGCGTAACCGAGTTGGCGGTCAAGGCAACTGGCGGCGATGCGCTGCGGATGTGCGGCCACTTGCGCTTCAAACAACGCCACGTAGCTCTGCTCCAGCGGGTAATCATGGCTGCTCTGGTTGCAACCGTGGACCAGGAAATCTCGTTCCTCGGCGCCCAGCAGCGGCAAGTCGGCCATGTCGCCATGGAAACCTTCCACCAGCGCCAGCAACAGACGCTTGAACTCGCCGAGCATGCGCTCGACCGTCGATTCGTCGAAGTAACGCTGGTCGTAGGACAGGTGCAAGCCAAGGTCATCGCCCGGATAACACACGGCCGTCAGCGGGAAGTTGGTGTGGGTGCGGCCGGAGTCCGACGTCGCATTGAGGCTTTGCGCACGATCCAGCACCGACACCTCCACCGGGGCGTTCTCGAATACGAACAGGCTGTCGAACAGCGGCTGGCCCTTGGGCAACTCGCTGTTTTCCTGAATGCTCACCAATGGCAGGTATTCGTACTCACGCAGTTGCATGTTGCTGTCGAGCAGCGCCGTCAGCCACTGACGCACGCTGCAACGCTGATCGTCCCCGGGCATTTTCACCCGCAGCGCGATGCTGTTGATGAACAGGCCGACGGTGCGTTGCATCTCCGGCATCTCCACCGGCCGTCCGGCCACCGTCACGCCGAACAGCACGTCGCGATCACCGCTCAGGCGCCGCAGCACCAGGGCCCAGGCTGCCTGGGCGAAAGTGTTGATGGTCAACTGATGGGCCTGCGCCAGCTCACGCAATCGCGCACCGTCGCGGGCGTCGAGCCTTGTGTAGCGGTCACCGACGATCATGCCGCCGCTGTCGCCGGCGTGTTCGCGCAGGAACGGGCGGTCGCTGGGGATTGGCGTGGTCCGTTCGAAGCCTTGCAGATTGGCTTTCCACCACTGCCGCGCCTCGGCCAGGCTCTGGTGTTGCAACCAGCCGATGTAGTCGCGATACCGCGGCGCCGCCGTCAGTTGCGCTTCGCGGCCTTCGCCCAGGGCCCTGTAGATTTCGAAGAAATCGCTCATCAGCAGCGAGCGGCACCAGGCATCGATGAGGATGTGGTGGTTGCTCATCATGAACCAGTAGCGCGCTGCGCCGACGCGAATCAGGCGCAGGTGGAATGGCGCCTGGTTGAGCAAGTCGAAACCGGCTTCGCGTTCGCTCCTGAGCAGGCGTTGCAGCTTCGGCTCCTGCTCGTCGTCAGCGATGTCACACCAGTCGAGGTACTCGATTGGCGTGCTGCCCGGCTTGTGGATGACTTGCAGCATGTCTTCGCCAACGTTCCAGCAGAACGACGCACGCAAGGCTTCGTGACGGGCGATCACCGCTTGCCAGGCCTGGGCGAAACGCTGCGGGTCGAGTTCGCTGTTGATGCGATAGCGGTCCTGCATGTAGTAGAGACCGGTGCCCGGCTCGAGCAGGGTGTGCAGCAGCATGCCCTCCTGCATCGGTGTCAGCGGGTAGACGTCTTCGATGGCCGCTGCGGCAATCGGCAAGGCATCGAGTTGCGCCTGGGTCAACCTCGCCAGTGGGAAGTCCGACGGGGTCAGGCCTCCGGTGTCGTCGCGCAGGCAATGGTCGATCAGGCTCTGCAACTCGCCCAGATAGGCATCCGCCAGCTCGCTGATGGTCTGCGCATCATGGCGTTCGGCGCTGAAGGTCCAGCGCAGCACCAGTTCGCCGCCATAGACCTGACCGTCGACGCTCAGTTCGTTGGGCAGCGGCGCGTGCGGGTCGTGAGCGGCGCCGACTGGCTCGTCCAGCGGACGGAACAGCGCCTGCGCGCCGAAGCTCTGGTCGAACTGGCCCAGGTAGTTGAAGGTGATCGGCGCCATCGGCAGCGCGGCCATGGCCTCGCGGCACGGCTGATCCGCCAGGTAACGCAACACGCCATAACCCAGCCCCTTGTGGGGCACACCGCGCAGTTGCTCCTTGATCGCCTTGATCGAGGCGCCCTGCCCGGCGGCTTCCTCGATGCTCACCGGGGTCAGGCGCAGCGGGTAAGCGCTGGTGAACCAGCCGACCGTACGGGTCAGGTCGATGTCATCGAACAGCGTCTCACGCCCGTGGCCCTCCAGTTGAATCAACGCCGAGTCGTGGCCGCTCCAGCGGCACAGCACGCGGGCCAGGGCGGTCAGCAACAGGTCGTTGACCTGGGTGCGATAGGCGCTGGGCGCCTGCTGCAACAATTGCCGGGTGCAGTCGGCATCGAGGCGCACGCTGACCGTTTCGGCATGGCGATTCTGCCGCCCGCCGTCGGGGCGATCGCACGGCAGATCGGCACTCGGCCCGGCCAGTTGCGCTTGCCACCAGCCCAGCTCCTCGCGCAGGGATTCGCTGCTGGCATAGGCCTGCAGGCGTGCGGTCCAGTCCTTGAAGGCGCTGGTTTTCGCCGGCAGTTTCACCGATTGCCCGGCCTCCAGGTGCCGATACACCGTCTGCAGGTCGTCCAGCAACACACGCCATGACACGCCATCCACCACCAGATGGTGGATCGCCAGGAACAACCGTTGCTGCCCTTCAGGGCCATCGATCAGCAGCACCCGCATCAGCGGCCCCTGTTCGAGGTCGAGGCTGCGTTGCGCGTCCGCGAACAGCGCTGCGCATTTGTCCATGGACGTCACCCGCACCTGCCACAGCACCGGCAGATCGGACACGTCCTGGTGCACCGCCGTCCAGGCGCCCGAAGCCTGGCTGAAGCGCAGGCGCAAGGCATCATGCTGTTCGATCACCGCCAGCAGCGCCTGCTCCAGGCGATGGGGCTCGAGCACCCCGTTCGGTTCCAGCAGCACTGCCTGGTTCCAGTGCTGGCGCTGGGCAATAGCGGTGTCGAAGAACCAGTGCTGGATCGGCGTCAGGCGCGATTCGCCGCTGAGCAGGCCCTGCTCGGCGATGACCTGCTCGGCACGACTGGCGACGGCGGCCAGGGTTTGCACAGTCTGGTGCTGGAACAGGTCGCGCGGGCTGAAGTGAATGCCCTGTTGCCGCGCACGACTGACCACCTGGATCGACAGGATCGAGTCACCGCCCAGTTCGAAGAAGTTGTCGTTGAGACCGACCTGCGCGACGTTCAGCACGTCGCACCAGATCTGCGCCAGCGTCTGTTCCAGCAGGTTGCTCGGCGCCACGTAGCATTGACGATTGAGCTCCGGGTCCGGTGCCGGCAACGCACGGCGGTCGAGCTTGCCGTTGGCGGTCAACGGCATGCTCGCCAGCAGGATCAGGTGCGTGGGCACCATGTATTCCGGCAGTTGGGATTTCAGGTGAGCCTTGAGCGCTTCGCGCAGCTCGGCCTGTTGCCCGTCGTCCCCTTCGGCGACGTCGGCGACCAGGTAGCCGACCAGTTGTTTGCCGCTTGGCGCGTCGAGCGCCAGCACCACCGCCTCACGGACTGCGGCATGCTCCAGCAGACGGGTTTCGATCTCGCCCAACTCGATACGGAAGCCGCGAATCTTCACTTGATGGTCGATGCGCCCGAGGTATTCCACCAGACCGTCGGCGCGCTGACGCACCAGGTCGCCGGTGCGGTACATGCGCTCGCCGCCATTGGCGAACGGGTCGGCGACGAAGCGCTCCGCCGTGATATCCGCACGTTGGTGATAACCCTGGGCCAGGCCGGCCCCGCCGACATACAGCTCGCCGGTCGCGCCTGGCGGCACCAGCGCCAGGTCGGCATCGAGAATGTACGCCACGCGGGCGCCGATCACGCTGCCGATCGGCACGCTGCCCAGCCCTTCTTCCAGCACCGGCGGCGCCAGGCTGGCCAGCGGCATGACCACGGTTTCGGTCGGGCCGTAGGCGTTGAAGAACAGGCTCGGGGTGAACGCCGCGCGAATTCGCTGCAGGTGTTCGCCGGTCAAGGCTTCACCGCCGGTAATGCACATGCGCACCGGCAGGGTTTGGCCTTGCGTCGCCAGCCACTGCGCGAGCTGGCTGCCATAGCTGGGGGTGAAACCCAGGATGTTGATGTGATGGCGGCGGATCAGCCCGCAGATTTCCTCGGCGTCCCACTGGCCCTGCGCTCGCAGGACGACTTGCGCGCCGCTCAACAGGGGCACCAGCAGGCGCTCGGTCGCCGCATCGAAATTGATCGAATAGAAGTGCAGCTCGCAATCGTCCGGGCGCATGCCGAAGCGCTCGATGACGGCCTGGCAATGCATGGCGATTTCACCGTGGGACACCACCACGCCCTTGGGTTTGCCGGTGGAGCCGGAGGTGTAGATCAGGTACGCCTGATGTTGCGGCAGGCTGATGAAAGGCAGTTCGGTGGCCGGGTAATCGGCCAGTTGCGCCGCGTCTTCTTCCAGGCACCAGCGGGCGATGGTCGACGGCAGCTCGCCCAACGCGGCAAACATCGCCGCATCACTGAGCAGCAAGCCGACGCCGCTGTCTTCGATCATGTAATGCAGGCGGTCGAGCGGGTATTCCGGGTCCAGTGGCACGTAGGCACCACCAGCCTTGAGGATCGCCAGCAAACCAATGACCATTTCCAGCGAACGCTCAAGCGCCAGGCCGACGCGCACCTGCGGGCCGACGCCGCGTTCACGCAGCATCCAGGCCAGGCGATTGGCACGGCTGTCGAGTTCGGCGTAGCTCAGGGTCTGCCCGGCGAACGTCAGCGCCGGTGCATCCTTGCGCAGCCGTGCCTGCTCGGCGAACAGCTGATGCAGGCATTGGTCGAGGCGATGTTCGCCGGGCCCGACACCCAGGCTCTCGAACAACTGCCGTTGCTCGGCGACGGGCAGCAAGGGCACCTCGCTCAGCCGCTGCTGCGGATCGGCAACCAGCGCTTGCAGCAGGTTGCACCAATGCCCGGCCATGCGTGCGATGCGCGGCTCGTCGAACAGGTCGGTGCTGTAGGTCAGGCAGCAACCCAGGCGATGATCGAGGTCGGTGACCTCCAGGTTGAGGTCGAACTTGGTCGCCCGCGCATCGTTGGCCAGGTACTCGACCGTCATGCCGTCGAGCCGGCGGCTTTGCTGGAACTCCCAGCGCTGCACGTTGCACATCACCTGGAACAGCGGGTTATACGCGGCACTGCGCGGCGGCTGCAGCGCCTCCACCAGATGATCGAACGGCAGGTCCTGATGGGACTGGCCTTCAATGACGGTTTGGCGTACCTGCTCCAGCAATTCGCCGACCGACATCTGCCCGTCGAGCCGGCAACGCAGGACCTGGGTATTGAGGAACGCCCCGATCAGCCCTTCGCTTTCCGGGCGGATGCGGTTGGCCACCGGCGCGCCGATGCGCAGGTCGGTCTGGCCGCTGTAGCGGTAAAGCAGCAGCGCCAGGGTGGCGGTCATGGTCATGAACAGGGTCAGGCCGTTGCGGGCATTGAAGGCCCGAACCCGCGCCGCGAGGTCGTCGCTCAGGTCGAAACGGAACAGCTCGCCCCGATGGCTTTGCACCGGTGGGCGCGGACGGTCGGCCGGCAGTTCCAGCAACGGATGTTCACGGCCCAGTTGCGCGGTCCAGTAATCGAGCTGGCGCTGGCGCTCGCCGGACTCCAGCCACTGGCGCTGCCAGACGCTGTAATCCAGGTATTGCACCGGCAACGGCGCCAGCGGCGACTCGCGGTCATCGACAAAGGCTTCGTAGAGCGCGCTGAGTTCGCGGGCGAAAATATCCATCGCCCAGCCTTCGGTCACGATGTGGTGCAAGGTCAGCACCAGGTAGTGTTCCTGCTCGGCGGTCTTGGCCAGACAGGCACGCAGCAGCGGTCCGGTTTCCAGGTTGAAAGGCCGGTGTGCTTCGCTGTCCGCCAGTGCCTGCACCCGTTGCTCACGCAGGTCGACGTCCAGCGCCGAGAAATCCTGCCAGTCCATGCGCACGCCGGTTTGCGGGTGGACCCGCTGCTGCGCCACGCCATCGACGCTCGGGAACGTGGTGCGCAGGGTTTCGTGACGCAGGATCAGCGCCTGCAACGCCGTCTCGAAACGCCCGACATCCAGTACCCCGCGCAAGCGAGCCATGCCGCCAACGTTGTAGGCCGGGCTGTCCGGCTCCATCTGCCAGAGGAACCACATGCGCTGCTGGGAGTAGGACAGCGGCACCGGTTGGCTGCGGTCGACTTTCTCGATCGGCGGTTGCTGGTTGGTGCGGCCGCTGGCCTGGATCAACCGGACCTGCTCGGCGAATGCACCCAGTTCGCTGTGTTCGAACAACGCGCGCAACGGTAATTCGACGTCGCAGGCCTGACGGGTGCGCGAGATGATTTGCGTGGCCAGCAGCGAGTGGCCGCCGAGGGCAAAGAAGTCGTCGCGCAGGCCGACCTGCGCCAACCCCAGGACTTCGCGCCAGATCGCGGCGACCTGCTGCTCCAGCGCCGTGACCGGCTCGACATGTTCGGCCCCCTGCCAGCTCGGTTCGGGCAAGGCGCGGCGGTCGAGTTTGCCGCTGGGGCTCAGGGGCATTTCGTGCAGACGCAGGAGCTGCGCCGGCACCATGTAGTCCGGCAACTCGGCGGCCAGCGCGGTTTTCAGGCGGGCGCTTTGCGCCGCTTCGGTTTCATCGGTGAGCGCTGCAGTGTAGTAGCCGATCAACTGAGCACCGGCGGCGGTCTCGCGCACCAGCACCACGGCTTGGGCGACGCCCTGCTGGGTGAGCAGGCGAGCCTGGATTTCTTCCGGCTCGACCCGGAAACCACGCAACTTGACCTGCTGGTCGAGGCGGCCGAGGTATTCGATCACCCCATCGGCCGTCCAGCGGGCCCGGTCGCCGGTGCGGTACAGGCGCGCGCCCGCCCCGCCCACCGGGTCGACCACAAAACGTTCGGCGGTCAGGCCAGGGCGCCCGAGGTAGCCGCGCGCCAGCCCGATGCCGCTGATGCACAACTCACCCGGCACCCCGACCGGCAGCGGGTTGAGGTCGGCGTCGAGGATCCGGCAGATCACGTTGCCCAATGGCCGGCCAATCGGTGAGCGCTCGCCATCGAAGTTCGTGCAATGCCAGTGGGTGACGTTGATCGCGGTTTCGGTCGGGCCATAGCGGTTGTGCAGTTGCACCGCCGGCAGGTGTTCCAGCACTCGGCTGCGCAACTCGGCCGGCAAGGCTTCGCCGCCGGAGAATACTCGGCGCAGACTGGTGCACTCGGCGCTGAGCGGTTCATCGATGAACAACGCCAGCAGCGGCGGCACGAAGTGCAGCGTGGTCACACCGAACTGCTGCACCAATTGGGCAATGCGGTGCGGATCGCGATGCTCGCCGGGGCCGGCGATCAGCAAGCGCGCGCCGGTGATCAGCGGCCAGAAGCATTCCCAGACCGACACGTCGAAACTGATCGGGGCCTTCTGCATCAACACGTCGCTGTCGTCCAGGCGATAGCTGTCCTGCATCCATTGCAGGCGTTCGGCCAGGGCGGCGTGGGTGTTGCCGACGCCTTTGGGTTGCCCGGTGGAGCCGGAGGTGTAAATCACATACGCCAGGTTGTCGCCGTGCACATGCAAGCCCGGCGCCTGGCTCGGCCAGTTCTCCAGGTGCAGCGCGTCCATGGCGATCACGCAGACACCGTCGGCAGCCGGCAGGCGGTCGAGCAACGGGGTTTGCGTCAGCAGCAGCTCCACGCCGCTGTCGCGCAGCATGTAGGCGAGACGTTCGACAGGGTAATCCGGGTCCAGCGGCACGTAGGCCCCACCGGCCTTGATGATTGCCAGCAAGCCGATCAACAGTTGCGGCGAGCGTTCGGCGGCGATGGCCACGCACACGTCCGGCCCCACGCCTTTGTCGCGCAGGTAATGCGCCAGCCGGTTGGCCTGGGCGTGCAGCCCGGCGAAATCCAGCTGGCCACCCTCCCAGATCAACGCCGTCTGTTGCGGGGTCCGGCGCGCCTGTTCGCAGAGCAGTTCCGGCAGCCATCGGCTGGCTGGGTTGCACGGCGCAACGCTCCAGTGCGCTTGTTGCTCGAGCTCGTCCGGCTTCATCAACGGCAGGTCACCGACGGCGGTTGACGGTTGTGCACAGACCGCGCGCAGCAGGTGGCCGAAGTGCCCGGCCAGGCGCTCGATGGTCGCAGCGTCGAACAGTTCGCTGGCGTAGTCGAAGGACAGGCTCAAGCGCCCGTGACGATCCTCCTCGCTGTGCAGTTGCAGATCGAACTTGGCTTCGCGGCTGTGCCACGGCAGTTCTTCGGCAAGCAGGCCCGGCAGGCGCCGCAGGGCCCCGAGGTCCCGTTGCTGGTGATTGAACATCACCTGGAACAGGCCCTGCTCGCGGGCCTGGGGGAACGCTTCGAGCAGTTGTTCGAACGGCAGGTCCTGATGGGCCTGGGCGCCCAGGGTCGCGGCGCGGGTTTGCGCCAGCAGTTCAAGGAACGGCAGGCGCGAATCCACTTCGGCACGCAACACCTGGGTGTTGATGAAGAAACCGATCAGCCCCTGGGTTTCCAGGCGCGGGCGGTTGGCATTGGGCACGCCAATGCGGATATCGCGCTGGCCGCTGTAGCGGTGCAGCAGGCTCTGGAACGCCGCGAGCAAGAACATGAACGGGGTGGATTCATAGGCCAGGGCGGTCCGGCGAATGGCCTCGCTGAGGCTCGCCTCCAACCGTACCGTGTGGCGGGCGGCGCTGCCCAGGTGTTGCGCCGAGCGCGGGTGATCGGTGCTCAGGCTCAGGGTTGGATGTTCATCGCCCAACTGCGCCTTCCAGTAGGCCAGTTGCCGCTCGCCCTCCCCCTGCGCCAGCCACTGGCGCTGCCAGCTGCCGTAGTCCGCGTACTGGGTGGTCAAGGGCGCAAGCGCCACCGGTTGCCCCTGGGTGGCGGCGGCGTAAAGCCGCGAAAATTCGTCGATCAGCACAGTCAGCGACCAGCCGTCAGCGATGATGTGATGCAGGGTCACCAGCAACTGGTGCTCGTCATCATCGAGGCGCACCAGGGTCACCCACAGCAACGGGCCTTTCTCCAGGTCGAACTGAGTACGGGCTTCGTCGTCACGGATCTGTTGCGCCCGAGCCTCACGCTCGGCGACGGGCAGGTCGCTGATATCGATCCGCTGCAAATTGAAGGCGGTCGCGGCATCGACCTGCTGCAGCGCCACGCCATCACGCTCGAAGAAGCGCGTGCGCAGGGATTCGTGGCGTTCGATCAGGTGCTGGAAGCTGGCGAGCAAGGCCGCTTCATCCAGTTCGCCGCGCAAGCGCAGGGCACCGGGGATGTTGTAGGCGCTGCTCTGCGGGTCCAGTTGCCAGGTGATCCACAGGCGGTTTTGCGCCAGCGATTGCGGCAGCGCTTCGCTGCGCGACAGCGGGCTGATCGCCCCCTGGGCCAGCCCACCGTCCAGTTGTTGCTGCATGACGGCAGCGGTGAATGCGCCCAGGGTCGGCGCTTCGAACAGCAGGCGCAGGTTCAGCTCCAGACCCAGCGCTTCGCGCAACCGCGCCACCACCTGGGTCGCGGCGATCGAGTTGCCGCCGAGCAGGAAGAAGTGGTCATCGGCGCCGACCTGCGGCACGTGCAGTTGTTCGGACCAGATCTGGCCGATCAGACTTTGCAGTCCAGGACCGGTCTGCGGTGGTGTGTGCTCGGCAGGGGTCGCCGACGGGAACAGCGCATAGCTGTCGAGACTGCCATCGTCCAGGCGACTGCGGCAGGCCGAGCGCTGCAACTTGCCGCTGGAGGTTTTCGGCAAGGCCCCCGGATTGAGCAGCACCACCACGCCCGGGGCTTCCTGACAGGCCTCGGCCACGGCCTGTCGGATGGCCTTGATCAGCGCCTCGGGCGGCAGGATCTTCTGCACGCTGCGGCTGATTTCCGCCGCGATGCCTATGCTCTCCTGGCCGTCGACCGTCACGGCGAACGCCGCGACCCGACCTTTTCGCACCACTTCCACTTCCCGCTCGACCGTCTGTTCGATGTCCTGCGGGTACAGGTTGTGGCCGCGTACGATCAGCATGTCTTTCAGGCGACCGGTAATGAACAGCTCACCCTCGTGCATGAACCCCAGGTCACCGGTGCGCAGCCAGGTCTTGCCCTGGTGCTGGACAAAGGTCCCGGCGCTGGCCTCGGGGTTGCGCCAGTAGCCCTGGGCGATGCTTGGCCCGCTGGCCCAGACTTCGCCGACCGCCTGTCCGGCCCGTTCGTCGAGCGTCACGGGATCGACAATCAGCACCGCGTGGCCCGGCTGCCCGATGCCGCAGCTCATGATCGCGCTGCCCTCGCCCGGCTCGACACGGTGTTGCGCCAGTGCCTGTTCATCCACCCGCAGATGGCCGATGCCATGGCCGCGCGGTGTGCCGGCAACGAACAACGTGGCTTCCGCCAGGCCATAGGACGCCATGAAGCTGTCCGAGGTAAAACCACAACTGGCGAACTTCTCGGCGAAACGCTCCAGGGTGTCGAGGCGAATCGGTTCGGACCCGGAATACGCGACACGCCAGCCGCTGAGGTCGAGGCGCTCCAGTGCCGACTCGCTGACCCTCTCGCTGCACAGGCGATAGGCGAAGTCCGGCCCGCCGCTGATGGTGCCGCCGTATTCGCTGATTGCTTCCAGCCAGCGCAACGGCCGGCCGAGGAAGTACGCCGGCGACATCAATACGCAGGGCACGCCGCTGAAGATCGGCTGCAGCAGGCCGCCGATCAGGCCCATGTCGTGGTACAGCGGCAGCCAGCTGACGATCACATCGTCAGGGTTCACATCGATGCCGAAGCCATGGCGGATCAGCAATTCGTTGGCCACCAGGTTGCCGTGGCTGACTTGCACGCCCTTGGGCAGTGCCGTCGAACCGGAGGTGTATTGCAGGAAAGCGATGTGGTCGTGCGGCAGGTGCGGCTCGACCCAGCGTTCGGCCAGGACGCTGTCGAGGGTGTCGACGCACAACAGCGGCGGCGCGCCGTCTATCTGTTGCAAGGCATCGCGCAGCCCGGCACTGGTCAGCAACAGGCGCGGCCCGGCATCGCCGATGATCGACAGCAGGCGTTCCTGGTGATGACGCCTGGCCGATTCCGGCGGATAGGCCGGCACCGCGATTACGCCGGCATACAGGCAGCCGAAGAAGGCCGCGACGTAGTCCGGACCACTGGGGAACAACAGCACCGCACGATCACCGAACTCCGCCTCGGCCTGCAACGCCCCGGCAATCGTGCGGGCCCGCCGGTCCAGTTCGCGATAGCTGAGCACCACTGCCTGATCCGGGGTTTCGGCGAGAAAACGCAAGGCCACCCGATCCGGCGTCAGGGCCGCGCGGCGCTGAAGGGCTTGGACCAGTGTGCTAGGGATTTCGAACGCGTCGGTCATGAGGTTTCCTGCCTGAATTCGGCTTGCAAGTGGTATCGATGAGCGGATGTCACGCCCTTCAGGGGCATGCGGGACGTGGTCTTCGCCGACCACGCAAGGCATTGGCAATGCTGTTTTGACCGGGGCTCGCGCCCGCAGCCATTCACCAATGAGAACGGATGACGTCCTGAAATAATTAGTCGGCAGGCTGGATCGTCAATGGGGTGGGAGCGGCGAAAAAAGCCGCAGGCGCGCACTACAAGCGGGCGCGTCAATGTGTCGCAATTCTCACTCTGCACCTTTGATATGCATTGTTTCTCTTTCTCATTTGACAATCATTATCATTAAGAATAATTTGTCGCTCGATATGTCGGACGGCCCCTCGATCCCACCTGCCGTCCCATGACCCCATTCGCAGCAAGGTGATTTCCATGACGGAACAAGTATCGACAAGCACGTGCGATTCACCGCTACTTCAGGCATTCGTCGACAATCGACTGATACTGGTCAAAATTGCCGCGCGCATCACCGGTTGCCGGTCGCGTGCCGAAGATGTGGTTCAAGACGCGTTCTTCCGCCTGCAATCGGCACCGCCGATCACCTCCTCGATCAAGGCCCAGCTCAGCTACCTGTTTCAGATCGTGCGCAACCTGGCCATCGATCACTACCGCAAGCAGGCGCTGGAGCAGAAGTATTCCGGGCCGGAAGAGGAGGGATTGAATGTGGTGATTCAAGGCGCATCACCCGAAACCTCGCACATCAATTTCTCGACCCTGGAAAACATCGCCGACGCGCTGACGGAACTGCCGACCCGCACCCGCTACGCCTTCGAGATGTACCGCCTGCACGGGGTGCCGCAAAAGGACATCGCCAAGGAACTCGGCGTTTCGCCGACCCTGGTGAATTTCATGATTCGCGATGCGCTGGTGCATTGCCGCAAGGTGTCGGGCAGCCGGGCGGCTGTTCGGCGGTAGGTATCGAAACCGCGTCGCCTCCATCGCGAGCAGGCTCGCTCCCACAGGGTCATCCGATCGACCTGTGGGAGCGAGCCTGCTCGCGATGACTGACTGAAAATCGCCGCCGGCCTTGAAGCCTTCTCCTCAAGCCAACCCACACCGCTCGAAAAACCGCTCCCGCCCCAGCACCATCAACGCCGCGCGCTTGTGCGGAAAGTCGAACTCCTTCTCGCAATGAAACCGCTGGCCCTGCAGGTAGCCGATCATCTTCGCGTTATCGGCCCGCGGCTCGGCAACCACCCGCTGGGTGCGCGGATCGTCGAGAAACAGGTAATGGGTCAGCGCCGATAGCCAACTCGCCACCTTGTGCGGGCCGCGATGATGCTCTTCACCGACCAGCATGTGAATGCCACGGTCGTAATCGCCCGCCTCGTAGAACGGCGCGATGCGGTCTTCCTTGGCCCAGTAGGCTTCGAAATAGGCAAACGGCTGATCGTCGAAACAGCCGATCAGTGTCACGGTGTGCGGATCGGCCGCGAGTTTGTCCAGGTACTCGCGATGCTGTTCGAGGCTGCCTTCCTCCTGCCAGAAGTTCGCCACCCGCGCGCTGTTCTGCCAGCGGTTGAACCGTGCAAGGTCCAGCTCGATGTCCAGGGTTCGCAGGGAAATCCACGCTCCCAGCCGGGCGTCGAAGCGCCGATAGACTTCGCCTCGCGGTTTCATCGGGCGCAACGGATGACGCTTGCCGCCGCTGATCACCCAGTGCTGCGGGTAGCAGGCGGTCAGCGCATTGCCCAGCCACGGCTGCGGCAACTGCCAGAACAGCGTGCGCTGACCGTGGTACTGGCCGGCGTGGTCGGTCGGCACCAGCAAGCCGCTGAGCAAGGCTTGGGCAGGTGCTTCATCGAGGTGCCAGGTCAGTTGCTGACAAGACGCATCGCGGGCAAACAGCCAGTAACTGGCGGCCCACAAGGACTGGGCGTCGCAGCGCCCTTCGACGCGCAGCGTCAACCCGGGCTCATGGCTCAGGCGCAGGGTCATCAGCGGCTGCGTGTCCAGGCTCAGGTTCAGGCGGGTTTCGCTTTCTTCAGCGACAAGGCGCTGGCCCGTCGGCAGCGCCAGGGCACTCAGGTCATTCAGATCGGGCATGGGTCGGGCTCACGTTATTCGTCGACAGTTCAACGAGGTGACGTCAGCCAGAGGGAAAAATTTAAGCGGCGGCGATCAGCCGTGCGAATTCAGTTGCCCGGCACCGGCACTACCGCGATCTTGTACGGATCGAAAATCTTCATCATCTGGCCGTTGTCGCGCAACCCTTGCAGCAACCGCGCGAAGGCCTCGCCGCTGATCGGTGCGGCCGGGCGCAGAATGGCGTAGTGGTGATAGATCTGGTCGATGCGCTCGGACACCAGCAACTGGTCGCCGACCTTCTCGTTGCGCAACAGGTAATCGCTCAGGTAGGAGCGTGTCACCAGGGCAATGTCGGCCCGCCCGCGCAGCACCATCAGCAGGTTGCTGTCGTGGGAATAAGTCAGCGTGGCGTTGTAGTTCTGCGCGAGGTATTTGGGGTCGGCATTGAAATTGGAAAACTCGTAGTGATAGCCGCTGAACAGCGCCAGACGCTTGCCGGCCAGTTCGGCGAAATAGTCCTGCTGGCGATTGGGCAGGCGCTGCGCGACAAAGATCTCGGCGTCCTCCAGCCCCATGTCGACGCTGACGTGCGGGATGTCCTTCCAGCCCCACTGCGGGTTCTCGAAGATCGCCATGTCCACCCGGCCTTGCTTGAAGTCGCCAAAGCGTCGCGGAATGGACGTGGGCACCAGGACAAACTGGTAGTCAGTTTGCGAGGCATTGAGCGCCTCCACCAACTGCGGCAGCAGGCCCGTGTCGGCGCCGGATTCCGGGCGCACGGTATAGGGCGGGAAATGCGCGGCACCGACACGTACCAGTTGTGCGGCCGGAGACGACAATACCCAGCCTGTCGCAAGCGCTGCCAGCAAAAGCTGCGAAGCCGTCCGAATTGGCGAAGACCTCAAAACGTCCCACTCCCCAGTCATACCCATCAATCCATTCAAGCCAGGGGCTTTCGCCCACTTAGCCAGTTCCAGCAGTCCTGTGCAAACTATTGTTTCTCTTCCAGCACCAGAATCAATGCCTCATCGGCCAACTGATCGAGGCTCAGGCTGCCGCCGGGACGAAACCAGGTGGTGGTCCAGGACAATGCACCGGTCAGGAAGCGTCGCGTGATGAACACGTCGCCACGAATGAAACCGGCGGCCTTGGCCTCCCCCAGCACCTGCAGCCACAGCTCCTCGTAGATATCGCGCAGCGCCAGCACCTGGGCCTGACCGTCCTCGGACAACGAGCGCCATTCATACACCAGCACCGCCATGGCTTCACCGCTGCCGCCCATGATCGACTGCAACTCACAGCGGATCAGCGCCAGCACCCGTTCGCGCACACTGCCTGCCTCGGCAATGGCCGCGCGCATCAAGGCCGTGTTGTAGCGAATGGTTTCTTCCATCACCGCCCGCAGGATTTCGTCCTTGCTCTTGAAGTGGTGAAAGATGCTTCCCGACTGAATGCCCACGGCGCCGGCCAGATCACGCACGGTCGTGCGTTCGAAGCCTTTGTTGCGAAACAGGTGGGCCGCCACTTGCAGCAGTTTGCCACGGGCGCTGTCCGGGTCGGTCAACTGGTTGCTGTCGACCAGTTCGCGCATGACCTTCAGGGCTTTTTGCTCATCCACCCGTTCTCTCCTACAGTCGAGTCCATCGCCAAAACAGCGGGGTTGCGCGGGCAATTTAAGCTGGCGCAGGCAACCAAGCAAGCGCTCGGGCAGAAGATGTTCAAGGGATTTACAAACCAAGCGCTTGCTTGGTAGTCTCGGTGCACGTTCGATGGAGGTGACTATGGAAAGGTCTGTGCCCGAAAGTGTTCGCATCGGTTGCGCCAGCGCGTTCTGGGGCGACACCTCGACGGCTGCCGCACAATTGGTGGACGGTGGGCGCCTGGACTACCTGGTGTTCGATTATCTGGCCGAAATCACCCTGTCGATCATGGCCGGTGCGCGGATGAAGGATCCCCAGGCCGGTTACGCCGGTGACTTCATCGAAGTCCTCAGCCCCTTGCTGGGAAAACTGGCCGAACAGAAGATCCGCGTCATCAGCAATGCCGGCGGCGTCAACCCGCAGGCCTGCGCCGCTGCCCTGCAGGCGGCCTGCGACAAGGCCGGCGTGCCGCTGAAAATTGCCGTGCTGCTGGGCGATGATTTGCAACCGCAGTTCAAGCAACTGGCCAGTCGCGGCCTCCAGGAAATGTTCAGTGGCGCGCCATTACCGGCGCTGTGCGTTTCCACCAACGCCTACCTGGGCGCGCCGGGCATCGTCGAAGCCCTGCGTCTGGGGGCCGACATCGTGATTACCGGCCGCGTGGTCGACAGCGCCGTGGTCAGCGCCGCGCTGGTGCACGAATTCGGCTGGTCCTGGCACGACTACGACAAACTCGCCCAGGCCGCACTGGCGGGTCATATCATCGAATGCGGCGCCCAATGCACCGGCGGCAACTTCACCGACTGGCGCGACGTCCCCGACTACGAACACATCGGCTTTCCCATCGTCGAAGTCAGCGCCGACAGCCAGTTCATCGTCAGCAAACCCGAAGGCTCCGGCGGGCTGATCACACCACTGACCGTCGGCGAACAGATGCTCTATGAAATCGGCAACCCGCAGGCGTATCTGCTGCCCGACGTGGTCTGCGATTTCACCCAGGTCAAACTGGCGCAACAAGGCAAGAACGTGGTCCACGTCCATGGCGCCAAAGGCCTGCCGCCTTCCGACCAGTACAAGGTCAGCGCGACGTACCCGGACGGTTTTCGTTGCACCGCCAGTTGCCTGATCGCCGGGATCGATGCCGTCGACAAGGCGCGACGGGTCAGCGAAGCGATCATCAACAAGACTTCCGACATCTTCCTTCAGCGCGGTTGGGCTCCCTACAGCGAGGTGAGCATCGAACTGCTGGGCAGCGAGGCGACCTATGGCCCCCACGGCCAGCGCCACGACAGCCGCGAAGTGGTGATCAAGCTCGCCGTGCGCCATCCGGACAAACGGGCCCTCGTCACCTTCTCCCGTGAAATCGCCCAGGCGGCCACCGGCATGGCGCCAGGGTTGACCGGGATCGTCGGCGGTCGGCCGACGGTGTATCCGCTGATCCGGCTGTTTTCGTTCCTGATCGAAAAAAGCGCCTGCACCCTGCAGGTCGAGGTGGACGGCCAGCGTCACCCGTGCGCCCTGCCCGCCCCCGCCCCCCTCGCCAGCGCGGACCTGCCCCTGCCGGTCGCCCCGCCGCCCCCCACGGGCCGCGCCGATGCCAGCGTGGCGCTGGTCAAACTTGCCGTCGCGCGCTCCGGCGACAAGGGCAATCACAGCAACATCGGCGTCATCGCCCGCGAGCCGGAGTACCTGCCGTGGATCGCCGAGGCCTTGACCCCGGAAGTGCTCGTCGACTGGATGAGCCACGTGCTCGATCCGGTCCATGGACGCGTCGAGCGCTGGTACCTGCCTGCAACCCACAGCCTCAACTTCCTTCTGGAAAATGCCCTTGGCGGCGGCGGCGTGGCCAGCCTGCGCATCGATCCGCAGGGCAAGGCCTTCGCCCAACAATTGCTGGAGATTCAGATTCCAGTGCCTGCGCACATCGCCGATCAGGTCAACTAGAGGACTGCCGCCGTGGCCTACGATTCGATTTTCAAAGCCGATCTGTTTGCCGACCAGACCATCATCGTCACCGGTGGCGGCAGCGGCATCGGTCGCTGCACCGCCCATGAACTGGCGGCCCTCGGAGCCCACGTGCTGCTGGTGGGGCGCAAGGCCGCCCGGCTGGAAGCCGTGGCGGCCGAGATTGTCGAAGATGGCGGTCGCGCCGATTGGCAGGCGTGCGACATCCGCGAAGAGGAGGCGGTCAGGCAACTGGTCAGTGAGCTGATCCGCCAGCACGGCCCGATCCATGGGTTGGTCAACAACGCCGGCGGCCAGTTTCCGTCGACGCTGGCCGCAATCAACCAGAAGGGTTTCGAAACCGTGATGCGCACCAATCTGGTGGGCGGCTTCCTGATGGCGCGGGAAGTGTTCAACCAGTCGATGAGCAAACACGGCGGCGCCATCGTCAACATGCTCGCCGACATGTGGGGCGGCATGCCCGGCATGGGCCACTCGGGCGCGGCGCGCTCGGGCATGGATAACCTGACCAAGACCGCGGCGTTCGAATGGGGTTACGCCGGCGTGCGGGTCAATGCGGTGGCGCCGGGCTGGATTGCCTCCAGCGGCATGGACACCTACGAAGGCGCCTTCAAGGCAGTGATTCCGACCTTGCGCGAACACGTGCCGCTCAAGCGCATCGGCACCGAATCGGAAGTCAGCGCGGCGATCGTGTTCCTGCTCAGCCCCGCCGCCGCCTTCATCAGCGGCAGTACCTTGCGCATCGACGGTGCCGCCAGCCTGGGCGGACGGGCATGGCCGCTGCACAAGGCGACCCACAGCGAATCCTATAACGGCTTCCACCGCGCCTGTCTCCCAGACGTGCTTCAGGACAAGGACTAAGTCATGCCAGTGATCGAGTCACACATCGACCCGCTCAGCGAACAGTTTGCCCGCAACCGAACGGCCATGCTGGCCGCTGTGGAGCACCTCCGTCAGCTGGAACAGAACCTGCTGGACAAGGCCGCTGAAGCCAAGCCCAAATTCGACAAGCGCGGGCAGCTGCTGCCCCGCGAACGTCTCAACCTGCTGCTCGACCCCGGCGCGCCGTTTCTCGAGCTGGCGAGCCTGGCCGGCTACAAATTGCATGACGACAAGGACGGCAGCTCGGCCGGTGGTGGCTTGATCGCCGGCATTGGCTACGTGTCCGGCGCCCGGGTCCTGGTGATTGCCAACAACAGCGCGATCAAGGGCGGCACGATTTCCCCCAGCGGCTTGAAAAAGTCCCTGCGCCTGCAACAGATCGCCATGGAAAACAAACTGCCGGTGATCACCCTCGCCGAAAGCGGCGGCGCCAACCTCAATTATGCGACGGAGATTTTCGTCGAAGGCGCACGCAGCTTTGCCAATCAGGCGCGGATGTCGGCCCTGGGCCTGCCGCAGATCACCGTCGTCCACGGCTCGGCCACGGCGGGTGGCGCCTATCAGCCGGGGCTCTCGGATTACGTGGTGGTCGTGCGTGGCAAGGCCAAGCTGTTTCTCGCCGGACCGCCGTTGCTCAAGGCCGCCACCGGTGAGGTGGCCACCGATGAGGAACTCGGTGGCGCCGAAATGCACGCGCAAACAGCAGGCACCGCCGAGTACCTGGCGGAAAACGATGCCGACGGCGTGCGCCAGGTGCGCGAGATTGTCGCGATGCTGGCCTGGAACGCTCAGTTGCCCTGGTTACCCGAACGCCAGTGGCAGCCGCCGCGCTACCCCATCGATGAACTGCTCGGGCTGATTCCCGACGACCCGAAAAAACCCTACGACGTACGCGAAATCATCGCGCGGATCGCTGACGGTTCGAACTTCCTCGAGTTCAAGGGCGAGTTCGATCAACAGACCGTCTGCGGCCACTTGCAGATCGAGGGTCGCGCCTGCGGCTTCATCGGCAACAATGGCCCGATCACGCCCAAAGGCGCGAGCAAGGCCGCGCAGTTCATTCAACTCTGCGACCAGAGCCGCACACCCCTGCTGTTCTTCCATAACACCACCGGTTTCATGGTCGGCACCGAGTCCGAGCAACAGGGTGTGATCAAGCACGGCGCCAAGATGATCCAGGCGGTGGCCAATGCGCGGGTGCCGAAACTGACCATCGTCGTCGGCGGTTCCTATGGCGCCGGCAACTACGCAATGTGCGGTCGAGGCCTGGATCCACGCTTCATTTTCGCCTGGCCCAACAGCCGCACGGCGGTGATGGGCGGCGCTCAGGCCGGCAAGGTGCTGCGCATCGTCACCGAGGCCAGGCAGCTCAAGGACGGGCTGACACCCGATCCGAAAATGCTCGACATGCTGGAGCAGGTCACCGCGCAGAAACTCGACAGCCAGTCCACCGCGCTGTACGGCAGCGCCAGCCTGTGGGACGACGGTCTGATCGACCCGCGAGACACCCGCACCCTGCTCGGTTACTTGCTGGACATCTGTCATGAGGCCGACGTGCGGCCACTGCACACCAACAGTTTTGGCGTAGCCCGGTTCTGAGCCGGCCAGAGGAGAACAATAAAAATGATCTTCACCCAGGAACACGAAGCACTGCGCCGTACCGTGCGCCAGTTCGTCGATCACGAGATCAACCCGCACGTCGAAGAATGGGAAAAGGCCGGGCGTTTTCCCATCCACGAGGTCCTGCGCAAGGCCGGTGAACTCGGCTTGCTGGGGATTTCCAAACCGGAAAAATTCGGCGGCATGGGCCTCGACTACAGCTATTCGATCGTCGCCGCCGAAGAGTTCGGCACCATCCATTGCGGCGGGATCCCGATGTCCATCGGCGTGCAGACCGACATGTGCACCCCGGCGCTGGCGCGGTTCGGCTCCGATGAATTGCGCGAGCAGTTCCTGCGCCCGGCGATCAGCGGCGAGCAGGTCGGTTGCATCGGGGTGTCCGAGGTCGGTGCCGGTTCCGACGTTGCCGGTTTGAAAACCAGCGCCCGCAAGGACGGCGACGACTACGTGATCAACGGCAGCAAAATGTGGATCACCAACTCGCCAAGCGCCGATTTCATCTGCCTGCTGGCCAACACCTCGGATGACAAGCCGCACGTCAACAAGTCGCTGATCATGGTGCCGATGAACACCCCGGGCATCAGCCTCAGCTCGCATCTGGACAAGCTGGGCATGCGCAGTTCGGAAACCGCCCAGGTGTTTTTCGACAACGTGCGCGTCCCGCAACGCAACCGCATCGGTCATGAAGGCGCGGGGTTCATGATGCAGATGCTGCAATTCCAGGAAGAACGCCTGTTCGGCGCGGCCAACATGATCAAGGGCCTGGAGTATTGCGTCGACAGCACCATCGAGTACTGCAAGGAGCGCAGGACGTTCGGCAGCGCGCTGATCGACAACCAGGTCATTCACTTCCGCCTGGCCGAACTGCAAACGGAAATCGAATGCCTGCGCGCGCTGGTCTACCAGGCCACCGAGCAATACGTCAGAGGCCAGGACGTCACGCGTCTGGCCTCGATGGCCAAGCTCAAGGCCGGACGATTGGGCCGGGAAGTCACCGACAGCTGTCTGCAATATTGGGGCGGCATGGGCTTCATGTGGGACAACCCGGTGGCCCGCGCCTACCGCGATGTGCGGCTGGTCTCCATCGGCGGCGGGGCCGACGAAATCATGCTGGGGATCATCTGCAAACTCATGGGCATCCTGCCGGGGAAAAAGAAATGAGCCCCCTGCCGGATTGCCAGACGTTGTTGCTCGAACAGCATAACGGCGTGCTGCACATCACCCTCAACCGCCCGCAAAGCCGCAATGCCATGAGCCTGCAAATGGTCGCCGAACTGCGTTCGGTGCTGGCGGCCACCCGTGATGACCGGGCGATCCGCGCCCTGGTGATGGGCGGGGCCGACGGGCATTTCTGCGCCGGTGGCGACATCAAGGACATGGCCGCTGCCCGTGCCCAGGGACCGGGCGCCTATCGCGACCTGAACCGCGCGTTCGGCTCGCTGCTGCAAGCGGTGCAACACGCGCCGCAAGTGGTGGTCACGGTGCTGCAAGGGGCGGTGCTCGGCGGTGGTTTTGGCCTGGCTTGCGTCAGTGACATCGCCATCGCCGATCATAAGGCGCAGTTCGGCCTGCCGGAAACCAGCCTCGGCCTGCTGCCCGCGCAGATCGCGCCTTTCGTGGTCCAGCGTATCGGCTTGACCCAGGCCCGTCGGCTGGCCCTGACCGCCGCACGCTTCGATGGCATGCAGGCACGTCGCATGGGCCTGGTGCACTTTGTCGAACAGGACCCGCAGGCCCTGGCCGAACGCCTCGATGAAGTGTTGGCCCATGTGTTGTGCTGCGCCCCGGGGGCGAATGCGGCCACCAAGCAGTTGCTGCTGGCCAGTGCGCTGCAGCCGTCGGATGAACTGCTCGATCAGGCGGCCGAGTGGTTCAGTGAAGCGGTGACTGGCGCGGAAGGAACCGAGGGCACCATCGCCTTCGTGCAGAAACGCAAACCGGGGTGGTCCTGTTGAAAGGCATCGCGAGCAGGCTCGCTCCCACACTTGAATGCGTTGCCACTGTGGGAGCGAGCCTGCTCGCGATGACGGCCTGACCGGCAACATCAACACTCGAGGAACAGCCCAATGCCCGGATTCAACAAAATCCTGATCGCCAATCGCGGTGAAATTGCCTGCCGCATCCAGCGCACCGCCCAGGCCCTCGGCTATCGCACCGTCGCAGTGTTCAGCGACGCCGATGCCGATGCCCTGCACGTACGAATCGCCGACGAAGCCGTCAACATCGGCCCGGCCCCGGTGCAGCAGTCCTATCTGAACACGGCGGCCATTCTCGAGGCCGCCCGCCGCAGCGGCGCCGACGCGATCCACCCCGGTTACGGTTTTCTCTCTGAAAACGCCGGCTTCGCGCGCGCCTGCCAGCAGGCCGGCCTCACCTTCATCGGCCCGAGCCCCGACGCCATCGAGCTGATGGGCAGCAAACGCCTGTCGAAACTGGCCATGCTCGACGCCGGCGTCCCCTGCATCAAGGGCTATCAGGGCGCCGAGCAGGACGACGCGACGCTGAGCCGCGAAGCCGAACGCATCGGCTTTCCGCTGATGATAAAGGCCAGCGCCGGCGGTGGCGGGCGCGGCATGCGCCTGGTGCACGATGCCGCGGACTTGCTGGCGCAGGTTCGCACCGCGCGCTCGGAAGCCTTGAATGGGTTCGGCAGCGATGAACTGATCCTCGAACAAGCCCTGATCGATCCGCGCCACGTCGAAGTCCAGCTGTTCGGCGATCAGCACGGCAACCTGATCTACCTCGGTGAGCGCGACTGTTCGATCCAGCGTCGTCACCAGAAAGTCATCGAGGAAGCGCCCTGCCCGGTCATGACCGCCGAACTGCGCCAGGCCATGGGCGAAGCGGCGCTCAAGGCCGGTCGGGCGGTGAATTACGTGGGCGCCGGCACCGTGGAGTTTCTGCTGGACGCGCGTGGGCAGTTCTACTTTCTGGAGATGAACACCCGGTTGCAGGTGGAGCATCCGGTCACCGAACTGATCACCGGCCTGGACCTGGTGGCCTGGCAACTGCACATCGCTCAGGGGCAGCCGCTGCCGTTGCGCCAGGAGCAGGTGCAACTCAGCGGCCACGCCATGGAAGTGCGCCTGTATGCCGAAGATCCGACCCAGGGATTCCTGCCGCAGACCGGACGCGTCGTCGCCTGGCAGCCGGCCCTGCAAAACGGCGTGCGCATCGACCATGGCCTGGTCGAAGGACAGCACGTCAGCCCGTTCTATGACCCGATGCTGGGCAAGCTCATTGCCCATGGCGCGACCCGGGAAGAGGCCCGGCGCAAGTTGCTGCGGGCGGTGCAGGACAGCGTGCTGCTGGGCCTGCCGAGCAATCAGCGCCTGCTCGCCAGCCTGCTGGACCACCCACAGTTCATCAGCGGGACGTTCAGCACCGGCTTCATTCCGACATTTTTCGCCGACCATCCGTGCCTGCACCCTCATGTTCCCGGCGCCGAAGAACTGGCGACGGCAGCGGCGCTGTTCCATCACACCTCGGCCCAGGCTCATCCCGGCGCACGGGCCGGTTGGCGCAACAACGCCAGCGTGCCGCTGAAGTACCGCATCGGTGTCGAGGATCAGGACTGGCCGGTGCAGATCAACGCGGTCGCAGGCGAACCTTATCGCGTCGAGGTCGGCACGCGGGTGCTCGCCCTGAGTGTGATTCACTGCGACGGGCACTGGGCCACCCTGGAAATCGATGGCCTGCGCCAGCGCCATGCCTATCGCCTCGAAGACGGACAGCTCTGGCTGTTTTCCCGCCCCGGCAGCCTGCGCCTGGTGGACCGCACACAGGCGCAGGTCAGCCGTCAGGCGAGCGCCAGCTCCGGCACGCTCAAGGCGCCGATGGACGGAGCGATCGTCGATGTGCTGGTGACAGAAGGCAGTCCGGTGAGCAAAGGCCAACTGCTGGTGGTGCTCGAAGCCATGAAGATGGAGCATCCGCTGAAATCCGGCATTGATGGCGTGCTCAAGCGCTTGCAGGTGAGGGTGGGCGACCAGGTGAAAAACCGGCAGATTTTACTGGAGGTCGAATAACCCGCTAGGCGGATGCGTCGGCTTTGGCTACGCTCAAGCGCATCAGCACGCGGATATCAGGAACCCTGCAATGCCTCATTGGCTGGTCATTGACCTGGAAGCCACCACCGATGAAGGCGGTTGGCCGGTCACGGAAATGGAAATCATCGAAATCGGCGCCACGCTGGTGGATCGCCAAGGACGCGAGCAGGACCATTTCCAGCGATTCGTGCGCCCGCTGCGGCGGCCGCTGCTCACGGCGTTTTGCCGGGAGCTGACCCACATCACCCAGGCCAACATCGACAGCGCACAACCCTTGACCGAAGTCTGGCCATCTTTCGAACGCTGGCTGGGCCAGCATCACTCGCGCCTGGAAGGCTGGGCCAGTTGGGGCGACTACGACCGCAAGCAACTGGTTCAGGAATGGCAGCGCCTGCAACTCGACAGCCAGCTGAGCCGCGTACCGCACATGAACCTCAAGCAGCGCTTTGCCAAGGCCAGGAGGCTGGATCGCCCGCTGGGCCTCAACGGCGCACTGCAACTGGCGGGATTGCAGTTCAACGGCCAACAGCACCGGGCGCTGGAGGATGCGCGCAATACAGCACGTCTGTTACCGCTGATTCTGCCCCTCTAGAGAGGTGACGCGGCCCGGGGCCTTGTGCATACTGGCCGGCCTTTTTCAGCCCTTTTCGAGGAATCGCCCATGTTCAAAGTCAACGAGTACTTCGACGGCACCGTCAAGTCGATCGCGTTCGGCACCGCTGAAGGTCCGGCGACCATCGGCGTCATGGCTCCGGGCGAATACGAATTCGGCACCAGCCAACGGGAAATCATGCACGTGGTCAGCGGCGCCCTCACCGTCAAGCTGCCAGACAGCAGCGACTGGGAAACCTTCGACGCCGGCAGCCAGTTCAACGTGCCCGCCAACAGCAAGTTCCAGCTGAAAGTGGCCGTCGACACCGCTTACCTGTGCGAATACCGCGGCTAACCCTGCGATTTCAAGCGCAAAAAAAATGCCCGTGTCCCAGGACACGGGCATTTTTCATTCAGGCTCGTTTATTCCAGCACGGTCACCGGCATGCCCACTTCGAGTTGACCGTTACCGTCGTTGACCAGGTTCTGGCCGAACATCGCCCCCTCTTCCCGGGCCCGGTATTTCTGCAAGGTCGCGAACGGTTCACGGTCGTCGCTGCGCACGCCGGTCTGCGGATCGATGGTGGTCAGGATGCAGCGTGAACACGGCTTGACCACGCGGAACTCGACCTCGCCAATGCGGATTCGCTTCCAGTTGTCCTCGGCGAAAGCCTCGGCGCCCTCGATCACCAGGTTCGGCCGAAAGCGCAGCATTTCCAACGGGCGCCCGACCTTGTTCGACAAATCCTCGAGGGAGGCCTGGCCAATCAGCAACAAGGGGAAACCATCGGCGAACGCCACCTGATCGTCGTCCTTGCCGTAGCCCGCCTGCGTGGTGCGCGCGCGGTCCAGCGGTATCTGCACAAGGCGAGTCGGTTTGCCGATGAAGCCACTGACCCAGGCGGCCGCCTCGTCACCGGCATCGGGCACACGCAAGGTGTCGCGCCAGATGGTCACGCCGCGCAGCTCTGCATCATCTGCCGGCAGGGCGACATCGATCGTCGGGTGGCCCGGCGCGCTGAGGGTCAAACCGCCACGGGCATTCCACAACGCCGACAACTGACTCATCTGCGCCACTGCACGCTGGGTCAGGAAACGCCCGCTGGCCTCGTCCACCAACATCCAGCGTCGATCCCCGTCCAGCCCGAGCTTGTCGAGGCTGACCTGATTCAAGGCTTCGCCCTTGCCGGATTTCAACGGAAAACGATAAAGCGCGCTCAGACGCAGCATGTCCAGCTCCCCAGATGGTCAAAAACGCCACCCTATACGAGCTTCAGCGCCGAATCAAAGCGCAAATCGTGGAAGCGAGCCGGCTCGCGAAAGCGATTCCACATTCAGCCTGAATGTCGAATAGCAGTCTCGCTCCCACAGTAGGCGTCAAGCAGGCACAGCGTCGAGCATCAGGCGCTGGCGCACCACGTCGACCAGCTTGTCCGGCTGGAATTTGGAGAGGAAATTGTCGCAGCCGACCTTCTTCACCATCGAGTCGTTGAAGCTGCCCGACAGCGACGTGTGCAGCACCACGTAGAGGCCGCGCAGGCGCGGGTCATTGCGGATCTCGGTGGTCAGGCGATAACCGTCCATTTCCGGCATCTCCGCGTCGGTAAAGACCATCAGCAGCTTGTCGGTCATGTTGACGCCGGTGTCCGCCCAGCCCTTGAGCATGTTCAACGCTTTCAAACCATCGCTGGCGATGTGCATCTTCACGCCCAACTGGCCCAGGGTGTCGCGCAATTGCGAGAGGGCCACGTTGGAATCGTCCACCAGCAGCACTTCGCGGCCACGGGCACGCTCCAGGACCGGATCGTCGAGTTTGTCGCGGGACACCTTGGCGTTGTACGGGACGATTTCAGCCAGTACTTTTTCGACGTCGATGATTTCCACCAGTTGATCGTCGACCTTGCTGATCGCGGTCAGGTAATGCTGGCGGCCAGCGCTGCTCGGTGGCGGCAAAATGGCTTCCCAGTTCATGTTGACGATGCGGTCCACGCCACCGACCAGGAAGGCCTGCACCGAACGATTGTACTCGGTGACGATGATCGTACTGGTCGGACTGGGCACCAGCGGACGCATGCCGATGGCCTGGGACAGGTCAATCACCGGCAGGGTCTGACCACGCAGGTTGACCACACCGCAGACGAACGGGTGACGCTGGGGCATCAGGGTCAGCTTCGGCAGTTGCAACACTTCCTGGACCTTGAACACGTTGATTGCGAACAATTGCCGCCCCGCCAGTCGGAACATGAGAATTTCCAGGCGATTCTCACCCACCAGTTGCGTGCGTTGGTCTACCGTGTCGAGAATGCCGGCCATCAATGACTCCTGGGCTTGTTCTGATGAATTCACTAAAGAGGGTTATCGGCTGTTTTGGCCGGAGCTTGACCCCCGCACAAAATGCCATCACAGCATTGATGTCACATTAACATCATGCTTTACTAGCGTCCTCAATTCATCTGCTTCAATCCCTGCGGCGCGACCACAATTCGCACGTTAGGTTCCCGTGCGTAAGGGAATCCCTGAGCAACAATCAGGCCCAACCTGATATTCGCAATATCCAATAGCCATTAATGTGACGCCATTCTCACTGCATGAACGGAGTCAGGCTTTTGTGTGCGATCGCAGATCAGTGGATTTCCACCTTCTCGAGCTCCCCTGCCTGCCTTCACGTCGGTTGGAACGCGATCTCTTACAACCGGCCAGCATCGGCTTCAGACCATCCTAATCAATACAAACGACACGCCCTCACTTGACATGAAGTTGTGGAGATAAGCATGCCGAACGACCGTAAAGAGTGGGCCCAACGGCTCCCGGAATTTCTCGTCGAGGCAGAAACGCTCCTGGCCAAATCCGAGGAGTGCCTGAGTCATCTGCAATTGATCAGCAATGACAAGGACGCCATCGAGTGCATGATGAGCACCCTGCTGAAACTGGCCAGCAAGGCCGACGCCCTCGCGCTGGTCGCTGTTTCGGAGTTCTCGCTGCACATTCATGGCCTGCTCAATCATGCCCAACAACACATGGACCTGCATGCCCAGGCACTGGGAGCGCTGAAAGACTGCTTCACCCTGATGGCATGGCAACTCGAATTGATCGATCAGACAACCGGGCAACTGTGCCTGGATGACAGCGAACAGACATCGCTGATCGAAGCCTTTGCCTTCCAGGTCGGGCAAAGCCAGTTTCATCCACCCGCCCACGCAAAACCGCTCAGGCTCATCTCTTTTCCATAACCCCGTCGTGGGTTTCTGCCAACTATGCAGTGGTTCGTATTCTTATTTACCATGAGACCAATCGGTAACTTGAATACACTTGCGCGACGCGATTGAATATTGCGCCTACGACAATTCGATACAAAAAAACCTTCTCCCTGAAAACTTCCCCATTGTGGAACTAACGTCCTACACCCTTTAATTCCTGACGACTCGGACATATTTACCAAACGCGACCAACGGTATCTTAAGTGGTATTATGCCGGCCATTAATTGAAGTCAATTATTGGCAAACAGTGACCCAGACAGAGACTCGTCGACAACTCGACCGGTCTGCCCGCAGCGAACATCCATTGGCTCCATCCGTTATGTACGCCAGCCTCAAGTCAATTATCTCGTGGCCACCCTCCGGAGAAAACGCACGCCGGTTCACGCTGTTGCTGTGTGCCTGCTCGACACTTGGAAACCTGGCGGTCTTTTGCCTGTCCACCCGCCTGCCCCTCATTCTGCTCTTGCTCAATATGGCGACCCTGGCTGCACTCCTGGTGCAGTATGGTCTTTCGCGAAAGTCGATAAAATTCGAACCCCAGGAGTTGGCTGACCGACTGTTGAAGGTTCAGGAAAATGAACGCCACCGACTCAGTCGCGAACTGCATGACGATATCGGCCAATTGCTCACAGCCGCCAAACTTCAAGGGCAATGGCTCAAGCGCCGAATGCCTGAAGAACTGCAGGAGCAATGCGCCGTGCTTTGCGACACCCTGGAAGAAACCCTGACCAAAGTCCGGGATGTATCGGCCATTCTCAACCCCAGGCAGTTGACGAGCCTGGGACTGGAAGCCAGCCTGCGTGCGCACCTGCTCAAGACCCTGGCCAATACACCGGTGAACTGGAGCCTGGAATGCCACTCGCGCCTGACCGGCATCCCCGAAGAAATGGCCCTGGCTGCCTTCAGGATCACCCAGGAAGCCGTCACCAACATCCTGCGCCATGCCGATGCGAACAACCTGTTGGTTCGCCTGCAACGCCAGCCTGAGGGCCTGACGTTATCGATCAGCGATGATGGCCAGGGATTCGCCCCGGCATCAGACCCGGGGCGCGAGGGCCAACGCGGAATGGCCGGGATGTCGGAACGGATCGACCAGTTGGGAGGCACGCTGCGTGTGATCAGCGAGCCCGGCAAAGGCACTCAAATCGAAGCTCTCTTCCCCTGGGCGCCGCGTGCGCTGGAACGGGCCAGTACCCATAAGGTTATGCATTGACTTGTAATTTACTACTGGTGGATGACCACTCGCTGATCAGGGCGGGCGTGCGCGCCCTGGTGCTGGATATCCCCGGCTATGCGGTAATCGGTGAAGCCAACGACGGCTCGCAGTTGCTGGAGATGTTCGAGCAGTTATCCCCGGACATCGTCCTGCTGGACATTTCCATGAAGCAGACCGGCGGCCTGGAAGCCTTGCAGCGGCTCAAGCGTCTGCATCCGCAAAGCAGGGTGTTGATCCTGTCGATGCACACCGACCCGGCATTGATCATGCAGGCACTGGAATCCGGTGCCCATGGTTATCTGCTCAAGGACACCACGGCCACCGAGCTCGAACATGCCCTGATGGCCTTGAGCAATAACGAACGCTACCTCAGCCCGGCCATCGCCCACACCGTCATCAACCAGGCGCTGACCCGAAACCAGAAGCTGCAGCCCGACCCCGCCGACTCGCACAACCTGACGGCGCGCCAGCTGGAAATCCTGCGACTGATCGTTCGCGGCAAATCCACCCGGGAAATCGCCAACGGCCTGGGCCTGAGCATCAAGACTGTTGAAACCCATCGCTCGCAAATCATGAAACGCCTGCAGATCTACGACGTGGCCGGGTTGGTGCTGTTCGCCGTGCGCGAGCAGATCATCAGCCTGGATGACTGATTGCCGTCGGATGACTCAGTAACGGCGAGTCAGGCGGCAAATGCACCCGCAGTGCCGCCGGGCGCGCCGAGAAGCGCAGACTGTCGCCTTCCAGAGGCTCGCCATCGAGGTTGATGCAGAGGCCTTCCGCAACCTTGATTTCAACCCACGGCAGGCGAGCCCGCACGAACAGGCTGTCCATCCCGAAGCCATCGGAGAGCAGGCTTTTCAACGTACCGACCACTTCCTGCGGGGCCGGCAGAATGCTGATATCCAGCAGACCATCGTCAGCCAAAGCCTGCGGGCATAACTCATGCCCACCCCCCGCCTGGCGACCATTGCCAATGCCCAGCGCCAGCAACTCGCCGCTCCACTGGAAATCCGGGCCATTGAGTTCACCATAAGCCGCATGCAACTCACTGAAGCGTGACAGCCCGGTGAACAGGTAAGCCGCGCCTCCGAGCACTTTTTTCAATTCCTCGGAGGTGTTAGCGGTGACCTGACTGCCAAAGCCACCCGTGGCCATATTCAGGAACACCTGCCCACCCACCTCGCCGAGATCAATGGCACGCGGCTCGGTATCCAGAAGGTCCAGGGCCTGGGCTGGCTCAAGGGGCACCCCGGCGGCGCGGGCAAAGTCGTTGGCGGTTCCCAGCGGCATCAGCACCAGACTGGCCTGCGTCGAATGCGCGGCCATGGCCTCGGCAATGTCGCGCAATGTCCCGTCCCCCCCGCCGGCAATGATTCGCTCGTATCCCGCCGCCAGCGCTTCGTCCACCCATCGTTGAGCGTCGCCGGCCTCCCAGGTGAGGCGTACAGCCAGCTCCCAACCTTGTGCACGTCGATCCTGAACAGCCGCCCGGACCTCCTCGTTGAGCGCCTGTTTACCGTGCAGAATCAACAGTGCCTTGCGTTCGCCCATCGTGGTCACTCCCGTGTGTGTAATACGTATGGAAATGTGACCCCTGCGCACCGCATAAAAGTCGCAAAAATATGAATTATTTCAAGCTGAACGCTGGCGAGGTCCTACAAAGCGGGATTTTTTCTTACAAAACGTGAGGAATCGGCTCAATTGACCCGCGAGGATGATTGGTCCAACTTGGCGATCAGGTTGACCCGTCATCACCCGCACTACAGGGACGTACCATGCAAAGCCTTGACACCCATGCACCGGTCGCTCCGGTCTCACCGCTCGCAGAAAGGCGGGCCTTTTATCAAACCGAACGGAAAACCACAGCACAATCCACTGGAGAAGTTGATATGGAACCTCGTGTCGTCGAGCTGGAAACGCACCTTAAATACATCCGCAGAGACATGGAGGAAGTCCGGTGCGACGTCAGGTCCATCAAGCACAGGCTCGCCTATTCCGCCGGCGGAACAGCCGTCGTGCTCGGCCTGCTCGGATGGATCGCCAACAGCCGCTTCGATCAACTGGTGGCCCTGGTCGTTCATTAAGCGGCAACCACACAGGCTAAACCCGGCTCAATGAACCGGGTTTGCGCACGACAGGCCTCAGCCCAGCACTTCACTCAACGGAATGAAGCCAACGCTGTCACCTTCGACCAAGGTGCGTCCTTCCAGCACCTCCACCAGGCCATCAGCCCACGCAGCACTGCGCAAGACGCCCGAACTCTGGTTTCTGTAGATGATTGCCCGGCCGTTCTCGAGGCGTCCGCGCAAATACTCACGTCGCTGACCGGCCTTGGGCCAGGCAAATCCGGCTGGCACCTGGAACTTCAGGGGCTCAAGCTCCGTGACGCCCTGGCGGCGCAGGAGGTAGGGCTTCGCCAACAACGCAAAGGTCACCAGAGTCGACGCCGGATTTCCGGGCAAACCGATCACAGGAACACCACGGAAATGCCCGAACGTCAGCGGCTTGCCCGGCTTGATCGCGAGTTTCCACAAGGTCAGCTCGCCCTCTTCCCGCAGGACGATACCCAGGAAATCCGCCTCCCCCACCGAAACGCCGCCGGTCGACATAATCAGATCGACATCCTTCAGCTCACCCAGGCGGGCACGCGTCGTCTCAAGGTTGTCGGGAAGAATGCCGGCGTCGATCACTTCACAACCCAGACGTTGCAACCAGCTGCACAGCAGCACTCGATTGCTGTTGTAGATCTGGCCCGGCCCCAACGCCTGCCCCGGTTCAACCAGTTCATCGCCCGTGGACAGTACAGCGACGCGAACCTTGCGGACCACGTCCAGCTCCGCACAGCCCAGGGACGCCGCCAAACCCTGCTCGATCGAGCCCAGTCGCGTGCCCGCAGACAGGATCAGCTCACCAGCGGTGGCTTCCTGGCCCTGTGGACGAATATTTTGCCCAGACGCCAACGCCTCGGTGAATCGGACACGGTCATCGGCCAGCACCTCGGCGTTTTCCTGCATCTCGACGCAGTCGGCGCCTGCCGGGACCGGTGCGCCGGTGAAGATTCGTGCACACGTCCCTGGCGTCAAAGGCTGCGCAGCGTTACCCGCGAAAACCTTCTGGCTGACCGGCAACGGCTCTCCCGTCCAATCGGCCGCGCGCAAGGCGTAACCGTCCATTGCACTGTTGGGCCACGGCGGCAGATCCAGCGTCGAGACCAGGTCATCGGCCAATACGCGGCCCTGTACCTGTGCCAGCGGCAGGCGTTCACGCTCGACGATCGGCGAGAGCGCAGCCATTTCCAGCAAGCGCGCCTGAGCCACTTCGAGCGCCATCAAGCTGCCGGTCTTCCCTGGCTTACCCGCGGGATTCACAAGGCGCCGCCTGTTTCAGATGAGGCACGAAATTGCACGGACGGTGCCGGGAATCCAGTTGCTCGGCAAGAATGCCGTCCCAACCGGTGCGCACGGCATTGGTCGAACCCGGCAGGCAGCACACCAGCGTGCCGTTGGCGAGGCCGGCCAGGGCCCGGGATTGAACCGTGGAGGTACCGATATCCGCTACCGATATCTGGCGGAACAGCTCGCCAAAGCCGTCAACCTGCTTGTCCAGCAGGCAGCTGACGGCTTCAGGCGTACTGTCGCGTCCGGTGAAGCCGGTGCCGCCGGTGATCAGCACCACCTGTACGACATCGTCGGCAATCCAGTTGGCAACTTGCGCACGAATTTTGTAGAGATCATCTTTGAGCAGAACCCGGGCGGCCAGGTTATGACCGGCAGCGCTCAAGCGATCGACGAAGACCTGGCCCGAGGTATCGGTTTCCAGGGTACGAGTGTCACTGACCGTCAACACCGCGATATTGAGCGGTGCAAAAGGTACATCAGCCTTGGCTTTCATAGGCTCATCCAGTTGTAGGAGAAACAGCCCGGTGTTATATCACAGCGCCCTCTTTTTTTGCCGCTCCCATGGAGACCTGCCATGAGCTCGAACACACCGCTGCCACCCTGCTCCATTCTGCTCCTGGCCGGTGGACGCGGCCAACGCATGGGCGGTCGCGACAAGGGCTTGATCGAGTGGCAAGGCGAACCCCTGATCGCACATCTTCAACGCAAGACCCGTCCGCTGACCGACGACCTGATCATCTCCTGCAACAGGAATCTGGATAAATACGCGCCCTACGCCGACCGGTTGGTCCATGATGACGAAGGTGAGTTTCCCGGCCCCCTGGCCGGTATTCGTGCGGGCTTGCAGGTCGCTCACCATCGCTTCCTGATGGTCTTGCCCTGCGACGTGCCACGCATCGACACCGCGCTGTTGCACAGCATGCTTGAAACCGCCGGCCAGCATCCGGATCACCCCTTGATGCTGCGACACGGTGAACACTGGGAACCCCTGCTCAGCGTGATTCCCGTCGCACTGCGCGATACGTTCGAAAGTGCCTGGCATGACGGCGAGCGCAGCCCGGGTCGCATCATGCGCAAACTGGGCGCCACCGCGCTGCAATGCCCCGACAACGATCCGCGCCTGGCCAACCTCAATACGCCGCAATTGCTCAATGTCCCCATCAACGCGTCAGAGTGACACTAGCCAAGGAACTTGCGCGCGTTGTATACGTCTCACCCACAGTGACCAAAAGAATTCCCATCGGAGATACACTCATGACTCAACGGACCCTCGCCACTTGCATGCTCGCACTGGGCCTAGCGACCCTGGCCGGTTGCGCATCGCCTACTGTGATCACCCTGAATGACGGTCGCGAAATCCAGGCCGTCGACACCCCGAAATATGACGACGAAGCCGGTTTCTACGAGTTCGAACAATTGGACGGCAAGCAAACCCGCGTCAACAAGGATCAGGTTCGTACCGTTAAAGAGCTGTAAGAGCCGGATGCGAAAAAGCCCGCTTCATGCGGGCTTTTTTACGCCTGAAAACCGCGCTCACCATGACAAGGTCAGCGTGCTTGCAAAATCTCGTTGCTCACCGGTGACCGGATCGACGAACCGCAAGCCCTGGGCGAGCAGCTTCAGGGGGTTGGCATAATCGTCCGGGGCGTCCTTGACCACGTGCGGGTAGAACGGGTCATTGCAGATACTGGCTCCCAGCGCCGTCATGTGCACACGCAACTGGTGCTTCTTGCCCGTCACCGGGTAAAGGCCGTAACGCCATAGATCACCATTCTTCTCCCGGACTTCGACAGCCGTCTCGCTGTTACAGGCACCGGGGCCTTCCTGCATGCGGAAAAACGGTTCGCCATCGATCAACCGGCTTTTGTGAGTCAGGGGAAAGGTCAACTCCGGTAACGCCCGGGCAATGGCCTCGTAGCGTTTTTCGATCTGTCGCGTGGGAAACAACGATTGATAGGCGGAACGGCTCAGAGGGTTGGCGGAAAACAACACCAACCCCGCCGTATGCCGGTCAATGCGATGCAAAGGCACGAGGTGCGGGTTATCCAGGCGCCGGATCAACCGCCGCAGCAGGGTCTGCTCCACGTACTCACCCGCCGGGGTCACCGGCAGGAAATGCGGTTTGTCGGCGACCACCAGATGCTCGTCGGCATACAGGATCGACTCGATCACCGGGATGGGCTTCTCGTCCGGGACTTCGCGAAAATAATGAATCCGCAAACCTTCCCTGTAGGCCAGATCCAGGGGAATGGGCACGCCATTGCCGTCAAGGACGCGCCCCCGGGCAATCCTGTCCAGCCATTGCTCGCGGCCAATGGCGCTGAAGTGTTCACACAGGCAATCGAGTACGGTCTGCCACGACCCCGGCGGCAGGTAAAGTGTACTGGCCTGGTTGTGCGCAGCGGAAAATGAAGTAGTGGACATACAGACGCTCGGACCCTCGATGCAGGCCCGCATTATCCAGCAGCGCCCTCATCGAGCCTAGAAAAGAATCCTCAGGCTCGGATCGACTGAGCGCTGGCGGCCGCTTCGGTGTACTCCTTGAGCCAACGCAGCACATCCACCGCTTCCCAGCGCATCGGATCATAGAGTGCATACAACAATCCCTGATAGCCCACGACGTCCAGCTGTCGGTGATAACCCGCACGCTGGAACAGCGCTTCGATCTCGGCAAAACAGGTGTTGAAATGCAATTTGTTGAACGGTGTCTTGCCTTCCGTGACCAGGCCGTCCAGGCGCAACTCACTGACAGCCTCCCGCACGACGTCCGCCGACATCAGGTTAACGCTGCTCTTCAATTGTTCGACATTGACCAAGGTGCATCCTCTGACTGGCGCGATTGCCTGTGCGGAACCGAAAGATAACGACAGGACAGGCAACCCAGTTAACTGTATGAACATACAGTAACCGAATAAACCCGCTTCGCCAATGCTGGAGCACATTCAAAGCATCGGTCGGTCAGCGCAGAAACGCGACCACCTGCTCGGCGTCGAACGGCCAGTCGAGTTCGGCCCCCGTATCCAGGCGCCGCAGGACCGGAATGCGCAAACCGTAGTCTTCGACCCAGTCTTCGTTCTCCGCAATATCGACCAGTTCCACCAGCAAACCGTGCTCGACCAGCGGCATCAGTTCTTCTTCGGCAAGCTCGCAAAGGTGACACCCCAGGGTGCCGAACAGCTGACATTCAGGAGGCATGAGTGAAGGATCCGGCAAAATAGGCACTTATTCTAGGCCGGGGATCAGAAGCAGTCGAGTCACTGCCCAGGCCCACTGGCACAGGCGAAACTCGGAAAGATTCGGGCAACGGCTGACACACATCATCCGCCCCTGGTAACAATTGCGTGATCCTCGCCGCTTTTTGCCTCTACGCTGGAGTGGCCAGCGTTCGTTCCCGGAGTGTCCCGTGTTTGCCAATCTGCTGATCATTCTCGCCTCCTCACTGGTGGTGATTGCCTTGTTCCAGCGTCTGCGCCTGCCGCCGGTACTGGGCTATCTGTGTGTCGGGCTGATGATCGGGCCGACGGCGTTCAACTGGGTCAACGAGAGTGAAGAATTGCCCGATCTCGCCGAACTCGGGGTGGTGTTCCTGCTGTTTTCCCTGGGGTTGGAGTTTTCCCTGTCGAAAATGCTCGCGTTGCGCAAGGTGGTGTTCAGGCTGGGCAGCCAGCAAGTGCTGCTCACCGCGCTACTGCTGGGCGGGCTGCTGATGCTGTTGGGCCTGCCGGCGACGCCTGCGCTGCTGCTGGGTGCCGGCCTGTCGCTATCGTCCACTGCCATTGTCAGCAAGGAGCTGGGCAGTCTCGGCGAGATTTTCAGCAGCCACGGGCAGAACGCCATCGCCGTGCTGCTGTTCCAGGACGTGGTGGCCGTGTTGTTGCTGACCCTGGTACCGGTCTTCGCCGGCAGCAGCGATCAGGCCTGGTACTGGGCATTGCCGGTGACACTGGGCAAGACCGTGGTGCTGTTCTTCGGCCTGCTGCTGGCCAGTCGCTGGTTATTGCCGCGCCTGTTCCACGAAGTGGCGGCTGCCCGCTCCCCGGAGCTGTTTGTACTGCTGGCCTTGGTGATCGTGTTGCTGACGGCCTGGTTGACTCATCTGCTCGGACTCTCGCCGGCGCTGGGCGCGTTTCTCGCTGGCATGTTGCTGGGGGAAAGCCACTATCGCCATCAGATCGAAGCCGACATCCGCCCGTTCCGCGACATCCTGCTCGGCGTGTTCTTCGTCAGTATCGGCATGCTCATCGACTTGCAGCTGTTCGCCAGCCACGGACTGCTGATTCTTGGCCTGACCCTGGGGTTGCTGGTGATCAAGGGCTGCGTCGTCGCGCTGCTGGTCAGATGGCGTGGCAGTGACGCCGAGACTGCCTGGCGCAGCGGCCTGGCCCTGGCCCAGGGCGGCGAGTTCTGCTTTGCGCTGATGGCCCTGATGCAACAGAACGAACTGATGCCGGCCGAGATTGGCGGGTTGCTGCTGGCCGCAACCTTCTGCTCGATGCTACTGACGCCCCTGTTGCTACGGGCCGCACCGCGCATCGCCTTGCGCCTGCATCGCAAGCCCAATGAGGAAGCCAAGCTCGAGGAAATCAGCGCGCTCAATGCCGGGTTGCACAGCCATGTGGTGATTTGTGGCTACGGTCGGGTCGGTCAGTCCATTGGCCGCTTTCTGCGGCACGCCCAGCAACCCTACATCGCACTGGACAACGACCCGGTGCGCGTCCAGGAAGCTGGCGTGAGCGAAACCTGCGTGCATTATGGAGACTCCCGTCGGGGCGAGCTGCTGGTCGCCGTCGGGCTGGAGCGTGCGCGGCTGCTGGTAATCGCCGTCGACCAGGCCGACATAGCCCTGCTGATACTCAAGGAGGCCCGCCGGTTCAATCCGGCGGTGCCGATCCTGGTGCGCACCCGGGACGACAGCCAGTTGACCGAGTTGAAAGCGGCGGGCGCCAGCGAAGTGGTGCCCGAACTGCTCGAGTCCAGCCTGATGCTCGCTTCTCATGCGCTGATCATGCTGGGCCTGCCCGGCCAGCAGGTCCAGGATCGGGTCGATCAGGTGCGGCGCGATCGTTATCGCCTGTTGCACGACTTTTACCCCGGCGCCGAGGACGTGGAGAATTGATTCAATCCTGGCTGACGGCGCCGATCTTGTGCACCGACAGGTCGGCACCGTAATACTCTTCTTCCTGGCTCAGGCGCAGGCCGTGCAACGCCTTGATCACCCCGTACACCGCGAAGCCACCGGCCAGCGCAACGACCACGCCCAGCGTCGTGCCGATCAACTGACTGATCAGGCTTACACCGCCCAGGCCTCCCAATGCGCTCTGGCCGAAGATGCCACAGGCGATCCCGCCCCAGACACCGCACAGGCCATGCAACGGCCAGACACCCAGCACATCGTCGATGTGCCATCTGCCTTGGGCGGCGGTAAAGCACCAGACGAACAGGGCTCCGGCAATGGCTCCCGTCACCAGCGCACCCACCGGGTGCATCAGATCGGAACCGGCACAAATCGCCACCAGCCCGGCCAACGGGCCGTTATGCAGAAAGCCCGGGTCATTGCGCCCAACGATCAACGCCGCCACGGTGCCACCGACCATCGCCATCAGCGAGTTGACCGCCACCAGGCCACTGACCCCCTGCAGGGTTTGCGCGCTCATCACGTTGAAACCGAACCAGCCAACGATCAGGATCCACGAGCCCAGTGCCAGGAACGGGATGCTCGACGGCGCGAATGCCACCAGTCTTCCCTCGCGATAACGTCCCTGCCTGGGTCCGAGCAGCAACACCGCCGCCAGTGCCAGCCAGCCGCCCATGGCGTGGACCACCACCGAACCGGCGAAATCATGGAAGCCGGCGCCGAAATGCTCCAACAACCAGGCTTGCAAGCCATAGTTACCGTTCCAGATCATGCCCTCGAAGAAGGGATAGATGAACGCCACGATCAACGCTGTGGCGCACAACTGCGGCACGAACCGGGCGCGCTCGGCGATGCCGCCGGAAATGATGGCGGGTATCGCAGCCGCAAACGTCAGCAGGAAGAAAAACTTCACCAGGCCGTAACCATGATCGGCATTGATCACGGCTGCCGGTTGCAGGAATGTCACGCCGTAGGAAATCCAGTAGCCTATAAAGAAGTAGGCCAGGGTCGAAATCGCGAAGTCGCTGAGAATCTTCGACAGGGCATTGACCTGGTTCTTCTGGCGAACCGTACCGACTTCGAGAAAGGCAAAACCGGCGTGCATGGCCAGGACCATGACCGCACCGATCAGGATGAACAGGGTGTTGGAGCTGTGGACCAGACTCTCCACAGCGCTTTGCAGATTTTCCATGGATGGGCAGACCTGAAGGCTAGAAAAAGCACCAAAGCAGTTCGCGCAGGACGCTCATGCACCAAGTTGACCCCATCTGGAGTCGACGGACTGATCCAGATGAACCGCTTTGGCGCAAAAAAGGGAAACCTTCGCGCGGGTTTTCGTTATTGAGATAAGGTTTTGCTCGATTCACGCCCAGCAACAGCGCAGGCATGCGGGCTGACGCACCACGACAAAGCAAAAGACGTACCACTGATTTGTACTGAACCTTCGCGCAAGGCTCATACTCGAACGCAACAGAAGCCACTTACGGAGATTCACCATGGCCAGCCTCAAGGCAAAGACTGCTCAAGAAATCCTGATGAACGACTTTCAGACGCTCGTCAGCGACACCGAACGTTTGCTGGAACACACGGCCACCCTGGCGGGCGATCAGGCTGACGAGTTGCGCGAACAAATCCACGACAGTCTGCTGCGCGCACGCGAAACCTTGAAACTGACCGAAGACTCCTTGCGCGAACGCGGCCAGGCCGCTGTCACCGCTACCGAAGACTACGTCCAGGCCAACCCATGGCAATCGGTCGGCATCGCCGCCGGCGTGGGTTTCCTGATCGGTCTGCTGGCAACGCGGCGCTGATCATGGCGATCGGTGAATCCGGCTCGTCCGCAACGGGCCCAGGCTCCTCATCGCGGCGCCTGGGCGCCGCATTCCTTGGATTGCTGCACAGCCATGTCGAACTGTTCGGCATCGAATTGCAGGAACAGAAAGCCCGCACCGTCAGCCTGTTGCTGTTCGCCGGCCTGGCGCTGGTGTTTGCCTTGCTGTTGCTGGTGGGCCTGTCGACGCTGGTCCTGATCCTGTTCTGGGACACCTATCGCCTGCCCGCCATCATCGGGCTCTGTGTGTTCTACACCCTGGCCTGCATCTTCTGCGGACTACGCCTGAGAGCCGCAATCTTCGATGAGTCCTCGCCCTTCCACGGCACGCTGGAAGAACTGGCCAATGATCGGGAGCGACTGTTGCCATGAACCTGCCCGAACTGCCTCGCAACAGCTCACGCACGGAGATGCGCAAGGCGCTGATCCGCCTGCGCATGGAAATGCATCGACAGGAAATACGCCAGGAGTCCTCGCAACTGCTGCAACCCCTGCAGCGGGTACGCGGGATGACACAAAACCTGCACAGCGGTCTGGGCATCAAGCATGCCCCGCTCTGGGGCATGGCGGCCGTTACCCTGCTGGGGTTCCTGACCGGCAAGGGTGCCAAAAGCGGTGGCGCCAGCGGCCTGACGCGACTGGTACGCCTGGCCACCACCCTGGGGCCATTGATCAAACTGGTCGTGACCGCCCCACCCAAACACTGAAGCCACTATCTGGCTGCATTCTTGCAACGTCTGCGCGATGAACCTCTTCAACGAGAGGTTCAGGCCTGCGTGCCCGATGGCTGACAGGTGGTATCCAAAAACAAGATCGACTAAGGAGGCTTCGTGATCGACGGGCAACCGCTCGCCTGCTTTCAACCATTCATCGATACCGCTACCGGCCGTATCGCAGGCGTCGAGGCCCTGGGGAGGCTGCGCCAGACTGATGGTCGACTGGCGTCTGTAGGACCACTGTTTGCCGACCCGCGAACACCGGCCATCGCCCTTCGCCGGCTCGATCGCCAGATCCGCGATAACGCCTTGAGTCGCCTGCACGAAGCACCCAATGACTGGTTTCTCGGCCTGAACATGTCGCCGCGCTGGATCAATCGCTTGCGTGCGGGTCAGGCGCTGCCGAGTCTCAAGCAATTGAGCCGGCATGACGTCGATCCCCGGCGCATCGTTTTCGAGATCACCGAACTGGGTGGCGACATCCAGCGCCTGGCCGACGTGGTGACGCGATATCGCCAAGCAGGTGCACGCATCGCCATCGATGATTTCGGCGCGGGCTACTCGCAGCTCGATCGCGTGCTGGCCCTGCAACCGGACATTCTCAAGCTGGATATGCGACTGTTCCAGGCTGCCGCACTGGGCGGCCCGAGCAGCGATGTGGTCAAGGCGCTTGCGCAGATGGCGGAGAAGACCGGCTGCTGGATCATTGCCGAAGGAGTGGAAACCGAAGCGCAACTGAATTTCGCCCTGGAATGCGGCTCACGCTACGTGCAGGGCTACCTGTTCGCCGGGGCGCAAACGGACTTCTTCGCCACGGACGCCTTCGTCGAGCGCTTCGCCCAGTTGCGTCAGCGCTATGTCCAGCAGAAGCTGGCCGAACGCGGCCGGTTGATGCTCATGCGCCAGCAACTCTGCGAGCTGATGGCCATCCTGCAGACCTGGGCCCAGGCCCGTGCCCCGCTCAGCGCCCTGCCACAACTGGATGCCTTTCCGTGGTTGTTGCGGTTTTATCAATGCGACCGCCATGGCACGCAATTGACGCCGAACATGGAGTGGCGCAACCAACGCTGGGAAGCGGACGATCGCTACCTGGGGCACAACTGGTCATGGCGCCCGTACTTCTATCAACTGCTGGCCGAAGGCTGGGAGGAGCGCCGGCTGACGCTTTCCAGCACTTACCGCGACGCCACCAGCAATCAGTACTGCCTCACGGCCGGACAGTTTTTCAACAACGGCGAGCGCCTGCTGCTCATCGATATCGATGCGGCCGGCCTCTAGTTCCACTTGCAGGCACTGGCGCGAAACGGGAAGCTAGGCGCTCAGTCACCTGACGGAGAGAACCAGCCTTGGATTGGCAAACCCTGCTTACCCGCGAACGCCTCGGGAAACCTCTGCACAGCTCGGAAGAACTCGGCCGCAGTCCTTTCCACAAAGACCACGACCGCATCATTTTCTCCGGTGCCTTTCGCCGCCTCGGGCGCAAGACCCAGGTCCATCCGGTCACCAGCAACGATCACATCCACACGCGCCTGACCCATTCGCTGGAAGTCAGTTGTGTCGGCCGCTCACTGGGCATGCGGGTCGGTGAAACCATCCGCGGCGCCCTGCCCGACTGGTGCGAACCGAGCGATCTGGGCATGGTCGTGCAATCGGCTTGCCTGGCTCACGACATCGGCAACCCGCCCTTCGGTCATTCCGGTGAAGATGCGATCCGCCACTGGTTTCAACAAGCCGCAGGTCGGGGCTGGCTGGACGCGATGAGCGAAGTGGAACGCCACGACTTCCTCAACTTCGAGGGCAATGCCCAGGGTTTCCGGGTGCTCACCCAGCTGGAATATCACCAGTTCGATGGCGGCACCCGGCTGACCTACGCCACGCTCGGCGCCTACCTGAAATACCCCTGGACGGCCAAGCATGCGGACTCTCTGGGCTACAAGAAACACAAGTTCGGCTGTTATCAGAGCGAGCTGCCGCTGCTGGAACAGATCGCCCATAAGCTCGGCCTGCCGCAACTTGAGGACCAACGCTGGGCACGCCATCCGCTGGTGTACCTGATGGAGGCCGCGGATGACATCTGCTACGCGCTGATCGACCTCGAAGATGGCCTGGAAATGGAATTGCTGGAGTACGCCGAAGTCGAGTCCCTGCTGCTCGACCTGGTCGGCGACGATCTGCCGGAAACCTATCGCCAACTCGGTCCGCTGGATTCGCGTCGACGCAAACTGGCGATCCTGCGGGGCAAGGCCATCGAGCACCTGACCAATGCTGCGGCCCGTGCCTTTGTCGAGCAGCAGGACGCGTTGCTGGCCGGCCGGCTGCCCGGCGACCTGGTGGAGCACATGCACGGTCCCGCCAAACGCTGTGTATTGAATGCAAAAGACATGGCGCGCAAGAAAATCTTCCAGGACAAGCGCAAGACCTTGCACGAAATCGGTGCCTACACCACGCTGGAAATCCTCCTCAACGCTTTCTGCGGCGCAGCGCTGGAGCAGCACAATGGTCGCACACCCTCTTTCAAGAGCCGCCGCATCCTCGACCTGCTGGGCAATAGCGCGCCCAACCCCGATGGACCGCTGCACACCTCGTTCCTGCGCATGATCGACTTCATCGCCGGGATGACTGACAGCTATGCCAGCGAAATGGCACTGGAGATGACCGGCCGTTCAAGCCACTGATGCAAAACGGTCGATGGGTCATCGAGTTACAAAAAATGGCCATCGACCCCTTCCTGTCCAAGTGCACTCAGCGATCTGCGAATCGCCCTACACCTCGTGCCGAGCAAACTGATCGAATGCTAGCCATTCTTGCGAAACAATGAGGCGCCCCGCTGTGTGAGAGATGAAGCGTGAGTAATCCCGGGTCAAAAGACGATTTACGCATCCTGCTGGTGGAAGATCATCCCTTCCAACTCATGGCGACTCAGTATCTGCTTGAAAGTTACGGCTTCACCCAATTGACAACTTGCGACAGCGCTCAGGGGGCCCTGCAACAAATGCTGACGGCGGGGCAACCGTTTGACATTCTGTTGTGCGATCAATGTCTTCCCGATCTTTCCGGACTTGACCTGGTCGAACTCGCCAGTCATCAAGGGATGATCAGGCAGGCGATACTGTTAAGCAGCCTCACGTGTACAGAACTTGACGGACTTGAGAAAACTGCGAACGCCCATGGATTACCGTTGCTGGGTTATTTGATAAAACCGTTGAAACAATCAGAATTCAGAAAATTGTTGAACTCAATCAAAATATAAAACCAACCCCCGATAAAACCCACTCAAAGTCATATATATACTTACAAACTACCCCGTCTGAACCCGGCTGATCGCCACTTACTTCCCTTCCTCATTCAAAACCTATTTGTTCCGTAGTCCTATTCTTTTTCGATTGTAGGAAGTTTCCTATATTGCAGCTTCCAGCCCGTCAGTTCATGCGTCCTGTCAACTATCTGAGCTAAGGTGCGCGCTTTATCTGAGCTCGCATGGGATTTGATTATGAACTCCGTTTTTATTGTCGACGATCACCCTGTCATCCGACTTGCCGTCAGAATGTTACTGGAACACGAAGGTTATAAAGTGGTGGGCGAATCCGATAACGGGGTCGATGCCATGCAGATGGTCCGCGAATGCATGCCTGACCTTGTCATTCTCGATATCAGTATTCCCAAACTGGACGGCCTCGAAGTCCTTGCCCGCTTCAACGCCATGAGCACCCCGCTGAAGACACTGGTATTGACCGCACAATGCCCGACGCTGTTCGGTATCCGCTGCATGCAATCCGGTGCATCGGGTTATGTCTGTAAACAGGAAGACCTGAGTGAACTGGTCAGTGCCATTAAAGCGGTATTGTCAGGTTACAACTATTTCCCCAGCCAGGCCTTGAACCCGGTTCGCGGCGATGACATTCGATACGCCGAACTGGAACTGTTCAAGTCAGTCAACGACAGGGAACTGATGGTCTTGCAACTTTTTGCACAGGGTCGCACCAACAAGGAAATCGCCAAAGGCATGTTCCTGAGCAACAAGACCGTCAGCACCTATAAAAAACGACTCATGCAAAAACTCAAGGCCAAATCCCTGGTTGAACTCATCGAGATGGCAAAACGTAACGCGTTAGTGTGAGCCGCAGGATGACCCGTCGTATAAAGGATTATCTGACACTCATGGTCGCAGGTGTATGCCTGAGCACTGCAGTGAATGCGGCGCATATCGCAAGCGAAGACTTCACGCTGCTCAGCCGCTCGACGGTCAGGCCCCTGGACGTCCAGCTGAACGTCACACAACGACAATGGATTGCCGGCAAGCGCGAACTGGTTCTCGGCACATCGGCCCCGGACTACCCTCCTTTCGACCTGACCATCAGCGGCAAGGATTACGAAGGTTTCACCGCCGATTATGCGGGCATTCTTGGCAAGACCCTTGGCTTGCCGGTCAAGGTCCAGCGCTTTGCGTCCCGTGGCGCGGCCATCAGGGCACTGGAAAAAGGTGAAGTCGACCTGCTCGGCACGGCCAATGGATTCGAAGCGCACAATGCCGACATCGTGCTGTCCGCACCGTACGCCGTGGACCAGCCGGTTCTGGTCACCCGCGAAGGCGAAACCCGCTCCCTGACCGATGGCCTTGCCGGCTTGCGCCTGAGCATGGTGTATCACTACCTGCCCCTGGAGGAAGTCAGGAGCCTCTATCCCAAGGCGATCATCACGTCCTATCCCTCATACCAGAATGCAATCAATGCGGTGGCCTTCGATCAGGCCGACGTCTTCCTCGGCGACACCATCTCGACTCACTACATGATCAACAAGGGTTACCTGAACAACATCCGCATGGCCAACTTCGGCAAGCACGAAGCCCATGGGTTCAGTTTCGCCGTGCACAAGGACAACCCTGAACTGCTCGGGATCATCAACACGATGCTCACGGCCATCCCCGCCAACGAACGACAGAACATCGCCGAGCGCTGGAGTGCGGGCAGCGACATTCTTCTCACCGACCAGAAGCTGCAACTCACCCATGCCGAAGAACAGTGGCTGACGCAACACCCAGTGGTGCGCGTGGTGGTCAACGAAGCCTTTGCCCCCCTGACCTTTTTCGACAGTGACGGCAATTTTCGCGGGGTCACCGCCGACCTGCTCGAACTGATCAGGTTGCGTACCGGGCTGCGCTTCGACATCCATCGCAGCCGCAGCGATGACGAGATGATCGAGCAGATCAAACACGACAAGGCCGACATGATCGCCGCCCTGCTCCCCAGCGCCGATCGCGAAACACAGCTGAATTTCACTCGGCCCTACCTGCAGAATTCCTTCGTGCTGCTGACCCGCAAGGCCGCCGACAGCCCGGCCAACCTTCAACAGTTGGAGGGCAAACGCCTGGCCATCCCCCAGGGCCATCCACTACTGGATTACCTGCGCCGCGAATTCCCGCGCATCAGGCTGGTGCAAACGCCGGATTCGTTCAGTGCCGTGGAGTTGCTCGCCGAAGACAAGGCAGAAGGCGCGGTGAACTCACTGGTCATCGCCAACTATTTCATTTCGTCTCGTTATTTTGAACGCACATTGCAGATCCGCACCACCATCGGTACCCGCCAGGCCGCGTTTTCCCTGGCGACCGGACGCGATGCCAGGGAGCTCAATGCCATTCTCGACAAGGCACTGCTGAGCATCGCCCCAGAGGAACTGGGCATCATCAACAGTCGCTGGCGTGGCTATTCGGCCTCCTCGCAAAGTACCTGGCGCAACTACCAGCGACTGTTCTATCAGATCGTTATCGGCGCCGGCGCGTTGCTGCTGCTCTCCGCGGCCTGGAATGCCTACATGCGTCGCCAGATCAAGCAACGCCAGGCGGCCGAACGAGCACTGAACGATCAGTTGACCGAACGCCGCCAACTGGTCGAACAGCTGCGCCATGCGAAGGAGCGGGCCGACGAAGCCAACCGTGCCAAGAGCACCTTTCTGGCGACCATGAGCCATGAGATCCGCACACCGATGAATGCGGTCATCGGCATGCTCGAGCTGACGCTCAAGCGTATCGATAGCAACCACGCCGACCGCCCGGCCATTGACGTGGCGTACAACTCGGCCAAGGACCTGCTGGAGCTGATCGGCGATATTCTCGACATTGCGCGCATCGAATCCGGGCGCCTGAGCCTTAGTCCGGAGCGGGTCAATCCGAGCGAAATCGTCGGGTCGGTGGTGCGAATCTTCGAGGGGCTGGCCCGTCAGAAAAATCTCGAGTTGCTGGTGGAGCTCCATCCGGCCAATCCGGCGACCGATGTCCTGCTGGATCCGATGCGTTTCAAGCAGGTCTTGTCGAACCTGGTGAGCAACGCGATCAAATTCACCGAGCAGGGCCATGTCCGCATCACCGTCGAGTTGCTGGCCACGGCGCAACCCGAGCATGTGCGGATGCTGTTGCAGGTCGAGGACAGCGGCATTGGCATCAGCGAACGCGACCAGCGCCGCTTGTTCGAACCGTTTGCCCAGGCCGACGCTACCGGACAGTCAGGCCGAGGCGGCGCAGGACTGGGCCTGGTGATCAGCCGGAGCCTGTGCGAAATGATGGGCGGTACACTCAAGCTGGACAGCCAGCCAGGCGTGGGTACCCAGGTACAGGTTTCGCTGCTGTTGCCCACGCTGCCCATGGAGCAGGTGTCTCCATCCTCGGCCCCGCCGATCCACACGAGCACCGCCCCCTTGAATATTCTCGTGGTCGACGATCATCCGGCCAATCGCTTGTTGATGTGCCAGCAACTGGAGTTCCTGGGCCACCGGTTCAGTGTTGCCGAGGAAGGTGAGGCGGGCCTGCAGGCATGGAAAGCCGAGCGATTCGATCTGGTGATCGTCGATTGCAACATGCCGATCATGAATGGGTACGAGCTCGCCCGCGCCATTCGTGACGATGAACAGCAGTCGCATCGCCCGCGCTGCACCCTCCTCGGATTTACCGCCAATGCCCAGCCGGAAGAACTGCAGCGTTGCAGACAGGCCGGGATGGACGACTGCCTGTTCAAGCCATTGACGCTGGCCGCCCTGAGCCAATGGGTCGCCGGGATCGTGCCGACCGACCGCGATCCGGCCTTCAGCGTGAGCGGGTTGCACTCGTTGACCGGCGGCAACCCGGCCATGGACCTGCGTCTGCTGAGCGAATTGCTCACCAGCAACGCTGCGGACCGACAAGCGCTGCTCGCCTTGTCCGGGTCTGACGAGCCGCAGCCGTTCCTCGATATCGCGCACAAGATCAAGGGGGCCGCGCGGATCGTCCAGGCCCGCCGCCTGATCGAATGTTGCGAAACGCTCGAACACGCCTGTCGCGGCACCTTTCAAGCAGACGAAGTGGACCGGTGCTGCGAAGCGCTGGTGCGCGCAATGCTCGAGCTGGAGCAAGCCTTGCAGCAACAAATTGCGCAAATCGACAAAAGCAGAATGACGGAGCCTTAACTATGCTTGATCGCTGAGCAGTGTGTTCCCCCCATGGAGAGACTCCGCAATGCCCAACCCACTGCGTCCGGATCAACGGCGGCTTCCCCTGCACGTGCACATCAGCGTGATGTTCACCCTGCTGCTGTTACTGACCGGCGTGGTACTGGGGCTGTTCAACTATCAGCAAACCACGCAGATCATTCTGTCCAGCAGTGAAAAACTCTTCCAGCGCATCGAGCAGGACGTCCGTCTGGACCTGCATGCCACCTATGAACCTATCCGCCATCTGCTGAGCCTGCTGGTACTCGACCCGGCGACACAGGCTTCCAGCCTGGAACAACGCCTGGCATTGCTCCTGCCTTTCAGCCAGTCGCTCAGGGACAACCCCGACCTGGCGTCGTTGTACGTGGGTTACGACAGCGGTGATTTCTTCATGGTCAGGCCGTTGCGAACACCCGCCCTGAAAACCCTGCTCAAGGCACCGCCGGCAGCGGCTTATCAGGTCTGGAGCATCGAACGCCTCGACGGCGAACGGGAGCACTCGCAAACCCTGTTTTTCGATCAGGACCTGAACCCCATCAGCCGTCAGGACAACCCCGATGACCGCTTCGATCCTCGCACCCGCGCCTGGTTTTCCAGTGCCCGCCGTGGCAGCGACCAGATCACCACCGAACCCTACGTGTTTTTTTCCACCCATAACGTCGGCACCACCCTGGCCCGTCGCAGCGGCGCACACGCCGTCATGGGGGCCGACCTGACGTTGGCCGAACTGTCCGCGACCCTGGCCAAGCATGTCGTCACCCCTGGCACCGAGATCGTGCTGCTGGATGCCGAGGGCAACGCCATCGCCTACCCCGACAGCAGCAAGCTGATCGTTGACGACCAGACTGCGCGCCTGAGCAAGGCCGCCGACCTGAGCCCCGGACTCGCCGCATTGCTCGGCAGCCCTGCCGGCGGCCAACGGCTGATGGCCGCTGGCCGTCAATGGATCGTTGCTCGCAGTCACATGGAGGAAGGCGGACCTCAAGGGTTGCAACTGGCGCTGCTGGTGCCGGAAGACGAATTGCTCGCCGATGCCTATCGCATGCGCTGGCAAGGTGCGTTGATCACACTGGCCACGCTGCTGTTGTGCCTGCCGCTGGGATGGCTGACCTCGAGGATTCTGGTCAAGCCCTTGAGCACGCTGGTGCAGGAAGCCGATGCCATCCGCAGTTTCAATTTCCACTTCCCCATATCCCGCCGTTCTCTGGTCCTTGAAGTCGATCAACTCAGCGTGTCGATGGCCCGCATGAAGGACACCCTGGCCAGCTTTTTCCAGATCACCGACAGCCTGAGCGCGGAAACCCGGTTCGCTCCTTTACTCGAACGGGTGTTGTTCGAAACCGTGAAAATCGGCCAGGCCCAGGCGGGCCTGATCTACCTCAGGGAAAACGATGGCGATCGCATGGAGCCCCAGGGACTGGTCATCGACGGTCGCTCGGAGGCATTGCCAGCGTTCGGCATTCGCGGCCACGACAGCCAGGACCCGCACAGCCCGTCATGGCTGCAGCAGTTGTCGAGTGCCAACAATGTGGTCACCAGCCTCGGCTTCGAACAGGCGGGAGATTTGCAGAAGGTGCTGCTGGCAATGGACAGCCCGAGGGTGCACCTGATCGGTATCCGTCTGCACAATCGCCACAACGAAACAGTGGGCCTGCTGATCCTGCTGCTGGCGGACAGCGGCGATCAAAGTGATCTGGAAAAGCTTCGTCCGGATCGTATCGCGTTCCTCCAGGCAGTCTCCGGGGCCGCAGCCGTGAGCATCGAAAGCCAGCGGCTGCAAGCCAGGCAGAAACAGTTGCTGGACGCGTTCATTCAATTGCTGGCCGGGGCGATCGATGCCAAGAGCCCCTACACCGGTGGCCACTGCCAGCGGGTGCCGGCACTCACCCTGATGCTCGCCCAGGCTGCCGCGGCCAGCCAGGAACCGCCCTTCAATGACTACCATCCCACCGAAGACGAGTGGGAGGCGCTGCATATCGCGGCGTGGCTGCATGACTGCGGCAAGGTCACCACCCCCGAGTACGTTGTCGATAAAGCCACGAAGCTCGAAACCCTGAACGACCGAATCCACGAAATCCGCACCCGTTTCGAGGTTCTCAAGCGCGACGCCTGGATCAGCTACTGGCAGGCACTGGCCCAGGGAGGCAACGAGCAGCAGCTGGCCGAGCGGCGCGATGCCAGTCTCGCGGCGCTGGACGATGACTTCGCCTTCGTGGCCCGCTGCAATCTCGGTGGCGAGGCGATGGCCGAATCCGATCTGCAACGCCTGCGCAGCCTGGCCCAACGCACCTGGACCCGCACCCTGGACGATCGCCTGGGGGTGTCATGGGAAGAGAACCGGCGCCAGGCGCTGACCCCGGCACCGGTGCTGCCTGTCAGCGAAGCGCTGCTGGCGGACAAACCCGAACACCTGTTCGAACGCGCCGAAGCCGAACTGATACCGCAAGACAACCCCTGGGGCTTCAAACTCGACGTGCCCCACTACAAGTACAACCGTGGCGAGCTCTACAACCTGAGCATCGCCCGGGGCACGCTGACGCGCGAAGAACGTTACATCATCAACCACCACATGGTGCAGACGATCCGGATGCTCAGCCACCTGCCTTTCCCGGATCACCTGGGTAACGTGGCGGAAATTGCCGGCGGCCATCACGAAAAAATGGACGGCACCGGTTATCCGAAACGGCTGAAACGCGAGGACATGAGCCTGCCGGCACGAATGATGGCGATTGCCGATATTTTTGAAGCGCTGACGGCGGCCGACCGCCCCTACAAGAAAGCCAAGTCATTGAGCGAAGCGCTGGGCATCATGGCCACCATGTGCCGTGACGCCCACATCGACCCGCAGTTGTTCGGCCTGTTCATCAATGCCGGCATCTATCGGCAGTACGCCGATCAATTCCTCGATCCTCAGCAGATCGATGCAGTGGACCCGCCAACCCTGCTGGGCAAGGCTGGCCTGGCATGATCAGCAATCGGTCAGGCGCAGGAAAATGGCCGCCAGCTGTTCGATGCCGGCCTGGTCCTCTGCGCTGAACCGGGCGAGTTTCGGGCTGTCGAGGTCCAGCACGCCGATCAGGCGACCGTCCTTGACCAACGGCACCACCAGCTCGCTGTTCGATGCGCTGTCGCAGGCGATATGCCCGGGGAACGCATGGACGTCTTCGACCAACTGGGTCTGCAAGGTCGCGGCCGCCGTCCCGCACACCCCGCGCCCGAAGGGAATTCGCACACAGGCGATCTGCCCCTGAAACGGGCCCAGCACCAGCTCGTCGTTGCGATTGAGGTAGAACCCGGCCCAGTTCAGGTCATCGAGCTGGTTGAACAGGAACGCCGAGAATTGCGCGGCGTTGGCAATGAAATCACGCTCGTCCGCCAGCAGGGACTCCAACTGAGCATGGAGCATGCCGTAGCCCTCCAGCCCCTGGCCACTTTGTTGTAAATCGATCATGCCTTGTGCTCCAACAGCTTCAGTCCCACCCAGTAGCGGGCAAATTGATAGGCGCAACGTCCATTGCGATTACCCCGTCCGGTGGCCCAGCGCACCGCCAGGATGTCCAGTTCCTCGTCTCGCTGCCACGGCAGCCCGGCCTTGTCGGCCAGTTGGCCGATCCAATGCTCGACCACGTTGAGAAAATGTTCCTGGGTAAACGGGTAGAACGACAGCCACAGGCCGAAACGGTCCGACAGCGCGATCTTGTCTTCCACGGCTTCGCTGGGATGCAGTTCCCCGTCGACACGCTTCCAGTTTTCGTTGTCGCTCTCCTTTTCCGGCACCAGGTGGCGGCGGTTGGACGTGGCGTACAGCAAAACGTTGTCCGGGGCCTGCTCGAGGGAACCGTCGAGCACGCTCTTGAGCACGCGATAATCGCCTTCGCCCGCCTCGAACGACAGGTCATCGCAAAACAGTATGAAACGCTGGGGCAACTTGGCGATCTGTTCGACCACCCGCGGCAAGTCCGCCAGGTGATCGCGCTCGATCTCGATCAACCGCAGGCCGGCCTTGGCGTGTTCGGCCAGCAATGCGCGCACCAGCGACGACTTGCCGGTGCCACGCGAGCCCCAGAGCAACGCGTGGTTGGCCGGCATGCCGTCGATGAACTGCTGGGTATTGCGCCCCAGTTGCTCCAGCTGACGCTCGACTCCGATCAAGTCGGACAGGCGCATGTCGAGGCTGACCTGCAGCGGCAACAGAAAACCGCTGCGCCCCTCGCGTTGCCAGCGTGCTGCCAGGCATTGCGTCCAGTCGATGGCTTGACGGGGCGCAGGCAGCAGGGGTTCGATACGGGCCAGGACGGCATCGGCGCGTTCAAGAAAAGCATTCAGTCGGGAATCCACGTCTTCTCCTCGGGCACGTTCACAGTAATGATGGCACTGCAGCGGCAAACAAAGCTTTCGGTGCCGGGGTCCCCCTTGTTGCACAAGGGCTCGCGAGAACATCGGTAGCAATGCATGATCGACTATGCTTGAGCAGCGAAGGGAAACGGAAGTGGTTCGACACCCCATGGATATCAAGTTCACCAACCGGCTGTCCTATAAACAGGCCCGGCTTACCGTGCTGGTCGGTTTTATTCTGGGCACGCTGCTCAGCCTGCTGCAAATAGGCATCGATTATGCCAGCGAAGACGCCTCCATCAACCGGGAAATACAATCCCTGCTGGAAATCAGCCACAACCCCGCCTCGCGCATTGCCTACAACATCGACGCCGAACTGGCCCAGGAGCTGACTCTGGGCCTGTTGCGCTCACCGGCGATCATCGGCGCACAACTGACCGACAACAACGGCTCGGTGCTGGCCAACGTCAGGCGCCCCGGCGCGCAGAGTGGCTACCGTGTCATCAGCGACTTCATGTTCGGCGCCGATCGTGCGTTTGAAGACCGCCTGTACCTGGACCACCTGCCGAGCGAATCCCTCGGCACCCTGCGCCTGGATGTCGACACCTATGCCTTCGGCAGCCGGTTCCTGAAGCGGGCCGAGGTGACCCTGCTCAATGGTTTCGCCCGCAGCCTGTTGCTGACCTGCATCCTGTTGGCGCTGTTCTACGTAATGTTGACCAAACCCCTGGTGCGGGTCATTCGCGAACTCAGCAGCCGCGATTCGCGCAGCATCAAACCCACCTGGCTGGAGTGCCCGAGCGGCCATGAGAACGACGAGATCGGGGTGTTGGTCAAGGTCGCGAACCAGCAGTTCGAAAACATCGCGACCGAAATCCAGCAGCGGCGCAATGCTGAAAACCGCCTGACCGATTACCTCGGACAACTGGAAAACATCGTGTCGGCACGCACGACGGAACTCAAGGCGATCAACTCCCGGCTCAGCCAGTCCAATCAGGAACTGGAAATCGCCCGCAGCACCGCCCTGGACATGGCCGAAGCGCGCTCGGTCTTCCTCGCCAACATGAGCCACGAGATCCGCACGCCCCTCAATGGCTTGCTGGGAATGATCGCGCTGTCGCTGGACGGCCCGCTCACCGCCGAACAGCAACAACAGCTGTCCATTGCCCATGACTCGGGCAAAGTGCTGGTGGAATTGCTCAACGATATTCTCGACCTGTCGAAATTCGATGCCGGCCAGCTGGAACTCGAACACATTCCCTTCGACCTTGGTGCTTTGATCGAGGACACCGCCAACCTGCTGTCGCAGAACGCCGCGCCCAGCGTCGAACTGACCTGCCTGATTGAACCGGCGTTTCCGGCCCTGGTGCTCGGCGACCCGACGCGTGTGCGGCAGATCGTCAGCAATCTGCTGTCCAACGCCCTCAAGTTCACCCGTTTCGGTCGCGTCGATGTGCGCCTGTCGACCTACGAAGAAGGCGTCAGGATCGAAGTCTGCGACACCGGCATCGGCATTGCCCAGGACGCCCAGGTCAAGATCTTCCAGCCCTTCACCCAGGCCGGTGCCGGCATCACCCGGCAATTCGGCGGCACCGGCCTGGGGCTGGCGCTGACCTACAACCTCTGCGAAGCCATGCAGGGACGGCTCACCATCAGTTCCGAAGCGGGCTTTGGCAGCCAGTTCTGCGCCGACTTGCCGCTGCCTTGCCACACTCGCGCCCTGCCCCCGGCCTCCTTGCGCGGCAATGTCATTGCGATCACGGCGGCCAACAGCGGCCTGGCCGAACTGTTACAGAGTCTGCTGCCGGGTTGGGGGCTCGATTATCAGCAGCGCGCGATCGACGATCCGATGACGAACCTGTCACCCGACATGGTCATCACCGACTGCCCGCAGTGCCTGTTCAGTATTCGCCCCCATTGCACGGCACCGATCCTGCTGGTCACGGCCTACGGCAGTTTCCTGCCCAGTGAGGAGGCCAGCGCCCTCTCGCCCCTGCAACAACAGGCGCGTCCGCTGGCGCGCAATGCGCTGTACCAGACATTGCGCCGCATCCTGCAACCGGAAATCAACACCCTCAACGATGCCCGACTCGAAGCCCTTTCACCCCAGCGACGCGGACGGGTGCTGCTGGTCGAGGACAACCCGGTCAATCAACTGGTGGCCAAGGGCATGCTGGGAAAACTCGGCTGCGAGGTGATCGTCGCTGCCCATGGTGGCGAGGCGCTGGATCAACTGGAGCACAGCGAATTCGACCTGGTGCTGATGGACTGCAACATGCCCGTGATGGACGGCTATGAAGCCAGCCGGCAGATCCGCCGTAGCGGGCGCTGGCCGCAGTTACCCATCGTCGCTCTGACCGCCAACGCCATGTCCGAAGAACGCGAACGTTGCCGCGCCGCCGGCATGAGCGATTACCTGGCCAAACCGTTTCGACGCGAAGAACTGGCCACGCTGCTGGATATGTGGATGCCCACTACGACAGCGCCTTGATTTGCCCCAACAGGTGATCCAGGCCGGTGCGCAGGTCGCTGAGCTGATCCAGATCGACACCGCTGTCGCACAACAGGCGGGCCTTGAGCGGCCCGACCTGCTCGCGCAAGGTCTGCCCGGCAGGCGACAGGCTCAAGTGCACCTCCCGCTCGTCCCGCACCGAACGCTGGCGCTGGACCAACTGCAATTGCTCAAGACGTTTGAGCAACGGTGTCAAGGTCCCGGAATCCAGCGCCAGGCGCTCACCCAGGGCCTTGACCGTCGGTTGCTCGGGCGCCACGTCCTGCCATTCCCACAGCACCAGCATCGCCAGGTACTGCGGATAGGTCAGGCCCAGTTGATCGAGCATCGGCTTGTAGGCGCGGATCACCGCCCGCGAGGCCGCGTACAGCTTGAAGCAGAGCTGGTTATCGAGTTTCAGGGAATCGACGGACAAGTCGTTCATTTGAGCAGGGCTTCGATCTCGCGGCTCAAATCCTGTGGCTTGGTGGCCGGCGCGAAGCGCTTGACCAACTGGCCATCCTTGCCGATCAGAAACTTGGTGAAGTTCCACTTGATGCCCTGGGAGCCCAGCACACCCGGCGCGCGCTTTTTCAACTGCACGAACAGCGGATGGGCACCGGCACCGTTGACCTCGATCTTCTTGAACAGCGGGAAGCTGACGCCGTAGTTCAGCTCGCAGAACTCGGAAATCGCCCCCTCGTTACCCGGCTCCTGCTTGCCGAACTGATTGCAGGGGAAACCGAGCACCACCAGCCCCTGGTCCTTATAGGTCTGCCACAACGCCTCGAGACCTTTGTACTGGGGAGTAAAACCGCATTTGCTCGCGGTGTTGACCACCAGCACCGCTTTGCCGGCGAAATCCGCCAGGGTCTTTTGCTCTCCCTTGATGGTGGTGCAAGGGATGCTCAGCAAATTGTCGCTCATGGTATGCGCTCTCGTAGGGAGTTGGACGAGGTAAAAATAGCGAGCAATTGAATTGTGTGCAATTTAAATATCGAAGAAGCGATCGGTCGATCGCTTCCCCAGGCTCAGCCGCGCGGCACCAGGTCCAGGCACACCGAGTTGATGCAATAGCGCAGGCCGGTCGGCGGCGGACCGTCCGGGAAAACGTGCCCCAGGTGCGCATCGCACTTGGCGCAGACCACTTCCGTGCGGATCATGCCGTGGCTGACGTCACGGATTTCGACCATGGCGCTGTCGGCGATCGGTTCGTAGAAACTGGGCCAGCCGCAGCCGGAGTCGAATTTGGTTTTCGAGTCGAACAGCGGCTCATTGCAGCAGATGCAGTGGTAGACGCCGTCGACCTTGCTGTCGTTGTACTTGCCGGAAAACGGCCGTTCGGTGCCCTTGAGGCGGCAAACGTTGTACTGCTCCGGATCGAGCATCGCCCGCCATTCTTCCAGGGTTTTTTCCAACTTTTCCATCATCACACCTCAGCAGCTGAAAAAGCCCGATCTGTACCTTTTCCACGGATCGGGCGGCACGTATGATTGCGCCTCGTCAAACGCCAGTCTGGCAGCCAGTCCACGCGCATTCAAACGGATTTGTGGGTGCCGCCTCTCAAGGCGCCAGGTCTGTGTGTTTACGCAGGATTCCCAGTACGGTAGGTCAAATGCCGCCTGGATCGTTCATTTTCGGGAACACATCGCCATGCAGGTCAGCAAATCGAACAAGCTCGCCAACGTCTGCTACGACATTCGCGGCCCAGTGCTCAAGCACGCCAAACGCCTGGAAGAGGAAGGCCATCGCATCCTCAAGCTGAACATCGGCAACCCGGCGCCCTTTGGTTTCGAAGCGCCGGACGAAATCCTCCAGGACGTCATCCGCAACCTGCCAACGGCCCAGGGCTACAGCGACTCCAAAGGCCTGTTCAGCGCCCGCAAGGCGGTCATGCAGTACTACCAGCAAAAGCAGGTGGAAGGTGTCGGCATTGAGGACATCTACCTGGGCAACGGCGTCTCCGAGCTGATCGTGATGTCGATGCAGGCGCTGCTCAACAACGGCGACGAAGTGCTGGTGCCGGCGCCCGACTATCCGCTGTGGACCGCCGCGGTGAGCCTGTCGGGCGGCAATCCGGTGCACTACCTGTGCGACGAGCAAGCCAACTGGTGGCCAGACCTGGCCGACATCAAGGCCAAGATCACCCCCAATACCAAAGCGCTGGTGATCATCAACCCGAACAACCCGACCGGCGCCGTGTACTCCAGGGAAGTGCTGCTGGGCATGCTGGAACTGGCCCGCCAGCACAACCTCGTGGTTTTTTCCGACGAGATCTACGACAAGATTCTGTACGACGATGCCGTGCACATCTGCACCGCCTCGCTGGCGCCAGACTTGCTCTGCCTGACGTTCAACGGCTTGTCCAAGTCCTATCGGGTGGCCGGCTTCCGCTCCGGCTGGATTGCCATTTCCGGTCCGAAGCACCACGCGCAAAGCTACATCGAAGGCATCGACATGCTGGCCAACATGCGCCTGTGCGCCAACGTTCCGAGCCAGCACGCCATCCAGACCGCACTGGGCGGCTATCAGAGCATCAATGACCTGGTACTGCCGCCAGGCCGCCTGCTGGAACAACGCAACCGCACCTGGGAACTGCTCAACGACATTCCCGGCGTCAGCTGCGTCAAGCCGATGGGGGCGTTGTATGCATTCCCGCGCATCGACCCGAAAGTCTGCCCGATCCATAACGATGAGAAGTTCGTCCTCGACCTGCTGCTGTCGGAGAAGCTGCTGGTGGTGCAAGGCACGGCCTTCAACTGGCCATGGCCGGACCACTTCCGCGTCGTGACCCTGCCGCGTGTCGATGACCTGGACATGGCCATCGGCCGTATCGGCAACTTCCTCAAGTCCTATCGCCAGTGACGGTCTGAGCGGGTGCGGCTTTCCCGGGGAAGCCGCACCAGGATTAATTCAGCAACACATCTTTGCGACCGGCCCCTGGTTGCGACCTTTCTGGCTGTCCGATAGCGCACCGAGTGCTCGCGTCCAACGTTGACGGGGGGCTGCGACGGCATTTGCCTGACAATCACTTCCCTCGCTGCCATCGGAAATACCCTGCAACCGACTAGACTCTGGCTGTAGGACACAGTTTGAAATAGTCACCCAGTTGAATAGCCGGGTGCAGCACCTTATATACCCCGCAGTACGCTACATCTTTAGCATAAGGAGATTTCTACAACCATGATGCGCATCCTGCTGTTTTTGGCCACTAACCTTGCGGTCGTGCTGATTGCCAGCATCACCCTGAGCCTTTTCGGCTTCAACGGGTTCATGGCGGCCAACGGGGTTGATCTCAACCTCAATCAGCTGCTGATTTTCTGTGCGGTCTTTGGTTTCGCCGGCTCGCTGTTCTCGCTGTTCATCTCCAAGTGGATGGCGAAGATGAGCACCAGCACCCAGATCATCACCCAGCCGCGCACCCGCCATGAGCAATGGCTGCTGCAAACGGTCGAGCAACTGTCCCGCGAAGCCGGGATCAAGATGCCCGAAGTGGGGATTTTCCCGGCCTACGAGGCGAACGCCTTCGCCACCGGCTGGAACAAGAACGATGCACTGGTCGCGGTCAGCCAGGGCTTGCTCGAACGGTTCTCGCCGGACGAAGTGAAGGCCGTGCTGGCCCACGAAATCGGGCACGTGGCCAATGGCGACATGGTCACCCTGGCCCTGATCCAGGGCGTGGTGAACACCTTCGTCATGTTCTTCGCGCGGATCATCGGCAACTTTGTCGACAAGGTGATCTTCAAGAACGAAGAAGGCCAGGGCATCGCCTATTACGTGGCGACCATCTTCGCTGAACTGGTTCTGGGCATCCTGGCCAGCGCCATCGTCATGTGGTTCTCGCGTAAACGCGAGTTCCGCGCCGACGAAGCCGGTGCACGCCTGGCCGGCACCAGCGCGATGATCGGCGCCTTGCAACGCCTGCGGGCCGAACAAGGGTTGCCCGTGCACATGCCGGACACCCTGAACGCATTCGGCATCAACGGTGGCATCAAACAGGGCTTCGCCCGTATGTTCATGAGCCACCCACCGCTGGAAGAGCGTATCAACGCCTTGCATCGTCGCGGTTGATCGACTCGGCAGCAAAGAAAAGGCCCGCAGTGATGCGGGCCTTTTTTTCGTCTGGCATTTGTCGTGGCGCGTCGCGAGCAGGCTCGCTCCCACGGGTCGAACACCGTCAATGTGGGGGCGAGCCTGCTCGCGATGAGGCCGGTGCAACCCACTGATCTATCGAGTGCAAACCCGATAAACCCGCTCCTCCAGCCGCGTGACGCCCTGCTCGACGAACTTGCCATTTTCCTCCAGGACATCCTGGTCCTCGAGAATCTTCAGCGACCACACCGATCCAAACATCCGTTGCACTTCCTCATCGAGCACGGCGAATGGCGGCCCGTCCTTTTGCGCCTGGTCGTAATCCAGGGTGATCAAAAGCCCCAGTGCGTCCTTGGACAGAACACGCTTGAGGTGAGCAGCGTATTGCTCACGCATCGCGGGCGGTAGTGCGATCAGCGCTGCACGGTCGTACAACCCCGCGCAATCGGCCACATCGCCGGCCGTCACATCGAAAAAATCGCCACACCACAGCTCGATGGACCCGGCCCGATAGACCTTGAAGGGCCCCTGCACACTGACGTCAGGGTCAAACTGATGCTCCTCGAAGAAATCCTCGATGGCCTTTTCCGACAGCTCGATTCCCAGGACTTCATGTCCCTCCTGCGCCAGCCACAACAAATCCAGGCTCTTCCCACACAGCGGCACCAGTACCCGCGCGCCCTCCTCCAGCCCCAGTTGCGGCCAGAATCGCTGCAGATAAGGGTTGACTTGCGGCAGGTGGAAGCCGATCTGGTTCGACTGCCAGCGCTTGTGCCAAAACTCCGGCTGCATATACATCTCCGAAAAATTCGATCAAAACACCCTAAAACTTATATTAGATTTAGATCAATGATCTGATTGAAGATGGGTCATCTTACTCTCTGGAGCTCCTTCATGTTCCCCAGCCTGTACATATCTCACGGCTCTCCGATGCTGGCCCTGGATCCCGGCGCCAGTGGCACTGCGCTGGCGCGAATTGCAGCCGAACTGCCGAAACCCAGGGCGATCGCGATTGTTTCCGCCCACTGGGAGAGCGATGAGCTGCTGGTCAACGCCAACCCCCATCCGGAAACCTGGCATGACTTCGGCGGTTTTCCCAAGGCGCTGTTCGAGGTGCAATACCCGGCGCCCGGCGAGCCGCAACTGGCGGCGACGGTGGTCGAGTTACTGGCGAGCAGCGGTTTGCCTTCGCGCATCGATACCACACGGCCCTTCGACCATGGCGTCTGGGTGCCGCTGTCGTTGATGTACCCACAGGCCGATATTCCGGTGGTGCAGGTTTCGCTGCCCACACGCCACGGCCCTGCCCTGCAGACCCGCGTCGGGCATGCATTGAACAGCCTGCGCCAGCAGGGCGTGCTGTTGATCGGTTCCGGCAGCATCACCCATAACCTGCGCGAGCTGGACTGGCACGCCGGCCCGGAAAGCGTGGAGCCGTGGGCGAAGGTGTTTCGCGACTGGATGATCGAGAAGCTTGAGGCCGATGACGAAGCCGCACTGCACGACTACCGCCGGCAGGCGCCAAACGCCATACGCAACCACCCAAGCGATGAGCACTTGTTGCCGCTGTACTTTGCACGCGGCGCCGGGGGCAGGTTCAGCATCAGCCACCAGGGTTTCACCATGGGCGCGCTGGGCATGGATATATACCGGTTCGGCTGACGAAGCCCGGGCCAGGCTCACACGACGTCTACGCCCACGTGAATCGCATCGTGTCGCCAGAACTCCAGGTCGCAGTCGATCAATCGCTCGTGCTGATCGTAGTTGACCCGGGCGATGCGCAACCCCGGACTCCCGACCGACACCCGCAGCGCCGCTGCGGCGTCGACCGACAATGCGGTCGGGACGATTTCAAAACGCACTCGGCCGTAATGCAGGTCGTAGTGCCGTGCATACAGCTCGGTCATCGACTGATTCAGATCGAACGCCAGGATCCCCGGAAAATATTGCGGATTCAGGTAGTGCTCCACGTACAGCACCAGCCGTTCATCGATCCTGCGCGCCCGGCAGATCTGAATCACGCTCGACAGCGCCGGTAACTGCAACCAGGCACACACCGCTGCCGACGCCGGCTGCAAGCGCGCCGAAATCACTTCGGTGGATGGCACCCGGCCCTGGGCGCTGACCATCGCGTGAAAGTGACTGCGCTGCATCAGGTTGTAGGCCAGGCGCGGTGGCGACACGAACCACCCCCTGCGTTCCTCGCGATAAATCTGCCCTTGCGCCTCCAACTGCAGCAACGCTTCACGCACGGTGATACGCGTGGTGCCGAACAACTCACTGAGCTTGCGTTCGGCCGGTAACTTGCTGCCCGGCGCCAACAACCCGTGATCGAGCTGTTCCTGAAGAACCTGCCCGATGGCTGTCACCGCTTTGGTTGCCTCAATACGCATCAACGTTACCTATCTGGACTAGACCAGCACTGTTTCGGGGCAGAGCCCGGGTTTGATTCGGCTCCATCAACTTCCTGCAAGCCTAGGCACTGCTGATGACTGGTAGATGACAAAAGCACCGAACGGTCGCGTCGTTTCTCTGCAATTTAGTGGCCAAGCCCCGCAGTTTCGGTGCGTTGGCCATGGTCTACGCTTATCCCCAACCCTGAGCATTGCGCCATGAAAAAAACAGGCCGGGCCATGGACGACATCAAAATGTCATCCAGCCCCCCTAGATTGGCTCAGGTATTGCTGACCTAGACCAACACCACCGCAATCGCAGCGTTGAAAACGCCCAAAGGAGCTTCGGAATGAAAAAGCTTTTCCTGGCATCACTGTTAGGCTCGACCATTGCCCTGTGTACCGCCGCCATGGCCGCTGATGATCTGAAAACCCTGGAAGCCGCTGCGAAAGCGGAAGGCGCGGTCAACAGTGTCGGCATGCCCGATGACTGGGCCAACTGGAAAGGCACCTGGGAAGACCTGGCCAAGCAATACGGCCTGAAACACATCGACACCGACATGAGCTCGGCGCAGGAAATCGCCAAGTTCGCGGCGGAAAAAGGCAATGCCAGCGCCGATATTGGCGACGTCGGCGCAGCGTTCGGCCCGATCGCGGTCAAGCAAGGCGTGGTGCAACCGTACAAGCCAAGCACCTGGGAGCAGATCCCTGACTGGGCCAAGGACAAGGACGGCAACTGGGCCCTGGCCTACACCGGGACCATCGCCTTCATCATCAACAACAAGTTGCTGCACGGCTCGCCGGCGCCGACCAAATGGGCGGACCTCAAGAACGGCAAGTACAAGGTCTCGATTGGCGACGTAAGCACCGCCGCCCAGGCCGCCAACGGTGTACTGGCCGCCGCACTGGCCAACGGTGGCGACGAGAAGAACCTGCAACCGGCGCTGCTGCTGTTCGCGGACATCGCTAAGCAGGGTCGCCTGTCCATGGCCAACCCGACCATCGCCACGATGGAAAAGGGTGAAATCGAAGTCGGCGTGGTCTGGGATTTCAACGGCCTGAGCTACAAGGCCAAGATGGCCAACCCGGATGACTACACCGTGCTGATTCCATCCGACGGTTCGGTGATTTCCGGCTACACCACCATCATCAACAAGTACGCCAAGAATCCCAACGCCGCCAAGCTGACCCGCGAGTACATCTTCAGCGACGCCGGCCAGATCAACCTGGCCAAGGGCAACGCCCGTCCGATCCGTGCAGAGCACATCACCCTGCCGGCTGACGTCAAGTCCAAGCTGCTGCCGAACGAGCAGTACAAAGGCGTGACACCGATCAAAGACGCGGACGCGTGGGAAAAGACTTCGAAGGCGTTGCCGCAGAAGTGGAACGAAGAAGTCATTGTTGAAATGAAGTAAGGCGGTAGCCCACTTGCTGGAGGGCTGATGCCAATCCCTGTGGGAGCGAGCAGGCTCGCGACAGGCGATCTGATGTTCAACACGGTTGTTGACCGATGGTCGCTCATCGCGAGCAGGCTCGCTCCCACAGAGGATCACTGTTAATCCCGAATGTCTGTTTCGCGGAGTTTTCGCCCCTATGAAGCACAACGTCATCCTGGTCGTGCTCGACGGTCTCAACTACGAGGTTGCGCGTCACGCCATGGGGCACCTGCAGGCGTATGTCGGCGCAGGACGCGCGGCACTCTACAAGCTGGAGTGCGAACTGCCCGCGCTGTCCCGTCCGTTGTACGAATGCATCCTGACCGGCGTGACGCCGATCGACAGCGGCATCGTGCACAACAACGTCTCGCGCCTGTCCAATCAGCGCAGCATCTATCACTACGCCAGGGAGGCCGGGCTCACCACCGCGGCGGCGGCCTATCACTGGGTCAGCGAGCTGTATAACCGTTCGCCTTTCGTCGCGGCCCGTGATCGTCATACCGACGACCCGCAACTGCCGATCCAGCACGGGCATTTCTACTGGAACGACCACTACCCGGATTCACACCTGTTCGCCGACGCGGAACACCTGCGTCTGCGCCACACGCCGAACTTCCTGCTGGTGCACCCCATGAACATCGACGACGCCGGACACAAACACGGCCTCGACACGGCGCAATACCGCAACAGCGCTCGCTCGGCCGACATCATCCTGGCCGACTACCTGCAAGGCTGGCTCGACGCCGGCTACCAGGTGCTGGTGACCGCCGACCACGGCATGAACAACGATCGCTCCCACAACGGCCTGCTGCCGGAGGAGCGCGAAGTGCCCCTGTTCGTCCTGGGCGACGCCTTCAGCCTCGACGCGGGCGCCGCACCGAAACAGACCGACATCTGCGGCACGGTCTGCGAACTGCTGGGCGTGGCCCACGACAAACCTGTCTGCCGGGAGTTGCTCAAGTGAATGCCATGACTCGCGGCAAATGGTTGGCGGCCTTGTGCCTGGTGCCGTTCACCCTGTTCTTTATCGTGTTCGAGATCGCCCCGCTCGTCTGGGTGATGATCAACAGCCTGCAATCGGAAGAGTCCGGCTGGGGCCTGGCCAACTTCAGCAAGATCTTCGGTTCGAAGTTCTACCGCCAGGCGATCCAGTACAGCCTCGAGATCAGCTTCTGGTCGAGCGTGTTCGGCATCATCATTGCCGTCCTCGGCGCCTACTCCCTGCGCCGGGTCGATTCGAAGCTGCGCAACTTCGTCAACGCCTTCGCCAACATGACCAGCAACTTCGCCGGCGTGCCCCTGGCCTTCGCGTTCATCATCCTGCTGGGGTTCAACGGCAGCTTCACTATCATGCTCAAGCAGGCCGGCATCATCCAGGATTTCAACCTGTACTCGAAAACCGGCCTGATCATCCTCTACACCTACTTCCAGATCCCCCTCGGCGTGCTGCTGCTCTACCCGGCCTTCGATGCATTGCGTGAAGACTGGCGCGAGTCCGCCGAACTGCTGGGTGCCAGTGGCTGGCAGTTCTGGCGCCACATCGGCTTGCCGGTGCTGACCCCGGCGCTGCTCGGCACCTTCGTGATCCTGCTGGCCAACGCCCTCGGCGCCTACGCCACGGTGTATGCCCTGACCACCGGCAACTTCAACGTGCTGCCGATCCGCATTGCGGCAATGGTGTCCGGCGACATTTCCCTCGATCCGAACCTGGCCAGTGCGCTGGCCGTGGTGCTGGTGGCGTTGATGACCCTGGTGACCGTCGTGCATCAGTTGCTGTTGAAGAGGAGCTACCATGTCTCGCGCTGAACTGGGCCCCGTCGGTATCTATCACCGGATCGTGGTGTATCTGCTGTTCGCCATACTGCTGCTGCCGCTGGCCGGGACACTGGTGTACTCCATCGCCAGCAGTTGGTCGGCGACCGTCCTGCCCAGCGGCTTCACGCTCAAATGGTACATCGCGCTGTGGAGCGACCCGCGTTTTCTCCACGCCTTCGGCCAATCGCTGCTGGTCTGTGTCGGAGCGTTGATCCTGTCGGTGGTGCTGATCCTGCCGCTGCTGTTCGTGGTGCATTACCACTTCCCGAAACTCGATGCGCTGATGAACATCCTGATCCTGCTGCCCTTCGCGGTGCCGCCGGTGGTGTCGTCCGTGGGCCTGCTGCAACTGTACGGTTCCGGGCCGTTTGCGATGGTGGGTACGCCGTGGATCCTGATCGGCTGCTACTTCACGGTCGCCCTGCCGTTCATGTACCGGGCGATCACCAACAACCTGCAAGCGATCAACCTGCGCGACCTGATGGACGCCGCGCAATTGCTCGGCGCCAGCACCTGGCAAGCGGCCTTCCTGGTGGTGCTGCCCAACCTGCGCAAGGGTCTGATGGTGGCATTGCTGCTGTCGTTCTCGTTCCTGTTCGGCGAGTTCGTCTTCGCCAACATCCTCGTCGGCACCCGCTACGAAACCCTGCAGGTCTACCTCAACAACATGCGTAACAGCAGCGGCCACTTCACCAGCGCGCTGGTGATTTCCTACTTCTTCTTCGTACTGGTTCTGACCTGGGCGGCCAACATTTTGAACAGGGACAAAAGCGAATGAGCTATGTCAGCGTCCAACACCTTCAGAAAAATTACGCCGGCACCACGGTGTTCAGCGACATCAACTGCGAAATCCACAAGGGTGAGTTCGTCACCCTGCTCGGTCCGTCCGGTTGCGGTAAATCGACCTTGCTGCGCTGCATCGCCGGACTGACCCCGGTCGATGGCGGAAAGATCCTGCTCGACGGTGTCGACATCGTGCCCCTGAGCCCGCAAAAACGCGGGATCGGCATGGTGTTCCAGAGCTATGCGCTGTTCCCGAACATGACCGTCGAACAGAACGTCGCGTTCGGCTTGCGCATGCAAAAGGTCAACAGCGACGACAGCCTCAAGCGCGTCGCCGAGGTGCTGAAACTGGTGGAGCTCAGCGACTTCGCCTCGCGTTATCCGCACCAGTTGTCCGGCGGCCAATGCCAGCGTGTCGCTCTGGCCCGGTCACTGGTGACGCGGCCACGGTTGTTGTTGCTGGACGAGCCGCTCTCGGCCCTCGATGCGCGGATTCGCAAACACTTGCGCGAACAGATCCGTCAGATCCAGCGCGAGCTCGGCCTGACAACCATCTTCGTGACCCACGATCAGGAAGAAGCGCTGACCATGTCGGACCGGATTTTCCTGATGAACCAGGGAAAAATCGTACAGAGCGGCGACGCCGAAACCCTGTACACCGCACCGGTGGACGTGTTCGCCGCCGGTTTCATCGGCAACTACAACCTGCTGGATGCCGACAGCGCGAGCAAACTCCTGCAACGGCCGATCAGCCATCGCATTGCCATTCGCCCGGAAGCCATCGAACTGAGCCTGGAAGGCGAGCTGGATGCACAGGTGCGCAGCCACAGCCTGTTGGGCAACGTGATTCGCTACCGGATCGAAGCGCGAGGCGTGGAACTGGTGGTGGATGTGCTCAACCGTTCGGCGAGCGATCTGCACCCCGACGGTCAGCGCCTGGCACTTTCCATCGATCCGACGGCCCTGTGTGAGGTAGCCTGATGCCTTTGTTGATGCTCAAGAGAGAACTGCACTGATGGCCCTGGCAATTTTTGATCTGGACGAAACCCTGATCCACGGCGACTGCGCCACCCTGTGGGCCGAGCAAATGGGACGCCTGGGCTGGGTCGATCCCGAGTCGTTCATGCGCCGTAACAATGAGCTGATGGACGCCTACAGCCATGGCAAGCTGCGCATGGAGGACTACATGACCTTCAGCCTGGAGCCGATGATCGGGCGCACACCCGCCGAGATCGATCACCTGGTCGGCCCGTGGGTCGAGGACTTCATCGAACCGATCATCTTCAGCGACGCCACCCGGGCCATCGCCGCCCACCGCAAGGCCGAGGACCGGATTCTGGTGATCTCGGCGTCGGGCACGCACCTGGTTCGGCCGATTGCCGAACGCCTGGGCATCGACGAGATTCTCGGCATCGAGCTGGAGGTGCTGCATGGGGTGTACAGCGGCAACACCACCGGCACCCTGACGTACCGGGAGGGCAAGATTACGCGCTTGCTGGAATGGCTCGATGCGGAAGAGGAAAATCTCGAAGGCGCAAGTTTCTACTCGGACTCACGCAACGACTTGCCGCTGCTGCTCAAGGTCGATTTTCCACACGTGGTCAACCCGGATCCGGTCCTGCGTGAACACGCGGAGAAAGCCGGCTGGCCGATTCATCTCTGGAAGTGACCCTGTGGGAGCGGGCTTGCTCGCTCCCACAGTCATGCTGCTGTCAGCTCAAACTCTCGTCGATCACCAGCACCACCTTCCCAGCCACCTTGTTGCTCGCCAGCTCCGCAAACGCCGCTTCGGCATCCTTGATCGGGAAGGTCCTGGCCAGTTGCGGGTTCAGTCGGCCTTCGGCGAACAGCGGCCACACGTGCTGGCTGAGATCACTGAACAGATCGGCCTTGAACTGATCGTCGCGACTGCGCAGGGTCGAGCCCAGCAGTTGCACGCGCTTGGCCAGCACCTGTGCCAGATCCAGCTGCGCCTCGCGGCCACCCATCAAGCCAATCAGCACCCAACGGCCATCACTGGCCAGCAGTTTCAGGTTCAGGGCGGCGTAGTGACCGCCGACCGGGTCAAGGATGACGTCGAACGGCCCCAGGTCCCTCAGGCTGTCCAGGTCATCGCTTCGAACCACGCCACCCTGGGCGCCCAGCGCTTCGCAGTACGCCAGGCGCTCGGCGGAACCGACACTGACCCAGCACGGGTTGCCGAACGCCTTGCACAGCTGAATGGCAGCTGAACCGATTCCACTTGCGCCGGCGTGCAGGAGAACTTTCTCACCGGGTTTGAGCGCAGCCAATTGAAACAAATTCAGCCAGACCGTGGCATAGACTTCGGGCAGCGCTGCCGCCTCGATCAGGGACAATCCTTGCGGCACCGGCAGCACATGCCGTCCGTCGACAACCACCTCTTCGGCCATTCCGCCCCCGGCCAGCAAGGCGCAGACCCGGTCACCGACCTGCCAGGACGAGCCCGGGCCGACCTCGCTGATCACTCCGGAACACTCTAGACCGAGCACCTGACTGGCCCCTGGCGGCGGCGGATAAAGGCCCGCTTTTTGTAATAAATCGGCGCGATTAAGACCCGCAGCCGACACTCGAATGCGAACTTGCCCTACGTCACATGTAGGACTGGGCTCTTCAACCCATGCCACTTGACCTTCCACGCCTTGCAATGCTTTCACAGTGCCTCCATAGTGAGTCTGGACTGAGCCCGAAGCTGTATCGACGGGCTTTTTGCATTATGCGACCGGCTCTCGTGGAACCGGCGACTTCAAAGACGGCCTAATATGCGTTATCAATTGTCCCTGCGTCGAATCGGCATGAAGCACCTGTTCCCCAGCACCGCCCTCGCCCTGTTTATTGGTATCGGCCTGATGCCGATGTCGAGCAATACGTTCGCAGCCAATAGCTGGGACAAGCTTCAGCCTGATCGTGACGAAGTGATCGCCAGCCTGAATGTCGTCGAGTTGCTCAAACGCCACCACTACAGCAAGCCGCCGCTCGATGATGCGCGCTCGGTGATCATCTACGACAGCTACATCAAGCTGCTGGATCCGTCGCGCAGCTACTTCATGGCCAGCGACATCGCCGAATTCGACAAATGGAAGACGCAGTTCGACGACTTCCTCAAGAGCGGCGACCTGAACGCCGGGTTCACCATTTACAAGCGCTATCTGGACCGCGTCAAGGCGCGCCTGGACTTCGCCCTTGCCGAGTTGAACAAAGGCGTCGACAAGATCGACTTCAACACCAAGGAAACCTTGCTGATCGACCGCAAGGACGCCCCTTGGCTCAAGTCCACCGCCGAACTGGACGACCTGTGGCGCAAGCGCGTCAAGGACGAAGTACTGCGCCAGAAGATCGCGGGCAAGGACCCCAAGCAGATTCAGGAAACCCTGACCAAGCGCTACAAGAATCAACTGGCGCGCCTGGACCAGACCCGCGCCGAGGACATCTTCCAGGCGTACATCAACACCTTCGCCATGTCCTACGACCCGCACACCAATTATCTGTCACCGGATAACGCGGAGAACTTCGACATCAACATGAGCCTGTCCCTGGAGGGCATTGGCGCCGTGTTGCAGAGCGACAACGATCAGGTGAAAGTCGTCCGCCTGGTGCCAGCCGGCCCGGCGGACAAGACCAAACAGGTCGCTCCGGCCGACAAGATCATCGGCGTTGCCCAGGGCAACAAGGAAATGGTCGACGTCGTTGGCTGGCGCCTGGATGAAGTGGTCAAGCTGATCCGTGGTCCGAAGGGCACCGTGGTGCGCCTGGAAGTCATCCCGGCCAGCAACGCGCCGAATGACCAGACCAGCAAGATCGTGCCGATCACCCGCGAGGCGGTGAAGCTTGAAGACCAGGCGGTGAAAAAGTCGGTCCTCAACCTGAAACAGGACGGCAAGGACTACAAGCTCGGCATCATCGAGATCCCGGCCTTCTACCTGGACTTCAAGGCCTTCCGTGCCGGTGATCCGGACTACAAGAGCACCACTCGCGACGTCAAGAAACTGCTGACCGAGTTGCAGAAAGAGAAAGTCGACGGCGTGGTCATCGACCTGCGCAACAACGGCGGCGGCTCCTTGCAGGAAGCCACCGAGCTGACCAGCCTGTTCATCGACAAGGGGCCGACCGTGCTCGTGCGTAACGCCGATGGCCGCGTCGACGTACTCGAAGATGAAAACCCGGGCGCCTTCTACAAAGGCCCGATGGCGCTGCTGGTCAACCGCCTGTCTGCCTCGGCTTCGGAGATTTTCGCCGGCGCCATGCAGGACTATCACCGCGCACTGATCATTGGTGGCCAGACCTTCGGCAAGGGCACCGTGCAGACCATTCAGCCGCTGAACCATGGCGAACTGAAACTGACCCTGGCCAAGTTCTACCGGGTTTCCGGCCAGAGCACCCAGCATCAGGGCGTTCTGCCAGACATCGATTACCCATCGATCATCGACACCAAGGAAATCGGCGAAAGCGCCCTGCCGGAAGCCATGCCGTGGGACACCATCCGTGCGGCCATCAAGCCTGCGGTCGATCCGTTCAAGCCGTACCTCACCCAGCTCAAATCCGAGCATGACGTGCGCACGGCCAAGGATGCGGAGTTCGTGTTCATTCGCGACAAGCTGGCCCTGGCGCAGAAACTGATGGCGGAAAAAACCGTCAGCCTCAATGAAGCCGATCGTCGTGCCCAACATGCCGATATCGAAGCCCAGCAACTGGCGATGGAAAACATCCGTCGCAAGGCCAAGGGTGAAGAGCCGCTCAAAGAGCTGAAGAAAGAAGACGAAGACGCCGCAGCGGCCGAGCCGGACAAGGTCAAACCGGAAGACGATGCCTACCTGAGCGAGACCGGGCGCATCCTGTTGGACTACCTGAAACTCAACACGGCGGTGGCCAAGCACTAAGATGATGGCTTTTTAATGCTGACGCCCTCGAGGCGTCATCAAACAGTCATCAATCTGTCGTGAAATACAGGACTGGGACTTCTCTTGAACAAGAGCGCTCCCGGTCCTTTTTTTTAGCCCGAGATCGCCATGACCACGACCGAACAGCTGAGTGCGTTGAGTTCAATCCTGACTCAAAGCGGTTTACACAGCCTGTTCCAGCCCATCATTTCGCTTTCCGAACGGCGAATTGTGGGCTTTGAAGCCCTCAGTCGCGGCCCTTCCAACAGCCCGCTGCACTCGCCCATCGCCCTGTTCGCCGTCGCCCGTCAGGCCGGTCGCTTGAACGAACTGGAAATCGCTTGCCGCGAGAGCGCTTGCCGACGCTTTCACGAACAGCAACTGCCCGGCAAACTGTTCCTCAACGTGTCGCCGGAATCCCTGCTCGAAGCCGCCCACCAACCGGGCCGGACCCTGCAACTGCTGAAGGATTTCGGTATTCCGCCCAGCCAGGTGGTCATCGAGCTGACCGAACAGACGCCGATTGACGACTTTCAACTGCTGCAAAATGCACTCAATCACTACCGGGCGATGGGGTTCTCCATTGCGCTGGATGATCTGGGGGCCGGCTATTCAAGCCTGCGTCTGTGGTCCGAGTTGCGACCCGACTATGTGAAGATCGACCGGCACTTCATCGACGGCATCCATCAGGACGCGCTCAAGCGTGAGTTTGTCGGCTCGATCATGCAAATCGCCAAGGCCTCCCGGGCCCGGGTGATTGCCGAGGGGATCGAGTTGCCGGAAGAGCTCGCGGTGCTGACCGACATGGGCGTCGACCTGGTCCAGGGTTATCTGCTCTGCCGGCCACAGGAACATCCGCCGAGGGATGCGCGAAACCTGATGCCCAAACAGGATAGCGCCGCCGTGGCGTTGAACGACGAGGGCAGCGACCTCAGCGCCTTGCTCAACGATCAGCCCGCGGTCGCCCGGGATACACCGACGGCAACGGTGCTGGAAGCCTTCCGACGCCAGGCCAACCTGAACTCGCTGGCGGTGCTCGACGAACACGGACGTCCTTGCGGCATCGTACACCGGCATTCGCTGTCGGACGCCCTGCTCAAGCCGTTCGCCACCGACCTGTTCGCCCGCAAACCCATCAGCCGGCTGATGAGTGACGATTTCCTCGCCGTGGAAATGAGCCAGTCGCTGCAACAAGTCAGCCGCCTGATCACCAGCCGCGCCCGGCAACGCATCGAAGAGGACTTCATCATTACCTTGAACGGTGGCTATCTGGGTTTGGGCCGGGTCATCGATGTGCTGAAGCTGATTACCGAACTGAAGATCCAGCAAGCCCGCTACGCCAACCCGCTGACCCTGCTGCCGGGCAATGTGCCGATCCAGCAATGCCTGACGCGATTGCTGCAACAGCAACGGGAGTCGATCATCTGCTACGTCGACATCGACAGCTTCAAACCCTTCAACGACATCTACGGCTACGGTCGTGGCGACGAGGTCCTGCTGTGCCTGGCGCAATGCCTGAACGATCGCGTCGACCCCTCCCGTGACTTCGTCGGCCATATCGGCGGCGACGACTTCCTGCTGGTGCTCGGGCCGGACGACTGGCGCAAACGCCTGAACCAGTTGCTGGACGACTTCCAGAGCCAGTGCCGACGCTTCTACCGCGCCGAACACCTGGAAGCCGGCTGCTTCATCGCCCCCAACCGTCAGGGCGTGCGCCAGGAGTTCGCGCTGCTGTCGCTGTCGATCGGTGTGGTGCATTTGCATGCGCAAGCCTGCGCCCACCTCGACGCGAGCCAATTGGCGGAAATGGCGTCCCAGGCCAAGCACCACGCGAAGAACATACCGGGGTACAGCGTGCACGTGATCGATAGCCTGGCGACGGCAGAGCCTGAAGTGCAATGCTGACCGCTCCCACACCACACTTGTGGGAGCGAACCCGCTCGCGAAAAACGTCCGGAGAACGCGGGCATCCAGGCATTCAGGCATTCAGGCATTCAGGCATTCAGGCATTCAGGCATTCAGGCATTCAGGCATTCAGGCATTCAGGCATTCAGGCATTCAGGCATCAGCGTCATCGTTAACGACCTTCGCGAGCAAGCTCGCTCCTACAAAGAACCGCGCATACCACAAACTATAGGAGCGAGCTTGCTCGCGAAAAACGCCCGGACAACACGGGTATCCAGCCCCCGCGTCATCGTTAACGACCATCGCGAGCAAGCTCGCTCGACTACCGATACGACCCGTTTGCACCAGTTCATGGAAATCGCTACACCTGAGGGAAAGCTCGAAGAACTTACCCAGGCACTTCGCCGTTCCTATACAAACGACACATCGATTCTATCGACGTTGATTTCTATGTATTTTTGATTCAAGGCAGGATATTGGTAATGAATTTCCAGATCTATAAAGTCAATGACCGATCGAAGAATCGGGCCATCCAAATAACCATGAACCACACAAGAGAACCCATTTTGGGAGCTATCCACTTTTCTCTCCCCATCCTTTGCCAGCATTACGCAATCGGGCTCAGACAAGATCAGATTGAACTCCACCGTATAGTGCTTTCCAACTTCAATAAAATAGGGACAATAGCTCGTGAAGCACTTGATCGCGGTGCCTCCGACGAGCAACACAACCTCCTCCTCAACAATTTCGTCGATTTCGAGAACTAATGCGTCGTATTTTTTAATCATTTACAGGTCTCACAGTCTTATCCCGTGCGTCTCCGTTTATAGCTCTCCAAAAATCTTTACCACTTTTAGTGTGTAACGTCGTAATTTCCTTATTACTATTTGTACCTACAAATGCAAACTTAGACTCTCCCCGCCGATTATTTCCGATAAATTCTAGATATCCCGCTCGAATTTCACCTTGATATTTGTAGTCCACGCGAGTTCCTTGATTCACAACATCTCGAGCGATCTGTAGGTATTCTTCTTTAGTCTCCGCGCCAAATTCGGCGCGGTGTTTTTTGTAATGTATATCTAGCTTTTCTTCACTACCGAAATCTTGAGGGCGTGATTTCGATTGTGGGATATCTGGCTCTCCCTCATCAACCCTAGCGCCAGACGTATAATCTGGCTCCCCACACCCAGGCCTCCCAGCCCCAGGACAACTCCCGCTCAACCCCAACGGATCAACCCACCCCGTCGGGTTCAGCGCATACCGATACTGGTTCAGCCCCCCCGCCAATTTCACCGGGTCGGGCGTGAGGTAGCGGCCTGTATCCGGATCATAGTAGCGATGCCGGTTGTAGTGCAGACCGCTCTCGGTGTCGAAGTATTGGCCCTGGAACCGCAGGGGTTGCTCGATGTGCTCCCCACCGCCTTGGGCCAGCTGTGTGACTTTACCGTAGGCGTTGTACTTCGCTGACCAGACGATTTCGCCGCTGTAGTCGGTCAGTTCCTGCGGTGTGCCGAGGTGGTCGAGTTGGTAGTAGAACGGGCAGGCCTGGCTTGGGCCTTTGCCGTCGAGCAGGGCCAGGGGGCGGAAAGTGTCGGGTTCGTAGAGGTAGCTGCGGTAGTGGGCGCGACTGCTTTCGGCAACGAGGTGGTCGCCCTGCCAGAAGAACTCGGTGGTGTGGCCGTCGACGGTTTTGGCAATGCGGCGGCCGAAGGCGTCGTAGCGGTAGCTGGCGACGCGGCCATCGGGTGAGGTGACGCCAATCAGGCGGTGCTGACAGTCGTAGCGGTATTCGGTGACGAGTGTTTGCCCGGTGCCGCGACGTTCGCGGATGAGGTTGCCGAAGGCGTCGTAGTCGTAATGCCGGTCACCCTGCATCAGCAGGCGATTGCCGGCGACTTTTGCCACGCCCGGGCGGTCCTGCATCAGCAGGTTGCCGGCCGGGTCATGGGCGAAGCTCTCGGCGGGATCGTCGCGGGTGTGGCGTACGCGGGTCAGGCGGTTGAGGGCATCGTAGTAGTAGCTGCGCTGGCCGTGGCGGCTGTCGGCGAGGGTGGCGAGATTGCCGTTGACCGCATAGCTGTAGTGGCGCATGTACAGCGCTCGGTTTTGCCGGTTGATCGCGTGTACTTGCAGGCGGCCCTGCTCGTCGTGGTGGTAGTGGCTGGTGAGTTGACCCTGTTGCCGTTGCAGCTCGCGGCCAAAGGCAAACTGGTGGGTGGTGAGGCGTGCGCCGTTGAGGTCGATGGCGCTCAGGGTGCCGCCCTTTTCGTGGTGGTAATCCAGCTGGCTGCCGTCCGGCAGGCGCAGGCGGTTGAGCTGGCCACAGGCATCGTAGCCATAACGCAAGGTGCCCCAGCCCTGATGCTCGGCGATCAACCGGTCCTGCAGGTCGTACTCGAACTCCAGCGGATGGTCGTGGCCATCGTTGACGCAGATCAGCCGCCCCAGGCTGTCGTAGCGGTACTCGACCTTGCAGTCATCGGGCAGCGTCTTGAGCAACAGCCGCCCCGCCGAATCACGCTCATAGGCCGTGACCTGCTGCGAGCCGTCCTTGCCGAATTCGGTTTTCTCCAGCAGATGCCCATTGAGGTCGTAGGCATAGGCCGTACGTTGCCCATCGAACCCCTGCTCCTCGCGGATCAGACCACCGGGCGTGTAGGCCAGCCGGTATTTTTCGCCGGATTCGTTTTCGATTTCCGTGAGTAACAGCTGCGCGTTGTCGTAGCGATACCGTCGTTGGGAGCCGTCGGGATTGATCCGCCGGCTGACCAGGTGCAAGTCTTCGAAGTACTCGTAGCGCGTGACGTGGCCAAGCTCATTGCACTCGGTGGTGAGTTTCCCGTAGGCGTTGTAGCGCAAGGTACGGGTGGCGCCTGTCGGCAGCGTCGTCTGGACCAGTCGTCCAACGGCGTCCCACGCGTACCGGGTGACGTTGCCGTTTTCGTCCTGACGGGTAATCTGCCGCCCCAGCGCATCGTAGGAAAACTGTCGATGTCCCCCGTCCGGCAAGGTTTCTTCGACAAACTGGCCCAGGGCATTGCTGACGAAGACATGCCGGCTGTTGTCCGGGTAGCGGATCGACAGCAGTTGCCCCTGTTGATCGTAGAAATAGTGAGTGACCTGCCCATCAGGATCGGTGGCGGCGGTAATGTCGCCCTGAGCGTTGCGCTCATAGCGCCACACGGCCTTGCCGCGAGAACGGGCATGCAGGAAACCGTTGCGGTACTCGTAGGCAGTCGGCTCATCCTGCGGTGGGATCAACGCCACCAGCCGTCCCACTTCGTCGTAGTGGTACTCGGTGATGGCGCCCAGCGGATCCTGTTCGGCGATCAACCGGCCCTGGTCGTCATAAGCCTTGAGGTGTTCGCCGCCGTCGAGCCCGACCTGGCGCACCAGCCGCGCGCGCTCGTCGTGCTGGTAAATTTCCTGGCGGCCATCGAGGTTGTGAACAGTGACAAGGCCCGGGTCATCCCAGACATAACGCGCGTCCATCTGGGTAAACGATGCCCAATGCCGGATGCATCGCGCCGCCCTGCCGGCCCTTTCCCATTCCCAGTAGAAACTCGCACCACCGGCCAGTTGCCGCTGGAGGATGACGTGCTGGTCATCGTAGTCGTAGCGTTCGCTTTCACCGGCCGCGTTGCTGGCCTCGATCAGTTGTCCCCGTTCGTTGTAGCGATAGCTGACCAGTGTCTGCTCGGTCACCCAGGACTGCTCCAACGTGTCCGCCGGGACAAACCGCTGGTAGTCGACCGCCACCAGATGGCGGCGGTCATGACGCAGCTGCAGGGCCCGCCCGGCGCCATTGTCGAGGCGTTTGAGGCGCCCCTGGGGGTCACGGGTGATTCGCAGGCGATTACCGTAACCGTCGCTGATGGCGGTCAACTGGCCGTTGATGAAGTGATAGAAACGCACTTCATCGCCGGCTTGGGCGAGAATCAGTTCTTCAGGCTCATCGCCCAGGTAAATGGCCGCACGCGACAGGCTGTTGTGGATCGCCGGACGTTCGATCGTGGGCAGCGCAAAGGCAGTCCGGCGATTTTCATGGTCGATCCAAAGAACGCCGGCGCCTTCGATCTGCAGTCGATGGGCCAGGCTGTGACTCCAACCGTGGCCGAGGCCGCTATCGATCTCAACCGCACTGGTGCGATAAAGTCGGATGAATTCGAACCGCAGGATGCCATCCAGCGCGCCGTCGGTGAGGGTCAGCAGCTCTTCGCCAGTGACCATCGACACCGGGCATTGGTGGGTGGCGGTCCTGTCGACGGTATCGGCGCTGTCACCATTGGGGTTGGTGGCCTGCTTCGCAACGTCGTCGTGGTGTTCGTTCTGTTTGAGCGTGGTGTTGCGCCTGGCGTCCCAGCGCAACTGCACCCCGCCGTTTTTCACCCCTGCCGTCGCGCCTCTCGCAGCGACCGGTTTATAACGACCGACGTAGCCCATGAAGGTGTCGACGATCGCGACCATCGACTTCACGAAAGCCATGGCGGCGTTGAACAGCTGCACGCCGTACCTGGCCAGGCGCGCGGTCAACCAGGCAACGCCCACCCCGACCACACTCAACACCAAGCCGATCAACAGGTCGATGACCAACCCGACGACAACCTTGGCAATGGCCTCGGCCGATGCCCCGGCCAGTCGCGCCGGGGGCAGCATCTCCAGCCACAAGGTGGCGGTGCGCATCAGCAAACACAGGGCGGCCTCGTCACTGGCCAGCAGCATGGCTTTTTCCATCTGCTCGGGCGCGCTTTTGGCGAGCCCGGCCAGCTCCCCGGCGCTTTCACCGAGTTTTTCGGCGAAGGCCAGCGGGTCTTTCAGAATCTCGGAAACTTCGCCAATTCCATCCCAGACCGCCTGAATCGCCGCCCAACTGCCGGCGAGCAGGCCGTTACCCACAGCCGTCATCGACGCGGATGCCGATGGCGGCGACCACTGCGGCTTGAAACCTTGCCACTGGCCGCGCAGCCAGCTTTCCAGCTGCCCGGTGAGGCCCTTGTAGGAAGCGAACAGTTGATCAATCTGGTCCGGCGTCACCTCGCTGTGGACATGCACACGGTAGAACTGGCCGGCCATGCCCTTGAACGTTCCCCTGCCATGCCGATCAAGGGTGAGCGGGGTCTTTTGCCCCCCCTCGACCGCGATCACATCGACCTGAAGGTTCCCCAATGGAATGTCATGAACCGATTCGAACCGGCTTTCGATCTGCAGCAACCCGTTGCGCGGGCATTGCGCCACGCTGGAGAAAAAGTCGTTATCGCCACTGCTGACCGACGTGGTGGTATTGCCCAGCTTGATCTGCCGCTCCATGCCCAGGAGCGATGGCATGTCCGTTGCGCGGCTGACCTCGTCTGCCGTGCGGGTTAAAAAACCCTGCAATTGCTGGCGATAAAGGCTGAGTGTGTCGGCGAAACCGTCGAGCTCCTGCTCGATGCGAGCAATGTGCGCCATCAGCGCACCGCTACGTGAGCAGTGAAGTCAGAAAACCGGTCGATCATGGGCAATCCCTCGCGAAAATGAGCACGCGAGACAATGCGGAGGTTCAAAAGAGAAAGAAGTCAGGAAAGTAAGAGGTGGATGTAGGGTAAATCCCTAATTAGCGCTTTTCAGAATCAAGCAGACAAAAACGCCAACGTGGCGCCAGGTTGCCCTGTCGCCACGTCAGTGGGTGTCTATCAAAGGGGTTACCGGGCGGTGTCGCGATCGGCCAATTGCGCCAGCTTGATCTCGGCCAACGGGTGCCCCGCTTTCACTGCCAGGTTCCAGAACCGGGCGGCTTCCACCGGGTCCGGTGCTTTGCTCGCACTTCCGGCCAGGCTGATCACGCCGACTTGATACGCCGCCTTGCCATCGCCCGCCAGCGCCGCCAGGCGCAGCAAGCGCACGCCTTCTTCACGGGCGCCGATGCCCACACCCCGGAAGGTCAGAATGTGGCCGTAGAAGCTCTGCGCGCCGACATCGCCCAGGTTGGCCATGCGCGAGAACTGGCTTTCCATCCAGCCCCACACCTTCGGCTGGCGCACGGCCCATGTCCAGTGGAAAAGCCGACGGGCCAGCCAGTACCCCGCCCGCGCCTTGATACGTAACAACATTCAGGCCTCCGCCGATTCCGGGTATTCGTACTCGAAGACGCGCACCACTTCCGACGCATGCCAGGACGCCGCCGCGACGCCATCGGACGGCCCGGAGAAACGTCCCAGGCGTTCGACACATTCGAAAAAACCGGTGCGCGGCAGGCGGCTGGCACCCTGGCTGATCACCAGCGAACTGCGCAGGGGCTGTTCGGCCTTGGCGTCCAGCGCGGCCAGATGCTCCAGTGCCGCCGTCAAGGTTTGCATGGCCGGCGTCGGCAGTTGCAATCGCTCCAGCAACGCGCGGTAGGTCAGCAGGTGTCGCTGACGGCGAGCCTGATCAAGCTCGCCCAGCAACCCGTCCCAATGTTGACGACTGATGCGTACGCTCACGATTCATCCCTCCACCCTGGCACCGTCAGTTCCCAGGCCAGACTGCGGCGAATCGCAGCGTCGGGCTGACGCTCGCCACTTTCGATCATGGCCAGATAAGACGGGCTGATGCCTACCGTGCGGGCGAGCGCCTCGATGGCGATGCCCTTTGCTTCGCGCAAACTGCGTAGTTGATCCAGGCCCGGGAGAATCGGGTCCGGTGTGGCCGGCTGACGCCCTGGGGCGGCCTGCGGCGGTTGCTGGTCAATGCCTGCTGCTTTCAGTAAAGCCTGATACTGAGCCCACGGCAGAACCGCGTATTCGGGCTCGCCTTCGCGTGTGATTATCTGAATATCCATGACTTCCCCGTAGGACAACGACACTAAACGAGTCGGTGCTTTTCCTTGGAAGTGTAATCCTAACAGCGGCCAAGGTCGCGGGGTATGACTATAGGGACGATCCCTAACAAAATCAGGCTTTTTTCGGGCCCTGAAGCTGAAGTTGCTCCGGGGTATCGGGCAGCCGCTCGACCACCACCAGTTTCTCCGGCACCTGGCGGTTGCGCCAGGCACGAAAGGCGTTGAGCTCGTCGTCGAGCACCTTCATCAGCCAGGCGAGCACGGCGATGTCATCGAGCATGCCGAACACCGGGATGAAATCCGGAATCGCGTCCACGGGGCTGAGGAAATACATCAGGCCGGCCACGACCGAGAGCAACGCTTTCGGGCTGATGGCACGGTATTCGCCTCGCCAGTACGCCAGACACAACGACTGCAACAAGCGCAGATCTTCCTTGAGCTTGCCCAGGCGGTTGCCTTGGCTGGCGCTTTTGCTGGCCACGGCAAACAGCAGCGTCGGCAATCTGCCACGGGCCAGCAGGCGTCCGGCCAGCGGCAGGAAACGAGCGAAATTCCACGGAGCTTTCATCATTCCTCCCACTGCAAGGTTATCCACACAAATTGTGGATAACCTTGTGAACAGACCGGCAATTCACGGCTGAAAGGCCCGTTTCACAAGGGCCTCGCTTAGATCGGGCGTTTTTTACTCACATAAAAAAACCCAATATTTCATTGACTTGGCACCCCCGGCGCGGTTAGCGCAGGTGCCTCAATGGCTCTGACTGCATCCTGCCACATCCGTTCGCTTTGTTTACCTTCACCAGGCGCCAGATGCAACAACGCCCCGCATGAGCGAGGCGTTGCTGGCAGAGCGGGCGCTGATTACTTCGCAGCGTCTTCTTGCTTGGCTGGGTCCTTGATGGCCAGCAGTTCCAGCTCGAACACCAGCACCGAGTTGGCTGGAATCGCCGGGCTAGGGCTTTGCGCGCCGTAGGCCAGTTCGCTAGGAATGTACAGCTTGTACTTCTCGCCAACGTGCATCAGCTGCAGGCCTTCGACCCAACCCGGGATCACGCCGCTGACCGGCAGATCGATCGGGCTGCCACGCTCGACGGAGCTGTCGAACACGGTGCCGTTGGTCAGGGTGCCGGTGTAGTGCACGGTCACGACGTCAGTCGGCTTCGGCTGCGGGCCGTCGGCCTTCTTGATCACTTCGTACTGCAGGCCCGAAGCCGTCGTGGTGACACCGGCTTTCTTGGCGTTGTCCTCAAGGAATTTCTTGCCGGCGGCAGCCGACTCTTCGCTCATCTTGGCCATGCGCTCTTCGGCACGCTTTTGCAGGGCGGCAAAGGCTTCGACCAGTTCTTCGTCTTTCAGCTTCTGCTCTTTCTTGCCGACGGCATCTTCGATGCCCTGGGCAACGGCTTTGGAGTCCAGATCGTCCATGCCTTCCTGAGCCAGGCTCTTGCCCATGTTCAGGCCAATCCCGTAGGAAGCTTTTTGCGCCGGGGTTTTCAGCTCTACGCTGGTCTGCGAATCACAACCCGCAAGTACCAGGCTAACCAGGGCCACCGCCGCCGCCAACCGATGCTGTTTCATGCTATTTCCTTGTTCATGCCAAAAGGGCAATCGAGTAAAGCCGCGAGCTTATCAGGCGGCCACGACCAATGGCTACCGGGATGAGAACAGGATGTTACCGATAAGTTCAGGTGTTTTAACGCATTTACGCATTCCAATGATGAAGCTTCTGTCATCCGCACCTCACGGACGCAAACTGACCTGTGTCATCTCTGGCGTAATGGCCACTTGCCGCAAATTTTCAGCTCAGGCATAAGGAAGCGATAAATCGACAAGGATTGTTAACTTGCGCCTCTTCTACCGATTGCTGATTCTGATCGTGGCACTGCTGGGCCTGTGCCTGGCGGTGGTCCTGTATTACGTCGCCAACCCGAAACTGCCGAGCGGGACACCCGCGCAACAGGTGCACTACCTGGAGCAGTGGAGCGCGAACGACCGCCAGACTTACTATTTCACCCCCCAGGGCACGCAAGTCAAAGGCCTGCGCTATGACTGGTTCACCGCGCTCGAACTCCCCTTCTCGCAGCAACGCTTCGCCGCGCCGGAGTACCTGGCGCGTTTTGGCTTCCTGATCGATCCCGACCAGAAAGCCACGCCGAACAATCCGGGCAACCTGCCCGTCGGCTTTGCCCGTCATCAGAACCCCGGCAGCCCGGATCAGTTTCTCGACATTACCTGTGCCGCTTGCCACACCGGCGAGCTGCGCTTCAACGGCCAGGCAATCCGCATCGACGGTGGCTCGGCGCAACACGTCTTGCCTTCCAGTGTTCCTACACTACGCGGTGGCAGTTTCGGACAGGCCCTGGTCGCCAGCCTGGCCTCGACTTACTACAACCCCTGGAAGTTCGAACGTTTCGCCCGCAACGTGCTGGGCCCGGACTACGACGCCCGACATCAGCAACTGCGCCAGGACTTCAAAAAGTCCCTGGACACGTTCCTCAAGGTCGCCTGGAACGATACCCACCGCGGGCTCTATCCGACGCAAGAAGGCCCTGGCCGCACCGACGCGTTCGGGCGCATCGCCAATGCCAGTTTCGGCGATGCGATTTCCCCGAGCAATTACCGGGTCGCCAACGCGCCGGTCGACTACCCCCAGCTGTGGGACATGTGGACCTTCGACTGGGTGCAGTGGAATGGCTCGGCGCAACAGCCCATGGCGCGCAATATCGGCGAAGCCCTGGGCGTAGGCGCGACCCTGAATTTCTTCGACGAGAACCGGCAGCCGCTCAGGGGCGAGGACCGATACCCCTCCAGCGTGCGGGTGCGCGACCTGCACCTGATCGAGGAAACCCTGCAACGACTCAAGCCACCGGCCTGGCCGGAGGAACTGCTTGGTGCCATCGACAAACCGTTGGCCGCCAGGGGCCGGGGGCTGTTCGCCGAAAACTGCGCCGGTTGCCACGTGCCGAAGGTGACCCAGGAGGGTGAGCGCTGGGTCCAGCATTTGCACATGCTGCCCGTCGAGATCATCGGCACCGATCCGACGGCTGCCAACAACATCGCCAACCACCGTTTCGACCTGACCGCGCTGCAATGGGACCCGGCCGAACTGCAGAACATGGAGGTCAAGCTGCACCCCAAACCCACGGAGCCGCTGGACCTCAGCCAGCTGTCGGTGGCCAAGGGCCTGGCCTACGTGACGGCATTCGTCGAGAACCGCGCCTACCGCGAAGCCAACATCACCGCGCAGGAGAAGCCGCAATTCGACGGCTTCGGCCTGCCGATCGGCGTGCGGGAAAAAGTCGCCTACAAGGCCCGGCCCCTGGCGGGCGTCTGGGCCACGGCGCCATTCCTGCACAACGGCTCGGTGCCGAGTATTTATCAATTGCTGTCGCCCCAGGATGAACGCGCCACCACGTTCTATCGAGGCACGTTCGAGTATGACCCGCGCCACCTGGGCTATCGCACCGAAGCCTTCACCAACGGTTTCCTGTTCGATACGCGGATCACCGGCAACCGCAACAGCGGCCATGAATTCCGCGCCGGCGAACGTCGCAATGGCGTCATTGGCCGGCTGCTGCAACCCGAAGAACGCTGGGCGCTGCTGGAGTACCTGAAAGTGCTGGGCGGCCCGCTGGAGAAACAATTGCCATGATCATGACCACCTTCAAAAAGGAACTGCCGCTGCTGGCCAGGCTCTGGCTGTGGTTGGGGCGCCTGCTCGGCAAGATCCTGCTGATTGCACTGGGTATCGGCCTGCTCGGCTGGGCACTGGCCAGCGCCTGGTTTGCCTGGCAGCACCGCGGGCCGGTGTCGGCGCTGGAGCAGATCCCGGACGGCGAAGCCGCCATGACCCAGGACGTGATCCAGACCGCCGTGCGCATTGTCGATCAGCACCGCGAAGGCACCCGTTACCTGCGCGACGCCCACGCCAAGGCCCATGGCTGCGTGAAGGCCGAAGTCCAGGTGTTGCCGGAACTGGCGCAGGAACTTCGGCGCGGCGTTTTCAGCGAACCGGGCAAACGCTGGCAAGCCACCCTGCGCCTGTCCAACGGCAACGCCTATCCGCAGTTCGACAGCATCCGCGATGCCCGGGGCATGGCGATCAAACTGCACGATGTTCCAGGCAAACAACTGCTGGCCAACCGACAAGACCTGCACGAGCAGGATTTCGTGATGTTCAGCCACCCGAACTTCTTTGTCAGCAACGTTGCCGAATACCGTCAGAATGTCGCGGCACAGGCCGACGGCAAAAAGGTCATGGCGTTTTTCCCTGGCTGGGATCCGCGCAGCTGGCAAATCCGCCATTTGTTCATTGCCCTGGCAACGCTGTCTGCGCCGCCGCAAAGCCCGACCCGGACCACCTATTTTTCCGTGTCGCCCTACAAGTTCGGCGAGGCCAATGCCAAGTTCAGGGTCATGCCGGATCCGGATAACTGCCCGGCCTACACCTTGCCCAGGCAGAATCAGGACCTGCCGAACTTCCTGCGCAGCGCCCTGACTCAGCAACTGTCCACCGACCGGATACCGGCGTGTTTTGTCTTGCAGATCCAGCGCCAGGACGCGAACCGGTTCATGCCGATCGAAGACACCAGCATCGAGTGGCGCGAGCAGGATGCACCTTTCGAAACCGTGGCCCGCATCACCCTGCCCGCCCAGGACTTCGATACCCCGGCGCAGAACCTGCAATGCGACAACCTGTCGTTCAACCCGTGGTTCGGCCTCGAGGCGCATCGGCCGATCGGCGGGATCAACCGACTGCGCAAGGCGGTGTACGAATCGGTCAGCGACTATCGGCACAGCCGAAACGCCCCGTAAGCGCAACCGGTCAAGCTGTAAGGCTCGCGATGGAACCAGGAACGACCTGGGGGCAGACGCCCCGCAGTATCCTTGACATCCATCGCGAGCGCGCTCGCGCCAACAGGGGAAAGGGTCGTCACCACACGGCGATGTGTGAGTCGGCCCGCGGTTCGGTGCCGCCGCACAACACACCGCTCACCGGGTCACGCAGAATGATCTGGCCGCGACCATAGTCGGTCAGGTCATTCGCGATCTGCACCTGATGCCCGCGCCGGGCCAGGGCGTTGGCCAGGTCGCGGGAAGCGCCCTGCTCGATGCCGACCTTCATTTCGCCCAGCCATTGCCAGCGCGGAGCGTCCAGCGCCGCTTGTGGGTTGAGGCCGAAATCCACCAGGTTCATGACCATCTGCACATGCCCCTGGGGTTGCATGTAGCCGCCCATCACCCCGAACGGACCGAGCGCTTCGCCGCCCTGGCTGAGGAACCCGGGGATGATGGTGTGAAACGTCTTCTTGCCCGGTGCCAGGCAGTTGGCGTGGGCTGGATCGAGACTGAATTCCTGGCCGCGATTCTGCAAGGCGATGCCACTGTCGGGCAGCACCACCCCGGAGCCGAAGCCGTGGTAGTTGCTCTGGATGAACGACACCATGTTGCCCTGCGCATCGGCGCAGGCCAGGTACACCGTGCCGCTGGCATGGGGATCGCCGGGCGCGGGCGGCTGGGCCTGTTCGCCGATCTGCGCGCGGCGCCGGGCACTGTAGGCATCGCTGAGCAGGTCAGCCACCGCCACACGCATGTGCTGCGGATCGGTGATGTAGTGCAGGCCGTCGCTGTAGGCCAGCTTCATGGCCTCCAATTGACGGTGCCAGGTCTGCTGGCTGTCACGGTGGTCGAAGTCGAAGCCTTCGAGGATTTTCAAGGTCATCAGCGCCACCAGGCCCTGGCCACTCGGCGGGATTTCCCAGACGTCGACGCCCCGGTAGTTGATGTGGATCGGCTCGACCCATTGCGCCCGGTAATCGGCCAGGTCCGTGGCACGCAGGTAACCGCCGGTGGCCCGGGAATGGGCATCCAGGCGTTGCGCCAGCGCGCCGCGATACAGGCTTTCACAGGTGGTGGCCGCCAGTTCTTCCAGGGTCCGGGCCTGAGCCGGGTTGCGGAACAATTCGCCGGCCCTGGGCGCTCGACCGTCGATCAGGAACGTCTCGAACCAGGGCTCGAGCAACGCGTCGCGGTGCGGGCTGAATTCATCCAGGGCGACCTGCCATTGATGGGCGACAACCGGCGACAAGGGAAAGCCCTCGCGCGCCAGGCTGATGGCCGGTTGCAGCAGGTCGGCAAACGGCAGCTTGCCAAAACGCCGGGACAGTTCGGCCCAGGCCGAAGGGCATCCGGGCACGGTGACCGGGGTCCAGCCGTACAACGGCATCTGTGAGTGCCCCGCCGCCTTGACCGCCTCGATGTCGAGCGCCGCCGGCGCGTGGCCGTTGGCGTTCAACCCATGCAACTGGCCCTGGGTCCAGACCAGCGCAAACGCGTCACCGCCGAGGCCGCAGCCGGTGGGTTCGACCACGGTCAGGGCCGCCGCCGTGGCGATGGCCGCATCGATGGCGTTACCGCCCTGACGCATGATTTCAATGCCGGCCTCGGCGGCCAGGGGCTGCGAGGCGGCGACCATGCCTCGGCGGGCAAACACGCTCTGGCGCTGGGAGGGATAGGGGTACTCATGGGCAGAAAATTTCAACATGGCAAACACTCGTCAATTCATTGGCCGGACTTGATCCGGTTCCACTCTCGGGTGATCAGGCGCTGGATCGCATCCGGCAGGTCGGCGGAAACAAAGGCGTGGCTGATCACGTCATCGCCGGGGTAGATGCCGGGATTGCTGCTGACCTTGGGGTCCATCAGCGCGGTGGCGTCCTTGTTCGGGTTGGCGTAGCCCACGTAATCGCTGACCGGCGCGATCACCTCGGGGCGCAACAGGTAATCGATCAACTGATGGGCGCCGGCGGCATTGCCCGCGTCCTTGGGAATGGCCAGCATGTCGAACCACAGGTTGACCCCTTCCCTGGGCAGCAGGTAGCGGATGTCAGCCTGTTTCCCCGCCTCTTTCGCACGGGTCTGGGCCTGCATCACGTCGCCGGAATAACCGATGGCCACGCAGATATCGCCGTTGGCCAGGTCCGCGGTGTATTTCGACGAGTTGAAATAGGTCACCGACGGCTTGAGCTTCATCAGCAGTGCCGAGGCTTTCTTGTAGTCTTCGGGGCGGGTGCTGTTGGGGTCCAGGCCCAGGTACAGCAAGGCCTGGGGAATGATCTTCACCGGCGCATCGAGAAAGGCAACGCCGCAGCGCTTGAGCTTGGCGAGGTTGACCGGATCGAAGACCATGGACCAGGAGTCCAGCACCACGTCCTTGCCCAGGACAGCGCGGACTTTTTCCTCGTTGTAGCCGATGCCCACCGTGCCCCACATGTAAGGCACAGCGTATCGATTGCCAGGGTCGGCGGCTTCCAGGCGCTGCATCAAACGCGGATCGAGGTGTTTCCAGTTACCCAGCAGGTTGCGCTGCAACGGCTGGTAGGCGCCAGCACGGATCTGCTTGGACAAGAACTGGCTCGAAGGCACGACCAGGTCATACCCCGAATGACCGGACAACAGCTTGGCCTCGAGCATTTCGTTGGTGTCGAAAATGTCGTACTGAACCTTGATCGCGCTGGTCTGCTCGAAATTTTTCAAGGTATCCGGTGCAATGTAGTCGGACCAGTTGTACATCTTCACCACCGGTTCGGCGGCGTGCACCTGGGGCAAAACGGCGGCCAGGCACAAGGCTGCGGCAAGACGGGATAAACGCATCGACAACTCCTTGGAAAAAATCACAGCACACGGCTGAGAAAGGCTTGCGTACGGGGATGGGTGGGGCGGCTGAAAATCTGTTCCGGCGGCCCTTGTTCAATCAACTCGCCCTGGTCGAGCACCACCACACGGTCCGCCACTTCCCGGGCAAAGCCCATTTCATGGGTGACCACGACCATGGTCATGCCTTCCTCGGCCAATTCCTTCATCACTTGCAACACCTCGCCCACGGTTTCCGGGTCCAGGGCACTGGTGGGCTCGTCGAACAGCATGGCCTGGGGTTTCATCGCCAGCGCACGGGCGATCGCCACGCGCTGCTGCTGACCGCCGGAGAGCATCGACGGGTAGTGCGCGGCCTTGTCCGCCAGGCCAACCCGTGCCAGCAGGCTGCGGGCGTGTTCCAGCGCCTGGGCCCGGGGCACGCCGAGCACGTGGATCGGCGCTTCGATGATGTTTTCCAGGGCGGTCATGTGCGGGAACAGGTTGAAACGCTGGAACACCATGCCGATGTCCCGGCGCTGACGGGCGATTTCGCGTTCCGAATCACGTACCAGGCTGCCATCCGCGCGTTCGCGGTAGCCCATGGCCCGGCCATTGACGCGGATCCGTCCGCCCTGGATGTCCTCCAGCAGGTTGATGCAGCGAATGAAGGTGGTCTTGCCCGAACCCGAGGCGCCGATCAGCACCACCACTTCCCCGCGCCGCACTTGCAGGGAAACGCCCTTGAGAATCTCCAGATCGCCAAAGGACTTGTGAATGTCCTGGGCATCGATGATCACGTCTTCGTGTGCCATGCTTAGCGTCCCCGCAGCAGTTTCAGGGTCTGGCGGCCGAACATGCGGCTGCTGGCAGGCGGCGGCGAGGGCCGGTCCGACTGGCCGAAGCGTGTTTCCAGCCATCGCTGGAAGAAGCCCCAGAGCGTGGTCAGCATCAGGAAATAGATCGCCACCACCAGGTACAGCTCAAACACGCGGAAGGTCGCCGAGGTCACCATCTGCGTGCTCAGCAGCAACTCCTGCACACCAATCACGCTGACCAGGGTGGTGTTCTTGAGCATCACATTGAATTCGTTGCCCAGCGGTGGAACGATCACCCGGAACGCCTGCGGCAGTACGATCCGCCGCATCAGCTTGCCGAAGGTCATGCCCAGCGAGCGCCCGGCCTCGTACTGGCCCTTGTCCACGGCGCCGATCCCGGCACGGATGATCTCCGACATGTAGGCGCCTTCATTCAGGCCCAGGGCGATGATCGCCGCCTGGATGTTGCCCGGCACCACCAGCCCGAACAGCTCCAGGTCCTCGAAGCGGAAAATCCCCCCCGCCGCCAGCGCGGTGTAGAGAAAGACAATCTGCACCAGCAGCGGCGTCCCCCGCATCAGCCACACGTAAAAGCGCACCGGCAGGTGCAGCAAGGGGTTGCGTGACAAGCGCATCAGCGCCGCCACCAGCCCCAGCGCACAGCCCATCAACATCGCCAGCACACTGATCAGGCACGTCAGCCAGAGCCCGGTGAGGTAGACCCCGCTGGGCTGCAACAGGTACTGCCAGAACACATCCCAATTGAAATTCATCAGGGGCACGCCTCAGTCGAGTTTGTCGCTGTCCACATGCCATTTGGCGAGCAGTCGGGTGTAGCTGCCATCGCTGCGCATGTCGCCGATGATCTGCTGCACCGCCGCCGTCAGTTGCGGGTCGTCCTTGCGAATACCCAGGCCGGTGAGAATCCGGCTGAACGCCGGCACCCCCTCCTCGAACAGATTCGGGGCCATGGCCGCGTAGTAACCGGCGGTTTCCACCGTGGTGCCGTAGGCGTCGACCTGGCTGATGCGCAAGGCCTGGAAGGCGTCGGTGTCCGTGTTGTAGACCACCAGTTTCATCGGCGCCTTGCCCGCCTTGGCCAGGGTGTCGTTCTGTGTGTCGAGCAGGGTCTTGATGGTCGAGCCGTTCAGCACGGCCACCTTGTGCGTGGACAGATCGTCCAGCGTTCTGATGTGTTTCGGGTTGCCCTTGGGCACCACCACCGCCTGACTCGAATACATGTAATTGACGATGTCGATCACCTCACGGCGCTCGGGCTTGTCAAACAACTGGTCGACGATCATGTCGCATTGCCGGGCAAGCAGCGCCGGCAGCAACCCGGAGAACGGAATCACCCGCCACGTCACCTGTTTGTTGCCCAGGCGCCTGGCAATTTCCTCGCCGAGATCGACCGTCAGGCCCTTGGGCTTCTGCGCCTCGTCGAACGACACCAGAGGCGGCGAATCCATGCCCGAGCAGTACGTGAGCTTGTCGACCGTCTGTAATCGGTCCGGCACCACGGGGGCAGCAAGCGCCCACTGTGCGCAAAGTCCAAGGGATACCGCGGCAAACAAGGCGCTTGTTTTGTGCATGACCAGACACTCCAGTTCGGTTAGTAACGGGGGCAGTACTCAAAGTCACAACAGGGTCGGGCTCAGGCCCGCTTCGAGGCTTATTTTTCTGTTTGCAGGAATTTGATCAGCTCCGGGACCGTGCCTTCGATGTGCTCGCGCACCACCGCCTCGGCCTGTTCGGCATTGCCGGCGCGAATTGCATCGAGGATCACGGCGTGCTCCTGGCGCGCACTCAGGGGTTTGTCGACGTGCTGCAACCACAGGCGCATGGGCGCCTCGATCAGCGAATACAGGGCCGAAATCTGCTTCAGCAGCCGGGGCCGGCCGCTGAGGCTGCACAGGTATTCATGGAACTTGCGGTGGCGGCTGACCCATTCGGCGCTTTCGTCGCGGTAGTCATCCATTTCGTCGAGCAGGCGTTCCAACGCCGCCAACTGGCGCTCGCCGATATGGGCCACGGCCACCCGCACGGCCAGGCCTTCGAGGGCGCTGCGCATCTCGAACACTTCGTGCAATTCGTCGATATCCAGGCCACTGACAATCGCCCCGCGGTTGGGCCGCAGCGTGACCAGACCCTGTGCATCGAGGCGGCGAAAAGCTTCGCGCACCGGCATGCGGCTCATCCCGATTTCACCGGCGATGTCCTCGGCAATCAGCCGGTCGCCCTTGCGGTAACGGCCGCAACAGATCGCTTCGAGGAGAAAGTTGTAGGCCTCTTCCTCGGCGGTCAGGGGCTGACGTTCAACGAAAGCGGGAGCGAATTGCATGGCGGCACCTTTTGAATTTTTGTATCCAATTATCCACATATGCAAAAAAGCACAATGCGTGCCAGGCATCGACCGAGCGGCCCAAGCAATTGATTTGAAAGATTTATAGGAACGATCTTGGCGCGAAGGTGAACGGGTGCCCGCCCCTGCACAGATAGTTATTGCTACCTAATGGCTCAAAACGAGGTTCCAAAAGGGTGCAGAACGGTATCGAAGTAACACCTGGAGATAAGGTTTCAGCGTGGCGAAAAGCGGGTCAGGCATACCGCGACTTCGGTATTAACTCGGTGTACCCGAGCCCGTTGTCTTTTGGTCTCAAGTAGCCATCTTGCGTTGGACGCTGCGCTGTGCGGCTGCAATCCTGCGCCGGTGCGCCGGATCGGCAGCCTCAACGACAAGGAGTTCCCACATGCTTGGTTACTACGCCCAGTACAGTCACTACTACATCACCCTCCTGATGGCCTGTACGACGCTGCTCTTCGCCCTGCCGATATTCATCGCGCCCCTTGCCTGGGCCCGTGCGATGCGCTGGACGATTCCCGAGGACCAGCATCTGGCGATCTATTTCGGCCGCTGCCTGGGCGCCTTCATCCTGGTCATCGAAGTGGCGATGCTGCGCTCGGCCAGCACCGGCACGCACTTCAGCTATGCCTTCGATTTGCTGTTCGTGGTGTTCAGCCTGATGTTCGTGGTGCACGTCTACGGCGCGATCAAGCGCATCCAACCCATCACCGAGACGCTGGAAATCGGCTTCTGGATGATCCTGTTCGTGCTCAACGTGCTGTTTTATCCGGCCACGTCGATCACGCTCTGAAACAGGCGGCGCGGCGACGCGAAAAACGCCAAACGCCAGACAGCAAAAAGCCCGCTAAAAAGCGGGCTTTTTCCGTGGTGACCTGGCGTTCAGTGCTCCAGGTGACCGAATATGGCGCAGCGGACGGGACTCGAACCCGCGACCCCCGGCGTGACAGGCCGGTATTCTAACCGACTGAACTACCGCTGCGCGTAGCGTTGAAAGCAAGTGGTGGGTGATGACGGGATCGAACCGCCGACATTCTGCTTGTAAGGCAGACGCTCTCCCGGCTGAGCTAATCACCCTGTACCTTCATTGCGGGGCGCATTGTGCCACAGATTTTCATAATGTGTTGATTTAATTGACAAATATCTCAAAAAATCTGAAAACCCGTGATCCGATACGACCTGCAGAAACAACAGGCGAAAAAAAGCCCGCATCAGCGGGCTTTTCGTTGGTGACCTGGCGTTCAGTGTTCCAGGTAACCGAATATGGCGCAGCGGACGGGACTCGAACCCGCGACCCCCGGCGTGACAGGCCGGTATTCTAACCGACTGAACTACCGCTGCGCGTAACACTGGAAGCGAATGGTGGGTGATGACGGGATCGAACCGCCGACATTCTGCTTGTAAGGCAGACGCTCTCCCGGCTGAGCTAATCACCCTTCACTTTCGGTGTGGCGCGCATTCTACGGAGCAGCCCCACCTCTGGCAAGCACTTTTTTAAATAATTTTTTCAGGCCTTCCAAAGGCTTAGAGAAGGGTTGGCCTATGGCGCCACGAAGAGAATAATGCCCCACTTTGTATAAAGGAGAGACTCGCCCCATGTGGTTCAAAAACCTGCTTATCTATCGCCTGACCCAAGATCTGCCTTTTGATGCCGAGGCGTTGGAAACTGCACTGGCCACCAAACTGGCGCGTCCCTGTGCAAGCCAGGAGTTGACCACCTACGGTTTCACCGCGCCCTTCGGCAAGGGTGAGGATGCGCCTCTGGTGCACGTCAGCGGCGACTTCCTGCTGATTTCCGCGCGCAAGGAAGAGCGCATTCTTCCGGGCAGCGTCGTGCGTGACGCGGTGAAGGAAAAGGTTGAAGAGATCGAAGCCGAGCAAATGCGCAAGGTCTACAAAAAGGAACGCGACCAGATCAAGGATGAAATCATCCAGGCCTTCCTGCCTCGCGCCTTTATCCGTCGCTCGTCGACCTTCGCCGCCATCGCGCCGAAACAGGGCCTGATCCTGGTCAACTCGGCCAGCCCGAAACGCGCCGAAGACTTGCTGTCGACCTTGCGTGAAGTCATCGGCACCCTGCCGGTACGTCCGCTGACCGTGAAGATGGCCCCGACCGCCATCATGACCGAGTGGGTCACCACTCAGAAAGCCGCAGACGACTTCTTCGTGCTGGACGAATGCGAACTGCGCGACACCCACGAAGACGGCGGCATCGTGCGCTGCAAGCGCCAGGACCTGACCAGCGAAGAAATCCAGCTGCACCTGAGCACCGGCAAGGTGGTCACTCAGTTGTCGCTGGCCTGGCAGGACAAACTGTCTTTCGTCCTCGACGACAAGATGGTGGTCAAGCGCCTGAAGTTCGAAGACCTGCTGCAGGACCAGGCGGAACAGGACGGTGGCGACGAAGCCCTCGGCCAGCTGGACGCCAGCTTCACCCTGATGATGCTGACCTTCGGCGACTTCCTGCCGGCACTGGTGGAAGCGCTGGGTGGGGAAGAGATGCCGCAGGGGATCTAGCGCTTGCTGTGGGAGTGGGCAAACCCGCTCCCACAAGGTTTTGATGCTTACTGAATAAGGAACAGGCCATGCGTGCACTGGCTGCATTGAGTCGCTTCGTCGGCAACACCTTCGCTTACTGGGTCCTGATTTTCGCCGTGGTGGCGTTCCTGCAACCCGGGTGGTTCATCAACCTGAAAGGCGCCATTGTGCCGCTGCTGGGGCTGGTGATGTTCGGCATGGGCCTGACCCTGAAACTCGAAGACTTCGCCGAAGTCGCCCGCCATCCCTGGCGCGTGGCTCTGGGGGTTGTCGCTCATTTCGTGATCATGCCCGGCGTGGCGTGGTTGCTCTGCCAGGCTTTCCACTTGCCACCGGAAATCGCCGTTGGGGTGATTCTGGTCGGTTGCTGCCCAAGCGGCACCTCGTCGAACGTGATGACCTGGCTGGCGCGTGGTGACCTGGCGCTGTCGGTGGCCATCGCCGCCGTCACCACTCTCCTCGCTCCGCTGCTGACGCCGGCGCTGATCTGGCTGCTGGCCTCGGCCTGGTTGCCGGTCTCGTTCATGGAGCTGTTCTGGTCGATCCTGCAAGTGGTGCTGCTGCCGATCGTGCTCGGCGTGGTCGCCCAGCGTCTGCTCGGTGACCGGGTTCGCCACGCAGTGGACGTGCTGCCCCTGGTGTCGGTGGTGAGCATCGTGATCATCGTCGCGGCGGTCGTCGCGGCCAGCCAGGCGAAGATCGCCGAGTCCGGCCTGCTGATCATGGCGGTGGTGATGCTGCACAACAGCTTCGGTTACCTGCTGGGCTATTTCACCGGGCGCCTGTTCAAGCTGCCCCTGGCCCAGCGCAAGTCCCTGGCCCTGGAGGTCGGCATGCAGAACTCAGGCCTGGGCGCCGCGCTGGCGAGCGCACACTTTTCGCCGCTGGCGGCCGTGCCCAGTGCGCTGTTCAGCGTCTGGCACAATATTTCCGGGGCATTGCTCTCGACGTATTTCCGCCGGATGAGCGAGAAGCAGGATCGCGACACCGCAGGGCAACAGGCCACGGACTGAGTCCACGCTTGATCCCCGGTTTAATGATGGGCACTCTATGGCGCAACGCGAGGACGACCTTGCGGCTCATTCGAGTCATTACTCTGGGGACGACCCCGTCATCGATGGAGGTCTGTCATGTCCTGGATCATTCTATTCTTTGCCGGCCTGTTTGAAGTGGGCTGGGCGGTCGGCCTGAAATATACCGATGGCTTCAGCCGCCCTCTTCCCACCGCCCTGACCGTGGCCGCCATGGCCATCAGCCTGGGCCTGCTGGGCCTGGCCATGAAGGAGTTGCCGCTGGGCACCGCCTATGCGATCTGGACCGGCGTCGGGGCCGTCGGCACGGTCATCGCCGGTATCATCCTGTTTGGCGAGTCCATGGCGCTGTTCAGGCTCGCCAGCGTGGCGTTGATCGTGGCCGGGCTGATCGGCTTGAAAATCAGTACCTGAGCAACGCTCGCTCATGAAAAAGCCCGCCCCTCTGTCCATAGAGGGGCGGGCTTTTTTCAGGGTGGCGTTGGCTGATCAGCCTTCGGCCAGTGCCATGCGCTCACGGGTGACCGAAGTCTTTTCCGTGTGCTCCAGCTGCATGCAGCGCTCCAGGAACAGGTACATGTAGTCGTAGCTTTTGCAGATGGCCTGACGCAACTCGCCCTGCAGGGATTTGCTCGGGTTCACCCCGGCGAGCGTGCAGATGATTTCCAGCGCTTCCCAAGGATGGGCGTCGTCATACTGGGCATGCATCTTCAGCCACTTCATGGCCCGCTTGCGATCCTCCTCGGGAAACGCCGCCGCATACACGCCCGTCGAACAGACCAGCGCCGACCACTCTCCGGTCGCGCCTTCAATGGCGTAGTTGGTGGCGGCAATGGCGACGATCAGCGAGTCGGCCGAACTGGTGTGCCAGCACCAGTGGCTCAGGGCGTGAAGTTCAGGCGCAACCTGCTGCGCCTGCAAGTCCTCGAGGCTGACGCCATGTGCGCGACTCCAGTGCACCCAGTAGTCGGCGTGGTTCAGTTCCACACGAATGTTGCGCATCAGCCAGCGACGCGCCATGTCCTCGCCGGGATGGCGGGCGAAGCGGGTCTTGGTCAGGTTCTGGGCCATGTAGAGCGCGAATTGTTCGACCACCGGCCAGCCACCGATCAGGTAGTGACGCATGGTCCTGGCGCTGAGCTTGTTATCGCGCATGCGCTTGTACAATTCGTGCTCGACGACCCGGCGTTTACTCTCGCTGCAGTCCTGGATCAGTTTCTGAGCCCAGGCGGGGTAACTTGCAGCTTCCATGAGGGGTCCGGTTCGGTTGAATGAGTCGATCACTGTCGGGTTCCTTCTGATTGTGATTGTAAGGATCAGCGAGAGATTTCAACGGAACGTGCCAGGCGCCTTGAACAGCAAAGGTTGAGGCCTGGCAGGACGACATTGCAGACTATCGCAGGTAAACAGATGCGGGCGCTCAATGACATACCCTTGAGCGTAATCCACCCCGATTTCCAGCAATGCCTGCTCGATCTGGGGCGTTTCAACAAACTCGGCAATCGTACGCTTACCCATGACATGGCCGATGTGATTGATCACCTCGACCATGGCGCGGTTAATCGGGTCGTCCAGCATATCCTTTACGAAACTCCCGTCGATCTTCAGGAAGTCTACAGGCAAATGTTTCAAGTAAGCGAATGAGGACATTCCGGCACAAAAGTCATCCAGCGAAAAATGACACCCTAAGCCTTTGAGCTCGTTGATAAATCTGATTGCGCTGCCAAGATTGGAAATTGCGCTGGTTTCAGTGATTTCAAAACAAATCATTTCAGGCGGTATCGCGTAGGCCACGAACTGCTCACGCAGGAAATCGAGGAACGCCTCGTCTCCGATGGTGCTGCCTGACAGATTGATCGCACACATGGCCAATGGCCCCTTGTTTCGCTCGGCGATGCACTGGGCAATGATCTTGAATACGTTCTGCACGACCCAGCGATCAAGGGAGCTCATCAGGCCATAACGCTCGGCGGCCGGGATGAAACTGTCAGGGAGAATCATGCGACCGGCTTCATCATGCAGGCGCAACAGGATTTCAATATGGCCGCTGCCCTGTTCGGCCTGCCCCAGGGCCGCAATTTCCTGGGCGTACAGACAGAAGCGGTCTTCCTCCAGCGCCATGTGCAGACGCTGGACCCAGGCCATCTCACCGAAGCGCAGGGACAGTTCCGAGTCATCGGCGTGATACACCTGAACCCGGTTTCGACCCTTTTCCTTGGCCATGTAGCACGCCATGTCAGCCGCGCGCAGTGAGGTTTCGAGGGTGGTCGGGTGCTGGTTGACGTGGACCAGCCCGATGCTCACGGTGGTGACGAATGGTCGGCCTTTCCAGACGAAATGCAGGTTTTGCACGGTCTGACGCAGGCTCTCGGCAATTTTTTCCGCCGCTTCCGGGGCGCAATTCTCCAGCAGGATGCCGAACTCGTCGCCGCCGAGCCTGGCCAGGGTGTCGCCCTCGCGCAAACCCGATTGCAACAGCGCGCAGATATGCCGCAGCAGCTCGTCCCCGGCGGCATGACCACAGGTGTCGTTGACCAGCTTGAATTGATCCAGATCGAGGAACATCAGCGCATGGCGCGCTGGCAGTCGGGTCAGACCGTGCAGCACCTGTTCCAGGCGATATTCGAACTCGCGGCGATTGGCCAGGCCGGTCAAGGCATCGTGGGTCGCCTGCCAGGACAGGTTGGCGATGTACTGCCGTTCCTGGGTCATGTCGTGCAGGACCAGCACCGTGCCGCTGACTTTGCCGGCATTGCGGATAGGCGCCCCCACCAGGGTGACCGACACCGTGCTGCCATCCAGGCGCTGGATCAGCTTGGAGTGTTCACTGCCGCCGGTGAGCTGGCCGCTCTGGATGCGTTCGATCAGGGTGAAGCCCTCGGCCTGGGCGTTTTCGTCCAGCACATTGAACAACGCAGCCAGGGGCAGGCCGCTGGCCTGTTCGGCTTTCCAGTGGGTCAGGGCCTCGGCCGCCGGGTTCATGTAGGTGATGGCACCTGCCACATCCGTGGTGATCACACCGTCACCGATCGATTGCAGGGTGATCTGTGCCCGATCTTTCTCCAACTGCAAGGCGTCGGCAAATGCATGGCGTTGCTTGAGCAGCTTATGGGTGCGCATCAGGGCCAGGACGATCAGGCCCAGGGCGGTGGCAAGGTTGGTGATCAGCAACAGGCGAAGAATGACCCGCGAGCCCTCCCCCAATGCATCGCTGAACGCTCTCGCCGCCGGTGTGACCTCGTCGTTGATGGCAAAAATCTGCGCCTTCCAGCGTTGAATGTCAGCGTCGGAGGCCTGAGCAGCGGTGATGTTCTGGTGCATCTCCCGGGCAACTTCATCGAGCTTGACCAGGTAGGCGTCCCCCACAGTCCAGCGGTCGATGGCCTTTTCCAGGTAACTGAAGTGACGAAAATTGAGGTACAGCCAGATCAGACTGGAAACGTCATCCGGGTGGTTGCCGCCCTTGAGAATCGCCACCCGTGCGGCCTCGATGTCCGGAGGCTGACGATCCAGCGCCACGCGCAACTCATGGCCACCCTGAGGCACAGCGATAGCATTCTGAAATTTATGAAAGATCGTCTCGTCACGACTGTCGGCGTAGAGATTGAGGTAATAGATCGCGTCTTTCTGGCCCTTCGACCAAAGGCTTTCACCGGCTACATAACCGCGCACCGCCGACAGAACATAGAGGCTGACGCCGCCCAACAGCGCCTGAAACAGCACCACGGCAATAAAAGGCCATACGATGCCCAGCAACCGTGGCGTTCCGAGAGTCCGCGCTTGATTCATGAGGTCCCTTTATTAAGCACTGCTTGATCGTCTTCCGGACGAAATCGCTACCGCAAGACTAGGGGGCGTTTTCAATTCCGGCAAGCGACGGATCTACGCCCACGCCCTGCACGCGCGGAAGGTAGATATGTACCACCCGAGCGCCTTTCGAAACCGATGTACTGCACGCCCGGCTTTCCTCCCATGCAGGAGGGGAAAGCGTTACAAGGAGTGCGACATGCCAACGAGCCCTTTTACTGCATCTGATTCACCCACCACCGAAGAAATGTGCGCCAGGCAAGGCCTGAGCCTGGATAACGGCCCGGATATCGGTGCGTTGGCCCGGCGGCCGACGGCCCGCGACCACAGACGGTACAAAGCCCTGGTGCGCGCCTCTCCCGACCTCGCGCACGCCCTGTCCATCGACCAGTACGTGGCAAAAGGCTTCGATGCTCTGATCATCGACACCGTTCAGCACTTCCTCGGTGGCAAGCCCTCCCTGGTCCATCATCTGTTCAGCGACGTCCTGAAGTCCGTGTCCGCAGAGGAGCTGCGCGCCTCCCCCTGTGGTTACCTGCGACAGATCCTCGACTCGGCGCCAGCCCAGGACCTGGCAGGGCGCTTGCTCAAGAAGCTCAAGTGGTACGGCGCCGACCCCGGTGAACAGACCCCGGCCTCCGTCCGACATCAATGGGTGCGCAAAGCCATAGGCGTTTCTGTGCAAGCCTGGGCGACTGGCGAACCGCAGGCGCTCGCCGGATTCAATTGGCAAGACCCCTCGCACTGGGGAAAGAGCTACCCGACCCTGCGTGCGGATTTCGAAAAGCACCTGCTGCTCAGCCGGCGAGCCACCACGGGCAAAGAATCGATCATGCTGGCGCACGTGCTGCAGGCCTCGCTCTCAAGGGACTTCGCGGTGCGGGATATCCCTACCGACCTGCGTTACAAGAGTTCGATGGTGTGGGTGAACTTCATGCACGGTGTGCTGCTGGCCGATGAGCTCGGCCTGGACCGGTCGCCCCCCTTGTCCTTCCAGCAGCTCATCAACCTGCCGCTGGAGCGCAGCGCCACGGCCTCGCCTGAAGAACTTGAACGCATTACCCGACTGAGGCTCGGCCCTGCCCTGCAATGGGCGGTCTGCATGGGCGTCGTTGCAACGAAAACACCCTCCGATTACGACGCGCAAGACATCGAGCGCGCAATGACGGCCCTGGAAAGCCACGGCGAAAGCCTGAACAACGCAGTGCAGACTCTGGATTTGGCGCCCCCCGAACGGTTGAAAATGGCCAAGCGGATCAAGGACGAGCAGTTTGGCGCCCACGGCCTCGAGTCGGACGGATTGCGCTTTTTTGCCCTGGATGCCTCGGCCCGCGAGGGTGCCCGGGACGTTCCGCCACTGAAACGCCCCGGCCACGCGTTTCTCGACCTCTACGCGGACGGCCGGTTCGACGACGGCAAAAGATGGGGCGTGACCCAGAGCGACGGGAAAACGCCAACCCGGCAAACCTTCCGAATCGACGAGCAGCGGATGAGTCAGTCGGAACGCAAGGATCCTGCAGGCGAGTACAGGACGGTGTTTCACGGGGAAGTTGGCATTGCTTCCGGCAAACAATTGCCGGATATCAATGCGCAGTTCGAAAGCGCCTTCGACCACTACCTCTCCACCCTGCGGGCGGCCTATCAGACCCTGATCGCCAGCCTGCTGGCCTCACTGCCATTGGCTGAACGCCGGGCGCTGGAACAGGGTTACGTCCAGGTGCTCGGGTTGCGGCAGAAAGTCAAAAAAAACGGGCAATCGGCAGACGTCCGGGCCAGGAAGGGTTTCCTGCTCAAGGTGACCCACGCGGAACAAATCACCTATTACGAACTGATCCCGAGTGCAGGCTTCATTTGCCGGCGAATCGCCTTGAGGTTTTCGACCATCAACGGCGTTCGTACCGAATTCCCCCTGCACGCGTCGATTCCCAACCAGACCTACTCCCCTGAGCATGACCTCAGCACCTCGCTTCTGCTGGACTGGTCCGCCCACGTTCATGGCAAGGTGCCTGCCCCCCAGGCGTATTGCGTGGGGTTCCTCGATACCGTGGCGCACATTCCGACGACGACACCCTCCGACTCGGGCGCGATCAGTGAAGCAATGGCGCTGACGCCCCGGCTGAAGGCGATGGCCCGCTGCATTGCATCGAATTATCTGTTCGTCGACGAACAGCATCTGCGTCTGCAGGCCCGCGGCATGACGACCTTCGATACCCTCAGGGTCGAGAGCGCGCAACGTCGAGACGCGTTCATCGAGATTGCCAAAGGGTTCGTGCCCTTCTGGGGCAGTATCGAAGACCTGTCATCGAGCGATACCGAAACGAAAATCCTCGGCGTGAGCGGGCTGCTGCTGGACCTGGCGTCATTCCTGTTCCCCATTGGCAAGTTCATCTCCGGCTCGGTGCGCCTGGCCAGGCTCACCAGCGGCGCCTCGCGCATGGCCGTCAAGGCAACCCTGCCCTCCTACTCAACGCTGACCCGCAAACTCCTCACCGCGTCGCTGCAAAACCTCAATCCGCTGGACGGCATTCCGTCACTGCTGAAATCGACGCTCAGCGGTATCGGCCATTCGCTCTTCACCCTCGGTCGCCTGGGCATAAAAGGCGTCAAGTACCTGATCGGACACTCGGCAGACCACTATCGCCTGGCCGACCACCTCTATCAGGTCATCGATCCGGGACGCTGGAAACCGCTGGCCAACGGCGATGAGCTGGCAACGATCGACGGCGTAGATGACGTACTCGTGCGCAACACCGGCACCTCGGACGGCCGACGCTTCCACCTCGTCGACCCCGTCACATCCTTGCCCTACGGCCCACGGCAGCCCGACAACCGTCGACACTTCAGGCAGGGCCGCTCGACCTTCAAGACATTGCCTGCAACCGAGTCCCACGCCTGGGTAGAAGTGCCAGGCCACGCCCACGTCCGTGAACTGCTTGAGGTCGATGGGCGTACCACGCTGCTGATCGATGACATCCCCTATCGCCTGGACGGCGATCAACTGCGCCGTGCCGACCTGATCGACGATAAGACGATCTACAAGCACCTCCCCTGCCGGATACGGCGCATGGACGGCCCCAACACCGTTTGCACTACGCGCTATGTCACCCACAACCCGGCACCGACGCCGCCCCCTGGCAGCCATGACCCGGGCAAGGGGTTTGCCGAGTGGTTCGGCGATCAGGTCTATACGCCGGCTTTTTTGACGCGGCCCCTGCTGTTCAAGGCCCTGCGTACCTACAAGCGACTCGATGCCAGCCTGTTGTTCCAGAAAGGCCTCTACGGACGGATCAAGGTGCGGATCCGCCGCGGCAACCGTTTCGACAGCCTGGAGACAGGCGCCATCATCGTCCCCGCCCTCAATGAGCCCAAGCACTATGTCTTCACCCGCCTGGGCCCGGGAGATTTCTATGTCGGCGAGCGCCGTGCAGGGACAGGCGTCTTCGCACCGCTGACCCTGCACACGGCGCAAACCCTGCCCGCTGACCTCGCCGACGAATTGAAGACCGTCTACACCGGCTCCCTGAACGCCAACAACATGGCCAGGATTCATGGCGCGAGCGCCGTGGAGCGTGCGATGAAAACCATGGACGACATTGCCATTCCCATTGGCGGTCACGCCAACCCGCCGGACGGGCTCAAATGGCTCAAGGTCGACACCAGTCCGGGCGAAGCGGTGCTGTTCGACCATCGAACGCGAATGATCGTGACCCAGCTGGCGGACGGCGCGGCCTCCTGGTCCCGCAGCCGCAACGCTTCGGACACCTTTCGCCAACGGACCGCAGAGATCTTCGACACCTTGTTCAGCGAAAAGACCATCACCGTCGAGAGCAACAGTGACTTGAAGATCAACAAGGCCATGGACAGGTTCCAGGCGCTGCTCCCGGCCAATTTTCAATCGCAGAATCCGAGGAACATTGCGTTCGCGGACGTGGTCACCGCTGAGGGCAAACGCGAGGTCTATGTCAGTGTGTCGGGAGGGTTGGGGCTCACGGGAGAGCTTCCGCTGTTCAAGGCTCCATTTGCGCCCGATGGGGTGATCGTCAACGGCACCACTTACTTCAATGTCGACTTCGGCCAGACCTTCCCCCGAACGTCGCTGAACCTCTCAAGCGATGGAAAGGTACTGGCCATACCCCACACCATCAAGGACATCGATACCTACACACCGCAGATGACCCGCCGCCCGACCTCCCTGGACAGCGAAGCCAAGCTGATCAGCACACTCCGGGAAAAGTACCCGCAGAACGACCTGCTGGCCTCGGTCGACGTGGCTACCACCATGCCGCCGTGCAACAGCTGCTCGGTGGTGATCAAGGCATTCGGTCATGACGGCGCCGCCGACGCCCTGCAGGTACTGTGGCAATGACCTACAACTGCTGCAAATGCCCGTAGAGCTTGGCGTACAACCCGCCATCGGCAATCAGTTGCTGATGGTCGCCATCCTCGGCAATCTGCCCGCCGTCGAACACCAGGACCCGGTCGGCCTGCTTTACCGCTGACAGGCGGTGGGCAATGATCAGCGTGGTGCGCTGGCTCAGGAACCGCGCCAACGCCTGGTGCAGGTTGTACTCGGTGGCGGCATCCAGGGCCGAGGTGGCTTCGTCGAGAATCACCACCTTAGGCTCCGCCAGCACCATTCGCGCAATCGCCAGCCGCTGCCGCTGGCCGCCGGACAAACGCACGCCGGAACGGCCGACGACGCTGTCCAGGCCATTGGGCAGCTCACGGATGGTGGCGTGCAACTGGGCGATTTCCAGGGCCTGCCAACAGGCTTCGTCGCTGCGGTCACGGCCCATGGTCAGGTTGGCCCGCACGGTATCGTTGAACAGCGCCGGGTGTTGCAGGACCACGGCGACGTTTTCCCGCACGGTTTCCAGGCCGATTTCCTGCTGGGTCGAACCGCCGAAGCGGATCGTCCCGGCCAGTGGCGTGTACAGGCCCAGCAGCAATTGCACCAGCGTGCTCTTGCCGCCACCGCTGGCACCGACGATCGCGACTTTTTCACCGGGGGCAATCGACAGGTTCATCTGGTTCAACACCAGTTCGTCGCCGTAGCCAAAACTCAGCCCCTGGACTTCGATGCCGACGGTCTCGCGACCGACGAACGGATCGACACCGCCCGGGTATTCGGGCTCGTCGGCCCTGGCCAGCAATTCATTGATCCGCGACAGCGCGCCACCGGCCGCGTAGTAGGCGTATTGCAGGTTCAGCAATTGCTCCACCGGACCGATCATGAACCACAGGTAGCTGAATACCGCGAGCATCTGGCCGATGGACAGGTCGGAGAACAACACCGTGAGCATGGCGGCGGCACGGAAGATATCGATGCCGAACTGGAACAGCAAACCGCTGGCCCGGTTCGAGGCATCGGTTTTCCACTGCGACGTCACGGCGTAGTCCCGCACTTCCCGTGCGCGCTGGCCGAGGCGTCCGAGGAAAAAGCCCTGGCGGTTGCCGGCGCGGACTTCCTGGATGGCATCGAGGGTTTCGGTCAGCGCCTGGGTGAATCGCGAGGTACTGTCGTTCTCGAGCTTCTTCAGGTGTTTGACGCGCTTGCCCAGCAACACCGTGGCGTAGATCACCAGCGGGTTGAACAGCATGATCAGCAGCGCCAGTTTCCAGTGCATCCAGATCAGGATGCTCGCGGTGCCGACCAGGGTCAGCATGGCCACGAGGAAACGGCTGAGGGTTTCGCCGACGAATTTGTCCAGGGTATCGAGGTCGGTCACCAGGTGCGTGGTCACGGTGCCGCTGCCCAGGCTTTCGTATTCGCCCAGCGAGATGCGTTTGAGCCGCTCGATCAACCGGGTGCGGATGCGGTACACGATGTCCTTGGCCAGGGCCGCGAACAACCTGGCCTGCACCACGTTGAACAACAGGGCCGCGCAGCGCAGCAACAAGGTCACCAGCAGCATCAGGCCGATGTACCCCGCCGCTTTCTGCCAGCCCTGCGGCAGCAGGTGGTTCATGACCTTCAGCGCAGAGTCGCCGTGCCCCAGCAGCACTTCGTCCACCAGCAACGGTAGCAGCAGGGGGATGGGCACACTGCACAGCGTCGCCAGCAAGGCGACAAAATTGGCGATCCACAGTGCTTTCTTGTGTTGCAGGGCCAGGCGGCGGATTTCCGCCCAGCTCAGTCGATCGACACGCCTGGCAGCCGCTGTTTCATCGTGCCGGTCATGCACAGGCGGCGCGCTCCAGCCAGCGGCCGAGCAATGGCGACAGGACGCTCAGGGGCTGGTAACCATTGGTCAGCAAGGCCAGTTGGCCGTCACGTTCGGCCAGCAGGGTCGGAAAGCCGGCGATGCCCAGGTCCTGGACCCAGGTGAAGTCGGCGGCCGTCGCCGTGTGCATGTCGGCCCGGTCGAACGCGGCCGCGAACTCGATGCGCGGCACGCCCGCCTGTTCCGCCAGCTCCACCAGCACGCTGGCGTGGGTGACGTCGCGACCCTCGACGTAGAACGCCTGCTGGATCAGCCCGAGCAGTGTCCATGCGCAATCCGGTGCCAGGCTGCGTGCGGTGACCAGCGCACGGCAGGCCGGCTCGGTGTCGTAGACAAAACCCTCGGGCAACGCGCCCTCGGTCTTGAACGGTTGGCCCGTGGCCTCGGTGACCGCTTGCCAATGCTCGAGAATATAGCGACGGGTGGTTGGCTCCAGCGCCGAGCCGCTACCGGTGCGCAAGCCGCCCACTACCAGGTGCACTTCCACGCCGGCCGCCTGCGCCTGCTCGACCAGCGCTTTGGCCACTGGCGCAAAGCCCCAGCACCAGGAACACATCGGGTCCATCACATAGAGCAGGCGGCGTGCAGACATGGTTCAGGCCTCGGAAGGGGTTTGCTTGTAGTTGTAGCCGATTGGGTGAGGCATGTTGCGAGCCTTGGCCAATTCGATCTGCTTCTGCCGGTCAATCGCGCTGCGCCGGGTCTTCTCGCTCAGGTTATCCCAGCAATGCGGGCAACTGATACCGGCCACATAGTGCTCGGATGCGCGGTCTTGCACACTAACCGGCGTGCGGCAGGCGTGGCATTGATCGTAGTCACCTTCGCTGAGGTCATGACGCACGGTCACGCGGTTGTCGAAGACGAAGCAGTCGCCCTGCCATTTGGTTTCTTCCTGTGGCACCTCTTCGAGGTACTTCAGAATGCCGCCCTTGAGGTGATAGACCTCGTCGAAGCCTTCGCTGAGCATGTAGCTGGAAGCCTTCTCGCAGCGAATGCCGCCCGTGCAGAACATCGCGACCTTCTTGTGCACGGCCGGGTCGAAGTTGGCTTTGATGTAGTCGGGAAATTCACGAAAACTGGTGGTCTTCGGATCGATGGCGCCTTCGAAGGTGCCAATCGACACTTCGTAGTCGTTGCGGGTATCGATCAACAGCACTTCGGGATCGCTGATCAGCGCGTTCCAGTCCTGCGGCTCGACATAGGTGCCGACCTTTTTATTCGGGTCTACACCGTCGACACCCAGGGTCACGATTTCTTTTTTCAGCTTGACCTTGGTGCGGTAGAACGGCTGCTCGTCGCAGTACGACTCTTTATGATCGATGTCGATCATGCGCGGGTCGTTCTTGAGCCAGGCCAGCAGGCCATCGATGCCTTCGCGGCTGCCGGAGACGGTGCCGTTGATGCCTTCCTCGGCGATCAGCAGCGTGCCCTTGATGCCGTTGTCGACCATGGCTTGCAGCAGGGGCTCGCGCAGCTCGACGTAGTTTTCCAGGGTGACGAACTTATACAGTGCCGCCACGACAATCTGTTGTGTCATGGGTGATTCTCCAGGTGGCTACCCTCGTAAGGGGTGAACCGGATTCAAAAAAAAACGCGCCGGGTCAGCGGCGCGTTGCGGATTCTAGCAAAAAACCAGGGGTCAATGCTTGCTGCCGCCAGCGCAGGTCGGCGAGGCCGGAGCCGTGTCGATCTGTGCCCATTCCTGCGGGGTATAGGTATGCAGCGCCAACGCATGGAACTCGCCCATCAGCTCGCCGAGCGTGCCGTAGACCTTCTGGTGGCGCTTGACGCGATTGAGTCCTTCGAACTGCTGGCTGACCACCACCGCCTTGTAATGGGTTTGCACCCCACGGCTGTGCATGTGGCTTTCATCCAGCACTTGCAGGTAGTCGGGCTGTAGCAGGCCCAACGTCGATTCGATGCGTTGTTGCATGGTCATGCCCGGGCTCCGCTCAAGGCTTTTTCTTGGCAGGAGCGGCAGCCTTCGGCTCCAGCTCGGCCGTCATGTCGGCCAGCAGCTTGTTCACCACCGGCACCGCGCTTTCCAGCTTGGCCTGGGTCATCTGGGCCGATTGCTGGGTCAGCTGTGGCATTTTTTCCAGGACTTTCTTGCCCAGTGGCGACTGGTAGAACGCGACCAGGTCTTTCAGCTCGGATTCGCTGAAGTTGGTGGTGTAGAGCTTGACCATGTCCGGCTTGAGTTTGTTCCAGCCAATGGCCTGGTCCAGCGCGGCGTTGGCTTTGGCCTGGTAGGTTTCCAGCAAGGCTTTTTTCGACTCGGGCGCTTTGGTCTGGGCAAAGCGTTGAGCGAACATCTGCTGCACTTGCATGTACACCGGAGTGCCGAGCTTGTCAGCGTGCGCCAGGGTCAGGAAAGCCTCGGCACTGGCGTTGTGGCTGGCGGTATCGGCAAAAACAGGGCCGCTGGCGCAAACCAGTGCAACCGCGGTACAGATGGCACGAAGACGAGTCATCGAGTTTCCTTTTCTAGCAGGCGAGGTAAAACCCCAAGGGCGACCATTCTGCGCCTAAAAAAGTGTGTCACTCAACCCCAAGCCTTGCCGCGCCTGATTTAGAAGGGTTGAATGGTCGAAAACCAGACCGATGGAACCACGGCCGGCATGCACGGCCTAAACTGCGCAATTGGACCTTCAGGAGTGAGCACGATGAGCCGTATCGAAACCGACAGCCTGGGCCAGGTTGAAGTCCCGGAAGAAGCCTACTGGGGCGCTCAGACGCAACGCTCGCTGATCAACTTCGCCATCGGCAACGAACGCATGCCGCTGGCGGTGCTGCACGCATTGGCGCTGATCAAGAAAGCCGCGGCGCGGGTCAACGATCGCAACGGCGACCTGCCTGCCGATATCGCCCGCCTGATCGAACAGGCCGCCGACGAAGTGCTCGACGGCCAGCACGACGACCAGTTCCCGCTGGTGGTCTGGCAGACCGGCAGTGGCACCCAGAGCAACATGAACGTCAACGAGGTGATCGCCGGGCGTGCCAACGAACTTGCCGGCAACCCGCGTGGCGGCAAGTCGCCGGTGCACCCCAACGATCACGTCAACCGCTCCCAGAGCTCCAACGACTGTTTCCCCACCGCCATGCACATTGCGGCCGTCCAGGCGGTGCAGCAGCATTTGCTGCCGGCGATCAGCGAACTGTCCGGCGGGCTGGCGGAGTTGGCCGCGCGCCACATGAAGCTGGTCAAGACCGGTCGCACCCACATGATGGATGCAACGCCGATCACCTTCGGCCAGGAACTCTCGGGGTTCATCGCACAGCTGGATTACAGCGAACGGGCGATCCGCAGCGCACTGCCGGCCGTCTGTGAACTGGCCCAGGGCGGCACGGCGGTCGGCACCGGATTGAACTCGCCACACGGTTTCGCCGAAGCCATCGCCGCCGAACTGGCAGCGCTCTCCGGCCTGCCGTTTGTCACCGCCCCGAACAAGTTCGCCGCGCTGGCCGGCCATGAACCGCTGACCACCCTGTCGGGCGCGCTGAAAACCCTCGCCGTGACCCTGATGAAAATCGCCAACGACCTGCGCCTGCTGGGTTCCGGCCCCCGTGCCGGTTTCGCCGAGGTGAAGTTGCCGGCCAACGAACCCGGCAGTTCGATCATGCCTGGCAAGGTCAACCCGACCCAGTGCGAAGCGCTGTCGATGCTGGCCTGCCAGGTCTTGGGCAACGATGTCGCCGTCGGTTTCGCGGCGAGCCAGGGGCACCTGCAACTGAACGTGTTCAAACCAGTGATCATCCACAACCTGCTGCAATCGATCCGCCTGCTGGGCGATGGCTGCAGCAACTTCCAGCAGCATTGCATTGCCGGGCTGGAGCCGGATGCCGGGAAAATGGCTGAACACCTGGAACGCGGGCTGATGCTGGTCACCGCGCTGAACCCGCATATCGGCTACGACAAGTCGGCGGAAATCGCCAAGAAGGCCTATGCCGAGGGGCTGACCTTGCGCGAGGCGGCGTTGCAGCTGGGGTATCTGACCGATGAAGAGTTCGATGCCTGGGTCAGACCGGAAAATATGCTGGAGGCTGGGGCCAAGGGCTGATTGTTCAGCGCCTGACACACTGCCATCGCGGGCAAGCCCGCTCCTACAGGTGGGGGAAGTCACCTGTGGGAGCGAGCCTGCTCGCGATGGCAGCAACGCGGTCTAGCCGGCCGCCATCCGCGCACGCCGCGCCCGCAGCCCGGTGATCAGCGACGGGCCCAAGGCCACCAGCGCCGACCCCAACACCACCAGCACCGCCCCGCCATACCCCAGGCCATTGATCGTCTCGGCCTGCACGAAATCGGGCCATAACCAGGCGGCAACGGCCACTGCCCCGAAGGTCACCAGCGGTGTGATTGCCAGCGTCGCGCTCACCCGTGAGGCTTCCCAATGCGCCAAAGCCTCGGCGAACGCGCCATAGGCAATCAGCGTGTTCATGCAGCACGCCAACAGCAGCCAGCCTTGCAGAGGGTTGAGTTGCAGTGCTTCGAGCGGATGGACCCACGGCGTCAACAGCAGCCCACAGAACAGATAGATCACCATCATCACCTGCAACGAATTCCATACCGTCAGCAATTGCTTCTGTCCCAGGGCGTAGAACGTCCAGACCGTGGACGCCAGCAACACCAGCAGCACGCCGGCGGTGTAGTCGCTCAGCGAAGTGAGCAGCTCGGTCAGGCGCTGGTTGAAAAACAGTCCGAAGCCGATCAACAGCACCAACAGGCCAATGCCCTGCCCCAGACTGAACCGCTCCTTGAACACGAACACACTGGCGATCAGCAACATGATCGGTCCCATCTGCACCACCAGTTGCGCGGTGCCGGGGCTGAGCAGGTTCAAGCCCATCAGGTACAGCACGTAGTTGCCGACCAGCCCGCACACCGCCATCGCCACCAACCAGCCACCGCGCGGCCCGAGCACTTTGCGGCTGGGCAAGCGTCGGGTCGCCGCCAGGTAAATGAACAGGCAGCTGCCGGATACCATCAGTCGAAACCAGGTGACCGTCACCGGGTCCATCACCAGCAGCACTTGCTTGAGCTTGATCGGCAGGATTCCCCACAACAGCGCGGTCAACAGGGCCAGGAACAGTCCGTAAACCCAGCGACCGGATGAAATGTGCATGCGTACCTCAGGGCCAGATGGCAGAAACCACCATTCTAGGCGCAGCGGCCGATGGCACACAGGGACAGTTGGCGAGCCGACGCGAATGAAACTGTGCGGGTCGCAACGATAAATTGGCGATTGCCGTCGATCGGGTCGCCAGGCGGTGCAAGCGGTTCATGCATAAGCTGATGGCAGCCATTCACCTTCAGGAGACCGCCATGTACGGCATGCGCGCCCAGGACAACGCTCCCGCCACGCACTTTCGCAGTGACCGGGTGTGTCGGGTCAACGGGGAGTTGTACTTCAGCACCCGGGAAAACACCCTGGAGGGGCCTTTTGACAGCATGGAGCACGCCGAGCGCGAGATCGAGGCGTACATCGAACGGATGCAGCGTCTGGGTGCCGGGCGCTAGACCCGGTCGATGCTTACCGCCACCGGCAAAGCGGTCCCGCCCCCACAGTGGATCAGCATTTGCCGAATCCTTGTGGGAGCGAGCCTGCTCGCGAGGTGCTCGAAGGCTCGCTACACAGGTGAATGACTAGCGCACCGCCTCAAACAACCCGGTAGCCCCCATCCCACCGCCCACGCACATGGTGACGATGCCATAACGCAACTGGCGTCGCTGCAACTCGCGAACCAGATGCCCGACTTGACGCGAACCGGTCATGCCGAAGGGGTGGCCGATGGAAATCGAACCGCCGTTGACGTTGTACTTCTCGTTATCGATGCCCAACCGATCACGGGCATACAGGCATTGCGAGGCGAACGCCTCGTTGAGTTCCCACAGGTCGATGTCGGCGACCTGCAATCCCCTGGCCTTGAGCAGTTTCGGCACCGAGAATACCGGGCCGATGCCCATCTCGTCCGGTTCACAACCGGCGACGGTGAATCCACGGAAAAACGCTTTCGGTTTCAAGCCCAGCTCCAGCGCTTTGTCCAGGCTCATCACCAGCGTCATCGACGCACCGTCGGACAGCTGCGACGAGTTGCCCGCCGTGACCGAACCGTCTTCGGCAAACACCGGTTTCAACCCGGCCAGGCTTTCCAGGGTGGTGTCCGGGCGGTTGCAGTCATCGCGATCGACGACGCCGTCGAGGATCTGCACCTGGCCGGTGGCCTTGTCCTCGACACGGTATTTCACCGCCATCGGCACGATTTCGTCATCGAACAACCCGGCCGCCTGCGCCTGGGCGGTGCGCTGCTGACTTTGCAGGGCGTACAGGTCCTGCGCTTCACGGCTGACGTGATAACGGCGGGCGACCACTTCGGCGGTCTGGCCCATGGGGAAGTAGATACCCGGCACCTGTTCCTTGAGCAGCGGGTTGATCAGGTTGTCGGTGTTGACGCTTTTCATCGTCAGGCTGATGGACTCGACCCCACCGGCGACGATGATGTCGCTGCACCCCGAGGCGATCTGGTTGGCGGCGATGGCAATCGCCTGCAGGCCCGAGGAGCAGAACCGGTTGAGGGTCATGCCGGCGGTGCCGGTGCCCAGCCGCGACAGCACCGCGACGTTGCGTCCGATGTTGTAGCCCTGGGCGCCTTCGTTGGAGCCGGCGCCGACGATGCAATCCTCGACGCTCGCCGGGTCGATGCCGCTGCGTGCCAGCAGTGCATTGACGCAATGGGCCGCCATGTCGTCCGGGCGGGTCTGGTTGAACTTGCCGCGAAAGGACTTGGCCAGGCCGGTCCGCACGCTGTCGACGATCACCACTTCACGCATGGCATACCTCATTGTTGTTGTCGGTTGAGAGTGGACCGAGCATAAGTCCAGCCCTCACCGCCCGCGACAATCATTCACCCGGCGTATGCGTCACCATCGGCCCGCCCCTTGAACTACTTGTGTTTTTTCCCGTGCCTGTCGGACTTTTCGAAGGCCGCTTCCAGGGCTTCGTTGAGGGTGCGCAACACCTTGATCCGGGCCCAGCGCTTGTCGTTGGCTTCCACCAGCGTCCAGGTGGAAATCTCGGTGCTGGTGCGATCGACCATGTCGCCGACCGCCGCCCGGTAGGCGTCCCACTTTTCGCGGTTGCGCCAGTCGTCTTCCGTGATCTTGAAGCGTTTGAACGGGGTCTGTTCGCGTTCTTCGAAGCGCTCCATCTGCGTGTCCTTGTCGATGGCCAGCCAGAACTTGACCACCACCACGCCGGCATCGGCGAGCTGCTCTTCGAAGTCGTTGATCTCGCCGTAGGCTCGCAGCCAGTCGGCAGGGCTGCAAAAGCCTTCGACACGTTCGACCAGCACCCGGCCATACCACGAACGGTCGAACACGGTGAACTTGGCCCGTGCCGGAATATGCCGCCAGAACCGCCACAGATAGGGATGCGCCCGCTCCTCCTCGGTCGGCGCAGCGATGGGCACAATGCTGTATTGCCGCGGATCGAGCGCCGCCGCCACCCGACGGATCGCCCCGCCCTTGCCCGCCGCGTCATTGCCTTCGAACACCGCAACCAGCGCGTGGCGGCGCATGCGTTTGTCGCGCATCAGCCCGGAGAGCCGCGCCTGTTCGGTGATCAACTGCTCTTCGTAATCCTCCTTTTCCAGACGCTGGGTGAGGTCCAGGCTGTCGAGCAGGCTCACGCGGTCGACGCTGCTGGCCAACGGCGCGGCACTGACTTTATCCGGGTGGATGTCAGGTCTTTTCAAGGCGTTCTGCAGGCCTTCGAGCAGGATCTTGCCGACCGCCAGGCTGCGATAACGCGGGTCCATGCCGGCAATCACGTGCCAAGGGGCATAGTCGCGGCTGGTGCGGCGCAGAATGCGCTCGCCGTATTTGACGAACTTGTCGTAGGTCCGGGATTGCTGCCAGTCCAGCGGGCTGATGCGCCAGCTGTGCAGCGGGTCGTCGGCCAGGGATTTGAGCCGCGCCTTCATCTGCTTCTTGGACAGGTGGAACCAGAACTTGAAGATCAGCGCGCCTTCGTCGCAGAGCATTTTCTCCAGACGCTCCGCGCCGTTGATGGCCTGGTCGAGTCGCGGGTCCTTGAACACGCCGTGGACCCGGCCCTGCAACATCTGGCTGTACCAGTTGCCGAAGAAAATGCCCATGCGCCCCTGGGCCGGCAGCATCCGCCAGTAACGCCAGGCCGGCGGTCTGGCCAGTTCCTCGTCGGTCTGCTGGTCGAACGTGCGGACCTCGATCAGTCGCGGGTCCATCCATTCGTTTAGCAGCTTTACCGTCTCGCCCTTGCCCGCGCCTTCGATGCCGTTGATCAGGATGATCACCGGAAAGCGCTTTTGCTGTTGCAGTTCGAACTGTGCGTCGAGCAAAGCTTCGCGTAGCGCGGGGACTTCAGCGTCGTAGGTGTCTTTGTCGATGACGTGACCGATTTCGGCAGATTCGAACATGGACCGCTCCCTTTCAAGATTGCACAAGCCTAGCGGAAAAACACACGCCCATCAGGACCTCCGTCAATGTCGGGGCTCGCTCCCAGGAAGAAGGGCGGGTATGCGCTGGGTCATGGATCAACCCCGGCGATCGGCTAGAATGGCGCCCTTGCCGTTACCGAGCCTGCCATGAAACCTGTCCTGCCCCACGCCCAGCTCGACTGGGATGACCAAGGGCTCCCGCGTTCGCGGGTGTTCGACGATGTGTATTTTTCCGACCTGTCCGGGCTGGATGAAACCCGCTACGTGTTCCTTGAGCAGAACGCTTTGCGCGAGCGTTTTGCCGCGCTGCCGGCAGGCGGACGACTGGTGATTGGCGAGACCGGTTTCGGCACCGGCCTGAATTTCCTGTGCGCCTGGCAGCTGTTCGAACAACAGGCGGCGGCCGGTGCGCGCCTGCACTTCGTCAGCGTCGAAAAGTACCCATTGAGTGCCGCCGACCTGCAGCGGGCACTGGGGCTATGGCCAGAGCTCAAGCCGTTGGCCGATCAGTTGCTCGCCCAATACGTAGCCATCCATCCGGGCTTCCAGCGCCTGGTGCTGGCCGAGGGTCGGGTGACCCTGACCCTGTTGATCGGCGATGCGCTGGATCAGCTGGCGCAACTGGACGCACGGATCGACGCCTGGTTTCTCGACGGTTTTGCCCCGGCGAAAAACCCGGACATGTGGACCGCCGAACTGTTTGTCGAACTGGCCCGGCTGGCAGCGCCCGGCTCGACCATCAGCACCTTCACCAGCACCGGCTGGGTGCGGCGCCTGCTGAATGCGGCAGGTTTCAAGATGAAGCGCACCCCCGGCATCGGCCACAAATGGGAAATCCTGCGCGGCGCATTCCTTGGCTGGCCAGAGGACGTCATGCCTCCCGCCGCAGACAAACCCTGGTTTGCCCGCCCGCAACCGCCGGCCGGCGAGCGCCGCGCGCTGGTGATCGGCGGGGGCATGGCCGGTTGTGCGACGGCTGCCAGCCTCGCGGCACGGGGTTGGCAGGTCAGCCTGCTGGAGCGCCGCGATGGCCTGGCGCAGGAAGCCTCGGGCAACCCCCAAGGCGTGCTGTACCTCAAGTTGTCGGCCCACGGCACCACGCTGTCGCAGTTGATCCTCAGCGGTTTCGGCTACACCCGGCGCACGCTGGAACATTTGCATCGTGGTCTGGACTGGGACGGTTGCGGCGTGTTGCAACTGGCGTTCAACGCCAAGGAAGCCGAGCGCCAGGCGCAGTTGGCGCAGGCGTTTCCCCAGGATTTGCTGCACACGCTGGACAAGCAACAGGCCGAGGCGCGTGCCGGTATCGGTCTGGCCTCGGGCGGACTGTTTTTCCCCGAGGGCGGCTGGGCGCATCCGCCTGCGTTATGCCGCTGGCAGGCGACGCATCCGAATATCCAGGTGTTGACCCACCACGATGTGCTGCAACTGCGTCGCGTGCAAGGTCACTGGCAGGCCTGGTCTGGCGAGCAATTGCTGGCCGATGCCCCGGTGGTGGTACTGGCCGGCGCTGCCGAGATCCAGCGTTTCCCGTACACCCGCCACCTGCCGCTCAAGCGCATTCGCGGCCAGATCACCCGCCTGCCGCAGACACCTGAAAGCCAGGGACTGAGCACCGTGGTCTGTGCCGAAGGTTATGTCGCGCCGGTACGCCTGGGTGAACACACCCTGGGCGCCAGTTTTGACTTCAACAGCCAGGACCTGGAACCGACGGCGGCCGAGCACGCCGGCAATTTGCAGATGCTGGAAGAGATTTCGGCGGACCTGGTGACCCGTCTCAAGGCCGATGCCTTGTCGCCGGAGACGCTCGAAGGCCGTGCAGCATTTCGCTGCACCAGCCCGGATTACCTGCCGATCGTTGGCCCGCTGGCCGATGCCGAGGCCTTTGCCGACGCCTACAGCGTCTTGAGCAAGGATGCCCGGCAAATACCGGACACCCCTTGCCCGTGGCTGGAAGGTCTGTACGTCAACAGCGGCCACGGCTCCCGAGGGTTGGTGACCGCACCGTTATCCGGCGAGTTGCTCGCCGCCTGGCTCGATAACGAACCGCTGCCACTGCCCACAGCGGTGGCGCAGGCGTGCCATCCAAACCGTTTTGCCTTGCGTCGGTTGATTCGCGGCAAGGCCTGAGGCGCTCAATCCAGTACAAAGCAGGTCTTGAGTTCCTCGGCCTTCATGGCGTCTTCGGTCAGGCGCTGCAACAGCCGGGTTTCCCCTTGTTGCAGCTCAGCGGCAATGCCGTCGACTTGCCCGCGATACAGGTCACCCAGGGTGTCCTGGCTAGCGAACGCCTGTTCCATGCGCTGGTGAAATGGTGCGGCGAGATCGAGGAACCGTTTAGCGTGATGCTGGCGTAAAAAATCGACCCAAAAGCTGCGCTCACTCAGGTACTTGAGCAGTTCAGTGGACATTTCGGCGCTGACCACCCGGTTGTACGCCACGTCCAGGTCACTGGCCGTCACGCCGCTGGCCGAGGAATAACGCATGTGCCGGGGTTGCCCGATCAGATCGAGCCTGTCCGCCAGACCGACACGGTAGGCCAGTTCCACTTCCACCGGATCCAGCTTGGCATCGGCGGCCACCCGTTCCCGGGCGATCCTTGCCAGATAATCCTGGCGAAACAGACGGCGTCCGAGGCTCAGCAGGCGCGCCGCGTGATCGTGGGCATTGCCGGATTGGCGACTGACAGCATCGATCTTCACCGCCACTTCTAGGTTGCTGAAGATCGTCGCCGCCGAATCCGCGCAATTGGCCTTCACCGCCATCGAAAGCACTTGATCACGCAAGCGCGCATCGGATTGAACCGCCTCGATCACGCTCCAGACCCGGCGCGTCATGTCCTCACGCACGTAATGACTGTCCGCCGAACTTCCGACTTCCGCCAGCAACTGCAGAAAACCGCTGGCGTCGGGTTCGTTTTTCAGCGCGAGCCAGGTGCGGTTGCGCGCGGCATAGGTGGTTTCAGCCGGTTTGCCCATCCACAGTTCACGCGCCACCTGTTCGTTGATCACCCGGTCATCATTTTCCAGGTAGCCCATTCCGGCCCCCGTGCGCCCGCGATAGTTTCCCAGCGACACCTGGCTGGAAACCGACAACGGGTTATGGCGCAGGTTGATCGTACTGGCGAACCGTCGCGGCATGTCGAACAGCCAGGCCGGCAGATCGCGTATCTCGTTGCCGCGCAGATCCACCATGTCCAGGTAGCCCAGGCGTGACAGCCCGGAGGGCAACTCGGTCGCGTGGGTATTGGCCAGGAACAGCGATTGCAGATGCAACATCCTGCTGACATCCGGCGTCGCGCCGAGACGATTACCGCTCAGACCCAACGTGCGCAATCCACGCAGGTCCGCGAGCGTGCGCAACGTGTGCTCGGTCAGGACCAGTCGATTGTCGTTGAGGCTCAGGTGCTGAAGGTTGGGCATGTGCGACAGCACTTCGGGCAAGCGGGTCAGGTGGTTGCGGTCCAGCTCCAGGGTGACCAGACCTTTGAACGGCTTGAGAAAATACGCCAGCTCATCGCCGGCCTGCATGTCCTTGATCGACAGGTTGCGCACGTGGGCGACGTCCTGCTCGGTCAGCGTCGGCAGCGACCCCACCGGGTTACGCTCCAGCTTGAGCGTGGTGAAAGGCTGGTCGTGCGGCCAGCGCGGTGGTGTCACCCGACGCCAGCAGTTCTCGATGACGGCAGCGACCTGGCGACGACTGACACGAATATCGTTGAACTGCCCCGGCAGCTTCTTCATCGCCGCCTCGTCCTCACGCCAGGCTAGCAACACCGCTTGCAGTTTCTTCAACTGCTGCCCCAGCGCCTTGAGCCGGTTCACCCGCATCATCGGGGTACTGCCGGCTTCGTCGAGAAACGTCGAAACCTGGGCATCGCTGAACAGCGGATAGAGTTTCCTGACTTGACGGATCAAGCTTTTGGCATAGGGCCTGGTCACGGGAGGATCGGCCTGGACACAGGCGGAAAGGTGCTCCGGCAGCTCGCTGCGCTCCCCCCGAAGCACCTGCGCGGTACGCGCCAGGTCAGCCGTGCCGGCGCGCGCCAGGCGCGTGCGCAAGGTTGCGGCATCCGGCGCATCGATGTCGGAGAAGCCCATGCGGCTGCGCTGCGTGGCGGGCATTGCATCGATTATCGAGCCCAACAGCGTTTCACTCACCAGCGTCGAGGAGACGTTGCCACGGGTTTGGCTGAACGCGTAACCGGAAGACGTTTTGACGATCACCCCGCACGCCGGCGCCGTGGATTTACCGACGCTTTGCAGCAAGCTGCCGGTAGCGGACCCCTGGCGTAACTCCAGTCGATAGCCGTCGCCCCAGCCCTGCACGCGATCCATCAAACCGAACAACAGGGTGTCGGTGTCGGCATTGCCCAGTTCCGGCAAATACAGCCCCGTGAGCGCGCGATCCTGGCGGATCGCGAACCGTGCCTCACCGACCTCCCGCGCGAGGTCCAGGCCAAGCATCCTGCTTTCGCGCAGCAGAGTCCGATCCCTGGCGGATGCACCGTCCAGCAACGCCTGGCTGACCCTGACCGGAAGCTCGCGGGCATGCTCGCGCAAGGTGGCCACCTCGGCGCTGGCGCGGCCGTCGTAGGTTGCATGAAGCAAGTCGAGCAGCGGCCGCCGATCGGTCTGCAGCGATGCGGCGATCTTCTTCGCCAACAGGTGTGGTTTCGACTGCGTCGTCACCGGGCCAATGATGTTTTCCACTTCATGCGGATAAAGCCCACTGATCACCGTTTCGAGCAGTTTGCCGGCGCTCAGTTGCGCCTGCGAAACGTGCACACTGTTGATGTCATCATTGTGCGGCGCCGTCTCCGGGAAGCGGTTGATCACCCGCCCCCGAGCATCGCGCACTTCAATGAAGCGCTTTTTCGGCCAACCGGCCAGCCTGGGCAGGGTGTGCAGTTGTTCCGCTGAAAAAGCATTGTTGGCGATGTCATCTCGGGCGAAGGCCGCGATCAGCGCGCTGATGTTGCGGTTCAGCCTGAAGCGTTCGATACAGTCATTCACCCGTGGCGGCAAGGGGAGATTGCTTTCATGCATGAGGTAAAGCTGCGCCGGCGACAGGCCGGTGATGTCGGCGATTTGTGTCAGTTCACTGTGTGAAAAACTACCGAGACGCGGTGCCGCACGCTTCAGTGCATAGGCGCTGTCGGGCCATTCATGCCCGTACTCATGGACCTGTCGCCAGCCGCCCTCGACGTTGCGCTCAATCACCGGCTGATAGGCGTCCGGACGTGACGGGTGTTTCAACCGCCATGCCTGATTCGCCTCGTCACGAGCCACCTGATAAACCGCGCCCGCCATGACAATCGAAGTACGTTCGCCCTGCTTGTGCAGGCCATTGGTATCGGCCTTTGACCCCTTCGGCAGCGGCGTTGCCTGCTGGTAATGACGAAGTTCGGGCTTCCACAGGCGCGGCTTGCCATCGGCACGGGTCACCGCCTCGAAGCCGTCAAAAAAACCGGCCTGCTCCTGCATGCCACGGCGCAACGCGCTCGATACGACCTTGCCGCCGACCGCGAAGGCCGCCATCTGCGCCACGTTTTCAACGACATTCAACAGATGGCACAGCGCCTTGGTTCGCTCACCATGGCTCCAGTCTTCCACGCCCTCGTAGACCTCACCGGCCATGTCGACCACGGCGGCGGCGGTCATGACCAGCCCCAGCGCCGGCACGAAAAAAGACGCCACGTTCAAAAGCAGCAGTGTGCCATCGAGCACTTGCTGAAGGGTTTTCTCCCGCTGCGCTTCATCGACCTCGCGGGTCGGGATCGCCAGGATGCGGGCATCTTCCTGGGCCTTGCTGACCAGGGCGCTGAATAAGAAATCGGACAGGCAGGTGGCCGGGGCAGCGCCCAGCGTCCCCAGGACCCTGTCCTTGTCGAACTCGGCGAAAAAACCGGTCTTGTCGTGGCCATGCAGGTATTGCCCGGCGAAGAACGCCCGGTAGCTTTTGCTCTGCAGCTTGAGCGTCAGGTAGACCTTGAACTCATCCAGCGAGGCGTATTCATACAGCGGTCGCCGAGGCTCGTTCGGCAGGTAGACCACACACCTGGCCTTCGGCTCGGTTTCGATGGACACCTTGCTGAACACCAGCGCCCCACAGATGCACGCATCATGGATCATCAAGCCTTGCCAGGTCAGCGCTCCCCCATCGAAGGCCGCGTTCCTGGTTTGAGCGGCAGGCAGGTCCTGCGCAATCACGTTCAGCAACATCCGGTACGCGGCTTCGCTGATGTCTTTCTTCAGGTAGGCAACATGAACGGCCACTTCCATGTCGAGCAACTTCAGGCGCCGGATATCGGCGGCGCTGGCGCGATCATCGCCAGTTGCGGTCCCGGGTTTTGCCGGTAGGGCAAATACCTCATCGATGTGCCGCTGATAGCGTCCGCCCAGGTCGAGCTCGCGACAGAGTGCGGCGAATTGGGTGGGGGTGATCTCTGGCCCTTTTTGCGCTTCTGAATTGATTTTTATCGAGGAGTTTGCCGGGATGCCTCCACTTTGCGCCTCGCTCTCGGTGAAATTCTCCATGGCGGCATGAAGCAGACTACGAGAGAGGGTGGTGACAAAACCATTGACGCCTATGACGGGCGGTACCGTTGTCATCGGCAGCGACCTTCGGACGATCTCCAGGGTATCGCGCTCGACGTTAACATCGAGCTTCCATTTGTCCTTGAGAAAACGCGTCAGCTGCTCCTTGCAGAACAGGTCCAGCGGTTTGAGCGTGCACAGCACCTTTTCGGCCTTGGGATGAACCCGGGCGCTCTGTTCGAAAGCAGCCTTTAGCGCCTGCACTACCGAAAGCTCGGCGTCGGCCAGCCATGTTGGAATGGTCTTGTGCAGGGTCTGCGCCTTGTCCAGATCGGCGGTGTGTTCGAGCAACGCTTCCAGGCGATGGGCAGCGGTAAAACGGGCAACGGCAGGCGTCGCTTCGGTGGGTGACAGCATGAGCAATATCCTTATTGCGTTCAGGTTCTATCAGCCTACGGGACCTTGCGCGGCAAATGATAATTCGAATATCGCGTCAAACAGCCGGCGGTTGAAACAACTACTCGCATGCATCGCAGCACTATTTACCGCCATGGAAAAACGCCTGCGTGGCAGATAAACCATTCGTCCGGCCAGTACGGCTTATTACTTATCGATCTAAAACTCCTGAAATCCACACAGGTCAGTTTCTGAGTACCCGCCGTTTTGGCCGGGTGCCGATTGACCCTCCCCAACGGAAAAACCGGTAAGGACTTTATGTGCGGATTAGCTGGCGAGTTACGCTTTGATCATCAACCTGCGGACCTTGCAGCCGTTGAACGAATCACCCATCACCTGGCCCCTCGCGGCCCCGACGCGTGGGGTTTTCACAGCCAGGGACCGATTGCCCTGGGCCATCGTCGCCTGAAAATCATGGACCTGTCGGACGGCTCGGCGCAGCCGATGATCGACAATCAACTGGGCCTGTCCCTGGCCTTCAACGGCGCGATCTATAACTTCCCCGAACTGCGCGCCGAGCTGGAAAGCCTCGGCTATGCCTTTTATTCCGGCGGCGACACCGAAGTGCTGCTCAAGGGCTTCCACGCCTGGGGCGAAGCGCTGCTGCCCAAGCTCAACGGCATGTTCGCCTTCGCCATCTGGGAACGTGACGCCAAGCGCCTGTTCATCGCCCGCGACCGTCTCGGCGTGAAGCCGTTGTACCTGTCGCGCACCGGCCAGCGCCTGCGCTTTGCTTCGGCCCTGCCGGCCCTGCTCAAGGGCGGCGACATCAACCCGATCCTCGATCCGGTGGCGCTGAATCACTACCTGAACTTCCACGCCGTGGTCCCGGCGCCACGCACCTTGCTGGCGGGCATCGAGAAATTGCCACCGGCGACCTGGATGCGCATCGAGGCCGATGGCCGCACCGAACAGAAAACCTGGTGGACCCTGCCCTACGGCCCTCGCGCCGATGAGATGCACCTGACCCTGGAAGACTGGCGCGACCGGGTACTCGACAGCACCCGCGAGGCGGTGGCCATCCGGCAGCGAGCAGCAGTCGACGTCGGTGTGCTGCTGTCCGGCGGCGTCGATTCGAGCCTGCTGGTCGGGCTGTTGCGAGAAGTCGGCGTGGAAAACCTCTCGACCTTCTCCATCGGTTTCCAGGATGCCGGTGGCGAGCGCGGTGACGAGTTCCAGTATTCGGACCTGATCGCCAAACACTACGGCACGCAGCATCATCAATTGCGCATCGACGAGAAAGAGATCATCGAGCAACTACCCGCGGCATTCCGCGCCATGAGCGAGCCGATGGTCAGCCATGACTGCATCGCCTTCTACCTGCTGTCCCGGGAAGTGGCCAAGCATTGCAAGGTGGTACAGAGCGGCCAGGGTGCGGACGAGTTGTTCGCCGGTTATCACTGGTATCCGCAGGTGGATGGCGCAGCCGATCCTTACACGGCCTATCGCGAGGCGTTTTTCGACCGCAGCTACGAAGACTACGCCGCCACCGTGCAGCCGAAATGGCTGACGGCGAATGACGCCGCCGGCGACTTCGTCAAGGAGCATTTCGCACAACCCGGCGCCGACGCGGCGGTGGACAAGGCCTTGCGCCTGGACAGCACCGTGATGCTGGTGGACGACCCGGTCAAACGTGTCGACAACATGACCATGGCCTGGGGCCTGGAGGCGCGCACGCCGTTCCTCGACTATCGCCTGGTGGAACTGTCGGCGCGGGTGCCGGGCAAGTTCAAGCTACCCGACGGCGGCAAGCAGGTGTTGAAAGAAGCGGCGCGCCTGGTGATTCCAAGTGAAGTGATCGATCGCAAGAAGGGGTACTTCCCAGTACCGGGCCTCAAGCATCTGCAGGGCGACACGTTGAACTGGGTGCGCGACCTGCTGCTGGACCCGAGCCAGGACCGTGGCCTGTTCAACCCGGCGATGCTCGACCGCCTGCTGACCGATCCGCAAGGCCAGTTGACCCCATTGCGCGGCTCCAAGCTGTGGCAACTGGCGGCCCTGAACCTGTGGCTCAGCGAACAAGGAATCTGACTGATGAAACCTCACGCCACGGCGTACAGCCAACGCCTGTTGCGCGGTCAGGCGCCTTCCTACGAACGGTTGCAGGCGCGCCTGGCCGAAGACGGCAGCGAGTTGGCCGCCACCCCGATTGCCGTGCATTGCGGTTGGGGCCGGCTGCTGATCGGCCATACCTTCCCCGACCCGGCGAGCCTTGCCGGGGAATTGCTCAATGAACAGACCGGCGAGCGCGACATAGCGCTGTACGTGGCCGCGCCCCAACAAGTACTCGGGCTTGAGCCTGCGCAGTTGTTCCTCGACCCGTCCGACACCCTGCGCCTGTGGTTCAGCGACTACCGCCAGGCCACCCGGGTCTTTCGCGGTTTCCGCATTCGCCGCGCCCAGAGCGAGGCGGACTGGCAGGCGATCAACCAGCTGTACCAGGCACGCGGCATGCTGCCAATCGACCCCACCCTGCTGACGCCGCATCATCTGGGCGGCCCGGTGTACTGGCTGGCCGAGGACGAAGACAGCGGCGCGGTCATCGGCAGCGTCATGGGCCTCAATCACCACAAGGCGTACAACGACCCGGAACACGGCAGCAGCCTCTGGTGCCTGGCCGTCGACCCTCACTGTTCGCGGCCCGGTGTCGGTGAAGTGCTGGTCCGGCACCTGATCGAGCATTTCATGAGCCGGGGGCTGAGCTACCTCGACCTGTCGGTGCTGCATGACAATCGCCTGGCGAAGAACCTGTACGCCAAACTCGGTTTCCGCAACCTCCCGACCTTTGCCATCAAGCGCAAGAACGGGATCAATCAGTCGCTGTTCCTCGGCCCCGGGCCCGAAGCGGCATTCAACCCCTATGCGCGGATCATCGTCGACGAAGCGCACAGGCGGGGCATAGAAGTGCAGGTGGATGACGCCGAGGCGGGTCTGTTCACCCTGGTTCATGGCGGCCGGCGCGTGCGTTGCCGCGAATCCCTGAGCGACTTGACCAGCGCCATCAGCATGAGCTTGTGCCAGGACAAGAGCCTGACCCACAAAGTGCTGAAAAACGCCGGCCTGAATCTGCCCGCACAACAGCTCGCGGCCAATGCCGATGACAACCTGGCGTTCCTCGACGAGCACGAGCGTGTGGTGGTCAAGCCGCTGGATGGCGAACAGGGCCAGGGGGTGGCTGTGGATTTGCGCACCATCGAAGACGTGCAGCAGGCCATCGAATCAGCCCGCCAGTTCGACACCCGCGTGTTGCTGGAAAGCTACCACCAGGGCCTCGACCTGCGGATTCTGGTGATTGGTTTCGAGGTGGTCGCCGCCGCCATTCGCCGGCCGGCGGAAGTGGTCGGCGATGGCCAGCATTCCATCCGCGCCCTGATCGAAGCCCAGAGCCGACGCCGCCAGGCGGCGACCAGCGGCGAAAGCCGGATCCCGCTGGATCACGAAACCGAACGCACCCTGCAAGCGGCGGGCTACGACTACGACAGCGTTCTGCCGGCAGGCGAGCATCTGTTCGTGCGGCGCACGGCGAACCTTCACACCGGTGGGGTGCTTGAGGACGTCACCGCCATTCTGCACCCCACGCTGGTCGATGCCGCAGTACGCGCCGCGCGGGCGCTGGACATTCCCATGGTCGGCCTCGACCTGATGGTGTCGGCGGCGGACCAGCCCGACTATGTGTTCATCGAAGCCAACGAACGTGCCGGACTGGCCAACCACGAACCGCAGCCGACGGCGGAACGGTTCGTCGATTTGCTGTTTCCGCACAGTCAGCCCGTGGCCTGTTAACGATGCGGTGTCGGCACTGACGTCTTCGCAAGCCCGCTCCCACCCGTTGCATTTGCGCTGTGGGAGCGGGCGGGCGAAGGCGCCAGGCCAGGCACCGCCCACTTCATCATCGAAACCGTCGATGCTCTTCACTCATCAGGAGTTTCCATGACCAGCAAACTGCCCGAACCGGATCTCAACTACCTGCAAAAAGTCCTGCTGGAAATGCTCGCCATACCGAGCCCGACCGGCTTCACCGACACCATCGTGCGCTACGTGGCCGAGCGTCTCGAAGAACTGGGCATTCCTTTCGAAATGACCCGCCGCGGCACCATTCGCGCCACGGTCAAGGGCAAGAAAAACAGCCCTGACCGCGCCGTCTCCGCTCACCTCGACACCATCGGCGCCGCCGTGCGCGCCGTGAAAGACAACGGTCGCCTGACCCTGGCCCCGGTCGGCTGCTGGTCGAGCCGCTTCGCCGAGGGCAGCCGCGTCAGCCTGTTCACCGACAACGGCGTGATACGCGGCAGCGTACTGCCGCTGATGGCTTCCGGGCACGCCTTCAACACCGCCATCGACGAGATGCCGATCAGTTGGGACCACATCGAACTGCGCCTGGACGCCTATTGCGCAACCCGCGCCGACTGCGATTCCCTGGGGATCAGCGTCGGCGACTTCGTGGCGTTCGATCCACTGCCGGAGTTCACCGAAAGCGGCCACATCAGCGCCCGTCACCTGGACGACAAGGCCGGCGTTGCGGCGTTGCTGGCGGCGCTCAAGGCGATTGTCGACAGCGGCGAAGAACCGATGATCGACTGTCATCCGCTGTTCACCATCACCGAAGAGACCGGCAGCGGTGCCGCGGCTGCACTGCCGTGGGACGTCAGCGAATTCGTCGGTATCGACATCGCGCCGGTCGCCCAGGGCCAGCATTCGAGCGAGCATGCCGTCAGCGTGGCGATGCAGGATTCCGGCGGGCCTTACGACTACCACTTGTCCCGCCACCTGCTGCGCCTGGCCAGCGATAACGAGTTACCCGTGCGTCGCGACCTGTTCCGCTACTACTTCAGCGACGCGCACTCGGCAGTCACTGCCGGCCACGACATCCGCACCGCCCTGCTTGCCTTTGGCTGCGACGCAACCCACGGCTACGAACGCACCCACATCGACAGCCTGGCCGCCCTCAGTCGCCTGCTCGGCGCCTACATCCTCAGCCCACCGGTGTTCGCCAGCGATGCACAACCGGCCAAGGGGTCGCTGGACCGGTTCAGTCATCAGATCGAACATGAGACGCAGATGGAAAGCGATACGCGAGTGCCGTCGGTGGACAGCCTCGTGGGGCAGCGGTCCGAGAGCTGATCCAGTTTTTTACTGGCTGATCCGCCACCTTCGTCGGAACGCCGCCCGGAGCAAGCCCGCTCCCACAGACACAGCGTTGAACCTGTGGGAGCGAGCCTGCTCGCGATGGCGGTGGTCCGGACTGCACATGAACCCAGGCTAGCCGACGACCCTCATTCGCCGTAGCATCGCGTCATTGTTTAGCCGAGGTGCCTATGCTGATCCCCCACGACCAACTTGAAGTCGACACCCTGACCCGTCTGATCGAAGACTTTGTAACCCGCGATGGCACGGACAACGGCGACGACACCCCGTTGGAAACCCGTGTGCTGCGGGTTCGCCAGGCGTTGACCAAGGGCCAGGCGCTGATCGTGTTCGATCCGGAAAGCGAGCAATGCCAGCTGATGCTCAAGCACGACGTACCCAAGCACCTGTTTGACTGACGCCTTCAGGTCTCCTTGGCTTTCTCCCGTTTGGCCTGGATCCGCTGGTGAACCTCGGCCCGGTGCACCGCGACGCTGTGTGGCGCTTCGATGCCGAAGCGCACGTTGTTTCCGTTGACGGCCATAATGCGCAGGGAAATGGTGTCACCGATGGAAATCATTTCACCCACAACGCGGCTGAGTACAAGCATGGCATTCGTCCTCCAGGGTTATCGAGCCCTGAAGATGCCCGGTGTGTAGCGGGCCTTCAATGCAACGGGAGCAAAACAGTCTCGCCCTACAACGCTAAACGGACACCTCCCTAGGAAACGTCCGACAAAGCTGAGCGAAACTTCAAGAGGCGGAAAAGCGCGGGCCGAACAGGATGACGCTTGCACCGATAACGCACAGTGCCACGCCAATCCAGTCGGAGCCCAGCGGACGAATCCGCTCGACCACCGCCAGCCAGCCAATCGAGGCAATGATGTAGATGCCACCGTAGGCCGCGTAGGCGCGCCCGGCGTAGGTTGCCTCGACACGGGTCAGCAACAGGGCGAACAAGGTCAGGCTGAGCAGCGCCGGTACCACCCACCAGACGCTTCTGCCCTGGCGCAACCACATCCAGAAGGCAAAGCAGCCGGCGATTTCAAACAGCGCGGCGAGAAAGAACCACAGGTAATTGAGCATGCCTGGCGTCTCGTAGGGTTGACCGATCGATGGCGGCCACCCTAACGAGGACGCTGGCAGGGGGCAAGCTCAACCTGCGGTCTGTTTGGCCTTGGCGCGCATTTTGTCGGCCATGGCGGTCATTTCATCGTAGAGCAACTGCGGGTTCTTCTGCTTGAGCGCCCACGCCATGCGCCCCTGTTCGTGGGGCAAAATCATGAACTCGCCGGCCGCCACTTGCCGGTAGATGTAATCGGCAATATCGCCAGCGGTGATTGGCGAACTTTCCAGCAGTTTGCCGACCTGGGCTTTCATCGCCGGTGTCGGGCCCCGGAACGAGTCCAGCAGGTTGGTCTGGAAGAAGGAAGGACACACCACGTGCACGCCGACTTCCTGCTGGGCCAGTTCGACCAGCAGGCTTTCCGACAGCGCCACCACGCCGGCCTTGGCCACGTTGTAGTTGCTCATGGCCGGGCCCTGCATCAATGCAGCCATCGACGCGATATTGATGATCTTGCCCTTGCTCTTTTCCAGCAGCGGCAGGAAAGCCTTGCAGCCTTTGACCACGCCCATCAGGTTGATCGCGATCTGCCAATCCCAGTCTTCCAGGGACAGTTCGCTGAAGAACCCGCCCGAGGCGACACCTGCGTTGTTGACGATGACATCGATGCCACCGAACTTCACTTCGCAGGCCTGGGCAAAAGCGGTCAGTTGACTGTAATCGCGCACATCGCAACGTTGAATGAAACCGTCGCCACCGGCTTCACGAACGAGTTTCAGGGTTTCCTGCAAGCCGGGCTCGCTGACATCCGACAAGGCCAGCCGCCAGCCTTCACGCGCCCAGCGCAGTGCGATTTCGCGACCCAGGCCCGAGCCCGCGCCAGTGATCATCATGCGATTTTGCATAGCAAACAGCCTTGTTGTTCCGGGGAAGATACGTCGAGTGTAGCGAAGGTCCCTGGCCAACCCACGCTCCATCAGATTGCTGAATAGCCCGAACAAACCAAACACAGGTGCGCGATAACTTGTCTTGTTAAAACGAAATAAGCCTGTCTTCGAAAAACATTAAAAAAACTTGGAATTTTCTTTCACTCGCGAGAGTCGGACTTTGTAAGCAGCTTGGGTTTTTCGCATTCCAGCTGAGTGTTAAAGGCCAGGTAATTTCAGAAGACTTCCAACAAGGAAATAGACATGGGCACAATCCTAATTATTATTCTGATCCTCCTGCTGGTAGGCGGCCTGCCGGTCTTCCCTCACTCCAGAAGTTGGGGTTACGGCCCATCGGGTATCATCGGCGTGGTATTGGTGGTGCTGTTGATCCTGCTGTTGCTCGGCAAGATATAAAACGACCGATAAAAAAAGAGGCCCTGTGTAGGGCCTCTTTTTTATTGCGCCGGGAACTTAGTCCGGCTTGCCGTCAACCACACCGGCGGTGTTATCGATCAGACTCTTGGTCGCCGTCTGGATAAACGACTCAAGCTTCTTCCTGAGCACCGCTTCATCGGCCGACGCCGGGATCAGCTCACCTTTGGGATTGGCGCCCAACTGGTACTGATACAGCTTGGGTTCCATTTCCTTCGGCAGCACCAACACGCGGTCGGCGGTGAGCAACGCAACCGTCTGGTCACTGCCCGACGGCTTGATCACGCCAAAGCCCTTGTCGCCTTCCGGCAGGTTCAGCAGGTCACGGCCCCAGCACTGGTGAAGCACATCCCCACCGATACGCCCCATGATGGTCGGCACGATGTCGATCTGGGTGCCTACGGTGTGGTCAACCTGGCCGAACTTGTCCTGGACGCCCGGCCCGATCAGCAGCATTGGAACGTTGAAGCGGCCCAGGTCCATTTCGGTGATTTGCTGCTCGTTGCCGAAACCATGGTCGCCGACGATCACGAACAGCGTTTCCTTGAAGTACGGCTCCTTGCGCGCCTTCTCGAAGAACTGACCCAGCGCCCAGTCGGAGTAACGCATGGCGGTCAAATGCTCGTTGAGGCTGCCACGATCGGTCACACGCTCCACTGGCAACGGTGTCGGCAAGGCGTACGGCGTGTGGTTGGACAGGGTCTGCAGCAAGGCATAGAACGGCTTCTTGTCCTTGCCGTCGCGGGCCTTCAACTCTTCCAGACCGCGATTGAACATATCCTGGTCGGACACGCCCCAGGTCGGATCGGAGAACACCGGGTTGACGAAGTCGTTACGCCCGATGAAGTTGGTCATGCCCTGGTTGCTGAAGAAGCCCGACTGGTTGTCCCAGGCGAAGTCGCCGTTGTAGACATACACGTCGTCGTAGTCACGGGCGCTCAGCAGTTGCGGCAGGCCAGACAGCTTGTGACTGCCTTCGGGGGTCTGCATCAGGTATTCGAAACCGGGCAGGTTGGGGAAGCAAGCCATGGTGGCGAACATGCCCTGATGGGTGTGCGTGCCATTGGAGAAGAAACGGTCGAACAACAGGCCTTCCTTCGACAGCTTGTCGAAGTACGGCGTGACGTTGCCCGGACGCCCCAGCGCACCGACCGAGTGACCGGCGAAGCTCTCCATCAGGATCACCACAACGTTCTTGATCGGCAGGGTCTTGTCGGCATTCGGCGTGTAGGTACGGCGAACGGCGGCGGTCTCGGCATCCACCAGCTTGTCGCTCGGCGTCAGCAGCAGGTCGCGCACGGTTTGCTGGGCCACCGGCTGTTCAATAGTGGCTTTCCAGATGTTGTCGCGATCCTCGGACATCCGGCTCTTGGCCGCCGCGATCAGCGACAGCGTACCGTTGAGGCCCAACTGGTTGGCGAAGTTCGAATCGGTGGTGTAGACGTCACCCCAACGCAGCGGCGGACCTTGACGCAGGGTGCCGCGAGCCGCGACCACGCAGATCAGCAGGCAGACCACGAACACCGCCAGGCGCGCGTACCACGGAGCGACCTGGCGCGCGCCGATGCTGCCACCACTGAACGGCCCGCGAGGACGGGTCGCACGGTCGGCGCCCTTGAACGCCAGGGTCAGAATCACCGTCCCCACGGCCCAGGCGAGCACGTAGCGAACCACCGGGAAACCGTACCAGAGCATGCTCATCACGGTTTTCGGGTCTTCCTTTACATACTGGAAGACCAGGCCGTTGAGGCGCTGGTGGAACTCGCGATAGAAGTCCATCTCCATCAGGCCGAGGAACAGCGCGATGCTCGACGCAACGGTCAGCCAGAGGCGGAAGAACCCGCGCGCAGCCATGGCCCGGGCGCTGAACAGGGCCAACACCAATGGAATGCTGAGGTAAACCACCAGGCGCAGGTCGAAACGCAGGCCGTTGGCGAAAGCTTCGACAAAGGTCGAGGCCGGGGTGTCGAGGATCATCTCGCGGTTGTAGACCAGCAGCGCCAGGCGCAGCAGGCTGAACATCACCATCATGACCAGTGCGCACAGCAGCGTGTAGGCCAGATGCGATTTGACGGTCGGTTGCAGCAGGCGATTAGAGGCTCGCTGCTGACTCAGGGCGTCCGGGATTGCCATGTCGTTTTAGGACCCTTGGAAGTTGAAGTTGCAAAAAGGCGGCTGCGCCCTGCCCTCTGTTGGCCCGTACCAGGCCCCGGGGTTTGCGCGGTGCGCAAATGTTGCACGATCAGTGGTGGCATTGCCATTGATAACTGAGCGGCAAAGTTGACGCGGGCGAATTGTCTTGGAGACTTTGTGAAAATTTCGTTCAACGCATATGTGGAAACAAAATAAAGTCACGGCAGTGGGAGCGAGCCTGCTCGCTCCCACAGTGGTGGTGTTACTGCTCGGCTTTCGCCTTCAGCGCTTTCAAGGTATTGAATGGCGCATCCACTACAAACTTGTTGGCAACCATCGACGGCACGCTGCCGCCCGGTTCGGTGTGCACCTGGTAGGTCACTTCGACCTGGTCGCCCTTGGGCACGAACTTCCAGAAACCCTCGACCTTGGCGACCCGTACGAAGCCCTTTTCTTCGGGGATGTACTTGGGCACGCCTTCAAGCTTGCGGGTCAAGCTGCCATCGGCGCCTTCGCTGGTGGTGACGTGCAGTACCGAATCACGCGGTGTCACCGGCCATGGGGTGTTGAACTGGCTGTAGGTCCAGCTCTGGTCGCCTTCGTGCTTGAGCAATTTCTGCTGTTTGCACTCGTAGATCCAGGTGCAGGCTCCCGCCACGTCATCCTGCAGCGCGCGCAATTTGGCCACGGTGGTTTTCATCAGGGTGACGCCCTGGTACGCCTTGTAGTCGGAACCGGCCACTTCGCTCAAGGACACCTTGATACCGTCCTCGTTGCGTGCCTCCTTCCAGTCTTGCGCCTGGGCGGCGCTGGTTGCCAGCGCCACCGTCAACCCGCACAGCACAGCCATTCGATGCAGCGAACCCATAGTCTTATTCCTTATTGTTGAAGTTCCGTCGTTGGACACATCATGCCGCCGTCATTTGCTCCCACCAGCCCAGCAGCCTGATCGCTTCTTCGCTGCTGGCGCCGCAGACCTCGACATCGGCCTTGAAGCCAGAGCACACCGCAGGTCGTTCCGGTTGGCCGAAGATGTTGCACAGGTTTTCGACAGACAGCTGCGCGCAACGTTCTCCAGCGGCCTTGCCATTGGGCATGCCGGGAATCGCGGAGCTGATGGATGGGGCAATGCAGCAGGCGCCACAGCCTTCACGGCATTTCATGACGACGGGCTCCTCGCGACGGGTGATGGATTAATGGACGGGCACAGAATAGCGGCTAAAACAGGCGTTTTAAATTACCTGGCAGCGGGTTTTTACGCTCAATCGAACGTGACTGACCAGTCTCCGACAAAGCGTCTGGCGCACGGGTCACAGAAGGCGGGACATTAGCGCTTGAATTCGAACTCCAGCGCGGCGCCTTCGACTTCACGGCGCTCTTCGTTACGCAGTTGCAGTTGCATTTCGTTGCTGATCAGCCGCCCGTTGAGCTGAAATGGCGAGCTGCCGGTCTTGTCACCGAACATCTGCGGCAGCACGCCATCGTGCCTGGGCAAGGGCACGGTACCCACCGGTTTCAGTTCCTCGGCCATGTCCTCGGGCAGGCTCAAATCCAGTTTCGCCGAAGGCAGCGGGGTTTTCACGATCTCACTGGCGGGTTTGGACTTGGCGGCAATCGGCGGGCGCTTTTTCACCTTGGCGGCGCTCTTTTTGGCGGGCGTGACCTGTTTGGCCGGCGCCGCTTGCTTCACTGCAGAGGCCTTCTTGACCGGGGCGACCTTGGTCGGCGCCACTTTTTTCGAGGTGGCGCTCGCCGCAGGTTTTTCCTGGACGGCAGCCGCCATCACGCGTTGCGCCTGGACGGTCAGTGACAGAAAGATCGCCAGGCACACAGAGAAAAGAATCGGTTTCATGGACCCTACGGAGTTCACGGCGCATCGGCAGAGGGCCATATGCTCGCTTGTTGGAGGCAACAAGACAAGCTCGGTCGGGCGCGGCTTTTTTTCAAAAGTTGCCGGCCGTCTCCTGACACAGTTGTGTGGCAAGCATGCCAAGGGTCATCAAGGCCCGCTCGGCCTCGCGGTTCCACGGCGTACCGCAGTTGAGCCGAATGCAGTGATTGAATTGCTCGGTGTTACTGAAAATCAGTCCCGGCGCAATGCTGATGCCTTGTTGCAGGGCACGCACATGCAGCTCCTGGGTGTTGACCCTGCCCGGCAGGCTCACCCACAGAATGAATCCTCCGGTCGGCCGGGTCATCTGCGTGCCTTCCGGGAAATACTGCTGCACCGCGAGCTGGAAGGCGCTGAGATTCTTGCGGTATTCCTGGCGAATGAAGCGTAGATGCCGGTCATAACCGCCGTTTTCCAGGTAGGCGGCGATCCCCATCTGCGTGACGCTGCAGGCCGAATGCGTACTGAATGTCTGCAGACGCTGGATTTCCTGCTGGTACTTGCCGGCGATCATCCAGCCGATCCGTACACCCGGAGACAGGGTCTTGGAAAAGCTCGAGCAATAGATCACCCGATCCAGCCGGTCGTAGGCCTTCAGCGCCTTGGTCCGGCCCTGTTCGAACATCAATTCGCCGTAGATGTCGTCCTCGACGACCTGGATATCGAAATCCGACGCCAGGCGCAGCAATTGTTTCTGCCGCTCTTCGGGCATGGTGCCCCCCAGCGGATTGCCCAGGCGGGTCGTCAGTACCAGCGCCTTGATCGACCATTGGTTGGCCGCCAGTTGCAACGCCTCCAGGCTCATGCCGGTGGCCGGATCGCTGGGGATCTCGATGACTTTCAGGCCCAGCAGGTCAGCCAGTTGCAGCAACCCGTAGTAGGTCGGCGACTCGGCGGCGATCAGATCGCCCGGCCGGGTCAGCACGCGCAGCGACATTTGCAGCGCATCGACGCAACCGTGGGTGATCACCACTTCGGACGGATCGACCACCACGCCGGCATCGCGCATGCGAATCGCCACCTGGCGGCGCAACGGCTCGAAACCGGGGCTGAACATGTAGCTGAACGCCCGCGGGCTATGGAAGCGGGTGACCTTGGCCAGTTGCTGGTGCAGCGCGCGTACCGGCAGGTAGTCAACGCTGGGCACCGCCGCGCCCAGCGGGAACACCCCTTCGCGGCGCGACTCGACCAGGACCTGCTGGATGATGCTGCTGCGGGTGACCAGCCCCGGGCGCTCGACCCGGGCGATATCCGGCGTCGGTGCCGTCAGGGCCGGGGTCTGGTGGACATAGTAACCCGACTGCGGCCGGGCACGGATCAGCCCCTGATCCTCGAGGTTGGCGTAGGCCTGCAACACCGTGGCATGGCTGACGTTGAGCTGCGAGCTCATCTTGCGCACCGAAGGCACGCGCTCCCCCGGTTGATAGACACCGCGGCGGATGTCTTCGGCCAGTTGTTGAGCAATACGTTGGTAGAGCAAGAGGTTGGTCATGACGCAGCACTCGATTTCACGGGCATTTTATTCTTGTGTGAAACAATACCGGAACAGTTTAAAAGTGTACGGGGACAGTTACCACAATAGTCGACAGTACAGTGCAGTGTCAGCAAAATCTGTACTGCTTCCATCAAGCCTGTGAGGCGGTTGGCAAGCGCAAAAAAACCCGGCACTGACGGACAGGCCGGGTTTTCCAGTGACGCCGTCCTCAGCGGGCGGCGCCGAGCTGGCCTTTTTCGTCGGAGAACACGATTTCCACTCGACGATTCTGCGCACGTCCCCGTTCGGATGCGTTCACGTCCACCGGGTATTCGTCGCCGTAACCTTCGACCTGAATACGCTTGTCGTCGATGCCCAGGTCCATCAGCACATCGGCCACCGATTGCGCACGGTCCCGGGACAGCTTGAGGTTTTCCTGCTTGCCACCGGTACTGTCGGTATAACCCTCGATGCGTACGACGCGCTTGGGGTTGAGCTGCAGAAACTGGACGATCTTCAACACCACACGGTTGGCCGAGTTCTTCAGTTCCGCTTCGCCGGTATCGAACAGCACATCGCCCAGGGTCATCACCAGGCCACGGTCGGTCTGGGTGGTGGCGAGCGCGACAATCTGTTCTTCGAGCCACTTGCCCTGCTGCTGTACGCTGAACAGCTTGGACTCACGCAACGCCAGTTGCAGGCGTTGGCGCTCGAGCTCGAGCTTTGCCGCGCGCTCTTCGTTGAGCACCAGGTTGGTGTGCTCCCGGGCGATTTCACTGTAGCGGCTGCTCAGGTAGGCATAGTGCACCACGTCCGAACCGCTGCCCCAGTAACTGGATAAACGATCGGCGCGCGCCAGGGACTCGCCGGCACGGATCACGTCCTTTGGCGCGATGCGCAGCACGTTGGCATCTTCCTTGACCTTCTGGAAATCGTTGCTCGCATCCTGCAATGCGGCTTCGCTGCGCTGACCGGCGCAGCCGCAGAGACTGATGCAACCGGCGAGGATCAGGGCCGCTGCAACCTTGGAGTTGAGGTTCATTGGGCATCCCCCACTTGCTTGCGCAGTCGAGTGATGCGGGCATTGAGCATCTTCAGCTGCTCCTCACTCTTGAGGGTCAGCACCCTGGCTTCGGCCAGGCGAGCGTCCAGTTCGGCTTGTTCAGAACGCATCCGCGCATGCTTGTAGGATTGATCGGCCATATCGCCCTGGGCGCGACTGAACTTGTCTTCCGCCAGTTTCATTTCCGGCACGTCGTCGGCAGTGGCGCCCACGGCCTTGGCCTGTGCCAGAGCCTGCTCGGTCAGGCGGAACTGTTCATTGGGGGCTGGATCGGCTGCACACCCCGCCAGGGCCAGAACGGCCAGGGCAGCGAAAAGAGGTCGAATACTCACTAAAAATCCCTACTGTTTTGGGGCACTGACGGGGGCCTGCGGCGGTTGGGAGAGCTGGGTTTTCCAGCGCTCGATGTTGCGCAACAGCGCGGCTTGCGTCAGTCCGGACGCGGGCAATTCTGTCATCTTTTTGGCCAGCTGTCCGCGCAACCACGGATCGTTGCAGGCCGAGTTATGGGAAACCGCCAGGAACAGGCCGGGTTTGTCGACCGGCTGCGGATGCGCCACCAGGTCATTGGCCATGCTCAAAGTCTGCGCAACCGCCATACCCGAGTAGCGTCCGGCAACCACGTATTCCACCTCCCCCAGCAGCAGCTTTTGAAACGCCTGGGTCAGGTTCGCCGTGCGGGCAAGGGCCAGGTGCTGTTCTGCGAACAGTGCAAATTCCGGGGTTATCCGGGACTTTTCCGACAGTGCACCGGGATGTCCGTGAAGGTCCTGTACTTCGTTGTAAACCAACGGCGAGTCCTTTCGGGTCCAGACGAGGTAATCGTTTTCCAACAGCGGCGGATGGATGTAGTCCAGGCTCTGCAACTCGTTGATCGTCAACGGCGCATCCGCCAGCATGTCCATGCGCCCGCTGCGCACCTCTTCCAGGGCCTGAGCGCGCTTACCGGCATACAGCAACTCGACCTTGACCCCCAACTCCCCTGCCACCTGCTGCAACAGGTCGGCACTGGCGCCGATCAGGTGCTTGGGGTCCTGCGGATCCTGCCACAGGTACGGCGGCGCATCCGGGCTGCCGGTGACCACCAGGCGCTCGCACTTGCCTGCCGCAACGGACAGGCCCGGTAACAGCGTCAATCCCAGCACGCTCAATATCAAACGCAGATCCATGGTCATCCCCCGTTCGGTCCTGCAGAAGCAAACGCAAAATCAACAGCAAAAAAAAGCCCGACCAGAAGGTCGGGCTCTCTTATAGGTCAAGCGACTGGATTAGACCAGCTTCTCGAGCTCCGGGATGGCTTCGAACAGGTCAGCCACCAGGCCGTAATCGGCCACCTGGAAGATCGGCGCTTCTTCGTCCTTGTTGATCGCCACGATCACCTTGGAGTCTTTCATGCCGGCCAGGTGCTGGATCGCGCCGGAGATACCGACCGCGATGTACAGCTGTGGAGCAACGATCTTGCCGGTCTGACCGACCTGCATGTCGTTGGGCACGAAACCTGCGTCGACGGCAGCGCGGGAAGCACCAACCGCCGCGCCCAGCTTGTCGGCCAGGGCGTACAGGTGCTTGAAGTTGTCGCCGTTCTGCATGCCGCGACCGCCGGAAACGACGATCTTGGCAGCGGTCAGTTCCGGACGGTCCGATTTCGCCAGCTCTTCGCCAACGAAGCTGGAGATCGCAGCGTCGTGAGCAGCAGCAACGGCTTCAACCGAAGCGGAACCCCCTTCAGCGGCAACCGGGTCGAAACCGGTGGCACGCACGGTGATCACCTTGACGGCGGCGCTCGACTGCACGGTGGCGATCGCGTTACCGGCGTAGATCGGACGCTTGAAGGTGTCGGCGCTCTCTACCGAGATGATCTCGGAGATCTGGTCGACGTCCAGAGCGGCGGCCACACGCGGCAGGATGTTTTTGCCGTTGGAAGTGGCGGCAGCCAGGATGTGGCTGTAGCCCGCAGCCCCTGCTTCTTGGACGAGAGCTGCAACCAGAGGAGCGACGTTTTCCGGCAGCTGATGCGCGTAAGCGGCGTTGTCAGCATTCAGGACTTTGCTCACGCCCGCGATTTTCGCAGCGGCTTCAGCCACGGCGCCCGCGCCCTGGCCGGCGACCAGAACGTGGATGTCGCCGCCGATTTTGGCAGCGGCAGCCACGGTGTTCAGCGTGGCCGGGGCCAGCACTTTATTGTCGTGTTCAGCGATTACCAAGATAGTCATGATCAGATTACCTTCGCTTCGTTTTTCAGTTTCTCGACCAGTTCAGCCACCGACTTGACCTTGATACCCGCGCTGCGTGCAGCAGGCGCTTCGACTTTCACGGTCTTGTTGGTGGAGGCGGTGGAAACGCCCAAAGCGTCCGGAGTCAGCGTCTCGAGAGGCTTCTTCTTGGCTTTCATGATGTTTGGCAGGGACGCGTAGCGCGGCTCGTTCAAACGCAGGTCGGTGGTGACGATGGCCGGCAGTTTCAGGGAAACGGTCTGCGCGCCGCCGTCGATTTCGCGGGTCACGGCAACGCTGTCGCCGGACACTTCGACTTTCGACGCGAAGGTGCCCTGACCGTAGCCGCTCAAGGCCGCGAGCATCTGGCCGGTCTGGTTGTTGTCACTGTCGATGGCTTGTTTGCCAAGGATCACCAGCTGCGGCTGTTCCTTGTCGACAACGGCCTTCAACAGCTTGGCAACGGCCAGGGAGGTCAGATCTTCAGCGGATTCGACGAGGATGGCGCGGTCGGCACCCAGGGCCAGCGCGGTGCGCAGTTGCTCCTGAGCGGTGGACGGGCCGACGGAGACGACGACGATTTCAGTCGCAACGCCTTTCTCTTTCAGGCGTACGGCTTCTTCCACTGCGATTTCGCAGAAAGGGTTCATCGACATCTTCACGTTGGCGAGGTCGACGCCGGAATTGTCCGCCTTGACGCGGACCTTGACGTTGTAATCCACAACGCGTTTGACAGCTACAAGAACCTTCATGGATTCCTCGTTACTCTCCGGTGAAAAGAAAGTCGCCTAGGCGTACCTGGCGGTTGATGCTCATCGGGCGCAAGGGCACCTCTAAAAACGCCGGCCTCTGTGTCAAGTGATCGCCGCTCATGTTGCACGTGACCGTTCGTCAGTGGTGACTGATCGGTCATTGCATTTAACGGCGTGTAAACTGCGTGGCAAACCCGCGCGGCACATCACCTTGCACTGCCATCGCCCTGTCTTTAGAGGTGCTCTTGAAACCACCAGTCAGCCTACGGCGAGCGCAAAACCGACCGTATCTTGACCGGAACGCCTATTCCGGTCAATACGGCAAAATAGCCGTTCATAAGCCGCGTGACTTTGATTTCTCTGGCTTTGAGCCATTTCAAACAAACGTTTGTATTGGACGCTGAGAGTGGTGTAGATATAATGCGCCACCCAGAGAGAAAGGTGGCTCATCGATTGTCCTCTTCCCCGCTCGCGCAGGGATTCATGGATGCGACACCAAACCTCCAATCAGAAAAAAAACCGTTGAGCCTTGAGTAGGAGAAAACCTGTGGAACGCGAATACATGGAATTCGACGTCGTCATCGTCGGTGCCGGCCCCGCTGGTCTTTCCGCTGCCTGCCGATTGAAGCAGAAGGCCGCTGAAGCCGGTAAGGAAATCAGCGTCTGCGTGGTCGAAAAAGGCTCTGAAGTGGGGGCTCACATCCTGTCCGGTGCCGTGTTCGAACCACGCGCCCTGAACGAATTGTTCCCGGACTGGAAAGCACTCGGCGCCCCGCTGAACACGCCGGTCACCCGTGACGACATCTACGTGCTCAAGAACGCTGAAAGCGCGCAGAAAATCCCTGACTTCTTCGTGCCCAAGACCATGCACAACGAAGGCAACTACATCATTTCCCTGGGTAACCTGTGCCGCTGGCTGGCCCAACAGGCCGAGAACCTGGGCGTGGAAATCTACCCAGGCTTCGCCGCCCAGGAAGCGCTGATCGACGAAAACGGCGTGGTGCGCGGGATCATCACCGGCGACCTGGGTGTCGACCGTGAAGGCCATCCCAAAGACGGCCTGTACACACCGGGCATGGAACTGCGTGGCAAGTACACGCTGTTCGCCGAAGGTTGCCGCGGTCACATCGGCAAGCAACTGATCAAGCGCTACAACCTGGACAGCGATGCCGACGCCCAGCACTACGGCATCGGCCTCAAGGAAATCTGGGAAATCGATCCGGCCAAGCATCAGCCTGGCCTGGTGGTGCACACCGCGGGTTGGCCGATGGACATCATGGGCACCGAGAACACCGGTGGCTCGTTCCTCTATCACCTGGAAAACAACCAGGTGTTCGTTGGCCTGATCGTCGATCTTTCCTACAGCAACACCTACCTGTCGCCGTTCGACGAATTCCAGCGCCTCAAGCATCACCCGGTGCTCAAGCAATACCTTGAAGGCGGCAAGCGCATCAGCTACGGCGCCCGCGCGATCTGCAAGGGTGGCCTGAACTCGCTGCCGAAGATGGTGTTCAAGGGCGGTGCACTGATCGGTTGCGACCTCGGTACCCTGAACTTCGCCAAGATCAAGGGCAGCCACACGGCGATGAAGTCGGGCATGCTCGCCGCCGAGTCCGTAGCTGACGCGCTGTTCGCCGACAAGGACGGCACCGAAGAACTGACCACCTACGTCGATGCGTTCAAGAACAGCTGGCTCCACGAAGAGCTGTTCGGCAGCCGCAACTTCGGCGCCGCCATCCACAAGTTCGGCGCCATCGTCGGCGGCGGTTTCAACTGGCTGGACCAGAACATCTTCGGCGGCAAGCTGCCGTTCACCCTGCACGACAACAAGCCAGACTATGCCTGCCTCAAGCTCGCGGCCGACTGCAAGAAGATCGACTATCCAAAACCCGACGGCAAACTCAGCTTCGACAAATTGAGCTCGGTGTTCATCTCCGGGACCAACCACGAAGAAGAACAGCCGTGCCACCTGAAGCTGACCGACCCGAGCATTCCACTCAGCAAGAACCTGCCGCTGTACGACGAACCGGCCCAGCGTTACTGCCCGGCCGGCGTGTATGAAGTGGTGACCCAGGAAGACGGCGAGAAGCGCTTCCAGATCAATGCCCAGAACTGCGTTCACTGCAAGACCTGCGACATCAAGGACCCTGCACAGAACATCACCTGGGTGACACCGGAAGGTGCCGGCGGCCCGACTTACCCGAACATGTAAGCCAACCGCCTGAACATCAAGGCTCCCTGAGGGGGGCCTTTTTGTTGCCCGCCATTCAGGGCACACCATATTGCAGGCGGGCGTGTGTCAGACCTTGAGGCCCAGCTCCGCCGACAGCCGTGCCGTCACACCTTTGATGAGGGGGATCAGCTCGGCCATTTTTTCCAGCGGCATGTACGGTACGGTGCTGGCAATGCTGATGCCCGCCACAATGCGTCGGCTGGCATCGCGGATCGGTGCGGCGACACAGCGGATCGACGGTTCGTTGTCTTCCAGGTCGAAGGCATAACCGCCCGCCACGTACTCGACCATGCGCTGGCGGAACTGCTCCCAGGATTGCTCCGGGTGTTGCGGCCAGAACTGATTTTTCCCACCGGCCGGCAGACTGACTTCATACAGCCGCTGCCATTCTTCCTGCGCATCGTCGAGCATCAGGGCCTTGCCGATCCCGGTACGTGCCAACGGCATGCGATGGCCGACCCGCGAACGCATTTCCGGGCCGTTGCGCCCCGGATTCTTGTGCAGGTAAAGCACCTCGTCACCCTCGCGGATCGCCAGGTGGATGGTGTCACCGGTCAACGCCGACAACTCATCCAGATACGGTCCGGCGAGCGTCACCAGCGGCAGCTCTTCACGGGCCTGAAAACCCAGTTCGATCAACTTCGGCCCCAGCAGATAGCCGATCTGCGGCACCACTCGCAAATAGCGCTCGTCCACCAGGCAGCTGGCCAGGCGATGGGTGGTGCTGCGTGTAGTGCCGATCAGCCGGGCGATTTCCTTGAGATCACGGGCGCCACTGGCCACGGCCTGCACCACACCCAGCCCCCGAAGCAGGGTCTGGGTACCGGTTGGCGCGGCGTCCTTGGTGTTTTTTGCAGCGTCTTCCTGCATATCCAGCCTTTACCGTTGAGCGAGAGAACGGGCGGCATTATGGTCGCCCGGGGGCCACGACTACAACTTGATACGCTCGACCTTCCCTACCAGCAAGATGTAGGAAAGTGCACCGATCAATGCCAGAACAGAGATATAGGTAATGGCCGGCGCAAACGAATTACCCGTGGCGAGGAAACCGATGACGATCGGTGTGGCGATGGCCGACAGGTTCCCGATGAAGTTGAACACGCCCCCGGTCAGGCCCAGCAAACGCGCAGGTGCCAGGGTCGAGACCAGCGACCAGGTGATGGACGCCAGGCCGTTGCCGAAGAAGGCCAGCGCGAGGAAGGCAATCACCAGCGGTGTCGACTCGACGAAGTTGGCGCCGATGATCGAGGTGGAAATCAGCAAGCCGCCGATGATCGGCAATTTGCGGGCAAAGCCCACGGTGTACCCGCGGCGGATCAAAAAGTCCGAGAAGAAGCCCGAGCACAGCACGCCCACGAACGCCGCGAGAAACGGCAGCGACGCCAGCAGGCCGGACTTGATGAAGTCCATGCCACGATACTTCACCAGATAGGTCGGGAACCACGTCAGGAAAAACCACAGCGTCGAGTTGAGGCAGAACTGTCCGAGGTAGATGCCCCACAGCTTGCGCTTGCTCAGCACGATGCCCAGATCGGTCCAGCTGAATCTGGCCTTGACCCTGGCTTGTTCCGCCTGGATGTCCACCAGCCCGCCACCCTCGCGGATCAAGTCGATTTCGGCCTCGTTCGCGCCTTTGAAATCCCGCGGCTCGCGATACACCGCATACCAGATCACCGCCCAGAGAATGCCCACTGCGCCCGTGGTGACAAACACCATGTGCCAGCCAAACTCATGCTGCAACCAGGCCAGGACCGGTGTCAGGAATGCCAACCCGACGAACTGGCCGGACGTGTAGAAACCGATGGCCGTCGCCCGTTCGCGCTCGGGGAACCAGGTGGTGACCACGCGGCTGTTGATCGGGTACGCCGGGGCTTCCAGGGCCCCGACCGCCATGCGCAGGACGAACAACGCGATGAAGCTGCCGGCGAAGCCGAGCATGACCGTGGCAATCGACCACAGCAGCAGTGCCGCGGTGTAGAGGATGCGTGGCGGTACGCGGTCCACCAGCCAGCCGCCGGGGATCTGCATGGCGGCGTATGTCCAGCCGAATGCGGAGAAGATCAGCCCGACGTGAATCGGATCGATCCCCAGCTCGCTGGTCAGCGCCGGGGCGGCAATGGACAGGTTGCTGCGGTCGAGGTAGTTGATCACCACGGTGATGAACAGCAGGACCATGATGAAAAAACGCTTGCGGCTGGGCGTCACCAACGACGCCTGCCCGGTGAGGGTTTGCGGTTGCATGAGGGTGCCTCTTTTTATGTTTATTGAGGTCGGATTTGCAGCGATGCACCGCCCCCGGGTGGGCGCAGGATCTCTCCCACCCGGGGCGGTGCTGGATCAGAGGGGTCTCACCACTCGGCAAAGCTGCCGTCGGCATGGCGCCAGATCGGATTGCGCCAGCGGTGGCCGACAGCGGCGCGTTCGATGACGTATTCCTCGTTGATCTCGATCCCCAGGCCCGGGCCGTTGGGGATTTTCACGAAGCCCTGGTCGTAGTCGAACACCCGCGGGTCTTTGACGTAATCGAGCAGGTCGTTGCTCTCGTTGTAGTGAATGCCCAGGCTCTGTTCCTGAATGAACGCGTTGTAGCACGCCGCATCCAGTTGCAGGCAGGCCGCCAGGGCAATCGGCCCCAGCGGGCAATGCAGCGCCAGCGCCACGTCGTAGGCCTCGGCCATGTTGGCGATCTTGCGGGTCTCGGTGATGCCGCCGGCATGGGAGGCGTCGGGCTGAATGATGTCGACGTAGCCTTCGCTCAACACCCGCTTGAAATCCCAGCGCGAGAACAGCCGCTCGCCGAGGGCAATCGGCGTGCTGGTCAGGGGTGCCAGTTCCTTCAATGCTTCGTAGTTTTCGCTGAGCACCGGCTCTTCGATGAACATCAGTTTGTACGGGTCGAGTTCCTTCATCAGCACCTTGGCCATCGGCTTGTGCACCCGGCCATGGAAGTCCACGCCGATGCCGACGTTCGGGCCGACCGCATCACGCACGGCCGCAACGTTGGCCAGGGCCAGGTCGACTTTTTCGAAGGTGTCGAGGAATTGCAGTTCTTCGGTGCCGTTCATTTTCACCGCGGTGAAGCCACGGGATACCGCTTCCTTGGCCGCGCGCGCGGTGTCCGCCGGCCGGTCGCCGCCGATCCAGGAATACACGCGAATCTTGTCCCGCACCTGACCACCGAGCAGGTCGCTGACCGACACCCCCAGCGCCTTGCCCTTGATGTCCCACAACGCCTGGTCGATACCCGCCAGCGCGCTCATGTGGATGGCGCCGCCACGGTAGAAACCGCCGCGGTACAACACCGTCCAGATGTCTTCGATGTTGCGTGGGTCCTTGCCGATCAGGTAGTCGGACAATTCCTCAACGGCAGCCGCCACGGTGTGGGCTCGGCCTTCAACCACGGGTTCGCCCCACCCGGTCACCCCCTCGTCGGTTTCGACTTTGAGGAAGCACCAGCGCGGCGGAACGATGAAAGTGGTCAGTTTGGTAATTTTCATCTGTTTGTCTCTCTTGTTAGATGCAGCGCTCGCAGCGCCAAAAGTCTTAGCGAAGGGCGTTCCAGGCAGCGACGTAGGCCTTGGCATTGGCCGCCACTTGCTCAGGCGTCATGCCCGGCTTGAACAGCCCGGAACCGAGGCCGAAGCCTTTGACCCCGGCGTCGATGAACACCTGCATGTTGTCCGGCGTAATCCCGCCCACCGGCGCCAGAATGGTTCCGGCCGGCAGCACGGCAAGCCAGGCCTTGACCACCGCCGGCCCCATCTGCTCGGCCGGGAACATCTTCAGCACATCGGCGCCCTCGGCCAGCGCGGCAAAGGCTTCGGTCGGCGTGGCGACGCCCGGCGACAGGAACAACCCCGCCGCTTTCGCCGCGCGCAATACCTTGGCATCGCTGTGCGGCATGACTATCACCTGCCCTCCGGCGGCTTTCACCTGCTCCACCTGTTCCGGCGTCAACACCGTACCGGCACCGATCAGGCAATCGGCCGGCAGAGTGCTGCGCAGGATGCGGATGCTGTCGTACGGCTCGGGGGAGTTGAGCGGCACTTCGATCACGCGAAATCCAGCGGCATACAGGACTTCGCCGATGGCCGCCGCTTCTTGCGGACGCAGGCCACGCAGGATGGCAATCAGGCCGTTTTGCGCCAGGGCTTGCTTGAGCATGTCAGACCTCCAGTCAGGTTTAACGGGATGGATGTTGAGAGATCAGTCCGGCGGCAAGCGCCAACTGCCATAAGCCGCGCTCGGTGGCTTGTTCGGCCAGCGTCACACGAGAAAAGCCGCAGGCGTCCAGGGCCCGGCTGTAGCGAGCGCAGAGTTGAGTGTTGCCAATCAGAATGATTGCCGGCAAATGCACGCTGCAGCGCCGACGACGCAGCACCGCGGCCAATGCACTCAGCTCATGACCGATCAGCAGGCCGGACAGGTAATCCGCTTGAGCGCTGGCGCTGAGTTCGCCGGTCAACCCGAGGCTGCGGGCACTGAACAGCGTCGACAGCGGGCCGATTTCGCCCTCCGTCGACAACGCGACGTGCACGCCACGGTCGAAGGCGACGCCATCGAAGGGCGCTCCGCGTTGCTGGGTGCGCCCCAGAATGCTGTGGTCACTGAGCACGGCGAAGACTTCGCCGGTCATGAAGGTGTCGAACTGCACGATGCAGCCATCGGCCACTTCCACCCATTTCGAATGGCTGCCCGGCAGGCCGATCAGCAGGTCCTCGGTCGCCGCGACCGGCAGGTTCTGCAACACACCTAGGACTTGGGTCTCTTCGCCGCGCATTACGTTCGGCAAGCGCGAGCGCTGGATCACACCCGGCACGATATGCACATCGACGCCGCGGACACTGCGCACGGTCTGCAGGGACGTGCCGAGGTTGGCGACGTTCGCGGGCGTGTCGCGGTACGCCGCCTCGCGCCAGCCCTGGGCGCTGCCGACCATGCCGCAGGCAATCACCGGCAAGCCTGGCTGGGCCTCCAGCCAGTCGCCGCAGGCCTCATCGAAGGCCAGCTCAAAACCGTCGGTGCATACCCGACCGGCAATCGTGCGCGGCGTGTGAGGCAGCTGCATGATGCCGCACGACAGCGAACGCTGTTCGAGCACCTGGCCACCTGCTGCGAGTTTGTAAGCACGTAATGAGGTTGTCCCCCAATCGAGCGCGATCAATTGCGCCAGCATCGCTTCACCTGTTCTGTTTATTGGCAGTGAGTGAGCTGGACTATAAACCTGCCCGGGTCTAAATCTCAATATATAAATATTACTCCCATATATTGGGATGAAGACAAAAAAAGATCGCAATGTTTGGCAGCGCCTGCGGCTGCCGGACATTGCGATCCTCACGTCATCCCAGCGAGGACTACTTGCCTGCGGCGAACTCGCGCAACACGGCACCATCCATTCGGTAGCGCACCCACTCCTCCTGAGGCTGCGCGCCCAACGATTTGTAAAAGTCGATGGCCGGCGTATTCCACTCCAGCACGCTCCACTCGAAACGCCCGCAGTCGTTGGCACAGGCAATTTTCGCCAGATGGCGCAGCAAGGTCTTGCCCGCGCCGCCACCACGCTGTTCCGGGGTGATGTAGAGGTCTTCGAGGTACAGGCAATTACTGCCGAGCCAGGTCGAGTAACTGAAGAAAAACACGGCGAAACCGATTGGCAGGCCGTCGCGCAGGCAGATCAGGCCATGGGCGGTCGCACCTTCGCCAAAGAGGCTGCGCTCGATATCGGCGACACTGGCGATGACTTCGTGACGAGCACGCTCGTAGTCGGCCAGTTCGGTGATGAACCCGAGGATTTGCGGGGCATCGCTCGGGGTCGCCGGGCGGATCTCGATGGTCATGGACGGGCCTTCGTCATCAATGGAAAACGCCATGTTAAGTCGCTGAGCGACGCGCGTCACAGGGATTATTGTGCCCTGCCGAACAGCTAACGCCTGCCGCCATTCACCTGGCATCAATAACCATCGGTGCCTTGCGTGATGGCTCACCAGGCTGATCACTTTGGGTCGCCTGCCCTGGGGTCGTTTCAGGATCGGAACTGCGCAGCGACCTGAACCGTTCGTCGTTCATCAGGCACCATCCAAATCAAGGGGGGACCAACATCAGGTAAGGACTTCAATTGAAATGGAGACGACACCATGATCATGTCCCGATTGACCGCCCTCGGCGTCACGGCGCTGTTGTCCTCGACGACCTTCGCTGCCGGCACCGGCCCGACCGATCCGGTCGAGAAGCCCAAGTCCCCCGCCATCCAAAGCGCACCCGGCATCAACACCGATGGCGGCGGCGTCGATCACAACCTGCCACCGTCCACCGGCACCGACCCACGGACCCAGGGTAACGACACGGGCCGTCAAGGTGGCATGAACGTTCCCGACGGCACTCCCGATAACGCCGGCTCCGGCACCGGCTCGAAAACCACCACCGGTGGCTCGGGCTCGGAAGGCGGCGCCAACCAGTGATTCGCCCACGCGAGTAATCCACAGCCATGAAGAGGTAACCATGAACGTTGATGAAAACCTTGAGAAAGAAGTCCTGACCCGATTGCTGCACGCTCACCCGAGCGGCCTGGGCAAGGAGGTCCTGGACAATTACCGGGGGGAGAAAGTCGTGGCCAGCACCCTCGCCACGCTTCAGCAGCGAGGGCTGATCCAGCAGGGTCATGTGGTGTGCAACGAGGCCGGCGAACACTCGTTGAATCTGCCGATCAAACTCAGCGCCGCCGGTGTCGAGGCGGCGCGCAAACTGGACGTCTGACACCAGCCAAGTCAGGTCGCCGCCGCACGCGGTGGCGACCCTCGATGCAAACACCAGGAGAAGTCCCATGCCTCGTGGAAGCAAAGACAAATACACCGCTGAGCAAAAACGCAAGGCCGAGCACATCGAAGAAAGTTACGAGCACAAGGGCCTGTCGAAAGAGGAAGCCGAAGCACGCGCCTGGGCCACGGTCAACAAACAGTCGGGCGGTGGTGAGCGCAGTGGTGGTTCGGGCCGCAGGAAACCGGCGCAGGCCAAGTCAGAAGCCCGCAAGGAGTCATCACGGCGTGCGGCGGCCAGCCGTGAAGGGCATCCGCGTGACAGCACGGCATCGCGGGAGAAGCAGACCGTTGAAAGTTTAAGAAAGGACGCCTCGGCGAAGAAGATTCCCGGGCGTTCAAGCATGCGTAAGCAGGCGTTGATTGAAGCGTTGCGCAAAGCTGAATGAGCGACACGGACTGCCCCTTCGCGAGCAGGCTCGCTGCTACAGTGCGACCGGCATTGTGCCTCGTTGCAGTGTGGAAGCGAGCCTGCTCACGGAGGCGATCGCCTAGCCGCCAAGCGTCTGGCTGATCAACGCATCCACCTCAGCCTTGCCCGGCGAAGTCGCCGGGCCCCAGCGCGTCACCGCCAACGCCGCTGCGGCATTGGCCCGTCGTGCCGCCTCGAGTGCCGGCAACCCTTGCGCCAACCCGGCGACGAATACGCCGGCATGGGCATCCCCCGCGCCATTGCTGTCCACCGCGTCGACCTCGAACCCCGGCACATGCTGACGCGCGCCACGCTGACTGATCCAGCAGCCCCGAGGCCCATCACGGACCACCAGCAACACCTCCGGCGACAACAATCCGGCCAGCCGATCCAGGGCGCCGCCCATGTCCGCAGCCCCGGTCACCTTCAGCGCTTCGACACTGTTGCTGGTCCACACATCGATGCGCGGCAACAAGGCCTGCAACAACGGCCCGTCTGGTGAGTCCACCAGCGGGCCCGGGTCGAACACCACGTTGACGGCGGCGGGCAACCCCAGCACCCAATCGACCAGCGCCTGGGCCTTGCCGACCTGCACGAGGCTGTAGCCACTGACGTAGACATAGTCACCCGCCAGGGCCGGCACGCTGGCCAACTCCTCGGCACTCACCTCACCTTCCGCACCGATGTAGGAAATGAAACTGCGCTCGGCGCAGGCATCGGTCACCGCCACGCAGAGGCCGGTATCCCGTGGGGCAGGTTGGGCGATGCCAAGGCGAATGCCCTCAGCCTTCATCGCGTCCCGGGCCAGGTCGCCAAAACGGCCGGTGCCATGGCGCCCGAGGTAGACCACCGACAAGCCATTGCGCTGTGCGGCGGCCATCACGTTGAAACCGCCGCCGGCTTCGAAAACGGCGGACTGCGCGAGCACATCGCCACCCGGCGCGGGCAAGTGGTCGACGGCCATGACCAGGTCAATGATGACCTGGCCGGTGTGCAACATCTTAGGCATGAGCATTCTCGATCAACGCGGCACGACGATCCCTGGCCCCGCCCAGTGCAAGGTAAATTCCGCCCGCCACCAGGAACGTCACGATCCAGCCGAGACCGTTATGGCCCAGCCACGAATCGGACAACCAGCCACGGAACCACACGGTCTGCTCGGTGGTGCCGATGGTGGTGAAGCTGAAACCCAGCACGATCGCCACCGCCCACGCGCCGAACGCGCGCCACTCGACGCCGCCGCGATACCAGTAGGCACTGCTCGGGCTGACGTCCAGCAGGTCGGTCGGGCTGTAGTAATGACGATGAATCAGGTCGACGACGAAAATTCCGACCCACGCGGTGATCGGCACTGCCAGCAAGGAAATGAAGGTAATGAACGGGCCGTAGAAACTGTCAGCGATCAGCATGAAGTAGATCGAACCGGCGAAGATCGCCACGATATCGACCACCACCGCGTATACGCGCTTGACCTTCAAACCCAGGGTCAGGGTGGTCAGGCCGGCGGAGTACACCGACAGGTTGTTCGACAGCAGCAAGCCGCCGAACGCGGTGATCAGGTACGGCACAGCCATCCAGGTCGGCAACATGTCACGGATCGCGACGATCGGGTCGGTGGCCGACGCCAGGTCGTTGTTGCCCACCGACAACAGGCCGCCCAGAGTGATCAGCAGCACCAGCGGGATCCCCGCACCGAACGCCGCCGATGCCACCAGGCGCACGGCCTTGACGCTGCGGTGCTGATAACGCGACATGTCGGCCCCGGCGTTGGCCCAACCGATGCCGGTGCCGGCGGCCATGGTGCCGATGCCGATGATCATCGCGCTCATGGGCGCAGGCGTGGCGTTAAACACGGCGCTCCAGTCGATGGTGGCGCAGAGAAACCCGCCGACCAGGATGTTCAGCGCACCGAACACATAGGTGGCCCACTTCTGGATCACCAACAGCGTCGCGTGACCGAGTCCCGACACCGACAAGGTCAGCAGCACGAAAATCGCGATGAAGATCAGGGTCAGCAGCGGCGCACTTTTCGCTTCCACCGGCGAGCCGAACAGGATCGAGCACAGCGACAGCAGCACGAAGGCCGCAGTGGTGGTGTTGACGGTTTCCCAGCCCAGTCGCGACATCAGCGAAACCAGCGTCGGGCCGATGTTGCCGCGCACCCCGAAGATCGCCCGCGACAGCGTCAGGCTCGGCGCACGCCCCCGGCGACCGGCAATGGAAATGATCCCGACCACCGCAAAGGAACCGGCGGCACCAAGGATCGCGACGATGATCGCCTGCCAGATTGCCAACCCGCGAAATGCCACCAGCGTGGCCCCCAGCGGCAGGCCGAGGATGGAAATGTTGGCGGCGAACCAGACCCAGAACAGCTGCAACGGATGACCGTTGCACTCCGCTTCCGGCACCGGCTCGATACCCCGGGTTTCCAGTTGCCCGGCGCTTTGCCCGGCGGATGATGAACTCATGTGAAAGTGCTCCTGTTGCCATTTTTGTGGTTGTGGGCAATGCGGAAGTCGACAAAACATTCCGGCGTTCCTGGCCGTGGTTGTGCGATCCGTTGCGGTAAAGAATCAAACAGGTGGCGCGGCCTTCGCCAGCACGCCCGCTCTCACAGGTACGGCGCCTTTCCTCTGGGAGCGGGCTTGCCCGCGAAGGCGCCAGCCCCATCAGCGCAGGGCGAGAAGTCCTTCCACCAAGGGCTCCAGCGCCAGCGAATTAACGGCCTTGACGGTGTCGATCATCGCCACCGGCCAGCTCTCGAGGCCCAGGCAAGCCCCGAGCATGGCACCGAGAATCGCTGCGATGGTATCGGTGTCACCGCCCAGGCCCGCGGCCATGCACACCGCTTCGAACGCATTCATTTCGCCGATGGCGACCTGTTGCGCCAGGGCGAACGATACGACCACCGACTCTTGGGACGCCACCGAAGTGCCGATCACGTCGTACAGCAGGTCAGCCAACATCGCCTTGTCACGCTCGACGCTGATGCTGCGCGCCCAACTGATTCGCGAGGCCATGCGTCCACCCGCGACCCAGTGGCCATGTTCCTCGGCTTGCAGGGCGATGTGCTGGCCGAGATTCAACGCCTCGCCCAGGTCCATGCCATTGATGCCGGCCGAGACCACGGCCGCCACCGCCGCTGCACTGGAAATGCCCAGCGTGGTGTTATGGGTGACCTGGCAGGCCTGCACCACGGCAGCGATGAAGCGCCGTGGATCGGCGACGTCGGCGGCGATCCCGACCGGGGTGATGCGCATCGCCGCACCGTTGGTGGTGCCATAACGCCCCGCTTCCTCGGGCGAATGGCCGGCGAGGATCATCTCGATGGCGCGTTTGGTCGAAGGGCCGAGCAAATCCTGCGAGCCCTTGGCCTGCATCGCGGCCTCCCATTCGATCAGTCGCTGCGCCAGCACCGAAGGCTCGATGTTGCCCCGGCCATCGATCAACAATTGACCGACCAGAATCGCCTGCTCGGTGTCGTCGGTGATCGAGCCTCTGGGCATGTTGGCGGCGATCGGCTGATGGGGGCCGGCGTCTTCCAGACGGGTGATGTCACCAAAACGTGCCCGGATCTCGGCGCGGCTCAGGGATTGGGTCGGCATGCCCAGCGCGTCACCCAGGGCCAGGCCATAAAACGCGCCCAGGGCACGATTGAGCGCGGTCATTGCGGATTCCCGAACTGCAGGTGCAAGCGAAAGTGCACGGGATCGAGCAGGCTTTCGACCTGCTCCATGAAACGGTTCTGCCGGTCGTAGGTGGTGCGCAGGGCCTTGAGGAACACGGTGCCGGTCGCACGCCCGAGCAGTTCGGCGTCTTCGGCGCTCAAGGGTTCGGCGCCGATCCATTGATCGCCGCGTTCGCCGATATAGCCATAGGCGGCCAGGGTGATGGTCAGGGAGTTGTCGATCAGGCCGACACGCGGCAGGCTTTCCAGGCCGCCGGTGGCCGGCATCAATGAGCGCTCAAGGGAAACCAGCGTACCGTCGTTGGCACGACGGCGACGGTCAAGGGTGATGAATTGGTCGGTACCGAAACGCGACAGCAGGTCAGGCCGCGTGACCGCCTCCAGCCGCAGCACTTCGGTGTTGACCAGCGCCCCGCTGTCGGCCAGCGCCTGCGCCCAGCCGCTGCGCTGGTCGAGCACTACGCCGTCGAAGGTGACGATGGAACCTACCCCGCTTTGCGTCGCGATGTACTTGCGCCGTTTCAGTTCGGCCAGCGCCTCACGCAGCGTGCCGCGGCTGACCTTGAATTCCTGAGCCAACTGATGCTCGCCCGGCAACAGAAAGCCGTCCTCCAGGAGGCCGCTTTCGATGCGCCGGATGAGCTCGTCGACCACCCGTTGTTTCTTGTCAAATCGTACCTGTCTAATCATGTACAAATTGAACATGAAAGCATTGGCAGCGGGCAAGGGATTTTTGCGGGAGATGACAGAAGGCGGGGGGACAGCACTTGTGGGAGCGGGCTTGCTCGCGAAGGCGGCCTGTCAGTCAACGTATCGGTTGGCTGATCTACCGCTTTCGCGAGCAAGCCCGCTCCCACAGGGGGATTTGAGGGTGACTAGCGTTGCTTGAGCCGGTCGATCACCACTGCCAGCAACAGGATCGAACCGCGAATCACATACTGGTAAAAGGTATCGATGTTCTTCAGGTTCATCGCATTCTCGATGATCGCCAGAATCAGCACGCCGGCGATCACATGGCGGATCATGCCGATCCCGCCGCTCAGCGAAACCCCGCCCAGCACGCACGCCGAAATCACCGTCAGCTCGAACCCCTGGCCAATCATCGGCTGGCCCGAGGTCATGCGCGAGGCCAGGATCACCCCGGCCAGCGCACCGATCACGCCATGCACGGCGAAGATGATGATCTTGGTCCGGTCCACATTGACCCCGGCCAGCAGCGCGGCTTCCTGGTTGCCGCCGATGGCCATGGTGTTGCGCCCGTAGGTGGTGTAATTCAGCAGCCAGCCGAAAAACAGGAAGCAGACGATGGTGATCAGGATCGGCACCGGCACCCCGAACAGCTGGCCATTGCCGTAGACGAAGAACGATTCCTGAGAAACCCCCACCGCTTTGCCGTTGGCGAAGATGTAAGCCAGGCCGCGCACGATCTGCATGGTCGCCAGTGTGGTGATCAACGCATTGACCCGCAGCTTGGCGATCACGATGCCGTTGATCAGCCCGACGATCAGCCCCATGCACAACGCCGCCGAGACACCGAGAAACACGCTGTCGGTGTCTCGCATCACCACCGCCGCCACCACCCCGGCACAGGCGATCACCGAGCCCACCGACAAGTCGAAATGACCCGAGGCCAGGCAATACAACATGGTGCACGCGGCAATGCCGGTGGTCGAAATGGCCAGGCCCAGGCCGCGCATGTTCAGCGGCGAGAGAAAGTTGTCGATCAGCAGGGTGCAGAGCACGAAGATCCCGACCGCTGCCGCCAGCATGGCCCAGTCATCCAGAAAGCGTCTCAGGTCCAGCGGTTTGCGCGCCGTCGGCAGGGTTTCGTTTTGGGTTGTCATCATAGTCACCTCTCAGTTCGCCACGCCGTCAGCGCGTTGGCGCGGCAAAGCCAGTTGCAGCAGGTTGGATTCATTGGCCTGTTCGCGGCTCAGCTCGCCGCGCATCGCCCCTTCGCACATCACCAGGATGCGGTCGGAAATGCCCATCACTTCCATCAAGTCACTGGACACCACGATCACGGCAATGCCGCTGGCAGCCAGGTTGTGGATGATCTGATAGATCTCGGCCTTGGCACCGATGTCGATGCCACGGGTGGGCTCGTCGAGCAGCAGCACCTTCATCGGCATCGACAGCCAGCGGCCGAGAATCGCCTTCTGCTGATTGCCGCCGGACAGGAACTTGATCTGTTGCCCGGCGTGGGGCGTCTTCACCCTCAAGGCCTTGATCTGTTTGTCGGCATTGTCCTTTTCCCAGAGCCCGCGAATCAGGCAGCGGAATCCGGCATGGGCCGGACGCGCGCTGATGTTGATGTTCTCGGCGACGCTGCCCAGCGGAATGATGCCCTCCTTCTTGCGGTCCTCCGGGCACAGCAGGATGCCGGCGGCAATCGCGTCCCGAGGCGAACGCAGTTTCAGTTCATGACCCCGCAACTCCAGGCGACCGGCGCTGCTGCGCTCCAGGCCACTGAGCAAACGGAACAGCTCCGTACGCCCGGCGCCGACCAGACCGAACAACCCGAGGATCTCGCCCTTGTGCGCGTCGAAGCTCATCGGCTCGCGCAATCCCGGCCCCTGCAGGCCGTCGACCCGCAAGGCCACAGCCCCCCGCTTGCGCGGGCGGTAATCGTAGATGTCCTGGATATCGCGACCGACCATGCAGGTGACCAACTGGTCGTGAGTCAGCTGGTTCATGTCCTCGAAGGTGCGCACGTAGCGGCCGTCCTTGAACACCGTCACGGCATTGCAGATGCGGAAGACTTCTTCCATGCGATGGGAAACGTAGAGCACCACTTTGCCCTCGTCGCGCAGGCGACCGATGATCGCCATCAAGCGATCGATCTCCCGCGCCGAGAGGCTGCTGGTCGGCTCGTCGAAGGCAATCACGTGCGCACCACGGGACAATGCCTTGGCGATCTCCACCAGTTGACGCTGCCCCAGGGACAGGCGCCCGACCTTCTGTTGCGGGTCGATCTCATCGGCCAGGCCCTTGAGACAGGCCAACGCTCGCTGACGCAGTGCGCCGCGATTGATCAGGCCGAAACGGGCGGGCAGATGGCCGAGAAAGAGGTTTTCCGCCACGGTCATTTCCGGCACCAGGTGCAGCTCCTGATGGATCACCGCGACCCCGCAGGCGATGCTGTCGGCCGTGGACTTGAAGGCCATCGTCCGCTCACCGATGTGCAATTCACCGCTGCTGGGGATATAAGCGCCACCGAGAATTTTCAGCAGCGTCGACTTGCCGGCACCGTTCTCGCCCATCAGGGCATGCACCTGGCCCGGGTGCGCGACGAAGCTGATGCCATCCAGCGCCTTCACGCCGGGAAAGGTCTTGCCGATCCCGTCGAAGCGCAAACTGCCGCCGACGCTGTCATGTTGTGTCTGTACTTGCGCGTGCATAAAACACCTCTTCCCACGGATCGGGCAGCCCCGTCACCGAGGCCGCCGAGGAAATCAACCGAGCCTCAGTTCCACAGGCCGATCTTTTCCAACTCCTGCTTGAAGTTGTCCCGCGTGATCAGCGTCACGTCGTCCATTGCGGTGTACTTGGGCGGTTCCTTGCCGGTGGTGACCCACTCGAACATCATGCTGGCGGTGTTGTAGCCTTCGATGTGCGGGCTGGGCAGCATCGAACCGAAAAAGCCGCTGTTGGGCTTTTTCAGCTCACCGATGGCATCGGTGCCATTGATGCCGATGCCGATTACGTTCGCCGCGGCAAACCCGGCACTCTCGGTGGCGCGCACGCCGCCCAGCACGGTGTTGTCGTTCATACCGCCGATGATCAGGTTTTTCGCTGCGCCCGGCAGTTTCACCAGCGCCGAGTTGGTGGCGTCCATGCTGCCCGGTACGTCGAGGGTCTTGAGCGCCGAGAACAGGATGTGGTCCTTCGGCATCCCGGCGTCTTCCAGGGCCTTGACCGAACCGTCGGTGCGTTTCTTGCCGGTGTCGAGTTCGTTATAGGTGTTGATCACCGCGTAGGTGTCTTTCCAGTCCCAACCGCGCTTCTTCGCTTCGGTGGCCATCGCCGCACCTTGCTTCTGGCCAACCTCGAAGGCCGCCATGCCGAGATAAGGCACCTCTTCCATGAACTTGCCGCTGGCGTCGACGAAACGGTCATCCACCGCAATCACTTTCAACCCGTTGAGCTTGGCCTTGGCCATGATCGCAGGCCCCAGGGACACGTCCGGCGGGCAGATCACGAAACCCTTCGCGCCGTTGGCGGCCAGGCTGTCGATGGCAGACAGGGTTTTCTCACCGTCCGGCACGGCGATCTTGATGACGGTGAAGCCCTTGTCTTTCCCGGCCTTTTCCGCGAAAGCCCATTCGGTCTGGAACCAGGGTTCCTCCGCCTGCTTGACCAGAAAACCGATCTTCACTTCCTCAGCCGCCAGCAGCGTGCTGCTCAGGCTGACCGCAGTGACCGCCAAGGCGGCACGGCACAGGGAACGGATCCCACGACGACGATTCATAAGCTGACTCCTTGTTATTTTTTTTGAGCGTTAGTTGAAAGCCAATCAAAGGTTACTGCAAATAGTCATATCGTATGATGATTGGATTTCAGGCGTGGTTCCGCACCTGAAATCGAGGGGCTCAGTCGTGATACATCACTGAGCGACCACCATCGATGGTGATGCACGAAGCGTTGATGAACGGCGCCTCGTCACTCGCCAAAAACAACGCCGTCATCGCCACCTCCATCGGTTGCCCGATGCAACGCGGCGGATGCAGGTCGAATGCGCGCTGACGTTCGGCGTGCGGGTCGGCAAAGCCGTTCCAGTAATCGATGTTCAGTTGGGTTTCGATATAGCCTGGGGCGATGGCGTTGACGCGAATGCCCTTGGCCGCGTACTCGATGCCCAGTGCACGGGTCAGGCCGAGCAGGCCATGCTTGGCCACCGGGTAAGGGAAGCAGCCCGGAATGATGTGGCTGGAATGGGTCGAGGCAATATTGATAATGCTGCCGACGCCCTGCTCGATCATCTGCGGCAACACCGCCCTGCAACCGAACCAGGCGCCGTCCAGGTCGATGGCAAAGCAACGGCGCCAGTCTTCCTCGGTCATTTGCAGGGGGTCGCGGAACACGTTGACGCCGGCACAGTTGACCAGCACATCGATGCGACCGTGGCGTTCGACGGCGAACCGGGCCATGGCGTGCAGGTCATTCTGACTGGACACGTCGACCTTGAGCGCCTGGACATCGAAGCCTTTGTCGCGCCAATGCTTCGCCACGGCTTCGACTTTTTCGCCCTGGATATCGCTGATGACCAACCGGGCCTGCTGCGAAGCGAAGGCGGCGACGATTGCCTCGCCAATGCCCTGGGCGGCGCCGGTCAGCAGCACCACCTTGTTGCTCAGGCGTTCGCCCTTGGGTGGTTCGGGCACGGGAGGCAGAGACAGGAGCTCAGCCATGCGCCCGAGCCTCTATTCCTGGGCACGACAAAAACCGGGCATCTGTGGATGTCCGGGCAAAAAAGCAGTAGATAAATCGTTTCATCACTTCACCTGTCTTGTTCTTTTTAAGTGTGAGTGCGTGCAACTGATGGAGCCGACTATAAACCCGACCGCCAAATAATCTCAATATATAATTTTACATCCCATATTTTGGGATTTAACCGGCAAATCTCGTACAGGGTTTTCCGGACACATCGACCTGAAGGGCCAACACTGCGCCGTCCAGCGGATGGTTGAGCGGGCTGGCTGCGCTGGTGATGTAGAGGGTGTTCAGGTCGGCACCGCCAAACACGCAACTGGTGGGACGACTGACCGGCAGCTCGATCACGCGGTCGACCTGCCCGTCCGGTGCCAGCCTGAGCAGGCAACTGCCGTCCCAGCGCGCGTTCCAGATGAACCCTTCGGCATCCATCGCCGAGCCATCGGGACCGCCTCGCTCATGCGGGCCGAACCAGGCCTGGGCAGGCTCGAGACTGCCGTCGGTCCGAATGAAATGCCGGTAGAGCGTGCCATCCAGACTGTCGGCGAAATACAGCGTGGTGGCGTCGTCGCTCCACAGCAACGTGTTGGGAATCCCCAGACCACGCAGCAGCGGCGTGACACGGGCATCGCGGTCGATACGAAACAAACCGCCGGAACGCCGCACCAACGCCAGGTCTTCGCCGTTTTCGCCGATGTTGTTCTGCATGGTGCCAAGCCAGAGTCGGCCCTGAGCGTCGCAACGGGCTTCATTGCCGCGATTGCCAGGCTGCGGGTCGGCGACGCACAACAGCGTCAGCCGCGGCTCGAGCCCCGGCGAATCAAGGTCCAGCCGATAGACGCCACTGCTCAATGTCACCAGTGCATCGCCACTTTCACAGGGAATGAAGGCGGACACGTGCTCGGGCATCTGCCAGATCTGCACGTTGGCGCCGATCAAACGCAGCGCCTGACGACCGGCGATATCGACCCAGTACAGCGCCTGGGTCGGTGCGTCCCAGAACGGTCCTTCGCCCAATTGCGCGCGATGCCCGGTGACTGCAGTCCACTTCATGAAACCTCCGCCTTGTTGTTGTTTTTATCTGGAACACATTCGTTCCCGGATCCTGCCCCTTTAGCCGGCTTTCTTGTCGGCCATGACCTGCGGGTAAAAACGCTTGATCGCCAGGTCGGCGTTATCGATCAGGGTCATGCAGGCCCATACGCCCCGCGCCGAATCACGGGCGGCGATGGCATCGGCCATTTCTTTGTGGATGGGCAGCGTGCGTCGCAGTTCGTCCGGGTCGGCCGCAGACACTTCGAAGGACACCGCCAGCAACGCGCCGAGCGCCGGGACCATCTGTTCGATGAACTGGTTGTGGCTGGCCGCCAGGATGCACTCATGGAAAAACCGGTCGGCGCGGTTGTAATCGATGCCACCGTCAACAGCGCGCTCCAGCGCGTTATAGGCCAGCAGAATCGCGTCGACCTGTTCGACCGTCGCCCGCTCGCAAGCCCAGCGCACCGCCATCGGCTCGATGGTGCGGCGCAAGTCCAGCAGATCGTCGACAAAATTTTCCGGCAAGCCGCTGCGTGACAGCCAGCCAACCACCTGTGGATCGAAGAGGTTCCAGCGCCGAACCGGCAACACCCGCGTGCCGACCTTCGGACCGACTTCGAGCATGCCCTTGGCCACCAAAGTCTTGATGGCTTCGCGGATGACCGTGCGACTGACGCCCAACTGCTCGCCGAGGTCGGCTTCAACCTTGAGCGCTTCCCCCGGTTTGACCTGACCGGCGGCAATCCAGCAACCCAGCCAATCGACCGTCGACGCATGAAAACTGCTGGACATGGACACCTCGAAGCCATTCGCTGAGCAGGACCACGCTAATCATCATATGATTGGGTGTCAATTTGATTTTTCACCAGAACACCCAAGCCCCACAGCAAGCTCCCCCAGGGGCATGCGTCAGGGTTCGAGGCCGATCCGGAAAAATTCACCGCCACTCCACACCCCCAACCAACGCTGCCCGTCGATCTCACGACTGACCGCCAGCTCCACCAGTTGGTAGAACACATTGCGGTGGATCAGGCCTTCGAGGTTGCTGCGCACATGCACGTAGGGCGCAGGCTCCTGGGTATCGGGATCGATCATCACCCGGATCGGATGCTCGGCACCTGCCTCGGTGGTTTCGTCCACGTTGGTGGTGAAGCGCAGGGTTTGTGCTTCGCCCTCACCCTCCACTTCCACGGCAATCGCGACAAAGGGTGCGTCGTCGACCTTGATCCCGACTTTCTCGACCGGGGTGATCAGGAAATAGTCATCGCCATCGCGGCGGATGATGGTGGAGAACAGCTTGACCATCGGTTTGCGCCCGATCGGCGTACCCAGGTAATACCAGGTGCCGTCGCGGGCGATGCGCATGTCGATGTCGCCGCAGAACTCGGGGTTCCACAAGTGGACCGGTGGCAAGCCCTTGGTCTTGGGGATTTGCCCCAACAGGTCGTTGGCTTTCTGCGGGCCACTCATGGCGTTCTCCTTCGATTTACTGGTCGCTGATCCCCAGCAGGCTGCGCGCGTATTGTTCCAGCGGCGGGCCCATCAGGTCTTCCGGCTTTTTGTCGTGGAACGTCAGTAAACCGCCACGACTCTTGATGCGTGCAGTATCAATCAAATACTGGGTGCTGGTCTCGATCAACATGATCTGAATCACCCCGGTGTCGACACCGAGACGGTCCACGGCTTCCTGGTCCAGCCACTCATCGGAGTTGCCGATGCGGTCGTCGGCCTTGGCGAAACGGGTATACAGCAGGTAATGCGCGCCCACCGCACGGGCCTCGCCCATGGCTTGGTCGAGACCTTCCGGCGCCCGCGCGCGGCGGACCATCGGGAAGTACTCGATAAAGCCGTCGAAAGCGACTTCGGCAATCACGTTGGGTCGTGGATACACGGCACTGTGCGGCGGTGCAAAGGCACCTTGGGCAATGTAGACGAACGAGTCCGGCTGGATGCGCAGGTTGTTCACCCGACGGCTATCACTGTGGTCAAGCAGACCGGCGTCGCTCATATGGTAGCGAGTCCCTTCTGCCATATCGCTGACATTCATGCAGCCACCAAGTGCCAAAACGGCCAGCAGCAAAACCAGGCTACGCATCCTACCCTCCAGAGGCCGGTGACGGAAAACCGGCGAATGGCCATGGGATGCAGCTTCCGCGCCAGCTCCCGAACTTGGGTACCGTGTGGATACAATCGCCAAAAACTGCGGGGGCGAGCCTGCTCGCGAGAGAATCAGCCGCCAATGATCTTCATGACGGTCGCGCCACCGGAGAACGCCACATCCTGCTTGTCACCCAGGGCTTTCACCAGCAGGCGTTGCAAGGCCGGCAATGCCTGATGACGCGGCTTGTCCAGGAGGTCACCGACATAGTGACGGTTGCTCGACGACAGGCAGCCGTGCAGCCAGCCGGTGGACGACAAGCGCAGTCGCGAGCAGGTCCGGCAGAACGGCACGCTTTCGTTGGCGATCACGCCGAAATAACCTTGACCCGGAATCTCGTAGCGCACAGCGGTGGCGTCGATGGGCGCATCGGCCTGGAGATACTCATGGTGATCGCCAATCAGGCTCAACAGCTGTTGCAGGCTGACGAACTGCTGCAGGAACGCATTGGAATCGCTGGCCAGGTGACCCATGCGCATCAACTCGATAAAGCGCAACTCATAGCCGCGCTCCAGGCAGTAATCGAGCAGCGGCATCACCTGGTCCAGATTCTGCCCGCGCAGTGGCACCATGTTGACCTTGATTTTCATCCCGGCTGCGCTGGCCTGTGACATGCCGTCAAGCACCGTCGCCAGGTCGCCACCGCGGGCGATGGTGCGAAACGCACTGGCATCCAGGGTATCGAGGGACACATTGAGACGGCGGATGCCTGCGTTGACCAACAACGGCAGTTTTTTTGCCAGTAACTGGCCGTTGGTGGTCAGGCTGATGTCTTCCAGCCCCATCTGCCCCACAGCCGCCATGAAGGCTTCGAGTTTGGGGCTGACCAACGGCTCGCCACCGGTGATGCGCAAGCGCTCGATGCCGGCCGCTTCGATCAGATACGCCACGCCGCGCGCCATGGCCTCGGCCGACAGCTCATCCTGCGCAGCCACCAGCCGCTTGCCGTTGGGCACGCAGTAGGTACACGCGTAATTGCAGGCTGAGGTCAGGCTGATTCGCAGATTGCGGAAACGCCTGCCTTGACGGTCAACGATCATGATCACTCCGGCACAGGGGAATCGAACGAAGCAAAACTTGACTCACAAATCAAGTTTTAGCAAGTCCTATGCCTGAGTATATTCCTGAGGTACTGCGCCATGTAGCAAAATCATGGCGCGATGACGCAACTGAACAACTCAGCTGCTCGGTGTGTCGGTATCGCGCTTGCGCTTGTTGCCCATGCGCACGCCGATATCCATCAGGAACTGGAAGAAACCTTCCTGATCTTCCAGCACATTGCTCCAGAACGGAGAGTGATAGAGCGCCACCGCACCGTGGACCAGTGCCCAGGACGCGCAATAGTGGAAGTAAGGCGGCACGTCTTCGAGCTTGCCTTCACTGATCCGGCCCTTGATCAGCAGGGTCAGGCGTTCGAAGTTGGAGGCGCGGATCTTGTGCAGCTCCTCGATCATCTCCGGCACCTGGTTGCCCTTGACCACCTTCTCTTCAAGACGATCGAACAAGCGATAGCGTTGCGGATCGCGCATGCGGAATTCGAAGTAGGCCCGGGACAGGGCTTCCTTGTCCTTGTCGACATCGGCCGAATGCAACAGCTCGTTCAGATCACGCTCATAATCGAGCATCAAGCGCAGATAGATCTCCGCCTTTGACTTGAAGTGCTTGTAGATCGTGCCTTTGCCGATACCGACGGCATCAGCAATCATCTCGACGGTGACACTGTCTTCACCCTGGTCGAGGAACAGCTTGAGCGCGGTATCGAGAATTTCCTGCTCGCGGCGACGAAATTCACGGACCTTACGAGGTTCTTTATGCATAAGAAAAGGTCTGTCGGGGTCAAAATTCGAAGCCGCGTATTATGCCTAACTTGCGCAAAAATGCACGGATCATCCGAGCATATCTGTGTTTCTCGATGATTTCTCGCAAGGTCCTCTTTTAATGAGAACGCTTCTGAAGCGGCTGTATTCCAAAATTGTTTAAAAACCGCGACCGGTGAACTGGACTCGGCGCAATACTGATCAATACTTCAACTGTCGGCGATGCATCTCCCCCAAGTGCCGCGCCGATATTGGTACCAACGGACCGCGTACCATTGTTTTACTCCTAATGGTCTTAACCCGGATTCACCCCCCAGAACCCGGGTTTTTTTTGCCTGCGATTTAACCTTTCACATGCGCCAGCGGAAACAGCCGGCGGAAATTCGCGGTGGTCTGCTCGGCCAATCGCTCGTAGGACTCACCGCGCAACATGGCCAGGAACTCTGCCACTTCCCGCACATATTGCGGCAGGTTCGGCTTGCCCCGATAAGGGATCGGCGCCAGGTAGGGCGAGTCGGTTTCCACCAGCAAACGGTCGGCGGGCACTTTACTCGCCACGTCACGCAGCGCATCGGCATTGCGGAAAGTGACAATCCCGGACAGGGAAATGTAGTAGCCCATGTCCAGCGCCTCCCGGGCCATCTCCCAGTCCTCGGTGAAGCAGTGCAGGACGCCGGCCTGGGGCAGCGCAGCCTCGCGCAACAGGCTCAGGGTGTCGGCCCGGGCGCCCCGGGTGTGAATGATCACGGGCTTGCCGGTCTGCTGTGCAGCTTGCAGGTGCAGGCGAAAGGACTCCTGCTGCAACTGCGCCGCCTCAGGCTCGTAGTGATAATCCAGGCCGGTTTCGCCAATCGCCACCACGCGCGGGTGATTGAGTTCCTGCAACAGCCAATCCAGCGCCGGTGCAGCCCCCGGTTGGACGTCCAGCGGATGCACGCCCACCGAACAATCGACATCGTCGTAGCGCTCGGCCAGGGCCTTGACGTCGGCCGCGTTGTCGGCGCTGACGCCGATGCACAGAAAGTGCCCGACGCCGCGCTGCCGGGCTGCCTCGAGTGCGGCATCCAGGGAGCCGTCGTGTGCGGCAAGGTCAAGGCGGTCAAGGTGGCAATGGGAATCTACAAGCATAAAGGGGCGGCAACTTACATCGTATGAGTGGGACGGTCGGACTTCAGGGCTCCGGCCAGATGGGTTTCGATTCGACTGCGCGCGGCGCTGTCGCCATCGTTGAACTGCACGCCCACGCCAGCGGCGCGGTTGCCCTGGGCACCTTTGGGCGTGATCCAGGCGACCTTGCCGGCCACCGGGATTTTTTCCGGTTCGTCCATCAGGTTCAGGAGCATGAACACCTCGTCGCCCAACTTGTAGCTCTTGTTGGTCGGGATGAACAGGCCACCGTTCCTGATGAACGGCATGTAGGCCGCGTAAAGCACGGATTTGTCCTTGATGGTCAAGGACAGGATGCCGTTGCGCGGGCCCTGGTTCGCGGTTTCATTCATGCTGACCTCCACTGCCGATGTTCAGAGTCTAGGCGCAGTCGATCACTTATGGGTAGGCAATGACGCCCATTGCACCAGCAAGGCTTCCAGCAACAGCACGCGGTTGAGGTTGGCCTTGCTCAGGACTTTCTGGCGCTGGGCGAGTATCCAGTCCTGAATATTCAAGGTTTTTTCCTGGCTGGTTTTCTGCGCCAGGTACTGAATGACCTTGCGCATGTCGGGCAGCCCCAGCCCGTCTTCGTCCTGGGTCAACTGATATCGCAGGATCAGGCTCGACCAATCGCAGAACCAGTCGAACAGCAACAGCAGCGGAAGCGAATTCCAGCCCTCGGCCAGCTGCGTGGGTGATTGTTGTTGCTTGAGCAGTTTCTTGACACCGTCGACCACCAGCGCCCGCTGCTCTCGCACCCCCTGGGCGTGCAGGTTGACCGCCGCCAGCGGCGAACCGGCGGCCAGGGTCAGCAGCTCGATGCGTTCCTCTTCGGCACAATCGGGCAGCGCCGTTGCCAGCCAGGCCAGGCTCACCGCCTCGCTCGGCAACGGGCACGCCTGCTGCACGCAACGGCTTTTGATGGTCGGCAACAGGCGGCTGCTCTGATGGCTGACCAACAGCAGCACCGTGTCGCCGGAGGGCTCTTCAAGGCTTTTGAGCAAGGCGTTGGCAGCGTTGACGTTCATCGACTCGACCGGCTCGATCAGCACCACTTTGCGCCCGCCCAGTTGCGCGGTTTGCACCACGAAGCTGACCAGGTCACGCACCTGATCGACCTTGATTGCCTTGTCGGCCTCTTCCGGCTCGAGAATGTAGTTGTCAGGGTGACTGCCGGCCTTGAGCAGCAGGCAGGATTTGCACTCGCCGCAGGCGCCCTCACCGGTTGGGTGCTGGCACAGCAGGCTGGCCATCAGGCGTTCGGCCAACGCGCGCTTGCCAATCCCGGCCGGACCATGCAGCAGATAGGCATGAGCATGCTGCTTGCGACCGGCGAACTGCTGCCAGAGGCTGTCCTGCCACGGATAGGCTTCAGCCACGGCTCAGCTCCAGCAGACGCGGCAACAAGGCGTCCAGTGACTGCTGGACCTGCGCCAGAGGCTGTGCGGCATCGACGAGCAGGTAACGCGCCGGCTCTGCTGCGGCACGCTTGAGGAACGCGCTGCGCACGGCATCGAAAAAGGCTCGGCCTTCCAGCTCGAAGCGATCCAGGCGGCCGCGGGCGCTGGCACGGGCCAGGCCCACTTCCACCGGCAAGTCGAAGATCAGCGTCAAGTCCGGACGCAGATCGCCCTGGACGAAGGTTTCCAGCGTCGCGATGCGCTCCAGCGACAAGCCACGTCCTCCACCCTGATAGGCGTAGGTCGAATCGGTAAAGCGATCGCACAGCACCACGGCGCCCCGGGCCAGTGCCGGGCGGATCACGCCGGCCAGATGCTGGGCGCGGGCAGCGAAGACCAGCAGCAGCTCGGTGTCCGGGTCCATGGACTCTTCGACCGGGGCCAGCAGCACGTCGCGGATGCGTTCGGCCAGCGGCGTGCCACCGGGCTCGCGGGTCAATACCACTTCGAGTCCAGCGGCGCGCAGACGCTCGGCAAGGTACTCGCGGTTGGTGCTCTTGCCGGCGCCTTCAGGGCCTTCCAGGGTAATAAACAAGCCAGTCACGGGCAGTCCTTAGTCAAGTTCATTGCGGGCGTTGCGGCGTGGAGGCGCCCGATTCGGGCGCAGACTCGGCAGCGGGCTCTTTGGCAGGTTCTTCGCTCGGTTGCGGGGCCGGCTCCTGGCTTGGCGCCTGAGCCGGTGCCTGAGCGGGCTCGGGCGGGGTCACGGGCGGCAACGCTTGCGGGTCGGTGTCAGGCGAAGCCGGCGGGATCGGCGCCGGCTCACCATTCGTTTCAGGAGCCGTGACCGGCGCCGGGCTGGAGCGATAATCGGCACGTCGCTTGAGCTGGAACTCGCGCACGGCACTGTTGTGGGCGTCCAGATCGTCGGAGAACACATGGCTGCCATCCCCACGGGCGACAAAATACAGGCTGTTGCCGGCCACGGGATTCAGCGCTGCATGGATCGCTTCGCGGCCGACCATTGCGATCGGCGTCGGCGGCAGGCCTGCGATCATGTAGGTGTTGTAAGGGGTCGACTCCTTGAGATGGGCGCGGGTCAACTTGCCGTTGTAACGATCGCCCAGGCCGTAGATCACGGTCGGATCCGTCTGCAACAGCATCCCCAGCCCCAGACGTCGCACGAACACCCCTGCAATCTGCCCGCGCTCCTGCGGCACGCCGGTTTCCTTCTCCACCAGCGAAGCCATGATCAGCGCCTGGTAGGGGTCGGTATACGGCACGTCCGCCGCGCGTTGTGCCCACTCGGCGGCCAGCACCTCATCGAGGCGGTCATAGGCTTTTTTCAGCAGCTCGACGTCGGTCATGCCACGAACGAAACGATAGGTGTCCGGGAAGAAACGCCCTTCCGGAAAGACACCCTTGTGACCAAGCTTGTCCATCACATCGCTGTCGCTCAAGCCGTCCAGGGTCTTCTCCAGCTTTTCAGCCTTGGCCAGGGCCGCGCGAACCTGATGGAAATTCCAGCCTTCGACCAGCGTCAGGCTGTACTGGACCATCTCGCCGCGCTTCCACAGGTCGATCAGGTCGTCGACCGTCATGCCGGGCTGCATGCGGTATTCGCCACTGTGCAGGGGTTGCCTTGGCAGGTTGAAGCGCCAGTACACGCGCAACCAGAAAGCGTCCTTGATGACGCCATCGGCTTCAAGTCGGTAGAAAGTGCGGGTGGGGGTCGTGCCCTTGGGCACATCCAGCAACGCTTCCTGAGCAACATTCAATGGCTGGTTCAGCGCCGTATGGATCTTCCAGGCCGAAGCGCCCAGACACAACCCTGCCAGAACCAGGCCGGTTTCCAGCAACAGCAAGAGTTTACGTCTCACGTATCAAGCATCCAGTAGCGCGCGGGAAATGTGTTGGAGTTTACGGGTGAGCGGCCCAACCGGCCAGCTCAGTGCTGCATAGGCGCGCACCGGCCAGACGCCATATACGCTGTTGCAGACAAACACTTCATCGGCCCATTGCAGCTGTTCGAGGGTGATGTCGGTGATATGCGTGGAGATTCCCAACGACTCGGCTTGAAACAATAATTCCGCGCGCATCACGCCGGCAACACCACAACGCTTGAGATCGGCGGTGATCAACACGCCATTGCGCACAAGGAACAGATTACTGAAGACGCCTTCGATCACCCGCCCCGCCTGATCCAGCATCAACCCTTCGGCGTGCTCGGCGTCTTGCCATTCGGACCGCGCGATGACCTGCTCAAGACGGTTCAGGTGCTTGAGCCCCGCGAGCAGGGGTTGCGTGGAGAGTCGCGTGGCGCAGGGAAACAGACGAACGCCTTGTTCGGCATGGATGCCGGGATAGGCAGCCGGAGGATTGCCCTGCAGGATGCGTCGGGCCTGGGCCGAGGGATCAGGCGCGTAACCGCGCAAGCCGTCGCCACGGGTGAGAATGAGCTTGAGCACGCCCTCACCCAGTGCTGCGGCGTAGGCCAGCACCTCACTACGGATCAAGCCGTGATCGGTGTTGATCGCCAGCCGCGTGCAGCCTTGCGCCAGGCGTGATAGATGGCGATCCAGCAACAACGGCTGGCCACTACGCACGGCAATGGTCTCGAACAGACCATCGCCGTAAGCCAGGCCGCGATCCTTCAGCGACAGAGCGTCAGCCGGCTGACCGTCGACCCAGCCGTCCATCAGCCTGCGAACCGGCGGAACACCAGCGAGCCGTTGGTGCCGCCAAACCCAAAGGAGTTGGACAGCACGACGTCGATATCCATGTTGCGCGCCGTGTGCGGCACGAAATCAAGGTCGCAACCTTCGTCCGGCTCATCCAGGTTGATGGTCGGCGGCGCCGCCTGGCTGTTGATGGCCAGCACGCTGAAGATCGCCTCGACCGCGCCTGCAGCACCCAAGAGGTGACCGGTCATGGACTTGGTCGAGCTGACGGCCAGCTTGTAGGCATGATCGCCGAACACCGACTTGATCGCACAGGCCTCGGCCAGATCGCCGGCCGGCGTCGAGGTACCGTGGGCGTTGATGTACTGGACCTGATCGAGATTGACCTTCGCATCGCGCAGGGCATTGGTGATGCAACGTGCAGCACCGGCACCGTCCGCAGGAGGCGACGTCATGTGGAAGGCATCGCCACTGGTGCCAAAGCCAACCAGCTCGGCATAGATGGTCGCGCCACGAGCCTTGGCATGTTCCAGCTCTTCGAGCACCAGCGCGCCGGCACCGTCGGACAGGACGAAGCCATCACGGCCCTTGTCCCACGGACGGCTCGCACGGGCCGGTTCGTCATTGCGGGTGGAAAGTGCACGCGAGGCACCGAAACCGCCCATGCCCAGGCCACAGGCGGCCATCTCGGCGCCGCCGGCGATCATCACGTCCGCTTCGTCGTACATGATGTTGCGTGCTGCCATGCCGATGCAGTGCGTACCGGTGGTGCACGCAGTAGCGATGGCGTAGTTGGGTCCCTGTGCGCCGAGGTGGATCGACAGGAAACCGGAAATCATATTGATGATCGAGCCAGGCACGAAAAACGGAGAAATCCGCCGTGGGCCGGAATCATGCAGGGTGCGGCTGGTTTCTTCGATATTGGTCAGTCCGCCAATACCCGACCCCATGGCCACGCCAATGCGTTCACGGTTGGCGTCGGTGACTTCAAGACCGGCATTGCGTACCGCCTGGAAACCGGCGGCCAGGCCGTATTGAATGAACAGGTCAAGCTTGCGAGCTTCCTTGACCGACAGGTATTCCTCGACATTGAAGCCCTTTACCGAGCCGCCAAAACGGGTGGAATAGGCAGAAAGGTCGGTGTGTTCGATCAGACCAATGCCACTGCGGCCAGCCAGAATGCCCTGCCAACTGCTCGGCACATCTGTGCCCAGTGGCGACAGCATACCCATACCGGTGACTACGACGCGTCTACGCGACACAACACTCTCCTTTTTCAAATGACGACTTTGCATCAGGCCTAAAGAAAAAACCGCACGCCGTGACGGCAGTGCGGTTTTTCCACGACAGCGAGCAACGATTACAAACTATTACGCCTGGTGGGCAGTAACGTAGTCGATTGCAGCTTGTACAGTAGTGATCTTTTCAGCTTCTTCGTCAGGGATTTCGGTCTCGAATTCCTCTTCCAGAGCCATCACCAGCTCAACGGTGTCAAGGGAGTCGGCACCCAGGTCTTCAACGAAGGAAGCAGTGTTGATCACTTCTTCTTCTTTAACACCCAGTTGCTCGGCAACGATTTTCTTGACGCGCTCTTCGATGGTGCTCATACCTTGTTTTCACTCCTAATGGACAAATTCAGGCAGCTGGCCAGTGGATAAGTGTATAGAAAGACTTTTCAGCTTTTCAACTGAAAGCTTCACTCCTCAGATCCGGCGACCCTCTGCCTATAAATAGATTGCAGCTTTATAACGGATTTTAGACAGCTCGTATGACATTTTTTTGAAGCAATCCGTCACATTTAACCTACATATACATCCCGCCGTTCACCGGGATTGTAGCCCCAGTCACGTATGCCGCACCGTCGGATGCAAGAAAAGCGACCACAGACGCGATCTCTTGTGCTTGTCCCAGACGGCCCAGCGGAATTTGCGCCTGCAAGGCTTCACGCTGTGCCTCGGGCAGTTCACGGGTCATATCGGTGTCGATGAACCCAGGGGTTACCGAGTTTACCGTAATCGAACGCGAACCGACTTCACGCGCCATGGCACGGCTGAAACCTTCCAGACCTGCCTTGGCGGCGGCATAGTTTACTTGGCCTGCGTTGCCCATGGCACCCACAACCGAACCAATACTGATAATTCGACCCCAACGGGCCTTGGTCATGCCGCGCAAAACGCCCTTGGACAGGCGATATAGACTGTTCAGGTTGGTATCGATGACGTCATACCACTCGTCGTCTTTCATGCGCATCATCAGGTTATCGCGGGTGATACCGGCATTGTTGACCAGAATCGCCGGCGCACCGAACTGTTCCTGGATGCTCGCCAGTACCTTTGCCACGGATTCATCGTTGGTGACGTTGAGTTCCAGGCCAGTGCCCTGGATACCGTTTTCCTTCAGGGTCGCAGCGATGCGCTCGGCGCCCGAAGCAGAGGTCGCGGTGCCGACAACGATGGCCCCCTGACGACCCAGTTCCAGGGCGATAGCCTGACCGATACCGCGGCTGGCACCGGTGACCAGTGCAACTTTACCTTGCAGACTCATGCAAGCTTCTCCTGATTCAGGCCAACGCTGCGCGGGCGGCAGCGAAAGCATCTGGGGTATTGAGGTTGGATGTCGATACGCCTTCGGCGCAACGTTTGTTGAGGCCAGCCAGGACTTTGCCGGGACCGCACTCGACCAGTTGGGTCGCGCCCTTGGCAGCCAGTGTCTGCACCGATTCTACCCAGCGCACAGGCTTGTAGAGCTGCTCGAGCAGATCGCGCTTGAGGGTTTCCAGATCGGCGGGCACCTGGGCACTGACATTTTGCACCAGGGGAATTTGTGGCGCCTGCCAGTCGATCGCGGCGATCGACTCGGCGAAACGCTCGGCCGCAGGACGCATCAGCTCGCAGTGGGACGGCACGCTGACCGGCAACGGCATGGCACGCTTGGCGCCACGGGCCTTGCAGCCTTCGATGGCGCGCTCGACCGCCGCCTTGGCGCCGGCGATGACCACCTGGCCCGGGGAGTTGAAGTTGACGGCGCTGACCACTTCGCCTTGCGCCGCTTCGGCACAGGCTGCCAGCACGTCAGCGTCTTCCAGGCCGAGGATGGCCGCCATGCCGCCCTGCCCGGCCGGAACGGCTTCCTGCATCAACTGGCCACGACGTTCGACCAGTTTCACCGCGTCGCCCAGGCTCAGGCTGCCTGCCGCGACCAGTGCGCTGTACTCGCCCAGGCTGTGACCGGCGACGTACGCTGGACGCGCGCCACCTTCGGCCAGCCACAGACGCCACAAGGCGATCGAGGCCGTCAGAATGGCCGGCTGGGTCTTGTCGGTTTGATTGAGTTGCTCTTCCGGCCCTTGTTGGGTCAGTGCCCACAGGTCATAGCCGAGCGCATCGGATGCTTCTTTGAAGGTTTCGAGGACCACTGGATGTTGCGCGCCCAACTCGGCCAGCATGCCGAGGGACTGCGAACCCTGTCCTGGAAAGACGAATGCGAGGGAAGCAGACATGTAACAAGCCCCTAATGATCTTGTCGTCGAAGAATTGGCGCCCCACCGGGGGACGCAAGAAACTGACAGTTTGGATGGCCAATGGAACCAAGCGGTCACATTTAAGCATTGTCCGACGAAAACGCCTAAAGCAACAAATCCTCCAGCCGACCGTGAATGCGCTCCGGCAGGTTTTCCTGAATCTCTATAAGCGCCCGTGAAATGGCACTCTGAAAGCCCAGAACACCGGCAGATCCATGACTTTTCACCACAATTCCCTGCAAACCGAGGAAACTTGCGCCGTTATGCCGCGCAGGAGCGAGATCCTCTTGCAGGCGCTTCATCAACGGCAACGCCAGTGCGCCGACGACTTTTGATGCAAAGTTTTTTTTGAACAGGGCTTCGATGCGCCCTGCAATCATGGTCGCCAGGCCTTCGCTGGACTTGAGCAGGATATTGCCGACGAAGCCGTCGCACACCACCACATCCGCTTCGCCACGGTACAGACCGTCACCCTCGACAAAACCGATGTAGTTGATGCCCCGAGCGCTCTGCAACAAGGTCGCCGCCAACTTGACCTGCTGATTGCCCTTGATGTCTTCGGTGCCAATGTTGAGCAATGCCACCCGGGGACGAACGATACCCAGGGTTTCAGCGGCTACCGACCCCATCACGGCGAACTGCAGCAGGTGCTCGGCACTGCAATCGACATTGGCCCCCAGGTCGAGCAACTGGCAATAGCCCTTCTGCGTCGGAATCGCTGCCACCATGGCCGGCCGGTCGATACCTGGCAGCGTCTTGAGCACGAACCGCGACAACGCCATCAGCGCGCCAGTATTACCGGCACTGACGCACGCCTGGACCTTGTCATCGCGCAGCAACTCCAGGGCCACGCGCATCGACGAATCCGGCTTGCCACGCAGGGCCTGGGCGGGCTTTTCGTCCATGGTGATGACTTCGGACGCCGGTGCAATCGACAGACGCGAGCGATCCACAGCCGAATGGCCAGCGATCAATTCTTCAAGAAGGGAGGGTTGACCGACGAGGGTCAGGTGCAGCGAGGGTGTAGCAGACAGGCAAGCGAGGCTGGCCTGGACAATGCTGCGGGGACCGAAGTCCCCGCCCATTGCGTCAATCGCGATGACTTGAGCAGACAAGTGATTACTCGTCAGCGCCCTTGTCGATCACTTTACGACCACGGTATACGCCTTCTGGCGATACGTGGTGACGCAGGTGAACTTCACCGGTGGTTTTTTCTACAGACAGGGTGCTAGCCTCGAGAGCATCGTGCGAACGACGCATGTCACGGGCAGAGCGGGATTTTTTGTTCTGCTGAACAGCCATAATTGATTAACTCCTAAACGTTTGGGTCACGCTTTAACTGCGCCAATACACTGAACGGGTTGGACCGCGTTACCTCGTCCTCGCTCGGTTCGGGTTCATCTGCTCCCGCCGGCTGCTGGCATTCTTCCGGATGATGAGCAGGCACAATGGGCAAGGCGAGCAGAAGCTCCTCCTCGATCAGTGACTGCAGATCCAAAGGATCTTCGCCCAGTTCCAGCACGTCATAACCTTTCGGCAACGACTGGGTATTCGCACCCTCCTTCACCACAGCATAACTGCATTCGCTATGGATCGGCAGGGTGACCAGCTCAAGACAACGCTGGCAAACCATTTTGACTTCGGTGTCGATAAAGCTGTGAATTACCACAGACTTACGTTCATCTCGTTCAAAAACGAATTTAGCCTGCACCGTACCGACAGTGTCGGAAAGCGGGTCGCAGAGTCTCTTCAAATCGGCCAGCAGCATTTCACCTTGAAGGGTGGTGCCACGGTCAGCCAATTTGCGCGGGTCAACGTGAGGTGGAATCGGGTCATTCAACATAGGCGCAGCATTATAGGGATGCCCCCGGCCATGTCAAAGGAAATTCCGCCCTGTCCGTCACCTGGAAGCCTCGCTAGAATTCGCACCTGTAATCCGGAGATGCACATGCTGCCTTTATTACTCGCTTCAAGCTCGGCCTATCGCCGGGAATTGCTGGCCCGCCTGCAACTGCCGTTCATCTGCAGCTCGCCGGATATCGACGAAAGCCGCCGGCCGGACGAGCCTGCGATCGAACTGGTCAAACGCCTCGCCCGGAAAAAAGCGCAGGCCCTTGCCGGCAGCCATCCCGCTCATCTGATTATCGGCTCCGACCAGGTGGCGGTGCTCGGCGAACGTATTATCGGCAAGCCCCATACGTTCGAGAAGGCCCGCGAACAACTGCTCGCCTCCAGCGGCGCCAGCGTGACCTTCCTCACCGGTGTGGCCCTGCTCAACAGCCAGACCGGCCATTGCCAGGTCGACTGCGTGCCATTCACCGTACACATGCGCACACTCGACACCGCACGCATCGAACGCTACCTGCTGGCCGAGCAGCCTTACGATTGCGCTGGCAGCTTCAAGGCCGAGGGCCTGGGCGTGAGCCTGTTTCAACGCACCGAAGGCGCGGATGCCACCAGCCTGATCGGCCTGCCGCTGATTCGCCTGATCGACATGCTGCTGGTCGAAGGTGTTGCAATACCCTGAGCGCCCGCCCTCCTCCATGAAAAAACCGGCCACGAGAGCCGGTTTTTTTCATGCCGCCCGCCAGTCAGCGCAGCGAAGGGCCATGGAAACCCATCCACATCGCCAATTGCTCAGCCACGCTGGCGCCGAGTTTTTTCGAGAAGCGATCGAACGGCGATTCCTGGACAGTGAAATCCACCAGCTCTTTCTCGCCAATCACATCACGCGCCACCGAACTCGCATTGCCCAGGCCATCGATCAAGCCCAGCGGCAGCGCCTGCTCACCGGACCAGACCAGCCCAGAGAACAGCTCCGGATGCTCTTTGTCCTTCAGGCGGTCGCCACGCCCCTGCTTGACGCTGTTGATGAACTGTTTGTGGGTGGTATCGAGCACACCCTGCCAGAACGCAGTCTCTTCAGGCTTCTGCGGCTGGAACGGATCGAGAAACGACTTGTGCTCGCCGGAGGTGTAGGTACGACGCTCGACACCGAGCTTTTCCATGGTGCCAACGAAACCGTAGCCGGCGGCGGTCACACCGATGGAGCCCACCAGGCTCGCCTTGTCGGCGTAGATCTGATCGGCGGCACTGGCGATGTAGTAGGCACCGGACGCGCCCAAGTCGGAAATCACCGCATACAACTTGGTATCGGGGTGCAAACCGCGCAGACGGCGAATCTCGTCATAGACATAGCCCGACTGCACCGGACTGCCGCCCGGGCTGTTGATCCGCAGGATCACGCCCTTGACCTTGTTATCCTCAAAGGCCGCCCGCAGGCTGCCGACGATATTGTCCGCACTGGCGGGCTCCTTGTCGGCGATCATGCCATTCACATCGATCAGCGCCGTGTAGCTGCCGCCGCGGCTGGCAGCCTTCTCCATGTCCATCAACGGCGTGAACAAGGCCAGCGCGACGAACAGGTACACGAAGGTCAGGAGCTTGAAGAAAATCCCCCAGCGACGGGATCGACGCTGCTCCTGCACCCCGGCCAGCAAGGTTTTTTCCAGCAGCTTCCAGCTTTTCTCGTCACCGCTTTGCGCACTCGACTTCTCGGGCGCCTTCCATTCGTCGGTCATGCCATTCACCCCAGCAAAAACGTATTAAGCCCGCTGATTCAGCCAGGCATGCAACTGTGAAAAACGATCAATGGACAACCGTGGCTCAAACGCTTTCAACGCCTCGATCGACTGAGCGCCATAGCTGACCGCCACCGACCCCATGCCGGCGTTGCGCGCCATCTGCAGATCGAACGACGAATCACCCACCATCAACGCCTGCTCCGGACGCACCTCGCAATGAGCAAGGATCTGCTCGAGCATCAACGGATGAGGCTTGCTGGCGGTTTCGTCTGCCGCGCGAGTGATATCGAAATAGTTTTCCCAACCGTGGGACTTCAGCACCCGATCCAGACCGCGACGCGCCTTGCCTGTCGCGACCGCCAGGTGATAGCCCTCGGCGCGAAACGCCTCCATCGACTCCACCACGCCTTCGAACAAGGGCGAAGGCACGGCTTCCGAAGCGATGTAGTGATCCGCGTAATGCTGGCGGAACGCCTCCATCTCTCTGTCATCGATCTCGGGATACAAGGTGCGAATCGCTTCTGGCAGACCCAGGCCGATGATGCCCTTGACCGCAAAGTCATCACGCAACTCGAACCCCATGCGGCCGGAGGCAACGTGCATCGCTTCAACAATCCGACCGATGGAATCGGCCAACGTGCCGTCCCAGTCGAAAATCAACAATTTGTAATCAGATGGGTGCACTCAGGCGCTCCACAGTTTGGGACCACATGTCATCAACCGGCGCCTGAAGCTTCAGCTCACCGCCATCGGGCAGCGGCACGGTCAGCATGTAGGCATGCAGGAACAGGCGTTTGCCGCCCAGATCACGGATTTCCCGGGTGAAATCGTCATCGCCGTACTTGCTGTCGCCAGCGATGCAGTGCCCGGCGTGCAAGGTGTGCACGCGAATCTGGTGGGTCCGACCGGTGACTGGCTTGGCCTCGACCATGGTGGCGAAATCGCCGAAGCGGCGCAGCACCTTGAACACGGTCAACGCGTCCTTGCCCTCTTCATTGACCTCCACCATGCGCTCGCCCGAACGCAGATTGCTCTTGAGCAGCGGCGCGCGCACCTGCTTGATCGATGTCGCCCAATTGCCCCGCACCAGCGCCATGTAGCGCTTGTCGACGCCATCGCCGCGCAGCGCTTCATGCAAATGGCGCAACATGCTGCGCTTTTTGGCAATCATCAGCAGGCCGGAGGTGTCCCGGTCCAGGCGATGGACCAGTTCCAGCTCCTTGGCTTCGGGGCGCAGCTGTCGGAAGGCTTCGATCACGCCGAAGCTCAGGCCGCTGCCGCCGTGGACCGCGATCCCGGCCGGCTTGTTGATCACGATCAGCGCCTTGTCTTCGTAGACAATCGAGGCTTCCAGGCGCTGCAACAGCCCCTGGGCCACTGGCACCGGCTCGTCACGCTCGGGCACGCGAACCGGCGGGACGCGCACGATATCGCCCGCCTGCAGCTTGTATTCGGGCTTGATCCGACCTTTGTTCACCCGCACTTCGCCCTTGCGCAAAATGCGGTAAATCAAGGTCTTGGGCACGCCTTTGAGCCGAGCGAGAAGGAAGTTATCAATACGTTGGCCGGCATATTCCGGCGAGACCTCAAGCAGTTGTACGCCTGGAGTCGAGGGGGCAGTAGTCGTCATGGCGCGGATGATATCAATTTTTTATGGAATTGAAGCACTTAATCATTACTGCTATAGTCGCGAACGCCGCCAAAAGCGGCCTGGACAGCGGATTAACGGTCAAAAACCGGCCCTGACCAAAGCAATTCACCAGGACGCGAGGCCGTCCTACGGGGCTTTCGCTACGTAACGGTGGAGTTTGCAGTTGTAACGAGCGCAGGTGACATGAGGCCTGAATCACGCCGCAAAGCAGAGTTTCAACTCGCCACGCGAGCTCATATTCACGGCCAGTTCACAAAGTGCAGTCAGCAGCGAATGACCCCGAGCGCAGGCTTCGGAAACAACGCCTAAATTAGCCATGATGCGTGATTTCCCCTTTCGGAGCTCACGGTAAATGCCAACCCGCTGCGGATTCTGCGCGCGGCAGCACCCGAATTATCAGGGATACGTGTAGGGTGGAGATGCACAACCGCTGGACTGTGTAGCAATAGGCTTTATCTAGACGCTTCATCTCGTCCACAGCCGCCGGTTGATTCCTCCTCCTGACTGAGTGCTTAAGTAGCCACAGCAAGCAGGACGCGTACGTCGCGACGAAGGCCCACATTGGCCGGACCTCGCTGGACACGGGACTGGCCAACCATTCCCGACGCACCTGACACCGACCGTGAGAAGTCGTGTGTGCCGAACGCCGTTTCCGGCAGCCCGGAAACCGACGGTACTACATGAAAAGAATGCTGATTAACGCAACTCAACCCGAAGAGTTGCGTGTTGCACTGGTAGATGGCCAACGCCTCTACGACCTGGACATCGAATCCGGTGCACGCGAGCAGAAGAAGGCCAACATCTACAAAGGCCGGATTACTCGCATCGAACCGAGCCTTGAGGCTGCCTTTGTCGATTTCGGCTCCGAGCGCCACGGCTTCCTGCCCCTCAAGGAAATCTCCCGCGAATACTTCAGGAAAGCGCCTGAAGGCCGCGTCAACATCAAGGACGTCCTGAGCGAAGGCCAGGAAGTCATCGTTCAAGTCGAAAAAGAAGAACGTGGCAACAAGGGCGCCGCCCTGACCACCTTCATCAGCTTGGCCGGTCGTTACCTGGTCCTGATGCCGAACAACCCGCGTGCCGGCGGTATCTCCCGTCGCATCGAAGGCGAAGAGCGCAACGAACTGCGTGAAGCCCTGAACGGCCTGGTTGCACCTGCCGACATGGGCCTGATCGTGCGCACTGCCGGCCTGGGCCGCAGCAGCGAAGAAATGCAGTGGGACCTCGACTACCTGCTGCAACTCTGGACCGCCATCAAGGAAGCCTCGCTGGATCGCTCCGCTCCGTTCCTGATCTATCAGGAAAGCAACGTGATCATCCGCGCCATCCGCGATTACCTGCGCCAGGACATCGGCGAAGTGCTGATCGACAGCGTTGAAGCCCAGGACGAAGCCCTGACCTTCATTCGCCAGGTGATGCCGCAATACGCGAGCAAGATCAAGCTGTACGAGGACAGCGTCCCGCTGTTCAACCGTTTCCAGATCGAAAGCCAGATCGAGACCGCTTTCCAGCGCGTCGTCGAACTGCCTTCCGGCGGTTCCATCGTCATCGATCCGACCGAAGCCCTGGTGTCCATCGACATCAACTCGGCGCGCGCCACCAAAGGCAGCGACATCGAAGAAACCGCCCTGCAGACCAACCTTGAAGCCGCCGAAGAAATCGCCCGTCAGTTGCGCCTGCGCGACATCGGCGGCCTGATCGTCATCGACTTCATCGACATGACCCCTGCCAAGAACCAGCGCGCCGTGGAAGAGAAAGTCCGCGAATGCCTGGAAGCCGACCGCGCTCGCGTGCAAGTCGGTCGCATCTCGCGCTTCGGCCTGCTGGAAATGTCCCGTCAGCGCCTGCGTCCATCGCTGGGCGAAAGCAGCGGCATCGTCTGCCCTCGCTGCAGCGGCACCGGCATCATCCGTGACGTTGAGTCGCTGTCCCTGGCGATCCTGCGCCTGATCGAAGAAGAAGCCCTGAAAGACCGCACCGCCGAAGTTCGCGCCCAGGTGCCGATTCCGGTGGCAGCCTTCCTGCTCAACGAAAAACGCAACTCGATCACCAAGATCGAACTGCGCACCCGTGCCCGTATCGTCATTCTGCCGAACGATCACCTCGAGACCCCGCACTTCGAAGTGCAGCGTCTGCGCGATGACAGCCCGGAAGCGGCCAACAACCAGTCCAGCTACGAAATCGCTGCGGCCGCCGCCGAAGTCGAAGAAGTCCAGCCAGCTGCCGCAACCCGCACCCTGGTTCGCCAGGAAGCCGCGGTCAAGACTGCGCCGGCCCGCGCCAACGCTCCGGTTCCAACCGACGTTCCCGCCGCACCGGTGGCTGCGCCGGCCGCCGCGCCAGAGCCAAGCCTGTTCAAAGGCCTGGTGAAGTCGCTGGTCAGCCTGTTTGCAACCAAGGAAGAACCTGCCGCGCCAGCCGTGGTAGAAAAACCGGCCGCTTCCGAACGTCCGGCACGCAACGAAGAACGTCGCAACGGTCGTCAGCAGAGCCGCAACCGTAACGGTCGCCGCGATGAAGAACGCAAACCTCGCGAAGAGCGTGCACCGCGTGAAGAGCGCGCACCACGCGAGCCACGTGAAGTCCGTGAAGTCCGCGAAGAAGCCCCGGCCGCTCGCGAAGAACGTGCTCCGCGCGCCCCGCGTGAAGAACGTGCTCCACGCGCGCCTCGCGAAGATCGCAAGCCACGTGGCGAGCGTGAAGAGCGGGTTCGTGTACTGCGCGAGCCTCTGGATGCTGCTGCGCCGGAAACCGCTGCTGCCGTGACCGCTGAAGAGCGTCCAGCCCGCCAGCCACGCGAAGAGCGTGCTCCGCGCCCACCGCGTGAAGAACGTCAACCGCGTGCCGAGCAAGCGGCTGCCGTGGCCGAAGAAGAACTGACCGGCAACGAAGAGCAACTGTCGGAAGACGGCCAGGAGAACGCCGAGGGCGATCGTCCACGCCGCCGTTCCCGTGGCCAGCGTCGTCGCAGCAACCGCCGCGAGCGTCAGCGCGATGCCAACGGCAACGTGATCGAGGGTTCGGAAGAAGCGGAATCCGCTGAAGGCAGCGAAGCACCAAGCGCCGCCGACCTGGCCGCGGGCCTGGCAGTGACCGCCGCCGTTGCCAGCACCGTGATCAGCGCTCCAGCCGAAGCTCAGGCCAACGAGCAAGCTGAACGCGCCACTGCTGCCACGCTGGAAACCGCTCCAGTCGAAGCACCAGCCGTCGAAGCACCGGTCGTCGAAGCGACCACTGCGGTGGAAGTGACGTCCGCTCCGGAAATCGAAGTGGCACCGGTTCAGGAAGCACAGCCTGAAGTGGAAGCCGCTGCCGAACCGGCCGTAGTGGTTGAAGCGCCCGCCGTGGTTGCCGAACCTGCCGCTGAAATCACTGCAGAAACAGTGACCGAACCGGTTCGCGAAGTTCGCGAAGAGCAAACCGCGTTCAACTGGGTGGCCGAACCGGCTGCTGTCGAAATCCCAGCCCCTGCGCCCGTCGCTGAGCCTGAACCCGTGGTTTCCGAACCGGTCGTGGCAGCTGCCGAACCGGCTCCAGTGGTTGAAGCGCCGGTCGTTGCCGAAGCCCCCGCTCCAGTGGTCGAAGCGGCTCCTGTCAGCGCCCTGACGCCAAGCGGCCGTGCGCCGAACGATCCACGTGAAGTGCGTCGCCGCAAGCGTGAGGAAGAGCGCCTGCAGAAGGAAGCCGAACTGGCCGCCGCTGCCGCTCCAGCTGAAGCCGTAGTCGCCGACGAGCCTGCCCCGGTGGTTGCCGAAGTGGTCGAGGCAGCCCCTGCCCCGGTCGTCGAGGCCCCCGCTGAATCGGCTGAATCGGTGATCCACGAAGCACCGCGCTCCGTACAGGAAGCGGTCGTGCAACACGAAGCCCAGGAAAAAGAACACGAGCCTAAACCGCTCGTCTGATTCTGCGGCGACTAAAAAGCCCCGCCTGGCGATGCCAGGCGGGGCTTTTTTATGCCTTTGCGAAAGGTCTGCGGCGTTTCAGGCTTCCCGTATCACCGCTGCCTGCCATCGCGAGCAGGTTCGCTCCCACATGGACAGTGTGCAGCGAATCCGCTCGCGATGGCAGGCACCGCCTATTGGAAGACGAGCGCCTCAGGCACATCGACATCCCACAGCGCCCCGGGATCCTCCACCGTCACCTCGACCACCTTGGCCGAGGCAAACAACGACCTGGCACCGCGATCCCCCGATAGCGCCATCAAACCCGGCCCGAACACGCGTCCAAATCCCACGGGATGACCGTACTCGCCATTGATCAGCGGAACACTGATCCCCTCCTCCGTCAGCCCGGCCAGCACCCGCTCGACGGTGGACGGCAGGATGAACGGCATGTCACCCAACATGATCAACCATCCCCCCAACTGCGGACACGCCGCCACCCCGGCGGCGAGGCTGTCGCCCATGCCGGTCGATTCGATCAGCACGATGTCGAAACCGTAGGCCTGGGCCATGCGAATCACCTGCGGGCGATCCTCGGTGGTCACCAGTACGCGCTTCGCCAGGTTCGCCGGTACGCTGAGCAGCACCTGCTCGATCACCGAACGAACGGCACCATCGCGCCCGGTGCAGTCGGCCAGTAATTTGTCCCTGTCGGCACCCGCGACCTGCCTGAACCGGGCGCCCTGCCCCGCGGCCAGAACGATGACACCCACAGGCTCGCTCATACGTTCTCCTTCTTCTGTTTCAACGCGACGCCATTCTTGATCGCCACGATCTCGGCCAGCAGCGACAAGGCAATCTCGGCCGGTGAATGGCTGCCGATGTGCAAACCGATCGGACCGTGCAAACGGTCGATGGCCGCTTGAGACAAGCCTAGCTGAGCCAGATTTTCCCGACGCTTCCTGCTGTTGACCCGCGAGCCCAGTGCACCGACATAAAAGGCCCTGGAGTCGAGGGCCGTGAGCAGCGCCATGTCATCCAGGCGTGGATCGTGGGTCAACGCGACGATGGCCGTGCGCTCGTCGGTCTGTATGTTCAGCACGGCTTCGTCCGGCATACCGGAGACAAAGCGGCCATGCTGTTCCTCCCAGCCGTAGACGAACTCCGTGCGCGGGTCGCAGATCAGCACTTCGAAATCCAGCAACCGCGCCATCTCGGCCACATACCGGGACAATTGCCCCGCGCCGATCAGCAACAAGCGCCAGCGCGGACCGTAGATCGCCCGCAGTGTGTGGCCGTCGAAGCTCAGTACGTCGCCCTTGGCCGCAGGCTGCAACCGGACTTCGCCGGTGGCAATCTGCAGCGTGCGCGCAACGATTTCATGGGCCTCGCAGCGCGCCAGCAGTTCAGCGACCCAGGCCGGGTCGCCGACGCGCTCCTCGGTCAGGCGCAAGGTGCCGCCGCACGGCAAGCCAAACCGTGCAGCCTCCTCGAGGGAGACGCCATAGGTGATCAGTTGCACCGGCGGCCCGTCAGGCGGAATTCGCCCGTCGTGCAGCCGGGCAATCAGGTCATCCTCGATACAGCCACCGGACACCGAGCCAATCACCACGCCATCTTCGCGCAATGCCAGCATGGCGCCAGGCGCCCGGGGCGCCGTGCCCCAGGTCTGGACCACGCTGTACAACATCACTCGCTGACCGGCCTGGCGCCATTGCAACACGCTGCGCAAGACGTTCAGATCGACGCTGTCCATTACGCTTGCGCCTTCTGCCAACCCTGCAGCTGAAAGCGAACCGGCAGGTTGCGGATGCGCTGACCCGTCGCGGCGAAGATCGCGTTGCACAGTGCCGGCGCAATCGGCGGCACACCTGGCTCACCGACACCGCCCAGCGGCACGACGCCCGGCGGCGTGACCAGGTGCACCGCGACTTCCTTCGGCGCAAGCGACATGCGCGCCACTTCATACATGTGGAAGTTGTCCTGCTGGACCTTGCCGTCCTTGAAGCTGATTTCACCCAGCACCGCGTTGCCCAGGCCCATCACGCAAGCGCCTTCGAACTGCGAGCGAATCCGCTCGGGGTTGATCTGCGGACCGCAATCCACCGCGATGTCGGCCTTGTGCACGATCAGCGTGCCGTCGTCCTTGACCTCGACTTCAATCACCGCCGCCACGTAGGTGACGAAGCTGTAGTGCACCGCCAGGCCCAGGCCTCGCCCCTTCGGCAGCTTGCGCCCCCAACCGGCGGCTTTCGCGGCGGTTTCCAGGACGGTGCGCATGCGCCCGGTGTCGATCGGATAGCGCTCGGGCGACTCGCCGTAGTTCCATTCTTCACTCAAGGTGCGTGGGTCGATCTGACGATCGGGACCGAGCAACTTGATCTGGTACTTGAGCGGGTCCTCGCCGGCCTTGTGCGCCAGTTCATCGACAAAGCTCTGCACCGCAAAACCATGGGGAATGTTCGACACCGAGCGATACCAGCCCACCCGCGTGTGCACCACGGCTTCCGGATTCTCCAGGCGCACGTTGGGAATCGCGTAGGCCATGTTGGTGAACCCCATGCCCAACTCGAAGGCGGCCTCGTGGTTCATGCCCGGGGCGAACAACGCGGTAATGCTCGGGGCCACGGTGCGGTGCAGCCAACCGGACGGCAGGCCCTCCTTGTTCAGGCCGGCCTTCAGGTATTCCGCCGAGACCGTATGGAAGTAGGAGTTATGGATGTCGTCTTCACGGGTCCATTGCACCCGCACGGCCTTGCCGGGAAACTCCTTGGCGAGTACGGCCGCTTCGATGATGAAGTCCGGCTTGGATTTGCGCCCGAAGCCACCGCCGAGCAAGGTGACATTGAAGGTGACGTTGTCGAAGGGAAGGCCAAGGCGTTCGCCGATCCGCTCGCGGGTGACCTGAGGCGCCTGGCTCGGTGCCCAGGCTTCGCAGACGCCGTCCTTGAAGCGGGCGATGGCGACCATCGGCTCCATCGGCGATTGCGACAGATGGGGCAGGTAGTAGGACGCTTCCAGGGTACTGTCGGCGCTGCTGAGCGCCTTGTCGATGTCGCCGGTGTTGCGGACCACCTTGCCTGGCTTCAGCGACGCCGCTTCCAGCTCCTTGCGGTAGGCGATCGAGTCGTAACTGGCATTGGGGCCGTCGTCCCACTCGATCTTCAGCGCCTCGCGCCCCTTGATGGCGGCCCAGGTGTTGCTGGCCACCACCGCCACGCCGCCCAGCGGCTGGAACTCCGAGGGCAATGGCCGGCTTTCGATCTGCAGGACCTTGATCACCCCGGGGACCTTCAGCGCAGCACTGTCGTCCACCGACTTCACTTTGCCGCCGTAGACCGCCGGACGGGCGATCGTGGCATAGAGCATGCCGTCGAAATGCACGTCGGCACCGTAGATCGCGCGGCCGTTGACGATGTCCGCGCCGTCGATGGCCCGGGCGCTCTCTTTGCCGATGTAGCGGAACTCCGACGGTTGCTTGAGTCGCAGGCTGTCACGGGCGGGGACGGGCAATGCGGCGGCAGCTGCGGCCAGGTCGCCGTAGCCCAGCTCTCGGCCGCTCGGTTCATGAATGACTTTATGCAGCTGTGCGTGGCATTCGCCGACCGGGACTTTCCACTGGTCGGCCGCCGCCTGCTCCAACAGGGTCCGCGCAGCGGCACCGCAACGACGCATCGGTTCGTACCAATGGCGCATGCTGCGCGAGCCGTCGGTGTCCTGATTGCCGAAGCGCACTTCATCGCCCGGAGCCTGCTGGACCTTGACCCGCGCCCAGTCGGCTTCCAGCTCATCAGCGACGACCATGGTCAGGCTGGTACGCACGCCCTGGCCCATTTCCGAACGGTTGCACATCACCGTCACCGTGCCGTCCGTCGCGATGCTGACGTAGACCTTCGGATCATCGATCCAGCCGTTGGGCATGCCGTCGGCACCGAACTTTTTCTCTTTGTCGGCGGCGAATGCGTCCTGCCAGCCCCAACTGGCGGCAATCACCAAGGCACCGGTGGCACCGACACCCTTGAGAAAGCCACGGCGGCTGAGGTTGCTCAGGGCAAAATCATTGGGTAACTGGCTCATGCCTTGGCCTCCTTCAGGTGAGTGGATGCCTGGCGGATCGCGGTCTTGATCCGGTTGTAGGTGCCACACCGGCAGATGTTGCCGACCATTGCCTCTTCGATCTGTTCATCGCTGGGGTCCGGGTTGGTCTTGAGCAGCGCCGTCGCCGACATGATTTGCCCGCCCTGGCAATAACCACACTGCGCCACGGCGCTGTCGAGCCAGGCCTGCTGGACGACTTGCCCGACGGGATCGGCATGCAGGTTATCGATGGTGGTGACATTCTGACCGGTCACCGAGCCAATCGGGGTGATGCAACTGCGCGCCGGTGAACCGTCGATATGGATGGTGCAGGCGCCGCACAGGCCCATGCCGCAACCGAATTTGGTACCGTTGTAACCCGCCACGTCGCGGATCGCCCAGAGCAGCGGCATGTCCTCGGTGACATCGAGTTGATGGTCTTGACCATTGAGTTTCAGGGTAATCATGGGCACGCCCGCATAGTGATGAAGGTTATGGGGTCGAGCAATCTGCCGCCGGGTTTTCAGCGGGTGCAATCACGCAGATCGGCTCAGGCTAATCGGGCTCTCTTGTACAGACGCGAGCGTCTGCACCGGGCCTTTGGTGGAGCAAATGGGCTGTATCGTTAGCTGACTAAGTTAACCCAGCATTAACAAAAAAGCCCTGCACAATGGAAGTTGTGCAGGGCTTACCAATCAACCCTGAAAGCTTAGCTTCAATAGCGGTTTGGCTCCATTTCCAGCTCGACATGGAAGCGTTCTGAAATGTCTTTCTGAATGCGTTGTGCCAGGTCGAGCAGTTGCAGCCCGGTGGCGTCACCATAATTGACCAGCACCAGCGCCTGGGCCTTGTGCACACCGGCGTCGGCGTCGCGGAAACCTTTCCACCCGGCGCGCTCGATCAGCCAGCCGGCGGCCAGTTTCATCTGCCCATCGGGTTGTGCGTAAGCCACCAGGTCCGGGTACTCGCCCTTGAGCTGCGCAACCAGCGTGGCCGACACCAGCGGATTCTTGAAAAAACTGCCGGCATTGCCGAGCACGGCGGGGTCGGGCAGTTTTTCGCTGCGGATGCTGCAAATCGCCCGGCTGACGTCGGTGGCGGTTGGCTGGTCGATGCCCTGTTCGGTCAGGCGCTGACGCACCGGGCCGTATTCCAGGTGCAGGTGCGCGATGCGGCTCAGGGCAAAACGCACCCGCAGGATCAACCAGCGGCCTGGCTGCTGTTTGAACAGGCTGTCGCGGTAGGCAAAATTGCACTCGTCCAGGGTGAAGTCGCGCAGCTCGCCGGTCTGGCGATCCAGCGCGGTCAGGCCGGCGAACACGTCCTTGATTTCCACGCCATAGGCGCCGATGTTCTGCATCGGTGCGGCGCCAACCGTGCCTGGGATGAGGCTGAGGTTTTCCAGCCCCGACAACCCCTGCGCCAAGGTGTGCAGCACAAACGGATGCCAGGGCTCGCCTGCTTCGGCTTCAATGACGACGCGGCGGCCGTCATCCTCAAGAATGCGAATGCCACGGCTGGCCATGCGCAGCACCAGCGACGGGATATCGGCCGTCAGCAACAGGTTGCTGCCACCGCCGATCACCAACAGCGGCACGCCCTGTTCCTCGGCGTAGGCCAGCGCCTGGCGTACGTCGGCGTCGCTATGGGCCTGGGCGAACAAACGGGCCCGGACATCCACGCCAAAGGTATTGAACGGCTTGAGGGAAACCTCGCGCTGTACCTGCAAACTCATAACCGGCCCTTCAATTCGATCAGCAACTGATCGCTGGCACGCTCGATCAAGTCGAGCACCTGATCAAAACCCTGATCGTCGTAATACGGATCCGGGACCTCGTCGATCTCCGATTGATATCGACGCAGGAACAGGTCCAGCTCGGCCTTGCCCGTGGCAGGCTGCAGAGCCTTGAGGTGGCGCAAGTTGCTGTGGTCCATGGCCAGGATCAGGTCATAGGTGGCGAAATCGGCACGGGTCACTTGCTGCGCACGCTGGGCAGACAGGTCGTAGCCACGACGCCTGGCCGCAGCCTGGCTGCGCTTGTCCGGCGCTTTGCCGACATGCCAGTCACCGGTGCCGGCCGAAGCCACTTCAACCCGATCGGCCAACCCTGCTTCACGCAGCTTGTGGCGCAACACGCCTTCGGCCGTGGGTGAACGGCAGATATTTCCCAGGCAGACGAACAGAACCCGCATCAGGCCTCCAGCAGGCGACGAACGCGCTCGAGGTCTTCGACGGTATCGACGCCGGCAGGCGGAGCGATCAGCGCATCGGCAACGTGGATCCGCACGCCGTGCCACAAGGCACGCAACTGCTCCAGCGATTCGGTGTTTTCCAGCCAGCACGGGCCCCAGCTGACGAAGTCATGCAGGAAACCGGCACGGTAGGCGTAGATACCGATATGACGGCGATACGGCACGCCTTCAGGCAGTTGCTCGCGAGTTTTGGCAAACGCATCGCGGGCCCAGGGCAAGGTCGCGCGGCTGAAGGTCAGCGCCAGGCCGTCAAGGTCGCTGACCACCTTCACCACGTTGGGGTTGAAGAGGGTTTCCACGTCTTCGATCGGCTCGGCCAGGGTGGCCATGCGCGCTTCGGCGTGGGCCGCCAGATTGACGGCGACCTGGTCGATCACGCTCGGCGGGATCAGCGGTTCGTCCCCCTGAACGTTGACCACGATGGCGTCCGGCGCCAGGCCGAGCTGGGCGGCGACTTCGGCCAAACGGTCGGTGCCGGAATTGTGATCTTCGCGAGTCAGCACCACTTCGGCGCCAAAGCCCTTGCAAGCTTCGACAATGCGCGCATCGTCGGTGGCCACCACCACGCGCTGGGCACTGCTCTTGCTCGCCTGCTCCCAGACATGCTGGATCATCGGCTTGCCGGCGATCAGCAGCAGCGGCTTGCCCGGCAAGCGGGTGGAGGCATAACGCGATGGAATGACAACGGTAAAGGCAGCGGTCATTTATCCAGGCGCTCGTCGGTCGTCAGGGTGCGGGCTTCGGTTTCGAGCATCACCGGGATTCCGTCGCGGATCGGGTACGCCAGGCCGGCGCCCTTGCTGATCAGTTCGGTTTTGTCGGCGCTGAGCTTGAGCGGGCCTTTGCAGATCGGGCAAGCGAGGATGTCGAGCAGTTTGGTGTCCATGAGCATTCCCTGGAGAACAACGGTTTAAGGCAAAAGACGAGCCGGCAACAGACGCATCAACTGCGTATCGAACCAGGCCACGAAGGCCGGCGATGGCGCAGCATCGACCGTCAGGTACCACCAATCGGCGGCGGCGAAGGCGCGGCACTTGACCGCGTCCTTTTCAGTCATCACCACGGGCAATGACGGTGTGAAATTCAAGGCCTGCACGCTGTATTCGGCGTGATCGGCAAACGCATGGGGAACAGGCTGCCAGTGTAGCGTTTCGAGGGTGGTGAAGAAACGCTGCGGATTGCCGATTCCGGCGACCGCATGCAGCGCCTGGCCTGCGGGGAAGTGATCCAGGGCACGCCGTTCGCCGCTCTGCAGGTTGACCAGTGCGCCGGGTTGCAAGGTAAAGGCAAAACCGTCCGCACGGTCATCGGTGGCGCCGTTGTACAACACCGCGTCAACGCTGTGCAGGCGCTCGACCGGCTCGCGCAGGGGGCCGGCGGGCAGGCAACGTCCATTGCCCAGGCCACGGGCCGCGTCGATCAGCACCAGTTCGAGGTCCCGCGCCAAGCGGTAATGCTGCATGCCGTCATCGGACAGGATCAGGTCCAGCGGCTCGCTCGCCAGCAGCGCCTTGACCGCGCGGCTGCGATCCGGATCGATCATCAGTGGCACGCCGGTACGCTGGACGATCAGCAACGGTTCGTCGCCCGCCACTGCGGCGTCCTGGTCGGCTTCGACGCGCCATGGCAGCTGTGGCGGTTGGGCACCGTAACCGCGACTGACCACGCCGACCCGCAGGCCGCTGCGCTGGCAATGCTGGATCATCCACAGAATCAGCGGGGTCTTGCCGGTGCCGCCCACGGTGATGTTACCCACCACGATCAGGGGCACCGGCGGCTGATAGATTTCACCCTCTCCCGCCAGAAAGCGTTCGCGCTTGCGGGTGACCACGCGCCGATACAACCATTCCAGCGGCTGCAACAATTTCAGGGCCGGATGCCCCTGATACCACGCGGCGAGCAAACGATCGGACATGGCCATCAGGGCGCGGGCGGCGCCGCCTCGACTGTGGTCATGCGCAGATGGCTGAAGCCCAGTTTGCCGGCGGCATCCATGGCCGTGATGACCGACTGGTGCTGGGTCTTGCCGTCGGCGCTGATGGACAATGGCAGGTTGGTATCGCCACCGGACTCCTTCTGCAAGGCGTCCATCAGGGTGGCGAGATCGTTCTTTGGCAGGATCTGGTTATTCACCGAGAACACGCCATCGGCACTGATGGTCACATCCAGGTGCCTGGCCTGGTCTTCGGCAGGCGAACCGCTGACCGCCTCCGGCAGGTCCACGCGCAACTGGGTTTCACGGGTGAAGGTGGTGGTCACGACGAAAAACAGCAGCAGGATAAACACCACGTCGATCAGCGACGCGAGGTTGATGTCCACGTTCTCCCGTTGCTTGCGACGGAATTTCACGCTTTTTTGCCCTCTTGCAGGTCCACGTCGCGGTCACCCTGCACCACCTCGACCAACTTGATCGCTTCCTGCTCCATGCCCACCACCAGTTCATCGATGCGGCGTTGCAGGAACCGGTGGAAGAACACCGAAGGAATACCCACCATCAAACCCGCCGCCGTGGTGATCAATGCCTTGGAAATACCCCCGGCCAGTACGGCGGCGTTGGTGGTCATGCCCGTGCCCATGAAGGCGCTGAAAATGTCGATCATGCCCAGCACCGTGCCGAGCAGGCCCAGCAACGGCGCCATCGCAGCGATGGTGCCCAGCGCATTGATGTAACGTTCGAGTTCATGAATCACCCGCGCCGCGGCTTCCTCGATGCACTCTTTCATGATCTCGCGACCATGCTTGGAATTGGCCAGGCCCGCCGCCAGAATCTCGCCCAAGGGTGAGTTGGCCCGCAGTTCCTTGAGCTTGTCCTTGTTGAGCTGCTTGTCCTTGATCCACACCCAGACCTGGCCGAGCAGATGCTCCGGGGTCACGCGGCTGGCTCGCAGGGTCCACAGACGCTCGGCGACGATCGCCATGGCAGCGATGGAACTCAGAATGATCGGCAGCATCATCCAGCCGCCGGATTTGACCAATTCCCACACAGTGTCAGCCCCCTCGAAAAAGTGCGCCACTCTAACATAGGGGGTCGGCTCACCGAAGACCGTGATGTCGCATCCGGTCGGGCGTTGACAGGCGGCCCTCATGGCACGACACGCCAGAAACGCCGCTGCTGACGCATCGTCCAGGCCGGCTCGAATCGCCCCAGGCGCAGACGAATGGCACCCTGCTCGGCGCTGTCATGCACGGACATGCCCCGTTTGCGATACCGGGCCATGACCGTGGGATGCGGGTGGCCGAACGAATTGCCGTGGCCTCGGGAAATCAGCACCGCTTTGGGTTGCAGCGTCGCCAGCAAGGCCATCGAGGACGCACTGCGGCTGCCGTGGTGCGGCGCCTGCAACCACTCGGTGGGCACGCCCAGCGGACTGTCGAGAAGGGCGCGCTCGGCTGCGCTGTCGATGTCGCCGCTCAGCAGCAAGCGTTCACCCTTGGCCTCGACCTGCAGGACACAGGACTTCTGGTTGCTGTCCGATGCCTGGGGCCATTGCCAGAGCTGGAACCTCACGCCGTCCCAGGTCCATTGCTGCCCGCTTTCGCAAGGCTGCGCGTGCAACTCGTCGGGCAATGCCTCGGGGTCGCCGCTGATGACCCGCGTCACCGGCAGCCCCCCGGCAATCGCCCGCGCGCCGCCGGCGTGATCGGCGTCCGCATGGCTGATCAGCATCAGGTCGAGCCCGTCCACGCCGAGCTTGCGCAACGCAGGCAGGACGACGCGCTCGCCGAGGTCGACGCCACGCAAGCGCGGGCCGCTGTCGTACAGCAGGGTGTGATGGCGGGTTCGCACCAGGATCGCCAGCCCCTGGCCGACGTCCAGTTGCCAGACTTCGGCGATGCCTTCGGCCAACGGAGGCCTGGGCGCAAACACCAACATCAGCAACAGCGGCCAGCCCAACGGACGCAGCGGTACGCCACGGGGCAGTAACAGGAGCAGTGCGCCAAGGCTTCCCAGCGCCCACGCCCAGAATGGAATCGCCACCGGCACCCACGCAGGCATTTGCCCGGCCAGCCATGCCAGGCCTTTGAACAGCCCGTCGATCAGCCCGCCGGCCAGCCACAGCAAGCCTTCACCCACATAAGGCAGCGGCAGCAACAGCGTGCCCGACAGGGCCAGCGGCAACACCAGCAGGCTGATCCAGGGCACCGCCAGCAGATTGGCGAGCGGGCCGCTGAGGCTGATCGGCAATCCCAGCACCAGCAACAAAGGGCACAGGCCGATTGCGATCAACCATTGCGCACGGGTCCAGGTCTGCCACCATCGCCAGGGGCCGAGGCGACCGCCGAAGGTGAAGATCAGCACCGCCACCGCCGCGAAGGACAGCCAGAACCCCGGCTGCAGGCTCACCAGCGGATCGAACAGCAGCACCGCATTCAGGGCCAGCAACAGGGGCCACCAGCTGCCGAGGTGGCGAAAGCGCAGGCGCCACAACAACACCAGGCCGATCATCACGCAGGCTCGTCGCACCGGCACTTCGAACCCCGCCAGCAGCCCGTAGCCAAGCGCCGAGGTGAATGCCAGCCCGCACGCCCAGGGCAACCACGGCAAACGGTGCGGCCACAGGCCGTAGCGAGCCAGCCCGGCGATCATCAGGTACACCACACCGGCCAGCAGGCCGATGTGCTGTCCGGAAATCACCAGCAGGTGCACGGTGCCCGTGTCTTGCAGCACCTGCCAATCGTCGCGACCGAGTCCGGCACCGTCGCCCAGCACCAGCGCCGCCAAAGCCCCGGCCCGGCCCTGGGCGTCCACCGCCTGCAAGCGTTTGCGCACGCCGTCGCGCCAGGCCCAACGGGCTTCGGCGAGGCGCTGGCCATCCTTGATGGTACCGGTGGCACCGATGCGTTGCGCCAGCAGCCAGGCGTCGTAGTCGAAGGCATGGGGATTGAGCAACCCGGCCGGACGTTTCAACTTCACCGCCAGCCGCCATTGTTCGCCACTGTTGACCGGCGGCCCGCCATACCAGGCCAGGCGCATGCGCTGGGGCACCTGTGCCTGCCGCGCGCGAATGTCGGTCAATTCGAACCGCACCACCCCTTCGCTGTCCTGGGGCAAACCCACCACCCGTCCGTCGAGCCAACGGGTTTCCCCATCGAGATCGATCGGCAGACGATCATCCAGCGCCCATTGCGCATTCGCGCAGGCCCAACTGAGGCCGAACAGGAAAAACGCCAATGGATAAGCCCTGAACGGCATCAACATCAAACCCGCCAGGGGCAACACCAGCCACAACCAGACCGGCGGTAATACCGGTACAAAACCCAGGGCCAGCAAACCCAACGCCAGCGCCATCATCCCTGTGCGCATAAGCCCGTCCTTGAGAGTCCCCTCCTAGTCATAGCCGGCTGACGGCACGAGCGTGGTCAATAATTGTCACAAACTCTGAATAGGCGACTCATAGAATCCAGACATACTTGCCGCCTTAACCGACCGAGAAGCCTTATGCCCCGGCGATTATTCAAACGCTACATGCCAGACCCGACGAGCATCAGGGAACATCAATCCTTACGCTTTCTCGGCACACTGCTGCATGACCCGAACCTCTGGCACCTCAATCGACACTCGGTGGCGCGGGCCATGGCGGTGGGGTTGTTCGCGGCGTTCCTGCCGATTCCCATGCAGATGCTGGTGGCCGCCGCCCTGGCCATCGTGGTACGCGGCAATATGCCCATCGCCGTCAGCCTGGTCTGGCTGACCAACCCGATCACCATGCCTGCGGTGTTTTTCTGTACCTACCAGATGGGCGCTTGGCTGATGAACGTGCCCGCCCGGACCTTGCCTGACGAACTGACCTGGGAATGGATCAGCGGCGAGTTATCGACGTTGTGGCAACCCTTCCTGCTGGGGTCGGTGGTGACAGGCCTGCTGCTGGGCGCACTCGCCTATTGCCTGGTGATGGTGTACTGGCGATGGTGGGTCAGCCGGCAGTGGGCACGGCGCAAGAAAAGGCGGATGGGGTGACCTCGGTTCTGTTTTGGACTGGGTGAATATCCGTTTTTTGGGTGATGGCGGATTATGGTTCCGCCAGCCGCCCTCACAAATAAAATGGATCTACACCCGTGAAATGGATACGCGCACAGACCCATAGCCCCCCGAAGAAATCCCTTAAGTCCGCATCCCCCGCCCACTCACCAGCAACCGCGCGCAGCCGATATAAAGCACCACCGTGGCCACCAGCATGAAGGTGATCGCCACGCTGATCCTGATGTCCGACACCCCCAGGATCCCGAAGCGGAAGGCATTGACCATGTGCAAGACCGGGTTCGCCAGGGAGACGGTCTGCCAGAACGGTGACAACAACGAGATCGAATAGAACACACCGCCCAGGTAAGTCAGTGGCGTCAGCACGAAGGTCGGGATGATCGAAATGTCATCGAAGTTGCGCGCAAATACCGCGTTGATAAAGCCCAGCAACGAAAAGATCGTCGCCGTCAGCACCACGACCAGAATGGTGATGCCCAGGTGATGCACCTGCAGGTGGGTGAAGAACATCGATAACAGCGTGACAATCAGCCCGACCATCAACCCGCGCAGCACACCGCCAAGGGTGAAGCCGATCAGGATGGTGTGCGGCGACACCGGCGACACCATCAATTCCTCGATGGAGCGCTGGAACTTGCTGCCGAAGAAGCTCGACACCACGTTGCCATAGGAGTTGGTGATCACCGACATCATGATCAGCCCCGGCACGATGTATTCCATGTAGGTGAAACCACCCATGTCACCGATCTGCCGGCCAATCAGGTTACCGAAAATAACAAAGTACAGAACCATCGTGATGGCCGGTGGCAGCAAGGTCTGCGGCCAGATCCGGGTGAAGCGCCTGACCTCACGGTAAACGATGGTGTTGAGGGCGACGAGGTTGGGTCGCAGCTCGGAATTCATACGGCCACCTTCGACAGATTTTTCTCCACCAGGGACACGAACAACTCCTCGAGGCGATTGGTTTTGTTACGCAGGCTCAATACTTCGATGTTCTGCTGCGCCAGCTGGGTGAACAGCGCGGTGATGCCCATGGTCTTCTCGACCTGGACCTCAAGGGTATGCGCATCGAGCAATCGGCACGGGTAACCGAGCAACTGCGGCGCGACACTCAGTGCGTTGCGGGTGTCGAGCAGGAAAGTTTCCACATGCAGCTGGCCCAGCAGCTGTTTCATGCTGGTGTTCTCGACGATGGTGCCGTGGTCGATGATCCCGATATGACGGCACAACTGCTCAGCCTCCTCCAGGTAATGCGTGGTGAGGATGATGGTGATGCCTTTCTGGTTCAGTTCGGTGAGGAAGGTCCACATCGAACGACGCAGTTCGATATCCACCCCCGCCGTCGGCTCGTCGAGGATCAGCAGGCGCGGTTCGTGGACCAGCGCACGGGCGATCATCAGGCGACGCTTCATGCCGCCAGACAGCGAACGTGAAGGTACATCGCGCTTGTCCCACAGACCGAGCTGGGTCAGGTACTGCTCGGCGCGTTGCTTGGCGACTTTCGGCGGGATGCCGTAGTAACCCGCCTGGGTCACGACGATGTCGAAGGTCTTTTCGAACTGGTTGAAGTTGAATTCCTGCGGCACGACGCCGATGGAGCGCTTGAGCTGCGCAGGATTCTTGTCCAGGTCGTGGCCAAAGATATTCACCGTGCCGCTGGTCTTGTTCACCAGGGTCGAGAGAATGCCGATGGTCGTGGATTTGCCGGCACCGTTGGGGCCGAGCAAGGCGAAAAAGTCACCTTCGGCGACGTCCAGATCGATACCACTCAGGGCCTGGAAACCGTTGCCGTAGGTTTTGGTTAGCTGCCGGATGGACAGAGCGGAACTCATATCGGATCTACGCACCAAGAAGGGAAAAAAGAATCGATGAGGGCGGGCGGCGCACAACGCAACCGCGGCGCATGAGCGCAATGGTGCTTGTCGCCGCCACACAAGTACAGTGAAGTGTGTCGATAGTAAGTATTAAGTCAACGCAGTCATGACAGCTTTCCGATACGCCGGACGCTGCTTCAACCGTGCGTACCAGGCTTGCAGATGGGGCTGCGGGGCACGCTCGATCGGCATCTCGAACCAGGCATAAATGAAACTGCCGAGAGGGATGTCGCCCATGCCGATTTCATCACCCGACAGGTACGGCTTGACCGCCAGCGCCTGATCGGCCATCGATAAAAGTGTGTCGCATTCCTTGATCGCCGCGTGGATGGCGGGCCAGTCCTGCTGATCGGCCGGCGTGCGCAAAACGCCCCAGAACACGGTGCGGAACGGGCCGGCAAAACTGGAGGTGGTCCAGTCCATCCACTTGTCGGCAATGGCGCGCGCCTTCAGGTCGTCCGGATACCACGCGGTTCCGGCGGCATGCAGGGCCAGCAGGTAGCGCACGATCGCATTGGACTCCCACAGCACGAAACCATCGTCTTCGATCACAGGCACCCGACCATTGGGGTTCATCGCCCGGTACTGTGGCGTGTCGACGACACCAAAGGCACCGCCCGCATCGATGGCTTCATAGGCCAGGTTCAGTTCCTCGGCCGCCCACAAGGGCTTCCTGACATTCGACGAATTTTTTCGACCCCAGATCTTCAGCATGGCTGCCTCTTTATGGATGAGTGCGCAGGCAGCATACGCCGGATCAGGCGCGACTCAAATCGCTCTGCATGTCACCCAGCAGCGGCGGTAACGCGTCGCCGAACAGATGCGGGTAGCATTTTTCCAGGTGCTCGAAAAAGAAGGTTTCCGGGACGTCGGCGAACTGACCGTGATCGATCAAATACTCCATCAACGGCGCGCCCTCGCGATTGAAGGGGTGGAACACGCTGTCATGGATGCCATCGAATTCCAGCGGCGCCACATTGAACAGTTCACACAGCTGCTGGTTGAACGCTGGCGTGGCCTTGACCCAGCGGCCGTTCAGGAACAGTTCGGTATAACCATGCATGGCGAACACATCGCTCTTGAGCAGCGCCAGCAAACGTGGGGTCGACAAATGATTGCGCACGTCCGCCAGGCCGATCCGTGCGGCAATCCCGCAATGTCGAGCCGCACCGGCCAGCAACGTGGCCTTGGGCACACAGTAACTTTCACCGGCCGCCAGTGCATGGCTGCCACGCAGGGTGTCAGGGTCGCGACTGAAGGTGTAGGGGTTGTAACGCACGGCCTCGCGCACCGCGTGATAGAGATTGATCGCCTGCTCGAGTGGATCGCGACGATTGCCACGGTGTTTTTCGGCGAACTCCACTACCGACGGGTGGTCACTATCGATGAAGCGACCGGGACTCAAATACTCGTGCATGCGAACAATCTCCTGGAGAAGCCACGAGTCTAGCGACAGGTTCAGCACGAAGATAACGACGTTTCGGCCAAACATGGACGCTTTGCCGCCCGCCCCTCGAACGTTTTGTACGGTCCGCTGCCAACCGGTCCTACACACTTTTGGAATGTTTCCCACGATTTCATTCAAACCGCTCTGACCAACCTGTTTTGTGGATGCCGTCTAAGCTCTGAAGGTTGTTTTTGCCCTTGATTCACGGAGGATTAAATATGCTGCTGTTGTGGATACTGGTTCTGGTTGTCGGGATAGCGTATTTAGCCCACCGCCGTATCGCCCCTCTGCCCGCCCTGTGCATCGTTGCCGTCTATGTGGTGGCGATGGGTGCCTTCAGTCGCGCGCCTGGCGGGTTGCTGCTGGTCCTGTGGCTGTTGATCGCCGCCGTCGCCCTGCCGCTGTTGCTGCCCGACCTGCGCCGCAAATACTTCAGCGCGCCGCTGTTCGACTGGTTCCAGAAAACCCTGCCGCCGATGTCGGAAACCGAGCGCGACGCCATCGACGCCGGCACGGTATGGTGGGACGGTGAACTGTTCAGCGGCCGTCCGGATTGGGACAAGTTGCTGTCCTACCCCAAGGTTCAATTGACCGAAGAGGAACAGGCCTTCATCGATGGCCCGACCGACGAACTCTGTGCAATGGTCACCGACTGGCAGATCGGCCAGGACATGGACCTGCCCGCCGAGGCCTGGGCGCACATCAAAGACAACGGCTTCTTTGCTCTGATCATTCCCAAGGAATATGGCGGCAAGGGTTTTTCCGCCTACGCCCACTCCCAGGTGGCGATGAAACTGGCGACCCGCAGCGGCGACCTCGCGTCCACCGTGATGGTCCCCAACTCCCTCGGCCCCGCCGAGCTGCTGTTGCACTACGGCACCGACGAACAACGCAACCATTACCTGCCACGACTGGCCCGGGGCGATGACATCCCGTGCTTCGCCCTGACCGGACCACTGGCCGGCTCCGACGCCGGTTCAATGCCCGACACCGGCGTGATCTGCAAAGGTCAATGGGAAGGCCAGGAAACCCTCGGCCTGCGCCTGAACTGGGAAAAGCGCTACATCACCCTGGGTCCGGTCGCCACCCTCCTCGGCCTGGCATTCAAAGCCTACGACCCGGATCACTTGCTGGGCGAGGAAGAAGACCTGGGCATCAGCCTGGCGCTGATTCCGACCGATACCCCCGGCGTGGAAATCGGCCGGCGCCACCTGCCCCTGGGCGCAGCCTTCATGAACGGCCCGAACGCCGGCAAGGACGTGTTCATCCCGCTGGACTTCCTGATCGGCGGCCAGGACATGCTCGGCAAAGGCTGGATGATGCTGATGAATTGCCTGTCGGTGGGGCGTTCGATTTCGCTGCCGGCGGTCGGTACCGGCGCAGCGAAGTTCACCAGCCTGGTGACCGGTCAATACGCGCAGATCCGTGAACAGTTCAACGTGCCACTGTCGGCCTTCGAGGGCATCCAGGAAGCGATGGCGCGCATCGGCGGCAACGCCTGGATGATGGACGCGGCGCGGATGCTGACCGCCAACGCGGTGGACCTGGGCGAGAAACCGTCGGTGCTGTCGGCGATTCTCAAGTATCACCTCACCGAACGCGGCCGCGAATGCATCAGCCACGCCATGGATGTTCACGGCGGCAAGGCGATCATCATGGGGCCGAACAATTACCTGGGCCGCAGCTGGAACGGCGCGCCGATCTTCATCACCGTGGAAGGCGCGAACATCCTTTCGCGCAACCTGATGATCTTCGGCCAGGGCGCCATTCGCTGCCATCCATTCGTGCTCAAGGAAATGGCCCTCGCCGGGCGTGAGGACAAGGAGCAGGCGCTCATCGAGTTCGATGGCCTGTTGCTCAAGCACATCGGATTTGCCATCAGCAACGCAGCCAGCACCCTGGTGCTCAACCTCGGCCTGGGCCATTTCGAGAAGGCGCCGGGCGACAAGCTCAGCCAGGGCTACTTCCGCGCGCTCAACCGTCAGGCGGCCGCATTCGCCCTGCTCGCCGACCTGAGCATGATGCTGCTCGGTGGCGAGCTGAAACGCCGCGAACGCCTGTCGGCGCGCCTGGGGGATATGCTGAGCAACCTGTACCTCGCTTCCGCCGCGCTCAAGCGCTATCACGACCTCGACTCTGCGGCGCACATCGCACCGCTGTTCAACTGGGCGATGGAAGAAAGCCTTGGCCAGTCGGAACGCGCGCTGGACGAACTGCTGACCAACTTCCCGAACAGGGTGCTGGGCTGCCTGCTGCGGGTCATCGTGTTTCCGTTCGGTCGTCGGCACAAAGGGCCGTCGGACAAGCTCGACGCCGAAGTCGCGGCGGTGATTGGCCGGGCCAAAGGCGATCCGGCCCTGGAGGAACTGCTCGGGGGCTGCTTCCGCCCACAATCGGCCGATGACGCCGTCGGCGCCCTGCAACACGCCTTCGACGCGCTGGAGGCGGTGAAACCTGCGCAGAAAAAACTGCATGTGGCGCTCAAGAGCGGTCAGGTCAAACCGGCGGCCGGGGAAAACGTCATCGATGCCGCGCTCGAGGCTGGTGTGTTGCAGCCCCTGGAAGCACACAGCCTGCAGGCCGCCGAAGTGGCGCGACGCAAGGTGATAGACGTCGATGATTTCGACAAGGAGGAACTGACGCTGGCGCCGGGCAAAGTCCGCTGATCCCGCCAGCCATGTAAAAACGGGCGCGGGCGCTTTATACTCCCGCGCCCGTTTTGCTCTTGAGGACTTATCTCGTGTCCAACGTCGTTGCCGACCATCTCGTCTTGCTTGACCACTTGCGCAGCATCCTGGTCGCCGTGGGTGAGGCCGAACAGGTTCCTGAAGAAAGCCATGCCTTGTTTCTGGAGCGTTTCGACGAACTGCGCGCCTTGCTGCCGGTCGACCCGATCGAAAGCCAGTACCTGGGCCAGGACATTCTGTGCCAGGTGATGACCCGTTACCCGCAAATCGCTCACCTGGTCCCTCGCGACCTGTTGTGGTACTTCGCCGGCGACTGCCTGCACTACATGCCCGATGAAGAAATCGACCTGTACCAGGCCCTGGAAGATCGTCGCTTCGAAGCCGAACAGAACGACGAACCGTTCGACTGGCATCAGGAAAAACAGCTGCTGGCGATGTCGAACGACGACAGCAAGCACTGAGTAATCCCGGTAGGAGCGAGGGGGACGCCGAGTCCTTGCTCGCGAAGATCCAGAGGACACCGCCGGGTGTCAGGCAACCAGCGTTATCGTTGACGATCATCGCGAGCGAGGACTCGGCGCCCCCCTCGCGCCGACAGTCATCGTGCATCAGAACAACCCATCACTCTCCGGCAACTCGTACGCCGTCGCAACCTGGCTCGACGCGCCGGCCTTGCCCGGCTTGCTCAAGGTCGGCTCCTTCGCCAGGCACTCGACCAGGTAATCGATCAACACCCGCAGTTTCGGCGGCAGGTATCGGGTTGGCGAATGCAGCAGCCAGGCTCCGCCGTGGTAAGAGGACGCTAGAAACGTCCAGTCCGGCAACACCTGCACAATCAGGCCTTGCTCCAGCGCATGACGCGCCGTGAAGTATGGCAGGCTGCCAATCCCGATGTGCTGCAACACCGCGCCCAGTCGTACACCGGTGTGATTGGCGGCATAGCGCCCACGCACGCCAACGGTGACCGCCTTGGTGCCTTTCTTGAATTTCCAGCGTGCATCGCTCGGTGTTTCGCCCAGGTAGATGCAGCTGTGGTTGAGCAGATCATGGGGATGAGTCGGGGTGCCATGTTCCGCCAGGTACTGCGGCGTCGCGCAGAGCATATGGTCGATGGTCAGCAATTGCCGCCCCACCAGGCCGGCGGGTGGCTGATCGGTGATGCGGATCGCCAGGTCGACGTGGTCGTCGATCAGATCCACCTGGCGGTCCTCGAGCAACAACTCCACGTCCACCTTGGGGTATCGCCGCAGAAACTCTGGCATATGCGGATGAATCACGAATCGCCCGACCGCCTTGGGAACACTGACGCGCACCAGCCCCTGCGCTTCATCGGTGAACTGGCCACTGATCTCCATGACCGACTTGGCAGCGCTGACCATCTCCCGGCAGCGCTTGAAGACCTCCTCCCCCGCGTCGCTCAGGCGCAACTTGCGCGTGGTGCGTTGCAGCAGGCGCGTGGCCAAGGCCTTCTCCAGGCGCGATAGGCTGCGACTGATCGCCGACGGCGAAGCGCCCAGTTGACGCGCGGCCTCGGAGAAGCTTCCGGTCTCGACAACCTTGACGAAAATCGCCATTTCGCCGAGCAACGGCAGGGGAAGATTTATGCTCACGAAGCAACAGTCCTTTGATGTTTGAACGGATTATCACGCAATTCCACGCTTCATATAATGAAATACATAACCGTTGACGATGGCATGGACTATGACGCTCCGCCTGTTTTTCCATAGTGATGACCTCAAGGCCAACGTGGAAGTACTGCAATGCACGCCCCACGAGCAAGAATTCGCCGTGGAGTTGCGCGCCACACTGTTTCACCCCCAGGGCGGCGGACAGCCTTTCGACACCGGCTGGATCGGCGACAGCCAGGTCCTGCGCGTGGTGCAGGATCCGGAGCGGATCCTGCATTTCGTCGACCGTCCGATAGCGCCCGGCATGACCCAGATTCGCGTCGATGAGCCGCGTCGCCGGTTCAATACGCGGATGCATTCGGCAGGTCATCTGATCGGTCACTTCGTGCAAGCCATGGGCTGGATGCCGATCAAGGCGCATCACTGGCCGGGCGAAGGACGAGTGCAGTTCAAACCGACGGATTCGGCGCAAGAGGCGGATGCCCGGACCATCGAGTTCGGCCTCGAACAATGGATCGCCCATGACCTGCCACGCTTGACCTCGTTGCGCGAAGGCGCCCGGGAAATCGGTTTCGGTGAACTGCCGGCCTACGGCTGTGGCGGCACCCATGTACGTAGCCTGAAGGATTTGGGCAAAGTCACGATCACTGCCGTTTCGCAGAAGAAGGGCACGCTGTCAGTCCACTACACCGTGGATTGAGCCTGCGGGCGATGGCGGATCCGCTCTCGCCCGACGCCGGGAATGCCTGCATTCACCGGTTCCGTTGACTATCAGATAGATGGACCTTGACCATGATGCTTGACGTCGAGCGTCTCGATGAGACGTGCATACAAAAACTGGCCAACGAAGAAGTCCTCGCCATCCGCGTCAAAAGCTTCCTGGCCCCGCCGCTGGCGCAAAAGATCGGCGACAGGATTCTTGCCCCGGGTTTCGAGGGCTATATCAACGCACCGAGCATCGGTCGCATCGGCATGGCGTTTTATGAAGCGGAAAACCAGCCACTGCTGATCGAGGACTACTTCGATCGGGCGACCCGCAACATCGCGGATTTGCGCGACCGTTGCGCGCCCTACGCCTCTCCGGTCGACACCCTGCGCTGCATGCTCGACGAATCCTGGCCCGCCGGCGCCCACCTGGAAAGCCTCTACGGACGCAAGATGTATGTCGGGTTGTCCCGGGTGGTGAAGCCCGGGGTCTGCTTCCTGGCCCATCACGACATCTTCGCCAAGGACGCGCCTGACAGCTATCAGGCACGAAGCCTCGACGCCCAGTTCGCCTGCAACGTGTACCTGAACATGCCCGTGGAGGGCGGCGCATTGCAGATGTGGGACCAGGACATTTCCCCGGACCAGTTCGACGACATGCGCGGCGACAGCTACGGCATCGACCCGGCGTTGCTGGGCGCCCCCGCCCTGGAAGTTCGTCCCGAGCCCGGTGATTTCATCATGTTCAATTCGCGTTGCATGCACGCAGTCACACCCGGCGTGGCGGATCCACGCCTGAGCCTTTCATTCTTTGTCGGCTATCGCGGCAATGCTTCACCCCTGACGTTCTGGAGTTGAGATGCAGTATTCGAATTACCTGGGTGAATTCCTGGCGCTGGCGACCATTCATTTTCTGGCCGTGGTGGCCCCTGGGCCGGACTTCGCGGTCACCATCCGCCAGAGCGTGCGTTTCGGTCGCGGCGTGGGCATCTGCACCGCCCTGGGCATCGGCGCAGGCATTTCCGTGCACGTGATTTACACCCTGCTGGGTGTCGGCGCCCTGATGCACACCCTGCCCTGGCTGTTGACCGTGGCCAAGATCATCGGCGGTGCCTACATCCTGTACCTCGGCATCAGCCTGTTGCGCAGCCAACCCAAGACGACGCTCGACGTTGCAAGGCACACGGATGAACCGCTGGTCGAACAAACGCTGACCAAGGCGTTCACCACCGGATTCCTGACCAATGCCACCAACCCCAAGGCGACGCTGTTTTTCCTGGCGATTTTTACCACCCTCATCAACACCGCGACCCCGCTGGGTATCCAGGCGCTGTACGGGGCCTGGATGTGTTTCGTGAATGCCCTGTGGTTTGTGATCGTTGCGCTGTTCTTTTCCAGCCACCGGGTGCGTGTGCTGTTCATGCGCATGGGGCACTGGTTTGAACGCACCATGGGGGTGATCCTGATTCTGTTCGCAGGGCGCCTGATTCTGTCGATGTGAAAACAGCCCACACACAAAAGGCCCGCTCAGTCTGACTGGCGGGCCTTTGGGTGGTCTGGAGACAAATCGAAAGCAAAAAAAACGCCGCTCAATGAGCGGCGTTTTTCTGAATTTGGAGCGGGAAACGAGACTCGAACTCGCGACCCCGACCTTGGCAAGGTCGTGCTCTACCAACTGAGCTATTCCCGCAAATGGCGTCCCCTAGGGGACTCGAACCCCTGTTACCGCCGTGAAAGGGCGGTGTCCTAGGCCACTAGACGAAGGGGACACGCTACCCGGAACACATGGTGTGTGTTTCGGTGTCCAGATCCGCATCCGAAAATGAGGTTCTGGTTTCACTCAGCCCTGCCCGAAAGCAACGCCGTTTAAAATTGGAGCGGGAAACGAGACTCGAACTCGCGACCCCGACCTTGGCAAGGTCGTGCTCTACCAACTGAGCTATTCCCGCATTGGCGTCCCCTAGGGGACTCGAACCCCTGTTACCGCCGTGAAAGGGCGGTGTCCTAGGCCACTAGACGAAGGGGACACACGTACTGCATTCACTCCCCGCAGCGTTTCGCTGTGTGCTTTACGCTGCAAGTGGCGCGCATTCTATGGATGGATTGAAGGGTCGTCAACCCCCAGATATAAATTTATTTAAATCAATGACTTCGCCCTGCTTTGCGCAAGGAATGGGGCTTTTTGATCGCCCGCTGTTTGACGCCTATATTCTGACACTCGCCAAGACGTTATAGTCCACCCACGCCAAAGATGATGGCAATGTGCAATTCGATGGTCATTGCTTATATAAGCAGCGTTGCGGTCGATACAGTGATAAGCGCGTTCGATCCAACCCGTCGGGCGGCCCTATGCGGCCCCATGCCAAGCCACTAAACTCGCTCGCGAATCCCATAAAGAGGTCTTACCGTTGACTCCACTCATGATCACCCTGCTCGTCGTAGCCGGGATCGCACTTTTGATCGCCATTGGGTACATGAACCATGTGGTGGAAGCCAATAAACTGGAAAGGGCCCGTACCCAGGTCGAACTCAATGACCGCTTGCGTCGTTGCGGCGAAATCACCGAAACCTTCCCCGGCCAACTGATGACACCGGCCCTCAAGCTGCTGTTGACTCGCCTGGAGCTGAACGTCTGCCAGCGCCTGTTGAACCTGGAGAAATCCAGCGCCAACCTCAAGGCGCGAATCAGTGAACTGAACACGCTGATCGGCCAGGGCGAATCGATTCCGGTCAACAATCCGCCCGCACCGATCCAGACCGAAGCCAAGGCCAAGGATGTGCGCTTCCTGCTCGAAGCCCTGCATGGCCAGATCACCCGCGCAGCGCAAGACGGTTTCCTGATGCCCAACGAGGCCAAACGCTGGATCCGCGAAGTTCGCCACATCCTGGTCCTGCTGCACATCGAGTTCTTCAATAACCTCGGCCAGCACTCCCTGCAACAGAACCAGCCAGGCCAGGCCCGTCTGGCCTTCGAGCGCGGCGTGCAATACCTGCGCAAACAGCAGGAACCGCAGGTCTATGCCGAACAACTCGAATATCTGGAAAAACTCCTGGCCCGCGCCAACGCACAGGTCATGGACGAGAATGCGCCGGCTGAAGACGAAGTGAACCCGCTGACCGAAGGCCTCAAGGACGTCGATGCAGACTGGAAGAAGCGCGTGATCTACGACTGATCGCCTAAACTGCGGCGGGAGCCAGCAGGCTCTCGATGAGGGCGAGGTCACCGCCGGGTGTCAGGTGGCCAACGTCGTTGTTGACCACCCTCGCGAGCAAACTCGCGCCTACCGTTACCGATTCAGCTTCAAAGCCTGAAATGCCCCACCATTCCCTTCAGCTCACTGCCCAACTGTGCCAGCTCGATACTGGACGCGGCGTTACCCTGCATCGCCAACGACGATTGATCCGCACTGGCGCGAATACTGGTCACGCTGCGGTTGATCTCCTCGGCCACGGAGCTCTGCTCTTCGGCGGCCGCGGCGATCTGCTGGTTCATCTGCTGGATCAACGACACCGCCGAGGCAATGCTGCCCAAGGCGCTTTCGGTCAGTAAGGCATCACTGACCGCCAGCTTCACCAACTCGCCACTGCTCTGAATCTGCTGCACCGACGACTGCGCCGCCGACCGCAAGGCACTGACCAGCCGCTCGATTTCCTCGGTTGATTGCTGGGTCCGCCGGGCCAGCGCCCGCACTTCATCGGCGACCACCGCAAAGCCCCTGCCCTGCTCACCGGCGCGCGCCGCCTCGATGGCCGCGTTGAGCGCCAACAGGTTGGTCTGCTCGGCCACACTCTTGATGACGCTGAGTACGGTGCCGATGTTCTGGATTTCCGCGCTCAGGCTCTCGATGCTGGAACTGGCCGAAGAAGCCGAATCTGCCAGTTGCTCGATCCGCGTCATGCTCTGGCGCACCACCGCCTGGCCACTTTCGACCTTGTCGTCTGCGGTTTGCGCGGCTAACGCTGCCTCCTCCGCGTTACGCGCCACATCGTGCACGGTGGCGGTCATCTGGTTCATCGCCGTGGCGACCTGTTCGGTTTCCTCTTTCTGACTGCTGACCTCCAGATTGGTCTGCTCGGTGACTGCCGACAGCGACTGCGCCGAACTGGCCAGTTGCTCGATGCCCGCCTGCAAACCGCTGACAATACTGCTGAGCCCCTCGCCCATCTGCTGCATGGCCTGCATCAACTGGCCGATTTCGTCCCGGCGAGTCACTTCAACCGTGGCGCTCAAGTCGCCCGCCGCGATCTGCTGCGCCACGCCGATCACTTTGCGCAGCGGCCCGACGATCAGGCGAGTGATCACCCACGCAGCAATCAGTCCGACCAGCAGAGCCAGCGCCGACGAACCGATGATCAGCAGCGAATTCTTCTTCAGTTCGGTCTGCATCGACTGGTCTTCAGCGACGTAGGCCTGGTCGACCCGCTCCATCACCTGGGCGGCGCGCTGGTTCAACTGCCCGTAGACGGTTTTCTCCTGAGCCAGCAGGTCGGTGTATTCCGTGAGTTTCTCACTGAAACCGCCGATGTGCCCGACCACTTCATTGAGAACCGTCAGGTAACCCTCGTCCTTGACCGTGGTTTTCAGTTGTTCAGCCTGGGCCAGGGCCTGATCGGCCTGTTCGATCTTGCCCTGCCCGGCACTGTCGTCGCCCTTGCGACTTTGATCCAGGCGCACGCGCGCTTCGTTCATGGCCTGCAGCATCAACCGCGACACCTGGCTGACCTGGCTGGCCTGTTCGATGAACTGGGCGCCATCCTTGCCTTCGGAGTCTTTCAGGGTGTAGGCGCCATCGTCAGCAAGCCCGGATTGCAGCACATCCAGATTATTGGCCACGCTGGACACCGACCAACTGGCCATTTCCAGCGCCAGGTCCTTGGCCTGACTCAACGAGACGAACTCGTCAAAGGCTTTGCGGTAAGCCCCAAGGGACTGCTCGACATCGCTCATGACCGGCACATTGGCCGGCGACTGGGCCTTGAGCTCATTGGCCAGGGCAATCAGGCCATCGACCCCTTCGCGCAAGGCCGTGGCGACTTTCGGGTTGCCGTGCAAGGCGTACTCCTGCTCCAGCAGTCGCACCTTGAGCAGGCCGCTGTTGAGCGACGACATCTGTTTGAGCCCGTCGAAGCGCTGGCTGATGGTTTGCAGGGACCATACGCCGATGGCCGCGACCAGCGCGGTCAACAGCAGCACCAGCACAAACCCGACACCCAGTTTTTTCGCCATACCGAGGTTGGCAAAACGTCCTTGCACGGCCGAAATCATTGCACTTAGTCCCCTGACATAGTCTGTTGACGCAGATTCGCAACGGGCCTTTGCCAGCACAAGTCTCTGGCGTCGGAATAATGGCAAAAAGCTACGGCAACGTCGTTTTCAGAACGCTTGAGGTCGATCCGAAGCGGTGGCTTGAAAGAACGCCCGGGCGCGTGGATCGCAGGCACATGCGACATTGATCCGCTGCCAGTCACTGACCTCGCCGGCTGGACTGAAGGCCGTCGGGGAAGACAACAGCACACCGAAGCGCCGGGCATGCAGCCGCAGTCGAGCGTAGTCGGTGTTGCGCGGGCGTGCCCAGATGAACAGGCCGCCGACGGGTTTGCCGAAAACCTCCCACTCGGCGTCCTCCAGTAGTTGCAACGCGGCCTCGCGGTCGTGACGCAAACGCTGGCGCAGACGCAGCACCAGTTTGCGATAGGCACCACTGGCGAGCAGGCAGGCCACTACCGCTTCGCAAAACCCGGAAGCCCCCAGGCTGCTCACCCGCTTGACCTCGGCCAGGCGCGAAATCACTTCGGCACTGGCTGCCACGAAGCCAACGCGCAATGAGCTGCTGAGGGTCTTGGAGAAACTGCCCAGATAAATGACATCGCCATCCAGAGCCGCCAGCCGCGTACCGGGACCGCCATGCAGATCGGCGTAGACGTCGTCTTCGATGACCAGCACACCATGGTGCTTGCTCAATTGCATCAGTTGTTGCGCCACCATCGGCGCCAGGTTGGTACCCGTCGGGTTGTGATAGAAGCTGTTGATGACCATCGCGCGCGGCTTCTTTTCCAGCAGCAATGCCTCAAGCACCTGGATATCAGGTCCGCGAGGCGTGCGCGGCACTTCGATCATCGACACCCCTTGCAGCCTGAGCAACTCGAACAGCGGCGAATAACCGGGGTTTTCGACCACGACGCAATCACCCGGCCGGAGCAGGGTCCGTGCGATCAGGTCGAGGCCCTGGCTGGCCCCGGCGGTCGTCATGATCTGCGAGTCGTCTGCGGTGATATCCAGCAGTTTCAGGCGCTTGCCGATCTGTCGGCGCAACGCGGGCAACCCCAGCGCCGCGCTGTAGTTGAACAGGCTCGCCATGTCGGTGCGGCTGACTTCGCGGATCGCGTACGTCAGGTCATCCGTCTCGCGCCAGCTTTCGGGGAGCCCACCGCCTCCCAAGGTCAATTCGCCCGAAGCGCAAACCGGCTGCCATTCCACCCCCTCGAACCAGGGGGTGTCTGCAACGGCCGCCGAGGGGGAGGCCACAATGAAGCCGGAGCCATGACGCGACGCCAGCACCCCTTGGGCCACCAGGCGATCGCACGCTTCGACAACGCTGGATTGGCTGAGCAAATTGGTCCGCGCGATTTGCCGGGCGGACGGCAGGCGTGTTCCCGGTTCGATGTCGCTCTGGCGCAGCCAGCATGCCAGCGCGTCGACGATTTGTTGCACGACCGGCACCAAAGCCTGTCGATCGATTCTCAATTCCATGAGCAAGCAAACTCCTGTTCGTTTGGCCGAAACAGTTAATCACAGGCGCGCTCAATGGGTTGTGCGACAACGCCGCCAAAACTCCCGGTTCTAACCATTTGAAACACATTGCCGGGTGTTTGACGAAGCAGGAGAACCGCTCAAGACGGTATTCCGATCGGTCTGGACAGGAGGGTGAGCCAGGTCTTGCGGGAGCGAGCAATGTCGCCCCCGCAGGTGGAACCCGGGACTGTTTCAGAACGCGGTGACGCCCCCATCCACCGCCAGCGAGTGCCCGGTGGTGAAGGCCGCACCGTCGCTGCACAGATACAGCACGGCGCTGGCGATTTCTTCGACCTTGCCGATCCGGCCCACCGGGTGCATGGCGTTGGCGAACTCGCCTTTTTTCGGGTCCGCTTCATAGGCGCGGCGGAACATGTCGGTGTCGATGACCGCCGGGCACACGGCGTTCACACGGATTTTCTTCTTGGCGTATTCGATTGCCGCCGATTTGGTCAGGCCGATCACGGCGTGTTTCGACGCCGCATAAATGCTCATCTTCGGTGCGGCGCCCAGGCCGGCGACCGAGGCGGTATTGACGATCGCCCCGCCCCCCTGGGCCAGCAACAACGGCAACTGATACTTCATGCACAGCCAGACGCCTTTGACGTTGACGCCCATGATCGCATCGAACTCATCGAGGGTGCCCTCGGCCAGTTTGCCTTTTTCGATCTCGATGCCGGCATTGTTGAACGCGTAGTCGAGGCGGCCGTAGGTATTCACCACTTCGTCCATCAGGTTTTTCACATCGCTTTCCAGGGTGACATTGCAGCGTACGAAGGTCGCTTCGCCACCGGCCGTGCGAATCAGCGCCACGGTGCCTTCGCCACCGGCCGTGTCCATGTCGGCCACCACCACTTTCAAGCCTTCGGCGGCGAACGCCTGCGCAGTTGCGCGCCCGATACCGTTGGCGGCGCCCGTTACGACAGCAACCTGGCCGGAAAACGTCATGCTCATTGTTTTGTCCTCGAAGAGATGAATGCGCGGCTTGCGTGCCCCCAGTCTAGCCACAGGCATCATCCTCGCGGCAGCACTATCAGAAGGCCGGTTGGGTGCCCATGAGTGGCAGTGATGAAACCACCAACGCGACTATCACCGCACTGGATCAGGCTGCATTCGCCGCATCAGCCCAACTTGCGGCATTGGCCCTGAAGGTCTATCAACAAGGCTTCATTCACCTTGAGTGCCTGTCATGACTTCCCAGACCAATCGTCAGTTCCTGCTCGCCAAACGTCCGGTGGGCGCGGCGACTCGTGAGACGTTCACCTATCAGGAGGTACCGGTCGGCGAGCCGGCCGCGGGCCAGATCCTGGTCAAAAACGAATACCTGTCCCTCGACCCGGCCATGCGTGGCTGGATGAATGAAGGCAAGTCCTACATTCCGCCAGTGGGTCTTGGCGAGGTCATGCGCGCATTGGGTGTCGGTAAGGTCGTGGCGTCGAACAACCCGGGGTTTGCGGTCGGGGACTACGTCAACGGCGCCTTGGGCGTGCAGGATTATTTCCTCGGCGAGCCGCGCGGTTTCTACAAGGTCGATCCGAAACTGGCACCGCTGCCGCGTTATCTGTCCGCACTGGGCATGACCGGGATGACCGCCTACTTCGCCCTGCTCGACGTCGGTGCGCCCAAGGCGGGCGAGACCGTGGTGCTGTCAGGGGCTGCGGGTGCGGTCGGCAGCATTGCCGGACAGATTGCCAAAATCAAAGGCTGCCGGGTGATCGGCATCGCCGGCGGTGCAGACAAGTGCAAGTTCCTGGTCGAGGAGCTGGGTTTTGACGGCGCCATCGATTACAAGAGCGAAGACGTCCACGCCGGCCTGAAGCGCGAGTGTCCGAAAGGTGTCGACGTGTATTTCGATAACGTCGGTGGCGATATCCTCGACGCGGTACTCAGCCGCCTGAACATGAAGGCCCGCGTGGTGATTTGCGGCGCCATCAGCCAGTACAACAACAAGGAAGCGGTCAAGGGGCCGGCCAACTACCTGTCGCTGTTGGTGAACCGCGCACGGATGGAAGGTTTCGTGGTGATGGACTACGCCGCCCAGTTCGCCGCTGCCGGCCAGGAAATGGCGGGCTGGATGGCCAAGGGGCAGCTCAAGAGCAAGGAAGATATCGTCGAAGGGCTGGAAACATTCCCTGAGACACTGATGAAGTTGTTCAGCGGGGAGAACTTCGGGAAGTTGGTGCTGAAGGTTTAACCAAACGTCTGAAACCTACCACCCATCAACCGCAGGAGCGGGCTTGCCCGCTCCCACAGGTTGAGCGGTGTTCACGCGATTTCGGCGACCACCGCTGCCAACGCCTTCGCCGGGTCTGCGGCCTGGCTGATCGGACGGCCGATCACCAGGTAATCGGAACCGGCATCCAGCGCCTGACGCGGGGTCAGGATGCGGCGCTGATCGTCCTGGGCGCTGCCCGCCGGACGAATCCCCGGGGTCACCAGTTGCAGCGACGGGTGCGCCGATTTGAGGGCCTGGGCTTCCAGCGCCGAGCAGACCAGGCCGTCCATCCCGGCTTTTTCCGCCAACGCCGCCAGACGCAGTACCTGCTCCTGTGGCTCGATATCCAGGCCGATGCCTGCCAAGTCTTCGCGCTCCATGCTGGTCAGCACGGTCACGCCGATCAGCAGCGGTTTCGGCCCGGTGCGCTTGTCCAGCACTTCACGGCAGGCCGCCATCATGCGCAAACCGCCGGAGCAATGCACGTTGACCATCCACACGCCCATTTCCGCCGCGGCCTTGACCGCCATCGCGGTGGTGTTCGGAATGTCGTGGAACTTGAGGTCCAGGAACACTTCGAAACCCTTGTCGCGCAGGGTGCCGACGATTTCTGCGGCGCAGCTGGTGAACAGCTCCTTGCCGACCTTGACCCGGCACAGTTTGGGATCCAACTGGTCGGCCAGCTTCAGCGCGGCGTCACGGGTGGGGAAATCCAGGGCGACGATGATAGGAGTCTGGCAAGCGGACATGTGCGGGCTCTCAGGCAGGACGAAATCGGCGCGCATTGTAGCGGAACCAGCGCGACTGCGGGACCCGATGATCGGTAAATCGTCGGCGGCGCCCAGCCAGGATCGGCCCTTTGGCCAATTGTGTCGAGACCGATACACTCACGACACGCCCGCAACACCCTTGCCCGCTACCCTCGACAGCCGCAACCCGTCCTTTACAGCACTTCCCGCCTTCGGGCCGGACGCCTATGCTGAAACCACAACCTCGCAGCCCATCTTTGTGGTTGGCAGCCTACCTGGCAGATGAACGCACGCATGCACAGTACCCAAGCCCCCTTGAACGACGATCAAAAAGCGCCCGGCGACGACAAGCGCTGGAGCATTCGCGCACTGATCGTCGACGATGACGTTCCGATCCGTGAACTGATGATCGATTACCTGGCACGTTTCAACATCCAGGCCACCGGCGTCACCGATGGCGCCGCCATGCGCCAGGCCCTTCAGGCCGAACATTTCGATGTGGTGGTGCTCGACCTGATGCTGCCCGGCGAAGACGGCTTGTCGTTGTGCCGCTGGCTGCGCGCCGAATCGGACATCCCGATCCTGATGCTCACCGCGCGTTGCGAGCCCACCGACCGGATCATCGGCCTGGAACTGGGCGCCGACGATTACATGGCCAAGCCATTCGAACCGCGGGAACTGGTGGCGCGGATCCAGACCATTCTGCGGCGGGTGCGTGACGATCGAACCGAACAACGGGCAAATGTACGCTTCGACAACTGGCGCCTGAACAGCGTGCTGCGCCAGTTGATCGCCGCAGACGGACTGGTGGTGCCGTTGTCCAACGCCGAGTTTCGTTTGCTGTGGGTGTTCATCGAACGCCCGCGCCGGGTGCTCAGCCGGGAACAACTGCTGGACGCCGCCCGGGGACGATCGATCGAAGCCTTCGATCGCAGCATTGATTTGCTGGTCTCGCGCCTGCGCCAGAAACTCGGTGACGATCCCAAGGCGCCACAACTGATCAAGACCGTTCGCGGTGAAGGCTATCTGTTCGACGCCCGGGATATCGGCTGATGCGTGCGCGCTTCGATACGCTGTTCGGCCGCCTGTTCGGCGTGCTGTTGGTGGCGATCATCCTGGCGCACCTGCTGGCCTTTGCCTGGTTCCATCACTACGGTCCTCCGCCCCCGCCACCGCCACCCGAGTTCGCCGAAGGCTTCGACGGCCAACGCCCACCGCCCGATCCGCGCTTCGAAAACCGCCCACCGCGTCCGTGGTTCGGCGGGCCACTGGTGCCGCTGACGTTCCAACTGGTCTCGCTGATCATTGCCGCCTGGTACGGCGCCAAACTGCTGAGCCGGCCGATCCAGCGCCTGAGCGATGCCGCCGAACGCCTGAGCGAGAACCTCGACAGCCCGCCGCTGGACGAATCCGGCCCTCGGGAGGCCAGGCAAGCGGCGTTCGCCTTCAACCTGATGCAGAAACGCATCATCGAGCAGGTCCAGCAGCGTTCGCGAATGCTGGGGGCGGTCTCCCACGACCTGCGCACCCCGTTGTCGCGGCTCAAGTTGCGCCTGGAACAGATCGATGACGAGAAGCTGCAGGGCCAGATGCGCCAGGACCTGGACGACATGATCGGCATGCTCGATGCCACCCTGACTTACCTGCACGAGCAACGCACCAGCGAGGCTGTGCAATGGATGGACGTGCAGGCACTGGTCGAATCCCTCAGTGAAAACGCCCAGGACCAGGGCGCCGATGTCCAGGCCAGTGGACATTGCGCACCGCTGCAGGTCCAGCCGATGGCATTGCGCTCATGCCTCAACAACCTGATGGATAACGCCCTGCGCTATGCCGGGCAGGCGCGGATCGAGCTGCAAGACAGCCGTGAACAGCTGGTGATCCGGGTCGTCGACCATGGGCCAGGGATCGCTGCGGACAAGCGCGAAGCCGTGTTCGAACCGTTCTTTCGTCTGGAAGGCTCGCGCAACCGCAACTCCGGCGGTGTCGGCCTGGGCATGACCATTGCCCGGGAGGCGGCCGAACGCCTGGGCGGGCAATTGACGCTGCAAGAGACCCCCGGCGGCGGCCTGACCGCCGTCATCCGCCTGCCCCGCGCCTGAAACGGACTCAGTCCGTCAGGCACGCGAGTGCGCTTGTGTGACAAACGGTACAAACCCCACATACCCACGACAAACAGCTCCCCGAGGCTGCATAAGCCGGTGCACCCGCCGGTTTTCCATTCCAGGGAGTGAGCCCAATGATCGGTAGCGTCAGCCACTACACGAGCTATACCAGCAGTGTCAGCAGCACCAGCAATACCCGCAGCCAGCAGTTCCAGAAAGAACTGCTGAGCAAACTCGACACCAACAGCGACGGTTCGGTGGATCAGGACGAGCTCGACAGCGCCCTGTCGCAGAAGTCCGATGACGGTCTGCTGGTCAGCCTGAGCAAAAATTTTGCTGACCTGGACAGCGACGAGAGCGGCAGCCTGAGCAGTGAAGAAATGGCCGCGATGGCGCCACCGCCACCGCCGCCCCGTGATCAGGCACCGGAGACCGAGTTGGCCGACGCGCTGATCAGCGCCCTGGATACTGACGGTGATGGCGCCATCAGCAGCGACGAACTGAGCACCGGCCTCACCAGTGCCGGCAGCAGCGCCGACAGCAGCGAGATCTTTTCCTCCCTGGACAAGAACGAGGATGGCGTCGTCAGCCAGGACGAGCTGATGGCCAGCCTCGCCCCGCCACCGCCGCCGCCTCAGCAGGCCGCCGACGAAGCGCTGTTCAGCCAGCTCGACACCGACAGCGATGGCAGCATCAGTGCCAGCGAACTGAGCAGCGCGTTGCAGGCCAGCGAAAGCACGTCATCGACCAGTACCGACACCAGCGCCGCGTTGCTCAAGGTTCTGGACAGCGACAGCAGTGGCGGCGTCAGTAGCGACGAATTGAAGGCTGCGCTGCAGGCCGGGCGCGAGCAGGACAACGACAGCTCCACCGATCAGGCGAGTGTGGCCCAGGCATTGGAGAAAATGATCGCCAACCTGAGCAAACAGTATTCGCTGGACAACGTGGCGACCGTGGGCAAATACCTCAACGTGGCGACCTGAGGCGAACACTTCGCGAGCAGGGCGGACGTCGCACCGGCTCGCGAAGACGCCCCCTCGGTGGAAGACCTCAGGGGCGGCGATCCTCCACCCGGGCCTGACTCTTGCTCCAGTCGGTCAACAAGCTGTAGGCCACGGCCAGCAAGGTCGGACCGATGAACAGACCGATGAAGCCGAATGCAATCAAGCCGCCAAACACCCCCAACAACACGATCACCAATGGCAGGTTGCCGCCTCGACTGATCAGGTAGGGTTTGAGCACGTTGTCGACCCCGCTGATGATGAACGTGCCCCAGATCCCGAGGAATATCGCCATTCCGTAGTCGCCTTTCCAGGCCAGCCAGGCCGTTGCCGGAATCCACACCAGGGGTGGCCCCATCGGAATCAGGCTGAGCAGGAAGGTCACGATACCCAGGACCAGCGCCCCGGGCACACCGGCGATCAGGAAGCCGATCAGCGCCAGTACCGCCTGGGCAGCCGCCGTGCCGATCACTCCGTTCACCACCCGTTGTACGGTCCCCGCCACCAGCTCGATGTAATAACCGGCGCGATCACCGATCAACCGCTGCAGCAGCCCGTGGACGAAAGCCGCCAGGCGTGGCCCGTCGCGGTAGAAGAAGAACACGAACACGATGCTCAGCGTCAATTCGAGAATGCCGCCGCCAATCTGCGCGCTGCGTGCCAGCAGCCAGTTGCCGACCTGCCCCAGATAAGGCTTGAGCGACACCATCAGGGCAGCCCCCTGCTGATCGATGCTGTTCCAGATCACCACCAGCCGCTCGCCCACCAGGGGAATGCCGCCCAGCCAGCTCGGCGCCTCGGGCAGGCCGTCCATCTGCACATCCTTGATGAAGGCCGTGGCATCGCGCACATGATCGGCCAGGTTGAAACCCAGCCACACCAGCGGCACCGCCACCAGCAGCATCCAGCCGAGGGTCAGCAAAGCCGCCGCCAGGGATTCGCGGCCGTTGAGCCAACGGGTCAGCAACAGCATCAGTGGCCAACTGGCAAACGCCAGTACCGCGCCCCAGAACAATGCCGACCAGAACGGCGCCATCACCCAGAGGCTCGCGCCAAACAGCACCAGGAGCAGGATCTGCACCAACAGCCGATCGTTATTGATCATCCGATTCTCGAAAAAAGGCAGTCTGCAATTAGAGTAGGCGAACGCAGCCCGCGCGTTCGCCTGGCACCGCTTATCGTAACAGCTCGATGTGCAGACCAGAGCCTTCGACGCTGCCTGTCTCCATGCGCGCCGCGCGCACGCCCTGCCCCATCAACGCTTGGCGCCAGGCTTCGGCGTTCGGCCCGGACAGGCTCACCCGCAGGGTGGTGTCCAGGTTCAGGCCACGGGAAAGCAGTCGCAGCCAGGTTTCGTCGGGGGTATCGGTCAGTTTCGGAAAGTCGAGTTCGCCGGTGCTTTTCAACTCGCGCAGCAAGGTCGCGGAGGTCGGCAGCAACGCCCCCAAAGGCGCGCTCGCGTCGAATTGCTCGACGTGCAGGTAGGCCTTGCGATTGCCACGGGTGATGCCGTACAGCGCCACCAGGGTGTTGTCGTTGGGCGCCGCCAGTCGCAACAGCAGGTAGGCCTGCTGATCGTCAGCGCCATAGAGCTTGGCGTTGCCGAAGACATCATTGGCCCACAGGCTGCTCGCTCCGCAATCACGGGCCTGGCACCAGAACAGCAACTGGGCGTCCTGTTTTTGCAAGGCTTCGCGGGCGGCGGTAAACGCGGCGTTGGAGGTTTGCTCCGGTGGCAGTTCGTAAGTGACCGACGTGGCGTGCCCACGGGCACTGACTTGACCGTCGAAGCGCAGTTGGCCACTGATCCTGCGAATCGACCCCATCGGATAGATCCGCTCGAGTTCGACCGCAGGGCGATAATCGACGATCTGCGAATCCACCATGCGCGGCACGATCGGCAGGTCCTGACTGCCTGGCACATCCGCAGCGAATGACAGAGGACTGAAACAGCACAGCGCCAGCAAACTGAGTGAACGTATGGACAGGTTCATCGGATCAGCATCGCCCGGGCACCTACGGTGTAGAGATCTATCATTGGTTGTCTCCCTTTCAACCCGCCCAGCCTCGACAGTTGACCGGCGCAAGTCAAGGCATGGCGAAGAACCGATTGAAACAGTCTGCGACAAGATCGGCGCCGAGCTCATCGTTCAGGTGCAAATGATGGCCGCCTGGCAACTGCTCACGACTGAAGGGTAGACGCTCCAGCAACTCCGGATGCTTGGCCAGCATGCCGTCGGCCGCGACCACCAGGCGCGCAGGACAACTGACCCGCTGGACAAAGGCCATGGCCTGTTCGGTGGTCAGGCGCAGTGGCGATGGCAGCGTCAGACGGCTATCGGTGCGCCAGGTGTAGCCGCCCGGCACCGGCACCAGGCCACGCTGGGCGAGCAGCTCGGCGGCTTCGCGACTGACCGCCACCAGACCCTTCATGCGGGCCTCGATGGCGCGGTCGAGGGTGGTATAGACCGGCTTGCGTTTCTCCCGCAGATCCAACTGTGCCTGCAGGGCCATGCCCATGCGCTCGGCGGCGTTTTCGCCCTTGTCGGTCGGAGGAATGACGCCGTCGATCAGGGCCAGATGGCTTACGCGCTCCGGCAAGGAGCCGGCGATGATCAGCGCCGCGATCGCGCCCATGGAGTGCCCCATCAGGGCAAAGCGCCTGAGCCCAAGCTGTTCGGCAACTTGCAGCACGTCATGGGCATAGTCCCACATGGCGTAGCCGGACCCCGTCGGCCGATGCCCGGAGTGGCCATGGCCGGCCATGTCCAGTGCGATGATGCGCAGCCCTTTGAGTTTCGGCGCCAGGCGCGCAAAGCTGTTGGCGTTGTCCAGCCAGCCATGCAAGGCGATGACTGGCAACCCGTCTTCGGGGCCGAACAGGTGCGCCGCCAGCTCGATGTGCGGCAGGCTCAGGCGAACCTCCTCGACGATCGGACTCATGCGCAGTCCTGCTGCTGACGACCGTCCCAGCGGCTGAACAGGTTCTTCAGCAGCGTGGCGGTGTCCTGCGGGCGCTCGAGGGGAAACATGTGCCCACCCGGCATGCTCAGGGACTCACCCAGCGGCAGGCGTCGAACAGAGCTGGCGTGATGACGCATCACCACGCGGCTGTCGCGACCACGGACCACGGCCAGCGGCACTTTCAGGTGGCGTGCCTGGCCGGGGCTCGTATGGGGCACACCCCGGTAGATGCTGATTTCCGTGGCGGGATCGAAACGCAGGCGCAGCTTGTCACCCACCCTGTGCAGACCGTGCTGCAGGTAAGCGTCGAAGCATTCCGGATCGAAACCGCGAAACAGGGTTTTGCCGGCGAAGTAACGACGGGCACTTTCGAGGTCGGCAAATTCTTCGCGCCGCCCCAACGTGCGCCCCGCCGGCGTCAGCCGGTCGATGAAGCCGAACCGCTTGGCGGCCCGGATCACCCACCGATCGGCGCGGGTCAGCACCGGCGAATCGAGCATCACCACGCCTCGGTACAGTTCGGGACAACGCAACGCGGCATGCAAATGCAGCACGCCCCCCAGCGAATGGCCGACGCCCCACACCGGCTGCGCCTGCTGCTCGAGGTGGTGGATGAGTTCATCCACCAGGTTGTGCCAGTTGTCATCCGCCGGGAAACGCGGGTCATGGGCATGCTGCTGCAAATGGGCGACCTGGTACTCGGGCGCCAACGCCGCGAACAACTTGCCGTAGGTTCCCGAGGGGAAACCATTGGCGTGGGCGAAAAATATCTGCTGCGACATACCGGCAAATCCATAAGCGAGGACAGGCGTTGATTGTCCGCAAGACGGCGCCCGCCAGCAATGACCGTAACGGCCAGGAATGATGACAGTCCGGTCAGACGCATAACCCGGCTTGCGCCATCAGCGCACGGGCGGTGTCTCGCCCAGTGGCACCACCGCCATGGTCAGGCGCGACACGCAACTGGCTTTGCCCTCGTCACTGGTCAGGCGGATATCCCAGACATGGGTGGTGCGTCCGATGTGGATGGCCCTGGCCACTGCGGTGACCCGCCCACTGCGCAGTCCGCGCAAATGGTTGGCGTTGATTTCCAGGCCTACGCAGTAGAACTTGCTCGCGTCGATGCACAGGTAACTGGCCATGGAGCCGACGGACTCGGCCAGCACCACCGAGGCGCCGCCGTGCAGCAGTCCGTAAGGCTGATGCGTGCGGTGGTCGATCACCATGCTGGCGGTCAGGGACTCTTCGTCGAAGGCTTCGAAGCGGATATCCAGCACTTCGCCAATGGTGTTTTTCTGAATCGCGTTCAACTGCTCGATGTTCGGAGTGGTACGCCACAAACTCATTGCTGACATCCTTTATGGGTTTTGTTCGTGACTCAATCCTGCCACAGCACCGCGTCGCTGTGCTCACTCCATTCTTCGAACCGCGCCCCGTAAGCCGCTTCGATCACGTTGCGCTTGATCTTCAGAGTCGGCGTCAGGAAACCGTTTTCCACGGCCCAGCTGTCCTTGACCACCACCAGCCGGCGCAGACGCTCATGTTTGTCGAGGGCCGCATTGACCTCCTCCAGCAGCTTTTCCAGGCTCGAATGCAGACCGGCACGCGCGGTGCCGCCGGCGTCCTGTTGCCCGACCGCCGACAGCACGCACAACCCCATGGGGGCGATCAAACCGTCACCGACCACACACACCTGCTCGATCCGCGAATGCACGGCCAGACGGTTTTCAATCGGAGCCGGAGCCACGTATTTGCCTTTGCTGGTCTTGAAGATTTCCTTCAGCCGCCCGGTCAGACGCAGGTTGCCCTCGGCGTCCTGCTCGCCCTTGTCCCCGGTGCGCAGGAAACCGTCCTCGGTGAGGGTGTCGGCGGTTTTCTCCGGCTCCTTGAAATAGCCGAGCATGGTCGCGCCGCTGCGCACCAGGACCTCGCCCGATTCGGCGATCCGCACTTCCACTTCCGGGCAAGGCTTGCCGATCCAGCCGCTCTTGTGCTCGCCGGGCCGACCGATATGGGAATAACCGCAGCTTTCGGTCATGCCGTACACCTCCAGCACGTCCAGCCCGAGCTTGCGATACCACAACAGCAAGGTCTGCGGCACCGGGGCGGCGCCCGACAGGGCCACCCGCAACGCATCCAGCCCCAGCCCGGCGAGCACCTTGTGCCCGACCCGCTTGCCAATGAAGGGCAACCCGAGCAGGAAATCCAGGCGCTTGGCCGGGATCTTGCCGTACACCCCCATCTGGAACTTGGTCCAGATGCGCGGCACGCCGAACAACGCCGTGGGCCGCGCACGCTGCATATCGGTGAGGAAGGTGTCGAGACTCTCGGCAAAAAATACCGTTTGCCCGGTATAGATCGAGGCCAGTTCGACGAACATGCGTTCGGCAACGTGGCACAGCGGCAGGTACGACAGCAGCCGATCGGCCTCGTTGAGGCCGAACAACTCCGTACCGCGACTGGTGGCGAAACCCAGGTTGCCAAAGGTGTGCATCACGCCCTTGGGCAAACCCGTGGTGCCAGAGGTGTAAATGATGGTTGCCAATTGATCGGCGGCGGGCGTCGGATTGTCCTGGATCGGGGAGCTGGCCTGCAGGTCGGCCCAGCTGAAATCGAAGGTGCCCGGCGGATGCAGCGGCAGGCTGATGGTAGGCAGGTCGGCGCTGACCCCACGGGACATGCCGGGCCAGTCATCGAGCTTGCCGATGAACACCAGTGCCGCTTCGGAATGTTGCAGCACTTGTGCCACGGAGTCGGCGGTGAGGTTGGGGTACAACGGCACCGACACGTGTCCGGCCATCCAGATTGCCAGGTCGGCGATGATCCAGTGCGCGCAGTTTTTCGATATCAGGGCGATGTGGCTGCCCTGCGGCAATTCGCGTGCCCGCAGCCAGTGCGCGGCGCAACGGGCCTGATGGCCGACGTCTTCCCAGGTCAGGGTCTGCACCTGACCGCCGCCCACCGGCTGAACCAGGTAGCGCTGACGGGGATGGCGGGCTTCACGCTCGTAGAAGACGTCCAGCGGCAAACGGAAAGCAGCAGACATGCGAATCGCTCCTTTGTTTTTTTTGGTCTGGAGCAAGCGTAGCCAACCAAGCGGTTGCTTGGTTGACTATTTCACATAAAGATACACATCCCGACGGGCCCTTCGTGGGAACGAGCCTGCTCGCCCCAACAGGGGTCGGGTCTTTTCAGCCTGGGTGCTTGATCCCGTTGAGCTTCATCGCTCCGGCCAGCGGCAAGTCGCCCTCCAGCTCGGCCAGGCCCGCGGTCTTGACCGTTTCGGGGTCCTGCACATGACCGTTTTGCAGGTAGCCCAGCAGGTTACCCACCAGCGGGTTGTGGCTGACCAGCAGCGCGTTGTCGACCGACACCAACTGCTCGGCCACCGCTTGCGGGCGGTTGTCGGGGGTCAGCCATTCGACGGTGCGAATGTCCGGAGCGAAGCCCAGGGCCGTCCTCACGATCTCGGCGGTTTGTTGTGCGCGCAGGTAAGGGCTGGCGTAGATGGCCGTGATCGGTGTGCCCATCAACTCGGCAGCCGAACGCAACACTTCCTCTCGACCGTGGGCTGTCAACGCCCGTTCCGAGTCTGGACGACTGCCGTAGGGTTCGGCTTCACCGTGACGCAATACCCAGAGTTTCATAGCTTGGGTTCCTCATCTCGGACCGGATGCGGTGCAGGCGCCACGGTGTGCGGTGCTTCACCCTCCGGCGTACGCGGCGCCGGCCAGTCGGCGAACGGCCAGGGCTTCTGGTCGCTGTGAAACGTGCCGAAACGACCGATCTGGGCCAGGAACTGGCTCAGGCTGTCGCCGATATTCATCAGGCTGGCGTTCGGGGCGCCATAGAACAATCGATAGACCAGTTGCACCAGCACCACGGCGCCGAGGATGAACTGCGCCACCTGCCAGACCAGCAGGAAGACGATCATCCACAACACCCGCAGCAGGATGGATTCGTACTTGGCTTCTACTTTCGGATCGTTCATGTGCAATGCCCTTGTCTGAAACGTGATCAGTTGAAACCACTGGTGGAAATGAAATCTACGTCGGTCTTCGGTTCGCCACGCATCAGCAGTTCAATCACCTGGTTGAGCGTGCGCCCTTCGAACAGGATTGCGTGCAGTCCGGCGACCAGCGGCATGTACACACCGACTTCCTGGGCCTTGGCCTTGAGCACTTTCAGGGTGTTCACCCCCTCGGCAACTTCGCCCAGGCGCGTCACCGCTTCGTCCAGGCTCAAGCCCTGTCCGAGGGCAAACCCGACCTGATAGTTACGGCTCTTGGGTGAAGAGCAGGTCACGATCAGGTCACCCACGCCCGCCAGCCCGAGGAACGTCATCGGGTTGGCCCCCTGATTCACCGCGAAACGGGTCATTTCCGCCAGAGCACGGGTGATCAGCATGCTCTTGGTGTTTTCGCCCATGCCCAGCGCCACCGCCATGCCGGCGATGATCGCATAGACGTTTTTCAGCGCCCCGCCCAACTCCACGCCGAACCGGTCGGCGCTGGCGTACACGCGAAAGGTGCGACCGTGCAAGGCGGCCTGGACCTGCTGGCAGAGTTCTTCGTCTTCACTGGCGACCACCGTGGCGGTCAACGCATGCTCGGCAACTTCACGGGCCAGGTTCGGCCCGGACAAGACGCCGATGCGTGACTGCGGCGCGATCTCTTCGAGGATCTCGCTCATCAGCTTGAATGTGTGGGCTTCGATGCCTTTGGTCAGGCTCACCAGCATCTTGCCGCTCAGGCGTTGCGCATGGGGCGCGAGCACCGAACGCAACGCACTGGACGGCAACGCAACGAAACACAGCTCGCACGCGTCGAGCGTTGCCAGCAGGTCCGTGGTCGGGTCTACGGCCGCCAGCACCTTGATGCCCTTGAGGTAGCGCGGGTTCTCGCGATTGACTCGAATGGCCTCGGCCTGTTCGGGGTCACGCATCCACAAGCGGACCTGATGCCCGTTTTCGGCCAACAGGTTAGCCACGGCGGTACCAAAACTTCCGCCTCCCAGAACCGCAATCGGGCGCTGTTCAGTCATATGCAATCCGTTAATCCATACCAGTGGCGATGCCGGCATTATACGGAGCGGCCCAGTGACGGACAGCCCCCGCATCAATTACCGGCTCTTGTCAGAAGAAGATCACTTATTGCGAGGAAAATGCGGTCATCGTGACTGAAAAAGCCGATCGGCTCGGTTAACATGCGCGCCAGTGATTCGCTATCAAGGATGTGTCGTGTCGTTTGGCCCTGCTTCGCCTCGTTCGCCGCTGGTTCTGGCGTTGATCTTCAGCCCGCCATTGCTGGCCGACGACCTGTTTCTCGACAGCGAACCGCTGCCACAGGTGCTGACCGCGACGCGCCTGAAGCAGTCGCCGGCCGCGGTGCCCGGCAGCATGACAGTGATCGACAGTGAACTGATCACCAGCAGCGGCGCCCGTGACATCAGCGAATTGTTGCGCCTGGTGCCGGGCATGATGGTCGGCAATGTCACGGGCAACCAGCCCACGGTGAATTACCATGGCACCAACGCCAGCGATGCCCGGCGCCTGCAGGTGCTGATCGACGGCCGCTCGGTGTACCGCGCCGGCCTGGCCACGGTGGACTGGAGCGATATTCCGGTGGCCATGGAAGACATCGAGCGCATCGAAGTCTTCCGCGGCCCGAATACCGTCAGCTATGGCGCCAATGCCCTGATGGCGGTGGTCAACGTCATCACCCGCAACCCGGCCGACAGCCACGGCACGCGACTCAAGGTCAGCCGCGGCCAGCGTGGCATCGACGACTTCTATGCCAGCCAGGGTGTGGATTGGGACACCGGGGATTTGCGCCTGTCGCTGTCCGGCCAGCAGGACGACGGCTTCGATTCCGATCGGCGCGGCGCCGATTACCGCGACAGCCGTCGTCTCAATCGCTTCAATCTCGCGGTCAGCCAGATGCTCGACGAACGGCAGAGCCTCGATTGGCAACTCAATGCCAAGGAAGGAAGCAATCAACGACCTTATACCTATCGCCCGGTGTTCTCGGGGATTACCGCCGCCGGGAACGATTCCGATGTGGTCGCCAACGACTACGCCGGCTCCCTGCGCTGGAACCTGGACATCAACCCTGAGCACAGCCTTTACATCCAGGGCTCGGCCCAGCATTGGGATCGCCAGCAGACATGGCGTGCCTGCGATGCCGAGGTTTCGTTCAGCCCCGAGCTGACCTCGCTCTGGCAACTCGACCCGAACTACACCGAGCGCCTGGCGCGTAATATCGAGCGCTACCTGGGTCCCGGTGCGCCGGCCGGCACGGCGGCGGAACAGGCCCTGGCCAATAAAGTGCTGGATCAGTGGCGCGCCGGCGCCAGCCAGACCCTGTGCGGCGACATCGACCAGAGCATCCGCGAGACGCGCTACGACCTCGAACTGCAGGACACCCTCAGCCTGTCCGACAGCCTGCGGCTGGTCAGCGGCATGAACTATCGTTACGACCTAGCCGATTCCGAGACCTACTTCAATGGCAAGTTCGATGACACAACCTGGCGTGTCTTCGGCCAGCTCGAATGGCGGGCGACCGAGCACTGGTTGTTGCAGGGCGGTGCGATGTTCGAGGACACGCAATTGACCGGCAGTTCGTTGACCCCGCGAATGGCGGTCAACTACCTGATCAACCCGCGACACGGATTGCGCGCGGTGTATTCGCAAGCCATCCGCTCGCCGGACATGTTCGAGAACAACGTCAACTGGAGCTACCGCGTCACCAACCTGCAACCCGCTGCCTACGGCCAGAGCAGCGCCCGTTATTTCGTCAGGACCCGCGGCCCCGGCGACCTCGACAAGGAACGCATGCGTTCAAGGGAAGTGGGCTATAACGGCTTTTTCGCCGATTGGGGGCTGACCGTGGACGTGAAGGCGTTCCACGACGAAATCACCGGCATGGTCAGCGAACCCCTGCGCAACAACCAGTACATCGCCAGCAATGCCAACAGCTCGCGTTTTACCGGGGCAGAAACCCAGCTCGACTGGCGCCTGGGCAGCGCCGACCGGCTGCGCCTGAGCTACGCCTATGTCGATGCCCAGGCGAGCAATCCGCTGGATGCCCGGCAGACCGCCCGCAACAGTGGCTCCGCCGGCTGGCTGCGCAACTGGGGCCAGGGCTGGAACAGTGCGCTCTTCTATTATGGTGACGATGCGCTCAACGGTTATCGCTTCGAGCGGGTCGATACGCGCATCGCCAGGCGCATTGGCCTGGGCAAGGCCAGCCTGGAACTGGCGGGCGTGCTGCAGCAGCGCCTCGATCATCAACCCACCACGTTCATCGATAACCGTTATGACCAGCGCCGAGTGATGTACTTCAGCGCGGAGCTGATGTTCTAGATGGGCCCGCGTGCGTCGCGCAAGATGGCAAACCTTGGCCACCTGCTGGCCGGGGTCTGCCTGCTATTGGCCAGTTGGCTGGTGAGCCTGTCGGCCTGCGCCGAGGACATCCTGCTCATCGGCGCCGACGACAGCCCCGGCATACAGGACTTCGCGACCGCCTTGGGCGAACTGCGTCCCGATGACACCATCCGTTTTCAATCGGTGGCCAGTCTGCCGACGCCGAGTCAGTTGCCCGGCAGAACCCGCTTGATCCTGCTGGACCTGCCGAGCCTCGACTGGCGTCTGCAGGAGGACCTGGGCCCGGCGACGCTGGTGCTGCGCATCAGCCGCCTGCAGGCCCGTCAGCGACTGGGAACAACGCAACCGCCACGCTTGAGTCTGCTATGGAGCGACCCACCGCCGCAGCGGCAGTTGCACCTGATCCGCCGCCTGCTGCCTCAAGCCCGGCGGGTCGGCGTGCTGTACGACCATCACAGCGAATTTCTCCTGAACGAACTGCGTCAGGCCGCCCAAGCGCTGAACCTGGATATCGTCACCCAGCGCTGGGACAACACCCATGACAGCCGCCCGTTGCAGGCCCTGCTGAAAAACAGCGACGTGCTGCTGGGCCTCGACGACCCCGACCTGTACAACCCCAGGACCGCGAAAAACCTGCTGCTCAGCAGCTACGCGCGACAAACCGCACTGATCGGCCCGAACGCCGGCTTCGTCAGGGCCGGCAGCCTGGCCAGCAGCTACAGCGACCAGAGCGACTGGCTGGCCATTCTCGACGAATTGCTCGACCGGCCAACGGCCACCTGGCCACGCACGCATTACGCCAATCACTTCAAAGTCTTGAGTAACCCGCAAGTGGCTCGTTCATTAGGTATTGAACAGATCGATGAAGCGCTGGTCGCAACACAGTTGGCTGCAGGAGAAAGCCGCCCATGACTTTCCGTCGTCGTTGGGACATCAACACCCGTACGCAGATCATCAGCCTCGGCCCGGCCCTGTTGCTGACCTTGCTGCTGATCAGCTTCTTCACCTTCGTGCGAATCCAGGACTTGCGCCAGGAGCTGAACCACACCGGTCAACTGATCGCCAATCAACTGGCCCCTGCGGCGGAATACGGGGTGATTTCCGGCAACAACGAAGTGCTCGACAGCTTGCTCAAGGCCACCCTGGCCACACCGAACGTACGCTTTCTGGAGGTCCAGGACAGCGCCAACCGGATTCTGGTGTACGTCGAGCATCCCTCGGAAACCCACACCCGCTCGCAACAGGTCGAAGTGTTCCAGGCACCGGTACGGCTGCAGCGGATCGCGTTGCACAATGATTTCTTCCAGGGCAGCAAGGTCGCCAGCGCGGCGCCCGGCGAGGACTACCTGGGCCGGGTGATCGTCGGCCTGTCCAGCGACGCGTTCAGCAAACGCCAGCAGGAGATCCTGTTCAAGGCCGGCATCCTGGCGCTGTTTGCCCTGCTGTTCACCTACCTGATCGCCCGGCGCCTGGCCGGCAGCCTGTCGCAGCCGATCCGCGACATCGGCAACGCGGTGAAGGCGATCCAGAGCGGCGACTACACGACCCCGTTGCCGATTGTCGACGACACCGAACTGGGCGCGCTGTCGCAGCACATCAACAACCTGGCCAGCGGCCTCGAACAGGCCAGCCGTGAACAGCACCAGGCCATGGCGCAGTTGATCCAGACCCGCGAAGAAGCGGAAAAGGCCAACAACGCCAAATCCGATTTCCTCGCGATGATGAGCCACGAACTGCGCACGCCGATGAATGGCGTGCTCGGTATGTTGCAGTTGCTGGAAACCACCGAGATGACCGAGGAGCAGGTCGAGTATGCGGCGCTGGCCTCGGAGTCCACCGAACACCTGCTCAAAGTCATCAACGACATTCTCGATTTCTCGCGCATCGAACGCTCGGAACTGGAGCTGGAGCACATTGCGTTCAACCTGGCCGACCTGATCAGCAGTTGCGCCCAGTCGTTCCAGCACAGCGCGGCCCAGCGCGGGCTCGACCTGGCGTTGCGGATCCCCGAGGACATGCACGCCTTGCAGGTTCAGGGCGACCCGACGCGCATCCGGCAGATCCTGGTGAACCTGGTGGGCAATGCGCTGAAGTTCACCGAACAGGGCCGGGTGAGCATCGAACCGCAGTGGCAATCGCTGGACCACGAACTGCTGTGGTTCACCTGCACCGTGCGCGACAGCGGCATTGGCATCCCGGCCGACAGCCTGGAGTCGATGTTCAATGCCTTCCAGCAAGCGGACAGCTCGATTTCCAGGCGTTACGGCGGCACCGGGCTCGGATTGCCGATTGCCCGCACCCTGGCCGAACGCATGGGCGGCACGTTGCGTGCCCAGAGTGAAGAAGGTCTCGGCTCGGCGTTCACCCTGGAAATCCCGCTGGCGCTGTATAAACAGTCGTTGCCGGTGCTGACGCCCCGGGCGCAAACCGGCAGCGGCGATGGCGCAGGTCGCAATGTGCTGCTGGTCGAGGACAATCCAGTCAACCAGACCGTCATCGAAGCCATGTTGCGCAGCCTGGGCTTTACCGTGAGCGTCGCCACCGACGGTGCCCAGGCCGTGCGCAGTGCCGAGAGCCTGATTTTCGAAGCCATCCTGATGGACTGCCGGCTGCCGATCATCGATGGCTACGAAGCCACCCGCCAGATTCGCCAACTGCCCGGTTGCGCCGATCTGCCGATCATCGCGTTGACCGCAAACGCCTTGCAGGGCGACCGGGAAACCTGCCTGTCGGCAGGAATGAACGATTACCTGGCCAAGCCGTTCAAACGTGCGGATTTGCAGCAGATTCTCCAACGATGGGTGCAGTAATACAGGCCTTTCGAGCATATGCGACTGGCGTGGAAAGCGAAATTGCGGCAGTCTTAGGCACCCGAACAGGCCCGAAAAGGGGCTTGTATAATAATTTCAGTGCACAAGTGTACTTTCATGTCCTTGGTGCTGTGACTTTCACCACAACGCAATAGTCTATGAGTAGGCTGCCGGCTCGAGGCATGAACGCTTCGATCGGCCGGGAAGATTTGCCCCACCTGCCGCATGGGATTATTGAGGAGCTCGCATGACCAAACAAAACGCCTTTACCCGGGAAGACCTGCTGCGCTGCAGTCGCGGTGAGCTGTTCGGCCCAGGTAACGCGCAACTGCCCGCCCCGAACATGCTGATGGTTGATCGCATCACCCTGATCAGCGAAGAGGGTGGCAAGTACGGCAAAGGTGAATTGGTCGCCGAGCTGGATATCAATCCGGACCTGTGGTTCTTCGCCTGTCACTTCGAAGGTGATCCGGTGATGCCAGGTTGCCTGGGCCTCGACGCCATGTGGCAACTGGTCGGTTTCTTCCTCGGCTGGCAAGGTCTGCCAGGCCGCGGCCGCGCCCTGGGCTCGGGCGAAGTGAAGTTCTTCGGTCAGGTCCTGCCGACCGCCAAGAAAGTCACCTATAACATTCATATCAAGCGCGTCCTGAAGGGCAAGCTGAACCTGGCCATCGCCGACGGTTCGGTGACTGTCGACGGTCGCGAAATCTACACCGCCGAAGGCCTCCGGGTCGGCGTTTTCACCTCCACTGACAACTTCTAAGGGTTATCCGCATGCGCCGCGTCGTTATCACTGGTCTGGGCATCGTTTCGTGCCTGGGCAATGACAAAGAGACCGTCTCCGCTAACCTGCGTGCAAGTCGCCCGGGCATCCGGTTCAACCCGGAATATGCCGAAATGGGTCTGCGTAGCCAGGTTTCCGGCTCCATCGACCTCAACCTTGAAGAACTGATCGATCGCAAGATCTATCGTTTCGTCGGCCACGCGGCGGCTTACGCCTACCTGGCCATGAAAGACGCCATCGCCGACTCCGGCCTGACCGAAGAGCAAGTGTCCAACCCGCGTACCGGCCTGATCGCCGGCTCCGGCGGCGCGTCCACGCTCAACCAGATGGAAGCGCTGGACATCCTGCGCGAGAAAGGCGTGAAGCGCGTTGGCCCATACCGCGTCACGCGGACCATGAGCAGCACCGTTTCCGCCTGCCTGGCCACGCCGTTCAAGATCAAGGGCCTGAACTACTCCATCGCTTCCGCCTGCGCCACCAGTGCTCACTGCATCGGTACCGCCATGGAACAGATCCAGATGGGCAAGCAGGACATCGTGTTCGCTGGCGGCGGTGAAGAAGAACACTGGAGCCAGTCGTTCCTGTTCGACGCCATGGGCGCCCTGTCCAGCAAGCGCAACGACACGCCGGAACAAGCCTCCCGCGCCTACGACGCCGACCGTGACGGTTTCGTCATCGCCGGTGGCGGCGGCATGGTCGTGGTCGAGGAGCTGGAACACGCCCTGGCCCGTGGCGCGAAGATCTACGCGGAAATCGTTGGCTACGGCGCGACGTCCGACGGCTACGACATGGTTGCCCCAAGTGGCGAAGGTGCGATCCGCTGCATGCAGCAGGCGCTGTCCACCGTCGACACCCCGATCGACTACCTGAACACCCACGGCACGTCGACCCCGGTCGGCGACGTCGCGGAAATGAAAGGTGTGCGTGAAGTGTTCGGCGACAAGGCACCGGCCATCAGCTCCACCAAGAGCCTGTCGGGTCACTCCCTGGGCGCCGCCGGCGTTCACGAAGCGATCTACTGCATGCTGATGATGGAAGGCAACTTCATCGCCGGCTCCGCCAACATCGACGAGCTGGACCCGGAAGTGGCTGACTTGCCCGTTCTGACCAAGACCCGCGAAAACGCCAAGATCGACACCGTGATGAGCAACAGCTTCGGTTTCGGTGGCACCAACGCGACGCTGGTCCTCAAGCGCTGGGAAGGCAAGTAATTTCCCGCTGCTGAGCCGTACCTGAAAACGCCCCGACTGGTTCGGGGCGTTTTTTTGCCCGGGAGAAAACTCGAGCCCTGCCCTCCCCGTTGCGCTTCACAAACATGAAGCTTTTGTCATGCAACCAACCGCCCTGCGACCGAATGTCGCGTAATTGGCGGGCTGTAGCACTGTTGCGGTTTTGGCAACAAATCATTACCAAATTCGTCGATTTACTTAGCTCGCTATCAAACTCTATAACAGAGACCTGCACACGCCTTGCTGCAGATAACAGAGATTGGAGCTAGCAGATGACTGTAAAAGTGACTGAACGCGACGATTCACACATGTCCCATGAAGGCGTAGCCGCCGGCGTACGGATCTGGGATGTGCATCAACAGGACTTGCTGGTCGGGATGTTCCATAACGAGATCGATGCTCATAACTACAAGGCCGAGCTGGAACTCCAGGAACGGCAACGGGAATTACGATCAGCCTGAGCCAACGACAGCATTGAAACGACAAACCCCGCCATGAGCGGGGTTTGTCGTTGGACGCGACCGATTACCACATCAGGTCGTCAGGGATCTTGTAGGCCGCGTACGGATCGTCCTCGGCCGCCGCTTCTTCGGTCTGCACGTTCAGCTGCACGATGCGCTGTGGATCGCGCTCCTGGATCTTCAGGGCCGCTTCACGGGGGATCACTTCGTAGCCGCCGGCATGGTGCACGATGGCCAGCGAACCGTTGCTGAGCTTGTTGCGCATCAGCGTGTTGACGCACAGGCGCTTGACCTTCTTGTCGTCGACGAAGTTGTAGTAGTCCTCGGTGGTCAGCTTCGGCAGGCGCGAGACTTCGATCAATTGCTTGACCTGCGCGGCACGGGCCTTGGCCTCTGCCTTCTCCTGCTGCTGACGGTTCAACTCCTGGTCGCGCTTGACCTTCTCGGCCTTGGCTTCCAGGGCAGCGCGCTGCTGCGAGTCATCGAGTTCGATCTGCCCCTTGTGGGCCAGACGCTGCTGTTTCTGCTTCTCTTTGCCGACCTGTTTGGCCTGCTTTTGATTGACCAGCCCTGCTTTGAGCAACTGGTCGCGAAGGGAAATGCTCATGGTGCTTGTTTCTCGCTTGGGCCACTGCTCAACCGCAGTTGGGCAAATTCTTTTCCTGACGTTTGGCTTCGCCCCACAGGGCGTCCAACTCTTCGAGGGTGCAATCTTCCATGGGTCGGTGGGTGTCGCGCAATGCCTGTTCGATAAAACGGAAGCGTCTTTCGAACTTGCCGTTGGCGCCGCGCAAGGCGGCTTCCGGATCGACCTTCAGATGCCGCGCCAGATTGACCACGGAAAACAGCAGATCGCCCACTTCATCGGCAATCGCCGCCGGGTCGTTGTCGGCCATCGCCTCGAGGATTTCGTCGAGCTCTTCGCGCACCTTGTCCAGCACCGGCAACGCATCGGGCCAATCGAACCCCACCTGCCCCGCGCGCTTTTGCAGCTTGGCCGAACGCGACAGGGCCGGCAGTGCGGCAGGCACGTCGTCGAGCAATGACAACTGCTGCGGCGCCTCGGACTTCTCGGCGCGCTCCTCGGCCTTGATCGCTTCCCAGCGCTGCTTGACCTGTTCCTCGCTCAGGCGCGGAACATCCAGCGGCGCATACAGGTCCCCGGTGGGGAACACGTGCGGGTGGCGGCGGATCAGCTTGCGGGTGATGCTGTCGATGACGCCGGCAAATTCGAAGCGCCCCTCCTCGCGGGCCAGCTGGCTGTAGTAAACCACCTGGAACAGCAAATCACCCAGCTCGCCCTGCAGGTGATCGAAATCGCCGCGCTCGATGGCATCGGCCACCTCGTAGGCTTCCTCGAGGGTGTGCGGGACGATGCTGGCGTAGGTTTGCTTGATATCCCAGGGACAGCCGAATTGCGGGTCACGCAGACGGCTCATCAGGTGCAGCAGGTCATCGAGGCTGTACATCATGTATGTCTCACCACAAAAGCCTGTGGGAGCGGGCCTGCTCGCGATGAGGGTGTGTCAGTCAACATTGACAGGACTGACACGCCTTCATCGCGAGCAGGCTCGCTCCCACAGGATGGCCATCTTCAAGGGGTACGGTTACGCCGGGTTTCAATGATGTTCGGCAACTGGGAAATCCTTCCCAGCAACCGCCCCAGCGCATCCAGTCCCGGAATCTCGATGGTCAGGGACATCAACGCCGTGTTGTCCTCCTTGTTCGAGCGGGTATTGACCGCGAGCACGTTGATCCGCTCGTTGAGCAGGACCTGCGAGACGTCACGCAGCAACCCGGAACGGTCGTAGGCACGGATGATGATGTCCACCGGATAGGTGAGCACCGGCACCGGGCCCCAACTGACCTGGATGATCCGCTCAGGCTCGCGCCCGGCCAGTTGCAGCACCGAGGCGCAGTCCTGGCGGTGGATGCTGACGCCGCGACCCTGGGTGATGTAGCCGACGATGGCATCCCCCGGCAGCGGCTGGCAGCAGCCGGCCATCTGCGTCATCAGGTTGCCGACGCCCTGGATCTGGATGTCGCCGCGCTTGCCCGGCTTGTAGCCGCTGGCCTTGCGCGGGATCAGTTCCAGCTGCTCGTTGCCGCGTTCCGGCTCGACCAGTTGCTGCGCCAGGTTCACCAGTTGCGCCAGACGCAAGTCACCAGCGCCCAACGCCGCGTACATGTCTTCAGCCGTCTTCATGTTGGCCTTGTCGGCCAGCTTGTCGAAGTCCACGGCCGGCAGGCCGAGGCGACTGAGTTCACGTTCGAGCAGGGTTTTACCGGCCGCGACGTTCTGGTCGCGCGCCTGGAGTTTGAACCAGTGGACAATCTTCGCCCGTGCCCGCGAGGTGGTGATGTAACCCAGGTTCGGGTTCAACCAGTCGCGGCTCGGCGTGCCGTGCTTGCTGGTGATGATCTCGACCTGCTCACCGGTTTGCAGGCTGTAGTTGAGCGGTACGATACGCCCGTTGATTTTCGCGCCACGGCAGTTGTGACCGATTTCGGTATGCACGCGATAGGCGAAGTCCAGCGGCGTCGCGCCCTTGGGCAGGTCGATGGCGTGTCCGTCCGGGGTGAAAATGTAGACCCGGTCCGGTTCGATATCGACACGCAGCTGTTCGGCCAGCCCGCCGATATCGCCCAACTCTTCATGCCACTCGAGCACCTGACGCAGCCAGGATATTTTCTCTTCGTAATGGTTGGAACTGGACTTGACGTCGGTGCCCTTGTAGCGCCAGTGCGCGCAAACGCCCAGCTCGGCTTCCTCGTGCATGGCGTGGGTGCGGATCTGCACTTCCAGCACTTTGCCTTCGGGACCGATCACGGCGGTGTGCAGCGAGCGGTAGCCGTTCTCTTTCGGGTTGGCGATGTAGTCGTCGAATTCTTTCGGGATGTGTCGCCACAAGGTGTGGACGATGCCGAGTGCGGTGTAGCAATCGCGCATTTCCGGCACCAGCACGCGAACCGCACGCACATCGTAGATCTGGCTGAATTCCAGGCCTTTGCGCTGCATTTTGCGCCAGATCGAATAGATGTGCTTGGCCCGGCCGCTGATATCGGCTTCAACGCCGGTGGCCTGCAATTCGCTCTTGAGCTGGCTCATCACGTCGCTGATGAACCGCTCGCGATCCAGGCGTCGCTCGTGGAGCAGCTTGGCGATCTGCTTGTATTGATCGGGCTCGAGGTAGCGGAAGGACAAGTCCTCCAGCTCCCACTTGATGTGACCGATGCCCAGGCGGTGTGCCAGGGGGGCGTAGATGTCGAAGACTTCACGGGCCACGCGGTTGCGCTTCTCGTCATCGGCATTTTTCACCGCACGGATCGCGCAGGTGCGCTCGGCCAGCTTGATCAGCGCGACACGCACGTCATCGACCATGGCCACGAGCATCTTGCGCAGGTTTTCCACCTGGCCCTGGGTGCCCATCACCATGGATTTGCGCGGGCTCAGGCTGTCGCTGATCGCCGCCATGCGCAACACGCCGTCGATGAGTTTGGCGACCACCGGACCGAAGCGCTGGCTCACGGCGGGCAGCGGGATCTGGCCTTCGCGCACGCCGCGGTACAGGACCGCAGCGACCAGGGAGTCCTGATCGAGTTTGAGGTCGGCGAGAATCTCGGCGATCTCAAGGCCGGTGCTGAAACTCGAGGTCCCTTCGGACCAGAGGTTTTTCGCCGCATTGGCCTGTTGTTCTGACGTGCGAGCGAACTCGCATGCCTCTTTCAAGGCTTCGCGATCCAGTGCCAGATCGACACTGACCGCATGATCGAGCCAAGCCTCGAGATTGATACTGCCGTCGGTGTTGATCGGCTGGTGTGCTCTCACCTGTACCATCTTGCTTTACCTTCCCTACGACGCAGATTCAATGCGTCAAATCGCTGACCTTCGTTGCCGGGTGCACTCGCGGGGCCATGACGAGTGCTGCACGGGCGGGTCAGTCGGACCAGACGAGCCGTCCTAGCTCGCTTCAAATAACGCCATGGCCTCGACATGTGCCGTCTGAGGAAACATATCGAGAATCCCGGCACGTTTTAACCGGTAGCCCTGCTTGATCAATTCGACCGTATCGCGCGCCAGAGTTGCAGGGTTGCACGACACATACACCAACCGTTCGGCGCCTAGCGTCCTGAGCTTGCGCACCACCTCGAAAGCGCCGTCACGCGGTGGGTCCAAGAGTACCGCACAAAAGCCTTCGCGCGCCCATTCGGCATCGGTCAAAGGCTGGGATAAATCGGCCTGAAAAAACGACGCGTTATGCAGATTGTTCCCAGCGGCGTTCGCGGCCGCCCGCTCCACCATCGCCTGCACACCTTCGACCGCCACCACTTCGCGAACGGTTTTGGCCAGCGGCAAGGCGAAGTTGCCCAAACCACAGAATAGATCGAGAACGCGCTCATCCGCTGTTGGTTTCAACCACGCCAGCGCCTGGGCGACCATCGCCTCGTTGACCGCGGCGTTGACCTGGATGAAATCACCCGGCCGGTAGGCCAGCTCCAGGTCCCACTGTTCGAGGCGATAGCCCAGGGGCTGATCGGCGTCTACCGGCTGCGGTTCGCCCTCGCCATGCAGCCACAACTGCGCCTCATGGAACGCGCAGAACTCCTTGAGAATCGTCATGTCGGCGTCGGACAACGGTGCCATGTGCCGCAGCAGGACCGCCAGCTTCGAACCGCTGAACAACTCCACATGCCCCAATGCCTGAGGCTTGCTCAAGCGCCGCAACATCTCCGGCAGGCGCGTCATGATCGGTTGCAAGGGCTGTACCAGCACCGGGCATTCGTCGATCGCCACGATGTCCTGGCTGCCAGCGGCGCGAAAACCGACCTCGAGTTGCTTCGTCTTGATGTCCCAGCGCACCGCCACCCGGGCGCGTCGGCGGTAGGCCAGTTCCGGCCCGCTCAATGGCGCAGCCCACTCTTCGGGCTCGACGCCGGCGACCTTGGACAATTGCTCGGCAAGCATGCGCTGTTTCAGGGCAAGCTGTTCGCCGTGAGGCAGATGCTGAACACTGCAACCACCGCAGCGACCGGCATGGGCGCACGGTGCCGGGCGACGCAGCTCGCTGGCCTGGAACACGCGCTCGGTGCGCGCCTCGACCACCTTGCCATGGGCACCCAACACCCGCGCCTCGACCTCCTCGCCGGCCAGGGCGCCGAGGACGAACCAGGTACGCCCTTCGAAAAACGCGATGCCGCGACCGTCATTGGCCAGGCGCTCGATACGCAGGCGCTGCTTTTTGCCGGTCGGGATTTGCGCGGCCTTGCTGCCACCCGTGGGCTGGAAGCGCAGGCCTCTCTCGTGTCTGGCCATCAGTTGGGCGCGTCGAAAATGCCGGTCGACAGGTAACGGTCGCCACGGTCGCAGATGATCGCGACGATCACCGCGTTTTCAACTTCTTTGGACAGACGCAGCATCCCGGCCACGGCACCGCCGGAGGACACGCCACAGAAGATGCCCTCTTCGCGGGCCAGGCGACGGGTCACGTCCTCGGCCTCGCTTTGCGCCATGTCGATGATGCGATCCACGCGATCGGCCTGGTAGATCTTCGGCAGGTATTCCTGCGGCCAGCGACGGATGCCCGGGATCGATGCGCCTTCCATCGGCTGCAGGCCGAGGATCTGCACGTTGTCATTCTGTTCTTTGAGGTAGCGCGACACGCCCATGATGGTGCCGGTGGTGCCCATCGAGCTGACGAAGTGAGTGATGGTGCCCTCGGTCTGGCGCCAGATTTCCGGGCCGGTGGTGGTGTAGTGCGCTTCGGGGTTGTCACCGTTGGCGAACTGGTCCAGCACCTTGCCGCGACCTTCGGCTTCCATTCGCTGGGCGAGGTCGCGGGCGCCTTCCATGCCTTCTTCCTGAGTGACCAGGATCAGTTCGGCACCATAGGCGGTCATGGCCGCCTTGCGCTCGGCGCTGGAGTTGTCCGGCATGATCAGGATCATCTTGTAACCCTTGATCGCGGCCGCCATCGCCAAAGCGATCCCGGTGTTGCCCGAGGTCGCTTCGATCAGCGTATCGCCGGCGTGAATCTGCCCGCGCAGTTCCGCGCGGGTGATCATCGACAGCGCCGGACGGTCCTTGACCGAACCCGCCGGGTTGTTCCCTTCAAGCTTGAGCAATAGGGTGTTGCTGGTGGCGCCAGGCAGGCGCTGCAAACGGACCAGCGGAGTGTTGCCGACGCAATCGGCGATGGTTGGGTACTGCAAGGTCATGGCGTATTCGCAATCCAGACTGCGGGGGCGCCTATCATACCGGCAAACGTTGACGGGCCATATCACGCAAAGTGCGGTGCTTATGGCTTATGGGAATAAGCGAGGTTCAGAGTCTCCCGAAGGCACTCTCGCTCCCACAGGGATCCGGGTTGATCACACCCATTTTGGGTGGCCCATGTCCAGAGTGGGAGCGATGCTCGCGACAGCGTCATCAGGCACGTCATCGACCTCCGCCACCAGCCGCAGATTCACCCGCAACCCAACCCCGGTGTTCTCGGCCCAAATCTGCCCGCCCTGCCGCTGTACCGCGTTTCGCGCGATGCTCAGGCCCAGGCCGAATCCGCCGTTGCCCGGTCGCGAGCCGTCGAGGCGAATGAACGGTGAGAAGATCCGTTCCAGATCCTTGTCGGCCACCCCGCCCCCTTCATCTTCCAGCCACAGGTGCCAGAAGTGGCCTTCACGTCGCCCGTCCAGTCGCACGATGCCGCCTGTCGGGGAATGCCGGATGGCATTGCGCAGGATGTTTTCCAAGGCCTGGGCCAGTGTGTTGAGGTTGCCGCGAACCCAGCAGGTGGAATCCACCAGGCACTGCAAGCGCCCCACCGGGCAAGCGCTTTCATAGCAGGCGTTTTCCGTGAGCATTTCCCACAGCGCCTGGATCTGGATCGCTTCGTCGGGCAACGGCGCGCGCTCGGTGTCGAGCCAGGCCAGTTGCAGCGTATCTTCGACCAGGCGCTGCATGCCGTCGACTTCGCGGCCGATGCGCTCGCGCAGTTGCGTCAGGTTTTGCTCGCCTTCACTGGCCACGCGCAGACGACTCAGGGGCGTGCGCAGTTCATGGGACAAGTCGCGCAACAGCTGTTGTTGCAGCGCAACGGTGCTTTGCAGACGTTCGGACATGTGGTCGAACGCACGGCCCAGCTCACCCAGTTCATCGGAGCGGTTGGTGGTGCGGCTGGACAGGCGCACGCCCAGTTGATCGGCACGCCAGGCGTTCGCCTGTTCGCGCAGCTGATTGAGGGGCACCACCAGCAGGCGATACAGCCCGACGCACAGCAGCAGGGTGAACAGCCCGGGGATGACGACATTGGTGATCACGCGCCAGAACACCTGATAGCGCCCAGGCTGGAAACGCTGGGGCAGTTGGATCACCAGGCTGCCGGCGGAGGGATCGCCGGGAAACGGCACGCGCATCCACGGCAGGTTTTTCTTGTGGATCGGCCAGTCGAGGCCGCGCAGGAAAGTCAGGCGCTCGATTTGCGAGTCGGTCAGCGCCTCACTGCTCAACGACTGCAAATCGCCGCTGATGACCACCGACCAACCCTGTTCGCGCTGACGCATCACCTGCAGCCAGGCATCGACGCCGGGGCGCTGGCGCTGCCGCCACGCCTGTTCGGCTTCGGCGGCGTAACGGGTCAGGGTGCCCCGGGCTTCATCCGAGAGAAACTGGTTGCGCTCTTCCATGTAGCGCCCCCAGGACCAGCTCAGCCAGATCATCAGCAGACAGAACGCCACCAGCAGGCAGGCAAGTTTCCAGAACAGCGAATGCCGCCCCGGCAGGTCAGCCCACTTCATGGTCGGCCCCCAGGACGTAGCCTTTGCCCCACACCGTGCGCACTTCCCGCTCGGTGTAGCCGATGGCCTTGAGCTTGCGGCGGATCTGGCTGATGTGCATGTCGAGGCTGCGGTCGTGGGCCGCGTACCCGCGCTGCAGCACGTGCTGATAAAGGAAGGCCTTGCTCAACACTTCGTCGCCGTTGCGGTTGAGGGTGTCGAGCAAGCGGTATTCGCTGCGGGTCAGTCCGGCAGCCTGTTCGCCATAGAACACCTCGAAGCGCTCCTCGTCGAATCGCAGGCTGTCCACCGCCGGCACCGGCGGTTCGACCGACGGCCGGCGGTCCAGCGCGACGCGACGCAGGATCGCTTCGATGCGCACGTGCAATTCAGCCATGCTGAAGGGCTTGGGCAGGTAATCATCGGCACCGAGACGAAAACCGCTGATGCGATCCGCCTCGGCCCCCAGCGCCGACATCAGCAGCACCGGGGTGGAATGGTTCTGGCGCAACTCGGTCAACACCGACAAGCCATTCAGGCCCGGCAGCAGGATGTCCATCAGCACCACGTCGAAGGTATTCTCGCGGGCCATCGCCAGGCCTTCCTGCCCGTTCTGGCACCAAGTGACCTGGAAACCGCTGCGCCCCAGTTGCTCGTGCACGTAGGCACCCAGCACCAGGTCGTCTTCGATGGAGAGGATTCGGGGATGGCCAACAGCATTGGGAGTCATGACTATCTGCAAATAATTCTCAGTTGGCGATTATTCAAGATTGCCTCGCCAGGGGCAAGCCGAGCGTTGCCCGCGACCTCCAGACCCCGAGCGGCCCGACGAATGGCGACATCAATTTTACGAGGATTGCCCGCAAGCAAATCGCTACACTGCGCAGGTGGCGCGTGCCGGATGTACGCGCCGGTTCCTAAATGGCTGGATGCAGGAGAGTGGCGTGCTCAAGAAACTGGGAATTAAAGGCCGCGTGCTGTTGCTGACCTTGCTTCCAACCAGCCTGATGGCCCTGGTGCTGGGCGGCTATTTCACCTGGATGCAGCAATCGGACCTGCAAGCCCAACTCATGCAGCGCGGCGAAATGATCGCCGAACAGCTCGCCCCTCTCGTCGCCCCGGCCATGAGCCACAACGACGCCGAACTGCTCGAACGCATCGCGACCCAATCCCTGGAAACCCCTGACGTGCGCGCGGTGACCTTCCTCGCCCCGGACCGCACGCCACTCGCCCATGCCGGCCCGACCATGCTCAATCAGGCCCCCCTGGGCAACGGCTCGCAGATGCTGCGACGCAGCGGCAACGACGCGACCCGTTACCTGCTGCCGGTGTTCGGCAAGCACCGCAACCTCGCCGGCGACCTGATTCCCGAGGAAACCGAGCGCATGCTGGGCTGGGTCGAACTGGAAATCTCGCACAACGGCATGCTACTGCGCGGCTATCGCAGCCTGTTCGCCAGCCTGCTGCTGATCGGCGCAGGCCTGGCAGCCACGGCGCTGCTGGCATTGCGCATGGGCCGCACGATCAACCGGCCGCTGAACCAGATCCAGCAAGCGGTGGCGCAGCTCAAGGACGGTCACCTGGAAACCCGCCTGCCGCCCCTCGGCAGCCAGGAGCTGGATGAACTGGCCTCCGGCATCAACCGCATGGCCGGCACCCTGCAAAACGCCCAGGAAGAGTTGCAGCACAGCATCGACCAGGCCACCGAGGACGTGCGCCAGAACCTGGAAACCATTGAAATCCAGAACATCGAGCTGGACCTGGCGCGCAAGGAAGCCCTGGAGGCGAGCCGGATCAAATCCGAATTCCTGGCCAACATGAGCCATGAGATCCGTACGCCGCTCAATGGCATTCTCGGTTTCACCCACCTGTTGCAGAAAAGCGAACTGACACCGCGCCAGCTCGATTACCTGGGCACCATCGAAAAATCCGCCGACAGCCTGCTGGGCATCATCAACGAGATCCTCGACTTCTCGAAAATCGAGGCCGGCAAGCTGGTGCTCGATCATATTCCGTTCAACCTGCGCGACCTGCTCCAGGACACCCTGACCATCCTCGCTCCCGCCGCCCATGCCAAACAGCTGGAGCTGGTGAGCCTAGTGTATCGCGACACGCCGTTGTCGCTGGTGGGGGATCCGTTGCGGCTCAAGCAGATCCTCACCAACCTGGTGAGCAATGCGATCAAGTTCACCCGCGAAGGCACCATCGTCGCCCGCGCCATGCTCGAAGACGAACACGAAGACAGCGTGCAATTGCGCATCAGCATCCAGGACACCGGCATCGGCTTGTCCAACGAGGATGTGCGCGCCCTTTTCCAGGCCTTCAGCCAGGCCGACAACTCGCTGTCCCGGCAGCCGGGCGGCACGGGCCTGGGTCTGGTGATTTCCAAGCGCCTGATCGAGCAGATGGGCGGCGAGATTGGCGTCGACAGCACGCCCGGCGAAGGTTCGGAGTTCTGGATCAGCCTGAGCCTGCCCAAAACCCGTGACGATGCCGAGGACATGCCCGGTGCGCCGCTGCTCGGACGGCGGGTCGCGGTCCTGGAAAACCACGAACTGGCGCGCCAGGCATTGCAGCATCAACTGGAGGATTGTGGCCTGGAGGTCACGCCGTTCAATACCCTGGAAAGGCTGACCAATGGCGTGATGGGCGCGCACCAGACCGACCAGGCCATCGACCTCGCCGTGCTCGGCATCACCAGCAACGACATGCCGCCGGAGCGCCTCAACCAGCATATCTGGGACCTCGAGCACCTCGGCTGCAAGGTGCTGGTTTTGTGCCCGACCACCGAACAGACGTTGTTCCACCTGTCGGTGCCCAACCCGCACAGTCAGCTTCAGGCCAAACCGGCCTGCACGCGCAAGCTGCGCCGGTCCCTGTCCGACCTGGTCAACCCGCGCCAGCAACGCAGCGAGCCCGGCGAGCCGGTGGCCAGCCGGGCCCCCAAAGTGCTGTGTGTCGACGACAACCCGGCCAACCTGTTGCTGGTGCAAACCCTGCTCGAAGACCTCGGGGCCAAGGTTCTCGCCGTGGAAAGCGGTTATGCCGCGGTCAAGGCCGTGCAGAGCGAGACCTTTGATCTGGTGCTGATGGATGTGCAGATGCCCGGCATGGACGGACGCCAGAGTACCGAGAGCATCCGCCAGTGGGAAAGTGAACGGCACAGCACGCCGATGCCGATCGTGGCCCTCACGGCCCACGCCATGGCCAACGAAAAACGCGCCTTGCTGCAAAGTGGCATGGACGACTACCTGACCAAACCGATCAGTGAAAGACAACTGGCCCAGGTGGTGTTGAAGTGGACCGGCCTGGCGCTGCGCAATCAGGTTCCGGAGCGTTCCAGCGACAGCCACGGCAGCGGCCATGAACTGCAGGTGCTGGATCACGAAGAAGGCTTGCGCCTGGCCGCCGGCAAGCAGGATCTGGCGGCGGACATGCTGGCAATGCTGCTGGCGTCGCTGGAGGCCGACCGCGAAGCGATCCGTGTGGCCCGCGAAACCCAGGATCACACGGCGTTGATCGAACGGGTGCATCGCCTGCATGGCGCGACCCGCTACTGCGGGGTGCCGCAGCTCAGAGCGGCCTGCCAACGCAGCGAAACCCTGCTCAAGCAACAGGACCCGAAAGCCTCCGGCGCCCTGGAAGAACTCGATCGGGCCATCAATCGACTGGCGGCTCAGGCCCGCATAAATGCCTGATGCAGCGCAATGGCGTTGACCACGCTCGGCGCTAGGATAAAAGCGCGAGACCCGCTTTGCGGTGATCGTGGCGTATCAGCCGACATTGCTCGACTGGCACACCCTCGTGGCGAGCGGGCTCGCTCCCACCTCGATCGGCCGAACCGTTTTTGAGTTTCCAGGAGGATGCCATGCGTACGATTCTTTTCAGCAGCCAGACTTACGACCGCGACAGCTTTCTCGGCGCCGACCTCCCCGCCGGCATCGAACTGCACTTCCAGTCGGCACGACTGAGCCTGGACACCGTGGCGTTGGCCGAACACCACGAAGTGGTCTGCGCGTTCATCAACGATGACCTCGGCGCGCCCGTGCTCGAACACCTGGCAGCAGGCGGCACTCGCCTGATCGCCTTGCGCTCGGCCGGCTACAACCATGTCGACCTGGCCGTGGCCAAGCGCCTGGGGCTGACGATCGTACGGGTTCCGGCCTACTCGCCCCATGCGGTGGCCGAACACGCAGTGGCGCTGATCCTGGCGCTCAACCGTCGCTTGCACCGTGCCTACAACCGCACCCGCGAAGGGGATTTCAGCCTGCATGGGCTGACCGGTTTCGACCTGGTGGGCAAGACCGTCGGCGTGGTCGGCACCGGACAGATCGGCGCGACCTTTGCCAAAATCATGAACGGCTTCGGCTGCCAGCTCCTGGCCTACGACCCCTATCCCAATCCGCAGGTGGAAGCGCTGGGCGCGCGCTACCTGGACTTGCCGCAGTTGCTCGCGCAATCGCAGATCATCAGCCTGCACTGCCCGCTCAACGCGCACAGCAAACACCTGATCAACCGCGATTCGCTGGCGCACATGCAACCCGGCGCCATGCTGATCAACACCGGGCGCGGTGGCCTGGTGGACACGCCGGCGCTGATCGATGCCTTGAAGGAGGGCCAATTGGGTTACCTGGGGCTGGACGTGTACGAGGAAGAAGCCCAGCTGTTCTTCGAAGACCGCTCCGACCTGCCGTTGCAGGACGACGTGCTGGCCCGCCTGCTGACCTTCCCCAACGTGATCGTCACCGCGCACCAGGCCTTCCTGACCCGTGAAGCCCTGGGCGCCATCGCCGCGACAACATTGCAGAATATTGCCGCGTGGGCGGCCGGCGACCCGCAAAACCAGGTGGATGTCGGCTGAACCGGATCGAAGGTCGCTTCTGTGCGCAGTGCGGCACCGATGTCCGTGCTAGCATTCCGCGCAGATTTGGAGGACCCATGGTCGAACACGATTTCCGCTATAACCTGATGAACCCGCAACACACCCTCACCGAATGCCGCGCCCTGGTGCCGGGGCGTTATCAAGTCACCGGCAACGGCGGCTCGATTCGCAACAATGACGTGCTGGTCGTCACCCTCAAGGGCGCCAAGGACTTGTCCATGCGCCTGACCGTCGAAACGGTACGCCACCTGATCAACCCGCCCGGTCAATGGGTCGCGGTGGCCAGTGGCCCGGTGTTCGGCGAACTGGCGATCCACACCTGGAAAGTCAATTGCGACAGCTGCGCCAGGGAACTGAGCTTCGAGTTCGCCGTCGACGCCAAGCTGGGCAACAAGGCTGAAAAGCCTGCGGCCACGGCGCGGATCGCCGAACTTGGCTGGCGCAGCGTTGGCGAGAAACACCTGTGCCCGAAATGCCAGGAGCCTGCGTGATGAAACGCCTCGCTCTGAGCGCACTGGTCGGTGCCAGCCTGCTGGGCTGCGCCGCCGAGCCGGTCCAACTGCAACAGAACCGCAGCTACATTCTGGAGTGGATTGGCGAGCGCCCATTGATGGATTACAGCCACCTGACCATCACCCTCGGTGAAGACGGCCGGGCCTATGGCAATGCCGGCTGCAACCACTGGTTTGCGCCCTACACGCTGGACGGCGACAAGCTGAGTTTCGGCAAGGTCGGCAGCACCCGCAAATTGTGTGCACCTGCGCTCATGGAACAGGAAAAGCGTTTCCTCCAGGCGCTGGAAGGCGTGCAGCGCTGGGACGTGTCATCGATCGAGCAGATGCGCTTCTGGCCTGCCGAAGGCAAGCCACTGCGCTGGTGGCTCGAAGAGGGTTGAGCCCTGTGTGAGTATCGGTCCCGCGCTCGCACGCGGGATCGATCATCGCGCTCAGTGGATCGCCTGCAATGCTTGCAGCTTGGCCATGACGCCCGCCGCCGTCTGTTCGCCCATCAGTTGTTCACGCACCTTGCCCTTGTTGTCGATGATGTACGTCACCGGCAACGCCTCGCTGCGCGGCAAGTCGAAAATCTCGCTGGGGTCCTGTGCCAGCACGGTGAACTTGATGCCCAGCTTTTCGCTGGCGCTTTTCAGTTCTTCACCCTGCACGTTGTCGAAGTTGACCCCGAATACGCCGATGTTCTTGCCTTTCAATTGATCGGCCAGGGTGTTCAGCTCCGGGATCTCGGTACGGCACGGCCCACACCACTCCGCCCAGTAATTGAGCACCAGCCACTGCTTGTCCAGACGTTCGGCCGCGACTTTCTGGCCGTTCTGGTCGATCCCGTAATCGTTGCCGCAGCCCCCCAGCATCAGCGCTGCGAAAATCGCGAATGCCGCTGCCAATCGCCTTGTCATGTCGTAATCCTTGTTCAAAATTGAATGCGCCTGCGACCCATCGCCTCCCAAGGTTCTGGATTACGCGCAGCACAGTTAGAATAGCCGCCACCTTACGCCAAATGCGACCCGCACATGACCGATCTGACGCTTTATCACAACCCGCGCTGCTCGAAATCCCGCGGCGCGCTGGAGCTGCTCGAAGCCCGTGGCCTGACCCCGACCGTGGTCCGCTACCTGGATGAACCGCTGGACGCCGCGCAGATCCGGGGCTTGCTGAAAAAGCTCGGCCTCAGCGCCCGACAACTCCTGCGCACCGGCGAAGAGGACTACAAAACCCTCCACCTGGCCGACGCCAGCCTGAGCGAGGCGCAGTTGATCGCGGCAATCGCCGCGCACCCGAAACTGATGGAGCGGCCGATTCTCGAGGTCGGCGACAAAGCCGTGATCGGCCGCCCACCCGAGCAGATCCTGGAACTGTTGCCATGAGTGCGCCGTACATTCTGGTGCTGTATTACAGCCGCAGCGGCTCGACCAACGAAATGGCCCGGCAGATTGCCCGGGGTGTCGAGCAGGCCGGGATGGAAGCGCGCCTGCGCACCGTGCCGGCGATCTCGGCCGAATGTGAAGCCGTGTCGCCGGACATTCCCGACGAAGGTGCGTTGTATGCCAGCCTCGATGACCTGAAAAACTGCGCGGGCCTGGCCCTCGGCAGCCCCACGCGCTTCGGCAACATGGCGGCGCCGCTCAAATACTTCCTCGACGGCACCAGCAACCTGTGGCTGACCGGAGCCCTGGTGGGCAAACCGGCGGGTGTGTTCACCTCCACCGCCAGCCTGCACGGCGGCCAGGAAACCACCCTGCTGTCGATGATGCTGCCCTTGTTGCACCACGGCATGCTGATCACCGGCCTGCCGTACAGCGAATCGGCCCTCCTGGAAACCCAGGGCGGTGGCACGCCGTACGGCGCCAGCCATCACGCCGGTGCCGATGGCAAAAGCGCCCTGGATAGCCACGAAGTGGCGCTGTGCCGCGCCCTGGGCCTGCGCCTGGCCAAGACCGCACAGAAACTGGAGGGCTGAGGGTGGCCAAGAAGCCGAAAGTCCTGCCCGCCATCGAATGGCTCGAGCCGCGCGTGCGGGCCATGCGCGTGATCAGCCTGCTGTGTTTTTTCGGCCTGGTGGGGCTGCTGTGCGTCTACTACCTGTGGGTGGCGGACCTGCACGGCGCCCGACCCTGGGTGATTCTGCTGATCGAGCTGGTGCCGCTGCTGTTATTGGCGCCCGGCATGCTGGTCGGCAGCCCCCGCGGGCATTCGTGGATGTGTTTTGCGGTGAATCTGTATTTCATCAAGGGCGCGTTGGCCGCGTATGACCCGAACCGTCAGGTGTTCGGGTTGCTGGAGATGGGCGCGAGCCTGGCGGTGTTCTGCTCGGCATTGCTGTATGTGCGCTGGCGGCATCAGTTGAACCGCAGGCTGGCGGGCGAAGGCGCAATCGCCGCCGCCTGATCAACCGCTATTGTCGCAACGCGGTCCGGAGCAGGCTCGCTCCCACACCGGACCAGGGTCGCTGCCCTGTGGGAGCGAGATCGGCTTGCCGCCGACGAACTCAACTCGGTGTCAGTGATTGGCGGTGTAAGCCAGCATCATCGAGATCTGGCTCATCGGCCGTCCACCGCTCTCTTCGTGCCACTGGTTGAACACGTCTTGCACCAGGGCCAGGTCGCGCAGGCTGGTCGGCACCTTGTCGATGATCTTCTGCGCATTCAATGCCGCCACCACGTCATAGCTCGGCACGAAGGTGTCCTTGCCGACCATCCGCAGGAACCGGGGCGCCGACAGCCCGCCCAATTGACTGCCGCGCTTTTTCAGGTACGTCCACAAGCCGACGATATCGGTCACCGGCCAATCGGCGATCAACGTGCCGAAGCTACCCTTCTCATGGGCCACGTCCAACACGAACTGCGCGTTGCGCGGCACGCTCTTGAGCTTGCCCAGGTGACGGATGATTCGCGCTTCCTGCATCAGGCGCTCAAGGTGTTCGGCACTCATCAGCACGACCTTTTCCGGGTCGAAGCGGAAAAACACTTCCTCGAAGGCCGGCCACTTGGCGTCCACCAGACTGTGCTTGAGCCCGGCGCGGAAGACACGCAGGGCCATGGTCGAGAGGTAGCGGTCGTCGGTGATGTCGCGCAATTGCGCCGGGGTCTTGGGAACGGGCAGATGGGCTTGCAGTTCAGCCGCCGAACCGAAGCGGTTCAGGCAGTACTCGTTCAGCCACTTGTAATCGCGCATGCCCTCTCCTGGTATCGAAAAACAGAACCTGTTTACAGGTTGACTACGTTGACGAAGCGCGAAGCCGCGGTTTCGTCGATCTTCAGGCTGGTGAAATCGAACAGGTTGCGGTCCGCCAGCTGCGACGGGATCACGTTCTGCAAGCTGCGGAAGATGCTCTCGGTGCGGCCCGGAGTCTTGCGCTCCCAGTCCTGAAGCATTTCCTTGACCACCTGACGTTGCAGGTTTTCCTGCGACCCGCAGAGGTTGCACGGGATGATCGGGAACTGCTTGAAGTCCGAGTAGGCCTGGATGTCTTTTTCGTTGCAGTAGGCCAACGGCCGAATCACCACGTTACGGCCGTCGTCGGCACGCAACTTTGGCGGCATGGCCTTGAGCGAGCCATTGAAGAACATGTTGAGGAAGAAGGTTTCGACGATGTCGTCGCGGTGATGACCGAGGGCCATCTTGGTCGCGCCGATTTCGTCGGCAAAGGTGTAGAGCGTGCCGCGACGCAGGCGCGAGCACAGCGAGCAGGTGGTCTTGCCTTCCGGAATCAGTTCCTTGACCACCGAATAGGTGTCTTTCTCGACGATGTGATACTCGATGCCCAGCGTTTTCAGGTACGCCGGCAGCACGTCCTCGGGAAAGCCCGGCTGCTTCTGGTCCATGTTCACGGCGACGATCTCGAACTTGATCGGCGCTACCTTCTGCAAATGCATCAGCACGTCGAGCATGGTGTAGCTGTCCTTGCCACCGGACAGGCAGACCATGACCTTGTCGCCGTCTTCAATCATGTTGAAATCGGTAACGGCCTCACCGGCCAGTCGGCGAAGGCGCTTTTGCAGTTTGTTCTGGTTGACCGTGAGAGTGCCCATGACGCGAAATCCGTGAGGTGTGACGAAAGGCCGGCATTTTACGCATAAACGCCGGGCTGGCGAAGCGCTCTCTGTCTGCCGGAGGGCTGGCGTTTGACAGAGCTTGCGGCGATTAACAGGCATGTTTACAGCGCGATTTGCTCTAACACCCCTGCACCAACGCCGGTAAGACCTTTCTATACTGCGACATAAGGTCGCAGACATATAAAGACCTTTCTTACCTGGCCACTTTGGCCCGTAAGCGCTCCACTGGGGGGCGACGGTAAAAACAAGAGGAGTGACTGGCATGATCCATCACGTAGTGGGGCTCTTCACCCACCCCGACCAGGAATGGAAAGAAATCCGTGGCGATCAGGAGGAAAGCATCAGCCACATGTACCTGACCCACACGCTGATTCTTGCGGCGATCCCCGCCGTGTCGGCGTTTATCGGCACCACGCAGGTTGGCTGGGTGATCGGCAACCGTGCGCCGGTGATGCTGACGAACGAGAGCGCGCTCTGGATGACGATCATGTCGTACCTGGCGATGCTCGGGGGCGTTGCAGTGATGGGCGCGTTCATTCACTGGATGGCGCGCACCTATGATGCCAACCCGAGCCTGGCTCGCTGCGTGGCGTTTGCGACCTATACCGCGACCCCGCTGTTCGTCGGCGGCCTCGCGGCCCTGTACCCCCACATGTGGCTGGGGATGATCGTCGGGACGGCGGCCATCTGCTACACGGTGTACCTGCTGTATGTGGGGCTGCCGACCTTCATGAATATTCCATCGGATGAGGGCTTCCTGTTTTCGAGTTCAGTGCTTGCCGTCGGCCTGGTAGTGCTGGTGGCCATCATGGCGTTCACGGTCATTGTCTGGGGGCTTGGCGTAGGGCCGGTCTATACCAATTAGCGACACGTCACCCAATAACAACATCTGCCAATACAGGCCGCCGCAAGGCGGCCTTCTATTGTCCAGGACCACCGCAGGCGCGACGACCATTCGGCGCATCGGCGATTCGCAAGGCCCCGGGGTTGCGGCATACTCGACATCTCTGGAGAGCCATCAAGCATGCCCGAGCAACTCAATACCCGCGTCGAAGACTGTTTCCAACAAGCCGAATCCTTTTTCAAACGAACGTTCAAACGCCCGGTGGTCAGCCTCAAGCTGCGCGGGCAAAAAGCCGGTGTCGCGCACCTGCACGAGAACCTGCTGCGGTTCAATCCGCAGCTGTACCGGGAAAACACCGAAGACTTCCTCAAGCAGACCGTGGCCCATGAGGTCGCCCACCTGATTGCCCACCAGTTGTTCGGCGATCGCATCCAGCCCCATGGTGAAGAGTGGCAATTGATCATGCGCGGTGTATACGAACTGCCACCCAATCGCTGCCACACCTATGACGTCAAGCGACGTAGCGTGACCCGCTACATCTACAAGTGCCCGTGCGCCGACAGCGATTTCCCCTTCTCGGCCCAGCGCCACAGCCTGGTGCGCCAGGGGCGGAGGTATCTGTGTCGGCGGTGCCGCAACACCTTGGTGTTCAGTGGGGAGATGCGAGTCGAGTAGCCGGTTTTTGTGGTGACCGGTCTGGCCCCATCGCGAGCAGGCTCGCTCCCACAGGGTCAGATGTAGCAGACAAAATGTATGAACGACGCCGGCTACTGTGGGAGCGAGCCTGCTCGCGATGGCGCCGGGACAAGCGCTAAAGAATCACCTTGGCCCGCCGCAAATCGCTAATCCGCTCCCCACTGAACCCCAAAGCCCCCAACACCTCATCCGTGTGCTCGCCTAACTCAGCGCCAATATGCCTGGCCTCAGGCAACCCACCGGAGAATTTCAGCGGGCACGCCATCTGCGCCTGGCTCGAACCATCGCCCCGTGGAACCTGGGTCACCAATTGCCGTGCCTGCAACTGCGGATGCCTCACCGCCTCCCCCAGACTCAACACCGGCTCGACACAGGCATCCAGTTCGGCAAACAACGCCCACAATTCGGCAAAATCGTGTTTCTCGAATTCGATCTTCAATGCGTCCTTGAGCTGTTTTTGCCGTGCCGGTTGCGGCGACAGGCCCAGGGCTGCCAGTTCTTCGAGGCCCAGTGCCGTGCACAGTTGCTTCATGAATGCCGGCTCCAGACTGCCCACCGACAACCACCGTCCGTCCCGTGAACGGTAATAGTCATAAAAGCTGCCACCGTTGAGCACCTGGGTTTCCCGGCCCGGCTCCTCGCCGCAGGCCAGGTAACCGGCACCGGCCATGGCGTTCAGGCTGAACGCGCAGTCGGTCATGCTCACGTCCAGGTACTGCCCCAGGCCGCTGTGCTGGCGGGCAATCACCGCCGCCAGCAGTCCTGCGACCGCGTGCAACGAGCCACCCGCGACATCCGCCACCTGCATGCCCAGAGGCAACGGCCCGGAGTCGACGCGGCCGGTGTAGCTTGCCTGCCCGGCCAGCGCCAGGTAATTGATGTCATGGCCGGCGCGATCCCGGTAGGGACCGGTCTGCCCGTAACCGGTGATCGACACATAGATCAGTTTCGGATTGATGGCTTTCAACGCTTCGTAGCCCAACCCCAATCGCTCCATCACACCGGGGCGGAACTGTTCCAGGACGATGTCGTGGTCCTGCAGCAACGCCGTGATGATTTCCAGCGCCTCGGGCTGCTTGAGGTCCAGCGCGAGGCTGCGTTTGTTGCGATTGAGGTAGGCGTGGCTCGCCGACACGCCCTGGTCATGGGGCGGCAGCACGCGCAGCAGGTCGGTGCGGGTCGGCGACTCGATACGCAATACCTCGGCGCCCATGTCGGCTAAAAGCAGCGAAGCGAACGGCCCCGGCAACAGGGTCGAGAAATCCAGAATCTTGAGGGATGCCAGTGGACCGGGCATGAATGATCTCCAGTGCGATAGCTCACATGCGATAGCTCCAGCCTAGGCAGCCGATGGCGTTGCGGCAATCACCCGATGTGTCAGCAACTGTGACCGTTATGCTCAAATCGCAGGCATGAAAAAACCCGCCGAAGCGGGTTTTCTCGTTTGCAGCAGGGTTTACTTGACGCTGCTCGGGGTTGGGCCTTCGGCCACACCCAGGTCGTCTTCGGCACGCTCTTCGGCAATGCCGCGACCACCAGAAGCCAGCTCGGCCTGCAGCACGTCGGTGTCCAGTTCCTTGACCCACTTGGCCACAACGACGGTCGCCACCGCGTTACCGACCAGGTTGGTCAGTGCACGGGCTTCGGACATGAAACGGTCAATACCGAGGATCAGCGCCAGGCCGGCGACCGGCAGGTGACCGACTGCGGACAGGGTGGCGGCCAACACGATGAAACCACTGCCGGTCACGCCAGCAGCACCTTTGGAGGACAGCAGCAGCACCACCAGCAGGGTGATCTGGTGAGTAATGTCCATGTGGGTGTCGGTTGCCTGAGCGATGAACACTGCCGCCATGGTCAGGTAGATCGCGGTACCGTCGAGGTTGAACGAGTAACCGGTCGGGATCACCAGACCCACGACGGATTTCTTCGCACCCAGGCGTTCCATCTTGATCAGCATGCGCGGCAGTACCGATTCCGAGGAAGAAGTACCCAGCACGATCAGCAGCTCTTCACGGATGTAGCGGATCAGTTTCAGGACGCTGAAGCCGTGGGCACGAGCGATACCGCCCAGCACGATCAGGATGAACAGCAGGCAGGTGATGTAGAAGCAGGCCATCAATTGACCCAGTTGCACCAGCGAACCGACACCGTAGGCACCGATGGTGAAGGCCATGGCACCGAAGGCACCGATCGGCGCGAGCTTCATGATCATGTTGATGATGTTGAACATCACGTGGGCGAAGCGATCGATGAAGTCCAGGACCGGCTTGCCGTAGGCACCCAGGCGATGCAGGGCGAAACCGAAGATCACCGAGAACATCAGCACTTGCAGGATATCGCCGGTGGCGAATGCGCCAACGATGGTCGAAGGGATCACGTTCAGCAGGAAGCCGACGACGCTCTGATCAGCACCGGCCGAAACGTATTGAGCGACTTTGGAAGCATCCAGCGTGGCCACGTCGATGTGCATGCCGTTGCCCGGCTGGACGATATTGACCACCACCAGGCCGACCAGCAAGGCGATGGTCGAGACGATTTCGAAGTACAGCAGCGCGTAGCCGCCGGTCTTGCCCACCGACTTCATGCTCTGCATGCCGGCGATGCCGCTGACGACGGTGCAGAAGATGATCGGGGCGATGACCATTTTGATCAGTTTGATGAACCCGTCACCCAGTGGCTTTACTGCCACACCGAGCTGCGGGTAGTAGTGACCGAGCAGAATGCCGATAACGATGGCAACGATCACCTGGGCATACAGGGATTTGTACAGTGGCTGACGAGTCGTCATTGCAAAGTTCCTCAAGAGCGTCCCGCGACAACATCCATCTGTTGTCGACGACACCTCATTTGCGAACCCTCCTGCACTGGAGGGATTTGTTTTTTCGAGCTGCACGGAGGCAGGCATCTGCCCGTTCTATCGCAAGTGGCGTGCCACTTTGCTCAAAATGCCTGTAAGCCTTTTGCCATCAGGGGTTACCGATCCACCTTGCCATGAACGTGTTGCAAAACAGTGGCGGATTTCCGCCCATCCGCCAGACCTCGTCCTGCAATTTGGCGGATATCCGCCTTGTTGAAGGCCAGACAGCACGACTACCATTCGTCGTTCAATGACGGATCTGCCTGTTATGCGCGAACGCACCATCGCCAGTCATTTCGCCCGCGCCGCCCTCGGTGGTGCGCGCCGCCTGGGTCGTGACTGCTCGGAACTGCTGAACCAGCTCGGCATCAGCCCCGAGTTGCTGGATGAACCGCGCGCGAGAATCGCGCCTGAACAGTTCACCCGATTGATCCAGGGTTTGTGGCTGGCGCTCGATGACGAATACCTCGGCTTCGGGCCGGTTCCGAGCAAGACCGGCAGTTTTGCGATGATGTGTCATGCCGTGATTCACTGCCGCAATCTCGATCGGGCACTGCACCGTGGCTTATTGTTTTATAGCCTATTCCCGGACGGTCCGCGCCTGACCCTGACCCGCGAAGACCCACTGATCCGCCTGAGCCTCGACGACTCGCAGTTCCACGACCCGGACCACTTCCTCACCGAGAGCCAGTTGATGGTCTGGCATCGGCTCGGCAGTTGGCTGATCGGGCAACGCATCCGGCTGGAGCAGGCGACGTTCAGTTATGCAAAGCCAGCGCATGGGGCCGAATACGACTTGTTGTTCCCCTGCCCATTGGTGTTCGGTGCGCCGCAGAGCAGCCTGTTGTTCCACAGTCGCTACCTGAGCATGCCGTTGCTGCAGGACGAGCGAACCCTCAAGCATTTCCTTGAACGCTCCCCCGCTGACTTGTTGTCGCGCCCGGACGACGGCGACAGCCTGAGCAGTCGACTGCGCCGCCTGCTCAGTAGCGACAGTGCGCGCTGGCCGGACCTGGAAGCCGTGGCCGCGCACCTACACATCAGTCCGCAAACGCTGCGCCGGCACCTGCGCGAAGAGGGTTCGAGTTTTCAGGAGTTGAAGGACCAGTTGCGGCGGGACATCGCCATTTATCACTTGGGCCGCGCAGACCTGTCACTGCAGCAGATTGCCGAGCAACTGGGGTTTTCCGAGCCATCGGCGTTTCATCGGGCGTTCAAGAAGTGGACGGGCCTGACACCGGGCGCCTATCGGGCGCAGGAGAACTGAAGTTCCAGCGCTCGTCAGGCGCCGTGTCCAATGCCATCAGGGGAACCTACCCGTCCATAGGGGTGGAAACTTACTCTAAACGCGGGATGATCAGCGACAAGCCAGGATATATCTTGTCCGGATGTTCCAGCACCGAGCGGTTCGCATTGAAAATCAGCGTAAACCTGGCAGCCTCTCCATAAAACTCGCGGGCGATCTTTGCCAAAGTATCCCCCTTCACAACAACATACATATTCAACTGAGTGACGGGCGGAATCGCCAGTGTTGCGGGTGGCGCAAACTCCACATCACCCAGTTGTTTAATTTGTTCAATGAATGAATCGAGATGATTGGCCGTGGTCGCATGAATATCGTGCATCAAGACAATCGAGTTCTTTTTGTTTCTGATCTGTTCAATACCATGGGTGACCCAGCCTCCCTGTCGATAGTCGGGATTCCAGTCCAAGGTATCCACACTCCAGAGCACCTGCCGATACCCAAGACCGGCTACCGTCCGATCGACCAGCGCGTCGTGGGCGCCGTAAGGCGGGCGCATGATCGGGTCCGGATCTTGAAAGGGCGCCAGCGCCTGTTCGGTCTTCTGGATTTGCTCAATGATGGTGTCCGGGTCCTGGCCGACCAGCCTAAGATGATCGTAAGTGTGATTGCCTATCCGGTGCCCTTCATCGAGGATGCGTCGAATACGGTCGGCCTGTTTGGCAACCAGGTGACCTACCACAAAGAAAGTTGCCTTTATATCGGACTTCGCCAATGTATCGAGTACTGTTTCGGTGTGGGTTTGCCGAGGTCCATCATCAAACGTAAGCCACACTTTTTTATTGTCCATTAGTTCGCTCTCTGGGTGACGTGCAATGAGTTGGCCCATAACAACCTCAAGCCGTAATCCTACGGAGACCTGCAGTTGATAGAGCGTTGCTTATTACCTGTCAGCCAAGCACTTAAAGCCAACAAAACATTGTTGCCGGTCGTTTAATACCCAGTGCGGGAAGCGATAGCACTCCATGCACTATCCCGTCACGCTCAAGGGGTGGGGAAATGGATGCGAAACGCCGCTCCGCCCATTGGCGAATCCCCAAGGGTCAGCCGGGCGCTGTAGCTCTCGATGATGTCCTTGACCACTGCCAAGCCGATGCCCTGCCCCGGGTGCTGACGGTCCAGGCGTTCACCGCGCTCCAGGATCCGCGCACGCTGGTCCGGCGGCACCCCCGGCCCGTCATCCTCGACGCACAACTCAATCGCACTCAGGCTTTCGTGCACGCTGATGCGCACTTCGCCCAGGCACAGGCGATAGGCGTTCTCCAGCAGGTTACCCAGCATTTCCAGCAATGCGCCCTGTTCGATCGGCACGCAGCATTGCTCCGGCAGGTCGAAGGCCACCCGCACGCGCTTGTCGCGGTAGACCTTGTCCAGCGTATCGCACAGGCTTTGCAGCACCGGTTGCAGGCGCACCTGATGGCGCACCAGACCGCTTTTGCGCAGGCTGGCGCGCTGCAATTGATAGCTGATCTGCTGACTCATGCGTTCGATCTGGGTTTGCAGCACCCAGGCCTGGTCCCGGTCCTGGGGGCGCTGGGCCATGTCTTCGCTGACGCCCTGCAACACCGCCAACGGGGTTTTCAGGCTGTGCGCCAGGTCATCCAGGGAGTCGCGATAACGGCTGCGCTGCTCGCGCTCGCTGTGCAACAAACGGTTGAGCGAACCGGTCAGGCGCAACAGTTCGCGCGGGTGCTGTTCGCTGAGGCTTTCGCGAGCGCCGCTTTCGATTTCGTCGAGCTCCTGGCTCAGCCGGCGCAGCGCCTGCAAGCCCCAGGTCAGGCCGATCCACAACAAGGCCAGGAGCACCAGCAGCGCCGCGCCAAACCCCAGGTAGAGATTTTCCCGCAGGCCTTCGAGGGTGACTTCGTACTCGCGCACCGGTTGCAGGGTGACAATGCTGAACGCCGCGCTCTTGCCGCCGAGCAGTTTGACCTCGACGTCATAGACGAAATAATCCTGGCCGTCGGCTTCGCTGATCCGCGCGAATTCGTTGCCGCGCCCGTCATAACGCGGTTTGTAGTTGATGTGTTCTTCGCGGGTGCCTTTCGAGCGCCAGACCAGATGGCCGTCGCGGTCGTAGATGTAGCCGAGCAGGCGGCTGTCGGTCAGGTTGAAACGCTCATCGGGCAACTGCGCCGGCATCTGCAGGCGATTGCCCTCGACCCGCGCGGCCGAGATCAACGTGGTGACGTCCGACGCCAGGCGTTGCTCGATGGAGTCCTGCAACGCCAGGCTGAACGCCCCCTGCATCGCCGGCAACAGTGCCAGCATGAACAACACCGCCAGCAGGGTGGCGGCCAGCATCAAACGGACACGAAGCGAACGGATCAAGTGCAGCGCTCATTGAACAGGTAGCCGAGGCCACGCACGGTGTCGATCGGCTTGAACCCCGCCGGGCCTTCGAGTTTGCGGCGCAGACGGCCGACCAGCACTTCGATCACGTTCGGATCGCGCTCGTCGTCATCCGGATAGAGCTGTTCCATCAAGCGGTCCTTGGCCACCACTTGCTGGTGATGGCGCATCAGGTACTCGAGGATCCGGTATTCATACGCGGTCAGCGCCAGCGGCTGTTCGTCGAGCGTCGCCTGCTTGCGATTGAGGTCGAGCAGCAGCGGCCCGGCGACGATGGTCGACTGGGTGAAACCGCTGGAACGGCGCAGCAGGGCATTGAGGCGCGCGTCGAGTTCCTCGAACTGGAACGGCTTGACCACGTAGTCGTCGGCACCGGCGGCAAGGCCTTCGACCTTGTCCTGCCAGTTGCCGCGCGCGGTGAGGATCAGGATGGGAAAGGTCTTGCCGCCCGAGCGCAACTGGCGAATCAGGTCGAGCCCGCCCATTCCCGGCAGGCCGAGATCGATCACCGCCAGGTCATGGTTGAACTGCTCGGTCTGGTACAGCGCATCGACGGCATTGCCCACCGATTCGACGACATGACCGCTGTCTGTCAGGCGGGTTTGCAGGTGATGGCGCAACAGCGCTTCATCTTCGACGACCAGCAATTTCATAACGCTCTCCCGGGCAAATCAACCTCTCCAGAGGTGCACCCACCTCGATGGCTAACATGGCGACGCCGGATCAGCCGCGGGGCGGATCCGGTGTCGGTCTTGCGCTACGCTGTTCAGAAAGCGTAGTTGGCGGACAAGTAAGTCTGGGCGCTGCTGGTCAAGTCCAGCGACCCCTGTTTGCTGCCACCGCTCTGGCTCATCTCGGTGCTGGCATTGCTGCGCAGGTAACGGTAACCCAGTTCCACCGAGGTGTTTTGCGAAACCTGCTGCAACACACCCAATTGGCCACCGACGGCGTAACCGATATCGCTGTCGCGGCTGTAGCCCGGCGAGTCCTGGGTCAGCTTGGTCAGGCCGGCGGTGGCGCCGCCAAACAATTTCGTGCTGCCGCCCACCGGATAGAACAGGTCGTAGCTGCCCAGCAGGTTTTCCTGACGCAGTTTAATGCCATTGTGCGAACCCGACACGTTGTCGTAGGTGGCGTAGTAACGACCCTGGCTGTTTTGCTGACCCAGACGCACACCCCAGGTGTTGTCCTTGCCGATCACGCCGTCGGCGTTCGGGTGATTGAGGTTGGCGTCCAGGGCGTTGGATTTCTTGACCTTGTCGCTGGTCTGTCCAAAAGTTAGGCTGGCAAAGTTATCGTCGGTCGCGTGAGCCGCTACGCTTGCGCCCATCACCGTGAAAGCCAGCAGCAGTTTTTTTAAGGTCGTCATTGGCGTGTTTCCTCGAGTGCGATGTGCTTTTCGGGTATGGCGCAAGGTTACTGACCCCGCCCTGAACTGCCCCTGAACGCACTCTGAACCTGAGCTGAACCAGATCGAACCGGCTGTTTAACCCCTTCCTTGCAGGAGATTCGAGCATGCGCGTATTCCTCGCTGTCCTTTTGCTGGCCTTGAGCGGGCTTGGCCACGCCGCGATCAAGACCCAGGAAATTCCCTATAAAAGCGCCGACGGCACAGCCTTGATCGGTTACTACGCCTACGACGATGCCATCCAGGGCAAACGCCCGGGCGTGGTGGTGGTGCACGAATGGTGGGGGCTCAACGACTACACCAAGCGCCGCGCCCGTGACCTTGCGGCCCTGGGCTACAGCGCGCTGGCCATCGACATGTACGGCGATGGCAAGAACACCGAGCACCCCAAGGACGCCCTGGCCTTCATGCAGGCGGCCTTGAAGGACAGCGCCGCTTCCAGCGCACGCTTCAAGGCCGGTCTCGACCTGTTGAAGCAACAGGCACAGACCGATCCGGACAAAGTGGCGGCGATCGGCTATTGCTTCGGCGGCGCGGTGGTACTGAATGCGGCCCGCCAGGGCGTACCGCTGGCCGGCGTGGTGAGCTTCCACGGCGCGCTGGCGACCCAGACACCGGCCGAGCCTGGCAAGGTGAAGGCGAAAATCCTGGTCGAGCATGGGGCGCTGGACAGCATGGTCACGGCAGAAAACGTGGCGGCGTTCAAGAACGAGATGGACAAGGCCGGGGCCGACTACACCTTCGTCAGCCTTGACGGGGCCAAGCACGGCTTCAGCAACCCGGATGCGGATCGCCTGGGCCATGGCGATCATGGCGGGCCGGACATTGGTTACAACAAGGCGGCGGATGAAAAGTCCTGGGCGGACATGCAGGCGTTTTTCAAGAAGATCTTTGGTTGATCAGCCAGGCCGGGGTGGCCTCATCGCGAGCGGGCTCGTTCCCCCATTGAAATGCGTTCAATGGGGGAGCGAGCCCGCGCGGATGGTGTCCTTCGGTCCAACGCCGGACTACCCTCCAACGAGCCAACCCGGCAAAATGCCCCCATGAACGCCCTTCCCGCCCTGCCCGCCTGTTGCACCCCGCTCGATGCCGACTGGCCGCTGCCGTTTATGCTGCCCGAGACCGTGCTGCTGAGCACGCATTTCAACAGCTCGAAACTGACCGGCGATGATTTCCGCCACAGCGCCATCGAGCCGCCGACGACCATCCAGCGCTCGGTGGCCAAGCGTCAGGCCGAGTTTCTTGCCGGGCGTATTTGCGCGCGGGCTGCACTGCAACAACTGGAGGGGCTGAACGTGGTCCCGGCCATAGGCGACGACCGGGCGCCGGTCTGGCCGGCGCACATCAGTGGTTCGATCACCCACAGCACTGGCCGGGCAGCGGCGATCGTCGCGCGCAAAAGCCATTGGCGCGGCCTGGGCATGGACCTGGAAAACCTGCTCGATTCCGAACGGGCAGAACGCCTGGCCGGGGAAATCCTCACCCCGGCCGAGCTGCAGCGCATGGCCGCCGGCCGCTACGATCAACTGGCGCTGCTGGTGACCCTCACCTTCTCAGTGAAGGAAAGCCTGTTCAAAGCGCTGTACCCGATCGTGCAACAGCGCTTTTACTTCGAGCACGCCGAGGTGCTGGAGTGGAGCGAGGCCGGGACCGTGCGCCTGCGCCTGCTGACCGACCTGTCCAGTGAATGGCGCCATGGCACCGAGCTGGATGCGCAGTTCGGGGTGAAGGATGGACAGCTGTTGAGCCTGGTCAGTATCCAGGCCTGAAGGTTTTTTTGTTCGGGCCTCATCGCCAGCAGGCTCGCCACCACAGGGTGGAGCGCGTTGTCCTGTTCGCGACAAGCTCTGCAGACAACGACGATGTCAGTGTTTCTCCTGATTGCGCGGCCAGCTCAAGCTGAAACACGCCCCGCCCAGGCTCTTGCTCTTGCTGATCAACGCCCGGCCGTCATGCCAGTGGATGATGCGCCGCACGATGGACAACCCCAGGCCATGCCCACCCGAGGCGCGGGTCCGGCTGTCATCGAGGCGCAGGAATGGCGTGAAGATTTTCTCCCACGCCGACTCGGGAACCCCCGGTCCGTCGTCCTCGATATCCACCCGACACCGCTGCTGCCCCACCTGGTAGCTGACGGTCACCCGCGATTGCGCGTGGCGCATGGCGTTGCTCACCAGGTTTTGAATGGCCCGGTGCAGGTAACGCGGCTCCGCCTCGACCCAGGCATCGTCGCAATCGGCCGCCGACAGGCATAAACCGCGCTGTACCGTGACGTCGGCGCGCAACGGCGCCAACTCCTCGATCACCTGATTGACCAAGGCGTCGAGGTCGATGCGCTGGAAATTCAGCGCCGGCGACCCTTGCTCCAATCGCGCATAGGTGAGCATCTCGTCCACCAACCGATCGAGGTCCTCGATGTCGTGGTCCATGCCTTCGCAATATTTTTCCAGGGCCTGCGGGGTGGTGGCCGAGCCGATCATCTCCAGACCGAAGCGCAGGCGCGCCACCGGCGTGCGCAACTCGTGCGACACGGCGCGCACCAGCTCGCGCTGGACCGCCAGCAACTGCTGCAAGTGTTCGGCCATGCCGTTGAAGGCCGACGCCAGGCGCCCAACCGAATCCGCACCGCGGGCCGGCACACGGGTTTCCAGGCTGCCCTTGGCAATGCGCGTGGCGGCAGCCTCGAGGCCGCGCAAACGGCGCTCCAGTTGCCGCACCAGCAAATAGACGATCAGGCCGATCAGGCTCAAACCCAGCGCCGCAATCAGCACCAGCCATTCCGGCGGATAGGGATTCATCTGGTACAACGGGCCGATTTCCAGCACCCATGGCGTGCCGACCATGCCGGCAAACACCCGGATCGAATCGCCCTCCTTGCCCAAGGCCATCACCGTGTCACCTTCCGACACGCGGCGACTCTGGTCTTCGTCCATGTCGGCCTGATCGACCGTGACCAGCCGCAGATCGAAACCGAAACCCTTTTCTTCCTTTATCTGCGCCAGGCGCCTGGGCTGCTCGGCCACCGGCACGCGCACCAGTTCGTCGGCCAGCAGGTAAATCGTCGCCCGGGCCAGTTGCTCGCTGATCTGCTGCACTTCCCCCATGAGCATCAACTGTTCGTGTTCGCTGACCAGCCGATACACCTTGGCCGCATGGGGGCCGGTCTGCTCCACCAGGGCCTGGCCGCGCAGCACGCGGGTGCGCTGGGTCAAGTCGAGGTCGGTCTGGGCGAAGGTCTTCAGCGCCAGCGGAATCCCGAGCAGGCGCTCCCACACCAGCAAGGCACGGTGACGCTGGGTTTCGTTCATCGGTTGCAGGTTGTCGGCCATCAGTGAAAACGTGCCGTGGGCCAGGCGCTCGCGGTACTGCTCGCTGCGCACCTGATTGAGCATGTGCAAAGCGAGCACGCCGAGCACCGCCACCAGGATCAGCGCCGCGCACATGCCGCCGTAAATGCGCAGGAAGATCGAGTTCACAGGGAAGGGTCTACACAGGCTTCGGGCACGAACAGATAGCCTTTGCTGCGGATGGTCTTGATCAGCCGTGGATGGTCGGGGTCGTCACCGATTTTCGGGCGAATGCGCGAGATGCGCACATCGATGGAGCGATCCTGGCCGTCATAACCGATGCCGCGCAACGCGGTGAAAATCTCCTCACGCGACAGGATTCGCCCGGCATTGGCCACCAGCAGCCACAGCAGGTCGAACTCGGCGCTGGTCAGTTCGATGCCATTGTCATGCAGCCAGGCTTCGCGCAAGGCGTTGTCCACCACCAGCGGGCCGAACTGCAGGCGACGGAGTTTTTCCGGCACCGGCTCCGGGGACTCACTGCGCCGCAGCAACGCCTGGATACGGGCGAGCAACAGGCGCGGACGCACCGGCTTGCACACGTAGTCGTCGGCGCCCAGGTCCAGGCCGAGAATCTGATCGGTGTCGTCGGTACGGGCGGTGAGCATCAGGATCGGGCCGTCATACTGGTTGCGCACCTTGCGGCAGATGCTCAGGCCATCTTCGCCGGGCAGCATCAGGTCGAGGATCACCAAGTCCGGTTTCTCCTTGATGATACGGGCGGCGGCCAGAGCGCCATTGCCCTCGATCGACACGCGCAGGCCATTGGCTTGCAGGTAATCGCGGGTCAGTTCGGCCAGACGCTGGTCGTCTTCCACAATCAGTACCTGCCAGGCTTCTTGCTCCACGGTGACCTCTGCTTGCCAACAATAAGGAAGGATCCGCCCGTCTTTTTGTAATGATTGGGGAGGATAAGAATGCGTACGTTCCGGCCGATTGTATAAACGCCACTCGTCCAGAACACAAGCCGGCAAATGCGTTCGGACAGCCCGGTTTTTTGTGATACGGTTCGCGCCCTTCGAAATCCGGACAGCTCTTTTCGCTCATTGAAAATCAGTGAAAATTCGCTCGATCCAGCAGTCTCGCGGCCTACACGAGGATTGAACCCTTCACACACAATTTACGCACAGGGTTATCCACAGGTAGTACGTTGCAACACCCCCCAAAACGCATTATCTTGTAGCACGGCGCTAAAAAAACCCTACATGTAGGGTTTTCCCTTAGAAGCCCAACCACATTTCAGACCGGGAACTCAAGCGCTTTATTGCCTGTTGCCGGTTGAACCAAGCGTCATTTTACAAGCCCAAACCGCTCCCGCGGATGGCACCGTTTTCTTCAGGCCGGTAGGGCCACGACGGTACGGGTGTTGCAGACATGACTGCCACCCGGAATGGAATCCGGCGACGAGCCCAGGCTCGCTGCCAAAGACTTCGGCAAGGACGCGGCATCATTGGCCTTTTTCCTACTGTCCCGAAGTTGTTATGCCCGACGCCTGTCGGTTGTAGTGCTTCAGGACAGAACGGTGGGCACCGTGATGGTGCTCAAACAAACATAGAGAATGTGGAGACACCCCCCCATGCAAACCGACACAACTCGCGAGAACCCGCAAGGCACCTTGCCGCAGGCTGTGGATTCGAATTCGGATCTGTCCGCCACCGCGCCTGGCCAGTTGCGCGTGATCAAGCGTAACGGCACTGTCGTGGCTTACACCGATGACAAAATCACCGTCGCCATCACCAAGGCGTTCCTCGCAGTTGAGGGCGGCACCGCCGCCGCCTCGTCGCGAATCCATGACACCGTGGCCCGCCTGACCGAACAGGTCACCGCGACCTTCAAGCGTCGCATGCCATCGGGCGGCACCATCCACATCGAAGAAATCCAGGACCAGGTCGAACTGGCCCTGATGCGTGCCGGCGAGCAGAAAGTCGCCCGAGACTACGTGATCTACCGTGATTCGCGTGCCAAGGAGCGTGCGGCGCACACCCCGGCCGAAGCGGCCGTCAACGCTCACCCTTCGATCCGCATCACCCGTGCCGACGGTAGCCTGGCGCCGCTGGACATGGGCCGCCTGAACACCATCGTTACCGAAGCGTGCGAAGGCCTGGAAGAAGTCGACGGCGACCTGATCCAGCGCGAAACCCTGAAAAACCTGTACGACGGCGTGGCCCTGAACGACGTCAACACCGCCCTGGTGATGACTGCCCGTACCCTGGTCGAGCGTGAGCCGAACTACTCGTTCGTCACCGCCCGCCTGCTGATGGACACCCTGCGTGCCGAAGGCCTGGGCTTCCTCGGTGTCGCCGAGAGCGCCACCCACCACGAAATGGCCGACCTGTACGCCAAGGCCCTGCCTGCCTACGTCGCCAAGGGTATCGAATACGAGCTGCTGAACCCTGAGCTGGCCAGCTTCGACCTGGAAAAACTCGGCAAGGCGATCAATCACGAACGCGACCAGCAGTTTACTTACCTGGGCCTGCAAACCCTGTACGACCGCTACTTCATCCACAAGGATGGCGTGCGTTTCGAACTGCCGCAGATCTTCTTCATGCGCGTGGCCATGGGCCTGGCGATCGAAGAGAAAGACCGCGAAGCCCGTGCGATCGAGTTCTACAACCTGTTGTCGTCCTTCGACTACATGGCGTCGACCCCGACCCTGTTCAACGCCGGCACCCTGCGCCCGCAGTTGTCCAGCTGCTACCTGACCACCGTGCCGGATGACCTGTCGGGCATCTATCACGCGATCCACGACAACGCCATGCTGTCGAAATTCGCCGGCGGCCTGGGCAACGACTGGACCCCGGTGCGTGCGCTCGGTTCGTACATCAAGGGCACCAACGGCAAGTCCCAGGGCGTGGTTCCGTTCCTCAAAGTGGTGAACGACACCGCCGTCGCCGTCAACCAGGGTGGCAAGCGCAAAGGCGCTGTCTGTGCCTACCTGGAAACCTGGCACATGGACATCGAAGAGTTCATCGAGCTGCGCAAGAACACCGGTGATGATCGTCGTCGTACCCACGACATGAACACCGCCAACTGGATCCCTGACCTGTTCATGAAGCGTGTCTTCGACGACGGCAAGTGGACCCTGTTCTCGCCGTCCGAAGTACCGGACCTGCACGACCTGACCGGCAAGGCCTTCGAAGAGCGTTACGAGTACTACGAAGCCCTGACCGAGTACCCGGGCAAGGTCAAGCTGTTCAAGACCATCCAGGCCAAAGACCTGTGGCGCAAAATGCTGTCCATGCTGTTTGAAACCGGCCACCCATGGCTGACCTTCAAGGACCCGTGCAACCTGCGCAGCCCGCAGCAGCACGTGGGCGTGGTGCACAGCTCGAACCTGTGCACCGAGATCACCTTGAACACCAACAAGGACGAGATCGCTGTCTGCAACCTGGGTTCGATCAACCTGCCGAACCACATCGTGGACGGCAAGCTCGACACCGCCAAGCTGCAACGCACCGTGAACACTGCCGTGCGCATGCTCGACAACGTGATCGACATCAACTACTACTCGGTGCCACAAGCGAAGAACTCCAACTTCAAGCACCGTCCGGTCGGCCTGGGCATCATGGGCTTCCAGGATGCGCTGTACCTGCAGCACATTCCTTACGGTTCCGATGCTGCCGTGCAGTTCGCCGACACCTCCATGGAAGCGGTCAGCTACTTCGCGATCCAGGCGTCCTGCGACCTGGCTGACGAGCGCGGCGCCTACGAGACATTCCAGGGTTCGCTGTGGTCCAAGGGCATCCTGCCGCTGGATTCGCAACAGATCCTGATCGAAGCCCGTGGCCAGAAGTACATCGATGTCGACCTGAAGGAAACCCTGGACTGGGCACCGGTTCGCGCCCGTGTACAGAAAGGCATCCGTAACTCGAACATCATGGCCATCGCACCGACCGCGACCATCGCCAACATCACCGGCGTGTCGCAGTCGATCGAACCGACCTATCAGAACCTCTACGTGAAATCGAACCTGTCGGGCGAATTCACCGTGATCAACCCGTACCTGGTTCGCGACCTCAAGGCTCGCGGCCTGTGGGACTCGGTCATGATCAATGACCTGAAGTACTACGACGGTTCGGTGCAGCAGATCGAGCGCATCCCGCAAGAGCTCAAAGAGCTCTATGCCACGGCGTTCGAAGTGGACACCAAGTGGATCGTCGACGCGGCCAGCCGTCGTCAGAAGTGGATCGACCAGGCTCAGTCGCTGAACCTGTACATCGCTGGCGCTTCGGGCAAGAAGCTGGACGTGACCTACCGCATGGCCTGGTACCGTGGTCTGAAAACCACCTACTACCTCCGTGCCCTGGCCGCGACCAGCACCGAGAAGTCGACCATCAACACCGGCAAGCTGAACGCTGTTTCCAGCGGCGGCAACCACGGTGACGACTCGGTCCTGGCCGCTCCGGCAGGTCCTGCTCCAGTGCCGAAGGCCTGCGCCATCGACGAGCCGGATTGCGAAGCTTGCCAATAAGCTGAGCCGGCAGGCGCCGCAAGGCGCCCGTCCCGAACCCCCGATCAGTCCTCTGGATTGTCGGGGGTTTTCTTTTGTCTGCCTTATTCCGCAGGAGAGAACGTGTTCGCATGGTCGTCAGCGATAACGTTCGCGGCCTGACAGCCCGCGGCGCCTGAATGTTCTTCGTCGGAACGCCGCCCGGAGCAAACTTGCCCCTGCAGTGAGGTGCGTCGCCGCAGGCCCTGTGGGGGCGAGCCCGCTCGCGATGGAAGCGAGAGCGCTGCGGTGCATCAGCCTGCCCGCGTCATCGTTGACGACCCTCTCGATCAGGCTCGATCCCCCCGGTTCAAGTCAAACCCCGGCCATAAAAAAACCCCTCTTTCGAGGGGTTTTTCAGGCCACGCTGTCCAGCATCAGGTCATCTGAATGATGGTCTGCATGATGGTGCTCTGGGTCGAGATGGTCTTGGCGTTCGCCTGGTAGTTGCTCTGCGCCTTGATCAGGTCGACCAGTTCGCTGGTCAGGTTGACGTTGGACTCTTCCAGCGAGTTGGAGTTGATCGAGCCCAGGGTGCCGGTTTGCGGAGCATCGTAACCCGGGATACCCGACGCGTAGGTCTCTTTCCAGCTGGTGCCGCCCACGGGCTGCAGGCCTTGTTCGTTGGTGAAGCTGGCCAGCGCGATCTGACCGATCGGCTTGCTCTTGCTGTTGCTGAAGTTGGCCAGCATGACGCCGCTGCCGTCGATGGTCAGACTGGTGATCTGGCCCGTGGCGTAACCGTCCTGGACCGGGATCGAACGTGCGGTATCGGCGTTGAACTGCGTGGTGTTGGACATGGACACCGAAATCGGTCCGGCGGAAGCGCCGTTGGCCTTCCACACGCCGTTGGTCACGGTGCCAGGCACCCAACCGGTGATGTTCAGGTCAGGGCTGACGATCGGCGTCGGGGTGGCCGGAGTGGTGACGGAAGTCAGCTTGCCGGTCTGGTCGAACGCCATGGTCGAAGCCACCGGAGGCGTCAGCGGATCGGTAGGATCGCTGCCATTGGGGTTGCGACCATCGATCAGGGTGTAGACCTTCCAGGTGTTCGGGGCCGTCTTCACCATGTATTGATCCATGGTGTGCTCGTTACCCTGGGCGTCGTAGACCTTGGTGCCGAATTGCTTGGTGAAGGATTCGGATTTGCTCGGGTCGAACGGGTTGGTCGTCTCGTTGATTTCCACCGCGGTGGAGTTCAGGTTGATCGTCGACGAAATGGAGCTGGTATTTTTGGGTGCCAGGTTCGAGGTGTCGATGCGCAGGTCGGTCAACACGCCGTTCTGGATCTTGCCATTGGCATCCACGCCGTAGCCTTGCAGGCGCGCGGTGCCGTCGGAGTTGGTGACGTAACCGTCCTTGTCGACCTTGAACGTACCGGCACGGGTGTAGGACAGCGAGCCGTTTTCGTTCAGCACGAAGAAGCCCGAACCGTTGATCCCCATGTCCAACACGTTACCGGTGTTGTTGATATCACCCTGGGTGAACTGCTGGGAAACGTTGGCCAGGCGCACACCGTTGCCGATGGTCTTGCTGCCGGTGCCCAGGCGAGTCGCCGAGTACACGTCTTCGAATTCTGCACGGGACGATTTGAAACCGACGGTCGCGACGTTGGCGATGTTGTTGCCGGTCACGTCCAGTTGTTTGTTGGCTGCATAGAGACCGCTAAGGCCGATGTTAAAAGACATGTTCCACTCCTTTGTGCCGGGTTAGTCGGCTCTTACATACCAATGGTTTGTACTTTGGACAGGGCAACGCTGCCCAGGCCGGCCAAGTTGAGCATCAACTCACCGCCGGTCTGACTGATAGTCACGCTGGTGACGGTGGCCGGCAGGTAGGTGACCAGCGAAGTCGCCTTGTTGTCGTAGGTCGCGCTGGCGGCGAAGGTGTAAGTACCCGCTGCGGCCACTTCGCCCGCCTCGTTCTTGCCATCCCAGATGAAGCTGGCGTTGCCGGCTTTCTGGCTGCCCAGGTCGATGGTGCGGATCACCTTGCCATCGGCATCGGTGATCTTGACCTTGACCGGATCGGCCGCCGCCGGTACGGCGACGGTGCCGGTGAAACTCTTGGAGGTGTCGACCACCGCCTTGTCGCCCGGTGCGATGACCGAACGGCCCACCAGCGACGACGCCTGCAACGCCTGGGACGAGCTCAGGCTGCCCGCCAGGTTGGTTGCCAGGCCGCCGACGGTGTCGTTGAGCGTGGTGATGCCTTCCAGGCTGCTGAATTGCGCCAACTGGGCAACGAACTCGCCGTTGTCCTGCGGCTCCAGCGGGTTCTGGTTTTTCAGCTGGGTCACCAGCAACTGCAGGAACGCGTCCTTGCCCAGGGCCTTATTGCCGGTGGCACTGTTCGTGGCCGCTGCCAGACCGTCGGCGCTGGTGTTGGTCTTGACCGAAGAGTTGGCCAGGATGTCATTCATGCTCAGGCTGCTGGTGGTATCAGTAACACTCATCTGCGTCGCCCCTTATCACTGACCGAGGGTCAGGACCTTCTGCATCATGGCTTTGGCGGTGTTCATCATTTCCGCGTTGGTCTGGAACGAACGGCTGGCGGAAATCATGTCGGCCATTTCTTCCACGACATTGACGTTCGGGTAGTAGACATAACCCTTGGCGTCGGCCGCCGGATGATTCGGTTCGTAGCGAGCTTCCAGATTGCTCTGGTCCTCGACCACGCCCAGCACCTGCACGCCCTGGCCTGCCGCGTCCTGGTTCTGGAACAGCGAATCGCTGCCGCCACTCTGCCCACCCTGGAACATGGTGGCGAATACCGGGTGACGCGCGCGGTAGGTCTGGTCGATGCTCGACGAGACGGTTTCGGCGTTGGCGATGTTCGAGGCCACGGTGTTCAAACGGGTGGTCTGGGCGCTCATGCCGCTACCGGCAATGTTGAAAACGCTGGCTAGCGACATGACTTATTCTCCACGCAGGGCTGAGACCAGCCCTTTGAATTTGCTGTTGAGCAGAGTGAAACTGGCCTGGAAGTTGACCGAGTTTTCCGCGTAGTTCGACTGCTCCAGCTGGGCGTCGACGGTGTTCTGGTCGATCGACGGCTGCATCGGCGTGCGGTACATCAGCGACTCGTCGCCATTGCCCAGGCCTTCGGCTTCGATATGACGGCTGTTGGTCCTGTTCAAGGCGAAAGTGCCGTTCTTGGCCTTCTCGCTCTGCTCGGCGAGCACTTTCGAGAAGTCCAGGTCCCGAGCCTTATAGTTCGGGGTGTCGGCGTTGGCGATGTTGTTGGCCAGGACTTCGGCACGCTGGGCGCGGAAGCCCAGGGCTTGTTCGTGGATACCGAGCGCTTTATCGAAGCTGATGCTCATGTCGGGAAACCTTCGGGTGACCTGATTTTTCGTACGATGGAGATAGCAAGCGCCGTGCCAACTCATCAAGCCCCCTGTTTCCGGGGCTTTGCGTGCGCTGCCCCGACGGCAATGCCAGAAAAGCGGCAACGGGTTTCCGCCGCCTGCCGCTTTTCTGCCGCTTTGCGACAGGCCACCTTCCCTGTGGGGACGGGCTTTCATCAGGCATAAAAAAACGGGAGCCCCTGAGGACTCCCGTTTTTTTTGCTCGACAGACCACCCGTCACTTCGCCTGGTAGATGATCCCCGGGCTGCACTGGACCATCTGGTAATGATCCGGCAGACCATTCAGCGCTTCGGAAGCACCGAGGAACAGGTAACCGCCAGGCTTGAGCGTGCTGTGGATGCGCAACAGGATGTCTTTCTTCACCTCGGCGGAAAAGTAGATCAATACGTTGCGGCAGAACACGATGTCGAACTTGCCGAGGCTCGCGTAACTGTCCAGCAGGTTGAAGGCCCGGAACTCCACCCGGCTCTTGATCGGCGCCTTGACCGCCCAGCGCCCGGGACCTTTCGGGTCGAAATAGCGTTGCAGGCGTTCCGGCGACAAACCTCGTCCGATCGCCAGGCTGTCGTACTCGCCGGTCTTGCAGTTGATCAGCATGGAACCCGACAGGTCGGTGGCAACGATCTGCACCCCCATTTTCAACTGCCCCAGGTTGACCCGCTCGAACTCGTCGATGGCCATCGACAGCGAATACGGTTCCTGCCCCGACGAACAGGCTGCCGACCAGATGCGCAACCGCTGGCCGGGAGCCGCCTTGATCGCCTCCGGCAGCACCTTGTTCTTCAACACTTCAAACGGATAGGTGTCACGAAACCACAGGGTTTCGTTGGTCGTCATGGCATCGACCACCATTTCGCGCAAACCGCTGCGCGGCTGGCTCTGGATGCGCTGAACCAGCTCACCCAGGGACTTGATGCCTTGCTGCTCCATCAGTTTGTTGAGACGGCTTGAGACGAGGTACTGCTTGTTTTCACCCAGCAAGATGCCACAGGCTTTTTCCAGGAAGACCCGGAACTGTTCGAAATCCAAATTACCCGTAGACAATGATGCCGCCTCTTAAATCGTGTGAACCGCCAGGGGCAACAGGCCCCTAGCTGATATCTGCTGCTTTGATCCGGTCAACCACCCGGGATGCCAGGTCGTCAGGACGGAATTTGGCCAGGAAGTCATCGGCACCGACCTTCTTGACCATCGCCTGATTGAACACCCCCGACAATGAAGTATGCAGGATGATATGAAGCTTTTGCATGCGTGGGTCGTTGCGGATCTCGGCCGTCAGGGTATACCCGTCCATTTCCGGCATCTCGATGTCGGAAATCATCATCAGGAATTCCTCTTCCGGCTTCTTGCCCTCGTCGACCAGCTTGCGCAGGTAGTCCAGCGCTTGCCGCCCGTCGTTCAACGCCACCACTTCGACACCGACCGTCTGCAGGCAACGCGTCACCTGCTTGCGCGCCACCGAGGAATCATCAACGGTCAATACCCGCAACGATAACGCCTTGTGCTGGGTCTCGTGATCGACCACACCGACGGAAATCGCTTCCGGTGTCGGCGACACTTCCGCCAGCACTTTCTCGACGTCGATGATTTCGACTAACTGATTGTCGACCCGAGTCACAGCGGTCAGGTAATGATCGCGTCCGGTGCCCTTGGGCGGCGGATGGATCTCTTCCCAGTTCATGTTGACGATGCGCTCCACCGAGCGCACCAGGAAGCCCTGGGTCTTGGTGTTGTACTCCGTGATGATGACGAAGGGATTGCTTTGATCTTTCAACGCTCCGGAACCGGTCGCCATCGCCAGATCGAGGATCGGAATGGTCGCCCCCCGGATATTTGCCACACCGCACACCACAGGACTGGACTTGGGCATCAGGGTCAGCGCTGGGCATTGCAGCACTTCGCGAACCTTGAACACATTGATCCCGTACAGCTGCTGGCCGTCAAGACGGAACAACAACAGCTCCAGGCGATTCTGCCCCACCAGTTGCGTGCGCTGGTTCACCGAATCCATTACACCCGCCATGCACTGACTCCTACACCAACGCTAGTTGTGTTGCGACGCACATTCATCACTAAACGGCACGGCGCTTGCTTTTTAACTCTTATGAACACAGAACCGACATTTTTCCGACGCCTGACATCCATCGCCCGCAGATTGCTCTGCGGGATGTCGGCCGCCTGCCTGTTCAACGCTGGCACCCCTGCCCTTGCTGACGAAGTTACCTTGCCTGACATGCTTATCGGCGTCACTCAGGGCTTTCTTGAATTCACCGTAGAGGACTACCTGGCCACCAGTCAAACGGAAGGTCGCTACGAAATCCAGGTCAACAAGCTCGATCCACGCCTGCGCATGCCCATGTGCGACAAGGAATTGACAGCCTCCCTCGAGAGCCCGGCCAAGCCGCTGGGCCGGGTAACGGTCAAGGTTCGCTGCGAAGGCAGTTCCCCGTGGACGGTGTTCGTACCCGCTCAAGTCCGCCTGTTCCGCGACGTCGTGACCACCACCCGTCCCTTGCGTCGGGCCGACATTGTCGAGCCCGCCGACGTGATTCTGCGCGAACGAGACATCAGCGTGATCACCCAGGGCTACCTGACGGCCCCGGACCAGGCGATCGGGCAGCGACTGACCCGACCAATGGTCGCCGACCAGGTGATTACCCTGGTCAATCTCGAACAGACGGAAGTCATTCGCAAGGGCGATCAGGTAGTGATTACCGCCCGCAGCGGCACGCTGAGCGTACGAATGCCCGGCGAAGCGCTGTCCAACGGCGGCATGAACGAACAGATTCGCGTGAAAAACCTCAACTCTCGACGGGTCATCAAGGCGCAAGTGACCGCGCCAGGGCAGGTGGAAGTGGCCATGTAGGGACCTGAAGAGGTGGCATTGCCCGGGGCTGTTCCCTAAACTGTGGCGCAGGCAGCAGACGTGCTGGCGCTTGCGGGCTCATTGATAAAATGAGTCTAAAGTTTTCACAGGGATGGCCGAAAACATGGCAAGCGTCCAAATACTCAGAGGTTTTTTACCATGGTCATCGATTTCAGCCGTTTGAACAGCTCCTCGCCACTGACGGGCAGTACACGTACCAGTGCCGCCAAGGACACCGCCGAAGCCGGCCAGTCCGCAGCGCTGAATACCCCGGCCGAACAGGCCACCGTTAAAAGCGGGGAATCGGTACACCTCAGCAATGAGGCTCAGCAGTTGCAACAGGTCACTGACAAGCTGCGCGATCAGCCTGCCGTCGACAAAGCCCGCGTGGCGGAGTTGAAAGCAGCGATTGCCGATGGCAGCTATAAAGTCGACAGCAACCGTGTAGCCAGCAAACTGCTTAACTTCGAAGCCCAGCGCTAGGCCTCGGCCTGCGCCAGGCTTTTGGACGCTTAAAACCCAAGGCCAGCCATGCACGACACTAATTTATTGCAACTGATCAACGACGACTTTGCTCCCGCTCAATACTTGCTGGAGTTACTGCAAACCGAGTCCATCGCCTTGCACGGTCGTGACATGCCACTGCTCGAAGACATTCTGGCGCAGAAGCAGGCAATGATCATTCTGCTCGAACAGCATGGCCGCAAGCGCAGTGAAATCCTCGCCAGTCTGAACCTGCCGATCAATCGCAGCGGCCTGGAGCAACTGGCCAGCCAATCGAGTGTCGGCACGCAACTGCTGGAGCAGAGCGATGCCCTGACCGCTCTTCTGGCCCAATGCCAGGCGGCGAATGCCAATAATGGCCAGTCGATTCTGGTTCAGCAGGCCGCCACGGCCAACCAGCTGAAAATCCTCACAGGCGGCGAACCGCCAGCACTTTATGATGCACGCGGATCAACCGCGAAGCTTGCGAAGCCGCGTCCGCTCAGTCAGGCTTGAGCCTGCAAATGCTCACGCCCTATCAAGACTCGCAACATGCTGGCAATATACTGGCCAGCCGTAGTCATATTTTGTCTGGAGATTGATTAACCGTGTCCAATGCCTTAAACGCGGAAGATGCCCCGCAACCACCCAAGGTGCTTAGCACGCCTTTGGAGATCTCCGGCAACCTGCGCCAATTGCAAGACAGCCATGATCCGCTGATCATCACTTTCCACGAACGCACCCAGCGCTTCCAGAGCTATCTGGTCGACGTTGATCGCGAACGCGGCACGATCAAGCTCGACGAAATGATCCCGCGCGACGGCGAACGCTTCATGCTGGCCGGCGAACCGTTCCGGGTCGAAGGTTTTCATGAAGGCGTGCGTATCGCCTGGGAAAGCAACGGCCAACCGACCATCGACGAGTCGGGTGACAACCGCTGCTACCTGGCCCCTCTGCCCGACGAGGTGGTTTACCACCAGCGCCGCAACGCCTTTCGCGCAGCCCTGAAGCTGGCACAACTGGTCGACATCGACCTCGACGGCGAAAAGCTCAAGGCGCCTATCCGTGGCAAGCTGCTGGACATTTCCGCCACGGGCTGCAAGTTGCGTTTCGATGGCGACATCACCGGCAACCTGCAACTGGGCCAGGTCTACGACCGTTTTGCCGCCGCCCTGCCCTTCGGCAAAATGACCGCGCCGGTCGAACTGCGCTACCTGCATTTCGAAGAGAAAATCTCCACCACCTTCGCCGGTATCCGCTTCCATAACATGAGCGGGCTGGTGCAGCGTCAGGTCGAACGATTCGTCTATCAGCTTCAACGTGAAGCGCGGCGCTTCGACAAAGACGACCTGTAACAGCAGGCGCCAACGAAAACGGGCAGCCCCTTGCGGTGACTGCCCGTTTTTTATACCCGTCTTTTATGCCAGGTTTTCAAGGAATGGCATCAGGGATGTTTTTTTCACGCTCTGCGTCCGCCCCTTCTGCTGGCGGCGCGGTACGCGCTTCGGCCTGTGGCTCGGATTCAGGCTCCGGTTCAGGCTCAGGCTCAGGCTCAGGCTCAGGCTCAGGCTCAGGATTGACTGGACTCTGCATCTGCTCCTGCACCGACTGCTCATCGACCCGGGGATCAAGCGCAGCCACCAATGGCGAGCTCGACATGCTGTCCGGCATCGCCACGTGATGCAGCGGTGCATCGTCCACCTGGTGCAGGTTGGTGACCGCTTTCGGACGAATCCGCCACACCAGCACCAAGGCAAAGAAGCTGAAGAATGCGTAAAGCATGTGGCTGCCGAACATCTTCATCAGCACACCGGCAACCAGCGGCCCGATACTGGCGCCGACCCCGTAGGTCACCAGCAGCATGGCCGTCAGCGACACCCGCCGGTCCGCTTCAACGTGGTCATTGGAGAACGCGACCGCCAGCGGGTACAGGCAGAACTTCACCAGCGAGCAGATGAACCCCATGATGAACAGCACTTCCAACGGTACCTGCGGGATGATCGCCAGCGGCAATCCGGCCACCACCAGCACCATGGCGAAGCAGCGGATCAACAGCGCCCGGTCATAACGGTCGGACAACCAGCCCAGCGGCCACTGCACCAACAGGCCGGCAAAAATGCAGCTACCCATGAACAGACCGACCTGCTCCGTGGATAAACCCTGCTGCGAGGCATACAGGGGTGCCAGGCCGTAGAACGAACCGATGATCAAGCCCGCGCCCAGCACCGTACTCAACGACTGCGGCACGCGTTTGATGAAGAACCGCGGCTCCATCGGCGCCGGGCGCAGGGGTGCCGGGTGAATGCGCCGGGTCAGGGCCACCGGCACCAGGCACAGGGCGAAGCACAGGGCAACCAGCATCAACAGCTCCGGACCGAGCGCCGGGTGCATGACCAGAATCAATTGGCCCAGCACCAGCCCCAGGTAGGACGCGATCATGTAGCCGCTGAACACCGTTCCGCGCTGGGAGGCGTCGGCCTGTTCGTTGAGCCAGCTCTCGATCACCATGTACTGGCACATCATGCCGAGGCCGACGATGATCCGCAGGAAGATCCACGCCGGCAGCCAGTCCACCAGGCCATGGCCCAGCACCGCCGCGCCGACGATCCCGGCACAGGCCGAATAGGCCCGGATATGCCCGACCCGGGCGATCAGCCGGTGTCCGATCTTGCCCCCCAGCACCAGGCCGAAGTAGTTGGCCGCCATCAACGCACCGACCCACAGGCTGTCGACGTTGTCAGCCGCCAGGCGCAAGCCCAGATAAGTACTCAGCAGGCCGGAGCCGATCAACATCATCAGCGAGGCGAAATACAGTGCTCGAAAGGCTTTCCAGATTTGGCGCATCGGCGTTCCGAGCGGCTCCTTGCGGTGAGAAACGGGCTAGCGCAAAGATAGCCCGAAGACGAAGGTTCGTCAGGCCTGGGCAGCCAGGACGCGGCGCTCCCAGGGGGTAATTTCATTAAAGAAGCTGGTCAATTCCAGGGTCTTCGAAGCCACGTAGCCTTCGATGAATTCCTTGCCGAACAGTTCCTTGGCCAATTGGCTACGGTTCAGACGCTCGAGAGCGGCGTGCAAGGTACAGGGCAACGAAAGATTATCCGGCACCTCGAACTCACCCTGGATCGCCGCACTGGGCTCCAGCCGGTTCTCAATCCCATGCAAACCCGCTGCCAGGCTGGCGGCAATCGCCAGATACGGGTTGGCATCCGCGCCCGGCAAGCGATTCTCGACCCGACGCGCAACCGGCGAGCTGGCCGGGATGCGCAAGCCGGCCGCACGGTTGTCGTGGGACCAGCAGGCATTATTGGGAGACGCGAAGGGGTGGCACAAGCGCTGGTAGGAATTCACGTTCGGCGCAAACAACGCGGTGAAGTCCGCCATCGCGGCCTGCTGCCCGCCGATGAAATGACGGAAGGTCGCGGTCGGCTCTCCCGCCTCGTCGCTGAACACGTTCCGACCACTGCCGATCTCGACGATACTCTGGTGGATGTGCATCGAACTGCCCGGCGTATGCGCCAGTGGCTTGGCCATGCAGACCACGGTCAGGCCATGCTTGAGCGCGACTTCCTTGAGCAGATGCTTGAACAGGAACGTCTGGTCGGCCAGCAGCAGCGCATCGCCGTGCAGCAGGTTGATCTCGAACTGGCTGACGCCCATCTCATGCATGAAGGTGTCGCGGGGCAGGCCCAGCGCCGCCATCGCGTCATAGACTTCCTTGAAGAACGGGCGCAAGCCGTTGTTGGAGCTGACACTGAATGCCGACTGGCCATCTTCGCGACGGCCGTCCAGGCCCAGCGGCGGCTGGAAGGATTGTGTCGGGTCGGGGTTGGGCGCGAAGACAAAGAACTCCAGCTCGGTGGCCACCACCGGTGCCAGGCCGAGCGCTGCATAGCGTGCGATCACGGCTTTGAGCTGGCCTCGTGTCGACAGGCGCGAGCTTTCGCCCGTCAGCTCATCGGCATCGCAGATCGCGAAGGCCCGTGGCGGCTGGCTCCAGGGCAAGCGATGAATCTGCGCGGGATCGGCCACCAGCGCCAGGTCGCCGTCATCGCTGCCATAAAAACGGGCGGGCGGGTAACCGCCCATGATGCATTGCAGCAGCACGCCACGCGCCATCTGCAAACGCCGCCCTTCGAGAAACCCTTCGGCGGTCATGACCTTGCCGCGCGGCACGCCATTGAGATCTGGCGTCACACACTCAATTTCATCAATGCCGGTCAATCGCTGTGCGAGTGAACCCTGGCCATCGGTCGTCATGACGCATTCCCTTGTAGTGCAAGCCGCGAACGGCGACCGTACAAAATAGGCTGCACCTGTTCGGAATATCAAGCAGCGAAAAACAAAAACATCACGGCAGATAGAGGCTGAACACACCGCCGCCCAACGGACCACCATTGCTGATCCGCGTGTACCCGCCCACGCCGTTGCGCTGGTGCAACGCCGCAATCCGTCCGGCGAAATACAGGCCCAGGCCGGTACTGCCACTGCTGTGGTTGATGCCCTGCACGTAGTCTGCCTGACGCTCGATCATCTCGGTCGGATACCCGTCGCCATCGTCATTGATCGTCAGCACCAGTTGCCCGGCTTCATCGCTGACACTGATCAACACCGCGTGGCGAGCGTAACGAACGGCGTTATTGATGCAGTTGCCCAGCACCGACGCGATCAGCTCCCGGTCGAAAAAGCCCAACGGGCTCAGCGGGTCCACTTCATAAGTGGCCATGATGCCGCGACTGGCGAACACGTCCTGATGACAGGCCAGCTGCGCCTCGATGAAATCGTCCAGTTCGTGATAGGCCGGTTGCAACGGCATCTGGTTGACGCCGAGCTTGTACAGCCCCAGCAGCTGCACGAGCATGCCGTTGAGGTGGGCGAACTCGAACTCGATCACGCCCTGCTCCGGCGTCTGCCCCTGTGGGTCGGGCAAACGTTCCAGCCATTGGCTGTGGGCCTGCATCAGCAAGGTCAGGGAGTTCTTCATGTCGTGCACGGTGGAGGCAATCACCGTGGAAAAATCCAGTGACGGGTCGTCCTTGTTCATTCGCCAAACGCCTTGATTTTCAGTTTCTGGTAACGCGGGAAGCGCGCATCGGTGTCCGGCATCAGGCCGACCATTTTCAGGCAGGCCCGACACTCTTCCAGTTCCGCCGACGGCACACTGGTGTCCGTGCCATGCAGCAGCGACTGCGCCATGTTCAGCGCGATACTGATGTTCTTTGGCTGCATCGCCAGGGCTTTGCGGAACACGGTCCGTGCTTCCGCCAGGTTGCCGGTCTTGTACACCCGCACGCCCTGTCGGTTGAGATCGGCTGCCGCATTGCTGGAGTTGAGGATGTTGGGGTCATCGGTCAGCTTGGCGATGCCTTTCATCACGTTCGGGTCGTCGCCGTAGATTTCGGCGCAGTTTTTCAGCATCGACGCCCCCGCATCGGCCTGGCCGAGCATCTGCAACTGCTTGGCCACCAGCAGCGCAGCTTCGGCGCTCATGAACTGCTCCATGCCATCGAGGCGCAGCATGGCTTGTTCGGTGAGTTTGTCCGCGGTTTCGGCATCGTTGAGCAACAGGCTGGTGGCCTTCATCAGCCGTGCACGAATCTGCAGGCCCGGGTCACCGGGGTTTTCCTTGGCCACGGCGCTCAGGGTGGTGTTGATCTCCAGGCGCGTGCGGGTATCCAGCCCCCTGTCACTGCCTTTGCTGATCAGGGCATGGGCCAGGCCGAGGTTGCTTTCGGCATCCTTGAAACGCGATTGTGCGCCCTGGCTGACCGCCTGCCGGTACGCCCGAGACGCCGTGTCGAAATCTTCGTTGGCCATCGCCAGCTTGCCCAGCAGCGCCTGGCGGCGCACGGCCAGCGGCGACAAACGAATCGCCTCCTCCAACACCTGCTGCGCGCCCTTGGTGTCACCTTCGGCGACCAGCACATCCGCCATGCCGTCGTACAGCGCCGGCATCATCGGGAACACCTTCAGGGCTTTTTCATAGACGCCCTTGGCCTGGGCGACTTGTCCGCGCTTGAACAGCAGTTGACCCAACCCGGCAAAAGCCCAAGGCAACGGCCGGTCGGCAATGATGCTGTCGTACAGGCGCTCCAACGCTTCATTCTGATTCAGGTCTCGCAGGGCATCGGCGCGGTAGCGCAGGCACAGTGGCGAATAGCGGATGTCCTGCTTGCACAGGGCGATGCAGGCATTGAGCACTTCGGCCGGTTTGCCACGGTCGAGGGCCTGCAAAATCGGCTTGAGCAAGGTCTTGCGCTGCTCCAGGCGCTCCAGGCGCTGGGCCAGGCCCGAGCGGTTGAACGGCTTGGTCAGATAAGCGTCGGGCTCGTGCTCCAGGGCGCTGAGCACCATGGCCTGGCTGGTCTCGGCGGTGACCATGACGAACACGGCTTCATGGCTGATCAATTTTTCGGACATCAGGTCTTCGAGCACCTGCTGTCCATTTTTCTTGCCGTCGCCGAGATGGAAGTCCTGCAGGATGAAATCGTAGGCTTTCTGCGAACACATCTTCAGCGCCTGCTCGCCGGTGTCGGCCGTGTCGACGTCCTTGACCCCCAGTTCGCGCAGCATGGAGCGGACCGAGCTACGGAAATCGGAGAAATCATCGACGATCAGAAAACGCTTTTGGTGATACGACAGCATCGAAGATTTCCAGGCAATTTTAAGTAGAAGATCATGGCTGTCCACGTTATCGGCCAGCAAGGCCGTTCACTTGAAGGAATGGGCACGCAAATGTCTTCCACCGCCAAAAATCATCGGATGCTCTACAGCGCGACCGGCGTCACCCGTCTTGCGCGGTCGAAATAGCCCTCCAGATTTTCGAAGACCAGATCCGCCATCGCCTGGCGCGTCACCTGCGCACCCGTGACGGGTGTGCTCAGCACGAGCCATAAACGGTCGCCCGCTGCGCCACGACAGCGAACGACCGACGGTGGGTCACGGACGCGTGCCGACCTCGGCTGCCTGCGCCGTCCAGGGTTTGACCTGCTCGCTGAGGGTCAGCCCCAGGCCCGGCCGGGTCGGCACCAGCATGCGGCCGTCGCGGGTTTCCAGGCGTTCGTTGAACAGCGGCTCGAGCCATTCGAAGTGCTCGACCCACGGCTCGGTCGGATAAGCCGCCGCCAAGTGCACGTGCAGCTCCATGGCGAAATGCGGCGCCAGCATCAAACCGGCCTGCTCGGCCATGGCCGCGACCTTCAGGTACGGTGTGATGCCGCCTACCCGTGGCGCATCGGGCATCAGGAAATCGGCGCCGCGCAACTTGATGAACTCGGCATGCTCGGCGACGCTGGTGAGCATTTCACCGGTGGCAATCGGCGTATCGAATTGCTGCGCCAGCGCGGCGTGGCCTTCGGCGTCGTAGCAATCCAACGGTTCCTCGATCCAGATCAGGTTGTACGCTTCGAACTGACGGCACATGCGCTGGGCCGTTGGGCGATCCCACTGCTGATTGGCATCGACCATCAGCGGGAATTGGTCGCCCAGGTGCTTGCGCACGGTGCTGACGCGCTGGATGTCGATGGCGCAATCCGGTTGTCCGACTTTCAACTTGATCCCGCCAATGCCCTTTTCCCGGGACAGGTCGGTGTTCTTCAACAGTTGATCCAGCGGGGTGTGCAGGAATCCACCGGAGGTGTTGTAGCAGCGCACCGAATCACGCTGGGCACCCAGCAGGCGCGCCAGCGACAGGTTGGCGCGCTTGGCCTTCAAGTCCCACAGCGCCACATCGAACGCGCCGATGGCCTGGGTCGACATACCGCTGCGCCCTACCGAGGCGCCGGCCCAGCACAGCTTGGTCCAGAGCTTGGCGATGTCGCTGGGGTTTTCACCGATCAAAGCGGGGGCAATTTCCTGGGCGTGGGCGAATTGCCCTGGACCGCCTGCACGTTTCGAGTAGCTGAAGCCCAGGCCGCGATGGCCGTCGATGGTTTCGATTTCCGCGAACAGAATGGCGATCTCGGTCATCGGCTTCTGCCGACCGGTCAGAACCTTGGCATCACTGATCGGGTTGGCCAGCGGCAGGATGACCGACGACACGCGCACCCAGGCGATACGGTCGTCATCGGAGGACTTGATGGAAGGTTGTTGTGCGAGCATGGGGCTCTCCTTGGATTGAAAAGGCTCAGGAACGGGACGGTTCGGAATTCAACGAGGCGTTTTCGACGGGCTGCGCCGCCGGGTCTTCAAAGTCATCGAGCTCCAGGCGCTTGAGTGGGCCGACGATGAACAGGTAGGCGAACGCGCCCAGCAACCCCATCCCCGCCACGTACATCAGCGCGACGTCGAAGGAGCCCAGCTGGTTGATCATCACGCCGATGGCGATTGGGGTGACGATGCTGGCCAGGTTGCCGCAGAAGTTGAACATCGCCCCGCTCACGCCCATGGCCCGGGCCGGGGAAACATCGCCGACGATGCACCAGCCCAGGTTGCCGACGCCCTTGGCAAAAAAGGCAATCGACATCACCAGAATGACCAGGGCAATCGACTGGGTGTAGTTGGCGATCACGATGCTGCTGGAGAGCAGCAGCCCGCAGATGATCGGGGTCTTGCGTGCGGCAGTGAGGCTGAACCCCTTGCGCAGCATCCAGTCCGACCAGCCCCCGCCGATCATGCCGCCCAGGCATCCGGCGATGGGTGGAATGGCCGCTACCAGACCGACCTTGAGCATGGTCATGCCCTTGGCTTCGATCAGGTAGGTGGGGAACCAGGTCAGGAAAAACCAGGTGATGGACGTCAGGCAGAACTGGCCCAGGTAGATCCCCGCCATCATCCGGTTGCCGCCGATGGCCTTCATTCTTTTCCAACTGAAGGGGGTCTTCACGTCACCGAGGGTGGGCAGGCCGCCGCCGGCTTCGATGTAGTCGATTTCCGCCTGGTTGACGCGCTTGTCCTTGCGCGGCTCGTGGACCATGCGAAACCACAGCAGGCCAATCAGAATGCCCGCGCCGCCGGTGACCCAGAACACATGCTGCCAACCCCAGGTACTGACCAGCCAGACCATCAGGGGGGTGAACGCGGCCAGGGCAAAATACTGGGCCGACTGAAACACCGCCGTGGCCAGGCCACGCTCGTGACGCGGGAACCACATCACCGTCAGGCGGTTGTTGGCCGGGAACGCTGGCGCTTCGGCAATTCCCATCATGAAGCGCAGGACAAAGAGTGCGAGGAAGGCCGAGCTGAACAGGTCGACGTAACCCTGCAGAAACGTGAAGACCGACCAGATGATCAGGCTCATGCCCAGCACAAGCCGGGAGCCGAAGCGGTCGAGAATGATGCCGCCCGGGAGCTGCATCGAGGTGTACGCCCAGCCGAATGCCGAGAAGGCAATGCCCATGGTCATGGCGTCGAAGCCAAGATCGGTGCGCATGCTGGGGGCGGCAATCGACAGCGTTGCCCGGTCAACGTAGTTGAACACCGTGACGATGAAAATCATCACAAGGATGAGATAGCGGACGTTGGTCTTCGCTATCGACTGCGTGGGATTGATCACTGTTGTTTTCCTTATTGTGAGTTGCAGCGGTGAATCCGTATGGCCCTTGAAGCTCCCGTGAACAGCTGATGATTGCGCAATCATTATTGGTTTTTAAAAAGGTCACCCTCGGCAAAACAAGGCGACCTTCGAATCGATACTACACTGATTGCGCAATCATTCAACCCTGCACCTGTCGCCAAACCGATTTTCGGTTCAGGTGCTGGCGCGGTCGATGAGGGTGAAACCGGTGTCGATGCGCACCGGATCATGCTGGGACGTCGGGTTTTCGAAGCGCTCCAGAAGCGCCTGGGCCACACGCAGGCCAATGGTTTTGCCGTCGACGCTGACGGTGGACAGCGCCGGGTAAACATGTGCCGCACTGCTCAGGTCGCCGAAGCCCATGACGGCGAGATCTTGCGGCACCTTCAATCCGCGACTGGCGGCCTCGGCCAACACGCCTTGGGCGACGGTGTCGGAACTGCAGACGACGATCTCAGGTTGCGTGGGCTGATCCAGCAGCCGTTGCAGACCTTCGCGTCCGACTTCCAGCGTTGCCGGTGGCGCCAGGACTTCCATGGGCACCTCGCCAACGCCCAGTCGCTTGAGCTCGGCGATCAGGCTGTGGCAACGACGCAAGCCCCGGGGGTCGCTGATGCTGACCACGGAGAAGCGCTTGTAGCCCTTGGCGACCAGATGCCGAGCGGTCTGCTCCCCCACTTTCTCATGGGAAAAACCCACCAGCATGTCCAGGGGATCTTCACTCAGGTCCCAGGCCTCCACCACCGGAATACCGGCTTGCGCGAGGCGCAGGCGACTGGATTCGGTGTGCAGGGTGCCGGTCAGCACGATGCCATCGGGGCGTCGTCCGAGGACGGCTTCGAGCAGTTTCTCTTCCTGTTCCGCCGAATAACCGGTCAGGCCCAGCAGCGTCTGGTAGCCCGCCTGGGTCAGACGGTCCATCAGCGCTTGCACGGTGTCGGCAAAAATGGAGTTGGCGATGGTCGGCAGGAAAATAGCCACCAGGCGGCTTTTGTTACTGGCCAGGCCACCGGCCAGCATATTGGGCACATAACCGGTCTGACGCACCGCTTCACGGACTTTTTCGCGAGTGTTTTCGGAAACCAGTTCCGGCCGGTGCAACGCCCTGGACACGGTCATCGGCGAAACCCCGGCGACCTTGGCCACATCGATCAGGGTCAGGCTGGAAGGCGTCCTGGAGGCTGATGGGTCAGTGGAGAGCGCTGCGGGTTTCTTGGCCATGAACAGTTCCGAATGCGCGGCGCAGTTTCCTGGCGTCGCAAAAAAGCAGTAGGTGAAGGCGCCCAACTTAACAAAGCCGGGCTGATTATTCACGATACTGCTTTTATTTCGAACGCACGGGACAACCCGCGAGTCAGACCTCGCCCACCAGCACGTCGGCGATGCGGATGCTCAACGCCGCACCGGTCAGTGTCGGGTTCACGCAGGAGGACGATGGCATCACGCTGGTCCCGGCGATGAACAGGTTCGGGTGGTCATGGGTTCGGCAATCGCGGTCGACCACCGAGTCCTTCGGATCGTCGCCCATGATGGTCGTGCCCATGATGTGCTGACGGTTCTGGAAGCCCACGTCGGTGCTGACGATGTCGGCATCGAGCAGTTTGGCGAACTGCTTGAAGTCTTCCAGCGCCTTTTCTTTGCCGGCGTGCCAGTAGTCCGGCACGCTGTAGTAGATTTCCGGCACCGGCAGGCCAATGGCATCGAACTTGGTCTTGCTCGGCGTGACGCGGTTTTCCGGGAGCGGCAGGGTTTCGAAGTCCACGGCCCAGTTCAGCGAGCGCGCCGATTGCAGTTGGATCTGCTCATCCAGCCTGGAGCCCAGCACGCCTTTGGCGATCAGGTTCGAGGTGATCTGCGAGGTCGGCACGGTGTTACGGACCTTGATCTTGTAGCTCGGATACTGCTCGCGGAACGCACCATCGCGGCTGTTCAGGTAGACCAGCAATTGCGTCGGCCCCTGGCCCGGCCACATGTCTTCCTTGGTCATGACGTTCATGCTGATGCCGGTGTGGTCCATCAGGTTGCGCCCGACCTGATCCGAAGAGTTGGCAATCCCGTTCGGGTATTTGTCCGATGTCGACATCAGCAACAGCTTCGGCGATTCGATGCCGTAGGCCGCGAGGACAAAGGCGCGGGCGGTCAGCTTGTGCTTGGACTTGTCGGGGCGCATGTACCAGATGGCGGTGATTTTGCCATCGTCGCCGGCTTCGATCCTGTACACGACCGAATTGTCCAGAACCTTGGCGCCATGGCGCTCGGCCTCATCGATGTGCATCGAACCGTCGTACTTGGCGGCCGTCGGGCACACCGGGTTGCAGTTGTTGTTACCGGCGCAGGGCGGGCGCTTGCCGTAGGGTCGGGTGGCTCGACCATTGGGTTCGAGGATCGGGTTGTAGCCGCCCTTGCTCAACAACTCGGACAGGCGCTTGAACATGTAGCTCGGTTTCAGCCCTTCCATCGGATACGGAATCGAACGCGGCGGGAATGCTTCGCCGCCCTGCCCGCTTTCATCCTGGCCATCGACACCGGAGACGCCCAGCTCGAGTTCGGCGCGGGCGTAGAACGGCTCCAGTTCGTCATAACTGATCGGCCAGTCACGACCACGGCCGTAGAGCGATTTGAGGCGGAAGTCGTTGGGCAGCATGCGCCACAGGGACGAGCCGAAGTGCCAGGTGGTGCCACCGACCACTCGCAGGTAGGAGGTGTTGTATTTCACCGGGCCGACCTGTTGCAGATAGTCGCCGTACGTGGACGGCGCGTGAGGCAGGCTCGGGTACGGCGAACCCGCACCCTGCAGCTTGGCGTTGGCCAGCGACAGCTTGACCGGGGCATTGCGGAAGGTCTCCACGACGTCACGGCGATTCACCCGAGGACCGGCCTCGAGCACGATCACCGACTTGTTCGCCTTGGCCAGGCCCGTGGCGATCAGGCCGCCCATGACGCCGGAGCCGATGATGACCACATCGGCATCGAATTGATCGCTGCTCATACTTTCGCATCCTGAATAGCTGCTGGTTTGGCGCCCCATGTAGCCGGGCCGCCACCGTAAGTTGGGATGATGAGAATGCCGTGGGTCGGCAGGTACATCATGGCTTGGGAATAAGCGACCAGCTCCGCATCCGCCGGCTCTCCGACGATGCCCAGGTACCAGGCCGAGATGATGCTGGTGGCCGTCGCCTTCAGCGACGCATCCGCGTCGGGCTGGGCCAGGTACTCATCGACATGCTTGTAGCCCTTGGCCTGGATCAGTTGTTTCAGGGCCAGGGCATTGGTCGAGAAATTCGGCGCGCGCTTGTCCAGCGCGGCGTAGTAGCGCGCGGCCAACACCGGGTTGACCGGGCGACTGACCAGAAACTGCGACAGCGCGATGAAGTCGTCACTGGAAACCTGCGCGGCCAGCACCGACTGCCAGGGCATTGCGCCGCTGACCAGCGCCGTCAGCCCAAGGGCCACGGAACCGCGCAACAGATTGCGCCGGGAGAACCCTGTCGGGGCTTCGGCTTGAACCGGAACTTGCTTGTGCGTCATTGAAGTGTCCATTACTCAGGCTCCCTTGCGACGACGGGAAAACACCAACAGGCCGATCAGCACGCACACGAGGATGACTGCCGGGACCGTGAACTTCGCCAGCACCGCCAGCGGCGCCTTCGGGCCACCTTCACGGACCAGCGCCACATCGGCCGCCGAAACGACGCGATCGGCATTGCCGTAGCGCGACAGCACGTAGTTGCTGACGTCGGCAATCTGCTGATCGTTCAGGCGGTCGGTGAACAGCGCGTCCGGGCCAAACCCGGGCATGTCGATGGCCACGCCGCCGACTTCGCGATGCACGCCGTACACGATGGTCGCGATCAGGTTGTCGCTGCGCGCGGTGGCGGTGTTGTTGAACAGCGACGGAAATTCCTTGTTGCCCTGGCCGTTTGGCTGGTGACAGTTGGCACAGGTGCCGCTGAAAATGTGCCAGCCCGGGTTGTCTTCGGGCTTGCCGCCGCGCAGGGTCAGCTCATCGGCCGACGCCTGACCGTACTCATGGCGGGCCTTGGCCTCGCCGGTCTTGATCGGCGTGGTCTGCAGCAGGTAAGTGGCGATGGCCTTGAGATCGGCGTCGCTCAGGTATTGCAGACTGTGCTCGACCGCCTCGGCCATGGGGCCAGCGGCCTGGGCCTTGCCCTCGACATGCCCGGTGCGCAGGTACGCGACGAGCTCGTCGCTCGACCAGGCGCCAATACCGCTGACCTTGTCGGAGGTGATATTGGGGGCATACCAACTGCCCAGCGATCCGCCGGCCAGCGGCTTGCCACTGTCAGCCGCCATCAGCAGGTTGCGCGGGGTGTGGCAGGTATCGCAGTGAGCCAGGCCGTTGACCAGGTAGTCGCCACGGTTGACCTCGGCCGACTTGGCCGGGTCCGGTGTGAAGCGCCGCGTGCTGTGGAACAGGGCGTTCCAGCCGATCATCGAGGCACGGACACTGAACGGGAAGTCCAGCGCGGTTTTCCGGTTCGGCGTATCGACCGGCTGCACTTCATGCATGAAGTAATCGTAGAGCGCGGCGATGTCGCTGTCGGTCATCTTCGAATAGGAGGTGTACGGCATTGCCGGGTACAGGTGGGTGCCATCAGGCGTGACGCCATCCCGTACGGCGCGGGCGAATTGCTCGGCGGTGTAGTTGCCGATACCGGCGGTTTTCGAAGGCGTGATGTTGGTCGAGAAGAGGGTGCCCATCGGCGAGCTGAGCGAGTAGCCACCGGCAAACGCCTTCCCGCCCGGTGCGGTGTGACACGCCACACAGTCGGCGGCTACAGCCAGGCGCTTGCCGGCGGACGAGGCGCTGTCGAGTGACTCGCCACGGGCCACGCCGGCCGTGGCGAGCGTCAGCGTAATCAAACCTGCAAAGGCATACGCCCTGCTTTTTCCTTTATCAATGCGACGCGGCATGAGTCCTTCCCCAGGCAACTGCTTTGGTTTTTTCACGGTTGTGAAAAACAGGAACACCTGTCCCCTTCACCTTGAAAACCAAGATCAAGAGGTACGATGTCGTATGAATTTGCGGGGAATATTTCACACAATGTAACACTTGGCAACAAGAAGAAAAGGCCAAGTGCCATCTTTTGTATGTTTGTGCTGAATGCTCTAAATCGGCACTCTCAAGGATTGTTGAGAAAAATATCGCGCTTTAACATGCGGATTCCGCAGAGAAACCGGGCCATTTTTGTTACAAAAAATGGCAAAAAAGTAGCAAACAACCCTACAGACTTTCGGGCTTCTGCCGAAAGACGTACGACGACTTGATTTTTTTCTGGACGAGTTTCGACCCGGAACTCCCCGCCCGCCAATTGCCCGCAGGATGCCTTATGAGTTGGATCAATGACGCAAAACTCTCGACCAAATTGATCACAGCCTTTGCGCTGTGTGCCTTCATCACGTTGGGAGTCGGCCTGCTGGGCAGCCGGGGCGTGAGTGAACTCTCGACAAGCTTGAGGTCGGTGTTCAGCAACAATCTGGTGGCTGTCGCCGGCATCGCGCAGACCAAAATCAAGGCAGTTGGACAGACCCGCGACATGTATCGGCTGTACGTCGCCACGGCCGCCGGTTTGCCGCAGAGCACCAAAGACGAGTTCCTCGCGTCGATGAAGGCCAACCAGCAGGCGAGCGAAAAAGCCTTTGTCGAGTACAGGAAAACCAGGCTGGCCGACGACGAGCGAGCCGCGGGCGACAGGATGGAAAAAGTCTGGCCGGTGTATCAGGCGATCGTGCAAAAGTACCTGGAACTGATGAAGGCCGGCGACCTGGAGAACGGCCGCCTCCTGCTCATGGGAGATTTGCAGAAGACCTACCGCGTGGTCATGGACGAATTGACCATCATGTCCGAATCCAACGACCTGCAAGTCAGTGAAGCGGCCAAGAATTCGGTGCTGTCGGAGTCGTCGGCCAAGACCTCGCTGTACATCGGCATCGTGCTGGCCTTCATCGCCGCGATCCTGCTCGGCCTGTTCATCAGTCGCCTGATCAGCCGTCCCATCGCCTACGCCGTTGCGAGCGCCCGCAGCATCGCCGGGGGTGACCTGACCCAGCACATCACCAGCACCGGCCGCGACGAGGCCGGCCAACTGCTCACGGCACTGGCCGACATGCAGGGCAGCCTGAAAAACACCATCGAGCAGATCGCCAGCGCAGCCGACCAGTTGGCGTCCGCCGCTGAAGAGCTGACTGCCGTCACCGACAATGGCAGCCGTGGCTTGATCCGCCAGAACGACGAGATTCAACAGGCCGCCACCGCCGTCACGGAAATGACCTCCGCCGTGGAAGAAGTGGCGCGCAATGCCGTCTCCACTTCAGAGGCCTCCCAGGCGACCAGCCTGCAAGCCAGCAATGGCCGCGACCAGGCGCGAAATGCAGTCGCGGCGATCAACAATGCCACGACCGAAATCGCCACCTCCACCACCATGGTCAAGGATCTGGCTGAACAGGTGCGGGACATCGGCAAGGTGCTGGATGTGATTCGCGGGATCGCCGAGCAGACCAACCTGCTGGCACTGAACGCCGCCATCGAAGCGGCCCGGGCCGGCGAACAGGGTCGCGGTTTTGCCGTGGTCGCCGACGAGGTCCGTGCCCTCGCGGCCAGGACCCAGGCCTCGACCGGCGAGATCGAAGGCATGATCAACAGCGTTCGCAACAGTGCCGACGAAGCCGTGGGCGCCATGGGTAAAAGCCAGTCGCTGGTCAGCGAAACCCAAAGCCTGGCGCAGGCGACGGGCCAGGCACTGGAGCTGATTGCCGACGGCATTTCCCAGATCAACGACCGCAACCTCGTGATCGCCACAGCGTCCGAAGAACAGGCGCACGTGGCGCGGGAAGTGGATCGCAACCTGGTCAACATCCAGGACCTTTCCACGCAAACGGCGGCAGGCGCACATCAGACCAGCGCTTCAACCCAGGAACTGTCCAACCTGGCGGCCTCGTTCAATACGCTGGTCAGCCGTTTCCGGTTGTAACGGCGCGGTTTGATGGGCAAGGGAAGCTGAAGCGTGACAGTCAGCGCGCAATCGCGCTGGCTGGCTGAAGAGTGGTGTCCCAGGGCAGGTTCGAACTGCCAACCTTCCCCTTAGGAGGGGGATGCTCTATCCAATTGAGCTACTGAGACAAGAGTCGACCACGAGAAACGCGGTGCGATGGACGGCGTGCATGTTAACGGGCATGCCTGCGTTTGTCATGTCGTCCGTGGGGCTTTTTAAGTGTAGGCAGGCGCCCTCCGGCAGGGCGGGATTTGTTTGTCGGGCAAATTGCATCACTGCAAAATGCTATCAATGCAAATTGCAATGCGAGCACTTCGACATACCCTCCTAACGTACTGTTTTTAAATGATTTAATAGACGTTAGACTGTTGGCACGCCGGCTGCTTCCGTTGTTCGCAAAGAACAATGGAGGCCCGCCTCATGAACACAGCCCTTTTACTTTCGAATGCCGTCGCCCTGGCGATTGTGCTGGGCTTTCATTTTGCCCCTGAGAACGGCGCTGAGCCGGTGGCCCAGCACATGCCGCACTACCTGCAATTGCAGAAGGCGCCGCAGTGGGCGGTGCAGGGCAGCCAGCATGAGGTGATCGGCCAGCCAGTCACCCAGGACAGTTATTCGCAACCGGCGCCCTCTTCCGAACGCCTGGTATTTTGACCCCACACCGAAGGAGCACAGCATGTCCAAGTCAGCCGCGGGATTTTTCATTCTCGCCCTTCTGAGCGGGATTCTTCATTTGTCCCTGTTCCAGGATTCAATGGTCACCCTGCCCCTGATTGCCTGCGGTGTGTTCTCGGTGCTGTTCGTGCTGGCGCTGATTGCCGGTCGCAAGATCAAGTTCGATCCGGTACTGCGCTGATTTTCAGCACGTCCATCAAATGGTCGACCGTCGTGCCAAGGTCGGCGGAGTTGTCCAGGCGATAAATGCGGGTATCGCCCACCTCATCATCAGCCACGAACATTTGATTGCGCCGCAATCGCGCATCAATCTCCTCCGGGCTTTCACGCCCACGCCGCAGTAGCCGCTCGCGCAGCACATCATCGGTGACCGTCAACAGAATCGGCAGCAGCTTCGGGTAACGCGCCCGTGCCTGGCTCAGATGCCCCCGAGAGCCGTTGACCAGCACATCGCGACCCTCCAGCAGCCATTGATCGACCGAAACCGGGATCGCGTAATCCAGGCCATTGGCATGCCAGTGCAACGCATAGTCGCCTTGCTGCTGGCGGCGCGCAAATTCTTCGCGGGAGACGCCAATCGCATCCTCCCCCACCGCTTCCGCCGAACGCGTGATGATCCGGCGCGCGACTTCGCAGCCCTGCGTCAGCAACCGCTGCCGCGCGGCCTCGATAAGGCTGTCCTTGCCGGACCCTGACGGCCCCATCAGGTAAATCAGCCTGCCATCCATCCTGAATCAACCCCTATGATCGAATTGCCACTAGTAAATCGGCCATTTGCCACTATTCTGTATAAGATAAGGAAATGTGACGGAGTTCGCATTGTTTGCCCCTTCGGAGGTCTCCGGACACCGCCTGTCGGGCAACAGGACGCGGTCAGCGATACGGATCGAGGTGCGCTTTTCAAACCAGTCCGCATTTCTGATAATTGGTGCTGGCATAAAGCCTTTATCCGGTTCAATATTTGTCACAGAATTGACGCCAATGATCTGGCTACTTTGAGGCATGATGCGAGCCTCTTTCAATTCAGGTTGAACATTTGGCCGAAGTGCTTGTCCTATCAGACATCGTGCGGCCAATCCCGAGAACCGCTCCCCTGAACTAACCGGTTAAATATATGCGCCCAGCGAAACAGGCAATTTATTCCAGCCGTACGGCTGACAAGTTTGTCGTACGTCTGCCAGACGGAATGCGTGAACGCATTGCCGAGGTGGCCCGCAATCACCATCGCAGCATGAACTCCGAAATCATTGCGCGCCTGGAGCAGAGTCTTATTCAGGAAGGCGCACTGGGTGAAGAGCTGAGCATGCGACTGGACAGCCCTGAGCTGTCTTTGCATGAACGAGAGCTGCTGCAACGCTTCCGCCAACTTTCCCATCGCCAGCAAAACGCTCTTGTTTCGCTGATTGCCCATGACGCCGAAATGGCCGCAGACGCCTCCTGATTCAACTGAACGCTCAAAGCCAGCCTGACCGCTGGCTTTTTTTTGCCTGAAATTCAGGCCAAAAAAAACCCGCCAGTGGCGGGCTTTCGTATGAAGCGTCAGAGCAGGAAGATCGTTGCCAGCCCCAGGAAGATAAAGAAGCCGCCGCTGTCGGTCATTGCCGTGATCATCACGCTGGCGCCCATCGCCGGATCGCGCCCCAGGCGCGCCAGGGTCATGGGGATCAGCACCCCCATCAACGCGGCCAGCAGCAGGTTGAGCGTCATGGCGGCGGTCATCACCACCCCAAGCGACCAACTGCCGTACAACATATAGGCGACGACGCCTATCACCCCGCCCCACACCAGGCCATTGATCAACGCGACCGCCAACTCCTTGCGCATCAGTCGCGAGGTATTGCCGGTGCTCACCTGGTCCAGCGCCATGGCGCGAACGATCATGGTGATGGTCTGGTTACCGGAGTTGCCGCCGATGCCGGCCACGATCGGCATCAGGGCCGCGAGGGCCACCAGCTTCTCGATAGAACCTTCAAACAGACCGATCACACGGGACGCAATGAACGCGGTGATCAGGTTGACCGCCAGCCAGGCCCAGCGGTTGCGCAGGGACTTCCAGACCGACGCGAAAATATCTTCCTCTTCACGCAGACCCGCCATGTTGAGAACTTCGCTTTCGCTCTCTTCACGAATCAGGTCGACCATTTCGTCGATGGTCAGTCGACCGATCAGCTTGCCGTTCTTGTCGACCACCGGCGCCGAGATCAAGTCATAACGTTCGAACGCCTGGGCGGCGTCGTAGGCATCTTCGTCAGGGTGGAAGCTCACCGGGTCACTGGCCATGACCTCCGAGACCTGCTTGTCCGGATCGTTGACCAGCAGGCGCTTGATCGGCAACACGCCTTTGAGGATGCCGTCGTAATCGACCACGAACAATTTGTCGGTATGCCCCGGCAGCTCCTTGAGCCGCCGCAGGTAGCGCAGGACCACTTCGAGACTGACATCCTCGCGGATCGTCACCATCTCGAAGTCCATCAGCGCACCGACCTGTTCCTCGTCATAGGACAACGCGGAGCGAACGCGCTCACGCTGTTGCGCATCGAGGGTTTCCATCAGCTCATGAACGACGTCGCGCGGCAGCTCGGAGGCGAGGTCGGCGAGTTCGTCGGCGTCCATGTCCCTGGTCGCCGCCAGGAGCTCGTGATCGTCCATGTCGGCGATCAGGGTTTCACGGACCGCATCGGAGACTTCGAGCAGGATGTCGCCGTCACGATCAGCCTTGACCAATTGCCACAGCGTCAGACGATCGTCCAGCGGCAGGGCTTCAAGGATGTAGGCGACGTCGGCGGAGTGCAGGTCATCGAGCTTGCGTTGCAGCTCGACGAGGTTTTGCCGGTGAACCAGGCTCTCGACCCGGTCTTGATGCGGACCTTCCTGGCGATGAGTCAGGTCTTCGACGACCCGCTGGCGCTGCAACAGCTCAACGACCTGAGCGAGGCGATCCTGCAGGCTGTCTTGTGTTTTCTTTACTTCAACTTCGGACATAGGCGAACTCCACTCCCAGCAGCGGAGCACGCCGGGAGGATCAATCAGTCAATTCTTGATTGGAACAACGGTTTACTGAATTTCTACTGGGTAAGTCCATGGAGGTATTCCACAAGCCCCGGCGGGGCTGACGGGCGCAATGATACACCGCCCGACGGTTTTTAACGTTAAAAAATCTTGGCTGAAACAAGCGCTTGCGAGACAAACCTGAGCGTCATCCTGATTCATGAAGATGCGACGACTCATTCTGAAAAGAAAACACACCCGCGCTGAAAAATGTACGGACTAACCTTGTGTCAGACCGTCATGGAGGACGTTTGATGCCATCGGATATACATTCTTTTCTGCTGACCACCCTGCTCTGCCTGCCGATCCCGGCAGGGGCCGCGACGGTTCACCGATGCGAGTCCACGGCTGGCCAAATCACTTTCACCACTCAGGGCTGCGCGACCGGGGAGAGTCTCTCGTTGCAGGAGGTGCGCACGTTCATACCCGGCAGCATCGTCGCACTGATGCCGGAGGCTGACCCGCGCAAGGCACCCGAGCACCTCAGGAAGGAGCCCACGGTGGTGGGTCAGAGCAAGGACGCCTGCGGAAACCTGATCAGCGCCCGGGAACGCCGGGAAGCCATCATGAACCAGCGGATTGTCGCCGGCATGAGCCAGCAGGATGTCGAAAGCGCGCTTGGCAGGCCCGACAGGATTACCGTGCGCAACGCTGCCACGAGCTACCGCTACGACACCCGGCAGGGTCGCAGCGCTCACGTCGAATTCGATGAGAAAGGATGCACGAAAGGAAAAGCCAAATCCCGGACAGCAAAAAGCCCGCGTTAAACGCGGGCTTTCTGGTGTATGGTGCACTCGACAGGATTCGAACCTGTGACCGCTCGGTTCGTAGCCGAGTACTCTATCCAGCTGAGCTACGAGTGCATGTGTGGTTTTATACCAGATCACAACTGGTTGAAGCCAAGTCATTTACATCACTGCAAACAACTCTTAAATGGTGCACTCGACAGGATTCGAACCTGTGACCGCTCGGTTCGTAGCCGAGTACTCTATCCAGCTGAGCTACGAGTGCATTTGTTGCCGCGCATTATAGGCCGTCAAATCTTTTTGTAAAGCGCTTTTTTCTAGTAATTTCAACAACTTACCGAAGAAGCCAGATTACAACGTACTAAGCGAATAATGGCGGAGAACGGGGGATTCGAACCCCCGACACCCTTTTGAGGTGTACTCCCTTAGCAGGGGAGCGCCTTCGGCCACTCGGCCAGCTCTCCGCAACACGGGGCGTATATTAACCAGCTTCTTCCCCGTTTGCAAACATAAAAAACGATAAAAATTAATGGCTTGGTTCTTCGTCCTTCTCTTTCTTTATACGCAGGTAAATTTCCTCACGGTGCACCGCAACCTCTTTCGGTGCGTTGACACCAATGCGTACTTGATTTCCTTTGACGCCGAGCACGGTCACGGTGATTTCGCCATCACCGATAATCAGGCTTTCTGCGCACCGACGAGTCAGAATCAGCATACCTATCTCCTCACGCATTTCATTTCAGGGACAACAGTCTGCAAAAAAAAGGCATTCGACCGACAACCTGAACGATCGCTGCCCTACATGCCTGAGTATTGACCAGCGCAGGCAAAAGAACAGTTTCCAGCTGCGCCATTCAAAAAACAAAAGGGCGCGGTCAGACCGCGCCCTTCGGCAAACGCATCACTCGCCCTGGCGGGCCGGTGCGTCCAGTTCGAAAGCCGTGTGCAGAGCGCGCACAGCCAGTTCCAGGTATTTCTCTTCGATCACCACGGAAACCTTGATTTCCGAGGTCGAGATCATCTGGATGTTGATGCTTTCCTTGGCCAGGGATTCGAACATGCGGCTGGCCACGCCCGCGTGCGAACGCATGCCGACACCGACGATCGAAACCTTGGCGATCTTGGTGTCACCCACCACTTCACGTGCACCGATTTCACGCGCCGTGTTTTCCAGCACGCCCTGGGCGGCCTGGTAATCGTTGCGGTGCACGGTGAAGGTGAAGTCGGTGGTGTTATCGTGCGCAACGTTCTGCACGATCATGTCGACTTCGATGTTCGCGGCGCTGATCGGGCCGAGAATCTTGAACGCAACGCCCGGGGTGTCTGGCACGCCACGGATGGTCAGCTTGGCTTCATCGCGGTTGAAAGCGATGCCGGAAATGATCGGCTGTTCCATGGTTTCCTCTTCATCGATAGTAATGAGGGTGCCCGGACCCTCCTTGAAGCTGTGCAGTACGCGCAGCGGAACGTTGTACTTGCCGGCGAACTCGACCGCGCGGATCTGCAGCACCTTGGAACCGAGGCTGGCCATTTCCAGCATCTCTTCGAAAGTGATCTTGTCCAGGCGCTGAGCCACGGACACCACACGCGGGTCGGTGGTGTAGACGCCGTCGACGTCGGTGTAGATCTGGCATTCGTCAGCCTTCAGGGCTGCCGCCAGCGCCACGCCGGTGGTGTCGGAACCGCCACGACCCAGCGTGGTGATGTTGCCGTGCTCGTCGACGCCCTGGAAACCGGCGACCACCACCACACGACCGGCCTTCAGGTCACCGCGAATCTTCTGGTCATCGATCTGCAAGATACGCGCTTTATTGTGAGCGCTGTCCGTCAGGATCCGCACCTGGTTACCGGTGTAGGACACGGCCGGCACGCCGCGCTTGATCAGCGCCATGGCCAACAGTGCAATCGTCACCTGCTCGCCAGTGGAGACGATCACATCCAGTTCACGCGGAACCGGTTGATCTTCGCCGCTGATTTGCTTGGCCAGATCGATCAGACGGTTGGTTTCGCCGCTCATTGCAGACAGCACAACCACCAGGTCATCGCCGGCATCGCGGAATTTCTTAACCTTGTCGGCGACCTGCTCGATTCTCTCGACAGTGCCGACCGAGGTGCCTCCAAATTTCTGTACGATCAAAGCCATTTCAAAGCCGCCTCTGCCCATGAAGGGCGCCCAAATAATCACTCAAACAGTGAGCCGGCCCGCCACTAGACTGCGGGCTGGACACACTGCCTTATAAACCCTGCTCTACAAACGGAACGGTCAGGGCCAGTGCGGCATCCAGTGCGCCGGCGTCGGTACCGCCGCCTTGCGCCATGTCCGGACGACCACCACCCTTCCCGCCCACTGCCGCAGCGGCCTGCTTCATCAAATCACCGGCTTTGAGTTGGCCAGTCAGGTCTTTGGTCACGCCTGCAACCAGAACGACCTTTTCCTCATGGACACTGCCGAGCAGGATCACTGCGCGGCCGAGTTTGTTTTTCAGTTGATCGACCAGCGCCAGCAGCGCCTTGCCGTCCTGCCCGTCCAGACGCACGGCCAGCACCTTCACACCCTTGACGTCCAGGGCAGAGGCCGACAGATCGTCGCCCGCCGCGCTGGCCGCCTTGGCTTGCAACTGCTCGAGTTGCTTCTCCAGCAGACGGTTGCGCTCCAGCACAGCCGACAGCTTGTCGATCAGGTTGTCGCGGCTGCCCTTGACCAGGCTGGCCGCTTCCTTGAGTTGTTCTTCAGCCGCGTTGAAGTAAGCCAGGGCTGCCGCACCGGTGACGGCCTCGATACGACGCACACCGGCAGCCACACCGCCTTCGCTGATGATTTTCAGCAGGCCGATGTCGCCGGTACGGTTGGCGTGGATGCCGCCGCACAGCTCGACGGAGAAATCACCGCCCATGCTCAGCACACGCACGTTGTCGCCATACTTCTCGCCAAACAGCGCCATGGCGCCTTTCTTCTTGGCGGTGTCGATGTCGGTTTCTTCGGTTTCAACGGCGGAGTTCCTGCGGATCTCGGCGTTGACGATGTCTTCCAGCGCCTTCAGTTGTTCAGGCTTGATCGCCTCGAAGTGGCTGAAGTCGAATCGCAGACGCTGACTGTCGACCAGCGAGCCCTTCTGCTGGACATGATCGCCCAACACCTTGCGCAACGCGGCGTGCAGCAGGTGCGTGGCCGAGTGGTTCAGCGAAGTGGCGTGACGCACGTCGGCTTCAACGTGGGTTTCAACCGGCGAAGCAATGGTCAGGCTGCCCGACGCCTGCACACCGTGGTGCAGGAACGCGCCACCGGTCTTGGTGGTGTCGCGCACATCGAAACGACCGTTGCCGGCCTGAATGAAACCGCAGTCGCCGATCTGGCCGCCGGATTCAGCGTAGAACGGCGTCTGGTCGAGCACGACCACGCCTTCTTCGCCTTCATTCAATACGTCGACCGATTGCCCGTCCTTATAGAGCGCCACGACTTTCGCCGAACCGCTGGTGGCGTGGTAACCGGTGAATTGGGTGTCCACGTCAACCTTGACCAGGCTGTTGTAGTCCATGCCGAAGGAGCTGGCGGAACGGGCACGGACGCGCTGGGCTTCCATTTCGCGTTCGAAGCCCGCTTCGTCCAGGGTCAGGTTGCGTTCGCGAGCGATGTCGCCGGTCAGGTCCATCGGGAAGCCGTAGGTGTCGTAGAGCTTGAACACCACGTCGCCCGGCACCACGTCGCCCTTGAGGTCGGCCAGGTCCTGCTCGAGGATCTTCAGGCCCTGCTCCAGTGTCTTGGCGAACTGCTCTTCTTCGGCTTTGAGCACGCGCTCGATGTGCGCCTGCTGGGATTTCAGCTCGGGGAAGGCTTCGCCCATCTCGGCGACCAGGGCCGCGACGATCTGATAGAAGAAACTGCCCTTGGCCCCCAGCTTGTTGCCGTGACGGCAGGCGCGACGGATGATACGGCGCAGCACGTAACCGCGGCCCTCGTTGGACGGCAGCACGCCGTCGGCGATCAGGAAACCGCAGGAACGAATGTGGTCGGCCACCACTTTCAGCGACGCTTGGGCGTCGTTGGTGCAGCCGATGGCCTTGGCCGATGCGTTCAGCAGGCTCTGGAACAGGTCGATTTCATAGTTCGAGTGAACGTGCTGCAGCACGGCACTGATGCGCTCCAGGCCCATTCCGGTGTCCACCGACGGTGCTGGCAGCGGGTGCAGCACGCCATCGGCAGTGCGGTTGAACTGCATGAACACGTTGTTCCAGATTTCGATGTAGCGGTCGCCGTCTTCTTCCGGCGAGCCTGGCGGGCCACCCCAGATGTCGGCGCCGTGATCGTAGAAAATCTCGGTGCAAGGACCGCACGGGCCGGTATCGCCCATGGTCCAGAAGTTGTCGGAGGCGTACGGCGCGCCCTTGTTGTCGCCGATGCGCACCATGCGCTCGGCCGGAACGCCGATCTCCCGGGTCCAGATGTCGTACGCCTCGTCATCGCTGGCATAGACGGTGACCCAGAGCTTTTCCTTCGGCAGGTTCAACCACTTGTCCGACGTCAGGAAGGTCCAGGCGTAGGTGATCGCGTCGCGCTTGAAGTAGTCGCCGAAGCTGAAGTTACCCAGCATTTCGAAGAAGGTGTGGTGACGGGCGGTATAACCGACGTTTTCCAGGTCGTTGTGCTTGCCGCCGGCGCGCACGCATTTCTGGCTGCTGACGGCGCGGGTGTACGCGCGCTTTTCCTGGCCCAGGAAGCAGTCCTTGAACTGGTTCATCCCCGCGTTGGTGAACAGCAGGGTTGGGTCGTTGCCCGGAATCAAAGAGCTGGAGGCTACACGGGTGTGGCCTTGCTCTTCGAAGAAGCGAAGGAAGGCTTCACGGATTTCTGCGCTTTTCATTAGGTTCTTCCACGGAGGCTGCGGCCAAAGGCCTGTTCGAAACGTCAACAGACGAAGCGACGGCAAAGGGCCGCATTATATCGGCCCTGCGCGCGGGGTACAGCGTGTTTATACGATAGAAACGGTCAATTGGACGGCTAACGCGATCAGTTACGCGAAAACTCGACGAATGTCGCGACGACTTGCTCGATTTGGGCGCGGCTGACGTCCATGTGGGTAACCATTCTCAGACGGGCGGCCGCGCTGAGCTTCACACCGCGTTCGGCGGCTAAGGCCTTGAGTGCTTCGGCCCGGTCGCCGATCTGCACGTACACCATGTTGGTCTGCACCGGTTCGACGTCGTAACCGGCTTCGCGCAGGCCCTCGGCCAGCCATTGCGCGTTGGCATGGTCGTCGGCCAGGCGCTCGACGTTGTGGTCCAGCGCGTACAGCCCCGCAGCGGCCAGCAGCCCGGCCTGGCGCATGCCGCCGCCGACCATCTTGCGCAGGCGTCGGGCCTTGGCGATCAGTTCGCTCGAGCCGCACAACACCGAGCCCACCGGCGCACCCAGGCCCTTGGACAGGCAAACCGACACCGAATCGAAATGCTGGGCGATCTCGCGAGCATCCACCCCGAGCTTGACCGCCGCGTTATACAGGCGCGCGCCGTCCAGATGCAGTTGCAAGCCCTGTTCGCGGGTAAACCGCCGCGCCCTGGCCAAGTAGTCGAGCGGCAGCACCTTGCCCTGCATGGTGTTTTCCAGCGCCAGCAAGCGGGTACGGGCGAAGTGGAAGTCGTCCGGCTTGATCGCCGCCGCCACCTGGGCCAGGTCCAGCGAACCATCGGCCTGCACTTCCAGCGGCTGTGGCTGAATCGATCCGAGCACCGCCGCGCCACCGCCTTCGTACTTGTAGGTGTGTGCCTGCTGGCCAACGATGTATTCCTCGCCCCGCTCGCAATGCGCCATCAAGCCCAGCAGGTTGCTCATGGTGCCCGTCGGCACGAACAGCGCCGCGGCAAAACCCAGCCGTTGTGCCAGCTCGGCTTCCAGCCGATTGACCGTCGGGTCTTCGCCATAGACGTCGTCCCCCGTGGCCGCCCTGGCCATTGCGTCGAGCATCCCTGGAGTCGGTTGGGTGACGGTGTCGCTGCGAAGATCGATAACGCTCATGAATCTGGCCTCGGTAGCAGGGAAAAGAAGGATCAAGGTGGGATTACTGCGGTCATCCTGCGCATTAATCAACCCTTGGGTGCGCCTGAATCAACAAAAAAATCGATGGCAATCATCTGAAAGCATCGATGCACAGGCGGGAAAGATGTGTTAAAAACGCAGCGCCGCCAGACATTCTGACGGCAAAACGTTCTCAGGGCGGGGTGCAACTCCCCACCGGCGGTAATTGCGCGCAATGCGCATAGCCCGCGAGCGCTTGGTGGCAGCACGGCTTCGGCGGTGCCTGGCGACAAGGTCAGCAGACCCGGTGTGATTCCGGGGCCGACGGTCACAGTCCGGATGAAGAGAGAACGGGATTGACGCCAAAGGGCCGTGCGCAGGCATCCGTGCGAGTGCGCGTACCCTTAGATCCCCTTCGATTCATATGCCCTGTTTTTTATTTAAACAGGAGTCAGAACTTGCAACCCACCGCAATCGACAGCAAAAGCAAACACCCTCAGGGCGAGCGCGTTGCGTTCATCCAGGCCTGCTGGCACAAGGATATTGTCGACCAAAGCCGTAAAGGCTTCGTCGCCGAAATGATCGCCCAGGGTTACCAGGAATCGGACATCGACTTCTTCGAAGTCGGCGGCGCCTTCGAGATGCCTCTGCACGCCAAGCTGCTGGCCAAGACCGGCCGTTACGCCGGCATCGTCGCCGCTGCGCTGGTGGTGGATGGCGGGATCTACCGTCACGAATTCGTCGCCCAGTCGGTGGTCAGCGGCCTGATGCAGGTCCAGCTGGAAACCGAAGTGCCGGTGTTCTCGGTGTCCCTGACCCCGCACCATTTCCATGCCGGTGAAGAGCTGCACCACACCTTCTTCTTCGAGCACTTCGTGCACAAGGGCCAGGAAGCAGCGAAAACCTGTGCCGATACGCTGAGCAAGGTACGGGCACTGCGTCGCAGCGAGCCGCGTGCGGTGGCGGTCTAAATACACTCAACGGCCGGGTGGGGCCTTAGGCTTCACTCAGTCCACTGTGGAAGCGAGCCGGCTCGCGAAAGCGGTTTAACAGCAACGATGATGTCGTTTGTTGGTCCGCCTTCGCGAGCAGGCTCGCTCCCACAGTTGTCATGGGTGGTGTTCAGGCCAGGTTCTCGTCCGTGGCCGGCACGATCAGGATGCCGGCGCGCAGGCCGTTCTTGACCTTGGGGTTGGGGAAAATGATGCGAGCGCCCTCTTCCTCGATGATCCAGCGCGTCTGGGCGATGTCCTCGGCCAGCAGGTAACCCGGTTCCAACTCGGAAAAATTCTCGATGTCCGCCGGCAGGTTCAGGCGGAAGCTGTCACTGTGCTTGATGATTTCCCGCGCCACGCTGAACAGCTGCAAGCCGTCCAGCGAGGTTTCGTCGAGCGCCGGTTCGTTGCCTTCGATGATCTGCTTGAGGCGGGTTTCCAGCAGGCTCACGTTGACCCCCGCGTTCTGGCCGAACGGCCGCGCCTTGCCCAGTTCCAGGGTGAAGGACTCCGCCCCCAGCTTGTCGTAGGTGTAGGCGCTGAAGACGATGGACGGCTTGTTCTGCAACAGCACCGCTTCCATGCCGGCGGCACGCAGGCGAGCCAGTTCCTGGCGGGAATGCTGGCGGCCTTCCTTCCAGGGGTACAGCGCGAACTGCTCGATCTTCGAGCCACGAATCGCCGTGTGCAGGTCGTAATGCAGGCGCTCGCGGTCCGGGAGGCTGAAGAAACTCGCCGCCAGGCGCTCCAGCTCGCAGGCGCGCAAGGCTTCAGAACCGCTGCTTTGTTCGTGACGGCCATTGAACAGCCGATTGACGTCCTGCTCGACGAAACGCTCGCCCTTGCGAATCGCTTCCGGGTTGCCGAACAGGAACAGGATACGGGCGCGCGGCTTCAGATCGCCGCGAGCGATGTCATGCAACAGCCGATCCAGCAGCTCGATCGGCGCTGTTTCATTGCCGTGGATACCCGCTGACAGCAGCAGGTCCAGGCCATTGTCACGGGCCTCCGGAGGCCGGACCTCCAGCGCGCCTTCGCTCAACCAGCGCATGCGCACGCCTTCGACAGTCAGTTGAGTCTTCTCCGCCGGTTCGCGGCCGGCGAGGGTCAGTTCAAGCAGTTTGCCGAGGGCGAGCATAGAGCGGTTTCCTTAGTGGTCGTGATTGCAGTCCGGGCCGTGAACGTGGCCGTCTTCGTCGCCGACGTCAGCCGGTTCCATTTCCAGTTGCAGACTGACCAGATTAGTTGCCAATGGGCGCAGCAGCAGGTTGGCGTATTCGGCGTCGCCTTCCTCGACGTCCACACCGATCAACAACTGGCCACGGCCGTCTTGCTGGATCCACAGCTCCTTGCCTTGCCACAGGACCGCGACGCGGGTGCAGGAGGTTTCCAGTTGCGTGCCGTCGGTGTCTTCAAGGATCAGCTGCAGGGTATCGCTCATGTTTTTTACGCTCTCGACTTCAATTGATCTGGAAAGGATAAACCGCGCCCAGTTTAAGGATTTGTGTCAGTTCATCCAGTGCCGTCCGGCACTCAAGCAGCAATTGCGGGTCCGCCAGATCGGTTTCGGTCATGCGGTCGCGGTAGTGCCGGTCAACCCATTGGGTCAACGTGTCGTACAACGGCGCGGTCATGATAACCCCTGGGTTGACGGCCGCCAGTTCGGTTTCGTTGAGCGCCACGCGCAGCCTCAGGCAAGCGGGGCCGCCGCCGTTCTGCATGCTTTGCTTGAGGTCGAAGACTTTGACCTCGCGGATCAGGCCGCCCGAGCGGGTCAAACCTTGCAGGTATTGCCAGACGCGCTCGTTGCCCTGGCACTCTTGCGGCACGATCAACAGCATGGAGCCGTCGGCACGCGACAGCAGCTGGCTATTGAACAGGTAGGAACGCACCGCGTCCTCGACGGTGACCGCCGAACGCGGTACGCACACCGACTGGAATGTCCCGCCGACCCTGGCGAGCTTGCCCTGCAGCTCGGCCAGCATCTTGTCGGTCTCGAGGAAGGCATCCTCGTGATAGAACAGCACTTCGCCGTTTCCGACCGCGATCACGTCGTTGTGGAACACGCCCTGGTCGATCACCAGCGGATTCTGCTGGGCATACACCACGCCGTCATCCTTCAGGCCGTGCAGACGTGCCACCGCCTGGGAGGCTTCAAGCGTCTGGCGGGCCGGATATTTCTGCGGCGCCGGGTAGCGGGTGTCGAACGCGCTGCGGCCAAACACGAAGAACTCGACGCCGGCTTCGCCATAGTCACGGCAGAAGCGCGTGTGGTTGGCCGCGCCTTCATCACCGAACTGCGCCACCGCCGGCAACGCCGCGTGGTGAGCGAAGTGCTGCTGATTGGCGAACATCGCTCCCAGCACGCGACTGGTGGTCGGGTGTTCGATGCTGCGGTGATATTTGCAGTTGAGGTTGGCGGCGGTGAAATGCACACGGCCGTCGGCAGTGTCGGCACTCGGGCTGACCGTGGCGGCGTTGGCCACCCACATGCTCGAGGCCGAGCAACTGGCAACCAGCAACGGCATCGCCTCCCGGGCGGCCCGCTCGATCACTTGCGCATCGGTGCCGCTGAAGCCCAGGCGACGCAGGGCGCCGACGTCAGGACGCTCCTGCGGTGCCAGCACGCCCTGCTGAAAGCCCATGTCCATCAACGCTTTCATTTTCGCCAGGCCTTGCAGCGCGGCTTCCTTGGGGTTGGAAGACTGCTGGCTGTTGCTCTGGGACGCGACGTTGCCGTAGGACAAACCGCCGTAGTTATGGGTCGGCCCCACTAGACCGTCAAAATTGACTTCACAGGATTTCATCAGCGAGGCTCCACGAGAATCTGTTGTTATAGGCATCAGGTGACAATTGGTTAAGACCGCGTCGCGGCCATCGCGAGCAGGCTCGCTCCCACAGGGAGGATTGAGGTGTACACACCACTTGTGGACACCCCGATCATTGTGGGAGCGAGCCTGCTCGCGATTGGCATCACGCCATCTTCACGCCCGGCGTCAACGTGGCAGGCAACACCAGGCTCGGCGTCTCCAGCGAGGCCACCGGGTACGCGCAGTAATCCGCCGCATAGTAGGCGCTGGCACGGTGGTTACCCGAGGCGCCGACGCCGCCGAACGGTGCGCTGCTCGCGGCACCGGTCAGTTGTTTGTTCCAGTTGACGATGCCGGCGCGGCTTTCCAGCCAAAATTGCTGGTAACGCGCTTCGGAATCCGACAGCAAGCCGGCTGCCAGGCCGTAGGCGGTATCGTTGGCTTCCGCAATCGCCGCTTCAAAGTCAGCGTAGCGGATCACTTGCAGCAACGGACCGAACAGCTCTTCGTCCGGACGTTCGGCCACCGCCGTCACATCGACGATGCCCGGCGTCAGCAAGGCCGCCTGGGCCTCGGGTTGAGTCATTTCCAGCAGCGCCACTGCGCCGTTGGCCAGCAGGTGCGCCTGGGCGTCGAGCAACGCCTTGGCTGCGCCCAGGGAAATCACCGAGCCCATGAACGGCGCCGGCTGCTGGTCGAAGGCGCCGACCTCGAGGGTCGAACTGACCGCCACCAGCCGCGCCAGCAGCGCATCGCCCCAGGCGCCTTGCGGCACCAGCAGGCGCCGCGCGCAGGTGCAACGCTGGCCGGCGGAGATGAACGCCGACTGGATGATGGTGTACACCGCAGCCTCCACGTCGGCGACCTGATCGACCACCAGCGGGTTGTTGCCGCCCATTTCCAGGGCGAGGATCTTGTCCGGACGTCCGGCAAACTGGTTGTGCAGGTGATTACCGGTGCGGCTGGAACCGGTGAAGAACAGGCCGTCGATCCCGGGGTTCGCCGCCAGGGCAATGCCGGTTTCCCGCGCGCCTTGCAGCAGGTTCAGCACGCCGGCCGGCAGGCCGGCTTCGATCCAGCACTTGACGGTCAGCTCGGCGACTTTCGGCGTCAGCTCACTGGGTTTGAACAGCACGCTGTTACCGGCCAGCAACGCCGGCACGATGTGCCCGTTGGGCAAGTGACCGGGGAAGTTGTAGGGGCCGAACACCGCCACCACACCGTGGGGCTTGTGGCGCAACACGGCGGTGGCGTCGCCCAGCGGGCCGCTCTTCTCGCCGGTGCGCTCGCGGTAGCTTTGCACCGAGATCGCAATCTTGTTGACCATGCTGGTCACTTCGGTCGCTGCTTCCCACAACGGTTTACCGGTTTCCTCACCGATGGTGCGGGCCAGTTCGTCGGCGTGGGTTTTCAGGGCGGCGGCAAAAGCCTCCAGCACCGAGATGCGCTCATCCAGCGTGCGCCGGGCCCAGCCGGGGAACGCCTGGCGCGCCGCCTGCACGGCCGACTCGACCTGGGCGGCGCTGGCGCCCTCGCCCGCCCACAGCACTTGCTGGGTCACCGGGTTCAGCGACTGCAAGGCGTCGCCCTGGCCGGCCAGCCATTCACCTGCGATGTATAGCGAATTCATTGTTTCGACTCCCGGGCAGCGGACAACGGAACGGCGCGCACCTGATCGCCTGCGGTCAGTTGCAGGCGTTTGGCGGTCAGTGGGTCAACCACCAGCGTGCCGGCGGCGAAGCGTGCGGGTGCGGCGGTGATGCGGCAGTCTTCGCGCTTGCGGTTATGAATGATGAACGGCGTGGCGTCCTCGCCCGGCGTACCGATGGCCAGCACCAGCGCCTGGCTGTCGCGCACCGCACGGATCTTGGCGGTTTCGCATTCGATGGCCGGGCCCGCGTCGAAAATATCGACGTAGCCCTGATAGCTGAAACCTTCGCTCCTGAGCATCGACAGCGCCGGCTCGGTGTCCGGGTGGACCTGGCCGATCACGTTGCGCGCATCCGGCGACAGGAAGCAGGTGTACAACGGGAATTTCGGCATCAGTTCGGCGATGAACGCCTTGTTGCCCACGCCGGTCAGGTAGTCGGCCTGGCTGAACTCCATCTTGAAGAAGTGCCGGCCCAGGCTTTCCCAGAACGGCGAACGCCCGGCTTCATCGGAGACGCCGCGCATTTCGGCGATGATCTTGTTGCCGAACAGCTGCGGGAACTCGGCGATGAACATGAACCGCGCCTTGGACAGCATGCGGCCGTTGAGGCCCGTGCGGTAGTCGGCGTGCAGGAACAGCGAGCACAGCTCGGAGTTGCCGGTCAGGTCGTTGGCCAGGAACAGCGTGGGGATTTCGCGGTAGATGTTCAGCTCTTGCGAGGCGCTGACGGTCAGACCGACACGGAAGTTGTACCAGGGCTCTCGCAGGCCCACGGCACCGGCAATGGCGGAAATGCCCACCACACGGCCGTCGTCGTCTTCGAGCACGAACAGGTAGTCCGCATCGCCGCGCCCGGCTTCGCCGCGGAAGGTCTTCTCGGCCCAGCCGACCCGATGGGTCAGGCGTTCTTCGTTGGCCGGCAAGGTGGTCAGGCCGGTGCCGGTGCTGCGGGCCAGGTCGATCAGAGCGGGTAAATCGCTGCTGCGTACGGGACGAACGATCATGCTATCTCCTCAAACGGGCCGCTTGCGCCACCCGCGAAACTCTTGCTGCGTTCCAGGTTGGCAAGCAGGCGTTAAACCGCCACCAGGCGCACGCTGGCACCCTCACCGACGCCCAGGGCTTCGGCCGCTTGCAGATCCAGGGTCACGGGCTTGCCCGGCGCGTAATCGAGCTCGAGCAACACGGCGCGGTAATCCTGCAACTGGGCGTTGGCCACCAGGTACTGACGACCGACCCCTTTGACCGTCTCGCCGATTTTCACCGGCACCACGCGGCTCTGGGCAATCGAACGGATCCCCGAAACACGCGCATGCAGGGTCGGGCCGCCGTCGAAAATGTCGATGTAGTGATCGGTCTCGAAGCCTTCGCGCATCAGGATGTCGAAGGTGATCTGCGCCCGCGGATGCACCTGGCCCATGGCCTCTTGCGCCGAGTCCGGCAGCAGGGGCACGTAGATCGGGTAATGCGGCATCAGCTCGGCCAGGAACGTGCGGCTCTTGAGCCCGCACAGGCGCTCGGCCTCGGCGTAGTTAAGGTCGAAAAAGTTGCGGCCGATGGCGTCCCAGAACGGCGAGTCGCCGTTTTCATCGCTGTAGCCGACGATCTCGGTCACCACCGAATCGGCGAAGCGCTCCGGATGACTGGCTACGAACAGCAGGCGGCCACGGGAGTTGAGTTCGGCCCAGGGCGAACCCACCAGGTCGCGCGTCACGTAGAAACTGGTCAGCAGGCTGTTGCCGGTCAGGTCGTGGCATTGGGAGAGCACGTGGATCTTGTTATGAATCTTCAGCTCGCGGGAGGCGTGCACGAAGGTTTCATTGCGGAAGCTGTAGAACGGCTCGGAGTAACCGGCCGAAGCGACAATGGCCGAGCAACCGGCGAGCTTGCCGGTGTCGGTGTCTTCGAGGACAAAGAAATAGGTCTCTTCGCCATTGAAGCTGACTTCGGCGGCGAACGACGCTTCGCTCGCGGCGATCTTGTCGCTCAGGCGTTCAACGTCATCCGGCAGGGAAGTGACACCAATCGGACTGTCCGCAGCCAGACGCTGTACCTCGCCCAGATCAGCCATTTGCGCGGGGCGCATCACCAGCATGGTGTCACTCCTTTCTTAAAACTCTTTGAGAAAAACAAGCCGGGCCGACTTTTGAACTTCCGTAGGGAAATCGGCCCGGCATGACATTGGGATCGGCGCCCGAATCTTCGGGCGCCGAACGGTCCATCAGGCTTGCGTCAGTTTGGCCGCCGCGCGTTCGAAGCGGTCCAGGCCGGCATCGATGTCGGCGTCTTCGACCACCAGGCTCGGGGCGAAACGCACCACGTCCGGGCCGGCTTGCAGGACCATCAGGCCTTCTTTTTCAGCGGCGTTGAAGATGTCCTTGGCCTTGCCTTTCCAGGCATCGGTCAGCACGCAGCCGATCAGCAGGCCCATGCCGCGCACCTGGTTGAACAGGCCGTATTTCTCGCCGATCTGCAGCAGGCGCGCCTTGAATTTTTCATGCTTGGCCTTCACGCCAGCCAGCACTTCAGGGGTGTTGATCACGTCGATCACCGCTTCGCCCACGGCGCACGCCAGCGGGTTGCCGCCGTAGGTGGTGCCGTGGGTGCCGACCACCAGGTGTTTGGCCAGTGCGTCGGTGGTGAGCATCGCCGCGATCGGGAAACCGCCGCCCAGGCTCTTGGCGCTGGTGAGGATGTCCGGGATCACGCCGTAATGCTGGTAGGCGAACAGGTGGCCGGTGCGGCCCATGCCGGTCTGCACTTCGTCGAAGATCAGCAGCGCGTCGTGCGCGTTGCACAGGTCACGGGCGCCTTGCAGGTAGTCGAGTTCGGCCGGGATCACACCGCTCTCGCCCTGGATTGGCTCAAGGATCACCGCGCAGGTCTTGTCGGAAATGGCCGCTTTGAGCGCCGCCAGATCGTTGTAAGGCACATGGGTGATGCCGGTGATTTTCGGACCGAAGCCGTCGGAATACTTCGGCTGGCCTCCGACGTTCACGGTGAACAGGGTACGACCGTGGAAGCTGTTGACCGTGGCGATGATCTCGTATTTTTCGCTGCCGAACCGGTCGAAGCCGACGCGACGGGCCAGCTTGAGCGCGGCCTCGTTGGCTTCGGCGCCGGAGTTGCAGAAGAAGGCACGCTCGGCGAAGGTCGCGTCGATCAGCTTGTGGGCCAGGCGCAGGGCCGGCTCGTTGGTGAACACGTTCGACACATGCCACAGCTTGTTCGCCTGTTCGGTCAACGCACCGACCAGCGCCGGGTGCGCATGGCCCAGTACGTTAACGGCAATCCCGCCGGCGAAGTCGATCAGCTCGCGACCGGACTGGTCCCAGACGCGGGAACCGGCGCCACGTACCGGAATGAAAGCGGCAGGCGCGTAGTTGGGAACCATTACCTGGTCGAAATCGGCGCGTTCTACCGCAGCGTGCTCAACGGACATCGGAGTCTCCTGAAGAGGAACACTCGCCTGAAACTGGCGAGCTTGGTGAGGATTGTAAGGACAGTTTTCAGCCCGGCCTTGTCGCCAAGCGACAACTTCTTATAGCGCAAACCCCGGTTTCAGCCGGGTTTACGGCAATGCGACATATAGCGTCGCAAAGGCGCAGTTTAAACTGCGGACGGGGCAAGAGGCAGGGTCGCGCGGATTTGATTTCACCGCGCTGTCGATCCGATAACTATGTACCGCCAGCCCCGCGCCCGTCCTTGATTTCCTTGCGCACTCTCCAAACGCTCAAGGAAACGCACGATGCAGCAGGTCCAGGATCGCTCGGCCACGGTCAGCGCGGCACCCTCAGAACACCCCGACAGCCATTACCAGCACCTCGGCAACGCCCTGCCCGACTGGCTTGGCCAGGTCTCGCCCGCTCAGCGCCAGGCACTCAAGGTCACACCACCCCGGCTCGCCGACGGATTGAAGGAGGCGTCGCCCGAACAGCACCAGACCCTGCAGACACTGACTGCCGCGCACTGGAGCGCACAAAGCGCGGTCGATAAACGCCTGGAACACCTGCAAGACGCCAGCGCCTTCGCCGAACCCTTGCTCAGGGCTGCGCTGAAAAACCAGTTCGGCCTGGACCTGGACGTGAGAAACACCTGGTTGCGCCTGTACGTGCCGATCAACGTGCCCGGGTTTGCGCTGAAAACCGGCGCCCGCGCCTGGACCGTTTCCTTGCTGGACGCGGCCCTGCATAACTTCGACGCGCAGGAGAGCGAAGACGATGCCTACGAAGCGCACTCGTGCTTCATCAGCGCGCCGACGCCCACCGGTCAATTCGACACCCTGCCCCAGATCAAGCAGACGTTGAGCATCCCGGCGTTCATCAAACTGTGCAGAACCCTCGACATAGGCGCGCTGTACCAGGCCGGCCTGAAGGAAAGCCTGGGTTTTTCCGAGCCGGTGGGCGCCGCCGTACTGCGCCTGAAAATCGACGCAAGCGAGCAAGCCGCCTTGAGAGCCGCCCTGCAGTGGGCGCGGATGAACGGTGACCTCGACGAGCAATATCTGCGCTTGATCGGCGGGCTGCTCGACGGGTTGCAAGGCATGCGCATCAACGGCCAGGCCTTGCGCTGCCACGACCTGACGATGATGTCGGCGAGCCTGACCGGCATCGTGCTGTTTGCCCCGGACCTGGAACGGTCGCGCGAAGCGGTGCCCGTGGTCGCCTACGTGCCCGGTGACCCCGAGCACCCGGTCAAGCAGTACGGCTCCAGCGCCGAGATGGCCGCCGAGTTGATCCGCCAACTGCGCTCAGCGCCGTACCAGCAGTTCTTCAGCCGCTTCGTGGCTTACGAAAAACGCGGTGTGTTCTTTGCCACGTTGAACACGCGCCTGAGCACACTGGCGTGGCACGAACCGGTCGCCGGCAGCGCGCTGCCGTCCTGGCGGCCAACACCCGTGGAAAAACCGGACCTGCAGTTCACCGCCTCGCTCATTGACGGCGACCTGTGGCGCCACCTGTATCAGGGCAAACTGAACAAGATCCTCAATGACGCCCGCACCCTCGCCGTCTGCACCGCGTCTGCCGACCGGAAAGCGCGTTGGGCGCTGTGGGATTCCTTCGTCGACATAGCGTCCGAGATTCTCCAGACGGCCGCCTTCATCGTGGCGCCATTTGTGCCGGGGCTGGGGGAATTGATGATGGCCTACATGGCGTATCAACTGCTCGATGAAACCTTTGAGGGCGTGATCGACTGGACCCTGGGACAAACCCGCGAAGGCTTCGAACACTTGATGGGGGCCGTGGAGTCGCTGGTACAACTGGGGGTGTTCGCGGCGGGCGCGACGATTGGCGCGGGGGAATATCGCAAAGTGCTGCCCAGCGAGGTCGTGGCGTTCATCGACCGCTTCAAGCCGGTCACCCTGGCCAATGGAAAAACCCGCTACTGGAAACCCGACCTCAAGGCCTATGAACACCCCGCGCCAGCCGCTCGAACCGAAGTCGACGCGCTGGGCCTGCGCGCGCATCAAGGCAAACAACTGCTGCCCATCGACCAGGCCCACTATGCGGTGAGCCAAAATCCGATCACCGGGCAATACCACATCGAACACCCGACCCGGCCGGACGCGTACCGCCCCCCACTGCACCACAACGGCGACGGCGCCTGGCACACCGAACTCGAGCAGCCGCTGGAGTGGGACACCTCTACCGCGCTGCGGCGCATCGGCCATTCGGTCGAAGGCTTTTCCGACGCCCGCCGCGAGCGGATTCTGCAGGTCAGCGGCTGCTCCGAGGACGCGCTGCGCAAGATGCACGTCAATCAGCAGTCCTTGCCGCCACTGCTGGCCGACAGTATCAAGCGCTTCCAAATCGATCAGGACCTTGAACGGTTTATCGGCCAACTGGACAGCGAATCGCCCGAGCAGTATCTGCTCGCGGAGCCATCGCTGCTGCTGCAACTGCTCAAGCGGCACCCGCGCTGGCCAGCGGACAAACCCCTGCAATTCATTGAAGCAGGCGGCTATGACCTGGCGCAGGGCGACCTCCTGCAAACGCTGCTGCAGACCCTCGACGTCAGCGAGATCAAAACACTGCTGGGCGAAGGGTTTGGTGACCCTACACCGTCGCTCGACAGACGGACCCGTACCCTCAGGAAACAACTGGTGGACCTGGCCCGGGAACATCGCACGTCGCTGTTTGAATCACGCTACCAATCCCTTGAGCAAACCCACGACCCACGGGTTCGCCAGATCGCGCAACACGATCCGCACCTGCCGCTCAGCGTCGCACGGGAGCTGGCCGACACCGCGACCGGCGAGGAACTTCAGCAGATCCGCCAGGGACAGCTTCCCGCGCGTCAACAGGCACTGATTGAGCTGGCCAACCAGGAAGTGCGCGTCACCCGTGCCTTCGAAGGGTTGGAGCTGGATTCGGTGAACAATCCCGACACCGAGACCCTGGCGCTGCACAGCCTGCAACAGTTACCCGGCTGGACCCATGAGGTGCGTATCGAGGTCCGCGACGGCAGCTATGAAGGACGCCGGCTGGACAGCGCCGGAGCGGTGCAGGCCCCGCTGCAGAAAATCCTTGTGCGCCAGGCCGACGGTCGCTACCAGCCTTTCGACGATCGCGGCCAGGCGCTGCATTCGGTCACCGATTTCTATTCGAGCATTCTGTACGCCCTGCCCGACTCGGAACGCCAGGCGCTGAACCTGCACATCGGCCAGGGGCAGCAGCTCAAAGCCGCGATACGCGAACGCCCGCTGGCACGCAGTGAACTGCGCGTGGCGATTTCCCACCCACCGGTGCAGGCGCCTGCCCTCGACACCCTGCGCCTGGTGACCGTCCAGGGTTATCGCCGCCTGCTGCGCACGGAGCCCACCTCCCAGGAACTGCCCTTCACTCTGGAACAACGCGCCCAGACGCTGTTTCCCGGGTGCTCCATGGATGAAATCGACGCGCTGCTGACGCGATTGCGCAGCCACCCCGACGGGGTACGGGCCGAGTTGTCGCGCCTGGGCAACGAATTCACGCGACTGGCCGAAGACCTGGGTCGCTGGGTCAACCAGACCCCGACCGCCAACCGCCACGGGCTGCTGACACAGGCGCAATACCAGGATGCCCACCAGGCACGCCGTTTGTTCAAGGACGCCCTGCTGCAATGCTGGCGCCGGGAAACCCGCAACGCTGTCGGTTACATGCTGTTCGTGCCGGGCTCGATCCCCGGCGAGCTGCCGCCCCTGAGCGCCGACTTCGCCCATGTCGCTTCGCTGCAGATCAACGGCAGCAGCGGCACCACCGGCCTCGATGGCTTTTTGCAGCACCTGCCCGGCCTGGTGCATCTGGAGATGGTCAACTTCGAGCTGCCAGGCCTGCCCCAGGCCATCACCGCAATGCCGGAACTGCGCCAACTGGTGGCACGCAACTGCGCCCTCTCGCTGTCGCCGTCCGACCAGCGGATCCTCGCCTCCTCACCGCTGCTGTCACTGCTGGATCTGCAAAACAATCCACTGGCGCACGCACCTGACCTGCGCGCCATACCGACGTTGCGCGAAGTCAACCTGGCCGCCACCGGCATCCGCACGGTGCCCGCGGACCTGCTCGATCATCCGCAACTGATCATTGGCAACTTCTCCAACAACGCCATCACCGAATTGCCCGAGCCGCTCTACACACTGGGCGCGGAACTGAGCAACGGCTACTGTTTTGCCGACAACCCGTTGTCCACCGCCACCCGCGAACGGATCAGACGTCATTACCTGCGCACCGGCACGCACTTCGCCGTGTTGCCCGAACACGTGGACATCGCTCGGGTGGGCAACCTGTTTCCGCAAATGAACATCGGGCAGGTCACCGACCTGCTCTATCGCCTGCCCGGAACGCTGGCCGAAGGCCGGGAACAACTGACCCGCTGGGAAGCCGAACTCACCGTCCTGGTCGGCGACCTGTCGCGCTGGGAGAACGACACCCCGGAGCGTGATCCCGCGACACATCGTCCGCTTAACATCAATGAGATGTTTACCGAACAGGTGGCCAGGGAAGCCTTCGCCCGATCACTGGAGTCGTTCTGGCGCAATCGATTCAGCGACCATCCCGAGCGGTTCCGGCTGGAATTGAAGTTCATCGGCGATCTACCGGCACTCAACGCCGATTTCAGTCATGTGCCGCTGCTGACCTTCGTCGGCAATCCCCACATCGGTGCCATCGACCCGTTCCTGCAACGCTTCCCCGGCCTGCGGGGCCTGCACCTCAAGAACTTCACACTCAACCAACTGCCCACGGCGCTGGCGCGCATGCCGAAACTGCGCACCCTGAGCCTCGATCATTGCCACCTGACGCTCCCCGCCGATGGCCAACTGGCGCTGGCCGCACCGCACATGCTCGGTACCCTGGAACTGGCCAACAACCCGCTGGGCAGCCCGCCCGACCTGACACGGCTGCCCGCGCTCACCTACCTGGACCTGAGCCGGTGCGGATTGTCGACGATCCCGGTCGGTCTTGCCGGGCACACCGAACTCATGACCGCCGTGCTCAGTGGCAACCGCATTACCGCCCTGCCCGATGAGTTCTTCACCTTTTCTGCGGCACAAGTCGATGGCCTGGATTTCGCGCATAACCCGTTGTCGCTCGCCACCCGTGAACGGATCAAGCGCTACTTTCAGGACCAGCGAGAAGACCTGGGCGTGCGCGCTGACGAGGCCGACATCCGGCAGGTGCAACAATTGTTCCCCACCTTGGACGAGGAGGACGCCAGCGATGTGATCTACGACCTGCCCGGCACCCTGCAAGAGGGCCGCGAGCACCTGCGGCGCTGGGCATCGGAACTCACGCAACTGATCGACACCTTCGCGGCGTGGGTGAAAAACGTGCCGGAGCATCATCCGGTCAGCGGTGAACCGCTCAATGCCGATCAGCGATTCACCGAGCAACGGGCCAGGATGCAGTTTTCCCAGGACCTGGAGCGATACTGGCGCAGTCGCCCCGACCCTGAGCAGCAGCGCGCCGACACCTTCGTCCTGAACCTGAATTTCTGCGGCGACCTGCCGCCGATCACGGCGGATTTCGGCCATGTGACCAGCCTGAGCCTCGCCGGCAACCCGGGCGTTCTCGGCAGCGAGCGGTTCCTCGAACGGTTCCCCAATCTTCACACCCTCGACCTGCATGACTTCGCCCTGGATCGAATCCCCCCGGGGCTGACGCAGATGTCAGCGCTTCGGGAACTGATCATGACCCGCTGTCAACTGCCCCTGACACCGGAAGACCAGGCCGTCCTTTCGTCACTCGATGGCCTCGAAGCGCTGGACCTGAGTGACAACCCGCTGACGGTCGCGCCGGATATCACAGGCCTGCCGTTGCTCCATGAACTGCGGTTGTCCAACACCGGGATCGACCAGTTACCCAAGGGCTTGACCGACCTGGAGCACCTGAAGATTGCAACGCTTCACAGCAACCGGATCGCCGAACTGCCCGACGACCTGTTTTCGGTGGACAGGCAGTTCGCCGAGGGCATCAACCTGAGCCACAACCCGCTGTCGGCCGACAGCCGGGAGCAGATCAAGATCCACTACGCCGCCACCGGTCATGACTTTGCCGTGCCCGCCGGGCAGGCAGAGATCGGCCGGGTCCAGGCCTTGTTCAGGCTGATGGATAAAGAGGACGCCAGCCATGTGATCTACAAGCTGCCCGGAACGCTTGAGGACGGTCGCGCGCAGTTGGCCCGGTGGGAAGCCGAAATCAGCCAGTTGACCGAGGACCTCGATCACTGGACTCAGGACGTCCCCGCCCGTCACCCATTACTCGGGCACACACTGGGAGCCCCGGAAATCGACGCAGAGCTGATTGCACGACAACACTTTGCGCAGCAGTTGGAGCAATTCTGGCGCCAGCGGGTGCCCAACACGCCGGAGCTGCGGGACAACACCTTCATCGCCGAGCCGTCGTTCATCGGTGAGATGCCGGCGCTGACCGCCGACTTCAGCCATGTCTCGCTGCTGTCCCTCAAAGGTCATGATGCCCTGCGCATGCAGGCGCGTTTCCTCGACTGCTTCAGCGGCCTGCAACACCTGGAACTGCGTCATTTCGACCTGGGCCGGATTCCCTCCGAGATTGCCCGCATATCCACCCTGGAGTTTCTGGTCCTGGGCCGTTGCGGCGTGGTCTTCGATGACGAAGGGCAAGCCGTGCTCGGCGCGTTGCCACGCTTGAAAATGCTCGACCTGTTCGATAACCCGCTGGGCCGCGCACCGGACCTCACGCCCTTGCAAACCCTGACGTTCATTGACTTTTCCGGCACCGGCATCGAGCGCATGCCTCCCGGCGTGGCGAGCCTTCCCGAGTTGAACACCGCCCTGCTGCGCGACAACCTGATCACTGAATTGCCGCCAGCGCTCTATCAATTGCCGGGGGCCAACGGCGACGGTTTCGACCTGACCAACAACCCGCTGTCCGAGGCGACGCTTGAACGCTTGAAAGCCTACTGGCAGCGAACCGGCAGCGACCTCGGCGCCTCGGCCGCCCCGACAGACATCGAGCACGCCCTGGCGCTGTACCCGGGCCTGGACAGCGTCGAAGCCAGCCACCTGATCTTTGCCCTGCCCGGCACCCTGGCGGAGGGTCGCGTTGAACTGGCTCGCCGGCAAACCGAACTGGGCAGGCTGATCGACGACCTTGACGCCTGGGTCGCGGACATCTCCCACCACCCGACCACCGGCGAACCGCTCGACGCCGCCGCACGGGCACAGGAACAAGAACGACGGCGGGCGTTCAAGGACAGCCTGGAACAATGCTGGCGAACCCTCCCGGTGGAAAACCGCTTCGCCGATGAACTCAGCTTCAAGTTCAACGCGTCGTTCTTCGGCGACTTGCCGGTGCTGACGGCTGACTTCGGCAATGTCCTGGAGCTCTACCTGTCCCACAGCGGCCCCCACGCTCCGCGGATCGGCCGCTTTCTCGAGCACTTCCCCAACCTGACCCGCCTGGCGATTCGCGGTTATCGTCTGCAGCGGATTCCCGACGCCATCTTCAACATGCGCCAGCTGACCGCGTTCAGTCTGCCGGAATGCCACATCACCCTGGACAGCGTCTCGGTGAACGCACTGGCCGGCCTGCACGACCTCGACAGTCTGAACCTGCGTGGCAATCCGCTGAGCCTGGCGCCCGACCTGAGCCACATGCAGGACCTGACCTCGCTGGATCTGAGCCACACCGGGTTGACCGTCATGCCCAAAGGGCTGCTCGCCAACCACGGTTTGCTCAGTGCGCAGCTGAGCTACAACGCCATCACCCAGGTACCGATCGAACTGACGCAAGCCGCTGCCCACTTCACCCAAGGCTTCGACTTGCGCGGCAACCCACTGTCAGCGCAAAGCCTGGAGCGCATCGCCGCGCACTTTCGTGAAACAGGCAACACCCTGGGCATCGACGGCTTGACGCAACGGCCCCGCGCCGATGACCCGGCGAATGGCATCGACATGGAGCACTGAGACCGCCCTGGCCCTGTGCGTTAACTATGTACCGCACAGGGCCAGACGCCCTTTGTTTTGCTGGCAACCCAATCAACCGCTAAGGACTGCGCAATGAATCACCCGGAACCCCCATGGACGGCCTTGCCCGACGTGCACTTTCATCCTGCATTCAACAACCTGCCGCCGTGGCTGCTCAAGGCATCGCCGGCCACCCGCGACAGGTTGGCCGACGCGGACCTGCAACGTCCCTCATGGCACGCGCTCGCGACCCGCGAGCAATGGCAGGCGCTGAAAAACGCCAGCGACCAGCACATGATCGAGCGCACGCGCCTGGAGTCACGGCTGGCCAGGCTGCAAAACGCCCGGGACTTCGCCGAGCCGCTGCTGACGGCGGCGTTGAGCAGCCGCTTCGGCCTCGAACTGGACGTCAAGACCACCTTCCTGCGCCTGTACATCCCGCAGCACATTCCCTGGTTGCCGATTACGTCCGGTGCCGCGCGCACCTGGACGGTGTCACTGCTGGACGCGGCACTGCACAACTTCCAGGCCTCGGAAACACGCGACGAAGCCTACGAGCCGGACTCGACCTACATCACCGAGCCCTCGCCCACCGGGCAGTTCGACACCTTGCCAGCGATCAAACGGCAACTGCCGATTCAGCGTTTTACCCAGTTGTGCCGCGAGCTGGACATCGGCGCCCGCTACCAGGCCTACCTCAAGGAATCCCTGGGGCTGAACAACCGGGTGGCCAGCGAGGTGATCAAAACCTACGTCATCCAGTCGCACAAAACCGCGCTGCGGGCCGCCCTGGAAATGGCGCACCTGCGCAAGGACCTGCCAGAAGATGTTTATCGAGCGATCCACGAGCAGGTTCTCCAGGCCCCGCGCGCGGATAATCGCACGTTGCGCGGCCACAGCCTGAACATGATGGCCTCGACCTTGACCGGAATCCTGGTGTTCGCCGCCGGACTGCAAGGCGCGCGGCGAGCCCTGCCGGTAGTGGCGTACATTCCCGACGACCCCGAGGCGCCGCTCAAACACTACGAGAACGCCCAGGCGTTCATCGGCGACCTGACCCGCAAACTGCGCTCTCCTGCCTACCAGGCGTTTTTCAGCCGCTTCGTCGATCATGGCGAACGCGGGCATTTCTTCGCCGACCTCACCCGGCGCCTGGGCCGCGTCACCTGGCATCAACGCCAGCCCGGCGATTCGCAGCCGAGTTGGCGCAACACGCCCATCGACACCCCCAACCTGCAGTTCTCGGTCAACCCGATCAACGCTGAACTGTGGCCCCACCTCTACCAGCAACACCTGAACAAAATCCTCAACGACGCGCGTACCGTGGCCGTCTCCACCGCCAGCGCCGACCGCGCCGCACGCTGGGCGCTGTGGGACGCCCTGGGAAAAATCGCCAGCACGATTGTCGAAGTGGTGTCGTTCGTGGCCCTGCCGTTCGTGCCGTTTCTCGGCGAGTTGATGCTGGCCTACCTGGCTTATCAGGTCCTCGACGAATCCTTCGAAGGCATCATCGACTGGGCCGAAGGTTTGAAAACCCAGGCGCTGGGCCAGTTGCTCAACATCGCGCAAACGGCGGTGCAACTCGGGGTCTTCGCCGTGGGCGGCGCCATGGCGGCCAATGCGTTCAGTCGCTTGCTGCCCGCGCAAACCGTGGCCCTGTTCTCGTCGTTCAAACCGGTGCGCAACGCCGGCAAAACCCGCTACTGGCGGCCGGACCTGACGCCCTACGAGCAGGCGCTCGAACTGCCGAAAAGCGCCAGGCCCGATGAGCTGGGCCTGTATCGACACCAGGGCAAGACCCTGTTGCGCCTGGAGGACAAGCTTTACGCGGTGAAACCGGACAGCCATAGCGGCGAATTCCAGATCGAGCATCCGACCCGCGCCGAGGCCTATCAGCCGCCGTTGCAACACAACCACCACGGCGCCTGGCAGACCGTGCTGGATGACCCGATCACCTGGGATCGAGACACCGTGATGCGTCGCCTCGGCCACAGCGTCGAGTCATTCAGTCACGCCGAACGCGAGCAGATCCTGCGCATCAGCGGCTTCCACGACAACGTCTTGCGCGAGGTCCACGTCGAGCACCAGCGCCCGCCTTCGCTGCTGACCGACACGATCAAACGCTTCAGGATCGACCGCGATATCCAGGCCCTGATCGACGACCCCGCCCGCCAGCACCCCGACCGTGAGCAAGCGCTGCACCAGCGCCTGTCGCTGTTCGAATCGCGCTACCGCGACAGCGAGCAAACCAGCGACCGCGACATCCAACTGCTGCAAGGCGCCGTGCGCGGGCTGCCGACCGACATCGCCGGGGAACTGGTGGCCAACGCCACCGCCAGCGAACGCCTGGACATGCACCACGGCCGCACGCCACGGCGCCTGACCGACCTGGCGTACAAGGCCCTGGAAGCGGTGCGGGTCGCCCGGGCCTACGAGGGGTTCTACCTGCCCGACATGGAAACCGTGGACACCCGCCGGCTGGCCCTGCACAGCCTGGAATCCATGCCCGGCTGGCCGACCCGCCTGCGCATCGAGGTGCGCCGGTATTCGCACACCGGCGAGGTGCTGGACAGCCTCGGCGAAACCGACGCGCCGGACGTCAAGACATTGGTCAACGAGCAGGACGACACCTTTCACCTGCATGAAGACCCGGATCGACACGGCACCTTCTACCAGGTGCTCCTGGGCACCCTGACCCAGGCCGAACGCGACACGTTGGGGCTTGTCGGCGAAGACAGCCGGGCGCTGAAAAAACGCATCGTCGATGTCGCGACGAACCAGCCGCGACTGCGCACGCTGTTCGCCAAACACCCGCTGCGAAAACCCGTTTACGACCCGTCGACCATGCGCCTGCCCGGCGGCACCCAGGGTTACCCGCGCCGCCATGGCAGCGCAATCCCCACGCTGGAGAACCGGGTGCTCGAACTCTATCGCGGGCTGGACGAAGAGGAATTGAGCGCGGTGATTGCCAGCCTGCGCAGCCATCCCGATGGCGCCCGCATGGAACTCACGCGGCGGGCCAGTGAACTGCATCAATTGCATCGCGATCTGAGCCGCTGGATCAACGACACCCCGGTCCTCGACCCGGACACCGGGTTGGCGCTGAGTGACAGCGAACAGCAGGGGATGCGCAACAATCGCCGTTTGCTGGCGCAGGAAATCCGCCGCAGTTGGCGACGCCAGTCCGAGCGTGACGTCGAAGCAGGCGATGGTGACTTTCGCTACACGCTGCGGTTCAGCGAGCCGATTCCGGGCGACCTGCCCCTCCTCACGGCCAATTTTCCCGACGTTTCGGTACTGACCCTCGAGGGCCATCGCGCCGCGCACGGCATCCCGGCCTTTCTGCAACGGTTCAGCGGGTTGCGCCGGCTGGAACTGCGCCGTTTCACCCTCGACCGGCTGCCCGACGCGATCGCGAACATGCCGCACCTCGAAACCTTGATCCTCAGCGACTGCGGGATTCAGTTCGACGGCATCGCCTGGAAAAAACTGGCGTCGATGAACAAACTCAAGGTCCTCGATCTCAACCGCAATGCGGTTGACGCCGTGCCGGAGATCGAATCGATGCCGGGGCTGGTTCACCTCGACTTGAGCGACACCGGGTTGACCGCCCTGCCCCGTGGCGCCACGCAACACAACGGGCTCAACACCCTGATGTTGATGAACAACGCCATCGACCAGTTGCCGCCCGGTCTGTTCGACAGCCCGGTGCATGAAAAGCGTGGAGTGTTCCTGTCCAACAACCCGCTCACCGAAGCGTCGCGGGAACAGATCAAGCTGCATTACTTCCAGACCGCCTACGATCTCGGGGTGTCGGCACCGGCGGCGGACATCCAGCGGGTCATGGCGCTGTACCCGAACCTGGAATCGGCACAGGCCAGCGACTTCCTCTACGAACTGCCCGGCACCTGGGCCGACAGCCTGAGCGAGCTGACCCGGCTGGAAGCCGAGCTGGCGCAACTGGGTCACGACCTGTCCGCCTGGACCGCCGACCTGCCAGCGCTGCACCCGGTGTCCGGCGAACCCTTCACCGCCGATCAGGTGTTGACCGAGCACCTCAACCGCGATGCCTTCATGCAGGCGCTGCAACGCTGCTGGCGTCAGGACATGGAGCTGGACGAATTCAATGAGCGGCTCGAACCCACTTATGAGCTGGTGCTCGATTCGGTGATTCACGGTGAGCTGCCGACCCTGCGCGCCGATTTCAGCCATGTCTCGGCGCTGGAATTGCGCAGCGACCATGGCGCGACACGCATCGGGCGTTTCCTCGAGGCGTTCCCCAAACTGAAACGCCTGAAGCTGGCCGACTTTGACCTGGGCACTCTGCCTGAGGCGGTGTTCAAGATGGGCCCGTTGAACTCACTGTCGCTGCCCAACTGCCGGATCACCCTGTCAGCGCAATCGGCCAGCGCGTTGGCGGGCATGGAGGGTATCGAGTACCTCGACCTGGCGCACAACCCACTGCAACTCACCCCGGACTTCAGCCAGATGCAAAGCCTCGCGACCGTGGTGATGCATGACACAGGCTTGCGGGAAGTCCCCCGTGGCTTGCTCGACAAAGCCGCACTGGACTGGGTGGACCTGAGCAACAACGCCATCACCGATGTCCCCAGCGACATCCTGGAAATGACGACGGACCAGGCGGATGTCCTGCACCTGTCCAACAACCCGTTCAGCGAAGCCACGCTGCTGCGCCTGATCGCCCACTACGAAAAGACCGGCATCGATTTCGGCATCGAAGCCGTGATCCAGCGCGGCGAAGTGCAAATGGCGACGTCCGACGAATCGGAGGCGGATGAGTAGTGAGTGACGGCGATAACGCGGGATGCCAGATATCCAGCGCCGCCCCGGGTTTTGCGAGCCGGCTCGCTCCCACAGGGGATGCAGGGCCTGCTTTGTCGTCAGCCGCGCTCGGAGGGGACCGATGACAGCTCGAACGGGCTGCTGCTGCGCCGCTGGTTGCGGTCTTCGCGCGGGGTGGCGCCGAAGAAGTTGCGGTAGGCGCTGGAGAAGTGCGGCCCCGAAGAGAAGCCGCAGGACAGGCCGATCTGGATGATCGACTTGCTGGTTTGCATCAACATCTGCCGGGCCTTGTTCAGTCGCAGTTCCAGGTAATACTGGCTCGGCACGCGGTTGAGGTATTGCTTGAAGATCCGCTCCAGCTGCCGACGGGACACGCACACGTGCTGGGCGATTTCGTCGGTGGTCAGCGGCTCTTCGATGTTGGCTTCCATCAGCAGCACCGCCTGGGTGAGCTTCGGATGGCTGGAGCCCAAGCGGTTCTGCAATGGAATGCGCTGACGCTCGCCGCCTTCGCGGATGCGCTCCACCACCAGCTCTTCCGACACGGCACCGGCCAGTTCGGCGCCGTGATCCCGGGCCAACACCGCCAGCAGCAAGTCGAGCACCGACATGCCGCCGCACGCGGTCAGGCGATCGCGATCCCAGTCGAACAGGTGGCTGGTGGCGATGACTTTGGGGAAGCGTTCGGCGAAGTCGTCCTGCCAGCGCCAGTGCACGGCGGCGCGATAACCGTCGAGCAGACCGAGCTGCGCCAGCGGGTAGACCCCGGCCGACAAGCCGCCGATCACACAACCGGCGCGCACCAGTTGCTTGAGCGCGCTGCTCAGTGCCGGCGTCATCGCAGTCGGTGGCTCGTCGGCGAGCAGGAACAGTTTCTGGAAATTCTCGAGCTTGCCGGTCCAGGCCTCGCCCGGCAATTGCCAGGCGCCTTCGCCCGGCGCTTCGGCCTGCAGGAACGACAGTTCGTAGACCACCTCCGGATGCACACGCTGGGCCACACGCAAGGCCTCCTCAGCCAGCGCAAGCGTCAGGGCTTTAGTGCTGGGCCAAATCAGGAAACCAATTCGATGGGCAGTCATGGCGGGCAATCCGAAGCGAAATCAAGTGTTGAAGGCATGGGCCAATGCTAGCCCGTAAATGAACACAAAACTCAAAACCAGTCACGATCCGGGCAGCGATCTGAATGTGGGAGCGAGCCTGCTCGCGAAAGCGATGAATCAGTCGACATCTGCTTGGGATGTCACACCGTATTCGCGAGCAGGCTCGCTCCCACAGATCCGGGGCCGGCTTCAGGCTGCGAAGCATGCACTATCAAGGTGCACAAAGGCAGCCCTGATTACTTCAGGCTCCCGGAGAGGAATTGCTGCAGACGCTCCGATTGCGGGTTCACCAGCACTTCACGCGGGTTACCGCTTTCCTCGACGACGCCTTTGTGCAGGAACACCAACTGGTTCGACACTTCACGGGCGAAGCCCATTTCGTGGGTCACCACCACCATGGTGCGGCCTTCCTGCGCCAGGGCCTGCATCACCTTGAGCACGTCACCGACCAGCTCCGGGTCGAGCGCCGAGGTCGGTTCGTCGAACAGCATCACCTCCGGTTCCATCGCCAGCGCACGGGCAATCGCCACGCGCTGCTGCTCGCCGCCGGACATGTGCCCCGGGTAGGCGTCCTTGCGATGGGCCACGCCGACCTTGTTCAGGTAGTGCTCGGCTTTCTCGCGGGCTTCGGCCTTGGGCACGCCCAGTACGTGGACCGGCGCTTCCATGATGTTTTCCAGCGCGGTCATGTGCGACCACAGGTTGAAATGCTGGAACACCATCGACAGGCGCGAACGCATGCGCTGCAGCTGCTTCGGATCGGCGGCCTTCATCGCGCCGTCCTTGTTCGCCACCAGCTTCAACTCTTCGTTGTTGAGCAGGATACGGCCCGCGTGCGGCTGCTCCAGCAGGTTGATGCAGCGCAGGAAAGTACTTTTGCCGGAGCCACTGGAGCCGATGATGCTGATCACATCGCCGGCGGCCGCTTTCAGGGACACACCCTTGAGCACTTCGTGACTGCCATAGCGTTTATGCAGGTCTTGGACTTCAAGTTTGTACATGCTGTCGGTTCTCACAAAAACAGTCAGTCAGTCGTTGAGCAAGCGCCCGTGACGCAGCGCTTCGCGCCCCGCCACCTTGGCCAGCCAGAAACCGGGTTGGGCATAACGCAGCCGTTCAATGGCAAACAGCACCCCGGACGTACCCGCACACACGGTGCTCACCCGATCCGATAACGGATCGATCACTTCGAAAATCTCGTCGCCGGCTTCGATCCACTCGCCGGGCCTGCGCAGGAAACTGACCACGCCCGGGTGCGGCGCGAACAGCAACTCGGTGCCTTCGAACGGCATGCCTTCACAAGGCTCCTGCGCCGGTCTTGGCCATTCGCCGCCGATCAGCCCCTGTTCGGCGAGGAACGCCAGGATGCCTTCGGCATAGGCCTCGGCATCGTCGCGAGCGGTGTCGGCCTGGCCACCCAGCTCGACGGTCGTCGCCAGGCACGCCAGGGGAATCTGCGCGTCGGGGAACAGCCGCGACAGGCGCAGCCATGGCAGCGAACAGGCTTCATCGAACGAGCTGCCACCGGAATCCTCGGCCAGCAGGCCGACCTTGACGTTCAGGTGCGCGGCCAGCGAACGCCACTGCGGCCAGTGTTGCGGCAAGGCGTACATGTGCAGCGCCGCTTCGGCATCGCAATGCAGGTCCAGCACCACGTCCGCCGTGCAGGCATGACTGAGCAGGATGCGCTGCATGCCTTGCAGCTGGCTCGCGGCGGCAGGCAACGCCGCCAGGTGATCGCTCATGGCCTGGCGGATCAGGCGGATGTTGGCGTGCGGGTCGTCGCCCAGGTGCCCGGCGAGTTGTGCGGCGACGGGCGCGCTGAGTTCGACGAAATCACGGTTGAAGTTCTTGCCGCTGCCCGCCTCGAAACGCCCTTGATGATTGCCCTGCAACAGTTGACCCAGGCCCAGTGGGTTGGCCACCGGCACCAGTTCGATGACGCCGTTGAGCAGGCCCTGGGCTTCGAGTTCGCCCAGGCGCTTTTTCAGCTCCCAGGCGGTGCGCATACCCGGCAGTTCATCGGCGTGCAGGCTGGCCTGAATGTAGGCCTTGCGCTCGCCACTGCACTCTCTATTCCCAAAGCTGAACACCGAGATCTGCCGCTCGCTGCCCAGGTGGCTCCATGGCAGGGAATGATCGATACGTTCCATATCAGTGCTTCCGCGGGGCCAGGTAGCCCAGCCAGCGGCGCTCGGCCAGTTTGAACAGCTTCACCAGGATGAAGGTCAGGCACAGGTAGAACACGCCCGCCGTGATGTACGCCTCGAACGGCAGGTAGAACTGGGCGTTGACCGTGCGCGCGGCGCCGGTGATGTCGATCAGGGTCACGATGGAGGCCAGGCTGGTGGTCTGCAACATCATGATCACTTCGTTGCTGTACTGCGGCAGCGCCCGGCGCAGGGCCGATGGCAACAGGATGCGCTTGTACATCTTGAAGCGCGACATGCCCATGGCCTTGGCCGCCTCGATCTCGCCGTTCGGCGTGGCGCGCAGGCTGCCGGCGATGATTTCCGCGGTGTAGGCGCTGGTGTTGATGGCAAACGCCAGGCAGGCACAGAACGTGGCGCTGGACAGCCACGGCCAGAGGAAGCTTTCGCGCACCGCTTCGAATTGCGCCAGGCCGTAGTAGATCAGGAACAGCTGCACCAGCATCGGCGTGCCACGGATCACGTAGGTGTAGAGCCAGGCGGCGCCGTTGACCACCGCGTTCTTCGAGACGCGCATCAGGCCCAGGGGCAGCGCGCACAGCAGGCCGAAGAACAACGACAGCGCGAGCAGTTTGAGGGTGGTCAGCAAACCGCTGAAGTACAGCGGCAAGGCCTCCCAGATGACGTTGTAGTCGAAGATCATAGCTCAGCCGCCCTTACGCCTACCGAGTAGCGCTTCTCGAGGTGACGCAATGCCAGCAACGAGACGCTGGTGATCACCAGGTACATCGCCGCCACTGCGAGGAAGAAGGTGAAAGGCTCGCGGGTGGCATCCGCCGCCTGCTTGGCCTTGAACATCATGTCCTGCAGGCCCACCACCGAAATCAGCGCGGTGGCCTTGGTCAATACCAGCCAGTTGTTGGTGAAGCCCGGAATCGCCAGGCGAATCATCTGCGGCACCATCACCCGGAAGAACACCTGGAAACTGCTCATGCCGTAGGCCATGCCAGCTTCGGCCTGCCCCTTGGGGATCGCCATGAAGGCGCCACGGAAGGTTTCCGACAGGTACGCACCGAAGATGAAGCCCAGTGTGCCGATACCGGCGGCCAGCGGGTTGAGGTCGATGTAGTCGTCGTAGCCGAGCATCGGTGCCACACGGTTGAGCAGGTCCTGGCCACCGTAGAAAATCAGCAGGATCAGCACCAGGTCGGGAATCCCGCGAATCACCGTGGAATACAGGTCGCCCAGCCACGCCAGCCAGCGCACCGGCGACAGACGCAGCGCCACGCCGATCAGCCCCAGGACAATGGCCAGCGCCATGGACGACAAGGCGAGCTGAAGCGTCAGCCATGCGCCATCGAGGATGACAGCCCCGTAGCCTTTCAACATGATTCAGGTCCTCGAATGTTGGGATGAAAAAATGGCGCAAACCGCAGAGATCCTGTTGCTTGCGCCATTTCGGACTTGTCGCCGGGACGTGTTACTTGCCGTAGATATCGAAGGCGAAGTACTTGTCCTGGATTTGCTTGTATTTGCCGTTTTCACGGATGGCCACGATGGCGCTGTTGATCTTGTCCTTGAGCGCATCACCCTTGCGCACCGCGATACCCACGCCGTCGCCGAAGTACTTGACGTCGGTGAAGGCCGGGCCAACGAACGCGAAGCCCTTGCCGGCGTCGGTTTTCAGGAAACCGTCATTAAGCAGCGTAGCGTCTGCCACGGTGCCGTCGAGGCGACCGGCCGTCACGTCCAGGTAGATTTCGTTCTGCGAGCCGTAAGGCTTGATCTCGGCACCCAGCGGGGCCAGGACTTCGCGGGCGAAACGCTCGTGGATCGAACCACGCTGCACGCCGATGTTCTTGCCCTTGAGCTCGGTCAGGCCGTCGCTGACCTGGGTGCCTTCCTTCATGACCAGGCGAGCCGGGGTGTTGTAGTACTTGTTGGTGAAGTCCACGGACTTCTTGCGATCTTCGGTGATCGACATCGACGACAGGATCGCGTCGATCTTGCGCACTTTAAGCGCCGGGATCAGGCCGTCGAACTCTTGCTCGACCCACACGCACTTGACCTTCATCTCTTCGCACAGGGCGTTGCCGATGTCGTAGTCGAAACCGACGATGCTGCCGTCCGGCGCTTTCGAGGCGAACGGAGGGTAGGCCGCTTCGATACCGATTTTCACAGGCTTGTCATCGGCGAAGGTGGGCAGGGACAGCACGGACAGTGCCAGGGCGCCAAGCAGCACGAGTTTCTTCATCTTGGGACTCCATCGGTAAAGGGCTAAAACGGCAGAGTGAGCGACAGCCCAATATGCGAATGAGTGGGACCGGAAATGTGTTGCTACGTCCTAGGAAGCCCGCGGGATTTTCAACACGGGCAACGACGAGCGAGTGATCGGCATTCTAACGACAGGCCCGAGGTCGATATTTCTTCAATGCGACAACTAGTTACAGATGCCACGAGAAAGCCGCCCGGACACGTTGACAGCCCTGCAAATTCATGCAAGAGCAAAAGACAGTGAACCGATCTATGCTGCAAATTGCGGGCCTATTATTGGCAAAGCCTTCTAATCCGGCAAGCACAGCGTGGGGTGTTATTTTTTTCAGCGGATTTTGTGGCCCTGATTGGGGCATGGACGTTTCTGGATGCCCCGGGTCGGTGCGGGTGGTTACACATTCAGTTACTTGAAGAGTGACGGGTAACAGTGGGAATTGGATGACAGGGGATGTCGATAATTATTGGCCGGGGGTCATGGGGTGTTTGGGCGACCGCCATCGCGAGCAGGCTCGCTCCCACAGAATGGCGGCGTCCATGGTCGGAGCGAGCCCGCTCGCGATGAGGCCCACCCAGCCAACAGAAAACCTCCAGACAAAAAAACCCTGTCCGGCAGCACCGGACAGGGCTTTTCACTGACTCAGAACCGGCGCTTACGCCACATTCATCGTCTTGTGCGTATCAATCAGATGCGCAACCACGCTCGGATCGGCCAGGGTCGAGATATCGCCCAAGCCATCGTACTCGGCCGTGGCAATCTTGCGCAGAATCCGGCGCATGATCTTGCCCGAACGGGTCTTCGGCAGCCCCGGCGCCCACTGGATCACGTCCGGTGAAGCAATCGGGCCGATCTCCTTGCGCACCCAGTTCTTCAGCTCGACGCGCAATTGCTCGCTCGGCTCTTCGCCGCCATTGAGGGTGACGTAGACATAGATGCCCTGGCCCTTGATGTCGTGCGGCACACCGACCACGGCGGCCTCGGCGACTTTCGGGTGCGCCACCATCGCGCTCTCGATCTCGGCGGTGCCCATGCGGTGGCCGGACACGTTGAGCACGTCATCCACACGCCCGGTAATCCAGTAGTAACCGTCGGCATCGCGACGCGCACCGTCACCGGTGAAGTACATGCCACGGAAGGTCTTGAAGTAAGTGTCGACGAAGCGGTCATGGTCGCCGTACAGCGTACGCGCCTGGCCTGGCCACGAATCGAGAATCACCAGGTTGCCCTCGGCCTCGCCTTCGATGATGTTGCCCAGGTTGTCGACCAGCGCCGGCACCACACCGAAGAACGGGCGCGCCGCCGAACCCGGCTTGAGGGCATGAGCGCCTGGCAGCGGGCTCATCATGTTGCCGCCGGTTTCGGTCTGCCACCAGGTGTCGACGATCGGGCAACGGGACTTGCCGACATTCTTGTAGTACCAGTCCCAGGCTTCAGGGTTGATCGGCTCGCCGACCGAACCCAACAGGCGCAGGCTGCTGCCGTCCGCCCCTTCGACCGCTGCGGTGCCGGACGCCATCATGGCGCGGATCGCGGTCGGTGCGGTGTAGAGGATGTTGACCTTGTGCTTGTCGACGATCTTCGCCACCCGGGTGATGTCCGGGTAGTTCGGCACGCCTTCGAACAGCAGCGTGGTCGCGCCGTTGGCCAGCGGCCCGTAGACAATGTAGGAGTGACCGGTGACCCAGCCGACGTCGGCGGTGCACCAGTAGATTTCGCCCGGGCGGTAGTCGAACACGCGCTCATGGGTCATGGCCGCGTACAGCAGGTAACCGGCGGTGGTGTGCTGCACGCCCTTGGGCTTGCCGGTGGAACCGGAAGTGTAAAGGATGAACAGCGCTTCTTCGGCGCCCATCTCTTTTGGCGCGCACACGGTGCCCGCCACTTTCATCAGGTCTTCGTACCAGATGTCGCGGTGCTGGTTCCACTTGATGTCGCCACCGGTGCGCTTGCACACGATGACCTTCTGGATGCTGCTGGTTTCCGGGTTGGTCAGGGCATCGTCGACGTTGGCCTTGAGCGACACCTTCTTGCCGGCGCGGATGCCTTCGTCGGCGGTGATCACCACTTTCGACTTGCAGTCGATGATGCGGCCGGCCAGGGCTTCCGGCGAGAAACCACCGAAGACCACCGAGTGAATCGCACCGATGCGGGCGCAGGCCAGCATGGCGACCACGGCCTCGGGGATCATCGGCATGTAGATCGTGACCACGTCGCCACGGTGCACGTCCTGGCCACGCAGGGCGTTGGCGAGCTTGCAGACCTGCTCGTGCAGTTCGCGGTAGGTAATGTTGCGGCTTTCGGAAGGATCGTCGCCTTCCCAGATGATCGCGACTTGGTCGCCGCGCTCGGCCAGATGGCGGTCGAGGCAGTTGTAGGAAACGTTCAGGGTGCCGTCGGCGAACCACTTGATGTCGACATGGTGATCGTCGAACGACGTCTGTTTCACCGTGGTGAAAGGCTTGATCCAGTCGAGGCGCTTGGCTTGCTCGCGCCAGAAACCGTCAGGGTTGACGACCGACTGCTGGTACATGGCTTTGTAGGTTGCCTCGTCGGTCAGCGTGTTGGCCGCAACCTCGGGACGAACGGGATACAGAGAAGCCGCACTCATCTTTCTTACCTCGGTGGAATAGTTGTTTTTGTATGGCACCAGTTTTAGCCGGGCCAGCACCATAGAACCATTCGACGATGGTAGTAACAATCCCCTACAAAACGTCGTGACAAGCTTCTGACCATCTCCGCCCTCCCCCTGTGGGAGCGAACCTGCTCGCGATTGCGGTCTGTCAGTCACCGAAGCATTCACAGATAAACCGCTATCGCGAGCAAGCCCGCTACCACAAAAAATCAGAGCACCCAAAGCACCCGGGTCAGCGATTGTTACAAAATCTGCCAAAGGTGTTTATCAAAACCCGGCCTATATGAATCCCCACCCCACGCCTAGAATTCGCTCCGCCAACAAGGCAAACCTGATTAACACAGTTGCAGCCCCCACGAAGGCCGTTAATCAAAACTCCGGTAATCAAGTTCCACACGCAACCCCAAAAAGGTTGCGTGACCCCACTCGACCTCTAAAAGGTAAAAACGAAATGAAAGCTTTATTAGTTCTGGCCCTCTCCAGCCTGTGCGCAACCGCCATGGCAGACGAGGTCCCGACTGATGTCGCACAGCAACAACCGGTTATCGAGGAATACACTTACTCCACACACCTGGACATCGCCAAAGTTGTATCGATGAGTGAAGTGCCCAATGTCTGCGAAGTGGTTCCCATGAAAATGGAATACGACGACTCCAAAGGCCAACGCCATATCCTGCGCTACAGCGTCATGGGCAACGGCTGCTCCAACGGCTGATCACCGCCCCTCTTCTTTCTAAACGGTTCGACCCATTCGCCTCGATGTCCAGGCCGATGAAGCGCCGAACCGTATAGATCGAATTATACGATTGATTTAAGCATTTATTTGCGCTTTTTAATCAAATTAGTCGGCGTAGTATGAATTCCACACCAAGACATACAACGACTGCGAACTGGAGCAACCACCATGAAAACTCAACTGATTATCGCCCTGACCCTTTCCGTACTGGCCGCCAACACCTTCGCCGCTGACGGTTACGACCGCACGGGTTCGGCTGCCTTCTCCACCGCATCGGCCTCCTTCGCCGCCGATGGTGCCGACCACGTCGGTGCGTCCAAACTGGCTGCCGATGGCGCTGACCACGTTGGCGCGTCCAAGCTGGCTGCCGATGGCGCTGATCACGTCGGTGCGTCCAAACTGGCTGCCGATGGCGCTGACCACGTTGGCGCGTCCAAGCTGGCTGCCGATGGCGCTGATCACGTTGGTACTTCCAAGCTGGCTGCCGATGGCGCTGATCACGTTGGCGCGTCCAAGCTGGCTGCCGATGGTGCTGATCACGTTGGTGCTTCCAAGCTGGCTGCCGATGGTTCGGATCATGTGGGCGCCGCTCGCCTTAGCTGATCGTCCGGCATGATTTCACAGCCCGACTTCGGTCGGGCTTAGTTGTGTCCAGGCCGGCCAAAAACCGATTCAAAACACAAGATGTAGTAAAAAACCGGTTTTTTGCCTATTTTTTGAACAAAAAAAACCGACCGGAAAAATTAATCAAAAAAAATCTGCGCCCGCCATCTGCGGCCAAAGCCCTGTAAACCCTCGCTCCGACCGAAAAACCCTCCTGCTCGAGCGCTTCGTGCGCGGATTCGCCCCACCACGGCCGCAAAAATTTCCCTATAATGCCGCCTAAACCCGGCCTGCAATATTCCCTTACAGGGAGGACTGCCAGTCTGAAGCCCACGCCGAAGTCCTCAACGATTTCTGCGCCCGTCAGTGGCTCTCGGAACCCGGTACTAATTCATGTTTATTTGCCTGCGTGTACCGCTGCAAAAAACGCTATCAACGCGGCCAACAAGGCCGTGTGAAAAAACAGACCATCCAATTTCACACGGGCACTCTGGCCCTCACGCAGGAGACGACACGTCATGCTGAGCTGGGACGAATTCGACAAAGAAGACACGGAAGTCGTGGCAAAGAGCGCTAACGCCGGCCACCCCACCGAAGCCAATATGGACCGTCTCGACAGCGCCGGCGGTGCCGCCGCCCTGGAAGCCCGCGCCGTAACGGCCACTGACTCGCCTGCCGTGGTCCGTGCCAAGACCGCCCTGGACAACCTCGACATCGCCGAAGGCCTGGCCGAACTCGAAGGCGCCTCCGCACGCGTCGCCGTCGACGAAAAAGCCATGATCAACTGCCGCGCCGACCTCAACCAGCTCGTGCCCTTCAAGTACGACTGGGCCTGGCAGAAATACCTGGACGGCTGCGCAAACCACTGGATGCCGCAAGAAGTCAACATGACCGCCGACATCGCCCTCTGGAAAAACCCGGAAGGCCTGACCGACGACGAACGCCGCATCGTCATGCGCAACCTCGGCTTCTTCTCCACCGCCGACTCCCTGGTCGCCAACAACCTGGTGCTGGCCGTCTACCGCCTGATCACCAACCCGGAATGCCGCCAGTACATCCTGCGCCAGGCATTCGAGGAAGCAATCCACACCCACGCCTACCAGTACTGCATCGAATCGCTGGCCATGGACGAAGGTGAAATCTTCAACATGTACCACGAGATCCCATCGGTCGCGAAAAAAGCCACCTGGGGCCTCAAGTACACCCGCTCCATCTCCGATCCGAAGTTCGAAACCGGCACCGTCGAAACCGACAAAGAGCTGTTGCGCAACCTGATCGCCTACTACTGCGTACTGGAAGGCATCTTCTTCTATTGCGGCTTCACCCAGATCCTCTCCATGGGCCGCCGCAACAAAATGACCGGCGTCGCCGAGCAGTTCCAGTACATCCTGCGCGACGAATCCATGCACCTGAACTTCGGCATCGACGTGATCAACCAGATCAAAATCGAAAACCCGCACCTGTGGGATGCCGAAATGAAGGAAGAAGCCTCGCAGATGATCCTGCAAGGCACCCAACTGGAAATCGAATACGCCCGCGACACCATGCCTCGCGGCGTGCTGGGCATGAACGCGGCGATGATGGAGGACTACCTCAAGTTCATCGCCAACCGTCGCCTGTCGCAGATCGGCCTGAAAGAAGAGTACCCAGGCACCACTAACCCGTTCCCATGGATGAGCGAGATCATGGACTTGAAGAAAGAGAAGAACTTCTTTGAGACTCGGGTGATTGAGTATCAGACAGGTGGGGCGTTGAGCTGGGATTGATTCCTGAGTGAGCCGCGATTTGACGACTTGAACGACAAATCGAACATAGAAAGCCCTGATCTGATCAGGGCTTTTTTGTGGGTAAGAAAAAGTCGACTGGTGATCAAGGGGCAGCTAGATCTCCTACGAAAACTGCAGCACATTCCGTATTGAGCACCACGTCGAGCAGGTCTAATCTTCTTGCAGGTGCCTAAGAAACGCCCAACGTAGAAGCTATCTTCATCACACACAATGCATGCTGGCATTCGCCCACGTATGCACTGTTTGAAGAAAACGCTTGTTGGGATTTCTTAGATCCTCTACGTCGGGCCTGGCCCTCTTCAACTTCGCACGTAGAGGTAATGGATATGCCTGCCACCATCCCGCAACGCTCAGTCATCTCCGAGCCTTCCAGCTCGACCGTTTTTACTCGCCACAACCTGTCTCTTCACGCCCTACTCCTCGAAAACCAACCATGGTTCTGCGCTCGTGACATCGGTCGCCTGATGGGTGTCCATCTCAATGGTCGCATGGTCCACAAATTGGATAAGGATCAGCATCGCGTTCTATGGATCGAGTATTACCAGCAACCTGAAAAGCAGCTGATGCTCAGCGAGTCCGGGGTGTATGCGCTACTGGTGTATCACTACGTTCCAGGCAATCGATTGTTGCGTGAATGGTTAACCCAACAGGTGGTACCGGCCTTGCGCGATGCGCAGCCTTCGGGTCATCCGGATCGGCCGTTGTTGAGTGTGTTGGATTGGCCGCAGATGTCGTTGAGCATGCTGCATTGGCAGGGTGAAGGATGGATTCGGCTGCGGGATATGCCCTATCTGTTGATGGATCACACTCAATATCGGATGCCAGCGGTCAAGCCTTGGCGGCGCAGGGTGATGGAGATTTTTCAGGCGTCTAAACATTCACTGAGCTAGGGCAATACGGCTGGAGGATCGCTTGCGAGACTCGTCATTCTTTTCTGTAGGAAATATCCTGGACAGCAGTAATGGCCACTCAGTATCGTCCGAGGGTTTTCAACCCTCGGCGATGTTATGAGCATAAAGAAGAAAGTTACATGAAACGACCCTGCCCATGCGTACCAAAGGTCAATCTGCGTGGCTCTACCCCACCACCTCAACATAACTCGACTCCCCACCACCCTCCGCCCCCGACAACCATCCCCACACAAACGCCAGCGTCGTCCGCCCTGCCCCATCGACACCCACCGTGCCACGGGACCAGCCGGCCAGGATTTCGCCCTCGGTGGTGATGCAGTGATAAAGCAGCTCGATGGTATCGGGGCCGGTAACGCGGCCAACCTGGTGGCCGGTGCGGATTCGGCCGCCTTGGTAGGTGCTGGTAATCGCGTCGCCTTCGACTTGGTAATGAAAGACTGTGCCTGTGCCGGAGACTCCGTGGGTGTTGCCGGCTACGGTGAATTGGCGGTTTTTGAGGCGTTCGCTGACTAGGGAAAGAGGGGTTGGCATAGGGTACGGTCCTTGGGGTAAGGGTCATCATCCAGTTGATTGAAGTTGCTCGCGATGCGTGACGTGTCTGACCATAACTGGAACAGTCTTCGAGACCAAATTCTCTACGATGTCAGGCGCCGTAGCGATGCTCTCACATTTGCAAGAAAGACCGGTGGCTCGCACATTGCGTAGCCATCCTGTGAAGCAGCGACAATTCCTCACTTCACTCCAGAAGCCTCCTACTGCCCCAATTTCTCCGGTTCGATAACGTCGCCCTGCTCTTCTCCAGAGCTGCCGATGGACGAACACACAGGGACAATCAGTGGCTGGCGAAAAGGGCATTCCCAAGGTCAGAAATCCTCCTTCCGGTGACGGCCATCACGTCACCTACCGTTTCATGACGCCCTCCGAACTCGCGGAACGCGAAACCCGACAAAACGCCTACGAAGCCATGCTCGCCAGGCAAGACGACTACATGCGCAGGCGTCAGGCCAGCGAGGTCGAGCAAAAAACGGTGCATGCAGGTTGCGTCTTCGCCAAATCCTGCAAGCTGCCCGACGCGGTCATCAACTATTCCAACCCTTCGGGCCGAGTGCCTACCGACAGCCTCGCGGATTACGGTGAGATCGCCTGGCTTGGCGCTCGCGAAGCGGACGACGATGGCCTGCTGAAACTACGTACGATCAGCGGTTCCACGGTTTCGCTTGGCGTCGGGCAACTGGCACTTCGCGCGCCTGCGCTCACAGCGCCGGTCGCGGGCACCCTCGCCGCCGTCGGCGCTACGACGGCGGCCGTGTTGACGGGCTTGGTGGCGGTGTTCTGGTCACCCCGCCTCGGCGACAGCGCGCTCTATAACGAAGACCAACTGCGAACCCTCAAGCAGGCTCGCACCCGTATGCGCCTGCAAATCGAGCAAAATGCGGACGGCAGTCTCAAGGGCTACGGGTTCTACACCGGCAACCACCGCGATTGGGAGATGGTTGATGTGGTGCAAGTCGCACTGCGTGACAGCCAGTACGTCGCGGATCTTGGGGAAGGCATTGAGTTGATCTGGACGCCGGCGGTCGATGGCGCCGACATCCTGGGCATTCCCAAGCTGGAGGCCGCTCCGCAGGCACCGCACATCTGGGTTTATCCGCCGACCCAACAGGCGGACAGCATGATCGTTGATCCGATCTATCCGCCTGAGTACAGGGATTTCATTCTTGTGTTTCCGGTGGGTTCATCAGTGAAGCCGGTTTACATTGTGCTGAGCGTGGGCGATCAGAAATACCATCAGGCACCCAAGGAACTGAAAGCCTTCCCGGACGCGGTAAAAGATAAATCCAAAAGCAGCGTTCAAGGTGGCGGCGCACGGCGCAAGCGCTGGAAAGATACGAAAGGTCGAATTTTCGAGTGGGACGCCCAACATGGGGCTGTTGAAATGTATGACAGGCAAGGCAAGCATCAGGGCGAATTCGACCCAGAAACGGGTAAGCAAACCAAACCTGCGAAAGCAGGACGAACCACGCCTAAATAACCAGAGAGGTGTTTATGAGTCTGTGTATTACGGGCTTCTTGCCTGACGTTTTTGAAGACAGTTCATTGAAGTATGAGCTGTATGTAAATGACGAGTTCAACGAGCAGATTGTGGCACTGCTAGGGCATAAGAGCGTGGATGAAATGGCAGCAGGGGAATGGCTGTTGACTGCTGATCAGGTGGCGCAGATTTCGAGGTTGATTGGAGAGGTGATTCCGTCTGATCTGGATATTTTTATTGGGGTGGAGGCTGAGGCGTGATGTTAATGGAGCAAGGTCGATCAGACGATATTCACACATCCGCCAAAAAGACTGGTTGCTCACACCTTGCACAAAACCGGCGAAACCGGCGAAACCGGGTAGAAAAACTTCAAGACAGTAAGGAGTGAACCATGCGCTACCTATTGATCACTGGCTTATATCCGGATGACAAGCAGGACGATTCCCTCCAATTTGAGCTGGACATTGAGGGAACTGAACTCAATGAAAAGGTCGCTCAACTCATTGAGTCAAAACCTCTCGCCGAAATGGAACCGGGCGAATTATTGTTGAGCGAGTGTCAGGTGATGGCGCTCTCCGATCTTTTAGGCGTCAGGTTTCCTGATGGCTTGGAGTACTTTGTAGGCACTTGCCTCAAGAACCCGAGCCCGTCATGAAATTCGGCCTGGCCGCAGTGGGGAAGTACAACAAACGGGGAGATAACTGGAGATCAGACACCGAGGATAGAGCCTTGAGCACAGCGTCATGGGCGTACGCGATGGAGATTATTTCGCGTCATATGAAAAAACACTTCCAATTCTGAGCAGCGAGCTCGCAGCGTTAATGGGCTGGGAAAGTGAAAAAGACTATGTGTACGACTACGAACTCACAAAAACACAGATTAGCGAAATCGAGAAAACCTGCTGCCTGGCGCTCCCGCACAATCTGACTCTTTTCTTAACCAGTAGCGAGCGTTGATGGGCGCCAGAGGAACACTGCAAGCGTCCACGCCAGGAGGTATGGCGTTGGTATCGCCAATCGCGAGCAGGCTCGCTCCCACAGGTGCGGGGGCGAGCCAACATCACTCAACGCCCCACGTGCCCCACCGCCTCCTCGAGCACCACCCTGGCACCCCGCCGCTCCAGCTCCGCCTTCACCAGCAACTTCGTCACCTTGCCATAACCGGACTTGGGCAGCGCGTCCCAGAAGAACACTTGCTTGGGCATTTTGTAACGGGCAATCCTCGCGGCCATCCACTCCAGCAGCTCACCCTCACTCAACACCGCGCCTTCCTTGCGTACACAGACCGCGACGCCGATTTCCCCCCACTGCGCATCCGGCAGGCCGAGCACGGCGGCTTCGGTGATGCCTTCATGCAGAAGGATTTTTTCTTCGATTTCTCGGGGGTAGATGTTGGAGCCGCCCGAGATGTACATGTCGGAAGATCGCCCGGTCAGGTAGATGAAACCGTCCTGGTCCATGTGCCCCATGTCGCCGGTGCGGAACCAGCCATTGCGGAATGCCTTGGCGTTCGCATCGGGGTTGTTGTAGTAGCCCACGAATACCGCCGGGCCCACGACGCAGACCTCGCCCGTGACGCCAGTCGGCAGCTCATTGCCCTGCTCGTCCTGAATCGAGACCTGCATGCCGGTGCGCTCGTAGCCGCAGGTTGATGGCCGTGAGGTCGCGCTTTGATGCTCGCAGGGCGGCAGCACGGTGATGTTGCCGGTCACTTCACCCAGGCCGTAATACTGAACCAGCACGGGGCCGAGTTTTTCCAGGGCGCGTTGCTTGTCGGCTTCGTACATCGGCGCGCCGGCATAGACGACGTGGCGCAGGCTTTGGTGATCCCATTGGTCCACGCTGGGGTGCTCGACCATCATTTTCAGCACGGTGGGCACGGTGAAGATGTTGGTCAGCCGGTGCTTTTCGATGAGTTCGAAGGCCAGGTCGATGTCGAACCGGTCCGAGGGCAGCAGGACCGTGGTGCCGCCCCGCGCGACGATGTTCAGTTGGTGAATGCCCGCACCGTGGGACAGCGGCGCGACCACCAGCGAACCGTCGTGATGGGTGGTGCCTGGCAGGAGATCAGCCAGGTGGTTGTTGATCACGAACGCGAGCTGACCATGGGTCAGAACCGCGGCCTTCGGCTTGCCGGTGGTTCCGGAGGTGAACAGGAACCAGCACGGCGTGTCTCGGGCGACGGCGGCATTGGGCACGGACTTGCCCAGGTGCGTGCGGATCAGGTCATCGGCAAGGGGACGCTGATCCGGCGCGGCAGGCCTGGTGCCTTCCAGCCAGATGAGGTCCATCTGTGGCGCTGCCGCGCACACAGCGGCAGCGTATTCGGGGAAATCACTCTGACACAGGAAGATACGGCTCTGGGCCGTGGACGCCATGTAGATCACTTCGTCAGGCGTGATGCGGAAATTGGTCGGCACCCAGATCGCCCCGAGGCGTAAGGCGGCGAACAGCGATTCGAACATCTCGCTGCTGTTTTTCGAATGCACCAGCACCTTGTCGCCCGCCCCCACGCCCCGCTCGGCGAGCCCTGCGGCCAGCGCACTGACCCGGGCGTCGAACTGCGCCCAGGTCCAGGTGGTGTCGCCGTGGATGATCGCCGGATGATCAGGCAGGCGCCGCGCATTCTGGGTCAGCCAGTGCGCGAGGTTCATGACCCGTTCGGACACTGCCGGAATTTGAGCTGCCATCTTCATTTCGTCCGCTCCAGGATGGAGACGTAGTTGGTGACGGCCGCGCCTCCCATGTTGAAAACACCGGCCAACTGCGCGTTGGCGATCTGCATGTCGCCGGCTTCGTTCATCAGTTGCATGGCGGCCATCACATGCATCGACACGCCTGTGGCACCCAGTGGATGCCCCTTGGCCTTGAGGCCGCCGGAGAGGTTCACCGGCAGGCGGCCCGTCCGTTGGGTGATGCCCTCGTGTATCACTGTCCAACCCTGCCCGGGTTTGGCCAGCCCCATCGCTTCGTATTGCAGCATCTCGGCGATGGTGAAGCAGTCATGGGTTTCCACCAGGTCAAGATCGCCCAGCGCAACCCCGGCGGTTTCGCGAGCGGCATCCCAGGCGTGGCGCGCGCCTTCGAACACCAGTGGGTCACGGCGCGAGAGCGGCAGGAAGTCATTGACGTGGGTGCGCGCACGAAAGCGGATGGCCCGGCCCAGTGCCGCCGCCGTCTCTTCATCGGCCAGCACGATCGCGGCCGCGCCGTCGGACACCAACGAGCAGTCGGTGCGGCGAAGCGGTCCGGCCACCAGGGGATTTTTTTCCGAGATTTTATTGCAGAACTGAACGCCCAGATCCTTGCGAATGTGGGCATAAGGGTTGTGCACGCCGTTGGCGTGGTTCTTCGCAGCGATCATCGCGAGCGCTTCGCGGTGATCGCCGTAGCGGTCGAAGTAAGCACTGGCGATCTGGCCGAAGATGCCGGCGAAGCCTTCGGGACTTTCCTCTTCGCGGCGGTAGCAGCCGCTGAGCAGGATGCCGGGGACCACACTGGAAGGTACGGCGGTCATCTTTTCCGCGCCGACCACCAGGGCAATGCGGCCGCGACCGCTTTCAATGAAATCGGCCGCTGCGTGAATGGCGGCGGTGCCGGTGGCGCAGGCATTCTCAACCCGAACGGTCGGGGTAAAACGCAGGGCCGGTTCGCCCAGGGAGACCAAGGCACCTTCGAATCCTTGCGGGGTGAGACCGTTGTTATAGACGCCCACGCAGACCATGCCAACGTCCCCGGGGGCGACCTGGGCGTGATCGAGCGCAGCCCGCGACACGCGGGCCATCAAGGACTCGACATCCGGGTCGTCCAGCTTACCGAAAGGCGTATGAGCCCAACCCACAATGGTTGCTCGCCTAGCCATATGAAACCCTCCCATATACAGATGAAAGCCGCGACTGCTCAGCAAAACAACGCGGCTGTTGGCCTTACGAGCACACCGAGTTCTGGAACGCGAAGACGCCCTTCTCGAACGCCGCGAGCATCTCCTCCACTTCGGCGTCGGAAATCGTCAGCGGCGGGCAGAACATCAGCCACTCGCCATACGCGGCACCGGCCGTGCGGCGTGAGAACAACAGCAGCCCGTACTCGCGGCAGAGCAATCCGATCTTTTCACTGGCGCGGACTTCATCGGTGAAGATTTCCTTGGTGTCCTTGTCGACGACGATTTCGACCGCCATGTGCAGGCCGATGCCCCGGATGTCGCCGATGACCCGAGTCCTGCTTTTGAGGTCCTCCAGACGCGTACGGATTCTTTCACCCAGCAAGGTGGCGCGCGGCATGAGGGCTTCGTCCTCCAGCACCTGGAGCACCATGTTGGAAGCCGCGCACCCCAGCGGATTGGCCGAGTAGGTATGGCCGTGCTTGAACCCGCCGCTGAGCCTGACGTCATTGACCATCGCCGAGGATGCGAGCACCGCACCCAACGGCGCGTAAGAGCCGCTGACACCCTTGGCCAGGGTGACGATGTCGGGACGGCAGTCGGGCCAATGATGGGCCGCGAGGAATCGACCGGTACGACCAGCGCCGCTCATGATCTCGTCGTAGATCATCAATACGCCGTAGCGGTCGCAGATCTGGCGACAGCGGTCGTAATAGTCGACAGGTGACATCAAGGCCCCCGTCGAAACGCCCCCCACCGGCTCGATCATGAACGCCAGCACGGTCTCGGGGCCTTGGGCGATGATGGTGTCTTCGAGTTGGCGAACGCAGCGATTGATCACATCGTCGACCGATTCATGGGCCGGCCGGCGATACAGCAACGGGGCATCGATCTTTGGCATGTCGACGAACATGGGCTTGTAGGCTTTGGCGTAATCGGTGTCGCCGGTGATGCCGAGCAAGGCGGTGGTGGCGCCATGGTAGGACGGCACGCGACTGATGATCTTGTAGCGGCTGGCCTGCCCGCGTGAGACCGCCACCTGGCGAGCGAACTTGATCGCAGCCTCATTGGCCTCGGAACCGCCGGACACGAAAAACGCTGCTTCGAAATCCCAGCCGCTTAGGCGGGCCAGTCGCTCGGCCAATGCCTGGCTGGGGTCGTTGTCCCAACGCATGCTGTGGGCGTAGATGATCTTGTTCATCTGCTCACGCATGGCTTCCAGCACCCTGGGATGAGCATGACCGATATTGACCGAGACTGCGCCGGAAGAGCCGTCCAATAAACGACGCCCGGTATGGTCCCATATATAAACCCCTTCACCTCTGACAACTTTGGGGAATTCGGCTGTACCGGCCGGAGTAATGAAATGTTGATATCGCAGAGCCATGACGAATCCTCTCTTGACGAATGAGTGCGCGGCCGAACTAATCGGCTGGACGAGTGTTTAAAAAAATCAATGGAGCCGCTGACGTCCAAATGAGCAATAGACGGCGGACTTCTATGAATGAAGAGGTGAAACTTCTAAACTTTAAGCATTCGCCGTACGTTGCAGAAACCGCACGGTTCTTTCATTTTGTGGATGATCGAACAACTGCGCCGGCGGCCCGCGTTCAATAATGACTCCACCGTCCATGAACACCACTTCATCGGCCACTTCCCTGGCAAAGGCCATCTCGTGGGTGACCACAATCATGGTCATGCCCTGTTGGGCCAGATCGCGCATGACATTCAGCACTTCTCCCACCAACTCGGGGTCGAGGGCGCTGGTGGGTTCGTCAAAGAGCATGGCATCGGGTTCCATCGCCAGCGCCCTCGCTATCGCCACCCGTTGCTTCTGCCCACCGGAAATTTCATCCGGAAAGTAGTCGGCCCGGTGGGCCAATCCGACCTTGGCCAGTAACTCGCGCGCCAGTGACTCGACGTCTCTGGCCCGCCGCCCCTTGACCGTAACGGGGCCTTCCATGACGTTGTGCAGAACGTTCATGTGAGGAAACAGGTTGAAGTCCTGGAACACCATCCCCAGTCGGGCGCGCACGGCGGCGACGCTCTTGGGGCTGTGGGCCTTGGCTGCGCCGGACGTTGAATCGAAAAAGATTCGTTGACCGTCCAGCAGTATCGTCCCGGAATCCGGCTGCTCCAGGTAGTTGATGCACCTGAGCAGTGTGGACTTGCCGCTGCCGGACGGGCCAATGATGACCACGACTTTCCCGGTCTCGATGGTGAGGTCGATGCCCCGCAGGACTTCGTGGTCACCGTAAGCCTTGTTCAAGCTTTTGAGTTCGATCATGAGTTTTCCCCTACGGCCGAGCTTTGCGTTGCAGGCGCCGCTCGCGCGACCTTGCGCCGGTAACCGCCCTGGGTGCGTTTTTCCAGGTACCGCACCAGCAATGCACAGGGGTAGCTGACCGATAGGTAGAGCACGCCACACACGGTATATACGGTGAAATACTCATAGTTGCGGACCGCGATGATCTGGCCGGCAAACATCAACTCCTGCAGCGTGACCACGGAGGCCAGTGCACTGTCCTTGAACAGCGCGATCAGGTAGTTACCTAGCGACGGCAGGGTCAGGCGGATAGCCTGGGGAAGAATCACTCGACGGAACGCCTGAAACTCACTCATGCCCATGGCCGCAGCGGCTTCTCGTTGCCCCTGTGGGATACCGTTGATACCGCCTCGATACACTTCACTCAAGTAAGCAATCATGCTCATTGAAAGACCGATCACGGCAGCACTGAACGGCGCCACCTTGATACCGATGATCGGGAATACGTAATACACGTAGATCAATTGCAGGATGACCGGCGTACCGCGCATCACTTCCACATAGATATGCGCAAGCAGGCGTAACACGCGATACCGGGACAGTTGAGCCAGTGCCACGGGTATGGCCAAAACTGCACTCAGGCTGAATACGATAATGGTCAACAATACCGTGAGGCCCAACCCTCTCAGGAACACGGGCCAATATTCGAGTACGACTGAAACGTTGAATAAGTTCATGTTTCACCCCTTGGGCTTTACCAGTTTTTCTCAAGCGGGTGAAGAAACAGATTGCGATTGCTCAGACCGTACTTTTTCAATATCGCAGAGACCTCCCCCGTTCCTCTCACTTCAGCCAACGCCTGGGTATACGCGGCGCGGAAAGTGCAATCACCCTTGCGCAAACCGTAGCGTGCGTAGCCATACCCGTACTTGGTGATCATTTCTTCAGGAACCGGAACGTCCTTGAGCTGCTTGATCGGCAGGGAGGGGTTGGATTTGAGCCAGTCAACGACGGTGACATCATCCTCCAGCACCGCATCCACGCGTCCGGTGGTCAGCGCGCCGATTTCCTGCTCGGCGCCCGGGAACGCGATCGACTCTGCCCCGATCTTGCGCAGGTATTCGTCCGCAGCAGACCCCACCACGGCGCCGACTTTTTTGCCTTTGAGGTCGGCGTAGGAACTGATCTGCAAGTCGGAGTTTGCCGGCAGCACGATGATCGGGCCATACCACCACGAGGGCCCGGTAAAGCTGATGGCTTTGATCCGGTCCGGGGTGACGTGGATGTTGGTGCCAATCACATCGATGCGCTTGGACATCAGCCCCGGGACAAGTTGGCCAACGGGCGTTACTTCGTATTTTATCGACGTGATGCCCATCCATTTCAGCGCCGCTTCATTGATCTCGACGTCAACGCCCTCGGCCTTGCCGTTGGAAGTGTTCAGGAAGGAATGAGGCGGCGCGGACACGATGCCGATCGTGACGCCGTCCTTGATGTACTGGCTGAAGGAGTCGTCCCCGCATTTCTCGTAGCTTGGGGCAACCTCATAGGCCATGGCTGGCATGGCGAGGTTGGCGACGGCGGCGAAGCAAAATGCCGAGAGGATGCACTTGGAAGCTTTCATGACTAAATTCCCTACCGAACGTGATTAGTTGAAATTGTTGGAACCGTTGGGTGGCAGTTACAAAGTCGTTGCTACGGTACTCACAGGGCTTTATAGAGGCGGCTCTGCAGTCCGCTCGAATCTTGTTGTTGCTTAAGCTACGCCCAGTGGCGCAGGTCCGACCATGGCGTCAGTCTTTGGCAGGGCAGATGCCAAACGGGCGACATTGGACGTTTAAAGCTTGATACATGTCCTCCTGTACTCTTGTATACATTGGTAGTCCAAAAAAATCACCACGACGGGTGATTTCGCTTTGAGCGCTTGGCTATTCGACGGTGAGGCACTCCTGAACATGCGGCAAGAGCGCTTCCTTGAATTTCACCGAGTCGTTGCTCTTGAGAATGCTCAGCAGCTTTTCGTGGTCTTCATACACCTTGGTATTGGGAACCCTCAAACCGACTGCGATGAGGATTTTGCGCGACATCTTGTCCCAAATGTCCAAAAGCGTTCGGTTGCCGCTGGCCAAATAGATAGCACGATGAAAGTCCATGTCCGCCTGGGCGGCCAGGAATGCAGAGCCCTTGCGGATGGCGCCCTGCAAATTGAACAGGGCATCTTCGAAGGGTTCGAGCAATCGTGGGTCCTTGGCAATGGCGGCCATTGCCAATTCGACCGCATGGTTCTCCAGTACGACGCGAACCGAAAGCATTTGCTCAAGGGATTCACGATCCACGTCCACCAGGCACAATTCGCGGTTGGTCGTCACGACGATACCCTGGCTTTCGAGGGTCTTGAGGGCTTCGCGCACCGGCACCCGACTGACGCCAAAGGCTTCTGCCAGCTCTACCTCAATGAGCCGGGCACCCGGAGCCAGATCCCCATGAATCGCCGCGCTGACGATAGAGTCGGCGACCTGATCCCCCAGCGTGCGGGACCGCTCATTGGCTACGACCGGAAATTTGGAAAGTGCCATTACCTGTTTACCTTTTAACCCAATGGGCAGAGCAATGATCTCAATGTATTTCAGTATACATATATACAGACTGACTTCAATACCGCTTGTCTTCTCTGCGATGGTGCCTTTGTGGAGGCGATGACATCGATGAAGAACGGGCATGTCCTCGGATTTGTCGCGAGCACGTCCGCTTCCGCAAATTGGCAGTGTGTGAATTCAGTGAGTGCAACCCGACCCGCCTGCCGCTATTAATAGCCTTCCCTCTCAAGGACCCGAGCCTGTCATGAAATTCGATCTCGCCTACTGCCTCAGCCTCGACGACAAGTTGTCGATCTATGACGTGCGCGATTTGAATTTCGACGAGACGCTGGCATTCGATTCCGCCAAGGAACACTTTCAATGCCCCAATGACCGTTGCCGGGCGGCGTTTGAGGCGACGAATGTGCTGACGACGTTCAATGCCAAGAACGTGAACTACGTGCGCACCCCGCACTTCAAGAACACGCCGGGCACGCGGCATGTGGCGGATTGCCCTTATGCCAGCCTCAAGGCGTCGGGGGTGGACGGTGCGGAAACGGATGACGGGCGTGAGGAGTATTTTCCGTCAGAGCTGTTGCTGACCCGGCGTCAGTATGTGCGCAGGCCGTCGAGCCCGGCGGTCGCGGCAACGGATGCCCAAGATGCGCCGGCGCCCTCCCCTTCAGCTTCCCTTGCGCAGACATCGGGCCGCGAGTCGTCGCCGGACAAGACCAGTGTCTTTGCCCATCCGGTGGAGTGTTTCGTCTCGAACTTCACCGACAAGGAGCTGCTCAAGCGCATGCCGCTGAAGGTGGGCGAGCACACGGCGCCGTACGCTTCGTTCTTCAAGAAGATCGAGTACCTGACGGACAACAAGGGGCTGATTTACTGGGGCCGGATCAAACAGATCAAGGATTACACCCAGAGCTTTCGCATCGATTTCGAGCAGAAGGTGTGGTTCAAGCAGGCGGACGAGGCGAAAAAAAAACCGTATTCGGTGAACGTCTACCTCAGCAAAAAGTTGATCGAGGGTTACCGCAAGCGCAAAGCGTTTCTGCAAGAGATCAAGCATGCCATCGACAGCGAGGCCGAGTTGTATTGCTTCTTTTATGGCGTGACGCCGGCGTTGACGCAGGTGCCGAGCAAGAAAAACCCCGAGCAGACGTTCGGGGTGTTCAGCGCGAACATCGAGAACCTGGATCACTTCATTATTCGGGAGGCGCCGGGGCTGGAGGCGACATAGCAGCCTTCAGTTCAGGCCCATGCTGATCATGACCAGAACCAGCAACCCGACATACACCCGCGCATGGATCCGGTCCGGAATTCGACCAATCCAGCGTGTGGCCAATCGAATCCCCAGCATCGACCCCACGGTCAACACCGCAAACGCCAGCAGATCCACATACCCGATAAACCACGGCCCCAGATCATGCGCCCCGAATCCTGCCATCGACAGGTAGGTCAGCGTACCGGCCACCGCCACCGGCAGGCTCAGCGGGTTCGCCATCGAGGTCGCTTGATTCATGCTCAACCCGCATCGACGCAATAATGGGACCGTCATGACGCTGCCCCCCACGCCAAGAAACGTAGCGATGACGCCGATTCCTACGCCACCGACAGATACTTCTGCTCGGCCCAATCGACGTGTGTTGCCGGTGCCAGACGGCGTGAGAAACCCGTGCCTGAACAGGCAATCCACAATGGTCAAGCCCAGGTAGGCGATGAAGGCGTACCGAATCACCTCACCGCTGACCCAGGTCGCCGCAACGGCCCCCAGTACGGCACCCATCGCAATGAACCCGCCCAATGGCCACAGGTAATGGCGAACCAGATTGCCCGCGCGTCGATGCTTTCCGGTGGCGACCAGCGCATTGACGATCATCACGCAGGTCGAGGTGGCGACGGCGATGTGCATCGCCGATTGCCCCAGCGGATCGTCGACCGCGTGATGGGCCATGAGCATGCGGTACAGCAAGGGCACCACGACGAAACCACCACCAAAGCCAAATAACACCGCAGTGACGCCAGTCATGCAGCCGAAGAGTGTCAGCAAGAGGTAGGACATCACGGGCTTCCATCGGATTGAGAGCGCTCGACGATAGAGTGAAGTGGCTTGGCCGACCTCAGCAAATAGGCCAATAATGTTCGCGTTTACGCCAAACGTGGGAGCCGCCCGATGCGCAATGTTTCGATTGATGTGCTGGACGACACGCCCCGGCGGGTGGTCGCGATCGGTACGGATTACGCCTACGGCCAGGTGTTGCCACGTCATACACATCGCAGGGCGCAATTATTGTACGGCGCCACCGGGGTGATGCAGGTGAGCACGCACGACGGCAATTGGGTGGTGCCGCCACAACGGGCAGTGTGGATACCACCGGGGATGGCACACGAGGTGTTGATGCTGGGGGTGAGCACGCGCAGTGTGTACATCGAGCCGGGGGTGGTGGACCTGGGCGGCCGTTGTCAGGTGATCAATGTCTCGCCGTTGATGCGGCACTTGTTGATGGAGGCCGCAGAGGTGGCGCAGGTGTACGACGAGACCGGCCGCGATGGGGCATTGATCGATCTGCTGCTGCACGAACTGGCGCGCAGTGCTCACCTGCCGTTGCACATTCCGTTGCCCGAGGAGCCGCGCCTGCTCGGGTTGTGCCAGCTGTTTTTGCAGCGGCCCGATGCTCATCAGTCGCCGCAACAATGGGCGAGTCAAATGCACGTCAGTCTGCGCACGTTCAATCGCCTGTTTCGCCAGCAAACCGGCCTGAGCTTCAGCCAATGGCGACAGCGTGCCTGTGTAGTGCTGGCGCTTGCCCGACTGGCCGTGGGTGAGCCGGTGACGCGTATTGCGCTGGACTTCGGCTATGACAGCCCGGCGGCCTTCTCGACCATGTTCCGGCGTGTGCTGGGCCATGCACCGTCCGTCTGGATGGCGGAGGCAAACTAGAAAAAAACAAAAAATCAATTTGATCCGGGCCGAAAACAACTGTACAAAAACACAGTACATTTTGGATCAGCACTCTCGAGCCCGGAGCACACCATGGCCTCTTATGCGATGAAAATCACCCTGGAACGTATCGCCCTCTTCCAATTCACCCCCACCCATTGCGCCCAGGCCCGGGCGATGCTGGGCTGGAGTGTTGATGAGTTATCGCGGGAGACCGGGGTGGCGGAGGCCGAAATCGAACGGTTCGAGGCCCGGCGCGAGGTGGCGGACGCCGACCGCTTGGCGCTGGCCTATCGCTTTGAGTCCGAGGGGCTGATGTTCTTCCCGGGGTTTGCGCCGGGGCGGGTGATCGGTGGGAAAGGTGCGGAGGCGGAATCGCGAGGGCAGGCGGAATTTGTGAATGGTTGAGTGAGATGAATTATTGGTTGGCTGGCGGCAAAAATTGGCGAAATCATCAAGGCTCGCCATCTGACCCAAGTTCAAGCATCCGAAATCCTCGGCCTGTCCCAACCCAAACTGTCTGAAATGCTACGCGGAAAGTTTCGCGGTATCAGCGAAGCCAAGATGATGGAATGCCTGTCGTTGCTGGGGTGGGACGTTCAAATCGTGGTCAAGTCGGCCCCCCGATCCAGAAAAGAGGGGCTGATTGAGGTGGTGTTCGCCTGACAAGTGCAGCCTGTAAAACACTGGTTATGGCTTGAACTCCGGCGCCCGCCGCGCATTGGAAACCTGTTCATAACCATACGCCAACGCCAGAAGCCGGGCCTCGCTCCAGCGCGGGCCGTAGAAGAAGATCGAGGTCGGGGCGCCCTCTTCGTCGATGCCGGTGGGCACCATGACGCCGGGGTAACCGGCCAGGGGGGCGACGTTCATGGCGGGGGATGCGACATCCGAGACGAGGGCATCGAGGTGATGGGTGACCAGCAAGCGATCGATGGCGGCGGCATTTTCACCTTGAATCATGCCCCAGAGGTGGTTGTAGGTCTGCTCGTCAAACACCACTTTGCTGGCGGCGATCAGGGTGGCTTGTCCAGGGCCTTCGGCGTTCGCGGCGTTGAACAGTAATAGATCGTCCAGGGTCTGGGCGGGAATGCCGGTTCGTGTGGCCAGGTAGCGAGGCAACTCACGTTGGATGCCCATCTGAAACGCCTCATCCAGCCGAGCCGATGACGGGTCTTTCAGGTCCACGGGAATCAAGGTCGCACCGGCGGCCTGGATGAGCTCCAGCGCCTGGGAAAACTGCGGGTCGAGCAACAGCGGCAGGCCGCTGCGATCAAACTTGGCGGGGTAGCCGATACGCTTGCCAACCAGGGTGTGGGGGCGCAGCAGGGCGGTGTAATCCACGGCGTCCTGGCCATGGGGCTTTCTGACGGGGTCGGCGGGGTCATTGCCACGCATGGCGTTCAGTAGCAGGGCAGCCTCGCGAACGGTACGGGCCATCGGGCCGGGAGTGTCCAGTTTGTGGGTCACCGGGATGATGCCGCTGCGGCTTAACAGGCCTACGGTCGGCTTGATGCCGACCACGCCGTTGAGGGACGCCGGGCAGATGATCGAGCCGGCGGTTTCCGTTCCGACAGCCAATGGGGCGAACCCAGCGGCGGTGGCGGCGGCAGAACCGGAGCTGGAGCCGCACACGTCACCGCTCAACAGATGAGGGTTTCTGGTTTGGCCACCGCGACCGCTCCAGCCACTGGGCAGGGCCGGATCGCGAAACGCCGCCCATTCACTGAGGTTGGTTTTGCCGAGAATGATCGCGCCCGCTTCCCTGAGGCGTTGCACGATAAACGCATCCTTGGCCGGCGGGTCACCCACCATGGCCAGTGAGCCCGCGCTGGTCTGCATCTGGTCGGAGGTGTCGATGTTGTCCTTGAGCAGTACCGGGATGCCATGCAACGGACCGCGCACGTAGCCCGATTTGCGCTCCCGGTCCAGGAACTCGGCGATGGCCAGCGCCTCGGGATTGAGCTCGATCACGGCGTTGATCTTCGGCCCCTGTTTATCGAGGGCGGCGATCCTTCGCTGCAGGTAGAGCACGAACATTGCCGCACTCAGCTCGTTGCGTTCCATCCGCCGGGAGATTTCGTCGACGCTTAAATATTCCAGCCTTGATTCAACCGGGGGTGCGGGTGCGGGTGCGTGTGCATGAGCCGTGCTGGGGAGTGAAAAAAGAACCGTCATGACCAGACACATCAGCCGGCCGCTTTGCCTTACATCCATGAAAAAAAATCCTTTGTGATGACGGGAGGGAGAGGTCCCGTTGCATTCCCAGCCTACCGAGGCGTCCGGAAATGTCCGTCATCACTTACCGCCATAGCTCGTATGAAAGTTCGCGCCTGTCGGTAGCCCTATCAACCAATGCTCTGCTGATACACCTGCTGCTCCACTTCATACCACCAGGCGTCGCCCCGATGTGGATGCATCACGTTGAACGCCTGCCCCATCTGCGGCGTGGTGATCGATACATTGCGATCCCAGGCCAGGGCCAGGATCCGGTCGAACGGTTCGTACCAGGCGTGCATCGCCAGGTCGAAAGTGCCGTTGTGGATCGGCAACAGCCAGCGGCCTTTCAGGTCGATGTGGGCTTGCAGGGTTTGTTCGGGCTGCATGTGCACGTGCGGCCATTCGACGTTGTAGGCGCCGGTTTCCATCAGCGTCAGGTCGAACGGGCCGTAGTGTTGGCCGATGCGTTTGAAGCCATCGAAGTAGCCGCTGTCGCCGCTGAAGAAAATCCGCGTATCACCGTCGATGATCACCCACGACGCCCACAGCGTGCTGTTGCTGTCGAACAGGCCGCGACCGGAAAAATGTTGCGAGGGGGTTGCCGCGAAGCGGATGCCCGCCACTTCGGTGTCCTGCCACCAGTCCAGTTGACGCACTTTGCTGGCGTCGACGCCCCACTTGATCAGGGTGTCGCCCACGCCCAGCGGGGTGAGGAAGTAGTTGGTTTTGTCCGCCAGGTCCAGGACCGCCCGGTAGTCCAGGTGGTCGTAGTGGTCGTGGGACAGGATCACCGCTTCGATCGGCGGCAGTTCTTCCAGGCTGATCGGCGGCTGGTGAAAGCGCTTGGGACCGAGCCACTGCAACGGCGAGGCGCGTTCGGCGAACACCGGGTCGGTGATCCAGAATTTGTCCTGCAGTTTCAGCAATACGGTGGAGTGGCCGAGGCGATAGACGCTGTGATTGGGCGCGGCGATCAGCGCGTCATGGGTCAGGCGTTGCACCGGGACCGCAGCGGTCGGCCGGGTGTCGCGCGGTTTGTGGAAGATCATGTTCCACAGGATGCGCATCATTTTGCGAAAGCCTTCCCGTTGCACCGGCGCATGGTTGCGGAAAAGGCCATCGACCTGGCGGGACGCTTCAGGTGCGGTAGAGGTAGTGGCATTGGCCATGAATGACTCCAGGGCACCGCACGCAAGGCGGTGTCTGCGATGGACGATAAATGGCCAAGGCACGCACGCATCAGCCGGACACTCTAGTGTTGACTGGGCAGGATTAACAAAACATTACACTGCACAGTGTAGTTTCAAGGTTGCATCAATAACCATCACAAGTAAACTGCCAAGTGTAATTCCTGACTTTTTCTGCCGAAGCGTACTTATGACAGCTCCACAGCGCCTGACCGACCGAAAACGCGAAGCGATCATCCAAGCGGCGATTGCCGAATTCCGTGACAACGGTTTCGATATCACCAGCATGGACAAGATCGCCGCCACCGCCGGCGTGTCCAAGCGCACGGTGTACAACCACTTCCCGAGCAAGGAAGAGTTGTTCGCCGAAATCCTCAATCAGTTATGGGCGCGGGTGACCGCCGAACAGGAAACGCCCTACCACCCCGACCTGCCCCTGCGCGAGCAGATGCGCCGGATGCTGATGGCGAAACTGCACATGCTGGGCGATGACAACTTTCTCGACCTGGCTCGCGTGGCGATTGCCGCGACCATCCATTCCCCGGAACGGGCGCAGGACATGGTCGCCAGGATGGGCCAGCGCGAGGAAGGCCTGACCGTGTGGATTCGTGCCGCCCAGGCCGACGGACGCCTGAAGCCGGTCGATCCGGAGTTCGCCGCGCAACAGGTCCAGGGCCTGCTCAAGTCCTTTGCGTTCTGGCCGCAGATTTCCATGGGGCAGCCCAGCCTTTCGCCCGAGCGGCAAACCGCTGTCGCGGAGTCGGCGCTGGACATGTTCCTGGCGTGCTATCAGCGCTGAATCAAGCACTTCATGTGCGTCGACACCGCTAAATGGCTTCGAAGGACACTGATTATTCGCGCTGGAATAAATGACAATGTGCGCCGTTTTTGCCGATGAACGGTAATTTGCTGGCCGCTCGGCATTTTGTTTCAAGATGAATCTGGCGCAGGACATTATGGAAAATCAACGCGGCAAGGGCTTGTCATTTGCCAGACGCATCTACCTGCCGCGGGCCGTTGGACTGTGCATCGGCAGCTTCAGCGTGGCCGCCGCCCTGGCGCCCATGAACCTGCCGTCCTGGATCTGGGCCCTGTTGGTGCTTAACGCCTATATCTGGCCGCACATTGCCTATCAGCTGTCGTCCCGCGCGGACTATCCCTACAAGGCCGAGCTGCGCAACATGCTCTACGATTCGCTGTGGGGCGGCTTCTGGGCCGCGACGGTGCAGTTCAATCCCCTGACCACCGTGACGGTCCTGGGGATGATGGCGATGCACAATGTCGCCATGGGCGGGCTGCGGCTGTTTGCGTTCGGCTCCCTGGCACAGATGGCAGGCATACTGCTTGGCTGGCTGGTGTTCGGTGTCGCCTTCAGTGCGGTGACCACACCGATGCAACTCTGGGCCTCCCTGCCCATGCTCACGCTCTACCCTTTTGCGGTGGGCATGGTCAGCTACCAGTTGGCAATCAAACTGGCCAAACACAAACGCATCCTGAGCGCCCTGAACCGCACCGACAGCCTGACCGGGCTGCTCAACCACGGTGCCTGGAAAGACTCGCTGCAACTGCAATTCCAGCGTAGCCGCCTGCAGGAACACTCGGCCGTGATTGCCTTGATCGACATCGATCACTTCAAACCCATCAACGACACCCATGGGCATATCGTCGGCGATTCGGTGCTGCGCCAACTCAGCGCCGAACTCAAGCGCAACCTGCGCGAATGCGATCTGGCCGGTCGTTACGGCGGTGATGAGTTTTGCGTGATCCTGCCCGACATGCCGCTGTTGCAAGCCCGGGATGTCATGGAGCGCTTGCGCGGCGTCCTGCATGACTACCGCCATGAGCAAGTGCCCGGCCTGCGGATCAGCCTGAGCATTGGCCTGGCCGCCTTCCAGCCGTCCTTCAGCGATGCCATTGCCTGGCTCGATGACGCGGACAAGGCGCTCTACACCGCCAAGAATACCGGTCGCAACAAAATCAGCCTGGCGGCCGGCGAAGGCGATCGCCACCCGACGCCGACCCTGGCGCTTTAAGCCAGACTGCGCGGGGCGGCGATGGGGAGCGCTATAGTGAGCGCTGTCTTAGCCGCCTACCGCAGAGAGCCTCATGACCACTGAAAGCAAGACCACCGCGCCCATCGATCACCTGCGCTTTCATCGCCCCCACGCCCATCTGGCGCCGACCTTCGGCAACGACAAGTTCGCCCTGCGTGCCGAGGCCTTTGCGCGGTTCTTCGGTACCCCGACCTTTCTCGGCGCGCAGACGCTGGTCGTGCTGTTATGGGTGGCGCTCAATGTTTCCGGGGTCACGCATTTCGACGTGTACCCGTTCATCCTGCTGAACCTGGCGTTCAGCCTGCAATCGGCGTACGCCGCCCCGCTGATCCTGCTGGCCCAGACCCGGCAGGCGGCCCGGGACAAAGCCCAATCCGAGGCCGACGCGCAGCACCGCGAGGCACTGGCCGTGGCCAACAGCGAGCGTCAGGCGCAAGCGGCGCAGAACTCCGCGCAACTGCTGGAGTTGCTCGAACAGAACACCCGCCTCACCGAGATGACCAAGACCCTCACCGAACGGATCGAGAGCCTGACCTCGGAAATGCACCAGCACTTCGTGCGCAAGGACGCGCCGACGTCCTGATCAACGGAGCGTGACCTTGTCCGCCGGCACTTGCAGCAAGGCGACGGCACGCTGCTGCCAGCGCCTTTTGTAACTGGGCGTCGAGGTCTCGTTGTTGCCGTCCAGCACGACCTGGATGACGCCCTTCTGGCAAATCGTGAACACCCGCTGAACGCCGACGGCCCGCCCACCATCCTCGATGATGACCTGTTCCAGCTCCGCCTGCGTGTCGCTGCCCAGGAATTTTCCACCACAGGTAAAAGGTTGCGCCATCACTGGCCACGCCCCGGCGCAACAAACCCATACCAAAAGCTGCCCTGCTGTTTTTTTCATGGTGATCCCTTTCCATCGTTTAAAGGTTCAGTCAAATGACTGGAGCCAAACTTAAGGTCGGTGCAACGGGTTCACAATCGGAAAAGTCGACACTGGCCTTAGGCTGAAAGCGCTTGGGGTTGAAGGGTGCTTCGGCAGCGGGCGTTTACCTGTCAACGCACCGGTTGATCTCGCGGCCGCCTCGCGAGCAGGCACGCTCCCACAGGGATTGCAGCCCGCTCGCGAGGAGGCCGGCACACACCTCAAGACAACCGCAACGCCCGCCCCAGCTCATCGAACAACGTCACCACCGAACGCAACGCACGACAATCCGGACGCGTCAGCAACCAGATGGCGGTGTCGCACCCCGGCAGTGGGTCGCTGATGGCCTGCAGGCCATCGCCGATCAGGAAATCCGGCAACACCGCCACGCCCAGGCCCGCGCGTACCAGTTCGGTGACCGACAGCATGCTGTTGCAGCGATACCCCGGCATCACGCCCGGCAAGGCTTGATGACGCCAGGCCACCGTCGGGTGATCGGGCAGGAAACCATCCGGCGCAATCCAGGTGAGTGCCTCCAGTTCTGCGGCATCGATCGATTGCAGGTAACCGGCGCTGGCGCAGACCCGATAGGAAACGTCAGCCAGGTGTCGGCCCACCAGATGCTCCGGCGGCGCGCAGGTCAGGCGCAGGGCGATGTCGGCATCCCGACGGGTGAGGTTGGCGAAGTCGTTGGAGGTGCTCAGTTCGAGGGTCAGCGCCGGATAGTCCGGCATGAAACGCGCCAGTGCCGGCAACAGCAAGCCCTGCAACACCGAGTCGGTGCAGGTCAGGCGCACCGTTCCGCTGATGACATCGCCGCCCTGCTCCACGCCGATTCGCGCGGCTTCCAGTGCCTGCTCGGCCCGTTCCGCCTGCTCGGCCAGAGACTGCGCCAAGGTCGTCGGCAGGTAACCGGCGCGGCTTTTTTCGAACAGTTGCTGACCCAGCGCACCTTCCAGGCGACGCACGGCGCGAAACACCGTCGACACATCCACCTTCATCAGCTGCGAGGCCCGGGCCAGAGAGCCGCCGCGCACCAATGCAAGGATCAGGGCAAGGTCCGGGTAGTCCAGCCGATAGTGCGTGGCTGCATTGATCATTTGGGAAAATGCCCATATTGAGTGCGTGAACGCCAATTTATAGTGGACCTCGGGAATCAACAAGCGCAGAGGCTGATCATGGAAAACCGCGTCATTCGCATCGCCCTGATCGGCGACTACGACCCCCAGGTCACCGCCCACCAGGCCATCCCTGTGGCTCTGGGCCTGGCCGCCGAACACAGCGGCCTGAACGTGCAAGGACAGTGGCTGGCCACCGAGTGCATTCACGCCGACACCCCGCTCGAGGTCTACGACGGATTCTGGTGCGTGCCGGGCAGCCCCTATCGCAACCTGGAGGGCGCCTTGCGGGCGATCCGTTTTGCCCGCGAACGCCCACGACCTTTCCTTGGCTCCTGCGGCGGTTTTCAGCACGCGGTGCTGGAGCACGCCCGCCATGTACTGGGTTGGTCGGACGCCGAGCACGGTGAACTATCGCCCGACGCTGTCAGGGCAGTGATCACGCCCCTGACCTGCTCACTGGTGGAAGCCATCGACGACATTCAGTTGCGTGAAGGCTCATTGATCGCCCAGGCGTACGAAACATCGCAGATCCGTGAAGGCTATCGCTGCCGCTACGGGGTGAACCCGGCGTTCGAACAGGCGCTCCTCAAACATGACCTGCAGCCTGTCGGGCACGATGCAGCGCAGGGGTTACGGGCCATTGAGCTCGAAGGTCATCCCTTCTTCGTCGCGACCCTGTTCCAGCCGGAGCGGGCGGCGCTCCAGGGCGTCCTGCCACCGTTGGTGCGAGCGCTGGTCGATGCCTGCGCGCAGGGGCAAGCATGATCGCCAGCACACCGCCCGCGCCCTATTACGCGGTGATCTTCACCTCGCTGCGCACGGACGGCGATCAGGGCTATGCCGAAGCCGCCGAACGGATGGTGCAATTGGCGCGCGAACAGCCGGGGTTTCTCGGGGTGGAGTCGGCCCGGGGCAACGACGGGGTGGGGATCACCGTGTCGTATTGGACCAGCGAGGCGGCGATCCTGGCGTGGAAGCATCATCCTGAGCACAGCGCGATCCGTGAGCGCGGGCGCTCGACCTGGTATGCGCGGTGTCAGACACGGGTGTGTCGGGTCGAGCGGGCGTATGAGTTCAGCCTGTAACCCGCGATGCGACCGGCACACTCACCGCAATGCCTCAGCCCTGCACCAAACGGCGCACCGCCGAAATCTCCGGCACCTGCTGGCGACTCATGTACACCCGCAACGGCTCGGTGATGTTGATCCGGTCATCGATGTGCTGGTCGAGCAGCAACTGGATCAAATCGCGCTTGAGGGTCATGGCCTGTTCCGGGCCCGGTGCCCAGACGAACTCACTGGCCGGGATGATGCCGTCATCCGCCACGTCCATGCCGAAGGAGTCTTCGCTGAAGCGCACGATGTAGCGGCCGGTCTTGCGGTTGAGGCCGACAAAGCCCTTGAGTTGATCGGCGGCCTGGCAGATGAGTTGGGAAGTGATGCGCATATAAACCTCACAAAAGATCGATGGTTTACACGCCTGGCAAGATGAACGGCGCTCCCTCTGCCGGGGAGACTGCCGTGGCCAAGAGTACTGCAAAGCACCGCACAGATGTGTTGAAAAAAACCGCTTTAAACACGTTTATGTCGGTCTCGCGATAGCGCGGTCGGCGCTCAGTTGTTAAAAGAGACGTCTTCGAAAACTCTCTGCGAAAGGATCTCGACCATGCCAGCCACTTTCACCAAGAGCGCCCTGTTGCTGAGCCTGCTGCTCGGCCTCGGTCAGGCCCAGGCCGCTACCGAGCCAAGTCCCGCCACACTGGCGGCCCGGTCGGGCATCCCGCACCCGGCAGTGATTGCCCATCGTGGGGCCTCGTTCGATGCACCGGAATCCACCGCCGCCGCCTATAAAGTGGCGCGCGACCTGGGGGCCGATTACCTGGAACTGGACCTGCAACGCAGCAAGGACGGCGTGCTCTTTGCCCTGCACGACAACAACCTGCAACGCACCACCGACGTCGCCAGCAAATTCCCGGAACGCAAGGACAGCCCGGCCAATGCGTTCACCATGGCGGAGCTGAAAACCCTGGACGCCGGCAGCTGGTTCAACACCGCTTACCCGGATCGCGCGCGCCCCGCCTTTGTCGGTCTGAAGATCCTCACCCTCGACGAAATCATCGATATCGCCCAGGAAAACCCGCTGCACAAACCCGGTCTGTACATCGAAACCAAGGAGTCGAAGCAGTTTCCCGGCATCGAACGCGACCTCAAGGACAAACTGCATGACCGTGGCTGGCTGATTCCGGCCGGTTCCAAAGGGGCGAAAAGCGCCCTGGCGGTCGGCCAAGGCAGCGGCCGGGTGGTCCTGCAAACGTTCGAGAAGAGCAGCCTCGAACTGCTGGAAAAGGAAATGCCGCAGGTGCCGAAAATCCTGCTGCTGTGGGTGGGCGAAGGCAACATCGAACCCAAGTCCAAAGTGACTTTCGCCGAGTCGGGCGACAAGGACCACGCGACCTACTACGCCAGGCAGGAACCGAAAAGCAAAGCCGAATTCCAGCAATGGATCGATTACGCCAAAGCCCAGGGCGCTATCGGCACCGGGCCTTCCGCCGCACTGACCCACGGCGGCGACCAGAGCTATTCGGACCTGGTGCAACCGTGGATGAACCAGTACACCCACGATCAGGGTCTGCTGGTGCACGTCTATACCGTCGATGAAGCGGTGGATTTCCAGAAGGTCATGGAGGCCGGCGTCGATGGCATCTTCACCAACCGCGCCAGCGAGCTGTTGAAATTCTACAAACGCCCGGCCGCCGCAAGTGTTGCGCAGGTGCTCAAGAACAACGGTTACTGAAACGGCAGGAGCGAGCTTGCTCGCGAAGATCGCCAACGATACCGCGCACAACCTGGTGCCCCGCGGTCTATCGGCATCCATCGCGAGCAGGCTCGCACAGGCAAAAATTTTGCGGAGCAGGGAATTTTAAGGGTGGATTAAGTTACGAACGCTAACCTGAACTCACTTAAACAGCACACCAAGGAAAGCCCCCATGAAGACTTTGACTGCCCTGTTCACCGCCGCTGCACTGACCCTCACCGCTGGCCTGGCGCAGGCGGCCGATGTGCCTGTCGACCAGATTCCTCAGTTGGTCAAGGACGGCAAGATCAAGCCGCTGGAAGAGTTGAACCAGATCGTATTGAAGCTGCACCCGGGTGCCACGATCACCGACAGCGACCTGGACCAGCACACCAACCTCTACGAGTACGAAGTCGAGCTGCGCGACGCCAAGGGCGTTGAGTGGGACGTGGACTTGAACGCGGCCACCGGTGAAGTCCTGAAGAACAAGCAGGACAACTGAGGCCAGCCTGCAACGGCATCGCCATTCCCCTGTGGGAGCGAGCCTGCTCGCGATGCGGTCTGACAGACACCTTGACGGTGACTGACACGCTGCATCGCGAGCAGGCTCGCTCCCACAAAACTGTCTGCAATCTCCTCCATCAAGCCGTCGTGCTGACCATCGTGCCCGAGGTGCTGCCGCCCTCTTCCTGCAAGGCTGCCAGCAACGCAGCCGTGGCGGTCTGCAACGATGCCGAGGTGCTCGTCACCTGCGCTTGAGCCGCCGCCACACTCGCCGCCTTGGCGTCCTCGCTTTGCTGTTCGGCCTGGGCCGCCTGCAGCTGTTGCTGCGCCTCCTGCAACTGCTTTTGCAACTCGGCAATCTGCTTGCGCAGGGCCTTTACCGAATCGGATTCTTCACTGCTGGCACTGCTGCCGCCCGCCGTCGGTGCCCCGCCTGCGGCGACTTTGTTGCTGTCGCTGGAAGTGTCGGTAGTTGCCGTGGCGGACGTGTCGTCCGTGCCGTCGCTGGCGGCGACTTTGCTGGCGGTTGTCGAAAGCGGTTGGGTGATCGAAATCGAGATCATGCTGACCATGGCGTTTTCCTTTGAAGTGACGGGTTTACGCCCATCATCGACATCGCCCGCACCGACTTGAGATCGACTGTGTACCGACTCGGTAAGCAAACCGGTACACAGCCCGTGGCGTCATGCGCTCAAGCGTGCCATCGCCAACTCGACGTCACATAAGTGTCATCCAGCCTTGCGATGATTCGGCTCAAGTGAACCTGTGAAATCCGCGACAGGCGCCTCCTTGCAGCGAGCCTTCATGAACCACAGCATCGACCAAAGCCATCGCGATCCGGACCTGTTCGGTCTGCTCTACGGCTTCAGTTTTCGTCCCGGCGAACGTGGCCGTGAAATCGATTCGGCGATGGCGTTGAGTCGCCTGCAACAACCCGACGACAGCGACGAGTTTCTCTGGCTGCACCTGAACCTCGCCCACGCCGCGTGCGAGCGCTGGATGAAAAATCACCTGGAATTGCCCGACGAGTTTTTCGAGGCCTTGCACGAAGGCTCGCGTTCGACGCGCATCGAACATGTCGACTCGGCGCTGCTGGCGGTGGTCAACGATGTGGTGTTCAACCTCAGCAACATGGTTTCCTCGGATGTCTCGACGCTGTGGGTGTGCGTGCGCAGCCGGCTGATCATCAGTGCGCGCCTTCAACCGCTGCACTCGGTCGACAAGTTGCGTTCCTCGGTGAAGGCCGGCGAGCGCTTTCGCTCACCGCTGGAACTGCTGGTGCATCTGCTGCGCGACCAGGGCGAGGTGCTGACCCAGATCGTGCGCAAGACCAGCCAGAGCGTCGATCAGATCGAGGATGAATTGCTGTCCTCGCGCCTGTCGACCAACCGCGCGGAACTGGGCACCAACCGCCGGGTGCTGGTGCGCCTGCAACGGCTGCTCGCGCTCGAGCCGGGCTCGTTGCTGCGCCTGCTCAACCGCCCGCCGCAATGGCTGCAGAAAGAGGACGTGAAGGAGTTGCGCAAGTCCACCGAGGAGTTTGCGCTGATCATCAACGACCTCACGGCGCTGGGGGAGCGGATCAAGTTGTTGCAGGAAGAGATCGCCGCCAACCTCAACGAACAGAGCAACCGCACCCTGTTCACTCTGACGGTGGTGACGGTGCTGGCGCTGCCGATCAACATCATCGCCGGTTTCTTTGGCATGAACGTCGGCGGTGTACCGCTGGCCGGCGATCCGGAAGGATTCTGGATTCTGGTGGCGTTGGTCGCGACCTTCACCGTGATCGCCGGTCGCTGGGCGTTTCGCAAGCGCCAGGATTATTGAGTACCGTGGGCGCGTAGCGATTTACCGGACAGGCCGCCCTCAATGGATCTGCCCCCACAACGGACGATTTCGGATCAACGGCCCACCCAATTCCCCTAACACTGATCCAACGCAGTGTCTCTGTCAGCCAATGAAACGATCATGACGAACATTCCTCTCCCCCGATGGATTGTCCGTCATGGCTATTTCTTCCTTTGCCCCTGCACCGGCGTCCGCCAGCAGCGGCAAGTCGCTGCTGGACAAGAAGCCCAGCCTGTTCACCCTGGTGATGTTCTTCGGCGTGCTGGCCTGCGGCCTGTTGTTCACCGCATACAGCCTGATGCACGACATGCGCGAAATCGGCACGGTGGTCACCACCTGGACGCCGTTTCTGTTACTGGGTGTCGCGCTGCTGATCGCCCTGGGCTTCGAGTTCGTCAACGGCTTCCATGACACGGCCAACGCAGTGGCCACGGTGATCTACACCCACTCGATGCCGCCCAATGTCGCGGTGGCCTGGTCGGGGTTCTTCAATTTCCTCGGGGTGTTGCTGTCCAGCGGCGCGGTGGCGTTCGGCATCATCGCCCTGCTGCCGGTGGAGCTGATTCTGCAAGTCGGTTCGTCCGCCGGTTTCGCCATGATTTTCGCCCTGCTGATCGCGGCCATCCTGTGGAACCTCGGCACTTGGTGGCTCGGCTTGCCGGCTTCGTCGTCGCACACGCTGATCGGCTCGATCATCGGTGTGGGCGTGGCCAATGCCCTAATGCACGGCCGCGACGGCACCAGCGGCGTGGACTGGGCGCAGGCCATCAAGATCGGTTACGCACTGCTGCTGTCGCCGCTGGTCGGTTTCGGTTTTGCCGCGCTGTTGCTGCTGGCCCTGCGTGCCTTCGTCAAGAATCGTTCGCTGTACAAGGCTCCGCAAGGCAACACGCCGCCACCCTGGTGGATCCGCGGCATGCTCATCGTGACCTGCACCGGGGTGTCGTTTGCCCACGGCTCCAACGACGGCCAGAAAGGCATGGGCCTGATCATGCTGATCCTGGTGGGCACCCTGCCGATGGCCTATGCGTTGAACCGCACCATGCCGGCCGATCAGGCCCTGCAGTTCGCCGCAGTGGCCGAAGTCACCCAGCAGGCGCTGATGAGACATTCGTCGCTGCCGGCACCGGCCGATCCGCGTCTGGTGCTGTCCGCTTACGTGGGCAGCAAGCAAGTCACACCGCAACTGATACCGGCCCTCGCCGCGCTCACCGGCAGCATCGGTGCGCAGGTCAAGGGGTACGGCTCCTTGTCCAGGGTGCCGGCGGAAGCGATGGGCAACGTGCGTAACGACATGTACCTGACCAGTGAAACCATTCGCCTGATGGACAAGCACAAGGTCGGCCACTTCGACGCCGACACCACGGCCAACCTGCAATTGTTCAAGCAACAGATCGACAACGCCACGCGCTTCATTCCTCTGTGGGTGAAGATCGCCGTCGCGATTGCCCTGGGCCTGGGCACCATGGTCGGCTGGAAACGCATCGTGGTGACGGTCGGCGAAAAGATCGGCAAGACCCACCTGACCTACGCCCAGGGCGCCTCGGCCGAAACCGTGGCCATGCTGACCATCGGCGCGGCGGACATGTTCGGCCTGCCGGTGTCGACCACTCATGTGTTGTCGTCGGGCGTGGCCGGGACCATGGTCGCCAACGGCGGCGGCTTGCAGATGAAGACCATCCGCAACCTGCTGATGGCCTGGGTGCTGACCTTGCCGGCGGCGATCGTGTTGTCGGGGAGTCTGTACTGGTTGTTCTCCCGGTTGTTCTGAGTCCCCTGCCCTATGGGAGCAGGGGCATCAGCCATCAGGCACTGACCAGCCGCGCCCGCATCACGTCGTAGCCCCAGTGGTAAACGTAGGTGTACGGCAGGAAAAACAGCAGCACGCCGATGTCCATCAGGAACGCCTGCCACAGGCTGACGTCCAGCCACCAGGCAATCAGCGGCACGCCGACCGCCACCAACCCGCCTTCGAACAGCAGCGCATGGATCACTCGGGTCCAGGCGTTGTGCACCACCGCGAAATGCCGCAACACGCGATCGAACACGCCGTTGAACACCACGTTCCAGGCCAGTGCCAGCGCCGCCAGCACCACCGTGACCACGCCCATGTCGAGCATCGGCTTGTCCATGATCCAGGCCAGCAGCGGCGTACAGATCAGGATCGCCAGCAGTTCGAAGCCAATGGCCTGGCAGATGCGTTCAAGGATGGATTTGTCGGCGGTCATGACCAGCACTCCTGAGTGAATGTGGTTGTCATCATCCTGCCCCGCACCGATACTTCCTAACCAATAACCATCGACCAGGACGATAGTTCATGGCCTCCCACGAAGTGTTGCAGGCGTTTGTACAAGCGGCCACCCAGGGTTCGTTTTCCGCCGCGGCCCGCAAGCTCGGGCGCAGTCAGTCCACCGTCAGTGCAGCGGTGGCGAGCCTGGAGATCGACCTGGATCTGCTGCTGTTCGACCGCAGCAGCCGCAAGCCGACCCTGACCCCGGCCGGGCATGTGATGTTGCAGCGGGCCGAGGAGATCCTCGCGGCCACCAGTCGCCTGGAAATGACCGCCAGCCAGCTGGCCCAGGGTGTCGAACCGAAGCTGACCGTGGCGTTGTCCGACACTTACCAGTCCGACCGTTTCGAAGCCGCACTCAGCGCGTTCGAGCAGCGTTACCCGGACCTCGAATTCGAGTGCCTGATTGCCGAATGCGATGACCTGATCGCGCTGGTCCAAAGCGGGCGGGCCCAGGTCGCGTTCGCCGAACAGCAGCCCAGTTACCCGCCCGACCTGGAAAGTGCCACGGTGCAGGAGCACACGGACATTGCGTTGTTCGTGTCCCGCCGGCATCCGTTGACGGCCCTGTCGGGGATCGATCAGGCGGTGTTGCAACAGCACCGGGAGTTGCGCCTGGCAACCATCGTCAACCCATACGAAAGCCGCGCGAAGGGGCGTGTCTGGTCGGCGCCGAGTTACCTGATGCTGCTGGAAATGGCCGAAGGCGGGTTCGGCTGGGCGCCGCTGCCGCGCTGGCTGGTGGCGCGATTTGGCGCCGGAACATTACAGGAACTGCAGGTGCGGGGCTGGCCCCGGCCGCTGTTCGTCGATGCGCTGTGGTCGCGCCTGCATCCACCGGGGCCGGCGGGGAGCTGGCTGTTGGGCAGGATGCTGGAATAGCGGTGCGGCCATCGCCAGCAGGCTCGCTCCCACAGGAGGCCATGGTGCAAAGAACATCCATTGTGGGAGCGAGCCCGCTGGCGATGGCTCCGATGAATCCCTTCACAATGCCTTGAGCCGCGCCTCGATGAACCGTCGCTCCGGCACCTGTTGCGTCAAGGTCAGCGCCCGCTCGTACGCCGCTCGCGCCTCCTCCACCCTGCCCAGTTGCCGACAGAACTCCGCCCGCGCCGAATGCGCCAGGTGGTAATCCTGCAAATCGCCGCGGGCCAGGATGTCCTCGATCAAGGTCAGCCCCGCCAGCGGTCCATCTCGCCGGGAGATCGCCGCTGCGCGGTTCAACTCGATCACCGGCGAAGGCACGGCGGCCAAGAGCACGTCATACAGCCCCACGATCTGCTCCCAGTCCGTCTGCGCCGCCGTCGTCGCTTCGGCGTGCACCGCCGCGATGGCCGCCTGCAGGCAATATGGCCCGAAGCGCCCCTGGCCCAGGGCTTGCTCGGTCAAGGCGCAACCTTCGGCGATCAACCCGGCATCCCACAGCGAGCGGTCCTGCTCATCCAGCAGGATCAGCTCACCGGTGGGCGAGGTGCGCGCCGTGCGTCGCGACTCGTGAAGCAGCATCAATGCCAGCAGGCCCATCACCTCGGGCTCGGGCAGCAATTGCATCAGCAGGCGCCCGAGCCGGATCGCCTCGCGGGTCAGGTCTTCGCGAGTCAGTTCGTTGCCGATGGAGGCGGAGTAGCCTTCGTTGAACACCAGGTAAATCACCCGCAGCACGCTGTCGAGTCGCTCGGGCAGTTCTGCCAGGGTCGGCACCTGATAGGGGATTTTCGCGTCGCGGATCTTCGCCTTGGCGCGCACGATACGCTGGGCGATGGTGGCCGGCGCGCACAGGAAGGCCCTGGCAATTTCCTCGGTGGTCAGGTCGCAGACTTCACGTAAGGTCAGCGGCACCTGGGCGTCCGCCGCCAGCGCCGGGTGGCAGCAGGTGAAGATCAGGCGCAGACGGTCGTCTTCCACATCGTCATCACTCCAGTGGGCCTGCTCCAGGGCCTCCGCCTGCGCTATCAGCAACGGTCGGGACGCAGCGAACCGGGCACGCCGACGCAGGACATCGATGGCTTTGAAACGCCCGGTGGACACCAGCCAGGCCCGTGGATTGTCCGGTACGCCGTCACGCTGCCAACGCTCCACGGCAATGAAAAAAGCTTCGTGCAGCGCCTCTTCGGCGAGGTCGAAATCACCCAGCAGGCGAATCAGGGTCGCCAGGATTCGCCGCGATTCTTCGCGATAAACCTGTTCGACCCGCGCCTGGACGGATACGGCCGTCATCGGTGCTGCTGGCCTTCGCGCTGCGGGTTCAGTTGCCGAATCGGCCGCACCTCGACACAGCCCACCCGGGCCGCCGGAATATGGCCGGCGACCTGCAGGGCCTCATTGAGGTCCTTGGCATCGATCAGGTAGAAACCGGCCAACTGCTCCTTGGTTTCGGCAAACGGTCCATCGGTGATCGACAGCTTGCCGTTGCGCATGCGCACCGTGGTGGCCGTCTGCACCGACTCCAGCGCTTCGGCCGCGAGCATCCGTCCGCTGCCCTGGATCGACTCGGCGTAGGCCATGCACTCAGCGTCTTCCGGGCTGTCGGGCAGCGAATGCAGCAGGCGCTCATCGCTGTAGACCAGGCATAGATACTTCATGGTGTTCTCCGGGGTTGCACGGATCAACTATGGCCGCAGATCGCGGATTTGGCGACTAAGGCTGCACATCGAACAGGGTGGCGCCGCTCATCGGGTCGAACGGTGCCGACCAGTGCTCGTGGACAATCTTCCACGTCCCGCCAACCTGCCGGTAACACGCGGTGGCGCGCATCCAGCAACTCTGGGTTTCGCCCTTCTCGTTGGTACCGCCGCAGTTGGCCACCCAATGGGCGAAGGCGATGTTTGGCGCCACTTCGATGGCAATTTCGTGGAACTCGAAGACGTGCGGGCCCGGGCACATTTCCATGCACGCCAGCCAATGCTCGCGGTAGGCGGGTTTGCCCTTGAATTGCAGGGCCTTGATCGCATCGAACGAAAGGATGTCGTCGGCGTACAGGGCCATGACCTTTTCCACATCCTTGGTCATGACGGCCTGGCGATAAGTGTCGATCAGGGTTTGAATTTCAGTCTGTGCGCTCATGGTGTTCTCCGTGTTTTTTGTGGTGAAGACACCCCTAGTCGTTCGACGATGAGCGGGATCGACAGCTGAAACAAAAAAAATCCGAGGAAAACAAAACCGCTAGAATCGGCAGCTCATCTTTGTAGGAAAAAGGAAATTCCCGTGTCAGCCCGACTCGTGCCTTACGAAAGCCTGAATGCCACTCAACGACAACAGGTCGAGGCCATTGAAATCCATCCCGAGCAGATCAAGTTCTCCGGCGACATCCACGGAGCCTTGCATACCCTGCTGTCGAAACCCGGCCCCGGCGTGAAAGGTTTTGCCCTGCTGGCAGACGAGGTCCCGGTGGCCTTCCTGCTGCTCAAGCGCCCGCCATTGCTGCCGGCCTGGGCCGATGAGCACAGCGCCACCTTGCATGCGCTGCAAGTCGATCATCGCGCTCAAGGCAAGGGCTATGGCAAGGCCTGCCTGCAGGCGCTGCCCGACGTCGCGCGTCAGGCCTGGCCGGAGATCAAGGGCCTGGAACTGTCGGTGGACGCCGACAACGATGCCGCCATCGCCCTGTACGCCCGCTATGGCTTCGTCGACAGCGGCGAGGCGTACAAGGGGCGGATCGGCTATGAGCGGCGGATGGGGATGAGTTTCTGATAGCACGCCCCGGCCCCTGTGGGAGCGAGCCTGCTCGCGATGGACTTCCAGGCACCGCTGGGTGTCAGGTCGCCAGCGTTAACGTTGACGACCATCGCGAGCAGGCTCGCTCCCACAAAGAGCGATTACAGTGTCAACACCATCTCATGCCACGCCATGCCGCCATGGTCGGAGGCCGACGGCTTGATGTAGGCAAAGCCGAACCCGGCGTACAGCGGGATGTGCCGCTCCTTGCACATCAGGTGAATCGTCGCCTTGTCCAGGCCGCGCATGCGCTCGATGAACTCGCCCATCAGGCGTTTCGCCAGGCCCTGGCCCTGGAAGTCGGGGTGCACCACCACCGACATGATCACCACGTTCGGGCCTGCCGGGTCGTGACCGATCAGTTCCTTGAACGCTTCGTCGGACATTTCCACCTCGAACGCCGCGCCGGAATTGATGAAACCCGCCACCACGCCGTCCACCTCGGCGACGATAAAACCGTCAGGCCAGGTGGCGATGCGCGTGGCGATTTTCTCCCGGGTGGCGGCTTCGTCCCCTTCGTACGCCACGGTTTCGATGGCGTAGCAGCGGTCCAGGTCGGCAGGCGTAACGGGGCGGATGACGGTGTTCATGGCAGGTCGCAGTCAGCTGGAAAAGGCTGGGGATCATAAATCAGCGTCGGCATGACATCGAGAGACAAATCCTCGATCCGCCTTCGATGGTCGTCTCACGCCTTGATCGGCACCCAGATCTCCAGCTTTCCGGTGTTGAGCTTCGGGTTGAAATCTTCGCTGTAGCGCTCGAACTCCGGAGCATCCGCCGCTTGATGGCCGGACTGCGGCAACCAGGTTTTCCAGATGTACTGGAAGGTCTGCGGCAAGCTCTCCAGCGTGCCCTTGTGTTCGAACACGGCGTATTGCTGCGGCTGCACTTCAACCCAACGGTAGGTGTCAGGCAGGTCATCGAGTTTGCTGATCTCGACACCGGCGATGTACTCGAAACCGCCCTTGCCATCCGGATTACAACAGATGCCGTAGGTCACGTCGCTTTTCTGCCCTGGGATCTTGCCGATGTGTGGAATGAATTTCGCCCAGAGGTCGGGAATGCCCTGGGTCGTATCCTGGGTGAAGCGTCCACCCAGCCCTGCGATCAGCTGGAAATGCCCGTGTTCGAAACGTGGTTCGGCCAGCAATGCGCCTGATAGCTCATCCATGACACGACTCCTGAATCAGAAAAGTGGGTTCGGCTGGGAGTATAGAGGTCATTCCCGATTCGCCCAATTACAGGCTGTGCAACGCCTCTGCGGCACCGCCTCCGACAAACTCGTTATACCCGGAAAGGATCACGTACACCGCGAAATAGCAGAAGATCGCCGCCGATGCCAGGTAGGAATAGCGCAACAGCTTGTCGCCCAGCAACTTACCGCCATGGCTCGCGGCGAAACACAGGCCCGCCGACCACAACAGCCCGGCGCAGAGAAAACCGCCCAGGAACAACGCAGAACTGAGCGGGCCGCCCCCGCCGGAACGGGCGATCAGGGTGCCGCCCACCGCCGCGAACCAGAGGATGGCGCTGGGCGACGACACGGCGAGGAAGATCCCGCGAAAGAATTCCTTGCGGTGGGAGTTGTGGCCCACCTCGGCGGTTTCGGCCAGCAACGCCTCGTGGTGAATCGCCGAATAGATCATCTTTGCCGCGAAATAGATCAGCAGCGCCGAGCCGCCGATCCACAGGACCCAGCGCACGGTTTCGTATTGCAGCAGAACGGTCATGCCGGCCAGGGCCAGCACCGCGTAGATCAGGTCGCCGACACAGGTCCCCAACCCCAGGGCAAAGCCTTGAAAATAGCCGCGCTGCATGGCCAGGGTGATCATCGCGATGTTGGCCACACCAATATCCAGACACAGAGAAAGGCTCAGCAGGAAGCCGCTGCTAAATTCCATCGAACGATTTCCTTCGGAAAAAAATGTTTACATTCAAGCTGGACAGTCTGTCACAGCTTTCCGTACATTGCGCCACAGGTCACCGCAGTGACCAGCGTCGCTCGGACGGTTCCGGGCGCTTACGTTATCGAGGCAACAATGGCCGAACAAGGTTCGCCGCGCCGCTTTGCGCGCATAGATCGACTCCCCCCCTACGTTTTCAACATCACCGCCGAGCTGAAGATGGCCGCCCGCCGCCGTGGCGAAGACATCATCGACTTGAGCATGGGCAACCCCGACGGCGCCACGCCGCCGCACATTGTCGAGAAACTCGTCCAGGTCGCCCAACGTGAAGACACCCACGGTTACTCCACGTCCAAGGGCATCCCGCGCCTGCGCCGGGCGATTTCCAACTGGTACAAGGAACGCTACGAGGTCGAGATCGACCCGGAAAGCGAAGCCATTGTCACCATCGGTTCCAAGGAAGGCCTGGCCCACCTGATGCTGGCCACCCTCGACCAGGGCGACACGGTGCTGGTGCCCAACCCGAGCTACCCGATCCATATCTACGGCGCCGTGATTGCCGGTGCCCAGGTGCGTTCGGTCCCGCTGGTGCCGGGCGTGGACTTCTTCGCCGAACTGGAACGGGCGATCCGCGGCTCGATCCCGAAGCCGAAGATGATGATCCTCGGCTTTCCGTCCAACCCCACCGCGCAGTGCGTGGAGCTGGACTTCTTCGAACGTGTGATCGCGCTGGCCAAGCAGTACGACGTGCTGGTGGTGCATGACCTGGCGTATGCCGACATCGTCTACGACGGCTGGAAAGCCCCGTCGATCATGCAGGTGCCAGGCGCCAAGGACATCGCGGTGGAGTTTTTCACCCTGTCCAAGAGCTACAACATGGCGGGCTGGCGGATCGGTTTCATGGTCGGCAACCCGGAGCTGGTCAACGCCCTGGCGCGGATCAAGAGCTACCACGACTACGGCACCTTCACCCCGCTGCAAGTCGCCGCGATTGCCGCGCTGGAAGGCGATCAGCAATGCGTGCGCGACATCGCCGAGCAATACCGGCAGCGTCGCAATGTGCTGGTCAAGGGCCTGCATGAACTGGGCTGGATGGTCGAGAACCCGAAAGCCTCGATGTACGTCTGGGCCAAGATTCCCGAGGCTTACGCCCACCTGGGCTCGCTGGAGTTCGCCAAGAAACTGCTGGCCGAGGCCAAGGTCTGCGTCTCGCCGGGCGTGGGTTTCGGCGAGTACGGCGACGACCACGTGCGCTTCGCCCTGATCGAAAACCAGGACCGGATTCGCCAGGCCGTGCGCGGGATTCGCGGGATGTTTAGGGCGGATGGGTTGGTGCACAAAACCAACTGACGCCTCCTGCCCCTGTGGGAGCGGGCTTGCTCGCGAAGAGGGACAGTCTGTCAACGAAGATGTTGTTTGACACACCGCTTTCGCGAGCAAGCCCGCTCCCACAAGGACGGTATTCAGCCTGATCGATCACCCACAAAAAAACCGCATCGCTGCGGTTTTTTTGTGCCTGCCGAGCGGGCTTAGACGAACAGCGACAACAACAGGATAAAGCCCAGACCGACCACCGACAGGATGGTTTCCATCGCGGTCCAGGTCTTGAAGGTTTCCGCCACGGTCATGTTGAAGTACTGCTTGACCAGCCAGAAGCCCGCGTCATTCACGTGGGACAGGATCAACGAACCGGCACCGGTGGCCAGCACCAGCAGTTCACGGTTGACCCCTGGAATCATCCCCACCACCGGCACCACGATGCCCGCGCCGGTAATGGTTGCCACGGTCGCCGAACCGGTCGCGATGCGGATCACCGCTGCCACCAGCCACGCCAGCAGGATCGGCGAAATCTGCGCCGCCACCGCCATGTGGCCGATCACGTCACCCACGCCGCTGGTCACCAGCATCTGCTTGAAGCCGCCACCGGCACCGATGATCAGGATGATCGCGGCGGTCGGGGCCAGGCTCGCGTCCAGCCACTTGAGCATCTGCTGCGAGCCGATGCCCTGCTTGTAGCCGAAGGTGTACAGCGACAGCAGCAACGCCAGCAGCAGGGCCGAGATCGGGTGACCGATCAGGTCCATGAAGGTGCGGAAAAAGTTGCCATCCGGCAGCACCACATCGGCGAAGGTCTTGAGCAGCATCAGGAACACTGGCGACAGCACGGTGACCAGGGTGATGCCAAAGCTCGGCAGATCGGCCGAATCCGACTCACGCGCCAGTTGATCCACCAGCTCCTGGTTCGGATGACCGGGGATGTGCTTGGCAATGAACGTACCGAAAATCGGGCCGGCAATGATGGCCGTCGGCAGTGCGACGATCAGGCCGTACAGGATGGTCTTGCCGATGTCGGCACCGAACACGCCGATGGCCAGCAACGGGCCCGGGTGCGGTGGCACCAGGCCGTGCACGGCGGACAGGCCGGCCAGCAGCGGGATCCCGATCTTGATGATCGACACGCCCGTGCGCCGGGCCACGATGAACACCAGCGGGATCAACAGCACGAAACCGATTTCGAAGAACAGCGGGATGCCCACCAGGAACGCGGCGAACATCATCGCCCACTGCACCTTGTCCTTGCCGAACGCCCGGATCAGCGTCTGGGCAATCTGATCCGCCCCGCCCGACTCGGCCATCATTTTGCCGAGCATGGTGCCCAGCGCGAGGATGATGCCGACGAAACCGAGCACCCCGCCGAAGCCGTCCTGGAACGCCTTGATGATGGTGCCGATCGGCATGCCGGAGGTCAGCCCGAGAAAGGCGGCGGCAAGGATCAGGGCAATGAACGGGTGGAACTTGAACTTGGTGATCAGGACGATAAGCCCGATCACCGTGACCACTGCATCGAGCAGCAGGAACGTCTCGTGGGACATGCCAAACATTAGGGGTGTCTCCTGGTTGTTGTTGTTATTAAAGCGGGTTATTCGAGCGCCATGAGGACAGCGCTGTCTTTTCGAGCAAAATCAACCGGCGCGTTTCAGGCCGTGCGCCAGCCACCAGGCGTGGGCCTGTTGGGCCAACTGCGCGACGCTGTGATTCGAAGCGTCGAGCGCCAGGGTCAGCGGCTCGCCCACAGGGGATTCGAGGGTGGCGAACTGGCTGTCGATCAGGGTCGATGGCATGAAATGGCCCGGGCGATGGGAAACGCGGTCGGCGGCGACTTCGGGCGTCAGCTCGAGGAACACGAAACCCAGGCCCGGCAAGGCGCTGCGCAGGCGCTCGCGATAAATGTGCTTGAGCGCCGAGCAGGTCAGCACCGGGCGCTGGCCCGAGGCATCGACGCGGCGCAATTCGGCGCACAGCGTATCGAGCCAACCGGCACGGTCGTCGTCGTTCAGGGGGATGCCTGCGCTCATCTTTTCGATGTTGGCGGCAGGGTGGAAAGTATCGCCTTCAATGGCAGTGGCGCCGCTGAGCTCGCAGAGAGCTTCACTGACGCAGGTCTTGCCGCAACCGGCAACGCCCATGATGACCAGGGCGGTGATGGGATGATTCATGTAACACCTCAGCGCGCAGACAGCGCTACCTTTGTCAGTTATGACACTGCAGCAAAAGCAGAAGTTGCCGACGCCTTCTTGTCATTTTTGTGGGTTGCAGCTAATTCGGTCCCAACGCCGAAAAGCGAGGTTCAGGTCAAACTCGCTTACGCATTTGCAGCTGCTTCGGGACAGCGCTACCTTAGTGCCTTGAATTTTGTTTGGCAAGCCGCCCGATGACCGCCCCTAAAAACGATAAAAATACCCGAACCACTGGCCGTCCGACCCTCAATGAAGTCGCCCGCCTGGCCGGCGTCAGCCCGATTACCGCCTCCCGCGCCTTGCGCGGGGTCAGCACGGTGGCCACCGAACTGGTGGAAAAGGTGCAGCGAGCCGCGCTCGAACTCAACTACGTGGTCAACCCCGCCGCCCGCGCCCTGGCCTCGGCCCAGAGCCATTCGGTCGTGGTCCTGGTGCCGTCGCTGTCCAACCTGCTGTTCATCGACACACTGGAAGCCATTCATCAGGTTTTACGCCCCAAGGGCTTCGAAGTGCTGATCGGCAACTTCCATTACTCGCGCGATGAAGAAGAAAACCTGCTGCGCAACTACATGGCCTATCAGCCTCGCGGCCTGCTGCTGACCGGGTTCGACCGCACCGAAAGCTCGCGACGGATGATCGAAGCGAGCAATATTCCCTGCGTCTACATGATGGAGCTGGACAGCGCGGCCGGGCTCAACTGCGTCGGTTTCTCGCAACTGGCGGCCGGCGAAACGGCGGCGCAGCACCTGCTGTCACGCGGGCGCAAGCGCCTGGCCTACATCGGCGCGCAACTGGATCAACGCACCCTGTTGCGTGGCGAAGGGTTTCGCAAAGCATTGCAGAGTGCCGGTCGCTATGACCCGGACCTGGAAGTGCTGACCCCGCGCCCCTCCTCCGTTGGCCTGGGCGGCGAGCTGTTCCTGCAATTGATCGCCAGTCACCCGGATGTCGATGCGATCTTCTTCGGCAACGACGACCTGGCGCAGGGCGCGCTGCTGGAAGCGATGCGCTGCGGCATCAAGATCCCCGAGCAGGTGGCGATCCTCGGCTTCAACGACCTGCCGATGTCGGCGCACATGGTGCCGCGCCTGAGCAGCATCAACACCCCGCGCGAGGCCATTGGCCGGCGCGCTGCGGAGCAGATGCTGACCCTGATGGCGGGTAACACCGTGGCCAGGCCGGTGCAGGACATGGGCTTCGAATTGAAGGTGCGCGAAAGCACCTGACCCTGGCAGACGTTCAGGCGACGCTTTTCAACTAACCTTGAAGGGGTGCCTCGGCGTCCTGAAGCATCGAATCGCTGAAGGAGTGGCTCAATGGAACAGGTCCTGAAAATTCTTGGCAAAGCGTCGTCCATCAACGTCAGGAAGGTCCTGTGGACCTGTGACGAACTGAACATCGACTACACGCGCGAAGACTGGGGCAGCGGTTTTTCCTCGACCCACAGCCCGGAATTCCTGCGCCTGAACCCCAACGCCCAGGTGCCGGTGATCATCGACGAGGCCGGCGTGCTGTGGGAGTCCAACACCATCTGCCGCTACCTGGCCGGCAGACAGCAAAACACCGACCTGCTGCCCCACGAACCGGCGGCTCGGGCACGGGTCGAGCAATGGATGGACTGGCAGGCCACCGATCTCAACGCGTCCTGGCGCTATGCGTTCACCGCCCTGGTGCGCAAGGACCCGGAATTCCAGGAGCCGCAGCGCATTGCCCACGGCCTGCGCGACTGGAACCAGAAAATGGCCATCCTCGAACACCAGCTCGCCACGACCCGGGCCTATGTCGCCGGCCCTCGCTTCACCCTGGCGGACATTGTCATCGGGCTGTCGATCAACCGCTGGCTGATGACACCGATGGAACGGCCCGACTTCTCCGCCATCGATGAATATTTCCAGAGGCTGGCGCAACGCCCCGGCTTCCTCAAACACGTCTGCAACGGCCTGCCCTGATCGGACGGCCGCTGCCGCCCGGCGGCAAAAGCTGACCGCTCGACCTTGGATTGTTTAGCCGACGATACAGTGTAAGTTATTGTAATTAATGACTTTTATACCTTAGGCACACTAATTGCTCTCGGCACTGTACCGCAACCACCTACAAGGTCTACTCATCATGTTGGTCAGTGCAAAACCCAATCTAGTGACGCCGCTCGTCCTGAAGAAACCCGGCGAAGAGCCCAACGCGGAAGCCGCCGCGGGCCTTCAGGGCGGCCTGCAAGCTGCCTTGATGCAGAACGTGCAGAACAACATCCAGCTGCAGAACAGCAAGGAGGCGGGCAACGTTCAGGCCGCTGTCTCCAAACAGAGCACCGAGCAGGTCAACGCCGCGAACAAAATCAGCGACAACATCGACGAAGCGTTCGCCAAAACCCGCGTGGAACTGCAAACGACCTATGCACCACTGCCCGAGGGCACGAAGGAGCGCATCGGCACGTCCGGCAGCGCTACCCAGGACTTCAAGGACTGGATGGCCAAGAGCCCGGAACAGCGCATCCGTGATGCGATTCTGGAAGAGATGGGCCTGACCCAGGAAGAGGTCGACCAGATGCCGCCGGAGAAGCAACAGGCCATCGGTGAGGAAATTGCCAAGCGCATGCAAGACAAGGCAGCCATTGCCAAGACGGAAGAAGCCCAACAGAGCGGCGATCCGGAAAAGGCCGCTGTGGTCGACAAGTTCCTGGCGTCGCTGTAAGCCTGCACCTGCGGGAGCGCGCCTGCTCGCGATGGCCGCCCAGGCAACCCGGGCATTCAGACAGCCCGCGTTATCGTTGACGGCCATCGCGAGCGGGCTCGCTCCCACAGGTATCCGTCAGTTCAATTGCAGCGTTGAATTGAACTGGCTGATCGCGTCCACCACATGCCGCGAGCCCTGCTGAATCTCCAGAATCACCTCCCCCGCCTCGTTCGCCAGTTCTACGCCCAGCCCGGTTCGGCTCAAACTCGATTGCATGCTGGTCACCGCACTCACCGACAGGTCGTGGTTGCGGCGCACCACATCAACGATTTCCACGGTCGCCTGACTCGTGCGAGCCGCGAGGCTGCGCACTTCATCGGCGACCACCGCGAACCCTCGTCCATGCTCCCCGGCGCGTGCCGCTTCGATGGCGGCGTTGAGCGCCAGCAGGTTGGTCTGGTCGGCAATGCCACGAATGGTCTGGACGATGGTGCCGATGATGTCGGACTGTTTGCTGACCGCATCGATGCTCAGCGCGGCCTCGTTCAAGTCCCGGGAAATGTCCTGGATGATCTGCACCGTCTGCTGCACCACCTGAGAGCCTTTCTGCGCGCAGGCGTCGTTCTGCACCGAAGTGCTGTGGGCCGATTCGGCGGCAGTTTGCAGGGTGGTCATCTGCCGAGTGATGTCGCTGGCGAACTTCACCACTTTGTACAGCCGCCCCTTGGTGTCGAACAACGGGTTGTAGGACGCTTCAAGAAAAATGGTACGGCCGTGTTTATCCTTGCGCTCGAAGCGGTGGGAATGAAATTCGCCGCGATTGAGCGAAGCCCAGAACGCCCTGTAGCCCGGGGATTCGGCTTCGGCACGGTGGCAAAACAAGCTGTGATGCTGACCGACGATTTCGTTGAGCGAGTAGTGCGTGGCCTGCAGGAAGTTGTCATTGGCGGTGATCACCCGACCTTCGGGGGTGAATTCGATCACCGCCATGGAACGGCCGATGGCCTCGAGCATGCTTTTATTTTCGTGCTCCTCGTGCACCCTGTCAGAGATGTCGCTGGCCACCTTGATCACGCTCTTTACCTGGCGGTCAGGGCCGAACACCGGCATGTAACTGGCTTCGAGCCACACCTCCCTGCCGTTTTTGTCCAGACGTGGAAACGTGCCGCTGACCGGTTCGCCACGGGCCAGGTCACGCCACAAGCGGGCGTACTCTTCACTGCGGTAAAACGCCTCTTCACAGAAAATCCGGTGATGCTTGCCTCGCACTTCTTCGACGCTGTAGCCCATGGCCGCGCAGAAATTTTCGTTGGCATCGAGGACGAAACCGTCCGGCGTGAATTCAATCATCGCCATCGAACGACAGATCGCGGCCAGTTTGGCGTTGGCCTCGCTCAGCGCGCAGCTGAAGCGTTCGATTTCCAGCAGGTCAGCCTTGTGATGAAGGTTAAACATGTCATATCACCCTAAGCGCGGTTCTTTGATTGATGAAAGTTCTGCGGTCTTTCAACGTATCCACCACAACGTTCCAAGGAACAGGCACACGCGCCCCTCCACACGAGGGGCTGTTCAGGTGATCAATGATGTTGAATCGGAGAGTCCATGTGGCAACGCTCTTATCAAGACATCCGTCTCTTGATAGCCCGGGACCGGGCCAACCCTGATGTATTCACAAGCAATTCCCTTTCACGCAAAGCTCCCGGTCGCTCGTTATCGGTGCCTTGTCTCGCGCACTCTCGAGCCAGCAGCCGGACATCCGTCCGACATAGTTAGTTACGAATCAGCATAGCCAGCCGCTTACGGCCTGCAAGGCCACTAGTCGGCCAGTATTGAGGACAAAAACGATTCAGCACGTGGGGGCTTAATGATCAGCCAGCATCGCCAGGAGTGCCTGCACCGCTGCCGAGGGTGGCTTGCCTGGGCAATGGCCGCAAAGTCGCGCTCATCGCTTGCATGCGAGTTTTACTGAACAGGCTGAATGCCATGTTGCGGGACGGAACCGAATGGCGGTGACGGGTGGCATGGGGAAAACAGTTGCTCCCACCGGAAACGCATTCCATCGTGGGAGCGAGCCTGTTGGCGATAACCGGCTTCTTTATCTACAGGCTGGAACTGACTTTTTCAGCCACCTCCCCCGGCACCCAGCCCTTCCACACCTGCGGCTGATCACGCAAAAACGCCTGCGCAACCTGGCGCGGTGGCTGGCGTTTCTCGGCCATCTGCGCCAGGGTCTGGTTCAGCAGGTCGATGGGGAAATCGACTTTCTCGAACAACGCCACCAGGTCCGGATACTGCGCCTTGAACGGTGCGGACACGCCAATGGCCAGGCTCGCCGGCATCGAGCGTGTGCCCTTGGGGTTTGGATGATTGGCATCGGACAGGGTTTTCCAGGCGTCGGCGTCAAACGGCGGCTCCTCGAGTTTCACCAGTTTGTACCGTCCCAGCAAAGGCGTCGGCGACCAGTAGTAGAACAACACCGGTTTGCCGCGACGAATCGACGACGCCACTTCGGCATCCAGCGCCGCCCCGGAGCCGGTACGGAAGTTGACGAAGCTGGTGGTCAGGTCGTAGGCCTTGAGCTTCTGGCTGTTGACGATCTCCGACGTCCAGCCGGTCGGGCTGTTGAGGAAGCGTCCCCGGCTCGGGTCCTCGGGGTCGCGGAACACATCCTTGTAGCGCGCCAGATCGGCCACCGACTTCAGCTCCGGCGCCAGCGGTTTGAGACCGCGTTCAGGGTCGCCCTTGATCACGTATTCCGGCACCCACCACCCCTCGGTGGCTCCTTTGACGGTGTCGCCCAAGCCAAACACTTTGCCTTCGGCGGCGGCCTTGACCCAGGCAGGGCTGCGCCCGGCCCATTCTTCACCGATCACCTGGATGTCATTTTTGGCCAGGGCGGCTTCGAGGCTGACGGTGCTGCCGGGCAAGGTGTCGGTCGGGTAACCGTAGCCTTTTTCGACGATCAGCCGCAGGACTTCGGTAATCAGGCTGCCGCTTTCCCAGGTGATGTCACCGAAGTGGATCGGCGCGGTTTTTTCGGCGGCGGGGACATGGCTGGCCACCAGGCTCAGGGCCAGCAGCGAACCGCCGAGCAGACTTTTGATCGATTTCATGCGGACCTCTGATGCAAGGGTTCATTGGCGCTGTGCGGGGCGCATAACGCGAGGGAGCGGGTCATGTAGACGCTGACCGAGCGTTGGGAAATGCCCAGCTCGGCCGCGATCTGCGGGTACGTCAGGCCATCGATCCGCGACAGCAGGAACGTCGCCCGGACCTTGCCTGGCAGTCGCTCCAGGGTGCGGTCGAGGCCCTGCAGGGTTTCGCTCAGTTGCAGCAGAACCTCGGGCGAGGTCACGGCTGGCGGATCGAAGTGTTGCAGGTGTTCGCGGTGCCGGCGCTCCAGATCACGGCGCCGCCAGAGCTGATAAATCAACCGCTGGGCGATGGTGGTGAGCAAGGCACGGGGCTCGCGAATCGGCGCCAGGCCGGGCGATTCGAGCAGTTGCGCAAAGGTTTCCGCGGCGATGTCTTCGACGCTGGAATGAGTACCCAACTGCTGACGCAGGCGGGCGCACAACCAGGGGTAATGGGCGCGGAACAATCCGCCCACGGCGTGACGATGGTCGGTGCCGGACATAGAGGCTCCAGGGGTTAGGGTCGCTGAATGTCCGGTGGCCCGGTGAGGCGAATCCTAGCAAGGAGCCTTATTCATTAATAATACTTAAAATTCATTTTTATATTCGATAAAGGAATTTATGCACAACATCGCGAGCAGGAATCCAGGGAACTGTGGGAGCGAGCCTGCTCACGATGGCAATGGCGCCGACGCCACTGGTTCTCCCGCTCACCGCACCCGCCCATACCCCAAGCCCTGCGCCTCTCGCTGATAATCGAGCAGCACCTGATAATCCTCCTCGCCGGCCGGCAACACCTCGCTTAAACCGAGTACTTCGGCGACCTCAGGCAACTCGCCCAATGTCTCGTTCATGACCCTGCGCAACGCCGTGACCTGCTCGTCACTGGCCGTCACGGCGGTGATGTACGGCAAGGTCGGGCTCGACGCACTGCGCTCCACCACGCGCAGCCCCCTCACTTCCTGCTCGGCGTGCCGCGCCAGGTAGGCGAAGGTCACGCTGTCGATGGCGGCGAGGTCGGCCAGATCGTCGCGCAGCCAGCGCAGGCTCTCGCGATGGCTGCCGCTGATGCCGACATGGGTGAAGAACTGCCCGTCGCGGTGCAGCGGCGCCAAGCGCTGACGCAACAGGTTCATCCCACTGTTGGAGTCTTCGCCGTTGATCACGCCGCGACTGTTGAAGAAGTCAGGCAACGTCCGGCGAGGATCATCGGCGCGGCTCAACAACAGGCTGCAATGATTGCCGCCACTGGCCTCCGGCAGCTCATAGCGGGGTCGGCCGACCACCCGCACCTGACCGCGCAAGGCCGTCATCAACGGGTAGCCGCAGGTTTGCGTCAGTAACAGCTCCGGCGCCCGCCACAGCTCAAGCAGCGGCAACCCGCCAGCGCCACGGCGCGTGCTGCCCAGGCGCTCGAGAATCCGCGCCAACCAGCGCTCGTTGGCCTGCTGGATGGGTTCGGGGGCGACGTACATGAGTAATTCGGCAATCTGTCGGGTCATCGGAAAATCGTCCCTGCACACCATTGAACGGTGGGAGTACTGACTGGAATCAGTGGAATGGATGTCGTGGGCTGTCGATCGCCTTTATCCCATTCTCGCGCCACAACTGGCCATAACCGCGCACCAGAAACCCGCCGCTGCGCGCCAGCCATTGTTCGCGGCGCGCGTGGTAGACCCGGGGCAGGTCGTACCAGGGCAGGCCCGGCAGGTCGTGATGCACCAGATGGAAATTGAGGTTGAGGAACAGCCAGCGCCATGGCCAGGCCGCTTCGTTAAGTACCGTGCGCTGCTCGGGTTGCGCGTGGGGACGATGCTCGTAATAGGAACGGATCATCGCAATCGACAGCGCCGGCACACTGATCAGCAACAGGTAATGCCACACCGGCAACACGCTGTAGCGGGCGATGAACAGCAACATCAACAGGGTCAGCGTGCCGTGGCTCAGCCACATCAACCAGGCCTGACGCTCACCGGCCTGCAGCCGTTGCAGCTCTTCCCGCGCCAGCCCCAGCAGCGCCAGGGGCGCACCCAGGAGGAAGCGACCGAGCACGGTTTTGTTCAACCAGTGCAGGCTCTGCTCGTACAGTGAACGGTCCTGCCATTGCCGCGCACTCAGATAACGGCTTTCAGGATCGATGCCGGGTAGCGTCAGGTCTTCGTCGCGGTGATGCCGCAAGTGGCTGTCGCGATACAGGGTGTAGGGATACCAGACGGCGAACGGCGCATAGCCGAGGATTTTGTTCAGCGTGGTCCAGCGGGTCGGATGGCCATGCAGCAATTCGTGCTGCACCGATAACCAGAGCACCAGCAGCACGATCAATGCCAGCGTGCTCCACCCAAGCCCCAATCGGGCGCTGCCCAGCACCAGGCTGAACCAGCCGACGTACACGGCGACAAGCAGCAACCAGGTCGGCCACTCGGTGCGAGCCGTCAGGCGTTGGCGCAGGGTTTCGATTTCTTCTCGATGGGCACTATCGAAGTAATGGGGCATGGCGTTGCTCGGATCAGGGACCAGTCCCCTTCTGTGCAACAGCGCCTGGAAATCTTGCAGATTATTTTTTGCGAAGCGGCGGCGATCATTCCCACACCCTGCGCGGGAATGATCTTCCTGCGTGTGGCGTCAGTGACCGAACACGTCCACCTTCTTGGCCTTCTTGTCCGCACGCTTTTCATCGGCGGTCTTTGCCGGTTTCTTCTTTGCCGCTTTTTTTGAATCCATGCCTTTGGCCATGATACTGACTCCACTCATACGGGATGTACGATCAGGTATACACCTATCCCCGGCCACGCGTTCTTTTATAATTGCCGGCCTTGCCCAGCGACAGATCCGCGCCATGCCCGAAACCCGGTACACCCAGCTCGACGAGCCGTCATGGCCGTTGATGAACAAGTTTTATCGCGCCCACCAATCGTCGATGAAAGCGGTCCGCGAGGCTCGCCTCTGGGTCGCCCGGCGCGAGCAGATCATCGGTGCGCTGTGCCTGCGACCGGTGTCGGGGGGACATTGGTTGACGGGATTGTTCATCGACCCGAGCTGCCGCAACCAAGGGGTGGCGGCGGCGCTGATCGGCGCAGCGGTCGAAGGCCTCGAACAACCGGTGTGGTTGTTCTGTCATCCGGACCTGCGCGGTTTCTACGAGCGTTGCGGCTTCGGGTTCGACCCGCAGATGCCTTACGCGATGGTCGAACGGCTTAGTCGTTACGCACGCAGCAAGCCGATGATTGCGATGGGGTTGGAGCCGTTCGGGAAGGCTTGAAGAGCCCTTTGTGAGAGCGCGCGGGCTCACTCCCACAAGGACCTGGATCAATCGTCAGCGTTGGGATCGAGATCGGGAAACATCACTTCGGTAAAGCCGAACTTGCTGAAATCGGTGATCCGCGACGGGTACAACCGGCCGATCAGGTGATCGCATTCGTGCTGCACCACCCGCGCATGAAAGCCTTCGGCGATGCGCACGATCGGTTCGCCCTTGGGGTCGAAACCTTCATAACGGATCTGCTGGTAACGGTCCACCGCGCCCCGCAGGCCGGGCACCGACAGGCAACCTTCGAACCCCTCCTCCATCACCGGGCTCAACGGGGTGATCAGCGGGTTGATCAGGATGGTCTGCGGCACGGCCTCGGCATCGGGGTAGCGTTCGCTGTGCTCGAAACCGAAGATCACCAGTTGCAGGTCGACGCCGATCTGCGGTGCGGCCAGGCCGACCCCGCCAACGCTTTCCATGGTCTGGAACATGTCGTCGATCAGTTGCCACAGTTCCGGGCTGTCGAACATCTGCGCCGGGACCGGTGGCGCGATGCGCAGCAGGCGCTCGTCGCCCATTTTCAGGATTTCACGGATCATTGGATGGCTTCGTCAGTGTTCGGTTTGATCGAGTGGTCCCGACCCAGTCCCGAAACGTGTTGTTTGGGGGTTTCGTCGAGCTCGCCGGGGACCTTTTCGCCAGGGTCCTTGCCTTCGCTGGACATGTGCTCGATCACCGCATTCATCTCCGCGCCGAGCAACAACACCGCCGAGGAAATATAGAAATACAGCAACAGCACGATGATCGCACCGATACTGCCATACATGGCGTTGTAGTTGGCGAAGGTCTTGACGTAGAACGCGAATCCCAGGGACGCGATGATCCATACCACCACCGCCAGCACCGACCCCGGGGTGATGAAGCGAAACTCCTGGCGCACGTCCGGCATGACGTAATAGATCAGCGCGACAGCGATCATCATCAGCACCACGATCACCGGCCAGCGGGCAACGGTCCAGACCGTGACGATGAAGTCTTCCAGCCCGACCTGCGCGGCAATCCAGCCCATCACCTGCGGCCCGAGCACCATCAACGCAGCGGCGACCAGCAACATGCCGGCGATACCGATGGTGTAGAAGATCGACAGGGGAAAACGCTTCCACAGCGGACGACCTTCCACCACATCGTAGGCGGCGTTCATCGCGCTCATCATCAGGCGCACGCCGGCCGAGGCCGTGTACAGCGCAATGACGATACCGACCGAGAGCAAGCCACCCTTGGATTGCTGGAGCTGGTCGATCACCGGGTTCACCTGTTCCAGTGCCTGGGGCGGCAGGACCAGTTCCGATTGCAGGCGCAGCCACGAGAAAAAGTCCGGCAGGTGCAGGAAACCGATCAGGGCGATCAGGAACAGGATGAAGGGAAACAGCGAAAACAGCATTTGATAGGCCAGCGCCGAGGCGTAGGTCGACATCTCGTCGTCGACGAACTCCTTGATCGTGCGCACCATCACTCGGTGGAGGGGCAAGCCTTTCATGTCGGGGAAAATCATGAGCGTCTCCTTTCGCCGCAAATCGCTTGAAGTCGTGGCGACTCAGGGGCCGTTTTCTACCATCAAATTAGCCTACTTGGCGATTTTGATCTTGTTCAAGTAAAGGCCGACGCAAAAACGGCCATCCGCGGATGGCCGTTTCGGTCGTGCGTCAAAGGCTGGATCACGCCTTGTCGACACCTTTTTTCACCGCATCCTTGGCTTTGCCGACCGCTTGCTGCGCTTCGCCTTTCTTTTCCTGCACCACGCCCTCGGCGCGCATCTTGTCGTTGCCGGTAGCCTTGCCAACGCCTTGCTTGACGTTGCCGACGGCTTCGTTGGCCATGCCTTTTACTTTATCGCCAGTGCTGCCCATGGTAGTTCTCCTGTGAACAATTGAACGCATTGAGTCGTTACACAAGGATTGACCGGAGGGGTTTGTGCAGAGTTTCATTTATTTTGCCCAACGACATTTGATCGCCGGCTGCAGGTTGGGCTTTATGTTTGCCGGCCAACCCCCGAGAATGCGCAACGTATTCAGGCCATGGCGCTGAAGATCCAACCCCGTAGGAATGTTATGAAACTCGATAAAAAGCAGGCCATTGCCCGCAGAAACCAGGAACTTGGCGGAGCTGTGCTGGGCGTCAACAACTGCCACTTCACCGAATTGAACCGCAATCGCAACATCTGGTGGTTCGATATTCCGGTGTCGCGCCTGGCCGTGGGTCAGTACGAATGGATTCACCTGCTGATGCACACCCCGGCCACCGACGAACTGCTGCACCTGAAGGTGCCGACCGTGTTCCTGCGCGAGAAGCTGGAAGGGCTGGTGGTGCGTAACGAAGGCAAGCGCAAGGCAGCGCTGAGCCTGGAATTGAGCGCAGACAAGGATTCATTCCTGCAGGACATGCGCCCATCCGGGACCAACGTCAACTTCGCGCCGTTTCGCCAATAAGAACCGGCCTGTGGGAGCGAGCGCGCCCACAGGACACCGAGGTTTCCGGACGGCCAACAAAAAGCCCCGCATCGGCGGGGCTTTTTGTTGGATTACGCGATGGCTTTCTTCGCGTTGATCTTCTTCAGCTCTTCATCGCGCAACTCTCGACGCAGGATCTTGCCGACGTTGGTGGTCGGCAGTGCATCGCGGAACTCGACCGAGCGCGGAACCTTGTAGCCAGTGACGTTCGCCCGCATGTGCTCCATCACCTGCTCCTTGGTCAGGGTCACGCCCGGCTTGGCGACGATGAAGATCTTGATCGCCTCACCCGATTTCTCGTCCGGTACGCCGATGGCCGCGCATTGCAGCACGCCCGGCAGGGTCGCCAGCACGTCTTCGAGCTCGTTGGGGTAAACGTTGAAACCGGAGACCAGGATCATGTCTTTCTTGCGATCGACGATGCGCATGTAGCCGTCAGGCTGGATCACCGCAATGTCGCCGGTCTTCAGCCAGCCTTCACTGTCGAGCATCTCATCGGTGGCTTCCTGACGCTGCCAGTAGCCCTTCATCACCTGCGGGCCTTTCACGCACAGCTCGCCAATTTCACCCAACGGCAGTTCCACGCCGGCATCGTCGATGACTTTGCACAAGGTCGAGGGCACCGGAATGCCGATGGTGCCGATCTGGATGTTCTGGATCGGGTTCACCGTGGCCACCGGGCTGGTTTCGGTCATGCCGTAACCTTCGCAGATGGCGCAGCCGGTGACCGCTTTCCAGCGTTCGGCGGCGGCCAGTTGCAGGGCCATGCCGCCGGACAGGGTGACTTTCAGCGCCGAGAAATCCAGCTTGCGGAAGCCTTCGTTGTTGCACAGGGCGACGAACAGGGTGTTCAGGCCGACAAAGCCGCTGAACTTCCACTTCGACAGTTCCTTGACCATGGCGGTCAGGTCACGCGGATTGCTGATGAGGATGTTGTGGTTGCCGATCAGCATCATCGCCATGCAATGAAAGGTGAAGGCATAGATGTGGTACAGCGGCAGCGGCGTGATCAGGATCTCGCAACCTTCATTGAGGTTGGAGCCCATCAGCGCCTTGCATTGCAGCATGTTCGCCACCAGGTTGCGGTGGGTCAGCATCGCGCCCTTTGCCACGCCCGTGGTGCCGCCGGTGTATTGCAGCACCGCCACGTCACCGCTGGCCGGGCTGGCTTCCGCCACAGGCTGGCCCTGGCCCTTGCTCAGCACGTCATTGAACTTGATGGCCTTGGGCAAGTGATACGCCGGGACCATCTTCTTCACGTACTTGATGACGCTGTTGATCAGCAGGCGCTTGAGCGGCGGCAGCAGGTCGGCCACTTCGGTGACAATGACGTGCTTGACGCCGGTCTTTGGCACGACCGTCTCGGCCAGGTGCGCCATGTTGGCCAGGCACACCAGGGCCTTGGCACCGGAATCGTTGAACTGGTGTTCCATCTCCCGCGCGGTGTACAGCGGGTTGGTGTTGACCACGATCAGCCCGGCGCGGATGGCCCCGAACACGGCGACCGGGTATTGCAGGACGTTGGGCAATTGCACGGCGATTCGATCGCCCGGCTGCAAGTCGGTATGCTGTTGCAGGTAAGCGGCAAAGGCACCGGACAATTCGTACAGTTCACCGTAGGTGATTGTCTTGCCCAGGTTGCTGAAAGCCGGCTTGTCGGCGAAGCGTTGGCAGGACTGCTTCAACACTGCCTGAATATTCGGGTATTCGTCCGGATTGATGTCGGCAGCAATCCCGGCAGGGTACTTATCCTTCCAGAAGTCTTCGATCATGCAAGCCCACTCCTCAGCAACGCGAATTCAAATACCGCATTTGATGCGATTATTATTGGTGTTGATTGTTGGTGAATCCGGCCGTTTTTGAAGGCCAGGAGGTCACAAAGCGCGCCGAGATTAGCAGCTTTGCCAAGGGCCGACTAGAGCCAAACGTGGCCCCTACAGTCATTTTAGTGACTCAAGAATAACAGGCGGTCATTTTAGAGCAAAGAGCCTATAAAACCCTGAAGGCCCCGAAATTCGGGGCCTTCACAACAAGATAGCGAGCAGGCTCGCTCCCACAGACGAGACGTGATCTGTGGGAACGACGCGTCCATTCATCGCTTACGCAATATCCCGCAGCTCCCGCCGCAGAATCTTGCCCACCGGCGTCATGGGCAACGACTCGCGCAACACGATGTGCTTGGGCACCTTGTACGCCGTGAAGTTTTCCTTGCAGTAAGCCTTCAGCTCTTCGAGGCTCACGCCCGACTCACGCGCCACCACGAACAGCTTCACCGCCTCGCCGGAGCGCTCGTCCGGTACCCCGATGACCGCACAATTGGCGACTTTCGGGTGGGCCATCACCACGTCTTCGATTTCGTTCGGGTACACGTTGAAACCCGAGACGATGATCATGTCTTTCTTGCGATCGACGATGCGCACGAAACCGTCCGGGTCGATCACCCCGATATCGCCGGACTTGAACCAACCCTCGGCGTCCAGCACCTCGGCGGTGGCATCGGGCTTCTGCCAGTACCCCTTCATGATCTGCGGGCCCTTGATGCACAGCTCGCCGCGTTCGCCCAACGGCTGCTCGACGCCCTCATCGTTGATGATTTTCAGCGTGGTGCCTGGCACCGGCAGGCCGACGGTGCCGATCCGCGACTTGTCGCCGTAGGGGTTGGTGCACGCCACCGGCGAGGTTTCGGTCAGGCCGTAGCCTTCGGTGATGCGGCAACCGGTCAGTTGCTCCCAGCGCTCGGCGGTGGCCTTGACCAGCGCGGTGCCACCGGAGTTGGTCAGCTTGAGGCTGGAGAAATCCAGGGTCTTGAAATCCGGATGGTCCATCAGCGCGACGAACAGGGTGTTGAGCCCCAGCAGGCACGAAAATCGCCAGTTCTTCAGCTCCTTGATGAAAGCGCCGATGTCCCGTGGATTGGTGATCAGCACGTTGTGGTTGCCGGTCACCATCATGCACATGCAATTCGCCGTGAAGGCATAGATGTGGTACAGCGGCAGCGGCGCGATCATCACCTCCTGCCCTTCGCGCAACAGCGGCTGGCCATCGTCGCCATACTGCCCGAGGCAGCCCCGCGCCTGTTGCATGTTGGCCACCAGGTTGCCGTGGGTCAGCATTGCGCCCTTGGCCAGGCCGGTGGTGCCGCCGGTGTATTGCAGCACGGCGATGTCGTCGAGGCCGACGTTCAGCGGCTTGATGCCCTGGCCACGGCCCAGGCGCAGGGCGCTCTTGAAGGAAATGGCCTGGGGCAACTGATAGTCCGGAACCATTTTCTTGACCTTGCGCACCAGGGTGTTGACCAGCCAGCCTTTGGCGGCGGGCATCATGTCGCCCATCTTCGCTTCGATCAGGTACTGCAGATCGGTGTCGGCCAGCACTTCCTGGACCTTCTGCCCGAACATGTTGAGGTAGACCAGCGCACGGGCACCGGAGTCCTTGAACTGGTGGCGCATTTCCCGTGCGGTGTACAGCGGATTGGTGTTGACTACGATCAGCCCGGCGCGCATCGCACCGAACACGGCAATCGGGTATTGCAGGACGTTGGGCATCTGCACCGCAATGCGATCCCCCGGCTCCAGGTCGGTGTGGGCTTGCAGGTAACCGGCGAACGCCGCGCTCTGGCGTTCGAGTTCGGCGTAGGTCAGGGTCACGCCCATGTTGCTGAAGGCCGGGCGGTCCGCAAATTTCTTGCAGGAACGCTCGAACACCTCGATCACCGACTTGTAGGCTCCTTGATCGATGTCCAGGGGCACGCCGGCCGGGCGTTTGTCATTCCAGAAATCAGGTTGCATTGTTCTTGTCCTCTTTACCTGAACCTATCCGGGGCCGCTTTTGTGTCCTTGCTTTCCCATCCCTTGGAACAGAAAGCAAAAAGCGGAGCTTCACGGACACTAGCAGCTATGGCCAATCAGGCAAATATGGCAACAACCGACATTGATCGTATGAATCTTGGTGCCTTGGTGTGGGCTGATCGGACGGCGGGCGAAGGATGCGCTATACAATGCAACGTGCCCATGCAAAGGAATCGCCATGATCCACGACACCTTCTGGCTGACCGCGAGTGACCGCAGCCGCCTGTTCGTCAACCAGTGGTTGCCGGACACGTCGTTGAAAGCCGTGATCCTGCTGGCCCATGGCATGGCAGAACACAGCGCTCGTTATGCCCGTCTGGCGCAGGAATGTTGTACTCAGGGCTACGGCGTGTATGCGCCGGACCAGCGGGGGCATGGCAGAACGGCCGACGGCGGGACCCTCGGTCACTTCGCCGACGACGATGGCTGGTGCAAGGTGGTCGGCGACCTGGCCAGCCTCAACCAGCACATCGGCCAACAGCACCCCGGGGTGCCCATCGTGTTGCTTGGCCACAGCATGGGCAGCTACATCGCCCAGGCTTATCTGCTGCACCACAGCGCCAGCCTGCACGGCGCGGTACTCAGCGGCTCGAACTTCCAGCCCGTGGCGCTTTATCGCGCGGCGCGCCAGATCGCTCGCCTCGAACGCCTGCGCCAAGGGCCGAAAGGCCGCAGCGCCTTGATCGAATGGTTGTCGTTCGGTTCGTTCAACCAGAAATTCAAACCGGCGCGAACGCCCTTCGACTGGCTCAGCCGCGACCCCGCTGAAGTCGACAAGTACGCCAACGACCCGCTTTGCGGCTTTCGCTGCACCAACCAATTGTGGATCGACCTGCTCGGCGGCTTGCAGCAGATCAGTAAAGCGTCCAATCTCGCGCAGATCGATCCGGGCCTGCCATTGCTGGTGATCGGCGGAGAATGTGATCCGGTGAGTGAAGGCAAGCGTCTGAAGGATCTGGCCGACGCACTGCGCGCCGCCGGCTGCCAGAACCTGCAATTGAAGATTTACCCGCAGGCCCGGCACGAACTGTTCAACGAGTGCAATCGCGATGAAGTGACGGCCGATGTACTGGGCTGGATTGCCCACGCCCTCAGCCACCGCCGCCCGCCCAGATCCGAATAGTTGTTTTTTGTGTTTTTTTATTTGTTACAGGAATTCAAAACCGATGACCCAGGTGACCAACACTCCTTATGAAGCCCTCGAAGTCGGGCAGACCGCCAGCTACAGCAAGACGGTCGAAGAGCGTGACATTCAATTGTTCGCCGCGATGTCCGGGGACCACAACCCGGTGCACCTGGACGCCGAGTTCGCTGCCGCCACCATGTTCAAGGAGCGCATCGCCCACGGCATGTTCAGCGGCGCCTTGATCAGCGCGGCCGTGGCCTGCGAGTTGCCTGGCCCGGGGACGATCTACATCGGCCAGCAGATGAGCTTCCAGAAGCCGGTGAAGATCGGCGACACCTTGACGGTGCGCCTGGAGATTCTCGAGAAGCTGCCAAAGTTTCGCGTGCGCATCGCCACCCGCGTGTTCAATCAGCGTGATGAACTGGTGGTGGATGGCGAGGCGGAAATCCTCGCACCGCGCAAGCAACAGACAGTGACGCTGCCGACCCTGCCGGCGATCAGCATCGGCTGATTTTCAGCGCAAAAAAAAGTGGGAGCGAGCCTGCTCGCGATGGCGCCAGGTCATTCAACAGTGCTGTTGAATGAGAGGCCGCTTTCGCCAGCAGGCTTGCTCCCACAGTTGGTTACACGCTTGGATTACGAACGTGCGCGAGCCTGGTTACGCAGGGCCTTGACCTGATCGTGGTTACGTTGCACGCCGTGGTACTGACGTTCAACCAGATCACGAATGCCCACCAGGTTGTGTTTGTTGATCTTCTCGATGGCTTCACGGTAAGCCTTCAGCGCGTGGTCTTCACCGCGTTCGGCTTCGTTCAGCACAGCCTCTTCATCCTTGCCGGTGAACATCGCTTTCACATCGACCCAACGACGATGCAGGTCGCCGCTGACGCTGGTCGAGGTTTCCGGATCGCCACCCAGCGAACGTACGGCCGCTTGCAGTTCCGAAGCCGCAGTCGCGCAATCGGCGGAACGCTGGGTGAACAGCGTTTTGAGTTCCGGATGCTTGATGTCTTCAGCGCAGGTCTTGAACCCTTCCTGACCGTCCTTGCTGGTTTCGATCAGATCATTGAGCACAGAGATCGCTTCTTTATTCATGTCGGTCATTTTCAATTCCTCACGGGTTGATGAAAGATGCAATAGCTATTGCAGCCGACATGCCAGCTTTCACATTGCAATTTACTCCTTTATTTTCAATAGCTTAGACTTTGAGCGGAAATCTGTATCCGCTTTTTTTGCATGATCTGTCATTTGGCCTGCATGCAGAATGCCTGTATTTTTCAAGTGGCCAATCAAGACGAGCCACCGATGAACCCTGAAAAGCTGGAACTGCTGATTACCCGCGAAATGCCCTTTGGCAAATACAAGGGTCGCATCATTGCCGACCTGCCCGGTCCCTACCTCAACTGGTTCGCCCGGGAAGGCTTTCCCCATGGCGAATTGGGCGGGCTGCTGGCCCTGATGCAGGAAATCGATCACAACGGTCTGTCGGAGTTGCTCGAGCCGTTACGTGCCAAACATGGCAAACCCGCCCCTCGCCACTGAGTTGTCCTTATGCCCGATAACACCCGCCGCGCCCGTGATGAACTGTTCTGGAAAACCTTCGCCGATCGCTACGCCGTCGAGTCCGGTCCGGTCAATCTGGAAAACGGCTACTTCGGCCGCATGTCGCGCACGGTGGTCGAGGAGTACCAGCGCAACATCGAACTGATCAACCGCAGCAACTCGGTGTATGTGCGCCAGCGCTTCGAAAAGGCCGACGGCGTGAGGATCCGCACCCGGCTCGCCGAGTTGATCGACGTGCCGGTGGACAGCGTTGCCTTTACCCGCAACGCCTCGGACGCCCTGCAGTCGCTGATCCGCAATTACAATCGCCTGCAACCGGGCGACCAAGTGCTGATCTGCGACCTGGAGTACGACACGGTCAAGGGCGCGATGCGTTGGCTGGCACGCCATCGCGGTGTCGAAGTGATCGAGATCGAGCACACGCACCCCGCCAGCTTCGACAGCCTGCTGGAGACCTATCGCGACGCCTTTGCGCGTCATCCCAGACTCAAGCTGATGGCGCTGACCCACGTCACCCACCGCACCGGGCTGGTGATGCCGGTACAGGCGATCGCCGCTGCCGCCAGGGAGCATGGCGTCGATGTGATCCTGGACGGCGCCCATGCCCTCGGGCAGATCGAGTTCGACCTCGCTGAACTGGGCATCGAGTTCGCCGGGTTCAACCTGCACAAGTGGATCGGCGCGCCGCTGACCCTGGGCTTCATCTACATCGCCCCCCATCGCCTGGCCGACATCGACCCGGACATGGGCGAAATGCATTTCCCGGTCACCGACATTCTAGGGCGCACACCCTACAGCACCCCCAACATTCCGGCGCTGCTGACCCTGCCGCTGGTGTTCGAGGAACACAGGGCCATGGGCGGAGCCGCCGCCAAGGGCACCCGACTCAACTACCTGCGCGACCTGTGGGTCCGCGCGGTGCGCGAGCTGCCGGGCATCGAGGTCCTGACCCCGGACGATCCCCGACTGTATTGCGGCATCACCTCGTTGCGCTTCACCGCGCAGGTCGATCAACAGACGATGGTCGAGCGACTGCTCAACGACTTCAACCTGTTCACCTTGGTCCGTAGCGGGGCGGCCTGTGGCCCGTGCATTCGAATCACGCCGGGGCTGACCACGACGGCCGAGCATATGAGGCAGTTGGTTGCGGCGTTGACACAGCTGAGCTGATGCCCTCTCCCTGTTGGAGCTAGCTTGCTCGCGAGGAAGGTCCAGACACCGCTGGCCTCCTGACAAACCGCGTCACCGCTGACGACTCTCGCGAGCAGGCTCGCGCCTACCGGCGCGCGACGGTGGCTTTCTGGCGGGCAAAAAAAAGGTGCGCCGACCAAGCGCACCCAAAAGCCGTAGAACACACAACGAAGTGTCGGGTCGATCAGTCCAGCAGCGCCAAGGCCTCGGCGGTGCATTCCTGAATGCGGGCCCAGTCGCCGTTCTTGATCCACTCGGGATCCAGCATCCAGCTACCGCCCACGCACATGACGTTTTTCAACGCCATGTAGCTCTTGATGTTGGCCGGGCCGACGCCGCCGGTCGGGCAGAATTTCACCTCGCCGAACGGGCCGCCGAGGGCCTTGATGGCTGCGACGCCACCGCTGACTTCCGCCGGGAACAGCTTGAAGCGGCGATAGCCCAGGCCATAGCCTTCCATGATGCCCGACGCGTTGCTGATGCCCGGCAGCAGCGGAATCGGGCTGTCGACGCTGGCTTCCAGCAGGTCACGAGTAATGCCCGGGGTCACGATGAATTGCGAACCGGCCGCTTCGGCAGCCGCCAGCATCTGCCGATCGAGCACGGTACCGGCACCGGTCACCAGCTCCGGACGCTGCTCGCGCAGGATCTGGATCGCCTTGAGGCCGAACTGCGAACGCAGGGTCACTTCCAGGGCGGTCAGGCCACCGGCGGCCAGGGCATCGGCCAGCGGCAGGACGTCCTGTTCACGAGCGATGGTGATCACCGGCAGGATCCGCGCCTTGGCGGCGAGGCTGTCGATCAGGGCAACTTTATCCGCCATGGAAACGGTCGGGGATGGGTTTGTCATAGCGGCTGTTCCTTGGCTCATGGGCACCAGTAAATCTCTAACGTAGGTTGCAGAAATGCGCGAATCGGCAGTGCGGCGACATCGTCACCGGCCAGTGCGGTGTTCAGGGTGGTCAGCTTGGACTGACCGGAAATCGACAGAATCTTGTGTTTGGCCGATGCCAGCAGCGCACGACTCATGGTCAGGCGTTGATGCGGCACGGTCGGCGCCAGCATCGGATAGCATCGACGCGTGCCGTCGGCCTTCAAGGCCTCGGCGAGGTTCGGGCTGTTGGGGAACAGCGACGCCGTATGCCCGTCGTCGCCCATGCCCAGCACCAGCACGTCGATCACCGGCAATTCGGAGAGCAACCGGTCGGCGTGCTCGGCGGCCTGTTCCAGATTGGCGCTGGCGCTGTACAGGCTGAGGAATTGCGCCTTGGCTGCCGGCCCCTGCAACAGGTATTTCTTGAGCAGACCGGCATTGCTGTCGGCGTGCTCCACCGGCACCCAGCGCTCGTCCGCCAGGCTGACCACGACGTTAGACCAGTCCAGCGCCTGCTTGGCCAAATGCTGGAAAAACGCCACGGGACTGCGACCGCCGGAGACCACCAGCGTCGCGGTGCCCTGAGTGTCGATCGCCGCACTCAATTGCTTGGCCACGTTCAGCGCCAGGCTCTCGGCCAACAGCACCGGGCTCTTGAACGCATGGGCGCTGACGCCCTGCGGCAGTTTCAAATCAGATATCGCCATACCACGACCTCCCGTCCCGCGTGATCAGTGCAATGGAGCTCATTGGCCCCCAGGACCCGGCCGCGTACGGCTTGGGCGCATCGCCGGACTTTTTCCAGCCGGCGATCAACTGGTCACACCACTTCCACGCGGCTTCGATTTCATCTTTGCGGACAAACAGGTTCTGATTGCCGCGCATCACTTCCAGCAACAATCGCTCGTAGGCATCGGGAATCCGTGCGCTGCGCCAGGTGTCGGAAAAATTCAGTTGCAGCGGACCGCTGCGCAGTTGCATGCCCTTGTCCAGGCCCTGGTCCTTGGTCATCACCCGCAGGGAAATGCCTTCGTCCGGTTGCAGGCGGATAATCAGCTTGTTACTGATCTGCAGACGCTGTTCCGGCGCAAAGATGTAGTGCGACGGTTCCTTGAAATGGATGACGATCTGCGACAGCTTCTGCGGCATGCGCTTGCCGGTGCGCAGGTAGAACGGCACGCCGGCCCAGCGCCAGTTACGGATGTCGGCACGCAGGGCGACGAAGGTTTCGGTGTCGCTCTGGGTGTTGGAATTGGGCTCTTCAAGATAGCCCGGCACCGGTTTGCCTTCGCTGTAACCGGCGATGTACTGGCCGCGAACCACCTGCGTGGTCAGGCCTTCCGGACTGATCGGCGCCAGGGCCTTGAGCACTTTGACTTTCTCGTCACGGATGCTGTCGGCGGACAGGTCGGCCGGCGGGTCCATGGCGATCAGGCAGAGCAGCTGCAGCAGGTGATTCTGGATCATGTCCCGCAATTGGCCGGCCTTGTCGAAGTAGCCCCAGCGGCCTTCGATCCCGACTTTCTCGGCCACGGTGATTTCCACGTGGGAGATGTAGTTCTGGTTCCACTGGGTTTCGAACAGGCTGTTGGCGAAACGCAGGGCGATCAGGTTCTGGACGGTCTCTTTGCCCAGATAGTGGTCGATGCGGTACGTGCGGTTCTCCGGGAAGAACTGCGCCACGGCGTCATTGACCGTGCGCGAGGATTCGAGGTCCGAGCCGATGGGTTTTTCCAGCACCACACGGGTGTTTTCCGCCAGGCCGACCTTGGCCAGGTTCTCGCAGATCGCACCGTAGACGGCGGCCGGCGTGGCGAAGTAGGCAATCAGTCGCTGGGTGGTGCCGGCCAGTTCGGCCAGGGCCACGTAATCTTCGGACTTGAGGAAATCGACATGCAGATAGGTCAGGCGCGCCAGGAAACGTTCGACCACTGCTTCGTCCAGCTCTTTGGCACCGACATATCGGCGCAGCTCGGAAGCGATGAACGTCAGGTGCTCCTGCTCGCTGCCGGGCTCACGGGCCAGCGCGATGATGCGCGTGTCCTCGTGCAGCAGGCCGGCGCCATCGAGCTGATACAGGGCAGGAAACAGCTTGCGCAAGGCCAGGTCGCCAAGGGCGCCGAACAGGGCGAAGGTGCACGGTTCAACCGTAATCGAAGGCATGATGTTTGTTCTTTTATCAAGTTAAGCTACAAATACCTTTTTTCAAGGCATCACTCAAGGGAAAATGTAGTAATAACCACAACATTTCCGCAAAATACAGATTCCGAGTGGTGGTCGGTCGGAGCCATCAGTAGGATAGGCCACCGTTACGGGCCCCATCAAAGGCCCTTTTTGCATAGCCGTGCGCTTATCCGCGCAGGTGTCAAGGATGCTTATATGGACCGCGTGCGAAATTTACTGGAGCAGATCCAGAATCGCCTTGAAGAGCTGAACAAGGCCGAGCGCAAAGTCGCCGAGGTGATCCTGCTCAACCCACAGCAGGCCACCCGGTTCAGCATTGCCGCCCTCGCCCAGGCCGCTTCGGTCAGTGAACCGACGGTCAACCGCTTCTGCCGTTCGTTCGGCGTCAGCGGTTACCCGGAACTCAAGTTGCAGCTGGCCCAGAGCCTGGCCAGCGGCGCCGCGTACGTCAGCCGCGCAGTGGAAGCCGACGACAACCCGGAAGCCTATACCAAGAAGATTTTCGGCAGTGCCATTGCCTCCCTGGACAGCGCTCTGCAAGCCCTGGACCCGAGCCTGATCAGCCGCGCCGTCGACCTGTTGATCCAGGCCCGGCAGATCCACTTCTTCGGCCTCGGCGCCTCCGCGCCGGTGGCACTGGATGCGCAGCACAAGTTCTTCCGTTTCAACCTGGCCGTCACGGCCCATGCCGACGTGCTGATGCAGCGCATGATTGCCTCGGTGGCGCACACCGGTGAACTGTTCGTGATCATTTCCTACACCGGCCGCACCCGCGAACTGGTGGAAGTGGCGCGTATCGCCCGGGAAAACGGCGCTTCGGTGCTGGGCCTGACCGCCGAAAACTCACCGCTGGCCAAGGCCAGTACCTTGAGCCTGAACATTCCGCTGCCTGAAGACACCGACATCTACATGCCGATGACCTCGCGGATCATTCAACTGACGGTGCTGGACGTACTGGCCACCGGCATGACCCTGCGCCGTGGCGTGGATTTCCAGCCGCATTTGCGCAAGATCAAGGAAAGCCTGAATGCGAGCCGGTATCCGGTGGGGGATGAGTTCAACTGATCCAGAATCTGCAGTGGCAGATCCTCCGCCATCGCGAGCAGGCTCGCTCCCACAGTGATCGCGTCGAGCACAAAACCTGTGGGAGCGAGCCTGCTCGCGATGAAGCCAGATGCGACACCACAGTCCCGGCGCCTAAACCCCCACCCGCGCCTGCAAACTCAAGTGCGCCCGCTCTCCAGGCTTGAGGCAAAGGCTATCGGTGCCACCGCTGGCGGCTTCCACGCAGACAAACTCCGACACCTCGTCCCAGCTCACCCCCAGCAACGGCCGCGAGCCGGGATGCCAGACCACCGTATCGGCGGTTTCGCCGGTATCGATGCACAATTCGCGCTGCCAGGCATGGTCCTTGAGCTGCAATTCACCCTCGTGCTGGAACACCCGCTGACAGCCGCCCTCCACCCGTAACTCGCCTTCCTGCTGGCAAACCTGACGGTTGAGCTGGTCGTAACCCTGCGCGCCTTCGAGCCCAGACAGCGCTACCTCACCGACGTCGCCAATACGCCAATAGGCGTGCAACGCCTGACTCAACTGGCACGGCAGGCTGTCCTGATGCTCGGTGCTCAGGCGCAATTCCATGCGCTCGCCCAGGTGCGCATGCAGGTCCACCTGCCAGTCACACAACTCCAGGCGCCAGTGCAGGCGCACACCGTCGTCGTCATGGCGGCTGTCGAGCAGCTTCCAGTCAAGCAAGCGGGCCCAGCCATGGGACGGCCAGGCGTTTTCGCTCGGATGCCGGCCGTACCACGGCCAGCACACCGGCACGCCACCGCGAATGGCGCCCACGTGTGGCCATCTCGCCGCGCACCAGAGCCAGGGTTTCTGCCCCCTGGGCTGAAAGTGCAGCAATTGCGCGCCTTGCCGGCTGAACACCGCCTGACACAGCGGGTGATCGATCACCAGCACATCGCGCTTCTGATAGCGCTCCCAGGCGAACACCGGACGTTCGCGCAAGGATTTGAAGAAGCGTTGTAGCGGATGCTCATGCATGTGCCACGGTCCTGAAATTCATCTGCCACCGGGGTGCGCCGCCCTCCCAAAAAAAAGCGGACAGCCTGGGCCGTCCGCAAAAATGCGCACATAGAGAGGAGCTTATCGCAACAGCGTTAGAACACCGACTGAATTTTCAGACCGGCGACCAGCGCGTTGTCGACTTCATCCACACCGCCTGGGTGAGTGATGTATTGCAGGTTGGGACGCACGGTCAGCCAGTTGGTCACATGGAAGCCGTAGTTGATTTCGTAGTTGTATTCGGTGTCGCGCAGGGGCGAGAACAACGGGTCCTGGTAATCGCCGACACCATTGGCAGCGTTGACCAGCTCGGCGTTCTTCTTCACGTCATCGTTGACATGGATACGGGCGAAACCGATACCGACGTCATCCTTCGGACGCGCATCGAACGGGCCCTTGTACACCAGCATCAGCGACTGGTAGTTGTCGACGATGTTGGTGTCCTTGTCGTGGAAGGTTGCGTTGGCGGAAAGGGTCAGACCGCGCGACGCGTCACCGTTGTGGCTGGTGAGTTGTTGCTGCGCCACGAACCAGTAGCCGGACTTGCTGCTGTGGCTGCGATAGGCATTGCCGCTGGTGGCCGCGTCATCACCGTTCACGTCTTCACGAACGTCATCGGCCTTGGCCGTGCTCTTGTAGTAACCGACACGGTATTCGCCCGGCAGATTGCCTGGGTTAGGCAACCACACCAGTTCCACCGGCAGCACGGTGCCCTTGGTACCGCTGCCGCTGAGCTTGAAGCCGTTGCCGTGTTCCAGTTGCGACGGGTTCTGGTTATAGGCGCCGATCTGCGCATAGAACTCCGGCGAGATGTTGTACTTCACGCGGATGGCCGCCTGGCTGACCGGCCAGTTGTACCAGATGTTGGTGGCCCAGTTACCCACCTGGGAACCGCAGAACGCCAGGTTCTGGAATTCGCACGGGAAGGTGTTGAAGTCTTCGCCTTCACCGAAGTAACCGGCCTTGACGTCCAGCTTGCCATCGAGGAACTGGTGCTTGATCCACAGTTGGGTCAGGCGAACCATGTGGCCACGGCCGTAGACTTCCTGGGACGAACTCAGGGTGCCGGCACGCGGGTCGCCCACGCGGTCGTTGGAGATGTTTTCGCCGTTACGGTTGGTCAGCTGGATCTTCGCCTGGGTGTTATCCCAGCCCCAGAGCTTTTGCAGATCCAGGGCGACGCCGAGGCCAAACTGGTCGGAGTAACGCGCCGTCTTGTCGTTGTTGTAGCCGCCGTGCAGGTTGCCACCGACTTCACCGACGTAATCCATTTTGATGTCGATACCCTGCTCGATCAGGCGGGTCCGCTCACCACCCCAGTCACCGGTCATCCATTCGGAGTCGGCGGCAAACGCGTCAGCCGCCTGGACGCTACCGGCCAGCATCATTGCCGCAACTGCCGATAACTGGCAGATCAACTGGGCGTTGTTGTTCTTCTTCATCCCTACATTCCTCGTTTTATTGTTATTAACTTTTGTTTAACGCGGTTACAGCGGTTGTGGCGGACGACAGGCCGCCCGTCACGGATTTCCCCCTGGTGGGAGCGAGCAGGCCCGCTCCCGCACGTGTTCTTCAGCGGCCCTTGAATTGAGCGACGTTCGCCGCGTGGTTCCCGACCTTCGGCACACCGGCCTCGCCGAGGCGTTCCCCGGTCTTCGCATCAAACAGCAGCACTTTCGAGGGGTCGAACTGCAGGGTCAGGGTCTCGCCCACCTGCGGCGCAACATCCGGCGCCAGGCGGCAGCAGACCTTGGTCTCGTTGAGATTGACGAACACCAGGGTGTCGGGTCCGGTCGGTTCGGTGACTTGCACCTCGGCGCGAATGGTCGGCAATCCATTGCCGTCGCTGGTCGCCAGTGCGATCTGCTCCGGGCGGATACCAAGGATCACTTCGCGGTTTTCGAGACCGGCGTCCTGCGTGCCCAGCGGCAATTCGCAGCGCGCCTGGCCGCTGTCGAGCAGCGCCAGCAGACGGCCGTCCTTGCGTTGCAGGCGCAGGGGGATGAAGTTCATCGGCGGCGAACCGATGAAGCTCGCCACGAACAGGTTGGCCGGGTTGTTGTAGATGTCCTTCGGCGTGCCGAACTGCTGGATGATGCCGTCCTTCATCACCGCCACCTTGTCGCCCAGGGTCATCGCTTCGATCTGGTCGTGGGTCACGTAGACCGTGGTGGTTTTCAGGCGCTGGTGCATCAGTTTCATTTCGGTGCGCATCTCGACCCGCAGCTTGGCATCGAGGTTGGACAGCGGTTCGTCGAACAGGTAGATCTTCGGCCGCCGCGCCAGGGCACGGCCCATCGCCACGCGCTGCTGCTGGCCACCGGAGAGCTGGCCGGGCTTGCGGCCCAGCAGGTGCTCGATCTGCAACAGCTTGGCGACACGGGCGACTTCCTCGTCGATTTCGGCGGTCGGCATCTTGCGGATCTTCAGGCCGAACGCGATGTTGTCGCGCACGCTCATGGTCGGGTACAGCGCGTAGGACTGAAACACCATGGCAATGTCCCGGTCTTTCGGGCTCATGCCGCTGATGTCGGCGTCGTCCACCAGGATCGCCCCGCCGCTGATGGTTTCCAGGCCGGCGATGCAGTTCATCAGCGTGGATTTGCCGCAACCCGAGGGGCCGACCAGGATCAGGAATTCCCCGTCGTCGATCTTCAGCTCGATGTTTTTCAGGGTGTCCGGCAAACCGGCGCCATAGGTCTTGTTGACGTTGCGTAATTCGAGAGTTGCCATGTTTCTACCCCTTGACCGCGCCGGACGTCAGCCCACGCAGGAAATACTTGCCAGCGAATATGTAGACCAGCAGTGTCGGCAGCCCGGCGATCATCGCGGCCGCCATATCAACGTTGTATTCCTTGGCCCCGGTGCTGGTGTTGACCAGGTTGTTCAGGGCCACGGTGATTGGCTGGGCATCGCCACTGGCGAACACCACGCCGAACAGGAAATCGTTCCAGATCTGGGTGAACTGCCAGATCAGGCAGACCATGACGATCGGGATCGACATCGGCAGCAGGATCTTCCAGAAGATGGTGAAGAAGCCCGCGCCATCCAGGCGCGCGGCCTTGACCAGCGCATCCGGAACGCTCACGTAGTAGTTGCGGAAGAACAGCGTGGTAAACGCCAGGCCGTAGACCACGTGCACCAGCACCAGGCCGGTGGTGGTGTTGGCCAGGCCGAACTTGCCCAGGGTGAACGAGGCCGGCAGCAGCACGGTCTGGAACGGCAGGAAGCAACCGAACAGCAGCAGGCCGAAGAACAGTTGCGAGCCGCGGAAACGCCACATCGACAGTACGTAGCCGTTCATTGCGCCAATGAAGGTCGAGATCAGCACGGCCGGCACGGTGATTTTCACCGAGTTCCAGAAGTAGCCGCCGACCACGTCCCAGGCCTTGACCCAGCCGATGCCGTCGATCACCGCCGGCCAGCTCAGCAGGTTGCCGGTGCGAATGTCTTCCGGGGTCTTGAAACTGGTCAGCAGCATCACCACCAGCGGGATCAGGTACACCGCCGCCGCCAGCAGCAAGGTGGCGTAGATGGCGATGCGGCTGAAGCTGAGCGCCGGTTTGCCGAGTTGATTAGTCATGGCGCTTGCCTCGCAGCTCGGAGTACAGGTACGGCACGAGAATGGTCAGCACGGCACCGAGCATCAGCATGGCGCTGGCCGACCCGATGCCCATCTGTCCTCGGCTGAAGGTGAAGGAATACATGAACATCGCCGGCAGGTCGGACGAGTAGCCCGGACCGCCCGCCGTCATCGCCGCGACCAGGTCGAAGCTCTTGATCGCGATGTGCGCGAGGATCATGAAGGCACTGAAGAACACCGGGCGCAGGCTCGGCAACACGATCTTCAGGTAGATGGTCGGCAGGCTCGCGCCGTCGACTTGCGCGGCACGGATGATCGACTGATCGACGCCGCGCAGGCCGGCGAGGAACATCGCCATCACAAAGCCCGAGGCTTGCCACACGGCGGCGATCACCAGGCAATAGACCACGCGATCCTGATCCACCAGCCAATCCAGACGGAAGCCTTCCCAGCCCCAGTCACGCAGCATCTTGTCCAGGCCCAGGCCCGGGTTGAGCAGCCATTTCCACGCGGTACCGGTGACGATCATCGACAGTGCCATCGGGTACAGGTAGACGGTACGAATGAAGCCTTCCTTGCGAATGCGCTGGTCCAGCAGCACGGCGAGGAACACGCCGAGGATCAGGCTGATGCCGATGAACATGCCGCCGAAGAGCGCGAGGTTCTTGCTCGCGACCCACCAGCGGTCGTTGTCCATCAGGCGCATGTATTGCTGCAGGCCGACCCACTTGTAGCTCGGCATGAAGCTGGAATTGGTGAAGGACAGAATGAACGTCCAGATGATGTAACCGTAGAAACCAACCAGCACGATCAGCATGCTCGGCGCCAGTACCAACTTGGGCAACCAGCGCTGCAGCGCATCGAACGGTGAGGCTTTGCTGAAAACCGCCACAGAGCTCATCGGGATAATCCAGGTGAAGAAGTAAGGATCGCAGGAGCCCCCGTGTGGGAGCGAGCCTGCTCGCGTTAGCGGTGTACCGGCCGACATCGAGATGGATGTCAGTCAGCTATCGCGAGCAGGCTCGCTCCCACAGGGGAATCCACGCAGGGATATGATTACTGCGCCGCTTTGACCGCCGAAGCCAATTGCGCGCTGGCCTTGGCCGGGTCGGCGTCCTTGTCGTTCATGAAGTTGGTGACCACGTCGAAGATCGCGCCTTGCACGGCCAGGGAAGTGGCCATGTTGTGCGCCATGCTCGGTTGCAGGCCGCCGGTCTTGTCATCCGCCAGGAAGTCCTTGGCCGCGGTTTGCGCGCAGGCGTCGAAGCCGAGCTTGTCCATCTCGTTCAGCATGTCGGTGCGGACCGGAATCGATCCCTTGTTGATGCTGAAGACTTTCTGGAAGTCGGTGCCCAACGCGACCTTGGCCAGGTCCTGTTGCGCGGCGATGTCACCCTTGCGATCGGCCTTGAGCTTGAACACGGCCAGCGAATCGATGTTGTAGGTGAAGGATTTGTCGGTGCCCGGGAAGGCCACGCACTGATAGTCCTTGCCGGCGACTTTCTTCGCCGCCGTCCATTCGCTCTTGGCCCAGTCACCCATCATCTGCATGCCGGCCTTGCCGTTGATGACGTCGGCGGCAGCGATGTTCCAGTCACGACCGGCACGGTTCGGGTCCATGTAGGTGGTGATTTTCTTCAGCTCGGTGAACGCCTTGGTCATGTCGGCGCCCGCCAGGGTTTTCTGGTCGAGGTCCACCAGGGCTTTCTTGTAACCGTCGGCGCCCATGACCGAGAGCACCACGTCTTCGAACACGGTGCTGTCCTGCCACGGCTGGCCGCCGTGGGCGAGCGCGATGAAGCCGGCGGCCTTGAGCTTGTCGCCAGCGGCATAGAATTCTTCGAGGGTGGTCGGGGCTTTGTCGATCCCGGCTTTCTTGAACACTTGCGGGTTGATCCACAGCCAGTTGACGCGGTGGATGTTCACCGGCACGGCCACGTAGTCGCCTTCGTATTTGACGGTGTCGGAGACTTTCTTCGACAACAGGCCATCCCAGTTTTCAGCCTTGGCGACATCCTTGAGGGTGTCGGTGCTGAGCAGGCCGGTGCTGCCCCACTCCTGGATGTCCGGGCCCTTGATCTGGGCAACGCCTGGCGGGTTACCGGCCACGGCACGGCTCTTGAGCACGGTCATGGCGGTGGAACCGCCGCCCCCGGCAACTGCGCCGTCCTTCCAGGTGAAACCGTCTTTTTCGACTTGGGCCTTGAGCACATCGACCGCTGCCTTTTCGCCACCGGACGTCCACCAGTGAACGACTTCCACGGAACCTTTGGAAGCGTCGGCAAGGGCACTGAGGGGAAACAGGGAGGCGATAGAAATGACAGTAGCGAGGCGAGAAATCGCATTCATCTAGAAGTACCTTTCTTGTTGTTATGCATTGCAAGTCTGGTGCTTGCGCTGCATGGGATTTTAAACAGGAGCGTTCCCCTCGCAGGTAACGAAGGGACGCGTGAATGTCACCGCATGGTTACATGGAAATGCTCTGGGACAACCCTGCCAGGGCACTGGCCATGCTCGGCGCCAGCGGCAGGCGCGGGATCAGCACGGCTTGCCAGGCGTGATACAGATCGGGCTTGCCCGCCCAGATATCGGCACTGGGCCGGTTCTGCGGGTTGAGTTCATGGTGCCAGCTGCCGTCTTCGCGATCGATGAAATACTGATCGCAAAATGCCCAGAACCGTCGGTACCAGGCTTCGTACTGCGCCTCGCCCGTGCGCTTGAACAACGCGCTGGCAGCGGCGCTGGCTTCGCAATGGGTCCAGTGCAGGCGGTGACGCACCACCGCCCGATTGTCCCAGTCGAGGGTGTAGACGATCCCCGGCAAGCCGTCGATGTTCCAGCCGTGGCGGCAGTTGTGTTCGAAGAGTTGTTGCGCGTCGCTGACCAGCCAACCCGGCGTCAGCATGCCGGCCTGCACGCGCGCGGCTTCGAGGTGCAGCACCAGCCGCGCCCATTCGAAACCATGGCCCGGCGTGGTGCCGTAAGGACGGAAGCCGTCGGCAGGGTTATCGTGGTTGTACTCGCGCAAGGGTTGCCAGTCGCGATCGAAATGCTCGACCACCAAGTAACCATTGGCCGCGGCATGGCCATGGATCACGCGCTCGACGATGCGCTGCGCACGACTCAACCAGCGCTGTTCACCCGTGACATCGGCCAGGGCGAGGAATGCCTCGGTGGCGTGCATGTTGCTGTTGGCGCCGCGATACGCTTCTTCGTCACGCCAGTCGCGACTGAAGGATTCGCGCATCGCGCCCTCCTCCTCGCTCCAGAAATGCGTGTCGATGATCTGCATCGCATCATCGAGCAGGGCCTGTGCGCCGGGGCGCTGCGCGACCACGGCGGAGCTGGCGGCGAGGGCCACGAAGGCGTGCAGGTAAGCGGCCTTGCCGGTGTTGCCATCGGCGTGATGGGCGCTGGCGAACCAGCCGCCGTGCACGGCATCCTTCAACGCACCGCTGAGCGCCTGGACGCCGTGATCGACCAGCTCGGCAAACCCCGGCAGACCTTGAATATGCGCCATGGCGAAGCTGTGGGTCATGCGCGCGGTGTTCATCGTTTCGGCCTGGGCATTGGCCGGCAGCCGGCCCTTTTCATCCAGGTTGCCGAAACCTTCGGGCAGTTTCGACGCCTTGGCAAACGCCAGCAGGCGCAAGCCTTCGGCGGCGAGCCATGGCTGATGGGCCGGTGCGTCCAGCCAATTGCCGGGAACGGGTGGAGTGGTGTGCATGGGCGGCCTTTCTTGTTGTTATGACTGGAGGGCAGTCTAAACAACGGGCGCCGGCGGGCTTGTAACGAAGGGGGTGGGTTATGTCACTGAATGGTGACATTCAGCCTTGCGTGAATGTGTTGACTGGTCTGACGCCATCGCGAGCAGGCTCGCTCCCACAGGGTCCTGTGTCGTTCACAAAATCCATGAACACACGAGAAACCTGTGGGAGCGAGCCTGCTCGCGATGGGGGCGACTCGGTCCTGGCTAGTCAGCATTGCGCGGCAACTGCAGCGTCACCCTCAACCCGCCCTCACGCAGGTTCTGCAGGCTGACCTCGCCACCATGGCTGTGGGCAATGTTGCGGGCGATCCCCAACCCCAATCCATAACCCTGTTGCTGCCCGGACAGGCGGAAGTGGGGTTCGAACACCTGTTCCAGCCGCTGCTCCGGCACGCCCGGCCCTTCGTCATCGACATGCAGGACAAAGGCGTTCTCGTCGTCATCGATATGCAGGTGCGCGTTCTGCCCGTACTTCAAAGCGTTGTCGATCAGATTGCCGATGCAGCGCTTGAGTGCCAGGGGTTTTCCGGGATAGGCCGCCAGCGCCCGGCCATCCTGGGTCACGCGACCATTGCCTTGGGGTGCCAGATACGGTTCGACCAGGCAGTCGAGCACATGATTGAGGTCCACCGGCTCGATGTTTTCGTGGATGTCGGTGTCTTTCACGCATTGCAGCGCGCCTTTGACCAGCAGCTCCAGTTCATCCAGATCACGGCCGAACTTGGCTTGCAGCTTCTCGTCTTCGAGCAGCTCGACGCGCAGGCGCAAGCGGGTGATCGGCGTGCGCAGGTCGTGGGAAATCGCGCTGAACAATTGGCTGCGTTCGGTGAGGTAACGGCTGATGCGCTCGCGCATGGCGTTGAACGCACGACCCACTTCCACCACTTCACTGCCGCCGCCCTGTGCCACCGGCTCGACGTCCGCCCCCAGCGACATTTCCCGCGCCGCCCGTGCCAGGCGCTTGAGCGGCCGGCTTTGCCAGTGCACCAGCAGGCCGATGAACAGCAGGAGAAAACCGCTGGTGAGGACAATGAACCACACTTGCTGGGCCGGCAGGCCCTGCTCTTCCAGGCTGGTGTAGGGCTCGGGCAACAGCGAGGCGATGTACAGCCATTCACCCGGCGCCATCTGGATCTGCGTGACCAGCACCGGTGGGTTCACCGGCTCCAGGGTCAGCGCGTAATGCGCCCAGGAGCGTGGCAACTCATCGAGCTTCAGACCGCCGTTGAAGATGCGCAGATCCTCGGGACTGACGAACGACACCGAGATGTCCGTGTCCTGACCAAGGGACTGGCGCAACACGCCATCCACGGCCTTCATCACCGCCAGCTTGCGCGGCGTGATCGGCAGCACTTGCATGCCCAGGGGTTTGTCGTTGAGGGTCACCACGAACCGCGTGCCGCCCATGCTGCGCAACTGGTCGAGCACCAGCGGGCGATAGGCCACGGGCAAAGAGCGCAGGTAACTGACACTGGCCGTCATCGAATGCGCCAGGCTGCGGGCACTGGTGACCAGGCCCTCCAATTGCGTGGCGCGCAACTGCGAGACCCAGATCACACTCGACAACGCCTGGGCGAACAACACCGCCAGCAGTGTCAGCAGGAGCATCCGCCCGAGCAGCGAGCGCGGGACCGGTACTTTGCTGGCCAGCTTGCGGAAGAACTCAGTGACCATTGCTGGCAACCACATTGGCCGCCAGCTGGTAGCCACTGCCGCGCACGGTACGGATCAGCCGCGGCGGTTTTTCGGTATCGCGCAGGCGTTGACGCAGACGGCTGACCGCCATGTCGACGATGCGATCCAGCGGCATCAGGTCGCGACCCCGGGTGGCATTGCCGATGGTGTCGCGGTCGAGGATTTCCTGAGGGTGATCGAGGAACAGTTTCAGCAGGGCGAAATCGGCGCCGGAGAGAATCACTTCCTCGCCGTCGGTGTGGAACAGCCGATGGCTGACCATGTCCAGTCGCCAGTCGTCGAAGGCCAGCACTTCACCGCCGGAACGCTCCTGCCCGAACTGCGCGCGACGCAGCAAAGCCTTGATGCGCGCCTGCAATTCACGGGGACTGAAGGGTTTGCCCAGGTAATCGTCGGCGCCCAGTTCCAGGCCGATGACCCGGTCGGCTTCGTCGGAACTGGCCGTGAGCATGATGATCGGCACCTGCGCCTGGCGCGGGTGCTGGCGAACCCAGCGGCAGAGGCTGAAGCCGTCTTCGTCGGGCAGCATCACATCGAGGATGACCAGGTCGCTCGGCGCCTCGTTCAAGGCCTGGCGAAAACCGGCGCCGTCGGGCGTGGTACGCACCTGGAAACCGGCACGGGTCAGGTAGGTGTCCAGCAACTCGCGTATCTCTTGATCGTCATCGACCAACAATATCGACTTGTTGACTGAGCTCACGGGGGCGGCGTCCTTGTTGTTTGAAATTGGGGCGGATTATGCCTCAAGCGCTGGATATGCAAACACCACATGATCCATGTGGGAGCGGGCTTGCTCGCTCCCACAGTTGATCGCATTTCAACTCAGGATTGATCGAGCGCCACACCCGCGCCCACCAGCCCGGAATACGGCGCTGTCACCAGCCACACCGGAATGCCCTTGAAGTAATCACTCATGCAACCCTTGTCGGCAAAGCACCGGGCAAAACCGCTTTCGAGAAAGAAATCGGCAAAGCGCGGAACGACCCCGCCGACGATGTACACACCGCCGCGCCCCCCGGTGGTCAACACGTTGTTGCCGGCCACGCGACCCAGCCAGCAGCAGAACTGCTCCAGCACTTCCAGGGCGACCGGGTCGCCTGCCAGGCCAGCGGCCGTGATCGACTCCGGCGTATCCAGCACCGGCTCATGCCCATCCACCGCGCAGATCGCCCGGTAGACGCGCGGCAAGCCACCACCGCTCAGCGCCGTTTCCGCACTGACATGACCGATCTCGTTGAAGATGTGCTGCCACAACTGGGTTTCCCGTGGGCTGCTCAGAGGCAGATCGACGTGACCGCCCTCCCCCGGCAACGCGGCAAAACGGCCGGCACCCAGGTCCAGCAGAGTGCCGACGCCCAGGCCCGTGCCCGGACCGATCACCACGGCCGGGCGCAGCGGTTCCGGCGTGCCCTCGCAGACCACGCGGAATTCGCCGGGCTGCAAACGGGTCATGCCCAGCGCCATCGCCGAGAAGTCGTTGACCAGCAGCAAGCGGTCCACTTGCAGGGTCTGGCAGAACGCCTTGCGACTCAGGCGCCAGTGATTGTTGGTGAACTTGAATTCGTCGCCGCTCACCGGGCCGGCCACCGACAGGCATACCGAGCCGATCGAACCCGACGCCAGGCCGAGCCCGCTCAGGTAGAGGGCAATGGCCTCCTCCGGGCTGGCATGATCGGCCGTCGCCAGGACCTGGACCGATTCCAACTGCTGGTTTTTCCACAACGCGAAACGTGCGTTGGTCCCACCGATGTCACCGACCAAAGCCAGTTTCAATTAAGCGTCTCCAGGGCAGAAGTGAAGGCGCTGGCGCCCTGCTCTGCGGAGCTGAACGCCATGCGCATGAAACCGAACAGCTCGCGACCGGTGCCGATGTTGTTGCCCAACAGGCCCTTGGCCGGCGTGCGTGCGGCGAATGCCTCGGCGTCCACCTTAAGCTCCAGGGTGCCTTTGACGCCATCGACGCGGATGATATCGCCCTCTTGCACGCGCGCCAAAGCGCCGCCCACATACGCTTCGGGGCTGACGTGAATGGCCGCCGGGATTTTCCCCGAGGCACCGGACATGCGCCCGTCGGTCACCAGCGCGACCTTGAAGCCGCGGTCCTGCAGGACGCCAAGGAACGGCGTCATCTTGTGCAGTTCCGGCATGCCGTTGGAGCGCGGGCCCTGGAAGCGCATCACAGCGACGAAATCCTTCTCCAGCAGACCGGCCTTGAACGCATCGGCCAGGTCCTGTTGATCCTGGAAGACCATGGCCGGGGCTTCGACGATCTGGTTTTCCAGCGCCACGGCGGAGACCTTCATCACCCCGCGACCGAGGTTGCCCTCCATCACCCGCAAGCCGCCCTCTGCCGAGAACGCGCGAGCCACCGGACGCAGGATGCTTTCGTCGAGGCTCTCGGTCACGCCTTCGCGCCAGACCAGCTCGCCGTTGTCGAGGAACGGCTCCTGGGTGTAGCGACTCAGGCCATGGCCGAGCACGGTATTGACGTTCTCGTGGAGTAACCCGGCGTCCAGCAGTTCGCGGATCAGGAACGACATGCCGCCTGCTGCCTGGAAATGGTTGATGTCGGCTTTGCCGTTCGGGTAGACGTGGCTCAGGGTCGGCACGACTTCGGAGAGGTCGGCCATGTCCTGCCAGGTCAGTTGAATGCCCGCCGCCATGGCGATGGCCGGCATGTGCAAGGTGTGGTTGGTCGAGCCGCCAGTGGCGTGCAGGGCAACGATGGAGTTGACCAGCGAGCGCTCGTCGACGATTTCGCCGATGGGCATGAAGTTGCCGTTCTGCTGGGTCAGGCGCGTGACCTGATGCGCCGCTTCGCGGGTCAGGGCATCGCGCAGGGGCGTGTTCGGGTTGACGAAGGAGGCGCCCGGCAAGTGCAGGCCCATGACCTCCATCAGCAATTGGTTGGTGTTGGCGGTGCCGTAGAAGGTGCAGGTGCCGGGACTGTGGTAGGACTTCATTTCCGATTCCAGCAGCTCTTCGCGCGTGGCCTTGCCTTCGGCATAGCGCTGGCGCACATCGGCTTTCTGCTTGTTGGAAATCCCCGAGACCATCGGCCCGCCGGGCACGAACACCATCGGCAGGTGGCCGAAGCGCAGCGCGCCCATCATCAGGCCCGGCACGATCTTGTCGCAGATGCCGAGCATCAGTGCGCCATCGAACATGTTGTGGGACAGCGCCACTGCGGTGGACAGCGCAATCACTTCGCGGCTCGGCAGGCTCAGCTCCATGCCCGGCTCACCCTGGGTCACGCCGTCGCACATGGCCGGCGTGCCCCCGGCGAACTGACCGACCGAGCCGATCTCGCGCAGGGCCTTCTTGATCAGTTCCGGGAACACTTCGTACGGCTGGTGCGCCGAGAGCATGTCGTTATATGACGAAACAATTGCGATGTTCGCGGCGTTCATCATCCGCAGGCTGTGCTTGTCCTCGCTGCCGCAACCGGCCACGCCATGGGCGAAGTTGGCGCATTGCAGCTTGCCGCGCATCGGACCGTCGCTGGCGGCACCGCGAATGAGCGCAAGGTAAGCCTCACGGGTGGCACGACTGCGAGCGATAAGCCGTTCGGTGACCTCAAGGACGCGGGGATGCATGTTCAGAACTCCAGGCTAACGGATGTGGCGACCTGATTGTCTATGCTGACCAGGGACCGGTGTCGATGGAATGACAGACGGTGTGCTTGATCATTCGGACCAGTTGATTCAGGTCACTCGTTGTAGATTGAACAAAATATTGCCACTAAAAAGGCTTGTTTTCTATTTTTTTGCGAATAATCTTGTAATTCCAACAACAAATCGACGGCGGCCCTGTTAATGACTCTTCGAATCGCAATCAATGGTTTTGGCCGTATCGGCCGCAACGTCCTGCGCGCACTGTATACCCAGGGCTACCGCCAGGATTTGCAGATCGTCGCCATCAACGACCTGGGCGACAGCGCGATCAATGCTCACTTACTCAAGTACGACACTGTTCACGGCACGTTCGACGCCGATGTCCAGCACGACCAAGAGAGCCTGACCGTCAACGGTGACCGTATTGCGGTCAGCGCCATTCGCAACCCGGCCGACCTGCCCTGGGCTGCGGAAAGAATCGACGTGGTCTTCGAATGCACCGGTCTGTTCACCGACCGGGCCAAGGCCGCCGCACACATTACGGCCGGTGCGCGCAAAGTCATCATCTCGGCCCCGGCCAAGGGCGCCGACGCCACGGTGGTCTATGGCGTCAACCACGACATCCTGCGCCAGTCCCACCAGGTCATTTCCAACGCATCGTGCACCACCAACTGCCTGGCCCCGGTGGCCCAGGTGCTGCACCGCGAGCTGGGGATCGAAAGCGGCCTGATGACCACGATCCACGCCTACACCAACGACCAGAACCTGACCGACGTCTACCACACCGACCCGTACCGCGCCCGCTCCGCCACCCAGAACATGATTCCGAGCAAGACCGGCGCCGCCGAAGCGGTCGGCCTGGTGCTGCCGGAGCTGGCGGGCAAGCTGACCGGCATGGCGGTGCGTGTGCCGGTCATCAACGTGTCGCTGGTGGACCTGACCGTGCAACTCAAGCGCGAAGCGTCGGCCGAGGAAGTCAACGAACTGCTCAGGCAGGCCAGTCAGCATTCGAAAATCCTGGGTTACAACACCCTGCCGCTGGTCTCCAGCGACTTCAACCATAACCCGCTGTCGTCGATTTTCGACGCCAACCACACCAAGGCCAACGGCAAGCTGCTCAAAGTGCTGGCCTGGTACGACAACGAATGGGGTTTCTCCAACCGCATGCTCGATAACTGCCTGGCGCTGTGCAACGCCGAGTAACGTCTCCCAGGCAGGGCATTAGGGGTGGATGCAAAGGTTGTGTTCACCCAGGCCACCTGTGGGAGCGAGCCTGCTCGCGTTAGGGCCGGCACCGCCAACATCGAAACCTCCGGCCGCTTTCGCGGGCAAGCCCGCTCCCAAAGGGCATTCACCCGCTCCCAGCGGTTTTTCGACTTCGTTGAACACCAGCGAAAATCAACACTTGACCACTCGCGCAGATGATAAGCATTATCATCTGATCGAAATGGATCAGGTCTTCCCGTGAGTCAATCGCGCTTCAATCACGTCTTCATCGCCCAGCGGGTTTCGCTGCTGCGCACATTGGAGCGAATGGTCAACAATCACAGCACCGCCGAAGACCTGTTGCAGGAAACCTACCTGCGCGTGACCCGGGCCCTCAGCGAGCGGGCCATCGATCACCTGGAGCCGTTCGTTTTCCAGACCGCCCGTAACCTGGCGCTGGACCATCTTCGGGCGCGGCGCATCCAGTCGCGCACGATGCTCGACGACGTGCCGCCGGACGTGGTCGAAAGCGTCGCCGCGCCGGCCAGCAGTGCCGAGGACGCCGCCCATGCCAAACAATTGCTGGAGCGTTTGAACGTGAGCCTCAGTGAACTCAGCAGCCGCCAGCAACAGATTTTCATCCTCAGCCGCTTGCACGGGCACAGTTATCTGGAAATCGCCGAAAAGCTCGACGTGTCATTGAGCACCGTACAGAAGGAGCTGAAGCTGATCATGGCGATCTGCGTCGGTGTCGCCGACCGGTTGAACCACGACTGAAACCGCCGGGCTTTGCTACTCTTGGCCGCTTTCAGGCCTCATTCATAAAACAGCCGTGCACAGACACTGCGAGGAAACACCGTGACGGACATCCACCACTCTCCGGCGCCCCCTGCGGCGCAGGACCCCGCAAGCGCGATGGACCAGGCACTGGACTGGTTGATCGTGATGGACAGTCCGAGCGCGCAACAGAGCCAGCAGTTCAACGAGTGGCTGGAAGCCTCTGCCCTGCATGCCGAAGCCTACGCCAAGGCCCGGGCGATCTGGGAGGGTCCACAGGTGGCGGAATGCGCACAACACCTGGCGACGCGGCCAGCGAAAGTCACCGTGCTCGCACGCCTACGCCCGCACTGGAAACCCCTGGCCACGGCAGCCGTGCTGATCCTCGGCCTGTTCAGTTTCAGCAACCTGCCCATGCGCCTGCAGGCCGACCACCTGACCGTGGTCGGCGAGCGCCAGCGCGTGCAACTGGAGGACGGCTCGAAAGTCCTGCTCAATACCAATTCGGCGTTTTCCAGCACCATCAACGATCGCCAGCGCGTGGCCCGCCTGTATCAGGGCGAAGCGTTTTTCGAAGTGCCCGCCCATCTCGGCCAGCCGCTGGAAATCGATGCCGGACCGGTCAAGGCCAGCGTGCACGATACCGCCTTCGCGGTGCGCTACCTCGATGGCGTGGCGCAGGTGCAGGTGCAGCGTGGCGATGTCGACTTGCGCGCGACCCGTAACGATGCGCGAATCCGCCTGTCTGCCGGGGAAAGCATCCGCATCGGCCCCAACGGCTTCGATCGCCCGGCCAAACTCGATGCCGCCACCGAACTGGCCTGGGTCCAGGGCCGACTGGTGTTCGAGAACTGCCCGCTGAATCAGGTGCTGGCCGAACTGCGTCGCTACTACCCCGGTTGGATCATCAACACCAACGAGCAGTTGGCCGATGTCACCGTGACCGGCAACTATCGCCTCGACCAGCCGCTGGACGTGGTCCGTTCACTGGCCCACATCACCTCGGCGCGGCTTCAGGAATTCCCGAAGCTGGTGATCCTGAACTGAATGAGAATTATTTTTACTCGATAGCCGACGCCCGTACGTCTCGTTATAGCCAATGCAATTGATTCGCATCTTCGGATGCCTATCTGCACCTATAACAACCCGTGCGACACGGAGCACTATCGATGTCCTCTCGCCTTACTTGCGCCTCTTCCTCTTCGTCCCGCGTCCTTTCCCTGCTGACCGCCGCCATTCTCATGGCCGGCAGCGCACCGTTGCTGGCGGCGACCGCCACCGAGCAGACCCCACGCAACATGGGCGATTACAGCTTTGCCATCGCGCAGCAACCGCTGGTCTCGGCCCTCAATGCCTTCACCACGGTCACCGGCTGGCAGGTGGGCTTTTCGGCCGATCTGGCACAAGGCGTCGCGTCGCCAGGTGTACGAGGGTCCCTGCCGCCGGAGAAAGCCCTGGAACGCCTGTTGGTGGGGACCAACCTGAGCTACCGCAAACTGGGCAACAACAACATCGTGCTCGAACGCCGCACCGGTGCCGACACCCTCAATCTGCAGCAGGTGACCATCAGCGCCACGCGTAACGAGCAGAACGTGAACAGCGTGCCCAGCACCGTCACGGTCCAGACCCGCGAAGAACTGGACCGCAACAACGTCAACAACATCAGGGACCTGGTGCGCTACGAACCGGGCGTGTCGGTGGGTGGAGCCGGAACCCGTGGCGGGATCAGCGGCTACAACATCCGTGGCATCGACGGTAACCGCATCCTGACGCAGATCGATGGCGTGGAAATCCCCAACGGTTTCTTCAACGGGCCCTACGCCAAGAGCCAGCGAAACTATGTCGACCCGGAAATCATCAAGCGCGTGGAGATCCTTCGCGGACCGGCCTCGGTGCTCTACGGCAGCAACGCCATTGGCGGCGCAGTCAGTTACTTCACCCTCGACCCGGATGACATCATCAAGCCTGGCAAGGACGTCGGCGCTCGCCTGAAAACCGGCTACAGCTCGGCCGACGACAGCTGGCTCAAGTCCGCCACCGTCGCCGGGCGTGCCGATCAGTTCGACGGCCTGCTGCACTACAGCCAGCGCGACGGTCATGAAACCGAATCCTACGGCAGCCACAACAGCACCGGCCTGAGCCGCACCACCGCCAACCCCGAAGACGTGCAGGCCTACAACGTACTGGCCAAGGTCGGCTGGAACTACAACGAAGACTCGCGCCTGGGCCTGGTCTACGAGAAGTACAAGGACGACCGCGACACCGATCAGAAAAGCGCCTACGGCGGCCCCTACGACAAAGGCGCGCCGGGGATTCCGGTAAATATCCTGCCCGGCGGCATGTACCAGTGGCGCACCGGTAACGACACCATTACCCGCGAACGTTTCGGCCTGGAGCACAGTTTCGCCCTCGACAGCCTGCTGGCGGACAACATCAAGTGGAGCCTCAATTATCAGATCGCCAAGACCGATCAAAGCACCCTGGAGTACTTCTACCCGATCACCCGCCGGGTCATCCGTAGCCGCGAGACGCTCTACGAAGAAAAACAATGGGTGTTCGACGCGCAACTGGACAAGGCCTTCAGCATCGCCGACACCGAGCACCTGCTGACCTACGGCACCACCCTCAAGCAGCAGAAAGTCACCGGTTCGCGCAGCGGCAGCGGCACGTGCCTGGCGGTCGGCTTGCGTTGCGCCGGTGCGGGGGCCATCAGCTCTCAGGACGTGCTGGTGAAATCCAGCGACTTCCCGGACCCGACCATCAACACCTACAGCCTGTTCGCCCAGGACCAGATCAACTGGGACAACTGGACCTTCACGCCGGGCCTGCGCTATGACTACACCGAGCTCAAGCCGCACATCACCCAGGAGTTTCTCAACACCGTGTCGGCCGACGGTCGCGGCACCGTCAGCAATGAGAAAAAGACCTGGCACAAAGTCTCGCCCAAGTTCGGCCTGACCTACGCCTTCAACGACAACTACACCTGGTACGGCCAGTACGCCGAAGGCTTCCGCACCCCGACCGCGAAAGCACTCTACGGACGTTTCGACAACACCGTGGCCGGCTATCGCGTGGAACCGAACCCGGACCTGGACCCGGAAAAAAGCCAGGGCTACGAAACCGGTCTGCGCGGCAACTTCGAACAGGGCTCTTTCGACGTCGCGGTGTTCTACAACAAGTACCGCGACTTCATCGACGAAGACGCCGTCCGCCCAGGCTATGACGAACCGACCTTCCGCAGCGCCAACATCAAACACGCCACCATCAAGGGCGTGGAACTCAAGGGTCGCCTGAACCTCGACACCCTTGGCGCACCGCAGGGCCTTTATACCCAGGGCTCGATCAGCTACCTCTATGGCCGCAACAACGACACCGGCCAGCCGATCAACAGCGTCAACCCGCTGACCGGCGTGTTCGGCCTCGGTTACGACCAGGACAACTATGGCGGGTTGCTCAGTTGGACGCTGGTGAAGAAGAAAAATCGTGTCGACGATACGACCTTCAAATCACCGGATGGCTACAGCAGCCAGTTCAAGACACCGGGCTTCGGCATCCTCGACCTGAGCGCCTACTACAAGGTGACCGACGATGTGACCGTCAGCGGCGGTGTCTACAACCTGACCGACAAAAAATACTGGCTGTGGGATGACGTGCGCGGTTACGACGGCGTCGGCGAGGCCGCGGCCGTGAGCCCCGCCAACCTCGACCGCCTGACTCAACCGGGTCGCAACTTCGCGGTCAACCTGGTCTGGGACATCTGATCCTGAATACCTCGCTGTGCGGTTTTCATCGAGCCGCACAGTGAGTTTTTTTACTGTCAGGCGTCTTCTTGTACGTCTCGTTACCAAGCCCCCTCTTCTTGCAGGATATTTCATGACGACCCAGGACACTGCTCAACGCCCTGCCTTGCGTTCGCAACGCTTGAACCAGATCACCCACGAGCCTCACAGCAAGCTGGACGCCCTGGTCAAAGCCCACGCGCCCTTCGAGACCTCGGCCAATTTCGCCCGCTTCGTGGTCGCGCAGTACCTGTTCCAGTCGGAACTGGTGGCGCTGTACAACGACCCGGAACTGGTTGCGCTGGTCGGCGACCTGCCCGCGCGCTGCCGGGCCGAGGCGGCCAAGGCCGACCTGGCGGACCTCGACACCGAAGTGCCGGCACCGGTCGCCGGTGCGGTGAACAACCCGAGCAAAGCCGAGGCACTGGGCTGGCTCTTCGTCTCCGAAGGCTCGAAACTGGGCGCGGCATTCCTGATCAAGCGCGCCGTGGGCCTTGGCCTGAGCGAAACCTTCGGCGCCCGCCACCTCGGCGAACCGGCCGGGGGTCGTGCGCAAGGCTGGAAAACCTTCGTCAAGACCCTGGATGAGCTGGAACTCAGCGCCGACCAAGAAGCCGAACTGGACAAGGGCGCCATCGACGCGTTCAACCGTTTCACCGTATTGTTGGAACAGGCTTACGCCACCACCCCCGAACCCGTCTGAGAATAAACACCTGTGGGAGCGAGCCTGCTCGCGATGGAGATTTAACATTCACCTTCGCAGTGACTGGAAAATCGCCATCGCGAGCAGGCTCGCTTCCACAAGGAACCCGCATGCCCCAACGTTCACCCTCAAAACTCGCCCGCCTCCTGTACGGGGCACTCGCCTACACCAGCCTGGCCATCGGACTGATCGCCATTGTCGTACCCGGCCTGCCGACCACCGAATTCATCCTGCTGGCCGCCTGGGCCGCCACGCGCAGTTCGCCGCGCCTGAGTGCCTGGCTGGAAAACCATCGGTTGTTCGGGCCGGTCCTGCGTAACTGGCGCAATGGCAAGGTCATCGCGCGACGCGCCAAGGTCAGCGCCACCGCGAGCATGCTGCTGTGCGCCGGGTTGATGCTGGTCATGCTCGACCATGGCTGGCCGATCTACCTCGCCATCGCGGGCATGAGCCTGGGCAACCTGTGGATCTGGACCCGACCGGAGTCCCTGCCGCAAGGCTGCTGAACCCGAACGTCCCGGTCATTTTCCCCGCCGCATACACCCTGCTTTTTCCCGTTTTTATCAGTCTTTTCGGCACATTTCCCCGCGCAAACGTTCAACTACGACCGTTCGTCGGCAGTGGACTCATGCGCTTCTCCGGCACGCCGATGTGCAGTCAATGGCGCTGAATGGATTTGGCGAACCGGGTCGGGCTTCGACTCACGTCATCACTTCATTCCTACTTGAGTTCGTCCCATGTTCGACTCCCTGTCCATTCGCCTGAAAATCGTCCTGCTCTCCGGTCTCTGCCTGCTGGGCGTGGTCATGCTGATCGTCGGCATGAACTTCTACCAGACCAACCAGAACGATGAGCTGGTCAGCGCTTCCAGCAGCAAGATGCTCACCGACAGCGTGCAGGAACGACTGCAGGCCAAGGCCGCCGAGCAGGCGGTGCGGCTGCAGAAGACATTCGGCGAAAGCCTGCTGGTGGTCACTGCCCTGGCCGACCAGATCAGGGACATGCGCACCATGGCCGCCAAGCGGTCGCTCGAAGCCGGTGCCGTGCGTGAAGAGTTGAACCAGAGCCTGAAAACCGCGTTCGAGCGCAACACCCGGGTACTGGGCATCTGGCTGGCGTTCGAACCCAATGGCCTGGATGGCAAGGACAGCGAGTTCGCCAATGACGCCGCTCGACAGTCCAACGAGATCGGACGTTTCGCCAGCTACTGGAGCCGTGCCGGCGGCGAAGGGATCAACACGATCATGGTCGAAGACGACATGACCAAGACCACGCAGAACATCAACGGCACGCCCTACAACAGCTGGTACACCTGCCCTCGCGACAACCGGCGCGTCTGCCTGCTGGACCCCTATGCCGACACTGTCAACGGCAAGGAAATGCTGATGACCACCATTTCCCTGCCGCTGCTGGTGGAGGGGAAAGCCATCGGCGTCGTCGGAATCGACATCGCCCTCGATGCCCTGCAAGCGGCGGCGGTCGACTCCCAGCGCGAGCTGTTCAACAACGCCGGGCACATGCTGATCGTTTCCGGCAGCGGCGTTCTCGCCGGCTACGGGGCCGACGCGGGCAAGGTCGGTAAAAACATCAGCGACGCCCTGGGCGCAGAAGGCAAGGACATCCTGCAACTGCTCGGCGCCGGGACAGCGAAAATCCTCCAGCAGGGCGACCTGATCCGCGCGGTCTACCCGGTCAGTCCGATTCCCGATGCCAACGCCTGGGCGGTGGTCATCGACTTGCCCAAGCAAGTGCTGCTGGCCGACTCGGTGAAATTGCAGGCGGTCCTTGATGACGCCCAGCAAAGCGGCACGATCCAGGCGGTGTCGGTGGCGGTTGTCGCCGGCCTGATCGGCCTGCTGTTGATCTGGCTGACGGCGTCGGGTGTGACCCGGCCGATCAACAGCGTGGCGCAGATGCTCAAGGCGATCGCCAGCGGCGACGGTGACCTGACCCAGCGCCTGCACTACAGCAAGAAAGATGAGCTGGGTGAACTGGTCGGCTGGTTCAACCGCTTCCTAGACAAACTGCAGCCGACCATTGCGCAGATCAAGCAGAGCATCACCGACGCCCGGGGCACCGCCGACCAGTCTTCGGAGATTGCCCGCCAGACCAGCGAAGGCATGCAGGTGCAGTTCCGTGAAATCGATCAGGTGGCCACCGCGTCCAACGAAATGAGCGCCACCGCCCACGACGTCGCCAACAGTGCCTCCAACGCCGCCAACGCGGCCAAGGGTGCCGACCAGTCCGCCCGCGATGGCCTGTCGATCATCGAGCGCAGCACCCGCGACATCAACCAACTGGCCGACGAGGTCAGCAAGGCCGTGACCGAAGTCGAAGCCCTGGCGGTCAACAGCGAGCAGATCGGTTCGGTGCTGGAGGTCATCCGCAGCATTGCCGAGCAGACCAATCTGCTGGCCCTCAACGCGGCCATCGAAGCAGCGCGTGCCGGCGAGAGCGGTCGCGGCTTTGCAGTGGTGGCCGATGAAGTGCGCAACCTGGCCAAGCGCACCCAGGACTCGGTGGAGGAAATACGCCTGGTGATCGAACGCATCCAGACCGGCACCCGTGGCGTGGTCGCCACCATGCACTCGAGCCAGACCCAGGCCCACAGCAACGCCGGGCAGATCCAGCAAGCGGTGCAAGCGCTGGGCAAGATCAGCGACGCGGTCACGGTGATCAGCGACATGAACCTGCAAATCGCCAGCGCCGCCGAACAACAGAGCGCCGTGGCCGAAGAGGTCAACCGCAACGTCTCGGCGATCCGCACCGTCACCGAGACCCTGACCGGCCAGGCCACCGATTCGGCGCAGATCAGCAGCCAGCTCAACGCGCTGACCACCCACCAGATGAAACTGATGGACCAGTTCCGGGTGTGAAGCCCCACCGCCGCTCCCACAGGTTTCATCCAGCGCCATCGCTTTTTTGATCTATGATCGGGCTCTCGCTCCGGAGGGCCTTCGATGACTGATTTACTCACGTCCATTCAAGCCGCGCTCGGCTTGCCCCACACCCCGATTCCGTTCACGTCCGAGGGCGCCCTGCCCTCGGCGTTTACCGTGACCGACCTGGCCAGCGCCAGCATTGCAGCCGCCGGTCAAGCCGTCAGCGAGCTGTTGCACCAGGAAAACGGGCGCTTGCCCCATATTGAAGTCGACCGGCGCCTGGCCTCGTTCTGGTTCGCCACCTCGATCCGCCCCACCGGCTGGAGCGTTCCGCCGCTGTGGGACCCGGTTGCCGGCGACTACGCGACCCGGGACGGCTGGATTCGCCTGCACACCAACGCCCCCCATCACCGGGCTGCCGCCGAAAGCGTGCTCGGTGCCTGTGCCGATCGCGCCGCGATGGCGAAACAGGTGGCCGGGTGGAACAAGACCGAACTGGAGCACGCGGTGGTCGCCGCCGGTGGCTGCGCTGCCGAAATGCGCAGTTGGGCGCAATGGCAGGCCCATCCCCAGGGCCAGGCCGTGAACAGCGAGCCGCTGATCGCATTCACCGAAGGCAACCGCCAGCCCACCCAACCTTGGCCAGGTTCGGTGGCGCGACCGTTGTCCGGGCTCAAGGTGCTGGACTTGACCCGCGTGCTCGCCGGCCCTGTCGCCAGCCGTTTCCTCGCGGGGCTCGGCGCCGACGTCTTGCGCCTCGACCCGCCGACCTGGAACGAACCGGGCGTGGTCCCTGAAGTCACCCTGGGCAAACGTTGCGCGCGCCTGGACCTGCACGACACGTCTGATCGCCAGCTGTTCGAAAGCCTGCTGAGGGATGCCGACATTCTGCTCCACGGCTACCGGGCCGATGCCCTGCTACACCTGGGTTACGGTGTCGCCGAACGCCAGGCGCTCGCCCCCGGCCTGATCGACGTCTGCCTGAATGCCTACGGCTGGAGCGGCCCGTGGCAGAACCGTCGCGGCTTCGACAGCCTGGTGCAGATGAGCAGTGGCATCGCCGAGGCCGGCCAGCAGTGGAAACAGGCGGACAAACCGCTGCCGCTGCCGGTGCAGGCGCTCGATCATGCGACCGGCTACCTGATGGCGGCTGCAGCGATCACCCTGTTGACCCGGCGCTTGAACAGCGGGCTGGGCGGGTCGGCCCGACTCTCCCTGGCGCGCATGGCGAGGTTGTTGATCGAGCATGGCGCAGGCACCGACCAACCGTTGCGCCCAGAAGACGAAAACGATCAGGGCCTGGTGGTCGAACAGACCGCGTGGGGCCCGGCGCATCGGTTGCAGGTGCCACTGAAAATCACCGGTACTCCAGTGCAATGGGCGATTGCCGCCGGGGAATTGGGCGCCCATCGTGCGCAATGGTGGTGAATTGACGGGCCCATCGCGAGCCGGCTCGCTCCCACAAAGGGCGGCCCGGTTCAAGTGGAGGAGCGAGCCGGCTCACGATGGCGCACCGACCGTCAAAGCGACAACAGGCCGCTGTACAAGCCATAGGCCGCCAACCCGGCGCCGATGATCACGCAGGTGAAAATGCCTTTTTCAATGTGGGTGAACAGCGGTTCGCCCTGCTCGTGTTTGGCCTTGGCAAACAGAATCACCCCCGGCGCGTACAGCAGCGCCGACAGCAGCAAATACTTCATCCCGCCGGCATACAACAGCCAGACCGCGTACCCCAGGGCAATGCCGCCGATCATCAGGTCCTTGGTGCGTTCCGCCGACGCATGCTCGTAGGTTTCCCCCCGCCCGCTCAACAACACGGCATAGGCCGCCGACCACAGGTACGGCACCAGGATCATCGAGGATGCGAGGTAGATCAGGCTGGTGTAAGTACCGGCGGAGAACAGCGTGATCAGCAGGAAAATCTGGATCATCACGTTGGTCAGCCACAGCGCATTGACCGGCACATGGTTGGCATTTTCCTTTTTCAGGAACGCCGGCATGGTCTTGTCCTTGGCGGTGGCGAACAGAATCTCGGCGCACAGCAGCGCCCAGGACAACAGCGCGCCCAGCAGCGAAATCGCCAGGCCGACGCTGATCAGCAACGCGCCCCAGGGCCCGACGATGTGTTCCAGTACCGCCGCCAGCGAAGGGTTCTGCAGGTTGGCCAGTTCCGGTTGGCTCATGATGCCCAGCGACAGCACGTTCACCAGCACCAGCAGCGCCAGTACCCCGAGAAAACCGATGACCGTCGCCCGCCCGACATCCGTGCGCTTTTCCGCCCGCGCCGAATACACGCTGGCGCCTTCGATGCCGATGAACACGAACACGGTCACCAGCATCATGTTGCGCACCTGGTCCATCACGCCGCCAAAATTCGGATTGCTGCGCCCCCAGATATCACGGGTGAAGACCTCGGCCTTGAAGGCGACCGCGGCGATGACGATGAACATGATCAACGGGACGATCTTGGCCACGGTGGTCAGTTGATTGATGAAGGTCGCCTCCTTGATTCCGCGCATCACCAGAAAATGCACGGCCCACAGCAACACCGACGCGCAGCCGATGGCGACAGGCGTGTTGCCCTGGCCAAACACCGGGAAGAAATAGCCCAGGGTGCTGAACAGCAGAACGAAGTAACCGACGTTGCCCAGCCAGGCACTGATCCAGTACCCCCAGGCGGACGAGAAACCCATGTAGTCGCCAAACCCCGCCTTGGCGTAGGCGTAGACCCCGGAATCCAGTTCGGGCTTGCGGTTGGCCAGGGTCTGGAACACGAAGGCCAGGGTCAGCATGCCCACGGCGGTGATCGCCCAGCCGATCAGGATTGCACCGGCATCGGCGCGGGCGGCCATGTTCTGGGGCAGGGAAAAGATCCCCCCGCCAATCATCGAACCCACCACCAGCGCGATCAGCGCGCTCAGGCGGAGCTTTTGCGTCGGTTGCGACATGCCTGCGTCTCCATTTTCCCGATCGAGCCGGGAGATTAACCATGATCGAGAAACCGTCACATGATGGGATTTAACTAAATAGGGACAGGGTAATAACGTTTATTGAACAACGCCAAAGTTCGCCTCTTATTTATAGCCAATGATTCTATACGCGTTAGCGAAGAGCGTGATTTTGTCGGTTGATTTTTACAAGGCGTTTCAAAATCCAAAAAGCCCGACAAAATTTGCACAAAACGGAAAAAGAACTAGCTTAAAAGTTCGGGTTAAACGCTGTTGTTTCCATTTCATTTGACCAAGGCCTCTGGACAGGGCTTATCCGGCGATTCCCCTTATGCCCTGGAAGGTTTCATAAGCGCTTCATTATCAATGGAATGCACCCATGCACTGATCTATGTCAGACGATTGAATTGCTAACAGATTTATTCTGTTGTCTCTCTTCTCCTGCACTGGAGTCATGCGATGTCTGAAGCTCCCGGAAAACTGAAACTTGGTGCACTTGTTGCGTTGGTTGTTGGCTCGATGATAGGTGGCGGGATCTTTTCCCTGCCGCAGAACATGGCGGCCAGTGCCGATGTCGGTGCCGTGCTGATCGGGTGGGCAATCACTGCGGTTGGCATGCTGACCCTGGCCTTCGTGTTCCAGACCCTGGCCAATCGCAAACCCGATCTGGACGGCGGTGTCTATGCCTACGCCAAGGCCGGATTCGGCGACTACATGGGTTTCTCGTCCGCCTGGGGGTACTGGATCAGTGCCTGGCTGGGCAACGTCGGTTACTTCGTTTTGCTGTTCAGTACCCTGGGCTACTTTTTCCCGGTGTTCGGGGAGGGGAACACCCCGGCCGCGGTGATCGGCGCCTCGGTGCTGTTGTGGGCCGTGCATTTCCTGGTGCTGCGCGGGATCAAGGAAGCGGCGTTCATCAACCTGGTGACCACCGTCGCCAAGGTCGTGCCGCTGCTGCTGTTTGTCCTTATCGCGCTTTTCGCCTTCAAGCTGGACATCTTCACCGCTGACATCTGGGGCGTGAAAAACCCCGACCTGGGCAGTGTGATGAACCAGGTGCGCAACATGATGCTGGTCACCGTCTGGGTGTTCATCGGCATCGAGGGTGCAAGCATTTTCTCGGCCCGTGCGGAAAAACGCAGCGACGTCGGTAAAGCCACCGTGATCGGCTTCATCACCGTACTGCTGTTCCTGGTGCTGGTGAACGTGCTGTCGCTGGGCATCATGACCCAGCCGGAACTGGCCAAACTGCAGAACCCTTCGATGGCGGCCGTGCTGGAACACGTGGTCGGGCATTGGGGGGCGGTATTGATCAGCGTCGGCCTGATCATCTCGCTGCTGGGTGCGCTGCTGTCGTGGGTGCTGTTGTGTGCGGAGATCATGTTCGCTGCCGCCAAGGACCACACCATGCCGGAGTTCCTGCGCAAGGAAAACGCCAACCATGTGCCGGTCAATGCCCTGTGGCTGACCAACGCCATGGTGCAGCTGTTCCTGATCATCACGCTGTTTTCGGCCAGCACCTACCTGTCGCTGATCTACCTCGCCACCTCGATGATCCTGGTGCCTTACCTGTGGTCGGCCGCGTATGCATTGCTGTTGGCGGTGCGTGGCGAGAGTTACGAGAACGCGGCCTCCGAGCGCAGCAAAGACCTGTTCATCGGCGCTGTCGCCCTGATCTACGCGATCTGGCTGATCTACGCCGGTGGCGTCAAATACCTGCTGCTGTCGGCCCTGCTCTATGCCCCCGGCGCGATCCTGTTCGCCAAGGCCAAGCTTGAAGTCAACAAACCGGTTTTCACCAACGTCGAGAAGCTGATCTTCGCGGCAGTCATCGTCGGCGCCCTGGTGGCGGCGTACGGGCTGTACGACGGTTTCCTGACCCTGTAACGATTGTTTTGTCTGGAGGATCACTGTAATGACCACGGAAAAAGTTAAGTACGGCGTACATTCCGAAGCCGGCAAACTGCGCAAAGTCATGGTTTGCTCCCCCGGCCTGGCCCACCAGCGGCTGACCCCGAACAACTGCGACGAACTGCTTTTCGATGATGTGCTGTGGGTGGCCCAGGCCAAGCGTGACCATTTCGATTTCGTCACCAAAATGCGCGAGCGCGGAATCGATGTGCTGGAAATGCACAACCTGCTGACCGACATCGTCGCCATCCCCGAAGCGCTGGACTGGATTCTGGAGCGCAAGGTCACCGGCAACTCGGTCGGCCTGGGCCTGATCAATGAAGTCAAATCGTGGCTGAAAAGCCTGGAACCGCGCAAAGCGGCGGAATTCCTGATTGGCGGCGTGTCCGCCGATGACCTGCCGGACAGTTTCGGCGGCGAGACCATCAAGATGTTCCGCGACTTTCTCGGTCACTCCAGCTTCATCCTGCCGCCGCTGCCCAATACCCAGTTCACCCGCGACACCACCTGCTGGATCTACGGTGGCGTGACGTTGAACCCGATGTACTGGCCGGCGCGTCGCCAGGAAACCCTGCTGACCACCGCCATCTACAAGTTCCACCCGCAGTTCACCAACGCCGATTTCGAGATCTGGTACGGCGACCCGGACCAGGACCACGGCAGCGCCACCCTCGAAGGCGGTGACGTGATGCCGATCGGTAACGGCGTGGTGCTGATCGGCATGGGCGAACGCTCGTCCCGCCAGGCCATCGGCCAACTGGCATTGAACCTGTTCAAGAACAAGGCGGTGGAACGCGTGATCGTCGCCGGCCTGCCCAAATCCCGCGCGGCGATGCACCTGGACACCGTGTTCAGCTTCTGCGACCGCGACCTTGTGACGATCTTCCCCGAGGTGGTGAACCAGATCGTCGCCTTCACCCTGCGCCCTGACGAAAGCAAACCAGGGCACATCGATATCCGCCGCGAACAAAGCAACTTCCTCGATACCGTGGCGGCCGCCCTCAACCTCAAGGCGTTGCGCGTCGTGGAAACCGGCGGCAACAGCTTCGCCGCCGAACGCGAGCAATGGGACGACGGCAATAACGTGGTCGCCGTCGAGCCCGGCGTGGTGATCGGCTATGACCGCAACACCTACACCAACACCCTGCTGCGCAAGGCCGGGGTGGAAGTCATCACCATCAGCGCCGGTGAACTGGGACGAGGACGTGGCGGTGGCCACTGCATGACCTGCCCGATCATCCGCGACCCGATCGATTACTGATTTCTGGAGATCCGACATGGCTTTCAATATTCATAACCGCAATCTGCTGAGCCTGGAACACCACACCCCTCGCGAATTGCGTTACCTGCTCGACCTGTCCCGCGACCTCAAGCGCGCCAAATACACCGGCACCGAACAGCAGCATCTCAAGGGCAACAACATCGCGCTGATCTTCGAGAAAACCTCTACCCGCACCCGTTGCGCGTTCGAAGTCGCGGCCTATGACCAGGGGGCCAACGTCACCTACATCGACCCCAACTCTTCGCAAATCGGCCACAAGGAAAGCATGAAGGACACCGCCCGCGTCCTGGGGCGCATGTACGACGCCATCGAGTACCGTGGCTTCAAGCAGGAAATCGTCGAGGAACTGGCCAAGTTCGCCGGCGTGCCGGTGTTCAACGGCCTGACCGACGAGTACCACCCGACACAGATGATCGCCGACGTGTTGACCATGCGTGAGCATGCCGACAAGCCCATCCACGAGATCAGCTACGCCTACCTTGGTGATGCCCGCAACAACATGGGCAACTCGCTGCTGCTGGTCGGTTCCAAGCTGGGCATGGACGTGCGCATCTGCGCGCCCAAGGCCCTGTGGCCCCATGACGACCTGGTTGAGCGCTGCAACAAATACGCCGAGGAAAGCGGCGCGCGCATCACCCTGACCGAAGATCCGAAAGCGGCGGTCAAGGGCGTGGACTTCATCCACACCGACGTCTGGGTGTCGATGGGCGAGCCCGTCGAAGCCTGGGCCGAACGTATCCAGCAACTGCTGCCCTATCAGGTCAACGCCGAGTTGATGAAAGCCACCGGCAACCCGCGCACCAAGTTCATGCACTGCCTGCCGGCGTTCCACAACAGCGATACCAAGGTCGGCAAGCAGATTGCCGAGCAGTATCCGCACCTGAAGAACGGCATCGAGGTCACCGACGACGTGTTCGAGTCGCCGGCCTGCATCGCCTTCGAGCAGGCGGAAAACCGCATGCACACGATCAAGGCGATCCTGGTGTCGACGTTGGCTGATTTGTAACGGCTGCAATTGATCCATGTGGGAGCGCGCCTGCTCGCGATAGCGCAACTTCAGTCGACACAGTTGTCGCCTGTCATACCGCCATCGTGTGCAGGTTCGCTCCCACAGAAAGCCTCGGACTTATCTGTGAGAAGGACTGCATTATGCGTATCGTCGTAGCTCTGGGCGGTAACGCCCTGCTCCGCCGCGGTGAACCCATGACCGCGGACAACCAGCGTGCCAACATCCGCATCGCCACCGAGCAAATCGCCAAGGTCCACGCTGGCAATCAACTGGTCATCGCCCACGGCAATGGCCCGCAGGTCGGCCTGCTGTCGCTGCAAGCGGCGGCCTACACCTCGGTTTCACCATATCCACTGGACGTGCTCGGCGCCGAAACCGAAGGCATGATCGGCTACATCATCGAACAGGAACTGGGCAACCTGCTGGACTTTGAAGTGCCCTTCGCCACCTTGCTGACCCAGGTTGAAGTCGACGCCAACGACCCGGCGTTCCAGAACCCGACCAAACCCATCGGTCCGGTGTACGCCAAGGCCGAAGCGGAAAAACTCGCCGCCGAAAAAGGCTGGGCGATTGCCCCGGACGGCGACAAATTCCGCCGTGTGGTGGCCAGCCCCCGGCCCAAGCGCATCTTCGAAATTCGCCCGATCAAATGGCTGCTGGAAAAAGGCAGCATCGTGATTTGTGCCGGCGGTGGCGGCATCCCGACGATGTACGGCGCCCAGGGCAAGCTGCAAGGCGTGGAAGCCGTGATCGACAAGGACCTGTGCTCGGCGCTGCTGGCCGAGCAGCTCGAGAGCGATCTGCTGGTGATCGCCACCGACGTCAACGGCGCGTACATCGACTTTGGCAAACCGACCCAGAAAGCCATCAGCTACGCTCATCCCGACGAAATCGAAAAGCTCGGTTTCGCCGCCGGCTCCATGGGCCCCAAGGTTCAGGCAGCCTGCGAGTTCGCACGCCATACTGGAAAAACGGCGGTGATCGGTTCACTGTCGGACATCGAGGCGATCGTCCAAGGCACGGCCGGTACCCGCATCAGTACGGCGAAGCCCGGGATAACTTATATATAAGGAGAACCGTCAATGGCCAAGTTCGAGCCCGGTTACTTGCACATCGAGCGTCATGCGCTGACGCCTGACGATGTCAGCTACAACCTGCACCTCAAATACGAGGTCACGCAGGACCCCAAGGAAGGCAAGGGGATGCTGTTCACCCTGCAAGGCAGCATGCAGGGCAAGGACATGGAGGAATCGTTTTTCCTGCCCAAGGACCAGGCCTACAACTTCGCCAGCAACGTGACGAAAATCGCCGAGAAATATGGCATCCCCAAGACCCACAGCAGCATCGGCTCGGTCCACAAGCACTATGACGCGATGTTCGAGGACGTGCGCCTGCAACTGGACATGAAATCCGGTGACCCGGTCAAACCCGAGCATCTGGAATAAACCCGCCACCGATCCGAGGTAGGAGCAAACCCGCCCCCACAGCGGATCGGTGTCCCCCTGCAAATCCCCCACGGGATTTCACCATTACCCCGCTCCAAGGCATACTTGCCACCCTCCGCTCGTCAGATTGAAAACCGCCCCATGCGTATCCACGTCAGCTTCATCGACCGCGTCGGCATTACCCAGGAAGTCCTGGCCTTGCTCGGTGGGCGCAACCTCAATCTGGATGCGGTGGAAATGGTTCCGCCCAACGTGTACATCGACGCCCCGACCCTGAGCCCCGACGTCCTCGAAGAGCTGCGCGATGCGCTGCTCAGCGTGCGCGGCGTGCAGGCGATGACGGTGGTCGATATCCTTCCCGGCCAGCGCCGCCACCTGCAACTCGACGCCTTGCTGGCCGCCATGACCGATCCGGTCCTGGCCCTGGACAGCGTTGGCAAGGTGCTGCTGGCCAATCCGGCACTGATTGCCCTGTACGGTCGGGAGCCGGCCGGTGAAAGCGTGGCCGACCTGTTTGCCGATCCGGCGCTGCTCGACGCCCTGCTGGAACAGGGCTTCCGCTTACCGCTGCGCGAGGTCACGGTCAACGGCCAGACCCTGTTGCTGGACGCCACGCCGATCACCGACGCCGGCGCGCTGCTGACGCTCTACCAGCCGAACCGGATTGGCGAACGCCTGTCGGCGCTGCACCACGACCATGCCGAAGGGTTCGATGCACTGATCGGCGAGTCCCCGGCGATTCGCACCCTCAAGGCCCGTGCGCAACGGGTGGCGGCGCTGGATGCGCCGTTGCTGATCCAGGGCGAAACCGGCACCGGCAAGGAGCTGGTGGCCCGCGCCTGCCACGCCATCAGCGCGCGCCACAGCGCGCCGTTCCTCGCGCTGAACTGCGCGGCATTGCCGGAGAACCTCGCCGAAAGCGAGCTGTTCGGCTATGCCCCCGGCGCCTTCACCGGCGCGCAACGGGGCGGTAAACCGGGGTTGATGGAGCTGGCGAACCAGGGCACGGTGTTTCTCGACGAAATCGGCGAAATGTCGCCGTACTTGCAGGCGAAACTGCTGCGATTCCTCAATGACGGCAGTTTCCGCCGGGTCGGTGGGGATCGCGAGGTCAAGGTCAACGTGCGCATTCTCAGCGCCACCCACCGCGACCTGGAAAAAATGGTCAGCGAAGGCACGTTCCGTGAAGACCTGTTCTATCGCCTCAATGTCCTCAACGTCGAGGTCCCGCCGCTGCGCGAACGGGGCCAGGACATCCTGCTGCTGGCCCGCTATTTCATGCAACAGGCCTGTGCGCAGATCCAGCGCCCGGTCTGCCGACTGGCGCCCGGCACCTATCCGGCGCTGCTGGGCAACCGCTGGCCGGGCAACGTTCGGCAATTGCAGAACGTGATCTTCCGCGCCGCCGCCATTTGCGAAAGCACCCTGGTGGACATCGGCGATCTCGACATCGCCGGCACCTCCGTGGCACGCCAGAGCGACAACGACGTCGACAGCCTGGAACAGGCGGTGGAAGCGTTCGAAAAGACCCTGCTGGAAAAGCTCTACGTCAGCTACCCCTCGACCCGGCAACTGGCCAGCCGACTGCAGACGTCCCACACGGCCATTGCCCATCGATTGCGCAAGTATGGGATTCCCAACAAGGCGTAGGCCTTCCGTCCTGCTGTGGGAGCGAGCCTGCTCGCGAAGCGGTGTCACAGCCAACATGGTGGCGACTGACAGACCGCTTCGCGGGCAGGCTCGCTCCCACGATCATTGGGCAGTCCCTGGCCTGCTCAAAAACGACCTCCACCTGTACTGAAAGCGCTACAGCGGAACGAAATCGATACACCCCTCCCTGATCAGCGCCGTGCAAGGCTTTGATCCCGTTATGCTTTTTTCCACGCCCCAGCCTGTAGCGATTTCGCTACACCCGGGTCGCTTTGCGCGCTCACTACAAAACATAACTTATTGTTTTATAACGGAAAAACAACATTGGCCGTGTTCTTGCTAAGTATCGTCCTTATTAAAAGCAGGGCTTTTGCCCGAAAGCCTTTCAACCGCGTCCACCAGACGAGTCTGGCCCCTTAGGAGTTTCCATGAGCGAGTTGCGTTTTACTGAAGATCACGAATGGCTGCGCGCCGAAGCGGACGGCAGTGTCACCGTCGGCATCACGGCTTTCGCACAGAACGCCCTGGGCGACGTGGTTTTCGTACAACTGCCCGAGCTGCAGGCTTATGAAAAAGGCGCAGAAGCCGCCACCGTGGAGTCGGTCAAGGCCGCCAGCGGCGTGTACATGCCACTGGACGGCGACGTGCTGGAAGTCAACCCGGCACTGGACAGCAGCCCGGAACTGGTCAACGAAGACCCGCTGGGTGAAGGCTGGTTTTTCCGCTTTCAGCCGGCCGACGCCTCGGCGGTCGCCAAACTGCTCGATCAGGACGCCTACGACCGCCTGATCAAAGCCAACGCCGAAGCCTGAGGAGCACGCACATGACTCAAGTCAACCTGAGCACCGCCAACGAATTCATCGCCCGTCATATCGGCCCGCGTTCCGGCGATGAGCAAGCCATGCTCAACAGCCTCGGTTTCGACTCGCTGGAAGCGTTGAGCGCCAGCGTGATCCCGGAAAGCATCAAGGGCACCAGCGTGCTCGATATGGATGACGGCCTCAGCGAAGCCGATGCCCTGGCGCTGATCAAGGGCATCGCCGCCCGCAATCAACTGTTCAAGACCTACATCGGTCAGGGGTACTACGGCACCCACACGCCGGCGCCGATCCTGCGCAACCTGCTGGAAAACCCGGCCTGGTACACCGCGTACACCCCGTACCAGCCGGAAATTTCCCAGGGCCGTCTCGAAGCGTTGCTGAACTTCCAGACCCTGATCAGCGACCTCACCGGCCTGCCGATCGCCAACGCCTCCCTGCTCGACGAAGCCACCGCTGCCGCCGAAGCCATGACCTTCTGCAAACGCCTGAGCAAGAACAAGGGCAGCCACCAGTTCTTCGCTTCCGCCCATTGCCACCCGCAGACCCTCGACGTGCTGCGCACCCGTGCCGAGCCGCTGGGTATCGACGTGGTCGTCGGTGACGAGCGCGAACTGAGCGACGTGACGCCATTCTTCGGCGCCCTGCTGCAGTACCCGGCGAGCAACGGTGACCTGTTCGACTACCGCGAACTGACCGAACGCTTCCACGCCGCCAATGCACTGGTCGCGGTCGCGGCCGACCTGCTGGCCCTGACCGTGCTCACCCCGCCAGGCGAGTTCGGCGCCGACGTGGCCATCGGCAGCGCGCAACGTTTTGGCGTACCGCTGGGCTTCGGTGGCCCGCATGCGGCGTACTTCTCCACCAAGGATGCGTTCAAGCGCGACATGCCGGGCCGTCTGGTCGGCGTGTCCGTGGACCGTTTCGGCAAGCCGGCCCTGCGCCTGGCCATGCAGACCCGCGAGCAACACATCCGTCGCGAGAAAGCCACCAGCAACATCTGCACCGCACAAGTGCTGCTGGCCAACATCGCCAGCATGTACGCGGTCTACCACGGCCCCAAAGGCCTGACGCAGATCGCCCAGCGCATCCATCACCTGACCGCGATTCTGGCCAAAGGCCTGAGCACCCTGGGCCTGGTCGTCGAGCAAGCCCACTTCTTCGATACCCTGACGCTGAACACCGGCGCGAACACCGCCCGCCTGCACGACAAGGCGCGCGCCCAGCAGATCAACCTGCGCGTGGTCGACGCCGAACGCCTGGGCCTGTCCCTGGACGAAACCAGCACCCAGGCCGATGTCGAAACCCTGTGGGCCCTGCTGTCTGAAGGCAAAGCGCTGCCGGACTTCGCTGCGCTCGCTGCCGCGGTACAAAGCACCGTCCCGTCCGCGCTGGTTCGCCAGTCACCGATCCTCAGCTACCCGGTGTTCAACCGTTATCACTCGGAAACCGAGCTGATGCGCTACCTGCGCAAGCTCGCCGACAAGGACCTGGCGCTCGACCGCACCATGATCCCGCTGGGCTCCTGCACCATGAAACTCAACGCAGCCAGCGAAATGATCCCGGTGACCTGGGCCGAATTCGGCGCCCTGCACCCGTTCGCGCCGGCCGAGCAAAGCGCCGGTTACCAGCAACTGACCGACGAACTGGAAGCGATGCTCTGTGCCGCCACCGGTTACGACTCGATTTCGCTGCAACCGAACGCCGGTTCGCAAGGTGAGTACGCAGGCCTGCTGGCGATTCGCGCCTACCACCAGAGCCGTGGTGAAGACCGTCGCGACATCTGCCTGATCCCGTCGTCCGCCCATGGCACCAACCCGGCCACCGCCCAGATGGCCGGCATGCGTGTCGTGGTCACCGCGTGCGATGCCCGTGGCAACGTCGATATCGAAGACCTGCGCGCCAAGGCCATCGAGCACCGCGAGCACCTTGCCGCACTGATGATCACCTACCCGTCGACCCACGGCGTGTTCGAGGAAGGCATCCGCGAAATCTGCGGCATCATTCATGACAACGGCGGCCAGGTGTACATCGACGGTGCCAACATGAACGCAATGGTCGGCCTCTGCGCACCGGGCAAGTTCGGCGGCGACGTCTCGCACCTGAACCTGCACAAGACGTTCTGCATTCCCCACGGCGGTGGCGGCCCGGGCGTCGGCCCGATTGGCGTGAAATCGCACCTGGCGCCATTCCTGCCGGGCCACGCGCAGATGGAACGCAAGGAAGGCGCAGTCTGCGCAGCGCCGTTCGGCAGCGCGAGCATCCTGCCGATCACCTGGATGTACATCCGCATGATGGGTGGCGCCGGCCTCAAGCGGGCTTCGCAACTGGCGATCCTCAACGCCAACTACATTTCCCGTCGCCTCGAAGAGCACTACCCGGTGCTGTACACCGGCAGCAACGGCCTGGTGGCGCACGAATGCATCCTCGACCTGCGCCCGCTCAAGGACAGCAGCGGCATCAGCGTCGACGACGTGGCCAAGCGCCTGATCGACTTCGGCTTCCACGCCCCGACCATGTCGTTCCCGGTCGCAGGCACGCTGATGATCGAGCCGACCGAAAGTGAATCCAGGGAAGAACTGGACCGCTTCTGCGACGCCATGATCCGCATTCGCGAAGAAATCCGCGCGGTGGAAAACGGCACCCTGGACAAGGACGACAACCCGCTGAAAAACGCCCCGCACACCGCAGCGGAGCTGGTCGGCGAGTGGTCGCACCCGTACAGCCGCGAGCAGGCGGTGTACCCGGTTGCGTCGCTGGTCGAAGGCAAATACTGGCCGCCGGTCGGTCGCGTCGACAACGTCTTCGGCGATCGCAACCTGGTGTGCGCCTGCCCGTCGATCGAAAGCTACGCTTAACGGATGAGGGGGCGGTTTACCCGCCCCCCCACAACACCGCATTTCCCTTGTGGGAGCGAGCCTGCTCGCTCCCACAGGAATCTTTTTCAAGCCGCAGATTTCGCCAATTCCCATAACAAGAAACCGGAGAACAACCATGTCTTTAAGCGTGTTCGACCTGTTCAAGATTGGCATCGGCCCTTCCAGCTCCCACACTGTCGGCCCGATGCGCGCCGCTGCGCGGTTTGCCGAAGGGTTGCGCCGTGAAGGCCTGCTGGGCGCCACCGCGAGCGTCAGGGTCGAGCTCTACGGCTCGCTCGGCGCCACGGGCAAGGGCCACGGCAGCGACAAGGCCGTGTTGCTGGGCCTGGAAGGCGAACACCCGGATACCGTGAACACCGAAACCGTGGCCGCCCGCCTGCAAGACATTCGGGGCCATGGTCGCTTGAACCTGCTCGGCGAACACAGCATCGCGTTCAACGAGAAAGAACACCTGGCGATGATCCGCAAGCCGTTGGCCTATCACCCCAACGGCATGATCTTTCGCGCATTCGACGCCGCGGGCCTGCAGATCCGCAGCCGCGAGTACTACTCGGTCGGCGGCGGTTTCGTGGTCGATGAAGACGCTGCCGGCGCCGACCGTATCGTCGAAGACGCCACCGTGCTGACCTTTCCGTTCAAAAGCGCCAAGGACCTGCTCGGTCATTGCAGCACCTACGGCTTGTCGATCAGCCAGGTGATGCTGACCAATGAAAGCGCCTGGCGCCCGGAAGCGGAAACCCGCGCCGGCCTGCTGAAAATCTGGCAAGTGATGCAGGACTGCGTCGACGCCGGCTGCCGCAACGAAGGCATTCTGCCCGGGGGGCTGAAGGTCAAGCGCCGAGCCGCGGCGCTGCATCGCCAGCTGTGCAAGAACCCGGAATCTTCGCTGCGCGACCCGCTGTCGGTGCTCGACTGGGTCAATCTGTACGCCCTGGCGGTCAACGAAGAAAACGCCAACGGCGGGCGCGTGGTGACGGCGCCCACCAATGGTGCAGCGGGCATCGTCCCGGCCGTCTTGCACTACTACATGCGCTTCATTCCCGGCGCCAACGAAGACGGGGTCGTGCGCTTCCTGCTGACGGCTGCCGCCATCGGCATTCTCTACAAGGAAAACGCCTCGATCTCCGGCGCCGAAGTCGGCTGCCAGGGCGAGGTGGGTGTCGCCTGTTCGATGGCGGCCGGCGCGTTGTGCGAAGTGCTGGGCGGCAGCGTGCAGCAAGTGGAAAACGCCGCCGAAATCGGCATGGAACATAACCTCGGCCTGACTTGCGACCCGATTGGCGGGCTGGTGCAAGTCCCCTGCATCGAGCGCAACGCCATGGGCTCGGTCAAGGCCATCAATGCGGTGCGCATGGCCATGCGTGGCGACGGGCAACATTTCGTCTCGCTCGACAAGGTCATCCGCACCATGCGCCAGACCGGCGCCGACATGAAAAGCAAATACAAGGAAACCGCCCGTGGCGGTTTGGCGGTCAACATTATCGAGTGCTGATGCACGCATCCGCACGATCTACAGGAGCTGGATATGTCCACCGAACAACTGTTGAAAACCCCGTTGCACGCACTGCATATCGAACTCGGCGCCCGCATGGTGCCGTTCGCCGGCTATGACATGCCAGTGCAATACCCGCTGGGCGTGATGAAGGAACACCAGCACACCCGCGACCAGGCCGGGCTGTTCGACGTCTCGCACATGGGCCAGATCCGTCTGAGCGGCGCCAATGCCGCCAAGGCCCTGGAAAGCCTGGTGCCGGTGGACATCCTCGACCTGCCCGTGGGCATGCAGCGTTACGCCATGTTCACCAACGAAACCGGCGGCATCCTTGACGACCTGATGGTCGCCAACCTGGGTAACGACGAACTGTTCCTGGTGGTCAACGCCGCCTGCAAGGAGCAGGACCTGGCGCACCTGCGCCAGCACATTGGCGAGCAATGCCGCATCGAGCCGCTGTTCGAAGAGCGTGCACTGCTGGCGTTGCAAGGCCCGGCCGCTGTGACCGTGCTCGCACGCCTGGCGCCGGAAGTGGCGAAGATGACCTTCATGCAATTCACCCGCGTGAAACTGCTGGGCGTGGACTGCTTCGTCAGCCGCTCGGGTTACACCGGTGAAGACGGATTCGAAATCTCCGTACCGGCCGCCAGCGCCGAAGCCCTGGCCCGCGCCCTCTTGGCCGAACCGGAAGTCGAGGCCATCGGCCTGGGTGCACGGGACTCGTTGCGCCTGGAAGCCGGCCTGTGCCTCTACGGTCACGACATGAATACCGACACCAGCCCCATCGAAGCGAGCCTGCTGTGGGCCATCTCCAAGCCACGACGTGCCGATGGCGCACGTGCCGGCGGCTTCCCCGGTGCCGATGCGATCTTCGCCCAGCAGCAAAATGGCGTCAGCCGCAAGCGCGTCGGCCTGTTGCCTCAGGAACGCACCCCGGTGCGTGAAGGCGCGGACATCGTCAACGAAGCGGGCGACATCATCGGCAGCGTGTGCAGCGGCGGCTTCGGCCCGACCCTGGGCGGTCCGCTGGCCATGGGTTACCTCGACAGCGGCTACACCGCCATCGACACGCCCGTCTGGGCGATCGTACGTGGGAAAAAGGTATCGTTGCTTGTAAGCAAAATGCCATTTGTTCCACAACGCTACTATCGTGGTTGATTGACTGTTTCTATAAGTAACGCGGTTGCGTTAACAGTGCACTAATGTGTAACGCAACCGCCATAAAACAGTGCATTATTCGAGTATGACCTTCGTTTATGAACGTTGCTTATAACGATCGAAAACGATTGAACGATATCCTCGAATAAGAGGGCACTAGTGGACTGACTAACGCGACCAACACGAGCAAAACCGGGCCTCTCACAGGGCTTGTTTTTTCTCCCATAGTTGGCGTAGAGTTTGTTCACTGTGTTTGCATGGGTCGCTTGGAATCGTGACCTGGGCAGTAGCCTACAAAGTTAGCTACATCCCGTTCGACGTCTTCTTACTCTCCTGCAACCAGCCCCAGTACTCTTTCATGAGAAGGAGGCTGTCATTAATTTAGCGTCAAAGGAAATAAGAAATGTCCCAACGTCAGAGCGGTACCGTCAAGTGGTTTAACGACGAGAAAGGTTTTGGTTTTATCACTCCAGAAAGCGGTCCGGATCTGTTCGTGCATTTCCGCGCTATTCAGGGCAACGGCTTCAAGAGCCTGAAAGAAGGCCAGAAAGTGACTTTCATCGCCGTGCAAGGCCAGAAAGGCATGCAGGCTGACGAAGTACAAGCAGAAGCCTGATCTTCTGTAACGAAAAAGCCCCTGATGCTGACATCAGGGGCTTTTTTGTGCGCGTAAATCCGTAAAATGGGCTTCTTTTTTCCAGGGACCCCTGTCATGTCGAAACACCTGCTCAAACCACAGGGCGATTTTCCCGCCGCGACCCTGGGTCGTCGCCTGGCAGCGATGTTCTATGACTTCCTGCTGTGCACCGCCCTGCTGATCGTGACCAGCGGCCTCTACAAGATGATCCAGATGGCGATCATCGGCGAGGACAGGATGCGCGCACTCACCGAAGCCGGCGCGCTGGACGGCGACCCGTTGCTCTCGACCGTGCTGCTGTTCGTGCTGTTCGGTTTCTTCGCCAAGTTCTGGACCCTGTCCGGTCAGACACTGGGCATGCAGGTGTGGTGCATCCGCGTGCAAAACGCCGACGGCTCATCCATCAGCCTGTGGCAGGCGTTGCTGCGCTTTATCGTGTCCATTGCATCACTGCTGTGCGTTGGCCTCGGGTTCTTCTGGTCGCTGTTCGACAAACAGAAACGCAGCTGGCATGACATGTACTCGGGCACCGAACTGGTGCGGATTCCGAAGAAGACCAAATAATTTACAGCGTCAAAACCATTGTGGGAGCGGGCCTGCTGGCGAATGCATCAGTCAGCGCCCAGGTCGACTGACGGCCTTCGCGAGCAAGCCCGCTCCCACATTTTTACCGACTGACGGACGTTACGCGTTACCGGCCAGCTTCATCCGTGCCGCCTGGGTGAAATCCAGCATGCGCTTGAGCGGGCGGATCGCCTGGGGAATCAATGCCGGGTCGACAAAGATCTCGTTGCTCCCCTCTTTCAGGCACTTGAGCGTGCGCTCAAGCGTATTCATCGCCATCCATGGGCAATGTGCACAACTGCGGCACGCCGCGCCATTACCGGCCGTAGGCGCCTCGATAAAGACCTTGTCCGGGCACAGCTGCTGCATCTTGTAGAAGATGCCGCGGTCAGTGGCGACGATCAGCGTCTTGTTCGGCAGGCTTTGGGCCGCAGCGATCAGTTGACTGGTCGAGCCGACGGCATCCGCCAGTTCGATCACCGACGTCGGCGACTCCGGGTGCACCAGGATTGCGGCATCCGGGTACAGCGCCTTCATGTCTTCGAGCTGCTTGGACTTGAACTCTTCGTGAACGATGCAGGCACCGTCCCACAGCAGCATGTCCGCACCGGTCTGGCGCTGGATGTAGGTGCCCAGGTGCTTGTCCGGGCCCCAGATGATCGTTTCGCCGTTATCCATCAGGCTTTCGACGATCTCCAGCGCGCAGCTGGAGGTCACGACCCAGTCCGCCCGGGCTTTGACCGCGGCCGACGTATTGGCATACACCACCACGGTACGTTCCGGGTGCTGATCGCAGAACGCCGAGAACTCATCCACCGGGCAACCCAGGTCCAGCGAACAGGTCGCTTCCAGCGTCGGCATCAGCACGCGTTTCTCGGGGTTGAGAATCTTGGCGGTTTCACCCATGAACTTGACGCCGGCGACCACCACGGTCTTGGCCGGGTGAGCATTGCCGAAGCGGGCCATCTCCAGGGAGTCGGAAACGCAGCCCCCGGTCTCCTCGGCCAGCGCCTGGATGATCGGATCACAGTAGAAGTGGGCCACCAGCACCGCGTCCTGAGCCTTGAGCTCGGCAGCGATAGCAGCACGGTAGTAAGCCTCTTCCTCAACCGTCAGCGGTTTGGGCTGTTTGGCATCGAGGTGGGCTTGAACCAGAAGGCGTTCGGAAATCTGCGTCATGTTCGCAAGACCTGCAGGCGCATTCGCGCGAAAGTCGAGTATACACCCGGCTCCGGACCCATCGGGGCACCGCCGGGAAAGTGGGTATTCATCAGGCACGGTGAAGCTGCGCAAGGCTACAGAATATCCGGTGGATGCAAAAGAGGGATTATGACCTGCGTCACGCGGCACAGCCGCAGACGGGTCAAAGCTTGAATCGCAGGCAAAAAAAAATCCGGAAATCCTCACTTGCGTGGGCCTTCCAGACTTTTAAAACTGCTACAAAAATGGTGGGTCGTGTGGGATTCGAACCTACGACCAATTGGTTAAAAGCCAACTGCTCTACCAACTGAGCTAACGACCCGCTGTGTGGTGGCGCGTATAATACTGATTTTTAACGGTTATTCAACACCTTATTTGAAATAAATCAAAAATAAGGGGTCGGATCGCTGATTCCGGCCGCTGCGAAGCCTTCCGCACGCAATCTGCAGCTGTCGCATTTGCCGCATGCACGCCCCGCATTGTCCGCCTGGTAGCAGGAAACGGTGAGGCCGTAATCAACGCCAAGCTTCACACCCGCCTCGACGATTTGCGCCTTGCTCAAGTTCTGCAGGGGGGCCTGGATCCGGAAGCCGTTGCCCTCGACCCCGGCCTTGGTTGCCAGGTTGGCCATGCGCTCGAAGGACTCGATGAACTCGGGGCGGCAGTCCGGGTATCCGGAGTAATCGACGGCGTTCACGCCGATAAAAATGTCACGCGCACCCAGCACTTCCGCCCAGCCCAGGGCCAGCGACAGAAACACCGTGTTGCGGGCCGGCACATACGTCACCGGGATACCTTCACCGACCTCCTCCGGAATGTCGATGCGGGTGTCGGTCAGCGCTGAACCGCCGATACCGTTAAGGTTCAGGCCGATGACCTTGTGCTCGACCACACCCAGGTCCCGGGCGACGCGTTCGGCAGCGTGCAATTCCGCGTGGGAACGCTGACCGTAGTCGAAACTCATGGTGTAGCACTGGTAGCCCTGCGCCCGCGCCATGGCCACCACCGTTGCCGAATCCAGCCCGCCGGACAGCAGGATGACCGCGCGTTTTTCCGCAGTTTGGGTTTGTTCAGTCATATCAGCGCCCCGGCTCGTCGTTCCAAAGATATTTATGCAGCTGCAATTGCAAACGGACCGGCAGGTTGTCGGCCACCACCCAATCCGCCAGGTCCCGAGCATTCAGGTCATGGTGACTGGGTGAAAACAGGACCTCACCGGCACGTCGCTCCAGTCCGTACTGAATCAGTTTGGACACTGCCCAGTCATAGTCTTCGCGTGAGCAGATGACAAACTTCACCTGATCGTTGGGCGTGAGCAGTTCGATGTTCTCGTAGCGGTTGCGGTGCGCTTCCTTCGAATCCGGGGTCTTGAGGTCGACGACCCGGCTGACCCGTGGATCGACCGCCGAGATGTCCAGTGCGCCACTGGTTTCCAGTGACACCTCGTAACCGGCGTCGCACAGTTGCTTGAGCAAGGGGATGGCGTTCGGTTGCGCCAATGGCTCACCGCCGGTGACACACACATAGCGCGGGCGAAAGCCGGCCACCTGTTCGAGGATGTCGTCGAGGGTGCGTACGGTCCCGCCCGAAAACGCATAGGCGCTGTCGCAGTATTGGCAACGCAATGGGCAACCGGTCAGGCGCACAAAAACCGTGGGCAGCCCGGCAGTCCGCGTTTCCCCCTGCAACGAGTAGAAAACTTCGGTGATTCTCAATGTGTCTTGCATAGTCGCCACGGGCGTAACAGCTAAACAGGCTGTCCGCCTCCGTCAGGCACTTCAAGGAACCCCGCCAACGCGCAGATCCCAAAAAGCGTGTTTCATAAAAAGGGCGTGAATTCTAACGAAAAAACCCGCGACAAGCGCGGGTTTCTTCGAGACAGCTCAAGCCATCCTACATGCGCTGCAGATCGCGTTGGGCCAACTGAGCAGCGGAAGTGCCCGGATACTGCGACACAACCTGTTGCAGAATGCCTTTGACCTTGTCCTGGTGACCCAGGCGGCGTTCTACGTCAGCCAGCTTGTACAGCGAGTCAGGCACTTTGTTGTGCTTGGGGTACAGCTGCGAAACCTTGGCAAAGGCTTGACCTGCACCTTGCAGATCGCCTTTGGCCAGGTTCACCTCGCCCAACCAGTACTGGGCGTTGCCGGCGTACTGACTGTTCGGGTATTTACGCAGGAAAGCGCTGAAAGCCTGGCTGGCCTTGTCGAAGTCCTTGGCCTTGATCAGGTCGAAGGCTGCATCGTAATACAGTTTTTCCTTCGCCGGGTCAGCCGGTTCGCTACCGGCGGCAGGCGCTTGGGTGGCAGCGCCGGCCGCTCCGGCGCCGGCTGCGGCACCGGGGGCATTCAAGTCGCCACCGGTGGAAGAATTCTCGGGAGTCGCGGCAGGTGCAACGCCGGATCCGATGCGCCGATCAAGATCCTGGTATCGCTCCAGGGATTCCTGCTTCATGCGCGTAACCTGATTCTGCAGTTCCTCAATCACACCTTGCTGGCGCGATATCTGATCCTGCATTTGTTGCAGTTGGTTGAACAGCATGCCCTGTGCCGAGGCAGGAGCCGAAGCCCCTCCCCCGGCATAGGCGCCGTTCGTACCGTAACCTGCAGGCGGATAACTGCTCCCGCTATTGTTATAGCCGGAGTTGTCCTCGACCACAGGAACCGCAGCCCACACCGCAAGCGGTGCGAGACTGAGAGCCAATACAGTTACAGCACGACGGCACGTTCGCATGACGAATTACTTACGCAGTTCGACGCGACGGTTTTGAGCCCAGGACTGCTCGTCGTTGCCGGTAGCAACTGGACGCTCTTCGCCGTAGGAAACCAGTTCCAGCTGAGCTGGGGAAACACCTTGCAGTACCAGGTAGCGCTGAACGGCTTTCGCACGACGCTCGCCCAGTGCCATGTTGTACTCACGAGTACCACGTTCGTCGGTGTTGCCTTCCAGAACAACGCGAGCGCCGTTTGCTTTCAGGTCCTTGGCGTGAACGTCCAGGGAGCGCATGGCTTCTGGCTTCAGGTCCGAGCTGTCGTATTCGAAGTAGAAGGTGGTGATTGCGCGCAGAGCAGCTTCTTCGCTCAGGGAGCCGTCAACAGCACCAGTGTTAGCGCCGTAACCAGCGTTTGGATCAACAGCGCCTTCACCGGCGTTGTCGCCGCCTTTGGACGAGCAACCTACAGCTACAGCCATGGCCAGAGCCAGCGCAGCAAATTTACCAAACTTCAGCATTTCCATCGTGAAACTCCTAATGAACCCCAGTGTGTTAAGTAAAACGTGTAGCGCCGCGTCAGTTCAGGTAAGGGGACCAGGAAGGTTCTCTGACTTCGCCTTGTGCGGTAGGAAGCGGGAGCCTTACGCGTCCGTTAATGGACACGAGCATCAAGACTCCCCGGCCCTGCTGGCGGGTGGCGTAGATTACCATGGTGCCGTTGGGCGCAACAGTAGGCGACTCGTCCAGAGTGCTATCAGTGAGGATTTTTACACTTCCCCGCTGCAGATCCTGGGCCGCCACCTTGAAATTGGTGAAGCCGTCCTGGCGGTGAATCATCACCAGGGTCTTTTCATCAGCCGAAAGTTTCGGGTTGGCGTTGTAGTTACCGACAAAGGTCACACGCTCCGCGCCGCCACCGCCCACGCTGGTCTTGTAGATCTGAGGCTTGCCACCACGGTCCGACGTGAAGTAGATGGTCGAACCGTCCTTGCCCCAGAACGGTTCGGTGTTGATGCCGGGACCGTTGGTGACACGGGAGATCTGACGCGAACCCAGGTTCATCACATAAATATCCGGGTTACCGTCCTTGGACAGTACGAACGCCAGGCGATTGCCATCCGGCGACCAGGCAGGCGCACCGTTCAGGCCTTCGAAGTTGGTGAGCTGCTCGCGGCGACCGGTGTCGATGTTCTGCATGAAGATACGCGGACGTTTCTGCTCGAACGAAACATAGGCGATGCGCTTGCCATCCGGGGCGAAACGCGGCGACAGGATCGGCTCGCGCGATTGCAGCAGGGTCACGGCGCGGGCGCCGTCATAGTCCGAACGCTGCAGCGTGTAGCGCGTGTTCTTCTCGGAGAACCGTTCTGCCGTCACGTACAACAGACGCGTCGAGAACGCCCCCTTGATACCGGTGAGCTTTTCGAACGACTGGTCAGAGATGTAGTGCGCCATGTCGCGCAGTTGATCGACACCCCCCGAGACACTGCCGGTCAGCACTTGCTGCTCGGTCGCGACGTTGAACAGGGCGTACTGGACCTGCAGGCGACCGCCCGCCGGAACGATGCTGCCGACCATGACGTACTGGGCACCCAGCGCCTTGAAGTCACGGAAGATGATTTCGCTGGCCTGGCTCGGCTGGCTGATCATGTTCTGCTTTGGAATCGGCGAGTAGTAACCCGAGTTGCGCAGGTCATTACCGATGATTTCGGCCATGTCATCCGGCAGCACGCTGCCGCCCTGGAAACCGAACGGCACGACTGCAATCGGGGTCGCCCGATCGCTGCCGCTGGTCACCAGAATGTTTTTCTCATCGGCCATCGCCATCCCTGCCATGCAGCAGATAACGACCAGCATTCCTCGAAGAAGGTTTCTCACAAGGCTAGATCCTCAGGTGTGAATGTCATCTTGAATGAACGATACGGAGCGAAATCGCTCGGCTTCATTCCCTGCATTTCTGTCAAACGTCCAATATTCTTCACGGCGGCCACGGCCGATGCGTCAAACGGACCGTCACCACTGGACTTGGCCACGCTGACCGAGGTCACCGTGCCGTCCGGCAACATGCCGATCTGCAACACCACCGTCATGCCCTTGCGCGCCGACGGCGGGCGAGCCCAGCCTTCCGCTGCACGAGCGCGGATCAGGTCATCGAAACTGCCGGCGACTTCGTCACCCTGCTCATCCGCCAAGGCCTGCTGACGTTGCGGCGTATCGGAAAGCAGGTCTGCCAGGGCCTGAGCCTTTTTATCCTCGGCAGATTTACGTGCCGCATCCTGCGCTTTCTTCTTCGCAGCATCGGCAGCCGCTTTCTTCTTCGCGTCCTCGGCGACTTTCTTCTTCGCCTCTTCAGCTTCGGCTTTCTTCTTGGCGTCTTCCGCGGCTTTCTTCTTCGCGTCTTCGACGATCTTTTTCTTCGCTTCTTCAGCGGCCGCTTTCTTGGCCTCTTCTTCAGCAGCCTTCTTGGCTTCTTCCTCGGCTTTCTTCTTGGCTATATCAGCCAATTGTTTCTCTTCTGCCTTCTTGGCCTCGGCGGTCTTCTTCGCTTCATCGGCTTTCTTGGCTTCGTCAGCCTTTTTCGCCTCTTCCGCTTTCTTCGACTCGTCGGCCTTCTTGGCTTCCTCGGCCTTTTGAGCCGCTTCTTCTTTCTTTTGTTCCGCAGCCTTTATCGCTTCCTGCTCGACCTTCTTCTGTTCCATCTGTTCGACTTCAGTCTGGCGCGCAGCGGATTTCTTCGCCTCGCCCGCAATCTTCTGATTGGTCTGGGTCGTTGCCTGACTTTTCGATTTCAGCTGGTACAAGGTGGCCTGGACGATCGGCTTGGCCGGCGGCAGCTCCGGCGTGAAGGCGAAACTGACGAACAACATGCCGAAAACCAGCACGTGCAAGCAAATCGCCCAGACACTGGGCCAGAAGTAGCTTTCCGAGGCTGTTGGCTCTCGCTGTTGCTGCATCAGGGTGCCTCGGTAATCAGACCAACGTTACCGACCCCGGCTTTCTGCAGCCCGCCCATCGCCCCCATGACGGCACCGTAATCGACGGTCTTGTCACCACGAATGAACACCTGGGTGTGCTTGCCGCCCTCGTTGCCGGCACGAATGATCTTGGTCACCGCATCCGTCATCTGCGGCAGGGTCATGGCGCGATCCTGCTGTTTTTCGGTGTCGACTTCGCTGCCAAGGTTCCAGTAGTAGGTCTTGTCAGCCTTGATCGAAATGGTCAGGACCTGAGTGTTGTTGTCCTGCGGCAAGGCTTCGCTGGAAACCTTGGGCAGATCCACTTTCACGCCCTGGTTGAGCATCGGCGCGGTCACCATGAAAATGACCAGCAGTACCAGCATCACGTCGATGTATGGCACCACGTTCATCTCGGCGACCGGCTTGCGCTTGTTGCGGGCTCGAGCGATTAAAGCCATTGGAAAATACCTGCTTAGTCTTCGCTGGTGTGCACTTTGCGGTGCAGGATCGCCTGGAATTCATCGGCGAAGGTGTAGTAGCGGCTGATCAGCGTTTCGCTGCGGGCGGCGAAACGGTTGTAGGCGATAACGGCCGGGATTGCGGCGAACAGGCCGATGGCGGTCGCGATCAGGGCTTCGGCGATACCCGGGGCCACGGTGGCCAGGGTCGCTTGCTGGGCAGTGGCCAGACCGCGGAAGGAGTTCATGATCCCCCAGACCGTACCGAACAGACCGATGTACGGGCTGACGGAACCGACAGTGGCCAGGAATGGCAGGCTCTGCTCGAGCTTTTCTTCTTCACGGGAGATGGCGACGCGCATGGCACGGGCCACGCCTTCCATGACCGCTTCCGGGTCAACGCCTGGCTGTTGGCGCAGACGGGAAAACTCCTTGAAACCGGCACGGAAGATCTGCTCAACGCCCGAATCCGGATCGGGGTTGCTGCCGGCCTGACGGTAGAGTTTGGACAGGTCGATACCGGACCAGAAGCGCTCTTCAAAGCTCTCCAGGGCACGTCGACCGGCGCGCAACAGGTTGCTGCGCTGAAAAATCATGATCCATGAGGTCACCGATGCGGCTACCAGGGTCAGCATCACCAGTTGCACCACGATACTGGCATTGCTGACCAGGCTCCACATGGAGGAATGGTCGACGACGTTAGCTTCCACGCTTTATCTCCTGCTTTGAGTGTGTACCCGCGCCGCTCACGTCGGCAAAGGCCGCACGTAGAGTTTCGGGAATGGCCCGGGGTTTCAAACTGTTGGTGCGCACACAGGCCACCAGGAACTGCCCTTCGCAGAGCAGCGCATCATCCGTAGCCCGCCTGACCTGCTGTTTGAAGCGCAGGCTGACACGGTTCAATTCGATTACTTCAGCGCTTACCAGCAGCTCGTCGTCCAGTCGCGCCGGCGCGTGGTAGCGCGCTTCGCTGGAATGCACGACAAACAACAGGTCCTCCCCTGCCAGCTGGGATTGGGCAAAGCCCAGTTCCCGGAGCCGCTCGGTTCGAGCCCGTTCCATAAACTTGAGGTAATTAACGTAATACACGATGCCGCCGGCATCGGTGTCCTCGTAATAAACGCGACAACGATGTGCGAACGGCTCAAGCCCGTTTTGCGCGCGCATACTCTAGTGCTTACTCCTCAGGTTGCCAATCCGGCCAGGCAACTGTTTTTCATGGTTCTGCGGCTTTACCGGAGAAAGTACGGTCCTAGGACAGCACAATGCCCGAAAAATCAGCACGCAGACGTTAATTAATCGTCAGCACCGTCAAGAAACTCGTCTACCACGGGCATTTCGCCCAATCGTGACGGAATGTTTAAGCCAAAATGCAGGTACGCATGCCGGGTGACGACCCGCCCCCGGGGCGTGCGCATGATGTAGCCCTGCTGAATCAGGTAAGGCTCCAGCACATCCTCGATGGTATGGCGCTCCTCACTGATCGCGGCAGCCAGGCTGTCGACACCGACCGGTCCGCCATCGAACTTCTCGATCATGGTCAACAGCAGACGCCGGTCCTGGTGATCGAAGCCACGCTCGTCGACATCCAGCAGATTCAAGGCCAGGTCGGCAATCGGCTTGGTGATATGGCCCTTGCCGCGCACTTCGGCGAAGTCGCGAACCCGGCGCAACAGCCGATTGGCAATCCGTGGGGTGCCACGGGCGCGACGGGCGATCTCGAAAGCCCCGTCCGGGTCCAGCGGCAAACCGAGGATATTGGCCGAACGGCCGACGATCGTGGCCAGGTCGGCCGTGCTGTAGAACTCGAGCCGCTGGACGATGCCGAACCGGTCTCGCAGCGGGTTGGTCAACATGCCGGCACGCGTCGTCGCGCCCACCAGGGTGAACGGCGGCAAGTCCAGCTTGATCGAACGCGCAGCCGGCCCTTCGCCAATCATGATGTCGAGCTGGAAGTCTTCCATCGCGGGGTACAGCACTTCTTCGACGATCGGCGACAAGCGATGGATTTCGTCGATGAACAGCACATCGTGCGGCTCGAGGTTGGTCAGTAGTGCAGCCAGGTCACCCGGGCGCTCAAGGACAGGCCCGGAGGTGCTTTTGATCGACACGCCCATTTCCTGGGCAATGATGTTTGCCAGGGTGGTCTTGCCCAGGCCTGGCGGACCGAAGATCAGCGTGTGGTCCAGGGACTCGTTACGCCCGCGGGCGGCCTGGATGAACAACTCCATTTGCTCGCGAACGGTCGGCTGGCCAATGTACTCCGCCAGGCTGACAGGACGAATCGCCCGGTCCTGGACTTCCTCGCGCTCCCGAGGCACGGGCGAGGCGGTTATCAGACGATCAGCATCAATCACTTAGATCATTCCCTTCAGGGCACGACGAATCATGTCTTCACTGCTCAAACCTTTCTCCTTGATCGCGGACACCGCCTTGCTGGCCTCCTGCGGCTTGTAGCCCAGGGAAATCAGCGCGCTGACCGCGTCGGTTTCGGCGCTGGCGACCGGGGCCACGTCCGGCCCGCCCGGCTGGTTGGGCACCAGGGCGAACATCGCCGGCACGGTTTCCCAGGCCTTGAAGCGGTCCTTGAGCTCCACCAGCAGACGCTCGGCAGTCTTTTTGCCAACGCCCGGCACCTTGGTCAGCGCCGAGGTGTCCTGGGACTGCACACAACGTACCAGCTCATCCACTTCCAGGCTCGACATCAAGGCCAGCGCCAATTTCGGCCCGACACCATTGAGACGGATCAATTCACGAAAAAAGTCTCGCTCACGCTTGCTGGCGAACCCATAGAGTAACTGCGCGTCTTCACGCACGACCAAATGGGTGTGCAGCGTCAGCGGTTCACCGACCGACGGCAAGCGATACAACGTGGTCATGGGTACTTCCAGTTCGTAGCCCAGGCCGTTTACATCCAGAATCAGGTGCGGCGGCTGTTTCTCAGCCAGGGTGCCGCGCAAGCGTCCAATCACGTTACAGATCCTTGAGCGTTGGCCAGGGTGTTACTGGCGACTGACAGAACAAGGGTTTCACGCCGACAACACAGGCGCAAAACCCTCATTCCGGAAAAATGATTGCTGATGCTATCAGAGACGCAGGCGTCCGCCACGACTGCGTGCCGCGCCCAGGCCATGAGGCAGCAGGCTGGAACGGGTGTGGGCATGGCAAATGGCGATGGCCAGGGCATCGGAGGCATCGATCTGTGGCTTGCTGGTCAGTTTCAGCATGTGCATGACCATCATCTGCACCTGCTCCTTGTTGGCCGCGCCCGTGCCGACCACCGCCTGCTTGACCTGCGTTGCGCTGTACTCGGCGATTTCCAGGCTCTCTTCGGCCCCCGCCACGATGGCCGCCCCACGGGCCTGCCCCAGCTTCAGGGCGGAGTCGGCGTTGCGCGCCATGAACACCTTTTCGATTCCCATGGTCACCGGATGGTAGGTCTGAATGATTTCCCGCACTCCGCGGTAGACAATCTGCAGGCGCTCATGCAGCTCACCGGCGCCAGTGCGGATGCAGCCAGAGGCCACGTACTCGCAACCTCGACCGGTATCGCGCACCACGCCGTAACCGGTGATGCGCGAACCAGGGTCGATACCAAGAATTAAAGTCATAACGCCTGCAGATTCGGTAAAAGCACGATTTTCTAACCCACCCATAACAAATGTGGGAGCGAGCCTGCTCGCGAAAGCGGTTTTATCGTCAGCAACGAGGTTGCCTGAACATCCGCATTCGCGAGCAGGCTCGCCCCCACATCGAAGCCTAGCCGCTCTTAACCGAGCTGAGCGGCCACGTCTTCGGGGATGTCCGCGTTGGAATAGACGTTTTGCACGTCATCCAGGTCTTCCAGCATATCGATCAACTTGAGGACTTTCTCGGCACCCTCCAGATCAAGCTCGGCGCTGGTGGTCGGCAGCATCACGATTTCCGCATCCTGCCCCTTGAAGCCCGCAGCTTCCAGGGCGTTGCGCACGGCGTAGAAACCGGCGAACGAGGTGAACACGTCGATCGAGCCGTCTTCGTGGGTGACCACGTCATCGGCGTCCGCCTCCATCGCCGCCTCCATCAGCGCATCCTCATCGACACCCGGGGCAAAGGAAATCTGCCCCTTGCGCTCGAACAGGTAGGCGACGGAGCCGTCGGTGCCCAGGTTGCCGCCACACTTGCTGAACGCATGGCGAACAGCCGCCGCCGTGCGGTTGCGGTTGTCGGTCATGCACTCGACCATCACCGCGACGCCGCCCGGGCCGTAGCCTTCATAGGTCAGTTCGACCATGTCGTCGGTGTCGGCCGCACCCGCACCACGGGCGACAGCGCGATCGATGATGTCGCGACTCATGTTCGCTCCCAACGCCTTGTCCAGCGCCAGGCGCAGACGCGGGTTGGAGCCCGGATCGCCGCCGCCCTGACGGGCAGCGACAGTCAGCTCACGAATCCACTTGGTGAAAATCTTGCCTTTCTTGGCATCCTGACGTTCTTTGCGGTGCTTGATGTTCGCCCACTTGGAATGACCTGCCATAACTCGCTCCGAATGCTCTTTGAAACATTACCCGCCACGCCCAGAGGCGCCGGCCGGCAAACAAAAAATCTCGACCTGTGCATAAAGAAAAGGCGCATCCGAAGATGCGCCTTCAGGCCCCTCTTACTCAGCCTTTGGCGTTTCGCGCAAACGAATGTGCAATTCGCGCAAGGCCTTGGCATCCACCACACCCGGCGCTTGCGTCATGACGTCGGCAGCACTCTGGGTTTTCGGGAAGGCAATCACTTCACGGATGGACTGGGCGCCGGTCATCAACATCACCAGGCGGTCCAGGCCGAAGGCCAGGCCACCGTGCGGCGGTGCGCCGTATTTCAGGGCGTCGAGCAGGAAGCCGAACTTCTCTTCCTGTTCCGCCTCGTCGATACCCAGCAGGCGGAACACCGACTGCTGCATTTCCTTGCGGTGGATACGGATCGAACCACCACCCAGCTCGGTGCCGTTCAGGACCATGTCGTAGGCACGGGACAGTGCGGTGGCCGGGTTGGCCTCCAGCTCCGCCGGGGTGCACTTCGGCGCGGTGAACGGGTGGTGCAACGCACTGAAGCTGCCGTCGTCGTTCTCTTCGAACATCGGGAAGTCGACGACCCACATCGGCGCCCACTCGCAGGTCAGCAGGTTCAGGTCGTGACCCAGCTTGATCCGCAACGCGCCCAGGGCCTCGCTGACGATCTTGAACTTGTCCGCACCGAAGAACACGATGTCGCCGTCAACCGCGCCCACGCGGTCGAGGATCACGTTGAGGTTGGCCTCGGGAATGTTCTTGACGATCGGCGACTGCAGGCCTTCGACGCCTTTGGCACGCTCGTTGACCTTGATGTACGCCAGGCCCTTGGCACCGTAGATGCCGACGAACTTGGTGTACTCGTCGATCTTGCTGCGCGGCATGCTCGACGCACCCGGTACGCGCAGTGCAGTCACACGGCATTTCGGGTCGTTGGCCGGGCCGCTGAAGACCTTGAATTCAACGTCCTTGAGCTGGTCGGCAACGTCCACCAGTTCCAGCGGGTTACGCAGGTCCGGCTTGTCGGAACCGTAGCGACGCATGGCTTCTTCGAACGTCATGTGCGGGAAATCGCCGAATTCCAGATCCAGCACTTCCTTGAACAGGTTGCGGATCATGCCTTCGGTCAGGCCCATGATGTCTTTTTCATCGAGGAAGCTGGTTTCGATGTCGATCTGGGTGAATTCAGGTTGACGGTCGGCACGCAGGTCTTCGTCGCGGAAGCACTTGGCGATCTGGTAGTAACGGTCGAAGCCGGCCACCATCAGCAGTTGCTTGAACAGCTGGGGCGATTGCGGCAAGGCGAAGAACGAACCGGCGTGGGTACGGCTCGGCACCAGGTAGTCGCGGGCGCCTTCCGGCGTCGCACGGGTCAGGATCGGCGTCTCGACGTCGAGGAAGCCGTTTTCGTCCAGGTAGCGACGGATGCTGGTGGTCATGCGCGAACGCAGACGCAGCTTCTCGGCCATTTCCGGACGACGCAGGTCGAGGAAGCGATAGCGCAGACGGGTTTCCTCGCCAACGTCAGAGAACTCGTTGAGCGGGAACGGCGGGGTTTCCGCCTCGTTCAGCACTTCCAGTTCGTAACCCAGCACTTCGATCATGCCCGACGCCATGTTGGCGTTGGTGGCACCGGCCGGACGCAGGCGCACCTTGCCGGTCACCTTGACCACGTATTCGCTGCGCACACGGTCGGCAACGGCGAAGGTCTCGGCGCGATCCGGGTCGAACACCACCTGCGCCAGGCCGTCACGATCACGGATATCGAGGAAAATCACCCCACCGTGGTCACGGCGACGGTGAACCCATCCGCAAAGGGTAATTTCCTGGCCGTCCAGGCTTTCGTTCAGTTGGCCGCAATAATGGCTGCGCATCATGGTCGTGGTTTCACTTCTCGTAATTCGAAATTCGGTTGGAGCCTTGCGCACTTCAAGTGCTGAAGAATGCTGCAAGAGCTCGCACGTGTCGTTCAATCGGGTTGCAGACCTTAGTCGGCTTTATCGCCACCGGCCAGATTCTTCTTGGACCCGGTCTTGAAATCGGTTTCGTACCAGCCGGTGCCGCTGAGGCGGAAACCCGGCATCGACAGCATTTTCTTAAGCTCTGGCGCCTGGCAGGCAGGGCAGTCGACCAGCGGTGCTGCGCTGATCTTTTGAATGGCTTCCAACTGATGACCACAGGAAGCACATTGATAGTCGTACATCGGCATGGGGGTTGTCTCGGCGATCAGAATGCTACCGCACACGCTGGGTCTTGCGGCAAAGAGCGGGATTATATCCATTAAATGCGGCCTGTGCAGCCGTAACACAGCACAGACCGACACTTGATGCGCGGCACCGTCAGCGCTACGCCAGGACGCCGCCTCGCTCCTCGTTGCGGCTGTGCACGACGCAGACGACCCGGACCAATCCGCTGAAATTTTTCACCCCGCCGTGGCGCAAATGCACTTCGCGATCGACATGGGACAACAGGGCGCTGACCGAACAGCAATTGATTTTCGCCATTTCCCCCAGAATATCCCAATACACCTGCTCAAGGCGCAAACAGGTGGCAAAACCATTCAAGCGAACAGACCGCGATAGCGGCTGGGCCAGTCCCATATCGAACTCACTGACAAAAGGGTCGATCCTTACATCCTTTAATGGACCCAACCTTCCTTCATTTAATCTGCCGTCATAAACCATACTGCTGACACTCCTTTGCCATCTCTGGTTTCTATAAAAGCCATGTTGCGGGCCTTATAAAACCGCAGGTGCAAAGTTATATCCAGATGACTTTATGACCGTCGACGTAGGATAAGCCAACACCAGGAGGCAGATCACGGAGACCGTCCTAGTCTGGGCAATTTCCCACAGAGCGGAGCGTGAGTTCCCGCAGGAACAGGTACAAGAATACAGCGCGCGAACCACACCGGCCCGGTGTGTTCCGCGCGCCATGGGGGCTGTCAATCCAGCAAGGCACGCAACATCCACGCAGTTTTCTCGTGTACCTGCATGCGCTGGGTCAGCAAGTCGGCGGTGGGCTCGTCGCTGACCTTGTCCAGCAGAGGGAAGATCCCCCGCGCCGTACGCGTGACCGCTTCCTGCCCTTCGACTAGTTGCCTGATCATCTCATCTGCAGTGGGCACACCCGCCTCTTCCTTGATTGAAGAAAGACGCGCATAAATCGAATAGGCGCCCGGTGCAGGAAAACCCAGTGCACGAATACGCTCGGCAATCGAATCGACCGCCAGCGCCAACTCGTTATATTGCTCCTCGAACATCAAGTGCAGGGTCCGAAACATCGGGCCGGTGACATTCCAGTGGAAGTTATGGGTTTTCAAATAAAGTACATAAGTGTCTGCCAGCAGACGCGAAAGTCCGTCGACGATGGACTTGCGGTCTTCTTCACTGATACCGATATCGATTGCCATGCTTTTCCCCTAACGGTGATGAATTCATCCAACAGGTGCAGGACCACTCTAGCAAGACCGTCGCGCAATCACAGCCCGGATTGCGCCCGCCGCCTGTGACAAATCGCCCCGAGACACCGCTGGACACCCTGATTTGAGTAGCCGCGAGCTTTGCTGTTAAATAGACGACGTGTCGTCAACGCCTTTTTTTCCGGGCGCTGCGCATAGGCTGAAGCCTGGTGCGTGTCCAACGCCTCTCATTGTTTCGAAGCGAACCGTGCCCGATCAGCTCTTCCTTGTGATCCGCCTGAACGTGAGTTAATCAAAATGTTGAAAATCGTCCACCTCCTAATGGGCGCAGCAGCCTTGCTGCTGTCCTTCATTCCCAGCCTGCGGTCCGAGGCTGTTCCTTACCTGCAACAACCCGATGCACTGTACCTGGCCTTTTTCGGCCTGCTCAACCTGACCCTTGCACCCGTCATTCCTCACTGGAACAAAGGTCCGCGTCACCAGCTGCAGAACCTCGTCAGCGCCCTGCTGGTACTGGCGGTCGTCCTGCAAACCCTGACACTGTTCGCGCCAATGCCGGTCATCGCCGGTCAGCCGGCCGTGCTGTTCAGCCTGGTCGCTGCCCTGATCGCCGTTTTTCTGCACCTGGGCGTCAGCTTCTACAAGTCGTCCCCGACCGCCGCCTCGCCTAGCTATGACATGAGCAACCGCGATACCGGCACCGTCAAGTGGTTCAACACATCCAAAGGCTTCGGCTTTATTTCCCGTGACTCCGGCGATGACATTTTCGTGCATTTCCGGGCCATTCGTGGTGAAGGCCACCGCGTTCTGGTCGAGGGTCAGCGCGTGGAATTTTCCGTCATGAACCGTGACAAGGGCCTGCAGGCCGAAGACGTGATCGCCGCACTGCCGCGACGCTGATCCGAGGCTGAAAAAAACCGCGAGCAGCCGGGCTGTTCGCGGTTTTTTTATGCGAAGTCGTTCAGTAATGCGGAGGCGGCGCTTCCTCTTCAAACACCCCGAACTGTCCGGCCATCTCCTCTTGCCGCTTGAGCAAGGCGGCCATTTGCAATTGCAGGCGCTCAACCGCCCGCTGCTGTGTGGCCAGCACATCACTCAGCGCCTGGATGGTGTCATCCTGAAACGCCAGCTGGGTCTCCAGATCGGTAACGCGTTCTTCCAGGCTCATGACTCAACCCTCCAGAAACGTGAAATCTTCGGTCAGGATCAAGCGCAGCCGCTCGCGTATCGTCGCGACCTGTTGCGCCGTATACGGCCGGGCCGGGTGCTTGCCCCACACCGGGGCCGGCCAGGCGGCATCCTCGCGCTTGCGCACGATCACGTGCATGTGCAATTGACTGACGACGTTACCCAACGCCCCGACATTGAGCTTGTCGGCGTCAAACGAATCCTTGAGCAGCTCCGCCAGCACAGTGGTTTCGCGCCATAGCTGCTGCTGGTCGGCGGCATCGAGCTGAAATATCTCGCTGATGTCGGCGCGGCGCGGCACCAGGATGAACCAGGGGTAGTTCGAATCATTGGACAACAGCAACCGGCTGAGCGGGAAATCGCCGATCGGCAGCGTGTCTTGTTGAAGTCGTGGATCTAAAGCAAACACTGTGTGCACTCCCGGTCTTGATCATTTCAGCTTAGCGCTCGCCCCGAGAGACGGCGCGCCAGGCGACAGGACGGCAGCATACCTGCGAATAACGCCGGCATCACGACGAACACGTTCCTACCCGGCGATCCCCGGCAAACCATGCCCCGGCATGAGACATTTTTCCTGTGGACGCACCATTCCAGCACCGGGCGCCATACAAAACAGACGAAAATGACCCGAAACCGGGGCCTGTTCACTTTTCACCACAGCGACAACTGTGTGAAATCGGTACAGCAAAAAATATTTTTTGCACCAAAACCGCACAGTGCGTCTACGCTCAGTGCGTCGGGCATCCGCCAATTACTCACTGAAGGGGTGAACCGGTAACGTTTTTCGTTGTCGCGTCGCTGAACGGCTGGGCTGAACACGATGCAAACCATGGCGTCAAGCCCCTTCAAAAGGTGCTTGTAACCCCCGGTTTTATGAGGTTTTTACGCTAACGGGCGGGCGTTCGGAAAAAAAAACAGCGAATTGCCAATTTGTGCACGCTTGTTGCATTCACACCCACATCGCCTTCAGAGCCTCCGCCGGACGTGGAAGCCTGAAGGCAATAAAAACAGTGGCAGGGTTGCCCGATGGAGATTCAAACGCTGCACCAAGGACTCTTTTCAACCGATGCTCAAGCCCTGGAAAACAGCGCTGTAGTTGCCATTCCTATTGCATTGGGGCTGTAAATTTGCGACATCTACCAAGCCATTTGCGACAGGGTCGTAAAGAAGCTGAAAGGTTAGATACGCAAGTATCGCCAATAGAGTCGGCGTGATATAAGTTTGCGCCGACACAAAAAGAAAGAGCCGCCCAGATAAAAAAACAGGTGGGACGGCAGTACTCTTCTAAAACCAAAGGAGCAAATCACGATGCGCGTGATGAAGTGGAGCATGATCGCACTGGCAGTTGCAGCAGCCGCCAGTACTCAAGTGGCAACGGCAGCACCTTTCGTAAGTGACCAGGCTGAAGCCAAAGGTTTTGTTGAAGACGCAAAAGCAGACATCCTGCTGCGCAACTACTACTTCAACCGTAATAACAAAGACGGCGGCAACGACCAGAAAGACTGGACCCAAGGTTTCTGGGGCAACTTCAGCTCCGGTTACACCCAGGGCACTGTCGGCGTCGGCGTTGATGCCTTCGGCTACCTGGCAATCAAACTGGACGGTGGCGACGGTACCGGCGGTACCGGCAACATGCCTGTAGGCGCCAACGGCGTTCAGGACAGCCAGGGCAAGGCCGGTGGCGCTGTTAAATTCCGCGTATCGAAAACCGAGCTGAAAGTCGGCGACATGCAGCCAAGCACTGCTCCAGTGTTCGCTGTCGGCGGTTCCCGTATCCTTCCTCAAACTGCCAGCGGTTTCCAACTGCAGAGCAGCGAAGTCAAAGACCTTGACCTCGAAGCCGGTCACTTCTACTCGTCGACCAGCCAGGACCGCAACTCCCGTGACGGCGGCCTGTTTGCAACCTACGCCGGCACCGAAGCCAACACCATCGACTACTTCGGTGGCAAATATGGCATCACCGACGCACTGAGCGTTTCCCTGTACGGCGCCAAGCTGGAAGACATCTGGAACCAGTACTACGCCAACGCCAACTACACCATCCCAATGGGTGGCGATCAGTCCCTGAACCTGGACGGTAACATCTACCGCACCTCGGACACCGGTGACTCCGAAGCTGGCGACATCAGCAACACCACGTACTCCCTGGCGGCTGCTTTCTCGTTCCTGAAAGCACACACCCTCACCGTAGCCTTCCAGAAGGTCAATGGTGATACGCCGTTCGACTACATCGGCGTGGGCAAGAACAACCGTGGTGGCGACTCGATCTTCCTCGCCAACTCCATCCAGTACTCTGACTTCAACGGTCCGGAAGAGAAATCTGCCCAGATCCGTTACGACCTGAAAATGGCTGAGTACGGCGTTCCTGGTCTGAGCTTCATGACCCGTTACGTGAAAGGCTGGGACATCGACGGTACCGGCCTTGCGGCCAACAGCGTATACCGTAAATCCAACGGTGACCCGCTGTACGGTGCTGACGGCAAACACAACGAAACCAACTTCGAAGCCAAGTACGTTGTTCAGACTGGCCCGGCAAAAGATCTCTCCTTCCGTATTCGTCAAGCATGGCACCAGGCTAACGCTGACCAAGGCGAAGGCGATATCAAAGAGTTCCGTCTGATCGTCGACTACCCGCTGTCGCTGTTGTAATCGCATCCAGTTAGTTTGCGGTAACAAACAAAAAGGCCCATCTTCGGATGGGCCTTTTTTGTTACATGTTTGTTACTTACTGCACTGCCGATTCCTGCACCACTCGAATCACACGTTGTGGAAACGGGATATCGATACCGGCCGCTTTCAATCGATCGCGGGATTGTTCATTAAACATGAACATGACATCCCAGTAATCCGCCGTCTTGACCCACACTCGCAGGGAAACAGTAATCGAGCTATCGCCCAGGGTAGAAATAACCGCCTGGGGTGCCGGCTCGGTCAGGATGCGTTCATCCTTGGCCAGGTCCAGTAACACCTGGCGCGCCTTCTGCAAGTCCGCTTCGTAATCCACCCCCACATCGAACACCACCTTGCGGGTGGGTTGACGGTTGGTGTTGGTGATGATGCCGTTCGACAGGTTGCCGTTGGGCACGATGATGGTCTTGTTATCACCGGTGCGCAGCACTGTGTGGAAAATCTGAATGCTGTCGACCGTGCCGGCCACGCCCTGGGCTTCGATCCAGTCACCGATACGGAACGGACGGAACAGCAGGATCAGCACGCCACCGGCGAAGTTCGCCAGGCTGCCCTGCAACGCCAGACCAATGGCCAGACCTGCGGCACCGATCGCAGCGACGAAAGAGGTGGTTTCCACGCCGATCATCGAAGCCACGCTGACGATCAGCAACACCTTGAGCACGATGTTTGCCAGGCTGCTGATAAAGCCTTGCAACGCCAGGTCGGCGTTGCGCAGCGCCAGCAGGCCACCGAGTTTCTGCGTGACCTTGTTGATCAGCCACCAGCCAATGGCCAGGGTGATGATCGCCAGCAACACGCGGCTGCCGTACTCCATGATCATCGGGATCCAGGCTTGGGACGCCTTGACCAGGTTGTCCACTTCAGCGTTCAAGTCCATCTACGTTCTCCTGATTTCCGGCCATCCGGCACACGAAAGATAAGCGGCAGAAAAATGCCGTCGAGTTACACACGACCGGGGTGGGTGGCAGCGAGCCCGCTCGCGAAGCGTTGCGTCATTCAGCACCAAGGGTGACTGACAAGCCGCTTTTCGCGAGCAGGGTTCGCTGCCACAGGTTCCCGCCTGAGAGGTCAGTCGCGGAAGTTGTTGAACTGCAGGGGCATATCGAACGTCTTGGCGCGCAGGGCCGCGATGGCTTCCTGCAAATCGTCGCGCTTCTTGCCGGTCACGCGCACTTGCTCACCCTGGATGGCGGCCTGGACCTTCAGCTTGGCATCCTTGATGTGAGCGACGATTTTCTTCGCCAGCTCCTTGTCGATGCCTTCCTTGAGCACGGCTTCCTGCTTCATCAGCTTGCCCGATGCATAGGCGTCCTTGACTTCCAGGCACTGCACGTCGATTTTGCGCTTGACCAGGGCCAGCTTGAGGATCTCAATCATGGCTTCAAGCTGGAAATCGGCTTCTGCGGTGAGGTTGACGGTCAGTTCCTTTTCCTTGAACTCGAAGCTGCCTTTGCCTTTCAGGTCATAACGACGGTCGAGTTCCTTGACGGCGTTCTCGACGGCGTTGGTGACTTCGTGTTTGTCCAGTTCGGATACCACGTCGAACGACGGCATGTAATTTCTCCAATAAAGGGCGCGCTCAATCACGATGGAGCACACCTGGCTTGCGGTTAAAATCCGCGCTGATTATAACGGGTCTTTCCCATCATTCACTGCGAGCCCTCGATGCACGCCTCAAACAGAGCAAAAAGCTGATGTCCACCTCCTGGCATGTGCTGGGCGCCGGCAGCCTTGGCACCTTGTGGGCCACGCGCCTGGCGCGGGCCGGGGTGCCGGTCAGACTGATCGTGCGCGATGACGCGCGGTTGCAGGCCTATCGGGCGGCGGGCGGGCTGACGCTGGTGGAACAGGGCGAGGCGCACACCTGGGACATTCCCGGTGAAACGGCCGACAGCGGCGAGCCGATCAACCGACTTCTGGTGGCCTGCAAGGCCTACGATGCCGAGCAAGCGGTCGCCCGCCTGGCGCCACGCCTGGCCCCCGGTGCCGAGTTGATTCTGCTGCAGAACGGCCTCGGCAGTCAGGACGCCGTCGCCGCACAGGTGCCGCACGCCCGCTGCATCAGCGCATCGAGCACCGAAGGTGCATTTCGCGAAGGCGACTGGCGCGTGGTGTTCGCCGGCCATGGCTATACCTGGCTGGGGGATGCCGGGCATCCGGTGGCGCCGATCTGGCTTGACGACCTGATCGCCGCCGGCATTCCCCACGCGTGGAGCATCGACATCCTCACCCGGCTATGGCGCAAACTGGCCCTCAACTGCGCGATCAACCCGCTGACCGTGCTGCACGATTGCCGTAACGGCGGCTTGCAGGATCATCATTGCGAAGTCGCGACCCTCTGCGGGGAACTGAGTGAATTGCTGGAGCGCTGCGGTCAGCCGGCCGCGGCCGAGGATCTCCAGCAGGAAGTCGAACGGGTGATCCACGCCACCGCCGCCAATTACTCCTCGATGCACCAGGATGTCGCGCAGGGGCGCCGCACCGAAATCAGCTACCTGCTGGGCTACGCCTGCAAAACGGCCGCGCGGCATCAGCTGAACCTGCCGCACCTCAACCAATTGCAGCAGCGGCTGATCGCCCATCTGCACAGCCTCGGATTGCCCAGCGACTGAGCAGCGGCTACGCTGGCCACTTGTTCCTTGTGCAGCGATCACACTGATGCCATTGCGCCAGCGCCTTGAAAACCTTCCGGTCGGCCAGAAACTGCTGGCTGCCCTGCTGGTGTTGTTGACCACCGTTCTGCTGGTCGCCAACCTGACCTTCATCAGCGCTGCGTACTACATCTCCCAGGAAAGCATGGCGCCTCAGGCCTTGCAGACCATCGGCCGGCTGGTGTCCAACCCGAGCCTGGTGTCCGAAGCCCTGCAATCCCCGCAAAGTGCCGAACGCCTGCTCAACGAGCTCAACAGTTATTCGCCCTTGCGCGCAGCGGCGCTGTATGACGGCAAGGGTGAGCGCCTGGCGCAGTTGCAGCATGGCGACAAACTCAAGTTGCCCGAGCGTTATCGCCACATCGAAGCCTGGCAAGCCACCGAGTTCCGCAGCAATCAGTTGATCACCCTGCCCCGCCCAGGCACCGCGCCCGGTCATTTGCTGCTGGTGGCCAGCAGCGAGTTGCCGATGGCGTTCTATACCGGGACCCTGACCGCCAGCCTCGGCATCCTGATCTTCAGCGTACTGTTGTGGCTGATCATTGCCCGGCAGATCAAGCGCCTGATCACCCGGCCGATCCATCAGCTGGAGGAATTGTCGCGGCAGGTGACCCGCGAAGAGAATTACGCGCTGCGCGCCTCGCGCGGCAATCATGACGAAATCGGCAGCCTGGCCGAGGCCTTCAATACCATGCTCTCGCGCATCGAGGCCCGGGAGCAGCAACTCAAACGGGCGCGGGACGACTCCCAGGCGGCTTATGACCAGGCCCAGGGGCTGGCCGAAGAAACCCGTCACACCAACCGCAAGCTGGAACTCGAAGTCCAGGTGCGCAGCAAGATCGAAAAGAAACTCACCGGGTTCCAGAACTACCTCAACAGCATCATCGACTCCATGCCGTCGGCGTTGATTGCCCTCGATGAGCAGCTCTACGTGACTCAATGGAACCAGGAGGCCAGCGCCCTCTCGGGCACGCGCCTGGACGAAGCCTTGAATCAACCGATCTTCCTCGCGTTCGAACCGCTCAAGCCGTTTCTGCCGCAACTCAAGCAGACCGTCGAGCAGCACACGGTGGCGAAGATCGAGCGCGTGACCTGGCTGAAGGACGATGAGCCCAAGCACTACGCCCTGACCTTCTACCCGCTGATGGGCGGCGCCGGGCGCGGCGTAGTGATCCGGATCGACGACATCACCCAGCGCCTGTCCCTGGAAGAGATGATGGTGCAGTCGGAAAAAATGCTCTCGGTCGGCGGGCTCGCCGCCGGCATGGCTCACGAAATCAACAATCCGCTGGGAGCGATCCTGCACAACGTGCAGAACATTCGCCGGCGCCTGTCCACGGAACTGCCGAAAAACCTCGAACAGGCCGAGCAGATCGGCATCGAGCTGGATACGGTCAATGAGTACCTGCGGGCCCGCGAAGTGCCGCAGTTGCTCGACGGCATACAGCAGGCCGGTGCACGGGCCGCGAAAATCGTCACCCACATGCTCAGTTTCAGCCGCCGCAGCACCCGGCAGATGGCGCCGTGCGACCTGCCGGCGCTGATCGACCAGGCCGTGGAAATTGCCGGAAACGATTTCGACCTGGCGATCGGCTTCGACTTCAAGGGCCAGGCGATCATTCGTCAGTTCGATCCGACGCTGGGCCCGGTGCCCGGCACCGCCAACGAGCTCGAGCAAGTGTTGCTGAACCTGCTGAAAAACGCCGCCCAGGCGATTCACCAGCGCGAAGATGACAGCGAGCCGGGACGGATCATCCTGCGCACCCGACTCAATCCACCCTGGGCGGAAATCCAGGTCGAGGATAACGGCATCGGCATGAGCGAGAACGTGCGCAAACGCACGTTCGAGCCGTTCTTCACCACCAAGGAAATCGGCCAGGGCACCGGGCTTGGGCTGTCGGTTTCATACTTCATCATCACCAACAACCACAAGGGCCAGATGGAAGTGCAGTCGACCCTGGGCCAAGGCACCTGTTTCACCTTGCGCCTGCCCCTGACGAGCACCCCGCTCGTCTCTCAAGAACTCAATCAGCTTTCGAGGTAACCATGGGTTTTCGCTTGTCGAAGATTTACACCCGCACCGGCGACACAGGCGAGACCGGACTGGGTGACGGTCGTCGCGTCCCCAAGGACCATCCGCGGATCGAGGCGATCGGTGAGGTGGACACGTTGAACAGTCAGTTGGGCGTGCTGCTCGCCGGGCTGGAGACGGCGGGCCTGGACGAAGTGAGCGCAGTGCTGGCGCCCTGTCAGCATCGGTTGTTCGACCTGGGGGGCGAATTGGCGATGCCGGAATACCAGGCGCTGAACCTCGCGGAAATCGAGCGCCTGGAAACAGCGATTGATGTGTGGAACGAAGAGCTGGGGCCGCTGGAGAATTTCATTCTGCCCGGTGGCTCGATGCTGATTGCCCAGGCCCACGCATGCCGCAGCCTGGCGCGCAGCGCCGAGCGACGGTGTCAGCACTTGAATGCGCTCGAACCCCTGGCCGGGGTCGGGCTGGCCTACATCAATCGACTGTCGGATCTGTTGTTTGTGGCAGCGCGGGTGATTGCCCGGCGCCAGGGCGTGGCCGAGATACTGTGGCAGCCGGCGCCGAAGCCTGAGCATTGAGTGGCGCCTGCCAGGCCCTCATCGCGAGCGGGCTCGCTCCCACAGTGGTTCACACTCCATTGTGGGAGCGAGCCTGCTCGCGATGAGGCCGGCCGCTATCCCTGTGAGTCCGGCCAGAACGCCCGAATCCCCGCCACACCCTGGGCCCCGGTTTCCCAAGCCTTCTGCTGCTGCGCCGGACCAACGCCACCCAGCAGGAACACCGGCTTGCTGAAGCCCTGGATCAAGCTCGACGCCTGCTCCCAACCCAGCGGCTCGGCCCCGGGATGAGTCAGAGTCGGCTGCACCGGTGACAGCGTCACGAAGTCCACCCCCATCTGCTCGGCCAATGCCAGCTCTTCAGCGTTGTGGCAGGACGCCGCCAGCCAGCGCGACGCCGGCAGCGGTCGGCCAGCCGCTGCGTATTTGCGCAACTGGGCCGAGGTGATGTGCCAACCGGCCGACGGGAAATCCCCCAGCCACTCGAACGGCCCCTTGATCATCAACTGCGCCTTGCCGGCACACAGCCCCGCCGCGTCCACCGCCAGGTCACGGTATTTCGGATCGTAGCCGTTGGGCGCCCGCAACTGGATCAGCTTGATGCCGCCGGCAATGGCTTTCTGCATACCGCGCAGCAACGCCGGCGTTTCCAGGTCTTCCGGGGTAATCAGGTACTGCGCCGGTAACCGCGCAGCGGCTACGATCGGTTGATTGGCCGCCGGAAATTCATAGTTCGGCAGGTCCCGCGGCGCCACCCACTCCAGCGGCTGACCTTCGGCGCCATGGGGCTCGCCGGTGAAGTCCGAGACTTCCCAGACATCCAGCAACACGTGCTTGTCCGGGTAATCGTGTTGGATCTTGATCAGCGGTCGCGCGGTGACCACCACTATCCCCAACTCCTCATGCAGCTCACGGGCCAGGGCTCGCTCGACGGACTCGTCGGCCTCGACCTTGCCACCGGGAAATTCCCACAGACCGCCCTGGTGCTGCGTATCGGCACGACGGGCAATCAGGATCTTGCCGTTCGGGTCACGAATGACCGCTGCGGCGACATGAACACGTTTCACTGCCCAACCTCCTCCAGACCCGCCTTTTGCCAGGCCTTGAAGGCTGGCCACTGGTAGATCGTTTCAACGTAGGCTTCATCGGCCACCGGCAACTTCACCTGGTATGTGCGCAGGCGCACGGCAATCGGGGCGAAGTAGGCATCGGCCAGGGTGGCGCGGCCAAACAGGAAAGGGCCGGCGTCCGTCGCGACGGAGCGACATTCGGCCCACAACGCCAGCATGCGCTCGACGTCTGCCTGCACGTCAGCCGGGACCGGCGACAAGGGGGCGTCGCGGCTCAGGTCGAACGGCATGTTGCCGCGCATGGCGAAAAACCCGGCATGCATCTGCGCACACGCCGAACGTGCCTGGGCGCGGGCCGCCGTGTCCTTGGGCCAGAGCCCGGCGTCGGGAAATTGCTCGGCCAGGTATTCGCCGATCGCCAGCGAATCGGCGACGGTGCCGTGTGCGGTTTTCAGCAGCGGGACCTTGCCGGTCGGCGAATGCTTGAGAATGCGTTCACGGGTGTCCGGCTGGTTCAGCTTGATCAGTGCTTCGGTATAGGGGGCACCGGTCAGCTCAAGCGCCAGAGCGGCGCGCAGGGACCAGGAGGAATACAGTTTGTCGCCGATGATCAGGTGCAGGCTCATGTTCGGGACCTTTGAAGAGAGAGACGAGCAGGTCGGGTGGAAGGCCGATCAACGGCCATCGCGAGCGGCTCCTTCCCGCAGGGGGTACCGTCCATTGCGGGAGCGAGCCTGCTCGCGATCGGGATCACCCGGTCTTACGTACGATACTCAGCGTTGATCTTCACGTACTCGTGGGACAGGTCGGTGGTCCAGATGGTTTCGCTGCAGTCGCCCCGGCCCAGTTCGATACGGATGGTGATCTCTTCCTGCTGCATCACCGCCGCCCCCTGGGCTTCGGTGTAGGTGGCTGCGCGGGCGCCACGGCTGGCGATGCACACCTCGCCGAGGAACACGTCGATCTTGCTCACTTCCAGGTCCGGCACACCGGCACGGCCGACAGCGGCAAGGATGCGGCCCCAGTTCGGGTCGGAGGCGAACAGCGCAGTCTTGATCAACGGCGAGTGCGCCACGGTGTAGCCCACGTCCAGGCATTCCTGGTGGTTGGCGCCGCCATTGACTTCGACGGTCACGAACTTGGTCGCGCCTTCGCCATCGCGAACGATGGCCTGGGCCACGTCCATGCACACCTCGAACACCGCCTGCTTGAGCTTGGCGAACAACTCGCCCTCGGCGCGGGTGATTTCCGGCAAGGCTGCCTGGCCGGTCGCGATCAGCATGCAGCAGTCGTTGGTCGAGGTATCGCCGTCGATGGTGATGCGGTTGAACGACTTGTTGGCGCCATCGAGCAGCAGGTTTTGCAGCACGTCGCGGGCGACTTTGGCGTCGGTGGCGATGTAGCCGAGCATGGTCGCCATGTTCGGACGGATCATGCCTGCACCCTTGCTGATCCCGGTGACGGTGATGGTCACGCCGTCATGCTGGAACTGCCGGCTTGCGCCCTTGGGCAGAGTGTCGGTGGTCATGATGCCGGTGGCGGCGGCTTCCCAGTTGTTGACCGACAGGTCGTCGAGCGCTGCCTGCAACGCGCCTTCGATTTTCTCGACCGGCAGCGGCTCACCGATCACGCCGGTGGAGTACGGCAGCACCAGGTTGGCATCGACACCGGTCAGTTCGGCGAGTTTCGCGCAGGTGCGCTCGGCAGCGGCCAGACCAGGTTCACCGGTGCCGGCGTTGGCATTACCGGTATTGGTCAGCAGGTAACGCACCGGGCCTTGCACACGCTGCTTGGCCAGGATCACCGGGGCTGCACAGAAAGCGTTCAGGGTGAACACACCGGCCACCGTGGAACCTTCGGCACAGCGCATGACCACGACATCCTTGCGCCCGGGGCGCTTGATGCCGGCCGAAGCGATACCGAGTTCAAAACCGGCAACCGGGTGCAACGTTGGCAAAGGACCAAGACCAACAGCCATGAATGCGCTCCTCAACTAGATGATGTCTGCACCGCCCGGCAGGAGCGGTGGTGTAAATGGCAAAACGCCGCGACGGCATGGGCCGGTCGCGGCGCGGGTATTTCAGCGTAGGTAACGGGTTTTACTGGATCTGCCCGTGGCAATGCTTGAATTTCTTGCCCGAACCGCAATAGCACAGCTCGTTGCGGCCCAACTTCTGCTCGTTGCGAACCGGGGCGGTGGCGAGGGCGACATCGACCTCTTCACCCAGTTGCTCCACTTGCTCGAGGCCCGGGGCTTCGTCGTGCTGGAACTGCATGCGGGCGGCCAGGGCTTCGGCTTCCTGGCGCAGGCGCGCCTCTTCCTCGGCCGGATCTTCGCGGCGCACCTGAACGTGCGACAACACACGGATCGAGTCGCGCTTGATCGAATCCAGCAGCTCGGAAAACAGCGTGAACGACTCGCGCTTGTATTCCTGCTTCGGGTTTTTCTGAGCGTAACCACGCAGGTGGATGCCGTGACGCAGGTGGTCCATGGTCGACAGGTGGTCTTTCCACAGGTCGTCCAGCACGCGCAGAACGATTTGCTTCTCGAAGGTGCGCAGCGCTTCGGCGCCCGCCTGGTCTTCCTTCTCGTTGTACGCGGCCATCAGTTCCTGCATCAGTTTCTCGCGCAGGGTTTCCTCGTACAGGTGATCGTCTTCGTCGAGCCATTGCTGGATCGGCAAGGCCACGCCGAAATCGCTCTGCAGGGCTGCTTCCAGACCGGCCACATCCCACTGCTCAGGCAGCGATTGCGGTGGAATGTGGGCGCTGACAGTCGCGTTGAGCACGTCCTGGCGGAAATCGGCGATGGTTTCACCGATGTTGTCGGCGGCCAGCAACGTGTTGCGCATGTGATAGATCACTTTACGCTGTTCGTTGTTGACGTCGTCGAACTCCAGCAGTTGCTTGCGGATGTCGAAGTTGCGGCCTTCGACCTTGCGCTGGGCCTTTTCGATGGCGTTGGTCACCATGCGATGCTCGATCGCTTCGCCGGGCTGCATGCCCAGAGCCTTCATGAAGTTCTTCACCCGGTCAGAGGCGAAGATACGCATCAGGCTGTCTTCCAGCGACAGGTAGAAGCGGCTGGAACCGGCGTCACCCTGACGACCGGCACGACCGCGCAACTGGTTGTCGATACGGCGCGATTCGTGACGCTCGGACGCAATCACCTGCAAGCCGCCCGACTCGAGCACTTGCTGGTGACGCTTCTGCCAGTCAGCCTTGATCTGGGCAATCTGCTCAGGGGTCGGATTTTCCAGGGAGGCCACTTCCACTTCCCAGTTACCGCCCAGCAGGATGTCGGTACCACGACCGGCCATGTTGGTGGCGATGGTCAGCGCCCCCGGACGACCGGCCTGGGCAATGATCTCGGCTTCCTTCTCGTGGAACTTGGCGTTCAGGACCTTGTGTTCGATGCCTTCCTTCACGAGCAGCGCGGACATGTGCTCGGAGGTTTCGATGGTCGCGGTGCCCACCAGCACCGGGCGGCCCGCGGCCATGCTTTCCTTGATGTCATTGACGATGGCCGCGTACTTCTCTTCGGCGGTCAGGAACACCAGGTCGTTGTAGTCCTTACGGGCCAGCGGCTTGTTCGTCGGGATGACGATGACCGGCAGGCCATAGATCTGATGGAATTCGAAGGCTTCGGTGTCGGCCGTACCGGTCATCCCGGACAGTTTTTCGTACAGACGGAAGTAGTTCTGGAACGTGGTCGAGGCCAGGGTCTGGCTTTCGGCCTGGATGTTCAGGTTTTCCTTGGCTTCGATGGCCTGGTGCAGACCTTCGGACAAACGACGGCCCGGCATGGTACGGCCGGTGTGCTCGTCGACCAGGACGACCTGGCCTTCCTGGACGATGTACTCGACGTTGCGATGGAACAGCTTGTGCGCACGCAGGCCGGCGTAGACGTGAGTCAGCAGGCTCAGGTTGTGGGCCGAGTACAGGCTCTCGCCTTCAGCCAGCAGGCCGGTACGGGTCAGCGCCTCTTCGACGAACTGGTGACCGGCTTCGTTGAGTTCGACCTGGCGGGTCTTCTCGTCGACGGTGTAGTGGCCGGCCTTGGTGACTTCGCCTTCGACCTCTTCGACGTGCAGTTCCAGCTGCGGGATCAGTTTGTTGATCTCCATGTACAGCTTGGAGCTGTCCTCGGCCTGACCGGAAATGATCAGCGGGGTACGGGCTTCGTCGATGAGGATGGAGTCGACTTCGTCGATCACGGCAAAATTGAGTTCACGCTGGAATTTTTCTTCCATGCTGAACGCCATGTTGTCGCGCAGGTAGTCGAAACCGAATTCGTTGTTGGTGCCGTAGGTGATGTCGGCGGCGTAGGCGGCGCGCTTTTCTTCCGGCGGCTGGAACGGCGTGACCACGCCGACCGTCAGGCCGAGGAATTCATAGAGCGGGCGCATCCAGTTGGCGTCACGACGGGCCAGGTAGTCGTTCACCGTGACCACGTGCACGCCCTTGCCGGACAGCGCGTTGAGGTAAACGCCCAGTGTACCCACCAGGGTCTTGCCTTCACCGGTACGCATTTCGGCAATCCGACCTTCATGCAAGGTCATGCCGCCGATCAGCTGGACGTCGAAGTGGCGCATGCCCATGACGCGCTTACCGGCTTCGCGGGCGACCGCAAAGGCTTCTGGCAGCAGTTGGTCCAGGGTTTCCCCTTTGGCGATGCGGGCCTTGAACTCTTCCGTCTTGGCACGCAATTGATCGTCCGAAAGGGCCACCATTTGCTCTTCGAAGGCATTGACGACTTGTACCGTCTTGAGCATGCGTTTGACTTCACGCTCGTTCTTGCTTCCAAAAAGTTTCTTTAACAAAGGCGCAAACATATCGGCAGGATCTTCCACACTAAAGGGATGGAGGGCGGCCCCGTGAGTCGCCCGTGCAGCCCTCATGGCCGCATGCGAACGAGCATTCTACCCGGAAACGATGGTGAGGATAGTGGCGTTATTCCACGATGCATGCACTGCGCTATGACGGGGCTCACTTAAAATAAGGGCATTTTACTGAACTTCAAGCCACTGACGGCAGAAGTCATTCGTTGATTTAATGGGTAAAGCGCGCGCAAATCAATGGGTCGGGTGCATCCGGCGCTTTCTGCTACCATGGCGGCTCTGTTACTTCAGGTGTCTGATCATGGCATTTCGCCCTCTCACGGCCAGAGCACCCGCCGTTCTGCTTCGCGAAGCCAAACCGCTCAAAGCCATTCTGGGCCATGCGCAACGCCTGGGTCATTTACAGCGGCTGCTCGACAGCCAGTTGCAGCCGGCCGCTCGCGAGCATTGCCATGTGGCTTCGTGGCGCGAAGGCAGTTTGTTGCTGATTGTCACCGATGGTCATTGGGCAACCCGCCTGCGCTATCAACAGAAGCGCCTGCAACGCCAGTTGCAGATGTTCGATGAGTTCGCCGGCCTGACCCGCATTCAGTTCAAGGTCCAGCCGCCGACCGTGCAACGAGGCGCGGCCGGGCACATGATGGACCTGTCGAACAACGCCGCCGCGACCATTCAGGCCACCGCCGACGGGATCTCCGACCCCAACCTGCGGGCCGCCCTGGAGCGATTGGCGGCGCACGCCAAGCCCAAATCCTGAGGCAGACCCCGGTGGGAGTGTCTGCCGGTCAGCGGCGTTTACTGCCCCCCAGCAACGACCCCATCAAACCGCGCACCAACTGCCGCCCCAACTGATTGGCCGCCTGGCGCATCGCCGATTTCAGTGCCTGGCCCGCCGCCGTTCCGAGAAACTCCCCGGCCTGCTCGGTGAAGCTGGGTTCCTGTGGCGCTGCCTTGCCGGGCACCGCCTCCGGTTTCGGGGCCAGGTCCTTGCGCCCCATCAGCACCTCATAGGCCGATTCACGATCGATCGGTTTGTCATAGCGTCCCTTGAACGGCGAACCGGCGATCAGCACGGTTCGCTCCGTGTCGCTCAACGGCCCGATCCGCGATTGTGGCGGTGCAACCAGCACCCGCTGCACCATTTCCGGCGTGCCCTTGTCCTGCAGCGTCCCCACCAGCGCCTCGCCAATCCCCAGCTCGGTCAGCACCGACAGGGCATCGAACGCCGGGTTCGGGCGAAAACCGTCGGCCACCGCACGCAGGGACTTCTGCTCCTTGGCGGTAAAGGCGCGCAGGCCATGCTGGATGCGCAGGCCGAGCTGCGCGAGGACGTCATCCGGCAGGTCGCCCGGCGACTGAGTGACGAAATACACGCCCACGCCTTTCGAGCGAATCAGCCGCACCACTTGCTCCAGACGCTCCTGCAGCGCCCTGGGGGTATCGGCAAACAATAAGTGGGCCTCGTCGAAGAACAGCGCGAGCAGCGGTTTGTCGGCATCGCCGCGTTCCGGCAGTTGCTCGAACAGCTCGGCCAGCAGCCACAGCAGGAACGTCGCGTAGACCTTCGGCGCCTCGTGGACCAGACGACTGGCATCGAGCAGATGAATACGCCCGCGACCGTCGGCGGCAGGCTGCAGAATGTCTTCGAGTTGCAGCGCCGGCTCGCCGAACAAGGCATCGGCGCCCTGTTGTTCCAGGGTCGCCAGGCGCCGCAGCAGCGCCTGACTGGAGCCCGTGGTCATCAACGCCGCGTCGTCCCCCAGCAGTTCGGGATGGTCGCGCAGGTGATTGAGCAGCGCCTTCAGGTCCTTCAGGTCCAGCAGCAGCAAACCTTCGCGGTCAGCCACCTTGAACGCCGCGTAGAGCGCCGACTGCTGGCTGTCGCTCAATTCCAGCAGGGCGCCGATCAGCAACGGGCCCATTTCGCTCAGGGTGGTGCGCAACGGATGGCCGGATTGACCATGAATGTCCCACAGCGCGACCGGGTAGGCCTGGGGCGTGTGATTCAGCCAGGGCATGCCGGCGATCCGCTCGGCCACCTTGCCCTGTGGATTGCCCGCCGCGCCAAGACCGCACAGGTCTCCTTTGATGTCGGCGGCGAACACCGCCACGCCGGCGTCGCTGAACGCTTCGGCCAGGCGTTGCAGGGTCACGGTCTTGCCGGTCCCGGTCGCACCCGCGATCAGACCGTGTCGGTTCGCCAGACGCATGGACTGATCGATAGGTTGCCCTGTGAGATCGGAACCGATCAATAGTTTCGATGAATCGTGCATTTTGCCCGCCTCTGGTTAATCTCTGCTCGATCACGGCCGATATCGATGATTGAACAGGGTTGGTGATCCGCTAGGGCGAGGACGGATGCATCGACCTGATCTCAACGTCGCCCGTGTTGCGTCCCTTTATAAAAGCACGCTGCGGGCATTAAGACCTTATTGGAATCTCCAAGCCATGAAAAAAAGTATGCGCTTCAGCCATAAGATCCTGCTGGTCGCGGCCCTCGTCGTCACCCTCGCCTTCTCGGCCTTCACGCTCTACAACGACGCCATGCAACGCAAGGCAATCCGCAACGACCTCAACAACTACCTGCTGGAAATGGGCGGCGTGACCGCCAACAGCATCCAGACCTGGCTGAACGGTCGCAGCCTGTTGATCGAAAACCTGGCACAAAACATCGCGCTGAACCCGGACTTGGGCAACATCACCCTGCTGCTGGAGCAAAAGGCGATCGCCAGCGCGTTCGTCGCCGGTTTTCTAGGCAGCAGCGATGGCTTCTTCATCATTCGCCCGGACAACAGGATGCCGGAAGGCTTCGACCCCCGCGTGCGAGATTGGTACAAGAGCGCGCAACACAGCGCCGAACCGGTACTGACCGAACCCTACACGGATGTCTCCACGGGCAAACCCGTCATTTCCATCGTTCAGGGCGTGGTCAGGGACGGCCGACCGCTCGCGGTGGTCGGCGGCGACCTGAGCCTGCAAATGATCATCGACAGCCTCAACGCGCTGAACTTCAACGGCATGGGCCATGCGTTCCTGATCAACGCCGACGGCAAGATCCTGGTGCACCCGAAGCAGGCACGGGTGGGCAAGTCTCTGGCCCAGGCGTACCCGGTCAACACGCCACGCATCAGCAGCGACCTCTCGGAAGTCGAGGTCGACGGCAAGACCCGCATCATCACGTTCACGCCGATCAAGGGCCTGTCATCGGTGAACTGGTACATCGGTCTGTCGGTGGACAAAGACAAGGCCTACTCGATGCTCAGCGAATTCCGCGCCTCGGCGGTGGTGGCTACCGGCATCGCCGTCGCGGCCATCATCGCCCTGCTGGGCTTGTTGATCCGCTTGCTGATCCAGCCGCTGCACGTCATGACCCGCGCCATGGAAGACATCGCCGACGGTGAGGGCGACCTGACCAAACGCCTGATCATTCAGGGCGACGACGAATTCGGCCTGCTGGGCACCGCATTCAACCGTTTCGTGGAACGCATTCACGGTTCGATCCGTGAAGTGTGCTCCGCCACCGGGCAGGTCAACGAAGTGGCGCTGCGGGTGGTCGCGGCCTCCAACTCGTCGATGCTCAATTGTGACCAGCAGGCTTCGCGCACCAGCAGTGTGGTCGCCGCCATCAACCAGCTCGGTGCCACGGCCCAGGAAATCGCGCGCAACGCTGCCCAGGCGTCGAGCCAGGCCAGCGAAGCCCGCCACCTGGCCGAGGACGGCCAGCACGTGGTGGAGCGCAACATTGTCGCGATCAATCAGCTGTCGAGCGTGCTCAGCGCCTCGAGTCGCCACATCGAATCGCTGAGCGACAAAACCGTGAACATCGAGCAAATTCTCGACGTGATCAGCAGCATCTCCCAGCAAACCAATCTGCTGGCGCTCAACGCGGCCATCGAGGCGGCCCGTGCCGGTGAGGCCGGGCGCGGATTTGCCGTGGTGGCCGATGAAGTGCGCAACCTGGCACACCGCACCCAGCAATCGGCGGAGCAGGTGCAGAGGATGATCGAAGAGCTGCAGGTCGGCGCCCGCGAATCCGTCAGCACCATGAACGACAGCCAGCGGCACAGCCAGGACAGCGTGGGCATCGCCAACTTGGCGGGCGAGCGCCTGAACAGCGTGACCCTGCGCATCGGCGAGATCGACGGGATGAACCAGTCGGTGGCCACGGCGACCGAGGAACAGACCGCGGTGGTGGAGGCGATCAACGAGGACATGACTGAAATCAACACGCTGAACCAGGCGGGTGTCGAGAACCTGCAGGCAACGTTGCGCGCCTGTGGCGACCTTGAACAGCAGGCGGCGCGGCTCCAGCAGCTGGTGGGCAGTTTCCGTATCTAGCGTCTGCGCCGGCTTCTTCGCGGGCGCCCGCTCTCACCAGACCTGTGGGAGTGGGCGTACCCGCGATGGGGCCGGCCCTGACAACACAGGCCTGACGGCCTCAACCCAAACCCGACCGAACATCTATCCTTCATAAAGGTCAACCAAGGGAGCACCACGGACCGGAGGGATGTACATCGTGCATATCGCGGACATAACCATGTTCTACGCCCCTGCCAGCGGTGGCGTGCGCACTTATCTGGATGCCAAACATCGTCGCCTGGGGGTCAAGTCGGGCATTCGCCACAGCTTGCTGATTCCCGGTTCGCACTTGAGTGAAGCGGATGGTGTCTACACCGTCCCAGCCCCTGCCCTGCCGTTCGGCAAGGGTTATCGTTTCCCCCTCCGTCTCGCCCCCTGGCGCAATGTGCTGCAGGATCTGCAACCAGACCTGATCGAAGTCGGCGATCCGTACCTCACGGCCTGGGCGGCACTGGATGCCCGGCGCCAACTCGACGTGCCGGTGATCGGCTTTTATCACTCGGATTTGCCGCTGCTGGTCAGCAACCGCATGGGGAACTGGGTGACGCCCAATGTCGAGGCCTATGTCAGCAAGCTCTACGGCAACTTCGACCGGGTGCTCGCGCCGAGCCGGATCATGGCCGACAAACTGATCGGCCTGGGGGGGCGCAATGTTTACGTACAGCCCCTGGGGGTTGACCTGCGCACCTTCCACCCCGACGCCCGCGATCCGGGCCTGCGCGCAGAGCTGGGCATCGATGAACAGACGCACCTGCTGATTTTCGCCGGGCGCGGCTCCAAGGAAAAAAACCTGCCGGTGCTGCTCGATTGCATGAAACACCTGGGTCGGCGCTATCACCTGCTGCTGGTGGGATCGTCCATGCCGGCGGCGGTGCCGAACAACGTGACGGTGGTCGATGGCTTCCGCCCGGCGGCGCAAGTGGCGAGGCTGATGGCCAGTGCCGATGCGCTGGTGCATGCCGGCGATCAGGAAACCTTTGGCCTGGTCACACTCGAAGCCATGGCCTGCGGCATTCCGGTGGTCGCCGTGGCCGCCGGGGCGTTTCCAGAGATCGTCACCCGCGACTGCGGCCTGCTGTGCACCCCGAACGCCCCCCTGGCGATGGCCCATGCGGTACGCGAGCTGTTCGGCTCTGGCAATGCCGAGCTGGGCCGGCAGGCCCGCCGGCATGTCGAGCGGCATTACGCCTGGGATACCGTGGTCAACAGCCTGCTGGGTCATTATCACGCCGTCCTCGGCAGCCAATGGCCGCTGATCGTCAATGGCTGACGCGATGAACACCTTCAGCCTGTTACTGGTGTTGCACGACGTCGCACCGCAGACCTGGGTCGACTACCAACCTTTCGTCGAAGCGGTCGATGCCCTGGGCGACATCCCGATGACCTGGCTGGTGGTGCCGGACTTCCACCGGCACAACGACCTGGACGCCCATCCGTCATTCCGCGACCTGCTCAGCCAGCGCGTGGCCCGGGGTGACGAACTGGCGTTGCACGGCTACTTTCATTGTGATGAAAGCCCCTCGCCCACCACACCGCGAGACTGGTTCATGCGCCGCATCTACACCCATGAAGGCGAGTTCTACAGCCTGTCCCGGGAAGCCGCCCTCGCCCGGCTGCGGGCCGGCATCGAGCTGTTCCATCGCTATCACTGGCCGTTGCAGGGCTTTGTCGCCCCGGCCTGGCTGATGAGCGAAGGGACACGCCAGGCCCTGCGCCAACTCCCCCTGAGCTATACCAGCGACCCGCAGCACCTGTATCGGCTGCCGGATTTCACCCGGGTCGAGGCGCCCGGGCTGGTGTGGAGCGCCCGCAGCGCCTGGCGGCGCGGCGTTTCGAAATGGCTCAGCGACCAGCGCGAACAGCGCTGGCGCCAGGCGCCGGTGATTCGCCTGGGCGTGCACCCGGTGGACCTGCGTCATGGCTTTTCCCGCGATTACTGGCTGCACACCCTCGAGCGCCTGCTGGACGAGGGCCGCGTGCCGATGACCAAGGCCGGCTGGCTGGCCTCGCATCTTCAGCGTTGCGGTCGTGCCGCGTGAGCCGGGGGATCCTGCTGCTGGTTGCGCTGATCGCGGCTTTGCTCATTCCCCTGTTGCTCGGTGGCAACCAGACCTGGGCGCGATTGCAGGGTTTTCCCTTGAACTGGCTGCTGATCATGTTCGGCATGATCCTGGCGTGCTGGCTGGTGAACACCCAGCGCCTGCGCCTGTTGCTCGGGGATCAACGGGACAGGGTCAGCCCGGTCAAAAGCCTCGGCGTGGTGATGGCGGCCGAATTCGCCTACTGCGCCACCCCCGGCGGCAGCGGTGGGCCACTGACCATCATGGCGCTGCTGGCACGCAACGGCGTACGGCCGGCACGGGGCAGTGCAGTGTTTGCCATGGATCAACTGAGCGACCTGCTGTTCTTCCTCTGCGCGCTGGTGGGGATCCTGATCTATGCGCTGTTCCAGCACCTCAGCGAACGCATGGAGTGGTTGCTGATGGTCAGCGCCATGTCCCTGTTCGGCGGGTTGCTCAGTTGCGCGGTGATCGCACGCTACCATCGATGGCTGATCCGCCTCAGCGGACGGCTGCTGGTGCGCCTCAATGTCAAAGGCACCACCCGCCTGCGCTGGGCGCGCAAACTCCTGCACTTTCTGGCGGCGTTCACCGACACCCTGAAGTTGCCCTTCAATACGCTGATCACGGTGTTCGCCTTGACCTGCGTGCATTGGCTGCTGCGCTACAGCGTGCTGTACCTGGCACTGCGCGGACTGGGCGCGGACTTGCAATGGGCGTGGAGCTTTCTGATCCAGATGCTCTCGCTGACGGCGGGACAATTCAGCCTGCTGCCCGGAGGCGCCGGCGCCGCGGAATTGACCTCGGCGGCGTTGTTGGCGCCCATGGTCGGAAAATCCACGGCAGCAGCGGCGATCCTGATCTGGCGGACGGTGACCTATTACTTTTATCTGGTGGTGGGCGGGCCGGTATTCTTGTTGATGCTGGGGCGGCCGTTGCTGAAGAAGTTGATGAGGGTGAAGCAGGTTTAGGGGGGGTGGTGACGGTGACGGTAACGGTGATCGTGATCGTGATCGTGATCGTGATCGTGATCGTGGACATATCCGTTTCTGCGGTAACGGCTGCAATGGATATGTCCACCCAAAAGAACATGGTCGGCTATAAAGCCAGCTCCCACGGGGCGCGCGCGCCAATCAATCGGGCTTCACCGGATCCTCCCCGGCATCTGGATGCAATTGCTCCCACAACGCCTCTGCGCCCGGAAACTCCGTGCCATCTTCCGGGCTCAGGTCATCCGGGTCATAGCGGCTCAGACACCCCTCCCCCAACGTCGCGGGGGCTTTGGAAACAGCTTTATCCAGCGGATCAGCCATGGTCATGTCCTCAGTGCAGAAACGGCGAAGGGCCTGGAGCGATTGAACGCCCAGGCCCTTCGAATTTCAACCCTGCCGTCGTGCGGTCAGAACACCACGGTCTTGTTGCCGTGCACCAGTACCCGATCTTCCAGGTGATAGCGCAGACCACGGGCCAGCACCATTTTCTCGACGTCACGGCCGAAACGCACCATGTCTTCGATACTGTCGCTGTGGCTGACACGGACCACGTCCTGCTCGATGATCGGGCCGGCGTCCAGCTCCTCGGTCACGTAGTGACAGGTCGCACCGATCAGTTTCACCCCGCGCAGGGAAGCCTGATGATATGGCTTGGCCCCGACGAACGACGGCAGGAAGCTGTGGTGAATGTTGATCACCTTGTGCGCGTATTCGCTGCACAGCGCCGGGGGCAGGATCTGCATGTAACGAGCCAGCACCACCACTTCGGCGTCGTGCTGCTTGACCAGGCGCGAGACTTCGGCGAACGCCGGCTCTTTATCCTGGGGATTGACCGGCACATGGTAGTAAGGAATCCCGTGCCACTCGACCATGCTGCGCAAGTCATCGTGGTTGGAAATCACGCAGGAGATTTCACAGTCCAGCTCATCGCTGTGCCAACGGTGCAGCAGGTCGGCCAGGCAGTGGGATTCGCGGCTGGCCATCAGCACCACGCGTTTTTTCTGCGCGGTATCGGTGATGCGCCAGTCCATCGAGAACTCTTCGGCAATCGGCGCAAAGGCCTCGCGAAAGGCCTCGATGCCGAAGGGCAGCGAGTCGGCCCGAATTTCGTGACGCATGAAGAACCAGCCACTGAGATTGTCCGAGTGGTGGCTCGCTTCAGTGATCCAGCCGTTGTGTGACGCCAGAAAGTTACTGACTTTAGCAACGATACCGACGCGGTCCGGGCAAGAAATCACCAGCCGAAAAGTGCGCATGGGGGGGAAACTCCAGAACTTCGCAAAGGTCGCCATTCTAGCGGCTGTGCAGCAAAACTGCAGTATTGATGACATCTCGTGTCGCAGGGCGGCGCCCGTGCAAGCCTTGAATCCAACGCTTGAGTGCCGCCGCGCCGGCGTCAGGCCGCTTCAATAGCCCCTGGGGTGAATATCGGCGTCACTATTTAAATGCACCGTCAATGTATGGGCTATTCATCACAACTAAATAAATAAAGCCCGGCACAATGTTTACTTGATGAAACAGCCTGACTATTATTGCGCCACTGTCCCCTGACAATCTGCGTCACAACATAAGGTAGTCCCCATGTCCTTGATCAACGAATATCGCGCCACCGAAGAAGCTATCAAAGAGCTGCAAGCCCGTTTGAAGAATCTGTCCCAAGACGACAAACTGCAAACCGAGCTGGAATTCGAAGGCAAACTGCGCGCCCTGATGGCTGAATATTCCAAGTCGCTGCGTGACATCATCGCGCTGCTGGATCCAGAATCCAAAACCAAGGCACCCCGCAGCGGCGCAGTAAAAACTACCGGCACCAAGCGCGCTCGCAAAGTTAAACAATACAAAAACCCGCACAACGGCGAAGTCATCGAAACCAAAGGTGGCAACCACAAAACGCTGAAAGAGTGGAAAGCCAAGTGGGGCGGCGACGTGGTTGAAGGCTGGGCAACCCTGCTGGGCTAAGCCTCTGCGCTACAAACCGTTACGCAAGAACGCCAGCCACGGGCTGGCGTTTTTTTATGCCCGGTATTTCAGCACCGGGCATTTTCATTTTCAAAGCTTCAAACGTCTGCGCAATACCTCGACATAATTACCCCATTCACCGAGCACCTGTTGCTGAAATGGCGTGGCAGTAATATTCAACTGGGCCGCGGCCTCCAGGAAAGTTACCAGGGTATTTGGCGCTCCCCATTGAGGGTCTGACAAACGTTGCTGACAGAATATTCGCCAACGTTCCTGCTCTTCGAAACTCAAGGTATCGAAAAAGTTACGTGCTCGATATCGAAACAATAGTTCCGGTAAACGTTCATCATCGAAAGGCCAGTGTTCCTGCGCTAATTGCGCCGGGTCAGCCGCCCGGACTTGCTCACAAAGACGCCGGTCCCTGTCACCGATAAACCCGTCGTATAACTGTTGCTCCGGGTCCTGGCTCTGAGTGAAATCTTCGCGGGCATAAATAGACTGGATCTTGTCTTGCCAGACTTGCCGTGCGTCGTTTAGTCGCAAGGCCCGTGCCTGATACAACGCCATGTCGAGCCCCAGGCGCTGCTGATCATCGGGACGCAACACCGACATCGGCGCGACCACCGGGCATTTGTTGATGTGGATGAGCTTGAGCGGCACCGGCAACTCGCCCTCGGCCAGGTCCTCGCGACGGGTATACAGGCGCTGACGCAGGGTATCGGCGTCCAGGTCGAGCAAACCCTGGGGATCCAGGTGCAGGTCGCAGACAATCAACGCGTTCTTGTTGCGAGGATGCCAGGCCAGCGGCAACACCACGCCAACATAACTGCGGGCGGCGGAGAATCGCCCGGAAATGTGCACCATCGGCTGCAACAGCCGAATCTGATCCATGACCTTCTGTTTGCTGCGCAAATGGAATAGCCAGTCGTACAGTTTGGGCTGTTTCTCGCGGATCAAGCGCGCCAGGGCGATGGTGGCGCGAACGTCGGACAGCGCTTCGTGGGCGTTGCCGTGATCGATGCCGTTGGCCTCGGTCAGGCGCTCGAGCCTGAGCGTCACCCGCCCCTCCTCATCCGTGGGCCAGGCCAGACCATCCGGGCGCAAGGCGTACGCCGCGCGGACCACATCGATCAGGTCCCAGCGACTGTTTCCACCCTGCCATTCCCGGGCGTAGGGGTCGAAAAAGTTGCGGTACAGGCTGTAGCGGGTCATTTCGTCGTCGAAACGCAACGTGTTGTAGCCGGCGCCGCAGGTGCCGGGCGCGGCCAGTTCGGCGTGCACCCGGGTCATGAAGTCGGCTTCGCTCAAACCGTGTTCGGTCAATTGCCCCGGCGTGATGCCCGTGATCGCACAGGCGGCCGGATGCGGCAGGATGTCATCGGCAGGCCGGCAATAGAGGTTGACCGGTTCGTCTATGACATTCAGATCGAAATCGGTACGCAGCCCCGCCACTTGCAGCGGCCGGTCGCATCGCGGGTTGATGCCAGTGGTTTCATAGTCGTACCAGAAGATCGAGGTCACGGGCTGTTCCTGAACTGAAGATCAGCGAAGTCTAGGCGTTTGCGTCCCGCCCCGGCCAGCGATCTTGCATCCAGTCACGTCCGCCTTCACCGCGTGCAATACATAGGGATGTCGTTTCCCCCCAAGAGGCTGCTAGCATCGGCTGGCCATAGAATCCCGATCAGGCCACGACATCAGGTTGCCCATGCTCGAGAGCACAGCACTGCCAAGGAAAGCGACGCTGTCCCCACCACTGGATACGCGGTTCCAGGTGGAAACGCCGGAAGGCATCGACTTGCCTCTGCGCCCGGCCGGGTTGATGGTTCGTGCGCTGGCGTTCGCCATCGACCTGGGCCTGCGCGGGCTGATCCTGGGCCTGCTGTTTATCGTCCTGGCCTTCCTCGGCAAGCTCGGCGCCGGGCTGGGCTCGATCCTGCTGTTCGGGGTGAGCTGGTGGTACATGGTGCTGTTCGAAGTGCTCAACCAGGGCCGTTCGCCGGGCAAACAATGGATGGGCCTGCGGGTCGTGCAGGACGACGGCACACCGATCGGCTGGTCCGCCTCGCTGTTGCGCAACCTGCTGCGCGTGGTCGACCTGCTGCCGTTCGGTTATTGCCTCGGCGCCCTCAGTTGCCTGCTGCACCCCAACTTCAAGCGCCTGGGCGACCTGGCGGCCGGCACGCTGGTGATCTACCGCGAACGACCGCTCGCCCGGCCGCAGTTGCCGGAGGCCGAACCGCAGCGCGCGACGTTCCCCCTGACCCTGCCTGAGCAACGCGCCATCCTCGGCTTTGCCGAGCGTCAGCACGAACTCTCCGAAGCGCGGGCCCTGGAGGTTGCGTCGATCCTTGCGCAGCCCTTGCAAGTCCCGGCGCCCCGGGCCGTGACGCACCTCAACGGCATCGCCCGCGGCCTGTTGGGCCCCTCATGAAACAGAGCCATTTCGAGAATCGACACAAAGCGCAATGGACGCAGTTCGCCCTGATGCTCGACCGGCTCGAACGGGGCAAGGGCACTTCACGGCTCGAGGATTTCCCCCGGGAGTATCGCCGGCTCTGCCAACACCTGGCGCTGGCCCAGGAGCGCGGCTACAGCAGTTTCCTGGTCGACTCGTTGCAGCAACAAGTCCTGCGCGGGCACCAGCAGTTGTATCGGCATCGCAGCCGCCTGGGGCCCAGGATCGCGGGGTTCATCCTGGCGGACTTCCCGCGCCTGGTGCGCGAACAGTGGCGCTTCGTGCTCGCCGCCAGCCTGATGTTCTTTGGCAGCCTGATCGGTTTTGCATGTCTGGTGTACCTGTTCCCGGACCTGATCTACAACCTGATCCCGGCCGAACAGGTGAACCAGATGCAAGGCATGTACGACCCGGTGGCCGGTCACCTCGGGCGCTCGGCGGAACGGGCGGCCAGTGAAGACTGGGTGATGTTCGGTTTCTACATCATGCACAACATCGGCATCGCCTTTCAGACCTTCGCCAGCGGCTTGCTGTTTGGCCTGGGCAGCGCGTTTTTCCTGTTCTTCAATGGCTTGATGATCGGCGCGGTGGCCGGGCACCTGACGCAGATTGGCTACGGACAGACCTTCTGGTCGTTCGTCATCGGTCACGGTGCCTTCGAACTCAGCGCCATCGCCCTGGCCGGGGCCGCCGGCCTGCAACTGGGCTGGGCGCTGGTCGCGCCGGGACGCCTGCGCCGCGCCGAGGCCTTGCGCGTGGCGGCGCGCAAAAGCGTGCTGCTGATCTGCGGGGTCATGCTGTTTCTGCTGATCGCTGCGTTCATCGAAGCCTACTGGTCATCGATGACCGGACCTGCGCCGATCACCAAATACCTGGTTGGCGCAGCGCTCTGGGTGTTGGTGGCCCTGTACCTGCTGCTGGCCGGACGGACTCGCCATGCGCCTGAGTGACGCCACCGTGGTGATCCGCCCGCGTTCCACCTGGGAAGCCATGGACCTCGGCGTGCTGCTGAGCCAGCGGCACCAGCGCCTGCTGCTCACCAGTTGGGCCATCGTCACCCTGCCGGTGTTTGCACTGCTCACGGTGCTGCTGTGGGATTCCCCGTCGCTGGCGGTGATCCTCTTCTGGTGGCTGAAACCGGCGTTCGAACGCCTGCCGCTGTATATCCTGTCCAAAGCCCTGTTCGGTGAAACGCCGACGCTGAAACAGGCGTTGCGCCAATGGCCACGGCTGCTCAAGCCACAACTGCTGGCGAGCCTGACCTGGCGCCGTCTGAGCCTGAGCCGCAGTTTCCTGCTGCCGGTGGTGCAACTCGAAGGCCTCGGCGGCCTGGAACGGCAGCAGCGCCTGCAGGTGTTGTTGCAGCGCGACGGCGGCGCGGCGCGCTGGCTGACGATCATCGGCGTGCACCTGGAGTGCGGGTTGTGGGTCGGCCTGATGGTGCTGTTCTATCTGCTGTTGCCGCAACAGGTCGAACTCGACTGGGGCTGGCAGACGCTGCTGTCCGTCGCGACACAGGACTGGCGCTGGCTGGAACACCTGACCAATGCCTTCTATGTCGTGGTGCTGGTGGTGTGGGAACCGATTTACGTGGCCTGTGGCTTCAGCCTGTATTTGAACCGGCGCACGGTGCTGGAGGCCTGGGACATCGAACTGGTGTTCCGCCGCCTGCGACAGCGCCTGGGCAGCACCGCCGCGGGCCTGCTGCTGGCGGCCTTCCTGCTGGTGCCAACGACCGCCGACGTGCGGGCCGATGAACCGGCCATTGCCCCCGACGCGCCGCGCCTGCTGAACCAGCCCCTGACCAGCCAGGCCTCCCGCGACAGCGTCCGGGCGATCCTCGATCAACCGCCGTTCAAGAACAAGGAAACGGTCACCCGCTATCGTTTTGGCGAAGAACGGCCCGCGAACCCGACGAGCGACGACGAAGGCCCCGCGTGGTTGAAAGCGCTGCTCAGGCTGCTGGACCAACAACGCTTCGGCGCCCTGGCGAGCGTGATCGAGGTGCTGTTGTGGAGCACCGTCATCGGCGCGCTCGGCTGGCTGGTCTGGCGTTATCGCGACTGGCTGCAGGCGTTCGTCAGCCGCCGCCCACGGTTGCCGAGCCAGCTGACGCGACCGTTGCCGCCACAGGCTTTCGGTCTGGACCTGAACCGCGAAACCCTGCCCGCCGACATCGCCGCCAGTGTCGACAGCCTCTGGCAAACCAACCCGCGCGAAGCGCTCGGCTTGCTCTACCGTGCCCTGCTCAGTCATTTGCTGCACGATTACCGCGTGCCACTCAAACCCGCCGACACCGAAGGCCAGGTGCTGGCGTATGTCGAACACCTGCAACAACCCGAGCTGCTGGACTTCAGCCGCAACCTCACCCGCCACTGGCAGAACATGGCCTATGGGCATCGTCTGCCGAGCGCAGCGGTGCGGCAGCAATTGTGTGACGGCTGGCGTAGCGTGTTCGACGCGGGGGCGGCGCGTTGAACCGGCGCCTCGCGCTCCTGGCCGGCGCCTGCGCTGCGCTGCTGATCGCGCTGGGGGCGTACCTGTACGCCCGGGCCGTCCCTTATCAGGAAATCATCGACCACGGCCCCTCCCCGGAAGCCCAGACCAACCCCTACCTCGCCGCCGAACACTTTCTGCGCAAACAGGGCCTCAGCGTCAGCCATGCCAACGGCCTCGACGCCCTGCCCACCCTGGAACCCCGGCAACACAGCCTCTTGCTGTTCGGCGACCGCTCGGGCATGACCCCGCGCCAGATCGACCAGGTGCTGAACTGGACCCGCGCCGGCGGACGCCTGCTGTTCGTCGCCGAATCCATCTGGGACGAAAAACTCGGGCAGAGCCGTGACTTGCTGCTCGACCGGGTACAGGTGCACCAGTTGCTGACCCGGGATCTCAAGGACCCGCCCCCCGATGTCGAAAAGGACCCTCAGCCCAAGCTGACCAAACTCTATCTCGAGGACGAGGACGCGCCGGCCTACGCCACGTTCGACACCGCATTCCATCTCGAAGACCCGCACAACCTGGCGCAAGCCTGGGCCAACAGCGCCCGGGCCACGCACATGATGCAACTGAACCACGGGCTCGGCTCGATCATCGTCGTCACCGACGCCGACCTGTGGAAAACCCCGAACATCGACCAGTACGACAACGCCTGGCTGCTCTGGTACCTGACCGCCGACACCCGCGTGACCCTGCTGTTCAACACCGATCACGACAACCTGCCGACCTTGTTGCTGCGCTATTTCCCACAGGCACTGGTGGCCTTGATCGCCCTTGTCCTGCTGGGTCTCTGGCACGTTGGCGTGCGCCAGGGACCGTTGATCGAGCCGGCACCGAACGCCCGTCGGCAACTGCACGAACACCTGCGCGCCAGCGCCGATTTCATCTGGCGTCGCGCCGACCAGGCCAGCCTGCTGCAAGCCTTGCAGCACGACATCCTGCGCCGGGTGCGACGGCGTCACCCCGGTTTCGACCAACTCGGCGTCGCCGAACAATGGCTGGTGCTCGCACGTCTGAGCGGCCAACCCACACGCGCCATCAGCCAGGCCATGGGCCCGCGACCGAAACAACGGCTGTCTGCCGTTGAATTCAGCCGCCAGGTCGCCCACCTGCAAACCTTGAGGAACACCTTATGAGCGAACAGCACGAGCCCGGCGCTCCGAGCCACGCCGAACAACAGCGCCAGCGCGCCATCCAGCTGGCCCAGGCGATCCGGGCGGAACTGCAGAAAGCCGTGATCGGCCAGGACAGCGTGATCGACGACGTGCTCACCGCCTTGATCGCCGGCGGCCATGTGCTGCTCGAAGGCGTGCCGGGGCTGGGCAAGACCTTGCTGGTGCGCGCCCTCGCCCGCTGCTTCGGCGGTGAGTTTGCACGCATCCAGTTCACCCCGGACCTGATGCCCAGCGATGTCACCGGGCACGCGGTGTACGACTTGCAGACCGAGCAGTTCAAACTGCGCAAAGGGCCGTTGTTCACCCACCTGCTGCTGGCCGACGAAATCAACCGCGCCCCGGCGAAAACCCAGGCCGCGCTGCTCGAAGCCATGCAGGAGCGCCAGGTCACCCTCGAAGGTCGGGCCCTGCCGATCGCGCAACCGTTCATGGTGCTCGCCACACAGAACCCGATCGAACAGGAAGGCACCTATCCGCTGCCGGAAGCCGAGCTGGATCGCTTCATGCTCAAAGTGCGCATGGATTACCCCGACGCCGAGCAGGAACTGGCCATGGTGCGCCAGGTCAGCCGTTCGACCCGGGCCGACATGCTCGACGTGCAGCCGCTGCGCACCGTGTTGCAAGCCAAGGACGTGCTGGCGCTGCAACGCATCGCCAGTGAATTGCCGCTGGACGAGCAGGTCCTCGACTACGCCGTACGGCTGGCCCGCGCCACCCGCACCTGGCCAGGGCTGACCCTCGGTGCGGGGCCCCGGGCCTCCATCGCTCTGGTGCGTTGCGCACGGGCACGGGCCTTGTTGCGCGGCGGTGAGTTCGTGATCCCCGACGACATCAAGGGTTGCGCGCTGGCGGTGTTGCGCCACCGGGTGCGCATTGCCCCGGAACTGGACATCGAAGGGCTGCAAGTCGATCAAGTGTTGCGCCAACTGCTCGACCAAGTACCGGCACCGCGCCTGTGAAACCGTCGCGCCTGCTGCTGGCCTGGGTGGCGTTGCTGTTGGTCATCGCCATCGTGCTCGGCACCTTGCGGGCGCTGGACATCGCCGTTCCCGCCACGCTGCTGTCGATTCACTGGGGCTTGCTGCTGGCGCTGCTGGCGTTGGCGCTGCTCGACGCGGTACGGGTCAAGCGCCTGCCCTCGCCACGCATCAGACGACAACTGCCTGGCAGCCTGGCGCTCGGGCGCTGGAGCGATGTGCGGATCGATGTCGAGCATGACTTCGCGCAGGCGTTGAGCATTCAACTGTTCGACCACGTTCCCGACGGCTTGAGCTTTGAACACCTGCCACTGACCGTCGAGCTGCTACCCGGCCAGCACAGCCAGGCGAGCTACCGCGTGCGGCCGCTCAATCGCGGCCACTTCAGCTTCGAGCGCTGTGAAATCAGCCTGCCCAGCCCGATGGGTCTGTGGCACGAGCGACGCTTGCCCGGCGTGCCGGACGCCACCCGCGTCTACCCCGATTTTGCCCGCCTGTACGGTGGCCAGTTGCTGGCCGTGGACAACTGGCTGAGCCAGCTCGGCGTGCGTCAGCGTCCGCGGCGCGGGCTGGGGCTGGAGTTTCACCAGTTGCGCGAATTCCGCGAAGGCGACAGCCTGCGCCAGATCGACTGGAAAGCCACGGCCCGCCAGCGCACGCCGATTGCCCGCGAATACCAGGACGAACGCGACCAGCAGATCGTGTTCCTGCTCGACTGCGGCCGGCGCATGCGCAGCCAGGACGGTGAGCTGGCGCACTTCGATCACGCGCTCAATGCCTGCCTGTTGCTCAGTTATGTCGCCCTGCGCCAGGGCGATGCGGTGGGGCTCGGCACCTTTGCCACCGAGCAACCGCGCTACCTGGCGCCGGTGAAGGGCGCCGGGCAACTCAACGTCTTGCTCAACAGCGTGTATGACCTGAGCAGCAGTCAGCGCAGCGCCGACTATCAAGCCGCCGTGACGCAACTGCTGGCCCGGCAAAAACGCCGCTCGCTGGTGGTGCTGGTGACCAACCTGCGCGATGAAGACGATGACGAACTGCTCAGCGCGGTCCAACGGCTTGGCCAGCAGCACCGGGTGCTGGTGGCGAGCCTGCGCGAAGACATGCTCGATCCTTTGCGTCAGACGCCGGTGCAAACCTTGTCGGAAGCCTTGACCTACTGCGGGACGGTGGACTACCTGAACGCACGGGCCGAGCTGCACGACCGGCTCAATGCCCATGGCGTGCCGGTGCTGGATGCCAGCCCCCGGGAATTGGGTGCGGCGCTGGTGACGCGGTACCTGGAGTGGAAAAAGGCCGGCGTCCTCTAACACCACAATCCTGTAGAGCGAGCTGGCTCGCGATGGTGGTTAACGATGACGCGAGGTGTCTGAATTCCCGCCGTGTAAGGACCTTCATCGCGAGCATGCTCGCTCCTACAGGGGTTGCGGTTTTGCCTACAGATCTACCAGAATCCGCCGGCTTGTGCGCTGAGGGGTCGCCACGTAACTTGATCCGCGTCGCTGATTTCCAGCGGCCGGGTTTAGTCGCCCGAGGGTTAAGGATGTGCACAAGTGTCATGAAGTCAGGTACTCCCCATCCCTGACCATTATGGCGGCTGTGCGCAGGGCGCCTTCGGGCGCGCCGGTTTTCCATATCCCCCGGTCGACTAACCTGCGTTCAGCCGCCACCCTCGATTAGTCGCGAGTCGGTGACAGCTTCATTTGAGGTAATGGATATGCCCAAGCACACAGTCAATTCTTCAGAACACGGCCTGTCGATGCTCACCGTCGACCCCAACGCCGATCCCCGCTCCATCACCATCCAGGCATTCGAAACCTTTTGCTCGGTCAACGACCTGCTGCTCGACCTGGCCGACAGCCTCGACGACAAGGCACGGCGCATGGCCGTGATGATTCACCAGATGAGTGAGTTTGGCTTGATGCTGGTGGAGAAATCGCTGGAGAACCAGCAGGCGAACGGCGCGGTTTAGTGTCGGGTCGTTTGAATGTTATTGAAACCACCGGCCCCTTCGTCGGAACGGGCCGGTTGAAACAAAACAACCTTCAGTGATTACGGCTCATACACCCGGTCATCGAGCTGGATTTTTTCCAGCACCAGCGGGACCAGCCGCACGTCAACATCGATGTCGGTGATCCGCAGCCCACTCGAACCGGCCAGGTCAGAGCCGTGCAGGTCGACGGTCAAATCCTTGTCCGCTGAGGTCATACCTTCGATGGTGAGGTAGGGGAAGGGGTTCCAGTCAGCCTGCGGCTGTTCAGGGATCTTGCCACTCAAATCGATGGGTGTGACCTTTCCACTGGTCGTGGTCAACACGACTTTTGAATTCCCGCCATCGTGATAGTTTTCATAGACAAAGGCGATTCGGAAGACCACGCCCGTCATCTGTGCCGGGGTGAAAACGGGCGTTTCGATGACCTGTGTGACCTTTGCCAACCTGTTCATCATCAGGTAATAGTCATAAAGGGGATCGGTGGATACCACGGCGTTGCCCACGCCGTCATGTGTCCAGAAGGTTTTCCAGTCCGAGGGAAAGCGCCCCCTCTGCACCAGGTTGCGTCCCTTGATTTCTTCGTCAGTCATGATGCTCACCTCCACATGTTCCGCGTGCCCGAAGCCAATCCTCGGGGATTTTGCCAGCGCCATGCCCGCAGGGCTTCAGGGGGTTTCGAGCCGCTCCAACACTGCCTGGGTGTAAGCCGTATTGCCTACTTTGGCCAGATACCGCACCTGCACGATGATGTCGGTCAGGCTATCGATCAGTCTGGCCTGCTCCTCGGAGGTCGAGCGCGGTAACTCCAGCCGCCAGTTAGATATTGCACCGGTGCCTTCGAAAGGCAGGTATCGCTCATCCCCGAACATCATCTGGTGCAGGCCGAAATCATCCACCCCCTGGCTCATCCCCACCTGCTGATTGACCCTCGGATTGAGGAAAATACCGCTGGGCGGCATGTCTTCCCCGTCGCCATAGAGATAGTCCAGCGTGTCGACATCGGCCTTGTGCACCGTGAGGCTGCCGGTTTGCGTGAGAATCGCACGCACGTCTTGATAGGCACTCAGCACTGCCGGCAAGGACAGTGAAACCGCCGTGATCTGCCGGCAATAGTGGCCGGGGTAATCGCTGTCGAACAAGCGTTGGGAAAACGTAAAATCGAGCTTGCCGGCCTTGAGGGAAGTGATCACATCGTCCCAGGAGGTCGCCCGCACAGACGCGCCCTGCTCGAACAACTGGCGCAGGGAAATGGTCTTGGTCAGCTCCAGCCGCCGCTCGTTGCGCTCCAGGTACATGCGTTCCAGGCGCAGCAGGTCGAGCAGCATCGACTCACCCGCGCTCAGGCCGTGGCGGTGATCCATCCACACGTTGGGCCGGATCACCTGAGTATCGAAATCGCCCATCTCGTACTGGAAACTGGCCTCGGCACTCAGGCACAACCCGACCACCGCGTCATAGGCCTGGAAGTACAGCGTGGCCATCTGGCCCAGCAGCCAGCGATAGAGTTCGACGTTGGTCGCCCGGGTCTTGTAGAAGGAGTAGATCTCTTGGGCGTGCTCGTTAGCCTTTTGCGTTTGCGCCAGGCTGGCCCGAGCAGCGTTGAGGGCGTGTTGCTGAGCCATGACTTGTTCGTCGAGCACCCGCAGTTCGCTGTTGGCCTGATTTTGCAGAAAACTCCACTCCTGATCGCGGCGAATGTAGTAAGCGGTTCGCTGTGCGGCTTCGCCCGCTGCATACATGACACCGGAGAGCAGCCCAATGGCACCGCTGGCCGCCACCGGGTTCTCCCCCCAGTTGCCGACGTCAGTGATCATGCCGAACAGTCTCGGTAACGACTTCATCCCCCCTCCGACGATCAGCGGCACGGCGGCGGAAGCGCTGCCCAACTTGCCCGTAAGAGTCAAAAGATCGCCCGCCCATTCGAGTTGGTTCAGCCCACTGTCACGCATGTCCCTGTAGTGGTTTGCACGCTCCTCAACCATTTTCTGACTCTCTTTCAAACCCTTCAACGACGCTTCGACCTGCTTGATCGCTTCCTCCTGAATGGTTTTGGCGTGCGCCCCCAGCGCAATGACATGGCTTTGTTGCAACTCCTCGAGCTGCCCGCGATCACGCTGTTCCATGAGTTGACGCACTTCCCGACCGAGCCCGATCAGGGTTTGCACCGCGCCTTGAGCCGTTGTCATCATGGCTCGGAAGCGGTAATGAGGGATGGTCTTCCAGCCACCCGCATTGCGCATCGCTCCGGATGCCCCACCGGATTGAGCGCGACTCGCTCCCGATGGATCGGTCGGCGAGGCGTAGAGTTCCAAGTCCATCACCTTGCCATCGATGGTCAGGTTATGACGCATGTTCCACAGGCACTGGTCGATGTACTGCCAGGTGTCGAGCAGTTGTTCATTGACGAAGGGCCGGAACACGCCTTCCAGCGAAAGGATCTCGAAATCCGGCGTGCCCTCGACGCGGGCGGGCAAGTTACCGACGTCGACACTGAGGGTGCCGGCGAAAGTTTCCAGTGCCAAGACCGCTTCGGATTTGGCTTTGAGGATGCCGTCGGCAGAATTCGGTACCCAGTGGCTCATCGCCTTGGCGGAAGGCGCAGGCCCCATGAGTGACAGGGCACGAATGTATTGCTGTTTCGCCGCCACCAGGCCGTCGCGGGTCAGGCGCCGGTAATAAGTGTCGGCGTGGGCAATGATGCAGCGAACGTAGCCCATGAAAATCGCTTTGCGGTAGTGAATACGCTTGGAAAAGGCGATGGCGTCCGGATCCGCCAACCCCTTGCTTTCAAAACCGATATAGCCGTCTTCCAGCATTGGACGGGAGAACCAATACCCTTTGCTGGGATCTGTTTCCCCCGGGCGCTTAGTGCGAATTTGCGGGTTGAAGATGTAGTGGAACCAGCGTTGCGCTTCCAGGAAGTTGCGCTCCTCGTACAAGCGATGGGCGATCAGGTAGGGCAGGTGAAAGAACAACTCCCAGTAGAAATAACCATGGGCACCGTTGAAATCGATCGGTGCCATTTCCGGGGTGACATCGGGTGGCTGGGGCTCAAGGGTATTCTGGGTCGCCAGCGACAGCACCTCGTCGATGGAAATCGCTGCTTTCACCACCAGCTCAGGACCAAACAGGGAGTTCAGGCGCACCCACAACAGGTCAGGGATCGCCAACGGCCTCAGGTCGAGGAATTGGGCACCGGATTCCTCCTTGAGGATTTTCGGTACATTCTCCAAGGTGACGACGGCGTCTTTTATCAAATGGTGCTGCAATAGACCGTCCAGACCGAAGTTTTGCAACACAAGGTCTATCAGCGCCAGTTTGTCCATGGGGACAGGATCGAAGAGCGCGTTGAGCGAGGCGAACGCGTAGGCCGACAAGTCGTGGCCAGCATTCGGCGTAATGAGCATACACACTGCCAGCTGATCCTCCGTTGCCCTGTCCCCGACAAAATTGACTGCTACTAACTGCGTACGTTCTGGATAAAATCTCCCCACAGGCTCCGTCAAAGAATGGATCTTCAAAGGCGTCGACCACACGCCGTTCACACCGAGGGAAGAGACCGAGAAATCAAACTGCCATTTGCTGGCCAAGTTATCGATTTCAAGTAGCACGCCTTCCACTTGAACGATCGTTAAACGCCCGGCGAAAAAAATCGGTTTGATCGCTATCCGATTGGGCGCCGCGGGTATATCCACTGGCTGCCATTGCGTCCACGATGCCGGGTCGATAAACGTACTGTTCTCATTGACTTCTACGCGGGCCTTGCGCCAGTAATAACCCCGTGGCTGCACCCGTTCCTGCCCCAGAAAGTAGTAATCGGCGTTTTTGAACGTCGTGCCCTTTTCGCTCCCGCTGCCATCGATACTGTCGATGTAGCCGGCGATCATCTCCAGGTTGCACACTTCTTCGAATTTCTTCAGATGCTCATACAACGCCACCTGGATCGACTCGTCCTTCAGGCTGGCTTGAGCGAGGTTGTTTTCCAGCTCCTTGAACGGTTCGGACTTGTGCAGGCGCAACGTGGGGTTTATCCAGTTCTCCGGGTAATCACTCAGCATCTGACGACCGGCCCAGTCACTGATGTTGCTGTATTGCTGGTGCCACGCCAACAGTTCATCGTGGGAGTACTCCGCCGTATGCCCGGCTTCCATGCCGCCGTAGATCGCACCGATGTATTGCTGGAGGCAGGCGATCGCTTCGGCCACGCACGAGGTCTGCGGTTGCTGGCCGACCTGGGTGTCGAGCAGCAAGTATTCGTAGAGTTCGTCTAGGTTGGTGAGCGTCATGCCCTGGAGGTTCGTATCTTCTGGCGCCACATGCCCCAGGTAATAATCGGCCAGGGCGGCGCAACGACGTTCTTCCAATGTACCCATGATGGACTTGTCCATTGTTCTACTCCTGGAATGCGTTGGGTCGAGGCGCCTAAGCCCCGGCTCGAATGTCTAGCTGTTGGCCTCGAACGTCACGAAATAGCTCGGGTTCACCCAGCCTGAAATGATCTTGTCTGCCTGATATAACCCCGCACTGCATTCATACCTGCCTGCGACAAAATCAGGCTTGAACTGCACCCTCCAATGACCGTTGGCTTCGACCATGCCTTGTGCATAAATGGTCGTGGGGGAGCCCTGTTTGACGATTCGCACCTCAGTACCTGACAGCCCGGTGCCTTCGATCCAGCTGCCCAATGGAACAACGCTGTCATAGGCCGGGCTGGTGATGATTGGAATTTCGGCAAAGTTGGCGTCCACAACCACGTGCACGTCCGGCGCCCACGCCTCGGTGGTGTCGATATGCCGCTGTTTGACCGAAAATACATGCGGCCCCAGTGGCAGCGGCTCGGTGAATCTGAACGCCCAATTGCCGTCGTCGCCCACGCTGGTCCTGGCCAACAGCGCGCCGTTCCTGCCCTCGAAGACGAAGATCTGCGCCGACGGGCTGCCAAGACCGTACAACAACGGCATGATCTCAACCTTGGCTTTATCCTTGGGTTGCTCCATCACCGGCGGAGACGCATCCAGTCGTCCCGGCAGCAGCAGACGCTGATCGAGGCGGTTGCAATAGAAGATCAGGTCGAACGCCCCGTTGCGCAGATCCTGGCAATCGACGGTCCAGCTAAGGGTTGTCTCGGTGCCGATCACCACATAGGCGCCGGTAGCCGGCGTGAACAACATGCCCAGGCCCTTGGCCGAGAACTCGCTGTCCCAGGCCAGCATGGCGCGGGCGTCCTTGAGGTCGACACCCGTAGGCAAATCGATCTCGAGCTTGTACTGGTGCCCCCTGATGAAACGCAACGGTTTGTCAGTGATGAAGCCCGGGGTGGTCAGGTCGCTCAGCTTGAAGGTCCAGTCGATGGCCGGCACCACAGTGAGGGCAAAGGTGCGTTTTTCCGTGGGCGCGGACGGCAGAGAGGCTGTGACCGTATATTTGCCGGTCACGTCCACCTCGAACGGGAAGGTCGACCGCCCCAGGGCATCGGTGGCGATGGTGACGGGCGCCGATTTTTTGCGGCCCGGCCCGGTGACCGTCCACAACACCGGGCACTGGGGAATCAACCGCGCCTGGTTGTGCGCCTCTTCCCTGACGGTGACCCACAACAGGGTGACCGTGCCCGCACCGGCCACCGGATAAAGGAACTCTGCGGATTCACCATGGATCACAGCCGCCTTGGCCACGAACACATCAACCTGTTGCTCATGCAGGGAGACCTTGGCGGTATAAGTGTGTTCGCCCGCTGCCGGCGCGGTGATGCTGAATTCGGCGATGCCATCGTCGTTGGTGGTTTGCTTGACTGGCGTCGTACCGCCGTCGGCGAACAACTCGACCTCGACATTGGGCGACGGCAGTTTGGCCAGGCCTACCACATGGGCCCGCAATATCATGGGTTGCCCGAACACGGCGACCGACGCCACCTCCAGCAGCCTGATCGACGGTTTGTCGACAAAGGTGATGTTGTTGATGACCCTGGAGCCCTTGGTGCTGTAAGTAGCCAGAAGCATGGTTTTTTCAATGGGCTCGAGGCTGCTGACCAAGGTTCGGGCGAATCCGTCTTCATCAGTGATAGCCACCGGCGGATTGGCCATGACACCCTGACCGGAAAAGGTCACCGTACGACCTATACCCGGGTTGTAATGCTTATCGGCCAGGCGGACCACCACGGGGAAAAACGACTGGCCGCCCGCCAGAAAGTCTTCTTCCGGGTCCGCTCCGTAGTCCAGGTCAAAGTCCAGCGTCAACTCCTCACAGTCCACAACGATCTTCGGTGCATAGACCTCCTGCGCCAGGCCGTAGGTGCCCTTCACCTGCACCGTCCCCATCCAGGGTCCTTTTTTCGGTTTGAAGCGGATCACCGCGCGGCCCTCATGGTCGGTGATGGAAATATTTTCCAGCAGGCCTGGGCGATCGGCGCTCCACCTCACGGTAATGTTGGGCATGACATGACCGGCCAGATCACGCAGCGTCAGTTCGATCAGCGCCACCTGATTGGTCACGTTGGCGATCAGAGTGTCGTTCACGCACCTGACTTCGTGCGTCACGCTCTGTCCGACTTCACCGATCTCCTGGACCTGCCCCTGGATTGCGGACTCAGACAAACTTTCGATAACGTGTTCGGCCGCTTCGCGGTAAGCCTGTTTGTCACTACTGGGCATGAGGGAGCCGAGGCGAATGATGGCGCGCGCATCCAGCCCGCTATGGGTCGCCAGCGCACGAATGCGCAACACGGCATCGAGGGCGGCCAGGTCACTTACCACAGGCATGGTCGGGCTCAGATAAAGGATGCACTCGAGTACTTCGCGCACACTCCATTTGAGCACTGCGGCCAATTGAGTGGCGGCGGAATCACGCACCAGCCGCAGATCCTCCGGCGTCAGCGTCGCCGGCAGCGCGTTGACCAGTTCCAGGTAGTGCAGAAGTTTTTCCGCTGGCTGCCCTGTGTGGATCACCACCCGCTGGAACAGGGTCAACTGATACAGGGTGTTCAGGCTCAGGGCTTGCGAGTTCGCCAGCCCGAACCATTGCCAGTTGCGCCGCGTGGTCAGGGCGACCAACATCGCCGAACTCAGCGCGAGCTTCTTGACGACGGTGGCACGCCGCAGCAGATGCCCCAGCAAGTTAAGGACATCGTCGCCGACATTGATCTTGTCCGCTCCCGATGTGACCGCCGCGAGCGCGCGCATGGTCTCTTTCACCAGCAGGTAGACGCCACCCGTATCGACCCACTTGAGCACAGGCAGCACCAGGTCCTGGGTAAGGCTCAGATACACCGACAGACTTTCCTGGATCACCGCGCTCTGGGCGTCCCGCGCCTGCAGCACCAGCGCAAGGATCACCGGCCGGACCCGGTCGGCGGCGGCAAGCGGGAGATTGGACTCACGCACGGCGGCGTCGACTTCCGCAACAGCCCGCTCGTAGTCGTTCGCATCGTTGGGCAGGCCTGATACCAGGCCATCGCTGTCCACCAGTTCCTCAAGCAACACCAACCAGCCGCGACCAGTGCCGTCATTGTTGGCCGGCACACCCGCGCCGCGAAACACCTCTTCGCTGAGTCGCACCGGTTGCAGCCGACCGTGGATCTCCTGCAGCAACGTCACGTCGGCTTCCGTCGCCATGGGTGGTGCAATCACCTCCGCCACGTGTTGCACCAGCCAGCTCACGCTCAGGTCATTTTCCTGCAACCACTGAACACAGGTCTGCACGGCATGCATCACACTCAACACATCACCCAGACCCCGGGTGCCGCTGACCAGCAAACGCGTCTCCCCGAACACCCGCTGCAGCACCTCGCTGCCGCCCCGGTCGCTCAGGGTTTCCAGCAACGCCGTCAGTTCGATCGGACTGATGCGCAGAAACGAAGCCAGCAACACCACACGATAAAGTGACGACAGCACGGGCAGGCTACGGCTTAGTTGGTCCCTGAGGTTGTAGCTCTTGGCCACGAAACGGGCGAGGTAGCGCCACGTCTCCTGATTGAGCCCCAGGCTGCTGCAGATCTGATCGATGGTGCGCTTGTCGGCACGGGTTTGCGGATCGATGTAAAAATTGCCGTCATCCAGTTGCAGCGGCGTATCGAACAAAGCCTGGGCGTTGAAAAGACGGTCGAATTGCGAGCGCTTCTCCCCTCGCCCGTAGGGGCTGATCTCGTCGATCAGCGCAGCGAACTGTTCGGCGGTGCACTTGAATCGCAGACGAAACTCCTGAAACAGGCCAAGGGCACGCAGGGTGTTGTTGGTGATTCTGGACGGCTCATTGGCCAACTCACGTTGGCGGACGACAGGGTCAGCAATGTCACCGCGCAGCTCGGCATTGAACGCGGCCATCACCAGGCGATCACATTCGTCCAGCGGCAAATCCAACCACCGGCTCAACCGGAGGATTCGGTTCATTCGTTCGAAACGGTTGAGTGTGTGTTCGGAGAACAAACGGGTTTGACCGCTTTCCGGCTTGGATAAGCCCATTGCAGGGGTGGTGCCGAAATTGATGTACACCGAGCCGAAGTCCTTGGGTGAAGTCGCTGCCCGGGCGCTGCTGATGACGTTGGGCGATAGCGCAGGTGCATGCTGTTCAATCGACAGCAATGAGGTGAGCTTGTCGGCATCAATCGCGGTCTGGGCGCAGAAGTGCACCGAATCCTGCAGTTTTTTGTCGGTCGAGCCAAAGTTATCCAGGTAAAACTTCTCGGCCCCGGTTTCTCCGACCAGAAAATTTTCAGTCAACAACAACTGCTGCAGCGGGCCCAGCTTGCACGACTGGTGTAATGCAACATCCGATAAATCTCCTCGTACCCCCGGCTGCTTGAAGTACGGCGCGCTCAGGTCGATCGCCCGCACCACATCACCCAACATCAACTTGTATTCGTCCAGCACCAGGCGGTACTGCTCGGTGTACCACTCGAATGGCAGGGTGCGATGGGGAAAACGGGCTTCCAGCAAAAAGTCATCGACTAACTGATCCTTGAACGTCTCCGGCGACAGGGCCTTCTTGATGACACCTTCCAGCACTTCATTGACCAGCGTGACGTTGGCGCGAATCTGAAACAGGCTAGTGGTGTCGATGACCATCTGCGTCAAGTCAGGACGCCGGGTGTCCAGCTTGATCAGACCCGCATTGTTCCCGGCACGGGCTTCCAGGTCCCGGGCCAGGATCACCAGCCGCACGAAATACGCCGCCGGGGAGATGCTCGAGTCCGGGGCGCCTACCGGGGCGGCGCCTTCCCAGTCGGGGTCGAACAAATCGTCGAAGGTCGGTGTATCGACCAATGCCCTGATACCGGTTCGATGCAGCGGATTGGCCGGCCCCTGTCGGACCAGACGCTGTTCGCGGTATTCGCGGGCGGTGTGCACGGCCAGGCTCGTGGCGCGGTCCAGCAGCGCCTGTGCGTCGGATTCGGGCAAGCCGAATGTCTTCACCACCCCTGCGTGCCCCATCTTCACCATGTCGAACACCGAACCGCCCTGCTCGATGAACTTCTCCCGGCTTTTGAGCGACTTCGCGCTGCGCTTGCCGGGCACCGAGTCGAACAGTTGCTCAAGGGACGAAGGGGTGGGGGCCTTGCTCATCGTGGTTCTCCCTGCCAGGGACGGCGTCGGGTGTGCGCTGAGGGTCGTTGGTTTGCACGACCTTTTTACGCTGACCCAGGGAAACGCCACACCTGTGAGAACTGACAGTGCCGACGGACGGCACGTAGCAATACGCCGAAGAGGGGGCAGGCTTCAGGGGAGGGTTCAGATGGTTCTGCGATGTGCTGGCTAACACTTCACCGGCAAGCCGGGCTCGCTCCGACAGGATGTCAGGGCGTTCATCTCTGAGGGAGCGGGCTTGCTCGCGAAGGCGTCAGGCCTTGCACCGCAATACTCAGGCCGAAGCAGGCATCGGCTGAAAACTGAAGTAGCGTTTCAACGCTTGCACCAGGTCGCCGAACTCCGGCGGTGCGCGTTGCAGGCTGAACCCGGCGTCGTAGTGCCGGGGGGTCGCGTCCTCGTGGCACCACAGGCAACAGGCCCTGAAGTCGATGACCTGCTGGCAGCCATCGGCCATGGGGATCTTCAGGCGCAACTCGAAATCGGCACCAATCATCATCGGCAACTGACTGATGAGCATCAGCCCGTCTTCGGAGACGTTGCCCAGGAACCCGATTGGCTTGTCGGTAACGCTGTTGAACACTTTCAGAAAATACGGCAGTTGATGCCGCTCGATCCGGCGGTCAGTGAACATGCTGAATTCGCTATGCAGGGCCCTTCGACAGGGCCGCACCCATGCTTCGGAACGGGCCGGCCTGCAAAGGCCTCGGCGCGCTCTCCCCGATCCCGGTGCGGCAGTCCATACGTCGCTGCCGCTTACTTCTGCCGATCACAGGTGTTGCCTCGGAAGGGAAACCCGTTCCACAACCGGTTTATTCGACTATAGCTCACCGTCGCCGCTGGGCCACCCTTGAATGACCAGCGTGATCAGAAGCGGGTCGGACGCACCGCAGCGGGGCTGCGCAACGGGTAATGCCCCAGCGACTGCAGGGTCTCCAGGCGAGCCCGGGCACGGTAGGCGTACTCGCTTTGCGGATAAGAGGCGATGATGAACTGGTAGGTTTGCCCCGCATCGACAAACAGTTTTTGCCGTTCCAGGCACAAACCACGCAACATCGAGACTTCCGGCCACACGTAAGACCGGGCACGGCTGGCGCGTTCGACCTTGGACAATTCGAGCGTCACCTGTTCGCAATTGCCACGGTCATAGGCGCTGTAGGCATTATTCAAATGGTGGTTCATCGACCAACGGGTGCAGCCCGTGACGCTGATAACGGCGAGGGCAAGGGCGGCAATGGGCACGAATCGCATGGGGGTTCTCCTGTCTTGCGCTCTGTATCGGCCCACCGCGCCAAATCTTCAATCGTCTATGGGTGTGAACGTGTGGGAAGTGCTCAGTTCACCAGAAATGTCCGAGTCGGCCCCGCCGCTCCGCCAGGAATCATCACCTTGGTGAACACCTTGTACCGTTCCGGGCCCTTGAGGGTCACTTCGCCCTCCCACGTGCCGTCACCTCGAACGTTGGTGGTCAGCATCGGTTTCAGATGGTCGCGCATATCGAAAACATTCGCTCTGCGGTTGGGTGTCCCCGTTCCGCGCATCTTGAAAGGACTGGTGACCAGTTCCCCCTCGGCCGGGTAAATGATCACTGCCGGTTCTTCATCTTGCGTCGTCATGGCGTTGTCTCCAGAAGACCGCCCGGTGTGGCGGTTCCCCAGTTTCACCCTGCGGGCGCGCCGCACCAGCTGTTAGAACTGCCAGTGCCGACGGACGGTAACGCGCCCTGTTTGTTCCCAAAAACAATTGAATAAGTAGTGCAGATGAACAATGACTACACCCCAAGAGCATAGTAGCCTCACTCAGCGCTAGAACTCAGGAGTCTTTGCATGTCCGCTCGTCGTACCAAAATCGTCGCCACCCTTGGCCCGGCCAGTAACTCGCCGGAAGTTCTCGAACAGCTGATCCTCGCTGGCCTGGACGTCGCCCGCCTGAACTTTTCCCACGGCACGCCCGACGAGCACAAGGCTCGCGCGAAGCTGGTGCGTGACCTCGCCGCCAAGCACGGCCGCTTCGTCGCCCTGCTGGGTGACCTGCAAGGCCCGAAGATCCGTATCGCCAAATTCGCCAACAAGAAGATCGAGCTGAAGATCGGTGACAGGTTCACCTTCTCCACCAGCCATCCGTTGACCGAAGGCAACCAGCAAGTGGTCGGCATCGACTACCCGGACCTGGTCAAGGATTGCGGCGTGGGCGACGAGCTGCTGCTCGACGACGGCCGTGTGGTGATGCGCGTCGAAACCGCCAGCGCCACCGAACTCAATTGCGTCGTGACCATTGGTGGCCCGCTGTCGGACCACAAGGGCATCAACCGTCGCGGCGGTGGCCTGACCGCCCCGGCCCTGACCGAAAAGGACAAGGCCGACATCAAGCTCGCCGCGGAAATGGAAGTCGACTACCTCGCCGTGTCCTTCCCGCGTGACGCTGCCGACATGGAATATGCCCGTCAACTGCGCGACGAGGCCGGCGGCACCGCCTGGCTGGTGGCGAAGATCGAACGCGCCGAAGCCGTGGCCGACGACGAAACCCTCGACGGCCTGATCAAGGCATCCGACGCGGTGATGGTGGCCCGTGGTGACCTGGGTGTGGAAATCGGTGACGCCGAGCTGGTGGGCATCCAGAAGAAAATCATTCTGCACGCACGTCGCCACAACAAGGCGGTGATCGTGGCGACCCAGATGATGGAGTCGATGATCCAGAACCCGATGCCGACCCGTGCCGAAGTGTCCGACGTGGCCAACGCCGTGCTCGACTACACCGACGCCGTGATGCTCTCGGCCGAAAGTGCTGCCGGTCTGTACCCGCTGGAAGCCGTGCAGGCCATGGCGCGCATCTGCGTCGGCGCGGAAAAGCACCCGACCAGCAAGACCTCCAGCCACCGCATCGGCAAAGAGTTCACGCGCTGTGACGAAAGCATCGCACTGGCCACCATGTACACCGCCAACCACTTCCCGGGTGTGAAGGCGATCATCGCGTTGACCGAAAGCGGCTATACCCCGCTGATCATGTCGCGTATCCGTTCGTCGGTGCCGATCTACGCGTTCACCCCGCACCGCGAAGCTCAGGCACGCGCTGCAATGTTCCGTGGCGTGTACACCATTCCGTTCGACCCGGCTTCGCTCGCGCCGAACGAAGTGAGCCAGAAGGCAATCGACGAGCTGGTCAAGCGTGGCGTGGTGGAAAAAGGCGACTGGGTCATCCTGACCAAGGGCGACAGCTACCACACCACCGGCGGCACCAACGGCATGAAGATCCTGCACGTGGGCGACCCGATGGTCTGAGTGACCGGTAGCCCGTCAAACCAAAGCCCCGCCCTGTGAATGGCGGGGCTTTTTTTGACCTTGAATGACACCGCTGGTCGTGACTGTCAGATGTGACAGTCACAAGCCCCCTCGAATTTGCTCTTCTGAGCGCTGCCAAGCCAACGCCTGAAGCGTTCAACCCGGGAGCAGCACCAGTGAAATCAGAAAGCACCTTTTCAAGCACCCATGCCGGACAGATAGACCCGACTTTTGGCGTCGACGGTCTGTTTACCCCTCCACTGCCTGATCCATCCGATCAAAAAGTCGTCATCAGTGGCATCACTCGCGACGCGGATGGAAGCTATTACTGCTCCTGCTCGTTGATGAACCGCAACGGCATGTTCGAATACGGGTGTTTCCACCTGACTCGACAGGGTGAACTGGACACCGGGTTTGGTACCAATGGCTATGCCAGGGGCGTGTTCCAAAAGGCAAGTGGCTATATCACCCACTCTTACGGCGATGAGATCGTCATCCAAAACATCGAGGGCGAGAAGAAAATACTGGTGGTCGGCGAGCTCATCGATAAAAACGGCATCTGGAAAAGCGCATTGGCCAGACTGAATGCAGACGGCAGCCTCGATACCCGTTACTCAAGGAACGGTATTTCGGTGATCACCTTGCCTCCGCTTGCCAACGATGCCGAGTCCGACCCGCCCGCCGATAAAAGGTCCGACGCCGGCACCGCTCAAGCGCACTCATTGCCTTTGCCCGACAACAAGGTCCTGCTGATTCGCAATTCGCAGTCCATGCAGAAGGATTTCGGGTACATCCTGAGAATCGATGAGCGAGGCAACCTCGACCCGACGTTCAACCAGTCGGGTTTCACCATCATCGACATCCCCGAGACGCCTGAAACGGATCTACTCAGTCTCCTGCGAACCGATGAGGGCAAGTACGTTGTCGCCGGCTATGTGTCTTACCCGCCCAATGAAAACGAAGCGCTGCTCGTCCAGCTCAATGCTGACGGCACATTCGATACCACGTTCAACGGCAAGGGCTACAGGATCGTCAGCCAACTGCCCGACACATCGCTGGTGCTGCAACAACTGACGACCCAACCCAACAAGCGCCTGTTGGGTATGGGTTTTGCCAAAACCGAGGTCAACGCGGGCCTGCTGGTCAGTCTCGAAAGCGACGGCACCTTCAATATCCAGTTCAACGGCGCCCAGCCACTGCAGACCCGTCTCGGCGGCGAGGCGACGCGCTGGTATGCGGGCAAGACCCAGCCCGATGGCCATGTGCTGATGGTGGGTTCGATCGGCTCGCGGTATAACCTGGTGGTCGCGCGGGTTCTGAGCAAGGGGGAAATTGACCCGACCTTTGGCCAGGGCACTGGGTACGTTCGTTTCGATGGCATGCTTTCATTCACCCGTCTGCCCGTCGTGTTCGAAGAAGACGGCAGTTTTGTGTTCGCCAGTTTCTACAGCACAGACGTCGAAAGGACGTTATGCATCGCCCGGGGCCTGATCGGCGGATGACCGGTAAAGCCTCGCCGTGAGAGGGATGGAAAGGCTCGCTCCCACGTTCGATTGCCGGTGTGGGAGCGAGCCTGCTCGCGATAGGGCCGGTACAGTCGATGACGACTCAACGCCGATTGATAAACCCCGACAACGCCGCCAACGCTTCCGGCGAGCGCAGCCGCTGGATGAACAACGCCCCCTCCTCTTCTATCGCCCGGCGCAACGGCTCGCGATCCGCAGCTTTCATCAGTTGTTTGCTGATGCGCACGGCTTCCGGCGGCAGGGAGTCGAAGCGCAGTGCCACCTCCCGGGCCTTGGCCAGTGCCTCCTCGCCGCTGCCCAGGGCTTCGGACGCAATGCCCCAGGCCGCCGCCTGCTCGCCATTGAAACCTTCGCCGAGCAGCAATAACTCGGCTGCCCTGGCGTGCCCGAGCAGGCGCGGCAGGATCAGGCTGGAGCCGAACTCCGGGCACAGACCGAGGTTGACGAACGGCATGCGCAATCGCGCATCGCGACTGACGTACACCAGGTCGCAATGCAGCAGCAGCGTCGTGCCGATGCCCACGGCGGCCCCGGCCACGGCAGCCACCACCGGCTTGCGACAATCGAGCAGGGCCAGCATGAAGCGGAACACCGGGCTGTCGAGGGCACTCGGGGGTTGCTCGAGGAAGTCGGCAATGTCGTTGCCGGAGGTGAAGCACTCACTGGAGCCGGTGATCAGCACGGCATTGACCTGCGGGTCGGCGTCTGCCTGTTTCAGCGCGTCGCCCAACTGGCTGTACATGGCGCGGGTCAGGGCGTTTTTCTTGTCGGGGCGGTTCAGGCGCAGGGTCAGCAGGCCGCGTTCGTGTTCGATCTGGATGGCATCGGTCATGGAAGGTCTCGCGTCTGAGAAGTCAGCGCTCAACCGCGGGGCAGGAAGACGTCGGCCAGCAGTTGGTTGCGCGGCAGTCCCGCCAGGTAAAGGCGCCGGGCGAAGGCGTCGACGCTGTCGGGGGAACCGCAGAGTAAGGCCTGGGTTTGCCGGGAAACAAGCCGCAGTTGCGCCAAAGCCGCCGGCAACTCGGTCGCGGTCCACAACTCGACGTGCAGGTTCGAGCGGCTGGCGGCCATGGCCTGCAGGGGCTTGGCCAGGTAGTGCGCCTCGGCGTCATGGGCCAGGTGAATCACCCGGATGTCGCCCTGGTGATCCTGGCGCAGGGCCTCGCGCAAGACCCCGAACAACGGGCCGAGCCCGGTCCCGGCCGCCAACAGCCAGAGCGGCCGGGTGTGCCAGTCGGGGTCGTAATGCAAGGCCCCGCCACGCAACTCGCCCAGGCGCATCCCGTCGCCGATGTGCAGCCGCCGCGCGGCATCGCTGAATGCGCCGGGTTGGCGACAATCGAGGTGGAATTCCAGAAAGCGGTCTTCTTCGGGCAGGCTGGCCAGCGAATACGGACGCGCCACCTGACCGGCCCACAACACCAGGTGCTGGCCGGCGCTGTAGCGCAACGGGCGTTGCGGGGTCAGGCGCAGGCGCAACACGTCGCGGCTCAACCAATCGACGGCGGCCACCTCGGCCGGGCGGCCGTCCTCGAGCGGATCGAAGGCGTGCACCTGCAAGTCCTCGACCACCTGACACTGGCACGCCAGGCGCCAGCCCTGCTGACGCTGTTCAACGCTCAGCGCATCGGGCCGGCTGTCGTCCGGCAACCCCTGGGTGCATTGCACCAGACACGCGTGGCAACTGCCGGCGCGGCAACTGTAGGGAACGGGCACACCGTTTCGATTCAAGGCGTCGAGCAGGTTACTGCCCGGTGCCACCGTCCATTGACGATCGCCGACCCGCAACTCAGGCATCGACGTTCTCCCACGCCGCCGCGCAACGGTTGCGGCCGTCGCGCTTGGCGCGATACAGCGCCTGATCGGCCCGTTGCAGGGCGTCGTCCAGATCGTCGCCCGGCATCAACAGGGTCATGCCACCCGACAGGCTGAGATTACCCACCGTCAGGCCAATCAACTGGACGTCGGTAAAGGCGATTCGCAGTCGCTCGCAACAGGCGGTCAGGCGTTCCGGGCTGCAATCGGGCAGCAGCACCACGAACTCTTCGCCGCCGTAGCGCGCCAGCACATCGCCTTCGCGCAGGCAGGCGCTGGCGACGCCGGCAAAGGCTTGCAGCACCTGGTCGCCGGCCGCGTGGCCATGCACGTCGTTGATGCGCTTGAAATGGTCGAGGTCGATCAGCGCCAGGCCGTGGACGACGTCCGGCTCCATGGTGTCGAGCTCACGGGACGCCAGGCGCAGGAAATGTCGGCGATTGAACAGCCCGGTCAATTCGTCGGTGGCCACCAGGTCTTCGAGTTGGCGCATCATGCCGCGCAGGGTGTCCTGATGCGCCTGCAAGGCGAAACGGCGCTGACGCATCCGCTGGCGCGAGGCCTGGACATGACGCGCATACAGCTCGAGCCAGACCAGCACGATGAACAGCACGCACACCTGCAACACCGCCAGCGCCGGATCGGCCAACTGGAAGTGGTAGGCCTCCCAGAGCGTGATCGCGCTGAAACTGAAAAACACCAGCAGCGCACACCGCGCAAAGGCCCGGCGCGACAGGTGAAACAACCCGAACAGCAGGATCAGCACATAGAACACCAGGAACGCGCCACGGGCCTCATCCAGGTGGGCGATCAGCCAGGATTGCCAGCCCAGCCCCAGCAGTACCTGCGCCTCGGTCAGGCTGGGGTCGGCAAAGCGCAGGTTCCAGCCACTGTAGAACACGGCGAACAAGGTCGCCTGACAGATGACCACCAGGGCACTGCCGACCGCGACGTTCGCCAGGGAATGAGGGTAGTGCCCGGTAAAAAAAGCCAGCCACAGCAACATCAGGGCCAGGGCATAGGTGCCGGCTGCGAGGGCAAAACGTTTGAGCAACAGGCGCTGGATGGCGTTATGGGTCAATCGTTGACTCACCGTGGGAAAGGAGGCTGAGCGAGTGTCCTGCTCCAAAGACCAGCTGCCACTTTAGTGGCGAGCCGGATAAATGACCATTCAATTTTTGACACCGCAGCGGTCAACAGTACCCGGTGGAAGCGGGCTTGGTCCGGGCGGCATTCCGACGAAAGCGTAGTGTCGGTCAATACCCTGCTGAATGTTCCAGCGCATTCGCGAGCCAGCCCGCTCCGCCCGAGCAATCCTGCCAGACCGCCCGCTCATGCGACCAATGAATAGCCGCCCGGACGTGTACCGCCCCTCGAGGCGCGGTATACTGCCGCGCCTTTTTAGCGTCGCGCCAGCAGCCCCGGCGTGCCTTGAAAGGTGCTGACAGTCGACCGATGCACCCAAACTGCCGGCACCTTATTGAATGTTCCCGTCTTTTAGAGGAGCGCGACTCATGACCGTGATCAAGCAAGACGACCTGATTCAGAGCGTTGCCGACGCCCTGCAATTCATTTCCTACTACCACCCCGTGGATTTCATCCAGGCGATGCACGAGGCCTACCTGCGCGAAGAATCGCCGGCTGCCCGTGATTCGATGGCGCAAATCCTGATCAACTCGCGCATGTGCGCCACCGGCCACCGCCCGATCTGCCAGGACACCGGCATCGTGACAGTGTTTGTCCGCGTCGGCATGGACGTGCGCTGGGATGGCGCCACCATGGGCCTGGACGACATGATCAACGAAGGCGTGCGTCGCGCCTACAACCTGCCGGAAAACGTCCTGCGTGCCTCGATCCTCGCCGACCCGGCAGGCGCTCGTAAAAACACCAAGGACAACACCCCTGCCGTGATCCATTACTCCATCGTTCCGGGTAACACCGTGGAAGTGGACGTGGCGGCCAAGGGCGGCGGTTCCGAGAACAAATCGAAAATGGCCATGCTCAACCCGTCCGACTCGATCGTCGACTGGGTCCTGAAGACCGTTCCGACCATGGGTGCCGGCTGGTGCCCACCGGGCATGCTCGGCATCGGCATTGGCGGTACCGCCGAGAAAGCCGCGGTGATGGCCAAGGAAGTGTTGATGGAATCCATCGACATTCACGAGCTGAAGGCCCGTGGCCCACAGAACCGCATCGAAGAAATGCGCCTGGAACTGTTCGAGAAGGTCAACCAGCTGGGCATCGGCGCCCAGGGCCTGGGCGGCCTGACCACCGTGCTCGACGTGAAGATCATGGACTACCCGACCCACGCCGCTTCGTTGCCGGTTTGCATGATCCCCAACTGCGCCGCCACCCGTCATGCCCACTTCGTGCTCGACGGTTCCGGCCCGGCCTCGCTGGAAGCGCCACCGCTGGATGCCTACCCGGAAATCGTCTGGGAAGCCGGCCCGTCGGCCCGTCGCGTCAACCTCGACACGCTGACCCCGGAAGACGTGCAGAGCTGGAAACCGGGTGAAACCATCCTGCTCAACGGCAAGATGCTCACCGGTCGCGACGCAGCGCACAAGCGCATGGTCGAGATGCTGAACAAGGGCGAAAGCCTGCCGGTGGACCTCAAGGGTCGCTTCATCTATTACGTCGGCCCGGTCGATCCGGTGCGCGAAGAAGTGGTTGGCCCGGCAGGCCCGACCACTGCGACGCGGATGGACAAGTTCACCCGTCAGATCCTCGAGCAGACTGGCCTGCTGGGCATGATCGGCAAGTCCGAGCGCGGCCCGACCGCCATCGACGCGATCAAGGACCACAAGGCCGTCTACCTGATGGCGGTGGGCGGCGCGGCTTACCTGGTGGCGCAAGCGATCAAGAAATCCCACGTGGTGGCCTTCGCCGAACTGGGCATGGAAGCGATCTACGAGTTCGAGGTCAAGGACATGCCGGTCACCGTTGCGGTCGACAGCAAGGGCGAATCGGTGCACATCACTGGCCCTGCCATCTGGCAGAAAAAGATCAGTGAAAACCTGGCGGTGGAAGTGCAGTAAGTTGCACTGAAACACCCCTGAAAACCGCCCCGCCGGCAACGACGGGGCGGTTTTTTTTCGCTATGGGAAAAGTGCCGTTTCATCGCTCACACCGCCGACCTGTCAGATGTGACAGGTCACAGCCTGCGCGTCCCCTGATAAGTTGACTGCTCGCATGTGTCCTTGTCAGGTGGAAACAGAAATGGCCACAGAAGAACAAAAAGGCACGATCAACATCACCGCCCCGACCCAGCCAAAAATTGGCGGCGCCATTGCCAGTTTTGGCGGCTGGGGGCCGGTGGGCACGACCGGTTCGGCGTCGCTGAACTTGCCACTGCCGATTTCCACCGCCCCCAACCGTGATCGGGTGCCGGCGCTGTCACTGGGCTACAGCAGCCATGTGGGCAACAGCCTGTTCGGCATGGGCTGGCATTTGACCGTCAATGCCATCACGTTGCGCACCAGCAAGGGCGTGCCGGTGTACGAAGCCAACAAGGACCTGATCATCGGCCCCGATGGCGAAACCTGGATGCCGGAGCTGGACAACCAGGGCGAACTGATCACCCGCCCGGACAAAATCGGCACCACGGCTTACCAGGTGATGGTGTACCACCCGAGGATCGAGGGCGGTTTCGCCAAGATCGAGCGCTGGGTCAATGACGACGACGTGGCCGGGTTCTGGAAGATCCAGAGCGCCGATGGCAACACCCATGTCTACGGCAAGACGCTGGATTCGCGTCGGGCCGAGCCCAGGGACGAGAGCCAGCCGCAGAAACCCGAACGGGTCGGGGTCTGGCTGCTGGACGAGACGGTCGACCCGCGCGGCCAGCACATTGTGTACGAGTACAAGGCCGACACGGGAGGGCCCGACGCCCACCAGGGCCGTGACTATCGCGCCCAACGCTATGTGCACCGGGTGCTCTATGGCAACGCACAGGCCGAAGCCGACCTGTATTGCCTGCAAGCCGGCGGTTGGGCCAGCGTGCAGTTCCTCTTTCACCTGCTGTTCGATTACGGCGAACGTGCCCACGACCTGACCCAGACACCGGTCTACGGCCCGCCGTATCTGGAGGATGGCGATCAGTTCGGCGAGTGGCTGGAGCGCAGCGATCCGTTCTGGAACTACGACTACGGGTTTGAGCTGGGCACCCGCCGCCTCTGTCGCCAGGTATTGATGTTTCACCACTTCCCCGTCGAGCTGGGCAGTGCCCCGGTCCTGGTGCAACGGCTGCTTCTGCAACACCGCCAGACGGCCCTCGGTTACAGCCAACTGACCGCCGCCCACCTCCAGGCCTACGACAACCAGGGCCAGGTCGAAAGCCGGCCACCGATGGAATTCAACTACGCGCCCTTCGATCTTGACGAAGGGCGTGCGCCAGGCTGGCAGGCGTTCCCGCAAATGCCGGGGCTCAACGACGGCCAGCGTTATCAAATGGCGGATTTGTACGGCAAAGGCATGCCGGGAATGCTGTGCCGCTACGACAAGGCCTGGTATTACCGCGAACCCTTGCGGGCGGACAGCCTGGGCGATGACGTGCGCTACGGCGAATTGAAGGCGTTGCCGTACATCCCGGTGGCCGACAGCAGCAAGTCGATTCGCCAGACCCTCAGCGACCTCAACGGTGACGGCAAGCTGGAATGGGGCCTGCACGCCCCCATGATCAATGGCTGCTTCACCCTGAACCCCGACCGCGAATGGTCGACGTTCATCCCCTTTAAAGCCTTTCCGCTGGAGTATTTTCATCCCCAGGCACAAATGGCCGACCTGGTCGGTGACGGCCGTACGCACGTGGCCCTGATCGGCAGCAACAGCGTGCGTCTGTACACCAACCTGGGGGACGACAACGGTTTCACCGTCGGCAGGAACGTGCCCCACGACGAAGACGATGTCTTGCCCGCGCCGGGCGATTGGGAAACAGAAGTCGTGGGATTCAGCGATGTACTGGGCAGCGGCAAGCAGCACTTGTTCCGCCTGCGTCACGATAGCCTGGAATGCTGGCCCAACCTCGGTCACGGGCGTTTCGGCAAGCGCATCGTGCTCGACTCGCCGACCTTCGCCTACGCCGATTTCAGTGCCGCACGGGTCCTGCTGGCGGACCTGGACGGTTCCGGCGCCACCGACCTGATCTACCTGGAATCGGACTGCATGCGCGTGTTCATGAACCGCTGCGGCCAGGGCTTCGCCGCCGAATCCGTCGACGTGCCCTGGCCCGAAGGCGTGCGCTACGACCGCCTGTGCCAGGTCACCACCGCGGATCTGCTGGGGCTGGGCTGTACCAGTGTGATCCTGACCAAACCGCACATGACTGCGCAACACTGGCGCTGTGACTTCGTGCGCGCCAAGCCCTACCTGGTCAATCGCAGCAATAACAACATGGGGGCACTGAGCCTCATCGACTATCGCAGCTCGGCCCAGGAATTCCTCGACGAAGAATACCAACAGCACCTCATCGACAAGGACCGGGTGGTGGAGTCCGGCGTGCCGTTCGCCATGCACCTGGTCAAACGCCAGACCCAGGTCGATGAAATCACCGGTAATCGACTGACCCAGCTCATCAGCTACCGACAGGGTTACTACGACCCCCACGAGCGCGAGTTCCGAGGCTTCGGCCTGTTGCTGCAGACCGACACCGAAGCCACCCCAGCGCAACGGGCGAGCGAAGGGTTCACCGCACCGATCCTGCACAAGACCTGGTTTCACATTGGCAAGTTCATCGATCAGGCAAGGGATGGCTACTACGCCGACGACACCGAAGCGCAGGCCCTGCGAGCGACCCGACTGGAGCGCTTTCACCTGCGCGACCGGGCCGCCGAACCGTTCGAACCGGACGCGCCCACCGCCCGCGAGATTGCCCGTGCGCTGAGCGGATCGGTGCTGCGCACCGAAGTGTTCGCGGCGGATGACCCACAGGTGCCCTATACCGTGGCTGAACATCGCTATCAGGTGCGCCTGCTGCGCGCCAAAGGCGAGCATGACCTTTACAGCGTGCTGCAACCCATGGCCCTGGAATCGATCAGCTATCAATATGAACCGCAAATGCCGGACGACCCTCGTTGCGAACACACGCTGAACCTGAGATGGGACGAGTTTGGCGATGTGATCCACAAGTTCGTCGTTTATTACGCGCGGCGCCGAACCGACGCCGCCCCCCCCTTCGACGACGAGCACGAAAACCGCTACTGGACGGACGCCCACGATCCGGCCCAGCAATGCTGGTACCTGACCGAAGTGAAAACCCAGTACGCCCATGTGTATGACGAAGCGACCTGGAAACCGGGGATGCCCTACCGGCTGGGCTTGCCCTACCGGGAACGCATCAATGCCCTGGTGCTGGACAAGGCCCAACTGAAAAGCGAAGACATCAGCCACGATAACTTCGTCGAGTGGAGCGAGGACGACGGCGAGTGGGCCAGGCAATCGGTGCTCGCCGGCCTGTCCATGCAGTTCTACCTCGAGCCTGGCACCAACCAGTTACTGCCCAAGGGCGTGGCCACCGTGCAGGCGCTGTCCGGCTACGTCGAGATCGCCGAACTGGATGCCCATGCGCTGAGCGCCTATGACAAGCTCAAGGATGAAGACGGCAACATGCCGTTCAACCTGAAGGAGAAGCTCGAATCCCCGGAGGTCGGTTACCACATCATGGACCTGTTCCTGCCGGAAGTTGAGCAGCCGGTCCCGGATGATCCGGACGAGGCGAAGAACTACCTGTGGTCAATCCGTCGCGGGTTCCCGCATTACATGGGCGCGCCGTGGTTCTACAACGTGGACCGCTTCCAGCAGACCAAAAGCCACGGCATCACCAACGTCGCGTACGACCGGCATATGTGTGTCCACGTTGCGATTGAATTGCCGGACGGCTGCGTCACGCAAATCGTTGACCTCGATTACCGCACCTTTCTCCCCCAAGCCATCCTGGACCCCAACCAGAATACCCAGGAAGCGCGGTACAACGCGTTCGGCGAACCCCTGGTGACCAGCTTTTACGGCACGGAAATGGGTGAGGAGGTCGGCTTCCATTCACTGGACGACTATGAGCGACCCGAGGACCGCAGCCCGGCACACGCCATCGAAACGCCCAGGCTCGCCATCGGCAATTACGCCATGGCCATGTTCAGCGATGCCTTCAGCTGGATGGGCCGTGTTCCGGCCACTCAATCTCCCCAGGGCGAATGGTTCGACTGGGCGCTGGCGGCAGGTTTCGTGTTACCCGACGGACACCTGTGCGATCGTGCTCGCCAGCACTTGTCGCAGGTGACGGCCCCGGACGCACACGAACAACTGCTGCAGCAATACGTCGACGACGCCCACCGCGAACCGGTGCACGTCGCGACGTTGCAGGCCGATCGTTATCCAGGAGACCCGGAGTTGCAGATCCGCATCGCCATCCTCCATCAGGACGGCTTCAGCCGTGTGTTGCAGGCCAAACAGGAAGTCGAGCCCGGCAAGGCGTGGGTGGTGGCAGACGACGGCACGCTGAAACTCAAGGACGGCGTACCGGAAGAAGCCGAAGCCGTCCGGCGCTGGCGGGTCAGCGAACCGGTCGAATACAACAACAAGGGCGAGAAAGTGCGGATCTACCGGCCCTACTTCGCCGACAGCTTTCGGCGCATCCAGGACCAGTCGCTGCGCGAATTCCAGTATCACGACAAGCAGTTCTACGACGCCGCCGGGCGGCCGACCCAGACCATCCTGGCAAAAAAAATGCCCCAGGGCCCGGACGCCGAACTCAAACCCTTGCGCCGGGAACAGCAGTACCGCATCTGGTACAGCATCCACTTCGACGAAAACGATCTGTTCGAGGCACCGCCGACCACTGCACGACGAAACCCCTGGACGCGACATTAACCCAGGTCAATACGACCCGAGTGAGCGAACCGGACAATGACCACTGGCGCCAGATAGCCCGCATGCTATCTTGCGCCTCCCATCACCCGGCTCGACTCGCGTCCCATGATTCCGACTTACCGTGCCCTGCGCTTGACGGTCTACACCCTGCTGATCCTCGCCGGCACCGTGATCGCCGCCACCCTGGCCATGCGTCACGCCGAGCGTCAGGCGCTGGTGGAAGATGCTGCCCGGGCCAGTCAGCAATTGGGCTTGTACGCCACCTCCCTGCACACCCTGATCGAACGTTACCGCGCCCTGCCCGCCGTGCTGGCGCTGGATCCGGAGTTGCGTTCGGCACTCAAGGGGCCGGTCACGGGCGAACAGCAGGACGCGCTGAACCGCAAGCTGGAACAAATCAACGGCGCGGCGCAATCCTCGACCCTCGAATTGCTCGACCACACCGGGCTCGCCGTGGCGGCCAGCAACTGGCGCCTGTCCAGCAGCTACGTCGGCCACAACTACGGTTTCCGTCCGTACTTCAACCAGACCCGCACCCAGGGCACCGGGCGCTTTTATGCGGTGGGGGTGACCAGCGGGATTCCGGGTTACTTCCTGTCCAGCGCGGTCACCGGTGACGATGGCCAGTTCCTCGGAGCGATGGTGGTCAAGCTCGAATTTCCCGAACTTGAGCGCGAGTGGCGCCAGGGCAGCGATACCTTGCTGGTCAGCGATGCCCGCGGGATCGTGTTCATCGCCAACCAGCCGGGCTGGCGTTATCGCCTGCTGAACCCGTTGAGCGACAGCGATCACGCCGAACTCAAGACCACCCGCCAGTACGACAAGCAGCCGCTGACCGTGCTCGAGCATCAGTCGCTGCGCCGTTTCGACGACAACAGTCAACTGGCACGGGTCGACGGCCCGGATGGCAACGCCGACTACCTGTGGGAATCCCTGCCGTTGAGTACCGAGGGCTGGACCCTGCACCTGCTGCGCCGTCCGCAGGTCGCCTTCGAAGACACGCGCAACGCCGCGCTCGCCGCCGCCGGTGTGTGGCTGACCCTGGTGTTCCTGCTGCTGTTTCTCTCCCAGCGCTGGCGCCTGGCGAAAATGCGCCAGCGCAGCCGCGAGGAACTCGAACGCCTGGTGGAAGAACGTACCCGCGACCTGCGCACTGCCCAGGACGGCCTGGTGCAATCGGCCAAGCTCGCGGCGCTGGGGCAGATGTCGGCGGCGCTGGCCCATGAAATCAACCAGCCGCTGACCGCACAACGCATGCAGTTGGCAACCTTGCGCCTGCTGCTCGATCACGGCCGCGTGGACGACGCCTACAAGGCGTTGAAACCGGTGGATGAGATGCTGACGCGCATGGCCGCCCTCACCGGCCACCTGAAAACCTTCGCCCGCAAGAGCCCCAGCGGCTTGCGCGAACGCCTGGACCTGGCCGCGGTGGTCGATCAATCCCTGCAATTGCTCGACACCCGCCTGCGCGACGAACAGGTCAGCACCGTGCTGCACCTGACTCGGCCGGCGTGGGTGCGCGGCGATGCGATCCGCCTGGAACAGGTGCTGATCAACCTGCTGCGCAACGCCCTGGACGCGATGCAGGACGTCCCCTGCAAACGTCTGGAAATCCGCCTCGAAGCCGACGATCATCTGTGGCGCCTGAGTGTGATCGACAACGGCAGCGGCATCGCCGAGGAAAATCTGGCGAAAGTCTTCGACCCGTTTTTCACCACCAAACCGGTGGGCGATGGCCTGGGCATCGGCCTGGCCGTATCCTTCGCCATCGTGCACGAATCGGGCGGCCGCCTGAGCGCCGACAATCATGCCAACGGCGCGGTCTTTGCCCTCACCCTGCCCATCGATCCGGAGGCGCCTGCCCCATGCTCAATTCAGTGATGGTGGTCGACGACGAGAGCAGCATCCGCAGCGCCGTCGAACAATGGCTGAGCCTGTCGGGGTTCGAGGTTCAGCTGTTCAGCCGCGCCGAAGATTGCCTGGCACAATTGCCCCGGCATTTCCCCGGCGTGATCCTCAGCGATGTGCGCATGCCCGGCATGAGCGGCCTGGAGTTGCTGGCCGAAGTCCAGCGCCGCGATGCCGATTTGCCGATGATCCTGCTGACGGGCCACGGCGATGTGCCGATGGCGGTCGATGCGATGCGCGATGGCGCCTACGATTTCCTGGAAAAGCCCTTCAGCCCCGAAACCCTGCTCGGCAGCCTGCGTCGCGCCCTGGACAAGCGGCGCCTGGTCCTGGAAAACCGCGCACTGCACGAGCAGGCGGACAACCGCGCCAGGCTCGACGTGACATTGCTGGGCGTGTCCCGTGGCTTGCAGACCTTGCGCCAGCAGGTGCTGGACCTGGCGACGCTGCCGGTGAATGTGTTGATCCGCGGCGAAACCGGCAGCGGCAAGGAGCTGGTCGCCCGTTGCCTGCATGATTTCGGCCCCCGCGCCGAGCGGCCGTTTGTCGCGCTCAATTGCGCAGCGATCCCCGAGCAGTTGTTCGAGGCCGAACTGTTCGGCCACGAAAGCGGCGCGTTCACTGGCGCCCAAGGCAAGCGCATCGGCAAGCTCGAATACGCCGATGGCGGCACCTTGTTCCTCGACGAAATCGAAAGCATGCCCCTGGCCCAGCAGGTGAAACTGCTGCGGGTGTTGCAGGAGCAGAAGCTGGAGCGCCTGGGTTCGAACCAGAGCATCCGTGTGGACCTGCGCATCATCGCCGCGACCAAACCCGACCTGCTCGACGAAGCACGGGCCGGGCGTTTTCGCGAAGACCTGGCCTATCGGCTGAACGTGGCCGAGCTGAGGCTGCCACCGTTGCGCGAGCGCCGCGAGGACATTCCCCTGTTGTACGAATCGTTCGCCCGTCACGCCGCCGAGCGCCTGGGTCGCAGCGTTGCCCCGCTGAGCGGCGCGCAGTTGAGCCGACTGCTCAGCCACGACTGGCCGGGCAATGTGCGCGAACTGGCGAACGTCGCCGAGCGGCAGGTGCTGGGGTTGGGCGAGCCGGAACCGGTGGGCGTCGAGCCGGGGCAATCGCTGGCGGCGCAGCAGGAAGCGTTCGAAGCGCAATGCCTGCGCGCGGCGCTGACCCGGCACAAGGGCGACGTGAAGGCGGTGCTCGAGGAACTGCAACTGCCGCGCCGGACCTTCAATGAAAAGATGCAGCGGCACGGGTTGACCCGGGAGACGTTTCTTTAGCCTCCTGGCCGACCTCATCCCGATGAGGCCGGCAAAGACGACAGACCACCCGACAAATAAGCAACTTTCCGCTCACGCCCCGCCCGCCATGAGCGGATTTCCGCCGACCGAAGTCTCGACACCCCTCTAAACCGGCCCTCCGCCCCTTGGCACAGCTCCTGCTATAGCTCCCGCAGGCTGCGTTTAAACACGCCCCACTAAAAACAATTAAACGAAGGATCCTTCAATGGATAACTCCAACACCCTGCCCCTTGGGTCGGCTGCCGTGGCCGCTCAACCACGAACCACCGCCAGCCGGATCAAATCGATCTTCAGCGGCTCGGTCGGCAACATGGTCGAGTGGTACGACTGGTACGTCTATGCCGCCTTCTCCCTGTACTTCGCCAAGACCTTTTTCCCCAAAGGCGACACCACTGCGCAACTGCTCAACACCGCCGCGATTTTCGCCGTGGGCTTCCTGATGCGCCCGATCGGTGGCTGGCTGATGGGCCTCTACGCCGACCGCGCCGGTCGCAAACGCGCGCTGATGGCCTCGGTGTACCTGATGTGCTTCGGTTCGCTGCTGATCGCCCTGAGCCCGGGTTATGAAACCATCGGCATCGGCGCGCCGATCCTGCTGGTGTTCGCCCGTCTGCTGCAGGGCCTGTCGGTGGGTGGCGAGTACGGCACCTCGGCGACTTACCTGAGCGAGATGGCCACCAAGGAGCGTCGCGGCTTCTTCTCCAGCTTCCAGTACGTGACCCTGATCTCCGGCCAGCTCATCGCGCTGGGCGTGCTGATCGTGTTGCAGAACTTCCTGACCACCGAGCAGCTGTATGCCTGGGGCTGGCGCATCCCGTTCGCCATCGGCGCGCTGTGTGCCGTGGTCGCGCTGTACCTGCGTCGTGGCATGGAAGAGACCGAGTCGTTCACCAAGAAAGACAAGGCCAAGGAAAGCGCCATGCGCACCTTGCTGCGTCATCCGAAGGAACTGTTGACCGTGGTCGGCCTGACCATGGGCGGTACCCTGGCGTTCTACACCTACACCACCTACATGCAGAAATACCTGGTGAACACCGTCGGCATGAGCATCTCCGACTCCACCACCATTTCCGCCGCCACACTGTTCCTGTTCATGTGCCTGCAACCGGTCATCGGTGGCCTGTCGGACAAGATCGGCCGACGTCCGATCCTGATCGCCTTCGGCGTGCTCGGGACGATTTTCACCGTGCCGATCCTGATGACCCTGCACACCATCCAGACCTGGTGGGGCGCATTCTTCCTGATCATGGCGGCGCTGATCATCGTCAGCGGCTATACCTCGATCAACGCCGTAGTGAAGGCTGAGCTGTTTCCAACCGAAATCCGCGCCCTGGGCGTCGGCCTGCCGTACGCACTGACCGTATCGATCTTCGGCGGCACCGCCGAATACGTCGCGCTGTGGTTCAAGAGCATCGGCATGGAAACCGGCTACTACTGGTACGTCACCGCGTGCATTGCCGTGTCGCTGCTGGTGTACATCACCATGAAAGACACCCGCAAACATTCGCGGATCGTCACCGACTAAGTGGCGACACGCGACAAAAAAGGGGCAGACCTTGACGGGGCTGCCCCTTTTTCATTGGCACGCTCCCGCCGTTGAACGCGGGCTGGAAATCAGGGGATCGTCCTTGCACTATTGACGTCCCGAACCCAGCCTGGAAATCCCTCCATGTCCGATGACATCCACTATTACGAACCCGCCAACGGCCACGGCCTGCCGCACGATCCGTTCAACGCCATCGTCGGCCCGCGCCCCATCGGCTGGATTTCTTCCCAGGATGCCAGTGGTCGCCTGAACCTGGCGCCCTACAGTTTCTTCAACGCCTTCAACTACATTCCGCCGATCATCGGCTTCTCCAGCGTCGGGCGCAAAGACAGCCTGAACAACATCGAACAGACTGGCGAGTTCGCCTGGAACCTGGCGACCCGGCCGCTGGCCGAGCAGATGAACCAGAGCTGTGCGATGGTTGGCCCCGAGGTCGATGAGTTCGCATTGTCCGGGCTGACGCCCGTGGCCTCGAAAATCATCCAGGTGCCGCGTGTGGCCGAAAGCCCGGTATCCTTCGAGTGCAAGGTCACGCAGATCATCCAGCTGCAGCGGGCCGACGGCAACGTGGTGCCGAGCTGGCTGATCCTCGGTGAGGTGGTGGCCGTGCACATCGCCAGGTGGCTGCTCAAGGACGGGGTGTACGACACCGCCGCGGCAGAACCGATCCTGCGCGGGGGCGGCCCGGCCGATTACTTTCAGCTGGGGCCTGAGGCCTTGTTCAAGATGGTCCGCCCGGGGGCGGTCAGGTAGCGACCCTTCGAGCTACCAGATCAGCTCGCCTTCTTCACCGACGCCCTTGAGGCGGGTCAGCTCCACGGCAGCGGCGGCGTCCGCTTCCATAGCGGTCTTGAAGGTCTGGTCTTCCAGCAATTTGTTGAAGCGCGGCGCGCCCGCGCCACCGATCTGTTTGGTGGCGATCGCCGCGTAGTAGCCGCCCTCACGGGGAACGACGGCGGAGACGGCTTCGAAGTGGTCAAAGGCTTTGCGTGCCATGTCGCGGATCCTGGCTGAGGAAAAGTCGAGTCATTAAACCCTCAACCAGCCATTTTGTGTACCCAGGACTGGGTCTGGCCCAATGCCTGGGCGGTGGACACTTCTTTAAAGGTATGAAAATCCAGGCTATCGACCACCAGCTCCTGCACCAGCTCAGCAAAAATCTGCATGGCCGGCGTGCTGAAGTACGCGGTCATGGCCTGCTGATGCGTCCAGAAACCGGACACCAGCCACAGCTGCGGATCGCATTGCGAATGTTGCAGGGAAAAACTCAGGCAGCCAGGGGCGATGCGCGTGGGTTCGATCAGGGCACTGAGGCGCGCCCCCAGTTCCGTGGAGCGTCCGGCGCGAGCGCGGACAAAAGCCATGTGACTGACGGGGATCTGCGTAGACATGTTCAACCCTCCCAGGTACTCGGGTGGCAGCCATGGGACGGGCTGCGACAGGATCAAAGGTTAAGCGCCCGGGCGCCGTTCCGTTAGTCGATTCCTGCCGGCTTGTTGCACATTCCTGCGAAGCTGTCTTGGCTACCTGTAACAATGTGTAAATCCTGTCACAGGTCTGAAACACGACTTTCAAGCAAGTATTCCCGGTGCAGGGTGGTCAAAAGCGCTGTTCCCTTGCACGCCGTGCAGAATCAGGCAAGCATTTCGCAGGATGTGTCTACCGCTGCGTCTTGCACAAACTTAAGCTCAGCTCATTCCCACCGCTGCTCCGAGGATGCCTCGCATGTCGTCGCTCGATCACTTTCAAGCCCCGCTGGATACCGAGATGGAGAAACAGCGCACGGAACTGGCGGCCATCATCAGTCGCTATACGATGGACGATGGCAATTATGCGACTGCCGTCGATTCGCTGTTCATGTCCAGGTACAGCAAGTCCCATGACTTTGCCCCGGTGCTGGCGCAACCGGCCCTGTGCATCATGGCGCAGGGGCGCAAAGAGGTCAGGCTGTCCGATGAGTACTTCAATTACGACCCGTTGAATTACCTGGTGGTGTCGGTCTCGATGCCACTGAGCGGTCGGGTGGTGAACGTCACGTCGCAGGAGCCGATCCTTGCCATACGCCTGGACATCGACCCCAGCGAAATCAATGCGCTGATCGCCGACGCCGGCCCCCTGGGCGTACCGACCCGCCCGACCGGACGCGGCCTGTACGTCGAGCGGATCGACGCGGCCATGCTCGACGCCGTGCTGCGCCTGGCCCGGTTGCTCGATACGCCGAAAGACATCGCCATGCTCGCACCGCTGATCCGCCGGGAAATTTTCTATCGGCTGCTGCGCAGCCCGCAGGGCCATCGGCTGTACGAAATCGCCATCGCCAATAGTCAGAGCCACCGCATCAGCCAGGCCATCAAGTGGCTCAACGGCAATTTCGAGCAGCCGTTGCGCATCGATGACCTGGCCCGGGAAGTGAACCTGAGCGTGTCGACCCTGCATCACCGATTCAAGGCCATGACGGCGATGAGTCCGCTGCAGTATCAGAAACAACTGCGCTTGCAGGAGGCCCGGCGGCTGATGCTGGCCGAAGGATTGGAGGCGTCGGCGGCGGGCTATCGCGTCGGGTATGAAAGCCCTTCGCAGTTCAGCCGCGAGTACAGCCGATTGTTCGGCGCGCCACCGCTCCGGGATCTGGCGCGGTTGCGGCTGTCGGTTTGATTTAGCCTCGGCGGTTTGGCTGAGGGCTCTTTCGCGGGCGAGCCCGCGAAGAGACCGGCACGGTCAGCCCGCCCGGCTTCAGGCGCCGAGTACGCGACAGGCCTCGGCCGGCAGCGTGACTGAAACGGGGTGGCCGATGCTCAGCCCCATCCCCTGGCACGGCGTGCTCAACGCGGTAAACGACACCCCGGAACACTCCACGGTGGTCTCGATGGTCGCGCCGATGTCGCGCACGAACGTCACCTTGCCCAGCAAGCGGTTACCCGCCGTCGCTTGCGGGGCAGACAGCTGCAGGTCCTCGGGACGGATCAACATCTTGACCTTCTCACCGGCCCCGATGCTGCTGCAGATCGGCACCTGCAGCGCGTCGCCACCCGGCAAGCTGACTTGGCCATTGCCCAGCGCCGTGGCCGGGAAGATGTTGCCCGAACCGATGAAGTCGGCGACGAACTCGTTGGCCGGATGCCGATAGATCTCGATCGGGGTGCCGACCTGCTGCACCCGATGTTCGCCCAAGACCACGACGATATCGGCCATGGTCATGGCCTCACGCTGATCGTGGGTGACCAGGATGGTGGTGATGTTCAGGCGTTGTTGCAACTGACGGATCTCCACCTGCATCGACTCACGCAACTTGGCGTCCAGCGCCGACAGCGGTTCATCGAGCAACAGGATTTTCGGGTGCGAAGCGATTGCCCGCGCAATCGCCACGCGCTGTCGCTGACCGCCGGAGAGCTTGGCCACCGGGCGATCGATCATCGGTTGCAGCTGGATCAGCTCCAGCAACTCCACCACCCGCGCCTGTTGCTCGGCCTTGCCAACCCCGCGCAGTTTCAGCGGGTAGGCGATGTTCTCCCCGACCGTCATGTGCGGAAACAGCGCCAGGGATTGAAAGACCATGCCGAAATTGCGCAGGTGCGCCGGGGTGTGGCCGATGTCTTCACCGTCCAGGCGGATCTCGCCGCCGGTCAGGGTTTCGAGGCCGGCGATCATGCGCAACAACGTGGTTTTGCCACACCCTGAAGGCCCGAGGAAGCACACCAGTTTGCCTTCGGGCAAATGCAGGTTGACATCGCTGACCGCGCAGGCCGAGCCGTAGTGTTTCTCGACGTTTTCCAGAATCAGACCAGACATAACAAGCACCTCAGGCAATCAGAACGAAACGCCACCTTCACCGACCAGTTTTTCGAGCGCCCAGATCAGGACGAAGTCGATCAACACGATCAGCACGGCAAACGAGAAAACGGTGGGATCGAGCGAGGACACGGTGCGGCTGTACATCCAGATCGGCACGGTCATGACATCGATGGTGTAGAGGAAATAGGTCACGGTGAACTCGTTGAACGAGACGATGAACGCCAGCAGCATGCCCGCCAGAATCCCCGACTTCATCAGCGGCACCACCACGTCGACAATCGCCCGTAACGGCGAAGCCCCCAGCATTTGCGCGGCTTCCTCCACTTCGCTGCCAATGGAAAGCATGGCGGCGGTGCAGTTCTTCACCACGAACGGCAAGGCGAGGATCACATGGGCGATCACCAGCCGCGAGGTGGTCATGTGGAACGGCAGGCTGTCGAACACCAGCAGCAACGCCAGCCCGAGCACCACCATCGGAAACACCAGCGGCAACGACATCAATTGCAGCGCCACGGCCTTGCCACGGAACTCGCACCGGGTCAGTGCGTAGGCCGCCGGCACCGCAATCAGCGTCGCGAAGACCATGGTCAGGCACGCCACCAACAGGCTGGTGGCCATGGCCTGGCCGAGGCTCAGCACATCGCTGGCGTCCGGCGAGACAAAGGTGTGCCAGGCCGCCTTGTACCACTGCAAGCTGTAGCTCTCGGGCGGGAAGTCCAGGTTCGACGCGCCACTGAAGGACATGACGATCATGGTCAGGATCGGCAACACCGCCAGCAGCAGGATAAAGCCCGAGAGGATCCCGGCGAACTTGCCGGTCTCACCCGGCAGCAGTGAATGACGCTTCTTGGTCAGGGCACTCATTGCGAAGCCTCCAGCAGGCGCCGACGACGGCCAGTGATGTATTCGGACAGGGTCATGATCGCCAGAGTGGTGACGATCAGCACCACGCCGGCGGCGGATGCGGCGGGCCAGTTCATCAGCGGGGCGATCTGGTCATGCACCATCACCGCCAGCATCGGCACGCGCCGGCCACCCAGCAGCAGCGGGACCACGAAGCTGCTGGCGTTGTAGGCGAACACCAGGGTCGCGCCGGTGATGATCCCCGGCAGGCTCATCGGCAGTACCACCTGGCGGAACACCTGCAGGCGACTGGCGCCGAGGGTGGCCGCAGCTTCCTCATAACTGCGGGCGACGCCGCGCATGGCGCTGGCAATCGGCAACACCGCCAGCGGGAAGGCGGTCTGCACCAGGCCCATCAATACGCCGTTCTGGTTGTACAGCAGCATGATCGGACGCTTGATCAGGCCCAGGCCCATCAGGGTCTGGTTGAGCATGCCACCCGGCCCCAGGATCACCAGCCAGCCATAGCTTTGCAGCAGCAGGTTGACCAGCAATGGCAACAGCACTGCCGCAAGGAAAATCCGCCGTACGAACGGCGACGTCAGCCGCGACATGGTATAGGCCACCGGGATCGCCAGCACCACGGCGATCACGGCGCTGATCAACGCCAGGCGCAGAGTCAGCAGCAAGGATTTGAGGTAGTAGGGTTCGAGCAACTGGGCATAGCTGGCCAGGCTGAAGCCGGACCACTCCGCCCCCTTGGTGCCCACGCTCATGCGCAGCACCAGCAGGCTCGCGGCGATCAGCACGCCGAGAAACAGCATCGACGGCGAGAGGAAAAACCAGGCGCGGGCCGTCGGCGAAACACCGCGACGGGCGCGCACGGGGGCGACACTCACCGGGTGGGTCAGAGGTTGATGTTCCATAGCAAGGGTCTCGTCAATGGAAAGCAGCTGTCGAACACCAGGCTCGAAAACTCATTGGCCCCCTGTGGGAGCGAGCCTGCTCGCGAAAGCGGTGTATCAGTCAGCGTCAATGTTGAATGACTGTCAGCATTCGCGAGCAGGCTCGCTCCCACCGGGGATCTTCGTTGGTTGAAGAGCCTGTGTTCGCCACTCGATCAGGAAGAAAAGATTTCCGTGTAACGACGAATCCATTGGTCATGCACGGTGGCCAGGAAGGCATTGTCGTGCATGATCGCCTTCTCGGAGATCTGCTCCGGCGTGAGGATGTACGGGTTCTTGCGGGCTTCGGCAGAGATGATCGCCTTGGCGTTGACCGGGCCGTTGTAGATGTCTTCGGCCATCTTGCCCTGCACCAGCGGGTCCAGGGAGTGGTTGATGAAGGCGTAGGCCAGGTCGGTATCGCCCGGACGGTTCTTCGGCATCACCGAGAGCATGAGGTCCGTGTAGAAACCTTCCTTCATGCCGAAGGTGGCGCCCAGCCCGTAGTTCGGATCACGGATCTGCTTGGGGAAAAAGGCCGGCGCGTACAGGCCGCCCATGTCCAGGGAGCCGGTGCGGAACAGCTCGGCGATCTGGTTGGGGTTTTCACCCAGGGTCACCACGCGGTCCTTGAGCTCGGCGAGCTTCTTGAAGCCTGGCTCGATGTTGTGTTCGTCACCACCGGCCAGTTTGGCGGCGATGATGATCAGGTCCATGGCCTCGGTCCAGTTCGGCGGCGGCAGGAAGATGTTCGGCGACAGCTCGGCGTCCCACAGGGCGGCATAACTGTCCGGTGCCTGCTTGATGGTCCGCGTGCTGTAGACCAGGCTGTTGCACCACAGCAGGTAACCGATGCCGTGGCCATTGGCGCCGGTGCGGTATTTCTCCGGGACGTCGACCAGGTTGGGAATGCGGTTGAGGTCGGGTTTTTCCAGCAGGTCGGCGGCGGCCAGGCCTTCGGCGCCGACCCCGGCCAGGGTGATGATGTCGTACTGCGCACGGTCACCGCCGGCCTTGAGTTTGGCGACCATTTCCGAGGTGCTGCCGGTGCGGTCGGCGATGACCTTGCAGCCATACTTGTCTTCGAAGGTCGCAGCAATGTTGCGCAGTGCGGCCAGGCCCGTGTCATCGGACCAGGTCAGCAGGCGCAGGGTCTTGCCCTGAAAGCGCGTGTCGCTGGCGCTGGCCTTGATGAACGGCATGCTCATGGCCGCCGCAGCCACCGAGGCAACACCCACGGTCTTGATGAATTGACGTCTGTTCAGATCATGCTCGCCCATGACGGACTCCCTTTGTTTTTGTAGGTATAAGGCAGGTCGAAACTGTTGCATCCGCGCGGCGGATTCAGCCTTTCGCCCCCGTATCTTCGGGGGTTTGGCTGAGCCAGCGAGTTCATCCTGAGGTCGCGCAAAACACCTGACTATCGATAAAAACTCATCGAAGCCATGACGCTGACGCATGCCTCTTCAGGAGGCATGCGCTCACCATTTTCGAGCCGTCAGACGGCCCGAATCACGTGTTTGATTTCCTGGAAAGCCTGCAAGCCCCACGGCCCCAATTCGCGGCCGATACTGCTCTGCTTGTAACCACCCCAGGCGGTCTGCGGGAAGATCACCTGCGGCGCGTTGATCCACACCAGCCCCGCCTGCAAGGCGTTGGCGACGCGGTCGGCGGCGTCGGTATTGCGCGTCACCACGCTGGCCACCAGGCCAAACTGGCTGTCGTTGGCCAAGGCAATCGCCTCGGCTTCGGTGGTGAAACGGCGCAGGCAAATCACCGGGCCGAAAATCTCTTCACACCACAGCGCACTGTCCAGGGGCACGTCGGTGAATACCGTCGGCTGCAAAAAATAGCCGCGCGGCAGATCAGCCGGCCGGTTGCCGCCGCAAATCAGCTTGGCCCCGGCGCTCAGGCCACGATCGATGTGGCCGAGCACGCGCTGGTATTGCGCCTGATTGACCAGCGCGCCCATTTCCACGTTCGGATCGAACGGGTCGGCCACGCGAATGGCTTCGGCGCGGGCCTTCAAACGGGTGAGGAACTCATCGAACACTTCATCGGCGACCAGCACGCGGCTGGTGGCGGAGCACATCTGCCCGGCGTTGAAGAAACCGCCGCCGCAGGCCACTTCCACCGCCAGGTCAAGGTCGGCATCGGCCAGTACCAACAGCGAGGATTTACCCCCCAGCTCCAGGCTGACGCCCTTCACGGTTTCGGCAGCGCGTTGCATCACCTGTACGCCCACCGCATTGCTGCCGGTGAAGGACATTTTCGCCACGCGCGGGTCCGCCGACAACGGCGCGCCCACGGCCAGGCCCGTGCCACAGACCAGGTTGAACACCCCCGCCGGCAACCCGGCTTCGGCGATGATCGCCGCCAGCTCCAGCTCCGGCAGCGGTGTCACTTCCGACGGCTTGAGCACCACGCAGCAACCGGCGGCCAGGGCCGGGGCGAGTTTCCAGGCGGTGGTGACCATCGGAAAATTCCACGGCACGATCAGGCCGACCACGCCGCAGGGTTCACGGCGCAGGCGTGCGTTGAAATCGTCGGTGGGCAACTCGACGTTGCTGTCCTGCTTCGCATCCAGGCCTTCGGCCAGACCGGCGTAGTACTCGAAGGTGGCGATCACGTCATCGACGTCGATGGCCGCTTCGAACAAGGGCTTGCCGTTGTTGCTCGACTGCAACTGCATCAACTGCTCGCGACCGGCCTGCACGCCGGCGGCGATCTTGCGCAGGATCGCGCCGCGCTCGACGCCGGTGGTCTTCGACCAGTCGGCGAAGGCGCGCGTGGCAGCGCTGACCGCTTGCTCCACCGCCTGCTCATCACCACCGACGACGGTGGTCAGCAAGGCTTCGGTGGCCGGATTGATCACCCGCAGATGCTCGCTGCCGGCGGACCATTTACCGTCGATGTACAGCCCATCCAGTGTCGTCGGGAAGCTCATTTCGACACCGCCCGGGTCCACAGGGTCTGGTCGATCTCAATCAGGGTCGGGCCCTGGCGATCGGTGGCTGCACGCAGGGCGCTGCGCAGTTTCTCGACGTCGCTGACCGCTTCGGCGGCGCAGCCCAGGGCCTTGGCCACACCGATGAAATCCGGGGTATAGATGTCGACGCCCACCGGTTCGATGGCACGGTTGACCATGTATTTCTTGATCTCTTCGTAGCCCTGGTTATTCCACAGCAGGACGATCACCGGGGTGCGCGCTTCCACGGCACTGGCCAGTTCCGGCAGGGTGAATTGCAGGCCGCCGTCGCCGATCAGGCACACCACCGGGGGGCGGGAGCCGTTGGTTGAGCTGCCGCCGAGCCAGGCACCGATGGCCGCCGGCAATGCATAACCGAGGGTGCCGTAACCGGTAGAAGAGTTGAACCAGCGACGTGGGCGTTCCGGGTTGAACGTCAGGTTGCCGGTGTACACCGGTTGCGTCGAATCGCCGACGAACACCGCGTCCGGCAATTCGTGCTGCACGGTTTCCAGGAAACGGGTCTGAGCCAGGGTCGGCGCATCCCAGTTGGCGGCCAGTTCTTCACGCAGACGGGCGGCGCGTACCTGGCCCCAGTCGTTGCGGCGCTCGGCCAGGGATTTGTGCGACAGGGCGCTGAGCAACGCTTGGGCGGCGTTGCGCGAATCGGCAACCAGAGCGAGGTGTGGCGGGTAATTGCGCACGGTCTGGTCCGGGTCGATGTCGACACGCAGCAGCTTGCCGGGAATCTCGAAACCACCCGCGAAGGTGACGTCGTAGTCGGTTTCCGCCAGTTCGGTGCCGATGGCCAGCACGACATCGGCCTCGGCCACCAGTGCCCGGGTCGCCACCAGGCTCTGGGTCGAGCCGATCAGCAACGGGTGAGCCGATTCGAGCATGCCCTTGGCGTTGATGGTCAGCGCGACCGGCGCGTCCAGCAGTTCGGCCAGCGCGGTCAACTCGCCCGCGGCGTCGATGGCACCGCCCCCGGCAAGAATCAGCGGACGCCTGGCGCTGGCGAGCAACTCGGTCATGCGGCTGATCGCACTCGGCGAAGCGCCGGCCGGGTCGATATTGACCGGCACGCAGGCGAGCAGCTCGTCGGCCTCCTCGACCAGCACGTCCAATGGAATTTCGATGTGCACCGGGCGCGGACGACCGGCCTGGAACAGGGCGAAGGCCCGGGCCAGAACGCCCGGCAGCTCGGACGCGGACATCAGGGTATGGGAGAACGCGGCGACACCGGCACACAGCGCGCTCTGGTTCGGCAACTCGTGCAGTTTGCCGCGACCGCCGCCCAACTGGTTGCGCGTCTGCACGCTGGAGATCACCAGCATCGGGATCGAATCGGCGTAGGCCTGGCCCATGGCGGTGGTGATGTTGGTCATGCCCGGGCCGGTGATGATAAAACACACGCCCGGTTTGCCGCGGGTGCGGGCATAACCGTCGGCCATGAAACCGGCCCCTTGTTCGTGACGTGGGGTGACGTGGTCGATGCTCGAACGGGCCAGCCCGCGATACAGCTCCACGGTATGCACCCCGGGGATGCCGAACACCTGCTCGACCCCGTAGCCTTCGAGTAACTTGACCAATACTTCGCCACACGTCGCCATGTCTTTGCCCTTCTTGTTCGTTTGAGACGCCGGGCCTGCGCTGTGTTTATGATAAATGGGCAGGTCCAGGGATGGCCTCATTGGAACGGTCGACACGTTGCCGCAACAATGGATAAAAAATCATGCCAGTCATGTCCTTACGTCATACCTTGGATCCTAATGAAACGATTGCCTCCCCTGCCGGCGCTGCACACTTTTCTGATTACCGCGCAGTGCTGCAACTTCACCCGTGCCGCCGAACAACTGTTCATCACCCAGGGCGCGGTGAGCCGGCAGATCGCCGGGCTGGAGGATTTTCTCGGTTATGAATTGTTCATCCGTCAGGCCCGGGGACTGGAACTGACGGCGGAAGGCCGCGCATGGCTGCCGCGGGTCCAGCAGGTTTTCGGCCTGATCGACGAGGCGGTGGAGCAGATCGGCGAGAAGCGCGAAACCCTGCAACTGAAGGCGCCGACCTGTGTCATGCGCTGGCTGTTGCCGCGCCTGCTGCAGTGGCAAAAACAGCGTCCGGACGTGCCGGTGGCCTTGACCACCACGGTCAAGCACGGCGTGGATTTCCAACGCGAGCAGTTCGACGCGGCGGTGATCTATGGCGCCGCACCGGACAGCGCACTCGCCTCCTGCCTGCTGTTCGATGAACAACTGACGCCGGTGTGCTCCCCCTCGATGCTCGATGAGCCCCTGGCGTTGCAAGTGCCAGCGGACCTGCAACAGCATTTGCTGTTGCACCCGACGCAGGATGAGCGTGACTGGAATGCCTGGTTGAAAGCGGCGAACCTGCACTTGAGCAACGCCAGGGGCCAGCATTTCGAAACACTCGACCTGGCGATGTCGATGGCGTCCCAAGGCACGGGTGTGGCCATCGGGGACTGGTCGCTGATCGGCGACGACCTGAGCGCCGGGCGCCTGGTCATGCCGTTTGAATTGAAGGTGAAGACCGGGTTGGCGTATTACCTGGTGTTCCCGGAAAAGACCGCGCCGTCGTCACGATTGCGTGAGCTGATGGCATGGTTGGTGGAACAAGCTCAAGCGCGCTGAGCCCATTCCATCCCCCCTCCGGCAGGCGCGAGCTCGCACCTGCCGACATTCAGGGAAACAATCGTCAGTAGCCGACGGTAAACCGCTGCCGCACGTGTTTTGGCGTTTCCACTTCATCGATCAGCGCAATCGCATAATCGGCAAACGTGATCCAGCTGCGCCCTGCACTGCTCACCAGCAAATCGTCCTTGCCGAGGCGAAACGTGCCGCTGCGCTCACCCTCGACAAACTCCGCCGACGGCGACACGAACGTCCAGTCCAGTTGCTGTTCCCGACGCAGGTCTTCGAGGAATACCGCACCGGCACTGGCCTCGGCCTTGTAGGCCTCGGGGAAACCCTCGCTGTCGATTACGCGGGTGCCATCCGGCAGCAACAACGAACCGGCACCGCCCACCACCAACAGGCGCTTCACCCCGGCCTTCTTCACCGGTTCGATCACCGCGGCGCTCGGAATCGTGGCGAAATGCGCAGCGCTGATCACCACGTCATGGCCCGTCACCGCCGCTTGCAACGCCTGGGCATCCAGTACGTCGACATTCTTGCTGACCACCCCGGCACGCTCGCCGATTTTCGACGTATCGCGGGCGATGGCCGTGACGCTGTGGCCACGACGCAGGGCTTCTTCCAACAGTTGGCTGCCGGCACGGCCGGTGGCACCGATGATTGCGATCTTGCTCATGACGTACTCCAGTTGGCTTGAATTCAAAGGGGCGTTACCACTTCATCTCGCCCTTGGCGACTTTGGCGCTCAGCTCCAGCGAGCTGACTTCGCCCAGGGCCGGGAAACGTTTTTTCATGGCGGCGACCAGCGCGGCCGCATCCCTGGCCCTGACGGTTTCTTCGTCGAAGGCCTTGATGTAATCGGCGGTGAATTGCACCGATGCCAGGGCGCCCGTCCGTTCACCGAGGTAGTGGCCGGGCACCACGGTGTCCGGTTTCAGGGTTTCGATAGCCTGTAGCGTAGCCAACCAGTCGGCATGGGATTGCGCGGTCTGGGTATCGGCCATCCACACGTGGATGTTCTGCGCAACCACCACACCACCGACCACCGCCTTGATCGACGGGATCCAGACGAAGGTGCGATCCGGTTGCTTGCCCTCAAGGCCCACCACCTGCAATTTCTGCCCTTCGAGCATCAGGCTGTCGCCCTTGAGCACGCCGGGCACGATGGTTTCAGCCGGCGCGTCGGCCGCCATTTTCGGTCCCCAATACGCCAGTTTGCCCTCGACGGTTTTCTTGATGTGATCCACGGTCGGCTGCGAGGCCAGCACCCTGGCCTCAGGAAATGCCGCTGTCAGGGTGTCCAGGCCGAAGTAGTAGTCCGGGTCGCCATGACTGATGTAGATGGTGGTCAGGCGCTTGCCGCTGGCGCGGATTTTGTCCACCACTTGCGCGGCCTGAGCCCGGCCGAATTGCGCGTCCACCAGGATCGCGTCCTGCTCGCCGCTGACCAGCACCGAGGTCACCGGGAAGATCGCCTGCTCGCCGGGGTTGTAGACATCCAGAGTCAGGGGCGCTGCGCTGGCCTGAACGGCGAAACCAAGGCTGGCGGCCAGAAACAGACGTTGGAAAAAGGCGAATCCGATCATGTGCAGCTCCATAAAGTGTGAACCCGCCCCCCTGCACGCGCCGCCAGGGGAAGGGCAAAACCAACCATGGAGCAGAGCTTAGTTGCCTGGTTCAGTACAAAAAATGCGATGCTGCGACATAGTTTGTTTCTGAAATCGGGCAAATCATGGATCGTCTACAAGCAATGCGGGTGTTCGTCACGGTGGTCGACCTCGGCAGCCAGTCAGCCGCCGCCGATCATCTGGAGCTGTCACGGCCGGTGGTTTCACGCTATCTGGCCGAGTTGGAAGACTGGGTGGGCGCCCGCCTGATGCACCGCACCACGCGCAAATTGAGCCTGACCACCGCCGGCAGCGAAACCCTGCCCCGTTGCCGGCAGATGCTCGAACTGTCGGCCGACATGCAGGCCGCCGTCAGCGAACCCGACGACGCGCCACGAGGCCTGCTGCGCATCAGCGTCAGTACGTCATTCGCCCAGGCGCAACTGGCCGACGCGGTGACGGCCTACGTCCAACGGTATCCCGGCGTCAGCATCGACTTGCAGATGCTCGACCGCACGGTGAACCTGGTGGACGAACGCATCGACCTGGCGATTCGCACCAGCAATGACCTGGACCCGAATCTCATTGCCCGGCGATTGACGGTCTGTCGCTCGGTGATCTGCGCCGCGCCCGCGTACCTGCAGGCGCATCCGGCGCCACGGCGGGTCGAGGACCTCAGCCAGCACAACTGCCTGACCCATTCCTATGTCGGCAAGAGCCTGTGGCATTTCGAGCAGGACGGCGAACCGCTGTCGATCCCGGTGCAGGGCAACATCAGCGCCAATGAGGCCAGCACGCTGCTGCGCGCGACGATCGCCGGCGCGGGCGTGGCGATGCTTCCCACCTATCAGGCCGGCGCGCATATCCACAGCGGCGAACTGGTACGCCTGTTGCCCCAGGCCGAGCCGCAGCTGATGAACATCTACGCGGTATACGCCTCGCGCAAACACATGCCGACGGCGTTGCGCAGCCTGCTGGATTTTCTGGTGGAACGGTTTCCCCGAGAGCCGGCCTGGGACATCGGGCTGTGAGCAAGCCCGTTCACATTGGGGTATCAGCGTTTTGAATACCGGGTCAAAAGCAAGTGCCCCGTGACTGGCAACTCACCACCCCTGACCTATGCTCAATGTATGGGTATGAGTTCAGAGGTCAACGCCATGAACATCAAAACAAGAAGATACCTCGCGATTTTCCTCACCTGCGCGGCGACGCTGGCGCTGTACGGCACAGCGGCCTGGCGCGTGGAGCAGTTGCGACAACTGCCCCGGGAATACGCCAGCTGCAATTTCGAGCGTTGCATCCCCCACAACGCCACCCTCAACGCGCTGCGCTAACGACGGCGCTCAGCCCTCGTGATCCTGATCGCCCTTCAAGCGGTCGCGGAACGCCTTGGGTGAAATGCCCACCCGACGGCGGAACAGACGCGTGAAGTTGGTCGGATCGGAAAAGCCCAGGACCTCGGACATTTCATAAATGGTCATGCTGGTGTAGGTCAGCAGGCGCTTGGCCTCGAGCAATTGGCGCTCGTGGACGATCTGCAGGGCCGGTTGTCCCGCCAGTTCCCGGCACGTGCCGTTGAGGTGGGAGACGGAAATCCCCAGGCGATGCGCCAGGTCCTCGACCTTGACATGCTGTCGATAGGTCTCCTCCACCAGTTGGATAAACCCATTGAGGTATTCCCGCGCGCGCTGCGGACGCTGGGTGGCGCTGCGACGCGACAGCGCCTGACGGCTGACCCATACCAGAATCACACTGACCAGCGAATGCATGAGCATTTCCCGGGCCGGTTGATGCCCGGTGTATTCGGTTTGCAACGCCTGGAACAGGCTATTGAGGTAATCGCTGTCCGCGCCGGACGGATAACTGTCAGCCTGGGCCAGGGCATTCACCGAATGCCCCAGTTGCGCCTGAAGGTGGGCCACCAACGGCGCCGCCAGGGTCACGACAAAGCCTTCGACATCCTCGGAAAAACGGTAGCCATGCACCGACAGCGGCGGCAGGACCAGAATCGCCGGCTCGTCCAATTGCGTACGGTGACCTTCGATTTCAAGCGCTGCCTGACCTTTGAACACGAAGAGCAACTGGCATAGATCGGCGTGGCGATGGGGTTTGATTTCCCACTGGTGTTCGCGACTGCGCTTGGAGATGGTTTCGCAGTGCAGCAAGTCCGGTGTCGGCCAGTCAAGGCTTTCACCGTACAGTTTGAACACCGGTATCGAAGGCAGGTCAGGCTTGTTCATCACTTCAATCCAGGCCTCGGAGGTGGCGGACGATAATCGCACGATTGACAGTACAAGGGGCTCCTCAGTTTTCACCCTCGGTCGAAAGACCCGCAAGTGAAAAATGCGTGCGCATGCCCCATGAAAATACCTCACCCGAGGTGTGCGTGGGGGACACATTGAGAAAAATCCAAGGAGAAAATGACCTGCGGTTTCCGTACGAGGCTATCGAATAGCCTGCTACCGACTTACACTGGCGAGCATTTCCAACCGCCTCGAACCGGGCGGTCATCTCACTGCCTGCAGGTTTTTCCGTGCCCCATCCGAACCCGCCCGACGCGCCCAGACCCGCCATTCGCAATGTGCTGATTGCACTGATGCTGGCGATTTTTCTCGGCGCGCTGGACCAGACCATCGTCGCCGTTTCAATGCCGGCCATTTCTGCGCAGTTCAAGGATGTCAGCCTGCTGGCCTGGGTGATTTCCGGCTACATGGTGGCGATGACCGTGGCGGTGCCGATCTACGGCAAACTGGGCGACCTGTATGGACGGCGCCGGCTGATGCTGTTCGGCATGGGGCTGTTCACCCTGGCTTCGCTGTTCTGCGGCATGGCCCAGAGCATGGAGCAACTGGTGCTGGCGCGAATTCTCCAGGGCATCGGCGCCGGCGGGATGATTTCGGTCAGCCAGGCGATCATCGGCGACATCGTGCCGCCCCGGGAGCGCGGGCGTTATCAGGGTTATTTCAGCAGCATGTACGCGGTGGCCAGCGTCGCCGGTCCGGTGCTGGGCGGCTACATGACCGAATACCTGTCCTGGCGCTGGGTGTTCCTGATCAACCTGCCCCTGGGGCTCGGTGCGTACTGGGTGGCCCGACGCAACCTGGTGGGCCTGCCGATCCCCCAACGCAAACCCGTCATCGACTACCTCGGTACGCTGTTGATGATCAGCGGCCTGACTGCGCTGCTGCTCGGCATCACCCAGGTCGGACAGGGGCATTCATGGCGCAGCAGCGAAGTGCTCGGGCTGTTTGCAGCAGCCCTGACGGTGCTGACCGTCTTCGTCTGGCATGAAGGCCGTGCCCGGGAGCCTTTGCTGCCGATGCACCTGTTCGCCAACCGCAACGCCCTGTTGTGCTGGTGCACGATTTTCTTCACCAGCTTCCAGGCGATTTCGCTGATCGTGCTGATGCCGCTGCGTTTTCAGAGCGTGACCGGCGCCGGGGCCGACAGCGCTGCCCTGCACCTGCTGCCATTGGCGATGGGATTGCCGATTGGCGCTTATTTCGCCGGTCGTCGAACCTCGGTCACCGGTCGTTACAAGCCACAGATTCTGGCGGGTGCGATCCTGATGCCGATCTCGATCCTGGGCATGGCGTTCAGTGCACCGCAGGCGTTCTGGTTGAGCAGCCTGTTCATGTTGCTCAACGGAATGGCCGGTGGCATGCAGTTCCCCACGTCGCTGGTCGGTACGCAGAACGCAGTGGACCAGCGCGACATCGGCGTTGCCACCAGCACCACCAACCTGTTCCGCTCCCTGGGCGGCGCAGTGGGGGTGGCGTTGATGTCGGCACTGCTGCTGGCACTGTTGCAGGATTCGAGCTTTTCCCACCTGGCCGGTTCGACCCTGCTGGCCGAGGGGCACTCCGGAAACGTCCTGCTCGACGGCCTGAACGCCGCGCCAGGGAACGAGCAGAATGCCTTGCGCGCGGAGCTGCTGACGACCTTCCGGCATTTGCTGCTGGTCAGCGCGGCGGTCTCGCTGCTGGGGCTGGCAGCGGCGATCGTGATGCCGAACCGATTGTTGCGCGGGCGCGAGGACAAGGTTCGCTAGACCGTATAGCCCGCCTCGCGAACAGGCTCGCTCCCACAGAAGAACACCTTGCAGAGGTGAGCGAGTCCGCTTGCGATGGCAGACATCGCTCACCCCGACTCAAGGGCTGTAGTAACCCACCGCCACCAGAAAATGCCCGACCTTCTTCAGGTACGCGTGCTTGTCCTCGACCTTGCCGGTCACCGGGTTTTTCCACTTGTAGGCGTACTCGCCGTAATCCTGTTTGGCGATCAACGCCAGGATCGGCTCACCCACAGGCTTGCCTTCAGGGTCCTTGATCTTGCCGAAATCGGTGTTGACCAGGCGCAGGTTGGTGCCGTGGGCGACATAACGCTGGGTGTCCAGGTCGACGACAAACACGTACAGGTCATCCTGCAGGTAACCGCCCTTGAGGGAATTGATCGCGGTCAGCGTGCCCTTCTCGTCCCGGGTCAGATCGGCCGCCGCCTTGTTCAGCAGCGCCATCGCCTGCTCTGCCGAGGCCCGTGGCAGGTAATAACCCACCGCCAGGATGCGTTGGCCAATGCGCTGGTAGTACACGTGCTTGCGCTCGACTTTGCCATCGGACCAGTTCTGCCAGCGATATTCCGCCTCCTGAATGCCATTGCCCTCCGGCACTTTCAACGCGTTCTGGAAGGCCTTGCGCACGTCCGGTCCGAGGACTTCGGAGACATCGCGCCCGATCAATGCCGAGGAAGGTCCGCCGCTGGCCAGCATCACGCCTTGGGTATCGACCACGAACACGTAGCGATCCTTGTCGACGAACTCGCCCTGGCGACTGAACGCCGCAAACGCCTTGTCGCCGTTGTCGTGGTAATAGGCCAGGGCCTTTTCCAGCAAGGCAATGGCCGCCTTGCTGTCGTCCTTTTCTGTCGCGGCAGCCTGTGCCTGCCCCGCAAACAGCAACAACATGCCCCCCAGCAGGGCCAACCGATGCAGAAACCCCATTGCCCATCCCTCGTTCTTGTCAGTGTTTCAAGAGCGTAGACGGCAATGGGGCATGCAGGGACATTCAGCAAACCGCAGTCACAATCCGCCGCCTATGGCTTGGCGCGCAACTGCTGCTGCAAATTCTGGATCTGCGCCTGAAGGGTGTTGATGTTGCGGGTGACCTGGCTACGGAAGGCGTCGAATTCGGCGGTGTTGGACGACGCCGGCGCAGCGGCCGGGCGGTTGTCCTGCTCGCTCTTGAGCACGATCATGTCCTGCTCCAGGCGTTCGATGGCGGCACTCGGGTTGCCCTGTTTTTTCAGGGTGGCAATGTCGGCGCCAAGGCTTTTGAGCTGGGCGTCGATCTTGTCGGTGTCTGCCGGCGCGCTTTTCAGCGCCGCCAGTTCGCCGCTCAAGGCTTTGACCTGGGCCTGCAATTGCGTGTTGGCCGCCTGTTGCTCGGTGTTCTGGGCAGTGGCCTGCGCCAGGCGCTTGTCCAGTTCGCTGGTTTGCGCGGTCATTTGCGCCAGGCGCTTGTCCAGGTCCGTGGTCTGGCCGACAACACCCTGTTGCTGCTTGCTCTGGTCCTGGAGCTTGCTTTCCAACTGCCTGATTTGCAGTTTCAGCGCTTCGCTGTCGCTGGTGACGTTGGTCTGGCTGGCGACCACCTTGCCGGAAATGTCCTGCAGGCGCCCCGCCGCTTCCTCACTGATCCGCGCGAAACTTTCCTGGGTCGCCACCAGTTGCTGTTCCATCAGCGAAATCTGCTGAAAACTCCACCAGGCCAGGCCGGCGAAGGCGAAGAACAACGCGCCGACGAGCGCCCACAACGGGCCGGTGCTCGCGGCCTTGACCTTGACCACTGGTGGCGTGCGCGAATGGACCGTGGTGCGCGCCGTGGTTGGAAAATCATCGTCGTCGAGGACATCGGCCCGCAGGCTCGGTACATCGTCGAAGTCGTCGTTGGCATCGTTACGCATGGACATTGAGTCGACCTTTGTGAAACCCGGTGATGGCATTATGGGCCAGAGTATAAACCCGTCAGCCGCATCGATTGACCCTGGATACCGGGGCGGGGTTCAGTATCCGGGCCGTCTGTGTTTCAGCGGATGTCCTGGGCCTTCCACCAGGCGCAGAACTCATCGAGGGCGGTCCACAGACTGACTTTCGGATCGTAATCCAGATAATGCCGGGCGCGACTGATGTCCAGGGTGAAACTTTTGTTCATCACCTGCATGCCCAGACGTGACAGGGTCGGCTCGGGACGCCCGGGCCACAGCTTGCACACACCCTCGTTGAGCGCCGCCACGGCGTAGGCCAGGCCGTAGGAACGGTAGCGGGTCACCTGTGGGACATCCATCTTGCGCATGACGTAATTGACCACATCCCACAACGGAATCGGCGTTCCGTTGCTGATGTTGTAGGCCTTGCCCAACGCCGAGCCGCTGGCCAGCAAGCTGCTGAGCATGGCCTCGTTGAGGTTTTGCACGCTGGTGAAATCCACCTTGTTCAATCCGTTGCCAACGATGGCCAGGCGCCCTTTGCGCTGCATCTTCAACAACCGCGGGAAAATGCTCATGTCGCCGGCGCCGGTCACGAAACGCGGGCGCAGGGCCAGGGTTTCCAGGCCGAACTCCTGGGCACCGAAGACTTTCTGCTCGGCCAGGTACTTGGTCGCGGCGTACGGATGCTTGAAGCGTTTGGGCACCTGTTCCTCGGTCAATCCGAGGTGATCGCGCCCGTCGAAGTAGATCGATGGCGAGGACAGATGCACCAACCGCCGCACGCGCTGCTTGAGACAGGCCTCGACCACGTTCTCGGTGACCTGCACGTTGCCCTGATGAAAGTCCTGATAACGCCCCCACACCCCCACCGCGCCGGCGCAATGCACCACTGCCTCGACATCGGCACACAGGTCGCGCGCCAGTTGCGGGTCGCTCAAGTCGCCCTGGACGAATTCGGCGCCACGACGCACCAGGTGGTCGACGCTTTCGGCCCGGCGACCGTTGACCCGTACTTCCAGGCCCTGCTCCAGGGCAAAACGCGCAAAGCGTCCGCCGATGAAGCCGCTTGCGCCGGTGACCAGAATCTTCATGTAGTGCTCCGAATATTTCGTTTTGCGTAGTGCGTGAGGTCTTGACGCTGCGGCTCAGTCCAACGGCACGAGCCATTGCTTCGATGAGCGCACCAATTGATCGGTCAGCAGCCCCAGCAACTGCCCGCCATTGCGCCAATGATGCCAGTACAGCGGGACATCGATGGGCTTATCTGGCAACAGCTCGCGTAAAACCCCGCGTTTCAACTGCTCGCGAACCTGCAGTTCAGGCGCCAGGCCCCAGCCCAGACCGGCTTCGGCCAGGCGAATGAAACCTTCGGATGACGGGCATAGATGGTGCTCGAAGCCACCGTCGACCCCGAGTGAGGCAAGGTAGCGATGCTGCAGGAAATCGTCCGGGCCAAATACCAGGGCTGGCGTTTTCGACAACTGTTCGGCCCGCACGCCCTGAGGGAAGTGCCGGTCGATGAACGCCGGGCTGGCCAGCGCACGATAACGCATGGCGCCCAGCAACACGCTGCGCCCGCCGGCCACCGGACGTTCACTGGCACACAGGCACGCGGCCACTTCACCGGCCCGCATGCGCTTGAGGCCGACGGTCTGATCTTCGACCACCAGGTCCAGGAGCACCTGTTGCTCGGCGCAAAAGTCACCGACCGCATCGGCCCACCACGTGGCGAGGCTGTCGGCGTTGAGGGCGATGCGCAGGCGTTCCGGCAAGCCTTCCTCGTCCAGTGCCGGGACCAGGGTTTGCAGGTCGCGTTCGAGCAGGCGCACTTGCTGCACATGGTTGAGCAGACGTCGGCCGATATCGGTCGGTGCCGGTGGCGTGGCGCGCACCAACACCGGCTGGCCAACCCGTGCTTCCAGCAACTTGATGCGCTGGGAGATGGCCGACTGCGATAAACCGAGCACCTGGGCGGCCCGTTCGAAACCGGCCTGTTCGATCACCGCCGCCAGGGCCGAGAGCAATTTATAGTCGAACATCAGTTTTCCTAATGAGCAATCAGCAGGATTGGTTTTTCTTATACAGCCTGCGGACGGAGAATGGCCAGCAAGAACTTTTGAAAGGAACACCCGTATGGCTGGCGAAACATCACTGGCAACCCTTTTGCGAAGCATGAGCCCGCAACTCAACGCCGGCGAATACGTGTTCTGCACGTTGCGCGACGGTCGGTTGCCGGACGGCCTGGAGATCATCGGCAGTTTTCGCGAACAGGAAGGCCTGACGGTGATCCTGCAGCGCTCCCATGCTGAACAGGCCGGGTTCGACTTCGACTACGTCGCCGCCTGGATCACCCTGAACGTGCACTCGGCGCTGCAAGCCGTCGGCCTGACGGCCGCCTTCGCCACGGCGCTGGGCCAGGCAGGCATCAGCTGCAACGTGATCGCCGGTTACTACCACGACCATTTGTTCGTCGGCCAGGCCGATGCCGAACGCGCCATGCAGGTGTTGCGCGACCTGGCAGCCAACGCGGAGTAATCGTCTATGTGGCAAAGCTATGTGAACGGCCTGTTGGTGGCCGCCGGACTGATCATGGCGATCGGCACGCAGAACGCCTTCGTATTGGCCCAGAGCCTGCGTCGCGAACATCACCTGCCGGTGGCGGCACTTTGCGTCGTCTGCGATGCGCTGCTGGTGGCCGCCGGTGTGTTCGGCCTGGCGACCGTGCTGGCGCACAACCCGACCCTGCTCGCGGTCGCCCGCTGGGGCGGTGCAGCGTTTCTGATCTGGTACGGCAGCCTCGCGCTGCGTCGGGCCTGCTCGAAACAGAGCCTGCAACAGGGGGAAAACCAGACCGTTCGCTCCCTGCGCGCGGTCATGCTCAGCGCCCTGGCGGTGACCTTGCTCAACCCGCACGTCTATCTGGATACGGTGTTGCTGATCGGTTCCCTCGGCGCCCAGCAGACCGAGCCCGGCGCGTACGTCGTCGGCGCGGCCAGTGCGTCGTTGCTGTGGTTCTTCACCCTGGCGCTGGGGGCCGCCTGGCTGGCCCCGTGGCTGGCCCGGCCGAGCACCTGGCGGATTCTCGACCTGTTGGTGGCGGTGATGATGTTTACCGTGGCGGCTCAACTGATCGTGAGTGCCTGATTTATTCCAAAAGGCTCTGGAACCTCTATCCCACACAGTTGTTGCGTGGTTATGCCGCACCCCCGGTGCTATGATCCGGTCGATGCGCCGCAAAGAGTACAAACTCCTGGCGCTTTGTCGGGCCGCCCGTGATCGGCCTTGCGACCACCGCAAACTGACCTGATTAGGAGAATGATCATGGCTTTCGAATTGCCGCCGCTGCCTTACGCCCACGATGCCCTGCAGCCGCACATTTCCAAGGAAACCCTGGAATACCACCACGACAAGCACCACAACACCTACGTCGTGAACCTGAACAACCTGGTGCCTGGCACCGAGTTCGAAGGCAAGACCCTGGAAGAAATCGTCAAGTCTTCCTCGGGCGGTATCTTCAACAACGCCGCTCAAGTGTGGAACCACACCTTCTACTGGAACTGCCTGGCGCCAAACGCCGGCGGTCAACCAACCGGCGCACTGGCTGAAGCGATCAATGCAGCCTTCGGTTCGTTCGACAAGTTCAAGGAAGAGTTCAGCAAGACTTCCATCGGCACTTTCGGTTCCGGTTGGGGCTGGCTGGTGAAAAAGGCTGACGGTTCCCTGGCCCTGGCCAGCACCATCGGCGCCGGCAACCCGCTGACCAACGGCGACACCCCGCTGCTGACCTGCGACGTCTGGGAACACGCTTACTACATCGACTACCGCAACGTTCGTCCGAAATACGTCGAAGCGTTCTGGAACCTGGTCAACTGGAAATTCGTGGCTGAGCAATTCGAAGGCAAGACCTTCACTGCTTAAGCTCGACGCCAGTCGAAAAACCCGGCCTTGGCCGGGTTTTTTTATGGGGTTTGGAAAGCGCAATGGGGGGTGTCAGCAATCCAGCGTTTCGTTGACGACCACCGCGAACAGTCGAGTGTCGACCGCTCTTACTGAGTGTCGGGGTGCATCCGCCAGAACAGGGAAGGCTGTGAGGCCGCCTTCGCTGACAAACCAGCGCCCACAGGGGACCGAGTACAGCCGCAAAAAATGGAGAGTGTCTGGCCGGCCTCTTTCGCGAGCAGGCTCGCTCCCACAGGATGAGCCCACCAAACCAACCAAAACACCAAACCGAGCGTTAGCTCGCCTTGCAAGCTTTTGATGTTGCTTTTGATCCACCCGCCCCTTCGGAAGGCTGAGTGGAGGCATTCATCCGGGGAGTGGGCGCACAGCGCCGTGCGGCGAAGCCGCACACATCGAAAGGAGGTGCAGCGCAGCAAACCGGAGGCGATGTCCCCGGATGGATGCCGGAGCGAAGGTACGCCGAGCCCAAGCGAGGGGCCGGACGCTTGGGGCGAGACTTTTTGGTTACTTTTTTGGCGTTTGAAAAAAGTGACCCGCTGTAAGAGCGGAGCCATAAGTAGCCGTTACCGCAGCAATGGATATGTACGCTACCAAGAACATGGCAGTCCATAAGACCGCCTTCGCTGGCAAGCCAGCTCCCACAGGAGACTGGGTACAGCCGCGACATGGAGACCACCCGGTCGGCCGCCTCGCGAGCAGGCTCGCTCCCACACTCATTCCAACTCCCTACACATGCCGAAAATGAAACCCGCCCACAGCCCCTTGCTCCAACGCCATAGCCGTCTAACATCAAACTGAAGGAAAATAAGCTGACCCGCCCCTCAAGTTGAAGGACTCGACTACCGAAACAGTACTAATCAGCGCAAATACGCCAGGCAACAGCATTTCGGCCAACCCCACAGGTAAATGTTCCTGTGTTCGATTGTCCCTTTGACTGCCATCACGGGATTGCCAATACTCATGGCAACTTGATGCTACCTGCACGGAACAAGGAATGACTCTTTGAAGCTGGAACTCAAGAACAGCTTGTCGGTGAAGTTGCTCCGGGTCGTGCTCCTGTCGGCATTGATCGTCGGCGTGGTCTTGAGCTGCGCACAGATCGTTTTCGATGCCTATAAAACACACCAGGCCGTGGCCAGTGATGCCCAGCGCATCCTCGACATGTTTCGCGACCCCTCGACCCAGGCCGTCTACAGCCTGGACCGGGAAATGGGCATGCAGGTCATCGAAGGCCTGTTTCAGGATGATGCCGTGCGCCAGGCGTCCATCGGCCACCCCAATGAAGCCATGCTCGCGCAAAAGTCCCGCGATCTGCAGGTCTCCAACAGCCGCTGGCTGACGGACCTTATCCTGGGCAAGGAGCGCACGTTTACCACCCAACTGGTCGGTCGTGGCCCCTACAGCGAGTACTACGGCGACCTGAGCATCACCCTCGACACCGCCACCTACGGGCAGGGGTTCATCGTCAGCTCGGTGATCATCTTCATTTCCGGCGTGCTGCGTGCCTTGGCCATGGGCCTGGTGCTGTACCTGGTCTATCACTGGCTGCTGACCAAGCCGCTGTCGCGCATCATCGAGCACCTGACCGAAATCAACCCGGACCGTCCCAGCGAGCACAAGATCCCGCAGCTCAAGGGTCACGAAAAAAACGAACTGGGGATCTGGATCAACACCGCCAACCAGTTGCTCGAATCCATCGAGCGCAACACGCACCTGCGCCACGAGGCGGAAAACAGCCTGCTGCGCATGGCTCAGTACGATTTCCTCACCGGCCTGCCGAACCGCCAGCAATTGCAGACGCAACTGGACAAGATCCTGGTCGACGCCGGCAAACTGCAACGCCGGGTCGCGGTGTTGTGTGTGGGCCTGGATGACTTCAAGGGCATCAACGAACAGTTCAGCTATCAGACCGGCGACCAACTGCTGCTGGCCCTCGCCGACCGTCTGCGTGCCCACAGCGGTCGTCTCGGCGCCCTTGCCCGCCTCGGCGGCGACCAGTTCGCACTGGTCCAGGCCGATATCGAACAACCCTACGAAGCGGCGGAGCTGGCACAGAGCATTCTCGATGACCTGGAAGCGGCATTTGCCCTCGATCATCAAGAGATCCGCCTGCGCGCCACCATCGGTATCACCCTGTTCCCGGAGGACGGTGACAGCACGGAAAAACTGCTGCAAAAGGCCGAGCAGACCATGACCCTGGCCAAGACCCGCTCGCGCAACCGTTATCAGTTCTACATCGCCAGCGTCGACACCGAGATGCGTCGCCGTCGCGAGCTGGAAAAAGACCTGCGCGATGCCCTGGCCCGGGATCAGTTCTACCTGGTCTATCAACCCCAGATCAGCTACCGCGATCATCGCGTGGTGGGCGTCGAGGCATTGATACGCTGGCAACATCCCGAGCACGGACTGGTGCCGCCCGACTTGTTCATCCCGCTGGCCGAGCAGAACGGCACCATCATCGCCATCGGCGAGTGGGTGTTGGACCAGGCGTGCAAACAACTGCGCGACTGGCACGACCAGGGCTTCACCGAACTGCGCATGGCGGTGAACCTGTCGACCGTGCAACTGCACCACGCCGAGTTGCCGCGGGTGGTCAACAACCTGCTGCAAATGTACCGCCTGCCGCCGCGCAGCCTGGAACTGGAAGTCACCGAAACCGGCCTGATGGAAGACATCAGCACCGCCGCCCAGCACCTGCTGAGCCTGCGCCGCTCCGGCGCGTTGATCGCCATCGACGACTTCGGCACCGGCTACTCCTCTCTGAGTTACCTCAAAAGCCTGCCGCTGGACAAGATCAAGATCGACAAGAGCTTCGTTCAGGACCTGCTCGATGACGACGACGACGCGACCATCGTTCGCGCCATCATCCAGCTGGGCAAGAGCCTGGGCATGCAGGTGATTGCCGAAGGCGTGGAAACCGCCGAGCAGGAGGCCTACATCATTTCCGAAGGCTGTCACGAAGGTCAGGGCTACTTCTACAGCAAACCCCTGCCGGCACGGGAACTGGGCGCCTACATGAAGCAGGCCCAGCGCAGTAACGCAGCGATTTTGTAATCGCTGCGCAAGCGTGCCCGCTCGGAATGGACGTCAACGATACCCGTCCCCCCGGCGCACCACGGCGCCGTGCGGCTCATCGCAAGCAGGCTCGCTCCCCACACGGCACCCGTGAATGGGAAATATTTCCAGCTACAACCCTTTACACATAATGCGAAAGATTTGCATTATGTGGCAGTTTTGCGCGCCGGGCGCGCCATTCCACCCCCTCTCGAAGCAGGATGTTCGCCATGATTCGTATGCCTCTGGCTACCGCCAGTCTGTTGGCCATCGCTATTTCCCTCGCCGGTTGTGGCGAAGGTAAAGACAAAGAAAAAGCTGCCGCACCTGCGCCGGCTGCCAGCACTGCCGCTGCCCCGGCTGCTCCAGCCGCCGCACCTGCCGCCGCCGGCAAAGTCGATGAAGCGGCCGCCAAGGCCGTTGTCGCGCATTACGCCGACATCGTCTACGCCGTTTACAGCGATGCCGAATCCACCGCGAAAACCCTGCAAACCGCCGTCGACGCGTTCCTCGCCAAGCCGAACGCCGACACCCTCAAAGCCGCCAAGGCAGCCTGGGTCGCCGCACGCGTCCCTTACCTGCAGAGCGAAGCATTCCGTTTCGGCAACACCATCATCGACGACTGGGAAGGTCAGGTGAACGCCTGGCCCCTGGACGAAGGCCTGATCGACTACGTCGACAAATCCTACGAGCACGCCCTGGGTAACCCGGGTGCCACGGCCAACATCATCGCCAACACCGAAATCCAGGTGGGCGAAGACAAGATCGACGTGAAGGACATCACGCCGGAAAAACTCGCCAGCCTCAACGAGCTGGGCGGTTCCGAAGCCAACGTCGCCACCGGCTACCACGCCATCGAATTCCTGCTCTGGGGCCAGGACCTGAACGGCACCGGCCCTGGCGCCGGCAACCGTCCGGCTTCGGACTACCTGGAAGGTGCCGGCGCCACCGGCGGCCACAACGATCGTCGTCGCGCCTACCTCAAGGCGGTGACCCAGCTGCTGGTCAGCGACCTGGAAGAAATGGTCGGTAACTGGAAGCCGAACGTGGCCGACAACTATCGCGCCGTCCTGGAAGCCGAACCGGCCGAAGCCGGCCTGCGCAAAATGCTGTTCGGCATGGGCAGCCTGTCCCTGGGCGAACTGGCGGGCGAGCGCATGAAGGTGTCCCTGGAAGCCAATTCGCCGGAAGACGAACACGATTGCTTCAGCGACAACACCCACTACTCGCAGTTCTACGATGCCAAGGGCATCCGCAACGTGTACCTGGGCGAATACACCCGCGTCGACGGCACCAAGATGACCGGCGCCAGCCTGTCTTCCCTGGTGGCCAAGGCCGATCCGGCCGCCGACAGCGCGCTGAAAGCCGACCTGGAAGCCACTGAAGCGAAGATGCAGGTCATCGTCGATCACGCCCTCAAGGGTGAGCACTATGACCAGTTGATCGCCGCCGGTAACGCCGCTGGCAACCAGATCGTGCGCGACGCCATCGCCTCCCTGGTCAAGCAGACCGGCTCAATCGAAGCGGCCGCTGGCAAACTGGGCATCACTGACCTGAACCCGGACAACGCCGACCACGAGTTCTGATCGATTCCGCTCAGCAACGCGTCCAGAAAAAGCCCCGAATGTTCGGGGCTTTTTTTATCCCGCCCGCCCCGCCTCAAGTGCGGAAGATGAAGATTTCCACCGCCGCGCCGGCGACGGGCAGACGAACACCCCCTACCAGCGCCACAAGATCCCCACGGGCCTGGGCCTGAGTCACCAGGTTGCGGCTCACCGTGTCCATCAGGTTGAGCTGCGGCACCGCGTGCGCGCTGCCATCGACCACGTCGCCGAGCACCCGGCGCAACGACAGCCAATACACCCGCGAATGCCCTGGCCAACGGAACAACAGCTCAGAGCCCAGACGATAACCGGCAATCATCTGGTATCCGCTGCCGACCAGCCGTTGGCTCAACAACAGCCGCAAGGACTCTTCGGTGGCGGACCGCATCACCGTGTGCAGCAGGCTTTCCGCTCCGACGGACTTCAGCTCAAGGCGATTGAAGGCAGCGCTTGGGTCCCGCAGCAGCCACTGCCCGGCGGCGCTTCTCGGCGTGACCGGCAACAGCGCCAACGGATCACCCGGCATTGCAGGCGCCGACGATCGCCTGCTCCAGGCCTTCAACGTGCGCCAAACGCTGGCGATACCCGACGCGGTCAGGCCGTTGGGGTTCGCCTGGTCGAACAGCGTCTGGGCAATGTGTTGCTGACTGGCCGGGCCGAACGTGGCAAACGAGTCCCCCACGTAGCGGCTGATGGTCTTCTCGAACAGCAGGCTGGACGAATTGATCCAGCGTTGATCGGCTGCGGCAAAAAAAACCGATCGCGGCTGGTTGTGCATATCCGTCCAGATCATGTGCTCGAACTGCGCGAAGCTGTTGATGTCGAGCCGGTCGTCGAACATGAACGCCAGATGCGGTGTCGCGTGATCTCCCGATGGCAGGATCGGGTAATAGCGCTCGTCGATCTTGATGTAGTCGCGTCCCACCCGCCCCGGATCGCCACCGGTGCGCCGGTAGATGCCGAACTCGGTATTGTGCAGATTCAGATCCGACGCCTCGATCCGTTGCCCCCAGTCGAGAAACCGTTCACCGGGCGCCCGGCCAGGCATCGATGGCGATGGCGAGGGCGCACGCGGTTGGCTCGGACCTGCCCTCGGCACCGCCGGTGCGGACGGCTCGACAGCCACCCCGCCCCCGGAAAAACCGCTGGGCGTGCCATGTCCCGACAACCGCATGCGCAGGAGCGAGTCGCTGACCCGCAGGTAACGATTGAACGAGTCCAACGCCAGCCCTGAACCCAGGTGCTGGACAAAACTGAGCCCCAACTCGATCTCCCGGCCTCGCGGAAAGGCGAATGACTCGAACACATGGCGGGCTTGCGCTTCACTGAGGAAGGGATACAGGTCCCGCAGCGCCTCCTGGGGCGAAACCCCGCCCAGCCCCGGCGCGTCGGGGTGGGTGCCGATCTCCCATTGTCCCTTGGACGTGCGGCGGATCGGCGCGTAATGCATCTGCAACGGTTTGCGCGCATCCCGGATTCGCCACGCCTCTTCGAAACCCTCGTCAATGATCGAATACCAGTGTTTGCGGTCATTGAGGAAGTACTGCCGGGCGTTACCCTCTTTCGAGCGCTTGCTGTAGATGCCCTTGCCTTCCCAACCGCTGAGCTCGACCACGCCCTGCGGTTTTTCCCTCAGGGCCATTTGCGGATTCAGGCTTCGACCACTCGCATCGGCGGTGGCGACACCCGCGCCCGTGCCGCGCAGAATCGATGCCGCCATCACCCCATCGATCAACACCCCGGTAAATTCCGCCAGGGCCCGGACAATGTGGTGCGCCGCGCCGGCACGGTCGCCGATCTGCGCGGCATCCACCGCGTTGAACACCGAGATCAGGCTCCTGGCGACGCCGACGGGCAGCGTGACATGCACCGGCAGCACCATGCTCAACACATCGGCCACGGTAGTGGCGATGAGCAGCCCGGTCTCGACATTGGTCTGGTGCGTGGTCGTGACCTGGGCCGCTGCATCGTTGATCGCGAAATTCGCTTCGACCTCGTACGCGTCTTCGAAGAGGTTGCCGGCGATACCGGTCATGTTGACCGTCGAGACATCGCCGCGGCCCTTGAGGGTCGCCAGTACCTGAGCCTGGTAGGCCCGATCCACGCGCCCTGCCAGATAGTCGCGCCAGGAACTGTTGTGCACGAAGTCGACCATCAGGCGTTCTTTGCGATACTCATGAAACACCCGGCCGCCCGGGGCTCCCGGGGTGTAAACCACGACCGAACCAACCCCGGCCGAAGCCGTGGCGAACAACAGCACACCGCGCACCCGTTGGCCGCGCAGCTGCAGGTACTGAACGACGACCCGATGACCTTCCACGGTTTGGCGCTGGTCGTTGTCCACCGGCGCATCGAGAACCACTTGCACCCAATGGAAGCCGCGCGCCAGGCGGTCGGGGAGAAAATCGCCGTTGATTCTGGCCTCGATGGCATCCAGTCGCAGTTGCCGCTCGATCAAGCCGGCGAACGACTGCTTGCGGGCAAGCGCCGCCGGCGAGCTGACCAGGCTCGACTTGAGAAAATCCTGATAGGCCTGACCGACGTTGGTGCTGCGGATCAGGTCCTTGACTTGCTGGAGGGTCAAATCGTTGTAGGCCTTCGCCGCTTCGGTTGTCGGCGCCCTGGTAGCGTCGGCCTTTTCCGGTGGATCGGCCTCGGCGGTTTTCACACTCAGCCGGGTGTAACGCGTGAAGTTGTGGTCAATGCCGGAGAGGTTATCCAGCGCCAGCTCCGTCAATGTCCGCTGTCGATGCTTGAAGCGAAAATCACCCGGGTTGCGGATGGAGGTGCCGGGGGCTCCGGCGGGGATTGAGTTGATCGGCAGTTCGGGCTCGCGGGTGTGCACGACGATATCGTCCGGGTTCACGGCCAAGCCATACTGGGTTTCAAGCGCCGCGCGCAACTGCCGGTTGCTGTAGACCAACAGCTCGCGCCGGTCACTGAACTGGGCCAAGGACGGCAGGCCTTCATATTCCGGCAAGCTGGCCAGCGCCTCCGTGTAGTGCCTGAAAGCAAGGGCCCAGGCTTCCTGATCGGAACGGCTCGCGCCTTGCAGAAACGCGCTCAGGCGGGCCTTGCATTGCTTCCTGAGCCTGGCTTCCAGAATCGGCTGGACCTCGAAGGCGCGACGCGGGTCGGCCACCCGGTCGATGGCGCCCGGCATGTTCGCCATGTCCGCGTGCACGCCTTGCTTCACGTAGCGAGCGAAGGTCGATACGAGGTTCTCGGCGATGCCTTGGCATTGCGACTCGATGCTGTAATCGAAGGGAGAATCCAGGCGTTCGAGGTATTCCACCCGATCCCGCTCGGGTGCCTGCTGCTGGAGGGCCAGCACCCGTGCCCGGTCCTTGTCGGCCACCAGGGCCAGCAGCGTGGCGAACTCGATGGCGTGACTCACGCGTCGATGCAACTCGCGGTCAAGACTGGCCAGCGAGTCGAAGGCTTCCAGACCGTTGTTCGGGGTAAACAGCAACACGGCGCCGACGTTAGCGTTGCGCTCGACGGGCCGGACCTGCGGGGCGGTCACCTCACTTTCCCATTGCACCCGGGCATGCTGCGGGTCCCGCGATGTCAGGATAAATGCACCGTGCAGGGTTATTGCGTCGGCCTCTGCGTCCTGCAGGGCAACGGCGTACACGCAGGGACGAGCATCCTCCAGGGTCTGCCGGGACTGTGCATCCGGATGGCGCAGGACCGTTTCGAACAGGGTCACGGCGCTGGCGCTGAGCAAACCGTCGACCTTGAGCAGGGCCACTTCGGTTTTCAGTTGTTCGATACGCGTCGCCACCAGCCACTGCCGGTAAGTGCGCGCATCGGTCGGGCTGCAGGGCTGCGCCCAGTAACGCTGCATATAGCGGTTGAATTGCGCGGGCAACCCGCCTGCCAACTGATCGAGAAAGGCATCGAACGCTGGCGGCTGGAGCGCGGTGTACGGCAGCGCCTCACCCCCCACCTCGGAGGCGCGTTCGAAGCGCACCTTGCGTGAGGCGTAGTTTGAAGCCTGCCCGCTGACGATCCGCCGCACCACCGCGTCCATCAGGCTCGGCGGCAGGGGCTGCGGGCCGGCGTCCCTGTTGGCGCAAGCGTTGGCCGGCTTATCGGCGCAGGACTCGGCCTGCGGCGGCTCATCACTGTTGATAAAGTTGCGCAGCAGGTCGGGAGCGGGTGTCAGGCCGGGGAAGTGTTTGGCGAAAGCCTCGCCGACGAACGCGTGGAAATGGGGCCTGGCGGCCAACCGCTCGGCGATCTGCACGTCCAGCGCGGACAGGCGTTCCTGCAAGGTCGTCTGAGCAGGGCTGACGCGGGCGGACGCCAAGGCGGTCCGCGCTGAGGTTTGAACTTCATGCTGCATGGCGCAAAACTCCGGGAAAAGATCACCGGCATCCTGCCCGCGCGCCATTGACCGGGTGCGGTACATATCTATCCCTTGCCCATCCCTTGCGCAGGGTCAAGCAAACGATAATTCCTCTTATTCAATCCGCCCTGCCCTGTTAGACTTTGCGCCCTTGTTTTGCTCGTCTTGCAGGATGTCTGATGCCTTCGCTGCTTCTTCGCTTGTCCGCGCTGTTTCTGGCCTTGGGCCTGAGTGCCTGCGATGACGCCCCGCGTTTCACCCAAGCCGAACCGGGTGAAGCCCGGTCCGGTGGCAGCACGACCGTGCGCAAGACTGACCAGAATGCGTTTTCCCTGCCCTCCGCCAACCTGCCGCCGTCCAGGCGCGTGGACTTCAGCGTCGGCAACAGTTTCTTCCGCAACCCCTGGGTGATCGCCCCGTCGACCACCACCGCGCGGGACGGCCTTGGTCCCTTGTTCAACACCAACGCCTGCCAGAACTGCCACATCAAGGACGGTCGCGGCCATCCACCCGCGCCCGATGCCAGCAACGCAGTGTCGATGCTGGTACGCCTGTCGATACCCGATGCGCCGGGCTACGCGAAGGTCATCGAACGCCTCGGCGTGGTCCCGGAACCGGTCTACGGCGGGCAATTCCAGGACATGGCCATCCCCGGCGTCGTCCCGGAAGGCAAGGTGCGGGTCGACTACACACCCGTGACGATGCGCTTCAAGGACGGCACCGAGGTGGAGTTGCGCCAACCCAGCCTGAACATCACCCAGCTGGGCTATGGCCCAATGCATCCGGACACGCGTTTTTCCGCGCGGGTCGCGCCGCCGATGATCGGCCTGGGCTTGCTCGAAGCCATCCCCGAGGAAGCGATCCTGGCCAATGCCAGGGCACAGGCAAAAGACAACAACGGCATCGCCGGCCGGCCGAACCAGGTCTGGGATGATGCCGAGCAGAAAACCGTCCTCGGTCGATTTGGCTGGAAGGCCGGGCAACCGAATCTCAATCAACAGAACGTTCACGCGTTTTCCGGTGATATGGGCCTCACGACCCGTCTCAGGCCCTTCGATGACTGCACCGACGCGCAGACCGCCTGCAAGCAGGCGCCCAATGGCAATGGCCAGGATGGCGAACCGGAAGTCAGCGACAACATCCTGCGCCTGGTGCTGTTCTACAGCCGCAACCTCGCCGTACCGGCCCGCCGCGATGTCGGCGCGCCTGAGGTGCTGGCCGGCAAAAACCTGTTTTTCCAGGCCGGTTGCCAGTCCTGCCACACCCCCCAGTACACCACCGCCGCCAACGCCGCCGAGCCTGAACTGGCCAATCAGGTGATTCGTCCCTACAGCGATCTGCTGCTGCACGACATGGGCGACGGCCTGGCCGACAACCGCAGCGAATTCAAGGCCGGTGGCCGCGACTGGCGCACCCCGCCGTTATGGGGCATCGGCCTGACGCAAGCGGTCAGTGGCCACACCCAGTTCCTGCATGACGGCCGCGCCCGCAACCTGCTCGAAGCCGTGCTCTGGCATGGCGGCGAAGCGAAGGCGGCGCAGCAACAGGTTTTGTCTTTCAATGCCGAGCAGCGCGCCGCGTTGCTGGCCTTTTTGAATTCCCTTTAATACGCATTGAATCAGCGGGAGCCTCGCATGTTCCGTCCCAAGTTACTGTTCACCAGCCTTGCCGCCCTCGCCCTCGGCGCTTGCTCACCCCAGGATCCGCAGGCCGTCACCTCGGCGGCCATTGCCAAATCGGTGATCCTGCCGACCTACACCCGTTGGGTCGAGGCTGACCGGCAGTTGGCCGTCAGTGCACTGGCCTATTGCGAAGGCAAGGAAAGCCTCGACACCGCCCGCGCCGATTTCCTCCACGCGCAAAAAGCCTGGGCCGAGCTGCAACCGCTGCTGATCGGTCCACTGGCCGAGGGCAATCGCGCCTGGCAGGTGCAATTCTGGCCGGACAAGAAAAACCTCGTCGGTCGTCAGGTCGAACAACTGGTCAGCGCCCAGCCGCAGATCGATGCCGCGGCCCTCGCCAAGTCCAGCGTGGTGGTTCAAGGGCTGTCCGCCTACGAATACATCCTGTTCGACAGCAAGCCCGATGTGGCCAACGCCGAACAGAAAGCCCGGTACTGCCCACTGCTGATCGCCATCGGCGAGCGTCAGAAACAACTGGCTGAAGAGATCCTCAAAGGCTGGAACAACACCGATGGCATGCTCGCGCAGATGAGCAAGTTTCCGAACCAGCGCTACGCCGATTCCCACGAAGCCATCGCCGACCTGCTGCGGGTGCAGGTCACCGCGCTCGACAGCCTGAAGAAGAAACTCGGCACGCCGATGGGCCGCCAGACCAAGGGCGTGCCGCAACCGTTCCAGGCCGATGCCTGGCGCAGCCAGTCGTCCCTGACCGGCCTTGAAGCCAGCCTCGCCGCAGCCAAAACCGTGTGGGAAGGCGTGGACAACAAAGGCCTGCGCGGCCTGTTGCCGAGTGAGCAGAAACCCCTGGCCGACAAGATCGATGCCGCTTACGCCGCGTCCCTGAAACTGTTCGCCAGCAACCAGCGCTCGCTGACCGAAATGCTCGGCGACGATGCCGGTCGCCAGCAACTCAACGACATCTACGACAGCCTCAACGTCGTCCATCGCCTGCACGAAGGCGAACTGGCCAAGGCGCTGGGCATCCAACTGGGCTTCAACGCCAACGACGGTGACTGATGAGGGCGAGTGCCATGCTGCGACGACAGGCTCTGACGTTAGGTAGTTTGCTGCTGGGCGCAGTGACCCTGGGCGGCTGGAAGCTGTTCAAGCAAAAGGATCACGGCCCGCTGCTGCTCTCGGCGCGGGACGATGGCGATGGCAAGCATTACGCCGTCGGCTATCGGCTGGACGGCACCCAGGTGTTCGCCACCCAGGTCGGCCAGCGCTGCCATGACATCATCGATCACCCGACACGGCCGATTGCCCTGTTCGTCGCCCGGCGCCCCGGCACCGAAAGCTACCTGATCGACCTGCGCGACGGCACGCTGTTGCAGACGGTGGTCTCGCAGCCGAACCGGCATTTCTACGGCCACGCGGTGATCCACAACAGCGGCGACTGGCTCTACGCCACCGAGAACGACACGTCCGATCCGGGGCGCGGTCTGCTCGGTGTGTACCGGTTCGAAGGTGAACGCCTGGTGCACAGCGGCGAGATATCGACCCATGGCATCGGACCGCACCAGGTGTCGTGGCTGCCCGATGGCGAAACCCTGGTGGTGGCCAACGGTGGCATTCGTACCGAGGCCGAAAGCCGGGTCGAGATGAACCTCGATGCCATGGAGCCGAGCCTGGTGCTGATGCAACGCGATGGCACCCTGCTGAGCAAGGAAACCCTCGCGCAGCAGATGAACAGCGTGCGCCACCTGGGCATTGCCAGCGACGGCACCATCGTCGCCGGCCAGCAGTTCATGGGCCCGTCTCACGAATCGTCGGAGTTGCTGGCCATCAAGCGTCCCGGCCAGCCGTTCGTGGCGTTCCCGGTGCCCGAGCATCAATTGCAGGCCATGGGGCATTACACCGCCAGCGTCGCGGTGCACAGCGACCTGCGCCTGGTGGCATTGACGGCGCCCCGGGGCAACCGCTTTTTCATCTGGGACCTGGACAGCGGTGACGTGCGCCTGGATGCGCCACTGCCTGACTGTGCCGGGGTCGGTGCAGTGGCCGATGGCTTTGTCGTGACCTCCGGACAAGGTCGCTGCCGCTACTACGATTGCCGCCAGACAAACCTTGTTGCAAAACCGCTGGAGCTGCCTGCCGGCCTTTGGGACAACCATTTGCATCTGATCTGAAAACGCTGTTTTGCGGTCACTGGAATAGCCTTCGCACAGGGAGTAATGTGCCGGACTGTCTCACCTGATTTTCTCCAAGGAAATGGAAATATGCTGCGTCGCCGCATGCTGATCATGTTGGGTATTGTTCTGTTGATCGTGCTGGTCCTGGCCGGTTACAAAGCCTTCTCCATCTATACGATGATCCAGGCTTTCTCCGCGCCGAAGCCGCCGATCAGTGTCGCGGTGGCCGCCGCTGTCGAGCAGCCGTGGCAGGCACGATTGCCGACGGTCGGCACGCTCAAGGCGTTGCAGGGTGTGGACCTGAGCCTGGAAACCGACGGCACGGTCATCGATTTGCAGTTCGAGTCGGGGCAGAAGGTCAAGGCTGGCCAACCGCTTCTGCGACTCGACAGCAAGGTGGAATCGGCCCTGCTCGAAACGGCCGAGGCCGATCTCGGGCTGGCCCAGCTCGACTACGGTCGTGGCAGTCAACTGGTCGGCAGCCAGGCCATTTCCAAAGGCGAATTCGACCGACTGTCGGCGGTGCTGAAAAAAAGCAAGGCCACGGTCAACCAGCTCAAGGCGGCCCTCGGCAAAAAGAGTATCGCCGCGCCCTTCACCGGAACCATCGGCATTCGCCAGGTCGACATCGGCGACTACCTGGCCAGTGGCACCGTGGTCGCCACCCTGCAAGACCTCAGCAGCCTCTATGTCGATTTCTTCGTGCCCGAGCAGTCGGTGCCGAAAATCGGCGTTGGTCAACCGGTGGAGATCATCGTCGCGGCCTACCCGGCCCAGACCTTCCCCGGCACCATCAGCGCGATCAACCCCAAGGTCGAAAACAGCACACGCAACGTTCAGGTCCGCGCCACCCTGGCCAACCCCGACGGCAAGTTGTTGCCGGGGATGTTCGCCAACCTGCAGGTGATGCTGCCCGACCCGCAGCCGCGCGTTGTGGTGCCGGAAAGCGCGATCACCTACACGCTGTACGGCAACTCGCTGTACATCGTCGCGCAGAAGAAGTCCGAAGACGGCCAGCTGGAAAAAAACGACAAGGGTGAACCGATCCTGATCGCCGAACGTCGCTTCATCGAAACCGGCGAACGCCGCGACGGCGTGGTGATGATTACCAAGGGCGTGCACAGCGGCGAGAAAGTGGTCACGGCCGGCCAGATCAAACTGGACAACGGCGCGCACATTGCCATCAGCGACGACAAGACCCTAGGCGAGAAGAACAGCCCGCCGCGTGCGGACTGATCAAGGAATTCCCATGGCTTTTACCGACCCGTTCATCCGCCGCCCGGTGCTCGCCTCCGTGGTCAGCCTGCTGATTGTGCTGCTGGGTTTCCAGGCCTGGAGCAAGCTGCCGCTGCGCCAGTACCCGCAAATGGAAAACGCCCTGATCACGGTGACCACCGCGTACCCCGGCGCCAACGCCGAAACCATCCAGGGCTACATCACCCAACCGATGCAACAGAGCCTGGCGAGCGCCGAAGGCATCGACTACATGACCTCGGTCAGTCGCCAGAACTTCTCGGTGATTTCGATCTACGCGCGCATCGGTTCCAACAGCGACCGTTTGTTCACCGAACTTCTGGCCAAGGCCAACGAGGTGAAGAACCAGTTGCCCCAGGACGCCGAAGACCCGGTGCTGAGCAAGGAAGCGGCCGACGCCTCGGCACTGATGTACATCAGTTTCTTCAGCAAGGAACTGAGCAACCCGCAGATCACCGACTACCTGTCACGGGTCATCCAGCCCAAACTGGCCACGCTGCCGGGCATGGCCGAAGCCGAAATCCTTGGCAACCAGGTATTCGCCATGCGCCTGTGGCTGGACCCGGTGAAACTCGCCGGTTTCGGCTTGAGCGCCAGCGACGTCACCAACGCGGTGCGCCAGTACAACTTCCTCTCCGCCGCCGGCGAAGTGAAAGGCGAGTACGTGGTCACCAGCATCAACGCCAATACCGAACTCAAGTCCGCCGAGGCCTTTGCGGCGATCCCGCTCAAGGTCGAGGGTGACAGCCGCGTGCTGCTCAGCGATGTCGCACGCGTGGAAATGGGCGCAGAGAACTACGACAGCATCAGCTCCTTCGGTGGCACGCCCTCGGTGTACATCGGCATCAAGGCCACGCCCGGCGCCAACCCGCTGGACGTGATCAAGGAAGTGCGCAAGATCATGCCCGACCTTGAGGCCCAGTTGCCGCCGAACCTCAAGGGCGAGATCGCCTACGACGCGACCTTGTTCATCCAGGCCTCGATCGACGAGGTGGTCAAGACCCTGTTCGAAGCAGTGCTGATCGTGATAGTCGTCGTGTTCCTGTTCCTCGGTGCGCTGCGCTCGGTGGTGATCCCGGTGGTGACGATCCCGCTGTCGATGATTGGCGTGATGTTCTTCATGCAGATGATGGGTTACTCGATCAACCTGCTGACCCTGCTGGCCATGGTGCTGGCCATCGGCCTGGTGGTGGACGACGCCATCGTCGTGGTGGAGAACATCCACCGGCATATCGAGGAAGGCAAGACGCCGCTGGATGCCGCCATCGAGGGGGCCCGGGAAATCGCCATGCCGGTGGTTTCGATGACCATCACCCTGGCGGCGGTCTATGCGCCCATCGGCTTCCTGACAGGCCTTACCGGCGCGCTGTTCAAGGAGTTCGCCCTGACCCTGGCCGGCGCGGTGGTGATCTCCGGCATTGTCGCCCTGACCCTGTCACCGATGATGTGCGCCGTCCTGCTGCGCCACGACGAAAACCCCACGGGCCTGGCACACCGCCTCGACCTGATTTTCGACAGCCTCAAACGCCGCTACCAGCGCCTGCTCCACGGCACGCTGAACACCCGCCCGGTGGTGCTGGTGTTTGCCGCCATCGTGCTGTGTCTGATTCCGGCGCTGCTCACCTTCACCAAGTCGGAGCTGGCACCGGACGAGGACCAGGGCATCATCTTCATGCTGGCCAATGCCCCGCAGCCGACCAACCTCGACTACCTGAACGCCTACACCAACGAATTCATCGACATCTTCAAGGCGTTTCCCGAGTACTACTCCTCGTTCCAGATCAACGGCTTCAATGGCGTGCAATCGGGGGTCGGCGGCTTCCTGCTCAAGCCCTGGAACGAACGCGACCGCACCCAGATGGAAATCCTGCCCGAGGTCCAGGGCAAGCTCGAGGGCATTGCCGGCTTGCAGGTGTTCGGTTTCAACCTGCCGTCCCTGCCGGGCACCGGCGAAGGGCTGCCATTTCAATTCGTCATCAATACCGCCAACGATTACGAGTCGTTGCTGCAAGTGATGGACCGGGTGAAGAAGCGGGCGATGGAGTCCGGCAAGTTTGCCTTCGTCGACGTTGACCTGGCATTCGACAAACCTGAAGTCGTGGTGGACATCGACCGCGCCAAGGCCGCACAGATGGGCGTCTCCATGCAGGACCTTGGCGGGACGCTGGCGACGCTGCTGGGCGAGGCGGAAATCAACCGTTTCACCATTGAAGGGCGTAGCTACAAGGTCATCGCGCAGGTCGAACGGCCCTTCCGCGACAACCCGGACTGGCTGAACAACTATTACGTGAAAAACACCCAGGGTGAGCTGCTGGCCCTGTCGACCCTGATCACTGTCACCGACCGTGCACGGCCACGGCAATTGAACCAGTTCCAGCAGCTCAACTCGGCGATCCTCTCCGGCGTGCCGCTGGTGAGCATGGGGGAAGCCCTCGAAGCGGTGCGCCAGATCGCCCGGGAAGAAGCGCCGGCCGGTTTCGCCGTCGACTACGCCGGGGCCTCGCGACAGTACATCCAGGAAGGCAGTGCGCTGTGGGTGACGTTTGCCCTGGCACTGGCGATCATTTTCCTGGTCCTGGCGGCCCAGTTCGAGAGTTTCCGCGATCCGCTGGTGATCCTGGTGACGGTGCCGCTGTCGATCTGCGGTGCGTTGATCCCGTTGTTCCTGGGCTGGTCGAGCATGAACATCTACACCCAGGTCGGCCTGGTGACGCTGATCGGTTTGATCAGCAAGCACGGGATCCTGATCGTCGAGTTCGCCAACCAGCTGCGCAAGGAAAAGGGCCTGACGCCTCGCGAGGCCGTCGAGGAAGCCGCGTCGATCCGCCTGCGCCCGGTGTTGATGACGACGGCGGCGATGGTGTTCGGCATGGTGCCGCTGATCATTGCCACGGGCGCCGGTGCCGTCAGCCGATTCGACATCGGCACGGTGATCGCCACGGGGATGTCGATCGGCACCCTGTTCACCCTGTTCGTATTGCCGTGCGTCTATACCCTGCTGGCCAAGCCGGACAAACCGACTGATCCCCAAATCCATCCGTAGGAACGAGCCCGCTCGCGATAAACGTCCGGACAAGGCGGGCCATCAACCAGCCCGCTTTGTCGTTGGTGACCCTCGCTCCCACAGTTTTCTTGCACACATAAAAAAGGCCTCGCAATAGCGAGGCCTTTTCGGGGGCTTCGATCGGGTCAACTTTGCGGCCTCAGTCCTTGAGAGAGTCCGAACATGAACAGCAGCAGATCATGATCGGGTTGGGTTGCAGCCGATGCCTTGGCAATCCGCGGCAGCGGGCATCGTGCGTCCCCGTTCACTGAACCGAGGACCTGCGTGCGCGGCTGTTCCCAAGCCGCCACCGCCAATGAAGCAACTGCCAAGGCTCCCAGCAGGAACAAACCTCGCGCAATTTCTAGTTTCATCACTATAAACCTTTGATAGCGCTGCCAAACGCTGTCTCGTAAAAGTAGACGAGTTTCTCCCACTCCGTCGCACTGAACGACGAATGGCGGCGCAGTTGCTTCAGGTCATGGGAGGCGGCGCGATAGGCGGTCAAACGCTGACGGCACTTCTCCAGATCGATCAGAGCCGTTTCAACCTTGGTCGCCTCGCCTTCCCCGGTCACCCGGACAAAAATATGCTTCATGTAGAGGCAGCTATGCTGCCAGCGGCCCAGGTGCATGAGCGCCAGGTTTTCCGCCACGTCCTTCAGCACGCGGTCATGCACGGCGTCACCGTGACGCTCACGTCCGCCGCCGGCGTACCAATGGGCAATTTCCTCGAAACCATCCAGCGACTTGGTCACCAGCAGCGCGCGCCATTGGTGGGCGGGATCGCGCTGCGCGCCGCAGAAAACGATTTCGGGAACACGGACGCCAATCTTGCTCACGCCAATCAGCGCGTCACGTTCACGCAGAACCGTCGGGCGACCGAAGGGGTGCAGCCAGCTGCGGTAGATATGCCCGGTCTGACGTTTGGCATACAACAACTGGCCATCCGCTGCCTTGACGCGCTGTACGCCGCTTTCACCACCACGACGAACATTGGGTTCTTCAACCCATTCGCCGCGCTGATTCCAGTAATGATCAAATCGATCTTCGGAGGCGACGTCTGCTTCTGCTGCACACTGCACTGCCATTGTGTTACCTCTTGCGTAATACATAAACCCGCCACATGGCATAGAGCGGTAGAAAGTCCAGTTGTTCCTGGATACGGAAACCCGCCTGCTCAAATTCTTTTTCAACCGTAGCAGCCGGTAACACAAATCGATTTTGGTAACCTTCCTGCTCACGCTTAAGCTCGGAACGCTTGCGCTTCCACGCCTTGAAATTACCGTCGACCCATAGAGACAGAATCACACTGTCACGGCTGACCCGCTCGAATTCACGCAAAATAGCCAGTCGATGCTCGGCGTCACCGATGTGGTGCAACAAGCGCATGCAAAAAATGCTGTCGACGGCGTTATCAGGCAAGTCGATGTCGAACGCAGAAGTGTGCAAGGGTCGTACCCGTTTTACCACTTCGGCGGGCTGCGCCTCGAGCGCGATCTTGATCATCGACTCGGAGTTGTCCGCCCCGATGATCACGCGGTTGGGTTTTTCCGCCAGCAAAGGCCAGAAACGCCCGGCACCACAGGGTAAATCAAGGACTAGGCCGGGTTCACCGACCAGGGTCAATGCTTTGCGCGCCAGTTGTTCGTCCCGCCAATGAGACAACCGACGGCCCAAACCGTCCTGATGTTTGCGCAAATATTTCTGTGCGTGTGAATCGTCGTATTTTTCGGAAAAATCGAGCTTTATCGGGCCGGCCATCACCAGGCACTCCTGAACGTCTGATGACACCTACGTTAGGGAGCGCCGTGTCAGCGACAGGTCATGCCTTTGTGAAAAAAATGTCATGTAAAACCCTTTACTATTACAAGGTTTTACAGGGTATCCGTAATGGCTGGGGGCCATAACCTTCAGCTCGCCGGGACCAGCTCGACCTGAAAGCGACAGCCATTGGGCTCCATCTGAGTCAGGCTGACGCTCCACCCCTGGTTTTCGCAAATCCGCTGCACCAGCGACAGGCCAAGGCCCAGGCCGTCTCCGCGTTTTTCATTGCCTCGCACGAACGGCTCGAACATCGCTTCACGTTTCTCTTCCGGGATCCCCACACCACTGTCCTCGACCCGAAACCCCGTGGCCGTGAGGGTCAAGCGGATAAACCCGCGCTCGGTGTAGTGCAGCGCGTTGCGCAGCAGGTTGCCCATGACAGCTTGCAGCAGGGTGGCGTTGTAGCGGGTGTCGGACGGATGGCCAGGCTCGAAGATCAGCGACAACCCCTTGGCTTCGATCGGCTCACGCCAGAGAGTGAGCAACCCGTCGGCGACCTGGGTCAGTGACTGTTGTGGCGCGATGCCGGCATCTTCGCGCTGAGCCCGGGCCAGCATCAGAAACGTTTGCACCAGTTCACGCATTTCCTCACAGGCACGGGCGATTCGTTCGACCTGCGCCCGCCCGCGCTGATCAATACCGGGGTTTTCCAGCAACAGCTCACAGGAACTGGCCAGCACCATCAGGGGGGTGCGCAATTCATGGCTGACGTCGCTGGTGAACAGGCGTTCCCGGGTCAATGCCTGGCGCAAACGACCAAGCGTCGCGTCGAAAGCCACCGCCAGCTCACCCACTTCATCGGCGGCATAATCGGGCGCCAGTGGTGGCGCCAGGCCCAGCAACTGGTCACGGTGGCGGACCTGGCGCGCCAGCCGCACCACCGGTGCCATCACCTTGCGTGCCAGTATCCAGCCGAGAAACACCGCCAACGCCAGGCTGAGCACGAAGCCGACCAGCACAACGGCGAACAACACGCGCTCGCGCTCCTCGAAGTCGCTCTGGTCTTGCAGCAGCACATAGCGCCGGCCGTCGACGACTTCGACCATCGCGTGGTACGACAGCTGCTCGCGGAACACTTCGTGAAAACCCGGATCGAGGTGACGCAGGTCCTTGGGCAACTCGAAGTCGCCCGGCCCGCCGCTGAAATAGAACAGTTGGTCCGGCTCGGGGCGATGGCTCCAGTCCGAGACGCTGTCCATCAGCAACAACCGTTGCAAATCACCGCCCAGGCCTGCGGAAATCAGTTTTTCTTCCACCAGGTGAACCGTTGCGACAATGCCCATGGCAAAGGCTCCGGCGACCAGCGCGCTCATCAGCGCAAAGGCGATGATGATCCGTTGAGCAAGGCTTTGCTTAAACTCCATCACGGCCCTCGGCCAAGCGATAACCCACACCATGCACGGTGTGCAGCAACGGTTTGGCGAACGGCTTGTCGATCACCTGACGCAATTGGTGGACATGGCTGCGCAGGCTGTCGCTGTCCGGGCAATCATCGCCCCACAAGGCTTCTTCGAGAATCTCCCGACGCAGGACGTGGGGGCTTTTTTGCATCAGCACGGCCAGCAACTTGAGGCCCACCGGATTGAGCTTCAACAGGCGACCTTCGCGGCTGACCTCCAGGGTATCGAGGTCATAGCTGAGCCCGCCGACCTCCAGTGTGCGCCGACCGCCGCCCTGGGCCCGACGCATCACTGCTTCGATCCGCGCGGCCAGTTCCGACAGGGCAAACGGCTTGATCAGGTAATCATCGGCACCGGACTTGAAGCCTTGCAGGCGATCGTCCAGTTGGTCACGGGCGGTCAGCATGATGACCGGCGTGTCGCGACGGGCGTCCTCACGCAGGCGTTTGCACAGGGTGTAGCCGTCAATGCCAGGCAACATGATGTCGAGCACGATCAAGTCGTAATGCTCGGTCGCCGCCAGGTGAAGGCCCGACAAACCGTCCTGCGCGCAATCCACGGTATAGCCTTTGAGCCCCAGGTAATCAGCCAGATTGGCCAGGATATCGCGGTTGTCTTCAACCAATAGAATTCGCATGGGCACCTTCTCCGTACACAGTAACGGCCGTCTTGGCCCGCGCAGCTTAAGGCCAAGTGTGGCTCAGGGCTAGGACCACGTGCAGTGCAAAAGCCCCCTTTTCAAGCCTTTTGACGCTTAACGACTTTTTCACCATCGGTTCACAAACAGGCGACACCCGTCAGCTCACACTCCGCGCGGCTGCGCTTTCCAGAACATTGACCGACCAAGGAACTGCCATGGTTTCGACCTCCGCCCGCCCCGCCTCTCGCCCGCTCGATTTCCGGGTGTGCCTGGGCGTTCCCCTCATTGCGGCGATCATTCTGCTGCTGCTCGAACTGACGTCCCTGGACATGGACCTGGCCACGCTGTTCTACGACCCGACCGTCGGCGACTTTATCGGGCGCCACAGTTATTTCCTCGAAGACATCCTGCATGACCGCGCCAAGCAACTGGTCATTGCCTTTTCGGTGTTCGCCATTCTCGGCTTCGTCGGCGCCTTTTTCATCGCCCGGCTGAAACCGTTCAAACGCGAACTGGGCTGCCTGGTGTTGTCCCTGGGCCTGGCGACTTCGTTCGTCACACCGGTCAAGGCGGTGACGGCAGTGCAATGTCCGTGGAGCCTGGAGCAATTCGGTGGTCACGAAAAATACAGCGAATTGCTCAGCCCTCGCCCTCCTACCGACAAACCCGGCCGTTGCTGGCCCGGTGGCCACGCCGCCACTGGCTTCACCCTGTTTGCATTGTTCTTCGTGCTGCGCGACCGTCGTCCTCGCCTGGCCCGCCAGGCCTTCGTCTTTGCCTTTGCACTGGGTACGGTGTTTTCGGTGAGCCGGATGATGCAAGGCGCGCACTTTTTCTCGCACAACGTGTGGACGGCGATTTTCTGCTGGTTGATCTGCCTGGGGTCGTATTACTGGATTTTGTACCGACCGGCGTCCCGTGTTGAAACCGTGACCAAGGCCGCACCCGCCAACGCCTGAAACGCTGATCGGAACGGCGGCAATAAAAAACCCCGCCTGCTTTCGCAGGCGGGGTTTTTCTGTGCGGGGTAAGGCTGGCTTACATCATGCCGCCCATGCCGCCCATACCGCCCATGTCTGGCATGCCGCCGCCAGCTGGAGCGTCTTTACGCGGTGCATCAGCGACCGCTGCTTCGGTGGTCAGAATCAGACCGCCGATCGAGCTTGCAGCTTGCAGTGCGGAACGGGTGACCTTGGTTGGGTCCAGGATACCCATTTCGATCATGTCGCCGTACTCGCCGGTTGCAGCGTTGTAGCCGAAGCTGCCCTGACCGTTCTTGACCTTGTCGACCACGACGCTTGGCTCGTCGCCGGAGTTGGCAACGATCTGACGCAGCGGCGCTTCGATAGCGCGACGCAGCACAGCGATACCCACGTCCTGGTCAGCGTTGTCGCCTTTCAGGTCGGCCAGGGTCTGCAGGGCACGGATCAGCGCTACGCCACCGCCAGGCACCACGCCTTCTTCAACGGCTGCACGGGTAGCGTGCAGGGCGTCTTCAACGCGGGCTTTCTTCTCTTTCATTTCGACTTCGGAACCAGCGCCAACCTTGATCACTGCAACGCCGCCGGACAGCTTGGCCAGACGCTCTTGCAGTTTTTCACGGTCGTAGTCCGAGGAAGTCTCGGCCACCTGGGCACGGATCTGGGCGATACGCGCTTCGATGTCGCCCTGTACGCCAGCACCGTCAACGATGATGGTGTTTTCCTTGGACAGGGTGACGCGCTTGGCGTTACCCAGGTGCTCCAGGGTGGTGCTTTCCAGGCTCAGGCCGATCTCTTCGGAGATCACGGTACCGCCGGTCAGAACGGCGATGTCCTGCAGCATGGCCTTGCGACGGTCGCCGAAGCCTGGCGCCTTGACGGCTGCGACTTTGACGATGCCACGCATGTTGTTCACAACCAGCGTTGCCAGGGCTTCGCCTTCAACGTCTTCGGCCACGATCAGCAGTGGACGGCCGGCTTTGGCGACGGCTTCCAGTACTGGCAGCATTTCGCGGATGTTCGAGATCTTCTTGTCGACCAGCAGGATCAGCGGGCCGTCGAGCTCGGCCACCATGGTGTCCGGCTTGTTGACGAAGTATGGGGACAGGTAGCCACGGTCGAACTGCATGCCTTCTACAACCGACAGTTCGTTTTCCAGGCCCGAGCCTTCTTCAACGGTGATCACGCCTTCTTTACCGACTTTTTCCATGGCTTCGGCAATGATGTCGCCGATGGAGTTGTCGGAGTTGGCGGAGATGGTGCCCACCTGAGCGATGGCCTTGGTGTCGGCGCATGGCTTGGACAGGTTCTTCAGCTCTTTGACGATCGCGATGGTCGCTTTGTCGATACCGCGCTTGAGGTCCATCGGGTTCATGCCGGCAGCGACGGCTTTCAGGCCTTCGTTGACGATCGCTTGAGCCAGAACGGTAGCGGTGGTGGTGCCGTCGCCGGCGTCATCGTTGGCACGGGAGGCAACGTCTTTGACCAGCTGCGCGCCCATGTTTTCGAAACGGTCTTCCAGCTCGATTTCCTTGGCTACGGAAACGCCGTCCTTGGTGATGGTCGGAGCGCCGAAGCTCTTCTCGATGATCACGTTACGGCCTTTCGGGCCCAGGGTCGCTTTTACTGCGTCAGCCAGGACGTTGACACCGGTGAGCATTTTCTTGCGGGCGGAATCGCCGAATTTAACTTCTTTAGCAGCCATGATCGATATTCCTTAAATACTTTGGAGTAGCGGGAAAATGAGCGGGGAATCAGCCTTCGATAACAGCGAGGATTTCGTTCTCGCTCATTACCAGCAGGTCTTCGCCGTCGACTTTCACAGTGTTGCTGCCGGAGTAAGGACCAAACACAACCTTGTCGCCCACTTTGACGGACAGTGCACGCACTTCACCGTTGTCCAGAACGCGGCCGCTGCCGACGGCGAGGATTTCGCCGCTGTTGGCTTTTTCGGCAGCCGAACCTGGCAGGACGATACCGCCAGCGGTTTTCTTTTCTTCTTCGCTGCGACGGATGACGACGCGGTCATGCAGAGGACGAAGCTTCATTGTCGATCTCTCCTAATTGTGGTTTTCATCGGCCGGTGTAGTCCCGGCGGGTTTAACAAAGTCCGGCGGTGCCGGGTGCGGTTCGACAAGCGAACCGCTGAAGTCTGTCTGGCGCAATTGCCAGAAACCTTGCGGTGACCGTTACATAAGGGCGCATAAGGTTATTACAAGGGCGGGACACGAAATTTTTTAATCGATGGCCCGAAAACGAACACGGCACCCGAAGGTGCCGTGCCGATGAAACGATTTACTTGGAGTCACGGTGTTCGAATTCGCCTTCGATCACTTCCGGCTCACGCCCCAGAGGCTCGCGCGGAGCAGGACCGCCCCGTGGCTGGAGGTCATCGGCGAAGGCCCGCTGACGGACCGCCGCTTCTTCGGCGCGCTGACGCATCTTGTTGGCCAGCAACCGGCGAGAGAACGGCAGCAGCAGGATCAAGCCCAGCACGTCAGTGACGAAGCCCGGCAGGATCAGCAGGCCGCCTGCCAGCGCCAGCATCAGGCCCTCGAGCATGGTCTGGGCCGGCAGTTCGCCACGGTTCAGGCTTTCACGTGCACGCAGCGCCGTGGCCAGGCCGGCGATACGCAGCACGAACACGCCGAGCATCGAGCCGAGAATGACCAGCAGCAGCGCCGGAAAAAAACCGATCGCTCCGCTCACCTTGACGAATACGAACAGCTCCAACACCGGAAACAGTACAAAGAGCAATAAAAAAGGGCGCATCAAATGGTTCCTCAACGCAAGAATGCCTTGCCAGTCTTCCCTAGATGACGTCACCGATTCGTGAATTCAAGCGCCGACCGCTGCATTTTTCGGCCACTGCTCGGCGTGAGCCAGGAAAACCAAGGCTTCGCGCACTTGTGTCGGCGTATTACATGGTGCTTGGAACGGTAGCCAGTAGAGCCCTTGCCCGATGCGCAGGTGCATGCCTTCGGTGTCGATGCCGGCCAGTTGCGCCGGCTCGCTTTTCGGCAGGCCGGCCAGATCGACATAGTGGGCAATGGCCTTGGCGTGATCGGCGTTCATGTGCTCGACCATGCTGACTTCTGCCTTGCCCGCGAACGGATTGGCCAGGGTCAGTTGATCGATCCAGTGAATCGCGCCGAAACCGCCGATGTAACGGTGGCGCACCGGGTTGAGCACCCAGAAGTCGAAATCGTGGGCCTTGTGGTAGTTCTGCGAGTCCGGGAAGTAGCGATAGTAGCGCTCGGCCGCGCTGTCGATCTGGGCGGCATCCTGCAGTTGCTGCGCCTCGGCAAGGTAAGTCAGGCGACCGACGGCCTGCACATCCTCGGCACCGCGTTCGCCGACGAACAACGAACATTTCGGATCTTTCTGCAGATTGTGCGTGTGCTGGGCGATGCGGCTGATCAGGATCAGCGGGCGGCCCTGCTCGTCCAGGCAGTAGGGCACCACGGAGCCGAACGGGAAGCCAGGCATGGCTTTGGAGTGCGTTGAGAGCACCCCGCGGTATTCCTTGAGAAGTAATTCTCGGGCATTCTTGGCCGCTTCAACGCTCAATTTATGACTCCTTATAAAGAATCCGTCGACAAAACGGACAGGCGCCGGGTGAAAGTTCCAGGGCGCCATCGAGGCAAATTCTCATGTGCAGCCAGGCCACGGCAGGGTGCAGATCGAGAGAGGCTCGAAAGGAAAACAACTCCATCTGCTACCGGGGCATGCCAATGCAACTCACTGACAAAGTAATCATTATCACCGGCGGTTGCCAGGGTCTGGGCCGCTCCATGGCCGAGTATTTCGCCGACAAGGGCGCCCGGCTGGCCCTGGTCGACCTGAACCAGGAAAAGCTCGACGAGGCGGTTGTCGCGTGCAAGGCCAAGGGCGTCGAAGCCCGCGCCTACCTGTGCAACGTCGCCAATGAAGAGCAGGTGACCCACATGGTTGCCCAGGTGGCCGAAGACTTCGGCGCGATCCACGGCTTGATCAACAACGCCGGCATCCTGCGTGACGGCCTGCTGCTCAAGGTCAAGGACGGCGAGATGAGCAAAATGAGCCTGGCGCAATGGCAGGCGGTGATCGACGTCAACCTCACTGGCGTGTTCCTGTGCACCCGTGAAGTCGCTGCGAAAATGGTCGAGCTGAAGAACGGCGGCGCCATCATCAACATCTCGTCGATTTCCCGCGCCGGCAACATCGGCCAGACCAACTACTCCGCTGCCAAGGCCGGTGTCGCCGCGGCGACCGTGACCTGGGCCAAGGAACTGGCGCGTTACGGCATTCGTGTCGCGGGGATTGCGCCGGGGTTCATCGAAACCGAAATGACCCTGGGGATGAAGCCCGAAGCGCTGGAGAAAATGACCGCCGGGATTCCGCTCAAACGCATGGGCAAACCGCAGGAGATCGCCCATTCGGCGGCGTACATCTTCGAAAACGACTACTACACCGGACGGATCCTGGAGATGGATGGCGGGTTGCGCATCTGAATCCTGCATCAGCTTCCTGTGGGAGCGAGCCTGCTCGCGATGGCTATTGTCCATTCAACACGGTTGTTGAATGTTGATTCGCATCGCGAGCAGGCTCGTTCCCAGCGTTTTTCAACATTTACCGGTCAAGATCAATCGTCGCTGACGCTGATGTTCGGCATGGCTGGCGACAGGGCTTCCTGCAACACGATCCGCGCACCGACATGGCGGGCCAATTCCTGATAGACCATGGCAATCTGGCTATCCGGCTCGGCGATCACCGTCGGCTTGCCGCCATCGGCCTGCTCGCGAATCACCATCGACAGCGGCAACGACGCCAACAGCTCGACGCCGTACTGCTCGGCCAGCTTCACTCCGCCGCCCTCGCCGAACAAGTGCTCGGCATGCCCGCAGTTGGAGCAGATGTGCACGGCCATGTTCTCGACCACGCCCAGCACCGGGATATTGACCTTGCGGAACATCTCCACGCCTTTGCGCGCGTCCAGCAACGCCAGGTCCTGCGGGGTGGTAACGATCACCGCGCCGGCCACCGGGACTTTCTGTGCCAGGGTCAACTGGATGTCGCCGGTGCCTGGCGGCATGTCGATGACCAGGTAATCCAGATCGCCCCAGGCAGTTTGTGTCACCAGTTGCAACAGTGCACCGGAGACCATCGGGCCGCGCCAGACCATCGGCGTGTTGTCGTCGGTCAGGAAGGCCATCGACATCACTTCGACACCATGGGACTCGATGGGCACGAACCATTTCTGATCCTTGATCTTCGGCCGGGTGCCTTCGGCAATGCCGAACATGATGCCCTGGCTCGGACCATAGATGTCCGCATCCAGAATCCCCACCCTGGCGCCTTCGCGAGCCAGGGCCAGCGCGAGGTTGGCCGCGGTGGTGGACTTGCCCACGCCGCCCTTGCCGGAGGCCACGGCGACCACGTTCTTGACGTTGGCCAGGCCCGGAATCTGTGCCTGAGCCTTGTGGGCGGCGATCACGCTGGTGATCTCGACACGGGCACTGGCCACGCCGTCGAGGCCTTCGATGGCCATTTGCAGCATCTGCGACCAGCCGCTCTTGAACAGGCCGGCGGCGTAGCCCAACGCCAGCTGGACGCTGACGCGGTCACCCTGGATGTCGATGCTGCGCACACACCCGGCGCTGACCGGGTCCTGGTTCAAATAAGGGTCGGTGTATTGACGAAGGACGGCTTCCACCGCTGCGCGATTGACGGCGCTCATGGGCAACTCCAATAGCAAGACTGGAAAATCAGGCGGGTATCGTACCTGTTCTGGCGTCCGCGCGGCATGCTTTCAGGAAGTGACGAACGCGCGCTGTCCGTCCCCGGAGTCCGGTTCCGGGGGTGAAAAATAGTCGCCGGCGCTTTATAGTGGCCGACCTCCGTTTCATCAAGTAGCCGAGCCCCATGTCCGAGCCACGCCAGATCCTCGTCACCAGCGCCCTGCCCTATGCCAATGGTTCGATCCATCTTGGCCACATGCTGGAATACATCCAGACCGATATGTGGGTGCGCTTCCAGAAGCACCGCGGCAACCAATGCATTTATGTCTGCGCCGACGACGCCCACGGTTCGGCGATCATGTTGCGCGCGGAAAAGGAAGGCATCACCCCGGAACAGCTGATCGCCAATGTCCAGGCCGAACACAGCGCCGACTTTGCCGACTTCCTGGTCGACTTCGACAACTTCCACTCCACTCACGCCGAAGAAAACCGTGAGCTGTCGAGCCAGATCTACCTGAAACTGCGCGACGCCGGGCACATTGCCACGCGCTCGATCACGCAGTATTTCGACCCGGAAAAGAAAATGTTCCTGGCCGACCGCTTCATCAAGGGCACCTGCCCGAAATGCGGCACCGAGGACCAGTACGGCGACAACTGCGAAAAGTGCGGCGCGACCTATGCACCCACCGATCTGAAGGACCCGAAGTCGGCGATCTCCGGCGCCACTCCGGTGCTCAAGGACTCCCAGCACTTCTTCTTCAAGTTGCCGGACTTCCAGGACATGCTGCAAACCTGGACCCGCAGCGGCACCCTGCAGGACGCCGTGGCCAACAAGATCGCCGAGTGGCTGGACGCCGGCCTGCAGCAGTGGGACATTTCCCGCGATGCGCCGTACTTCGGCTTCGAGATCCCGGACGAACCCGGCAAGTATTTCTACGTCTGGCTGGATGCACCGATCGGCTACATGGCCAGTTTCAAGAACCTCTGCAACCGTACGCCGGAGCTGGACTTCGATGCGTTCTGGGGCAAGGACTCCACCGCCGAGCTGTACCATTTCATCGGCAAGGACATCGTCAACTTCCACGCCCTGTTCTGGCCAGCGATGCTCGAAGGCGCGGGTTACCGCAAGCCGACCGGGATCAACGTGCACGGTTACCTGACCGTCAACGGCCAGAAAATGTCCAAGTCCCGCGGCACCTTCATCAAGGCCCGGACTTACCTGGAGCACCTGTCGCCGGAATACCTGCGCTACTACTACGCCGCCAAGCTGAGCCGCGGCGTCGACGACCTGGACCTGAACCTCGATGACTTCGTGCAAAAGGTCAACTCCGACCTGGTCGGCAAAGTCGTCAACATCGCCAGCCGTTGCGCCGGTTTCATCCACAAGGGCAATGCCGGCCTGATGGTCGACCGCAATGCGGCCCCGGAACTGACCGAAGCCTTCCTGGCTGCTGCACCCGGTATCGCCGACGCCTATGAGGCCCGTGACTTCGCCCGCGCCATGCGCGAGATCATGGCCCTGGCCGACCGCGCCAACGCCTGGATCGCCGACAAGGCCCCGTGGTCGCTGAACAAACAGGAAGGCAAGCAGGATGAAGTCCAGGCCATCTGCGCCACCGGCGTCAACCTGTTCCGCCAGCTGGTGATCTTCCTCAAGCCGGTACTGCCACTGCTGGCCGCCGATGCCGAAGCTTTCCTCAACGTTGCGCCGCTGACCTGGAATGATCACGCGACCCTGCTCGGCAACCATCAGTTGAACGAGTTCAAGCCACTGATGACTCGAATCGATCCGGTGAAAGTACAAGCCATGACCGACGCCTCGAAAGAAGACCTGACCGCCAGCCAGACCGACACCGGCGAAGCCGCACCGGCCGGCAATGGCGAGCTGGCCAAGGACCCGTTGTCGCCGGAAATCGACTTCGACACCTTTGCCGCGGTTGACCTGCGCGTGGCGCTGATCGTCAAGGCCGAAGCCGTGGAAGGCGCCGACAAGCTGCTGCGCCTGACCCTCGACATCGGCGACGAACAACGCAACGTGTTCTCCGGCATCAAGAGCGCCTACCCGGACCCGTCCAAGCTTGACGGTCGCCTGACCATGATGATCGCCAACCTGAAGCCGCGGAAAATGAAGTTCGGCATCTCCGAAGGCATGGTGATGGCAGCCGGCCCCGGCGGTGAAGAAATCTACCTGCTCAGCCCCGACAGCGGCGCCAAGCCGGGCCAGCGCATCAAGTAAGTTCTTGTGCTGACCGATCCCACAGTCGTGCCTGGCGCGCCTGTGGGATTTTCATATCTGGCCCACCCTCCGTCCTTGCCGGATAATGCCTAAGCTTTTTAGACCAGCCCGTTAAAAAGCCCTCCTTTTTCCGGCACGACCATGACCGAGATTGTTCTGACACTCATCAGCACCGCCCTGATCAACAACTTCGTGTTGCACTGGTCGTTGGGCGTCGATTCGCTGCTGGCGAGCGAACGACGCCGGGTCCATGCATTGGGGATTGCCACGACCTGCCTGATGTTGATCGTCGGTGGGCTTGGCCATGCGCTCTACTTTGGCCTGTTGGTGCCGCTAGGGCTGAACTCGCTGCGGTTGTTCGTGTTTTTGCCCCTGAGCGTGCTGCTGATCGCGCCGCTGCTGAAGGTATTGGCGAAAGTGTTTTCGACGTTGCCGTTCGACGGTCTCTGGCCGCTGCTGCTCGGTAATGCCGGCGTGTTGGGGCTGGCACTGATCGGCAGCCGTGACAACCACGGCATTATTTACGCCACGGCCCTGAGTATTGGCGCCGGGCTGGGTTTCTGGCTGGTGCTGAGTCTGTTCTGCGACTTGCGCCAGCGCACCCTCGATAACGATGTTCCGCTGCCTTTTCGCGGCTTGCCAATCGACCTGATCGGCGCCGGATTGATCGCGGTGGCTTTTCTCGGATTCAACGGACTGATCAAAACATGAGTCTGATTCAACGCATCGACGCCCTGCTGCCGCAGACCCAGTGCGGCAAATGTGGGCACGCCGGATGCAAGCCCTACGCCGAGGGTATTGCCTCGGGCGAGCCGATCAACAAGTGCCCGCCCGGCGGCAGCGAAACCATTTCGGCCCTGGCTGAACTGCTGAAAGTCCCTGTGCTGGAACTGGACGTCAGTCGCGGCCCGGCCCCGGCGCAAATAGCCTATATCCGCGAGGCCGAGTGCATTGGCTGCACCAAGTGCATCCAGGCCTGCCCGGTCGACGCCATCGTCGGCGCGGCCAAATGGATGCACACGGTGATCGTCGACGAATGCACCGGCTGCGACCTGTGCGTGGCCCCCTGCCCTGTGGACTGCATCGAAATGCGTCCGTTGCCGGCGACCACCGTGATACCGATCGTGGGAGGCCTGGCCTTCAGCCCTGAAGCGCAACAGGCGCGGGCCGCCAAACGCGACCACGCTCGCCAGCGCTTCGAACGGCGCAACGCCCGCCTGCAGCGCGAGGAAGAGCAAAAACTCGCCGAGCGTCAGGCCCGGGCAAATCGTGTGACTCAGCCGGTCGATGTACCGGCACTCAATCCGGTTCAGGCGGCGCTGGAAAGGGTCCGCGCACAAAAAGCGGCGAATGCCGACGCGGCCTTGAAAAAAGCCAGGATCGATCTGGCGATGAGCCGCACGCAACTGAACAAATCGCTCAAGGCGTTCGGGCATCCGCCGACGTTCGAACAACAGTCGCAACTGATCATTCTGCAACAGCAGTTCGAGGCCGCAGAGCACACCCTGTTGCAATTGGAGACCAGCCTGCCGTCAACGCCGAAAATCGAAGCGCCAGCGCCAGCGCCAGCGCCAGCCAAGGATGCCGAATTGAAGCGGGCAAAAATCCAGCTGGCCACCCGCCGCGCCGAACTCAAGAAAGCGCAAGCCAGCGATGCGCCCGCCGAACAGATCGAAGTCCTGGAACGCGCCCTCGCCGAGGCCGAAAAAGCCCTGCATGCGACGGAAGACGCCAGCGACCAGCCGATACCGGATCTGGTGCGCATCGAAAAGCGCCCCATCGACAACCGGCTTCGACAATTGAAAACCGAATTGGCCTACGCGCGCGCCGATGTCAGCAAACTGCAGCGACGCACCGACACCCCCGCCGAATTGCTGGACAAGGCCCTTGCTCGCCTGAAGGAAGCCGAGCGCCAGGTGGATAGCTATGTTGCCCCTTGAGCCGGTCGACGAACGCCTCCAGCAGGCCATGAGACTGGTATTGCTGGCGACTGTGCCAGGCATTCTGGTGTCGTTCTGGTGGTTCGGCTGGGGCGTGCTGATCAACCTGGTACTGGCAGGCACGGCCGCACTGGCCGTTGAAGCGGCAGTGCTGAAGCTGCGCGGACGCGAACTGCTTCCTGTGTTGAGCGACGGCAGTGCGCTGGTCACTGCAACGCTGCTGGCCCTGGCCTTGCCGCCTTACTGCCCCTGGTGGCTGACCGTCTGCGCTGCGGCATTCGGTCTGTTCGGCAAGCAATTGTATGGCGGCGTCGGAAAAAACCCGTTCAACCCGGCCATGCTCGGCCTGGCCCTGGTGCTGGTGACATTCCCCCAGCCGATGAGCCACTGGCCGTCGCCCCACGTCATGGACCTGTTCGGCAGCGTGCAGCGGGTGTTCGGTCTGATCCCCGGCCCGACGCCGGATGCGTGGGCGCAGGCCACGGCCCTGGACAGCCTGCGCATCAACAAAAGCCTGACCATCGACGAACTCTTCGCCAGCAGCCCGGCGTTCGGCCATTTGGGGGCGCGCGGTGTGGAGTGGGTCAACCTGGCGTTTCTCGCCGGCGGTCTGTTTCTTCTGCAACGGCGGGTGTTCAGCTGGCATGCACCGGTCGGCATGCTCGCCAGCCTGTTCATCATCAGCCTGGTGTGCTGGAACGGCTCCGGTTCCGACTCCCACGGTTCACCGCTGTTTCACTTGCTCAGCGGCGCCAGCCTGCTCGGCGCCTTCTTCATCGTCACCGAGCCGGTGTCCGGCGCCAAAAGCCCCGGCGCCCGCCTGCTGTTCGGTGCCGGGGTCGGATTGCTCACCTACCTGATCCGTACATGGGGTGGTTACCCGGACGGCGTGGCATTTGCGGTGCTGCTGATGAACCTCTGCGTACCGGCGCTGGAGCGCTTTGTCGCCTCGAGACAGGAGCGTGTGGCGCCATGAACCGAGTGTCGAGCGTGGTGATCGTCGGGCTGCTGGCAAGCCTGGGAATGGGCGCGACCTATCTTGCACAACAGGTCAGCGCATCACGCATCGCCGCTGAACAACGCGAGATCGACAGCCGAAACCTGCTGGACCTGCTGCCGGTCGACAGTTACGACAATCAACCGCTTCAACAGCCATTGCCACTGGGCAATACCGCGTTGACCAACAGCCGACTGCTGGGCGGCTACCTGGCGACCCGGGCTGGCCAGCCGAAAAGCGTTTTGCTGCGCAGCCAGGCAACCGGCTATGTGGGCAGTATCGACCTGCTGATCGCCATCGATGCAAACGGCAGGTTGCTCGGGGTCAAAACCCTCAGCCAAACAGAAACCCCGGGGCTGGGAGCGCGGATCGCCGAGTGGCCCAATGCATGGCTCGGGGCATTTACTGGCAAATCACGAAGCGAGCCGGCCGACAGTGGCTGGGCACTGAAAAAGGATCAGGGCCAGTTCGACCAGATCGCCGGAGCGACCATCACTTCACGCGCCGTGATCAACGCCATCCACGACGCCTTGCGCTATTTCGACGAACATCGGCAACAGTGGATCGGGGATCCCCTCCATGAATAAATCATCGACATTGCAGAATTCGCTGATGCTCGCCCCACTCATAGGGACTACCGACGCCTGGATGACCGCGCTGGGTCTCTGCTTGATGTTCGTCGTGGTCATCAGCGCCTTCGGCCTGGGCATGCAGCTCCTGCGCAACAGGCTGCTCCCGCCTGCACGCCTGATCGCCAGCGTCCTGCTCGCAGCCACATTGACCGGCTGCGCAGAAATTGCTGCACAGGCCTGGTCATTGCAGTGGCATCGGCACGCGGGAATCTATGCCGGGTTGATCGCCCTGCAATGCGTCGTTCTGGACCACACGGGATTTTTCCAGTCCCCATGGCGCGATCGCCTGCGCCTGTGCGGCCTGTTCGGTGTCTTGATGCTGGGGTTGGGCGTATTGCGCGAGCTGCTCGACAACAGCGGCCTGCACCTGGCCGCCCTGGTACCCGGTGGATTCATTTTGTTGGGACTGCTGATCGCCGCCTGGCAGGCCTGGTCTCGCCCGAACCCCTCACACTGATCGCTTTCGAGGAAAGTCACTGCCCATGAATGCTGCAAAACGTCTGGAAATTTTCCGCAGGTTGCATGAAGACAACCCGGAACCAAAGACCGAACTGGCCTACTCCACCCCGTTCGAATTGCTGATCTCGGTGATTCTCTCAGCGCAATCGACCGATGTCGGCGTGAACAAGGCGACAGCCAGGCTGTACCCGGTCGCCAATACGCCTGCGGCCATCCATGCGCTGGGGGTGGAGGGGTTGTCTGAGTACATCAAGACCATCGGTCTGTTCAACAGCAAGGCAAAGAACGTGATCGAGACCTGTCGCCTGCTCGTGGAGCGCCATGGTGGCGAAGTACCGCAGACTCGCGAAGAACTGGAAGCACTGCCGGGCGTAGGCCGCAAGACCGCCAACGTCGTGCTCAATACGGCGTTCCGCCAACTCACCATGGCCGTGGACACACATATTTTCCGCGTCAGCAACCGCACCGGCATTGCGCCTGGCAAGAATGTGGTCGAGGTGGAAAACAAACTGATGAAGTTCGTACCGAAGGAGTACCTGCTCGACTCCCATCACTGGCTGATTCTGCACGGGCGCTACGTCTGCCTGGCCCGCAAGCCTCGCTGTGGCAGTTGCCGGATCGAAGACCTGTGCGAGTACAAGCACAAGACGTCGGACGATTGAAGCGCTATTAGGTTTATTGATTTATCGATTGAAAAAATCTTTTTTACCCGGAATGAGATTGTCGATATAAGGAGCGCCAAAGGCAGTCTAAGCCTGGAGTTAACCTTATGAGCACTGGTAAAGAGCAATTGGACGTAGAAGACGACTTCACACCGGGTGAAGCCGAAGACGCTGATCCTGTGGTTGAAGTGGCGAAGACCAACCTGAGCAAACGCCGCACAATCGATAACCTGCTGGAGGAGCGCCGACTGCAAAAGCAATTGGCCGATTACGATTTTGACCTATGACACCTGAAAGCCTCCCTGAACGGAGGCTTTTCTTTATGTGGGAAATCTTGAACCTCTCGCCCGGCGAGCCCCTTGACGCATGAGTGCCGTCACACCAGCCCATTGCGTTGTGCCAACTCGATCAGGTCCACCAGGGATCGCGCATTGAGTTTCAATAAAAGGCGAGTCTTGTAAGTACTGACGGTTTTATTGCTGAGAAACATTCCATCAGCAATTTCCTTATTGGTCTTGCCTCGGGCCAACTGTTGCAAGACCATCATCTCTCTCCCGGACAAGCGATCCACCATATCGGCTTCACTGGCATTACCCAGACTGGAACGAACGGTATGCAACGCTTGATTGGGGAAATAACTGTAGCCTGACAATACGGCTTTTATTGCGCTGAGCAGTTCAGTGAGGTCCTGTTGCTTGCATACATATCCGGCCGCCCCCGACTGCATGCAACGCATCGAAAAATGCCCAGGCGCCTGGGAAGTCAATATCAGCACTTTCATGGGCATCGCTGCCGATACCAGGCGCGCAATGACTTCCAGTCCATCCAGCTTCGGTATTCCTATATCCAGAATGACAATATCCGGCATATGTTCACGAGCCAGTTGCAATGCATCCACGCCATTGTCTGTTTCGGCAATGACTTCGTAGCCATGACGCTCCATCAGCATACGTACCGCAAGCCGAATGACGGGGTGATCATCCACGATCAGCACTTTATTCATGGGCAGGTCCAATTTTCGCTGTTCGAATTTTTAGAGCCCGCACAATAGCCTAGTCGTTTCACCCATGGCATGCCGTCCCCCCCGGCCACCCGCAGCGAGAGACATTCCCTACAAATAACGCGGAATATTCTTACAGGAAATCTGCGAAACCTGCGCGTTGGAAACTTTATTTACCTTACGCCGTTTCACCCTTCAACAATTTCTTGTATCAATTTACCAACCCACAAAACCGGTAATAAGTGGCCCTGTCGGCGCAACGCCCATCAACAGTTACGCTACTCTTGATGATACCCGTCCGTTCCCCATTAACACAGTCCCTTTGCCCGCCACCCACATGAACGCTTACCAAATGAATTTCAATAACCCGGACAAAATCAAAGCAACCCTATGACAATTATCAATCCACCGCTAACATGAAGACCGCAAAACAATAAACTCACCCACTATCAATCAAACGAGAAAAGATAAACTTGTATGAGTGCAAAACATGATAAACTTAAAACAAAGAATCACCAACCCCATGACAGTAATCGCCATATTCGCAACACTGTCTGAAACATCGGCGGCTGTGTCACTGCCGTTTCTCGACAATGAAGAACGAGAGGTCTATATCTGGTTTTTGATCAGCTTTCCTTTTTACTTGCTGCTTCTGTTCTTCGCCACACTCAACTTCAACTATCGATCGCTGTACGCGCCATCCGATTATGAGAAGGGAGAACATTTCATCAACGCACTGGACACCGCCGAGCGTCCGGAAACGGCACAAGGCCCACCGGGCAGGACGCGCCCACGCAAACACCTTTCAGTTCAGCACCACATTGAGTTGCCGGAACGACTGAAGGACCTGCACATCATCGATGCGCGGTGCATAAACAGGAAGATGGAGTTTCGTGAGCTTCTGAAAAACATGCACCCGGGCAAAGCGGAGTCAGCACGGGTCGTCGTGTTTCTCATCAGTGGCGAATCGGAGAATGGCCTGAAAGAAGGGGCGTTCAGTTTTTTCAGGCAGATCAAGAAACGCAGCGGATTGCCGTTTTGCGTCGCGTACAACCTGAGCTCTCACGACGTCACGCTCATCGAGCAATCTCGCCCCTCTGACGTGCAACGGTCAGTCGCTTTCTAGAATCAACGGGAATGCAGCAGGCGGGAGTTGTTCTTACACAAGAAGAAAGATGAATCGCAATGTCCGAAGGAAAATCCCTGTATTCAAATGTGTGGCCTTGTCGAACACAAGGCCACACATTCCACTACCGAGTCAGAAACTTCAGAAAAGCTTGCGACCCTTGTTCGCGGCGATACGCATGCGCAACGCGTTGAGCTTGATGAAGCCCGCCGCATCGGCCTGGTTGTAGGCGCCGCCATCTTCTTCAAACGTCGCAATATTGGCGTCGAACAACGAGTCGTCGGACTTGCGGCCAGTGACGATCACATTGCCCTTGTACAGTTTCAGGCGCACAACGCCGTTAACGTTGACCTGGGACGCGTCGATCATCTGTTGCAGCATCAGCCGCTCAGGGCTCCACCAGTAACCGGTGTAGATCAGGCTGGCGTACTTGGGCATCAGCTCATCCTTGAGGTGAGCCACTTCGCGGTCCAGGGTGATCGATTCGATCGCACGGTGGGCACGCAGCATGATGGTGCCGCCTGGGGTTTCGTAGCAGCCACGGGACTTCATCCCCACGTAGCGGTTCTCGACGATGTCGAGGCGGCCGATGCCGTGTTCGCCACCGATACGGTTCAAGGTCGCCAGCACGGTGGCCGGGGTCATCTCGACGCCGTCCAGTGCAACGATGTCGCCGTTGCGATAGGTCAACTCCAGGTACTGCGGCTTGTCCGGCGCGTTCTCCGGGGAGACGGTCCAGCGCCACATGTCTTCTTCGTGCTCGGTCCAGGTGTCTTCCAGCACGCCGCCTTCATAGGAGATGTGCAGCAGGTTGGCATCCATCGAGTACGGGGATTTTTTCTTGCCGTGACGCTCGATCGGGATCGCGTGCTTTTCGGCATAATCCATCAGCTTTTCACGGGACAGCAGGTCCCATTCGCGCCACGGTGCGATCACTTTCACACCCGGCTTGAGGGCATAGGCGCCGAGTTCGAAACGAACCTGGTCGTTACCCTTGCCGGTGGCGCCGTGGGAAATGGCATCAGCGCCGGTTTCGTTGGCGATTTCGATCAGGCGTTTGGCGATCAACGGACGAGCGATGGAAGTACCCAGCAGGTACTCGCCTTCGTAAACAGTGTTGGCGCGGAACATCGGGAACACGAAATCTCGCACGAACTCTTCGCGCAGATCGTCGATGTAGATTTCTTTTACGCCCATGGCCTGTGCCTTGGCGCGAGCAGGTTCGACCTCTTCACCCTGACCCAGGTCAGCGGTAAAGGTCACCACTTCACAGTTATAAGTATCCTGCAGCCACTTGAGGATCACCGAAGTGTCCAGGCCGCCGGAATACGCCAGAACGACCTTGTTTACGTCCGCCATGCCATCACTCCACGGGGTTCTACGGAAAGCCGTCAAGTCTACCGGTCATGCAGAATAATTTACAGTGGCGCGACAGCTTATGACGACGAAGCGACAGATTATGTCGAGTGAGCGACGATCAGACGCCGCTCAGGAAGTCTTCGCTGCGTTCGCTGCATTCGCCGGGCTCGCTGGCACGGTGGCCTGAGGCGCTGGCGTCTCGACGGGGGCCACGCGCGCAAGGTGGACGTTGACCCGGCGATTTTTCGCCCGATTGGCTGCCGAGGTGTTGGGGGCCAAGGGGTAACGTTCGCCGTGGAAGCGCAGGGTGATCTGCGATTCCTGAACACCGTTGGCCTTGAAGTAGTCCATGACCGCGAGCGCCCGGCGTCGCGACAGCTCACGATTGGTCAGGCGATTACCGCTGTTGTCCGAATGACCGTCGAGCTCGATGTGATTGACCGTCGGGTCCGCCTTCATGAAATCCAGCATCACCTGCAACTGGGCCTTGGCTTGTGCATCGAGTTCGATACCTTCGCCCGGGAAGCCGATCTGCGACTGCTTGACCTGCTCGAAATTCTTCGGCAGCAGCTTGGCCACGCAGCCTTGATAGTCGTTGAACGCCTTGCTGAACTTGACCGGCAACAACCGCACTTCCGACACTCGGCCATCGCCCGAATAATGCCGAACGACCGGGCTGCGCCCGTCCATGAGACCACTGATCAGGCGCCCCGCCTGGACTTGCGAGCTGTTGAACAGCACATTGCCGCTGCCGATCTTGACCGAACCGAGATTGATGTCCCCACGCCCCGGCTGCCAGGGCGCAGCCGCGGCCAGCAAGGTCGCCGAACCGCCGCCGACCATCGAGTTGTAGGCTTTGAGGCGAAACGTGGCCTGCTCGCCCGCACGACGCACGAACTCACCCGAACCGAAATCGGTGATCGGTTGGGTCAGGCGGCACTCGAACTTGTCCCCTTCGACCGTCCACTCGATGCTCTCCAGACGGGTCTGGAAAGTGAGCGCCATCGCGGGAAGGCTGGCAAACACACTGAGCAAGGCTAGATAACGCTGGCGCACGGGAGGCTCCACTGGCTTTTACAAAAAAGACTTCTACAACAAAAAGACCGATACATAATTACGGCATACCTGTTGGATATCGGAAGCTTGCGGCAAAACTTGATAGCGAGTGCCTGAGAGAGTCTTTTCCGGTAGCATTCCCCTCAGTTTGACCCGCCTGGAATCCCCCTCATGTCCGACCGCCTGACCCTGCTGCGTCCCGACGACTGGCACATTCATCTTCGCGATGGTGCCGTGTTGACCAATACCGTTGCGGATGTTGCGCGCACCTTTGGTCGCGCCATCATCATGCCCAACCTGGTACCGCCGGTGCGCAACGCCGCTGAAGCCGACGGCTATCGCAAGCGGATTCTCGCTGCACGTCCGGCCGGCAGCCGTTTCGAACCGTTGATGGTCCTGTACCTCACCGACCGCACCCAGCCCGAAGAGATTCGCGAGGCCAAGGCCAGCGGTTTCGTGCATGCCGCCAAGCTGTACCCGGCCGGTGCGACCACCAACTCGGACTCCGGCGTCACCAGCATCGACAAGATCTTTCCCGCGCTCGAAGCGATGGCCGAGGTCGGCATGCCGTTGCTGATCCACGGTGAAGTCACCCGTGGTGATGTCGACGTATTCGACCGGGAAAAAATCTTCATCGATGAGCACATGCGCCGTGTGGTCGAGCGTTTCCCGACGCTCAAAGTGGTGTTCGAACACATCACCACCGCCGACGCCGTGCAGTTCGTCAGCGAGGCTTCGGCCAATGTCGGGGCGACCATTACCGCGCATCACCTGCTGTACAACCGCAACCATATGCTGGTCGGCGGGATTCGCCCGCATTTCTATTGCCTGCCGATTCTCAAGCGCAATACCCACCAGGAAGCCCTGCTCGACGCCGCCACCCGCGGCAGCGACAAATTCTTCCTCGGCACCGACTCGGCACCCCATGCCCAGCATGCCAAGGAAGCGGCCTGCGGCTGCGCCGGTTGCTACACCGCCTACGCCGCGATCGAGCTGTATGCCGAGGCGTTCGAGCAACGCAACGCGCTGGACAAGCTCGAAGCGTTTGCCAGCCTCAACGGCCCTCGCTTCTATGGCCTGCCGGCGAACACCGATCGCATCACCCTGGTCCGCGACGAGTGGACCGCCCCAACCAGCCTGCCCTTTGGCGAGCTGACCGTCATCCCGCTGCGCGCCGGTGAAAAACTGCGCTGGCGCCTGCTGGAGGAAAACGCGTGAGTGAAGACCATTTCGACGACGAACAGGACGGTCCGGGCGCTGGCGGTCCACGCCACCCGATGGCCGCGCGATTCCGTGGTTACCTGCCAGTCGTTGTCGATGTTGAAACCGGTGGTTTCAACTCTGCCACTGACGCCTTGCTGGAAATTGCCGCGACCACCATCGGCATGGACGAAAAAGGGTTCGTGTATCCCGATCACACCTATTTCTTCCGTGTAGAGCCGTTTGAAGGGGCCAACATCGAAGCCGCCGCGCTGGAATTCACCGGCATCAAGCTCGATCACCCGTTGCGCATGGCCGTGAGTGAAGAAACGGCACTGACGGACATCTTCCGCGGCATTCGCAAATCGTTGAAAGCCAACGGCTGCAAGCGTGCAATCCTGGTGGGGCATAACAGCAGCTTCGACCTGGGTTTCCTGAATGCAGCGGTCGCGCGCCTGGACATGAAGCGCAACCCCTTTCATCCGTTCTCCAGCTTCGACACCGCCACCCTTGCAGGTCTCGCCTACGGCCAGACGGTATTGGCGAAGGCGTGCCAGGCAGCCGACATCGACTTCGACGGTCGGGAAGCTCACTCGGCTCGCTACGATACCGAGAAGACCGCCGAACTGTTCTGCGGCATCGTCAATCGCTGGAAGCAAATGGGCGGCTGGGAAGACTTCGACGATTGATGTGGGAGCGAGCCTGCTCGCGATGCAGGCGACGCGGTTTAACATGCAGATCGCGTCATCGTTCATCGCCAGCAAGCCGGCTCCTTCAGGGACCTGCGATTCTCCCGCCCATAAAAAAACCGGCCATGATGGCCGGTTTTTTTACGCCTTGACGCGCCTTACAGGGCAGCCGCGTGCTCGGTCAGGTAGGCCGCGACACCTTCCGGCGAAGCATTCATGCCCTTGTCGCCTTTCTTCCAGTTGGCAGGGCAGACTTCGCCGTGCTCTTCGTGGAATTGCAGAGCGTCGACCAGACGGATCAGCTCTTCCATGTTACGGCCCAGTGGCAGGTCGTTGATGATCTGCGAGCGAACGACGCCTTTGTCGTCGATCAGGAACGCGCCACGGAACGCGACGCCACCTTCGGACTCAACGTCGTAGGCCTTGGCGATTTCGTGCTTCATGTCGGCCGCCATGGTGTAACGGACTTCACCGATACCGCCATTGTTGACCGGCGTGTTGCGCCAGGCGTTGTGGGTGAAGTGCGAGTCGATCGAAACGGCGATCACTTCCACGTTGCGTGCCTTGAAGTCCGACATGCGGTTGTCCAGAGCGATCAGCTCGGATGGGCATACAAAGGTGAAGTCCAGCGGGTAGAAGAACACCAGGCCGTATTTGCCCTTGATGGCCGACGACAGGGTGAAGCTGTCGACGATTTCGCCATTGCCGAGGACGGCCGGTACGGTGAAATCTGGGGCTTGCTTGCCTACGAGTACGCTCATTGAATATCTCCTGGTGTAAAAACGTGAAGTTCCGGGTTTGGGCCAGCCTGTCACCCTCAGGCGACAGCCCTGTGACACTCACCCCCTTCATAAGGACCGGCCATCATACACTGCGTTTTTAAGCTGTCCTTAACGGATTTTCACCGGAGCGCTGAATGGGCGCCGCAAAGATGACTGGCATATGGCCTGAACAAAGCCGTTCGTCGGTCCTGGCCCCCGATCCTGCAAAGCTGTCAGAAACCACTTTGACAATCATTCTCGTTAACATTAAGATCCATCGCAATTGAGTCACAACCAGCGACGGTTTTCACTTATGTATGTCTGCCTCTGCACTGGCGTCACCGACGGTCAAATCCGCGATGCAATCTATGAAGGATGCTGCAGCTACAAGGAAGTCCGTCAGGCTACCGGCGTAGCCAGCCAATGCGGTAAATGTGCCTGCCTGGCCAAGGAAGTGGTACGCGAAACCCTGACCAAATTGCAGACAGCCCAGGCCGCTATTCCCTACCCGGTAGAATTTACCGCTGCATAAATACCCGACTTCCAAAGAACCGGACTTGATGTCCGGTTTTTTTATGTCTGCAAATCAATTGGTTACGGGCTAGACGCGGAACACAAACATTCTTATTCCGATTAATTTTCATATATTATTCAATAACTTAGGTTTGACACTCCTGATTATGCGGCTCAAACTCTGCCTTATAGACAGCTAATACAGGGCAGGACCCCATCATGAAAGGCGACATTACAGTCATCCAGCATCTCAACAAGATCCTTGCCAATGAACTGGTCGCGATCAATCAGTACTTCCTGCATGCCCGCATGTATGAAGATTGGGGCCTGAACAAACTCGGCAAGCACGAGTACCACGAGTCCATCGATGAGATGAAACACGCGGACAAGCTGATCAAGCGCATCCTGTTCCTGGAGGGCCTGCCTAACGTGCAGGACCTGGGCAAGCTGCAGATTGGCGAGCACACCAAGGAAATGCTCGAGTGCGACCTGCGTATCGAACGCACCGGCCACGCCGACCTCAAAGTCGCGATCGCGCACTGCGAAACCGTGGGTGACTTCGGCAGCCGTGAACTGCTCGAAGACATTCTCGAGTCCGAAGAAGAACACATCGACTGGCTGGAAACCCAACTGGGCCTGATCGACAAGATCGGCCTGGAAAACTACCTGCAATCGCAGATGGGCGACGAGTAAGTTTGCGCCGCTGATCTCGACGCAATAAAAAGCCCCGCGCTCTTTCAAGAGGCGGGGCTTTTTCATGCTTGTTGCTCCCTCTTGGACTGCAGGAGCGAGCACGCTCGCGCCTACACAAAGAGAGAAGGCAAGCGTCGGTCAGGCTTTGGCAGCCGCCGCTTCAACAGCCGACTTGATGGTGGTTTGCAGCGAACCGTCTGCAGCCATCTCGGTCATGATGTCGCTGCCACCGACCAGCTCGCCGGCCACCCACAGTTGTGGGAAGGTTGGCCAGTTGGCGTATTTTGGCAGGTTGGCGCGGATTTCCGGGTTCTGCAGGATGTCCACGTACGCAAACTTCTCACCGCATGCCATCACGGCCTGCGCAGCTTTCGCGGAGAAGCCGCACTGCGGGGCATTCGGCGAGCCTTTCATGTAAAGCAGAACGGTGTTGTTAGCAATCTGCTCTTTAATCGTTTCGATGATATCCATGGAGCACCTCGACTGAACTTTCCGACTCAGGGGTCGGCACGGTGGCGCATTGTAACGGAAACCCGAGCGCCATGCTCGGCCTCTCCGACGGACCCATTCAAGCCGCGGCAACAGTGACCGGTACACCGTTCAACGCCGCGTTGCCCGACAACTCGTCGAGCTGGCACTCGTCGGTCAGGTCATTGGCGCTGGCCCCCGGCTGGCCGCTGGCAATGGCCATCTGCACGCCGGGCCGCGCATGGCCCCAACCGTGCGGCAGGCTGACCACGCCTTTCATCATGTCCGGGCTGCCGAGCACTTCCACTTCGATCACGCCGACCCGGGAGCTGACCCGCACCCGTTGTCCGTCACTGAGCCCGCGACTGGCGAGGTCGTCAGGGTGCATCAGCAGCTGGTGGCGCGGCTTGCCTTTCACCAGCCGGTGGTAGTTGTGCATCCAGGAATTATTGCTGCGCACATGACGGCGGCCGATCATCAGGAGTTCATCGGCGGCCGGCGCCTGCGACGCGGCAAAACGAGCCAGGTCCGCGAGCATGACCTCTGGCGCCGCCTGGATGCGCTGGTCAGCGGTTTTCAAGCGCGCTGCCAGGTTGGCCTTGAGGGGCCCCAGGTCGACCCCATGCGGGTGATCGAACAGCGTCGCCAGCGACAACTTGTGTGCCGAGGCATCGCCGTAGGATCCCATCCGCAACCCCAGGTCAATCATGCTGGCCGGCGGCATCGTCGGCTTCAACTCCTTGCCGGTTTTCGCGGCAAAGGCTTTCGCCAGCCCGACGAAAATCTCCCAGTCGTGCAACGCCCCCTCCGGTTTGGCCAGGATTGCGCGATTGAACCGGGTGACGTTTCGCACGGCAAACAGGTTGAATGTGGTGTCGTAGTGATCGTTTTCCAGGGCGGATGTCGATGGCAGAATCAGGTCGGCATAACGGGTGGTTTCGTTGATGTAGAGGTCGACGCTGACCATGAACTCCAACCCGTCCAGCGCCTGCTCCAGTTGCCGGCCATTGGGTGTCGACAGCACCGGGTTGCCGGCCACCGTGATCAATGCCCGCACCTGCCCTTCCCCGTCGGTGAGCATCTCTTCGGCCATGGCCGACACCGGCAGCTCACCGGCATATTCCGGGCGTCCGGACACCCGGCTCTGCCACAGATTGAAATGCCCGCCCGAGGTGGTTGCCACCAGGTCCACGGCCGGTTCGGTGCACAACGCGCCGCCGACGCGATCGAGGTTGCCGGTCACCAGATTGATCAGTTGCACCAGCCAGTGACAGAGCGTGCCGAAAGCCTGGGTCGACACGCCCATGCGTCCATAGCAGACCGCCGTCGGCGCCGCGGCGAAGTCCCGGGCCAACTGGCGTATCTGCTCGGCCGGCACTGCGCACAGCGGACTCATGGTCTCGGCGGTGAACCGCGCAATCGCCTGGCGAACAAGATCCAGGCCCTCCACCGGCAGATGGCTGTCGCGGGTCAGGCCTTCACCAAACAGGGTATTGAGCACGCCGAACAACAAGGCCGCATCGCCCCCCGGACGCACGAACAGGTGCTGGTCGGCCATCGCCGCCGTCTCGCTGCGGCGCGGGTCGACCACCACCACTTTGCCGCCCCGGGCCTGAATCGCTTTCAGGCGCTTCTCCACGTCCGGCACGGTCATGATGCTGCCGTTGGACGCCAGCGGGTTACCGCCGAGAATCAACATGAAATCGGTGTGATCGATGTCCGGGATCGGCAACAGCAAGCCGTGGCCATACATCAAATGGCTGGTCAGGTGATGCGGCAACTGGTCGACCGAAGTCGCGGAAAACCGATTCCGGGTCTTCAGCAAGCCCAGGAAGTAGTTGCTGTGAGTCATCAACCCGTAGTTGTGCACGCTGGGGTTGCCTTGATAGACCGCCACCGCATTCTGCCCGTGACGCGCCTGGATCTCCGACAACCGCTCGGCGACCAGGTTGAAGGCGTCTTCCCATTCGACAGGCTGCCACTCGTTGCCGACCCGCAGCATCGGCTGGCGCAGCCGGTCCGGGTCGTTCTGAATGTCCTGCAGGGCGACAGCCTTGGGGCAGATGTGACCGCGACTGAACGTATCCTGGGCGTCGCCCTTGATCGAGGTGATTTGCACGTTGCCATCGGTCTCGGTGGTCTCGATGGTCAGGCCGCAGATGGCTTCACACAGGTGGCAGGCACGGTGATGGAGAGTCTTGGTCATGGCCAGTCTCTTTCTTGTACTGGGCGGGCATTGTCGGCCGCGGGATCAAGACTATGGCCCGCGCCCCGTCGCCGCGCCAGCGACGTTCGCGTTGTGAATCGGCCCCCATCAGCCCAGCCGATGGCCGCCCCGATCTCAGTTCGATGGCAACCTGGGCGGGGCTTGCAACTGGATTTCCTGGATGGTTTCGATCTGCTCGTGAGCGACGTGTACGCCGGTCAGCTCGCCAATGATCCGCCAGTGCTCGTCGAGACCGGCGCTGATGGTGGCCATGCGATCAATCATGCGTCGGCCGGCAGCCTTGGTGACCTCGTCGTTGCTTCGCAAGAGTTCGAAGGACATCGACGTCATGGAAGCCGTGAGGTGCGTCAGTGCCCGGGCCGTGAGGCCGAGCAATTCCATGAGTTGCTGTTCTTTCGATTCCATTCCGGGGCTTCCTGCATCGATCGTGACTTATTTATAACCCAGCACATTGCATTAGCAAGTGTTTCAGACGAAGCACATTGCCATTAACGATGGCAGGCACCGCTCGAAAACCGACAGCGACAGTAGCATCCCCGCCCCGCTTGATTGCCAAGCCCCGCGAGCCCGGTGTACAAATGACAGGCTGCTGTCAGGAACCCACTTCAAACGCGCTGTCGCGGCTTCCGCGTAGCCCCTCTGAAATCCGCAAACACCGTAGCCTATTGGAAAAACGCGACATTTAGTGTCAAGATCGCGCCTTCCCTATTTCGTCGCCCCGTGCGGCTTACGCCGCAGGTCTCGCCCGTTGTTCCGTAAAACAAGGCTTTGAGTATCTGCGGTCTGTTGCAAAAAGGTAGTCAATGATGAGCGCTAGGCACTTTCTCTCCCTGATGGACTGCACGCCCGACGAGCTGGTCAGCGTGCTCCGTCGAGGCGTGGAGCTCAAAGACCTGCGTAACCGCGGCGTACTGTTCGAGCCATTGAAAAACCGCGTGCTCGGGATGATTTTCGAGAAGTCCTCGACCCGCACCCGTATTTCATTCGAAGCCGGCATGATCCAACTGGGCGGCCAGGCGATTTTCCTGTCGCCACGGGATACGCAACTGGGCCGTGGCGAGCCGATCGGCGACGCCGCCATCGTCATGTCGAGCATGCTCGATGCGGTGATGATCCGTACCTTCGCCCACAGCACCCTGACCGAATTCGCCGCCAACTCCCGCGTGCCGGTGATCAACGGCCTGTCCGATGACCTGCACCCGTGCCAGTTGCTGGCCGACATGCAAACCTTCCTGGAGCATCGCGGCTCGATCCAGGGCAAGACCGTGGCCTGGATCGGCGACGGCAACAACATGTGCAACAGCTATATAGAAGCGGCGATCCAGTTCGACTTCCAGTTGCGCATCGCCTGCCCCGAAGGTTACGAGCCCAACCCCGAATTCGTGGCCAGGGCCGGTGACCGGGTGACCATCGTCCGGGATCCGCAGGAAGCCGTGCGCGGCGCTCATCTGGTGAGCACCGACGTCTGGACCTCCATGGGCCAGGAAGAAGAAACCGCCAAGCGCCTGAAGCTGTTCGCGCCGTACCAGGTCAATCGCGCCCTGCTGGACCTGGCTGCCGAGGACGTGCTGTTCATGCACTGCCTGCCCGCCCACCGTGGCGAGGAAATCAGCCTCGACCTGCTCGATGACCCGCGCTCCGTCGCCTGGGACCAGGCAGAAAACCGCCTCCACGCACAAAAGGCCCTGCTCGAGTTTCTCGTCGAACCGGCGTACCACCACGCATGAGCCAGCCATTACTGCTTAATCTGCGCAACCTCGCCTGCGGCTATCAGGACCAGCGGGTCGTGCAAAACCTCAACCTGCATTTGAACGCCGGCGACATCGGTTGCCTGCTCGGCTCTTCGGGTTGCGGCAAAACCACCACGCTGCGGGCGATTGCCGGTTTCGAACCGGTGCACGAAGGTGAGATCACCCTGGCGGGAGAGACGATCTCCAGCGCCGGTTTCACCCTGGCCCCGGAAAAACGCCGGATCGGCATGGTGTTCCAGGACTATGCGCTGTTCCCGCATTTGAGCGTGGCCGAGAACATCGCCTTCGGCATTCGCAAGCACCCGCAGAAAGAACGGGTCACCGAAGAACTGCTGGAACTGGTCAACCTGAAGAACCTGGGCAAGCGCTTTCCACACGAACTGTCGGGGGGCCAGCAACAGCGTGTTGCCCTGGCTCGCGCCCTGGCACCGGAACCGCAGTTGCTGTTGCTCGACGAACCCTTTTCCAACCTCGATGGCGAACTGCGGCGCAAGCTCAGCCACGAAGTGCGGGACATCCTCAAGGCCCGGGGCACCAGCGCGATCCTGGTGACCCACGATCAGGAAGAAGCCTTCGCGGTCAGCGACCACGTCGGGGTTTTCAAGGAAGGCCGCCTGGAACAGTGGGACACGCCCTACAACCTGTACCACGAACCGCAGACCCCCTATGTCGCCAGCTTTATTGGCCAGGGTTACTTCATTCGCGGCCAACTGAGCAGCCCGGAATCGGTCCAGACCGAGCTCGGCGAATTGCGCGGTAACCGGGCCTACACCTGGCCGACTGGCGGCGCGGTGGACGTGCTGCTGCGCCCGGACGATATCGTTTATGCCCCGGACAGCGCCTTGAAGGCACGGATTGTCGGCAAGTCATTCCAGGGGGCGTCGACGTTGTACCGCTTGCAGATGCCGACCGGTGCACAACTCGAGTCGATTTTCCCGAGCCATATCGATCATCAGGTCGGCGCGGATGTCGGGATTCAAGTGGCAGCCGATCATCTGGTGTTGTTCCAGGCGTCCGGCAGCACGGCGGCGCAGATTCCCCGGGTTGAGTCGGGTGTGCGGCGGTACAGCACCGCCAACTGATACACGGATCAACGGTGGGAGCGTGCCTGCTCGCTCCCACATTGATGCCCCGTATCACCCCAACATCAGTGTGCCGCTGGCCACCAGCGTCGCATTCCCGCCGATCTTCACCCGATCCCCTTCCAGCCGGCAGAACAACTCGCCGCCGCGTTTCGAACATTGATAGGCCGTCAGGCTCGACTTGCCCAGGCGTTTTGACCAGTACGGAATCAGGCTGCAGTGAGTCGACCCCGTCACCGGATCTTCATTGATGCCGATGGCCGGTGCGAAATAGCGCGACACGAAATCATGCTTGCTGCCCTTGGCGGTGACAATGGCCCCCAGCCACGGCAGCTTGGCCAGGGCAACCATGTCTGGCTGGCAATCGAGCACCGCCTGCTCGGACTCCAGCACCACGAACAACTCGTTCGAGCCCCGCACATCGACCGCTTCGACACCCAGCGCACGCTCGACATCCACGGTCACGCCCACTTCCGACGTCTCAATGGCCGGGAAGTCCAGCCACAAGCGTTCGCCTTCGCGGGTCACACTCAGCGGACCGGATTTGCAGATGAAATCCAGGCGCTGTGCCGGCTCCTTATGGATGTCGAACAAGACATGAGCGCTGGCCAGCGTGGCGTGTCCGCACAATGGCACTTCGGTGGTGGGCGTGAACCAGCGAATGCGCCAGCCCTGCCCTTCGCGCACCACAAAGGCGGTTTCGGCCAGGTTGTGCTCGGCAGCAATTTTTTGCATCAAATCGTCGGCGAGCCAGGCATCGAGCCGATAGACCATCGCCGGATTGCCACCGAAGGGCCGATCACTGAAAGCATCGACCTGGTAAAACTCAAGCTGCATAAATCTTCTCCCTGATTCAGGCGCGGCCAATTTCGGCAAACGCCGCCTGAGTATGCTCGGCCAATACTGCCGGCGCCAATTCAACTTCCAGGCCGCGCCGTCCGGCACTGACAAAAATGCTGGCAAACCCCTGAGCCGAAAGGTCGATAAAGGTACGAAGGCGTTTTTTCTGCCCGAGCGGGCTGATGCCGCCCAGCAGATAACCGGTGGAGCGTTGCGCGGCAGCCGGGTCGGCCATTTCGACTTTCTTGACCTTGGCCGCATGGGCCAGGCCTTTCAAGTCCAGACTGCCGGCCACCGGCACCACCGCCACCAGCAATTCCCCTTTCTCGCTGGCCGCAAGCAATGTCTTGAACACCCGCGCAGGGTCCAGACCGAGTTTTTCCGCCGCTTCGAGTCCGTAGGACGCTGCCTTCGGATCATGTTCGTAACTGTGTACGTGATGTTCGGCACGAACCTTTTTCAACAAATCCAATGCGGGGGTCATGACAGCTCCAGACTGGGCAGCAGGAAAGAACAGTGCGTCCGATTCTAGGACATTGCCCTCTAAAACGCTCTATCCCGGCTGCGTTTACGCAGCACCTGGCGAGACCCTACCGTTCGTCAGCGTTCTCCTGACCAATCAAACAAAACGATCATTCATGTGACTAATAGTTCTGATGTGACTGATGGTTCATTTTCGATCTTTGACAGTTATGTTTCTTGACTATATTTTTTCGATTACGAATACCGTATAACGCGACAATGCAGCACCCCGCAGTAGACCGGGCATCAGGGTGGGGACCCTTCCCGGTGAAAATCGCGCCTTGACCAGGATCAGGAAAAAGCGCCAGAGAAAAAAAACAAAGAGGTTTTCAATGACAACTGCTTTACGACAACCGTCGCTCTCCAGCCAATGCATGGCCGAGTTCCTGGGCACTGCACTGCTGATCTTTTTCGGTACCGGTTGTGTTGCCGCGCTCAAGGTCGCGGGTGCCAGCTTCGGCTTATGGGAAATCAGCATCATCTGGGGTGTTGGCGTGAGCATGGCGATCTACTTGACCGCAGGCGTGTCCGGCGCTCACCTCAATCCTGCCGTCAGCATCGCGCTGTGTATTTTCACCGACTTCGAGAAGCGCAAACTGCCGCTGTACATGCTCTCCCAGGTGGCCGGCGCGTTCTGCGGCGCCTTGTTGGTTTACACGCTGTACAGCAACCTCTTCTTCGATTACGAACAAACCCACCATATGGTTCGTGGCAGTCAGGCCAGCCTCGAACTTGCGTCAGTGTTTTCCACTTTCCCCAACCCGTCGCTGTCCACCGCCCAGGCATTCCTGGTTGAAGTGATCATTACCGCGATCCTGATGGGCGTGATCATGTCGCTGACCGACGACAACAATGGATTGCCGAACGGGCCCATGGCGCCGCTGCTGATCGGGCTGCTGATTGCCGTGATCGGCAGCTCGATGGGTCCGCTGACGGGTTTCGCGATGAACCCGGCGCGTGATTTCGGCCCCAAGCTGATGACTTTCTTCGCAGGCTGGGGTGAAATTTCCCTCACCGGCGCACGTGATATCCCGTATTTCCTGATCCCGATTTTTGCACCGATCATCGGTGCCTGCCTCGGTGCCGCCACCTATCGCGGGCTGATTGCCCGCCATTTGCCAGGCTCCGAACCTGCTACAACGGACGCAGCACCGGCCATTGACGGCAAACCAAGAACTTCTTGATACCGTTGGCGCGCGATCCTGCCCTTTTGATCCGCGCCTGACCTCACCCCTTATTTCGACCAAGGCAATCGACATGACCGACATTCAGAATAAGAACTACATCATTGCCCTCGATCAGGGTACGACCAGCTCGCGTGCGATCATTTTCGACCGCGATGCCAACGTGGTCTGCACCGCTCAGCGTGAATTCGCCCAGCACTACCCACAGGCCGGCTGGGTGGAACACGACCCGATGGAAATCTTCGCCACCCAAAGTGCCGTGATGGTCGAAGCCCTGGCGCAAGCTGGTCTGCATCACGACCAGGTGGCCGCCATCGGCATCACCAACCAACGTGAAACCACCGTCGTCTGGGACAAGACCACCGGCCGTCCGATCTACAACGCGATCGTCTGGCAGTGCCGGCGCAGCACCGAGATCTGCCAGCAGCTCAAACGCGATGGCCACGAGCAATACATCAGTGAGACCACCGGCCTGGTCACCGACCCGTACTTCTCCGGAACCAAACTCAAGTGGATCCTCGACAACGTCGAAGGCAGCCGTGAACGGGCACGCAACGGCGAACTGCTGTTCGGCACCGTCGACAGCTGGCTGATCTGGAAATTTACCGGTGGCAAGGTGCACGTCACCGACTACACCAACGCCTCGCGCACGATGCTCTTCAACATCCACACCCTGGAGTGGGATGCGAAGATGCTGGAAGTATTGGATATCCCGCGAGAGATGCTGCCGCCGGTGAAATCGTCTTCTGAAATCTATGGCCACACCAAGAGCGGCATCGCCATCGGCGGTATCGCCGGTGACCAACAGGCTGCGCTGTTCGGCCAGATGTGCGTCGAACCGGGCCAGGCGAAAAACACCTACGGCACAGGCTGCTTCCTGCTGATGAACACCGGCGAGAAAGCCGTGAAGTCGCAACACGGCATGCTGACCACCATCGCGTGCGGTCCGCGCGGCGAAGTCGCCTACGCGCTGGAAGGTGCAGTGTTCAACGGCGGCTCGACCGTTCAATGGCTGCGCGATGAATTGAAGATCATCAACGACGCGCATGACACCGAATACTTCGCCAACAAGGTCAAGGACAGCAACGGCGTGTACCTGGTGCCGGCCTTCACCGGGCTCGGTGCGCCCTACTGGGACCCGTATGCCCGTGGCGCGTTGTTCGGCCTGACCCGCGGCGTTCGCGTGGACCACATCATTCGTGCGGCCCTGGAGTCGATTGCCTACCAGACCCGCGACGTGCTCGACGCCATGCAGCAGGATTCCGGCGAACGCCTCAAAGCCCTGCGCGTGGACGGCGGCGCGGTGGCGAACAACTTCCTCATGCAATTCCAGGCCGACATTCTGGGCACTCAGGTCGAACGTCCGAAAATGCGTGAGACCACGGCGCTCGGTGCGGCTTACCTGGCCGGTCTGGCCTGTGGTTTCTGGGGCAGCCTGGAGGAGTTGCGCGACAAGGCCATCATCGAGCGCGAGTTCGAACCGACGCTGGACGAAGCGGCCAAGGAAAAACTCTACGCCGGCTGGAAAAAAGCCGTCAGCCGCACCCGCGACTGGGAACCGCACGAAGGCGCTGAATAAGCCACGGACCGGACCGGTATCCGGTTGTAACTGGCAGGGAGCAGATTCCTGCGGCATCATGGGCAAATTTTGCACGGCAGCCCAAAGGACGCCCCATGAATCTGCCTCCCCGTCAGCAACAAATCCTCGAGCTGGTTCGCGAACGCGGTTACGTCAGCATCGAGGAAATGGCCTCGCTGTTCGTCGTGACCCCCCAGACCATCCGCCGCGACATCAATCAGCTCGCGGAAGCCAATCTGCTGCGTCGCTACCATGGCGGCGCGGCCTACGACTCCAGTGTCGAAAACACCGCCTACGCCATGCGCGCCGACCAGATGCGCGATGAAAAGCAGCGGATCGGCGAAGCCATTGCCGCGCAGATCCCTGACCACGCCTCGCTGTTCATCAACATCGGCACCACCACCGAATCGATCGCCCGGGCGCTGCTCAACCACAGCCATTTGAAGATCATCACCAATAACCTGCACGTCGCGTCGATGCTCAGCGCCAAGGACGACTTCGACGTCCTGTTGACCGGCGGCAATGTGCGGCGTGATGGCGGCGTGGTCGGTCAGGCGAGCGTCGATTTCATCAACCAGTTCAAAGTCGATTTCGCCCTTGTCGGCATCAGCGGCATCGATGAAGACGGCAGCCTGCTGGACTTCGATTACCAGGAAGTACGGGTATCCCAGGCCATCATCGCCAATGCCCGGCAGGTGATCCTGGCAGCGGACTCCAGCAAATTCGGACGCAACGCCATGATTCGGCTGGGGCCGATCAGCCTCATCGATTGCCTGGTAACCGACCAGCAACCGGTGCCGGCCCTGGCGCAGTTGTTGAGCCAGCACAAGATTCGACTGGAAGTCGTTTAACCCACCCGCCTGCTTCGTTGCCCGTACCGACCCCTTCGCGGGCAGACCCTCTCCCACACTGATCCATTTCGCTCATCCATTCAGTGTGGCAGTGGGTCTGCCTGCGAAAGGAACCGGCGCAATCGATGCCCTTCCAGCGTCCTCACACGCATTTCATGTTCGAAAATTTTCCTTTCACGGCCCTTCGATGAGTATTTTCAATCGAAGGTGACTGGCTGCGCACGGCTTTATGGGCTACCATTTTCGCAAATGAACATTAATGTTCGAATTCAAATACCGAAAACCAAAAAATGCCCGAGGCCATGCGATGCCCACTTCTACCTTGCCTACGCCTCCTATCGCTGAGATCTACGACGTTGCCGTCATCGGTGGCGGGATAAATGGCGTGGGAATCGCAGCGGACGCCGCCGGTCGCGGTCTCTCGGTATTCCTTTGCGAAAAGGACGACCTGGCCAGCCATACGTCGTCGGCCAGCAGCAAACTGATCCACGGCGGCCTGCGCTACCTCGAACATTACGAATTCCGCCTGGTCCGTGAAGCCCTTGCCGAGCGCGAAGTGCTGCTGGCCAACGCGCCGCACATCGTCAAGCAGATGCGTTTCGTCTTGCCGCATCGCCCGCACCTGCGTCCGGCCTGGATGATCCGCGCGGGCCTGTTCCTGTATGACAACCTTGGCAAACGGGAAAAGCTGGAAGGTTCGAAAAGCCTGAAATTCGGTCCGGACAGCCCGTTGAAGAGCGAAATCACCAGGGGCTTCGAATACTCCGATTGCTGGGTCGACGACGCCCGCCTCGTGGTATTGAACGCCATGGCCGCCCGCGAGAAAGGCGCCCATGTTCACACGCAGACCCGATGCGTCAGTGCCCGCCGCACCAAAGGCCTGTGGCACCTGCACCTGGAGCGCGCCGACGGCAGCCTGTTCTCGATCCGCAGCAAGGCACTGGTCAATGCGGCCGGTCCGTGGGTCGCCAAGTTCATTCGTGATGACCTGAAGATGGAATCGCCCTATGGCATCCGCCTCATCCAGGGCAGCCACCTGATCGTGCCGAAACTGTACGAGGGCGACCACGCGCACATCCTGCAGAACGAAGATCAGCGCATCGTGTTCACCATTCCGTACCTGAACCAGTTCACCCTGATCGGTACGACCGACCGCGAGTACACCGGTGACCCGGCAAACGTGGCGATCACCGACGGCGAGACCGATTACCTGCTCAAAGTGGTCAATGCCCACTTCAAGAAACAGATCAGCCGCGACGACATCCTGCACAGTTATTCCGGGGTGCGCCCGCTGTGCAACGATGAGTCCGACAACCCATCGGCCGTCACCCGCGACTACACGCTGGCCTTGTCGGGCTCTGCTGAAGAGGCCCCGTTGCTGTCCGTGTTCGGCGGCAAGCTGACCACCTACCGCAAACTGGCCGAGTCGGCACTGGCGCAACTGGCACCGTACTTCCCGCACATCAAGCCGAGCTGGACCGCCGGCGAAACCCTGCCGGGCGGCGAAGACATGAGCACCCCGCAAGCCCTGAGTTCGCGGATTCGCGACCAGTACGATTGGGTGCCCACGGAAATCGCCCGTCGCTGGTCCACCACCTATGGCAGCCGCACATGGCGCATGCTCGAAGGCGTGCAGAACCTCGCTGACCTGGGTGAACACATCGGTGGCGGCCTCTACAGCCGCGAGGTCGATTACCTGTGCAGCGAAGAATGGGCGACCACAGCGCATGACATCCTCTGGCGTCGCAGCAAGCTGGGCCTGTTCACCACGGCAGCCGAACAGCAGAAACTCGTCGACTACCTGAACACAGTCGAACAGAACCGCCGCAAGATCGAAGCGGCCTGATCCACAGGACTGCGGTGAACGGAAAGCCCCTGAATCTCACGATTCGGGGGCTTTTTGCTTCCTGACAACTCACACACTCCCCCTGTGGAAGCGAGCAAGCCCGCTCCCCAGGGACAGTCAGTCAGCGCGGTATAGCATTCGGTTTTCCGAACAGGACCTTTCGAGGCATTCGGTTAACCGGATTTCCTGATATCAAAAAAACATCAACCAAAACTAATAGCTCTTATAAATCAATGGGTTGATGCATTCGACCTGGCCTGGCACGACTCATGCTCTACACTTTCGGACGAATGCTTGCTGCGTGGAACCTTGAAAGGCAGCAAACGTTCGAAGCTCAAAAGGGCCGATCAACTGGCTCCATAAAAAAAACAATGTCGAGGACAATTTGATGCGCATCGTTCCCCATATCCTGGGCGCAGCCATTGCTGCCGCTCTGATCAGCACTCCAGTTTTCGCCGCCGAACTCACCGGCACCCTGAAGAAGATCAAAGAGTCCGGTGTAATCACTCTCGGGCATCGCGACGCTTCCATTCCGTTTTCCTACATCGCGGACGCCTCCGGCAAGCCGATGGGTTACTCCCACGACATCCAGCTGAAAGTGGTCGAAGCCCTGAAGAAAGACCTTGACCTGCCAAACCTCCAGGTCAAATACAACCTGGTGACCTCGCAAACCCGTATTCCGCTGGTGCAAAACGGCACCGTGGACCTGGAATGCGGTTCCACCACCAACAACGTCGAGCGTCAGCAACAAGTTGACTTCTCCGTGGGCATCTTCGAAGTCGGCACCCGCCTGCTGGCCAAGAAAGACTCCGCCTACAAGGATTTCGACGACCTGAAAGGCAAGAACGTCGTGACCACCGCCGGCACCACGTCCGAGCGCATCCTCAAGGCAATGAATGCCGACAAGCAGATGGGCATGAACGTGATCTCCGCCAAGGACCATGGCGAGTCCTTCCAGATGCTGGAAAGCGGCCGCGCCGTAGCGTTCATGATGGACGACGCCTTGCTGGCCGGCGAAATGGCCAAGGCCAAAAAGCCAACTGACTGGGCCGTGACCGGCACTCCACAGTCGTATGAAATCTACGGCTGCATGATGCGCAAAGGTGATGAGCCATTCAAAAAGGCAGTCGATGACGCCATCAAGGCCACCTACGCATCGGGCGAAATCAACCAGATTTTCGACAAGTGGTTCATGCAACCTATCCCGCCAAAAAACCTGAACCTGAACTTCCCGATGAGCAACGAGCTCAAGGCGCTGATCGCCACGCCGACCGATAAAGCGGCTGACGACAAGAAATCCTGATTTCTGTCTAACCTTATCTCCTGAGAGGGCCGTTGCCCTTTCAGGAGTTGTCACTCCCTGCTGGCATCAATCTGGAAACACTCGAACCGGTGGCTGTCGAGCCGCTCGTGTGTGCCCAATCGTCGCGATTGGGTGGGAACGGAGTTTCCCCAGGCGGGCATTTGTACATCGATAGAATCCGAGGGGAGACCCTAATGAATTACAACTGGGACTGGGGCGTGTTCTTCAGGTCCACCGGAGTGGGCAGCGAGACGTATCTCGACTGGTACATCTCCGGTCTGGGCTGGACCATCGCCATCGCCATCGTGGCCTGGATCATCGCCCTGACACTGGGCTCGATTCTGGGTGTCATGCGCACCGTACCGAATCGCCTGGTGTCGGGCGTTGCGACCTGCTACGTGGAAATCTTCCGTAACGTGCCACTGCTGGTGCAGCTGTTCATCTGGTACTTCCTGGTGCCCGACCTGCTGCCGCAGAACCTGCAGGACTGGTACAAGCAGGACTTGAACCCGACCACGTCGGCGTTCCTCAGCGTCATCGTGTGCCTGGGCCTGTTCACGGCCGCACGGGTGTGCGAACAGGTGCGCACCGGCATCCAGGCACTGCCCAAGGGCCAGGAATCGGCCGCTCGCGCCATGGGCTTCAAGCTGCCGCAGATCTACTGGAACGTGCTGCTGCCCCAGGCTTACCGGATCATCATTCCGCCGCTCACGTCGGAATTTCTCAACGTCTTCAAGAACTCGTCCGTGGCGTCGCTGATCGGCCTGATGGAGTTGCTCGCGCAGACCAAGCAGACCGCCGAATTCTCGGCCAACCTGTTCGAAGCGTTCACCCTGGCCACGCTGATCTACTTCACCCTGAACATGAGCCTGATGCTGCTGATGCGCCTGGTCGAGAAGAAAGTCGCCGTGCCTGGCCTGATCTCCGTAGGGGGTAAATGATGGAATTCGACTTCTCGGGCATCATTCCTTCCCTGCCGGGCTTGTGGAACGGCATGGTCATGACCCTGCAACTGATGGCGATGGGCGTCGTCGGCGGGATCATCCTGGGCACCGTGCTCGCACTGATGCGCCTGTCCCACAGCAAACTGCTGTCGAACCTGGCCGGCGCCTACGTCAACTACTTCCGTTCGATCCCGCTGCTGCTGGTCATCACCTGGTTCTACCTGGCGGTGCCGTTCGTCCTGCGCTGGATCACCGGCGAAGACACCCCGATCGGCGCCTTCACCTCGTGCATCGTGGCGTTCATGATGTTCGAAGCGGCCTACTTCTGCGAAATCGTCCGTGCCGGCGTGCAGTCGATCCCCAAGGGTCAGATGGGTGCCGCACAGGCGCTGGGCATGAATTATGGCCAGATGATGCGCCTGATCATCCTGCCGCAAGCGTTCCGCAAGATGACCCCGCTGTTGCTTCAGCAAAGCATCATCCTGTTCCAGGACACCTCGCTGGTCTACGCCGTCGGCCTGGTGGATTTCCTCAATGCTTCGCGCGCCAGTGGCGACATCATCGGTCGCTCGAATGAGTTCCTGATCTTCGCAGGTCTCGTGTACTTCATCATCAGCTTTGCCGCCTCGCAGCTGGTCAAGCGTCTGCAAAAAAGGTTCGCCGTATGATCTCTATCAAAAACATCAACAAGTGGTATGGGGACTTCCAGGTGCTGACCGATTGCAGCACCGAGGTCAAGAAAGGCGAAGTGATCGTGGTGTGCGGGCCGTCCGGTTCCGGCAAGTCGACCCTGATCAAGTGCGTCAACGCCCTGGAGCCGTTCCAGAAAGGTGACATCGTGGTCGATGGCACCTCCATCGCCAACCCGAAGACCGACCTGCCCAAGCTGCGCTCGCGCGTGGGCATGGTGTTCCAGCACTTCGAACTGTTCCCGCACCTGACCATCACCGAAAACCTGACCATTGCGCAGATCAAGGTGTTGGGCCGCAGCAAGGAAGAAGCCACCAAAAAAGGCCTGCAATTGCTGGAGCGTGTCGGCCTGTCGGCTCACGCCCACAAGCACCCGGGCCAGCTCTCCGGCGGCCAGCAACAGCGCGTGGCGATTGCCCGTGCGCTGGCGATGGACCCGATCGTCATGCTGTTCGACGAACCGACCTCGGCGCTGGACCCGGAAATGGTCAACGAAGTGCTCGACGTGATGGTGCAACTGGCCCATGAAGGCATGACCATGATGTGCGTGACCCACGAGATGGGCTTTGCCCGCAAAGTGGCGGACCGGGTGATCTTCATGGACGCCGGCAAGATCATCGAGGACTGCCCGAAAGAGGAGTTCTTCGGCGACATCAACAGCCGCGCCGAACGTACCCAGCACTTCCTCAACAAGATCTTGCAGCACTGACAGTTGTACGCCCTTCCCTGTCGGAGCGAGCTTGCTCGCGAAGAACTCAAAGACACCGCGTCCATCCAGAATGAACGCGTCATCGTTGACGACTATCGCGAGCAGGCTCGCTCCTGCAGGTGGGCGCTGGTTGACCCAAGGCATCTGTGATGAAATGCGACCCCACTCTTTATCGCGCCGCGCCGCCATCACTCGCCGTGAAACCCCGTCAGATTCGCCACCTGCTCCTGCCGCCGCTGATCATCGCCCTGATGGTCGGATTGGGTTACCTCGGCTTCTGGCTCAGCGAGCACTACGGCATCCGCAGCCTCAGCGAGAACGGCCAGCGCCAGCTTGAACTGCACGCCCGCGCCGTCGAGAGCGAGATCAGCAAATACACCTACCTGCCCAGCCTGCTGGAACTCGAATCGAGTGTGTCCAGGCTGCTGGCCGACCCGACGCCGGAACACCGCCAGGTCGTCAACGATTACCTCGAGGGCCTGAACCGGCGCAGCCGCAGCCGGGCCATCTATGTGATGGACACCACGGGCCGCGTCATGGCCACCAGTAACTGGCGCGACGTCGACAGCTACCTCGGTGAAGACCTGTCCTTCCGCGCCTATTTCCAGAATGCCATTCGTGGCCAGCCGGGCCGTTTCTATGGCATCGGCAGTACCAATGGCGAGCCCGGTTATTACCTGGCCCATGGCCTGGAAGAGCACGGCAAGATCATTGGCGTGGCCGTGGTCAAAGTGCGCCTCGAAGCCATGGAGGAACGGTGGCAGCGGGCGCGCCTGGAAGCCTTCGTCAGCGATGAAAACGGCATCATCATTCTCTCCAGTGACCCTTCGCGGCGCCTGAAGTCCGTGGTGCCGCTGAGCGAAGACACCAAGGAAAAACTCGCCCGCAGCCTTCAGTACTACTGGTTCCCGCTGAACGAACTGCAACCGCTGGCCCGGGAAAAACTCGCCGAAGGCGAGGAAAAGCTGACCTTCCCCGCCAACAGCGAAGTGGAGTCCGAGGAAGAGGACATCAGCTACCTCTCGCAAACCCGCCAGTTGAGTGACACGCCTTGGCATTTCACCCTGCTCACCCCGCTGCAGGATCTGCGCCGCGAGGCAATCAACCAGGGCATTCTCGTCGCCGTGGCGTTTGCCCTGGTGGCGTTCCTGCTGATCGCCTGGAACGAGCGCCGCAAGGTAATCGCCACCCGCCTCGCGGCCCGGGAAGCCCTGCAGGAAGCCAACAATCAACTGGAGCGTCGGATTACCGAACGCACCACCGACCTGCGCGCCAGCAACGAACGGCTCAAGGGGCAGATCCGCGAACGCCGGCACGCCGAGGAAACCCTGCGCCGCGCCCAGGATGAGCTGGTGCAGGCCGGTAAACTCGCGGCCATCGGCCAGATGTCCACCAGCATCGCCCACGAACTGAACCAGCCACTGGCGGCGCTGCGCACCTTGTCCGGCAACACCGTGCGCTTCATGGAACGCGGCCAGTTGGACGTGGCGAGTACCAACCTCAAGACCATCAACGAATTGATCGACCGCATGGGCCGGATCACCGCCAGCCTGCGCGCCTTCGCCCGACGCGGTGACGACAAGGGCCAGGCCTGCCTGGGCAAGGGCGTGGAGGCGGCCTTGCAACTGCTGGGTACGCGGGTCGAAAGCGCCCACTTGCAAGTGCATCGCCGTTTCGAGGAAGTGCAGGTGCAGATCGACCAGACCCGCCTGGAGCAGATTCTGGTCAACCTGATCGGCAACGCCCTCGACGCCATGCAGGCCCAGCCGCTGCCGGAGCTGTGGCTTGAAGGCGAAGCGCTGGACGGCAAATATCGCCTGCGGGTCCGTGATAACGGGCACGGCATCGACGCCGACACCCGCAAGCACCTGTTCGAACCGTTTTTCACCACCAAACCCGGCGAACAGGGCCTCGGGCTTGGCCTGACCCTGTCCGCGAGCCTGGCCGCCGCCACCGGCGGGCACCTGGGTGTCGAGCATCCGGCCAGCGGTGGAACCAGCTTCGTCCTCAGTTTACCGTTGGTAAGCCCTACTCCTGCCGAGCCAATATGAACAACGACCTAAGTGTGCTGATCGTCGAAGACGACCCTCATGTGCTGCTCGGCTGCCAACAGGCGCTGACCCTGGAGGACATTCCCTGCATCGGCGTGACCAGCGCCGAAGAAGCGCTGGAGCGGGTTGGCGATAATTTTGCCGGCATCGTCATCAGTGACATTCGCCTGCCCGGCATCGATGGCCTGGAACTGCTGACCCGGCTCAAGGCGCGGGATCGCAGCCTGCCGGTGGTGCTGATCACCGGCCACGGCGACATTTCCATGGCCGTTGGCGCGATGCAGAAAGGCGCCTATGACTTCATGGAAAAACCGTTTTCGCCGGAACGCCTGGTGGACGTGGCACGACGGGCGCTGGAGCAGCGCAGTCTGGCGCGGGAAGTGTCTTCGCTGCGCCGGCAACTGGCGGAGCGCGACTCCCTGGAAGGACGGATCATCGGGCGCTCGCCGGCGATGCAACACCTGCGGGAACTGATCGCCAATGTCGCCGACACCTCGGCCAACGTGTTGATCGAAGGCGAGACCGGCACCGGCAAGGAACTGGTTGCCCGTTGCCTGCATGATTTCAGTCGCCGCCACACCCGGCAATTCGTCGCGCTGAACTGCGGCGGGCTGCCGGAGAATCTGTTCGAAAGCGAAATCTTCGGCCATGAAGCCAATGCCTTCACCGGCGCCGGCAAACGGCGGATCGGCAAGATCGAACACGCCGACGGCGGCACGCTGTTCCTCGACGAAGTGGAAAGCATGCCGTTGCCCTTGCAGATCAAGTTGCTGCGGGTATTGCAGGAGCGCACCCTGGAACGTCTCGGCTCGAATCAGAGCGTCGCGGTGGATTGCCGGGTGATCGCGGCCACCAAGTCCGACCTCGACGATTTGAGCAAGGCCGGTGATTTCCGCAGCGACCTGTACTACCGCCTCAACGTCGTGACCCTGGAGCTGCCACCGCTGCGCGAACGCCGCGAAGACATCCTGCAACTGTTCGAGCACTTCCTGCAGCAGTCGTCCCTGCGCTTCGACCGGATCGCCCCGGAGCTGGACAACCAGACCCTGTCGCACCTGATGAGCCACGACTGGCCGGGCAACGTGCGCGAACTGCGCAACGTCGCCGAACGGTTCGCCCTCGGCCTGCCCGCCTTCAAGAAGACCGGCGCCAGCGCAGGCACCCAGGGCCTGGCCTTCGCCGAAGCGGTGGAAGCCTTCGAGCGCAACCTGCTGGGCGATGCCCTGCAACGCAGCGGCGGCAACCTGACCCAGGCCAGCCTGGAACTGGGCATGGCCAAGACCACGTTATTCGACAAAGTGAAAAAGTACGGGCTTAGCCACTGATGGACCTGATACTCAAGGCCGCGCTCGGTGCTGCGGTGGTGGTGATCCTCGCGGCCCTGGCCAAGACCCGCAATTACTATATCGCCGGTCTGGTGCCGCTGTTTCCGACCTTCGCACTGATCGCGCATTACATCGTCGGCAAAGGGCGCTCGTTGGAAGACCTGAAGACCACCATCGTGTTCGGCATGTGGTCGATCATTCCGTACTTCATCTACCTGGCGACGCTGTACGTGATGATCGATCGCCTGCGCCTGGAGGCGTCCCTGGCAGTGGCGGCGGTGGCGTGGTTGATGGCGGCGACGGTGCTGGTTTCGGTCTGGGTGCGGCTGCACGGCTGATCAAGCCACCCACCAGCCCCTGTGGGAGCGAGCCTGCTCGCGATGGGCGTGAACGATGACGCGGGCTTCCTGGATGCCCGTGTAGCCTGGACCTTCATCGCGAGCAGGCTCACTCCCACAAGGTCAGGGGCAGCTACTGCCCGTAAACCCGCTGCAACTGCACCTGTGTCAGCGCATCCTCGAACGGTACCGGCACCGACTTCACCGCGCCGTACAGGTTGCGGTAACGCCAGTAACTGCCTTGGTTGGCCAGTTGATAACCGCGTTCGACCACACGCTGACCGTCCAGCACATAACGCAAGGTTTCCTGGGCGGCTTCCGGTGGCGCCGGTTGCATCAGGTCTGCAGCCAGCACGCGCATGGACTCGTCGATGCACTCGTCGAGCACCGCCGTGACCTTCGCCAGATCCAGGCCGCCGTCGTCGATGCATTGCTTGCCGCAACGCCGGATCGGCTGGCTGGCCACTTCGATGCGCATGCGGTACAGCGCCGAACCGGCAATGTCCTGAACCTGCACCTGATTGACCAGGATGAAACTGCCGCGGTCCGGGGTGAGCATCAGTTTGGGTTCGATCACCAGGCGCGCAGTGACCGCGCCCTCCCCTTGCTTGAGCCCGGCCACTTGCGATGCCTGCTGGTACCGCTGTTGCAGGCGCTCCTGCAACGGCACGCCAGCCAACAGGTCGGCCATCGGCCGCGCGTCCTTCGACGCCGCGGTTTCCGCATCGCGCTGCAGGCTGCCGCTGCCCATCTGGGTGTTGATCAGGCTGGCCACCAGCAGGCCGGCCAGCCCGGCGGTGTTGCCGGAGTTGGCGATCAGGTTGTGACTCGACGACGCAGCATCCTGCGCCGTCTTGGCATCGATCACCGTGCTCGCGCCGACAAATGACTGAGGCAGTTGCATATCGACTTTCAGGCCGTGAGCCTGGACGTACGAGGCTGCGCCCTGAGACCTGAAACCGGCTTCAGGCGCCGGTTTCTGCGCACAACCGGCGAGCATCGACAGGACCAGCGCGGTGGTCAGGCTGAATGAACGTTTCATTGTTCGAACGGCGTGATCATTTGCTGACGGCTGGTGTCCATGGCCTGGTAGAAGGCATTGGACAGGTTGGTGTAGGTCGGCTCGTCCCACTCGCCCTGGGCCGCTTGCACCACGGCGAAGGGTTTGAACCAGAGCAGTTTGTTGTCAGCCAGATCGACCACCATGCCCTGCCCGGTCACCTGTGCCATCGGCACGCTGGTCGGCACGAAGCCGTAGTAACTGCGGGTGGCACCGGTGGCAAAGACATTCACCAGCAACAGGCGGTCGACACCGTAAGTGGCCTTGAGCGGCGTCAGGTCGCGCACGGTATAGCCTTCACGGAAACTGGTTTCCTTGTAGACCTTCAGGTCCACCGGCTCGTTGATCCGCTTGACCTTGTAGCCCTTGGCTTCCAGCTTGGCGACGATGACATCGGGCAGCGTATCGAGGTCGCGTACTTGCCATTTTTCGACGTTGTCGCTGAGTTTGCTGTTCACACCCTTGTTGATCGCGTAATCGAGAATGCCCTGGTTACCGGTCAGTGCCAGCACCGGTGGCGGCACCACCGTGATCGCGACACCGATGGTCGGTTCCTTGGCATTCCAGAATTGTTGATCCAGTGGTACGGGAGGTTGCACGTGGGCACAGCCGGTGAGGGTCAGGCAGGCGAGCAAGGTGAGCGCCGCCCACGTACGAAAAGCGTGAAGTGTCATGGATCAAATCCCTATGATTGAAAACGTCGCTGTCTGTATCGGCAGCGACGGCCTACCTCCATAGTGGCACATTGACATATTTGCCTTCAACTGCCAGACGTCAGCTGACAGCCCCGCCTTTCGCCTCACTGACGATCTGCCGGATAGCCCCGACGAACGTCTCCACCGGCTGCCCGCCCGTGACCGCGTACTGCCCGTTGAACACCACCGTCGGCACCGAGCTGACCCCTCGGGACAACCACAATTGTTCCTCCTCGCGGACCTCGTGGGCGAACTCGTCCGAAGCCAGTATCGCCTCGGCCCGCTGTCGGTCGAGGCCGACGCTCTGGGCCAATTGCGCCAGTTGAGCGTGATCGGAAGGATTGCCGCCGTCGGTGAAGTACGCCTTGAACAGCGCTTCCTTCAGATTGAATTGCAACCCCTCCAGCCCCGCCCAATACAGCAGGCGATGCGCATCGAAGGTGTTGTAGATGCGACTGTTGCCATCGGTGCGAAACGCAAAACCGACCTCGGCGCCGCGCGCACGGATCATTTCGCGATTCTGCTGCGATTGCTCCGGGGTCGAGCCGTACTTTTCACTGATGTGTTCGGTGATGTTCTGCCCTTCGGGCGCCATCTTCGGGTTCAGCTCGAACGGCTGGAAACGGATTTCGGCCTGCACTTCATCGCCCAGTTGCTCCAGGGCCCGCGTCAGGCCGTACAGGCCAACGACGCACCAGGGGCAGGACACGTCGCTGACGAAATCGATTTTCAGGGGAGCGCTCATCACAGACCTCGCAGGGTGCAAAACCCAGACGATACACCCGGTGTCCCTGTGGCAGGTACTACAGGCTCGCTCCCACAGCGTTTACAGCAGATTGCTCGCAGCGGGCGGATCGATCCGCGCCCAGTGTGATGTGTCCTCGCGATGGGCCTGCAGATATGGCAACACGGCTGCCAGCAACGGTGCCTTGAACGCCTCCTGGAACCGATGGGCCAGTCCCGGTATCAGGCGCAGCTGGCTGCCCTGGATATGCGCCGCCAGATGCACGCCATGCATCACCGGCAGCAACGGATCGGCCGTGCCGTGAACCACCAGGGTCGGTACGCGCAACTGGTTGAGCAGCGCCACCCGACTCGGCTCGGCGAGGATCGCCATGATCTGGCGCTTCACCCCCTCGGGGTTGAAGGCGCGGTCATAAGCCACCGCCGCCTGCTGCAACAACGCCTGCCGATCATCGCTCACGGTCGGGCTGCCCAGCGCCGCGAGCAGATCCGCCTGCTGCTCCAGCGCCACCTGGCGATTGGGGGCACCCCGGCGCGACAACAATTGCACCAGTGCCGCACTCGGCGCCGGCAGGCCTTCGGCACCGGAACTGGTCATGATCAGGGTCAGGCTCTCTACCCGTTGTGGCGCCATGGCCGCCATGTGCTGGGCGATCATCCCGCCCATGCTCGCGCCCAGCACATGGAATTGCTCGACGTGCAAGGCCGTCATCAGGCCCAGCGCATCGTCGGCCATGTCCGTCAGCGAATACGGGGCCGCCACCGGCAGGCCGAGCTTGTAGCGCAGCACTTCGAACGCCAGGTTGGCCTCGGCCGGCGCCTGCCGCCAGGTCGACAGGCCGACATCGCGATTGTCATAGCGAATCACCCGGAAGCCTTGCTGACACAGCGCGACCACCACTTCATCGGGCCAGTGAATCAGTTGCCCGCCCAGGCCCATCACCAGCAGCAGGGCCGGATCCGAGGCACGGCCGATGCTCTGGTAGGCCAGGCTGACCTGCGCCAGATCGACCCGTTCGGTCGCAACATTGACATCGCATCGAGACGCCGCCAACGACGGCAGGCCGAACAACAACGCGGCCAGAAAAACCACGGTGGAAAAAAATCGTGCACACATGAAGAAACACCGAAACGCAGAACCCCAGTAGAGCGCGAGTCTGATGAAGTTTGTTCAAGCGCGCTGCCACAGTTGCATGACAGTTTGATGAAGATTGCCGAGTGGTCGGTGCCGGCACTCAGCGCGGTAACTATGTAGTGCCAACGCCACCCGGCATTTTTCTTAAATGGCTCGCTCACGGGACGGACTTCCCGCCCCCACACCGAGCCATGCCCCCATGACCGATAGACGCCTGCCCGACCTCCCTGCCCCCGCACCTTTGGTCATGCCGCCCTTCTCAAGCCTGCCCGGCCACCACGATGAAAGCCTGATGCTCAGCGCCCTGGCGCGCTGGCGCGCGTGCTGCGAGGGTTTGCGCGAGCTGTTCGCCAGCGTGCCGTCCATCCGCGACACGGTCGACGGTTTGCTCAGGCAACAGCTCGATCTGGACGGCGTGCACGCCGGGCTCCTGCTCCCTGCCACCGGCGCCCAGCCCGAACGCTTCATTTCGCTGACGCACGCCTGCGCCTTTGTCTTTCAGCACCCGGAGTTGGACAGCGCGCCGGACCCGCACTGGCGAATCACCGGCCTGCCTCGCAGCCATTCGCTGTCGTCACTGACGCCCCGGCAAATGCTCGAGCGACTGAAGACGCTCAACCCGGAGCAGGCACACAACCGGCGCTGGCGCGACTTCTGGAGCGCCCGCGCTCCCGGCACGGCGGTGTCGCGACAGACCCGCGCCATTGAGCTGTACCGCAATCACTTCGAGGCCGCCGTTCATCTGGCCTTCGCCCGCAAGGCCCTGACGGCGCAACAGCTCGGGCCGCTGCTGTCGATCATTGACCCCGAGGTCGAGACGGCACCACCGAATGCTCCGCCCCTGCGCACCGAACAACTGGCGCTGGTGCTCAGTAATCAAAGCCGCCTCAAACTCACCGGCGCATGGGCCATCAGCCGTGGTCCGACGGCCGATGGCGAGCATTGGCTGTACCTGCCCAGCCATCCGGTGGCCATCCAGGCCTTCGGCAAGCGCAGCGACCTGGAGGATTGGCTGACCCGGCAGGCACTCGTCCCGCAGGGCCTGCCCAACGACAACCTGAGTGTTGAATACAGTGCGAAGAGTGCCCCCATGCCGACCGGCGCCAGCGACCTGTTCGCCGGTCATCAGCAGGCTCAGATCAGCGCGCTGCGCAATGGCACCCGAGGCAAAACGAACCTGGCGGAACAGGCTGCGCAATCCCTGCTCCAGGCCGACGAGGTGGATCGACAACGTGGCAACAGCCCCGTCATCGCGTCACCGCCCAGGCTCGATGTCACGCAGCATGAGGACCGGAGCAGCGAACAACCGCTGTTCGGCAGCTTGTATGCCGACATCCCCTGGTCTTCGCGCCAGGCGGCCCTGACCCGGCAACATGACGCGCTCGAGCGCCTGATCGTGCAAGTCGGCAATGGCGCCGGCCTGCAACCGTTCAAGGACTGGCTCAACGCCCTGGAGAAGGCCGAGCAGGACGCCGATACAGCCGCCGCCTCCTTGCTCCACCGGCCACGTGCCGCGAGTTCCGAGCCTGAATTCACAGCCCTTCACAGCGCTCACCGGGCGGGTCTGAAGGCCGAGGCCGCCGTGCAACGATTGCTCGGGCAACTCAGTGAGGATGAGCACCACCTGCTGATGTCCGTGCTCGAACGCACCGACACGGCCCCGGTGGCCGCCAGCCTGAGCTTGTCGGCACCCGAACAGATCGGTGACACCCCTCGCGTCGTGCCCCAGGCACTGGACGGCGTCTTTGTCGTGAGCGCGGCCGATGCGCTCGCCGACGCCGACTCACCCCACAGCGTGCTGATCTATTGGCCGGGCAACGGCGGCGGACTGCAACGCTTCGCCAACCGTCGCGAGCTGGAACGTGTGCTCTTCAAGATGACGGCTGCGGCCAAGGGCGCGACCCTGCAATGGCAAGCCATCACTGGCGACGCGCTCGAACATGGCTTGAAACAACTGACCAACGACTTCGAAAAGCGCGCCAACGCCATTGCCGACGACGCGCCGCAACGTGCCGAACGACTGGAAACCCTGCGCGTCCTGGCCCTGGCGACCTTGCAGGTTCCAGTGCATGCGGCCAGAAACCTGGCCTTTGCCCACCGGCTGGAGCAGGATCGCAGCGCCGCCCTGGCCGACCACCTGCCCGACTGGCTGCAGCGGCTGCCGGTGGCCGATCGCGGCGCACTCAAGGCCTTGATCGAGGCGTACCTGAAGGCGATGAAGCGCAGCCACGAATTGCTGACCCTCGCCCTGGAACCGTGCAGCGAGTTCACCCGCAAACACCTGCAAGCCCGATTGCGCCAGGACTTCTCGGTCAAGGGCGCGTTCGACGTGCAACTGGACATCCCCGATGCGGTCACCTGGGAAACCCGTTACTCCGCAGGCCCCACCGGCCCGGTGCGAACCACGGTCATGGTGGCCAGTGCCACACGCAGCAGGATGTCACTCGAAGCGTTGGCCCAACTGAACATCGACAGCGCCCTGTCGGTGCAACAGGACCCCCTGTCGCAGCGCCTGGTCCTGATGCACCGGGAAATCACCGCCGACAACGACAAGGAGCGCATTCGCCTGCTCAATGGCATCACGCCGACCTACCTGCGCAAGATCCTGCCGGAACTGGACCTGCCCAAGGCCTACGAGCAACAGATTCTCGACGCGTTCAAGGGTGCGCTCAGCGAGCCGGTATTCGTCCGGGAGCACCGTCGCGAATCCCTGATCGAGCCCTGGCGCCTGATGCTCAAGCTACAGGGTGAATGCGCGCGGCTGCAGAAACAGATCGACAGCGACGAATTGCAGATCCTGAACATTGCCATCGATGCCAATACCCCGGCGGGGTGGCGCGCCCACGGCAAACGCATCGTCCTGCTGCCGGCACGGCTGAGCGCAGGGGGCAAGGACACGTCCGGCGAAGGCCCGAGCACCTTGTCGGGCGTGACGTTCATCGAAGAACAGGTCAGCGGCGTGACCCTGCTGTACCTGCCTGACGGCCCCGACGGCCGTTTCCTGCGTCGCTACGACTCCCGCGAGGCGGCGCGCAAGGCGCTGTTCAATATGTGCCAGCAGGACAGGATGATCCGCTACCTGGCCGGCCGGGCCTTGGGCGGCGATGCCAGGGCCCATGAAAGTCGCCTCAACGAAGCCGTGCGCCGATACTTCGACGGCATGATCGAAATCGGCGCGCCGTGGCCGGCCTCCACCTCTTTGGCCGCGCATCTGCTCGACGCCCATATGGGTCGCCTGATCATCGCCCATCGCGACACTTCACGCTCCAATGCCGCGCTGTCCCTTGAGCGTTACGCGCTGGAAGGTCCGCGCGCCTTCAACTACATCAAGATGGCCCTCGGGGTGGTGCCCTTCGTCGGCACCGCGATTGCGCTCTACGATGCCTGGAACGCGGCGAATCAGGCCGTCGCGGCATTTCTTCGCGGCAACGTCGGCGATGGCCTGGCGGAACTGCAGACCGTGCTGCTGTGCCTGATCGACGCCGCCATGGACCTGCTGCCCGGCGAGGCGGCCACGTCCTCACTCGCCACTGAAGCGCGCCAGTTGACCCGCACGCGTCAGTTGCGTGCCCTGACGGCCAGTGCCGGCGCATTGCAGCCACCGTCCATGCGCAAGGCCCGACAGGTCGTGGCACGTTTCGCCGGCTACGAATACGAGCACCCCATCACGCTGGTCGGTCTGCAACCGGCCACCCATGGCCTTTACCGCAATGTCTACCGACACGCTGACGGTGACTTCATTGTCCGTCAGGGTCGGGTATTCCAGGTGCAGTTGAGCAAGGATCTGCGCCAGTGGCGGTTGTTCGGCAACAGCCGCAAGACCTACAAACAACCGATTGCTCTGGATGAAGCGGGCCAATGGGACACCTGGTTCGGTGTTTACGGCACGACGTTCGACGGCGGCGGTCTCGGCGGCGGCAACGTGCTAGGGCACGTGGCCAACGCGCTGGACCCGATCTGGCCGGACGCCATTCGCCAACGCCTGCCGCGCTGGTGGGCGGACCAGGCGTTTCGTCGTCACCACGCCTTGACCGAAGCGGCCGACGAACTCGCCGTTCAAATCAGTGACCGGGTCAAGCTGACCGACACCGCGCTGGCCGCCTACAGGAGCGCGCCCCCGGAGCGTCTCGGGGCGCTGATGCAAGCCGCCGAAACAGCCTGCAGCGCCGACATCGAAATGGTCGGCCGGCACTATCAGACACTGGCGGACCTGCTGCCGCTCACCCACGGCAACAAGCGACGCGCACTCCTGGAATTCCAGAGCAACGATGCGCTGCTGATGACCGACCGATACAAACTCCGGCTGATCTTCGCCAGTCATCGGGCCGATTCCGTGATCGACCCTATGGATGCCCTGACGGCGAAGCTGGACACCATCCCTGCCGAGGCCTTCGCCGACCGCATGCGGCTGCTGGAGGACATCAGGAAGTTGCGCCTGGAGATTCTCCAGGCATTCGACACGATCGAGGCCCGTCGGCGGGACCTCAACCTTTGGTACCAGCGCATTACCATCAGTGCCGATAAAGTCCACATGACCCGGGAAGTCACCGAGCTGAGCGGGCGCCTGAATGACACCACCCTTCTTTACCTCAGAACCGGTCACTTGCTGGAAACCGTGACGCGCTATGACGCGGCGAGCGAAGTGTCGTGGCTCCTGTTGCAAAACCAGGCAATGGTCAAGCGAGACCAGGTCGACCGGGCCTTTTTCACCCAGTTCAGCCTGCCGGAGGTGACGGCCACCCGCGCGCAGCGCAACCAGATTCTGCAGGACTGCATCGACCAGTACAGTCGATTCCGTCGCGATCTGCAGGCGTGGACGGCCAGCTACCCACAACACTTTCATCTGGACGCCGTGCCGACCCTGCTCGACTGTATCGATAAAATGACCGAACGCGCGCGCAAGGCCCTCGACCTTCCACCACCGGCCGCTGCACCCGGGGTACGCAGAAAAAAGGTGTTCGTGACCGAAGACGACCAACTGCTGATTGGCGTGGAGCGCACGACCGCCACCAGCGGAAGACCGCAGTACACCGTGACCGGTCAAGGTGGATACAACGAAATCTGGGAGCTCGCCGCCAATGGCAAATCCCGCTTGTTGAACCCGCGAACCCGAGCGGCCGCTGCCGTTGAACGCAACCTTGAGTCGTTAGTGGCGGAAGCGCGTCAGCGCCTGGATTCTCAAGAGACTTACCTGACACGGGTGCAGGCCTACGCGTCACAGAACATGCTGCCGGTCGATCTGGAGCACATGATGCTCAGCGAAGCGAATGAGCTGAGCCAGCGCGCGCGGAGCATCGAGACGCTTGCGCCGCAAAACCCGATCATTGTCCAGTTGCGGGGCAAGGCCACGGAGTTGAAGGCCACCGGGCGTGCGATGAGAACCCGCCAGTCGCTGCAGACCCGCCAGCCGACCGATGGCATGCTCGCCGACCTGATCGATCAGAAGGCCGTGGAGATCCGCAAGACTCGCCCCATCGCCAACCTGGGCAAACGCCGGGATGGCCGCAGCGACTTCATGCAGGAATACGAAATCTGGGACCTGACACAGACGCCGGCGAAAGTGCTGTGGTACGCCCACTTCCACTATGCCAAGGCCTCGGCGGCCCTGGGTGCTTTCGAGAAAGCCCATTTGAAGCTGCCCGAGCATCGTTTCCTGACCCATGCGGACAATGCCGACCTGCCCTATGCCGACATCGGCAAAAAATCGGCGGTACTGCCGCACTTTGAAAAGCTGTAAGGGAAAACCGGGGGCTCTCTCACAGGCCAGGCGAAACAGGTTATCGACAGCCCACCCAACATGAGACAAACTCAACCTTTGTGCGTTGTCATCAAGTTTTGTTCATGGAGCCCCCGGTGCTTGAGATCCGTCACCTGAAAACCCTGCACGCCCTGCGCGAAGCCGACAGCCTGGTGGAAGCGGCCGAGCGCCTGCACCTGACGCAATCGGCGCTGTCCCACCAGTTCAAGGAGCTCGAGGAGCGGCTGGGGATGCCGTTGTTCGTGCGCAAGACCAAACCGGTGCGGTTCACCAGCGCCGGTTTGCGCCTGCTGCAACTGGCCGAGGCCACCCTGCCATTGCTGCGGGGCGCCGAGCGCGACATCGCGCGGCTGGCCGGCGGGACCGCCGGGCGCTTGCACATGGCAATCGAATGCCACAGCTGCTTCCAATGGCTGATGCCGACCATCGACCAGTTCCGCGATGCCTGGCCGGAAGTCGAACTCGACCTGGCGTCGGGTTTCTCCTTCGCCCCCCTGCCCGCCCTGGCCCGAGGCGACCTGGACCTGGTGGTGACCTCCGACCCGCTGGACATCGCCGGCATTACCTATGTGCCCCTGTTCACCTACGAAGCGATGCTGGCGGTCGCCAATCAGCATCGCCTGGCGAACAAGTCGTACATCGTTCCCGAAGACCTGCTCACGGAAACCCTGATCACCTACCCGGTCGAGCGAGACCGGCTGGACATCTTCACCCGTTTCCTGGAACCGGCCGACATCGAACCGGCGCAGGTCCGCACCTCGGAACTGACGGTGATGATGATGCAATTGGTGGCCAGCGGCCGTGGGGTTTGCGGCATGCCGCACTGGGCGCTGCACGAATACAGCTCGCGGGGCTACGTCAAGGCCAAGCGCCTGGGCGAGAAAGGATTGTTTGCGACGTTGTACGCGGGGATTCGTGCAGACATGCTGGATGCGCCGTACATGCGCGATTTCCTGCTGACAGCCAAGGACACTTCGTTCTCGACCCTGGATGGGGTCAGCGCCGTCAAATGACCCCGCTCGCTTATCAGGCCGCTCGCCGTTGCTCGAACATCAGCCGCAGCGCCAGCCCGGCCAGCACAAAGCCCATGAAATAGCGTTGCACCGACAACCAGGTCGGGTTGTTGACGAACCACGACGCAATGCCGGCGGCGAATATCGCGATCAGCAGGTTGACGCAGAAACTGACGCTGATCTGGGTCAGCCCCAGGAGCATGCTCTGGGTGAACACCGACCCGTGCTCAGGCGAAATGAACTGCGGAAACACCGACAGGTAGAACACCGCGATTTTCGGGTTCAGAGCACTGGTCAGAAAGCCCATGGTGATCAGTTTGCGCGAGGAGTCCGGCGGCAACTGACGCGCTTCGAAGGGTGACCGCGCCCCCGGCTTGACGGCTTGCCAGGCCAGCCACAACAGGTACAGCGCACCGGCCCACTTCAAGACCTCATAGGCCAGCGGCACCGCCAGGAACACCGCCGTCAGCCCCGCCGCTGCCGCGAACAGGTGCACGAAAAAACCCGCCACCACGCCGAGCAGGGAAGTCACCCCGGCCTTGCGCCCCTGGCAGATCGAACGGGAGATCAGGTAGATCATGTTCGGCCCTGGGGTCAGCACCATCAGCAAGGCAGCAGCAGCGAAGATCAGCAGGTCTTGAAGCGGAATCATGGGCGCAGTCCCTGGCCGGTGGGTGATCAGGCGATGGCGGTCATCGAGGCTCGATAAAACGGCAGGATCAGGTCGCGTGTCAATGGCGCCAGACTGAGGTCGCCGTCAGTGGTCGGGTCGATCCAGCGCACCTCTTCGATCTCCGCCGCCGGGGTGACCGGCGAATCGATCGTCAGCTGGAACAGCTCGGCCTGTACGACAAACCCCGGCTCGTTGGCCGCCGGTGCCGAGAAGGGCCCCAGGTAAGTGGCGTGTGCCGGATCGATGATCAAGCCCAACTCTTCCTCCAGCTCGCGGGCCAGGGCCTGAACCGGTTGTTCATGGGCTTCGATCTTGCCGCCCGGTTGCATGAAGGCCTCGGTGCCGCGCTTGCGCACCAGCAGGGTACGGCCGTCAGGACCGATCAGCAGGGCGGCGGCGATGCGGATGATACGGGGCGAAAGACTCATGACGCGGCGTTGACCTCAGGGAAAAGCGCAAGGATCACATGAGTGCCCTCGCGCCGTCACCCCGAAAAAAACACCCCCGTGGGAGCTCGCGCCTACCGGGGGTGGAGGTTTGCGCTTACGACGCTTCCTGAAAATCCATCTCCGGCGGCTGGCGGCGGAATCCACCGGTCAGCACCGCCAGGTACACCACGCCGATCGCCAGCCAGCTCAGGCCCAGGTAGATCGCCAGATGATCGAGGCTGACCATCAGCCACAAGTCTGCCGCCAGGCCGATGAAGGGGAACAACAGGAACAGCACGAACTCGCGCAGCCCTTTTTTCTCACCACCGATCCAGTAGTGAAAGATCACCGACAGGTTGACCAGGCTGAAGGCCAGGAACGCGCCGAAGTTGATGAACGAGGTCGAGGTGGTGACGTCCAGTTTCAACGCCAGCAGGGCGACGGCCGCGCACAGCAGGATGCTGTTGATCGGCGTGCCGAAGCGTTCGTGCAAGGTGCCGAAGAAGGACTTGGGCAACACACCGTCGCGGCCCATGGCGAACAACAGGCGCGAACCACTGGCCTGGGCCGACAGGCCCGACGCGAACTGGCCGACGATCAGGCCGATCAGGAAGATCGACACAAACAGGTCGCCGCCGATGTTGCGGGCAATTTCATAAGCCGCCGAGTCGACGCTGTCGAACTGGAACGAAGGGTGCGCGATCTGCACGAAGTACGACACGCCGACGAAGATCAGCCCGCCGATCAGGGTGATCAGCATGATCGCTCGCGGGATGGTGCGGCGCGGGTCACGGGTTTCTTCGGTGAGGGTACTGACCGCGTCGAAACCGAGGAACGAGTAACAGGCGATGGCGGCGCCGCTCATGATCAGCGGCATCTGCATGTCGCCATTGAAGAACGGTTTCATCGACCACAATGGCGTGCTCGCATCGCCCGCGACGTAATGCACGCACAACGCAACGAAGGCGATCAGCACCAGAAACTGCACCAGCATCAACAAGGCGTTGATGCCATTGGCCAGTTTCAGCCCGACGATGTTGATCGCGCTGGTGATGCCGATGAACGCCAGCACCCAGACCCATTGCGGCACCGCCGGGAACGCGGAATACAGATACGCCGCACCGATCAGCCAGATCGCCATCGGCAGGAACAGGTAGTCGAGCAACACCGCCCAACCGGCAATGAACCCCAGCTTGGGGCTGATGGCCTTGCGCACGTAGCTGTAGGCCGAGCCGGCCACGGGAAATGCCGACGCCATGCGGCCGTAGCTCATGGCGGTGAAGAACATCGCCACCAGTGCCGCCAGGTACGCGGCCGGCACGCTGCCTTCGGTGGATTGAGCGAGGATGCCGAACGTGCCGAGCACAATGATCGGCGTCATGTAGGCGATGCCAAACAGCACCACCGACCCCAATGAAAGGGTGCGTTGCAAACGAGCCATGAGCGACTACTCCGGAATTATTGGATTTATGGCAGAGCCGAGTTCGGCGCAGGGTTTTCGGGTGTTGCTTTATTGTTCTTCGGTTCAAGCAAAAGTGTTGTCTGGCAGGGCCTCATCGCGAGCGGCCCGCGGCCACAGTCGATGCCATTGAAAAGGCACTCCGTGGGAGCCAGCCTGCTCGCGATGGGCCCTTGCAAGCGACCCGGTGCAGGGTCAGCCCTTGGGAATCAGCAACTCCCGCAATCCGTCAGCATGCTCGACCCTCTCCCCCGGCAGCTTCAGTCGCTGGTCATCCAGGTAACGATAATCCTGGCGGGCCGCCGTCAGTTGGTTCAGGTCCAGCTCCACCGCAAACCGGCCTTCATCACGTCCGGCCTCGAACAGCAACGTGCCCAGCGGATCGACCAGCGCACTGCCGCCGGCAAACAGCAAGCCGCCGTCACCTTCCTCCACCCGGTTGACCATCACCGCGAATGCCTGGTTTTCCTGGGCGCGGGCCATGATCGCGGTGCGGTGCGTCGGGCCGTAGGGGTCCATGTTGCCGTTGGTGACGATCAACAGTTCGGCGCCCAGTTGCGCCAGGGCGCGGGCGGTTTCCGGGAATTCGATGTCGTAGCAGATCAGCAGCCCGACCCGCACACCGTTCCACAGGCAGGTGGCATAGCGGTCACCCGCTTCATACACGCCGCGGTCCGAGGCCCATAGATGGGTCTTGCGGTATTTCAGGGCGATGCCTTCGGGGGTAATCAGCAGGGTGGTGTTGAAGAAGCGGCCGTTATCGTTTTCGGCGGTGCCGATCACTACGGCCACATTGCGTTCACGGGCCGCAGCGACAATCGCGCTGACGCTCGGACCGTCCAGCGGTTCCGCCACGGCGGCCACGGTAGCGGCCGACGGGAAGCCCATCAGGTGGCTTTCCGGAAACATGATCAAGTGCGTGTCGGCCGCGCAGCCGGCAATCGCTGCCAGTGCGCGTTCGAGGTTGTAAGCCGTGTCGTTGTCACGGCCCGCCAATTGGGCGAGTTCGACCTTCATGGGTATCCCTTGTTCTGGTGGCCGGGCGGCAGAAAGATTGCCCGGTCGGTGTCTGTGCGCCAGTATGCGCAGCAAGCAACCGGCCAGGGAATCACGCGGCCGGGGTAACACCATAGGGGTAGAGCCATGACACTCGCGCTGGACGACATCGCCTGGCACCGTTCGGTAGGGCAACTGATCGACGCACTGGACAAGCCCAATTTCTGGACGCAACTGGTGCGCCTGCTCGATCAATACGTACCCTGCGACAGCTGGGTCGCGCTGCTGTTCAGCGCCGATCAACACCCGCAGGTGTTCGCCGAGTGCCCCGGCGAAGATGGCGGCCCCGACCCGTTGTTCCAGGATTACCTGCGCGGCCTGTACCTGCTCGACCCGTTCTACATCGCCTGTCGCGAGCAGTCGCGCACCGGCCTCTACCGTTTATCGGAAGTGGCACCGGAGCATTTCGAACTCACCGAGTACTATCAACGATACTTTCGTGTGAATGTCGTGGCTGACGAAATCCAGTTTAATTGTCAGCTCGAAGGCGAGCGCACGCTGTGTCTGTCACTGGGCAGCAAGCAACGCTTCAGCGCCGGGCAGATTGCCCTGCTGTCGTTGATCCAGCCGTGGGTGCTCGGCCTGTTGCGCCAGCGCCTGCCGTACGAAATCAACGAGGTCGTGGCCCTCGCGCCCGCGCCGGTGCAGGGTGACTGGCGAGTGCAACTGGAAGCCTCGGTGCAGCAACTCAAGGGCGCTCAACTGACCGCCCGGGAGCTGGACGTAGGGCGCCTGATGCTCAGCGGCTGCTCGAGCAAGGAAATCGCCCGCAAGCTGGAAATCTCCGTCGAAACCGTGAAAGTCCATAAGAAACACATGTACAGCAAGCTGGGGATCAAGTCCCAGTCGGAGCTGTTTTCGATTTTTCTGCAGGCGCAAAATGCCTGATTGCGCAGCCTTCATGTGGGAGCGAGCCGACTCTGGGCGGCACTCCGACGAATACGATTGTTGATTCAACCTTGACGTCGACTGACCCGACGATTTCGCGAGCAGGGCTCGCTCCCACAATGTTGTCATCAGCCACGCTATTGAGTCCGAACCAAGGAAACCGTATGAGCCTGTCACTCCTGAGCCGCTATGCCTTCTTTGCCGCGTGCGTGATCTTCACCCTCGCCAGCCTGCCCTTCCTGGAGCACGACTGGCTCTGGCCAATCACCGCCGTCACCCTGGTGCTCAGCCTGATCGGCGTGTTCGATCTGCTGCAAAGCCCTCACGCGGTGCGCCGCAATTACCCGATCCTGGGCAACATCCGTTATCTGGTCGAGGGGATTCGCCCGGAAATCCGCCAGTACCTGCTCGAATCCGACAGCGACGCCCTGCCCTTCTCCCGGGCCCAGCGCTCGCTGGTCTACTCGCGGGCCAAGAACGAAAGCGCCGACAAACCCTTCGGCACCCTGATCGACGTGTATCAGTCCGGCTTCGAATTCATCGGCCATTCGATGCGCCCGGCACCGTTGAGCGACCCGAGCAGTTTCCGCGTCACGGTGGGCGGCCCGCAGTGCACGCAGCCGTATTCGGCCTCGGTGTTCAACATCTCGGCCATGAGCTTCGGCTCGCTCAGCGCCAACGCCATTCGCGCGCTGAACCAGGGCGCCAAGCTCGGCAACTTCGCCCACGACACCGGCGAAGGCAGCATCAGTGCCTATCACCGGGAAAACGGCGGCGACCTGACCTGGGAACTCGGCAGCGGCTATTTCGGATGCCGCACTGCAGACGGTCGCTTCGACCCGGAACGTTTTGCCGCCCAGGCGCAGACACCGCAAGTGCGGATGATCGAGATCAAGATGAGCCAGGGCGCCAAACCCGGCCACGGCGGGATTCTGCCCAAACACAAAGTCACCCGGGAAATCGCCGAGACCCGAGGCATCCTGATGGGCGAAGACTGCATCTCGCCATCGCGACACAGCGCGTTTTCCACGCCGATCGAACTGATGCAGTTCATCCAGCAGTTGCGTGAACTGTCGGGTGGCAAACCGGTGGGCTTCAAACTGTGCCTGGGCCATCCCTGGGAATTCATGGGCATCGCCAAGGCGATGCTGGAAACCGGCATCCTGCCGGACTTCATCGTCATCGATGGCAAGGAAGGCGGCACCGGCGCAGCGCCGGTGGAGTTCACCGACCACATCGGCGTGCCGATGCGCGAAGGCCTGCTGTTCGTGCACAACACCCTGGTCGGCCTGAACCTGCGGGACAAGATCAAACTCGGCGCCAGTGGCAAGATCGTCAGCGCCTTCGACATCGCCAGCGTCCTGGCCATCGGTGCCGACTGGGCCAACTCGGCCCGCGGCTTCATGTTCGCCATCGGCTGCATCCAGTCGCAAAGCTGCCACACCAACAAGTGCCCGACCGGCGTCGCCACCCAGGACACCCTGCGCCAGCGCGCCCTGGTGGTGCCGGACAAGGCCCAGCGCGTCTACAACTTCCACCGCAACACCCTCAAGGGCCTGGCCGAAATGCTCGCCGCCGCCGGCCTCGAACACCCGTCGCAACTGTCGGCCAAGCACTTGGTGCGACGCATGTCGGCGACCGAGATCAAGCTGTTCTCGCAGTTGCACGTCTTCCTCAAGCCAGGGGAACTGCTGACCGGCGAAGTGAACGGCGAATTCTATTCGCGGATGTGGCAGATGGCGCGGGCGGACAGTTTTGAGCCTAATGAAGTGGCAGCGGCCTGACGTCAACAGCGTCCCGGTTGTTCAGGGCTCATTGCCCCGAACAAACAACAACGCCTCTACGTCACCGCCCTTGAGGGTCAGGATTTGTCTCCACCCACTCGGGAAAGAGATGGGGCCCTGGGGATCGGGCTCGCCTGTCACCCACCAGACTCTATTTCTCGGGCGGGACGTCAGGGCATCATCAATGGAAAAGGTCCAATCCAGACGCTGGGGAATAAGAGCTCCACCACCCAGCACATGAGGAACCTCCATTCTTCCCACATAGATCCTGGGCTCAATCCCCGTGTTGTTGTAGTAGCTAAACGGCAAGTACCAGAACGGGCCATCGACAATGATCTCGTCCCCCGCCTGAAGCTGTTGCTTGATGCCATCCGCCAGAATATCCGGCCGGATCATGTTGCGTTCATACGTGCCGTTCAGTCCATCGCACTGGGTGAACACCTTGATCAATCCATGTACTTCACCGGCGATAAAAACGCTCAAGCATATACTTGCCAGCACGGGTCGTCGCATTGCCAACCCATCCAGCGCCAGCGCGACGATCAACGGCAAGCCGACTGCCGCAAATACAAAATACCTGGGAACGAAAATGGGCTTGGCCCAGGACGAGACAAAAACCGTGACCACCGGTAAGAAGAAGTAGGCAACGATCAGCAGCGCTGAACGGCGATCAATGCGCCCGTAGCGCACCGCCTGCGTAGCGCAGATGATCATGAGGGCCAGGATAACCGAGGCGACCCACGTTCGGTCGCCGGGGGGCGACGCCATTGCGACAAATTGCGAAACCAGTTCCGGCAGCATGTTCCATGTGGTCGGGCTGATCCACTCAAGCCCTTTCATGCGCACTGATTGCCCGACAAGATGAGGCAGCCACGGCAAATACAGGATGACAATCGCGACGTTGACCGAGAGCCACCTGCGCCACGCTAATGCCGCAGGCCGGCCGCTGCCAGCGCCTGACCAATACAACCAATGCACTGGCACGCACAATGCTGCAAAGTAATGCGTGTAAAAAGCAGCGGTCATCAGCACGACGTACATGACCGGATAACGCATGCAGTGCGGCTGTCGGACCCAGCTGACCAGGGAAACACTGGCCGCCATCAGCCAGAACCCCAGCAAAGTGTACATACGGGCTTCCTGGCTATACCGCACCGATATCGGTAGCAGCACCAGCAGCAACCCCGCGATAAAAGCCGCCCTCTGCGTGGCGACGAGGCTCATCAGCTTGACCGACAACAGCAGTGCCCCGACGTCTGCCACTGCACTCAGGCCGCGCACAGCCGCGACGCCATTGCCAAACAGCAGCATCCAGTAATGAAGAAGCACGTAATACAACGGCGGATGAACATCCACTGCCGTTGCAAACCAGATCGATGCAGGTGAACGCTCACTCAACGACAGGCTATAGCTTTCGTCGTACCAGATCACCGGAACCGTAATGCCGTGAAATCTGACAACCAACGCCAGCCCCGCCAGTATGATCAGCGGCCATGGGCTGATCACCCCTCTTCCCTGGAGCGCCTGAACCTTGGAAACTTCTTGTATCGAGCTCATACAACACGTTTGAGTGAGGGGTCGCTGTTCCTGACGATGTTCCGTATGACATACCGCGGCCGATGCTTGGCCTCCATATAGATCCGCCCGATGTATTCGCCAAGGATGCCGATACCGATCAGTTGAACCCCACCCAGAAACAGAACTGCAGTCATCAGCGACGGATACCCGCGCACATCGTTGTCGAACAGTAGCTTGTCCAGCACCATGTAGACCGCATAGCCCAGCGCCATCAGCGAAATGACGCCGCCCACGTAGGACCAGACCCGCAGCGGCACGGTGCTGAACGAAGTGATGCCTTCCAGCGCCAGGTTCCACAACTTCCAACCATTGAACTTGCTCCGCCCGACAGCCCGTGGAGCCCGCTCGTATTCGACAATGCATGTCGTGAACCCAGCCCAGGACAACACGCCCTTCATATACAACTGCTGCTCTGGCAGGCCCTTGATCACCTCCACGACTTTCCTGTCCATCAAGCGAAAGTCGCCCACATTTTCTTCGATGCGGGTCGAAGCCATCCGGTTGAGCAATTGATAGAACAAAGCCGCAAACTGACGCTTGAGGAGGCTATCGCAGGACCGATGAAGACGTTTGGCCAGTACGACGTCGGCGCCGTTTTGCCATTCGCTGATCAATCTTGGGATAACGTCTATCGGGTCTTGCAGATCAACGTCCATGGGGATGACGACATCGCCACTGGCGTACTCCAGGCCGGCGAACAACGCGGGCTCCTTGCCGAAGTTGCGCGAGAAATTGATCAAGACCACATCGGCATCGTGCAGCGCGATGGCCTGGGCCAGATCCGCCGTGCTATCGGAGCTGCCATCGTTGATGAATATGATTTCGATCCGGTGCGTACTCAGGGAAGGTTCATTGCGCACCGCTCGATAGAACCCCTGAATGGCCAACTCCTCGTTGTACACCGGCACGACCAGCGAGATGTTCAAGCTTCAGCGTCCCGAAACACGACAAACCTGGCGTAGAGAAAACCCAGGAACAGACTCAGCAGCGAAAACGTAACGACCGTCACCAGGCGGCGTATGCCATAGCTGTCAGCGATGAAGCCCAGGCCGTAGCTGAGCATGCCCATGAAGCCGACGAAGAGCAGGTAGCGCCACATCGACACCCGCGAGTTGAACGTATAGACGGCGTTCACATAGAAGGAAAACGAGGCGGCAACGCAAAACGCCAGGAAATTGCCCAGTGCCTGGCTGAGCTCGGCGGCCGTGGTCAGGACGAAGAACATCTGCCAATGAATGAGGGTGTTGGCGACCCCAATCACGGCATAGCTGGAAAAGCCTTTCCATAACCGTCGCATGTTGAGAACCCTGTTTAACTGCTGCCTACAGTCCTGGCTCCAGGCGCGCCTGTCTACTGTCAGAAATCACAGGTCATGGTCGTTTTCGGACCAGCGGTTAAACAACATTTCAACATCCCGTAATATCCCCACTTTGCATTTATTGGCGAATCACGCCACCCTGCGCGCCGCTATGTGCGGCGCGCGACACTGGCGCTGCGCAATCTTCACATCAACACCCGTTCACGAGCCCGCTGTCATGACGTCTGAACGCGATCACCGAATCGACTTTTTCCGCGGCCTGGCGCTGATCTTCATCTTCTGGGATCACGTTCCGCACAACCCCCTGGGGCAAATCACCCCGCGCAACTTCGGTTTCAGCGACGCCGCCGAGATATTCGTGTTCCTGGCCGGTTATGCCGCCGTCCTGGCCTACGGGAAAATCCTCAAGCGCGACGGTTACCTGTTCGCCTGCCTGAAAATCCTGCGCCGCGCCTGGGTGCTCTACGTGGTGCACATTTTCCTTCTGGCGATGCTGATGGGCATCGTGTTCTTCGCCAACAGCCACGTGGAAACCCGGGACCTGGTGGAAGAAATGGGCATGCAGCATTTCATCACCAACCCGCAGCAGGCCCTCACGGATGAACTGCTGCTGCGCTTCAAACCGAACCTCATGGACCCACTGCCGCTGTACATCGTGTTGCTGGCCGGTTTGCCGCTGGCGCTGCCGCTGCTGGTGCACAAGGCCTGGATCGCGGTGGCGGTGTCGTTGACGGTGTACCTGCTGGCGCCGTGGTTCGGCTGGAACCTGGCGGCCATCAAGGATGGCGTGTGGTACTTCAACCCGGTCGTCTGGCAGTTGCTGTTCGTGCTCGGCGGTGCCGCGGCCAGCCACGGCCAGCAGGCGCGCTTGCCCGATACCCGGCCGCTGGCCCGTCAGCCGTTATTTGTCAGCGCGGCTTTGTACGTGGTCATCACCGGTGTGATCACCCTCTCCTGGCGTTGGCCGGAAATACACGACGCCGTGATGCCAGCCTGGCTGAGCAACCTGCTGTACCCGATCAGCAAGACCGACCTGTCCCCCGTGCGGCTTCTGCATTTCCTGGCCATGGCGTATGTCACGGCCAGGCTGCTGCCGGACACCGGCTGGACGCAAAACTGGCTGGCGCAACAATCCTGTCGCATGGGGCGTTACTCCCTGGAAATCTTCTGCCTCGGGGTACTGCTGGCTCCGCTGGCCGACATGATCAACGCCATGACCGACGACGCGTTTGCCATGCAGATATTCACTGCACTGGTGGGCGCCGGATTGATGGCCCTGCTGGGGGCGTGGCTGGAGTTCAACAAGCGGTTGAATCGCACGCACGCCGTACCGGCCTGAACTGTAGGAGCAAACTTGCTCCTACAGGGGAGCCCGGCCGGAGTTGTGTCGATTCAATCAATCGCGCAAATCCGCCTCATGGATCGGCTGATCGCGGTGGGTCGCGCGTTGGTACTGCGCCGGCCAGACCGCCTTGCGCCCGCCCAGGTCGTCGTCCGCGTGCAGCGGCCAGTACGGATCGCGCAACAGTTCGCGGGCCAGGAAAATGATGTCGGCCTGGCACGTGCGCAGAATGTGCTCGGCCTGGGCCGGTTCAGTGATCATCCCGACTGTGCCGGTGGCCATGCCGGATTCCTTGCGCACCCGCTCGGCGAAACGGGTCTGGTAGCCGGGGCCCGTGGGAATTTCCGCGTTGGCCGCCGTGCCGCCCGAGGACACGTCGATCAGGTCCACCCCCAGGTCCTTCAGGCGTCGCGCCAGTTCCACGGTTTCATCTGGGTTCCAGCCGTCCTCGACCCAATCGGTGGCCGAGACACGGACAAACACCGGCAGCTCCTCGGGCCACACCGCACGCACCGCTTCGGTGACTTGCAACACCAGACGAATGCGGTTTTCGAACGAACCACCGTATTGATCGCGCCGCTGGTTGCTCAGCGGCGAGAGAAATTGATGCAGCAGGTAACCGTGCGCGGCGTGGACCTCGACCACCTTGAAACCGGCGGTCAATGCACGTTGTGCCGCCACCACGAAGGCCTGGATGACCTCGGCGATTTCACCTTCATCCAGCGGCTTGGGTTGCGTGTGTTGCGGGTCGAAGGCGATGGGCGACGGACCGACCGGGGTCCAGCCGCCGTCTTCGGGCTTGACGCTGCCGTGTTTGCCGATCCATGGGCGATGGGTGCTCGCCTTGCGTCCGGCGTGTGCCAGCTGGATGCCCGCGACAGCCCCCTGGGCGGCAATGAAACGCGTGATGCGTTGCAGCGGTTCGATCTGTTGGTCATTCCACAAACCGAGGTCTTGCGCGGTGATGCGTCCATCGGCCGTCACGGCCGTGGCTTCGGTAAAAATCAGCCCGGCGCCGCCCACTGCACGGCTGCCAAGGTGCACCAGGTGCCAGTCATTGGCCAGGCCATCGACGCTGGAATACTGGCACATTGGCGACACCGCGATGCGGTTGAGCAGGGTCAGTTGGCGAAGGGTGTAGGGTTCAAGCAGCAGACTCATGGGGCACCTCTCGAATCAGTGGTCAGGCTCCAGGGTTCTGTTTGACAAGTCGACGAGTGACAGGAAAGAAGGCGCAGCACCCGCCCCCGCGGGCAAACAATTCGACAAGACGTCACAAGGCCAATCAAGCAGTGCTTAGAGCCTAGTCGACAATGGGGGATGGCGGAGGGTTCCGCGGAATTCGCGGGACGGAAATCGCTTCGCGAGCCGGCTCGCTTCCACGTGGCACATGCAAATCCCGTGGGGGCGAGCCGGCTCGCGATGGCTTAACGCGGCTCGATGTGGGCAATCATCAGCTGTACGGTTTCAACCCCGCGAAACTCGTTGAGGTCGAGTTTGTAGGCCAGTTCGACCCATTTGATCGTCGGGTTCGGCCAGATATCGCGGTCGATGCCGAACGCGATGCCATCGAGCTTCACCGAGCCGCACTCGCTTTTGAGCACCACCTTGAGGTGCCGCTCGCCAACCACACGCTGCTCCACCAGCTGGAACACCCCGTGAAACAACGGCTCCGGGAAGTGCTGGCCCCAAGGGCCGGCATGGCGCAAGGCACGGGCCAGCTCGAGGTGAAACTCCTCGACCGCCAGCGTACCGTCCGACAGCAGGCGCCCGGTCAGGTCTTCTTCGCGCAATTGTCGGCGCACTTCGGCGTCGAAGGCTTCGGCGAACAGCGGGAAATTCGCTTCGGGCAGCGTCAGGCCCGCCGCCATCGCGTGGCCGCCGTACTTGCTGATCAGGTCGGGATGCTGCGCCGCGACCACGCTCAGGGCGTCGCGAATGTGAAACCCCTGGACCGAGCGCCCCGAGCCCTTGAGCAGGCCGTCGCCGGCATCGGCAAAGGCGATGGTCGGGCGGAAATAGCGCTCTTTCATGCGCGACGCCAGGATGCCGATCACCCCCTGGTGCCACTCGGGGTCGAACAGGCACAGGCCGAACGGCATCGATTCCACCGGCAAATCCTTCAGTTGAGCCAGCGCCTCGCGCTGCATGCCCTGTTCGATGGATTTACGGTCCTGGTTCATGCCGTCGAGCTGGGCGGCCATGTCCCGCGCGACAGCGGCATCCTCGGTGAGCAGGCACTCGATGCCCAGGCTCATGTCATCCAGGCGCCCCGCCGCATTTAAGCGCGGACCGACGATGAACCCCAGGTCGGTGGAGGTGATGCGCGCAGGGTCGCGCTTGGCGACTTCGAGGATCGCCTTGATCCCCGGCCGCGCACGCCCGGCGCGAATCCGCTCCAGGCCCTGGTGCACCAGGATCCGGTTATTGGCATCCAGCGGCACCACGTCGGCGACGCTGCCCAGCGCCACCAGATCGAGCAACTCGCCGATATTCGGCTGCGGCTGGCTGTTGTACCAGCCGAGGCTGCGCAACCGCGCGCGCAGGGCCATCAGCACATAAAAAATCACCCCGACACCGGCCAGTGCCTTGCTCGGAAAGTCGCAACCGGGCTGGTTAGGATTGACGATGGCATCGGCCAGCGGCAGCTCGTCGCCCGGCAAGTGGTGATCAGTGACCAGCACCTTGAGCCCGGCCTTCTTCGCTGCCGCCACGCCCTCGACGCTGGAGATGCCGTTGTCCACGGTGATCAACAGCTGCGGCCCACGAGTCAGCGCCACCTCGACGATTTCCGGTGTCAGGCCGTAGCCGTACTCGAAACGGTTCGGCACCAGGTAGTCGACATGCGCGGCGCCCAACAGGCGCAGGCCCAACGTGCCCACGGTACTGGCCGTGGCGCCGTCCGCGTCGAAGTCGCCGACGATCAGAATCCGCTGGCGCTGCTCCAGGGCCGTCACCAGCAGATCGACCGCCGCGTCGATGCCCTTGAGCTGCTGAAACGGAATCAGCCGTGCCAGGCTCTTGTCCAGTTCAGCCTCGGTCTGCACGCCCCGCGCCGCGTACAGACGCGTCAGCAGCGGCGGCAGATCACCGAGGAATGGCAGGGTTTCGGGCAACAGGCGAGGTTCGATGCGCATGGGGTGACAGGTGCTTCTCTTGGATACGTAGGATAAAACCGGACGATACGCTGAAAAATCAGCCGCGTTCGCCGCTCAGCCACTGCAACTGGACTTCGTGCTGACCCCGGTCGTCGGTCACGAAAATCGTCCCGTCACTGATCATCACGTCCCATTTGATCACCCGTGGCATGTCCTTGGACAGAATGTCCAGGGCATCCTGCGGAACGGCCGCAATGTGCACGTTCTTCAGGTTCTTGATCGCCGGGATCACCTTGCCTTCCCAGACACGCAGGCTGCCGTAGGCCAGCAGGCTGGTGCGTTCGGTACGGCGCGAGCACCAGGTCAGGCGATCGACGTCCGGCTGGCCGACTTCGATCCAGTGCAGGACGCGATCGTCCAGGCTCTTTTCCCACAGCGCCGGCTCATCAACGTCCGACAGACCGCGGCCAAACGACAGCTGTTCGTTGTACCAAAGGGCGTATGCCAGCAGGCGCACGGCCATGCGTTCTTCGGTTTCCGACGGATGACGGGCGATGGTCTGCTTCACTGACTCGTAGATGCTGCGGTCGAGGTCGGTGAGGTTCAGTTCAAACTTGTAGGTCGTGGACGGCTGGGCCATGAACGGGCTTCTTGATACGTGGAAAGGCGGCAAGTCTAACCGATGCGACGGGCATTCAACGAATTGCTGACCATCAACCTTGCACGCCGGACGGTTGGCTGTGCTAAAACGCTCTATCAGCCAAGCCTTGTCCTACAGGATTCAGCATGTCGTTATCCGCCAAACCCCTCTCAGGGGTGAAAATCATCGAACTGGGCACGTTGATTGCCGGGCCGTTTGCCTCGCGCATCTGCGGTGAATTCGGTGCCGAAGTGATCAAGATCGAGTCTCCCGATGGCGGCGATCCATTGCGCAAATGGCGCAAGCTGTACGAAGGCACTTCCCTCTGGTGGTTCGTCCAGGCACGGAACAAGAAGTCCCTGACCCTGAACCTGAAACACCCGCAGGGCTTGGCGATCCTGAAAAAACTGCTGGGCGAGGCGGACATCCTGATCGAGAACTTTCGCCCCGGTGTCCTGGAGAAGCTCGGCCTGGGTTGGGATGTCCTGCACGCGCTGAACCCGAAGCTGGTCATGGTGCGCCTGTCGGGGTTCGGCCAGACCGGCCCGATGAAGGATCAGCCAGGCTTCGGCGCCGTCGGCGAGTCCATGGGCGGTCTGCGCTACATCACCGGTTTCGAGGACCGGCCACCGGTACGCACCGGGATTTCCATCGGTGACTCGATTGCCGCGCTGTGGGGCGTGATCGGGGCGCTGATGGCGCTGCGTCATCGCGAAGTCAACGGCGGCCTCGGCCAGGTGGTCGATGTGGCGTTGTACGAAGCGATCTTCGCCATGATGGAAAGCATGGTCCCGGAGTTCGACGTGTTCGGTTTCATCCGTGAACGTACCGGCAACATCATGCCGGGCATCACGCCGTCGTCGATCCACACCAGCGCCGATGGCAAGCACGTGCAGATCGGCGCCAACGGCGACGCGATCTTCAAGCGCTTCATGCGGGTCATCGGCCGCGAAGACCTGGCCAACGACCCGACGCTGGCCAGCAACGACGGGCGCGACAGCCGCCGGGACGAGCTTTATGGGGTCATCGATCGCTGGGTCAACTCGCTGCCGCTGGACACGGTCATGCAGCAGTTGAATCAGGCCGAGGTGCCCGCCAGCCGGATCTTCAGTGCCGAGGACATGTTCAGCGATCCGCAATACCTGGCGCGGGAAATGTTCTTGAAGGCGAAGCTGCCGGATGGCAAAGATTTCAAGATGCCGGGAATCGTGCCGAAACTCTCAGAGACACCTGGCACTTCGCAATGGGTCGGGCCGCAGTTGGGCGAACACAATGTGCAGGTACTCAACGATCTTGGCTACGACACGGAACAGATCGCACAGCTGCGCAAAGACGGGGCCATCTAAGCTGAGGCGCCCGCTTGCGCCCCTCACCCCGCACAACTTGTCGTGGGGTGTGAAGGTCGCATGCACGTTCGCGATGGCTTGGCTGCTCGCCGGCCCGGTGCCTTCGGCCATGGCCCAACCCAGGGAAACCCTGATCTGGCTCTTGCGCGACCTGCCCCCACTGACGATTTTCGAAGGGCCGAAAAAGGGCCAGGGCGTGATCGACCAGTTGTTGCCCCTGTTGACCGCAGACATGCCGCAATACCGGCATGTCCTGATGCGGGTCAATCGCGCCCGCGCCCTGCAAATGCTCCACGAGCCTTCCCTGACGTGCGATGCGGCCTTGAACTGGAGCCGGGAGCGCGAGCGCTGGATCGCGTTTTCCATCCCGGTGTTTCGTGCCATGAGTAACGGCCTGGCCGTGCGCCGGGTCGATCATGAAGTGATTGCCCCCTACCTGCATGACGGCGAAGTGGACCTGGCGCAATTGCTGGCCAGCGGTCGCGAGCAATTGGGCGTGATTGCCGAACGCAACTATGGCGAGTACCTGGATGCGTTGCTCAAACGGGCGCCGGCCGAGGCGCTGACCCCGCACTACGGCAACGATGCCCTGGGCAGCCTGCTGCAGATGCAGCGCCTGGGTCGTTTGCGCTTCCTGCTGGGCTACCGCCCGGAGATTCGCTATCAGGCCCAACAGCAGGGTATTGCGGAGGATGAGCTGCAGTTTTATCCGATCCGGGGTGCGGAAAAGTACCTGTCGGGGTACATCGGTTGTACCGACACGCCCAAGGGCCGGCAGGCAATCAGCGAGATCAACCAGTTGCTGCGCAAACTGCCTCACCAGCATTTGAGCGAGGCCTACTCTGCATGGCTGGACCCGGAAAGTCGCAGCGCCTACCTGGAGGAATCCAGGGCGTATTTCGAGCAACAAGGGCGGCCGTGACAAATCGCGGGCAAAAAGAAACCCCGAGAAGTGGGGAGACGACTCGGGGTTAAACGTGGCCTATATCAAGACCAGTGGCAGCAAGCGCCAAGCACCGGAGCACAATGCTTGATCCTGCTGTTACAAACTCTGACCGGCGTTGGGCCGGGAAGGTTCCCGTGAAAGAAAATTCACTTAAGCGCGAGCCACGACCTTTTCCTGTGCGGCATTGCGCAACGCCGCAATCACACAGGGTTCCAGGCGCCCTTCGGCAATCATCAGATCGCGGTGCAAACCGTCGACCACATCGGTGAGCAAACGCTTGTCGGTCAACTGAGCCTGGTTGAAAGGTCGTTCGACGACGATAGCGCCGGTGGCGCTCTTCAAGGTCACCAGGCATTCGCCATGGGTGCCTGACGGTGTCAATGTCACCTGATACGGGCTCAGAGCCTCACCGAGCAATAGGCAGATACTTTCCATCTCGATCACCACTCAATAGTCCGAAAACGAAGTGCCAGGGGCGTGTCTACAGTAAATGACCGCCGGCACGAGAAGAAAGTTCGGGATGCAGAGCGCGAAGCTGCGTCTCTGGTCCAAGGAGGATGCATGGGGAATATGACAGGGAAAAAACAGCGGCGTGGCGCTGGTCGGGAGGACGGATGCCTCCCTCTGTGGGAGCGAGCCTGCTCGCGATGAGGGGCTGTCAGTAAAGGAATGTCAGGCTGACACACCGCAATCGCGAGCAGGCTCGCTCCCACAGGGGGCGAGGAAAGCCCGCGATGTCGGTGGACGCCGGTTACAACGGCTTGCCGCGATTGCCATGCTGGCTGACGAAGGCCTGCACGGCTTTCAGCTCGTTGGGCAGCACGGTGCAGCGCTCGTCACGCTCGAACAGGTCCGCCAGGTGCGCAGGCAGTTCCAGCGCCTTGCCAACGCCGGCCTTCTCCACCGCATCGGGGAACTTGACCGGGTGTGCGGTGCCCAGGATCACCATCGGGATGTCCAGGCTGCGGCGACATTCGCGTGCGGCCCTGACGCCGATGGCGGTGTGCGGGTCCAGCACTTCGCCGGTCTGCTCGAATACTTCGGCGATGGTTTCGCAAGTTTGCGCGTCATCCACGGCCAACGAGTCGAACAGCTTGCGGGCTTCGGTCCAGCGCTCCTGCTCGACACTGAAACCGCCACCCTGCTTGAAGCTGTCCATCAGGCCCGCGATCGCCGCGCCGTTGCGACCGTGCAGGTCGAACAGCAGGCGTTCGAAGTTCGACGACACCATGATGTCCATCGACGGCGACAACGTGGCGTGCAGGGTTTCCTTGACGTACTGGTTGCCGCTCATGAAGCGGTGCAGGATGTCGTTGCGGTTGGTGGCAACGATCAACTGGTTGATCGGCAGGCCCATGTTGCGCGCCAGGTAACCGGCGAAGATGTCGCCGAAGTTGCCGGTCGGCACCGAGAACGATACCGAGCGCGCCGGACCGCCCAACTGCAGGGCGGCGTGGAAGTAGTAGACGATCTGGGCCATGATCCGCGCCCAGTTGATAGAGTTCACCGCCACCAGGCGCGTGCCCTTGAGGAAGCTCTGGTCGGCGAAGCTGGCCTTGACCATTTCCTGGCAGTCATCGAAGTTGCCTTCGATGGCGATGTTGTGGATGTTCTCACCGAAGATAGTGGTCATCTGTCGACGTTGCACGTCCGACACCCGGTTATGCGGATGGAGGATGAAGATGTCGACGTTTTCGCAGTGCTTGCAGCCTTCGATGGCGGCCGAACCGGTATCGCCGGAGGTCGCACCGACGATCACCACGCGCTCACCGCGTTTTTCCAGCACGTAGTCGAGCAGGCGGCCGAGCAGTTGCAGGGCGAAATCCTTGAACGCCAGGGTTGGGCCGTGGAACAGCTCCAGCACCCATTCATTGCCGTTCAACTGACGCAGCGGGGCCACGGCGCTGTGGGCGAAGACCCCGTAGGTTTCTTCCAGGATCTTCTTGAAATCGGCGTCCGGAATGCTGCCGGTCACGAACGGGCGCATGACGCGGAAAGCCAGCTCGTGATACGGCAGGCCGGCCCAGGAAGCGATTTCTTCCTGGGTGAAACGGGGCAGGTTTTCCGGGACGTACAAACCGCCGTCAGTGGCCAGACCGGCCAGCAGGACGTCTTCGAAATTCAGGGCCGGTGCCTGGCCGCGGGTACTGATGTAACGCATGACTGACTCCAATGGACAGTGTTCGCAAAGCCGGGCCGCTGACGGGCCCGGTGAACGATAACGGCTTAGTTCAGGTGCTCGACGCGGATCCGCACCACCGGGCCGACTACGCCAGCCAGGGCTTCCAGGGCGGCGATCGCGTCGTTGATGCGCTGCTCCAGCACACGGTGGGTCAGCAGGATCATCGGCACCAGGCCGTCATGCTCTTCGACTTCTTTCTGCATGATCGATTCGATGTTGATGCCACGCTCCGACAGGATGCTCGCCACCTGGGCCAGTACGCCCGGATGGTCCTTGGCCTGGATGCGCAGGTAATAGGCGCTTTCGCAGGCTTCGATCGGCAGGATCGGATGGGCCGACAGCGAATCCGGCTGGAAGGCCAGGTGCGGCACGCGGTTCTCCGGATCGGAAGTCATGGCGCGAACCACGTCAACCAGGTCGGCGATCACCGACGAAGCGGTCGGCTCCATGCCGGCACCCGCACCGTAGAACAGGGTCGAGCCGGCAGCATCGCCGTTGACCATCACCGCGTTCATCACGCCGTTGACGTTGGCGATCAGGCGATCGGCCGGGATCAGCGTCGGGTGCACGCGCAACTCGATGCCGGCGGCAGTGCTGCGCGCCACGCCGAGGTGCTTGATGCGGTAGCCCAGCGCCTCGGCGTAGTTCACGTCAGCGGTGGTCAGCTTGGTGATGCCTTCGGTGTAGGCCTTGTCGAACTGCAGCGGGATACCGAACGCGATGGACGCCAGGATCGTCAGCTTGTGCGCTGCATCGATGCCTTCGACGTCGAAGGTTGGATCCGCTTCGGCGTACCCCAGTGCCTGGGCCTCGACCAACACGTCTTCGAAGGTGCGACCCTTCTCGCGCATTTCCGTCAGGATGAAGTTGCCGGTGCCGTTGATGATGCCCGCCACCCAGTTGATACGGTTGGCAGACAGGCCTTCACGGATCGCCTTGATCACCGGAATGCCACCGGCCACGGCCGCTTCGAACGCGACAATCACGCCCTTCTCGCGCGCCTTGGCGAAAATCTCATTACCGTGAACGGCGATAAGCGCCTTGTTCGCGGTGACCACATGCTTGCCATTCTCGATGGCCTTGAGTACCAGCTCGCGGGCAACGGTATAGCCGCCCATCAGCTCTATGACGATGTCGATCTCAGGGTTCGTGGCCACTTCGAAGACATCGGTGGTAATCGCAATACCGGTCGTTTGGAACTGAGGCTTTGGCGTGCGAATGGCAATTTGTGCCACTTCGATCCCACGCCCGGCACGACGAGCAATTTCCTCGGCGTTGCGCTGAAGTACGTTGAAGGTTCCGCCACCGACGGTCCCTAACCCACAGATGCCTACTTTGACCGGTTTCACTGTGAACTCCCCATAAAACGGCCGACACGAGGCCGGCCGTGAAAACAGCCGCAGGTTCGCGGCTCTCTATTGATGGTCCGGCCAATACTGCCACCGGACCATGACCGCCAGGACCATGCCCTGGCGATGCGAAATCACTTCGCGCCCAGTGCCAGTTTGGCGACTTGTGGCGCAGGCTGATAGCCCGGAATCACCTGACCGTCGGCCAAAACGATGGCCGGCGTGCCGTTCACGCCAATCGACTGGCCGAGGGCAAACTGCTTGGAAACCGGGTTGTCGCACTTGGCGGCCTTGATTTCCTTGCCATCGACCATCTTGTCCATGGCCGCTTTCTTGTCTTTCGAGCACCAGACCGCCTGCAGTTGCTCGTCACCTGGCGAACCCAGGCCCTGGCGCGGGAACGCGACGTAACGCACTTCGATGCCGCGCTTGTTCAGCTCAGGCACTTCGGCGTGCAGTTTGTGGCAGTACGGGCAGGTGGTGTCGGTGAACACGGTGATGTGCGACTTGGTTTCGCCGATGGCCGGGTAGACCACGGTTTCGGCAACCGGGATGTCGTTGATCAGCTTGGAGATGCCCAGGCGTTCGGTCTTCTCGGTCAGGTTGACCGGCTTGCCGTCCTTGAGCTGGAACATGTAGCCCTGCACCACGTACTGGCCGTCGGCGCTGGCGTAGAGGACTCGGCTGCCCTTGAGCTTGACTTCGTACAGGCCGGGCAAGGGGCTGGCGGAAATGCTTTCTACCGGGACTTCGAGCTGGAGGTTTTCCAGGCTTTTACGGATGGCTTTGTCGGCCGCGTCATCGGCGACGGCAAAGGTGCTGACCAACGCAATGGCTGCGGCGGCGAAAATCTGGGTCAGACGCATGAGAACTCCTGAAGGCGGACAAATGGGACGATCAGAACGCCCGTGCCGAAACACCGGGTCATAATCGCCCATCGTGCAAACCGGCAAAGCCTACCACATAAGGGCCGCAGGGCCGAATGCCGGTGATACAAGGCGCTGGCGAACGATCAATTGCCATGAGGAACAGCTTGTCTGTGGGAGCGGGCTTGCTCGCGAAAGCGGTGTGTCAGTCACGTAATTTGTATCTGATACACCGCTTTCGCGAGCAAGCCCGCTCCCACTGGGGACCAGCGCTCACCCCCGCGGATGATGCCTGGCGTGCAGGTCCTGCAGCCGCGCCCGGGCAACATGGGTGTAGATCTGGGTGGTCGACAGGTCGCTGTGGCCGAGCAGCATCTGCACCACCCGCAAGTCGGCACCGTGATTGAGCAAGTGGGTGGCGAAGGCATGACGCAGGGTGTGCGGCGACAGCGATTTGCCGATCCCGGCGACCTTGGCCTGATGCTTGATGCGATGCCAGAAGGTCTGGCGCGTCATCTGCTCACCGCGCTGGCTGGGAAACAACACGTCGCTCGGACGGCCGCCCAGCAGTTCTCCACGGCCATCGCGCAGGTAGCGCTCGACCCAGACAATCGCCTCCTCCCCCATGGGCACCAGCCGCTCTTTGCTGCCCTTGCCCATCACCCGCAACACGCCCTGGCGCAGGTTGACCTGCTCCAGCGTCAGGCTGATCAGTTCCGTCACTCGCAAACCACAGGCGTAGAGCACTTCGAGCATGGCACGATCACGCTGGCCGATGGCTTCGCTCAGGTCAGGCGCCTTCAACAGCGCTTCCACATCCGCTTCCGACAGGGATTTGGGCAACGGTCTGCCCAGTTGCGGCATGTCCACACGCAGCGTCGGATCGACCGCGATCAGCTTTTCCCGCAGCAGATAGCGATAGAAGCCCCGCACGCCGGAGAGGAAACGCGCCGTGGAACGCGGCTTGTAGTTCTGCTCCAGGCGCCAGGCCAAGTGATCGAGGATCAACTCGCGACCGGCGTTGATCAATTCCAGGTTTTTATCCTGCAACCAGCCGTTGAACAGTGCCAGGTCGCTGCGATAGGCATCACGGGTGTTATCGGAAAGACCTTTCTCCAGCCACAGCGCATCGAGAAACTGGTCTATCAGTGGATGATCAATGGCAGGCATAGAGGCTCAGGCAAAAACCGGCAATACGGTTCGGAACGATAAATCGCGGGCAACAAAAAAGCAGCCCGCAGGCTGCTTTTTTTGCATCGGAAGCTGGACTTAAACCAGTTTTTCCTTGATGCGAGCTGCTTTACCCGACAGGTCGCGCAGGTAGTACAGCTTGGCTTTACGTACGTCACCGCGACGCTTGACAGCCATGCTGTCGATTTGCGGGCTGTAGGTCTGGAAAGTACGCTCTACGCCAACACCGTTGGAGATTTTACGAACGGTGAATGCACTGTTTACGCCGCGGTTACGCTTGGCGATAACAACACCTTCGAACGCTTGCAGACGCGAACGGTCGCCTTCCTTCACTTTCACCTGAACGACAATGGTGTCGCCCGGGGCAAAGGTAGGGATTTCTTTGGTCATCTGCTCTGCTTCGAGTGCAAGGATGATTTTGTTAGTCATGCTGTGCTCCTAAGGTAAATCGTCGGATCTACCATCGATACGTTGTTAACTATCGTCCCGCTCGCGGATGTATTCCTCGAGCAGCTTCTTCTCTTCTCCAGAAAGCGAGCGGCTTTCCAGAAGATCGGCGCGTCGTTCAAAGGTCCGACCAAGGGACTGCTGTAAACGCCAACGCCGGATGTGCGCGTGATTGCCACTTAGCAATACGTCGGGAACACGCTGATCCGCATACACCTCAGGTCGGGTGTAGTGCGGGCAATCCAGCAGACCATCCGTAAAGGAATCTTCCTCGGCGGAGTCCGCATGCCCTAAAGCTCCGGGCAGCAGTCGTGTAACCGCATCGATCAGGACCATCGCCGGCAGCTCGCCGCCAGACAGTACATAGTCGCCAATCGACCACTCTTCATCGACATGAGCCTCGATAAAACGCTCGTCAATGCCTTCATAGCGACCGGCAATCAGGATCAATGCATCCAGATTCGCCAACTCGCGTACCGCCGACTGAGTCAGTTGACGGCCTTGGGGGGACAGGTAAATCACCTTCGCCGCCTCCCCGGCTGCTGCCTTGGCCTGAACCAGAGCATCTTCCAGGGGCTTGATCTTCATCACCATGCCCGGACCACCGCCAAATGGGCGATCATCCACCGTGTGATGTCGATCCGTCGTGTAGTCTCGCGGATTCCAACAGGTCAGCTGCAACAGCCCCTGTTTCACCGCCCGACTGGTGATGCCGTACTCGCTGATGGCGGAGAACATCTCGGGGAACAGACTGATCACTTCTACGCGCAAGTTAGCCACGCTTAGAAGTCCGCGTCCCAATCCACCTTCATCTCGCCTGCGGCAAGGTCGATGGCCAACACGCATTGCTCGGTATAGGGCAACAGGCGTTCGCGATCATCCAGGCTGCCAGCGCAAGGCTTGACCACCATTACATCATTGGCGCCGGTTTCCAGAAGATGATCGATTTTCCCGAGCAATTGCCCGAGTTGATCAATAACCTTCAGACCTTCCAGCTGGTACCAGTAGTACTCGCCGTCGGTCAGTTCAGGGAACAGGTTACGCGGCACGCAGATCTCGTAACCGGCCAGAAGACGCGCTTCTTCACGATCATCAAGACCCTTGAGCTTTGCGACCAGGAACTTGTCGCTCCCACGTCCGCTGACCAGCTCGACCTGTTTCACACTTCCTTCGCGCTTGAGCGTCCAGGATTTGTACTGCAACAGGTTTTCAGTCGGATCAGTAAAGGAATACACCTTCACTTCGCCGCGAACGCCATGAACCGAATAAATTTTGCCGATAACGATCAAATCATCAGCAACAGCTGGCGTCGCGTTCATATTGCTCAGGCCGCAGCCTTAGCAGCGTCCTTCAACAACTGAGCAACGCGCTCAGAAGGCTGTGCACCAACGCTCAGCCAGTAGGCTACGCGCTCTTGGTTCACGGACAGACGAACTTCCTGACCACGGGCAACAGGGTTGAAGAAACCAACCTGTTCCTTGTGCGAACCGTCGCGCGGGTTGCGGCTGTCGGTTACGGTCAAGTGGTAAAACGGGCGCTTTTTGGAGCCGCCAAGGGCAAGACGGATTGTTAGCATGTGAACATCGTTCCTGTAGTCGGTGCTGCAAATCTAAAGGCACAGCGGGCATAGGTGCCCGAAAGGCCGCATATTCTAAGGAATATCCGGACTTTTGCAAATGACTTTTTCCGGCGGTCTATCGGCCGCCATCCAGATTTGCTATAGAGCCGTCGTTGACAACGGCCAGTCAGCTCCCGCCAAGTGCGGGTTTGCTGGAGATCCCGCCTCCCTGCGGGCCTGCGCCGATGCGATGACCGGCGCCTTCCTTATAGCTTCGGCATGCCGCCGCCGGGCAACATACCGCCCATGCCGCGCATCATTTTGGCCATGCCGCCTTTTGCGGAAAACTTCTTCATCATCTTCTGCATCTGCTTGTGCTGCTTGATCAAGCGACCGATGTCCTGCACCTGGGTGCCGGAACCCATGGCGATCCGGCGCTTGCGCGAACCGCTGATCATCTCGGGGTCGCGACGCTCGGCGGGGGTCATGGAGTTGATTATGGCCTCCATCTGCTTGAACTGCTTCTCTGCCGCGCCCTGGGCGTTGCCCATCTGCGCCAGGTTCACGCCGCCGATGTTGGGCAGTTTGTCCATGAGGCCGCCGAGGCCGCCCATGTTCTTCATCTGTTGCAACTGATCGCGGAAGTCTTCGAGGTCGAAGCCCTTGCCCTTCTTCAGTTTCTTGGCCAGCTTGTCGGCCTTGTCCTTGTCGAGGGTCGCTTCCGCCTGCTCGATCAGGCTGAGCACGTCACCCATGCCAAGGATGCGCGAAGCGATACGCTCAGGGTGGAACGGCTCGAGCGCTTCGCTCTTCTCGCCCATACCGATGAACTTGATCGGCTTGCCGGTGATGGCACGGACCGACAGCGCGGCACCGCCACGGGCATCGCCGTCGACCTTGGTCAGGATCACGCCGGTCAGGGGCAGCGCATCGCCGAAGGCCTTGGCCGTGTTGGCGGCGTCCTGACCGGTCATGGCGTCGACCACGAACAGGGTTTCGACCGGGTTGACCGCCGCGTGCAACGCCTTGATCTCGCCCATCATCTCTTCGTCGATGTGCAGGCGACCGGCGGTATCGACGATCACCACGTCGATGAATTTCAGCCGGGCTTCCTTGATGGCCGCCTGGGCGATGTCCACCGGCTTCTGGCTCAGGTCGGACGGAAAGAACGTCACGCCGATGTCGTTGGCCAGGGTTTCCAGCTGCTTGATCGCCGCCGGACGGTACACGTCCGCGGACACGACCATCACCGACTTCTTCTTGCGCTCTTTAAGGAAGCGCGCGAGCTTGCCGGCCGTGGTGGTTTTACCGGCGCCCTGCAGACCGGCCATCAAGACGACCGCAGGTGGCACGGCGCTCAGGTTCAGGTCTTCGTTGGCCGCACCCATCAGGCTTTCGAGTTCGGCCTGGACGATCTTCACGAAGGCCTGGCCCGGCGTCAGGCTGCGCGACACTTCGGTGCCGACGGCGCGTTCCTTGACCGAGTTGACGAAATCCTTCACCACCGGCAAGGCGACGTCGGCTTCGAGCAGCGCCATGCGCACTTCGCGCAGGGTGTCTTTGATGTTGTCCTCGGTCAGCTTGGCCTTGCCGGTGACATGGCGCAGCGTCTGCGAGAGACGGTCGGTTAGGTTTTCAAACATTGCGCGATCCTTTCAGGCCCTGTGTGGACCGGGATAATGGCGGCCCAGAGCGGAAAAACAGGTGCTCGGCGAGCTGGCGGCGTGGGCAGGTCGCGGATTATAGCGAAGACTGCGTCTGGCGCACACCTCGCACTTTCGTGCCGTGGGGGTTCTATGCCAAACTCAGCGCCTTTCGGGCTTGCCTAACAGGATTTATGCTCCCCTTGTCACCCAGTTTGCTCACCACGCTCGCCGCCGCCTGCTTGTATGCCGCTGCGACCATTTATCAGGGCACTCGCCTGGCCTCCGGCGCCAAGGCGAACAAGCGCCTGCTGGTCACGCTCGGCGTGCTGGCGGTCCTGGCCCACAGTGCCAGCCTGTTCACCCACCTGCTGACGCCGATCGGCCTGGGCCTGGACTTTTTCAGCGCCGCCAGCCTGATCGCTGCCGCCGTCATCGCCCTGACCCTGCTGGCGTGTTCACGAATCCCCGTGGAAAACCTGCTGATCCTGCTGTTCCCGCTGGGCGTCGCGACCGTGCTGCTCGCCCAGTTCGCACCTGCCGGCACGGTGCAGATCATCGACGAAGAGCCGGGCATCCTCGCGCACATCCTGTTGTCGATCCTCGCCTACGGCATGTTCACCATCGCGGTGTTCCAGGCCTTGTTGCTGCTGGTCCAGGACCATCAGCTCAAGCACAAGCACCCGTCCGGGCTGATCAAGAACTTCCCGCCGCTGCAAACCATGGAAAGCCTGCTGTTCGGTTTCCTCTGGGCCGGCTGGACCCTGTTGTCGCTGTCGCTGATTTCCGGATGGCTGTTCGTCGACAACCTGTTCGCCCAGCACCTGGTGCACAAGACCCTGCTGGCGTGCCTGGCCTGGATCGTCTTCAGCGTGCTGCTCTGGGGTCGCAATCGCCTCGGCTGGCGTGGACACAAGGCCATCCGCTGGACCCTGGCCGGTTTCTGCCTGCTGATGCTGGCGTACTTCGGCAGCAAACTGGTCCGTGAATACATCCTGCATATCTGACAGGCGGCATTAATGGACGACTTGCCCATAGGACCGATGCTCGCCGTGGTGGCCCTGCTGATTTTATGGTCGGGGCTGTTCACCGCCATCGAGGCTGCGCAACAGCATTTGCTGGCCCAACGCACGGCCTCGCGCTCCAGCGACAAGCCGGTGGCGAAACTGAGTTTCCCGCTGTCCAGCCTGATCTTCTGCAACACCCTGTGTCGCGCACTGGTGGTGGTCATCAGCACCCTGCTGGCGATTTTCACCTGGGCCGAAAACGGCCCGTGGGTCGCCTGCCTCGTGGCGGGCGCGATGCTCCTGGTGTTTGCCGACTACCTGCCGCGCGCCCTCGCTGCGCGTTATCCGGATGCCGTCCTGTCCCTGGGCAATACCCTGCTCGGCGTGCCACTGAAAATCGTCTACCCCGCCGCCTGGCTGCTCGATGGCCTCAGCCGGTTGCTGACGCGACCGTTTGCCCGCAGGGTCCGGGTGGTGCAGCAGAGCGAGGACGAAACGCCGACCGATCGCCATGATGACCCGCAGAGCCCGGTCTGCCGACCACACCCGCTGCCGGGCATTCATGCGCTGGACAACATCACCGTCAATGACATCCTGGTGCCGCGCAGCGATGTCGACGGGATCAACCTGGACGACTCCATCGAAGAGATCGTCGAGCAATTGCGGGCCAATCGGCGCACACGCCTGCCGGTGTTCCACAGCGACATCAATCAGGTCGAAGCGGTGCTCAACACCCGCCAGATCCGCCATCTGCTGACCGAGGGCAACCTGACCCGCGAAGCGTTGCTGGCCGCCAGCTACGACCCGTATTTCGTCCCGGAGAGCACCCCACTGCAACTGCAATTGCTGAATTTCCACAAGCAGCAACGGCGCCTGGGCATGGTGGTCGACGAGTACGGCGAGGTGCTCGGCATTGTGACCCTGGAAGACATCCTCGAAGAAATCGTCGGCGAATTCGAAAGCCAGCACAGCCTGCATAACCCGCACATCCATCCACAGGCCGACGGACGTCTGGTGATCGATGGCGCGGCGTCCATCCGCGAGCTGAACAAAAGCCTCGGCTGGCACCTGCCCAGCGACGGCCCGAAAACCCTCAATGGGTTGGTGACCGAGGCACTGGAGACGATTCCGGACAGCCCGGTGTGCCTGAAGATCGGGCGTTACCGGCTGGAGATTCTGGAAACCGAGGACAATCGCGTGACCCGCGTATTGATCTGGCACACCAGCGCCGTTCCCGTCACCCCATAACCCTCGCCGATCCAGCCTGGATGCACAGGGGTTTGCCCTTGTTCAATCGTTAGCCACCTTCCTATAATCGCACCACGCTTACCCAAGCCCCGCCCTACCCGTGCTACCCGCACCCCGCTGCAAACCCACATCCCTGGGTGTTCAACCATAATAATTCGCTCCACGGGAGCACATGACTGTCAGGGACAACCGCATGACGACCAGCACGACCTTTACCGAAACCACGCCCGAACAGCCGACGAACTCAGCCACTCGGGTCGCGACGGCGAGCTTCATCGGCACTGCCATTGAGTTCTACGACTTTTATGTGTACGCCACGGCCGCAGCGCTGGTGATCGGCCCGGTGTTTTTCCCGCAGACCTCCGGCACTGCCCAGATGCTCTCGGCGTTTCTCACCTTTGGCATCGCTTTTCTGGCGCGCCCCTTGGGCTCGGCGCTGTTTGGCCATTTCGGTGACCGCATCGGGCGCAAATCGACCCTGGTCGCCTCGCTGCTGCTGATGGGCATCTGTACCACCTTGATCGGTGTCCTGCCGGGTTACGACAGCATCGGTGCCTGGGCGCCGATCCTGCTCTGCGTGTTGCGCTTCGGCCAAGGCCTGGGGCTGGGCGGCGAATGGGGCGGTGCGGCGCTGCTGGCAACGGAAAATGCGCCCAAGGGCAAACGCGCCTGGTTCGGCATGTTTCCCCAACTCGGCCCTTCGATCGGTTTTCTCGCCGCCAACGGCCTGTTCCTGAGCCTGGCCATGGGCCTGGATGACGAACAGTTCCGTTCGTGGGGCTGGCGGATTCCCTTCCTGCTCAGCGCCGCGCTGGTGATGGTCGGCCTGTACGTGCGCCTGAAACTCCACGAGACCCCGGTGTTCGCCAACGCCATGGCGCGCCAGGAACGGGTGAAGCTGCCGCTGGTCGAGCTGTTCAGCCAATACTGGGCGCCGGTGTTGCTGGGGGCCGGATCGATGGTGGTGTGCTATGCACTGTTCTACATCTCGACCGTGTTTTCACTCAGTTATGGCGTGTCGACGCTGGGTTACACCCGCGAAACCTTCCTTGGGCTGCTGTGCTTCGCCGTGCTGTTCATGGCCGCCGCCACCCCGCTGTCGGCCTGGGCCAGCGACCGCTACGGACGCAAGCCGATCCTGATCATCGGTGGCGTGCTGGCGATTCTGTCCGGATTTCTGATGGAGCCGCTGTTGACCCAGGGTTCGACCTGGGGCGTGGCGCTGTTTCTGTGCATCGAGCTGTTTCTGATGGGTGTGACGTTCGCGCCCATGGGGGCGCTGCTGCCGGAACTGTTTCCGACACACGTGCGTTACACCGGTGCGTCAGCGGCCTACAACCTGGGCGGCATTGTCGGAGCCTCGGCGGCGCCGTTCTTCGCGCAGAAGCTGGTGGCGATGGGAGGGTTGAGTTATGTCGGCGGGTACGTGTCGGGGGCAGCGGTATTGAGTCTGCTGGCGGTGCTGTGCCTGAAAGAGACGCGCAACAACGATCTGAATCGGGTGGCTTGACCGGTCGCCATCGCGAGCAGGCTCGCCCCCACAAGATCATACCGATCTGCGGGGGCAGCCTGCCTCCACAAGCATCACCCCTGTGGGAGCGAGCCTGCTCGCGATAGCCGCGCTGCGGTTTAGAGCTCGACCACCACCGCCTGGGCAGCACGGGTCGCTTTGGCCCGGGCAGCTTCGATCGACTCGTCCCGCGCCAGGGCCACGCCCATGCGGCGCTGGCCGTTCACTTCAGGCTTGCCGAACAGGCGCAACGCCGTGTCCGGTTCGCTCAAGGCTGCGCCCAGGTTGGCGAACGCGGTCTGGGTCGACTGGCCTTCCACCAGAATCACCGCCGAGGCCGATGGCCCGAACTGACGGATCAACGGGATCGGCAAACCCAGGATGGCCCGCGCGTGCAGGGCGAACTGCGACAGGTCCTGGGAAATCAGGGTCACCAGGCCGGTGTCATGCGGACGTGGCGAGACTTCGCTGAACCATACCTGATCGCCCTTGATGAACAGCTCGACCCCAAACATCCCGCGACCGCCCAGGGCTTCGGTAACGGCTTTGGCAACGCGCTCGGATTCTGCCAGGGCAACCGGGCTCATGGCCTGTGGCTGCCAGGATTCCTGGTAGTCGCCCTTTTCCTGACGGTGACCGACCGGGGCACAGAACGTGGTGCCGCCAATGTGACGCACGGTCAGCAAGGTGATTTCGTAATCGAAATCGATGAAGCCTTCGATAATGACCCGGCCCTTGCCGGCACGGCCGCCTTCCTGGGCGTAATCCCAAGCGGCTTTCACATCATCGACGCTGCGCAGCAGGCTCTGACCTTTGCCCGAAGAGCTCATGACCGGCTTGACCACGCACGGGAAACCCAGGTCCTCGACGGCTTTGCTGTAGTCCTCGAAGGTGTCGGCGAAGTGGTAAGGCGAAGTCGGCAGGTCCAGCTCTTCGGCGGCCAGGCGGCGGATGCCTTCACGGTTCATGGTCAGTTGCGCGGCACGCGCGGTCGGCACCACGGTGAAGCCTTCGGCTTCCAGTTCGACCAGGGTCGCGGTGGCGATGGCTTCGATTTCCGGCACGATGAAGTGCGGCTTCTCGGCTTCGATCACGGCACGCAGGGCGGCGCCGTCGAGCATGTTGATCACGTGGCTGCGATGGGCAACCTGCATGGCCGGTGCGTTGGCGTAACGATCCACGGCAATCACTTCAACGCCCAGGCGTTGCAGCTCGATCACCACTTCCTTGCCCAACTCACCACAGCCACACATCAATACGCGGGTCGCGGTTGGCGACAATGGAGTTCCGATACGGGTCATCTCAGGTCCTCAAAGGAGCGGATCATCGAGGAAGGCGCCCAGTGCGCTTCCCACGGGAAGAAAGCGCGGCATTTTACATGAACCTGAGGGTTTGGCTTCAGCTGGCGACGGCCTGTTTGCGCAAGCGCCAGGCCATGATCAGCCAGACCGCCGTCACCCCGGCGAACTTCGACCCCATGGCCGTGAGAATCACGGCCGGCGTGAAGGCGTCGATCATGCCGAAAAAAATGAAGGTATCGAGCGGGATGCTCAAGGCCGAACTTATCCACAGGCGGTCGTGCAGCGGGCGCCGGGTAATGCTGAACACCAGCCAGTCGATGCACTCCGAGACCGCGAACGCAGTGGCGCTGGCCAGTGCGATGGAAGGGTCAGACGTGACGTACGACAGCACCAGCGCCACCAGCATTGCCACGATGGCGCCATGACCGAAACGGATCTGCACCATGTCGCGCAGCACGAACACCAGGCCACCCCAGGCCGACCAGATGATGTCCAGGTGTGGCGCAGAGGAAAAGGCGTAGTTGATCAGCACGACGCTGCCGATATAGGCGATCAGGAAGAACATGGTAGGCGTGGCATGACCTGAGGAGCGGGTGTGCAGGTTACTTCACGCAGGGCCTCAGGCCAATATCGGCGGTGGCTGTGCCGGCTTGCTGGCGACGGGTGCTGTCAGGCGCCGGACTTCCCAGGGAGCATCCACAGCAACCCGCTGGACTTGGCCCGCTCATGGCACAACCCCAGCACCCGGCGCCGTTCGTCGTTGTCCATCCGGCTCCAGCCCGTGATCTCCTGCACGGTGCGCTGGCAGCCGGTGCAGATGTCATCGTCGTCCAGCGCACAGATGTTCACGCAGGGCGAAAGGACCGGACGTTCAGGGCTGGTCATTGTTCCTGCTCGACCAGGTCGCGGGCATAACGCTGCGAGTTATGCACATAGTGAGCAGCGCTGGCCTCGAGCATTTTCTTTTGCGCCTCGGTCAACTCGCGCACGACCTTGCCCGGCGAGCCCATGACCAGCGAGCCGTCGGGGATTTCCTTGCCCTCGCCGATCAGCGAGTTGGCGCCGATGATGCAGTGCTTGCCGATCTTCGCGCCGTTGAGAATCACCGCGTTGATGCCGATCAGGCTGTAGTCGCCCACGCTGCAGCCGTGCAGCATGGCGTTGTGGCCGACGGTGACGCCGGTGCCCAGGGTCAGCGGGTAGCCCATGTCGGTGTGCATCACGGTGCCGTCCTGGACGTTGCTGTTCTGGCCGATCAGGATCAATTCGTTGTCGCCACGCAGCACCGCGTTGAACCAGACGTTGGCGCCCTCCTCCAGCTTGACCTTGCCAACCAGCACGGCATTGGGTGCGACCCAGCTCTGCGGATGGGTTTCGACGCGGGCGTCGCCCAGGCGGTATTTCATGGTGATGTCCTCGGGGCTCAGGCAGGCTCACGTGCTAAAAGCAGGGTTCGGGGCCATGCCGGCAATGGCTTCAGGTATTGATGAAACTCTTGGGCGGTTGATGCAGGCTGATGCGGGCGTCATAAAGCAGGTTGATCAACTCGACGATCATGATTGCCGTCAGCCCCCAGATCTTGTACTCCCCGTAGCGATAACTGGGCACGTACCAACTGCGCCCCTGGTAATCGATGCGATGCGTATGCTCGCGCGGATCTTCGCGGAAAAACTCGAGGGGCACACTGAACACGGCGGCGATCTCGGCATCGTTGGCCTGGTATTCGACGAAATCCGGAATCACCCCGACATAAGGCGTGACCTTGATGCCGTGCAGGGAGATCAGCGGGCTCAACGGACCTATCACCTCGACCAACCCGGGTGGCAAGCCGATTTCCTCCTCGGCTTCGCGCAGGGCGGTGAAAATCAGGTCCGGGTCTTCGGGATCGCGCCGCCCGCCGGGAAAGGCCACTTCGCCACCATGGGTCGAGAGCCCGCTGGCACGCAGGGTCAGAACCAGTTCCGGTTCGTCGCTGCGGGTGATGGGCACCAGAACCGCGGCCTCAGGGAAACGCTTGTCGGTCTCCAGTGTGCGGGGGGTATGGTTGCTTACTCGATGCAGTAGCTCGTCCAGCATGAGTCTTCTCGATGTGTGCTCTACCTCGCATCATGCACCAATCGCACCGACCGCCCAACCCCCGAACAGCCGTGTGTCGCGAAACGACAACTTGCCGACAGACACCGCCGCACGCCAAGATGCACGCAAAGATAGACGCGGCACCCAGGAACCCCAGCATGAAATTTTGCAGCCACTGCGGCCAGCCCGTGACCCAGCGCATTCCCGAAGGCGACTCGCGCCTGCGCTTCGTTTGCGACAGCTGTCAGACGATTCACTACCAGAACCCCAATATCGTCGCCGGCTGCGTGCCGACCTGGGGCTCGAAAGTGTTATTGTGCCGACGCGCCATCGAGCCACGCCTCGGCTACTGGACCCTGCCTGCCGGCTTCATGGAGAACGGTGAAACCATCGAGCAGGCGGCCATTCGCGAAACGGCCGAGGAAGCTTGCGCGCGGGTACGCAACCTGAGCATCTACACCTTGATCGATGTGCCGCACATCAGCCAGGTGCACGTGTTCTTCCGTGCCGAACTGGCGGACCTGGATTTTTCCGCCGGCCCCGAGAGCCTGGAAGTGGCGCTTTTCGACGAAGCCGAGATCCCGTGGTCCGAACTGGCTTTCCGCACGGTGGGGCGGACCCTGGAATGCTTCTTCGCTGACCGACGGACCGAGGTCTACCCCGTACGCTCGGAGTCGATCCCACCGCTTGCTCAGCCGGCGATCACCTGAATACATTCATCATCAAACTGTCTGCGTCACTTCTGGGGAATTGTTTCAATGCGCTGGTTGCTTGCCCTGTTTTGCCTGTCGTTCGTTGCAATGTCCCAGGCTTCGGCCGTGGGCACCTATAACGGCAAAGTCATCGAGAAGGTCCTGGTTCTCAAGTCCGCCCATCAATTGCAGTTGATCAACGACGGCAAGCCGCTCAAGACCTACCGCATCTCGCTGGGCAAGGGCGCGAAAAAGGGCCCCAAGCTGATAGAAGGCGACAAACGCACGCCCGAAGGCTTCTATTGGCTGGATTGGCGCAAGACCAGCGACAAATTCAACCTGTCGATGCACATTTCCTACCCGAACATCAGCGATTCGGCCCGCGCCCGGCGTGAAGGCGTCGATCCTGGCGGGATGATCATGATCCACGGCACACCGGACTCCGAAGAGAACCCGGAAGACCTGTTCCATACCCTGGACTGGACCGACGGCTGCATCGCCCTGCGCAACGTCGACATGCGCGAAGTGTGGAACCTGGTGCCGGACGGCACGATGATCGAAATTCGTCCGTAACGCCCTCCCCTCAGGGCTTCCACCGTCCGGCTGGAAGCCCGTCACACCGCTGGATACACAAGCGACAACTATGTATCGCTGATCCCCGACGCCGCACACACAGACTCATTCGATAACTATCCCGATTTTTCAAAAGGATTTTGATCATGAATGACGTGTCTGCTCATGACGGCCGCGCCGCTCCACCCCCCCAAAAAACCAGGCTGGCGAAACTGAGCCCCGGGTTCCTGACCGAAGAGGACGCCGCGCGCTGGGTTCAGCTCCGGATTCCGGCCGACTCCGACCGGGAGCATGGCAGTGTCATCCTGCGCCAGCGCGACGGCCAATTCGTGGCCACCGAGCCTGTGCCCGGCGAAGTGAACCGCTTTGACCTGCGCACCCTTCTCGATGTGGATGCCCAGGGCAATTACGTCCATCCGTCGGGTTATACCTGTGTCGCCAACGTCCACTCCCATCCCCCCGCCCACGATAAAATCCGCGCAGCCAACCCGGGACAGGATGAACTGACCCTCAGGCTGTTCCTGGGATTCTTCTCCGACATCGATTTCGTCGCCGACGTGTCCGAACGCACGTTCTTCGCCAGTGCCTATCTTTGCGGCCCCGACGGTTCGCTGCTGAAATATTCACCCAGCGGCTCCAGGGAAGAATTCAGCTACTACCTCTGGCTCAAGGCCGGTGCGCCCCGTGATAACCCGGTAGGCGTCTACGGGGTGGCCAATGTCATCCGGAAAATCGCCTCACTGGGTGAGCTGAAGGTGATCGTTTCGAACAAGGACTGGGGCGACTCCGTCGGCAAGGTGCCGACGGACTGGAAGCCCGGCCGGGCTTTCTCCAAGGGCGAGATCACACAAATGCCGGCATTGACGCGCGTTTGCATCAGCGCCGAGCATGCCGTGCTGGCGGCCTTGAAAGCCAAGGATGCGCTTTCCTGGGGGCTGGTGCTCAGGGACCGCTCGGCCCAGGCGTTCGTCGCGACACAGGCGCGCCGCCCGGGACGCGCCGCCTGGACGCCGGCGTCGTATTTCCCCGCCGGCGACGGCGGTCAATTGAAGCTGCCGGCCGGTTACCAACTGGAGGGTTTTTACTATGCGTCCCGGCCCGACCCCGCGCTGTACCCCCCTCGTGAACCGTGGCTCTACGAGAACTTCTTCACACCGCAGGACATGGCCCTCGCCGTCGCCTGCCACCGAGATATGCGGCATGATTCCGACATCCCATTGTCGCTGTACATGCAAGCAGGTGATTCCTCGCTGTTGAAATACAGTTTCAGCGACTCGGCACTCGAGTCGGCACTGAGCACGCCAGCCCCCGACGGCGCTGTTGGCGACGGAGGCCGGCACGCACGGTTGCGCGCCGGGGCGCTCAGGCCGAGCGAATACGTCAGCGAAGTGGCACTGGCCGGGCGACTCGATGTGTTGCGAGCCAGCGCACTGTGGGCCCGGCCGGGGCTTGTCGATCGCGACTGGCAATCCTTCGCCGGTTTTTCCTGGCCGATACTGAGCCCGCTGTTTCTGTCGGCCGACGACGCCGCCCGCTACCTGCACCGTCAGATCGGCCACCGCCGGGATCGTCAGTTTGCCGGCTACATCTTTCAACGCAGCGACCGGCGATTCGTCGCCACGCTGGCGCTGGAAGGCGGCATCGAATCGCTCGGCAGCGGCCACTTCTATCCCCACGACAATGCCGGCCGGCCTGTTTTTCCCGAGGGCCTGGTATTGCACAGCCGTTATGTGTCGCACCAGGCGCTGTCGCTGCTCGACCCCGAGAAAGTGCAAAGGTTGAAATGGACCCGGCAGGAGGCCGCCTTGAGCCTGCAAATGTTCAGCGTCGAAGAAATGCGCCAGGTGCTGCTGGATGAACGGCCGCTGTATCTCTCCGGCTCCGCCCATAGCCTGTTGCGCTTCGAGCCTTTTGAAACCGGCACCACACGAGCCTTCGACAAGCGCCTGGGCACCCACAGGCATCCGGGACCTCTGGCGACAGAACTGGAAACCGGCATGACCCTGCCCACCGCGTTCATCAAGGAACAGGCCGCCGCCGGGCGCCTGACCGTAGTGTTGAACAGCGAATTATGGGGTCCCCGAGGGCAACTGACGCCCGACTGGTCGGCAGCCTATTCGCCGTGGAAATGGAAACGCCCCGAACAGGTCGCGTTTGGCGCGGTGTTTGCCACGGCCGATGAAGCCGCCGAAGACCAGTACTCCCGCGATGTGCGCCTGCACGAACAGGAAAAAGCCTGGTTCGGTTTTATCCTCAAGCACAAGGACCGGGAAGAGTATGTCGCCAGTGAACTGATACCGATCGGCGAGGCCAGGAATGACGTGTTCCAGCCGCAAAGCCTGTTCGGCATCACCACGACCCCGCCCTGGTACACCTACCCGGAGGGCTTCCAGCGTCATGCGTTCTTTTACTCGCGCCAGCGCCTCAAACATTCGCTGGAACAACCGGCCTCCTGGCTGTCGCAGCACTTCATCCTGCCCGACGATCTCTTTCCCGCGGTCTACTATTCTCGGCGTCGACGAGCCTCGGAGCCTGCCACCCCCATCGCGCTGTACATTTCCACCCAGGATGGCGCCCTGTTGAAATTCGACAATCGCCAGGGCAACCGACTGTTCGACAACGATGTGCCGGGCCTGGGGCTCGACGATTTCAAGAGCCTGCTGACCAGCGGAAAAATGCAGCCTGACGCTTTTGTCCGGACCGTCATCAAGCAAGGCGGGCTGCACGTGATGCGCACCAGCTTGTGCTGGGATCGGCCGGGGCCGGTCGATCCGGACTGGCGCCCGTTCATGCACCTGCAACGCCGCTGGCTCAGCCCCGCCTTCAAAAACATGGATGACGCTGCGGTCTACGCCCGCTCCCGACTCCCCGAGCAGACGGGCAAAATCTTTGGCGGTCTGCTGCTGATCCGCCCGGACGGGCTGTACCTGAGCACCGAGCCGGTCGAGGTGGCCAGTGAGGATTTCGACGTCAGTGTCATCTATCCCGCACAAAGCGTTCTGAACGGGCTGTTTCCCGACGGGTGCAAGGTGGCAGGCCGCTATCGCTCCAGGGTCGTGCACGAGCCGTCGATGGTGCTGTCACACTTGCAGAAGCAGACCTACCTGAACCTGCTGTCCGTCGACACTCTGTTCACGGCATTCAACCGCAAGAGAATCCCGGCGCCCCAGGCCGATCCGGCACTCGATGAATACCTGTTTGGCCCGCAAGGCTCGATCATTCGCTACCGCAGCGGGCGGTTGGACGACTTGCAGGCGCAATTGAAGAGCGAGGTGCAGGGCGTCTCCAGCGACGCCTCGAAGCTCGATGGCAATGCCGTCAAGCAACTGCTTTACAGCGGCGCGCTCAAGCCCGGCGCCTGGTGCAATTGCCTGACCGGCGCCGGCGATCTGTACGTCGTGAGCGGTAGCCGTTTCTGGGGCCCGCGCCGCAAGGTGACCGAATGGCAGCCTTACCCCGTAGCCGCCACGGTCGACACCAAAGCCGACATCGCCCCCCTGTGCAGCCCGCTGTTCATTCAGGCAGACGCTGCAGCGCGCCACGTACATGAAGCGGCGGGCGAGCGAACCGCCGCGACCTTCGGGGTGATGCTGTGGGGCGCCCGGGACGGCTTGTTTTACGCCAGCCTGCCGTTGGAGACCCATTCTTCAGCGATCGCTACCGACCGTGTCCTGGTGCGAGGTGCGCCCCCCGCTCAATATGCCGTGCACGCGCTGTATGCCTGCGCCCGCCGCTCGCCCGCTGGAGAACAGACACCCGAGTGCCGGCTATTCCTGTTCTCGCCACTCGATATTCACCACCTGTGTTCGGCGGCCTACACCCCGCAAGGATACAGGTTGATCTACTTGTCCTGCGCCGATGGCGCGTTGCTGCGATTCGCGATGAGCAGCTTTGAACCCGGCGAATTTCACGACGCCCGGGGCCAACTGGACCTGCGGCCCAATCTGTTCGCCTCCAAGGCCCAGGCGGCGCAGGACGAAGAGGACCTTTCGCGAGACACCTTCAACCTGCCGGACTACATCCGGCGCATGGCACGTGCGGGAGAACTCGACGTCATCGTGACCAGCGCATACTGGTCGCGGCATGGCAGGGTCGACGAAAACTGGCAACCACGCATGGCTGACGTGCTGATCCAGGAACGCTGGAGGGCCAATCCGGAGCCGCCACTGGGGCCTGTCTTCGAGCACTGCGACGATGCGGCCCGCTATATCCAGCAACGCGCGGGCAGCGGTTATGCCCACGACATCGATGAGGGTTTCGACAGCGCGATCCTCGCCCGAGCGGCCTCGCCCTCCGGAATGGCCAACCGTTTCGTCCCCCTCGATCCCCTGAGCAGCAGCGCCACCGGCGAGAATTCGGTCAATCGAATCTTCCGCCCGAGGCATGATCCTTCCAGGACGCTCGTCGACCGCTACCCCACCTATCCTCAGGGATACGAGCCGGTGGCCTCGCATCAGCTGCATTTATCCGGCAACACCACACAAGCGCCGGATACCGAGCAGGTCTACGCCAACTTCGCCTCCCCGCTCATGGTTCGCGAACGGACCCATGACCTGAAAAACAAGGGCTTCGCGATCCGCCACTATTACTACTCCAGCCCTCACGATGTGCTGCTCAGGTACACCCCGGAATACACAGACGCCGAACGGGACCTGCTGTCCACGACGCCGGTGGTGTTTGAAGGGGGCCGATGGGTGACACGGCTGAAGCCGGAGGAATTCATTTCCAGACTGGTCGACCTGGGGGATTTTCGGGTGCTGATCGCCGGACATTACTGGCGGCAGGTCGGGCCCATGGGCAAACAGTGGAAGCTGCAACGTCAGCAAACGCCGAGCCCAGGCATTGTGCACACGCGGGACGAACTCTGATGTTCAGCGCTGAACGGCCAAGGCCATCCTGATCGACAGGCGTAAAAAAACCCGCTGGCCCTGATGGCCCAGCGGGTTTTCATTGCCGGCAGGCGGGATCAGAAATCCTCCAGCCGCCACACTTCATAAGCCGGTGTCTCGTAGGGGTGGCTGAGTTTCAACGCGGCCACAGCGGCCCTGATCAACTCATCCGCCACCACCAGCTCAACCTTCCATTCGTCCACCACTTCAACCTGACCGAGCTGCCCGATGTACGGCTGGCTGCCGTCCAACGCGCGGAACTGGCCCTGGCCCAGCACTTGCCAGGCACAGTGGTCGTAGTCGCCGATGCGCCCGCCGCCGGCTTCGAAGACGGCGGTTTTCACCGTCTCGACGTGGCTGTCGGGCACGAAGAAGCCGAGCTTGTACACCGCCTCAGTTCACCCAGACGCGAGCGTTACGGAACATGCGCATCCACGGTGCGTCTTCGTTCCAGTCGTCCGAACGCCACGAGTTCTGCACCGCACGGAACACACGCTCCGGGTGCGGCATCATGATCGTGACGCGACCGTCGCGACTGGTCAGGCCGGTGATCCCGCGCGGCGAGCCGTTCGGGTTGGCCGGGTAGGTCTCGGTGACCTTGCCGTGGTTGTCGACGAAACGCAGCGCCACGCAACCGGACAGGTCGGCTTCCAGCAGCGCTTCCTCGCTTTCGAACTCGGCATGGCCTTCACCGTGTGCGATGGCAATCGGCATGCGCGAACCGGCCATGCCTTGCAGGAAGATCGAGTTGGACTCCTGGACCTGGACCATCGCCACACGAGCTTCGAACTGCTCGGAACGGTTACGCACGAAGTGCGGCCAGAATTCGCTTCCCGGGATCAGCTCGTGCAGGTTGGACATCATCTGGCAACCGTTGCACACGCCGAGGGTGAAGCTGTCGTTGCGTTCGAAGAAACCCTGGAACGCATCGCGGGCACGGCTGTTGAACAGTGCGGACTTGGCCCAACCTTCACCGGCGCCCAGTACGTCGCCGTAGGAGAAGCCACCACACGCCACCAGCCCCTTGAATTCATTCAGGTCGACACGGCCGGCGAGGATATCGCTCATGTGCACGTCGATCGCGTTGAAACCGGCGCGGTCGAACGCGGCCGCCATCTCCACCTGGCCGTTGACGCCCTGCTCACGCAGCACGGCAACCTGTGGACGAACGCCTTTCTTGATGTAAGGCGCGGCAACGTCCTGGTTCACGTCGTAGCTGAGCTTGAAGTTCAGGCCCGGGTTGTCTTCTTCCAACAGGACGTCGAACTCCTGATCGGCGCAGTCGGCGTTGTCACGCAGACGCTGGATCTGGTAGCTGGTCTCGGCCCACTGGCGTTGCAGCAGACGACGCTGGCCTTCGAACACGGTATCGCCGTTGAAGGTGATGTTGATCTGGCCATTGTTGATGGGCTGACCGACCACCGATACGCAATCGCCCAGGCCAGCGGCGCTGAACTGCGCGAGGATGTCCGGCGTGGCGTCCTGGCGAACCTGGATGACCGCGCCCAGTTCTTCGTTGAACAGGATCGCGGCGATGTCGGCCGAGGTGTCCGCCAGGCTGTCGAGGTTCAGGTTCAGGCCACAGTGACCGGCAAAGGCCATTTCCACGACGCTGGTCAGCAGGCCGCCGTCGGAGCGGTCGTGGTAAGCCAGCAGGTGACCGTCGGCGTTGAGGCCCTGGATCACGGCGAAGAAGGCTTTCAGGTCTTCGGCGTCATCGACGTCCGGCGCGTGCCGGCCGAGCTTGCCGTGAACCTGGGCGAGGATCGAGGCCCCCATGCGGTTCTGGCCACGACCGAGGTCGATCAGGATCAGGTCGGTGGTGCCCTTGTCCATGCGCAGCTGCGGGGTCAGGGTCTGGCGGATGTCGGACACCGGTGCAAAACCGGTCACGATCAGGGACATCGGCGAGGTGACGGTCTTGTCTTCGCCCTTGTCGTTCCAGCGCGTGGCCATGGACATCGAGTCCTTGCCCACCGGAATGGTGATGCCCAGCTCCGGACACAGCTCCATCCCCACCGCCTTCACGGTGTCGTAGAGGCGCGCGTCTTCACCCGGATGGCCGGCGGCGGACATCCAGTTCGCCGACAGTTTGATGTCGGAGAGCTTGTTGATGCGCGACGCGGCCAGGTTGGTCAGGGTTTCGCCGATGGCCATGCGGCCCGATGCCGGAGCGTCGAGCAGGGCCAGCGGAGTGCGCTCGCCCATCGCCATCGCTTCACCGGTGTAGACGTCGAAGCTGGTGGCGGTGACGGCAACGTCGGCCACCGGGACCTGCCATGGGCCGACCATCTGGTCACGGGCCACGAGGCCGGTGATGGTACGGTCGCCGATGGTGATCAGGAAGCTCTTGCTGGCCACGGCCGGGTGGTGCAGGACACGCTCGATGCTGTCGGCGATGTCCAGGGTCGACGGATCGAAGTCATCGCCCAGCTCGGCTTCGCGCACGACCGAACGGTGCATGCGCGGGGCCTTACCCAGCAGCACTTCCAGCGGCATGTCCACCGGGTTGTTGCCAAAGTGGCTGTCGGTGACGGTCAGTTGCGGCTCGGCTGTCGCTTCGCCGACCACGGCGAACGGGCAACGCTCGCGTTCGCAGATCGCCTGGAAGCGTTCGAAGTCCGCCGGACCGACTGCCAGGACGTAGCGTTCCTGGGATTCGTTACTCCAGATTTCGTGCGGGGCCATGCCCGGCTCGTCGTTTGGAATGTTGCGCAGTTCGAAACGGCCACCGCGGTCGCCGTCGTTGACCAGTTCCGGGAAGGCGTTGGACAGGCCGCCCGCACCCACGTCGTGGATGAAGCTGATCGGGTTCTTGTCACCCAGTTGCCAGCAACGGTCGATGACTTCCTGGCAGCGACGCTCCATTTCCGGGTTTTCGCGCTGTACCGAGGCGAAATCCAGGTCCGCCGAGCTGGTGCCGGTGGCCATGGAAGAAGCGGCACCGCCGCCCAGGCCGATCAGCATGGCCGGGCCGCCCAGCACGATCAGCTTGGAACCGACGACGATTTCGCCTTTCTGGACGTGTTCTTCACGGATGTTGCCCATGCCACCGGCCAGCATGATCGGCTTGTGGTAACCGCGCACTTCGTCGCCGTGGGGGGTGCTGATCGACTGCTCGAAGGTACGGAAGTAGCCGGTCAGTGCCGGACGCCCGAATTCGTTGTTGAACGCCGCGCCGCCCAGCGGGCCTTCGATCATGATGTCCAGCGCGGTGACGATGCGCTCGGGCTTGCCATACGGCACTTCCCACGGCTGTTCGAAGCCAGGGATCTGCAGGTTGGAGACGGTGAAACCGGTCAGGCCGGCCTTTGGCTTGGCACCACGACCGGTTGCGCCTTCGTCGCGGATCTCGCCACCGGAACCGGTGGAAGCACCCGGGAACGGGGCAATCGCGGTCGGGTGGTTGTGCGTCTCGACCTTCATCAGGATGTGCACTGGCTCCTGCACCGCGCCGTACTGGCGGGTTTCAGGGTCCGGGAAGAAGCGGCCGGCCACGTTGCCGACGATCACCGACGCGTTGTCCTTGTAGGCGGACAGCACGCCTTCGCTGTGCATCTGGTAGGTGTTCTTGATCATGCCGAACAGGCTTTTTTCCTGGCTCTGACCGTCGATATCCCAACTGGCGTTGAAGATCTTGTGACGGCAGTGCTCGGAGTTCGCCTGGGCGAACATCATCAGTTCGATGTCGTGCGGGTTGCGCTTCAAGCCGACGAAGGCGTTGACCAGGTAGTCGATCTCGTCTTCGGCCAGGGCCAGGCCCAGCTCGACGTTGGCTTTCTCCAGGGCGGCGCGACCGCCGCCGAGCACATCGATCGCCGTCAGCGGCTTGGGCTCGGCGTGGCTGAACAGGCCGGCGGCCTGCTCCAGGTTGCCGAGGACGATCTGGGTCATGCGGTCGTGCAGCGTGTCCGAGATCGACTGGGCCTCGGCCTCGCTGAACTGGCCGGTGACGTAGAACGCGATGCCGCGCTCCAGGCGCTGAATCTTGCTCAGGCCGCAGTTGCGGGCGATATCACTGGCTTTACTGGACCATGGCGAGATGGTGCCGAATCGTGGCAATACCAGGAACAGGCGACCGGTCGGCTCCTGTACCGGAACGCTTGGGCCGTACTTCAGAAGGCGCGCGAGCACCTGCTGTTCGTCGCCGGTCAGGACGCCGGTAACTTCGGCGAAGTGAGCGAATTCAGCATACAAGCTACTGACAGCCGGAACCTTCTGGCTCAGTTGCTCAAGGAGTTTGCTGTGGCGAAAGGCAGAAAGGGCAGGAGCGCCGCGCAGGATCAACATCTTCGGGACAGCCTCGGGAAGGGGTGTGCTTTGAGGCCGTGCATTCTAGCCTAAACCGCCCGCGACATCACCCGAAACGGTACACACGGTCGTCCTCGGGCGCCGAGCCGTTTTTTTGCGCCGGGGACGGCGTTTCGCCCCGGGTTATTTTTACTGTCACAAATTGTCGTCAAAGCCCATTCCTGCGGGCTCCAGAGGGGTTTCTCCCGCTCTACCAGACAAGGCCCTCGCTGTCGATATATGGCGCTCGTGGTCCTTTGCGTATACTGCGCAGATGTTTTCCCCAACGGCTTTGCGTCCGCGATGCGCCAAATGGCTGATCGCTACCGGACTCTTCCTGGTGCTCAGTGGCTGTGTTGATAAACCCAACACGCTCGAGCGCGTAAAGGAGGATGGCGTGCTGCGGGTGGTCACCCGAAACAGCCCCGCCACCTACTTTCAGGATCGCAACGGTGAAACCGGCTTCGAATACGAGCTGGTGAAGCGCTTCGCCGACGATCTGGGGGTCGAACTCAAGATCGAAACCGCCGACAACCTCGACGACCTGTTCGACCAGGTGGGCAAGCCCAACGGTCCGGTCATCGCGGCGGCCGGCCTGGTCAGCAGCGAACAGCGCAAGAAGCAGGTACGGTTTTCCCACTCCTACCTCGAAGTCACCCCGCAGGTCATCTATCGCAACGGCCAGTCGCGGCCGACCGATCCCAAGGATCTGGTCGGCAAGAAGATCATGGTGCTCAAGGGCAGCACCCACGCCGGACAACTGGCGGAACTGAAGCAGAAATTTCCCGGTATCGAATACGAAGAGTCCGACGCGGTGGAAGTCGTTGACCTGCTGCGCATGGTCGATGAAGGCCAGATCGACCTGACGCTTGTCGACTCCAACGAAGTGGCGATGAACCAGGTCTACTTCACCAATATCCGGGTCGCCTTCGACCTGGGTGATGCCAGCGACCAGAGCTGGGCGGTGGCGGCCGGCGACGACAACAGCCTGCTCAATGAAATCAACGCCTACCTCGACAAAGTGAAGAAGAACGGCACCCTGCAACGGCTCAAGGACCGTTACTACGGGCATGTCGACGTGCTCGGCTACATGGGCGCCACCACGTTTGCCCAACACCTGCAGCAGCGGCTGCCCAAGTACGAGCAGCACTTCAAGAACTACGCGAAAAAGGAAAAGGTCGACTGGCGCCTGCTGGCGGCCATCGGTTACCAGGAATCGCTGTGGCAACCGGCCGTCACCTCGAAGACCGGCGTGCGCGGCCTGATGATGCTGACCCAGAACACCGCGCAGGCCATGGGCGTGTCCAATCGCCTGGACCCCAAACAAAGCATCATGGGCGGTGCCAAGTACCTGGCCTACATGAAGGATCAACTGGACGAGTCGATCCAGGAACCGGATCGCACCTGGTTTGCACTGGCGGCCTACAACGTCGGCAGCGGTCACCTGGATGACGCGCGCAAGCTGGCGGCCAAGGAAGGGCTGAACCCGGACAAGTGGCTGGACGTGAAGAAGATCCTGCCGCGCCTGTCGCAGAAGCAGTGGTACAGCAAGACCCGCTACGGCTATGCCCGGGGCGGCGAACCGGTGCACTTCGTGGCGAACATCCGCCGCTACTACGACATCCTGACCTGGGTCACGCAGCCGCAGCTTGAAGGCAATCAGGTCGCCGAGGGCAACCTGCACGTCCCGGCCATCGACAAGAGCAAGCCGGCGCAGGAAACACCGCCGCTTTAAAAGACACCATCACATCAAGTGTGGGAGCGGGCTTGCTCGCGAATGCGTCGTGTCAGTCGACATCACAGTTGACCGACATGACGCTTTCGCGAGCAAGCCCGCTCCCACATGGGTTTTGCATCAGCCCTCAGGCCTTGGCAGCGGCCAGGATCAACGCTTTCATCTCGGAAACCGCCGACTTGAAGCCAACGAACAACGCGTGCGCCACCAGTGCGTGTCCGATGTTCAGTTCATTGATGCCCTTGATCGCCGCGACCGCTTCCACGTTGTGGTAGTGCAAACCGTGGCCGGCATTGACGATCAGGCCCTGGGCCAGGCCAAACGCCACACCGTCGGCGACCCGCTTGAGCTCTTGCGCAACGTCGGTCGGTGTTTCGGCATCGGCATAGCGACCGGTGTGCAGTTCGATGGCCGGCGCGCCGACACGGCGCGAGGCTTCGATCTGCCGTTCATCGGCATCGATGAACAGCGACACCTCAGCGCCGAGCTTCGACAGGCGCTGCACCGCCGCCTTGATCCTCTCCTCCTGCCCCGCCACGTCCAGGCCGCCTTCGGTGGTCAGCTCCTGGCGTGTTTCCGGGACCAGGCAGATATGCGCCGGGCGAATGCGCTCGGCGAACGCCATCATCTCTTCGGTGACGCCCATTTCGAAGTTCATGCGGGTCTGCAGCACGTCCTTGAGCAGCAGTACGTCGCGCTCCTGGATGTGCCGACGGTCTTCACGCAGGTGCACGGTGATGCCGTCAGCGCCCGCCTCTTCCGCGTCCAGTGCCGCCTTGACCGGATCCGGGTAGCGAGTGCCCCGGGCCTGACGCAGGGTGGCAACGTGGTCGATGTTCACGCCAAGAAGAATGCGGGTGCTGGTGGTCACGGAAATGCTCCAGAAGAAGAGAAAGTTCGGTGCACAGCATACATGCTAGGGTCTGTTAATGCTGGATGCCGGCCGCGTTGCGCGCCAACGCGACTCGCCATACGGCATCAACAGCCCCTAGGGCTTTCGAAACAACTCTCGGGAAACCAGGGGACGACCGCCCAGATGAACCGCCAGCGCCTGACGCATCAGGCGCTTGGCGGCGGACAACGCACCGGGGGCCGACCAGTCGGCCTCGGCCATGGCCAGCAGTTCGGTGCCGTTGAACAGGCCGGGTTGCAGCAGGTAGACCTGCTCCAGGCCAGCATCCACTTGCAGGCGGTAGAGGCCGTTGGGCGCGATGGGCTCGCCGTGGATGTCGGTGGACAGCGCGAAGCCGTAGCCGAGATCGTCGAGCAGGCGCCATTCGAAGGAACGCAGCAAGGGCTCCAGCGGCCGGCCTTCGGCCAACGCGAGCAGCGTCGCGGCATAGTGATCGAACACCGAGGGATGGGGGTCTTCGGCTGGCAGCAGGCGAATCAGCAGTTCGTTCAGATAGAGGCCACTGAACAGCGCTTCGCCGTTGAGCCAGGTGGACACACCGCTGCTTTCCATGCGCCCGACATTCTTCAGTTCGCCCCGCCCGCGAAACTCGACTTCCAGTGGCACGAACGGCCGCGCCAGCGTCCCCGCCTTGCCCCGCGCGCTGCGCAACACCGCCCGCAGCCGCCCTTGCGGCGTGAGGAAGTCCACCAGCGCGCTGCTTTCACGGTAGGCGCGGGAGTGGAGGACGTAGGCCGGTTGGCCGATGGGCGGGCTTTGCGACATGGACTTCTCGTTCAAGAAACGCAGGATTGAACACTAGCCAAAAACACTGTGGGAGCGAGCCTGCTCGCGATAGCGACCTGCTGCCAACATGGGTGTCGACTGACAGTTCGCCCTCGCGAGCAGGCTCGCTCCCACAATGGGTATTGGCCAGAGTTCAGCGTTTACAAATCGCCATAACCCAGCGAACGCAGCGCGCGCTCGTCGTCGGACCAGCCGCCCTTGACCTTGACCCAGAGATTAAGCATGACCTTGGAGTCGAACAGCAGCTCCATGTCCTTGCGCGCCTCGGTGCCGATGCGCTTGATGCGCTCGCCCTTGTCGCCAATGATGATTTTCTTCTGGCCGTCGCGCTCGACGAGGATCAAGGCATGGATGTGCAGGGTTTTGCCCTGCTGCTTGAACTCCTCGATTTCCACGGTGATCTGGTACGGCAATTCGGCGCCCATTTGGCGCATGATCTTTTCGCGCACCAGTTCAGCCGCGAGAAAACGGCTGCTGCGGTCGGTGATCTGGTCTTCCGGGAAGAAGTGATCGTTTTCCGGCAACTGCTCGGCAATCACACGCTCCAGCGCATCGAGGTTGTGCCCGTGCTGCGCCGAAATCGGAATGATCTGCGCGTTGGGCAGTTGCTCCTGCAGCCAGGACAGGTGCGGCATCAGCTCGGCCTTGTCCTCGATGCGGTCGGTCTTGTTCAGCGCCACGATCAGCGGGCCGGTCACGTACTGGACGCGTTCGAGGACCATCTGGTCTTCTTCGGTCCACTTGGTCCGATCCACCACGAAAATCACCACGTCGACGTCTTTCAACGCCGCCGAAGCGGTCTTGTTCATGTAGCGGTTCAGCGCCTTCTCGCCGCCCTTGTGCATGCCGGGAGTGTCGACATAGACCGCCTGCACGTGGCCTTCGGTCTTGATGCCCAGCATGTTGTGGCGCGTGGTCTGCGGCTTGCGCGAGGTGATCGCGAGCTTCTGGCCGAGGATGTGGTTCAGCAGCGTGGACTTGCCCACGTTGGGACGGCCGACGATGGCAACATAGCCACAGCGTGTTGCGATTGAATCAGTCATTGCCATTCTCCACACCCAGGGCAATCAGTGCTGCGGCGGCCGCTACCTGTTCGGCAATACGACGGCTCACACCCTGACCCCGGCTTTTCTCATTCAGTAAGGTGACTTCGCATTCGACGAAGAACGTTCGGCAATGCGGTTCGCCCTGGATATCCACCACTTCGTAACGCGGCAGTTCGCAACCACGCGATTGCAGGAACTCCTGCAGGCGGGTCTTGGGGTCCTTGTTGGTGTCGACCAGCGTCAGGCCTTCGAACTCCCCGGCCAGCCAGGCCAGCACGCGCTCGCGTGCCACATCGATGCCAGCATCCAGGTAGATCGCACCGATCAGCGCTTCCAGGGCGTCGGCCAGAATCGACTCGCGACGGAAACCGCCGCTTTTCAGCTCGCCGGACCCCAGGCGCAGGTAGTCGCCCAGATCAAAACCACGGGCCAGCACCGCCAGGGTTTCACCCTTGACCAGCCGCGCGCGCAACCGTGACAACTGGCCTTCGCGGGCCAGCGGAAAGCGATCGAACAGCGCTTCGCCCGCCACGAAGTTGAGGATGGCATCACCGAGGAATTCCAGGCGCTCGTTGTTGCGTCCGGCAAAACTGCGGTGAGTCAGGGCCAGGACCATCAGTTCCTGATCCTTGAAGGTGTAGCCGAGCTGACGCTCTAGACGGCTTAAGGAGGCGCTCACGGTTTACCCACGCTGAGTTCGTGGCTGGATTCCAGCGCCATCACCAGGGTGCGGCGCAGGCTTGGGACATTTAACGCTGTGTTCAAAAATTACGTCCTGAATATCATTGTTTTCATGCATTGGACGCCGCGAGTGGCGGATCCAGAAATGCATTCGGCGCTGTGTTGAACAGCGCCGCGTGTGATTACTTGATCAGGCCAACCCGCGAGAAGTTCGGCAGGTGACTGAGTTTGGGTTCCGGCCAGCTCATCCAGACTGCGAAGGCCTTGCCGACGATATTCTTGTCGGGAACCATGCCCAGCAGGTCCTTGGGAATGGTCGGATCATCCCAGTAACGACTGTCGTTGGAATTGTCGCGGTTGTCGCCCATCATGAAATAGTGCCCGGCAGGCACGGTCCAGGTATGGTCCGGCGCGGCGCGGTAACGGCTCATTTCCTTGCGGATCAGGTGCTCGGCGGCACCGAGTTTTTCCTTGTAGAGCTCGGCGCTGCCCAGGGTGCCCGGCTCGGAACCGACCAGTTGCTCGGCAATCGACTCGCCATTGACGAACAGTCGCTTGTCGGCGGTGTAACGCACCTGGTCACCCGGCAGCCCCACCACACGCTTGATGTAGTTGACGTTGGGATCGCTCGGATAGCGGAACACCATCACATCGCCGCGCTGCGGATCACCCAGCTCGATGACTTTCTTGTCGATGACCGGCAGGCGGATCCCGTAGGAGAACTTGTTCACCAGGATGAAGTCGCCCACGTCCAGGGTCGGTTTCATCGAGCCGGACGGGATCTGGAACGGTTCCACCAGGAACGAACGCAGGACCAGCACGATGAACAGCACCGGGAAGAACGACTTGCCGTACTCGACCAGCAACGGTTCCTTGTTCAGTTTCTCGAGCACCACCCCGTCAGGCTGGCTGACGCTGCCCTGATAGGAGGCGATGGCGGCACGCCGGCGCGGCGCCAGGAAAACCAGATCGAGCAACGCCAGGAGGCCGCAGACGAACACGGCGATGACCAGCAACAGCGGGAAATTTAGTGACATAGGACCTAACTATCCAACCTGAGCACGGCGAGGAAGGCTTCTTGTGGGATTTCCACGTTACCGACCTGTTTCATGCGTTTCTTACCGGCCTTTTGCTTTTCCAGCAGTTTCTTCTTACGGCTGACGTCACCGCCGTAGCATTTGGCCAATACGTTCTTTCTGAGTGCCTTGACGGTTGTACGCGCCACAATCTGACCGCCAATGGCGGCCTGGATTGCCACATCGAACATCTGCCGGGGAATCAGCTCTTTCATTTTCTCGGTCAACTGGCGACCTTTGTAGTGCGAATTGTCACGGTGCACGATCAGCGCCAGGGCGTCGACTCTGTCACCGTTGATCAGCACATCCAGTTTCACCAGATTAGCCGATTGATAACGATCGAAATGGTAATCCAGCGAAGCATAGCCGCGGCTGGTGGATTTGAGACGATCGAAGAAGTCGAGCACGACTTCGTTCATCGGCAGGTCGTAGGTCACCTGCACCTGGGAACCGAGGAACAGCATGTCGACCTGCACACCGCGTTTTTCGATGCATAGGGTGATGACGTTGCCCAGATGTTCCTGTGGCACCAGGATGTTGGCGCGCACGATCGGCTCGCGCATGTCTTCGATCGCCGAGACATCCGGCAGCTTGGACGGGTTGTCGACGTAGATCGTTTCGCCGGTCTTGAGCACCAGCTCGAAGATGACCGTCGGTGCCGTGGTGATCAGGTCCAGGTCGTATTCGCGCTCCAGGCGCTCCTGGATGATTTCCATGTGCAGCATGCCGAGGAAACCGCAACGGAAGCCGAAGCCCAGGGCGTCGGAGCTTTCCGGGGTGTACTGCAGCGAGGAGTCGTTGAGGGTGAGCTTCTGCAACGCTTCGCGGAAATCCTCGAAGTCGTCGGAGCTGACCGGGAACAGGCCGGCATACACCTGCGGCTGAATGCGCTTGAAGCCCGGCAGGACTTCCACGTCAGGCGTGGAGGACAGAGTCAGGGTGTCACCGACCGGGGCACCGTGGATGTCCTTGATGCTGGCGATGATGAAGCCCACCTCGCCCGCCTTCAGGTCGGCCGTGGCGGTGTGTTTCGGGTTGAACACACCGACGCTGTCCACCAGGTGGATCTTGCCGGTGGACTTGACCAGGATCTTGTCGCCTTTCTTCACGCGGCCATGACGGACACGGACCAGGGACACGACGCCCAGGTAGTTGTCGAACCAGGAGTCGATGATCAACGCCTGCAGCGGATCCTCGATGTTGCCGGTCGGCGCCGGAATGGTGGTGACCAGGCGCTCCAGCACTTCATCGACGCCCAGACCGGTCTTGGCACTGCACGTGACCGCGTCGGTGGCATCGATGCCGATGATTTTCTCGATCTCTTCCTTGACGCGCTCGGGCTCGGCCTGCGGCAGGTCGATCTTGTTCAGCACCGGCATCACTTCCAGGCCCTGTTCGATCGCCGTGTAGCAGTTGGCGACCGACTGCGCTTCCACGCCCTGACCAGCATCGACCACCAGCAGCGCACCTTCACAGGCCGCCAGCGAGCGGCTGACTTCATAGGTGAAGTCAACGTGGCCGGGGGTGTCAATGAAGTTCAGCTGGTAGGTAATACCATCTTTGGCTTTGTAGTACAGGGTGACGCTGTGCGCCTTGATGGTGATTCCGCGCTCACGTTCAAGGTCCATGGAGTCCAGTACCTGGGCTTCCATTTCACGCTCGGCCAGGCCGCCGCACATCTGGATGAAACGATCGGCCAGCGTCGACTTGCCATGGTCAATGTGGGCGATGATGGAGAAATTGCGGATATGACTCAAATCACTCACGGATCAACACTCAAAAAGGCTGCAGGCATAGCCCGCCGAAAAATAGCCGGGAATTGTACCTGATCCACGGCGCAAGCGTCACGTTCGCAGGTCAGACGGCACCTGTAAAAAAGCCCCGGTCTGGCGACAGGGGCGTTTTTATCGGCTGCAAGGGCTGGAAACCGCCGGTATCAACCGGCGCGGCGCAACAACCAGACCCCGGCCAGGGCGCATATACCCGCCGGAACCAGCACCGCGAACAGCGGCGAAAAGCCGAACACCAGGCTCGAAGGCCCGAGCAGATCCTGGACGATGCGGAAGGTGAACCCCACCAACACGCCGGTGAACACCCGCTGACCGAGGGTCACCGAGCGCAGCGGACCGAAAATGAAGGAGATCGCCATCAGCACCAGGGCAGCGGTGACCAACGGCTGCAACACCTTGACCCAAAATGCCAGCCAGTAACGGCCGTTGTTGAGCCCCTGCTCCGCGAGGTAGTGGATGTAACCCCACAAACCGGTGATCGACAGCGATTCGGGGGCCATCACCACGGTGCTCAGCAATTGCGGGCTCAGGGCGACGTTCCAGCGCTCGACAGGCGAGTTCACCACTTCGGTACTGCGCTCATGGAACAGCGTGGTGGTGACGTCGCTGAGCTGCCAGTGATCCTTGTCGAACTCGGCACGCTTGGAAAAGCTCGCCGAGAGCATGTGCCGCTCCTTGTCGAAGTGATAACGGGTCACACCGTACAGAATGCCGTTGGGTTGCACCGAGTTGACGTGAATGAACTCGTCGCCCTGACGGTGCCACATACCGTGCTTGGCACTTTGCGCGTCGCCACTGCCCTGGGCCAGCGAACGATTGGCCTGGGCGGTGCTTTCGGTCGCCGGGGCGATGTATTCGCCAATCAGCACACCGACCAGCATCAGGACCAGCATCGGCTTCATGACCGCCCAGACGATCCGGCCAATCGACACGCCAGCGGCGCGCATGATGGTCAGCTCGCTGTTGCTGGCCAGGCTGCCGAGGCCGATCAGGCAACCGATCAACGCGGCCATTGGCAGCATGTCGTACAAACGACGCGGTGCGGTCAGCAAGACGTAGCTGAGGATATCGAGGAGCGTATAGGTATCGCTGGCATCGCCCATCTCGTCGATGAACGCGAACAATGTTGCCAGGCCGAGAATGATCCCCAAAACCGCGAGGATCGCCATGAACACGCTGCTGCCGATGTAGCGGTCGAGCTTAACCACGGGCCACCTCCAGCGCGCTGCGACGGCTTGCCATCTTCAAGCGCAAAGGTTCCCAGTACAGCAGGCCCAGACCGATGACCAGGAATATCCCGTGCACCCACCACAGCCCCAGTGCTGGCGCAATCTTGCCCTTTTCAAGGGCGCCGCGGGCGGCAATCAGGATGGTGAGGTAGGCCATATAAAGAAGAATCGCCGGCAGCAGCTTGAGAAAACGACCCTGGCGCGGATTCACCCGCGACAGCGGCACCGCCATCAGGGTCACGATGAACACCAGCAACGGCAGGGACAAGCGCCATTGCAGCTCGGTGCGCGAACGGATGTCATCGCTGCCCACCAGGGACGCGGTGGTCATGGCGTCGCGGTCGGTGACTTCATCGCTGACATCCGGCTTGGGCAGCAGGACGCCATATTCGTCGTACTTGATCGCCCGGTAATCGGCCTGCCCCGGGTTGCCGTCGTAACGGTAGCCGTTGTCGAGAATCAGGTAGCGGTTGCCATCAGGGCGGATTTCCTGACGGCCCTTCTCGGCCACCAGCACGGAAATCCCACGGTCCTTGTTATCCGAACCGAGATTTTTCTGGGAAATGAACACACCCGCCAGGTTGACGCGGTCATCGGACAGTTGCTCGGTGTAGGTCACCCGCGTCCCATCGCGCAACGCCTGGAAACGGCCGGGCTCCAGGGTGTCGAATTCGGTCAGGGCGTCCTGCTTGTTCAGCAGCAACTGAAACTGATTGGCACCCTGAGGGGCCAGGCTCAGGCTCAACCAGGCCACCACAACCGCCACGATCGCGGCCGGGAACAGGGTCATGCGCAGCAGGCGCTGCTGGCTCATGCCCGTGGCCGACAGCACGGTCATTTCGCTTTCGAGGTAGAGGCGGCCGTAGGACAGCAGGATGCCGAGAAACAGCCCCAGCGGCAGGATCAGTTGCAAGAAGCCCGGCAGGCGAAAGCCCATGATCAGGAACAACGAGCCCGGATCGAGCTGGCCCGAGGCTGCCTGCGCGAGGTATTTGATGAAGCGCCCGCTCATGATGATGACCAGCAGCACCGCACTCACGGCGCTCAAGGTCAACAGGACTTCGCGGGATAAATAACGGAAGACGATCAAACCAGACACTCCAGGGTTGTCAGGCGAAGGCGGCCAGACAAGCGAATGTATCAGGCAGCCCGCAAGACAGAGCCGCCGAAAAATTTGGCGCATTATCCTGTGATTGAGTGCGCCTGTCACTGCGCAATGCATCGACCCTGCGCGAGCGAGCCGGCTCGCGACGGGAGTCCAGACAACGCGGGCCATGAGTCGGCGCGCGTCATCCTTGATGTCCACAACGAGCACTCGAACGTGGATCGACCGCTGCACATTCATGCCGTCGAGGGTTGTCAGGCGCCGGTAGCGAGGTTCAAACTGCGGGCTTTGCCGCAGGCCCTCGCTTGCAGCGCTCTCTATTCATAAGCAGGCTCGGTCGCACGTCATCGAGCCCTTGCGTGTTGACCCATCACTCAGGGAACCGGACATGGAACTGGTTGTAAAAAGCGTTAACCCCGAAACGTTGAAAACCGCCACCCTGGTGGTCGCTGTTGGCGAGGGCCGCAAGCTCGGCGCTGCCGCCACCCAGATCGACGCCCTGAGCGGCGGCGCCCTCAGCGCCGTGCTCAAGCGCGGCGACCTGGCGGGCAAGGTTGGCCAGAGCCTGTTGCTGCACAGCTTGCCGAACCTTAAAGCCGAGCGCGTGCTGCTCGTGGGCGTGGGCAAGGACGAGGAACTGGGCGATCGCCCGTTCCGCAAGATCGTCGCCGGCATCCTCAACACCCTCAAGGGCCTGGGCGGCAGCGACGCAGTGCTGGCCCTGGACGAAGTCGTGGTCAAGGGCCGCGACAGCTACGGCAAGACCCGCCTGCTGGCCGAAACCCTGGTCGATGGCGAATACACTTTCGATCAGTTCAAGAGCCAGAAAGCCGAGCCGCGCGCCCTGAAAAAAGTCACCCTGGTGACCATCAAGGCCGCCCAGGCCGAAGTCGAGCGCGCCGTGGCCCACGCCCGCGCGATTGCCAACGGCATGGCGTTCACCCGCAACCTGGGCAACCTGCCGCCGAACATCTGCCACCCGACGTTCCTCGGCGAACAAGCCAAGCAGCTGGGCAAGGAATTCAAGAGCCTGAAGGTCGAGGTCCTTGACGAGAAGAAGATCAAGGATCTGGGCATGGGCTCGTTCTATGCCGTTGGCCAGGGCAGCGCCCAGCCTCCGCGCCTGATCGTCATGCAGTACAACGGCGGCAAGAAATCCGAGAAGCCGTACGCACTGGTCGGCAAGGGCATCACCTTCGACACCGGCGGCATCAGCCTCAAGCCGGGCCTGGGCATGGACGAAATGAAGTACGACATGGGCGGTGCCGCCAGTGTCTTCGGCACCCTGCGCGCCGTGCTCGAGCTGAAACTGCCGATCAACCTGGTGTGCATCCTGGCCTGCGCCGAGAACATGCCGAGCGGCAACGCTTCGCGTCCGGGCGACATCGTCACAACCATGAGCGGCCAGACCGTGGAGATCCTCAACACCGACGCCGAAGGCCGCCTGGTGCTGTGCGACGCCCTGACCTACTCCGAACGCTTCAAGCCGCAGGCGGTGATCGACATCGCCACCCTGACCGGCGCCTGCGTCGTGGCACTGGGCGCCCACACCTCGGGCCTGCTGGGCAACAACGACGTGCTGATCGACCAGCTGCTGAGCGCCGGCAAGGCAGCGGATGACCGCGCCTGGCAACTGCCGCTGTTCGATGAGTACCAGGAACAGCTGGACAGCCCGTTCGCCGACATCGCCAACATCGGCGGCCCGAAGGCCGGCACCATCACCGCCGCCTGCTTCCTGTCGCGCTTCACCAAGAACCTGAACTGGGCGCACCTGGACATCGCCGGCACGGCCTGGACCAGCGGCGGCAAGGACAAGGGCGCCACCGGCCGTCCGGTGCCTTTGCTGACCCAATACCTGCTGGACCGCGCCAAAGCCTGAAACCGATGACCTTGAGCAGCGTCCTCTATAAAGGACGCTGTTCCTGGCTCAGGAACCGCAATGACCAAAGTCGACTTTTATATCCTGCCCAGCGCCGATCCTTCGGCACGGATGGATTTCGCCTGCAAGCTCACCGAGAAAGCCTGGCGCATGGGTCACCGCATCTACCTGCATTGCAGCGATGCCGCCCAGCGTGACGATCTCGATGCGCGCCTGTGGACCTTCAAGGGCGAAAGCTTCGTGCCCCACGGCCCGGCCGACAGCGAGCCGGACGGTTCGATTGTGCTGGGTCTTGGCGACGACTGCGGCCAACACCAGGATCTGCTGGTCAACCTGGACCTGAAAGTCCCGGCCTTCGCCCGCCAATTCGCCCGCGTGGCGGAAGTGGTGGTGGAAGACCCGACGATTCGCGCAGCGGCGCGGGAGAGTTTCCGTTTCTACCGCGAACAGGGCTATCCTCTGCAAGATCACCGTTTACAGCGACTCTGAGCATTCCGATGGACACTCCAAAACCGCTGCAAAAACCCGCGCACCTGCTGGATGACCTCGAGTCGATCCGCCAGTTGCTCGGTGATGACAACCTGCAACCGCCGCTGCTGACCGACACGGTCGAGGCCGGCGAACAGGAACAGATTCCCATGCTGTTCGACACGGTCAGCGCCAGCCAGCCCACTGTCGAACCGCCGCCAGCCACGCCGAAGACCAGCGCGGGCCCTGACGCCCTGCTGCACCTGGACAGCGAACTGCGCGCCGCCGCGCAATTGATCATGCAGGACGTGATCGATGACTTCGCCCCGCACATCGAGACAGAAATCAAACGCCGCCTGAGTGCGCGGATGGAGCGGTTGCTCAGCCAGTACAACGACTGATTCACCTCCCCCCTGCTCGCGATGGCGATCCAACTGCCAGCTTGATCGGTCACCGACAGACCGCTATCGCGAGCAGGCTCGCTCCCACAGGTGACTCCAGCGCTTTCCAGGGCACGCCCTGTCCGCCCCCGCTCGCCCTGCGCCCCGCGCCCCGCTATACTCGTCGGCTTTTCCTGAATTGATGCCAATAGGGTCCCGCCGCGCATGGATAAGACCTACCAGCCGCACGCCATTGAAACTTCCTGGTACAACACCTGGGAGTCCGAGAATTACTTCGCCCCGCAAGGCGCGGGCGAGTCCTACACCATCATGATCCCGCCGCCGAACGTCACCGGCAGCCTGCACATGGGTCATGGCTTCAACAACGCGATCATGGACGCCCTGATCCGTTTCCGTCGCATGCAGGGTCGCAACACCCTGTGGCAGCCGGGCACCGACCACGCGGGTATCGCCACGCAAATGCTGGTGGAGCGCCAACTGGAAGCCCAGGGCCAGAATCGCCACGACCTGGGCCGCGAGAAATTCCTCGAGAAGGTCTGGGAATGGAAGGATCAGTCCGGTGGCAACATCAGCCGCCAGATCCGCCGCCTCGGCTCGTCCGTGGACTGGAGCCGCGAGCGCTTCACCATGGATGACGGGCTTTCCGAGGCCGTGAAGGAAGCCTTCGTGCGCCTGCACGAAGACGGCCTGATCTACCGCGGCAAGCGCCTGGTCAACTGGGACACCAAGCTGCACACGGCGATCTCCGACCTCGAAGTGGAAAACCACGACGAAAAAGGCTTCCTGTGGAACCTCAAGTATCCGCTGGCTGACGGCGCCAGGACCGCTGAGGACAAGGACTACCTGATCGTCGCGACCACTCGCCCGGAAACCATGCTCGGCGACTCCGCCGTCGCGGTGAACCCGAACGACGAACGTTACAAAGCCCTGATCGGCCACTTTGTCGAGCTGCCGCTGGTCGGCCGCCGCATTCCGATCATCGGCGACGATTATTGCGACCCTGAATTCGGCACCGGCTGCGTGAAAATCACCCCGGCCCACGATTTCAACGACTACGAAGTCGGCAAGCGCCACAACCTGCCGCTGCTGAACATCTTCGACAAGAATGCCAGCGTGCTGCCCGCCGTGCAGGCGTTCAACCTTGACGGCACGCTGAACGACAGCATCGACGGCAAGATCCCGGCCGAGTACGCCGGCCTCGACCGTTTTGAAGCGCGCAAGCAGATCGTTGCCGCCTTCGACGCCGCCGGCCTGCTGGTCAGCGTTGACGACCACAGCCTGAAAGTCCCGAAAGGCGACCGCTCCGGCACCGTGATCGAGCCGTGGCTGACCGACCAATGGTACGTATCGACCAAACCGCTGGCCGAGCCGGCGATTGCCGCCGTGGAAGACGGCCGTATCCAGTTCGTGCCCAAGCAGTACGAAAACATGTACTTCTCGTGGATGCGCGACATCCAGGACTGGTGCATCAGCCGTCAGCTGTGGTGGGGTCACCGCATTCCAGCCTGGTACGACGAGTCGGGCAAGGTCTACGTCGGTCGCGACGAGGCCGAAGTGCGCGCCAAGCACAACCTCGGCGCGGACGTGACGCTGCAACAGGACAACGACGTTCTCGATACCTGGTTCAGTTCCGGTCTGTGGACGTTCTCCACCCTGGGCTGGCCGGAGAAGACCGAATTCCTGAAGAAATTCCACTCCACCGACGTGCTGGTGACGGGCTTCGACATCATTTTCTTCTGGGTTGCCCGGATGATCATGCTGACCATGCACCTGATCAAGAATGAGGACGGCACCCCGCAGGTCCCGTTCAAGACCGTTTACGTGCATGGCCTGGTGCGTGATGGCCAGGGCCAGAAGATGTCCAAGTCCAAGGGTAACGTCCTGGACCCGCTGGACATCATCGACGGCATCGAGCTCGAGGCACTGGTGCAGAAACGCACCTCCGGCATGATGCAGCCAAAACTGGCGAAGAAGATCGAGAAGCAGACCCGCGACGAGTTCGCCGAAGGCATCGCCAGCTACGGCACCGACGCCCTGCGCTTCACCTTCTGCTCGCTGGCGTCCACCGGCCGTGACATCAAGTTCGACATGGGTCGAGTGGAAGGCTATCGCAACTTCTGCAACAAGATCTGGAACGCCGCGCGCTATGTGCTGGACAAGGGTGAGGACTGCGGCCAGAACGGCGAGGCCTACGAATTGTCGCTGGCCGACCGCTGGATCATTTCGCAGCTGCAACGGACCGAAGCCGAAGTGACCCGTCAGCTCGACCAGTTCCGTTTCGACCTGGCCGCACAAGCCTTGTACGAGTTCATCTGGAACCAGTACTGCGACTGGTACCTGGAACTGTCCAAGCCCGTGCTGTGGGACGAGAACGCGCCGGTCGAGCGCCAGCGCGGCACCCGTCGCACACTGGTTCGCGTACTGGAAGTGGCCCTGCGCCTGGCGCACCCGTTCATGCCGTTCATCACCGAAGAAATCTGGCAGCGCATCGCGCCGCTGGCGGGTATCGAAGGCAAGACGATCATGCTGCAAGCCTGGCCGGTGGCCAACGAAGAGCGCATCGATCCGGCTGCCGAAGACGACATCGAATGGCTCAAGGGCCTGATGCTCGGCACGCGTAACATCCGTGGCGAAATGAACATCGGCCCGGGCAAACCGCTGCCGCTGTTCCTGAAGAACGTCAGTGCCGAAGATCAGCGTCGCCTCACCGAGAACGAAGCGCTGCTGAAGAAACTGGCGCGCCTGGAATCGATCACCGTGCTGGCCGCTGGCGAAGAAGCTCCGCTGTCCGCCACTGCACTGGTGGGTGAGATGGAAGTGCTGGTGCCGATGGCCGGGCTGATCGACAAGGGCGCCGAACTGGCGCGTCTGGACAAGGAAATCCAGCGCCTGCAGGGCGAAGTCCAGCGGGTCGGCGGCAAGCTGTCCAACGCCGGCTTCGTCGACAAGGCCCCGGCTGAAGTCATCGAGAAAGAACGCGCCAAGCTGGCCGAAGCCGAACAGGCGCTGGGCAAGTTGGCCGAGCAGCACGCGCGGATTGCCAGCCTGTAACGGCAAGTCGTAACGAAAAAGGGAGGCCCGCAACGGCCTCCCTTTTTTGTGCCTGCCTTTTCTCCCCATGAAATCTCCATGTGGGTGCGAGCCTGCTCGCTCCCACAGTGGGCGGCCTGTATCTCGCGATTGGGTTCACACCCGCTGGATGTGGGACAATGCCCGCCACTTTCAGCCATGTCCGAATCGATCACCACCATGTCCGTCCCTCGTACACCCAGACCCGCGCACAAGAAGCCTGACCCAGAGGCCCCGGCCAAACACGTCGCACCCCGGGAAAAGGCCAGCCTGCATCCGCGCAATCGCCACCAGGGTCGCTACGACTTTGCGGCACTGATCAAAAGCACGCCGGAGCTGGCGAAGTTCGTGATCATCAATCCGTACGGCAAGGAAAGCATCGACTTCGCCAGCCCGGAAGCGGTGCGGGTGTTCAATCGGGCGTTGCTCAAGGCGTTCTACGGCATTACCCATTGGGACATTCCCGCCGACTACCTGTGCCCGCCGGTGCCTGGCCGTGCCGATTACGTGCACTTTCTCGCCGACCTGCTGGCCAGCGGCAATGACGGCATGATTCCCCGTGGCACCGCAGTCAAGGTGCTGGACGTGGGCACTGGCGCCAATTGCGTGTATCCGCTGATCGGCCACAGCGATTACCGCTGGCAATTTGTCGGGTCGGACATCGATACCACCGCCATCGCCTCGGCCAGAACCATTGTCGCGGCCAACGGTTTGAACAAGGCCATCCAGATTCGCCAGCAGACCGAGCGCAAACACATCCTGCTGGGCTTGCTCGAAAGCACCGAACAATTTGACCTGACGATGTGCAACCCGCCGTTCCACGCCTCCCTGGAAGAAGCCACACGCGGCAGCAGCCGCAAATGGCGGGCGCTGGGCAAGGCCGACCCGAAACGCAAGCTGCCGGTGCTGAACTTTGGCGGCCAGGCAGCGGAGCTGTGGTGCGAGGGCGGTGAGGCACGTTTCGTCACGCAACTGATCAGCGAGAGCGCACGGGTGGGCCAGCAGGTTTTATGGTTCAGCACGCTGGTGTCGAAAGCCTCGAACCTGCCGGCGATTCAGGCCGCGCTGAAAAAGGCCGGCGCCCTGCACAGCCAGGTGGTGGAAATGGCCCAGGGGCAGAAACAAAGCCGCTTCGTCGCCTGGACTTTCCAGACCCGGGAGCAGCAGCAGGTGTGGCGCCAGCGTTGGGCGAGCAAAAACTGACCAGCCCTCCCACAGAGGCTGAAACACAGGCACAAAAAAGCCGTGCCCGGATCGCTCCGGAGCACGGCTTTTTTTACTGCGTCTTACTTGTTGATCGCATCGGTCAGGCCTTTGGCCACAACCAGCTTGATCACTTTCTTGGCAGCGATTTCGATGGCAGCGCCAGTCGATGGGTTACGGCCAGTACGGGCAGGACGCTCGGTCACTTTCAGTTTGCCGATACCTGGCAGAGTGATTTCGCCGCCGTTTTCCAGCTGATCAGCAACGATTTGGCCCAGTTGGTCCAGAGCGTTACGCGCGGTGGTTTTTGGCGCGTCGATAGCTTCAGCGATGTCGGCGATCAGTTGGTCTTTAGTAAGAGCCATGTAGTGTTCCTTCCCTATCAAATTCATATGGATTGCAGAGTGCAGTGTCAGCCATCGAGCCCGATCTTCTGGATCTGGCACCCTCGGCCAATAACCGCGGGATCGGGGTTATAGATACCGAAATCAGGGTTTGGTTCGACCTGACATTTGCTGACTGCACGCTTAACGCAGTGACTTCGCGCAAGACCGGGCAAAACTAGCACAGAGACAAGGAAATATCCGCTTCTCCCTACCCATTTGGTCAGCTTTATTGCTCTAAATCGGGAAAAAAATGCATAAGGGCCGCCGAAGGCCGGCGAATTGCCCTTCGCACCGCGCCAAAACCAGTGGTTGCGGTACACTTGGCACTTTTTCGGGGAGCACGCCCTCCTCATCCCAATCAGCCGAGAAGCCCATGCCGATCCGTCATTGCATCGTCCACTTGATCGATAAAAAACCCGACGGTACGCCCGCAGTTCTCCACGCCCGCGACTCCGAACTGGCGGAGTCCGCAGCCATCGAGAACATGCTTGCCGACCTCAACGAGAGCTACAACGCCAAACAGGGCAAGGCCTGGGGTTTCTTCCACGCCGAGTCGGGGGCGCACCCGTTCAGCGGCTGGCTGAAGGAATACCTCGACGGCGGCAAGGACTTCACCGCGTTCAGCCGGGTGGCGGTGGAACACCTGCAAAAACTGATGGAAGAATCGAACCTCTCCGTGGGCGGGCATGTGCTGTTTGCGCATTATCAACAGGGCATGACCGATTACCTGGCCATCGCGCTGCTGCACCACAGTGAAGGCGTGGCCGTGACCGACCAATTGGACGTGACGCCCTCGCGCCACCTTGACCTGGGCCAATTGCACCTCGCTGCGCGGATCAACGTGTCCGAATGGCAAAACAACAAACAGTCCAAGCAGTACATTTCCTTCATCAAGGGCAAGAACGGCAAGAAGGTTTCGGAGTACTTCCGCGACTTCATCGGCTGCCAGGAAGGCGTCGACGGCCCCGGCGAAACCCGCACGCTGCTCAAGGCGTTCAGCGACTTCGTCGAGAGCGAAGACTTGCCGGAAGATTCCGCCCGGGAGAAAACCAAGACCCTGGTGGAATATGCCAGCAGCCAGGCAAAAATGGGTGAGCCCATGGGCCTGGAAGAGCTTTCCGAGCTGATCGACGAAGAGCGCCCGAAAGCCTTCTACGACCACATTCGCAACAAGGACTACGGCCTGTCGCCGGAGATCCCGGCGGACAAACGCACCCTGAACCAGTTCCGCCGCTTCACCGGCCGCGCCGAGGGCCTGTCGATCAGCTTCGAAGCGCACCTCTTGGGCTCGAAGATCGAGTACGACGAAGAAGCCGGCACGCTGATCATCAAGGGCCTGCCCACCTCGCTCACCGACCAGCTCAAGCGCCGTAACTGATGCTGCACGGTGTGCTGAAGAAGGTCCTGCTGATCCTGCTGGTGGTCGTGGTCTACCAGAACTGGGGCAAGATCGAGCGGGTGTTCAACCCTTCGCAAGGGGTTTCGGAGCAGGTCCGGGCCAGGGCCAACGTCGTGCTCTACAGCACCGAATGGTGCGGCTACTGCAAACAGAGCCGACGCTTTCTCGACCAGAAGGGCATTCCCTACAGGGAATTCGATATCGAAAAGGATGCCCAGGCGCGCAAGGCGTATGAGGCATTGGGAGGCGGCGGCATTCCGTTCATCGATGTCAACGGCACGCTGATTCGCGGGTATGACCCGGAGGCGATCCTCGCCGCCCTCAAATAGTCGCTCGGGACACAGGCCTCTTCGCGAGCAGGCTCGCTCCCACTGGGTTCATGCGTTGACTGACGGCCATTGTCGTCAGTGCTGGCATTTTTATAGTGAATGGTCATGGCCATTCACGCACTCGCGGATTATCGTGCTGGCCAAATGATGATCCTTGCGGAGCCAGTCCATGAATGATGCCCACGACGCCTTGATTACCCGGTTCTACCAGGCTTTCCAGCGACTGGATGCCGAAGCGATGAGCGCCTGCTACACCGACGACGTGGTGTTCAGCGACCCGGCGTTTGGCGAGTTGCGCGGGCGCGACGCCGGCGACATGTGGCGCATGCTCACCACCCGGGCCAAGGACTTTTCCCTGACCTTCGACAGCGTGCGCAGCGATGAGCGCAGCGGCGGCGCGCATTGGGTGGCGACCTACCTGTTCAGCCAGACCGGCAACACCGTGGTCAACGACATTCAGGCACGCTTCGTCTTTCGCGATGGCAAGATCTGCGAACATCACGACCACTTCGACCTGTGGGCCTGGTCGCGCCAGGCGCTCGGCTTCAAGGGCCTTTTGCTGGGCTGGACACCGCTGGTGCGAAACGCCGTGCGTGCCCAGGCCCTGAAGGGGTTGAAGGCATTTCAGGCCGGTCGCTGATAAGATCGCGGCTTGTTTCCTTCAAGCCCTGATCGTCACGTGAACTCCCAAAGCGAATCCTCCGTTGTTGCCACCGAGCCGGTGCCGGTCAGCAAACCCTGGTTTGTCTACCTCGTGCGGGCGGCCAACGGTTCGCTGTACTGCGGCATCAGCGACGATCCCGTGCGCCGGTTCGCCAAGCACCAGAGCGGCAAAGGCGCGCGCTTCTTTCTGTCCAGCCCGGCCATGGCGCTGGTCTACACCGAAGCCTGTCGCGACAAAAGCGAGGCGCTGCGCCAGGAACGGCTGATCAAAAAGCTCAGGAAAAGCGCCAAGGAATGCCTGGTGGCGACCTTTGCCGCCGGCTTATCAATCTGACTGATAGGTTCCCATCAGGCACATCGGTAGGCCGCCCGCCGATTGCGCGCTAAGCTGCGGACTCACCTTCTGTGCGGCGGAGCCGAGCATGTCCGAGTTGATTCTCCATCATTACCCGACGTCCCCTTTCGCCGAAAAAGCCCGCCTGTTGCTGGGCTTCAAAGGCTTGTCCTGGCGTTCGGTGAAGATCTCGCCGGTGATGCCAAAACCTGACCTGACGGCGTTGACCGGTGGCTACCGCAAGACCCCGGTGTTGCAGGTTGGCGCGGATATCTATTGCGATACGGCCTTGATTGCGCGCCGACTGGAACAGGAAAAAGCCTTGCCGGCGTTTTTCCCCGAAGGTCAGGAAATGATCGCCGCGACCTTCGCCGCGTGGGCCGACTCGGTGGTGTTCCAGCACGCGGTGAGCCTGGTGTTCCAGCCGGCATCGGTGGCCGTGCGTTTCGGTCATTTGCCGCCGGAAGCGATCAAGGCGTTTCTCGCCGATCGCGCCGGCCTGTTCAGTGGTGGCAGCGCCAGCAAGTTGTCGGCGGAACAGGCACGGCATCAATGGCCGACGATCATGGCGCGCCTGGAACAACAACTTCAGCGCGAGCAGGGTGACTTCCTGTTTGGCGCCCCGTCGATCGCCGACTTCGCCCTGGCGCACTGCCTGTGGTTTCTCAAGGCGACGCCCGTGACCGCACCGTTGGTCGATGCGTACCCGGCAGTTGCCGCGTGGCATGCGCGGGTAATGGGGTTCGGTCACGGCGCGTCCAGCGACATGACCGCCGAACAGGCGCTGGACGTGGCACGCACCGCCACACCCGCCGCCTTGCCGGATGAGCCGTTCGAGGAGCCGTTCGAGGAGCCGAACGGTTTCGAGGCGGGCCAGCAGGTGATCATCGCCGCCACGGATTACGGTGTCGATCCGGTGGCCGGAGAGCTGCTGTTTGCCGGGCGTGAAGAATTGATCCTGCGCCGTGAAGACGAGCGTGCGGGCGTGGTGCATGTGCACTTTCCGCGCTTTGGTTTTCGTATCGAAAAACGCTGAAACAGCCAATGTGGGAGCGGGCGCGCTCCCACAGGACCCGAACGCTGGGTTACAGATAGACGATGTCCAGCGTGGCGCTGCCATCTATGGGCATCTCTTCGGTAATGACCTTAGGTTTATAGAGCGTCGAGGCCACCACCAGATTGGCTACGAGTACCTGCATCGAAACCGGTGCGTAATCCGGACTGCCCGGACCACTGACAGACCTCATCCAGCCAGGCTGCCAGACGGTGCCGTCTGACGCAGGGAACCAGGTCTGGCCGTTGACCGACTCCACGACCGGGAGCGCCTCGCCGTCGGCCAGTGCATTGTTCATTTTCAACATGTACCAGCCGATTTTGTGATCGTTCTCACCCAGGCCCAGGCCGAAATAAGACCGACTGGGATTGATCCCGCCGACAGTGTTTTCCCTGTTGTCCTGGATATTAACGGCGAAAAAAGTAGCGGCATCACAACTGACGCTCATCTGCACAGTCACAGGCGGCAATTGTGTCGTAGCGGCCAGATCCTTGACTGAAATCTTCCCGTAATCGATCACACCACCGTTGGACAACTGGGGTGTGCACGCAGCCGGGGTGATTGTCCCCGTGACGCTCAGATCCGTACTGGATGCCGCATTGGCCTGTGCGGCAACCGCACACAACAGTACGGCCGCGAGACAGGTTAAATTGATGTTCATCCCTTGAAATCCCATTAGTTAATATTTAAACGCCGTGATGGCATGCAACTATTTAGTTACCGGCCAAACCCATCGGCCACGCCGCGGCAATATAAATCTGCAACTAATCTCAAGAAATACAACTAATACGAATTTACCTGACTCAATGCACCATGCCGCTGTCACGGGCATACGCAAACAAATCCACATCGGTGGAGATACCCAGCCGTTGCATGGCCATGTTTTTCTGTTTGCTGATCGTCGACACGCTGCGATTGAAATAGTCGGCAATCTCACTGACGGTCATGCCGCTGGCGAGCATTCTCACCACTTCATGTTCTTTGGCCGACAACGAAGGAGTACCAGACTGAGCCTTGGCGTTCGTCTGAAGCAGCGCAGCGCGCAACGACTCGCTGATAAATCGTCGCCCTTCGTTCACTGCCTTGATCGCCATCGGCAGCTCCTTCGCCGAAGCATCCTTGGCGATGATCGCCATCACCCCCTGGGCGAGCGCTGCCCGCAACGCCATGACGTTGGCGAACATGGTCACCAGGATGATCGAGGTCGCCGGGTGGTGACGCCTGACCATGCTGAGCATCTTCAAACCGTCGGCCTGCACGTTGCCCGGCATGCAGAAATCCGTGATCAACAGCTCACAAGGCGTGGTTGAAAGCAGCCTCAGCAGGCTGTCCGGCCCCTCTGCCTCCCCCACGATCACACAGGTGCCGCTCAGATCGGTGAGCATTCGCATGCCGATCCGAACGACAGGATGGTCGTCAGCAATGATTACGCGCATTGTCAGATTTATCCTGTTGGGTGATTGGAATGCGCGAAAAATAGCGCCACCTTGTTGCCATCACAACGACCCATACAGCGATAAAAAATGCCGCACCCAATGTATCCGGGGCGTAGTTATTTGTCCTATATAACAATAAGAACCGCCCTACATTACACAGGCACAATGGACTACTTACAAAACCTACAGACATCACCTTCAAGCAATACAAATTGTAGTCATAAAGAACCTTTCCCACAGTAACGCAATCATTTTCGTATTAGTTGCATTTCACCTGACCGACTCGATCGATAAATTGCGCCGTGCCCACAGAGGGTACTCACCCACCGTCGTATTTCGAGGAAAAGTGAATTTCATGAACAATCGTTTATCCGCACAGACCGCTGCACCGCAAAACACGTCTCTGTAGTTGCGTCGCCTGCAACTGGCCGCGCCGATTCCGGCATGCCCAACTCAATCAAAGGACGACCCATCATGGACAGATACTCTTTTGCACTTTCCACCAGCCTGTTGCTGGGTTTTACATCGGCGGCGCTCGCCGCCAGCAGTACCGACCTGAGCGTCATCGGCGCCATTACGCCCAGTTCCTGCACGCCTTCGCTGTCGGACGGCGGCATCGTCGATCACGGCAAATTGACCTCGAAGGACCTCGACCAGACGTTGCCGACCCGGTTGCCGGTGGGCGAAATGTTGCTTCAGGTCGATTGCGAAGGCCCGACAAGCTACACCCTGACCACCATCGACAACCGGGCCGGCACCTCGGTGATCAACCCCAATTACCACGGGCTGGGTACGGTCAACGATGACCAGAACCTGGGCAGCGTGGGCTTCGGGATATTCGAGGCGCAAGCCGATGGCAACAGCGTGGTCACGATCATGTCCCGCGACAACGGCGCCAGTTGGGGAGCGTCCAGTTATCTGGGTCATGCCGGCTGGACGGCGTTTGCCGCGCCGGGCGACCCGCGTACGCCCATCGCCGTACAGCACCTCAGTGCCCGTCTGCGCGCCTTCACCATCATTGCGCCGGCCAGTGACCTGACCTTGCTCGACGAGCTGCCCATCGACGGACACGCCACCGTGCAGATCACCTACTGATCAACCACTTTCCACGCAATTTGCCATTCAGGATCCACACCATGAACAAGACCCTCAACACTCTCTTCGGTGCCCTCTTGCTGACCGGCAGCGTCAGCGCGTTCGCCGCCTCCAGCGTCGACCTGACCGTCACCGGGATGATCACCCCGAGTGCCTGCGAACCCACCTTGTCCAGTGGCGGACTGGTGGATTACGGCAAGATTTCCGCGAAGGACCTGAACGCGGACCGGGAAACGCCATTGGCCGGCCAAACCCTGCAGTTCACGCTGATCTGCGACGCCCCCACACCGGTGGCCGTACAGGCCCAGGATAACCGCGCCGGCTCGTCCTCTCGCGAAGATGACTATTTCGGTCTGGGGAAGATCAACACCGACGAAAAACTCGGTTACATGACATTGCAACTGAGTTCCCCGGTGGCCGATGGCGTCACGGTCAGCACCATCGGTTCTGTCGACGGCGGTTCGACCTGGGCCAACGAACGCACCTTCTGGACCGACAACATGATCGCGGCGGCCGTGCCCGGCAGCCTGACCCCCCTGTCGCTGCAGCAGCTCAATGTCGACCTGCGGGTCTCGCCGTCCATCGCCCCCACCAACCAGCTCACCCTGACCAATGAAGTGTCCATCGACGGCTCCGTGACCCTGTCCGTGGTTTACCTGTGATCGCCCGATAACCCGAAGAGCGGCAGGCCTTCCTGACCGCTCTCACCTGCACCGTGCTGACAAGGATTTCAGACCGTTATGAAACTTGCGACTTCACACCTGCTGGCGATGCTTGGTCTGCTGAGCGTCGGGCCAATGGCGATGGCCGCCTCCGAGGTCGAGCTGAACGTGGTGGGCCAGATCACCCCGAACGCCTGCGACGTATTGCTCTCGGACGACGGCATTGTCGACCACGGCAAGGTGCCCGCCCGTACCCTCAATCAATACGAGCTGAGCCCGCTGCCAGGGCGGCAACTGGAGCTGCACGTAAGTTGCAACGAACCCTTGCTGTTCGTGCTCGTGGGCATGGATAACCGGGCCGACTCGTCACTGGGGCCCGGGTTCTACTACGGTCTGGGATGGAACGTCCACGCCCCGGAGGAACGCCTGGGCGCGGTGAGCCTGGCTTACCGCAATGCAATGGCCGATGGCGAACCCGCGCTGGTGCTGGCATCGAGCAACCAGGGCCTGACCTGGTTTCCGGAAACCAATGCCTACCCGAACAACTACATGGGTTTCGCCCGGCCCGGCACGCTGGTGCCCGAGCCTCATCGCCTGGTGACCGCGACCCTGCACATCAACACCTCGATCAACGCCGCGAGTTTCCTGACCCTGAATCAGGAAGTGCCGCTGGACGGCGCCATCGTGCTCGACCTGAGATACCTCTAGCCATGCTGACCTTTCCTTCCTCCCTAAAGGCGTTAACCATGAACCTTTTCCACAGCGCGCGGCGCCCGAGTTTCTGCGTGGGCATCCTGGCCTTTGTCCTCTGCGGTCAGGCACTGGCCGACGGCATGGTGCCCGACACCTCGGTGGTGATCGTCAACGAGGCCGACGGCGAGGCCTCGGTGTCGGTGACCAACACCGATAAGACCCTGGCCTTGCTGCACGTCACCCTCGAAGACATTCCCGAGGACAAGGACCCGCTGGTGTTTGTCACGCCGCCGCTGGCACGGGTCGAGCCATCCAAGAGCCAACTGGTGCGGTTCATCCTGCAGACGTCGGAGCCGTTGAAGACCCAGCGTCTGAAACGGGTGATCTTCGAAGGCATGCCGCAGGACCGTCCGCCGGCAGAAGCCGGGCATGCGCGGGTCGGTGTGACGGTGCGCCAGAACCTGCCGGTGATCTTGCACCCCAAGGGCCTGGCGCCCAACCGCACGCCGTGGACCGGGCTGACCTGGCGCCTGAAAGACAACCAACTGAGCGTGCACAACCCTTCACCCTACGTGGTGCGCCTGGCCCAGGAACTGACGCTGCTGCCCGGTAACGGCTCTGCCTTGCTGCCGCGCACCTATGTGCTGCCGGGCGAAACCCTGAGCGTGAGCGCCAATGGCGCGACCGGCACCGCCGTGCGATTGCAGCCGGCCACGGTGTACGGTTTTGCCGTGCCGCACTTCGAGGCCCCGATCGAATCCTGATACCACCACAACTGCGCGACGAAGGAACGCCAAGCGCCGAAGTTTCCGGGTGACGGTTTCAAGCCGTTACAACTCGCGTGCCTGACCCCCTCAGATCGGTCAGGCCGGCACAACCCAAGTGAACCCCATGAACACAGTATCTTCTTACCGTGATGGCGAAGCCGTGCCCGTTGTTCGCTGCGTACCCTATCGCCGCGCAGGCCGTCGGGCCCTTGCAGCCTTGCTCCTGGTCAACGCACTGACGGTGCTCGACGCCCACGGTGATCCGTTGTTGCTGGCACAGTTCGACACCAGCACGCTGCGCCAGCGCGGTATCGATCCGGCGCTGGCCAGCTTGCTGATGCAGGCGCCACGCTTTGCCGCCGGCCGGCATTCGGTGACGCTGAGCGTCAATGGCCAGCGTCAGGGCCGCGTCGACATCGCCTTCGATCGCCAGGGCGCGCTGTGCTTCGACCGCACCCTGCTCGACAAGGCCAACCTCACGGTGCCCGAGCACACCCTCGACGATGGCCGTTGTCATGATTTCCAGGGGGCCTGGCCGCAAACAGCCATCGAGCAGGACCCGGCCAACCTGGCCCTGGCGCTGATCGTTCCCACCGACGCCATTCGCCCGGCCGTGCGAGATGTGTCCGGCTATCAGACCGGTGGCTTCGCGGCGCTGATCAACTACGACGTGACGGGTCAGAACAGTCGCTTCGGCGATGATTCGAGCCGCTACGCATCGGCCAACACCGAGTTGGGTTTCAATGCCGGCGACTGGATCGTACGCAGCCGTCAGGTGCAGACCTGGCAGGACGATGTGTCCCGGACCACGCATATCGCGGCCTACGCGCAACGCACCTTCGCCGAATATGAAGCGGTGTTGCAGGCGGGTCAGATCAACCTCTACAACCCGGTGCTGGCCGGTGCGCAGATCACCGGCGTGCAGCTGCTCAACGAGCAGGCCCTGCAAGCCGAAGGGCAAAGTGCGGTCATCGAAGGCATCGCCAACAGCCAGGCGCAGGTCGAGGTGCGGCAGAACGGTTCGCTGATCTATTCCACCGTGGTGCCCGCCGGGCCGTTTGCCCTGAATAACGTTCGCCGCCTCAATAGCCGCTCGGACGTGGAAGTCACCGTCAAGGAAGAAGACGGCAGCGAACGCAGCTTCACCATCCCGGCTGCCCTGCTCGGCGTCGGCCTGCCCGCGCCGGGGTACTCGCTGGCGGCCGGCCATGTGCGGCGGGTGGGCGATGAACAGGGCGATGAACCCTGGGTGATCAGCGCTGGCTGGAGTGGCGCGTTGAATCCGCAGGTGCTGATCAGCGGCGGCATCACCGGAGCCGCCGACTATCGCGCGGCCGGGGCCAGCCTGGGCTTGCTGCCCACGCCCGATACGCAGCTCCAGGCGACACTGACCGGGGCGCAGGCCACCGGCAACGAATCCGGCAAGGGGCTGCAGGCCGACCTGACTGCGTCGCACCGGTTAAGCGATCAATGGGCACTCAATGCCGGCGGTTCCTACCGCACCCTGGGTTACCGCGAACTGGAAGACGCGGTGTTCGACAACACCAGCGACGACCGCAAATCCCGTTACCGCGACCAGCAAAGCCTGTCTCTGTCGTGGTCCCATCCGTGGCTGGGTGCCTTCAGCGGCGGCTTCAGCCAATCGAACTCATTCGATGGCCGGAACAGCAGCCGCGCCCTCGCGTCCTGGGGCACCAACATCGGCGCCGTGTCGGTATCGGCGACGGCGGAATGGCAACTCAGCGGGTCGAACCGCACCGGCGACAGCGTCTATGTGAACCTGAGCATTCCCCTGGGCGAAAACCGCCGGGCGCGCACCTGGGTGCGCAACACCGGTGGCGAGTACCGCAGTGGAGTGGGCGTCAGTGAGCAGATCAACGATCAACTGGCCTACCGGGTGGGTGTCGAGCACGACACCCGTGACAAGGAAGTGCAGTCCACGGCCGGCGTTTCGCTGCTGCCGCGCTACACCCAGCTGGACCTGAACTACACCCGCGCCGACGCCGAGCGCTCCAGCTACCAGGCCAGCGCCCGAGGCGGTGCGGTACTGCATGGCGGCGGCCTGACGCTGTCGCCCTACCCGATCAGCGACACCTTCGGCCTGCTCTCGGTGGGCGACATGGGCGCGATCAAGGTCTCGACCCCGAGCGGTCCGGTGTGGACCGACTGGCAAGGCCAGGCGGTGATCCCGCAGCTGTCGGCCTACGGCAAAAGTCCGGTGGAAGTCGATACCCGCACCCTGCCGCGCAATGCCGACATCAGCAACGGCCTGGCGGTGCTGTCCGCCGGACGCGGCGCGGTCGACAAGGTCGAGTTCGGCGTCACCCTGACCCGTCGCGCCCTGCTCAAGGTCACCACCGACAACGGCGCGGCGCTGCCCCGGGGCGCTTCGGTGAAAACCCGTGACGGTGAGTTCGTGACCCTGGTGCAGGAAGGCGGCCTGGTGTTCCTGCCCAACGCGCTCGACACCCGTGCGCTGTTGATCAATGCACCGGGGCTGGCGCCTTGCGAACTGCTTTTCGAGCTGCCGGCGGACGCCGACACCCATGCCTATTACGAAACCGCTCCCGCCAGATGCCGGGCGCTTTGAGGATGACACCCATGAACCTGTTCCGCTGCTTAATGGCCAGCCTGGTCGCCCTGGTGTTCACGCCACAGGCCTTGGCTTCGACCGACGACTGCCAGCTCAACCTGAGTCAGCCGGTGCTCGACTACGGCTTGATGAACCGGGCGATCCGCCCTGATTCGGCCCCCGAACGAAACCTCGGCGAGCGGCGTTTGAGCCTGAGCCTGAGTTGTGCAACCGCCACCGACCTGAGCCTGTTTTACCGGGCCATGGCCGCGACCGCCGAGCGCTTCCATTTTGCCGAGCGCGGCAGTTACCAGTTGCGCGTTCGTGATGCGGTGCTGGATGGCCGGTCGGTGGAACTCGGATTGATCGCCGGTGCCGGCCAGCCGCCCTCGGAAATCGCGTCGAGCCTGATCTGGCGGCCCGCACATGGCATTGCCCCGGTGCAGGCAGGCACGTCGTTGCAGGGTCGCACGCTCTCGGCCCAGGTCGAGGTGACGGCGTGGGTCCAGGAACAAGGGATGCACGTACGCGACGCAGTGACCTGGGAGGCTTCCGGGGTGTTCGACGCCATCGCCACCGGACGCAGCCGCGAGGCGACCCTGCGCGCGCGTTTCGCGCCGGCGGCTTGCGAACCGGGACTGTCCAACGGTGGCGTGGTGGATTTCGGCAACCTGACGATCAACGACCTCAGCGCCGACAAGCCCACACGCCTGCCACCGCGCTCATTGAACCTGCGTGTCGGCTGCGATGCCCCGACCGCATTCGCCTTGATCATGCATGACAACCGCGCCGGTTCGGCGACCATCGACAGCGACTTCCAGTACGGCCTCGGCACGGACGGTCGCCAGAACAAAATCGGCTTTTTCTCGCTGAACATCGACCCGGCCAACGCCAGCGCCGACAGCGTCGCCCGCCTCTATCGAACCGAGTCAACTGGCGGCGGTGCGGCGTGGAGCAGCGCGGGCGCCAATCCGATCGCCCTCGCCAAGACCCGTTACCTGAGTTTCACCGACCGCGCCGGCAGCCACGCGGGCCCGGCCATGATCCAGAACTTCAACGCCAGCGTGACCGTCGACGCCGTCGTTGCCCCCCTCAACAGCCTGGACATGAGCAACGCCATCGACCTCGATGGCGCGGGGACGATCGAGATTATTTACCTGTAACACGCCAGCCGCGCCGCGCTTACCCGCAAGACCCGGCTCGCTGGCAACGGACTTTTTATCAACCCTGGAAATGAGTAAGACAAATGAAAAAGTACCTCGCAACACTGTCGGCCACGGCCCTGATCGGCATGGCGCCGCATGTGCTGGCGGCTTCGAGCACCGACCTGAGCGTGACCGGCAAAATCACGCCAAATGCTTGCACGTTGAGCTTGTCCGGGGGCGGAATGATCGATATTGGCAAATTCTCGGCGGCGGATCTTGACCTCCACGTGAATACGGAAATAAGCAGAGACCCCCTGCAATTGACCATGGCGTGTGATGGCTCCACGCCCTTTGCCCTGAGATCAATCGATAACAAACACGGTACGGAATCAACCAGCGGCTGGTTTGGCCTGGGATTGAGCAACGCGGGAGAAAAACTCGGTTTTGTCTATGTCGGGATCAAACAGACCTCGGCAGATGGACAGGCGGCTCAGGCTATCAAGTCTGAGGATGAAGGCGTGTCCTGGTCGAAGGGCACCAGCCTGAACAAAACAGTGCTCGTATCGGCTGGCACTCCCGCAGACCAGGAAACCCCAATCATGGTGAAAGACCTCACCATGGATCTGGAAGTCAGTACGTTCATCGCGCCTTCCAAAACCCTGACATTGACCGACGAAACCATCCTTGATGCTTCCGCGACAATCGAAGTCGTGTACCGCTGAAGCCATGACCCACGCTTTTGTAGGAGCGAGCTCGCTCGCGAAAAATCCATGGCCGCCGCGTCGAACCAGACAGCGCGCGTCATCGTTGACGCCCATCGCGAGCAAGCTCGCTCCTACAGAGGCAAAATTTCAAATCGATGAGAACCTGGAAATGAAAAAGTACTTCGCAGCACTGACCGCCACCGCATTAATCGGCCTGGCGCCACATACACTGGCAGCTTCGAGCACGGATCTGAGCGTCACCGGCTCGATCATCCCGAGCGCCTGCCTGCCAACCCTGTCCGAAGGGGGTGTCGTCGAATACGGCAAGATTTCGTCGAAGGATCTGAATCAAACCACCGGCACCTACCTCGAAAAGCGCACCGTAATCCTGAGCGTCAAATGCGACGCGCCCCAGCGTTTTGCGCTCAAGGGCGTCGATAACCGTCTCGGTTCGAGCAACCTGGCATCGGCCTTCGGTCTCGGCAAAATCAATGGCAGCCAAAATCTGGGGCATTTCATGGTGTCGATGTTCAACGCGGTGGCCGATGGCGTGTCGGTCCTGCCGATCAAATCCAAGGACGGCCAAACCGGCTGGGAGGGCCATGTGTTCTGGATGCCGGGGGATTACGCCTCGGTGGCCGACAGGAGCGATACCAGCCAGCCGATCCTCGTTCAGGACGTTGCCATGGAGCTGGACATCGCCCCGTTCATCCTGCGCGCCGACGGCCTGGACCTGACCAATGAAGTCCAGATCGACGGTTCGGCCACGCTGGAAATGAATTACCTCTGAGCCGGACTCGCTCCCTCGGGGGCGCTTTTCAACGACATAAGGATGTGAAAAATGAAGCACTGCTTAGCAGCACTGACCGCCACCGCCCTGATCGGCCTCGCGCCTTCTGCGCTGGCGGCCTCGAGCACTGACCTGAGCGTCACCGGTGCCATCACCCCGGCGGCCTGTACCCCGAGCCTGTCGGATGGCGGGGTGATCGATCACGGAAAAATCTCGAAGAAAGACCTGAACGCGGCCACCTACACCAACATCGGCGTCCACACGATTCGCCTTTCCGTCAGCTGTGAGGCACCGGGTACTTTTGCCCTGCGCTCGATCGACAACAGGGCCGGGACCCCGTCGAACCGGGACTGGTATGGCCTGGGCAACACCCCGGCCAACGAAAAAATCGGCTTTGTCATTCCGATGATGAAAGGCGTCGTGGCGGACGGACAGCCGGCCCGGACCATCATTTCCTGGGACAACGGGGCCAGTTGGGGCGCTCATCACCACCTGCGTCCGAACATTCTCATCGCCGCCGGCTCACCCAGCGACACCACCACGCCGATGATCGCGCAAGACGTCGCTTTCGAGATCGACGTCTCTACCCATATCGCCGCCACCGACGGCCTCACGCTGAACGATGAAGTCAGCTTCGACGGTTCGGTGACTTTCGACATGACCTACTTCTGACACCGTCGCCGCTCGCACCGCAATCGGTGCGAGCGGCTCAGTGTCCGATCCAACACAAGGGACTTTCGCGAATGAACACTCACTTCGCCTTGCTCGTGCTCACTTTACTCGTCGGCGCCACGCCCGGCGCCCGCGCCGCCTCGACGGTGGACCTGACCGTCAAGGGACGGATCACCCCCATCGCGTGTACGCCCGCCCTGTCCAATAACGGCCTGGTGGATTACGGGAAAATTTCCTACAAAAGCCTGAGCGTCGACAAGCGTACGCAACTGCACGACAAGCACCTCGACTTCACCCTCCAGTGCAACGGTCCTGCGCGTTTCGCGTTGGTGATGCGCGACAACCGCGACGGCTCGGCCATCGTCAACAGCGAGATTTACTATGGACTGAACCACGACAGCCGGGGCAACAAGATCGGTTTGTACTCGCTGAATTTCGACCCGACGCAAACGGTGGTGGATGACCTGTCCCAGGTGTTTCGCACCGACTCCACCACGGGCGGCGTGGCCTGGAGTTCATCGAACAGCCGGCCGATCCCGATTGGCGCTCGAAGCTACCTGGGCTTTACCGACATCGCCGGCAGCAACGCCGGGCCGATCTTCATCCAGCACCTGACGAGTCGGGTGACCGTCGAAACCGTCATCGCCCCGACTTCCGAGCTGGACGTGAGCACCGACATCCAGCTCGACGGTTCGGCGACGCTGGATGTGGTGTACCTGTGAGTCAGACTTTTTCGCTGACCACCTGGACGTACAACGAGCGCCCGGCGCCGAGCCCCGCGATGATGGCGCCGAGGCCGATCACGCCGAAGATCCAGCCGACGGCGCTCCAGCCGCCGGTCCAGTCATGGACGATGCCGACCGCGAACGGACCCAGGGACGCCAGGGTGTAACCGAAGCCCTGGGCCATGCTCGACAGGTTCGCCGCGACGTGGGAATCGCGTGAACGCAGCACGATCAGGGTCAGTGCCAGACTGAAGGTGGCGCCCTGCCCCAGACCGAGCAGAATCGCCCAGCCCCACAGGCCTTCGATCGGCGCGTAGAGGCAACCGAACAGACCCCCGAGGGTCATCAGCATGACGATCACGATGGCCGGGCGTTGATCCTTGCCCCGGGTGGCCAGCCAGGGGGCGGCCAACGAACTGACCAGTTGCACGATTACCGAACCCGACAGCACCAGGCCGGCCTGGGTCGGGGTCAGGCCGCGACCGATCAGGATCGACGGCAACCAGCCGAAAACGATGTAGGCCAGAGACGATTGCAGGCCCATGTACGCGGTCACTTGCCAGGCCAAGCGGTCGCGCAACAAACCGCGCACCCGATAGGCCACGTTGTGCGCGCCGTGTTTCTGGCCAACTTGCGGCAGCCAGAACAGTACCGCGATCAACGCCGGCATCGCCCAGAAGCCCAGGCCCGACGCCCAGCTTTTATCGAAATGCTCGCTCAACGGTACGGTCGCACCGGCCGCCATGGCCGCGCCCAGGCACAGGGCCATGGTGTAGACACCGGTCATGGTCCCGGCCTGTTTCGGGAAGTCGCGCTTGACGATACCCGGCAGCAAAACGCCGATGATGCCGATGCTGGCACCTGCCAGCACGCTGCCGCCGAACAGGCCGATGGTGCCGAACGAGCTGCGCAGGATGATGCCGCCTGCCAGCGTCAACAGAATGCCCAGCACCACCCGCTCCGCGCCGAAACGCCGCGCCAGAACCGGTGCCAGCGGCGCAAACAGGCCCAGGCAAAGGACCGGCAACGTGGTCAGCAGACCGGCTTGCGCCGCCGACAACCCGAGGGTTCTCGACACGTCACTGAGCATCGGCGCCATGCTCGACAGCGCCGGACGCAGGTTCAACGCCACCAGAATCAGGCCCAGCAGCAACAACCACGGACGGCGCAGCAGCGGTTGGCTTTGCTGGACCTGTTCATCATCGGCCTCGGCGTCGATCAGCAGCTCGTCGAGTTCGGCCGTGCGTTTGGCGTCGGTGATCCGGGTAGGGCGACCCGCCAGGGTGTTCTCGTTTTCAAGGTTCATTGATCAACTGCCTCGACAGCGCTTTGGCCCGCTCCGGGTCCCGTTGTTCGACCGCATCGAGCAGTTCGATGTGCAGGTCGAACACTTCCTGGCGGCGCGGGGAAATGTTCAGGCAGTGGCGCAGTTGTGCGCCGACGACACTGGAGAAATAGCGATACAACTCGCTGAGGGTCGGGTTGTGAGCGGCGTCCACCAGGCGACGGTGGAACACCAGATCACAGGCGATGTAGGTGTCGAGATCACCGTGATAATGACGGCCACTGACCCCCAGTGCCTCGCGCAGGGCCACCAGGTCTTCGTCGGTGCGGCGCAAGGCCGCCAGGCCGATGGCTTCCACCTCGAGGATGTGCCGGGTTTCCCGCGCCTGTTCCTGGGAGCAGCGCGACAACGCCTTCACGGTGTCCAGCGGGTCGACCACCGCCCGCAGGTAGCTGCCGTCGCCCTGGCGAATCTCGATCAAGCCGGAAAACGCCAGCACGCGCATGGCTTCGCGCACGGTGTTGCGGCTGATGCCCAGTTCGGCAGACAGCTCGGGCTCGGTGGGCAAGCGCTGGCCAACGGTCCATGCACCTTCGGTAATGCGCAGACGCAGTTGTTCCAGGGCCTGATCGACCAGGGAACGTTTAATCAATGGGGAAATGTCTGACATGTGAATCGTTCTTTCGTCCAATCATAGGATGAATTTTCTGACATGTTAGTCAGCTTCAAGTCGGACGGCAACCGCCTAGGGTCAGATGGAGAAAAAACGAACGGGATTTTCGATTGGTCAAAATTACCCTTTGAGGGTAATTTCAGGAGCAGGGTCAAGGTTTTTCATGGAAAAGAACACGCCCCATTACGACTTGGCAGTGATCCAGACTGCAAAGCAAAGCATTTACCCTGACCGCTCGCGAGGGTGGTCGAAAAATGATGTTGAACCTCCATCAAATGATCCGGACCGTTTGTTTGTTGGAGAATAGAATGCTGTACAAATCGATGACGACTTATGCCGATCATCGAGTTTGGCAAGACGTGTACCACACGACCTACGAGGACCGGGAGATTTACATCAAAGTGACTTACCGCACCAACGGAGGCCACCCGATCATCTCCTTCAAGGAGAGAAACCAATGAAAACACAGCAATGCGTCAGCTGCGGTACCCACGATGGCATGCATTACTTTGCCGGCCGTTCATTTACGATCGACTGCAAACAAATGGCAAGGCAGATACACAACATTGCCGGATGGGAATGCCAGGTGTGCGGTGAAATCGAATTCGATCACGACACTGACAGCGCCGAGCGCTATTCAGAGGCCAGCGACAAACTGCTTGTGGATGGCTTGCAGATCATGGGCAGTGAAGTGCGGCGCATCCGCCGCAAGTTGCAGCTCACTCAAAAAGACGCGGTCAAGTGGCTGTCCGGTGGCGGGCACAATGCCTTTTCCCGCTACGAGCGCGGCGAGCTCGCCCCTCCACAACCCCTGTTCATCCTGATGCGCCTGCTGGATCGTCATCCTCATTTGCTCGCTGAAGTACAGGCGCTGAACGATGGCGCTGACCTGAGGCAATTGCTGGCAGCACGGTTCCCAGAAGTGGAGAGCGTACTGACTTCCTGATCCCGGCTACCCGATAAAGACATCGCGAGACGCCAAAAGGCCTACAGGTCCGTCGGCAAAATTCATCGCGTCCAAAGGTGATTTCTCACTGCCCTGACGAGTCAGAACCGACATCCGCAACAGACACAAAGCAGCAGACTTTCTGACATTGAGCGCGGGTGCTCTTGCCCGCGCGCCCACAGCCAATGGGATCAGCCAATGGAAGAAGTCAATTTCGGCAGGAAACACAGCCGCCCGTTTTTTCTGGAAAAAAATCGCCAACTGCTCGCCGTACGCGGTGAAGCCGGGCGCCCGCTCGCGACGACACTGTGCTGCGAAACCGCCTGTCAGGCGCTGGCCGACAGTGAGTTGCTGCTGCACGTCGAGGACGCCGACGTGCAGGTCTTCAAGTTACCGGATCAAGCCGATGCCACGCACTGCAAGGCGTTACTGCGCGAGTTGCCGGACGTGCGCTTCGCCGGCAGCGTGCTGGTGGATCCACACACCCAGGATCCGGTTCTGTACACCGAAAACATTTTCCTGAAGTTCATCGATCAGCTCACGCCGACGCAGTGCCTGGTGATTCTCGATGCGTTGAATCTGCGCATCAAACAGCAAGTGCCCTACGCCACAAATGCTTTCTTCGTCCATCACCCCCACTGTCGCGGCACGCAAGTCTGCTCATTCGCCCTGCAACTGCTGGACCGTGAAGACGTCGAGTACTGCCACCCCGAAATCCTGCGCCAGGGACAGCGCCGGGCGATCCATGACAACCAGTGGCACCTGAAGAAAACCACCGTGACCTATCAGGTCGAGATCGATGCCAGTGCCAGCGTCGAGGCCGCTCACGCACTGGCCCAGGGCGAAGGCGTGGTGATTGCGATCATCGACGATGCCTTTGATATCGACCACCCCGAATTTGCCGGACCGGGCAAGATCATCGGCGCGCAAAACTTTGATCGGCGTAACGCGGCGCGTGGGCCACGCCCCAAAAATGCGCTTGAACGCCACGGCACCGCTGCCGCCGGTGTGGCATGTGCCAATGGTGAAGTCGGTGCGAGCGGCGTAGCCCCCCGGGCCAGCCTCATGCCGCTGAAACTGACCAGACCCCTGGGTGCGAAGGCCGAGGCGGACGCGTTTTTCTGGGCAGCGGAACAGGGTGCCGACATCATTTCCTGCAGCTGGGGCCCGGCCGAAGGGCACTGGGCCGACCCGACCGATCCGAGGCACACCCAGGTGTTCGCGCTGGCCGCCAGCACCCGGCTGGCCATTGAATATGCGGCAACCAAGGGCCGATCGGGTAAAGGCTGTGTGATTTTCTTTGGTGCGGGTAACGGCAACGAGAGCCTGGACAACGACGGTTACGCCAGCCACCCGATGGTAATTGCGGTGGGGGCTTGCAATGACCAGAGTCGGCGCAGTGCCTACAGCGATTTCGGCAAAGCCCTGTGGTGCTGTTTCCCCAGCGGGGATCAGCCACACCCGGATCCGAAGTTCAAACCCGCCACTTCGAACCCACAGACCCGAGGCATTCGAACCACGGATTTGAGCGGCAAGTTTGCCGACCCGATCAGCCCGGCGTACACCGAATCCTTCAGCGGCACGTCCAGTGCCTGCCCCGGCGCAGCCGGTGTGGCCGCCCTGATACTGAGCGCCAACCCGGCACTGGACCGCGAGTCGGTGCGCCAGATTCTTGCTCAATGCTGCGACAAAATCGGTCACGCCGACGATGGCCCTCCCGGTCAATACGATCAGGACGGTCACAGTCACTACTACGGCCACGGTCGTCTCAACGCCCTGCGAGCCGTGCAAATCGCGCGTGCACGCCTGCAGGAGCAAGCAGGCTCGCCCCTACAGGAAGGGCTCACGAAAACCGGGCAAAAATAAACCCGGAACCAGGTCCGGGTTTATGTCACTGCCGAGCGGCGATCAGTGCAGGATCTGGCTCAGGAACAGCTTGGTGCGATCGTTCTGCGGGTTGTCGAAGAAGTCGTTCGGCGCGGCCTGTTCGACGATTTCACCCTTGTCCATGAAGATCACGCGGTTGGCTACCGTGCGGGCGAAACCCATTTCGTGGGTCACGCAGAGCATGGTCATGCCGTCTTCGGCCAGGCCGATCATGGTGTCCAGCACTTCTTTCACCATTTCCGGGTCGAGGGCCGACGTCGGTTCGTCGAACAGCATGATTTTCGGTTTCATGCACAGCGCACGGGCAATCGCCACACGCTGCTGCTGACCGCCGGACAGTTGCCCCGGGTACTTGTGCGCCTGCTCCGGAATGCGAACGCGCTCCAGGTAGTGCATGGCGATTTCCTCGGCCTTGCGCTTGGGCATCTTGCGCACCCACATCGGCGCCAGCGTGCAGTTCTGCAGGATGGTCAGATGGGGGAACAGGTTGAAGTGCTGGAACACCATGCCGACTTCACGGCGGATCGCTTCGATCTGCTTGAGGTCGTTGGTCAGCTCCACACCATCGACCACGATGCGGCCCTGCTGGTGCTCTTCCAGACGGTTGAGGCAGCGAATGGTGGTGGATTTGCCGGAACCCGACGGGCCGCAGAGGACGATTCGCTCGCCCTGCTTGACGTTCAGGTTGATGTCTTTCAGCACGTGGAACTGGCCGTACCACTTGTTCACGCCCTGCATCTGAATAATGCCTTCAGGGCTCACCGGCTGTTTGATTGCTTCGCTCATTACAAAACTTCCTAAATTGGGTAGCGACTTAGCGCTTGTGGCCAGTGTCGAGCTTGCGTTCCAGATGCATGGAATAGCGCGACATACCAAAACAGAAAATCCAGAACACCAGGGCCGCGAACACGTAGCCTTCTGTGGCCATGCCCAGCCATTTCGGGTCGGCAGCCGCTTGCTTGACGCTGTTGAGCAGGTCGAACAGGCCGATGATGATCACCAGGCTGGTGTCCTTGAACAGGGCAATGAAGGTGTTGACGATGCCAGGGATCACCATCTTCAGGGCTTGTGGCAGGATCACCAGGCCCATGCTGCGCCAGTAACCGAGGCCCATGGCTGCGGCGGCTTCGTACTGCCCCTTGGGGATCGCCTGCAGGCCACCGCGCACCACTTCGGCGACGTAGGCCGACTGGAACAGGATCACGCCGATCAGGGCCCGCAGCAGTTTGTCGAAGTTCATGCCTTCGGGCAGGAACAGCGGCAGCATCACCGACGACATGAACAGCACCGTGATCAACGGCACGCCGCGCCAGAACTCGATGAAGGTCACGCAGACCACGCGAATCGCCGGCATGTTCGAACGTCGACCCAACGCCAGGACAATCCCCAGCGGCAAGGCACCGGCGATACCCACAGTGGCAATCACCAGCGTCAGCATCAGGCCGCCCCACTGGCTGGTCGCCACCTGGGTCAGGCCGAAGACGCCGCCGTGCAGCAGGCACCAGGCGATGATCGGGTACAGCACCAGGAAGCCCAGGCCATAGACCGCTTTGCGCGGGAAGCGCGAGATGAACAGCGGCGCTGCGCCGAGCACCGCCAGCCAGACGGTCAGGTCTACGCGCCAGCGCAGTTCCGGCGGGTAGTAGCCGTACATGAACTGCCCCAGGCGCTGTTGGATGAACACCCAGCAGGCGCCCTCCTTGGTGCAGTCGGCGCGGGTGGTGCCGACCCAGTTGGCGTCGATGATCGCCCACTGCAGGATCGGTGGAACCACCAGGTAGATCAGGTAGAACGCGAACAGGGTCAGCAGGGTGTTGAGCCAGCTGGAGAACATGTTCGCGCGCATCCACGCCACCACACCGATGCTGCTGCTCGGTGGTGGCATGTCAGGTTTGAAAGTATGCGTACTCATGCGCTTTTCCTTACCGCTCAATCAGCGCAATGCGCTTGTTGTACCAGTTCATCAGCAGGGAAATGCTGATACTGATCGTCAGGTACACGCTCATGGTGATGGCAATCACTTCGATCGCCTGCCCGGTCTGGTTCAACACGGTGCCGGCGAACAGCGAAACCATTTCCGGATAACCGATACCGGCTGCCAGCGACGAGTTTTTCACCAGGTTGAGGTACTGGCTGGTCAACGGCGGAATGATCACACGCAGGGCTTGCGGGATGATCACCTTGCGCAGGGTCGGACCGTTGCGCAGGCCGAGCGAGTGCGCCGCCTCGGTCTGGCCGTGGCTGACCGACTTGATGCCCGAACGCACGATCTCGGCGATGAACGCCGCGGTGTACACGGTCAGCGCCAGGGTCAGGGCCAGCAGTTCCGGGATCAACACCCAGCCACCGACGAAGTTGAAGCCCTTGAGCACCGGCATTTCCCAGTGCACCGGCGCGCCGAAGATCAGGGCGCACAGCGCCGGGATCACCAGGAACAGGGCCAGACCGACCCAGAACTTGTGGAACGGCTCGCCGGTGGCCTCGAAGCGCTTGTTGGCCCAGCGGCTCATCAGCACGATGGCCACGATGGCCACCACGACGCTGACCACGAACGGCCAGAAACCTTCCGCTGCCAGCGCTGCGGGCATGTTCAGGCCACGGCTGCTGACGAAGAAGGTGTCGCCGAAGTTGTGACTGTTGCGCGGCCCCGGCATGGTCAGGAAGACCGCGAAGTACCAGAACAGGATTTGCAGCAGCGGCGGGATGTTACGGAAAACCTCGACGTACACGGTCGCCACTTTGGCGATGATCCAGTTCTTCGACAGTCGGGCTACGCCGATGATGAAGCCGAGGATGGTTGCCAGGAACACGCCGATGAAGCTCACCAGCAAGGTATTGAGCAGGCCGATGACAAACACCCGGGCATAGCTGTCCGCTTCGGTGTAGTCGATCAGGTGCTGGGCGATGCCGAAACCGGCACTGCGCTCCAGAAAGTCAAAACCGGAGGTGATGCCCCGGTGCTGAAGGTTGGTCTGGGTATTGTCGAAGAGGTACCAGCCCATCGAGACCACCGCAATGATGGTGATGATCTGGAAGAGCCACGCACGCACTTTTGGATCGCTGAGGCTGAACCTCTGCTTTGGTGCGCCGATAGAATTTTGCATGAAGTGCCCCGCAAATAATGGAACAGAACATCACCCGGCAGTTGGCCTGCCGGGTGATAGAACCATCAGCGCACTGGTGGTGCGTATTGAATGCCGCCGTTGTTCCACAGCGCGTTCAGGCCGCGGTCGATTTCCAGCGGAGTGCTCTTGCCGAGGTTTTTCTCGAACACTTCACCGTAGTTGCCGACCTGCTTGACGATCTGCACGACCCAGTCTTTCTTCACTTTCAGGTCTTTGCCGTATTCACCGTCGGCACCCAGCAGACGAGCGACGTCCGGGTTCTTGGTGGACTTGGCTTCAGCTTCGACGTTCTTCGACGTCACGCCAGCCTCTTCAGCGTTGAGCATGGCGTAGCCAACCCAGCGCACGATGGCCAGCCATTCGTCGTCACCGTTACGCACGACCGGGCCCAGGGGCTCCTTGGAGATGGTTTCCGGCAGAACCACGTAGTCTTTCGGCGCGGCCAGCTTGCTGCGCTGGGCGAACAGCTGGGACTTGTCGGAGGTCAGTACGTCGCAACGACCGGATTCCAGCGACTTGGCGCTTTCGTCGGAGGTGTCGAAAGTGATCGGGGTGTACTTCAGGCCGTTGGCGCGGAAGTAGTCCGAAACGTTCAGCTCGGTGGTGGTACCGGCCTGGATGCAGATGGTCGCGCCATCCAGCTCTTTGGCGCTTTTCACGCCCAATTTGCTGTTGGCCAGGAAGCCGATGCCGTCGTAGTAGGTAATGAAGCCAGGGAATTTCAGACCCATGCCGGCGTCACGGGAGCTGGTCATGGTGGTGTTGCGCGACAGGATGTCGATTTCGCCCGACTGCAGCGCGGTGAAGCGCTCTTTGGCGTTCAACTGACTGAACTTGACCTTGGTCGCATCGCCGAACACGGCAGCAGCCACGGCGCGGCAGTAGTCAGCATCGATACCGACGATCTTGCCGGTGGAATCCGGAACCGAGAAGCCTGGCAGACCATCGCTGACGCCACACTGCACGAAACCTTTCTTCTGCACTGCATCCAGGGTTGCACCCGCCTGAGCGAACCCGCTGACGCCGAGTACTGCGGCTGCAGTCACGACGGCCAGGGTGGATTTCAACATCTTCATTCAAACCTCCAGTTTTGCTCTTGTTGTGTCGGAGCGTGAATCCTGTCGCACCCTTTTGAGGCGTTGTTGACCCGTGTTGGCTTCTTTTGGGATCAACCGACGTAGAGACCGCGCTATGAGTCTAGTAGGAGAAAATCCACAGAATGGATCACTCACTTCTCACCAATCGGCCGAACGGGCTGTAGCCCTTTCACGTTCGCTAAGCCCGAGTCGGCCATTGGCGAACATCCATCACCGGATTTATTGCTATCCCACCAGGAACAATGGCCTGATAGTGTTACCGACAGGCGTGGGATTATTCATACGAGTGTTTGTATAGCAAAGCCCGTACCAGACCGACCGCCGAAGCACTTCGCTGACAGGTCAATAGCCAAACTTTCAGCCTTGCGACATCTTCGTAACTGATCAACCAGACGCGCACTCCGATCACGCACCCATTGAGAGCGCACGCACAGAAATGGAGCAACCATGACCGAGCCCCTGATTCTTGAACCCGTCAAGCCCGCAGATGCCTGCGTCATCTGGCTTCACGGCCTGGGCGCCGACCGCTACGACTTCCTGCCGGTGGCCGAAGCCCTGCAGGAAAGCCTGCTGACCACGCGCTTCGTCCTGCCCCAGGCACCGACCCGCGCCGTGACCATCAACGGCGGCTACGAGATGCCAAGCTGGTACGACATTCTGGCCATGAGCCCGGCACGGGCGATCAGCCGCGAGCAACTTGAAGCGTCGGCGCAACGGGTCATTGAATTGATCGAAACTCAACGCGCCAGCGGAATAGACGCCTCGCGGATCTTCCTGGCAGGTTTTTCCCAAGGTGGCGCCGTGGTGTTACACACCGCGTTTGTGAAATGGCAGGGCCCGCTGGGTGGCGTACTTGCCCTCTCCACCTACGCGCCCACTTTCAATGACGAACTGGAACTCTCCGCCAGCCAACAGCGTATTCCGGTCATCTGCTTGCACGGGCAGTACGACGACGTAGTGCAAAACGCCATGGGTCGTAGCGCGTACGAGTATCTAAAGCTCCATGGTGTCACCGTGACATGGCAGGAATACCCAATGGGGCACGAAGTGTTACCCGAGGAGATTCGCGACATCGGCGTCTGGCTGGCCCAACGCCTGCGCTGACACTGGCGTAAAACCGCCCATTGATCCCTCCCACTACGCCGCGCCCGATTCTTGCATTACACTGGCCGGCACTTAACCTATTGATGAGATGACCGTGCTCAAAGCACTCAAGAAAATGTTCGGTAAAGGCGAGGCTGAGCAGCTCGCATCCACCTCCAGCGCGGCGTCTCATGCCCCCGCCCAGCGCACCGACGATCAGCGACCTGAGCGCACCGCCGCCGAACCGGCGGCGAAACGCGCGCCCAAGGCGGCACCGGCTATCGTCGCTGCCGAAGCCAACCCGGCACCGCTCGGCGAAGTCGCGAAACCTGCCAGGCCGCGCCGCGAACCCAAGCCGAAAGCACCGGTCATCCCCTGGAAACTCGAGGACTTCGTCGTCGAACCCCAGGAAGGCAAAACCCGCTTCCACGATTTCAAGCTCGCCCCGGAACTGATGCACGCGATCCAGGACCTGGGCTTCCCGTACTGCACGCCGATCCAGGCCCAGGTGCTGGGCTTCACCCTCGCGGGCAAGGACGCCATCGGCCGCGCCCAGACCGGCACCGGCAAAACCGCAGCCTTCCTGATTTCGATCATCACCCAGCTGCTGCAGACCCCGCCGCCGAAAGAGCGCTACATGGGCGAGCCGCGGGCACTGATCATTGCGCCGACCCGCGAACTGGTGGTGCAGATCGCCAAGGACGCCGCCGACCTCACCAAGTACACCGGCCTCAATGTCATGACGTTTGTCGGCGGCATGGACTTCGACAAGCAGCTCAAGCACCTCGAAGCCCGTCACTGCGACATCCTCGTCGCGACGCCGGGTCGCCTGCTCGATTTCAACCAGCGTGGCGACGTGCACCTGGACATGGTCGAAGTCATGGTGCTGGACGAAGCCGACCGCATGCTCGACATGGGCTTCATCCCGCAGGTGCGCCAGATCATTCGCCAGACCCCGCCTAAGGCCGAGCGTCAGACCCTGCTGTTCTCCGCGACCTTCACCGAAGACGTGATGAACCTGGCCAAGCAATGGACCACCGACCCGGCGATCGTCGAAATCGAAGTCACCAACGTGGCCAGCGAAAACGTCGAGCAGCACATCTATGCCGTGGCCGGTGCCGACAAGTACAAACTGCTCTACAACCTGGTCAACGACAACGGTTGGGAACGGGTGATCGTGTTTGCCAACCGCAAGGACGAAGTCCGGCGTATCGAAGAGCGCCTGGTGCGCGACGGCATCAACGCCGCGCAACTGTCCGGCGACGTGCCGCAGCACAAACGCATCAAGACCCTGGAAGGCTTCCGCGAAGGCAAGATTCGCGTACTGGTGGCCACGGACGTCGCCGGTCGCGGCATTCACATCGACGGCATCAGCCACGTGATCAACTTCACCCTGCCGGAAGTCCCGGACGATTACGTGCACCGGATCGGCCGTACCGGTCGCGCCGGCGCCGATGGCGTGTCCATCAGTTTTGCCGGTGAAGACGACTCCTACCAGCTGCCGTCCATCGAGGCGCTGCTCGGTAAAAAGATCAGTTGCGAAACCCCGCCGACCCACCTGCTGCGAGCGGTCGAGCGCAAACGTCCATAACCACGATCTGCTGAAGAAAGGCGCAGCCGGAAACGGACTGCGCTTTTTTTTCGCCCGGCTTTTTCGTCAGTGCTTGCGGAGCATATTTAAAAGTCCATAATAGACAAATTAGTTTATCAGCGCCCGGAGCCGACCATGTCCAGCACCCCTTACGTGATCAACCAATCCCAGGCTCGCGAGCGATTGGCGCAACTCGACGTACCGCTGATCCTGCGCAAGCTGTTCCGCGACCTGGCAGCCGGGCAGGCGGTGCAACCGGCGCAGCAACTGGTGGAATTTCCCCAGGGCGTCGGGGACTTCATCAACTACCTGGGAGTACTGGCCGAAGACGGGGTCTACGGGGTGAAAACCTCGCCCTACATCGTGCGCGAACAAGGCCCGCTGGTGACCGCCTGGACCTTGCTCATGTCGATGCAGACCGGCCAGCCGCTGCTGCTGTGCGATGCCGGCGAGCTGACCACCGCCCGCACGGCCGCCACCACCGCCGTGGCCGTGGACGCCCTCGCGCCATTGAACGCCCGACGCCTGGCGATCATTGGCAGCGGCAAGGTGGCCCAGGCCCATGTGCATTACATCAAAGGCCTGCGCGACTGGCAGAGCCTGCGCCTCTATTCGCCGGGCCTGAGAGAAAGTGGCGCCGAGGAACGGGCTCGAATCCAGGGCCTCGACCCGCGCCTGACCCTCGCCGACAGTCGCGAAGCCGCCATCGAGGACGCCGACGTGATCCTGCTGTGCACCTCGTCCGCCGGTCCGGTGATCGACCCGTCCAGCCTGAGCAAACCGGCGCTGATCACCTCCATCAGCACCAACGCGCCGCGCGCCCATGAGGTGCCGCCGGCGAGCCTCAATGACATGCAGGTATTCTGCGACTACCGCCTGACCACGCCGGGGTCGGCCGGTGAAATGCTGATTGCCGGCGAACAGCATGGCTGGGACGCCCGCGCCATCGTGGGCGACCTGCCCGAGGTGCTCAGCGGCAAGGTGCAACGCCCCGACTACGAGCGCACAGTGTTTTTCCGCTCGATCGGCCTGGGCCTGGAAGACATCGCGCTGGCCAACGCCATTTACCGGATTCAGCACGCACATTGACCCTGTGGGAGCGAGCCTGCTTGCGATTACATGGGGTCAGTCAACCTCAATGTTGAACGATGGATCGCAATCGCGAGCAGGCTCGCTCCCACAGGGGTTCATCCATACTCAGGGCACAGGAGACCCACATGAACCAGGCAGACTTCATCATCATCGGCGGCGGGATTGCGGGCGCCTCCACCGGTTTCTGGCTGTCGCAACAGGCGCGTGTGATCGTACTCGAACGCGAATCCCATCCGGCCTATCACTCCACCGGACGTTCGGCCGCGTTGTACACCGCCGCCTACGGCACACCGCAGGTTCGCGCACTGACCCTGGCCAGCCGCGACTTCTTCGACACCCCGCCCGCAGGTTTCTGCGAACACCCGCTGCTGACCCCGCGCGGGGAAATGACCGTGGACTTCACCGGTGACCCGGCCGAGCTGAACAATCAATACCTGAGCGCCAAGGCCACGGTGCCGCAGATGCAACTGCTCAGCGCCGAAGAAGCCTGCACGCGACTGCCGATCCTGCGCCGGGAAAAGGTCCACGGCGCGATCTACGACCCGACCGCCAGCGACATCGACACCGATGCCCTGCACCAGGGTTACCTGCGCGGCATCCGCCGCAACCAGGGCGAAGTGCGCACCGACTGCGAAGTGCAGCGTCTGACCCGCGATGCCCAGGGCCTATGGCAGGTCGAGACCTGCGCCGGCACCTTCAGCGCGCCCGTCATCATCAACGCCGCCGGCGCCTGGGCCGACAAGGTCGGGGAACTGGCCGGCGCCCGGCCAATGGGCCTGCAACCCAAGCGCCGCGCCGCCTTCATCTTCGCCGGCCCCGAAGGCCTGGACATGCACCACTGGCCGATGCTGGTCAGCCTCGACGAGTCCTTCTACATGAAACCCGACGCTGGCATGTTCCTCGGCTCCCCGGCCAACGCCGACCCGGTGGCCCCCCACGACGTGCAGCCCGAAGAGCTGGACATCGCCATGGGCATCTACCAGATCGAGGAAGCCACCACCCTGACCATTCGCCGCCCGACCCGCACCTGGGCCGGCCTGCGCAGCTTCGTGTCCGACGGCGATCTGCTCTCGGGTTTCGATCCGCAGGTGCCGGGGCTGTTCTGGGTCGCGGCGCAAGGCGGTTACGGCATCCAGACGTCGCCCGCCATGGGCCAGGCCAGCGCCGCCCTGGTGCGCGGCGAACCATTGCCCGAGGCGCTGACACGCTTCGGCCTCGACGCCGGAATGCTCTCCCCCGCGCGCCTGGACCGGTCGCCTGCTCAGTGACGTGTCGAGCCGATTGCGGCACACTTCCAGCGCCCGTTTGCAGGGCGCTGACCGCTGCCTGGAGCTCCACCGTATGAACGCACCTGTTAAAGACCCGGCCCTGGATAACTTCCGCGCGATCGCCGATGCCATCGCCACGTTGTTCTTCCCCCACGCCGAGGTGGTGCTGCACGACCTGCGCACGCAAAAGATCGACTACATCGCCAACAACCTGTCCAAACGCGAAGTGGGCGATGATGCCGCGCTGGAAGACATGCTCAGCGATGACATGAGCGAGCGAAACATCGGGCCGTACGAAAAGTTGAATTGGGATGGTCAGAAGATCCGCAGCCTGAGCAGCGTCCTGCGCGACAGCAACGGTCACCCGCTGGCGGTGCTGTGCATCAACCTGAATATTTCGCTGTTCGAAAACGCCAAGGCGGCGCTGGACCTGTTCCTGTCGCCGAGCAAGCTGATTCCGCAACCGGACTCATTGTTTCGTGACGACTGGCAGGAACGGATCAACACCTTCCTCCATAGCTGGCTGCGCGAACGGCAGTTGAGCCTGAACATGCTGACCCGCGATCACAAACGTGAGCTGGTGCTGGCCCTGCATGCCGAAGGCGCCTTCAAAGGCAAAAGCGCCTCCCACTACGTCGCCAATGTCCTGAACATGGGACGGGCAACGGTGTACAAGCATTTGAAGGAATTGAAAGGCTGACAATCAACCTGTGGGAGCGAGCAGGCTCGCTACCACAGGTGTTGATCGGCAGGGCAGCCGGGGGGTTATTCCAACGCCGAAGCCGGGCCGAAGAACTCATAACGGCTTTGCTTCTCCGGCACGCCCAGCGCCTTGAGGTGACGCTTGATCGCCGCCATGAAGCCCTTCGGCCCCAGGAAGTAGGCATCCACATCGCGGTGCTCCGGCATCCACTCGGCCAGTTGCTCTTCGCTCAACAACCCGACCTTGTGCGCCGCCGGGCTGACGCCGTCATCTTCGGCATAGCAGTAGAAGCGCTGCAGTTGCGGGTGACGCTCGGCCAGATCGTCGATCCAGTCACGGAAGGCGTGCACGCTGCCATTGCGCGCGCAGTGGATGAAGTGCACCGGCCGTTCGGTTTTCAGCGCCGCTTCGAGCATGGCCAGGGTCGGCGTGATACCCACGCCGCCACTGATCAGCACCAGCGGCTTGTCGCTTTCGGTGAGGGTGAACTCACCCGATGGCGGGAACAACTGGATGCTGTCGCCGACATGCAACTGATCGTGCAGGTGGTTGGAAGCGCGACCGTTCGGCTCGCGCTTGACGCTGATGCGGTAGTGCTTGCTGTTGGACAGGGACGACAGGGAGTAGTTACGACGAATCTCTTCGCCATCCAGGAACAGTTGCATGCCGATGTACTGGCCAGGTTCCGAGGCCAGGATCGGGCCCTTGTCCGCCGGTTCGAAGTAGAACGAGACGATTTCCGAACTCTCCTGGACCTTGTCGGCCACGATGAACTCCCGCGCCCCGCGCCAGCCGCCCGGCGCCTGTTCTTTCTGGTCGTAGATGCTGGTTTCGGCACCGATCAGGATATCGGCCAGTTGACCATAGGCTGCCGCCCAGGCGCTCATCACCTGTGGCGTGGCAATCTCTTCGCCCAGCACTTCGGAAATCGCGCGCAGCAGGCAGGTGCCGACAATCGGGTAGTGTTCCGGCAGGATCTGCAGGGCCACGTGCTTGTTGATGATCTTGGCCACCAGATCGCCCAGTTGATCCAGTTGATCGATGTGGCGCGCGTACATCAGCACGCCGTTCGCCAGGGCGCGGGGTTGGTCACCGCTGGCCTGGTGGGCCTGGTTGAACAACGGACGCACTTGCGGGTACTCGGACAGCATCATGCGGTAGAAATGGGTGATCAACGCCTCGCCGCCGCTTTCCAGCAGTGGCACGGTGGACTTGATGATTGCACGATCTTGAACGCTCAGCATAAGGTGACTCCTCGGCCACTTGGTTTCTAATAGGTCACCCTGTGTTTATCAGTTTCCGTGCCAGTTATTTATTCGTTGTAAATCAATACGTTGATAACTTTATAGTCATATCGACAGCGCCTGGCTTATAGTCATCCGGACTACATGGAGTCACTATGACTGCAAAATCCCTGCTCACCACACTCCTGCCGCTGGTCTCCGACCTGTCCCGCGAACTGCCCGAGGGCGAGCGTTATCGACGCCTGCTCGAAGCCATGCGCGCGCTGCTGCCGTGTGACGCCGCCGCGTTGCTGCGCCTCGATGGTGAATGGCTGGTGCCACTGGCCGTCGACGGCCTGAGCACCGACACCCTGGGCCGGCGCTTCAAGGTCAGCGAGCACCCGCGCTTCGAAGCGCTGCTCAGCAGCCACGGGCCGACCCGCTTCGCCGCCAACAGCGAGCTGCCCGACCCCTATGACGGGCTGGTCGATGGACTCGATGATCACCTGGAAGTCCACGACTGCATGGGTTGCCCGCTGTTTATCGACGAGCGCCCGTGGGGTTTGCTGACCCTCGACGCCCTTGACCCGCAGGCCCGCGAACCGGTCGAACTGGATGCCCTGCAAGCCTTCGCCAGCCTGGCCGCCGCCACGGTCAATGCCGCCGAACGCATCGAACGCCTGGCCAACCGCGCCGAAGACGAACATCAGCGTGCCGAGCTGTACCGCCAGGCCAGCGGCCAGCAAAACCGCGAATTGATCGGCCAGAGCAAGGCCCACAAGCGGTTGGTGGAAGAAATCAGCCTGGTGGGCGGCAGCGACCTGACCGTGTTGATCACCGGCGAAACCGGGGTCGGCAAGGAGCTGGTGGCCCAGGCCATCCACGCCGCCTCGCCCCGGGCCGACAAACCGATCATCAGCCTCAACTGCGCGGCGCTGCCGGACACGCTGGTGGAAAGCGAACTGTTCGGTCACGTGCGCGGCGCCTTCACCGGCGCCACCAGCGACCGGCGTGGCAAATTCGAACTGGCCAATGGCGGCACACTGTTTCTCGACGAGGTCGGCGAGCTGTCGCTGACCGTGCAGGCCAAATTGCTGCGCGTGCTGCAAAGCGGCCAGTTGCAACGCCTGGGCTCGGACAAGGAGCATCAGGTCGACGTGCGGCTCATCGCCGCCACCAACCGCGACCTCGCCGAAGAAGTGCGCAGCGGCCGTTACCGGGCCGACTTCTATCACCGCCTGAGCGTTTACCCGTTGCTGGTGCCGGCCCTGCGCGATCGTGGCCGGGACGTGCTGTTGCTCAGCGGTTTCTTCCTCGAGCAGAACCGTTCGCGCATGGGCCTCAACAGCCTGCGCCTGACCAGCGAAGCGCAGGCGGCTTTGCTGGCGTACGACTGGCCGGGCAACGTGCGCGAGCTGGAGCACCTGATTGGCCGCAGCGCCCTCAAGGCCCTGGGCAATTGCCGGGAGCGGCCGAAGATCCTCAGCCTCGGCGCCGAGAACCTGGACCTGCCCAACGCCAGCGTTGAAATGGCTGACGAGCCGTCCACCGTCGTCCCGGCGGCGCTGGTGACCGGTGACTTGCGCGAGGCCACCGAACGCTATCAACGCCAGTTGATCAACGCCTGCCTGGAGCGCCACCACAACAACTGGGCGAGTGCGGCGCGGGAGATGGGCCTGGACCGCGCGAACCTGGGACGGATGGCCAAGCGACTGGGCATCAAGTGATCACGTTCCTGTGGGTGCGAGCCTGCTCGCGATGGCGTCACATGCTGCGCGGAGTTTCTGGGGACCTCGCGTAATCGTTGCGGACCATCGCGAGCAGGCTCGCGCGCCCAAGGATCGCAACGTTTTGGCGGATCGGCTAAAGCCTGCCCTCATCAAGTCGATAACCCGGCATCGATAGCAGTTGGCGATCCTGGTGATCGCCGCTCACCTTTTTCCACAGAAGGTTTTTATGTCTTCCACCAAAGCCCGCGCAGACTCACTTTCGCTTCTGCTGTTTACCTTGCGCAGCGGCAAGTTGATGGCGATCAACCTGCTCAAGGTCAGTGAAATCATCCCTTGCCCACCGCTGACCAAACTGCCGGAGTCGCACCCTCACGTACAGGGCATTGCCACCCTGCGCGGCGCCTCGTTGTCGGTGATCGACCTCAGCCGGGCGATTGGTGAGCGACCGCTGGAAGACCCCAACGGCGGCTGCCTGATCGTCACCGACATCAGCCGCTCCAAACAGGGCCTGCACGTCCAGGCGGTGAGCAAGATCGTCCATTGCCTGACCACCGACATCCGTCCACCGCCCTTCGGCTCCGGCGGTGTGCGCTCGTACATCACCGGCGTGACCTCGGTCGACGGTACGCTGGTGCAGGTGCTGGACATCGAAAAAGTCATCCATGGCATCGCTCCGGCGCAGATCGAAATGGCGCCGACCGAGCTGAGCATGGAAGACGCCGAAGTGCTGGGCAACGCCCGTATCCTGGTGGTCGACGACAGCCAGGTGGCCCTGCAGCAATCGGTGCACACCCTGCGCAACCTCGGCCTGCAATGCCACACCGCGCGCAGCGCCAAGGAGGCCATCGACTGCCTGCTGGACCTGCAAGGCACGGCGCAGCAGATCAACCTGATCGTCTCGGACATCGAAATGTCGGAGATGGACGGTTACGCCTTCACCCGTACGCTGCGCGAAACACCGGACTTCGCACACCTTTACGTGCTGCTGCACACCTCGCTGGACAGCGCGATGAACAGCGAAAAAGCGCGACTGGCCGGGGCCAATGCGGTGTTGACCAAGTTTTCCTCACCGGAACTGACCAAGTGCCTGATCGACGCGGCCAGGACCATCGCCGAACAGGGCCATTGAGGTGGCCGAGGCCTGGTGTTTGCTGATGCGGCGCAACCTCGCCGAGGCGCTGCCCGCGATCAACTGGCCCCAGGGCATCGATGTCCAGCCGTACCGCCCCGACCTCGCGCCAGGGGTTCATCGCCTGATGGAACTGGGTCATCGCCAGGGCGGCGGCCGCGTGCCGGCGCTGGAGGTCTGGCAGCAAAGGTTCAAGACCGACGCCGAATACGATCCGGCCTTGTGCTTCATTGCCCTGCAGGACGACACCATCGTCGGCGTTTGCCAGTGCTGGACCAGCGCCTACATCAAGAATCTGGTGGTACACCCGGACGTACAGGGCCGTGGATTGGGTCACGCCTTGCTGCTGCACGCGTTCCACGCGTTCGCGCAACGCCGTGAAGGGTATGCGGACTTGAAGGTGATGGAGGTCAACCTGCGGGCGCAGCGGTTGTATGAAAAGGCTGGAATGTATGTGGTCCGCAGGGAGCCTGTGCCCGCCTGACAGACCGCTTTCGTCGGAACCCCGCCGGGAACCGGCTCGCTTCCACCACGGTCTTCAGTCTTTACACATTCCCTGTGGGAGCGAGCCTGCTCGCGATGCGGTCAAACCAATCCATCAGGCATACTCGCCCCACCTGCCTCCAAGGATGCCCGCCCATGAAAGCCATCACCCTGACCTTGCTCTGCCTCAGTGCCCTCGCCAGCCAGGCCCACGCCTCCAGCGATGAAGCCTGGGCGGCCTATGACAAAGACGTCCTCGCCAAGTGCACCGCGGCCAGTGGCCTGAAGGATACGTGGCCCGTCGGCAAGGCCGCGCAGTTCGATGACCGGGTCGGCTACACCGCCGTACTGCTGCAGGGCCGCTACCCGCAAAAACACATGAAGGGCCAGCAGGGCACCGAGCTGTGCCTCTACAGCAAGAAAGACAAAACCGCCTACGTCACCGAATGGGACTCCATCCGCGTGCCCGCCAAATCCCGATGAATGGCGCATAACTTGCTTCGTCCGCCCCTTTGCGACGGCATTCTGTCGCCGTTCCGGGTCCCTGATAGCGATTTATCCCTCGATGAACACGACGTTTTCCTGCGTAGGCTGTGGCAAATGCTGCACTGACCATCACGTTCCCCTGACCCTGGCCGAAGCCCGCATGTGGGCGGCCGATGGCGGCCAGGTGATCGTGTTGGTCGAGGGTTTCCTGGGCAATGGCCTGGGCGTGGCAGCGCAGCAACGCGAACACGCCGAACGGCGCTCGGCGGCGGTGAACAGCGGCACGACCCAGGCCCACGTGGCGATCACGTTTGCCGCTTACAACGCCGGTCGCTGCCGAAATCTTGACGACGACAACCTCTGTCGCATCTACGAACGCCGGCCGCTGGTGTGCCGGATCTATCCGATGGAAATCAATCCACACATTCCACTCAACCCAGCCATCAAGGAATGCCCGCCCGAGTCCTGGGAAAAAGGCCCTGACCTGATCATCGGCGGTGAACTGGTCGATCAGGAACTGGCAGGCCTGATCCAGCGTTCCCGCCAGGCGGATCGCGATGAAATCCGCACCAAGGATGCCATCTGCGCCTCGCTGGGCATTCGCACGACGGCGCTCAAGGGCGACGGATTCACCGCCTACCTGCCGGACATGGGCGCGTTTGCCAGCGTCATCGAGCACGTGACGCAACAACCACTGCCGACAGACGGCAGTGAGTGGCAGTTCCACGTGTCGGGCGACGATATCGCCAGCCAGTTGCTGTCAGGCGGCGCCCGGGTGACCACCGAGCCCCCTTTGCAGTACACTTTCATCTCCCTGCGCGCGGCTTAGCGACGCCCGCGCCAGAATTCCTGCGCCAACCGCCGCAAGTCGCCCGCCAGCCCGGCGACGTCCGCAGAGTTCGCCTGGCTGCGCTGCCCTTCATTGACCGTGACCTCGCAGGCGCAGCGGATGCTGCTGATGTTGCGGTTGATGGCCTCGCTGACCGTGCTCTGTTCTTCCACCGCCGAAGCGATCTGCAGGTTCATTTCGCTGATTTGATTGACCCGCCGACTGATCCCGTCCAGCGCCTCGGCGGCGCGCCGGGCCTGTTCGACGCTGTTGTGCACCTGCTCGCTGCTTTGCTGCATCGCCAGCACGGCATCCCGCGTACCGTTTTGCAGGGTATTGATCATGCGCTCGATCTCGTTGGTCGATTGCTGGGTGCGCTGGGCCAGGCCGCGCACCTCGTCGGCCACCACGGCGAATCCGCGCCCGGCATCCCCGGCGCGAGCCGCCTCGATGGCGGCGTTGAGCGCCAGCAGATTGGTCTGCTCGGCGATGCTGCGGATCACTTCCAACACCCCGGTAATGTCGCTGCTGTGCCCTTCCAGCTGATGAATCACCTCGGTGGCGTGCGTCAGCTCATCGGCCAGGCGCAACACCGCCTGGCGGCTTTCACTCACCAACTGACGCCCTTCGAGGGTTTCGGTGCCCGCCAGATCGGCGGCCACCGCCGCCTGCTGCGCATGGCCGGCGACCTGGGCGACGCTGGTGGACATCTGGTCGATCGCCGCCGCCACATGATCGGTTTCGACCTGCTGATCCAGGGTGCTGCTGTGACTGCCCTGCAAGTGTTCGACCAGCTCCGCCGCGTGCCCGGCCAGGCGTTGCGAGGCATCACCAATGCGCCCCACCACCGCACCGATCTGTGCTTCGAGCATCTGCAGGGCAAACTCGATCTGGCCGAACTGATCCCGGCGACCGGTGTAGATGCCCTGGCTCAGCGGGTTATCGACAATCTGCGTGGCGCGCTCGGTCAACGTCGCCAGCGGGCGCAACAGGCGCCAGGTTCCGGCCGCCACCAGTGCACTGCCGGCGACCAGGGCCAACAACCCGACCTTCAACGATGAAGGGTTGAGCCACGCTTCAAGGCCCACGACGCCGGCCAGTATCGCGCTGAACAACAGCGTCAGTTTCAGTCCTGGGCTGAGCACGGGAAGGCGTTGCAGCAGGGGTATGCGCCCGGTGCGAAGCTGCGTATAGGCTTTTTCTGCGGCCTCGATCTGCTGCGCCGAGGGACGGGTGCGAACCGACTGGTACTCTACGGCCTGCCCGTTCTGCGTCATCGGTGTGGCGAAGGCGCTCACCCAATAATGATCGCCATTCTGGCAGCGGTTTTTCACCATCCCCATCCACGAACGGCCTCCCTTGAGGGTCTGCCACATGTGGGCGAACGCCGCCTGGGGCATGTCCGGATGCCGCAGCAAGTTGTGCGTCGCCCCCAGCAATTGCTCTCGGCTGTAGCCGCTGATCTTGATGAAGTCGTCGTTGGCGTAGGTGATCGCGCTGGTCAGATCAGTGGTCGAAAGGATGTTTGCATCAGCCGCAACGTCGACATGTCGGCCTGTCACCGGAAGGTTGATCTTCATGGAAAGCGCGCTCGTTGAAGGGAAGAGTCGGCAAAGCTGCTGACTCTAAGCGCACTGATTACACAAACCTTGATCTGGCTCAGGATATAAGCACTTAGCCATCACCGCGGTCGAGGACCGAGACGGATGGCCAGGGAACACGGGGGGATGAAAACTCAGCGCTTGCCCATCGAACGGCGGGTGCCGGGTGGCGCTGCACCAGGCACCTTGGTGTGGCCATTTTTGGCGCCGTTCTTGTACCACGGCTGGTTAGGCGATTTCGCGGCGGCCAGTTCACCCGGTTTGAACGGAAACTTGAACGCCGGGATCGCCGGTGGGGTTTCGCTGTCTGCGCTGGCGTCAGTGCTGGCAGTCAGGTCTGTCGGCTCGGTGCTCGCGGCGTCGGCAACCGGCGGTTGTGTCGGGGAAGTCATGGGTGCTCCGGGTGATGCGATAGAGTCGGGCCCGGTCAGCGAGCCGCGAAAGGCGCCAGTATATCCGGATAAGCAGGTGCAAGCCCAAACTGACAGCGCCGTCAGTTGACAGTCACCTTCCTGACCGGTGAACGGGTTTATAAAGAAGGTCATGATCGGATTGCTCCATCTGCAGGCGCGAGCGCGCTCCTGCAGGGTCACCATTAACCCCACAGCCCCGGCGCACCACTCGCATGCGAATTCAGAAAAAAACCGCCTTGATTGCAGGCCTGCTGATTGTCCTGGCCGCACTGGGCACCTGGTACCTGACCCGACCGGCCAAGGCAAAACTCGCCACCTCCAACGCGATTCCGGTACGGGTGGTGAGCGTCGCCGAAAAAGACGTGCCGCGCTATGTCAGCGGCATCGGCTCGGTACTGTCCCTGCACAGTGTGGTGGTGCGCCCGCAAATCGACGGTATCCTCACCAGAATCCTGGTCAAGGAAGGCCAATTGGTCAGCAAGGGCGACCTGCTGGCCACCATCGATGACCGTTCGATTCGCGCCAGCCTCGATCAGGCCCGCGCCCAACTCGGTGAAAGCCAGGCGCAACTGCAGGTGGCCCTGGTCAACCTCAAGCGCTACAAGCTGCTGAGCGTTGACGACGGCGTGTCCAAGCAGACTTACGACCAGCAGCAAGCGCTGGTCAACCAGCTCAAGGCCACGGCCCAGGGCAACCAGGCCTCGATTGACGCGGCGCAAGTACAGCTTTCCTACACGCAAATTCGCTCGCCAGTCAGCGGCCGCGTGGGTATTCGCACCGTGGACGAAGGCAACTTCCTGCGCATGACCGACACCCAAGGCCTGTTCACCGTGACCCAGATCGACCCGATCGCCGTGGAGTTCTCCCTGCCGCAACAGATGCTGCCAACCCTGCAAGGCCTGATCAGCGATCCGCAACACGCGCGGGTCAAGGCCTACATCGGCGCCGATACCGATGGAGAAACCGGCAACCTGCTTGGCGAGGGCCACCTGACCCTGATCGACAACCAGATCAACGCCAACACCGGGACCATCCGGGCCAAGGCCGAATTCGACAACGCCGGGCAGAAACTCTGGCCGGGCCTGCTGGTGACCGTAAAGATTCAGACCGCTCTCGACAGGAATGCGCTGGTGGTGCCACCCACCGTCGTACAACGCGGCCTCGATCAACCCTTCGTCTACCGGGTCCAGGGCGACAAGGTGGAAACGGTGCCGGTGCAGATGGTGTATCAAGGCAGTGGGCAGAACATCATCAAGGGCGTGAACCCGGGTGACGTGCTGGTCAGCGACGGCCAGTCGCGCCTCAAGCCCGGCTCCACCGTGCAAGTGCTGACCGAGCCACCGCAAGTGGTGCAATCGGAGACCGCACCGTGAAGGGCCACGGATCGATATCCGCCTGGTGCATCGACCACCCGGTGGCGACGGTGCTGTTGACCTTCGCTTTGGTGCTCCTGGGGGCCATCGCCTTCCCGCGCCTGCCGGTGGCGCCATTGCCCGAAGCGGAGTTCCCGACCATCCAGGTCGCCGCGCAACTGCCCGGCGCCAGCCCGGAAACCATGGCCTCGTCGGTGGCCACACCGCTCGAAGTGCAATTCAGCGCCATTCCCGGCGTGACGCAGATGACCTCGAGCAGCGCCCTGGGCTCGACCAACCTGACCCTGCAATTCACCCTCGACAAGAGCATCGACACCGCCGCCCAGGAAGTCCAGGCCGCGATCAACACCGCCGCCGGCAAGCTGCCCAAGGACATGCCCAACCTGCCGACCTGGCGCAAGGTCAACCCGGCCGACAGTCCGGTGCTGATCCTCAGCGTCAACTCATCGCTGATGCCCGGCCCCGAACTCAGCGACCTGACCGAAACCCTGCTGTCGCGCCAGATCAGCCAGATCGACGGTGTCGGCCAGGTCGCCATCACCGGCCAGCAGCGCCCGGCCATCCGCGTTCAGGTGTCGGCGGACAAACTCGCCGCCATCGGCCTCACGCTGGCGGACATCCGCCTGGCGATCCAGCAGACCAGCCTCAACCTGGCCAAGGGCGCACTCTACGGCGAATCGAGCATTTCGACCCTGTCCACCAACGACCAGCTGTTCCATCCCGATGACTACAGCCAGTTGATCGTGTCCTACAAGGATGGCGCACCGGTGCATCTGCGGGACGTGGCCAAGGTCGTCAACGGCTCGGAAGATGCCTACGTCCAGGCCTGGGCGGGCAGCCAACCGGGGGTCAACCTGGTGATCTTCCGCCAGCCAGGGGCCAACATCGTCGAAACCGTGGACCGCATCCAGGCCGCGCTGCCGGAGCTGGAAGCGATGCTGCCGGCTTCGGTGCAGGTCAAGACACTGATCGACCGCACCCAGACCATCCGCGCCTCGCTGCATGAAGTGGAAATCACCTTGCTGATCGCCGTCCTGCTGGTGGTGGCGGTGATGGCGCTGTTCCTGCGCCAGCTGTCGGCGACCCTGATTGTTTCGGCCGTGCTGGGCGTGTCGCTGATCGCCAGTTTCGCCCTGATGTACGTCATGGGTTTCAGCCTGAACAACCTGACGCTGGTAGCGATCGTGGTGGCCGTGGGGTTTGTGGTCGACGACGCGATTGTGGTGGTGGAGAACATTCACCGTCACCTTGAGGCCGGTGACGGCATGCGCGAGGCGGCGATCAAGGGGGCCGGGGAAATCGGTTTCACCGTGGTCTCCATCAGTTTCTCGCTGGTCGCGGCGTTCATTCCGCTGCTGTTCATGGGGGGCGTGGTCGGGCGTCTGTTCAAGGAATTCGCCCTGACCGCCACCTCGACCATCCTGATTTCGGTGGTGGTGTCACTGACCCTGGCGCCGACCCTGGCCGCGCTGTTCATGCGCGCCCCGGCGCACCACCCCGACGGCAAGAAGGGTTTTGGCGAACGCCTGCTGGACCTCTACGAGAAAGGCTTGCGCCGGGCCCTCGCCCATCAGAAATGGATGCTCGGTATCTTCGGCCTGTCGGTGGCGCTGGCGGTGGGCGGCTACATCTTCATTCCCAAGGGCTTCTTCCCGGTGCAAGACACCGGTTTCGTCCTCGGCACCACGGAAGCGGCCGCAGACATTTCCTACGGCGACATGGTGAAAAAACACCTGGCCATGGCCGAGATCGTCGCAGCCGATCCGGCGGTCGAAACCTTTTCGCACTCGGTCGGGGTCTCGGGCAGCAACCAGACCATCGCCAACGGTCGCTTCTGGATCACCCTGAAGAAACGCAGTGAGCGCGATGTGTCCGCCAGTGAATTCATCGATCGGATTCGCCCGCAACTGATGAAGGTCCCGGGGATCGTCCTGTACCTGCGCGCCGGCCAGGACATCAACCTCAGTTCCGGCCCGAGCCGGGCCCAGTATCAATACGTGCTCAAGAGCAACGATGGGGCGGTACTGAGCACCTGGACCCAGCGCCTGACGGAAAAACTGCGCAGCATCCCGGCGTTCCGCGACGTGTCCAACGACTTGCAACTGGGCGGCAGCATCACCCACATCAGCATTGACCGCAGCGCGGCGGCGCGCTTCGGCCTGACCGCCAGCGATGTCGACGAAGCACTGTATGACGCCTTCGGCCAACGCCAGATCAACGAATTCCAGACCCAGGTCAACCAGTACAACGTGATCCTGGAGCTGGACACCCGGCAGCGCGGCAAGGCGGAAAGCCTGAACTACTTCTACCTGCGCTCACCGCTGAGTGGCGAGATGGTGCCGCTGTCGGCGCTGGCCCGCTTCGATGCGCCGACCATCGGCCCGTTGTCGATTGCCCATGACGGCATGTTCCCGGCCGCCAACCTGTCCTTCAACCTGGCGCCCGGCGTGGCACTGGGCGATGCCGTGATCCTGCTCAACCAGGCCAAGGCCGACATCGGCATGCCGGTGGCGATCAGCGGCAACTTCCAGGGCGCGGCCCAGGCGTTCCAGAGTTCGCTCGCCAGCCAGCCGTGGCTGATCCTCGCGGCGCTGGTGGCGGTGTACATCATTCTCGGCGTGCTCTACGAGAGTTTCGTGCACCCGCTGACCATCATCTCGACGCTGCCGGCGGCGGGGCTCGGCGCAGTGATCATGCTGTGGATCTGCGGCCAGGACTTTTCGATCATGGCGCTGATCGGCCTGGTGTTGCTGATCGGCATCGTCAAGAAAAACGGCATCCTGATGATCGACTTCGCCCTGGAAGCGCAACGCAAGGGTGGCCTGCCGCCCGAAGAGGCGATCTTCCAGGCGTGCATCACACGATTCCGACCGATCATCATGACCACCCTCGCCGCCCTGCTTGGCGCCCTGCCCCTGATGCTCGGCTATGGCACCGGCGCCGAGTTGCGCCAACCGCTGGGGATCGCGGTGGTCGGTGGCTTGCTGGTCAGCCAGGTGCTGACGTTGTTTACCACGCCGGTCATATACTTATGGCTTGAACGGCTGTTTCATAGACCCAAGCCTGCGCCCATGGCGGCGCTGGCGACCACAGACTGAGGCGGGGTCATGCGTGTCCTGATTATCGAAGACGAAGAAAAAACCGCAGACTATCTGCACCGTGGCCTGACCGAACAGGGTTACACCGTGGACCTGGCACGCGATGGCGTGGAAGGTCTGCACCTGGCCCTGGAAAGCGACTACGCGGTGATCGTCCTCGACGTGATGTTGCCAGGCCTCGACGGCTTTGGCGTCTTGCGCGCGTTGCGGGCTCGCAAACAGACGCCGGTGATCATGCTCACCGCACGCGAACGGGTGGAAGACCGCATCAAGGGCCTGCGCGACGGTGCCGACGATTACCTGGGCAAACCGTTTTCCTTTCTCGAACTGGTGGCGCGCCTGCAAGCCCTGACCCGGCGCAGCGGCGGTCATGAGCCGGTGCAGGTGAGCATCGCCGACCTGTGGATCGACCTGATCAGCCGCAAGGCGACCCGCGCCGGCACGCGCCTGGACCTGACCGCCAAGGAGTTCTCGCTGCTCAGCGTGCTGGCCCGCCGACAAGGGGAAATCCTCTCGAAAACGGCGATTGCGGAAATGGTCTGGGACATCAATTTCGACAGCGATGCCAACGTCGTCGAAGTCGCGATCAAACGCCTGCGCGCCAAGATCGACGGGCCGTTCGACGAGAAACTGCTGCACACGATCCGAGGCATGGGTTATGTGCTGGAGAGCCGTGGTGTTTAGCAACTCCATCGCCTTGCGCCTGAGCGGCATGTTCACGCTGGTGGCGCTCCTGGTGTTCCTGCTGATTGGCGGGGCCCTGTACCAGCAGGTCGACAAGGGCCTGGGCCTGTTGCCCGAAGCCGAACTGGACGCGCGCTACAGCGTGCTGGAATCCACCGTCGGCCGCTACGGCACGCCGGAGCACTGGGCGAAGATCAACAACAAGCTCAAGCTGCTGGGCGAAGAAGACAAGCGCATCAGTTTCTGGATCATCAGCGGTGATCCCCGCTACGAATATGGCCACTTGACGCCGCAGATCCGCGCCTTCGCCGAAGGGCCGCTGGGCATGCGTGACTTGCAGCTGCCCGACCAGCCCTACCCGCTCAAAGTGCTGGTCAGCCAGTTCCCGGCCAAGGACCAGCGCCCGCCGCTTCGCTTCATGATCGGCGTCGACACCGAAACGTTTTCCCAGACCCAGCATCATTTGCTGGTGGCCCTGATCAGCCTGGCGATCGTCGGCGTGCTGCTGGCCTCGGCGCTGGGTTACTGGGTGGCGCGGATCGGCCTCAAGCCGCTGATCAAGTTGTCCGACGAAGCCCAGCGCCTGGCGCCGCCGTTGCGTTCCGGGCGCTTGCGCCTGTCGTCGCTGCCGCCGGAGCTCGATCAGTTCGTCAATTCGTTCAACTCCACGCTGGAACGGGTCGAGCAAGCGTACTCGCGGCTGGAGTCGTTCAACGCCGACGTCGCCCACGAACTGCGCTCGCCGCTGACCAACCTGATCGGCCAGACCCAAGTGGCACTGACCCGCGGACGCTCGGCGGAACACTATTTCGAAGTGCTGCAATCGAACCTCGAAGAGCTTGAGCGCCTGCGGTCGATCATCAACGACATGCTGTTTCTCGCCAGCGCCGACCAGGGCAGCAAGGCCACCAAACTGACCAGCACCTCACTGGCGGACGAGGTGGCGACGACTCTGGAGTACCTGGATTTCATCCTCGAGGACGCGCAGGTTCAGGTGCAGGTCAGGGGCGATGCACAAGTGCAAATAGAGATTGCGCACTTGCGCCGGGCGCTGATCAACCTGCTCAGCAACGCGGTGCAGCACACCGAACCCGGTCAGGTGATCGAGGTCCGGATCGAGGTCGGGGAACATCAGGTCAGCATCGGCGTGGCCAACCCTGGATCACCGATTGCCAGCGAACACCTGCCTCGGTTGTTCGAGCGCTTTTACCGCGTCGACGCGTCTCGCAGCAACAGCGGCAACAACCACGGATTGGGGCTGGCGATCGTCAAGGCAATCGCATTGATGCACGGCGGCGATGTGTTCGTGCGCAGCGATCACGGCATGAATACGTTCGGTATTCACCTCCCCGTCTGAGCCCTCCGCCTCTTTGACTATTGCCTTTCGTGCAACAGTCATTTCATTAATCCGCTCTTTTTCCCCTCTCCAAAGCCCCTTATCTTTGCCCGCACCAAACAGCACTTGCCAAGCAAGAAGGTTTTAAAGATGTCCAACAGTATGGGTATTGCCAGCGCTTTCGTTTTGTCTTCCCTGTTCGCCTCGCCGTTCGTCATGGCGGAAGAGTCGCAGACGTTCGCTGCGCACAACGCCGCACGCGCTGCGGCCTTCGAGGAATATCAGAGCGAAATGACGGCCAAGGCCGCAGACGCCGCGCAAACCCCTCAGGCATCGACTGTCCAGGCCCAGCCACGGGTCGGGAAAGACAGCTGATCGCTGCTACCGCCTTGTTTCCCTCGACACTTTTCCCCGGCTCTTCCCGTTGAAAAGTTGTCTTCAAAGCCGCTGCCTTCAGCGGCTTTTTTTTGGCGTTTATTGCAGCTGACGCAATTAAATCCTGTCGGAGCTCGCTCGAATGCTCGCGGTGGGCAGGGATGGGGCTACGCTTACTTTGTCATCCCCGCAGACTTCAGCCCCATGACCGTACGCCGTCCCTCCAATCCTTCAGGCACTACCGGACGGCCCGAGATCCTGGCGATGCTCGGCAGCTGCCTGACGGTCATTGCCATCATAGCCATCGTGACCTTCCTGCTGATTCGCGAACACGCCGGCACCCAGCAGGCGGCCACCCGCGGTGCGACCACGATTGCACAACTGATCGACGCCGATGTCCTGCGCACGGTCGAACTCTACGACCTGACCCTGCAAGGACTGATTGCCGCCTCGCAACGGGACGACCTGAAGCAGGTTTCGCCGCAGATCCGCCATCTGGCATTGTTCGACCGCTCCACCACGGCACGCTTCAAGGGTGACATCCTGTTGCTGGACGCCCATGGCAAGGTGTTGGCCGACTCGTCGCGAATCGACCCCCTCCCCGCCAATTTCGCCGATCGCGATGACTTCCTCGCGCATGCCACCCACCCTGACAGCGGCATGTTCATCAGCAAGCCGTTCAAGTCACGCTGCGAGTGCGAAGACAATGGCAGGTGGCGGATCAGCTTCAGCCGGCGCATCTCCTCGTCCAGCGGTGAGTTTCTCGGTGTCGCCACGGCCTCGATGCGCCTGGGTTATTTCGATCAGCTGTTCAAGAGCCTCGACATCGGCGAGGGGGGCATCCTGTCCATCATCAGCGACGACGGCGTCCTGCTGGCGCAGAAGCCTCACCTGGAAACCGACCCGATCGGCAGAAGCTTCGCCGATCGCCCCAACGTGCAGCGCATCCTGCGTGAGCGCAACGGCAGCTTCGACAGCACCTCCAGCATCGATCAACAGCAACGCCTGTACACCTTTTCCAGGGTCGGCAACCTGCCACTGACGGTCATCGTCGCGCTATCCGGCAACGATGTATTCGCCGCCTGGAAACGCACGGCACTGGTGATCAGCGGCGCCACGGGCGTGTTGTGCATTGGCCTGCTCTGGCTCACCGGTCTGCTCTGCCGGGAACTGCGCTTGCGCCACCTTGCCGAGCAGGAACTGGCGCAACTGGCCGCCACCGATGCCCTGACCGGCGTCGCCAACCGCCGTATGCTCGACCAGACCCTGCGCCACGAATGGTTTCGTGCCCAGCGCTCGGGCAAGCCCCTGTCGCTGCTGATGATCGACGCCGACCACTTCAAGGCGTTCAACGACCAACATGGCCACCAGGCCGGCGATGATGCACTGCGCGTGCTGGCCAAGGTGATCGGCGAGAATGTACGGCGACCGGCGGACCTGGTCGCCCGCTATGGCGGGGAGGAGTTTTCGGTGGTACTGGCGGAAACCGACAGCGCGGGCGCGCACCAGATCGCCGAACACATTCGCCAGGCCGTGGAGCTACTGCCGTTCGAGGCGGGAGTCGCGGCGCCCGTCACGGTCAGCATCGGGATCAGTACCTGGACCACGGCCACCAATGGCAGCCTGGAGCAGCTGTTGTTCGCGGCAGACAAGGCGCTGTACAAAGCCAAGGACAGCGGGCGCAATCGGGTGGTGGTCGGGCTTTGAAAGCGTCGATGTGACGACGGGCCCTTCGCGAGCAGGCTCGCGCCCACCGTTGACCGAGTGCCCCTGCTCGCGAAGGGGCCGGGCAGCCAACCACGAATCTGCAGGCATAAAAAAAGGCCACCCGAAGGCAGCCTTTAAAAAACTAGAGAGGTTTTTTACTTACACCGCCGCAACAGGGCGCATGTAAGAGATTGGTGCGGTGCTGGCGTCTTCGAACGTCACGACTTCCCAGGCATCTGTCTGCTCAATCAACTTGCGCAGCAGCTGGTTGTTCAGTGCATGGCCGGACTTGAAGCCCTTGAACTCACCAATCAGGCTATTGCCCAGCAGGTAGAGGTCACCAATTGCATCGAGGATCTTGTGCTTCACGAATTCGTCTTCGTAGCGAAGACCGTCTTCGTTCAGTACACCATCCGCGTCGACCACGATCGCGTTTTCCACGCTGCCGCCGAGTGCGAGGTTGTGCTTGCGCAGGTACTCGATGTCACTCATGAAACCAAAGGTGCGGGCGCGGCTGACTTCTTTTACGAACGAAGTGCTGGAAAAATCCACGCTTGCACTTTGTGTGCGGTCACGGAAAACCGGGTGATCGAAATCGATCTCGAAACTCACCTTGAAACCTTCGAAAGGGACGAAAGTGGCGCGCTTGTCGCCGTCTTCCACTGTCACTTCCCGCAGGATGCGGATGAATTTCTTGGCAGCGTCCTGTTCTTCCAGGCCAGCCGATTGAATCAGAAATACGAAGGGTCCAGCGCTACCATCCATGATCGGGACTTCGGACGCGGAGAGCTCGACGTAGGCGTTATCGATGCCCAGGCCAGCCATGGCCGAGAGCAAGTGCTCAACCGTATCCACTTTCACGTCACCGTTGACCAGCGTCGTCGACATGGTTGTCTCGCCGACGTTGGCTGCACGAGCCGGGATCTCGACCACGGGATCGAGGTCGGCACGGCGAAAGACGATGCCGGTGTCGATCGGTGCAGGCTTGAGGGTCAGGTAGACCTTCTCGCCGGAGTGCAGACCAACACCTGTGGCACGGATAATATTTTTCAGTGTGCGTTGTTTAATCATGGCTTGGGCCGCTTCAGCGCAAATTGCGAACTGGTATCAACAAAGGCTGGCGATGATAGCAGACCACGCCTTTGCTGAACACCAATCACCTTCATAGCCCTGATACATTCCATCAATCGGCCTGACGACGCAGGAATGCCGGGATGTCCAGGTAGTCCAGATCATCCTGCGGATTCATCTTCGCGGCAGTCGCAGCACCGGCCTGGGCCTGGTTGCGCATGACGGTCGGACGGTCCAGGTCACGGTAGTTCACCGCAGGCGCTTCCTGACGAGCGGGGGCCGCTGCTTGCGGTTGCGATGCCAGGGAAGTGTGAACGGTGTTGTCGATGACCTTCACAGGCTTCTCGATTTTCGCGCCCAGACCGGTGGCCACCACGGTCACGTGCAGCTCATCGCGCATGTCCGGATCGATCACGGTACCGACCTTGACCATGGCGTGCTCGGAAGCGAAGGCTTCGATGATGCTACCCACGTCGGAGTACTCACCCAGGGACAGGTCAGGACCGGCGGTAATGTTCACCAGGATGCCGCGTGCACCTTGCAGGTTCACGTCTTCGAGCAACGGGTTGCGAATGGCCGCTTCAGTGGCCTCGCGTGCACGGTTCGGACCGCTGGCACAGCCAGTGCCCATCATCGCCATGCCCATTTCGCTCATCACGGTACGCACGTCGGCAAAGTCGACGTTGATCATGCCCGGACGCTTGATGATGTCGGAGATACCGCGAACGGCACCGGCCAGTACATCGTCAGCCTTGGCGAAAGCCGACAGCAGGCTTGCGTCCTTGCCCAGGATGGTCAGCAGCTTCTCGTTGGGAATGGTGATCAACGAGTCGACGCTTTCGGACAGCAGACGAATGCCTTCGTCGGCCAGTTGCATACGCTTGCGGCCTTCGAACGGGAACGGACGGGTCACCACCGCAACGGTGAGAATCCCCATTTCCTTGGCCACTTCGGCAATGATCGGCGCAGCACCGGTACCGGTACCACCGCCCATGCCCGTGGTGATGAACACCATGTTGGTGCCCTGCAGGACTTCGGCAATGCGCTCACGGTCTTCGAGAGCGGCCTGACGCCCCACTTCTGGATTGGCACCCGCGCCCAGACCTTTGGTCACGCCGGTACCCAGTTGCAGGATGGTCCGCGCGCTGATGCTTTTCAGCGCCTGGGCATCAGTGTTGGCGCAGATGAACTCAACGCCTTCAATGTTGCTCTTGACCATATGATTGACGGCGTTGCCGCCACCTCCGCCAACACCGATGACCTTGATGACCGGGCTTGCGGGGACGTTGTCTACGAGTTCGAACATTTTCCCTCTCCTTTACGTTCTCTAGTTTTTCTCGCCTACTGCTTTTACTGCGTGACGCTGTTGCTGCTTGCTCTTGCCGCTTCAGGCCGGTGGCCTGAGGCGCCTTTAAAAGTTGCCTTGTACCCAGCTCTTGATGCGATCGAGCAGGGCACCCTTGGGCTCTTCGTTGCTGTAGCTGTCGCGGCTGCCGATGCCCGAGAACGAAATCCCGTCGGACTGCTTCTGCAGGCCGTACATCAACAGGCCGACGCCCGTGGAATAGATCGGGTTGCGCACCACGTCATCCAGGCCTTTCACGCCATGGGGCACGCCCAGGCGCACCGGCATGTGGAAGATTTCCTCGGCCAGCTCGGTGGCGCCTTCCATTTTCGACGTTCCGCCGGTCAGCACGATGCCTGCCGGGATCAGGTCTTCGTAGCCGCTGCGACGCAGCTCGGCCTGGATCAGCGTGAACAGCTCGTCGTAACGCGGCTCGACCACTTCGGCCAGGGCCTGGCGGGACAGCTCGCGCGGCGGACGGTCGCCCACGCTTGGCACCTTGATGGTTTCACCGGCGCCGGCCAGCTTGGCCAGGGCGCAGGCATAGCGGATCTTGATTTCTTCGGCGTACTGGGTCGGGGTGCGCAACGCCATCGCGATGTCGTTGGTCACCTGATCGCCGGCAATCGGGATCACTGCGGTATGGCGGATCGCGCCTTCGGTGAAGATCGCGATGTCCGTGGTGCCACCGCCAATGTCCACCAGGCACACGCCCAGTTCTTTCTCGTCGTCGGTCAGTACCGAGTACGCGGACGCCAGTTGCTCGAGAATGATGTCGTCGATTTCCAGGCCGCAGCGACGCACGCATTTTTCAATGTTCTGTGCCGCGTTGACCGCGCAGGTGACCACGTGGACCTTGGCTTCCAGGCGCACGCCGGACATGCCCAGGGGCTCGCGGACGCCTTCCTGGTTATCGATCACGTAATCCTGCGGCAGTGTGTGCAGCACGCGCTGGTCCGCCGGAATCGCCACGGCCTGGGCGGCGTCGAGCACGCGCTCGAGGTCGGCGGAGCTGACTTCGCGATCACGAATGGCGACGATGCCATGGGAGTTCAGGCTGCGGATGTGGTTGCCGGCCACGCCAACGAACGCCGAATGGATCCGGCAACCGGCCATCAGCTGCGCTTCTTCGATGGCGCGCTGGATCGACTGCACGGTGGACTCGATGTTCACCACCACGCCTTTCTTCAGGCCGCGGGACGGATGAGTGCCGATCCCGACGATTTCCAGCGTGCCGTCGTCCGCGACCTCACCGACCAGCGCCACCACCTTGGAGGTGCCGATATCGAGACCGACGATCATTTTGCCGCTTTGCACGTTTGCCATGGGTCCTGCCTCTCTTAATTCTTCGCGACAGCGGGTTCGGCTGTCGTAGGCGCTACCGGTTCCCGCCAGCCGACGGCAAGGCCGTTGGCGTAGCGCAGATCGATACTCGCGATGTTCGTAATCTGTTCTTTAAGCGTCTTGTCGTAGATGGCAATGAAGCGGCGCATCTTTTCCACCTGGTTGCCACGGCCCAACAGCAGTTCGATCCCCGGGCCCGAACTGCCGGCACCGGTGGTCAGGAACCAGCTGCCCCGTTCACGCAACTCCAGGCGCGCAATCGAGAAGCCCAGCGGCCTGAGCATCTGGCTCAGCACCTGGTATTGCTGCATTACTTGCTGCTGGGCCCGCTGTGGGCCGAACAGCTGTGGCAGGTGTTCGTAGTTCGCCAGTTCACGCGGGGTGAACGCCTGTCCCTGGTTGTTCAACAGCGATTCATCGCCCCAACGGGCCACCGGCAATTGCTCTTCCAGGCGAATCACCACTTGATCCGGCCACACCCGACGCACCTCGGCGTGGGCGATCCAGGGCATCTGTTCCAGCTCGGTGCGCATGCTCGCCAGGTCGATGGTGAAGAAGCTAGAGGCCACGTAGGGGGCGATCCGCTGCTGCACCGCTTGCTGGCTGATGTAACTCAGGTCGCCCTGCACCGCGACCTTGGTGATCGGCCGGTCGGCGTACGGCAACAGACGCTGCGCACCTTCATAAGTACCGAAGCCCAGCCCCACCAGCAGCACCGGCCAGAACAGGGCCTTGAGAAAGCCGAAATTGGCTTTCGGCAGGCGCGCGGACATCGGCTCCTTGGCCACCATTCGGCTGGCACCCCGTGGCACCGGCTTGCGGCCGGGTGCGGGTGGGGGCTGATGTCTGAGCTGAGCGCCTCGCATGGTCTTACCCTCGCGGCTCTTCGTTGCTGGCAATGCTTGCCGCCAGGATGGTCAGAACCAGTTGCTGGAAATCCAGGCCGGCGGCACGGGCCGCCATCGGCACCAGGCTGTGATCGGTCATGCCCGGTGCGGTGTTGACTTCAAGGAACCAGAACTGGCCGTCCGCATCCTGCATCACGTCTGCCCTGCCCCAACCGGCGATACCCAGCGCCTCACAGGCTTTCGCCGTGAGGTCCATCAGTTCCTTTTCCTTGGTGCTGTCCAGCCCGCACGGAATCCGATACTGGGTATCGTTGGCGATGTACTTGGCGTCGTAGTCGTAGAAACTGTGCGTCGTCCCCAGGGCAATCGGTGGCAACACCTGGTCACGCAGCGTGGCGATGGTGAACTCCGGACCTTGAATCCATTGCTCGACCAACACTTGCGAATCGTAGGTACTGGCCGCTTTCCAGGCGTCGATCAATTCGGACGCGGAGCTCACTTTGGCCATACCGATACTTGAACCTTCATGAGCCGGTTTGACGATCAAAGGAAAGCCCAGTTCCGTCGCCGCCGAAATACAATCGGCCTCGCAACGCAGTACGGCGTGGCGCGGCGTCGGAATGCCGAGGCTGTGCCAGACCTGCTTGGTACGCAGCTTGTCCATGGCCAGGGCCGACGCGAGGATGCCACTGCCGGTGTACGGAATGCCCAGGCATTCCAGCAGGCCCTGCATGCTGCCGTCTTCACCGCCACGACCGTGGAGGATGATGAAGGCGCGGTCGATTTTTTCGCTCTGCAGACGCTGCAAAAGATCGTCACCGACGTCGAGGCCGAACGCATCCACGCCCGCGCTTTGCAGCGCCTGGAGAACGGCATTGCCCGACTTCAGGGACACCTCACGCTCGGCACTCTTGCCGCCGAACAGCACGGCGACGCGGCCGAAATCCTTCGGCGCGATCGTGGAGACGAGGTTGGCGTAGGCAGCAGTCATTTCAACTTCCCCTCGACCGATGCCGCCACGGCACCGGTGAACAACGGACTCTTCAACAAGCTGGGGGCAAGCCCCCCCACATCACCGGCACCCTGGCACAGCAGGATGTCGCCGGCACGCAACAGCGGCTTGACCACTGGCGCAAGGTCGACACCGCGCTCGATATAGATCGGGTCGAGCTGGCCGCGTTGCCGGATGCTGTTGCACAGCTTGCGGCTGTCAGCCCCCGGGATCGGCTCTTCGCCCGCCGGGTACACTTCCATCAGCAGCAGCACGTTGGCGTCGGCCAGGACATTGACGAAATCGTCGTACAGGTCGCGCGTACGGCTGTAGCGGTGCGGCTGGTAGACCATCACCAGTCGGCGCTCCGGCCAGCCACCGCGAACGGCCTTGATCACCGCCGCGACTTCGGTCGGGTGGTGACCGTAATCGTCCACCAGCATCACGTTGCCGCCTTCGACCGGCAGTTCGCCGTAGACCTGGAAGCGGCGACCGACACCCTGGAACCCGGACAGGCCCTGGACGATGGCTTCATCGCTGACGCCTTCGTCGGTGGCGATGCAAATGGTCGCCAGTGCGTTCAGCACGTTGTGGTTGCCCGGCATGTTCACCGAGACGTCCAACGGCTCGCGATCCGGGCGCAGTACCGTGAAGAAGGTCTGCATGCCCTGCTGGCGCACATTGATCGCACGCACGTCGCAGTCATCGCCGAAGCCGTAGGTCACTGCCGGACGCTTGACCTGCGGCAGGATTTCACGCACCACGGGATCGTCCAGGCACACCACGGCCAGACCGTAGAACGGCAGGTTGTGCAGGAATTCGACGAAGGTTTTCTTCAGTTTGTTGAAGTCGCCGTCGTAGGTCGCCATGTGGTCGGCGTCGATGTTGGTGACCACGGCCACCAGCGGCTGCAGGTGCAGGAAACTGGCGTCGCTTTCATCGGCCTCGGCGATCAGGTAGCGGCTGGTGCCCAGTTGGGCGTTGGTGCCCGCGGCGTTCAGGCGGCCACCGATGACGAAGGTCGGGTCCAGGCCACCGGCGGCAAACACCGAGGCGATCAGGCTGGTGGTGGTGGTTTTGCCGTGGGTACCGGCGACGGCGATGCCGTGGCGATAACGCATCAGCTCGGCGAGCATTTCGGCACGCGGCACCACGGGAATGCGCCGCTCCAGTGCGGTGGCGACTTCCGGGTTGGAGGTGTTCACGGCACTCGAGACCACCAGCACGTCAGCGGCGGCGGCGTTTTCGGCGCGGTGGCCGATGTAGATCTGGGCGCCGAAGGATTCCAGGCGCTCGGTCACCGGCGAAGCTTTCAGGTCGGAACCGGACACTTGATAGCCCAGGTTCAGCAACACTTCGGCGATACCGCACATGCCCACGCCGCCGATCCCGACGAAGTGGATACGGCGGATGCGGCGCATCTCCGGTTGTGGCATGGCTTTCTGATTCTCAACCATGGGCCACCTCCAGGCAGGTATCGACCACATTGCGCGTGGCATCGGGTTTGGCCAGGCGACGTGCTGCGGTCGCCATGTCGGTGAGTCGTTGTGGCTGCATCAAAACCTCTGTCAGGCGTGCGGCAAGATCCGCTGCGCCAGTCGTTCTTTGCGGCATCAGGAAGGCAGCGCCTTCACGGGCCAAATAATCGGCGTTGCGGGTCTGGTGATCGTCGATCGCGTGGGGCAAGGGCACCAGCATCGAGGGCAGACCGGCGGCGGCCAGTTCACTGATGGTCAATGCGCCTGCGCGGCACACCACCAGGTCGGCCCAGCCATAGGCTTGGGCCATGTCTTTGATGAAAGGCTGCACTTGCGCCTCGACGCCAGCCGCGCGATAGCGCTCTGCAGTCACTTCATCGTGGTTTTTGCCGGCCTGATGGAACACGTCCGGGCGCAGGTCGGGAGCGACTTGCGCCAGGGCTTCAGGCAGCAACTTGTTCAACGGCTCTGCGCCCAGGCTTCCGCCCAGGATCAGCAAACGCGCCTTGCGACCTGCCAGGGCAGGTCGCTGTGTATCGAGGAACAGCTCCGGGCGCACCGGATTACCGGTGGTCCGTCGGCTGTCCGACAGGGTAAAGGTGTCGGGGAACGCTTCACAGACTCGGGCGGCCAACGGCACCAGCAACCGATTGGCGGTACCGGCCACGGCGTTCTGTTCGTGAACGATCACCGGCACACCGGCCAGTTTGGCCGCGACACCACCGGGACCGGTCACATAACCGCCAAAGCCGACCACGCACACCGGTCGTAACCGGCGAATGATCGTGCGCGCCTGCCAGATCGACTTGAGCAACATCAACGGCGCCTTGAGCAGGGACAACTTGCCCTTGCCGCGCAGACCGCTGGCATTGATGCGATGCAGTTCGATGCCGGCCATCGGCACCAGATCGTTTTCGATGCCGCGCGGTGTCCCGAGCCAGTGCACGGTGTAGCCGCGCACCTGGAACTCACGGGCACAGGCCAGCGCCGGGAACACATGGCCCCCGGTGCCGCCCGCCATGATCAGCACGTTAGCGCCCATGGCTCGGCTCCTCGGCGAAGTCGCTCTCATGGAACTCCATCTCTTCGCTGCCCAAGTGGGTTCGACTCTCCCACTCGATGCGCAGCAACAAGCCCAGACAGGCGCAGCAGATCACCAGCGAACTGCCGCCATAACTGAGGAACGGCAAGGTCAGGCCCTTGGTCGGCAGCAGGCCGACGTTCACACCGATGTTGATCAGGAACTGACCAATCCACAGGAACGACAGGCCATAAGCGATGTAGGCGGCGAAGAACTGCTTGGCCTTCTCGGCCCAGTAGCCGATGTACATGCCGCGGACACAGACGAACACGAACAGCGCCACGGTGCACAGGGAGCCGACGGCGCCCAGCTCTTCGGCCAGGACCGAGAACACGAAGTCGGTATGCGCTTCCGGCAGGTAGAACTGTTTCTGCACGCTGTTGCCCAGGCCGACCCCCAGCCACTCCCCGCGACCAAACGCGATCAAGGCCTGGGACAATTGATAGCCGGCACCGAACTGGTCGGCCCACGGGTCGGCAAAGTTGGTCAGGCGCGCCATTCGATAAGGCTGCACCTGGATCAGCAACACCACCGCCGCGACGGCCAGGACCACCATCAGCGAGAAACGGAACAGCCCGACGCCACCGAGGAACAACATAGCCGCCGCCGCCCCCATCATCACGACGGTGGCGCCGAAGTCCGGCTCCATCAGCAGCAGGCCGGCCATCGGCAGCAGCACGATGAACGGCTTGAAGAAGCCCATCCAGCTCTCGCGCACTTCTTTCTGGCGACGCACCAGATAACCGGCGAGGTAGATCACCACGAACACCTTGGCGATCTCGGAAGGCTGCACGTTGAAAAAGCTGAAGCCGATCCAGCGCATCGAGCCGTTCACTTCACGGCCGATCCCCGGGATGATCACCATCACCAGCAAACCGAAGGCACCAATGAGCATCATCCAGCCCAGGCGTTGCCAGGTGGCGATCGGAATCATCATGGTGACCACGCAGGCCCCCAGGCCCAGCGCCACGTAAATCAGGTGGCGGATCATGTAGTACAGGGCGCTGCCCGATTGCACCGCCGCCACTTCGGTCGAGGCCGAGGCAATCATGACCAGCCCGAGCCCAAGCAACGCCAGGCAACCGGCGAGCATCGGGAAATCGAGGTCGATACCGCGCCCGGTGATGATCGGCGAAGGGTACGGCTTGATGATGTTCAGCAGACTCATGCCAGATCCTCCACGGCTTGGACGAACTGGTGACCACGGTCTTCGTAATTCTTGAACATGTCGAAACTGGCACAGGCCGGCGACAGCAACACGGCGTCGCCCGGTTGCGCCACGGCGCGGCACTGCGCCACGGCTTCGAGCAGCGAGTCGACCCGAATCTGCTGCACCGCCTCGCCGATGGCCGCGCCAATCTTGTCGCTGTCGCGGCCCATCAAAATGACGGCGCGGCAGTTCGCGGCCACCGGGTCGCGCAGGTCCTTGAACTCGGCACCCTTGCCGTCGCCACCGGCGATCAATACCAGCTTGCCGTCGATGTCTGCACCCAGGCCCTCGATGGCCGCCAGTGCGGCACCCACGTTGGTGGCCTTGGAATCGTTGTAGTAGCTCACGCCGTCCAGGTCACGCACCCACTGGCAACGATGCTCGAGGCCGGCGAAGGTGCGCAGGCTCGAGAGCATGGCGTCGAATGGCAGGCCGACCGCATGCCCCAGGGCCAGGGCTGCCAGAGCGTTGGACTGGTTGTGGGCACCGCGAATCTTCAATTCGCGCACTGGCATCAGGTTCTGGAATTCGAAGGCCAGGTATTTCTCGCCGTTCTCTTCGCGGATACCGAAAGCCTTGAAATCGGGTTTGCCCAGCCCGAAGGTCCAGCACGGCTGGCCTTCACCCATCAACGGGCGGCTCAAGGCGTCCTGACGGTTGACCACGAACTGCCGGGCGCCACGGAAGATCCGGTGCTTGGCCAGGTGATAGGCCGGCAGACCGCTGTAGCGGTCCATGTGGTCTTCGCTGATGTTGAGCACGGTCGCCACTTCGGCGTTGAGCTGGTCGGTGGTTTCCAGCTGGAAACTCGACAGCTCCATCACGTACAGCTCGATGTCATCGTTCAGCAGGTCCAGCGCCGGGGTGCCCAGGTTGCCGCCGACGGCGACACGCTTGCCTGCGGCAGCGGCCATCTCGCCGACCAGGGTGGTCACGGTGCTTTTCGCATTGGAGCCGCTGATGGCCACGATCGGCGCCTTCGCGTTACGCGCGAACAGCTCGATGTCGCCGGACAACTTCACGCCACGGGCGGCAGCGGCCTGCAGGGCCGGGGTCGCCAGCGCCAGGCCGGGACTCACGTAGAGCTCGTCGGCACGGCACAGGAATTCCACGTCCAGCTCGCCACAACGCACTTCCACGTGCGGATAGTCACGCTTGAGCGTGGCCAGTTCCGGTGGATTTTCCCGCGTATCGGCGACGGCAAACGACGTGCCCCGGTTCGCCAGGAAGCGAACCAGGGACATGCCGCTCTTGCCGAGGCCGACAACGATGCGGAAGTGGTCAGAAGCGATCAGGGACACTCGTTCTACCTCAGCTTCAGGGTGGCAAGGCCAATCAGCACGAGAATCACGGTGATGATCCAGAAACGGACGATCACACGCGGCTCGGGCCAGCCCTTGAGTTCAAAGTGGTGGTGAATCGGCGCCATGCGGAACACGCGACGCCCGGTCAGCTTGAAGGAGGCCACCTGGATGACCACCGACAGGGTTTCCATCACGAACACGCCGCCCATGATGAACAGGACGATTTCCTGGCGGACGATCACCGCGATGGTGCCCAGGGCGGCGCCCAGCGCCAGTGCGCCGACGTCACCCATGAAAACCTGGGCTGGATAGGTGTTGAACCAGAGGAACCCGAGGCCCGCGCCAATCAGGGCGCCGCAGAATACGATCAGCTCGCCCGCGCCCGGCACGTAGGGGATCAGCAGGTACTCGGCGAACTTCACGTTACCCGACAGGTAGCAGAAGATCCCCAGGCCACCGCCGACCATCACGGTCGGCATGATTGCCAGGCCATCGAGGCCATCGGTCAGGTTGACCGCGTTGCTCGAGCCGACGATCACGAAGTAGGTCAGGACGATGAACCCGGCCCCCAACGCAATGCTGTAGTCCTTGAGCATCGGCAGGATCAGGGTGGTTTCGACCGGAGTCGCGGCAGTCTTGTAGAGGAAGATCGCCGCCGCCAGGCCAAACACCGACTGCCAGAAATACTTCCAGCGGCTCGGCAGGCCCTTGGAGTTCTTCTCGATCACCTTGCGATAGTCATCGACCCAGCCGATGGCACCGAACAGCAACGTCACCAGCAACACCACCCAGACGTAACGGTTGCTCAGGTCGGCCCACAACAGGGTGCTGACGCCGATGGACGACAGGATCAGCGCGCCACCCATGGTCGGCGTACCGGATTTGGAGAGGTGCGACTGCGGACCGTCATTACGCACGGACTGGCCGATCTGACGGTTCTGCAGGGTGCGGATCATCCACGGGCCATAGCACAGCGACAGGACCAGCGCGGTCAGCACACCGAGAATCCCGCGCAGGGTCAGGTACTGGAAGACCGCGAAGCCTTTGTAGAACTGTTGCAGATACTCCGCTAGCAGCAGCAGCATTAATGTTTCTCCAGACTGGAACCGCACAGAGCCGCGACGATGTTTTCCATCGCAGCGCTGCGCGAGCCCTTGATCAAAATGGTGGTGTTGGTGTCTTGCTCGGCGCCGAGGGCCTTGATCAGTTCAGCCTGGGTGGCGAAGTGATAAGCCTGTTCGCCGAACGCTTTCACGGCGTGAGCCATCAGCGGCCCCACGGCATACAGCGCACAAACCTTGCCACGGGCATAAGCGCCCACGTCGCGGTGCCCCTGCTCCGCCCAGTCGCCCAGCTCGCCGATATCGCCGAGCACCAGAACGGTGCGCCCGGAAAAGCCGGCGAGTATATCAACGGCAGCACACATGGAAGTGGGGTTCGCGTTGTAGGTGTCATCGATCACGCGCATGCCATTGCTGGCCAATTGCGCGACGGTGCGGCCCTTGACCGGCTGCACCGCACCAAGGCCGGTGGCGATGCCGAACAACGACACGCCCAGGGCGTGCGCAGCGGCGGCCGCCGCCATGGCATTGGCCACGTTATGGGTGCCGAGCAGGTTCAGTTGAACGTGCTCCACCCCCATGGGCGTGTGCAACTTGAACGACGGGCAACCGCGCGCGTCGCGGCCCAGGTCGCTGGCATGGAAATCGGCGTCGGTGTTGTCCAGGGCGAAGGTCAGTACCTTGCGACCGGCGGCACGGGTCTTCCAGATCCCGAAGGCCTTGTCGTCCAGATTGAGGACGGCAACGCCGTCGGCCGCCAGCCCTTCGATGATCTCGCCCTTGGCTTCGACAATTTTTTCCGGGCCGCCGAATTCGCCCACGTGGGCGGTCCCGGCGTTATTGAGGATGGCGACATGAGGCTTGGTCATGGCCACGGTGTAGGCAATTTCGCCGAGGCGCGAGGCCCCCAGTTCAATCACTGCGGCCGTATGCTCAGGTGCCAGTTCCAGCAGCGTCAGCGGCACGCCGAGGTCGTTATTCAGGTTGCCACGGGTGGCCAGGACCGGACCGCGCGTGCGCAGGATGCTCGCGAGCATTTCCTTGACCGTGGTCTTGCCGCTGGAACCGGTAACGGCGGCGACCGGGTGGGTAAACGCCGCACGGTTCAGCGCCCCCAGTTGGCCCAGCGCCTGACGGGTATCAGCCACCCGCAATTGCGGCAGGCTGCTGTCAGCGACTTCGCGCTCGACCAGCGCCGCCACGGCGCCTTTGGCCGCGACGTCGTTCAAATAGTCATGACCATCGAAACGCGGACCGGCCAGCGCGATGAACAACTGGCCCGGCTTGATGGCGCGGCTGTCGATGCTGACGCCATTGAAACTGGCATCGGCGCTGAGCAGACGGCCATTCAATGCAACGGTCAGTTCACTCAGTTTCAGGGCCTTAAGCATGGGCCACCTCCCACGCGGTCAAGGCACGGTCGGCCTCGACCAGATCCGAGAAGTCGTGGCGCTGGCCGTTGATTTCCTGATAGTCCTCGTGGCCTTTGCCGGCCAGGACGATCACGTCATCCGCCGAAGCGCCCGCGATCAATTGGGCAATCGCCAGGCCACGACCGGCGACGAAAGTCACGTTGTCCGCATGGGCGAAGCCGGCACGAATGTCATCGAAGATCACCGCCGGGTCTTCGGTACGCGGATTGTCATCGGTAACCAGCACGCCGTCGGCCAGACGCTCGACCACCTCGGCCATCAACGGGCGCTTGCCGCGATCGCGATCGCCGCCACAACCGAACAGACACAGCAGCCGCCCCTTGGCGTGCGGGCGCAGGGCTGTCAGTACTTTTTCCAGGGCATCCGGGGTGTGGGCGTAATCGACCACCACCAGCGGCTGAGTACCGCCTCCCAGGCGCTGCATGCGTCCTGCCGGGCCTTCGAGCTTCGGCAGGACCTTGAGGATTTCATCCAGGGCGTAGTCGAGACCGAGCAAGGCGCCGATCGCGGCCAGCACGTTGCTCAGGTTGAAGCGACCGAGCAAGGTGCTGCGCAGATGATGCTCGCCCTGCGGCGTGACCAGCGTGGCACGCACGCCTTCGTCGTCAAATTGCGCATCACGGCAGAACAGGTACGCGCTGCGATCCAGCAAGCTGTAGGTGATCAGGCGCGACTCGCGTTTTTCACCCGCCAGTTGCCGACCGAATTCGTCGTCGAGATTGACCACGCGGCACTTCAGGTCATTCCAGGCAAACAGCCTGGCCTTGGCTTCGCCGTAGGCCTGCATGGTGCCGTGGTAATCCAGGTGGTCGCGGGACAGGTTGGTCATCACCGCCACGTCAAACGCCAACGCGGTCACACGCCCCTGGTCCAGGCCGTGGGACGACACTTCCATGGCCACGGCCTTGGCGCCTGCTTTTTTCAGGTCAGCCAGGGTCGCCTGGACGGCAATCGGGTTCGGCGTGGTGTGCAGGCCGCTTTCCAGCGCGCCGTAAAAACCGGTGCCCAGCGTGCCGACGATGCCGCAATGCTGGCCGAGCAGATCCAGGGCCTGGGCCACCAGTTGGGTCACGCTGGTCTTGCCATTGGTGCCGGTCACGCCCACCAGGTTCAGGTGGCGGCTCGGGTCACCGTAAAAACGCCCGGCGATGTCCGACAGCTGCGCCGCCAATCCCTTGACCGGAATCAACGGCACATCGGTGATCGGCAACACGGTCGCGCCTTCGACTTCATAGGCCACCGCCGCCGCGCCACGCTGCAGGGCGTCGCCAATGTGCGCGCGACCATCGAAGCGCCCGCCCGGCACGGCCAGGAACAGGTCGCCGGCCCGCACGTTGCGACTGTCGATCGTCAACTCACGGATCAACAGATCGCGGCCGGCGTGGGCAAAAATCTTGTTCAGGCTCAGGGACATCAGCCGCGCCCTCCATTGGCTTTCGGTGGAACGGCCGGGGCCGCATTGGCCTGTTGGACCGGCGGCAGGTTGTCCGGCGTGATGTTCATCAGGCGCAAGGTCCCGGACATCACTTTGCTGAACACCGGCGCCGACACCAGGCCACCGAAGTAACCGGCCTTGGTCGGCTCATCGATCACCACCACGATGGCGTAGCGCGGGTCGTTCATCGGACCGAAACCGGCGAACAGCGAGCGGTAGGAGTTTTCGGCATAGCCTTTGGTACCGACCGACGTCTTGCGCGCAGTACCGGATTTGCCGCCCACGTGATACGCCGGCACCTGCGCGCGGAACACACCGCGCGGGGCTTCGATCACTTGTTGCAGCATGGTCTGCATGGTCTTCGCGACGTTTTCCGGCAGCACCTGCGTGGTCTGCGGCGCCTTGTCGGTCTTGATCAGGGTCAGCGGTGCAAGGCGACCGTTGTTGGCCAGGGCCGAGAAGGCATGAACCAGCTGGATCGCGGTCACGGAAATACCGTAGCCGTAGGACAGCGTGGCCGTTTCAGCCTTGCGCCATTCGCGGTAGTTCGGCAGGTTGCCCACGCGCTCGCCCGGGAAACCGAGGCCTGTGTCCTGGCCGAGGCCGAGCTTCTGCGCCAGGCGGAAAATGGTTTCACCACCGATATCGAACGCGACCTTGCTCATGCCGACGTTACTGGAGTTGATCAGGATGCCGGTCATGTCCAGCACCGGACCTTCGGTCTTGGAAACGTCCTTGATGGTGTATTTACCGATCTGCAATGTGCCCGGGTACACCTCTACGCTGTCGCTCGGCTTCCAGCGTCCGGTTTCGATGGCGGCGCTCATGGAGATCGCTTTCATGGTCGAGCCCGGCTCGAACACGTCGATCATTGCGCGGTTGCGCATCATGGCCGGCTGCAGGTTGCGGCGGTTGTTCGGGTTGTAGGTCGGCTGGTTGACCATGGCGAGGATCTCGCCGGTCTTCACGTCCATGATCACCAGGCTGCCAGCCTTGGCGCCGTTCTCGATGATCGCGTTGCGCAGCTCGCGGTTGGCCAGGTATTGCAGGCGCAGGTCAATCGACAACGCCAAGGGCTTGCCGGCCTTGGCGTTTTTTGTCACCTGAACATCCTTGATAAGTCGCCCGCGCCGGTCCTTGATGACCTGTCGCTTGCCGGGCACGCCGGCCAGCCATTCATCGTAGGCCAGTTCGACCCCTTCGCGACCATGATCATCGATGTCGGTAAAGCCGACCATGTGCGCGGTCACTTCACCCGCCGGGTAGAAGCGGCGGAACTCCTCGATGCCGTAGACGCCCGGGACTTTCAGGTCGAGCACCGACTGGCCCTGCTCGGGGGTCAACCCGCGCACCAGGTAAATGAATTCCTTGTTGGCCTGCGCCTCGAGACGTTCAGCCAGGGCTTTCGGATCCTGCCCCAGCGCAGCCGCCAGTGCCGGCCACTTCTCTTTGGCCAGCTGCATTTCCTTGGCGTTGGCCCACAGGGTGGTGACCGGCGTACTGACGGCCAGAGGCTCGCCGTTACGGTCGGTGATCAGACCACGGTGGGCCGGAATCGGAATGTGACGAACACTGCGTGCGTCGCCCTGGCCCTTGAGGAAGGCACGGTCGACCACCTGCAGGTCGATGATGCGCCAGCAGATTGCAGCCACCATGACGCCGAGCAGCCCCAACACCAGGCGGAAGCGCCAGGGAAAGAGTGCACCTTCGAGTTTCATCATGGCGCCACCATCTGCACGTCAGCGGCGCCCGGGATGTGCATCTTCAGCTGTTCGGTGGCCAGGACTTCGATACGACTGTGGGCGGTCCAGGTGCTCTGCTCGAGAATCAACCGGCCCCACTCTGCCTGCGCCTTGTCACGAACGCTCAGCTCGTTGTAGAGCGTGTTCAATAGCTGACGATTCCAGTGCGCGCTGTAAGACACGCCGATGGCCGACACGAGCACGCCGATAAACAGCAGCAGCATGAAGAAGCTGCCGCCGGGCAGTGGCTTGGCGAAAAGCTTGCTCACCGCAGCTTCTCCGCGACGCGCATGACAGCGCTGCGAGCACGTGGGTTGGCTTTGAGTTCGGCCTCGGAGGCGGACTGCGCTTTGCCATGGATTTTGATTTTCGGTTCGAAAGCGACGTGACGAACCGGCAGGTTGCGCGGCAGATTGTCGGCTTCACCCTTGACCAGCTTGCGCATGAACAGCTTGACGATGCGGTCTTCCAGCGAATGGAAACTGATCACCACCAGCCGACCACCGATTTCCAGGCACTCCAGCGCGGCGTCGAGGCCGGCTTCCAGATCGCCCAGTTCGTTATTGACGTGAATGCGCAGGCCCTGGAAGGCGCGGGTCGCCGGATTCTTGCCTTTCTCCCACGCCGGGTTGGCCACCTTCAGGACTTCGGCCAGGTCACCGGTGCGCTCGAACGGCTTGATGTCGCGACGTTCGACCACGGCACGGGCCATGCGTCCGGAGAAACGTTCTTCGCCGTACTCCTTGAACACCCGGGCGATTTCCTCCACGGGCGCGGTGTTGACGAATTCGGCGGCGCTGATGCCACGTGACGGGTCCATGCGCATGTCCAGCGGACCGTCGTTGAGAAAGCTGAAGCCGCGCTCAGGGTCATCGAGCTGTGGCGAAGACACGCCCAGGTCGAGCAGGACACCGCTGACCTTGCCGGTCAGACCGCGTTCGGCCACTTCCGAACCGAGCTCGGCAAAGCTGCGCTGCACAACGACAAAGCGGCCGTCTTCGGCCGCTAGCGTCTGCCCTGTGGCAATCGCTTGAGGATCCTTGTCGAATCCGAGCAACCGGCCATCGGGACCGAGCTGGCTGAGGATCAACCGACTGTGCCCGCCGCGCCCGAACGTACCATCCAGATAGCAGCCATCAGCACGTACGGCGAGTCCCTCGACGGCCTCGTCAAGCAGTACGGTGATGTGGTTAAAGCCGCTATCAATAGTCACAGGATCAAATCACGCAGTTCATCGGGCATGGCGCCCGGTTGTTGAATAGCTGCCAGGTCAGCGGCAGAAACCGCATTCCAGGCATCCTCGTCCCACAATTGGAACTTGTTCAGTTGGCCCACCAACATCGCGCGCTTATCCAACTTGGCATATTCACGAAGACGCGGCGGCACCAGAAAACGACCACTGCCATCGAGCTCGAGGTCGACGGCATTACCAATCAGTAAACGTTGCAGGCGGCGGTTCTCTTCGCGAAGCGAAGGCAGTGCGCGCAGTTTGGTTTCAATAATTTCCCACTCATCGAGGGGGTAAACACATAAACACGGATCAACGGCATCGATCGTGACGATCAACTGCCCGGAACTACGCGAAACGAGCTCGTCACGGTACCGGCTCGGCATGGCGAGACGGCCCTTTGCGTCGAGACTGATAGCGTTAGCTCCGCGAAACACGTCAGCGTTTCTCCAAATGTTAGCGTTTTGCGCTCAAAAAACCCACTTCATGCCACTTTCCGCCACTTGCGCACACTATAGGAATGCGGCCACCGCACCGTCAAGGCGCGGATTAAAGGAAAACCCTTACAGAACTGAGATTTAGGAGCACATCAGGAGGGGTAACGAGAATCCGGAGGGGGAATCGAGGTAATAAATTGAATCAGCACAGAAAGCTGCATTCGAAAGTTAAAGTAATTTGTTAAGAGTAAGATTTTTTCGGTATTACGAGAGAGGTTCTGCGAATCATTTACAAGGAGGGAAATGGCCATTACAGCGCCCTGTCCAATACTTCAAAACAGGGAGGGGAAAGGTGGAGAGTCGATCTGTAAGCCGGGTTCTGTCTTGAACAGTCATTCGTCTACGATGGCCATCACTGGACATCTTTAGCAACCTACCCGGTCCCAGCGCGGGCCACGCCTTGGGACCCTATTTGGTCTTGCTCCAAGTGGGGTTTACCTAGCCACGAACTGTTGCCAGACGTGCGGTGCGCTCTTACCGCACCTTTTCACCCTTACCGGCGCCGAAGCGCTTAGGCGGTTATTTTCTGTGGCACTTTCCGTAGGCTCACGCCTCCCAGGCATTACCTGGCACTTCGCCCTATGGAGCCCGGACTTTCCTCCCCCCCCTAATTTTCATAGAGGGCAGCGACTGTCCGATCGACTCTCCGCCGCGAAGGTTAACGGCAGAGCGCCCGAAGAACAAGCGCTAAACGCCTGCAGGCGCTCCTGTACGTCGGGTTTCACTCGCCTTTCTGCTTATCCAGTGCGGCCTGGTAAAGGACGTTCTTGCGCTCACCGGTAATCTGCGCCGCCAGGGCCGCCGCGCGCTTGAGAGGCATCTCTTCGAGCAGCAGGTCGAGAATGCGCATGGCTTCGCTGCTCACGGCGTCCTCGGCCTCGGGGGCTGTCCAGCCTGCGACCAGCACCACGCATTCGCCACGCTGCTGGTTGCTGTCCGACTCGACGAATTCGCGCAATTCGGCCAGCGGCAACCCCTTGAGGGTTTCAAAGGTTTTGGTCAGCTCCCGTGCCAGCAACGCCGGGCGCTGCCCACCGAAGACCTGCTCCATGTCCTGCAGGCATTCCAGGATACGGTGCGGCGCCTCGTAAAAAATCAATGTGCGCGGCTCTTCCCTGACCTGCTCCAGGCGCACACGCCGGCCGACGGCCTTGGCTGGCAGAAAGCCTTCGAAGATGAAACGGTCCGACGGCAGGCCCGCCGCCGACAACGCTGCGATCAGCGCGCAGGCGCCTGGCACCGGCACCACCTTGACCCCCGCCGCACGGGCCTGGCGGACCAGGTGATAGCCAGGGTCGGAAATCAGCGGCGTTCCGGCGTCGGAGATCAGCGCCACGTCATCACCGGCCAGCAGACGGGCAATAAAGCGGTTACCTTCATCGCGCTCGTTGTGCTCGTGGCAGGCAGCCAGCGGAGTGGGAATGCCGAAATGCTGCATCAGTCGCTGGGAATGACGCGTGTCTTCGGCAGCGATCAACGCCACCTCGCGCAGGATTTTCAGCGCACGCGCACTGATGTCGTCCAGGTTGCCGATGGGCGTCGCCACCACATAAAGCGAGCCGGCAGCGGAATTCAAAGCACCCGGGACAGTCAAAGCGCACACCTCATGATCGGTAAAAGCCGCCATTGTAACGCGTAGCGACGCTTTCAACAGGCGCAAGCGGCGGCGGTTTTGCAGTGTCTGCCGCCGCCCTGCCGCCCCTGCATGAGCTAAATTGATCGATTCACGCCAGTAACATCGCGCCCCGGCCAGTGCTTGGGTACAATTCCACGCTAATTTGATCGAGTATCGGGAACACTACATGATCGCTTGCCTGCGGCTGTTCACTGCCCTCTGCCTCGCTGCGCTGCTGGCGGCTTGCGCCAGCTCGCCGTCCTCCAGCCTGGACGAAATCCCACGGACCGCGGATGCCAGCATCGAGCAACTGCTCGATCAGGCCGCCAAAAGTAAAACACCGGAACAAGCCGCGCTGTATCGCTTGAGTGCCGCCGACCTGGCTTATCGCCAGGGCAATGCCGGCCAATCCGCGCAAATCCTGCAACAGGTGCCGGTCGAGCAACTCAAGCCGGGCCAGCAGGTGTTCGCCAACACCCTGGCGGCCGAACTGGCCATGACGCGCAATCAGCCGAAAGCCGCGCTGACGGCCCTGAACCACCCAAGCCTGCAACGACTGGCCGAACTGCCGGTCGAGCAGCAGGTTCGCACCGGCACCGTACGCGCCCGCGCCCTCGAGGCCGACGGCCAGACACTCGCCGCCGCGCGCGAACGCATCTTCATCGCGCCGATGCTGAGCGGTGAAGCGGCTAGCAAAAATCACGAAGCGATCTGGACCCTGATCGCATCGCTGCCGACCGACCAATTGCAGCCCGGCACCAGCGACGACCTCGGTGGCTGGATGGGCCTGGCGCTGGCGGTGAAGACCGCCGGCACACTGGAACAGCAGCAGGCCGCCATCGACAACTGGCGCGCCCAGAACCCCAAGCACCCGGCCGCCATCCAACTGCCGCAACCGCTGACCAACCTCAAGGAACTGGCCAGCCAGCCCCTGAGCAAGATCGCCCTGCTGCTGCCGCAGGACGGCCCGCTTGGCTCGGTCGGCAAGGCGCTTCGCGACGGTTTCATGGCGGCTCACTACCAGGCCCAACAAGCCGGCCAGAAGCCGCCTGCCATTGCCTTCTATGACAGCTCGCGTCTGACGTCGCTCGACGAGTTCTACCGCAAGGCGCAGGCCGATGGCGTGCAACTGGTGGTCGGCCCGCTGGAAAAGCCGCTGGTCAAACAACTGAGCGCTCGGCCACAACTGCCGATCACCACCCTGGCGCTGAACTACAGCGAAGGCACCCAAGGCCCGGCGCAGCTGTTCCAGTTTGGCCTGGCCGCTGAAGACGAAGCCCGTGAAGTGTCGCGCCGCGCCCGGGCCGACGGTCTGCATCGCGCCGCCATCATGGTGCCCAAAGGCGAATGGGGCGACCGCGTCCTCAGAGCGTTCAGCCAGGACTGGCAAGCCAACGGCGGCAGCATCGTGGCCACCGAACGGGTCGATCAGCCCGTACAACTGGCCCAGCAAATTGCCGACATGTTCCAGCTGCGCCAGAGTGAAGGCCGTGCCAAGAGCCTGCAAAGCACCGTGGGCTCGCAAGTGGCTGCACAGCCTTCGCGTCGCCAGGACATCGAGTTCATCTTCCTGGCCGCAACGCCTCAGCAAGCCCAGCAGATCAAACCGACCCTGAACTTCCAGTACGCGGGGGACGTACCGGTCTACGCCACCTCCCACGTGTTCAGTGCCAGCGGCGACGTCAACCAGTACAACGACATGAACGGCATTCGCTTCTGCGAAACCCCATGGCTGCTGGACGCCAACGACCCGCTGCGCAAGCAGGTGACCGCGCAATGGCCACAAGCCGCCGGCAGCCTGGGGCGCCTGTATGCGATGGGCGTCGACGCCTATCGCCTGGCACCGCGCCTGGGGCAACTCAAGGCACTGCCGGACAGCCAGATCGAGGGACAATCCGGCAGCCTGAGCATGACGCAGAACCAGCGCGTGGTACGCCAACTGCCCTGGGCAGAGTTCGTCAACGGCCAGGTTCAACGCCTGCCGAACACACCGCGCTGATGCCTGACGGATCACGCCAGCAAAGCGGCAAGGATGCCGAGCGCCATGCGCTCGAGCATCTGCAACGACAGGGTCTGCGCCTGCTGGCGCAGAACTGGTTGTGCAAACGCGGCGAGCTTGATCTGGTCATGCTAGAGGGCGATACAGTAGTATTTGTTGAAGTTCGCTACAGAAAAAACACTCAATGGGGTGGCGCGCTCGATAGCATCGATGAGCGCAAACGGCAGAAACTGATCCTTGCCGCGCAGTATTTTCTTCAGCGCGAGTCGCGTTGGGCCAATTCCCCCTGCCGCTTCGACGTGGTTGCCATCGACAGCAATCACGATCAGTTGAACTGGTTGCAGAATGCCTTCGACAGCTGATCACCGGCGTCCCGACCCGGACACTTTCACCCGACACTTTTGCTCTTTGCTTTGCGGGCTGCACATTCATGTGCCCAGTAGCCGCGCTCATTAAGGTCACACAGATGGACATGCAATCCCGAATTCGCCAGCTTTTCCAGGCCAGTATCGACACCAAGCAAATGGCGATGGACGTACTTGCACCGCACATCGAGCAAGCCAGCCAGGTCATGGTCAACGCCCTGCTCAACGAAGGCAAAATGCTTTCCTGCGGCAACGGCGGCTCGGCTGGCGATGCCCAGCACTTCTCGTCCGAGCTGCTCAACCGCTTTGAGCGCGAGCGTCCGAGCCTGCCAGCCATCGCCCTGACCACCGACAGCTCGACGATCACCTCGATCGCCAACGACTACAGCTACAACGAAATTTTCTCCAAACAGATCCGCGCCCTTGGCCAACCGGGCGATGTGTTGCTGGCCATTTCCACCAGCGGCAACTCGGCCAACATAATTCAAGCGATCCAGGCCGCACATGATCGCGAAATGATTGTCGTAGCATTGACGGGACGTGATGGCGGCGGCATGGCGTCGCTGCTGTTGCCCGAAGACGTCGAAATTCGCGTACCGGCCAACGTCACCGCACGTATTCAGGAAGTCCACCTGCTGGCGATCCATTGCCTCTGCGATTTGATCGACAGCCAACTGTTCGGGAGTGAAGAATGACCCCTAATCGCTTGGGCCTTCTGGCCTTGACCCTGTGCCTGGGTATCAGCGGCTGCACCTCGGTGGTTAACGCCAGCCGGGAAGCCCCCATTGAAGATGACCGTGGCACGCGCACCCTCGGCAGCAAAATCGATGACTCACTGATCGACACCAAGGTCGGCGTGAACGTCGCCAAGGCCGATCCCGTCCTGGACAATGGATCGCACATCGTCGTCACCAGCTACAACGGTATCGTGCTGCTCGCCGGGCAAACCCCGCGCGAAGACCTGAAAGCCAAGGCCGAGCAGGCTGCCGCTGCTGTTCAGCGAGTGAAAAAGGTCCACAACGAACTCCAGGTGCTGCCGCCGTCCGGTTTCCTGGCGCGTCAGAACGACACCTGGCTGACCTCCAAGATCAAGACGCAGATGCTCACCGACCCGAACATTCCGGGCTCGCGCATCAAGGTGGTGACCGAAAACGGCATCGTCTACCTGCTGGGCCTGCTGACCCGCCAGGAAGCGACCCAGGCGACCAACCTGGTACAAGGCGTTTCCGGCGTGCAGAAGATTGTGAAGCTGTTCGAATACATCGACTGATCAGGCCTGCAGAAACCCGAGCGCGCTGCGGAGTACCAGGCACCGCGCTTCGTCGTTGACGGCCATCGCGAGCAGGCTCGCTCCCACGGGAGCGGCGCAATGAAAAAGGCGATCCTCGCGGATCGCCTTTTTTTATTTCACCACTTTCAGACTGGGTCGACCGCTGGGGCGCGGTGGCTCGCTGTCCGGTGGTGGCGGCAAATCGTCATCCGGCTCGATCTCATCGTCGTCCTCCATGGGCGACTCCAGATCGAACACCATACCCTGGCCGTTCTCCCGGGCGTAAATGCCCAGGATCGAGGCGATAGGCACGTACAGGGTGTGCGGCACACCACCGAAGCGCCCTTCGAAGCTGACCGCTTCGTTGTCCATGTGCAAATGACGCACGGCAGCCGGCGATACGTTCAGGACAATCTGTCCATCACTGGCGAAACCTTGTGGCACCTGCACCGACGGATACTCGGAGTTGACCAGCATGTGCGGGGTACAGTCGTTGTCCACAATCCACTCGTAGAGCGCGCGGACCAGATAAGGTCGACTGGAGTTCATAGCGGCTCCTTAAGCCTTAGCGCATGTCGCGTTCGACACCAGACAGACTCGCCTGGAATGCCTCACGCGCAAACGAGCGCTCCATATAATCAAGCAGCGGCTTGGCTGGCCGCGGCAGTTCGATACCCAGAATCGGCAAGCGCCAGAGTATTGGCAATAGGCAGCAATCCACCAGACTTTGTTCCTCACTGAGGAAAAACGGCTTGTCGGCGAACAGCGGCGACACGCCGGTCAGGCTCTCGCGCAGCTCCTTGCGAGCGACGACACGGGCAGCCTCCTTGGTCCGGGAATCCAGGATCAGATCCACCAGGCCACACCAGTCGCGCTGAATACGATGAATCAGCAAACGACTGTTGGCACGCGCCACAGGATAAACCGGCAGCAAGGGCGGGTGCGGGTAACGCTCATCCAGATATTCCATCACCACCGTCGACTCCCACAATGCCAGGTCGCGATCGACCAGGGTGGGCAGGCTTCCATAAGGGTTCACCTCAATCAGTTTAGGCGGCTGGCGGCCAGCTTCCACGTAAATGATCTCGGCGCTGACACCCTTCTCTGCCAGTACGATGCGCACTCGGTGGGAATAGTGGTCGGCGGGGTCGGAGTAACAGGCCAACCGATTGGTCACGCCCATTGGCGGTCCTCCTCGCTTGTTGAAATTATTGGAAGCGGAAAAACGAGCGCGCCCAGAGGGCGCCTCCCGTAACGCCTGGATGAGCAGGCTCGTTACACTTTCAGAGGCGCCCTTGGGCGCGCGCGATTAACAGCAATTGCTTGAAACGTTATCAGTGCACGTCTTTCCAGTATTCGCGCTTCAGCAGGTAAGCGAATACGAAGAAGAACGCCAGGTACAGCAAGACATACGTACCAATGCGCTGATGTTGCAGCTTAACCGGGTTAGCCGAGTAAGCGAGGAAGGTTACCAGATTCTTGACCTTCTCATCGAACTGCTCTTCGGTCAGCGCACCGCTTTTCGGCACGATGGTCAGCTGATCGCACGCTTCATGAGTCAGCGCGGTACCGGTCAGCGGATCGTATTGCTTCTTGCCATCCTCGACGATCTGCACCTGTTTGCAACCCACGACCTGGCGACCTTGCAGGCCCACCAGCACGTTCGGCATGCCCACGTTCGGGAAGACCTTGTTGTTCACACCCCAAGGGCGTGCCGGATCTTCGTAGAACGACTTCAGGTAGCCATAAAGCCAGTCGGTACCACGAACGCGAGCCACCAGGGTCAGGTCGGGAGGCGCGGCACCGAACCAGGTCTTGGCGTCGGCCGGCTGCATGCCGATGCTCATGTGGTCGCCGATCTTGGCGCCCGTGAACACCAGGTTCGACAGCATCAGGTCATGGGGAATGCCCAGATCGTCGGCAACACGCTCATAGCGCTGGAACTTGGCGCTGTGGCAACCCATGCAGTAGTTGGCGAACGTACGTGCGCCATCCTGCATGGCAGCCTTGTCGGAAACGTCGATATCGATCTTTTCCAGTTCAGGACCACCGTGTTCAGCCGCGAAGGACAGGACAGGCAAAGCAGCAAGAATCAGTACAGCAAATAGCTTTTTCATCAGCCAGTCACCCTTTCCGGAACCGGTTTGGTCTTCTCGAGCCTGGTGTAGAACGGCATCAAAATGAAGTAGGCGAAGTACAGGAAGGTGCAGACCTGCGACAGCAACGTACGACCCGGAGTGGGCGCCAGTACACCCAACACGCCCAGGATCACGAACGAAATGCAGAACACCCAGAGCCAGATCTTGCTCAGCCAGCCCTTGTAGCGCATCGACTTGACCGGACTACGGTCCAGCCACGGCAGGACGAACAGCACAGCGATGGCCGCGCCCATGGCGATGACGCCCAGCAGCTTGTCCGGAACCGCGCGCAAGATCGCGTAGAACGGCGTGAAGTACCAGACCGGAGCAATGTGCTCGGGGGTCTTGAACGCGTTCGCCACTTCGAAGTTCGGCTTCTCGAGGAAATAACCACCCATCTCAGGGAAGAAGAACACGATCGAGCAGAAGACGAACAGGAACACCACCACGCCGACAATATCTTTCACGGTGTAGTACGGGTGGAACGGAATGCCGTCCAGCGGTACGCCGTTTTCGTCCTTGTGTTTCTTGATGTCCACGCCGTCCGGGTTGTTCGAACCGACCTCGTGCAGCGCCAGGATGTGCAGCACCACCAGGCCGAGGATCACGATCGGCAAGGCCACCACGTGCAGGGCGAAGAAGCGATTCAGGGTGATACCGGAAATCAGGTAGTCACCACGGATCCACTGGGTCAGGTCGTCGCCGATCACCGGAATCGCACCGAACAGCGAGATGATTACCTGGGCACCCCAGTAGGACATCTGACCCCATGGCAGCAGGTAGCCCATGAAGGCTTCCGCCATCAGCGCCAGGTAGATCAGCATGCCGAAGACCCACACCAGCTCACGCGGCTTCTGGTACGAACCGTAGAGCAGGCCACGGAACATGTGCAGGTAGACCACGATGAAGAACGCCGAAGCGCCGGTGGAGTGCAGCAGGCGCAGGATCGAGCCGTACTCGACGTCGCGCATGATGTATTCGACGGAAGCGAATGCCTCTTCCGCCGAAGGGGTGTAGCTCATGGTCAGCCACACACCGGTGACGATCTGGTTGACCAGAACGAGCAGTGCCAGGGAACCAAAGAAGTAGAAGAAGTTGAAGTTCTTCGGGGCGTAGTACTTGCTGAGATGGTCTTCCCACATTTTGGTCGCGGGAAAGCGCGCATCAACCCAATCCATGAACTTGCTCATCACGCTTTCTCCGTATCGACGCCAACGACAATGATCTCGTCGGACTCATAGGAATGCGGGGGAACCGGCAGGTTCAAAGGCGCAGGTTGCGACTTGTAGACACGGCCAGCCAAATCGTAGTGGGAGCCGTGGCAAGGGCAGAAATAACCCCCTACCCAGTCTTTGCCCAGATCCGCAGGCGCCACTTCCGGGCGGAAGGTTGGCGAGCAACCCAGGTGCGTGCAGATGCCGATCAGCAGCAGAATCTCGGGCTTGATCGAACGCACTTGCGGATCGACATATGTCGGTTGAACAGAGTTCTTGGAGGTCGGGTCAGACAGCTGGCCCTCGATCTTTTTCAGATTCCCCAGGATTTCCTCGGTACGGCGGACGATGAACACCGGCTGACCGCGCCACTCAGCAACCATCTGCTGGCCTGGCTCGATTTTGCTGACATTCACTTTCACCGGTGCACCTGCGGCTTTCGCCTTGGCACTGGGAAACCATGACCCCACGAACGGGACCGCAGCCCCCACCGCTCCTGCAGCACCCACCACGGATGTGGCTGCTACCAAGAAGCGACGCCGGCCTGCATTCACGCCGTCATTGCTCATTCAGTCCTCTCCCATCAGCTTTGTGGCCTGTTAAATCAGGCATCTACTAAATAAAACTATGTACTTATAAAAATTTTGCCGAATGGTAATGAAAAGCCCCAATCCTGACAAGGTAATTACCGAAGGGCTCCAGTGCCAAGCCTTGCAGTATAGGGGCTCTACGGATGTGGCACGTTGTCACAGAGCAATTCTTTGATAAATCGCACACATAAAAAAACGCCCAGCTCCGTGAGGGGCTGGGCGTTCTTTTTGAACGTGAAAGCGAATTAACGCTTCGAGTACTGCGGACGCTTACGCGCTTTACGCAGACCGACTTTCTTACGTTCAACTTCACGGGCGTCGCGAGTAACGAAGCCAGCTTTGCGCAGAGCGCCGCGCAGGGTTTCGTCGTAGTCCATCAGAGCGCGAGTGATACCGTGGCGGATTGCGCCAGCTTGACCACTTACACCACCGCCGATCACGGTGACGTAGATGTCGAATTTCTCGACAGTCTCAGTCAGCTCCAGCGGCTGACGAACTACCATGCGGGCAGTTTCGCGGCCGAAGAAGGTTTCCAGCGAACGGTTGTTGATGGAGATGTTACCAGTGCCCGGACGCAGGAAAACGCGTGCGGTTGCGGTCTTGCGACGGCCAGTGCCGTAATTTTGAGTCGCCGACATAATGAACTATTCCGTTAAATCTTCAGTTCTTGGGGCTGCTGAGCAGTATGAGGGTGTGCAGCGCCCGCATAGACTTTCAGCTTACGGTACATGTCGCGACCCAGCGGGTTCTTAGGCAGCATGCCTTTGACCGCGGTCTCGATCACGCGCTCAGGGGCCTTGGCGATCAGCTTTTCAAAGTTGATCGACTTGATGCCGCCCGGGAAACCGGAGTGGGAGTAGTACATTTTGTCAGTGGTTTTAGCACCGGTCACACGAATCTGCTCGGCATTGATAACGACGATGTAGTCGCCGGTGTCAACGTGAGGAGTGTACTCAGGCTTGTGCTTGCCACGCAGACGGCTCGCGATTTCGGTGGCCAGACGACCCAGGGTCTGACCAGCAGCGTCGACGACAAACCAGTCGCGCTTTACTGTTTCCGGTTTAGCAGTAAAAGTTTTCATTCTTTATAGCCTCAGGGGCCGCCCTGTAAATTAGACGGCGGATCTTACTGAATAGTGCGTACTTTGACAAGTCAAAGGCAGCCGGATACAGACGCTTTCGGGGGCTCGGGTCGGCGCGTCCGTTCAACGGCAAGATTCTTCGGCGGCGGCGCATCACTTCCACTGCAGAAAGAGGTGCGCAATTATGCAGATTGCGAAAAATATTTCAACCTGCTTTTATGATTGTTTTGCCCAAGGAGCACCTGATGGACTATCGCCAGCTAGGCCGTACCGATCTGAACGTGAGCGCCCTCTGCCTCGGCACCATGACCTGGGGCGAGCAAAACAGCGAAGCCGAAGCCTTTGCCCAGATCGAGCGCGCCAAGAGCGCCGGGATCAACTTCATCGACACCGCCGAGATGTATCCGGTGCCACCCAAGGCCGAGACCTACGCCACCACCGAGCGCTACATCGGCAACTACTTCAAGCGCCGTGGTGATCGCGCCGACTGGATCCTGGCGAGCAAGATCGCCGGCCCCGGCAACACCATCGACTACATCCGCGACAAAAACCTGCGGCACAACCGCCAGCACATCACCGAAGCCGTGGACGCAAGCCTCGAGCGCCTGCAGACCGATTACATCGATCTCTATCAATTGCACTGGCCGGAACGCAGCACCAACTTCTTCGGCCAGCTCGGCTACAAGCACAAGATCGAAGCCAACCTGACGCCACTGGAGGACACCCTCGAAGCGCTGGACGAACAGGTCAAAGCCGGCAAGATCCGCCACATCGGCCTGTCCAACGAAACGCCGTGGGGCACCATGCGCTTCCTCGCACTGGCCGAAGCCCGGGGCTGGCCGCGCGCCGTGTCGATCCAGAACCCGTACAACCTGCTCAACCGCAGCTTCGAAGTGGGCCTGGCGGAAATCGCCATCCGCGAACAGTGTGGCCTGCTCGCCTACTCGCCGCTGGCGTTCGGCTTCCTGTCGGGCAAGTACGAAGGGGGCGCCCGTCCGCCGAAAGGTCGCCTGAGCCTCTACAGCCGCTTCAGCCGCTATTTCAATCCGCAGTCCGAAGCGGCGTGCAGCCGTTACGTGGCATTGGCCCGTGAACACGGCCTGGACCCGGCGCAAATGGCCCTGGCCTTCGTGACCCAGCAACCGTTCGTGACCAGCAACATCATCGGCGCAACCACCCTGGAGCAACTGGACAGCAACATTGCCAGTTTCGACCTGAAGCTGTCGGATGAAGTCCTGGCGGGGATCGAGGCGATTCACCAGGATCACCCGAACCCGGCGCCTTGATGGATCGTCAGGCCCTATCGCGAGCAGGCTCGCTCCCACACAGTTCTGGGTGTGGACACATATTGTGCTAACACTCAGACCCCTTGTGGGAGCGAGCCTGCTCGCGATGGGGCCACAGCGGTCAAACGCCGATCAAAGCGCCCGCGCAATGATCTCCTTCATGATTTCATTGGTGCCGGCATAAATCCGCTGTACCCGCGCATCGGCCCAGGCCCGGGCGATCGGGTATTCCCACATGAAGCCGTAGCCGCCGTGCAACTGCACGCATTCGTCGAGCACCTTGCATTGCAGGTCGGTTCCCCAGTACTTGGCCATCGCTGCAGTTGGCACGTCGAGCTTGCCCTGCAAGTGCAGCTCCAGGCAGCGATCGACGAAGACCCGGCCGATCTGGATTTCGGTGGCCATCTCCGCCAGTTTGAACCGGGTGTTCTGGAACTCGGCAATCGACTTGCCGAACGCCTTGCGCTCGCGGGTGTAATCCAGCGTCCATTGCAACGCCGCCTCGGCCGAGGCCAGGCCACCGATCGCCACGGTCAGGCGCTCCTGGGGCAACTCCTGCATCAGGTAGGCAAAGCCCATCCCGGCCTGCCCCAGGAGGTTTTCCCTGGGCACGCGCACGTCCTGGAAGAACAGCTCCGAGGTGTCCTGCGCCTTCATCCCGACTTTTTCCAGACGCTTGCCCTTGTCGAAGCCCGGTGTGTCGGCTTCGACCAGGAACAGGCTGGTGCCCTTCGCGCCCGCCTTCGGGTCGGTCTTGGCCACGACAATCACCAGGTCCGCCAGGTAGCCGTTGGTGATGAACGTCTTGGAGCCGTTGATCACGTATTCGTCGCCATCGAGCACGGCGGTGGTCTTGACCCCCTGCAGGTCGGAACCGGCGCCGGGCTCGGTCATGGCAATCGCGCTGACCATTTCCCCGGACACCAGTTTGGGCAGGTACTTGTGCTTCAGCGCTTCACTGCCGTAATGCAGGATGTATGGCGCGACGATATCCGAATGCAGGGAAAAACCGATGCCGGTCAGGCCGAGGCGACCCACCTCCTCGATCACCACCGCGCTGTAGAGAAAGTCCGCGCCCAGTCCGCCGTAGGTTTCCGGCAGGTGCGAACAGAGCATTCCCGCCTCCCCCGCCTTGTTCCAGAGCTGGCGGTCGATATAGCCTTGTTTTTCCCATTGTGCGTGGAACGGCACGGCCTCTTTTTCGAGAAACGTGCGCACGCTGTCGCGAAAAAGTTCGTGCTCGGGACTGAACAAGGTTCTGGGGATCATGCGGCACCTGTCGTTCTTGTTAGAGGGTTGGTCTTCAGAGACTAAGGGGCGCGACCGATACAGGACACTGGACACATCCGACAAAAAATAAGACGATCCAGCCGTCTGGTGACCACTTTCCCCTATAAGAATAAAGTTGAATTATGTCTAACCAAGCCTCCACGCCCTTGCGGCGCGTCAGCATCCTGGCCATCGACCGGGTTTTCGCTTCCACCCTCATGCAGGCCAAGGATTTCTTCCACCTGGCCAGCCTGCGCTACGGCAAACAACTGGGTCTGGGCCTGACACCGGCGTTCGAAACGCGCCTGGTCAGCCCCGATGGCAAACCGGTCAACAGCTTCAGCGATGTGATCATGCCCGTGGACGGCGGCCTGGAAGATGCCGATGTGATCATCCTCCCGGCGTTCTGGGACGATTTCGAAACCCTGTGCCAACGTTATCCCCAGGTACTGCCATGGCTGCGCCAGCAGCATGCTCGCGGCGCGGTCCTGTGCGGCGAAGCCACCGGGGTGTTCTGGCTGGCCGAAGCGGGGTTGCTCAACGGCAAGGAAGCGACCACCTACTGGCGCTTCTTCAACGCCTTCGCCGAACGCTTCCCCCGGGTCCATCTCAATCAGGACAAACACCTGACCGACGCCGACAACCTGTATTGCGCAGGCGGCACCACTTCGGCATGCGACCTCTACATTTACCTGATCGAGCGCTTTTGCGGCGCCAACGTCGCCCAGGCCGTGGCCCGCGACATCCTCTACGAAGTGCAGCGCAGCTATTCGCCGGGGCGTATCGGTTTCGGCGGACAGAAGCTGCACCAGGATGTGATCATCCTGCAGATCCAGCACTGGCTCGAAGAACATTTTGCCGACAAGTTCCGCTTCGAAGACGTCGCGCGCGAGCACGGCATGAGCATTCGCAACTTCATGCGCCGATTCCAGACGGCCACCGGTGACAAACCGCTGCACTACCTGCAGCGACTGCGCATCGAAACCGCCAAGGGCCTGTTGTCCGGCAGCCGCAAAAGCATCAAGACCATCAGCTATGAAGTGGGCTACGACGACGCGAGCTTCTTCGCCCGCCTGTTCCGCCAGCACACGGAGTTGTCGCCGAACCAGTATCGCCAGCAGTTCCAGCAGGCGGCGTGAACGAAATGCGGTGATCCATACCTGCAACAAGACCGCAGCGAGCTTCAACGGTGACTTCACCCTGAGCGACCTCCCGCACTACCGGCTTGAAAACTGACACCTCCATTCCAGAGCCTGTGCACCCAATGCATGGGCTCTGTCGTACACCCTCCCTGCACAGCCTGCTCGAAATACTTCGTACATATTCGGACAAGGACTACAACCTGCCCGGAATCCGCTGACTGTTCCTCCCTCGTCGTTTCAACACCTAATAAACACGCGGTTAAACAACGTGAATAACAATAAAAAGAGGTCATCGGAATGAGCGAGCCAACGAGCCCTGTTCGTGTCGCAGTCGTGCAATTCAGTCCGCAGGTCGGCGTCGAGAATCGGCAGGACAATTTGCATCGCAGCCTGGAATTGGCCGAGGAAGCGGTCAAGGGCGGCGCCAACCTCATCGTCTTGCCGGAGCTGAGCAGCACGGGCTATTTTTTCAACAACCGACAGGATGCATTTGCGCACTCCGAAGGCGTGCCCGACGGGCCCAGCGTGCGACTCTGGATCGACTTCGCCCGACAGGAGGCCTGACTCATGCACTCCTCGACCGAGAAAAATCGCCCGGGCCAACGATCGCTGTTGGACACGGCAGTCATCCTGCTGATGATCGGCACCGCACTGCTGGTGCTCTGGCTGTCACTCACCTACCGCACGCACTGGTCGGCCCCCTGGCCGGGTTACCACGATCTGCTGACGGCCCTTCCCGATCCGCGGGCCTGGCTGCGCTGGGTGCTTGGCGATATCAGTGAAGTGGCGTTCTACAAGCACGAATTCGCTTCCATTGGCCTGCTGGCCGGCGCATACCTGGCCTATTGGGCAAACCGCACACGGCAGCGCTGGCAAGGCTTTGCCATCTGCTACGGCAGCGGCTTGTGGCCGTGGCTGGTGACCAGTTCGTTGCTCGGGCTGCTGCTGAGCAATCTGCTCTGGGGCTGGACGGTGACCGCCGCCAGTTGGCAACCCACGTTTGTCGCGTTCGTTTCACTGCCTGCGGCGATGGTGCTGATGTTCGGTGGCGGCTGGAAGGTCACGATCAACGGCGCAATCATGGGCGCCGTGCTGGTGACGCCGGCGTGCCTGCTGATGGTCAATTACGTGTGCAATCCGCTGGGGTTGCCGGTGGTGATTGGCAATGTCTCGGGCATGGCGCTTGCCAGCGTCCTGGCCTTCCTGCTCTGTCGCTATCGACCGGGTCTGGTGAACCCGGTGAAACCCGTGGAGCCGCCTGTCGAACCCGCCACCCGCGAAACGCCCGACTACGGCGTGATCTGGAGCCTGCGCCGAATCCTCGCGGACTTTTCGGAAGCGCCGTTCTATGGCAACGAGTGGGCCAGTCTCGGCCTGATCCTCGGTGCGCTGCTGGCGTTCACCCTGAATCCGGCGAGTCCGGTCTACGGTTCGCTGTTGCTGCCACAACTGATCGGCGCCCAGGCGTTGACCTCAGCCCTGGGCATCGTGATCTGGCGTCGCCACTGGATGGTGCATGGCTGGTACCCCACCTACATTCCGTTGGTTTCAGTCGTGCCGGCAGCACTGCTGACGTATGGCGGCAGTTGGCAGGTGATCGTCATGAGCGCACTGCTGGGGGCCTTGATTGCCCCACCCCTGGCCTGTGAACTGGCCAGACGGCTGCCGGCCGACATGCATGGCTTCATCGGCAATGTGCTGTCCATGGCCATCAGTACGCTGCTGATCATTCCGTTTATCGGCTTTCTGATCACCCATTGAGTCCACCCGGCGGCAGCGCCAGCGCTCGATGGTTGTCGGGCGTTGCAGGCGTTTTCCTCCGCCATCGTCGGCCCCGTGGGCCTGATGGTGGAGGACGCCGTTCGCGAGTCTGCCTAGGGCTTGTGCGCCCGGGACAGGAATTCGTGGGATTGCATTTCCAGCAGGCGGCTGAGGGTGCGCTGGAATTCGAAGTTCAAACGACCGCCGGTGTAGAGATCCTTGAGTTCGACCTCTGCGGAAATGATCAACTTGACGTTACGGTCGTAGAACTCGTCGACCATGTTGATGAAGCGGCGGGCGATGTCGTCGGTGGTGACGCTCATCTGTTCAACGCCGCTGAGCAGTACCGCGTGGAAAATCTTGCCCAGCTCGATGTAGTCGTTCTGGCTGCGCGGGCCGTCGCACAGTTCGCGGAAGTCGAACCAGGCCACGTCGTCGCAGGTGCGCAAGGCGCGGATCTCGCGGTTCTCGATGATCAGCACATCGTTCTCGACCGCCGCCGTGCATTCCGGCGTCAGGGCGCGGAAGCTCTTGCGCAGGCTTTCCTGGGACGCCTCGTCCAGCGGGAAGTGAAACAGCTCCGCCTGTTCGAGGTGACGCAGACGATAATCGACGCCGCTGTCGACGTTGACGATCTCGGTGTTCTGCTTGATCAGCGCGATGGCTGGCAGGAAACGCGCACGTTGCAGGCCGTCCTTGTACAGGCCGTCCGGCACGATGTTCGACGTGGCGACCAGGGTCACACCGTTCTTGAACAGCTCTTCCATCAGCGTGCCGAGGATCATCGCGTCGGTGATGTCGGACACGAAGAATTCATCGAAGCAGATCACCCGCGATTCGGCGGCAAAACGCTTGGCGATGATGGTCAGCGGGTTCTTCTCGCCGCCGAGGGTTTTCATTTCTTCGTGCACGCGCTTCATGAAGCGGTGGAAGTGCGTGCGGGTCTTTTCCTTGAACGGCAGCGCTTCAAAGAATGTGTCGACCAGATAGGTCTTGCCGCGCCCTACGCCGCCCCAGAAGTACAGGCCCTTGACCGGGGTCTGATCCTTCTTGCCAAACAGTTTGCCCAGCAGGCCCGGCTTGTTCTGATCGGCCGCGATCAGGTCGTCGTACAGGCGCTGCAAATGACGCACAGCCGTTTCCTGCGCGGCGTCATGGAAGAATTCCGGGCGTTTCAGATCAGCTTGGTATCGTTCTAGGGGCGTCATAATTCGTTAGCAAGGCAACAAAAACGGGCCGTCACTGTAGCGACGGCCCAGAGGAATGGCAATCAGCCCTTGGTCGGGCCGAGCCGTTGTTTATTCCTGAACCGGCGTCAGGGCGACCCGCAGGGCCTCGATCCCGTGGTCGCGGGCAGCGCCATCGGCGAAGGCCGGGCTGTCGGCGACGCACTCGCCCTCCAGCCAGACGCTGAAGCCCAGCGCTTCACTGCGCACGTCCAGTGGCTGGCCCGCTTGCAGTTGCTTGGTCACCTGGCCTGCGGTCTTGCCGTCAGCGAAGTGGCGCGACAGCAGCAGTTGCTCGCCATCGGCCGCCAGCAGACGGAAGCGGAAACTGCCGTCGTCTTCACGGAAGCTGACAAAACGCGCGGCTTTCGCGGCTTTCTTTTTGCTGGTCGCCGCGACTTGTGTCTGGGCCACGAAGGAACGCAGACCCACTGCTTCACGCAGTTCGTTGAGGAAGGGCGTCGCCACCGCACGGGCCTTTTTCGCGCCATGTTGCAGGATGTCTTCCAGATCCGCCGGCCGTTCGATCAACTGGTGATAACGCTCACGGGATTCGCCCAGTTCGTTGTCGAGCAACTGGAACAGGCGATTCTTCGCCTCGCCCCAGCCCAGTCCCTGCAACAGTTCGCTGCGGAACGCGTCGGCCTGCGCCGGCGTGGCGAACGCCTGGTACAGGGTGAACAGGTGCGAGTTGTCCGGATCTTTCGCTTCGCCCGGGGCACGGGAGTCGGTCACGATACGGGAAATCGCGTCTTTCATGTCCTTGGCGCTGCTGAACAACGGGATGGTGTTGTCGTAGCTTTTCGACATCTTGCGCCCGTCGAGGCCTGGCAAGGTGGCCACGCTTTCCTCGATCAGCGCTTCGGGCAGGGTGAAGAACTCCTTGCCCTGACCAAACAGATGGTTGAAACGCTGGCCAATGTCACGGGCCATTTCCACGTGCTGAATCTGGTCGCGCCCTACCGGCACCTTGTGCGCGTTGAACATCAGGATGTCGGCGGCCATCAGCACCGGGTAGCTGTATAAGCCCATGGTGATCCCGGCATCCGGGTCTTCGCCGGTCTCGACGTTCTTGTCCACCGAGGCCTTGTAGGCGTGGGCACGGTTGAGCAGGCCCTTGGCGGCGACGCAGGTCAGCAGCCAGGTCAGCTCGGGGATTTCCGGGATGTCGGACTGGCGATAGAAGGTCACGCGGTCCACATCGAGGCCACCGGCCAGCCAGGTCGCTGCGATCTCCAGGCGCGAGCGCTGGATGCGCAACGGGTCATCGCATTTGATCAAGGCGTGGTAGTCGGCCAGGAAGTAGAACGAATCGGCATTGCTGTCACGGCTGGCGACGATCGCCGGGCGGATGGCACCGGCGTAGTTGCCCAGGTGCGGCGTGCCGGTGGTGGTGATGCCGGTGAGGATACGGGTACGAGTCGTCATGGGTAATCGCTTGTCAGACTGCAATCATTTCGAAAGACGCGGCAGGATCAGATCCTTGAGATCGGTCAGCTTGCCATGAAAAAAGTGTCCGCATTCTGCCACTTTCAGCAGCTCATGGGGGCGCTGGAGTGTCGAGGACCAGTCGTAGACGACCTGCGGATCGATGACTTCGTCGGTTTCCGGCTGGATCAGGGTCAGTTCGCCCTGCTGCGGCAACTGATCCTGATCGCCGAGGCGCATGACCGCCGGTGCGACCATGAACAGGTGCTTGAGCTGCTCGCCGCCTGCTTCCAGGCGCCCACCGAGGCTGGCGGCGACAAAACCACCGAAGGAGAAGCCGAACAGGGTCAGCGGCAGGTCCGGATGCTTCGCCCGAAGCCAGGCGGCTGCGGCCTGGGCGTCGTCGACCTCGCCCGTGCCCATGTCATGCGTGCCTTCGCTGGCACCGACACCGCGGTAATTGAAACGCAAGGTCATCAAGCCGGCATCGCGCGCGGTGCGCTGCAGGGTCGACACGACTTTATTGAGCATGGTGCCGCCCTGCACCGGGTTCGGATGGCAGATCAGTGCCAGGCCGCGGGGCGCCTCTGTCTCAAGGTACAGGGCTTCCAGTTGACCCACCGGGCCATCAATCACTACAGGGGTTTCGCGCATAAGCAAGAAAGGAACTCCGTGACCTTGAATCGGGTCGACTCGTCTAGCAAATTGTCTGTGCCGGTGTATTGCGAGCGAATCGCGGTATACAGCGCAGGTTCGAGCCGTTAACGTAAAGCAAAGCCGTTTATAGAGGAAGGACTCGTGGAACACTCGCTCTTAGTTTGGTTGTTGCCGACTCTTGCCCTGGTTGTGGGTGTCGCCATTGGTTTCCTGATTGCTCGCCTGGTGCCGAATGCTGCGCCGAGCAGCACGCAACGTCAGCTGGATGACATTCAGGAACGTTTCGACAGTTATCAGAACGAAGTGGTCACCCACTTCAACAGCACCGCATCGCTGGTCAAGAAGCTGACTCAGAGCTACCAGGAAGTGCAGGATCATCTCGCCGAGGGCGCCAACCGCCTGGCCCTGGACGAGCAGACCCGTCAACGCCTGCTGGCCTCGCTGCACTCCGATGCGACGGTGGCCCCACGTGAACGCCTGACGCCACCGCGCAATCAGGAGCCGCCGCGCGACTACGCGCCCAAGGCGCCGAACGCGCCAGGCATGCTCGATGAGCATTACGGCTTGAAGAAGTAGGCCGGCTTTACGCCAGTAAAAAGCCCCCGGACGAGTGATCGTTCGGGGGCTTTTTTATAGTTTTGATCCTTGCAGTCTGTACTGGCCCTATCGCGAGCAGGCTCGCTCCCACAGAGAGAGCGCAGGTCTTTGTGGGAGCGAGCCTGCTCGCGATGGGGCCTTGGGCCTCACTGCATTAGCGTCAGCCCAACACCTCTCCCGCTACCTGATCGATCGCCTCCTTGGCGATGCCCACGATCAGGTCGGCCTCGGCCTCGGTCAGAATCAACGGCGGTGCGAAGCCGAGGATGTCGCCGTGGGGCATCGCCCGAGCCACCATGCCGCGCTCCAGGCAGGCCGCCGAGACTTTCGGGCCGACCTTCAACACCGCGTCGAACGGCGTGCGCTGCTCCCGATCCGCCATGAACTCGACGGCCGCGAGCATGCCATCACCCCGGACTTCACCTACCAGCGGATGACCTTCGAGGGTTTCGCGCAACCGGCGATTGAGGTAACCGCCAACCTTCTCGGCATTTTCCGTGAGGTTCTCACGTTCCAGGATATCGAGGTTGGCCAAGGCCGCCGCCGCGCAGATCGGATGCCCGGAGTAGGTCCAGCCATGGCCCATGGCGCCCTGGGATTCGGAGGCCTTTTCGATCACGGCCCACACTTTTTCGCCGACGATCACCGCCGACAATGGTGCGTAGGCGCTCGTCAGCCCTTTGGCCGTGGTGATCAGGTCAGGCCGCATGCCGTAGCGCTGGCTGCCCATTTTCGAACCCAGGCGACCAAAAGCGCAGACCACTTCGTCGGCGATCAGCAAGACGTCGTACTTGTTCAGCACCGCTTGAATCGCCGCCCAGTAGCCGGCCGGTGGAACGATGATGCCGCCGGTGCCCATCAGGGGCTCGCCGATAAAGGCAGCCACGGTGTCCGGGCCTTCGGCCAGGATCATTTTTTCCAGCTCGTCGGCGCAGTACCGCACAAAGGCGGCTTCGTCCATGCCGGCGGGAGCCTTGCGATACCAATGCGGACAGACAGTGTGCTTGATCCCTTCGGCCGGCAAGTCGAAGTGCTGATGAAAACTCGGCAGACCCGTCAGGCTGCCGGTCATGATGCCCGAGCCGTGATAACCACGGTCGCGGGAGATGATTTTCTTCTTCTGCGGCCGCCCCAGCACGTTGTTGTAATAACGCACCAGCTTGATCTGAGTTTCGTTGGCGTCGGAACCGGAGAGGCCGTAGTAGACCTTTTTCATCCCTTGGGGCGCCCAGTCAATGATGCGGCTCGACAGCTCGATGATGGCCTCGGTCGAGTGACCGACATAGGTGTGGTAATACGCCAGCTCCTTGGCCTGCTTGTAGATGGCGTCTGCCACCTCGGTGCGGCCGTAGCCGATATTGACGCAGTAGAGGCCGGCGAAGGCATCGATCAGTTCGCGGCCCTCGTGGTCGCGGATGCGAATGCCCGACGCACTCTTGATGATGCGCCCCTTGAGTGCACCGCTGGCGTGGTCATGGGCGTGCGTCGAAGGATGCATGAAGTGTGCACGGTCTTGTTCGAACAGTGAGTCGAGTTCTTGCTTCATGGTGGATCTCCTTAAAACTGGCCTTGATGGTGCAGGCAGAAGTATTTGGTTTCGACAAAGGCTTCGAAGCCTTCGGTGCCGCCCTCGCGGCCCAGCCCCGAGGCTTTCATGCCACCGAACGGAATCGGATGGCCGGTGAACTTGACGCCGTTGACCGCGACCATGGCGTGGTCGAGGCGACGGATCAGCGGGTAGATCAGGTCCAGGCGATTGGAGCAAATGTAGGCGGCCAGACCATATTCGGTGTCGTTGGCCATCTCGACGGCCTGGTCCAGAGTGTCGAAGGGCATCACCCCGGCAATCGGCGCGAAATTCTCTTCGCGGTAGATGCGCATGTTCGGGGTGACATCGGCCAGCACCGTCGGCTGGTAGAACAGGCCGCCAAGGGCATGGGCCTCACCACCCACCAGCCGTTGTGCGCCCTGTTGCAGGGCATCGGCCACGCGCTCGGCGGTCACGTCGAAGGCCGCCTGGTGCATCAGCGGGCCGATATCGACCTGCTGCTCGCGATCACCAAGCATCGCCGGGCCGACACGCAGCTCGCGCACCGCTGCAGCAAAGCGCTGGAGAAATTCCGGGTAGACCGAGCGCTCGACCATGATCCGGTTCGCGGCACAGCAATCCTGGCCGGAGGTCTGGAATTTGGCCTCTAAGGCCACTTTCACCGCCAGCGTCAGATCGGCGTCGGCGCAGACAATGAAGGGCGCATTGCCGCCCAGTTCGAGCGCCACTTTCTTCACATCCTGAGCGGCGGCTTGCAGCACCAGCTGACCCACCCGGGTCGAGCCGGTGAAACTCACGGAGCGCACGCGCTTGTCCTGCACCAGGGTTTGCATGGCCATCTGCGGTTCACCCAGCACCACGTTGAACACGCCCGCCGGAAAACCGGCCTCTTCGGCGAGTTGCGCCAGGGCGAATGCCGAGTACGGGGTTTCATGGGCCGGCTTGATCACCACCGTGCAACCGGCAGCCAGGGCTGCGGCGGCCTTGCGGGTGATCATGGCCGAGGGGAAATTCCAGGGCGTCAGCAACGCGCAGACGCCGACCGGCTCCCTGACCGTGCCCAGGTGGGCACCCGGGATGTGGCTCGGAATGTTCTGGCCATACAGACGCCGGGCTTCTTCGGCGAACCACGGAATGAAGCTGGCTGCGTAGGCAATTTCACCTCTGGATTCGGCCAGGGATTTGCCCTGCTCCAGGCTGAGAATCCGCGCCAGGTCCTCCTGATGCTCCAGGATCAACGTCGCCCAACGCCGCAGAATCGCGCCGCGCGCATCCAGGCTCTGCTCGCGCCACCCGACAAACGCCCGGTGTGCGGCGTCGACAGCGGCGACGATCTGCGGCTGATCAAGCATGGGGACGTGACCGATCAATTTCTGATCAGCCGGATTGTGCACCGCAATGCTCTGACCACTGTCGCTGTGCACCCAATGGCCATCGACGTAGCAGAGTGCCTTGAACAGCAGCGGGTGTTTGTAGGTCATGACGTTCACTCCAAACCGTGTGCGTGGAGTCCATGCTAGGGCAGCGGGGGCCTGGAGAATTGCGGTTTGGGTGGGTGCTGGCAGGTGGTTTTTTCTGATTGGTCAGTGCCAAACAAGAGATTTCTGGTGATTCAAGGATCTGGTGACAGCTCCGCCGGCAACGCGCCGCCCGTCTTGATCGTCTTGGTGACGATGTAGGTGAAGTAACGCTCGATGCCCAGGTCTTCGAGCAGCAACTGGTCGATAAAACGCTGGTAATGGTCGATGTCCGGTGCCTGGATCATTGCCATGTAATCGACCCCGCCACCGGTGGCATAGCAGAACGCAACCTGTGGCGCCTCACTCATCCGCTGCTCGAACCGGCGCATGTCCTGCGCGGTGTGCCGAGCCAGAGTGATTTCCACCAGCACCTGCTGACTCTTGAACACCGAATTCCAGTCGATCTGCGCCCGGTAGCCCTTGATCAGGCCGAGGGCTTCGAGCTTGCGCACACGCTCCCACGCCGGGGTCACCGAAAGGTTGATCGCCTCGGCCAGACTCGACTTGGTGATACGCCCGTCTTCAGCGAGGGTTCGCAGGATTTTCAGGTCATAGCGATCGAGTTTGTGCATGGGATCTCCTGAATGGATAGCGCACCCTGTGGGAGCGGGCAAGCCCGCTCCCACAGGTGGATCTGTGCTAGTTCAACACGTCGGCAATCACCGCGATGGTATCGCCACGCTGCACCAGCCCGGGAAAATGCCGCGCCGCCAGCAGGCCGCTGCGTGCGGCGCGATACTCCACGGGCGGCACGCCGCTGCGGGTGGCATCGTAGACCCGGGCGATCACGTCGCTCTGCTCCACGGTGTCGCCCAGGTCACGGCACATCTCCAGCAAACCGTCGTGCTGACTGGCGATGAAACAATCGCCATCGGGCATGTCGAGCATGATCGTTGGCCCGAACTCTACCTCACCCTCAACGATCCCTGCATGGATCAACAGGTTGCGCACACCGCGCTCGGCAATCGCCACGCTGCGCGCGGTGGACGAACCGCCACCCCCCAGCTCTGTGGTGACGAACACCTTGCCCTGGGATTCGGCAGCGGTGTCGTACATCGCCCCGGCATCCAGTTCCAGCATACGCATGCTGTAAGGCGCATTGAACGCGCGCATGCCGGCCTCGCAGCGAGCCTGCTGCTGTTTGTCCGGCAACACATGGCACGCGGCGAACGGCAGAAAATCCAGAGTGCGCCCGCCGGAGTGGATGTCCAGCACGATGTCGGCCAGGGGCAGCAAGGTGCGGGTGAAGTAATCGGCGATTTTCTCGGTCACCGTGCCATCGGGTTTGCCGGGGAAGCTGCGGTTGAGGTTGCCCTGGTCGATGGGCGACGTGCGTCGCCCGGCATGGAAGGCCGGGGTGTTCATGAACGGGATGATGATCACCCGCCCGCTGACTTCGGCAGCCGTCAAGCCTTGGGCCAGCTTGCTCAGAGCCACTGGGCCTTCATATTCGTCACCGTGGTTGCCGCCGGTAAGCAGCGCGGTCGGGCCATGGCCTCGGGAAATCACCGTGACCGGAATCATCACCGCCCCCCAGGCGGAATCGTCCCGGGAATACGGCAGTTTGAGAAAGCCGTGCTGCACGCCTTCACGGTCGAAATCCACCGTGGCGCTGATCGGGTTGGCAGGCAGGTCGCTCATGGCTCAATCCTTCACGAACAGTTGGCGTGGTAAGTTGCACAGCGTCTCGACGCCGGTGTCGGTGATCAAAATGCTCTCCGTGATTTCCAGCCCCCAGTCATCCATCCACAGGCCCGGCATGAAGTGGAAGGTCATGCCCGGTTGCAACACGCTGGTGTCGCCGGGACGCAGACTCATGGTGCGCTCGCCCCAGTCCGGCGGATAGCTGATACCGATCGGGTAGCCGCAGCGGCTGTCCTTGTGAATACCGAACTTCTCCAGCACCTTGAAAAATGCCACGGCGATGTCGCCGGTGGTGTTGCCCGGTTTGGCCGCTTCCAGGCCGGCGGCAATGCCTTCGACTACGGCTTTCTCGCCGTCGAGAAAATGTTGCGGCGGCTTGCCCAGGTACACCGTGCGCGACAACGGGCAGTGATAACGTTTGTAGCAACCGGCGATTTCAAAGAAGGTGCCGGCGCCCTTTTCGAAGGGCGTGTCGTCCCAGGTCAGGTGCGGGGCACTGGCGTCGGCTCCAGTGGGCAGCAGCGGCACGATGGCCGGGTAATCGCCGCCATGGCCATCGGCCCCGAGGATGCCGCTGCTGTAGATCTCGGCCACCAGTTCGTTCTTGCGCATGCCCGGCTCGATGCGCTCGAGAATGCGCCCGTGCATGTTTTCGACGATGCGCGCGGCGATGCGCATGTAGGCGATTTCCTGTGGCGACTTGATTGCCCGCTGCCAGTTCACCAGCCCCACCGCATCGATCAACCGGGCGTTGGGCAGGTTTTTCTGCAGCGACAGGTAGGCGGCGGCGCTGAAGTAGTAGTTGTCCATCTCCAGGCCGATGGTCAGCCCGTCCCAACCCCGAGCGCTGATCACCTCCCGCGACAGATAATCCATGGGATGCCGCTCACGGGACTGCACGTAGATGTCCGGGTAACCGACGATGTTTTGCTGCTGCATGAACACCGTGCGCTTGGCGCCATTGGCGTCCTGGCCGCGACCGAACCAGACCGGTTCGCCATCCAGAGCCAGCAGCACGCATTGGTGAACATAAAACGACCAACCGTCGTAGCCGGTCAGCCAGGCCATGTTCGACGGATCGGTAACCAGCAACAACTCGATGCCCTGGGCCTGCATGGCCACTCGCACCTTGGCCAGACGCTGGGCGTATTCCTCCCGGGTGAACGGAAGATTGACGACTATCTGAGACATGCACCTGCCCTCTTGTAGACGAAGCGGAATAAATGACGCGCGGATGGAAAAACCGGTCAACTGCCGAACTGCAGACCCTTGCCGGCCGAGCGCGCACGCTCGAATGCCAGATTGGCCATCGCCGTGTCCTGGGCGCCGGTGCCGGTGAGGTCGCACAAGGTGACTTGATTGGCGTGCGTACGACCGGGCCGTTGGCCGGCCAGTACCTGACCCAATTCGGCGAAACCTGACTCGTCGCCGACGACACCGGCCGCCAGCGCGTGATGCAGTTCGCCGAGGATGCGGGTCTGGCTCAGGCGATCCGCGACATAGCGGTCGACCTGCGCCAGTGCCTGCGGGGAAATCTCGTTCTTGTGCTCGGCGTCCGAGCCTATGGCGGTGATGTGCAGGCCGGGATGCAGATGGCGCACGTCGATCAATGGCTCGCGGCTGGGCGTGCAGGTAATGGCGATATCGACCCCGTCCATGGCTTCATCGATGCTGGCGCAGGCCTTGACGACCAGGTCGCTGTCACGCGCCAGCTGGGCACCGAAGGCCTGCGCCCGGGCCGAATCCCGCGCCCATACGCGCACGCTGTCGATCGGTCGCACCAGCCGCAGCGCCTGCAACTGCAACGCGGCCTGCTCGCCGGCACCGATCAGCGCAACGCTGCGGCTGTCGGTGCGTGACAGGGCCCGCGCCGCCACCGCCCCAGCCGCAGCGGTGCGCACGGCCGTCAGGTAACCGTTGTCCAGCAGCAAGGCATCGAGCAGACCGGTGCGCGCCGACAACAGCATCATCATGCCGTTGAGGCTGGGCAGGCCCAGTTTCGGGTTGTCGAAAAAACCCGGGCTGACTTTGATCGCAAAGCGCTCCAGACCCGGCAGGTACGCGGTCTTCACGTCCACTTCGCCGTTGTGCTCGGGGATGTCCAGGCGCAGGATCGGCGGCATCGCCACGGCGGCGGTGGCCAGCAGCACGAAGGCTTGCTGGACGGCTTCGATGCTGAGCAGATCCAGCGCCACGCAGGCACGCAGATCGGCTTCGCTCAACAGGGTGACTTCACTCATCGATGCGGCGCTCCATGGGTTCGTTAGGGCTGGGTTTCAGGCATCGGCGCCGGCAAGCACGCGCAGATGTTGATCGGTATCGACGTTACGTCCGCTGACCACCACCACGACCGGGCCCTTGGGTTCGATCAGGCCCTCGAGCAGTGCCGCGATCCCCACCACAGCCGCGCCTTCGAGTACCAGGCGCTCTTCGCGATAGGCATGGCGGATGGCATTGGCAATCGAGGTTTCGCTGAGCAGGTGCAGGAGATCGCAGGTGTCGCGGGTCATGCTGAAGGTGTATTGATTGTCCAGGCCGATGCCACCGCCGAGGGAATCGGCCAAGGTCGGCAGCTCTTCGACTTCGACCGGATGCCCGGCCTGAAGACTGGCGTGCATCGCCGCGCCGCGCTGCATGCTGATACCGTGGGTCACGATCAGCGGGTTCGCGCTTTTGAGTGCCAGCGCCACGCCTGCGAACAGACCGCCACCGGACAACGGCACCAGCACTTGGGCGACATCCGGTTGCTGTTCGAGGATTTCCAGCCCCAGCGTGGCCTGCCCGGCAATGATCGCCGGATGATCGAAGGGCGGCAGCAGGGTTGCGCCCTGCTCGGCAGCAATGCGCTCGGCTGCGCGCTGGGCGTCATCCTGGGAGCGGCCGACGATGCACACCTCGGCGCCGAGATCGCGGATGGCCTGCACCTTGTTTTCCGGCACCAACTGCGACAGGCAGATCGTCGCCGTCACGCCCAACCGGGAGGCGGCATAGGCTAGCGCCCGGCCGTGGTTGCCGGTGGACGCCGCAACGACCCCACGGGCCTGTTGCTCGGGAGCGAGTTGCGCCACGGCATTGCTCGCCCCGCGCAGCTTGAAGCTACCGGTGATCTGCTGGGATTCGAGCTTGAGGTAGACCGGCACACCGAGCAGGCGCGACAGGCTCGGCGAATGTTCCATCGGCGTGCGCCGCACCAGGGATTCAATGCGCTGGCGGGCGAGATAAACATCGTTGAGCTGTAGCGCTGACATGACCGCATCCCGATGAGGTATTGGGCGCAGTCTAAGAGGGCAGGATTGTCACACTGAATGTACTAGGGCAATTCGGGCGAAAAATTTTCCTCCGTCTTTTCCCCCTCAAAAATCGTGGATCTGCGGGTACTGGCCGAAGATCTCGCGCATGCTCATCAGCGCCTCACGCATCTCTTCATTGCTGCATTCGGCAGCGACACAGACTCTCACCGCCCGGGCGCGGGGCGTGCCACGGACGGTGAACGGGTCCGGCGACGTGACAGCAATGTGCCGGCGACGCAACACCCGCACCAGACCGTCGACCTCCCAGTGTGGCGGGATGCCCACCCAGGTGTTCAGCGCATGGGAATGCTGGCCGAGGATGTACTCCCCCAGATACTCGCTGACCATGGCCTGACGGACAGAGAGCAGTTTGCGCTGCAAACGCAGTAGCGTGTCGGCGCGACCGTCGCGAATCCAGCGTGCGGCAATCTCGGACACCATCGGCGTGCCCATCCAGCTGTTGACGCGCAGGATGCTTTCGGTGCGCAACGCAAGGCGCTTGGGCACCACCAGGTAACCGGTACGCAGACCGGTGAGCACCGACTTGGTCATGCTCGTGCAATAGAACGACAGCTCGGGCAGGTAATGGCTGATCGGGGGCGCTCGTTGCTCATCCAGCAACGGTCCATACACATCATCTTCGATGATGTGTACGCCAAAGCGCCGGGCGATCTCGGCGATTTCCCGCCGTCGGCTGTCCGGCATCAGGCTGGTGGTGGGGTTATTGAGGTTCGGCGTGCACACCAGGGCGGTGATGCGCTCGTTGCTGCACATGTCCTCGAAATGTTCCGGATCGATGCCATGGCGGTCCATGTCCAGCCCCTTGAGGGTGAATCCCAGCACCTGTGAGTTGCCGATCACACCGTGATCGGTCAGGCCTTCGCTGAGCACCACATCGTCGGGCCCGGCCAATGAAGCCAGGGCGAGAAAAATACCGTGGGCGGCGCCGTTGGTGATCAGGATGTCATCGCGCTCGACTCGCAGCCCCTGGCGGCCGATCCAGTGCATCGCCGCCTCGCGGTGCGATTCGAAGCCGGCAATCGGTCGGAAGGCATGGATCCACGGCTGGTCCTCCTCTGTGCTGAGTTCGCGGCAGGTATCGCGCCAGAACTGGTCATGCGCGCGGGTGCGGAGGATGCGCGCGATGGAAAAGTCCACCAGCGCCCGCTCGGGACTGTCGAGAATGTAGGTGGCGACCCGATCGCTCATGCGCCGCGAGACAAAACTGCCGCGCCCGACTTCGCAGCGCACCAGGCCCTGGCGCTCCAGCTCCTTGTAGGCATTGGTCACCGTTTGCACGCTGATGCCCATGGCATCGGCAACATTGCGCTGGGGCGGCAGGCGCTGATCGTTGGCCAGCACACCCTTTTCGATGTCATCGGCGATCGCCTGCACCAGGATCTTGTATTTGGATTCGCCGCTGCGGGCGATATCCAATGCTGCCTTCCACTTGTCCATCGGCTTGGAACCCGCGTGTTTAGCTGTGCCGACAGCATCCCGCGAGAATCGCCGCAAAGCAATTGTCCTAGTGCAATGCAATGTTGGGCGAGGCTTTTGTATGCTCGGTTCAAGGTCGATGCCGGGTCTTGTCAGGCCCTCACAATAAAATCAGTCGATCTGTGCCGGTACGGTGTCCAACCATGGAACCCGTCCCCGTACGCTTTGCTCTTGCCACACTGCCTCCTAACACAGAGCCGTCGACGACGGGTCCACAAGAAACAGGAGATTTTATCGATGAGCAATTCCCTTCCCTGCGCTACCCATCCTTTGCGTCGCCTGTTCGTGGCTTGCGCGATCTTCGGCCTGGCCGCCAGCGCCCACGCCGCGACGACCCTGGAAACCATCACGAAAAACAGCAGCATCCGCATCGGCTACGCCAACGAAACGCCGTTCGCCTACACAGAGACCGACGGTCGGGTGACGGGCGAGTCGCCGGAAATCGCCAAGGCCATCTTCGCCAAAATGGGCATCAAGGACGTCAACGGCGTACTGACCGAATGGGGGTCGTTGATCCCGGGATTGCGCGCCGGGCGCTTTGACGTGATTGCCGCCGGGATGTACATCACCCCGGAACGCTGCAAGCAAGTGATCTTCACCGACCCGCAATATCAATTGCCGGATGCGTTGCTCACCGCCAAGGGCAATCCGAAGAACCTGCACAGCTATGAAGACGTCGCGAAAAATCCCGATGTGAAACTGGCGATCATGGCCGGTACGGTCAACCTCAAATATGCACGGGACTCGGGCGTAAAAGACGCACAGATCCTCCAGGTTCCGGACACCACCGCCCAACTGCAAGCCGTGCGTGCCGGCCGCGCCGATGCCGCCGTGGGCACGCAATTGACCATGAAGGGGCTGGCTGCCAAGGGTGGCGACAAGGTCGAGGCAGTCACCGAGTTCAAGGACGACCCATCGCACACCGGTTACGGTGCCCTCGCCTTCCGCCCGGAAGACAAGGACCTGCGCGATGCGGTCAACGCCGAACTGAAAAAGTGGCTGGGCTCCGAGGAGCACCTCAAGGCGGTCGCGCCTTTCGGCTTCGACAAATCCAACGTGACGAGCAAAACGGCTGCCGAGCTCTGCGCTCAATAGTCGAAACAGGCATGGCGCTACGGCGCGATGCCTATTTCCCTGCTTAATCGGGATGTTGAACCATGGCTGAATTACTTCCGCTGTTGATACAGGGCGCCTGGGTCACGATCCAGGTGACCTTCTTCGGCTCGATCCTGGCGATCGTCGCGGCCATTCTCGCCGCACTCGGGCGCATGTCCCCGTGGCGGTTGCTGAGCGGGTTCTCGGTCGCGTACATCGAGGTGTTTCGCGGCACCTCGCTGCTGGTGCAACTGTTCTGGCTGTTTTTCGTGCTGCCGCTGCCGCCGTTCAATGTGGAATTGAGCCCCTATGCCGTGGCCATTGTCGGCCTCGGCCTGCACATCGGCGCTTATGGTGCCGAGGTCATGCGCGGAGCTATCAGCTCGGTGGCCAAGGGTCAATATGAAGCGGCGACCGCGCTGAACTTCAGCGGCTACAAGCGCTTTCGCCGGATCATCCTGCCGCAGGCGCTGCTGGCCGCGATTCCACCGGGCACCAACCTGCTGATCGAGTTGTTGAAAAACACCTCGCTGGTCTCGCTGATCACCTTGTCCGACCTGAGCTTCCGCGCTCGGCAACTGGACCAGGCCACTTTCCAGACCCTGGAGATCTTCAGCCTGGCGCTGCTGATGTATTTCATTCTGGCCCAGGCCATCAACCTCGGCATGCGCGGCCTTGAACGTCGCCTGGCACGCGGCCGGATGCGTGGAGGTCTGTCATGACCCTGTTCGACTGGACGTATGCCTGGCAGATCCTCCCCGACCTGCTGCGCGCCTCGCTCAACACAGTGGGCATCACCCTGATCGGCTTCCTGATTGCCATCGTGCTGGGGCTGTTTCTGGCCATCGGCCGTCGCAGCCGCCTGTACTGGCTGTCCTGGCCAATTGCCGGGACGATCGAATTCATCCGCAGCACGCCGCTGCTGATCCAGGTGTATTTCCTCTACTACGTGCTACCCAACTACGGGCTGAGCATGACCGCCATGCAAGTGGGGATCATCGGGATTGGCGTGCACTACGCCTGCTACATCGCCGAGGTGTATCGCGGCGGCCTTGACGCCGTGCCCCGGGCGCAATGGGAAGCCGTCACCGCGCTGAACATCGCCCCCTACAGCGCCTACCGCAACATCATCCTGCCCCAGGCCCTGCGGCCGATCCTGCCGCCGCTGGGCAATTACCTGGTGGCGATGCTCAAGGACACGCCGGTGCTGTCGGCGATCACCGTGGTGGAAATCATGCAACAGGCCAAGAACATCGGCTCCGAGAATTTCCGCTACCTGGAACCGATCACCCTGGTCGGCCTGTTTTTCCTCGCCCTGAGCATCGCCCTGGCTTATCTGGTACGGCGCCTCGAATTGCGCCTGGAGCTACGCTAATGACTTCTCCACTCTCGACGACCCACGACCTTTCCCGGCGCGGCAACCTGACATCGCTGCATCCGCAGGAGGCCACGGCCATGCATCAACCGAACGCGGTCAAGCCGATCGTCAGCTTCCAGGACGTGACCAAGAGTTACGGTAACTTCACCGTGCTCGACCGCCTGAACCTGGATGTCACGCCCGGGGAGAAAGTCGCGATCATCGGCCCCAGCGGCTCGGGAAAATCCACGCTGTTGCGGGTGCTGATGACACTTGAAGGCATCGACGACGGGGTCATCCGCATCGAAGACGATCTGCTGACGCACATGCCCAATCGCAACGGCGTGCTGGTGCCTGCCAACGACCGACACATCCGCCGCGTGCGCGGCAAGATCGGCATGGTGTTCCAGAGCTTCAACCTGTTCCCGCACATGACCGCGTTGCAAAACGTCATCGAGGCGCCCGTGCAGGTGCTGGGCATGAAAACCGCCGAAGCCCGCGAGCGCGCGGCCGACTTGCTGGAGCTGGTGGGGTTGGGCAGCAAGCTGGGGCATTACCCGTCGCAGCTGTCAGGCGGGCAGCAACAACGGGTCGCGATTGCCCGGGCCTTGGCGATGCGGCCCAAAGTCATGCTGTTCGATGAAGTGACCTCGGCGCTCGATCCGGAGCTGTGCGGCGAAGTACTCAATGTGATTCGCAAGCTCGGCGCCGAACACAATCTGACGATGCTGATGGTCACACACCAGATGGGCTTCGCCCGCGAGTTCGCCGATCGCGTGTGTTTCTTCTACAAGGGGCAGATCCACGAACAGGGCACACCCGCGCAGATCTTCGAGCACCCGCAGCAGGAGCGGACCTGTGCATTTCTCAGTGCGGTGAAAGAGGCTAACTGATGAGCGTCTGATCCGGCCCCATCGCGGGCAGGCCCGCGATGGGCCCGCAAAAGCCAAACAAAAAAAATGCCCGATCATCAGACCGGGCATTTTTATCAATCCAGGATGTTACGGATACTGCTGCACCGTCCCCGGTTGCTGCTGGCCACCGTACTGCTGACCCGGAATCGCCTTGAGGTTGACCTCGACACGGCGGTTCTGTGCGCGGCCGTTGACGTCGGCGTTGCTCGCCACCGGATTATCCGGGCCGGCGCCACGGGCGCTCAGGTTGGCACCGCTCACACCCTGCGAGGTCAGGTAGGTCGCAACGCTCTGGGCCCGGCGCTGGGACAGGTCCATGTTGTGCTGACGGCTGCCGGTGCTGTCGGTGTAGCCAACGATTTCGATCTGGTTCTGGTTGAATTCCTTCAGCGAACCGGCCAGGTTGTTCAGCGGCTGGTAGAAGCTGGAAGCGATGTTCGCCGAATCGGTGGCGAACGTGATGTTGCCCGGCATGATCAGCTTGATCTGGTCACCCTGACGCTGCACCTCGACACCGGTATTGGCCATGCTGGCGCGCAGTTTTTTCTCCTGCTGGTCGGCGTAGTAACCATAGCCGGCAGCGGAAGCGCCCACCACGGCGGCACCGATCAGCGCCCCCTTGCCACGGTTGTTGTGGTCGATGGCAGCACCTGCAAGTGCGCCGGCCAATGCGCCCAGGCCGCCGTACTTCGCGGTTTTGCTCATGCCTGCGGAGCCGCCGTCAGCCTGACCCTGGTTGTCGTAAGGGTTGGGCGAGGCGCAGCCAGACAGCAAGGCCACAGCAGTAGCGACGATAATCAAACGCTGTTTGGTGAACATGAAAAGCTCCTACTCTTGGCATTCTGTGGTGCAACGGACATCGGCCTTTGCGCGCTTTGGATCACGCCAGACGCCGAAAATTCCGTAGCCGACCTTCAAGCGCGCACAAAAGGGTTGTCGCGCATTTCATCGCCCAGGCGCGTGTCCGGTCCGTGGCCCGTCACCACCGTCGCGTCCTCGTCCAGGGTATACAAACGCTGCTTGATCGAACGCACGATGGTCGCCTGATCACCCCCCCACAAATCCGTGCGCCCGACTCCGCGACGGAACAGTGTGTCTCCGGCAATCAGCAGCTTGGCCTCTGAAAACCAGAAACTCATGGAACCCGGCGTGTGGCCCGGGGTGTGCAGCGCTACGCCGCAGCCGCAGGCCAGTTCCTCGTCATCGGCCAGCCAGCGATCAGGGGAAGGCACCGGGGTATAAGGCACCCCGAACATCTGGCATTGCATTTCCAGGTTGTCCCAGAGGAACTGGTCTTCCTTGTGCAAGTGCAGGGTCGCGCCGGTCTTTTCCTTCAACTGCCCGGAGGCCAGGAAATGATCGAGGTGCGCGTGGGTGTGAATGATGCTGACCACCTTCAGGCCCAGCGCGTCGAGCCGGGCGAGAATCAATTCGTGATTGCCACCCGGGTCGACCACCACCGCCTTTTTCGTGACCGGATCACCGATGATCGTGCAGTTGCACTGCAACGGGCCGACGGGGAAGGTTTCGCGGATGAGGGGCGATTTTTGCGACATCGGGAGCCTGCTCGATAAACGGGGGATGAGGGATTTTCGCACACATTGGCTGCCCATCCTTGAACACAAGGTGAACCGACTGGCGATATCAGCCCAACACACCCAGCGCCTTCGCCCGCGCCACCGCCTGGGTGCGCCGCTCGACCCCGAGTTTGCTGTTGATGTGGCTGGCGTGGGTCTTCACCGTGTGCAGGGAAATGAACAACTGGTCGCTGATTTCCTGGTTCGAGCAACCTTGAGCGATGAGTTTCAGCACCGCCAGTTCACGGGAACTGAGCTGTTCGCAGGCGGGCTCGAGGGGAACCCGGGCAGCGACGACGGGGAGCCGGTCCGATAGGCTCTGCGAAACCGGCGCGGCCGCACCGTGCTGCAGTTGTTCGCGCAGCCAGTCAGGGTGCTTTTTCAACAAGTTGTCGAAAGGCTGCAGGGCTCCGCCGTTCGCCGTCTCCAGCGCCTGGGCGAAAACCTGTCGCGCCTGCGGTTCACGGCCGTTATCCAGCAGCAATTCGACCTGTTGCGTCAGGGCCATGGTACTGAGCAGTTGATGGCCGGTTTGCTGGCCGCGCTCGAGCAAGGCCTTCAAACGTCCCTCGGCAAGCATTGGCTGGCCCTGGATGGCATCGAGCAGGGCCTGCTGCAACTCGATATGCAACGGCAGTTGCGGATGAAACTCCGGCGGCGCGGCCGGTTGCTCGCCGTTGTAGGTCTGCCCCAGGCGCGCCAGCCAGGCTTCCGCCAGGTCGGTACGCCCCTGGGCCAGCCAGAGCTCGCATTTGACCAGGGTGATCATCGCCAGGTAATAGATCGGCGGCACGTCCCAGATGTGCATCAACCGTTCGGCTTCGGCGAGTTCGGCGAACGCCCTGGCGAATTCGCCGCTGCTGCCTTCGAGCCTGGCGATCACGCAATGGCCGATCAGTACGCTGATGTCGCGACAGGCGCGGGCTTCGCTCAAGCCTGCCTGCAAGCGCTGGCGCGCAGCCTGCGGTTGCAGGCGCAGCGCCAGCAGAAACCCCTCGTACAGCGTCAATCGCGCGCGCACCGCGTAGAGCCGCTGCGGCGACAGGCCCTGCAGGCGTTGCAGCCCCTGGCGGACTTCATCCAGCGAACGCAGGATTTCCCCACGCGCCTGCAATACACGGGCGCGGTCGTAATGGGCCAGGGCTTCGAACAGCGGGTTGCCGACGCGTTGCGCCAGCTCCAGCGACTCGCGGTTCAGGCCACGGGCACGCCACAGGTCGCTGTCGGCAATCGCCAGATTGGACAGGGTCGAGAGGCACATCAGGCGCTGGCCATAACGCTTGGCCGGGAGGCTCTCCAGGGCTTCGGTGCAATAGAGCAGGGTCAAGCTCCGATTGCCGCGCCCCCGGGCAATGATGCCGCTCAAGGCCAGCCACTGCGCCAGCATGGATTTCTGCGCAGTGGCCGATGGCGCCGGGAGGAAGCGGCTCAGGTGACTGGCCAGCTCCTCGGCCGCATCCAACTGACAGGCCAGCCCCAGCGCCCAGCTGTAGAGCACGATCAAACGTGGCGTGCTGATCAGCAGGCTGTCGGGCAAGTCCATTTTCCAGCGCAGCAACATGCCGACGTTCTGTTCGGCCAGCAATTGTTCTTCGGAAAGGTTCTGCACCAGGTTGGCGGCGACATCCAGATGCCCGGCGCGCAACGCCTGTTCCACCGCCTCGTCGAGCAGCCCCTGGGCGTTGAACCAGCGACAGGCGCGCAGGTGCAGGCTGGCGGCCGGTACCATTGCCTGGCGGGTCGGCCGGGTGCGCAGCAGATCGGAAAACAGATGGTGATAACGGTACCAGTGACCGTGCTCGTCCAACGGCACCAGGAACACTTGATGCGCGAGCAGAAACCGCAGGATCTCGGCGCTGTCATGGGCTTCGCGGATGGCGTCGCACAGCTCGCTGCAAAAACGCTCCTGGGGCGCCGTGTCATACAGGAATGCCTGCACGTCGGCGGGCAGGCAATCGATGACCTCTTCCAGCAGGTAATCGCGAATCAGCCCTTCCCCGCCGTTCAATGACTGGGGTAGCGGGCCTTCGGATCCGGCCTCGGACGCCGCCAGCAACCAGAAGCGCAGGCCGGCCACCCAGCCTTCACTGCGCTGGATCAGGTTCTCCAGCGCTTCGCCGCGCAGGGAGGTGCTGTGCCGGTCGAGCAGGGTCGAGGCCTCTTCGTGGGTCAGGCGCAGATCCTGTTCATGCAACTCAAGCAACTGGCGGGACAACCGCAGGCGCGCCAGGTGCCAGTCCGGGCGCTGACGACTGGTGACCATCACCAGCAGGCCGTCGGGAAGATGATTGAGGAAGAATTGCAGGCAGCGATCGAGCACCGGGCCCTGGGCCAGATGGTAGTCGTCGAGGACCAGCAGCAGCGGTGCCGTCGGCAACAGATGCACGGCCAGCTCGTCGAGCAGGCCATCGAGCCATTCCTCGAATGCGAACGGCTGATGCCGTTGGCGCATTTTCAACAGGCCGAGCGACTGACGGCCCAGTTGTGGAAAAAAGTCCTGAAGGCCTTCGAGCAACCGCTCGAGAAACCGGCCCGGGTCGTTGTCCCGCGGGCTCAGGCCCAGCCACAGGCTTTGCCAGTGATCGGGCAAGCCCTGGCAGAACTCCACGGCCAGCGAACTCTTGCCAAACCCCGCCGGTGCACTGACCAGCAACAGCCTGCCACCGAGCCCGGCGCTTAAACGCTCGCATAAACGCGGCCGCAGAACGTAACCGTCGGGCAACGGCGGGCGAAAAAAACGCCCGTCCAATGTCGCGACGGAAACGCTGGCAGGGCCCGGGATGGGGGACAGATCAGTCATGGCCGGCTCTTGTTTGAATTGCGGGTGGCGGCGTTGCAGATTTTTGCAGACTAGCGGTAAATGCGGAGGTAATGAAGGTTATTGCTACAAATGGCTACAAAAAGTCACGAACAAAAAAAAAGCCCCGAACCGGTCGGGGCTTTTTTTCGAGGATGCGGCCTCTTCAGTTGCGGTTAACGGACCCCATCCTGGCGCAATGCCGCCGGGGTGAAGTCGCTGGTGGTGGCGGTGAAGCCAAAGTCATACGCCTGCTTCTCTTCGTTTTTCATGCCCAGTGCCAGGTAACGGCCCGATTGCAGGTCGTACAGGGTTTCCAGGGCGTACCACGGCACTTGCTTGTCGTAGTAGTTCTCGGCGTGCGCTTCGGCAACGCGCCACAGTTGGCCGCGGCCGTCGTAGTGGTCGATCACCGCCGCTTGCCAGGTGTCTTCGTCGATGTAGAAGTCACGCTTGGCGTAGATGTGGCGCTGGCCATCCTTCAAGGTGGCGACCACATGCCAGACCCGGCGCAGCTCGTAGCGAGCCAGGTCCTGATTGATGTGACCGGCCTTGATGATGTCGGAGTACTTCAGCTTCGGATCGTCGAGCTTGTAGCTGTCGGAAGCGATGTACATCTCTTTCTTGCCTTCGAGTTTCCAGTCGTAGCGATCCGGCGCACCGTTGTACATGTCCAGGTTGTCGGAGGTACGCAGGCCGTCGGCTGCGGTACCCGGGCCGTCATAGGACACTTGCGGTGCCCGGCGTACACGACGCTGGCCGGCGTTGTAGACCCATGCGGCACGGGGTTCCTTCACCTGGTCGAGGGTTTCGTGCACCAGCAGCACACCACCGGCCAGACGCGACGGCGCGGTCACTTTCTGCTTGAAGTAGAACAGGATGTTGCCCGGGTTCGCCGGATCGTAGTCCTTCATCTTGTCGCGGAACACGAACTGGTCCTGGAAGTACACCAGGCTGTACGAACCGTTCGGCTGCGGTGTGGCCTGGGTCACCAGACGGGTCACGCTGCCGCCGCGATAACGGGTGATGTGGTTCCAGATCACCTCGACGCCGCTTTTTGGAATCGGGAACGGCACGGCGGTTTCGAAATTTTCCAGACCGTTGCCGCCGCCGACCAGCGTGGTGTTGGTGGCGTTTTTCTTGATGGCGGCAAACACGTCATCGGGCACGGTGGCACCGCGATGGGACGTGTAGACCGGCATCTTGAAGGTTTCCGGGTAGCGCTTGAACATCGCGTACTGGCCCGGTGCAAGCTTGTCCTTGTACTGGTCGACGTTCTGCGCGGTGATGGTGAACAGCGGTTGTTCACTGGCGTACGGGTTGGACAGGAAGCCTTTGCTGTCGACGGTGCCGGCGTTTTTCGCCATCGGTTTCCAGGCCGGGATCGAACCGTCGGCATTGCCCGCCATCTCGGCGCCCATCGGCGTCAGGCTTTTGCCCAGCTTGTCCGCTTCGGCTGCGGGGACCGCAGCCATCACACTGGTGGCCAGCAGCGTTAGCCCCAGAACACCAACGTGGAACAGACTCTTTGTTGTTTTCATAAGTGTGTTCGTCCTGAAAATGCAGTGCTTAGAAGTTCACGCCGAAGCTGAGCGCAACGAAGTCGCGATCGTCCACGGTGGTGTACTTGCCGTCGAAGAAGTTGGTGTAGGCCAACGACGCGGTGTAGGTGTTCTGGTACTCGGCATCCAGACCCAGGCTGACCGCCTTGCGACCTTCCTCGAAGTTGCCGCCAGGACCCGGCGAGTAACCGTCGACGTCATGGGACCAGGCGATGTTCGGCTTGAGGTTCACGCCGGCGAACACGTCGTTGTATTCCCAGATGGCGCGAGCGCGGTAGCCCCAGGAATCGGTCGTGGTAAAGCCATCGTTTTCGCAGTAGCGGCTGACGTTGTTTAGCGCTCCGCCCGCCAGGGTATTGGCGTTCAACGCCTGGCACTGACCACCAGGCAGCGGGCCGGGGCCGTAGCTCGGATCACGACCGTAACGTGCCTTGGAGGTGCTTTCCAGGCCACCCACGTGCGTCCAGCCGACCTCGCCCACCAGGGTCAGACGCTCGGCGCCCATCACCTGATCGAAGAAGTGGGTGAAGGTGGTCTGCAGTTGCGACACTTCCTTGCGGCGATAGCCGTGTTGATCCTGCCCTGGCTGACCTTGCAGCACGGACACCCGTGGATCCAGCGGCGTCAGGCCGGAATACAGAATGTCGGTGGTGTTGAGCTGCACCGGTGCATTCGGACGGTAGCTGAACTCACCGCTCCACGCGGTACCGGTAGGCAACGTGGTGGAGAAGCTCAAGCCATACAGGCGAATGTCCTCCGGGTACTCGACGAAGTAGCTGGAGTTGCCCGCCACTTGCAACGGCAGCAGCTGTGCAGCCAGCCCGGTCGGACCGCCCACGATAGCGCCTGGAATACCTGCACCGATCAGCGCGCCACCCAGCGCCGTGCCGCTGTACGCGCTCAGCGGAGCCCCTTTGCCGCTGAAGATCGGCGCACGGCTGTGGTAGTTCATGAAATAGGCACCGAACTCGGTGTCCAGCGGTTCGAACATGTACTTGAAGGACACGCCGAACTGGCCGCTGTCGCGGGCGTCGCGGTCGGGGCCGCGACGCACGATGGCACCTTCATCCGGGTCGCCCCATCTCACGCCACGGGCCGCCAGGGTGTTGATGGCGGCGTTACGCAGCCCGGCTGGCAGGCCTGCGGCGGCCAGCGAGCTGTTGAGGCCGTTACGCGTACGCAGAACGGCCAGGTTGTTGTCGCAGCCATCGGCGATCACGTCCGGTTGCGAGAAGAACGTGCCGCAGTTGTCGGCGACGGTCTGGTCCCATTCGATCTGATAGAACGCTTCGGTCGACAGGTTTTCGGTCAGGCTCTGGGACACATAGAACATGTTGACCGGAATCAGGCCTTCCTTGATCTCGGCACCCGGACGACGGAACGCGGACACGTCGATCGGGTTGATCGAGTTGATGCCGCCGCCGATGAAGGTACTTTCACCCCAACTGACCACTTGCTTGCCCAGACGCACGGAACCCGGCTGATCGGCGATCGCGTAGTTGTGGTAGACGAAGGCGTCGAGGATCTGGCCGCCGGCGGACTTGGCGCCTTCCTTGCGGTTGCTGTCGCTGATGTCCTTGAACGGACGGCTTTCGTCCTTGAGTTCGAAGTCATACCAGTATTTGCCACGGACGAAGACACCGGTGTCGCCGTATTTCAACTCAAGGTCATGGATACCCTTGAAGATCTTCGAGAAGGTGTCCCCGCTCTTGAAGTTCAGGTGGCCGTCATCGGAAGTCTGCGACAGGCCGCGACCACCGTTGTTGACGCCGATGAGGTTCTTGTTGGCGCTCTCGGTCGACCAGCTAGCGCCAATCGACAGGGATGAGTCGAACTGACCTTCGATTTCACCAATGTTGAAACTGACGCCGAATGCGGGCCCGGCGAGCGTGGAGGCAAGACTGACAGCCAGAGGCAGTTTCGCCCGGCGCCAGAACTGGTTTGCTGATGTCATCGACGCTACTCCATGTGCATTATTGTTATGGCAGTGAGTACTTTTAAAAACGCCGTGGTTGACCGGGTGCCAGAGGCCTCCCGACGTCACTCCAAAGTTGCATCGCCCCGTGTTGTGCGTGTGCCCCGTTCTTAAAAATCCTTGAGCGGACTATAGCCAGCAGGTAGTACTGCTTGATCCCTCTAAAGTGTGATTTGCAGCGGCCAGCCACTCTGGAACAGTCCTTTCGCCAGACCGACGCCCGTCGGCAGGGGAAGGATGGCTGAAAATCCGGAAATGACAAGCCAAGCGCTTGCTTGGTGGGGCTGGCGTGCCTTTTCAGGCACGCCGGGGAAGGCTTAAAGCGTCGAAAGGAAGGTGCTGTTGTTGGCCTGCCATTCGGTGATGTCGAGGCGGATGCGCTTCTTGTCGAGCTTGCCGACGCTGGTCTTGGGAATTTCCGTAACAAGGGCGATCTGGCTCGGGATCGCCCACTTGCTCAGGTGCCCCAGCTCGACAAATGGCTTGAGGTGTTCCTTGAGTTCCCGGGCCCCGATTACATGGCCCTCGCGGATCACCAGCAAGGCAAACGGACGCTCGCCCCACTGTGGATCGGCGATGCCCACCACTGCTACTTCGCGTACCGCTGCGTGACGGCTGATCAGGTCTTCGAGGTCCAGGGACGAGATCCACTCGCCGCCGGTCTTGATCACGTCCTTGATCCGGTCGCGGATGTCGATCACCCCCATGCTGTCCAGCGTCGCCACATCACCGGTGTGCAGCCAGCCGCCGGCCCAGAGCTCGGCGCCCTTCTGCGGCTCGTTGAAATAACCTTCGGTGAGCCACGGCGCGCGCAGCACCAACTCGCCCTGGGTCTCTCCGTCGGCGGGCAGGAAGTTGCCGACGCAGTCGACGATCGCCGCTTCCACCAGTGGTCCGGGCACCCCGGCCTTGATGCGATAGGTGGTGCGTTCGTCTTCGGTGCCCGCCATCAACTCGTCGTTGAGGTGCGCGCACGACACCAGCGGCCCGGTTTCCGACATGCCGTAGGCGGCAGTCAGTTGAATGCCCCTGGCCTTGGCCGCTTCGTACAGCGTGCGATTCAACGCACTGCCACCAATGACGATTTTCCAGCCAGCGAAATCCGTGCCTTGCGCCGCCTTGGCGTTGAGGAGCATTTGCAGGATGGTCGGCACGCAGTGGGAAAAGGTGACCTTTTCCTTGCGCCACAGCTCCACCAGGTATTCCGGGTCGTAGCGCCCCGGGTACACCTGCTTGAGGCCGAGCATCGTCGCGACATACGGCAAACCCCAGGCATGCACATGGAACATCGGGGTGATCGGCATGTACACATCGTTGGTCCCCAACAGCCGTACGCTGTCGATGGCGCCCATGATGGTCGAGACGCCCATGGTGTGCAGCACCAGTTGCCGGTGGGTGAAATACACGCCCTTGGGATTGCCGGTGGTGCCGGTGGTGTAGAACGTGGTCGCGACCGAATTCTCGTCGAAGTCCTGGAAGTCGTACCGGGTGCTCGCGGCCGCCAGCAACTGCTCGTATTCGCCGATGAGGTTCGGCAAATCGGCAGTCTTTTCCGGCAGGTCGGTCAGCAGCAGGGTTTTCTCGACCGTGGTCAGGTGCCCGGCCACCGCCTTGTAAAGGCCCACGAACTCGCTGTTGACCAGCACGAAGCGGTCCTCGGCATGGTTCATGGTGTAGAGGATCTGTTCCGGCGACAGGCGCACGTTGATGGTGTGGATCACCGCGCCGATCATCGGGATGGCGAACATGCATTCCAGGTAGCGATGGCTGTCCCAGTCCATCACCGCCACGGTATCACCGGCCTTGACGCCAGCCTCCGTCAGTACGTTGGCCAGTCGCGCGACCCGTTCGATCAGGGTCGGATAGCTGTAGCGCAACTGATCGCGGTAAATGATTTCACGGGTTTTCTCGTAGCGAGCCCCGGACATCAGCAGCCGTTTGATCAGCAATGGGTACTGGTAAGCGCCTTCGGCTGGGGGGATAACGCGAGTCTGCAACATAAGAATCCCTTTTCTGACTGCACGGTCGTGGCTGAAAGTAAGCACTCTAGTGCCCTCTCACGCCGGCCAAATCAGCCAAAGGAATGATTTGCAGAGGCGAACAAATGCTAGCTTTGCGCCAGCATTTGTTCGCCGGGAGCGCGGTGAACTCAGTGCATTTCGGTCAATGCGAGTTTCACGCCAATGGCGATCAGCACCGCCCCCATGGTCCGATCGAACCAGTGGCCCATGCGCGCAAAACCGGCGCGCACGCGCTGTTGGCTGAACAGCATCGCCACCAGGCAGAACCAGACCGCCGTTGCGGCAGCGAGGTAAACCCCGTAACCCGCCTGCACCGCCATCGGGGTATGCGGGTTGATGACCACGGTAAACAGCGACAGGAAGAACAGCGTGGCCTTCGGGTTCAGGCCATTGGTCACGAAACCCGAGGTAAACGCCCCACGAGCGGTACGCTCACCCGCTTCCTTGTGCAGGTCGTCCGCCACCGGCTTTGCGGGCTGCGCGCGCAAGGCCTTGAAGCCGATGTACAGCAAGTAGGCGGCTGCGGCCCATTTCAAGGCGTTGAACAGCACGATCGACTGCGACACGATCAGGCCGATGCCGAGCAACGAGTAGCCGACGTGGAGGAAAATCGCCGTGCCGACACCCAGCGCCGTCCAGGTGCCGGCACGCCGACCATGGGTCACGCTCTCGCGCACCACCACGGCAAAGTCCGGCCCGGGGCTGGCCACGGCCAGCAGGTGGATGAGGGCAACGGTCAGGAATTCTGTCCAGTACATGGGGGTCCTCTGGGGCAGTTCGGTATGATTCACGCCTGTCGGCTCGCATCGTCCCTGGGAGCGGACTTGCTCGCTCCCACAGGGTCCCGCTTGCGTCTCGATGATGCGTAACGATTTGTTTCATCTGGTAGGCTCGGCAGATTACGCCTTCAGTTCAACGCACAAAAGGTACAGTTGATGACGAATATTCGCCGCGCCGTTTTCCTCGACCACCCCTCGCTGGACCTCGGCGATCTCGACCTCAGCCCCCTGCGCGAATGTTTCGATGAACTGCAACTGTTCGCCCAGACGTCACCGGAGCAGGTTACCGAACGCCTCAAGGGCGCCACGGTCGCCATCAGCAATAAAATCCTGATCGACGCCGCGACCATCGCCGCCAGCCCCGAGCTGAAGCTGATCCTGATCACCGCCACCGGCACCAACAACGTCGATCTGGCCGCCGCCCGCGCCCACGGCGTGACGGTCTGCAACTGTCAGGGGTATGGCACGCCATCGGTGGCGCAGCACACGATCATGCTGCTGCTCAACCTGGCCACACGCCTGGCCGACTATCAGAAAGCCGTGGGCGAAGGTCGCTGGCAGCAGGCCAGACAGTTCTGCCTGCTGGACTACCCGATCGTCGAACTCGAAGGCAAAACCCTCGGCCTGCTCGGTCACGGCGAACTGGGCGGCGCGGTCGCCCGCCTGGCCGAAGCCTTTGGCATGCGCGTGCTGCTCGGCCAGATTCCAGGGCGCCCTGCCCGCCCGGACCGCCTGCCGCTGGACGAGCTGTTGCCGCAGATCGATGCCCTGACCCTGCACTGCCCGCTCAACGAGCACACTCGCCACTTCATCGGCGCCCGCGAACTGGCGTCGATGAAGTCGGGGGCCTTCGTGGTCAACACCGCACGCGGTGGCCTGATCGACGAGCAGGCGCTGGCCGATGCCCTGCGTAACGGCCACCTTGGCGGCGCCGCCACGGACGTGCTCAGCGTCGAACCGCCAGCCGCCGGCAACCCGTTGCTCGCCACCGACATTCCGCGCCTGATCGTCACACCGCACAACGCCTGGGGCAGTCGCGAGGCTCGGCAGCGAATCGTGGGGCAATTGACCGAAAACGCACTGGGCTACTTCAGCGGTAAGGCACTGCGGGTCGTCAGTTGATAAACTGCCGCACTTTTTTTCAGGGAGCAGAGTATGGATCCGCGCAGTGAAGTACTGCTTCGTCAGGCCGAGTTGTTCCAGGGTTCGGTATTGCTGGCCGGTTTGCCCGCCGACGACTTGCTGGGACGCCTGCCCGACGCCCACGGCTGGTGCTGGCATGCCGGCGACCAGGCTGCCCTGGACGCGCGTTTCGAGGGCCGCAGCCATTTCGGCGTGAACGCCCCCGAGCGTGAATTCGAGACCGCAGTGGTGTTCCTGCCAAAAGCCAAGGACCTCACCGATTACCTGCTCAACGCCCTCGCCTCGCGCCTGGCCGGTCGAACGCTTTACCTGGTGGGTGAAAAGCGCAGCGGCATCGAAGGCGCAGCCAAACAGCTGAACCCCTTCGGCAAGCCGCGCAAGCTCGACAGCGCGCGGCATTGCCAGCTCTGGCAAGTCACTGTGGCCAATGCGCCAGAGGCCAGATCCCTGGAAAGCCTGGCCCAGACCTACGAGTTGCCACTGGCGGAAGGGCCGCTGACAGTCATAAGTCTGCCGGGCGTGTTCAGCCACGGGCGACTGGATCGCGGCAGCGCGTTGTTGCTGGAGCACCTGGACAAATTACCGAGCGGTCATTTACTGGACTTCGGTTGCGGCGCCGGGGTCCTGGGCGCAGCGGTCAAGCGCCGTTACCCGCACAACCAATTGACCCTGCTGGATGTCGACGCGTTCGCGGCCGCCAGCAGTCGCCTGACTCTCGCCGCAAATGGCCTGGAAGCCGAGGTGATTACCGGCGACGGCATCGACGCCGCGCCGATGGGTTTGAGTGCCATTCTGAGCAACCCGCCGTTCCATGTCGGGGTGCACACCGATTATTTCGCCACGGAGAACTTGCTGCGAAAAGCAGCGAAACACCTGAAAAACGGCGGCGAACTACGCTTGGTGGCTAACAGTTTCCTGAAGTACCAGCCACTGATCGAAGAACACCTGGGTGTGTGTGCGATCAAGGCCGAGGGTCAGGGTTTCCGAATCTATCGCGCCAAACGCGGCTGACACGTTTTTTAAAACAAGGGGCTTGCCCTATCGGATTTGCCTAGGCAGAATCCGCTCCGTCCTAGGGGAGTAGTCTCCCGCGAGCACCCAGCTCGCCCGGCATGCGTCAACATACTTGGTCCTCAGACCATGGCGCATGCGACCCCAGCGTCCGCATCAGACGGATCGCAGGGTTTGACAAGACCTATGACACGCACACCTTACCCGGGGCGGGAAGGCTGTACGTGTCATAGCCGTGTCGACCCGCCCCTTAGGAAAACCCTGATGCTGGATTCACTGCTCGTCCCCACCGCAATCGTTGCCCTGGCCGAAATCGGCGACAAGACGCAACTGCTCGCGCTGATTCTCGCTGCGCGCTTCCGCAAACCGTGGCCAATCATCGCCGGCATCGTCGCCGCCACCCTGGCCAACCACGCGGCAGCCGGTGCAGTCGGAGCCTGGGTCGGCGGTTTCTTCTCGGATACGATGCTGCACTGGATTCTCGCCGCGAGCTTTGCCGCGACGGCGCTCTGGACCCTGGTGCCGGACAAGATGGACGACGACGAAGCCAGCACTTCCCGCAAGTTCGGGCCGTTCGTGACGACGCTGATTGCCTTCTTCCTTGCGGAAATCGGCGACAAGACACAAATCGCGACGGTGATGCTCGCCGCGCAATACCCTGAATTGTGGCTGGTGATCATCGGCACCACAGCTGGCATGCTGATTGCCAACGTGCCGGTGGTACTGGCGGGTAATTTTGCTGCGGAAAAATTGCCATTGACGCTGATCCGCCGCCTGGCGGCGTCGGCGTTCTTCATCCTCGCGGTGGTGGCGGTGTACAAGGCGATGCAGAGCAGCGGCTGGGTTTGAACCGCGTCATCGTTCATCGCGAGCAGGCTCGCTCCCACATTGGAATGCAAACGACTGTGGGAGCGAGCCTGCTCGCGATGGCGTCAGGAGCAACAGCGCAAAATCAGGACTTCGGCGCCTTCTCGTACAACGGCATCACCTTCGGAATCGCCGCCTCCAGCGAAGCAATTCGGCTGCTCGAGGCCGGGTGAGTGCTCATGAACTCCGGCGGCGAGCCTTCCGAAGCCTTGCTCATCTTGTTCCACAAGGTGATCGCGGCGTTCGGGTTGTAGCCGGCGCGGGCGGCCAGCTCCAGGCCGATCAGGTCCGCTTCGTTTTCGTTGGCGCGGCTGTTGGGCAGCGTCATGCCGTAGTTGGCGACGGTGTCCGCCAGCGCGAGGCTGTCCTGTCCCAGGCCGAACAAGGCACCCGCGCCCTGCTTCGCCATCTCGATACCGTAGGCCTTGGACATCGCTTCGCGACCGTGTTCACGCAGGGCGTGGGCGATTTCATGCCCCATGACCGCAGCGATTTCGTCGTCGGTGAGCTTCAGGCTGTCGATCAAACCGGTGTAGAAAATGATCTTGCCGCCCGGTCCGCAGTTGGCGTTGAGTTCATCGCTCTTGATCAGGTTGACTTCCCATTTCCACTGCGCCGAGTCCGGGCGGAATACCGGCGCCTGAGCGATCAACCGGTTGGCAATCGCCTGGACACGCTTGGCCTCGGTGCTGGTCTTGTCCAGCACGCCCTGGCTGCTCGCCTCGCCCACGGTCTTTTGATAGGACTGGGCGTACATCTGGTTCACTTCGTCCGTGGACAACATGCTGAACATGTACTGCTTGCGCTCCACGCCAACAGCACCGCCGCTGGTGGTGTTGACCGACTGACAACCGGCGAGCATCAGGCCCGCGCTCAGGGCACACACAATCAATCGCTTGTTCATCAAAAAACTCCTTGAAAACATGCCGCGTATCCTAGGCGCCCAATTGTATCGGCGCCAGATACAACAGACATTCAACCGAACATTTCGGATGAAGGTCCTGCGGTAGGAAAAAATTCACATACCTCGCCCCGCCACGGCCAGCCACGCTGGGCAATGATTCCAAATACGACATCGACCACACCAAAACAGTCAATTCATCGCGCCGCACTCATGGCGATCGACGCCAATGCCGATACAGCACCGCAGATGTCCTCTTGCGTGCGGAGTCCCCATGAAATTCAAGTCGATCCAGTTTTCCGTGGCAGCCCTGGCCGGCGCCATCGTCTTAAGCGTCGTTGCCGCGCTGGTGCTGTACGCCCTGTTCTCCGGTGCACGCACCCAGGCCATGGTTCAGGAGCGAACCCAGGCACAATTCGAACAGGTCATCGAACAACGCCTGACGTCTCTGGCGCAGACCCAGGTCAGCCAGATCCAGCGTGAGCTCGAAGCGCCCCTGTTGATTGCCGGAGGACTGGTGCGGGTCAACGCGCTGATCGGCACGCCCGGCGCCGACGGTCAGCCGCAGTTGAGCCTGAACCGTGAGCAACTGATCAACCTGATCAAGGAAAACGTCGCCAAAAACCCAAAAATTCTCGGCACCTACATTGCCTGGGAACAAAACGTACTGGACCGCAATGACGCCGCTTACATCGGCACCCGCGTGACAGGCATCGACCCTGCCAACGGCCGCTTTCTGCCCTGGTGGTTCCGTAACGCCGATGGCAGCCTGGGCCTGGACAAACTGGTGGACGTCGACGACCAGAAAACCCTGTCCACCGGCGTGCGCGCCAGTGAGTACTACCTGTGCTCGAAGGAAACCAAAAAATCCTGTGTCATCGACCCGGCGCCCTACAAGGTCGGTGACAAGATCGTCATGCTCGCGTCGTTCATTGAGCCGATCATGCTCAACGGCGCCTTCCAGGGCATCGTCGGTGCCGACCTGTCGGTGAACTTCATCCAGGAAATGCTCCTGGGCGCGAACCAGAAGCTGTACAACGGCTCCGGCGTCATGGCGCTGATTGGCGGTAACGGCCGAATCGTCGCCTACACCAAGGACCCGAGCAAATTCGGCGAGAAGGTCAGCGATATCCTCGACAGCCAGCAGATTACCAACATGGCCAATCTCAAGCGCGGCGAAGTGACCTACACCGTCGACAAAAACCAGGGCCGGATCGAGTTGTACCTGCCATTCGGTATCGGCCAGACCGACGCGCGCTGGACGCTGATGCTGCAACTGCCGCTGGACGCGGTCATGGCCGACCTGCAAAAGCTGCAGGCCGACCTCGATGCCCAACGCAAATCCGACACCTTTGGCATGGCCATGGTCGGCCTGCTGATTGCCGGCATCGGTTTGCTGGTGATCTGGCTGGTCGGCCACGGCATTGCCCGTCCACTGAAACAGATGGTGGCGATGCTCGACGACATTGCCAAGGGCGAAGGCGACCTGACACGCCGCCTGACCAGTGACCGCGCCGATGAGCTGGGCTCGATCGCCAAGGGCTTCAACACCTTCCTCGCCAAGTTGCAGGCGATGATCACCCAGGTCGTGAGTTCGGTGCAGAGCGTCAGCGACTCGTCGGAGCACACCGCCGACATCGCCATCCGCACCAACATCGGCGTGCAGAAACAAATGGTGGAAATCGATCAGGTCGCCACTGCCGTGCATGAAATGACCGCCACCGCCCAGGACGTGGCGCGTAATGCCACCCAGGCGGCGCAAGCGGCCAGCCATGCCGACCAGTCGGCAGCCCAGGGCAAGCAGATCGTCCAGGACACGTCGAACTCGATCGGCGCCCTGGCGGTGGAAATCGGCAAGGCAGTCAACGTGGTGCAAACCCTGGCCAAGGACAGCGAGAACATCAACGCCATCCTGACCGCCATTCGCGGCATTGCCGAACAGACCAACCTGCTGGCGTTGAACGCAGCCATCGAAGCGGCCCGCGCCGGCGAACAGGGCCGTGGTTTTGCAGTAGTGGCCGATGAAGTGCGCAACCTGGCGCAGAAAACCCAGCAAGCCACCGAAGAAATCCAGACCATGATCCAGCAACTGCAACAAGGCACGCGTGACGTGGTGCGGGTGATGGAGGACAGCCAGAACCGCACCGATGAAAGCGTGCAACACGCTGCCAAAGCGGCCCAGGCACTGGATGACATCACCCGGGCGGTCTCGGTGATCAACGACATGAACACCCAGATTGCCAGTGCGGCCGAGGAACAGAGCGCGGTGGCCGATGACATCAATCGCAATGTGATCAACATCGGCCAGGTGGCCAATGAAGTGGCGGGCGGCGCCGATGAATCGAGCGCCGCCAGCGCGGGCCTGACCAAACTGGCGGAGCAACAGCGGCGGTTGATCAATCAGTTCAAGGTTTGATCCAAGGACCCCATCGTCGGAACGCCCGAATCAGCCGATCAGCCGGGGGTGAGACACTCCGGCCCGTTCAACTTCGGATCATTCACCAGGTTGGCCAGCGCCCGCTCGCGCAGGGCCACCGGCTCCCCGGCCAGCAACCCCTGCAACACATGCAGGGGTGTCTCGGGATCGAGCCAGGCCTGCTGCCCCGCTGCGTCGAGAATCAACGGCCGTCGCTGACTCGCCGCCGGCTGCGTGATCACGGCCGTGCTCAACCAGACCTGTTCCTGCACGGGGTAGGCTTCCCAGACGGCTGCAAAGAACAACGACGAACCTTCTCCCGGCGTCAGCCAGTAGGGGCGCTTGCGCGTGGTGCCGCGCCATTCGTAAAAACCGTTGGCCGGCAGCAGGCAGCGACGTTCGCGCAAGGCCTGACGAAACATCGGTTGTTCGGCCACGGTTTCGGCCCGGGCATGGGCCGGGGTGCGGGACAGGTCGGTCAGCCATGGCGGCGTCAATCCCCAGCGCGCCCGGGCCAACTCACGCTGACCGTCGGGACCGGCACGCAGCATCAGCACCGAATCGTTGGGGGAGATATTCCACTGGGCCTGCTGGTCGGCGGGGAAGCCAGGCAGGGCCGCGAAGGCGGGGTTCCAGCGAAACAGGGCATAACGTCCACACATGGGGCAGCACGACTCTTGATAAAACGACCGCCAGCCTAACAGACCAGCGTGCCGGGAAAACTGTCCGGTTCATCGCCGGGCAGCGGCAACGCGGCATTGTACGCCGTGATCAACGCCCGGGCGTTGTCCGCCTGGTCGTCCTCCACCGACAAGCCCAGCAGGCCGAAAATGGGCAACTCACCGCTGCCGCCAAGCAAATCCCGCCCGGCCAGATGCGCCTCGATGCCTTCGCTGGCCAGCATGCCTTGCAGCAACTCGCCTTCCATCAGGTTTTCCGGTTCATAGATCCGCTGCATGGAGCGCCCCTTTCATTCGTTTTCGCTGTGAACTTCAAGCAACCATTCCTGCCCGTCCGTCTGCAGCACGAACGTAATGGGCCGACAACAGACCGGACAGTCTTCGATATAGGTCTGATCGCCGCCGGACAAATCCAGCACCGCCTCGGCTTCCTCCCCACAATAAGGACATTCGTAGCGCTCGGTTTCCAGCATCGCGGTCTCCCGGGTGACTTGTGCGTATAATCGCCGGTCTATTTGCAGGGCTATTGGTGTCTGGCTACCTTTTCAGACCGTGCCCCGTCGGTTTTCGATCAAAACCTTTACTTACCCTAGCCGTTTCCAACAAGAGAGCATGATGGGCGAATTCGATGCCATCCGACCTTACGACGATAGCGAAGTACCAGCGGTGCTGGCACGGTTGCTCAGCGACAAGGCGTTTCTAGATATCCTCACCCACTTCCGCTTTCCGCGTTTCGCCGGTGCCTTCGGCTGGATGCTCAAACCTCTTATAGCGCATCGCTTGCGTCGTGAGTTCGCCGGCGTCAATTCCGTGGCCACGCTGCAGGACAAGGTCGAGTATTACGTCGACCACACCATCGACCGCGCCACGGACGGGGTGACCTACACGGGTGTCGAGCAGTTCAAGTCCGGCAGTGCCTACCTGTTCATCGCCAACCACCGCGACATCGTGATGGACCCGGCCTTCGTCAACTATGCCGTGTACCACGCCGGCCTGCCGACACCGCGTATCGCGATCGGCGACAACCTGTTGCAGAAACCCTTCGTCAGCGACCTGATGCGCCTGAACAAGAGTTTCATCGTGCACCGTTCGATCACCGGGCGCCGGGAAAAAATGGCGGCCTACCAGCTGCTGTCCGCCTACATCAACCACTCGATCCGCAACGATTGCGCCTCGATCTGGATCGCCCAGGCCGAAGGCCGGGCCAAGGACGGCGATGACCGCACCGAGTCGGCGATTCTCAAGATGTTCCACATGAGCCGCAAGGACGAGCCGTTCGGCGAGGTCATCCGCTCGCTGAACCTCACCCCGGTGTCGATCAGTTACGAATACGACCCGTGCGACCAGGCCAAGGCCCGCGAGCTTTACATCCGCGCCACCACTGGCAGCTACACCAAGGCGCCGGGCGAAGACGATGTGAGCATTGCCAAGGGCATCACCGGCTACAAGGGCCGGGTCCATGTGAACTTCGCCGCGCCGATCACCGACCTGTTCGAAGACACCAAGCAGTTGGCGATCGAAATGGACAAGCAGATTCTGGGAGGCTATCGCCTGTTCCCGGTGCACTACCTGGCTTACGCGCAGTGGCAGGACGCCGATCCGCAGTTGCAGGTGCCGACCGCCGCCCAGGTGTTTGCCGCCGATGAACTGGCCAAGGCCGAGGAAGAATGGCAACAGCGCCTGGACGCCTGCCCTGAAGCGCATCGTCCGTTCCTGGTGCTGCAATACGCCACGCCGGTTCGTAATCAGTACCGGGTGAAGGCCGGGTTGCCGCTTTAGATGCGTCTTGCCTGGTTACAAACCTGTGGGAGCGAGCCTGCTCGCTCCCATTGGTGTTTGGGAATGCTCAGACGCGCGTGCTGATCCACGATACCAGCAGCGCGAGCCCCAGGCAGGCAAAGCCGAAACGATAGAAAAACCGGTTCATGCGCAAGGTGGCCCAATCCACGGTTGGCTCGTCGCTCGGGCGAGTCTGGCGCTGCGCGGCGAGACTGGCCTGGGCGCGCAGTTCGCGGCGACGCGTGGCGTGCAACAACCAGCTGCCCGGGAAGGCGAACAGCAAGGCCAGCAAGTTGATCAATTTGGCGGGATGGGCAGTAAACAGCGTCATCAAATGCAGCGACATCACGAACCTCGGACATAACGGGTGTGGCAGCCGAACCGACGACTGCGGCGCGGATTCTACCGAAAGACACCCGGGCTGCCCGCCGTTTTGCGATAAATAACCCACCATTTGGCAGATTCCTGTCCTGCGTCACGGCTTCGTCATCTGAATACGCCAGTCTCTCGCCCCACCAAAACCGACACGGACATCGTCATGCTCCACGCCGAAAACCAGGACCGCCTCTACCTGATAGCCCAAAGCGACGAACAACAAACGTTGGTCGGCAGCCTCGCCTTCAACGTACAGGATCGACATTGGCTGGTGTACTGCGCGCTGGGTGGCCATCAACATGCGGATCTGCCTGAGGCAGACTTGCTGACGGGCGTGAGTGTGCTGGATTTCTATTGCGAAGCGGCCTGAACCCAACGTTACCTTGCCGGAACGAGATTGCTCGCTCCGGCAAGGGCTCGCATCATTCGCCGAGGATCTGACCCACGGTCGGGTCCTTGAACAGACGCGTCAGCGCATCGCTCAACACATCGCTGACCAGCTTGGTGTTGGTTTCCTGGTTCGGCGCCATGCCGAAACGCTGGTCCAGGGACGCGCCGTAACGACCGCTGTAGCGACGGTTGGCGTTCTGCACATCGGAGCGGAACGTCGCACCGATGGTGGCCTCGGTCACGTACATGCCTTCCTTGGGCGACTGATACTTCAGCTCGGCCAGGGTGACGGTCAGTTGCGGGGCATTCAGGGCATTGGACGTCGGGGTGAAGCCCAGCAGACGCACGGCCGCTTCGGCCTGTGCCTGCAACTTCGGCAGGATCTGCGCGCCCTGCACGGTGATCGCGCTGGTCTCGGGATACAGACCGCCACGGGTGCCCAGGGTCGGTGAAGGACGACCATCCACCACGCGCACCACCACAGGCTGGCCGTGGCCGACCGGCGCCAGCTGAGTCGTCAGCTTCGGCTCCGGATTGAGTTGTTGCGGGCTGTGGGCGCAGCCAACCAGCGTCAAGCTGGTCACAGTGATCAAACCGAACAACAAGCGTTGCAACATGCTCTTCTCTCCAGAATCAGGCACAGACAGGCCGGCAGTATAGCGGTGCGCCTGTGCGGCGAACCAGCGCAACAATCAAGGATTAGTCCGACAAGACCTTCGGATTCCACGCCTGTCACACAGATTTCACCCTCCGTACACTTGCACGTCACGCTTTTTTGACAACCTCCACAGCCATCACCCCTCAAGGTAACCGGCCATGCGCTACCTGATCTCGTTGTTTGCACCTCGACCGTTGCACCGTTGCTTCGCCCTGCTCGATCACAACGGTCATTGCCAGGCATTCAAGCAATGCAACCTGCAGCCCATGGGCGAAGGCTGGGTCGAAATCGAGGAAATCCGCCTCAACTGGCTGCATCATCCCCTGCCCGCCAGCGCCCGTGTCAGCCCGCGTCGACCCCGCGCCAGGGCCCAGCAACTGCTGGCAACCTGACCAGACGCCTAATAAAAGTCATTAAACACGTCCATTTCCCTGCGTTTCTTAGATACAATCTCCCCCCGATTATAAGGACGTCTCCTGATCGGGCCTCGCAGCATCGCCAATGCTTCGGTTTTGGCACCCCGCACCGCCCCACAGAGAGCCGCCCACACAGATCGAGTGAAGCTGGCGCGCTTGCTGTTCCTTGAGCAACCCCCTCTTTTCGCGAATCTGCAGAGCTGTCGTTACGCTCGGTCACTGAGCTGTTTGCCCGTTTTGCCCGTCATGCACCCCATGGCGGCCATCCATCCGGGCACGGTGCCAGGCTGGGACAGCCCTTTTTGAGGTTCACGTCTTCAAAAGAGCGTGAAAAAAACGGGTTTTCACAACTTCACAAGAGTGTGGCGAGCAAATGAATAGTTTTGCGTCTGAATATGCACCATTAGCGTCTGAAACAGCCCGACGACACAGGACCGAGTACACCTCGAACACCGGAGCCTGAAGCCTGTCCGCTACGGATTTGGTTGCACGAACGGAGGTCTCGACCATAAGTCGAATTGCCAGCCGCCCGCTGAAATGAGTTCATGTGACTCTGATCGAGCCCGGCAGGCAGCGTCCGTCGAAGTTGCGAAAAATTGCGAAGATTCGGACATGGCGATCCTGCCATGGGTACCTGGGGCAACACAGATACGCCCCGTCACTCCTGGCAGCCATGCCGTCAATTTGGTGCTGCAGATTTTGGAGACGCGTTAAATGGCGCATAACGAAGCAGTCGACGTAGTACTGGTAGGGGCCGGCATCATGAGCGCCACCCTGGCCGTGCTGCTCAAAGAGCTCGACCCCGCGATCAAGCTGGAAGTCGTCGAGCTGATGGATTCCGGTGCGGCGGAGAGTTCCAACCCGTGGAACAACGCCGGTACCGGTCACGCCGGGCTGTGTGAGCTCAACTACACGCCCCAGGGCGCCGACGGCGTCGTCGACATCAAGAAAGCCGTGCACATCAACACCCAGTTCGAGGTGTCGAAGCAGTTCTGGTCCTACCTGACCAAAAAAGGCACCTTCGGTTCGTGCAAATCCTTCATCAGTCCGGTGCCGCACCTGAGCTTCGTTCAAGGCGACAGTGGCGTATCGTTCCTCAAGGAACGCTTCAAGGTGCTGAGCAAGCATCACGCCTTCGCCGACATGGAGTACACCGAAGACAAGGCCAAAATGGCCGAGTGGATGCCGCTGATGATGCCAGGCCGTCCGGCTGATGAAGTGCTCGCCGCGACCCGCGTCATCAATGGCACCGATGTCAACTTCGGCGCCCTGACCAACCAGTTGCTCAAGCACCTGACCAGCGCGCCCGATGCCCAGGTCAAGTACTGCAAGCGCGTGACCGGCCTGAAGCGCAACAACGGCGGCTGGACCGTCAGCATCAAGGACGTCAACAGCGGCAATACCCGTGAAGTCGACGCCAAGTTCGTGTTCCTTGGCGCGGGCGGCGCGGCGTTGCCGTTGCTGCAGGCCTCGGGCATCGAGGAAAGCAAAGGCTTCGGCGGCTTCCCGATCAGCGGCCAGTGGCTGCGTTGCGACAACCCGGAAGTGGTCAAACACCACCAGGCCAAGGTGTACAGCCAGGCCGCCGTGGGTTCGCCGCCCATGTCCGTGCCGCACCTGGACACCCGTGTGGTCGATGGCAAGAAGTCCCTGCTGTTCGGACCTTATGCCGGTTTCACCACCAAGTTCCTCAAGCACGGCTCCTTCATGGACCTGCCGCTGTCGGTTCGCGCCGGCAACATCGGTCCGATGCTTGCCGTGGCGAAGAACAACATGGACCTGACCAAGTACCTGGTCAGCGAAGTGATGCAATCGATGGAGCAGCGCCTGGAGTCCCTGCGCCGCTTCTACCCTCAGGCCAAAGCCGAGGACTGGCGCCTGGAAGTGGCTGGCCAACGGGTGCAGATCATCAAGAAGGACCCGAAAAAGGGCGGCATCCTGCAATTCGGTACCGAACTGGTCGCGGCCAGAGACGGTTCCCTGGCGGCACTGCTCGGCGCTTCGCCTGGTGCCTCGGTGACCGTTTCGATCATGCTGGAACTGATCGAGAAATGTTTCCCGGGCAAAGCGTCCGGCGAATGGGCCACCAAACTGGCGGAAATCTTCCCGGCCCGTGAAAAACAGCTGGAAACCGATGCCGCGCTGTACCGCAAGATCAACGCGCAGAACAACATCGCGCTGGAACTGGTCGAAGAAAGCAGCGAGACGCCAAGCTTCGCTTGATTCGAGCCCATGAAAAACGCCCCGCTCTCATCGAGAGCGGGGCGTTTTTTTGTGCCGCCTGAAAGCCGTCAGCCGCGCGCGGCGTTGATCAGCTCGATGTATTCGGCGGCGTTGCGCTGGTCCTTGATCAACGCAATGAAATCGTTGCCCTGTGCGTCCTTGCCATCCAGATCAAAGCCGGCGGCAACGAAGAACACCAGGAAGCGCTCGAAGTCATCGATACGCAGGCCACGATAGGCCTTGATCAGTTTGTGCAGGGACGGCGAAGTGGCGTCGACCGGGTCGAAATCGAGGAACAACTTGATCTGCTCGTCGCCGATCTCGTCACCAATCACTTGCTTCTTATCTTTACGCATTGCCGACTCCAGCTCGCAGACATTTCACGGGGCAGGCAGTTTACCCTTCACCGACCGCCCGGCTCAACGCGAACGCACGGCGCCGGTGTGCAGGTCAGCCCAGACATGGCCGTTGGCGTAGCTGAGGAACTGGCAATACACCGTTTCATTACGCAACAGGTCGATCACCACGCGGTATTGCGCCAGCGGGTAAAACAGCGTCAGGGTCTTGCTCTTGTCGTCGTAGATCGGCTTTTTCAGGCTTTTGCTTTCGCCGTCGAAGTTCACCAGCACCTGATTGATGGTCGCGCCCTTGTTCAAGGACTTGCCCTTCAGGCGAATCAGCAAGGGCGAGGTCACCGGGATCGGCTGCTGGTTGGACTGGCGCTGGCTGCCGACCACCACCGAGTACTCGGTGACCTGCAGCAACTGTTGTTGCTCAGGCTCGGCCTCCCTCAGGGTCAGGTCATCGGGCGGCAGGAACTGCGCGTGCATCGGCGCAGGCGCGGCCGCCAGCGGCAGGCTGAGGGAGAGCAACAGGGCGGCGCAGCAGCGGATCAACGGATTCATCACAGACCTCTTGTAGGAGCGAGCTTGCTCGCGATGGACATTAACAATAACGCTGGCAGTCTGGTACCGCGCATTGGTCATGCATGCTTCGCGAGCAAGCTCACTCCTACAGACGTTCCATGAACTGCCCACGCATCCAGGCCTGGTACTCAGCCACGCCAGGCTCGCCTTCACGGGGCGCCCAAGACGCGAGCTCACCTTCGCCCACCGGCCGGTAAGGGCCGGCCTTGCACTCGAACATCAGGCTGTCGGCTTCCAGCACCACCAGGCCGTGGAACACGCCGGGCGGCAGGTCCACCCCCACGCACTCGCCACCCGCCTGAAGGATCTGTTTGCGCACCACCGCGCCGGACTCGTCGAAGATCAACAGGCCCAGGCGTCCTTTGAGGACCAGTAGCGTTTCCGCCTTGTCGTGCCCCAGGTGTCGATGCGGCGGGATGTACGTCGCCGGTTGCAAGCCCACCGCCATTCGGTGGCAAGGCTCCTCCATCTGATGGAAGTTGTGGTGCTGGCGCCCGCGAGGATTGGCCCCGGCTTTCTCGGCAAGTTCGCTGAACAGGGTCTGGTCAAGAAAGCGCGGCGTGCTCATGGCTTACATTCCTTTAACGGCAAAAATCCCGTTGGCGTTGCGCCAGTAGCCCTTGTAGTCCATGCCATAGCCGAAGATGTAGCGGTCGATGCACGGCAGGCCGACGAAATCGGCTTTCAGGTCCGGACGCGCCTTGCGGTCGTGGTCCTTGTCGATCAGCACGGCGGTGTGCACCTTGCGCGCACCGGCGTGTTTGCAGAAGTCGATGATCGCGCCCAGGGTGTGACCTTCGTCGAGGATGTCGTCGATGATCAGCACATCGCGGTCGATGAACGACACTTCCGGCTTGGCTTTCCAGAACAAATCGCCGCCGCTGGTTTCATTGCGATAGCGGGTGGCGTGCAGGTAGGACGCTTCCAGCGGGAATTGCAGGTGGGTGAGCAGCTTGCCGGCGAAAATCAGACCGCCGTTCATCACACAGAACACCACCGGGTTGCTGTCGGCCAGTTGCTCATTGATGTGCGCACCCACGCGGGCGATGGCCGCCTCGACTTCAGCTTCGGTGTACAGGCAGTCAGCCTCTCGCATGATTTGACGGATATGCTCGAGATCAGCGGACATGGCGCTCTCCAAGGGTGGCGGTTCAGGAAAAGCGGGCAAAGGTACGCATCCCGCGAGGTCAGATCAAGCGTTTGTGGACTAACGTACTCTATGTCTATAGGACAACACCCTCGGATAGATTAATCTAGGCCGGTTTTTTTGCCCGCCGCCGGAGCCTTTCCCATGCCCATCCTCGAGATCCGCCATCCGCTGATCCGTCATAAACTCGGCCTGATGCGCCGCGCAGACATCAGCACCAAGAATTTTCGCGAACTCGCCCAGGAAGTCGGCGCCCTGCTGACCTATGAAGCCACCAAGGACCTGCCGCTGGAAACCTACGATATTCCAGGTTGGTGCGGCACCGTGTCGGTGGAGAAAATCGCCGGCAAGAAAATCACCGTCGTGCCGATCCTGCGCGCCGGTATCGGCATGCTCGAAGGCGTGCTCAGCCTGATTCCGGGCGCCAAGGTCAGTGCCGTGGGCGTGGCCCGCAACGAGGAGACGCTGCAGGCCCACACCTATCTGGAAAAACTGGTTCCGGAAATCGACGAACGCCTGGCGATGATCATCGACCCGATGCTCGCCACCGGCAGCTCCATGGTCGCCACCATCGACCTGCTGAAAAAGGCCGGTTGCCGTGACATCCGCGCCATGGTCCTGGTCGCGGCGCCCGAAGGCATCGCCGCTGTCGAGAAGGCTCACCCGGACGTGACCATCTACACCGCCTCGATTGACCAGAAGCTCAACGAACATGGCTACATCATTCCTGGCCTGGGCGATGCCGGCGACAAGATCTTCGGCACCAAGCAGAAGGACGCGTAACCATGCAGCAGGAGTTCAACGATCCGCTCTGGCGCACGGTGCTGTCCGGCGCCCAGATGCTGTTCGTGGCGTTTGGCGCCCTGGTGTTGATGCCGCTGATTACCGGCCTCGACCCCAACGTGGCGCTGTTCACCGCGGGCCTGGGGACGATCCTGTTTCAGGTCGTCACCGGACGCCAGGTGCCGGTATTCCTGGCATCGAGCTTCGCCTTCATTACCCCGATCATTCTCGCCAAGGGCCAGTTCGGGCTCGCGGCGACCATGGGCGGCGTGATGGCGGCGGGTTTCGTCTACACCTTCCTCGGCCTGGCCGTGAAGATCAAGGGCACCGGCTTTATTGACCGGTTGCTGCCGCCGGTGGTGATTGGCCCGGTGATCATCTCCATCGGCCTGGCCATGGCTCCGATCGCCGCCAACATGGCGATGGGCAAGGCGGGGGACGGCACCGAGCTGATCCACTACCAGACCGCGATGCTGATCTCGATGCCGGCGCTGCTGACCACCCTGGTCGTCGCGGTGTTCGGCAAGGGCATTTTCCGCCTGGTGCCGATCATTTCCGGCGTGCTGGTGGGCTTCGCCATGTCGTTCTATTTCGGCGTCGTCGACACCGCCAGGATCGCCGCCGCACCGTGGTTCGCCATTCCGGCCTTCACTGCGCCGGAGTTCAACTGGCAGGCGATCCTGTTCATCGTACCGGTGGCACTGGCGCCAGCCATCGAGCACATCGGCGGGGTGATTGCCGTCGGCAGCGTGACCGGTCGCGACTACCTGAAGAAACCCGGCCTGCACCGCACGCTGTTCGGCGACGGCATTGCCACCACCGCAGCCGGTCTGTTCGGCGGCCCACCCAACACCACCTATGCCGAAGTGACCGGCGCAGTGATGCTGACCAAGAACTACAACCCGAAAATCATGACCTGGGCGGCGATCTTCGCCATCAGCCTGGCGTTCATCGGCAAATTCGGCGCGTTGCTGCAAAGCATTCCGGTGCCGGTGATGGGCGGAATCCTGTGCCTGTTGTTCGGCTCAATTGCGGCAGTGGGCATGAACACGCTGATTCGCCACAAGATCGACCTGGGCGAGGCGCGCAACCTGGTGATTGTCTCGGTCACGCTGGTGTTCGGGATTGGCGGCGTGCTGGTCGGCACCGGCACCGGCCCGGACGACTTTGGCCTCAAAGGCATCGCGCTGTGCGCGGTGGTGGCGATCGGGCTGAACCTGATTTTGCCGGGCAATGACGGCTGGAAGAACAAGAAGGCGGATGAGCCTTTGTTGTAAGGCTGCAAGTATTTGCTGTGACTGACGTCGCTATCGCGAGCAGGCTCGCTCCCACACTGGATCCGTAGCATCACACATCCAATGGGGGAGCGGGCTTGCTCCGGGCAGCGATCGACCAAGCCTCTAAAGCGCCAACGGCGCCCTTTCGCACAGCGTGTTCAACGCCCGCGCCCACTGCGGATCATCGTTGAGGCACGGCACCAGCACTAATTCCTCTCCACCCGCCTCGCGGAACTGCTCCTTGCCACGATCGCCGATCTCTTCCAGGGTCTCGATGCAATCGGCAACGAACGCCGGGCACATCACCAGCACTTTCTTCACGCCGCTTTTGGCCAGTTCATCCAGGCGGGCCTCGGTGTAGGGTTCGATCCATTTCGCCCGCCCCAGGCGCGATTGGAACGACACGGACCACTTGTCCTCCGGCAAGCCCATGCCCTTGGCGAACGCTGCCGCCGTGCGCAGGCATTGCGCGCGATAACAGGTGGCCAACACCTGCGGCGAAGCATTGCGGCAGCAATCCTGATTCTTCAGGCAATGCTGACCGGTCGGGTCCAGCTTGGTGAGGTGCCGCTCCGGCAACCCATGGAAACTCAATAGCAGGTGATCGTAATCCTGCTCCAGGTGCGGCGTGGCACTGGCCACCAGCGCATCGATGTATTCGGGTTGATCATAAAACGGCTCGAGGATCGAGAACTGCAGGTCGAGCTTCTTTTCGCGCACGACGCGCCTGGCTTCCTCGATCACCGTGGTCGTCGTGCTGTCGGCGAACTGGGGATAAAGCGGCGCGAGGGTCACGCGCTTGTGCCCCTGGGCAGCGAGCTGCACCAGTTTCGTTTCAATCGAGGGTTCGCCGTAGCGCATCGCCAGCTCCACCGGCCCATGATGCCACTGGGTGCTCATGGCCTGCTGCAAGCGACGACTGAGCACCACCAGCGGCGAACCCTCCTCCCACCAGATCGAGGCGTAGGCGTGAGCCGACTGCTCCGGGCGCTTGATCAGGATCAGCGAAACCAGCAGGCGTCGCACCGGCCATGGCAGGTCGATCACATAGGGGTCCATCAGAAATTGATTGAGGTAGCTGCGCACATCCGCCACCGAGGTGGAGGCCGGCGAACCCAGGTTGACCAGGAGCAACGCGTGATCGGTCATGCAACTTCCTATTTCAAAGGCGGCTGGACAAGTCGTCCAGAGCCGCGCGCAGATCAGTGAACTCAAAGGTGTAGCCCGCTTCCAGCAAGCGAGCCGGCAAGGCCTTCTGGCCGCCCAGCAACAACGATGACAATTCGCCCAGGCCGACTTTCAACGCCAGCGCCGGCATCGGCATGAACGCCGGTCGGTGCAGCACGCTGCCCAACGTCTTGGCGAACTCACGATTGCGCACCGGTTTGGGCGCGCAGGCATTATAAGGACCGCTGGCACTTTTCTGATGCAGAAGAAAATCAATCAGGCCGATTTCATCCTTGATATGGATCCAGGGCATCCACTGCCGACCATTGCCCAAAGGCCCGCCCAGCCCCAGTTTGAACGGCAGCAGCAGCCGCGACAAAAAGCCGCCCTCGGCGGACAGGACCAGCCCGGTCCGAATGAACACCACCCGCACTCCCAACCCTTCGGCACGCTGTGCGGTTTCCTCCCAGGCAATGCACAACTGGCTGGCGAAATCGTCGATCACCGGTGCCGAGTCTTCGGTCAACTCCCGCTCGCCCCCGTCGCCGTACCAACCGATCGCCGACCCCGAGATCAACACCTGCGGTTTGTGCTCACGCTGTTCCATCCAGGCCAGCAGGGTTTCGGTCAGGGTAATCCGGCTGCTCCAGAGCAGGGCCTTGCGCCGGGATGTCCAGGGTCGGTCGGCAATCGGCGCACCCGCGAGGTTGACGATTGCGTCGACAGGCTCTTGCCCGAGGTCTTCGAGCAGCGCGACACCGCGTACACCGGCACCACAGATTTTCGCGACTTTTTCAGGCGTGCGGCTCAAGACGGTCAAACGATGCCCCTGACTCAACCAGTGTCGGCAGAGTTGACGTCCTATCAAACCAGTACCGCCGGTCAGCAATATGTGCATGACATCTTCCTCGCGTGGCGTTTTACCCTGATCACTAGTCTATTTTTATAAGCAGGGAATCTTTGATATCGGACAGGCTCTGTGTTTAACAATAGGCCAAGCTGTCAGAACGATAATGCTAAAAGTTATACCAAAAAATAATTATGTACAGGTTTCATCCACAGCGTAGTCTGTACAGAAAGGCAAACGAGGCCCCCATGACTGTACCTATCGCAATCATCGGCACCGGCATCGCCGGACTCTCGGCCGCTCAGGCCCTTACGGAGGCCGGGCATGTCGTTCAACTTTTCGATAAAAGCCGCGGCAGCGGCGGACGCATGTCGAGCAAGCGCAGCGACGCCGGCGCCCTGGACATGGGAGCGCAGTATTTCACCGCGCGCGACCGTCGCTTTGTCACGGAAGTCCAGCGCTGGCAAAGCAAAGGCTGGGTCGACGAGTGGACGCCGCAGCTCTATACATTCCACGGCGGTCAGTTGAACCTGTCGCCGGACGAACAGACCCGCTGGGTCGGTACGCCCCACATGAGCGCTATCACCCGTGGCCTGCTCGGTGATTCGCAAGTGCAGTTTGCCTGCCGCATCACCGAAGTCTATCGCGGTGAAGAGCATTGGCATCTGCAGGACGCCGAGGGTTTCACCCACGGCCCGTTCAGCCACGTGATCATCGCCACGCCAGCGCCTCAAGCCACCGCGCTGCTGGCCTCGGCGCCGAAGCTCGCCGGTGCCGCCGCCGGGGTCAAAATGGACCCGACCTGGGCCGTCGCGCTGGCGTTCGATACACCGTTGGACACCCCCATGGAAGGCTGCTTCGTGCAGGACAGCCCGCTCGACTGGCTGGCCCGCAACCGCAGCAAGCCAGGGCGCGACAACGCGCTGGACACCTGGGTGTTGCACGCGACAAGCAGCTGGAGCCGGCAACACATCGACCTGTCCAAGGAAGCCGTGATCGAGCAATTGCACGGTGCATTCGCCGAACTGCTGCACAGCAGCATGCCGGCGCCTTCCTTCAGTCTGGCGCACCGCTGGCTGTATGCGCGCCCTGCCAGCAGCCATGAATGGGGCACGCTGGCCGATGCCGACCTGGGCCTCTACGCCTGTGGCGACTGGTGCCTGTCAGGTCGGGTCGAGGGTGCCTGGCTCAGTGGTCAGGAGGCTGCACGGCGCTTGCACGCCCACCTGCAATGAACCGCATCAACCCGCGTAAATTGCTGCTGTCGAAATGGACAGCAGCCCATCCGCAAAACCGCGAGAAGCACTTTCTGGTGACCGAACTGTACCGCGATGAAGAAGGCACTGTGCTGGACGTCGAGTTGCAGGCGGTGTTGACCCAGCGCAGTCAACGGCTCGCCTGGCAGACCCTGAAAGACAGCGACGCCTGGCGGCTGGGCTGGAAATAGATCCCGGTGAGAAATTTCCGCGGGAGCGAGCCTGCTCGCGATCGTCGTCAACAGTAACGCTGGCTGTCCGAATACCCGCGTTGATCCTGCGACCATCGCGAGCAGGCTCGCTCCCACAATGGCCCTTAAAACCTATACAAATGATTTGACTTGTACACCTTTGAATCTATGATGAAGTCATGTTGTACAGATTTAGCAATCTGTACAGGTTTAGATTCGAGGTGCTCCGATGTCCGACACTGCCATGAAACCAAAAATCGCCATCAGCGCCTGCCTGATGGGTGCCGAGGTCCGTTTCAACGGCGGACACAAGCAGTCGGACCTGTGCAGCCGCACCCTCACCGAGTACTTTGATTTCGTGCCGGTATGCCCGGAAGTGGCGATCGGGCTCGGCATCCCCCGGCAACCGATTCGCCTGGTGGGCCACGCCGATCAACCCGAAGCCGTCGGCACCACCCAGCCCGACCTGAACGTCACCCGGCCGCTGGCCGAGTACGGCGAGAAGATGGCCGCCGAGCTGAACGATATCTGCGGCTACATCTTCATGCAGAAATCGCCGTCGTGCGGCCTGGAACGGGTCAAGGTCTATCACGCCAACGGCGCGCCGGTCGACGGTGGCGGCCGTGGCATTTATGCCCAGGCGTTCTGTGCCCGGCACCCGGACCTGCCGGTGGAAGAAGCGGGTCGGCTGAATGACCCCGTGCTGCGGGAAAACTTCCTCACCCGCGTGTTCGCCTACAGCGACTGGCAGCAGTTGCGACGGGATGGCCTGACTCGACGCGCACTGATCGATTTCCACTCGCGCTACAAATACCTGCTGATGGCCCATCACCCGGTGCAATACAAAACCCTGGGCAATCTGCTGGGCAACATGGGCCACACCGATCCGGAAGAACTCGGCCCACGCTATTTCAGCGAGTTGATGGCGGCGTTGAAGCAATGCGCCACGCGCCGTACCCACAGCAACGTGCTGCAACACCTCAGTGGCTACCTCAAGCGGGTCATCAGCGCTGAAGACAAGCAGGAAATGCAGCACGTCATCGGTCAGTACCGCCACGGCATCGTGCCGCTGGTGGTGCCGCTGACGCTGCTCAAACACTACTTTCGGCAACACCCGGATCCGTACATCGCGCAGCAGGTGTACCTGCAACCGCACCCGGAAAAACTCAGCCTGCGAAACGCCATCTAATGAAAAGTGCCATTGACAGCAGTGCCGGCGAAGACCTCGGCGCCGACTTCAAAAAAGCCCTCGACGAGGGCTGGCTGCCGATTCGCGAAGTCGCCCGGCAGACCGGGGTCAACGCCATCACGCTGCGCGCCTGGGAGCGTCGCTATGGCCTGATCGTGCCGCAACGCACACCCAAGGGGCATCGGCTGTTCAATGCCGAGCACGTGCAACGCATCCTGACGATTCTCACCTGGCTCAATCGCGGCGTGGCCGTCAGCCAGGTCAAGCATTTGCTCGACACGCCCCAGACGACCAGCGTCCCGGTGGAGAACGACTGGCAGGTGCTGCGCAATACCCTGTTGCAGGCAATCATGCAGTTGAACGAGCGCAGCCTGGATGACACCGTCAATCAGGCCATCGCGTTGTACCCGCCGCAAACCCTGTGCGAACACCTGCTGATGCCGTTGCTGGCCGACCTGGAACAGCGCTGGCAAGGGCAGTTCGGCGCGCAGATGGAGCGGGTGTTCGTTCATTCCTGGCTGCGCAGCAAGTTCGGCGCGCGGGTTTACCACAACAACCGCCAGTTGCGCAGCACACCGCTGCTGTTGATCAATCATTCGGACCGGCCCTTGGAACCGGGCCTGTGGTTGACCGCGTGGCTGATCAGCAGCGCCGATTGTGCGGTGGAGGTGTTCGACTGGCCGCTGCCGGCGGGCGAACTGGCGCTGGCCGTCGATCACCTGCAAGCCCGAGGCGTCCTGTTGTATTCCAGCATGGCGATCAACCTGTCGCAGTTGCCGAAACTGTTGAATGGCGTCAATTGCCCAAAAATGATCGCCGGGCCCACGGTGTGCATCCATCACACCGAGCTGTCCGCAAAAACCTCCGAGATCGCTGATTTGTCCCTGGCCGAAGACCCGTTATCGGCGCATCGGCAATGGGTTCAGCGTGGGCTTTTCTAAGATGAGCGCAGACACCACCATGCAACTGATCTGGCTGCGCAGTGACTTGCGCCTACATGACAACACCGCCCTCTCGGCCGCCGCCGCACGCGGTCCGTGTGTCGCGGTCTATCTGCTGAGCCCTGAGCAATGGCTGACCCATGACGACGCGCCTTGCAAGGTGGATTTCTGGCTGCGCAACCTCGGCGAGTTGAGCAAGGCCCTTGGCGAACTCAACATTCCATTGCTGATCCGCACGGCCGCTCGCTGGGATGAAGCGCCGCAGGTCGTGCTCGATCTGTGCCGCCAGTTGGGCATCCAGACGGTGCACGTCAACGAGGAATACGGCATCAACGAAAGTCGTCGCGACGCGGCAGTGGCCGACCTGCTGCAACGTCACGGCATCGGTTTGCAAAGCTATCTCGACCAATTGCTCTTCAAGCCTGGCACCGTGCTGACCAAAACCGGCACCTACTTTCAAGTGTTCAGTCAGTTCCGCAAGGTGTGTTACGAGCGCCTGCACCGTTCGCTGCCCAACCGTGTGACCGCGCCGATGGCGCAATCGAAGTTGAACATCGACAGCGATGACATTCCCGCCGCCGTGGAAGGTTTCGAGACACCCGGCGAGACCCTGCGCGCCCTGTGGCCCGCCGGTGAGCACGAAGCCCAGCGGCGCCTCGACACCTTCGTCGATGCACAGATCGACTACTACCAGAGCGAGCGTGACTTTCCGGCCAAGCCCGGCACCAGCCAGCTTTCGGCCTACCTCGCGGCGGGTGTCATTTCCCCGCGCCAATGCCTGCACGGCGCCTTGCAAAGTAACCAGGGCGAGTTCGAAAGCGGCAAGGTCGGTGCAGTCACCTGGATCAACGAACTGCTGTGGCGCGAGTTCTACAAACACATTCTGGTGGGTTATCCGCGTGTCTCGCGACACCGCGCCTTCCGCCCGGAAACCGAGGCACTGGCCTGGCGCAAGGCGCCGCAGGAGCTGCTGGCCTGGCAACAAGCGCGCACCGGACTGCCGATCATCGACGCGGCGATGCGCCAACTGCTGGAAACCGGTTGGATGCACAACCGCTTACGCATGGTCGTGGCGATGTTCCTGACCAAGAACCTGCTGATCGACTGGCGCGAAGGCGAACGTTTTTTCATGCGGCACCTGATCGATGGCGACCTCGCAGCGAACAATGGCGGCTGGCAATGGAGTGCCTCCACCGGCACCGATTCGGCGCCCTACTTCAGGATATTCAACCCGCTCAGCCAATCGGAAAAATTCGACCGCGAAGGCCTGTTCATCAAGCACTGGCTCCCGGAGCTGGCGGGCCTGGGTCGAAAGGACGTGCACAACCCGGCCAACCTCGGCGGCCTGTTCGGGGTGGCGGACTACCCTTCGCCGATCGTCGACCTCGGCGCCTCCCGCGCCCGTGCATTGGCCGCGTTCAAGAACCTGCCGTCACGGCAGCACGCCGGAGATGGGTATGAGTGATTTTCTGCGGCGTTTTGCCCGGCAGTTCGCCGACCTGAACAAGGACAACCTGCAGCGCCTGGACGAGCTGTACAGCGCCGATGTGCATTTCACCGACCCCCTGCATGACGTGCAGGGGCTTGGGGACTTGCGGCGCTATTTCAATGATCTCTACGCCAATGTCAGTGAACTGCGTTTCGACTTCCATGGCTTTGACCAGGTCGCCGAGGGCGAAGGCTACCTGCGCTGGGTCATGAGCTATCGCCATCCGCGCCTGGCCGGTGGCCGGCTGATTCGGGTCGACGGCTGCTCCCACCTGCGCTGGCGCGACAAGGTCTATCGGCACCGGGATTACTTCGATGCCGGCGCCCTGCTTTATGAGCATTTACCCGTACTGGGCAGGGCCATTGCCTGGCTGAAAAGGAGAATGGGATGAGTCGTACAGCTCCGAGACGCTATTGGTTGACCGGTGCCAGCAGCGGGATTGGCGCCGCGCTGGCCGAAGAGATCCTGAAAACCGGCGCTCACCTGGCCGCCAGCGCGCGCTCGGTCGCACCGCTGAAAATCCTCTCGCAACGCTATCCGGGACAAGTGCTGGTGGTGCCCGGCGACCTGACCAACAGCCAGACCGTCCGCGAAATCGGCGAGCAGATAGCCGACGCCTGGGGCACGCTGGATACCGTGATTCTCAACGCAGGGACCTGCGAATACGTCGACGCTCGCCAGTTCGACGCGTCGATCATCGAGCACGTGGTGCGTACCAACCTGCTGGCCAGCAGTTACTGCATCGAAGCGGCCTTGCCTCTGTTGCGCAAAGGTGTCGCGCCTCACCTGGTGGGGGTCGCCAGTTCAGTGACCTATCTGCCGCTGCCCCGTGCCGAAGCCTACGGCGCCTCGAAAGCCGGGCTGCGCTACCTGTTCGAGTCCCTGCGCCTGGACCTGGCGCCGGAAGGCATCGAGGTCACCGTGGTCAGCCCGGGTTTCGTCGACACCCCCCTGACGGCCAAAAACGACTTTCCCATGCCGCTCAGTTGGCCAGTGGGCAAAGCCGCGCGCCACATCTTCAACAAGCTGAAGGATCGTCCCCTGGAGATCGCGTTCCCCGCCCTGTTCATGGCAGCGCTCTGGCCCCTGTCGAAAATGCCCAACGGGGTGAAATTCGCCATCGGCAAACGCATGGTGCGCAGCAGCCCGCCGATCAAGGATCCGACATGAACATCGCCATCATCGGCAGCGGCATCTCGGGGCTGACCAGTGCTTACCTGCTCAATCGAAACCACGAGATCACCCTGTTCGAGGCCGATGCTCGCCTCGGCGGCCATACCCATACCGTGGAGGTAGCCGTCGATGGCCGGACCTACTGCGTGGACACCGGCTTCATTGTGTTCAACGACTGGACCTACCCGAACTTCATTCGATTGCTGGGCCAGATCGGCGTGGGCTTCAAGCCGACGCAGATGAGCTTCTCGGTCACCGACCCCGAGACGGGCCTGGAATACAACGGCAACACCCTCAACAGCCTGTTCGCGCAACGCCGCAACCTGTTCTCGCCCGGGTTCCTGGGCATGCTGCGAGACATTTTGCGCTTCAACAAGCAAGCCCCGCGCGACCTTGCCGAAGGCCGCATCGCCGCCCATACCAAGCTGGGCGATTACCTGGCCGCCAACGGCTACGGCGAGCGCTTCACCCTGCATTACATCGTGCCGATGGGCGCCGCGATCTGGTCCATGTCGATGGCCGACATGCTCGGTTTTCCGCTGCAATTCTTTGTCCGTTTCTTCAAGAATCACGGCTTGCTGTCGGTCAGCAATCGCCCTCAATGGTGCGTGATCGAGGGTGGATCAAGCGCCTACATCGATCCCTTGACCCGCTCGTTCAAAGACCGGATACGCCTCGATTGCCCGGTGACACGGGTCGAGCGCTCCGCCGATGGCGTGGTGATCCACAGTGCCGCCGGCAGCGAGCATTTCGACAAGGTGGTGTTCGCCTGCCACAGCGTTGAAGCGTTGAACCTGCTGGCCGCCCCGAGTGCCGCCGAGCAGTCGATCCTCGGTGCCCTGCCCTACGCCAACAACGAAGTGGTGCTGCACACCGACACGCGTTTGCTGCCTTCGAGGAAACTGGCCTGGGCGAGCTGGAATTACCGCCTCGGCGGCAGCGGTCATACCCGGGCCGCCGTGACCTACAACATGAACATTCTCCAGGGTATTCAGAGCGACACGACGTTCTGCGTCAGCCTCAACCAGAGCGCCGGCATCACCCCATCGAAGGTGCTGCACAGATTCACCTACGCCCATCCGCAATACAGCGTGACAGCGGTGGCCGCACAGCAACGCTGGGAAGAACTGAACGGCGCACTGCACACCTACTATTGCGGGGCCTATTGGGCCAACGGTTTTCATGAAGATGGCGTGGTCAGTGCCTTGCGCGTGGCCAGCTCATTGGGGCAGACCTTGTGAACAGCGCCCTCTACAGCGGCTGGATCCGCCATCGGCGATTCGCCCCCCGACAGCATCAATTCCGTTACCGGATCGGCCTGCTGTACCTCGATCTCGACGAGCAGGACGCCGTGCTCGGGCTGTCGCCACTGGCCGGCAACCAGCGCTTTTCACCTTTTTCATTCCGTGAAAGCGACTACCTCAAGGCCTTTACCGGCAACGGCATGCGCCTGATAGATGCGGTGCGCGAACAGGTCCGCCAGGCGATTGGCCATGCACCGCAAGGTTCGATCTGCCTGTTGACCCAACCGCGTAGCTGGGGTTTGTCGTTCAACCCGGTGAGTTTTTTCTACTGCCATGAAGTGGATGGCCAACTGGCGGCGATCCTCGCCGAGGTCACCAACACCCCCTGGCGCGAGCGCTATCACTACGTCTTGCCGGCCAGGGTTCCTGAACACCTGCACGATTTTCACCAGCACTTTGCCGTGGCGAAGTCCTTCCATGTGTCGCCCTTTCTGCCGCGTGATCTTGAGCACCACATGAGCTTCAGCCCCGTTGCGCGAAAACTCGGCGTGCACATGGCCGACTGGCAGGGTGAGCTGAAACTGTTCGACGCCACGCTCAGCCTCAAACGCGAAGCGCTGGACCGCGCCAACCTGCACCGTTATTTGAGGCGCTTCCCGTGGATGACCGCGAAAACCGGTCTGGCGATCTATTGGCAAGCGATGCGCCTGCTGTTCAAACGCGTACCGATCTTTTCCCATCAGGCTGCCGATGGCAGTTTCCAGACCGCCACCGTTGCGCCCAAGGATCATCGTCATGAAGTCCATTAGCATTTCGGCCAAAACCAACCTGCTCGCCCTCAACGGTTTGAGCGGTTCGCTGCTGCGCCGCTGCGTCCTGCGCCAACTGGCGCACCTCAAGCATGGGCAACTGGTGGTCGTCGAGGACGGTGAGCGCCTGGTGTTCGGCAGCACCGGCCATTCCTTGCTGGGTGAAATCCAGATCCTCGACCCTGCCGCGTGGGGGCTGGTGGCGAGCAACGGCTCGATCGGCGCCGGGGAGGCGTTCATCCATGGTTACTGGAGCTCACCGGACCTGACCGCCGTGGTCCGGGTATTCGTCAGCAACCTTGAGGTGCTGGACGCCCTGGAAGGTGGCCTGGCCACGCTGGGCCGGCCGCTGGTTCAAGGGTTGCACTGGCTCAACCGCAATACCCGCGAGGGCTCGCGAAAAAACATTGCCGCTCATTACGACCTGGGCAATGACCTGTTCGAACAGTTTCTCGACCCAACCATGATGTACTCGGCCGCGCAATTTCGCAGCCCCGAGGACAGCCTCGAACAGGCGCAGTTGAACAAGCTGGAACGGATCTGCCAGAAGCTCGACCTGAAGCCGAGCGACCACCTGCTGGAAATCGGCACCGGCTGGGGCAGCATGGCGCTGTACGCGGCCCAGCATTATGGCTGTAACGTCACCACCACCACACTCTCCAAAGAGCAGTACGCCTATACCGCCCGACGCATCGAGGCGCTGGGGCTGCAGGACCAGGTGACGCTGTTGCTCAAGGACTATCGCGACCTCACCGGGCAATACGACAAGCTGGTGTCGATCGAGATGATCGAAGCCGTGGGTCATCGGTTCCTGCCCGTTTACTTCAAGCAATGCGCGCACCTGCTCAAGAGCAACGGCCTGATGCTGTTGCAGGCCATCACCATTCGCGAACAGCGTTACGAACAGGCCAGGAACAACGTGGATTTCATTCAGCGCTACATTTTCCCCGGCGGAGCCCTGCCCTGCGTGCAGAAGATGCTGGAAATCGTCAGCCGCGACACCGACATGAACCTGCTGCACATGGAGGATTTTGGCCTGCACTACGCGCGAACCCTGCGCCTGTGGCATGAGAATTTTCGCCGTGCCCAGGGGCGTCTGAGCGAGTTGGGCTACGACGACGGCTTCCTGCGGCTGTGGGAGTTTTACCTGTGCTACTGCGAAGGTGGTTTTCTGGAGCGCACCATCGGGACCGCCCAGTTGCTGCTGGCCAAACCCGCGGCGATGCCTGCGCCGTTGCTCGGCCGCTTCGATGCCTGAGCGTCTGGCCAACGCCCTGCTGTTCCAGCTCGGCTGGTTTGCCTGCGTGATCGGAGGCAACAGTTTGTGGTTACTGGTGGCGCTGGCGATCGTGGTGGTTCATCTGCTGTGGATCAGTCGATGGGCGGATGAAGGCCGCCTGATCCTCAGCGTGGTCCTGCTGGGTACCGCCGTCGACAGTGCATTACGCTGGCTGGGAGTGTTCGAATTCAACGATGTCGCGCCGCTGATCCCCCTGTGGCTGATGCTGTTGTGGGCACTTCTGGCCACCACCTTGCGTCATTGCCTGCAGTGGACCGCCCGCCCGTGGTGGCTGGGGAGCTTGCTGGGCGCCGTGGCGGGCCCGTTGTCGTATTACGCCGGAGGGCAACTGGCCGGCGTGCAATTTCCCTATGGACCATGGCCGACCCTGATCGGCCTGGGCCTGCTCTGGTCGCTGCTGCTTCCCACCCTGCATCTCATGGCCCTCCGGCTGGCACCCCGCCCGGCATCCCGCTAAGCGTCCGTCAGACCTTTCACACAGCGATGATCGACTGACTTACACTGCGCCCCATGAAAACCATCCCCCACACGCAAATCGTCGAGCCGGCGATCACCTGCTCGACGTGCGCAGCCTGCTGCTGCCAGCTCGAAGTCATGCTGATCACCGACACGGGCGTGCCCGAACGTTTTATCGACACCGATGATTGGGGCGGGGAAGTCATGCGGCGCCTGGACGACGGCTGGTGCGCCGCGCTGGACCGCAACAGCATGATGTGCACGATCTACGAGCAACGCCCGCTGATCTGCCGGGAGTTCGAAATGGGTGCACCGGAGTGCATCGATGAGCGCCAGGGGATTACCACGGCGTATCGCTGAAAGCCGAAATTGAACGTGTGGGAGCGAGCCGGCTCGCGATGACGGAGCATCAGTCAACATCTCCATGACTGAAATGACGTCATCGCGAGCAGGCTCGCTCCTACCGTTTTTAGAGGGGCATCGTGTAGTGCAGCGCGTAACTTTCGACGCCGTCGTTGTTGCTGCTCAGACCGGCGTTGGAATAGTGAGTCGCGCGAATGCCCACTTCATGTCCGCCCGCGAAGCGCAGACCGAATCCCAGACGATCTTCGAACTGGAAAGACTGGCCGATGTTGTTGTCTTCGAGTTTGGTGTCGGAGAAAAACGCGACGCCGATCCCCGCCTCGATATACGGCTTGACGTTCTGGCCGGCGAACTCATAAACGAACACCGGGGAGAACGACAGGCTGTTGTTGCTGGAGGTCTTGTCGCCTTCCCAATAGGTGTAGGCGCCACTCCAGTAACCGGTCAGGCGACCGACATCACTTTGCAGCCAGCTCTGGTCCCAGTCGAATTGCATGCCCAGTCGATAGGTCATGGTCGAGTCGCTCGTCTGGCCGACCGAAAACTCCACGCCTGCCGCCTGTGCAGTAAAGCTTTGCCCCATCAGTGCGGCCGCAATCGCGGCCAAGCAGAATAGTCTCTTCACTAGAAACATCCCTATTCGATCATTACGTTAAGTTTTATTTGAAGCCCAACCGTCAAGCTATAGAAGTCGGCGCTTATTCAGAAGTTCAGCCCGGATAAACGTTATTTCACATTTTTTTTACAAACTGAAGCTTCGCACAATCCCGGTCGAATTCCACAGCACGGGCAACACATTCTTAAAATGAAGCGGATCGGCGCTTGTCCAGAATTGCGCCGCCCCGGCCGGGCCATTGGCAAGCAGATCGCGCTCGGACAACAGACGTTGCAGTTGGCGTGCCACCGCAGCGCCGGTGTCGATCAGGCTGATGTCCTCGGGGATCATCTGCCGCAGCAACGGCTTGAGAAAGGGGTAATGGGTGCAGCCGAGAATGATCGTGTCGCAACCGGCAGCCAGCAGCGGCCTGACATAGCTGGCCAGCAGCTCGCGCAGGGCGAGACTGTGCAGGTCACCGTTTTCAATCAGTTCGACCAGTCCCGGACACGGCTGGGTAATCACTTGCACATCCGTGGCGAAACGGTCGAGCAGCGCGGCGAACCTGGCGCTTTGCAAGGTGCCGGTGGTGGCGAGCACGCCGACCACGCCGCTGCGGGTGGCGGCAGCGGCCGGCTTGACTGCAGGCTCCATGCCAACGATGGGCCATTGGGGATAATCGCGACGCAGGTCGGCAACGCCGGCGACCGTCGCCGTGTTACAGGCCAGCACCAGGGCCTTGGCGCCCTGCTCCTGGAAGAATCCAGCCATCACGCTGCAACGTTGACGGATGAACGCCGGGGTCTTCTCGCCGTAGGGAACATTGCCGCAGTCGGCGACGTACAGCAGCGTTTCATTGGGCAGCAGTCGCTGGATCTCGGCCAGCACCGACAGCCCTCCGACGCCGGAGTCGAAAACGCCGATCGGCGCTTCACGCATGTTTCGGCCCACAGACGCGACAGGCCGGATCACGCTTGACCCGCAGCTCACGGAAGCGCGAGCCCAGCGCGTCGATCAACAACAACCTTCCTACCAGCGGCTCGCCGAAGCCGGCCAGCAGCTTCATCGCTTCCAGTGCCTGCAGGCTGCCCACCAGGCCCACCAGCGGCCCGATTACCCCGGCTTCGCTGCACGTCAGCTCGGCTTCGCTGCCGTGACCGTATAAACAGTGGTAGCACGGGCTGTCCGGCCGCCGTGGATCGAACACCGACAATTGCCCTTCAAGGCGGATCGCCGCACCGCTGACCAAGGGTTTTTCGGCAGCCACGCACGCGGCATTGACCGCCTCGCGGGTGGAAAAGTTGTCGGAGCAGTCGAGCACCAGATCCACCGCCGCCACGACGGCGGCCAGCGAGTCCTCGTCGAGCGCGGCGCGATGGGCGACCAATTGAATCTCGGGGTTGATCGCGCTCAGTCGACGAAGCGCCGAGTCGACCTTGGTCTGGCCAACGCTGTCGGTGTCGTGAATGACCTGCCGTTGCAGGTTGGTCAGGTCGACGGTGTCGAAGTCCGCCAGATGCAGCTCACCGATGCCGGCAGCGGCCAGGTACAGCGCCACGGGCGAACCGAGGCCGCCAAGGCCCACGATCAACACGCGGCTCTGCTTCAGGCGCAACTGGCCGTCGACATCGACGTGCTGCAGCAGAATCTGCCGACTGTAGCGCAACAATTCCTGATCGTTCAGCACGGCAGGCGTCCCAGGCTGATTCGTTGATGACCGCCCAGATCGGTGCGGCTGTGGACCTCTTCAAAACCGCGGGTGTGCAACAGGTCGCGCACCGCCTCGGCTTGATCATAACCGTGTTCGAGCATCAACCAGCCACCCGCCTCGAGGTGCTCCGGCGCCTGGGCGACGATCAGGCGCAGATCGTCGAGCCCGTCCGGACCCGCGACCAGGGCACTGGCCGGTTCGAAGCGCACATCGCCTTGCGCCAGGTGCGGATCGGCCGAGGCGATATAAGGCGGGTTACTGATGATCAACTGAAAGCGCTGACCGGCCAGTGCGCTGAACCAATGACTGCTCAGCACCGTGGCGTTGTTCAACTGCAGCCGCTGGCGATTGCGCTCGGCCAGGGCCACGGCGTCGATCACCCGATCCACCGCCGTGACCTTCCAAGCCGGGCGTTCACTGGCCAGGGCCAGGGCAATGGCGCCACTGCCGGTGCCAAGGTCGAGCACCCTGGCGGGTGTCGCCGGCAAGAGTTCCAGCGCAGCCTCCACCAGCAGTTCGGTGTCCGGGCGCGGGATCAGCGTGTGCGGCGCGACTTCCAGGTCGAGTTTCCAGAAACCCTGCTGACCGAGAATATAGGCCACCGGCTCACCGCCACGGCGGCGTTGCAAATATTCGGCGAACTTCAGCGCCGCTTCGCTGGGAACGATGCGTTCCGGCCAGGTGTGCAGGAAGCTGCGCGACTTGCCCAACGCTGCGGCCAGCAGCAATTCGGCATCCAGGCGCGCCGTCGGCGAGTCGGGCAGATCGGCGGCGCGCAACAGGCTGGCGATGATCGTCATTCGATGGCCGCCAGTTGATCGGCCTGGTATTCGGCCAGCAACGGTTCGATCACTGCATCGACACCGCCGGCGAGGACTTCGTCGAGGGAGTACAGCGTCAGGTTGATCCGGTGATCGGTCACCCGGCCCTGGGCATAGTTGTAGGTGCGGATGCGCTCGGAGCGATCCCCGGACCCCACCAGCAACTTACGCTCGCTGGCGATGGCATTCGCCGCGGCGCTGGTCTGCTGGTCATTGAGCTTGGCCGACAGCCAGGACATCGCCCGGGCACGGTTCTTGTGCTGGGAACGCTCTTCCTGGCACTCGACGACGATGCCGGAGGGCAAGTGCGTGATGCGAATCGCCGAGTCGGTCTTGTTGACGTGCTGACCACCGGCTCCGGAAGAGCGATAGGTGTCGATACGCAAATCCGCCGGGTTGATCTCGATCGCTTCCTGCTCGTCCGGCTCGGGCAGCACCGCCACGGTGCATGCCGAAGTATGGATGCGGCCCTGGGATTCAGTGGCCGGGACCCGTTGCACGCGGTGCGCGCCGGATTCGAACTTCAACTTGCCGTAGACATTCTCGCCTTCGACCCGGGCGATGACTTCCTTGTAACCGCCATGCTCGCCCTCGCTTTCCGAGAGGATTTCCACCCGCCAGCCACGCCGCTCGGCGTAGCGCGAATACATGCGGAACAGGTCGCCGGAGAAAATCGCCGCCTCGTCGCCGCCGGTGCCGGCGCGGATTTCGAGATACACGTTGCGTCCGTCATTCGGGTCCTTGGGCAACAACAGGCGCTGCAGGCGGGCCTCGATTTCGATCAATTGCTCCTTGGCTTCGCGGACTTCTTCCACGGCCATCTCGCGCATGTCGGCGTCGCTGTCCTTGAGCAGGGCCTGGGCCCCCTCCAGGTCGCCCTGGACCTTGAGCAACTGTTTATAGGTCTCGACGATCGGTTCGACTTCCGCGTATTCCTTGGAATAGGCACGGAATTTGGTCTGGTCGGAAATGATTTCGCCATCGCCCAGCAAGGCGGTCAATTCCTCGAAACGGTCCTGGAGCACGTCCAGCTTATTGAGCAGTGACGCTTTCATTGCGGTTTTTTATCCGAAAAGCTATTCGATGAGCCCTCACCGAGGGCAAAGAGTTCCTGGGCCATGGCCAGTGCATCGAGGCGACCTTCGGCAGAGAGCTTTTTCAATTGAACGCTGGGTGCGTGCAAGAGTTTATTGGTCAGGCCGCGCGCCAGTTGCACCAGCACGTCTTCGGCGCTGCTGCCGTTGGCCAGCATGCGCTGGGCCTTTTGCAGTTCTTCGTCGCGCAGACGTTCGCTTTGCTGGCGATAGGCCTTGAGCACGTCCACCGCCGCCAGCTCGCGCAGGCGTACCATGAAATCCTCGGCGCCGACCGAGACCATTTCCTCTGCGGCCTGCGCCGCGCCCTGGCGGCTCTTGAGGTTTTCGGCGACCACTTCGTGGAGATCGTCGACACTATAGAGATAAACGTCGTCCAGCTCGCCGACTTCAGGTTCGATATCCCGAGGTACGGCGATGTCGACCATGAAAATAGGTTTGTGCTTGCGCAGCTTCAAGGCACTTTCCACGGCGCCCTTGCCGAGGATCGGCAACTGGCTGGCGGTGGAACTGATGACGATGTCGCTGCGCACCAGCTCGGCGGGGATATCCGACAGCAGCACCGCATGGGCGCCGAACTGCTCGGCGAGGATGCTCGCGCGCTCGAGCGTGCGGTTGGCAACGACGATGCGCTTGACCCCCAGGTCATGCAAATGGCGGGCGACCAGGGTGATGGTCTCGCCGGCGCCGATCAGCAAGGCCTGGCTGCGCTGCAAGTCGCTGAAAATCTGTTTCGCCAGGCTGACCGCGGCAAAGGCCACGGACACCGGGTTTTCACCAATCGCAGTGTCGGTGCGCACCTGCTTGGCGGCGTTGAATGTCGCCTGGAACAGGCGCCCGAGCAGCGGCCCAACGGTACCGGCCTCACGCGCGACCGCGTACGCCGATTTCATCTGGCCGAGAATCTGCGGTTCGCCCAGCACCAGCGAATCGAGCCCGGAGGCCACTCGCATCATGTGACGAACTGCCGCATCATCTTCATGCACATAACTGCTGGCACGCAGCTCGTCGAGGCTCAGATGATGATAATCGGCCAGCCAGCGCAGCACGACGTCAGCCGAAAGCTGATCCTGTTCTATATAGAGCTCACTGCGATTGCAGGTGGAGAGGATCGCAGCTTCGCGGCTGTCGGTGAGTCGGCAGAGCTGCTGCAAGGCCTCAACCAGTTGCTCAGGGGTAAAGGCCACGCGCTCGCGGACGTCTACTGAAGCAGTCTTGTGGTTAATACCGAGTGCAAGGAAGGCCATTCAAAGTCGCTGATGGTGACGTGAAGCCGGCAATTGTCCTACTTCGACACACCGAGAACAACTACTCCATTTCTATTGACCCGGTAGGCCACGCCCCGCTTTGCGAGCGGTTCTCGTTTACACCACGCCTCCACCCGCCAGGTCCCGTGCAAATGGGAAATTGGTCGGGCGGTTATGTTTGCTCGAAGGCTTGTGTCATGATGATCCGACCGCAGGTTAGTCGTCCTCTTCCTATATGAATAGATCTTCCGCGTTGCTCCTCGCTTTTGTCTTCCTCAGCGGCTGCCAGGCCATGGCACCCGTTTCGTCGGACGGTACGCCGCCGGTCGAAGACAGCACTCCGGCCCCTGAAAAGCCCAAGGTCTACAGCTCCTTCAGCGAAGAAACCATCTTCAGCCTGTTGAGCGCCGAACTGGCTGGCCAGCGCAATCGTTTCGACATTGCCCTGGACAACTACGTGACCCAGGCCATCAACACCCAGGATCCGGGCATCTCCGAGCGGGCATTCCGCATCGCCGAGTACCTGGGCGCCGACCAGCCCGCCCTGGACACCGCACTGATCTGGGCGAAAAACGCACCCGATGATCTCGAGGCGCAGCGGGCTGCCGCCGTGCAACTGGCGCGCGCCGGACGCTACGACGACTCCATGGTCTATATGGAGAAGGTCCTGCAAGGCAAAGGTGACACGCATTTCGACTTCCTCGCCCTGTCCGCAGCCGATACCGATCAGGAAACCCGCAACGGCCTGATGAAAAGTTTTGATCGCCTGCTGCAACGCCATCCGAACAACAGCCAGCTGATTTTCGGCAAGGCCCTGCTGATGCAACAGGACGGCGACAGCAAGGGCGCCCTGGCCCTGCTGGAAGACAACCCGCCGGACGAAGGCGAAATCGCGCCGATCCTGCTGCGCGCGCGCTTGCTGCAAACCCTGGGGCGCGGCGATGAAGCCTTGCCGCTCCTGCAAAAAAGCATCAAGAAATACCCGGACGACAAACGCCTGCGCCTGACCTACGCACGCACACTGGTCGAACAGGACCGCATGGACGACGCCAAGGCCGAGTTTTCGAGCCTGGTTCAGCAATACCCGGAAGATGACGAACTGCGTTACTCCCTGGCGCTGGTGTGCCTGGAAGCCAAGGCCTGGGAAGAGGCCAAGGGCTATCTGGAAGACTTGATCGCCCGGGACAGCCATGTCGACTCGGCACACCTGAACCTCGGGCGCATCGCCGAGGAGCGCAACGATCCACAGGGCGCGCTGATCGAATACGCCCAGGTCGGGCCTGGCAACGATTTCCTGCCGGCGCAATTGCGCCAGGCCGACATCCTGATGAACAACGGCAGGACCGCCGAAGCACAAAGCCGCCTGGCCGCAGAACGCGACGAGCAGCCCGACTACGCCATCCAGCTGTACCTGATCGAAGCCGAAACCCTGTCCGCCAACAAACAGGAGGACAAGGCCTGGAATGTCCTGCACAAGGCCCTTCAGCAATACCCGGACGATCCGAACCTGCTGTATACCCGCGCCATGCAGGCGGAAAAACGCGATGACCTGGCACAGATGGAAAAAGACCTGCGCCTGATCATCAAACGCGATCCGGACAATGCCATGGCACTGAACGCGCTCGGCTACACCTTGTCCGACCGGACGACGCGCTATGTCGAAGCCAAGGCCCTGATCGAGCAGGCCCACCAGATCAACCCGGAAGACCCGGCAGTACTCGACAGCCTTGGCTGGGTGAATTACCGCATGGGCAACCTCGACGAGGCCGAATCCCTGTTGCGCAAGGCGCTGGAGCGCTTCCCCGACCAGGAAGTCGCCGCTCACCTGGGTGAAGTCCTGTGGGCCAACGGCAAGCAGCGCGAAGCCCGACAGATCTGGAGCAAGTTCCTCGCCGAACAACCCGACAGCCCCATCCTGCGCGACACCATCAAGCGCCTGACCGGATCAGAGACTCTTTAAGATTATGTTTTTGCGCCACTTCATCGTTTTCAGCTTCATCGCCCTGCTCGCCGGTTGCGCGGGCTTCGGCGCCCGCGAGTCGGTACAGGGCCAGGGCAACCAGGCCCAATGGCGTGAACACAAAGCGCAAATGACCGGCATCGATGGCTGGCAGATCAATGGCAAGATCGGCATTCGCGCCCCGAAGGATTCGGGCAGCGGGACGCTGTTCTGGCTGCAGCGCCAGGATTACTACGACATTCGCCTATCCGGCCCCCTGGGTCGCGGCGCGGCCCGTTTGACCGGCTCTCCGGGCAAGGTTTCGCTGGAGGTCGCCAATCAGGGGCGCTATGAAGCGCCGACGCCGGAAGTGCTGCTGGAAGAACAACTGGGCTGGAACCTGCCGGTGTCGCACCTGAACTGGTGGGTACGCGGGCTACCGGCGCCTGACAGCAAGAGTCGCCTGACCCTGGATGCCGACAGCCGCCTGGCCAACCTCGACCAGGATGGCTGGCAGGTCGAATACCTGAGCTATGCCGAACAGAACGGTTTCTGGCTGCCGGAGCGGATCAAACTGCATGGCGCCGACCTTGATGTCACCCTGGTGATCAAGGAATGGCAACCTCGCAAGCTGGGGCAATGACATGACGACCCCACACTTGACCCTGCCCTCCCCGGCCAAGCTCAACCTGATGCTGCACATCCTCGGGCGTCGTGAAGACGGTTACCACGAGTTGCAGACGATTTTTCAGTTCCTCGACTACGGCGATGAAATCACCTTCGCCGTACGCGACGACGGCGTGATTCGACTGCACACCGAATTCGAGGGCGTTCCCCACGACAGCAACCTGATCGTTCGTGCGGCCAGACAACTTCAGGAGCAATCCGGTTGCTCACTCGGGATCGACATCTGGATCGAAAAAATCCTGCCCATGGGCGGTGGTATCGGCGGTGGCAGTTCCAATGCCGCGACGACGCTGCTCGGCCTCAACCACCTCTGGCAACTGGGTTGGGATGAAGACCGACTGGCCGCACTGGGCCTGACGCTGGGTGCCGACGTCCCGGTTTTCGTGCGTGGCCACGCGGCTTTCGCCGAGGGTGTGGGCGAGAAACTCACCCCGGTGGAACCCGAAGAACCGTGGTATCTCGTACTTGTTCCGCAAGTATCTGTAAGTACAGCAGAAATTTTTTCAGATCCACTGTTGACACGTAACTCTCCTCCCATTAAAGTGCGCCCCGTTCCCAAGGGAAACAGTCGAAACGACTGCTTACCGGTGGTAGCGAGGCGTTACCCAGATGTTCGTAACGCTCTGAATTTGCTAGGTAAATTTACCGAAGCAAAACTCACCGGAACTGGAAGTTGTGTGTTTGGGGGCTTCCCAAGCAAAGCTGAAGCTGATAAAGTCTCGGCCCTTCTTACAGAGACCCTTACAGGGTTTGTAGCAAAAGGAAGCAACGTTTCGATGTTGCATCGCAAGCTGCAAAGTCTGCTCTAAAGGAACCGAGTACTGGGTACTCGTTGCAACAGATACAGGGGCGTCGCCAAGCGGTAAGGCAGCAGGTTTTGATCCTGCCATGCGTTGGTTCGAATCCAGCCGCCCCTGCCATTTTCCTATACTCATCCAGGTATACCCTCAGCCTTCAGGTACTGCGCGTGTCCAAGATGATGGTCTTTACGGGGAACGCTAACCCCGATCTGGCTCGGCGTGTCGTACGTCAGCTGCATATCCCTCTCGGTGACATTTCTGTCGGTAAGTTCTCCGACGGCGAAATTACTGCCGAGATCAATGAAAACGTCCGCGGTAAAGATGTCTTCATTATTCAGCCGACTTGCGCTCCGACCAACGATAACCTGATGGAACTGGTAGTGATGGCTGATGCCTTCCGCCGCTCCTCGGCGACTCGTATCACTGCTGTTATTCCTTACTTTGGTTATGCCCGTCAGGATCGCCGTCCGCGTTCCGCACGTGTGGCTATCAGCGCGAAAGTCGTGGCTGACATGCTGACCGTCGTCGGCATCGACCGTGTTCTCACGGTTGACCTGCACGCTGACCAGATCCAGGGTTTCTTCGATATTCCGGTAGATAACATCTACGGCTCCCCGGTTCTGGTGGATGACATTGAAGATCAGCGCTTCGAAAACCTGATGATCGTGTCCCCGGACATTGGCGGCGTTGTGCGTGCACGTGCCGTTGCCAAATCCCTGGGCGTGGACCTCGGGATCATCGACAAACGCCGTGAGAAAGCCAATCACTCCGAAGTGATGCATATCATTGGTGACGTCGAAGGGCGTACCTGCATCCTGGTCGATGACATGGTCGATACCGCCGGCACCCTGTGCCACGCGGCCAAGGCCCTGAAAGAGCATGGCGCGGCCAAGGTTTTCGCCTATTGCACGCACCCTGTGCTGTCGGGTCGGGCGATCGAGAACATTGAAAATTCCGTGCTGGACGAACTGGTGGTGACCAACACCATCCCGTTGTCCGCTGCAGCACAAGCCTGTGCGCGTATCCGTCAACTGGATATCGCACCGGTCGTTGCCGAGGCGGTCCGCCGCATCAGCAATGAAGAATCGATCAGCGCGATGTTCCGCTAAGGGCCCTGCCCTTCTCGAACGTCCCGTTGACGAAAAGCGCCCCGCCCCGGCATTCCTGCCGGGGCGGGGCTTTTTTGCCCATACCGTGTCTGGCGCTGGTCGCAAACGCCAACCGGGAATGGCTATTTTGGAGATACAAAATGACTGACTTTACTCTGAACGCTCAAGCGCGTACTGACCTGGGGAAAGGTGCGAGCCGCCGCCTGCGTCACGCTCTGAACATCCCTGCCGTTGTATACGGTGGCAACAAGCCTGCTGAGTCCGTGACCATCCTGGCCAAGGAAATCGCCAAGCTGTTCGAAAACGAAGCGGCCTACAGCCACGTGATCGAACTGAACGTCGACGGCACCAAGCAAAACGTCATCGTCAAAGCCATGCAGCGTCACCCAGCCAAGCAATTCATCATGCACGCTGACTTCGTGCGTGTTGTTGCTGGCCAGAAACTGACTGCCAAAGTACCGGTTCACTTCGTCAACGAAGAAGCCCCGGTCAAGAAAGGCGGCGAAATCTCTCACGTTGTGAACGAGATCGAAGTTTCCTGCGAAGCCAAGGACCTGCCTGAGTTCATCGAAGTCGACCTGGCCAACGCCGAAGTCGGTTCGATCGTTCACCTGTCCGACCTCAAAGCCCCTAAAGGCGTTGAGTTCGTTGCTCTGGCACACGGCGATGACAAGGCTGTTGCCAACGTCCACGCTCCACGTGTTGCTCCAGAAGCTACCGAAGAAGGCGCTGCAGAGTAATTTCACTCTGTTCGCCGGAGTGACGGAAACATCGCGGACTGGAACGTAGCGAGAAAGCGGGCGGGAACGCGGAGTTTACATTCATGGTAAATGAGCATTTTTCGTCCACTTTCAACGCTTGCACCGTTTGCAGCGATGTCATCCACCACTTCAAGGAAGGGCCCCTATCGTGACTGCCATCAAACTGATCGTTGGCCTGGGAAATCCAGGCGCTGAATACGAACAGACCCGGCACAACGCAGGGGCCCTTTTTGTTGAACGCATCGCGAACGCACAAGGTGTGAATCTTGTGGCCGATCGCAAGTATTTCGGCCTGACCGGGCGTTATTCGCATCAGGGTCAGGATGTTCGTCTGCTGATTCCCACCACCTACATGAACCGCAGCGGCCAGGCCGTCGCGGCACTCGCCGGTTTCTTCCGCATCAAACCCGAAGAAATCCTGGTGGCGCACGACGAACTCGACCTGCCTCCGGGCGTCGCCAAACTCAAGCAGGGCGGCGGCCATGGCGGTCACAACGGCTTGCGCGACATCATTGCGCAGCTCGGTAATCAGAATACCTTCTACCGCTTGCGGCTTGGCATCGGCCATCCGGGCGTAGCCAGTATGGTTTCAAATTTCGTCCTGGGTCGCGCGCCTCGCGCCGAACAGGAAAAACTCGATGCCAGCATCGACTTTGCCCTCGGCGTGCTGCCGGATATCCTCGCCGGTGAATGGAACCGCGCGATGAAAAACCTGCACAGCCAGAAGGCCTGACTCTTTTCCGAGGGGAAACACCATGGGATTCAATTGCGGCATCGTCGGCCTGCCTAACGTCGGCAAGTCCACCCTCTTCAACGCCCTGACCAAATCCGGGATCGCGGCCGAGAACTTCCCCTTCTGCACCATCGAGCCGAACAGCGGGATCGTGCCGATGCCGGATTCGCGTCTGGACGCCCTGGCTGCCATCGTCAATCCCAAGCGCATCCTGCCGACCACCATGGAATTCGTCGACATCGCAGGCCTGGTGGCCGGCGCCTCGAAAGGTGAGGGCCTGGGCAACAAGTTCCTGGCCAACATCCGTGAAACCGACGCCATCGCCCACGTGGTCCGCTGCTTCGAAGACGAGAACGTGATTCACGTCTCCAACAGCGTCGACCCGAAACGCGACATCGAAATCATCGACCTGGAACTGATCTTCGCCGACCTCGACAGTTGCGAGAAGCAACTGCAGAAAGTCGCGCGCAACGCCAAGGGCGGTGACAAGGATGCAGTCGCTCAAAAGGCCCTGCTCGAGCAATTGATCGCACACTTCACCGAAGGCAAGCCTGCACGCAGCCTGATGAAGAACATGAGCGCCGAGGAAAAGGCGATCATCAAGGGTTTCCACCTGCTGACCACCAAGCCGGTGATGTACATCGCCAACGTCGCTGAAGACGGCTTCGAAAACAACCCGCACCTGGACGTAGTCAAGGCCATCGCCGAAGAAGAAGGCGCGATGGTGGTACCGGTGTGCAACAAGATCGAAGCGGAAATCGCGGAGCTGGATGATGGCGAAGAAAAAGACATGTTCCTCGAGGCCCTGGGCCTGGAAGAACCTGGCCTGAACCGCGTGATCCGCGCCGGCTACGAAATGCTGCACCTGCAGACCTACTTCACCGCCGGTGTCGAGGAGGTCCGCGCCTGGACCGTGCGTGTCGGTGCCACCGCACCACAAGCCGCTGGCGTGATCCACACCGACTTCGAAAAAGGCTTCATCCGTGCCGAAGTCATCGCCTACAACGACTTCATCCAGTTCAAGGGTGAAGCCGGTGCCAAGGAAGCCGGCAAATGGCGCCTGGAAGGCAAGGACTACATCGTCAAGGACGGCGACGTGATGCACTTCCGCTTCAACGTCTAAACGCTTTACCCATGAAAAAGCCGCGCTCGATACGCGGCTTTTTCATGCCTGAAATTTGACCACTGTGGGAGCTCGCTCGCTCCCACAGAGTTTTTCACAGGCAGGGAGCCGATCAGGCCTTTTGGGTTCTTGGCAGGAAAATCGCCAGCACCCCGAACAACGGCAGGAACGAGCACAGGAAGTACACGTACTCGATGCCGTGGATGTCCGCCAGATGCCCCAGCAATGCCGCGCCAATCCCGCCGAAGCCGAACATCAGGCCGAAGAACACCCCGGCAATCATCCCGACGTTGCCCGGCACCAGCTCCTGGGCATAGACCACGATGGCCGAGAACGCCGAGGCCAGGATGAAGCCGATCACCACGCTCAGGACGCTGGTCCAGAACAGGTCGACGTGCGGCAGGATCAAGGTGAACGGTGCCACGCCCAGGATCGAAAACCAGATCACTGCCTTGCGACCGATCTTGTCGCCAATCGGCCCGCCAAAGAAGGTTCCGGCCGCCACCGCGCCCAGGAACAGGAACAGATGCAACTGTGAACTGGCCACCGAGAGGTCGAACTTCTCGATCAGGTAAAAGGTGAAATAGCTGGTGAAACTGGCCATGTAGAAATACTTGGAGAACACCAGCAGGCCGAGTACCACCAACGCACTGATGACCCTGCCCTTCGACAGGCCGTGGGTCGCTGCATGGCCCTGCTTGAGCTTGAACAGGTTCAAGTGGTTGGCGTACCAGCGGCTGATCCGGTAGAGCACGAACAGCGCAAACACCGCGAACAGCCCGAACCACGCCACATGCCCCTGGCCGAACGGAATGATGATCGCCGCCGCCAGCAGCGGACCGAACGCCGACCCGGCATTACCGCCCACCTGGAAGGTCGATTGCGCCAGGCCGAACCGCCCGCCCGAGGCCAGCCGCGCGATGCGCGAGGCTTCCGGGTGAAAGGTCGATGAGCCGATGCCGATCAACGCCGCCGCCAACAGGATCAACGGGAAGTTGGCGACTACCGACATCATCAGGATACCGATCAGGGTGCACACCGTACCGGCCGGCAGCAGCCAGGGCTTGGGATGACGATCGGTGTGGTAACCGACCCATGGCTGCAACAGCGAGGCGGTCAGTTGGAACGTCAGGGTGATCAGGCCGACCTGGGTGAAAGTCAGGCCGTAGTTTTCCTTGAGCATCGGGTAAATCGACGGCAGCACGGCCTGGATCAGGTCATTGATCAAATGCGCCAGCGCCACGGCGCCGATGATGTGCATGACCAGGGGGCTGCTTTGCGGGGTCGCGGACGCCGGCGTCGTGCCGGTCTGGGCGTTACTGATAGCCATGGGATATTCCGTACAACAGATGGGTGCACACAGGCAGGTGCATCAATGTGCCATTTTTCAGTGCAGCAGCGCCATCCCCTTAGCCAGCTAACGAAGTAAATAGACTTTCTTTGCTTGCGACGGTCATCGACGACAATGCGGGACGTCCGACACACCGCAGCACTCGTTCGACCTTCGCGAGCAAGCTCGCTCCTACCGGGCCGAACCCGGTAATAGCGCATCGCCATGGTCTGAATCTTGCCTTGTTTTTCACTTCAACGCGGCGTCCTTACAAAGGGCACCGAGAATGGGAAGTTTCGCTACAGAGTCGGCCTACAGAGCTGGCAAGGGTGAACTACCGAGGCCTTTAAAAGGGGCACGAGTCGCGGTCGCAACGGCTTCGACGCACGCCAATGGTGCGTGGTGCCCACAGGAGTCGTGGGGCATGCAGGCTTTTTTATCTCCGGGGATCGGGTTGCTGGGCCGTTTCGGCTTCGCCCGCAAATTTCAGTTGTTGTTCCTGCTGTTCATTCTGCCGCTCGCGGGCAGCCTGCTGATGATCGGCCAGGATTATCGCGCCAAATTGAGCCTGATTGCCGGCGAACGTGCCGGCGTGCGGCAACTGCTTGCACTCGATACGCTGGATAACCTGCTGTCCGCCCAGCGTGACCGCGCCGCCCGCTGGCGCGCCACCGAGACCAATCGCCAGCCGACACCGGCCACCCTCGCGGCGATGTCGGCGTTCGATGCGGTACAGCCAGCCGTCGCCCAGGCCACCACGGACCTGGGCAATACCCTGCAAACCGAAGGTGCCGAGGGCGAGACCCTGGCCCGTTATCAAGCCCTGCAAACCGCGCTCAACGGCCTCGACTCGAAAAGCCTGAGCAGCGTCGGCTGGTGGCCGGACGGTTACGACCGGTTCACCAATGCCTTGAGCGCCCTGCAAGCCCTGCGCGAACAGATCGCCATGGACAATCGGCTGACCCTCGCGCCCTGGCTGGAAACCTACCTGCTGACGCAAATTTCCACCCAGCACGCGCCGGACCTGATCGAGCGCGTGGGCCGCCTGGCCAGCGTCGGCCAGGCGTCGGTGGTGTCCGGGCAGTTCACCCTGCAAAGCCGTCTGCAATTGCGCGACCTGCGCAGCCGTATCGGCGACGCCCGCGAACAGCTTGTTAAAACTGCTGGTCTGCTGGAAGCGCGCCTGCCCAGCGAACTGCAAGCCTGGGCCGGGCAATACCATGACAGCCTGAAAAACCTCGATGTCGAACTCAAAGTGCTCGATGACGGCGTGTTTGGCGGCAGCATCCAGCTCAAGCCCGAGGAGTTCGAGCGCGGCCTGGACGCCCTGCTCGGCGACCTGGCAGCTTTACGCCAGCATTCGCTGGTGTCCCTCGATCAGCGCCTGGACTACTACCACGGCTCGGCAATCCGCCAGTTCATCGTGGTGGCGATCATCTTTGGCTGCCTGCTGCTGGCCGCGCTGTACCTGTTCGTCTGCCTGCAAGCCTCGATCCGCCGCAGCGCCAGCGGCATCACGCTGCTGGCCGAAGCCTTGCGCGATGGCAACCTGAGCCTGCAAGTGCCGGTAGAAGGCCGCGACGAGCTGGCGGCGATCAGCACCGCGCTCAACGTCGCCGTGGTGCAACTGCGCAACAGTCTGCTGGGGGTCGATCATGAGACCCTGCAACTGAGCAACGCGGTACGCACACTCAACCACCATTCCAGCGGCGCCCTGAGCGAAGTCGAAGCGCAGCAGCTGCAGATCAGCCAGATCGCCGCCGCCGCGACGCAATTGGCGGCAACGTCCCAGGGCGTCGCCCAGAGTTGCGAACAGGCCTCCGGCAGCGCACAGCACACCCAGCGCATTGCCGCCGACAGCAGTCGCGACAGCCAGCGCACCACCGCGAGCATTCAGCAGCTCAATCAGCGTCTGAACGACACGGCCGCGGCCCTCGGGCGCGTCAGCGAACAGGGCCAGCAGATTCAGCTGGTGGTCGATACCATTCGCGGGGTTGCCGAGCAGACCAACCTGCTCGCGCTCAACGCCGCCATTGAAGCGGCGCGAGCCGGTGAACAGGGCCGTGGTTTTGCGGTGGTCGCCGATGAAGTGCGCAGCCTGTCGCAACGCACCCAGTCCTCCACCGCGCAGATCGCCGGCACCGTCGACAGCCTGCGTAACACGGTGGATGAAGCCGTGAGCCTGATGGAAGCCGCCTGCGGCCAGGCGCAATCCGATGCACAAGCGGTCACCGGCCTCGGCGAGCGCCTGGGGGAAATTGCCAGCGCCGTGCAGAGCGTCACCGACACCCTGGCGCAGATCGCCACGGCAGTCGACGAACAAGCCAGCACCGCCGACGAAGTCAGCGGCAACATCCAGCAGGTCGACCAGGCAGCGGTGCGCTTGCTCGAAGGCGCACGGGCGGTAAACCTGGCGGCGGACACCTTGAGCCATGGCAGCCAGGTGCTCAGCGAGAACACCGGACGGTTTCGCCTCAACTGAGGCAAGGCGGTTTCAGGCGCGGATCACCGCTTGCGGGAAATCCTGCTCCAGCTCCGTCCTGAGCCACTGAATGAACCACGACACATCCGCCGAGAGTTCGGCGGATGGCGTCAACACGCGGTAGCTTTCCAGCTTGACTTGCGCGTCCAGCACCCGCACCAGTGCACCACTGCGCAGTTCTTCGCGCACCAGCACTTCGTTGGCCAAGGCAATGCCCTGCCCGCTCTCGGCCACGGACAAGGCGTGATCATTATTGACATACAACATGTCCGAGCTGAGGTGCGCATCCAGATCGTTGGCGGCAAACCACAGGTTCCACCACTCGCCGTCATCGACATGGATCAGGTTGTGCTTCACAAGATCGGCAGGCCCCTCGATCGGCCCGATGCTCGCCAGGTAGTCCGGGGTGCAGATAGGGAACACCCGTGGGCAGATCAGGCTGACGCGCGAATGGGCGTACTGCCCGTCCAGGCCGTAGACGATCCCCAGGTCGGCGCTCTTGCCATCGACATCGGTAAAGGTGGAGTTGGGCTCGATGGCGAACTTGAGGCCTGGGCGCAGATGACGCATGCCCTCGATTCGCGGCATCAACCAGCGCTTGGCGAACCCTGGCACCACCATGATGCGCAGCCAGCGCTCGGCTTCCCTGGGGCGAACCTCCTTGCCGGCCTCGATCATCAGTTGCAGGGCCGCCGCGATCTTGCGGTGATACTTCTCGCCTGCCGACGTCAGGGTCACACCCCGGGAAGTACGCTCGAACAGTTGGACGCCCAGCCAGTCCTCCAGCAACTTCACATGCCGGCCAATCGCTGGCTGGGTCACGTGAAGCGCTTTGGATGCCTCGACATAGCTGCCCAGGCGGGCCGCTGCATCAAAGGCACGCACCGCGTTCAAGGGCGGCAAACGATGATCAGCCATGTTCCGGGCGCCCCTGATATTAAATTATTTAACAGCTCGTATAATAAAATTGAAGTTTCGCCCCCGCAACCCCTCACTGATAATCCAGGCACAGCAAAACAAAAACAGCTGGCTCACAACGCTTTTACACATCTCGATCCTGCCCAAAAAAATAATATCCATAGCCAATGGCATTGCTGGTTCAAGCAAGTCTTGAGGCGATGGGGGAATCGGAGGTAACGCATGAATGCTGTGCATTCGCTGCAAACACTGGCGGTGTCGATCCGCTCGGTGCGCAAAGTCTACGGTGATCCACAGACCGGTCCGGTGGCGCTGAAAAGCATCGACCTGGACATTCGCGACAACGAATTCTTCACCCTCCTTGGCCCTTCCGGCTGCGGCAAAACCACGCTCCTGCGGATGATCGCCGGCTTCGAATTCCCGACCCAGGGCGAAATTCTGCTCTATGGCGAAAACATCGCCGACCGCCCGCCGTTCGAGCGTCCGGTCAATACGGTGTTTCAGCACTACGCATTGTTCCCGCACATGACCATCGCCGAGAACCTGGCCTTCGGGCTCGAATCGCATCCGATGGGCAAGGTCATGAACAAGGCCGGGATTGCCGAGCGCGTACGCGAGATGCTGGCGCTGGTGCAGATGGAGCGCTTCGCGAATCGCAAGCCGGCACAACTGTCCGGCGGCCAGCAACAACGCGTCGCGCTGGGGCGAGCCCTGGCGCCGCATCCCAAGGTGCTCCTGCTCGACGAGCCGCTCTCGGCCCTCGACCTCAAGCTGCGCCAGGCCATGCGTGAAGAACTCAAGGCTATTCAGGCCAAGACCGGCATCACTTTCATCTTCGTCACCCATGACCAGGAAGAAGCGTTGACCATGTCCGACCGCATCGCCGTGCTGTCCGAAGGTGAAGTGCAGCAGGTCGGGCGTCCGGAGGACATCTACGAACGCCCGCGTAATCGCTTTGTCGCCGACTTCATCGGTGAAACCAACTTCATCGACGGCACCGTCACGCGGGTCGAAAACGGCCAGGCCTGGTTCGCCGGCCCCGCCGGGCATCCGCTGCCGGCGCAACCGTGCAGCGAGGTCCAGGTCGGCGCCAACGTCGCGCTGTCCGTGCGCCCCGAGCGCCTGCACCTGGTGGCCGCCGCCAGCGATGGCGCATTGCCCTGCCGGATCGAGGCGCAGATCTATCTCGGCACCGACCTGCAATACCAGGTCAGCCTGAGCGATGGCTCTCGGCTCACTGTGCGTACTCCCAACAGCGTCGATCGCAGCCTGCGCTTTGCCGTGGGCACCCAGGCCGGTCTGTTGTTCGACAACGGCAGCGCCAGCGTCCTGCACGATTGAGCCCGAGGATTTGCCATGCATGCTTTACCGATCGCCATCACCCTGAAGCGCCGTCGGGCCTTCCAGAGTTTTCTCGGGGTCAGCCCCGCGCTGATCGCCATCGGCCTGTTTCTGATCGTGCCGATCCTGATCGTCATCGGTTACTCGCTGATGGAGGCCAACCCCTACGGCGGGGTCAACAAAGTCTTCAGCAGCGACGCCTACACCTCGTTGTTGTTCGAACGACAACTGGATGACAGCCTGGCCTTCGCCGATTCCTACCTGCTGATTGCCTTGCGCTCCATCGGAATCGCCGGGCTGACGACCGTCATCACCTTGCTGGTGGGTTTCCCAGTGGCGGTGTGGCTGGCGATGCAGCCGCCCCACCGGCGTGGCCTGCTGATCTTCCTGATCACGGTGCCGTTCTGGGCCAACCTGCTGATCCGCACCTACGCCTGGATTCTGTTGTTGCGCAACACCGGGGTGATCAACAACAGCCTGATGGGGCTCGGGGTCATCGACCAGCCGTTGCAACTGCTGTACACCGACGGCGCCGTGTTGCTGGGGCTGGTCTACACCTACGCGCCCTTTGTGGTGCTGCCGATTTACGCGACGCTGGAGAAGATGGACATCCGCCTGCTGGAGGCCGCTCAGGACCTGTACGCCGGGCGGATACGCACCTTGCGAAAAGTGGTGCTGCCGATTGCCAAGCCGGGCATTTTCGCCGGCACCATCCTCACGTTCGTGCCATGCCTGGGCGCGATGATCGCGCCGGAACTGCTGGGCGGCGGCACCCGCATGATGCTCGGCAACCTGATTTTCCGGCAGTTCAGCGATGCCCGTAACTGGCCTTTCGGTGCGGCGCTGTCGCTGGTGCTGATGGCGGCCGTGATGCTGGTGCTGACGGTGTATGCCTTGCGCGCCGAGCGCCAGCGCATCGCCAAGGGAGGTGCATGATGCGGCGTCTATTCAATACACACCGCTTTGGGGTGCAGGATTTTCCAGGCTTCGGTGGTTTCAGCTTCCTGTTCTACCTGTACCTCTACGCGCCCATCGTGGTGCTGGTGGTGTTCTCGTTCAACGCCAACCAGTCCGCGACCGTATGGACCGGCTTCAGCCTGGACTGGTACCGGGCGGCGTTCGCCAACCAGGCCTTGCGCCAGGCGGCGGGCAACAGTCTGTTGATCGCGGTGTGCGCGAGCACGATCGCCACGGCGATTGCCACGCTCGCCGCCCTCGGCACCTCGCGGGGCGCGAAATTCAAAGGTCTGCAATTGTCGATGGGCGCCATCATGTTGCCTCTGGTCTTGCCGGAAATCGTGGTCGGTGTCGCCACCCTGGCGTTGTTTTCCACCGTCGGCCTGTCCCTGGGCTACGGCAACCTGATCATCGCCCACACGGTGTTCTGCATCCCCTTCGCCTACCTGCCGATTCGCGCACGGCTCAACGACATGGACCTGTCCCTGGAGCAGGCATCAGCCGACCTCTACGCCGGCCCGTGGCGAACCTTTCGCAAGGTCACCCTGCCGTTGCTGATGCCGGGGATTTTCTCCGGGCTGATGCTGGCGTTCATCGTGTCCCTGGATAACTTCGTGATCTCGATGATGGTTTCCCAGGCGGGCACCACCACCTTGCCGATCTTCATTTTCGGCCTGTTGCGCATGGGCGTGACACCCGACGTCAACGCCGTGTCGACGCTGATCCTGGGCGTCTCGGTGCTGTTCGTCAGCCTCTCCTATCTGTTGGGCAAAAAGCACAACTGAACCTTTCAAGTACTGTGGGGAAATAGCATGAGCAAGTTGATTGCAAGCATCGGAACCTCGTTGTTACTCACTTTGGCCGCGCAGGTCCAGGCCGCTGAAAAGCTCAACGTGGTCAGTTGGAGCGGCTACTTTTCGCCGGAGATTCTCGCCAAGTTCCAGAAGCAGACCGGCATCGAAGTCACCGTGGACTCCTATGACTCCAACGAAACACTGCTGGCCAAGCTCAAACAAGGCGGCGCCGGTTATGACGTGGCGATCCCGTCGCATCAGTTCATTCCGATCCTGATCAAGGAAAACCTGCTGGAACGCTTCGACCCGGTCAAGGAGCCCTACTACGCCGGCGTTGCCGACAACCTGAAAAAGCCGACCTGGGACCCGGAAGGCGGGTATTCGGTGCCCTTCATCTGGGGCACCACCAGCGTGGTGCTCAACACCGAACGCTACAAGGGCCCGGCCGACAGCTACAAGGTGCTGTACGAGCCGCCGGCCGAGTTGCAGGGGCGGATCAACATGTTCGATTCGGTCAGCGACGTGATCGACATGGCCAGCCTGTACCTGAACATTCCGCTGTGCAGCGAAGACCCCAAGCAGATGCAGCAGGTGCTGACCCTGCTCAAGGCGCAGAAACCCTTCGTCAAGACCTACAGCTCCAAGGCCGGCTCGATTCGCGAGAACCTGGCATCGGGTGAAATCGACATGTCGACGTTCTGGGGTGGCTCGTCGATGCGCGCCCGGGAAATGAAACCGAGCCTGAAGTACCTGTACCCGAAAGAAGGCGTGTTGGCCTGGGTCGACAACATGGTGATCCCCACCGGCAGCAAGAACCCGGCGAACGCCAAGGCGTTCATCAACTTCCTGAGCCAGCCTGAAAACGCGGCCATGACCCAGAACTTCCTCAAGCACCAGAGCCCGATCAAGGGCGTGGAGCCGTTCCTCGACGCCAGTCTCAAGGACGCCCCGGAGCTGCACATTCCCGAAGGCACCCCGGTGGTGTTCAGCAAGACCTGCGGCGAAGGCGCGATCCGCCTGGCCGATCGCCTCTGGACCAACCTGATGCGTTGATCTCTACCGCCCCGTCCCACGACGGGGTGTTTTTCCAGCCGTCCGAAAGGCAGCGTTGCAATGACTTCTAACAACATCAGCGAACTGGTCCTGCTGCAGGCCCACGAACTCGCCGAACGCATCCGCTTGCGCCAGGTGTCCTGCCGGGAAGTGATGCAGGCTTACCTGACCCATATCGATCGTTTTAACCCGGCGATCAATGCACTGATCAGCCTGCAGGCGCCAGAGGATCTGCTGACCCAGGCCGACCGGCGCGACGCCGAACTGACACGGGGCGACTACCGTGGCTGGATGCACGGGCTGCCCCATGCGGTAAAGGACCTGTCGCTGACCCGCGGCATCCGCACGACACTGGGTTCACCGTTGTACAAGGACTTCGTCCCCGACCGTGATGGCATCATGGTCGAGCGACTCAAGGCCGCCGGTGCGATCATCATCGGCAAAAGCAACACGCCGGAATTCGGCCTCGGCTCGCAAAGCTACAACCCCTTGTTCGGGGCCACCGGTTGCGCCTATGACCCGAGCAAGACGGCAGGCGGCAGCAGCGGCGGCGCGGCGGCTGCGCTGGCCCTGCACCTGGTGCCGGTGGCGGATGGCAGCGACATGATGGGCTCGCTGCGCAACCCGGCGGCGTTCAACAACATCTTCGGGTTCAGACCCTCCCAGGGCCGCGTGCCCTTCGATGACAGCGCCGACCTGTTCATCGATCAGCTCGGCTACGAGGGTCCAATGGCCCGCAGCGTGCGCGATGCGGCCCTGTTGCTGTCGGTACAGGCCGGCGGCGATGCTCGCGCGCCGCTGTCCATCGCCGAATCCGGCAGCGCCTTCGCCACGCCACTGGAACGCGACTTCAAGGGCACGCGCCTGGGCTGGCTGGGCGACTTCAACGGCTACCTGCCGATGGAAAAAGGTCTATTGGCGCTCTGCGAAAAGACCTTCGGCGATTTCGAAAGCTTCGGGTGTCACGTCGAAGCGGTACAGCCGAATTTCGCCCCCGAGCAGATGTGGAGCAGTTGGCGGACCTTGCGCCACTGGATGGTCGCCGGCTCTCTGGGCGCGACCTATGCCGATCCACAGAAACGCGCGCAGTTGAAGCCCGAAGCCTGCTGGGAAATCGAACACGGCTTGAAACTGTCCGCCAGTGACGTGTTCAACGCCTCCGTGCAACGCAGCAACTGGTACCGGGCGATTTCGCGCTTGTTCGAGCAGTTCGACTACCTGCTACTGCCCAGCGCCCAGGTGTTCCCGTTCGACAAGAGCGTGCCATGGCCGACCTCGATTGACGGGTTGACCATGGACACCTACCACCGCTGGATGGAAGTCGTGATCCCAGGCACGTTGTCCGGTTGTCCGGTGGCGAACGTGCAGGCCGGTTTCAACGCCAGCGGTTTGCCGATGGGCCTGCAGATCATCGGCCGGCACCAGGCCGATTTCGCCGTCCTGCAACTGGCCCACGCCTACGAACAGGCCAGTCGCTGGTTCCAGCGCTGTCCTTCGCCGTTATTGAACGGAGGATTTTGATAAACGGTTGATAGCGTAGATAAATTTTTTGAGAAAGCGCTTGACGCCTATTCGTTTCCCGCGAATAATGCGCGCCACTTGGCTACATAGCTCAGTTGGTTAGAGCATAGCATTCATAATGCTGGGGTCCGGGGTTCAAGTCCCTGTGTAGCCACCAAGTACTAAAAACGGCTTACCGAAAGGTAAGCCGTTTTTTTATGCCCAAAGAAAACTGCCTGCGCCAACCGCCAAGGCGCAGGCGTGCGAATCAATGGACGAAGGACAAAACCGCCCCTGGTTTGCGTCCATTCCTGTCGGCCGATAAAGTCCCCTGACCTTACCCAAGGACGGAGTGCCTTAACGTGATCTCAGCCCTTCATCTGAATCGCTATCGCCTGTCAGCCCTTTCACTGATCGCGGCTGCACTTGTCGCGTGCAACGCCCCGCCGACCTCGACCTTGCCGGTCGCACCGGAAGCCGCCTCGGGCTTTCGCACCGACCTGCAAACACGCCACTCCACAAGGCACATGGCCGCCGCCGCGAACCCGCTGGCCGCCGAAGCCGGACGTGCGATGCTGCGCCAGGGCGGTTCGGCGATCGATGCGGCCATTGCCATGCAAGCAGTGCTGACCCTGGTCGAGCCGCAATCGTCGGGCATCGGCGGTGGTGCCTTCATCGTGTTCTGGGACGGCAAGGCGGTACGCACCTTTGACGGCCGCGAGACCGCGCCGGCCGGCGCCACCGAAAAGCTTTTTCTGCAGGCGGACGGGCAACCGATGCCGTTCACCCAGGCGCAGATCGGCGGTCGTTCCGTGGGCACGCCGGGCGTGTTGCGCGCGCTGGAACTGGCCCATCGGCAACACGGTCGGCTGCCCTGGGCGCAGCTGTTCGAACCGGCGATCAGACTTGCCGAACACGGCTTTCCCATTTCGCCACGTCTGCATCAATTGATTGCCTCGGACTCATCAATGCCACGCTCGCCGGACATGATGGCGTACTTTCGCAACGCCGATGGCAGCCCGAAAGCCGTCGGCACGCCGCTGAAAAACCCGGCACTGGCCGCGGTGTTAAGGCGCATCGCCAAGGAAGGTGCCGATGCGTTCTACAAAGGCCCCATTGCCGAGGAAATCGTCGCCAAGGTTCAAGGCCATGCCAACCCCGGCAGCCTGTCGCTGAACGATCTCAAGGGCTACGCCGCCAGGGAACGCGCGCCGCTGTGCACCGACTACAAGCGCTGGCAGGTCTGTGGCATGCCGCCACCCTCCTCGGGTGGGATCGCCGTGGCGCAGATTCTCGGCACCTTGCAGGCGCTGGAAACCCGCGACCCGCGCCTCGCACTGGCACCACTGAAACCGCTCGCGAGCACGAAGCCCGCAGGCATCGAACCGGCACCGCAAGCCGTGCACCTGATCTCGGAAGCCGAGCGCCTCGCCTATGCCGACCGTGCCCTGTACGTCGCCGACAGCGACTTCGTGCCGGTCCCGGTCAAAGGCCTGGTGGACCCCACCTACCTCGCCAGCCGCGCCGCCCTGATTGGCGATCGCAGCATGGGCACCGCCAGACCCGGCACCCCGCCGGGGATCCAGGTCGCCTACGCGCCGGACCGCTCGCCCTTGCGCATTTCCACTTCGCAAGTGGTCGCGGTCGATGACCAGGGTGGCGCGGTGTCGATGACCACCACGGTCGAATCCGCCTTCGGTTCACACCTGATGGTCCAGGGCTTCCTGCTCAACAATCAGATGACCGACTTCTCGTTCATCCCCGAAGAAAACGGGCACAAAGTCGCCAACCGCGTGGAACCCGGCAAACGTCCACGCTCCTCGATGGCGCCCACCCTGATCTTCGACCGCCATAGCGGCGAATTCCTCGCCACTCTTGGCTCTCCCGGCGGCTCACAGATCATCGAGTACGTCGCCAAATCAACCATCGGCCTGCTCGACTGGCAGCTGGACGCGCAAACTGCCATCAACCTGCCCAACTTCGGCAGCCGCAACGGCCCGACCGAACTGGAACAGGGGCAATTCAGTCCAGGGTTGATCCAGGCCCTGAAGGACAAGGGGCACAGCGTCAGCGAAATCGACATGACCAGCGGGACACAGGCGATTGTTCGGGTCAAGGATGCCCAGGGCAACGCGTCGCTGGCGGGTGGCGCGGACCCGCGGCGGGAGGGGCAAGCGTTGGGGGATTGAGTCCTGCGCAGCCTTGAAAGGGCCATTGGCCGGACAAACCGCGTCTACGAGGTGTTCAACGGCAATCGTACGCTGACGCAGACCTGATCCTCACCTAGCGAGAAATCTTCAACGCCTGCCGCGCCTTGTGCCGTTCCAGCGCCAGCTCGATCAGGCGGCTGACCAGTTCGCTGTAGGTCATGCCCGTGGCCTGCCAGAGCTTGGGGTACATGCTGATGCGGGTGAAGCCGGGGAGCGAGTTGATTTCGTTGATCAGTACCTCGCCGCTATCGGTCAGGAACACATCGACCCGCGCCAAGCCTGAGCAGCCCAGTACCTGAAACGCCTCGACGGCCATGGAGCGAATGCGTTCGCTGGCTTCGCGACTGATGTCCGCCGGGACCACCACCTGCGCGGCCTGCGCGTCGATGTACTTGCTGTCGTAGGAATAGAAGCCGCTGCGCACCACGATTTCGCCACAGCCACTGGCGATGGCGTCTTCGTTGCCGAGTACCGCACACTCGATCTCACGGCCGCTGACGGCGGACTCGACCAGCACCTTTTCGTCAAAACCCAGGGCCAGTTCAACCGCCGCCAGGTACTCGGCTTCGTCGGTGACCTTGCTCACACCCACCGAAGACCCCTGATTCGCCGGCTTGACGAACAACGGCAGGCCGAGCTTGCCCCGGACCTCGGCAAACCCTTGGCGTCTGGCCGTGGCGCGGGTCAGGGTCACGAACGGGGTCACCGCCAGCCCGGCATCGCGCAACAGGCGTTTGCTGACGTCCTTGTCCATGCACACCGCCGATCCGAGCACGTCGGAGCCGACAAACGGCAGATCGGCCATGCGCAGTAACCCCTGCAGACAGCCATCTTCACCCAGGGTGCCGTGAACGATCGGGAAGATCACATCGACATGGCCGAGCAGTTCCTGACCGGTCGTTTCCACCAGTTGCTGGCTGGCCTTGCCCGGCACCACGGCGAGTTCACGGTTGGACTGATTGAGGGCGATCAGGGCCGGATTTTCCTGGTTGAGCAGGAAGTTCGACGGATCGTTGAGGTGCCAGTGGCCCTGTTTGTCGATACCGATCAGCACCGGTTCGAAGCGCGACCGATCCAGCGCATCGACAATGTTTTTCGCCGATTGCAACGACACTTCGTGCTCAGCCGAACGACCGCCAAAAATAATGCCTACCCGCAGTTTGCCCATGACCCGGCCTCATCGTGAATGTGCCGTTTCATACCACGGCCACTTGCACGAATTAAAGCACCGGACGATGCCCGGGACCTGAAACTTCCCGTGGTCGCCATCAGTCAGTGCTAATGCACCGTCCATTTGAGTATCGGTGGCAGGAAGAGGCCCCATGCACGCTGACCTGAGTCGCCGAAATGCCCTATCGCTGGACGGGCTCAATTTCTTCCTCGCCGACGTGCGCGACGGCCTGGGGCCCTACCTGGCAATCTATTTGCTGGCCGTGCATCACTGGGAGCCGGCGAGCATCGGTCTGGTCATGACCATTGCCGGGGTTGCCGCGCTGCTGGCACAGACGCCGGCCGGTGCGCTGATCGACAGAACGCGACGCAAGCGCGGAGTGATTGTTGTCGCGGCACTCTTGGTCACGGTCAGTTGCCTGTTGCTGCCGTTCATCTCCGGGTTCTCGCTGGTGGCCCTTACCCAAGCGCTCAGCGCCGTCGCCGCCTCGGTGTTCGCCCCCGCGATTGCGGCGATTTCATTGGGCATCACCGGGCCTCGCGCCTTCACCCGACGCACCGGTCGCAACGAAACGTTCAATCATGCCGGTAATGCCGTTGCAGCCTTGCTGGCGGGCGGAGCGGCTTACCTTCTGGGTCCGGTGGCGGTGTTTTACCTGATGGCTGTCATGGCGCTGGCCAGCGTGATAGCCATCAGCTTTATCTCACCACAGGCGATCGATCACGAGGTGGCGCGCGGATTTGATCCCGAGGCTCCTGCGCACGGGGAAAGTCCTTCGGGGTTGAGCGTGTTGTTGCACAACCGCCCCCTGCTGGTGTTCGCCATCTGCTGTGGACTGTTCCATCTGGCGAATGCGGCAATGCTGCCGCTGGTGAGCCAGAAACTCGCACTGGTGAATCTGCAGATGGCGACGCCGCTGACATCCGCGTGCATCGTGGCCGCTCAGTTGGTCATGGTGCCGGTGGCACTGCTGGTGGGATGGAAAGCCGATGCCTGGGGCCGCAAACCGCTGTTGCTCGCAGGCTTTCTGATTCTGCCGCTGCGCGGGGTGCTCTATGTGCTGTCGGACGATCCCTATTGGCTGGTCGCGGTGCAACTGCTCGATGGGATTGGCGCCGGAATCTTCGGCGCGCTGTTTCCTGTGGTGGTCAAGGACCTGACCCATGGCACAGGGCGTTTCAATATCAGCCTGGGCGCCCTGTCGACGGTGTTCGGCCTCGGGGCTGCACTGAGTAACGGCCTGGCCGGCTTGGTGGTTCAGCAGGCCGGTTACAGCGCGGCGTTCCTGACCCTGGCAGCGGTGGCCGCAGCGGCGTTTGCATTACTGCTGCTCGCCATGCCGGAAACCTTGAGTCGCAGCCCTGCGCGGCCCCATCAGCAGGCCACTGAAGTGAATGCGGCGATCTGAACACCACTCAACGATTGGCCACCAGGTGCGCTCCGAACAACAGGTAGCAACTGCCGGCGAAGCGATCCAGCCATTTGCGCGAACGCTCGTAGCCCCGCGCCATCCGGCGACTGGAAAACAGCAGTGCCACGCTGCAATACCAACTGAAAGACAAGGTCGCCATGGTCAGGACCGCCAGCGCCAGCAAGCTCGGCGGCACCACGGCGGGCATGGCCGTGGCGAAGATGGTGGCGACAAACAGCGCCGCTTTCGGGTTGGTCATGTTGCCGAGAAAACCCTGGCCGTACACCGACCACAGCGTACGCCCCGCTCCGTCCATCAGGCGGGGATCGCCGGCAACGATGGGCGGTTTGCGCTTGAACTGTTTCAGCCCCAGGTAGATCAGGTAACAGCCACCGGCAATCTTGAAACTCAGGTACAGCATCGGTGCCGCGCTGAACAGCGACTTGATGCCCAGGCCACCCGCTAATCCCCACATCACCGTGCCGGTGGCCACGCCCAGGGCGGCGACGACGCCGTGACGCTTGGAATGACTGGCCGCCAGTTGCGCGACGTTGAAAAAGTTGGGTCCCGGCGTCACCACGGCGACCGTCCAGAGCAGCGCTAGCGACAACAGGGGGGCGGCGTAGCCCAGGTAAGTAAGCTCCATGCGGCGGGACTCCTTTCGTGGCTTCAGAAGATGCGTCACACAGTGCAACATTTACCTTTGATTTTCTACGGGTGCAGTCCTTGCTTCGGTCGCAAGACAGTGGGTCGCTCAGTGGGTTAACGTAGGGCGTATCACCCCGACGACCCCGCTTCCCATGGCCAGCCCCTCCCCGCGCAATGACTGGTTCCACCGCGCTCCCGATGTCGCCGGGATGCAGCGCTTCGAGGCTTTTTTCGCCGGCCACGGCTACGACATGCACTGCCACGACACCTACGCCATCGGTCACACCCTGAGCGGCGTGCAGCGTTTTCAGTATCACGGAAGCTGGCGCCACAGCTTGCCCGGCGGGACGATTGTGCTGCATCCGGACGAAGCCCACGATGGCGAAGCCGGGACCGACAACGGATTCCAGTACCGGATGATGTACATCGAACCGGCCCTGATCCAGCAGATGCTCGGCGGCCAGCCGCTGCCCTTCATCAGGAACGGGATGTCGAACGACCCTCGCTTGTTCGCTGCCAGTGCCGTGCTGCTGCGCAGCCTCGAATGCCCGCTGGAGCCCCTGGAGGCGCAGGATGCGCTGTTCGATCTGGCGCAGGCCCTGAACAGCGTTGGCGGTGCCCCTGCCGCGCGCCATCACTTCGACTACGTGGCCGCCGAGCGCGCCCGGGAATACATGCACAGCGCACTGGATCGCACGGTGACGCTGGAAGAGCTGGCGCATCATAGCGGACGGGATCGCTGGAGCCTGTCGCGGGATTTCCGCCTGTTGTTCGGCACCAGCCCCTATCGCTACCTGACCATGCGCCGCCTGGACCTGGTCCGCTCGTTGCTGATACAGGGCCAGCCACTGGTCAACGCAGCATTGATCGCCGGCTTCACCGACCAGAGCCACATGACCCGCCAGTTCAGCAAGGCCTTCGGGTTATCGCCGGCGCGCTGGATGAAAATGCACCGTCGCTGAGCCACGCACAATCGTTCAAGAAACACGCCGACCGGCTGGCTACCGTGGTTGCACGAACAATCACGAGAGCCGTTTCATGAACACTTACCAAAGCCTCAACTTCGCTGAGAAAATTTCCCGGATCGGCCCGCACTGGAGCCCGCGAGTCATCGCCGAGATGAACGACTACCAATTCAAGGTCGTGAAGCTGCTGGGGGATTTCATCTGGCATGACCACGCCGACACCGACGAGGCCTTCATCGTGCTTGAAGGCCAGCTGCGCATCGATTTTCGCGATGGCCACGTCCTGGTGAACGCTGGCGAAATGCATGTGGTGCCCCGGGGAATCGAGCACAAACCCTCGGCCGAGCAGGAGGTCAAACTCCTGCTGATCGAACCCAGGGGCGTCTTGAACACAGGCGGTGAAGGCGGTGAGCGCACCGCGCAGAACGACGTCTGGATCTGAGGACGCCGGCGTTACGGCGCCAGCGTCCTGCCGTCCACCGGATCGCCGATGGTCAGGAAATGCCCGCCTGCCACATGGTGCAAGGTGCGCAGGGCGTCGTGCCCCTCGAAATGCCAGCGGCCGTCGCTGAACACGCGATCGTCCGCATGGGCGGCGATCACTTCGGCCAGGAACAGATCGTAGCGCTGGTGATTGCCGGGCTCCGGCAGCAGTCGGCACTCCAGCCAGGCCACACAGCCTTCGAGCAGCGGTGCGTCGACCGACGCGCCGTCGAACGTCTGCAGGTCGTAGGCCTGGAACTTGTCCCGGCCCTGCTCCCGGGTCAGCTCCAGACCCGACGTCGAGCCGACGGTCTGCACGATATCGGCCTGGGCCGCGCACGGCACGTTCAGCGCGAACGTGCCTGACGCTTCCAGCAATTGTCGGGTCCAGGTGGATTTGTCGAGCACCACGGCAATCTTCGGCGGTTCGAAATCCAGTGGCATGGCCCAGGCTGCCGCCATGATGTTGCGCTGCCCTCCATGGGCCGCACTGACCAGCACGGTCGGCCCATGATTGAGCAGGCGATAGGCCTTGGACAAGGGAACCGGGCGGCGATGGGAAGCGCTCATGGGCATCTGCTCCTGGGAAAAGCGCCGATTGTAGCGATTTCCACCCGGTCGGCAGGCATCAACTCGATAGCTGATTGGCGAACTGGCCGACGGCGTTCACCACTTTCTGCGCGCCGTCCTGAATCTCGACGATCACCGTGCCGGCTTCCGCCGCCAGCGCCAGGCCCTGTTCGGCCTGGAGCTTGCCCTCGGTCATGAGCGACACGGCATTGCGCGCCATGTCCTGGTTCTGACGCACCACCAGGACGATCTCATCCGTGGCCTGGCTGGTCCGCGAGGCCAGCTGCCGGACCTCGTCCGCCACCACCGCGAAACCGCGCCCCTGCTCACCGGCACGGGCGGCTTCGATGGCGGCGTTCAATGCCAGCAGGTTGGTCTGTTCGGCGATGCCGCTGATGGTCTTGACGATGGTGCCGATCACCAGCGATTGCTCGTTCAGCGCCTCGATACCGTCGCCGGCGGTTTGCATGTGCCTGGCCAGGTCGCGCATCACGTTGACCGCTTGCGTCACCACGGTCGTGCCACGCTGCGCACTCTGATCGGTATGTTGCGAGGTGCCGTAGGCAATGTTGGCCGCTTCGGCGACCGCCAGCTCCTGATTGACCTGATCGGTGATCACCGTGGCGAACTTCACCACTTTATAGAGCTTGTTGTTGGCATCGATCACCGGGTTGTAGGACGCCTCCAGCCACACCGCACGCCCATGGTTGTCGACGCGCTTGAAGCGACCGGCCACGAACTCGCCGGCGTTCAGACGACGCCAGAAATCCTGGTACTCGGGGCTGTTGTATTCCTGCGCCTCACAGAAGGTGCGGTGATGCTTGCCCTTGATCTGCGCCAGACTGTAACCCATGGCATTGAGGAACCGGTCATTGGCCGTCAGCACGTTGCCCTGCAGATCGAACTCGATCACAGCCGTCGAACGCACCAGTGCGCCGATCAGGTTCTCGTGTTCGCGTGAGGCCTCGATCGTGCGGGTGAGGTCGCTGGAAAAAATCGAGAAACTTCTGATCTTGCCATCCGACGACCGCACAGGTTGCAGGATCGAGCGCAACCAGGCTTCCTGGCCATTGCCCCGTAACAGGCGCACCGTCCCGACAAAATGCTCGCCACGGGTCAGCGCTTGTTTGAAGCGCAGGTGGAACTCGTTGGACTTGACGTGGGCCGGCACGAAGTCCTCGAGCGGGCGACCGACCAGATCGTGCTCCGTATAGAGCATCTCACTGATGAAATTCGGGTTGACCGATTGAATCCGTGCATCGGCGTCAAGCGTGAAAACAAGCATCTCGCTTTCCAGGCTTTCCTTCACTTGCTTCAGGCAGGAAAGTTCTTCGCGAAGATCCGACAGTTCTTGCTTCAAGCGTTTGTTGAACATGGGAAAGCACCGATGGCAGGAATGGAAAGCGGCTTACAGCTTAGCCATCGGCATTCACAGTATTTTCTGAAGCGTATTTCAGGATTGTCCGACAGAAAGAGTGTTACAACGGCAAGCGTCAACCTGGCGTCAGATGACGCCAGTCGCCGGACAACTCGCGTTACTTGGCGCCCGTGCCCCGAAATACATTGCACTGCTGACGCCCACCGCGCCCATCACCGTGCAGAAAATCACGCAGATCCACGGGCTCCAGGGCATCAGGCCGATCAACAACAGCGGCGTGACACTCGCCCACGCGGCGTAGGCAATGTTGTAGGTGAAGGAGATCCCCGAGACACGCACCCGCGCCGGAAACAGGTTGACCATCACCGACGGCACCGCACCGACCACCCCGCAGCCAAGGCCGGCGATCGCATACGCCAGCCCGGTCCAGCTGCCGCCGATGATCAGGCAGGTGTAAAGCAGGCCAATGCCCAGCGGCAACAGCAGGCTGTACAGCATCACCGTGCGCCAGGCACCGATGCGGTCGACGAGCAAACCGGCCAGCACGCAACCGATGTTCAGAAACACAATGCCCAGGGCACTGAGCGCGAAGGTGTGGCTGGCGGTCATGCCGAAGGTTTTCTGCATCATGGTCGGAGTGATGACCACGAACACCACCACTGCGGAGGTCAGGACACAGGTGAGGATCATGGCCGGCAGAATCGCCAGGCGATGCTCACGCAATACCGTGCGCAACGGCAATTCGACCGCGGCCTCGCGCTTGGCCTGCATCGCCATGAACACCGGGGTTTCACTGAGCCAGCGACGCAGCCACACACCAATCACGCCAAACACGCCCCCCAGCAGGAAGGGGTAGCGCCAGGCGTAATCGAGGATTTGTTCCGGGGTAAACGCCTGTGCCAGGAACGAAGCGGTCAATGCGCCGATCAGGTAACCGAACGTCAGCCCCGCCTGCAAAAAGCCCAGGGCATAGCCACGATGCCCGGCCGGTGCATGCTCGGCAACGAACACCCAGGCACTGGGCACCTCGCCGCCCACTGCGGCCCCCTGCAGAATACGCAGGGCCAACAGCAGCAGCGGCGCGAAATAGCCGATCTGGGCATAGGTCGGCATGATGCCGATCAGCAGACAGGGCAGCGCCATCATCAGGATGCTCAGGCTGAACACCTTTTTGCGCCCCAACCGGTCGGCGAAATGCGCCATCAGGATCCCGCCCAGGGGCCTGGCCAGGTAACCGGTGACAAAAATCCCGAAACTCTGCAGCAGACGCAGCCATTCGGGCATTTCCGGCGGGAAAAACAACTGGCTGAGGGTCAGGGCGAAGAAGACGAAGATGATGAAATCGTAGATTTCCAGCGCACCGCCGAGGGCTGCAAGGCCAAGGGTCTTGTAGTCCGAGCGGCTGAACGGTGCCGGGCGCGATTCGTTGTGGGCAGTCATCAAAAAGAACTCAGGCATGGGCATAAAACCAAGGTGCCCATGGTCTACGCAAATGCGCCAGCGGACAACCCGTTAGACCATCGTCCCGCCACGCCGAAACACCGTCACAAAATGTGACCGATTGATTTAATGTGGACACCTGTCCAGAGGGGTCCTGACACCCTGAAGACCAAGACAAACATAAAAATCGAGGTACTCCCGTGGCCGCTGATATCGAAGATACCCGCTCCGCCCGCTTTGCCCTGCGCTGCTCCAGTTTTGCCGAACGCTGGTTCCCCGACTCCTGGGTCTTTGCCGCACTGGCGGTGATTATCGTTGCCGTCGCCACCCTGTTCATGGGCGCCAGACCCACCGACACCGCGATGGCCTTCGGTGACGGGTTCTGGAGCCTGATCCCGTTCACCATGCAGATGGCGTTCGTGGTGATTGGCGGTTATGTGGTGGCCAGCTCGCCACCGGCCGTGAAACTGATTGATCGATTGGCCCGAATCCCCAGGAACGGCCGCTCTGCCGTGGCCTGGGTCGCCCTGATCTCCATGGTCGCATCCCTGCTGAACTGGGGCCTGTCGCTGGTATTCGGCGGCTTGCTGGTGCGTGCCCTCGCCCGCCGTACCGACCTGAAAATGGATTACCGCGCCGCCGGTGCCGCCGCGTACCTGGGCCTTGGTGCCGTGTGGGCCCTGGGCCTGTCGTCGTCCGCCGCGCAATTGCAGGCCAACCCTGGCAGCCTGCCGCCGTCGATCCTGTCGATCACCGGGGTCATCCCGTTCACGCAAACGATCTTCCTCTGGCAGTCCGGTGTGATGTTGCTGGCGCTGATCGTGATCTCGCTGATCATTGCCTACGCGACCGCGCCAGGACCGAAATCGGCCCGTGATGCCCAGGCCTGTGGCGTTGACCCGAGCTTCAACCTGCCGCCACTGCAACCGCGCACCCGTCCCGGCGAATGGCTGGAACACAGCCCGCTGCTGACCATCGTGTTGGTGCTGCTGGCCGCCGGCTGGCTGTTCCACGAGTTCTCGACCAAACCGGCAATCACCGCGATTTCCGGGCTGAACACCTACAACTTCCTGTTCATCATGCTGGGCGCGCTGCTGCACTGGCGCCCGCGCAGCTTCCTCGATGCGGTGGCGCGCGCGGTGCCGACCACCACCGGTGTGCTGATCCAGTTCCCGTTGTATGGCTCGATCGCCGCGCTGATGACCACCGTCAAAGGCACCGACGCGCAGACCCTGGCGCACCACATCTCGACCTTCTTCGTGCAAATCGCCTCTCACGACACCTACGCGCTGCTGATGGGTGTGTACTCGGCGATCCTCGGGTTCTTCATTCCGTCGGGCGGCGGTAAATGGATCATCGAGGCACCCTATGTGATGCAAGTGGCCACTGACCTCAACTACCACCTGGGCTGGGCCGTGCAGATCTACAACGCGGCGGAGGCGCTGCCGAACCTGATCAACCCGTTCTACATGCTGCCGTTGCTGGGTGTGCTGGGTCTGAAGGCGCGGGACCTGATCGGCTTCTCCTTCGTGCAACTGCTGGTGCACACCCCACTGGTGCTGTTTTTGCTCTGGGCGCTGGGCACGACACTGACGTATACGCCGCCCGTGATGCCATAAAGGGTGTTGATTGCACCCATCATTGTACGGGTGCAACTCGTCCTACAGACCCGTTCGATTGCGCCTGACATCAACCTCGGGCGGGTCCTATCTCTTGCCCGTGACGCGTTGAGTAGACTCCGACAACTCAACCCTTCAACGCCTCAACAGCACGGACCAGGATGATTTCGCACATGTCTTTAATATCAAAAACGCTGGAAGAGCTGCTCAACGAAACCTATGCGGACGGCAGGGTGTCGTTCACCGAATACAAACAACTGCGCGATGAAGCAGACCGGCGAATGGACGCTGTCGTTCGTGAGTTTGGCCAGCACAACAACCTGACCGCCCTTCAAAAAGCCATGGACGTGGTGATGCAACTGGCGCAGACAGCCATCATCGATGCCAAGAAAGCCAAGCTGACCGACACGGGAGAAGCGATCGTCAAGGATGCCGTCTTCGCCCAGGTCGAGTACTTGCGCGCCGGCACCCACCTGGCCTTGAAGCTGCTGTAACCTTTTTACCCTCGTCCGGCTCGCCGCCACCTGGCGGCGAGCCGGGACCACGAGAACACCCTGCAAAAGGCAGCCTGCGCCCGCACTTCTGTATCAGGCAATTGATCCACTATGCTGTGCATCTCCTACCAACGGGATCGAGCTGAAAAGGATCTGAGCATGTTGAAACTCGCTGGACTCACTCTTGCCGCGCTCACGCTGAGCACCGCCGCTCACGCCGCCACCGACCTGAAGCTGGGCAGCACCGAACGCGTCACCCGGCTGTTCGCCTATCCCAATAACTGTAACGTGATCTGCTTTCGCAACTGGACGCTGGAACAGACCGTCGAGCACTACCTGACACAAAGTGTGCAGCGCGATGGCTATGGCGACGCGAAGGTGCTGGTCAAGAGCGATAACGGTCAGCTTCACGCCGAAATAACCGGCGTGCCCAGCGGCTATGCAAAGCCCCTGGCAGCGCTGCTCGATGCCGGCGACCTGGCCTACACCGGTGCCAGCAAACTGAATGCCGATGGCAAGTGGGCCTATAACTGGTACTTGTTCCTGCCGCTGGGCATGGCCCTGGAAAACCGTAGAAGCGTCGAGTTGCTGCACTTCCCCCCGGACTATTCGTTGACCCAGGCGCAGGACTACCTGAAGTCGGCCACCACCGATCGCTGGGCTTCACTGTTGACGATCAACGGCGTCGCGGCCGAACAGACGCCGGCCTACCAGACCATCATCGACATCGCGCCGATTGCCGCTCCCTCCAATGCCGGCAAGGATCTGGAAGGGGTCTATGACTATTTCAAGGACTACCAGACCACCATGGTCAAGCAACTCAGCCAGAACGCCAACGGCACGGCGTTGCCCATGGTCGCCTTCGGTTCGCCCGTACGCACCTGGATCAAGCAGCAATACGGGCCGACCGTCAACGTACTGGGCCTGGTCAGCATCAACCCGACGGGGGCGCTGAAGGTGCCGGTGCTGGGCGCCAACCACCCGAGCTATATCTGGTATGCCGCCGACCCGGCCAGCTATACCGGCAAGGATGCCCAGGCTCAGGCCGACGCAGCGGGCCTGAAAACCATGGGTCAGGACCTGAGTGCGGCGTGCTGGCAGGCCGCCATGGCGCGCGATCTCGACAGCAATCCAGACCTTGAATTGAAAAGCTGCACGCAAACCTGGCAAGTGGCCCAGGCAGAAAAAACCTGCCAGCTGTTCTACACCTCGATTCGCAACCTGACACCCGCGCAAGCCTCGGCCAAATGCGCATCGGCACCGGTCAAGGTTCAACTCAAACAACTCAAGGCTCCGGCGCCAGCCACTGCGATCCCGGTGGAAGCGCACCTGTAAGCAACGCGTGCGCAGTCCCGTGTAAGCCCAGGCTGACATGGGAATGCGCCAATTTCTCCTGTCAGTTATGACAGTAGACCCGCTGGCTTATTTGCGAGACGCTTTCGCCACACCCATGTGCCGCAGGGTTGACAGGATGTCAGCTGAAGGAGGTCGCAGCACTTAGCCAACAGGGACCGTTATGACAGCCCAATCGCAGCAGCCGGTGACCGGACCGCCACCCGACGGCATCTATCCCATCAGGAAATTGCCCGTCCACCGGGGTTTCCCGTCCAAGAATGACTTCGAAATCGTCTACAACGCCAGGGGCTTCCCGATCGCTGTCACCGCTCTTCGCGATTTCCTGCGCCTGAGCCGGATCTGCCGGGTTTCCGGGCAACTGCTCCCCTACCGTTGCTCGCACACGCGCCAGCTTGCGCCGGGAATCCACATCTACGACCCTTTCTTCTGCAGTCTGCTCAACCACAGCTGCGACCCCAGCGTATTCCTCGACATGGGTGAGTTATGGTTATGGGCGCTGAAAGACATCAGCAAAGGCGACCGGTTGACGATGGATCTCGCCACGACGGAAGACAAGCTGCAGCGGCAGTTCGCCTGCCGCTGCGGTTGTCCGTGTTGCCGAGGCTGGATTACCGGCTACGACGAAATGCCGAATGCCAACGGCCAGCTGTTTTTTCGCAACTGGCGACACCCGCGCCTGGGTTGAAGGGGCTTACTGGGGTTCGAGCGGTCGCAGGCGGTACTGCGGCGGCAACTGCTCGAAGCCACTGATGGTGGCATTGAGACTCTTCCATCGACCGTCCTTGATGCCGTAGATGCAGCCGTGAATCGACAGCTTCTGCCCACGGTGCCAGGCGTTCTGCACGATGCTGGTATGCCCGACGTTGGCCACCTGCTGGATCACGTTGAGTTCGCACAGACGGTCGACCCGCTCTTCCTCGGTCGCCAAGGTGGCCAGTTCTTCGCGCTTTTCGTAATAAAGATCGCGAATGGAGCGCAACCAGCCATCGATCAGGCCGAACTGACGATCCTGCATGGAGGCCCGTACGCCACCGCAGCCATAGTGGCCGGTGACGAGGATGTGCTTGACCTTGAGCACGTCAACGGCGTACTGGATCACCGACAGGCAGTTGAGGTCGGTGTGCAGCACCACGTTGGCCACGTTGCGGTGGACGAACAGGTCGCCGGGCAGCATGCCTACGATCTCGTTCGCCGGCACCCGGGCATCGGAACAGCCGATCCACAGGTACTCAGGTGTCTGCTGACGAGCCAGTTTGGCGAAAAAATCAGGATCTTCCTTGGTGATCGCGTCAGCCCAGCGCGCGTTGTTTTCAATCAGATCTTGTAATTCGTTCATGCATGAAGCCTCGATAATGATGCGCTGGTTTGACAGACAACCGCCTGTCGGGGTCACGCATCCGATGCAGATTGCCGCTGATGCATTTTACCGGTGTTCCAAGTCGGTGGAATTCTGGGCAGCCCAGTGGGTCCACCGAAGTAAGGACCACAGTATGAGGAATTGCCATGACTGATTCACGACGTCCGTACGATGCGGTGCAACCGGAGCCCATCGACGACAACGAAGACCGCATGGGCTCGATGCATGAGCTGGATTTCGACGAGGAAGAACCCAGCGCCAGAATCGGTGATGAACTGCCGGAATCGGAACGCCGACAAAAACTGCCGGAGGAACGCGCGCGTGAAGCGGGCATGACCGGCGCATCGACGCCTGACCATGAATCCACCGACGACGACCTGAGCCCGGAGACCTTGATCCGTGAAGATGGCGCGCGGGATGCGCATGAGGCGGGTGAGGACCGCCGCGCCGACTGGGATTTGAGCATCGTCGATGAGGATGACATCGGCGGGGGTAACGGGCTGGATGAAGAGGAACTGGCGCGGCGCGACCCTCTGGATGGGAATCGATAGTCCCCCATCGCGAGCAGGCTCGCCCCCACAGGTTCTGTCTGCCACAGAACTTCATTGTGGCAGCGAGCCTGCTCGCAAGGCGTTGTGAAGCCTATGGCACCAGGGTGCAGGCCATGACCACGGCATCCTCACGCCCACCCACCGCCGGGTAGTAATCCCGGCGTCGGCCAATCTCGTTGAAGCCAAAGCGCTCGTAGAGCCGAAACGCCGAGCGGTTGCTGTCGCGCACTTCCAGGAAACACTCCCGCGCCTCGGCTTCGCCGGCAATCGACATCAGGTGTTCGAGCAGCGTCAAACCGAGGCCCCGGCCCTGGTTTTCCGGCTTGACGGTAATGTTCAGCAGGTGCGCTTCATCCAGGATGATCTGCACCACGCCGTGCCCGACCTGCTGCGAGCCCTCGAACATCAGCCAGATCTGGTATTTGCCCAGTCCGTCGAGAAAAATGCCGCGAGTCCAGGGGTGGCTGTACGCCGCATATTCGATTTTCAGCACAGCGTCGAGGTCAGCCTCGGTCATCGGGCGAAACGTTACAGCGTCATTCATTCGATTCTTTCCAGCGCGCCATCAGCCGACGCATGGCTTGCCAGACATCAGCCTTACGCTGTGGCTCTTCCATTAACAACTCCAGGCCCGGCAGGGCCCAGACCGATCCCAGGCCGTCGACCTGGAGTTCGCGGTTGAACGATTCGGCGTTGGCCTCACCGGCGAAACGCACCGCCGGCAGACCGATCAGCCAGACGCAGACACAGGGTGCATCTTCCAGCCGGGCCGCGAGAAAGCCCTGCACGAAGTCGCGCGCCGCTTCCGGCCCCTGATCCATCGTGCCACGGGCCAGCAGCGGCCAGCGCACCGGTTCACCGACAATCTGCGGGCTGTCCGGCAAACCGGCGGCGCGCAGCATGTCCTTGAGCAGCAGGTAGGCCGGATCGCGACTCTGGAAGGACTCCCCTGTGGGTAACTCCACCAGCAGCAGGCAACGGCCGGCGCGCAGCAGTTGCAGGGCGAATCGTGGCGGCGGTACGACCGGGGCCTTGACCGCGACCGGGGCCTCCTCTTCCTCGACCTTCGCGTTGGTGCGAGTGCTGGCCAGCGTTGGCCGGGGCACCTCGATTTTCACCCGTTCGGCCGGTTTGACCACGGGTGCAACGGGCGTTTCGGCCACAGGCGCCGGCGCAACCAGAGCCTCGGCCAGCGGCGCAGGCATCTCCAGCAGCTCGGGCCGCGATGGGGCGGCGAAGGGCAATTCAGTGCGCGGCAGCCAGTTGACCACCTGCATGGCGGTCAGATAAGCACGGCGACGAGACTCGATAAGCAAAGGTCGGCCACTTGTGGATAACTAAAGTGCGCCGATTCTACCGCCCTTCGCTCAAGATCGCCCGCGCTGTTGATCGACAGGCTGCACCCGACAGCCTCTGCACCGATGAAAAATGGCGACAGCCCGTCCCGAGAGTGAATCGACATGGCTGCGATGCAGTACAATCGCGGCTTTTAATCGCCAACCAGCCGGCCATTCCGATGATCGAACCCAAGCGCGTCTTGCGCGCCCTCGCTGAACACTGGGCACTTCTGGAGCCACTGTGCGAGCACTTCGACCAAGGCACACTGAGCCTCAACGAACTGCGCACGCAACTGGCCACCCAGCAGATCGACAGCACGCCGCAGGACATCACCCACCTGCTGGACGTGTGGATCCGCCTCGACATCCTGGTTCCCGTGGCGAAAAGCCCGAACCGTTTCGAACTCAACGCACAGATCCATGATTTCCTCGCCTACCTGCGTCGCGAGCACCGCCTGGGCCTGTGCCTGGAAATCGAAGCCTACCTGCGTCACCTCGAACGCCTGGCCGGTTACATCCAGGACGCCTTCGACGTGCGCGACGGCCACGACCTGGCGCGCCAGCTGCGCCTGCTCGACATGCGCGTACGCGATGTGCTGAAGAAACTCGCCAACGACGAACAGGCCCTGGTGGCCGTCGCCGAACGGGCGAAAACCAGCGACCGGCAGATCCCGTTGCGCCAGCGTTACGCCGAGGTGCTGGCGACCTGGGACGAATACGTCGAACCGATGATTCAACTGGTGAACGCCGACGGCGCCTTCGAACAAGGCGTGCGCAAGGTCGAAACCGTGCTGTTGAAAATGCTCACCGAGCAACAACGCCTCGGACACCTGGTCGATGACGACATGCTGCTGCGGACTCACGCACGCATCCTCGAAATGCAGACCAGCGCCCAGTTGACCCTGCGTCACGCCCGCGAGCTGTTGCTGCCACTGCGTGAGGAAGCCCGTCGCCACAACGCCGTGACCCGAGGCGCCGCCCTGGCCCTGGCAGCCATCCGGCGCAAGGGTATCGACGCGGTGCCGCAAGCGGCGATGCCGATGTTCACCCGGCCGCAAAGCACCTTCCTCGGCAGCGCCAGCCAGGTCGAAGCCTACGTTTATGCCCTGGCCCGTTTCGAACCGAAACCGGCACGCTTCCCCAAGGCCCACAAATCCCACACGGGCGGCAGCGCGCCGCGCGCACCACGCACCGTCCGGGAAATGCTCGAGCGTTGCGAAGACGCCCTGCCGATGCCGGACCTGATGACCTGGCTGCTGGAACAGGAACCGGACGGCGCGACCGACGAGTTGCTGTACTGGTTCTCGCGCCTGTCGCGGGAGAAACGCTTCAAACGCGAGCGTCTGGAACGCCGCGACTACCACACTCACGAGCACCAGGTCAGCCTGCGCTCCTTCGCCCTGCTCTCGGCCAGCGACACCGCCGCCGAGGATTCTGCGAGCACTCCCCATGCATCTTGATCTATCCGAACTGTCCCAGCTGGCGCCGATCTTTCGCGAGCTGTTCAAGGGTTACCACGTCAGTCGCCGCGATCCGGAACTGTACGCCCAGTTGTCAAACTTCCAGGACCAGTACCGCACCCTGTTCAAGGCACTGGGCTTCGAGCTGGTCTGCGACACCCGGGGTTTCTACTACTTCGTGCCGGACCTCGCCGCGGCGGCGGTGAACAAGACCGCGCAACGCCTGGCGCTGTTCACCTTCATCCTCGTCGAGCACTTGGCCGACCAGGGCCGTGACCCGATTGCCGTGCTCGACGGCGGCAGCCTGGGTCGTGACGAACTGCCATCGCTGCTGGAAAAGTACCGCGACCTGTTCATCCAGGCCGAAGTACAGACCCAGGAAGAACTCGAAGAAAAAATCATGCGTCGCATGACTCAACTCGGTTTCGCCAGCGAAGAAAACGGTGTCTACCGTTTCCTGCCGCCGATGCACCGCTTCCTCGACGTCTGCCTGTCGGTCCAGCAGGACCGTGACCTGGCGGCCAGCCTGCACAGCGTGCTGCCGTTGCCGGCGCCGGTGCTGATCGATGAAGACAGCGATGAAAAACTGCTGCAAACCGATGATCCGCTGGATTTGAGCGAATTTGACGCAGAGAACGTCGAGGAAAGCGAAGAAGACGCCCTCGCCCGCGCCATTGCCGAAGAACAGGAGACCGACGCATGAGCAAGGAACGCTACGGCATTCGCCGCTTTGCCCTTTTGAACACGGCCGGTTACAGCCTGGGGCTTTTTCCGCTGGAAGAACCGCTGTCCGTCTACGGCGCCAACAACCTCGGTAAGTCCGCCTCGATCAACGCCTTGCAGTTCCCGATCCTGGCGCGCATGTCGGACATGAGTTTCGGCAAGTACAGCCTGGAACAATCCCGGCGCTTCTACTTCGCCTCGGACACCAGCTACATCCTCGTCGAAGTGTCGCTGCCCCACGGCCCGCACGTGATCGGCGTGGTCGGTCGCGGCCCGGGCGGTGGGTTCGGTCACCAGTTCTTTGCCTATGCCGGCAAGCTGGACCTGGCGCATTACCAGAAAAACGACACCTGCCTGCGCCAGAAAGAACTGTTCACCAACCTTGAGCGCGAAGGTCTTAAAGCCTACGAGCTCAAGCCGGATGAACTGCGGCGCTTGCTAGTCGGTGGCCACACGTCGATTCCCCTGGACCTGACCCTGATCCCGCTGCGCTCCACCAGTGAACAGAGCCTGAAGACCTTCCGCGCGCTGTTCATCAACCTGCTGCACATGCGCGAAATCACCGCGGCCAAGCTCAAGCAGTTGTTTCTCGATGCCTTCGAACACAGCCTGCGTTCCGGCAGCGTCGATTACATCGCCGCGTGCGAGGAAGCCTTCCGCGATGTCCGGCGCATGGAGCAGGACTACAACTCGCTGGTCACCGCCGGCCCGTTGGTTGAAGCCCTGTCGGCAGGCGTAGCCCAGCGCAACATCCTGCGCGGCAAACTGCACCGGATTTCTCCGATCCTCGACTCGTTGCTGGGCACCTGGTCGGACTACGCCAGTGCGCGCAAGGAAGAGCTGACCATTCAGGCCGAGCACTACCGCAACGAACAGGACGCCCTGCAAAACGATCAGCGCAGCGGCACCCAGGAACTGATGCGCCTGGAGCGGGAAATCAGCGGTATCCAGCGCTGGCTGGGCGAGCTCTCGGTACTGAAGAATCGCTTCGCCCTGGTCGACGACGTCAAGGTGCTGGAGCAACAACTGCTCGCGGCCAAGGACGCGCACGACGAACTGGCCGGTGCGCTGGCACAATCGCGGCAGTTCTCTGCCGAAGATCTGGACGAGCGCCTGCGGGATCTGGAAAAACGCCTGAAGTCGGTCAAGCAGCAACTCGATCATGCCGACAACAACAGCTATGCACGCCTGCGCGAAGAGTTCTCGCAGCAGGACGTCGAGCGCCTGATGCGCCTGTTCAACAGCGCGCTGTTCAGCCTGCCGCTGGGCGAGCATGGGATCGCGCTGGACGAAGACGGGCAGTGGGTCAAATCCATGGAGCTGATCCTCGACGGCTTCAAGGGCGAGCGCTTTGAAGTACCGGGTCTGTCCATCGACCTCTCGCACATCGAGCCCCCAGCGCTGCAAGCCCTGGCGGACCGTGCGGCGTTGCGCGATCAGAAAGAGCGTCTGGAAAAAGAACTCAAGCAACTGAAAACCCAGCAAGCCGTGGCCGCCGACCGCGCGGCGAGCAAGACCCAGACCGAAGCGCTGTATCAGCAAGTGCTGGATGCTCAGAAAGCCCTGGAAGATTTCCGTCGCTCGCAAACCCTGAGTGCCGAAGAAGGCGACAAGCTGGAGCAACTGGCGCAGATGGAAGCCGCGCAGGACGAGCTGAAGCGCTCCAGCGATGCGTTTACCGAACGCGTCCAGCAACTGTCGGCCAAGCTGCAACTGGTCGGCCGCCAGATCGGCGACATGGAAGCCAAGCAACGCACCCTCGACGATGCCCTGCGTCGCCGTCAGCTGCTGCCGGCGGACATGCCGTTCGGCACACCGTTCATGGACCCGATCGACGACTCCATGGACAACCTGCTGCCGCTGCTCAATGACTATCAGGATAGTTGGCAAGGCCTGCAACGCAGCGACGGTCAAATCGAGGCGCTGTACGCCCAGGTGCGCCTCAAGGGCGTGGCCAAGTTCGATAGCGAAGACGATATGGAACGTCGCCTGCAACTGCTGATCAACGCTTATGCGCATCGCACCGACGAAGCCCTGACCCTGGGCAAGGCGCGTCGTGCCGCCGTCACCGACATCGCCCGGACCCTGCGCAACATTCGCAGCGACTACGACAGCCTCGAGCATCAACTGGCGCTGTTCAACCGCGAGATCAACAAGCGCCAGGTGTCCAACCTGCAGAGCTTCCGCATCGTGCTCGCGCCGAACAAGGAAGCGCTCAAGCATATCGACCAGATCATCCACAGCGCCGGCCAGTACGAAGAGGGCGAGACCCTCTCCGTGTTCGACCTGAGCCAAAGTGCCGAGCAGGACAACCGGAACGAGGAGGCCAAGGAATATCTGGCGCGTCTGGTGGCGGCGAACCACAACCAGCTCGGGCTCAAGGACCTGTTCGAACTGGCGTTCGAAATCACCAAGGTCAACGGTCAGCCGGTCATTCACACCGACATCGACGGCGCGGCGTCCAACGGCACCACGATGACCATCAAGGCGCTGACCAACATGTACCTGTTGCTGCACTTGATGGACCGCGACCAGGCAGGTCGCGTGCGCTTGCCGTACTACCTGGACGAAGCGGCGGACATCGATGAGAAGAACCAGGCAGCGCTGCTGGAAACCAGTCTGCAACTGGGCTTCGTGCCGATTCTGGCCAGTGTGAAACCGCAGGTCTGCGCCAGTGTGGCGATCGATCTGGAAGGCGGCAGCGGGCCGAGCGGCATCTACATCGACGAGGCAGACTGGAAGTACATCCGTCGCCATGACGAGGTGAAGGCTGTGGTTCGCATGGAGTCAGATGAACCGGAGCTGGATGCGGTCTGATCGGCGTTGAATCCAAGGCGATAAAAAGGCCGCGATCCAATGGATCGCGGCCTTTTTTGTGGCTGCCTTGCAGGCCTCATCGCGAGCCGGCTAGCTCCCACAGGGTTGGGCGTTGCCGGCAGAACCTGCTCGCGAAGGTCTCGACTAATTACTTGCCGAGCGAAATCTTCGGCGCCCAGGTCAGCCATTCATCCTCGAACTTGTCGAACAACGGGAACGTTTGCTGCGGACGCGCCGGACTGCCCATCCGGTCACCGTCCGGCGTGGCGAACGCGATGCCACCCTGAAGCAGCGTCTCCAGCGACTCGGTGCGCACCGTCGCGCCCTTGAACAAGCCGTAGTCGAAACCGAAACCACTGGTGTTCCAGAAGCGCGTGCCACTGCGCACCAGCGGCGCGTATTTGGGCTCGATCAGGATATGCACCAGCACGCGATCTGCGGTCTGGCCCAACTCATAGCCCGTCACCTTACCCACGGTCACCTCGCGATACGTCACCGGCACCCCGGTTTTCAACGAACCACGGCGAGCCGCGCTCAATACCAGGCTCAGCCCGTCCTCCGACTTGGCCAGCTCCGGTGGCGTGGCCAGGGCGACGAAGTTCTTCTGCGGGCCGAGGTTCTTCGCCGCGGGCTGCACTTCGATGTACTGGCCGGTCACCAGGGTTTCCAGGTTCGACGTCTTGATCAGGCCCAGCTCCGGCTTGACCACCCAGAACTGGCTGCCAGCCCGGGCAATGCGTTCCGGCACTTCGGTAATGCGGGCGGTGAGCAGCACCGATTGCAGGTCATCGCTGAGATCGACATCTTCGACCTTGCCGACATCCAGGCCCTTGAACCGGATCGGCGTGCCACTGCGCAAACCATCGGCGCGATCCACTTTGATCGTGACCACTTCGCCCTTCTGATTGGCTTCGTCATGGTTGGCGAACAGGCGGAAGCGTGGAATGCGTTTCTGCAGGGGCGCTTTCGCCAGAGGCGTTTCGAAGGCGATTCCGCCTGCCATCAGGCTTTGCAGCGACTCACTCTTGACCTGGATGCCCCCAGTCAACCCGCCCGTGAGTGTGACGCCACTGGCGTTCCAGAAACGGGTCGAGGCGTTGACCAGGCCTTCATATTCCTTCTCGATGTGCACGCCAATCACCAACTGCTTCTTGGTGCGCGAGAATTGGTAGCTTTGTACCGAACCGACCTTGACCTGTTTGTAGAGAATCGGGCTGCCCACTTCCAGCGACCCCAGGGTGTCGGTAAACAACACCAGGTGCAGGCCCGGCGAGCGTAAATCAAGCGGCGGCGCCTTGGCCCGGGCCACGAATTCACGCTGTGGCGAAGCGCCTTTGTCACCGGGGCGCACGGCGATGTAGTTACCCTTGACCAGGGCTTCCAGGCCAGTGATACCCGCCAGGGAGATCGATGGCTTGACCACCCAGAACTGCGTGCCCTCGACCAGATAATCCTCAGCCAGTGGATCGAGGGTCAGCTCAGCAGAAGCACCGGACAGATCAGGATCGATCTTCAACGCTTTCAGGTTGCCGACCTGAATGCCCTTGTACATCACCGGCGTGCGGCCGGCCTGCAACCCTTCGAAGTCGCTGAGCTTGACCTTGACCCGAATCCCGGCGGCGGCCGCATCGAAGTCTTCGTAGAGACGAAATGGCAGGCTCGGATCGGTGGGAGGGCTGTCCTTGCGGTTTTCCGGCGTGGCAAAGGCTATACCGCCGGCGACGATGCTGGCCAGGGACTCGCTGCGCACCTTCACACCGGACAGGTTGGCGTCGATGCTGATGCCGCTGGCGTTCCAGAAACGCGTGTGTTTACGCACCAGCTTGGCGTAGGTCGGCTCGATGAACACTTTGAGTTCAACGGTGCTTTGATCGTCGGACAGCACGTAGCTTTTGATCTGGCCGACCCTGATCTGCTTGTAGAACACCGGACTGCCCCGGTTCAGCGAACCGAGGCGGTCAGCCTTGATGGTCAGGTGCAGGCCCGGTTGCGCATCTGACAGCGGCGGCTCCTCGGCCAAAGCCTTGAACTTGCGCGCAGGCTCACCTTCCCCCGGGCTGATCGCCACATAGTTGCCCGAAACCAGGGTTTCCAGGCCGGAAATACCGGCCAGGGTCACACTCGGCTTGACCAGCCAGAAACGGGTGCTGGTGCGCAGGTATTGCTCGACGTCCTTGTTCATTTCAACGGTGGCGATCACCGCTTTGGAGGCGCCTTCGTCGTCGAGTTTGAGGGTTTTAACTTTGCCCACCGGCATGCCTTTGTAGACCACTTCCGTCTTGTTGGCCTGGATGCCTTCCCCACTTTCGAAACGCACCTGAATCTCGATACCGGTTTCATTGTAGGCACGCCAGCCGAGCCAGCCACCGATGATCAAGGCGATCAGAGGCAACACCCAGATCGCGGACCAGTTCGAAGCCGGTCGGGTTTTCGCTGTAGGCAAATCAGTCATGGTCGTCGTCCGACTCCGTGTTATCCCAAATCAGTCGGGGATCGAAAGTTACTGCGGCAAGCATCGTCAGAATCACCACACTGGCAAAAGCGATGGCGCCAAGATTGGCTTCGACACTGGCAAGCCGTCCGAAATTCACAACAGCCACCAGGATGGCAATCACAAAGATATCGAGCATCGACCAGCGGCCGATGAACTCGATGAAGCGGTACATCCAGATGCGCTGCCGGGCGGAAAGTGGTTGATGGCGCTGTACCGAGAACAACAGCAACGCGATGCCCACCAGTTTGAAGGTCGGCACCAGGATGCTGGCGATGAAAACCACGGCGGCAATCGGAATCATGCCGTGTTGAACCAGCTGGATCACACCGGACATGATGGTGCTCGGATCGCCCTGCCCCAGAGATCGCACTGTCATGATCGGCAAGACATTCGCCGGAACGTAGAGAATCGCGGCAGTGATCAGCAAAGCCCAGGTGCGTACGATGCTGTTCGGTCGGCGAGCATGGACCTGCGCACCACAACGAGTGCAGGCTTGCTCCTTTGTGTCAGCTTCCTGCCGGTTCAACTCATGACATTCGGCACAAATCAAAATGCCCGCATCAATCGCCCGCATGGGCATCCTCTCCTGATAAGGCCTGCCAGACCTGATGAGGTGACATCACCACTTCCAACCAGACCTGGACCAACAGCAATCCGATAAAGCACGCCAAACCAAGACCGACAGTGAGTGCTGCCATATCTGCCAGCTTGACGATCGCCACCAGTACGCCCATGAGGTAGACCTCGAGCATCCCCCAATCGCGCAAATGGTGATAAATACGGTAGAGCAACAATCCGTAACTACGTCCGACATCAAAACGAATACTCAACAGCACGGCCAATTGGCACAGCAACTTGAGTAACGGGATGCCCATGCTGCACAGAAAGACGATCACCGATACACCTTGCATCCCGGTATCGAACAAGCCCACAACGCCCGTCCAGACAGTGTCTTGCGACGCCTGCCCGAGAAGATTGAGCTGCATGATGGGTAAAAAGTTCGCCGGGACATACAACAACAGCGCGGCGAGGACCAAGGCGAGGCTGCGCTGCACGACATTGTGTCGATGTGCGTAGAGCTCATAACCACAGCGCGGACAAAGGGCCTTCTCGCCGTGGGCGAGCGTGGGCTTGCGCATCAGCAAGTCGCACTCATGACACGCCACCAAGTCGTCCAGCGGTAATTCTGACAGCCCCGGGGCGCGAACTGGATCTGCCATAAAGGCTCTGACTCCGAAAAAGATCGACCTATTCTAGTGTCACGGGGCGAAAATAACTGTGCAAATTTGTGAGAGGACGAATCCGGAAAAAACAAAACCCCTACCTGCATACGCAGATAGGGGTTTCGGAATTTAATCTTGACGATGACCTACTCTCACATGGGGAAACCCCACACTACCATCGGCGATGCATCGTTTCACTGCTGAGTTCGGGA
>NZ_JACVAI010000037.1 GCF_014851765.1 Pseudomonas sp. PDM04 | reverse complement strand
TAGCGGTAGGTCTGGCGATAGTTGCCGGGCATGGCGGGGTCAGCGCCGACCCTGGACGCCGGCCCATGATCGACGCCTCCGGCCTCCCACCCTGTGGCGTCGATCAAGCGGTAAAGGCTGTCGTAACCATAGCGGTTGAGCGGCTCGATCCGCTGATTGGCGAAGTGGCGAACCGGCAGTGCGGCGTCTTCGATGCTCAGCACATTGCCCACCGGGTCGTAGGCGTATTGCAGGTCCTGCAAGGGAGCGTGCTGT
>NZ_JACVAI010000036.1 GCF_014851765.1 Pseudomonas sp. PDM04 | reverse complement strand
GCAACCAGTTGAACGAAGTGTCGCCGGTCACCCGCGACGACGGCCCGGATGACACCGAATCCTTTCGCTACGGCGGTGGCGGCAAACGCCTGCGCAAGGTGCGCCGAACACTGGCCTCCGGCCGCACCCTGATCGGCGAAGTCCGTTACCTGCCGGGTCTGGAAATCCATCGCACTGCCAAGGGTGAAGAACGCCATGTGCTCGAAATTGAGGCCGGACGCAACACGGTGCGGTTGCAACATTGGGTCGGTGAAC
>NZ_JACVAI010000035.1 GCF_014851765.1 Pseudomonas sp. PDM04 | reverse complement strand
TGGCGCCGGAGTACACCGGGTAGGACTTGAACCAGTCCACCGGGATCGACAGGTGATTGACCACGTGCAGCATGGCGATCACCACGATGAACGCGCCGAAGAACCAGTTGCCGACGTAGATGTGCTTAGTCTTGCGTTGCACCACGGTGGTGAAAAACACGATGGCGTAGGCGACCCAGACCACCGCCATCCACACCGCGCCGGAGAACTCGATCTCGGCGTATTCCTTGGTGGTGGTGTAGCCCAGCGGCAGGG
>NZ_JACVAI010000033.1 GCF_014851765.1 Pseudomonas sp. PDM04 | reverse complement strand
TGAAAGACGTGGTAGCCTGCGAAAAGCTTCGGGGAGTCGGCAAACAGACTTTGATCCGGAGATGTCTGAATGGGGGAACCCAGCCATCATAAGATGGTTATCTTAAGCTGAATACATAGGCTTAAGAGGCGAACCAGGGGAACTGAAACATCTAAGTACCCTGAGGAAAAGAAATCAACCGAGATTCCCTTAGTAGTGGCGAGCGAACGGGGACTAGCCCTTAAGTGGCTTTGAGATTAGCGGAACGCTCTGGAA
>NZ_JACVAI010000032.1 GCF_014851765.1 Pseudomonas sp. PDM04 | reverse complement strand
CTTGACCATATAACCCCAAGCAATCTGGTTATACTGTGAAGACGACATTCGCCGAAAATTCGCAAAACTCTTAAGAGTCACTCACAAATTTTACCTTAGCCTGATCCGTTACCAGTGAAAGTAACGTCCAGTCTATCTTTCTATCACATACCCAAATTTTTAAAGAACGAACTAGTCAAAGACTAGAAATCAACATTCATCATCACGTCGATGGAATGCTCATTTCTAAGCTTTACTTCAGAAGCAGTAGTGGTG
>NZ_JACVAI010000031.1 GCF_014851765.1 Pseudomonas sp. PDM04 | reverse complement strand
TGAAAGACGTGGTAGCCTGCGAAAAGCTTCGGGGAGTCGGCAAACAGACTTTGATCCGGAGATGTCTGAATGGGGGAACCCAGCCATCATAAGATGGTTATCTTAAGCTGAATACATAGGCTTAAGAAGCGAACCAGGGGAACTGAAACATCTAAGTACCCTGAGGAAAAGAAATCAACCGAGATTCCCTTAGTAGTGGCGAGCGAACGGGGACTAGCCCTTAAGTGGCTTTGAGATTAGCGGAACGCTCTGGAA
>NZ_JACVAI010000030.1 GCF_014851765.1 Pseudomonas sp. PDM04 | reverse complement strand
GGCTCGATCCGCTGATTGGCGAAGTGGCGAACCGGCAGTGCGGCGTCTTCGATGCTCAGCACATTGCCCACCGGGTCGTAGGCGTATTGCAGGTCCTGCAAGGGAGCGTGCTGTTCGAGCCGCGACAGTAACCGAGTCAACCTCCCGCTTTGCGCACAATACTCAAGCGTGGTCACCACGCCGTTGCCGGCGACTTCCTTCTCGACCTGATCCTGAGCGTTGTAATGGATGGCGGCGACGATTGGCCGTCGCTCGG
>NZ_JACVAI010000002.1 GCF_014851765.1 Pseudomonas sp. PDM04 | reverse complement strand
CGCGAGCAAGCTCGCTCCTACAGGGGAGTGTGTTTTTTCTGTGGGAGCGAGCCTGCTCGCGATGGACATGAGACCCCTGCAGGGTGTCAGGCCGCCCGCGTTATCGTTGGCGACCCACGCGAGCAAGCTCGCTCCTACAGGGGAGTGTGTTTTTTCTGTGGGAGCGAGCCTGCTCGCGATGGACATGAGACCCCTGCAGGGTGTCAGGCCGCCCGCGTTATCGTTGGCGACCCACGCGAGCAAGCTCGCTCCTACAGGGGAGTGTGTTTTTTCTGTGGGAGCGAGCCTGCTCGCGATGGACATGAGACCGCTGCAGGGTGTCAGGCCGCCCGCGTCATCGTTGGCGACCCTCGTCGGAACGCCGCCCGGAGCATGCCCGTTCCTACAGGGTTTTGAGGAACACCTCGGTGAACGACGCCAGCAGTGGCTCGCTGTAGATCATGCTGCGGTGGGGCAGGGGGGAGTGGATCGAGCGTTGCAATTGGCCGGTCACGCTGTGGGCCCTGAGGACCTGTTCCGAGTGCAACACCTGCTCCAGGGTTTTATGCGACAGCGACCACCAGCAACTGGCCTGGACCTTGAGCATCGGCAGGGTGAAGGCGTCGAACGCCTGCACCAGACGGTCATGAATCGCGTAGGCCTGGGCGTTCATGATCTCCTGCTTGATGCCTTCCAGGGTCGCGATCAGGTCCTGCTCCCCGGTGGCGGTCTGAGAGCTGGCCCACTGATAGAACGCCTTGAGATCGGTCGTCGGGTGTTCGGCGATGAAGGCCGACGCGGCTTCTTCCAGGTGCGCAAACATCAGGCTGAACACTTCGAGGGCCGCCAGCAGCTCGTTCTCCGGGCTGAGGTGGTTCGGGTTGTCGTCTTCCAACGGTTTGCGTGGCAGATCGGCCGGCAAGTCACGGTCCGGCAGGGTGGTGTCGACCAGGCCGAGAAAACTTACCTCGCGGCCCTGTCGTTCGAGGTGGGCTGCCACGTCCATGGCGATGGCGCCGCCCAGCGACCACCCCATCAGCCGATAAGGACCGTGGGGTTGTTTGTCGACAATCTGCGCGCTGTAGTCGTCGATCATCTCGGCCCAGCTCTGCGGGTTCGACTCCTTGTCGGCAAAACCCTTGTGCATCACGCCATACGTCCTGGCATAGGCAGCCAGTTTTTTCGCCAGGGGTTGGTAGCAGAACACGATGCCGCCACTGGGGTGCAGGCAGAACAACGGTGGTGCCTGCGGCGTCGAGGCATTGAGCTCGACCACGCATTGCACGTTTTGTTGATGTTCCAGGGCGATGAGCCGCGCCAGGGTTTCGATGGTCGGGTGCGCCAGCATCTGTTGCAACGCCAGCTTGATGCCGAGTCGGGCATGCAGCGCCGAGATGAACTGGATGGCCAGGATCGAGTGACCGCCCAGTTCGAAAAAGTTGTCGTCGAGGCTGACCCGCTCGACCTGCAACGCCTCCTGCCAGAGCTGGGCCAACCCTTGCTCCAACGGCGTTTCGGGGGCGATGAAGGCGCGCTGGGCCTGACTCGGGTCGGGCAGCGGCAATGCCTTGCGGTCGAGCTTGCCATTGGGGCTGACGGGCATGGCCGCCAGGACCAGGAGGTAAGCCGGCACCATGTAGCCTGGCAGGCTGGCCTTGAGTTCGGCCTTGAGGGTTTCGCGCAACGCGAGTTGTTGCGGCTCACTCAGGCCCGCATCGCGGGCGACCACGTAGGCGACCAGTTGCATGCCGGCCGAACCTTCCCGCGCCACCACCAGGGCCTCGCGGACGTCAGGCGATTGCAGCAGGCAGGATTCGATTTCACCGAGTTCGATGCGGAAGCCGCGAATCTTCACCTGGTGATCCAGGCGCCCGACATACTCGATCACGCCGTCGGCGCGATAACGCGCCAGGTCGCCGGTGCGATACAGGCGCCCGCCACCACGGGTGTCGAACGGGTCGGGGATGAAACGTTCGGCGGTGAGCTGCGGACGCTTGAAGTAGCCCCGTGCGAGCAGGTCGCCTGCAATCATCAGTTCGCCGACAACGCCCACCGGGACCGGCTGGCCGCCGTTGTCCAGCAGGTAGATCGCTCGTCCGGCCAGCGGTCGACCGATCGGCATGCTTTTGGGCAGGGTGAGCTGCCCGGTCACGTAGTCGCTGCAATCGAGCAGGGTGGCGCTGACCGTGGTTTCCGTCGGGCCATAGGTGTTGAGCAGTTTCACACGCCCGAGCCCGGCCTCGCCCCAGGCCGCCACGCCTTCCGGCGGCATGGCTTCGCCGCCGACGATCACCTGGCGCAACGCACCGTAGTCGCGCAGGCCGGCCGCAGCAAAGTCCTTGGCCAGCATGTTCCAGTAGGTGGTGGTCAGGTCGCTGGTGGTGAACTGCTTGTCGAGCAATTCGCGATACCAGGTGGCACTGTCCCAGAGGTCCGGCCCGCGCAGCACCACGGACGCGCCGCAGATCAGCGCCGGGTAAAGCTGCTCGACGAAGGCATCGAAATTGAACGTGGCGAACTGCAGCGAGCGGTCCTGCGGCGTGAGGCCGAGAAACTCCAGCGCCACCTGGGCGTGGCGGGTCAACGCCGCCTGGGTGATGCCGACGCCTTTGGGGCGACCGGTGGAGCCGGAGGTGAACATCACGTAGGCCAAGTTGCTGCCCGTCGTCCGGCAGGGTGGATTGAGCGCATTCAACGTGCCTCGCGCGTCAAGTTCATCGACGCAGCGTATCTGCACCCCCGGCAGCGACGGTAGCCGGCCGAGCAACGACTGTTGGGTCAGCAGCACGCTCAGGCCGCTGTCTTCGATCATCCAGGTCAATCGTTCCTGCGGGTAGTCCGGGTCCAGCGGCACATAGGCGCCACCGGCCTTGAGCACCGCCAGCAGGCTGATGATCATCGACGCCGAACGCTCCACGGCGATCCCCACCAGGACCTCGGGCCCCACCCCCTGGGCTATCAGCCCATGGGCGAGCTCGTTGGCGGCGGCGTTGAGCTGCCCATAGCTCAGGGCAAGGTCGTTGCAGATCAGCGCCAGCGCCTGCGGCGTGGACTGTGCCTGGCGTTCGAACAACTGATGCACGCCATGCTCGGGCGGCGCCGACAGCGGTGGGTTCCACTGGCTCAATTGCACCTGGCGTTCGGCATCGTCCAGCAGCGGCAGTTCGCCCAGTGTACGGGCCGGTTCGGTGATGAGCGTCTGGAGCAGGTTCAGCCAGTGCCGGGTCATGCGCTCGATGGTCGCCGACCGGTAGAGGTCGCGACTGTATTCCACGCTTGCCTCGATGCCGTGCCGCGAGTAGCTGACGTCCAGCGCCAGGTCGAACTTGGCCTGGCTCGGACCGCTGTCGAGAAACTCCAGGGTCAGGCCGTCCAGTTCGATCCGCTCGGACTCGCCGGTGTCGGTGCGCCAGTTGAACAGTACCTGGAACAGGGGATTGGGTTGCGCGCTGGCCTGCAGTTGCAGGGCATCGAAACTCAACTCCAGTGGATAGTCGCCGTGATCCAGGGCTGCCAGGGATTCGCGGCGCAGGCGTTGCAGGAAATCAATGGCCGGCAGCAGTGGGTCGATGCGCACGCGATACACCTGGCTGCTGACGAAGCAGCCGACCAGCTCCTGGGTTTCGCTGCGATTGCGGGTGGCGTTGGGTACCCCGACGGTGAAGTCCTGCTGGCCGCTGTAGCGGCTCAACAACAATTGCCAGGCCCCGAAGGCGACCACGAAGGGCGTCAGGCCCCGTTGCTGGCAGAAGCGGTTCAGGGTGGTACACAGCTCGTCCGGCAGCCGGACGTTTTGATGCCCGGCCGGGTGGCGGAGTTGCTCGCTGCGCGGGAAGTCCACCGGCATGTCCAGGGTCGGCAGCGGTTTGCCCAGGTAGTCTTGCCAGTAGGCGGCGCTGTTGGCGCACGCCGGGCCGTGCAGGTATTCATCCCGTTGCCAGGCGGCATAGTCGGCGTATTGAATCGCCGGGCGCGGCAGTGGCGTGGCCTGGGTGGCGCTGGCCTGGGCGAAGGCACGGGTCAGGTCCTGCATCAGGATCGCATTGGACCAGGCGTCGGAAACGATGTGGTGCATGTCCATCAGCAGCAGTTGGTCATGGGGGCCGACCTTCAGCAGCGTCGCCCGCATCAGCGGGGCCTGGCGCAGGTCGAACGGTGTGCCCGCTTGGGCCTCGATGCGCCGGGCAATCTCACGGGCGCGGGGGTGTTCCGCCAGGGTCGACAGGTCTTCCTGGCCGAGGACCAGGCGGGCCTGTTCGTCGACCACCTGCATCGCCACGCCGTCCCTCTCGCGGAACGCCGTGCGCAGGATGTCGTGCCGCGCCAGCACCTGGTTCAGGGCATTTTCCAGGCGTTGCGGGTCCAACGTGCCACGGATGCGAATGACCCGGGGCAGGTTGTAGGCGGCGCTGTCCGGCGACAGTTGCTGCAGGAACCACAAGCGTTGCTGGGCGAAGGACATCGGCGCCGGCGCGCGGTGGTCGCGGGCGGTGATGCCCTGGGGCTGATCAGCGGCTTCTGCCAGCAGCAGTGCCAGTACATCGTCATCGATCAAGTCGTTCATCATGCTCTCGCGGCCAGCAGCTGCTTCTGGGCGACAACCCGCCCACCTTCCATGCGCACCAGTTGATCCGCCACCTCGAAGTAGCGGTCGTCATGGGAAATCACAATGATGGTCTTGCCCAGGTCTTTGAGCTCGGGCAGCAGTTCGGTGTAGAAAATCCGCCGGAACGCCGGGTCTTGATCGGCGGCCCATTCGTCGAACACCAGCACCGGCCGTTCCTCCAACCAGGCATTGAGCAGGGCCAGGCGCTTGCGTTGGCCGGTGGACAGATCGGTGGTGCTGAAGGCGCCTTCCTGGATGCTGACCTTATGGGCGATTTCCAGGCGTTCCAGATAGCGGTTGGCATCTTCCGGCACCTGCTGGTCGCCCTGCACCAGTTCATCGAACAGGTAGTAGTCGGCGAAGATGGTGGTGAACAACTGCCGGTAATCGTCTCGCCCTTCGGCGCCGACCGCCTGGCCGTCGACCCGTACTTCACCGCGTTGCGGCGCATAGAGCCCCAGCAGCAGTTTGATCAGGGTGGTCTTGCCGCCGCCGTTTTCACCGACGATGAACACGATTTCGCCCTGGTTGATCGTCAGGTTGACCGGGCCGAGTTCGAAGGCGGCGCTGCCTTTGACGGCAGGGAAGGCGTAGTGCACGTCGTGCATTTGCAACTGCTGTACCGTGGCTTTCTTCTCGGTGCCGGTTTCGCGCAGCAGCAGATGCGGTTCCGGCGAAGAGAACTGTTCCGCCAGTTCGGCGATGCGCTGGAAGGCAATGTTGGCGCGGCTGACCACCGGCAGGGTGGTCACCAGGTATTCCAGCGGGCCTTTCATGTACAGCAGCACCAGCACGAAGCCGCTGAGCACCGCTTTGTCGGTGCCCAGCCAGAACGATTGCAGGGCCAGCGCCAGGCCGATCACCACGAAGAACAGCATCGAGCCGAAGGTCTTGGCGATCACGAAGGTGTTGATCGAGCGGATGTGCGTGTTGCAGATGTAGTCGGCCGTGCCTTCGATGCGCTGGCCGAACATGCGTTGGCGGCGCGGGCGATGGATGCGCAGCTCCTTGGCCCCGGCGGCAATGGCGCTGTAGTGCTTTTGCAGTTCGTCTTCGGCTTCGCGGGCGGCCTCGAAGCCCTTGATGCCTTTCGCCCGGGCCACGTACTGGACCACGGTGCCGATCACGATGGCGACCAGCAACAGGGCGAACATCGGCAGTGACAGGTACGCCAGGTAACCCAGGCAACCCAGGGTCACGGTGAAGGCGATGGCGAGCGGCGCGAAGGAAAAGGCGAAATCGCTGACGGTGTCGACGTCGTGGGTCAGCACTGGAATCAGGCGATGGGTGCGGAACCGCTCGATCTGCTCGATGGGCGCCAGCAGCACCTTTTCCCCCAACGATTTACGCAGGCCGGCAATGATGTGCTGGCCGACATGGTTGGTGCCGATGTCGGACAGGATCGAGGTCAGCAATGCCGCCGCGCACAGGCCGATGAAAGTCGCCAGGACGCGTGGCGACGGACTGCCGTCGGCGTTCAGGGCGTCGTTGATGGTCGCCAGCAGCGCGGTGATGCTCAGGCCGCCCAGCATGCCGAGGAGGATGGACAACACCACGACGACCCGAAAAGGCCTGAGTAGGCCGAGGACTTCACTGATGGCTCCGCGGGGTTTTGAGGTCATGGGGGTTTCCGCTTCAGGTGCCGGCAAGGGCAGAGGTTCAAGGGTTTGGCTGGTTAAAAGACGAAACCCGTGGACGACGATTTAGCCGCGCACGGGTTTGTTTGAGGACGGGGCGACGGAATGAGGGGCCGGGTGCGCCCTCGGTGACTGGCCCACCGCCTTCGCGAGCAGGCTCGTTCCCACAGTGTTTGTGGTTGTTTCAAACCCTGTGCGTTTACAGATCCCGCGCCACCCGAAAACCCAGCCAGTCGCCACGGGCGTCGGCGTAGGCGGCGTTGCGATTGCCTGAGCGCGAGAACACCGGTGCTTCGCCCCAGTCGTTGCCGCGCAGGCGCTGGACCTTGCAATCCTCGGTCAGCCAGGCGCTGCCGTCGCTCGGCGCGCCCACGTAGTTTTCGGTGTAGCAATCGGCCGTCCATTCGTAGACGTTGCCGTGCATGTCGTAGACGCCAAAGGCGTTGGCCGGGAAGCGTCCTGCCGGCGAGGTGAAGTTGTAGCCGTCGGCTGCACCGTAGGTGTTGGCGTGTTTGGCAATGCTGTATTCCTTGCCTTCATCGAACGGGAAGGGGAATGGTCCGCTGCTGCCGGCGCGGGCGGCGTACTCGCGCAGGGATTCGCTGACCAGGCGGTAATGCTTGCCGGATTTTTTCGACAGCCAGGCGACATAGGCCGTGGCTTCCTCGAGGTCCATGCACACGGCCGGATGGCGGGCGGTGTATTCGTAGCGTGGAATGCCGGCCTTGCACTCGCGGCCGGGGCGGTCGTCACCGTCCGGCATGACGTAACCGGTGTCGCGCAGGTAGGCGTTCCATTCGCCGGCCAGCACCTGGAAGCGGCTGATCGCCACCGGACGGGCGAACGTCACCGGGTGCTGCGGGCTTTCATCGGGCTCGTGCCCGACCTCATCCTCGGGCGTGCCCATGGTGAAGGTGCCGGCGGGCAGCACCACCATTTCCGGACAGTCCTTGCAGTCCCTGAACACTTTGCCCGGCGCGATGGCGCCCGCTTGGGCACTGACCGGCAGCAGCGCGGCAGTGGCGAAGGCCAGGGCTGCGAGCGTCCTCAGGGAATAACCTGATAGCACACTGTTCATCGTTTCTCTCGTTGACAAGTGGATAGGGTCGGATTCAGAGCTGCGTGGTCAGCAACTGCATGAAACGCTCGATTTCGCTCTCGTTGTTGAGCAGGCCGGGTGCGGTGCGGATCACCGGGCCGACATCGCGCTCCACGGCATCGGCGACCACACGGTTGTGCATCAGGTAGGCGGCGATCTCGTCGCAGTCCTTGTCCTTGACCCGGAAGAACGTGAAACCCGAGGAGAATTCCGGGCTGCGCGGCGTCACCAGTTCGATCGGCGGGTGTTGCGCCAGGCGTTGTTTCAGGTAGGTATTGAGTTCATGGATGCGCGCCTGGACCTCGGCCTTGCCCAGTTGCAAATGCAGTTTGAACGCCTCATCGAGCGCCCAGCGATGCTCGAAGGCGTGATAGCCGCCCGGGGTCATGGTGGTGGAAAACGCCGTGGCCTCGGAGAAGGTCGGGATGATCGGCGTGACGTACTTGAGCTCGGTGCTGCGGCTGCACACGATGCCGGTGCCGCGGGGACCGAACATCCATTTATGGGTGCCGGCGATGAAGAAGTCGCAGTTCATGCCGGGGAAGTCCAGGTCCTCGACACCGAAGCCGTGCACGCCGTCCACCAGGTAAACGATCCGGTCCTGTTCGCTGCGGTTGCGGTTGTGCTTGTCCACCAGCGCCCCGATATCGGCAATCGGCAGTTTGACGCCGCTGCCCGAATGCACCCAGGTCATGCCCAGCACGCGGGTTTGCGGCTGGATGGCCTGGTCGATGTTGTCGAGGATTTCCTGGCGCGACAGGGTTTGCGGGTCCTTGAACAATTCGATCTTGCGCACACGGGTGCCGTCCCGTTGCTGGCGCAGGTCCAGGATGGTGTGGGTCGCGTAGTGCTCGTGGACGGTGGTGAGGATTTCCTGATCCGGGCGCACCTGCACGCCGCCATAGATCATGGCCAGGCCCTGGGTGGTGCTGCCGGTCAGGGCGATCTGCCGGGCATCGGCCTTGAGGTAGCGTCCGGCCCAGACGCGCACTTGCTCCTCGCGTTGTTCGCTCACGCCCAGGTCCCAGTCCATCGCCAGCCCGGGATTGCGGTCGAGGGCGGCGCGATGCAGGGCGATGGCGTCGCGCACCGGTTTGGGGTGCGAGGTGACGAGGAAATTGGAGAAGTGCAGGTAGTCCGGATCCTGGTCGAACAGCTGCCGCAGTTGCGCCCATTTGTCCCGTGGCAGGGGGGGCGCCAGTGGGGCAGCGCTGGCGACGTTGTGCAGACCGGTGCTCAGGGGCAGGCTGGCGGCGAAGAGCCCCGCCTGCTTCAGGAATGTACGACGATCGGTCATGGTCGAGTGCCTTGCTGTGAAATCAGCGCCGGTTTGGCGGCTTTCTGCACCTGATCCCAGACCCGCAGGAAGTTGCCGCCCCACAGCTTGGCGATGTCGGCCTCGGAGTAGCCGCGGGAAATCAGCTCGGCGGTGACGTTGCGGATTTCACCGACGTTCTCCCAGCCTTTGACGCCGCCGCCCTCGTTGAAGTCGGAACTGATACCCACGTGGTCGATGCCGATCTTGCGCACCGTGTAGTCGATGGCGTCGCCCAGGTCCTTGAGAGTGGCCTTGGGTTCTTCCTCGAGGATCGCGTAGAGGCGGCTGGCGTATTTGCCGAATTTTTCCTCGGACCAGGCGGCGATGATCGGGTCGCCTGGCATCAGCGCCACGGCCAGGTTGGGCAGGGGCGGCAGATCGAATGACCTACGCAATTCGTTGAGTTTGTCCTGGGTGGTCTGCGTCAGCGGCTTGAGGTACTGCGAAAAGGCCACCACCTGGACCACGCCGCCGCTGTTCTTGATCAGCTGCATTTCCTTGTCGCTGAGGTTGCGCGGAATGTCGACCATCGCCCGCGGCGCCGAATGCGAGGCCACCATCGGCGTGCGACTCAACTGCGCGACCTGTTCCAGGGCCAGGGTCGACATCTGCGAGACATCGATGATCACGCCCAGGTCGTTCAGGCGACCGACCGCTTGCTTGCCCAGGTCCGACAGGCCATTGAGCGCATCGGGCGAGTCGTTGAAAAACGGCAGCGGTCGCGAGGAGTCGGCCCAGTCGTTGTTGCCGATGTAGCTGAAGCCGAACATACGCATGCCGCGCGCCGTCCACCGGTCCAGCTGGCTCAGGTCGTGGCCCAGCGGGTAGGCGTTGAGCATGCTGATGAAAATCGCGAATTTGCCTTCACCGTGCAGGCGTCGGAAATCATCCGGGGTGTAGGCGATGGCGACCTGGTTGGGAAAGTCGCGGACCATACCGGTGATGATCTTGTAGCGGATTTCCTGCTGGTTGCGCGCCTCGTCGACAAAACCGTCGGTAGGCTTGTGCGGTGCGTTGGCGCCGTTCCAGATTTCCGGCCAGCCGAAGATCGTCAGGGCCGCGCCGGACAACGGGCCACGGTTGGCCTTGACCAGATCGAACTGGCCCTCGCCGTCCTTGTCCGCCTCGTTGCCGTCGGTGCCGAAATTCTGCGTGAGACTGACGTGGCTGTCGAAGGAGAGCAGGCGCTGGTGCAACTCGTCGGCCTGTTTGAGCACTTTGGCCGGGTACCCGAGATCGTCGCTGAACCAGTGGTCCCAGGCTGCAAAACCGCCGACGGCGCCAATCGCCAGGGCCAATGGCAGGCCGATATAAAGAGCCTTTTTCGAACGTGGTCTTTTCATTGCCGTCTCAGTCAGGTTCGCCCGCAGGGCCTTTGCTATCTGGGAGGAACGAGTGGCTGGCGCGGGAATTTAAGTGTTTGTGCGCACTTCATCGTCGCAATGCCGCCCAGAGCAGGCTCGCTCCCACAGGGTTCGCATATTCCTCTGTGGGAGCGCGATAGCTTTTAAATTTGCAGGGGCAACAAACGTTCTAGCTTGGATAAAGCCTGCTTCATGGCTGACACAGGTAGGGCAATGAAGATTTCTCGACGATGGTTCATGGCTGGCCTGGCGCTGACGGGTGTCGCTGCGCCTGCGGCGTTTTATGGGCATCGCCAATGGACGAAGCCAGACCCGACGATTACCCCGGGCGAAGCCACGGTCGAACTGGCCGACACCGCCGGTCAACAGTTGGCCGACTCGCTGCGCGGTGTCTGGGACGTGCGTTTCGAAGGCTCGCACGCGGGGCTCGAGGGATTGCCGCGAGTGGGCCTGGAACTGTTTCTCGATGTTGCCCAGCGGGGTCGCGGCTTGCGCGGTTACCTCGATACCGCCGAACAACTGCGCGCAGAGGGGCAACCCCGCTATCGCTTGATCGGCGATCTGGTGCAGGCACAAGCGAGCGAACGTTACTGGCGTCTGTTCGACACCCGCAGCGCCGAGGGGGCGCCGGCCTATGAGCTGGCGGTCGTGCTCGACGAAGTCTGGGCGGATTTCGGCAATGCCGGCAGTGCCACCCTCAGCGGTCGCCTGCTGCGCCTGGACCGTCCGCTCGGCGAGCCGGAGCAGGACAATCGATTTGTCGCCCGCAAGCGCCTGTTCCCTGAAGCCCGCGAACGCGCCGGCCTGAACCCGACACTGTTGGCGTGGCTGGTGTCCCCCGAGCATCGCCTGTTCCACCAACTCTGGCACGCCAGTCGGGACAAATGGCACAGTCTGCCCGAAGACAAGCGTGAGGCGTTGCGCGGTATCGGCTGGCAGCCCGGCCCTCGGGGCCAGGAGCGTGATGCGCGCGGCCCGCGCAAGGATCGCAACGGCTCGGGTATCGACTTTTTCTTCATGCACCGGCACATGCTCGGTACGGCGCGTTCGATGCAGGACTTGCCTTCCTGGCCGAGTTTTCCCCTGCCCCAGCCGGAACTCGAGCGTGATCGCCAGGGGTTCGCCCGCTACTTCGACAATCACGACGGCATGGCGCTGCCGCCCACATGGCTGGCCGCCGAAGACACCGAGTACACCCAGTGGGTCAGCGACATCAAGACTGCGGAGACCTACCACAGCAATTTCGAAGTCTGGGAATCACGCTACCGCGACCCGCGTTACCTGTCGCAGATGACCCTGGGCCAATTCGGCTCGGAGGTCGAACTGGGCCTGCATGACTGGTTGCACATGCGCTGGGCCTCGGTGCCACGGGACCCGTCGAACGGCCAGCCCGTGCCATTTGCCAGGGACCCGGCGGACTTCGCCGCGCGCTGGTATGCGCCGGAAAACGATTTTCTCGGCGATCCGTTTTCTTCCCATGTCAGCCCGGTGTTCTGGCGCTTCCACGGCTGGATCGACGACCGCCTGGAAGACTGGTTCCGCGCCCACGAGCGCTTCCATCCGGGGGAGGTCAGTCGGCTGGAGGTCAAGGGCGTGCCATGGTTTGCACCGGGACGCTGGGTGGAAGTGGCTGATCCGTGGCTGGGGCCGGTGACCCATGGTTGCAGTACCACGCCAGGCCTGCAGGTGGGCAAATCGGTGGAAATGGACCCGGAAACCATGAAGCTGGCCTTGCGCATCACCTTCATCGACGATGAGCAGAAACTCGCCGGGCTGTTGCGTCGCGTGCCGCAACGGCCGTGGTATGCGCGGCATTTGAAGGTCGATCCGATCAGTCGCTAGGCGCCGATACCGCGTTATCGTTCATCGCGAGCAGGCTCGCTCCCACAGCGGACGCTTGAGCATCGAAGATTCCGTGTGGGAGCGAGCCTGCTCGTGCGGAGGACGACGGCCAGTCTCCGCCCATCACAACGCCTGCCAGCCACCCCCGAGCGCCTTGTACAGCGCAATGCTCGCCTGCAACCGCGACAGTCTCAGTTGCACATTCAGGTCCTGCGCCGCATACAGCGTGCGTTGGGTTTCCAGCACCGTCAGCAAGTCCTCGGCCCCGGCCTGGTAGCGGCTCTGGGCGATGTTGAACGCGGTCTGTGCCTGGGCCAGTTCCTCGCCTTGCCACTGGCGCTGTTCGTCGAGGCCGCGAATGCTGTTCAGCGCTTTTTCGACATCGGCGAAGCCATCGACGATGCTGGCGCGATAATTCTCCAGCAGTTCCTGTTGCCGGGCGCTGGCCTTGTCGCGCTCGGCACCGAGCCGGCCGTTGTTGAAGATCGGCGCGACCAGCCCGGCGGTGAGGTTGTAGAACGGGCTGCGCAGGACATCGGCGGCCGTGTTGGCACCGGAGCCGAAGTTGGCGCTGAGGGTTACCGCGGGCAGCATGGCGGCGCGGGCCACGCGCACGTCGGCCTGGGCGGCAGCCAGTTGTGCTTCGGCGCGGGCAATGTCCGGACGACGACTGAGCAGGTCACTGGGGACGCCGCTGTCAATCGTCGGCCACTGCAGGCGTTCGAACGTCTCCTGCAGCGGGGCCAGATCCTGCACTGGACGGCCGAGCAGGGCGGCGAGGCTGATGCGTGCGTCCATGGCCTGTTGCTGCACCGTCGGCAATTGCCGTTGCTGCGCCGCCACCAGGCTTTTCTGTTGCGCCAGCTCCAGGGCCGTGGCCGAGCCGGAATCGAAGCGCGTCTGCACCAGGTTCAAGACTCGCTGGGCATTGGCCAGGTTGAGTTCGGCAATGCGCCGTTGCTCATGCAGCGACAGGGTCTGCGCGTAGCGGCTGGCCACGCCGCTGAGCAAGGTCAGTTCCACCGTGGCCTGATCGAACTCACTGGCCTGCAAACCGAACCGGGCGCTGTCGCGGGCCGCGCGCTTGCCGCCCCAGAAGTCGATTTCATAACTGGCGGTGAGGCTGGCGTCGAAGTAGTCCACGGCCTTGTTGTCGCTGTCGGCGTCGAGCTGGTTATAGCCGTTGCCGCGCAGCAGCTTCTGGCGATTGGCATTCGCCGCGGCCTTCACTTCCGGCAACTGCGAAGCGCCGGCAATCACGGTGCCTGCCTGGGCCTGACGCACCCGGGCCACGGCGGCGGCCAGGTCGAAACTGCCGGCCCGAGCCTGTTCGATCAGGCGGTCCAGTTCCGGGCTGCCGAAGCGGGTCCACCATTGCGCGTTGCTGCGAGCCGCGTCTTTCGTGTGGGGCGACTGCCATTCGGCAGGCGGAGCCAGGCCGCTGTCCGGGCGCGGAGCGTTACTGCCGCAGGCGCTGAGCATCAGGCACAAGGTCAACAGGCTGAGACGCGGTTTCATGGTGAGATCATTCACTGGTAAGGGCCGTGACCGGGTCGAGCCGGGCAGCTTTGCGGGCCGGCATGAAGCCGAAGACAACACCGGTGACCAGGGCGCAGGCAAACGCCCCGAGCACCGCCATCACGGAAAAGGCCACGGCGACTTTGCCGAGGATCAGCACGCCACCGACGATCAGCGCCAGGGCGATGCCCGCGAGGCCGCCGACCACCGACAGCATCACCGCTTCGGTGAGGAACTGGCGCAGGATGTCGCGCTGACGGGCGCCGGTGGCCATGCGGATGCCGATCTCGCGGGTGCGTTCGCGCACGGTCATGAGCATGATGTTCATCACGCCGATCCCGCCCACCAGCAGCGAGATGGCGGCAATCGAGCCGAGCATCAGCGACAGGGTGTTTTGCGTGCGCGCCTCGGCCTGGATCATCGCGGCGTTGTTGGTCAGTTCGAAATCCTTCTTGCCGTTGTGCAGGCGCAACATCAATTGTTCGATGGCCATTTCGGTCTCCTTGACCTTGCGCGCATCGGCAGCGGCGATGGCGACGTATTCCGGGTCATGGGTGCCGAACAGGCGGACGCTGGCGGCCGAGTAGGGCACGGCAATACGGTCGTCGCTGTCGGAGTCGCCGGAACTGGCGCCTTTTTCCGCGAGCACGCCCACCACTTGGAATGGCACGTTTTCAACCAGGATGTACTGGCCAATGGGATTGGCGACATCCTTGAGCAGCTTGTTGCGGACCTTGTGGCCAATCACCGCGACGGCGGCGGCGTTCTGTTCATCGGCCTCGGTGAAGTAACTGCCTTCGACCACGGGCCAGTTGAAGATGGCCGGGAAGTTGGTGTCATTGCCGCCGACGTAGCTCATGTGGTCGAGGTTGCCGAAGCGCACGCCGGCTTCGGAGCCGTTGACCGGCATGATGCGCATCACTTGCGGCAGGCTGGCCAGGGCCGCGACGTCATCGAGGGTGACGATGCCCGGCGGCGTGCGCGGGTTGGGCGTCGAGCCGCTGAGGTAGATGATGTTCGAACCGAAGGCACCCATTTGCGCCATCACCTGGCGCTTGCTGCCTTCACCGACCGCCAGCATCACCACCACCGAGGCTACGCCGATGATGATCCCGAGGAGCGTCAGCGCGGTGCGAAACTTGTTGATCCACATCACCCGCCATGCCGCGTGCACGGCATCCACCAGTTCGCCTTTCCACGCCCCGGTGGCTTCGGCGCCTTCGCTGAGACGCTTGCGCAGATCCACTGCCTGCAGGGCGCCGGGGTTGGCTGATGCCTGCACCTGCGGGTTGTCGAGGGCGCTGTCGCTGATGATCAGCCCGTCGCGAATCTCGATGATGCGTTTGGCCCGCGCCGCGACTTCGCGGTCGTGGGTGATCAGGATCACCACGTGGCCCTGGCTGGCCAGTTCGTCGAGCAGGTTCATGACCTCGGCGCCGCTGTGGCTGTCGAGGGCGCCGGTGGGTTCGTCGGCGAGAATGATGTGCCCGCCGTTCATCAGCGCCCGGGCGATCGACACCCGTTGCTGCTGGCCGCCGGACAACTGGTGCGGGCGGTTGCCGGTACGCGAGGCCAGGCCGAGCCGGTCGAGCAGGGCGGCGGCGCGGGCGTGGCGTTCGGCGGCCGGCAAGCCGGCGTAGATCGCCGGCATCTCGACGTTTTCCTGGGCCGAGCCGGATGGAATCAGGTGGTAGCCCTGGAACACGAAGCCGAACGCCTCGCGCCGCAGCCAGGCCAGCTCGTCGCTGTCGAGCCCGGCGACGTTTTCCCCGGCAAACCGGTATTCGCCGGAGGTCGGGCGGTCGAGGCAACCGAGGATGTTCATCAGCGTCGACTTGCCGGAGCCGGAGGCACCGACGATCGCCACGAATTCGCCGGCATGGATCGACAGGTCGATGCCGCGCAGCACGTGAACCTGCGGGGAGTCGCCGCCGCCGTAGGCCTTGCGGATGTCCTGCAGTTCGATCAGGGGCGTCTGCATTCAGCCGCCACTCCCGTCGGCAGGGCCGATCAACAGGTGATCGCCTTCCTCGAGGCCGTCGAGGATCTGCACTTTCAGGCGGTCGCTGATGCCGGTGCGCACCTTGCGTTGCCGGATTTCACCGTTCTTGGCGACCACCGTGGCGGTCTGGGTGTCGGGCTGCGCGCTGCCCTGCAATGCCGCGATGGGCGCGGTTAGGACATTTTTCGCCTGATTGGAGACGAAGAACACCTGGGTGGTCATTTCCGCCATCAGCGCGTTGTCGGCGTTATCCACATCCAGCAGCACGGTGTAGAGCACCACGCGCCCGGACCCGCTTTTGCTCGAACTGGCCGGGCTGCCGCCGCCCTGGCTGGTCTGATCCAGCGGCTTGGGCGGGATCGGCAGGATTTGCCGTACGGTGCTGCTCCAGCGCCGCTGGCCGCCACTGAGGGTGGTGAACCAGGCGGTCATCCCCGGTTTGACGTGGCCGATGTCGGCCTCCGAGACCTCGGCCCAGACGGTCATCGGTGAAAGTTTGGCGATGCGCAGGATCAGCGGTGTCTGCTGCTGGGCATTGAGGGTCTGGCCTTCCCGGGCATCGAGGGCGACCACCGTGCCACTCATGGGCGCGTAGATGCGGGTGTAGCCAAGTTCGGCCTGGTCGCTGCGCAGACTGGCCTGGGCCTGGCGGATCTGCGCCTGGAACATGTCGATGCGTGCCTGGGTGGTGCGCAGCTCCGCCTGGGCGGTCTGCACGTCTTCGTCACGGGTCGCGCCACCGGCGGCGAGGTGCTGCTGGCGTTTGTGTTTCTGTTGCGCCAGATCGTGCAGCGCCCGTTGCTCCTGAAGCTGAGCCTTGAGGTTATCGATGGAAAAGCGTCCGGCGTCGAGTTTGGCCTGTTGCGTGGACGGGTCGATCTCCACCAGCAATTGGCCTTCCTTGACCACGTCGCCGACTTCCACGTGGATCTTCTGGATCTGCCCGGATGCCTGGGCACCGACGTCGACATAGCGTCGCGGTTGCAGGGTGCCCAGGGCGGTGACGCTGCTTTCGATGTCGCCACGGGCGACTTGCACCGTGGCGTATTGATCACGCCCCGGCGGCAGCACCTGCCAGGCCGAAACGGCGATGATCGGGATCAGGCAGAGGGCGACAAGCAGGGCGCGTCGGGCGTGACGGGGACGTTTCATGCAGGGTTCCGGCCAATGGATTCGGCCCGTCATTCAGGTGGCGCTCACAAAGGGCGCCAGGCGAACGCTGTCGGTGGGCCGACAGAAACGGGGAGCTGTCCTGTAAACGATGGACTCGCGATGGAATTTAACCTTTGAAACACAGCGTTACAGCTGTGTAGGAAAGTACGATTTATGCGGCAAATTCAAACAGCACTTTAAATCTATATGAGAATTACTATAAATTACACACTCGAAATTGCCACCATCGTGCCACCGTCCATCTGGCGGTCGCGGATCTGGCTCAAGGACAGACGTCGCACGCGTGCGGCCGGGAGTCATGGTTGGAAAACTACTATCGCGAGCTGGTGTGTTTCCTGAACGCCAAGCTGGGCAACCGCCAGGTCGCCGAAGATGTGGTGCATGACGCTTATCTGCGGGTTCTGGAGCGTTCCAGCGACACGCCGATCGAGCAACCCCGGGCTTTCCTTTATCGCACCGCGCTCAATCTGGTCATCGACGACCATCGGCGCAATGCCCTGCGCCAGGTCGAATCCCTGGACGTGCTCGACAACGAAGAGCGCTATTTCATCCCATCCCCCCTGAACAGCCTCGACCACGGCCAGCGCCTGGAAATGCTCCAGCGCGCGCTCGCCGAATTGCCAGCGCCATGCCGCGAGAGCTTTCTGCTGCGCAAGCTCGACGGCCTGTCGCATTCGGAAATCGCCGAACGCCTTGGGATTTCCCGGGCGCTGGTGGAGAAGCACATCGTCAACGCGATGAAGCACTGCCGCGTGCAGATGCGTCGGTGGGACGCTCACTGAGCGTCGCCAACAGCCGGCACGTTCGCTTAAATTTTATTTCACTGTCCTCGTTCCCTATCAACAGACGACCTGCTGTCCTGCTCCAGGCTGATCAGGTCATTGAGGTTTACTCCCCGCGGTTGAGCGGTTCATCCAGAGGACACTGGAAATGACACAGGCAATTGCATCGCCCATCGTTCACGACCTGATCGGTGTGGGCTTCGGCCCTTCGAACCTGGCGCTGGCCATCGCGCTGCAAGAGCGCGCATCGAGCCAGGGCGAGCTGGATGTGCTGTTTCTCGACAAGCAGGCCAACTATCGCTGGCACGGCAACACCCTGGTCACCCAGAGCGAGTTGCAGATTTCCTTCCTCAAGGACCTGGTGACCCTGCGCAACCCGACCAGCCCGTACTCCTTCGTCAATTATCTCAAGCAGCACGGTCGCCTGGTGGACTTCATCAACCTGGGCACCTTCTACCCATGCCGCATGGAGTACAACGACTACCTGTGCTGGGTGGCGGGGCAGTTCGCCGCGCAAAGCCGCTACGGTGAGGAGGTGCTGACCATCGAGCCGGTACTGCACAATCAGCAGGTCGAAGCGCTGCGCGTGATCTCGCGTGACACCCAGGGCCAGCAACACGTGCGCACCGCCCGTTCGGTGGTGGTGAGTGCCGGTGGCACACCGCGCATTCCCGAGGCCTTCAAGGCGCTGAAGGATGACGGGCGGGTGTTCCACCACTCGCAGTACCTGGCCGGGATTGCCGGGCAACCGTGCGTGAACAACCAGCCGATGAGCATCGCGATCATCGGTGGCGGGCAGAGTGCCGCAGAAGCCTTCATCGATTTGAACGACAGCTTCCCCTCGGTCCAGGTGGACATGATCCTGCGGGGTTCGGCGTTGAAACCGGCGGATGACAGCCCGTTCGTCAACGAGGTGTTCTCGCCGGAATTCACCGACCTGATCTACCAGCAGAAAAGCAGTGAACGTGAGCGCCTGGTCAACGAGTATCACAACACCAATTATTCGGTGGTGGACCTTGACCTGATCGAACGCATCTACGGCATTTTCTACCGTCAGAAAGTCTCGGGCATTGCCCGGCACGCCTTCCGCACCCTGACCACCATCGAAAAAGCCACCGCCACCGGGCACGGCATAGAACTGGTGGTGCGCAACAACGCCACCGGCGAAGTCTCGGCCCGGCAATACGACGCCGTGGTGCTGGCCACCGGTTATGAACGGCAGATGCATCGCAAGCTGCTGGCGCCGCTGGAAGAATACCTGGGTGAGTTCGAGGTGGATCGCCACTACAAGCTGATCACCGACGAGCGCTGCAAGGCCGGCCTCTACATGCAGGGCTTCTGCCAGGCAAGCCATGGCCTGAGCGATACCTTGCTGTCGATCCTGCCGATCCGTGCGGATGAAATCGCCGGTTCGCTGTATGAGCATGGCAAGCATCGCGGGCATGGCCGCTCGGTGGCGGACTTGTTGCTGGCGACTGCCAGCTAATTTTCGGTGCCCTGCGGGCCACCATCGCGAGCAGGCTCGCTCTCCCACTATGGAATGGCCTGCACAGGTCTCCCTGTGGGAGCGAGCCTGCTCGCGACAGGCCTTCAATTTCCCCATGAATCCTCAAGCTGAACCCTTCCTGAAGAACTCCGCAATTGCCCCAGCAACGCGCCGTGCCCTGGTTTACTCTGCAAAAACCGGGGCGTAAGCTTCGCGCGTTTTCATCAATAGCGGAGACCCACAGTGGGTACTTGTTCGAGTGACAGTAGTCGGCCGGTTTCGATAACCGGCAACTTCCCGGCAAGATAACGCACTGCCTTTCGTGCCGTTGTCTCGCCGTAAAAGCGAGCAGCGGCTTCCCGATTCCTGGCCGATCCCGGTCGGATTCCCGACGTCCTCTCATCGACGCTGAACCGTGCGTGATGTTCGACTGCCAGTCGTCATCGCGGCGCACCGACACGCCTGCTCGAAGGTTTCCCGGCTGACCCTGGGGGAACTGCCATGAACCTGAGCCTGCTCAAGGAATTCTTCGCCGGATTTCTGCGCACCCGCCACATCGCCCGCCACTTCCGGCGTCTGGCGCTGCTGGACAACTTCACCGACACCACGGTCAGCCGCGAAGTGCCGCCGACCCTGGCAGAAACGCTGGTCAGCGCCGCCCGCTGTGACAGCGGTGCACTGCTGGCGCAACTCGGCAGCCACCGTGACGGCCTGAGCGAGGCCGAATCCACGGCACTGCGCGAGCAATTTGGCCTCAACGAAGTCGAGCACGAGCAACCGCTGCCTTGGTGGGTTCACCTGTGGCACTGCTACCGCAATCCGTTCAACCTGCTGCTGACCGTGCTCGCGGTGATTTCCTGGCTGACCGAAGACATGAAAGCCGCCGTGGTGATTTTTTCGATGGTGGTGCTCTCGACCCTGCTGCGCTTCTGGCAGGAAAGCAAATCCAACCAGGCCGCCGATGCGCTCAAGGCGATGGTCAGCAACACAGCCACGGTGATGCGCCGCGATGCGCCGCGCAGCGAAGTGCCGATCAAGGGGCTGGTGCCGGGCGACCTCATCGTGCTGTCGGCCGGCGACATGATTCCCGCCGACTGTCGGGTGCTCAACGCCAAGGACCTGTTCGTCAGTCAGGCGGCCATGACCGGTGAATCCATGCCCGTGGAAAAATTCCCGCGCCAGCAGGACCGGGACACCCGCAATCCGCTGGACCTCGACAACATTCTGTTCATGGGCACCAACGTGGTATCCGGCACCGCGATTGCGCTGATCCTGACGACCGGCAACAGCACCTATTTCGGCGCCCTGGCCCAGCGGGTCGGGGCCACTGACCGCGCGCCGACGTCGTTCCAGACCGGGGTCAACAACATCAGTTGGCTGCTGATTCGCTTCATGTTCGTCATGGCACCGCTGGTGCTGTTCATCAACGGCTTCACCAAGGGCGACTGGACCGAAGCGCTGCTGTTCGCATTGTCGATTGCCGTGGGCCTGACCCCGGAAATGCTACCGATGATCGTCACCTCGACCCTGGCCAAAGGCGCGGTGTTCCTGTCGCGCAAGAAGGTCATCGTCAAGCGCCTGGACGCGATCCAGAATTTCGGTGCCATGGACGTGCTGTGCACCGACAAGACCGGCACCCTGACCCAGGACAGGATTTTTCTGGCGCGCCATGTCGATGTCTGGGGCAACGACAGCGATGACGTGCTGGAAATGGCCTACCTCAACAGTTACTACCAGACCGGTTTGAAAAACCTGCTGGACGTGGCGGTGCTCGAGCACGTCGAGGTCCACCGGCAACTGAAGGTCGGCACGGCGTTTCGCAAGGTCGACGAAATCCCGTTCGACTTTACCCGCCGGCGCATGTCGGTGGTGGTCGCCGAGCGTGATCATTCACACCTGCTGATCTGCAAGGGAGCGGTGGAAGAAGTGCTGGCGGTGTGCACCCGGGTTCGCCATGGCGTGGTCGACGAAGCGCTGGAGGACGGCCTGTTGGCGCGGATTCGCCAGGTCACCGCCCACTTCAATGCCGAGGGCCTGCGCGTGGTGGCCGTGGCTGCCCGGCCCATGATCGAGGGGCGCGACACCTATGGCCTGGCGGATGAGCAGGCGCTGACGCTGATCGGCTACGTGGCGTTTCTCGATCCGCCGAAGGAAAGCACCGCGCCGGCCTTGAAGGCGTTGGCTGCGCATGGCGTGGCGGTGAAAGTGCTGACCGGTGACAACGAGCTGGTGACCGCGAAGATCTGCCGCGAAGTCGGTCTGGATCAGCAAGGCTTGCTGCTGGGCAACGACATCGAGCGCATGAGCGACGCCGAACTGGCCGTGGTGGTGGAGACCACCAACGTCTTCGCCCGATTGACCCCGAGCCACAAGGAACGCATCGTCCGGCTGCTCAAGGGCAACGGGCATGTGGTCGGGTTCATGGGGGACGGCATCAACGACGCCCCGGCGCTGCGCACGGCGGATATTGGCATATCGGTGGACAGCGCCGTGGACATCGCCAAGGAGGCGGCGGACATCATCCTCCTGGAAAAAAGCCTGATGGTGCTGGAGGAGGGCGTGCTGGAAGGGCGCCGTACCTTCGCCAACATGCTCAAGTACATCAAGATGACCGCGAGCTCGAACTTCGGCAACGTGTTCTCGGTGCTGGTGGCGAGCGCGTTCATCCCGTTCCTGCCGATGCTGCCGATGCACCTGCTGGTGCAGAACCTGCTCTACGACATTTCGCAGATCGCCATTCCCTTCGATCACGTCGACGAGGACATGCTCAAGCAGCCGCAGCGCTGGCAACCGGCGGATGTCGGGCGTTTCATGCTGTTCTTCGGGCCGATCAGCTCGATCTTCGACATCAGCACCTTTGCCCTGATGTGGTACGTGTTCGACGCCAACACGCCGGACCACCAGACCCTGTTCCAGTCCGGCTGGTTCGTGGTCGGGCTGCTGACCCAGACGCTGATCGTGCACATGATCCGCACGCCGAAAATTCCCTTCCTGCAAAGTCGCGCGGCCATGCCGCTGATGGTGATGACCGGGATCATCATGGCCGTGGGCATTTTCCTGCCGATGGGCCCGCTGGCGCACTACTTCAAATTGCAGGCGCTGCCGTCGCTGTACTTCGTGTTCCTGCCGGTGATTCTGCTGGCGTACATGGCGCTGACCCAGGCGGTGAAAGGCTTTTACATTCGCCGGTTCGGCTGGCAATAGGCGTTGGGTACGGATCCTACTTGCCTGCGCGCAAGCAGGATCCGGAGCCTCACAGGTCACACTCGAGGAGATACCTCGAATTTAGGAATAGTCCTACAGAAAGCTCGACGGCTCTTCCGTAGCCTTGCGACCCTCCGAATCTGAAAGCCTTCTGGTGGTCCCGGTTGTCGAACAAAGCGTTACGTATCCTGATTGCCGACGAGCAACATTTTCAACGCATGAGAATCGAGCGTTTGTTCAACCAGCTCGATTACTACCGCGTGGTGCCCGTGCACAACCTGGCGGAATTGCTGACCCTGGTCGATTACGGGGGCGTGCCCTTCGATCTGGTGGTCATCAACGCCTCGATGGCTGAAGGCGAGTTGAACCTGTACGACTTTTTTCTCGATCACCCACAGGTTCATCACGTCCTGATCTATGATGCTGACGTCGCGCGATTGCCCGCGGTGTCCGCCGATGGGCAGCAAAGGATCCAGGTGATCCAGGCATCCGTGCCCGAACTGCCGTTCATTGAACGGTCGATGGCGATCATCGAGTCGCGCCAACCGTTCGTCGGCACTGTCATTTCTGTCAGCTAGTCTTGCGCGCCGCGACATGCAAAAGTCATCGCGCAGCTACTGCGTCTAACCCGGGTCCGACCCTGGGCATTCCTCGCCCGGTCGTCGTGTATTTGCACAGGGAGTTGCCATGAAGTCAGCGTTGATAGCGGACGATCATCCGGTGGTTCGCGCTGCTGTGAAAATCCTGCTCAAACAGGAAGGGTTCAACCAGATTTGCGAGGTTTCCACCGGCAACGAGGTACTGCCCGCTTTGCGTGAGCATCACCTCGACCTGGTGATACTGGACCTGGCGTTGCCAGGACTGGACGGGCTGGATGTACTGGCCAGAATCCAGGCCAGTGACGTGCGCTGTCGGGTCGTGGTCTTCACCGGCCAGGAGGCCCGTTTCTATCAGGAACGATGCATGCGTGCCGGGGCGGTGGCGTATGTGTCCAAGACCAATGATCTGCAGCATTTGCACAAGGCGGTCCACGCGGTCAGGTCCGGCTACTCCTACTTCATCCAGCTGGAGACGAGTTCGGTCTCGATGAGTGCACTGCAGCGCAGCGAAACGGAAATGATCGACAAGCTTTCCGACCGCGAGCTGACGATCTTCCAGTACCTGGCGCGTGGGATGGGCAACAAGGAGATTGCCGAAATCATGAACCTGAGCCACAAGACGGTCAGTACCTACAAAACCCGTCTGGTGGAAAAACTCAACGTGGAATCCAAGGTGCACCTGAGGGATTTCGCCAAGCGTAATCAACTGATCTGAATGAAGATTTTTCGACGACCCGGTTGCCTGGTCGCCCTCATCCTGGTGACTGGCTTCTGGGCATCCAGTGTTGATGCACAGCCGCAGACCCTCACGTTGCTGGGGCGCTCGAACGTCGATGGTTACGACGTCACGCTGTCGGAGACCGATTCGACCTGGCTGCGGGACAAGGGTCGATTGGTGCTCGCGGTCACGGCGCCGGATTACCCGCCCTTCGACATCACCACCACCGGTACCGACTACGAGGGCTTGACTGCAGACTACGCCGGTTTGCTCCAGCAATTGCTGAACGTAGAGATCGAGGTTCACCGCTACGCGTCACGGGACGAGGCGGTACGCGCGATCAAGGACGGCGCGGCTGACCTGCTGGGGACGGCCAACCGGTATGAGACGCAAGACCCGCAGTTACGCAAATCCAGCGCCTATGCCGACGATCAGCCGGTGTTGGTGACGCGCACCGATTCGACACTGCCCCTGGACCCGGAACTGGCCGGCAAGCGCCTGGCGATGTTGTATCACTATCTGCCCGAGCAGCAGGTGCGGGCGTTCTATCCCAAGGCGAACGTGCAACTGTTTCCTTCGACGCTGGGCGCCGTGGGGGCGGTCGCCTTTGGCCAATCGGACGTGTTCATGGGCGATGCCATCAGCGCCCATTACCTGATCAGCAAAAATTACCTCAACAACGTTCAGCTGGCGGATTTTTCCCCCCATGGAACCGGGGCGTTTCGCGTTCGCGATGGCCAGCGGCAGCGGCCAGTTGCAACGCATCGTCAACCAGGCCCTGGCTGCGGTGCCGACCAATGAACGGATCAATATCCTGCGTCGGTGGGGGGCCAGCGGATCGTCCATCGCCGGCACCCAGACGTTGCAATTCAGTGTGGCCGAACAACGCTGGCTCGATCAGCATCCGCGCCTGAACGTGGCGATCAACGAAAATCTCATGCCGATTTCCTTTATCGACAGTGAAGGCAAGTACCGCGGCATCAGCATCGATGTGTTGGCAAAAATCAGCGTGCGTACCGGCTTGAAGTTTGATTTTCAGCCGGTGCAATCCGTGGCGCAAATGCTCGAGGGCATCAAGAACGGGCAGATCGACGTAGTGGCGGGTGTCAGCCCGAGCATCGAGCGCGAAACCGAGTTGCGTTTCACCCGGCCGTTCCTGACCAGTCCGAATGTGCTGGTGACCCGGGTCGGTCCCGACAGCCCCAGGACACTGGACGACATGGCGGGCAAGACGCTGGCGGTGACCCAGGGCAACGGTGCCGGTGAGTTCACCCGCCTGCATTTTCCGCAGGTCGAGCTGGTCAATGCACCGTTGACCGCCGATGGCATGGAGATGGTTGCCCAGGGCAAGACCGACGGCGCGATCAACTCGTTGATCGGTGCGCGGATCATGATTTCGCGGCAATACCGTGACCGTCTGCAAGTGACCAGTACGGTCGGCACCGATCCGGCCCGCAGCACCCTGGCCACCGCGCGCGATGCGGTGGAGCTGCACTCGATCCTGGACAAGGCGCTGCTCAGCATTGCCCCCGAAGAAATCGATGAAATGACCGGTTATTGGCGCAACGACCTGATGGTCGAACAGAGCTTCTGGCTGCGTCACCGTCAGGGCATCCTCCAGGCCTTTGCCGCTGCCGGGGGCTTGCTGTTGCTGGCGCTGGCCTGGATAGCCTGGCAGCGCCGGCAGATTCGCCTGCGCCAGCAACTGCTCAGCCAATTGCAGGAAGCCAAGGATGCGGCAGACGATGCCAACCGCGCCAAGACCACGTTTCTGGCCACCATGAGCCATGAAATCCGCACACCGATGAATGCCCTGCTGGGCATGCTCGAGCTGGCGCTCAAGCGTGCGGATGACGGCATCACCGACCGTGGTGCCATCGAAGTGGCGTCGAATGCCGGGCAACAGTTGCTGGCGTTGATCGGTGACATTCTGGACATTGCGCGCATCGAGTCCGGGCATTTGTCCCTGACCCCGGAACGCGCCAACCTGCGTGCGCTGGTGAGCTCGGTGTGCCGGGTGTTCGAGGGGTTGGCGCGGCAGAAGAACCTGGAGTGGCGGGTCGATCTGGACGAGCACAGCGGCTGCGATGTACTGATCGATCCCACGCGCTTCAAGCAGGTGCTGTCCAATCTGCTGAGCAACGCGATCAAGTTCACCCTCGAGGGCGAAGTGAGCCTGACCTTGCGGGTAGAGCCGGAGGTGTCGGGGTATCTGGCGATCCATCTGCGCATCGAGGACACCGGCGTCGGAATCAGCGCGTTCGACCAGCAGCGCCTGTTCAGCCCCTTCGTCCAGGCTGGCAACAGCCGGCAGTCTGACCGGCAGGGTTCCGGGCTGGGGTTGGTGATCAGCCGGACCCTGTGCGAAATGATGGGGGGCCGGCTGCAACTCGACAGTGAAATGGGCCGGGGAACGCGGATCGACGTCAGTCTCGAGTTGCCGATGTTGAAACCCGACGCGAGCAGCCCGGTGCCCGAGACCCCGGCCCCTGCACCAACCCGTGCGCTGACGATTCTGGTGGTCGACGATTACCCGGCCAACCGGCTGTTGATGACCCGGCAATTGAACTACCTCGGGCACCGCGTCACGGCGGCGGAGGATGGCCGACAAGGTTTCGAGAAGTGGTGCGAGGCGGATTTCGATGTGCTGATCACCGACTGCAATATGCCGGTGCTCAGCGGCTATGAGTTGGCGCAGGCGATCCGCGAAAAAGAGCGCATGCAGGGACTGCCGCCGACTCTGATCCTGGGGTTTACCGCCAATGCGCAACCCGAGGAAAAAGCCCGTTGCCTGGAGGCGGGCATGGACGACTGCCTGTTCAAACCGATCCGCCTGGCCGACCTGAGCGCCTGGCTGGCGGCGAAATTTTCCGGGGAACCCGTGGTGGCACCCGCCGATCCGCCTCCAACCGGGTCCGAGATCGACTTGAGCGGGCTGCAACAGTACGTCGGCGAGGACCATGAACTGATCGAGCAGTTGTTGCGAGACCTGCTGCTGAGCAACCGGTCCGATCGGGAGGAACTGCTCAAGGCACATGCCTTGGGCGATGAATCGGGCCTGTGCACGCTTGCCCATCGCATCAAGGGCGGCGCGTTGATGGTCAGGGCATCGTCCCTGATCGAGTGCTGCGAGGCACTGGAGCGCGCCTGCGGCGATGGCGGTGCTGCACAGATCGACGACGCGGTCGATCAGTTGCAGCAGGCCATGGCGCGGCTGGACCAACAGCTTTCCCAGGGCTGAAGCCGGGATTTCAGGCGCCGTTGATGGTGGCCGTGCGGGCCGAATCGCGAGCAGGCTCGCTCCCACAGCGATTTGAGTCGTCCACGAAATCTGTGCCCAGCCCAGGACCTGTGGGAGCGAGCCTGCTCGCGATGGCGGGGGGGCCAGGCGCCGTGTGTTTCGGGATTTTCGCTGGCTTACTGGCGCGCCTCCAGAATCATGCAGGTGGTCGAACCCGTGGCATACAAGCGCCCATCCACGTCATAGATCCGTCCCTCGGCCAGTGCCGTCGAGCGTCCCAGGTGCACGATCTTGCCTTCGGCCCGCACCGGCCCACTGGCGCCGGTCAGCGCGCGCACATAGCTGATGCGCAGATCCAGCGTAGTGTAGCCCTGGCCCTTTTTCAGCTGTGTGTGGATCGCACAACCCATGCACGAGTCCAGCAGGGTCGCGGCGTAACCACCATGCACGCTGCCCAGTGGGTTGTAGTGCCGCGAATCCGGTGTGCCCTGGAAGACGAACAGCCCGGCCGACCATTGGATCGGGATGAAATCCATCAACGTGCCAATAGGCGGGGACGGCAGTTCGCCGTTGCCGATGCCGTCGAAGAATTCGCTGGGCGACAACGCGCTGACCTCGGCCAGCGACAGGCTGCCGGGCTCTGCCAGGCGCGCGCGCATGGCGTCCTCCTCGGCGATCCATTGCGCCAGGGTGGTTTCGCGGGTCGGGTTTTGCATGAGCATGTCCTCGGGCGGATAACGATATTATAGTTGTAATTTTGTTTAATATTATGCCCGAAATAAAATCAATGCCAGCCCCGTGTATCGTCCAGCATCGTCCTCCATGTGGAACGCTCAAGCTTGTTTTTGCCGTCTAGCGCTCCAAAGGGTTCAGTTTTAAGCTTTCTCCATCGGGTCACACCACAGATTTGGAGACTTCATGAAAAACCTCATCGGCGTTTACACCAGCCCACGAACCCATTGGGTCGGTGACGGCTTTCCGGTTCGCACGCTGTTTTCCTACGACAACCTGGCCAAGCACATCAGCCCGTTTTTGCTGCTGGACCACGCCGGCCCTGCGCAATTCTCACCGACCACTGAACGTCGCGGTGTAGGCCAACACCCGCACCGCGGTTTCGAGACGGTGACCATCGTCTACGAAGGCGAGGTGGAGCATCGCGACTCCACGGGCAGTGGCGGCAAGATCGGTCCCGGTGATGTGCAGTGGATGACGGCGGCGTCGGGGATTCTCCACGAAGAGTTCCATTCCGAAGCCTTCGCCAGATCCGGCGGCGCCCTGGAAATGGTCCAGCTGTGGGTCAACCTGCCGGCGAAGGACAAGATGGCCGACCCGGGTTACCAGACGATTCTCGACAGCGACATTGCGAACATCCCGCTCAAGGACCAGGCCGGCAGCCTGCGCCTGATCGCCGGGGAGTTCGAGGGGCGTACCGGTCCGGCGCGAACCTTCACCCCGATCGATGTCTGGGACATGCGCCTCAACGGCGGCAAGTTGCTGACCCTCGACCTGCACGAAGGCCGCAACACTGCGCTGGTGGTGCTACACGGTACGGTTCAGGTCAACGGTCAGGAGCTGGTGCGGGAAGGGCAACTGGCGTTGTTCGAACGCGCGGGCCAGCAGCTCAGCCTGGAAGCCAACAACGACGCTGTGGTGCTGTTGCTCAGCGGCGAACCGATCGACGAGCCCATCGTCGGCCACGGTCCGTTCGTGATGAACAGCGAGGAAGAGATCCACCAGGCGTTCGCTGATTTCCACTCGGGGCGCTTCGGGCATATGAGCGCTTGAAGCCCGGGCGCCATCCAGCCCCTCGAACAGGCTTTTTTGAATTGCTCCCGGACCGGTAATTGCTCCTACACTGTGCCCATCCGTATCCGGCTGGAGCTGTTCGATGCTGTCATTGCTCACCAATCACCCGCTGATCTGTGCGCTGATCCTGATCCTGATCGACCTGGGGTTATGGCGCCTGATCAGCGCCAATGGCAGCAACTGGAAGCTGGTGGTACGACTGCTGATTTTTTCGCTGTTCAGCATCCTGCTGTTCAACGAAGGGTTGAACCCGCTGGAGCCTGCGCCCTGGGCCGACAACGTACCGCTGCACCTGGCGGCGACCGGTTTGCAGATCGGCTGGTGGCTGTTCGGTGCGCGCACGCTGACGGTGCTGATCGGGGCGGGGATGATGCAGCGGGTGGGGCACACCGGGCGCCTGCTCCAGGACCTGCTCGGCGCGGTGATTTTCCTGATCGCGATCATTGCCGCACTGGCCTACGTGCTGGACTTGCCGGTCAAAGGCGTGCTGGCGACCTCCGGCGCATTGGCGATCATCGTCGGCCTGGCCTTGCAAAGCACCCTCAGCGACGTGTTCTCGGGGATTGTGCTCAACACCACCAAACCCTATCAACTGGATGACTGGATCTCCATCGACGGCACCGAAGGCCGAGTCACCGACATCGACTGGCGCGCCACGCGCCTGCAAACGTCCCAAGGCAGCATGGCGGTCATCCCCAACTCGCTGGCGGCCAAGGCCAAGATCATCAATTTCAGCCGACCGAGCGATATGTTCGGCGTGTCGATCAGCCTGCAGCTCAGCCCGCATGCCCGTCCACAGACGGTGATCGATGCGCTGGAACGGGCGGTGGAGGGCTGCCGTCATCTGTTGAGCAAGCCGGCGCCCAGCGTCGCGCTCAAAGGTTCGAGCGCCACCGGCGTGGAATACGAAATCAGTGGTTTCGTGGTGTCGATGGACCAGAAGCGCATGGTGCGCAACCTGCTGTTCGACCTGGCGTTCCGGCACTTGCAGGCATCGGGCGTGAGCCTGTTGTCGAGTGTCGAATCGAATGCGCCGGCGAATCTGTCACGGCCACGGGCGTTGCTGGAAAGCTCGGCGATTTTCTCCACCCTGCGCCAGGAGGAAAAGGAAACCTTCAGCCAGCACATGACCCTGCAGACCTTCCGTGCCGGGGAAACGATTCTGCCGGCGGGGGAGGTCAGCGACCATTTGTTCATCGTCGAATCCGGCGTGGTGACGGTGGCGCTGAGCCGTGCCGGGGTCAAGTTCGAGTCCGGGCGCATGGGGCCGGGCGAGGTGATCGGTGAGGGCGGCATCCTGTCGGACACTTCGCTGCCCGCCGAATTCAGCGCCAAGACAGCCTGCAGTCTGTACCGGATCGAGAAGGATTATCTCAAGCCTTGCCTGGAAGCGCGGCATGACATTGGCGAGGCGATGAAGGCGCTGCTCGATTATCGCTTGCACCGGGCCCAGACGTTGACCGAGGAAGTGCCGAAGGTGGCGCCGAAGAGAGGGTTCTTGCAGTGGTTGCGCAACCGCGCCTGAGGCTCGGGTGGATGGCCGTTGCGCGGTTCGTCGCAGCCGCCCGGAGCAAATCCGCTCCCACGGTTGACCCTGTTCCATTGATGAGACCGGGTCGAATGTGGATGCGCGCCGCTCCGGGCGGCGTGCCGACGAAGAGTGCAAACGGCGTGCTGCGAATCAGAAATCCAGCGTCGCCGACACCTTCAATGTCCGCGGCGTGCCCTGCGTCAGGTAACCCCCATACGCCGATGCCCAATACGCCTTGTTCGCCACGTTCTCCAGGTTGGCGCGCAGGGTGATTTCCTTGTCGTCGAGCTTGAACGCGTAACGCGAGCCCAGATCGAAGCGGTTCCACGCCGGGATGCTCTGGGTGTTGGCGGCATTCAGGTATTGCCCGCCGGTGCGCAACATCCTTGCGCTGACGGCTGCGCCTTCGATGCCCGGCACATCCCAGTCGGCACCCAGGTTGAACTGGAAGCGTGGCACGCCGACCGCGCGGTTGCCGTCGTTGACGCCGTTGGTGCTGCCTTCGATTTCGGTCTTCATCAGGGTGGCGCCACTCAGCAGGCGCAGGCCGTCCAGGGGTTCGCCGTAAAGGTTCAGCTCAACGCCCTTGTTTTCCTGCTGACCGTCGACCCGGAAGATCCCGCCCTGGGTGTAGCTCGAAGGCTGTTCGATGCGGTACACGCCCAGGCTGGCACCGTAGCTGTCCATGTCCAGGCGCACGCCGGCCTCGATCTGTTTGCTGCGCACCGGGGCGAAGGTTTCGTCGCGGTTGATCGCGGTGGTCGGCGGCGTCGGGCCCTTGGCCAGGCCTTCGATGCGGTTGGCGTAAAACGAAACGTGTTCCCACGGCTTGATCACCAGGCCGTAGACCGGAGTGGTGATCGATTCTTCGTAGCTTGAGGTGCGCGCGCCGCTGGCGGTGTTCCAGCCGTCGACGTTCATCGTCTGCTTGCGCACGCCGAGGGTCAGTAAGACACGATCGTCGAGCAAGCCCAGGGTGTCGGACACCGCAGCGCTGCGCAGGGTGTTCTTGCCGACGATGCGCGGATCGGAGATGTCGCTGGCAAAGGATGTCGGGCGTGGACGCGGCTTGTCGGTGACATCGTAGAGGTTGCTGTCGTAGCGCGAGGCGGCGCCGATGGTTTCGAACGCGGAGCGCTGCTGGCCCCAGATGCCCGCCAGGCCGAAGTTCAATTGATGGCTGACCGGCCCGGTATTGAAGTGGCCATTGAGGCCGGCCATCAGGCTTTTGTTGTCTTCGTCGTGGGGCGAGTAGAGCATGCCGCCCTTGGCGTTGCCGTTGAGATTGGTGACGGTCAACGACGAATACACGCCATTCTCCCGGGTGTGTTTGGCGCCACCGGACACATAGGCGGTCCAGTTGTCGCTGAGGTCGTACTCGGCGCGGGCCATGCCGAAAGTGTCTTCCAGCTGTGAGTAGCTCCAGCTCTGCGCGTAACTGGCATTGGCGTGCGGCACCTTGGGCGTCTTGCTCAGGGCCGAATCGACGTAGATCACCGAGCGTCCCTGGTTGATCACCTGTTTCTGGTAGCCCAGGTCCGCCGACAGGCGCAGGCGATCGCCGCGATAGTCCAGGCCGAGGCTGATCAACGACGAGCGTCGGTCTTCGTCATCGACGGCGGTGTCACCTTCGCGTTGCATCAGGTTGACTCGCGCACCGAACCGGTTGTCTTCGCCAAAGCGCTGGCCCAGGTCCAGGTGCCCGCCGACCTGGCCATCGCTGCTGTGTTCGAGGGTGATGCTGCGGGTCGGCACATCGTTGGCGCGTTTGGGTTGCAGGTTGACGCCGCCGCCGATCCCGCTGCCACTGGGGGTGACGCCGTTGACGAAAGCGTTCGGGCCCTTGAACAGGTCGACCCGCTCCAGTGCCTCGGTGGCGACGATCTGCCGGGGCAGGATGCCGTACAAGCCGTTGTAGGAAATGTCGTCAGACACCAGCGGCAAACCGCGAATCATGAACACCTGGGAGAAGTTGCCGAAACCGGAGGACTGGCGCACCGAAGCATCGTTGAGCAACACGTCGCCGACGGTCTGGGCCTGCTGGTCGGCAATGGTCTTGGCGGTGTAGCTGGTGACGCTGAAGGGCAGGTCTTTCAAGGCCTGATTGCCGAAGATGCCGACCTGCGCCACCTTGGCAACCTGGCCACCGCCGTAGGTTTCGGCGTTGTCGTCGCGCAGGGCACTGACGTTGGTTGCCCCCAGTTCCAGTGCGCCATCGGCGGACACTCGCGGCGCCACGGTATAGCCGTTGCCGCCGGTGCTGATCAGTTCGAAACCACTGCCTTCCAGCAATTGCGCGAAGCCCGCTTGCGCGCTGTAGTTGCCTTGCAATCCCGGGCTCTGGCGATTGCCCAGTTGTGCCGGATCGAACGACAGCGGCACCCCGACCGCCACGGCAAATTGCGCCAGGGCATGGCTGAGCAGGCCCGGTGCGATGTTGACGTTGCGGGCGGTGCTTTCACTGACGCTGTCGGCAGCCTGGCTGCTGACGGGCACCAACAGGGTAAAGGCCAGGGCAACGCTCAGGCTCAGGGCCTTGAGCGGGAATTCGGCGGGGCGGTGCAGCAGCGTTGAAGTCATTCGGCGTTCCTGTCGAGCGCGTGGAATTGAAGAGGTCTGATCCACACACCGAACGAAACGCAAAAAGGTATCAGGGGGCAGGGAAAAAATTTCAGCAGGCGGTCAGGCCCGGGGTTCGACCGACATCCAGTAGCGGGTCAGGCTGCTGATTCGCAGTGGCAGCGTATCGCTGAGCAGGCGCAGGCTGGCGTCGGTATCGCGCAGGGAAAACGCCCCCGACACCCGCAGCCCCGCGACATCGGCATGGCAGCGCAGAATGCCGGGACGGTAGCGGCTCAACTCACCGAGCAATTCGTCCAGGCGCATGTTGTTGGCCAACAACATGCCTTTGTCCCAGGCCAGGGAACTGGTGTCGAAGCGTTCCACCGGGTCGAACCGGTCGGCTTTGAACGATTGGCGCTCTCCGGCCTTGAGGGTAGTGCCTTGTGACAGCAACAGTGGGGTGACTTGCACCTGCCCCTCGAGCACGGACACCTGGCTGAGCGAGTCGTGGGTGCGCACGCAGAAGCGCGTCCCCAGTGCGCGGGCAATGGCTTGCGGGGTTTCAACGATAAACGGCCGCGCCTGGTCGTCCCTGGCGGTACTGATCAACACTTCGCCATCCAGCAGTGTGATGCGCCGTTCCCGCGGGCTGAAGGCAATGTTCACGGCACTTTGCGTATTGAGCAACAACTGGCTGCCGTCGGGCAATTGCACCTGTTTCTGTTCGCCGACGGCGGTGCGCTGATCGGGGTTCCATTGTTGCCACGGCACATGTTGCGCGGCGATGCCCACGGGGCCGGCCATGAGCAACAGGCCCAGGCGCGTCAGGGTCTGGCGGCGGCTGAGGCCATCCTTGCGCGCCGCCCGTTGCAGGGTCTGCAGGGCGAGGTTGGGCGGCACGCTGCGAAATTCCCCGAGCAGCGCTTCGGCCCGCAGCCATGCCTGGGCATGCTCGGCACTGCGGTTGCGCCACTGGGCAATGGCCTGATGGTCGGACGGCGTAGCGGATCCCGAGTGCAACTGCACCAGCCAGTCGGCGGCTTCGCCGATGATTTGCGGGTTGATTATCGTGGTCATCAGGCGACACTCAGGCAGGCAATGAAGGCGGCGCGCATGTGCCGTTTCACGGTGATCAGCGACACGCTCAGTCGGTCGGCGATCTGGCCGTACGTCAGGCCTTCGATCTGTGACAGCAGGAAGGTGTCGCGGGTGACCGCCGGCAATTCGCGCAGCAGCGCTTCGATCCGCGTCAGGGTTTCGAGAATCAGCAGGCGGGTTTCCGGCGAAGGCACCTCGCACGCGGGCAGTTGAGCGATGGTGTCCAGGTAGGCACGCTCAAGGTCCTGGCGCCGCCAGCGGTCGATCACCAGGCCTTTGGCGATATGGGTCAGCAGCGCCCGTGGTTCGCTGCCCAGGGGTTTGATGACCTGACGGGTCAGCAGGCGCAGGAAAGTGTCGTGGGCCAGGTCGGCCGCATCGCAGCGGTTTCCGAGTTTCCGATGCAGCCATCCCTGCAGCCAACCGTGATGTTCGCTGTAAAGGGTGTGAATTTGCTGGTTCGAAGGGTGGTCGGTCGACGACATGGGGAGCAGGTACTCGATTCGGGCGTCCTGGCCTGACTGCAATTAAGAATTGATCGCATTCTAGTGGCGCGGACCGACCGCTGGCAATCGGCCCGGCGTACTTTTATTTTTTCGCAGGCGCAATGGCCTCCTCGACTTCTGGAATATTGGTTATTTGTCTCGCCGGTGCACGGGATTAACTTAGTGACACCCCACTAACCCCTGGAGCCCGCCATGCAACCTCGTATCGATTTCTACACCGCTTCTCCCGATGCACTCAAAGCCATGATGGCCCTGGAAGGTGCCGTTTCGAAGCTGCCGCTGGAGAAGAGCCTGATCGAACTGGTCAAGCTGCGCGCCTCGCAAATCAACGGCTGCGCCTTCTGCATCGACATGCACACCACCGATGCCCTCAAGGGCGGAGAAACCACGCGCCGTCTGTTCGCTGTGACGGCCTGGCGTGAGGCGCCGTTCTTCAGCGATCGCGAACGCGCCGCGCTGGCGTGGACCGAGTCCCTGACCGAACTCAGCCAGACCCACGCTCCGGACGATGTCTACGAATACGTCGCTGCGCAGTTCAGCCCCAAGGAAATGGTCGACCTGACCGTGGCGATTTCCACCATCAACAGCTGGAACCGCCTGGCCGTGGGCTTCCGCAAAATGCCTCAGGCTTGAGGGTCAACCAAGTACCGATGTGCATCGGTACTCGGTGAGGTCAGAGGCGGATGGTTGCCTTGATCGTCCGCTCAATGCCCATCAGCACTCGGCGCGGCCGGTGGTTGCACCTTGCGCATCAAGGGCACCAGCGCCGTGGCGATGACGAAGCAGGCGCCGATCAGCAGGAAGGTGTCGCCGTAAGTTTGCGTCTGCGCTTCGCGGTAGGTCAGCAACCAGAGCTGATGCAGGCTGGCGGTGACGCCGATGTCGCCGCTCTGGCCCAGGGCGGCGAAGTTGTTGCCGACCTGGGACAGCCACTGGTTCAGGGCCTCGTTGCTGCTGTTGAGGTTTTCCGCCAGCCGGGTGAAGTGCAGGTTGGTGCGGTCGTTGAGGATGGTTGCGCAGGCAGCGATGCCAATGGCGCCCCCGAGGTTTCGCATCAGGTTGAACAACCCGGAGGCATGCTTGAGACGAGCCGGTGCCAGCCCGCCGAGGGTCAGGGTCACCGCCGGCGGCACGGCCAATTGCTGGGCAATCCCGCGCAGGGCTTGCGGCAGCATCAATTCCCTGGCGCCCCAGTCATGGGTGATCGGGCTGAAATCCCACATCGACAACGCGAACAGGCCCAGGCCGGTCATCATGATCCAGCGCAGGTCGAGGCGGTTGGCCAGAAAGGCATACAGCGGAATGGCCATGATCTGGAACACCCCGGTGGAGAAAACCGCCAGGCCAATGTCCAGCGCGCCATAGCCACGCACCCGGCCGAGAAACAGCGGTGTCAGGTAAATCGTGGCGAACAGGCCGATTCCGGTAACGAATGAGAAGAAGCAGCCGAGGGCGAAGTTGCGGTCTTTCAGGGCGCGCAAATCGACGATCGGATTGGCCACGTGCAGGGTGCGACCGATAAATGCCAGGCCCGCCAGGCCACTGATCCAGGCCGTCGTCAGTATCGTGCGGTCGCTGAACCAGTTCCAGCGTGGACCTTCTTCCAGGGTGTATTCCAGGCAGCCAAGAAACAGCGCCAGGAACACCATGCTCAGGTAGTCGGCGCCCTTGAGCAGGGACAGCTCCGGCTGATCGATTTTCACCAGCAGTGGCACCGCCACCGCGACGAAGATACCCGGCACCAGGTTGATGTAGAACAGCCAGTGCCACGACGACACGTCAGTGATCCAGCCGCCGATCACCGGCCCCAGGGTCGGCGCCAGTGACGCGACGGCGCCGATGGTCGCGGCGGCGATGACCCGTTGCTTGCCGGTGAAGAAAAAGAACGCGGTGGTGAACACCAAGGGGATCATCGACCCACCCAGAAACCCCTGCAGTGCGCGGAAGGCGATCATGCTCTGGATGTTCCAGGCCGCGCCGCAGAGCAGGCTGGCCAGGGTGAAGCCCACGGCGGACGCGCAGAACAGCCAGCGGGTCGAAAACACGCGCGACAGCCAGCCGGACAACGGTATCACGATGATTTCGGCGATCAGGTAGCTGGTCTGCACCCATGCGGTTTCATCCGTCCCGGCTGACAACCCGCCGCCGATATCGCGCAATGACGCCGAGACAATCTGAATGTCCAGCAGCGCAATGAACATGCCGATGCACATGCTGGCGAAGGCGAACACCTTGGTCGCCGTCGCCATGTCCGCCGCGTTGAACGGTTGGGCGGGAGCGGCGAGGGCGCGGCTCATGGCGCACTGGCCACGGCGGCGGATTCAGGTGCCTGGCGCGTGTCCACTTCGGCGGTCACCGACAACCCTGGACGCAGGTGGCCGAGCAGGCTGTCCGCCGGATCGAGCCGGATACGCACCGGCACCCGCTGGACGATCTTGGTGAAGTTGCCGGTGGCGTTTTCCGGTGGCAGCACGCTGAACTGGGAACCACTGGCGGGGGCAAGGCTGTCGAGGTGACCGTGGAATTGCTGCCCCGAAAGCACGTCGGCGCGGATCACCACCGGCTGGCCGGGGGTCATGTGCGCCAGTTGATCTTCCTTGAAATTGGCATCGACCCACAGCCCGCTCGAGGGCACCACCGACAACTGTTGCGAACCGGCCTGTGCATACGCGCCGACCCGTGCACGGCGGTTGCCGATGACGCCGTCGATGGGCGCGCGCAGTTCGGTGTAGCCGACATTCAGTTGCGCCAGGTCACGTTCGGCCCGGGCCTGCATCAGCGCGGCCCGGGCCTGCTGTTTCTGGGTTTCGATCACATTCAATTGCCGTTGCGCGGCGAGCAGTTCGGCCTGGGCCCTTGAACTCAGGGCCTGGGCGGTCTTGAACGTGGCGTCGGCGCGCTGGGCGCTCTCCACCGAAACGGCATTGCTGCCCACCAGCTTCTTGTAGCGCAGGTTGTCATCCCGGGAGCGCGCGGTTTCGGCACCCGCAGCCTCGATCCCGGCGCGGGCCTGGCCGATCACGGCCTGTTGCAGTTGTTCTGTGGCGTCGAGATTGGCCAGCAAGGCTTCTTCGGCGGCGACCGCACCCTCGGCCTTGGCCAGGTGGGCGCGGTAGTCGCGGGAATCGAGGCGAATCAGCACATCGCCGGCTTCACGCTCTGGTTGTCGCTGACCAGCACTTCTTCTATGTAACCGGCGACCTTCGGCCCGATCACCGTCACATCGCCGCCGATGTAGGCGTCGTCGGTTTCCTCGATGAAACGGCCTGCCGTCCACCAGTGCGCGGCGTACAACCCAGCCAATACCAGTGCGGACATGGCCAGCGTCAGCAGAACCAGGCGCTTGAGCAGGGGTGACCGTGGCGCGCGCGCCGCAACAGCGAGATCGGATTCAGGGCTGGGCATGCTGGTCATCAGGGAATACCTTTGGCAACGGATATACATTACGCACATAATATGACGTATGTAATATTTGCTTGCAATTGAATTCTGTCGCCAGTGGTCAGGTGCCTAATTCAACCAGGCGCCCGGAGTGACACCGGTCATGGCCTTGAAGAACGCGATGAATGCGCTGTCGCTGGCAAATCCCAATTCGAAAGCGCTGTAACTGATGGTTCGTCCGGTCGCGAGCAATTCAATGGCTCGCATCAACCGCCACTGTTGTCGCCATTGCTGATAGCTCATGCCGGTTTCGCGCTGGAAAATCCGGCCGATGGTGCGGCCGCTGGCGCCTATTTGCGCTTGCAATGCCTGAAGTTCGGGAGGCAACCGATCGAGGGATTCGAGCAGCGGTGCCAGGCGTTTGTCCCACGGCAGCGGCAGCAGCATGGGTTGCTGCGCAGCGTCGCGAATTTCGCCGAGGCACAGGCCCAGCAAATGAAAGAATTTGCCCTGCTGCCAATCCGTGTCGAAGTCGCAGAAGGCCATTGGCTCCAACACCGCGTGCAGCAACGCGCTGACTTCCATCACGCAGACGTGTTGCGGCAGCTCGGCGCACAAGGCCGGTGTCAGGTAGATCGAGCGGTAGTCGACACTCTGTTGCATGACGGCACGGTGACGCACTCCCGACGGAATCCACGCGGCGCGAGAAGGCGGCAGCAGGCATAACTGCTGGGCCAGCGTAATGCGCATACAGCCCTGGCGGGTGAACAACAGCTGGCCGCGCTGATGTTGATGCAGGCCCGAATCGTGATTGCCGAGCGTGGCAGCGATACCGATAACCGGTGCTGTAAACGCATCAGGGTCGAACCGTGCGCGGGAATCCAGCCAAGCCATGTTTGTCCGATCTCATCGATTTATTGTCCTGATTTCGATAATACGTCAGCTGGTGCTCCACTAGGCTGCTCTCTTTTTCTGAGAGCGAAGCCATGACGAATCACACTCCACTGCGGGTAATGGCCATTGCCTTGCTGATGTTCACGCAGCTGGCGCAAACCCTCTATAGCCCGGCGCTGACCAACATTGGCCAGGTGTTTTGCGTCGGGCCACACACCGCTGGGCGAATGCTGTCGGTATTTTTCCTGGCGTTCGCCTCAGGCGTGGTGACGTGGGGCCTGCTCTGCGATCGGATCGGCCGGCGGCCTTCGATGCTGTCGGGGTTGGCCCTGTACGCGGTGGCCTCGGTACTGGCGATGAGGGTCAGCACCTTCAACGGGTTGCTGGCCGCGCAGGCGCTGGCTGCGTTCGGTGCAGCAGTGGGCTCGGTGGTGACACAGACCGTGTTGCGCGACCGGTTCAAAGGCGCGGACCTGGCACAGGTGTTTTCGGTGATCGGCATCGCGCTCGCGGTCAGTCCGGCGATTGGACTGTTCGTCGGCGCGAGCCTGGTCCAGGGCTTCGGTTATCGGGGTGTGGCGGGGGGCCTGTTGCTGTTGTCGTCGGCGTTGGCGCTGGGCTGCCTGTTCGCCTTGCCGGAAACACGGCCGCAGCGAATGCCGATACCGCCTTTGTTCGAAACGCTCGGGCGCATGCTGGGCGATCTGCAGATATGGCGGTCGGCGTCACTGGTGGCGCTTTTCAATGTGGCCCTGTTCAGCTACTACAGCCTGGGCCCTTTCGAGTTTCAGCGCTTGGGCTTGAACGCGCAGTGGTTCGGCTACAGCGGTGTGATCCTGGCGCTGGCTTCAGGTCTCGGCGCCTGGCTCAACAAATGCCTGCTTCGGCGCGGCCTCGACGGCTCACAGTTGATTCGCCTGGCGGCGGGGTTGGCGTTGTCTGGCGGGATCGGCGTATGGCTGCTTCAGGGCAGCGTCCTGTTCGTGTTGGCGATGCTGCCGGTGGTGTTGGCTTTCGGCATGGCCATCCCGAACATTCTGGGGACTGCGTTGGGCCGTTACACCGATCGATTGGGAACTGCCGGCGCGCTGTTCGGTTTGCTGTATTACCTGTTGATGGGCGGTGGGCTGATGTTGGCGGTCTGGGCCCAGGCACTGGGTGAAGTGTTGCTCGCCTGCGGTGCGCTGGCAGGTTTGCTGACGTTTAAGACCCAACCCGCTGCCTGACCGCTCAAGGGCTAGTCATAATGACAATTGCGTAGTCTTAATGACTTTATTTGCTTGTTGTCATATCGACATCGTGTTTGTTCAAGCTACTGAAATATATGAAATAAAAAGTTGGCACGGTTAATGGAGTGCTTAGGGCAACCCCAACCCAAGCAGGAATTGATCATGACTCGTACCATCCCCTTCAGCTTCACCCTCTGCCTGTTGTTCTCCCCCTTGTGCATGGCCGATCAAGTGGTTCGCGAAGTGCCGGATACCACGGCCGGCAAAGGTGCCGGTGTGGTCACCGGGTTGATGGTCGGCGCCGTGGGCGGCCCGATCGGCGCGCTGATCGGTGCCGGTGCCGGGTTCTTCGCCGGCAGCTCGGTACAGGAGGCGGCCGGCCTGACAGAAACCGCTTATGAAGTGAAAGACGCTCAGGGCGACGTCAGCACCGTTCGTTCGCCCAACGCCCGTTTCGAACCCGGCCAGCAGGTGACTCGCAAAGGTTCGCGCCTGCAGTCGCAGGAAAGCTGAGCCCGGTGCCCGCGCCGTTTCATCCCGAACTCCTTTTTAGGATCCGCTCGTGGATCGGATCCTTTTTTTCTCAGCGCCATCCGCAGTCAGTGATATTAACTGATTGATTTATAAAGACTAAAAGCAGTAATGCGGTGCGTTGGCCAGACCTGAAATCACTGTCGCCATTTTCAATCAATCGAGGGGTAACACAATGCAAGCCATCAACGCCAAAGTCTTGAGCGCACTGGAAAACGTCATGGTGATCTCCACCACCGACCTGCAAGGCAACATCACTTACGTCAACGATCTGTTCTGCAAGCTGACCGGTTACACCCGTGAAGAGCTGGTGGGCCAGCCGCACAGCCTCGTGCGCCATCCTGCCGTGCCCAAGAGCACCTACAAGCAGATGTGGGACACCATCAAGAAAGGCGAAATCTGGACCGGCGTGATCCCCAACGTGGGCAAGGGCGGCGGCCTGTATGTGGTCGATACCACGGTGCAGCCGCTGTTCGACGAGCAGGGCAACATCGTCGAGTACATCAGCATTCGCCGGGTGATCAACGACCTGATGAGCGACTTCGAAGGCCTGGAGTTTTCCAAGGAAACTTTCGACGAACACTACGACAGGTAAGCGGCCATGCCAGCTTTAATCGAACGCATCGTGATCGGTTATGGCTCTGAGTCCGGCAATGCCCGAGGGTTGACGCAACGCCTGTTGCGTCTGCCTTGCTTGCAGCCGTACGAATTGGCCGTGCAGGATCTCAACGCCCTGAAGCTCGATAGCTTGACCCCGCGGGACCTGCTGATCATCGTGTGCAGCTCCTTCGGTGACGGCGAACCCCCGGGCAATGCCGATTGCTTCATGGATCAACTGAACGAGTTCGCATCGTTGATCGACCAGCCTTATGCAATCTTCGGCCTGGGCGACACCGCCTACCCGACGTTCTGCGGCTACAGCAAGCTGCTGGACGCCACGCTCCTGCAGAAACAGGCCAAGTCCTGGATCAATCGCGTCGACGCGGACACCGATTTCGAGGGCTTTTTCGACACCTGGTGCGCCACGCTCGAAGCGGTGCTCAAGGGCGACTGGCGTGCCGGCAGCACCTTGAATCTGCAAGTCACCGCCTACGGTGAAAAGGCCACCTGGCCGGCGCGGGTGATCTCGCGAACCCGGCTCAATGGCACGGCGCCTTACGCCTGGCAGGTGCGTCTGGACATCGAAGGCAGCGGCATCAAGTACCGCGCCGGCGACAACCTTTATGTGCTGGCGCACAACGATGAGCAACTGCTGGTGCAAGTGGGTAAGTGGTTCGGCCGCGACGATGCCCGCAGGTTGCTCGCCGACAAGGAGCTGCGCCAACTGAGCAAGTCGATGCTGCGCGATATCGCCAAGGTCAGCCAGCATGAAACCTTGAAAGGCCTGTTGAAGGTCTGCAACCGCAAAGAGCTGGAGGCCTACCTGTATGGCCGGGACCTGCTCGATGTGCTCAATGATTTCTGTGAGCCTGACCAATTGAGTGTGGAAGACCTGGTCGAGTGGCTGCCCGATGTGCTGCCACGGGCGTATTCGATTGCCTCCCACGACAACCCCGGTTACGTGGACCTGTGCATCCGTGAAGTCGCCTATGACATGGCTGGCCGTTCGCGTACCGGCACCGCCACCGGGCACCTGGTCGGGCCGCATCCCGAGGCCCGGGTGTTTGTGCGCAGCAACCCGCCGTTCCACCTGCCACGCCAGGTCGAGCACCCGGTGATCATGATCGGGACCGGCACGGGCATCGCACCGTTGATAGCCCTGCTGGAGCAGATCGAGCAGCAGAACAGCCCGGCGCAAAGCTGCCTGATCTTCGGCGACCGCCGTCGGGCGTCGGACTTCCTCTATCAGTCACGCCTGGAAAAATGGCAGACCAGCGGGGTACTGGATACGCTCGTCACGGCGTTTTCGAGGGATGGCGAGAGTCGCTACTACGTGCAGGATGCCATGCTCGAACACGGCGCCTACCTGTGGGCACTGCTCAACCAGGGCGCGCATTTGTACGTCTGTGGCAACAAAAGCAACCTGGAACGGGCCATTGACGCGGCGCTGGTCAACATCGCCATGACCTTTGGCCACCTCAGCGAGGAGGTGGCGCAGACATTCGTCGCCGACCTGGCGAGCACCCATCGCGTCCACAAAGAACTGTATTGAAGCTTCCCGTTTTGACGCGTGGACGAGCCGCAACTCGTCTGCGCGTCTTTTTTTGCAGGGCCCCCTATAGGAGCGAGCTTGCTCGCGAAAAATGCCCGACCCACGCGGGTGTCCTGGCAGCCCGCGTCACTGTTGACGTCCATCGATGTAGTAACGAAATGACACAAACAGAAATCGGAGACAGCTACTTGGGAAGCTTCCCACAGCAAAAATCTTATCTTCCCGGTAGGGTCAACGCCCCGGTTACCACCCGGCTACCCAAGGAAGAACAAATCATGAACAAAAAGGCCGTTATCGTCTTTAGCGGTGGACAAGACTCCACCACGTGCTTGATCCATGCCTTACCGATGTACGATGAAGTTCATTGCCTCACATTCGATTATGGCCAACGCCATCGTGCGGAAATTGACGTTGCACAACAGCTTTCAAAGCGACTGGGTGTGAAGGTGCATAAAGTGCTGGACACCTCTTTGCTTAACGAACTGGCCGTTAGCAGCTTGACGCGTGACAACATTCCAATTGCACGAAGCACAAGGGCGGGGGTACCTGCTACCTTCGTACCTGGCAGAAATATCCTGTTTTTAACCTTGGCTTCTATTTACGCCTATCAAGTGGGTGCTGAAGCGGTGATTACAGGGGTGAGTGAAGCGGAGAGCTCGGGTTACCCTGATTGTAGTGATGAGTTTGTCAGCGTGCTGAACGATGCTGTCAAGTTGGGCATGGATTACAACTTGAGAATTGAAGCGCCACTGATGTGGCTGAACAAGGCTGAGACGTGGGCGTTGGCCGAATATCACAACCAATTTGAGCTGGTTCGTTATCACACGTTGACTTGCTATAACGGAGTGATGGGAAGTGGGTGTGGTGATTGTGATGCGTGTGGTTTAAGGTCTGGTGGATTGAGTCGATTTTTGCAGGGTAGGGCAGAGGCCATGGATCATATGAAATTCAAATTGGGATTATAGAAGTCGGCTACCGGAGGAGTGCCGATGGACTGCATTCCTTCGTGTTTTATGCCGTTTTAGCTTCGATTATGTACTTTTTGATCAACGATCTTGCGCCGTACGCGGGCAGGATATTGAAAAGGGCAAAGCACATTTTTATAGCTATTTGTACGTAAACTATTTTCAAAATTTCTTCATTTTGCATTGTTCCGTGAAAGGCAATGAAGCAAAAAATGAAGCTGTCAATGATCACGGCGAAAAAAGTGCTGAGGAAAACCCGCAAGAAAAGGAATCTCGAGTTGGTAAGCTCTTTTATTCTGCACAGAAGGTAAGAGTTCACGTATTCGGAAAGGAGAAAGGAAATACACGATGCTATCAATGCCGAAGAGACATGTGTAATAACATCACTGTAGGCACCGTCAAGATTCCAGCCATGCAGGCCGGGAAGGAAGCGGGTGCCATTCAGTAGCATCACGATTAACGCATTGCTCGCAAAAGAAAACAGGATGGCTCGCCTCGCGAGCCTGATACCGTAAGATTCATTAAGTATGTCAACCACTAAAAAAGTCAGTGGATAAAGGAACACACCAGGAGTGACGACAATGTCAAGCGGTTGGATATAGACAAGTTTAGTGGCGGCGATATTGGTAAATACATACAGCGCAAAAAGAGTCAAGTTGAGTACGACGTAAATCATCCATGACCTTTCGTGCCGGTCATTGATCTCATAGGTGGTTAACGCCGCACCGTCAGAATAGTATTTTCGGTATATATTTTTTATTTCCGATTTGCTCAAGTTGTCAATTATTTCACTTCGTAAGACCTCATCAAGTTTTATTTTTATTATTTTTCCCGTTGAAATTATCATGAGCACGGCCAGATTTTTGTGCTTTTCAAAGCCTAGCAGTTTATATTTGCTGTTATCGAGGTCGTTACTGTTTCCCATTGAATCTTTCCTCAATGACTTCTCCAACGATGCAGGTGCGTGCTTGATCGAAGTGGGTGCTTTCGCTCAAGATTATTTTGCTGGTCGCTTTCTCGTATCCCAGTTTAATGCCGCTTCCATTGGTCAAACCTCTCTTTACAATTAAAATATCTCCGGGTTCATTCATTCCGCTGATCTCGTTTTCGAGAAGCACGCCGATGACGTTACTGGCGGCGCCAAAGTAATAAGTCAGAGGGTGGGCAATAGTCAGTTCACCAATTTTTTTGTTCAGGCTCTGAATTAACAAACGCTCTCTGATAACCGGGACTGCTGCGGGGTTCATATTTCCATTTGGCGAGAGGCTGCTTTCTATTGTTTCCTTTTCCTCAAAGTCAATGGTTTCGATCTCTTTATATGAGACACCAAAAAAATCAGATATTTTTCTTACGGTAGATTGTTGGGCGTGGACAACCCTTCCTTCCAGTATGTTGTAGATGGTTGTCCGAGTGAGTCCACTGGAATTGCACAACGAAAGCTGGGTCTCGCCACGGCTCTTGATAAGATACCGTATGTTGTTTTTAAGTTTTTCTGTTCTGTCTTTTTTGTGCATTGAATTTCTACCATCTATTGCTGTTGCCTTAGAGGTCGAGTGTGACTGTTGGCCCCTTTTTTGGACGCATCCTACACATGTTGATTCGGGTAAAAAATTAAAATTTTCCAATGGGTCTGATGCGTGTGGGAATTTTTTATTATGTGTTCGGTTGCTGGTATATATATGTAAGAAATGCCCTACAAATATTTGGTTTCCGATCCTACAGTAATGGAGAGGTTTGAATGTGGCTGGCTGATAAGTGCGTTTTATTGCATTGGAGGAGTGTCATTTAATTAGACATATGTATATTTATTTGATTAATTGACTGTGTTTTTCTTAAGAATAAATCCCCCATCTGTCCTGTACGACCATCAGTCAGTTTGATTGAGAGCAAGTGACAGGCGATTTTTCTACCTTGCAAGGAGCTCCGTCATGAAAAAGACTTCACCACCCGTCACCGAACAGCTCGTCAATGTTCCCCTTCGCCATAACAACCTTCCTGGATCTGCCAGCCATTTCTTCGCTGTCGTACCCGACGTCGACACCGAGTCCATGCTCTGTCATGCCTCAGAAACCCTGGCATGCCTAAGCGTCATGGCCACCGATCTGGCTCGTGAGTTGGAAGGACCGCGCCGCCATATGATTTTGGCTATTCAACAACTGTCCGCGCTGGGTGAATTGTTGGTCAATCGTGTGTTGGACAACCTGGAGCCCCCACATGGACCTTCTGACGTACCGCCCCACTGTTAGCGTCATCGTTAACGACCATTGTCGTAACGCCGGCCGGAGCAGGCTCGCTCCCACAAGGGAACCCGGACACCTGTGGGGGCGGGCACACACCCATTCGGGGTATGGCGCCTCGCGTCGAATCCGCCAATAGTGGATTCACCTGCTCATCCAGAGCCGAACTCGCTTGATAAGGTGGATTTGCTATGCGCAAGGCCCTCACAGTGATTTCCAGCTTTTTTCTCGTTTCCCTGCTGATCCACGCCCAGGCCGCCGAGGTGGACGACAGTAAAACCCTCAGGCTCTACAACTGGGCGGATTACATCGGTGAAAACACCCTGGCGGATTTCGAGAAAGCCACCGGCATCAAGGTCATCTACGACACGTTCGACGCCTATGAAACCGTCCAGGCCAAGTTGCTCACCGGCCACTCCGGTTATGACCTGGTGGTGCTCAATGCGTCGCTGGCACCGCCACTGATCAAGGCCGGGGTGTTCCAGCCACTGAATAAAAAACTGCTGCCGGGTTGGGCCAACCTCGATGACAAAGTGCTGCAGGACATGCAGGGCTTCGATGCCGGCATGCAGTATTCCGCGCCTTACACCTGGGGCAGCAACGGCATCACCTACAACGTCGACAAGATCAGGGAGCGCATGCCCGACGCGCCGATCGGGTCGCTGGCGATGATCTTCGATCCGAAGATCGTGTCGCGTTTCGCCGACTGCGGCGTCACCCTGGTGGACGCCCCGACCGAAGTCATACCCCTGGCCCTGAAGTACCTGGGGCGCGACCCGCGCAGTGCGGCGCCGGCGGACCTGAAGGCGGCGCAGGAGTTGCTGCTGTCGGTGCGGCCCTACATTCGCAAGTTCGACTCGGTCAACTACCTGACCAGCCTGCCCAACGGCGATGTGTGCATGGCCATGACCTGGTCCGGCGACTACGCGACCGCCATGGCCCGCGCCGAAGAAGCCAAATTGAAGATCAACCTGGCGTACTTCATTCCCCGGGAAGGCTCCCTGATCTGGTTTGACAACCTGTACATCCCGGCCGATGCCCCGCATGTGACCAACGCGCACAAGTTCCTCGACTTTCTGATGAAGCCGCAGGTGATGGCCGATGTGACGGATTACATCCATTACGCCAACAGCAACGCGGCCGCGACGCCGTTGCTGGAGGCCGATGTGCGCAACAACCCCGCCATCTATCCCGATGAGGAAACCCGTCAGCGGCTGTTTCCGCAAAAGACCCAGGACCCCAAGGATATGCGCGCCATCACGCGGGTCTGGAGCACGGTGAAAAGCGGGATCTGATCGTTCAACCCTTCGGTTCGAGGTTTTCGTATGGCTACTCCCACTCATGACGTACTGTCCGCCGCCGATGCATCGCGGCTGGTCAAGGCCGACAAGGCGCACTACATGCACGGCTATCACATGTTCGACGAGCATGCCGAGCAGGGCTCGCTGAACATCGTGGCCGGTGACGGCGCCTACATCTACGACACCCAGGGCAACCGCTTTCTCGATGCCGTCGGCGGCATGTGGTGCACCAACATCGGCCTGGGCCGCGAGGAAATGGCACTGGCCATTGCCGACCAGGTGCGGCAGCTGGCCTATTCGAACCCGTTTTCCGACATGTCCAACAACGTCGCCATCCAGTTGTGCGAGAAACTCGCCAGCCTGGCGCCGGGGGACCTCGACCATGTGTTTTTGACCACGGGCGGGTCGACTGCCGTGGACACCGCCTACCGGCTGATCCAGTACTACCAGAACTGCCGTGGCAAACCGGACAAGAAGCATGTCATCGCGCGCTTCAACGCCTATCACGGCTCGACCACGCTGACCATGTCGATCGGCAACAAGGCCGCCGACCGCGTGCCGGAGTTCGATTACGCCAACGACCTGATTCATCACGTCTCGAACCCCAACCCCTACCGCGCGCCGGCGGGGATGGACGAAGCGCAGTTCCTCGAGTTCCTGGTGCAGGAGTTCGAAGACAAGATCCGGGCCATCGGCGCCGACAAGGTCGCCGGTTTCTTCGCCGAGCCGATCATGGGGTCTGGCGGCGTGATCATTCCGCCCAAGGGCTATCTCAAGCGCATGTGGGAGGTCTGCCAGCGCTACGACATTCTGTTTGTCGCCGATGAAGTGGTGACCTCCTTCGGCCGCCTGGGCAAGTTCTTCGCGTCTTACGATGTGTTCGAGGTCCAGCCTGACATCATCACCACGGCCAAGGGTCTGACTTCCGCGTACCTGCCGCTGGGCGCCTGCATTTTTTCCGAGCGAATCTGGAAAGTCATTGCCGAGCCGGGCAAGGGTCGTTGCTTCACCCACGGCTTCACCTACAGCGGCCATCCGGTGTGCTGCACGGCGGCGTTGAAGAACATCGAGATCATCGAGCGGGAAAATCTGCTGGCGCATGTCGAGGTGGTCGGCACCTACCTGGAACAGCGCCTGGCCACCCTCAGCGACCTGCCGCTGGTGGGCGATGTGCGATGCGAGAAGTTGATGGCCTGCGTGGAATTCGTCGCCGACAAGCGCACCAAGGCGCTGTTTGCCGACGAGATCAACATCGGTGAGCGCATTCATTCCCGTGCGCAGGCCCGGGGCCTGCTGGTGCGGCCGATCATGCACCTCAACGTGATGTCGCCGCCGCTGATCCTGACGCACGCCCAGGTGGATGAAATCGTCGAGACGTTGCGCGTCTGCATCCTTGAAGTGGCGGCCGAGCTTGAACAAAGCGGCCAGTATGGCGGCCAATGAGTTTGAGCGATCGCCGGTTACGGGGCCCCGGTTCACCCGCTAGACTGCGGGGCATGAGCAAACCCAACGACGACACACTGATTGCCTTGCCCTTCGGCGCCTTGCACAAATGGCATGGCGAGCTGCGCAAGGCCTTCGCCCATATCGACGAGCCCGACGCGCTGCACCATCTGGCGTGCGCGTTCGGGCACCTGGTGTCGATCGAGTCGGTGATGATCAGCCTCGAACACAGGGACCGCGCGCCGCAGTTGCTGTACCAGCAGGGCATCCCGGAGCAATACCGGGTGGCGTTGCTGGAGCGCTATTTTTCCGTGGGCTACCTGCTCGACCCGTTTTGCCTGGCCGTGGAGCAGGGCCTGGCCGAGGGCTTTTATCACCTGGAGGAAATTGCCCCGGATCACTTTTTCGACAGCGAGTACTACAAGACCTACTACCTGAAGGCGGGCAGCTCCGAGGACAGTTTTTACCTGGTGGATACCGGCCATGACACGCAGATTTCCGTGAGCCTGTTCCAGGGGTTTGGCGGGCAGAGCCTGCGGGTCGAACAACTGAACCTGTTGCGGGCCGTCGAGCCTCTGGTGCGCGAGCTCATCGCCGAGTTTGGCCGGCGGGGCTTGCCGCAGCGTGCTGATCACGAAGCCGGCGGGCGTGACGATCTCAAGCAGCGGGTGCAGTCGGCATTCGAGCATTTCGGCAGCGACGTGCTCACCGAGCGCGAGCGGGAAGTGGCGCACATGGTGCTTCGAGGGCATTCGGTGAAGTCCACGGCCAGCCAGTTGAACATCTCGCCGGAGACGGTGCGCATGCACCGCAAGAATTTGTACCTGAAGCTGGAGGTCGGTTCGCAGTCGGAGTTGTTTGCGCTGTTTATCGAGTGGTTGCGCCGGCATTGATGGCCCCTCGCGAGCAGGCTCGCTCCCACAGGTGCTTGGGTGGGAGCGGGTTTGCCCGCGATGAGGCCAGCCGGTTCGGCACAAGCTCGTAATCAGTCCTCGCGCTTGACCACCAGGGTCAGGATGTCGTAACTGGCCACCAACTCGCCCAGCTGGTTGGTGACTTCCACGTCCCACGCCACCACGCCTTGCGGGATGCCCTGCGGGCTCTTCTTGCCCTGGTCGATCTTGCGTTTGCAGGTCAGGCGCGCCTGGATGGTGTCGCCGATGCCCACCGGGTTGATGAAGCGCAGGGTGTCCAGGCCATAGTTGGCCAGCACCGGTCCTGGCGCGGGTGAAACGAACAGCCCGGCCGCCGCCGACAGCACGAAGTAACCGTGGGCGATGCGCTTGCCGAACTGCGACTCCTTGGCCGCGATGTCGTCGAAGTGCATGTAGAAGTGGTCGCCGGACAGGCAGCCGAAGTTCACCAGGTCGGCCTCGGTCACGGTGCGACGGTGGGTCAGCAGGGATTCGCCGATCTGCAGGTCCTGGAAGTACCGGCGGAAGGGGTGCACCTCGGTCTCGATGACGTTCGCGCCGCGCACGTATTCCCCGGTGACCGCTGCCAGCATGGTCGGCGAGCCCTGGACCGCCGCGCGTTGCAGGTAGTGTTTCACCGCACGCAGACCGCCGAGTTCTTCACCTCCGCCGGCACGACCCGGGCCGCCGTGCTTGAGTTGCGGCAATGGCGAACCGTGGCCGGTGGATTCGCCGGCGCAGTGGCGGTCCAGCACCAGCAGGCGTCCGTGCAGGGCCGCCGCCACCGGAATGGCCTTGGCGGCCACCTGCGGGTCTTTGGTCACCAGGCTGGCGACCAGGCTGCCCTTGCCGCGTGCGGCCAGCGCCAGTGCTTCATCCAGGTCGTCGTAGGCCATCAAGGTGCTGACGGGGCCGAACGCTTCGATGTCATGGGCGCCGCCTTCGGCATGCGGGTCACGGGCCTGCAACAGGGTCGGGGCGAAGAACGCGCCCTGGCTGACGTTTTCGCCACGGGGCTCGAAGCCGTCGCGGGCACCGAACAGCATGTCGCTGCTCTGCAGCAGGGTTTCCAGGCGCTCGGCCACGTCCTTCTGCTGATCGTGGGAGGCCAGTGCGCCCATGCGCACGCCTTCCACCGACGGGTCGCCGACCACCACCCTGGCCAGGCGCTCACGCAGGCGTTCGGCCACGGCATCCAGGTGTTTGGCCGGCACGATGGCGCGGCGGATGGCGGTGCATTTCTGCCCGGCCTTGGTGGTCATTTCCCGGGCGACTTCCTTGATGAACAGCTCGAACTCTTCGTCGTCCGGGGTGACGTCCGGGGCGAGGATCGCGCAGTTCAGCGAATCGGCCTCGGCGGTGAACGGCACCGAATGACGAATCAGGTTCGGGTTGACCCGCAGCTTGGCCGCGGTGTCGGCCGAACCGGTGAAGGTCACCACGTCCTGGCCTTGCAGGCGATCGAGCAGATCCCCGGTGCCGCCGATGATCAGTTGCAGGCTGCCCGCCGGCAACAGGCCGGACTCGTCCATCAGGCGCACCACGGCTTCGGTCAGGTAGCTGGTGGCGCTGGCCGGTTTGACGATGCACGGCATGCCGGCGAGAAAGCTCGGCGCGAATTTCTCCAGCATGCCCCAGATCGGGAAGTTGAAGGCATTGATGTGCACCGCCACGCCGCCGCGCGGCACCAGGATGTGCGTACCGGCGAAGGTGCCCGCCTTGCTCAGTTGCAGCGCCGGGCCTTCGTGGACCACGTTGCCCGACGGCAGCTCCCGGGAGCCGAGGCTGGCGTAGGTGAACAGCGTGCTGTTGCCGCCCTCGATGTCGATCCAGCTGTCGGCGCGGGTGGCACCGCTGTGGTGGGAGATGGCGTAGAGCTGTTCCTTGCGTTCGCTCAGGTACAGGGCCAGCGCCTTCAGGCGCTGGGCCCGTTGCTGGAAGTCCAGCGCCATCAGGCCGCTGACGCCCTGGCGACGGCCGTGTTCGATGGCTTCGGCGAAATCCGGACGCTCTTCGTGGGTGCGGGCGATTTCGTGCCCGTCGATGGCGCTGCGCAGAACCTGCGCGCCGTGTTGGCCGATCCAGCGACCGGCGATGAAACTTTGCAGGGTAGGGGCGTGCAAAACAGGTGAGGAGGACATCAGGATTGCTCCGTGTTATCGAACAGGGGATCAGTGGTTGCTGGCGCCCGAGGCGCCAATACCGGTCATCGAGCGGATGAACTGCGCCAGGTAGCGGCCGCGTTCGAGCGCCGCTCGCGGCGAGCTGTCGGTGACCGAGAACAGCCAGGCGCTGAAGAACGCCAGGCTCATGGAAAACAGTGCCGGGTTCGAGTACGGGAACAGGGCCTTGTCGTGATGCATGACGTTGACCCAGACCGCCGGGCTGAGCACCAGCAGGACGATGGCAGAGACCAGCCCCATCAGGCTGCCCATCACCGCGCCGCGGGTGGTCAGGCCTTTCCAGTACATCGAAAGGAACAGCACCGGGAAATTCACCGAGGCCGCGATGGCCAGCACCAGGCCGGAAAGGAAGGCGATGTTCTGCGATTCGAACAGCAGGCCGAGGATGATCGCCAGCACGCCGATGCACAGGGTGGCGATGCGTGACATGCGCATTTCCTGCTGTTCGCTGGCCTGGCCCTTGCGGATCACGCAGGCATACAAATCGTGGGACACCGCCGAGGCGCCCGACAGGGCCAGCCCGGCCACCACGGCGAGAATGGTGGCGAAGGCCACCGCCGAAATGAAACCGAGGAACAGGTTGCCGCCCACGGCTTGCGCCAGGTGCACGGCGACCATGTTGCCGCCGCCGATGATCGCGCCGCTGGCGTCGCGGAACGACGGCTCGGTGCCGACCATGACGATGGCGCCAAAGCCGACGACGATCAGCAGCAGGTAGAAATAACCGATGAAGCCCGTGGCGTAGAACACGCTTTTGCGCGCTTCCTTGGCATCGCTGACGGTGAAGAAACGCATCAGGATGTGCGGCAGGCCGGCGGTGCCGAACATCATGCCCAGCCCCAGGGAAATCGCATCGATCGGGTTCGACAGCAGGCCACCGGGCGCCATGATTGCCGTGCCCTTGGCGTGCACGGCGGTGGCGCCGGCGAACATCGCCTCGGTGCTGAAACCGAAATGCCTGAGCACCATGAACGCCATGAAGCTGGTGCCGAACAGCAGCATCACCGCCTTGATGATCTGCACCCAGGTGGTGGCGAGCATGCCGCCGAAGGTCACGTAGAACACCATCAACACGCCGACCAGCATCACGGCGTAGAGGTAGTCGATGCCGAACAGCAACTCGATCAGCTTGCCGGCGCCGACCATCTGCGCCACCAGGTACATCAGGGCCACGGTCAGCGTGCCGAAGGCCGAGGTCAGGCGCACCGGGGTCTGTTCCAGGCGATAGGAGACCACGTCGGCAAAGGTGTACTTGCCCAGGTTGCGCAGGCGTTCGGCGATCAGGAACAGGATGATCGGCCAGCCGGCCAGCACGCCCAGGGCATAGAGCAAACCGTCGTAGCCATTGAGGAACATCATCGCGGAGATGCCGAGGAACGAGGCGGCGGAGATCATGTCGCCGGCAATCGCCAGGCCATTCTGGAAACCGCTCATGCCACCGCCAGCGGTGTAGAAGTCGCTGGCCGAGCGGGTGCGCAATGCCGCCCAGCGCGTGACGCCGAGGGTGAACAGCACGAACACCAGGAACATGCCGATGGCGTTCCAGTTCAAGGGGCGGGACGTGCCTTCGGCGGCAACGGCCAGGTCGGTGACCACCGCCAGCGGCAGCAGGAACAGCGCGAGGAGGCGACTCATCGGGCGCACTCCTGCTTGAGTTTGTCGTTGAGCGGATCGATCACGTGGTTGGCGCGATAGACATAGAAGCCGGTCAGGGCGAACGCCAGCAGCACCATCACCACGCCCACCAGCATGCCCACCGACGTCACGCCGCCCTTCAGGGACTGGCCGAGAGTGGCGGGGGAGAAGGCCACCAGCAGGACAAAACCGAAATAGATCACCAGCATGATCAGCGACAGCGACCAGTAGAGCTTCTGTTTGCGGCGCACCAACTGGATGAAGTCGGGGTGCTGGCGGATGAGTTCTATGTCTTGTGGGGTCATGGCACGCTCTCGGTTGTTGTTTTTGTTGTGGGGTGAAACGGCGCGGTCCCTGTGGGAGCGAGCCTGCTCGCGATGGTCGTCAACGATGACGCGTGCCTTCTGGATAAACGCGTCGATCTCGGGAGCATCGCGAGCAGGCTCGCTCCCACAGTTTTTACAGCGCTGCGGGTTTCAGAGCTGATCGAAATCCAGGACCACTTTGTCGGTGATCGGAAACGCCTGGCACGACAGCACATAGCCGGCGGCGACTTCGTAGTCTTCCAGGGCGTGGTTGCTGTCCATTTCCACCTCGCCTTCGATGACTTTGCACTTGCAGGTCGAGCACACGCCGGCCTTGCACGAGTAGGGCAATTCGGCGCCCTGGGCGTTGCCGGCGTCGAGGATGCTCTGGCTGTTGCGCGGCAGGTCGAAAGCCAGGGCGCGGCCGTCGCTGATGACGGTGATCTGGCTGACGGCGGCGTCCACTTGCCGGGCGGCTTCGCGGGCCTCGCGTTTCTGCTGGCTGCCTGCGGCGGCGAACAGCTCGAAATGGATGCGTTCAGGCGCCAGGCCTTTGGCTTTGAGGCTGTCGCGCACGGTCTCGGTCATTTCCTGCGGGCCGCAGATGAAGGCGGCGTCGAGGGCTTTGACGTCGAGCCAGCGGCTGAACAGTTGCTCGCATTTCTCGGCATTGATCCGACCGTTGTACAGGTCGACGTCCTGCTGCTCGCGGCTGAACACGAAGATCAGGTTCAGGCGTTGCAGGTAGCGGTTCTTCAGGTCTTCGAGCTGTTCGCGAAACAGCGCACCGGAACTGGAGCGATTGCCATACAGCAGGGTGACGCGGCTGTGCGGTTCGGTTTCCAGGGTGGTCTTGATGATCGACAGGATCGGCGTGATGCCGCTGCCGGCGGCGACCGCCAGATAGTGGCCATGACGAGCCGGGTCGAGCTCGACATGGAAGTGCCCGGCCGGCGGCATGACTTCCAGGCTGTGCCCGACTTTCAGCTGCTCGTTGGCGAAGGCGGAAAAACGCCCGCCGGCGACGCGCTTGACTGCGATGCGCAGTTCGCCGTCATTGACCCCGGTGCAGATTGAATAGGAGCGGCGTACTTCCTCGCCGTCCAGCAGGGTGCGCATCACCAGGTGCTGGCCCTGGGTGAAGTGAAAGCTGTCCTGCAATGCCTGCGGAATCTCGAAGGCAATGGACACCGCGTCACGGGTTTCCGCGCGCACGTCCTTGATGGTCAGGCTGTGAAATTTGCTCATGCTTGTTCTCCAACTGGGACGGCCGAGCGCCGCTCAGATGCACTTGAAATAGTCGAACGGTTCGCGGCACTCGACGCAGCGATACAGGGCCTTGCACGCCGTGGAGCCGAACTCGCTGAGCACCTCGGTGTGGGCGCTGCCGCATTGCGGGCAGCGGATCACCGGGCTTTCGCCGAGCAGGCTGCGCTTGCTGGTGCTGCCCTCGGGCGGCGCGATGCCGTAGGCGCGCAGGCGTTCGCGGCCGCTGGCGCTGATCCAGTCGGTGGTCCACGCCGGGGTCAGCCGGCGTTCCAGTTGCGGCGCCCTGAAACCGGCGAGCTCCAGTGCGTCGCGGATGTCGCTTTCGATCACTTCGGTCGCCGGGCAGCCGGAGTAGGTCGGCGTGACCACCACGTGCAGATGCCCGGCCTGCCAGTCCAGGTCGCGGACGATGCCCAGGTCCACCACGCTGACCACCGGCACCTCCGGGTCCATGACCTCGGACAGGATCGCCCAGGCCGCGCCCAGGTCGGTCGGTTGTGCCGGCCGCGCCCCGAGGTCGCTGGCGATCAGCTCACCAGGTTGCATCGGGGTACGCTCGGGGCAGGAACTGCATTTCGGCCAGCAGGATGCCCAGGTGTTCGGTGTGCAGGCCTTTGCGCGCGTCCAGGTAGAAGTAGTTCGGCGCGGTCGGCACCGGCAGGGTGGCGCTGGCGAAGATCGCTTCGACGTTGGCTTGCCAGGCAGCGGCGGTCGTGGCGATGTCCGGGGTGATGCCGGCTTCGCACAGTCGTTGCTCGCTGTCATCGGCGGCGATCAGTTCAACGGTAAAGCGCCAGACTTCAGGGATGGCCGCGAGCATGCGCCGGTGGCTTTCCTCGGTGCCATCGCCCAGGCGTTCGACCCATTCGCCGGAGCGGCGCAGGTGATAGGTGACTTCCTTGACGGCCTTGGCGGCGATCCCGGCGATGCGCTCATCGCTGGACTGGCTCAGGCCCGTGAGCACCGGCAGGTGCCAGGCGTCATAGAGGAACTGCTTGAGGAGGGTCACCGCGTAGTCGCCGTTGGGTTGCTCCACCAACAGCAGGTTGCGATAGGCGCGCTCGTCGCGGCGGAACGCCAGGTGATCGGCGTCACGGCCGTCATCCAGCAGCTCGGCGGCGTACTCGAGCCAGTGGCGCGCCTGGCCGACGAGGTCGAGGCCGACGTTCATCAGCGCCAGTTCTTCTTCCAGTGCCGGAGCCTTGCCGCACCACTGGCACAGGCGCTGGCCCTGGATCAGGGCACTGTCGCCCAGGCGCAGCAGGTATTCGATCAGATCGGTCTTGTTGTTCATGGTCGACCTCACATGTGCCCGACTTCAGCCGGCAACTCGTAGAAGCTGGCGTGGCGATAGACCTTGTCGTCCGACGGATCGAACAACGGGTCCTTTTCGTCCGGTGACGAGGCGGTGATCAGGGCTGATGGCACCACCCACAGGCTCACGCCTTCGCTGCGCCGGGTGTAGAGCTCGCGCGCGTTCTCGATGGCCATGGTGGTGTCGGCGGCATGCACGCTGCCGACATGCTTGTGGTTGAGGCCGTGCTTACTGCGCACGAAGACTTCGAAGAGGGTCCACTCGGACATTTCAGTTACTCCACATCAGGTGGCCGGATCAGGCGGCGTTCTTGTTTTGTTTTTTGCGGGCGTGGGCAACGGCGGCTTCGCGCACCCAGGCACCGTCTTCAATGGCTTTGCGGCGGGTAGCGACGCGCTCGGTGTTGCACGGGCCGTTGCCCTTGAGCACCTCGTAGAACTCGCTCCACTGGATCTCGCCGAAGTCGTAGTGGCCCCGCTCGGCGTTCCACTTTAGGTCCGGGTCGGGGCAGGTGCAGCCCAGCAGTTCCAGTTGCGGGATGGTCTGGTCGATGAAGCGCTGGCGCAGTTCGTCGTTGCTCTGGCGCTTGATCTTCCAGGCCATGGACTGGGCGCTGTTGGGCGAATGTTCGTCGCTGGGGCCGAACATCATCAGCGCCGGCCACCACAGGCGGTTGATCGCGTCCTGGACCATGTCTTTTTGCGCCTGATTGCCGTGGCGCATCATGGTCAGGAGGATTTCGTAGCCCTGGCGCTGGTGGAAGCTCTCTTCCTTGCAGATCCGGACCATCGCCCGGGAGTAGGGGCCATAGGAGGTGCGCTGCAGCACCACCTGATTGACGATGGCCGCGCCATCCACCAGCCAGCCCACGGCACCCATGTCGGCCCAGTTCAGCGTCGGGTAGTTGAAGATGCTCGAGTACTTGGCCTTGCCGCTGTGCAGTTTGGCGATTTCCTCATCGCGATCGGCGCCCAGGGTTTCCATGGCGCTGTACAGGTACAGGCCGTGGCCGGCTTCGTCCTGGATCTTCGCCATCAATTGCAGTTTGCGTTTGAGCGTGGGGGCGCGGGTGACCCAGTTGCCTTCGGGCAGCATGCCGACGATTTCGGAGTGAGCGTGCTGCGAGATCTGCCGGATCAGCGTCTGGCGATAGGCATCCGGCATCCAGTTCTTGGCTTCGATCTTGATTTCCGAATCGATTTTTTCCTGGAAGGCGCGTTCCTGTTCGGACATTTCCGACAGGTCCTTGATGCGCTTAACACCGGTTTCTACGAGCTGTGCGTACATGGGGGTCTCCCGCCTTGAATCTGATCGAGGGCATGGAGAACTTTATAAGCGATACAGAAATTAATATCAAACAGTAAATGACGTGTCGTATTTGTTTTTTGTATCGCTTTGCAGGATGAGATGGGTTGGTCGCATCGCTGTTGCCTGACACTCAGCCATCGCGAGCAGGCTCGCTCCCATGGGAGCTTGTGTGGCTGCAACTTCTCGACACTCCCCAACTCCCTGTGTAAGCGGGCTTGCTCGCGATGACGGCCTCCCAGTCAACCCTGATCCCCCTTGAGCGGCAGTCAGCAAGCCAAAAAAAAGCCCCGCAAAAGCGGGGCTCAAAAGGGTGCAGCAGTCATGCTTTAGGGCGTTTGTCCAGCACGTGGCAGGCCTTGCCTTCGGAACGCTTGATCGAGTGGAACGGCTGCAGCACGATCCGCGAGCTGATCCCGATATAGGTTTTGATGTGCTTGCTCAATTCCCCGCACACCGCCTTCTGCTGGTCATCGGTCAAATGCTGATGCTCAGCCTTCAATTCGACGTGCACGTCGACGCTGTCCAGGTTGCCGTTGCGATACAGATGGATCTCATAGCACTCGGCAAGCTGTTTGACTTTCAGCACCTGTTCCTCGATCTGCGTCGGGAACACGTTGACGCCACGGATGATCAGCATGTCGTCGCTGCGCCCGGTGATCTTGTCGATGCGGCGCATCGGGCGTGCGGTGCCCGGTAGCAGGCGCGTCAGGTCGCGGGTGCGGTAGCGGATCATCGGCAGGGCTTCCTTGCTCAGCGAGGTGAACACCAGTTCGCCCATCTGCCCGTCGGGCAACACTTCACCGGTGACCGGGTCGATGATTTCCGGGTAGAAGTGGTCTTCCCAGAGGGTCGGCCCGTCCTTGGTCTCGGCGCACTCCATGGCAACACCCGGTCCCATGATTTCCGAGAGGCCGTAGATGTCCAGCGCGGTAATGCCCAGGCGGTGCTCGATGGCGCTGCGCAGTTCGCCGGTCCACGGCTCGGCACCGAAGATGCCCAGACGCAGGGCCAGTTTGTGTGGGTCGACGCCCTGGCGCTCGAGTTCATCGGCGATGTTGAGCATGTAGGACGGCGTGACCATGATGATGTCCGGCTGGAAATCCTTGATCAGTTGCACCTGTTTTTCCGTCTGCCCGCCGGACATCGGAATCACCGTGCAGCCCAGGCGTTCGGCGCCGTAATGCGCACCCAGGCCGCCGGTGAACAGGCCGTAGCCGTAGGAAATATGCACTTTGTCGCCGCGTCGGCCACCCGCCGCGCGGATCGAGCGGGCAACCACATTGGCCCAGGTGTCGATGTCGTTCTGGGTGTAGCCGACGACGGTCGGTTTGCCGGTGGTGCCGCTGGAAGCGTGCAGGCGCACCACGTCGTGCATCGGCACGGCGAACATGCCGTAGGGGTAGTTGTCGCGCAGGTCGTTCTTGGTGGTGAACGGAAACTGCGCCAGGTCTTTCAGGGATTTGATGTCGTCGGGATGCACACCCAGGGCATCGAAGCGCTGACGATACAGCGGCACGTTATTGTAGGCGTGGTTGAGGGACCAGCGCAGACGGTCCAGCTGGTGCTGACGCAGCTCGTCGATGCTGGCGGTTTCCAGCGGGTCCAGCACAGGGTCAAGCACGGCTTTGGCAATTGGCATGTTCATAACTTCACTCGAATTATTTTTGTGTTCCGGCCCCGCCGCAGCAGGGCTTTGAGTGCATGCGCCAAGGATACCTCTCGGCTCCCCGGGAATCGCGATTCTTTAGACGGACAGGCGCTCGATGATCAGCGCAATGCCCTGGCCAACGCCGATGCACATGGTGCACAAGGCGTAGCGACCCTGGCGTTCCTCCAGTTCGTGCAGGGCCGTGGTCACCAGCCGTGCGCCGCTCATGCCCAGCGGGTGGCCGAGGGCAATCGCGCCGCCGTTCGGGTTGACCCGCGGGTCGCTGTCGCTCAGCCCCAACTCGCGCAGCACCGCCAGGCCCTGGGCGGCGAAGGCTTCGTTGAGTTCGATCACGTCCATGTCGGCGAGGCTGAGATTGGCCAGTTCCAGGACCTTGCGCGTGGCCGGCACCGGACCAATGCCCATGATGCGCGGTTCGACGCCGGCCGTGGCCATGGCGACCACCCGGCCACGCGCCTTCAGCCCGTGGCGGCTGGCGATCGCCGGGCTGGCCAGCAGCAGCGCGCAGGCGCCATCGTTCACCCCGGAGGCGTTGCCGGCGGTGATGCTGCCACCGTCGCGAAACGGCGTGCCGAGTTTCTGCAATTGCTCGAGCGTGGTGTCGCCGCGGGGGTGTTCATCGTGCTCGACGACCTTGGCCGGGCCTTTGCGCTGGGGAATCTCGACCGCGACGATTTCCCGGGCAAGACGTCCGCTGGCCTGGGCGGCGGCCGCGCGCTGCTGGCTGCGCAAAGCAAAGGCATCCTGGTCGGCGCGGGAGATGTTGAACTGCTCGGCGACGTTCTCCGCGGTCTCGGGCATGGAGTCGATGCCGTAGGTCTTTTTCATCAGCGGATTGACGAAGCGCCAGCCAATGGTGGTGTCGTAGGCCTGTGCGTCACGGGAGAACGCCTGTTCGGCCTTGCCCATGACCAGGGGCGCGCGGGACATCGATTCGACGCCGCCGACCAGCATCAGGCCGGCCTCGCCACAGCGGATCGCCCGCGCCGCGCTGCCGATGGCATCCAGCCCGGAACCGCACAGGCGATTGAGGGTGGTGCCCGGCACGCTGACCGGCAACCCGGCCAGCAGCGCCGACATGCGCGCAACGTTGCGGTTGTCTTCGCCGGCCTGGTTGGCGCAGCCGTACACCACGTCGTCCACGCTGTTCCAGTCGACCTGCGGGTGACGGCGCAGCAGTTCACGCAGCGGCACCGCGCCGAGGTCGTCGGCGCGCACGCTGCTCAAGGCACCGGCGTAGCGGCCGATCGGGGTGCGCACCGCATCGATGATCAGGGCATCATTCATTGGGAGTCTCCTGCGTCAGCACAGTGCCGCGCACTTTGTAGGATTTGCCGTGGAACAGCGCGATCAGCTGGCCCAGTTGGTTTTCAATGCGTACGTCGTAGTTGCCGGTGCGTCCGGAACGGCTCTGCTCCACACAATCGGCATTGAGGGTGTCGCCCAGGTGCGCCGGGGCGATGTAATCGATGCTGCAACCGATGGCCACCGTGGCCTCGTTGTAGCTGTTGCAGGCGAAGGCAAACGCCGAGTCGGCGAGGGCGAACAGGTAGCCGCCGTGGCAGGTGCCGTGGCCCTGGAGCATGTCGGCGCGCACACTCATGCCCACCCGGGCGCAGCCCGGCGCCGCAGACAGCAGGCGCATGCCCATTGCCTGGCTGGCGGTGTCGCGTTTGAACAGCGCCTGCGCGCAAGCACTGGCCAGGTTCATGGCTTCATGGTTGGTCATGCAATGTCCTCCCTTCGGCGACGCGGCGGCGTAACAGCAACGACGGTCGATAGCGTTCTTCGCCATAACTGGCTTGCAGGTTTTCCAGGACCTTGAGGATGTGCGCCAGGCCGATGCTGTCCGCCCAGGCCAGTGGGCCTTGCGGGTAGTTGACCCCGGCGCGCATCGCCAGATCGATGTCGGCGGCAGAGGCCACGCCATGCAGCAGCGCGTCGGCGCCTTCGTTGGCGAGCATGGCCACGGTGCGCAACACCGCCAGCGCCGGGCTGTCACTGAGTCGGCTGACGGTGAAGCCGGCCTGTTGCAAGAGCGCGATGCCCTGTTCGAGAGCGGCAGGTTCGATGTCGGCGACGCAACTGATCGCCAGTCGTCTGGCCTTGGTGTAATCACCGGCCAGGTCCAGCAGTATCAGATTGCGCAGGCCGTCTTCCCTGGCCCGCTGGCACGCCATGCGCCCGTCGCTCAGGGCCAGCACCGCATCGCCCGTGCGCAACAGGCCCTGGCCATCGCGCCGGATAACCTCGACGCCGTGCTCCACTAGGCGCGGGATCAAGCCGTTGGCGATGCCCAGGTCACCTTCGAGCACACAGGTGCTCACGCTGCGATCACTGCTGACGGAGGCCGGTTGTGGGCGCTGCGCCCCTTCGGCGTAGCGGTAGAAGCCATGGCCGCTTTTGCGCCCCAAGCGTCCGGCGTCCACCAGCTCTTTCTGGATCAGCGAAGGCAGGAAACGCGTGTCGCCGTAGTAGGCGTCGAACACCGAACAGGTCACGGCATAGTTGACGTCGTGACCGATCAGGTCGGTCAGTTCGAACGCGCCCATGGCAAAACCGCCGGCCTCGCGCATCAGGGCGTCGAGTGTCGGGCAGTCGGCCGCGCCTTCCTGCACCAGGCGCAGGCTTTCGGCGTAGAACGGCCGGGCCACGCGGTTGACGATGAACCCCGGCGTCGAACGGGTGTGCACCGGTTGTTTGCCCCAGGCTCGGGCCGTGTCGTACAGGCAGGCCGCCAGGGCTGGATCGCTGGCCAGGCCGGAAACGATTTCCACCAGGGCCATGACCGGCGCCGGGTTGAAGAAGTGCAGGCCGAGCAGGCGTTGCGGGTGGCGCAGTTGCGCGGCGATGCTGGTGATCGACAACGAGGAAGTGTTGCTGGCCAGGATGCAGTGTTCGCCGCAGATCTCTTCCAGTTGGCGGAACAGGGCGCGCTTGACTTCAAGGTTCTCGACGATGGCTTCGATGATCAGTGCGCAATCGGCCAAGGCTTCGATGTCTTGCACGGCTTGCAGGCGAGCGACGGTCGCGCTGCGCGATTCGGCGGACAGCTTGCCGTTTTCGACGCGTTTGCCCAATTGGCGGTCAATGCCTTCGATGGCCTGTGCGGCGGCACCCGGGCGATTGTCCAGTAACAGCACGGCATGGCCGGCCTGTGCCGCGACCTGGGCAATGCCGGCGCCCATGGCCCCGGCGCCGATCACCGCGATGCGTGCGTGGTTATCCAGAGCCGTCATGACTCAGCGCCCCTTGAACTGTGGGCTGCGCTTTTCCATGAAGGCGCTGACGCCTTCACGGTAATCCTCGCTGCGCCCGGCCAGACGTTGCAGGTCCCGCTCCAGTTCAAGCTGTTCGTCGAAGCTGTTGCTCAGGCTGGCGTTGAGGCTGCGTTTGATCAATGCCAGGCCGTAGGTCGGCTGGGTGGCCAGGTGGCGGGCGAGGGTCAGGGCTTCCTCGCGCAGTGCGGCGTCGTCGACGACGCGGTAGATCAAACCCCATTGCTCGGCCTGCTCGGCCGTCAGGCGGTTGCCGAGCAGGGCCAGGGCCTTGGCCCGAGCCATGCCCACCAGGCGCGGCAAGGTCCAGGTGCCACCGGAATCGGGGATCAGGCCGATCTTGCAAAAGGCCTGGATGAAGCTTGCCGAGCGTGCCGCCAGAACCAGGTCGCAGGCCAGGGGGATGTTGGCGCCCGCACCGGCCGCCACGCCGTTGACCGCACAGATCACCGGCAGCGGCAGGTCGCGCAGTTGACGGATCAGCGGGTTGTAGAACTTCTCGATGGACTCGCCCAGGTCCGGCACGGCGCTGCCGGGTGCGACGTTGCGATCGCTGAGGTCCTGCCCGGCGCAGAAACCGCGACCTTCACCGGTCAGCAACAGCACGCGCACCTCCGGGTTCTGCCGCACCTGTTTCAGCGCTTCTTTCACTTCGCCATGCATCGGTGTGTTGAAGCTGTTGAGCTGGTCCGGGCGATTGAGGCTGAGCAGGGCAACGCCGGCCTCGATGGAAAACAGGATGTGTTCGAAGGTCATGGTCTTGGCGCTCTCTGAGAGGTCGTTCGAATTCGGTGGTCACTGGCCGGTAAAGGTCGGCGTGCGTTTTTCCTGGAACGCCGCGATGCCTTCGTCGCGGTCGCGGGTGCCGGCCAGCACGGTGAAGGCGTGGCGCTCGAAGCGCAGGCCGCTGGCCAGGTCGGTGTCCATCGCCTTGAGCAGCGCTTCCTTGGCCAGGCGCACCGCCAGCGGTGCTTTGCGGGCGATGCTGCGGGCGATCTGCAGGGCGCGCTCGACGGTGAGTTCCGGTTGCGTCACTTCGCTGACCAGCCCGGCACGCTGGGCGTGGCGGGCGTCGATCGGTTCGCCGGTCAGGACCATCTGCATGGCCATGGATTTGCCGACCGCGCGCAACAGGCGTTGGGTGCCACCGGCGCCGGGCATGATCCCCAGGTTGATTTCCGGCTGACCGAAACGGGCGTCTTCGCCGGCAATGATGATGTCGGCGTGCATCGCCAGTTCGCAGCCACCGCCGAGGGCGAAGCCGTTGACGGCGGCGATCAGCGGTTTGTTGAAGCGGGTGATGGTGTGCCAGGAGGCCTGGCGCGGGTCGTCGAGGATGCCCACCAGATTGCGCTCGGCCATTTCCTTGATGTCGGCGCCGGCGGCGAAGGCCTTGCGGCTGCCGGTCAGGACCACGACGCGGGTGTCGGCGTCAGCCTGGGCGGCGTTCAGTTCGTCGGCCAGCTCGCCGAGCAACTCGGTGTTCAGTGCGTTCAACGCTTGTGGACGTTGCAGGGTGATCAGGCGAACGCCCGGCTCGATGAAATCGACGGCAAGGGTTAGAGGCATGGCGGATGCCCTCACGGTGCACGCTCGGCTGCAGTGCCGGCTCATTGTTGGATCGGCTCGATAGGGGCCGGTTTTGCCCGAGTATACCTACAACGTGATACGTAAATGCAAATAAAAAGTTCATTTAATGTGTCTTATTGGTCGAAATTCTGATTTTCATGGATACGCTTATGGGGTTCGTTGTAACCGTAGATTGGCTTGTTTATTGGGGTTTAAGCCTGTTTTTAGGGGGTGGTTTCGTCGGCGCGAGCGCGGGATTCACAAGTGATACGATTTTTTGGCTTTGTCCTATCAAAAGCGATGTGATACAAAATAAGCCTGTATCGGCATCGCTTTGTGAAATGCCCTGAAAGGAACACGCCCATGACCTGCTACAGCCTCGATGGCTTGACCCCGGTGGTTGATCCGACCGCCTATGTGCACCCCTCGGCCGTCCTGATCGGTGATGTGATCGTCGGTCCGCATTGCTACGTCGGGCCGTTGGCGAGCCTGCGCGGGGATTTCGGCCGGATCGTCCTGGAGGAGGGCGCCAACGTGCAGGACACCTGCGTGATGCACGGTTTCCCGGACAGCGACACCGTGGTCGAACGCAATGGCCACATCGGCCATGGTGCGGTGCTGCATGGTTGCCGGATCGGGGCCGACGCACTGGTGGGGATGAATGCGGTGGTGATGGACAACGCGTGCATCGGTGCGCGTTCCTTCGTCTCGGCGGCCGCTTTCGTCAAGGCCGGGTTCGAGGGCCCCGAGCAGTCGTTGATCATGGGCGCGCCGGCCAGTGTCAAGCGCACCCTCAGCGACCAGGAAGTGGCCTGGAAACAGGCCGGCACCCGCGAGTATCAGCAGCTGGCCAGGCGTTGCCTGGAGCAGATGCAAGCCTGCGAGCCGTTGACCGAGCCGGAAGCGGATCGCCCGCGCATCAGCGACAGCGGTTTGCGGCCCAAGGGCAGTGCTTGATGAACACCTTAGCTCCTGTGAGAGCGAGCCTGCTCGCGAAGCGGTCTGCGATTGAACATCGAGGCTGACGGATACACCGCTTTCCCGTGCAGGCTCGCTCCCACAGGGGATCGTGCTTTCGGTATATTCCTTTTCTTTTTCCGCTCGGTACGCCCATGTCGTCCCTGACACCCTTGAACCAACTGATTACCCGTTTCCAGGAGCAGACGCCGATCCGCGCCAGCTCCCTGATCATCACGCTGTACGGGGATGCCATCGAGCCCCACGGCGGTACTGTGTGGCTAGGCAGCCTGATTCAACTGCTCGAACCCATCGGCATCAATGAGCGACTGATCCGCACCTCGATTTTTCGCCTGACCAAGGAAGGCTGGCTGACGGCCGAGAAAGTCGGGCGGCGCAGCTACTACAGCCTGACCGGCACCGGCCGTCGACGTTTCGACAAGGCGTTCAAGCGGGTCTACAGCTCCACCGTTCCGGCATGGGACGGCTCCTGGTGCCTGGTGATGCTGACGCAGCTGACCCAGGACAAGCGCAAACAGGTGCGTGAAGAACTGGAATGGCAAGGTTTTGGTGCGATCTCGCCGGCGGTGCTGGCCTGCCCGCGCAGCGATCGCTCGGACCTCAACGCGACCCTGCTCGACCTCGGTGCCCAGGAAGACACCATCGTTTTCGAAACCACCGCCCAGGACGTGCTGGCCTCCAAGGCCCTGCGCCTGCAGGTGCGCGAGAGCTGGAACATCGAGGAACTGGCCGCCCATTACAGCGAGTTCATCCAGTTGTTCCGACCGCTCTGGCAAGCGCTTCGCGAGCAGGAGAACCTGCAGCCGTCCGACTGCTTCCTGGCACGTGTCCTGCTTATTCACGAATACCGTAAATTGCTGTTGCGCGACCCGCAGTTACCGGACGAGTTGTTGCCCGGCGATTGGGAAGGTCGGGCAGCCCGGCAGTTGTGTCGCAATATCTATCGGCTGATCTACGCCAAGGCCGAGGAATGGTTGAACAGTGCCCTGGAAACCGCCGACGGTCCGTTGCCGGATGTGGGCGAAAGCTTCTATCGACGTTTTGGCGGGCTCAAGTAACCCGTTCGCTTTCTGGGAGTGGCACCGTTCAGGAGAACCCGTGGATTGGCGTAGATAATAAAAACAAGCCTGCGTGAGGCCCGACATGATTTCTTCAATTGCACAGCGCCGTGATGGTTTCGATCAGTGGATTCACCAGATCAACCGGATTTGCGGCGCCTTCAGCGCCCAACCCCTGGGCGAGGAGTTTGCCGGTCAGATCCGCGAGCACCAGGACGGCGCGCTGAAGCTCAGTTTTGTCGATGCCTGCCAGGCTCGGCTGTATCGCACGCCCCAGGAAGTCGCGGCGGGCGAGGGCGGCAAGTATTTCGCGGTGTTCCAGCTCGACGGTACGGCGAGCATGGCCCAGGGCGACAGCCGGGCGATGCTGTCGGCCGGCGACATCACCCTGATCGACGCCTCGCGCCCCAGTGACTTTACGTACAGCGAGAACTCGCGGCAGTTGTCGCTGATTCTGCCCTCGCAACTGGTCGAGCAGACCCTGCGTTTCAATCAGGTCAAGTGCGGCCACCGGATTGCCGCGACCTCGCCGATTGCGCTGCTGTCGCACCGCTTGATCCTCGACGCGACACATCAGCAAAGCCTCAGCCAGGCCGAAAGCGAAGCGACGCTGGAGGCCATCGTCAGTCTGCTGCGTCCGGCCATCAGCCACAGCGACGAGTGCCTGGATGTGCACGAGCGCACGTTCCGCAAGACCCTGGGCTTCATTGACGAGCACATCCGCTCCGAAGCCCTGTGCCCCGAATGGCTGGCCCGCGAGATTGGCATGTCGACGCGAGGCCTGTACCGGATGTTTGCCCGCAAGGGCCTGGTGGTGGCGCGCTACATCAAGAACCGGCGACTGGACCTGTGCGCCGAATCCTTGCGCCAGACCCGCACCGAACAGAAGTTGTCGGTGCTGGGGTATTCGTGGGGGTTTTCCGATTCGAGCTATTTCTCGACTGCGTTCAAATCCCGCTTCGGCATTTCACCGGGCGAGTACCGCAAGAAGCATGCGTGACGCCTGAGTAACCGGTGGGAGCGAACAAGTTCGCTCCCACCGTGCGCTCATTTCGCAAGGTTCAGCGTCGGCGTCTCGTCGAAGAAGTTCCATGGCTTGAGCAGTACGTGCACCCACTCGGTCGGCATGATCGGCCATTCTTCGGCCCGGGCGACGTGGGTGGTGCCGGTGGTCAGCCAGACCACGTCGTCGGTGTTCTCGATGGACTGGTCGTCGTGGGTGAACTGCCCCAGGCCCGAGTCCTTGTCGGAGCGGTTCGGGTATTTGCCTTCCGGGTATTTTTCGTCCGGGTTGTAGCGCGTCACCCACAGTTGTTTATCCATGAAACTCAGGCGGTGATAGAGCCATTCGTCCTTGCCGAAGTTGGCGCCCCTGGCCACCGGATGGGTGCCGCCGGCATACGGGATCAACTGGTAGGAAACCGGGTTGCCGACCTTGTTTTCCTTGCTCGGGTTGCTCAGCAGGCGAATGGTCGACGGGTCGAACTTCTGCGCGGCCTGCTGTTCGCTGCTCACCACCCGGGTTTCGGTCTGCATGGTGCTGGTCCGCGGCCCGCCACGGTCGTTCGCGGCGATGACCGGGTTCACTTCCACCAGCGAGTTGTTTTCACCGTCCACGTCCATGTCCAGACGGAAGTTGTAGATGTGCTGGTGCGTGGTGCCGACGATGTTGTGGTCCAGCAGGGTGCCGTAGCGCGTGTCTTCCTTGGCCGTGGCCTCGTGCATGGTTTTCGATTTCACACCCTTGACCGCTTCGATCCCCGTGGCGCCGGCATCGATGCCCAGGGTGCCGTTCTGCTGGAAGACCCAGTCGAAGATGTAGTCATAGTTGCCGACGGTGCTGATCCAGCGCACCACCAGTTCGCGGCGCTCGGTGCTGAGGTTGGGCTGGCCCATTTCCTGGTGTTTGTATTCCGGACCGGCGTAGCGTTCGAACACCGCCATGGCTCGTGGGATGGACGTCGGTGCGCCGGTGTAGTCGGCGATGGTCGCGTCCAGCAGCACGGCGTTCTGCGGTGCATCCTTGCCGCGCGCAATCGGTGACGTCAGGGTGCCCATGCCGTAGTCGCCCGAGTCCAGGTACGCTTTGAAGTACCAGCCGCCGTCGGGATCGCCGTAAGGCACGATCATGCCGCCCAGCGAACCTTCGTACATGACTTTGCGTTTCCTGCCCTTGTCGTCAAAAGTGACGGTGGACAGGATCGGCCCGACCCGGGAGTCGAGGCGCACGTGGAAATCCCAGTTCTGCCAATGAATGCTGTTGCCGGTGATGGTGTAGTTTTTTCCCTCCGGCTCGATGATCTCCAACGGCTTGACCGACGCCGTCTTGCGCCCGCGCCCGTCGTACGGCGTCGGCTTCATCGGCACCGGAATCACCGCGTCGTCTTCGATCTTGATCAGCTTTTTCTGCTCCAGGTCGACCACCGCCACCAGTCCCTCGATAGGGTGTGCCCAGTAATTGCCATCGCCGGTGTTCAGGTAGCTGACGATTTTCAGCAGGCGTTTGTCCTGCGCCAGGCCGTCCTTGCCGTCGAAGTAGCCGACGGTCAGTGGCGTGGCCACCACCTGCTTCACATCGTTGATGCCGCGCCTGGCCAGGGCCTGGGCGTAATCGGGGCTGGCCTCGATGGCCGATTGCACGGTGGCGAAGTCGTCCAGCAGGACCATGCCGTGGGCGCCTTCGACGGCTTTCCATGCGGTCAGGGTCTTGCTGTCGAGGTCGACCAGGGCCTCGATCACATGCTTGCCGTCGAGCACCACGATGTTGGCCTGGCGCGGCTGGGTGACGTTCTGCCCGGTGTAGACGAAATTCCACACCTGGTCCTTCGGCGGTTCCTTGACCGAGACTTCGGTGAAGCGAAAGCCCGGCCGGTAGTGCGGCGATTGCTTGACGATGTTCACCGCGCTGTTGATTTCGTCCGCGCTCAACGGGTTGAGCGGGTTCGGGCGGGTCTCGATGACAAAGGTCTTGTCCAGGCCGGACTGGAAGACCTGATTGATGAAATCCCGAGACATGTAGGCGGTCTTGCCCTTGAACACCACCGGGACGGTCAGCTCCATGCGCTTGCCGTTGAGCATCGCCACCTTGCTGCCCGGTTTGACCTTGAGGTAAACGCCGTCCTTGGCAATCACGAACAGGTCGGCGTAGTCATCCCATTTGACGGAGGCCCCGAACGCTTCGAGTTCCGATTGCAGCGGCACCATTTCGGCATGACCGCCGTGGGCACTGGCCTGCTCGATCCAGCCGGGCAGGCCCAGCGTGCCGAGGGTGATGGCCAGCGCAAGGCGGGCCAACGGTTTTCTTTTGAATGAGGCGAAGGTGCTGAACATGGAAGGGTTCCCGGGCAAAAGCCGATGACTGGCATTACCGCACTGTGCTACAGCCACTGCCTGGCTGCTTTGGCATGCCTGCCAGAATCCTTTGGCTGCGTGCCTAAATCAACATTTCCCGCCGCTCTGGCGGATAAAACCCGGTCGCGCGGCGCTGGTCCGGTAGCCATTGCTTCCAGTTAATAGGAAGCATTACTATTCACGCCCCGTCTTCATAGCACACCGCAATGATCCCCAAGCTGCCCCGCAGACACGGCTTTTTCGAGCATTACGAAGAGTTGGTTGGCACCTGGACCCGACGCCTGAGAAATCGTCAGCAGGCCGAGGACCTGGCCCACGACACCTTCGTTCGGGTGCTTGAGTCCGATTCGGCGGCCGTGCAGCAGCCCCGGGCGTATCTGCACCAGACCGCCCGCAACATCGCGGTGGATGGTTATCGGCGTGAGGACCGGCGGGGGGCCATGGAGTCAGAGGCGATCGATCACGGTGTGTCGTCGTCCGGCGACCCGGAGCATTTCATGCATGCGGTCCAGTTGGCTGATTCCATCGAGCGGGCGCTCAGCGAGTTGCCGGTCAATTGTCGCAAGGTGTTCGTCTGGCAGAAGATCGAAGGCCTGACTCAGGCGGAAATCGCCGAACGCCTGGGACTGTCCAAGAACATGGTGGAAAAGTATATGATCCGCACCTTGCGGCATCTGCGCGACCGCCTCGACGGACTGCATTCATGATCGGCCGTGCCTTTTCATCCCCAGCCACACAGGAACTTCCATGATGGATAACCGTGATTGCGCGTGCGGGCAAACAACGGTTCGCGATGAGGCGGCGCGGTGGTTTGTGCGTCTGCGGGAGCCAGCCGTGGCCATCGAGGAACATCTGGATTTCGAGCGCTGGCTGAACGAACACCCTCAGCACCGTGACGAATTTCAATTGCTCCAGGGCCTGTGGTCCGCCGCAGACCTGCTCCCCGCTGCGCGTCTGCAAGCCTTGTGCGAAGCACCGCCGGCCCGCAACCCGCGTCGGCCGCTGGTGCGTTATGCGGTGGCGGCCAGTGTCCTGGCGGTGGCGCTCGGCCTGGGCCTGTTCAGCGGTTTGAATCAATCGGCGACTTACTCCGCCGAGTACTCGACGGCGCTGGGCGAGCGCCGTCATGTGGCGTTGCCGGACGGTTCGGTGATTGACCTGAACAGTCGCAGCCGCCTTCAGGTGCGCTTTGAAAAAGATCATCGCCGCATCGAGCTGACTGAAGGCGAGGCCCTGTTCAACGTCGCGCACGACAGCGATCGGCCGTTCGTGGTCGAGGCCGGCAGCGGCAAGGTCACGGTCACCGGCACCCGCTTCGATGTGCGGCGCGACACCCACGACACCCGGGTCGTGGTGGAGCAGGGCACCGTCAAGGTCCAGGGGCGCGAGGCGCCCGACGACGCCTTCGTCAGCCTCACTGCCGGCCTCGGTACACGGGTCGATGCACGCGGCAACGTGGCGCCGGCCTATGCGGTCAACGCGGCGCGGCTGACCGCCTGGCGCAGCGGCAAACTGGTGTTCGACAACGCCAGTCTCAGCGAAGTGGTCGAGGAAGTGTCGCGCTATCGCGACAGGCCGCTGACTGTCAGCAACGACAAGGTCGGCCATTTGCGCCTGACCAGCGTGTTCAAATCCGACAACACCGACGCCTTGCTCAAGGCCTTGCCAAACATCCTGCCGGTGGCCGTGCGCACCCACGCCGATGGCAGCCAGGAAATAATTGCAAAATAAATTCAGGTTTTTTTCGAGTTCATCGTCTTCTTGTCCAACTGCAACTGGTTTGCATTAACAGACGCACTTTCTTGCGCTCACAGGACGCTGTTCGACGTGAAAAAATCCACTGCAAAAAACAATAAATTTTCCTGGTTGCCGCTGGCGCTCGCGTTGGCAGTCAACGTGGCACTGCCCCAGGCATTTGCCGCCGACAGCATTCACATCGCGGCGCAACCCCTGGGCCAGGCCCTGAGCGAGCTGGGTCAGCAGACCTCGCTGCAGGTGTTCTTCAGCCCGGAGCTGGTGGCGGGCAAGCAGGCCCCGGCGGTGGACGGCAATCTCTCGCCGGAACAGGCCCTGCGCCAGTTGCTGCAGGGCAGTGGCCTTGAATACCAGATCGACGAAGGCTCGGTGACCCTGACGCCGGCGCCGACTTCTGCGGCCAATGGCCCGCTGGAACTGGGCGTGACCGACATCAAGGTGGTGGGTGACTGGCTCGGTGACGCCGATGCCGCCGTGGTGCAGAACCACCCCGGCGCGCGCACGGTGATTCGCCGCGAGGCCATGGTCGAGCAGGGCGCGATGAACGTGGGCGACGTGCTCAAGCGTGTGCCCGGCGTACAAGTGCAGGAGGCCAACGGGACGGGTGGCAGCGATATTTCTCTGAACGTCGGCGTGCGTGGCCTGACCTCGCGCCTGTCGCCACGCTCCACGGTGCTGATCGACGGCGTTCCCGCCGCTTTCGCTCCGTACGGCCAGCCTCAGTTGTCCATGGCGCCGATTTCCTCGGGTAACCTGGACAGCATCGACGTGGTACGCGGCGCCGGTTCCGTGCGCTACGGGCCACAGAACGTGGGCGGTGTGATCAACTTCGTGACCCGGGCGATCCCGGAAAAGGCCTCCGCCGAGATCGGCACCACCCTGGAAACCTCGCGGCACGGTGGCTGGAAACACATCGACACGGCATTTGCCGGCGGCACTGCGGACAACGGCATCGGTGTGGCGCTGCTGTACTCGGGCGTCAACGGCAACGGTTACCGCGAGCGCAACAACGGCAACGACATCGACGACGTGTTGCTCAAGACCCACTGGGCGCCGACCGATGTCGACGATTTCAGCCTCAACCTGCATTACTACGACGCCAGCGCCGACATGCCAGGTGGCCTGACCCAGGCGCAATACGACGCCAACCCGTTCCAGTCCGACCGCAACAACGACAATTTCAGCGGGCGCCGCAAGGACATCTCGTTCAAGTGGCTCCGGCAGATCGACGAGCGTACCCAGGCTGAAGTGCTGACTTACTACTCCGACAGTTTCCGGGGCAGCAACATCGCCGCCATCGATCAGAAAACCATCGGCTCGTTCCCGCGCACCTACTACACCTTCGGCATCGAACCGCGGGTCTCGCATGTGTTCGATGTCGGCCCGACCACCCAGGAAGTCAGCGTCGGTTATCGCTACCTCAAGGAAGGCATGCACGAAGAGGCCAGTCGTCTGGCCTTGGTCAACAACACGCCGGTTGCGACCCCAGGCTCCGATGGCCATGTGTACCAGGACCGTACCGGTGGCACGGAAGCCAACTCGGTGTACATCGATAACAAGATCGATGTCGGCAACTGGACCCTCACTCCCGGCATCCGTTTCGAACACATCAGCACCGACTGGCACGACCGCCCGGTGCTGGATACCGCCGGCAGACGCGTGCAGGAAAAGAATCGCAGCATCGAAAGCAACGAGCCGCTGCCGGCGTTGAGCGTGATGTATCACCTCTCCGATGCGTGGAAACTGTTCGCCAACTACGAAACGTCGTTCGGCAGCCTGCAGTATTTCCAGCTCGGTCAGGGAGGGACGGGTGACAGCACGGCGAACGGGCTGGAGCCGGAAAAGGCCAAGACCTATGAGGTCGGCACGCGCTACAACGATGATGTGTGGGGCGGTGAAGTGACGCTGTTCTACATCGACTTCGACAAGGAACTGCAATACATCAGCAACGATGCGGGCTGGACCAACCTGGGGGCGACCACGCACCAGGGCATCGAAGCTTCGCTGCATTACGATATGTCGGCCCTGGACCCGCGGCTCGACGGCCTGACCGCCAACGCGGGCATCACCTACACTCGTGCGGTGTATGAAGGGGAAATCCCGGGCTTCAAGGGCCGCGACCTGCCGTTCTATTCGCGCCAGGTGGCGACGGCCGGCCTGCGCTATGACATCGACCGCTGGACCTGGAACATCGATGCCTTCGCCCAATCCAGGCAGCGTTCACCCGGCGTTGCAGTGAACGCCAACGGCAGCTTCACCAACAACTACATCACCGAAGGCACCGCCGACGGTCGCTACGGCGACATTCCGGGTTACGTGACCTGGAACGTGCGCGGTGGTTATGACTTCGGTCCGCAATTGTCCAACCTGAAGCTGGGCGCCGGGGTGAAAAACCTCTTCGACAAGCAATACTTCACTCGTTCCAGCGACAACAACGCGGGCATGTACGTCGGCACACCGCGCACGTTCTTCGTGCAGGCCAGCGTCGGGTTCTGATCGCTCGCGGGTGTTTGACCCTTCCCTGTGGGAGCGAGCCTCTTGCGATGATGGCCGTGCAGACAGTGACTGTCGGCGGCTTTCGCGAGAGGCCCGGTCCCACAGGAGCGCTTCGGGCGTTCACACCTTCAACACTTTCCCGCCAATCGCCACGGCCACCAGCAGCAGCGCCATCAGGCCAAAGGCAAAACTCAAACTGCTGCCGTGGGCGATAAAGCCGATCACTGCGGGCCCTGCCAGGATGCCTGCATAACCGAGGGTGGTGATGGCCGGGACCGCAATGCTTTCCGGCATGACAGTCTGTTTGCCCACGGCGGTGTACAACACCGGCACGATGTTCGAGCAGCCTGCGCCGAGCATGGCATAGCCGACCAATGCCACTTCCCAGTCCGGTGCGAATGTCGCCAGGAACAGCCCACCGGCCGCCAGCAGCCCGCCACACACGATGACCCGAGTCGCCCCGAGGCGGTGGACCAGGGTGTCGCCGGTCAGGCGCCCCACGGTCATGGTCAGTGCAAACGCGGCATACCCCAGGCCGGCATAGGCCGTGGCGATGCCGCGTTCCTGCACCAGGAACACCGCGCTCCAGTCGAGGGCCGCGCCCTCGGCCAGAAACACGATGAAGCACATCCCGCCGATGAACAACACGATGCCATGGGGCACCGCGAACGCCGGCCCGGAGCTTTCGCTGCCGTAGGGCAGCATGTGCGGGGCGGCCTTGAACAGTGCCGCGATCAATACCAGCACCACCACCAGCGTCGCCCCCAACGGTGAAATGCCCAGGCCGAGCAAAGCGCTGACGCCCGCCGCGCCGACAATCCCGCCGAGGCTGAACAGCCCGTGGAAGCCCGACATCATGGTCTTGCCGCTGGCCCGCTCGACGATCACCGCTTGCAGGTTCACCGTGGAATCCACGGTGCCCAGGCCGGCACCGAACATGAACAACGCCGCCATCAGCGCCGGAACCGCCGAGACCGTGGCCAGCAGGGGCAGGGCGGCGCAGATCAGCAGCGTTCCGCCCACCGCGACCCGGCGGCAACCGAATCGGGTGGACAGCATCCCGGCCATCGGCATCGCCAGGATCGAGCCCACGCCCAGGCACAACAACAGCAAGCCGAGGGATCCTTCATCCAACCCGGCACGGGCCTTGGCGTAAGGCACCAGGGGCGCCCACGCGGCAATCCCGAACCCGGCGATGAAAAAGGCCACGCGGGTGGACATCTGTTGCAGTCGTCCGGGTACGAAGGGGGTCTGGGTGTTGAGGCTGCTCATATCGATCCTTGGCAAAAACAATGCGTGCGCAAAGGACCGTGACTGACCCATGAGGTTCGATCAGCGTCCTGGGCGTTTCGCGTTCAGGCAGGGCGACATCCTTGCACAGCCAGTCGTCGTTTCGCGATATGTTGTCGTCTTTCGATCGGTGGACAGGAGGCGCGATGACGCCGTTTTACGATGCGCGGGGCAATGTTTACGCGGTGGTGGCGCCGGAGGCGCTGCGCCGTGCCGGGATCGATCTGCCGGAGCAGGCCAGCCTGGCGGCGCAGACCCGCGCCACCTGGGCACCGTCGGCCATCGAGGCCATCTGCAACTGGGCGCCCGGCACGCAACCGCCCGGCAGCAAGCACCATCGCAGTGATGGACTGCTGGTCGGTCCGTTTCAATCCGCGCCGCCATTCGACCTGTTGATCGTCAACACCGACGGCACCCTGGCCGAGCGCAGTGGCAACGGCTTGACGATTTTTTCCCAGGCGCTCAGCGACCAGGGGCTGTTGCCAGCAGATCAAGCCTGTTTGCTCAGGGTGCACCACGACAAGGCCGATACGCCTTCGCCCGGTGAAACCTCGGTGAAGGCCGCCCGTGTCGAGCAGGTGCAGGGCTTCTGGCTGGACCTGGGCAAACCGGCCTTCGGGCCCGGGGCGGTGAGTGCCCTGGGGACCGACGAAGTGACCTTGAATGCTCGGGTGCTCAGTCATGTGCAGCCGTTGTCGGCGCTGAATCCCGCCTGGCAGCGCAGCCAGTTCGTGCGGGTGGGCAATCCGCATTGCGTGACCCTGGTGGACGAGGCCGATGCCTTGCCGGCCAATGAACACATGCGCCAGGGCGCTTTGTCCGAAGGACTGACGACGATTGCCTATGCCATGCCGACTGGAGCGGGGCGCCCGTGTCCGGCGGGGATCAACCTGCAATGGGCGATGCGTGAATCAGAGCAGCGCATTGCGGCACGGGTGTTCGAACGCGGAGAAGGGCCGACTGCGTCATCCGGCACCAGCGCCAGCGCCGTGGCGTGTGCGGCCTGGCGTGTGGGCTGGGTGACGGCGGGCGAAGTGAAGGTGGTCATGCCCGGCGGCACGGCGCCGATTCTGCTGGAGGAAGTGGAGGGAGCATTGAGCCGGGTCAGCCTGTTCGGAACGGCTCGGTTGATGGGGTGACCTCGAAGTCCCTTCGCGAGCAGGCTCGCTCCCACAGGGGGAGTGTGAGCACCACACGTCCACTTCCACAGGGGAACGTGTGATCAACACAGGTCCTGTGTGGGAGCGAGCCTGCTCGCGATGCGGCCAGCGCAAATCCCGGATCAGTCAGCCCATTGCACCGCCGGCATCTGCCGCTTCATCAACACCTTGCCGCCACGCACCGAATACAGCGGCAGCCCCTGGCTGCGGATCACCTCGTAGTCACTGTCCGCCGACAGAATCAGCAGATTCGCCGGCCGCCCGCGCTCCAGTCCGTAGCGATCACCCAGGTTCAATGCCTTGGCGCTGTTGTCGGTAACCAGGTCCAGGGCGCCTTGCAGGTTGCGATAGCCGAGCATGTGACAAATATGCAGGCCGGCTTCAAGCACCCGCAGGATGTTGCCGTTGCCCAGCGGATACCAGGGGTCGACGATTGAGTCCTGGCCAAAACACACGTTCATCCCCGCCTCGAGCAGTTCATTGACCCGGGTCACGCCACGGCGTTTCGGGAAGTTGTCGAAGCGGCCCTGCAGGTGAATGCTTTCGGTCGGGCAGGAGACAAAACTGATCCCCGAATGCCCGAGCAACCGGAACAGCTTGGCGCAGTAGGCGTTGTCATAGGAACCCATGGCCGTGGTGTGACTGGCCGTGACCCGTGAACCCATGTCGCGGCTGCGTGCCTCTTCGGCCAGCACTTCGAGAAAGCGCGAATGCGGGTCGTCGGTTTCGTCGCAATGCACGTCCACCAGGCAACCGGTGCGTTCGGCCAGGTCCATCAGGAACTTCACCGAGCTCACGCCCTGGTCGCGGGTGTACTCGAAATGCGGAATCCCGCCGACCACGTCGGCGCCGAGGCGGATCGCTTGCTCCATCAACGCCCGGCCGTCGCGGTACGATTCGATACCCTCCTGGGGGAACGCGACGATTTGCATGTCGACCAGGTGACGACTCTCCTCGCGCACTTCAAGCATCGCCTGCAGTGCGGTGAGCTGCGGGTCGGTGACATCGACGTGGGTGCGCACATGCTGGATGCCGTGGGCGGCGAGGGCCTGGATGGTTTGCTTGGCGCGGGTTTTGGTATCTTGCGCAGTGATCGTTGCCTTGCGCTCGCCCCAGCATTCGATCCCCTCGAACAGCGTGCCGCTCATGTTCCAGCGCGGTTCGCCGGCGGTGAGCGTGGCGTCGAGGTGAATGTGCGGTTCGACGAAGGGCGGCACCACCAGGTTGCCCCCGGCGTCCAGGTCATCGGGGCCCAGGGTCGGCGCTTCGGTCTGGCGGGAAATGTTGCTGATCAGGCCGTTTTCCAAGTGCAATTCATGCAGGCCATCTTGGTTGCGCAGTCGGGCGTTGATGATGTGCATCGGGCGAGTCCTTGTTGTCATGCGTTCACACGGTGTCCCTACGTTATCCCGGTGGCGGCTGTCCTCGCCAGAGGCATTCATCACGGGCGATTAAAAGGTGGGAGCGAGCCTGCTCCCACAGGGGAATGGCCTCTTCAGAAAGAAGTGGACGAGGGTAAAAACCGCATCAACGCCGCGACAACCGCTTCGGGCGCATCCTCCTGTACCAGATGCCCGGCATGGGGGACGGGCAGAAACTGCGCCCCGGGAATCATCTGCTGGAGCGCGCGGCCTCGTTCGATGGGAATCCACTGGTCGTCCTCGCCCCAGAGAATCTGCACCGGGCAGCGAATGCCTGGGTACAGCGTTTCAACTTCGTCGGTATACCGCTGATCCATCTGGGCAATTTGCCGATAGAACGCTGCCTGTCCCTGATCACCCAGCCAAGGCTGCACGTACGGCGCGAGTTCCTCATCGGCGATATCGCGCTTGATCGCCCCGCGGACATAGGCCGGCACGATCGCCCGTTGAATGTAATCGGGCACACCGCTGAACGCCGTTTCGTGCTGGCGCACATGCTGCACGAACGGCGATCCCCAGGGCGACAACGCCACCGGATCGATCAGCGTCAGGCTGCGGTAATCCTTGCCGTTGAGCAAATGCGTGCGCAGCACCGTGGCCCCGCCGAAATCGTGGGCCACCACGTCCGGGCACGCCAGGCCCCAATGCTCCAGCAACTGCGCCAACAACTCGTTTTGCACACCCAGGGAAACATCGCCCACCGGTTTGTCGGACAGCCCGTAACCGAGCAGGTCGAAGTAATGCACCCGATGCGAGGTGATGAAGTGGGGTGCAATCCGGTGCCAGACGAACGAAGAAAAGGGTGTGCCATGCACGAACACCAGCGGCGGGCCGTCGCCCCGTACCGCATAGCGAACGCAATGTCCGTTGAAACGATAGGTCTGAGGCAGTGGCCAGTCAGTCATGGTCGCGTCCTTTGGCGGGTGTAAACGCAGAAGCATAGGCCTTGGGAAAATACCTTTGCGCGAGTTTTTTTGATGCTTTGGATCAACAGGATGAATGCCTGTTATTTGTGACAGTAGACGTTGATCAGGAGTGGATGCTATTCAGCATTCATGGACACCTTCGGTCTGCATCACGCAACGCCTACGCTGGCGGTCATCGATCCGCGAGGTCTGGCTGTGCGCAGGGTAGCGTATTGGCGCGGGGAGGTTGGGCAGGCGCCTGCGGCCAGGCTGACGCGTCAGGTGTTCGACGCCGTGGCCAGGCCAGTCGAGCAGTGGGATGCGCGGTTGCCTGCGCCAGCCTTGAGCCAGTGTTTCAGTTTGTCCGGCAAGGTGTCGGGCAATGACAGTGTCGATGCCGGTTGGCATCTGTTGCTGTTCGGGCAGGCGGATGACGTTCGGGCGAGGTGGGATGGCCGGGGCAGTCGGGCGGAGATCGAGTACGACAGCTCCTTGCGCGTGCAGGCTGTCACGGAGCAGGTGAAAGCGGAAGCGGCGCGGGTGGTGGAGCGCTTTGAGTATGGGACCGTCGAGATGAGCGCCGGCAACCAATGCGGTCGACTGATCCGCCACGACGACCCGGCGGGGACCCGGTACATGACCGAGTACGATCTGCTCGGGCTGGCGCGATCTGAAATCAGCCACTTCCTGAAAAGTCTCGATCCGCCCGACTGGCCGCTGGACCCGGCCGCACGGGATGACTGGCTGGAAGCCGAACCCGGTTTGGCCAGTCGATGGGCGTACTCGCCGCTTGGCGATTTACTGAGCCTCACTGACGCCAGGGGGCATCGCCGTCAATTCGGTTATTCCGTTGCCGGGCAACTGACTCAGGGTTGGCTGAAACCGATGGGGGCTACTGAGCGCTGCCTGGTGCGGGACATTCGCTACAACCCCAGCGGCAAAGTCGAGCGTGAAACTGCCGGCAACGGTGTAATCACTCAGGCGGAATACGCATTGAGTGATGGCCGGTTGGAGCGCTTGAACGCGGGCTTGCCAAACGCCGAGCCCTTGCAGGATTTACGTTACAGCGTCAATCCGGTTGGCAACATTGTGCAGATCGACGATCAAGCACTGCCGATTCGTTACTTCAAGAATCAACGCATCGATCCACTGCGCACCTACAGCTACGACACCATAGGGCAGCTCATCAACGCCACGGGCTGGGAGGCGGCCAGTGCCGGCGCGGTGCTCAATTATCGAGAAGAATACGAATACGACGCTGGCGGCAATATGACCGAGCTGCGTCACCTCGGTGCCCAGTCGTTCACCCGCCGCTGGACCGTGGCACCCGACAGCAACCGCAGCCTGATCGAAGACGATCAACCAGCGGATTTTTCCAGTCATTTCGACGCCAACGGCAACCTGCAATGCCTGCAACCCGGTCAATCCATGACCTGGGATCTGCGCAATCAGCTTTCCAGCGTGTCGCCAGTGGTGCGGGACAATGAAGCCGATGACACCGAGCGCTTCATCTACGGCGGCGGTGGCAAGCGCTCGCGCAAGGTACGTACAACGCTGACGCATGCCACCACGGTGATCGCCGAAGTTCGATACCTGCCTGGCCTGGAGCTGCACCGCCGTCCGACCGGCCAGCGATACGAAATGCTCGACCTCGAAGCCGGACGTAACCGGGTCACCTGGTTCCACGGGCCTGGCGCCCCGGAACACCCCTTGCGTTATCAATTCACGGACCATTTGGGCTCGGTTACGCTTGAACTGGACGAACAGGCCAACGTGCAAAGCCGCGAAGCCTATTATCCGTTTGGCGGCACCGCTTGGGAGGATCATCGCGATCAGACTGGCGCTTACAAAACCATTCGTTACTCGGGCAAAACCAAGGATGCGACGGGGCTGTATTACTACGGTTTTCGCTACTACGCGCCGTGGTTGAGTCGCTGGATCAATCCGGACCCGGCGGGGGAGGTGGATGGGTTGAATTTGTATGGGTTTTTGGGGAATTCGCCGGTAGGCCATGTGGACGCGGACGGGCGGATGAAAGAGACGCTCGCGGATTTTTTTGACAAGGGGGGAGAAAAACGCTCGAGAACTGCACTGCGCGAGGAACGCTCGCAAGCAATTGAGTTAGGGCCGGAGGCCTTTCTTCCACCAGTCCCCGCTCCGTCCGCTGTACGGGTTGAGCTACCTGATGTGCTGATTGAGGGAGATATCGACTCCCAGGCTTCTGTGAGTTCAATCGGTTCTATCGACGGTTTGCTTTCTTTCGCGGGGTTGGTGGGGGATCAGGACCAACCTTCGGGCTTGGATGAAATCAGGTTGGCCCCCCTCTCAACCGTCGCCAGTTCGCCAGGCCCCGCCCCAGCGTCTCCGGTTGCCGGTCCTTCGTCAGCGTACGCTGCTGCACCGTCTCGACCTGCATGCCCCACTTGCAATAAAGTTTTTTCCACGCCTTACAAGCTCAGAGTTCACATCAGATCTCACACTGAAGAGAAGCCTTTCAAATGCGATGTTTGCTCTGCAGAATTTTCACAAAAGTCTAATCTAAACAGGCATATACGTGCTCATTCGGGTGTAAAGCGCGCAAAGTCTTTCGTCTGCCCAACGTGTGGAATTAGAGGGTCTGACAATAATGCCATCTCCAGACATATGCTTACACACACTACTGAGAAGAGCTTCGTATGTGATGTTTGTGGTAAGGCTTTCGCTCAGATGAGAGGGTTGGCATTACACAAGCAAACGCATGAAGCAGTGGGGAGATATTCATGTCCACATTGCGAGATGAGGTTTTCCATCAATTCCAATATGCATAAACACGTAAGAATGAAACATCCGACCGTGAGATAGCGGATTACTGTGGATTATCTTTTCCGGTGTACTCGGAAAAACAAATGGCTGTAATCAAAGGTTCGTTTGGCCAAACTCAGCTCAGCTCAGCTCAGAGCAAGCTCGGCGTCGCCATATGAATACTCAATATAACTGACGCGAACTGCTTTTGAGTTCGCATTACTCGCCGCGGTAAATGCAGCCGCTCGTACACGTCTCATGAATCCGTATCGCACTCAGCTCCGGCAACAACGGCTTCAGCTCGCCCCAGATCCACTTGGCCAGCACTTCACTGGTCGGATTCTCCAGGCCGGGAATGTCGTTCAGATAGTTGTGGTCCAGGCGCTCGTACAGCGGCTTGAAGATCGCCTTGATCTCGGAAAAATCACGGATCCAGCCGGTGTGCGGATCGAGGTCGCCGCTCAGGTGAATCGCCACCTTGAACGAATGACCGTGCAGGCGCCCGCACTTGTGGCCGTCCGGGACGTGGGGCAGGCGGTGGGCGGATTCGAAGGTAAATTCTTTGAAGATTTCCACAGGTGTTTTCAGCTCTGTCAGGTGGCGATCGCCGCGGCGATAGGGGCAGGCGGCGAGTTTACCAGCTTATCCTGACTAAAGGGTCAGCAAGCGTTCGCCAAGGCGACCATTGGCCGCCAGCTCGAGGAATTCGTCGCCCATGCGCCGGCTCTCATCCATCGCCGTGCGCCAGTATTTGCGCCGGCTCGGCGCATCGCCCATGAAGCGTTTGAAGTCGTTGCGGTCCGGCAGTTTGCCGTAGGGCAGGCGGGCCAGGTAGTCCCTGGACGGCGCCAGCAACAGGGCGTTTTGCAGACGCGCCGGGCAGGCGCGGCGCCAGGGCAGGGTCTTGTCGAACCAGCCGGGGATGATCCGGTCGGTGAAGTGCGGGTAAAGCACGATGTCATCACCGCTGTAGGGCAGGTCGAGGTGATAGTCCAGCAGGCCGCCGTCGCGGAAGGTTCCGGCGCCGGCGCCTGGCAAGTCGCGTACGCCTTGCATCACCATCGGGATCGAGCCCGATGCCAGCAGCGCCTGGCGCAGGTTTGCGGCATTCAGGACGATAAAGCGCGACGGGAAATCGTTCAATGCATTGACCGGCGGTGCCAGGCGTGGGTCGTGGATGATCAGCCGCTCGAAGTGCCGCGACAACCGTGCCCGGCCGCGCAGGTTGTCGGCGATCACCGAAGAGAGGCCCAGGCCAAGGCGCCCACGGTGATCGTCGGCGAGTAGGCCGTGGCTTTTGACGACCATGATGTTCAGGCGGTAATGGGCATTGTCGAGGATCGTGGCGTCACGACCGTCCAGCAGGTCGTCGAGCATGCGTCGGGAGCTTTCGCTGATCTGCGCCATGGTCACGCCCTTGGCGAAATGCTGCTCAGTGTACAGATGCCCGAGGCGGCGCAGGCCTTCGGCGGCGTCCGGCAGGCAGGCGCTGGCGAAACGCCAGGAGCCCACCGAGGCGCCGATCAGCGAACGTTCACGGGGCGCGGCGGGCAGCCATTCACCGAACAGCGCCAGGTCCAGCCCCTGAATTCCCAGCGCCTTGGGCCCACCGGCAGCGCCGGGCAGCGTGCCAACGTCGACAGCGTTCAAACCGTTCTCGCGAATGCGCGCGAAGGCACGAGGGCCGGCCTTCAGGGTCAGGGAGGGATACTTGATGTGGATGGCGGTCATACCGGTCTCGCTGTCGGGCAGGCGGGGATTATAAACGTGCGCGTGATCATTCGACTCAAAACAGGGTGGGAGCGGTTGGCGTCGGACAATGATGGCCATTCAGTTTCAATTAAGTTCGCCTCGCTAAGGTAGCGCCGTACGCAACAGCAAAAAAATACGGAGACACCCATGAAAACCCTGACTGCCCTGTTGACCGCCACCCTCATCGGCCTGACCGCGAGCATGGCCCAGGCCCGCGACCTTGGCCCCGACGAAGCCCTGCGACTGCGCGACGCTGGTACTATCGTGTCTTTCGAGAAGCTCAACGCCACCGCGCTGACCAAACACCCCGGATCGACCATCACCGAAACCGAGCTGGAAGAAGAGTACGGCAAGTACATCTATCAGGTGGAGCTGCGCGACCCGCAAGGCATTGAATGGGATCTGGAATTAGACGCTGTCAGCGGCCAGGTGCTCAAGGATCATCAGGATACGTAATGAAGGTGTGTTCGGTTTCACGCATGGCGCTGGTGCTGCTGGCATTCTGTTCGGTGGTGCTGGCCCGCGACCTCGACCAGGACGAGGCCCTGCGCCTGCGCCAGCAGGGCGTTATCCTGCCGCTCGAGCAATTGTTGAAGCAGGCCCTGGACCGCTACCCCGGATCGAAACTGCTGGAAGCCGAGCTCGAGGAGAAGCACGACGTCTACATTTATGAAGTCGAGCTGTTGACCACCGAAGGCGTGGTCCGTGAGCTGGACGTCAACGCCAGCACGGGCCAGTTACTCAAAGACGAGGAAGATTGACCGATGCGTTTGCTTTTGGTGGAAGACCATGTGCCGCTGGCCGATGAGTTGCTGGCCGGCCTCAACCGTCAGGGTTACGCCGTGGACTGGCTGGCCGACGGTCGCGACGCGGTGTATCAGGGCAGCAGCGAACCCTATGATCTGATCATCCTCGACCTCGGCCTGCCGGGTGTGCCGGGGCTCGAGGTGCTGACGCAATGGCGCGCGGGCGGGTTGGCCACGCCAGTGTTGATCCTGACGGCACGCGGTTCCTGGGCCGAGCGGATCGAAGGCCTCAAGGCCGGTGCCGACGATTACCTGAGCAAGCCCTTTCACCCCGAGGAGCTGCACCTGCGCATCCAGGCGCTGTTGCGTCGCTCCCATGGCCAGGTCAATCAACCGACGTTGCAGTCGGCGGGCCTGCACCTGGACGAAGGCCGCCAATGCGTGACCCGCGACGGCGCCGACATTCAACTGACGGCGGCGGAATTTCGCCTGCTGCGCTATTTCATGCTGCACCCCGAGCAGATCCTTTCCAAGAGCCACCTCGCCGAACACCTGTATGACGGTGAAACCGAGCGCGACTCCAACGTGCTGGAAGTCCACGTCAACCACTTGCGGCGCAAACTCGGGCGCAGCGTGATCGAAACCCGGCGCGGCCAGGGTTATCTGTTCGGCGGCCAGGCGCAGTGAGGTCGATCCAGCGCCGCTTGAGCCTGGGGCTGATCAGCGTGATGGTGATCGTCGGCCTGGTGCTGGCGCAAACCAGCCTGTGGCTGTTCGAAATAGGCTTGCAGCGCTACCTCGAGGCCGGACTGCGCAACGACAGCGAGAACCTGCTGGTCGCCCTGGTGCGCGGGCCGCAAGGCTTGCAACTGGATGAGCGGCGGCTGTCGCCGGCCTATCAGCGACCCTTTTCCGGGCATTACTTCCGCATCGATTTTGCCGACAGCCATTGGCGCTCCCGCTCCTTGTGGGACCAGGAGCTGCCGAGGCTCGACCATCCCGGCCTGCACAGCAACCTGCAACTGGGGCCGGAAGGGCAACAACTGCTGGTGTTGCGCTCGGACTATCGGCGCCTGGGCCAGTCGATTTCCATCAGCGTCGCCCAGGACTACACCCCGGTGCGCGACAGCTTCAAGCGCGTGCAGCAAGTGGGGCTGGCGTTGGGGGTGTTCGGGTTGCTGGTGATTCTGCTGATGCAGCGGGTCACCGTGCGCCGTGCACTGCGGCCACTGGAGCGGGCCCGCGAGCAGATCGCGCAGTTGCAGCAGGGCCAGCGCTCACAGCTGGATGACCAGGTGCCGGTGGAGCTCGAACCGCTGGTGGCGCAGATCAACCACTTGCTCGCCCACACCGAAGACAGCCTCAAGCGGTCGCGCAATGCCCTGGGCAACCTCGGCCATGCCTTGAAGACCCCGCTGGCGGTGTTGCTGAGCGTGGCCTCCAGCGAAAAACTCGATGCCCACCCCGAGCTGCGCAAACTGCTCACGGCGCAACTGGAACAGGTGCAGCAGCGACTCGGCCGCGAGCTCAACCGTGCGCGTCTGTCCGGCGATGCACTGCCGGGGGCGCTGTTCGATTGCGATGGGGAGCTGCCGGGGCTACTGGCCACGCTGAACATGATTCACGGCGAGCACCTCGAACTGAGTTATCGCGCTCCGGCGGGTCTGCAATTGCCGTGGGACCGCGAGGACGTGCTGGAACTGCTGGGCAATCTGTTGGACAACGCCTGCAAGTGGGCGGACGCCGAGGTGCGCTTGAGCGTGGTCGAGACGGCGGCGGGATTTGCGCTGAACGTGGAAGACGACGGCCCCGGCATTCCCCAGGACCGACGAGACCAGGTGCTCAACCGCGGCACCCGCTTGGACGAACAGACCGACGGCCACGGGTTGGGCCTGGGGATCGTGCGCGACATCGTCGACACCTGGGGCGGGGTGTTGCGGCTGGAGGAAAGCGAGTGGGGCGGGTTGAAGGTGGTCGTCGAACTGCCTGAACGCTGATCTGCGCTCCACCGGTCAGCCCTGTGGGAGCGAGCCTGCTCGCGATGAGGCCTGTACCGTCGACCTCTTCGTCGACTGACCCACCGCCATCGCCAGGCTCACTCAGTGTTCCGGGTTTGCACTTCAGACGCGGAACTGGTCCATCAACCCCTGCTGCTGGTTCGCCAGGCTATTGAGCGACTGGCTCACCCGGGCCGATTCATTGGCCTGCCCCGACAGCGATTCGGTGACATCGCGAATCGTCGCGACGTTGCTGTTGATCTCTTCCGCGACCGCGCTTTGCTGTTCGGCGGCGCTCGCAATCTGCAGGTTCATGTCGCTGATCACGGTGACCGCGTCGCCGATCTGGCGTAACGCCGTCACGGCGTGGCTGACTTGTTCGACGCTGCCCTGGGCCTGGCGATGGCTGTTGTTCATCGACCCCACGACATCCCGGGTGCCGCTTTGCAGCTGTTCGATCACCAGACGGGTTTCTTCAACCGACGCCTGGGTGCGTTGCGCCAGGTTGCGCACTTCGTCGGCGACCACGGCGAAACCGCGTCCGGCTTCACCGGCGCGGGCCGCTTCGATGGCGGCGTTGAGGGCCAGCAGGTTGGTCTGCTCGGCGATGGCACGTATCACTTCCAGCACCGACCCGATTTTCTCGCTGTTGGCCGCCAGCCCTTCGACCTGCACCATGGCGGCGCTCATGTCGTCGGCCAGGTGATCGATGCTGCTGGTGGTCTGGTCGATCACCGTCAATCCGCGACGGGTCGCCTGATCTGCCTCCCTGGCCGCCTGTGCCGCCTGCGCCGCGCTGCGGGCGACGTCCTGGGCGGTGGCGCTCATTTCGTGGGAGGCGGTCGCCACCTGGTCGACCTGGCGGTATTGCTGTTCCATGCCGGCGCTGGTTTGCGTGGCGATGGCGGAGGATTGGTCCGCCGTGTTGCGGGCGTCCTGTACCGAGCTTTTGACGTCGGCGATGATCGGTTGCAGCTTGTCGAGAAAACGGTTGAACCAGCCGGCCAACTGGCCCAGTTCATCCGGCTTGTCGTAGGCCAGCCGACGGGTCAGGTCGCCTTCGCCGCTGGCGATGTCTTCGAGCATGTGCGCCACGCCCAGGATCGGTCGGGTCACGCTGCGTGCCATCAACCACACCAGCACCAGACCGATCAGCGCCGCGAGGACGCCCAGGCCCAGTTCAATCAGGCTGCCTGTGGTGTTGTTGTCGTCCAGTTGTTTCTTCAGCGTTTCGGCCGGGCCGACCAGGACTTTTTCCGGCACATCGAGCAACACGCCCCAGGGCTTGCCATCGGGGATCGCCTGGAAGGGCGACAGCACTTTCAACTGATGTTCGCTGTGCAGGCTGGTGGTTGTGCGGCTGGCCGCCAGCAGGTGGGTCAGTTCGGTGCCATTGGTCTTGTCCACGGCCTCCAGGCGCTGGCCGAGCTTGCCGGCATCCGGGCTGTAGCCGGCGAGCAGGCCGGCCGGGCTGACGATGCTGACGCGGGTCTGGCCGTCATAGAGTTTCTTGCTCACGTCCTGACTGACCGCCTGCAGGCTGTTGAGGTTGAGGTCCACGGACAGTGAGGCGATGACTTTGCCGTTGAGCATCAACGGGAACACGATGCTGGTCATCAGCACGTCCTGGCCGTCGATCTTGTAGAAGTAAGGTTCGATCACACAGGGTTTGAGCGAGGTCCGCGGGCAGGTGAACCAGGTGTTGGCGGGCTCGCCGCTGGGCCCGGTGCGGGTGTCGAAGATGTCGCTTTCCGGCAGCGCCATCGAGGTCAACTTGCCGGGTGTCGGTTGCGACCAGTACAGCGCGAAGCGGCCCTTGTCGTTACTGCCCAGTTCCGCTTGCTCGGCGAACAGTTCGTCCTTGCCGTCCAGCGCATTGGGCTCGAACACCAGGGACAGGCCCAGCAGGTCCGGGTTGGCCTGCAGCGCCGACTTGACCTGGCGGGTCAGGTCCTCACGCAGGTCGAAGGCATCGAGGAAGCGCTTTTCCGCCTGATCGCGCAGGAACAGCACCTGCCGTGAAAAGCCATGGCCATACTGATAGGCATCCATGAACTGGCGGCGAATACTCAGCGCCTGGACCTCGCCCTGGGATTCGATACGGGCCTGGGCCGCTTCGGTCAGCATCTCCATGCTCGAGGCTTTCACCAGCTCGGAGCTGTGCTCCATGCGATACAGCGAAAGCCCGACCAGCAAGGTCACGATACCCGCCAGGCAAAGGCCGGCGAGGAGGGTGATTTTCCATTGGATGGAAAGTTGTCGCGGTGACATGGAGCTGTCCTTATTCGATAAATATCCAAGACTTTGCACTATAGCGGCGCACAATCGACTTTCTTGAGGGTTGCAGCCGGTGCGCGCTTGCTGCAAAGTGCCCGCCCTCTGATAAAACCCGATTCCGTATCCGCTGGCCGCTCATCGCAGACTGCCGGCCGGACGCTTTTCGCCTGCCTTGAGGTAACGATGATTAATGCTGTAATTGCCGCGGTCGGCGTCATGCTGATACTCAGCCTGTCCCGCGTGCACGTTGTGATCGCGCTGATTGTCGGCGCACTGGTCGGTGGCCTGAGCGGCGGCCTGGGCATCGACGCCACTCTCAAGGCGTTCAACAGCGGCCTGGGCGGTGGGGCGACGGTGGCGCTGTCCTACGCCTTGCTCGGCGCTTTCGCGGTGGCGATTGCCAAATCCGGCCTGGCCCATGCGCTGGCGGACAAGGCCCTGGCCATGGTCGATCGACAACACGCTACGGGCGGTCGCCAGGTCAAATGGCTGTTGATCGGTTTGCTGTGGGGGGTGGCCATCGCTTCACAGAACATTCTGCCGATACATATCGCTTTTATTCCGTTGCTGGTCCCGCCGCTGTTGTATGTGCTGACCAAGCTGCAACTCGATCGCCGGTTGATCGCCTGCGTCATGACGTTCGGCCTGATCACCCCGTACATGTTCCTGCCGGTGGGTTTCGGCAACATTTTTCTCAATGAAATCCTCCTGGCCAACGTGGCCCGCAGCGGCGTGGACATCAGCGGCATCAACGTCACCCATGCCATGGGCATTCCGGCGCTGGGCATGCTGGTGGGGTTGGCGGTCGCCTTTATCAGTTACCGCAAGAAACGCGTCTACGATCTGGCCAGGATCGAACAGGTCGAGCAGGTCGCGGTCACGTACAACCCGTTGAGCCTGATGGTGGCCGGCGTGGCCATCGCGGCGGCCTTCATCATCCAGCTGTTGCTGGACTCGATGATCATCGGCGCGCTGGTGGGGTTCCTGATCTTCTCGGTGTCGGGCATCGTCAAGTGGCGCGAGACCGACGATCTGTTCACCGAAGGCATGAAGATGATGGCGATGATCGGTTTCATCATGATCGCCGCCTCGGGTTTCGCCGAGGTGATGAAAGCCACCGGCCAGGTGCAGACGCTGGTCGAAGCGTCGGCGGCGTGGATCGGGCACAGCCAGGGCGTCGGCGCGTTGTTGATGTTGCTGGTCGGCCTGCTGGTGACCATGGGCATCGGTTCGTCGTTCTCCACCGTGCCCATCCTCGCCGCGATCTTCGTGCCGCTGTGCGTGCAACTGGGGTTCAGCCCGATCGCCATCGTGTGCATCGTCGGCACCGCCGGAGCCTTGGGCGACGCCGGTTCACCCGCTTCGGACTCGACGCTGGGTCCGACTTCCGGCCTGAACATCGATGGTCAGCACCACCACATCTGGGACACCGTGGTCCCGACCTTCCTGCATTACAACCTGCCGCTGCTGGCATTCGGCTGGGTGGCCGCGATGGTCCTCTGACCAGCGCGCCACTCTTCTGTAGGAGCGAGCTTGCTCGCGAAGGACGCAAGACCACCGCTGGGTATCAGATGTCCAGCGTTATCGTTGACCACCTTCGCGAGCAAGCTCGCTCCTACAGGGGGGGCGCTGATCTTCACAGTCATGACCTGACTCAACTTTTGACCCGGCGTGCCGTTATACCCTTTGACCACGCCAATAAATTCAAAAGAGTGATCCGTCATGCGCATGAGCCTGAAGGCTAAAGTCCTGTCCCTTGCCGTTCTCCCGGTGTTGCTCTTTGCGCTGGTCATCAGCCTTACCACGTTTTTCGTGCTGCAGGAACAGGCGCGCAAGGAAGTCGAGGAGACGCGCGAACGCTTGCTCAGTAATGCCAAGGACACGCTGAAAAGCTACGTGGCCGTGGCCATGACGGCGATCAAGCCGCTCTACGACGCCGCCGCGCCAGGCGATGACGCGGCGCGGGCGCAAGTGATCAAGCTGCTGTCGAACATCAGTTACGACAAGGAAGGCTACTTCTTCGGCTACGACTCCAACACCGTGCGCCTGTTCAAGGCCAACAGCCCCGAAGGCGTGGGCAAGAGCTTCAAGGACAACCGTGATCCGAACGGCGTCTACGTCAACCGCGACCTGGTGCAGGTCGCCAAGGACGGCACCCACTACCTGCAATACAGCTCGCCACTGCCCAGCAACAATGCGGTGCTGGTGCCCAAACTCGGCTACACCGAGTACCTGGCCAAATGGGACATGGCGGTCGGCACCTCGGTCAACCTCGACGGTATCGAGGCGCAGGTGGCGGTGGTCGAAGCCAAGGTCAAGGAACGCATGGAGGGCGTATTGCTGAGCATCATCGGCATCGCCGCCGTGGTACTGCTGGTGATTGCCGCCGCGGGCATGCTGCTGGCCAACACCATCCTGCGGCCGTTGCACCTGATGAAAGCCAACCTCGATGACATCGCAGCCGGCGAGGGCGACCTGACCCGACGCCTGACCATCACCAGCCAGGATGAACTGGGCGAACTCGCCGGTTCGTTCAACCGTTTCGTCGACAAGATCCACGGCCTGGTGCGCCAGATCACCGAAATGACGTCGCAACTGACCGGGCTGGTGCATCAGGTCTCGGACCAGGCCCATCGCTCGGATCAGGCGATGGAGCGTCAGCGCCACGAGACCGATCAGGTCGCCACGGCGATCAATGAGATGTCGGCGGCTGCCCAGGAAGTGGCCAAGAGCGCGCAGAACGCCGCCGTCGCCGCCCAGCAGACCGACGAGGAAGGCCAGGCCGCCAAGCGCGTGGTGGCCGGCAGCATCGTGAAGATCCATGCGCTGGTCGACGACATCCGCAGCAGCGGGGTGTCCCTCGACAGCCTGCAGAAGGACGTGGCATCGATTGTCAGTGTGCTCGGGGTGATTCGTTCGATTGCCGAACAGACCAACCTGCTGGCGCTCAACGCCGCCATCGAAGCGGCCCGTGCCGGTGAAGCCGGGCGTGGTTTTGCGGTGGTGGCCGATGAGGTCCGTGCGCTGGCCAGTCGCACGCAGATCAGTACCCAGGAAATCCAGGGCATGATCGACCGCTTGCAGGCCGGCACCCAGTCGGCGGTGGAGGCGATGCGCCGTTCCAGCGAGGCCGGCGACGGCACCTCGGCCCAGGCCAATGAAGCCGGGGCGTCGCTGGACACCATGGCGCAACTGATCGCCACCATCAACTCGATGAACGCGCAGATCGCCAGCGCCGCCGAAGAGCAGACCGCCGTGGCCGAAGAGATCAACCGCAGCGTGCATCAGATCGCCGAGGCCGTGGATAACGTCGCCGGTGAAACCCAGCTCGGTGCGCAGACGTCCCGCAGTCTGGCGGACCTCGGTCAGCGCCTGGGCAGCCTGGTGGGGCAGTTCCGCATCTAAGCGACCTGTGTGGGAGCGAGCAAGGCGAGTCGTCGCACCGTCGCTCCCACCTTGGATGGGGTGCCTGAGCTAGGGCCTCTCCCAATAGGGCACCGGCCCGAAGCACTCGACAAAGAAATCGATCACCGTGCGCACCTTCACCGACAACCGGCGGCTCCCTGGCCAGAGCACGGCGATCTGTTGCGGCTCCAGGCTGTTGGACACCTGGTAATTGCCCAGCACAGGCACCAGCGTGCCGTTGCGCACCGCCTCGCCAATCAACCAGGACGGAAACATCACCAGCCCCAGGCCTTGTTCGGCGGCCTGGGTCAGGGTGTCGGCGTGGTTGCCGGTGATCGGCCCCCTGACCGAGTACGGCGTCCAGTCCCCCTGGCCCTGGCGGAAAAACCAGCGCTGCTGGCCGGTGACGCCCTTGTAGGCCAGGCATTGATGCGCCGCCAGGTCGGCGGGGTGTTGCGGGGTGCCATGGCGTTCGAGGTAGGCCGGGCTGGCCGCCACCTGAAAGCGATGGGGCGCGAGTATGCGAGCCTGCATGCTGGAATCGTGCAGCGGGCCAATCCGGAACAGCAGGTCGGCGCCTTCCTGCAGCGGGTCGATGTAGCTGTCGGTCTGCTGGATATCCAGTTGCAGTTTCGGATAGCGCTCGCACAGGCGCCCGAGCCAGGGAGTCAGGTGGCGTTGCCCGAACACCACCGGCGCGTTGAGCCGGACCAGTCCCGTGGGTTCGCTTTGCTGTTCCTGCAAGGCTTGCTCGGCTTCTTCCAGTTGTACCAGCACCAGCCGCGCATGATGCCCGAGCATGCGCCCGGCTTCGGTGGGCGTGACTGCGCGGGTATGGCGGTAGAGCAATTGCTGGCTCAGCGCCTGCTCCATCAACTGGATCTGCCGGGAAATCGACGACGGCGCCAGGCCTTCGCGACGGGCGACTTCGGAAAAACTGCCGTGGTCGAGTACCGCGACAAACAGTCGAAGGGCTTTGAAGCCCAGTTCGTTGAGGCCGTGCATGGATTCATCCTGCTGTGCGAGTTGCGCAAAAGTGTTGTCAGGATGCTCCCATTTATTGCAAAGCGACACCACAGGATAATGGCGCACAACCTGTGGGAGCGAGCCTGCTCGCGATAGCGGTCTGTCAGGTGAATTGATATCGACTGACCCACCGCTATCGCGAGCAGGCTCGCTCCCACAGGGTTTTCGTTGTTTCAACGGTAGGTGCCTTGCAAATGCAATCTTCTTCAATCGACGACGTCAGCGTCGTCACGACGTCCAAAACCAAACCCGGGCTGCGCCTGTTGCTGTTGCCCCTGGTCATCCTCGCCGGTATGGGCCTGTCCGTGGAGGCCGGGTTGCTCGGGCCGCTGGGCGGGCAGGTCGGTCACCTGTGGGCGACCCTGAGCATCTTCGGTGTCGGCTCGGCGATTCTGTTCCTGTTGCTGTTGTTCAGTGGCCCGCAAAAGGGGCCGGCCCTCGGCGACCTGCCGCGCTGGCAGTTGATCGGCGGTTTCCTGGGACCGATGTACGTGGTGGTGCTGACCCTGGCCACGCCGCACATCGGCATTGCCATGACGATGATCGCGATCCTGTCCGGCCAGGTGGGCAAAAGCGTGCTGATCGACCATTTCGGCTGGTTCGGCGCCACCCGCAAGAAAGTCAACGGTGAGCGCTGGCTGGCGTTGCTGTTGATTGTCGCGGCACTTGTTCTGATCGCTCGGGGTTGATGATGAATCTGATTATGTTGTTGGTGGTGGTCGTGGCCGCCGGTGCGGTGCTGAGCGTGCAGGCCGCAATCAACGGGCGCCTGGGCGAGACCGTCGGTGTTTTGCGCAGCAGTCTGCTGACCTTCGTGGTGGGCGCGGTGAGCACCGGGTTGCTTATCCTGTTCTTCGAACCGGCCCATGCCGTGACCCTGCTCGACGTGCCGAAATGGCAACTCAGCGGCGCGTTGTTCGGGGTGGTGTACATGATGGTCATGGTCGGTGCGGTGCCGCGGGTCGGTACGGCCGTGGCGACGGTGGCGGTGATCGTCGGGCAACTGGGCATGGGCATGCTGATCGACAACTTCGGCTGGCTGGGCAACCCGTCGATCGAGCTGTCGGGCAGTCGGATCCTGGCGATGGTGTTGCTGGGACTGGCGCTGGTGTTCATGTACCGCAGCAGTACCCGCACCGCTTGAACTCCGCTTCGTGCAGCGACTCCTAAACTGAGAAGACGGATCGTATTCGCGAGACCGGACGACCACACCACGGAGTCAGACTCATGATCGATAGCGAAAGTACCTGCGACTGCCCCAAATGTTCCTGCAAACTGGGCGCGCATCCCATTGCCCGCCACGGCAAGCACTACTGCTGCGAAGCCTGCGCCAAGCATCACGAGCACGGTGAGGCGTGCTCGAGCAAAGGCTGCAAGTGCGCCCATGGCTAGCGGCCACGCATAAAAAAGTGGAGCCTGTTCAGGCTCCACTCGCCGTTTCAGGCGCGGATCACCGATCGCTCGAATCACCTTTCATCGATCAGTTCGCCGGGCGCCACTTGACGTTCTCCACGCCGAACTTTTCAGCCATCGGCTTGCTGGTCTTTTGCACCTTCTCCCGGCCAAAGCGTGGAATCCGACCCACGCCGGCGTCGCAGCTCGCCCAGTGCCAGGCCTCGGCATTATCCATCTTGTCCAGGCGGATAATGAACGACTTGGGGGCGCCATGAAGGGTGTACTCAATCACGAAAAGTTTTGCGTTGTTCATAAAACCCGTATTCCTCCCTGTAGTAATAGAAGGATCGTGCGGGTCGCGGAAAATTCAGTCGGATTGTCAGACGGTGGCTGCGAGTGGCGACGGGGCGTGCGGCTGGTTACCATGCAGGCTTCAGAAAGCCCAATGATTGCTGCCCATGGCCCTTGCCGCCCCCCCTGACCTGAGCGACACCGATGTGCCCGTGCAACCGCTGGCACGCACCTATCCGCGCGGCTTGTACATCGAGCCGCACGAGCATGCCTGGGGCCAGTTGCTGTATGCGATGAGCGGGGTGATGTGGGTCGAAACCCCGCACGAAGCCCTGGTGGTGCCGCCGCAACGGGCCGTGTGGCTGCCTCCCGGTGTGCCTCATGGGATACGTGTGGTGTCGGACCTGCAGATGCGCAACATCTACCTGCGCCCGGCATTGGCGGCAACCCTGGATGCCACGGTCCAGGTGATCGAGGTCGGCGGCCTGCTGCGCGAGCTGATTGTCGGGCTGGTGGAACAGGGGGATGACGGTGCACCGGAGTATTACGAGGCGCTGGTCGGCCTGGCGCTGCTTGAACTGCAACGAGCCAGGCGTTCGCGGTTGAAAATCCCCTTGCCCGACGACTCCGACCGGCGCCTGATGAACCTGTGCCAGGCCGTCATGGCCGCACCGTCGCTGGACATCCCCTTCGAACAGCACGCCGAAAACGCCGGCGCCAGCGTGCGCACCCTGGCGCGGCTGTTCAAGGACGGCCTGGGCATGGGCTTCGCCGAGTGGCGTCGTCAGGTGCAACTGGCCATCGCGGCAGCCGAGCTGATCCAGGGCGTGGCCGTCAGCACCATCGCCCGGGAACTGGGTTATTCGCCCAGCAGCTTCAGCGACATGTTCCGCCGCGAACTGGGCGTCGCGCCTTCGCAGTTTGCGGCGAACCAATCCTGACCGCGCCGATACCCTGATGCCCTGTCGGCGCGAGCGCGCTCGCGAGGGTCGTCAACGATGACGCTGGCAGCCTGACACCCAGCGGTGTTCTTGCGATGCTCGCGAGCAAGCTCGCTCCTGCAGTGAATCGGCAGGCGAACGGTTTGTCCGAAATTCAGAAGCACATGGCCGGTGCTCACCCTGACCCCTCCCTAGACTGTGCGCCTACCCCAATGGCCCACGGAGTCTGCCATGAGTTACTTCATCTCGCTGGTCATCGGTCTGGGCGTCGGCCTGCTTTACGGCGCACTGGACTTTCGTTCCCCCGCACCGCCCGCCATCGCGCTGATCGGCCTGCTTGGCATGCTCGCCGGTGAAAAACTGTGGCCGATGGGTCGGCAGCTGGTGGCTGGCTGGATCTCTTGAATTCCCTCTCCCTGTTCGATGGACACACCCATGAAAGCATTGCAGTTCGATAAAACCGGTGACCTCGCAGCCTTGCGCCTTGTCGAGGTGCCGACCCCCGTTCCCGGCGCCGATGAAGTGCTGGTCGAGATCAAGGCCGCCGGTCTCAACCCCAGCGATGTGAAGAACGTGCTCGGACGTTTCCCCTACACCACGTTGCCGCGCATCCCCGGTCGTGACTTCGCCGGGGTCGTGGTCGAGGGACCACAGGCGTTGCTGGGCCGGGAGGTCTGGGGCACGGGCCGTGAGCTGGGCTTTTTCGCCGATGGTTCCCACGCGCAGTTCGTCAAGCTGCCGGCCAACGGTGTCGCCCTCAAGCCTACGCATTTGAGCTTCGCCCAGGCTGCCAGCCTCGGCGTGCCCTATACCACGGCGTGGGATGCGCTGGAGCGCAGCCTGGTAACGGCCGATACCCGCTTGCTGGTGATCGGCGGCGGGGCGGTGGCCACGGCCGCGCTGGCCCTGGCGAAGGTGCGCGGCGCCCGGGTGCTGGCGGCGGCGCGTCGGCCGGAGCAGGTCAAGGATTTGCACGCTCAGGGGTATCAGACGCTGCAACTGGAAAAACCCGAGGACCTGGGCGCCCAGGTCAATGAGGTGTTCAGCGGTGGCGCCGAGGTGATCTTCGACACCACCGGTTTCTGGCTCCCGGCCTCCGTCGCGGCGCTGGCCACCTTCGGCCGCATCGCCATCATCGCCGCCCCGGTGGATGGCCTGGTGCAGTTGCCGGCCCTGGCGCTGTACCGCAAGGGCGGTTCGGTAGTGGGGATCAACTCGTTGCTGTATGGCGTACAGGCGTGTGCAGCGATGCTCGATCAATTCGGCCGGTTCTTCGACCAGGCGCTTCTGCCGCTGCCCAAAGGCCTGGTGGAATCGCCGTTGGAACAGGGACTGGAGCGCTACGCCGAGGTCAATCAGGGCCGTGGCGACAAAGTCATCCTGATGCCTTGATCCTGTGAGGTGGGAGCGAGCCTGCTCGCGATAGTGTTGTGTCGGCCAGAACACCTTTGACTGACCGAGCGCCTTCGCGAGCAGGCTCGCTCCCACCTTTTTTTCGCTCCCCCTTTCTGGGCGAGACCCCTGCAATTGCTCGTCCCAGAGCCTTCCTGTAGGAAAGTATTAACGCTATTTCGAGTGTGTCCCGATGCGGCGCCTCTACTACCGTGTGTCAACAATGAAACAGCATTTACGGTCGTAGCAGTTCGGATCTCGCATCGGCGGTTGCCCGCCATTGCTGTACGGCCTTCATGGAAGAGTGGTTCGGCCACAAGGAGTCCGCCGTGCAAGCAAGGTTCGGTATCGCCTCGGGTACAGGTTTTTCCACCCTTCGCTTCGCCGTGCGTCTGGGGCTCGCCGGGTTGTTGTTCGGGGCAGTGAGCCCCGAAGCGCTTGCCGCCTGCTCGGTGTCCGGCTCGACGGTGACCTGCACCGGATTGCCGGGGCTGCCGGGGCTGCCGTTGTTTCCCAATGACTTCAGCAGCGCCGCCAACGGCCTGACGGTGAACGTCGACAGCGCTGCACAAATGAACGCGGCACTCGGCGGCAGGGTGTTGAGCCTGACCGGGGTCAACATCAGCCTGAACAACGCCGGCATCATCGATCCGGCGATTCTGGGCGCGATCTCACTGCTCAGCGGTGGCGTGTTCATCGGCAACGGTGGGGTCAGCCTGGTCAATGTGGTCAATAATGCCGGCGCGTACATACGCGGGACCGGCGCGCTGCTCGGGCTCAACCTGACCAGCATCGACGGCCTGGCCATCGGCGTGAACAACGCGGCGACAGGCACCACCAACATCACCAACCACGGCACCATCACTTCGACAGGCCTGTCGATTGGCGGCGTGACCCTGGCCGATACCCCGGTGGTCGGCATCTACGGCGGCTCTCAGGTCAACATGACCAACAGCAGCACCGGCGTGATCAACGGGCGGATCGCCTTCGAAAGCTCAGCGACGGGCAACACCTTCACCAACGCCGGTGCCATCACCGGCGGCGTGTCGATGGGGGCGGGCAGCACCAACACCTTCACCGCCGTCACCGGCTCGACGGTCAACGTGGGAGACGGTGTGCAGATCAGCGTCGGTCTTGGCGGCCTGCTCAACATCAACCTGACGTTCGCCCCCACCGGGCAGGTCGACGGCGGTGCCGGCGGCAACAACCGCCTGGTCCTGCAAAATGCCGGGGGGATTGGCGGTGGCACAGGCAGCGCAGGCACAGCTTCGAGCGCCACTTACGTCAACTTCAACAACCTGACCGTGAACAGCGGCACCTGGACCTTGCAGGGGCCATTGGTCAGCGGCTCCACCACGCTCAATGGGGGGATCGCCCGATTCAACAACAACGCCACCTTTGGCAGCGGCGTGCTGACCTCCAACGGCGGGACCATCGAGGCGAGCAACGCCGGGTTGAACATCAGCAACCAGGTCTCGCTCGGCGCCGCTGGCTTGACCGTGCAGGGCACCAATGGCACGACCCTGAGTGGCGTGATCTCCGGAAGCGGGGGCCTCGTCAAGACCGGCACCGGCCAGTTGAACCTCAGTGCCGCCAACACCTACCTGGGCAATACCACGCTCAACGGCGGTACGGTGCAGTTGGGCAACAACCTGGCGCTGAGCACCGGCACGATCAACTTCACCGGGGCGACGAGCCTGTCGGCGCCGGGCACCATCACCCTGAACAACGCGATCAGCCTGGGCGGCACGATGACCGCCACCGGGACAGGGGCTCTGACCCTCGGCGGCTTGATCAGCGGCAGCAGCGGCATCACCAAGACCGGCAGCGGCAGCCTGACCCTCGCTGGCGCCAATACCGCTTACACCGGCACCACCACCTTGAGCGCCGGCAGCTTGCGGGTGAGCAATGACAACTCGCTGGGCAGCGGGGCGCTGAACACCGCCGCCGGCACCGCTCTCGACAGCACCGCCAACGTGACCCTGAGCAACAATGTTGCGATGACCGGCGCCCTCACCGTGCTCGGCAGCAATGCCCTGACCCTGGCCGGCGTGCTGTCCGGCACCGGTGGCATCACCAAGTCCGGCACCGCCGCCCTGAGCCTGAGCGGCAACAACACCTACGCCGGCAACACCCTGCTCAACGGCGGCAGCCTGTTCGTCGGCAGCAACACCGCGCTCGGCACCGGCGCACTGAGCGCCGCCGCCGGCACTACGCTGGATGCGACCACGGCGGTGACTCTGGCCAACGCCGTCGGGCTGGCGGGCGGACTGACCCTTGGCGGCACTCAGGCGCTGGGCCTGAGTGGGGTCGTCAGTGGCGTGGGGAATCTGATCAAGAACGGTAACGCGAGTCTGTCCCTCAGCGGCAACAACACGTTTTCTGGCGGCACCGCGCTGAATGCCGGGACGCTGTCGGTCGGCTCCAACACGGCGCTGGGCACCGGCGCATTGACCACGGCGGCTGGGACCACCCTCGACGCCAGCACCACGGTGGCGCTGACCAACGCGGTCAGCCTCGGCGGCAACCTGAACGTCGGCGGCAGCGCCAACCTGACCCTGGGCGGCGTGGTCAGTGGCAGTGGCGGCCTGACCAAAAACGGTGCGGCCAACCTGATTCTCAACGGCGCCAACACGTTCCTCGGTGGCGTGGCGTTGAACGCCGGGACCGTCACGGCGGGGCATGCCGCCGCGCTGGGCAGCGGCAACATCACTGTGGGCGGTGTGGCGACGCTCGACAGCAATACCGCTGTCACCCTGAACAACAACATCGTCCTCAACAACAGCCTGGGTATCGGTGGCAGCAGCGGCCTGACCCTCGGCGGCGTGATCAGCGGCGTCAGCCAACTGGTCAAGAATGGCGCGGCCAACCTGACGCTGGGGGGCGTCAACACCTACACCGGTGGCACGACGCTCAATGCCGGCAGCCTGACCGTCGCCAACGGCGGCGCACTGGGCAGCGGCGCCCTGTCGGTGGAAGGTGCGGGCACCCTCAACAGCTCCGCGGCCGTGACCCTGAACAACGCCATCATCCTCAACGCCAACCTGACGGCGGGCGGCGCCAACGCGATGACCCTCGGCGGCGTGATCAGTGGCGCCAATGGCCTGATAAAGACCGGCGCATCCAGCCTGACCCTCAACGGCAGCAACACCTACACCGGCACCACCGCCCTGAACGCCGGCACGCTGATCGTCGGTTCCAACACCGCACTCGGCACGGGCTCGGTGAACGCGTCGAACGGCACCACGCTGGACGCCAACACGGCGGCCACCCTGGCCAACAACGTCAACCTCGGCGGCACCCTGACCCTGGGCGGCAGCAATGCGCTGACCCTGGGGGGCGTGGTCGCCGGTATCGGCGGACTGGTCAAGAACGGCGCCGCCGACCTGACCCTGAACGGCGCAAACAGTTACCTGGGCAATACGGCGCTCAACAGTGGAAAACTGATTGTCGGCAGCAACACCGCGCTCGGTTCCGGTACGTTGAACGCCGCAGCCAACACCACCCTGGATGCCAACACCGCCGTCAGCCTGAATAACGCGCTGAGCCTGGCCGGTGCCCTCAACGTCGGCGGCAGCGCCGACCTGGTCCTGACCGGCCTGATCGGCGGTGCTGGCAGCCTGGTGAAAAACGGCGCGGCCAACCTGATCCTCAATGCAGCCAACAACTTCCTCGGCGGCACCACCCTGAATGCCGGCACCCTGACCGTCGGCAACAGTTCGGCATTGGGTTCCGCAGCACTGACGGTCGCCGGCGCGGCGACCCTGGACAGCAACTCGCCGTTGGTCAGCCTGAGCAACGCCATCGGCCTGAACGCCGCACTGACCGTCGGCGGCACTCAGAACCTGACCCTCGGTGGCGTCACCAGCGGCACTGGCCAGTTGATCAAGAACGGCACGGCCAACCTGACCCTCAACGGCAACAACACGTTCAGCGGCGGCACCACGCTCAACGCCGGCACGCTGACCCTGGGCAACGCCAACGGCCTGGGCAGCGGCGGATTGATCGTCGGCGGCGCGGCGACGCTGGACAACAGCGCCGCGTTCGGTATCGGCAATGCCATCACCCTCAACGCCGGGCTGACCGTGGCCGGCAACAATGATCTGAGCCTGAACGGCGTGATCGACGGCGCCGGCAGCCTGACCAAGGACGGCCTGTCGGACCTGACCCTGGCCGGCAGCAATACCTTCACCGGTGCGCTGAACATCGTCTCGGGCAGTGTCACCACGCTCAACAGCGATGCGCTGGGCAACGCGTCCGGGGTGAACATCAGCGCCGGCGCCGGGCTCAACCTGGCGAGCAATGCCAGCCTCGGCGCGCTGACGGGCAGCGGCAGTGTGCTGATCGTGGGCAGCAATACCCTGACGGTCGGCGGCGTGAGCAGCACCAGCACCTTCGATGGCGACCTCAGTGGCAGCGGCGGCCTGATCAAGGTCGGCAGCGGCACCCTGAACCTGACCGGCATCAGCGGCCTCACCGGCAATACCGCGATCAACGGCGGCACCCTGGACCTCAGCGGTTCGCTGGCCAGTGCACAGGTCAACGTCAACACCGGCGGCACCCTTACCGGCACCGGCTCGGCGATCGGTACGGTCAACGTCAACAGTGGCGGGCATCTGGCGTTGTCTTCGGGCAACCAACTGTCGGCCGGCGCGTTGGTACTGGGTGCCGGCAGCAACGTCGATGTCAGCCTCGCCACGCCTTCGACCACGTCGCTGATGAACATCGGCGGCAACCTGACCCTCGACGGCAATCTCAACGTCACCGATGCCGGCGGCTTCGGTGTCGGTGTCTACCGCCTGTTCAACTACAGCGGCAGCCTGAACAACCTGGGCCTGGATGTCGCCAGCGTGCCCATCGGCTATGCCCTCGGCGACCTGGTGGTGCAGACCGGCGTTGCCAACCAGATCAACATTCAAGTGTCGGCACCGAACTCGAACATCCGCTATTGGGACGGCAGCCAGACCATCGCCAACGGCGTCGTCGACGGTGGCAGCGGCACCTGGAGCGCGGTCGGCACCAACTGGACCGATGCCAACGGCCTGGTGAACCAACCGTGGGCCGGCGATTTCGCGGTGTTTCAGGGCACCGCCGGCACGGTGACGGTGAATGGCACCCAGTTGTTCACCGGTCTGCAGTTCCTCACCGACGGCTACAACCTGGTCAACGGCGCGGCGGGGCAACTGACGGCGGTCAACGGCAGTGGCGGGACCACGGCGATTCGGGTCGACCCGGGCGTGACCGCGACCGTTGGCGTCAACATCGATGGCAGCGGCATTCTCAATAAACTCGACAGCGGCACCCTGGTGCTCAACGGCGCCAATACCTACAGCGGTGGGACGCAACTGGATGGCGGCAAGATCGTTGTCGGTAGCAATACCGCGCTGGGCAGTGGTGCGCTGACCGCCAATGCCGGCACGCAACTGGACAGCAACCAGGCGGTGACCCTCGGCAATGCCGCGACGCTCAATGGCAACCTCACGGTGCTCGGCAGCAATGCGCTGACCCTCAACGGCGTGATCGGCGGCACCGGTGGCCTGATCAAGAACGGCGCAGCGAACCTGACCCTCGGCGGCAACAACGCCTTCCTCGGCCCGGTCGCCTTGAACGCCGGCGGGTTGATTCTGGGGTCGAACTCGGCGCTGGGCTCGGGCACGCTGAACGCGGCGAACGGCACGACGCTGGACAGCGCCACCGCAGTCAGCGTGAACAATGCGCTCAACCTGGCGGGCAACCTCGGCATCGTCGGTAGCAACGACCTGACGTTGACCGGTGCGATCAACGGCGCAGGCAGCCTGACCAAGAATGGTGCGGCCAACCTGACCCTGAATGGCAACAACAACTTTCTGGGCGGTACCACGCTCAACGCGGGCACCCTGACCGTCGGCAGCAATTCGGCACTGGGCCTTGGCAACCTCACCGTGGCCGGCGCTTCGACCCTGGACAGCAACAGCGCGCTGAGCCTGGGCAACAATGTTGTGCTCAACGCCAACCTCACCAACGCCGGTAGCAATGACCTGACCCTTGGCGGCGGCGTCAGTGGTACGGGCGGTCTGATCAAGAATGGCGCGTCCAGCCTGACCCTCAATGGCATCAACACCTGGTCCGGCGGCACCACGTTGAATGCGGGCACCCTGACCCTCGGAACGGGCGGATCGCTGGGCAGCGGCGCCCTGACCGTCGCCGGGGCCTCGACCCTGGACAACAGCGCGCCGCTGGTGCTGGCCAACAACCTCAATGTCAATGCCAACCTGAGCCTGGCCGGTAACAACAACCTGACCCTCGGCGGTGTGATCGCCGGCGCCGGCACCCTGACCAAAAATGGTCTGGCCGACGTGACTCTGGCTGGCAACAACACCTTCAGCGGCACCTTCGACGTGCAGTCCGGCAGCCTCACCACCTTGAGCGCCGGAGCACTGGGCAATGACGCCACGGTCAATCTCGCCGCTGGCGCGGCACTCAACCTCGGCGCCTCGGGCAGTCTGGCCAGCCTCACCGGCAGCGGCACCGCGCTGGTGGGCACCGGCAATACATTGAGCCTGGGTGGCAATAACGTCAGCAGCACCTTCGCCGGCATCCTCAGCGGTGACGGCGGGCTGACCAAACTTGGCACCGGCACCCTGACCCTGAGCGGCATCAGCGACCTGACCGGTGACACCAACGTCAATGCCGGCACCCTGCAGGTCAACGGTTCGCTGGCCAGCGCCAATGTGCTGGTCAACAGCGGCGCGACCCTCGGCGGCAGCGGCACATTGGCTGGCGCGGTGACGGTGGCCGACGGCGGGCATCTGGCGGGCGTGACCGGCAGCACCTTGTCGGTGGGTTCCCTGGTGTTCAACGGCAATTCCAACTTTGACGTCGGTCTGGGCACGCCGGTGTCCGGTGGCGGCAATGCACTGGTCAACGTCGGCGGCAACCTGACCCTGGACGGCACACTCAATGTCAGTGACATCGGCGGCTTCGGCAGCGGCGTGTATCGCCTGATCAACTACACCGGTGGCCTGACCGACAACGGCATGCTGATTGGCAGCGTGCCGGGCAGCGTCACCCCCGGCGAGCTGCAACTGCAAACCGCGCTGGCCAACCAGGTCAACCTGCTGGTCAGCGCGCCCGGCGTCAACGTGCAGTTCTGGGACGGCGGGCAACTGGTGGCCAACGGCGCGATCGATGGCGGCAGCGGCACCTGGGGCAGCGGCACCAGCAACTGGACCAACATCGATGGCACGCTGAACCAGGCCTGGGCCAACAGTTTCGCAGTGTTCCAGGGCAGCGCCGGCACGGTCACGGTGAACGGCGCGCAAAGCATCACCGGTCTGCAATTCGTCAGCGATGGCTACAGCCTGCAGAACGGCAGCGCCGGTTCGCTCAACCTGATCAACGGCTCGTTGGGCAACGCCAGCGTGCGGGTCGATCCGAATGCAACGGCCACGATAGGCGTGGCACTCAATGGCAGCGGCACCCTCGGCAAATACGACACCGGGACCCTGGTGCTCAATGCCGCCAACGGCTACACCGGTGGCACAGCGCTCAACGGCGGCAAACTGGTGCTGGGCAACAACGCCGCCCTCGGCACCGGGCTGTTGACCGCAGCTGACGGTACCGCGCTGGACAGCAACACAGCGGTCAACATCGCCAACGGCGTACTGCTCAACGGCGCACTGACGATTGCCGGTTCCAATGCCATGACCCTCGGCGGTGCGGTCAGCGGCGCTGGCAGCCTGATCAAGGCCGGCGCTTCCAGCCTGACCCTCGACGGCATCAACACTTACAGCGGCGGGACCCGGCTCACGGGCGGCTCGCTCGTGCTGGGCAACAACGGCGCGCTGGGCAGCGGTGCGTTGAGTGTCCTGGGCAATGGCAGCCTCGACAGCACGTCGGCCCTGCAACTGGCCAACGCAATCAACCTCGGCGCGCAGCTGACCCTGGCCGGCACTCAGGACACAACCCTGATCGGCGCAATCACCGGCAGCGGCAGCCTGGTGAAAAACGGCAGCGGCAACCTGCTGCTCAGCGGCGCCAACACCTACAGCGGCGGCACCACCCTGAACGCGGGCACTACCCGTGGCGATACCAGCAGCCTGCAAGGGGCGATCGTCAACAACGCGGCGCTGACCTTCGAGCAGAACAGCGACGGCCGCTATACCGGCAACCTGACCGGCACTGGCACGCTCAGCAAAACCGGTACGGGCGAATTGCTGCTGACCGGTCAGAACGGCTTCACCGGCAACACCGATGTACAAGTCGGCGTGTTGCGGGTCGACGGCAGCCTGAGCAGCGCCAATGTGTCGATTGCCAGCGGTGCCAAACTGGGTGGCAGCGGGCAATTGAGTGGGGCGGTGCAACTGGCGAGCGGCGCGACGCTGCTCGGTGGCAGTGGCGCATCGCCGTTGTCGGTCGGTTCGCTGGCATTGTCCTCGGGCACCCAACTGGACTTCAGCCTGGGCGCTGCGGCCAGCTCGACCACGGTGATCGACGTCGCCGGCGACCTGATCCTCGACGGCACGCTGAACATCAGTAATGCGGGCGGCTTCGGCACCGGGGTCTATCAACTGTTCCGTTACGGCGGCAGCCTGACGGACAACGGCCTGGTCTACGGCAGCCTGCCCGTGTCGGCGGCGAACCTGACTCTGCAAACGGCGCTGGCCAACCAGGTCAATCTGCTGGTGCAGGGCGCGCCGGGCACCGTGCAGTTCTGGAATGGCGGCAACACCAACCCCAACGGCACCATCGGTGGTGGCAGCGGCGTATGGGGTCCGGGCACCGTCTGGACCGATCCGACCGGTACCCAGGCGCTGGCGTCGAACGGTCAGTTCGCGATCTTCGGCGGGCAGGGCGGCACGGTGACCGTGGTGGGCAACCAGAGCTTCACCGGCCTGCAATTTCTTGACGACGGCTACAGCCTGGTGGCCGGCGCCGGTGGCAGTCTGACTCCGGTCAATGGCGTGGGCGGCAGTCTTGCCCCGGTGCGGGTCAACGCGGGCGTGACCACGGAAATCAGCGCACCGCTGGTGGGCAGTGGCGGCCTGGAAAAACTCGATGCGGGCACCCTGATCCTCAGCGGCGCCAACACCTACAGCGGGGGCACGACGGTCAGTGGCGGTACGCTGGTCGGGAACAGCACCAGCCTGCAGGGCAATTTCCTCAACAACGCACGGCTGTTGTTCCAGCAGAATTTTGCCGGTCGCTTCAACGGGGTGCTCAGCGGTGTCGGGACCCTGCTCAAGCGCGGCGCCGGGACGTTGCTGCTGACGGGCAACCACCCGTTCAGCGGTGCGGTGTCGGTGGACCAGGGCGTGCTGCAGGTCGGCAGTCTGGCCGAGAGGGCATCGCTCGCCGGCCAGGTGACCGTGGCCAATGGCGCGGGGCTCAGCGGTAACGGCAGCGTCGGTGGGGTGGTCAACCACGGCGTGGTTGCGTCCGGCGCCGAGGCCGGGACCTTGAGCGTGACCGGCAATCTGACCAATGCCGCTGACGGCCTGCTGGCGTTGACCGTCAGTTCGCCCACGGCGACACCGCTGGTGATCGGCGGCACGGCGAGCCTCGGTGGCAGCCTGCAGGTGCGCAGCCTGGCCCCGTTCAGCAGCAGCGCCGTGTATTCGCTGATCACTGCCGGCGGCGGGCTGACCGGCACCTTCAGCAGCGTCGACCTGCCGCAATACGCGTTCTTCGACACGCTGCTGGCCTACAACGCCAACGCGCTGAACCTGGCGGTCACGCGCAATGGCAGCTCGTTCGTCGATGTCGCCGCCACCGGCAACCAGAGCGGCACCGCGTTGGCGTTGATGAACAACGGCGCGGCCGGTGCCACGTTGCAGAATGAAATCCTCAACCTCAGCACCGGTGGTGCCCGTGCTGCGTTCGACAACCTGTCCGGGGAAATCCACGCCAGCACCGCCAGTGCCGTCCTCGAGGATTCGCGCTACATTCGCGACGCCGTCAACGACCGCATGCGCCAACCGTCCTGCAGCGCCGCCGACGATCCGCGTCGGGCACTGGCGCCGAGCGACAACCAACTGAGCAGCAGCGGCTGCCACGGCGAAATGGTCGGCTGGATGCGCGCGCTGGGCGCCTGGGGCGAATCGGATGGCGACAGCAACAGCGCCAGCCTCGATCGCAACCTCAGCGGCTTCATGCTCGGCACCGACAAGCAGCTCGACGATCAGTGGCGCGTCGGCATGGCCGCCGGCTACACCCGCAGCGATATCGACGCCAGTGATCGGCGTTCGGACGCCACCATCGAGAGCTATCACCTGGCGGCATACCTGAACTCGCAGTTCGATGCGTTGGCGGTGCGCCTGGGCGCGGCCTACAGCTGGCATGACATCGAAAGCAAGCGCGATGTCAGCGTCGGCGCCTACAACGACCGCTTGAAGGCGCACTACGATGCCCGCAGCGCCCAGGTGTTCGGCGAGGTCGGGTACACCGTCGAGGCGGCGGGCGTCGCCCTGGAACCGTTTGCCGGTCTGTCCTACGTCAATTACGACAGCGACACCGCCAAGGAGAAAGGCGGGGTGGGGCGACTCAAGGGCGATGCCGATCAGGACATCACCTTCTCCACCGTGGGCCTGCGCGCCGGCAAGCGCATCACCCTGGCCAACGGTGGCCAGTTCACCCCGCGTGCGGCCATCGGCTGGCGTCACGCCTTCGGCGACACCAAGCCGGACGCCGACCTGACCTTCATCGACGGCGGCGCTTCGTTCACCACCCAGGGCGTGCCGATCGCCAGAGACAGCGCCGTGCTGGAGGCGGGCGTGGACTTCCAGGTCAGTGAGGCCGGGAAACTGGGAATCGGCTACTCGGGGCAAGTGTCGAAAGAAAGCCGGGATCATGCGATGACGATCAGTTTCAGCATGGGTTTCTGAGAACAGGTGAAGGACCTTGACCGCCCGCAAGGGCGGTTTTTTTTGACCGCTGCTCGACCGCGCGCCCGGGCGGCCGAATCTCACGGGCAACGCTCTGTTAGAATCGGCGCCATTGTTCCGATGAGGTGCCCCATGAGCGAACCGATCCGCCTGACCCAGTACAGCCATGGCGCTGGCTGTGGCTGCAAGATTTCCCCACAAGTGCTGGAAGTGATCCTGGCCGGCAGCGGGGCGCAGAACCTGGACCCCAGGCTGTGGGTCGGCAATGCCTCTCGCGATGACGCGGCGGTGTACTCGATCGATGAAGAGCGCGGCGTGGTCTCGACCACCGATTTCTTCATGCCGATCGTCGACGACCCGTTCGATTTCGGGCGCATCGCCGCCACCAATGCCATCAGCGATATCTACGCCATGGGCGGCGATCCGTTGATGGCCATTGCGATCCTCGGCTGGCCGGTGAATGTGCTGGCACCGGAAGTTGCCCGGGAAGTGATTCGCGGCGGGCGTGCGGTGTGTGACGCCGCCGGTATTCCCCTGGCCGGCGGCCATTCCATCGACGCGCCGGAGCCGATCTTCGGCCTCGCCGTGACCGGCCTGGTGGAAAAGCGCCACCTGAAGCGCAATGACACGGCGACGGCCGGTTGCCTGCTCTACCTCACCAAACCCTTGGGCATCGGCATCCTCACGACCGCTGAAAAGAAGGGCAAGTTGCGCCAGGGCGACATCGGCCTGGCCCGCGACTGGATGTGCACCCTGAACAAACCCGGCAGCCGCTTCGGCAAGCTCGACGGCGTGACCGCGATGACCGACGTCACCGGTTTCGGCTTGCTCGGGCATCTGGTGGAAATGGCCGAAGGCAGCCACCTCACGGCGCGTATCGAGTACGACCGCGTGCCGCGCCTGCCGGGCGTCGAGTATTACCTCGACCAGGGTTGCGTGCCGGGAGGGACGCTGCGCAATTTCGACAGCTATGCCCGTCAGCTCGGACGCCTCCAGGAACTGCACAAGCGTGTGCTGTGCGATCCGCAAACCAGCGGCGGGCTGCTGGTGGCGGTGACGCCGCAAGGCAACGAAGCATTCCTTGAAGTGGCTGCGGAACTGGGCCTGAGCCTTGCGCCGATCGGTGAACTGGTCGAGCGACAGACCCACGCGGTCGAGGTGTTCTGATGTCCGCCCAGTTCACCGATTACCGCGATCTGTTCCTCAATGACCGGCCCATGATGGATGCCCGGGCACCGATCGAATTCATCAAGGGTTCGTTTCCGGGGGTGGTCAACCTGCCCCTGATGAACGACAGCGAGCGGCAGCGCGTCGGCACCTGCTACAAGGAGCAGGGGCAGCAGGCGGCGATCGTGATGGGGCACCAATTGGTGTCCGGGGCCATCAAGGCCGAGCGTATCCAGGCCTGGGCCGATTTTGCCCGGGCGCATCCCGACGGCTATTTGTATTGTTTTCGCGGCGGCTTGCGCTCGCAGATCGTCCAGCAATGGCTGAAGGACGAGGCGGGCATCGATTACCCGCGGGTCGGTGGCGGCTATAAGGCCATGCGCACCTTCCTGCTGCAGACCCTTGACCAGGCCGTCGCCCAGTGTGATTTCGTCTTGCTCGGCGGCATGACCGGCACCGGCAAGACCGAAGTGCTGACGCAGCTGCGCAACGGCCTGGACCTGGAAGGCCACGCCAACCACCGTGGCTCCAGTTTCGGTAAGCGCGCCACGGGTCAGCCATCCAACATCGACTTTGAAAACCGCCTGGCGGTGGACGTGCTGAAAAAGCGCAGCTGCGGTATCGAGCAGTTCGTGCTGGAAGACGAGAGCCGCATGGTCGGCAGCTGCGCCTTGCCGTTGCCGCTGTTCCAGGGCATGCAGCGGTTCCCGATGGTCTGGCTGGAGGACACCCTTGAAGGGCGGGTCGAACGGATCCTGCGCGACTACGTGGTGGACCTGTGTGCCGAGTTTATCGACGTGCATGGCGAAGAGGGCTTCGGGCTGTTTGCCGAGCGCTTGCTGGCCAGCCTGAACAACGTGCAGAAGCGCCTGGGCGGCGAGCGTCATCGGCGGATGCTGGTGCTCATGGAAGACGCGCTGGCGGAGCAGGCCCGCAGCGGGACGGTGGCGTTGCACCGGGGCTGGATCGAGGGCTTGCTGCGTGAGTACTACGACCCGATGTATGCGTTTCAGCGGGAGAAGAAAGGCCTGCGGATCGAATTCGCCGGCGGCAGGGACGAGGTGTTCGAGTACTTGCGCGAGCGCCGTCAGCGCGCAGGGTGATGTGTCGAGTCGGCAGGCTCCATCGCGAGCAGGTCGAGTCGTCGCTCCCGCATTGATCGTGTGAACGCTACGGATCAGTGTGGGAGCGATGCGGCCATGACCGTCGGCAAAGCCTCAGAGCAGCGCCGCGCCGACCAACCCGCTGATCACCCCGATGCCCATGGTCATCAACGCCACGCTCACCAGCACCCGGCTGTCGAAATCCTTGCGCAGCATCAGCAGCGACGGCAGGCTGATGCTCGGCAGGGTCATCAGCAGCGCCACCGCCGGAGCGGTGCCCATGCCCAGGGTCATCATGGTTTGCACGATGGGGATTTCCGCTGCGGTCGGGATTACGAACAACGTGCCGATGATCGCCAGCGGCACCAGCCACAACAGGCCGTTGGCCATGGCGCCGTCAAGGTGCGGAAACACCCAGACCCGCACCGCGCCCAGCACCAGCACGGCGAGGATGTAGATCGGGATGGTGCTCCAGAACAGCTGCCACAGGGTTTTGCCCCAACGCGCGAGGAACGGCTGAGGGTCTTTTTCGCTGACGTTGGCCACCGCTTCGACAGCCGCTTCCGGCAATGCCTCGGGGCCGGAGATGCGCTGGGCGAGCAGCGACACCCCGAACACCAGCACAATCCCGGCCACCAGGCGGATCGCGGTGAAGCCCCAGCCCAGCACGAACCCCATGAACACCAGAGTCGCCGGGTTGAGCACCGGGTTGCCGATCCAGAACGCCAGCGCCGCGCCGACCGACACGTTCGAGCGGCGCATGCTGGCGGCCACCGGCGCCGCGCAGCACGAGCACATCATCCCCGGCAGGGCAAACAGGCCGCCGCGCACGGTGGAGGCCACACCGGCACGGCCGAACAGACGCAGCAGCCAGTCTCGCGGGATCAGCACTTGCAGCAGCGAGCCGAGAATCACCGCCAGCACCGCGGCTTTCCAGATCGCCAGGAAATACACCTTGGCGTAAGCCAGCGCGGCGGCCAGGGGGGCGGTCTGCGAATCGTTGAGGATCGAGGCGCCGATGCTGTGGTTGTCCGCCGCCACGAACGCTTTCACGTAGTAGGGCGACCACTTGACGTAATAGAGGCCGATGCAGGCCACCAGGATGAACAGGGCGGGTTTCCACCAGAACGACCAGCCCCGGGTGGGGGCGGCGGCAGTTGAAAGAGGCATGGTGATGTTCCGGCAAATGAGGTGGGCATGCAGGATAGCCCAGTCCCTCAAGCGCCCGCCAGCGGATGGGACGCCGGCGCTGATCAGCTCGGGCAGGTTTCCTGGCCGTTATCCAGGCCTTGCTTGTAGCTGTGGCTCTGCAGGCTGGCCTTGCCGTTGCGCCAGGTCAGAGTCAGCACGAACAGCGAGTCGAAGTCGCTGGAGGCCCAGTCATCGGTGATGTTCTGTTTCTTGCCGACGGCTTCGCCGGCGACCTTGTTAATCAGCTCGGGCAGGTAGCCGTGGGACCAGGCGGTGTAGATCACCGAGTTGTGGTACTTGTTGTTCAGCAGTTCGTCGGCCAGGTCGCTGGTGTCGTTGGCCGAATACTCGATGTTCACCGGCAGGCCGAGCTTGATCGCGCTGGGGCTGATGGTCATCAGCGGGCGAATGTAGCTGTAGGAATTGTCCAGTTCGCCTTCCTCGACATTGCGCGTCGGGTTGGCAGCGAACACGTAGTTGGCCTTGCCGAATTTTTCCGGGAGCAGCGTTGCCAGGTCGATGGCGCGGTTCAGGCCCTGGCAGTTGAGCTGGCCCAGGCCGCCTTCAGGCTTTTCCGCGTGGCGCAGGAAGACCAGCGTCTGGGTGCCGTTGACGGGCTGGGCGCGGCTCTCGCTGGACTCGAGCGACAGGAACAGACCGCCGACCGCCAGCAGCGAAGGTAACAGGACCCACGCACGGGGCTTCAGGCGTCGGAGGTATTTCAAAGGGTTCATCATGGGCTTGGCGTTTCTTCAGCGCGTTCGGTTAAGGCTGACAAACCCTTGCACACCGAGCTCCCAGCGTCGGGTGTTTTCCATGTCGTGAAGCCGGTCCGTGTCCGAAAGGGCAAAACTCAGAGTCCACTGAAGCCCGTTTGGTTCGATTCCGGTGAAGAGCGCAACAAGGTACCGACATCCTCTGACGGGTTGCAGCAGAGATTATCGACGGGATGTTGCGAATTTATGGACAGGGTACACGGCGTCGGTGCCGACGCCCCCTGGATTGCGCTGATCTTGCCTATCAGCGAATTTGATACGCCAAAAGGGGCGGTTGCCACTATGATCGTGGCTTTGAATCTTCTGGTGGATCCAAACCTATGACTGATCTGTCTGCGTTTCCCATTACCCGCAAATGGCCCGCTCAATACCCTGAGTGGATTCAGCTTTACTCGTTGCCGACCCCCAATGGCGTCAAGGTCTCGATCATGCTCGAAGAGATCGGCCTGCCCTATGAGCCGCATCGGGTGGGTTTCGAAAACAATGATCAGTTGTCCGCCGAATTTCTCTCGCTGAACCCCAACAACAAGATCCCGGCGATCCTCGACCCCCACGGTCCGGGCGAGAAGCCGCTGGCGTTGTTCGAGTCCGGGGCGATCCTGATCTACCTCGCGGACAAGAGCGGGCAATTGCTGCCTCAGGACGCGGCCGCTCGCTACGAGACGATCCAGTGGCTGATGTTCCAGATGGGGGGCATCGGACCGATGTTCGGCCAGCTCGGTTTCTTCAACAAGTTTGCCGGCAAGGACTACGAGGACAAACGCCCGCGCGACCGCTACGTCGAGGAAAGCAAACGCCTGCTGAAAGTCCTCGATGGCCGCCTGCAAGGGCGCGACTGGATCATGGGCGATCGCTACACCATCGCCGACATCGCCACGTTCCCGTGGGTGCGTAACCTGATCGGCTTCTATGAAGCGGGCGATCTGGTGGGCATCGGCAACTTCCCCAACGTGACCCGGGTGCTGGAGCGTTTCCTGGCGCGGCCGGCGGTGGTGCGCGGGCTGGAAATTCCGAAGGCGGTTTCCTGATCATCGCTGCCATGCCCTGTGGGAGCGAGCCTGCTCGCGAAGGCGATGTGTCAGTCCACGATGCCGTGACTGACCCACTGCCTTCGCGAGCCAGTCGAATCGTCGCCCCATCGCTCCCGAACAATTGTTGTTGAAGTGGTAAGGGTTTTTTGCGCGGCTGAAGTTTGTATCCGTCCCCATAGGGCATAAGCTCTCGTCCCCTACGACTTTCGTCTTATCCTCCGATTTCCAGGAATGTTCATGTCCAGCCAGTTCCCCGAAGCACGTCCACGCCGTCTGCGCCGCAATGCGAGCCTGCGCAGCCTGTTCCAGGAAACCGAGTTCAGCCTGAACGACCTGGTGCTGCCGATCTTCGTCGAGGAAGAAATCGACGATTTCGTGCCGATCAAGAGCATGCCCGGCGTGATGCGTATTCCGGAATCGAAGCTGGCCGGCGAGATCGAGCGATATGCCCGGGCCGGGATCAAGTCGGTGATGACCTTCGGTGTCTCGCACCATCTGGACAGCCAGGGCAGCGACACCTGGAGCGACAATGGCCTGGTGTCGCGCATGTCGCGCATTGCCAAGGACGCGGTGCCGGAGATGATCGTCATGTCCGACACCTGCTTTTGTGAGTACACCGATCACGGGCACTGCGGTGTGCTGCACAACCATGAAGTCGACAACGACCAGACGCTGATCAACCTCGGCAAGCAGGCCGTGGCGGCCGCGCGTGCGGGGGCCGATGTGATTGCGCCGTCGGCGGCCATGGACGGGCAGGTCCAGGCGATTCGCCGGGCCCTGGACGCCGCCGGCTTCACCCAGACCGCGATCATGGCCTATTCGACCAAGTTCGCCTCGGCGCTCTACGGCCCGTTCCGTGAAGCCGGTGGCAGCGCGCTCAAGGGCGACCGCAAAAGCTACCAGATGAACCCGATGAACCGCCGCGAAGCGCTGCGTGAATCGCTGCTGGACGAACAGGAAGGTGCCGACGCGCTGATGGTCAAGCCGGCCGGTGCCTACCTGGACATCATCCGCGACATCCGCGAGGCCTCGAACCTGCCGCTGTCGGCGTACCAGGTGAGTGGCGAGTACGCGATGATCAAGTTCGGCGCCCAGGCCGGGGCGATCGACGAAGACCGTGTGGTGCGCGAGAGCCTCGGGGCGATCAAGCGGGCAGGGGCTGACCTGATCTTCACCTACTTCGCGATGGATCTGGCGCTGGCCGGGATCTGATACACACGGCCGAACCTGTGTGGGATCAGTCTGCGTGGGAGCGAGCCTGCTCGCGATGGGGCAGCCAGACTCCTCTCAGGTCTCCCCCCCTTTTGTCAGGTCAGTAAGCCCCCATGAACGGCCGGATTCCGTGATCGCGGAAATAGCGCTCGATCACCTTCGGGTCCGAGCAGGTTTCGGCGATCGCCACGTAGGTGTCCGGACGCAGCAGGTAAAAGCCGTTGCGCCCAAGCCCGGCGGCTTCGAATGCCGGTCGCCAGTCGAACACGTGTAATGGCAGGTGGTGTTCGTTGCACCAGGTGATCATTTCGTCGCTGGTGTCGCCATACACATGCACCTGCCAGTTCGGGCATTTCAGCGCTTCAAAATTATCCCCTTCACCGTCATGCGCCCAGGGTAACCGGTCGCCACCGTGCACCTGTCCGGCGCTGCCGATGCTTAACGGCATCCCGCGATAATTCAGGGTGATCTGCGACACCGTGCGAAACAGGAACTGGCGGGTCGTGGCGAACGACGCCATTTTCGGCAGCAGGAACGGCGCCAGGCGCGTGCGCAGCAGATCGGCCACGCCCCCTTCGGCGGTGACGAAGCTGAACACCCGGTCGGTGGTGGCGACCAGTTTGCGCGCGAAAGCGATGCGTTCGGTTTCGTAGGTGTCGAGCAGTTGCGCGGTGGCGCTGCCGTTCAGCACGGCGGCCAGTTTCCAGGCCAGGTTGATGGCATCGCCAATGCCGGTGTTCATGCCCTGGCCGCCCGCCGGGCTGTGCACGTGGGCGGCGTCGCCCAGCAAGAACACGCGACCGCTGCGAAAGTGCTCGGCTACCCGATGATGCACGCGATAAGTCGAGAACCAGTTGACCCGTTCGATCTGCACTTTCAGGTGGTCGATGGCGCGGCGGCTGACGTCCTCGAACTGCAGGGTGTCGACAGCTTCGGCGCGCTCGTCGCGCACTGTGCCGATCAGGCGCGCCCGACCTTCGCCGGCCAGCGGGAACACGGCGAGGAAATCCGCTTCATCGAGGTCCAGGTGCAGCTCGCCATTGAGGGCCGGCCCGCTGGCCTGCACGTCGGCGACGTAGAATACCTGCTGGTAGGTGCCGCCGGGAAACCCGGTGTCCAGGGTCTTGCGCACGATCGAACGGGCACCGTCGCAGCCGCCGAGGTAACACGCCTGGCAGATTTCCTCGCGACCATCGGGCAGGCGCAACCGGGCGGTCAGGGTGTCGCCGGTTTCCTCGAACCCCTCGAGCGAGGTGTTGCGTTCGACCCGCACGCCGAAGCTTTCCAGGCGTTCGATCAGCAAACGTTCGTGCTCGTCCTGGGGAAAGATTTCGAGGAAGGCGTACGGCGTCAGGCCTTCGCCGACCTTGCTCAGGGGCAGGCGCGTGACCGGTTCACCCTTGACCCAGAAGTTGGCCGCCGCCACGCGATGGCCGCCCTTGAGCACGGCCTCGCTGAGGTCCAGCTGGCGATACAACTCCAGGGTTCGTGCCTGCACGGCCAGCGCCCGTGACGTGGTGCCGGGGGCCGAGGTCCTGTCGATGATGCGCACGCGAATCTTCAGCTTGCTCAGCCACAGCGCCAGTACCAGCCCGGTGGGACCGGCGCCGACGATCAACACGTCGCTACGGTTCATCTGCCTGCCTCCTGGTGTGTCCGCCCCATTATGGTCCAGTCGAGGTCAACGGGCAGGCGCAGTCCGTCGGGCGCCTCGCGTTCAGGAACGGCAGCGGCGCGTTGCAGTCATAGCATGCGTCATGCCATTGGTCGTATGGTTAACCCGGTTCAACGGATTGGAAGGAGCAGCATGCAAGTCAATCGCTTGAACACCGGTATCGCGGCGCTGCTGTTACTGGCCGGTTGCGGCACCCAGCGCACCCAGCCGGTGGCGCCCCGGCCGCCCGCTGAAGTCAAGGCCGAGATCGTGCGCCTGCTGCCGGCCAGGACCGCTGATCGCCAGGGCTGGGCCACCGACATCTACGCCGCGTTTGCCGCGCAGGGCATCGATCCTTCGACGCAAAACCTGTGTTCCGTGCTCGCGGTCACCGAACAGGAATCGACCTTTCAAGTGGATCCGCCGGTGCCGGGCCTGGGCAAGATCGCCCGGGATGAAATCGACCGTCGCGCCGCCAAGGTCCATGTGCCCGGGTTACTGGTGAGCGCTGCGTTGCAGGTGCGCTCCAGCAACGGCAAAAGCTATAGCGACCGGCTCAATGCCGCGCGCAGCGAAAAGGAGCTGAGTGCGATTTTCGATGATTTCATCGGCATGGTGCCCATGGGGCGTACGCTGTTCGGCAGCTTCAACCCGGTGCACACCGGCGGCCCGATGCAGGTCAGCATCGAGTTCGCCGAACGGCAGGCGCGCAACTATCCCTACCCGGTCGACGGCACGATTCGCCGTGAAGTGTTCAGCCGTCGCGGCGGCATGTATTTCGGCATCGCCCACTTGCTCGGCTATCCGGTGAGCTACACCCAGCCGTTGTACCGCTTTGCCGATTTCAACGCCGGGTGGTACGCGAGCCGTAATGCGGCGTTTCAGAATGCGCTGAGCCGCGCTTCGGGCATCCCGCTGGCGCTGGATGGCGATCTAGTGCGCTATGGCTCGATCATGCCCGGCAGCACCGAGTTGGCCGTGCGGACCCTTGGCAAACGCCTGGACATGCGTCATCCGACCATTCGCGATCAACTGGAAAAGGGCAAAAGCCTTGAGTTCGAGGACACCGAACTCTATCGACGGGTGTTCGAACTGGCCGAGCAGGCCGAAGGTCGTGCGTTACCGCGGGCGGTATTGCCGGGAATTGTCCTGCAAAGCCCGAAAATCACCCGCAAACTCACCACGGCGTGGTTTGCCAAGCGTGTCGACGAGCGTTATCAGCGCTGCACGGCGCGGGCGGGGAAGTGAGCGAGGGCCGGTTTTTTGTGGCGGCGAGCCTGCTCGCTCCCACAGGTAACCCCTTGCACACGAAAAAGCCCGGCTGATCAGGCCGGGCTTTTTGTTGAGTATTGCGCTGGAACGAGGCTTCATACGGCGCGGCGTTCGATCAGACGGTCGGAACCACCTTCGGCCACGCGGCGTTCGATCAGACGATCCGAACCACCTTCGGCAACGCGACGTTCGATCAGACGATCCGAACCACCTTCGGCAACGCGGCGTTCGATCAGACGATCCGAACCACCTTCGGCAACGCGACGTTCGATCAGACGATCCGAACCACCTTCGGCAACGCGGCGTTCGATCAGACGATCCGAACCACCTTCGGCGACGCGGCGTTCGATCAGACGATCCGAACCACCTTCGGCGATCATGGTGCGCGGTGGTTTGGCGGCGAAGGCGTTAGCGGCGAGTACCGAGAGAACGATGCTGAGGATGATTTGGCGTTTCATGGTGGTGTGCTCCGGGTGTTATGGGTTGGTATGGGTGTGATGTTACGCCCCGGAATTTTTAAGAGAACTTCATTGACGTGATGTTGAACATCGACGCCAGTGATGATTTGGCAGACTCCCTGCGCGTGAGGTTGATGGTTCGTCGAGGGAAGGGGTTCAGATGACCTTCACCGCGCGACCGATGAATTGAATCGGCCCGGTCGGCTTGCCGATCGGCGAGCCGGTGCGGTTTTCCAGAGTCAGTTCGAACAACTGGTCCGGCTGCAGCGGTGGCAGTTTGTCCAGCGGCACCGACAGGGTTTGTCCAGGCTTGACCAGGCCCAGGGACACCGGCCCTTGCCAGCCTTCGGCCTTGGTCCAGAACTCCAGGGCCTTGTCTTCCGGAACCTGCGCAACCCCGAGAGGAATCAGCTGGATCTCCCTGGCGTTGCTGGCCTGGATCACCCAGCCTGGCGCTTTGTCCTGCGGCGCGACGAGCACCACCAGGTAGGTCGGTTTGACCGTGGCTTGCGTCAACAGCAACGTACCTAGCACCAGCGTCGCCGCCAGCCCGGCACCGGCAAACCCGCGCCATAATCCCAGCCGGTTCCACCAGGAAAGCGGTGCGGTCGCGGCGGTTGCCGATCGTGGCATCGAGGCGTTGAGACTGCGCTCGATGCGGTGCCACAGCGTGGGCGACGGGGTCACGGGCTCGGCCAGGTCGGTCAGGCCGAGCAGGCGACGTTCCCAGCCATCGACCGCCGTGCGCAACGCGCTGTCGTCGCGCAGGCGTTGTTGAACCTCGGTGCGTCGTTCGGGCGAGAGCGTGCCCAGCACATACTCGCTGGCCAGTTCGTCGCGTTCCTCCGGGGTCTCATCCACAGGTCGAGTGGTCATCCCATGCACTCCCGCAAGGCGGTCAGACTGCGTTTGATCCAGGCTTTGACGGTGCCCAGTGGTGTGCCGAGCTTGTGTGAAATCTGCGCGTGGGAGTAACCGTCGACGTAGGCGTGCAGGATGCAATCGCGCCGCGCCGGTTCCAGTTGCTCCAGGCACCGATGAATGCGTGACGAGTGAGCCTGTGCATCGAAGGCTTCAGCATCGCGGTACAGGTCGATATCGCCCTGTATCTCGCGGTTGTTGTCGCGGAGAAAATTCAGCGCCAGGTGCCGCGTCACACTGTACATCCAGCCCCGCGCCGTTCCCCGCGTCGGGTCGAAACGCGCCGCGCCGGCCCAGATTTTAATAAACGCATCGTGGACGATGTCTTCGGCCAGCGCGTTGTCACGCACCAGACGCCTGGCCACGCCGAGCAATCGAGGGCTTTCCTGCTCATACAGAGCCCGCAGGGCCTGACGCTCGCCCCGACCACAGGCGAGGAGGTGGGCTTCATAGTCGAAAAGGGTGTCAGGCAAGGGCACAACGCTCAGTCGTTCGGTGGGTATCCAATGCAATCTAGCAAACAAACCCGAATCGTGTGGGAACGCACCTGCTCGCGAAATCGACGGGCCAATGACCATTGTGCTGACCGACCCAGTGCAGTCGCGGGCAGGAGCGCTCCCACAGGGCTTAGCTGGCTGCCCAGAAAATGTAGTCCGCCTGGTATTTCACCACTTCCCGCTGGCCTTTGTTGGCCGTCGTGCATGCCGTACTCGGGGCCACGCCGCCCTTGAGTGCCACGCGCTGGATGTAACTGACGCCGTTCATCGCACCCTTGCCCTCGGCCGGATTGGCCTTGACCAGTTGATAAGGCAGGTTGCCCGGGCTCGACGGGGCGACGGCCAGTTGGGTGCCGGTGACGGTCGAGCCGTCCTTTGCTTGCCAGGTGGCGGGCGGGCCGAAGTAGGTACCGACCTGTTTGCCACTGCGATCATTGAGCACCGCCTTGGGGCCGACGAAGAACCACTCGGTCTGCCCGGCGGCGTTGGCCTTGTCGCGGCATTCGTAGGTGATTTCACCGACTCCGGTAGTTTCCATTGCCACCTTGTGCCCCTCCGGCACCTTGATACTGTCGGGCAGCCCGTTCTGGGCAAACGCCGCAGGAATAGCGGCGAACAAACCGGCAAGGCACATCAGCTGTCTGGCGTTCATGAAATTCTCTCCGTAAGTGAGTCATTCGCTGCGCAGCCAATACGGCTGCTACAGGTACTACCCGTCGGAAAGCCATTTGGATGCAGGGCTGAAAAAAGAAATTTTCCAGCAAGCCCGGAGTCAGCTGCTACAAAGAGAGCACCACAGTGGAGGTGTTTATGTATCAACTCTACGGACACCGCAACTCCGGCGCCGCCGCCATCGAAGCCGCGTTGGAACTCTGCGAGATCGCGTACCGCTTCATCGACGTCGAGCAATCCACCGAGGACGCCCACGCCCTGGAGAAACTCAACCCGCTCAAGCAGATCCCGACCCTGCAACTGCCCGATGGCAGCATCCTCACCGAGAGTGCGGCGATCCTGATCCATCTCGGGCTGAGCTTTCCCCAGTCGGGTCTGTTGCCGAGTAAACCGCTCGAGCGCGACCAGGCCATTCGTGGCCTGGCGTACATCGTCAGCAATTGTTACGCGGCCATCGGCATCATCGATTACCCCGAGCGCTGGTTGGCGGTGGCCGATCAGGCGGCCCGGGAAAACCTCGTGACCGGCGCCCGCGAGCGGCTGCACTGGAGCTGGGAGGTGTTTGCCGATGAGTTTTCCGGCGAGTTGTACCTGGGGGACGAAACGCCCGGGGCACTGGATGTGCTGGCGGCGGTGGTGACGCGCTGGGCCGGCAGCCGCGAGCATTTGCGCAGCGCCCGACCGGGTTTTTTCGCCTGGCTGGAGCGGATCGACCGGCACCCGACCCTGGCGCCGGTGTTTGCCCGGCATTGGCCGGGTTGACTCACACGAAACGGGCATTGATTCCCTGTGGGAGCGAGCCTGCTCGCGATGGGTCGCCAACGATAACGCTGGCTCCCTGAATGCCCGCATCGCCTGACCGTCCATCGCGAGCAGGCTCGCTCCCACAGTGGAAATGGGGTGCGGAGGGCTTATTCCCCGCGAATGTACTGCTCCAGCTGCCGGATCAGTTCCGCCTGTTCCGCAATCGCTTCCTTGACCAGGTCGCCGATCGACAGCAAGCCGATCAGTTTGCCGTTCTCCACCACCGGCAAGTGGCGCAGGCGCTTGTCGGACATGATGCCCAGGCAGGTATCGACGGTCTGGTGGGTGTCCACGGTAATCACCGGCGACACCATGATGTCGCGCACCGGCGTGCCCACCGAGGAGCGCCCGTGCAGCACCAGTTTGCGCGCGTAGTCGCGTTCACTGATGATCCCCAGTACTTCCTCATTCTCCACCACCAGCAGGGCACCGACGTTCTTCTCGGCCATTTTCATCAGCGCTTCGAGCACCATGTGGTCGGGTTTGATCTGGTGCACTTCCTGATTCTTCTGATCTTTCAACTTGAGCAGTTGGGCGACGGTTTTCATGGTGGCTTCTCGGGTGTTGTCGTTGTTCCTGAAGAATCGTAGACCCTGACGTCGAGAGCAAGGCGCAAAGCGGCAGATAACGTGCAAAAAACGTCATTTCGCGGTTTTTCTTGCCTGACCCCGTGGGAGCGGCGCTTTGACGGAGGCGCTATCCCCGGCAATGACGCGTAGAATTGCGTTCCTGATCGACATTGAGGTTGCAGTGGTGGATTTACAGCGGGGCTTCGTCCTGACCCGGCATTGGCGCGACACCCCGAACGGTACGGAAGTCGAATTCTGGCTGGCGACCGACAGCGGCCCCCGGCGCATTCGCCTGCCGCCTCAACCGTCGGTGGCGTTCATTGCGGCCGAGCAACGCGAACCGGCCGAAGCGGTGCTGCTGGGCGAAAAAAACGTCGAGCTCAAGCCCCTGGCCCTGAAGGATTTCGACCACCGCCCGGTGCTTGGCCTGTATTGCCGCCAGCACGGCCAGTTGATGCGCCTGGAAACCGCACTGCGCAAGGCTGGCGTCGAGATGTTCGAAGGTGATGTACGGCCTCCGGAACGCTACATGATGGAGCGTTTCATCACCGCGCCGGTGGTCTTCGGCGGTACGCCGGATGCCGAGGGCCTGCTGCTCGACGCGCAGATGAAAGCGGACCCCGATTATCGGCCGAGCCTCAGGCTGGTGTCCCTGGACATCGAAACCACCGCCCAGGGCGAGCTGTATTCCATTGCCCTGGAAGGCTGCGGTGAACGCCAGGTCTATATGCTCGGCCCGCCTAACGGCGACGCCAGTGCAGTGGATTTCCAGCTCGAGTACTGCGATTCGCGCACGCTGCTGCTGAAGAAAATCAACGAATGGTTCGCCCGGCACGACCCTGATGCGATCATCGGCTGGAACGTCGTGCAGTTCGACCTGCGGGTGCTGCACGAACATGCGCGACGGCTGGGGGTGCCGCTCAAGCTGGGGCGTGGCGGCGAAGAGATGCAATGGCGCGAACACGGCAGCCGCAACCACTATTTCGCCTCAGCGGCGGGGCGGTTGATCATCGATGGCATCGAGTCCCTGCGCTCGGCGACCTGGAGTTTTCCCTCCTTCAGCCTGGAAAATGTCGCGCAAACCCTGTTGGGCGAAGGCAAGGCGATCAGCACGCCGTACCAGCGCATGGATGAAATCAATCGCATGTTCGCCGAGGACAAGCCGGCCCTGGCCACCTACAACCTCAAGGACTGCGAACTGGTCACGCGGATTTTCGCCAAGACCCAGTTGCTCACGTTCCTGCTGGAGCGGGCCAGTGTCACCGGTCTGCCGGCCGATCGCAGCGGCGGCTCGGTGGCGGCGTTCACTCACCTGTACATGCCGCTGATGCACCGCCAGGGGTTCGTGGCACCGAACCTGGGCAGCAAACCGGCCCAGGCCAGTCCCGGCGGGTTTGTCATGGACTCGCAACCGGGCCTGTACGAATCGGTGCTGGTCCTCGATTACAAAAGCCTCTATCCGTCGATCATCCGCACGTTCCTCATCGACCCGGTGGGATTGATCGAGGGGCTCAGGCACCCCGAAGACAGCGAGTCGGTGCCGGGCTTTCGCGGCGCGCGTTTCTCCCGGACCCGCCATTGCCTGCCGGCCATTGTCGCGCGAGTCGCCGAGGGTCGCGAAACCGCCAAGCGCGAGCACAATGCGCCGTTGTCCCAGGCCCTGAAGATCATCATGAATGCCTTCTACGGCGTGCTCGGTTCCAGCGGCTGCCGCTTCTTCGACACGCGGCTGGCCTCGTCTATCACTTTGCGTGGGCACGAAATCATGTTGCGCACCCGGCAACTGATCGAAGCCCAGGGGCATACGGTGATCTACGGCGACACCGACTCGACGTTCGTCTGGCTGCGCCGCGCCCACGGCCAACAGGAAGCGGCGCAGATCGGCCACGCCCTGGTCGATCACGTCAACCAGTGGTGGCGCGAGCATGTGCAGCAGCAATACGGGTTGCACAGCGCCCTGGAACTGCAGTTCGAAACCCACTACAAACGCTTTCTGATGCCCACCATCCGCGGGGCGGAGGAGGGCAGCAAGAAACGTTATGCCGGGTTGGTGACGCGCGACGACGGCCGCGACGAAATGGTCTACAAGGGGCTGGAAACCGTACGCACCGACTGGTCATTGTTGGCCCGACAGTTCCAGCAGGAGCTGTACTCGCTGATCTTTCATCGCAAGCCCCATCGGGACTACGTGCGCGAGTATGTGCGCAAGACCCTGGCCGGCGAGTTCGATGATCGGCTGGTCTACCGCAAGCGTCTGCGCCGGACCCTGGATGACTATGAACGCAATGTGCCGCCGCATGTTCGCGCGGCGCGGATCGCCGACGACTTCAACGATCGACAGGGTCGGCCGCGGCAATACCAGCATGGCGGCTGGATCAGCTACGTGATCACCGTTGCCGGCCCCGAGCCGCTGGAAATCCGCAACGCGCCCATCGACTACGATCACTACGTCACGCGCCAATTGCAACCGGTGGCCGACGCGATCCTGCCCTTTGTCGACGATGATTTCTCAACCCTGGTTGGGGGGCAACTGGGCCTGTTTTGAATCCAGCAGTGTCAGCGTCCATTCATCCGGAATGCCATGGAAGTAACGCTCCAGCGCTTGGTGGTACAGGCTGCCCTGCGGGGTGAACTGGGCGAACAGGGTCATCGATGAATGGAATTTCAGGTCGTCAGGATGACCGAACACCTCGGCAATCGAACGTTCCCGGATATCCAGCACGAGTTGCGTGCAGGTCAGCAGCCGAGGACCCAGCAGGGCATGGTCGAGGTAGGCCGTGGCTTCATCGCTGGAGCGAATGGCGAAGCGTCGGGACATTTCGCTGTCGCCCAACCCGGCGAGCTGCGGAAAGATGAACCACATCCAGTGACTGCGTTTGTGGCCGGCGCCGAGTTCGTTGTGCACGCGCTGCAACACAGGGTTCTGCGCCAGGACAAAGCGCTGCAGATTGAAGGCATCGAGCTGATCGGTGCTTCTCATGAGAAGCCCTCCGACAGAACCGCGATGGCTCAGACCATGGCCAGTCGCTGTTTGCGTTGTGGCGCGCGAAACGCTTGGTCCAGCGCCTCCAGATCCCCGATCTCAAGTTGCAATTGCGCGGCCTGTGCATTCAGGTGCACGTGTTCGGGCCGAACCGCCTTGGGGATGGCAATTACGCCATCCTGTCGCAGAATCCATGCCAGCGCTACCTGCGCCGGGGTCGCCGCGTGACGGGCGGCCACTTGGGCCAGCGTCGGGTGGGCCAGCAATTGCCCGCCCTGGCCTATTGGACAGTATGCCATCAATGGCTGGCGATGCTGCTGGCACGCTGGCAACAGGTCAAATTCGATGCCGCGTTCCTCCAGGTTGTACAGCACCTGGTTGGTGGCGCACGCCGGGGCGTTGAGTGCCTGCAAGTCATCCACGTCGAAATTGGACACGCCCCAGGCGCCGATCCGGCCGTCTTCGCGCAGACGTTCGAAGGCCTCGACGGTTTCTTCGAGGGGATACTGGCCGCGCCAGTGCAGCAGGTACAGGTCAAGGTAATCGGTGTTCAACCGGCGCAGGCTGCGTTCGCAGGCCTGGGGCACACCCCGGCGGCTGGCATTGTGCGGGTAGACCTTGCTGACGAGGAACACCTGGTCGCGCCGCCCGGCAATCGCTTCGCCGACCACTTCCTCGGCGCCCCCTTCGGCGTACATCTCGGCGGTGTCGATCAGGGTCATGCCCAGTTCGATGCCAAGGCGCAATGCAGCGACTTCTTCGGCGTGTCGGGCCGGATCTTCGCCCATGCGCCAGGTGCCCTGGCCAATCACGGGAACCTTGACGCCCGCCAATTCGAGAACCCGCATGCAAACCTCCACTGAACACCAGGACTATTCCAGTTGGCAGCAGAATAGCCCACGGGTTCCCTTTGCCGTTAGCCGCCGGCCCGGAAGGGGCTGGCGGCGGGCGGACTTATTGGGCGCTGAATTTAAGCACGGTGTTCTGGGTATAGGTCTTGCCTGGGTCCAGGCGGGTGGACGGGAAACCCGGCTGATTGGGCGCGTCCGGATAATGTTGGGTTTCCAGGGTGAACGCGCTCCAGTGTGCGTAGGTCTTGCCCGCCTTGCCCTTGACCGAACCGTCGAGGAAGTTGCTGGTGTAGAACTGCACGCCGGGCTCGGTGGTATAGAGCTGCAGGCGGCGCCCGGACTGCGGATCGCTGACGTCGGCGGCGAGCTTGCCCAGGTCGCCCTTGGCATCCAGCACCCAGTTGAAGTCGAAACCGCCTTGTTTCGGCTCGGCGAATTTCAGTTGCGGATGGTTGGCCTTGATGTTCTTGCCGATGGCGGTGGGCTTTGTGAAATCCATCGGCGTACCGGCCACCGGTGCCAGTTCGCCGGTCGGGATCAACGTGCCGTTGACCGGGGTGTAACGGCTGGCGTGCAGGGTCGCGAGCTGTTGCAACACGTCGCCGTTGCCCGCACCCGCCAGGTTGAAGTAGCTATGGTTGGTCAGGTTGAGCACCGTGGGTTTATCGGTGGAAGCCTTGTAATCGATGCGCAGTTCGTTGCGATCATTGAGGCTGTAGGTGACCTCGGTTTCCAGGTTGCCGGGGAAACCCATTTCACCGTCTGCCGAGCGGTACGTCAGGGTCACACCCACCGAGTCCTTGCCCTGGGTCGGCCTGGCTTTCCAGACATGCTTGTCAAAACCCTGCGGACCGCCGTGCAGCGCATTGGAACCATCGTTTTGCGGCACCTGATAGCGTTTGCCGTCGAGTTCGAAGGCGCCGTTGGCCAGGCGATTGCCGAAGCGTCCGATGGTCGCGCCGAAGTACGCTTTGCCGGTCTCATAACCCCGCACATCATCGAAACCGAGCACCACGTCTTCAACCTTGCCGTGCTTGTCCGGCACCTCCAGCGCCTGCAGGGTCGCACCGTAAGTGATCACGGTGGCCTGCATGCCGTGGCTGTTGCGCAGCACGTATTGCTCGACGGGCGTGCCGTCGCGGGTTTTACCGAAGTTTTTGTGTTCGCTGGACAGGCCGGCAGCCTGGGCGGAGAGGGTGGCGATCATCAGTGACAGTCCAAGGAGGCACAATGGAGAGCGGGATTGAAGCATGGTCAAGCTTCCTTTTTGTTGTTTTTGGATAAGTAGTCATACTAGTAGTCGATTGGAAATTCGACGTGTGGGGATTTATAGCGGGTTTTGATGGTTTTGCACTAATAAAGTATGACTATTGTGTTTTCAGGGTTGAGTGAGTGAATTGCCGGCACTGCACTTTTTCGTAATTCCCGGCTCTATCCTTGGCCAGCCTGCGGCGATCCCCACCGCCGGCCCATGCCCAAGTCCACGTCCCCATGGCCCGAGTTTTACCCCTCAGCGTTGTGCCTACCCGCCGCCATTGCCTGCTGCTGGCCCTGCTGTCGATGCTGTTCACTTCCGGGTGCAGCCAGCAGCAAGGGCGTGACATCGTCAGCCAGTTCCGCGAGGGCAGGCCCCAGGAATTTCTCCAGACCAGCGTCGACCGCATGGCCACCCTGGCCATGCGCGACAACCTCGAGAGCCTCTATCTGTTGATGGGCAAGCTCTACCTGCGCAACCCGCAGGAACTGAAAAAATCCGGTTTTCTCGACGCCCGTACGGCCGGGAAACAGGTGCGCCTGGCCATCGAACAGCAACAACCGTTGCCGACCCTGGGTGGCAGGAAAGACCTGGCGGCACTGAGTTATGCCATGAGTCCGGAGTTTCTCGGCGACCGGGTGGGCGCCTTCATCTACGCCATCGGCAGCATGCTGGTCACCGCGCACGGCAACCGGCTGGAGTTCTACATGACCGATGCGATCAACCCGACCTTCGTCAACAACGCCGCGCGCAACATCGAGAAAGCCACCTGGATCCTGAGCCAGCGGCAAACGGCCGATGGCCAGCCTTTGTTGTTTTCCAACGAAATCTCGGAGGAGGGCAGCAACCTGAGTTTTGCCGTGGAATTCGGCAAGATCGTCGCGCGCCTCGACCTGCTGACCCAGATGCTGGACGAACGTTACCGGCGGATCGGCCTGAACTACGCGCAAAGCCTGTTGTTCCTGAATTTCCTGCCGGTGCAGTGATCACCCCGCAGGAAATTGTTTATGGAATAAACATAGATCGCATCGATATAAGTGGTTATAAGAAAAATCGCTATCCTGCGGGCCAGTTTTTTCCTGCTTCGTGGGCGTTTTGATGGAATTCGGTGATTTCGGCTTAATCGTGGCAGGCCTGGTGGTGGGTTTCATCGTCGGCATGACCGGCGTGGGGGGTGGTTCGCTGATGACGCCGATCCTGTTGTGGTTCGGCGTCAACCCGGCCACGGCGGTGGGCACGGATTTGTTGTACGCGGCGATTACCAAATCCAGTGGCGTGCTGGTTCATCGCAAGAACAAGAACATCGACTGGGCCATTACCGGTTGGCTGACCCTCGGCAGCGTGCCGGCCGTGGCGCTGACCCTGTGGTTCCTCAGCACCTTGCAAACCTCGCCCGAGGCGATGAACGCCGTCATCAAGCAGGCGCTGGGCTTCGTGTTGTTTGCCACGGCGCTGGCGATTTTCTTCAAGAAACGCCTGCTCGATTTCGCCCATAAACGCGCCGGCGGCCACTACAACCCCAGCGGTCAGCGCTTGAACGCACTGACCGTGATCACCGGCCTGGTCCTCGGCACCATGGTGGCGCTGACCTCGATTGGCGCCGGCGCCCTGGGCACGGTGGCGTTGTTCATCCTCTACCCGCTGTTGCCAACCCGCCGCCTGGTGGGCACTGAAATCGCACACGCCGTACCGCTGACCCTGGTGGCAGGCCTTGGTCACGCCAGCATGGGCAACATGGACTGGCAGGTGCTGGGTTTCCTGCTGGTGGGCTCGCTGCCGGGCATTTACCTGGGCAGCCACTTGACCGGGCGCATCTCCGATGACTGGCTGCGCCCGTGCCTGGCGACCATGCTGGTGCTGATCGGGTACAAGCTGGCGTTCTAGGTTCGTTTCGTCGAGCTCGGCCGGGCGCCGCGCCAGATCAACAGTGCCGCCAACACTTGGCTGCCGGCAAAAAAGCTGAACAGGCCCAGCGGGCTCCACTGAGCATCCAACAGCAGGCCGGCGACGGGCGGCGACAGGATCGCGCCGCAACGCCCCCCTGCCAGTACCAGACCGACGCCACGGCCGCGGATGGACGCGGCGAAAGCCTGCGGCGCCAATGTAAACAGCGCGGCGATGGCGCCATTGAGCAACAACCCGCTGCTGAAACCGATGGCCACCGCCAGGCTTTGCACGGCAGTGGCCGGCACCAGCAACGTCATCAGCACGCTGTTGAGCAGCACAAACCCCAGCAACAGCCGATTGCCGCCGAAACGATGCGCCCCCAGGCCCATCAACAGGGCGCCGAGCATGCCGCCCAGGCTCAGCAGAATCCCGCCCGCTGCGCCTTGCTCCTGCGAAAAGCCGTTCTGCACCATCAGTGTCGGGGTCCAGCTCATCACGAAGTAGAAACAGAACATGATGAGGAAGAAGGCCAGCGCCAGCGACGTGGTCTGGCGCCACTGACCAGACGCAAACAACTGCCCGAATTCCTTTTCACGTATGGGGCTGGCGTCTGCCAGTCGCGCGTCGCGGCGCCCTTGCTGCAGCGTCAGGAACGCCTGCGATTCGCTCAGCCACAGCACGCCGGCGCAGGTCACGATGAACGTGATCAACCCCCCTGCGAGAAAGACGTAGCGCCAGCCGAGGCTTTCATTGAACAGGTGTGCCAGCACGCCCCCCAGGCTTACGCCGAGGGCGAAGGCCAGTGATTGCAGGGCGATTGCCAGGCCGCGTCGATGCGCACTGGCATGCTCATGGGTCAACACGTTGGCCCCCACCAGCACCGCCCCCAGGCCAATGCCCGTCAAGGTGCGCAGCAGCATCAACGCGCTCAGGCCCTGGCTCCAGAAGGACAGCAGCATGCACAGGCCGCTGAATGACAGGCCGGCCAGCAGCAAGGGGCGACGCCCGTAGCGGTCCGCCATCGGCGCGGCGAACAGCGAGCCGCCGGCCATCCCGATCAGACTGGCACTGAGCAGCATCCCCAGTTCGACCCCGTTCAAACCCCATTGCGCCGAAACGCTGGCTGCGGTGAAGGCCATGACCATAGCGTTCATGCCATCGACCACGTTGAAGAGCATGCACAGGCCGACCACTGCCCAGCGAGTGGCCGCCAGCGCCGTTTCGTTTATCCCCTCGTACAGCGTGCCCCCACTCATTGGCCATCCATCCAGTGCTGTCCTGTACGTCGATACGTTCAACCTCGCACCCTCCCGGGCGCGTTCCGCGCTGCTGACGACACCATTCAGGGGTATTGGCTGGCAAGTGATACTTAGGTATCGACCGACACCTACGTGCAATCGTCCCGAGGGCAAGCGGGTGGTCTTATCAAGCCTGCGAGCGCTGGAGTGAGGCAATGACCGTGGCCACGGCCCGGTAGCCGCTCCAGCCATTCGCGCTGCGCCTGTAGGCCACTTACTCAAAGGAGATTGAACATGCTTGCAGTTTCGTCCGTTCTCACCTGGCGCCGCTGCCTGGCTTCATCCGCCAGGTTGCATCTGCTCGGTCTTGCCCTGCTCGCCGGCAGCAGTGGCGCATGGGCCGCCAATGCGGCATCGGCACAATCGGAGGCCATTCGGCCCTACCGTATCCACGTCGATGAAGCGCAACTGACCGACCTGCGCAAGCGCATCGCCGATACCCGCTGGCCCGACAAGGAGACCGTCAGCGACGTCAGCCAGGGTGTGCAACTGGCCCAGGTGCAGGCGCTGGTGAAGTATTGGGGCAGCGACTACGACTGGCGCAAGGCCGAGGCGAAACTCAATGCCTTGCCCGAGTTCGTGACCACGATTGACGGCGTCGACATCCAGTTCATCCACGTCCGTTCGCGCAATCCCAACGCCATGCCGCTGATCCTCACTCACGGCTGGCCGGGTTCGCAATTCGAGTTCCTCAAGACCATCGGGCCGTTGACCGATCCCACCGCTTACGGCGGTCGCATCGAAGATTCCTTCGACGTGGTGATTCCGTCGATTCCCGGCCATGGGTTCTCCGGTAAACCGACCGAGCTCGGGTGGGGACCGGACCGGGTGGCCAAGGCCTGGGATGTGTTGATGAAACGCCTGGGCTACAGCCATTACGTCTCCCAGGGTGGCGATCATGGTTCGGTGGTTTCCGATGCGTTGGGCCGCCTGGCACCGCCGGGATTACTGGGCATCCACCTGAACATGCCGGCCACCATACCGCCGGAGCTGGTCAAGCCGATCTTCAGCGGCGATCCGGCGCCGAGCGGACTGGGCGATCCGGAACGCACCGCCTTCAACTCGCTGAGCACCTTCTTCGGGCGCAACGCTGCCTACGGCGCGATGATGGTCACTCGACCGCAGACCATTGGTTATCTGCTGGCCGATTCTCCGGCCGGCACGGCGGCGTGGATGTACGAGAAGATCGCCGCCTGGACCGACAGCGACGGCAAGCCCGAGCGCGTCCTGACCCGCGACGAAATACTCGACGACATCAGCCTGTACTGGCTGACCAACGCCGGCGCGTTGTCCTCCCGTTTCTACTGGGAGAACAACAACAATAACTTCAGCGCTGCGGCGCAGAAAACCGCCGAGATCAAAGTCCCGGTGGCGATCACGGTGTTCCCGCACGAAATCTACCGTGCCCCGAAAAGCTGGGCACAACGTGCCTATCCCTCGCTTGCCTATTTCAACGAAGTCAGCAAGGGCGGCCATTTCGCGTCATGGGAACAGCCGCAATTGTTCAGTGAAGAACTGCGTGCCGCGTTCCGGCCTTTGCGCACGGCAGCGAACAAAGCGGTCGCGAACACCGCCCCGTAAGCCCCTGCATGACCAATCGATCACGCGACGGCCATGGGGCCGTCGCCCGGAGAATGACCATGAGCATCCTGCTGAATCCTCAAGCTGTCCCGCGTCATCTGCGTTTTTTTGCCTGCACGGTTCTGACGGCGGCCTTCATGCAACTCGGGGCCCTGACGCTGACCTCGTCGTCCGCCCATGCCGCCGAGGTGGCCGCCGGCACCCTCGGCACCCTGACGCCGGGCGCTCACACGTCCCTCGGCCCGCTCAAGCATGTCAAGGCCGGCCTGCTGGATGTCGCCTACGCCGACCTGGGCCCGGCCGACGGGCCGGTGGTCATCCTGCTGCATGGCTGGCCCTACGATATCCACAGTTACGCTGATGTCGCGCCGGCTCTGGCAGAGCGGGGCTATCGGGTTCTGGTGCCCTACGCGCGGGGTTACGGCGACACGCAGTTCCTGTCCGCCAAAACCGTTCGCAACGGCCAGCCGGCGGCGCTGGCCACGGACGTCATCGATTTCATGGACGCGCTGCACATCAAGCAGGCCGTGTTCGGTGGCTATGACTGGGGCGCACGCACCGCCGACATCGTGGCGGCCTTGTGGCCGGAGCGGGTCAAGGCGCTGGTGGCGGTCAGCGGTTACCTGATCGGCAGCCAGGAGGCCGGCAAGGCCCCCCTGCCGCCCGCTGCCGAATTGCAGTGGTGGTACCAGTTCTACTTCGCGACCGAGCGCGGTCGCCAGGGGTACGAAAAAAACACCCACGATTTCGCCAGGCTGATCTGGACACTGGCTTCGCCCAAGTGGGCGTTCGACGACGCGACCTACGACCGTAGCGCCGCCGCTTTGCAAAACCCCGATCACGTGGCCGTGTCGATCTTCAACTATCGCTGGCGCCTGGGCCTGATCAAGGGTGAGGCCCGGTACGACGCGCTGGAGAAAAAACTGGCCCAGGCCCCGTCCATCGGTGTCCCGACCATCACGATGGAGGGCGATGCCAATGGTGCGCCTCATCCACCGGCCGAAGCCTATGCCAAACGCTTCACGGGCAAGTACGAGCACCGCCTGATCGAAGGCGGCATAGGTCACAACTTGCCGCAGGAGGCCCCGCAAGCCTTCGCCCAGGCCGTCATCGACGCCGACCATCTCTGATCGGCGACGCAAGGGAGAACCCTGATGAAACTCACTTATCTGGCCGTGTTGTCCACCGCCATTGCCTCGGCGGCACTGGTCGCGACCGGCGTTGCCCTGGGCGACAGCGGCGACGCCTCACCGATCTACGGCGTGAAACTTCCCGACGGTTATCGCCAGTGGCCATTGGTCGCTCCGGCGCTGGAAGGCGCTCCCCTGGAAGAACTGCGGGCGGTGCTCGGCAACGAGCAGGCGATCAAGGCTTATCAAGCGTCGACGCTGCCGTTTCCCGACGGCACGGTGCTGGTCAAGCTGGCCTGGAAGCGCGTGCAGTCTGCGGAGTTCGAGCCCGCCTCGATCCCCGGTGCGGCGACCACCGTTCAGGTGATGGTCAAGGACTCGAAAAAATACGCATCGACCGGCGGCTGGGGGTTCGGACGCTTCGTCAATGGCCAACCGGCCGATGAGGCACAGCACCAGACCTGCTTCGCCTGCCATCAGGCACGCGTGCAGAACCACGATTACGTCTTCACCCGCCTGGCTTTCTAAACCATACGACGAAGGGGTTCACCCATGAAAAGCGTCATGACCGCACTGGCGATCACCGCCAGCCTGATCGTCGGCACCCACGCCGTCGCCCAGCCTGAAAAGCCCACCGTCGTGCTCGTGCACGGCGCCTTTGCCGACGCCTCGAGCTGGAACGGCGTGGTGAAGATCCTCGAGCAGGATGGCTTCACCGTGGTGGCCGCCGCCAACCCGCTGCGCAGCGTGAAAAGCGATGGCGAGGCGGTCTCCGCGTTGTTATCGAGCATCCAGTCGCCGGTGGTACTGGTCGGCCATTCCTATGGCGGCAATGTCATCAGCGCGGCGGCGAACGGCCATCCCACGGTGAAGGCACTGGTCTACGTCAGTGCCTTCGCGCCGGAGGCGGGTGAAACCGTCGCCGGCCTGGCCGGAAAATTCCCCGGCAGCACCCTTGGCCCGACCCTTGCCGCGCCGGTCACCCTGGCCGATGGCGGCAAGGACCTGTACATCCAGCAGGACAAGTTCCACGACCAGTTCGCCGCCGATGTGCCGGCACCGGAGGCGGCCTTGATGGCGGCGACCCAGCGTCCGGTCACCGACGCGGCATTGAATGAGAAGTCCGGCGAACCGGCATGGAAGAAGGTGTCTTCCTGGTTCATCTACGGTGACCAGGACAAGAACATTCCACCGCAGGCCATGGCCTTCATGGCCCGTCGCGCCGGGGCCAAAGGGGTGGAAGTGGTCAATGGCGCCTCGCACGTGGTGATGGTTTCCAACCCCGAGCCCGTCGCCCGGATGATCGAAAAAGCCGCTGCGGCTTCCGCCTCCCTGTAATCCGCCCGGATTGATCCTCCCTTCCATACACACACAGGTATTGAATATGTCCACACTCACACAGCGTCTAACCGGCAAGACGGCATTGGTCACGGGCGGTTCGCGCGGCATCGGTGCCGCCATCGTCCGCCGCCTGGCCAGGGAAGGCGCCGCCGTCGCCTTCACGTACTCGGCATCCGAAGAGAAAGCCCAGGCGCTGGTCGCCAGCATCGAAGGCGAGGGGGGCAAGGCGTTGGCCATCAGGGCCGACAGCAAATTCGCCCAGGACATCGAGCATGCCGTCAGCTTTACCGTGCAGAAGCTGGGCGCGTTGAACATTCTGGTGAACAACGCCGGCATACTCGCGCTGGGCGCGGTCGATGATTTCACCGTCGAGGCACTCGACGAGCTGTACGCTGTCAACGTGCGTGCCACGTACATCGCCGCGCGGGCCTGTTCCAAGGTCATGAACCGTGGCGACCGGATTATCACGATCGGCAGTGTCGCCGGCGAGCGTTCCGGTTTCCCCGGCACCAGCGGCTACTCCATGAGCAAGTCCGCGATGACCGGTCTGGTCCGCGGCCTGGCCCTGGACTTCGCCGCGCGGGGCATCACGGTCAACAACATTCAGCCCGGTCCTACCGCTACCGACATGAACCCGGCTGACGCGCCCTATCTGGAGCACGTCATCAGCCTGGTGCCGCTGGGACGTCTGGGTCATGCCGACGAGATCGCCGGCATGGCCGCTTACCTGGCCAGCGAGGAGGCTTCGTTCGTCACCGGTGCGAGCCTGACGGTCGATGGGGGCTACCTGGCCTGATCGTCCTCGTGTTCAGCCGCTGTGGGCCGGTTCGCTGCCTGCCCACAGCGGTGTCAGAGGTTTCAGGCCGCAGCGACCTGAGGCGTGTGCTCGACCGCTGGCTTGAGCAGCGGGGTGATGCACAGCATCAGGATCAATACGCCAAACAACAGCGTGTAGGCCGGGCCGAAGTGGCCGCTGTAGTCACGCAAGGCACCGAACAGCAGCGGGCCAAGCGCTGCGACCAGGTAGCCAACGAACAACATGAACACGGTCCACAAGCCGGCCTGTTCCGCGTTGGCGGCGTTATCCAGCGGCAAGGTCATGGCGACGGTAAAGCCCATGCCCAGGCCGATGGCTGCCAGGACGACGTAAAGAATCGGCAGCCCTGTGGGGAAGAAGGCCATCCCGGCGACGCCCAGTGTCGCCAGCAATGTCGAGAGCCCCAGCAGGCCTCGGCGATCATGCGCCTTGCCGGGAAGCATGCCGGCACAGACACTGGCTACGGCGAACACGGCGGTGAAAACCCCGAGCAAGGTGCCAGGGGACCATGTCGACACGGCCGCTTCTGTCGAGGCCGGTGCCATCCAGGCGAAGAGTGCGTAGACCACGAATTGACCGGCGCCGAAGTTCAACGCCACCCACCAGGCTTGCGGGTGGCGCCATGGCAGGCGGGCCGCCGGACGGGGGCGTGAGGGCGAGAGCGGCGAGGGCGTGGCGAAGGTCCTGGTCATCCACATCCAGCTGGCCACGGCGGTCAGGCACGGCACGCTCCAGAACCCGGCACTGACACGCCAGCTCTGCGCCAGCTCGGCAATCGGTGCACTGAAGACCGCGGCAAGCGTGGCGCCGACGCTCAGTCCGGCGGCATAGATGCCCATGAACAACGCGGCCCGGTGGGGGAAATGGGTCTTGATCCAGCCTCCGGTCATCGCGCCGGCGATGGCGATGCCGACGCTGGCAACGAAGGTACTGCCCAGCAGGAAAACCGCATTGGGTGACAGCGCCCGCAACAGGGTGGCGATGCCCAGCAGCAACAACGCGACCACCACGCAACGGTCGATGCCGAAGCGCCGGGCCAGCCCCGGCACCATCAGGGCGAAGAGTCCCATGCAGACATCGGGAATGGAGGTCAGCAGCGCGGCCTGGGTGTAGCTCAACTGGAAGTGTTGCTGGATCAGCAGCAGAATCGGTCCCACCGATATGATCGCTGGGCGCAATGCGAGGGACAGCACCAGCAGGCCGATCACCGCGGCCATGCTGTGTGTGTTGCCTGGAGAATCAGGGGAATGTGCCATGTGTGCGGCCTCGTCAGGAATAACAGGAACAAGGCTAACAACGGCAGATCAATGGTATATGCCATGTGTTGTCGCAAAAGTGACATCGGGAGGCCCCGCCAGTGAAGCGAGCAGAACGACGCGTTGTCGACGGTGAAACACGGGCACCGCGCAGCGAAAATTACCTGGATTACCAGAACGTGCCGCGCCTGATGACCGTGCTGGTGCGCGATCAGCACACTGGCGAGTACAACGAACCGCATACCCATCGGCACGGGCAGTTGCTGTATGCGTCGAGCGGGGTGATGCGGGTGGCGACGCCGACCGGGCTGTGGGTATTGCCGCCGAAACGGGCGTTGTGGATTCCAGCGCAAATCGTCCATGACCAGCTCATGCTCAGCCCGGTGAAGATGCGCTCGGTCTACATCGAACCCGAGGCCGCGCAGCGTTTCGGTGATCGCTGCAAGGTGGTGGAAATCTCGCCCTTGCTGCGTGAATTGATCCTGGCCCTGGCGGATCAGTCGATCGAGTACCCGTCGGAGGGGCGCAATGCTCACGTCGTGGCCCTGATCCTCAGCGAACTCGACGTCGCACGAACCCTGCCCCTGCAGATTCCATGGCCCCGGGATCGCCGGCTGCTCACGGTCTGCAGCGCCATCCTGGAGAACCCCGAACAAGCCCATTCGGTGGATTACTGGGCGGACCGGGTCGGTGCCAGTTCACGCACGCTGATCCGGCTTTTTCAAAACGAGACCGGCTTGAATTTTCGTCATTGGGTCCAGCAAGTCCGTCTGGCGACGGCGATTGACCGGCTCGACAAGGGACACGCCATCAGCCGCATCGCCCGAGACCTGGGCTATGGCAGCCAGAGCGCCTTCAGCGCCATGTTCCGGCGCCTGATGGGCGAGTCGCCCCGGGAGTTCATGGCGCGCGACTGACGCACCCACACAGGTCAAGGCGGATGCAGCGCCGTGTTTGCCCCGAAAACCACTGTGGGAGCGAGCCTGCTCGCGAATGCAATCCGACAGTCACCGTGAAGTGTCTGCAGTGTCTTCATCGTGAGCAGGCTCGTTGCACCGGTCTGGTATCAGCCCAACGCTTCGATGGCCCGCGCGACACCCGATCCATATTCCGGATCGGCCGCCGTGCAGTTGTCGATATGGCGCTGCTTGACCTGTGCCGAGGCGCCCTGGATCGAGCGTGCGGTGTTGTCGAACAGCACCTGTTTCTGCGCCGCGTCCATCAACCGGAACAACGCCCCCGGCTGGGAAAAATAGTCGTCGTCTTCGCGGTGATTCCAGTGATCGGCGCTGCCCTGCAAGGCCAGTGGCGGCTCACGGAAGTCCGGTTGTTCCACCCATTCCTGGTAACTGTTGGGTTCGTACCCGAGGGTACTGCCGGCATTGGCATTGATGCGCATCTGCCCGTCGCGATGGTAGCTGTGCACCGGGCAGCGGGCCGCGTTCACCGGAATCTGGTGATGGTTGACCCCGACGCGATAGCGCTGGGCATCGCCATAGGAAAACAGCCGCGCCTGCAACATCTTGTCCGGAGAGAAGCTGATGCCGGGCACTACGTTGGCCGGATTGAACGCCGCTTGCTCAACGTCGGCGAAGTAGTTGTCGGGGTTGCGGTTGAGCTCCAGCACGCCCACTTCGATCAACGGGTAGTCGGCATGGGGCCAGACTTTCGTCAGGTCGAACGGGTTGATCGGGTACGTGGCGGCGTCCGTCTCTGGCATCACCTGCACGAACAGTTTCCAGCGTGGGAAATTTCCCTGCTCGATGCTTTCATACAGGTCCCGTTGCGCGCTTTCCCGGTCGCAAGCGATCACGGCGCCGGCCTCGGCGTCGCTGAGGTTGGCGATGCCCTGTTCGGTTTTCCAGGTGAACTTGACCCACGAGCGTTGGTTGTCCGGGCTGATGAAACTGAACGTATGGCTGCCGAAGCCGTGCATGTGCCGATAGGACTGCGGCAGGCCACGGTCACTCATGACGATGGTGACCTGATGCAGGGCTTCGGGCAGCAAGGTCCAGAAGTCCCAGTTGTTGTTGGCGCTGCGCAGGTTGGTGCGTGGGTCGCGCTTGACCGCGTGATTGAGGTCGGGAAACTTCAGCGGGTCGCGCAGGAAGAACACTGGCGTGTTGTTGCCCACCAGGTCCCAGTTGCCTTGCTCGGTGTAGAACTTGATGGCAAACCCGCGAATGTCACGTTCGGCGTCGGCGGCGCCACGTTCGCCCGCCACGGTCGAGAACCGGACAAAGATATCGGTGGTCTTGCCGACGTGGGAAAACAGTCTGGCCTTGGTGTAACGGGTGATGTCTTGGGTCACGGTGAAGGTGCCGTGGGCCCCCGAGCCCTTGGCATGCATGCGTCGCTCTGGAATCACTTCGCGGTCAAAATGCGCGAGCTTTTCCAGCAGCCACACGTCCTGCAGTAACACCGGGCCCCTGGGGCCCGCCGTTTGTGAATTGTTGTTGTCGACCACCGGGGCTCCGGCGGCGGTTGTCAGCTTGGTCATCATCAGGTCCCTACGGTCATGGGGCGGTACCGGGCGATCAGGCGCGGGCCGCCCGGTTCGGATGGGTTGCAGCCACTCAGGCGAGGGTGATCTGCACGGCAATGTTGTTGCGCGACAGCTTCGAATACGGGCAGGTTTCATGGGCGGCATCGACCAGGGCCTGGGCGGATTCGCGATCCACACCCGGCACGCTGACATTCAGGCGCGCCTGCAGGAAGTAACTGCCCTCGGCCGAGCACAGGTCCACTTGTGCATCGATGGCGACGGGCTGCGGCAGGTTGATGCTCATGCGCCGTGCGGCCAGGCGCAGTGCGCCTTCGAAGCAGGCGGACCAACCGGCGGCGAACAGTTGCTCCGGGTTGGTGCCGGCCCCTGAAGAGCCTGGGCTGGAGAGCGAGATGTCAAGACGTCCGTCATGGCTGCGGGCGTGACCGTCGCGGCCACCGGTGGTATGGACGTTGGCGGTGTAGAGCACATTCTCGGGGGCGGTCGGAGCAGGCATGGCGATTTCCTTTTTGGATGTTCGATGAAATTTCATCTCACCAAATCGTCCGTCGCGGTCTCAATTGCACGAAGGTGTTAGTGGGCCTTGCCCTGACGGTCCCGGCGACGTGCGCACCCGCCGCTACACTGATGCCGGCATGCGACACCAAGGTATGATAGGCGGCGTATGGCCGGCGGGGGCATCCTCGCGAAATGGCGACCGCACACACAGGATCGGTATGGACAACGAGCTCGACCACGTCATCGATGTGCTGCCGGGTGTGGCGTGGACCGCACTCGCCGATGGTCGTGTCGACTACGTGAACCAGTACTGGTGCCGCTACACCGGGCGTGCCCGCGAAGAGGCCATGGACGCGGGCTGGCAGTCATTCCTCCATCCCGACGACCGTCCCCAGGTGTCAGAGCGCTGGCACGCCATCCTCGCCAGTGGCGAGCCCCGCGACATCTGCGCGCGCTTGCGCCGCGCCGATGGCGTCTATCGTCGCTTCGTCCTGCGTGTGAGCCCACTGACGGGCGCTGCGGGCGGCAAGTGGTGTGGACTGTGCACCGACATCGAGGATCACTGCCTCGCTACCCCGGCCACACCTGCGCTCGAACCCGACCTGCGCACGCTCATCGACAGCATTCCCGCGCTGGTTTCGCTGATGACGCCCGACGGAGAGCTGGAGTACGTGAACAATCACAACCTCCAATACATGGGCACCACACTCGAGGAGCTGAGGGGCTGGACCACCAGTGACATCATCCACCCCGACGACAAGCCCCGGGTCATGCAAAGCTGGACGCATTCGGTGACAACCGGCGAGCCGTTTCACGAGGAGCAGCGGATCCGCCGTGCGGACGGTGCCTATCACTGGTTCGCTGCCAATGGCATTCCGATGCGCGACGACAGTGGTCGCATCGCCCGCTGGTGGGTGATCACGGTCGACATCGACGAACACAAACGCGACAAGGCATTGATCGCCCAGGCGCTGGTCGAGATCAGTGCCTCGGAAGCGCGTTTTCGCAGCCTGATCAACGCCGTTCCCGGTTTTGTCTGGAGTGCCGCGCCGGATGGGCAGGTCAGTTTTCTCAACCAGCGTTGGTGCGACTACACCGGCATCGCCCTGCAGGAGGCCTGCGGCGATGGCTGGATGGCCTCTATTCATCCGGATGACCACGACGTGCTGGCGTCCTATCGGCGGGTGCTGGCGTCGGGTCAGCCCGGAGAGTTCGAGGCCCGCCTGCGCCGCTTCGATGGCGTCTTCCGCTGGTTCCTGGTCCGTGCGGTACCGCAGCACGACGAGTGGGGGCGGGTGGTGCGCTGGTACGGGGAAAACACCGATATCGAAGATCGCAAGCGTGCCGAGATGCTGCTGGGGGGAGAAAAACACCTGCTGGGACTGATCGCCGGTGGCACCCCGCTCAGGCTCATACTCGAAGCCCTGTGCGGGCTGGTTGAAGCGAGCTTCGACGGCGGCGTGTGCAGCATCGTGCAGGTCGACCCCAATGGTTCCTATCGGGTGCCCAAAGCCGTGCCCCGCCTGCTGCCGGGTGCAGCGCCGAATCTGCCGCCCGACCTGATACCCGCTCCCGACGGTCACCCCGTGGACGCGGCCGGATGTCCCAACGCCCTGGTGGCGATTCGCAACGAACAGGTGATTTGCCAGGACCTGACCCGTGAGCAGCGCTGGCCGCGTTGGCGCGCCAGCGCATTGGCCCATGGCCTGCGGGCCAGTTGGTCAACCCCCGTGACCTCCATCAACGGCCATGTGACCGGCGTCCTTTGCGTGCTGTTTCGCGAGCCGGGCGTACCCAATGCCTTGCAGCAAAACCTGATTGCCCAGTTCACCCACCTCGCCAGCATCGCCATCGACCGGGCGCACGGCGAGGCGGCGCTGCGCCAGAGCGAGGCGTTCCTGGCCAAGGCCCAACGGCTGAGCTCCACCGGGACGTTTTCGTGGCGTGTGGGTTCGGACGGCATCACCTGGTCCGAGGAAGTCTATCGGATACTCGACCTGGACCCCGGCGTGAGGCCCACGTTCGACCTGCTGTACACCCGCATCCATCCGGACGATCTCTCCAGTTACAAGGAGATGATCCGCAGCCAGCGCAAGAAAGGTCGCGACTTCGAGCACGAACACCGCCTGCTACTGCCGGACGGCACGATCAAGCATGTGCACCTGGTGGCCCACGCGATACCGGATGAGGACGGCGGCCTGGAGTACATCGCCGCCTTGCAGGACGTGACCCAGCGACGTCTTTCCGAAACCGCGCTCGGCGAGGTTCGCTCGGAGCTGACGCACCTGGCGCGGGTCGCGAGCCTGGGGGCATTGACCGCTTCCATCGCCCACGAGGTCAATCAGCCCCTGGCCGGTATCATCACCAATGCCAGCACTTGCCTGCGCATGCTCGGTGCCAGCCCGCCGAACGTCGAGGGTGCCCTGGAAACGGCGCGGCGGACCATTCGCGACGGCAACCGTGCCGCCGATGTCATCAAGCGCCTGCGGGTGTTGTTCTCCAAGAACAGCATCACGCTGGAAGATGTCGACCTCAATGAAGCGGCGCGCGAGGTGATTGCGCTGTTGCTCGGCGAATTGCAGCGCGGCAGGGTGATCCTCAACCCTGTATTCGCTGACGGGCTGCCGACGGTCAGGGGCGATCGCGTGCAGTTGCAGCAGGTCATCCTCAACCTGATCCTCAATGCCAACGAGGCGATGAATACGAACACCGACCGATCACGGCACCTGCAAGTCAGTACCGGCCAACAGGGCCATCAGGTTTTTCTCGAAGTGAGGGATAACGGGGCCGGTTTCGATCCACAGGACGCCGAGCGCCTGTTCAACGCGTTCTATACGACCAAGCGCTCAGGCATGGGCATCGGGTTGTCGGTCAGCCATTCGATCATCGATAGGCATGACGGTCGCCTGTGGGCTCGTGCCAACGAGATCGGCCCCGGCGCGACCTTTCGTTTTTCGATCCCGTTTCGTCCGGGACATGAACAGGCCGTCGGCATGAACGACACCCCAAGGCCGGACGCGGGAAGCGACCGTGATCACACCAGAGAGGGTTTTTGATGGACAAGCCTTTGCTCATAGCAGTGGTTGACGACGACGAGTCCGTACGCGAGGCGTTGCCCGATCTGCTCAGGGAATTCGGTTTTGCGGTGCAGGCCTTTTCGTCGGCACAGGCCTTTCTGGCGTCCGAGTATCTTGAACTGACACGGTGCCTGATCCTGGACGTCGCCATGCCTGGCATGTCCGGTCCGGAGTTGCAAAAGGTGCTCGCCTCGCAGCGTTACACGATCCCGATCATCTTCATCACCGCGCTGGGCGATGCCGGGCAGCGCCCGTTCCTGATGAGCCAGGGCGCGGTGGACTGCCTGCTGAAGCCGTTCAGCGAGGCGGAACTGCTCAAGGCCCTTAGCGCCGCGTTGCCGGTCAGTTGAGCGCTGATCAAATCCACGAGGAGACTGCTCTGTTGAATGCCAATAACCTGTCAGCCCCGGATCAGGCCAGCACCGCGACGCAAGGCACGCCCATCGTGTTCGTGGTCGACGACGATGTTTCCGTGCGCGAGTCGCTGGAACTGCTGATCGGCCACGCCCAGTGGCGAGCGCAATTGTTCGACTCCGCACAGGCTTTCCTCGCCCACCCCCGACCACCGGTGCCCAGTTGCCTGGTGCTCGATATCAACCTGCCGGATTTCAACGGGCTGGACCTGCAGAACGCGATCGCCGGTGACCGCCCGAGAATACCGATCATCTTCATCACCGGTTACGGCGATGTGCCGCGCTCGGTACGGGCCATGAAGGCCGGGGCGGTGGAGTTCCTGACCAAGCCGTTCGACGATGAAGTCCTGCTCACCGCCATCGCCGATGCCTTGCAGAGCAGTCGTGTCGCACTGGACCGGGAGGGCGACCTGCGTGTCTTGCGCGAGGCCCACGCGACCTTGACCCCCCGTGAGCAGGAGGTCCTGGGCATGGTCGTGGCGGGGTGCATGAACAAGGTCATCGCCTCGGACCTGGGCATCAGCGAAATCACGGTCAAGGCCCATCGCGGCAAGGTCATGCGCAAGATGAAGGCGCGCTCCCTGGCCGACCTGGTGAAAAAGGTCGCGCAGCTTTCGCCTCAGGCCGATTGAGTCGGCGTGCCGATCACTTCGGCACGCTGTGCCAGAGTATTTCCAGCTGCCGCCTGTCGAGGCTGTCATGGCCCTCGCACATCTGCTCGCGACAGGCGCTCAGCAGCTCCCTGGCCTGCGCGGTTTTTTCCTGTTCCAGCCACAGACGAGCGAGGTCCATCGAGGTTCTCAGTTCCCAGGATCGGGCGCCCTGCTGGCGGCTCAGCGTGATCGACTCCATGAGCATGTTCTCGCTCACGACGGGGTTGGCAGGCTCCAGGGTCCTGAGAATGTTCGCCTTGATGCGCAGCAGTTCGGGGAGCGCATAAGCGTCGCCACTCTGGCGGCAATGGTGGATGGTGCGCTCGGCCTGCCCAAGCGCTTTTTCGTGCTGGCCGTTCAACACCAGGCCTTCGATCAGTGACATTTCGAAGGAGGTGGTCAGCAGTTCGTAACGCATGCCCTGGAGGCGCGCCAGGCTTTCCTCGAGCAAGGCCACCGCGTTGCCTGGCTGCCCGGCGCGGATCGCAATGGCCCCTTGCACGCCCAGGGTTGCCGCGACATAGGGCGCCAGGGCATTCGCCTCGGCAATTTTGCTGAACGTGTCGAGACTCGCCGCGGCCTTGTCCAGATCGCCGGTCCAGATGTAGATGCACAGTGTCCAGACCAGGGCGATGCAATAGGTCACCGAGTGATCCAGTGCGGCAGCCTCGGCCTCGACCTGCTCGGCCCACTGCCGGGCCTGATCGGGAAAGCCCAGCAGCCACAGCGTGCGCGCCAGCGCCAGGCCGGTGCGGTTACGATGGTCGAAACCGTAATGAACGGTGCTGCTGCGTTCGGACGGCAAGCTGTGGCGCAGAGATCTTTCCAGCTCCTGGCGAGCGAGACGCTGATTGCCGAGCAGGTGGTGGCAAATGCCGGCCAACGAGGCGGCCACGGCGATGGCCTCGGGCTTGCCGATCTCGTTGCTCACGTCCACGGCTTTCTCGGCCCAGGTCAGCGACGAGGGGAAGTCGCCAATGCGTTCGGAAAATATCTGCAGTCGCCCGAGCACCCGCAGTTGCGACCAGTGATCGCCAAGTGCCTGGGCAATGTCCAGCGCCCTCAGCAATGCTGTTTGCGCGGCTTCGCTGTTGCCACGGGTGAACATCAGCACCAACCCCAGGGCGGCCTGCAATTCCATTTCAGTCGGCGTGCCGAAGTAACCCAGCTCCAGCAGTTCGGTTGCCCGGGAACACCAGGCCCGGCATTCGACCATCAATGAGAAATGCAGGAACAGGGGAGCACTGGCTGCGGCCAATGGCAGCGCGAGTCCCGGATCGCCCTGGGGGCCGAAACTCCACTCCAGCGCACTCCTGATATTGCCCAGCTGGCTGGCGAGGCGCGAACAGCGCTCATAAATCTCCCTGGGCGTCGTGCCCAGATGATCGAGCAGCCCGGTGAAATAAGCGGCGTGCCGGAAGGCCAGGGCATGTGCCTCGGCCTCGCCGCGTTCGGCGAGTTTTTCCCGGGCATAGGCGCGGGTCATCTCCAGCAGGCGATAGGTCGCCATGGCGTCGCTGTGATCGACGGCGACCAGCCCCTTTGCCGCCAATTCATCCAGCGCTGCGGCGGCGCTGACCGAGTCGATGTGTCCGTCAGCGAGAATCTGTGAGGCGGCTTCAAGCGAAAACGGCCCGACGAAAATCGCCAGCCGATCAAACACGAGGTGCTCGCTGGCGCACAGCAGGGCGTAGCTCCAGTCGAGCATCGCGCGCAGTGTCTGGTGGCGTGGCAACGCCGTTCGCCGCCCTGACCAGCCCAGGGAAAACCGCTCTCCAAGCAGTGCGTGGGTGGCTTGTACCCCGTGCGTGGCGACACGCATGGCCGCCAGTTCGATTGGCAGCGCCATGCCCTCGAGACGTCGACACATGTCGGCAACCCGCTGCGCATCGCCGGGTTCCAGCAGCAGTGACGCATTGCCCGACGAGGCGCGTTCGACGAACAGCTTCACCGCCGGGAACGCCAGCAACTCGTCGGCGTCCAGCGTCTGTGACTCACCGGGAAAGCCCAGCGGACTGAGCCAATGCACATGTTCGCCCAAGGCACGCAGGGGTTCGCGGCTGGTGGCCAGCAGCGCGACGTCGGGCGCCGCCTCCCGGATCCGCTCGACGAGTGCCGAAACGGCATCGATGAGGTGCTCGCAGTTGTCGATGATCAATACCCGCTTGCGTTCCCGCAGATGCGCCAGCAGCACGTGCAGCGGATCTTCGGCCTGCACGGAAATACCCAGCGCAGCGGCCAGCGACGAGGTCACCAGGGTGGCGTCTTCGACCTGGGCGAGGTCGATGAAGCGCACGCGTTCATCGTGCCCGGCACAGATCCGGTGGCCGACCTCGATCGCCAGGCTGGTCTTGCCGACCCCGCCGGGGCCGACGACGGTGAAAAGCTTGGGTTCCTGCAGACGATCGACGAGCATTTGCGCGTCCTCGTCGCGACCGACCAGTCGGGCCCGCACCGGCAGGTCACCGACGCCACTGACCGGGCGCTTGCCTGGTTCCCGGTGCGGGAGAACCGGGCGGGTGGTCAGGCGCGGATCGGACTGCAGGCGTTCGATAGGGGCGACGAAGGCGTAGCCGACGCCTACCTGCGTGGAGATGTAGCGCGCCCCGTCTTCTCCATCGCCGAGGATCTTGCGCAAGCCGGTCATGTGAAAACGCAGGCTGCCTTCGGAGACCACGATGTTGGGCCAGACCTGTTTGATCAGCTCGTGCTTGGACAGCACTCGACCGGGGCGCTCGAGCAGCGCAATCAGCAAGTCCAGGGCCCGCCCGCCAATGTCCACCGCGCTGCCGTTTTTGGTGAGCAGGCGCTTGCCCGGTGTGACGCAGAAGGGCCCGAAGGCGAGTTGCAGGTTCAGGGATTCATGCAAATCGTCTGGGACGGACTCCACAAGGAACGCTCTCTGAAAGGGTCTGTGTTTTCGCTGCAAAAGAAGGCGCGCGCAAGTCTGCATGATAGGTGTTTTGATTCAACGTTCAAGTGCTCCAATACCGTCAGGCGGGCGTGACGGATCGGAGCATGGCGCGGGCGGGGGGCGCGGCGGAAGATCAGGCGAGGGCGAGGGCGATGTCGACGTCGATGTTGCTGCGGGTGGCTTTGGAATAAGGGCAGTTCTGGTGGGCCGCATCGATAAGCTGTCGGGCGATATCCGGTGCTATGTCAGGCAGTGAGACGGCCAGGCGTGCTTGCAGGAAAAACCCCTGTTCACCGTGCACCAGATCAATCTGTGCATCGACGGCGGCGTTTACCGGAAAGCGTATTTTTCGAGCGTTGCAAGCGTGACGCAAGGACCCCAGAAAACAGGCCGACCAGCCAACCGCAAACAGCTGTTCCGGATTCGTGCCCTGGCCAGGTGCTCCGGGCGCGGACAGCTTGAGGTCCAGACGACCGTCCTGGCTGCGTCCTCTCCCTTCACGGCCCCCGGTCGTATGGGTGTGGCCGGTGTAGAGGACCTTTTCGATGCGGATCATGGACATTTCCTGGCAGGCGCGGATGGCATTCGGGGGGGCTTCAAATGGCCCGCGGGGCTGGATGACGTTCGAGTGAAGGTGGGCTGGCCAGAGGCGGGGTGGCTTGTTCGCCGCGCTGGCTGCGCAAGTGCTCAAGCAGGGTGTCGCGGGCGTTTTCAATCAGCCATGCGCGAAAGGGCGTGTTCGAATCGTAGTCGGCGCGGCGTCGATGCAGCGCCATGAACGCTTGTTGAACCAGGGGCTCGACACTGTCGCGCCCGACCCGGGCGGCCTGGACCTGCCCCTCGAAAAACGCCTGCAACAAGGGCGTCACCGTGGCGATCAGTTGCAGGGATGCCGGCGTGTCATTTTCGAAGACATCGGCCATCAATGCACGCAGTTCGTCATTTCCCGGGCGGTGGACTCCGTCCAGGCAGCTGCCGCAATAGTGTTTGGCCATGATCGGATCCCTCTTGAGCCATCGGTTCAACTGGTCATGGTCAACGGCAGGAAGCCGCAGTGGCCATGCGTGCAGTGGTCAGGCTCAAGAGTGATGCCTCAGTGCCGGGATCACCAGTTATGCGGTGTTAGCGCTTGTTAGCTGGCGCCGATCAGTGCAGTCGACGTTAGCGCGCAAGTTGCTCACGACTGAACGCATCCAGTTCCCGAATCAGGCTTTGTGCCGCCAGCATGACCAGTTGGCCGCCTTTTTCCGGCGTCGCCTGGGCCGGGTCCGAGCCCATCCGGCCATCGGGGAAGCGTGCGCGGAAATCATGGGCTTCGCGGATCGGACCGGAGTTGGCAATCTGCGGTGAGTACTGCGCCGACTTGATCGAGTCCGGGTAGGCCCACTGGGTGACGGCAATTTCGGAGGGGGTGGCATGGATGCCGTGGCCGGTCGGGAACTGTTGGTTGGCCAGCGCGGCAACGCCTTCGAGGTCCCACCAGTTACACAGCTTCAACGAGAACCCTGCCGGGCGGCGAGCGAAACTGGCTTCGGCATAAAGCTCCGAGAACGCGGCCTCGATCGAGGCAATGTTGCCGCCATGGCCGTTGAGGAAAAAGATTTTCTCGAAACCGTGGGCAACCAGCGAGCGCGTCCAGTCGCCAATGGCGGCGATGAAGGTCGAGGGGCGCAGGGTAATGGTCCCGGGGAAGCCGAGGTGGTGCTGGGCCATGCCGATATTGAAGGTCGGGGCGATGAGAATATCCGCCGATCTCTGGGCCTGGTGGGCGATGATCTCCGGGCACATCCAGTCGGTGCCCAGCAAACCGATCGGGCCGTGCTGCTCATTCGAGCCGATGGGAATGACGATGGTGCGCGAGCGTTCGAGAAATTGCTCGATCTCGGACCAGGTTGACAGAGGTAATAGCATTTTAGCCTCGCAAATCGATGGCTCCATTCGGAGCGTGGGACATCCTGGGGACGCGGCCATGTAGGGTCACAGGTCCGACTGCCCGCCCAACCATGACAGCACGGGGGGCGCAGGCAGGACATTACACGATGGTGTCGCTCCCGGTGGGAGCGCACCTGCTCCGGGCGGCGTTCCGACGAGGGTCGTCAACGATGATGCGGGCTGTCGGATGCCCGCATCGGCCGAGCGTTTTTCGCGAGCAAGCCCGCACCTACAGGGGCTGCCATTCCCATCCGTCGGTGCGTAGATGCAGGTAATGGGTGAGCTTCAAGCGTTCGAGAAAGTCACCATCGTGGGAAGCGATCATCAGCGTGCCCTGGAATTGCCCGAGCATGGCTTCCAGTGCGTCCAGCGAAGCCAGGTCCAGATGGTTGCCGGGTTCGTCCAGCAGCAACAATTGCGCCGGTTCGTCGGCGTACAGCACACAGGCCATGGCGGCCTTGAGGCGTTCGCCACCGCTGAGCAGGCCGCTGGGTTGTTGCAGTTTTGCAGCGTCCAGATCGAGGTGCGCCAGGCGAGTGCGCCATTCGCCTTCGCTGAGGCTGCGGTTGCTGTCGAGCATCTGTTCGAGCACCGATCTGTGCGGGTCCAGGGTTGCGCACTGTTGATCCAGATAGGCGAAGGGCACCTGCACCGAACAGGCGCCCGACAGCGGTGGTAACAGACCGGCCAGAACTTTCAGCAAGGTGGATTTGCCAGTGCCGTTATCGCCGACCAGGCCGATACGCTGTCCGCCGCCAATCGTCAGCTTGATCGCACCAACGCCCGCGGGCCGGAAGGGCAGGCGTAGCGCATCGAGTCTGGCGACCTGACGTCGATTTGAGGCGGGGTCCCGGGGCGAATGCAAACGAATGGCCGCGTCGCGCTCGACCTGTTGCGCCGCCTGGCGCACGCGCAGGTTCATCTGTTCGCGGGCGGCGGCCTCCTGGGCCCGGGATTTGCCCAGGCTGAGCTCGCTCTGCTCTTTGCGGCGGCCCAGCAGGATGGGCGCCTGATTGGCCTCGCGCGCGTTTCGGTTGCCCTGGGCCTGGCGACGCTCCAGTCGTTCGCGCTGCTGGGCAAGCTCGCGCTCGCCACGCTTGCGCTCGTGCTTGCACTGTTGCAATTGCCGCAGGGCGTTTTCACTTTCCTGCGCCTTGCACTGCCGATAAAAATCATAGTTGCCGCCATAGCTCTGCAAGCCGAGTGTCGACAGTTCGACGATGCGCGACATCTTTCGCAGCAATGCCCGATCATGACTGATCACCAGCAACCCTTTGGGCCATTGGCTCAATTGCGCCATGAACGCCTGGCGACTGGCATGATCGAGGTGGTTGGTCGGTTCATCGAGAATCAGCAGGTCGGGGTCGGCGACCCACGCACCAACCAGCGCCACGCGCATGGCTTCGCCGCCACTGAGATGACGGACGGGCTGTTCCAGCGAGAGATGGCCAAGGCCATGGGCCTGCAGCTCGGCTTGCAGGCGCCGGCGGATATCCCAGCGATCACCGACGAGGTCGAAGTCCGCAGGCTCGATGCTGCCCGCTTCGATGCGTTGCAGTGCCTGCAGCACCGGTTCCACACCCGCCAGGCCGGCGACGCTGAGGGCGGACGGATGATCGATCTGCTGCGCCAGGTAGTGGACAGAGCCTTCGCGCAAACATCGGCCGCTGGTGGGCTTGAGCTTACCGGCCAGCACCTGTGCCAGCAGGCTCTTGCCGACCCCGTTGCGGCCTACCAGGCCGGTGGCTTGCTGATCGAATTCAATGCAAAGGTCGGAGAAGACGGCCCGGCCATCGGGCAGGGAAAAGGCAACGCTGTCCAGCGTCAGGCAGTAATGGGGCATGGGTGTTCTCAATGGATGCCAATGATCATTTCCCCACGGCGTGGGAAAAAATGAAGACGGGACCGTCAAAAAGGACGGCGGCATCAATTGCGCATCGGACGAACACCTCAAGCGAAGCGGAAAGAACGGCGATTATGAAATCGGAGAGGCCAGTGGGGCAATCACCGATTGTCAGTATCGCCAGCCTGTTGCGCATTGACTGCCCTGACCTAAGCTTGGGACATGGCGAAACACAATTGCGGTGCGTCACCCGGAACGATCGCCGCGATGCGCAATCATTAGAGCGTGGATATCAAAAGGAGATGCGCATGCTCATCAGGTCACTGACCCTGACAACCCTGCTGGCCTTCACCGGTCCCCTGTTCGCCGCTGATGGTGATTCGCCATTGGATGTCTTCAAAGGCCTGGCCCGCCCGCTGATTGTCATCGCCCAAAGCACTGTGGACCCAACGTGGGTCAGCCTGAAGAAATCGCTGGAAGACCCGGCCAACAAGCAAGGGATCGCCGACCGCAACATCAAGGTGTACAGCGTGCTGAACATGTCGGGCCAGCTGGATGGCAAGGACATCGGCCAACAGGACACGATGGCCCTGATCCGTGCCCTGAAGCTGGGGGCAGGGCCGTTGCCCAAAGTGATTCTGGTGGGCAAGGACGGAGAGAAGAAACTCGAAAGCTCGGGCGAAGAATCAAGGGCGCTGGACCTGCAGAAAATCTTCGCCACCATCGACGCCATGCCAATGGCCGAGAAGGAAGCGGCGGCTGCCGCACCACCGGCACCTCCAGCCGCCGAGCCCGCCCCGGCCAAGGGCGCCAAGAATGCCAAACCCGCCAAGCCGGCGAAACCGGCCAAGCCACCCGAGCAGCCGGACGATTGAGCCGCAGCGCTACCGAGGGAGAGCCACCGACTTGCTGGCGATGGTGGCGTGACAGGCCGCGACCAGGTCGACTGTCATGGCCATCGCGAGCGTTCCCACGGTGTCCGACTAGTGGCTCAACGCACCCAACACCGCATGAGCAATCCTGACGCGCTCCGCATTCGGATAATTGCGGTTGGCCAGGATCACGATGCCGATCCGTTTTCCCGGGACATACGCCACATACGCACCGAAGCCGCTGGTTGAGCCGGTCTTGTTGAACAATGCATCCGGGCGAGGCGCTTGCGCTGGCGTGAGCCATTGCACCGTGTTCGGCTCATAGGCCATCTGCGCCGAGTTGCCCGCCAGCAGGGTGTCGAGCCTGACCGGGTACGGGTAGAACTCCCAGCCCAGTCCCTGGGTCGTGTTGCCCACCTGGTAGTAACCGGTATGGGTGATGGCGATGGCTTGCTGCAAGGGTTTTTCCAGGCTCGCCGGCTGCAGGTTCGCCTGCACGTAGCGCAGCAGGTCCGACGCGCTGGTCTTCACCCCATAAGCCTCCGAATCCAGCGCCCCCGGGCCGACTCGCACCGGCTTGTCGTCCTTGTTGTAACCCTGGGCGTAAAGTCCCATCTGATCCTGCGGCACCCTGAGGAAGGTGTGCTTCAACCCCAGCTTGGGCAGCAGGGTGTTTTCCATGGCGTCATCGAACGACACACCCAGGCTTTGCGCGGCCAGGCAGCCGAACAGCCCCAGGCTCGGGTTGGAATACTGGCGATGGCTGCCGGGGGCATACAGCGGTTTCCACTGTTTGAAGTACGCCAGCATTGTCTGCGGCGAGTCGGCCTCGGCCGGGAACTGCAGCGGCAATCCACCGCCCGAGTAGGTGCCCAGCTGCAACACGCTGACAGTGTCGAATGCGCTGCCCTGCAAGGCTGGCCAGACTTGGCTGGCCTTGTCGGACAGGGACAGTTTGCCGCTGGCCTGGGCATAGGCGGCGAGGGTGGCGGTGAAGGTCTTGCTCACTGAACCGATTTCGAACAGGGTGTCGGCAGTGACCGCCTGGCCGGTTTCCTTCGAGGCTACGCCGTAGTTAAAGTAATGTGCCTTGCCATTGACGGTGACCGCCACTGCCATGCCGGGAATGCTCTGCTGTTGCATGACGGGCAGCACGGCGCCGTTCACGACCGCTTCGATCTGTGAGTCCGCAGCCTTGCCGGCCATGCAGGAACCTGCGCCGAGGAAAAGTCCGAAAGCACTGTAGGATAAGGCCTTGCTGAGTTTGAAGTTATGCATGTGTGCGCCGCTGTCCATGTGATTGTTATCGGGTGTACCCGCCCACTCCGAGCGATTGTGGAATGGGCCTGCCGATGAGCGTGGCAAAATCTATTCACTTTGCCGAGTCGCGACAAACGACGTTATCTCGGCCTGGCCATTAGAAAAATTTGGGAGTCGGCATGATTCGCCCACAACTACCGCTTAACGCTCTGCGTGCTTTCGAGGCATCGGCGCGACACCTGAGTTTCACCCGGGCGGCGGTGGAGTTGTGTGTCACCCAGGCGGCGGTGAGTCATCAGGTCAAGAGCCTGGAAGCCCAGCTCAAGGTGACGCTGTTCAAGCGCTTGCCACGCGGGCTGATGCTGACCAGCGAAGGGGAAACCCTGCTGCCGGTGTTGCGCGATTCATTCGACCGTATCGCTCAAACCCTGGAGCGTTTCGAGGGCGGGCATTTTCGCGAAGTGTTGACGGTGGGCGCGGTGGGGACGTTCGCGGTGGGGTGGTTGCTGCCGCGACTGGCCGACTTCCAGGCGAAACATCCATTCATAGATCTGCGCCTGTCGACCAACAACAATCGGGTGGATGTTGCCGCCGAAGGCCTGGATTATGCCATCCGGTTTGGCGCAGGCGCGTGGCACGGCATTGAGGCGGTGCGCTTGATCGAAGCGCCGTTGTCGGTGTTGTGCGTGCCGCAGATTGCCCGGCAATTGCAGGCCCCCGACGACCTGTTGCAGCAGACGCTGCTGCGATCCTATCGCACGGACGAGTGGCCTGAGTGGTTTCAGGCCACTGGCCTGGCGCCCCATGTCGCGTCGACGCGCAGCATCGTCTTCGACTCGTCGCTGGCGATGATGGAGGCGGCCCTGCAAGGCGCCGGCGTGGCGCTGGCGCCGCCCCTGATGTTTGCCCGGCAACTGGCGTCGGGCGCCATCGAGCAGCCGTTCGCCATCGGCATCACCACCGGCAGCTACTGGCTGACCCGCTTGCAATCGCGTGCGGAAACATCGGCGATGGCGGCGTTCAAGGGGTGGTTGTTGCAGGCGGCCCACCCGCACTAGCGGACACTCCATGACCCTGTGGGAGCGAGCCCGCTCGCGATGAGGCACCGACGGGCAACCTCATCGTCCCCTGTCACTCCGCTGTCGCGAGCAGGCTCGCTCCACATTTGAGCACTGAATGCCCGTTGGATCACCGCACCAGACACGGCCGCTTGTTATCGAACGTCCAACCCGGAATCAGAAACTGCATTGCCACGCTGTCATTGCGCGCGCCCAGTCCCATGCCCTTGTACAGCTCGTGGGCCTTGGCCAGTTGGTCGATGTCCAGCTCGATCCCCAGTCCCGGTTTCTTCGGCACCTGCACACAACCGTCGACGATCTGCAGCGGGGCCTTGGTCAGGCGCTGGCCGTCCTGCCAGATCCAGTGGGTGTCGATGGCGGTGATGTCACCCGGTGCCGCTGCCGCGACATGGGTGAACATCGCCAGGGAAATATCGAAGTGGTTGTTGGAGTGCGAACCCCAGGTCAGGCCCCACTCGTGGCACATCTGCGCCACGCGCACCGAGCCCTGCATGGTCCAGAAATGCGGGTCGGCCAACGGGATGTCCACCGACTGCAACTGGATCGCATGACCCATTTCCCGCCAGTCGGTGGCGATCATGTTGGTCGCGGTTTTCAGGCCGGTGGCACGGCGGAACTCAGCCATGACTTCGCGGCCCGAGTAACCGTTTTCCGCGCCGCAGGGGTCTTCGGCGTAGGCCAGAACGTGGTGCTGGTCGCGGCACAGACGAATCGCTTCCTTCAGCGACCACGCACCGTTCGGATCGAGGGTGATGCGCGCATCGGGGAAGCGTTCGGCCAGCGCGGTGACGGCCTGGATTTCCTCGTCGCCGCTGAGCACGCCACCCTTGAGCTTGAAGTCCTGGAAACCATAACGAGCGTGGGCGGCCTCGGCCAGGCGGACCACCGCCTCGGCGGTCATGGCTTTTTCATGACGCAGGCGGAACCAGTCATTGTCGGCGTCCGGTTCGCTGCGGTAGGCCAGGTCCGTCTGCTGGCGATCACCGACATAAAACAGATAACCAAGCATCTTCACCTCGTCGCGTTGCTGGCCTTCGCCGAGCAGGGCGGCGACCGGCACGTCGAGGTGCTGACCGAGCAAATCCAGGAGTGCCGCTTCCAGGCCCGTGACGGCGTGGATGGTGATGCGCAGGTCGAACGTCTGCAAGCCGCGCCCACCGGCATCGCGATCGGCGAAGGTCCGGCGCACTTGATTGAGAATCTTCTGCCAAGTGCCGATCGGGCTGCCGACGACCAGTGAGCGGGCATCTTCCAGGGTCTGGCGGATCTTCTCGCCGCCCGGCACTTCGCCGACCCCGGTGTGACCGGCGTTGTCCTTGAGGATCACGATGTTGCGGGTGAAAAACGGCCCGTGGGCGCCGCTCAGGTTGAGCAGCATGCCGTCGTGGCCAGCCACTGGAACGACTTGCATGCTGGTGATGATCGGGGCTTTGGCGGTGTCATGTGCGGTCATGTTGTTATCCTTTTGAAAGCCATGTCAGGCGTGTTGGGGCGCGGGTTTGTCCGATGCCGTCGGCGATGCGGCCTTGGGCGTGTTGCGGGCGGCGAACACGATGATCGCGGCGATGATCGAGGTTGCAGCCAGGCCATACAGCCCGCCCTGGATCGAGCCGGTGTGTTGTTCCAGCAGGCCGAAGGTGGTGGGGGCCACGAAGCCGCCGAGGTTGCCCACCGAGTTGATCAGTGCGATCACCCCCGCAGCGATACGCGCATCGAGGTAGGCCTGGGGAATCGGCCAGAACAGCGACGAGGCCGACTTGAACCCCAGCGCCGCGAAGCAGATCGCCACGAACGCGAAGATCGGCCCGCCGGTGGTGGACATGAACATCCCCGCCGCCGCGATCAGCAGGGCCGCGGCCACCCAGGCTTGCTGGTGTTTCCATTTCGCCGACAGCGAAGCGAAGGCGTACATGCCGACGATCGACAGCAGCCACGGGATCGAGTTGAACAACCCGACCTGAATGTCGCTGAGGTCGCCCATCTTCTTGATGATGCTCGGCAGCCAGAACGTCGCGGCATAGATGGTCAGCTGAATGAAGAAATAGATCAGGCAGAACAGGATGATCTGACGATCCTTGAGCAGCGTGCCCAGGGACGGCTTGACGGGCGTCGCGGCTTCGCGGGCCAGTTGTTCGGCGTCGATGGCCTTGACCAGGGCGTCCTGTTCGGCGCGGTCGAGCCATTTGGCGTCGTGGGGTCTGGAGTCGAGCCAGAACCAGACGAATGCGCACAGGCCCACCGAGAACATGCCTTCAATGAAGTACATCCATTGCCAGCCATGCAGGCCGAGCCCGTCGATTTGCAGAAGCAACCCGGACAGTGGGCCGGAGATCAACGACGCAATCGCCGAGCCACTGAGGAAGATCGCGATAGCCTTGCCGCGTTCGACGCCGGGCAACCAGCGGGTGAAGTAGTAGATGACACCCGGAAAGAATCCGGCTTCAGCCACGCCCAGCAGAAAACGCAGGATATAGAAGTGGGTTTCGTTCTGGATGAAGGCCATGCCGGCGGCGACCAGGCCCCAGGTCAGCATGATCCGGGTCAACCAGACGCGGGCGCCGACTTTTTGCAGGAGGAGGTTGGAGGGGACTTCGAACAGCGCGTAACCGATGAAGAACAGGCCGGCACCCAAGCCGTAGGCGGCAGCGCCAATGCCCAGGTCGTGTTCCATGTGGGTACGGACGAAGCCGATGTTCACGCGGTCGATGTAGTTGACGATGAACATGATGACGAAGAGCGGCAGAACGTGGCGTTTCACTTTCGAGATGGCGGATTGCAGGGTCGGATCAAGACCGCCGTGCGTCCCGGTGAGGGGTGTTTTCACTTGATGTCTCCCACTGATTATTTTTATGCGGGGTGTTGCGGGTGTTGCGGGTGTTGCGTTGTTGAAAGACATCATACAACTGCATTTTTTTGTTTCGCAAGCGCTATCGCCCAGCATTATGGAGATTTAATCGGGATTTCGTGATTATTCGCTACTTGGTTATCCGTCGGATTTCACTGGTTTTACCGAAATTGTTGAGTGTTGTCATACAAGTTGGTGTGCGTTTGTTGAGGCTTCCGTCCATCCGCGATGCTAGGATTCCGTCAACCGCGTTTTTGGATGATCCCCATGCAAGAAGACCTGGAAGCGCCTGCCCGCAAGCGCACCCACAACCTGGCCCATGACCTGGTCGGCAAACTGACCCAGAGCATCCTGCTCGGCCAGTTGCTGCCGGGGGACAAGTTGCCGTCGGAGAACAGCATCGTTGCCGAACATGGCGTCAGTCGCACGGTGGTGCGCGAGGCGATCTCGAAGTTGCAGGCGTCGGGGCTGGTAGAAACGCGGCACGGCATCGGCACCTTCGTTATCGAGCGCGCGCCGGAGCAGGGGTTGCGGCTCAACGTCGATACCGCGCTGGGTGTGCGCAGCATTCTGGAGTTGCGCCTGGGGCTCGAAACCCAGGCTGCCGCGCTGGCGGCGGTGCGCCGCACTGAACCGCAGCTGGCGCAGATGCGCCAGGCCCTGGACGACTATCAAAGCCTGCTCGCCAACAACGACAGTTGCGTCGAGGCCGACCGGCGCTTTCACTTGTTGATCGCCGAAGCCACCGGCAACGTCTGTTTCAGCGAAATCATGCAGCACCTGGGCAGTGCGATGATTCCCCGGACCCGAGTCAACGCTGCCGAACGCGGCGCCACGGATTTGAGCAAGCTGGGGCAGCTCGCCAACCTCGAGCACGAGGCGATTCTCAATGCCATCAAGCGCCAGGATGCGGATGCGGCACGGGCTGCCATGTGGCTGCACCTGACCAACAGTCGCGACCGGTTTCTTGCCGGTGGCGACTGAGCGGGGACCTGCCCGCTAGCGATCAGGCCATCTTGAAGCGATTGACCAGTCGTTGCTGGTACTCCGCCAGGCGTGCCAGCTCCTGGCTGGTAATGGCCGTCTGCTCGGCGCCGGCACTCACCTGGATCACCAGGTCGTTGATCTCGTTCACGTTGCGATTGATGTCTTCCGACACGGCGCTCTGCTCTTCGGCGGCGGATGCGATCTGAATGTTGCGGTCGTTGATGCGGGCGACACCGTCGGCAATCTCCACCAGCAATTCGCCCGCCCGTTCGACCTTGGTCGCCCCATCCTGGGCCTTGTCCAGGGTCTGTTGCATGGAGGTGACCGCATGGTCCGAACCGGCCTGCAGGTTGCTGATCATCTGCTGAATGCTGCCTGTGGACTCCTGGGTCTTCTGCGCCAGGGTGCGCACCTCGGAGGCGACCACCGCAAAACCACGCCCGAATTCCCCGGCCCGCGCCGCTTCGATCGCCGCGTTCAGCGCCAGCAGGTTGGTCTGTTCGGCGATGCCGCGAATCACGTCGAGTACAGAGGAGATCGCGTGGCTTTCATCCTTCAGGTTGCCGATGATCTGCGCGGTGTCCTCGGCCTGGCCTGACAACTGGCGAATCAGTCCGATGGTGCTTTCGATCTCCGCGCGTCCTTGCTCGGTACTGAGATTGACCTGTCGCGACATCTGCGCGGCATCGTTGGTGCTTTGCGCCACTTCGCGCACCGTCGCGCTCATTTCGTTGATTGCGGTGGCGACCTGTTCGGTGCCCTGGCGTTGCTGGCCAACACTTTGGCTGGTCTGGATCGTCACCGCCGACGATTCTTCCGCCGCAGTCGCCACTTGTGCCGTGGCATTGCCGATTTCCTGCACGACGCCCCTGATCTCTTCGGCCATGCGGTTGAGGTTGAGGGAGATCTGGCCGAACTCGTCCTTGCTCTCATAGGTGGCGCGCGCCGTGAGGTCGCGCTGTGCCAACCCGTCCAGTACCCGGTTGACGTCGCTGACCGCCCGGTTGATGGTGCGGATGATGATGAAGGAGAGCAGCGACACCACCAACAGCGCCACGACCACTGCGCCAAGCGTCAGCCACAGGGCGCGACTGGCCAGATCCCGTTCGTGCATCGCCAGGTTGCTGACACTTTGACCCAGGGCATCTTCGATCTGGCTCATCAAGTCAATGCGTCGGGTCGAGGTTTGAAACCACATTTCGGGTTTGATGTTCAGTGGTTGTCCCAGTGGAATGTCGAAGGCCAGGCGTTGCAACTTGGCAACTTCGAGGGCAATCGGCGTTTGCATCTGTTCATCGAACTGTTGCAGCAAGGCGGGCGGGGCCTTGCGCCGGAACGCATCGGCATAAGCAGAGAACTCCCCCAGGTTACTGCTGAAACGCGACAACAGTGTTTCGTCGAAATGCCCCTGGTTGAAGACCAGACCGAGCAGTACTCGCTCGCGCCCGGCCCGTTCTTTCATTTCGATGAACTGATTGAGTGCGCTGAGTGCGTGAATGACCGTTGCGTTGTTGACGCTGGCTTCCAGGGAGTGGGTGTAACCAATCAGGGTGTTGACGATCCCGGTATAACGCGTGCCCGAGTCGACGCCGCTGATGCTCAATTGATCAACGTGTACGCGCGTGGCCGCGACCCCTTCCAATGCGCGAATGGCATCTGACAGTGGGATGTTCCCCTGGGCAGACAACCCGCGCACGGCCTCGATCGACACATCGGAGTCCTTGCGAAGTTGCGCCATCTGCTCGGCCATCGACTTGCCGCCGCTGCCCAGAAACACACCGCTGGCACCCCGCTCGCGTTGCAATGCGGTGATCAGTCGACTCAACTTCTGCGCGGTGGCGCTGGCCGTCACCGTCGTATTCATGTCGCGCAAGGTTTCATAGTTGCTCGTGACGAACAGACCGGATAACAGCAAAAAACCGAGCAGGGGAAGTGCCAGGATCAACAGCAGTTTCAAACGTAGCGGAGCATTCTTGAGCATTGCCCTTTACACCTCAGTCCATATTGAATTCATTGAGGCGCCAGGTTGTCGAACCGCTCTTTTTATCTGCGCACATCCTGTGACCCATCTTACGTGAGTGGCTAAGTGCTATCACTGCAAAAGGCGTCGACTTTTGCGCCGATACACTGTCCCAGGGGGCTCATTTGCAGTTGTTTTGACCTGGGTCAACAAAAGCGTTGTTTGCCAACAAACAGTCCGGGAACCTTCGCGGTGGCCGCACGTTCAGGCATCGGTGATCACCGCTGGCTTGCGTTCCAGGTTCAGCGCCAGCACGCTGATCAGCACGACCAGCGCACCGCCGACGATCATCAGGGTCGGACGCTCGCCCAAGGCAACGGACGCCATCGCCATGGCGGTCGGGGGCACCAGGTACAGCGTCATCGTCGTCCGGCTCAGATCGACGTGTGCCAGCACGAATGCCCAGGCCAGGTAGGCGAGGGCACTGGGAAACACCCCCAATGCCAGGACGGCCAGTTGCACCTGGGGCGGGGCGTTGCTCACCTGGGTCGCCAGTCCCGGCAGATACACCAGCAGCAACACCGTCCCCGACCACACCGTGCAGCACACCAGCGTCAGCCCGTCGTAACGCCCGCCATGGTGCTTCTGCAGGGCAAAGTAAAGGCTCCAGGACAGCGCCGCCAGCAGGATCAACAGGCCGTGGCCATCGATACTGCCCAGACCTCGGTCGCCGGCCACCACCATCAATACGCCGGCCAGGCCGAGCAACACACAACCCCAGCGCCACGCGCTGACACAGTCCTTGAAGACGAATCGCGCCAGCAGCGTGCTGAACAGGGGCGTGGATTGCGCCAGGACACTCGATGCGCCGGCGCTGACACCCTGCTGGCCAACATTGATCGCCACGTGGTGCAGGCTGACGGCGAAAAATCCGAGTCCGAACAGCAGCGGCAGGTCGCGAAGCCGGGGCAGGGTGATGCCCTTGATCGACGCAATCAACGCCATGAGTGCCGACGCCACCAGAAACCGCAATAACGCCAGGTGCCCGGGGTCATAGGCTTGCAGGCCGATGTGAATGCCGCTGGGGGAGTAGCCCCAGCACGCCACGACAAACGCCATGGCCAGGATGATTTTGACGGGGTGCAGCGGAGTGGGGGGCAGCGTTTTCATGGTCGGGCACCGGCAGGCAGGTGCTGCGAGTATCGGAAGTCAGACCATTCGCCACAACTGACTTATACTGCGACGATAGTTCACTTTAGGTGATGTATGGAGCTGTCGCAGATTCGCATGTTCAAGACCGTTGCCGACGTCGGCAGCATTGCCCGTGCCGCCGAGTTGTTGCATTGTGTGCCCTCGAACATCACGGCGCGGATCAAGGCGCTGGAGGCGGAGCTGGGCGTCGCGCTGTTTCTGCGCGAGGGCCGGGGGTTGCGCATCAGCCCCTCTGGGCAGACCTTCCTCGCCTACGCCTCGAAGATCCTCGCGCTCACCGCCGAGGCCAAACGCGCGGTCGATCCTGCGGCCGAACCCTCGGGTCCGCTGCGCATCGGTGCCATCGAATCGTCCGCCACCGGTCGCCTGCCTCGGCTGCTTGCCAGGTTCCACAAGCGTTACCCGGCGGTGGCGCTGGAGCTGACCACCGGCAGTTGGGGGCAATTGCTCGATGACACGGTCAGCCATCGGCTCGACGGTGCAATCGTCGCGGTGGATGTCGAGCGCTCGCACCTCAAACGCACACCCATGTACCGCGAGGAGTTGTTGTTGATCGCCTCGACCTCACTGGGGCCGGTGCGCGACATTGCCGATTTGCGCGACAAGACCGTGTTCATGTGGCCCCAGGGCTGCCCCTATCGTGCGGCGCTGGAGCACTGGCTGTTGCGACAGGGGCAGGCACTGCCCATCGTCAGCCTCGCCAGCTATGGCGCGATTGTCGGTTGCGTGAGCGCGGGGGCGGGGGTGGCCCTGGTGCCCCGGGGCGTGTTCGATCAATACGCCAGGGGCGCCGGTTGCGCGGGGTTCGAGTTCCCTGAACTGACGGCGATCGACAACCTGTTCTACTGGCACGAAAACGCCGGGGTGCACCCGGCGCGGGAAGCCTTCGTGGCCATGTTGCGGGAGGAATTCGTGTAACACCCCTGGCATGGCCTCGGTGCGTCCGGACCGATCAGGCCTTGGCCAGATCGCGCATCAGCAGGCCGAAACGCAGGTCCACGGCATCCGGTATCGGCAGGTACACGGTGTGCCCGTCCCCCGGCGCGACGTCGATGGATTGGCCGTCCCTGTCCTGCAACTGATGCAAGTCGAAGTGGAAGTTGCCTTTGGGGGTCATCAGCTCCATGTGATCCCCCAGGGCAAAGCGATTCTTGACCTTGACCTCCGCCAGCCGGTCTCGCCGCTCGCCGGTCAGTTCGCCCACGAACTGCTGGCGTTCCGACACCGAACTGCCGTTCTGGTAGTTCTGGTACTCGTCATGCACATGCCGGCGCAGGAAACCTTCGGTGTAGCCGCGTTGGGCGAGGGATTCCAGATCGGTCATCAGGCTGCGGTCGAAGGCGCGGCCGGCCACGGCATCGTCGATGGCCTGCCGGTACACCTGGGTGGTGCGCGCGCAGTAGAAGTGCGATTTGGTCCGGCCTTCGATTTTCAGCGAGTGCACGCCCATCCGCGTCAGGCGTTCGACGTGCTGCACGGCGCGCAGATCCTTGGCGTTCATGATGTAGGTGCCGTGTTCGTCCTCGAACGCGGGCATCAGTTCGTCCGGGCGATTGGCTTCCTGCAACAGGAATACCTGGTCGGTCGGTGCCCCGATGCCCAGGGTCGGTTCGGGCTCGAAGGTCTGCACGATCTCGCCGAGCGTATTCTCCGTGGCCTGCTGCGCCGAATACTTCCAGCGACAGGCGTTGGTGCAGGTACCCTGGTTGGCGTCGCGCCTGTTCATGTAGCCCGACAGCAGGCAGCGCCCGGAGTAGGCCATGCACAACGCGCCATGGACGAACACTTCGAGCTCCATGGCCGGCACTTGCTGGCGGATTTCATCGATTTCCTCCAGGGACAGCTCCCGGGACAGGATGATCCGGCTCACCCCTTGCAATTGCCAGAACTCGACGCTCGCCCAATTGACCGTGTTGGCCTGCACCGAGAGGTGAATCGGCATCTGTGGGAAGTGCCGGCGTACCAGCATGATCAGGCCAGGGTCGGACATGATCAGCGCGTCCGGCGCCATGGCGATCACCGGTTCCAGATCCTTGAGGAACGTCTTCAGCTTGGCGTTGTGCGGGGCGATGTTGACCACCACGTAGAAACGCTTGCCCTGGGCCTGCGCCTCGCGGATCCCGAGCGCGAGGTTGGCGTGATCGAATTCGTTGTTGCGTACCCGCAGGCTATAGCGCGGCTGGCCGGCGTAGACCGCATCGGCGCCATAGGCGAAGGCGTAACGCATGTTTTTCAGGGTGCCGGCGGGGGCGAGCAGTTCGGGTGTGGCCAGGGTCATGAGCGTGTCGATCGCAAAAACCGGCGAGGGTAATCGTCTTGCCCGCGAGTTTCATTGATCTGGATCTATGCTTGATGAACAAACGGATGGCACTCGTGCGAACCGTGGCGGACTAAGCATCAGGGCGCAACAGGCGTGGCTTTGGACTGACATGGATCGAACATGAATGAACAGACGGTACACAACAAGTCGCTGGTGATTCTGCTCTGGCTGGTCACGGCGGCGTTTATCTGGATTTTGCTGCCGTTCTACGGCGCAGTGTTCTGGGCGGTGATCCTCGGCATTCTCTTTGCGCCGATGCAGCGGCGGCTGCAATTGAAGCTGGGCTGGCAACGCAACCTGACGGCGGGACTGACCCTGGGCATTGCCCTGGTCATCGCCATTCTGCCGGTGATCGTCCTCAGTATCCTGCTGGTTCAAGAGGGCGCCGCCCTGTACAAGCGCATCGAAAGTGGCGAGCTGGACATTGCCGGTTATGTTTCGCATTTCAAGCACAGCCTGCCGAACTACTTCCAGCACCTGCTGGATCGGGCCGGTGTCGGTGAGCTGGAGGGGCTGCGCGAAAAGATCGTCAAAAGTGCGGTGAGTGGCAACGAGTTCATCGCCAACCAGGCCTTCAGCTTTGGCCAGGGCACGTTCGAATTCCTGGTGAGCTTTTTCATCATGCTCTACCTGCTGTTCTTCTTTTTGCGCGACGGTGCGGAGCTGGCGCGCAAAATGCGCACCGCAGTGCCGCTCGAAGAACACCAGAAACGCCGTTTGCAGCTCAAATTCAACCGCGTGGTGCGGGCCACGGTCAAAGGCAACCTGCTGGTGGCCATCACCCAGGGCGCACTCGGCGGAATCATCTTCTGGTTTCTCGATATCCCGAGCTCGCTGCTCTGGGCCGTGCTGATGGCTTTTCTGTCGTTGCTGCCGGCGGTCGGCGCGGGAATTGTCTGGGCGCCGGTCGCGGCGTTTTTCCTGCTCAGCGGGGCGATCTGGCAGGGGGTGGTGCTGGGGTTGTTCGGCGTGTTCGTGATCGGCCTGGTGGACAACGTGCTGCGACCGATACTGGTCGGCAAGGACACCAAGATGCCCGACTACCTGATTCTCATTTCGACCTTGGGCGGCCTGGCGATTTTCGGACTCAACGGCTTTGTCATCGGGCCCTTGATCGCGGCGCTGTTCATGTCGAGCTGGGCGATCTTCATCGAAACCAAACCGCGGGTGCAGTTGCCTTAGGCGCTGAATCGCTCGGTGTCGAGGCGTTGCGACAGGGCCTTGGCGGCATTGAGCGAAGTGAGCGGACCGCTGATCGGTTCGCCGTCCTGCATCAGGTACCAGCAGGCGAGCAATCCCAGCTCTCTGAGCGATGCGGGAACCGCGCTACCGATAACGGACATGATCTGAACCTGGGACATAAGTACCTCCATCAATCTATGGAGCTACCTTAAGGGGCTGGCGCTTGAACGAGAAATCAACGCTTTCAATAGTCGTCATTGACGCGAGCATGCCCCAGTGACCGTCTGTCGGTCAGTCGACCACCAGGTCCAGCAAATGAACCACTTCCTGCTCGTTGAGCAGCCCTTTGCGCACCAGGTTTTCCGCCATCAGCGAAAGAAACTTGGCGCTGCGGTGACCCTCGAGGTGCTTGAGTTCGGTCAGGGCGCTGTACACCTTGCCGGAAGTGCACAAGCTGATATCGCGATGCGGATTTTGCGTGGGCATGAGCTCGTCCTTGTTGTAATCAAGCTGTTATTGACGGACAGGTCCTAGCGTGCGGGCCTGACATGACAAAAATATGACCGCTTCCGCAGGGAAGGGGGCGAGTCAATCTTGCCTGCTTGCGCAACCCGTGCTGTCCCGAGAGCGACCTCTAATAGAGAAATTCAGACCTTTGCGACGAATGGCTGGGGGACACGAGCTCAATGTGCGATTGGGCCCGCCGGCTCGCGAGCGTCACCCGGACAACGCAGGTATTCAGACCTTCGGCGAGACAGTCTCGTACCCACAAAAGAAAGCCCCGCCATAGGGCGGGGCGTGTTCACCAGCGGCCATAGCCGTGGGGAGGTCCGTAGTAACCGCGTGGTGGCCCGTAGTAGCCGCGGGGTGGTCCGTAGTAGACCGGAGCGGGGCGGTAATAGACCGGTTGTTGAACGTACACCGGCGCCGGCTGGTAATAGACCGGTGGTGGCGGTGGCGCGTAATACACCGGTGCAGGCTGCGCGTAGACAGGCTCCGGCGCGACATAGACCGGTCGGTTGCTGTTGATGATGGCCGAACCGACGATGGCCGAGCCAACGATCGCGCCAAATACCGCCGGACCTTGCCAACCACCACCGCCATGCGCTTCTGCCTGCCCTGTGACAGCCAGAGCGCCGATCAGCAAGGCAACTGCGGGGATTTTACGGATCATGATAATTCCTCGGTTCTTCAACCCGGCGCCTGAGTCTGCAATAGACCCAGGGATCGTCGCGGGGATACTTCTAAGACAACGTTTTTTGGAAAATCTGCACAGCCGTTGGGTAAATTTTGTGTAAGGTCTGTACCGGCTTCTTTACCGTCGTGCGCTGCCATCGGCAGGCACACCCTTATGATCGAACGGATCGCGATGGCCTGGCTAATCCCGTCCATCTGAAAGTGCTGTCGAAGGAGATTATTCATGCAAATGAACCCCAACAAAGACACCCAGCTGTGCATGTCCCTGTCAGGGCGTCCGGGGAATTTTGGCCTGCGCTTTCACAATCACCTGTACGAGCAATTAGGCCTGAATTTCTATTACAAGGCGTTCAGCAGCCAGGACTTGACCGGCGCCGTTGGCGGCATCCGTGCCCTGGGCATCCGCGGTTGCGGCGTTTCGATGCCGTTCAAGGAAGCCTGCATTGCCCTGGTCGACGAACTGGACGCGTCCGCCGCCGCCATTCAATCGATCAATACCATCGTCAACACCCATGGCCATCTCAAGGCCTACAACACCGATTACATTGCCGTCGCCCAATTGCTGCAGACCCATCAGGTGCCCAGGGAATCGACCTTCGCCCTGCGTGGCAGCGGGGGCATGGCCAAGGCCGTGGCCAGTGCCCTGCGCGATGGCGGGTACGGCAACGGCGTGATCGTCGCCCGTAACGAAGACACCGGACGAGCCCTGGCGCAATCGCTGGGGTATGAGTGGCAAGCCGAGTTGGGCGCACGCCGCCCGCAGATGTTGATCAACGTGACCCCGATCGGCATGACCGGCGGGCCCGAGGCCGATCAGTTGGCCTTTGATGCCGAAGCGATCGCGGCTGCGCAGACGGTCTTCGACGTGGTGGCGATTCCTGTGGAGACGCCGCTGATCGTGAGGGCTCGTGCCGAGGGCAAGCGGGTGATCACCGGCCTGGAAGTGATCGCGATCCAGGCCCTGGAGCAGTTCGTGCTGTACACCGGCGTGCGTCCGACGGATGAACAGTTTCGCAAGGCGGTGGCGTTCGCTCGCGGTTGAGGCTTGCGCGAGCCCTGTCGCGAGCCGGCTCGCTCCCACAGGGTTTGCGACCCAATGCAAGGGGGGAGCCGGCGTGCTCGCGAAGGCGGCGCTGCGGGGATCTGACTACTCGAGACGCGCCAAGCGCTCCTCCAGCGCAGCAATCCGCGCCTCCAGCTCTTCGATCCGCTCAAGTGAAACACCGCCGCCGGTGCTGCGCTCGGTCGGGTTCTGACGGGCCGCGAGGATCGCCTCGATGTCCGCCGGGTCGCCCAGGGCATGGGTATAGCGGTCTTCACGCTGCCCGGCCTGGCGTGGGATCAGCACGGCCAGCCCGCGAGCGATCAAGCGCTCCAGTTGGTGCACGACCTGCTCGGCATCCTCGAAGTCATGCATGCGCCCGCTGCGGGTCAGCAGTTCATTGACGGTCTGCGGACCACGCAGGAACAGCAGTCCGGTGAGAATCACCTGCGCCGGCACCAGTTCCAGGGCCTTGTCGACCCGGTGCTCCCAGCGGTCGGCGCGACTGCCCATCACCAGCCGGGTAAAGCCGCGTCCCTCGAGGGCACGCAGGCTCTGGCCGACCTGACCCTGGGTGAGGTTCATCACCGGTTCGCGGCTGGTTTTCTGGTTGCAGGCGATCACCAGCGCATTGAGGGTCAGCGGATAGGTTTCCGGGCTGGTGGCCTGCTTCTCGATCAACGAGCCCAGAATGCGGATTTCCGTGCTGTTGAGCCGTGGCTCGTCGAACGTGGTTTCTTGTTCACTCATGATGCTGCGTCCTTACCCCGGTTCATATTCTTCTCCTGCTGGCATGCACTTTAGATTGGCGCACGCCAATGGCAACTGAATTCGTCGCTGGCGGGTCACCAAGGCCCCTCGGCGCTTCACTTTATTTTTTACCATCCGGCGGGCACCGCAGGGTTCGTGCATCGCTATAATCGCTCCCACGTTTCACTCCTGTCATCACACGAGACTGCCATGACCATTTCCCTGTACGACGCCTCCATCCCGGTTTTCAAGCAAATGCTCACCGCCCTGAGCGACGTTCTCCACAAGGCCGAGGCCCACGCCACCGCCCGCAACATCGATGCCAATGCGTTCCTGCAGGCGCGCCTGTACCCGGACATGTTCCCGCTGGTGCGCCAGGTGCAGATCGCCGTTGATTTCGCCAAGGGCGTTTCCTCGCGCCTGGCCGAGGTCGAAGTGCCGAAGTACGAAGACACCGAAACCACCTTCGCCGAGCTGCAGGCGCTGCTGACCAAGGTTCTGGCCTACATCGGCGAGATCAAGCCCGAACAGGTCAATGGCAAGGAAGGCATCGAGATCGTCACGCGCCCAGGCACGCCGAAAGAGAAGCGCTTCTCCGGTCAGGCCTACCTGCTGAGCTATGGCTTGCCGCAGTTCTTCTTCCACGTCACCACCGCCTATGCACTGCTGCGCCACAACGGCGTGGAAGTGGGCAAGCGTGATTACATGGGCGCGTTCTAAACCGCCGGATACAAAAAAGCCCCCGCAGCCTTGGGTTCCGGGGGCTTTTTCATGACTGTAAAAAGCCTACGCCTTCTGTTCTTCGCCCAGGCAGGCCGCCGCCGTGAACAGCACGTCGGTGGAGGAGTTCAGCGCCGTCTCCGCCGAATCCTGCAACACACCGATGATGAAACCGACCGCCACCACCTGCATGGCAATTTCGCTGGGGATGCCGAACAGGCTGCAGGCCAGTGGAATCAGCAGCAATGAGCCGCCCGCCACACCTGACGCGCCGCACGCGCAGATGGCTGCGACGACACTCAACAGAATGGCGGTAGGAATGTCCACGGCGATGCCCAGCGTATTCACGGCTGCCAGGGTCAGCACGGTGATGGTGATCGCCGCGCCCGCCATGTTGATCGTCGCGCCCAGCGGGATCGATACGGAGTAGGTGTCTTCGTGCAGACCCAGGCGCTTGCTCAACTCCAGATTGACCGGAATGTTCGCCGCCGAGCTGCGGGTGAAGAACGCCGTGATCCCGCTTTCGCGCAGGCAAGTGATCACCAGCGGGTAGGGGTTGCGGCGCAACTTCCAGAACACGATCAGCGGGTTCATGACCAGCGCCACGAACAGCATGCAGCCGAGCAGCACCGCCAGCAGGTGCACATAGCCGACCAGCGCGCCGAAGCCGGAGGTCGCGAGGGTCGAAGCCACCAGGCCGAAGATCCCCAGCGGAGCAAAACGAATCACCAGGCGAACGATCAGGGTGACACCGTTGGACAGGTCGCCGAGTACTTCGCGCGTGGTCTCGCCGGCATGGCGAATTGCGATACCCATGCCGATGGCCCACGCCAGAATACCGATGAAGTTGGCGTTCATCAGGGCACTGACCGGGTTGTCCACCACGCTCAACATTAGGCTTTGCAGCACTTCAGCGATGCCCCCCGGCGCCGTCACGGCCACGTCGTGGGTGTTCAGCACCAGATTCGACGGGAACATCATGCTGGCCACGACCGCGACCACCGCCGCGGCAAAGGTGCCGAGCAGGTACAGGAACAGAATGGGCCGGATGTGGGTTTCCTGGCCGTGCCTGTGATTGGCGATCGATGCCATGACCAGCACGAACACCAGGATCGGCGCGACGGCCTTCAGCGCCGAGACGAACACTTTGCCGATGAACGCCGTGGACTTCGCCACTTCGGGCGCGATCAGCGCCAGGGCAATGCCCGCGATCAGGCCGATGATGATTTGCGAAACCAGGCTCAAGCCTTTCAGGCGTTGCAACAGCGAAGGGGATGAAGCAGTCATAAACGACATCTCTGATGGGTCAGGTGCGAGGGTGTTGCGACGTCGGCGCCAGTCACTGGCGGATGGACAGGGGTTGGAAATCGCAGGGTGCGGACTTTATCACAGCGCTGGTCGTGTTCCGCCTTCCGGTCTGTGACCAACTGTCACCCCATTGGCCCACTGGATTTGCAGGTTCGTGCAACCGTGATGGCCAGCACTCTGTTAACATCGGCCATCCTCATTTTCATCTTTGCCAGTGGGCCTTCGGGCTATCGCTGGTGTCGTCGTTTTTCTGGAGTTCTGCATGCTGTTGCCCATCCTCCTGTTGTCCGCCGCCGGTTTCACGGTGTTGACCACGGAATTCATCATCGTCGGCCTGCTGCCGGCCATCGCCCGGGACCTCGAGGTCACGATTCCCCAGGCCGGCCTGCTGGTGACCCTGTTCGCCTTCACCGTGGCGGCATTCGGTCCGTTCCTGACGGCGTACTTCGCGCGTTTCGAACGGCGCAAGCTGTTCATCTCGGTGCTGATCATGTTTGGCCTGGCCAACACCCTCGCGGCATTCGCGCCGAACATCTGGGTGATGGCGTTCGCCCGTCTGGTGCCCGCGCTGGGGTTGCCGGTGTTCTGGGCCCTGGCCAGTGAGACGGCGGTGGACATCGTCGGGCCGGATTACGCGGGGCGCGCCATCGCCAAGATCGGCTTTGGCATTGTCTGCGCAACGGTGTTCGGCATCCCGGTCGGCACGCTGATTTCCGATGCATTTGGCTGGCGCAGCGCCTTTGGCATCCTGGCGGTGATCGCCTTCGCCAAGGCTCTGCTGCTGTTTTTCTACCTGCCGAAAACCAGCCTGCACCAGCATCAGGTGAGTTTGCGTTCGCAGTTCAAGATCCTGCGCAGCCCCTTGATGCTGGGCCATGTCGTGCTGTCGATCGTGGTGTTCAGCGGCATGTTCACTGCTTACACCTACCTTGCGGATATCCTCGAGCGCCTGGCCGGCTTCAACGGCACGGTGGTCGGTTGGTGCCTGATGGGCTTCGGCGCGGTGGGCCTGATCGGCAACTCGCTGGGTGGGCGCGCGGTGGATCGTCACCCGCTGATCGCCTCGATGGCATTTTGCGCCTTCATGATTGCCGGCATGGTGACGTTGGTGCCGAACATTCACTCGCCGCTGGGGCTGGCGGCGGCGATGGGGATCTGGGGCGTGACCCAGGCGGCGCTGTTCCTGGTCAGCCATGTGCGCTTGATGAAGGCCGCGCCCGAGGCGCCAGCCTTTGCCGCGTCGTTGAACATTGCCGGGGCCAACCTCGGTATTGGCCTGGGCGCCATGATCGGTGGTCGGGTGATCGACAGCGTCGGCCTGCAAGGCCTGGGCTTTGCGGCGGCCGGCCTGATCCTGATGTCGATTCTGCTGGCCATGGCACTGATGACCTTCAAGCCCCGGGAAGTCTGCGCCTGAGTCCTATAGGGCGGTAAACAGCTCGCGTCGGGCACCTTCGGTAATCGCAACGATACCGGGGTGCTTGACCTTGCGTTCCACTGAAATGGCGTAGAACGATTCGGTGACCGCGTCGGTCTGGCCGAGCAACTGCACGCCATACTGACGTTTCACTTCATCGGCAATCACGCTCGGGCCGATGAAGATTCCGCTTCCCGATTGCCCGAATGCCTGCATCAAGGCACTGTCGTCGAACTCGCCAACAATCCGTGGCTGGATCTGCTGCTCGGCGAACCAGCGCTGCAAACGGCTGCGCACAACGGTTTCCGGTCCCGGAATCAACAGCGGTGCACCGTGCAGGCTGTGCGGGAAGTCCTGACCGTATTGCGCCGCCAGTTCAGCGGTGGCGAAGAAACTGATCCCGCATTCGCCGAGCTTCTGGCTGTAGCCCTTGATGTCCAGGTGCGAAGGCATCGGGCTGTCGGAAATCACCAGGTCGAGGCGCTGGATCGCCAGGTCGGCGAGCAAGCGTTCGAGTTTGTCTTCGCGACAGGTGATGCGCAGCGGTTCGTGCAGTTCCATGGTGGGCGCGATCAGGCGGTAGACGATGGACTTGGGCACGACGTCGGCCACGCCGACCCGAAACAGGATCTGCTGTTCATTGGGTTGCGCCCGCAGCATCAACTCCAGTTCACCACCGAGCTGAAACATCTGTTCGGCGTACGGCAGGGTCTGGCGCCCGGCTTCGGTGAGTTCCAGCTGCCGCCCCACTCGCCGAAACAATTCGATGCCGTAGGTCTGTTCCAGCAGGGAAATCTGCCCGCTGATGGTCTGTGGCGTCAGGTTCAGTTGCTCGCAGGCCCGCACGATGCTGCCGGTCTTGGCCACCACCCAGAAGTAATGCAATTGGCGATAGTTGATCATGGCGTTCTACAGTTCGTAAAAAACGAAGTATAACCGGTAAAAATACGAATTTTCCTGAAGTGTTCGCTTGCCTAGAATGCCTCGCTATCAACGGCTGCCGATGCGGCCCGATCTGTTCAATCGAGGAAAGCACCATGAACCTTAAGACCACGGCGCTGCTGGCCGCGTCTCTGCTGCTACTGGCCGGTTGCGAACAAGCCGAAAAAAGCGCCCAGCAACTGATGGGCAAGGCGGCCGAAAGTGCCAAGCAGGCGATCGACGATACGCACAAAGCCGCCGAACAGGCGCTCAGCGACGCCACCGGCGGGCTGATCAGCAAGAAAGAATCGTCAGGCGAAGATCAGGAAAAAACCGAGTCTTCGTCCCAGGAAATCTAAACCGTCATCAAGAATCAGGACTGACCCATGGAATACCTTTTGGAACTTGCTGCAAGCCCCACCGCCTGGGTCGCCCTGGCCACGCTGGTGGTGATGGAAATCGTGCTCGGCATCGACAACCTGATTTTCATCTCGATCCTGACCAACAAACTGCCTGAGCAATATCGGCAGAGAGCCCGGCGCGTGGGTATCGGCATGGCGCTGATCATGCGACTGGCGCTGTTGAGCACCATCGCGTTCATCGTGCAATTGACCGCGCCGGTCATTGAAATCCTCGGCCATGCCTTCTCCTGGAAGGACATGATCCTGATCGCCGGCGGCCTGTTCCTGTTGTGGAAGGCAACGACCGAGATCCATCACAGCATGGACCCGGCTCCGCAGGATCCGAAAACGGCAACGTCGACGGTGACCTTGGGTTTTGCCGCGGCGATCGGGCAGATCCTGATGCTAGACCTGGTGTTCTCCATCGACAGCATCATTACCGCCGTCGGCATGACCGAGCACTTGCCGATCATGATCATCGCAGTGGTGGTCTCGGTGCTGGTGATGTTGCTGGCGGCTGACCCGCTGGCGAAGTTCATCAACGACAACCCGACGGTGGTGATGCTGGCGCTGGGCTTCCTGATCATGATCGGCATGACGTTGATCGCCGAAGGTTTCGGCGCCCACGTACCGAAGGGCTACGTCTACGCAGCCATGGCGTTCTCGGCCGCTATCGAAGTCCTGAACATGATGTCGCGGCGGGCCAAACAGAAGCGTCTGGCTGCCGAAGCCTGACAGGGGGGGATGAACAAAACGGCCGCCTGCGCTCGAAAGAGCCCAGGCGGCCTTTTCATTTATTCGCAATGGGTGACGTTTGCCCGTCAGTGCACGGTGGCGTGGCGTACAGTAGTTTTTTCGATCTTTTCCACCCGCGCCGTCGGGGCAGGGTGGTGGTGTCGGCGTGCAATTCGCAGGACCCCCCACAACATGGCGGCGGCGACGGCCAGCCAGCCGGAAATCAACATCACGATGGTCATTGTCAGGCTCATCAGTGCCTCCTCTTTGCCCTGCAACGGGCACACACTCTTTACCAGTGACAGTCTAGTCGGTGCTGTGTTTCAAGCTATTGACCAAAGGTCGCCTGTGACCAACCACTTCGCTCTATCGAAATCGTGTGACTGCCGGTAAAAGCTATACCGCCGCCGATTGGCGCCCTATGATCCAGCACTTGGATTGAATAGAGAGGGATGAGGGTGCGGGCAATGTCGCGAATTCGAATGGCAGCATTGATTGCAGGTTGCATGGTGGGCCTGGCGGGCTGTGCGGGCAGCGTGGCACCGGAGGTCAAACGCCTGCCGGAGCGGGTGGAGCTCAGTGGCACGTTCTACCGCGGAACCAGTTATCAAAGCGGTCCGCAGGTCCTGGCTAGCCTGTTGTCGCAGCAAGGAGTGGTCATCACCCCAGGTTTGCTCGAGAAGCCCCTGCATCTCCCGGGCGCTGAAGCGAAGTTGCAGCAAAGCATTCCGAACCTGGCACGTGAATACGGCATGGTCGTTTACCCCCTCGATAGCAACCTGCCTGCTTTGCTGGCCCAGGTGGCCGCCGGTTACCCGGTGATGGTGCGGTTTACCGAAGGGTCGGCGTTCTGGGCTGAGTCGCGTTACGTCATTCTTTCCGGTTACGACCGGCAGAAACAGACGGTGTTGCTGCGAGCCGGGATGAATCGCCGGGAGTCGATGAGCTTTGGCTCGTTCGAGTCTGCCTTCGAGAGCGCCGGTGGCTGGGCGGTACTGATCCAGAAGCCGAACCAGATTCCAGCCAACGTTGACCGGCAACGCTGGTTGAATGCGGCGAGCGAATTGGCCCAGGCCGGCCAGGAACAAGCCGCAGCCCGCGCGCGCAAGGCGCTTGACGCGCAATAACCTTCCGTTCGTCATCTGCATCGCACGGCCTCGTGCGATCGTCCTCTGAAGGGTAAGTGCCCGGATTTTTCCGGGCCAGATCCTGGAGGCACCCATGACCGATTCCAAGCATCCTTCCGGCCCGCATTCGTCCGAGCATTCCTCAGGCGACGAGCTGGGATTCGACCCTGATTCTCCCGACCTGGCCGATCCGCAGGTAGACCCTGCCGGACCGGCCAAGGCACCGAGGGACGTCAAGCCGGGCGAGGACGACAAAGCGCCCGCCAAACCCTACGACCCATTGGCCGACCTGAAACCCTGACGTTCGAGTGAGGTGTGTATGTCTACCGATTCGAGTTTTGACGACAAGCATCCGGACAGCGTTCCCACCACCCCGGAAGACGACGTTGACCCGGTGATGGACCCCGACAGCCCGCTGCGTGACCCCCTGGCCAGGCCTGCGGTGGTGCCGACCGAGCCTCCCCTGGGTACCAGGGATCCGAGTGCCGGAGACGGTATACCCGATGATGACCAGATGCCGCTGCCCAATGACTGAGCGTTGAAACCCTGTGGGAGCGAGCCCGCTCGCGATTGCCAGCTGACAGTCACCCTGAGGTGCCTGCAGTGCATTCATCGCAAGAAGGCTCGCTCCCGCAGGGTGAAGTCCGTTACTTGGAGGCCTCGGCCACGCCGCCCTGGCGTTGCTTCAGGTTCTTCTCCGACTTGTACTGCAAGGCCACCGATGGAACGTCGGCGCTCTTGCCAGTTTCGACCCAGTTGCGAATACGGCTGGCATCGGCGAAGTGCGTGTACTTGCCGAAGGCATCGAGAATCACCAGGGCCACCGGGCGGTTGCCCATGCGCGTCACCAACACCAGGCAGTGCCCCGCTTCATTGGTGAAGCCGGTCTTGGTCAGCGAAATATCCCAGTTCGGTTTGCCGACCAGATGGTCGGTGTTGCGAAAACCCAGGCTGTAATTGGGTTTGCGGAACGAAACGGTTTTTTCCTTGGTGGTGCTCAGTTCGGTCAGGATCGGGTACTTGTGGGCAGCGATCAGCAGTTTGCTCAAGTCGCGCGCCGTCGACACGTTACGCGGCGACAGGCCGGTCGGTTCGACATAGTGGGTGTTGGTCATTCCCAGCGCCCGAGCCTTGGCGTTCATCGCGGCAATGAATGCGGCGTAGCCACCCGGATAGTGGTGGGCCAGGCTGGCAGCGGCGCGGTTTTCCGAGGACATCAAGGCAATCAGCAGCATTTCCCGACGCGGCATTTCGCTGTTGAGCTTGACCCGGGAAAACACGCCCTTCATTTCCGGGGTGTCGCTGATGTTGATGGAAATGTACTCGTCCATGTTCTGCCTGGCTTCGACAACCACCAATGCGGTCATCAGTTTGCTGACCGAGGCGATGGGGACAACCACGTCCGGGTTGCTGGCGTAGATGACTTTGTTGGTTTGCAGGTCCATCAACAGGGCGCTGCCGGAGGCGATCTTCAGTTGCTTGGCGTCTCGGGGGGCTGCGGTGGTGTCGGCTGCATTGACCGTTGGCGTGAGGAACGTCCCTGTAAAGGCGAAAAACAGGCTCAGGATGGAAAGACGAATTTTCACGCTGGCAGACTCATAAGGTATGGATTAGTCGTTTTGTAACGGGCTGTTTCTTCAAACCGACGCATTTTAGGAGTATGGCTGAAGAACTGTCGATGGTTGTTCAATCAACAGGTGAAAGTCCTTGAAATCCCCTACAAAACAGCAGGTTTCCGGCGAGTGGTCATGTTAAACCTGCGGGCAAAAAGAACCCCGCCAATGGCGGGGTTCTTGTGTTTGTCGCCTGGCTTGCCGCGTGGACTCAGCTGTGCAGGGTTTCGGCTGCATACAAGGTGTTTTCCAGCAGACAGGCACGGGTCATCGGGCCCACGCCACCCGGGACCGGGGTGATCCAGCTGGCACGGGGCAGGGCGGTATCGTAGACGACGTCGCCGACCAGTTTGCCGTCATCCTGTCGATTGATGCCGACGTCGATCACGATGGCGCCTTCCTTGATCCACTCACCCTTGACCAGGCCGGGCTTGCCGGCAGCCACCACCACCAGGTCGGCGCGACCGACGTGGCCTGCCAGGTCCTTGGTGAAACGATGGGTGACGGTCACGGTGCAACCGGCAAGCAGCAATTCCATCGCCATCGGCCGACCGACGATGTTGGAGGCGCCGACGACCACGGCGTCCATGCCATACAGGTCCGCCCCGGTGCTTTCCAGCAATGCCATGATGCCCTTGGGCGTGCACGGACGCAGCAATGGAATGCGCTGGGCCAGGCGGCCGACGTTATAAGGGTGGAAACCGTCGACGTCTTTGTCCGGGCGGATGCGCTCCAGCAGTTTGGAGGCGTCCAGGTGTTCCGGCAGAGGCAACTGAAGCAGGACGCCGTCGATTGCCGGGTCTTCGTTCAGGCGATCGATCAGGTCGGTCAGCGCTTGCTGGGTGGTTTCGGAAGGCAGGTCGTAGGCTTGGGAAATGAAGCCGACCTCTTCACAGTCTTTACGCTTGTGCGAGACATAAACCTGAGAGGCGGGATCGCTGCCGACCAGGATCACCGCGAGACCGGGTGTGCGCAGGCCTTGCTGGCGGCGCTCGGTAACGCGTTTGGCGATCTGCTGGCGCAGGCTGGCGGCGATCGATTTGCCGTCGATTAGTTGTGCAGTCATTGCGCGTGATTAACCATCGAGAGGGGAAAAAAAGAGAACGCATTCTCGCATGTCAGGCGGTGAGGGCAAAGGCGCTTGGTCTGCAAATTCCCCTAACCCCTTTAATTAAATGAATTTTTTATAAAAAGGATTTGACGACCCTTGGGGCGCTCTATACTATTCGTCGCACTTGTCGGGCACAGCCTAGCACTGGTTATGAAGGTCAAGCAGAATTAAGGTTTTGCGAAACCGGAAAGCACTTAGTTTGTAGTCCTCCAAGGGTACAGATTAATAAGGCGCCCGTAGCTCAGCTGGATAGAGCATCCGCCTTCTAAGCGGATGGTCGCAGGTTCGAGTCCTGCCGGGTGCGCCATTAGGCAGCTTTGGCACAAGTAACGCGATATGGTGGGCGTAGCTCAGTTGGTAGAGCACGGGATTGTGACTCCCGTTGTCGTGGGTTCGATCCCCATCGTCCACCCCATATTTCGAAAGGCGCCAGATTAACAGTCTGGCGCCTTTGCTTTAACCGCTTCAATCCGCGGATGTGGTGGAATTGGTAGACACACTGGATTTAGGTTCCAGCGCCGCGAGGCGTAAGAGTTCGAGTCTCTTCATCCGCACCAAATAAGCTTCATTCAAGCCGCTGGCCTGGCTGGAGCTCTGCAAAGAGGTCGTTTGACTTCTCTGTCACGCAATATGGTGGGCGTAGCTCAGTTGGTAGAGCACGGGATTGTGACTCCCGTTGTCGTGGGTTCGATCCCCATCGTCCACCCCATATTCCGAAAGGCGCCAGATTTAACAGTCTGGCGCCTTTTTTGTTTCAGTGGTTTGAGTGGTGGCGGGTCAAGGGCCACGCAGGCAGGGCGTTTCGTCGAATTTATGTTTCTCGATGCTGCCACGCTGCTGGCCGCTCCTGCTGTCAGGGGTGACGGCCGGGGTATCGGTCGGCGGTCCCTTCTATATATAGAAGGGTTGTCGCAGAGCCCTGGCGTGAGGGGTTGTATTTGCTGTCGGGGCGGGGTGCATTGGTGCGCTCTTCCCTCTAAATTGCCTGCTGTGTTTTTACCCGTTTTCAGTAGGGTGACTTCTTGAGTTTGACCCTCTAGAATGCATGCCCTTGATTCTTGGGTCGGTAACGGCCGGCTAACGTCTGTGCAACGAGGAATATCCATGCAAGTTTCTGTTGAAAATACTTCTGCTCTTGAGCGCCGCATGAGCATCACCGTGCCGGCTGAGCGCATCGAGACTCAGGTCAACAAGCGTCTGCAACAGACTGCCCAAAAGGCCAAGATTGCCGGCTTCCGTCCAGGCAAGGTGCCAATGAGCGTGATTCGTCAGCGTTTCGGTGCTGATGCGCGTCAGGAAGCTGTGGGCGATGTGATCCAGTCCTCCTTCTATGAAGCTGTGGTCGAGCAGAAGCTGAACCCGGCGGGTTCGCCTTCGATCGAGCCGAAATCCCTGGAAGCTGGCAAGGATCTGGAATACGTTGCCGTATTCGAAGTGTTCCCTGAATTCACCGTTGCCGGTTTCGAAGGTATCAGCGTCGAGCGCCTGAGCGCCGACGTGACGGATGCCGATCTGGACAAGATGCTGGACGTGCTGCGCAAGCAGAACACCCGTTTCGAAGTGGCCGATCGCGCTGCCCAGAACGATGATCAGCTGAACATCGATTTCGTTGGCAAGGTTGACGGTGAAGTATTCGCTGGCGGTTCCGCCAAGGGTACTCAACTGGTACTGGGCTCGGGTCGCATGATCCCTGGTTTCGAAGACGGTCTGGTTGGCGCCAAAGCCGGCGAAGAACGTGTTCTGAACCTGACGTTCCCAGAGGATTATCAGAACCTCGACCTGGCGGGCAAGACCGCCGAGTTCACCGTGACCGTGAACACTGTTTCCGCGCCAACGCTGCCAGAGCTGAACGAAGAGTTCTTTGCTCAATTCGGCATCAAGGAAACCGGCCTGGAAGGCTTCCGCGCCGAAGTTCGCAAGAACATGGAGCGTGAACTGCGTCAGGCGATCAAGTCCAAGGTCAAGAACCAGGTCATGGACGGTCTGCTGGCCTCCAACCCGATCGAAGTGCCGAAGGCCCTGCTGTCCAACGAAGTCGATCGTCTGCGCGTGCAGGCCGTTCAGCAGTTCGGCGGCAACATCAAGCCTGACCAACTGCCGGCCGAGCTGTTCGAAGAGCAAGCCAAGCGCCGTGTCGTGCTGGGTCTGATCGTGGCTGAAGTGGTCAAGCAGTACGAGCTCAAGCCTGACGAAGCGCGCGTTCGCGACATGATCCAGGAAATGGCTTCGGCCTATCAGGAGCCTGAGCAGGTCGTGTCCTGGTACTACAAGAACGACCAGCAACTGAACGAAGTCCGTTCGGTTGTGCTGGAAGAGCAAGTTGTGGATACTGTTCTGCAGAAAGCTAGCGTGACCGACAAATCGGTCTCTTACGAAGAAGCGGTCAAGCCGGTAGAAGCTCCACAAGCCGATTGATTGTTCCTGCGTTAAGACGTACACACCATAAGCCAGCATTCGTGCTGGCTTATGCGTTTTCAAGACATAACTATTTTGGGAGTGACTGCAGAGCATGTTCCGTAATTCGTATATTCAGCAGAACTCTGATATCCAGGCCGCCGGCGGCCTGGTCCCGATGGTTGTCGAGCAGTCTGCTCGTGGCGAGCGCGCCTACGATATCTATTCGCGTCTTCTCAAGGAGCGAGTGATCTTCCTGGTTGGTCCGGTAGAGGACTACATGGCCAACCTGATCTGTGCGCAATTGCTGTTCCTTGAAGCGGAAAACCCGGACAAGGACATCCATCTCTATATCAACTCCCCAGGCGGTTCCGTGACGGCGGGCATGTCGATCTACGACACCATGCAGTTCATCAAACCCAACGTGTCGACCACCTGCATCGGCCAGGCCTGCAGCATGGGCGCTTTCCTGTTGACCGCCGGTGCTCCGGGCAAGCGTTACTGCCTGCCGAACTCGCGCGTGATGATTCACCAGCCACTGGGCGGTTTCCAGGGCCAGGCCTCGGATATCGAGATCCATGCCAAGGAAATCCTGTTCATCCGCGAGCGCCTGAACACGCTGATGGCGCGGCACAGCGGGCGTACCCTGGAAGAAATCGAGCGCGACACCAACCGCGATAACTTCATGAGTGCAGAAGCCGCCCGTGAGTACGGTCTGATCGATGAAGTGATCACTTCGCGCCCAGCGTAAAATAAGCGGCTCAAAATAGGGCTTGGTCGGCGTGTCCGATCATCGGCGGGCTTGAAAAAGCCCGCAATAGCCTTCATCTTGTGTTGCAAGCCTATCGGATTTGGATCGAACGAATGACTGACACCCGCAACGGCGAGGACAACGGCAAGCTGCTCTATTGCTCCTTCTGTGGCAAAAGCCAGCATGAAGTACGCAAGTTGATTGCCGGCCCCTCGGTCTTTATCTGCGACGAGTGCGTCGACCTGTGCAATGACATCATCCGTGAGGAGGTGCAGGAAGCACAGGCCGAGAGCAGCGCGCATAAATTGCCTTCGCCTAAAGAAATCAGCGGCATTCTTGATCAATACGTGATTGGTCAGGAGCGCGCGAAAAAGATTCTGGCCGTAGCGGTGTACAACCACTACAAGCGTCTGAATCAGCGTGACAAAAAGAATGACGACGTCGAACTCGGCAAGAGCAACATCTTGCTGATCGGCCCGACAGGCTCGGGTAAGACCCTGCTTGCCGAAACACTGGCCCGCTTGCTGAACGTTCCGTTCACCATCGCCGACGCAACCACCCTCACCGAGGCGGGTTACGTGGGTGAGGATGTCGAGAACATCATTCAGAAGCTGCTGCAGAAGTGCGACTACGACGTGGAAAAAGCCCAGATGGGCATTGTCTACATCGATGAGATCGACAAGATCTCGCGCAAGTCCGACAACCCGTCCATCACCCGTGATGTGTCTGGTGAAGGTGTGCAGCAGGCCTTGCTCAAGTTGATCGAAGGTACGGTCGCTTCCGTTCCGCCCCAGGGTGGTCGCAAGCATCCGCAGCAGGAATTCCTTCAGGTCGACACCCGTAACATCCTGTTCATCTGCGGTGGTGCGTTCTCCGGCCTGGAGAAAGTCATCCAGAACCGTTCCACCAAGGGTGGCATCGGTTTCAACGCAGAAGTGCGCAGCAAGGAAGAAGGCAAGAAGGTGGGCGAGTCCCTGCGTGAAGTCGAGCCTGACGATCTGGTCAAGTTCGGTCTGATCCCGGAATTCGTCGGTCGTCTGCCAGTGCTTGCCACGCTGGACGAGCTTGATGAGGCTGCGTTGATGCAGATCCTCACCGAGCCGAAGAATGCCTTGACCAAGCAATACGCCAAGTTGTTCGAAATGGAAGGCGTGGACCTGGAGTTCCGGGCCGACGCACTGAAGTCGGTGGCCAAGCGTGCCCTGGAACGCAAGACCGGTGCCCGTGGTCTGCGATCGATTCTCGAAGGTGTGCTGCTCGACACCATGTACGAAATCCCCTCGCAGTCCGAGGTGAGTAAAGTCGTGATCGATGAAAGCGTCATAGAAGGCAAGTCCAAGCCACTGTATATCTACGAAAACAGTGAGCCGACTGCCAAGGCTGCGCCAGACGCCTAAGCGTCACGCAGCTGGAACAGGGAAGGGGCCTTCGGGCCCCTTTGCTTTTTCCGCGTTTTAACCCTGTCATTGCGCTTGTTTTTTTTCAAGGCAGCCCCCATCTTGGTTTCAAGCTCAATTCCATCTGTTTCCGGCCTTGTGGCCGCCGTAGAGGCGAAATCATGAAGACAACCATCGAATTGCCTCTCTTGCCATTGCGTGATGTCGTGGTTTATCCGCACATGGTTATCCCGCTGTTCGTGGGGCGCGAGAAATCCATCGAAGCCCTCGAGGCCGCGATGACGGGCGACAAGCAGATCCTTCTGCTGGCCCAGAGAAACCCTGCCGACGACGATCCCGGTGAAGATGCACTTTATCGCGTGGGCACCATTGCGACCGTCCTGCAGCTGCTGAAGCTGCCTGATGGCACGGTCAAGGTTCTGGTCGAAGGCGAGCAACGCGGTACCGTCGAGCGCTTCAGCGAAGTGGACGGTCACTGCCGCGCCGAAGTCTCGCTGATCGATGAAGTCGACGCGCCCGAGCGCGAGTCGGAAGTGTTCGTGCGCAGCCTGTTGGCCCAGTTCGAGCAATATGTGCAGTTGGGCAAGAAAGTCCCGGCTGAAGTCCTGTCGTCGCTCAACAGCATCGATGAGCCGGGTCGCCTGGTCGATACCATGGCCGCACACATGGCCCTGAAGATCGAGCAGAAGCAGGAAATTCTCGAAATCATCGATTTGTCGGCCCGGGTCGAGCACGTCCTGGCGCTGCTGGATGCCGAGATCGACTTGCTGCAGGTCGAAAAACGCATTCGTGGTCGCGTCAAGAAGCAGATGGAGCGCAGCCAGCGCGAGTACTACCTGAATGAGCAGATGAAGGCCATTCAGAAAGAGCTGGGCGACAGCGACGAAGGCCACAATGAAATCGAAGAGCTGAAAAAGCGCATCGATGCCGCCGGCCTGCCGAAAGATGCCCTGGCCAAGGCCCAGGGTGAGCTGAACAAGCTCAAGCAGATGTCGCCAATGTCCGCAGAGGCGACCGTGGTGCGTTCCTACATCGACTGGCTGGTCCAGGTGCCGTGGAAGGCCCAGAGCAAGGTGCGTCTGGACCTGGCGCGCGCGGAAGACATCCTCGATGCCGACCACTACGGTCTGGAAGAGGTCAAGGAACGTATTCTCGAATACCTCGCCGTGCAGAAGCGCGTGAAGAAAATTCGTGGTCCGGTGTTGTGCCTGGTGGGCCCTCCAGGTGTGGGTAAAACCTCCCTGGCCGAGTCGATCGCTCACGCCACCAACCGCAAATTCGTACGCATGGCCCTGGGTGGCGTGCGCGATGAAGCTGAAATTCGCGGCCATCGCCGGACCTACATCGGTTCGATGCCAGGAAGATTGATTCAAAAGATGACAAAAGTGGGTGTCCGCAACCCGCTGTTCCTGCTCGATGAAATCGACAAGATGGGCAGCGACATGCGTGGCGATCCGGCATCGGCGTTGCTGGAAGTGCTCGATCCGGAGCAGAACCACAACTTCAACGATCACTACCTGGAAGTCGACTACGACCTGTCGGATGTGATGTTCCTGTGCACCTCGAACTCCATGAACATTCCGCCGGCGCTGCTTGACCGGATGGAAGTCATTCGGCTGCCGGGCTACACCGAAGACGAGAAGATCAACATTGCCGTCAAATACCTCTCGCCCAAGCAGATCACGGCCAACGGCCTGAAGAAAGGCGAGCTGGAATTCGAAGAAGACGCCATTCGCGACATCATCCGCTACTACACCCGCGAAGCCGGTGTACGTGGGCTGGAGCGCCAGATTGCCAAGGTCTGCCGCAAGGCGGTCAAAGAGCATGCGCTGGAAAAACGCTTCTCGGTGAAGGTCACCGCGTCGATGCTCGAGGACTTCCTCGGCGTACGTAAATTCCGCTACGGCCTGGCCGAATCCCAGGACCAGATCGGTCAGGTGACCGGCCTGGCATGGACCCAGGTAGGTGGCGAGTTGCTGACCATCGAAGCGGCCGTGGTGCCGGGCAAAGGCCAGTTGATCAAGACCGGTTCGCTGGGTGACGTGATGGTCGAGTCGATCACCGCGGCCCAGACTGTCGTGCGCAGCCGTGCGAAAAGCCTGGGGATTCCCCTGGACTTCCACGAGAAGCGCGACACGCACATCCACATGCCGGAAGGGGCGACCCCGAAGGATGGCCCGAGCGCGGGCGTAGGCATGTGCACGGCACTGGTATCGGCGTTGACCGGCATCCCGGTGCGCGCCGATGTCGCGATGACCGGCGAAATCACCCTGCGGGGTCAGGTATTGGCGATTGGCGGCCTGAAGGAAAAACTGCTCGCGGCTCACCGCGGTGGTATCAAGACCGTGATCATTCCTGAAGAGAACGTCCGCGATTTGAAGGAAATTCCTGACAATATCAAGCAGGATCTGCAGATTAAACCGGTTAAATGGATTGACGAGGTCCTGCAAATTGCGCTGCAATACGCGCCGGAGCCCTTGCCCGATGTAGCTCCGGAGATCGTCGCAAAGGATGAAAAACGCGAGTCTGACTCTAAGGAAAGAATTAGCACGCATTAATACGCATTTGCCTGGGGGGCTTGTTGACAGCTTTTTAGAGCCCTTGTTATAAAGCGGCTCTTAAGTGTCTGTAGGCCATTCAGCACTCGTTTTTGCTTTCACCAAAAAACTTAGAATCATACTCAAATAGATATAAGGGGACTTTAGAGTGAACAAGTCGGAACTGATTGATGCTATCGCTGCATCCGCTGATATCCCGAAAGCTGCTGCTGGCCGTGCGCTGGACGCTGTAATCGAATCCGTCACTGGCGCTCTCAAGGCTGGCGACTCCGTAGTTCTGGTTGGTTTCGGTACTTTCTCCGTGACCGATCGTCCAGCTCGCATCGGTCGTAACCCACAGACCGGTAAGACACTGGAAATCGCCGCCGCTAAAAAACCAGGTTTCAAAGCCGGTAAAGCGCTGAAAGAAGCTGTCAACTAAGTTGATTCAGGTTTTACCTGTCCGGGTCGGGCTCAAGCCTGACCTGGCAGCGGAGCGGTAGGCCAGCCGGCAGATTGCCGGTCCGAGACACCAAGGGTCGCAAATTCGAATTCTTGGTCCGCTTCGCCAGTTACGAGAAGGCGCATCCTCGGATGCGCCTTTCTTCTATCCGGATTCTACCCACGCTCCACGGTTGCCTATTTTTGAAGTTCAACCGTTTCTGGGGGACGCATGCTGCAAAATATCAGGGACAATTCACAAGGCTGGATTGCCAAGACCATTATCGGGGTCATCGTTGTACTGATGGCCTTGACCGGTTTCGACGCCATCTTTCAGGCTACGACGCACAAGAATGATGCGGCCAAGGTCAATGGCGACGAAATCAGCCAGAACGAGCTGAGCCAGGCGGTGGATATGCAACGCCGCCAGCTCATGCAACAGCTCGGTAAGGATTTCGATGCGTCCTTGCTCGACGAAAAAATGCTGCGCGAAGCGGCCCTCAAGGGGCTGATCGATCGCAAGCTGCTGCTGCAAGGCGCGGAAAAATCCAAGTTCGCTTTCTCCGAGGCGGCGCTGGACCAAGTGATTCTGCAAACGCCTGAATTCCAGGTGGACGGCAAGTTCAGTCCGGAGCGCTTCGATCAGGTCATTCGTCAGCTGGGCTACAGCCGCATGCAATTCCGCCAGATGCTGGCTCAGGAAATGCTGATCGGTCAGTTGCGCGCAGGTCTGGCCGGCAGCGGTTTCGTCACCGATGCCCAGGTTCTGGCTTTCGCCCGTCTGGAAAAGCAGACCCGCGATTTCGCGTCCATCAACGTCAAGGCTGACCCGGCAGCGGTCAAGTTGACCGACGATGAGGTCAAGGCCTACTACGACGAGCATGCCAAGGAATTCATGACACCTGATCAGGTGATCATCGATTACATCGAATTGAAGAAGTCGTCCTTCTTCGATCAGGTCGCCGTCAAGGACGAAGACCTGCAAGCGGCGTATCAGAAAGAAATCGCCAACCTGTCCGAGCAACGCCGGGCTGCGCACATTCTGATCGAAGTGAACGACAAGGTGACCGAGGCGCAAGCCAAGGCCAAAATCGAGGAAATCCAGGCCCGTCTGGCCAAGGGTGAGAAGTTCGAGGCCCTGGCCAAGGAACTGTCCCAGGACCCAGGCTCGGCGAACAACGGCGGTGACCTCGGTTACGCAGGCCCTGGCGTCTACGATCCTGCATTCGAAACCGCGCTGTACGCGCTGGCCAAGGATCAAGTGTCCGCGCCGGTTCGCACCGATTTCGGTTACCACCTGATCAAGCTGCTGGGTGTCGAAGCGCCAGAGGTTCCGACCCTCGCCAGCCTCAAGGACAAGCTGACCCGCGAGCTGAAAACCCAACAGGTCGAACAGCGTTTCGTCGAGGCGACCAAGCAATTGGAAGATTCGTCGTTCGAGTCCTCCGACCTGGCCCAGCCGGCGCAGGACCTGAAGCTGACTGTTCACACCTCCAAGCCGTTTGGCCGGGAAGGTGGCGAGGGTGTTGCCGCCAACCGTGCGGTGATCGCTGCTGCGTTCAGTCCTGAAGTGCTGGATGAGGGTGCCAACAGCACCGCCATCGAACTCGATCCGGAAACCGTGATCGTGCTGCGCGCCAAGGAGCACCTGAAGCCTTCGCAACTGCCGCTGGAAAGCGTATCTGCCGCCATCCGTGGCCAGCTGACCAAGGAGCACGCCAGTGCTGATGCCAAGACCCGGGCTGACAAGCTGATCGCCGACCTGCGCGATGGCAAGGCGCCACTGGACAAGGCCATCGACGGTCAGAACTGGAAGGTCACCGCCGCTGCAACCCGCGCTCAGGAAGGGGTTGACCCGGCTGTGTTGCAGGCACTGTTCCGCATGCCGAAACCGGCTGCCAAAGACAAGCCGACCTTCAGCAGCGTGACCCTGGCCGATGGTAGCCTGGTGATCGTGCGCCTGAACGCTGTCAACGAAGCGGCCGCTCCGACCGATGAAGAGAAGGCGCAATACCGTCGCTTCCTTGCGTCGCGCATTGGCCAACAGGACTTCGCGGCGTACCGCAAGCAGCTGGAAACCGAAGCGGACATCCAGCGCTACTGAGGCCTGGCTGAGTTTCCCGCACCCTGAAAACCCCGGTCGAAAGACCGGGGTTTTTTTGTGTGCCCAGGAAAAACAGACCGATGCTGTCTGTCACCTGAAGTTTTCGTCGAACGACTTTTTCCGGTAAATGTCGGTCAGTACACTGTAACTGTTTCAAGACACTAATCGATGCGACGCTAAGCAACGATCTGTTGCACAATACGCGTCGGACCGTTTTCATCAGGATGCTCAATGTTTAAATCATTTCCCGTACGGGTTGTCGGGCTGGCGTTGGTGCTGGCCGCCGCAGCCGGATGCTCGTCGAAGAAAGCCGCCATCTATGAGCATGAGAACTTTGATGATTCCGGTACCTTTTCGCGTAACTACCCGGTCACCGACAAGCAGAGCTGCGAAGCCGCCCGGCGCGCATTGCTCAGTCAGGGCTACATCATCACCAGCAGCGATCCGAAACTGATTGCCGGTCACAAGAGCTTCCAGCAGACCGGCGAGACGCACATGGAGATCAGCTTCAGCGTGGTGTGTGCCGACGACGGCAGCGAAGGGCATCACGCGACCATGTTCGCCAACGCCCTGCAGGACAGCTACGCACTGAAGAAGACCAACAATTCCGCCAGCCTGGGCGTGGGCGTGCTGGGGTCCGTGTCGATGCCGATTGGCTCGTCGGACGATTCGATGGTCAAGGTGGCGAGCGAGACTGTCTCGTCGGCCAAGTTCTACGAGCGCTTCTTCGCCCTGGTCGAGTTGTTCCTGCCGGCTGAAGCGAAGAAAGCCGCGCACATCGTCGAGAAGCCGAAAACCGATCTGGGTATGCCTGAACCCCAGGCTGCCCCGGCCCCCTTGGCGCCAGCGCCGGCACCTGCTGCCGAACCGACCCCGGCCCCGACCCAGGAGTCTGCTCCGGCAGCGACCCCGGAGCCCGTCTCGCAACCGGTTGCAGCGCCACCTGAGCCCGCCCCGGTGACCCCGGCGCAAAGTACCGAGCCAGCCCCGTCGTCGGAAACCGTCACGCCACCCCCTCAGTCGGACCTGCCGCCACCGAGCGAACCGATTCCCGCCCTGTGATCGGCCGGTCGAGTTGGCCCGCCGTTCCGGGATCGTCTGGCGGGCCAGCGATCCCGGCACGCGTTCAGGCTTGATGCTGGTCAAGCCCGGCCCATTCCCGCGCTCTGTCGTGAAAAAATCCTGTGATAAATTCCTGACTCGCTGCTACGTTTTATTCAGTAGCGACGAAGCGTCGCGTGCGTCATTTTTCTTTCACGCAGGCACTTTATGCTCAAGAGACTGGTCAGTTGATCAGGTTATTTATCAGGAGGATTCGAAATGGACGATTATCAGGAAGAGCTGCTCGAGTACCAGGCGTTCGAACTCGACCCACTGGAGCCGGCCGAAGACGCTACCGAGCTGTAAGCGTCAGGCGGACTGGCGGTGACTGCGGCGGAACTCGCCGGGTGTCTGACCGCTCCAGCGTTTGAATGCGCGTTGAAACGCTTCGGCTGAGGCAAAGCCCAGCAGGTAGGCGATTTCACCGAACGCCAGTTCGGTATCGCGAATGTAGGTCATGGCCAGGTCGCGACGGGTGTCGTTGAGAATGGCGCGAAACTGCGTACCTTCCTCGGCGAGTCTGCGACGCAAGGTCCAGGTGGGCAGCTTCAGGCGTGCCGCCACTTCTTCCAGGTCGGGTTCCCGACCGCCATTGAGCAACGGGCCCAGTAACTGAGTGATGCGTTCACGCAGGCTGCGGGTGCGTGTCAGTTGCTCCAGTTCCCGTTCACACAATTGCAGCAGGTGTCGCCAGGTACTGGGGCAGTGCACCGGGTTGCGCTGGGCGAGGGCGGCCAGGCCCAGGCGCAACTGGTTCTGTTCGGCGTCGAACTGGATCGGACAATCGCCCAGTGCGGCATAGGCCTCGCGGTAATCCGGTTCAGCGAATTCGATCTCGATGCGTTCGGCGCGCAGCGGCGTGGCGCTGACGCTGGACAATTGCTGCAACCAGCCGGCGATGATCGAATCCACCACGAAGCGGTTATAGGCGTTGTACGGGCTGATGGAGTAGAAGCGCAGCCAGGCCCCCTGGGCGTCTTCATGAAAGCTCGATTGGCCGCGGTAGTTTGAGCCGTACAGGGCTTCGAAACGAATCAGGCAACGTGCCGCTTCCCGAACCGTCGGCGCCTGGGCGGCGGTGACCCCGGCCAGACCCGCCTGGCTCAGGCGACTGAGCTGGCCCATGCGCAAGCCCAGCCCCGGGTTGTCGGTCAGCTGAATGGCGCTGTGACCCAGGCGCATGTAGCGGGGGATCGACAGGCGCGCGCAGGCTTCGCCCAACCGGGCCGGGTCCAGGCCGTATTGCTCGAGCAACGGCTGCGGGTCGACGCCGTGGCTGCGTACCGCATCGGCCAGGCTGTGAACAAAGCCGACCGAGAGGTCGCCCAGGCGCATCGGTGTAGGTTTCATCGATTACAGCCACAGGTTCAGCAAACGCGCACCGCGCACGGGGTCGCTGGCGAAATGCTGTCCATTGCGGCTGAGGAAACTTTGCCCGGCGCTGCCCTGGTCCCAGAACTGTCCACGCAGGAACACGCTCATGCCCGCGATGGCCTGGCTGCCCGGTTGCGTGGTGAGTGTGAGGCGGTGCCAGGCCTGGCCTTCACTGACTTCGCCGGCCTTGAGGCTGACAGCGGCGGAGGTCAGGTCCTTCAAACCGCGCCAGGGCTGATCCCACGTTCCGCGCCCGTTGACGAACGCTGGCACGGCCACCAATTGTGCGCCCTGAGCGTCGAGCTGGCGGTAGTTGTCCGGGTACCAGCTGTCGCGCCCGATCAGCACGCCGAGGCGCCCGGCGGGGGTATCGATGACCGTCAGCGATGGTTTGCCAGGGGGCGTTGTCTCATCGTTGCGGGCGAACACCGGGTGCATCTGGCGCTGGGGTTGGCCAATCGGTACACCGTCGCTGCCAAACACGATGCTGCTGTTGTACAGCGCGCCTGGGCCGACTTTCAGGGTGCCGTCGATGACACTCGGCTCGGGCAGCACGATGGAGCCGGCGACCAGCGTCACATGAAACTCTTTCGCCAGGCCACCGAACAGCGCCTGGTAATCCTTGGCCATGCCTTTGGCTTTCATGCGCAAGTGCGCATCATCCAGGCGGTTTTCACCGCGGGCGCTGATCAGGGCGCGCAGGAACTTCACGGGGTTGCTCACCGCCAGCCAGTTCATGGCTTCCTTGATGGTATTGGCCTGGTACAGCTCGTCTTTTTCACCGCTGACCATCAACCAGGTGCCGATGTGTTCGGGCAGCACGACGATGGTTTTTTCGTTCAGCAGGCCCTGCGCCTGGGCTTTTTGCAGATAGGCCGCGAGTTTGCGATGCAGGCGGTCGGGGCTCTGATAGTCGGTGGGAAACAGTTCCGGCTGGATGCCCAGCAGGTTGCCACGGTCGGCAGGCGTGCCCTGGTCGATGGCCAGGTCGATCCGCAGGTCCGACAGGTAATGGCCTGCCGGGCGATCCGCAGCCCACATGGCGTAGGTCGTCAGGACGGCGATCAACGCCATGGAGAACGTCAGGTACAAAAGTTTGCGCATGGGAAAACAGTCGACAGCCGTGTACAGGGTGGATGATTTGGCATTCAGCGTGGGTTCGAGGCTACGGTAAAACAACGGCTTAGGGGGAGATCCAGCCCTGTTTTTTTCATTTTTTTGTTGTGCGTGCACATTCCGTGAACGACCGGAATCCAGTGTGGGAGCGAGCCTGCTCGCGATATCGGCTGTACAGGCACTGCGATGCTGGCTGTCAGCCCGCTAGCGCGAGCAGGCTCGCTGCCACCGATGGTTTCAGTCGTTCGCACACCGGTTCAGTGAGGGCGCTGCTGCGGCTTGATCGCCAATGTGCTGAATTCGTCACTGTCCCTGCCTAAAGCGATCAAGCCGCAGCGCGGCGAGTGAGCCAGTCTGGACGGTCTGTTCAAGGAGTGGATTATGATCCGACTGACCCTGGCCGAGGCTCGCGAGCTGGCCGAATCGATCTTGCTGCACAACGGTTTCAACCTTGCCCACGCCCAGGCCGTGACCGCCACGGTGATTGCCGGCGAGCGCGATGGTTGCGCCTCCCATGGCCTGTACCGGGTGCTGGGCTGCGTGAATTCGCTCAGGGCGGGCAAGGTGGCGGCCGCTGCCGAGCCGCAGGTGATCGATCAGGCGCCGTCGATCGTGCGTGTCGATGCCGCCGGCGGATTCTCGCAGCTGGCGTTCCAGGCCGGGCTGCCGTTACTGATGGAGAAAACCCGGGCCAACGGGATTGCCGCGCTGGCGATCAACCGCTGTGTGCATTTTTCGGCGCTGTGGGTCGAGATCGAGCAACTGACCGCCGCCGGGCTCGTGGCCCTGGCCTGCAACCCCAGCCATGCCTGGGTCGCGCCGGCGGGTGGCCATCAACCGGTGTTTGGCACCAACCCCATTGCGTTCGGCTGGCCGCGTCCGAGCAAGGAACCGTTTGTCTTCGACTTCGCCACCAGTGCGATTGCCCGGGGCGACATCGAACTGCATCGACGCGCGGGCAAGTCGATTCCCGAGGGCTGGGGCGTCGACGCGCAGGGGCAGCCGAGCACCGATGCCAACGTGGTGCTCGATGCCGGCGCGATGCTGACGTTCGGTGGGCACAAAGGCTCGGCGCTGGCGGCCATGGTCGAACTGATCGCCGGGCCGTTGATCGGCGACCTCACCAGTGCCGAATCACTGGCATACGACGCTGGCAGCAAGTCGTCGCCTTACCATGGCGAACTGATCATCGCTTTCGATCCACAGCGTTTTCTCGGTGAGGCCAGCGGGCATCACCTGGCACGGGCCGAAGTGTTGTTCGAGAGCATCCAGGGCCAGGGCGCACGGTTGCCGTCGCAGCGGCGGTATGAGGCGCGCGCGCGCAGCCTGGTGGAAGGCGTGCAGATCCCCGAGGCGTTGTATCACGATCTGCAGGCGATGCTGGGATAGGACAGCCGGGAGGAGAAGAGAGCGCCACCGATTGGCAGTGGCTGGCGCTCAGGCAGACTCCTGCGATGAAGGCATGTGGTATCGGCTGCGGGAGCCTGTGAACCGGCTCCCGCAGGGTTGCACGTCAGGCCAGCGAACCGTCCGGGCGGGTGGCACCCGCCGCGTTGCCGTTGACGGCGGCGACGCGTGCGGCGGACTCGCTGTCGACCAGATGCAGCGACTTGCCACGGGTTTCCCGGGTCAGGCCGACGGCGACGATGGAGATCAGCGAAGCGGCGACCAGATACAGCGCGATGGGCGTCGAGCTCTGATACTTGTTGAGCAGGGTGATGGCGATCAGTGGCGCGAGGGAGCCGGCGAAGATCGGCGCCACCTGGTAGCACAGCGACAACGCGGTGTAGCGCACGTGGGTCGGGAACATTTCGGCCATCAACGCCGAGTAGGGCGCGTAGGTCATCGACTCGATGGCCAGGCCCAGGGTGATGGCGGCCATGATCCACCAGGCGTTGCCGGTGTCCATCATCGGGAAGCCGACGAAGCCCCAGAACGCCGTGAGCACCGCGCCGGTCAGGTACACCGGTTTGCGCCCCACCAGGTCGGACAGGTAGCCCATCAGCGGGATCATGAAGAAGTGCAGCAGGTGGGCGCCGAACATCAGCAGCAGAATCTCCGTCGTGTCCTTGTGCACCACCAGTTTCAGGTAGGTGATCGAGAACGTCACGACGGTGTAGTAGAGGATGTTTTCGGCGAACCGTGCGCCGATGCCGACCAGCACCGAGCGCCAGTGGTGGCGCAGCACTTCGACGACGCCCAGTTGCTGTTGTTTTGTCTGCGCCTGACGGGCCTGGGCTTCCTTGAAAATCGGCGCGTCATCGACGCTGGTGCGAATCCAGTAGCCGATCAACACCACGACCGCCGAGAACCAGAACGCCACGCGCCAGCCCCAGGCGAGGAAGGCTTCCTCCGACAGGTTCGACGACAACAGCAGCAAGGCCACCGTCGCCACCAGGTTGCCCGCCGGTACTCCGGCTTGCGGCCAACTGGCCCAGAAGCCCCGGCGGTTGTCCGGGCAGTGCTCGGACACCAGCAGGATCGCACCGCCCCATTCGCCACCGAAGGCGAAGCCCTGGATCAGTCGCAGCAACACCAGCAGCACCGGCGCGGCGTAGCCGATTTCGTTGAAGCCGGGCAGGCAACCCATCAGGAAGGTGGTGATGCCGACCACCACCAGGCTCAACTGCAGCAGGCGCTTGCGCCCGAACTTGTCACCGTAGTGACCGAACACCAGGCCGCCCAGCGGGCGGGCGAGGAAGCCCACGGCATACAGGGCAAAAGCGGCGATGATGCCGTCGATGGCGCTGCCGGTCTGGCGGAAGAACAGCTGGCCGAAGACCAGTGCCGAGGCGGTGCCATAAAGGAAGAATTCATACCATTCGGCGACGGTGCCGGCCATGGCGGCGGCCACGACACGCTTGAGTCCCGAGGGTGTGGTTGCGCTTGAGGCGTGTTGAGTGTTGGGCATGCTGACGTTTCCTGTAGCGGCGCAAAAAAACAGGCAACCGGGCCGGGTCCGCGAGGACCCGCCCGGCAATCACTCAGAGACCGACGTCCGGCAGGTGCGGACGGTTGGCCAGAGCCTTGGCCATGATCTGCTCGACGAACACGCGATCGGCTTCCGGCAGGGCCAGGCGTGGTGGGCGGGTCAGCGCGCTGCCTCGACCGGCGATGGCTTCGCACAACTTGATGCATTGCACCAGGTCGGCACGGGCGTCCAGGTGCAGGATCGGCATCAGCCATTCGTAGATCGGCATGGCTTCGGCAAAGCGACCGGCCTTGGCCAGGCGGAAGATGGTTTCGCCTTCTTTCGGGAACACGTTGGACATGCCCGATACCCAGCCTTCAGCGCCCACGGCGATGCTTTCCAGCACCACGTCGTCGAGGCCGGCGAACAGCACGAAACGGTCACCCACTTCATTGCGTACGTCGATGAAGCGGCGGGTGTCGCCCGAGGAATCCTTGAAACACACCACGTTGTCGCAGTCGGCCAGGGAAATCAGGATGTCCGGGGTCACGTCGTTTTTGTAGATCGGCGGGTTGTTGTAGACCATCAGCGGCACGTCGGCGTTTTTTGCCACGTAGCGGTAATGCTCGGCGGTTTCGAACGGCTTGGAACCGTAGACCAGCGCCGGCATCAGCATCACGCCATCGACACCAACCTTGCGCACCGAGTTGGCCACCTTGGCCGCTTGCACGCTGGTGAACTCGGCCACGCCGCAGATCACCGGCACACGACCGCGCGAGGCATCGACCGCCACTTCGGTCACAGCGATTTTTTCTTCAGCGGTCAGCGAGGTGTTTTCACCGACCGAGCCACACACCACCAGCCCCGACACGCCGTCACGAATGACGTTGGAAATCACCTCGTGGGTTTTTTCCAGGTTGATCGAGAAGTCGTCGTTGAATTGAGTGGTCACGGCAGGGAAGACGCCACTCCAGTTAATACGCTTGCTCATTGTTGCCTCCGGGTTTGTTAATTGTATTTCGTATACGATATTTAAAATGAAAAGAATCGGCTAGTGCTATTTCGGTTTTTTCAGGATTTTCGTGGGCCGTCGGTCCGGCTGAGCAGCGCGGCTGCGTTCAGGCGCCGGGCCAGGTGTCCGAGAGCCGGTAGCCTTGAGGCCATGGATCGCTCGGGTCGAGCAGCAACTGGTGAGTGCCGGTGACCCACGCCCGCCCGGAAATGCACGGGTAGATCGCGGGGCGGCCCGCCACTTCGGTCAGCGAGTCAATGCGGCAGTGGAATTCGGAACCGATGATCGAGCGACCGATGAAGCGATCCCCCACCTGCATCAAGCCCTTGGCCTGCAACACCGCCATGCGTGCCGAACAACCGGTGCCAGTGGGCGAGCGGTCGATCTTGCCCGGTTGAATCACCACCGCGTTGGCGCCGGTGGCGATGCCGTTCTCGTGGACCAGGGGCGCCGCGATCTGGCAGAAAGAAATGTGCGACCACTCCGGGTTCAGCGGGTGGGTAAAGCCCAGTTGCTCATTGGCAGCACGGGTGATTTTCAGCCCGACCGCCACCAGGTCGGCGGCTTCATCGGGGCGGATGGCGAAGCCCAGGCCCTGGGCATCGACGATGACGAAACTGTCGCCGCCATAGGCGGTGTCGACCTTGAGTGCACCGAGCCCTTCCACCTCGATCCAGGCGTCCAGGCGATCGGCGAAGGACGGCACATTCTTGACCTCCACCCGCTCGACCTTGCCATCACGGCAATCGGCCACGGCTTCGATGAGGCCTCCCGGCGCTTCAAGCACCAGCCGGGTCTGCGGCTCGGTCATCGGCAGGATGCCGGTGTCGAGCAATACCGTGGCCACGCACAGGGAATTGGAGCCGGACATCGGCGGTGTGTCCGCCGGCTCCATGATGATCCAGGCCATCTGGGCGCGCGGGTCCTTGGCCGGTACCAGCAGGTTGACGTGGCGGAACACGCCGCCACGGGGTTCGTTGAGCACGAAGTTGCGCAGGGTTTCATCCTGCGCGATCCAGCGCGACTGTTCCCACACGGTGGCGCCGGGCGGTGGGGCGACGCCGCCGACGATCACGTCGCCGACTTCCCCTTCGGCGTGGCAGCTGACGACGTGAATCACTTTCGATGAGCGCATGGTTTGCTCCTTGGGTTGTCTGTTTGGGCGCTATCGCGAGCAGGCTCGCTCCCACAGGTCTGCTGTAAATCGGAAATTTCGATCCCACCGCAGATCCATTGTGGGAGCGAGCCTGCTCGCGATGGTGTCACCGCTATTTCACCGACTTGAGAAACGCCGCCGTCTCGGCGTGCACCGGGTTGCCGATGACCTGGTCGGGCGCGCCGATCTCATGCACCAGACCGTTGCGAAAGAACGCCACGCGGTCGGACACGTCCCGGGCAAAACGGATCTCGTGCGTCACCAGCACCATGGTCATGCCGTCTTCGGCGAGCATGCGCATGGTGTCCAGCACTTCGCCGACCAGTTGCGGGTCGAGGGCCGAGGTGGCTTCATCGAACAGCATGTAGTCCGGCGACATGGCCAGGGCGCGGGCGATGGCCATGCGCTGTTGCTGGCCGCCCGAGAGCTTGCCGGGGAACACTTTGAGCTTGTCGCCCAGGCCGACATGGGTCAGTTGTTGCACCGCCAGTGCCTCGGCTTCGGCCTTGCTCTTGCCGAGCACCTTGCGCGGCGCCAGCATCACGTTTTCAAGGACGGTCAGGTGCGGGAAGGCGTTCCATTGCTGGAACACGATGCCGATCTTCTGCCGCAGGCGGTTGAGGTCGGTGCCACGCTGGTGCACTTCGACACCGTCCACGCGGATGCTGCCTTTCTGGATCGGCTCCAGGCCATTGATACACATCAGCAGGGTGGACTTGCCCGAGCCGGAGCCACCGATGATGGAGACCACTTCGCCCTTGTTCACCGTCAGGCTGACACCCTTGACCACGTCGAGGTCGCCAAAGGATTTGTGTACGTTGTCGATCTCAATCATTTTCCTGCCACCTTGTTTCCAGACGAGCGCCGAGGCGTGCGACCACCAGGCTCATGACGTAGTAGATGAGGCCCGCAATGCACAGCACCAGCAGCGGTTCCTGGATGCGGGTCACGATGGTTTGCGAGGCGCGCAGCAATTCGACGATGCCGATCCACATCACCAGCGCGGTGTCTTTCATGACGCCCAGGACCAGGTTCAGCCAGCCGGGAAACGCCACCCGCGTGGCCATCGGCAGGACGATCCAGCGCAGGTCCTGGAAGAAACTCATGCCCAGCGAGCGGCTGGCCCGGCGCAGGGTCAGCGGCACCGAGAGCACGCCGCCGCGCACGATCTCGGTGAAGTACGCGGCGGCGTAGACCCCGAGCACGATGCAGCCGACGCTGAAGGCGCTGATGTTCAGGCCGGCGATGCTCTTGAGCGAGTTGAACAGCACGAACTGGATCAACAGCGGCACGCTGCGGAACACGTCCAGCACCCAGGCCAGTGGCAGCGTGGCCCGTGGCAACAGGGCACGCAGCACACCGAAAAGCAGTCCTGCGAACGTGCCAAGCAGGATGGCCCAGCAGGTCAGTTGCAGCGTGACCCAGGCGCCGTTGAGCAGGAACAACAGATCGTTCCAGGTAAAGCTGGTGGAAAGCATGGTCACGTCCTCAGTAACGGAACAACCGCCAGGCCATCAGCCGGGCCGTCGCGACAATCGCCTTGGCGATCAGGTAATACAGCACCGCGGCGATGGTGAAATATTCGAAGGTGCGGAACGTCTTGACGTTGTAGTCCTGGGTCACGCCGGTAAGGTCGTTGTTGAGCCCGACGATCACGCCCAGCGAGGTCATCAGCACCGCCCAGACCATCTGGTTGCTCAGGGGGTAGAACACGATCCGCAGCAGTTGCGGGACGATGATCAACCGGTAGGCCTGGAAGGCACTCATGCCCAATGAGCGCGCCGCGCGCACTTGCGTGCCGGGCACCGCCTTGAGCCCGCCACGGAAGTTTTCCGCGAGGTAGCCTGCGTTGTTGAAGGTGATCCCGGCGAGCAGGGCGATCCAGGAACTGACGTGCAGGCCCAGTGAGCCAAGGCCGAAGTACAGGATGTAGATCTGGAAAAGCGACGGAGTGTTGCGGGCGATCGAAACCCAGCCGTTGCCGATACCGCGCAGCAGCGGCTGCCTGGTTTCGCGCATGACCGTCAGCGCCAGGGCGATCAGCACGCCGAAAATCATCGACAGCGCGGCAGTCTCGAACGTGATCCAGGCGCCGGCGAGCATGTCCGGCAGGGCGCGCAGGGTGGCGCGCCATTGGAAGGTGTAGTCAAACATGCGCAGGGCTCTCCATCGGCAGGGCGGGTTGCAGCCAGGTCGGCAAGCGTCCGCTGGCGGCGCCAGTGCAAGCGGCGTCGACACATTCGGCGAGGCTGGCGAAGTGCACCGCGCGCCCCACCAGACCCGGTGCGTAGTGGGCGTATTTGCCCGAGTTGGTCATCAGGGTTGTGGCGCCCGGCGGGATCACCGGTTCACCGAGCATGCACCAGCAGGTATCGGTCACCAGGGTCGCGCCGAACGCTTCGATGGCAACGAGGTGCCCGGCTGCGCGGGCCTGTTCCAGCACCGCGCGACCGCAGGTAATGGCCAGCCCCACATCGGGGTGTTTGCTGCGGCCACGACACAGGCGGGCGAGGTGGGCGAACTCGCCAAGTGAAAAGTGCGGGTTGCCCAGGGACACGATGCCGACCTGCAGGTCCTGGGCACTGTTGAGTTCGCGCCAACTGAGCAACAGGTCCTGCAACCGGATCTTTTCCACAGGCAGTGGCGTGTCCGCTTCCAACACCTGTGCCGGGTCCAGGGCTTCCGGAGTGACCCCGGCGATATGGAACAACGGTGCGGCGGATGTGGTGGCGAACGCCGCGCCGAAGGCTTTCAGGTCGTCGAGGTTCGGCGCGCGCTGCTCCAGCCCGAGCACCAGCGGGATCCGGCTGCCGGCGAGGGCACCGATGTGGTAACCGAGCAAGGGATAGAACGCATCGTCGAGTTCACTCAACGGCGGTAATTCGATCAGCAGTTGCGCCTTGCGGTGCGTGTCCAGGTGACAGCCGATCAAGGGCGCGCGGCCGGTCAGAGCGATGCAGATGTCCAGGTAGTCCGGGTATTTGAGGGTCCGTGCGCCGAGCACGCTGTTGGCGTAGACCACCGCATTGGATTCGGCCCAGACGATCTGCTCGCCGGCCTGGGGCGCGCTGTCGAGCAGGTAGGGGGCGCAGGTAAAACTCAGCTGTGCTCCCATCGCCATGTACGCATCGCCCAGGGCACTGGCCGGTTCGCCGAGCGCCGGGTCGATGCCCAATTCGCGCCAGCGACGCTGGTCCACGGAAATCGAATTGAGGGTGGTGGGAACGCGAACCTTCGCGCCCCACTGCACCAGTCGTTCGGCAAAGTTCAGGCTCGCAGGCCCGGTGTAGATGCAGCCGTCGATGTGCGCCTGGGTGATATCCATCAGGCGCGGCGCGCCTTGCAGTTCGGCCATGCGCAAGACGATCTGCATCGCCATCTGCGCGGCTTTGCCGTGCGCGCCGTCGAGCAGTGCACGGTCGAGCGCGCTGAGTTCGAGCACCTCGCGGGGTTCGTCGGTCGGTGGCGCAGCGGTTGCTTGCCAGGTATCGACGGGCACCTGATCGAACAGGCTCAGCGCCGTATTCTCGAGGCGGGCATAGACTTTGCCGCGCAAGGCGGCGAAGGCCTCCCGGCCGATGCACAGCACCGGCAGGGAACGCCCGAAAATGGTCTGCGCCACCAGCACGCCCAGGGTCAGGATTTCATCGGCTTCGGCCAGTACCAGCGCGGCCGGTGCATGGCCGTTGCTGATCAGCTCCATCAACACGCTGCTGCCGGTGCATGAACCACGGCCGCTGGGAATGGCCAGCACACGCCCGGCCAGGTGTTCGCCGCAGAGCGGGTGGTGACGGTCGATCACCTCACCGCTGCAGGGGTCGACTCCGCCCCAGAAACTCAGCCCGACATCGGCGAACAGCAAGGCGCCCTGGGCGCTGCCCGGGATCAGGCTGCGACCTTTGAGAGCATTGGACCCAGGCATGCCGGACACCTTAGTAGTAGACCTTCGGCACGGTCAGGTCGGTCGGCGGGATGTCAGTGCCGACCCATTTGGTGAACAGCTCGTTGTAGCGACCGCTGCGCACCTGCTGGTTGACGAACAGGTTGAGGTAGTTGAGCAGGCCATACTCATTGCGATTGGCGCCCAGGGACACGTAGTCGATGGTGTAGGGCGCATTGCCGGCGATCTTCAGGTTCTTGTATTTGCCCGACTTGATCGTTGCCGCCGCAACTGTGTTGGTCACGACGGTGGCGTCTATGTGGCCCTGGGCGACCGCCAGCAGGGTGTCGTTCTGCGACTGATAGGCGCGGAAGGTGCCGCTGCCCCATTTCTTCACGTCGGCTTCCAGGGCGATGGCTTCAAAGGTGCCGCTGGTGTTGCCCAGCGCTTTGCCCTTGATGTCGTCGAAGCTGTTGATGCCGGTGTTGTCGCGGGTCAGCACAACCATCTGGAAGGCAAAATATGGCACGGTCAGGCCAACGGTCTTGGCGCGTTCGAGGGTATCGGAAGTGGACGCGACGATCACGTCGGCCCGCCCGGAGACCAGCGCCGGAATACGGTCCGGGAACGGCGTCTCGACCACTTCTGCCTCGACCCCGAGGATTTTCGCCAGGTCGTTGCAATAGTCCACGTCGAAACCGGCCGGGTTGTTGCTGGCGTCGCGAAAGCCCATGGGCGGGAAGTCCAGGGTGACGGCGCAGCGCAGCTTGCCCGAGCCGATGATGTCGTCGAGCTTGTCGGCCTGGGCGGTGGCGATGAAGGAGGTACTGAGAACAGCGCTGAGGGCTACGGCAAATGCGGGGTTTTTCATAGAGGCCTCGTGATCGGAAAGTGCTGTTAGATATCGTATCGAGGATTTCGTATACGATATTAACTGTTAGCAAGCAGCGTGCCGAAATGGCCGTTTCCAAGCGAAAGGCCAGCAGCCCGCGAGTCAGGGCGGTTGTCGCAAAAACGAGGGAGACTGTCGGTAGGAAGGGAGAGGAGGAAGGTGTTACGGAAGGGAGCACGGCCAATGTGCAGCGCCCCTTAACGGAACATTTTAACGGCGACCTTCGCGATACTGGCTGGGAGAGAGGCTGGTCAGGGCGCGGAATTGGCGACTGAACGCACTGTGGTCGGTGTAACCGCAGCGCAGGGCGATGTCGGTGATGGGCAGGTCGGTGTCCAGCAGCAGTCGCGAGCCTTCTTCCAGGCGCGACTTGTGGATCATCTGTCGGGGCGTGAGCTGGAACACCCGTTTGCAATGGCGCTCCAGTTGCGCCACGGAGAACCCGGCGATGGCGGTCAACTCGGCGAGGCTGATCGGGCGCGCGAAATGCCGGCGGATGTGCGCGTCCACCGCAGCCAGTTTCTGGAAGGCTGGATGATTGGACTGCGGCAGTTGCAGGTCGCGGGAGATCCCGGCGAGGCCGACGATCTGCCCCTGTTCATTGTGCAGCGCGAGTTTGTGGGTCAGGCACCAGACCGGCTGGTTGCCCAGGTACAGATGCAGTTCAAGTTGGTCGACCAGCTCGCGGCCGGTGGACAGCACCCGCCGATCCTGTGCGGTGTACAGCGGGCCATAGCGCGCCGGGAACACCTGGTCGGCGGTCAGACCGAGCAGGTCTTCGCGCTGTTTGAAGCCGCAACGCAAGGCCAGTGTCTGGTTGACGAAGACGTAGCGCGCCTCGCTGTCCTTGATGAAAAACGCCACGTCCGACAGGGTGTCGAGCAGTGTGGCGATCGGTTGCAGGCTGCTCAGCAGCGTGGGCAGGTCGCAGGGTTTGAAGGCAGTGAGTGACGGGAACATAGGGGGGAGGGGCCTGGTGGGCGACGTTGGGATCATAATGACTCGGCGTCGTGGCTGGAACCCTTGGGGTGGTCGCTTAACTCAGTGGGTTGTGTCTCCCATTGTGGGAGCGAGCCTGCTCGCGATGGCAGTGGTGCAGTTGACCTCGGTTTGTTGGTGTACACGATCCTTGTGGGAGCTGGCTTGCCAGCGATGGCGGCCTTATAGCTGACGCTGCTTTTTCGGGTGTACACAATCCCCTGTGGGAGCGAGCCTGCTCGCGATGTCGGTTTGTCTGTCGACCATGTTCTTGCTGGTGTACATATCCGTTTCTGCGGTAACGGCCGCCTATGGTTCCGCTCTTACAGCGGGTCACTTTTTTCAAACGCCAAAAAAGTAACCAAAAAGGCTTGCCCCAAGCGTCCGGCCCCTCGCCTGGGCTCGGCGTTCCTTCGCTCCGGCATCCATCCGGGGACATCGCCTCCGGTTTGCTGCGCTGCACCTCCTCTCGATGTGTGCGGCTTCGCCGCACGGCGCTGCGCGCCCACTCCCCGGATGAATGCCTCCACTCAGCCTGCCGAAGGGGCGGGTGGATCAAAAGCAAGATCAACAGCCAAAGCAGCGTATCGCTCCTACAGGGGGTGGTTCTGTCAGACGAATCCACATTTGTCTTGCCTTGCGCCTTTGCCTACAACTTCGCCAGAATCCGCCGGCTTGTGTGCTGTGGCGTGGCTCCCTAATGTCTGCACATCGCTGCCAATCAGCGGTCGGGCGTGGAACCTCGATGAGTAAACGGCGCAGCTTTCATTCATAGCCGGAGCTTTCACCATGCCAAAACCAACGCCTACCCCACCCGAGTCCTCCCCACAAAACGAGCAGGCGGCAGATCTGGATTTCGATCCCACGCTGCAAAAAACCGCATCCCCCCACACCCCCAGCAGCCTGTTCCTCATCGTCCCGGACGTCGACACTGAAACCCTGTTGGCCAGTGCGTGCGAATCACTGGCTTCGGCCTGTGTCATGGCGGGTGATCTCTCGGTGTTCGTCGACGGCCCGCAACGGCACATGCTGTTGGGCATCCAGCAAATCATCATGCTCGCCGACCTGGCGGTGAATCGCGCGCTGGATAACCTCGTTCCCGTGTAGGAGCGCGCTTGCTCGCGAGAAATGCCCAGGCGACGCGGGCCCTCAGACGGCTCGCGTCATCGTTGAAGACCCTCGTCGGAACGCCGCCCGGAGCAGGCTCGCTGCCACACTGGATCTCCAGTGTTCAACCCACCACCCCTTCACCCCGGCGGGGTCTCGTCCACACACGACAACGTTTCAATCCGCGCCGGGCTGAACGGCGGTCTGGGGGCCGAGGGTTGCCAGTCGAACAGGTACTGCAAGGTCCCGCCACACACGCGGCCCTGGCAGGCGCCCATGCCGCAGCGGCTGGCCAGTTTGGCGCTACGCCAATCCGTGTGTCCGGCAATGGCCGCGTAGGGTACGTCTTCGCAGCGGCAGACCAGGGTGTCGGCGTGTGCCAGTGCCTTGAGTTGCGGGTCAAGGCGGAAGGCACTGTTCAGCGCCCGGGCAAAGCCCTGCCAGCGCGCCCGGCGTGGCCACAACTGTTCGGCCGCTGCGTTGTTGCCGACGGCGGCATGCCCGGCGATTGCCCCTTCGACCAGCGCCCGTTCACTGCCGCCGAAACCGGTGCATTCGCCCGCCGCGTAGTGATCGGACAGGGTCGTGGCCTGCCAGGCATCGACCGCGAGTGCCGTGCCCGCGAGTTCGCAGCCCAGCGCCTGGCCCAACTGCGTGTTGGGAATCAGGCCAAAACCACAGGCCAGGCGATCACAGGCCAGTTCGATGATTTTGCCCTGTTGGCGCAGACGCACGCCTTCGAGCTTTTCTTCGCCCAACGCCGCCACGACGTGGGTGCCGGTGCGGTACTGGCGGTCGAACAGGGTCAGGGATTGTACGAGCTTGCCCGGCCAGCGCGGCAGTTGCACGGCGAACCCGGCGACGGCAGCTGAGGTCGCCTGTTCGGCGATGCGCAACACCTGGGCACCGTTGTGTTTCGCGGTGGCTGCGCTGGCGAGCAGCAAGGGACCGCTGCCGGCGATCACCAGGCGTTCGCCCCGCACCGGTAGGCCGCCCTTGATCAGCGCCTGCAGTCCTCCCGCCCCGGTGACCCCCGGCAATGTCCATCCGGGGAAGGGCAGCAGCAATTCGCGGGCACCGGTACACAGAATCAGTTTGTCGTAGTCGATCAGCCATCCGCGATCGGCGTTCTCCACCAGCAACTGTCTGGGCCCGGGACAGGCGATCACGCGAGTGCCGGGATGGCGGTGGATATTGCCGCTGGCGGCCAGGCGTTCGCGCAGCTGTCGCGCCTGTTTCGGCAGGTGGGCCTGAGGCCCGTCGCGCCAGATCTGGCCGCCGGGCAGCGGGTTGTCGTCGAGCAGCACAATGCGTGCGCCACTGGACGCGGCGGCGAGGGCGGCGCTCATGCCGGCGGGGCCGGCACCAATGATCAACAGGTCGGCGTATTCGTTCATGGTCGGGTCTGCACCTGCATGTCGTCCTGGCACAGGGTCTGGCAGGCCAGCCGCCGGCGGCCGTTGATGGTCACCCGGCATTCCTGGCAGATACCCATGCCGCACAGCGGTGCGCGGCGCTGGCCGCTGACCGAGGTGCGACTGCTGCCGTCACCGGCCAGGGTCAGCGCTGCGGCGACCGTCGTGCCCTCGGCCACCCGCAGGGCGTGGCCGTCCACAATCACATCAGGCATAGACGGCCTCCCCGAGAAAGCGTTGCGGCAGATAGGGTTGCGCCGCCAGCGGCGGCGTCTCGTTGAACAATTGCGCGACCAGCAGATCGGCGGTGCCGGGCGCGGTGGTGACCCCCAATCCTTCGTGCCCGACGGCCAACCACAGGCCTTTGCGTTGCGGGTGCTGGCCCACCAGCGGCAGCCCGTCTGGGCTGGCGGCGCGAAAGCCGGTCCAGGCGCGGATGCCGTTGAGCTGCGCGAGTCCCGGCATGTACTCGGTGGCGCGCTTGAGCATTTTCGCCAGCATCCAGCCCTCGACCTGCGGGTCGGTGGTGCCGAACTGCCGTGAGGCGCCGATGAACAATTGCCCGGTCGGACGTGGCTGGATGTTGCAGGCGGTCGAAGGTCCCTTGGCGTTGTGGGCGCTGGTCACATAACCCAGTTCCACCAGCGTGTGGGTGACATTGCCGGGGTAGCGGTCGGTGATCAGCAAGTGGCCCTTCTTCGGCTCGATCGGCAACTCCGGGCACAGTTCGCTGGCCTGTATGCCGTTGGCGAGGATGACGGCTTCGGCGTGCAGCCACTGGCCGTCGTCGAGGCGCACGCGGTTGCCATCGACCTCGCTGACCCGCGCCCGCTGCTGTTCGATATGGGCGTTGTCGAGCATCCAGTGGGCGGTCGCCGGGGCATACAGAATGCCGTCGCCGTTGATCAACAGCCCGCCCTCGAGGCCTTCGCGCAACGCCGGTTCACGCTCGCGCAAGGCGTGGCGGCCGATCAATTGGCAGGCGACGCCCTGGGCTTGCAGGTTCAGGTATTTGCTTTCGGCCACGGCCATTTCTTCGGCATTAGCCGCCAGCCACAACGTGCCGTTGCTGCGGTAGGCGCAAGCGTCGGGCAGGTCCGGCGCGTGCTCGCGCCAGCGTTGCAGCGAGTATTGGCTCAGGGCCAGTTCGGCCGGGTTGTCGTCCAGCACCAGCAAGTGCCCCATGCCCGCCGCCGTTGCACCGTGCAGGCCGGCATCCAGCACCCGCACGCGCAAGCCGCGCCGGGCCAGTGCCTGGGCGCAGGCGGCGCCGACGATGCCGGCGCCGATCACGATCACATCGGCCGCCTGGCCTTGGCTCATGGGCGAATGCCCCAGGCGAACGGGTCGTCCTGTTCGATGATCAGGCTGGCTTCGGCACTGATGAAGGCACGCCCGCGAATCGTCGGGACGATGCGCTCGCCTTGCCATTCGTAGGCGCCTTCGAACTCGCTGCCGATCACGCTGGCCTGGCGCCAGATCTGCCCGGGCTGCAATTTGTCATCGGCGGCCAGGCACGCCAGTTTCGCACTGGTGCCGGTGCCGCAAGGGGAACGGTCGTAGGCCTTGCCGGGGCAGAGCACGAAGTTGCGGCTGTCGGCCCGGTCATCGTCGGCGAACAGCTCGACATGGTCGATCAAACCGCCGTCTTCGCCGCGTATTCCCTGAACGTCCAACGCCTGCTGCACGGCGTAGGTGTAGGCGGTCAACGCATCGAGGTTGTCGCCGGCGACACGCAGGCCATGTTCGGCGACCAGGAAAAACCAGTTGCCGCCCCAGGCGATGTCACCGACCACCTCGCCGATCCCCGGGACCTGCACGGCCACGGCCTTGCGGTAACGGTAGGCCGGCACGTTGCGTACGCTGACGGAGTGGTCCGGGTGCAAGGTGGCTTGCACGGTCCCCACTGGCGTATCGATGCTGTGCACGCCCGGGCCGATCCTGCCCAGGTGTGCCAGCGACGCCACCAGGCCAATGGTGCCGTGGCCGCACATGCCCAGGTAGCCGGTGTTGTTGAAAAAGATCACCCCGGCACAGGCGCTCGGGTCGACCGGCTCGCACAGCAGTGCGCCGACCAGCACGTCGCTGCCCCGCGGTTCGAGGACGCAAGCGGCACGCCAATCATCATGTTGCTCCGCCAGCCGTTGCCGACGCTCGGCCATGCTGCCGTTGCCCAGGTCGGGAAAGCCGGCGGTCACCAGGCGGGTCGGTTCGCCGCCGGTGTGGGAGTCGATCACGGTGATGCGTTTCATCAAAGGGCCACTCTTGCGTTCGGATGGATGAACGCAAGAGTGGCCTGTGCGGGGCCTGGCGGCTTGATGGTTTTATTCTGCGCCGATGACGAAATCGGCACAGGCTGTCAGTGATGGTGGGGCAGGTGCTCGAACAGGGTCTTGCATACGCCGGCGATGTGTTCGTCGAGCAAACCCACCGCCCGGTCGACGTCACCGGCGCGGCAGGCGGCGATGATCTCGCGGTGTTCGTGGTCGGCGCGCTCCTTGCCGGACGACAGGCTCATCTGCATGCGCAGGTAACGCTCCAGTTTGTCGTTGACCGAGCGGATCAGGTTCACCAGGAACGGCCGCTGCGCCGGTTCGTAGAGGCAGGCGTGCAGTTCCCAGTTGAGCTCGGCCCAGCGGCCGACGTCATCCTCGCCGACGAACTCCTGGCAGATGCGTTCGGCGCGGGCGAAGGTGGCTTCGGTCATGTTGGGAATGGCCAGGCGCAGTACCTTGTCTTCGAGCAGCATGCGCACTTCGAACATCTGCGCCAGTTCGGCATCGGACACCCGCGTGACCATCGCCCCGCGATTGCGCTGGAACATCACCAGGCCTTCGGCTTCCAGGCGCTTGAGGGCCTCGCGCACGGGGATCTTGCTGACGTTGAACTGGCGGGCGATGTCGTCCTGGCGGATCGGCTCGTCCTCGGCGAAATGCCCGGCGACGATGGCGTCACGCAGGTGGCGGGTAATGATTTCCGAGGTGGAAGGCGCATTGCCCAGGTCGGGAGCGTTGAATTTGGGTAGGGTCACGGCAGTGATCATTCGGACTGATTTGCAGATATGGTATACGAATTTGCCGTCGCAACTCACGGCACTCGCGCATCTGCACGCCAGCTGCTGCGCAATTGGATCATCAAGTTGTCAGTTTCGGTCATTGAGCGCCCGGTCGAGTGCCCATAATCTGTTGTGCATGACAGAGGGGCGCCCAAGAGCGCCCTCACTTTTCCGTGATCGCTCGACGTGGAGTTTTCGATGACCGCCGCTCACTATCCGCACCTGTTGGCCCCGCTGGACCTGGGTTTCACCACGTTGCGCAACCGCACCCTGATGGGTTCGATGCACACCGGGCTCGAGGAAAAACCCGGCGGTTTCGAACGCATGGCGGCCTACTTTGCCGAGCGTGCCCGTGGCGGCGTCGGCCTGATGGTGACGGGCGGTATCGGCCCTAACGACGAAGGTGGCGTGTATTCCGGCGCGGCCAAGCTGACCACCGAGGAAGAAGCGCTCAAGCACCAGATCGTCACCCGCGCGGTGCACGAGGCGGGCGGCAAGATCTGCATGCAGATCCTCCATGCCGGTCGTTATGCCTACAGCCCGAAACAGGTTGCACCGAGCGCCATCCAGGCGCCGATCAACCCGTTCAAGCCCCGGGAGCTGGACGAGGAAGGCATCGAGAAGCAGATCAGCGATTTCGTCACCTGTTCGATGCTGGCGCAAAAAGCCGAGTACGACGGTGTCGAGATCATGGGCTCGGAAGGGTATTTCATTAACCAGTTCCTCGCCGCGCACACCAACCACCGCACCGACCGTTGGGGCGGCAGCTACGAAAACCGCATGCGCCTGCCGGTGGAAATCGTCCGCCGTGTGCGCGAAGCGGTCGGCCCGAACTTCATCATCATCTTCCGCCTGTCGATGCTCGACCTGGTCGAAGGCGGCAGCAGTTGGGAAGAGATCGTGACCCTGGCCAAGGCCATCGAACAGGCCGGCGCGACGATCATCAACACCGGCATCGGCTGGCACGAAGCGCGCATCCCGACCATCGCCACCAAGGTGCCGCGTGCAGCGTTCAGCAAGGTCACGGCGAAATTGCGCGGTTCGGTGGGCATCCCGCTGATCACCACCAACCGCATCAACACCCCGGAAGTGGCCGAGCAGATCCTGGCCGAAGGCGATGCCGACATGGTGTCGATGGCGCGACCGTTCCTGGCCGACCCGGATTTCGTGAACAAGGCCGCCGCGGGCCGTGCCGATGAAATCAACACCTGCATCGGCTGCAACCAGGCGTGTCTGGATCATACCTTTGGCGGCAAGTTGACCAGTTGCCTGGTGAACCCGCGGGCTTGCCACGAAACCGAGCTCAACTACCTGCCGGTGCAGTCGATCAAGAAAATCGCGGTGGTCGGCGCCGGACCTGCCGGGCTGTCGGCGGCCACGGTGGCCGCCGAGCGCGGGCATCAGGTGACGCTGTTCGATTCGGCCAGCGAAATCGGCGGCCAGTTCAACGTCGCCAAGCGCGTGCCGGGCAAGGAAGAGTTTTACGAAACCCTGCGTTATTTCAATCGCAAACTGCAGACCAGTCACGTCGAGGTGTGCCTGAACACCCGCGTCGACGTGGCGCAACTGGTTGAAGGCGGTTATGACGAAATCATTCTGGCCACCGGTATCGCACCGCGTACGCCGGCCATCCCGGGCGTCGACAACGCCAAGGTCCTGAGCTACCTGGACGTGATCCTCGAGCGCAAGCCGGTGGGCAAGCGTGTGGCCGTGATCGGCGCCGGTGGGATCGGTTTCGACGTGTCGGAGTTCCTGGTGCATGAGGGGGTGGCGACCAGCCTGGACCGTGCAGCGTTCTGGAAAGAATGGGGCATCGACACCCAGCTCCAGGCGCGCGGCGGCGTGGCCGGGATCAAGGCTGAACCCCATGCCCCGGCACGCGAAGTGTTCCTGCTGCAACGCAAGAAAACCAAGGTCGGTGACGGCCTGGGCAAGACCACCGGCTGGATCCACCGCACCGGTCTGAAGAACAAGCACGTGCAGATGCTCAACAGCGTCGAGTACCTGAAGATCGACGACCAGGGGCTGCACATCCGCATCGGCGAAAGCGGCGAGCCGCAGGTGCTGGCGGTGGACAATATCGTGATCTGCGCCGGGCAGGACCCGCTGCGCGAACTGCACGACGGCCTGGTCGCGGCGGGGCAGACGGTGCACTTGATTGGCGGCGCGGACGTGGCGGCGGAGCTGGATGCCAAGCGGGCGATCAACCAGGGGTCGCGCCTGGCGGCCGAGCTGTAACACGCCGGTTGATCCTGCCGATAGCGTCCTCAAGGCTGTTAAGATGCCGGCTCTTTACCCAGAGCCGGCCTCCATGCTTCTCCCTCCCAGCGACTGGCAGCCCCAGGCCCCGCTCGAACCCCTCCACCTCGACTGGCTCAGCGCCGCCAGCCTCGAACTCGCGATCCTGCGCCTCGACCTGATCGACCCGTTCATCAGCGGCAACAAGTGGTTCAAGCTCATCGAGCACCTCAGGGCCGCCGACCGTGCGGGGGCCGCAGGCATCATCAGCCTGGGCGGTGCCCATTCCAATCACTTGCACGCGCTGGCCGCTGCTGGCCAGCGCTTTGGTTTCCGCACCGTGGGGCTGCTGCGTGGGCATGCGCAGCAGACGCCAACGGTCAACGATCTGCAGGCGTTCGGCATGCAATTGCACTGGCTCGGTTACGGCGGTTATCGCACGCGGCACGAGGCCGGTTTCTGGACGCCCTGGCAGGCGCAATACCCGGAGCTGTGGCCGGTGCCCGAAGGGGGGGGTGGATGGCCGGGGGCCAAGGGCTGCCTGTCGTTGAAGGCGATGGTCGGGCCGCAACTGAGCCGGTTGGGATGGAGCGGTTACGACGGTTGGTGGCTGGCGTGCGGGACCGGCACCACGCTGGCGGGGCTGATGCTGGCCGAAGCGGGCGAACATCCTGTCTACGGTGCGTTGGCGGTGCCCGGCGACCATGGCGTGGCGCAGCAGGTCGAGGCGATTGGACAGGAGGCGGGCTCGCCCGGGCTGCGCTGTGAATTGTTCGACGCCAGCCGTGGCGGGTTCGGCAAGGTCGATCCGGTGCTGCTGGACTTCATCGCCCGGACCGAACACGCCACTGGCATTCCCCTCGAACCGCTGTACACCGGCAAGGCGTTGCTGGCGCTCAGGCAGCACGTCGAGGCAGGACGATTCGAAAGGGGCACGCGTTTGATCTTCATCCACACCGGCGGCTTGCAGGGCCGGCGCGGTTTTCAATGATCGAGGTTCAGTCGCGCTTGGGCATCATCCGCAGCAGTGTGTTATCGCGCACCACATAGTGGTGATAGATCCCCGCCAGGGCATGCAGCCCGATCAGCCAGTAGCCAATCGTGCCACCCAGTTCATGCCAGTCCTGGATGCGTTTGGCGAACGCCTTGTCTTCCGCGACCAGCAGCGGCAGGTCAAAGCCGTAGAACATCACCTGATGGCCCTTGGCACTGGTGACCAGCCAACCGAGGATCGGCATCGCGATCATGAAAACGTACAGCGCCCAGTGCATCAGGCGCGCAAGCGTGGTTTGCCACTTCGGCGAGGCGGGGAAAATCTGTGGCGCCGGGCCGAGGCTGCGGGCGAACAGCCTGAACCAGACCAGCACGAACACCGTCAGCCCGAGCATGAAGTGCGACTCGGTGATCAGCGTTCGGCCACCGCTGCCCTTGGGGAAGATCCCGCGAAACTCGATGCAGGCGTAAACCAGCGCCAGCAGGACCAGCATCAACCAGTGCAGCGTGATCGAGACGGTGCTGTACCGGGATTCGGAATTCTTCCAGGGCATACGGCGTTCCTCACAGGTCGGTTCAAACCACCGTTCTTGGCCGACGGTGTGCGTTAACTGTAATCCTGTTTGGTCGGCTTTGCCCGCCCCTGTCGGCGCGAGCCTGCTGGCGATGGCGTTCAGAGTACCGCTGGGTGTCAGGCGCCCGGCGTTCTCGTTGACGACCTTCGCGAGCAGGCTCGCGCCCACTGGGGTTACGGCCACTGGATCAGTTGCTTTGCGGCATCTCACCCTGGGCCAGGCGCCGGTTGATGTCGGCGATCACGGGCGGCAGATCGACGATGCTGTCGATCATGTAGTGCGGGCGCGAACCTTCGAACAGCGCCTGGATACGCTTGCGTTCGCTGGCCAGTCGCTCGCTGTCGAGGGCCAGGTAACCGTCGTAGTCCAGACCCAGCGCATTGCCCGAGCAGAGCAGGGCGACGGTCCACATGCCGGCGCGGCGGCCTTCGAGAATGCCCGGCACGGTGTCGTCGATCTTCACGCACGCCGCGACATCGTCGATGCCCAGCGCGATGACGTTGGCCAATGCCTGCGCTGGCCATGGGCGGCCATTGGGCACTTCGTCGGTGGCGACCACATGATCGGCGATGTAGCCATTGGTGGCAGCCAGCTCGACCACCTTGTCCATGACCTGCTTCGGGTAGCCGGAACAGGAACCGATTTTGATCCCCTGGGCACGCAACTGCGCGATGCTGTCCAGCGCGCCGGGTATCAGCGCCGAGTGCTCGGCGATCTTCTCGATCTGCAGCGGCATGAAGCGATTGTAAATGGCAGTGACGTCAGCGTCGGTCGGCGTGCGGCCGAAGGCCTTGCGATAGCGTTCGGCAACGGCCGGCTGGTCGCACAGGGTGCGGATGTGATCCCACTTGCCCATGCCCATCGGGCCGCGGGCTTCTTCAATGGAGACCTGGACGTCGAACTCGGCGAACGCTTCGACAAAGATCTGCGTGGGCGCGAACGAGCCGAAGTCGACCACGGTGCCGGCCCAGTCGAGGATGGCAGCCTGGAGTTTGGTGGGTTGGGTGTAATTCATGGTGATCGTTTCCTGTGGCAAAGGTCGGTTCTTCGTGGGAGCGAGCAAAAAGGGTGTGGGTCAGATTTCCAGCACTTCCATCTCCCGCAGCACCTCGCCGATGGCGGCCACGGCGAGGCGCATGTCGGCCGGCTGGACATGACCGATGCAGCCGACGCGGAAGGTCTCGACCTGGGTCAGTTTGCCGGGGTAGAGGATGTAACCCTTGGCCTTGACCCGCTCGTAGAATTCCTTGAACTGATAACGCGGGTCCGTCGGGGCGTGGAAGGTGGCGATGATGGGCGCCTGGATCGCCGCCGGCAGGAAGCTGCGCAGCCCCAGATTGCTCATTGCTTCCATCAGTGCCTGACAATTGGCGGCGTAACGCTCATGCCGCGCCGGCAGGCCGCCTTCTTCGTTGTATTGCAGCAGGGCTTCATGCAGGGCGGCGACCACGTGGGTCGGCGGGGTGAAGCGCCACTGGCCGGTCTTGGCCATGTAGCTGTGCTGGTCGAACAGGTCCATCGCCAGCGAATGCGAGTGACCGGCCGACTGGGCCAGCGAATCCTTGCGAGCGAAAACGAAGCCCATCCCCGGCACACCCTCCAGGCATTTGCCGGAGGCGGCAATCAGGGCGTCGAAAGGCACCTGCTGCGCATCCACCGGCAACGCGCCGAAGGAGCTCATGGCGTCGATGATCAGGCGTTTGCCGTGCCGTGCTACGACCTGGGCGATGTCCGGCAGCGGGTTGAGAATGCCGGTGCTGGTTTCGCAGTGGATCAGCGCGACATGGGTGATCCCGGCATCGGCGTGCAGCAGGCGGTCAACGTCGGCGGCGGTGGTGGGCTCGTCTTCGGCTGTTTCAAACGTGCTGAAGGGACGCCCGAGCACTTCGCAGATCTTTGCCAGGCGTTTGCCGTAAGCGCCGTTGATCAGCACCAGGATCTTGCCGTCACGGGGCACCAGCGTGCCGATCGCCGCTTCGACCGCGAAGGTGCCGCTGCCCTGCAACGGGATGCAGTGGTGGCTGTCAGCGCCGTTGATGATTGCCAGCAGTTGTTCGCAAAGGCTGGCGGTCAGTTGGTTGAAGCGATCATCCCATGAACCCCAGTCGACCATCATCGCCTGACGGGTGCGGGCCGAAGTGGTCAGTGGGCCGGGGGTGAGCAGGATGGGTTCGGCAATACTCATTCTCGTGTCCTCGCAAACGGTGGGATGAAGCTACGGGGCTTAAATTGCAATTTGCCGTCTCATCAATCAAATTGTTTGTTGTTATGCCAGTCATCAGTGGGACTTATCCATGAACCTGTTTCAGCTCCGTGCCTTCGATGCGGTCGCCCGCGAAGGCAGCTTCACCCGCGCCGCCGAGCGATTGTTCATCAGCCAGCCCGCCGTCACGGGGCACATCAAGGCCCTGGAAGAGCACTATCAGATCACCCTGCTGCGGCGCACGGCGCGTCGGGTCGAACTGACGGAGGAGGGCACAAAGCTGGCCGCCATCACCCGGGCAATGTTCAGCCTGGCGGAAGAGGCCCAGGTGATGCTCGAGGCCAATCGGCAGTTGCTCACCGGACGCCTGGAGGTGGCCGCCGACGGGCCGCACATGGTCATGCCGATGTTGGCCAGTTTGCGTGCGCGCTACCCGGGCATCACCGTGAACCTGCGCCTGGGCAACGCCCAGGAGACCCTTGCTGCGTTGTTGTCCGAACATGCCGACATCGCGGTATTGACCGAGGTCGAACCGCGCAAGGGGTTGCATTTGCAGGCGTTGAGCGAATCGCGGATGTGTGCGTTGGTGCCCCAGGGGCATCCGTGGACGCACAAACCCAAAGGCGTGCCGCTCAAGGCGCTGGACCAGGTGATCATGGTGTTGCGCGAGCCGGGGTCGATCACCCGCCGCACGTTTGACCAGGCGTGCGCACAGGCGATGGTCAACCCGAGGGTGTTGCTGGAGCTGGACAGCCGCGAGGCGGTGACCGAAGCGGTCGCCGCAGAGTTGGGCGTGGGGGTGGTGTCGTCGGTCGAAGTCAGCCATGACCCGCGGGTGGTGGCGGTACCGATTATCGGTGAGGGCCTGGTGAACCGGCACATGATGGGGTGCATGGAACGCCGACGGGACTTGCGCTTGATCCAGGCGTTTTTTGAGCTGGCGCCCACTCCGTAGAGCGAGTCCATTCAGGTAGAACACCGTCAAACGCGGCAGCCGGTTTGCTCGCGAAGCGGCCGGACCTGCCTACACCAGACTCTCGCGCACCATCTCCAGAAACGTCGCCACCACCCGCCGTGAACTCTGCTCGCGCAAGCACACCAGCGTCTCCGTCAGGCGCCGGGTGCAATCGATGATCGGTAAGGCGCACACCCGCGAATCGGCACCGAACTCGGCGGCCGAGACCACACCGACGCCGATCCCGACAACCACCGCCTCGCGCGCCGCTTCCCGACCTTCAACCTGGATCGCAGGGCGAATGCGAAAGCCCGCCCGGGCCATTTCGTCTTCCAGGGTCTGGCGCGTGACCGAGCCGATCTCCCGCAACACCAGCGGCGTGTCGTCGAGGTCCTTCAGGCAGATCGATTCGCGATTCGCCCACGCGTGATTGCGCGAAACAAACGCCACCATCGGGTCATTGCGCAGGGGCAGCGAGAGGAGGCGCTCGTCGCTGACATCGCGCCCCAGCAACGCCAGATCGGCCTGATAGTTGAACAGCCGATACAGCGATTCATCGGTGTTGCCGGTTTCGATTTTCACGCTGATACCGGGGTAGCGTTCGCAAAACCGCGCGATCTGCGGCAGCACGTGTACCGGCGCGTCCACCGCGAGGATCAGGCTGCCGGTTTGCAAGGCCCGGGAGTCGTGGAGCAGTTCCTGGGCTTCGGCCTCGATCACGAACAGCCGCTGCGTGATGCTGAGCAAGCGCTCGCCCAGGTCGGTCAGGCGCACCGAACGTTTATTGCGGTGGAACAGCAGCACGCCGAAGCGCTCTTCGAGTTTTCGCACCTGATCGGAAATGGCGGGCTGGGTGAGAAAAAGCCGCTCGGCGGCGCAGGTGAAGCTTCCGTGAACGGCCACGGCGTGGAAGGCTTTGAGCTGGGCATGGGAAACCGACATCGAAACCTCCAGTAACAAGCTGGGCTTATATTTGAAATACGATAAATCGATTTCACTTATTTATCAGTAGTTGTTTTTATCAGCCTCAGTCGCGGTGACTGTTCAGTCGAACAGCGCGGTGACCATGAGCCTGTGCGTGCAACTGCAGGACTCATCTGACCGGTATCGCCTAAGGGAAGCAGCGATATCGCAGTGCTCAACAATAAAAAGACAGGCGTTATTTCTCAATTTCTGCCGGCACACTCACACCCTGAGGTCAGAACCACAATGAACAAGCACATCGGCACCATCAAGCGTTGGCGCGTGCAGATCTTCGCGATCACCTGGCTCGCCTACGCCGCTTTCTACTTCACCCGCAAAGCATTTTCCGTGGCCAAACTGGGGATCGCCGAAGACCCCACGTTCACGCTCGACAAAATGGCCATGGCCAACCTCGACGCCATTTACCTCGGTGCCTACGCCATCGGGCAATTTACCTGGGGCATCCTTGCCGATCGCTTTGGCCCGCGAGTCGTGGTGCTCGGCGGGTTGGTGATTTCCGCTGCGGCGGCGCTGGTGATGGGCAACTTCGCAACGGTGCCGATTTTCGCCACCTGCATGCTGATTCAAGGCCTGGCCCAGTCCACGGGATGGTCGGGGTTGTGCAAGAACATCGGCAGTTTCTTCCCCGCCGAACAGCGCGGTCGGGTGCTCGGTTTATGGAGTTCCTGCTATGCCTTTGGCGGGCTCGTGGCTTCGCCGTTTGCCGGTTGGTGGGCCTATACGCTCGTCGGCACCTGGCATGCGGCGTTCGTTTCCAGTGCGGCGGTCGTCGGGCTGGTCGCCGTGCTGTTTTTTATTTTTCAACGCAACAAGCCGGAGGACGTGGGCTTGCCGGCCGTGGAGCCGGAACCCGAGCTGACCGCTGAACAGGCGTATGTTCAAAGCCGGCTCAGCGTGCTGGAACCCTTGAAGGAAATCCTGCGCAACCGCACGGTGCTGATTCTCGGCCTCGCGTATTTCCTGCTGAAACCGGCGCGCTACGCCATTCTGCTGTGGGGGCCGGTGATTGTGTTCGAGCAGATGCCGGCGGTGGGCAAGGTCGGTGCAGCGATCATTCCGACAGCCTTCGAGCTGGCCGGGTTGCTCGGGCCGATCCTGCTCGGGCTGGCGTCGGACAAACTGTTCGGTGCCCGCCGCATGCCGGCCTGCGTGATCAGCCTGCTGGCGCTGACCGTATCGCTCGCCTTGTTCATGGGCGCCCTGCACACCGGCAGTGTGATCCTGGTGGTGGCGCTGTTGTTCGTGATGGGGCTGACCCTCTACGGACCGGATTCGATGATCAGCGGTGCGGCCGCCATCGATTTCGGCACCGCCAAGGCCGGTGCGACGGCGGCCGGGTTCGTCAACGGCTGCGGCTCGGTCGGGGCGATTCTGGGAGGCCTGCTGCCAGGCTACTTCGACTCCGTGACCGTGTTCATCATCTTTGCCGGCTGCGCGATGTTTTCCGCGCTGGTGCTGATCCCGCACTGGAATAGCCGTCCGGCTGGCCTGCGTGCCGATACCGCCTTCGTGCCGAACCGGCCGATGAGTGTCAAAACCCTGCGAACATAAGGAATGACCGATGAGACCTTTCTGGCTGGAACAGGCGCTGGAGGCTGAGTCCTGCGCGCCGTGCGAACCCTTGTCCGCAGACACCCGCGCTGACGTCTGCATCGTGGGCGGTGGCTACACCGGGTTATGGACCGCAATCATGCTCAAGGAACAGGACCCGGAGTTGGATGTCGTGCTGATCGAGGCCGACATTTGCGGGGCTGGCGCCAGCGGTCGCAACGGCGGATGTGCGCTGTCGTGGTCGGCCAAGTATTTCACCCTGGAAAGGTTGTTCGGCGTCGAAGAGGCGGTGCGCCTGGTCAAGGAGTCCGAGCGCAGCATCCAGGCGATCGGCGCCTTCTGCGAACAGTACGGCGTGGACGCCGATTACCGCCTCGACGGCACGCTCTACACCGCGACCAACCGCGCGCAATGCGGTTCGACCGACGCGGTGATCGCCGCACTGGAGCGCAATGGCATCAATTCGTTTACACAGCGACCGGTCGCGGACGTGCAACGGATGGCGGGTTCCAGCAAACACCTGGAAGGCTGGTTTTCGCCGGCCGCGGCCAGCGTGCAGCCAGGCAAACTGGTGCGCGGCTTGCGCCGGGTGGCCTTGCAGCTTGGGGTGAGGATTCATGAAAACACGGCAATGACCGGTCTGGAGGAAGGTCGATCGGCGGGCATCCAGACCCCGAAGGGTCGGGTTCGCGCCGACCGGGTCGTGCTGGCGATGAACGCCTGGATGGCCCGTGCGTTCCCGCAGTTCGAGCGCAGCGTGGCGATCGTTTCCAGTGACATGCTGATCACCGATCCACGACCGGACCTGCTCACCGAGATCGGCTTGACCAGTGGTGTCACGGTGCTCGATTCGCGGATTTTCGTGCACTACTACCACAACACCCCGGACGGCCGAATCATGCTCGGCAAGGGTGGCAATACGTTCGCCTACGGCGGGCGAATGCTGCCCGTGTTCGATCAGCCGTCGCCGTATGCCGACCATTTGCAACACAGCCTGACGGACTTTTTCCCTTCGTTTGCCGGGGTCAGGGTGGACGCGACCTGGAACGGTCCCTCGGATCGCTCGGTCACCGGATTACCCTTCTTCGGACAAATGAGTCCCCACGGCAACGTGTTCTACGGATTTGGCTATTCCGGCAGCGGGGTGGGGCCTTGTCACATGGGCGGTCAGATTCTCGCCTCGATGGTCCGGGGCCTCGACAATGCCTGGACCCGCTCCGCGCTGGTCAACGGCCCGTTGGGGTTTTTTCCGCCGGAGCCGATTCGTTACCTGGGCTCGCTGATGGTGCGCAACGCCATCCGCCGCAAGGAGCGCGCCGAAGACCATGGACGCCGGCCACGGCATCTGGATGTGCGCCTGGCGAAGTTCGCGGCAGCCGCAGGAAAGGCCGACAAAGGCTGATCAATCACCCGCGTGTGGTGGCGGTGCCGATGATCGGTGAAGGCCTGGTGAACCGGCACAGGATGGGGTGCATTGAACGGCGACGGGATTTGCGCTTGATCCAGGTGTTTTTCGAGCTGGCGCCATGACATTCAACGCAAAGGCTGACAGAAAAATCGCTTTCAGCCGGTCAGTTCCCACGCAACATGCCGAACGGATGATCGGGTAGAACACAACTTTTCAAGACCTTTCCCACAACGTATCTTATTGCCGCGTTTCGGCATCGGCGCCATAGTCTGGGCTCGCGGAATCATCCGCGAACGACCTTGGCCGGTCGGTGCAGGAAACGTTACAGCGCATCAACACCACCTCAGGCACTTTGTGCCTGACGTGTTGTTTTATGGCAGCTGTGCGTGGGACACCTTCGGGTGTGCCGGATCCTGTACCCGGTCGGCCAACCCGCGTGCAGCTGCCACCTACCTCGTTTGGCCGCGAAGGGTGGCAGCTCCAACTACAGGAGTTGCACAATGTTTGAAGTCATGCCGCGGTACCTTCCGATCGACACCTACGACGCCGAATCTCCGGTGCTCTTCGTCAACACCCACAAAGAACTCAGCCAGCTCACCGCCTGCGCCATGCACCGCTTCACGGTGGTGCGCGATCTGATGGACACGCTGTCCAGTCTGAACCTGAAAAACACCTCCGATTGTGATCTGGAACGGGTCATCCGCGCCGTGCACCTGCTCACCAGGGAAGGCTGCGAGGTGCTGAATGTGGTTCAGACGCGGGCGTTGCAGCGCGAGTATGAATACAACGCCACCACCTGATTTGCACGAGCGACCTCGTTCCGGGCGGCGTGCCGACGAGGGGCGTTTACCATTACGCGGGGGCCTGACATCCAGCGGCGCTGTCAAGTCCATCGCGAGCAGGCTCGCGCCCACAAAGGCATGTGCGGAACCTGTGGGAGCGAGCCGGATCAAGCCTTGCGGTTCAGCAGCCAGTCGAACAACAGGCGATCATCGCCCTTGGGCTGCCGGCCAGGACGAGGCCGCGGCGGGTTGCTGGCGGCGGCATACAGCACCGGGCGATCCGGATCACTGTCGAGAAAACTGACGAGCACGTCGCTGCCGGCCATCGGCAGGCTCTGTGGATCGACCCGGCTATGGGGCGTGGCGACGACCATGGGTATCCAGAATCCGTCGGCTTCATCGTCAGCGCTCTGCGTGGTTGGCCATAGCCGAACCTTGACCCGGCCCTGATCGTCCAACGGTGCCGGTTCGCCGACCGGGCCCAGCACCCGCGCCGCCTGGAAACCCGGGATGGCGGGCCTGGCGTGGGTGATCGCGGGCCGGAACACCGTCGACCAGACAAGGGCGGTGAACTGGTTGCTGTAATGCCGGGCCCTGTCGGTGGCCCGGCGCTCGAGAATCGAAGGCTGCTGGCCCTGGTGGCGGATTTCAATCAGTAGCCACTGATCGTTGAAATGGGGCAGCGGATGTTCCGACACCTGGAGGATTGCGCCGCTGCGCAACGCGCTCTGGTTGCTGCGCCCCTGCAACTGCCCGTGCCGGCAGCGCAGGCGCTCGAGGATTCGTCGGCTTAGCCGCTCGTGGTCGAGCGGTGGCGGGGCAGGGGGCACGCAATGGGGCGGCGAGGTGTGGCGCTGGAACAGCTCGCTGATCACCGGGCCCTGTTCGCCGGCAGGCGTGTCGCCCTGGAAGCGCATCAACAGCGGTTCCTCGGGGAAACTCTGGCTGTCGTCCGCCAGCACCAGCACATGACCGTCACGTCGATGTTCGAAGTGGTAGTGGATGCCTTCCTCTTCGCACAGCCGTTGCAGGAAGGTCAGGTCGCTCTCGTCGAACTGGATGCAGAACGGTCTGGCGGGATACCGCCCGTCCGGCAGTTCAAGGCGGTAGCTGTCTTCAGGCAAGCCGTTTTCTTCGAGCAACTGGCGCAGGATGGCGGGGACATTGAGTTGATGAAAGACCCGGCGCGAGCGCTGGCGGTCAAGGTTTTGCAGCCAGGGCACCAGCACCAGCCGGTAGTCGATCCGCTGCGTGCCGCGATGTTCACGGCTGGCGCTGTGAATGATGCCGTGCACGCCCTGCTCATCGGCGAAGCTGAAGAACACCGGTTGTTGCAGCAGCCGATCCAGATTGATGGCCGGGGCCAGGCCGATCACTTCGATTTCGAACCGGTACGGCTGGTTGAGGGCTTCACGTCCATTGAACTGCAATACCTGCAAGCTCAAGTCACCGTTGAGCAGGGTGAGAGTGAAGGGTTTTTCCTTGTTGTCATGCATCGAGCGCGCCTCGGCCAGGGGTACAGGCGCAGAGGGTACGAAACCACGACACTTTAGGGTCATCACGATCAAGGTTTCCGAATCGCCCTACAACTTTCGGTGAAAATGTCGATTCGTCCGGATCGAATTTTTGGTCGATTGCCAACTTTAGGCCGTATAAACTTGCGCAAAGCGTCGGCCAATAGATGTCTCGGCGCCACAGACCAAGAGAGTGAGTAATGGGCGCACAGTGGAAGGTTAAACACAAAGAAGCGGCAGCCAATGCCAAGGGCAAGATCTTCGGCAAACTGGTAAAGGAAATCACCATTGCTGCACGCAACGGTGCTGATGTCGCCACCAACGCACACCTGCGACTGGTGGTTGAACAGGCCAAGAAAGCTTCGATGCCCCGCGAAACCCTGGAACGTGCGATCAAGAAAGGCTCCGGCCAGCTCGGCGAAACCGTGCAGTACCATCGCGTGACTTACGAAGGGTTCGCGCCGCACCAGGTGCCGCTGATCGTCGAATGCGTGACCGACAACATCAACCGCACCGTCGCCGAAATCCGCGTGGCGTTCCGCAAGGGCCAACTGGGGGCTTCCGGCTCCGTGGCCTGGGACTTCGACCATGTGGGCATGATCGAGGCGTCCCCGGACAGCCCGGACGCCGATCCGGAGCTGGCCGCCATCGAAGCCGGCGCACAGGATTTCGAACCGGCCGATGACGGCGCGACCCTGTTCATCACCGAAGCCAGCGACCTGGATTCGGTACAGAAGGCCCTGCCTGAACAGGGTTTCACGGTGTTGTCGGCGAAGCTGGGCTATAAGCCGAAAAACCCGGTCAGCGGCTTGAGCGACGAGCAAATGGCGGAAGTCGAAGCATTCCTGGAAGGCCTCGATAACCACGATGACGTGCAGGAGATGTTTGTCGGCCTGGCCGGTTAACGGGCTGATTCGGTGATGGCGTCATCGTCCGAATGCCGCCCGGAGCAGGCCCGCTGACACAGGTTCTGTACGATCCCTGTGGCAGCGGGCCTGCTCGCGATTGACCGCTCGGCGGTCACAAACCCTCCAGCGCCTGCACAATTTCAGCGAACCCCGGCCGTTCCAGTACCCGGGGCTGACAGCAGCGCTGCTGCAAGTCTTCAAGCCGTGCCCGATCCAAATCGCTCAACCCTGAGTCGATCCGCTCCAGCAATTCCCCGAGCAGCACGCCGAATGCGCGCACTTCGATCCGTTGCAACGCACGGCTTTCGAGGCTGTCCTGCGTGGCATGGAACGACGCCGCGCCAAAGTCTCCCAGCAGGCAATCACCCTGTTCGTTCCACAGGATATTGTGGCCGTAGAGGTCGCCGTGGGTGATGCCCTGGCGATGCAGGTGCTCGCCCACCGACGCGATGCCGCGGGCAATCCGCAACGCCACCGGTGCGCTGAACCGGGTATCGTCGGCGTAGACGTCACGGCTGCAGGATTCCAGGCTCGGCAGCCCGGCGAGGTTGCGATAGCTTGGACCGACCAGCGCCATGACCAACCCGGCCTGTGCCTGCGGATGTTCGACAACCCGCCCTTCGACCCGGATCAGGTTGGGGTGAAGGCCGGCGGTGATGCAGGCGTTCATTTCATGCAGCGGCGACCCGTCACTGGTCATTTCGCCCTTGTAGAGCTTCACCGCAACGGCTTGGCTGTGCTTCCACAGGGCCTGGTGGATGACGCCGGACGCGCCTTCGCCGAGCTTTTTTCCCAGATTCAGTTGCGACCAGGCAATGGTCGACGTGGCCTCCAGCGCAGCAGCATCGGCTTCGGTTTCCAGCGGATTGCCGGCATAGGCCAGCCAGGTCAGGCTTGGCAGCGTCAGCAGCCAGTCGGGTAACTCGGTCAACTGGTTGGCGGCGATGCGGGTCAGTTCCAGGCGATGGCAGTTGCGCAGGCTCGGGGGCAACTGTGTCAGGCGATTGCCGGCGAGCATCAGTTTTTGCAGGTACGGCCGTTCACCCAGTTCGCTCGGCAGTTCAGCGATGCGGTTGTCGGTCAGGATCAACCAGCGCAACAAGGGTGGCAGCGCCTTGCCCGGCACGCTTTCGATGCGGTTGCCCTTGAAACCGACCATGGTCAGCGCCGCGCACTGTCCCAGGCACGTGGGAAGTTCGGTAAACCGGTTGCGGTCGCAGAACAACACACGCAGGCGGTGCAGACGGTGAAAGTCGTCCGGCAGGCTGCTCAAGGCATTGTCACTGAGATTGAGCACCTCCAGCGTGTCCGCCAGATCGAGGATTTCCCGGGGGAATTGCGTCAGGTCGGCGGCCAGGTCCAGGCGAGTCGCGCCGGCCAGCCGACCGGCGCGCAGTTGGGCAAGGGTGTCCATGTAAAGGTTCGCTATTGATCGAGGGGTAGGGGCCGGGGCCTGAAAAAAGGCGACATGATAGCGGCAAATGTGCGGTGACGGTCGGTGTGCCGTCAGTCCGATTCTCCAATGACCACCAATTGCCCCAACCGGCTGCGCGTGCGCGCCAGGTCGATGGCCTCGCCGCCCAGGCTTTCGCACAGCGAGCGCTGGCCAATCAGGGTCAGGTGCTTGTCCTGGTCATACAGAACGTCCACCAGGTTGATGAAACGCTGCTGTGCGGCAACCGAACAGTCGGCGAGGTTGGGCAACTGGTCAATGAACCAGTGATCGAAGCGCCGGCACAGTTCCAGGTAATCCATGACGGCGGTCGGGTGGTCGCACAGGTCGGCGAAAGTGAAAGCGATGGTGCGGCCTGCGCAATGGCGAGCCGGAAGCTGACGGGTGCCGACGGCCAGCGCGATGGCCGGGGTGTCGGCTTCGGGCAGATTCAGCGCCTGGCGCTGTGCCACGCTGGCCGGCCAGACATACCGGCCCTGGGTAAATACCTGCTGGGCGTGGGTTCTGGCCTGGCTGCGATAGTCGTGCGGGCCCCCCACTTCCATGACCTGCATGCGTGCGTTGATCAGGTCGATCACCGGTTTGAATCGCGCATGGTACAACGGGTTGGGCAGCAGACCTTCGGGCGGGTAGTTCGACGTCACCAGCAGCAGGATGCCCCGGCGGAACAGGGCCTTGAACAGGCGCGCGATGAGCATCGCGTCGCCGATGTCATGCACGTGGAACTCGTCGAAACACAGCACCCGGCAATCGTTCAGCAGTTCATCGAGCGTGGTCGCCAGCGGATCGTGATGGTCGCGATGGCTGAACATGCCCTGATGCAACCGGGCGAAAAATTCATGGAAATGCAGGCGCTGTTTTTCCTCGATCGGCAACGCCTGGAAGAACCCGTCGAGCAACCAGCTTTTGCCGCGCCCCACGGCGCCGTACAGGTACAGGCCGGGCAGGGTTTTCCCCGGCGTGCCGAGCAGTGTCGTGGCGTACTGCGCCATGCAGTCGATCACTCGCTGCTGGCTGTGGCTGAGGGTGTAACCCTGGGTGTGGGCCTTGTGGCGGAAATAGTCATGCACCACGCGTGCGGTTGCACCCTCGCCGGCGGACGTGCTCGATACCTTGCCGAAGAGACGGCGCAGCGCGGGCCAGCGTGCTGTAAAGCGCGAGCGGTTGTGTGGTCGAGCGGCCACTGATGTCACCCCGAAATCGTCAGGCAGGCAGTGTAACCAATCGGGGAAAAGTGCTTCCAGTCGTGTCGACGGATGAATCCGCAGTTAGACGGAAAAATGTGGGCTGTACAGTTTTCTATCGGGTGATGCACCGATGTTTTTTATCAGTCCGGTACAAAATGGCCGCGCTTTCGCTGGATCCAATTTTCCCCTGTGGCTGGAAATTTCCCGTCCCGTTGCTAACCTGATGTTCAGGAGCCACCCCTCAAGGATCGGGTCGTGAATGGAATCGTCGTCGTGGCAGTCGCCAGCGTGATGCTCAGTGCACAGGTGCTGGCCGCCGAACTTCAGGTGCAAGTGCGGGTGGACGTGCAGCGCGGCTGTCAGCTGGTCGGCCAACAACGCAGCGCCGGCATCGAACAACTGGGTGTGCTCGACTTCGGCCAGACCGCGCGCTTGGACGATCCCGCCGGGCCTTTGGCGGCGGCGCTGACGAACCAGCGCCTGCCGCGCCTGGAGTGCAACCCCGATACCCCTTATCAACTGCGCATCGATGGCGGCCAGCACGGCGGCGTCGGTGACGTGCGCTACATGGCGGGTGCCGCCGGCAGCAAACCCATCCCTTATCGACTCTATCAGGACCCCGCGCGGTTGATCCCGCTGGCGGTGGATGTGCCGGTCAGTGGGCGTGTGCCGGACACCGGCAGTGTGGACCTGCCGCTGTATGCGCGCATAGAACGGCTGGCGCAGGTTGTACCTGTCGGTCGCTACACGGACCTGGTGAAGGTCACCGTCACCTGGTAGCGCCAATCGGGTCAGGGCCACCGCCGAGTCAGGTGGCGCAAGGAAGCGAGCGTTGCGTGAACGCTCGGAGTCGGAAGGAGTCGGGACAGGCGTGATGACAGTCAGGCAGTGGTTCTTGATCGGCATCGTGGCAGTGACATGGCCGGGCGCAGGCACGCAAGCGGCCGTCAGCGGGCAGATTCACGCGCGGCTGACCATCATCGCCGGTTGCGAAGTCTCCAATGGTGGCGCCGGCGGCCCTGCCAACGGTTTCGGCACGCTGGATTTCGGCCAGCAGGGCCCGACCTGGAACAGCCCGATCAGCGCCAGCCTGGGGGAAGACGGCAGCGGCAGATTGAATGTCGCCTGCGATCCCTCGGTCAACGGTTTCACCGTCACCATCGATGGCGGTGCCCACGGCGACGGCACCACCCGACGCCTGAGCAACGGGCGCCAGACCCTTCCTTATCAACTGTTCCTCGATGCCTCTGGACAGCAGAGCTACAGCATCGGCCAGCAACACAATTTCGCCGTCACCAGCGGCACCCAGATACCGATTCCGGTGTTTGGCTCGGTGGTGGCGAACGCCCGCGCGATACCGGCCGGTGTCTATACCGACACCTTGACCGTAACGCTCGATTGGTAACCCCGTAGAGGACGGACTCCATGCGCACATTCGCTACAAGGATTGGTTTATCGCTGCTGGGCCTGACGCTGGTGTCCAGTGCCCAGGCGGCCACCACTGTCACCGGCCAGATCACGTCCAGCCTGACCCTGATCAGCAGCTGTCAGGTCAACGGGGCGGGTGGTTCCAGCGGGCTGAATTTCGGTGCCCTGAGCTTCGGCACCGCCGACAGCCTGTTCACCACCGCTACCGGGCAAGTCCTGGGGGGCGGCGGCGGGGCGCTGTCGATCCTGTGTTCCAGCGGCACCACGCCCACGCTCACGGTGCGTGGCGGCGCCCACGATGGCCAGTCGTCGGGTGGCACACGGGCGTTGTATGACGGTGTCGCCAACTACGTGCCCTACGATTTGTACACCGACGCCGGGCACTCACAGATCATCGGCATCAACGGTGTGATCAACCTGGCCGCCAGCACGGGCGTGGCGCAGACCGTGAATATCTATGGTCAGGCCGTGGGTAAGCCCGGGCTGCCGGCGGGCACTTACACCGACACGATTTCCGTCGAACTGACGTTCTAGAACGATGAACCGCCAGGGATGGGCCGCACTGTTATTGATATGGACGGGCAGCCTGCCGGTGCCGTTGCCTGCGGCGACCAGCCAGAGCTTCCAGGTCAGCGCCACGGTGGTGCCAGGTTGCCTGGTGGTCGGCGGGGTCTCCAGCTATGGCAGCCTGAACTTCGGCAGCCAGTCGGCGCTGGCCAGCAATACCGTGCGGGTGGCGCTGACGGCGGGCGTGCAGTTGCAATGCACCCCCGGCGTGACCCTGAACATGACCGTCGATGGCGGCCAGTACAACAACAGTGGGCGGCACATGCAGCTCAGCACGGGCAGCAACCGCGTGGCGTACCAGCTGTTTCGCGATGCGGGGTACAGCCAGAGCCTGGGCATCGGCCAAACCGTGGCGGTGGCCTATGCCGACGCCAACAACATCCGCCTGCCGATCTACGGCCAGGTGCAATTGCCGGGCAATCAGCCTGGGGGGACCTACAACGATGTGCTGCAAGTGCAGCTCTCGTGGTAAGGCGGCGTTTTTGAATGAACCTGGGCACAAGGAGTGGACACATGGGTTTACCTTCACGGCGGCATCGGGTCGCGCGTCATGCCCTGTTGGCGCTGTTGCTGTTGGCGACTGTCAGGGCCCAGGCGGCCAGTTCGGTGCTGATCTGGCCCATCGATCCGGTGCTGGAAGCCGATCAGCAGGCCAGCGCGCTATGGCTGGAAAACCGTGGCGACGAGACGGCCAACCTGCAGATCCGCGTGTTTGCCTGGAGCCAGAGCGGTTTCAGCGACCAGTACCAGAACCAGCGCGACGTGATCGGCAGCCCGCCCGTGGCGAAGATCGAGCCGGGCCAGAAACAACTGGTCCGTCTGACCCGCACCCGCGAGATCCCGCCGGGGCAGGAGCTGGCCTATCGCATCATCATTGACGAAATCCCCTCGGCGAAACCGTCCGCTGCCGAAGACGGCAAGACCGCGGCGGCAATTCGTTTTCAGATGCGTTACTCGGTGCCGCTGTTTGCCTACGGCGCGGGCCTGTGGAGCAAGGAGGACGCCAGTCGCCAACGTGACCCGAAAGGCGCGGGCCTGCCGGATTTGAGCTGGCGCACGGTGGCCGTGGATGGCCGGCCCTATTTGGAAGTGCGCAATCGGGGGGCGGTGCATGCGCGGTTGACGGATGTCGCGCTCAAGCAGGGTGGCCAGGCCAGACCGCTGGTGGAAGGCCTGCTCGGCTACGTGCTGCCGGGCGCGATCATGCGCTGGCCGGCGCCCGCTCCGATGGCCGGCGATCCCGCCTTGCAGGTCCGGGTCAACGGCGCGCCACAGGTTCAGAGCATTCCGCCGGCACGCTGAGTCGTTGGGTGACGGGCAGGGAGGACAAGGTCCATTGACGGACGTACCACGGTAATGAGCCAGCGCCTGGCTCGCAGTTTACAGCGTCCGTTGCGGGCTATCGGTTGTTGGGGTTGCCTGATGTTCGCTCATTCATCCGCAGCCGGTGATTTGCCGCCTCCACCCAGCGGCATGGAGGCCGTGGCCGATGCACAGTTGTTCCTGGAGTTGGTGGTCAATCAGATGAATACCGGGCGTGTCGTCGCGGTGGAGCAACGTAACGGTCGGTTCTTCCTGCCGGCCAGCGCCTTGCGTGAAACCGGCATGAAACTGCCGGACACACTCGGCGCCGAAGTCGATCTCGACCGTTTGCCGGGCCTGCATAGCCAATACGACAGCGCGGGTCAGCGGCTGCTGCTCGACGTGCCGCCCAACTGGCTGCCGGAGCAGTTCATCGGCCACCGTGACGCCTATCCGCGCACCCAGGCCCTGAGCAGTTTCGGCGCCTTGTTCAACTACGACCTGTACCTCAATGACACCGATGATGCCGGCACCTATCTCGCGGCCTGGAACGAAGTGCGGCTATTCGACAGCTGGGGCACGCTGTCCAGCACCGGGCAATACCGGCGCACGCTCTCGGGGCAGTCGGCCAGCGCGCTGAGCAATGGCTACCTGCGCTATGACACCACCTGGCGCTACTCCGATGATGAGCGCCTGCTGACCTTCGAGGGCGGTGACCTGGTCAGTGGCGCCTTGCCCTGGAGCAGCTCGGTGCGCCTGGGCGGGGTCCAGGTATCCCGGGACTTCGGCGTGCGCCCTGACCTGGTGACGTATCCCTTGCCGCAGTTTGCCGGAGAAGCGGCGGTGCCCTCGTCGGTCGACCTGTTCATCAACGGCTACAAGTCCAGCAGTGCCGACCTGCAGCCCGGCCCCTACACGCTGACCAATGTGCCTTTCATCAACGGCGCCGGCGAAGCGGTGGTGGTCACCACCGATGCGCTGGGCCGGCAGGTCTCGACCACCGTGCCGTTCTACGTCACCAGCAGCCTGCTGCAGAAGGGCCTGAGTGACTTCTCCGTGGCCGCCGGCACCTTGCGTCGTGACTACGGCCTGCGAGATTTTTCCTATGGGCCGGGCGCGACTTCGGGCAGTTTGCGATACGGCCTGAGTGACAATTTCACCCTGGAAAGCCACGCCGAAGCGTCGGACACTCTCACCCTCGGCGGGATGGGCGGCAACCTGCGCCTGGGCAACTTCGGCGTGTTGAACACCGCGCTCAGCCAGAGCCGGTTCGACGGCGACAGTGGCCAGCAAATCAGCGTCGGTTATCAATACAGCAACCAGCGCTACAGTTTTTCCTACCAGCGCCTGCAACGCCGCGACCGGTATGCCGACCTGACAGTGGTCGACAGTCCGTTCACCACCCTCAGCCAGCGCAGCGAGCAGGCGACCCTGAGCGTGAACCTCGACCGCTGGGGCAGCCTCGGTGCCGGTTATTTCGACGTGCGCGCCACCGACGATTCGCGCACCCGCCTGCTCAACCTGACGTGGAGCAAAGCGCTGTGGCACAACAGCAGTTTCTACCTGTCGGCCAACCGCGAGATCGGCGACAGCAACTGGGCGGTGCAGGCGCAGCTGGTGGTTCCGTTCGACTTGAACGGCAGCCTGGCGATCAGCAGCGAGCGCAGCAATACCGGGCTGACCCGGCAGCGGGTCAACTACAGCCGCGCCGTGCCCACCGAAGGCGGGGTCGGTTTCAGCCTCGGTTATGCCCGGGGCGACGGGCCGGCCTATCGTCAGGCCGACCTGACCTGGCGCCTGCAATCGGTGCAGTTGCAAGCCGGTGTCTACGGCACCAGCGAGGCCGAAACCCGTTGGGCCGATGCCAGCGGTTCGCTGGTCTGGATGGACAGCCAGGTGTTCGCCGCCAACCGCATCGACGATGCCTTTGTGGTGGTCAGCACCGATGGCTACGCCGACATTCCGGTGCGCTACGAAAACCAGCAGGTTGGCCAGACCGATCGCAACGGTCACCTGCTCGTGCCGTGGAGCAGCGCCTATTACCGGGGCAAGTATGAAATCGACCCGCTGAACCTGCCGGCCAACGTGCGCAGCCCGAATGTCGAGCAGCGGATCGCCGTGCGCCGTGGCAGCGGCTACCTGCTGGAGTTTCCATTGAACCGGGTGGTCGCCGCGAGCATCGTGCTGGTGGATGGGCAGCAGCAGGAACTGCCCCTGGGCAGTGGCGTGGTGCATGAGCAGAGTGGCACGCAGACGGTGGTCGGGTGGGACGGGCTGGTGTACCTGGAAGACCTCCAGGCGCAGAACAGCCTGAGGGTGAGCCTGGCGGACGGGAGCACCTGCCAGGTGCAGTTCGCTGTCGATGTGCAGCAGGATCAGATTCCGCTGATCGGGCCATTGGTGTGCCGATGATCGGCGTGCGTGGGGTCTTCTGCCTGGCCTTGTGGTTGCCGGGGGCGGCCCACGCCCTGTGCTCGGTGGTCAGCACGACGCCAGCTTCCTTCGGTACGGTGAGTTCGATTGCCGTGCGCACCACCTCGCAACCCAGTTCCACGCTCAATGGCGGCTTGAGCTGCACGGGCTCGTTGCTGAGCCTGTTGACCAACAGTGATAACTTCTGGGCCACCGTCACTTCGACGCAGGGCGGTCTGGTCGGCCCCAAGGGTGACGTCATCGGTTACACCCTCTACGCCAACAACAGCACCAGTTACCCGCTGACCCGCGGCACCCCCTACGATTTCGCGCGCAACGGCATCATCGATGCCCTGGGGCTGCTGGGCGGCACGGTACCCAGAACCGTGCCCTTGTACCTGGGCACCACCATCGGCAGTAACGTCGCGGCCGGGGTCTACACCGAGACGCTGAGCATTTTCTGGAACTGGAACTACTGCTCCGGGATCGGTATCGGTGCCGTTTGCCTGGGGCGTGACATCAACAGCGGCACCACCACCTTGACCGTCAACCTGACGGTCTCCAACGACTGCACCATCACCACACCCAACATCGCGTTCGGCAGTGCTCCGGTGGTCAGTGGGTTTGCTCCGGTCACCGGCCAGACCATTAGCCTGACCTGCACCAAGGGCAGTACGTATACCGTGGGGTTGGGTGACGGACAGAACGCGATCAGCGTGGGCGGGCGGCGGCGGATGACCTCCGGCAGCAACGTTCTGGCCTATGACATTTTCAAGGGGGCGGGCACCACCCGTTGGGGCAGCGTGGGGGCCGCGCGCCGAGCCAGTTCGGATGCCGAGGTGAACCCCACCACCGGGCAGGCCGTCGGCGCTCAGATCTTCAACTACAACGCGAAGATCTACACCGACCAGACCACACCGCCCGCGGGGACCTATCTGGACAATGTGGTGCTGGACGTGGGGTTCTGAATGGAGGAGCGATGACTAGCGCTCGATACTGCGGTTCCACCGTGCGTTCCACGCCGGGCGCTGTTCGTTGACCTGGTCCCAGTCGATCGCGATCGCTGTTTCCAGGTACTGCTTCATCGCCTCCACCTGGCCGCGAGTCTTGTCGGTGGTCGGGGTGTTCGGGTTGGACGGGATCTGATCGCCGTCTTCCAGGGCGACGGCTTGCGCCTCGGGGGTCAGCAGGAACGCGGCGAGTTTTTGCGCCAGTTCCGGCTGGGTGTTGTTGGCAATGGCGCACTCGGCGACGTTGAGCACCACCGAGCCTTCTTTCGGTTGGGCGTATTCGACCTGCATGCCCTTGAGTTTCAGTGCCGTCACCTGGGTGGGCGTCAGCGGGAACAGGGCCGCTTCGTCGGTCTGGAGCATCTCGGAAATCTTCGCCGAGCTGGGAATGTATTCCAGCACGTTACGCCCGACGGTGTTCGGCCAGGCCTTGAACCCCGGGTCGACGTTGGTTTCGCTGCCGCCCTGGATCCGGTTGAACATGAGGAATCCATGCAGGCCGAAGGTCGACGAGGCCATCGACTGGAACACCAGTTTGTCCTTGAAGCGCGGGTCGGCCATGTCCATCCACGAGGTGGGTGGCGCCCAGCCTTTCTCCTTGAACAACCGCGTGTTGTACGCCAACCCGGTGACGCCGAGGCTGACCGCCACCGCCTGGTCCTTGATGCGACCCTTGGCCGGAATCTGCGCCAGGGTCGGGTTGTCCTCCAGCTTGTCGCACAGGCCCATGGCGATGGCCCGGTACATGATGCCGTCGTCGAGGAACATCACGTGCATCTGCGGGTTGCCTTTGCTCGCCTGGACCTTGGCCAGGATATCGGCGGAGGTGCCCGGTACGATCACCACCTTGACGTTGTTGGCTTTTTCGAACGCCGGCAGCACCTTGTCGGCGTAGAGCCGTTCCATGGTGCCGCCGTTCATGCCCAGGTACAGCGTCGGTTCGGCCTGGGCCTGGGCGACGGTGAGCAGGGCGCTCAGGCACGAAAGTCCGAGCAGTGCAGTGCGTTTGACGTTATTCATAAGCGCGACCTTCCTCTATCAAGCTGCGGAGATGGAGTGAAACCGGGTGATGGAAAACGCATCCAGCGACGTGGTTGAAGCGCCGCTGCAGATGATCTCGGTGAGCGCCTGGCCCACCGCAGGACCGATCTGGAAGCCGGCGCCGGCAAAGCCGAACGCATGCAACAGGCCGGATTGGGTGCCACTGTGGCCGATCACGGGTTGGCGATCGGGCAGGTAACCTTCGGTGCCGCTCCAGGTGCGAATGGCCTGGGCGCCTTGCAGAAACGGATACAGCTCGACGGCCTGGCGCAGGATCTCGATCACCGCGTGTTGACCGGGGCGGGCGCGGGCAGCGTCAAGGGCAAAGCCCTGGCCGCCGCCCAATACGCAATTGCCACGCGCCACCTGGCGCGCATAGATCCCGCCGCCCTCGACGCCGGTGCTGGCGTCCATCACCAGCGGCAAGGGTTCGGTGACCAGCATCGCCGGGTGCCCGGCGTGCATGGGCACTGCTTCACCGAATTGTTCGGCCAGGGCTCCCGCCCAGGCGCCGGCGCAGTTCAGCAGCCAGGGCGCGCGCAGTTCGAGGCCGCTTTGCGTGCTCACGCGAAAGCGCTGGCCGTCGTGCTCCACCGCGCTCACCGCGCATTGTTCATGGACCTGCGCGCCGTGCTGGCGTGCTGCCCGGGCAAAGGCGGGGGAGACCAGGCGCGGGTTGGCGTGCCCGTCATCCGGGCAAAACGAGGCACCGACCGCGACCTCGCCGACCCATGGAAAACGCGCTCGCAACTGCGCCCGATCGAGCAATTGCAAATCGAGGCCAAAGCCCTGGCTGCTGGCGGCGTAGTCGTGCAAGGCGCGCAGATCCTCGAAGCTGCGCGCCAGTTTCAGATGCCCGCTGCGCTGGTACTCGCCTTCGATGCCGAGCAGCTGCGGCAAGCGGCCCCAGATCTCGTGCGCCCGCTGCGACAGGGGCAACTGCGACAGTGGCCGGCCCTGACGACGCACGCCGCCATAGTTCACGCCGCTGGAATGCGAGCCGCAGAAATCCCGCTCCAGCAAGGCCACGCGCCGTCCCGTCTGGCTCAGGAACAGCGCGGCGGATGAACCGACAATGCCGCCGCCAATGATCACTGCGTCGACTTCGATCATGGCTCGAGCTCCAGGCCGAACGGCAACGGTTTGATCGGCGCCTGCGCCCGCAGCCGGCCGATCCCGGACACCGTGCGCTGGCTTTCGCAGGCGATGATTTCCGCCGCAGCGGCACCGCACATGCGCCCTTGGCAGCGTCCCATGCCGACTCGGCAATGGGCCTTGACCCGATTGATTTCCCAGTGCCCTTCGCGCACGACCTCGCGGATGTCACCGGCGCGCACTTCTTCGCAACGGCAGATCATCACATTGTCGGCGGTCTCGGCTGCCCAGTCCTCGGGGAACACGAAGGCGCGTTCCAGACCGTGGCGGAAGCGGTCGATGCGACCCAGGGCCTGTTCCAGTTGCACGCCGCGCTGCGGCTGGATGAGAAAACCGCTGTCTTCGAGCAGGGCCAGAGCTGCCCGTTCCCCCGCCATTTCCGCCGCATCGGCGCCCATGATGCCGGCGCCGTCACCGGCCAGGTAAACCTCGTTGACACTGCTGCGTCCGGCACTGTCGCGTTGCGGCAGCCAGGCACGGTTGAGCGGGTTCCAGGCGAAGGCGCAACCGAGCAGATCGGCGAGCTGGGTTTCGCTGCGCAGGCCGTGGGCAAACGCCACGGCGTCGCACTCCAGGTGATGTTCGCTGCGGGCATCGGACCAGTTCAGCGACTGCACCCGGTGTTCGCCTTCGATCTGTTTCAGGGTCGCACCCTGGTGGACCGGGATGCCATGTGCCGTCAACCAACTGCGGTAATAAATGCCTTTGGCCAGGGTGGCCGGTTGCGCCAGCAGGCCGGGCAGGGCACGGGCCTGGGCGCTGAACGGGGCGCTGTCGAGTACCGCGACGACCTTCGCCCCGGCCTTGGCGTATTGATAGGCCACCAGGTACAGCAAGGGGCCGCTGCCGGCGAACGCCACGCGTTCACCGATGGCGCAACCCTGGAATTTCAGGGCGATTTGCGCAGCGCCGAGGCTGTACACGCCCGGCAGGGTCCAGCCCGGCACCGGCAATACCCGGTCGGTGGCACCGGTGGCGACGATCACCCGGGAGAACGCCAGGCGTGCGGCACGGCCCTCGTGCAGGGTATCGAGCGCGCTGTCCTCGGCGTTCCACACCAGGGTGTCGGGGCGATAGTCGAGCTGTTCGCGCAAGGCATCGAGGGTCTGGTGCAGCGCAGTGGCCTTGCGTGCTTCAAAGCCGTAGAGCTTGACGGCCGAACGCTTGAAGTTGGCCGGCTGACGCCGATAGATCTGCCCGCCGCCGCGCGCCGCTTCATCGAGCAACACCGGGCGCACACCATGGGCCACCAGCGTCTGCGCGGCACGAATGCCGGCAGGGCCGGCACCAACGATCACGACAGGACTCATACCCATCTCCCTATGGCGGCGAGCCTGTTCGCGATGACGTCGGGGCGGTCGATTGAGGTGTTCATAGGGCACGCCCCGGTTCGCGGCTGATGTGTTCGTCCGCTTCCAGCAAGGTCGAGCAGGCGCGCACGCGGCGGCCGTCGCCCAGGCGGACCCAGCAGTCCTGGCACGCGCCCATCAGGCAGAACCCGGCGCGGGGTTCGGCGCTGAAGTCGCTGCCGCGCAGGTGTTCGCTGCAGGTCAGCACCGCCGTCAGCACGGTGTCGCCGAGCAGGCCGCTGGCCGGTTGGCCGTCGAGGGTAAAGTTCACGGCCGGGCGGTCGCCCTCGGCCAGTCGTTTCAGCAGAGCCATGGCGCCCTCATTGTTTACCCACCAGAACCCGATCCAGGCCATAGACCCGATCAAGCAGAATCATGGTCAGCGCGGTCAGCGCGATCACCAGGGCCGACACCGCCGCCATCATCGGATCGATGGATTCGGTGGCGTACACGTACATCCGCACCGGCAGGGTTTGAGTGGCCGGGGAGGTGACGAAGATCGACAGCGTGACCTCGTCGAAGCTGTTGATGAACGCCAACAGCCAGCCACCGGCAACCCCCGGCAGAATCATCGGCAGGGTGATCTGGCGGAACAGCGTGAAGCGTCCGGCCCCCAGCGATTGCGCGGCGTGCTCGGCGCTGCGGTCCAGGCCGATGGCCGAGGCCAATACCAGGCGCAACACATAGGGAGTGATCACCAGCACATGGGCAAAGATCAGCCAGGCGAAGCTGCCGTTGACGCCCATCAGTGCGAACAGACGGAGCAGGGCAACCCCCAGCACCAGGTGCGGAATGATGATCGGCGAGAGGAACAATCCGTTGAAAAAGTCCCGGCCGGGAAATTCGAAACGGGTGATCGCCAGGGCTGCCGGCACCGCGACCACCGTCGCCAGGCTGGCGGCGCTGAACGCCAGGATCAGGCTGTTGTAGAACGCGTCGATGAAGTCGGCGCGCTCGAACACGGCGCGGAACCAGCGCAGGGAAAATTCCGTGGTCGGCAGGCTCAGGGTGTTTTCCGGGGTGAAGGCCACCAGGCACACCACCACCAGTGGCGCGAGCATGAACAGCACCACCAGGGCATGGAACAGCAGGGCGAAAGGACCGTTCTTGGACATGACGAGTTATCCCAATGACTTCTTGTAGCGGCCTTCGATCATCCGGTTCCACGACAGCATGATCAGCAGGTTGAGCAGCAGCAGCGCGACGGCGATCGCCGCGCCCATCGGCCAGTTGAGCTCCGACAGGTACTGGTCGTAGATCAGCGTGGCGACCATCTTGATCCGGCGCCCGCCGAGCAAACCGGGGATCGCGAACGAGCTGGCGGCCAGGCCGAAGACGATCAGGGTGCCGGAGAGCACGCCGGGCATGATCTGCGGCAGCACCACTTTGCGAATCACCGTGAAGTGGCTGGCCCCCAGCGACAGCGCGGCCTGTTCGGCGGCGGGGTCGAGCTTTTGCAGGGACGTCCAGACCGGAATGATCATGAACGGCAGCATCACGTGAACCAGCGCGATCACCACCGCGAATGGGGTGTAGAGCAGTTTCACCGGCGAGCCGCCGAGGGCTTGCAGGGTCTGGTTGACCAGGCCGTCGGCGCCGAGCAGCAGGCTCCAGCCGAAGGCGCGCACCACCACCGAAATCAGCAACGGGGTGAGGATCAACACCAGGAAAATGGAGCGCCAGGGCGCACCCATGCGGCTGAGGATGTACGCCTCGGGCACGCCGATCAGCACGCACAGCAGGGTGGTCAGGGCACTGATCCAGAATGTGCGCAGGAAGATCTCGTAGAAATACGGATCGCCCAGCAGGCTGCTGTAATGGTCGAGGGTGTAGGCGTCGCTGTTGATCCCCGTACCGTAGTCGAACACATTGAACGACAGCACCAGGGTCAACAGCAGCGGGATGACCAGCAGACAGACGTACAACGTCAGCGCCGGTGCCGACAACAGGTAGCCCTGGCGGCCCTGGCGTAGCGCGGCGAGGGTGCTCATGCCGACACCTCGTCGACGCTCAGCACCCGCAACAGCGCGCTGTCCCAGTCCAGGCCGACCGCCGTGCCTTCGCTCATCGGCGCCGAGCCGTCGTTGCGGCGCACCACGCAGAGTTCGCCCAGGTCGGTGGAGACACCGTATAGCCATTGGCTGCCAAGGAAGAAGCGACTGACGAGGCGACCCTGGACACGGCCAAGCCCTGCTTCGCGCAGGTCGATCTTTTCCGGGCGCAGGCTGAGGGTCAGTTCGCCGCCCGCGCGCACCTGCACCACGCCCGCGCTGTCACGCTCGCCGGGCAGCAGGTTGGCCTTGCCGACGAAGCCGGAAATGAACTCGGTGCGCGGGTGTTCGTAGAGGGTGTAAGGCGCATCGATCTGGGTGATGCGCCCCGCCTGCATCACCACCACGCGGTCGCTGATGGACAGCGCCTCGGACTGGTCGTGAGTGACCATCAGGGTGGTGATCCCGACTTCGCGCTGGATGCGGCGGATTTCGAATTGCATCTCTTCGCGCAGGTTGGCATCGAGGTTGGACAGCGGTTCGTCGAGCAGCAGCACCGGCGGTTCGATGACCAGCGCCCGAGCCAGTGCCACGCGCTGGCGTTGCCCGCCGGACAATTCCCGTGGGTAGCGTTCGGCATGGCGATCCAGGCGCACCAGCTTGAGCACCCGTTCCACGCGCTGCTGCAATTCGCCATTGGCCACCTTGCGCATGCGCAGGCCGAAGGCGACGTTGTCCTTGACGGTCATGTGCGGGAACAGCGCGTAACTCTGGAACACCACGCCCAGGCCACGGCTGGCGGGTTTGGCGTGGGTGATGTCGCGTCCGTCGAGCAGAATGCGCCCGCTGGTGACTTCGACGAAGCCGGCGATCATTTGCAGGGTGGTGGTCTTGCCGCAGCCGGAGGGGCCGAGCAGGGAGACGAATTCGCCTTTTTCGACCGAGAGATCGGTGGCGACCACGGCGTCGATCTCGCCGTAGCGTTTGCCAAGTCCTTCAAGTTGCACGAAAGCCATAACTGCGCTCCACCTGAGATTGTTATGCGCGGCCGGGGGACGCGCTTTTTTGTATGGGCAGATACGAAAGGTCTTGCGGGGTGCGTTGGCGCTCGACTTGAGTCGGCTGCCGCTGTTGTTCGAATCGCCCCTGTATGGACGCAGAGTAGGACGAAGAATAGGATGGGCTCAATGGCCAATTTCACTGAAGTGATGACTATTTTCAGTTTCATTCAATGAATAAATTAATAATCGAGAAATGACATGACTGATTCCGCTGATCGGAATGAAAACAAAAATGAAGTCGGTGTCGGTGCTGTCTCAAGGCTGTTCGCGGTGTTGCGCACCCTCGGCGACACCGTCGAGGGTGGGGAGCGGGTAACGCAACTGGCCCAGCGCATCGGTTTGTCGCAACCGACCACGCATCGCTTGCTGCGCAGCCTGCTGGACGAGGGCATGGTCGAGCAGGACGCGCGCAGCAAGCGTTATCGCCTGAGCCTGGAGTTCTTTGCGTTGGCGGCCCGGGCGGGCAATACCGGCAACCTGCGCGAACTGGTGCGTCCATCGCTGCTGCGGCTTTCCGCTTCGCTGGGGGATTCGTTGTTCCTGCTGGCGCGCAGTGGTTTCGATGCGATCTGCCTGGACCGCAGCGAGGGGCCGTTTCCGATTCGAACGTTTACCGGCGACATCGGCGGGCGAGTGGCATTGGGGGTGGGCCAGGGCAGCCTGGCGATCCTGGCGTTCCTGCCGGAGGAGGAGCGGGACACGGTGATCCGCTACAACCTGCCACGGCTCAAGGACTTTCACCTGTACGACGAAGTGTTCCTGCGTTCGGAAGTCGAGAACGTACGAGCCCTGGGCTATGCCGGACGCAACACCGGTGTGCTGCAGGGCATGGCCGGGTTGGCCGTGCCGATCCTGGATCGCGAAGGTCGGGCGGTGGCGGCGCTGAGTGTCGCCACGATCAGTGACCGGCTGGGCCCGGATCGTTTGCCGACAGTGGTCGACATGCTCAAGCGCGAGGCGGCGCTGATCGGGCCACGGATCAACCCGTTCGATCCGCTGCTGCGCCGGCCCTCCCAAGTGTTCGGGCAGGGATGATGACCTCTTCCAAATGTTCCACGAACCCTGGGGGAGCGGGGTGGGTTCAGAACTTCACCGTCTGCCTGAGCATCTGCGCCGCCGGGGTATCGTTCGGGCTGACCATTGCGTAGTTGTAGCCACCTCCGGACCAGTACTCGGCCTGCAACTCGCCATCACTGCGGCTGCCCCGAGGCAGCAGGAAGTTCCTCGGTCCCGGCGGGCGCACGTAGAAACTGATTTTATTCGCGCTGCCATCTTCGTAAACCACCATCGCCGCCGGCCCCTGTTCGGTGCTGAGCAGGCGTCCGCTGACTGGCGTGAAGCCTGCTCGGGACAGGTCGGGCAGGCGATTGGCCTGGGTGAAGTAGCGGTCGAGCCAGCCCTGCATATCGCCGTTGTCGCTGACCTTGTAGTCGGCCGGCAACATGCCTTGCTGGGCAAACAGTCGATACGCCTGCATCGCATCGGCCATCGGCTGCGCCGCGCTGAGCAGGGTCATTTCCCGGGCTTTCCAGCCGCTGAAACCGCCCATGCCCACGGCGATCAGCAGCACGGCCGCGCTGGCCAGGTGACGGCGCGACTGGCGCTTGAGGCGCTGGCGAATCAGCGCCGGGTCGAGTGCCGGGTTGGCCGCTTGCTGCAAGGCGCCGCCCAGGCCGGCACGCAGTTGTTGGGCGTCCTGTTGCCAGGCGCGCACCTGGGCCGACAGCGACGGGTTGCCGGCCAGAAAAGTCTCCACCCGGCGACGGTCGTCTGCATCGAGTTGGTGGTCGACATACGCGTGCAGGTCGCGCTCGCTAGGGGGCATGCTGATCATTTGAGTCTCCGCAGGGAAGGGCGGGTGATTTCGCCGTCGCTGAGCTGGCGCAGCGCCTGGCGGGCACGGGACAGGCGCGACATGACGGTGCCGGTGGGAACGTCGAGGATCGCGGCGACCTCCTTGTAGCTCATGCCCTCCACCGACACCCAGAGCAGCAGGGCGCGCTGTTCGGCACTGAGCTGGTCGAACGCCTGCAGGGTCGATTGGGCGAGCACCGTGCGCTCCGCCGACGGTTGGCTGTCGTCGCGCCCGGTAAAGAACTCGAGCATCCGCGCATAACGCCGCGAGCGCCGGTGCGCATCGAGAAACTGCCGATACAGGATCGCAAACAGCCAGGCGCGCAAATCGCCTTCGGCACGTTTGTCGCCCCAACTCGACAAGGCGCGCTCCAGGCACGACTGCACCAGGTCGTCGGCGCTGCTGGCATTGCGCGTCAACGACAGGGCAAACCTTCGCAATCTGGGAATGATTTCTCGCAGTTGTTCGTCGATATCGTTCATCAAGTTCTGGCTAGTCACTACGCTGTGGACTAGGGAGACGCCCGGCAGTCGAGGTTATTCCACGCCCGAAGAAATAAACACCGGGCGATGGAATAAATCGCTGTGCGGTGCGTCTGGCTGTTTCTTTCCACTCATGGCCGCTGGCCCTGGAGTCTTTCATGGTAGATCGCTCATCACCGCCCACCCGGCCGCCCTTGAGTGCCGCCAGCCTGACGCTGCGCCTGGCGGCTATCGCCGTGGTCGTCGGCGCTGTGGCCGGGGCGTTTGCCTACGTCAACGGCACCTTCGACCCACAGCGCCTGACGCCGAAGAAACTGATCAACGTGCTGGAAACCAACAATGGCGTGCATCCCGGGTTTCGCCGCAATCACGCCAAGGGCGTGTGTGTGATCGGGCATTTCGAGAGCAGCGGCGAAGCGCGCAGTTATTCCACCGCGCAGGTCTTCAACGAGGCGCGTACCCCGGTGGTCGGGCGTTTCGCCTTGCCGGCCGGCAGCCCTTATGCGCCGGACGGCGCGGTGCCGATCCGCAGCCTGGCGTTGCGTTTTACCCAGGCCAACGGCCAGCAATGGCGAACGGGGATGAACAGCATGCCGGTGTTCCCGGTGGGCACGCCCGAGGCGTTCTATCAATTTCAGCAGGCCCTGTCGCCACTGCCCGCCACGGGCAAGCCTGATCCTGGCGCCGTGCCCGCGTTCTTCGGATCGCACCCCGAGGCCGCTCCGTTTCTGGCCTGGGTCAAGACCGCGAAACCTTCGGCCAGTTACGTGACGGAAACCTATAACAGCGTCAACGCGTTTTACCTGGTCAATGCGACCGGGCAAAAGCAGGCCGTGCGCTGGAACATGGTGCCGCAGGCCAAGGACGCGCCGGGAGCGACGGCGCCCGAGGGCAGCGATTTCCTCGAGAAGGACCTGGTTCAGCGCATCACCGCAGGCCCCTTGCGCTGGCAGTTGATGATCACCCTGGCCGACCCCGGCGATCCGGTCAACGATGCCAGCAAACCCTGGCCCGAAGGGCGCAAGGTGGTGAATGCCGGCACCCTGATACTGGAAAGTACCCAACCGCAACTCGATGGCGAATGCCGGGACATCAACTATGACCCATTGGTGCTGCCTGCCGGCATCGAAGGTTCCGACGACCCGTTGTTGGCCGCTCGATCAGCCGGTTACGCCAATTCCTACCTGCGCCGCACCAGTGAAGTCAGCCAATTACCTGCCGCTAAACAGGAGGCTCAACAATGAGCACCCAACCGAACCACTTCGCCCCGCTGGCGCGGTTGCTGCACTGGCTGATGGCGCTGATGATCATCGCCATGCTGTTCATCGGCGCCGGCATGGTTGCCTCGGTATCGCAGCGCCACGAGTGGCTGATCCACCTGCACAAGCCGCTGGGGGTCGCCATCCTGCTGCTGGCGATCGTGCGTCTGGGGGTGCGTTTTTCCACCCGGCAACCGCCACTGCCGGCGGACTTGCCCGTTTGGCAGGCATTGGCGGCCAAGGCTTCACATGTCTTGCTGTACGCCTTGATGCTGGTGTTGCCGTTGCTGGGTTGGGCAATGATTTCGGCATCGGGCGAGCCGGTGATGCTTGGCAGCGCGTTGCAGTTACCCTCGATCGTACCGGCCGATGCCCGGGTGTTCGCGTTCCTGCGCAAGGCGCACGGGTACCTGGCGTACCTGCTGTTTCTGACGGTGCTGCTGCACCTGGCGGCGGCGTTGTTTCATGGTTGGGTGCGACGTGATGACGTGCTGGACAGCATGTTGCGGGGGAGAGATCGCGGGTAGTGGTGCTTGAAAAAAGATCGCCGCCTTCGGACGGAGGCGGCGATCTGCTGTATCAGGAAACGATCAGCGCAGGCTATCGACCATATCCGCCACCGTGGTCAACACATCCTTGCCCAACTGCTTCGAACGCTTGCCCGACCAACCCGTTACCGGGTTCGGGTGGTCGTCGTGATCCTTGAAGGGCATTTCCAGGGTCAGGGACAGGCAGTCGTATTTCTGGCCAACGGCGTTACAGGCCAGGGTCATGTTGGCTTTGCCCGGTTCGTCGCGCACGTAGCCGTACTTGGTCTGAAAGTCCTTGGTGGTGTGCTTCAGGTGGTTGCGGAAATGCTCCTCGAGTTTTTCGATGCGCGGCGTGTAACCCGGATTGCCTTCGCAAGCGGCGGTGAACACGTGGGGGATTTCCTCGTCACCGTGAACGTCGATAAACAGGTCGACGCCGTACTTTTCCATCTGCTGCTGGACGAAGAACACTTCCGGGCTGATCTCCTGGCTCGCATTCTGCCAGGCACGGTTGAGGTCCTGGCCCATGGCGTTGGTACGCAGGTGACCGTGGAAGGCGCCGTCCGGGTTCATGTTCGGCACCAGGTAAAGGTCAGCGCTGGCCAGCAGTGTGTTCAATACTGGATCGTCATGCTGTTCCAGGCGTTCGATCACACCTTCCATGAACCACTCGGCCATGTGTTCGCCGGGGTGTTGCTGGGCAATGATCCACACCTTGCGCCGACCTTCGGCACCCGTGCCTTTGCGCAGAAGCTGAATGTCGCGCCCTTCGACACTCTTGCCGGTGGCCAGCAGTTCGGTGCCGGCCTTGGTCAGCGCCTGCTCGATCAGCCAGTCATGGCGGCCACGGCTGTAGGGTTCGAAGTAAGCAAACCAGGCATGCGTGGCTGTGGCCTCGAGGCTGAAGCGCAGGGCGTCGCCTTCGAAAATGGTCGGTACCCGGAACCAGTTGACGTGATCGTAGGAGGCCACCGCCTGATACCCGGTCCAGGCCTTGTTGTAGGACGATTTGCTGGCGTTGCTCAGGCGGAACCAGTGCTCCTGGCCGACGTGCAGGCCACTGGCCTTGAAGTGAAACCACTGGAAGTGCGGGCTGCGGGTGTCTGGCTTGATGGCCAGCAGTGCTTGTAGCGGATTGCTGATGTCCAGTACTTCAATGTTGCCGCTGTCGAAGTTCGAAGTGATAGTGAAAGAGGATTTGGCCACGGTCATATCGGTTCCTGAATATGATTTTTATGGCTGATACTTTACACGCTGGGGAGGGAAACACCGGGGGAAATTGCAGGGGAGGAGCGGGGGGCGTCTTCCTTGACGCGCAAGCAGCTTAGAGATTATGAGATTGATTCTCAAGTGCTATTTGCGGTTAGTTTTGCCCAATGCTGCCGGGCTTCTCTTGCCAACAGATATTCTTTTGATATTATCCGCGCCATCGAATTTGCAGCACCCAAAGACTTCATTAGCCTGAAGGTCAAGCCAGAATAACTGGCAAAAAAAAGACCCGGCAAAAAGCCGGGTCAAAAACCGTGATTAGCCTGATGAGGAGATAGTCCAGGAGACCGACCTAAGGTCACTTGGACAATCGACTGATCTCGCGACCAGCTGAATGCAATAATAATCATTCTCGTTTGCAAGTCAAACGATTTTATCTGCGCGATCGGAAATTTCTTTTCCGCGCCTTCCAGGACGCCCTCCTGCCTTATCCCTGCTCAATCCCGTCCAGTGATCGATCCAGCAGCGCCTTGGCCATGTCGATCATGTGCACCGTGGAAAACGCCAGATCCCGATGAGACCCCAGCAAATGACTTGCCGACTCGTTCGCGGTGGCGGCGGCGCAGCGCAGCAGGTCCGACGCCCGTACCAGGGCTTCCTCGCTGCTGACATTGCGGTTCACATCAAAGAAACGCTCTTCAAGCACTTCTCCGGACACAGTTGGTTTCAAGTAGTAGTCCAGTGCCCGCTGTGCGGCGGCCGAACCTTGGGGAGAGGTGAGGGAAGTGTCGATGGGCAGATCGGGCCGTTCTTTATTGGGGATGTTCATGGTGTTGGCAAGCTCCGTGATTGACTCAAATCCGTCATCTGATGTTAGTACAATCTGTATTTGTCACTAGAATTTAAATACTACAACTTGTGTTTTGACGGATTCAGGCCCCGACGTATCTTGCCGCACATGGATAAATGGATTGAGTTGGTCAAGGCCAAGATGAGTGAACTCAACGTCACTCAAGAGATACTCGCCGAGCGCCTCGGGATGTCCCAGGGCGGCATCGGTCATTGGCTGAACAAACGTCGCCAGCCCGGGATCGATGACATGAACCGCGTGTTGAAGGCACTCGGCATGGATTTTCTTGAGGTGGCGCTGGTCATTCGCGAGCCCGACGCGTCGACGCTGGAAAGCCACGACCTGGTGCGAAAATACAACCCGTATTTCCGTTACCCGGTCAGCGACTGGCGCAAAACCTGCGAGGTTCGCGAAAGCGCGCCGACGGCTTATGACAAGGGGCGATTCGAACTCACCGACTATCACGCGCAGGGCGCGGCGTTCTGGTTGCAGGTGGTGGGTGATGCGATGACCGCACCCTCTGGCGTCAGTGTCGCCGAGGGCATGATGATCCTGGTGGACCCGGCCATTGTCCCGGAACCCGGTAAACTGGTGATCGCGCAATGGTCGGACAGCACCGAGGCGACCTTTCGCAAGTTGATCGAAGAGGGCGGGCAGCGTTACCTGGTCCCGCTCAATCCGACGTATCCCAAAGCCCTGTACACCGATGCGTGCCACATCATCGGTGTGGTGGTTCAGGCCACGGCCAAATTCTGACGGTCCGCGCAGGGCGCAGGACCGTGCTTCATCTCAGGCTTGTTCAAGTTCAACCAGTGCGCTGCCTTCGCCGACCATCTCGCCTTCCTGGCAATACAGCGCCTTGATGACCCCGGCGTGTGGCGCACGAATGCTGTGCTCCATCTTCATCGCTTCCAGCACCACCAGTTGTGCGCCGGCTTCGACCGTTTGCCCGGCCTCCACCAGCACCCGCACGATGCTGCCGTTCATCGGTGCCGTCAGCCCGCCCTGATGGCTGTGACTGGCTTCGACCGCGCTGATCGGGTCGTAGGCCTCGATGCGACGCAGCTCGCCTTCCCACTGCAAATACACCACACCGTCCCGGCGGATCGCCCGGTGCTGGCGGCGGACGCCGTTTTGCTCGATCGACAGTTGTTCGCCCTCGAGCTGCATCGAGCCGCCATCGGACAATGTCAGGGCCCGGTCCTGGCCTTCGCAACTCAGGTGCAGGGTGATCTCGGCCGGCAGGCCGGAGCGCAAACCGTTACCGATGCTCCACGGGGAGTTCAGGTCATCTGCGCGGGTGGTGCCAGGCTGACTTTGTGCAAAGGCCTGCGCCGCCGTTCGCCAGAATGCGTCGCTGAGACTCGATGGGGCAGGCAGCAGTTGTTCCTGGTAACGCGGTATAAACCCGGTGTCCAGCTCGGCCGCCGCAAACGCAGGATGGCCGATGATGCGGCGCAGGAAGTTGATGTTGGTCTTGAGCCCGCCAATCGCGAACTCGTCGAGCATGCTCAGCAGGCGCAACCGCGCCTGTTCGCGATCTTCGCCCCAGGCGATCAGCTTGCCGAGCATGGGGTCGTAGAACGGCGAAACCTCGTCACCTTCTTCGACACCACTGTCGACGCGTCGCCCCGGACCCTCGGCGGATTCGCGATACAAGGCCAGGCGCCCGGTGGCCGGCAGGAAATCATTGCCCGGATCTTCGGCGTACAGGCGCACCTCGATGGCGTGCCCGTTCAACGGCACCTGATCCTGGGTGATCGGCAGCGCTTCGCCACGGGCGACCCGGATCTGCCAGGCCACCAGGTCGAGGCCGGTGATGGCTTCGGTGACCGGGTGTTCGACTTGCAGGCGCGTGTTCATCTCCATGAAGAAAAACTCGCCGCGCGCATCCAGCAGAAACTCCACGGTGCCGGCACCGACATAGCCGATGGCCTGCGCCGAACGCACGGCCGCTTCGCCCATGGCTCGCCGCAGCTGCGGGTTGAGACCCGGGGCGGGGGCCTCTTCGACGACTTTCTGGTGTCGGCGCTGAATCGAGCAGTCGCGTTCATTCAGGTACAGGCAGTGGCCGTGCTGGTCGGCGAAGATCTGGATTTCCACGTGGCGCGGTTTGAGCAGGTACTTCTCGACCAGCATCCGCGAATCGCCAAACGAGGATTGCGCTTCACGCTGGGCCGAGGCCAGGGCTTCGGCCAGTTGGCTGACGTCCTCGACCACTTTCATGCCTTTGCCACCGCCGCCTGCCGTGGCCTTGAGCAGCACCGGGTAGCCGATGCGTTCGCACGCCTCGCGAAAGGTGTCGAGGTCCTGGGCTTCGCCGTGATACCCGGGCACCAACGGCACGCCGGCGGTTTCCATCAGGGCCTTGGCTGCCGACTTGCTGCCCATCGCATCGATGGCCGAGGCGGGCGGGCCGAGGAAGATCAGGCCGGCGGCCTCGATCGCACGGGCGAAGCCGGCGTTCTCGGACAGAAAGCCATAGCCGGGGTGGATGGCCTGGGCGCCGCTGACCTTGGCGGCGGCGATCAGTTTATCGATTTGCAGATAGCTGTCGGCGGCCTTGCTGCCGCCCAGATCGACCCGGATATCCGCTTCGCGGCTGTGCCGGGCGTCACGGTCGGTGGCGCTGTGCACGGCTACGGTCGTCAGGCCCAGGGCCTTGGCGGTGCGCATCACCCGGCAGGCAATTTCGCCACGGTTGGCCACCAGCAGAGAGGTAATGACAGGTGCGCTCATCAACGCGGCTCCTTGGGAGTGGTTTCGGCCTGCCAGTTCGGCGGACGTTTTTGCAGAAAGGCGCGCAAGCCTTCCTGGCCTTCTGGGCTGACGCGGATGCGGGCGATGGCATTTTCGGTGTAGCGGCGCAGCGCCGGGGTCAGTGCACCGTTGCCGACTTCACGCAGCAAGTCCTTGCTGGCGCGCATGGCGGCCGGGCTGTTGAGCAGCAGGTTGTCGATCCACTGTTCGACGTTCTGTTCCAGCTCCACGATGGGATAGCTCTCGGACAACAGGCCGATTTCCCGCGCTCGCTGCCCGCCGAAGCGCTCGGCGGTCAAGGCGTAACGCCGTGCAGCGCGCTCGCCGATGGCTTGCACCACGAACGGGCTGATCACCGCCGGTGCCAGGCCGATGCGCACTTCCGACAGGCAGAACTGCGCGTCGTCGGCGCCGATGGCCATGTCGCAGCAACTGATCAGGCCCAGCGCGCCGCCGAACGCCGCGCCTTGCACCACGGCCAGGGTCGGGATTTTCAGTTTGGCCAGGTTGTACATCAACTCCGCCAGTTCCCGGGCGTCGTCGAGGTTGGTGTGGTAGTCGAGTTCGGCAGATTGCTGCATCCAGGCCAGGTCCGCACCGGCGCTGAAATGCCTGCCGCGTCCGCGCACCAGCAGGAAGCGCAGGTTGGGATCGGCCGACACCTTGTCCAGCGCCAGGATCAGTTCACGGATCATCTCGGCGTTGAACGCATTGTTCTTGTCTTCGCGGCTGAGCCACAGCGTGGCAAAACCACGCGGATCGGTCTGCAGCTCAAGGGTGTTGAAGTCGCTCATATTCTTCCGTTCTCCACGGTCTTCGTGGGAGCGGTTCGCTCGCGAAGGCTTCACTGCGGTTTTTCCGATACACCGCTTTACCGTTCTTCGCGAGCAAGCCCGCTGCCACAAAAAGGATCACATCCGGAACACGCCGAAGCGGCTCGGTTCGATTGGCGCGTTCAGTGATGCGGACAGGGCCAGGGCCAGCACATCGCGGGTCTGCGCCGGGTCTATGACACCGTCGTCCCACAAGCGAGCGCTGGAGTAGTAGGGGTGACCCTGCTCTTCGTACTGGTCGAGGATCGGTTGCTTGATCTCGGCTTCCTGCTCGGCGCTGAAGCCCTGGCCACTGCGTTCGGCCTGCTCGCGCTTGACCTGCACCAGTACGCCGGCGGCCTGTTCGGCACCCATCACGCCGATACGGGCATTCGGCCACATCCACAGGAAACGCGGGTCGTAAGCCCGCCCGCACATGCCGTAGTTGCCCGCACCGAAACTGCCACCGATGATCACGGTGAATTTCGGCACCTTGGCGCACGCCACGGCTGTCACCAGTTTGGCGCCGTGTTTGGCGATGCCGCCGGCCTCGTACTTCTGGCCGACCATGAAACCGGTGATGTTTTGCAGGAACAGCAGCGGGATGCCGCGCTGACAGGCCAGTTCGATGAAGTGCGCACCTTTCTGCGCGGCCTCGGCGAAGAGGATGCCGTTGTTGGCGAGGATCGCGATCGGATAACCGTGCAGGTGGGCAAAGCCGCAGACCAGGGTGGTCCCGAACAGGGCCTTGAACTCGTCGAACACCGAGCCGTCCACCAGCCGCGCGATCACTTCGCGCACGTCGAACGGTTGCTTGGCGTCGGCCGATACCACACCGTACAGTTCGTCGCTGCTGTAGAGCGGGGCGATCGGCGTGCGTTGCTGCACTTCACCGAGCTTGCGCCAGTTGAGATTGGCGATGCTGCGTCGGGCGATGGCCAGTGCGTGTTCGTCGCTCTCGGCGTAATGGTCGGCGACCCCGGAAATCTTGCAATGCACATCGGCGCCACCCAGGTCCTCGGCGCTGACCACTTCACCGGTCGCGGCTTTCACCAGCGGCGGGCCGGCGAGGAAAATGGTCGCCTGCTCGCGGACCATGATCGCTTCGTCGGCCATCGCGGGGACATAGGCGCCGCCGGCGGTGCACGAGCCCATCACCACCGCGATTTGCGGAATGCCCAGGGCGCTCATGTTGGCCTGGTTGAAGAAGATTCGCCCGAAATGCTCACGGTCCGGAAACACTTCATCCTGACGCGGCAGGTTGGCGCCGCCCGAATCCACCAGGTAGATGCACGGCAGACGATTCTGCTGGGCGATGGTCTGGGCGCGCAGGTGCTTTTTCACGGTCAGCGGGTAATACGAGCCGCCTTTCACCGTGGCATCGTTGGCGACGATCATGCATTCGACGCCTTCCACGCGGCCGATCCCGGCAATCACGCCGGCGGCCGGTACGTCTTCGCCATACACTTCGTAGGCTGCCAGCTGGCTGATCTCGAGAAATGGAGAACCCGGGTCCAGGAGCCGATTGATGCGCTCGCGGGGCAGCAGTTTGCCCCGGGAGGTGTGGCGTTCTTGCGCCTTCGGGCCGCCACCTTGCTGCACCTGTGCGAGCAGGGTATGCAGGGCGTCGACCTGTTTGAGCATGGCCGCGCTGTTGGTGGCGAACTCCGCCGAGCGAGGGTTGAGCTGGGTGTGCAGGATAGCCATGGGCAGCTCCGTCTCAGCGGGTTTCGTTGAACAGTTCGCGACCGATCAACATGCGGCGGATCTCGCTGGTGCCCGCACCGATTTCATACAGCTTGGCGTCACGCAACAGACGTCCGGCCGGGAATTCGTTGATGTAGCCGTTGCCACCGAGAATCTGGATCGCGTCGAGGGCCATTTGCGTGGCGCGTTCGGCGCTGTAGAGAATCACCCCGGCAGCGTCCTTGCGCGTGGTTTCGCCGCGCTCGCAGGCTTGCGCGACGGCGTACAGATAGGCACGGCTGGCATTGAGCTGGGTGTACATGTCGGCGACCTTGCCCTGGATCAGCTGGAATTCGCCGATGCTCTGGCCGAACTGCTTGCGGTCGTGGATGTACGGCACGATCAGGTCCATGCAAGCCTGCATGATCCCGGTCGGGCCGCCAGAGAGCACCACACGCTCATAGTCGAGGCCGCTCATCAACACTTTCACGCCGCCATTGAGCACGCCGAGGATGTTTTCTTCCGGGACTTCGACGTCATCGAAAAACAGTTCGCAAGTGTTCGAACCGCGCATGCCGAGCTTGTCGAACTTGTTGCTGCGGCTGAAGCCTTTCCAGTCGCGCTCGACGATGAAGGCGGTGATGCCGTGAGGGCCCTTTTCCAGGTCAGTCTTGGCGTAGATCACGTAGGTGTTGGCGTCGGGGCCGTTGGTGATCCAGGTCTTGCTGCCGTTGAGGACATAGTGATCGCCGCGCTTGTCGGCGCGCAATTTCATCGACACCACGTCGGAACCGGCGTTGGGTTCGCTCATGGCCAGGGCGCCGATGTGCTCGCCGCTGATCAGCTTCGGCAGGTATTTGCTCTTCTGTTCGTGATTGCCGTTGCGGTTGATCTGGTTGACGCAGAGGTTGGAGTGGGCGCCGTAGGACAGGGCGACCGAGGCCGAGCCGCGGCTGATTTCTTCCATGGCCACCACGTGCGCCAGGTAACCCAGACCAGCACCGCCGTACTCTTCCGCAACGGTGATGCCCAGCAGGCCCATGTCGCCGAATTTGCGCCACAGATCGGCGGGGAACAGGTTATCGATGTCGATCTGAGCAGCGCGTGGGGCGATCTCGTCCCCGACAAAGGCTTGAACCTGGTCGCGCAGCATGTCGATGGTTTCGCCGAGGGCAAAGTTCAGGGATGGATAGCGCATGGGTCACCTTTTGGCTTTTTTGTAGGTTGGGGAGGCACTGACAGGGCTCTCACCTTTACGTTAACGTAAGCCTGTGACGAATGGCTGTCAATCACCCTTTACGTTAACGTCAACTTGAGCGACAGTAGGGCCAGTTCAAGATAGATAACAACCCACCAATAAAGACAATAGGGGTCGTCATGGATCAACCCAGTGCAGGTCCGCAGCGCAGTTACACCCGTGGTTCCCAGGATAAAGCCTTGCTGGCGATGACCATCGGGCAGGCGTTCGACAACACCGTGGCGCGGTACCCGGACGGGGAGGCGCTGGTGGTGCGCCATCAACAGCTGCGATATTCCTGGCGGCAACTGTCCGACACGGTGGACCTGCATGCCCGGGCACTGCTGGCGTTGGGCCTGCAGGCCGGTGACCGCCTGGGTATCTGGGCGCCCAACTGTGCACAGTGGTGCATCATTCAGTTCGCCAGTGCGAAGATCGGCGTGATTCTTGTCAACATCAACCCGGCTTATCGCAGCTCGGAACTCGAATACGTGTTGAAGCAGTCAGGCTCCCAATGGCTGGTCTGCGCAGGCGCCTTCAAGACGTCCAACTATCACGGCATGCTCCAGGGGCTGGTGCCGGAGCTGGCGGAGCAATCCATCGGCCAGTTGCAGAGCGAACGACTGCCGGACCTGCGCGGCGTGATCAGCCTCGATTCGCAGGCGCCATCGGGTTTCCTGCCCTGGTCGCAGCTGACTGATCTGGCCGCCGGTGTCTCCGCCGAACAACTGCGCGAGCGTCAGGACAGCCTGCATTTCGATCAGCCCGTGAACATCCAGTACACCTCCGGCACCACCGGCTTTCCCAAGGGTGCGACCCTCAGTCATTACAACATTCTCAACAATGGCTACATGGTCGGTGAGAGCCTGGGCCTGACCGCTCAAGATCGGTTGGTGATCCCGGTGCCGCTGTATCACTGTTTCGGCATGGTCATGGGGAACCTCGGCTGCATTACCCACGGCAGCACCATGATTTACCCCAACGATGCCTTCGACCCGTTGTTGACCCTGACCACCGTTGCCGAAGAAAACGCCACGGCGCTGTACGGCGTGCCGACCATGTTCATCGCGATGCTTGATCAGCCCCGGCGCGCCGAGTTCGACCTCTCCACCCTGCGCACCGGGATCATGGCCGGCGCCACCTGCCCGATCGAAGTCATGCGCCGGGTCATCGGTGAAATGCACATGAGCGAAGTGCAGATCGCCTATGGCATGACCGAAACCAGTCCGGTGTCGATGCAGACCGGTCCATCAGACGATCTGGAGTTACGGGTGACCACGGTCGGCCGCACTCAGCCGCAACTGGAGAGCAAGATCATCGACGAGGCGGGCAACCTGGTGCCCCGTGGCACCATTGGCGAGCTCTGCACGCGTGGCTACAGCGTGATGCTTGGCTACTGGAACAATCCCGAAGGCACCGCGCAGGCGATCGACCAGGCGGGCTGGATGCACACCGGTGACCTGGCGAGCATGAACGACGAAGGGTATGTGTGCATTGCCGGACGCAACAAGGACATGATCATCCGTGGCGGTGAAAACATTTACCCACGGGAGCTGGAGGAGTTCTTCTTCACCCACCCGGCGGTGGCCGACGTGCAAGTGATCGGCATCCCGTGCTCGCGCTACGGCGAGGAAATCGTCGCCTGGATCAAGTTCCACCCCGGTCACAGCGCCACCGAGCAGGAGCTGCAGGCCTGGTGCAAGGAGCGCATTGCGCACTTCAAGACGCCACGCTACTTCAAGTTCGTCGAGGAATTCCCGATGACCGTGACCGGCAAGATCCAGAAGTTCCGGATGCGCGAGATCAGCATCGAGGAGCTGCGCATCAACCAGGCCTGACAATCCTCCGGTGGGAGCGAGCCTGCCCGCGAAGACGGTGTATCGGTTGGCAATGAAAGTTGACCGGTCTATCGCTTTCGCGAGCAGGCTCGCTCCCACTGACTGATCGAGAAAAAGCTGGATCGCAGGCAGCACAAAGGGGAGCCGAGGCTCCCCTTTAATTTTCGTTGCGCGTGCTCTTTTTTTATTATTGAGGGGCGGTCTGTTCTTGTTTTTGGTAACCGTTACCCTTTACCGCTGTTTTTGGCGATCCCCATCCGGGATCAAGAGCAAACGTATTTTTTTGAGCGCTGATCTGCTTTTTCGCTGAGCGATCCAACCAGTTCGGGAGCTACCTGAAGGTAGTTTTATTGTTCTCTGCCCGGTTGCGGGTGACTCCGAGAAGCACCCTGAAAAGCACACCTTCTCCAAAAAAATCTGTTAGCTGCGTCTCTGCCGTGTTGTTCTTGTTATGTCAGAGTCGTTTCGTCTTATTTTTATTGGTTTGCTGCTTTTTATTCTTGTTATGCCATAGAGATAGCAGAAGCCATGCCAACTTTTTAAAATCCTTTAAAATCAATAGCTTAATATTTTGTGGGGTTTTTCTCTCAGGCAAACCCTGACAATTTGTTTCCGTGTTACTCGCTTTTCCCCACTGGGCGGTAACACCTTCGCGCACTCACTGCGCGCTTCGGGCCTTGGCCACGCGCGAACCGCTCGCACGCCCCAGGACTGTGCTGATTTGCTGGCCCGCGCGGATCAGGGCGTCCAGATCGATACCGGATTCGATACCAAGGCCGTTGAGCAGGTAGACCACGTCCTCGGTCGCAACGTTACCGCTGGCGCCCTTGGCATACGGGCAGCCGCCGAGGCCGGCAATCGAGCTGTCGAACACCGAGATGCCTTCCAGCAGGCTGGCGTAGATGTTGGCCATGGCCTGGCCGTAGGTGTCGTGGAAATGCCCGGCCAGTTTGTCGCGCGGTACATCGGCCGAGACCACGTCGAACATCTTGCGCGTAGCCCCTGCGGTGCCGGTGCCGATGGTGTCGCCCAGGGAAACCTCATAGCAGCCCATGGCGTAGAGTTCGCGGGCGACGTGGGCCACTTGTTCCGGGGCGACATGGCCTTCATAGGGGCAGCCCAGCACACAGGACACGTAACCGCGAACGGTAACGCCGTGCTGCCTGGCAGCTTCCATGATCGGCACGAAACGCTCCAGGCTTTCGCTGATCGAGCAATTGATGTTGCGCTGGGAAAACGCTTCGGACGCAGCGGCAAATACCGCGACTTCCTTGACCCCGCTGGCGAGGGCGTCTTCAAAACCGCGCAGGTTGGGGGCGAGCGCGCCGTAGGTCACGCCAGGCTTGCGTTGGATCTGCGCGAAGACGTCGGCCGAGCCCGCCATCTGCGGTACCCATTTGGGCGAAACGAAACTGCCGACCTCTATATAGCCCAGGCCGGCGGCCGTCAGCGCATCGACCAGTTGCACCTTGTCGGCGACGCTGATCGGTTGGGCTTCGTTTTGCAGACCGTCGCGGGGGCCGACTTCGACCAGGCGCACATGGGAGGGTAGGGACATGGGATTGGACCTGTAGTTGAGGCCGCCTGCGGGAGCCCGCTTGCTCGCGATGATCGTGAACGATGGCACGGGCTGTCTGAAGGCCTGCGCCGTCCGGACGTTTCGCGAGCAGGCTCGCTCCCACACGCGGGGGCGTTGATTATTGAACAGCCTGCTGGCTCTTGAGGGTTTGCTCGAGCGCCTGCACACAGCGTTCTTCGGCTGTATCAAGCTCCAGCTTCATCTGTTCGATGTCCAGTAGCTGTTGTTCCAGCTGTTCGCGACGCTCGCTGATTTTTGCCAGCATGCTGTGCAGTTGCTTGGTGTTACCGCTCGACGGGTCATAGAGTTCGATCAACTCGCGGCATTCGGCCAGCGAAAAGCCGATGCGCTTGCCCCGCAGGATCAACTTCAGGCTGACCTTGTCGCGGGGCGAGTAGATGCGTTCCTGGCCACGTCGCTCCGGGCTGAGCAGGCCTTGCTCTTCGTAAAAGCGAATGGCCCGCGTGGTGATGTCGAGCTCGCGAGCGAGGTCGGAGATGCTATAGGTCTGGCTGCTCATGGAAGCGCTCGAAAAAGGTCATGGCGCTAAACTAAAGGCAGGTTGACGTTTACGTCAAGGGGCGCAGTCGTGGGGGGCTGACGATCGCGGCACCCCGTGCAGGCCTTACACCTTGTCCAGCCTCTTCTCTTGCGCGGTAACCTGCTGGCACAACTCGATCATCTGCTCGCGCATCCAGCGGTTGGCCGGGTCCTGGTCGGTGCTTTCGTGCCAGTAGAGATGGGTTTCCACGGGCGGCACGTCGTTGACCGGTACGCTGAAGGCGAGCAGGTCGTTGCGACGGGCGAAGCGTTCCGGCACGGTCATGACCATGTCGGTCTGTTGCAACACCTGTGAGGCCATCTGGTAATGCTGGGACCGCAGGGCAATCTTGCGCTGGATCCCCATCTTGCCCAAGGCCAGGTCGACATGACCCAGGCCGCTGCGGCGGCTGGAAATATGGACATGGGTCATGCCCAGGTAATCGTCGAGGGTGAGTTTGTCCTTGCCCGCCAGTGGATGGCCCTTGCGCATCGCACAGACGTAGCGGTCCTCCATCAACTTGACGTGGCGCACCTGCGGGTCGGTGTTGAGTGGCGCATCCACGGCAAAGTCCAGGCGCCCCGCAGCCAGTTCCTTGGTGGTCTCGCGGCGTTTGGCCAGGAAACTTTCGATGATCACCGTCGGCGCCAGGCGACGCAGGCGCTGGAACAGCGGCGGCAGGATCACCGTTTCGGTGAGGTCGGTCATGCTGATGCGATACGTCTTGACCGCCTGCAGCGGGTTGAAGATACGGCTTTCCTGCACCGACACGCGCAGCAGGGAGAGCGCGTTGCGCACCGGGCCGATGATGTTCTGGGCCATCGGTGTCGGCACCATGCCCTGGGCCGTGCGCACGAACAGGGGATCGTTGAAGGTCTCGCGCAGCCGCGCCAGCGCATTGGACACCGCCGGTTGGGTAATGCCGACAATCTGCCCGGCACGGGTCAGGTTGGCTTCGGTGTAGATCGCGTCGAAGACGATGAAAAGGTTGAGGTCGACCTTGCTCAGATTCATTGCGCTGCACTCTTATTGTAGGGGCGGTTTTCATCAGGCCAGGGGCCTTGGCAATCAGCCGATCATATATCGGTGATGAATGTTAATACACGCCGAGAATAGGCTAGGTAAATTTTCGTAGCTGTTCTAGCATCGATTGCATGACCTAAACAACCTCCCCCAAGAAGGTAGCCGCCCCATGGATTTCGCTTATTCGCCCAAGGTTCAGGAACTGCGTGAGCGCGTGACCGCGTTCATGGATGCCTACGTTTATCCCGCCGAAGCCGTGTTCGAGCGCCAGGTTGCCGAGGGCGACCGCTGGCAGCCGACGGCGATAATGGAAGAACTCAAACTCAAGGCCAAGGCTGAAGGCCTGTGGAATTTGTTTCTGCCTGAGTCCGAACTCGGTGCCGGCCTGACCAACCTCGAATATGCGCCATTGGCGGAAATCATGGGGCGTTCGCTGCTGGGTCCCGAGCCGTTCAACTGCTCGGCGCCCGACACGGGCAACATGGAAGTACTGGTGCGCTACGCCAACGAAGAACAGAAGCAGCGCTGGCTTGAACCGTTGCTGCGTGGCGAGATCCGTTCGGCGTTCGCCATGACCGAACCCGACGTGGCGTCCTCCGACGCCACCAACATGGCAGCCCGTGCCGTGCGTGACGGGGACGAGTGGGTGATCAACGGCAAGAAGTGGTGGACCTCGGGTGCCTGCGATCCGCGCTGCAAGATCCTTGTCTTCATGGGCTTGAGTAACCCGGATGCGCCGCGTCACGCGCAGCATTCAATGATTCTGGTGCCGGTGGATACGCCCGGGGTGAAGATCGTCCGCCCGCTGCCGGTGTTCGGCTACGACGACGCACCACACGGCCACGCCGAGGTGTTGTTCGAAGACGTCCGGGTGCCGTATGAAAACGTACTGTTGGGTGAAGGTCGCGGCTTCGAAATCGCTCAGGGGCGTCTCGGCCCGGGTCGTATTCACCACTGCATGCGTTCGATCGGCATGGCCGAGCGTGCACTGGAACTGATGTGCAAGCGCTCGGTAAACCGCACGGCGTTCGGCAAGCCGCTGGCGCGCCTGGGTGGCAACATCGACAAGATTGCCGACTCACGGATGGACATCGACATGGCCCGTCTGCTGACCCTGAAAGCGGCCTACATGATGGATACCGTCGGCAACAAAGTGGCGAAGAGCGAAATCGCGCAGATCAAGGTGGTCGCGCCGAACGTGGCGCTGCGGGTCATCGACCGGGCCATCCAGATGCATGGCGGGGCAGGGGTTTCCAACGATTTCCCGCTGGCCTACATGTACGCGATGCAACGCACCCTGCGCCTGGCCGATGGCCCGGACGAGGTGCACCGCGCGGCGATCGGCAAGTTCGAGATCGGCAAGTACGTACCGAAAGACATGCTGCGCAATAGTCACTGAATGTGTCCCGCCTGTGGGAGCGAGCAGACTCGCTCCCACAATCAGTCGATCACTGGCAACCCGAAAAATGCCCGCGCACACGCGGTGCTGTGGGCTGCCAGGGCCTGCTCGCTTTCCCCTCTATGCAAGGCCACTTCACGCAAGACTTCCGTCAGGTAGGCCGGTTCGTTGCGACCATTTTTCGGTTTGGGCCGCAGGCTGCGCGGCAGCAGATAGGGTGCGTCGCTCTCCAGCATCAGGCGTCCGCGAGGGACCTCTTTCACCAGCGCATGCAAATGCGTGCCACGACGCTCATCGCAGATCCACCCCGTGATGCCGATGTGCAGGTCAAGGTCGAGGTAGCTGAACAACGCTGGCTTTTCGCCGGTGAAGCAATGGACTACGGCGGCCGGCAACTGATCGCGGTAGTCGCGCAGTATTTCCAGCAAACGCTGACTGGCGTCACGCTCGTGGAGAAACACCGGGCGTTGCAGTTCGACCGCCAGCGCCAGGTGCTCTTCGAGGACTTTTTCCTGCTGGGCGCGCGGCGAGAAGTCGCGATTGAAGTCCAGACCGCATTCGCCCACCGCCACCACGTTCGGCTCCCTGAGCAAACTGCGCAGGCGCTGGGCGCTGTCGGCGTTCCAATCACTGGCCGAATGCGGGTGAATACCGGCCGTGGCGAACAGCCGTTGAGTGCTGTCATCCAGCTGTCGACACAATGCCAGCGCCTGCTCGCTGCCCTCGACACTGGTGCCGGTCAACACCAGTTGACAGACGCCCGCGGCATGGGCGCGCTCGAGTACTGCCTGGTGTTTGTCGGCGAAACTGGGGTTGGTCAGGTTGACGCCGATATCGATGAGTTGCATGGTGCTACCTCGGACCAAAGGCTCGAAAGCATATCAGAGCTGTAGATTTATAAGAAAAGCCAAGAACTACAACGAGTTAAAGCTGTCATTTGAAGCCGTTGAAAGCGCTGGGGGTGGTCACCGTGCCATCACTGTGCCAGTCTTTCGCACTTTGCCAGCGCTCGGCGCGCTCTGTTTCTGTCGTCCGAATTCATGAATTCATCGACGTCGGCCCCTTTATCTCCCGGAGAGTGGATGACCCGTCCCTCGATTTTGCTACTGCTGTGTGCTTCGTTGCTGCTGCCGATGCCGGCGGTCGCGCGCTTGGCCGGTCCGTTGCAGGCGGTGCCCGCTGCGAAGGTGCGCGACTTGCAGGAAATTCGCAGCAGCCGGGTACTCCGGGTGCTGGTCAATCAGAGCCGCAACAGCTCCGGCGAAGTCCAGGGCCAGCCGATCGGTGTCGAATACCATCGATTGCGTGCCTTCGAGCAATACCTCAATGGCCATGCCCGTGATGGTCAGGAAGTGACGCTCAAGATCATTCCCAAAGCCAAGGATCAGTTGCTCGGCGCCTTGCAGCGCGGGGAGGGCGATCTGGTCGCTCCGGGTGAATTGCTGGACCTGCAACCCGGTTATGCCGTCAGCACCAGCGAGCCGATTGCCAGCAATATCCCGCTGTTGCTGGTCGGCATCAAAGGCGAAAAACGCTACACCCACCTTGAACAGCTGTCGGGCAAGACCCTGGCATTGCCGACCGGCAGTGCTGCCGGAGACGCGATCAGCCAGATCAACCAGAAACTGGCCCTGCACAAACTGCCACCGGTGAAGGTCGAGTGGGTCGACCCGAGCCTGGCGGTCGAGGATGTGCTGGAGATGGTGCAGGGTGGAATCTTTCACCTGACGATCGTCGAGCAACCGATTGCCGAACGCTGGGGCAAGATCCTGCCCAAGTTGCGTTTTGATCGGCAGGTGCTCATCAGTGAGCCGGGAGAGGAGTTCTGGTTCGTGCGTCGCGATGCCACGATGCTGCGGGCGAGCATCGACCGCTTCCTCAGCGGGTACAAAAAACCTTCGGATCAGGATGCGGCGTTCCTGCGCATCTATCGTCGCCTGTACCAGGTGCATTACCCGTTGGCCAAGGCGGATCGCCAGCGTCTGGAGAAGCTTCGCCCCGTGTTGCAAAAACACGCCGACGCGCAAGGCATGGACTGGCTGAACCTGGCGGCGCTGGCGTTCAAGGAGTCCGGCCTGCAACCCCGGGCGCGCAGTGGTGGTGCGCCAACCGGCCTGATGCAGATCACCCCGTCGGCGGCCCAGCGTGTGGGCGTCAGCAATATCCAGGAGGTCGACGGTAATGTTCAGGCTGGCGCCAAGTACCTGGCCATGATCCGTCGCAAGTTTTTCGCCAGCCCCAAACTCAACGAGCGCGAGCGCATGGCGTTCACGCTGGCGGCCTACAACATCGGGCCGGAAAGGGTGCAGGGCATGCGCGCCGAAGCGCGGCGCCGGGGCTTGAACCCTAATCAGTGGTTCTTCCAGGTCGAGCGCATTGCCATGGAGCAGGTGGGAATGGGCCCTGTCAGCTATGTTAATAGCGTGAACAAGTATTACCTGGCGTTCGATCGGGAGCGGGTGTCATTGGAGCCCCGGGAGCAAAAAGTTGTCTCACGCAAGTGATCGAAAAAACTGATTGTTATTGCGAAAAATTTGCGCTTTTAACATTTAATTTACCGATTAATATGGCGACCAACCCACTACTCCAAAATGGATGAGACAACATGAGCACACTGATCAACAAGGTACTGTTTACCCGCGCTGGCTACGGCCTGACTGTCCTGCGAATCTTCGTCGGCATCATCTTCGCGGCCCACGGTTCGCAAAAGCTCTTCGGCGCCTTCGGTGGCTACGGCCTGGCAGGCACCGCCCAGTACATGGAGAGCATTGGCCTGACACCCGGCTATGTGATGGCGACCCTGGCAGGCGGTACCGAGTTTTTCGCCGGCCTGGCCCTGATCATCGGCCTGCTGGTGCGTCCGGCAGCGCTGGGTCTGACGTTCCTTTCGCTGGTCGCGATCTTCAGTGTGCACATCAGCAACGGTCTGTTCATGGCCAACAACGGTTATGAGTTCGCATTGGCCCTGCTCGGTGGCAGCATCGCGGTACTGATCGAAGGTGCCGGCAAGCTCTCGGTGGACCGCGCCATCGCCGGCTAACCGCTCTGGCTCAAGAAAAAGGCCCGCATTGCGCGGGCCTTTTTTGTTGCTCGATATTCTTGACACTGTTGTGCCGGCTTCTCTACGATGCTGCCCATGCGCCGATTTAAACAGCTACTTGCGGGGCGCCAGGTGACTGATCCAGTTGCCGATAGAAGCTTGAGACAGGCTTCGAAATACCGCTAAAGCGCTGGTTCGGTGTTGCCTCTCACCTGCCATGCAGACTTTTGAGGCAGAGACACGACACGATGAATGCACTAAACCCCGTTGTACGCCCCGCGCCGATCACGGCACATCTCACCCAGCGCAATCCAAAAATCCTGCTTGGCGGCAAGCATCAGCCGACGCTCCTGCGTTACCTCGATGGCTGGCCTCGTCGTACCGGTGGGCCTGCCGCCTTCCTGATCCAGTTTGTCGAAGACGGCGAGTCGCTGGTTCGCTTTGCCAGCGACAGTTTCGACCTGGCGGTGATCCAATCGCCCAGCGCGCAAGACGCACCCGAAGTGATCAGGCAATTGACCCGCGTCGCCCGGCAAGGGTTGATCACCCGTCGCTGAGTGTCAGGGGTAGTCGATCGCCACGATGTACACGCACTGCTCGCCGGTCGGCGTCTGTACCCGCACTTCGGCGTCCAGCGCTTTGCCGATCAGGGCGCGAGCCAGCGGGGAGTCGATACTGATCAGGCCGAGTTTCAAGTCCAGTTCGTCCGGGCCGACGATGCGATAGCGTGATTCCTTGCCATCCTCGTCTTCGATCGTGACCCAGGCGCCGAAGTAGACTTTATTCGGGTCGCTGGGCTTTTCACTGACGACTTTGAGTGCTTCCAGCCGCTTGGTCAGAAAGCGCACGCGACTGTCGATTTCGCGCAACATCTTTTTCCCGTATGTGTACTCCGCGTTTTCGGAGCGATCGCCCTGGGCCGCCGCTTCGCTGACCGATTGAGTCACTTGCGGGCGACGCACATGCCAGAGTTCATGGAACTCGGCGCGCATCCGCGCTTCACCTTCAGGGGTGATCAGCGCGGTGCCAGCGGTGCGGGGAGGGCGGTAACGGCTCATGGCAACTTCTTGTGGTGAATTCAGTCGAGTGCGTGAGTCTATCAACCCTCGCGCAGGACTGTCAGTGGGCTGGCGTTCAGGGCCCGACGGGTGCCGAACACGCCGGCCCCGCCGATCAGTGCAGCGCCGATCAGGGGCAGCACCAGCAGCCAGGGGTGCGGGTGCCACGGCAGGTCGAACGCGTAACGGTACAGCACCAGGCTCACCACTTCCGAGCCGAGGGCAGCGAGCAAACCGCTGACCGCGCCGAGCAAACCGAACTCGATACGCCGGGCCTTGACCAGCAACCGTCGTTCGGCCCCGAGTGCTCGCAGCAGCGCGCCCTGGCGGATACGTTCATCCAGTGTCGCCTGCAGCCCGGAAAACAGCACCGCCATTCCCGCCGCCAACACAAACAACAGCACGTACTCCACCGCCAGGGTCACCTGGGCGAGGATGCTGCGCAGTTGTTCCAGCAGCGCTTCGACTTGCAGGATGGTCACCGCCGGAAAGGCCCGGGACAGATCGACGATCTGCTGGTCGTGACCGGCGGCCAGGTAGAAGCTGGTCAGGTAGGTCGCCGGCAGATCCTTGAGCGTCCCCGGCTGGAAGATCATGAAGAAGTTCGGCTGGAAGTTGTCCCAGTTGATCTCCCGCAGGCTGGTGACCTTCGCTTCGCGATTGACGCCGCCGACACTGAACACCATGTGATCGCCCAGTTTCAGCTTCAGGCTCTCGGCGACCTTGCCTTCCACCGATACGCCGGGAATGTCCTCCGGCGCCTGTTCGCTCCACCAGTTGCCGGCGGTGAGTCGATTGCCGGCCGGCAGGTCCGCCGCCCAGGTCAGACTCAGGTCGCGCTGGATCGCCCGATCCCCGGCGGAATCCTTGCTGACAATTTGCTGTACCGGTTCGCCATTGATGCTGATCAACCGACCCGGGACCACCGGGTACAGCGGTGCCGCCTGTGCCGACAGTTCGATCAGGCGATCGGTGAAGGCCTGTTTTTCAGCCGGCAGGATGTTCAGCGCAAAATAATTCGGTGCATTTTTCGGCAGCTGATTTTGCCAGGTGTCCAGCAACTCGCCACGCAACAGGGCGATCAGGGCCATGGACAGCAGGATCAAGCCGAACGCCAGCGACTGCCCCGCTGCAGCCAGTGGATGGCGCAGCAGTTGACCGAGGCCGAGTCGCCACGGTAACGAGGCGCGCGCGAGCATCCGGCGCAGGCTTTTGAGCAGCAGCAACAGCAGGCCGCCCAGTACCAGTGCGGCAATCACGCCACCGCCGAGCAGGGCGAATGTCAGCAGCAGGTCCAGACTCAGGCGCCACATGATCAAGCCGAGCGCGCCCAAGGCCGCGCCATAGACCATCCAGGTGCTGGACGGAATCGGCAACATGTCGCGGCGCAGTACGCGCAATGGCGGCACGCGACCCAGCGCCGCCAAGGGTGGCAGGGCAAAACCGGCCAGCGCCACCAGCCCGGTGCCGATCCCGGCGATGGCCGGAAACAGGCCGCCGGGGGGCACGTCGCTGGGCAGCAGGTCATGCAACAGCGCGAACAGCCCCAGTTGCGCCAGCCAGCCGATCAAGGCGCCACCGATGCTGGCCAACAATCCAAGCACCGTCAGTTGCAGGCTGAACAGCACCAGCGTTTCACGGCGCGACAGCCCCAGGCAGCGCAACAATGCGCTGGCGTCGAAGCGGCGGGTGGCGAAGCGTGTTGCCGAAAGCGCCACCGCGACACCGGCCAGCAATACGGCGACCAGGCTGGCCATGTTCAGGTAGCGTTCGGCCTTGCCCAGGGCGCCACCGATCTGCTGGTTGCCGTCGCGGGCATCCTGGATGCGTTGGTTGGCAGCGAGGCCGGGTTTGATCAATTGACGATAGGTTTCCAGCGCCTCGGCCTTGCCCCGCCAGAGTTCGCGATAGCTGACGCGGCTGCCGGGTTGCACCACTCCGGTGGCCGCGAGGTCGCTGAGGTTGATCAACACTCGGGGCGTCAGGCTGTAGAAATTGCCGGCGCGGTCCGGTTCGTAGGTCAGCACCCTTGCGAGTTTCAGGGTACGCATGCCGACATCGATGCTGTCACCGATTTTCAGGTCCAGCGCCGTCAGCAGCCGCGCTTCTACCCACGCCTCACCGGGCTTGGGCCCGCCGCCGGGCTCCTCCGGTGCAAAGGGGGCCGCCGCGCTTTTCAGTTCGCCGCGCAGCGGATAGACGTCGTCGGCGGCCTTGATACTGGACAGTTGAATGCCATTGTCAGTGGCGATGACACTGGAGAACTCCACCACCTGCGCGTGTTCAAGCCCCAGCTCCGTGCCGCTGCGGATCTGCTCCGCGCGCGCCGGCGAACTGCCTTCGAGCAGCAGGTCGGCGCCGAGAAACTCGGTCGCGCGCAGCATCATGGCGCCGTTCAGGCGAGCGCCGAAATAACCGATGGCGGTACTGGCGGCTACCGCCACCAATAAAGCGAAGAACAACACCCGCAGTTCGCCGGCGCGGGCGTCGCGCAGCAGTTGGCGGATGGCGAGACTGAACAGGCGCAACAGCGGCAGGCGTGCCATCAAGGCTCCAGAGGGGCGACCAACAGGCCCGCTTCAAGACGGATCAGGCGCCGGCAGCGATGTGCCAGGCGTTCGTCGTGCGTCACCAACACCAGCGTCGTGCCGCTTTCCTTGTTCAATTCGAACAACAGGTCGCTGATGCGCTCGCCGGTGTGGCTGTCGAGGTTGCCGGTGGGCTCGTCGGCAAACAGCACATCCGGCTCGGCGGCAAACGCGCGGGCAATCGCCACGCGCTGTTGTTCGCCACCGGAAAGTTGGCGTGGCGAGTGAGTCAGGCGCTGGCCAAGTCCAACCCGCTGCAGTAGCTCGGTGGCGCGTTCACGGGCGTCTTTGCGGCCGTCGAGTTCCAGCGGCAGCATAACGTTTTCCAGGGCGTTGAGGCTGTCGAGCAACTGGAAGGACTGGAACACGAAACCGACGTGTTCGGCCCGGATGCGTGCCCGTTGGTCTTCGTCCAGAGTGCTCAGGCCCTGGCCGGCGAGGGTGACTTCACCGCTGCTCGGCAGGTCGAGGCCGGCGAGCAGGCCCAGAAGGGTGGATTTGCCTGAACCGGAGGCGCCGACGATGGCCAGGCTGTCGCCCTTGTTCAGTTCCAGGCTGAGTTCGTGCAGGATAGTCAGTTCACCTTCCGCGCTGGGAACCACTTTGCTGAGGTTCTTCGCGGTGAGAATGCTTGCGCCCATGGAGAATCCGATGCGTGTTTGGTTTTTGAGTGCTGGCCTGGCCTTGATGTGCATGGCCCAGAACGCAGCGGCGGGTACAGTCCTGATCGTTGGCGATAGTATCAGCGCCGGTTTCGGGCTGGATACCCGCGTTGGGTGGGTGTCGCTGCTTGAGCAACGGCTCAAGCGCGAAGGTTTCGACGATAAGGTGGTCAACGCGTCCATCAGCGGTGACACCAGTGCCGGGGGCCAGGCGCGCCTGCCGGCGCTGCTTGCAGAGCATAAGCCGGAGCTGGTGATCCTCGAGTTGGGCGGCAATGACGGCCTGCGCGGAATGCTGCCAACGCAATTGCAACAAAACCTTGCAGCGATGATCGACAGCTCACGTGCCAGTGGGGCCAAGGTGTTGTTGCTCGGCATGCAATTGCCACCCAACTACGGTGCGCGCTACACCAAGGCATTCGCGGAGGTGTACAGCAACGTCGCCGACGAGAAGAAAATCCCCCTGGTGCCGTTTTTTCTCGACGGTGTCGGCGGGCATCCGGACATGATGCAAGCCGATGGCCTGCACCCGGCGGCGGGGGCTCAGGACAAGTTGCTGGAAAATGTCTGGCCGACACTGAAACCGCTGCTTTGACGCTTTTCTAGCGGCGACGTTTCGGCTAATGTGGCGCCCCCGATCTGGAGCCCCCGATGCCGCGTCCCGCCTGGTCACTTTTTGCCTATCAACTGATCGAGCCTGACGAACAGCTGGATCTGTTCGCCTGCCAGGAAGTGCGGGTGCATCTGGTGACCCGTCAACTGGAGCTGGGCGGCTCGGCCGATCGAACCTTGTGCGGCAGCCTGCTGCCGGCGCAGCCGCGCTGGTCGAACGTCGACCGTCGGGTGTTCCAGGACCAGCGCCTGTGCTCGCTGTGCCGGGCGATCCTGGAATCGCAGAAACGCGGCACCTCGCCGATCTGGCCTGAGCTGCGCTTCGAGCTCTGAAGCACCCAGGACAGCGTGCTATCGGCCAACTCCCCGAATTTACGGGCGTCGGTGTACAATCGCGTTTTTTACCCTTGTCGATCATGCGAAGGATTTTCCGGATGTTGCCGCGCTTTCCTGCCGTCACCCGCTGCCTGACACTTGCCGCCCTGTGTGCCGCAGGTCCCGTAGCGGCATTGGAGTTGCCCCTGCCACCGCCTGGCGAAGACATCATCGGCCAGGTTCAGGTGATCAAGGCCAAGTACGAAGACACCTTCGCCGACCTCGGCACGACCTACGACCTGGGTTACCTGGAAATGGTCGCGGCCAACCCTGGCGTCGACCCGTGGTTGCCGGGCGCTGGCACCGAGATCGTGCTGCCGACGCGTTTCATCCTGCCACCGGGCCCGCGTGAAGGCATCGTCATCAACCTGGCTGAATACCGCCTCTACTATTACCCGAAGGGGCGGAACGTGGTGTACACCTTCCCGCTGGGTATCGGTCGTGAAGGCTGGGGCTCACCGATTGCCCACACCAGCATCATCGCCAAGACCCCGAACCCGACCTGGACCCCTCCGGCGTCGATCAAGGCCGAACACGCCGCTGATGGAGATCCGTTGCCGAACGTGGTGCCGGCGGGTCCGGACAACCCGCTGGGCCCCTTCAAGTTCACCCTGGGCACGCCGGGCTACCTGATCCACGGCTCCAACAAGAAGTTCGGCATCGGCATGCGCACCAGCCACGGTTGCTTCCGCATGTTCAACAACAACGTGCTGGAAATGGCCAGCATGGTGCCGGTGGGTACCTCGGTGCGCATCATCAATGATTCGTACAAGTTCGGCGTCAGTGGTGGCAAGGTCTACCTGGAGGCGCACACGCCGCTGGACGACAAGGGCAACCCGTCGGTGGTCGACAAGCACACGGCCGTGATCAACGCGATGCTCAAGCGTGAAGACATCACCAACAACCTGCGCATGAACTGGGATGTGGTGCGTGATGTCGTGGCGGCCGAAGATGGCCTGCCGGTGGAAATTGCCGTGCCCAATACGTCGGCGCCGATGGTCTCGAGTGCACCGCTCGACCCGCTGCAGTAAGGCTTGACTAGAACCCGCCGAGGCAGGCTGCGTCGGCGGGTTTTTTATGGCCTGCACAAAACTGCGGGCCATAAAAAAGCCGACCCAAAAATGGGTCGGCTTGATAACAATCCCGAAGGATTATTACTTGCGGCTAGCTTTTTCCAGCATGCGCAGAGCACGCTCGTTAGCTTCGTCAGCAGTCTGTTGTGCTTTTTGAGCAGCAGCCAGAGCTTCATCAGCTTTACGGTACGCTTCGTCTGCACGAGCTTGGGCGCGAGCTGCTGCGTCTTCAGTTGCAGTCAGACGTGCTTCGGTTTCTTTCGATACGCTGCTGCAACCGGTAGCCAGAACTGCGGCCAGAGCCAGAGCAGAGAATTTCAGAACGTTGTTCATCGTGTTCCCCTTCAAGGACTTTCCATTAAGTAGCTGTCTCCTCACGGTGAGGAAAGAGCCGGCGTACATACTACCCATTACTTGTCGTAAGTAAACTGACGTAAAGCAAGAAGCCAAAAAAATTGTAGGCGTTGATTCTTTTTCGAGCAACTTTTACTTGCAATTGCTTAAAAAATATCCAGCCGCAAGGCCCGCGCAGAGCGAGTTGGCACGAAAAAGTTCCCGGCGTGCCCGACTCTTTACTGTGCGTTGGGTAAAGTCTTGCTACATAGATTCGTCTACACTTTCGTTGGGGGTTTGCGCGACACCTCTCATATCTTTCTCCTAGTTGAGGTGACTTAATAGAGAGACGTTCGTCTTAAGTCTCAACATCCGGCAATGTTCAGGCGATCGACCTCGAGAAATTTTCAGTCGCCGCCCCTGCGTAACCTGTGGTCAAACCCGGCGTGAAGACGAGCGTACCTTGAGCATTTCTGCCATTGGTGCCTACTATTTGATACGTGCTCGGTGCGGCTTTTCTCGGTGTCCAACCAGGCACAGGGTGGCGTAGATGTTCCTTCGCCGGAAAAACATCGGTAAGGTAGGGGTCAGAATCAAAGACCCACGAGGAGTAGTGATGAGTGAGGCGTTGTCCATCCACCATGACCAGGCTGGTCATCAGTTCGAGACCAATGTGGACGGTCATCGTGCCTACCTGACCTATATGGACCTGGGGAAACAGACTCTGGATATCTATCGCACTTTCGTGCCCAACGCGTTGCGCGGTCGGGGGATTGCGGCGGCCTTGACCGAAAAGGCCCTGGAGTACGCCGAGGAAATGGGCTACACCGTCATTCCTTCGTGCTCCTACGTGGAGCGCTACATGGAGCGCCATCAGCGCCATGCGGCCAAGCTGAGCCAGTAAAACGAATGCAAAAAAAACGCCGGGTTCAGCCCGGCGTTTTTGTGTGCGCAGCAAAAGTAATCAGGTGCGCTCGCGTTTCGGCAGTACATCCTTGAGCTTGGCGTGCATGCTGCGCAAGGTGTTTTCGGTCGCTGACCAGTCAATGCAGGCATCGGTGATCGACACGCCGTACTGCAGGTCGGCGAGGTCTTTCGGAATGGCCTGGCAGCCCCAGTTCAGGTGACTTTCGACCATCAGGCCGATGATCGACTGGTTGCCTTCGAGGATCTGGTTGGCGACGTTTTCCATCACCAGCGGTTGCAGTGCCGGGTCCTTGTTGGAGTTGGCGTGGCTGCAGTCGACCATGATGTTCGGCTTGATCTTCGCCTTGTTCAGCGCCTGTTCGCACAGGGCGACGCTGACCGAGTCGTAGTTGGGCTTGCCGTTGCCGCCGCGCAGTACCACGTGACCATAGGCGTTACCCTTGGTCGTGACGATCGACACGCCGCCTTCCTGGTTGATACCCAGGAACCGGTGGGGGCTGGACACTGACTGCAGGGCGTTGATCGCCACGGTCAGGCCGCCGTCGGTGCCGTTCTTGAAACCGACGGCCGAGGACAGGCCGGACGCCATTTCACGGTGAGTCTGGGATTCGGTGGTGCGCGCACCGATGGCCGACCAGCTGATCAGGTCCTGCAGATACTGCGGGGAGATCGGATCGAGGGCTTCGGTGGCGGTCGGCAGGCCCATTTCGGCCAGGTCCAGCAGCAACTGGCGACCGATGTGCAGGCCGTCCTGAATCTTGAAGGAGTCGTCCAGGTACGGGTCGTTGATCAAGCCTTTCCAGCCGACGGTGGTGCGTGGCTTCTCGAAATACACGCGCATGACCAGATACAGGGTATCGGAGACTTCCGCCGCCAGTACCTTCAGGCGCTCGGCGTATTCGTGGGCAGCCTTGATGTCATGGATCGAGCAAGGCCCGATGACCACGAACAGGCGGTGGTCGGTGCCATCCAGAATGTTGCGAATGACTTCGCGGCCCTTGGTGACGGTGCGCAGGGCGGCGTCGCTCAGAGGGATGTCACGCTTGAGCTGATCAGGTGTGATCAGCGTCTCGTTGGAGGAGACGTTAAGGTCGTTGATCGGTAAATCAGCCATCGTTTACTCGTCAGGTCACGGGTGCCGGCCGCCAGCGAACCCGCGCGGCGGAGCACAGCAAATTAAGCGCGTCGGGGAGCGGAACCTTAGCGCGTTACACCGTGGCTAGACAATGGGCAGACGCCGGTTTAACGGGCATTCTCAACCAATTGATGACCCCTCAATCGAGTACTGCCTGCGCAAATGCCCGGTTGACCGTGTCGTGGGAGAACTCGTCGGCGTGCTGCTGCACCCATTCCAGGGCCAGCGCCTGGGTTTCCTGCAGGTCATCATGGGCATCGTGCAGGCGACAGTAGCGTTCGATCTGACACACCTGCTCACCCATTCGGGCGGTGAACATCATCTGCTCGTCGACAAAGGCGATACCCACCAGGTAACCGCGCTTGCGGCGCAGGCACCAAGCGACATAGCCCAGGTAGCGCAGGTCCGGGTTCAAGGTTGGCATGCGCACTTCCAGCGCCGTGCCGTGGCGCCAGGCGCGGTGATAATTGCAAGCCATGCCGCCGAGGCTGATAGTGTGCAATTGCTGCCGCGAAATACATTCGGGTTTGAGCAGCGTCAATTCCACGGGTACATCGTCAGGATGAGGAATAAAGCGTCCCATGAGCACGGACTCCATGTGTCGGCCATCTGACATTATTTTCCCCAGTATAGTGGCCGAATTAGACTTGACCGATTTCGACGCCGACCAGCGGTTGCTGGCAATGAGCGGGGTGTCGCTGGTGATCTTTACCAGCGTTGGCTGCGCCAGCTGCCGGTTTGCCCGAGAGCAATTGCCCAGGCTCGACCTGCAGGTCGATCGCCTGTGCTGGATCGATGCGGGAAACAATGGCGGGCTCGTCGAGCGTTATCAGGTCTTTCATTTGCCGGCACTGTTCGTAGTGCGTGACGGCGAATTTTTCGGGGCATTGAAGTCGCGCCTGACCGCTGGCGAGCTGAACAGGGCCGTGGCTCAGGCGTTGCGCAAAACAGCAGAGGAGTTGCCATGACAGGAACAGTCGCAAAACCGATCATCGGTATTATCGGCACCGGCGCAATCGGTGGTTTCTACGGAATGATGCTGGCACGGGCCGGGTTCGATGTGCATTTCCTGTTGCGCAGCGAGTTTCGCGCAGTGGCCGAACGCGGATTGCAGCTGGACAGTGCCGTGCACGGTGCAATGACATTGAATCCGGTGCAGGCTTATTCGGCTGCCAAAGACATGCCGCCCTGCGACTGGTTGCTGGTCGGCGCAAAAACCACCAGCAACGCCGACCTGGTGCCGGCCATTGTTCAAGCCGCCGCACCAGGCGCCAGGGTGCTGCTGTTGCAGAATGGCCTGAACGTCGAGGACAGTCTGCGCGAGCTGTTGCCCGATTCACTGCATATCCTGGGCGGGCTCTGCTACATCTGTGTCCACCGCGCGGGACCTGGGGTGATCACCCACCAGGCGCTGGGCAAGGTGCAGGTGGGCTATCACAGTGGCCCGGCAGTTGGGGAGCAAGCCCGTGTCTCGATTGCCGATGAGGGCACGCGCCTGTTCCAGGCTGCCGGGATCGATGCCAACAGCATGCCCGACGTGCAGGAAGCCCGCTGGCAAAAACTGGTCTGGAACATTCCCTACAACGGCCTGTCGGTGCTGCTCGGGGCGAGCACCGCGCCGTTGATGGCCGATACCGACAGCCGTGAACTGATCAAGGCATTGATGGCCGAAGTGGTTGAGGGCGCAATTGCCTGCGGTCACCAGGTTCCACCCGGTTATGCCGAATCGCTGTTCGCGATGACCGAGAAAATGCCGGACTACTGGCCGAGCATGTACCACGATTTTCTGGGCAAGCGACCGCTGGAACTGGCGGCGATCTACGCCCGGCCCCTGGCGGCGGCCAAGGCGGCAGGGTGCCAAATGCCGAGGATCGAAGCGCTGTACCGCAGCTTGAGTTTTATCGATCGACGCAACGCTTGAGTCGATTACCTGAGGGGGGAAGGGCATGGCCAAGACTATTGACGACAAGCTGGTGCTGGCGATTTCCTCGCGTGCGCTGTTCGACCTGAGCGAGAGCCACAAGGTTTATCTGTCGAGTGGCGTCGAGGCCTACCGGCAATATCAGATCGAGCACGAGGATGAAATGCTCGAGCCCGGGGATGCCTTCCCGTTGGTGCAGAAACTGCTCAATCTCAATACCAGCCTCGGCCGCGCCCGGGTCGAGGTGGTCCTGGTGTCGCGCAACAGTGCCGACACCGGGCTGCGGGTGTTCAACTCGATCCATCATTACGGGCTGGCGATCTCCCGCGCGGCGTTCGTCGGTGGGCGCAGTCCCTACCCTTATCTCAAAGCCTTTGGTTGCGACCTGTTCCTGTCGACCCATGCCGAAGATGTGCGCAGCGCGCTGGATGCGGGGTTCGCGGCGGCGACCATTCTGTCGGGTGGTGCCAGTCGTGCCGCCAGCGATGAGCTGCGGATCGCGTTCGATGGTGATGCCGTGCTGTTTTCCGACGAATCGGAGCGCATCTATCAGGCGGGCGGCCTGGAAGCGTTTCAGGCCAGTGAGCGCGAAAGCGCCCGCGAACCGTTGCGCGGTGGGCCGTTCAAGGGCTTTCTCGCCGCGCTCAACCTGTTGCAGCGCGAGTTCGCCGACGATGCCTGTCCGATTCGCACCGCGCTGGTGACGGCGCGATCCGCGCCGGCCCATGAACGGGTGATCCGCACCTTGCGCGAATGGGACATTCGCCTCGACGAGTCGCTGTTCCTGGGTGGCCTGACCAAGTCGGCGTTCCTCGAAGCCTTCGCCGCCGATGTTTTTTTCGACGACCAGGCCGGCCATTGCGAATTGGCCCGCGAGGTCGTCGCCACCGGTCATGTGCCGCATGGCATAAGCAACGAGCAAAAAGTTTAAGCCTGTGGTTCAACACGTTACGCAGGGCGTCGTACTCGCCAAGGCGCTGCTAAGCTGAATCAATCTCCGCCATATTGGCATTGCGAGGAGATCCTATGATTCGTTCGATGCTGTATGCCACTGACCTCGGCCTGTATGCACCTTTGGTGATGCAGCACGCCCTGGCACTGGCTCGAACCTTCAATGCGGACTTGTATGTGGTACACGCCGTTGAGCCCATGGGGCTGTTCGCCGAGTCGGTGCTGCAGAGTTATCTCGACGAGCGGGCATTGAACGAGTTTCACAGTCAGGGATTGAACACGGTGATCGCCAATATCGAGCAACGCGTGCTCGACAGTTTTCGCGAGGAGCTGGGAGGTGAAGGGGAGCAGGATCTGGAGAGAATTCAGGCGGTACGGGTGCTCCAGGGCGATCCGTCGCAGGTCATTCTCGATCAGGCACAGAAACTCTCCGTGGATTTGTTGATCGTAGGCAGTCATAGCCATGGTGCTGGCGCGGAAACGCCCTTGGGCAGGACCGCAGCGCGGGTATTGCAGTTGGCTCGGGTCCCGGTCTATCTGGTGCCGCTGGTGGAGCGTCGGCGCCAAGGGGATCGCTAGAACACGAATAACGTCGATTCGATAAAAAAGTTCTAGATTTATTCTTCAAACCATTAATATAGTTATATACCGTCGCTGATGCCCGTGGCGTCTACCTGCTTTGAGGGATTCATATGAAGCTTCAACAACTGCGCTACATCTGGGAAGTGGCGCACCACGACCTCAACGTTTCTGCTACAGCCCAAAGCCTCTACACCTCGCAACCGGGTATCAGCAAACAGATCCGCCTGCTGGAAGACGAATTGGGCGTCGAGGTTTTCGCTCGCAGCGGCAAGCACCTGACGCGCGTCACACCCGCTGGCGAACGCATCATCACCACGGCCGGCGAAATCCTGCGCAAGGTCGAAAGCATCAAGCAGATCGCCCAGGAATTCTCCAACGAGAAGAAGGGCACCCTGTCGATCGCCACCACGCATACCCAGGCTCGTTATGCGTTGCCGCCGGTGATCAGCAATTTCATCAAGCAGTACCCGGAAGTTGCCCTGCACATGCACCAGGGGTCGCCGATGCAGATTGCCGAAATGGCCGCTGACGGCACTGTCGATTTCGCCATCGCCACCGAAGCTCTTGAGCTGTTCGGTGACCTGGTGATGATGCCGTGCTACCGCTGGAACCGTTGCGTGGTCGTGCCCCAGGGCCACCCGTTGACCAAGTTGCCGAAGCTGACCCTGGAAGCCCTCGCCGAATACCCGATCGTGACCTACGTGTTCGGTTTCACTGGCCGTTCAAAACTCGACGAAGCGTTCAGCCATCGTGGCCTGACGCCGAAAGTGGTGTTTACCGCCGCCGACGCCGACGTGATCAAGACTTACGTGCGCCTGGGCCTGGGGGTCGGCATCGTGGCGAAAATGGCCGTCGATACCAAGCTCGATAACGATCTGGTCGTGCTCGACGCCAGCGAGTTGTTCGAGTCCAGCATTACCAAGATCGGTTTCCGTCGCGGCACTTTCCTGCGTGGTTTCATGTGCGACTTCATCGAGAAGTTCGCCCCGCACCTGACCCGGGAAGTGATGGCCAAGGCCATTCAGTGCCACAACAAACAGGAGCTGGAAGAGCTGTTCGACGGCGTCGAACTGCCGGTCCACTAATCCCTCTACAAGACCTCGGTGACAGAGAACTGTTGCCGAGTGCCCGCTACCACAATCTCCACGTCGTCCCCTTCGAACTTGCCCAGCAGGCTTATGCCCAGCGGCGAGCGAGGGGTGATGACGGTGATCGACTGCCCCACCAGGTCGACCTTCAGGCCCGCCGCGTCGGGGGCCAGGAACAGCCATTGTTCACGACCGTTTTCGTCTTCCAGGCCAAGCAGGGCACCGATCTCGATGCCTCGTTGATCGTCGTAGGGGCGTAGCACCAGGTTCTGGCACAGGGTCAGTGACTGCCTGATTTCCTCCATGCGCCGGGCTTGTCCGGTCGCCAGGTAAGAAGCCTCCAGCCCCAGGGTGTCGTATTTGTTTTCGGCGATGTTTTCTTCGTGGGTGGCGGTTTCGTAGGCGGTCTGCGCAGCACGCTCGGCGACGTCGAGGTCGATTCGCAGTTTGTCGATAATCAGTTGGTGGACGGTCTTCTTGTTCATGATCAGTCGCAGAATTGCAGCACGTTGGCGCGGCTTTTTTCGCTGGGCGCCGTCCGGTCCTGTTGCAGCCAGAACTGGCATTTCGGATTCGACAGATTGCGGTTGCTGCTGCGCGCCTGATCGAGTCGTTGCGCCTGTTCGTTCTTGCGCAGGTTTTCCTCGTATTGTTCGAATTGCGGGCTCGGCGGCGGCAAGTCGGGCACTTGCTGCACCACCGGCGGGTTGGCCAATTGCTGCACGGCCTGGGCCACCGGGGCCAGTTGCTCGCTGAACAGCAAGCGCGAGGCGAGCCAGCAGGTCAGTGCGATTGCAACGAATCCCAGCCACACGCCGAGGGCGATGCTGCCGGTCAGTTGCAGGGCGTTGAGCTGAATCGGCAAGGTCCGGCGCGGGGTGGGGCGATAGGGCATGACTGCCTCCTGGCGGGTGGTCGCGGGCGAGTGGCGATTGTCGCATGAAGATTAATCGCCGTCGGCTCTTCTGCACGGGGTAATTTATGCGGACAATCGGCGCCTTTGCCAACGGGAACCTGGGATGCCTGAAATGAAAACCCGCTGGGATATTTTTTGCACCGTGGTCGACAACTTTGGCGACATCGGTGTGACCTGGCGCCTGGCCCGTCAGCTGGTGGCCGAGCATTCGCTGGCGGTGCGACTGTGGGTCGACGACCTGCGCGCGTTCGAACGCCTGTGTCCGGATATCGACGTTGATGCCGCGCAGCAATGGCAGGAAGGTGTCGACGTGCGCCATTGGCCGGCGGCCTGGCTGCCCACCGACGCCGCAGATGTCGTGATTGCCGCCTTTGCCTGCCAGCTGCCGAGCGCCTACATGGATGCCATGGCCGCGCGGGACCCGCGGCCATTGTGGATGAACCTCGACTACCTGAGTGCCGAAGACTGGGTCATCGGCTGCCACGGCCTGCCGTCGGTGAAATACCAGAGCGTGCAGAAATACTTTTTTTTTCCGGGGTTCCAGGAGGGCACCGGCGGCTTGCTGCGTGAAGGCGGACTGCTTGAGCGGCGTCGGCAATTTCAGCAAAGCGCCGAGGCTCAGCGAGAATTCCTGCAGAGCCTAGGTGTTGATCCTGCGCCCGGGGCGCTGTTGATCTCACTGTTTGCCTATGAAAATACCGGCCTGGCCAGTTGGCTGGAGGTGATGGCAGGGGATTCGAGGCCCACGCATCTGCTGGTGCCCGAAGGGCGGATTCTTGGCGACGTCGAGCGCTGGCTGGGCGTCGAGGGGCTGGCAGCGGGTGCTGTACACGTACGCGATGCCCTGACCGTGCAGGTGTTGCCGTTCGTCCGCCAGGACCAATATGACCGGCTGCTGTGGAGTTGCGAGTTCAACGCCGTGCGTGGTGAAGATTCGTTCGTGCGCGCGCAATGGGCGGGGCGGCCGCTGCTGTGGCACATCTATCGGCAGGACGAAGACATTCATCTGGACAAGCTCGAAGCCTTCCTGACGTTGTACACCGAAGGTCTTTCGGCGCCGGCTCGCGAGGCGATCAGCGGACTTTGGCGGGCCTGGAATGGCGCGGATCCGGTCGCCGATCAATGGCTGGCGACCCGTAAACACTGGTCCGAACTGCAAAAACATGCCGAAGCGTGGTGTCTGGAACAGGCCTCGCGGGCGGATCTTGCCACGGCGCTGGTACAGTTTTACCGAAATTGGCTATGATACGCGGCCTAGATTTTAGTAACTCCCATCCAAATTCGGATATTCGCAATGAAAACTGGTAAAGAACTCAAACCCGGTACCGTGATCCGTATCGACAACGACCCTTGGCTGGTTCAGAAAGCTGAATTCACCAAGTCGGGCCGTAACAGCGCGATCATGAAGACCAAGCTGAAAAACCTGCTGACCGGTTACAAGACCGAAACCGTATACGGCGCGGACGACAAACTGGACGACGTGATCCTCGACCGCAAGGAAGCGACCCTGTCCTTCATCAGCGGCGACACCTACACGTTCATGGACACCACCGACTACACCATGTACGAGCTGAACGCTGAAGACATCGAAAGCGTTCTGCCATTCGTGGAAGAAGGCATGACCGACGTTTGCGAAGCCGTGTTCTTCGAAGAGCGCCTGGTTTCCGTAGAGCTGCCAACCACTATCGTGCGTCAGGTTGACTACACCGAAGGTTCCGCCCGTGGCGACACCTCCGGCAAGGTGATGAAGCCTGCCAAACTGAAGAACGGTACCGAGCTGTCGGTTGCTGACTTCATCGAAATCGGCGACATGATCGAGATCGACACCCGCGAAGGTGGTTCCTACAAGGGCCGTGCCAAATAAGCACTGCTCCAGGAACGAAAAAGCCCGACCATCGAGTCGGGCTTTTTTGTGTCTGCTGTTTCGGTCTGAGCCCTGTGGGAGCGAGCAGGCTCGTTCCCACAATGAAACCGCTTTACTTCTTCAGGTGTTGTTTCAGCTCTTCGGAAGCTTGCAACATCGCCGAACGCACTGCCGGTACCTGGCTGACCACGTTGAGCAAACCGTAGTCGTGGATCAGGCCGTTGTAGCGAACCGAAGTCACCGGCACGCCGGCTTCGTCGAGTTTGCGGGCATAGGCCTCACCTTCGTCGCGCAACACATCGGCACCGGCTGTCTGCACCAGGGCAGGTGGCAGGCCCTTGAGCTGTGCGGCAGTGGCCCGCAGCGGTGAGGCGTAGATCTCGTTACGTTGCTTGGCGTCGGTGGTGTAGTTGTCCCAGAACCACTTCATCATGTTTTTGGTGAGGAAGTGCCCCTCGGCAAACTGGTTGTAGGACGCGGTTTCGAAACTGGCGTCGGTCACCGGCCACAGCAGCACCTGGAACTTGATCGCTGGCGTGCCCTTGTCTTTGGCCATCAGGGCAACCACGGCCGCCATGTTGCCGCCGACGCTGTTGCCGGCCACGGCCAGGCGCTTGCCGTCGACGTTAATTTCCTTGCCGTGCTCGGCCACCCATCGGGTTGCAGCGTAAGCCTGGTTGATGGCGACCGGGTAATGCGCTTCCGGTGACGGGGTGTAGTTGACGAACACCGCCGCCGCACCCGAGCCCGCGACCAGGTCACGAACCAGTCGTTCGTGAGTCGGGAAATCCCCCAGCACCCAGCCGCCGCCGTGGAAGAACATGAACACGGGCAGCTCGCCTTTGACCCCGGCCGGCCGGACGATGGTCAGGCTGATCGGTTGGCCGTCGACCTGAATGGTTTTCTGGCTGACATCGGCTTTTGGCAGCGTCAGCTTCACCCCCGACTGCGCACCCACCAGTACGGCGCGGGCTTCCTGGGGCGTCATCTGTTCCATCGGTTTGCCGGTGCCGGCGTTCAACACATCGAGAAATGCCTGGGTGTTGTGTTCAACGTCGCCGGCGAATGCGCTGTGGACGGACAGAGCGAGAAGGGTACCGGTCAAGACTTTGCTGAAAGTGTTCATGTTCGTTTCCTGTTCGGGCCTGGGTGGTCGGAGTTAGACAGTCACGTGCAGACGTACATCAACGTTGCCACGGGTGGCGTTGGAGTACGGGCAGACCTGGTGAGCGGCGTCGACCAGCGATTGCGCATCGGCTTGTTCCAGGCCCGGCAGGCTGATGTGCAGGTCGATGTCCAGACCGAAACCGCCAGGGATCTGACCGATACCGACATGAGCGGTGATCGAGGCGTCGGCAGGGATGCTGCGTTTGGTCTGGCTGGCGACGAATTTCAGGGCGCCGATGAAGCAGGCCGAGTAACCCGCTGCGAACAGTTGCTCAGGGTTGGTGGCCGCACCACCAGCACCGCCGAGTTCTTTTGGAGTGGCGAGTTTGACGTCGAGGATGTTGTCGCTGGAAACCGCACGACCGTCACGGCCGCCAGTGGAGGTTGCGATTGCGGTGTAGAGAGTTTGCATGATGTGAGCCTCGTTCGGATTTTGAATTCGTTGCGCTAAATGTTTGCGCGTTAAGTAAGTGCGAGGTGAATGTAGCGCGCAAATAGTTAGCGCGCAAGATAAATTTTCAAAAAAGTTGGAAAACGGGCAGCGATGAGGCTTTGTGATTTGTTTTAAGCCGCGAGATAGAGCTGTTCAAGCGGGTTTTTGGAAGGTGGGAAATTTTGCAGGGAAGTAGGGCGGGTTGAATGCTTGGGGGCTACAAGGAGCCTGTGGGAGCGAGCCTGCTTGCGAAAGGGTGTGGCGATCACCGTCAAGGCGGACTATCACCCGGCCATCGCGAGCAGGCTCGCTCCCACATGAGGGGCCTGTGGGTCAGAGACTGTCCTGCAAATGGCTGCGCAGAAATTGCAGTTCCCTTTGCAGGCTCTGCAGTCGTTCGAGTGTCATGCCGCTGGCGCCGAGGATGCATTGGGGAATGTTGCGTGCCTTGTCCCGAAGGGCGCGTCCCTGTTCGGTCAGTTCGACAATCACCACGCGCTCATCTTCGCGGCTGCGGGTGCGGCTGAGCAGGCCTTCGGCTTCCAGGCGCTTGAGCAGCGGCGTCAGCGAGCCGGGGTCAGTCAGCAATCGCGTGCTGATTTCGCCGACGGTCAGACCGTCCTGTTCCCACAACACCATCATGGCCAGGTACTGCGGATAGGTCAGGTCCAGTGCCTTGAGCAGCGGCTTGTAGACCTTGGTCATCAGCAGCGAGGTGGAATGCAGGGCGAAGCAGGCCTGGTTGTCCAGCAGCAAGTCGTCGCAGGAGGTGTCGCGTTCGGTGGTCATGTCGAGGCCTTGGTCGGTGGTCTTATGAATCTAGCGGGCAAATGTTTAATGCGCCAGATAATTCCGACCTAATGTCGGTCGAGGTTGCGCTGCAATGCCAGATCCCAGGGCGGAACAGGGCTGAAGCGACTCTTCAGATATTCCAGCAACAGTCGGCTGCGTGTATTGGATTGCTGTTCCAGGCGCAACGCATAAATCCCGGTGGTTTCTGCCGCAGGCAAGCCGTTTTCGCAAAACAGTGGCCGCAACTCTCCGCGCAACAGGTATTCACTGGCCAGCCAGGTGGGCAGGTGGGCGATGCCCAGCCCGGCCAGTGCGCCGCACACCAGCGCCTCGGCATTGTTGGCGCTCATGCGGATGCGCGTCGGGCGGTACAAATGCAGTTGCCCGTCCCGCTCGAATCGCCAGGCGAACGGCGGAGCCAGGCCGTCCCAGTCGAGTCCGTCATGCTCGACCAACTGCGCCGGGTCGCTCGGCACGCCCCGGCGCTTGAGGTAGTCAGGGCTGGCGCAGGCAATGCGCACCATGCTCGCCAATGGCGTGGCAACCAGCCGGGTGTCGGCCAGTTGTCCGGCTCGCAGCACCAGATCGACCTTGCCCAGGTTCAGCCCCTGCATGTCGACAAAGCTGTCGATCAGGTGCAGTTGCACGTCGAGGCCGGGGTAGAGCATCAGGAAGTCCGCAATCACCGGTGCCAGGTGGCGACGGCCAAATGCGGCGGGGGCATCGATGCGGATCAGGCCCTCAGGCGCGCTGCTCAGGGACACGGCCTCGGCGCGGGCCAGTTGCAGTTCGGCGACGATGCGCCGCGCCCGTTCGGCAAATGCCAGGCCGGCCGGCGTCGCCCGTACGGCGTGGGTGCTGCGAATGAACAGCTGGCTGCCGACGGCGAGCTCCAGGTTGTCGATGCGCCGCGCCACGGCTGAAGGGGTCAACGGATGGCGGCGGGACGCGGCGGAAAAACTGCCGGTTTCCAGGACATCGAGAAACAGGCCCAGTTGCCCGGTCAGCTGATTGGGGTTCATGAGTGGATCTGCGCTTATGCGAAGTTGGCACAGCCATTGTGCGTTGCTGTGCGTTTCCGCGCCAGCGCGGACTGCGTAGGATGACAGGCTTGAAACAACGGGAAACGGATCGTGATCGAGTTTTTGCTGTATGTCGTGTTTGGTGCAGCCATGGGCACCCTGGGTGGCTTGTTCGGCATAGGCGGCGGGTTGATCGCCATTCCGTTGCTGGGGGTGTGGTGCGGCCTGGATCAACAGATGGCCCAGGGCACCGCTCTGGTCATGGTCGTCCCGAATGTTTTGCTGGCGCTGTGGCGTTATCACCAGCGCAATCGCATCGAGTTGCGTCACGCGCTGCCCCTGGCCTCCATGGGCTTCTGTTTTGCCTGGATCGGTTCGATCTGGGCAGTGGGGCTGGATGCGCAGACCATGCGCCTCGGGTTCGTCGCGTTCCTGGTCGCGCTGTCGGCCTACAACCTGATGCGCATGTTCCACGCCAGCGCACCGGCCCAATCACAGATGAATCACGCCTGGCCATGGCTGGGTGTGCTCGGCGCGGCTTCGGGCACCATGGGGGGGCTGTTCGGTGTCGGCGGGGCGGTGGTGGCGACGCCGGTATTGACCAGCCTGTTCGGCACCACGCAAGTGGTGGCCCAAGGCTTGTCGCTGGCCCTGGCACTGCCGAGCACCGGGGTCACGCTGGTGACGTATGCGGTGCACCATGAAGTGGACTGGATGATCGGCGTGCCATTGGCCATTGGTGGCCTGCTGAGCATCAGCTGGGGCGTGAAGGTCGCCCACGCCTTGCCGGAGCGGCTGCTGCGCGGTTTGTTCTGTGGTTTCCTGGTGCTGTGCGCAGTGTTGCTCGCCCTTAAAGCTTGAAGCCTTCGACGATGTGTTCGGCCAGGCACTCGGTGATCGGCGATGGATTGTGCAGGTTGCGCAGGAGCATGATGCTCGCTTCCGGCAATTCGGGCAGGTCTTCGGCCTCACCGAGAATGCGCAGGTCGGGCGTGATCAGGCTTTCCAGTTGCGCGGTGACGGCCAGGCCGGCGCTGACCACTGCCATGATCGCCGACAGGCTGGAGCTGTTGTAGGCCACCCGATAATCGCGTCCCATGGCGTCCAAGGCATTGCAGGCCCACAGGCGGCAGAAACAATCGCTGTTGAACATCGCCAGCGGCAACGGCGTCTGCTCGTGCACGCTGAAACACTGCGCCTCGGCCCAGACGAAACGCTCCTTGCGCAACAACTGGCCGATCTCGTTGCCCGGTTCGCGAGTGACGATGGACAGGTCGAGGTCCTGGCGCAGCAGCAATTGTTTTGATGATTCGCAATGCACTTCGATCTGGATCAACGGGTATGACTGGGCAAAGCGCCGCAGAATCCCCGGCAGAAAACGCATCACGTAATCGTCCGGCGTGCCGATGCGCACCGTGCCGACCATGTGTGGCTCGCGCAACGTATTGAACACCTCGCTGTGCAGCTTGAGGATACGCCGGGCATACCCCAGCAGCACCTGGCCTTCGGCGGTCAGCCGCACCTGGCGGCCATCGCGCTGGAACAGTTGACGCTGTAGCACATCCTCTTCCAGCCGCTTCATCTGCATGCTCACAGCGGACTGTGTGCGGTTGACAAGTTCCCCGGCGCGGGTGAAACCGCCCTGATCGGCGATGGCGACAAAGGTGCGCAGCACTTCCGTGTCGATACTCGGGTAGGCGGACATTCATCAATCTCCGAGATGTGTTGCATAAGAAACATTCGTTGGATTGATCTTAGCCCTGGCGCGACACTTGAGCCATCCCAAACGGAGGGCAACAAGATGAAAGGTCAAAAAGGTTACGCAGACGTTGAAAAACACTCCATCCATGTGGTGTCGGACCTGCTGCACAAGATCAGCCGCTGGTACGAATTGCACCGTGAGCGCGAGTTGCTGGCAAGCATGAGCGATGAGGCGCTGAAGGACATCGGCATCAGTCGCGCGGATGTCGAGCATGAAGCCATCCGCCCGTTCTGGGATGACCCGATGCACAAATGAGCCACCCACAACTACACAAACCCTCTCCCGGTGAGGTAGGTTGCGAGCAGACAAGGAGATGCCCATGCCCGCAACGCTGTCCTTTTCCATCAAACAGGCTCGCCGCCTGGCGTTGGCCGCCCAGGGATTCAACGGGCGCCAGTCGCCGGCGGTGATCAAGGCAGTTCAGCTCAATCGCCTGATCGAACGCCTGGGTCTCCTGCAGATCGATTCGGTCAATGCGCTGGTGCGTTCGCACTACCTCCCGTTGTTTTCCCGTCTTGGCCAGTATTCATCCGATGTGCTCGACCAGGCAGCCTGGAGTTCGGGCCGGCGTCGCACGCTGTTCGAGTACTGGGGGCACGAAGCTTCGCTGCTGCCACTGTCGATGTACCCGCTGATGCGCTGGCGCATGGCGCGCGCGCGCCGCGGCGAAGACATCTATCAGCAACTGGCGCGTTTCGGGCGTGAGCAGCAGGCCACCATTCGCCGGGTCCTGGCCTCGGTCGAAGAACTCGGCGCGCTGGGGGCCGGCAGCCTGTCGACGCGCCAGGAACGGGCGGGACCGTGGTGGGACTGGAGTGCGGAAAAGCATGCACTGGAATGGTTGTTCGCGGCCGGCGAGGTGACCGTGGCCGGGCGACGCGGTTTCGAGCGACTCTACGATTTGCCGGAACGGGTGATTCCCACGGCGATTCTGCAACAACCGTTGCTGACCGAAGACGAGGCGCAACGCGGTCTGTTACTGCATGCCGCCCATGCCTTGGGGGTGGCGACGGAGAAGGATTTGCGCGACTACTTCCGCCTGAACCCGGGCGACGCGCGTCCGCGCCTGGCGGAGTTGGTGGAGGCGGGCGAGTTGCAAGCTTGCGAGGTTCAGGGGTGGCGCCAGGCGGCTTATTGCCTGCCCGAGCCGAAGGTGCCACGCAAGGTCGATGCCAGTGCCTTGCTGTCACCGTTTGATTCGTTGGTCTGGGAGCGTAGCCGCACCGAGCGGTTGTTTGATTTCCGTTATCGACTGGAGATCTACACACCGCAGGATAAGCGGGTCTATGGCTATTACGTGCTGCCGTTCCTGCACAACGAGCGGATCGCCGCACGGGTGGATCTGCGCGCGGAGCGGGCCAACGGGCAATTGGCGGTGCACGCGGTGCATGAAGAAGAGCCGGGGCTGGATGAGCAGGGGATGCTGGCGCTGGCGGTCAATTTGCGGCAGATGGCCGATTGGCTGGGGCTGGCGCGGGTGCAACTCAATTGCCGGCGGGCGAGTGCGGACAGGTTGCGCGTGGCATTTATCAGCATGGGTGGCGCCTGAATGGGCGGTAATCGCGAGCAGGCCCGCTCCCACGTGACCGCACGGGTGGGAGCGAGCCTGCTCGCGAAGGGCGTCACGCGATTTACCGCCGAACCTGTTTCAACGTCTCGGCAATCAAAAACGCCAGTTCCAGCGACTGGTCGGCATTCATCCGCGGGTCGCAGTGGGTGTGGTAGCGATCCGACAACCCGTCCTCGGTGATCGGCCGCGCACCGCCGATGCACTCGGTGACGTTCTGCCCGGTCATCTCGATGTGAATACCGCCGGCATAGCTGCCTTCCGCCTGATGCACCTGAAAGAACTGCTTCACCTCGCCGAGGATTTGCGCGAAGTCGCGGGTCTTGTAGCCACTGCTGGCCTTGATGGTGTTGCCGTGCATCGGATCGCTGCTCCAGAGCACCTGCTTGCCTTCACGCTGCACCGCTCGGATCAGCGCCGGCAGATGATCGCCGACCTTGTTCGCGCCCATTCGGGCGATCAGGTTCAGGCGTCCCGGGTCGTTGTCCGGGTTGAGCACGTCGATCAGGCGGATCAGGTCATCGGGGTCCATGCTCGGGCCGACCTTGACCCCGATCGGGTTGTTCACCCCGCGCAGGAATTCGACGTGGGCACCGTCGAGTTGGCGGGTGCGGTCACCGATCCACAGCATGTGCGCCGAGCAATCGTAATAATCGTTGGTCAGGCTGTCGCGGCGCACGAAGGCTTCTTCATAGTTCAGCAGCAGCGCCTCGTGGGCGGTGAAGAAGCTGGTCTCGCGCAGTTGCGGCGAGCTGTCCATGCCGCAGGCACGCATGAAGGCCAGGGTTTCATCGATGCGGTCGGCAAGGTGGCTGTACTTCTCGGCCAGTGCGGAGTTGGCAATGAAGTCCAGGTTCCACTTGTGCACCTGGTGCAGGTCGGCAAAGCCACCCTGGGCAAAGGCGCGCAGCAGGTTCAGGGTCGCGGTGGACTGGTGATAGGACTGCAGCAGGCGCTCCGGGTCCGGCACGCGGCTTTTCTCGTCGAAGCCGATCCCGTTGACGATGTCGCCACGGTAGGCCGGCAGGGTCACACCGTCGATGGTTTCGTCGTTGGCCGAGCGCGGCTTGGCGAACTGGCCGGCCATGCGCCCGACCTTGACCACCGGGCAGCCGGCGGCGAAGGTCATGACGATCGCCATTTGCAACAGCACCTTGAAGGTGTCGCGGATTTTTGCGGCGGAGAACTCGGCGAAGCTTTCGGCGCAGTCGCCGCCCTGCAACAGAAACGCGCGGCCCTGGGTGACTTCGGCGAACTGACGGCGCAATTCCCGGGCTTCCCCGGCAAACACCAGCGGCGGGTAGCTGGCCAGGGTTTGCTCGACCTGGCGCAAATGCGCTGCGTCGGGGTAGAGGGGTTGTTGCTGGATCGGCAGGGCGCGCCAGCTGTCAGGGCTCCAGGGTTGGCTCATCACGGTCTCGGTTGTTTTACGCTCGGGCGCTCATGTTATCAGCAAATTAGTGCGTGACCTGTTCCCGTCGCTTCGCGGACAATTGCGCCTTTGCCGCGTCATCGTGCGGTTTATCGTGTTGCCGCAGCGGGTGACGATCAGGAGACGAAATGACTGAGGAGCGCGTCGAGCATCTGCTCGCCGAGGTACGGGACGAGTTTGGCGTGATTCGCGTGCTGGAAGTGGCCGATTACCGCTTCCTCGAGTTTGGTGATGCCATCGAGCAGAGTTGCGTGTTCACTGCCGACCCGAGCTGGCTCGAATACGATTACACCCGGGCGATGCTGATCGGCGCGCTGTGCCATGAACAGCCGGAGAGTGCACTGTTTCTCGGTCTGGGGGCTGGCACCCTGACCCAGGCCTGCCTGAAGTTCCTGCCACTGGAAGATGTCGAAGCCATCGAGCTGCGCCCGGACGTGCCGCGCCTGGCCATCGAGTACCTTGGGCTGGATGATGACCCGCGTCTTTACATCCGGGTCGGCGATGCCCTGGAGTTGCTGGAAACTGCCGAGCCGGCCGACCTGATTTTCGTCGACCTGTATACCGACGTCGGGCCGGGTGTCGGGCATCTGGCCTGGCGTTTCCTGGAAAACTGCCAGAAGCGCCTGACCCCGGGAGGCTGGCTGGTGATCAACCAGTGGGCCACCGATGATGGCAAGCCTTTGGGCGCGGCGTTGTTGCGCGGGCTTTATCACCGGCATTACTGGGAATTGCCGGTGAAGGAGGGCAATGTGATTCTGATCGTGCCTTCGGAGCTGGACCAGGAACTGGACATGGACGGCCTGGTCGCCCGGGCCGAAGCGCTGGCGCCGCGTCTGGGGTATTCGTTGCAGCCATTGATCAAGGCGATTCGCCCGGCGACCTGAGTCATTGTCCGTGAGGGCCTGTCGCGAGCGGGCTCGCTCCCACAAGTCCAGCACAATCGTGTGGGAGCGAGCCTGCTCGCGACAGGCTCCACAGACAACCGAGAACTAAAGCCCCTTGAACACACCGGGCCGTCTTTCGACCATCGACCGCACCCCCTCCCTGGCGTCCTCGCTCGCCAACAGCTTCTTCGCCAGCGCGGGCAATCCCTGCGCCGCGACCGTCTCACCTTCGTAACGCGCCTGGCGCGCCGACATCAGTGTCGCCTGCACCCCCAGGGGCGCCTGGCGGGCGATCCGCTGCGCCAACTCTATGGCGCGTGGCAACAGGTCCTCGCTGGCCATGACCTCCTGAACCAGGCCCAGGTGCAGCGCGTCGTGGGCATCGAACTCGTCGCCGGTCAGCAGCCAGCGCATGGCATTGCCCCAGCCGGCCACCTGGTGCAGGCGCAGCGTCGCGCCACCGAACGGGAAGATCCCGCGTTGCACTTCTTTCTGGGCGAAGCGGGTGTTGCTCGCGCAAAGGTTGATGTCAGCGGCCAGCATCAGCTCGATGCCGATGGTCAGGCAGTAACCTTGCGCGGCGACGATCACCGGTTTGCTGACCCTGGGTCCGGCGAACACCCCCCACGGATCGCAGCCTCCGGGTGGTGCTTGCCAGCCTTTGGCCAACTCCGCGCTGGCGCTGAGCAGGTCGAGCCCGGCGGTGAAATGCTCGCCATGGCCAAACACCACCACGACCCGCGCCTCGCTGTCGGCCTCGAATTCGCCATAGGCCAGGCTCAGTTCGTTCAGCAGATCGAGGTCGAATGCGTTGCGCTTGGCCACCCGATCGAGGCCGATCAACAGCACATGACCTTGTCGCTCCCGGGTGACGCGACTGCGGGCGGGCTGATTCATGGCGCTTTCCTCGCTGGGGGGATCTCGGGACACGGGACGGCATTGTCGAAGTGAAACGTTTTAGCATCAGCGCCAGCAGGGCCGGGCCTTTGAAAAGTAGACGCTTGCCCGATTATCCGCAAAGGTCGGCGGCGCAACGGTATATCCGTCAGTTTTCCGACAAATAAAGCTCCCATTCCGAGCGAATTCCGGTATAGTGCGCGCCGGCCTTTAACCGGGCCGCGTTTAGGTAGCGCAATTCGAAGTCACCTTCAGCTGCACGTCCGCACACCGGACTCTTCCTTGACGAATCTTTTCATTCATTCGTTTTCGCAAATCCCCGCCGACAAAGCTGCCAGGGCGACTCTTGAGTCTCAACACGGCATGCGCAGCTTTGGAGCATGGGTCTTTGCGGATGCACTTAGAGGCAGACCCATGACCCAGGAAATCGGCGGCTTCGCCGCTCTTGAACTTCATCCCAATATTGTCGCTGCAGTAGTCGCTACCGGCTATGAAGAGCCTTCGGCCATTCAGCAGCAGTCGATCCCGATCATCCTCGCCGGTCACGATATGATTGGCCAGGCGCAAACCGGTACCGGTAAAACCGCCGCCTTTGCCCTGCCTATCCTGCACCGCATCGATCCGTCCAAGCGCGAGCCGCAAGCTCTGATCCTGGCCCCAACCCGTGAGTTGGCGCTACAAGTTGCAACCGCTTTCGAAACCTACGCCAAGCAAATGCCGGGCGTCACTGTTGTGGCTGTCTACGGCGGCGCGCCGATGGGCCCACAACTGAAAGCAATCCGTAATGGCGCACAGATCGTTGTCGCCACACCGGGCCGTCTGTGCGACCACCTGCGTCGCGACGAAAAAGTGCTGCAGACCGTGAACCACCTGGTTCTCGACGAAGCAGACGAAATGCTCAAACTGGGCTTCATGGACGACCTGGAAGTCATCTTCAAGGCCATGCCGGAAACCCGTCAGACCGTATTGTTCTCGGCCACCCTGCCGCAGTCGATCCGTGCCATCGCCGAGCGTCACCTGCGCGATCCAAAGCACGTGAAGATCCAGAGCAAGACCCAGACCGTTACCGCGATCGAACAGGCTCACCTGTTGGTTCACGCTGACCAGAAGACGTCTGCCGTTCTCAGCTTGCTGGAAGTGGAAGATTTCGACGCGCTGATCATGTTCGTGCGGACCAAGCAAGCGACCCTGGACCTGGCCAGCGCCCTGGAAGCCAAAGGCTACAAAGCCGCTGCGCTGAACGGTGACATTGCCCAGAACCAGCGTGAGCGTGTGATCGACTCCCTCAAGGATGGCCGTCTGGACATCGTTGTGGCGACCGACGTTGCGGCTCGTGGCCTGGACGTTCCGCGCATCACTCACGTGTTCAACGTTGACATGCCGTACGACCCGGAATCCTACGTTCACCGTATCGGCCGTACCGGCCGTGCCGGTCGCGAAGGCCGTGCGCTGCTGCTGGTCACTCCGCGTGAGCGTCGCATGCTGCAAGTGATCGAGCGTGTAACCGGTCAGAAGGTTGCGGAAGTTCGCCTGCCGGACGCTCAAGCCGTTCTGGATGCGCGCATCAAGAAACTGACCAACAGCCTGTCGCCGCTGGTGGCTGAAGCCGAATCGACCCACGGTGATCTGCTCGATCGCCTGACCGCCGACATCGGTTGCAGCCCACGTGCCCTGGCCGCAGCCCTGCTGCGCAAGGCTACCAACGGTCAAGCGCTGAACCTGGCCGCTATCGAGAAAGAACGTCCGCTGGTGCCGAACAGCGCTCCGCGTGGCGATCGTCCGGAGCGTTCCGGCGATCGTCCGGAGCGTAGTGACCGCGAGCGTCGTGCTCCGATGCCGCTGGGTGAAGGCCGTGCTCGCTGCCGTACCGCGCTGGGTGCGCGTGATGGCATCGCTGCCAAGAACCTGCTGGGCGCCATCCTCAACGAAGGTGGTCTGGCCCGTGAAGCCATCGGTCGCATCCAGGTGCGTGACAGCTTCAGCCTCGTCGAGCTGCCGGAAGATGGTCTGGAGAAGTTGCTGACCAAACTGAAGGACACTCGTGTGGCTGGCAAGCAGTTGAAGCTGCGTCGCTATCGCGAAGATTGATCGGCCTGTTGGCTGATTGATCGAAAAAAATCCCCGACTGGTTCGGGGATTTTTTTTGCCTGGGTTTTGGGGTGGCTGCCAATCCTGTGGGAGCAGCCTGCTCGCGATGAGTCCGACTGCGCCGCAGTGTGTCAGGTTTACTCCGTGGCCTGGCCGCCTCCGGCGGTGACCACCTGCACGGTCATGCGCGGCATCGCCAGGTCGAGCCCGGCTTCGTCCAGATGCCGCTTCAGCGACAGGTTGAAGGCCCGGGAAACCTCCCACTGCTTGATGGGCGCGGTCTTGAAGCGGGCCCGCAGGATCGCGTTGCCGGACTCGAAACTCTCGACCCCCTGAATCTCCAGGGGCGACCAGATGTTGCGCCGCTGCAGCGGATCGGTGCGCATCTTCTGGCCGACGTCGCGCATCAGTTTGATTGCGTTGTCGATGTCCATGTTGGCGGGGATCGCCACGCGGAAGATCGCGTAGCCGAACTCCCGCGAGTAGTTCTTGATGCTCTTGATTTCGCTGAACGGAATCGTGTGGACGATGCCGTCGATGTCCCGCAGGCGTACGGTGCGGATGGTCAGGCCTTCGACGGTGCCGAGATGACCACCGACATCCACGTAGTCGTCGATGGCCAGGGAGTCTTCGATGATGATGAACAGTCCGGTGATCAGGTCGGCCACCAGCGACTGCGCACCGAAGCCGATGGCCAGGCCGATCACGCCGGCGCCTGCCAGCAGCGGCGTGACGTTCATGCCCATGTTCGCCAGGGCGACAATCAGCGCCACGATGAAAATCGCCACGAACAGCACGTTACGAATCAGCGGCATCATCGTCTGCGCGCGCGCATTGGCCAGGCCTTTGCGCGAACGGGTGAGCGCGTGGTGCACCGCCGTGTCGCTGAGAATCCAGATCAGCCAGGCAAACAGCAGCGTGCCACCGAGGCCGAACAGTTTGGCGCTGACTTCATGGCCGTCGCCTTCGGTAAACGCAATCAGCGACATGCCCCAGACTCGCAGGCCGAGTTCGATGAACGCCAGCCACACCAGCAGATGGGCAAGGGTGTAGAAGAAGCTTTTCAGGCGTTCGGAATACAGCGCATGGCGCTTGAGTCCGCGTTGCGGTTTCTGTGCGTGGCGGCGCACCAGCCCGTTGATGACCATGCACAACACCAGCAGCACGGTGCAGATCAGTGACTGGCGCAGCGCCGTGCTGGTATCGCCGGCCGAGAGGAAAGTGGCGAATAGCGAGATCGCCACCAGCACCAGGGCCGGTACGTACCAGAAAGTCCCGAGGATATCGATGGTGTCACTGAGTGCGCGCCGGGTCAGGCGTCGGGACAGAGGCTGGTTGCGGATCAGGTGGGCGATGGGGCGGCGAAAACGCAGGATGAACAATCCGGTGGACAGCGCGGCCATTACGTTGGCGAACGTGGCGGCGGTGTGCGCCAGATGGCTGCCGAGACTGCTGACCAGTTGCGGATCGTTCAGGGCTTCGCCGAACGCGGCGAAGCTGCCGATCAGCCACAGCGGGCGAAAAGCCTGGTGCCGCAGGATGTACAGGGCGCGGTGGCGATGGGGGCCGTCCAGCAGGGAGAAGGCAATGACGCAGATCGCCGAGAAGCAGGTGCCGACCACCAGTGCGTAGGCCAGGACCATGGCCAGGCTTTTACCCAGTGAAGAGGGCAGGGCGTAACTCATGTACACGGTGATCACCAGGGCAATCAGCCAGGGCCCGAGTTTGCGCAAGGCAAAGCGCAGCATGTCGAGGGCCCTGGGATGTTGCGGCAGTTCCTCGGTCAGGCCGAAGCGCATCCGCACCCGATGGCTGAGCCAGATCAGCGCCGCGGCCAGCAGGCTCCAGAGCGCCAGGACGACAGCGAAGCCGAAGATGATCGGCAGCCATTCATTGGCCGGCAGGATCAGGGCCTCCAGTTCGTCCTGGGCCAGGGAGAACTCCCGGGTCCAGCGAGTGACCGGACTGTCGGTACCGGAGAACTGTTGTTCGAAACGATTCAGCGTGCCGCCGATCAGGCTGAGTACGCCTTCTTCGGCGGCGGGCTGGGCTTTTTTGGTGGCGTCGCGCAGTTTCTTCAGGTCGGCCAGCAGCTTGCTGCGCTGCTGATCGTTTTCCAGCGATTTGATGACTTCGTCCAGGGATTGGCCAAGCGGTTCCTGCGCCTCGGGCTGGGGGCTGGACGAGCTGCCGAGCAGGCTGGGCAGGCCGACGGCCTGGGCAGGCTGGATCGGCAGCAACGCCAGGAGGCAGATGAAGAATAGGCAGGGCAGGGCAGATAAACGAGCGAACACTAGGCGGTCAACCTTGAAAGAAGCAGATTGACCGAGTGTACGAGCCCGCCAAAGTCAATGCGAGTCGGGGGCGAGGATTTTATTCGTTGAGTTTGGCCAGGATCTTGAAGACCACGGTGGCGAGGATGGTCAGCATCCCGATCCACATCGCCAGTACGCCGGCATTCTTGTCGCGGAAGTTGAAGCCAATCGCCAGCAGGATCATCCCGGCGAGAATCGGGATCAGCATGGCGTGGAATGAAGACATCGAGATCATGTGCGACGGCCTTGTCGAAAGGGGTATCTGAAGTTTAGGTGGCTTTTGCGTGGCAGGAAGTGATGTGTATCAGAAATGAATCGGTGAGCAGATAAAATTTGTGTTGTCCTGTCTGCCGCCTTGGCGTGCCGCCTTGGCGTGCCACCCTTGCGTGCCGCCTTGGCCTGCCGCCCTTGCGTGCCGCCTTGGCGGGCGAGCCCGCTCCCACAGGCTTTTGGGGTGTTCACTGTGGGAGTGGGCATGCTGTTCAGGGTTACGGCAATTCCCGGCTGGCGTAGAACGCGCTCAGTACCTTGACCAGGTGCGCCAGGTCGTGGCTGCCGCACAGTTCGCGGATCGAGTGCATGGCGAACGTCGGCAGGCCGATGTCCACGGTGCGCACACCCAGGTGGCTGGCGGTGATCGGGCCGATGGTCGAGCCGCAGCCCATGTCGCTGCGGACCACGAAGCTTTGCACCGGCACTTCTTCGGCCATGCACAGGTGGCGGAAGAAACCGGCGGTTTCGCTGTTGGTGGCGTAGCGCTGGTTGCTGTTGACCTTGATCACTGGGCCGGCGTTGAGTTTCGGGCCGTGGTTGGCGTCGTGCTTGTCGGCGTAGTTGGGGTGGACGCCGTGGGCGTTGTCGGCCGAAACCAGCAGCGACTTCTGAATGGTGCGTACGAACTCGTCACCATCGGGCAGCAGCCGGCGCAGGGTCTGCTCGAGCATCGGGCCGTCAGCGCCGCAGGCGGAGCACGAGCCGACCTCCTCGTGGTCGTTGCACACCAGCACACAGGTTTCATCGGTGTCGGCCGTCAGCAGGGCCTGCAGGCCGGCGTAGCACGACAGCAGGTTGTCCAGGCGCGCGCCGGCGATGAAGTCGCCATGCAGGCCGATGACCGCAGCGCTTTGGGTGTCGTAGAAGCTCAGCTCGTAGTCGAGTACCACGTCGGCGTTCAGGCCGTGTTCCAGTGCCAGCTGGTTGGTGAGGACGGCACGGAAGTCCACGCGCTCGTCACCGGCAAATTGCGCAAGGACCGGCGGTAGCTCGGTCTGGGCGTTGATGGCCCAGCCCATGTTGGCTTCACGGTTGAGGTGAATGGCCAGGTTCGGAATGATCGCGATCGGCGCCTTGAAGTCGATCAGTTGGCTTTCGACCTTGCCATCGCGGCGGAAGGTCACGCGGCCGGCCAGGGACAGGTCGCGGTCGAACCAGGGCGCGAGCAGCGCGCCGCCGTAGACTTCGACGCCCAGTTGCCAGAACCCCTGGCGTTGCAGTTCCGGTTGGGGCTTGACCCGCAGGCAGGGGCTGTCGGTATGGGCACCGACCATGCGAATGCCGCCGTGCAGCGCCGAATGACGGCCCATCTTGATGGCGACGATCGAAGAGTCATTGCGGGTGACGTAGTAGCGGCCGTTGGCTTCGGTGTTCCAGGGCTCGCGTTCATCGAGGCGTTGATAGCCCGCCGCTTCCAAACGTTGAACAAGGCTGGCAGTGGCATGGAACGGGGTGGGGGAGGCCTTGAGGAAATCGATCAGGCCTTGGTTCAACTCTTCGCGCATAAATAGCTCCAGACAGCAATGGCGCCAGTTTAACGTATTGGCCTGAGGCTTTGGGCGCGACGTTCGCCCAAAGCCTCAGGCTCCGGTTGAGATCCGATTTTTCAGGCAAGCCGCAATGTCCGAGTGTTCGTTCGAGGCTGTGTTCGTCGCCGCTGCCATCCACTCAAGCGAACAATGGCCCATCGAGGTTGTGCCTAAAACGGTGCCGGACACTCGAAACGCAGGCGCTCGCCGGTCTGTGGATGGGTGAAGCTGAGCATGCTCGCATGCAGGCACAGCCGTGGCCAGGCTGCCAGCGCCTGCGCATGGGCGTACAGACCGTCGCCCAGCAGCGGGTGGCCGATGGAGAGCATGTGCACGCGCAATTGGTGGGAGCGGCCGGTGATGGGCGTCAGCTCCACCCGGCACCAGTCACCGCAGCGTTCGAGTACGCGCCAGAACGTCAGGGCGTTTTTGCCGAACTCGTGGTCCACCACGTGGCGCGGCTTGGTCGGTGGGTCGTAGCGCAAGGGCAGGTCGATGCTGCCGCTGTCCAGTGCCGGCTGGCCCCAGCAGAGCGCAGTGTAGGCTTTCTCGGTTTCGCGATCGTGAAACTGGCGTGACAGTTCGCGATGGGTGTCAGGGTCACGGGCGAGCAGAATGATGCCGGAGGTTTCCCAATCCAGGCGATGGACGATACGGGCTTCGGGGTAGCCGTTTTCCTGCAGGCGGGTGATCAGGCAGTCCTTGTTGTCATCAGCCCGGCCGGGTACGGAAAGCAACAGGGTCGGTTTGTCCACCACCAATACGGCGGCGTCCTGATGGATGATGCGGATGTTGGACAGCGGCATTGAAACAGTCTCGTAACAAACGCCAACGGCGGCTCAGGCCTTTCACCCCGTGCAGGGGCGAAAAACCTGAGCCGCCGTGGCTCCAGCCGGATCGACTCAGCGATCTGGCAGGGTGATATTGAGTTCCAGAATCGAGCAGCTACCCTGGTTTTCCAGGGCGACGTGCACGTCATCGGACCCGATATTGACGTACTTGCGGATCACCTCGACCAATTCCTTCTGCAAGGCGGGCAGGTAGTCCGGTGTACTGCGTTGGCCGCGTTCGTGCGCCACGATGATCTGTAGACGCTCTTTCGCTACCGAGGCGGTACTGGGCTTCTTGTTAGCACGAAAGAAGTCAAAAATATTCATTACCGGCCTCCAAACAGACGCTCAAAGAATCCTTTCTTCGTCACATCGAGAAACCGATGCTCCACGGTTTTGCCCAGCAGGCGTTCGACCGCATCGCTGTACGCCTGACCGGCGTCGCTCTGATCGTCGAGGATCACCGGAACGCCGGAGTTGGATGCCTTGAGCACCGCCTGGGACTCGGGAATCACGCCCAGCAGGGTCACGGCAAGGATTTCCTTGACGTCTTCGACACCCAGCATCTCGCCGTCATGGACGCGTTGCGGGTTGTAGCGGGTCAGCAGCAGGTGCTCCTTGATCGGGTCTTCGCCTTTTTCAGCGCGACGCGATTTGCTGGCCAGCAGGCCGAGCATGCGGTCCGAGTCACGTACGGAGGAGACTTCCGGGTTGGTCACGACAATCGCTTCATCGGCGAAGTACATGGCCAGGTGCGCACCTTTCTCGATGCCGGCCGGGGAGTCGCAGACCACGAAGTCAAATTGTTCCTTGAGCTCCATCAGGACTTTTTCCACGCCTTCGAGGGTCAGCGCGTCTTTGTCGCGGGTCTGACTGGCGGCCAGTACGTAGAGGTTTTCCAGGCGCTTGTCTTTGATCAGGGCTTGTTGCAGGTTGGCTTCGCCGTTGACCACGTTGACGAAGTCATACACCACGCGACGCTCGCAACCCATGATCAGGTCGAGGTTACGCAAACCCACGTCGAAGTCGACGATCACTGTCTTGTGCCCGCGCAGAGCGAGGCCGGTACCGATAGCAGCACTGGTGGTGGTCTTACCCACACCACCCTTGCCGGATGTAACCACTAGAATCTTGGCCAAGGTGTTTCACCCCTAAGGAAAAAGGACTTCTGGTCCCTGAAAAACATCTCTTGAAAAAAACGACTACAGTCGGACAGCCTTGGCTGGAATCCGGTCCTGAACCGCGCCTACCTCTGGTAAACACCGCTTTTGACCATTTTCCTACTTCGTTTGAGCCGTTTTCGCTACGTTTTAGAGATGCTTGGAAAATGCGGCAGTATCCGTTAAAGCCGAATGATGTTCAACACGTCGCCCGACAGGCTGACCTGAACGCCGGCACCCCATAACGGGTCGCGGCGCAAGTCTTCTGACACCTTGTAGTGGCCGGCGATAGACACCAGTTCAGCGGTCATCTGCTGACAGAAAATCCTGGCTTTCGTATCGCCCTTGACGCCGGCCAGTACGCGTCCACGCATCGCGCCGTATACATGGATGTTGCCATCGGCGAGAAGTTCCGCCCCCGGGCTGACCGAGGAGATCACCACCAGGTCGCTGCCCTGGGCGTACACCTGTTGGCCGCCGCGTACGGGCGAAGTGATGATCCGGGTCGGCTTGATCGTCGGTTCCGGCGGTTTTTCCGGTTTCTTCGCGACGGCAACTTCCAGCGGCTCCAGCGCACGCTCACGGGCACCGGAGGGTGGCAGCACCGGCAAGTCGACCGCGATCGCCGCGGCAATGTCCTCGATGCGGCTGGCACGGATGGCCAGGGTGCGCAGGCCGTGCTGGCGGCAGATGCGCATCAGGCCTGGCAGGTCGACGGTCCCTTCGCTGGCCGGGAGCTTGTCCAGCGCCAGGACCAGCGGCGCGTTGCTGAAGAAACCAGGCGCCTGGGCGACTTTGGCGGCCAGTTGCCGATCGAGGCTGTCGAGGTCGTTGCGGGCCAGCTCCAGCACGGTGATGGCGAGCATGCTGCCCTTCAACTGGAACACGGGATCCTGGTCTTGCGATTCGGTTTGGCTCATGGTCGGCATACAACGGCTTGTCACTAAAAGTGCCCAGACTTATAACGAGAACGCTCGCCAGCCGCAAGCCGGGTCGAACGATGTAGAATGCGCGGCCACTGTCTTTGCGGAACATTCAATGGATCGCCCGAGTTTCAATAAAACATTTCTGATGCCGCGTTTCTGGCCGTTGTGGTGTGGGCTGGGGCTGTTGTGGCTGATCGTTCAATTGCCGTACCCGGCGTTGCTGTTCATCGGTCGCGCCCTCGGGGCCCTGATGTACCGTCTGGCGGGCGACCGGCGCAGCATCGCCCGGCGCAATCTCGAGCTGTGTTTCCCGGAAAAGTCCGCCGCCGAGCGTAAGCGCCTGCTCAAGGAAAACTTCGCGTCCACGGGCATCGCCTTCTTTGAAATGGCCATGAGCTGGTGGTGGTCGCGCGAACGCCTGGCGAAACTGGCCCATGTCGAAGGCCTGGAGCACCTGCAGAAAGCCCAGCGCGAAGGCAAGGGCGTGATCCTCATGGCCGTGCATTTCACCACGCTGGAAATCGGCGCGGCGCTGTTGGGGCAACAGCACACCATCGACGGCATGTACCGCGAGCACAAGAACCCGCTGTTCGACTACATCCAGCGCAACGGTCGCGAACGCCACAACCTCGACTCGCTGGCCGTGGAGCGCGAGGACGTGCGCGGCATGCTCAAGCTGCTGCGTGCCGGTCGGGCGATCTGGTACGCACCGGATCAGGATTACGGCGCCAAGCAAAGCATCTTCGTGCCGCTGTTCGGCATTCAGGCGGCAACCGTTACCGCCACCAGCAAGTTTGCGCGGCTGGGCAAGGCGCTGGTGGTGCCGTTCACCCAGGAGCGCCTGGCAGACGGCAGCGGCTATCGGCTGGTGATCCATGCGCCGCTCGAAGGGTTTCCCGGTGAAACCGAGGAAGAAGACTGCCTGCGAATCAACCAGTGGATCGAGGGTGTGTTGCGCGAGTGCCCGGAGCAATACCTCTGGGCCCATCGTCGCTTCAAGAGCCGCCCGCCGGGCGAGCCCCGGTTGTATGCCAAACGCGGTTGAATCACCGATAGCCTGCAGGGGCGAGCAGGCCCGCTCCCACAGGTGCAGTATCAGACAGGGTGGGAGCGATGATATCCGACCCGGCACCATGGAGCGTTGCGATGAATCCTGCTGAACCGGTTACAGGATTGATTCTTTCCGGCGGTGGGTCTCGGGCGGCCTATCAGGTCGGGGTGTTGGCAGCGATAGCCGAACTCCTGCCGTTGGGCGCGGACAATCCGTTTCCGGTGATCGTCGGCACGTCGGCCGGGGCGATCAATGCGGTCAGCCTGGCCAGCGGCGCGACTGATTTTCGCAGCGCCATCGAGCGCCTGACCGCTTTCTGGCAGGGCTTTCGCAGCCATCTGGTGCTGCGCAGCGATTGGCCCGGGGTGATCCGCCAGGCCAGTCGCTTCGTCGGCCACAGCCTGCTCGGCCTGGGCAGCCAGGTCCCGGTGGCGTTGCTCGACAGCTCACCGCTGCGGGATCTGCTCAACGACAAGCTGCACATGAGCGGCATCGCCGACGCCATCGCGCAACAGCAGTTGAAGGCCGTGGCGGTCACCGCGTTCGGCTACGAGTCCGGCCAGGCCGTGACCTTTTACCAGGGTGGCGGCACCATCGATGCCTGGTTGCGCCATCGGCGGATTGGCGTGCCTGCGCAATTGTCGGTGGAACACCTGCTCGCCAGTTCGGCGATCCCTTTGCTGTTTGCCCCGGTGAAAATCGACGAAGAGTATTTCGGCGATGGCGCGGTGCGCCAGTCGGCACCGATCAGCCCGGCCCTGCACCTGGGGGCCAGTCGCGTGCTGGTGGTGGGGGTGAGCGGCAACCCGCGTGGCGTCGACCCCGAACAGCCGCTGCAACGCGCCTACACCGGGCAGCAGCCGACGCTGGCGCAAATCGGCGGGCACATGCTCAACAGCACCTTCATTGACAGCCTGGAAAGCGATATCGAGCTGTTGCAGCGTTTGAATCAGTTCAGCCACCTCATGCCCGATGGCACGCCGGTGCGTACGCTGGGCGTGGCGCCGGTGGAGGTGCTGGTGATTTCGCCAAGCCAGCCGATCGACGAGATTGCCGCGCGGCATCGCCAGGAAATGCCGGCGGCACTGCGCCTGTTCCTGCGCGGCCCGGGGGCGACCCGGACGAGTGGGGCGGGGGTGTTGAGTTACCTGCTGTTCGAGGCGGGGTATTGCAGCGAGTTGATTGACCTGGGGCGGCGCGATGCGCTGGCCAAACGCGAGGAGTTGAGTCGGTTTCTGGGGTTGCCTGAGTTGGTGGTCACGGCCTGATAGCGGTGGAGTGGCCTTCGCGGGCAAGCGAGGGGCTTGCCCGCGAAGCCGTTCAAATCAGAAGTGAACCTTGACCAGGAAGCTGGTGGTGCTCTGATCGGTCTTGAAGCCCGAGCTGTCTTCGATCCCGTACTTGTTCTTCCAGTAGTCGTACTCGACACCCACGTACAACTGCTTCTCGCCCAGGTTCAGCGCCTTGCCCAGGTCGTATTTGATCTGCGGCACGATGTGCAGGTTGGCGTGGTATTCGCCTCGGCGGTTGACGTCGTTGTCGACCACCCAGTCGATGAAGCCGTCGATCAGGATGTTCGAGTCGCCGACCGGGATGGTGTAGGCCCAGGCCGGGGTGATCTGCCAGATATCGTCACCCGGGCGGCTGCCTTCGGTGTTGCGGTTGTAGAAGTTGAGCTGGAAGTAATCGAAGCCCGGGATGTCCAGGTCGAAGCCCGGACCGATCAGGTAGGCCTCGGTGTCGTTTTCGCCGAACTCGTAGGTCATGGCCAGCAGCACATCCTTGACCGGGCCGAACGCCAGCTTCTGATCGAAGATCTTGCCGAACGACAGGCGCGGGCTGAACTCGCCGTAGTGGGTGTTCTTGCCCGCGAAATCATCCTCCTTGCCGTTGTAGAAGATCTTGTCGATGAAGAAGAAGTTGTCCCCATATTTCCAGGCGTCGGCGTGCTCGAACGTCACGGTCTGCTGGATACGCGGGTTGACCTGGAAGTCCTTGCCATACAGGTAGGTCAGGCTGTTGTTTTGCCATTGAAACAAGTCGCCAGCCACCGCCTGGCCCCCGGCCAGCATGGATCCCGCCAGCATCAGGCTAGTGCACGTACGTTTCATTCGGTTGCTCCCAAAAAAGTAGGTGTTTCACGTTGTTGTTCACGTTGGCGCTCTGGTGCGGCGCCTTTTTTTCGTCGAGGTAAAAACTCATCGATCCGGTCAGCTTCTGTGCGGCTGGTATTCGGGAGGGCGCGGAGAATACTGGCTCCTCGACCAGGCCTCAAGTGCCTTGCGGTCGCAGACTGACAACGGGTTTTTCGTGCCTGGATCATCGGTTGCTTCCTGTCGTTGTGTTTTTGCAGGGCGCAGGCATCCTCCTCCGGCAGGGGCGAACCTCTGCCACAGGTGAGGTCGCCAGGACCGTTCAGTCAGTGGGCGTGGCAGTCGTTGACACGGGCCCGTTCGCGACCGCCGAGGATGTTGAACAGCAGGTTCAGCACCAGGGCGCTGATCGTGGCCATCGCGATGCCGCTGTGAGTGATCGGGTTCATCCACAGCGGCAGATGGGCGAAAAACTCCGGACGCACCACCGGGATCAGGCCCATGCCGATGCTGACGGCGACCAGCAACTGATTGCGGCGGTCGGCGATATCGGCCTCCTGGAGAATCCTGATCCCCGTGGCGGCGACCATGCCGAACATCGCGATCGCCGCGCCGCCCAGCACTGCCGGCGGAATCGAGGCCACCAGGAAGGCGGCCTTGGGCAGCAGGCTGAGGATGATCAGCAGGCCACCGGCGACGATGGTCACCGACCGGCAACGCACGCCGGTCATCTGCACCAGGCCAATGTTCTGGGCGAACGAGGAGTGGGTGAAGGTGTTGAAGAAACCGGCGAAGAACGAGGCGCCGGCATCGCACAGCAAACCGCGCCGCAACATGCGCGGGCAGACTTCCTGGCCGGTGATCTTGCCCAGCGCCAGGAACATCCCGGTGGACTCGACGAAGATGATCACCACCACCAGGCACATCGAGAGAATGGGCGCGAGTTCGAACGTGGGCAGGCCGAAATGCAGTGGAGTGACGACCTGCAACCAGGGCGCCTGGTCCATCCCGCCAAGGTCGACCAGGCCGATGAGCCCACAAACGACGTAGCCCAGGCACATGCCGATCAGCACGGAAATATTGACCCAGAAACCGCGCATGAAGCGATGAACCAGCAGGATGGTCGCCAGCACCAGCCCGGCGATGGCGAGGTAGATCGGGGAACCGAATTGCACCGCGCCTGCACCGCCACCGGCCCAGTTGACCGCGACAGGGAACAGCGACAAGCCGATCGAAGTGATCACCGTGCCGGTCACCAGCGGCGGGAAGAAACGTACGACTTTCGACATGAACGGCGCGATGAGGAGGCCGAAGAAACCGGCGGCGATGGTGGCGCCGAAGATCCCTTGCAGGCCGATACCGGGCATGCCCGCCATGGCGACCATGCTGCCGACCGCGGCAAAACTGGCGCCCATCATCACCGGCATGCGAATGCCCATGGGGCCGATACCGAGGGATTGCACGACAGTGGCGATGCCGGCCACCAGCAGGTCGGCATTGATCAGGAAGGCGATTTCCTCACGGCTCAGGCCAGCGGCCTGTCCGATGATCAGCGGCACCGCAATGGCGCCGCCGTACATCAGCAAGACATGTTGCAGACCCACGAGGATGAGTTGCAAAAGGGGCAAGCGCTGAATGGCGGGTGCGTCGGGGATGCGTGCTTTGGAGAGCTCGGACATGCAACACCTCGGATCTTTTTTATTCTTGTGATTGTGTGCAGCAAGGGCGGCCGCGCGCGGCCAATCGCGAGCAGGCTCGCTCCCACAGGTGATGCGTCGTCTGTGTAGGAGCGAGCCTGCTCGCGATGGTTTTTATCTAGTTGGTCTGTGCACCCTGCACAATCCAGGCACCGATCAGCTCACGCTCCTGCTGGGTCATCTGGGTGATGTTGCCCAGCGGCATGATCTGGCTGGCGACGGCCTGGGCCTGGATCCGTGCCGCGTTCTGGCGGATCTGTTCGGGGGTGTCGAACATCACGCCGGCCGGGGCCGCACTGAACAGCGGGCTGGTCGGCTTGGCAGAGTGACAGACGGTGCAACGTTCCTGGATCACACTGTGCACCTTGTCGAAACCGGGACCCGCGTTGGACGCTTGCGCCGGGGCGGCGGGCGCTTCTGCGGGCTTGGCTTCGGCCGGCTTCAAGCCGCCGCCCAACGCCGTTTCCGGCAGCGGCTGGTACTCGATGGCCGCCGGCGCCTTGGCCACTTCCGGCGCGCTGGACATCGGCTTCGGACCGGAAACGTAGGCCAGGCAGATCATGCCCACCGCTGCCACGGGCAGGGTCCAGGCGAATTTGTGACTGTCGTGACGGGTGTTGAAGTAGTGACGCACCAACACCGCCAGTACCGCGATCCCGGCCAGGATCAGCCAGTTGTACTGGCTGCCGTAGGTGCTCGGAAAGTGGTTGCTGATCATGATGAACAGCACGGGCAGGGTGAAGTAGTTGTTGTGACGCGAGCGCAGCAGGCCCTTGGCCGGCAGCGCCGGGTCCGGCGTGCGGTTCTCGGCAATGGCCGCCACCAGTGCGCGTTGCGCCGGCATGATGATGCGGAACACGTTGCCGACCATGATGGTGCCGATGATCGCGCCAACGTGCAGGTACGCGCCGCGCCCGCTGAACACTTTGCTGAAACCGTAGGCGGCGCCGATGATCAGCACGAACAGGATGAAGCCGAGCAGGGCGGGACGTTTGCCCAGGGCCGAATCGCAGAGGAAGGAGTAGATGAACCAGCCGACGAACAGCGAGCCGATACCGATGGCCACGCCTTCGGGGCCGCTCAGGGTACTGCCCGGTGCCAGCAGGTACAGCGTCGGGTTGGAGTAGAACACCACGCACAGCAGCGCGATCCCCGACATCCAGGTGAAGTAGGCTTCCCATTTGAACCAGTGCAGGTTGTCCGGCATGGTTGGCGGGGCCAGTTTGTATTTTTCCAGGTGGTAGATGCCGCCGCCGTGGATCGCCCACAAATCGCCGGCCAGCCCGCTCTTGGGGTTGACCCGGTTGAGGTTGTTTTCCAGCCAGACGAAATAGAACGACGCGCCGATCCAGGCCACACCGGTAATCATATGAACCCAGCGAATGCTCAGGTTCAGCCATTCCAACAGATGTGCTTCCACAGTCTTTACCTCTCGCCTGTCACCCTTGTTGTCGGGTGATCAGACCTTCTCTTATTGGTGGGGGGCGAGGATCAAACGCTCATCCTCTTTGAAGAAATGCTCATCGCAGTTATTGCCTGTGCCACTGCGATCAACCACCAGGAAGTCATCCCGCTTTTCGATCGTCAGCACCGGGTGGTGCCAGACGCCGCGATGGTAATTGATGCCCTGCCTGCCGTTGGTGACGAAGGCGCGGACCAAGCCTGATACAGGTACATCGCCAAGTGGCGCGACCACGATCAGAAAGGGGTTGCCGAGCAGCGGAATGAACGCCTGGCTGCCCAGCGGATGACGCTCCAGCATGCTGACGGTCAGCGGCATGTCCTGCGCGTCGGCGCGGAAGATGCTGATGATCGCGTTGTCCTCTGGCGTGGCGGTTTGCACCGTCGCCAGTTTGTGGAAGCGCATGGTCGAACCGTTGTTGATCATGAAGTGATCGCTGCCGTCGGTTTCGATCACGTCACCGAAAGGGGCGAAGGCTTCTTTGGTCAGCGGTTCAATCGTCAATGTGCGCATGCTGTTCTTCTTTTCCGAATTCTGTGTTGTTGGTTCTGACGCCTTCGCGAGCAAGCCCGCTCCCACAGGGGAATGCATTTCAATTGTGGGAGCGGGCTTGCTCGCGAATGGCCTCACCTCTTACTTGGCGACCTTGCCGAGAACGCGCAGGCGGCTCACGCCACCATCCGGGAACACGTTCAGGCGGATATGGGTGATCGGGCCCAGCGCCTTGATCTGCTCGGCGAAGGTATGTTCGGCGTGCATTTCCAGCTTCTGGCTCGGCAGCAGTTCGCGCCAGAACAGCGATTGGGTTTCGATCTGGCTGTCGGTGCCACCCTTGACGAAGGCGCCCTGGATCGAGCAGCTGTCCGGGTAGTTACCCTTGAAGTGCAGCGTGTCGACGATGACTTTCTCGACTTCACCGGCATGGCCCAGGGCGACGATCACCCAGTCATTGCCCGGCGTGCGACGACGCGCGGTTTCCCAGCCGTCGCCCATGTTGATGCCACGGCCCGGGTTGAGGATGTTGCTCATGCGGCCAAAGTGTTCGTCGGAGCAGGCGAGGGCGCGGCCACCGTTCAGGGCCGCCGCCAGGTCGACCTGTTCGTTGTCACCCACCGCCGACCAGTCGCGGAACGGCACCCCGTACACGCGCAGGCGAGCGACGCCGCCATCCGGGTAGATGTTGAAGCGCAAGTGGCTGAAGGCCTGCTCGTTGTTGATCTCGTGGTAGTGATGGCTGTTGCCTTGCAGCTCGACGGCCGACAGCACTTCGGTCCACTGGGTGTTCTCGTCCGGCTCGCCCTCGGCCAGGAAGCAGGCTTCCAGGGACGCCGAGGGCGGGTAGTTGCCGGTGAAGAATGAAGTGTCGATGTCCACGCCTTTGATCGAGCCCGGTACACCCAGGCGGATCACCGCACTGTCGTAGCCTTCGAAGCGCTTGCGGCGCGACTCCCAGCCGTCCATCCACTTGCCGTTGTCATCGAACACGCCCTCCTTCCACACGGCCGGGGTCGGCTGGAACAGCCGGTTGGCGTCGGCGAACCAGTCATCGGTGACCGAGATGATCCGGGTGCCCAGGCGGGCGTCGGCCAGGTTGACGAACTTCTCGAAAGGTACGGCGTAAGCTTTCATTCTTCTAGTCTGCCTTTAATAAGTTGGCTTGGGATGCTCTCAAGGCCCTGGGCGCTTTTGCGCGTTCATTGACGCTCGGGCCAGGATTGCTAAAGAGTCAGTAATCGGAACAGGGCAATCTTGTTGATCTCCGCCAGCGCGCACGTGAACTCGGTGTCGACCGGGTTGTGGATGCGCGTTTCGAACGCCGCGAGGATCTGATGCCGGTTGCTGCCTTTTACCGCCATGATGAAGGGAAACTTGAACTTGGCCTTGTAGGCGTCGTTCAGCTCGGTGAAGCGCTGGAACTCTTCGGCCGTGCATTGGTGAATCCCCGCGCCAGACTGTTCTTCAGTACTTGCCGCGGTCAGCTGGCCCTGGACGGCGGCTTTGCCGGCCAGGTCCGGGTGAGCGTTGATCAGCGCCAGCTGGCGGGCGTGATCGGCGCTCAACAGGATATCGCTCATGCGCTGGTGCAAGGTTTCGATCTGGTCGATCGAGCTGTCCTGGCCCAGGTCGAAGGCCTTTTCGGCCACCCATGGCGAATGTTCGTAGATGTCGGCGAAAGCGGCGACAAAGGCGTCGCGGCTCAGGGTCGAGGGTTTCAGGGTTTGAAAGGTGCTCATTGGGCAGGCCCTTGGTACGGGTGGGTTTGTTGCCAGTGGCGTGCGATATCGACACGACGGCTGAACCACACCTGTTCATGACTTTTAGCGTATTCGATAAAGCGCTTGAGCGAAGCCAGGCGCGCCGGACGGCCGATCAGGCGGCAGTGCAGGCCGATCGACAGCATCTTCGGTGCTTCGGCACCTTCGGCGTACAGCACGTCGAAGGCATCCTTGAGGTATTCGAAGAAATCGTCGCCCTTGTTGAAACCCTGGACCTGGGTGAAGCGCATGTCGTTGGTGTCCAGGGTGTACGGGATCACCAGGTGCGGCTTGCCGGTCGGGGTGTTCGGTTCCCAGTAGGGCAGGTCGTCGTCGTAGGTGTCGCTGTCGTAGAGGAAACCGCCTTCTTCCATCACCAGCCGGCGGGTGTTCGGCCCGGTGCGACCGGTGTACCAGCCCAGCGGACGCTCGCCGGTGATCTCGGTAAGGATGCGGATGGCTTCGAGCATGTGCTCGCGTTCCTGCGCCTCGTCCATGTACTGGTAGTCGATCCAGCGATAACCGTGGCTGCAAATCTCGTGGCCGGCCTCGACCATCGCGCGGATCACGTCCGGGTGGCGCTGGGCGGCCATGGCGACGGCAAAGACGGTCAGCGGAATGTCGAACTGCCTGAACAGTTTCAGAATCCGCCAGACTCCCGTGCGGCTGCCATACTCGTAAAGCGATTCCATGCTCATGTTGCGTGCGCCCTGCAAGGGTTGCGCCGCGACCATTTCCGAGAGGAAGGCTTCGGATTCCTTGTCGCCGTGCAGGATGTTGCGCTCGCCGCCTTCCTCGTAGTTGAGCACGAACGACAGGGCGATGCGGGCATTGCCGGGCCAGTGTGGGTGCGGAGGGTTACTGCCGTAACCGATCAGGTCGCGAGGGTAGTCAGCGCTCACTGCAGTCTTCCTTCTTGTTCGGGGTTGGCGTGGCGCGCCTGTGAGGAGAGGTCAGGCTGGCGTCACTGCGATGGGCTGATTGTATACAACTTTATATTCAATTTGTAAGCCCACATTTTCGCCTTTTTCATCCGGTGGTCGTCTCCAGGGCTCCTGCAAGAAATCTGCCCGATAGGTCAGTTTAGGGATAAAGGGTCCGCCGTTCATAAGGTTCGGTGGCGTATTCGGGGTCAATACCGGGATGGCGGCGCTGGTTGGAAAAATGTCGTTTTTATTGTGTACAATTTTTTTGAAAAATGTCTTAATCAATCACTCGCCGCAGCTTTTCGTGCTCCGAAACGGTGCGGGCTTCTTTCAACTGACTTCGGGAGGCGCGAGGCCTGACTGCTCCGGGCAGACAGGTGCGCAGAATCAATGGGACGTTTGACCACACATGTTTTGGACGCTGCACACGGTTGCCCCGGCAGCTCGATCAAGGTCGAGCTGTACCGCGTTGAGGGTTCGCAGCTCGAGCTGGTCGCCAGCGCGATCACCAACAGCGATGGCCGTGTCGATGCGCCGCTGCTGCAAGGCGACGACTACCGCACCGGGGTTTACCAGGTGCAGTTCCATGCGGGCGACTACTACCGCGCCCGTGGCGTGCAACTGCCGGAACCAGCGTTCCTGGATGTGGTGGTGCTGCGTTTCGGTATCAGCGCGCAACAGGATCATTACCATGTGCCGTTGCTGATTTCGCCCTACAGCTATTCCACCTATCGAGGAAGCTGATCCCCCAAGCTGCTTCCTCTACCTTGAAGCGACTGCGCATAGAGCTTCTTTGGTTTTTGGCCCGCTCACACTGCGGGCTTTTTTTTACCTTGTTTCGCAGGCGCGAGCGCGCTCGCGATGACCTCGAGTGCGCAGCGGACTGTCAGGTTTGCCGCGTTATCGTTCACGACCATCGCGAGTGTGCTCGCGCCTGCAGGGAGGCGAAGAGGGATGTCAGTTCAAGCGTCTTGGATCATCGGTGCGCACGATAAAGACCGAGTTTCCGTAGTCCGTTGAAACGTGACTGCCTCCCTTGAGCCAGATCACCTTTTCGGCTGCCTCCGCAGCCCGCAGGGCTTGCGTGGCCGGCTCGCCGATCAGGTCCGGCAGGCGCGCAGGGTTCAAACCGTCGCTGGCGTTGTCGTGAATGTGCAGCCTGCGACCATGCACGCGGTGTACGGTCATGTGGTACAGAAAATCATGCCCGGCCCGCTTGAACACCAGGGTGGCATAGGTTTGCGCGGGGGTCAGTTCGAATACCGTGTAGCCATGGCGAATCAACAGGTTCCTCATGAAACGCTTGAGATCACCGGCGTACTGGGTGGTGGTGAAGTAGCGCCATTCCTCGCGGAATTTGTCCGGATCAAACGCCAACCGGCGCAGGGGCCCCAGCTCGCCAGGGTGTGACAGCTCCACAATGCGCGATGAACCATTGCCCGGGCTCGTTGGCGTGATCGGCAGCATCAGCAGCGGATCCGCCAGCTCCGGACGGGGCGTTCGGGCCTGGGTCTTCCATTCGTTGAACACCTGCCGCAGCGCAGTCATCCCGGCCTCGGTCGCGGTGTCCGAACCGTTGGCAAGGATGAACTGGGTTCTGGCGATGTTTTCGATGGACGCGTCTGCGAGCCCCGGAAAGTAGTGTTCGACATAGTCGGTCAGCGTGCGGTCGAAAGGCAGTGTCGGGTCGATCTCCCATTGCCGCGTCGGCGGAATCTGGATGGCGCCGCGGGGTTGCTGGTCCGGGAAGTGCCGAAGGACGTTGTGCAACCGGTCGAAATCGTAGACCCGATGATCAGGGTTTCTGATGTAGGCAATGGGGTGGTCAGGCACGTTGCCGCGCGGCAGCGTCCTGTAGCACGTGCCGTCGATGACGATGTCCTGGGGAGACGCCTGTTGCAGGGAGATCCCCCAGTGTTTCCAGGGAACGGAGGTGGCCGACAGCTGGCGCCATACGTGCGTACCTGGCACGCGCTCGAGCCGTGGCCCCGATGGCATGCGTTCCGAGGGTAGCCCGGCGCGCGGATGACCCTGCGCATCCGTGCCCAGCAGCACCGTCCCGCCGTCGGCGAGATCGACGTACTGGCGGCCGGACAGGATCGACCTGAGCCCGGTCTGCGGGTTCGGCGCAGGCAGCCGTTCGATTAGCCTGGGTGGCAGGTAGTAGTTGCTGATGGGGGGTTCGAGGGTGATTCGGGTGACCTGGGTTTCGGCGGGAAGATTGCTGATTGCAATCGCTGCGTCCTGCTGCCCCGGAAATTCAGGGGCGGGCAATCGGGTCCCCGGTATCGGCTCGGTCCCCTGGCCGGGCAGGTGGCCGGGGCGCGTGGGCAGGTAATCCGGGACCAGGTCTCGGGTGGTGGGGCCGCCTTCGATCGAAGGACCGGGGATTTTGGGGCGAATGGGGTTTTTGGGTCTCATGGACATCCGTGCTCTTTGCAATCCTGTGAAAGTCGAGCGGATCGACTGCAGTGCCTGGGCGTTGCGGCGCCCAGGCGGTTTTCGCCGGCAAAGCGCCGGCGAGAGGGCGAAGCGAAATCAGCTTTCCCTGATCAGGAAGACCGATTCGAAACCGGCCGCCGTGATCTGGGTACCGCCCAGCAGCCAGACCAATTTGTTCTGGTCGTAGGCTGAGTGCAGCCTGGCCTGGGCAGCGTCGCCGACGCGACGGGCCAGATGCGGGTCGGAAAGCTCGGCGCCGGACGGGGTGACCTGACGGATGGCCTCGCCATTGACGCGCCCCAGCTTGAGGAAAAAGACCGAGTCGTGGTTGGGGCGGGTAAACACCAGCGTCGGCCCCTGGTGTTCGTCGGTCAGTGGGAACACCTCATAGCCATTGCGTATCAACACTGCCCTGACCAATTGCTTGAGGTTCAAGTTGGAAGGGTCGTTGACGAACGTGCTCCAGAGTTCCGGGAAGTGGACGGGATCGAAATCCAGCCGTCGCAACGCTCCGCCGGATTCGGCGGGCAACAGGGTAGTCCAGCCGTTGTTGAATCCTCGGGGGATGGTGGGCAGCATCAGCAGCGGGTCGGCGAGCTCCATTCGAGGCAGCAGCGCATGGGTGGCGTTGGCCCAGTGGCGATAGGTCTGTTTCATCGTCGACAGCCCCCTGGCGTCGATCACCTCGGAATGATTGGCGCGGTTGAAGACCGCCCTGGCGACGGCGGTCAACGAGGCATCCGACAAGTCCCAGAATGAATCGGCGACGTACGCCTTGAGGCTTTTCTCGAAGGGCAGGTGGCTTTCCAGCACTTCCCAGCGACCGTCCCGCTTGATTGCCCAAAGCGGTTGCTGCGCAGGGTTTTCACGCAGCATCTGTTCGAATTCGTCATAGCGTGCCGGCGAAAACCGGGGGTGCTTCAGATAAGCGATGTGGGTGCGCTCCGGCGCGCCATGGGGCACGATCGGATAGTGAAGCCCATCGATTTCCACGGATTCCCCGGTCAAGGGTTTCGTCGAACTTCCCCAGTTGCGCCACAGTGCTGGCGACAGGTCCAGGGGGAAAGGGTTGCCCACCCGCAGATCGGCGGCCAGCGCGTCGGCGTCGGACGAATCGCTGTCCAGGCGTGGTCGCTTGCGGCGGCTCGGGCCCGCGTGTTCAGGAGCGGCTTTCCTGCGCCAGAAGGCGGTTCCAGCCACCCGTTCGAGCCGAGGGCCGGAAGCGTTCAATTCATTGATCGAGGCCGCCCGGTATTCACCGTCCGCACCCAGCCGGACCAGGGTAATGCCTTCATCCTTGATCTCTGCATAGACCGTGCGCCGGTTGCCGTGGCGTAGTCCATCGGCCAGGGGGGCGGATAAGCCGTTGACCAGGAAGGGCGGCAGGAAACTGATGTCGGACGATGAGCCCGTCGAGCTGCTGACGGCGTTGTCGGCCGCAGAAACATCCGCCACCTCGACGTGCGGTTGTCGTGGTGTGTGGTCGGACTCGCCTTCGGGACGCCGGATCCCTGGCGTGCCGTCCGTGGCGGGGCTGTCGGGAAAACGCCCGGGCAGGCTGGTATCCGGCAGGTCGCGACGGGGCGTTGTGCCGTCATCCGGGGTTGGGTTCTTGATGATTTTCTTGGGCAACTTCATGTAGTGATTCCATTCATAAGTAGCGAACACGCAAACGGGGGCGCCTGGCCCGTGCAGAACACTCGGCCAGAACGTTTTTCAATATCCCTTGGGTTCAAATGCGCCGCGCGGTAACTATGTATCGCGCGGTCTTTTTCATTGCCGGTAAATGTTACGAAGCCAGGCCTTGCAACTAGTCGTATCGATAGACCTGTTCGAAAACAAGGTCCACGGCATAGGTCGTGCCTGAGGGTGTGATGACGTATATCTGTTCAACCGGTATATCGTCGCTCTCATAGTCCGGGAGATGGACAATCGTGCGGCCAATCAGCAGTTTGTTCCCTTTCAACCTGATCTCGGCCGGGTCCCGGGTGTTGCCATGGAAGCGCCAGGTGGACGCGTCGGAAGTCTTTTTCAGTGCGTCCGGCGTGGCAATCCGCAGAATGGCGTCGGCGTGCAGATGGACCTCGTAGAACGATCCCTTTCCTTCGAGCGAGGTCACGGTGTTTTGCGCCTGGACAGGAAGCTCCACCCGCTGGCGACGTGCTTGCAGCACGATGGCCCGGCTGTCTTCTGGCGTGAGCAGCAGGTAGTGGCCGGTGCGCTTTTCCAGCATCAGTTGACCGTCGAAGTGTTTGACGCCAGGGCTCTGGAGATCATTGCCATAGCTGGGCGGCGGCAGTTTGATCCGACAGGACACCCCGTCTCGCAACGTCAGGTTGATGGCTTGATTCAAGGCCAGGCCCCTGACCTGGTACGCCGTGTCGCGCACGTTCGTATAAGCGCGGGATACCGTGCTCACAAGGTTGATCAGTTCGACGGTTTTATCAGGGAAGTGCAGGGTCAGTTGGAAGTCGCTGTAGTTTAAATAGTGGTAACCGTTGCGGGACTCGACGGTCACGGTGTAAGTACCCTGGGCGCGGGTCATCTCTGCGTGATCACAATCGATATGCAAGGTACTGAGTGCCTTGTTATCGGTATTCGTCAGGTTTAAGACGGTCCGGCTGATGTCGCGATCAATGAAGTAGTGCGACGCGTTCCCTGACCCGATGGTCTGTTCAGCGGCGGTAACGATGGTCGGCGACGGGCGTGTGCCTTTTGCCAGAATCAATACGTTTACGCTCGGGTTGTCGCTGCCGCTGAGTTCAGCGGGAAAGTCCGGTGTCAGTTGAAAGCCGTCCACGGTCACCAAGCGCAGTTTCTGTTCCTGGAACAGGCGCTTGTCCGCAACGGTCTTGTAGACGTCCTTGATGATCAGCGTCTGCTCGGGCCACTCGCCATCCTTGCCGCAGAGTGACGAGACCACCAGCGAGGTGTCGTTGATCGACCACTGCTGAATGTTCTCGAACGCCCAGTCCATGATGATCACGCTGTCTTCCTGCGGGTCTTCCTTGATGATGACGGTGCCGCTTTTGTGGGCAATGTAATACTGATCCTTGCCGGCACCGCCGGCGGCTTGGCCATAACCGCCCATCAGGTAGATCGTGTCATCGCCGGCTTTGGCCTCGATGCGGTCATGGCCCCTGGCGACGATGCGGTTGGCGCTGGTCGAGCCTTTGACCACGCTCTTCGCCCCGGCCAGCGTTTCGACGTTTTCGATGCTTTCCAGGGTGGTGTGGGGGGTGGAGGAGGGCGCGCCATTCTGGTCCAGCAAGTCGATCCGGCCGTTCTCCAGGTCGATCTCGAAGCCCGTGTGGCTCGTGGTTTCACGGCTGTCCAGCGAGCCCTGGAGCACCAGGGTGTCGTTGCCCTGTTCGCCCACCAGAAAGTTCTGAACGGGCATGGGCGCAGCCTCCTTGAGGGCCTGCGCAGCGCCTTCAAACAGGAACCGGTCGTCCTTTTCCCCGCCGGTCAGGTGTTTGGAGCCGCTGCCGAAATTGAAATGGTTGGGTTTCTTTTCGACGCCGATGATGGTGTCCTTGCCGCCCCCCAGCAGCCACAACGTGGCCTTCGAATCGCCCCCGGTGCCTTTCACCACTCCGGCAAGATCCGGCGGCACACCTGCACGGGCATCAATCGTATCGTTCGCGTCCACCACCGCCGGTAATGGGATGTCCTTGGACGGTGTCGACTCGCGACCCTGGGCATCGTGCTCGAACCAGAACACCTGCGTGGCTTTCAGGCCCACCTCGAATTTGCCGTTGACGATGGCCTCGATGCTGTCTTTCAAGTCACCCTTGAGCCACTTGCGGGCCCTGCTGGTCAGCGCCTTCGAGTGCTGGTCGGTGGTGACGGCGAGGGTGTAGCGGTCATTGATGCGCTGTGGGGGTTTTTGGTTGATGAACGCGAGAAAGCCGGTGACCAGGCGTTCATCCAGGCTCAGCTCGATGTAGTCGTCGATGTCGTCCACCTGGCGAACGGCGCTGTAGATCTGCGAGCCGACGATCAGAATCGCCGCCGCGGCAATGCCCACCGGACCGGCGTGGGCGAAACCGGCCAGGGCGGCAGTGCCGAGAATCAGGGTCAACGCGGCGCTGGTCAGGTTCATGCCGGCGGCGACGTAATGATCCAGCGCCTGCTTGCCGGTGGTGCGGGAAGCGTCGTTCAGTGCTTTGACCGCGAAGTAGACATCGAAGGGCAAGGTCAGCGCGCCTGCGATCAAGCCGGCTGAGCGCGACAGATACAGGCCATACTGGGTCCTGGCGAAGCCCTGGTAGATATGCGCGCTCTGTTCAATCAGCGACTGCGCGGTTTTAACCAGGCCGCGCTCGATGATCAGCGAGCCGACTTCCGTCACGATTGCGCCGGCATTGATCGCCGCCTCGGTGCTGTCGCCGCGCTTGATGGCATCGTTGATCCCCATCAAGCCGCTGTAGATGCCGAACGCCTGGAGCCCGACGCCCATGCTGTTCACCACCTTGCTCTTCTGCCTGTCGACCCAGCCAGGGACATTTTCGGGCAGGCGGATGTCATGGATTTCCAGCTTCTGCGCCGCTCGTACGAAGCGGTCGAGCTTGACCCCATGGGGGCTCATTGCTTCGCTGAGCAGCGGCGGGGCGCTGACCGAACGGTGCGTGGCAATCTCGAACAGCAGCGTGGGGATGGTGGAGTCGCCCGCCTGGCCGGTGGCCCACATCCGCTGTTCGACATCGAGCGGATTGAGCTGCAGGCCGTCGATGAAATCCTGGGCGGTGTGGCGGAAATTGCTGTTGCCGATGTCCAGCGGCGCGCCGTGGACCGTGGCATTCAACAGGTGCAGTTCCAGGCGGCTGATCGTGAAGTGGCCCAGCGCGAGGGGGCCGTAGTAGTGATCCAGAGCCCGCAGTACCCGCTCGCGTTTTTTCGCCGATCGAGGGGGCGGATCTTGCGCCGCGCTGGCGCCATTGCTGCGGATGAAGTCGGCGATTTCCTTGTCGAGCGTCGTCAGGTTCGGCGGCTCGACGTCCGAGATCTTCACGGTGTCGTCGGGCGCGTCGGGAGAGGGAAAAGCTTGGGCCATAGGGGCTTCCTTGTTGGGTTTGGGTGCAACATGCGGCCCGAACTGTAGGGAAGCGTGGAGAGGGTCAAGCGATAACTATGTAGTGCTTCTGTTTCGGCGGATGACGGTATGGGCAGGCACCCACCACGGCGCGCCGCAGCGGCCGGGGTGGGGCGTGTCTCAGTGTCCGCTCAGCAGGGAGGCGGCGCCGGCGCCGCCGAACAGACCGGCGCTGATGCGATTGAACCAGCTCTGGCCCTTGCCCGAGCGTAAGTACCGCGCCGCGCCGTGGGCGCCGAGCCCATAGGCCAGCTTGCACAGCAGGTCCAGCAGCGTCCACGTGGCGATCATCACCAGCAGTTGCGGCAGGAACGGCTGTTCGGCGCTGAGGAACTGCGGCAGGAAGGCGGCGAAAAACAGGATGTCCTTGGGATTGCTGGCGCCGAGCATGAAGGCTCGCCCGAACAGCGCGCGAAAGCGCGGTACCGCAACCGCCTGGGGCACTTCGGCGCCGTGGGAAGGCTGGCGCGATTGCTGCCAGCTCTGCCAGGCCAGGTAGAACAGGTAGAGCGCGCCGATGATTTTCAAGGCGCTGAACAGCTGTTCCGACGCCAGCAGCAACGCCCCCAGACCCAGGGCCGAAGCACTGAGCAGGCAGATCGAAGCACTGACGCCACCGAGAAAGGCCGGCCAGGAACGGCGCAAGCCGTAGTTCAGGCTGTTGCTGATCATCAGCAGGGACAGCGGCCCCGGGATCAGGATCACGATCAGCGCAGCACCGCTGAACAGCAGCCAGGTTTCCAGACTCATTACGTTGCTCCTCATGCACAAAAGCCTCACCCGACGGGGTGAGGCTGTTTTGAATCGTGTACGGCTTACAGGAAGATGAACTTGGCGATGAAGATCGCGCAGAGCACCCACAGGCTGACGGAAATCTCCTTGTATTTGCCAGTGCCGGCCTTCAGCGCCACGTAGGTGATGAAGCCCAGCGCGATGCCGTCGGCGACCGAAAAGGTCAGCGGCATCATGATCGCCGTGACGATCGCCGGAATGCTATCGGTCGCTTCATCCCATTCGATGTGCGCCATGCCGCCCATCATCAGCATCGCCACATAAATCAATGCACCGGCGGTGGCATAGGCGGGGATCATGCCGGCCAGCGGCGCGAAAAACATGGCGGCAATGAACAGCACGCCCACGGTCACCGCCGTCAGCCCGGTGCGGCCACCGGCCGCCACACCTGCGGCGCTTTCCACGTAGCTGGTGACGGGCGGAACACCGACCACGGCGCCGAACACGCTGGAGGCGCTGTCGGCCTTCATCGCCCGGGACAGGTTTTCGATGCGTCCGTCCGGGTTGACCAGGTTGGCGCGCTGGGCGACCCCCATCAGGGTACCCGCCGTGTCGAACATGTGCACGAAGAGGAAGGCCAGCACCACGCTGATCATGCTGACGTTGAACACGCCGGCGACGTTCATCGCCATCCAGGTCGGGGCCAGGCTGGGCGGGGCCGACATGATCCCTTCGTAATGCACCACGCCCAGGCCCCAGCCGGCCAGCGTCACGGTGATGATGCTGATGAGGATGGCGCCGAACACTTTGTGATAGCTGAGCACGGCAATCATCAGGAAGCAGAGGGCAGCCAGCAGCGGGCCGGGTTCGCGCAGGGAGCCCAGCTTGATCAGGGTCGCCGGGCTATCGACGACGATGCCGGCGGTTTTCAGGCCGATCAACCCCAGAAACAGGCCCACGCCCGCGCCCATGGCGAAACGCAGGCTCACAGGGATGCTGTTGAGCAGCCACTCGCGAATCTTCGAAAACGTCAGGATCATGAACAACACACCGGAAACGAACACCGCGCCGAGGGCGGTTTCCCAGTTGTAGCCCATGGTGCCGACCACGGTGTAGGTGAAGAAGGCGTTCAGGCCCATGCCCGGGGCCAGGCCCACCGGCCAGTTGGCGTACAGGCCCATCAACAGGCAGCCGAGTGCGGCGGCGATGCAGGTGGCGACGAAGGCCGCGCCATGATCGATCCCGGCGTCAGCCATGATGTTGGGGTTGACGAAGATGATGTAGGCCATGGTGATGAAGGTGGTCAGGCCGGCGATCAGCTCGGTCTTCACCGTGGTGCCGTGCAAGGTGAGTTTGAAGATGCGCTCCAGCCAGCCATTGCGTAACGGCGGCGAGAGTTCCAGTGTCGGGGCTTCGGATTTGCGGCTTTCCACAGCGAGTACTCCTCAAGGGTTTTATTGTTATTTCCAGGGCCGGACCGATGAGGGTGGCAGCGGCCCTTTGAGGCATTCGCGAATTTGTTGACTGCTTGGTCAGGAACTCGCACGCAGTGGATTATGCTTTTGTATACAAATAAAGCAAATAATGTTTTTGATTTTGTAGACGAAATGTCTGGCAATCGGGATATATCGCCTGCAAGGAGCCTGCTCGTCGAAATGCCTAATCGACCGGCACCTGGCTCTTGCCGAGTGCCAGGTTCACCGCCAACCACCCATTCACCGCCGACTCCCCGGCCTCGGCAAACACTCGCTCCAGCAACTTCACCTGCTCACGCCGCAGCGATTGCTCGAAGCGCGCCCCGTCCACGGTCAGCTCCAGCAGGCGCTTTCGCTTGTCGGTCTCGGACGCAACGCTGTTCACCAGGTGCATCTCCAGCAACTGGCGCAGCGGAATGTTCAGCGCTTGCTTGCTCACACCCAGCAGGGTCAGCAGCTCCTTGACGCTCAGGTTCGGGTAGCGGGCGATGAAGAACACGATGCGCTGATGCACCCGGCTCAAGCCGCGGCGCTCGAGCATTTCGTCGGCCTTGGCGGTGAACGCCTGGTAGCCGAAGAAAAACGCTTCCATGGCCTGTTGCTGGGAGGCAGGATTTTTAAGGTCAAGCATGTTGACGTATCCGTTCGGGTTGTCGTAATTTCGGTCAACCAGTTTGACTCATTTACCTCAGGCCTCGCTACCGGTGACTCCCATGGCATTTTCCGAACGTGTTTCACGCCTCAAAAGCTCTCTCATCCGTGAAATCCTCGCGGCGGCCCAGCGCCCGGAAGTCATGTCGTTCGCTGGCGGCCTGCCGGCCGAGGTGATGCTGCCGAACGTCGAATGGGATGAAATGCCTTTGAGTCTCGGCCAGTACGGCATGAGCGAGGGCGAGCCTGCCTTGCGCGAAGCCCTGGCGGCGCAGGCCAGGTCTCTGGGCGTAGCGTGCGAGGCGAGTCAGGTGTTGGTGGTCAGCGGTTCGCAGCAGACGCTGGACCTGGCGGCCAAGCTGTACATCGACAAAGGCACCGAGATTCTGCTCGAGGCGCCGACTTACCTGGCTGCGTTGCAGATCTTCCAGTTGTTCGGTGCCGACTGCATCACCGTGCCGCAGGAGGCGGATGGTCCGGACCTGGTGGCGCTGCGCAGCCGCCTGGAACAGCACAAGCCGGCGTTCATCTATCTGATTCCGACGTTCCAGAACCCTTCGGCGGTGCGCTACAGCGAGGCCAAGCGTGATGCGGTCGCCGCGTTGCTGGACGAATTCGCTGTCACCCTGATCGAAGACGAACCCTATCGCGAGCTGACATTCGATGGCGGCAGCGCCACGCCGATTGTCAGCCGCTTGAACAAGGCCAGCTGGATCTACACCGGCACGGTCTCGAAAACCCTGCTGCCGGGGCTGCGCGTGGGTTACCTGATCGCCAGCCCGGATCTGTTCCCGCACTTGCTCAAGCTCAAGCAGTCGGCCGACCTGCACACCAACCGCATCGGCCAGTGGCAGGCCTTGCAGTGGATCGGCTCAGAGAAGTATCAGCAGCACCTGGGGGACTTGCGCGACTTTTACCGGGCGCGTCGGGATGCGTTCCAGGCAGCGCTGCAAACGCATTTCTCCGACCTGGCTGACTGGAACGTGCCCCAGGGCGGGCTGTTTTTCTGGCTCACGCTCAAGCAACCGCTGGATACGCGAACCTTGCTCAAGGACGCACTGGCGGCAGACGTCGCGTTCATGCCGGGCGAGCCGTTTTTCCCCGAACCGGACCAGCACCACGGGCATCTGCGGCTGAACTTCAGCCACATCGACCCGGCGCGATTGGGGGAGGGGCTCAAGCGCCTGGCGGCGGTGGTGCGTCAGGCACAGGCGGTGGAGGCGGCCTGAGGGCTGAAATGAAAAAACCGGCCACTGGGCCGGTTTATTTCTGGTGTTGGCGTTGTTCGGGCCGGCCCCTTCATGAGCAGGCGCTCCCACCATTGATCGCACTCCGAGGTGGGAGCCAGCCTGCTCGCGAAGGCGTCAGTCAGCCCACCACGAAAACCTCAAACAGCCGCAAACCGCTTGTCCAGATAATCAATGATCACCTTGGACTCATACATCCACGTCGTCTGCCCATTCTCTTCGATGCGCAGGCACGGCACCTTGATCTTTCCGCCCTGTTCCAGCAGCGTCTGGCGATCCTGTTCGTTGTTCTTCGCGTCACGCAACGCCACCGGCACATTCAGGCGGCGCAGGGTGCGGCGGGTTTTCACGCAGAACGGGCAGGCGTGGAACTGGTACAGGGTCAGGTCCCTGGCGGCGGCTTCAACCTGGGCCTGGGCGGCGGCGGGGCGCTGCTTTTTGCCAGGTCGGGTGATGAAGTCGATGAAGATGATCAGTTGGCCGAGGCCGACACGAAGTGCTTTGACGAACACGCTACAAGCCTCACGGGGCGAATGAAGAAAGGCGCGCAGCTTACCTGATTTTTCACGGGCGAAAAAAAACCGGCGATAAACGCCGATTTTCTTCGAGCGCGAATTACTTGATCAGGCTGAGGAATTCGCTGCGCGTGGCCGCGTTTTCGCGGAACTCACCGAGCATCACCGAGGTGATCATCGACGAATTCTGCTTCTCGACACCGCGCATCATCATGCACATGTGCTTGGCCTCGATCACCACGGCGACGCCCAGGGCGCCGGTGACCTGCTGGACCGCGTCGGCGATCTGGCGGCTGAGGTTCTCCTGGATCTGCAGGCGACGGGCGTACATATCGACGATCCGCGCGACTTTCGACAGGCCCAACACCTTGCCGCTCGGGATATAGGCGACGTGGGCCTTGCCGATGAAGGGCAGCAGGTGGTGTTCGCACAATGAGTAGAGCTCGATGTCCTTGACCAGCACCATTTCGCTGTTGTCGGAGCTGAACAAGGCACCGTTGGTGACTTCTTCGAGGGTCTGCTCGTAACCGCGGCAGAGGTACTTCATGGCTTTGGCGGCACGTTTGGGCGTGTCGAGCAGGCCTTCGCGGGAGACGTCTTCGCCCAATTGGCCGAGGATCTCGGTGTAATTCTGTTCCAGGGACATGAAACTACCTGTGGGATTTTACGCAAAGGGCAAGGGTACGGTGGCAAGCACGGCGCTGCAAGCTTGTCGCAACGGCTTTATTCGTCCCGACCTTCCATCATGGTGCGTTTGAGCATCACGTAAACCGCTCCGGCGCCGCCGTGTCTGGCCTGGCAGGAAGTGAAGCCCAGCACCTTGGGGTGTTGGCGCAGCCAGGTGTTGACGTGACTTTTGATCATCGGCCGTTTGCCGTCCAGGCGCACGGCCTTGCCGTGGGTGACGCGCACGCAGCGCACCTCCAGCTGGGTCGCTTCGGCCAGGAACGCCCAGAGGGTTTCCCGGGCTTTCTCCACGCTCATGCCGTGCAGGTCGAGGCTGCCCTCGAACGGAATCTGCCCGACCTTGAGCTTGCGCATCTGGCTTTCCTGTACGCCATCGCGCGCCCACATCAATTCGTCTTCCGGGCCGACATCGATCACGAACTGATCGGACAGGCCATCGACGGTGGTGGCATTGGTGCGCACGGTGGCGGCCTGGCGCAGCTTGGCGATCTGGGCTCGATCAGCCTTGGGTTTACCGGTTTCGGCGCGGTCGTGCTTGATCGGCTTGACGCCTTGGATGGCGCTTTTGAACAGGGAAAAATCGTCGTCTTGCATGTCAGCCTCCGCGAAGGTCGGCCAGTTTACCCAAGTCGAGACATGTTCGATAACAATTGCGGCGTTCCGACCTTCAATTCAGTCGTGTTTTTTCATCAGGTGCGGGGACATGTTCAGCTCACGCGACTGGCGCGCACGGCGACGGCAACGGCGCCAGAACCACACGCCCAGGTAGAGCAGGAACAAACCAACCGCCAGGATAATCGCCGAGCCCAACGGGCTGGCGTTCAGTTCGCCGAGTGCCGGCGGGCGGCCGAACAGGCTGGCGGCGCCGGCCATTGCCAGCAAAACGCCGCAGGTGGCCAGCAGGGCGGCGAATGCTGCGCCAAATCTGAATCGCCAGTTGCGTTGGCCCTTGGGCCGCAAGCGGCGTGCGTCAAAACCATCGGATAACTTCATTCCGACCTTCCTCAATGGGTATCGGCCCTTCGACCGGAAGTTGACCGGGATGTTCCTGAGGCTATGACAAATACGGCAAACGAGCGGCTTTTGCGGATGAGCGGCGGCAAAAACCGCTCATCTTGCGTCGATCAGATCAGATCGCGGGTCAGGGCGAGGGTGGCGAAGTTATCCGCCATGATCGCCATTTCGGTCTGTTGAACGTGCTCGGCGCTCAACACCCCGTCCTTGTAGGGCAAATCGCGGGTGGCACAGGCGTCTTCCACGAGGGTGCAGCGAAAGCCCAGGTTTTTCGCGGCGCGTACCGTGGTGCTGACGCTGGAGTGGCTCATGAACCCACACACGATCAGGTCCAGTGAACCGAGATTCTGCAGGCGCTCGAGCAGTTCGGTGCCGTGGAACGCACTCGGCAGCAACTTGCCGATGATGGTTTCGTCGCTCAGCGGCTCCAGGCCCGGGATGAATTCCCCGCGCTCGGCTTGCGGGTCGAACAACCCGCCGACGGTGCCAAGGTGGCGTACATGCACGACGGGGCGGCCGGCGGCACGGGCAGCGGCCACCAGTTGCTTGATGTTCGCAACGGCAGCATCCATGCCGCTCAGGGCCAGGGGACCGCTGAGGTATTCTTTCTGGGCATCGATGATCACAAGCGTTGCATGACTCAGATTGGCTGCTGCATAACCGCGGCCGCTGAGTTGAAACATCGTTTTTGGAACGGACATTCTGGGGCTCCTTCGGGTGGGGCTTTTGCGACATTGTCCTCTGGCTGAGCGCTTCTGTGAATCGCTACCAACGCAGGGGCCGTCGTTGCTGGCTTACAGCGTTGTCAAGATCCTCATTTTGTTCAATAGCCAACGCAAAAAATGGAGGAGTCCTACGTCGGCACCCAAGTTTTTCCTGCATCGTCGTCCCGCGTTTTGGCTGTTAGAATCGCCTGTCGTTTTTTCTGGAGTTTGCCGCTGTGATCACTTCCCGCCTTCGTACCCTGCGTGACCATATCCGTTGGGCCGTCAGCCGCTTCCATGGGGAGGATCTGTTTTTCGGCCATGGGACCGACAATGCCTGGGACGAAGCCCGTCAATTGGTGTTGGGTGCCTTGCACCTGCCGTGGGAAATCGCCGACAGCTACCTCGACTGCAACCTGGAAGACGATGAGCTGGTGCGCCTGCAACGCCTGCTCAAGCGTCGCATCGAAGAGCGCATCCCCACCGCCTACCTGCTGGGTGAGGCCTGGTTCTGCGGCCTGCCGTTCATTGTCGACGAGCGCGTGCTGATTCCGCGTTCACCGATTGGCGAGTTGATCGAAAAGCAGTTCAGCCCTTGGCTTGGTGCCGAACCGGCACGGATTCTCGACCTGTGCACCGGCTCCGGTTGCATCGGTATCGCCTGTGCCTACGAGTTTCGCAATGCCGAGGTGGTGCTGGCCGACCTGTCGTTCGAAGCGCTGGAAGTGGCTAACCGGAACATCGAGCGTCACGGCGTCGATGAGCGCGTGTACACGGTTCAGGGTGATGGGTTCGACGGTTTGCCGGGGCAGCGTTTCGACCTGATCGTGTCGAACCCGCCCTACGTCGATGCGGAAGATTTCGCCGACATGCCCCAGGAGTATCACCACGAACCCGAGTTGGGCCTGGCCTGCGGTGACGATGGCTTGAACCTGGTGCGGCGCATGCTCGCCGAAGCGGGCGAGCACCTGACCGAGAAGGGGTTGTTGATCGTCGAGGTGGGCAACAGCCAGGTGCACGTCGAGGCGTTGTACCCTGAAGTCGACTTCGCCTGGCTCGACTTCGAGCGCGGCGGGCACGGTGTGTTCATGTTGACGGCGCAGCAGTGCCGGGAACATCAGGCGTTGTTCGCGTCTCGCGTCTGACTTCAGGACGCCTTCGCCAGCAGGCTCGCTCCCACAGGCTGCACTGAGCCTTGTGGGAGCTGGCTTGCCAGCGAAGACCGCGACACGCTCTCAAGCCCTCAACGGTGCGTGGCGATCCAGATCAGCAAGCCGGCCTGGAACACCGCAAAGGCCACCAGGCAGGTAATGGTGAAACGCAGCCCCGCGTCTTCACGCTTGTACTTGCTGACCTTTTCCTCATGCTTCTTGAGCTTCACTTCCTGCTCGGCCAGGTTCTGTTCGGCCTGCTGGAGCATTTGCGCCGCCTCGAGAATTTCCACCTGTTGCAGCTTTTCCGTGTTCCAGTCGGACAGCAGGTCGCCGACCCGCACTTCCTTGACGCTGCCCTTGAGGTGCTGGGCGTCGGCATAGATTACGTCGAAACCGTGGACGCGCAGGAAATGATCGCGGCGCAGGCGCGTGTCTTCGTTCAGCGCGTCCTTGTTGTTCAGGTCGGTGCCGTCGACGGTGTAGGCGGGCCAGCGCTTTTTCGCCCAACTGATGCCCTGGGCCGCCAGGTAGCGCCCGATGCCGCGATTCATCGGCTCGATCTGCAATCCGCTGTCCGGTGCGAAACGCACCCGTTTTTCGGTGTGGTCGACCCACACGTCGAGGTGATTCTGTTCCTTGCGCACGCGTTGGCCGGGCAGGGAGATGGTCATGCGCAACAGGCTGTGTTTCTTGTCATTGCGCTCGGCATAGCCGAACTCGACAAAGCGCAGGGGGCGCCCGCCGGTGTTGCGGTCGGTGGTCAGCGGCGCCAGGCGGAGCATCTTGTGGTGCTCGACGTGGACGTCCGCCCATGGCAGCTCGACCGCTGGCGGTGCGTCTTTTTCAGCGGTGGTGTCGGGTGAAGTCTGGGTATCGGTCATAACGGCGAGATCCTGTCCAAGCTCAGCTTGTCGCCAGCACGTGCGCTGACGACAAAGGCTTATCGGCCGTTTTTTCCAGGACTGGAGGGTCAATAGGCGTTTAACGGGTGCGAAGTCCGTCAATAAACCCGAGAATGCGCGTGCCCAGTTCGGCAGCCAGGGGCAATTGCGGGTCCTTGTAGGACGCCAGTTGCCGCTTGACGTCGTTGGGCACGATGCGCAAGACGTGGTTCATGCCGTCGATCAGCGCCAGCTCGGCGTCCGGCTTGGCTGCCTTCAGTTGCCGCGCATCATCGACCCCGACTTGAATGTCGTGGCTGCCCTGAATGATCAGCGCCGGCATTTTCAGCCGGGCAAACGCCGCCGCCGGGTCCTGGCGGAACAACGAGATCAGGTAGGGCTGCACGCTCGGGCGGAAAATCACCTGGAGTGGTGGCGGCACGTTGTCGTCGGTTTTTCCGGCCTTGAGGCTGTCGATCAGTTCATTGCTGCGCAACATCAGCGGCGGTGGCAGGCTGCGGGCCAGTTGCTCGCGCAACACCTGGTCGATGGGGCGGGCGCTGCCGGACATGGAAATCACCGCTGCGGCATCGACGCTCGGCGCGGCGAGGCTGGCGATCAGCGCGCCTTCGCTGTGCCCCAGCAGGATCAACGGGCCGAAGCGCGGATCGCTCTTGAGTTTGCGGCCCCAGGCCTGGGCATCGGCCACATAGGCCTCCACCGACAGGTTGCGTTCATCCGGGGTAGCCGCCAGGCTCGCCGCCACGCCGCGCTTGTCATAGCGCACGCTGGCGACGTTGTGTTTGGCCAGCACCCAGGCCAGGCGCTTGAGGCTGTCGTTGCGCCCGCCGTCGGGGTTGTTGCCGTCGCGATCCGTGGGCCCTGAGCCGGAAATGATCAGGACCACCGGCACCGGCTGGTCGGATTTGGGCAGCAGCAGGGAGCCGAACAGCTCTCCGGTGCCGGTATCCAGCGAGATCGGCCGTTGCAGGACGGTGGCCTGCACAAAGCCGGTAAACAGGGTCAGACTCAAGGCTAGAACTCGCAGCATCATCACGCCATCATTCACAAGGGTGCCGGTTGGACTCACAGGCCTCCATAAGGTTCGAGGATGAACTACTTGGGGAGCCTGCGTATACTGGCGCGCATTACGTATTTGGGTTCGATTTCACGGAGCGTCCTGCATGTCCGGCAATACCTACGGCAAGCTGTTCACTGTCACCACCGCAGGCGAGAGCCATGGTCCGGCGTTGGTCGCCATTGTCGACGGCTGCCCGCCGGGGCTGGAGATTTCCCTCGAGGATCTGCAGCGCGACCTGGACCGCCGCAAACCCGGCACCAGCCGTCACACCACCCAGCGCCAGGAAGCCGACGAAGTCGAGATCCTGTCGGGCGTGTTCGAGGGTCGCACCACCGGTTGCGCCATCGGCCTGTTGATCCGCAATACCGACCAGAAGTCCAAGGACTACTCGGCGATCAAGGATCTGTTCCGCCCGGCCCACGCCGACTACACCTACCACCACAAGTACGGCGAGCGCGATTACCGCGGCGGCGGTCGCAGTTCGGCGCGGGAAACCGCGATGCGCGTGGCGGCGGGCGCGATTGCCAAGAAGTACCTGGCCTCCCAGGGCATCGTCATTCGTGGCTACATGAGCCAGCTCGGCCCGATCGAGATCCCGTTCAAGACCTGGGACTCGGTGGAGCAGAACGCGTTTTTCAGCCCCGATCCGGACAAGGTGCCGGAGCTGGAAGCCTACATGGACCAGCTGCGTCGCGATCAGGACTCGGTCGGCGCGAAAATCACCGTCGTCGCCGAAGGCGTGATGCCCGGCCTCGGCGAGCCGATCTTCGACCGTCTCGATGCCGAACTGGCTCACGCGCTGATGAGCATCAACGCGGTCAAGGGCGTGGAAATCGGCGCCGGTTTCGCCAGCGTCGCCCAGCGTGGCACCGAGCACCGCGACGAGCTGACGCCGCAGGGCTTCCTCAGCAATAACGCCGGCGGCATCCTGGGCGGCATCTCGTCCGGCCAGCCGATCGTTGCGCACCTGGCGTTGAAGCCGACGTCAAGCATCACCACGCCGGGGCGTTCGATCGACATCCATGGCAACCCGGTGGATGTGATCACCAAGGGCCGTCACGACCCTTGTGTCGGTATTCGCGCCACGCCCATCGCCGAAGCGATGATGGCCATCGTGTTGATGGATCACCTGTTGCGACACCGCGGGCAGAACGCCGATGTGCGCGTGAGCACGCCGGTGCTGGGGCAGCTTTAATGGCTGATCTGTCGGTCGCTGCGGTCTGATGACCGTGGCGGCGCTCCCGTACTGGCGGCTTTCCAGTTTCTATCTGTTCTATTTCGCCTTGCTCGGTTCGACAGCGCCGTTTCTGGCGCTGTACTTCGACCACCTGGGGTTCAGCGCCGCGCGCATTGGCGAACTGGTGGCGATCCCGATGCTGATGCGTTGCGTGGCCCCGAACATTTGGGGCTGGCTCGGTGACTACACCGGGCGGCGCCTGGCCATTGTGCGCTTTGGCGCGGTGTGCACGCTGCTGACCTTCTCGCTGATCTTCGTCAGCAAGACCTACGCCTGGCTGGCGATGGTCATGGCGTTGCATGCGTTTTTCTGGCACGCGGTGCTGCCGCAGTTCGAAGTCATCACCCTGGCGCACTTGAATGGCCAGACCCAGCGTTACAGCCAGATCCGCTTGTGGGGGTCCATCGGGTTCATCATCACCGTGGTGGCGCTGGGACGGTTGTTCGAATGGCTGAGCCTGGACATTTACCCGGCGGCGCTGGTGCTGATCATGGCCGGCATCGTGGTCAGCAGCCTGTGGGTGCCCAACGCCCACCCGGTCCAGGGCGAACGCCTGGCCGGGGATGGCTTTCTCAAGCAGTTGCGCAGCCCCGGCGTGCTGGCGTTCTACGGGTGCGTGGCGCTGATGCAGATGAGCCACGGTCCCTATTACACCTTTCTGACCTTGCACCTGGAGCGCCTGGGTTACAGCCGTGGCCTGATCGGCATGCTCTGGGCACTGGGCGTGGTGGCCGAGGTCCTGATGTTCCTGGCCATGAGCAAGATCCTGACCCGGTTCTCGGTCCGTCGGGTGTTGCTGGCGAGTTTCCTGCTGGCGGCGCTGCGCTGGTTGTTGCTGGGGTCGTTCGCCGAATTTGTCGGGGTGCTGTTGTTTGCCCAGGTGCTGCACGCGGCGACGTTCGGCAGCTTTCACGCCGCTGCCATCCAGTTCGTGCAACGTAGTTTCGGCGCGCGCCAGCAAGGGCAGGGCCAGGCGTTGTACGCCGCGCTGGCCGGCACGGGCGGCGCCTTGGGCGCGCTGTATTCCGGCTACAGCTGGAATACCCTCGGCCCCGCATGGACCTTTAGTATTGCCAGTCTCGCAGCCTTCGCCGCTGCCATTATCATTGCCACACGTATGCAAGAGGACAGGCCATGAGCCTTACCCGTGAACACCTCGCCCAGGAAATCATCGACGCCGGGCGTTTTCTCTATGGACGCGGCTGGTCGCCGGCCACCAGCAGCAATTATTCGACGCGTCTGTCGCCCACCGAAGCCTTGTTGACCGTTTCCGGCAAGCACAAGGGCCAGTTGGGGCCTGACGATGTGCTGGCCACGGATCTCTCGGGCAACAGCCTGGAACCGGGCAAGAAACCGTCCGCCGAAACCTTGCTGCACACCCAGCTCTACCGTTGGCGCCCGGAGATCGGCGCGGTGCTGCACACCCATTCGGTCAACGCCACGGTGCTGTCGCGCCTGACGCCGGGGGATTTCATCGAGTTCGAGGACTACGAGCTGCAAAAGGCCTTCAGTGGCGTCACGACCCACGAATCCCGGGTGTGCGTGCCGATTTTCGACAACGATCAGGATATTGCGCGCCTGGCGGCCAAGGTGCAGCCTTGGCTCCAGGCCCATCCCGATTGCGTGGGTTATCTGATCCGCGGCCATGGCCTCTACACCTGGGGCGCACGCATGAGCGATGCGTTGCGGCAGATCGAGGCCTTTGAATTTTTGTTCGAGTGCGAGTTGAAAACCCGCTCTTTGATTCGCCAAGCATGAACCGTTAAGGAGTTGCCCTGATGAGCAGCCTGTCCGTCTACCACGTCTCAAGCCCTGACATTCCGAACAAGGTGCTGACCCATTTCGAAGACATCGCCGCCACCCTGGCGGAGCAGGGGGTGCGCTTCGATCGCTGGCAAGCGGCGGCGAAGATCCAGCCGGGCGCCAGCCAGGAAGAGGTGATCGCGGCCTATCAGGCGCAGATTGACCAATTGATGACCGAGCGCGGCTACATCACGGTCGATGTGATCAGCCTCAACAGCGATCACCCGCAAAAAGCCGAACTGCGCGCCAAGTTCCTCGACGAACACCGCCATGGCGAAGACGAAGTGCGCTTTTTCGTGGCCGGGCGCGGTCTGTTCACCCTGCACCTGGGCGATTACGTGTACGCCGTGTTGTGCGAAAAGAACGACCTGATCTCCGTGCCGGCCGGCACCCCGCACTGGTTCGACATGGGCGAGCATCCGCATTTCGTGGCAATCCGCCTGTTCAACAACCCCGAAGGCTGGGTGGCCAATTTCACCGGCGATGACATCGCCAGCCGCTTCCCGCGTCTGGAGGACTGAGCCGATGCCGATCAAAGCGATTCTCACCGACATCGAAGGCACCACCAGCGCGGTGAGTTTCGTCTTCGATGTGCTGTTTCCCTACGCTGCCCGGCATTTGCCGGACTTCGTGCGCCGGCACGCCACCCGCGCCGATGTCGCCGAACAACTGGACGCCGTGCGCCGGGACAGCGATGAGCCGGGCGCGGAGGTCGAGCGGGTGATCGAGATCCTCCTGGGGTGGATTGCCGAAGACCGCAAGGCCACACCGCTCAAGGCGTTGCAAGGCATGGTCTGGGAGCAGGGCTACCAGGCCGGGCAGTTGAAGGGCCACGTGTACCCGGATGCCGTAGAAGCGCTGCAGCGCTGGCATCGGCAGGGTTTCCAGCTGTTTGTCTATTCTTCGGGCTCGATCCAGGCGCAGAAGTTGATCTTCGGCTGCTCGGAGGCGGGGGACCTGTCGCCGTTGTTCACGGGGTATTTCGACACCACGTCCGGACCCAAGCGTGAGGCGCAGTCCTACCGGCGCATTACCCAGGCCATCGGCCTGGAGGCGTCACAGATCCTGTTTTTGTCGGACATCGTCGAAGAGTTGGACGCGGCGCGCGAAGCGGGTATGGCGACGTGCGGGCTGGCGCGGCAGGGCGGGGCGCTGGCAGGGCATGTGACGCTCGACAGCTTTGCGCGGATCGATCCTTCCACGTTCTGAATGCCAACGAAAACGCGGGCTGTCAGGCCCGCGTCTTCTGGTCGATCATCGCGAGAGACTCGCGCCCACCCAGGATCTATCAGGCGGAATGGTAAGTCGGCAACGCAAACCGTTGCTGACTCTGCAGCATGGAAATCTGTGGCAGTTCGCTGGCCTGCTCGGCCAGGTCACGACGGATCGCGCTGATCACCCAGGACAGTTGATCACCGGCATGCAACTGCTGGTAGGAAATCGAGCGTTTGAATACCCGGCCCTCGCTGCTGCGCAGTGTCAGCAGGATGCCGCCGTCCGGGCGTGGCTGGGTGGTGACTTCGAAGTTGGAGAACAGGGACGAAAATTTTTCCTGGATCAGGCTCATGTCTATCAGCTCCGTTGGCTTTGAATGGCAAGCATGTCCAGAGAGTTGCAGCGTTTGTGCCAGTATTTGGGATCTTGAAAATCACTTAAAAAACAATAACTTAAAAGAAAGTCGAATTTTCATCGTCGTGCAATCTGCATGAACGGCCATCGTGCATCCTGCATTTTGCGAGATGGACGTCACTGGCACGGAACCAATCGCCTCGCGGGTGTTCGCGTCGTTGGCCCTGGCTTTGGCGGATACAAAACATTTCAAAAACCGCGTGTACAGCTCAAGAACCGTTGACGTATTTTCGGGTTCAATCACCGTTGCCCGACAATAAAAAGATCGAACGGGAGCCTGCATGCGCCGCATCACGAACGACACGATCACCTGGAGCATGATGCTGCGCAAGCTGCCGTCGATTGCCAGGGCCATCCCGCGGGTGGTGAAGGGCATGAAGGTTGCGAATGTCACGGACCCGACCCAGGCGTGTGGCCTGGGCTGGAGTTTCGAGCAGGCGACCGTGCGCAACCCTGATGGGCCGGCCTTGCTGCAGGGCGACGCGGTGTTCAGTTACAGGCAGGTCAATCAGTGGGCCAATCGCATCGCCCACTACCTGATTGCCCAAGGCATCCGCAAGGGCGACGTGGTGGCCGTGTTCATCGAGAACCGCCCGGAACTGCTGGTGAGCATCCTGGCGGTGGCCAAGGTTGGCGCGGTCAGCGCCTTGCTCAATACCGCGCAAACCCGCGACACCCTGGTCCACAGCCTGAACCTGGTGGCCCCCGTGGCGATCATTCTCGGCGAAGAGCTGGTGCCGGCGTTTTCAGCGGTGCGCGAGCGGGTCTCGATAGACGCCCGGCGCAGCTGGTTTGTCGCCGATCAGAACACCTATAACCAGCCAGGCATCGCCCCCGACGGCTTCATCAACCTGATGACGGCGGCCGTCGACGGGCCGGACGACAATCCGGCCAGCAGCCAGCAGGTTTTCTTCGACGACCCCTGCTTTTACATCTACACCTCAGGCACCACCGGTCTGCCCAAGGCCGGCGTGTTCAAGCACGGCCGCTGGATGCGCAGTTCCGCGAGTTTCGGCCTGATTGCTCTGGATATGCGACCTGAAGACGTCGTCTATTGCACCTTGCCGCTGTATCACGCCACCGGGCTGTGTGTGTGCTGGGGCTCGGCGGTCAGTGGGGCGTCCGGGTTCGCCATCCGCCGCAAGTTCAGTGCCAGTCAGTTCTGGAACGATGTGCGTGCCTACCGTGCGACCACCATTGGTTATGTCGGCGAGTTGTGTCGCTACCTGGTCGATCAGTCGCCGAGTCCCGACGACAACCGGCATGGCGTGACCAAGATGATCGGCAACGGCCTGCGCCCCGGTGCGTGGCACGCGTTCAAAACGCGCTTCGCGGTTCAGCACATCTGTGAGCTGTACGCGGCCAGCGACGGCAACATCGGTTTCACCAACGCGCTCAACTTCGATAACACCGTGGGATTTTCGCTGATGTCCTGGGAGCTGGCGGCCTACGATCATGACAGCGGCGCGCCGGTACGCGACGCCACGGGTTTCATGCGCAAGGTGGCCAGGGGCGAACAGGGGCTGTTGCTGGCGAAGATCGACGACAAGGCGCCACTGGACGGTTACACCGATCCGCAGAAGACCGAGAACGTCGTGTTGCACGACGTGTTCGAGAAGGGCGACCGGTACTTCAATACCGGCGATCTGTTGCGCAACATCGGTTTTGGTCACGCGCAGTTCGTCGATCGCCTGGGCGACACTTACCGCTGGAAAGGCGAAAACGTGTCGACCACCGAGGTCGAAAACATCCTTTTGCAGCACCCGAATATTTCCGAAGCCGTGGCGTACGGGGTGGAGGTGCGCAACACCAACGGGCGCGCGGGCATGGCGGCGATCACGCCTGCCGAGTCGCTGGCGACCCTCGATTTCAGCGAGCTGCTGACCTTTGTCCGCGAGCGCATGCCGGCGTATGCGGTGCCACTGTTCCTGCGGGTGAAGGTGAAAATGGAAACCACCGGCACCTTCAAATACCAGAAGACCCGACTCAAGGATGAAGCCTTCGACCCTGGCCGGACCGGCGACGATCCGATCTATGCCTGGCTGCCGGGAACCGACACCTATGTGCAGGTCACCGAACAGTTGCTGGCGCAGATTCATGGCGGGCAGTTCCGCTATTGAATGTGGCTATGGGGCTGCATGAGAAAAAACAAGTGACAGGTTCGGAGCCGCTCGGGAAACTGTCGGCTTTGCGAATAACTGTGAGTGGAGTTTCCAATGTCCGACCAAGGCCGCCAGATGACCCCCGAGGAAGCTGCCGAATTTGCCGAGCAGGTCTTCAACAAGGCGCGTGAGGGCGATGCGGCGATGATGGCTGCGTTGCTGAGCAAGGGCCTGCCGCCCAACCTGCGCAATCACAAGGGCGACACCCTGCTGATGCTGGCCGCCTACCATGGCCATGTCGATACCGTGAAGGTGTTGCTCGAACACAAGGCTGACCCGGAAATCCGCAACGACAATGGCCAGAGCCCGATTGCCGGCGCAGCGTTCAAGGGCGACCTGGCGGTGGTCCAGGCCCTGGTGGACGGCGGCGCGCAAGTGGAAGGTTCGTCGTTCGACGGCCGCACGGCACTGATGATGGCGGCGATGTTCAACCGCGTTGAAATCGTCGACTACCTGATCAGCAAAGGCGCCGATCCACAGGCCAAGGACGCCAACGGCGTCTCGGCACTGGATGCAGCGAAGACCATGGGCGCGACCGATACCACGGCGCAGTTGCAGAAGCTGCTCGGCTGATATCAACGCACAAACCTGTGGGAGCGAGGGTCGTCAACGATGACCCTGTCTGCCTGACACCCCGTGGTGTTGCGGCTTCAATCGCGAGCAGGCTCGCTCCCACAACCAATTCCGGGTTCACTGATGTCTCAGTGCAAGCCCTAGTAAACCCACACCTCGACCCGCCGGTTCTTGATCCGCCCCTCATCCGCGCTGTTGGCCGCCACCGGCATTTCGGCGCCAAAGCCGCGGATCTCGCGAAACACCACGCCGCTTTTCACCAGTTCCCGGCGTACCGCCATGGCTCGCAGTTTCGACAACAGGTCGGCGCGTGCCGGGTCGCTCTTGGCATCGCCGAACCCCACCAGCGTCACCTGCCGGTCGGTCTTGCCGGTCTGGCGCAGGTAGTCGAGCACCCGGGTCAGGTCCTGCCGAGCCTTGTTATCCAGGCTCGCGCTGCCTTCCTCGAAACGGAAATTCACACTCAGGCGCTGGGCATGACGGCTCAGCGCCTGGTAGCCCTCGGGCATCAAGGCGTTGGGCGCGACGGTCATGGCTTGCACGGTCTGGGCAATGAAGCCGTTGGCGGCGACGATGGCCTGGCCCTTGGTGCTTTGGGCGAAGGCGACCAGAGCTTCGGCCCAGGGTTTTTTGCCGTTGGGCGGCAGGTAAAGGAACAGCCGGCGCGACAACGGATAGTCTTCGGTGGCAATCAGGCTGTTGAGCGGCAACATGGCCTGGGACTGGCCGTCGACGATGGCCACGGCCTTGGCCTGGCGCACGTACGGCAAGCCGATGAAGCCAATGCCTTGTGGATCGAGGCTGACCGCGTCGGACAATTGCTCGCTGGACTCGAAGCGTTTCGCCGCGTTGCTCAGGGTTTTGCCGCGACGGCCGAGGACCAGTTCCTTGAAGGTGTCGTAGGTGCCCGATTGGTCATCGCGTGCGTACAGGTGGATCGTCCCGCCGTGGCCGCCGAGATCTTCCCAGGTTTTCGCTTCGCCGCTGAAGATGCGCGCCAGTTGCTCGGTGTTGAGTTGTGTCAGCGGGTTGTGCGGGTGGAGGATGATGGCCAGGCCGTCGATGGCGATGACCTGCTCGGCACCGGGGCTCTTCAGGTCGCCACGGGACGCAAGGGCCAGTACCTCGCTGTCCTTGATCGGGCGCGAGGACGCGGCCAGGTCGGCGGCGGCATTTTTCAGTGCGGTGAATCCGGTGCTCGAGCCATGGGCGGCAAGTTGCACTTCGACCCGCTGCCCTTGTGCGGTTTCGCCGATCACGCGCAACTCGTTGGCGGTGTCGGGCGCTTCGCTGTGCACCTTGAGCAGGCCCTGTTCGCGCATCAGGCCCTCGACCAGCGCCGGGCCCAGCGCCGCGCCGATGGTATTGGAGCCCTGGATGCGCAGCACCGGGCCCTGCCCGGGCATCGGCAGGTCAGCGGCCAAGGTGGTGATCGGCAGGGCGACGCACAACATGGACAGGAAAAAAACGCGCAGCGACATGCCGGCACCTTGATAAAGGAAAGTGCCGGGAGATTAAGTCAGTATTGTTTCCATCGGATGACAGATATTTTTTCCGGTTCAACTCGGTTCAGCTGAGTTCAAGCCAGATCGGCGCATGGTCCGAGGGCTTTTCCATCCCCCGCAGTTCGTAGTCCACGCCGGCATCCTTGACCCGCGGCAACAGCCCGTGGGAGGCCATGATCAGGTCGATGCGCAGACCACGCTTGGGCTCGTCCTCGAACCCGCGGCTGCGATAGTCGAACCAGCTGAAGCGGTCGGCCACGTCCGGGTTCAGGTGACGGAAGCTGTCGACCAATCCCCAGTTCTTCAGGCGCGCCATCCACTCGCGTTCTTCCGGCAGGAAGCTGCACTTGCCGGTTTTCAGCCAGCGCTTCATGTTGTCCGGGCCGATGCCGATGTCGCAGTCTTCCGGGGAAATGTTCACGTCGCCCATCACCACCAGCGGCTGCTCGTTGTTGAACTGGCTTTCCAGCAGGTGCTGCAGGTCGCTGTAGAAACGTTGTTTGGCGGGAAACTTGGTGGGATGGTCGCGGCTTTCGCCCTGGGGGAAATAGCCATTCATGATGGTGACCGGCACGCCATTGGCGTCGGCGAAGGTGCCCCAGATAAAGCGGCGCTGAGCGTCTTCTTCATCGGTGACGAAACCCTTGTGCAGCGCCAGCGGTGCCTGGCGTGAAAGCAGCGCGACGCCGTAGTGACCCTTTTGCCCGTGGAAATGCACGTGATAACCCAGCGCCTGGACCTCGTCCAGCGGGAACTGGTCGTCATGGACCTTGGTTTCCTGCAGGCCGATCACGTCGGGTTGATGTTTTTCAATCAGCGCCGCCAGCTGATGGGGGCGAGCGCGCAGCCCGTTGATGTTGAAGGAGACGATCTTCATGGTCGGCAGGTCCTGGCAAAAGGGCGATGCTAGCTGACCTGTGGGATTGGGGCCAGTGCGGGGTGAGCATTCTGCCTGATCTGCGTAGGCCTGGTTTTATCGCGAACGGGCTCGCTCCCACAAAATCACCCGTGTGGTCTATACCTTTGTGGGAGCGCGCCTGTTCGCGATAAGGCCGGTACAGCCGACACTGATTTCATTCAGTAAGGAACTGTGCCTGTGCCTGGAGGCTCGTAACAACAAGAGCAGCCCTTTGAGCTGTCCCCGGGGAGATCTACCGCTATGCCCGAAACCTCAACCGCGATTGCCGCGATCCACATGCTCGACAGCGGCTACTCCCGCGAAGCCCGTTCTCTGCTGTACCAGGCCTACCGCCACGAACCGACCTTCGGTTACCTGTTCGAAGCCGAGCGTCCCGGTTATGAGCAGCGGGTACGCGCCACAGTGCGTGAGCTGGTCAAGCAGCATTTCCTGCAAGACCTGCCGGCCATCGGCCTGCTGGTCAACGACCGGTTGATCGGCATTGCCCTGATTGCGCCGCCGCAACGGCGTTTGGGCATCACCGAAAGCTGGGCCTGGCGTTTGCGCATGGTGCTCAGCACCGGCTTTCGCTGCACGCGCCGCTACCTCGAGTACCACGATGCGGTGATGGCCTGCGTGCCGTCGGATTCGGTGCACCTGCTGCCGTTGCTGGGCATTCACCCGCAGTTCCAGGGCAAGCATTTCGGCGAGCAGTTGCTGCAAGCAGTACACAACTGGTGCGCGGAGGATGAGCACTCCCAGGGAGTGGTGCTCGATACCGGCAATCCCCGGTACCTGGAGTTCTATAAGCGCCAGGGTTACGAGGAAGTCGGTGAAGTGGCGGTCGGACCGATCCGCGAGCATGTGTTTTTCCACGCCAATCCGCAGGTACTGCAAACCGCCTCGGCATAAACGGTAGAACTTTCGCGCCACGCGAGGTTCTATCACGCTCCCAAGCTCGTGTTAGCATCCGCGCCTATGAAGTTTCCAGGAAGATTTACCAGCGGCGTGCTGATGCTGTTCACCAGCTGCGCGGCGCTGGCGCAAAGTGAATTGGATGTGCGGATCAAACCGTCCAACGACGAACTGAAAGCCAATATAGAGGGCTATATCGGCAGCCTCGGTGATCGTGACGAGGAAGCCCTGTTGCGCTTCAGTCGTGGAGCCGAGGAGCAGGCGCGCAAGGCCGCCCAGGCCCTGGGGTATTACCAGCCGCAGATCGAAAGCGATGTGAAAGGCGGCAAGACGCCGCGCCTGGTGCTCACCATCGAACCCGGCGAGCCGATTCATCTGCGCACCGTCACGATCCGCATTGACGGCCCGGCGGCCTCGCTCAAATCCTTCCGGGTGCCGAAAAGCACGGCGCTGAAAACCGGTGCGGTGCTCAATCATGGCCATTATGAAGACGCCAAGCGGTTGATCCAGAACCAGGCGTCGCGCTACGGCTTCTTCAGCGGCCGTTTCACTCGACAAAAACTTGCCATCGACCCGCGAGCGGGCGTTGCCGATATTGAACTGGTGTACGACAGCGGCCCGCGTTATGCCCTGGGCAAGGTCAGTTTCGAAGGCGACACGCCGTTCGACGAAGACCTGCTGCAACGCATGGTGCCGTTCAAGGCCGGCACGCCTTACGATTCCGAACTGATCGCCGAACTGAACCGTAACCTGCAATCGAGCGGTTATTTCGAAGGCGTGCGCGTCGATGCCGCGCCGACGGCGTCCAGGGAAGACGTGATCCCGGTGGACGTCAAACTCGAAACTCGCAAACCGCGCACCCTGGGGCTCGGCCTGGGTTATTCCACCGATGTCGGCCCCAGGGTCAAGGCCAACTGGACGCGGCATTGGGTCAACCCCCAGGGCCACAGTTATGGTTGGGAAACCGAAATCTCGGCGCCACGGCAGAACGTCGGGGTGTTCTACGACATACCCCTGGACCCGCCACTGACCGACAAACTGCGCTTCGCCGGTGGCTACCAGAACGAAGAAATCGCCGACAAGGACAGCCTGAGCAAGTTGCTGACCCTGGGTCCCGAGTGGCACAGCAAGCTGCCCAGCGGCTGGCAGCGGGTGGTGTCGCTGAAATGGCAACGCGAAGAATATCGGCTCGGTGACGATTCCGGGCTCAGTACCCTGCTGATGCCCGGGGTCAGCTATTCGTACCTCAAAAGTGACAACCGCATCGATCCGCACAACGGCTATCGCCTGGAATTCGATACCAAGGTGGCCAAGGAAGGCCTGGGCTCCGACAATAACCTGCTGTACGGCACCGCCCTGGTGAAAGGCCTGACCACGGTGTTCGACAAACACCGCTTCCTCGGTCGGATCCAGGTCGGCGGCAGCGCCACCAACGGCTATAAATCGGTGCCGCCGTCCCTGCGCTTTTTCGCCGGTGGCGATCAAAGCGTGCGCGGCTATGACTATCAGAGCCTGTCCCCGGAAAACTCCGAGGGCGACCGCATCGGTGGCCGCTACATGGTCGCCGCCAGTGCCGAGTATCAATACTCCATTGCCGAAAAGTGGCGGGTCGCGACCTTCATCGACCAGGGCAACTCCTTCAACAAACTCGAACTGCCGAACCTCAAGACCGGGGTCGGTATCGGCGTGCGCTGGGTGTCGCCGGTGGGGCCGATTCGCCTCGACCTGGCCCACGCGATGGACGACGACGGCGGCATTCGACTGCACTTTTCCATGGGGCCCGAGCTGTGAAGCGTGGTTTGAAAATAACGCTGCTGGCAATTCCGGCATTGCTGGTGCTGGTGCTGCTGGCGCTCACCGCCGTGCTGGGCACGGCGACGGGCAGCCGCTGGGCGCTGGGGTTTGTGCCGGGGTTGTCGGTCGAGAATTTCCGGGGGCGGCTGGGTGGGCAGTGGAGCGCCGACCATGTGCTCTGGCAACAGGACACCCGTCGGGTTGAGCTGGACCGGGTGATTTTTGCCTGGTCGCCCGGGTGCCTGGCGCGCATGACGCTGTGCATCGAGCAGTTGAAAGCCGATCAGGTCAGCCTGCAACTCCCGCCGGGGACGGACGAAGGCGATAGCCACCCGATCAGCCTGCCGGACCTGAAATTGCCGCTGGCCCTGGAGCTGGGCGACGTGCAGGTTGGCCGCCTGTTGTTCAACGGCAGTGAAGAACTCAAGGGCTTGCAATTGGCGGCGCACTGGACCGTACAGGGGCTGCAGATCGATGCCGTGCGCTTGCAGCGCGACGACATGAGCCTGAACCTTTCCGGCCTGCTGCAACCCTCCGGCAACTGGCCGCTGACGGCTTCCGGCCAACTGCAGCTGGCGACCCCGGCCCCCTGGACGCTGGACCTGAACATCAACGGTGATCTGCTCAAGACCCTGAAACTGCACGCCGACAGCCACGGTTACCTCGACGGTCAACTGAGCGGCGAGTTGCAGCCGCTGGTGGAAAACCTGCCGGCCAGGGTGCAGATCACGGCGGATGGCTTCAAGCCCGACGCCGATCTTCCAGACACCCTGCAACTCAATCAACTGCAACTGAGCGGCGAGGGCGACCTCAAAAGCGGCTATCAACTGCGCGGCAACGCCACGCTGCCGGCCGAGCAGGGGCCGGTCGCGTTGGTACTGCAAGGCAAGGTCGACGCCAACGGTGCGCAAATCGCCGGGTTGGACCTGACGGCCAGCGACAGGCAGAGCCTCAAACTCACCGGCGTGGTCGACTGGAGCAAAGGCCTGAGCGCCACGGCCAACATCGATTGGCTGGATTTCCCCTGGCACCGTCTCTATCCGCTGATCGATGAACCGGAGGTGGCCCTGCGCAGCTTCAAGGGTGAAGTCTCCTACACCGATGGCCACTACCTGGGCAACTTCAAGGCCGCGCTGGATGGCCCGGCCGGGGCGTTCAGCCTGAGCAGCCCGTTCGCCGGCGACCTGAGCAGCCTCTACCTGCAACAGATCCAGCTCGAAGCGGGGCAGGGCAAGGCCGAAGGGCACCTGAACCTGCAATTCGCCGAGGGCCTCGCCTGGGACACCGCACTCGACCTGTCCGCCCTCGATCCGGCGTACTGGGTCGCGGAATTGCCCGGCGTCCTCGCGGGGCCGCTGCGCAGCAAGGGCGAGTTGAGAAATGAAAAACTCAGCCTCGACGCCGATCTCGATCTCAAGGGCAAGCTGCGCGGTCAACCGGCGGTGATCCAGGCCAAGGCCGAAGGCGGCGGTCAGCAATGGAACCTCAGCGCCCTGCAAATCCGCCTTGGCGACAACAGCATCAGCGGCAAGGGCAGCCTGCACGAGAAGCTCGCCGGCCAGATCGACCTCAAGCTGCCGCGCCTGGCCCAGCTCTGGCCGCAACTGCGCGGGCAACTCAACGGCCGGATCAACGTCGCCGGCACGCTCAAGGCGCCGCAGGGCAAGCTCGGGCTGCAAGGCACGCAGCTGGCGTTCCAGGACAATCGCCTGCAAAGCCTCAACCTCGACGCCACCCTCGACAGCGCGCAACGGGCCAAAGTCGACCTCAAGGGCAGCGGCATCCAGGTCGGCGACACTGCCCTGGGCACGTTGACGGCCAGCGGCCAGGGCGATATCAAAAAGCAGCAGTTGGCGCTCGATCTGCAAGGCCCGCAGTTGAAGCTGGCCCTTGGCTTCGATGGCATGCTGGACAAGGGCAACTGGCGCGGTCGTCTGGCCAGCGGCGATCTCCGGACGGGCGGCCAGGACTGGAAGCTGCAAGGCCCGGCCAGACTCGAGCGGCTGGCGGACGGCAAAATCAACTTCGGCGCCCATTGCTGGATGTCCGGTGCGGCCAGCCTGTGCGGCGAGGACCAGCGCCTGATGCCGGAGCCGAAGCTGCGTTACCACCTCAAGCAGTTCCCGATCGACAGCCTGGCGCAGTGGTTGCCGAAGGATTTCGCCTGGAACGGCGTGCTCAATGCCGATGTGCAACTGGACCTGCCGGCCAGCGGCCCGAACGGTCTGGTCAGCCTCGATGCCGGTGGCGGCACCTTGCGTGTGAAGGAAAAGGACCAGTGGCTGGACTTCCCCTACCAGACCTTGAAACTCACCAGCAAACTCACGCCCAGGCGCATCGACAGCGAACTGGTGTTCGTCGGCAACAAGCTCGGCGAATTGAACGTGCAGGCGCAGATCAATCCGCTGGCGAAAAACAAACCGTTGACCGGCGCGTTTCGCCTCAATGGCCTCGACCTGTCGGTGGCGCGCCCCTTCGTGCCGATGGTCGAGAAACTCGGCGGACGCCTGAACGGCAGCGGCACGATCGCGGGCACGCTGATGGCGCCGCTGATCAACGGCAACCTGTTGCTCAGTGAAGGCGAAGTCTCCGGGCCGGAACTGCCGATGGAGCTGCAGGCCTTGCAAGTGCAAGCGCTCATCGCCGGTGAAACCGTGCAATTGAAGGGCGGCTGGAAAAGCGGCCAGAACGGGCAGGGCAGCCTGAGCGGCGACATCGCCTGGGGCCAGGCGCTGGTGGTGGACCTGGCGCTCAAGGGCACGCAGTTGCCGGTGACGGTCGAGCCTTACGCCAAGCTGGAAGTCGAGCCGGACCTGCGCATTTCGATGAAGGGCGATGAGCTGGCGGTGGCCGGCAAGGTGCGGGTGCCCCGGGGCGCGATCACCGTGCGCGAGCTGCCGCCGTCGACGGTCAAGCTCTCGGACGATGCGGTGATCATTGGCCAGCAGACCGAAGAGGGCAAACCGCCGGTGGCCATGAAGATGGACATCGACGTGCAGGTCGGCGAGGACAAACTGAGCTTTGCCGGGTTTGGCCTGACCGCCAACCTGCAAGGGCACGTGCACATCGGCGACAACCTGGATACCCGTGGCGAGCTGTGGCTCAACGACGGACGTTACCGCGCCTACGGCCAGCGGTTGACGGTGCGCCGGGCGCGCCTGTTGTTTGCCGGGCCGATCGATCAGCCTTACCTGGACATCGAAGCCATTCGCCAGACCGACGACGTGATCGCCGGTATTCGCCTCAGCGGCAGTGCCGAGCAGCCGACCACGCAGATCTTTTCCGAGCCGGCGATGAGCCAGGAGCAGGCCTTGTCCTACCTGGTGCTGGGGCGTCCGCTGAGCACCAGCGGCGAAGACAACAACATGCTGGCGCAAGCCGCGCTGGGCCTGGGCCTGATGGGCAGTGCCGGGGTCACCGGCAAGCTGGCCAGCGGTTTGGGGATCGAGGATTTCCAGCTCGACACCGAAGGCAGCGGCAACACCACCAGCGTGGTCGCCAGCGGCAACCTCTCGGAAAAACTCAGCCTGCGTTACGGCGTCGGCGTGTTCGAGCCGGCCAACACCATCGCCCTGCGTTACAAGCTGAGCAAGAAGGTGTACCTGGAGGCGGCGGGCGGCGTGGCCAGCTCGCTGGACATCTTCTACAAACGGGACTTCTAGGCCCCGCCGGACGGCCCACGTGGCCCGTTGACCCGTATCGCGAGCAGGCTCGCTCCCACAGGGGTTGCACGCGATGGGGGACCACCACCTGTCAATTAAATAAAAAGCTAACTAACTAATGCTTGGACATTTGCTGCCTAGGCAGTAACATCTCGTCATACATTCACTGCCTAGGCAGCTAATTGGTGATCAGATGAATCATTTCACCCCGGACAATTTCCACAACTGCCATCTCGGCCTGTTGCTTGGGCGCGCAGCGTTGCTCAAGGACCGGATCATCGACACACACATGGAACCCCATGGCATCACCGCCGCGCAGTTCAAGGTGCTGATCATCATGGCCCAGTACGGCGTCGACACCCCCGCCGAGTTGTGCCGGCACCTGTCGCTCGACAGTGGCTCGATGACACGCATGCTCGATCGCCTGGAGCAGAAGGGTTTCCTCGCCCGCCAACGCAGCGAAGCCGATCGCCGTCAGGTGCAACTGGTGCTGACGACGGAAGGGCAGACGCTCGCCGATCGCCTGCCGCACATCGGCGCCGAGGCGATGAATGAGTTGGCCGGTGCGATCACCCCGCAAGAGTTGATCACTCTGGAACAGATCCTGAAGAAAATCCTGGTGGCCGCCGGTGACTCGATCACCTTGCTGCGGGTAGGTGACAAATGAACGGCAAGACTTTTCGTACCGGCCTGAGCGGGTTGCTGGCCGCCATGATGCTGGCCGGTTGCGCCAGTTACAGTGGCCTGGCCACCGAAGGCAAAAGCCTCGATGCGAAAAACCTGCAGGCCGGACAATCCTTGAGCGGCGTGACCCTGTCGCCGGCGGCCTGGCCCAAGAACGATTGGTGGAAAAGCCTCGGCGACCCACAGCTCGATGGCCTGATACGCGAAGCGCTGCAAGACAGCCCCGATCTGCAGATTGCCGATGCCCGTGCCCATCAGGCCAGCGCTGCAGCGTCTGCTGCCGATGCCGCGCGCATGCCGACCCTCGATGCCAGCGCCGGCGTCAGCCGATCGCGCATGGCTCGTGATCAGGACCCTCGGGGCGAGGGAGATGCGTACTCCACCGTGCGTAACGTCGGCGTCAGTTTCAACTACGACTTCGACCTCTGGGGCGGCCAGCGCGCCGCCTGGGAAGCGGCGCTGGGTCAGGCCCGTGCCGCCGAAGTCGATCGACAGGCCGCGCAACTGACCCTGGCAGCCGATGTCGCCCGCGCCTACAGCGATCTGGGCCAGGCGCACATCATTCATGACCTGGCCAGCGAAGACCTCAAGCGCACCCGGCAAATGCTCGACCTGAGCCAGCGTCGCCTGAGCGCCGGCATTGACAGTCAGTACCAGTTCCAGCAGACCGAAAGCCTGGAGGCCTCGTCCCAGGCCAGTCTGATCGACGCCGAAAAACGCCTGCAAAGCGCAAAGATCGCCCTGGCGGTCCTGCTTGGCAAGGGCCCGGATCGTGGCAATGAAGTCGCCCGGCCGAAGGTTCTCCAGCCCAGTGCCGTCGCCTTGCCATCGATGTTGCCGGCTGAACTGCTTGGCCGCCGTCCGGACCTGGTGGCCGCGCGCTGGCGGGTGGAGGCGGCGAGCAAGGACATCGACGCCAGCAAGACCCGCTTCTACCCGAACTTGAACCTCAGCGCCGCTGCCGGTGCCGAATCCCTGTTGGGCGACGCGATGTTCGGTTCTGCCAGTCGTTTCTTCAACATCGCCCCCACGGTCTCGGTGCCGATTTTCGACGGCGGTCGCCTGCGTGCCGACCTCGATGCCCGCGATGCCGATTACGACCTCGCGGTGGCGCAGTACAACAAGAGCCTGGTGAAAGCACTGGGGGATGTCAGCGACACCCTCAACCAGTTACGCGATATCGGTCGGCAGATCGGCGCCCAGCAGCATGCGACCGACATCGCTCAGGAGTCCTACGACACCGTGGTCCAACGCTACGGTTCCGGTATCGGGAACTACCTGGACGTGCTCAGCATCGAGCAGCAACTGCTCCAGGCCCAGCGCCAGCTGGCCAACCTGAATGCCGAGCGGATCGACCTGTCGATTCAGTTGATGCAGGCGCTGGGCGGCGGTTTTCAGGGCGACACCCTGGCCGCAGCCAACGCAACCCCAGCCACGCAGACCCACTAATTCAAGGTAATTGTCATGGCCACTGCCCACACTCAAACCCCTGACGCTCCAGACAACGGCAACCCGCGCAAACGCAAGCTCATGTTGTTCGTGCTGGCGGTCGTGGTGATCCTCGCCGGTGTCGGCGTCTGGGGTTATCACGAATTCTACGGTCGCTGGAACGAAAGCACTGACGACGCCTATGTGAATGGCAACGTGGTGGAAATCACGCCGTTGGTCACCGGCACCGTGGTCAGCATTGGCGCCGATGATGGCGACCTGGTCCACGAAGGCCAAGTGCTGGTCAACTTCGACCCGAACGACGCCGAGGTCGGTCTGCAAAGTGCCCAGGCCAATCTGGCCCGCACTGTGCGTCAGGTGCGCGGCCTGTATAGCAACGTCGACGGCATGAAAGCCCAGGTCAACGCCCAGCAGGCCGAAGTGCAGAAGGCCCAGGACAACTTCACCCGGCGCAAGAACCTGGCCGCCGGCGGGGCGATTTCCCAGGAAGAGTTGTCCCACGCTCGTGACGACCTGACCTCGGCGCAAAACGCCCTGGCCAACGCCCGGCAGCAATTGAAAACCACCAGCGCGCTGGTCGATGACACCGTGGTGTCGTCACACCCGGACGTCATGGCGGCGGCCGCGCAAGTGCGCCAGGCTTACCTGAACAAGGCGCGCAGCACCCTGATCGCGCCGGTCACCGGCTATGTGGCCAAGCGCTCCGTGCAGCTCGGTCAACGGGTTCAGCCGGGAACCGCGCTGATGGCGGTGATTCCCCTGGACCAGCTGTGGATCGACGCCAACTTCAAGGAAACCCAACTGCGGGACATGCGCATCGGCCAGCCGGTGGATATCGAGGCCGACCTCTACGGCAGCGATGTGAAATTCAGCGGCACCGTCGACAGCCTCGGCGCCGGCACCGGCAGCGCATTTGCTCTGTTGCCGGCGCAGAACGCCACCGGTAACTGGATCAAGATTGTGCAGCGGGTTCCGGTCCGTATCCACATCAACGCCCAAGAGCTGGCCCGGCACCCGCTGCGCGTGGGCCTGTCGACCCAGGTCGAGGTGAACCTGCGCGACCAGAGCGGTCCGGTACTGGCGCAGCAGCCGCCGCAAAAGGCTTCGTTCAGCACCAGCGTCTACGACCGTCAGTTGGCCGAAGCCGATGCGATGATCACGCAGTTGATCCACGACAACAGCGCTGCCGTCAGCAAGACCGCGCAGCGCTGATATCACCTGGACCATTGTAGGCGCGAGCCTGCTCGCGATGGCGTAAGTCAGTCAGTTGCTTGACCCCTTGACCTGCCACCCTCGCGAGCGGGCTCGCTCCCACCACGTCGACAGCGGCGCAGCGCCCATCAGGTTCCAAAGGATTCACCATGAGCAATAACGCGTCTTTCACGCCCCCCAGCCTGCTGCTCAGTACCATCGGGCTGTCGTTGGCGACCTTCATGCAAGTGCTCGACACCACCATCGCCAACGTGGCGTTGCCGACCATCTCCGGCAACCTCGGTGTGAGTTCGGAGCAGGGCACCTGGGTGATCACTTCTTTCGCCGTGAGCAATGCGATCGCGCTGCCGCTGACCGGCTGGCTCAGCCGGCGCTTCGGCGAAGTGAAACTGTTCCTGTGGGCGACGATCCTGTTTGTGCTGGCCTCGTTTCTCTGCGGCATTTCCACCTCGATGCCGGAACTGATCGGCTTCCGGGTCCTGCAGGGGCTGGTGGCCGGGCCGTTGTACCCGATGACCCAGACGCTGCTGATCGCGGTCTATCCGCCGGCGCGACGCGGCATGGCCCTGGCGTTGCTGGCGATGGTCACGGTGGTGGCGCCGATTGCCGGGCCGATTCTGGGCGGCTGGATCACCGACAGCTACAGCTGGCCGTGGATCTTCTTCATCAACGTGCCCATCGGGATTTTCGCGGTGATGGTGGTGCGCCAGCAGCTCAAGGCGCGTCCGGTGGAAACCAGTCGCCAGCCGATGGATTACATCGGGCTGATCTCGCTGATCATCGGCGTCGGGGCGTTGCAGGTGATCCTCGACAAGGGCAACGACCTGGACTGGTTCGAGTCGAACTTCATCCTGATCGGCGCCGCCATTTCGGTGATTGCCCTGGCAGTGTTCGTAATCTGGGAAATGACCGACGAGCACCCGGTGGTCAACCTGCGGCTGTTCGCCTACCGCAACTTCCGCATCGGCACCCTGGTGCTGGTGCTGGGTTATGCCGGCTTCTTCGGGATCAACCTGATCCTGCCGCAGTGGCTGCAAACCCAGATGGGGTACACGGCGACCTGGGCCGGGTTGGCGGTGGCGCCGATCGGGATCCTGCCGGTGTTGATGTCGCCGTTTGTCGGCAAGTACGCGCACAAGTTCGATCTGCGCCTGTTGGCGGGCCTGGCGTTCCTGGCGATTGGCCTGAGTTGCTTCATGCGCGCCGGCTTCACCAACGAAGTGGACTTCCAGCACATCGCCCTGGTGCAGCTGTTCATGGGCATTGGCGTGGCGCTGTTCTTCATGCCGACCCTGAGCATCCTGATGTCGGACCTGCCACCGAGCCAGATCGCCGACGGCGCGGGCCTCGCGACGTTCCTGCGGACCTTGGGCGGCAGCTTCGCAGCGTCGTTGACCACCTGGATCTGGATTCGTCGGGCCGACCAGCACCATGCGTACCTGAGCGAAAGCATCACGCCCTACGACCCGGCCACCCGTGATGCCCTGCAGCATCTGGGTGGGGCCGGCACCCCGGCGTATGCGCAACTCGATCAGGTGCTCAACAGCCAGGCCTACATGCTTTCCACCGTGGATTACTTCACCCTGCTGGGCTGGGCGTTCATGGCCCTGATCGTGATCGTCTGGCTGGCCAAACCGCCGTTCGCGGCGAAGGCAGGGCCTGCGGCGTCCGGCCACTAACTTCGACACGGTCAAAAATGTGGGATCGAGCCTGCTCGCGAATGCGCTACGTCAGTGAGCACTGAAGTGTCGGATACACCGCTTTCGCGAGCAGGCTCGCTCCCACATCGATTTTCGGGTCTGGCTTCAGATTGCGGGGGCGGGCAGGGCTGGCGGCGGGGCAAAGTCGAAGGGCGCCAGGGCAAAACCGTTTTCATCCACCTGCAATGCCCAGCCCTGGCGATCCCAATCCCCCAGCACGATGCGCCGGGCAGCGTGTTCGCCCAATTGCAACTTGTGGATGGCGGGGCGGTGGGTGTGGCCGTGGATCAAGGTCTTCACGCCGTATTGCTGCATGATCCGCGGAATCTCTGCGGGGGTGACATCGACGATGTCGTTGGCCTTCATCCGCGTTTGCGCACGGCTTTCGCTGCGCAGCTTGCGCGCCAGTTTGTGTCGGGTGCGCAACGGCAGGTGGCGCAGGATGAACAGCGTGAGCGGGTGGCGCAGGTAACGACGCAGCTTCATGTAGGCTTCGTCGCGGGTGCACAGGCTGTCGCCGTGCATCAACAGCACCGGTTCACCGTAGAACTGCACGACACTCGGGTCCTTCAGCAGGGTGCAGCCGGCCTCTTTGCAGAAGGCCTGACCGAGCATGAAGTCGCGATTGCCGTGCATCAGGAAAATGGCCGTGCCGCTGTCGCTGAGATTGCGCAGGGCCTGGCAGATGGAGCGCTGGAAGGGTGTCATGGCATCGTCGCCGATCCACGCTTCAAAAAAGTCACCGAGGATGTACAGCGCACTCGCGGTGCGGGCGCGTCCGCCGAGCAAATCCAGAAACGCCCGGGTGATGTCCGGGCGCTCCTCTTCCAGATGCAAGTCTGAAATCAGCAGTATCACTCAATGATCTCGGCTTTCTCGATGATCACGTCGTCTGCTGGCACGTCCTGGTGGCCGCTCTTCATGGTGGTGGACACGCCTTTGATCTTGTCGACGACGTCCTGGCCTTCGGTCACTTCACCGAACACTGCGTAGCCCCAGCCCTGGGTGTTCTTGGCGCTGTGGTTGAGGAAGCTGTTGTCGGTCACGTTGATGAAGAACTGTGCCGAAGCCGAATGCGGCTCCATGGTACGGGCCATGGCGATGGTGTACTTGTTGTTGGAAAGACCGTTGTCCGCTTCGTTCTGGATGCTTGGACGCTTGTCTTTCTTTTCTTTCATGCCTGGCTCGAAGCCGCCGCCCTGGATCATGAAGTTACCGATGACACGGTGGAAAATGGTGTTTTCGTAGTGACCGGCTTTGACGTATTCAACGAAGTTGGCCACGGTGATCGGGGCTTTTTCGGCGTTCAGTTTCAGAACGATGTCGCCAAAGTTGGTAGTCAGTTTGACTTGGGTCATGATCGGTACTCTTTCTGGGGAATGCTTGGGTATTGGAACATTTCGCTCCGCTACCGGTTCAGCCTGATCGGCCAAGGTGCGCAGTTTAGCGTGACAGGCGCGAATTTCGAGGCTGTTTTTTCTTTTCTGCCCGATTAAATGCGACCGTTTGCAGGGCACGCTCTGTCAGGTGCTTGACAGCATCGGCTATGATAGCGGCTTTGTTTTGTCTGGCTGTCTTCCGGCCGCGCACTTGTCTGTTCAAGGATCCTATGAGCAAGCCCACTGTCGACCCTACCTCGAATTCCAAGACCGGCCCTGCCGTGCCGGTCAATTTCCTGCGCCCGATCATCCAGGCGGACCTGGACTCGGGTAAGCACACGCAGATCGTCACCCGTTTCCCGCCTGAGCCCAACGGCTACCTGCACATCGGTCACGCCAAGTCGATCTGCGTGAACTTCGGCCTGGCCCAGGAGTTCGGCGGTGTCACACACCTGCGTTTCGACGACACCAACCCGGCCAAGGAAGACCAGGAATACATCGACGCGATCGAGAGCGACGTCAAATGGCTGGGCTTCGAATGGTCCGGCGAAGTGCGCTATGCCTCGCAGTATTTCGACCAGTTGCATGACTGGGCTGTCGAGCTGATCAAGGCCGGCAAGGCCTATGTCGACGACCTGACCCCTGAGCAGGCCAAGGAATACCGTGGCAGCCTGACCGAGCCGGGTCGCAACAGCCCGTTCCGCGATCGCTCCGTGGAAGAGAACCTAGACTGGTTCGCCCGCATGCGCGCCGGCGAGTTCCCCGACGGCGCACGGGTGCTGCGCGCGAAGATCGACATGGCTTCGCCGAACATGAACCTGCGCGACCCGATCATGTACCGCATCCGTCACGCCCATCACCACCAGACCGGTGACAAGTGGTGCATCTACCCCAACTATGACTTCACCCACGGTCAGTCGGACGCCATCGAAGGCATCACCCACTCGATCTGCACCCTGGAATTCGAAAGCCACCGTCCGCTGTACGAGTGGTTCCTCGAGAACCTGTCGGTGCCGGCGAACCCGCGCCAGTACGAGTTCAGCCGCCTGAACCTGAACTACACCATCACCAGCAAGCGCAAGCTCAAGCAGCTGGTGGACGAGAAGCACGTCAATGGTTGGGACGATCCGCGCATGTCCACGCTGTCGGGCTTCCGTCGCCGTGGCTACACGCCGAAATCGATCCGCAACTTCTGCGAAATGGTCGGCACCAACCGCTCCGACGGCGTGGTCGACTTCGGCATGCTCGAGTTCAGCATCCGCGACGATCTCGATCACAGCGCCCCGCGTGCCATGTGCGTGCTGCGTCCGCTGAAAGTCGTGATCACCAACTACCCGGAAGGCCAGGTCGAGAACCTCGAACTGCCGTGCCACCCGAAAGAAGACATGGGCGTGCGCGTCCTGCCGTTCGCCCGTGAGATCTACATCGACCGTGAAGATTTCATGGAAGAACCTCCAAAGGGCTACAAGCGCCTGGAGCCTGCGGGCGAAGTGCGCCTGCGCGGCAGCTACGTGATCCGTGCCGACGAAGCGATCAAGGACGCCGATGGCAACATCGTCGAACTGCGTTGCTCCTACGATCCGGACACCCTGGGCAAGAACCCCGAAGGCCGCAAGGTCAAGGGCGTGATTCACTGGGTGCCGGCCGCGGCCAGCGTCGAGTGCGAAGTGCGCCTGTACGATCGCCTGTTCCGCTCCCCGAACCCGGAGAAGGCCGAAGACAGCGCAAGTTTCCTGGACAACATCAACCCTGATTCGCTGCAAGTGCTGACCGGTTGTCGTGCTGAACCCTCGCTGGGCCAGGCACAGCCGGAAGACCGTTTCCAGTTCGAGCGCGAAGGTTACTTCGTCGCGGATATCAAGGACTCGAAACCGGGCGCGCCGGTATTCAACCGTACCGTGACCCTGCGTGATTCGTGGGGCCAGTGATCAAGTCTTAAGGAAACATCGTGCTTACGATCTACAACACGCTCACCAAGAGCAAAGAAGTCTTCAAGCCGCTGGATGGCAACAAGGTGCGCATGTATGTCTGCGGGATGACCGTGTACGACTACTGCCACCTGGGCCATGGCCGCAGCATGGTCGCGTTCGACCTGGTGACCCGCTGGTTGCGGTTCAGCGGCTACGACCTGACGTATGTGCGCAACATCACCGACATTGACGACAAGATCATCAATCGGGCCAACGAGAACGGCGAGTCGTTCGAAGCCCTGACCGAGCGCATGATCGCGGCGATGCACGAAGACGAAGCGCGCCTGAACATCCAGAAACCGGACATGGAACCGCGCGCCACCGGGCACATTCCCGGCATGCACGCGATGATCCAGACCCTGATCGACAAGGGTTACGCCTACGCCCCGGGCAACGGTGACGTCTACTACCGCGTCGCCAAGTTCATGGGTTACGGCAAGCTGTCGCGCAAGAAGATCGAAGACCTGCGCATCGGCGCCCGCATCGAAGTCGACGAGTCCAAGCAGGATCCGCTGGACTTCGTGTTGTGGAAAGGCGCCAAGCCGGGCGAACCGAGCTGGCCATCGCCCTGGGGCGACGGGCGTCCGGGCTGGCACATCGAATGCTCGGTGATGTCGACCTGCTGCCTGGGCGAGACCTTCGACATTCACGGCGGCGGCAGCGACCTGGAGTTCCCGCACCACGAGAACGAAATCGCCCAGAGCGAAGCGGCCACCGGCAAGACCTACGCCAACGCATGGATGCATTGCGGCATGATTCGCATCAATGGCGAGAAGATGTCCAAGTCCTTGAACAACTTCTTCACCATTCGCGACGTGCTGGAAAAGTACCACCCGGAAGTCGTGCGTTACCTGCTGGTGTCGAGCCACTATCGCAGCGCGATCAACTACTCGGAAGACAACCTCAAGGACGCCAAGGGCGCACTCGAGCGTTTCTACCATGCCTTGAAGGGCTTGCCGAGCGTGGCCCCGGCCGGTGGCGAGGCGTTCGTCGAGCGCTTCACCCAGGTGATGAACGACGACTTCGGTACGCCGGAAGCCTGTGCGGTGCTGTTCGAGATGGTGCGTGAGATCAACCGCCTGCGCGAGAGCGATCTCGCGGCGGCGGCCGGTCTGGCGGCGCGCCTGAAGGAACTGGCCGGCGTGCTGGGAGTGTTGCAGCTCGAAGCCGAGGATTTCCTGCAGGCCGGTGCCGAAGGGCGCGTGGACGCCGCACAGGTCGATGCGCTGATCGCAGCGCGCCTGGCCGCACGTGCCGCCAAGGACTGGGCCGAGTCCGACCGCATCCGCGACCAGCTCACCGCCATGGGCGTGGTGCTGGAAGACGGCAAGGGCGGCACGACCTGGCGCCTGGCTGACTGATCGCTGCCATTGCTACAAACAAACCCGCCTTGTGCGGGTTTTTGTTTGCGTGCGCAACCTGAGTCCGAGAGTGTCCCGGCTGGCGCCTCGCCGTTATTCCGCCTGGCGCAACCGCTTGTAAAGGGTATTGCGACTGACGCCGAGCCGGCGGGCCAGATGGGAGATGTTGCCTCCCGCCGCCTGCAGCTGCCGGTTCAAATCCTCGGCATCATTCAAATCCACCGCAAGGGTGTCCGCTGTAGCCGCCGGTTCCATCTCCAGGTCGACAAAGAAATCATCCGGCAAGTGTTCCGGTCGCACCGGTTGTTCCTCGGCCATGGCCAGCGCCACCTGCATCACACTGCTGACCTGGCGCAGATTGCCCGGCCACGGATGACGGCTGAACAACTCCATCACCTCACGGCTCAAACCGGCCCATTGAGTCGGTTCGCGATGCTGTTCCCACAGACGTTTGAACAGCGCCTGCTTGTCGCTGCGTTCGCGCAGCGGGGGCAGTTCCAGTGTCAGGCCGCCGATGCGGTAATACAGGTCCTCGCGAAAACGGCCCAGTTGCACCTGTTCGCGCAGCGAGCGGTTGGTCGCCGAGATGATTCGGATGTCCACCGGGAACAGCTCGCTGCTGCCCACCGGTTGGACGCAGCGCTCCTGCAACACCCGCAGCAGCCGCGCCTGGGTCGGCAGCGGCATGTCGCCGATCTCATCGAGGAACAGCGTGCCTTTGTCGGCCTTGCGAATCAGCCCGATGCTGCCTTTCTGGTTGGCCCCGGTGAACGCGCCTTTTTCATAGCCGAACAGCTCGGATTCCACCAGTTCGGCGGGGATCGCCGCACAGTTGACGGCAATGAACGATTGTCGGTTGCGCGAGCTGGCCTGATGCAGGGCCTTGACGAAGACTTCCTTGCCGACGCCGGTTTCGCCGTGGATCAGCAACGGAATGTCCTTCTCCAGCAGGCGTTCGGCCTGGCGCACGGCCTTTTCCACGCGGCTGTCGCCGAAGTGCAGGGTGGTGAGGCTGATTGCGGTGGCAGAGGCGTCAGCGGGTTCGGCACGCTTGGGCTCGGCAAACAGCCGTGGCTGAATCGGTGCCTGTTTCGGCCGCCGCAACACGCACTGAAAGCGGTTGCGCCCGCAGGTTTGCAGGGCGAAGGGCAGGCCCTCGGGCTGATTCAGCAGTTCCAGCAATGACACCTTGAACAGGCTTTCCACACTGACCCGCGACAGGCTGATGCCCAACAGATTGTCGGCCCGGCGATTGGCCGAGAGCACCTGGCCCGTTTCATCGAAGATCAACAGCCCGGCCCACTGGCTGTCCAGGTTGTTCAAACCGGTGTTGAACGTCAGTTGAAAATGCTGGCCATGGAACAGATTGAGGATCAGCCGGTTTTCCACGGTCTGGCTCATCATCTTGACCATGCCGAGGGTGTGCGACGGTGGCAGGTAGCTGTCGCTGGACACATCCAGTACTGCGATCACCTTGCGCTCGGCATCGAAGATCGGCGCGGCGGAACCGGTCATGAACCGGTTGGCCTTCAGAAAATGTTCATCGTGCTCGATGTGCACCGCCTGCTCGCAGGCCAGCGCGGTGCCGATGGCGTTGGTGCCGCTGCAGCGTTCCATCCAGCTGGCGCCGGCGCTGAACCCGCGGCTCAGGCCGGGCTCGATGAAGCGCTGGGTGCCCCACGACGTCAGCACCTGGCCCTGGTTGTCGGCGAGCATGATCAGGCAGTTGGAGTTGCTGAGGATGTTCTCGTAGTAGGGCAGGACTTCCTGGTGGGTGGTTTGCACCAGTGAGTGCTGGCTCTCCAGCAACTGGGCAATGCCTTCTGCCGGCAACTGGTCAAACGCGGGCGGACTTTGGTGATCGAGGCCGAAGGCGCGGCAACGTGACCATGAGTCCTGGATGAGGGCGTCGTGGGAGAGCGGCGAGGCGGGTACGGCCATGGCAGTCGATCTCTGGGCAAGCAATTATTGTTTTTATTGGGGACTTCTTTCACCCACGACACCCTGCAGGAGCGAGCTTGCTCGCTCCTGCAGCGGATGTGAGCAGTCCGTAGAGTGTTGTTCAGTATTGTTCATTGTCAACGACCGGAGTGTTCAATTGTTCAACCCAAGTTGTTCATTTCTGTTCAGCAACGAAAGCGGCGTTTTCGGTATTTCACTGATTTTCAAGGCAGATCAATCACTTGTGTTTTTTGGCACGAAAGTCGCTCCATCGCTCCGGTCGCTTGACTCCAATAATAAAAAGGCCGAGCCATGTCACTCACCCTGGAGCACGTCAGCCGCACCGTCGAGGGCCAGACCTGGATCGATGATGCGTGCCTGAGTTTCGAACCTGGATCCTTCAATGTTTTGCTCGGTCGCACGCTGTCCGGCAAAACCAGCCTCATGCGCCTGATGGCCGGTCTGGACAAGCCGGACAGTGGGCGCATCCTGATGAACGGCGTCGACGTCACCCAGCGTCCGGTGCGCTTGCGCAACGTGTCTATGGTTTACCAGCAGTTCATCAACTACCCGACCATGACCGTGTTCGAGAACATTGCCTCGCCCTTGCGCCAGGCCGGCGTGGGCAGCGAACAGATCCAGAGCAAGGTACTGGAAACCGCGAAGATGCTGCGCATCGAGAAGTTCCTGCAGCGCTATCCGCTGGAACTCTCCGGTGGCCAGCAACAGCGCACGGCGATGGCCCGGGCACTGGTCAAGGACGCCGAGCTGATCCTGTTCGATGAACCGCTGGTCAACCTCGATTACAAATTGCGCGAAGAGCTGCGCCAGGAAATGCGCGAGTTGTTCAAGGCGCGGCACACCATTGCGGTCTACGCCACCACCGAGCCCAATGAAGCGCTGGCCCTGGGCGGCACCACCACCATTCTTCACGAGGGGCGGATCATCCAGAGCGGCAAGGCGTCCGAGGTGTATCACCAGCCGCAAACCGTGCTCGCCGCCGAACTGTTCTCCGAGCCGCCGATCAACCTGATGCCAGGGCGAATCGCCGGCAACGAAGTCAGCTTCGCCAATTTCGTGCACTTCCCGTTGAACGTGGACCTGCGTCCGGTGGGCGAGGGCGAGTTCCGTTTCGGCGTGCGCCCCAGTCATATCTCGCTGGTGCCTAGCAACGACGACGACCTCGAACTGGCGGTGACCGTCGAGGTGGCCGAGATCAGCGGTTCGGAAACCTTCCTGCACGTGCGCAACGAACATTTTCTCCTGGTGCTGCACCTGCCGGGCGTTCACGAATACGACGTCGATGCACCGATCCGCATCTACATCCCGACCCATAAACTGTTTGTGTTCGATGCGCAGGGACGGCTGGTCCAGGCGCCCGGTCGCCGTATCGCGAGGGTTGCCTGATGGCCGAAATCCGTTTGCAGAACCTCGCTCACAGCTACACCCGCACGCCGGGCGGTCCCGAGGATTACGCGATCCGCGAGATGAACCACATCTGGGAGCAGGGCGGTGCCTTCGCCTTGCTCGGGCCGTCGGGCTGTGGCAAATCCACCTTGCTCAACATCATTTCCGGGTTGCTCAGCCCGTCCCAGGGCCATGTGTTGTTCGATGGCAAGGCGGTCAACGACCTGACGCCGGAGAAACGCAACATCGCCCAGGTTTTCCAGTTTCCGGTGGTCTACGACACCATGACGGTGTTCGACAACCTGGCGTTTCCCCTGCGCAACCAAGGCATGGCCGAGGCGAAAATCCACAGCAAGGTGCAGGAAATCGCCGAAGTCCTCGACCTGCAGAACCTGCTCGGCAAAAAGGCGCGCAATCTGACCGCCGACGAAAAACAGAAGGTTTCCATGGGCCGCGGGCTGGTGCGCGATGATGTGTCGGCGATCCTCTTCGACGAGCCGCTGACGGTGATCGACCCGCACCTGAAGTGGAAGCTGCGGCGCAAGCTCAAACAGATCCATGAGCAGTTCAACATCACCATGGTCTATGTCACCCACGATCAGCTGGAGGCCTCGACCTTCGCCGACAAGATTGCGGTGATGTATGGCGGGCAGATCGTGCAGTTCGGCACGCCCCGGGAATTGTTCGAGCGCCCGAGCCACACGTTTGTCGGCTATTTCATTGGCAGTCCCGGGATGAACCTGATCGAAGTGCAGAGGCAACCGGGGGGCGTCGGGTTCGCCTCGACCCATCTGCCACTGTCCGATGCCATGCAGAAACGCATCGACGAGTCCACTTGGCAAACCCTCAAGATCGGCATTCGACCGGAGTTCGTCCACGTCTGGGATGAACCGTTCGATGACGCCTTGCAGGCAACCGTCGTGCATGTCGAAGACCTCGGCACCTACAAGATCATGACCCTGAACCTCGACGGCGCGCCGCTGAAAGTGCGCCTGGCCGAAGACAAACCGGTGCCTGAGGGCACGGCCTGCATCAGTTTCCCGGCGCAATGGCTGATGGTCTACGCCGACGAATTCCTGCTGGAGCCACACGCGATCGGGGAGGTTCAGCCATGAACAAGGTGCAGAACAACAAGGCCTGGTGGCTGGTGCTGCCGGTGTTCCTGCTGGTGGCGTTCAGTGCGGTGATCCCGATGATGACCGTGGTCAACTACTCGGTGCAGGACATCTTCGACCAGTCCAGCCGCTATTTTGTCGGCGCGGACTGGTACAGGCAGGTGCTCCTCGACCCGCGCCTGCATGATTCATTGCTGCGCCAGTTCATCTACTCGGCCTGCGTGCTGCTGATCGAAATCCCTCTGGGGATCGGGATCGCCCTGACCATGCCGACCAAGGGGCGCTGGTCGTCGGTGGTGTTGATCGTCCTCGCCATCCCGCTGCTGATCCCGTGGAACGTGGTCGGCACGATCTGGCAGATCTTTGGCCGGGCGGACATCGGCCTGTTGGGCTCGACCCTGAACGCGATGGGCATCAGCTACAACTATGCGGCAAACACCATGGATGCCTGGGTCACGGTGCTGGTGATGGACGTGTGGCACTGGACATCGCTGGTGGCGCTGTTGTGTTTCTCCGGTTTGCGAGCCATTCCGGACGTCTATTACCAGGCGGCGCGGATTGACCGGGCCTCGGCCTGGGCAGTGTTCCGGCACATCCAGTTGCCCAAGCTCAAGAGCGTGTTGCTGATCGCGGTGATGCTGCGCTTCATGGACAGCTTCATGATCTACACCGAACCCTTCGTGCTCACGGGCGGCGGGCCGGGCAATGCCACGACCTTCCTCAGCCAGACCCTGACGCAAATGGCGGTCGGGCAATTTGACCTGGGGCCGGCGGCGGCCTTCTCGCTGGTGTACTTCCTGATCATCCTGTTGGTGTCCTGGCTGTTCTACACCGCCATGACTCACTCTGACGCCAACCGTTGAGGCCCGCGCCATGAGCAAAAGAAAGCTGATTCCGCTGCTGCTGTACATCCTGTTCGTGCTGGTGCCGATCTACTGGCTGTTGAACATGTCGTTCAAGAGCAACACTGAAATCCTCGGTGGCCTGACGCTGTTCCCACAGGATTTCACCCTGGCCAACTACAAGGTGATCTTCACCGATCCGAGCTGGTACACCGGCTACCTCAACTCGGCCTATTACGTGACCCTGAACACGATCATTTCCCTGACCGTGGCGTTGCCGGCGGCCTATGCGTTCTCGCGCTACCGCTTCCTGGGTGACAAGCACCTGTTCTTCTGGCTGTTGACCAATCGCATGGCACCACCGGCGGTGTTCCTGTTGCCGTTCTTCCAGCTGTATTCCTCGATTGGCCTGTTCGACACCCACATCGCCGTGGCATTGGCGCACTGCCTATTCAACGTGCCCCTGGCGGTGTGGATTCTCGAGGGCTTCATGTCCGGTGTGCCGAAGGAAATCGACGAAACCGCCTACATCGATGGCTATAGCTTTCCCAAGTTCTTCGTGAAGATTTTCATCCCCCTGATCGGTTCCGGCATCGGCGTGACGGCGTTTTTCTGCTTCATGTTCTCCTGGGTCGAATTGTTGCTGGCACGCACCCTGACGTCGGTGAATGCCAAGCCGATCGCAGCGGTCATGACCCGCACGGTGTCTGCGTCCGGCATCGATTGGGGGGTGCTGGCGGCGGCGGGGGTGTTGACCATCCTGCCCGGCATGCTGGTGATCTGGTTTGTCCGTAACCATGTGGCCAAGGGCTTTGCCCTGGGCCGGGTATGAGGAGCTGATGATGGAATGGATGAGCTGGACCGTCCCGACGGCGGCATTCTTCAGTGTGATCGCGGTGATCCTGGTGGTCATGACGACCTGGGAGTTGCGTTCGCCAAGCGTCCTTCGCCGTGGTTTTTTGCCGATTGCCACCACCCGTGGCGATCGTTTGTTTATCGGTCTTCTCGGCAGCGCCTACCTGCATTTGCTGGTCATCGGCGTAACCGACTGGAGCATCTGGGTGGCGTTCGCGTTGTCCCTGGTGTGGCTGTTGGCTGTGATGCGTTGGGGCTAGTCGAATCGCTCGGCAATGTTGCTCCGAAATCTAAACAGGAGGTCTCTATGTTCGACAAAAACAATAAGCTGCGACATAGCATTTCATTGGCAGCCATGCTGGCACTCAGCGGTTTGAGCGCTTCGGCGTGGGCCGATGCCTACGAGGATGCGGCGAAGAAATGGATTGGAAGCGAATTCAAGCCGTCCACCCTGACGGCCGAGCAGCAGTTGGAGGAGCTGAAGTGGTTCATCAAGGCGGCCGAGCCGTTTCGCGGGATGAACATCAAGGTGGTCTCGGAAACCATCGCCACCCACGAATACGAGTCCAAGGTGCTGGCCAAGGCCTTCAGCGAGATCACCGGGATCAAGCTGACCCACGACCTGTTGCAGGAAGGCGACGTGGTGGAGAAGCTGCAGACCGTGATGCAGTCGGACAAGAGCATCTATGACGGCTGGGTCAACGACTCGGACCTGATCGGTACGCACTTTCGCTACGGCAAGACCGAGTCGATCACCGACCTGATGGCCAACGAGGGCAAGAACTTCACCTCGCCGACCCTGGACCTCAAGGACTTCATCGGCATTTCGTTCACCACCGCGCCCGACGGCAAGATCTATCAACTGCCCGACCAGCAGTTCGCCAACCTGTACTGGTTCCGCGCCGACTGGTTCGAGCGTGCGGACCTCAAGGCCAAGTTCAAGGAAAAGTACGGCTATGAACTGGGTGTACCGGTGAACTGGTCGGCCTATGAAGACATCGCCAAGTTCTTCAGCGAGGACGTCAAGGAAATCGACGGCAAGCGGGTCTACGGGCACATGGACTACGGCAAGAAAGACCCGTCCCTGGGCTGGCGCTTCACCGATGCCTGGTTCTCCATGGCCGGTGGTGGCGACAAGGGCCTTCCCAACGGTCTGCCGGTGGACGAGTGGGGCATCCGCGTCGAGGACTGCCACCCGGTGGGTTCCAGCGTAACGCGGGGGGGCGATACCAACGGTCCGGCGGCGGTGTTCGCCACCACCAAATATGTGGACTGGTTGAAGAAATATGCGCCGCCGGAAGCGGCGGGCATGACCTTCTCCGAATCCGGCCCTGTGCCTTCCCAGGGCAACATCGCCCAGCAGATCTTCTGGTACACCGCGTTCACCGCCGACATGACCAAACCGGGCCTGGCGGTGATGAACGCCGATGGCACACCGAAGTGGCGCATGGCACCTTCGCCCAAGGGGCCTTACTGGGAAGAGGGCATGAAGCTGGGGTATCAGGATGTGGGTTCCTGGACTTTCCTGAAGTCCACGCCTGAGAAGCAGAAACTGGCGGCCTGGCTGTATGCACAGTTCGTGACCTCGAAAACCGTGTCACTGAAGAAAACCATCGTCGGCCTGACCCCGATCCGCGAGTCGGACATCAACTCGCAGGCGATGACCGACCTGGCGCCGAAACTCGGTGGTCTGGTTGAGTTCTACCGCAGCCCGGCCCGCGTGCAATGGTCGCCGACCGGGACCAACGTGCCGGACTATCCGCGTCTGGCGCAACTGTGGTGGAGCCACATCGCCGAAGCGGCCAGCGGCGAGAAAACCCCGCAGCAGGCGCTGGATGGCCTGGCCAAGGATCAGGACGCGATCATGACCCGTCTGGAGCGCTCGAAGGCACAAGCCACCTGCGCGCCGAAGATGAACCCCGAGCGTGATGCGCAGTACTGGTTCGACCAACCGGGTGCACCGAAACCGAAACTGGCGAACGAAAAGCCCCAGGGCGAAACCGTGAGCTACAGCGAACTGCTGAAATCGTGGGCGGATGCGCGTAAGTAATCACCGGGCCAACGCTGTTCGACGGCACCTTCGGGTGCCGTTTTTTTTTCAACTCAGGGTTTGACGTTTCAACGCGTGGCGCACAGCCTTCAGGATGGAGGGCTCGAACGCGTTGTGGCCGGCGTGAAACAGCTGGAACTGCAATGGCTGGCGTCGCCGAAGCCAGCGAATGCTGGACATCCCGAGCAGATCCTTGGTGCCCTGGATCACTTGCGTGTTGGCATCCAGAGACAACAATTCATCCGCGCGCGTGAAAAAGTAGCGGTTGACGTGGTAATGCAACTCCAGGCGGATGGCGCGTACGGCTTGCTCGTCGACGAAACTGGACAGCGCACTGGGGGGCATCGATTCTCCGCTCATGTACAGGCAAGCGCGTATCCAGTGCAAGGCCGCGTGGCGCTGTTGCACGGTGCAGCCATTGGTGAGGATCTGGTAGATCGCTCCGGTATTGGCGGCGCACGTGCCCTGATGGATGGCTCCCAAGCCGTGATTCAGGCTTTCATCGTAGGCACTGACATTTTGCGCGAAGGGTACGAAGACCGAGGCCAGCGTGGTCTTCAGCACGGCTTGCGGGTAGCGTTGCTGGTACTGAATGGCCAGCCAGCTTCCCCATGAAACGCCCAGCAGGCTGATTTTTTCGAAGCCCAGGTGCCGGCGCAGGCCATCGATGTCTTCGACACAATGCCCGGTGTCGTTGTGCTCGCGCTCGCCGTGAGGAAGCGAGCGACCGCAGCCGCGCTGGTCGAGCAGAATGATGTCGAAACGGCGCTCATCGAAGAACTCAAGGTGCTGGCGATGGCAGTAGCCCGCCGGTCCGCCGTGCAGGAAAAAAATCGGTTCGCCGCCCGGTGTGCCGCACCGTTCCCAATAGAGCTGATGGCCGTCCTCGGTCGGGTAGTAGCCGTGAGTCAGCATGGCACGGGCACCCTCAGTCTGTAGAACTCGAACAGTTCCGCGTGGCCAGGTCGGGCCGCAACGCTGGAGACCAGTTCGAGCCCCAGGGAATGGGCCATGTGCGGCACTGCGAGCAGGACAGGCGTATGGCCGAACAGCAAGATCGTGCCGCCGGGATTGACGCAGCCCAGCATGTCCTGGAACGCGCGCTGCGCATCTTTGCGTGTCATGACCTCGGCATTGAGGAACCGCAGGATCAGGACATCGCATCGAACATCGGACTTCGCTATGTGGCGGGCATCGGCCAGGAAAAAGCGCACGGCCGAGGTGCCGTGCCGTTCCAGCGCATGTTCGATCATCGAGGCCGAGCGATCGGATCCCAGGCACTGGCGATCCGGCAATTGTGCGGCCAGGTGCGTGATCAACTCCCCGGTGGAACAGGCCGGGTCGAGTATCACCGAGCCTGGAGCCGACAGGGTCTTGAGCAGGGCGCTGCAGTACTGACGGAAATGCGCCTCGTCGGTATCCAGCAAGGCTGCGAGTGCGGGGTTGTACTGCCAGAAATCCGGGGGGCAGACAAATTCCCGGCCTCCGTCGTCCAGGGCGGGAAACGGGAAACTGAGTGCGCTGTTCGATTGCGTCAGGGCGTTGGCAAACGCGGCTTCCTTTTCCTGTGCGGACACCGTGCGAAAACTGATCACGGCGCCTTGATTGCCCCACTGCCATTGCACCAGCGGGCCGAGCAGCATCCAGGGCTTGAGTACGCTGCTGACATACCAGCCCCGGGGATCGCTGTGCTGCAGGATCTTGCGACCTACCCAGGCGTTGCCGTTCACCCGCAGGACGAACAGATGATGCAGGCCCGGACCCCGGGGTTCGATGTAGCAGTCGAACTCGGCCGATGCGGCCTGGCATTGAATGAAGGATCGAGCGAGTTGGTGTTCGCGATGCAGGGCAGGGTTCATGCCGGCACCTCGTCACAGGGTTGCAGGCGCCGACCCCGTGCCTGGGGAATGACCACATTGCCGCTCGATACCACGAAAAACCGTTCCAGCCCTGGAATGACCACGTTGACCAGCGTGGTGCCCAGCCGGCTCTGATGCAGTCGGGTGACCCCCAGCGTGCGCCCATGGCGGTGCAGGTCCATGACCAGCAGATTGATTTGTTCGGACAGAGGGCGCTCGGGGCAAGCATCGGGCAGCTCGACCGTGATCTGCCCGCACAGGTCCAGCAGCGGCTGCAGATCCAATTGCAGGCAGCGGAGCAGGCGCGGGAACGGCTTCAAGTGGCGTTGTGCGTTGTTCAGGTCATGGCGCAATTCCGGCTCCGAGGCCGTGTGATGCATCTGGACCAGTTCGGTCAATGCCCGCCAGGCGGCATGGCGCGGGCTGAGCGAGCAGCCGCTGCCGAACACGCGCGGATGATCGGTGGGTCCCGTCGAGAAGGCCAGGAAGGTTCTGGGCAAAAATTCGCTGCTGATGTCGATCAGGACGATTTGCTCGCCGATCTCCGCTTCGGCGTCCCGCCATAACCGGCCCAGTTCATCGTCTGCCGCCATTCGGGCGACCCGGCGCAGGGCAGGGCGCTGTTCGTAGTAGAAATGCTTCAGCAGAAACAACGAGACGGCATCGCGCTCGATGCATTCATTGGCCGCGTGCAATACCGCTTCGTTGTAACTGGCACCAATCGCCGTTCCACTGTTGGACGCGTAACGCCTTAATGTGCCGTAGTCGGTGGTGTCGTGTTGCAATGTTTTGTTCGCGTAGTCAGGCGAACACAAGGCGACCGGATAATAAAACGAGATTTTTTTCAGTAGATCCGTATAAGTACGGCAGGCAATCAGGGCTTCGGGTTGTTCGATCAGGGGCGTCAGCACGGTGTCGTCGTTAAAGAGTGGCAGGTTGGAAAAATAACGTGAAGGAATGCAGCGAATATCGTCCGTGCTGATGTGATCGCTCAGATGATGTTCCAGGGCCTCGTAGAGCGCCCCCACACGAGCCTGCGGCAAGTAACCTTTGCCCGCCCCCCGTGCGATGCCGCATTGACTGGCGCAATTGAACGACACCTGTACTGCGACCACGCGCTGGCCCAGTTGGCGAGATTCGGCATGCAGTTCCAGGTCATGCAGTTCGGCGTTGATTCGCTGTTCAGCCTGGCCCAGGGTGAGTTCTCGCTCCGCACAGATGAAGCTGTCCATTGTTCATTCCCTCGAAAACAGCGACTTGCTCCGCCTTCTTCAGGAGCGAGCTTGCTGGCAATACGCCGCTGGGTATCAGCTATCCAGCGTTGTCGTTGCCGTCCATCGCGAGCCGGCCCGCTCCTGCTGTAATGGCAGGTTGTATTTATTCGGCGTCCAGTTCGGCCTGTTCAGTTTCGGTCAATTGCAGCTCTTCGATTTGTTCTTCCGTAGGCGCGTCCTGTTGTTCAAGTTCAACAACTTTGTTGGCATTCAGTTTCCCGATGTAACCCATGTTTAAAATCCCTTTTTTGTTTGAGGTGGGGTGTGCTGCAACGAGCACGGAATGACTGTATGAGCTGGGCATTGGCCGGTCAAAAGTTGCAGGAAGTTTCATTGTGCGGGTTTGGATAGGCGGAAAAACGTACACACCAATCGGTGATTGACGAGGGCGATTCGTGAATCAGGGCATTTGACGAGTTGATGTCCGATGGAGGCCGCGATTTCGTAGAGTTGAGTGTGGGAGGTTTCAGCCAATGGCGTGGCCCATTAGCAATGACTGGGCTGTTTGCGATTTTTCGCTGGGTAAGTGTTGAGATTTTTCCTTCGATATTTGAAGGCCCCTCATGCATGCGCGCCGGATTTAAGCACTACACGGATTGCCATTCGGACACTACGAAAAAAGGCAGTGGCTGCCTGTACGCTGCCACACATGCAAAACGGCACCCGAAGGTGCCGTTTTCCTGTTGCGCAATGCCTGAACAAATGCGCTGCATAACCTTTGTCACAGGTGCTAAATCAAAATGGCCAAGGATGTGTACCTCGCCATGATCGGATCTGCAGTCATGAGCTTCATCGGTTCGGACATGGCGGTTGCGACGATGATTCGATCAAAAGGATCGCGATGATGAGGTTCAAGGTCTTTCACGGCGATGGCATGTTCCGCTGAAACGGGTAACTCAATGAACCCGCTTTCGATGCAGTACTGTCGGATTTCCTCCAGATCAACGCTGAGCTTTCCCAGACCGACCTTTATCGCCATTTCCCAGAACGTCGCGGCACTGACATAAATTTCTGCGGCGTTGTCGATGAGTGTCCGGGCTTTGCCAGATAGCTTCGGATCATCGGCGAGTGCCCACAAAAGAACATGAGTGTCGAGCAGCACCCTCACGGTTGCCGTCCTTCGAACGCATCCAGCAGGTCGTCAGGTAGAGGCGCATCGAGATCTTCGCTCAGGATGAGCTTACCTTTCATCGCTCCGATTCGTCGTCCGCGTGGTCGCTCGACGGGAACCAGGCGAGCGAGTGGTCGACCGTGTTTAGCGATCGTGATGACCTGCCCGGCCGCTGCGTCGTCGACGAGTTTGGATAAATTGTTTTTGGCTTCAGCCAGCGGAACGATGATCATGTGATGTCTCCCAGATTCTGGACAAATATAGCCAGAATTTTTTGGGGCTGCAAAGCTGCAGACGTTCTCGGCACACTGGAATGACAAGCGGTTGTTTTCATCGTTGTAGCGTTGTGGCGCTGTCGGCTTCCGACGCACAGTGGCCATGGCATCAAGGCCGCCCATCAATTTATGCAAGGTGTCGCGTTTCATCGTTTTCTTTCGCCTCGACTGCTGCATCAAGTGAGCAATCAAGCTAAATCCCGCGATTGAATTTTACCCGTCGGACGCACCGGATAATTGCGCATGATTTTTCGGAGGCAGAGCGGAAGGGGACCGCATCAGTAACAAATCCCACAAACGCAAACGGCACCCGAAGGTGCCGTTTGCGTTTGCTACCGGGTGTCGTCAGGCGATCAACCCGCCAGTACCGCCTGCTGAACCAGTGTCAGCAATGGCTGTGGGTACAAGCCGAGGAAGAAGGCCAGGACGGCGATAGCCAGCAGCATGACGCCACCTGCCTTCTGTTCCCAGTGCAGTTGGGCGTCGTGGCGACGCAGGTTCGGTTCGATCAGGTACAGGGTGACCATCACGCGCAGGTAGTAGAACACGCCGATGGCGCTGCCCATCACCAGGGAACCGACCAGCCACCATTGGTGCGACTCGACACCGGTGGCGATGATGTAGAACTTGCCGATGAAGCCAGCGGTCAGCGGAATGCCGGCCAGGGACAGCATCATCACGGTGAGTACGGCGGTCAGGTACGGACGGCGCCAGAACAGGCCGCGGTATTCGTACAGGGCATCCGCATCGCGGCCGTTGTACGGTGACGACATCAGGGTAATCACACCGAAAGCGCCCAGGCTGGTGATCACGTAGGTGACCAGGTACACGCCGATGGCTTCCACCGCCAGACCCTTGCTCGCCACCAGAGCGATCAGCAGGTAACCGAAGTGGGCGATGGACGAGTAACCGAGCAGACGCTTGAGGTTGCTCTGGGTCAGGGCCAGCAGGTTACCGAACAGGATCGAGGCAATGGCGATGACGGTCAGCACGTCGCTCAGGACACCGCTGCTGGCAGCAGGCGAGAGCTGGAACAGACGCACCATCACCGCGAACACGGCGACTTTCGAGGCGGTTGCCAGGAACGCGGCGACCGGTGCCGGAGCACCTTCGTACACGTCCGGTGTCCACAGGTGGAACGGTACCAGCGACAGCTTGAACGCCAGGCCGATCAGCATCATGCCCAGGCCCAGTTGCGCCAGTGCACTCGGCAGCCCGGTGGCCGCCAGGGCCTGGCCGATACCGACGAAGCTCAGGGAGCCGGCGTCAGCGTAGAGCAGGGCCATACCGAACAACAGGAACGCGGAACCGGCAGCCGACAGCACCATGTACTTGATGCCGGCTTCCAGAGAACGCTTGTTGAAGAAGGCATAGGCCACCAGACCGTAGACCGGCACCGACAGCAGTTCCAGGCCAATGAACAACCCGGCCAGGTGCTGCGCGCTGACCAGGACCAGGCCACCGGCGGCGGCCATCAGGATCAGCAGGTACAGTTCTTCGCGGTTGCCCGGGTAACCCGAACCGCCATCGCCGAGGTAGGCGTGGGCGAGGGTGACGCAGGCAAGGGTGGCGACCAGGATCAACGCCATGTACAGGCAGGCAAAGGTGTCGATCTGCAGCAAGGGGGTCACGGCCAGGGGCGCGACTTTCAGTGCCGGCAGGATCGACAGCAACGCCAGGTTCAGACCCGCCACGGAAATCAGGAAGGTCTGCGAGTGGTTGCGACGCCAGGCGATCGCCAGCATCACCACGATAATGGTGAGGCTGGTGATCAACAGTGGCGCTAGCGCAATAAAGTGTTGAATCGTGAATTCCATAGCGCTCTTACCGGGCCGAAGCGAGTTGAGTGAAGGCGGTGCCGAGCCATTGCTGCACGCCATGCATCGTCGCAGCAGAGGTGTCGAGGAACGGTTGCGGGTAGACGCCGATGTAGATCAGCAGGACCGCCAGACCGACCACCATGATAAGTTCGCGAGCATCCATGCCGTGCATCACCGCGTCCGATTTCGACGGGCCGAAGTAGGCACGGTGGATCATGATCAGCGAGTACACCGAGCCGAACACCAGGCCGGACGTCGCGATCGCGGTGATCCACGGCGAGGCGGCGAAGGTGCCGATCAGGATCAGGAACTCACCGACGAAGTTACCGGTGCCCGGCAAGCCCAGGGATGCGGCGGCGAAGAACAGGCTGATGGCCGGCAGGTAGGCGATCTTCGACCACAGGCCACCCATTTCACGCATGTCGCGGGTATGGGTGCGTTCGTACAGCTGACCACTGAGGATAAACAGTGCCGCGGCGGATACGCCGTGCGCCAGCATCTGGATCACGGCGCCCTGCAGCGCCAGTTGGCTGCCGGAGTAGATGCCGATCAGTACGAAGCCCATGTGGGAAACGGACGAGAAGGCGATCAGGCGCTTGATGTCGGTTTGTGCGAATGCCAGGAACGCGCCGTAGAAAATCCCGATCAGACCGAGGGTCATGGCAATCGGCGCGAATTCGGCCGAGGCATTCGGGAACAGTGGCAGGGCGAAGCGCAGCAGACCGTAGGCCGCGGTTTTCAGCAGGATACCGGCGAGATCGACGGAACCTGCAGTCGGCGCCTGGGCGTGAGCGTCAGGCAGCCAGGAGTGGAACGGCACGACCGGCAGCTTCACCGCGAAGGCGATGAAGAAACCGAGCATCAGGATGTACTCGGTGGTCGTCGACATCTTGGTCTTCAACAGGTCGGCGTAGTTGAAGGTAATCACGCCGGTGTCGTTGAAGTTGACCAGCACCAGACCGAGGATCGCCACCAGCATGATCAGGCCGGAAGCCTGGGTGAAGATGAAGAACTTGGTCGCGGCGTAGATCCGGGTTTTCTTGCCGTCCGAAGAACTGTGACCCCAGAGCGCGATGAGGAAGTACATCGGCACCAGCATCATTTCCCAGAAGAAGAAGAACATGAACAGGTCGAGGGCGAGGAACACGCCGACGACACCGCCCAGGATCCACATCAGGTTCAGGTGGAAGAAACCGACGTGACGCTGGATCTCTTTCCACGAGCAGAGTACCGAGAGGATACCCAGCAGGCCGGTCAGCAGGATCATCAACAGCGACAGGCCGTCGAGGGCCAGATGCACGTTGATGCCGAAGCGCTGGATCCAGACGTGTTTGAACTCAATCACCCAGGTCGGATCGGCACCCGGTGCCGGTGCAAATGAATAATCACCGTGGGCCCACAGCCAGAGGCCGAGGGCGAGTTCCAGGGTCATGGTCAACAGCGCAATCCAGCGGGGGAGGGTGGCGCCGAAGCGTTCACCCATCCAGCACAGCAGGCCGCCGATGAAGGGGATCAGGATTAGCCAAGGCAGAATCATGACGGGCTCAATTCCTTTCGCAAGTTCGCAAGGTTCATATTCAGACCGCTACCAGCACAATGGCGCCGATGACCAGCACGGAGCCGGCTGCCATCGAGGCCGCGTACCAACGCAGTTGACCGGTTTCGGTACGGCTCAGGGCGGTGTGGCCGCCTTTGGCCATGCGCGGGATCAGACCGATGGTCTGGTCGAGCGGGTCTTTGCGCAGGATGTGGCTGATCGCCAGGTATGGCTTGACGAACAGTTTGTCGTAGATCCAGTCGAAGCCCCAGGCAGCGAACCACCAGGCCGACAGGAAACGGCCGATGCCGCTGTTGGCGATGGCCGTGACAAAGCGACGCTTGCCGAGGAACAGCAGCGCAGCCAGCAGGATACCGGCCAGGGCGATGGCGCCCGAGGCGATTTCCAGGCTGTGCTTGGCTTCGCCGCCGGCATGGCCGACGCTTTGCGGCAGCACACCGTGCAGCGGCGGAACGATCATGGCGCCGACGAAGGTCGACAGCACGATCAGCACCGACAGCGGCAACCAGTGGGCAATGCCGTGGCCGGCATGGGCTTCGGTCTTGGCTTCACCGTGGAACGCGATGAAGATCAGGCGGAAGGTGTACAGCGAGGTCATGAATGCGCCGACCAGACCTGCATAGAGCAGACCCTGGTTGCCGCTGGCGAACGCTTCCCAAAGGATTTCGTCCTTGGAGTAGAAGCCTGCGGTGACCAGTGGCAGGGCCGCGAGGGCCGCGCCGCCGACGATGAAGCTGGCGTAGGCCAGTGGCAGTTTCTTCCACAGGCCGCCCATCTTGAAGATGTTCTGCTCGTGGTGGCAGGCAACGATCACCGCACCGGACGCAAGGAACAGCAGGGCCTTGAAGAAGGCGTGGGTCATCAGGTGGAAAATCGCGCCATCCCATGCACCGACGCCCAACGCCAGGAACATGTAGCCGATCTGGCTCATGGTCGAGTAGGCGAGGATCCGCTTGATGTCGGTCTGCACCAGCGCGGCAAAGCCGGCCAGGACCAGGGTCACGCCACCGACGATGCCCACCAGGTGCAGGATGTCCGGTGCGAGGCTGAACAGGCCGTGAGTACGGGCGATCAGGTAGACGCCCGCGGTCACCATGGTCGCGGCGTGGATCAGTGCCGAAACCGGGGTAGGACCGGCCATCGCATCCGCCAGCCAGGTCTGCAGCGGCAGTTGTGCGGATTTACCGACAGCGCCACCCAGCAGCATCAGGGTCGCCAGGACCATCCAGAAGTCGCCGGCCTGGAATTTCTGCGGTGCCAGGACCAGCAGCTCCTGGACGTTGAGCGTACCCAGTTGCACGAACAGGATGAACAGGCCGATGGCCATGAACACGTCGCCGATGCGGGTGACGATGAAGGCCTTGAGTGCCGCGTTACCGTTGTTGCGGTTGCTGTAGTAGAAACCGATCAACAGGTACGAGCACAGGCCCACGCCTTCCCAGCCGAAGTACAGGAACAACAGGTTATCGCCGAGGATCAGGAACAGCATGCTGGCGATGAACAGGTTGGTGTAGGCGAAGAAACGCGAGTAACCGTCTTCACCGCGCATGTACCAGGACGCGAACAGGTGGATCAGGAAGCCGACGCCCACGACCACACCGAGCATGGTCACGGACAGGCCATCCAGGTACAGGGCGAAGTTGGGCGTGAAGCCTTCCACCGCCATCCACTGCCACAACACCTGGGTGTAGTGGCCGCCTTCAGGCGGGGCGACGTTGAATTGCCAGATCACGTAGGCGGCGACAATGGCCGACAGGCCGACCGAGCCGACGCCGATCAGGGCGGCCAGGTTTTCCGAGAGGCGTCCACGGGAGAACGACAGCAGCAGGAAACCAATGAGAGGGAATACGAAAGTCAGAAAGAGTAGGTTCATCCGCGCATCTCACTGGCAGCGTCGATATCGAGCGTGTGGAAGCGGCGATACAGCTGCAACAGGATCGCCAGGCCGATACTGGCCTCGGCGGCTGCCAGGCTGATCACCAGGATGAACATGATCTGTCCATCCGGCTGAGCCCAGCGGCTACCGGCAACGATGAACGCCAGGGCGGAGGCATTCATCATGACCTCCAGGCTCATCAGCACGAAAAGAATGTTGCGGCGGACCATCAGGCCGACCAGACCGAGGCAGAACAGGATGCCGGCGACCGCCAGACCATGCTCCAAAGGGATAGCAGGCATCGTCATTGCTCCTTGGCTTCGTTGCGGCCCAGGTGGAACGCCGTGACGGCTGCAGCGAGCAGCAGCATCGAGGCGAGTTCGACCACCAGCAGGTAAGGGCCGAACAGGCTGATGCCCACGGCCTTGGCGTCTACGGTGGTGTGGCCGATGGCCTGGCCACTCTGGTGGGAGAACAGCACGTACAGCAGTTCCACCAGCAGCAGCGTGGCGAGCACGACCGGCCCGCCCCAGATACCGGGCTTGAGCCAGACGCGCTCTTGCTGCACCGAGGCCGGGCCGAGGTTCAGCATCATCACCACGAACACGAACAGCACCATGATGGCGCCAGCGTAGGCGATCACTTCCAGAACACCGGCAAACGGTGCGCCGAGGGCGAAGAACGTCATGGCCACGGCGATCAGCGAAATGATCAGGTAGAGCAGGGCGTGCACGGGGTTGGTGTGGGTGATCACGCGAAGCGTGGACACCACAGCGATACCCGATGCGAAATAGAAAGCGAATTCCATCTTTCTTCCTTAAGGCAGCAAGCTCTTCACGTTGATCGGTTCGGCTTCATTCTGCGCGGCGCCTTTTGGCTTGCCGGCAATGGCCATACCTGCAACACGATAGAAGTTGTAATCAGGGTTTTTGCCGGGGCCGGAGATCAGCAGATCTTCTTTCTCGTAAACCAGGTCCTGACGTTTGAACTCGGCCATCTCGAAATCCGGTGTCAGCTGGATCGCGGTGGTCGGGCAGGCTTCCTCGCAGAGGCCGCAGAAAATGCAGCGCGAGAAGTTGATGCGGAAGAAGTCCGGGTACCAGCGACCGTCTTCGGTTTCAGCTTTCTGCAGCGAGATGCACCCGACCGGACAGGCCACGGCGCACAGGTTGCAGGCTACGCAACGCTCCTCGCCATCGGGGTCACGGGTCAGGACGATACGGCCACGGTAGCGCGGCGGCAGGTAGACCGGTTCTTCCGGGTACTGCAACGTGTCGCGCTTGCGGAAGGCGTGGCCGAAAATCATCACCAGGCTGCGAAGCTGGGTGTAGAGGCCATGCACGATGTCAAAAATGTACTTCATGATTCTCTATCCTCACTGAGCCGCGACGGCGGGCGTGTTGAGCAACACGATCGCAGCGGTCACCAGCATGTTGACGAGGGTCAGCGGCAGGCAGAACTTCCAGCTGAAATCCATCACTTGGTCATACCGTGGGCGCGGAATCGAAGCGCGCAACAGGATGAAGATCATGATGAAAAACGCGGTTTTCAGTGCGAACCAGATGAACGGGATCTGCGGCAGAATGTTGAACGGACCGTGCCAGCCACCGAAGAACAGGGTCACCAGCAGCGCCGAGATCAGCACGATGCCGATGTACTCGCCGACGAAGAACATGCCCCATTTCATGCCGGCGTATTCAATGTGGTAACCGTCGGCCAGTTCCTGCTCCGCTTCCGGCTGGTCGAACGGGTGACGGTGAGTCACGGCGACGCCAGCGATGAAGAAGGTCAGGAAACCGAAGATCTGCGGGATGATGAACCACAGGTTCTGCGCTTGATAGTCAACGATGTCGCGCATGTTGAACGAGCCGACCTGGATCACGATGCCCATCAGCGACAGGCCCATGAACACTTCGTACGACACGGTCTGCGCCGAGGCCCGCAAGCTGCCCAGCAGGGCGAACTTGTTGTTGCTCGACCAGCCGGCGAACAACACCGCGTACACCGACAGGCCCGCCATCGCGAAGAAGAACAGGATGCCGATGTTCAGGTCCGCCACACCCCAGGTCGGGGTGACCGGAATGATCGCGAAGGCAATCAGCAGGGCGCTCATGGCCACGACCGGTGCCAGGGTGAAGATCATCTTGTCGGCGAACGGTGGCGTCCAGTCTTCCTTGAAGAACATCTTGATCATGTCGGCCGCGATCTGGAACGCGCCGAACGGGCCGACGCGGTTCGGACCGTAACGGTCCTGCCAGAGGGCGAGCAGACGACGCTCGACCCAGCTGAGCAGCGCGCCGCAAATCACCACGGCGAGCAGAATCACGATGGCCTTGAGGACCGCGATGATCACGTCAATCACTTCAGGCGTGAACCAGGTCATTGAGCTGCCTCCTGCAGACCGTCAACGGAAAGGCCGAAAATCGCTGGCGGAATGCCCGCGATACCGACCGGCAGTGCCACCAGGCCAGCACCCAGCTCTTCGTTGATGCGCAGCGGCAGACGCAGGGTCTGGCCGGCCACGTTCAAGCTCAGCAGGGCACCGTCGTTGACACCCAGGCGATCGGCTTCGGACTTGGCCAGTGCGACGTAGGCGCTTGGAATGCGTTCCTGCACCGGCGCGGCTTTCGAAGAGTTCTCTTCGCTGCCGAACAGGTGGAAGAACGGCACGGCCTGCCAGGTGCCCTGGGCCGGGTTGAAGGCGCGCGGCACGCTTGAGAACCAGTTCAGCGAGTCACCGCTGGTTTCGATCAGGCGGGTGCCCGGGTCGCCAGCGCGGAGGTGACCACCGACTTCGTCCTGGAACTTGTTCCAGGCTTGCGGCGAGTTCCAGCCCGGCGACCAGGCGAACGGCACTTGCTGACGCGGTTCGGCCGAACCCGAGTAACCTTCCATCGAGAAGGAGAACGCGGTGTCGTTGTCTTGCGGGGTACGCGGTTCGTGCACGCTGATATCGGCGCGCATGGCGGTGCGACCGGAATAACGCAGTGGTTCACGCGCCAGTTTCAAACCCTTGATGCGGAACGCGGCGGACGGTGCGGCGTCGACGATTCGCGCCAGTTGCGGCGTGCTGTCAGCGACGGCAGCGGTGACGTGGTCCAGTTGGGTCCAGTCGATCGGCTGGTTCAACAGGGTTGCGCGCAGGGCATGCAGCCAGCGCCAGCCTTCGTGAACCAGGATGCTCGCGTCCATGTATTGCGGATCGAAAACCTGGAAGAAGCGCTGGGCGCGACCTTCCTGGCTGACCAACGTACCGTCGCCTTCGGCGAAGCTGGCGGCTGGCAGGACCAGGTGCGCGCGATCGCCGGTGGCGGTTTTCTGGTGGTCGGCGACGATCACGACTTTTGCCGCGGTCAGGGCGGCATCGACCTTGGCCTTGTCGGTACGGGTGTACAGATCGTTTTCCAGCACGACGATGGCGTCGGCCTGGCCGTCGATCACCGCTTGCAGGGCGGCATCCACCGATTCGCCACCGAGCATGGCCAGGCCGAGGCTGTTGGCCTCCGGCACGATCAGGCTGATGGAACCGTTCTTCTCGCGCAGCTTGAGCGCCTTGGCGATGTTGGCCGCCGCTTCGATCAGTGCCCTGGAACCCAGCGAGGTGCCGGCGATGATCAATGGACGCTTGGCCGCCAGCAGGGCGTCGGCGATGCGCTTGACCAGGTCGAGGGCTTCGCTGTCCAGGCCTTCGACTGCTGGAGCGCTGGCGTCGAGGGCGTGGGCCACGGCGAAACCGATGCGTGCCAGGTCGTCGGGAGCAGCGTGAACGCACTCTTCGGCGATGTCGTCGAGCTTGGTTTCAGCCAGGCTGGCGATGAACAGCGGGTTCAGCTCGTGCTGACCGATGTTCTTCACGGCGGCGTCGAGCCACGGCTGGACGCGCATGGCGTCGGCCATGTCTTCGGCCTTGCCCTTGACCGACTGGCGCAGGGCCAGGGCCATGCGGGCGGCGGTCTGGGTCAGGTCTTCACCGAGGACGAACACGGCATCGTGGTCTTCGATGTCGCGCATGTTCGGCACAGGCAGCGGGCTGTCCTTGAGGACCTGCAGCACCAGGCGGATGCGTTCCAGTTCCCCGGCTTCGATACCCGAATAGAAGTGCTCGGCGCCGACCAGCTCGCGCAACGCGTAGTTGCTTTCCAGGCTGGCACGCGGCGAACCGATGCCGACGATGTTGCGACCGCGCAGCAGGTCGGCGGCTTTATCCAGTGCTTCGTCCAGGCCCAGCTTGGCGCCGTTGGCCAGCAGCGGTTGACGTGGACGGTCGGTGCGGTTGACGTAGCCGTAGCCGAAGCGGCCACGGTCGCACAGGAAGTACTGGTTGACCGAACCGTTGAAGCGGTTTTCGATGCGACGCAGTTCACCGTAACGCTCGCCCGGGGAGATGTTGCAACCGCTGGAGCAGCCATGGCAGATGCTCGGGGCGAACTGCATGTCCCATTTACGGTTGTAGCGCTCGGAGTGAGTCTTGTCGGTGAACACACCGGTCGGGCAGACCTCGGTGAGGTTGCCGGAAAACTCGCTTTCCAGGGTGCCGTCTTCAACGCGACCGAAGTACACGTTGTCGTGGGCGCCGAATACACCCAGGTCGGTGCCGCCGGCGTAGTCCTTGTAGAAACGCACGCAGCGGTAGCAGGCGATGCAGCGGTTCATCTCGTGGGAGATGAACGGGCCCAGTTGCTGGTTCTGGTGGGTGCGCTTCTTGAAGCGATAGCGGCGCTCGTTGTGGCCGGTCATCACGGTCATGTCTTGCAGGTGGCAGTGACCGCCTTCCTCACAGACCGGGCAGTCGTGAGGGTGGTTGGTCATCAGCCATTCAACGACACTGGCGCGGAAGGCCTTGGACTCCTCATCGTCGATGGAGATCCAGGTGTTGTCGGTGGCAGGGGTCATGCAGGACATGACGATACGACCGCGGGTGTCGTTTTCGTCGGTGTACTGCTTGACCGCGCACTGGCGGCAAGCGCCAACGCTGCCCAGGGCAGGGTGCCAGCAGAAATAAGGAATATCGAGGCCTAGCGACAGACATGCCTGTAACAGGTTGTCTGCCCCGTCGACTTCGAGCGCTTTGCCGTCTACGTGGATAGTGGCCATGGTTCAAAGTTCTTCGTTGGCCCGGTGTCAGCGGGCGTGGCTAATGGAATCTTGTTTTGCGCGCGAATCAACACAGCCTTTAAAGGCGTCATCGCACGAAAAGCGAAGGGCACGGACCCTTCGCTCTTTAAGCGTTTACGCGCCGACTACGATCGGCTTTGCCAGAGGCGGGACGGCGGCGCTGGAAGGCGCGATACCGGCCTCGAACTCGTGGCGGAAGTATTTGATAGCGCTGCCCAACGGTTCCACGGCACCCGGTGCGTGAGCACAGAAGGTCTTGCCTGGGCCGAGGAAGTTCACCAGACCCAGCAGGGTCTCGATGTCACCGGCTTGCCCTTGACCGTTCTCGATCGCCATCAGCAGCTTGACGCTCCATGGCAAGCCATCGCGGCACGGGGTGCAGAAACCGCAGGATTCGCGAGCGAAGAACTGCTCCATGTTGCGCAGCAGGGACACCATGTTGACGCTGTCGTCCACCGCCATGGCCAGGCCGGTACCCATCCGGGTGCCCACTTTGGCGATGCCGCCGGCATACATTTGTGCATCCAGGTGTTCCGGCAACAGGAAACCGGTACCGGCACCGCCGGGTTGCCAGGCCTTGAGCTTGTAACCGTCGCGCATGCCGCCGGCGTAGTCTTCGAACAGCTCGCGACCGGTGACGCCGAATGGCAGCTCCCACAGGCCCGGGTTCTTGACCTTGCCGGAGAAGCCCATGAGCTTGGTGCCCATATCCTCACTGCCGACCCGGGCCAACGATTTGTACCAGTCCACGCCGTCGGCAATGATTGCCGGCACGTTGCACAGGGTTTCGACGTTGTTCACGCAGGTCGGCTTGCCCCAGACGCCAACGGCGGCAGGGAAGGGCGGCTTGGAGCGCGGGTTGGCGCGGCGACCTTCGAGGGAGTTGATCAGTGCGGTTTCTTCACCGCAGATGTAACGCCCGGCGCCGGTGTGGACGAACAGCTCGAAATCGAAGCCGCTGCCCAGAATGTTCTTGCCCAGCAGGCCCGCAGCCTTGGCTTCTTCCACCGCACGGTTCAGGTGCCTGGCAGCGGTGGTGTACTCGCCGCGCAGGAAGATGTAGCCCCGGTAGGTTTTCAGTGCGCGGGCACTGATCAGCATGCCTTCGATCAGAAGATGGGGCAGTTGCTCCATCAGCATGCGGTCTTTCCAGGTGTTGGGCTCCATTTCATCCGCGTTGCACAGCAGGTAGCGGATGTCGATGGATTCGTCCTTGGGCATCAGGCCCCACTTCACGCCAGTGGGGAAGCCTGCACCGCCACGACCCTTGAGACCGGCGTCCTTCACGGTCTGGACGATGTCGTCCTGGGCCATGTCGGCGAAAGCCTTGCGCGCAGCGGCGTAACCGTTCTTGGCCTGGTACTCGTCAAGCCAGACCGCTTCACCGTCGTCACGCAGACGCCAGGTGAGCGGGTGTGTCTCGGCCGAACGCTTGATGCGGTTGGCGGGACCGAAGGATGTCAGGGTCATACGTAGCCCTCGAGCAATTTGGCAACGCCGGCAGGTTGCACATCACCGAACGTATCGTCGTCGATCATCAGCGCCGGCGCCTTGTCGCAGTTGCCGAGGCAGCAGACGGGCAGCAGGGTGAAGCGACCGTCGGTGGTGGTCTGGCCCAGGCCGATGCCCAGCTCGCTCTGGATCTGGCTGACCACGGACTCGTGGCCGCCGATGTAGCAGACCATGCTGTCGCAGACACGGATGATGTGGCGGCCGACCGGTTGACGGAAGATCTGACTATAGAACGTTGCCACGCCTTCAACGTCGCTGGCCGGGATGCCGAGGATTTCGCCGATGGCGTACAAGGCGCCGTCCGGCACCCAGCCACGTTCCTTCTGGACGATCTTCAGGGCTTCGATCGACGCCGCGCGCGGGTCTTCGTAGTGATGCAGCTCGTGCTCGATGGCCGAGCGCTCGGTTTCACTCAAGGTGAAACGGTCTGTCTGGATAAGCGTGCTGTTCATGCTTAGCGGTCCACGTCGGCCATAACGAAATCGATACTACCCAGGTACGCGATCAAGTCCGCGACCATGCTGCCTTTGATCACCGAAGGGATCTGCTGCAGGTGAGGGAAGCTTGGGGTGCGAATCCGGGTGCGGTAGCTCATGGTGCCGCCATCGCTCGTCAGGTAATAACTGTTGATGCCCTTGGTCGCTTCGATCATCTGGAAGGATTCGTTGGCCGGCATCACCGGGCCCCACGAAACTTGCAGGAAGTGCGTGATCAAGGTTTCGATGTGCTGCAGCGTGCGCTCCTTGGGCGGCGGCGTGGTCAGCGGGTGATCCGCCTTGTACGGGCCTTCCGGCATGTTGCGCAGGCACTGGTCGATGATCCGGATGCTCTGGCGCATTTCTTCGACGCGCACGATGCAACGGTCATAGGCATCGCCATTGGCGGCCAGCGGCACTTCGAATTCGAAGTTCTCGTAGCCCGAGTACGGACGTGCCTTGCGCAGGTCGAAGTCGCAACCGGTGGAACGCAGACCGGCGCCGGTGACGCCCCATTCCAGGGCTTGCTTGGTGTTGTAGTCGGCGACGCCGATGGTGCGGCCGCGCAGGATGCTGTTGTCCAGGGCGGCTTTCTGGTACTCGTCCAGACGCTTTGGCATCCACTCGACGAAGTCTTTCACCAGTTTTTCCCAGCCGCGTGGCAGGTCGTGGGCGACGCCACCGATGCGGTACCAGGCCGGGTGCAGGCGGAAACCGGTGATGGCTTCGATCACCGTGTACGCGCGCTGGCGGTCGGTGAAGGTGAAGAACACCGGGGTCATGGCGCCGACGTCCTGGATGTAGGTCCCTAGGAACAGCAGGTGGCTGGTGATCCGGAAGAATTCGGCCATCATGATGCGGATGACGTCGACCTTCTCGGGCACCTTGATGCCGGCCAGCTTCTCGACCGAAAGCACGTACGGCAGGTTGTTCATCACGCCGCCGAGGTAGTCGATGCGGTCGGTGTATGGAATGAAGCTGTGCCAGGACTGGCGCTCGGCCATCTTCTCGGCACCCCGGTGGTGGTAGCCGATGTCCGGAACGCAGTCGACGATCTCTTCGCCGTCCAGCTGCAGGATGATGCGGAACGCACCGTGCGCCGAAGGGTGGTTGGGACCCAGGTTGAGGAACATGTAGTCCTCGTTCGGGCCGGAACGTTTCATGCCCCAGTCTTCGGGCTTGAAGCGCGCGGACTCTTCCTCGAGCTGCTGCTTGGCCAGGTTCAGGGTGAACGGATCGAACTCGGTGGCACGGGCCGGGAAGTCCTTGCGCAGCGGGTGACCTTCCCAGGTCGGCGGCATCATGATGCGCGACAGGTGCGGGTGGCCTTTGAAGTCGATGCCGTACATGTCCCAGACTTCACGCTCGTACCAGTTGGCGTTCGGCCAGATGCTGGTGACGCTCGGCATGCTGAGATCGCTTTCGGACAACGCGACCTTGATCATCACGTCGCTGTTACGTTCGATCGACATCAGGTGATAGAACACGGTGAAGTCGGCGCCGGCGGGCAGCCCCTGACGCTTGGTGCGCAGACGCTCGTCCACGCCGTGCAGGTCATAGAGCATGACGTACGGCTTGGGCAGGTTGCGCAGGAAGGTCAGGACTTCGACGAGTTTGGCACGGGCAACCCAAAGCACCGGCATGCCGGTGCGGGTGGGCTGGGCGGTGAACGCCTCGGGGCCAAAACGGTTGTTCAGTTCGACGACCACATCCTGGTCGTCTGCCTTGTAAGGCGGGATGTACAGAGCACTGCCTGTAGTCATGGTTATTTATCGCTTTCGGTCAACGTAAAGAATGAAGCCAGTTTTTCGTTTCTTTGAAACAGCAGAACTGGATCAGACTTCGTCGGGGCTGCGCAGGTTGGTGACCTGAATACGCTGTTCGCGGCGCTTTTCCTTTTCCGATGGCATCTCGGCGCGATACACGCCTTGATCGCCAACGACCCAGGAAAGGGGGCGACGCTCCTGGCCAATCGACTCCTGCAAGAGCATCAAGCCTTGCAGAAAAGCTTCAGGGCGGGGCGGGCAGCCAGGCACGTAGACATCCACGGGCAGGAACTTGTCCACCCCCTGGACCACGGAGTAGATGTCGTACATGCCACCCGAGTTGGCGCACGAACCCATGGAGATCACCCATTTCGGTTCGAGCATCTGCTCGTACAGACGCTGGATGATCGGCGCCATCTTGATGAAGCAGGTGCCGGCGATAACCATGAAATCTGCCTGGCGCGGTGATGCCCGGATCACTTCGGCGCCAAAGCGCGCAATGTCGTGGGGCGCCGTGAAGGCGGTGGTCATTTCCACGTAGCAGCACGAAAGACCGAAGTTGTACGGCCACAGGGAGTTCTTGCGCCCCCAGTTGATCGTGCCGTTAAGCACGTCTTCGAGCTTGCCCATGAAAATGTTTTTGTGGACTTGATCCTCTAACGGATCGGAAACGGTTTCCCGTTGGCCGATCGGGTACTGCTCGTTAGGAGCATCGGGGTCGATCCTGGTGAGATTGTATTGCATTGCCAAAGCCTCATTGTTTCAGCTTCGCCTGCCGCTTGCGACGAGCTTCCGGAGCCCAGTCAAGGGCGCCCACTCGGAACAGGTAGACAAGACCTGCCAACAGAATTGCTATGAAAACGAGAGCTTCGACGAATCCGGTCCAGCCGCTTTCGCGGACGGACACAGACCATGCAAAGAGAAAGAGGGCTTCGATATCGAAGATCACGAAGAGCATCGCGACCAGATAGAATTTGGCTGAGAGCCGCAAGCGGGCGCCACCTGTAGGTAGCATGCCGGACTCGAACGGTTCGTTTTTGCTGCGGCCCCAGGCTTTTGACCCGAGGAGGCTGGAAACGCCCAGCATGAAGGCACAGAGGCCGATGACGCCTAGAAGGAAAATGGCAAAGCCCCAGTTGTGGGCCATGAGTCCTGTCGCTTCGGGCATGCTGGTAATCCTTAACAGAGAGCAAAGGTCTCTGAGCTTGAAAGAACAAAGCAGTGACGATATGTCGCAGCAATCAATCCTGCTGATTTTATGGCTAAACACCGTGCAAGTAAAATTCCTATAGCGAAATTATTTATAGGAATAAGGACATAGCGCACCTCCAGAGCCCCGCAGCCCAGTGGTTGCGGGCATTAGCCAGCTTTTCATCAATTATGTTTTGTGCGGAATGTAACGAACATAGTTGCCGCTAAATGATAATCAATATTGTTTGCGGCAATTTTCAAACTGTTTATCGGGATTGGGTTTCAGAGGCTTTCTTATATGCACGTTACTGCAAGTAGCAGGCGGGCACGTTTTACCTTGTTTTTTTGCCAGCGGCACTGATCCGGATCAATGTGCGGTCCTGGCGGTTGTGGTGTTTTTTCCGGATTACGAGCAAAAAAAAACGCCCCGAACCAGTCGGGGCGTCAGCGGTACGGCGTTGCGGTCAGGGTGTGGCTTGGTGCGCAACGGCCGTTTGTTCAGGTGAAGTCGATCAGTGGAACTGTTCTTCTTCAGTCGAGCCGGTCAGCGCGGTCACCGAAGACGAGCCACCCTGGATCACGGTGGTCATGTCGTCGAAGTACCCGGTGCCCACTTCCTGCTGGTGAGCCACGAAGGTGTAGCCTTTGGCAGCGTCGGCGAACTCCTGCTCCTGCAGCTTCACGTAGGCGGTCATGTCGTTGCGGGCGTAGTCGTGCGCCAGGTTGAACATGCTGTGCCACATGTTGTGGATGCCGGCCAGGGTGATGAACTGGTGCTTGTAGCCCATGGCGGACAGTTCGCGCTGGAACTTGGCGATGGTCGCGTCGTCCAGGTTTTTCTTCCAGTTGAAGGAAGGCGAGCAGTTGTACGACAGCAGTTGGTCCGGGTATTCCTTCTTGATCGCTTCGGCGAAGCGACGGGCTTCTTCCAGGTCCGGCTTGGCGGTTTCGCACCAGATCAGGTCGGCGTAAGGCGCGTAGGCCAGGCCGCGAGCGATGGCCTGGTCGAGGCCGGCACGTACTTTGTAGAAGCCTTCCTGGGTGCGTTCGCCGGTGACGAACGGCTGGTCGTACGGGTCGCAGTCGGAAGTCAGCAGGTCAGCCGCGTTGGCATCGGTACGCGCCAGGATGATGGTTGGCGTGCCGGCAACGTCAGCGGCCAGGCGGGCAGCGGTCAGCTTCTGTACGGCTTCCTGGGTTGGAACCAGTACCTTGCCGCCCATGTGGCCGCATTTTTTCACGGAAGCCAGTTGATCTTCGAAGTGAACGCCGGCGGCGCCTGCCTCGATCATGCTCTTCATCAGTTCGTAGGCGTTCAGTACGCCGCCGAAACCGGCTTCAGCGTCAGCCACGATCGGTGCGAAGTAGTCGATGTAGCCTTCGTCGCCTGGGTTCTTGCCGGCTTTCCATTGAATCTGGTCGGCACGACGGAACGAGTTGTTGATGCGCTTGACCACGGTTGGCACCGAGTCCACCGGGTACAGCGACTGGTCCGGGTACATCGATTCGGCGGAGTTGTTGTCCGCAGCAACCTGCCAGCCGGACAGGTAGATCGCCTGGATGCCGGCCTTGACTTGCTGTACGGCCTGGCCGCCGGTCAGGGCGCCCATGCAGTTGACGAAATCTTTCTCGGGACGGAAGGCTGGCTTGGCACCCTGGGTGACCAGGTTCCACAGCTTCTCGGCGCCCATTTTTGCAAAGGTGTGCTCCGGTTGAACCGAGCCACGCAGGCGGACGACGTCAGCAGCGGAGTAAGTGCGTGTCACGCCTTTCCAGCGCGGGTTTTCAGCCCAGTCTTTTTCAAGGGCTGCAATTTGCTGTTCGCGTGTCAGTGCCATGGAGATAAACCTCGTCGCGTCTTTATGAAAAGTTGTTCTGCGGTGGAATATTCATGCGCTCGCTGACCAGAAGCTGGGTCAGGTCGGGTTCGGCGGGGTTGAAGACGGATGAACGATGGGCTCGAGGGGAAGTGAGCAGGTAAGGGCGAACTGGCGGGCGCATTGGGGCGTCGTGGGCCTTCAGGCGAGCTTTCAGTGTGGTGCCGGGTTACCTAAATACGCTTCCGTCCCTCGGGACAACTTCGTTCCAGTCGACAACCTCGTCAAACACACCTTGTGGGCGGTACAGACACGAAGCGGTTCGCGGGGTAGGTGCGAACTGCGCCTCGAAGGCCCTTGCCAGGGCCCCTGATTAGCGGGAGCGAGGCCATCATGCCTTCGCTTTTTGGGCCCGTCAAACGTTTTGTAGTGCTTTTTTTTAAGCACTACATCTTTGGTCTAATACGACTAATCAGTCAGTTTTCGGTGCTTTAGTCCAAAGTATCGACTTTCACCCGCAGGGTCATGTCATCCCGGCCTTGAGTCGAGTAGCTGCGGGTCAGGCCCTGTTTGTCGGCCTGCGTCTGGCGATTCACGCCGGCCAGGGTGATCCATTCGCCAAGGCGGCCGGTGACGGTTGTGTCGGTGCTTTGCACGTTCACTACATCGGGACGTTCCTGGCTCATGCGGTCACGATTGGTGCTGATCGACAGGTGGACGATATCGCCGGTGACGCTGGCGGTGACATAGAAACCCTGGGTGACGTTGCGGTATTCGGTCTGGCTGCGCAGGTCGCCGTAGGAGTCGCTCTGGGTGCTGGTCAGCGGAACGCTCTGGCCGACCTGAATCAGCGCCGGGGCGCCTTCGCTGGCCTGGATTTGCTGGATGCCGCCGTCACGACTGTCAGTGCTGCGGTTGATGATCCGGGTCTGGCTCGGCTTGGCGCCGTTCACCGAAAAACCCTGATCGCCCTGGAGGTTGTTTTCGTTGGTGTCGACGGTGATCAGCAAACGCTTGGGTTGCGTGTCCAGCTGGGCGATTAGTGCTTTAAGTTCGTCGATCTTGCGCTGATCGGCATTGACGATCAATTGATTACCATAGGCGCTGACCTTGCCGTCCTGGCCGATGAAGTCCTGTGCCATGGGCAGCATGTCGGCGCTGGTGTGGTAGTTGAGCGGCACGATCTCGGTCGCGGCACTGACTGAAAAACTGATCGCCAGCAGCAGCGGGGTGAGCAGGGTGCGTAGGGACATTTGCGTTATCTCCGACTTCTGTTATCTGAACTGCAGGAGCGAGCTTGCTCGCGATGGTTGTCGACGAAGACGTTGGCTGCCTGGGTGTCCGAGGTGCCTGTGGGTTCTTCGCGAGCGTGCTCTCTCCTACAGTAGTTGAGCGGGTCGATACGTGATTGGGTAATGAGCATTGTGTTGATATTGCCAGTTTGTCGGCTCGCCGTGGTGCAAGTTGAATCCTGCATAGCAAAACGCCCCGGCATCGATGGATGGCGGGGCGTTTTGTGGCGTTCATCACAATTGCGGTGCGATATCAGCTCGAATGACGAACCATATCGACGTGCGGAATCCCGGCCTCGAGGAATTCCTCGCTGACCATGCAGAAGCCCAGGCGCTCATAGAACGCGGTGGCCTGCACTTGCGCGCTGAGCATCTGCTGCTTCAGCCCGCGCTTCTCGGCTTCACCAATCAGCGCCTGCATCAGCGCATCGCCGACTTTCAGGCCGCGCCAGTCCTTGAGGACCGACACCCGACCGATGTGCCCATCGGGCAGCAGGCGGGCGGTGCCAATCGGGAAGTCGCCTTCGAAGGCCAGGAAATGCACCGCTGTCGCATCGTCGGCATCCCATTCCAGTTCAGGCGGAACGGATTGCTCGGCGATGAACACCGTCTCACGAATGCGCCGGATCTCGGCGTTGTCCTTTTGCCAGTCTGCGACACGAACGTGAATTTTATTCATCGGCAAATCCCAGGCTTCCTTGCTTGATCAGTTCGCACAGCAGGCCGCGACCGTCTTCGTCGTTCAGCCACTTGCCGAGGTTATCGACGTGCAGTGCATCGGCGGCGCAAATCATTTTCAGCAGTTCGCGCAGCTTGCCTGGCAGGTAACGGCTCTGGCCGCTGGCGAACAGCAGCAGGTCGTCATCGACTTCGGACCAGGCCAGGCGCGCACTCGGGTTGCGAATCAGCACGGCACCGTCCTGGAGGCTGGCGAGCACGTCGTCTTCCTCGATTTCTTCCAGGCCTGTGACCAGTTCCGGGTAGCGCGGCTCGGTCATGAACTGGCCGAACCAGGTCAGCAGCAGGCGCTCGTCGCCCATGTGCTCGGCCAGCAGGCTCTTCAGGCGATCCAGGGCGTCGTGCTGAATCTGGTGCGGGTCGGCCGCCGGCTGGGCGTCGGCGTCGGTGTAGCGCTCTTCGTCCGACAGGAACTGGCTGAGGAAGTCGGTGAAGTGGGTCAGCACCTCAGCGGCGCTCGGGGCGCGGAAGCCCACGGAGTAGGTCAGGCAGTTGTCGACGGCCACGCCCCAGTGGGCCAGGCGCGGCGGCAGGTACAGCATGTCGCCCGGCTCCAGGACCCACTCGTCGGTGCCTTCGAAGTCGGCGAGGATGCGCAGGTCGGTGTGCGGCATCAGGGGGCTGTCGGTGTTGCACATCTGGCCGATTTTCCAGTTGCGCTTGCCGTGGCCCTGCAGCAGGAACACATCGTAGTTATCGAAGTGCGGGCCGACGCTGCCACCCGGCGCGGCGAAGCTCATCATCACGTCGTCGATGCGCCAGCTCGGCAGGAAGCGGAAGTGTTCCAGCAACTCGGCGACTTCCGGCACGAACTGGTCGACGGCCTGGACCAGCAGGGTCCACTCGCGCTCCGGCAGTTTGCTGAATTCGTCCTCGGCAAACGGGCCGCGGCGCATTTCCCATGGGGTTTCGCCGTGCTCGATCACCAGGCGCGATTCAACTTCTTCTTCCAGCGCCAGGCCGGCCAGTTCGTCGGCGTCGATCGGGCTTTCGAAGTCAGGAATCGCCTGACGGATCAGCAGCGGTTTTTTCTGCCAGTAGTCGCGCAGGAATTCGCGTGCCGTAATGCCGCCCAGAAGTTGAAGAGGAGTGTCAGAGTTCATGTGTAACCTATTGAAAAAAAGCACTTTTCAGGCAGGAATAAAAACGCCCGGCGCTGCCGGGCGTCTCAAACGGGGACAGCGGTCGATCAGATACGTTTGGCTTGTGCCACGGCATTGCCGATGTAGTTCGCCGGGGTGAGCAGTTTCAGCTCGGCCTTGGCGGCGGCAGGCATATCCAGTGCGTCGATGAAAGTTTGCAGCGCTTCAGGGCTGATGCCCTTGCCACGGGTCAACTCTTTCAGCTTCTCGTAAGGGTTTTCGATGTTGTAGCGACGCATGACCGTCTGGATCGGCTCGGCCAGGACTTCCCAGCACGCGTCGAGGTCGGCGGCGATTTTCTGCGCGTTGAGCTCGAGTTTGCTGATGCCCTTGAGGCTGGCTTCGTACGCGATCACGCTGTGGGCGAAGCCGACACCGAGGTTGCGCAGCACAGTGGAGTCAGTCAGGTCGCGCTGCCAGCGGGAAATCGGCAGTTTGCTCGCCAGGTGCTGGAACAGAGCGTTGGCGATGCCCAGGTTGCCTTCGGAGTTTTCGAAGTCGATCGGGTTGACCTTGTGCGGCATGGTCGAAGAGCCGATTTCGCCAGCGATGGTGCGCTGTTTGAAATAACCCAGGGAGATGTAGCCCCAGATGTCGCGGTCGAAGTCGATCAGGATGGTGTTGAAGCGCGCGATCGCGTCGAACAGCTCGGCGATGTAGTCGTGCGGTTCGATCTGCGTGGTGTACGGGTTGAAGCCCAGGCCCAGCTCGTCTTCGATGAAGGCGCGGGCGTTGGCTTCCCAGTCGATCTCCGGGTAGGCCGACAGGTGGGCGTTGTAGTTGCCGACAGCGCCGTTGATCTTGCCGAGCAGTGGAACGGCCGCTACCTGGGCGATCTGGCGCTCCAGGCGGTAAACCACGTTCGCCAGTTCCTTGCCCAGGGTGGTCGGCGAGGCCGCCTGACCGTGGGTGCGCGACAGCATCGGCACGTCGGCGAAGCGGATGGCCAGTTCGCGAATGGCTTCGGCGGTCTGGCGCATCAGCGGCAGCATCACATCATCACGACCTTCGCGCAGCATCAGGGCGTGGGACAGGTTGTTGATGTCCTCGCTGGTGCAGGCAAAGTGGATGAATTCGCTGACGGCCGCCAGTTCCGGCAGCTTGGCCGCTTGCTCTTTGAGCAGGTATTCGATGGCTTTGACGTCGTGGTTGGTGGTGCGCTCGATCTCTTTGACACGCTCGGCGTGTTCCAGGGAGAAATCTTCCGCCAGGGCATTCAGCACGGCGTTGGCTTCGGCGGAGAATGCCGGCACTTCGCCGATGGCAGGGTGAGCGGCCAGGCGCTGGAGCCAGCGCACTTCAACCAGAACGCGGGCACGGATCAGGCCGTACTCGCTGAAAATGGGGCGCAGGGCCTGGGTTTTGCCGGCGTAGCGGCCGTCAACAGGGGAAACCGCAGTGAGCGAAGAGAGCTGCATGGGGTGTTCTCGGACAGTCGGGCAACGAAATGGGGCGCGTATCATACATGAAAAAATCCGTCGGTCCGTTGCCAACTGACCAGCGTCTTACGCGTTTCACATCAAACAGGGTCCTGCGGGTGCGATTCAGTGGCTGCGCATCAGCGGGTAAAGCTCTTTGAGCAACTTTCGGCGGCTGATCACCAACTGCCAGCGGTGCCCGCCCAGTTGTCGCCACAGGCGCGCCGAACGAATCCCCGCCAACAGCAGGGCGCGGATCTTCGAGGCATTGCTCGGCTGCTGCAGGTTGCGCATGTCGCCGTGGACCTGAATTCGTTGGCGCAGGGTGCTCAGGGTGTCCTGGTACAGGGCGCCGCATGCCGCGATCACGTTTTCGTGAGCCGGTCCGAAATGCTCGACCTGAGACTGGATCTGCGGCAGGCGCTTGCCGATCACCTCCAGCATGTCGTCGCGCTTGGCCAGTTGCCGCTCCAGCCCGAGCATCGCCAAGGCGTAACGCAGCGGTTCGCGCTGCAACGAACTCGGGTCGCGTTCCAGGGCACCAATCAGGGCGCGATACCCTTCGTGCAGGTTGAGGTCGTCGCCGCCGTAGACTTCCAGCGTGTCCTTGGGATCGCGGATCAACAAGCTGCCGAGCATGCACGTCAGGCCGGCCTCGCTGGTCTGGCCGGTCTTGGCAATCCTGTCCACCAGCACGGCGGCGAGAAACACGCCGCCCAGCGCTGTCAACTGCTCCTGCATCGGGGTCATGAGGCGTTGCTCTTGCTGGTCCATGGTTCGGCCACTTCGATGACGCCACCGCCCAGGCAGATTTCACCGTCGTAGAACACCACCGATTGGCCCGGGGTCACCGCGCGTTGCGGATCATCGAACGTTGCGCGGTAGCCGCTGGCCGTCTTTTCCAGCGTGCACGACTGGTCGCCCTGGCGATAACGGACCTTGGCGGTCAGCTTGCGCGGCTGGCTCAGGTCGATCGGGTTGACCCAGTAGATGTCCGAGGCGAGCAGGGCGCGGGAGAACAGGTACGGGTGGTCATTGCCCTGTCCCACGATCAGTTCGTTGTGCTCCAGGTCCTTGATCAGCACGTACCACGGCTCGTCGCCGGCGTCTTTCAGGCCGCCGATGCCCAGGCCCTGGCGCTGGCCGATGGTGTGGTACATCAGGCCGTGATGGCGGCCGATGACTTCGCCTTCGGTGGTCTTGATCTCGCCCGGTTGCGCGGGCAGGTATTGCTTGAGGAAGTCGCTGAAGCGGCGCTCGCCGATGAAGCAGATCCCGGTGGAATCCTTTTTCTTGGCGGTGGCCAGCTCGTACTTTTCAGCAATGGCACGCACTTGCGGTTTTTCCAGTTCGCCGACCGGGAACAGGGTCTTGGCGATCTGTTCGCCGCCGACCGCGTGCAGGAAGTAGCTCTGGTCCTTGTTCGGGTCCAGGCCCTTGAGCAATTCGGTGCGCCCGTCGATGTCGCGGCGGCGTACGTAATGCCCGGTGGCGATCAGGTCGGCCCCGAGCATCATGGCGTAGTCGAGGAACGCCTTGAACTTGATCTCGCGGTTGCACAGGATGTCCGGGTTCGGCGTACGGCCGGCCTTGTATTCGGCCAGGAAGTGCTCGAACACGTTGTCCCAGTACTCGACGGCGAAGTTGGCGGTGTGCAGCTTGATGCCAATCTTGTCGCACACGGCCTGGGCGTCCGCCAGGTCATCCATGGCGGTGCAGTATTCCGTTCCATCGTCTTCTTCCCAGTTCTTCATGAACAGGCCTTCCACCTCATAACCCTGCTCGATCAGCAGGAGGGCGGAAACGGAAGAGTCCACGCCGCCGGACATGCCGACAATGACGCGCTTCTTTTGTGTGTCAGAAGGGGCTGGATCACGCATAGGGATTCAATGAGTGTCTTGAAAAAGGACGCGATTCTAGCAGGCTGCGGCCCACAAGGCTAAAGAGAAGGGCGGATCAGTTCGAGGCTGTAGTGTTTGCCGTCCAGATAATCGTCGATGCAGCGCATGATCAGCTCGCTGCGCCAGTGCTCGCGCTGCGCGATCAATTCCTCGCGGGTCAACCACTTGGCGCCGACGATGCCGTCATCCAGTTGATAATCGGGGTGGTGTCTGAGCGCTTTGGCGATGAAGCACACCCGTTGATAGGTCACGCCGTTACTGGGGGCGGTGTACAGGTAAATGCCCAGCACGCCGGTCGGCTCGACGTCCCAGCCGGTTTCCTCGAGGGTTTCGCGTACGGCGGCTTCGATCAGTGTCTCGTTCGGGTCCAGGTGGCCGGCGGGCTGGTTGAGCACGTGACGGCCGCCCTTGGACTCTTCGACCATCAGGAAGCGGCCTTTGTCCTCGACTATCGTGGCGACGGTGATGTGGGGTTGCCAGTCCATGGGGTTCCTCGATGATGAAATGGGTAAATTACTGTGTGAGCGAGCAGCTCGCTCCCACAGTGGGTTGGGCATCTACCGATAATTTCTGCGATACCCACAAACAGAAACCCCGGCACTGGGCCGGGGCTTCCTTGCTTCCCTACAACCTTACACCAGCGCGGCAATCGCCGCGTTGAGCGTGGCGCTCGGGCGCATGGCCTTGCTGATCAGCTCGGCATTGGCGTGGTAGTAACCGCCGATGTCCACTGGCTTGCCCTGAACGGCATTGAGCTCGGCAACGATGGTTGCCTCGTTCTCGGTCAGGGTCTTGGCCAGGGTCGCGAACTGCGCTTGCAGTGCAGTGTCTTCGGTCTGGGCAGCCAGGGCCTGAGCCCAGTACAGCGCCAGGTAGAAGTGGCTGCCGCGGTTGTCGATGTTGCCGACTTTGCGCGATGGCGACTTGTTGTTGTCCAGGAACTGGCCGGTGGCCTGGTCCAGGGTCTTGGCCAGAACCAGCGCCTTGGGGTTGTTGTAGTTGACGCCCAGGTGCTCGAGGGACGCGGCCAGGGCCAGGAACTCGCCCAGGGAATCCCAACGCAGGAAGTTCTCTTCCAGCAGTTGCTGGACGTGCTTGGGAGCCGAACCGCCGGCGCCGGTTTCGAACAGGCCGCCACCGTTCATCAGCGGCACGATCGACAGCATCTTGGCGCTGGTGCCCAGTTCCATGATCGGGAACAGGTCGGTCAGGTAGTCGCGCAGTACGTTGCCGGTCACCGAGATGGTGTCCTTGCCGTCGCGGGTGCGTTGCAGGGTGTATTTCATGGCGTCGACAGGCGCCATGATCTGGATGTCCAGGCCGGCGGTGTCGTGGTCCTTCAGGTAGGTCTGGACTTTCTCGATCACCACGCCGTCATGGGCGCGCATCGGGTCCAGCCAGAAGATCGCCGGGGTGCTGCTGGCGCGAGCACGGTTGACGGCCAGCTTGACCCAGTCCTGGATCGGTGCGTCCTTGGTCTGGCACATGCGGAAGATGTCGCCGGCTTCAACCGGTTGTTCCAGCAGCAGGGTGCCGTTGCTGTCCGTCACGCGGACAACGCCGTTGCTCTTGATCTGGAAGGTCTTGTCGTGCGAGCCGTACTCTTCGGCTTTTTTCGCCATCAGGCCAACGTTTGGCACGCTGCCCATGGTGGTCGGATCGAAGGCGCCGTTTGCCTTGCAGTCTTCGATGACGGCCTGGTAGATGGTGGCGTAGCAACGGTCCGGGATCACGGCCTTGGTGTCGTGCAGCTGGCCGTCGGTGCCCCACATCTTGCCGGAGTCACGGATCATGGCCGGCATCGAGGCGTCGACGATGACGTCGCTCGGCACGTGCAGGTTGGTGATGCCCTTGTCGGAGTTGACCATGGCCAGCGACGGACGAGCGGCGTAGACCGCCTGGATGTCGGCTTCGATCGCCGCTTGCTGCTCGGCAGGCAGGGCCTTGATGCGAGCGTACAGGTCGCCGATGCCGTTGTTCAGGTTGAAGCCGATCTGTGCCAGCACGTCAGCGTGCTTGGCCAGGGCGTCCTTGTAGAACTCGGCAACGATCTGGCCGAACATGATCGGGTCGGAGACCTTCATCATGGTGGCTTTGAGGTGAACCGACAGCAGCACGCCCTGTTGCTTGGCGCTTTCGATTTCGGCGGCGATGAAGCTGCGCAGGGCATTCTTGCTCATGACGGCGCAATCGAGGATCTCACCGGCTTGAACGGTGGTCTTTTCCTTCAGGACGGTGGCGGTGCCGTCTTGAGCGATCAGTTCGATTTTAACCGCGCCAGCGGCGTCGATCAGGGCAGCTTTTTCGCTGCCGTAGAAATCGCCGGTGCTCATGTGCGCGACGTGGGACTTGGAGTCCTTGGCCCAGGCGCCCATCTTGTGCGGGTGCTTGCGCGCATAGTTCTTGACCGACAGCGGAGCGCGACGATCGGAGTTGCCTTCGCGCAGAACCGGGTTCACGGCGCTGCCCTTGACCTTATCGTAACGAGCCTTGGCTTCTTTTTCGGCATCGTTGGTCACGGTTTCCGGGTAGTCCGGCAGTGCGTAGCCCTGGGCTTGCAGTTCCTTGATCGCGGCTTGCAGTTGCGGAACCGAAGCGCTGATGTTCGGCAGCTTGATGATGTTGGCTTCAGGCGTAACGGCCAGGGCGCCCAGTTCGGCGAGGTGGTCGGCTACGGCTTTGTCACCCAATTGCTCGGGGAAGCTGGCCAGGATGCGCCCTGCAAGAGAGATATCGCGGGTTTCCACGGCGATATCAGCCGAGGCGGTAAACGCCTCTACGATAGGCAACAGTGAATAGGTGGCGAGGGCTGGAGCTTCGTCGGTGAAGGTATAGATGATCTTCGAGCGGGTGGGCATATTCGGATTAACTCTCTCTTCTATGCTAAAGCGTGCGCAGAAACTCGAGGGGCGCCGGGTAAGCGCGTTCGTTCAAAGTCATCCATGAGCCGAATGTCGAGATTTGTGCGCGGTGATGTTGGGTGCATCAGTCGAGCGGTAAGCGGGTGGACTGCGATAACGGTCCTGCTTTTTCAGGCGTGATATCCCGGCTGCTTATACAGTGCAGGAGAGGTCGGCCGTCGTGACTCTGTGGTCAGCGGGCGGCATTATACATAGGTAGCTGGCAATCTGCCGATGGTTCATAAGCAACGATTGTCGTCCATTGGTCTAAAGGTCGCAGGCGCCCCTGGAGGGTAGAGTCGTCGGGAGTGCTTGAATTTGGCGGTTTTCCCTTGGTTTTCAGGCTTGTAGAGCAGGAACTGCGCGGCTTTGCGGCAGATGGGCGGAACATAGGGTTTGCGCGCCGATTCAACTGGGTTACGCTCGAACCAAGCCAGATGTTCAATCCAAACAATGGAGTTCAGCATGGGTTACAAGAAGATTCAGGTTCCAGCCGTCGGTGCCAAAATCACCGTCAATGCAGACCATTCTCTCAATGTTCCTGACAATCCGATCATTCCGTTCATCGAAGGCGACGGTATTGGCGTCGATGTCAGCCCCGTAATGATCAAAGTGGTTGATGCTGCTGTGGAAAAGGCCTATGGGGGCAAGCGCAAGATTTCCTGGATGGAAGTCTACGCCGGCGAGAAAGCCACCCAGGTCTATGACCAGGACACCTGGCTGCCCCAGGAAACCCTGGATGCCGTGAAAGATTACGTCGTCTCCATCAAGGGGCCGCTGACCACGCCAGTGGGCGGTGGTATCCGTTCGCTCAACGTCGCCCTGCGCCAGCAACTGGACCTGTACGTCTGCCTGCGGCCGGTGGTGTGGTTCGAAGGCGTGCCGAGCCCGGTGAAAAAGCCAGGCGACGTCGACATGGTGATTTTCCGCGAGAACTCCGAAGACATCTATGCCGGCATCGAGTGGAAGGCCGGCTCGCCCGAGGCCAACAAGGTCATCAAGTTCCTCAAGGAGGAAATGGGCGTTACCAAGATCCGTTTCGACCAGGACTGCGGCATCGGCATCAAGCCGGTCTCGAAGGAAGGGACCCAGCGCCTGGTGCGCAAGGCGCTGCAGTACGTGGTGGACAACGACCGCAAGTCGCTGACCATCGTGCACAAGGGCAACATCATGAAATTCACCGAAGGTGCCTTCAAGGACTGGGGCTACGAGGTGGCGAAGAACGAATTCGGCGCCGAGCTGCTCGATGGCGGCCCATGGATGAAGTTCAAGAACCCGAAAACCGGTCGCGAGGTCATCGTCAAGGATGCCATCGCCGACGCCATGCTCCAGCAGATCCTGTTGCGCCCGGCCGAATACGACGTGATCGCCACCCTGAACCTCAACGGTGACTACCTCTCCGATGCCCTGGCGGCGGAAGTGGGTGGCATCGGTATCGCGCCGGGCGCCAACCTGTCCGACACCGTGGCCATGTTCGAGGCCACCCATGGCACCGCGCCGAAGTATGCCGGCAAGGACCAGGTCAACCCGGGGTCGGTGATCCTGTCGGCCGAGATGATGCTGCGCCACCTGGGCTGGACCGAGGCGGCAGACCTGATCATCAAGGGCACCAATGGTGCGATCAAGGCCAAGACCGTGACCTATGACTTCGAGCGCCTGATGGACGGCGCCACGCTGGTTTCGTCCTCCGGTTTCGGGGATGCGCTGATCAAGCACATGTAAACGCTCAGGCATGAAAAAAACCGCCTTCGGGCGGTTTTTTTCATGACGCGATGACCGGTGGTGTCAACTCGATACGGTGCTTGCCTGAGGCGCGGCGACAGCCGGCTGGTTTTCCCCCGGTGCCGCCTTGATGTCGATTGCATGCAGCCCCTTGGGGCCCTGGACGATCTCGAAGCTCACGGTTTGCCCGGCCTTGAGGGTCTTGTACCCGTCCATGTTGATGTGCGAGTAGTGGACAAAAAAGTCGATGGACTTGCCTTTCTCGTCACGACCCACTGGGGAGTCGGTGTTGATGAAGCCGAATCCCTTTGCATTGTTGAACCACTTCACCTTGCCGACTGCCATACTCATATCCCTCTGCAACGCACTCCATCACTGGAGTATCATCCAGTACATCCGCACCCAAATCCTTTAAATGTGATTGACTCGGCGGACCTTTTTTACCCACTGTGGGCTCTATTGGTTGTAACACCGTTTTGCCGATAGTCAAGGTGACCCGGCAGCCGGTGTTGAAATCATCAAAAACCGCCCCCAATACTGTATTTGCACAACTGACGAACCTTTCTTTCCATGCATGCAATCAGCCAGATTCGACTAACATTCAATCAGGATCGCCCGACTCTCCAGAATGATCGCCCGGAGGAACACGACGACGATTCCGCAGGCATTGCTGTTCAGGAGGCCAAGCCTGCTTTACAGGCGCCGCCGATGTACAAGGTGGTTTTGTTCAATGATGACTACACACCGATGGATTTCGTCGTCGAAGTGCTCGAGGTGTTTTTTAACCTGAATCGCGAGCTGGCGACCAAGGTCATGCTGGCCGTCCATACAGAAGGACGGGCAGTATGTGGAGTGTTTACCCGCGACATTGCCGAGACGAAGGCCATGCAGGTCAACCAGTACGCCAGGGAAAGCCAGCATCCGCTACTCTGTGAAATCGAGAAGGACGGTTAATCGCCGACCACTTGGGTATGAGGTGAAGCTATGTTAAACCGCGAGCTCGAAGTCACCCTCAATCTAGCCTTCAAGGAGGCCCGTTCGAAGCGTCATGAATTCATGACCGTCGAGCATCTCCTGCTGGCCCTATTGGATAATGAGGCTGCCGCCACCGTTTTGCGTGCCTGCGGCGCAAACCTCGACAAACTCAAGCATGACCTGCAGGAGTTCATCGACTCCACCACGCCATTGATCCCCGTTCATGACGAGGACCGCGAGACCCAGCCAACCCTGGGCTTCCAGCGTGTTCTGCAGCGTGCTGTCTTTCATGTGCAGAGCTCGGGCAAGCGTGAAGTGACCGGCGCCAACGTGCTGGTCGCGATCTTCAGTGAACAGGAAAGTCAGGCAGTGTTCCTGCTGAAACAGCAGAGCGTTGCCCGTATCGATGTCGTCAACTACATCGCCCATGGCATTTCCAAGGTGCCGGGGCATGGCGATCACTCTGAAGGTGAGCAAGATATGCAGGACGATGAGGGCGGTGAGTCTTCTTCTTCAGGCAATCCTCTGGATGCTTATGCCAGCAACCTCAACGAGCTCGCGCGCCAGGGTCGTATCGATCCACTGGTGGGGCGCGAGCTCGAAGTCGAGCGCGTTGCGCAGATCCTGGCGCGTCGTCGCAAGAACAACCCGTTGCTGGTGGGCGAGGCGGGCGTGGGTAAAACCGCGATCGCCGAAGGCCTGGCCAAGCGCATCGTCGACAATCAGGTTCCGGACCTGCTGGCCAACAGCGTGGTCTACTCCCTTGACCTGGGGGCCTTGCTGGCCGGGACCAAATACCGCGGCGATTTCGAGAAGCGCTTCAAGGCGTTGCTCGGCGAGCTGAAAAAACGTCCGCAGGCGATCCTGTTCATCGACGAAATCCACACCATCATTGGTGCGGGCGCAGCGTCCGGTGGCGTGATGGATGCCTCGAACCTGCTCAAGCCGCTGCTGTCGTCCGGTGATATCCGGTGCATCGGCTCGACCACCTTCCAGGAATTCCGCGGGATCTTCGAGAAGGACCGTGCGCTGGCACGACGCTTCCAGAAGGTCGATGTTTCGGAGCCTTCGGTGGAAGACACCGTGGGCATTCTGCGCGGCCTGAAAGGGCGTTTCGAGCTTCATCACAACATCGAATACAGTGACGAGGCCCTGCGCGCCGCAGCCGAACTGGCTTCGCGCTACATCAATGACCGGCACATGCCGGACAAGGCGATCGACGTCATCGACGAAGCGGGCGCGTATCAGCGCCTGCAGCCGGCCGACAAGCGCGTGAAACGCATCGAAGTGCCTCAGGTCGAGGACATCGTTGCGAAAATCGCGCGGATTCCGCCGAAACACGTCACCAGCTCCGACAAGGAACTGCTGCGTAACCTCGAGCGGGACCTGAAGCTGACGGTGTTTGGCCAGGATGCCGCGATCGATTCGCTGTCGACCGCCATCAAACTGTCCCGTGCCGGCCTCAAATCGCCTGACAAGCCCGTCGGTTCGTTCCTCTTCGCCGGGCCGACCGGTGTCGGTAAGACCGAGGCTGCGCGCCAGTTGGCCAAGGCATTGGGCATCGAGCTGGTTCGCTTCGACATGTCCGAGTACATGGAGCGCCACACCGTATCGCGTCTGATCGGTGCGCCTCCTGGCTATGTCGGGTTCGACCAGGGTGGTCTGCTGACCGAGGCCATCACCAAGCAGCCGCACTGCGTGCTGTTGCTCGATGAGATCGAAAAGGCGCATCCGGAAGTCTTCAACCTGCTGTTGCAGGTCATGGACCACGGTACGCTGACCGACAACAACGGGCGCAAGGCGGATTTCCGCAACGTGATCGTCATCATGACCACCAACGCCGGTGCCGAGACGGCTGCGCGCGCTTCGATCGGTTTCACCCATCAGGACCATTCGTCCGATGCGATGGAAGTGATCAAGAAGAGCTTCACGCCGGAGTTCCGCAACCGCCTGGACACCATTATCCAGTTTGGTCGCCTCAGCCATGAGGTCATCAAGAGCGTGGTGGACAAGTTCCTTACCGAGCTTCAGGCGCAGCTGGAAGACAAGCGTGTGCAGCTGGAAGTGACCGATGCGGCACGCAGCTGGCTGGCCGCGGGTGGTTACGACACGGCAATGGGCGCGCGGCCGATGGCGCGTTTGATCCAGGACAAGATCAAGCGTCCGCTGGCGGAGGAGATCCTGTTTGGCGAACTGGCCGACCATGGCGGTGTGGTGCACATCGACATCAAGGACGGCGAGCTGACCTTCGACTTCGAAACCACTGCCGAAATGGCCTGACGTTTACCGCGACACAGCAAAAAGGCGCCGAAAGGCGCCTTTTTGCTGTCGGGATGATACCGCAGACCCATTGTGGGAGCGGGTGCACCCGGTAAATCACAGGCAAACAAAAACGCCCGGCAATGCCGGGCGTCCTGTATTGACCTGATTAGCGAGCGCGGTAAGTGATACGCCCTTTGCTCAAGTCATAGGGCGTCAGCTCGACGCGCACTTTGTCGCCGGTAAGAATACGAATGTAGTTCTTGCGCATCTTGCCGGAGATGTGCGCGGTTACGACGTGCCCATTTTCCAACTCCACGCGAAACATGGTGTTGGGCAGGGTGTCGACGACAGTGCCTTCCATTTCGAAGCTGTCTTCTTTCGACATGCAGTAAAGCCCTCGGTGTCCAATGAATGGCCCGGTGCAACTGCGCCAGGCAAAAGCGGCGTGCATTGTGCCCGAAAAATGGGGTTTACGCCAAGGGGTTCTAGTTCAGGATGACCCAGCGCTGATTAATCAGCAGTTCGATAGGGCGATATTGGGTCTTGTAGCTCATCTTTTTGCAGTTTTTGATCCAGTAGCCCAGGTAAACCGCCTCCAGCTGCAACCGCTGGGTTTCGGCGATTTGCCAGAGAATGGCGAAGCGCCCCAGGCTGCGACGCTCTTCGGCGGGTTCGTAGAAGGTGTAGACCGCCGACAGGCCGTTGGGCAGCAAGTCGGTCACGGCAACTGCCAGAAGCTGGCCGTTGAGGCGAAATTCGTAGAAGCGTGAAAACGGCAGGTCGCGTACCAGGAAGGTCGAGAACTGATCGCGACTGGGCGGGTACATGTCGCCATCGGCATGCCGCTGTTCGATGTAGCGCTGGTACAACTCGAAGTATTCTTCGCTGAACTTGGGCTTGACGGGGCGTACCTGCAGGTCGGCGTTGCGCTTGAGGATGCGTTTCTGCTGGCGGTTGGGCGCAAATTGCGCCACGGGAATGCGTGCCGGGACGCACGCATTGCAATTCTGGCAATGAGGCCGGTAGAGATGATCGCCGCTGCGACGAAAACCCATTTCCGACAGGTCTGCGTAGACATGCACATCCATGGGCTGACTGGGGTCGAGGAACAGCGTCGTGGCCTGCTCCTCGGGCAGATAACTGCAAGAGTGGGGCTGAGTGGCATAAAACTTCAAACGCGCCAACTCGGTCATGATCAACCCTCGGGATGAGCTTTTGAATAAGTGTAAGCCAAGCGCGCCAAAGTCGCTCAGCAAACCCAGGTCGCGCGATTGTGCTGATCGAGATACTGCGCCAGGTAGCCGGCAAACTCGCGGCGAGGGATGGCACGGGCGCCCAGACTGTGTAAATGATCGGTGGGCATCTGACAGTCGATCAGCACGAAACCCGAGTCTTTCAGATGTTCGACCAGCTTGGCAAAGCCGAATTTGGAGGCGTTGTCGGCGCGGCTGAACATGGACTCGCCGAAAAACAGTTGACCCATGGCCAGGCCGTAGAGGCCGCCGACCAGCAGGCCATCGTCCCAGACTTCCACCGAATGGGCGTAGCCGCGCCGGTGCAGTTCGAGGTAGGCGTTCTGCATGGCTTCGGTGATCCAGGTGCCATCCGCGTACTGCCGTGGTGCGGCGCACGCGCGGATGACCGCCGGAAAATCCTGATCGAAGGTCACCTGGTAGCGTTGCTGGCGCAGCAACTTGTTCAGGCTGCGCGAGACATGCAGTTCGTCGGGAAATAGCACGGTGCGAGGGTCTGGCGACCACCACAGGATCGGTTGGCCTTCGGAAAACCAGGGGAAGCAGCCATGGCGGTAGGCCTGGACCAGGCGATCGGCGGACAGGTCGCCGCCTGCCGCCAGCAGCCCGTTGGGTTCGCGCATGGCTTTTTCCAGCGGCGGAAATGTCAGGGAGTTGCGTTGTAACCAAGTCAGCATGGCGTCCGGGCTTACAGAAGGGGAGGGCAAGGGTGGGCGAGGGCCCACCGTGGAGTTTGCCGTCAAACGGTCGGAATGTCGTCGAGGTATTTTTCAGCGTCCAGGGCGGCCATGCAACCGGCGCCGGCAGAGGTCACGGCCTGGCGATAGACGTGGTCAGCGACGTCACCGGCAGCGAACACGCCGGCAATCGCGGTGGCAGTGGCATCGCCCTCGCTGCCGCCCCGGACCTTCAGGTAGCCGTCGTGCATGGCCAGTTGGCCGATGAACAGGTCGGTGTTGGGCTTGTGGCCGATGGCGATGAACACGCCGGCCAGCGGCAGCTCACGGGTGTCGCCGGTGTGGCTGTCGCGCAGGCGGGCACCGGTCACGCCGCTGGCGTCGCCGAGGACTTCCTCGAGCTGCTGGTTCCAGTGCAGGCGGATATTGCCGTTGGCGGCCTTTTCGAAAAGTTTGTCCTGGAGGATTTTTTCCGCGCGCAATTTATCGCGACGATGAATCAGGTGCACTTCCCTGGCAATGTTCGACAAGTACAGCGCTTCTTCGACGGCGGTATTGCCGCCGCCCACCACGGCCACCACCTGGTTGCGATAAAAGAACCCGTCGCAGGTGGCGCAGGCCGAAACACCTTTGCCGGCGAACGTCTCTTCCGAGGGCAGGCCCAGGTACTGCGCCGACGCGCCCGTGGCAATAATCAGCGCATCGCAGGTATAAGTCCCGCTATCGCCGGTAAGTTCGAGCGGCCGCTGTTGCAACTTGGCCGTATGGATGTGGTCGTAAACAATCTCTGTGTCAAAGCGTTCGGCGTGTTTTTGCATGCGTTCCATCAGGGCCGGTCCGGTCAGGCCTTCCACGTCGCCGGGCCAGTTGTCGACTTCGACCGTGGTGGTGAGCTGGCCACCTGCCTGTATGCCGGTAATGACCACGGGTTTGAGGTTGGCGCGAGCGGCATACACCGCCGCACTGTAACCGGCAGGGCCGGAACCCAGAATGATCAGGCGGCAATGCTTGGACTCGCTCATAAAAACACCTCATAAGCCTTTGTCACAAAAGAGAATGCGTGCTCAAATTGAATCGCATGAAGTGCACGGTTGGCTATGCTGGATGCAAGCATCTCAAACATGGCATCGGCCGAACAAACCCGTACAATGCCGGTTGTCACAGTGTTTGTAACAAAATAAGCCGTGCGCACCGTGTTTATAAAAACCACGGTGCAATGTTAAAAGTGCAGTGTTAAGCGTAGTCCGGTTGCGCACGTTAACTTTTCTACCTGCCTGGATTGGGCAGTTTTTATAGTCATTCAACAGATGGACGCGCCGTAGGCGCAGGAAAAGAAGCGTTTTGAAGAAATCCACCGCAGCACCCAAACCAGCCGTCGTTCCGCTCTGGCGCCAGCACTTGCACTACCGACTCAAGGAAGGTGCATTGATCGCCATCGGTGCCTTGTGCCTGTTCCTGATGATGGCCTTGCTGACCTATGGCAAGGACGATCCGGGCTGGAGCCACAACAGCAAGATCGATGACGTGCAGAACTTTGGCGGTCCGGCCGGCTCCTACAGCGCTGACATCCTGTTCATGGTGCTGGGTTATTTCGCCTACATCTTCCCGCTGCTGCTGGCGATCAAGGCGTATCAGATTTTCCGCCAGCGTCACGAACCGTGGCAGTGGAGTGGCTGGCTTTTCTCCTGGCGCCTGATCGGCCTGGTGTTCCTGGTGCTGTCGGGCGCGGCGCTGGCGCACATCCATTTCCATACCCCGACCGGCCTGCCGGCGGGCGCGGGCGGCGCACTGGGCGAGAGCCTGGGCGACCTGGCCCGCAACGCGTTGAACATCCAGGGCAGCACCTTGCTGTTCATCGCCCTGTTCCTGTTTGGCCTGACCGTGTTCACCGATCTGTCGTGGTTCAAGGTGATGGACGTCACCGGCAAGATCACCCTCGACCTGTTCGAGCTGGTCCAGGGCGCGGCCAATCGCTGGTGGGCGTCGCGCGTGGAGCGCAAGCAGCTGATTGCGCAGTTGCGTGAAGTCGACGATCGCGTGCATGACGTGGTGGCCCCCACCGTGACCGACAAGCGTGAACAGGCCAAGGTCAAGGAACGCCTGATCGAGCGCGAGCAAGCCCTGAGCAAGCACATGTCGGAGCGCGAGAAGCAGGTGCCGCCGGTCATCGCCCCGGCGCCGATGAAACCCGCCGCGCCGAGCAAACGCGTGGAAAAGGAAAAGCAGGTGCCGTTGTTCGTCGACAGCGCCGTCGAAGGCACCTTGCCACCGATCTCGATTCTCGATCCGGCCGAGAAGAAACAACTCAATTACTCGCCTGAATCCCTGGCAGCGGTCGGCCATTTACTGGAGATCAAGCTCAAGGAATTCGGTGTCGAAGTGGCGGTGGACTCGATCCATCCGGGCCCGGTGATCACCCGTTACGAAATCCAGCCGGCTGCCGGGGTCAAGGTCAGCCGCATCGCCAACCTGGCAAAAGACCTCGCGCGTTCGCTGGCCGTGACCAGCGTGCGGGTGGTGGAAGTGATTCCAGGCAAGACCACCGTCGGTATCGAGATTCCCAACGAAGACCGGCAGATCGTGCGCTTCTCCGAAGTGCTGTCGACCCCGGAATACGACAATTTCAAATCCCCGGTCACCCTGGCCCTGGGCCACGACATCGGTGGCAAGCCGGTCATTACCGACCTGGCGAAGATGCCGCACCTGCTGGTAGCGGGTACGACCGGTTCCGGTAAGTCGGTCGGCGTGAACGCGATGATCCTGTCGATCCTGTTCAAGTCAGGTCCGGACGACGCCAAGCTGATCATGATCGACCCGAAAATGCTCGAGCTGTCGATCTACGAAGGCATTCCGCACCTGCTGTGCCCGGTCGTGACCGACATGAAGGACGCCGCCAACGCCCTGCGCTGGAGCGTGGCGGAGATGGAGCGCCGTTACAAGCTGATGGCGAAGATGGGCGTGCGCAACCTGTCCGGCTTCAACGCCAAGGTCAAGGAAGCCCAGGACGCCGGCACGCCGCTGAGCGATCCGCTGTACAAGCGCGAAAGCATTCACGACGAGGCACCGCTGTTGCAGAAGCTGCCGACCATCGTCGTGGTCGTCGACGAGTTCGCCGACATGATGATGATCGTCGGCAAGAAAGTTGAAGAGCTGATCGCCCGTATCGCCCAGAAGGCGCGGGCGGCAGGCATCCACCTGATTCTCGCGACCCAGCGTCCGTCGGTGGACGTGATCACCGGCCTGATCAAGGCCAACATCCCGACCCGTATGGCGTTCCAGGTGTCGAGCAAGATCGACTCGCGGACCATCATCGACCAGGGCGGTGCCGAGCAACTGCTGGGCCACGGTGACATGCTCTACATGCCGCCCGGGACCAGCCTGCCGATTCGTGTTCACGGCGCATTCGTGTCCGACGACGAGGTGCATCGGGTCGTTGAGGCGTGGAAACTGCGCGGCGCGCCGGAGTATAACGACGACATCCTCAACGGTGTCGAAGAGGCGGGCAGTGGCTTTGAAGGCAGCAGTGGCGGTGGCGACGGCGACGATCCCGAAGCTGACGCGCTGTACGACGAAGCGGTGCAATTCGTACTGGAAAGCCGCCGGGCTTCCATTTCCGCAGTTCAGCGCAAACTGAAAATCGGCTACAACCGCGCCGCGCGCATGATCGAGGCCATGGAAATGGCCGGGGTCGTGACGGCCATGAATACCAACGGCTCGCGTGAAGTCCTGGCCCCTGGCCCGGTACGCGACTGACCGGATATTGAAAGGGCGGTGCCCCCTTGGGCGCCACCCACATTCCCACGACTGTTATGAGGACTCCCATGCGTCTGATTCGCATGCTATTGCTGCCGGTACTGGCCTTGACCACGCTTTCGGCCCACGCCGACGACAAGGACGTGGCACGCCTGACCCAACTGCTGGAAAAATCCCAGACCCTGACCGCGCGTTTTTCCCAGCTGACCCTCGATGGCAGCGGCACCCAGTTGCAGGAAACCGCCGGTGAGATGTCGGTGCAACGCCCGGGCCTGTTCTACTGGCACACCGATGCGCCGGCCGAGCAGGTCGTGGTCTCCGACGGCAAGAAGGTGACCCTGTGGGACCCGGACCTGGAGCAGGCCACCATCAAGACGCTCGACCTGCGTCTCAGCCAGACCCCGGCATTGCTGTTGTCCGGCGATGTGTCCAAGATCAGCCAGAGCTTCGACATCAGTGCCAAGGAAGCCGGTGGCGTGATCGACTTCACCCTGAAGCCGAAAACCCGGGACACCCTGTTCGACAGCCTGCGCCTGTCGTTCCGCAATGGCCTGGTCAATGACATGCAGCTGATCGACAGCGTCGGTCAGCGCACCAACATCCTGTTCACCGGCGTGAAGGCCAACGAGCCGATCCCGGCCTCCAGGTTCAGGTTCGATGTGCCGAAAGGTGCAGACGTGATTCAGGAGTAAACCGCCAGATCCCTGTGGAAACGGGTTTGCTCGCGAGCGCGGTGTGTCAGGTTGCATCCCTGTTGAATGTGCCGACGTCTTCGCGAGCAAGCCCGCGCCCACCGAGGGGAAAGGTGTTACACCTGTCGGCATCAGGACTCCAATAAGGTTTCAGAGGTAGTGATGGACCTGTTTCGCAGCGCCCCGATAGCTCAGCCCTTGGCCGCGCGCTTGCGTGCGACCAATCTGGACGAGTACGTCGGCCAGGAACACGTGCTCGCTCGTGGCAAGCCCTTGCGCGAGGCGCTGGAGCAGGGGGCGCTGCACTCGATGATTTTCTGGGGGCCGCCGGGCGTGGGCAAGACCACGTTGGCGCGCTTGCTCGCCGAAGTCTCCGATGCGCACTTCGAAACGGTCTCGGCGGTCCTGGCCGGGGTCAAGGAGATTCGCCAGGCGGTGGAAATCGCCAAGCAGCAGGCCGGGCAGTACGGCAAGCGCACCATCCTGTTCGTCGATGAAGTGCACCGCTTCAACAAATCCCAGCAGGATGCGTTTCTCCCCTACGTTGAAGACGGCACGCTGATTTTCATCGGTGCCACCACCGAAAACCCCTCGTTCGAACTCAATAACGCCTTGCTGTCCCGGGCGCGGGTCTATGTGCTCAAGAGCCTCGACGAGGCGGCGCTGCGCAAACTGGTGCAGCGTGCGTTGACCGAAGAGCGCGGCCTGGGCAAGCGCGGCCTGACCCTCAGCGATGAAGGCTTCCAGATGCTGTTGTCCGCCGCCGACGGCGATGGCCGGCGTCTGCTCAACCTGCTGGAAAATGCCTCGGACCTTGCGGAAGACCACAGCGAAATCGGTGTCGACCTGTTGCAGAGCCTGCTCGGCGATACCCGCCGGCGCTTCGACAAGGGCGGCGAGGCGTTCTACGACCAGATTTCCGCACTGCACAAGTCGGTCCGCGGCTCCAATCCCGATGGCGCCCTGTACTGGTTTGCACGGATGATCGACGGCGGTTGCGATCCGCTGTACCTGGCCCGGCGCGTGGTGCGCATGGCCAGTGAAGACATCGGCAACGCCGATCCCCGCGCGCTGAGCCTGTGTCTGGCGGCGTGGGACGTGCAGGAGCGCCTGGGCAGCCCCGAAGGCGAGCTGGCGGTGGCCCAGGCCATTACGTATCTGGCCTGCGCACCGAAGAGCAACGCGGTGTACATGGGCTTCAAGGCCGCGATGCGCAGTGCCGCCGAGCACGGTTCGCTGGAAGTGCCGTTGCACCTGCGCAATGCGCCCACCAAGCTGATGAAGCAATTGGGCTATGGCGACGAATACCGTTACGCCCACGATGAGCCGGATGCCTACGCGGCGGGCGAAGATTACTTCCCTGAGGAGCTTGCGCCTCAACCGTTCTACCAGCCGGTGCCCCGTGGCCTGGAGTTGAAGATCGGCGAGAAGCTCAACCACCTCGCCCAACTGGACCGCCTGAGCCCAAGGCAGCGGAGAAAATAGTGCTTGCATTGATCGTTGCAGTTTCCGTCGGCGGGATTGCCGGCACGCTATTGCGCTTTGCTACCGGCAACTGGGTCAACGCGAATTGGCCACGGCACTTCTATACCGCGACGCTCGCCGTTAATATCGTCGGCTGTTTGCTGATCGGCGTTCTATACGGTCTGTTTTTGATACGCCCGGAAGTACCGATCGAGGTGCGTGCCGGGTTGATGGTCGGCTTCCTCGGGGGGCTGACGACTTTTTCATCCTTTTCACTGGATACGGTGCGCCTGCTGGAAAGCGGGCAAGTGCCGCTGGCCCTGGGCTATGCTGCCATCAGCGTATTCGGCGGGCTGCTCGCCACCTGGGCCGGCCTGTCCTTGACCAAACTTTGATAACGAGAGACCGACATGCTCGATTCCAAACTGTTACGTAGCGATCTTCAGAACGTAGCGGACCGTCTGACATCCCGTGGCTACACGCTGGATGTTGCGCGCATCGAAGCGCTGGAAGAACAGCGCAAGACTGTCCAGACCCGCACCGAAGCACTGCAGGCTGAACGTAATGCGCGCTCCAAATCCATCGGTCAGGCCAAGCAGCGCGGCGAAGACATCGCGCCGCTGATGGCGGATGTCGAGCGCATGGCGAACGAATTGAGCGCCGGCAAGGTCGAGCTGGACGCGATCCAGACCGAGCTGGATGCGATCCTGCTGGGCATTCCCAACCTGCCGCACGAATCCGTGCCGGTCGGTGCCGACGAAGAAGGTAACGTCGAAGTGCGCCGCTGGGGCACGCCGACTGCATTCGATTTCCCGGTCCAGGACCACGTGGCGCTGGGCGAGAAATTCGGCTGGCTCGACTTCGAAACCGCCGCCAAGCTGTCCGGCGCGCGGTTTGCCCTGTTGCGTGGCCCGATTGCACGCCTGCATCGCGCCCTGGCGCAGTTCATGATCAACCTGCACGTCACCGAGCATGGCTACGAGGAGGCCTACACGCCTTATCTGGTCCAGGCGCCGGCGCTGCAAGGCACCGGTCAGCTGCCGAAGTTCGAAGAGGACCTGTTCAAGATCGGGCGCGAAGGCGAAGCCGACCTGTACCTGATCCCGACCGCCGAAGTGTCGCTGACCAACATTGTCGCCGGCGAAATCGTCGATGCGAAACTGCTGCCGATCAAGTTCGTCGCCCACACCCCGTGCTTCCGCAGTGAAGCCGGTGCGTCGGGTCGAGATACCCGCGGCATGATCCGCCAGCACCAGTTCGACAAGGTCGAGATGGTGCAGATCGTCGAACCGTCGAAATCGATGGAAGCGCTGGAAGGCCTGACCGCCAACGCCGAGAAAGTCCTGCAATTGCTGGAGCTGCCTTACCGCACCCTGGCGCTGTGCACCGGCGACATGGGCTTCAGTGCGGTCAAGACCTACGACCTGGAAGTGTGGATCCCGAGCCAGGACAAATACCGTGAGATCTCGTCGTGCTCCAACTGCGGCGACTTCCAGGCCCGACGCATGCAGGCGCGTTTCCGCAACCCGGAAACCGGCAAGCCGGAACTGGTGCACACCCTGAACGGCTCCGGCCTGGCGGTCGGTCGTACCCTGGTGGCGGTGCTGGAAAACTACCAGCAGGCCGACGGTTCGATCCGCGTGCCGGACGTGCTGAAGCCGTACATGGGTGGCCTTGAGGTCATCGGCTAAATGGACTATCTGCCGCTGTTTCACAACCTGCGCGGCAGTCGTGTGTTGGTCGTCGGTGGGGGGGAGATTGCCTTGCGCAAATCCCGCCTGCTGGCCGATGCCGGTGCGCAGCTGCGGGTGGTTGCACCCGACATCGAACAACAACTGCGTGAACTGGTGGTCGCCAGCGCGGGTGAGTGCCTGTTGCGGGGCTACCTCGAATCGGACCTGGACGGGTGCGCGCTGATCATTGCCGCCACTGACGACGAACCGCTCAACGCGCAGGTGTCCGCTGACGCCCACCGGCGCTGCGTGCCCGTCAACGTGGTGGATGCGCCTGCGCTGTGCAGTGTGATTTTTCCGGCGATCGTCGACCGTTCGCCATTGATCATCGCCGTGTCCAGCGGCGGGGATGCACCGGTGCTGGCGCGGTTGATCAGGGCCAAGCTGGAAACCTGGATTCCTTCCACCTACGGCCAACTGGCCGGTCTGGCAGCGCGCTTCCGTAATCAGGTCAAGGGCCTGTTCCCGGATGTCCAGCAGCGCCGGGCCTTCTGGGAGGATGTGTTCCAGGGGCCGATTGCCGACCGCCAACTGGCCGGGCAGGGCGCCGAAGCCGAGCGCCTGCTGCAAGCGAAAATTGCTGGCCAGGCGCCTGTGGCCACGGGCGAGGTGTATCTGGTGGGCGCCGGGCCGGGCGATCCCGACCTGCTGACCTTCCGCGCATTGCGCCTGATGCAGCAAGCCGACGTGGTGCTCTACGACCGTCTGGTGGCGCCGGCGATTCTTGACCTGTGCCGTCGTGATGCCGAGCGGGTCTATGTCGGCAAGCGTCGCGCCGATCACGCCGTGCCCCAGGATCAGATCAACCAGCAATTGGTGGAACTGGCCCGGCAGGGCAAGCGCGTGGTGCGGTTGAAGGGCGGTGACCCGTTCATCTTCGGCCGTGGTGGCGAAGAGATCGAAGAGCTGGCCGCCCAGGGCATCCCGTTCCAGGTCGTGCCGGGCATTACTGCCGCCAGCGGTTGTGCGGCGTATGCCGGGATTCCGTTGACCCACCGCGATTACGCGCAGTCGGTACGGTTTGTCACCGGTCATTTGAAAGACGGCTCCACCGACCTGCCCTGGGCCGACCTGGTGTCCCCGGCGCAAACCCTGGTGTTTTACATGGGGTTGGTGGGCTTGCCGATCATCTGCGAGCAGTTGATCCAGCATGGTCGAGCTGCTGACACGCCGGCGGCGTTGATTCAGCAGGGTACGACGGCCAATCAGCGCGTGTTCACCGGCACCCTGGCGAACCTCTCGGAACTGGTGGCTGAGCACGAGGTGCATGCGCCGACACTGGTGATCGTCGGGGAAGTGGTGCAACTGCGCGAGAAACTGGCGTGGTTCGAGGGGGCTCAGGCGCAGGTCTGAAGTCCGCATCGCCCCCATCGCGAGCAGGCTCGCTGCCACATTGACTTGTGTCATACACAAATCCCTGTGGGAGCGAGCCTGCTCGCGGTGCTTTCAAGCTGTCAAACCCTGCGCCAAACCCCCTTGCCACTCAACCGCGCCCGATCATGGGCCAGGGTGAAGTCCTGTTCCGGCCCCTTGGGCACGACACCCGTCGGGTTGATGGTCTTGTGGCTGCCGTAGTAGTGATGCTTGATGTGGGTGAAGTCCACCGTCTCGGCAATCCCCGGCCACTGATAGAGTTCCCGCAGCCAGTTTGACAGGTTCGGGTAATCGGCAATGCGCCGCAGGTTGCATTTGAAGTGCCCGTGGTACACCGCATCAAAGCGAATCAGCGTGGTGAACAGACGAATATCGGCTTCGGTCAGGTATTCGCCGGCCAGATAGCGATTGGCGTCGAGCAACCCTTCCAGATGATCCAGTTGCGCAAACACGTCATCGAAGGCTTCTTCATAGGCCTGCTGCGACGTAGCAAATCCGGCGCGGTACACGCCGTTGTTCACGGCGGGATAAATCCGTTCGTTCAGCGCATCGATTTCGCCGCGCAACGGGGCGGGGTAGAAGTCCAGGTCATTGCCGGTCAGGTCGTCGAAGGCGCTGTTGAACATGCGGATGATTTCCGCCGATTCGTTGCTGACGATGCGCTTCTGTTGCTTGTCCCACAGCACCGGCACCGTGACGCGCCCCGTGTAGTCGGCCGTGTCGGCGGTGTAGCGTTGGTGCATGAACTCGAAGTGATCGAGCCGGTCGCCGGTCGAGCCCAGCTGTTGGTCGAAGGTCCATCCGTTTTCCAGCATCAGCCAACTGACCACCGAGACGTCGATCAGGTGTTCCAGGCCCTTGAGTTTGCGCAGGATCAGCGTGCGGTGCGCCCACGGACAGGCCAGCGACACGTAGAGGTGGTAGCGACCGGCCTCGGCGGCAAAGCCACCGACCCCGCTCGGGCCGGGCTGGCCGTCCGCCGTGACCCAATGGCGCCGCTGCGCCTGTTCACGCTGGAATGCGCCATCCTTGCTGCTTTCGTACCACGTGTCCTGCCAACGACCTTCGACGAGCAAACCCATGTTCAGACTCCTCAACCTTTAACGATTGGAGAGGAGTCTATTCCGATAGGTTCGATAAAAAAGCGCAAAGATTAAACAGCTATTATCGATTAAATCGATTTGTCTCGCGCATCCCAATACTGTTGGGCGGTTTCGAAAGCCTGCTCGCGTGGCTGGCCAAGGCCGCGCAACGCCAGGGCCATGGTGGCGATCAAGGCCATTTGCGGGTAGCTGTCGACCACGTCGCCGCGCCACACGGCTTTCAGATGTTCCGGATCGAGCGCGGCCGGCTTGACGTGGCGCTGCGCGGATAACTGCGGCCATTCCTCGTCCCAGCTTTGGCCGCCCGTGGTGCCGTACAGGTGGCTGTCGGCATCCGGGTTGATTTCGATCTCGCCACCGTCGCCCTTGACCACGATGGCGGTGTCGCCGAGCAAGCCGCTGGCATCGCGGTGCACGGCCTGATACCCAGGGTGGAAAATGCTTTGCAGGCCACAGCGCGCGCCCAGCGGGTTGAGGATGCGCGCCAGGGAATGGATGGGGGAGCGCAGGCCCAGGGTGTTGCGCAGGTCGATCATGCGTTGCAGCTGCGGCGCCCAGTCCACCAGGGGCATGAACGCCAGGCCGCCGTTGTCCAGAGCGTCGCCAACTTGTTGCCAGTTGCGGCACAACGGAATCTTCAGGGCGTCCAGCAGTTGCTCGCTGTACAGCCGCCCGGCGGTGTGCGCGCCGCCGCCGTGCATGAACACGCGCAGGCCATTTTGCGCCAGGCACTTGGCCGCCAGCAGGTACCACGGCAGGTGGCGTTTCTTGCCCGCATAGGTTGGCCAGTCCAGATCCACCTGCAATGCCGGTGCCTGCAAGCGTTCGCGCAAGGCTTCGGTGAACCCGGCCATTTCCTCGGCGCTTTCTTCCTTGTGCCGCAACAGCATCAGGAAGGCGCCGAGCTGGGTCTCCTCGACCTGCTCGTCGAGCACCATGCCCATGGCCTCACGGGCTTCGGCCCGGGTCAGGTCGCGGGCACCACGCTTGCCTTTGCCAAGGATGCGCACGAACTGGGCGAACGGGTGCTCGGCGGGCGTCTCTAGGGTCAACGCAGGGTAGTCGGTCATAGGCAATTCGTCGGTTTGGGCAGGCCCGCCAGTTTTGCGGCGAGTTTGGCAGGGGTGCCTTTGAACAGTCGGTTCAGGTGCAGGCTGTTGCCTTTTTCCGGACCGAGTTTCAACGCGGTGTATTTGATCAACGGGCGCGTGGCCGGTGACAGTTGGAATTCGGCATAGAATGCGCGCAACAGTTCGAGGACTTCCCAGTGTTCGGGGCTCAGCTCGATGCCTTCGGCGGCCGCCAGGGCACTGGCGACCTCGGCGGACCAGTCGCTCAGCTCGACCAGGAAGCCGTCCTTGTCCAAATCGATGGCGCGGGCGCCGACCGTCAATGGGTTCATAGCCAACTGTTGACCTTGTCGTAGTGCAGCGACAACTCGACGAAGGCCGGGTAGTCGATGCCCTTGGCCGTACCGGGAATGTCCAGGGCGCGGGCCTGGGCGTCCTCGGTGAGCACGAACAGCCTCGGCGCACGCGCGTTCAGGGCATTGAACGGTGCGGTGCCGGGCTGCAACGCATACACCGCGTCGCCGGTCAGCAGCAGCGCATCGTTCGCGCCGATCAGGCGCAGGCAACTGTTCAGGCGATCGTCGCCGAACGGGGAATGAGACAACACATGCAAAGTCGACATCAGAGGGTGATCACCTGGTCGTAACGGTCAATAAGGGCGGTGATTTCCTCGGCGCTCAAGACCCGCGCTTCCTCAAGTGCCAGCCCGGTCGGGTCCAGGCCGCGTTCGGCGGCGCTGTCGGCGCAGACGAACAGGTCATCGACCCCGAACATTGGCAGGGCCTGCAGATTGGCGCTCAGGTCTTTCTGTTGCAGGGCCCTGGCGTCCTGTTTCGCGGCGAGCTGAAACACCCCGTCATCGAGAAACAACAGGCCGATGGGCAGGTCGAATGCGCCGCCGGCCAGCACGATGTCCAGCGCTTCGCGTGCGCTCGGCCCGGACCATGGCGCCTGGCGGCTGATCACCAGCAAGGATGTGGGCATGTCATGCGCCTCCGAAACAGATCAAGCGGTCGGCGTCCTGCACCGCGTCATGTAACTGGCCGAGGCCGGACAGTTCCCATGGCGCGTCCACCGCCACGGCTTCACGCTGATAGCGAGCGGCTTCTTCGGCGTTCAGTACGCCACGGCGCAGGGCGGCGGCGATGCAGACCACGCCATCGAGTCGATGCTCGGTGATGAAGCTGCGCCATTGCCGGGGCAAATCCTCTTCATCCTGGGGCGTGACCACGCTGCCGGACGCGTTGTAGACGCCATCCTGATAGAAAAACAGCCGGACAATCTCGTGCCCGCCGGCCAGCGCGGCCCGGGCGAACAGCAGGGCGCGGCGCGAGGAGGGCGCGTGAGCGGCGGAAAACAGCGCGATGGCGAACTTCATGGTGGACTCGATCAGCGAAACTGCGGCCATGATAAAGCTTTATCGGTGGGGCGGCTAAGTGTTCGCTTGAGACCTTGTCGCGGCCATCGTCGGAACGCCGCCCGGAGCAAGCCCGCTCCGACAGGTTCCGGGAACGCCACGATCCCGGTGGGAGCGAGCCTGCTCGCGATGAGGCCAGTCATGTCAACGCAGGGCTCAGCGCGGCATATACCCCAACTGCCAGCGCCGCGGAATCTTCAGCGACACCACCCCCAGAATCCCGGCCAGCAACCCGCTGACAAACAGCGCCTGGAGCCCGAGGTGATGTTCCAGCACGGCCCCCAGCACCGCCCCGGCGAACATCCCGGTCCAGGGGATCAATTGCACCCGCCAGCCATTGCGCCGTTCGCCCAGCATCCAGCGCCCCAGCCCCCGGCCGAAACGCGACAGGGCGCCCGTGACGTAGGTCAGGCCCACCGGCAAACCGTTCACTTCTTCGACGGCGGCATTGAGCATGCCCATGGCGATGATCGCTGCCAGCAGTGCCGGCAGTTGTTCGTCATAGGGCCAGGCTGCCGCCGCGCACAGCAGCATGGCGATGCACAGCAGCAACGGCAGTGCGCGGCGTCCGCCGATTCGGCTGATGACAATGCCCAGCGCATTGCCGACGACGAACGTGGCCACCACCAGCAGCAGGCGCAGGGTCAGGCCGAGGTCGCCGTCGCTGATCGCCACGGCGAGGCGGGTGGTGTTGCCACTCATGAAGGAAACGAAGTCGCCGCTGGCCATGAAGCCAATGGCATCGGTCATGCCGGCGAGCACCGAGAGCGCGGCCACCAGGGTCAGGCCGACACGCCCCCGCCATTTCTGTGTATGCAGGTGCCCCGGACTGGCGTGGGCAGTGGTGGACGAAGGCAGCATCGTCGACGGGCTCCTTGGGCGGCGAAGGTTAAGGATTCAATCCATATAACTCGCAATACTCCCGCCAGTCCATCCCCGCCATCTCGGCCACTTCGCGGTGCACCTCCAGGCGCTGGGACTCGTAGTCCTGGGCTGTTGCGGCGGTCAGTTGCAGGGTCAGCTCCCAGGCAAACAAGCCCAGGCGCTCGGCCTCGGCCTCGAACGCCTCATGCAAACGTTCCTCGCGAAACTGCGCTGCGGTTTCGCCTTTGGCCTGGGCCAGCAGCGGGTTGAGGTTGTCCAGTTCGACGCGCAACTCGGGGCGCTCATCGAGAAACCGCTTCAGCGCCTGCTCGTGTTGCTGTTCGGGTGTCGCCATGGAGGCTCCTTGGGCGTGGATGACGGAGGGGACTTTTGCAGTAAAGCAGAACGATACACCGGCCCACGGTGATACAGTCGGCTTTTTCCTGATGAGCACACGCAATGCGAATACTGATGGTGGCCTTGGCGGTAACCTTGCTGGCGGGCTGCGCCGGTTCGGTCATGGACGATGCCCGTACCGGCACCCCGAACAAAGTCCTGACCTCGGACAAACCGGAAAAAGTCGTTGCCCAGTGCGTGCAGTTCGCGTGGCAGGATGAAGCGGTGTTCGGCGTCGATGCGGGGGCGTACCTGCAGCCGGGCAAGAAGGGCGGGTCGACCGTCTACACGCGTTCGGCGGAGTCCTTTGTCGACATCAGCGAGGACGCGTCCGGAACGGCGTTGAATTACTACGCGCAGCACGACGATTTTGTCGCCAAGCGCCGGCTGGCAGCGTTGGCCACTTGCCTGTGACCTTCTGATCACGGTGGGAGCGAGCAGGCTCGCTCCCACCGGTTTTTATTGCCTGATCAATCGATCAGGCGCTTCTGGAAAAAGTGCCGCCGATGCCCCGGCGGGTAGTCGACGATCTGGCCCAGTTCGCTGTACCCCATTTTCTGGTAGAACGCCGGCGCCTGAAAGCTGAAGGTGTCCAGCCAGATCCCCACGCATTCCTTTTCCCGTGCCAGGTCTTCGGCCATGCGCATCAGTTGCGACCCCATGCCGTCGCCACGGGCCTGTTCCGGCACCGAGAGCAATTCGATGAACAACCACCGGTAGAAAAAACGCCCGTACAAGCCGCCGAGGATCTCGCCCTGGTCGTCGCGCACCAGCAGGGCCAGCAGTTCGGCCTTGCCGTCACCCGCTTGTGCCACGTTGTAGGCCCGCAACGGTGCGAGTATTGCTTCGCGGTCTTCCGGGGTCGGGTTTTGCGACCGTTCGATTGTCAGTGTCATCGGCGACTTCCTTATGGCGGTGAGGCAGGAGGGTATCCGGGTCTCGGCGATTGTTCCATCCCCAGGAGGAACCGTTGTCAGTGCGCAGCTGTCTAGCCTCAAGAGCGTCATTTCAGAGCGCGGCCAATGAGGATTGCCCATGAATATTTTTGAAGCCCTGCGCGAAAGCCACGAGCGCCAGCGCACCTACGCCAAGGCACTGGTCGAGACCAGTGGCGACACCCCGGAACGGGTCGAGGCGTACAAGCAGTTGAAGTCCGAGCTGCAGGCACATGAAACCGCTGAAGAGCGGCATTTCTACATCCCGTTGATGGCGTTCGACAATGGCGTCGACCTCAGTCGCCACGCGATTGCCGAGCATCATGAGATGGACGAAATGATGGAAGAACTCGACGAGACCGAGATGTCCAGCCCGGCCTGGCTGGCCACTGCGAAGAAGCTCAGTGAAAAAGTCCATCACCACCTGAAGGAAGAAGAGCAGAAATTCTTCCAGATGGCCGGCAAACTCCTCGACGACAAGCAGAAAGAGACGCTGGCCGGGCAATACGAGAAGGAGTACAAGGCGCAGCTTTCCTGAAGCGCTCTTGCCGTCTAGGATGAGCGTTTTTCCGCCGCTGACAAGGATGCACAGTCATGTCGAACACCGCTGAGCGGGTCAGGATCATCGAGTCCCGGGTGCTGTCCCACGATTGGTATCTGCTGAAGAAAGTCACCTTCGATTACCAGCGCAACCAGGGCGACTGGCAGCGCCAGACCCGCGAGGTCTATGACCGTGGCAATGGGGCGGCGATCCTGCTGTTCAATCGCGGGAAGCGCAGCGTGGTGCTGACGCGGCAGTTCCGCCTGCCGGTGTTCGTCAACGGTCACGACGGTTTGCTGATCGAAGTGGCGGCGGGCTTGCTCGAAGGCGCCACGCCGGAGACGCGCATTCGCGAGGAAGCGGAGGAAGAGACCGGCTATCGCGTGCACCATGTGCAAAAGGTGTTCGAGGCCTACATGAGTCCCGGGTCGGTGACCGAAAAACTGCATTTCTTCATCGCCGAATACGATGCCGATTCGAAAGTCGGCGAGGGCGGCGGCCTGGAGGAAGAGACCGAGGAGCTGGAGGTGCTCGAGTGGTCGTTCGACGAGGCGCTGCAAGCGTTCCATCGCGGTGAGATCTGCGACGCGAAGACCATCATGCTGCTGCAGTATGCGGCGATGAAAAACCTCTTCGACTGATCGCTGTGCCGCTTCTCACAGCAATCAAAAACCTTCGAGGCGGGCCGTGCTGCCCCGTTGCCCGCCTTCAAGCGTCAGCAGCAACTGTTTCGCCTCGAGCCCGCCGGCAAACCCGGTGAGTTTCCCCGACGCGCCGATGACCCGATGGCACGGCGCAATGATCGAGATCGGGTTCCTGCCATTGGCCGCCCCCACTGCCCGCACCGCGCTCGGGTGGCCGATCTGTTCGGCGATCTGGCTGTAGCTGCGGGTTTCGCCGAACGGAATGGTCAGCAACGCCTGCCACACCTTTTTCTGAAAATCGGTCCCGGTGAACTCCAGTTCCAGGTCGAAACGATGGCGGCTGCCGGCAAAATATTCAGTCAATTGTTGTCGGGCGTTCACGAGGATCGGGTGGTCCGCCGCTTCGTTCATCACACCGAGCCGGATCCGGTTGGGTTTGTCGTTTTCCCAGAGGATGGCCGCCAGTCTTGAGCCGTTCGCGACCAGGGTCAATTCGCCCACCGGAGAGGCCATGGTGGTACAGGTGTAAGTCATGCCGGCGGATTCCTTAGAAGGGCTGGACAGAGGGCAAGCATACTGCCTGATCGGGGAGGCGCAAAACCCAATCCCGACCATACTTGCCTCTGCTCTTGAAGCGTTGTCCTCTGCTTGGTGCAGAGCCTGAAAACAAAAAGAGACAGACCCATGAAGTTCGAATCTTTTGCCAAATCGCTCATTGCGACCTCCCTGGCGTTCTCCTGCCTTACGTCCTACGCAGCCTCCGTGGCCCCCGTCGCCGCCGAAAACGGCATGGTCGTCACTGCCCAGCACCTGGCCAGTCACGTTGGTGTGGACGTGCTCAAGAACGGTGGCAACGCCGTCGATGCCGCCGTCGCGGTCGGCTATGCGCTGGCGGTGGTGTACCCCGCGGCCGGTAACCTGGGCGGTGGCGGTTTCATGACCATTCAACTGGCGGACGGGCGCAAGACTTTCCTCGATTTCCGCGAAAAAGCGCCGTTGGCCGCAACCGCCGACATGTACCTGGACAAGGCGGGCAATGTCGTTCCCGAACTCAGCACCCGCGGCCACCTGGCGGTCGGCGTACCGGGTACCGTGTCCGGCATGGAGCTGGCGTTGAGCAAGTACGGCACCAAGCCCCGCAAGGAAGTGATTGCCCCGGCGATCAAGCTGGCCGAAGACGGCTTTGTGCTGGAGCAGGGCGATGTCGATTTGCTGGAAACCGCCACCGACGTGTTCAAGAAGGACATCAAGGATTCCGGCGCGATCTTCCTCAGCAACGGCGAGCCGATGCAGGTCGGGCAAAAGCTGGTGCAAAAGGACCTGGGCAAGACCCTGCGGGAAATCTCCGAGAAGGGTGCCGACGGTTTCTACAAGGGCTGGGTGGCCGACGCCATCGTCACCTCCAGCCAGGCCGGCAAGGGCATCATCACCCAGGCTGACCTGGACAAATACAAGACCCGCGAACTGGCCCCGGTGGAGTGCGACTACCGTGGCTACCATGTGGTCTCGGCGCCACCGCCCAGCTCCGGCGGCGTGGTGATCTGCGAGATCATGAACATCCTCGACGGCTACCCGATGAAGGACCTGGGCTACCACTCGGCGCAGGGCATGCACTATCAGATCGAAGCCATGCGTCATGCGTACGTGGACCGCAACAGCTACCTCGGCGATCCGGACTTCGTGAAGAACCCGATCAGCCACCTGCTGGATAAAAACTACGCGGCGAAAATCCGTGCGGCCATCAATCCGCAAAAGGCCGCAGTGTCCAGCGAACTCAAGCCCGGCGTTGCGCCGCACGAAGGCAGCAACACCACCCACTACTCGATCGTCGACAAGTGGGGCAACGCGGTCTCGGTGACCTACACCCTGAACGACTGGTTTGGCGCCGGGGTCATGGCGAGCAAGACCGGGGTGATTCTCAACGATGAAATGGATGACTTCACCTCGAAAATCGGCGTGCCGAACATGTATGGCCTGGTGCAGGGAGAGGCCAACGCCATCGCCCCCGGCAAGGCACCGCTGTCGTCGATGAGCCCGACCATCGTCACCAAGGACGGCAAAGTGGTGATGGTGGTCGGCACGCCCGGCGGCAGCCGCATCATCACCGCGACCTTGCTGACCATCCTCAACGTGATCGACTACGGCATGAACATCCAGGAAGCGGTGGATGCGCCGCGTTTCCATCAGCAGTGGCTGCCGGAGGAGACCAACCTGGAGACCTTCACCACCAGCCCGGACACGGTCAAGATCCTCGAAAGCTGGGGGCACAAGTTCGCCGGGCCGCAGGATGCCAACCATGTGGCGGCGATCCTGGTCGGCGCGCCTTCGCTGGAAGGCAAGCCGGTGGGCAAGAACCGTTTCTACGGGGCTAACGATCCGCGGCGCAACACCGGTTTGTCGCTCGGTTACTAGGGCTTGTCAGAACAAGGGGACAGATTTACTTTCTGTCTCCTTGCTCACCGACATTACAAGGAAGGAACCATGACCAGCGCATTGTTAATCATCGATGTCCAGCAGGCGCTCTGCGCGGGCGAGTATGAGTGTTTCGAGATCGCGCGCGTCATCGACACCATCAATGGCCTGAGCGCCCGTGCGCGCAAGGCCGGTGTGCCGGTGGTGGTGATCCAGCACGAAGAACCGGGCAGCCCGCTGGCCCACGGCGCCGAGGGTTGGCAACTGGCTGCCGGGCTGGATGTTCAGCCCCAGGATGGGCGCGTACGCAAGACCACGGGTGATTCGTTCTACCAGACCCCCCTGCAAAAGCTGCTGCCGCTCCAGGATTTCGAACGCCTGGTCATCTGCGGCCTGCAAACCGACTATTGCGTCAACGCTACCGTGCGCCAGGCACTGAAGCTGGGGTACGACGTGGTGCTGGCGGCGGACGCTCACTCCACCGTCGACAACGGCAACCTCACGGCCGAAGACATCATCGCCGAACACAACAAGGACCTGGCCCATCTGACGGGCTCGGTGGCACGGATCGATGTGCAGCCGGCGGCGGCTATCGATTTCTAGGCTGATCGCACTGGCGCCATCGCTGACAGGCCAGTTCACCCAGTGGGAAATTGGCCTGCCAGCGATGGCGTGCTCGCAAACACCTGAACCCAAACATTCATTCCCGGAACTACACTTATGACCCGTTCTGCCCTTGCTTTGGTGGAGTGAGTCTCGTCGTGGATATTCTGGCGCTGCTTTATGACGGCCTGATCGAATGGGTGATTCAACCCGTTACTCGCCAATTCGCCGGGTTGTTCGATCTGAACGGGCGCATGGGCCTGCTCTTCCTGTTCACTTCCTACACCATGGCCTACGTCCTGTTTCGATACAGGAAACATGCAGGCCACACCCAGGCGCGTTCGTTCTGGCAGTTCATTGGCGCAAGCCAGGTGCACTTTCATCGTTCGGCGTTGCTCGATTACCGATACTACTTTGTACGGGCGATCCTCAAGGTCGTGCTGGTGTTGCCGGTGGTCGGTCTGGTGGACCCGCTCATCCTGCGCTCCGCTGACTACATCGCTTTCTTCACCCAGCTGTGGGGCGCGCGGGTGCAGGTGCAGCAGCACCTGCTGCTTTCCCTGCTCTACGGGCTGGGCGTGTTCCTGTTGAAAGACTTCATGAGCTACTGGCTTCATCGCGCCTTTCACACGCGATGGCTATGGGCTTTTCACCGGGTACATCATTCGGCGTCGGTGCTGGTGCCGGCGACCGCCAGTCGGGTTCATTTCGTCGAAAAGATCGTCGAGAAACTGGCGACGCTGATCGGCATCGGCGCTTACGCCGGAATCTTCTGGTACGCCTGCGGCGCAGAAATCAGCCGTTATTCACTGTTTGGCGTGACCTACCTGGTGTTCATCTTCAATGCGCTGGCCGCCAATTTGCGTCACAGCCATGTCTGGCTATCGTTCGGGCCGACGCTCGAGCACGTACTGAACAGCCCGGCCCAGCACCAGATTCACCACAGCGACGCGCTGCTACACCGCAACCGCAACTTCGGCATCAACCTCTCGCTGTGGGACTGGCTGTTCGGTACGCTCTACGTCACCACGCCCCGGCCTGAAGTCCTGCGCTTCGGGACCGGCGAGCAGGACCAGCAGCGGTACCGGACGATTTGCAGCCTGATCGTCACACCGTTTATCGACATTGCCCGACTCACCCCGACTGCCTTGTGGAGACCACGCTCATGGATGTCCAGATACATCGCGCCGACGCCACCCACCTCGACGGTGTTGCCAGCCTGTTCGACGCCTATCGAGGTTTCTACGGCCAGCCCTCGAACCTGAAGCAATCCCGCGACTTCATCGCCGAGCGTATCGCCCGGGATGAGTCGGTGATCTTTTTTGCCGAGGGCGCGGCGGGCCAGGCGCTGGGTTTCGTCCAGTTGTTCCCGACGTTTTCCTCCATCGAGGCGCACCGCACCTGGTTGCTGGGCGACCTTTTCAGCGCACCCGCTGCCCGTGGTCGCGGGGTTGGAAAGCAGTTGATGAACACCGCGCGAGCCTTTGCCTTACTGAGCGGGGCCAAGGGCCTGACACTGGAAACCGCCACCGATAATCACGTCGCACAACGTTTGTACGAGTCCCTGGGCTACGTGCGCGATAGCGGTTATTACACCTATTGCCTGGACTTGAAGCAGGGCTGACCGGTTAGCGTGGCGGCAGGTTCCAGCGTTCACGCCACTGCGCGTATTGCGCCTCGGGCATTTGTACCAGCAGCGGCGCTCGGCGTGGGTCAAGCCATTCGAGCAAGCGGGCGATGTTCGCCTGATCCATGGCCGTGCAACCGGCCGTGGGCGAGGTCGGACTGCGCCAGATATGAAAGAAGATGCACGATCCCGCAGCGGGGGTTGCCGGGGTGTTGTGTTCGATGACAATGCCCTGGCGATAGCCGGGCTCGTTGCGCATCTGTTCGGAGCTGGTCCAGTCCTTGGCAGTCTTCGCGCCGTCGACCAGTTCGTTGTAGCGTGCGGAGCGACTGTCGTCGACGCATTCGGTGCTCGGTGTCAGGGCGAGGTAGGGCAGCGGGGTGGCCGCCGTCGCATCGTAGCCAAACGCCGTTCCGAGTTTGAACACGCCGGCCGGGGCTTTTCCATCGCCTTCACGTTTCACCGGGTCGTCGCCCGGCTCGACACTGTTCAGGCCCTTGCCCCAGGCCATGCCGTTTTTGCCGAGTATCACGGCAAAGGCCTCGCCGTCTTTGCGAAAGCGCTGGCCCTCCCGCGTGTAGCGTTGAGCGGTGCCTCGGCTGTCGTTCCAGTCCTTGCTGGTCACCACGATCAGTTGCTGGCTGCCCGCGAGCGCGGTGCCGGTGTCCGGCGAGGTGATCGGGAAGTCCATGACGTCGTTTGGCGTGCCAGTCCCCTGGGTGGCAGCGCTGTAGGTGAAGTGCCACCATTCCTTCGAATACCCCGTGAATCCCTGTTTTTCCATCGCTTGGCTCAGAAGCCGGCGATGGTCCCGGGCCGTGCTGTTGATCAAGGGGCTATCGGTATGGGTGCGTTCGTCGAAACAGTCGAAACCGGTGCCCATGTCGAGTGCGCCGTCATGCCAGCGTCGAGCGTAGGGCGCCGTGCAATCGACTTGCCCGGCGTCGGCGCTCCAGGTGGCGGCGGGCAGCGCCTTTGGCCCGGTCAGGGTGAGGTCCACGGTCGAGCCTCGGGAATGATTCGACACCCGCGCCACATAGCCCAGGCGCCAGAAGTCCTGCTTGTCCACGCGGGGGTAGAACTCGGCCTTGCGCGGATCACCGGGCTGTGTGGCAAAGCGCCCCATGTCCGCCACGGCACGCGCCGGTCGATAACAATCGAACACCTTCAGGCCGTAGCCTTGCGTGCGCAATGAGGCCTGGACCCGGGCCAGGGCGTTGGCCGCTTCCCGCGTCAGCAGGCACTCGGCGGCCGCGTATCCGTCGAGTGGATGGCCAGTGAAGTTGTGAGCGCTGGCATAGCGGATATCCTGCTCGATGGTCGGGTCAATCGTGCGCAGATAGACCATGTGCTCGGGAGGTGGCTCGGCACTGGCCGTGGCGGCAAAGCACAGCAGCAGCGATCGCAGCCAGGGACGGGCAGTTCGGGATGACAAACGCATGCGTGGCGCTCCTGGCTGAGGGCAGTGCACGACCGGGACGATCAGCCTGGCTGTGCCTGATCACCGAACACCGGCCTGAAAAAACTGCGCTCGTAGCTGAGGATGCAGCGGGTTTCTTCAGCGTACTTGAAGGCGGCGATGCACTCGGGATCTTTCATGGAGTCCTGGCGATATTGTTCGTAAGCCGCAAGGCTGGGAAAGCTGAACATGGCCAGGGCGATATTGCTGGCGCCTTCGGACGGCAGGAAATAGCCGTGGTGCTGGCCGCCGAATTTTTCGACCAAGGGAATCCAGAGCTTCCCATAATGTTCGAAGGCTTCGATCTGATAAGGGTCCAGCACATATTTCAGGTAGCAGGTGATCATGTTCTTTTTTACCTCCATGGAAGTGGGTTTGCCCCCTGTAGGAGCGAGCTTGCTCCTACAGGGGGTTCGGTGCTGCTCGGTCAGTTGCCATCAGCCACCTTGCGCTCGATCTCGTCGGTCTTGCGTTTCAGTTCTTCGGCGTCCTGTTCCTGGGTGCGGGTCGAGGACGGCGTGATGACCTTGTCCACGCCTTCGGTGTCGCTGTCCGGATCGCGCAGATCCCTTTCCACCACATTCACCGGCTTGCCCGACGAGTCGGTCGGTGGCGCGTTTGGAGCGGGCTGCGGGTTACGGGTGTGGTCTTTCTCGTTCATGTCTCAGTCCTCCGTTGGCCTATCCATTGGATGCGCCCGGCCAACGGCAAGTTCGAGTTTTTTTGCCGGTTTACAACGGCGGGGTGCGTGGCGGAATCATCCGTTTGCTGCCGGTCGCTTCGAAGGCCGAGGCGAAGCGCAGCAACGCCGAATCGTCATAGGCACGGCCGGCAAACGTCAGCCCGACCGGCATGCCGATGTCCGCCATGACGCCCATCGGCACCGTGACGGTCGGCACGCCGAGGTGGCGGATGGCGAGGTTACCGTTGGCGACCCAGACACCGTTGCTCCAGGCGATGTCGGCGCTGGCCGGGTCGACATCGGCATTGGCCGGGGCCACGTCGGCCACCGTCGGGAACAGCACCGCGTCAAGCCCCAGCCGGTCCATCCAGTCCTCGAGGTCGATGCGGCGGGTCTGTTCGAGCCCGCGCAGTCCATCGGCAACGGTGCTGATCTGGTCCCATGGCGTGATGCCACGCTCGGCCATGCGCACGTATTCGTCCATGCCGGCGACCAGATCGCCTTCGCGGTTGGGCAGGGTGCCGGGATCGTGGGGGAAAATCTGCGGGCCGTCGACGTCCACCAGGCGGTTGAGCTTCGGGTCACCGTTGGCCCGCAGGAAATCATCGAACGCCCAGGCCGTCAGGTCCCACAACTCGTGATGCAGGAACTCCTTGGAGACCAGGCCCCGGGTGAACACGGTCGGGGCACCCGGACGGTCGCCCTCGCAATTGGAGACCAGCGGGAAGTCCACTTCGACCACTTCGGCGCCGGCGGCCTCCAGGGCATTGCGCGCCGCTTCCCAGAGCGCGATCACCGAGGGGCGGGTGTGGATGCGTTGACCGGTCGGGCCGCCGATGCCCGGCGTCTCGCTGGTGCCGGCTTCGGGGTCGGCGTTGATGAACATGCGCGGCACACCGAGGCGTTTGCCGACCAGGGTATCGGCCTTGACCGCCAGTTCGGCGTAGGTGGCGGGGCGCACCGAAGCGACACTCGGAATCGGCACCCAGGGTTGCAGGCGCCACAGGTCGCCACGGGTGTCGGGGTCTTCGGCGACGACCACATCGAGCACTTCCAGCAGGTCGGCCATGGTCCGGGTGAACGGTACGACCACGTCCATGGTCGGTGTCAGCGGCCAGTTGCCGCGAACCGAAATCACACCACGGGAAGGCGTATAGGCGCACAGACCATTGTTGGACGCCGGGCCGCGACCGCTCGACCAGGTTTCCTCCGCCAGGCCGAACGCTGCGAAACTGGCGGCGGTGGCGGTGCCGGCACCGTTTGAGGAGCCGGAGGCGAAGGGGGCGGTGAGGTAATCGGCGTTGTAGGGACTTTCCGCGCGACCATAGACGCCGCGCTGCATCCCGCCGTTCGCCATCGGTGGCATGTTGGTCTTGCCCAGGCAGATCGCCCCGGCCGCGCGCAGGCGCTCGATGGTAAAGGCATCGCGGTAGGCGATCAGGTTGGCAAAGGCCGGGCTGCCGGAGGCGGCGGTCAGGCCCTTGACCAGGTAACTGTCTTTGGCCGTGTAGGGAATGCCGTCGAGCGGACCCAGTGTCCGGCCCTGTGTCCGGCGGGCATCGGAGGCTCGCGCTTCCTCGAGCGCCTCGGGGTTGCGCACCACGACCGCGTTGAGGGCCGTCGGAGTATCGGCGCCGTCATAGGCGTCCACGCGGGCGAGATAGGCCTCGACCAGTTCCACTGCCGTGGTCTGGCCGGATTCGAGCGCCGCGCGCAGTTCGGCAATGGAAACCTCGGTGACCTCGATCATGCTGTACCGCCGTCTATCGATAATGAATGGGATGCGCCGCATGGTAAGCCGAATGAAGGAGTGCTGCCAGATCGTGAGCAAGGGTTTCGCCTGATACTCATCGACAAGCAGTTGGGGTAAGGTGTGCGCCGCTCGAGAGATGGATCCCGGGCGTTTACCTATGGAGTGACACAGTGAATTACCTCAGCAAAGTGCTTGCCGTTTCCCTGTTCGGCGTGGTTCTGGCCGGCTGCACCGGCACCGCGATGAAGACTCAGCAATACGACGCCAGCCAATACACCGTCGTTGGCCACAGCGAAGCCAGCGCCACCGGCCTGATGCTCTTCGGCTTCATCCCGATCCGCCAGAACAGCCGCTTCGTCCGTGCACAGGACGCGGCGATCAAGGCCAAGGGCGGCGACGCACTGATCAACACCCAGGTCCAGGAAAGCTGGTTCTGGGCCTGGGTCCTCAACGGCTACACCACCAAGGTGTCCGGTGACGTGATCAAGCTGAAAAACGTTCAGTAAGTGAACGCTGGGTGAGTACGCAATCCGGTCGGTCCGGTCCGTAGCGGATCGATTCGACGGTTTGCCCGCCCCACCGAAAGGCCCCGCCGGTTCGCACCGTCGGGGCCTTTTTCGTGGCGTCGATCGTGGGAGCGAGCAGGCGCGCTCCCACGATGGGTCAACCGCGCTTGTCCAGCGCCGCCTCGGCCGCTGCAATGTCGGCTTGGCGCTTGACGATCAGGTCGCCCGTCGGCGGCCCCTGGAAGCGCCGTGCCTCGAAGCCGAACCAGACGATGGCCGTCAGCACCAGGAAACCGATGGTGATGTACAGCGCCCAGTCGTTGGGAGGCTGGATGCCGATGACGAAGATCACCACCATCGACACGATCGAGAGCAGGGAAAACAGCGTGTACAGCCCGCGTCCCATGTTCCACGGCCCCATGGTCGGCCACTTCGCGGTGCCGTAGGCGAACAGGCCCAGCACGATGGGAATGATGAACGAGAAGAACAGGAAGATCACCGTGCACGAGACCACGATGGTGTAGACCGGTGTCTCGCCGATGGAGATCACCGACGAGCCCCAGTCGAACAGCACCGCCAGGGTGGCGCCGGTCCAGATCGCCGCCACCGGGCTGCGAAAGGTCGGGGAGACTGAGGCCAGCGCTTTCGAGCAAGGCAGGCCGCCGTCACGGGAGAACGCGAAAATCATGCGCGACACCGACGTCACGGTCGCCAGCCCGCAGAGAAATTGCGAAACGAAAATGGCCACGTACAGGGCGAACTTGACGGTGGGATTGACTTGGGTGTCCATCGCCCAGAAGAACACGTTCCAGCCCTGTTTGGCCGCTTCGTCCATGCTTGGCAGCATCAGCACGAACGAGCTGAGCATCACCCAGCCGAACAGCAACGACCAGATCACCGACATGACCATGCCTCGGGGCACCGACATCGCGGCATTGCGGGTTTCCTCGGAGGTGTGGGCCGAGGCGTCGTAGCCGGTGATGGTGTAGATCGGCAGCAGCAGGCCGAGCATGAACACCCAGCTGTTGGAGACCTCTGGCCAGACGCTGCCGCCCGCTGCGCCAGAGTAGTTGCCGAACGTCCATAACCGCACGAATTCATAGCTGGGCGCCGAGATCAGGCAGACGATGGTCAGTGCCAGCGCCGTGGCGAAAATCAGGTAGCCCGAGAAGTCGGTGAGCTTTGCGGTGAGGCCGATCCCCAGATGGTTGCACAGGGCCTGGATGCCGGTGAGGATCGCCAGGAAAATCACCCTGACCGTGGTCGTGTCCTCCATGCCCAGGGCCGGGCCGAAGGCGCCGAAGAAGAAGTAGTAGGTGCCGACGTTGATGGCGCCGAGCACGGTGACCAGCCCCAACAGGTTGAACCAGGCCGTCAGCCAGCCGGTGAAGCGGTTACCCAGGATCGAACCCCAGTGATAAAGGCCGCCGGCAGTGGGGTAGGCCGAGGAAATCTGCGCCATCGCCAGGGCGAACACGCCGGAGATCAGGCAGCCGATGGGCCAGCCGATGCCAATCGATGCGCCCCCGGCACCCGAGGTGCCCTGGGCCAGTGAGTTGATGCCACCGGAGAGAATGCAGATGATGGAAAAGGATATCGCGAAGTTGGAGAAAACCCCCATCCGTCGCGAGAGTTGCTGGGCGTAGCCCATGCTGTGCAGCGCCTTGACGTCCTCGTCGTGCGTCTCGGCGCCAGGCTGGCTTGTCGGGTTCATGCGGTGTACCCCTTCAGGTTTTGAACAATCCATTGGCGTCTGCGCAATGGGCTGGCCTTCAACACCTTGTCGTACTGCTCCTTTACAACCGTTACTGCTCTGGATCTACACGCGGCCGTGATAAGCCGCGGCAAAAATGCGCGTGGCGCCGTCCTTGGTCAGCGGCAGCGGATTGCCGCCCGCCGAGGGGTCGACAATCGCCATGTCCGCGATCAGGTCCACCTGGCGGTCATCCACGCCCAGCGCCTGCAGCGTATGGGGAACGCCGATGTCTTCGCGCAGATTGAGGACGAAATCCAGGAAACTGTCGAAGCCGGGAGAGGGCAGGCCCAGATAGGCGGCGAGGCGGGTGATGCGCTCTTCGATGGCCGCGCGATTGAATTGCAGGACATAGGGCATGAACGTGGCATTGGTCATGCCATGGTGGGTGTCGTACAGCGCCCCCACCGGGTGCGATAACGCGTGCATGCCGCCCAGGCCTTTCTGGAACGCGGTGGCGCCCATCGCGGCGGCGGCGAGCATTTGCGCCCGGGCCTCGAGGTCCGTGGGCGTGTGCACGGCGCGTTGCAGGGCACTGGCGACCAGGCGCATGCCTTCCACGGCAATGCCGTCGGCCAGCGGATGAAAACCGGGGGCGCAGTACGCTTCCAGGCAGTGGGAGAGTGCGTCCATACCGGTGCCGGCGGTGATTTTCGCCGGCATGCCGACGGTGAGCTCAGGGTCGCTGATCACCACCCGTGGCATCATTTTCGGGTGGAAGATGATGCGTTTGGTGTGGCTGCTTTCATCGATGATCACCGCCGCGCGGCCGACTTCGGAGCCGGTGCCTGCGGTGGTCGGCACCGCAATGACCGGGGCGATGCGGTCGGCGTCGGCGCGGGTCCAGTAGTCGCCGATGTCTTCGAAATCCCACACCGGTCGGGTCTGACCGCTCATGAAGGCGATGAGCTTGCCCATGTCCAGCCCGCTGCCCCCGCCAAACGCGACAACGCCATCGTGCTGGCCGCTGTTCCAGGCATCGAGCCCGCCGGCCAGGTTGGCTTGCACCGGGTTGGGCTTGAGGTCGCTAAACAGCGCCGCACCCAGGCCGGCGGCGAGCATGGACTGCAGCGCGGCGGTGGTGATCGGCGCCTGGGCCAGCCCTTTGTCGGTCACCAGCAGCGGGCGCTGGATGCCCTGGCTGCGACAGGCGTCAGCCAGCTCGGCGATACGCCCAGCACCGAAGCGTACGCTGGTGGGATAGTTCCAGTTTCCAGTCAGGTTCATGGCCTACACCTCGTGACGCAGATGAAAGGATTTGGCCCGGGTCAGGTGCTCGTAGCCCAGGCGCGACAGGGTGGCGCCGCGCCCGCTGTGTTTGACCCCGGTCCAGGCCAGCGCCGGGTCCAGGTAGTCGCAGCGGTTCATGAACAGGGTGCCGGTGGCGACCTCGTCACCGAGGCGTTCGGCGGTGGCCAGATCCTGGGTCCAGATCGATGCGCTGAGGCCGAACTCGCTGTCGTTCATCAAGCCAATGGCTTCGTCGTCACCGGCCACCGGCATGATGCCGATCACCGGGCCGAAGCTTTCGTCGCGCATCACCGACATCCGGTGATCCACGTCCACCAGCACCTGCGGCGCCAGGTAGGCGCTGCCCGGCACATCGGCAGGAAAATCCCTGGCGTCGATCAACGCCCTGGCGCCCTGGGCCAGCGCGGCGGCGATCTGCCCACGGACAAAATCGGCGGCGCCGGGCGACACCAGCGGGCCCAGCGTGGTGGCTTCCTCCAGCGGATTGCCCAATACGTATTGGCGGGTCAGGGCCACGAAGTGCTCGACGAACGCCGGGTAAAGGCGCTGGTCGACGTAAATGCGTTCGATGGCGCAGCAGCTTTGTCCGGAATTGAAAAAGCTGCCATCGACCAGGTTCTCCACCGCGTGCTCAAGGTTGGCGTCGGCACGCACGTAGGCCGGGTCCTTGCCGCCAAGCTCCAGGCCCATGCCGATAAAGCGCCCCGTGGCGGCGGCCTCCATGGCTTGTCCGGCCTGCACCGAACCGGTGAAATTCACCTGCTGCACACGGCCCGAGGCGATGATCCCGGCGGTTTGCGCATGGCTGAGCAGCAGGTTGTGGAACAGCCCTTCAGGCAGGTTCGCCTGGCGAAAGGCCTCGGCAAAGCGCTCGCCCACCAGCAGGGTTTGCGAGGCATGTTTGAGGATCACGCTGTTGCCGGCCATCAGCGCCGGGATGATGGTATTGACCGCCGTCAGGTAGGGGTAATTCCACGGGGCGACTACCAGTACAGTGCCCAGCGGCTCGCGTTTGATGTAACGACGAAAGCCGGCCACGGGCTCGGGCTCCACCGCTGCCAGCGCTTGCGGCGCAATCGCGATCATGTGCCGTGCCCGCTCGGCAAAGCCACGCAGCTCGCCGGGGCCATAACGCACCGGGCGGCCCATCTGCCAGGCCAGTTCAGGGACTATCTGCGCCTGCATCGACAGCAGCCTGTCGACAGCGGCGCTGCACAGCGTTGCGCGTTCGCTCAAGGGGCGGCGCTGCCAGGCCGCCTGGGCGGTTTGTGCGGCGGCGAGCGCCTGCTCGACCTGTGATGCATCGGCACACTCGCGCTCGACATAGACCCGGCCATCCACCGGGGAAATGAGCTCAATCTTCGCAGTCATGGTGATCTCAATAGCGCTCGAAGCCGCGCTGCAGTTCCCAGTCGGTGACACGCCGGTCGTACTCTTTCTGCTCCCATTCGGCGGTGTGCACGTAGTGCTCCACCACGTCATCGCCGAACGCCTCGCGCAACATGCTCGAGCCCTTGAGCGCGGAGCAGGCCTCGCGCAAGGTTTTCGAGACTTCCGGCGAACGCTCATCGGCGTAGGCGTCCCCTTCGAACGGCGCCGCGAGTTCGAGCTTTTCGTCGACCCCGGCCAGGCCCGCGGCGATCAGCGCGGCGAAAGCCAGGTAGGGGTTGAGGTCGGCGCCGCCGATGCGGCACTCGATGCGGATGGATTTGCTTTCTTCGGCACACAGGCGAAAGCCGGCGGTGCGATTGTCGCGGCTCCACACCGCCCGCGTCGGCGCGAAGGTGCCTGCCTGAAAGCGCTTGTAGGAGTTGATGTAGGGCGCGAGAAAACAGGTGATGTCGTTGGCGTACTTGAGCTGTCCGGCGACCCACGAACGCATCAGTTTCGACATGCCGAACTCGGCCTTGGCGTCGTAGAACAGCGGCTTCTTGCCGTTCTTGTCCCATAGCGAATTATGGATATGGCTGCTGGAACCGGCGGCGTCATAACGCCACTTGGCCATGAACGTGATCGCCTTGCCCTGTAGATCGGCGATCTCCTTGCACGCGTGCTTGATGATGACGTGGTGGTCGGCCATGGTCATCGCATCGGCGTAGCGGATGTTGATCTCTTCCTGGCCCGGGCCCCATTCGCCCTTGGAATTTTCCACCGGGATGCCCGAGGCCTGCAGGTGCTTGCGGATTGCCCGCAGCACGGGCTCTTCGCGGGTGGTCTGCAGGATGTTGTAATCCTCGATGTAATGGCCGGCGGTTTTCGGTTGCCGATAGTTGCGCTGGTGGATCTGTTCGTAACTCTCGTCAAACAGGTAGAACTCCAGTTCCGAGGCGAACATGCCGGTGTAACCCCGTTCGCGCAGGCGTTCGACCTGGCGTTTGAGGATCGCCCGCGGGCTGTGTGGCAGGTCCTTGCGATGGTGGTGATCGAGCACGTCGCACAGCACCAGCGCCGTGCATTCCAGCCACGGCACCCGGCGCAGGGTGGCCATGTCCGGCTTGAGCACGAAATCGCCATAGCCCTTGCTCCAGCTCGCGGCGGCGTATCCGGGCACCGGCTCCATGTCGATGTCGTCGGCCAGCAAGTAGTTGCAGCAGTGGGTTTCCTGGTAGCCGCTGTCGATGAAAAATTCGACCTGGAAGCGCTTGCCCACCAGGCGTCCCTGCATGTCGACCATGCAGACCAGAACGGTATCGATTTCACCAGCGGCGGCAGCGCGCTTGAGCGCGTCAAAACTGAGGAGGGGCTCGGTCATCACGTCATTCCTGCGTGAACAAGTTGGGCCTGTCTGAGGTAGCTGTTGCAGACGCTCTCCAGAAAAACCACAACCCTGCAGAAGCGAGCATCGTGAGCAATAAGCTGCTCACAGCTTAGCCTGATTTTGCATGACGCAAGTTTTGATGAGCGAAAGTGGCTCCAGTCGCGGGACCGCCAACCCATTCGACGACGGTGTCGTTCTGGCGCAAACTGACGCGCCTTCGTGATCCGTGACGTTCAAACTTTCTACGCTGGAACCCTGCCTGATGAAAACCGCCGTCCTCACCTTGATCCTGGCGCTCAACGCCGGTTTGCTCGCGCCACTGGCCCACGCGGCCGGCGATGCCGAAGCCGGGGCGAAACTGTTCCCGCGGATTTGCGGTGGCTGCCATCAGGTCGGGGAGTCGGCGCGGGCGTCTTTTGGTCCGCAGCTCAACAACCTTTTCGGCCGCCCTTCGGCAGGCACCACGGATTACCAGTATTCCGACGCGATGAAATCCGCGGGGCTGGTCTGGACCCGTGAAACGCTCACCGCGTACCTCGAGGCGCCGAAGAAAGTCGTGCCGGGCACCCGGATGATTTTCTGGGGGCTCAGCGATCCGCAGAAAATCGAGGATGTGCTGGCGTACCTGCAGACGTTCCAGGCGCCATAGACCGGTCTGCCTGGGTCAGTTGACGACGCACAAGTCCCCGGTGGCGCGGATCAACCCCTGGCCATGCAGACCATCCTTGATCAGGGCGGACCGCCCCTTGGCCAGCCACTGGGCGCAATTGGGGTCGGTGCGATAGGGCGCAAACTCGGCGAACGCCTGCAACAGGCGCTTTTGCAGCTCATCCAGATGCGGCCGCACTTCCTTTTCGAGGTCGGGGCGCGGCAAGTCGGGCGCCTTGCCCGCCGCCTGCCACTGCGCAAGCAACCCATACTGCACCAGTTTGCTGGCCTCGATCTGCGCGGCGATCAACTCGGCGACTTCGTCCGGATTGAGTTGACGGCTCAGCGCCTGCTTTCTCGCGTTGGCGATGACCTGCGCTTCCCGGGCACTGTCCTGGATCGGTCTGCGGCTGTCCCATTTGCTCAGCGCCACCTGGTCGCCCATGTACAGGCGTTCGTTCATGGTCGCCAGCAGCGGCTGCAAACTGGCGGGCGGCGGCGCGGAGGCATCGGCCTGGGCGCCGCTGGCGATGAGGCACGAAAGGGCGCAGAGCAGCAGGTGCGGCAGGCGAAGGGTTGTGTACATGAGCAAGCCTCGGGGTGCAGGACAAGCTGCTATGTATCACATGTTCAGTGCCGGGATTAAGGGCTGGATGATTCAACTGCAGGAGCGGGCTTGTTCGCGAGGGTTGTCAACGGTGACGCTGGTTGCCTGACGCACTGCGGTGCCGGTTCGTTCTTCGTCGGAACGCCGCCCGGAGCAAACTCGCTCCGGCAATGAGCAGGGCGATGTATCAATATCCATGATGGCGAGTGGATATCTGCGCGAAGCTGATTATGCTTCAGGAAACCTCGCCGTGATGTGAGGCGAGGCTGTACCCCTGCTTTGCGTGTTCCGTAATCCAATGACTTCAGCCCCAGGGCCCGGGTGCGACAGCGGTAATGAAGGTGCTCCGGCCTGACACAAGAAAAACACGGAGAAGACTCATGGCCGCAATCGACACCACCACGGGCAACTCGCCCAACCACGGGATCACCAGGGAAGAGCGCAAGGTGATTTTCGCCTCGTCCCTGGGCACTGTGTTCGAATGGTACGACTTCTACCTTTACGGTTCCCTCGCCGCGATCATCGCCAAGCACTTCTTCGCCGGCGTCAACGAAACCACGGCCTTCATCTTCGCCTTGCTCGCGTTCGCGGCGGGGTTTGCCGTGCGGCCTTTCGGCGCCATTGTGTTCGGTCGCCTGGGTGACATGATCGGGCGCAAGCACACCTTCCTCATCACTATCGTCATCATGGGCATTTCCACCGCCATCGTCGGGTTTCTGCCCGGCTACGCGACCATCGGTGTCGCAGCGCCGATCATCCTGATTACCCTGCGCCTGTTGCAGGGCCTGGCACTGGGCGGTGAATACGGCGGGGCGGCGACCTACGTGGCCGAACATGCGCCGAAAAATCGCCGCGGCTTTTTCACTTCATGGATTCAAACCACCGCGACCCTCGGCCTGTTCCTGTCGCTGCTGGTGATCCTCGCCTGCCGGACGATCCTGGGCACCGAAGCCTTCGAAGCCTGGGGCTGGCGGATTCCGTTCCTGCTGTCGATTCTGCTGCTGATCATCTCGGTGTACATCCGCCTGCAACTCAGCGAGTCGCCGGTGTTCCTGAAAATGAAGGCCGAGGGCAAGGCGTCCAAGGCGCCATTGACGGAGTCCTTCGCGCGCTGGGAAAACCTGAAGATCGTGATCATGGCGCTGCTCGGCGGCACGGCCGGCCAAGCGGTCGTCTGGTACACCGGGCAGTTCTATGCACTGTTCTTCCTGCTGCAAACGCTCAAGATCGATCCGCAGACGGCCAACCTGCTGATTGCCGGCTCGCTGTTGATCGGTACGCCGTTTTTCGTGATCTTCGGCAGCCTCTCCGACCGTATCGGGCGCAAGGGCATCATCATGGCCGGGTGCATTCTGGCCGCCGTGACCTACTTTCCGATCTTCCACGCGTTGACCCAGTACGGTAACCCCGATGTGTTCACCGCTCAGGCGAAGAACCCGGTGACGGTGGTCGCCGATCCTGACCAGTGCGCGTTCCAGTTCGACCCGGTGGGCAAGGCCAAATTCACCACGTCTTGCGACCTGGCCAAGACCGTGCTGGCCAAGCGGGCCATTCCCTACACCAATGAGAAGGCCGCGCCGGGCACCGTGACGCAGATCCGGATCGGCAACCAGGTGGTCGAGAGCTTCGAAGGCACCGGCATGCCGGCCGCCGAGTTCAAGACCCGCAACGACGCCTTTACCGCCACCCTCGGCACGGCCCTGAAGGATGCCGGTTATCCGGAGAAGGCCGACCCGGCCAAGACCAACTACCCGATGGTGTTGTTGCTGCTGACCATCCTGGTGATCTACGTGACCATGGTCTACGGTCCGATCGCCGCGTGGCTGGTGGAACTGTTCCCGGCGCGCATCCGTTACACCTCGATGTCGCTGCCGTATCACATCGGCAATGGCTGGTTCGGCGGCTTCCTGCCGACCGTGGCATTCGCCATGGTTGCGGCCACGGGGGATATCTATTACGGGCTGTGGTATCCGATTGTCATCGCAGTGATGACGGCCGTTCTCGGCATTTTCTTCATGCCGGAAACCAAGGATCGGGATATTCATCACTGATAGGCCCGTGGAAGCGTGACCGGCTTGCCGTCGATGGACGCCCGTAGCCTGCTCGCTCCCACAGGTAACCCCTTGCACACGAAAAAGCCCGGCTGATCAGGCCGGGCTTTTTGTTGAGTATTGCGCTGGAACGAGGCTTCATACGGCGCGGCTTTCGATCAGACGGTCGGAACCACCTTCGGCCACGCGACGTTCGATCAGACGATCCGAACCACCTTCGGCTACACGGCGTTCGATCAGACGATCCGAACCACCTTCGGCAACGCGACGTTCGATCAGACGGTCCGAACCACCTTCGGCAACACGACGTTCGATCAGACGATCCGAACCACCTTCGGCGACGCGGCGTTCGATCAGACGATCCGAACCACCTTCGGCGACGCGGCGTTCGATCAGACGATCCGAACCACCTTCGGCTACACGGCGTTCGATCAGGCGATCAGAGCCGCCTTCGGCGATCATGGTGCGCGGTGGTTTGGCGGCGAAGGCGTTAGCGGCGAGTACCGAGAGAACGATGCTGAGGATGATTTGGCGTTTCATGGTGGTGTGCTCCGGGGTGTTATGGGTTGGTATGGGTGTGATGTTACGCCCCGGAATTTTTAAGAGAACTTCATTGAACTGATGGTGACTATCGATGGCGCTAATGAGTGGTTGGACTCCCATCGGTCGAGGTGGGAGGGGCATCAAGCCTCACTGATCTGGCTGACGCTGGTCATCTGCCCATTCCAGATCATCTCGTAATGCGCCGCCTGAATCACTGACACCACCGGCCGCGGTGTCATCAGCGCCCAGCAATGACTGCCGACGTTGCGCACCGAGTGGTAACGGAGCCCGGGACACTTGGCTTCCCTGACCTTTTTCCCCAGACGCCGGGCAGCGGTGTAGTCGTCGGGATCGTAAACCGGATCGGTCAGGGCAATGCCGGTCGCGTCTTTCATCCCGGCCTGGATGAACGAGCAGGACAGGCCACGAAAGACGAACCGCTCATAGTTCAGAAGTGGGACCTTCGACCAGTACAGGCTCTGGTGATGCTTCACTTCAGCCAGTGCGGTTTCCAGGGTGTCCGCCAGGTACAGCACGCCAAAACTGCCATCGCTGAAGCGCGAACCCGCCGGGTTGACGTGGGTGAAGGGCGCAGTCGCGTAGGAGCAGCCGGGAATGCCGAAGGGAATTTCACTGCGCCGGATCAGTTCCAGTCGACCCACCTCGTTTTTCAGCCTGGGGTTGGTGAGTTCCTGGATCTGATACAGCACGTCGAACGCATCGGCATCCGCCACGTCGTCGAACAACGCCACCGGCGGGAATTTCGAATTGACCAGCCGGTAAGCCTGCAATGGCTGGTCGGGGAGGGCCGGCAGCTCGTCCAGCCTCACCATTGCGCACCCCGCAGGACGTCGATGCGGCGGAAGGTTTCATACAGGGAGATCATGTCGCCCTGCGCCATGATCTCGAGTGGCGAGCGACCATTGAAGAATTCGTTGTCGTTGTTCATCGACACAAAGCCGTAGACGTTCTCGGGGTTGTCGAACACCAGGCGCAGGGCGGCGTGGATGTTGAGCACGAAACTGATGCGCTGCATCTGGTCCGCGTCCAGCGCCACGGCCCAATCGGGGTCCTGCTGACGGGCGCGGGTGTAGGTGCTGCGGGAAATGCGCAGGATGCGGCAGGCCTGCTCACTGGACGCCCGCCATTTTTCAAGGATGCCGACCGCTGCACGCAGGCCCGTGACGCATTGGTTCTTGGTAAACGCTGATGGCTGGAGGGCAACGGCCATGTTCGACACCTCAAATTGATTCCATAGATTCAAATTAAGGCATGATGCGTCTATAGATCAAGTCTGCCACGACCAATGGCGGCTACTATGGATAAACCACACAACTTCAACAGGAGGTGCGCCATGGAACGATTCACCGGGGGTTGCCTGTGCGGCAGCGTCCGCATCGAGGCGGCAGGGCGCCCCTATCGGGTCGGTGTGTGCCACTGCCTCGATTGCCGCAAACATCACGGGGCGCTGTTTCATGCGTCGGCGATTTTCCCGGAGCGGGCGGTGACGATCGAGGGTGAAACCCGTGACTACGCCGGGCGTTTTTTTTGCCCACGTTGCGGCTCTTCGGTGTTTTCCCGCAGCGATGACGAAATCGAAGTGAACCTGGGTTCGCTGGACGCCCCCGATCAACTGATCCCGACGTACGAAAGCTGGATCAGCCGCCGCGAAGCCTGGCTGCCGCCGTTTGCGCTCAGCCGTCGCTACGAGCATGACCGGGAGGGCAAGGGACGCGAGGAGTAGGGTGGACGATCAATGGCGCTGCAGTTCGCCGCTGGCCAGGGTCCGGTCCACCAGGCGCAGGCTGTCGCGGCCGCCACGCTTGGATTCATAGAGTGCCGCGTCGCCCTGTTCGATCAGGGCCGCCAGGCTGGTCGGCGGTTGGTTGAACAGGTTGGCACCGATGCTCAGGGTGACCGGTTGCGGCGTGACGAATGTCTGCGTGGCCGTCTGGTGAAAACGATGACGCAGCGTGTTGCCCAGCCCGACGATGCGTTCGCTCGAGGCGTCATTGAGCAGGATGACGAACTCGTCACCGCCCAAGCGGGCCGCCAGCGCGCCTTCAGGCAGCACCGAACGGATCATCTCGCTCAGCGAAATCAGCAAGCGGTCGCCGGCCGTGTGGCCGTACAGGTCGTTGACCAGTTTGAAGTTGTCGATATCGATCAGCAGCAGCGCCCCGGGTCGCACGCTGGAAACTTCCTCCAGCAGGCGCGGTGCCCGCACCTCGAGCGCGCGTCGGTTGTACAGGGCGGTCAGCGGATCGCGCGCGGCCAGTCGTGCGATGCGTTTTTCCCGCCGGTAGCGCTCGGTTCCGGTCATCGACAGGGCGATCAGCATGATCGCCATTGCGCCCTCGACCAGCGAGATCTGGATGATCTCGCCACGCAGGGCTGCCAGATCGATCAGCGTGCCCGGAATGACCACCGAGATGGCCTTGGCCGTGTAGAACAGTCCGTGGGTCAACAGCACAAACCGCAGCTGCACCGCACCCACGCTCAATGACCGGCCATGGGGCCGCAGGAGAAAGCTGGCCCTGAGGGTCGGCAAGGCCACCAGCAGCGAATTGGCCACCAGCATGATCTTCGACCACGACGGTTCTTCCGGCAGCAACAGCAGGGCCAGCCAGGCGGCGAAAATCAGGTACCAGCCACGGGACAGGCGCACTTCGGTGAACCGTGCGACGCCCAGCAGGAACAGGAAGTGAGCCGTCACCAGCAAGCCGTTGGCGAACCAGATACCGATCAGCAGCATCCCGCTGACCCGCAGCAAAGCGAGGGTCGAGCCCACGCAAATCGTTGCAAACCCTGCGCTCCAGAACAGCAGAGAGGGTTCGCGGATGCTGCGCCATTCCACCGCCAGGTACAGGGCGGCAGCCGCTGCAAGAGCGACGCTGATGGTCAACATCGTAATAGGGTCGAGCGCCATAGACTGACTGGTTTACCTGGGTTGCCTGAAAAAGGGGGGATTGTAAGCGTTCGGCAGCCTTTTTCGCAGCGCTGGTCATCGGGTGTTGCCCTGTCGATCGAGCCGCGTCCCGTTCGACCAGGTATGAGGTAACGATAGCCAGTCGGGTCCCCCGGCGCTTGCCTGGATCACGGATTGGCTAGACTGAACGGTTCAGATCATTGCTGGAGAATCGACATGCTCAGCAAAAACACGATTTGCCTGTGGTACGACGGCGACGCACTGGACGCCGCGACCTTTTACGCAAAGACCTTTGCGGACAGCTCGGTGGAGGCCGTCCACCACGCCCCCGGCGACTACCCGGCGGGCAAGCAGGGCGATGTCCTGACGGTCGAGTTCACGGTGATGGGGCTGCCGTGTCTGGGGTTGAACGGCGGGCCCGGCACCCCGCACAACGGTGCGTTTTCGTTCCAGGTGGCGACCGACGATCAGCAGGAGACCGACCGTCTGTGGGATGCCATCGTCGACAACGGGGGTGAGGCCATCGCCTGCGGATGGTGCCGGGACAAATGGGGTTTGTCGTGGCAGATCACCCCGCGCGTGCTCTCGGCGGCGATCATCAACCCCGATCCTGCAGCGGCCAGACGAGCCTTCGAGGCCATGATGACCATGGTCAGGATCGACATCGCGAAAATTGAAGCGGCGGTGAAGGGTTGACGTTTGCAATGGCCTGGAAGTTGCTGATTCGCGCGATATTTCACAAATTGATTAACGTCCGTCCCTTGGTGGAGGGCAAAGCGAATAAAACCATTGAAAAAACCGTCGAGAACCTTTAAACGAGAAGCTCACCGGCACTTTGCTAGCATCCGGTAAGTGAGTATCGCCAGTTTTTGGCTCAGGGAGGGCAGATGAGTTTTCGTCCATTGACCGGCTCCCCTCTGCAATCCGATGACGACGGCGTGGCAGCCTCGGCGTTGGAAGGGAATTCGGGTAGCGCCGGCAAGGCCGGCGCTGGCAACCAGGACACGATCGGGCATTTGCTGGAGACTGCGCGCCATTGGGGCCACACCACCGCGTGGGTGGTTTACCGTGCCGGTGAACAAATGCACCTGGTCGGTCAGGGCGACCCTCGGGTGCAATGGCCGTCCAGCGTGGCCAATGAAGACTTCGAAGCCTTTTGCCAGGACTGGCGCCTGCAACGCTGGCCGACCGGCAGGGGCGAAAGCGAGCTGGGTTGGCTGCTCGCGCCCCGCGATGACGTCGCAGCGCCGGTGCTCGCCGAGTTTGCCCAGCGCCTGGGCATGCAGTTGCAGACCGACACCCTGGCCCGTGCGCAGAATACTCAGCGGGTGCTGTACGAAATCACCTACCTGGCCAGTTCGACCCGCGACCGCTCGGTGTTTCTGGTCGGGGTTCACCAACTGCTCGCCAGCCTGATCGACGCCGAGAACTTCTACCTCGCGCTGTACGACCCGCACACCCATAAAATCGACTACCCGTACTACGTCGACATCATCGACGTCGACGCCCTGGAGTCCGAGAACTACGAGTACCTCGACCCTTCGCACCTGTCGTTGACCGGCCAGGTGTTGACGTCCGGCCAGCCACTGCTGATCGATGCCGCGGGGATTCTTGCGGCCCAGGCCGAAGGGCGTTTCTTCTGCGTGGGTGACCGTCCCGAATTCTGGATGGGCGCCCCCTTGAAAAATGCCTCCGACGACGTGTTCGGCATGCTCGCCATGCAGGTCTACGACGTTTCCCGGACCTACAGCGCCGAGGACCGCGCCCTGTTCCTGGTGGTCGCGCGGCATGTGGCGATGGCGCTGGACCGGCTCCTGCACCGCGAGGACCTGGAGCAGACGGTGATGCGCCGGACCCTGGAGCTTTCGGCGGTCAACGATGCCTTGCGCCAGGAGGTAGCGGACCGCGAGCGCGCCGAACATCTGCAGAGCGCGCTGTTCCAGATTGCCGAGCTGTCGAGTCAGCCCGGCGACATGGCCGAGTTTTTCCAGACCCTGCATGGCATCGTCGGGGATCTGCTGTTTGCCCAGAACTTCTACATCGCACTGTTCGATGACGCGACCACGGAAGTGACCTTTCCGTACTACGTCGATGAGCGGCAGAAGACCTGCCCGCTGCCACGGCGCGGGCGCCGGGGCTTGACGGAATATGTGATCCGCCAGCGCCGTCCGTGCCTGATCGACTCCGACGATGCCGACCGATTGTCCGCAGAGGGTGAAATCGAAATCGACGAGTCGGTCCGGTCTTGCTCGTGGCTGGGCATTCCGCTGTTCGATGGCGATGTGGTGCGTGGCGTGCTGGCGGTGCAGAGCTACACGCCAAAGGTGCGGTACACCCAGCGCGACCAGGAATTGCTGACGTTCGTCTCGCGGCACATCGACACGGCGTTGTCGCGTCGTACCGCCGCCGAAGCCATCCACGCCGCCAACCTCAAATTGGAAGCCCGGGTGCAGAACCGCACCCGCGAACTCGATCACGCCAACGCCAAACTGCAACACGAAAACTCCCACGATGCGTTGACCGGGCTGCCCAATCGCACTTACTTGCAACAGCGCCTGAACCAGGCCTGGTCACGGTTCGATCGGGACGGCGGGCACCTGGCCGTGATGTTCATTGACCTCGACCGCTTCAAGATGGTCAACGACAGCCTGGGGCACCATTTCGGCGACCTGCTGCTGATGCAGGCCGCCCACCGGCTGCGCAGCTGCCTGCGCGAGGCTGACATGCTCGCCCGCCTGGGCGGCGACGAGTTCTCGGTGCTCGCGCCCGAGGCGCCGCTGGAGGTGGTGATCGAAATCGCCGAGCGGATCCTGTTGGCGTTCGACCTGCCGTTCTTCATCAACGGTCATGAGGTGTTTTCGTCCTGCAGTATCGGCATTGTCAGTGCCGACAGTCAGTTCCATCTCGAACCCGCCGACCTGTTGCGCGATGCCGACGCGGCGATGTACCGGGTCAAGAGTGCCGGGCGCGACAGCTACGCGGTGTTCAACCAGGAAGTGCGCCGTGAGGTCTCCGACCTGGTGGAGCGGGAAGGGGCCCTGCGCAACGCGCTCAAGCGTACCGATGAACTGCTGCCGTATTTCCAGCCGATCGTCAGCGTCGACACGGGTGAACTGCTGGCGCTCGAGGCGCTGATCCGCTGGCATCAGCCGGGCGGCCGGGTGATCGCGCCTGGCGAGTTCCTGCCGGATGTCGAGGGGCTGCGCCTGATCGGGCGCCTGGACCTGTACATGCTCACCAGCATTGCGCTGATCCTTGCCCAGCCCGAGCATGCCCATTGGCCGCCGGTGCACGTCAACTGCTCCAGCTACAGCATGACGCGCCCGGATTTCGCCCGGGATGTGCTGGCCCTGCTGGCCCAGCACGGGGTCGAGCCATCGCGGATCTGCCTGGAATTGACCGAAGGTGCGCTGGTGGCCGAGCCGGCCATTGCCCGACTGACCATGCAGCAGTTGGCCGATAACGGCATGTCGGTGGTGCTCGATGATTTCGGCGCCGGGTTCTCGTCTCTGAGCTACGTGCATCAATACCGCTTCAGCGGCTTGAAGATCGACAAGTCGTTCATCTTCGAACTGACCACCAGCGCCCGCAGCCGCGCCATCGTCCGGGCGATTGTGCGCATGGCCGAATCCCTGGACCTGAGCGTGGTAGCCGAAGGTGTCGAAGATGAAGAAACCCTGGTCCTGCTGCGCGAAATGGGCGCCGGACAGGCCCAGGGTTATTACTTCTCCAAGCCGATGGGGCTGGAGGCGCTGATGGCGACCTCGCTGTTGAAGGGGCGCTGTTGATCAGTGTTCGCCGTGGGGGCGAGCCTGCTCGCGATGGAGGCAGAAGCACCACGGGGAGTCAGGCAGCCCACAGCAGAGTTTAGTCCAGGTCTTGCGCCTGATGCCGTTCGGCGACCTGGCTGGCCTCGTCGCCCCAGGTGCGGTTGACCCGCTGGCCACGGATGACCGCTGGCCGCTGGGCAATTTCCTCGGCCCAGCGCTGCACATGCGTGTACTCGTGGGCCGAGAGGAATTCGGCGGCCGAGTAGACGTTGTTCCGCACCAGTTGGCCGTACCACGGCCAGACCGCGATGTCGGCGATGGTGTAGCTGTCACCGGCCAGGTAACGGCTTTCGGCCAGGCGCCGGTCGAGCACGTCCAGCTGACGCTTGGCTTCCATGGTGAAGCGGTTGATCGCGTATTCGAACTTCTCTGGCGCATAGGCGTAGAAATGTCCGAAACCGCCGCCCAGGTAGGGCGCTGAACCCATTTGCCAGAACAGCCAGTTCAGGGTTTCGGTGCGGCCGGCGTGATCGGTTGGCAGCAAGGCGCCGAATTTTTCCGCCAGGTACAGCAGGATCGAACCGGACTCGAACACTCGTACGGGCGGCTCCACGCTGCGGTCCAGCAGTGCCGGGATTTTCGAGTTCGGGTTGATTTCGACGAAGCCACTGGAGAACTGATCGCCTTCGCCGATGCGGATCAGCCACGCATCGTATTCGGCGCCGGTGTGCCCGAGCGCCAGCAGCTCTTCCAGCAGGATGGTGACCTTCACGCCATTGGGCGTGGCCAGGGAATAGAGCTGCAACGGCTGCTTGCCAACCGGCAAGGGCTTGTCATGCGTAGGGCCGGCAGTGGGCCGGTTGATGCTGGCGAACTGGCCGCCGGAGGGGGCTTCATTTTTCCAGACCTTGGGCGGAACGTAGGGCGCTTTGCTCATGAAACAGACCTCATCGTTAGCGGGTTGCAATCGGTTGGACCGCAATGGACAACGTTGAGGGGCATCATGCCACAGAGCATTGGGGGGAGGGGGCGTGCGCAGAACGCAGCCCCGTCACCCGGCCTGCGTCCCGCGTTGCATGGCCGGTGAATCAGGACGCCTGCGATTCAAGCTTCTTCAGGATTTGTGCGGACGGGTCGCCAAAGCGTGACTGGCTGGATTGCTCTTCTTCAGATTGCGTCACCGCGCCCGAAAGGATTTCCGCCAGGTTGGGGAAATGCCCGGTCTTTTTCTTGTCCGGGTCCAGTTCCGAGCCCTGGCTCTGGTTCAGCGCGGCTTCCAGCGACAGGCGCTGCGCCAGCCACTCGGGCTTGGCCTTTTCTTCAGGGCTCATGTTGTTCATGAAATCCAGCGCCGCCTTGGCCCGGCCGTAAGGGTCGTTGGCATACGGGTCTTTCCAGTTCTTCTGCTGGTCCGCCGGGCCGCTGTAGTAGCCGGTGGCAAGGCGCCCCTGTTGCCGCATCAAGGCCTGTGCCGAGGCCTGTTCCTCGGCGCTGAACAGTCCGCCTTCGTTGGTGGCCACTGCGTTCAGCGAACGCCGGTCCAGGTCGCCCATCAGCCCGTTACGGTCTGCATCGCTGCCGGCATAGGGGGTGCCGCTGTCTTTCATCAGCGCATACTTTTCGTCCATGCGCTTGCGGGCATCGGCAGCCACTTCGGAAAACGTCTTGTCCTTGGAGCTGGAGACCGCGCCGGGATTGGCGACGCCCAGCACCAGCGCATCGGCGTTCATGCCGGGCCGGACAGGGAAGTACGGCGCGTTGTCCTTGATCGATTTGCTGTAGTCGGTCGAGGTGTCGGAGAGCGAGACCGAATCGGTGTTTTGCGTTTTGGCCGGCTGCGACCTGCCTTGGGTGACGCGCCCCTGAGATTCAGTGGCGGACGCGACGCCAGCGGAAGAGGAGTAGGTGGACATCGCATACGATGACGTTGAACCGGTGATCATTGTTCATCCTTGGCGAGAGGCTCGCAGCGTAAAACACAGGGAAATGTACACAGTCCGTTACTAGATCATCCTTTGGAAGGCATTGCCATCATCCATAGGTTTACCCGGCGATGAACAGGAACTATCCACAGATTGAGTGGGTATTCCTGTGGATAATATCCTGAGAAGCAGAGCGCGCGTGGGCTGTCACGTATTGTTCATTAATTGAGCATGATCGCTGTTCAGGGCGCCCGGTCGCCGATCATTGGCTTATCAGTCGCTGGCGAATCCACTCGTGGAGCCGTGCACCGTCGCTGGACAGTTCGCTGCCGGAGCGTCGGCACAGGTAGTACTGACGGCCATCGTCCACCCCCAGTTCGAACAACTTCACCAGTTCGCCACTGGCCACGTGCGGCGCCACCAGAGGCTCGCGCAACAAGGCGCAACCCAGGCCCGTGAGCGTGGCGGTCAACGCCAGTTGGCCATCCTCCAGCAGCAGGCCGTTCAAGGCGTTGGCGTGCTGCACCCCGGCGGCCTGGAACCACTGGCTCCAGGTGCCACGTTCTTCATCGTGCACCAGGGGCAATCGGCTCAAGGCCTCGGGCGATTCGATGGGCCCGTGCTGCTGCAGAAAACCTCGGCTGCAATACGCGCTGACCGCGCCGGAAATCAGCGGCTCGCTGTGATAGCCCGGCCAGTGCCCGGTGCCGAAGCGGATCGACAGGTCGGCGGCGTCGCTGGGGTAGCTGCGGTGGTTGGCGTAGGTGATGTTGATGTCCAGCTCCGGATTGGCGCCGAGAAATTCGGCCAGGTGTGGAATGAACAGATTGATGCCGAACAGCGGGATCAGGCTGATGGTGACCTGGCGCGTGGCGCTTTTTTCGCGCACGTGTTCGGTGGCGCTGCGCAGCACGGCAAAAGCCGAGCGGATCGCGCGGTAATACTCACGACCTTCATCGGTGAGGATCAGGTTGCGCCCCTGGCGCAAGGTCAGCGGTTGCTGGAGGAAGCTTTCCAGCAAATGCAGTTGATGGCTGACCGCCGAAGGCGAGACATCCAGTTCCCGCGCGGCAGCGTTCACCCCACCATGGCGGGCGAAGGCTTCGAAGGTGCGCACGGCACGCAGGGGAGGGTCGTTGGCTAACTGTTCTAAATTATTCATGTATTGAATTAAATACTAAGCTTCCAAGCAGATAAAGCGGGATAAATGCCGAATAAATGGCGCTTATGGCACCTTGTGAGATTCGAATAACCATATGACTTTCTGATATTTGATAAAAATAGAATAAAAACTTAGTGTGCCGCGTTCTTGAGGGTTTGCCGGTGCGTTTTGCAGCCGGCCTTGTGTACGGGGTAACGGTTTTTCGATGGATGTCTTGATCCAGCAACTGCTCAACGGCTTGGTGTCGGGCAGTCTCTACGCCTTGGTCGCGCTGGGCTACACCATGGTCTACGGCATTCTGCGGATCATCAACTTCGCCCACGGTGATGTGCTGATGATCGGCGCGCTGGTGGGACTGTCGGTGATCCGCGTGGTGCAGGCGATCTGGCCGCAGCTGCCAAGTGTGCTGGTGCTGGGCCTGGCCGCGCTGGTCGCCATGGCGTTCTGCGCGCTGTTGGCGATGCTGATCGAGCGCGTGGCCTATCGCCGCTTGCGCAATGCGCCACGCCTGGCCCCGCTGATCAGCGGCATCGGCGTTTCGCTGCTGTTGCAGACCGTCGCGATGCTGTTGTGGACGCGCAACCCGCAGATGTTCCCGCAACTGCTGCCGCTGGAACCGATTGAACTGCTCGCCAGCGATTCCGGCCACGCCGCCATCACCCATCTGACCGCGCTGACCACCATCGCCGTGGCCGTGGCGGTGATGCTGGGCCTGGTGCTGCTGGTGGAGCGCACGCGGTTCGGCCGGGCGATGCGTGCAGTCGCCGAGAACCCGCAAGTCGCCAGTCTGATGGGCATCAACCCCAATCGCATCATTGTCCTGACCTTCGCCATCGGCGGGGCCCTGGCTGCGCTCGCCGGCATCCTCATGGCCAGCAACTACGGCAGCGCGCATTTCTACATGGGCTTCCTGCCGGGGATCAAGGCGTTCACCGCTGCGGTGCTGGGGGGCATTGGCAACCTCAAGGGCGCGATGCTCGGGGGCCTGTTGCTGGGGCTGATCGAGGCCCTGGGCACCGGCTATCTGGGGGCGGCCACCGGTGGCGTGTTCGGCAGCAACTACCAGGACGTGTTCGCCTTCATCGTGTTGATCGCGGTGCTGGTGTTCCGGCCTTCGGGGATCCTTGGCGAACGACTGGCGACTCGCGCATGACTCATTCCATTGCAGTCTCGACCCCTTCCAGTAAACGTGCCCATCTCGGCCTGCTGCTGTTCACCCTGGCGTTGCTGCTGGCGCCCTGGGTGGTTGGCCACGCTGGTGGCAACACGTGGGTGCGCACCCTGGATTTCGCCCTGCTGTACATCATGCTCGCCCTGGGCCTGAACATCGTGGTCGGTTATGCCGGTCTGCTGGACATGGGGTTCATCGCCTTTTACGCGGTCGGCGCCTACCTGGCGGCGCTGCTGTCCTCGCCGCATCTGTTATTGCAGTTCCCAGCCCTGGCGGCGCTGTTACCCGAGGGCCTGCACACCTCGATCTGGTTGATCCTGCCGTTGGCGGCCTTGCTGGCAGCCGGCTGCGGCGTGGTGTTGGGAGCCCCGACCCTGCGCTTGCGCGGCGATTACCTGGCCATCGTCACCCTCGGCTTCGGTGAAATCATCCGCATCCTGCTGCGCAACCTCGACCGCCCGGTGAACCTCACCAATGGCCCCAAGGGCATTTCCTCGGTGGACCCGGTCAACCTCTTGGGGCTGAACCTGGCGCGCACCCAGGAGATTTTCGGCCTGCGCCTGCCGTCGGTGTACCTGTATTACTACCTGTTCGCCGCGCTGGTGCTGTTGATCCTGTTCGCCTGCCTGCGTCTGCAGGATTCGCGCATCGGCCGGGCCTGGATGGCGATTCGCGAAGACGAGGATGCGGCGCAGGCCATGGGCGTCAACACCCGGCGCCTGAAGCTGCTGGCCTTTGCCATCGGCGCGGCGTTCGGCGGCCTCAGTGGCGCGTTGTTCGCCTCGTTCCAGGGCTTTGTCTCGCCGGAGTCCTTCACCCTCAATGAATCCATCGCGGTGCTGGCCATGGTGGTGCTGGGCGGCATGGGCCACGTGCCCGGGGTGATCCTCGGTTGTGTGTTGCTGGCGGCACTGCCCGAAGCCCTGCGGGCGACCATGGGCCCTTTGCAACAAGCGCTGTTCGGCCAGGTGCTGCTGGACCCGGAAATCATCCGCCAGTTGTTTTATGGCCTGGCCCTGATTCTGGTGATGCTCTACCGACCCGCCGGGTTGTGGCCGGCGCGCCATGGAGGTGCCCGATGAGCACGCCGCTGTTGCAGATCGAGCAGGTCAGCAAGCGTTTTGGCGGGGTCGCTGCGCTGAACGACGTAAGCCTGAGCATCCAGCCTGGGGAAATCTACGGCTTGATCGGCCCGAATGGCGCCGGCAAGACCACCTTCTTCAACGTGATGACCGGGCTCTACAGCGCTGACGCCGGGCGCTTTCACCTCAATGGCCAGGCCTACCGGCCGACCTCGGTCCACGAAGTGGCCCAGGCCGGCATCGCCCGGACTTTCCAGAACATCCGCCTGTTCAATGGCATGAGCGTGCTGGAGAACGTCATGGTCGGCCGCCACGTGCGCACCCGCAACGGTTTGTGGGCCGCACTGAGCCGCCATCGCCGGGCCCGCGAAGAAGAAGCGCAGACCCGCGAGCAGGCCCATCGGTGGTTGCGTTACGTGGGCCTCGACGGCGTCGCCGACTACCGCGCCGACAGCTTGTCCTACGGCCATCAGCGCCGCCTGGAAATCGCCCGCGCCCTGGCCACCGAACCCTTGCTGCTGGCCCTCGACGAACCCGCAGCCGGCATGAACGCCAGCGAGAAAGTGCAATTGCGCGGGTTGCTGGAAAAGATCCGCGCCGATGGCCACAGCCTGTTGCTGATCGAGCACGACGTGAAACTGGTGATGGGGGTGTGCGACCGCATCAGCGTGCTGGATTACGGCCAGGTGATCGCCCAGGGCGCGCCCGCCGACATGCGCCGGCACCCGGCGGTCATTCAAGCCTACCTGGGAGCCAGCGCCAATGTCTGAACCCCTGTTGCGTATCGAAGGCCTCAAGGTGCGCTACGGCGCCATCGAGGCGGTCAAGTCCGTGGACCTGCACGTCGCCGAAGGCGAACGGGTCACGCTGATCGGTGCCAATGGCGCTGGCAAGAGCTCCAGCCTCAAGGCGCTGACGGGATTGTTGCCGGTGGCGGCGGGGCAGATCCGTTTCGACGGCCGCTCGATGCTCGGGTTGCCGGCTCACGAACGGTTGCGTGCGGGCATCGCCCTGGTCCCGGAAGGGCGCGGCATCTTTGCCCGCATGAGCGTGCTGGAAAATCTTCACGCCGGGGCGTTTCTGCGCCGCGACCGGCAACAGGTCAACCTCGAAATCCGCCAGCTGTTCGAGCACTTTCCACGCCTGGAGGAACGCTTGCAGCAATCCGCCGGGCTGCTCTCCGGTGGCGAGCAACAAATGCTCGCCCTGGCCCGGGCCCTGTTGTCCCGCCCACGCCTGCTGGTGCTCGACGAACCGTCGATGGGCCTGGCGCCGATCATGGTCGAGAAGCTGTTCCAGGTGATCGATGACGTCTGCCGCCAGGGCATGACGCTGTTGCTGGTGGAGCAGAACGCTCGCCTGGCGCTGCAAGTGACGGACCGCGGCTACGTGATGGACACCGGACGCATCAGCCTCAGCGGTGACTCGCCGGTCCTGCTCGACGACCCCAAGGTACGCGAAGCCTACCTGGGCGAATGATTCAACCACTGACGCCACCGGACGTCCGGCGTGTTTCGACCAGCCCTACAGGCCACGAAGCCTGAGAGAAACAGGAAATACCGATGAAAACTTCTGCCCCCTTCAAACGCGTTGCACTGCTCGGCCTGGCACTTGGCAGCCTCGCCAGTGCCGTGGCCCAGGCCGACCAGCAAGTGCTGATCGGCCTGGCCGGACCGCTGACCGGACCCTCGGCGCGAATCGGCAAGGACCTGGAAAACGGCGCGCAACTGGCCATCGACCGGGCCAACGCCCAGCACCCGAAAATCAACGGTGAAGCGGTGACGTTCAAGCTCGTTTCCGAGGATGACCAGTCCGATCCGCGCACCGCCGTATCGGTGGCCCAGCGTCTGGTGGACGCCGGTGTGGTCGGCGTGGTCGGTCACTGGAACACCGGCACCAGCATTCCGGCGGCGCGGGTTTACCACGACGCCGGCATCGCCCAGGTGGCGCCGGTCGCTACGGGCCATGCCTACACGCTGCAGGGTTTCGATACCAGTTTCCGGATCATGGGCCACGACGATGACGGCGGCCAAGTGGCCGGCGACTACGCCCTGAACACCCTCAAGGCCAAACGCATCGCGGTGATCGATGACCGTACCGCGTTCGGTCAGGGGCTGGCCGACCAGTTCGTCAAGTCGATCGAGGCGGGCGGAGCCAAGGTGGTGTCCCGGGAATACGTCGACGACAAGACCATCGATTTCAGCGCGGTGCTGACCAACATCCGCAGCCAGAATCCGGACCTGATTTTCTTCGGTGGCGTTGACGCCCAGGCCGCGCCGCTGGCCCGTCGCATCAAGCAGTTGGGGATCAAGGCGCCGTTGATGGGCGCGGGCGGCTTTGTCAGCCAGACGTTCCTGCAACTGGCGCAAAACGAAGGCGAGGGCGTGATCGCTCTGGAACCGGGGCTCGCCGTCGCGCAAATGCCCGGCGGCCAGGCGTTCGACCAGGCCTACCAGCAACGCTTCAAAGCACCGATCGAACTGCATGCACCGTTCGCCTACGACGGCGTCGGCGTGCTGGTCGCGGCCCTCGAAAAAGCCGATTCGACCGACCCGCAGAAATACCTGCCGGTGCTGCGCGCGATCAGCTATCCGGGCGTGACCGGGACCATCGCCTTCGATGCCCAGGGCAACCTGCGCAATCCGACCTTCACCGTGTATCAGGTCAAGGCCAATCAATGGGTGCCGGTGAGCGTCGCCGGTGGCGCGAAATAACAAGAGTCAATCGGCGGGCGGACTTCGGTTCGCCCGCCCCCGTGGAGCTGATGGAGGCACACAATGAGCAAACTCGAAGGTGAACTGGGCATCCTCGCCCGTCGGCGGATCGAAGCGGAAATCATCAAGCCGATCTACGACATCCTGGTGCGCGAGCACGGCCAGCAACATGCGGCGGCAGTGATCGGCGAAGCGGTCGGCAATGCGGCGATCAAGGCCGGCAAGCACTTTGCCGCGCTGGAGGAACAGGGCGCCGACCTGAAAAGCTTCGTCGAACTGCAAGTGCTGTGGGAGCAGGACGACGCGCTGAAGGTCGAGATCATCGCCAGCGATGCCGAGCGCTATGACTATGACGTCAAGCGCTGCCGCTACGCCGAGATGTACCACGAGATGGGCCTGGGCGAAATCGGCCATTTGCTCTCGTGCAACCGCGACGAGTTGTTCATCGTCGGCTACAACCCGGACATTGAATTGACCCGCACTCAAACCATCATGGGCGGCGCCCCGCGTTGCGATTTCCGCTACCGCGCCAAGTCAGCGGCCAAGAACGGGGAGCCACGCTCATGAGTACGCTGGCGAGGGTCAATGGCGAACGCCTGTGGGATTCGCTGATGGACATGGCGCAGATCGGCGCCACCGCCAACGGTGGTGTGTCGCGACTGGCATTGAGCGACGAGGACCGGCGCGGACGCGACCTGTTCGTGGCCTGGGCCGAAGCGGCCGGCTGCACGATTCGGGTCGATGCCATGGGCAATATTTTCGCCCGCAGGGCCGGGCGCAACAACGCGTTGGCGCCGGTGGTGACCGGGTCCCACGGCGATTCCCAGCCGTCGGGCGGCAAGTTCGACGGTATCTATGGCGTACTGGCCGGGCTGGAAGTGCTGCGCACCCTGAACGATCTGGGGATCGAGACCGAGCGACCGATCGAAGTGATCAACTGGACCAACGAGGAAGGCTCGCGCTTTGCCCCGGCGATGATCGCTTCGGGGGTGTATGCCGGGGTGTTTGACCTCGAATATGGCCTTTCGCGCACTGATGCCAAGGGCGTGACCATCGGCCAGGCGCTGGAGCAGATCGGTTATGCCGGTGCGCACCCGGTGGGTGGCCAGGCGATCCACGCCGCGTTTGAACTGCACATCGAGCAGGGGCCGATTCTGGAGGCTCAGGACCTGACCATCGGCGTCGTTACCGGTGCCCAGGGTCAGCGCTGGTACGAGGTCGAACTGATCGGTCGCAGCGCTCACGCCGGCACCACGCCGATGGACCATCGCCTCGACGCCTTGCTCGGTTTCGCCCGCGTGGTGGAAGCGGTCAATCAGTTGGGACTTGAGCAGGGCGCGGAAGGCCGGGCCACGGTCGGCATGGCCAACATCTTCCCGAACTCGCGCAACGTCGTGCCGGGCCGGGTGTTCTTCAGTGTCGAATTCCGTCACCCCGATGAAGCCGTACTGGCCCGCCAGGATGAACAACTGCGCGAGGCGGTGCAGCGCATCGCCGGGCACATCGGTTTGCAACACAGCGTCAAACAGATTTTCCAGTACGCCCCGATTGCCTTCGATGCGGATTGCGTCGAAGCGGTGCGGGTGGCCAGCGCCGCCTTGGGCTATAGCCATCGACCGATGATTTCCGGGGCCGGGCATGATGCCTGTTACCTCAACCGCGTGGCCCCGACGGCGATGATCTTCGTGCCCTGCGTCGACGGTCTGAGCCATAACGAAGCCGAGCACATTCACCCGCATTGGTCGACGGCCGGGGCGGACGTGCTGCTGCAGGCGATCCTGGCCAAGGCGACGGCCGAATGAGGTGTTGCGTCGCCAGGGTTTGAATTTCCGCTGGGTTCACATAAGATATGAAACATATACATTTCATATAGTGAAGCCGATGGGTATCGTCAAAATCTCCGAAGCACTGCATGAGCACCTGCGCGTTGCCAGCAACGCGCTGAGTCGCTCGATCAACGCCCAGGCCGAGCACTGGATGCGCATCGGCATGCTCGCCGAACTGCACCCCAACCTCGACCACGCCGACATTTGTCGCTTGCTGGTGCGTGCAGAGCTGGAGGGCGGCCTGGCGCTGAAGCAGCTATGCGGCTTGGCTGAGAGTGCGCCGGACCCTGAGGTCAAGACCGCCGGGGGAGCCCGCCAATGAGGGCGAATGTGCGCATCAACACCCCGGCTGAAATCGCCAGTTCACGCACGGCGGGCATGCTCGCGGCCGAAGTGCTGGCGATGATTGCACCCCATGTGAAAGCCGGGGTCACCACCGACGAACTCGATCGCCTGTGCCACGACTACATCGTCAACGTGCAGAAGGCCATTCCCGGCAATGTCGGTTATCTCGGCTACCCGAAAACCATCCTCACCTCCGTCAACCAGGTGGTCTGCCATGGCCTGCCATCGGCCACCGAGCTGAAGGATGGCGACATCGTCAACATCGACATCGCGGTGAAAAAGGACGGTTGGTATGGCGACACCAGCCGCATGTATTTCGTTGGCGAACCTGAGCCTGAGGCACGCCGTCTGGTCAAGACTACCTATGATGCGCTGTGCGCCGGCATTCGTGTGGTGCGCCCCGGTGCCACGCTCGGCGACATCGGTCATGCCATTCAGGCGCATGCCGAAAACGCCGGCTTCAGTGTGGTGCGCGAGTACTGCGGCCACGGGATCGGCAAGGTCTATCACGATGAGCCGCAGATCCTGCATTACGGCTATCCGGGTCAGGGCCTGAAGTTGAAAACCGGGATGATCTTCACCATCGAACCGATGCTCAACGCCGGCAAGCGCCATGTGCGCAGCCTGGCCGACGGCTGGACCGTGGTCACCCGGGACAATTCGCTGTCGGCCCAGTGGGAACACATGGTCGCGGTGACCGATGAAGGTTTTCAGGTGCTGTCGCCCTGGCCTGACCGCGTCGAGGGGTTTGCGGCTATCTGATTCTCGACGCCTGGCGCAATTGCACCGGACTGACGCCCAGGCGCTGCCTGAACACTGTGGCCATGTGCGCCTGGGAGTTGAAGCCGCAGGCGAGGGCGATGTCGGCCAGGCTGGCGCTTGAGTCGAGCAGGCGGGCACGGGCGGTGGCCAGGCGCCGGTCGATCAGGTAGCTGTGCGGGCTTTTGCCCATTGCGCGCTTGAAGGCGCGGATGAAAAAGCCTTCCGACAGCTCCAGCAACTGCGCCATTGCCTGCACGCTCAGCGGGCCGCCCAGGCCGGCGTCAATGAATTCGTCGAGCAGGCGCAGCCGGCTGGCGGTGATGGAGCCGCGTAGCGGTGCTACCGACGTTTCCTGTCCTTGAGCCCGGTCCGCCAGTGCGAGTGCCCAATCTTCCCAATCGTCATCCACCGAGGCGCGCAACAACGCACTGCGCATGCGCAGCGCGAGGGTGATGGCCTGCGGGTCAATGCGATTGTTGAAGGCATGGTCGCCAATGCAGGCCAGGCCCCCGGCGTGCACGACCCGCAGGTATTCGCCGCCACGGGGGGACTCGGACAGCACGTCACAACCGGCCGGCACGAACGCCAGGCTGTTGGGCGTGGCCACGAAGGGCTGCACGCGATCGCTGCCGATGGCATGCACGCCTCGCTGGCTGTCGAAGGCAAAGCCAATTGCCGACTGGCTCGCGACGTACCGCGCCGCATAGGCCGAGCCTGGCAACAACTCAATCGCCCACGGGCCTGCCTCGATACGGCGGACCGGTTCGGTGACGGGCGATGGACGTTTTGGCGGGTTCATGTACCGCATAGTAGTGAAGAGCGGGGACAAAAGTCAGGTCAGTTTTTTGAAAGCCGGCGAATGGCGCGCCCGCCTAGACTGAGCGAAATCCTTCGGAGGCTGCTCATGTCCACACTGACACGCGACGATATCGAACAGGCGGCTCGCCACGTCTACCAGGTCATGCCTGCCACTGCCCAGTACGCCTGGCCGTTGCTGGCCGAGCGCCTGGGCTGCACGGTGTGGGTCAAGCATGAAAACCACACCCCGACCGGCGCCTTCAAGGTGCGCGGCGGCATTACCTTCATGCACTGGCTCCAGCGCGCGCATCCGCAGGTGCAGGGCATCGTGTCCGCGACCCGTGGCAACCATGGCCAGAGCCTGGCGCTGGCCGCCAGCGCGGCGGGTTTGCGCGCCTTGATCGTCGTGCCCCAGGGCAATTCGGTGGAAAAGAACAATGCCATGCGCGGTTTCGGCGGTGAGGTCGTCGAGTTCGGCCGTGATTTCGACGAAGCCCGCGAAGAGGCCGCACGCCTGGCGCAGGCGCATGGCCTGTACCTGGTGCCGCCGTTCCACCGCGAGCTGGTCAAGGGCGTGGCCACCTACGCGCTGGAGCTGTTCACCGCGGTGCCGGACCTGGACACCGTCTACGTGCCGATTGGCTGCGGCTCGGGGATCTGCGCGGTGCTCGCCGCCCGCGATGCATTGGGCCTGGACACCCGAGTGGTGGGCGTGGTGTCCACCGAAGCGGCGGCGGCCAAGTTGTCGTTCGAGTCCGGCACCCTGTGTGAAACCGCCGCGGCCAATACCTTCGCCGACGGCCTCGCCGTGCGCAAACCGATTCCCGAGGCGTTCGATATCTACGGCGCCGCCGCGTCGCGCATTGTGTCTGTCGACGATGACCAGATTGCCGAGGCCATGCGCGTGTATTACACCGACACCCACAACCTCGCCGAAGGCGCCGGCGCGGCGGCGCTGGCCGCGCTGATGCAGGAGCGTGAAGCGATGGCGGGGAAAAAGGTCGGGGTGATCCTCTCCGGCGGGAATGTGGACCGGACGGTGTATGCGAAAGTGATCGCCTGACGCAATCGATGGGGGAGTGGTTGTGCGGGATCGAGCCTGCCCCCTGACAGGAGAGTCAAGGCCGATGGCTGACCGAGGCGCGCAGGGTCACGATGTTGCAGACGACTCTGGGTGCCGGGTGCCGGGTGCCGGGTGTCGTCAGACCGCCAGATTCCAGCGCACTTTCGTTACGCCTACCTTTTCGGCGCTCCGTTCAGCCAGTTGCCGATGGGTGCCCAGGGCAATGTAGTTGTCTGGGCCATCAGCGGCATGCTGCATTGCCAGGCGAATCGCATCGCCGTCATCGAGTCGCGTGGCCGTTACACACAAGTGCTTGCCAGCCCCGTCGAAAACGTAATGGATCATGTAAGTCGAGAGGAGCATCGGTGCCTCTTGGCCTGAGCCATGCCCGTGGGGCGTCCCAAAAACCTGGAATTCAGAGAGGTCTGCCGGAAGGTGATACCGAGAGAGATCATGACGCCTGAACCGTTTTTTAAACGCTGTCCGAGCGTTCATCCATGTGAGACACGGCGCCGTTCATAAATGTTCAACTATCCCGAGTCTGCATTGCATCGCAGTGGCATGAGGCGTCAGGGGCGAGACTTCCGATTGCATCTGCTTCTGTGTCTGCACGTTGACCGGGCGCTCTTGCGGTTCAGGTGCCGGCGTCTGTCGATCGGCCGCATTTACGTTATCGACTGACATGTTCACGGGCGCTTACTTGATTGTGATGGACACTTTGCCTTTTGATCTGCCCTGCTCGACATACCTCAACGCATCGGCTGTCGATTCAAACGGGAAGGTACGGTCGATGACCGGTTTGATGGCGCCTGCGTCGATGAGCGCGGTGATTTCCTGCAACTGTGCGCCATTGGCGCGCATGAACAAAAAGGTGTAGCGCACACCGCGCTTGCGTGCCTTGCTTCGAATCCGGCGGCTGAGCAGGCGCATGACGGCTCGCAGCCACCAGGGCAAGCCCTGTTCCTGGGCGAATTGCGCGGTCGGCGGGCCGGAAATGGAAATGAGCTGGCCGCCAGGCTTGAGCACCTCGATCGACTTCTCCAGGACATCGTTGCCGAGGCTGTTCAACACCACGTCATAATCGTGCAGTTCTCGCTCGAAATGCTGCTGTGTGTAATCGATGACCACATCCGCGCCGAGTGTTTTCATCCACTGGACATTCGCCGTGCTGGTGGTGGTCGCCACATAGGCGCCGAGATGTTTGGCAAGCTGGACAGCCAGCGTCCCGACGCCGCCGGAGCCGGCGTGAATCAACACCTTCTGGCCTTTTTTCAGCCGAGCGGTCTCAACCAGCACTTGCCAGGCCGTCAGGGCGGCCAAAGGGATGCAGGCGGCTTCGGCCATGTCCAGATGGGTGGGTTTGAGCGCGAGTGCGTTTTCGTTCACGGCGATCAGTTCGGCAAAGGTCCCGATACGGTCCTCGGGAGGGCGCGCATAGACTTCGTCGCCGGGCTTGAATCGTTTCACCGCCGAGCCCGTGCGCACCACGACGCCCGCCAGGTCATTGCCCAGAACCAAGGGAAAGGAGTAGGGCAGGATCAGTTTGAACTCACCCGTTCTGATCTTCGAATCCAATGGGTTCACGCTGGTGGCGTGCACCTGGACCAGGACGTCATGGGCACCGACCGCCGGGTCAGGCACTTCGCCAATCGTCCCGTTCTGCTTGCCGTAGTGGTCGATAAAAAATGCCTTCATGGTTCGGGTGCTCGAGTCAGTGGGAATGAAGAAACCGGGGCAGGGCCCCGACAGCTTAGTGCTGTCGGGGCGCCAAGGCTGCCAAGCGTCGAGAAACGCCTGCGCCTTGGCGTCAACCTCCGCGTCGGCATCGTTACTGCGCGCAGAGTGAAAGCGTCACGACTTGGTTTGGTAGCGTTGTGCAACAACGGACTGCTTGAGCTGCGACAGCAGGCCCTGACGCGCGGTTTGCAGAACGTCCCAGCGTTCGGCTTCCTGCAGGGGCGGAATGGTCACCGGCTCGCGACGGTCGAAGCCCACCAGGGCGGCATTGACCAGATCCCCCACTTCCATGATCTCGTTCAGGGTATTGATGTCGATACCGGCACGGTCCCAGATTTCCGTGCGGGTGGCTGCGGGCAGCACGGCCTGCACATAAACGCCCTGGGGTGAAAGCTCCAGGCTGAGGCCTTGGGAAAGGAACAGCACGAACGCCTTGGTCGCGCCGTAGACCGACATGCCGAACTCCGGCGCCAGGCCGACGACCGAGCCGATGTTGATAATGGCGCCGTTGCCCGCTTTGGCCAGGCGTGGTGCGACAGCACTGGCCAGGCGGACCAGCGCCGTCGTGTTGAGGGCGACCAGGTGCGCGACGCTGTCAGTGCTTTGTTCGATGAACGTGCCCGACTGCGCGGCGCCCGCGTTATTGACCAGGATGCCGATGCTGGCGTCGTCACGCAGGCGCGCTTCGACCTTCACCAGATCGCTGAGTTGGGTCAAGTCCGCTTGAAGCACATCGATAGCGACGCTGTGTTCGCTACGCAACTTCGTGGCCAGTGTCTGCAGGCGAACATGGTCGCGCGCCACCAGGACCAGATCGTGCCCGCGTTGGGCGAAACGCTCGGCATATACCGCGCCGATGCCGGTGGAAGCGCCAGTGATGAGAACGGTAGGACGGTTGTTCATGGGGTTATCTCTTGCTCGGGAACAGTGATAGGGGTTGAGCGCGAAAACGCGGCGCTTGATCGGCCATACCGGTTGAGAAGCGGTGTTGGGAGTCAGGCCGCTTGTCATTAGGATGATGATCGAAATCTAAACTGTCAACGAATATGATTATGATCGACATCTATGTATCATTGACCCAGGATTTTGAGCACACACGAGGTGATGCACGTGAGAGTTAGCAAAGCTCAGGCCCAGGCCAATCGGGAACACATCGTCGAAACGGCCTCAACGGTGTTTCGTGAGCAAGGTTTTGACGGCATAGGCGTGGCGGATCTTATGGCGGCTGCGGGATTCACCCATGGAGGTTTCTACAAGCACTTCGGTTCGAAGGCTGACCTGATGGTCGAGGCGTGTGCCGGCAGCCTTTCCCGGTCGCTGGCCGGTGCCGAAGCGATTGATGTCCAGGCGTTCATCGACGCCTACGTGTCGAGGGAACACCGCGACGGCCGTGGCAGCGGCTGCACGATGGCGGCCTTGTGCGGCGACGCGGCGCGCCAGTCCGATCACCTGAAGGCGACGTTCGCCGAAGGCATAGAGCGCACGTTGCAAACACTGGGGGACAAGTACCCGTCGGGACCCGATGCGCCGCCGGGAGAGGGTAGAAAGAAGATGATGGAAATACTGGCCCAGGCTGTCGGTGCGATCATGTTGTCGCGGGCGTGTCCGGATGATTCTGCGCTGGCCGATGAAATACTTGAGGTCTGCCATGCTCGAATGAAGGCATCATTGCCTGCCCGGCCCCCGGTTGAATCATAGAAGGGCCGCAGGGATGTCTCGCAACGCCTGATGGCCAGGGTGCGTCATTCCTGAAATTGGCCCGATTGCATTCGACGCGACCCGCTTATCGACAGGAAGTCACCATGCGCAAGGATTACCTGGCTTTTTTCATTTCGCTGTTTCTGTCCAGGCTGGCCGATCAGATCCTGCTGTTCATTGTGCCGCTGGTGGTGTTTCAGACCACCAGCAGTGCGTCCTGGGCCGGGCTGGCATTTTTCGTCGAATCGTTGCCGCGCTTTCTTGCATTTCCGGTGTGCGGAGCCTTGTGCGACAAGTTCTCGCCCATCCGGATTCTGCACATCAGCCAGGTTTACCGGGCACTTCTCTGTGGGCTGGCGGTGGCGCTGTACGTTCTCTTCGGCGGTATCGCCTGGCTGGTGGCGCTCTCGGCGCTGTGCGGGGTGCTGACCACCCAGGGCATCATGGCCCGGGAAGTGCTGATGCCGCACATCTTCCAGCACTACAGCTACACCAGGACCTTGTCGTACTCACAGATCGCCGACCAGACCGGGTTGGTCCTCGGGCCACTGGCAGCGGCACTCCTGCTGGAGGTCTGGGCCTGGCATTGGGTGGTGCTGTGGATCGCGGGGCTGTTTCTGCTCGCGGACCTGGCCATGCGGGTGTGGCAACGCTTCAGTCGTATCACCCTGGAGGTGTTCGAGCAGCATCGGGACATCTGGTTGCAGCCCCTGCGCATTGCCTTCGGGCATATTCGTGAACTACCGGAACTGAAAAAGATCATCATTCTGGCCGTGGGCGTCAACCTGATCGTCGGGGTCACCCTGGCCACCTCGGCGGCGATGGTGATCGGTCAGTTCAGCGCCTCCAAGGACGTCTACGCCGGGCTGCAGGCCGCCGGTGCGGTGATCACCATCATGATTTTGTTCTTCCTCGCCCGGGTGGTGCTGCCCCTGCGGGTACTGGGTGGCGTCGCCTATCCGATGATCGCCGCCGGCGCGTTCATCTGTGCGCTGAGCCCGAACATGGGCGCTTATGTGGCGGGTTTCCTGTTGATCGTCGGCTTCGACAAGATGTTCAACGTCTACATGCGCAGCATCCGCCAGCGGGTGATCGCGCCCCGGGATTTTGGCAAGACCGTTGGCGTGATCACCTTGCTCAACAACCTGTCGCAACCCCTGGCCGGCTTGCTGGTGGCGCTGCTGGCCGCACCGCTGGGGGCGCAACGGGTGATTCTGCTCCTGGCCGTGCTGACCACGGTGCTGGGGGCGGTGGCCGTGTGCACGTTCGGCAAGGCAGCCAAATGGCGGCCTTGGAAAAACACCAGACTTCGAAACGTCCGCTGAACGAGTCAGCCAATCTGTTGCATCGACCGCATGATGCTGCCAGGGCGTAAAGCCCTGGCAGACAGCAGAGGTCACTTTTTCTTTTTCGCCGGCTTGTCTGCTTTTTCTGATTTCTTGGCCTTTTCTGGCTTGCTATCAGCTTTTTTTGCAGACTTCTTGGGTTCGGCATCTTTTTTCTTGTCTTTCTTTTCGGAAGATTTGGAAAGAGCCGATGCCGCGGCTGCTTTCTTGGTCGGTGATGATTTTTTGTCTTTCAATTCCTTGCTGGCTTTTGAAGACTCGCCTTTGCTTTTCTTCTCGTCTTTAGCCACGTTGACCACCTCTCGGAGTGTGCCGGTATTGACACAGTGCCTGTGGGATTATCCACACGCTGATCTTTAGGCGAGCGCGTTCCGAAGCGGTTCAAATATTTTGAGGGGCCGAGATGGCGTCTGGGTGGTTTACCAATGGAAATGCCTCGATAGCCCGTACTCAGTCGTCCAGCCGCGACGGAATCAACAACAATTTGCCTGTCGTGTTTCTGCTTTCCATATCGGCGTGAGCGTTTGCCGCTTGCGCCAAGGGATACTCTGCGCCGATCCGGACATTGAGTTTGCCGGTCGAAATCAGCTCGAAGAGTCTGGCTGCTCGGGAGCGCAGCAGTTGCGGAGTCCGAACATGGTGCATGAAGGCCGCGTAACCGATCTTGATACTCTTGGGCAGGCTCATGATGTCCAACGGTGCCGGCGCGCCCAGTACCGGGCCGTACCAGCAGAACGTGCCTGATATCCGCAGCGAATCGAGCGAACCCTGAAAGGTCTTCGGGCCGGAGCCGTCATAGACCACATGGACGCCTTCGCCGTCGGTAAGGCGCAGCACCTCTTCAGCGAAGTTCCCTTGCGAATCCACGATCACATGGTCCGCTCCCGCTTGCCTGGCAACCGCGATCTTGTCAGCGGAAGAGACGCGCCCAATGACCTGTCCTCCCCTGAGCTTGATCATTTGCGTCAGCAGCAGCCCCAGGCCGCCCGCCGCGGCGTGAACCAACGCAATGTCACCGGGTTGAACAGGGTAGAAGTCGGTCGCGAAGTGGCTGGCCGTCAGCCCTTGCATCATTACGGCAGCGGCGGTGCGGTCATCGATGTCGTCGGGCACCGGCACCAGAGCGGATGCGCTGATGACGATCTGCTCGGCATAGCTGCCGGGGGCGTACACCCAGGCGACGCGTTGTCCGGTCGAGAGGCCCTCGACCCCTTCACCCACTGCGAGTACCCGGCCGGCGCCTTCCACCCCGAGGAGCCTGGGGCAGGGCATGTCGTGCCAGAGAGTGCCCTGCCTGGCACCGATGTCCATGAAGTTGACGCCTGCTGCGGCCACCGCAACGAGTGCCTGGCCCTCACCTAGTACGGGTGTTGGAAGGTCAACGTATTTGATGACTTCGCAGCCACCCGGTTGGGTCATGACAATGGCTTTCATGTTTTGAACCTCGTTATTGAACGATCATTCCAGAATTAGGCAAAAAAAGGGGCTCATTTCAGAGCCTTGATAGCGAGGCGAGCCAAGGCGCGCAATTCGGCCGGTTCCGCGCCGCCCCGCGCCGCGAGGCGAATCGCGGCCACGTTGGCCAATACAAACGCGACGGCATGATCCGGATCGAGGTCGGCCGCCAGATCGCCGGCCTCTTTCGCTTCGCCGATGCAATTCAACAATGCCGTACGCAACGCCCGGCCAGCAGCTTTGCGGATCTTGATCAGTTCTTCCTGCTGATCGCCGAACTCGTTGATGGAACTGACGCCCAGACACGGTCGCCGGGCTTGTTCCACCACACGTTCGAGCATCCGCTCCAGGCCTTCGAGAGCGCTGGGGCTGCCTTCAAGCCTGGCGACATGCTCAGCCGTTTCAGCGGCGCCATATTTTTCCAGGGCCGAGCAGTACAACGGCCACTTTCCACCAAATGTGTCGTAGAGGCTTTGTTTGCCGATGCGCATGGCGGTGGTCAGCATTTGTGCCGAGGTACCGGCGAAACCATGCTCGCGAAATACTTCGACCGCTGCGTCGAGGGCTACATCAATGTCGAATTCTTTAGGTCTGGCCATTTGCGGATCATAAAAATATTGGAATGATCGGTCAATAACTGGATCAAGTTTTCTTTTCAGGCTTCACACAGGCTTGAAGCTGCCACGCGTATCGTTCAGCGCAAAGACCACCGCTGTCGGTTTCTCAGCCCCGCCGACAGCAAAGGCCGAGAAGGGGGAAAAGCAGCCTGCCAAGAGGCTGCTTTCGGGCACAAGCACTCACCTCAACGCCGCACCCGCGTGAAGCGGGGCGCCCGAGACTCAGGCGCGCTTGGGCAGTTTCCAGTTCGGGCGGATGAAGTGGCAGGTGTAGCCATTCGGGATGCGCTCCAGGTAATCCTGGTGTTCCGGCTCCGCTTCCCAGAACGGTCCGGCCGGTTCGATTTCGGTGACCACGCGACCCGGCCACAGCTTGGACGCATCGACGTCGGCAGCGGTGTCCTCGGCGATATCACGTTGCGCTTCGCTGAGGTAGTAGATCGCCGAACGATAACTCGGGCCGAGGTCGTTGCCCTGGCGGTTGGGCGTGCTCGGGTCGTGGATCTGGAAAAAGAACTCGAGGATCTGCCGGTAGCTGATCACGGCAGGGTCGAAGACGATCTCGATGGCTTCGGCGTGGTTGCCATGGTTGCGATACGTGGCATTCGGCACATCGCCGCCGGTGTAGCCGACTCGCGTGTGCAGCACGCCGGGGTAACGCCGCAGCAGATCCTGCATGCCCCAGAAGCAGCCGCCAGCGAGAATGGCAGTTTCGGTGTGTGCGGTCATGGTCTGTCGTTCCTCTGGGGACGGTGGGTGTGATCATTGTTATGAGGGCGCGCGGGTCAATTCCAAGTTTTCCTGCAAACAGAATTCAATAACGGTGCTCGTATTGACATATCGAAAAATCTCGATATCCTAGGCGCATGGAACTACTCGAAGTATTCAAAGCCCTCTCGAACCCTACACGCCTTCAAATCCTGAAAGGCTTGAAGGACCCCGTTAAGAACTTCCCTCCGCAGGATGAAGGTGACGTTCTCACGGTGGGCGTCTGCGTCAGCAGTATTCAGGAAGGTATCGGGCTCTCGCAGTCCACGGTGTCCGGTTATCTTGCAACGCTGCAACGAGTGGGCCTGGTCGAAGTCAGGCGCATCGGGCAATGGACCTACTACAAGCGCAATGAAGCAACCATCAGTGCACTGGCCGAGATCATAGGGAAAGATCTGTAAATTTTTTTGCTCTAGTATATCGAAATATCTCGATATCCCTTTTTGTCGATACGAGGATTTTTCAATGAAAGCGATGATGCTCAAATCATTTGGCGGTCCGGATTCGTTCGAACTCTGCGACGTGCCCAAACCCGTGCCGGGTGCCGGGCAAGTCCTGGTGCGGGTCCATGCGACCTCCATCAACCCCTTGGATTATCAGGTAAGACGCGGCGATTACGCCGAGCTGGTGCCACTGCCGGCCATTACCGGACACGACGTATCGGGTGTAGTCGAAGCCGTCGGGCCGGGTGTGAAGAGCTTCGTCCCGGGGGATGAGGTCTGGTACACGCCGCAAATCTTCGACGGGCCAGGCAGTTATGCCGAGTACCACGTGGCAGACGAAAGCATTATCGGGAAGAAGCCGCCGTCACTGAGCCACCTGGAGGCGGCAAGTCTGACCCTGGTGGGCGGGACGGTGTGGGAAGCCCTGACCGTGCGTGCCGCGCTCAAAGTGGGGGAAAGCATCCTCATCCACGGCGGCGCGGGAGGCGTCGGTCATGTCGCAATCCAGTTGGCAAAAGCCATCGGGGCGCGGGTGTTCACGACCGTGCGCGAAGCGAACGCCGAGTTCGCACGCAGCCTGGGTGCCGATGTGCTCATCGACTACGAAAAGGAAGGTTACGTTGACGCCATCCTGCGGGAAACCGGCGGCCACGGCGTGGATGTGGTGTTCGACACCATCGGCGGCGACACGTTGTCGCGCAGCCCCGACGTGCTTGCTCAACTGGGCCGCGTGGTTTCGATTGTGGACATCGCAAAGCCGCAGAACCTTGTTCAGGCCTGGGGCAAGAACGCGAGTTATCACTTCGTGTTCACCCGGCAGAACCGCGGCAAGCTGGATGAGCTGAGCGCGTTGGTAGAGCGCGGCCAGCTGCGGCCCCACGTGGGCGCGGTCTATTCGCTTGCCGACCTTGCACTCGCCCATGCCCGGCTGGAGAGCCCCAACAACGGCCTTCAAGGAAAAATCGCGATTGCAGTCGAGCCGTCGCTCATCTCGTGAGTGCGGGTTTTCAACCGTTCAAGTCCTATCAGAGGAAACGCCATGATTTATGAGATTGCTCAGCTCCCCGTGCACAAGGAGCGCATTGAACAATTCAGACGTGCCTTCGCCGAGGTCGCACCGTTGCTCACCCGCGCAAAGGGGTACGGCGGTCACCTGCTCGCGCAAGGGATTGAAAGCCCCCAGCTATTCAACCTGATCGTGCGCTGGGCTTCACTGGAAGATCACACGCCGGGCTTCGAAGAGAGTGAAGACCACCGGCAGTTCATGATGGGCCTGGAGGCCTATTTTTCGGAAGAACCTAACGTCTACCATATCGAGGGGGGCGATTTTCCGGCTGGCGAACATCACGGCTGAAATCAAAACGGGCGCCCTGGCGCCCGTTTTCATTCATCTCTTCGTCTGGTCGCGTCGCCTCATTCACTCAGGCTTTCGTGGGTACTGACGCCGTCTACCAGGCGCAGAATCCCCAGCGGATTGGCGTTTTTCAAGGCGTCCGGGAGCAAGCGGTCAGGGTAGTTCTGGAAGCAGATCGGCCGCAGGAAACGGTTGATCGACAGCGTTCCCACCGACGAGCCTCGGGCATCCGAGGTGGCCGGGTAGGGGCCGCCATGCACCATCGCATCGCAGACTTCGACACCGGTCGGGTAGCCGTTAAGCAAGAGGCGACCGGCCTTCAGTTCCAGCAAGGGAATCAACTCGGCAAAGGCGTCCAGGTCCGCCGGTTCGGCAATCAAGGTCGCCGTCAGTTGTCCCTGCAGTCCTTGCAGCGCTTGCTGCAGGTGGTGCCGGTCATTGACCGCCACCACGACCACCACCGGGCCAAACACTTCGTGCTGCAGCAGTTCGTCACGGTTGATCAGCAGTTCGGGGTGCGCTTCGAACAACTGCGGATGAGCCTGACCACCGACTTGAGGATGTCCCGCCCGATGATGGATCTGCGGGTGATCCTGCAGGTGCGCCAGGCCGTCAGCGTAATTGCATAGGCCGCCGGCGTTGAGCATGGTGTGGGTCGGCTGCGCGTTGATCTGCCGGGCGAGCTCATCGAGGAACGCGTCGAACTCGGGTGAGCGTATGCCGATCACCATGCCCGGTTTGGTACAGAACTGCCCGGCCCCTTGAACCACCGAGGCGCAGAGCTCGGCCGCTACCTTTGCACCCCGGTTTTTCAGGGCCTGGGGCAGCACCAGCAGCGGATTGACACTCGACATTTCGGCGAACACCGGAATGGGTTCGGGTCGTGCCGCCGCCATGTCGCACAACGCCCGGCCTCCCTTGAGCGACCCGGTGAAGCCCACCGCCTTGATCGCCGGATGCTGCACCAGCCAGGCGCCGACCGTACCGCCGTAAATCATGTTGAAGACACCGGCCGGCATGTCCGTCTGTTCGGCGGCGCGAATGATTGCCAGGGCGACCCATTCGGCCGTGGCCATGTGGCCGGGGTGGGCCTTGAAGACCACGGGGCAACCCGCCGCCAGCGCAGCGGCGGTATCGCCACCGGCGGTGGAGAAGGCCAAGGGGAAATTGCTGGCGCCGAATACGGCGACCGGGCCGATCCCGATGTGGTACTGGCGCAGATCGGGGCGGGGCAGGGGTTGGCGATCGGGCAGGGCACGGTCGATGCGTGCACCGTAGAAATCACCCCGACGCAGCACCTTGGCAAACAGGCGCATCTGACCACTGGTGCGGGCGCGCTCCCCTTGAATGCGCCCGGCCGGCAACGCCGTTTCGCGGCAGACCGTCGCAATGAATTCGTCACCCAGGGCGTCGAGCTCATCGGCGATCGCGTCGAGAAAGGCCGCGCGTCGACTGGCCGGCAGGGTGCGGTAGGCCTGGTAGGCCGTTGCCGCCGCCTGGGCGGCAGCGTCCACTTCCTCTTGCGTGGCTTCACTGAAGAAACCCGGCAGTTCCTGACCCGTGTTGGCGTCGAAACTGTGCAGGCGCGACTGGCCCTTGGCGCTGCGCGCGCCATTGATGAAGTTGTGTCCGGTGTAGGCGTTCATGGGCATTCTCGTCTTGACTAGCGGGGCTTGATCGCGGCGGCCACCAGGCCACGGCCGTGCAAGTTGTCGAGCAGGGCGCGATAACCCATTTGCCAGGCCGGCGCGCGGTCACTGGTGGTCACCCGGTTGACCAGCGTACCGAGCTTGGCGCTGCTGATGGCGACCAGGTCACCCTCTTTATGGGTAAAGCCTCCGCCGGGCAGATCGCGGTCCTGCTTGGGGGCAAACAGGGTGCCGAGGAACAGCACGAAGCCATCCGGGTATTGATGGTTTTCGTTGAGTGTTTGCGCCACCAGGTCCAACGGATCGCGGCTGATCTGGTTCATGGAGCTGCTGCCGTCCATGATGAACCCTTCCTTGCCCACCACACGCAGTGCGACCTCCGCCGAGCGCACGTCCTCGATGCCGAAGGTTTCATCGAACAGCCGGATAAAGGGTCCGAGTGCGGTCGACGCGTTGTTGTCCTTGGCCTTGGACAGCAACAACGCGCTGCGCCCCTCGAAATCGCGCAGGTTGACGTCATTGCCCAGCGTCGCCCCCTGAACCTGGCCACGGCTGTTCACCGCCAGCACCACTTCCGGCTCGGGGTTGTTCCAGCTGGACTTCGGATGAATACCGATGTCCGCTCCGTAGCCCATCGCGGACAACGGCTGGGCCTTGGTGAATATCTCGGCATCCGGGCCGATGCCCACTTCGAGGTACTGCGACCACATGCCCTGGCTGATCAGCACCTCCTTGAGCGCGGCAGCCTGGGAGGAGCCCGGCACGATGTCGCCGAGGTCAGCGCCGATACTCTCGGTCAGGGTGGCGCGAATGCTGTCGGCCTTGGCCGGGTCGCCCTTGGCCTGCTCTTCGACCACGCGCTCGAGCATGCTGGTGGCGAAAGTCACCCCGGCGGCTTTCACCGCTTGCAGGTCGATCGGCGCCAACAGCCACGGCCGTGTGTCGTCGCGAACGGCCGCATCGCTGTTGATCAGCAGATCGTCAAAACCGATCAACGGCGCCTGCAACGGCAAGCTGCGCAGGTAAGCCACCGGATCATCCAGTTCGAGCAGTGCCGAAACAGTCGCTACCCGGGCACTGATGTCATGGACTTGCCCGTCCTTGAGCAGGACGACGGCGGGCCCTGCATGGGCACCGGGAATCCAGGCACGACTGATCCAGGTGCCTTGAGCGAGGTCTTGAGCCGGCACGTTCAACGCCGACAGGGTCGATACAGCGGAAGGTTGGGACATGGACAAAAACCTTTGCAAAAGTGGCGGATCAGTGGGAGTGACGTGGATTGCCGCTGCGCGCGATGACCCGCAGGTGCAGGGTCGCGGGCTCCAGGCAGCCACCGGTCGAGAGCTGGCCAACCTGCTGCCGGTAGATTTCCTGCCACGGCGTTTGCGACGCGGGAACGGTCGGTTTGAACGCGGCCTGGCGGCGGGCCATTTCGCTTTCATCCACCAGCAGATCGACCCGGCGCGCATTCAGATCGATGCGCAGACGATCATTGGTTTCCAGCAGGCCGATGCCTCCGCCCACCGCGGCCTCAGGGGACATGTTGAGGATCGACGGGCTGGCCGAAGTGCCGCTCTGGCGCCCGTCACCCAGGCAGGGCAGGGAGTCGATACCGCGTTTGATCAGCTCGGCAGGCGGGGCCATGTTGACCACCTCGGCGCTGCCCGGATAACCCACGGTGCCGCAGCCCCGGATGACCAGAATGCAGCGCTCGTCGATGTCCAGCGCAGGGTCGTTGATGCGCGCGTGATAATCCTCGGGTCCCTCGAACACGATGGCCCGGGCTTCGAAACTGTTTTCCGCGCCGGGTTCGGACAAATAGGTCTTACGGAAGGCTTCGCCGACCACCGACATCTTCATGATCGCGCTGTCGAAGAAGTTGCCGCTCAACACGATGAACCCGGCGCGTTGAATCAACGGATCTTCATACGCGTGGATGACATCCGGGTCGCTGGCGGCAGCGTTGCTGACGATCTCGCCAATGGTCTTGCCCGAGACGGTGGCGCAGGCTTCATGCAGCCGTCCGGCGTTCTTCAGCTCGTGCATCACCGCCGGCACGCCGCCGGCGCGGTGGAAGCCTTCACCGAGGTATTTGCCGGCGGGCATGCAGTTGACCAGCAGGGGCACGTCTTCGCCGATGCGTTGCCAGTCTTGCAGGCTGAGGTCGATGCCGGTGTGCCGTGCGATCGCGATCAGGTGCGGCGGGCAATTGGTCGAGGCCCCCAGCGCCGAGGCCACGGCGATGGCATTCTCGAAGGCTTCGCGGGTCATGATCTGCGACGGGCGAATGTCCTGGCGGACCATGTCGACGATGCGCTTGCCCGTGGCATAGGCCATCTGCCCGCGTTCACGATAGGCCGCCGGAATGCTCGCGCAGCCGGGCAGTGACATGCCCAGGGCTTCGGCCAGTGCGTTCATCGACAACGCGGTGCCCATGGTGTTGCAGTGACCGATCGAAGGCGAGGCCGCCGTGGTCATCTCCATGAAACCTTCGTAATCGATCTCACCGCTGGACAGCAGGTTGCGCGCATGCCACAGCACCGTGCCGGAGCCGATCAACTGGCCTTTGTGGTGACCGTCGAGCATCGGCCCGCCCGACAGCACAATCGCCGGTATATCCACCGTCGCCGCCGCCATGAGGCAGGCGGGCGTGGTCTTGTCGCAGCCCGTGGTCAGCACCACGCCATCGAGCGGGAAGCCATGAAGAATCTCCACCAGGCCCAGGTAAGCCAGGTTGCGGTCCAGTGCGGCAGTAGGGCGGCGGGTCTGTTCGGCCATCGGGTGCACGGGGAACTCCATCGGAATGCCCCCGGCATCGCGAATGCCCGCCTTGGTGCGCTGCGAGAGTTCGAGGTGATGGCGGTTGCACGGTGCCAGATCGCTGCCGGTTTGGGCGATGCCGATGATGGGCCGGCCCGACTGCAACTCCTCGCGCGTCATGCCGTAGTTCATGAAGCGTTCGACGTAGAGCGCAGTCATGTCGGCATGATCGGGATCGTCAAACCATTGTTGGCTGCGCAGGGGCCGAAGCGTGTTGTCAGGCATGGTTTTATCTCTTGTTAGAAGCGTATCGACGGAAAGTGAATCACCGCAGCGGGTGTTCGAATGATTTGATGTTACCGGTAACATTTTCTTTTTGTAAAGCGCCAATATCGTGCTTGAAGGCGCGTGGGGCTCCCTTGCAACGAGCAGAGGTAGGCCCGTCGGCGCCCATGTATAATCAGCGACCATCCGTGTTGGTGGCGTTGAATTCCAGGGTCCGCCGGTCATTTTCAGCAAAACAGGACGTTCATGAGTTACGAGGAATCAGGCAAAACCACCACGCCGCCGCGCATGGCCGACGTTGCCAAACTGGCCGGTGTCTCGAAGATGACGGTGTCCCGGGTCCTGGCCGGTCGCGACGTGTCGGAGCGCACGCAAAAGCTTGTCCACGAGGCGATTGAAACCCTTGGCTATCTGCCTGATGCCTCGGCGGGCACCCTGGCCACCGGGCGCTCGGAATTCATCGTGGCGCTGGTGCCGTCGTTGGCGAGCTCGAACTTTGCCGACACCGTGCGCGGTCTCAATGATGCCGTCAGCGAACACGGCCTGTGCCTGCTGTTGGGGGACACCGATTACCACCTGGAGCAGGAGGCCTTGCTGGTCCGCACGCTGTTGCGCCATCGGCCGGTGGGGGTGATGCTGACCGGCAGCGCGCACCTGGACGAAACCCGCAAACTGCTGCGCCAGGCACAAGTGCCCGTGGTCGAGACCTGGGACATTCCAGAGGACCCTATCGAGCAATCGGTGGGGTTCAGCAACGTGGCCGCCGCCGCCGCACTCTACGAACACCTGCATCGGCAGGGCTACCGGCGCATTGGCTACATCGGCGGTGCCTCGGTACTCGACCACCGTGGCCAGCAACGTCAGCAAGGCTACCTCCAGGCGGTCGCGGCATTGGGGGCAGGGGAGCCTCGGGTGATGGAGTATGGCGAGTCGCCCATCACCATGAGCCATGGTGGCGAGTCGGTGGAACGGCTGCTGGAAAAGTGGCCGGACACCGAGGCGGTCATGTGCGTCAGTGACCTGTCGGCGTTCGGCGCCATCATGGAGTGCCATCGACAGGGGCGACGCGTCCCCGATGACATCGCGATCGCCGGTTTCGGTGATTTCGAAGTCTCGCGCTATTGCACGCCGACCATCACCACCGTCTCGGTCGATCCCTATCGCATCGGCCGGCGCGCCGGTGAATTGCTGGTGGCCAGTGCCGACGCACAGCGCCTTGGGCTGCCACGTCCGCGGGCGTCCGACGTCGTCGAATTCAAAATCCTGGCGCGCGAAAGCACCTGAATTTTTTTAACCGGGGCGGCTTGCTTTGCCCCGGAACTAATGGCTAAATTAAAAATGTTACCGGTAACAGGCTAACTTGCAGATTCCTTTTATCCCTGCCGATGGGCTCAGGTCACTCCAGGGAACTCAAGGTCGCAAGCCAAAACAAAAACAATCGGCATGACGACATGCCTTGAGGTCAACACATGGAATCAGTATCTCAGCGTCCTCTCGCAGGAGAGGGCTCGGCGGAGCTTACCTCCGAGGATCGTACCTACCGCAAGGTCATCCTGCGCATCCTGCCGATCCTGCTGTTCTGCTACATGGCGGCGTACCTGGATCGGGTCAACATCGGCTTTGCCAAGCTCGATATGCTCAACGACCTGCAATTCAGCAACACCGTCTACGCCTTGGGTGCGAGCATTTTCTTCTGGGGTTATTTCCTCTTCGAAGTCCCCAGCAACCTGTTCCTGCATCGGTTTGGCGCGCGGCTCTGGATCGCCCGCATCATGATCAGCTGGAGCATCGTCTCCATGGCCGTCGCGTTTACCGTGCCGCTGGCCAAGTTCTTCCACATCGAATCGGAAACCATGTTCTACGTGCTGCGCTTCCTGCTGGGGATCTGCGAAGCCGGTTTCTTCCCGGGGGTGATTCTCTACCTCAACTACTGGTTCCCGACGCACCGTCAGAGCCGGGTCATGGCGGGCTTCCTGATGGCCATGCCGATCAGCCTGACCCTGGGCGGGATTCTGTCCGGGTGGTTGATGGGGGCGATGCAGGGTGTGCATGGCATGGCCGGCTGGCAGTGGATGCTGATCATCGAAGGCATCCCGTCGCTGATCATGGCCGTCATCGTGGTGACCTTGCTGGTCGACAAGATCGACAACGCCAAGTGGCTGACGGCCGCTGAAAAGAACATGCTCAAGAACAACCTCGACCGCGATAACAGCTCCAAGGCTTCCAGCCTTCGGGATGTGATTTTCAACGGTCGCGTGTGGTTGCTGGTGCTGATCCTGCTGACCTTCAACACCGGGTTCTACGGGTTGGCGTTCTGGATGCCGACGATCATCAAGGCCACGGGTATCTCCAACACCCTGCACATCGGTTTGCTGACGGCGATTCCGTACGCCACGGCCATCGTCGCCATGACCCTCAACGCCTGGCACTCCAACAAAACCGGCGAGCGCCGCTACCACGCGGCCATTCCAGCGTTCATCGGCGGGATCGGCCTGATCTGCAGCGCGATCTTCGCCCACAACCTGCCGGTGTCGATCTTCTTCCTCAGCGTGTCCGCCTCCGGCCTGCTGAGCCTGATGCCGATCTTCTGGACATTGCCGGGCACCGTGCTGTCGGGCGTGGCCGCCGCGGCGGGCATTGGCATGATCAACGCCATCGGCAACCTCTCGGGGTTCACCGGTTCCATGATCACCGCCACGGCCGAAACACTGACCGGCGACATCAACAACGGCACCTATGTGCTGGGGGCCTGCCTGCTGGTGAGCTGCGCGCTGATCCTGCTGATTCCGAAAGCGATGCTGGCCAAGGACAGCAAGAACTGACGGGCTGTCGAGGAGCGCATTGATCTCCTTCGATGAATAAAAAAAACGGGCGCCTCGGCGCCCGTTTTTCATACCGCCATTTCTGCCGTCACCGCCACCCGATCCCCTCGATAACGTGCACGTAAAACCTGGTAGCGATTCTCGGATTCTTGTTGTTGGCGGCATTATTTACAGTCGTTGCGTCGCGGATATTCAGCAGGTTGCCGGACGTTCGTCGATTGCCCCGAAACCTGTTCTCGGGGGATATGAATCGCCTCAACAAAGGAATGCAACCATGACCATTGAAAACATCATAAGCGCGGTTCAACGCCGCTTGGGTCTCCATGTGGATGGCCGGGCAGGGCCGAAAACCTGGGAGGCCATTCACGTCGCGCTCATGGCTCCGGGTCAGGGTGCCAACGACGGTGCAGCGCCAACCGACATTCAGCCGGTCGACTCGCGCAGCGAAAAAAACATTGCGACCCTGCTGCCCGAAGTCCAGCCGCTCGCTCGAGCGCTGGTTCACAAGGCCGCCCTCAGGGGCATACAAATCAAGATCATCAATGGTTTCAGGACGTATCAAGAGCAGGACCAACTCTATGCGCAAGGGCGTACTGCACCGGGCAAAAGAGTGACCAATGCCAAGGGCGGCTTTTCCAACCACAATTTCGCCATTGCCTTCGATGTCGGGGTGTTTGAAGGTGGCAAGTACCTGCCGGAATCACCCCACTACAAAACGGTGGGGCTGCTGGGTGAGGAACTCGGGCTGGAGTGGGGAGGCAGTTGGGAAACCATCGTCGACCTGCCGCATTTTCAGCTCAGACCCAGCTGGGCCACCGAGTGCGACGAAACCTTCATGGCTGAGCTCAGAAGGCGCGTTGCCGAAGGTGAACCCTTGTATGCCTGAAGCGCAGAACCGTTCGGGTACTGCACTCTTGTGCACGCAACCCCATGGCACGACCACGAGCATCAGGCTTTGGCGGCAGGCTTCAACCGGAAAGTGATACCCATTCGATTGAAGGCATTCATGGCGGCGATGGTCGCCGTGAGGTCCACCAGATCCCTGGGTTCGAATACGGCTGAGGCCGCCGCATAGGCTTCGTCGGACACATGTGTTTCTCCCAACCGCGTGACTTCTTCTGCCCAAGCCAAGGCGGCGCGTTCCTGATCAGAGAACAGATACGCCGCTTCGTGCCAGGCCGGTACCAAAAGTACCTTGTCTACCGACATGTACTCTTTGATCAGGTCTCGGGAGTGCAGGTCGATGCAATAGGCACAGCCGTTGATTTGCGATACCCGCAGAAATACCAGATGGATCAACGAGGGTGGCAGATTCGTGCCAGTGGTGATGTAGTTGTGCAGGCCCATCATGGCTTTCGCCGCGCCCGGGGATACTTCAAACCAATTTGCACGAGACATGGAGGCTCCTCAGCCACGAAAAAGGGGACGGCCTCGGATTGATGGAAGCCGCTTATCCTGACAGTGACCGAGTTTAACGGCGCAGTGGGTCAGGGTATTGATCCAGTATTCTGGTTTTTTATTGGTCCACTTCCGGCCGAGCGGGCAGCCAGTGAATCGTCATAGCTAAAAAAAACGGGCGCCTCAGCGCCCGTTTTCCTTTACCCCTTGGCTTCCGCCCGCAATCGCCGCCCCACCACATCCATCAAGTCACAGCCGTCGCGCAGCGGAATGGCCAGCAGCTGTGAAAAGTCCTTGAGCACCACCGTGTCGCAACCGAGTTCAGCGCGAAAGGCGATGTTTTCCAGCACCTGCGTGACCGTGCGGATGCGGTAATCGGCAGCGGCTTGCAGGACGTCGAGTGGAGCCTGGGTGTCGATGAGCAGAGAGGCCGGGATCAGGTCGATGCCGGTGAGGGGGAGGTATCTTTCCATGGGTAAAGCCTCATTCAGATAGTTGAGACCACCAGTAGATCGTCGCCAAGCGAATGGGTGGCAGCTGTGCGCAGGTTGGCGAACCGGGAATGAGTAACCGGCAGACCCGAGGGCCTCCCACGCACAACCGCCATGGTGCTGCGGTTTGCACGTGCGATGGCGCCTGCAAATGAGCAGGACACCTTCGCACTCATTACGCGGGTCGCCAAACCCGAATCGCCTTTTGGGGCGACGCGGTGGACTTTAACGTTCATGGGCGGGGTAGGGTAGGTGATGGATTCTGAGGTTTTTGTAGGATGATTTATAACGTCCTAGGACCGTTGGGTCAGGGTGTTGAAATCGTTGGACTATTACGCCTTCAACTCATTGGCACAGCAAACACCGCACTGGCGCGCGCAACGTTTCGCTCACCGACATGCAAGCTGACAGCCGCGAATGCCAGTTGCCGTCCTTTTTTCGAGTACTCGAGCCGCACTTGCAGCCACTCATTCATGTGTACGGCGCCCAGATAATCCAGGGTCATGCTCGCCGTGATCAACGGCTGCGGAGGGTCGCAGGAAAATGCCATGGCGTAACCCATCCCCACATCGGCTAATGTTGCCAACACACCGCCATGCAACGTGCCGCGGCCGTTGGCATGGCGTGAATCAGTCAATAATCCCAGTTCCAACTCCAGCCCCTGGCCCCTCGCGTAGATCGGGCCAAGCAAATCCAGCAACGGACTGCTGCGGGTAAACGGAGTGAAACCCTCGGGAATGGATGTGGTGTTCATGGTCCCTCCTCGTGTCGGCTGATAACCCACGTCATCGACCTGAATACATCGACGCCACTCGGGTTTATTCGTCATCGCGCCATAGGGAAAGGACTATACGTATGCGGAATTGGCAGCGATAACCGGGTGCCCTGAAGGGCAACGCCGACACGCAAGGCGCTACCAGGATGTTCTGATTCGAAACTGCTGACGATACGGCCGACAGCGATTTTGTGGTGACACTTGAGATTTTCTGTGGGTAAAAACGTATGTTCTGCCATAAGCAGACACTCATGAATGATTGCTTTCGACCCATAGCTGACTGTCGCGTACGGATTTGATTCAACCTGCAGGCTCACTGAGGGAGCACCACTTAGCACTCATTTCAGGACATCAAGTCGCGGTCACGGCAGCTCCGTTTGTGTGATCGCCTTCAGCAAGCATTTGCTTAAGGCGGTCACGCTCTTCGGCTCCAGGCAGGAGGCCAGTCGTCGTTGCCTCCAGCACCAGGATGCCCTGCGAATTGAGTATCTTGACTTCAGCTTTTGCGTGACCACGCTCATCGATGTCGCAGATGAGCCAATGGCAAGTAATGTGTTCATCGGCATAAACCGGTCGTTTGAACTCGAAATTCATCCCGGTTGCCAGCCAGCCGATTTGCCCGCCTATTTCGGTAACCAGGCTGGCAGTCAGTAGGCCGTGGGCAATGGGCGCCTTGAACCTGCGCAATTGCGCGTAGTTCGCATCGCAGTGAACCGGGTTGTAGTCTCGAGAGATCTGCGCGAACTGATGGATGTCAGCCGCTGAAAAACAGCGGACTATCGTGAACCGGTCGCCGACCCGAAGACCTTCAGCGGCAAGTTCCCTAAGGCTTTTCATAACGGCTCCTGGCAGCAACGGGCTGCGATTTAAAGGTCAGGCACATCTCGCTCAAGGGGGTCACCCCCGCATCTGTTCGATCAGCAGCACCAGCGCGATGACGATCATCGCAGCCCCCGAGAAACGGCTGACCCATTGAGCGGCACCAGGGCGCGCCCCAAGAATGACTCGCGAACCAAATCCCACCAGCAGGTAGATCAGGCCACAACTGACAGTGTGCAGGAATCCGAGCGCAATCATCTGCATCGGCACCGGCCAGGGAGCGGTAGCGTCGGCGAATTGAGGTAAGAGCGCCAGAAACAGCAGGAACACTTTCGGATTCATCCCGCTCACGCACAGTCCCTTGAACGCCCAGTTTTTCCATGTGCCGGGTTCCTGGGTCTCATCGGCGCAGGCCGTGGCTGGACGGGTCAGCATGTTGGTGCCCAACCAAAGCAGATAACCCGCCCCAGCCACCGTAAGGGCAGACAAGACCCCAGGGCGGTTGGCGACGAGCGTGCCAACTCCTCCGGCAACAATCAGCGTTGCAAGCAAATGGCCGGATAACAGTCCGCCGATGGCGGGCAGGAGAACTCGGTGTTTCAAGCCTGCAGAGATCGCGTAGGCCCAATCGGCTCCGGGCGTGATGATGAACAGCATCGACACTGCCCAGAATGCAACGAAAACACTGAGGGTCATGGGGCTCCTCGCTCCTTGAATCAAATGCGCCCCTGCATCGTTTGTGAGCGGAGCGTGGCAATGAATGTCAGGAGGAAGAATAGTGAAAAATCGTTAGAATTTACTTTCAAAGATACTCATCATGGCGTCTGTGATTGGGAGAATTTTCTGTATGGACAGAATTGATCGAAAGATTCTTGCGGAGTTGCAAAAGGATGGTCGCCTGTCCGTCACCGAACTGGCCGAGCGTGTGGGCCTTAGCCTTTCCCCATGCCATCGGCGAGTCCGGGCATTGGAGGAGTCGGGCGTATTAATGGGCTATCGCGCACAGCTCGATCCCGCGGCTCTCGGTCTGAATTTTTCCGCCATGGTGTTTGCAACGCTTCGCGAGGGTGACCGGCAAGCAGTCGAAGCTTTCGAAACCGCGCTTGTCGAAATACCGCAGGTGGTCGATGCCCAGCGTCTTTTTGGGGAGCCCGACTACCTGCTGCATGTGATCACGCAGGATCTGCCGGCCTTCCAGAGGCTTTACGATGAGTGCCTTTCGACGTTACCCAATGTGCAACGGTTGACCTCGACTCTCGTCATGAAACGGGTCGTCCAGGACAGGCCACTTCCCTTGTGAGGCCAGTCCGCATGTGGTTCTTTGGCTTTTTATTCGCCGAAGGCCTCCGTGAGCACTTGAACCAACTTGCCGCCTTCTGGTGTGGCCCAACTGCCCGCCAGTTCGGCGAACAATTGTTTGGTGGTGGTCAGCGTCACACCGGCTTTGTCCATACGGCGTAAGGCAATGTCATTCGCCCTGGCTGTCGGCGACGCGCCGCCATCGGAACTGGTTGATCATGAGTACCTACGCCTGCGTGGCCAAGGTGCAGGTCATTGGACGCTGTCTTGCGCTTCTGAGAGGGAGGGAGTTCTGCGGGAAGAGCTTGAGTGCGCATAGTGTCCAGGGCGCATGCTGGCTTCTGGCCGATTTCTGCCGTTAACGGGATGCAATCGACCCGGAGCAGTTTGGCCCGTCTATGAAATGTGGCGATTGATGTAGGAGGCGAAGTAAATGAGCATTCCGAGCCCGTCTTGAAGGACGAGCTCGAATACATTTCGTACATAGCCTAGAGCGAACCGTTGTTCAACACTACCTTCAGTTCCTTCCTGGCCTGGGCGCGCCACACCACCACCTTGGTGCCATAGCCCTTGCGGGTTTTCGCCGCAACGGTTGCGAAGTCCTCTGGCGAGGTGACGTCCTGCCCAGACACTTCCAGGATTACGTCCAGCGCCTTCAGGCCGGCTCGCTCGGCCTGGCCGCCCTTGCTGGTTTCGACGATCCAGGCGCCTTTGGCCTCAGGCAGCCCTACGGCCTTGGCGTAGTCGGGGGTGAGGGTTGCCAGCTGCATGTCCAGCAAGCGTGATGCCGGTGCAGTTTTCGCCGTACTGGCGGTGCTCGTCGGGGACGCTTGTGGCGGGCCCATCACAACGGGCACTTCGATGAAACCGTTGTTACGCCAGACCTTGAACACCGGGCTCGCACCGGTGGGTAGCTTGCCGGTGGCGACCAGCAGGTCGACATTGTCGGCCACTGGCGTCGTGCCGACCGCGACCACCACGTCGGCGAACTGCAGGCCCGCACGCTCGGCGTTGCCACCAGGGACCAGACCCTCGACCGAGGCGCCCTGGAGCGGCAGGTTCAGGCGCTGGGCCTTGATCGGATCCATGGGGCTGGTATAGGCGCCGGTTCGGCCGATGCCATTGGAAGTGAATGCGGGGCAGTCGCGGCTGTCGAGCACCTGACGCAGCGCCACTCGCTTGTAGGCGCCCCAGGCCTGGATCTCGGGAACTTTCGTCGTTTCCATCGCCCTGCTGTAGAGCATTGCCTGGTGCAGGTAGTCGCATGAGCGGTTCTGGTACGTCTCCGGCCGCTCTCGGGCAATCCACTGCGTCAGCGACATCTGTGCGCCGCCCTTCGTGGAGACTGTGCCCCAGCCTGCCGACGGGTTGGCCAGGACTGCGGCAAAGCTCGCCGGATCACGTTCGATCGCTGGCGTAGCGCTGGCGGCGGGTGCTGCTGTCGTCGCCACGGTCGTATCGGGCAGCGGACAGTTCTTTTCCTGGACGACCTGTTGCACCGCTTCCGTGGCCGGCTTTCCGCCCCAGCTATTCGGGTCCCGGGCAATGGACGCCATGCGTTCAGGCCAGAACGCGGTGATCTGCGCGCAGGTCTCGCCACGGTACTGTGCAAGAAAAGTATTCTTGAGGTTGGTGTTGAGTTCCGCCTGAACTTGCGCCGCGTACTCGTCAGGGTCCGGGCCGGCGGCGTACATGATCGGATCGGCGATCAGAGAAACCGGATCGAGCACGCAGCCGCTCGAAAGCGCGACTGTGCCGCCGAGCGCAACTGCGCGCGCCGCAGCGATAAAACCGCTGGTGAAATTGTTGTTCAAGTTGACACCCTCCCCAAGGCAGGCTGCCATCATCTCCTATGCACTGAAGGGCAAGCTAGTGGGCCCGAGTCGATCCGTCAGATTTATTTGCAGCAACGGCAGTTGTCGGATTTACAGGCGCCAGAAAAACGTAGTGGCGTAAAGCCTTTTGCTGGACTAGCTTAGCGGCCAGCCCACTCCGTCCCGTGTTTGCAAGGCACTCAAAAGGAACGCGGGTGGTTTTTCAGCACAGGTCGATCATGAAGGGGAGCGCAGGGCAATGGGTGGAGCAAGGCGGATGGCATTGCAGCTGGGTATCGTGGCGCTTGCCGGCGGCCTATTGAGCGGCTGCGTGGCGCAGGTGGCTCACGCCGTGTTTTCGCCAATGCTGACCTCGGCTAGCGAGGCGAGCCAGACACCCGAGAGCGTGGGCATCACCACCTCGACCTGGCGCGGCAAGACCTGCGAGGAACTGACGTCGAGCTACGACTATATGAGCGACACCCAGCGCAAGACCGCCGCCTCCGGGGATGCGCACATGGCCAAGGTGCACGGGTGGCAGGTCGATGCCATCCAGCAGGTACGCAACGAGCAGGGTTGCCTGAGTGGCAACGGCGCTGCCGACCATACACGTCATACCCAGATCGCCACCTATGGCTACTGCCTCGAAGTCACCGAGGAACATCAGTACCTGACCTCCGTGTTCCGCTACACCGATTACTTCGCCGATAGTGGCGCCGCCGAGACGGCGGCCTTTAACGCCATGTTGCGCTCGGCCTATGGTCTCGCAGCGAACCGTGGCGTCTGCGTCATGGAAGACAGCCAGGCCAAGGCTCAGGCGGCGGTCGAACGGGTGGCGGGTTATACCAACCTGCAACTGTCCCGAGACACGATCCGTATCAACTGGGCGCCACCACCGATTGCCAAGTCAGCGCCGACGCCGGTTGCCGCGCCGCTGAAAACGACCACGCCGACTGCCGAGGTGGGCAACTCGCTGGGGCTGAAACTGCAAGCGCCCGGTCCTGAGCTGATCAAGGCCCTGGGGCTGGAAAGTGGCGAGGGTGCTTGGGTCATCAGTGTCGCTGCGGGAAGTGCGGCGGCCGAGGCGGGGATCAAGCCGATGGACGTCATTCTCGACGTGTCCGGGCAAGTCGTCAGCCGGCCCGGCGATGTGCAGGCCATCATCGGGAAGATGCGCGCCGGGTACAAGTCGAGCATGACGGTATGGCGCAATCGGGCCAGTCGCGAGCTAGCCCTGGTCGTTCCTGCCGGGGTGAGTGCGTCGGTGCCGCAGATCAAGCCGGCCGCGCTGGTCCAGGAACAACCTACCGCAGCGCCGGTGGATGCCCGTTATTGCAGTGCGGTGCTGGCTACCCAGCACACCTATGGCTCGACCGTCAGCCCGGTGAAACTCATCCCGGGAGCGGCGAAGGATATCCAATCGGCGCTCAGGAGCTACGTCGCCAAGGTGAAGCAGGCGCAACCTGGGCTCTGGGGGGAGTTGGCGGTGAATACGCTGGTCTGCCAGCCAGGTGCGGTGGTCTGCAGCGCCGAAGGGGAGGGGCCGAGCGGGAAGACCCAGAATGCGTTCGTGTTCTGTCATGCGACCCAGGCGCAGGCGGATATGCAAGTGGCGGAGATGAGGAAGGGCGATCCGCAGGCGGTGGTGGTTGATTGGCCGTGATGGGGTGAGTTCGGGTTACGCGAGCCAAACTCAGTGCAGCCAGGATTACGCGCGCCTGTTCTGCTTGCGGCCGGCAAAGGACACCGCACGAATCAGGGGAGCGAGTGGAACCCCAAGTCATTGAGGGCTAGCTGATGCGTGCTCAAACCCTGCAGTTCTGGCTTGTGGCTTGCTACGAAACATCACGATTTTTGGGTGCGTATCGATATAACGACGTATTTCCAGCGGTGTCGTCAGCGCAGTGTGCCCATAGATTTCGTCCAGCACGACCAGGGTCTCGGCGATTTTACGATTTCTGCAATACACCGGAATCGCTTGGGAATTTTTAAAATGCTCCTGCTGCAGCAGTGCCACCAGCCATAACGTTGGCCGCCACCAATCGTATGCGAAGTCGCAGTGTTTGATGACCATTGACGAAGACTTGCGCTGTGCCAGCAATGCAAAGAAGTTGAGCACGTTGTCCAGCATCAATCGATCAGCCCGGTCCGCTTGCTCGATCTGAGCGTCGTTGAGGTTCGCCTTCGACTCATCGAGTGCACGCAGGATGGGAATGACTGTTTCGGGAAAAGGTAATTGGTCCACGGCGTATAGTCGACTGGCTAGAAAATGCGCGTACTTCTCGTCCTGCACGCCAGCCAGCAGAGCACGAAATGCGCCGTTCTTGACCTCCTGGAACTCTTGAGAGGTGAACGTTTGAAACAAATCGAATATGGAACGTTCGATTTCTTCACGTCTTGCATGTTTGGCCTCTTCGGCCTGGAAGAGCAAAGTGATGATCACTCCGCCAAAAGCCAGCGCCGTAAAAAGAACGTTCAGTCCGTTGTAGACAGAGCCTACGGGTTCGCTGAAAGCCCCGCCTGGAAGCGCTTTCGATACAGGCCACGCCATTGCCCACACCGAGATGATGAAAACCATCACGGCCAAACCGATCAGTCTGTTTTTTGAAAACATGCGCGTCTCCTGTCGCAAATTACGCTGGGATTCCTTTCCAGAAGTTTTTACTCAGGTCGGGGGGATTTTTCGGGAGCGTACAGATCCGGTTGTCGCCCGTCTACGAACGGTCGGGCCAGTAACAGATTTTCACGGCTGATCACTTTCGACCAGAAGCAGTCAACCAGATCCTGCCTCTCGCCGAGCGGACACACCATGCTTTGGGTATCTCCCGTCGAAGGGAAGCTGCTGGCCAATGGCGAAGAACTTCAGCCTGAAGAGTTGGTGGCATTCGAACACTCCAGCCAGTCGGTCCACTTCGAAGCGGTTTCTGATACTCAGTTCATTCTCGGATCAGCCGTGCCTCACAAGCACGATCTTGCCCTGGGCTATTACGCCGTGCACACCCCACCGCAGGCGCTGAAGGTCGGAGAGACTCACATCCAGGCCCTCGGCAAACGCCCGGTCGAAGAAGGTCGCCTTCACCGCCAGGATGTCCGGCGTTTGACCTTTGAGCAAGCCTGCCTCTGCTGCCAGTCACAGTGACCTGCGGTATGCCGCTCAATCGCCTCCAACGGCTCTCACTTGCGCATGGATTTTGCTCGCATCCTGTGCCGGGGGAAGCCCAAACACCTTTGCGTAGTCCCGGCTGAACTGGGTTGCGCTTTCGTACCCGACCTCGAATGCAGCGGCCATGACACTCTTTGCATTCGTCACCATCAGTGTTCTGGCCTGGAGCAGGCGCACGCGTTTCTGATATTGCAACGGACTGAGGTTGGTCACGGCCTTGAAGTGGCGGTGAAACGCCGAGACGCTCATCGACGCTCGTTCGGCCAGGCGCTCGACGCCGATGGGTTGGGCAAAGTCCTGACGGATCCACTGTACTGCAAGGTTTACTCGGGCCATCGCGCTGTCGGGCGCCGCGATCTCTCGCAGCATCCAGCCAAGGGGGCCCTGAAGCACGCGGAAGATGATCTCCCGCTCGTAGACCGGGGCCAGCGCTGCGATGGCAGCCGGATCGCCCATGAGTCTGAGCATGCGCACCCAGGCGTCCATGAGGTCAGTGTTCATGGACGCGACTGAAAAGCCAGGCGTGTGATCGACGCGACTGGCAGGTTTGGGCAGGTCGGCGAACAGGGTGGATAACACCGTTGGGTCGAGCGTCAGGCTGACGGCCAGATAGGGCTCTCCGGTTTCGGCAGGGTGTACCGAACCCACGGCAGGCAGGTCGATGGACATGACGAAATAGGTCGCGGGGTCATACCGCAGGGTGCGGTCACCCACGGTCATGCTTTTGCTGCCTTGCAGAATCACGTTGATCATCGGGTCATAGACCGCCGCGAGCATGTGCTCGGGGATCTTGCCCTTGACCATGGCCACACGCGGAATACCGGTTTCCGTACGCCGGTTTTCCGCCTTGGCCGCGAGTGACCTGAGTTCGTTCAGTTGATTGTCCATGGCTTGCATGCTGAGGGCAGACGCGAGTGTGCTGCAAGCAAAAAGCAGAAACAGGCAGGATTCGAGCAGAAACGGATGCGCTCCGGTTGGTAAGGCTCAGTACGCTGGGTTCTCATTCGAAGCACAGAGGAACAGCGCATGAGCGTCATTGTCATTACAGGTGGGAGTCGCGGCATCGGGGCCAGCGCCGCCGAGCATATTGCGCAGCGCGGTATGGGTGTCATCCTGACCTACAACAGTCATCCAGAAGCAGCCGCCTCCGTCGTGGAGCGTATTGAGCAGGCGGGAGGCAAGGCAGTTGCGCTCAAGCTCGATGTGGCTGACGTTACAGGTTTCTCCGGGTTTCGCGAGTCTGTGACACGTGCCTTGCGCGAGATGTGGGGCCTCACCACCCTCAGTGGCCTGGTCAACAATGCCGGGTATGGTCTGTTCGAACCCTTGGCCAGCATCAGCGAAGCGCAGTTTGACGGCCTGTTCAATGTGCATCTCAAAGGCCCGTTTTTCCTCACGCAGACATTGCTGCCGCTGCTGGCGGACGGCGCGAGTATCGTCAACCTGACCAGCGCGACCACTCGTGTCGCCACGGCGGGTGTTGCGCCTTATGCGGCGTTCAAGGGCGGACTCGAAGTGCTCACCCGTTACATGGCCAAAGAATTTGGCGAACGACGGATTCGCGCCAACGCCGTGTCCCCCGGCGCGATCCGTACCGAACTTGGCGGCGGCTTGAACGACGAGTTCGAGGCTTTGCTGGCGGGGCAGACTGCGCTGGGCAGGGTGGGTGAGCCGGAGGACGTCGCGCGCGTGATTGCCAGTTTGCTGTCGCTGGACGGTAACTGGATCAATGCCCAGACCATCGAAGTCGCTGGCGGCTACAACATCTGAGCCGCTTGCAGCTACACCATTTGAGGATTACGCAATGCTGGATCATGTCTTTTTGTCGGTAAGCGACATCACCCGTTCCATCCGTTTCTACGAAGCGGCCTTGACCCCGTTGGGCATGACCGCGCGCCTGGACTACGACGGCAAAGATGGCCCGCCGGGGCATCCCGACCTCAAAGGTTTCGGCGCCAATGGCCGGATGCTTTTCTGGCTGCGTGAGGGGATCGTTGAAGGACGTGCCGCCCATGTGGGTTTTGTCGCCAAGAGCAAGGCTGAGGTGGACGCCGCCTACGCCGCAGCCATGAAAGAGGGCGCGGTCGATAACGGCGCGCCAGGTGCACGTTTGCACTATGACCCGGATTACTATGCCGCCAATGTATTGGACCCGGACGGGTACAGCCTTGAATTCGTTTATAAAAAATGGCAGCACGTCCAATGAGCACACTGCTGATCTACGGCGCCACCGGCTACACCGGTCGCATGGCCGCTGAACGGGCAAAAACGCTGGGCTTGCGGTTCGAAATCGCCGGGCGCGATCACGCGCGTCTGGCGGTACTCGCTGCGCATCTGGACGTGCCGTTTCGGGTGTTCGATGCCGACGCCGATGCAGCGGGCGCGTTGTCCGGTATCTCTGTCCTGCTCAATTTCGCCGGCCCCTTTGCGCACACCGCAGAGCCGTTGATGCGTGCGTGTATCAAGGCCAGTGTCGACTATCTGGACATCACCGCAGAGATCAACGTCTATCGGCTGGCCGAGCAACTGGGCGCAGAGGCCGTTTCGCATCAGGTCATGCTTTTGCCCGGCGTGGGTTGGGACGTGGTGCCGACCGATTCGCTGGCGGTGCATGTCGCCAAGCGTGTCGAACAGCCTTTTGCGCTGAGCATCGCGCTTCAGGTCCCTGGTTCGATGTCACGTGGCTCGGCCATGAGCGTCAGTGAAATCATCGGGGCAGGGGTCATGGCGAGGGTCGATGGCGAGCTGATCGCCACGCCTGACGCCACGCTGCGTCATTTCGATTTCGGTGACGGCCCGGTCCTGTGCGCACCGCTATCGTTTGGTGATCTGGTGACGGGCTGGCACTCGACTGGCATCCCGAACATCGCGATGTTCGTGCACATGTCAGGCGATGCGTTTCCAGAAGGAGATCTCTCAACACTGCCCGATGGTCCGACGGCTGAGGAAAGGGAGGCGCATCGTGCCCGAGCCGTTGTTGAGGTCATGGGTGTTGACAGCGTCATCGCCCGGTCTGTGATCGAAACCGTGAACGGCTATTCCTACACGCCTCTGGCGGCCGTGGAGGCAGCGCGTCGGGTGCTGGAGGGTGAACGTCTGTCGGGTTTCGCCACACCGACCAAAGTCTTCGGTGGCGGGTTTGCCGAGAGTATCGAGGGGACGTTGATCACCGACTTCTAAGGCCATCGGGTCAGGCTTGCACTGCCTCGATGTCCCGCGAATCGAATGCCGCCTGGGCCTTGATGACCGTATCCAGGTGTTCAAGGGGCCAGAGGTACAACGCGTTGAACGGGTGCTCAAGCGTTCTGCCTAGTGGGGTGATTGACACGGGAGCCGCTAGAGCTCCCGTATGTGGGTGTTAACGTTCCTAAGCAGGATTACCGGCCTTCGAGTTTTTTCACGACTTGTTCTGTAGTCATCACACCGTTGGCGATATAGCGGAAGTTGACCAACGCGCTACCGTATCCGTCGCCGTCAGGCAGTTTGGGTCCGGCAATCGCATCACGTACGACGATGACTTCAAAGCCGCGTTCCAGGAATTCACGAAGGTGTGACTCAACGCACAGGTTGGACGCCATCCCGGCAAGGACGATTTTGTCGATGCGCTGTTTGCGCAACTGCAGCATCAAGTCGTTGCTTTGAGGTCCGTACAACTTGTGCGGTGAGGCGACGATGGTCTTGCCGTCTTCGATGAAAGGCTTGAACTCCTGCATGAAGTCGGCCCCCGAGTTACGGAACCCGTCGAGCGTCAAGGCACCTTTGCGATCGAAAAGCCCGAGCTTGTGCTGGACGGACTCTGCTGGAGCTTCAAACTCCCATTTATGATCGTGGGGATAATAGTAGTGGGGTGAGATTGCTACCGTTGCTCCGGCCTGTTTGAACGCTTTGAAAAGTTGACTCAGGTGCGGTACGAGTTTTTGCTCTGTGACGCTCTGACCGAAAACTGCCCAGCCCGCACCGTCTTTACTCATGAAGTCGATCTGCGGGTCGATCACCACCAAGGCGGTACGGCTGGAATCCCACTCGAAAGTGGAGGCCGGGAGCGCGGGCTTGACCGGATCCGCATAAGGGTCTTCGGCGGCGTAGCCCATGCCGGGGGCCATCAGTAATGCGGCCAGCAGCGGGGCGCATGTCAAAAATTTTCCGGGATGAATGTTGAAGGTCATTTGCAAGTCCTCATGCATGTTTGGGTGCATTCAAGGTACGTTGCAAGGATCCGGCGCAATGGACATTTTTCCTTGGCTTTCGGCCAAGAAGCGCGGCGCCTGGCGTGCGCCAGCGGCATCGCAATTATGATGCCCTTCCAGGTTGCAACCGCTTACCATGACGCCATCACTCGGACTTCGGGCGTTTCGTTCATGCAGCGTCATATATGTTTTCTGGTTTACTCAGGCTTTGTACTCCTTGATCTGAGCGGCCCGCTCGAAGCCTTCAGTAACGCCAATCGTGGACGTCCTTCGAGCTATCGATTCACCATTGCCTCACTGGAGGGCGGGTTGATCGATGCGTCGAGCGGGCTGCAGGTTGCAACGGAAGCGATACAGGCTGTCGAGCACTTCGATACGCTCATCGTCGTCGGAGCGCCAACCGCGCCGATCGCTGACAGGATGCCTTCATTGGCGGCGATCATACGGCAGATATCCGCGAACTCACGTCGCACTGCGAGTGTGTGTACGGGCGCCTTTTTGCTTGCCGAGAGCGGTCTGCTCGATGGCCGCGTGGCCACCACCCACTGGAACTATGCGCCGCAATTGCAAGCGCGATACCCGTCGCTGCAGGTCAATGGAGACAGAATCTGGACCGAAGACGGCAATGTCTGGACGTCCGCGGGTATGTCGGCGGGTATCGATATGACCCTGGCCATGATTGAGCAAGACCTGGGCAAGGAAGTTTCGCGGTCCGTCGCGCGCATGCTGGTGGTTTATTATCAGCGGCCAGGTGGTCAGTATCAGTTTTCTTCGTTGCTGGATTTTGACCCGGGTTCGGACCGGATCCGTGCGGTGCTGACGTATGCACGCGATCACCTGCAGGAAGATTTGTCCGTTGAACGATTGGCCGACATCGCCAGTATGAGCGTGCGCCAGTTTGGCCGCGTATTTGCTGCGGCTATCGGAGTGACTCCCTCCAAAGCAGTCGAACGTCTACGTATTGAGTCGGCACGGCCGTTGGTTGAGGACAGCAACCAGACGTTCGAGGGTATCGCCAGGCGCTGTGGATTCGGCGATGCCGATCATATGCTTCGCAGCTTCATGCGCGTTGTCGGACGCACTCCACAAGAGCTACGGCGCAGTAGCCGGCAGGCAAGAGGCCATGGTTCCATGGGTATGAGTCAGGCGCGATCCCCTGGCACAGACTGATGCGGGATAGCTCCAACATCGCGCATCTGACTAGCCGGCGCCTCAGGCCCGTGCGGCTGCAAGAGCTCCAGAACAAATTGATACCAAGCGGATGCCGGGTTTGATGCTCCGTCTAAGCCAATCGGTAATGGCGGCTTCGTGGGTGGCAGGGTGGATGAAACCCATGCGTCTTGAAGGTCGATGACTCAGGGCTTGTAGAGCAACGCTTCAACGACAACGCCAAACGCTGATGAATGTTCACGGCGATTGGGGTAGTAGAGATGATAACCGGCAAAGGGTTGGCACCAATCTTCCAGGACCCGCACAAGGCTACCGTCGGCAAGCTCCTTCGCCACCATGTCCTCAGGCAGGAAACCCAAGCCACATCCCGCCACGGCCGCACGCAGAATGGGCACGCTGCTGTTGAATGTCCATTGGCCTTCGACGCGGGCCTTGAGTTCGTGGCCATCCTTTTCGAAATCCCATTGCATCAGGCTGCCGTGCGTCGGCAGGCGCAGGTTGATGCAGTTGTGCGCCGCCAGATCTCCCGGTTCCATCGGGTAAGGCCGTTGTTTGAAATACTCCGGCGCGCCAACAACGGCGATGCGCAGCGATGGACCGATCGGCACGGCAATCATGTCCTTGGCCACCTGATCGCCCAGGCGCACACCCGCGTCATAACGCTGTGCAACGATGTCGGAAAGGGCGTAGTCAACGGTGATTTCGACTTTGATGTCCGGGTAGTCGGGCAGCACCTTCAGCAGCTTCGGCCAGAGAATATTGTTCGCCGCGTGTTCCGACGCCTGGATGCGCACATTGCCGGCAGGGGTGTCGCGAAATTCGCTGACGGCGGCCAGTTCCAGTTCGATCTCATCGAACCGCGGCGCCATCGATTGATACAGCCGCTGACCCGCCTCGGTCGGCGAGACACTACGCGTGGTTCGTGTCAGCAGGCGCACACCCAATCGGCTTTCCAATGCTCGCATGGTGTGGCTCAGCGCCGACTGCGAGACGCCAAGCTGGGCGGCGGCGCGGGTGAAGCTGCCTTCGCGGGTAATGACCACGAAGGCTTGCAGGTCGTTGAGGTTGGCGCGGGACATTGATGAGAACCTTCCATGAGGGGCGCGGGATTTATCCATGAAAGCAGGTTGCGCATGGATGCGCGACCCCCAGAGAGTTGCTTACAAGGTGCGTGCGTAAAACGTGTTCAGTTTGCCAATCGCGGCATCGACATAACGCGGCACCCAATAGGTTTCGATGTGCGTGGCGCCGTCGAGGATGAACACTTCTTTGTCAGGAGTGCCGGTGGCTTTCGGGAACGCATCCTGTGTCATGTACAGGCTGTCTGCCTTGCTGCCGGCGATCATCAGCAAGGGTTGATTGATCAGCTCGATGTGGTCGGTGGCGTCGAAACGCATCAGATCCAGCAAGCTGCTGGTGGTGTATTTGAAGGTCGAGTTGGGGTGTGCGTGGGTTTTCCAGTAGTACTCGTAGCCCTGGCGATACAGTTCGAAGGGCAGTTTGGCTATCTGCTCATCGGTGAGGTTGGCATCGCCCGAATACAGCACCGCACCGCCCGCCGCTTCTTGCGCGCGGGCTGCTGATGCCTGTTGCAAACGTTGCTGGATGCTGTCGATTTGCGAGTCGTTGTAGCCGTTGCGGCGTACCCGGCCCGAGTTGAACATGCTCACCGTCGCCAGCGATTTGAAGCGTTTGTCGGTTTGCGCCGCCGCCAACGAATAGCCACCGCCGCCACAAATGCCGAGCAGACCCAGACGCTTGTCATCGACACCGGCAAACTGGCTGATGAAGTCGGCCATGCCGTGGATGTCTTCGATGCGATACGCCGGTTTATCGATGCTGCGCGGCTGACCACCGCTGGCGCCCTGATAGGCCGCATCGGCGGTGATGGTGATGTAGCCCTGTTCGGCCAGGCGTTGGGCGTACAGACCCGCGACTTGTTCTTTCACGCCGCCGTTAGGGTGCGCGACGACCACTGTCGGATAGGTCTTCTTCGCGTCGTAGTTGGCCGGCGTGTACACGTTGGCGGCGATGTCCAGACCATTGAGTTTGTAGCTGACCGGATGAATGTTCACCTTGCTCGCTTCGTTCTTGCTGATCGCGCCGTCGTAGGCGAGGCTGAATGGGTTCTTTTTGTAGTCGGCGGCCAAGGCTTCGCCCGCCGATAGGCCGACCAATGCCGACATGAGCGTGGCTTTGAGAGTGTTCTTCACGTGAAGCTCCTGAGCAATCAAAAGGGTGGCAGTTGCAAAAGTGTTTGGGTCAGTCCAGCTGTTTTTCTTTGAGAAATTGCGCGACCAGATCAGCGATCTGCACGTTGTTCAAATCGGACATGGGGAAGTGGGTATTGCCGTGGATGCCGATTTCCGGCAGGTGGATCAGCCGTACGTCACCGCCGTGCCGATTGACCGCATCACGCCACAGGCGGGCCATCGTCAAGCGCGCGCGCCAACTGTCCTGCGCGGGCAGGTCTACGGCCTGTTCCGGGATGTTGTCGCCGTAGAGGATCAGGATCGGAATGCGCGTCAGTGCCATGAATTGCTCCATCGGCACCGCTGCGCCTTGCACCGTGTCGAACGCGCTGGGAATCGGCGCCGGCACTTCACCGTCAGCAAACACGAAACTGCTGCCCGGTTCGAACGCCACGATGGCTTTGACCTTGTCGTTCTTGGTCGCCGTTAACCAGCCCGGCCCGCCACCTTGCGAATGGGTGAACAAAATCCCCGGGCCGATTTTGTCGAACAGCGCCGACACGCCATCGGAGACCACGCCCATGTCGAATGGCCCGGTGTTTGGCGTCATCGCCCGGAAAAACTGCTCGCGGGTTTGAGCGTCCTGTGCCACTTGCACGCCGTTGAAGTAGTTGGGCCACAGGCCGATGCGGAACTGGTTGAACCACAGTTGTTCGTCCGGCGTCGGCTTGATTGTGGTCTCGACCACGCTACGCCCGGCACCACCACGCCGAGGCTGATCGATCAGATAGACTCCGTAGTGGCGGCGCAGAAAGATGTTCTGAAAACCCTCCCGGCCATCGGCGGTGGTTTCCCAGGTCTTGGAAAACTGACCGGCGCCGTGCCACATGACGATGGGCAGTTTTCGCGCATCCACCGGGATCTGGTAGAAGGCGTAGGCGTGGTCGCCATGGTAAGTCTGGCCGTTGGGCGTCATCGGTTGGCGCAGGTTGAAGGTGCCCGGTGCCGTGGTCATCGTTCCGCCGACGGCGAAGCTGCCTTGCTTCTGGATCAGCAGCGGGCCTTCGGAATGGTTCGCGCAGGCCGCCAACAGGCTCAACAGCGAGATGCTCAGCAAATGCTTTGCAGTTTTCATGTTATTTCCCCGCAACCGCGAGGGCTTGGGTCAGCGCGGTGCTGGCACGTTCAGCCGTCTGCGCATCGCCGTGTTTTTTCAGCAGCTCGGTAACTTGGCGCAACTGTGCCGCACTGAGACCGACGCGCAGGCTCGCCGCCATGTGCGAGCGCAGCTGCGATTCCACTCCCGGCGTCGCTGCCAGCGCCCCGACGGTCGCCAGTTCGCGGCTTTGCCAGTCGAGGTTGTCGCGTTCGAAGATGTCGCCGAACAAGTGCGTTTGCAGGAACCGGTTGATCACCGGAGCGAACTCGAACACCGGGCCTTTGACCGGGCCTCCGGAGATCTTGGTTTGATTCGCGGTGCCGGCTGTCAGCAGTTCGTCACCGGTCGGGACAGCGCGGCCCGGCTCGCGTCCCGGCGCATCGTTGATGCCGCGCTGTTTGCGCACCTGCACCACCGTCATCAGCTCGTTCAAGGCATTGAGGCTGCGCGGGAAGCCGACATAGGCGTAGAGCTGCACCAGAATTTCGCGGGTTTCGCTGATGGTCAGGCCGGCATCGAGCCCCTGATTGAGCGCCGCGTCGAGGTTGGGCATGTCGCTGGTCGCCATGAACGCGGCGATCAGTGGAATCGTTTGTTGTTGGCTCGACAAAGTAGTTGCGCTGGCTGATGTGCGGGTCATGGTCTGCGCTGCCTCGGCTGCTTGAGTGGTAACGCTGAACATCGCCCCGACGCCCAGACAAAGCGCCATGAGTGCGGGGAGGGCAGTGCAGTTGCGTCGGTCAGTGGTCATCGTGAAAGGCTCCATCCAGTGGGGGTCGATGCGGTGTCGCTGGATCGTACGGAGGATGGTTGGGGCGATTAACCCCGATATTGCGCATGGACTCCTGAGTAGAACTCATGAGTGGGTGTTGCCATAACCGCTGAAATCCCGGCGCGACCCCGCTGGTGCGGGGCCTGGAGGTCGGATGACGGTTTCCCGCGAAGGTGCCGGGCGAGCAGCCTCGACACATTCCGTAACTTCATTGGCCGACGTATTGCGCCTCCGAGACCTGCTCCGCCCAGGTGACGGTCTTGCCGTCCTCGGCTTCAGCGATGGCGATGTGGGTCATGGCGTTACTGGCGGTGGCACCATGCCAGTGACGGGTGTGCGGTGGAATCCAGACAATGTCGCCCGGACGGATCTCCTGTCGCGGGCCACCTTCTTGCTGCACGTAGCCAACCCCCGCGGTGACGATCAGCGTTTGCCCTAGCGGATGGGTGTGCCACGCCGTGCGTGCGCCAGGTTCAAAGGTCACCGTGCCGCCGCCGATGCGTGCGGGTGATTCGCCCTTGAAAAGACCATCGACGCGTACAGAGCCGGTAAAGTTTTGCGCTGCGCCCTTGATCGAGGGCTGGGAGCCGTTCGGGGTAATGCGGATTTCGTTGGCGGCCTGGGCTTCTACCGCCATGAATGACAAAGCAACGAGTGGCGCGATCAATCGGTTCATTGGATCAACTCCGGTCAGGCAATGAAAGCGGCGCCGCACGCAGCGCCGCGTTGGGCAGACTCAGAGTCCGGTCATTCTCAGCGCCGATTCCGGCAAGCGTTCACCGTGCACCTGGATCTGCGCCATCTGTTCGTTGATCACGCGCAGGTCATCGTCGGTCAGTTGCAGCTCGACGGCGCCCAGGTTCTCTTCCAGTCGATGGGGTTTGGTCGTGCCCGGGATCGGCACAATCCACGGTTTCTGTGCGAGCAACCAGGCCAGCGCCACTTGTGCCGGCGTAGCGTCTTTGCGTTGCGCGACAGCTTTGACTACATCGACCAATGCCAGATTGGCCTTGCGCGCTTCAGGGGAAAAACGCGGGACGAAGTTGCGGAAATCACTGGCGTCGAACTGCGTGTGCTCGTCGATCTGGCCGGTGAGGAAACCGGCGCCCAGAGGGCTGAACGGTACGAAGCCGATCCCCAGTTCTTCCAGCACTGCCAGCAGTTCCAGCTCCGGGCCGCGCCAGAACAGCGAATATTCGCTCTGCACCGCAGTGACCGGTTGCACCGCGTGCGCCCGGCGAATGGTTTTCACGCCCGCCTCAGACAGGCCGAAATGCTTGACCTTGCCCTCGGCGATCAGCTCCTTGACGGTGCCGGCAACGTCTTCGATCGGCACCTGCGGATCAACGCGGTGCTGATAAAACAGGTCGATGCAATCGGTGCGCAGACGTTTCAACGACGCCTCGGCCACGGCGCGGATATGCTCCGGACGGCTGTTGGTGCCGCCGCCGCGTGCACCGGTGATCAGGTCGATATCGAAGCCGAACTTGGTGGCGATGACGACCTGATCACGGATCGGTTGCAAGGCCTCGCCGAGCAGTTCTTCATTGGCGAACGGACCATACGCTTCAGCGGTGTCGAACAAGGTGATGCCTTGCTGGTGGGCCGAACGAATCAGCGTGATCATGCTGGCCTTGTCGGCGGCCGGGCCGTAGGCCGAGGTCATGCTCATGCAACCAAGGCCCAGTGCGGACACTTCCAGGCCATTGCCCAACGTGCGGATTTTCATGATGTCACTCCGTACAGAATTCGATTAACGCGTGAGTGGGTGATCGCTCAACCAGCCGTTCACCCGTTCCATGGTCTTGCTCTCCTGTTCACCCTCCATCACGAAACCTTCCAGAACCTTAGTCTTCGGTGCGTGCTTGACGAGCACACTGCGGCTGTTGCCCAAGCCATAACCGCCGTGGGTGTTGAAGGGGATGAGGGTCTTGCCAGTCAGGTCGTGGACGCTGAGAAAGGCGCGCACGATCGGCGGGGCGGTTTCACCCCAGATCGGAAAGCCGAGATAGATCGTGTCGTAGTCGCTCAGAGCATGAACCTTGCTTTCCAGCTCGGGCTCGAAGCCGCTGTCACGCTCCTGACGCGCCTGTTCCACGGTTTGCAGGTAGTCCTCGGGGTAGGCTTTGGCCGGACGGATCTCGAACAGGTCGGCACCCAATCCGCGCTGGATGAGCCCGGCAACCACGCGGGTATTGCCGGAGCGGGAAAAGTACGCGACCAGAATTCGCGAGCCTGAACGTGGTCTTTCGCTGGCGGTTTGCGTGTCGGCGAGTGACAGCAACGGGGCGCTCGCCAGTGCGGCGATCACCGTACGCCGTAGCGGATCGTGATCGTTGTTCATCGCCCGACGCGCGCCTTGAGGGCCTCGGGATAACGCTCGCCTTCGATGCGGATCTGCGCCAGTGCGGTGTCAATGGCCTGGAGTTCGCCCGCATCGAGGGTGATGTCCGCGCCGCCAAGGTTTTCTTCCAGGCGATGCAATTTGGTCGTCCCGGGAATCGGCACAATCCAGGGCGCTTGCGCGAGCAACCAGGCCAGAGCGATCTGCGCCGGTGTCGCTTGTTTTTGCGCGGCTATCTGGCGGATCAACACCACCAACCCTTGATTGGCTTGCAGTGCCGACTGACTGAAGCGCGGCACGATGCTGCGAAAATCGTCGCTGCCGTATGTGGCGTCGGCCGCTACTGTGCCGGTGAGAAAACCCTTGCCCAGTGGGCTGAACGGCACGAAGCCGATCCCCAGCTCCTTGAGCGTCGGCAGGATTTCCTGCTCAGGCTCACGCCACCACAATGAGTATTCGCTTTGCAGCGCCGTGACTGGCTGCACCGAATGTGCACGGCGAATGGTTTGCGCACCGGCTTCCGAAAGGCCGAAGTGTTTGACCTTGCCTTCGCCAATCAGATCTCTCACTGCACCGGCGACGTCTTCAATCGGTACGTCCGGGTCAACCCGATGCTGGTAAAGCAAATCGATGAAATCGGTCTTAAGTCGGCGCAACGAGCCTTCGACGGCGAGTCGAATGTGCTCAGGGCGACTATTCAGAATCTGCTGTTTATTGTCGGCACCGAAGGTGAAGCCGAACTTGGTGGCGATGACCACTTGATCGCGAACTGGCGCCAATGCCTCACCCACCACTTGCTCGTTCAGGTACGGACCGTAAACCTCGGCGGTATCGAAGAACGTAACGCCTCGGTCAACCGCCGAACGGATCAGCGTAATGGCTTGTTGTGTGTCAGTCGCCGGGCCGTAGCCATGGCTCAGGCCCATGCAACCCAAGCCCAGGGCTGACACTTCGAGTGAACTGTTTCCAAGTGTGCGCTTGTGCATTTCGATCTCCCAAATATGGCGTTGGGAAACAGTAAGCGGGCTAACGATTAAGGACTAGATAGTTAAATCGGCAAGGCTTCATGAGGTCTGCTCATCAGTCCCGGAAGAGAGGAGGTGGCGACTTGCCTTAATGGACGCCCAGGCGCTCCGCCTGTCACGATCCAGGTGCCCGTGGTTAAAACCAGCAAGCCTCAAGAAGTCATCTGTCACGACGACACCATCGAGGAAATTTTAGGCAAGTAGTTTTCGATTACTGACGAGAGTCTGCAACCAAAAGCAGCCAGTCACGAGCGGCTGCTTTCGGTCAGAGGCTTACTCTCATGTCGCTGAAGTAGATCTATCCAGGCTCGCTTCGATCGGCGCTTGCCAGTCGACGGTCTTTCTCGCTCTATGAGCCTTGGATAGCGTTGATACTCCAGAATTTCGCGGGGTGTAATTAAAAATCAACGGTTCCCGAGAACTTCACCAAGCGCGGGTCACCCTGCGAGAGATAGCCGCCATTTGCCGACGCCCAGTAATTCTTGTCGGTAATGTTTTCCACGTTTACTCGCAAGGTCAGGTCCTTTTCAGCGAGCTTCATTTTATAGCGTGCCCCAGCGTCGAAACGGTTCCATGTAGGCAAGCTCAAGTTATTCGCCTGATCGGCATACTGCCCGCCAGTGCGCAGCATCCTTGCGCTCAGGGCGGCACCTTCGATGCCCGGAACGTCCCAGTCTACGCTGGCATTGAGTTGAAACGTAGGCACTCCAATCGCGTGGTTGCCATCGTTCAGGCCGCCAGCGGTTTTCTTCAGCTCAGAGGTCATGCGGGTACCGCCCGCCATCAACCGTAGGCCTTCGATGGGTTCACCGAACACGCTGATCTCCAGTCCCTTGTTGACCTGTTCGCCATCGCGCACATAGAGCCTCTGCGCGTTGTCGACATAACCATCGGAAGGTTTCTCGATGCGGAACACACTCAGGTTGGCGCCGAAGGTTTGTTGGTCCAGCTTGATACCCGCTTCCAACTGTTTCGTGCGTCCAGGAGGGAAGGCTTCGCCCAGGTTCGTGATGCCTGTACCAGACGCCACTGGCCCTTTTGCAAGGCCTTCGATTCGGTTGGCGTAAAAAGAAACGCTGTCCACAGGCTTGAACACGATGCCGTAAACAGGCGTGGTGATGGACTCATCGTAGAGGGTGCTGCGAGTGCCATCGTTTGCCGGGTTGGCTACACCGTTTGAAGTGGTGCCGTCGTATTTGTAGTTTTCGACACGTAGCTGCTGACGCCGGACGCCGTAAGTGACGAGCAGTTTGTCATCGAACAAGCCCAGCGTATCGGAAATCGCGAGGCTACGATTTCGGGTTTTGCCGGTCACCCCTGGATCACCCATTTCACCGCCGGTGCTGGACACAGCAGTTGGCTTGGGAAGCGCTGGGGTATTGTAAATATTGCTGTTGCCAGTGACAGAGCGATAGAACGTGTATGCGTTTTCCTGCTCAGTCCAGATCGTTGAGCCGCCGATCGCGACCTGATGGGAAACAGGGCCAGTATTGAAGCGCCCATTGAGCCCCGCACTGAAGGTCGTGTTGTCTTCATTGTGAGGAATTTCCGAGCCACCAATGGTCGCGACCCCATTATTGCCTACAAGGGTAGGCGTGGCGTAAACCCCTGTTTCACGGGTGTGCTTCGCTCCACCGGCAAGGTATGCCGTCCAGTTCTCGCTCAGGTCCCAATCACCGCGAACCATGCCGAACGTGTCTTCAGTTTCCGAGTAGGTCCAGTCCTGGCCATAGTTATGGCTGGCGTGAGGGGCAGTGGGAATGTGGGTGGCATTGCCAACGTTGACAGAGTTGCGCAGTCCGGTGACGCGCTGTTTCTGATAACCGAAATCGGTGGAAGCGCGGAAGCCGTCACCGCGATAATCAAGACCCGCGACGAACAACTTTGTGCGTTGATCTTCATTATCGATCGCCGTTTCACCTTCCCGCTGGCTCAGGTTCAACCTGGCGCCAAACCGGTTATCTTCACCGAACCGCTGCCCGATATCCAAATGCTCGCCGATACGGCCATCAGTGCTGATGTCCTGCGTATAGCGACGCGTTGGTACATCCTCTGCGCGTTTAGGTTGAAGATTGACTCCGCCCCCAAGACCCGAGCCCGTGGGGCTCACACCGTTAATGAAGGCATTGGGGCCTTTGAACACCTCGACGCGCTCGATGGCGTCCGTCGACAGGATTTGACGAGGTAAGACGCCATACAATCCGTTGTAGGAAATATCGTCGCCGGTTAATGGCAAGCCTCGAATGACGAACACTTGGGACTGGTTACCAAACCCATAGGATTGACGCACCGAGGGATCATTGAGCAGTACATCACCGACGTCTTCAGCTTGTTGATCCTCAATCAACTTCGAGGTGTAGCTGGTCATTACGAAGGGGACATCCATGTTGTCCTGATTACCCAGCACTCCCATCTGGCCACCCCTCGCCACCTGACCGCCGGCATAGGGGGCCGGTAGCGTGTTGGAGTTGGGTTTAATCGCAGTGGCAGTAACATCGGTCACTCCCAGTTCGAGAGGTTCCGCAGCCTGGGCGAAGAAACTGACCGAGCAGCATACGGCGAGCAGCGTAGGGCGAGAAGGAAACAACATGGGGGGGAGGTACCTGCGATGGAAGATGATCAATGTCATTAATGGTAATGATTCGCAGATGCATTATTACTGCCCGATAGGCAAATTGCCATAAGAAATTGCAAGGATTTTGGATTCTGAATCCGTCAGGAGATCCGTAGGTGTTGGCCGGCCGCTTTTGTACGATTGCTGCCGGTCGCGAGAGGCAGAAAACGACCTGACGCGGACACCCGAAGCTAATCCAGCCACTGGTACGTACCAGGACTCGAGCGTATTGTTCGATGCGCTTTACCGCTCCTGACATTTCAAAGGAACAACGAATATGGATGTTGAACTGGCTCTTAAGATTGAGGCCGCAGAAAGCGAATATTTACGTTCGCGCGTTGAGAGCCTGGCCGAGGTCAGCGGAAATCCTTACGGTGCACGTGTTTTTTTCAATGCAGACTTTCCATGCTTTCAAGTGAGCGCATCGCCCAGCCCAATGTTTAACCGCATCTACGGTGATATCGCCGGTGATCCTCTGGCGGTGTTGAAACTGCTCAATGAGTCAGCGGAACATTCGCCCGTAACCCCTCTTATCGGAAAACCTTCGGCACTTGAGCAATACGCTTTTGTGGGTGAAGCACGGCTTGAGCGTTTGAGGGGCTGGACTCACTTGCAATTCGCTTGTGCCATTGAAAAGGTGGTTTTGAGTCGTCACTCATTCGAAATTGAAGAGGTCACCCCGAAGACTCTGACTCAATTCGCAGATGTGCACGCGGGCGGCTTTCATACCAAGCCGGAGCATCGGCTGCTGAATCAGGCTTCCTTTGCAGGGCAGAGGCCTGACGGACGAATGAAAATCTACGTCTTGAAAGCGGAGGGGGCGGTAGTAGCAGGGGCAGCGATGTACTTGGCCAGCAACGGCATTGCTTACCTTGGAACGGCAGCAACCCGAAAGGATGCCCGGGGCTATGGCTATCACGGCGCACTGATTTCTCACCGAATAGAGCAAGCAAAGAAGCATGGCTGCCACTGGGTCGCTGCGACAGCGCTGGCCAGCTCCCAAAGTCGCCGAAATCTGCAACGTGCCGGTTTAACGGCATCCCATGCCCAAGCACTATATCGCCTGGCAGATAGCTGAGACGGCTGGGCATGACTGTCTGCTTTTGGCCGAATGCGGACGGTCAGGAGCGGCAGCTATCGGCCAAAAGCAGTCATGTACTTTGAACACTATGCGCATTCAAGCTTATCTCGCAGAAACTCAATGAATTTTTGCGTTTTCGCTGGAAGCAAGCGGGTTTCAGTCAGCGCGTAAACTGAAACGGGCAATGCTTGCCATTGCGGTAGCACTTTGCGAAGTTTCCCGTCAGAAACATCTTGGGCTGCGATCCCCTCAGGCAACAACGCCACGCCAAGATCCAAAGATGCCAGACGCCTCAGCATGCCTACACTGTTAAGTTCGAATCGCCCTCCGACATCGACATCCACCCTCTCAGAATCGCAAGACAGCGTCCAACGACCTGCACCCTGGCCACGCAAACGTAGGCACTCATGATTAACCAGTTCCGATGGACGTCCAGGCTCACCGGATATCTCCAAGTATCTGGGAGAGGCATACAGCCTGCGCCCCAAACTCGCGAGTTTACGAGCTATCAGATTGGAATCTGCAGGCTCCCCCATCCGAATCACAACGTCCACGGGATCAGTGATCAGATCGACCTGGCGTGGGCTCAGATCGAATTCGAAATTGATACCGGGATAGAGCTGCGAAAACTCCGCAATCAACGGGGCCAGGTAGACGGTGGCGAAGTCTACGGGCAACGAGGCACGCAGTAGTCCACTGGGACGGGCCAACATTTCACCTAGCTGCTCATGCGCCAGACGAGCCTCATCGACGATCCGCTTACAGCGTTCAAAATACAGCCGACCCGCTTCGGTCGGCTCTATCTTGCGCGTCGTGCGGTGCAACAACCGCAAGCCAATGCCTTTCTCTAGCTCACTGATACGCCGTGACAAAGTCGAATTGGGTATTCCCAGCGTTTCTGCCGCACGCGTGAAATTGCGCGCCTTTACCACTTCGACAAACAGCGCCATGTCGTTAAGGAAGTCCAAAGGATTATCCCATCTATGGATTAGTAATTTCGATTTTACGGCATTTATCCCGAATACGGATTGATCAATCATGGGCCCATCACTCAAAGAGGCACCGAAATGAAATCTCTTTTTTCCGAAGTCCAGGTAGGCCGCTACACACTATCCAACCGTATGGTCATGGCACCAATGACCCGCTCGCGCTCAGATGATGCCGGCGTGCCCAGCGAGCTGGTTGCAAGCTACTACGCACAACGCGCCTCTGCGGGATTGATCATCAGCGAAGGCGTATTCCCGGTTGCGCTAGGCAAAGGCTATATCCGCACACCCGGTATCGAAACCACCCAGCAGGTCGCGGCGTGGAAAAAAGTCACCGACGCTGTTCACGCTCGCGGTGGGCGCATCTTCATGCAACTGATGCATTGCGGACGCGTGTCTCATCCTTCGTTGCTGCCTGATGGCGCACAACCGCAGGCGCCCTCGGCGATCAAAGCCGCCGGTCAGACCTATACCGGTACAGGATTGCAGGATTTTGTAATACCCCACGCCCTGACCATCGCTGAAATTGCTGAGGTTGTTGAAGGTTACCGCCAGTCAGCGCGCCGGGCGATTGCAGCGGGTTTCGACGGCGTTGAACTGCACGCCGCCTCGGGCTACCTGCCTGAGCAGTTTCTCTCCACCGGCAGCAACCAGCGCAACGACCAGTACGGTGGTTCGGTTGAAAACCGCACTCGCTTCGTACTGGAGGTGCTCGCCGCCATGGTGAATGAAGTGGGCAGCGATCGTGTCGGTATCAAGATTTCCCCGGAGATGAACTTCAACGACATCGTCGATGCCAATCCGCAGGAAACCTACACCTATCTGGTCAAGCAGCTTCGTGACCTACAGCTTGCTTATCTACATGTAGCGCTGTTCGGGGCCAAGTTTGACTACCACGGGGCGCTGCGCCCGCTGTTCGATGGCAGCTACCTGATCGGCAGTGGCCAGACCAAAGAAAGCGCCGAGTCGCTGATTAATGAAGGTAAAGCAGACGCCGCAGTATTCGGCAGCACCTTCCTGGCCAACCCCGATCTGCCTGAACGGTTCCGGGTAGGTGCTGAATTGAATACGCCAGACAAAAATACTTTTTACGCCCCAGGCGCAGAAGGCTATATCGATTATCCAACCCTGTCTCAAGAGGCCTGAGGACCGCAACCATGCTACCCATCGCACGTTTACAACGCATGAACCACGGCAGCCAGTTCCGGGCGTTCACCCTGCGGGGTGATCAGTACGCGAAACCTATCGATCCGTTCTTGGGTGTAGACCACGCATGGATTAGCGGACCAACCTTTCCCGCGCATCCACATGCGGGCTTTTCTGCGGTCTCCTACCTGTTCCTGGATTCGGAAACAGGCATCGATAACCGGGACTCGCTAGGCAACCGCAACCTGATCCAACCGGGTGGTTTGCACTGGACGGCGGCGGGTGAAGGCATTGTTCATGAAGAGGTCCCGGCCCAGCCGGGCAAGACCGTTCACATGTTGCAAATCTTCATCAACCTCCCACAGGACAAACAGGCAGATGCGCCATTTGTCTTCAGCGTGGAAGCTCAGGACGTACCTACGGCTTATCGGGCTGGGGCTAAAATCAGAGTTCCATTAGGCAACTTCGAAGGGCTGGCTTCTCCGTTGCTACTACCCACGGACGTAAGGCTTCTGGACATCACTCTTGACGCTTCAAGCGAAGTGAAGATCCCGGTTCCAGAAGGACACGTGGCATTCGTGATGCCTATCGGCGGTGAGGTGTATGTGGACGGCCAGCCTTTCGATCTGAATGACCCCAAGGCGCCGGTCAATCTTCCTCAGCGCGCGGATCGGGTTGTCACCCTGCAAGCAAAGAACGGAAATGCCAAGGCAGTCTTATTTTCCGGCACTCCGTTGAATCAACCTGTGTTTTGGCAAGGGCCAATCGCCCTCGCTTCGAGGGACGCGCTGGCCGCAGCAGTCGATGGCTACCGGCGCGGTGACTTCGGAACACTGCAAGCTTTTTAACCAGGGGAAAAGTCCCCATCGCAGTTGCCAGGAGAATCACAATGTCATTCGAAAACTTCAATGCCGATAATGCCGCCTTGCTACTGATCGACCACCAGGTCGGAACCATGGGCTGGGCTAAATCCATGCCTTTTGAAGAACTGAAGCGCAACGCTCTGATGCTGGCCAAAGCTGCCCGCATTCTCAAGCTTCCCGTGGTACTGACGTCCAGCATGGAAGAGTATGCCCAAGGCCCGCTGCTGAGCGAACTGGAAGAAATCCTCCCAACTGAGTTTGCCGGACGTATCAAGCGCATGGGCATCGTCAATGCTATGGACGATGATAACTTCGCCGCAGCTGTGAAAGCGACTGGCCGCAACAAACTGATTATTGCCGGCGTAACTAACGATGTGTGCACCGTTTATCCAGCACTCTCGCTGGTACGTGATGGTTACGAAGTGCAAGTTGTTGCTGATGGTGGCGCCTCACCGACAGCCATGGCGGATGACATCGCTTTGCGCCGTATGGACAAAGCCGGTGTGACGCTGACCACAACCAATCAATTGATCGCCGAACTGGCAGGCAGTTGGGCCACACCAGAAGGAGGAGAGTTGGTTCAAGTACTCATGGAGGCCTTCGGCGAATAAAAAGCCTACTGCTGAAATTTCTCAACAGGCACCGGCCCATGCATTTCAAATGCACGCATAAGCATGGCCGGTGTCATCAGAAGAAGCCACCAAAAAGAAGGTCAATCATGGCGCTAATTCACATTGAAGAAGGCGACACATTTACACAGATTGTTCGGTTCGATGTGCCCGCGGACAAGCAGCTAGAACTGATCGACGCCATCGCTGGCGAGGTTGAGCGATGGATACGTCACAGGCCCGGCTTCATCTCCTCGACCTTTCACGCCAGTTTCGACGGGCGACATGTGGTGAACTATGCGCAATGGAAAAGCAGGGCCGACTTTGAAGGTTTCACTCACGATCCTGAAACTAAACACCTTCAAAAGGCAATTAGAGCCGTGGCGTTATCACTTGAACCGAACGCTATTCACTGCCGAGTGATTCGAAGCATCACACCAGTTTCTTAAACGCGAGAAGGAGCAAACTCGCTCTCTTAAACAATCAAGAAAGCTTGGAGATAAAACTGGCCGGTAATGTCAGTTTGTGATGAAAGCGGCGAGTGAGGAACGGCCGCTCCTGGCCGAAAGGAGACCTCGTCCAGAGCAATAAAAAAGGGCGCCTCAGCGCCCGTTCTCCCTCACCCCTTAGCCTGCGCCCGCAACCGCCGCCCAACCACATCCAGCAAATCACACCCATCCCGCAACGGAATGGCAAGCAACTGACAAAAATCCTTCAACACCACCGTGTCGCAACCCAGCTCGGCGCGAAAGGCGATGTTTTCCAGGACTTGCGTGACGGTGCGAATGCGGTAATCAGCGGCAGCTTGCAGAACGTCGAGGGGCGCTTGGGTATCTATCAGCAGAGAGGCCGGGACCAGGTCGATTCCGGTGAGGGGCATGTATCTTTCCATGAGTAAATCTCCGATCAAGGCAAAGTAGGACTGTCCCTCAATCGTCGCCAAGCGAATGGGTGACAGCTGTACGCGGGTTGGCGAGCCGGGGATCGGGATTCCGGCAGACCCGAGGGTCTCCCGCGCACAGCTGCCATAAAGACAGCTTTGCGGGTATGCAAAAGCGCGTGCATTAAAGCACAGCGCTTGTGCATCCGATCCATCGGGTCGCCAAACCCGAATCGCCATTCAGGGCGACGGAATCGACTTTAAGCTTCATCGGAACAGCAGGGTAGGTGACGGATTCCTAGATTTTTGTAGGACCCTTTATAACGTCCTAGGACTTTCGCATCACCCGGCTGACAACCCTCAAACTCGCCTAGAATCCTGCCTTTCAAATTGTTCATCGCCGCTGACGCTATCCTCTAGAATCCCACCCTCGCCATCGAGCCGGACTCGCACCCCATGCACACCGCCACCACCCAACGTCCCCTCTGGAAAACCTATCTGTTTTTCCTCGGCCCCATGGTCCTGTCCAATTTCCTGCAATCCATGACGGGCACGGTCAACAGCATCTACATCGGCCAGATGCTCGGCACCCAGGCGCTGGCGGCGGTGTCGGGGATGTTTCCCATCGTGTTCTTTTTCATCGCCTTGGTGATTGGCCTCGGCGCGGGGGCGGGGGTGTTGATCGGGCAGGCGTGGGGCGCTCGTGAAACCCATCTGGTGAAGGCCATTGCCGCTGCCACGTTGCTGCTGGGGGCCATCATCGGTCTGGTCGCGGCGGTGCTGGGCACGTTGTTCGCGCGGACGGCCTTGCAGGGGTTGGGCACGCCTGCGGATGTGCTGGATGACGCGGTGGCCTATGCCCATGTGATGTTGTGGATCATGCCGTCGCTGCTGGTCTACGTGCTGTTCACCCAGTTGCTGCGCGGGGTGAGCGATACGCTGTCGCCGCTGATGGCGTTGCTGGTGTCGACGTTGATCGGTCTGGCGCTGACGCCGGCCTTGATTCGCGGCTGGTTCGGGTTGCCGATGATGGGGATCCAGAGCGCGGCGTACGCGGGGCTGGTGGGCAACCTGGCGGCGATGGGCTGGTTGGCGTGGCGGTTGATTCGGCGCGGGCATCCGTTGGCGCCGGACCGCGAGATGTTCGCCGCGATGCGCCTGGACCCGGTGATCCTCGGCAAGGTGTTGCGCATCGGCTTGCCCACGGGGTTGCAGATGGTGGTGTTGTCGTTGTCGGAGCTGGTGATTCTGGCGCTGGTGAACCAGCACGGTTCGCAGGCGACGGCAGCCTATGGCGCCGTGACGCAGATCGTCAATTACGTGCAGTTCCCGGCGTTGTCGATTGCGATCACCGCCTCGATCCTCGGCGCGCAGGCGATTGGCGCGGCGCAGGTCGAGCGGATGGGGCCGATTCTGCGCACTGGGCTGTGGATCAACGTGTGCCTGACCGGTGGCCTGGTGCTGCTGGGGTATGTGTTGTCGCACTGGCTGCTGGGGTTGTTCCTCACCGAAGACGCCACCCGCACGATGGCCGAGCACTTGCTGCACATCATGCTCTGGAGCCTGCTGGTGTTCGGCTTCCAGGCCATCATCGGCGGCATCATGCGCGCCAGCGGTTCGGTGCTAGTGCCGATGGCGATTTCCATCGTCTGCGTGCTCGGGGTGCAGTTGCCGGTGGCGTACGTGCTGGACGGGCACTTCGGGTTGCAGGGGGTGTGGATGGCGTTTCCGGTGGCGTATCTGGGGATGCTGTTGTTGCAGACGCTTTATTACAAGTTGGTATGGCAGCATCAGAAGATTGAGCGGTTGGTGTAGGCGGGCGCTTGGCATTGCGAAGCATCGAAACTCGGCCACGTTCATGAGATAACGTCGTCCGAAATTTGTGAAAGGACGCTCAAGATCGATGCTCGCGACTATCGTGACCTACCTGCTGATTGCTTTGATTCTTGAAGTGGTGGACCGCTTCACCGACCCGCCACTGTTTGTCAGAAGGCCCTCAAAGCATTTTCCCTGGCGGCTCAACATCAGCACCGGTTGGTGGGGAGCCCGCGAGTACTGGGCGGCGATCACCCTGGGTTCCATCAGCGCATTGATGTTGATGATGCTCTGGGTGGGGCTCGGCAGCCCGGTGAGCAAGGATCTGGGGCGAGTCCTGCTGGTGGTGCTGTGCGTCAGTTCATCGGTTCTCTCCATCCTGCATTTCAGGCTGGTGGAGAAATTCAAGGCCAACGCCTGGTGGATGACGGTCCTGACGGCCTTGATCACGATTGGCTTCGGGCTGGTCGCCAGTGCCTATGCGGACTCCTTTATCGTCAATAGTACCCGGATCGATGCGGCTCAGTTTTCGGGCGCGCAAAAGGCCCTGACTACGGTGATCCTGGTCTACCTGTGGGCGTTTTTTGCGACCTTGCTCATCAGCCTCATCGTGTTCGCGGTGTCGCTGTATATGGCCTTCACGACGCCGACTTTCTTCGAGGCAATCAAGAGCAACCCTCTTACAGCGCCGTTCCGCAAACGCTACAAGCCCGGGCTTGAACACACGCGTCGCTCGTGGATGCTGGGCATCGTGTTCGTCGGATCGATTTACACCGTCTTCATCGCGTTGACCTGTTGGCAATACCTGTTGAGCCACGTCGACAGTGTCATCGAGGAAACGATCGTGTTTGCCTCTTTTCACCTGCATCCACGGGACTGCGGCATTCCCGGCAGGGGGCAGGACTAGAGGGCCGCGCTGGTCAGCGAGGGGCGAGCTGTCATCGCGACACCGTTTGGAAAGGGCTACAGGTTTGCCACGTTGGCGTGTCACATGCAGTCGTCCGAGGCGGTGGACAAAGCGATTCTGGATCGGTTGAAACTGGACCATTACTTCTGACGGCATTCCCGGCAATGAGCGGTGCCAGCCATTGCTGGACGCCGTTCGTCGAAAGGCTGGTTTGAAGCCTGTTGACATTCAGGTGTGTGTCAGTGAATATTAATACATCGCATGCGATCAAATCGAATACGATGACAATTCTAAATTACTGTACACAGAGGATTCACCCCATGAGCAAGATCGAAAAAGTCCTGGCCACCGGCAAGACCCACACCACCGCCAGCGCCGCCGGCATCACGTCTCGCGGCCACAACGGCACCCTCGACATCAACCTGTCGACACCGGGCAGTGCCAAGCCGGCTCATGTGTTTGCCGCCGCCCAGCCGCACCCGACTGCCGAGCAGTTGTTCGCCGGTGCATGGTCGGCGTGCTACACCGCCGCCGTCGGGCTGGTGGCCAATGACTTGAACGTGGTGTTGCCGGGGGACCTGTCGGTCGACATCGAAGTCGATCTGGGGCAGGGCGGCAAGGAGTACTTCCTCCAGGCACGCTTGACCCTGCGCGTACCGGGCCTGTCTCATGAGGTCGCCACCCGGCTGGCGCACACCGCTGACCAGATCTGCCCGTACTCGAAAGCCACCCGCGGTAATATTGATGTGGAGCTGAATGTCCTGACCGCCTGATTTTTTTTGGCGGATTAATATCGCATGCGATAAAAGCGTATGTGATTTTAAATGCAAGGCCCGCGCCGGTTCGCCCCCCCAGGTCGAACCGGCCGAGTCGTTAGCGCACTTCCGACACTGTCGCGTACGACGTATAGTCGAGCCAACGCGAATATCCGTCATCGAGGACGCACATGAACGCCACCGCCAAGGTAGACCCGGACGACCTGAAACTCTCCGAATTCCTGTGTTTTGCGGTCTATTCCACCAACCTGGCGTTCGGCAAGGCCTACAAGCCCTTGCTCGAGCAGCTGGGGCTGACCTACACGCAATACATCACCCTGGTCGCGCTCTGGGAGACTGACGATCAGACCGTCGGCAGCCTCGGCGAAAAGCTGTTTCTGGAGTCCAACACCCTCACGCCGATCCTGAAGAAACTCGAGGCAATGGGTTATCTGCAACGCCAGCGCGACCCCGAGGACGAGCGGCAAGTGCGGATCAAACTGACCAGACAAGGCCGCGCGCTGCGGGAAAACCAGCCGGAAAGCGGCCTGTCCGAGGCGACCGGGCTGACGACGCAGGAGTTCACGCAGTTACAGCAGTCGGTGGTGAAACTGCGCAACAACCTGATCAAGTCAATGCGCTCGACGGACTGACCCATGCCGGCGCAGGCACACTGCGCAAGGCCGGAGAATCCCATGAAGGCCCGATTTTCCCACTCCATCGCCTGGGTGACCGTGCTGACCTTCGGCGTCCTGGCCTGCGCCGATGCCGTGGAATACAAGCAGGTCAATGCCACCGCCAGCACGCTGTCCTTCACGTACAACCAGTTCACGACGCGGGTCTACGGTACGTTCAGCCGCTTTGACGGCACGCTGGATTTCGACACCAGCAACCCTTCGGCGGCCCACGCCGGGCTCACCATCGAGCTCGACAGCATCGATGCCGGCAGCCGTGACGCCAACGAAGAACTGAAAAAACCGGCCTGGTTCGACACGCTCAACTCACCGGTGGCGACCTTTGCCTCCACCGCAGTGAAAGCGCTGGGTGACCACCGTTATCTGTTCACCGGCACGCTCACGCTCCGAGGCATCACCCAAGTGGTGGAGGTGCCGGTGCTGCTCAAGGCCGATAGGGCCATTGGCATCTTCGATGGTCAGCTGACGCTTAAGCGCAGCGATTTCAGAATCGGTGAAGGCGAGTTCGCGGACACCGTGGTGTCCGACGATATCCATATCCGTTTTCGCATGGTGGCGCCGCAACAATAGTGTTCGTGTCATTGATCTGGGCGCTTGCCCTGCCATGATTTTGCTGTCATCGTTCACGCGACTGGTAATCTTTCTTATTTGAGAAATTTTTTCGTATGCACGATGTTTCCGTGGCTGATGACGATGTGGCTCTGCGTCAGCGCACTTTCACCGACCTCTACAGCGCTCACCATTCCTGGTTGCACAGTTGGCTACGGAAAAAACTTGGCTGCTCACAGCGGGCGGCCGATCTGGCGCATGACGCGTTCATTCGCGTGCTCAGCCTGACTGAACCTCACACCATCAAGGAGCCTCGGGCGTTTCTGGCGACGACGGCGGGGCGCCTGTTGATCGATGGCGCCCGCCGTCGACGCATCGAGCACGCCTACCTGGAAGCGCTGACCATCCAGGCGCAGGACGCCGGCATGCCGGACCCCGAAGCGGTCCACGTCGCGCTGGAAGCGTTGGAGAAAATCGCCGTGATGCTCGCCGGTCTGCCGAGCAAACCCCGGGAGGCTTTCCTGCTCAGCCGGCTCGATGGCCTGACCTACAGCGAGATTGCCCTCGAACTGAACGTCTCGGCCAGCACGGTCAAGAACTATGTCGCGAGTGCGCTGGTGCACTGCTACAACACCCTGTACGGCGCGGACCAACCGTGAACGCTTTCGATCAACCTTCCGATCGCATGATCAACGCAGCCGCCCATTGGTTGACCCTGTTGCACGATGAGCTGTCGACGCCGGCCGACCGCGAGGCTTTCGAGCGCTGGTGCGAAGCCGACCCGCGCCACGCGGTGGCGGTGGAGCGCATGCGTGGGTTGTTGGGGGATTTGCAGGAGCTTCCCGCCGCACCGGCGCGCGTGGCCCTCAAGCAAGCCTTTGCCCGGCCGCGGCCGACGATGGCGGGGCGCAGTGCCCAGGCCCTCGCGCTGGTGGGGGTGTTGGTCTGCGGCTGGATCGGGCTGGATAACCTGCCAATCTGGATGGCTGATCAGCGCACCGGTGTTGGTGAGCGGCGCGAGCTGGTGCTGTCCGACGGCAGTCATTTGCAGCTCAACAGCCATTCGGCGCTGGACGTGAAGTTCGACGGACAGCAGCGCGTCATCGAACTGCTGGCCGGGGAGTTGTGGGTCGAGGTGGCCAAGGACGCCCGGCGACCGTTTGTGGTGCGCACCGACCAGGGCACTGCGACCGCCTTGGGGACGCGCTACCTGGTCAAGCGCGAGGCCGATGGCTCGACCGTGGTCAGCGTGCTGGAGTCGGTGGTCGCTGCCCAACCCAATGCGGGGCAGGCGGTGAACGTCGCGGCGGGCGAGCAAACCATCCTCCGGGAAGGCCGCGTGCAACCGCCGCGACCCTTCGGCAACGCCCATCCGGACGACTGGACCCGAGGCCTGCTCAAGGTCGACGACCGCCCCTTGAGCGAAGTGCTCCAGGCCCTGGCCAGCTACCGACACGGCCTGGTGCGCTTCGACGAACAGGCGCTGCAAGGCCTGCGGGTGTCCGGCGTGTTCCGCCTGGACGACACCGACGCCGCCCTGGCCACCCTGGCGGACAACCTGCCTATCAACGTCGAGCACTTCACCGATCTGCTGGTGGTCGTCAAGCCGCGCTGATCCCTGTGGACACTGCCCGCGATCAAGGTGTCAGTCACCCTCGATGTTGGGTGTGAAGGCTCATCGCGAGCAGGCTCGTTCCACAGGTATTCATGTGGGCACCCGCTTTGTGAACCACCACAAAACCACTGTGGGAGCGAGCCTGCTCGCGAAGGCGGTGTGGATGTGAAGGCCTCATCGCGGGCAAGCCCGCTCCCGCAGGTACAGGCAGATTCCATCTCCCCAGAGGCCACAAATCCAGGGCCTTCAAAAAATTAATGCAAATCGCTCGCATTCCTTGTCCCTTTTTTTGACATGGCCGTCATGGTTAGTAACGCCTTCCATTTCGCAGGATTTCTCATGTCACGCTTTGTTCGTCCCTTGCATCCACTGGCACTTTCAGTGGCGATGGCTTTTGTCGCGGCGCCGCTGGTTGCGGCTGAAACGTCGGTCTCCGAAGCACCCAGCAGCGCGGTGCGCAGTTTTTCGATTGCTGCCGGTGACCTGAGCCAGGCGCTGAACAGCCTGGCCGAGCAGGCGGGGCTGGTGCTGGCCTTCGACCCGGCCTTGACGCGCGGCAAAAGCAGCAACGGTTTGAACGGATCCTTCAGCACGGGTGAAGCCCTTGCCCGATTGCTGCAGGGCAGTGGTCTGAACGCCATCGCGTTGTCGGCCACGCGTTACCGCATCGAACCTGCGCCGGAGCCGGTGGAAGGCTCCCTGGAGTTGCAGGCCACCAACATCAACGGCGCCTACGCCAGCGAAAGCCCGACCGGCCCGGTCAAGGGGTATGTGGCGACACGCTCGCTGTCGGCGACCAAGACCGATGCGGCGCTGATCGAAACGCCGCAGTCGATCTCCGTGGTCACCAAGGACCAAATGCGCGCCCAGGGCGCCGAAAGCCTCAACCAGATCTTGCGCTACACCGCTGCCGTGGTGACCGAGAGCCGTGGCTCGACCGCATCGCGCCTGGACCAGATGACCATCCGTGGTTTCTCCCCGGCCGTGTACCTGGACGGCCTGCGCATGCCCGGCAGCCGCGACGCTTCGCCGCAAAAGGATTCGTTCGACCTCGAACGCGTGGACGTCCTGCGCGGCCCGTCGTCGGTGCTGTATGGCCAGGCCAGCCCGAGTGGCGTGGTGAACATGGTCAGCAAGCGGCCGCTGGACACGCCGTTCCATGAAATCGGCGTCGAATACGGCACCTTCAACAAGAAACGCACGACCTTCGACCTGAGTGGCCCGATTGACGATCAAGGGGTCTACTCCTATCGCGTGGCCGGTCTGTACGACGATGCCGACGGTCAACTGGAGCACACGGAAACCCGGCGTCAGGCAATTTCGTCGGCCTTCACCTGGCGCCCCAGCGAAGACACGTCGCTGACGTTGCTCGGGCATTTCCAGAAGGACCCGAAAGCGGCGTCCTATGGCTCGATGCCCGCTTACGGCTCGGTGCTGGACAGCCCGCTGGGGCGCGACATCGACGTCGATTACTACGACGGCGAAAAGGATTTCGAGAAAAGCGACCGCCAGTATTTCTCGGTCGGTTACCTGTTCGAGCATCATCTGAACGACGTTTGGACCCTGCGTCAGAACGCCCGTTATCTGCGCAGCGAAGGCGTGTACCGCAGCCTCTACCACACCAACTTGCAGGCCGATTACCACACCACCCGACGCTCGACCATTGCCACCGACGTGGACCTGGATTCCTACACCGTGGACAACCAGGCACAGGCCAAATTCGAGACCGGGCCGGTGCAGCACACCGTGCTGTTCGGCGGTGATTACCAGAACACCAGCACCGACACCAAGTCGGGCTTTGGTACGGGGCCCAATCACGATATTTTCGAGCCGGTTTACGGCCTGCCGGTGACCACCCCGGCGTTCACCAGCGATGCCACCCAACGCAACCAGCAGAAAGGTGTGTACTTCCAGGACCAATTGAAATGGGACCAGTGGGTCCTGCTGCTGGGCGGTCGTTATGACTGGGCGACCAACCACAACAGTTCGCTGAACCTGCGCAGCAACGTCAAGACCAAGACCTCGCTGGACAGTGAGGCGTTCACCGGTCGCGTGGGCCTGGTCTACCTGTTCGACAACGGCCTGGCGCCGTACGTCAGCTACGCCGAATCGTTCGAGCCGCAGTCCGGCACCGGTTACGGCGGTTCGGTGTTCAAGCCGACCGAGGGCAAGCAGTACGAAGTGGGGATCAAGTACCAGCCACCGGGCAGCAACAGCTTCATCACCGCGTCGATCTACGACCTGACGCAGACCAACGTACCGACCCTCGATCCGGACCCGACGCACCTGTGTGGCACCGGTCGTTGCCAGGAACAGAGCGGCGAAGTGCGCTCCCGTGGTTTTGAACTCGAAGGCAAGGCCAGCCTCAACGACAACCTCGACATCACCGCGGCGTATGCCTACCTGGACAACCGCATCACCAAGTCCAACAGCACCGTCAACTACGCGCCGATCGCCGACGTCGCCGTGGGCCCGGCGGTCTCGACCAAAGGCACCACCACCTACGGCATCCCGCGCCACACGGCGTCGGTCTGGGCGGATTACACCTTCCACGACGGCGTGGCCAAGGGCTTTGGCGTCGGCGGCGGGGCACGTTACGTCGGCTCGTCCTGGGGCGATGCGGCCAACACCCTGAAAGTGCCGGGCTACACCCTGGTGGATGCGTCGGTGCACTACGACATCCCGAACATCAACAGCCTCAAGGACAACCTGCGCCTGGCTGTGAACGCCACCAACCTGGCCAACAAAGAGTATGTGTCGACCTGCTACTCGTACTCGTGGTGCTGGTATGGCTCGCAGCGGACCGTGCAGGCGAGTGCGACCTATCAGTGGTGATGCACGGCTGACACCGCCATCGCCGGTTCGCCGGCGATGGTCTTTGCATCCGACATCGCCGACGCCTGATCGACCGCGGCACGTTATGATAGGCACCCCAGACGTCCGCCCCAGAGTCAAAGCCCTCGATGTTCCAGATCACCCACTACAAAACCCCATGCCCCGAACCCGTCGCCAGTCAGATCCTGCAGTTGGTGGTCGACAACCTGACCGACATCAGCATGGTCGCCATCCCGCCGAGCAACCTTTTGTACAACGTGTACCAGTACGCAATCGGCTACGAGGTGCACCTCTATCTGGAGGCGCTGAACGGGGAGAAGGGCATCGCCGTGGAATTGCTTGTGGCCACGGACGTGGACGATCCGCAAACGGTGACCGGTTTCCTGCTGTACCTGCCGAGCAAGGACGATCCGGATGCCTGCGGCGTGGCCTACATGGCGGTGCAGGCCAGCCATCGGCGCCAAGGCGTTGCGCGCCGGATGCTGCGGGAAATGGTCGGCCGTTACCCGCATGCCGAGCTGACGTGCGCCGTGGCCAAGGTGCCGTGGTTCGAGTCGATGGGCTTCCAGGTGTTGGGCGCGCGCGGCACGCAGGTGTTGATGAACACCCGCGATCACAGCGCCGAGGGCCTGACGGGACGGGTGGAAGTGGCGCCGATCTACAGCTCGCTGGAGGTGCGGCAAATCCACACCTACCTGCTGCAACGCCACGGCAAGCGCGCCATGCTCGACGCCGAGAAACAACGGGATCGGCATTTGGACCAGTTGACGTTCAAGGCCAATGAGTATGTGCGCAGCCGCCTGAGTTGAATACACACCTACAGGGATCGGGCGCTTCGGTCAGGCCCGCCAACCTGCCTGACGCAACGCCTCCAGCAACGTTTCCTCACCCAGCCCCGGCACCGCAAAGCCATTGCCTTCGGCGCTGTCGGCGGCCAGCAGCGCATTGATGATCGCTTCTTCCACCGCTTCGGTCGCCGCCAGGAACAGCTCGCTGATGTGGTCGTTGTTGACCATGCTCAGGTTGTCGCAGGTCGGTGACCGCTTGGTTTCATAAGCCGCCGGCGGCACCTGATTGCCGGTGGCGAACGCGATGAATATGTCGCCGCTGTGGTCTTCATTCCCGCCGCCGGTACGTGCAAGACCGAGGCTGGCGCGTTGGGCCAGGCGCGTGCATTGATGCGGCAGCAGCGGCGCGTCGGTGGCCAGGCAGACGACGATCGAGCCCATGCCCGGATGGGGCAGCGCAGCCTTGAGAAACGGTGAGTCGGCGTGCTCCAGGTAACGTCCGACCGGGTAACCGTCGACTCGCAGCTCATTGCGCACGCCATGGTTGGCCTGGACGATCGCCCCGACCGTCCAGCCACCCTGGGCGCTGTTCAAGCGGCGCGACGCGGTGCCGATCCCGCCCTTGAATTCATGGCAGATCATGCCGCTGCCGCCCCCCACCGAACCCTCGCTGACCGGTCCCGCCGACGCACCGCGCACCGCCTCGGCCACATGCTCGGGTTGCACATGAAAGCCGTTGATGTCGTTGAGCAGGCCATCGAACGTCTCCAGCACCACCGGCATGTTCCAGTACAGTCGGCCGTCGTCGGGTTGCTGTTCACGGTCGATGGCAATCAACGCATCACGTACCACGCCCAGGCTGTGGGTATTGGTGAAAGCAATCGGGCTGGTCAGCAGGCCGGCTTCGCGAATCCACTCCAGGCCGGTCGCGTCGCCATTGCCGTTGAGCACATGCACACCGGCAAAGCACGGGTGCTGGCTGCTGGACACGGGACGCGGCTCGATCACGGTGACGCCGGTCAGAATGTCGCAACCCCTGGCGCTGTGGCCTCGCACATTGCTGTGGCCGACCCGCACGCCGGGTACGTCGGTGATGGCGTTGAGCGGGCCGGGTTGCAGTTGGCCGAACCGGATGTTCAAGTCACGGGCACGTGGTTTCATGGTGTTTTCGTCTCAATTGCGTGGAAGAAAAAGGGGATCGAGCGCTGATCCCTGTGGGCGCGGGGGGCGTCAGGCCTATTGCCCATTCTTGACCTTGCTCCAAATCCGCGTTCTCAGCCGCTCGGTGGCAGGCGGCAAAGGCTGGAGGGTGAACAGGCTGGCCAGGGCCTCGGCGGACGGGTAGACCGCCGGGTTGTTGCGGGTCGCTTCGGCCACCAGTGGCGTGGCCTTGCGGTTGCCGTTGGGGTAGGACAGGTGATCACTGACCGGGGCGATCACTTCAGGGCGCATCAGGTAGTCGATGAAGGCCAGGCCTTGCTCCGGGTGCGGCGCGTCCTTGAGCAACACAAGGGTGTCGAACCACACCGGTGCGCCTTCCCTGGGCAGGCTGTAGGCGATCTTCACGCCGTTGTTGGCCTGCTCGGCGTTGGTCTTGGCTTCGAGCATCGCGCCGGACCAGCCCACCGCCACGCAGATGTTGCCGTTGGCCAGGTCGCTGATGAATTTCGACGAGTTGAAGTAGGCAATGTGCGGCCGCAACTTGAGCAACAGCGCTTCGGCCTTCTTGTAATCGTCTGGGTGGGTGCTGTTGGGGGGCAGGCCAAGGTAGTGCAGGGCGACCGGCAGCATCTCGGACGGCGAGTCGAGCATCGCCACGCCGCACTCGCCGAGTTTGGCCAGGTTGGCTTCGTTGAACACCAGGTCCCAGGAGTCCACGGGTGCCTTGTCGCCCAGGGCAGCGCGGACTTTATCGATGTTGTAGCCGATGCCGTTGGTGCCCCACAGGTACGGCACGGCGTACTGGTTGCCCGGGTCGTTGTTGGCCAGTTTCGCCAGCAAGTCGGCGTCCATGTTCGGGTAGTCCGGCATCTGCCCGTGGGGCAGGGGGGCCAGGGCACCGGCCTTGATCAGCGTCGGCAGGCTGAAGTTGCTGGCCACCACCACGTCATAACCGCTGCGACTGGTCAGCAGTTTGCCTTCCAGCACTTCTGCGCTGTCGAAGGTGTCGTAGACCGGTTCGATCCCGGTGTCGCGCTTGAAGTCGTGCAGGGTGGTGGGGCCGATGTAGTCGTACCAGTTGTAGACATGCACCGTCGGGGCAGGGGCGGCGGCCACTGCCGACAGCGAAACGCACAGGCAGGCGCTCAGCCCAAGATTGATCTGTTGACGGGGACGACTCATGATGCGGCACTCCTGGCCTGCTGCGGCCGGTGATGAACAGGTGCTGGCAGCGTATCGGCAGGCCGGGGACTGACCCATTCCCATCATGGGTTACTCGAAAGGGGTAGAACGTGGAAGCGTTGCTCAAGGAGTTGCCGCTGCACCAGGGGCTGGCGCGCGTGTTCGGCGCGTTGGGCCAGGACACTTTCTGGCGCGCGCTGGTCGACACGCTGCGGTTGCTGGTGCCGCTGGACAATGCCTTGGTGTCGTTGATGCAGCCGGGAAGGGTGCCTCGCCTGTTGATCGACTTCGATGCCCAGGCCCAGGGCGACGAGCATGAAGAACTGGCCGATTACCGTGCCGGCATGTACCTGCTCGATCCCTTTTACCTCGCGGCCTGCGCGGGTATCACCGACGGTTTGCACAGCCTGGATTCGGTGGCGCCGGACCAGTTCCAGCAGAGCGAGTACTACCTGAGCTACTTCCGCCGCGTGGTCGGCGGCGACGAGTTGCAGTACCTGGTCAATATCGACGGTGCCGTGCTCGGCTTGTCCCTAGGCCGTTCGACGCGCTTCAACCTGGAAGAGCAGGGGCGTTTGTTGTGCGTACGAGACTGGGTACTCGCGGCGATGCGCCAGCAAGTGCAATTGCTGCCACCCGAGGGCCCTGCCCACGAAGCGGCCGGTGATTTCGCGGCGCTGCTGGAGCGCTTCGACGCTCGTCTGACCCAGCGCGAGATCGAAACCGCACGGCTGATCCTGCAGGGTTTCTCAAGCAAAGCCATCGCCCAGCAATTGGGGATTTCGCCCGAAACGGTGAAGGTGCACCGGCGCAATGTCTATCACAAGCTCAAGGTGAATGGGCACGGGGAGTTGTTTGCGTTGGTGCTGCGGCCGCGGTGATGGGTGTTGGCTGTTGCAATGCCATCGCGAGCAGGCTCGCTCCCACCATCGACCGTGCTGAACTCAAAATCCGGGTGCACGCAGATCCCTGAGGGGGCGGGCTTGCTCGCGAAGGACGCGACGTCGCAATCAGGCCCGAAACACCAACGCCTTCAACCCACACTCGATATCGGCGTCCGGAAACTCCGGCGGATTCTCCAGCCGCTGCTCGAAACGCAAGCCCGGCGCTTCGCGCATCACGCCTTCGATCAGGAAGTCCGCACCGAACGCCGGGTCGTTCATGCACGCCAGCACACTGCCCTCGGGGGTGAGCAGTTCCGGCAAGCGGCGCAACACCCGCTGGTAATCCTTGGTCAACAAAAAGCTGCCTTTCTGGAACGACGGCGGGTCGATGATCACCAGGTCGTAGGGGCCTTTGCCGATCACCTTGCCCCAGGACTTGAACAGGTCGTGGCCGAGAAAGCTGACCTTGCTCAGGTCGTGGCCATTGAGCCGGTGGTTATCGCGACCGCGGTTCAGCGCCGGGCTGGACATGTCGAGGTTGACCACGTGCTCGGCGCCCCCTTCGATGGCCGCCACGGAAAACCCGCAGGTGTAGGCGAACAGGTTCAACACGCGTTTGCCCTGGGCGTTGGCGCGCACCCAGTCGCGGCCGTAGCGCATGTCGAGGAACAGCCCGGTGTTCTGTTTGCGGCCCAGGTCCACCCGGTAACTCAGGCCGCCCTCGGTGATGGTCATGTCCTCGATCACGTCGCCGACCAGCCATTCGGTGGTGCTTTGCAGCAGGTAACGGTGCTGCAAGGCCAGGGTGTGCGCGCCGGACTGCGCCCACTCGGGTGAGCCGGTGAGGGCCATCAGCTGCTGATTCAACGCCGCCAGTTGCTGCGCCTCGGGTTCCTTGAACAGCGACACCAGCACCACGCCCTGCAACCAGTCGACGGTCAACTGCTCCAGCCCCGGCCAGCAGCGGCCGCGACCGTGAAACAGCCGGCGGGTTTCGGCGGGGGCGGTTGCCAGGGCGGTCAACAGATGGTCGTGGAGGGTGGTCAGCGCTTGTGAGTTCATCGGATCGGATCGGGGGGTGATTGGGCAGGGCGGCATTTAACCATAGTTACACGCACAACCGACCACCCCATGACCGCTGTGGAAGCGGGGCAATCATCACAATTAAGTTAACTTTCGGTGAGGATTTGGCGATATGTCCGCCGCCATACTCGGCCCCAACGACTAACCACCACGGGAGCCGGACATGTCGCAGTCAACTGCTGCACCCAGGGCCAGCCACCCTCGCTGGCTGAGGCTGACCCATTGGCTCAATGCGCTGGCGGTGCTGGTGATGGTCACCAGTGGCTGGCGGATCTACAACGCTTCGCCTCTTTACGACTTCAGTTTTCCCGCCTCGATCACCCTGGGCGGCTGGCTCGGCGGCGCCTTGCAATGGCACTTCGCGGCGATGTGGTTCCTGGCGATCAATGGCCTCATCTACCTGGCCATCAACCTGTTCAGCGGCCGGCTCAAACGGCGCTTCTTCCCGCTGTCGCCCCAGGGTGTCATCCATGACCTGTGGGCCGCGTTGCGGGGCCGACTCGGCCATGCCGACCTGAGCCGCTACAACCAGGTGCAGCGGCTGGCCTACCTGTTCGTGATGCTCGATATCGCGTTGCTGGTGATCTCCGGCCTGGTGCTGTGGAAATCGGTGCAGTTCCCGCTGCTCAGGGCGTTGCTCGGCGGCTACGAGGCCGCCCGGCATGTGCATTTCATTGCGATGGCGCTGTTGATGGCCTTCGTGGCGGTGCACCTGGTGATGGTCGCACTCGTGCCCAAAACACTGCTGGCCATGATTGTCGGTCGCAAGGAGTCCGTATGAAAAAGCGCATCGAAGGGCTGGACGAAGCGTCCATCCTCAAGGACGCCCGGAAAATCATCGCCCCGCAGATCGAAGACCGCTCCCGTCGTTCATTCCTGATGCGGGGCCTGACCCTGGGCGGCGTGGCGCTGTTGTCCGGCTGCAACATCACCGACAACGACAGCGTCGAGACTGCATTGTCGTCCATGTCGCGGCTCAACGACCGGGTGCAGGGCTGGCTGTTCAACCCCAATGCGCTGGCGCCCACGTACCCGGCATCGATGATCACCCGGCCGTTTCCCTTCAACGCCTTCTATGGCATCGACGAGGCGCCGACCGTCGAGGAGGAGAGCTTTCGCCTGGAGGTCACCGGGCTGGTCGCCGACAAGCGCAGTTGGCGCCTGGAGGAACTGCGTGCCATGGCGCAGGAAGAACAGATCACCCGGCATATTTGCGTGGAAGGCTGGAGCGCAATCGGTCGCTGGGGCGGGGTGCGGTTCAGCGATTTCCTGAGGCGGATCGGCGCCGACACCAACGCCAGATACGTCGGTTTCAAATGCGCCGACGATTACTACACCAGCATCGACATGGCCACCGCGCTGCACGCGCAGACCTTGCTGGCGCTGACCTATGACGGCGCAGTATTGCCGCGCGAGTACGGCTTCCCGATGAAGCTGCGCATGCCCACCAAGCTTGGCTACAAGAACCCCAAACACATCCAGGCGATTTTCGTCAGCAACACCTACAGCGGCGGCTACTGGGAAGACCAGGGCTACAACTGGTTCGGCGGCAGCTGACAACGTCCGGCACCTTCAACACGCAGCCTCCGCTGCGTGACTTCGCAACCTGAGCTTCAAGGAGTTTCATCATGAAAAAATTGACCACCCTCGCGTTGTCCATGTGCCTGGCAATGGGCGCCGCCAGCGTTTTTGCAGCGGACACCATGAGCAAGGACGCCATGAGCAAGGACAGCATGAGCAAGGAGGCGATGTCCAAGGACGCGATGAAAAAAGACAGCATGTCCAAGGACGGTATGAAAAAAGACGCCATGTCCAAGGACGCGATGAAGAAAGACAGCATGTCCAAGGACGGTATGAAAAAAGACGCCATGTCCAAGGACGCCATGAAGAAAGACGCCATGTCGCAATAATCCCGCCTGTGGGAGCGAGCCGCCCGGAGCCGGCTCGCTCGCACCCATCCGTTTTTCACACTGACCTGTATCAAAAATGAATTTCCGCGCAGCCCGCTGCTCATACCTGTAAGCAGCGGATTCGAGCCCGCGAAAATCATCAGGTATTCAGGGAGTGGCAAAGTCATGTGTCCAATATCGAAGGCGGGCGAGCACCTTCCGGACGGGTTGATTCTCGTGGTTGAAGACGATCCGTTGATCCTGGAGTTTCTCTGCGAAATTCTTCAGGAGGAGGGGTTTGCCATCGAACCGCAGGTCAGCGCCGATGATGCCGCCGGTTATCTGGAGCGCCACGCGGACAAGGTCGCCTTGCTGCTGACGGACATCACCATGCCCGGCACCCTCAATGGCGCCGACCTGGCCAATCGGTTCGGCGACCGCTGGCCCGAGAAGCCGATCATGATCATGTCCGGGTACGAGACGCCGGAATCCTCCGGGGTCAGGCACGATGTTTCGTTCATCAAGAAACCCTGGGCGCTGGGGCAACTGCTCGACTGTGTCGAAGGGGCGCTGAAGTCGGGACCGGTCAAGAGGTGAGTTTCGACACGGGCCAATGCTACATTGCCGGGTACCCGCCGCCCGGCGCCTGCCAGAGGAAGTTCATCCTTGTCAGTCTTCAACACCCCTTATCGCGCCTTTCTGTTTGACATGGACGGCACCGTCCTCAATTCCATCGCCGCCGCCGAGCGCATCTGGACCGTCTGGGCCTTGCGCCACGGCGTGGACGTCGCGTCATTCCTGCCGACCATCCATGGCGCTCGCGCCATTGACACCATCAACCGCCAGGGCCTGCCCGGTATCGATGCCGACGCTGAAGCGGCGTGGATTACCCAGGCAGAAATCGATGACGTCGAAGGCATCGTGGAAGTGGCCAGCGCGGCCAATTTCCTCAAGTCGTTGCCGGCCCATCAGTGGGCCATCGTCACGTCCGCACCCAGGGCACTGGCGTTGCGACGAATGGCGGCGGCGGGCATTCCTGAGCCGGCGGTGATGGTCACCGCAGAAGATGTCAGCGCCGGGAAACCGGACCCGGCAGGGTATCGCCTGGCGGCCAGGCGCCTGGAGGTTGACGTCAGCGAGTGCCTGATTTTCGAAGACGCCACGGTGGGCATCCTGGCCGCAGAAGCGGCCGGGGCCGATTTGCTGATCATCACCTCGACCCATGAGCATCCGATTGAAACGCCGCATGCGACGATGGCCAGTTACGAGGCGGTCAGTGCGCAGGTCGATCCCACCGGTCATCTGCGCCTCAGCGCCATCTGAAACACTGAGTGATCCACCACGAGCCGGCTCGCTCCCATAGGGGCTTCAGGTCAGACACCCCACGTCTCAGATCCGGAAGCTCCCCACCAACTGCTGCAAACGCCCGGCCTCGTGCTCCAACTCGGTGCAGGCGCGCAAGGTCGATTGCAGGTTCTCCAGCCCTTGCCGGTTCAGGGTGTTGATTTCGGTGATGTCGACATTCAGCGCCTCGACCACTGCGGTCTGCTCCTCGGTGGCGGCGGCCACGGATTGGTTGACGTTGTCGATCTCGCCGATGCGTTGAGTCACGCTGCCCAGCCGGGTGCCGGCGAGGTTGGCGATGGTGACGCTTTCCTCGCTGTGCTGCTGGCTCTCGGTCATGGTGCTGACCGATTCCCGCGCGCCGACCTGCAGCGCTTCGATCATCAGCTGGATCTGCGTTGCCGAGGTCTGCGTGCGGCCGGCCAGGCTGCGCACTTCGTCGGCGACCACGGCAAAGCCGCGACCCGCTTCACCGGCGCGCGCCGCCTCGATCGCGGCGTTGAGCGCCAGCAGGTTGGTCTGCTGGGAGATGCCCTTGATCACTTCGAGGATCTGCCCGATGTCCACGGTCTTGGTGTTCAGCACCTCGATGTGCGTGCAGGAGGCGCTGATTTTCGCCGACAGTTCGTTCATCACCTGGATCGTGCGTTCCACCACCTGACGCCCGTCTTCAGCCTGTTCCCGGGCGGCCGAGGCTTGCTGCGAGGCGTCGGAGGCGTTGTGCGCGATTTCCTGGGCGGCGGCGCCCAATTGGTTGATGGCGGCGGCGACACTGTTGGTGCGGGTCGATTGTTCGTCGACATTGCTCAGCGACGAGTTAGACGCCAGCACCACGCGCTTGGCGCCTTCGTTGACCCCCTGCGCCGCCGAGGCCACTTCGCGGATGGAGTGGTGGATGCGCTCGACGAAGCGGTTGAACGCTGTGGCCAGTTGCCCGATCTCATCCCGTGATTGCACGGACAGGCGCCGAGTCAGGTCGCCTTCGCCCCGGGAGATGTCTTCCATGACCCGCGTCAGCAGTTGCAACGGCCGGGTGATGCGATACGCCGCGTACCAGATCAGCACCAGGCCCAGCAGGGCCGAGCCGCCGCCCAGCAGCAATTCCAGGGCCGTGCTTTGCATGCCTCGTGCATCCAGTTCCTTTTGCAGGTTGGCGACGGGGGCCAGCAGGACGTCCTGCGGCACGCCGACCAACACGCCCCACGGCGCAGAACCGGCAATCGGCGCCAGCGGTTCGAGGACCTTGATCTGCTGCCGGTCGGCGAACACCTTCGGCTGGCCCTGACTCAGGCTGGCCATGACATCGGCATTGTCCAGCGGCTGGCCGAGGCGGGCGACGTCCTGGCTGTCGGCGGAAATCACCCCGCGCGGACTGACGATGCTGATCTGACCGTGGCCATCGAACAGTTGCCGGGCGCTGGCTTCGCTGTTCTGTTGCAGGGCGGCGAGGTTGATGTCGAGGCCGACGACGGCGATGACGTTGCCGTTGTCCAGCAACGGGAAGGCGATGCTGGTCACCAGTTTGCGGCTGCCGGAGGCCTCGTCGAAATACGGCTCCAGCACGCAGGCCTGGCGGCTGTCCCGGGCGCAGGTGTAGAAGGCGTTGTACGGCGCGCCGCTCGGGCCGGGCTCGGTGTTGGCCAGCAACCCTTCGTCGCCGATCACCGCCTGCAGCTCGCCGGGTTTGCTTTGCACCCAGTACAGCGAGAAACGGCCTTTTTCGTTGCTGCCCAGATCGGCGTTGCCAGCGAATGCGGCGTCGCCGCCGTCCAGGGCGTCGGGTTCAAAAATGACGTAAAGCCCGAGCAGGTCGGGCTTGTCGTTCAGGGCCTGGTGAAGCTGGGTGTTCAGCGCCTGGCGCAGCTGTTGGCGGGTCAGTGTGCCCTGATGCTGCAGTTGTCGCAGATACAACAGGTAGCGCGACAGGCCCTGGCCGAATTCATGGGTCTGGAGGAAGGTGCGTTGCACCTGCATCGCTTGCACCTTGCCCAGCGCCTGCATGTGTTCCCTGGCCGCATCGGCGAGCATTTCACTGCTGGCCTGGGCCACTTGCTGGCTGCTCTGGTGGGTCTGGTACAACGACAGGCCCATCAGCAAACCCACCACCAACAGCAGGCAGAGACCGGCGAGCAGGGCGATCTTGCTCTGGATCGTGAGAAATGTTTTCTGCATGGGAAAGGCCTTTTTCCTGGAGGCGAGTCGAGTGCCTGCAGGTGCGAGCGGGCTCGCTCCCACAGGGCTCGCGCGGGACTTAGAACGTGGTGGCGAAAATCAGCTGGCTGTAGAGGTTGCGGTCGTTGTTGCCCAACTGCGTGCCGCCCTGTTCGGCGCTCTTGTCCGGCTGGAACACGCCGATCAGCGGCATGACACTCAGGTGCTCGTTGACGTGCCATTCGGCGTACAGGTCGACTTCGTGGCCATCGGTGTTGCCGAGGTTGCGGTCGATGGTGTCGAAGTTGAAGTACATCGCGCCCACGGTCAGGTTCTCCAGCGGCGCGACGGTGAACTTGACTTGCTGGATGCGCGAGTTGCTGTTGAACGGCCCCGCGTAGTTGCCGGCCACTTCACCCTGGAACCAGGTGCCGAAGCCACGGCTGAAACCGTAGAACAGTGTGTCGTAGTTTTCCGAGAAGCGGCTGTAGCGGTAGCTGACATACGGCGACCAGGCGACGTTGGAGAAGGTCCAGCCGGCTTCCAGGTACCAGGCGTCTTCGTTGCCGGTGTGCGGTTTGTCCTGCTTGGCGTATTCGCCGGAGAGGAACAGGTCCTTGACCCCAGCGTTGCCGGTGGCGCGCAGGCTGTAGGTTTTCATGCCGTCGCGTTCCAGCTGGATCGGCGAGGCGTACTGTTCGTCGACGTCGGTGGTGTCGACGTAAGTCAGACCGACAGTGCCCGCGTCGGACACATGCTCCAGGGTGCCGACGTACATTTCGGTCATGGCCTGGGCGCGGTTGTCGGATTTCAACCACATCAGGTCGCCACGCCAGCCTTCCTTGCCACCGATGCGCAACACGGCGGTTTCATCGAATGCCTTGCGCGCCGCGAGCCAATAGGCGCCGCCACGGTTGAACTCGCCATCGGCCAGGCCCTTGCCCATGTTCAAGGCATCGCCGTCAATCAGGAAACCGTCGCCGACCACGATGTTCTGGCGGCCGAAGGACAGGTCAATACCGTCGGTCCCCAGGACCGGGAACAGATCCTTCGAACGCCAGCCGAGGTAGGCGTCCTCGAATCGGGTGGTGCGTTCCGAGCCGTCGCTGAACCCTGCGGCATCGCCGTCGCCCCAGGTGCCGGAGCTGAGCAGGTTGGCCGCGCCGTAGGCCGTGCCCACGCCGGCCAGGCCCTTGTCAAAGCTCAGGCCGTACTTGATGTAGCCCTCGCGCCACGACGAGGAACCTTTATCCAGGCGGCCGGACAGGGCGTAGTTTTCCTGGCTGTGGAAAACACCGAACACCGCCTCCAGCGTAGCGTTCAGGTGACTGTCGTCATCGGCATATAGTTCGTACGCGCTGGCCTGGCCAGCACTGATCATCAGCGCGAGGGTAGAAAGACGAAGCAAGGGGGACTTGAGCATGGTGGGGCATCCGTTCTTGTTCTTGAGCGCAGGGTTGCGGTCTTTTTCGATACTAAGTCGCGGAACTTTTCCGGCCTTTTGTGTGGTTGCCAAAGAGTTGGCTGTGCTTGCCAAAATGCCCGGTTTGGCAGCCTCGACAATACGACTGGCACGCAGGGCAAAACCTGCGCGCCACTGACCGCCGACAATCCCTCTCAACCCTGCCGATGCACCGCTGCATCGGCGCTTCCGTGTTGGCGCTCGCCTGACGAGCGCGGATTTTTCAAGGTCGTTTTCCTATGTTCACCTCACTGCGCCTGCCTCTTATCGGTCTGTTTTCCTTCACCCTGGCGCATTCAGCGCTGGCTGCCGACTGCACCGCCGAACAGGGCCGTGGCGCCCAGGTCTTCGCCAATGAGTGCGGGGTGTGCCATTCGGTGAGCAAAGGCGTGACGGGGATGATGGGGCCAAACCTGGCCGGCGTGGTCGGACGCAAGTCCGGCTCGCTGGAAGGTTTCAACTATTCCCAGGCCATGCGCACCAAGGACGTCACCTGGCAGGCCGAGAACATCGCGCAACTGATCACCCAACCCCAGGCCTTCGTGCCGGGGACCTACATGCCTTACATGGGCCTGGCCTCGAAGGACGATCGCGAGGCGGTCACCTGTTTCCTCAAAGAACAACACTGATCAGCCGTTTCAGGCTGACCCCTTCATCTGAACGAAAGGTGATGTATGAGCAACGTTGAAATTCTGCCGCAGGTTGCTGCGTTTCTGGACCGTCGTCATGGCTGCTTCATCGATGGCCAATGGGTATTCGCCGAAGGGCAGAGCATTGCCGTGGTCAATCCGGCGACCGGGCAAACCCTGTGCGACACCCTGGACGCGCCGCTGGAACTGGTCGAGCAGGCCGTGCAGTCGTCGCACAAGGCCTTCAAGTCCGGTGTGTGGTCGGGCCTGCGCCCGGCGGACCGCGAACGCATCCTGCTGAATTTCACGCGCCTGGTCGAAGAACACGCCGAAGAGCTGGCGCAGTTGGAAACCCTGAGCCAGGGCAAGTCGATCAACATGGCCCGCGCCCTGGACTTGAACGCCACGGTTGAGTTCATGCGCTACATGTCCGGCTGGGCGACCAAGATCGAAGGGCAGACCTTTGATGTGTCGATCCCGCTGCCGCCGGGTGCGAAGTTCACCGCGTTCACCAAGCGTGAGCCGGTGGGCGTCGTGGTCGGCATCGTGCCATGGAATTTCCCGCTGCTGATCGCCGCGTGGAAGCTGATGCCGGCCCTGGCCACCGGTTGCACGGTGATCATCAAGCCGGCGATGGAAACCCCGTTGACCGCCATGCGCCTGGCTGAGCTGGCGCTGGAAGCGGGCATTCCGGCAGGCGTGTTCAACGTGGTGACCGGCGGCGGTGCGTCGGTCGGTGGCGTGCTGACGGCGCATCCGTTGGTGAGCAAGGTGTCTTTCACCGGCTCCACCGCCGTGGGCAAAAGTGTCGGCGTGGCGTGCATGGCCAACATGACGCGCTTTTCCCTGGAGCTGGGCGGCAAGAACCCGATGATCGTACTGGCCGATGCCGACGTCGAAAAAGCCGTGCAGGGGGCGATTCTGGGCGGCCTGCTGAACAACGGCCAGGTTTGCGCCGCAGCGTCACGCTTCTATGTGCACCGTTCGATCCACGATCGCTTCGTCGAAGCCCTCGCCGCCGCCGTCTCGGCCATGCCGATTGGCGCCGGCATGAACGCTGACGCAGCGATCAACCCGCTGGTGTCGCGCAAGCAACAACAGGCGGTGCTCAAGCACATCGAACTGGCCCGCCAGGAAGGTGCTCGGGTGGTTTCGGGGGGGGAGCGGCTGGAAGGCGAGGGCTTCTTCGTGCAGCCGACAATCCTGGCCGACATCGATCACGGCATGACGGTCGCCCGCGAAGAGGTGTTCGGTCCGGTCCTGGGCGTGATGCCGTTCGACGATGAAGACGCGGTGATCGCCCTGGCCAACGACAACCGCTACGGCCTGGCCGCCAGCCTGTGGACCAACGACCTGGGCAAGGCGATGAATCTGGTGCCACGCATCGAGGCCGGCACCGTGTGGGTCAACGCCCACGTGCTGCTCGATCCGGCGATGCCGTTCGGTGGGGTCAAGCAGTCAGGCATGGGTCGTGAATTCGGCCGTGCGGTGATCGAGGCGTACACCGAGCTGAAGTCGGTGTGCATCGCCCACTGATTCACGTCGTCGACGCGGGCTTCGCCAGTTCGATGCCCGCCGCCCCCAGACGCTTGAGGATTTCGAACAGCAGGTCGCTTTTGGTGACCCCGACAATCCTCGGGCTGGCCACGTAGCCGGTGACGGTCAGGGTGATGCCATCGGGCGTCAGCTTGCTGAAGCGAACCACCGGCGCCGGTTTCTCGAGGATGCTTTCGTTCTCGGCATAGACGTTGTTGAGCAGGTCCTTCACCTGCTCGGGGTCGATGTCCAGGGGGAAGGTCAGCTCGAGTGACGCCACGCCCTGGGCACTGCCGCCCAGGGTCACGTTGCGCAGGTTCTGCGAAATCAGCTGCGAGTTGGGCACGATGACGATCGAGCGGTCACTGAGCTGGATTTCGGTGGCCCGCACATTGATCCGGCGGATGTCGCCTTCGACGCCGCTGATGCTGATCAGGTCCCCAACCTTGACCGGGCGCTCGGTCAGCAGTATCAAGCCGGATACGAAATTCTTGACGATTTCCTGCAGGCCGAAACCAATGCCCACCGACAACGCACTGACGATCCAGGCCAGGTTGGTCCATTGCACCCCCAGCGACGACAGGGTCAGCAGGATCACCAGCGCATAGCCGATGTTGGCGAACAGGGTGCTGAGCGAGGCGCACATGCCCGGGTCCATCCGGGTCTTGGGCAGGAACTCGTTGTCCAGCCAGCGTCGCAACGTGCGCACCAGGTAGATGCCGATCAACAGCGCCAGCAGGGCGTTGAGCAGATGACCGGGGATGATGTTCAGTTTGCGCAACCCGGCGCCGCCGAGTATGGCCACGGTCTGGTCGACCAACTGGCCGAGCGTGGTGCCCACGCCGCCGACGAACAGGGTGATGATCGCCAGCAGGACCAACGCGGCGCGGCCCACGCCCGACAGCACCACCGACGCCTGCTCCAGGCGTGTGTCGCCGATGCCCAGTACTTGCTTGAGCGCCTTGCCGCTGGCGCTCTTGGGGGAGAACAGGTGTTCGCAGGCATCGTTGAACAACTGCACCAGCAAGTAGAAACCGGACAGGATGATGAACATCCACACCAGTTGATAGGTGATGAATCGTGCGGCGGAGATGTAGCCGATCAACAGCGCACACAACGAGGCAATCACGCACAGGCAGGCGAAGGCATAAAGCAGGCTGGCAACTGCCGAATGTGCCGACGGATGGTCGCCAGCGGCTGCCACCAGTCGGCGGGCCTTGCTGACGCGCAGGAACAGGGCGCCGATCAGCAAGGTCACGATCAGAGAAACGAAACCACGGGCGAACAGCACGGCCTGACTGCTCATGTCGGTGACATTGACCACTTGCACCAGGGTCAGCAGCCCCAGCAGGACGCTGGCCACCAGTCTGGGGAAGGGCTTGATCGCCTGCGCGACCGGGTCGGCGATGGCCGGCAGGCGCCAGGACGGGTGTTGTGTCGACAGCAGGGCGCGGCTCAGGCCGGTGATCAGCACGCACACATACACCACTTTTTCGAACTCGTCGGAATAGCTCTGCATCAACGGCGACAACGGGATATGCCGGGTCAAGGCATAAAACAGCAGGGCCATCGCGCAGGCGGTGGTCAGCAGCGTGGCCGCGACGGAGGCGAAGGCCAGGGAGCTTCGGCGCAGACGACCTTCGGGCATTCGGTGAATGCACACCCAGGTCAAGCCACGGTCCGCGACCCGGCGTCCCACCGTCCACAGGACGAACGCCAGTATCACCAGCGCCACCGTGAGCAGGCGTTCGCCGGGCAGCCAGGCCACCGCCAACGCCGCCGCCACATGCTGGAAGAAGATGCGTACGCGCTGGACGTCGTCTTCCGGCGGGTTGAACAACGGTGTCCAGAAGTTTGCGCTCAGCACACTGGAGGCACGCAGGGACATTTCCGATTCCAGCAGGCTGCGGCGAATCGCGGCAATCTGGATGAGCAGGCCGGCAGCGCTGTCCCTGAGACCGGTCAGGGTCTTCAGGGCGGCGTCGACTTTGCTTTTCTGCTCGGAAATGGCCGCCCGTTGCGTGGCGATTTCCGATTTCTCGAGGACAACCTCGTCCTGGGCGACCGGCTCCAGTACATCGAGCTGGGCCTGCAATTGTTTCTGCTCGGGCAGCAGCGCCGACTGCATGGCCGCGACATCGGTGATGAATGACTGGATCAGGTCCTGCAACGTGACCATCTGGGTCACGTTGTTGGCCTGGGAAACCTGTTGCTTGATCCGGTCCAGGCGCTGTTGCAGCCCTTGCAGGTCACTCTGGGAGACGGTCACTGGCGAGAGGCCGGACAGGGAAGGGGCGTTACCCGTCAGGTCGGCGGCCAACAGTGTTGCGCCGCTCGGCACGAGCAGGGTGAACAGGAGGAAAACCACTGAGCGCAATGCATTGCACATAGCCTGGCCGACTCGGTTGTGGGTCATTCAGCCTATGAGGTTAGGTCATTCGGTCGGCCAGCGAAGGATAGTTTGCCCGGCGGGGCCCGATCGAGCCCCGCCGAAGCGCGGTTCAGACGCGTTCGAACAGCACGGCGATGCCCTGGCCACCGCCGATGCACATGGTCGCCAGGGCGTAACGGCCCTGGACGCGGTGCAGTTCGTGAATGGCCTTGGTCGCGATGATCGCACCGGTCGCGCCCACCGGATGGCCCAGGGAGATGCCCGAACCGTTGGGGTTGACCTTTTCCGGGTCGAAGCCCAGCGCCTGGGCCACGGCGCAGGCTTGCGCGGCGAAGGCTTCGTTGGACTCTATGACGTCCAGATCGGCCACGGTCAGTCCGGCACGCTTGAGCACCAGGCGAGTGGCGGGAATCGGGCCGAGCCCCATCAGTTCCGGCTCGACACCGGCGTGGGCGTAGCCGACCAGGCGCACCATCGGCTTGAGGCCATGGGCGCGAACCGTTTCGCCGGTGGCCAGTACCAGCGCGGCGGCGCCGTCATTGAGCCCGGAGGCGTTGCCGGCGGTGACGCTGCCGTCTTTCTTGAAGGCTGGCTTCATCTTCGCCAGTTGCTCGGCATTGGCTTCGCCGCGCACATGTTCGTCGGTGTCGAAGGTCACGGTGCCTTTGCGCGACGGGATTTCGATGGGCACGATCTGGCTGGCGAACCGCCCTTCGGCAATCGCCCGCGCTGCCCGCTGCTGGCTGAGCAAGGCCAGTTCGTCCTGGGCCTGGCGCGTGATGCCGAAGCGCTCGGCAACGTTTTCCGCGGTGATGCCCATGTGAAAACCCTCGAACGGGTCCTGCAATACACCGAGCATGTAGTCGATGGCCTGCATGTCGCCCATGCGCGCCCCCCAGCGTGCTTGCGGCAACAGGTAGGCGCCACGGCTCATGGACTCGACACCGCCGGCCAGCGCCGCCCCCGCATCCCCCAGCATCAGGCTCTGCGCGGCGCTGACAATCGCCTGCAAACCGGAGCCGCAAAGGCGATTGACGTTGAAGGCCGGCGTTTCTTTCGGCAGGCCGGCATTCATCGCCGCCGTACGGGAGATGTAGGCGTCGCGGGCTTCGGTGGGGATCACATGCCCTAACACCGCATGGCCGAAATGCTCAGGCGCCAGGCCCGAGCGCTCGATGGCTGCCCGGCAAATGTCGGTCGCCAGTTGAGTCGGCGGCACATCCTTGAGCGAGCCGCCAAAGCTGGCAATGGCGGAACGGACGGCGCTGATCACATAAATGTCGGAAGGGTTCATGAGGGTTTCCCTGATTCAAGTCGGGTGCGCGCGGGCACTGTCATGGGGGAAAGAGTCTAGGCGCGGTGGCGGCATTGGCCTATGTCGCAAGTGCTCAAGGACAGTGGTGTTTTTTGCCAGTGGCATGGCGGTACTCAGGCAACCTGCGGGAGCGGGTTTGCTCGCGCAAGCGGCCTGTTCATTCACCTTGACGCCGAGCCGGGAAAACCAGCTCGAAACGGGTCACGCCGTCTTGGCTGCTGGCGCTGCACGTGCCGTTGTGCAACTGCATGATCGTCGCCACGATCGACAGGCCCAGGCCATTGGAGTTGGCCGAGCGTTCGCGGGATTCGTCGACGCGGTAGAAACGTTCGAACAGTCGGGGCAGGTGCTCGGCCGGGATGGTCGGGCCGTGATTGTGCACACTCAGGCGAATGCCCTCGGCGCACGGCGTGGCGTCGATGATCAGCTCGGAGTGGGGCGCGCCGTATTTGATCGCGTTGGCGCACAGGTTGGCCAGCGCCCGGCGCAGCAGCATCGGTTCGGCCCAGATCACGCCGCTCCCCCCGGCCCGTATGTGAATGCCGACATCGGCCGCCGGCCCTTCGAAGTAGTCGGCCATGCGTTGCATTTCGTCGGCGGCGTCCAGCTCCTGGCGTTGTTTAAGGGCGCTGGACGGGTCGGTGCGGGCCAGGAACAGCATGTTGTCGAGCATGCGCGCCAGGCGCTCGAGTTCTTCGACATTGGAGGCCAACAGCTGCTGATAGGCGTCGATGCTGCGGTGCTGCTGCAGGGCAACCTGGGTTTCGCCGAGCAGGTTGTTGATCGGTGTGCGCAGCTCGTGCGCCATGTCCGTCGAGACCTGGCCCAGTTGTACGAAACCCTTGCTCAACCGATCGAGCATCGCGTTGAAGGCGTCGATCATCGGCAACAGCTCCCGGGGGGCGCCATGGCTGTCGAGGCGCTCGCCGAGGTTGCCGACACCGATGCCATGGGCGTGTCGTGCCAGGCGCCGCACCGGCAGCAAGCCACGATGCACCAGCAGGTAGCCGGACAATGCCAGCAGCACCGCCGCGACACTGGCAAACAGGTACACATTGATCCGGTAGCTGGCGAGCACGGCGGTGCGCTCGGTCATCAGGCGCCCGGTGAGCACTTGCAGGCTGCCCATGTCACCCGAGTCGATGGTCGCGGCGACGGCCGCGAACGGGATGCCGTCCACACCGGGGTAATGCTGCACGTCCGCCAGGCTCAGCGGACGGTCCATCGCCACGGGCGCCAGCGATGGCAGCGGCAGGTTGCCGGGGTTGACCACCAGCAAGGGCTTTTGATCCGCAGACGTGATCGTCAGCAGGGCTTCGCGATTGCCCAGCATGTTCTGGAACAGCGCCGGTTTGGTCCGGATCAGCTCCAGTGCGTTGCTGTCGTTGAGGAAGGTGCGCAATTGGTCGATGCGGTTGACCAGGGCAGCGTCGTCGCGGCGGATCAGTTCGCGCTCCAGATCGCGGTACAGCGCCACGCCCAGCAGGGTCAGCGAGACGAACGCGAGCAAGGCGAACACCAGCGCCAGGCGCAGGGTCAGGGAGTGGCGCAGGCCGTTCATGGCTGGGTATCGAAGCGGTAGCCGATACCGCGCACGCTGTGGATCAGCTTGAGCTGGAACGGGTCGTCGATCTTGAGGCGCAAGCGGCGCACGGCGACATCGACGACGTTGGTGTCACTGTCGAAATTCATGTCCCAGACCCGTGAAGCAATCATCGAGCGCGACAGCACCTGGCCCTGATGCGTGGCGAACAGGTGCAGCAGGGCAAACTCCTTGTTGGTCAGGGTGATGCGCACCCCGGCGCGGGTGATGCGTCGCTTGAGCACGTCAATCTGCAGGTCGTCCACCTGCAGCTGTTCTTCCTCACGGGTCGGGCCACGGCGGGTCAGGGTGCGCAGGCGCGCCACCAGTTCGGCGAAGGAGAAGGGCTTGATCAGGTAGTCGTCGGCGCCCAGTTCCAGGCCCTTGATCCGGTCGGCGATGTCATCCCGGGCGGTGAGGAACAGCACCGGCGTATCGGCTTCCTTGCGCAGGCGCCGCAGCACTTCCCAGCCATCCATCTTCGGCATCATCACGTCCAGCACGATAACGTCGAACTCATGCTCCAGGGCCTGGTGCAAACCATCGGCGCCATCCCGGGCCAGGCTCACGCAGTAGCCCAGTTCCTGCAGGCCGTTGAGCAGGTAATTGCCTGCCTTGGGTTCGTCTTCCACTACGAGGATGTTCATGCCAATGCGCCTCAGACCAGGGGTGCCAGTTTAGCCGGATCAATGATCATTGGTGCAGCCCGAGCCGTCGACCTGGTAATCCAGCACGTGTTCGCGACCCAGGGAGTCGAGGTAGTCGAGTTTCGCCGGGATGACCCCGCATTGCTGCGAAATGTCAGTGCTGGACAGGACCTTGGCGACATCCAGGTGCACGAAGAAGCCGGTCTTGTCGTGGATCAACGGTGCGGTAGGCGCCGTGTCGGCAAACGCCGAGCCGGCGGCGAGGAGGGCGGCGAAACCGAAGAAGGACATTTTCATGGTGAGTCTCTCTCTACAGGTGGTGGTGGCTGCCGGTGGGTGACCTGACAGTGAATCCAGGTTAACCAGGCGATCCGGACAGCCGACCAACAGAACAATGACAATGTTGTAATGAACCGCGATCAGGGCTGGCGGCCCGAGGCCTCAAGGATCAGGTCGGCGATTTCCTTGGCATGAGACACCAGCGACAGGTGGCTCGAGGGCAGCTCGATGGTGCTGGCGTTCATGCGTTTGGCGAGGAAGCGTTCGAGGTCCGGGTTGATGGTCTGGTCGAGGCTGGACACCGCGTACCACGACGGCTTGCTGTGCCAGGCGGCCACGGTGGTGCGGTCGGTGAACAGGGTCTTGGCGATCGGTTGTTGCACGGCGAACAGCTGCAGGGCCTTGGCGGGGGGCACATCGCCGGCGAAGTACTTGAGGAAGGCATCCTGCTTGAGGCTGACGAAACCGTCGTGTTCTTCGGTGCCGGCGCGCACGGGCATGGTCGGGTAGCGGGCCGAAAGCGCCACGAAGTCCTCACCGGCGTCGGGGGCGCGAGCCGCGACGTACACCAGGGAGCTGACCTTCGGATCGACCCCGGCTTCACTGACCACAGTGCCGGCGTAGGAGTGGCCGACCAGCACGGTCGGGCCATCCTGTTGATCGAGGATGCGTTGGGTGGCGGCGACGTCAGCGGCGACCGATGTCAGCGGGTTCTGCACGGCGGTGACATGCAGGCCGGCGGCCTGCAATCGAGAAATGACGTCCGCCCAGCTCGAGCCATCGGCCCAGGAACCGTGCACCAGCACGACGTTGTTGGCCTTGACCGGAGCAATGTCGGCCGCCATGGCGGAGCCGGTGCCCAGCAGCATCAGGCTGGCGGCGATCAGGCAAAATTTTCTCAATGGTTTCATGGTATCGACCCTTGTCATCATCAGTGGGAGGTGTCACCCGATGTGGGTGAGCGACGCCGCCACTGTAGAAAACGCGGCTGTTGGCGATGCTGACAACTCGATGACAAGTTTGTAATGCGAGGTCTGCCGTATGTCGGGCGCCTGGAACGGTCATGAGCGCGGTCCTGCCAAATCAGCACAACGACAGGAGAACACTCATGACTCATGATCGACGACGCGAAGCCCTGGCGGCCTGGTACCACCTGCTGGCACACCCTGAAATCCGCATGGATGTGGAGGAGCAATACGATGAGCTGCTGAAGGCGGCGGATGAGATGGAACAGGCCGCGCTGATCAGCAGCTCGGAATGGCGAACCCTGGTGCGCGAGGCCGGTGTGGCTTTTTCCCATGCCACGGAAGGCGTGGGTCGCGGAACCTAGGCGGCAGCGTTCATCCCGCGAGGCTCAGCAGCCATCCCGAGGCGCCACCCGCGATCACCACCAGCCAGGGCGGCAGTTTCCAGAACATCAACGCGACCAGGGCCAGCAGCGCCAGGCCGAAGTCTTGCGGTCGATCGATGGCACTGGTCCAGACCGGGTGATAGAGCGCGGCGAGCAGCAGCCCGACCACCGCCGCATTGATTCCGATCAGGGCCGCCTGGGTCCTTGGGCTGCGGCGCATCGCTTCCCAGAAGGGCAGCGCACCGAGGATCAGCAGGAAGGACGGTAAGAAGATCGCCAGCAGCGCGATCAAACCGCCGCTGATGCCCGTGGGCGCCTGGTTCATGGCGGCGCCGAGAAACGCCGCGAACGTGAACAGCGGTCCCGGCATCGCCTGCGTGGCGCCGTACCCGGCCAGGAAGGTTGGGTTGTCGACCCAGCCCGGTTGGACCACCTCGCCATGCAGCAGCGGCAGCACGACATGGCCGCCGCCGAATACCAGGGAACCGCTGCGGTAGAAGGCGTTCACCATCGCAAGGGTTTGATTCGATATCAGTTCATTGGCCAGCGGCAGGCCCACCAACACCACCACAAACAGTGAGAGCCAGGCCACTCCCGCTCGCCGGCCGAGGGGGGAGGGCAGCGGATCGTGAGCGGCCGCCTGTGCGGGTTTGCACAGCAGCAGGCCCGCAAGGCCCGCCGCCGCCATCACGCTGACCTGCGTCCAAGCGGACGTTTCCAGCAGGACGATGCAGGCCGCAACCATCATGACCGTGACGCGCAAGGCGTCGGTGCACAGGTTGCGCGCCATGCCCCACACTGCTTGCGCCACCACCGCCACGGCCACCACTTTGAGGCCGTGCAATGCGCCGTAGGGTAGAAGCGAGCCGTAGTGGGTCAGGCCCAGGGCCAGCAGGATCAGCACGACGGCAGCGGGCAGGGTGAACCCGGCCCAGGCCGCCAGCGCGCCCCGGTAACCCGCCCGCGACAAGCCCAATGCGATGCCCACCTGACTGCTGGCGGGCCCCGGCAGGAACTGACACAACGCCACCAGATCGGCGTAGCTGCGCTCGCTCAACCAGCGCCGGCGGCTGACGAACTCCGCACGAAAATAGCCCAGGTGCGCAACGGGCCCCCCGAATGAGGTCAACCCCAGGCGCAGGAAGATGAGAAACACCGACCAGGCGCTGTCGCGTACCTGTACACGGGGATCGGTCATGCAGGTGGTTTCCTGGTGTCAGTGATTCGCCGGAGTGGCGCCATTCTATCGGCGGATCGGGCTTTTGCTGCACCCGTACTGTGTCCGTTTGGCGATATCTGCTGGCTTATTAGCGTTAGCCGGCAATCAGCAGGCGCGTTAAAGTCGATGCCATGTACCTCGCGCCCTGGAAGATACCCATGACTCGCCCCCGTTTCCTGCCCGACAACTTCACCCTGACCCTGATCGGCGTGGTCATTCTCGCCAGCCTGCTGCCCGCCAGCGGTCAGGTCGCGGTGGGTTTTGGCTGGCTGACCAACCTGGCCATCGCCCTGCTGTTTTTCCTGCATGGCGCCAAGCTGTCCCGTGAGTCGATCATCGCCGGCGCCGGCCACTGGCGCCTGCACCTGCTGGTGTTCAGCCTGACGTTCATCCTGTTCCCGCTGATCGGCCTGGCCCTCAAGCCCGTGCTCTCGCCGCTGATTGGCGACGATCTGTACCTGGGCATGCTCTACCTGTGCGCATTGCCGGCCACGGTGCAGTCGGCGATTGCCTTCACGTCCCTGGCACGCGGCAATATCCCGGCGGCGATCTGCAGTGCGGCGGCTTCCAGCCTGTTCGGGATCTTCCTCACGCCGTTGCTGGTGACGTTGCTGCTCAACGTCCACGGCGATGGTGGTTCGACGCTGGATGCGATCGTGAAAATCAGCGTGCAATTGTTGTTGCCATTCATCGCCGGCCAGATTGCCCGGCGCTGGATCGGCGCCTGGGTGGGGCGCAACAAGAACTGGCTTAAATTCGTCGATCAGGGTTCGATCCTGCTGGTGGTCTACGGCGCATTCAGCGAGGCGGTCAACGAAGGCATCTGGCATCAGATCCCGCTCTGGGAACTGGCAGGCCTGGTGGTCGCCTGCTGCATCGTGCTGGCGCTGGTCCTGCTGGCATCCACCGTGCTTGGCAAGGCCTTCGGTTTCAACCAGGAAGACCGCATCACCATCCTGTTCTGCGGTTCGAAGAAAAGTCTGGCGACCGGCGTGCCCATGGCCCAGGTGCTGTTCGCCGGCAGCACCATCGGCGTGCTGATCCTGCCGCTGATGCTGTTCCACCAGATTCAGTTGATGGTCTGCGCAGTCCTTGCGCAACGTTATGCCAAACGTCCGGAAAGCGTCCCGGAGTTGATGGCTCAGGTCGATCCCTGAGGCCGGTTCACTGACCGTCTACACTGCGCGGCAATTGCAGCGGGTTGAAGTCGCGCAGCGCTTCGGGCAGCAGCGCCTGGGGGAAACCCTGGTAAGCCACCGGACGCAGGAAGCGCTCGATCGATGTCATGCCCACCGACGTGAAGCGGCTGTCGGATGTCGCCGGGAACGGTCCGCCGTGAACGGTGGCGTGGGTCACTTCCTGCGGGTGGGCGAAGGCGTTGACGACGATGCGTCCGGTGCGTCGCTCCAGCACCGGCAACAGGCGCCGGGCCAGCGGCAGGTCCTGCTCTTCAAGGTGCAGGGTGGCGCTGAGCTGGCCGTTGAGCGAGCGGGCCACGGCGAGGCATTGCGCATCATCCTCGACCGTCACCAGCAGCGCTGACGGGCCGAACACCTCCTGGGACAGCACCGCTTCGCCGAGCAAGCGGTGGCCGCTGACTTCCAGCAACGCCGACTGGCCGTCAAAGTCCGCACGGGCGCTCGAGCCCTGGGCAATCCTGTGCGCCCCCGCCGCTTCCAGGGCGGCGAGCCCCTTGAGGTAGGACGCATGAATGCCCGGCGTCAACATCGTGCGGGCCGGGGCCTCACTCACGCGTTTCACCATCGCCTCGCGCAGCGCTTGCAGGCCAGGACCCTCGATGGCGATCAGCAGGGCGGGTCGCAGGCAGGCTTGCCCGACGTTGACCAGCATGCGTTCGATGAACCCGTCGCCGATCGGTGCGCCGCGTTCGGCCAGTGCGGCGGGCAGGATGAACGTGGGGTTGATGCTGGTCATTTCGGTAAACACCGGAATCGGATCGGGCCGTTGCTGCGCGCGGCGATACAGGGCCATGCCGCCATGTTCCGAGCCGGTGAACGTCACGGCCTTGATCAGCGGGTGATCCACCAGCGCTTCGCCGATGGCGTTGCCGTTGCCGCGCACCATCGAGAACACGCCCTCGTGCAGACCGTGATCGTGCACGGCCTTCTGAATCGCTCGCGCCTGGATTTCCGAGGCGCCCGGATGGGCGTTATGCGCCTTGAGGATGACGGTGGCGCCTGCGGCCAGCGCCGAAGCGGTGTCGCCGCCGGCCACCGAGTAGGAGATCGGGAAGTTGCTCGCTCCGAAAATGGCCACCGGACCGAGGGCGATTTTCTGCAGGCGATGGTCCATGCGCGGGCGCGGCTGACGCTCAGGTTGCGCCGGGTCGATGGCCAGTTGCAGGAAGCGGCCCTTGCGCACCACCTGGGCGAATTGGCGGAACTGCGTGGCGGCTCGACCGACTTCACCTTCGAGCTGCGCTTGCGGCAACCCCGTTTCCAGTGCGGACCGCTCGGCCAATGGGCTGCGAACGGCCTCGAGATTGTCGGCGATACTCTCCAGAAACGCCGCGCGCTGGTTCAGCGAGGTATGGCTGTAACTGTCGAATGCCTCGTCGGCGAGGACGGCGGCCTGATGCACCTGGGCCGCGCCGCCCAGGGCGAAATCGGTGTCGAGCCATTGATTCGTGGCGGGGTTGAGGGCCTTCATCGTCCCTTCGCTGGCCGGGACATCATGGGCCCCGATCAGCAGGTTTCCTGTGAGTTTCATCGGTTCACTCCTGCTCGGCGAGGGCGGTGACCAGTTCGTTCGTGGTCACGATCGAATGTGCGAAGGTCGGGCCGTTCAGTTCGTGGGCGGCGTGCATCATTTCCGGGCGGAACGCGGCGGTTGCATCACGCACCAGCGTGACGTGGTAACCCATTTCCGATGCGTAGCGGGCGGTCGCCTCGATGCAGGTATTGGCCAGCAGGCCGACGATGATCACGTGGGTAATGCCTTTCTGCTTGAGGCGAAAATCCAGGTCGGTGTTGGCGAAACCACTGGAGCCCCAGTGTTCCTGGACGACGATGTCGCCGTCCTTCGGAGCGAAGTCCGGGTGCCATTCCCCGCCCCATTCGCCCCGCGCGAAGTGGTGCATGTGCATGATCTTGCATTGGGTTGGCGTCGGGTGGTCCCAGTTTTCGTAGTCGCCATGCTCCCAGCGATGGTGCGGTACGATGACGACCTGAATGCCTTGGGCGCGTACGGCGCGGTCGAGGGCGCGCAGGTTGTCGAGCAGGCCCACCTGCTCGGCGATCGGTTTGATCAGGGGGAAGACCTTGCCGCCGTCGGACAGGAAGTCGTTGTACGGATCGACCAGCAGATAGGCGGTGCGATTGAGCGGATAAAGGGCGTTCGACATCAGAATGTTCTCCACGAAAAGATGAGTGACAGGTGCCGGGGCTTGCCCGTGCATTGTGTAGATATGATAATCATAGTAACTAGGAAAGAGGCAAGTCCCTATGTCGATAAACACCCCTGCACCCGACACCCTGTGCCCGATTGCACGGGCCGAAGCCGTCGTGGGTGACCGCTGGACCGTGCTGGTGCTGCGGGAGTTGTTCATGGGTAGCCATCGCTACGACGAGATCCAGGCGCAGACCGGCGGCACTCCGCAGATGGTCGCCACGCGTCTGAAAAACCTGGAGGCCGAAGGCCTGGTCGAACGCCGCCTCTACAACGAACGACCGCCACGCTACGAATATCACCTTAGCGAAAAAGGCCGGGCTTTCTACTCGGTGGTGCTGGCATTGCGCGCCTGGGGCGAGACCTGGTGCAAGTCGCCGGAGGAGGGGTTGGCGGTGGTCTACACCCACAAGACCTGCGGTGAGCCCGCTGGCCTGGGGCCGGTTTGTGCCCACTGCGGTGAGCTGCTGCGCCGGGATGACCTGATCAGCGAGCAGAGTGCCGCCTACAGCGCTGAACGTCAGGCCCGGCGCGAGGCGTTCAAGGGCAGCCGCAGCCCGCAATAGAGCGCCTGGAACGCACCGCTTGCTGAATCAGTTCGGCCACAAGGATTTTCGCCATCGCGCACGGAGCCCGCATGCCATTGACCGCCGAAACACTGATTGCCATCGCCATGACCAACCCGGCCAATGCCGAGCTGGTCCGACGCCTGCCCGAGCTCAGGCTGCACCAGTGCATGCTGACCGCAGGCTGCCTGTTTCAGGCGGTATGGAATCACCAGTCTGGCCGGCCTGCCGAGTGGGGCATCAAGGATTACGACATCTTCTACTTCGATGAAGACACCTCGTGGGAGGCCGAAAACCAGGTGATCCTGGCGGCGCGGGCACTTTTCCATGACCTCGACGCGAACCTCGAATTCAAGAACCAGGCGCGGGTTCATTGTTGGTACAAACAGCGATTCGGTCGCGACTACCCGAAGTTGCAGTCGGCGAAGGAGGGCATCGACCGCTATCTGGTGGCGGGCACTTGCATTGGCCTGGACGTGGCGACGGGTGAACTGCATGCGACGTACGGCCTGAGCGACATCGAGCAGGGGTTGTTACGGATCAATCCGCTCAACCACCAACCGGACCTGTTTGTGCAGAAGGCCGAAAGCTACCGGGCGCGCTGGCCTTTTCTGCGCCTGGTCGAGGCCTGAATGCAAAAAGGGGACATCGCGCCAGGATGCCCCCTTGAGTCATGGCATCAGAACTTGAACGCCTGACGCCCTACCAGCAGCCACTGGCCCTTCTGCTTCTGCCAGATCTGGAAGTTCTCGATCTCGGTCGGAATCACTTCGGTGCCCTTGAGTGCCTGCGCCGAGAAATGATTGCGCACCAGCGCGACGTCGCCGGACAGGTTGATGGTCTGGTTTTGCATCTCCAGGGTCTTGAACGCGCTGCGGCCGGTTTCGATGTCGGCGATGTATTCCTGCTTGTTCTGGATCTTGCCGCTGGAATGCCCGTAGGTCAGGTTCTCGGCGGTCAGCGCATTGAGTTCGGGGATGTTCTTTTTCAGCATGGCCTGGGTCAGCTTGTCGACCGCCTTGGCCACATCGGCCTCGCCCGCAGACGGGGCGGCGGCGACGTAGCCGCTGAACAGGCAGAGAAAACCAACCAGCACTTTGACTTTTTTCATGGGGCATTCCTTGTTGTTGTGGGTGAGCGATCGATGAGCCGTGCATGTTATTCATCAGTCGTCGTACAACCTAGCATGCGCCAAGGAAAAAACGAACTTGCCGGGCGCAGTTTTCTCGAATCCAGGAACGGGATCACGTTGTGAACGGAGGGGCCCATTGAACGAGGCGAATCAGCTCTACGTCGGTTGTGCCGGTTGGAGCCTGCCGCGCAGTGAGTGGCCGCGGTTTGCTGCGCAAGGAACGCACTTGCAGCGTTACGCGTCACGCTTGAACGCCGTTGAAATCAACAGCTCGTTCTACCGACCGCATCGACGACAAACCTATGAGCGTTGGGCGCAGTCGGTGCCGGCGACTGTGCGTTTTTCGGTGAAGATGCCCAAGACCATCACCCATGTTCAGCGCCTGCACGACTGCGAGCCGTTGCTGGACGCGTTTCTTTCCCAATGCACGGGGCTGGGGGATGCCCTGGGCTGTGTGCTGGTGCAACTGCCGCCGTCACTCTTCTTTGAAGAGGACAACGCGACGGCGTTTTTCCGGGCTCTGCGCGAGCGCTTTGCGGGGCACGTGGTGCTTGAGCCACGGCATGCGAGCTGGCTGGGCGCGGAGGCGATGTTGATCGAGCATGAAGTCGGTCGGGTAGCGGCGGATCCCTCGCCGATTCCCGGTGGGGATACGCCGGGTGGATGGCCGGGCATTCGCTACTGGCGCTGGCATGGTTCGCCGCGCATTTATCACAGTGACTACGACCGAAGCCGGTTGCAGGCGCTGGCCGGGCAGGTCCAAGGCGCGGCGGGGGCGGGTGGGGCCTGTTGGTGCATTTTCGACAACACCGCCAGCGGCTTTGCCCTGGGCAATGCGTTGACCCTGGGTGAGTTGCTGGGATGTCGGTCGGGTTTATAGGGCCCATCGCGAGCAGGCTCGCTCCCACATTGGGCAGGTGCAGACTGCCCCCCCTGTGGGAGCGAGCCTGCTCGCGATAGCAACGGCTCATGCAACGCCAGCCCATCGCCTAGAGGTACTTGTCCGTCACCGCCCCCTCCGACGCGCTGGACACGGTCTTCGCGTACTTGGCCAGCACTCCGCGTTTGTACTTCAGTTCCGGCCGCACCCAGCGCGCCTTGCGTTCGGTCAGCACGGCGTCGGACACCGCCACCGTGATCTGCCGGGTTTCGGCGTCGATGGTGATCCGGTCGCCGTCTTCGATCAACGCGATCGGCCCGCCCTCGAAGGCTTCCGGGGTGATGTGGCCGACCACGAAACCATGGGAGCCCCCTGAAAAGCGCCCGTCGGTGATCAGCGCCACGTCCTTGCCCAGGCCCTTGCCCATCACCGCCGAGGTCGGCGACAGCATTTCGCGCATGCCGGGGCCGCCCCTGGGCCCTTCGTAGCGAATCACGATGACCTCGCCGGCTTTCACTTCACCGTTGAGAATGCCGGCCAACGCGCCTTCTTCGCCCTGATAGACCCGCGCCGTGCCTTCAAAGCGCAGGCCTTCCTTGCCGGTGATCTTGGCGACCGATCCACTGGGCGCGAGGTTGCCGTGCAGCACCACCAGGTGCGAATCCTTTTTGATCGGTTGGTCGAAGGGCAGGATCACGTCCTGGCCATCAGGGTAATCCGCCACGTCTTGCAGGTTCTGCGCGAGGGTCCTGCCGGTGACGGTCATGACCTCCCCGTGCAGCATTCCGGCGGCGAGCATGCGTTTCATCAACGGCTGGATACCGCCGATGGCCACCAGTTCGCTCATCATGTACCGGCCGCTGGGGCGCAGGTCGGCCACCACCGGCGAAACCTTGCCCAGTTCGACGAAGTCATCCAGGCTCAGTTCGACATCCACCGCGTGGGCCATGGCCAGCAAGTGCAACACCGCATTGGTCGAGCCGGCGAGGGCGATCACTACGCGGATGGCGTTTTCGAAAGCCTGGCGGGTCATGATGTCCCGCGGCTTGAGGTCGAGCTTGAGCAGTTCCATGACCTGCTGTCCGGCACGGAAACTGTCCGAGGCCTTGTCGCTGCCGACGGCGTCCTGGGAACTGGAACCGGGCAGGCTCATGCCCAGTGCCTCGATGGCCGAAGCCATGGTGTTGGCCGTGTACATGCCGCCGCACGAGCCGGGGCCGGGGATCGCCACTTCCTCGATCTGCTTGACCTGGATCTCGTTGATGTCGCCGCGTGCGTTCTGGCCCACGGCTTCGAACACGGAAATGATGTCGGTGTGCCCGGCACCCGGGCGGATGGTGCCGCCATAGACGAAGATCGCAGGGCGGTTCAGCCGCGCCATGCCGATCAGGCACCCCGGCATGTTCTTGTCGCAGCCGCCTACGGTCACCAGCCCGTCGAAGCCTTCACAACCGACCACCGTCTCGATGGAATCGGCGATCACCTCGCGTGATACCAGCGAATACTTCATGCCTTCGGTGCCGTTGGCGATGCCATCGGAAATGGTGATGGTGTTGAAAATGACGCCCTTGGCCCCGGCGGCATTCGCGCCTTTTTCCACTTCCTGGGCCAGCTTGTCGATGTGCATGTTGCAAGGCGTGACCATCGCCCAGGTCGAGGCGATGCCAACCTGCGGCTTCTTGAAATCCTCATCGGTGAAGCCCACGGCGCGCAGCATCGAGCGGCCGGGTGCGCGCTCCACGCCATCGACCACTTGAGAGGAATATTTGCGCAAATCGTCTTTATTGCTCATGACTGCTCCTCGCCAGGGCACCTGGAAAAATCAGGGTCAGTATAGTGGCCCCGACGCGCGCGCCCGGACTATCCGGTCAGGAACAGACGCGCGGGTTTGCCGTGTCGTGATATTCTTCGCGCCACTGAGTTTGATCCATTCCGTTTTCCTGTCCCTGGTGACAGGCGAGCAGAATCACTGTCGCTCAAGTAGCTGAAGCCAAAAAAGATAAAAAGTCAGTTCGGTAGGGACATATAACTGGGGTCGATGCATGCAATCGGCCTTGTGTGCCCGCCCTGCAATTCCATGCGCGAGTACCGGGGACAGTCGGCCTGTCTGTCGTGATTGGGGACTCGTCAGCAGGAAGGCAGGGTGGATGACGTTTTATCATAGGTGCTACAGATGTTTAAGAAAGTGAACACGGCCCTGCTGGGTCTGGCCTTGTCGTTGGGGATGACGACTGCCCAGGCCGAAGAAGCCAAGAAAGTCGATGTGCTGTTGATCGGCGGCGGCATCATGAGCGCGACCCTCGGCGTCTGGCTCAACGAGCTGGAACCCGGCACCTCGATGGAAATGATCGAGCGCCTTGACGGCGTCGCCCTGGAAAGCTCCAACGGCTGGAACAACGCCGGTACCGGCCACTCTGCCCTGGCCGAGCTGAACTACACCCCGGAAGACGACAAAGGCAACGTATCGATCCCGAAAGCCGTTGAAATCAACGAAGCCTTCCAGATCTCCCGTCAGTTCTGGGCCTGGCAGGTTCAGCAGGGCGTGCTGAAGAACCCGCGTTCGTTCATCAACTCCACTCCGCACATGAGCTTCGTGTGGGGCGATGACAACATCAAGTTCCTCAAGAAACGCTACGAAGCGCTGAAGGCCAGCCCGCTGTTCGCCGGCATGCAGTACTCCGAAGACCCGGCTGTGATCAAGCAGTGGGTCCCGCTGATGATGGAAGGGCGTGACCCGAACCAGAAAATCGCGGCCACCTGGAGCCCGCTCGGCACCGACATGAACTTTGGCGAGATCACCCGCCAGTTCGTTGCGCACCTGCAAACCACGCCGAAATTCGACCTGAAGCTGTCCAGCGAAGTGCAGGACATCACCCGCAACGAAGACGGCACCTGGCGCGTCAGCTACAAAAACCTGAAAGACGGCAGCAAATCCGAAACCGACGCCAAGTTCGTGTTCATCGGTGCCGGCGGCGGTGCGCTGCACCTGCTGCAGAAGTCGGACATTCCTGAAGCGCGTGAATACGCAGGCTTCCCGGTCGGTGGTTCGTTCCTGGTCACCGACAACCCGGCCATCGCCGAGCAACACCTGGCCAAGGCCTACGGCAAGGCTTCGGTGGGGGCACCGCCGATGTCGGTTCCGCACCTGGACACCCGTGTCCTGGACGGCAAGCGCGTCATCCTGTTTGGCCCGTTCGCGACCTTCAGCACCAAGTTCCTCAAGGAAGGTTCGTACCTGGACCTGCTGACCACCACGACCACTCACAACGTGTGGCCGATGACCAAGGTCGGTATCAAGGAATACCCGCTGGTGGAGTACCTCGCCGGTCAATTGATGCTGTCGGATGAAGACCGCCTCAACGCCTTGAAGGAATACTTCCCGAATGCCAAGGCCGAAGACTGGCGTCTGTGGCAGGCCGGTCAGCGCGTGCAGATCATCAAGCGTGACGAAGCGGCGGGCGGCGTGTTGAAACTGGGCACCGAGATTGTTGCTTCGGCTGACGGTTCGATCGCCGGTCTGCTGGGCGCCTCGCCAGGTGCTTCGACGGCTGCGCCGATCATGCTGTCGGTGATCCAGAAGGTGTTCAAGGACAAGGTCGCCACCCCTGAGTGGCAGGCCAAACTGCACAAGATCGTGCCGAGCTACGGCACTCAGCTGAACAATGACCCGGCCAAAGTGGCCGAGGAGTGGGCCTACACCGCCAAGATCCTGCAATTGCCGGCACCCCCGGTGATTGGTCAGGCGGCGCCAGCGCCAGCGGCGGCTCCGGCAGACGCGCCGAAGCCTGAAGCGGCACGGGACATGGCTCTGTAAACAGAGCAGTGTTTCAAGAAGCCCACTGAACCGGTAACGGTCAGTGGGCTTTTTTGTTGGTCGGGTTTCATTCGTCAAATTACCGTCAGTCAAGATAAATGAGCCGGAAATTTGTCAAATGTGTTTCAGAATGTAAAAGTCTGCGTCTGTCAAAATCCCTTCCGTATCAAGGCTTAAGCGTGTCTGAAGACGTCGAGCCAGCAGGCAGTGCACGAACCAAATGTGGCCAAGTAATGCTGGAAAATTATTATTAATCAATGGATTAGATGGCGTGTTCGGCCCGTTTCCGCCACCTGTCTCGCTCTTCTTTGTTCAGTTTTCAAGCCCTGACTGCTTCGGAAACTTGCTTGCAAATCAGGCGCTTTTTCCCTTAACTGTTACTTAATGTAAAAAAAATTGAATGCCTAAAAATATGCGCTGAATCAGGGTTTTAGTACGGCTGTGAGGTGCCGCCGGATGTTTCTTTGACCTTTTTCTCAACATTGTTCAAGGAGAGGATGCAGTGAAGGAAAAATTGGCGGCAATGGTCAGAAAATGGGTCTCGCCTTCGATGCGCTATGAGCTTCGAAGCATGGCGCACCGGCTTCACGGCTTGGCGGAGCAAGCTTGTCTATGGCGCTGGGAAATTGCCCGGTTTCGGCTGCAGCATGAAAGTCCCTACGAAGTCCTGTACGTCGGCCGCAAAAACCGCCGGGACATGGCCAAGCTGCTGATCGGCGGCAAATCGTTGATTGACCACGGCGTGCAAGTCGATCAAGCGCAGCCTGTGGCCTCACAGCACGTGGTGGTGATCAGCGAAGTGCCAACCGCGGGCGCGTTGAACGTGCCGGTCTACCTGAGTGCCGTGGTGCCATTGGGGCGGTCCCTGGAAGACATCACCGCCCGGTACGACAGCGAACTGCGCCGCAGCATCCGCAAGAACCGGCCGCTCTATCAGATGCGCCAGGCGCTGCTGGACGAGGACATCGAACGGGCCGACCGTGACATGCTTCGTCCGTATGCCGTTGCCCGCCAGGGCACCCATGCGGCTCAGTTCGACACCCGGGAAGTCTTCCGGATTGCCAGGACGACCGGGCGGCTCGACCTCATCGAGCTGAACGGCGAGGTGGTGGCCTGCCACCTCGGTTGCGTCATCACCCGCAACGGCAAGCGTTACTGGAGCACCTTGCGTTTCGGTTACACCGAGGCGGTCTTTTCCGATGCGAAGAAGCTGCGTGAAGTCAATTCGATGACCACGTACCTGGCGCTTGAATGGGCGATCGCCCATGGCTTCGATTATTACGACATCGGGCTGTGCGTCGCCCGACCCGATGACGGGCTGCTGAAGTGGAAGAGAAGACGCGGTGGCGACGTTGATTCCCTGGGCAACGACGCTTACCTGTTCATTCGCCTGCCGAAGACCGGCGCAGCCCGCTTCCTCTGGGACACGCCGTTGTTCGCCTTCGAGGGCAAGGCGTTGACCCTGCACCTGGGCTTGCCCGATGGCCAAAGCGGCGAGGAGGCGGCTCGCCGTTACCACGAGATGGTCTTTGGCGGGGTAGACAGGATTTACCTGCATTGCGCAGAAAAATCAGGCGAACAGTTTCTCGAAACCTTGCGCAGCCGCTACGCTGGTTTGCAGGCCACGCCAATTTTACAAATGGTTACATCTACCTGAGGCGTGGCCGAAACCGTTCAGTGGTGTCAGCGCCTTGCGGGAGGACTTTCATGGAAAGCGATGTTTCGCAGCTGGGCACCGTGCGCGCCGGCCGCCAAAAAAAGTGGACGCTGGCAGCCTATCGGCACCTGGCGAGGAAAAAGCTTGCGCACAAAGCCGAGATCAACCTGAAAAACCTCGCGGTGAAAAGCTGGGACATCGCGCCGAGCGAGGTCACGCATTCGCCGCCGGCGTTCTTCCTGCCTGGGCAGATGGAGCGCGTGACAGGTTGGGAGGCCAAGCGTTTTTACCCCTATGAGCATCCTTCGCGCACCATGGAAGGGTTGGGGGACGTCGTTCAAGGCGCGACGCGCGGCTACCTGCTCAAGGATGTCTGGCTGATCGATGGCGTGCTCTACAAGGGCAACGCCAGTCTGTGGTTGTCGCTCAAGCCCGTACGCTTCCCGCACATTGTCGTGGAACGGGAAATCCAGCGTGCAGCGGTGTATTGCACACAAAACGGCAACACCTGGTTCGGCACCTGGTTGATGGAAGACTGCCCGACCTACGCCTTGGCCCGCGAAGAAGGTTTGCCGGTGACCACCGCACCGTCCGCGCGCTTTCCACTGTTCACCCAGACGCCTGCGTACGAGGACTGGTTCGACATGCAGCCCACGCGCCTGCACACGGCCTTCTTCCGCGAACTGGTGCTGTTCGACGATCAAAGCCAGAACCGCAACCGGCACCTGCGCTACCGGGCCATGGGTGAAAAGCTGTTGTCCCATGTGGACCATGCGCCGCACCCCGGCGTGTTCATCCTGCGGGGCGGCGCTGGCGATCTGCGCCTGTTGCGCAACGAACTGGAAGTCGCTGAACACCTGCACAAGACCCGCGGCTTTCGCATCCTCGATCCGTTGAAGAGCGACGTCCCGACCATCGTGGCAACCTGCGCCGGCGCGCAGACCGTGATCGGTGTCGAAGGCAGTCAGCTGGTGCATGGGGTGAATGTGCTGAAGCAGGGGGGCTCGGTGCTGACGCTGCAACCACCGAACCGCTTTGTCAGTTACTACAAATACCTGACGGATCGTGATCATCAGAACTTCGGTTTTGTCGTGGGCCGGCCCGAGGGCGATGGTTTCACGATGGATATCGACGAGGTGGAGCGGACACTGGATCTGTTTCCTTCGTGAGCAGCGGGGGACTGCCGGGGGCGGTCGTCCCGGCAAGGCGCTTCTGTCCGCTCAGGCCCGTTTCAACACACTATCGCCCGCATCCGCGGGCAACCTGATCACATCCACCAAAGCCAGCAACCCCAACACGGCCACCCCGATAAAGGCCATTCGAAAGTCCGCCACCTGCGCCTGCTGTTCATGGCCTTGCAGCGACATCGAGGCGCGTAACAGCAATGCGGCGACCGCGACGCCCATGCCCATGGCCAGCTGGAAAAACAGGCTGAACAGCGCTGAAGATTCGCTCATGCGCGCCTTGGGAACGTCGGCAAAGCCGATGGAGTTGTAGCAGGTGAATTGCATGGACCGCGACAAGCCGCCTACGAAGAGCACCCCTGCAATCAGGGCCAATGGCGTGTGCGGGGTAAACAGGGCGCAAGCGGCGATGGACATGACGCCGATAACGCCATTGACCAGCAGCACCTTGCGAAAACCGTAGCGTTGCATGATCGCCGTGGTGAACGGCTTCATGGCGAGATTGCCGGCAAAGACCGCGAGCACCAGCAGGCCGGCATCGACCGGGGACAGGCCGAAACCGACCTGGAACAACAGCGGCAGCAGGAACGGCAGGGCACTGATGGCCAGGCGAAACAGCGAACCGCCGACAATACAGACGCGGAATGTGTTGAGGGCCAGGGTGCCGAGGGGCAGTAACGGGTTGGCATGGTGTCGGCTGTGGTGCACCGCCCACGCGGCCAGCATGACCCCAGCCAGCAGCGCTCCGAGCCCATAGAGCATGGCGTTGCCGTGCTGGCTGCCGAGCCATTCCAGGCCACCCAGCAGCAGGACACACGCGCCGGCCAGCAGCACGAAGCCTTTGCCGTCGAAGGGACGAACGTTGCCTTCATGGCCTTCGGGCACCAGCCGAAGCGCGGCCAGCAACGCCACGACGCCGAGCGGTACATTGACGTAGAAGATCCACGGCCACGACACGTGCGTGACGATCAGGCCGCCCACCACGGGGCCGAGAATGGGGGCTATCAGGCCGGGCCAGGTAATCACCGCGATCATGTTCACCAGGTCTTTCTTGTCGGTGTTGCGCAGGACCGCGAGCCGTCCCACTGGCACCATCAGTGCACCGCCCATGCCTTGCAGCACGCGGGCGAACACGAACATTTCGAGATTCTGGCTGAACCCGCAGAGCAGTGACGCCAGGGTGAAGACGATGATTGCACCGGCGAACACCCGGCGAGCGCCGTACCGGTCGGCGACCCAGCTCGACAACGGGATGAAAATGGCCACTGCAAGAATATAGGCGGTGATCCCGACGTTCATATCGACCGGGGTGACACCGAACGCGCTGGCCATGGCCGGCAGCGCGGTGGCAATGACCGTCGCGTCGAGGTTTTCCATGAAGAAGGTCATGGCCACCACCCACGCAATCAGGCGGGTCTGCACACTCATACCTGGCTCGACCGGGGTGTTTGAAACCGGCATGGCGCGTGACTTCACCGTTTAATCCTTTCCCGAAGGCTGGAACAGAAAACCTGGCGATGAGTTTTACCATCCAGCGCCGGTTCGCAGAAGAGCCGTCACCCACGACACCCACCCGGGTCGGTGTCGTGGGTTTATCTTACCGGGACACGACAGCTGCCACTGGCATCCGCAGAGCCCGCCTCATCAGCCAGTAGTAAGTGAGGGCCGGCACCAGCAGGCCGACGAGCCAGGCCAGGTCCACGCCGGCCAATGCGCTGGCCATCGGCCCTACGTACAGCGTGGTGTTCATGAACGGTATTTCCAGGACGATCGCCAGCAGGAAGCTGCCGCAGGCGATCCAGTTGATCCGTCCGTAGATCCCGTTCAGGTTGAAGATGTCATCGATTCGGTATTGGCCTTTGCGCAGGCAGTAGTAGTCCACCAGGTTGATCGCCGTCCAGGGGATCAGGAAGTAGCTCATGAAAAAGATGAAGTTGAGGAAGAAGCTGACGAAATCGTCCTGGCCGATGGTGCACAACACCGTGGCCAGCAGGCTGATCATCAGCATGAACAGGCCGCGCACCCGGGGTGTGACCTTGAAGCGGGCGAAGGGCTCGATCACGGTGATGGTCGACATGAACGCCCCGTACAGGTTGAAGACGTTGATCGAGACCTGACCGTACAGGATGAACAGGAACAACAGCAACGCGCCGCCGCCGAACAGCCCGGCGACGTGGCCACCGACATTGCTGGAAAAATCTGCGATGCCGACGCTGAGGATGGCGCCCAGGATCATCATCCATGCACCACCACTGACGGTGCCGGCGTAGCTGAACCAGAACACCCTGGCGGTCGAAGTGGCACTGGGCAGGTAACGCGAGTAATCGGCGACATAGGGCGCGTACGACAACTGCCAGGTGACCGCGATGCTCACCCCCAACATGAACTTCGACAGCGAAAAACCAACAGGGAGCCACTGTTCGGCCGGTATCGGTAGCTGCAAGGCCAGCAGCGTTGCGCCAACGAACACCAGCAGCGAGAGCAGTGACAGCCACTTCTGCAGGCGATGGATCAGCCGATAGCCGTACAGCGCAACCACAAAGCACAACGCGCCGATCAGGTAGACGTTGGCGTTCGTCGGCAGTGGGCTTATCGACGCCAGTGCCTGGGCGGCCAGCAGAGTGTTGCTGACGAAGAAGCCGAGGTAGATGAGCATCACGAACAGCAATGGCAGGACGGCGCCGAGCACACCGAACTGCGCGCGGCTCTGGATCATTTGCGGAATGCCCAGTTTCGGGCCCTGGGCGGAATGCGAGGCCATGAAAGCAGCCCCCAGCAGCGAACCGATGAGGATTGCCAGGGCGCTCCAGAACAGATTGAGCCCCATCACCACCGGTAATACGCCGGAGGCGATGGTGGTGATGTTCATGTTGGCGCCGAACCAGATGAAGAACAGCGAGCCGGGCTGACCATGACGCTCGGCTTCGGGGATGAAATCGATGCTTCTTTTTTCGACGTTCATGGCGATCACTCCTGAGTCCGGGCGAGGTGGGATTGCAAGCGGGCGAGCGCGCTTTCGAACTCGTGCGGTTGATGCGCGAAGAAGTCCGGGCGCGGCGGCTTCAGGCTCAGGTAGTCGAGGCGCTGGAAAGCCCGCAGGCATTGTTCGCTGGTCAGGATTTCCAGCGAGTAAACCCAGTTGGCCATGATCAACAATGCGCTGTGATGCCCGGCCAGGGTGGTCGTGGTGCAGGCGTCGCTGACCAGGCCAATGTGATAACCCAGGGCGAACGCATCGAATACGCTGGTCAGCACGCAGACATCGGTGAGCACTCCGCAGATGAACAGCGTGTCGATGCCTTGCGCCTTGAGACGGGCATCCAGGTCGGTACGGTGAAACGCGCTGTAGCGGCCCTTGTCCACCATCCACTCATCGGCTCGTGGCGCCAGGGCTTCGAGGATCTCCACTTGCCAGGTGCCGGCGCGGTAGCTGTCGGGCCCACCGTCGGCGGCGCAGGGTTCACCGCGGGGCAGGTCGCTGCCGTCGGCCTGGTTGATGTGGCGGGTGAAGATGACGGGCATCCGCTGCCGGCGGGCAGCGTGCAGGAGGGTCGCGACGTTGGCCACGACGGTGTCGACGTGTTCGAGGACGAAGCTGTCCTCCTGCTGCATATCGATAATCAGCAGCGCATTGTTTTTATTGTTCATTGGGTCAACCTGTTCAAGTCATAAACACGGTGCAACGCACAGTGCCGCGAAGGCGCTGTGATGCGTGAAGAGGTGTTCGATGCTTAGTGAACGGGTTGCCAGAAGCCGTTTTGCTTGGCGCAAACGCTGGCGGGGAGGCGCTTGAGATGGATGTGCGAAGCGGTCCATTCGCCGCGCAGGTAGGCCTGCTCGGCGCCGGAGGGCAGGGTGATCGAGGGGGGATGATCGTTCAGCATTGGAATCGATCCTGCACGTCATTCAGCCCCCGGGCTTCGCGTCCGGGGGCAGGTCATGAACTCAGCGGAAAGCCGGGATCACGTGTTTGATGAACAGCTCCAGGGACTTTTTCTTTTCCGCGTGGGGCAGGCTGTTATCGCACCAGAAGCTGAATTCGTCGACACCCAGTTCCTGGTAGTACTTGATGCGCGGAATGATTTCTTCCGGGGTGCCGATCATGGCGGTCTTGTGCAGGCTGTCCAGTTCGAACTCCGGACGACCGGCGAACTTCTCTTCCGGGCTCGGGGCGAGGAAGCCGTTGACCGGCGTTTGCTTGTTGCCGAACCAGGCATCGAAGGTGCGGTAGAACTTCGAGATCGCCTTGGCCCCGACTTTCCAGCCTTCGGGATCATTGGCTTCATGGACATGGGTGTGACGCAGGACCATCAGTTGCGGGCGCGGCACGCCCGGGTTGTTGTCCAGCGCGGCCTGGAACTTGTTCTTCAGGTCGAGCACTTCCTCGTCGCCTTTCATCAGCGGCGTGACCATCACGTTGCAGCCGTTGGCCACGGCGAAGTTGTGCGAATCCGGGTCGCGGGCCGCGATCCACATCGGCGGGTTCGGCTGCTGGATGGGTTTGGGCACGCTGGTGGAGGTCGGGAATTTCCAGATGTCGCCATCGTGGGCGTAGTCGCCCTGCCACAGCGCACGCACCACCGGCACCATTTCGCGCAGGGCCTGGCCGCCGCTCGAGGCGGGCATGCCACCGGCCATGCGGTCGAATTCCACCTGGTAGGCGCCACGGGCCAGGCCGACTTCCATGCGGCCATTGCTGATCACGTCGAGCAGCGCGCATTCACCGGCGACCCGCAGCGGGTGCCAGAACGGCGCGATGATGGTCCCGGCGCCCAGGTGAATGGTGGTGGTCTTGGCGGCCAGGTAGGCCAGCAGCGGCATCGGGCTTGGCGAGATGGTGTATTCCATGGCGTGGTGTTCGCCAATCCACACGGTGCTGAAACCACCGGCTTCGGCCAGCAGGGTCAGTTCGGTCAGGTCTTCGAACAACTGGCGGTGGCTGACGCTTTCGTCCCAACGTTCCATGTGTACGAACAGGGAAAATTTCATGACGCTACCTCGAATCTCTTGTGGTCGCCCCGTCGACTGCGGGGCTGTTGATTATTGGTATACCATAATACCAATTAACTGCAAATTTTTTGCTGCTCGACCGGTGGGAGCGAAAAGGGGCTTCAGGCCAGCACGGGCAGGGCGCCCATCTTGCCGTGGCAGTACACCAGCGGGCCGGCGTTTTGTTGCGGCACGATCAGGTTCTTTACCGCGCCGACCATGATTGCGTGGTCGCCCCCTTCATATTCGCGCCACAGCTCGCACTCGATCACCGCCGTGGCGTTGGCCAGGATCGGATTGCCCAGCTCGCTCAACGTCCATTCGATGCCTTGGGCCTTGTCCTTGCCTTTGCGCGCGAACGCATAGGCTTCGCTTTGCTGGCCGCCGGACAGCACGTGGATGGCGAAACGCTTGTTCCTGATCAGGACCGGGTAGGAGTCGGAGCTGTAGTTGGGGCAGAACAGCACCAGGGCCGGGTCCATGGACAGCGAGCTGAAGGCGCTGGCGGTCAGGCCGACGATTTGCCCGTCGTCATCGAGCGTGGTGATCACGGTGACCCCGGACGGAAACGAACCCATCACTTGTTTGTAGATGGCGGCATCGATCATGGGACGGTCCTCTGGCGGTGAAGCGGGTTTTTATGAATTTGTAGGTATGATGGTATACCGTAATACGTCGTTTGCAAGCGCTTTTTCAGACGTGCCGATAAACGTCAGGAGCTGCGGTGTGGGCCAATGATTACAGGGGTTCCAATAGTTTTTTGTCGCCGGTCATTCGTCAGGAAAGCGTATCAGGGGACGTTTTAAACACCGGATCAGCCTTGTCAAAAGCTTGGAATACCATAATATGGCTCGCATCTGAGGGGGGCCACAGAGCACCCCCGGTTTGGCTTCGTACAACTATAAGATCAGACAAACTCGAGTTCATGCACATGTCCCAGATGTCCCGGCAAGACCCCCTGATCGAGAATCACACGGTCGATTACGTCCCACTCGCGGAACGCCACGGGAAGGCCCGCGACCTGTTCACCTTATGGTTCAGCACCAACATCGCGCCGCTGCCCATCGTCACCGGCGCCATGGTGGTCCAGGTGTTCCACCTCGACCTGTTCTGGGGGCTGCTGGCGATTGCCCTGGGGCACATGATCGGCGGGTTGGTGATCGCCCTCGCTTCAGCGCAAGGCCCGCGCATGGGCATTCCGCAGATGGTGCAGAGCCGTGGCCAGTTCGGTCGCTACGGCGCGCTGCTGATCGTGTTCTTCGCGGCGATCATCTACATCGGGTTCTTCATTTCCAACATCGTGCTGGCTGGCAAGTCGATCGTCGGGATTGCCCCGTCGGTGCCGGTGCCGGCGAGCATCCTGATCGGTGCCCTCAGCGCCACCGCCATCGGGGTGATCGGCTACCGCTTCATCCACACCTTGAACCGCATCGGCACCTGGGTCATGGGCAGCGCGTTGCTCGCCGGGTTTCTCTACATCTTTGCCCATGACCTGCCGGCGGACTTCTTCACCCGTGGCGGTTTCAACCTGTCGGGCTGGCTGGCGACGGTGTCGCTGGGGATCATCTGGCAGATCAGCTTCTCGCCGTACGTGTCGGATTACTCGCGCTACCTGCCGGCCGACATCGGCATCGTTCGCCCATTCTTCGCCACGTACCTGGGCGCCACCCTGGGCACCATCCTGTCCTTCGCCTTTGGCGCAGTGGCCGTGCTGGCGACCCCGCAAGGCACCGACGCGATGGCCGCGGTCAAGCAGTCGACCGGCTGGCTGGGACCGATCCTGATGGTGCTGTTCCTGCTCAACATCATCAGCCACAACGCCTTGAATCTGTATGGCGCGGTGTTGTCGATCATCACCTCGATCCAGACCTTCGCCAGTCAATGGACCCCGAGCATCAAGGTGCGCGTGGTGTTGTCGAGCGTGGTGCTGGCCGGCTGCTGCCTGGTGGCGCTGGGGGCGACGGCGGACTTCATCTCGCAATTCATCGGCCTGATCCTGGCCCTGTTGCTGGTGCTGGTGCCGTGGGCTTCGATCAACCTGATCGACTTCTACCTGATCAAGCGCGGCTGCTACGACATCGCGTCGATTTTCCGCGCTGATGGCGGGGTTTATGGCCGCTTCAACCTGCATGCGATCGTGGCGTATTTCATCGGGATTATCGTGCAGCTGCCGTTTGCCAATACCTCGCTGTACGTCGGGCCGTATGCGAACCTGGTGGAAGGCGCGGATTTGTCCTGGCTGGTGGGCCTGGTGGTGACTTGCCCGCTGTATTACTGCCTGGCGACGCGCGGCGAGACTCAGCCAGCGAGCAAGGCGGCGCGCCTGGGCTACACCGACTGACTGCGATTACTGGGGTTGGGTGCGGTTCTCCTTGCGGGTGAGGATCAGGCTCAACCCCACCGACCCCAGAATCACCACGCCCACCACCGCCAGCGACCATTCCACAGGCAGGTGGAACCACGGCATGAGCGTCATCTTCCCGCCGATGAACACCAGCACCAGTGCCAGCCCATACTTGAGCAAATGAAAGCGGTCGGCCATGTCGGCGAGCAGGAAGTACAGGGCTCGCAGGCCCATGATCGCGAATATGTTCGAGGTGAAAATGATGAACGGGTCGGTGGTGACGGCGAAGATCGCCGGGATGCTGTCGACCGCGAACATCAGGTCGCTGGCCTCGATCAGCACCAGCACCAGAAACATCGGCGTGGCCCAGCGCACACCGTTGAGCACCACGAAAAAACGTTCGCCGTGAAAGCCAGGGGTGATGCGCATGTGGCCGCGTATCCAGCGCAGCAACGGATTGTTGTCCAGGTCCGGTTGCTTGTCGGCGAACATCAGCATCTTGATCCCGGTAATGATCAGGAACACGCCGAACACATACAGCAGCCAGGTGAACTGCGAGACCAGCCAAACGCCGGCGAAGATCATTGCCGCGCGCATCACGATTGCCCCGAGTACGCCGTACAGGAGCACGCGACGCTGTAACGGCGGGGGCACCGCGAAATAACCGAAGATCATCACGAACACGAACATGTTGTCGATCGACAGCGACTGTTCGATCAGGTAACCGGTGAGGAATTCGAGGGTTTTGTCGCGGGCAATCTCGGCGCCGAACTCAGCGTTCAGATACCACCAGAGCAGACCTGCAAATGCCAGGGCCAGCAGGCACCAGGCAATCACCCAGCCCCCGGCTTCGCGGACGGACACCCGATGGGCCTTGCGACCACCGAAGACAAACAGATCCAGGGCCAGCATCGCCAGTACGAAGACGATGAAGGCGCCCCACATCCAGGGCTCACCGATACTGATGTGCGTGGCTGGCATGGCGCTCTCCCTGACTGAACCGTTTGTGGGTAGACGGCGCCATGCTAGCGAAAGGGTTGTGCGGGAGAAAAATCGTTTATTTCGTCGCAGTCATTCGGTTTTTCCGAAGTGTTGCTCGTGTTGTCAATGATCAGACGGCTTGTCTGGCCGTCTGTGGTGACTGCACATTCATCGCGAGCAGGCCAGCGCCCACAGGTTTTGCGGTGAAAGCCAGGGGCAGTCGGATTGAAAAAAAAGGCCGCCACAACCCGACGTTGTGGCGGCCCGAGGGGGACGCTGTGATCAATGGGCGCCAGCGGCCTTGTTCAAGTCGCTTTCGGCCCACTCGGTGTACACGCAGGCATCGGTCGTGGCCCAGCGCACGCGCACCGGATCGCCAGCCTTGAGCGGCATGCCCGCCGCTGACAGCGCCTTGACCGTCATCGAGGTGCCGCCCAGGGTTTTCACCGTGCAGGTCTGGCTTTCGCCCAGGAACAACACTTCGCCGACAATCGCCGACACCTGGTTCCAGCCTGCCGCCAGCGGTTCCTGGGCGGCTTGTTCGACACTCAGCGCCAGCGCCTTTTCCGGGCGCACCATCAGCAGCACATCCTGATCGGTCTGCAGCCCGGGCGTCAGGCGGATGGACAGCGACTGGCCTTCGAACGATGCCACGGCATTGCCCTGGGCCTTGAGCTTGAGGAAGTTCGAGTTGCCCAGGAACGACGCCACAAACGCATTCGGCGGGTTCTGGTACAGGTCATAGCCACTGCCCAGGCCGACGATCTTGCCGTGGCTGAAAATCGCAATGCGCTGGGACAGGCGCATGGCTTCTTCCTGGTCGTGGGTCACGTAGACGATGGTGATGCCAAGGCGCCGGTGCAACTGACGCAATTCGTCCTGCAGGTCTTCACGCAACTTCTTGTCGAGCGCACCGAGCGGTTCGTCCATCAGCAGGATACGTGGCTCATAGACCAGCGCCCGGGCGATGGCGACGCGTTGCTGCTGGCCGCCGGACAATTGCGAAGGGCGGCGATGGGCGAAGGGTTCGAGTTGCACCAGCCTGAGCATGGCATCGACCCGGCGTTCGCGTTCGGCGCTGTCCAGCTTGCGGATCGCCAGCGGGAAGGCGATGTTGTCGCGCACCGACAGGTGCGGGAACAACGAATAACGCTGGAACACCATGCCGATGTCGCGTTTGTGCGGCGGCACGTTGACCAGGGATTTGCCGTCGACCAGGATTTCGCCGCTGCTGGGCGTTTCAAAGCCGGCGAGCATCGACAGGGTGGTACTTTTGCCCGAGCCGCTGGAGCCGAGGAAGGTGAGGAATTCACCCTCCTTGATGTCCAGCGCGATGTTGTCCACGGCGGCGAATTCGCCGTAGTACTTGTTCAGGTTGCGCAGGCTGACCAAGGGTTGGTCATTTGCCTGCGCGGCATCTTTGATCACTGCACTCATGTCGTTCTCCTGGCGCTCAAACGCTGATTTCATTGCGCCGGCGAAGGGCGGCGGCGATCACCATGACCAGGACCGAGAGGCCGATCAGCAGCGTCGAGGCGACGGCGATCACAGGCGTCAGGTCCTGGCGCAGGGTGGTCCACATTTTCACGGGAAGGGTTTGCAGGGTCGGGCTGGCCATCATCACGCTCAGCACCACTTCGTCCCACGAGACCAGGAAGGCGAAGAGGGCGCCGGCCACCATGCCGGGACGGATCGCCGGGAAGGTCACCTTGAACACCGCTTGCAGGCGCGAGGCGCCGCAGATCACCGCCGCGTCTTCGATCGACTGATCGAACAGTTTCAGCGAGTTGATGATCGAGATGATGGTGAACGGCAGCGCCACGATCACATGGCTGACCACGAAGGCGAACATCGTCCCGGTGTAGCCCAGCTTGAGGAACAGCGCGTACACCGCGACTGCAATGATCACCAGTGGCACGATCATCGGCAGGGTGAACAGGCCGTAGAGCATTTCCCGTCCGGGAAAGCGTCCGCGCACCAGGGCAAACGCGGTGGGCAGGCCAAGCGCCACGGCGAAGAACGTGGTCAGCACCGCGACCTTCAGGCTGGCCATGGCCGCGTTCATCCAGTCGGCATTGGAAAAGAACTGGCCGTACCATTTCAGCGTCCAGCCCGGCGGTGGGAACACCAGCCACTGGGAGGAGCCGAACGACAGCAGCACGATGAACACGATGGGCAACAGCAGGAACAGTGCGATCAGGCCCGTGGTGAAATACAGGCCGAAGCGCATGCGCCGGCTCATCGCATTGGGAGTCAGGAGCATGACGGCTTACCTCGCGTTGCTGGCGCCAACCGGGGATTCCGGCTGAAGCTTCAGGTAGAAGTAGAACAGCACCAGCGTGATGACGATCAGCAACGCGGCGCCGGCGCTGGCCAGCCCCCAGTTGAGGAACGATTGCACCTGCTGAATGATGAACTCGGGCAGCATCATGTTCTGCGCACCGCCCAGCAGGGCCGGGGTGACGTAGTAACCGAGCGACATCACGAACACCATCAGGCCGCCGGAGAACAGCCCCGGCCGGCACAGCGGCAGGAACACCCGGAAGAAGTTGGTCCACGGGCTGGCGCCACAGATCGAGCCGGCTTGCAGGATCATCGGGTCGATGGCCTGCATGGTCGCCTGCAGGGGCAGTACGATGAACGGGATCATGATGTAGCTCATGCCGATCACCACGCCGGTCAGGTTGTGCACCATCTCCAGCGGTTGATCGATGATGCCCATCGCCATCAACGCCTTGTTGATCACCCCGGAGGCTTGCAGCAGCACCAGCCAGGAATAGGTGCGGGCGAGGAGGCTGGTCCACATCGACAGCAGCACGATGTTGAGGATCCAGCGCCCCCAGCCACGGGGCACGAGGGTGATCGCCCAGGCCAGCGGAAAGCCCAGCAGCAGGCTGAACAGGGTCACCAGCCCGGCCACCGAGAAGGTATTGATCAATACCCGGGCGTACGCGGAGTTGGCGAACAGTTGTTCATAGTTGCCAAGGCCCGGCACCGGTTCGAGCACGCCGCGCAGCAGCAGGCCGATCAGCGGTGCGAGGAAGAACAGGCCGAGGAACAGCAGCGCCGGGATCAGGTTGCTCGAGCCGCGCCAGCGCTGGGCCAGGCTTGGGCTTTGATTGGCCATCGCCGCTTTGCCGGGTACGGCCCCGAGGGCGCCAGCGGCGCCCCGGGTCGGCGTGGATGCCGTCATTTTCATTTGACCAGCCATTCGTTCCACCGTGTCGCGATGGCTTGACCGTTCTTGGCCCAGTACGCGAAATCGAGAGTGATTTGATCCTTGGCATAAGCGGTCGGCAGGTTAGGGGCCAGCACCGAATCCAGGCGCGCCACGCTGTCGACGTTGACCGGGGCATAGGCGGTCAGGTTGGAGAAGTCAGCCTGTCCCTTGGCACTGCTCGCGTTGGCCAGGAATTTCATGGCCGCGTCCTTGTTCTTCGAACCCTTGGGCACGACCAGGATGTCGGCCATGACCAGGTTCTGTTTCCAGCTCACGCCCACCGGCGCGCCATCTTCCTGCAAGGCGTGGATGCGGCCGTTCCAGAACTGGCCCATGCTCGCTTCGCCCGAGGCCAGCAGTTGCTGCGACTGCGCGCCGCCGCCCCACCAGACGATGTCTTTCTTGATGGTGTCGAGTTTCTTGAAGGCGCGGTCCAGGTCCAGCGGATAGAGCTTGTCGGCGGTGACGCCGTCGGCCAGCAGCGCCAGTTCCAGCACGCCAGGGCTTGGCCATTTGTAGAGGGCGCGTTTGCCGGGGTAGGTCTTGGTGTCGAACAGCGCGGACCAGTCCTGGGGTTTGCTGGCGCCGAGCTTGCCTTCGTTGTAGCCGAGGACGAAGGAGAAGAAGAACGAGCCGACGCCGTGGTCGGAAACGAATCGTGGATCGATCTTGTCGCGCTGGATGACAGAAAAGTCGAGGGGTTCGAGCAGGCCTTCGGCGGCGGCGCGCAGGGCGAAGTCGGCTTCGACGTCCACCACGTCCCACTGCACGTTGCCGCTTTCGACCATGGCTTTGAGTTTGCCGTAGTCGGTCGGGCCATCCTGGACCACGGTGATGCCGGTGGCCTTGCTGAACGGGTCGGCCCAGGCCTGCTTCTGTGCATCCTGGGTGCTACCGCCCCAGCTGACGAAGTTGACGCTTTCGGCCGCCATCGACGCCTGGCTGGTCACGCTCAGCAGTCCCGCAAAAAGTACTGCGGTTGCACGTTTGTTCAACACCATTTTCACGCCCTCATTGTTGTGTTTATGAGCGGGGCTTTTATGCCCGCCTATCGGGAGCAGTAGGTCCGTGCGGCCCCTGAAGGATCGTCCGGTCTATGGAATATCATATTATGGTATTCCAAACTTTGTGCAAGCATTTTGCCTTACCGGCTATCTGCTGGGCCGGTTTTTTATCTTCGATCTGTATTGCCTTGAAACGCCCAATCTCCGTGGGAGCGAGCCTGCTCGCGATCGCGGTGTCTCAGACGAAGCCGTACCGACGGCAGTCCCTTATCGCGAGCAGAATCGCTCCCGCAACGGGTGGCGTAGCGTCATCCCGTGAAAGGAATACTCTCCACCACTTCCAGGTCATATCCGGTCAAACCGGCATACTTCAGTGGCGGGCCCAGGTGCCGCAGCTTGCCCACGCCGAGGTTTTGCAGGATCTGCGCGCCCGTCCCCACTTCAGAATAGATCCGCGATTGCGAGCGGCTGAACTGCCGGGGCGGCTGGGTCAGTTGCGGCACCCGTTCGAGCAGCGCCTGGGATGATTCGTGATTGGCCAGCACCACCACCACGCCGCGACCTTCCTCGGCCACCCGTTGCAGGGCGGCCCACAGCGTCCAGTTGCTGGGGCCGCTGTAGTCGGCGCCCACCAGATCGCGCAGCGGGTCGATGACGTGCACGCGCACCAGCGTGGGTTCGTCCCGGCGCAGCTCACCCATCACCATGGCCATGTGGACACCGCCTTCGATGCGGTCCTCGAACGTAATCAGACGAAAGGTGCCGTGCACCGTCGGCAATTCGCGTTCGCCGATGCGCACCACCGTGTGTTCGGTGCTGAGGCGATAGTGGATCAGGTCGGCGATGGTGCCGATCTTGATCCCGTGTTTGCGCGCGAACACCTCCAGGTCGGGGCGGCGGGCCATGGTGCCGTCGTCGTTCATCACTTCGACGATCACCGAGGCGGGGGTCAACCCGGCCAGGCGCGCCAGGTCGCAACCGGCTTCGGTGTGGCCGGCGCGGGTCAGCACGCCGCCTTCCTTGGCGCGCAGCGGGAAGATGTGCCCCGGTTGCACCAGGTCGGCGGGGCCGGCACCCGCCGCGACGGCCGCGGCAACCGTGCGCGCGCGGTCAGCGGCGGAGATGCCGGTGGTCACGCCGACGGCGGCTTCGATGGACACGGTGAAAGCGGTGCTGAACACGCTGCCGTTGCTCGGCACCATCTGCTCCAGGCCGAGGCGCTGGCAGTGATCGTCGGTCAGGGTCAGGCAGATCAGGCCGCGCGCTTCCCGCGCCATGAAGCTGATGGCCTCGGCCGTGCAGCAGTCGGCCGCGAGCAGCAGGTCGCCTTCGTTTTCCCGATCTTCGTCGTCCACCAGAAGCACCATCTTGCCTTGGCGATAGTCTTCGATGATTTCTTCGATGCTGTTGAACGCCATGTTGAACTCTCGATGTTTGATGGGGATACTTTGTGGTATACCATAATACAAAATAAACCGAGAGGTCACTATGAAGGCGTACTGGATAGCTCACGTGGATGTCACCGATCCCGATCAATACAGTCACTACACCCAGCGGGCGCCAGCGGCTTTCGCGCTGTACGGTGGCCGGTTGCTGGCCCGGGGCGGGCGCAGCCAGGCGATGGAAGGTCGACCGACACCGCAGCGCAGCGTGGTCATCGAGTTCGATTCCTACGAGCAGGCGCTGGCGTGCTACCAGTCCAGTGAGTATCAGGAGGCCAAAGGGCACCGCGAAGGCGTGGCGCGGGCGGAGGTGATCATTGTCGAGGGCGTGGCGCCGCTCTGATCAACACTAAAAAACGTTGTGGGAGCGAGCCTGCTCGCGATGACGGTGTGTCAGGCGCCATGGATGTCGACCTTGCTGACGCCATCGCGAGCAGGCTCGCTCCCACAGGGAATTGGGGATTCACCGAATAAAATGAATCTTCCCGGTGTCGTCGTTACCGATGTAGATGCCATAGACCCCGGCCTGGCGTTCTTCGATGTAGCGTTCGAGGATCTGCCGGATGGCCGGGTAGTAGATGCTGTCCCAGGGGATGTCCTCGGGTGCGAAGAATTTGTAGTCGAGGGTTTCCGGCCCGTACTGGCCGGTGATCTCCAGCGCGATGGCGCGATAGATGATGTACACCTCGCTGATTTTCGGCACGCTGAAGATCGAGTACGGCGAGTGGATTTCCGCACGCACGCCGCTTTCTTCCCAGACTTCACGCAGCGCCGCCTGTTCGGTGGTTTCGCCGCCTTCCATGAAGCCGGCCGGCAGCGTCCAGGTGCCGGGTCGTGGCGGAATGGCGCGCTGGCACAACAGGTACTTGCCGTCCTGCTCGATGATGCAGCCGGCGATGATCTTCGGATTGACGTAGTGGATGTAGCCGCAACCGCAGCACATCAGGCGCTCGTGCGTATCACCCGGTGGCCGCTGCGACTTGAGGTCGTTGCCGCCACACCGTGGGCAAAAGCTCGGGCTGAACATGATCAGCGACCTATGCGCGGTTCTTTGAGCGCGATGGGCAGGGTGATCTCGGGGATGTCCCCGGTCTCTTCCTGTTTGCGCTTGAGGTACTCCAGCGCCACCGCCGCTGCGGCGCGGACGTGATCGACGCAGGCCTGGTGCGCCACCAGCGGGTCGCCCGCCTTGATCGCCTCGACCATGCGTTCCATTTCCTGGTTGCTCGCACCCCGGCGGTTTTCCTGGGACACCGAGGTCGCCCGCAGGTAGCTGATGCGTGCCTGCAACTGACGCAGCTGGGTCGCCGCCACGTGGTTGCCGGAGCCTTCGAGCAACACGTCGTAGAACCCCTGGACCGAGTCGATCACCTGTTGCAGTTCGCCTTCCTTGAGGGCCTTGCGGTTTTCCTCCAGGGCTTTTTCCAGGGCTTTGATGTCCTTGGCCTTGGCCCGCAGGGTGAACAGCTGGACGATCAGGCCTTCGAGCACGCAACGCAATTCGTAGATGTCGACGGCATCGGCCAGGGTGATGATCGCGACCCGTGGGCCCTTGGCGTCGGCGAACTCCACCAGGCCTTCGGATTCCAGGTGGCGCAAGGCTTCGCGAACGGAGGTACGGCTGACCCCCAGGCGATCGCACAGGTCACGCTCGACCAGACGGTCTCCCGGCATGAGCTGGAAGTTCATGATGGCGCTTCGCAGTTTATCCAGCACGATTTCGCGCAGGGTAACGGGGTTGCGATTGACCTTGAAGCTGTCGTCGAGTGGCAGGCGTTTCATGGGGTCCGCTCTGAGTGTGGCTGTCCATGCAAAAAGAGCACTTCGACCCGTGGATCATCGTGCTCGATCAATCAAAACAGCAAGGTTAACTGGAGGCCTCGGCGTCGGCTTCGGCGAACGCTTCACGGGCGAGCCGGAAACTGTCCACCGCAGCGGGGACACCGCAATAAATACCGACCTGAAGCAGAATTTCGCGTATTTGTTCACGACTCAGCCCGTTACGCAAGGCGCCGCGTACATGCAGCTTGAGTTCGTGCGGCCGATTGAGGGCCGAAATCATGGCCAAGTTTATCATGCTGCGCTCTTTAAGCGACAAACCCTCGCGGCCCCAGACATGGCCCCAGCAGTACTCGGTGACCATTTCCTGCAAGGGCCGGGTGAAGTCGTCGGCGTTCTCGATGGAGCGCTTGACGTAGGCTTCACCGAGCACCTGCGTGCGGATGTTCAGGCCCTGTTCGTACTTTTCGTTTTTCATCAACGGGTGCTCCCAACGTCATCGAGCCCGCCCATCAGGGTGTATTTGAGCTCCAGGTAATCTTCGATGCCGTACTTCGATCCTTCCCGGCCAAGGCCCGAGGACTTGATGCCACCGAACGGCGCCACTTCGGTGGAGATCAGCCCTTCGTTGATCCCGACCATGCCGTACTCCAGCGCTTCGCTCATGCGCCAGGCGCGGCCGAGGTCGCGGGTGTAGCAGTAAGCGGCCAGGCCGAACTCGGTGTCGTTGGCCAGGTGGATCGCCTCGGCTTCGCTGTCGAAGCGGAACACGGCGGCCAGCGGACCGAAGGTTTCTTCGCGGGCGACCTTCATCGATGACGTCAGGCCGGCCAGCACGGTCGGCTGGAAAAAGCCGTGGCCAAGGGCATGTCGTTCACCGCCGCACAACAGTTGCGCGCCGTGGGCGAGGGCGTCTTGCACGTGGTCTTCGACCTTGGCCACCGCGCGTTCGTTGATCAGCGGCCCCTGGGTCACCCCCTGATCAAAGCCATTGCCGACGTTCAGTTGCGCCACGCGTTCGGCCAGGCGAGCGACGAATGCGTCGTGAATGCCCGCCTGCACCAGGAAGCGGTTGACGCACACGCAGGTCTGCCCGGCATTGCGGAACTTGGCGATCAGCGCACCTTCCACGGCACGCTCCAGGTTGGCGTCGTCGAACACGATGAAGGGCGCGTTGCCACCCAGTTCCAGGGAGACTTTTTTCAGGGTTGGCGCACATTGCGCCATCAGCAGCTTGCCGATCCCGGTCGAGCCGGTGAACGACAGCTTGCGCACCAACGGGCTGCTGGTCAGCTCGCCGCCGATGGCCACGGCGTCGCCGGTGATCACGTTGAAGATGCCCGGCGGGATGCCGGCCTGTTCCGCCAGGGCGGCCATGGCCAGTGCCGAGAACGGCGTTTCCGGTGCCGGCTTGACGATGCAGGGGCAGCCAGCCGCCAATGCCGGGCCCGCCTTGCGGGTGATCATCGCCGCCGGGAAATTCCACGGTGTGATGGCCGCGACCACCCCGATCGGCTCTTTGCTGACGACGATGCGCGCATCGCCTCTATGGCTGGGAATGGTGTCGCCATAGATGCGCTTGGCCTCTTCGGCAAACCACTCGATGAAACTGGCGGCGTAGAGGATTTCGCCCTTGGCTTCGGCCAGCGGCTTGCCCTGTTCGAGGGTGAGGATCTCGGCCAGCGCATCGGCCTGCTCGATCATCAGCGCATGCCAGCGCTTGAGGAGGTTGCTGCGCGCCTTGGCGGTCAGGGCGCGCCAGGCCGGCCAGGCGTCGTTGGCGGCGGCGATGACTTGCCGGGCATGCGCGGCGCCCAGGTTCGGCACCTGGCCGATCCGTTCGCCGGTGGCCGGGTTGAAGATGTCGTGGTAAGCGCCATCCGGCGCATCCAGCCATTGGCCATTGATGTAGGCCTGCTGGCGGAACAGTTGCGAGGCTGCAGGGCTCATGCGGGCTCCTGAAAAGTGGTGAGAAACGCAGTTCCCTGTGGGAGCGAGCCTGCTCGCGAAGACGGTGGCACATTCGGTATCAATGTGAGTGACACACCGCTTCGCGAGCAGGCTCGCTCCCACAGTGAAGAAAACGTCAGGCCAGGGTGGGCAGCGGGCCCAGCTTGCCTTTGTGATAGATCATGGGCGTGACGGGCTGCTCGGGCAGGATCAGGTTCTTCACCGCGCCGACGATGATGGCGTGATCGCCACCGTCGTATTCGCGCCACAACTCGCACTCGATGATCGCCGTGGCCTTGCCCAGCAACGGGTTGCCCAGGGCGCTCAGGTGCCACTCGATGTCCTTGGCCTTGTCCTTGCCCTTACTGGCAAACGCATAGGCTTCGGCGGTCTGGTCGGCGGACAGCAGGTGAATCGCGAACTGCTTGCTGTCACGCAGGACCGGGTAGGTGTCCGAGGCATAGTTGGGGCAGAACAGCACCAGGGCCGGGTCGATCGACAGCGCGCTGAACGCGCTGGCGGTGATGCCGACGATGCCGCCGTCCGGGTCCAGGGTGGTGACCACCGTGACCCCGGAAGGAAAGGAGCTCATGACGTCTTTGTAAATGCCGGGTTCGATCATGTCGGTGGTCTCCTAACGCATCACAAACGGGTCAGGCATCGGTGCCTGTGAGAGGTTGATCCACACCGTTTTCAGTTCGGTGTAGGCCAGCACCGAATCGATGCCGCTTTCGCGTCCATAGCCACTGTTCTTGAAACCGCCGATCGGCGCCATGGCCGAGACCGCACGGTAAGTGTTGACCCAGATGATCCCCGAGCGCACGTCCCGCGCGAGGCGGTGGGCGCGACCCAGGTCGCGGGTCCAGATGCCGGCGGCGAGGCCGAACTGCGAGTCGTTGGCGATCGCCAGTGCCTCGGCTTCGTCCTTGAAACGGATGACCGAGGCCACCGGACCAAAGACTTCTTCCTGCATGATCTTCATCGAATTGCGGTCGCACTCGAACAGCGTCGGTTCATAGAACCAGCCGTCACCCACGCCGGTCGGGCGCTTGCCGCCAAGGCGCAGGCGTGCCCCTTCGGCGACGGCATCGGCCACCAGGCCTTCGACCACTGCCAGTTGCTGTGCGGTGGCCATCGGGCCCATTTCACTGCTGTCGTCCTGCGGGTTGCCGATGCGGATGCGCCGGGCACGTTCCACCAGGCGGTTGACGAATTCGTCGTAGATCTCGTCCTGCACCAGCAGGCGTGAACCGGATACGCAGCTCTGCCCGGAGGCGGCATAGATCCCGGCGATGGCGCCGTTGATCGCGCTGTCGAGGTCGGCGTCGGCAAAGATGATGTTTGGCGATTTGCCGCCCAGTTCCAGCGACAGCTTGGCGAAGTTCTCTGCGCTGCTGCGCACCACGTGTCGCGCCGTGGCCGCACCGCCGGTGAAGGCGATTTTGCGTACCAGCGGGTGACGGGTGAGGGCGGCGCCGGCGCTCGGGCCATAGCCGGTGACGACGTTGACCACGCCCGGCGGAATGCCGGCTTCCAGGGCCAGGCGCGCCAGTTCGAGAATGGTCGCCGAGGCATGCTCCGAGGGCTTGATCACGATGGTGTTGCCCGCGGCCAGGGCCGGCGCCAGCTTGATTGCCGTCAGGTACAGCGGGCTGTTCCAGGGAATGATCGCGGCGACCACGCCCATGGCTTCGTGCACCGTGTAGGCAAACAGGTCCGGCTTGTCCAGCGGCAGGGTGCCGCCTTCGAGTTTGTCCGCCAGGCCTGCGGTGTAGTGGAAAAACTCCGGCAGGTAGCCGACCTGGCCACGGGTTTCGCGAATCAGCTTACCGTTGTCGCGGCTTTCCAGCTGGGCCAGTTTTTCCTTGTTGTCGGCGATCAGGTCGCCCAGGCGTCGCAGCAATTTGCCGCGGGCGGTGGCGCTCAGGCCGCGCCAGGCCGGGCTGTCGAAGGCGCTCTGTGCCGCCTGCACGGCGCGCTCGACATCGGCTTCGTCGGCATCGGGCAGTTCGGCCCAGGCTTCGGCCAGGGCCGGGTTCAGGCTTTCGAAGGTCTTGCCCGAGAGGGCATCGACCCATTCACCGCCGATGCACATCTGGAAGCGTGCGAGTGTCATGCAACGATCCCCTTTATATGGTTTTGTCGGGAGTGCGCGGTATCGAGAAACTCCAGCAACAGCTGGTTGACCAGGCGCGGCGATTCTACGGGCATCATATGCCGTTGTTCGGCGAGCACGGCAACCGTCGCGCCGGGAATGCGCTCGGCCAGTTGCCGGGCCATTTCCGGGGTGGAGCCGGGGTCCAGCTCGCCGGTGGCGACCAGCGTCGGTGCCTGGATACTCGCCAGGTCATCGGCGCGGTACATGTCCTGGGTCGCGAACAGTTCATAGGTGGTCAGGTAACCCTGCGGGTCATTCTGGGCCAGGGTCTGGCGCAAGGCGGCGATCTGCGCCGGATTGGCCGCCTGGTATTCACGGCTGAACCAGCGCGACAGCGCTGCTTCGGCATTGGCATCCGGGCCGTGCTCGGCCGCCTGGGCGGTGCGGGCAATGACGCCCGCGCGCTGCTCGGCGGTGCGATTGAACACGCTGTTGAGCACCACCAGGCCTTGCAGGCGTTGCGGGTAATGCAGGGCGAACGCCCGCGCCACCAGCCCGCCCATGGAAAAGCCGATCACCGAAGCCCTGGGCAATTGCAGGTGATCGAGCAGTTCCAGCAACTGGTCGGCATAGCCCAGCAGCGGCGTGCCGCTTTCCGGGCGCGGGCTGGCGCCATGACCCAGCATGTCGTAAGTGATCACGCGGTACTTCGTGGAGAGGCCAACGACCTGGCCGCCCCACATTTCTTTATTCAGGCCCACGCCGTGGATCAATACCACGGGCTGGCCTTGGCCGGTCGCCAGATAACTGGTGCCAGCCGGGGTACGTTCAGCGGTGAGCCGAATCATGGAGCGCTCCTGCATACCTTTTTGTTGTTGTGACCGGCCCGTCTTACTGGGCTTTTTCGGCCGCCAGTTCTTCCAGGTCGATGTAACGGTTGCCAATGCGTGGGTGCAGGCGGCCACCGTCGGCGCAACCCAGGACCACGACTATTTCGTCGGCGCGCGGGGCGTCTTCGATCTGCATTTCCAGGGTGATGTAGTGCGAACGCAGGCCTTCGTCGTCCTTGTGCATCATCGGGATCTGGATCGACGTGCCCGGGCCGCCGCGCTTGTTGGTGAAGCTCAGGTAGCTCTTGGCCTTGACCGCTTCGCGATAGTGGTTGCCGAAGCGCAGGGTATGGATGACCGCCGAGGCGTGTTCGATTTCGCCATCGGCACCGACCACTGCCGCCTTGCCGTAGGCCACGATCTTGTCGGCACCGCCGATCAGGCCCACCAGGCGCTCGACCATCAGTGCACCGAGATCGGAGCAGTTGGCACGAATTTCCGGTTTCAGGTCTTCGACAAAGCCGCGACCCAGCCATGGGTTCTTCATGACGACGGCCAGGCCGATCATGGTGACCGGCGTGTCGGTGGCTTTGCCGCCTTCGATAAAGGTTTGCTCGACATAGCTGACGATCTTGCGGATTTCGAAACTCATGAGCTGCTCCGTACGGGATGAAGGATGTCTGTGCGTATGATGGTATACCATAATACCGGCAACGCAAGAGCCCGAAACGGGTTTCTGTGGGGAAGGCGACAAAATGCCTGCCAGACATGATCTACAGTGTCAGGAGCGGGCCTGCTCGCGATGGCCGTGCGGATGTCACCGGGCTGTCGTCTGCCGCTGTTATCGTTCGCGATCATCGCGAGCAGGCCCGCTCCCATGGATGAATGCCGGGCGCGGTTGTGAGCATTGCTAGCAAAGTGCCAGAATAGAGCCCTTGCGCAGCATCACTATCAGGCGGCTTGAATGGATGGCCCTGGATTGCGGTACCCACAGGAAGACTTCATCGTAAAACTGGTGCAATCGGACCGATTGCACCAACTGTTTCGCCAGTCGGTTTTAGCGGTGTTCGGCAGTCTTCTTGCGGTGGCGATGTTGTGCTGGCTGTGCTGGGACCGTTTCGATCACCAGGTCGTCGGCGTATGGATCGCGCTGCTGACCGCGTCCTCGCTGGTGCGCATCTGCATGTTTGTGGCCTATTTCCGCAGCCCGGACCGCGAGCGCACCCCGCAACGTTGGGAACGCATTTATTGGATTACGCTGATTCTGTCCGCCGGCATCTGGGGCGGTGGCGCGCTGGCGGTGATCCCGGCCGATGACCTGTTGGCCCAGACCCTGGTCATGCTGTTTTGCGTCGGCATGTCGGTGAGCGCCGTGTCCTGTTATTCGGCCTACCGCTACATGACGGTGGTGTCGATTGTCCTGGTGCTGCTGCCTTGCACGCTGTGGCTGCTGTTCCAGCCTTCATCCCTGCAGGTCGGCATGGGGGTGGCGGTGATGGTGTTCGCCTCGTTTGTATTCAGCGCCACGCGCAGCCTGTCCGACGCCCTGGAAACCGCCTTTCGACTGACCCGTGAAATGGAACACGCCCACAGCCTTTCCACCCGTGCCGCGCAGACCGACGAACTCACCGGTCTGAAGAATCGCCGGGCGTTTTTCGAAGAGGCCCAGCAATTGTTCGGCTCCTGCCGGAAAAACCAGCGGCCCCTGTGCGCGGTGATGCTGGACATGGATCACTTCAAGCACATCAATGACACGCACGGGCACCAGGTCGGGGATCAGGTGCTGCGGCAAATGGGCCTGGTCATCAGCACGTCGTTTCGCGACACCGACGTTTACGGCCGTTTGGGCGGCGAAGAGTTCGCCGTCCTGCTGCCGGATACGTCGATTGACGTGGCCCGCCACATCGCCGAAGAACTCCTGCACTCGCTCGCCGGCCTGATGAGCGGGCCGGTGCACCGCATTTCGGCCAGCGTCGGGGTCGCGGCGATCTCGGCCGATGATCACGATCTGCACAGCCTGATGAACAACGCGGACAAGGCTTTGTATCGCGCCAAGGCCCGTGGACGTAATCAGGTGGCGGTCGCCGAATAGCCGGTCTCAGGCATCATTCCGATAACACCCGGGCGTCATGCCGAACCAGCGGATGCAGGCTTTGTGAAAGCTGCTCTGGTCGCGAAACCCCAGCAGCGCGCCGATGTACTTCACGCTACGTGCCGAGTTGCGCAGGAAATTGTGCGCGAGCATCAATCGCGCTTCGTCCTGCAACGCCGAAAAGTGCGTGTCCTCATTGCTCAGGCGCCGTTGCAGGCTGCGTGCACTGACGCCCAGCGCCTGGGCGATCCGGTTCAGGTCGCTGGGCACGCCCTGGGCCAGTCTTTCGGACAGCACCCGGCGTACCCGCTCGGTCATCGAGCCGTTGAGCACCAGGTTCAGGCGTGTGCGGGCGTATTCGACATGCAGGACATCCAGCGCCGGGTCGGCGGTGGGCAGCGCTGTCGCGCAATCCTCGGTGCTGAAGCTCAGGCTGTTGTACGACGCGCCGAAGGACAGGTTGCTGCCGAGCAAGCGTTCCAATTGCGTGGTGTCCGCCGGCCTTGGGTAAGTGAAGGTCGCCGCCACCGGGTCGGGCCTGCGCTTGGGCAGCAGCCAGTGAACCAGCCCCAGGGTCTGCGCGGCGCCGGCATCGATGAAGGCGCGGGGCGTCAGTGAGGGTTGGGTACTGACGTCCAGGCCGATCAGTTTCACCGCCCCGGGTTCGTGGTCCAGGCACATGTAGAAACCGTTGCAGATCAGCGATTGGTAATCCACCAGGCGTTGCAGCGCGCTGCCCAGGGTGGGGCAGGACATCACGGCGTAACCCAGCACTTCCAGGTTGGCCGGATGGGCGCGGGCATAAGCCAGCAGGCCGATATCCGGGTTGCCGGTTCGTTGTGCAGCCTGCGCCATGACTTTGTAGACCAGCTCCAGCCGAACGCCGTTGGGGTTGGCCCAGACTTCCTCGTGGCTGCTGTCGAATTCTTTGAGCAAGGCTTCTACGTTGGCACCCGCGTCCGTCAAGACGTCGGCGAGCACCCGAAAACCGGTGCTGGTCATTCTGTGCATGCTTGTTCCCGGCGTAATGGCTAAGTGATGTCGCGGAGCCGGCGCATGATCGCAATAAACAAATGCTCACAGTCGAATAACACAACTGACACGTTTCCAAGGACAAGCGAAAGGTATCCGGGAACACTTCCTGAGCCGTGGGGGAGCGTCGATTATGGCCGCCAGTCAGTAGTTGGTGGCATAAAGCCAGTTAAGCGCCCACTTCAATCGGCGGCAGGACCCCGTCTTGTCTATGGATGTGACATGCACAGAGTCAAGAATTTCTACAACGAATTGGCCCAGGGCAAACTGGTGCTGGCGTTCCAACCGGTGGTCTGGCTGCCCGACAGCCATCGGGTGCTGTATCAGGAAGGGCTGTTGCGTCATATCGATGCCCGGGGAGAGGGGGTCTATCCCTTGGCCATGCTCGAACGACTGCAATCGATGCGAGAGCTCGACCGAAGTGTGGTGGACTGCGTGATTGCCCGTCTGCTGCAGAACGAACACCTGCGACTGGGCTGCAACATCTCGGCGCAAAGCGCGATCATCGACCACTTCTGGCAGCCGATCCTTGCGCAGTTGCGCGAGTCGCCGTCGGTGGCGGCGCGACTGGTGATCGAAATCACCGAAAGCGCCACGCCACCCAGCACTTCGGCGGCGATCGAGTTTGTCCTGTGCTTGCGCGAACTGGGTTGCCGGGTGGCCATCGATGATTTTGGTGCCGGCCTGGGGACCCTGGAGTTCATCCGCAAAACCCGGCCGGACATCGTCAAGATCGACCAGGGCTACCTGCAGCGCGCTCGCCTGGAGACCAACAACGCCCAGACCCTCGGCCATCTGGTGCAGCTGTGCAAGACGCTGGCGCCTTGCGTGATCATCGAAGGGATCGAATCCGAAGCCGACCGCGCCCTCGCCACCGCCTGTGGCAGCGAGTGGGGGCAGGGTTATCTGTTCGGTCGGCCGCGGATCGATGCGCTGGGCGAGCGCTGCCAGGTGCAGCCGGGGCCGGCATAACGCAGCACGATGCAACGAATGCCACGTCAGGGCCTCATATGAAAACCAGCGGCGCTTTGCAGGAGCAGGGTGCGGGTATTCAAGACGAGAGGTGGGCATGACGGCAGCGCAGAAAAACCACGTGGACTGGCTGGTCGGGCAATCGATGCTGCACATGGCCAGGCAGCGGGCCCGGCTTTATGGCGGGCAAGGCCGCTTGTGGCAACAGCCGTATGCGCAGACCCGTCCCCGCGATGCCTCGGCCCTGGCGTCGGTGTGGTTCACCGCGTACCCGGCGTCCATCATCACCCGCGAAAATGGCACCGTGCTCGAGGCGCTGGGCGACGAAACCCTGTGGCACGCGCTGTCGAGAATCGGTATCCAGGGCATTCACAACGGCCCGCTGAAAAAGTCCGGCGGCCTTCGCGGCACCCGGCACACGCCGACCATCGACGGCAACTTTGACCGCATCAGTTTCGACCTCGATCCGCAACTGGGCACCGAGGCCCAGCTCCAGGCGTTGACGCGCATGGCCGCTGCGCACAATGCGGTGATCGTCGACGATGTGATTCCGTCGCACACCGGCAAGGGCGCGGATTTTCGCCTGGCCGAAATGGCGTACGAAGACTATCCGGGGCTTTACCACATGGTGGAAATCCGCGAAGAAGACTGGCCGTTGCTGCCTGAGGTGGCCGAGGGGCGTGACGCGCAAAACCTCAGCCCGCAGCAGGTCGATGTGCTGCGCGACAAGCATTACATCGTTGGCCAGTTGCAGCGCGTGATCTTCTTCGAGCCCGGGATCAAGGAAACCGACTGGAGCGTGACCCCGATCGTGGTGGGCGTCGACGGCAAACCACGGCGCTGGGTCTACCTGCATTATTTCAAGGAAGGCCAGCCCTCGTTGAACTGGCTGGACCCCAGCTTCGCCGCGCAACAGATGATCATCGGCGATGCGCTGCACGCCATCGATGTCATGGGCGCGAAAATTCTGCGCCTGGATGCCAACGGTTTCCTCGGCGTGGAGCGCAAGCTCGACGGCACGGCCTGGTCCGAAAGCCATCCGCTGTCGATCACCGGCAACCAGTTGCTGGCCGGTGCGATTCGCAAGGCCGGCGGTTTCAGTTTCCAGGAACTCAACCTGACCATCGATGACATCGCCGCCATGTCCCACGGCGGGGCGGACCTGTCCTATGACTTCATCACCCGGCCGGCCTACCAGCACGCGTTGTTGATGGGCGATACCGAGTTCCTGCGCCTGATGCTGCGGCAGATGCACACCCAGGGCATCGATCCGGGATCGCTGATCCATGCGTTGCAGAACCACGACGAACTGACCCTGGAACTGGTGCATTTCTGGACCCTGCACGCTCACGACACTTTCCTCTATCAGGGGCAGACCTTCCCCGGAAACATCCTGCGTGAACACATTCGCGAGCAGATGTACGAGCGCCTGGCCGGCGAGCACGCGCCCTATAACCTGAAGTTCGTCACCAACGGGGTGTCGTGCACCACCGCCAGCATCATCACTGCCGCGCTGGGGATTCGTGACCTTGAGGCCATCACCCCGGCGGATGTCCAGCAGATTCGCCAGATTCACCTGCTGCTGGTGATGTACAACGCGATGCAGCCGGGGGTGTTCGCCCTGTCCGGCTGGGATCTGGTGGGGGCACTGCCGCTGCCGGCGGAACAGGTGGCGGACCTGATGCTCGATGGCGATACCCGCTGGATTCATCGGGGCGCCTACGACCTGGTGGACCTCAACCCGCAAGCGCAGCATTCCGAAGGGCAGATGCCCCGGGCGCAAACCTTGTACGGCAGCCTGACCGAACAGTTGCAGGACCCTGACTCCTTTGCTTCGCAGCTCCAGCGAATCCTCGCCGCGCGCCGCGCCTACGACATTGCCGCCAGCCGCCAGATCCTGATCCCGGACGTCGAGCATCCAGGGCTGCTGATCATGGTCCACGAATTGCCGGCCGGCAAAGGCACGCAAATCACCGCGTTGAACTTCGGCGCGAGCGCCATCACCGAAACCCTGCACCTGCCCAGCATTGCGCCGGGGCCGGTGGTCGACATCATCAACGAGCGGGTCGAAGGCGACCTCACGCCCGAGGGCGACTTCACCATCACCCTGGATGCCTATGAAGGGCTGGCACTGCGGGTGGTCAGCAGCTCGCCGATGCTCTAGCGCAGGTTATCTGATCCGTATTTTTCGGCGTGATCTGCGCCTGTTATGTACAGGCGCTGAAGCTCACAATGAACGCACGGTTCAGATGCGCTGCAGCCCTTGCACCGCACACCTGTTTTCTAGGAGGCCCCCATGGCCAAGATGTCCCTTTTCCTCGGTGGATTTCTGGTGTTGACCCTGTTGATCGGTGCATTGGCGACGATTTCCCCGGTTTGAGGTTATCTGTGGCTTTGAATCTCTCGCAGGAACGGGCTTGCCCGCGAAGAGGCCGGCACTGACACCCTGTTGGTTGCCTGTGCTGACGTATTCGCGAGCAAGCCCGCTCCCACAAGGTGTAGCGTGGGGTCAAATCATCACTTCAGGTCGAAGCGGTCCAGGTTCATCACCTTGGTCCAGGCCGCGACGAAGTCCTTGACGAATTTCTCCTTGGAATCGTTGCTGGCATAGACCTCGGCCAGGGCGCGCAACTGCGCATGGGAGCCGAAGACCAGGTCAACCCGCGTACCGGTCCATTTCACCTGACCGGTTTTGCGATCCCGTGCTTCGAACGTCTCGTTGCTCGCCGACGTGGGTTTCCATTCCACCCCCATGTCGAGCAGGTTCCTGAAGAAGTCGTTGGTCAATTTCTCCTTTTCGGTGGTGAACACGCCATGCCGGGTTTGTCCTACGTTGGTGTCCAAGACCCGCAGGCCGCCGATCAGCGCGGTCATCTCGGGGGCGCTGAGGGTCAGCTGTTGCGCCTTGTCGATCAGCAAATGTTCCTGGGACACGCTGAAGGCGTTTTTGCTGTAGTTGCGAAAGCCGTCGGCAATGGGTTCGAGGAACCCGAAGGACTGCACATCGGTTTGCGCTTGCGAGGCGTCCATCCTTCCCGGAGTGAACGCAACCGTCACACTGTGCCCGGCGTTTTTCGCGGCCTGTTCGACGCCGGCGCTGCCGGCCAGCACGATCAGGTCGGCCAGCGAGATCTTCTTGCCACCGCCTTGCGCACCATTGAATTCGGCCTGGATACCTTCGAGTTTCGCCAGCACGCCGGCCAGTTGGTCGGGTTGGTTGGCCTGCCAGAATTTCTGCGGTGCCAAGCGCAGGCGGCCACCATTGGCCCCGCCGCGTTTGTCGGAGCCACGGAAGGTCGACGCCGCCGCCCAGGCCGTCGACACCAGCTGCGAAACACTCAGACCGGAGGCGAGGATCTTGCCCTTGAGCGCGGCCACGTCGGCGTCGTCAACCAGAGGATGGTCGACCTTGGGGATCGGGTCTTGCCACAGCAACTCCTCACTGGGCATTTCCGGGCCCAGATAACGCGAGAGCGGGCCCATGTCGCGATGGATCAGCTTGAACCACGCGCGGGCGAAGGCGTCGGCGAGCTGATCGGGATTCTCCAGGAAGCGCCGCGAAATCGGCTCGTAGATCGGGTCGAAGCGCAGGGCCAGGTCCGAGGTCAGCATGGTGGGACTGTGGCGCTTGCTCGGGTCGTGGGCATCGGGAATGGTCCCGGCACCGGCGCCGTCCTTGGCCACCCACTGATGGGCGCCGGCCGGGCTCTTGGTCAGCTCCCACTCGAAGCCGAACAGGTTTTCGAAGTAGTTGTTGCTCCACTGCGTGGGCGTGGTGGTCCAGGTCACTTCCAGGCCGCTGGTGATGGTGTCCGGCCCCTTGCCGGTGCCGAAACTGTTTTTCCAGCCCAGACCCTGTTGCTCGAGGCCCGCCGCTTCCGGTTCGGGGCCGACATTGTCGGCAGGCCCCGCGCCGTGGGTTTTACCGAAGGCGTGCCCCCCGGCGATCAGGGCCACGGTTTCCTCGTCGTTCATGGCCATGCGGCCGAAGGTTTCACGGATGTCCAGGGCCGACGCCACCGGGTCCGGGTTGCCTTCAGGGCCTTCCGGGTTGACGTAGATCAGGCCCATCTGCACGGCGGCCAGCGGGTTTTCAAGGTTGCGTCCGTGGTCGGTACGGCTGTCCTCGTTTCGTCCGGGCTCGGCCACCAGCGGTACATCGCCGGGTTCCTGCACGGGTTCTTTGCTTTTGCCGTAACGGGTGTCGCCACCCAGCCAGGTGTTCTCCGAGCCCCAGTACACGTCTTCGTCCGGTTCCCAGACGTCGGGCCGTCCACCGGAAAAGCCGAAAGTCTTGAAGCCCATGGATTCCAGCGCGACGTTACCGGTCAGGACGATCAGGTCCGCCCAGGACAGGTTGCGCCCGTATTTTTGCTTGATCGGCCAGAGCAGCCGGCGCGCCTTGTCGAGGCTGACGTTGTCCGGCCAGCTGTTGAGCGGGGCGAAGCGTTGCTGGCCGGAACCGGCACCGCCACGTCCGTCACCGGTGCGGTAGGTGCCGGCCGCGTGCCAGGCCATGCGCACGAACAGGGGCCCGTAATGGCCGAAGTCGGCGGGCCACCAGTCTTGCGAGTCGGTCATCAGTGCCGTCAGGTCGCGCTTGACCGCCGCGAAGTCAAGTTCCTTGAAGGCTTTGGCGTAGTCGAAACCCTCGTCCATGGGGTCGGACAGGGACGAGTGCTGGTGCAGGATCTTCAGGTTCAGCTGGTTCGGCCACCAGTCGCGGTTGGTCGTGCCACCGCCAGCGGCGTGATTGAAAGGGCATTTCGATTCATTTGCCATGTGCGAGCTACCTTTGGTCGTGTTCATCCGGCTATCGGGCCCGAAAGGGCGTTAAACAGCGACGAGCGGAATGAATGCCACAGGCTTCAAGGCCAGCGTTGGACCACACAGGCAACGGGAACAGCGGCAACCGAGTGGCCGATGCGGTCGGGGGGCCTAGTCAAGCTTCGGGCGCATTCCTGTCTCCTTTTCAATGCTAATCCGGCCGGCTTATGGCGCCAGCGCAGACTAAGGGTAGACCCGAGTCGGGGAGTCAGCTAATAGCCTCAGTGTTGCATGGCCATAGACAGAATCTTTCGTCTAATACCTTGAGATAAAGTGCTTTTGACAGCGCGCTTCTAGATAATGGCAAAATAATATCAATTATAAATAAAGTGCCAGCGGGGCCGGCGTGCACAACGTTGAACGGACCGCGCTGGTGAAGTTTTTTCTTCTCGAGAAAGTCCATGCCTAATCGCTCTTTGCACTTCAAGTTGTTCTGGACGGCGCTGATCGGAGCCGTCGTTGTGATGGCGCTGTTACTGGGCTCCATCGCTTACATCGCCTACGGCTCGTCAGTCAGGGAAACCGCGGCGCTGGTCGACACCATCGTCAAGGCCAACGCCAAGGAGGTCGAAGTTGAACTGGGTGTCGGTTTTACCGTGGCCGAATCGTTGGCCAGCGCCGCAACGGCTTTGCAACAACAGCAGGCCGAGCGCAAGACTGCCGACGCCGTGACCCGCCAACTGCTGGAAGCCAACCCGCAATTGCTGGGGCTGGGACAATACTGGGAACCCAACGCGTTCGACGGCAAGGACAGTGAGTTCGTCAACCAGCCGAACCACGACGGGACGGGCCGCTTTCTGACCTACTGGAACCGTGCGAATGGTTCGGTGAAGTCCGAAGTCCTGGTGGGGTATGCGCCGGAGAATGCCGATAACCAGTATTACTACCAACCGCTGCACAGCCGACAGCCCTGGGCGTCGGAGCCCTACGTCTACAGCACCGGCAATGGCCAGAAAGTCATGCTGGTGTCGATCATGGCGCCGCTGCTGCAAGGGGGTAAGGCGATGGGCGTGGCGGGGGTCGATATCCCGCTTGAAAGCATCAGGCAGCAACTGGCGAAGATCGATGCCTACAAAGGCTATGGCGCGCTGATTTCCAGTAATGGCCTGTACGCCAGCCACCCTGACGACAAGCGCTTGAGCCAGCCGGCCGACGATTTACCAGCGGCGGCCAGGGACGCGATCAAGGCGGGCCAGCCCTATAGCTTCCAGCACGAGGGCTGGGGTTACATGCTGCAACCGGTGCACATCGGCAAGTCGCCCAACACCTGGGCGTTGATGGTGGCGTACCCGCTGGCCGAGGCCATGGCCGGGATCAATCAGTTTCTCTGGACGGCGGTGATCATCGGTTGGGTGGCACTGCTGGTGCTGGCCATCGTGCTGTGGCATCTGCTGGCGTGGCAGATCCGTCCGCTGTCGGGTTTGACCACCGGCATCCAAGCCTGGGGCGGCGAGTTGGGCTTGCGTTTCGAGCAACGCAGTGGCGATGAAACCGGCAAGCTGGCCGGCGCGTTCAATCAGTTCATCCAGCGCCTGGGCGACCTGGTGGGCTCGATCCGCCACAGCAGCGGCGCCTTGATCCAGATCTCCGATCACCTGGGCGAGACCACCCAGGCCGTGGCCGAACGGGCGACGTCGCAGCACACCGCCACCGAAGAAATGGCCAGTGGCGTCACGGCGCTGGCGCACTCGGTGACCGAGATGTCGCAACAGGCCGAAGACGTCGAGCAACTGGCGCGCAACACCGAGAAGCTGACCCAGCACATCTCAGGCGACATGAGCCAGACACTGGCGGGTATCACCCACATCGACCAGACCATGGACGTCGTTGCCGACACCGTGGGCGACCTGGAAAAACGCTCGCAGCAGATTGCCGGGATCATCGCCGTGATCCGCAGCATTGCCGATCAGACCAACCTCTTGGCGCTCAACGCGGCGATTGAAGCGGCGCGGGCAGGGGAGCAGGGGCGCGGGTTCGCGGTGGTGGCCGACGAAGTACGGCAGTTGGCGGAACGCACCAGCCGTTCGACCGGTGAAATCGGCGAGATGATCGGCGCCATCGGTTCGGACGTGCGCAACACGGTGGCCAACGTCCAGCAGGTCGGCGAAGCGGTGCGTGAGGGGGTGGTGCAACTGACCACCTCGGCCCAGGGTGTCGAGCAGATTCGCCAGCATGCCCAGGACATCCTGACGCGCATCAGCGAAGTGGCGCGCCAGACCCAAAGCCAGGCGGCGACGGGTGAGCAACTGTCGGTGGCCATCCAGGGCGTCAGCCGGATTTCCGAGCAGAATGACCAGGCGATCCGCAGCCTGCTCGATCAGTCGGTGCAATTGCGCGATCAGGCGGGTTCCTTGAACCAGCAACTGACCCAGTTCAAGGATTGAGTCGAGGACGGAGGTTGCGTCGGCCGCCGCCTCCGTTCTCTGCTGTCACATCAGCGGGATGCTGTAGCTGACGATCAGGCGATTCTGGTCCTGGTTGCGGCTCGCCTCGCTGTTGGACTTGCCATTGCGCCAGCCAAGCCCCACCCCCTTGAGTGCACCCGACTGGATCGTGTAGTCCAGGCTGAAGTCGCGCTCCCACTCCTTCTGGGTGTTGCCCGTGGCGGTCTTGATGTTGTCGCCGCTGAGGTAAATGACGGATGCCTTCAAACCCGGCACGCCAAGCGCTGCAAAGTCATACGCATACTGGCCGAACGCGGTGCGCTCGCCGGCGCGGGTGAAGGTCTGGATCAGGCGATCGGTATACAGGTAAAGACTGACACCGCCAGCGCCCTTGTCCGGCAGGCCACCCTGGTTGAGTTGAGTGAAGCCGCTGCCGCTGGACACGCTCTGGTAGCCTGCGGTGAAAGCATGGGCGCCGAGACTGTAAATCAACGCGGCGCTCCAGGTGCGGTTGTCGATTTCGCCATCATTGCCGTCGGTATAGCCGCTGATCCGGTAGCCCGAGGTGCCCGAACCGTTCTTGCCGGACGAATCGGTCTTGAAGTAGCGCAGGTCGGTTTTCAGCGATTGATTGTCCGTGATCGTCCATGTGTGCAGCAGGCCGAAAAACTGCTGGCTGTAGTAGTCATCCAGGTGGGCGTAGTAATACTGGGCAGTCAGGTCGCGGGTGATTTTCCAGTCGCCACCGGCAAAATCGAATGCGTTGCTTTCCCGGGTGCCTCCGGTCGCCGCCAGGCCCGTCTGGTCGCTGGAACCGCGGCCGGTGGCGTGTTCGATGCGCCCGCCGATGAGGGTCAGGTCCTTGAACTCGCTGGAGGTGATCTGCCCACCCTCGAACGTCTGGGGCAGCAGGCGGCCGTCGTTGGCCACCAGAATCGGCAGTTTCGGCATCAGCGTACCCAGGCGCAGCTCGGTTTTCGACACCCTGACCTTGCCGGTCAGGCCCAGGCGGCTCCACTCATCCACGGCGCTGTCGTCGCTGTCCGATGGGATCATGCTGCTGCCGACATGGCGCCCCTTGCCGCTGTCCAGGGTCACGCCCATCAGCCCAAGCGCATCGACGCCAAAACCGATGATGCCGTCGGTGTAGCCCGACTTGAAATCCAGCAGGAATCCCTGGGCCCATTCTTCGGTTTTCGACGGCACCGCCGTCCCGTCGCGGTTGTCGTTGTTGAAGTAGAAATTTTTCAGCCCCAGTGTCGCCTTGCTGTCGCGCAAAAAGTCCGCGTGCGCCTGGCTGCCGAAGGTCATGGCGCCCAAAGCCAGGGTGATAACGGTGTACTTGCTGCTCATGTAAAACGCCCCATTTTCTTGTAGTTGGATTCGCGAGGGTGACTCCCGCCGGCCGATGCGCGGACGGCGGGAGCGAGGTGTTCGGCTCAGATCCCCAGCACGTTGGCGCCGATGCACGGATCAATGCCGCGTTCCAGGCGACGCGGGTGGACGATCACGGTGATCTCCATCGAGCCGGTGGTCACCTCGAAATCGAGGATGTGGCCACCGTAGGCCTGAAACGTGGCATCGCCGGCGACACCGTGCATGTGGATCGACGGCTGATCGTTTTTCCAGGCCAGCGAGCCGGTGATGCTGGCCATCTCGACGTTGTTCAGGACTTTTGGGTCGAAGTCTTTCTTGTCTTTGTTCCAGAACCCGAACTTGACGTTGCCGAAGCCGATCCCGCTGATCGAGGCGCTGGGGATCTTTTCGGCGATGGCCAGTTTGGTCAGCTCCTTGAAGGCGTTGTCACCCATGCGCAGCACCATCAGGTAACCGGTGGGTGTGCGGGTGTAGCGGGTTGTGGTTTCGGTGGCGCATTGCATGGGCGTTGTCGTCGCGGAAGGTGTGGTTTCGGCCAGGGCCTTTGGTGTGTCGGAGGTGCCGACCAGCCAGGCGACGCTCATGGCGAGCATCAATTTACCCAAGCGGTGTTTCGGTTGACGTGGAACGTGCATGGTGCTTCCTCGGTTATTGTTGTTGTGAGCGATTGAGCGGGGTAAAACCGATTTCAGGGCGAGCGAACCCGGCGCCTGTCACTCGACAGGCGCGCGGATGTGGGTTGAAACGGGCGGTGGGTTACAGCGCCTGGCGGTGACTGACGCCATCGACCAGCCGGGTGATGCCCAGCGGGTTGGCGTTCTTCAGGGCGTCCGGCAACAGGCGGTCGGGGCAGTTCTGGAAACACACCGGGCGCAGGAAGCGGTCGATCGCCAGGGTGCCGACCGATGTGCCGCGCGCATCCGATGTGGCCGGGTAAGGCCCGCCATGCACCATGGCATCGCAGACTTCCACGCCGGTGGGGTAACCGTTGAACAGCACGCGTCCGACTTTCTGTTCCAGCAGTGACAGGATCGGGTCCAGGCCGGCCAGGTCAGCGTCTTCGGCAATCAGCGTGGCGGTCAACTGGCCGCGCAAGCCGTGTAACGCCTGCAGCAGTTCGGCGTGGTCGGCGACTTCGACGACCAGGGTGGCGGGGCCGAACACTTCCTCCTGAAGCCGCTCATCGCCGTTGATCAGCAGGCTGACATCGGCCTTGAACAGCTGCGCCCGTGCCTGATTGCCCTGCTGTGGGTTGCCGGCCAGGTGGGTGATGCCAGGGTGCCCGTGCAGGTGCTCCAGACCCTGGCAGTAACTGTTCAGGGCACCGGCGTTGAGCATGGTCTGCGCCGGTTGTTGATCGAACAACGTGCTCAAGCGTTGCAAAAACCCAGTGAACTGCGGCGAGCGAATGCCCAGCACCAGACCGGGGTTGGTGCAGAACTGGCCGGCGCCCAACACGACCGACGCGCTCAGTTCGGCGGCGATCTGTTCACCGCGGGCGTTCAACGCTTCGGGCATCAGCAACACCGGGTTGATGCTGCTCATCTCGGCGAACACCGGGATCGGTTGCGCTCGGGCTGCGGCCATGTCGCACAAGGCCCGGCCGCCGCGCAGCGAACCGGTGAAACCGACCGCCTGGATCGCCGGATGCTTGACCAGCGCCTCACCGACGCTGCCGTAGAGCAGGCTGAACACGCCGTTGGGCATACCGGTTTTTTGCGCGGCGCGGGTAATCGCATCGGCGACGTAATCGGCCGTCGCCATGTGCCCGCTGTGGGCCTTGAACACCACCGGGCAGCCGGCGGCAAGGGCCGAGGCGGTGTCACCACCGGCGGTGGAGAAGGCCAGCGGGAAGTTGCTGGCGCCGAACACCGCGACCGGGCCGAGTCCGGTGCGGTACTGACGCAAGTCCGGGCGAGGCAATGGCTGCCGGTCCGGCAACGCGCGGTCGATGCGTGCAGCGTAGAAATCCCCCCGCCGCAGCAAGGTTGCGAACAGACGCATCTGGCCGCTGGTGCGAGCCCGCTCACCCTGGATTCGTGCGGCGGGCAGGGCAGTTTCCCGGCACACCAGGTGGATGAACGACGCGTCCAGGGCGTCCAGTTCGGCAGCAATGGCATCGAGGAAGCCTGCACGACGCTCGGCGGAAAAGTGGCGGTACGTCGGATAAGCCATGGCGGCGGCTTCGGCAGCGGCATTCACCTCCTCGTTCGTCGCCTGATGGAAACGATAGGGCAGGGCTTCGCCGGTGCTGGCGTCGTGGCTTTGCAGGGTGTGGCTGCCCTTGGCCGAACGGCTGCCGGCAATGTAGTTATGGCCTGAAACTTCAAACATGTTGAACTCCTGATAAAGACTGCAGATCGGCTCAAGCGAGCCGGTAGATGCGCCGGGCGTTGTCATGAAACAGGGCGAGCCGCTCGCTGCGGGGGCGCGACATGACCAGGGTCTTGAATCCGTCGAACACCTCGCTGAGGCTGTTCACCACGCCATCGACCGGGTAGTTGCTGGCGAAGGCGCAGCGCCTGACGTCGAAGATCGAGATCGCGTCGTCGACCACCCGGCGGTTCGCTTCGACGGGCCACGCTTGGCCGGGGATGCAAATACCGGAAATTTTCAGCACGACATTTGCCTCCCGCGCCAGCAGCGCCAGGTTGTCGCGCCAGCCGGCCAGACCGGCTTCGGAGCGATCAGCCGGCAAAGCGGTGTGATTGACCACAATGGGCACGTCGGGAAAATCCCGCGCCAGTTCGGCGGCTTCCGGGAGGTGCCACCACGGTGCCTGCAATTCGAAGTGCAGGCCGTGCCGTGCCAGCTGCGCGTAACCGTCGCGCCAGCGCGGATCACGCATAGAGCCGGCGGCGGCATAGTCTGCCCGCCAGTGCTCGCGGGTCGTCACCGCCGGCTTGTGGCGAATGCCCCGCACCAACGGGTGAGCGCCGTACAGGCGCAGCAGCTCGCCGATGTCCTCGCGATCGAGCCAGGCCTGCGCCACCATGGCGCCTACGCTGGATTCCTCCTGCGCCAGGGCGTCGACGAAAGCCACTTCATCGGCCGGGGTCGCCGGGTCCCATTCGCCTTCGATGACCACCGTCTGAACCACGCGATGATGGCCGGCCAGGCGTCGATAGTCCGCTGGCAGGAAATTGCGGCAGATCGACGAGTAATCGCCATAGCGGAAGGGCCGCAACGGGCGGTCGTTCAACCAGGGGTAGTAATGGTTTTCGACGTCGAAGTAATGCTGGTGCGCGTCGATGATGGGCAGGTCCGCGTCGTCGCCGCTGGCGAGAAAACGCGCACGCCAGTCGATGGCTGCAAGGTCATTCATGGTCTGGCTCCAACCGATAGAAGCGCCGGGCGTTGCCGGCGAACACGGCTTCCTGCACGGCGCGGCCCATGGGCGCGAGCATCCTGGCCATGCCATCGGCAATCGTGTCGTAGGAAGCGCGCAACCCCGCTACCGGGAAATTGCTGGCGAACATGCAGCGCCTGGCACCGAAAATCTCCAGCGCGGTCAGCACCACCAACCGGTTGTCCTCGTAGTGCCAGGGTGAATCTTTGAGCCCGAACTCAGACAGCTTGATATGTACGTTGGGCTGCAAGGCCAGTGCCTCCAGACCTTTGCGCCAGCGGGCCATGCCCTCGGGGCTGCGGTCCCAGGCAAAACCGGTGTGATTGAGGGCGATTTGAATCCGGGGAAACATCGCCGCCACCTCCGCGGCCTCGACCAGGTGCCAGGGCGGCACCCGCAGGTCCCACGACAGATCATGATCGGCCAGCCGCGAAAACCCTTCGAGCCAGCGTGGGTCCTGCAGGGTCCCCCGGGCCCCGGCGACACTGACATGCGGCGACGCCGAGGTCACCGGTTTCGAGCGGATGCCCTTGACGAGCGGGTGGGCGGCCTGGGCGGCGAGGATGTCGGCGCTGTCCTCGCGGTCGAACCAGGCATGCGCGACGATCGCGTTCGGGAAGCCGAAGCGGGCGTGCACCTGCTCCAGCCAGCGGGTCTCGGCGAGCTGTTCGTCACGGGCGCGCTCGGCTTCGACGTGCACCGTGCCGACCAGGCGCTGGCGCTGGCTCAGGGCGAGAAAATGTCCGGGCAGGAAATCCTTGCGCAGGTGGCGATAGTCACCGAGGAAAAAGTCCTCGTGGTATTCCTCCTGCAGCCAGGGATAACGGCCGTTGCCCAGGTCCCAGAGGTGGTGATGAGCGTCGATCAACGGCAGCGCATCCTCGGCGGCCAGGCTGGGCATACCGTTGCGTTCATGGAGCGTGATCATGGCGGCAGCCCGGCTCAGCGCGACGCGGCGAATTGCGAGGGGCTGAGCACGCCGTCCTCGACTTCGCCCGCTGCCGCAGCGTCGGCCTTGGCCCGGACGCGACCGCGCAGCTTGGCGACGTTGACCACGACCCGGGTGTGCGCGGCGGTGGCGACCAGTTCGACCTCATCGCGCACTTCGACATTGAAGGTGACGCTGCGACCTTCAACGCGGGTGACGGTAGCGGTGATGCTCACCGACATGCCCAACAGCGTCGCACCGACGTGGCGAATATCGACCGCTGCGCCGACGGTGTTCTCGCCTTCGTCGAGGAAGGTCAGCAGGTAGTCGAGGCAGGTCTGTTCGATGTCGTCCACCAGTCGCGGCGTGGCGTAGATGCGCAGGTCCTCGCCAAGAAACGAGATGGTGCGCGGTGTGTCGACGGTCAGTCGGCGCTCGGTGGCCGTGCCGGTCTGGAGTGTGGAGAAATTCATGGCAAACCTCGTGGTTGAGTGGTCGAAATCACTTGTTGGGCAGGAAACCGATGGAGATCCACGGCACGGCGATCAGCACCCCGAGGGCGACTACCAGTGCACCGAGGTACGGCCAGACCCTCCGCATGGCGCCGCTGGGGTCGACCTTGGCAATGGCGCATGCGGCATAGAAGCCCACGCCGAACGGCGGCGCGAACAGGCCCAGGCCCATGGCGAAGATCGCCACCATCGCGTAGTGCACATCGTTGATGCCCAGGGTCTTGGCAATCGGAAACAGCAACGGGCCGAACAGCACAATGGCCGGGATGCCTTCCAGGAAACTGCCGAGCAGGATGAAGGCCACTGCGGAAATGATCAGGAAGCCCATGGCGCCGCCGGGCACCGTGGCCATGACTTGCGCCAGTTGGTGCGAGAAGCCCGACTGGGTCAGAGCCCAGGCCATGGCCGTGGCGCTGCCGATGATGATCAGGATCGCCCCGGACAGCGACGCGGTGCTGACCAGGATCGGGTACAGCCGGCGCCAGTCGAAGCAGCGGTAGCACAGCAGGCCGACGATGAAGGTGTAGGCCACGCCGATGGCCGCGACTTCGGTGGCGGTGGCCACGCCTTCGACCACCGCCGTGCGGATCACGAAGGGCAGGGCCAGTGCGGGCACGGCCAACAGCAGCGAGTGGCCGATTTCCTTGCCCGACGCGCGTTTGCCCTTGGACGCCTGGCCCTTGCGGTTTTTCCACCAGATCACCGCCGCCATGGCAATCGCCCCGACCACCGCCGGCATGAAGCCGCCGGTGAACAGTGCGGAAATCGACACGCCGGTCACCGAGCCGATGGTAATCAGCACCAGGCTTGGCGGGATGGTTTCCGACATGGCGCCGGAGGCGTTGAGCATCGCCACCAGTTCGTTTTCATCTTCGCCACGCTTCTTCATTTCCGGAAACAGCGCCGGGGCGATGGCCGCCATGTCCGCCGCTTTCGAGCCGGAAATGCCCGAGATCAGGTAAATCGCGCCGATCAGCACGTACGACAGACCGCCACGCACGTGGCCGATCAACGAGCACAGGAAGCGAATCATCGCCCGCGCCATGCCCATGGCCTCGATCAGCGCGCCGAGGAACACGAACAGCGGGATGGCCAGCAGAATAAGGCTGGCCATGCCTTCGTCCATCCGCCCCACCACCAGGGTCAGTGGTGTGCTGGTCATGCTCGACAGGTACGCAACCGTCGCCAGGCCGAACGCGACCATGATCGGCACGCCGATAACGATCATCGCCATCACCCCGATCATGAAGAAAATCACCAGGTTCCAGTTGCCCATCAACAGCATCGAGCTTTCGCCGACCCACAACAGCGCTCCCAGGGACGCGAGCATCGCCACCGACACCGAAAAGTCGATCAATCGCGCCCGCGTCAGCAGGCGGGCGACGCAGGTCATCAGCATCAGGCTCAGGCCGACGGCAATTGCCGATACGCGAAACGCATTGGGGATTTCCAGGGCGGCGGTGGTGATGATCCATTCGTCGGTGACGTACTCCCAGGCAGGGGTGAACAGCAGCCCGATGAAGGTGATGACGATCACCGCGCCGAGGGTGTCGACGAATTCGCGTTTTTCCACTGAGAGCCGCGCGATGAACGAGGTCAGACGCATGTGCTCGCCGCGCCGCATCGCCACCACCGAGCCGAGCATCGCCAGCCACAGGAACAGCAGCGAAGCCAGTTCGTCACCCCAGACGATCGGCTGGTTGAGCACGTAGCGCGAAAAGACGTTGCAGAACAGCAGGGCGACTTCGATCACCACCAGCAACGCCGCGCTGCCTTCGGTCAGCCAGCGCAGTCCGGTATCGAGTGCGCGTCCCAGGCGAAAGGTGGCCTGGCGCGGGCTGAGTCCTTCAGCAGGGGGAACGTCCGTCATTGGTATCTCGTTTTTCATGACTGTGTCTCCGGCTTAGGACAGTTGACCTGCGTACTGCTCGAGCAGGCTCCAGGCTTCTGCACCGTATTTTTCCTTCCACTGGCTATAGAAACCCTTGGATTGCAGGTCGGTCCTGAACAGTGAGCGGTCGACCTTGTTGAAGGTGATGCCGTGGGCGGTCAGAGACGGCTCGAGGCTGGCGTTGAGGTCGATCACCTGCTGACGCTGGACCAGGGCGGCGGCGTTGATCTGCCGTGAGACGATTTCCTGCACGTCCGCAGGTAGCTTGGGAAAGGTCTTGCCGGAGGCGACGATCCAGAACCCGCCCCAGATGTGGTCGGTCATGGAGCAGAACTTCTGCACTTCGTAGAAGCGTGCTGACTCGACCACCACCAGCGGGTTTTCCTGGCCGTCGACCACTTTGGTCTGCAAGGCCGAATAGGTTTCGTTGATGCTGATGCCGGTGGGCGAGGCGCCCAGGGCGCTGAACATCGACGTCCATAACGGGCTGACCAGGACGCGCAGCTTGAAGCCCGCGAGGTCCTGCGGCGTGTTGATCGGCCGGGTCGAGCTGGTGATCTGGCGGAAGCCGTTGTTCCAGACTTTCTCCATCGGAATCAGCCCGACCTTGGCGGTCTTCGCGCGCAGGTGCTCGCCGAGCTTGCCGTCCAGGGCCGACCAGACGCTGTCGTAGTCCTTGAAGGCGAACGGCATGCTTTCGATCGACATCACCGGCACCAGCGTCGACAGAATCGCGCCGGGCAGCGGAATGAAGTCGATGGCGCCGGCCCGTACCTGGGACAGCATGTCGGTGTCGCCACCCATGGCGCCGTTGGCGTACACCTGCAGGTCGACCGCGCCATTGGTTTCCGTCTTGATGGCTTGCGAGGCGGCTTTCATTTGCTGGTTCAACGGGTGGCTGTCGGGCAGGCTGCTGGTGTAACGCAGCACGATGGGTTTGGTCGCGGCGAAGACGCCGGATGGCAGCAGGCTGGCGGCAAACGCGCCACCCACGGTAGCGCCGGCAGAAACCAGGAAGGATCGGCGGCTGACGGACTCGGTCAAGATACGGCTCATGATGTTCACCTTCTTGTTTTTGTTGTTGTTCTGATGCCTGTAGGAGCGAGCTAGCTCGCGATGCGGTGTGTCCATCAGCACGGGGTCGCCTGACACAACTGATCGCGAGCGAGCTCGCTCCTGCCGGTGGCGTTTACGACGCGAGTGCCACGACGGCCTGGGTGCGGATCAGTTCGTCGATTTCGTCCTGCGCGTAGCCGCTTTCCTTGAGCACCTCGCGGGTGTGTTCGCCGAGCAGCGGAGCCGGGCGGCTGGTCGCTGGCGCGGCGTTGTCCATGTCGGAAAAGTGGATGGGCAAGCCCATGCCCCGGACCTTGCCCTCGGTGGGGTGATCGGTTTCAACCACCATGCCGCGCGCCTGGGTTTGCGGATGCGCCAGTGCCGCCGCGATGTCCAGCACCGGTCCGGCCGGCAGGCCGAGGCTGTCGAACAACACCATCCATTGATCGGTGGTACGCGCGACCAGCACTTCATTGAGGATTTCCACCAGGGCCAGGCGGTGTTCCATGCGCAAGGCGTTGCTGGCAAAGCGTGGGTCGGCCTTGAGTTGCGGCACGGCCAGCGCCTCGACCAGTCGTTCGTAGTTGGCCTGGTTGGCGGCACCGATGTTGATCCAGCCGTCCGCCGTGCGGAACACTTGATACGGCGCACTGGTGGAGTTGGCCGAGCCCATCTTGGGCAGGATGGTGCCGTCGGCGAAATACGCCGCTGCCGGCCAGTACATTTGTTGCAGGCCGGCCTCGAACAACGAGGTGTCGACCATCTGCCCCAGCCCGGTCCGCTGTTTCGCGGCGTAGGCGGCGCAGATGCCCAGGGCGGCGAGAATGCCGGAGTTGATGTCGGCCACCGGCGAGCCGGCCTTGACCGGCTCGCGTCCGGCTTCACCGGTCATGCTCATCATGCCGCTCATGCCTTGGGCGATCAGGTCGAAGCCGCCTTTGTCGCCGAACGGCCCGCTGCGTCCGTAACCGGAAATCGCGCAGTAGATCAGCCCGGGGTTGAGGGTCTTGAGGGTGTCGTAACCCAGGCCGAATTTTTCCATGGTGCCGGCGCGGTAGTTCTCCGTGACCACGTCCGCCTCCATCAGCAGGCGGCGCAACACATCACGTCCGCCGTCAGTCTTGAGGTTCAGGCCGATGCCGCGCTTGTTGCGGTTGACTACCATGAACGACGCCGATTCACCACTGGCCATGATCGGCGAAAAGCGCCGCGAGTCGTCGCCGTCCGGAACTTTCTCGACCTTCACCACGTCCGCGCCCATGTCTGCGAGCATCATGCCGCACACCGGCCCGGACATGATGTGAGCCAGTTCTACCACGCGCATTCCTGTCAGCGGTCCCATGTCATTTGCCCTCGAATTGTGGTTTGGTCTTGGCGATGAACGCGTTCAGGCCGGTCTGGAAATCGTTGGTGTCATAGCAGGCGTAGCTGTCGTCGATCTGCTCGGCGGTGGGCGCCACGTTGGCTTCCAGTTGTCGCGCTGCCTGGCGATGCCAGCGGGCGACCAGCGGGGCGCCCTGGCTGATGCGTCGGGCGGTGGCGAGGGTCTCGGCCTGCACCTCGGCATCGGCGACCACGCGGGTCACGAGGTTTTTCACGTAGGCGTCCTGGGCATCGAGAATCCGTCCTTCGAGCAGGATCTCCAGCGTCGTCGAGCGTCCGGCGAGCGCCACCAGGCCGGCCATTTCGTCATAGGACATGACCAGCCCGAGCTTGCCGACCGGCGCGCCGAAGCGGCTGGACGTGCCACAGATGCGCAGGTCGCACAGCGCGGCGATTTCCAGGCCGCCACCGACACACACGCCGTGGATCATTGCGATCACCGGGTGCGGGCAGTCGGCGACCGCGCGCATGGCGGCCGATGTCACCTCGGCATAGTGGCGAGCCTGCGCCGAGTTGGCGCGGACCGTGGGGAATTCACCGACGTCGGCGCCGGCGGCGAAGGACTGTTCGCCGGCACCTCGCAACACCACGCAGCGCACGCTGAGGTCGGCGGACAGTTCGGTCATGACGTCGCCCAGGTCTTGCCACATGGACAGGGTAAGGGCATTCATCTTGCCTGGATGACTGAGGGTGACGATGGCAATGGCATCTTGCCGTTCGATAAGGACGGTGGGCTTCATGATGGTTCCGCTGGCGCCAGCGTGGCTGACGACACGGATGCCTCCTGTTTTATTGTTGTTGGGCAGCAGCGGCTTACAGCGATTGTTCAAGCATCGACAGGTAGTCCGCGCCGGACGCTTCGCGTGGGTTGGTTTTGTGGCTGTGATCGTGCAGGGCGCCTTCGACGATGCCGGCGAACAGACTCGGGTCTACTCCGATCTGGCTCAGGCGGGTCGGCAGGCCGAGGCGCCGGGTCAGGTCCTCGATGGCCAGGCCGATGTCGGCGTTGGCGGCAAGACCCATGGCGTGGCGCAGGCGTTCGAGCTTGCGTTCGTCACGAACGGTCGGGGCCTCGGCGTTGAAGTCGACCACCGCCGGCAGGAAAATCGCGTTCAAGGTGCCGTGGTGCAGCTTCGGATTGATCCCGCCCAGGGCGTGGGACAGGCTGTGCACGCAACCCAGGCCTTTCTGGAAAGCCAGTGCACCCTGCATCGATGCGCTCATCATGTTCATCCGCGCGTCGCGGTCGCCGGGTTCGGCGGTGGCGCGCTCGATGTGTTCCCAGGCCCGGCGCAGGCCGTCGAGGGCGATGCCATCCGCAGCGGGGTTGAAGGCCGGGGCCATGAAGGTCTCGATGCAGTGGGCAATCGCGTCCATGCCGGTGGCGGCGGTCAGCATGGCCGGCAGGCCGAGGGTCAGTTCCGGATCGCAGATGGCCACCCGGGGCACAACATGAGGAGAGATCACGCCGACCTTGCGCCCGTCGTCGAGAATCAGGATGGCGCCGCGCCCGACCTCGCTGCCGGTGCCCGCCGTCGTCGGGATCGCAATCAGCGGAGCGGTGGCCGCAGTGATGCGATCCAGGCCGCCTTCGATCACGGCGAAGCTCTGCAGGGGGCCGTCGTGGGTGGCGCAGACGGCCACGCCCTTGGCCAGGTCGATGGACGAACCGCCGCCGACGGCGATGATGCCGTTGCACTCGCCGAGGTGGTAGTGCGCCACGGCTTCACGCACGGCGTGTTCGTTCGGGTTGGGTGGGGTGGCGTCGAAAATCGATGGGGCGCGGTCGGCGCCCAGGGCGGCGATGACTTTGTCGACGATGCCGGCGTTGCGTACACCGATGTCGGTGACGATCAGGGGGCGAGTGATGCCGGCACGTTCAGCTTCTGCCGCCAGGTGTTGCAGGCTGTCATAGCCGAACTGAATTTTGGTGATGTAATTGATGAGTGACATGATTCACCACAAGTTATACAGGATTGTTATTGTTGCAACCGGTCATGGGCGGGAGGGCTTTCGCTCTCTGGTCAAACTCGTTGCATTGCCTGGTTGTGGGGTGGACTATAGGGCCGTCCTGGCCAGCCTCGATACTGACAACTTTCGATACCTCTATAACTTTTAGTTAATCCTGATGACGCCCTCACTGAACTCGATCATGTCCCGCCTGCACATCAAGCAACTGCGTTTGCTGATCGCTCTTGATGATCACGGCTCCTTGCTCGGCGCGGCCAAACAGGTCGCGCTGACCCAACCTGGCGCCAGCAAGGCGCTGCAGGAAATTGAAACCACCTTCGGTACGTCGTTGTTCACCCGGACTAACCGCGGGCTTGAACCGAACGATGCCGGACGTTCGGTCATCCGTTACGCGCGCTTGATTCAGACCGACCTGGCGCACCTGCGCGAAGAGATCATCGGCATCATGAGCGGCGAGGGCGGGCGCGTGTCGGTGGGCACCATCATGGGCGCCGTGCCGTTGCTGACCACGGCCATCAGCCGGGTGATCGGCGACCACCCCAAGCTGTCCATCGAGATCGTCGAAGACACCAGCGCCGCGCTGCTCAGCCAGCTCGACGCCGGACGCCTGGACCTGGCGATCTGCCGGACCACCATCAGCAACACTCCGTACCTGTACGAAAGCGCAACGTTCGTGGAAGAAACCCTGGCGGTGATCGCCAGTACCCAACATCCCTTCGCCTATGCCCGGCAGTTATCGCTCAAGGACCTGGTGGATTACCGCTGGGTCGTCTATCGCGCCAACATGCCCATGCGCCTGCTGCTCGAGCGCGAGTTCCATGAGGCAGACCTGCGTTTTCCGGTGCACCTGCTGGAAACCACCTCGGCCTTCGCCACCCTGTCGCTGTTGCAGGAGAATCCGACCCTCGTCGCACTGGTTTCGACCGACGTGGCGAAGTTCTGCTCCGGCTATGGCTTCACCACCACGTTGCCGCTGCCCATCACCTCGCGCAGCGAACCCTATGAACTGGTGTCGCGCAAGGGCGTGCCGGACTCGCCGGCGGCCCGACTGTTACGCGAGGCACTGCTCAATCCCGCCTGACATCCGCTCTGTGATACTGCCCGCCATCGAGGGCGAGCATTCGTGCGATTCAGGAAAAATTGATTTGTGACAGGGACGGTGTTTGCGCCGGATCAAGGTCGCGATACTCGACGGGATTTTGCCTGCCCACTCATTGGCCCCGGATGGCCATCGCGAGGTTTGAACCATGACTGTCTCCCGCCGACTGGCGCTCTTGATGACCACGACCGCGCTGCTCGCCGCCTGTGGCGAATCGTCCAAGCTGCCGCCCCAGGCCAGTGTCGGCCCGAACCCGCAACTGCCCGATCCCACCACGTCGCTGATCCCCACACTGAAGGTTTCCAAGGCGGTCGGCTGGTCGGGCGGCGATGCGCCCAAGGCACCGGCCGGGTTCAAGGTGACGGCGCTTGCCGAGCATCTGGATCACCCGCGCTGGGTCTATCTGCTGCCCAATGGCGACGTGCTGGTTGCCGAAAGCAATCACCCACCGATGCCTGATGGCGCTACCGATGGCGGCAGCGGACCGTTGGCCTGGGCGCGCCGCACGGCGATGGGGATCGTGATGGGGCGGGTCGGTGCCGATGCGCCCAGCGCCAACCGCATCACCCTGCTACGCGACGCCGACGGTGATGGTCACGCGGAACTGCGCACGGTGTTCATGAGCGGGCTGACGTCACCGTTCGGCATGGCGCTGGTGGGGGAAGAGCTGTTCATTGCCAACGCCGATGCACTGGTCAAGGTGCCGTACCATGAAGGGCAGACCGAAATCAGTGCGACCCCGGTCAAGGTCACCGACCTGCCGGCAGGTATCAACCACCACTGGACCAAGAACGTGCTGGCCAATCCCGAGGGCACCAAGCTCTACGTGACTGTCGGCTCCAACAGCAATGTCGGTGAGAACGGCCTGGAGGCAGAAGAAGGGCGAGCGGCGATCTGGGAGATCGACGTCCAGAGCGCCAGCAAGCGCCTTTACGCCAGCGGCCTGCGCAACCCCAACGGCATGGCCTGGAAACCCGGTTCGAGCCAGTTGTGGACGGTGGTCAACGAGCGCGACGAAATCGGCAGCGACCTGGTGCCGGACTACCTGACGTCGGTGCAGGACGGCGCGTTCTACGGCTGGCCCTGGAGCTACTATGGCAATCATGTCGATGTCCGCGTGCAACCGCCGCGCCCGGACAAGGTGACACTGGCCCTTGCCCCGGATTACGCCCTGGGCACTCACGTCGCCCCGTTGGGCCTGGCGTTCTCCGATGCGCGCGGCATGCCGGAGGCTTTCGCCAATGGCGCGTTCATTGGCGAACACGGTTCATGGAACCGCAACCCGCAGGCCGGCTACAAAGTGGTGTTCGTGCCATTCAGCGACGGCAAACCTTCGGCGCTGCCGGTGGACTTCCTGACCGGTTTCCTCAATGCCGATGGCGAGGCCCAGGGCCGGCCGGTGGGCGTGATGCTCGATCGCAGCGGAGCGTTGCTGGTGGCCGACGACGTCGGCAACACGCTCTGGCGCGTGGCGGCGACGTCGGCCCACTGACGTCGTCTTCAACGGTTGGCTCAAAGAGGGATCTGCGTCGTCGACAACACGTTGCGCAGGCCCATGAACGAACGGATCTGGCGCACGCCGGGCAGGTACAGCAACTGCTCGGCGTGCAGCCGGTTGAAGCTGTTGCTGTCCTTGGTGCGCAACAGCATGAAGTAGTCGAATTCCCCCGTCACCACATGGCATTCCATGCAGCCGGACACCTTTTGCGCCGCCGCTTCGAACGCGGCGAAGGATTCCGGGGTCGAGCGATCCAGCACCACGCCGATCAACACCACCATCCCTGCCTCCAGCGCTTCGCTGTCGAGCAACGCGACGATGCCCTTGATCAGGCCTGCCTGCTTGAGGCGTTCGACGCGCCGCAGACAGGCCGGCGCGCTCAATTTGACCTTCTCGGCCAGAGCCACATTGGAGATGGACGCGTCGCGCTGCAGGGTCTTGAGAATGGCTCGATCAGTGCGATCCAGCGCAGGTGGCTCCGTGGCTGGGCTCGCGCCTTTGTTGCGACTATTTGTTGCGCTCATGGCGATATCTGCACAATAAAAGAAGGTTCTGATTGGTAGTTGGCGATTTATGTTTCTTTAATCGATTGAAACTTGCAACACATATTTTCGGGTTTGTTCTTACTATTGAACTCATCGAAGCCGCCCACGAACAGCCTGCCTGTGCAGTCTTGTGGCCTTTAGGCCTGGCGCTTGGATATCCAATCACCAAGGAGCAGAGTCATGAACCTGAATCGTTTCAAGCGCTATCCGTTGACCTTCGGCCCTTCGCCCATCACCCCCTTGAAGCGCCTCAGCGAACACCTGGGCGGCAAGGTCGAGCTGTACGCCAAGCGCGAAGACTGCAACAGCGGCCTGGCCTTCGGTGGCAACAAGACACGCAAGCTTGAATACCTGATTCCCGAAGCCATCGAGCAGGGCTGCGACACCCTGGTGTCGATTGGCGGCATCCAGTCCAACCAGACCCGCCAGGTGGCGGCCGTCGCGGCCCACCTGGGCATGAAGTGCGTGCTGGTCCAGGAAAACTGGGTCAACTACTCCGACGCCGTGTACGACCGGGTGGGCAATATCGAGATGTCGCGGATCATGGGTGCCGATGTGCGGCTGGATGCGGCCGGTTTCGACATCGGCATTCGCCCCAGCTGGGAGAAGGCCATGAGCGACGTCAAGGAGCGGGGCGGCAAACCGTTTCCGATTCCGGCCGGCTGTTCCGAACACCCTTATGGCGGCCTGGGGTTCGTCGGGTTCGCGGAGGAAGTGCGCCAGCAGGAGGAGGCGCTGGGCTTCAAGTTCGACTACATCGTGGTGTGCTCGGTCACCGGCAGTACCCAGGCGGGCATGGTGGTGGGGTTCGCCGCCGACGGTCGCTCGAAGAATGTCATCGGCATCGACGCCTCGGCCAAGCCCGCCCAGACCAAGGCGCAGATCCTGCGCATCGCCCGGCACACCGCTGAACTGGTGGAGTTGGGGCGCGAAATCACCGAAGACGATGTGGTGCTCGACACCCGCTTTGCCTATCCCGAGTACGGTTTGCCCAACGACGGCACACTGGAAGCCATTCGCCTGTGCGGGCGCCTGGAGGGCGTGTTGACCGACCCGGTGTACGAGGGCAAGTCCATGCACGGGATGATCGAAAGGGTCCGTCGCGGCGAGTTCCCCGAAGGTTCGAAAGTGCTGTACGCCCACCTCGGCGGGGTGCCCGCGCTGAATGCCTACAGTTTCCTGTTCCGTAACGGCTGACCCGATCCTGCGGGAGCGAAGTGGCTCGCGAAAAAAACTGGACACCGCGGGCATTCAGGCCGCCCGCATCATCGTTCACGTCCATCGCGAGCAGGCTCGCTCCACGCGGTGTTTTTTGCAGGAGCGAGCCTGCGCCGTGGTCGGGTGTTGGCTGGATATCGTTGGAAACCTCGGGAGTACCGCCATGCATGAGATATCGCCTTCCGCTGTCTGGATCAAAGCACCTTCGGCGGACGTCGGGGTGGTCATCGTGACCAGTGCCGCGCTGCCCCACTACATGATCGACCAGTTGCACGCGGCCATCGACGATTGGGACCAGGTGGCCTATCTGGCCGTCCAGCATTCGCGGCAACTGATGCTCGACTGGTTGCAGGTCGGTTCCAGTCCCGAACCCTCGACGCCCACCGACGCGAGCGATGCCGGTCATCTGCTGCGCGGCGTGGCCAAAGGCAGCTTTCTGCTGGATGTCGAAACCGGCGCGGAGCCTGGGCTGACCTGGCTCGGCTCGGTGTGCGGGCACCCGTTGCGGGTGGTCGAACTGGGTGCCGTGGCCACCTCCAGCGAAGGGATGGACCGACAGGTGGAGCACGTTCTATCGGCCACCCGTCGTCTGGCGAAAAGCCTGCTGCAGGAGCGCTGCGCCCTTTAGCCCAGCGTGCTGAATCCAACTTCATTACAAGAAAGGCAAAGCCTATGAGCCAAACTGCCGACTATCGTCATCCAGGCAGGAAATGGATGCGTGAGCCCTCCAGCGAAACGCGGGTCGTGGTGTTCACGGCCGGACTGGAAAGCGAACACCTGGCGTTGATTCACCACAGCTTCAGTTGTTTTGAAAACGTCGCCCTGATGCAGGTCGAGGCGATGCCCACGAACGACGATTTGTTCGAAGCACGCCTGCCCACCTGCGATTACTGCCTGGTGGTGGCCGGCGAACTGGACAAGCGCTTTTTACGCGAACTGCCCAGGCGCAGAATCAGTATTTATCCGATCGCCGAGCACGCCCCGAGCGAACGCTCGGTCATCGCAGCGGTGGAACACGTTAAAAGCCTGGCCCGGTCCACCCCGGTGCCACGCCTCGATCCTGACACAGCCTTTTGCAGGAGATGCCCATGAACCCGTCCGATCTGCAGGCCCAATTCCCCGGGCAGACCCCGCAAGACGCTGAAGAACTCACCGAATGGCGAGAGGCCTTGCAGTCGGTCATCGCCCACGGCGGTGCCGGGCAGGCACGGCAGATCATGGACATGCTGGTGACGCTGGCGAGCACCGCCGACATCGGCTGGCGGCCGCGTCACGGCACGCCTTACATCAACACCATCGGCGTGGAACAGCAGCCGGTGTTTCCCGGTGACCTGGCCATGGAAGAACGCCTGGCCTCGATCATGCGCTGGAACGCGCTGGTCATGGTCGCCAGGGCCAACCAGGCCTATGGCGAACTGGGCGGCCACATCGCCAGTTACGCCAGCGCCGCCGACCTGTTCGAAGTGGGCTTCAACCATTTCTTCAAGGCGCGCACCGAGAGCAGCGGCGGTGACCTGGTGTTCTATCAGCCGCATTCGGCGCCCGGTGTCTATGCACGGGCGTTTCTGGAGGGGCGGCTTGAAGAGCAGGACCTGCAGCATTACCGCCAGGAGATCGGCGCCGGCGCCCAGGGTGCTCGCGGGCTGTCGAGTTACCCTCACCCCTGGTTGATGCCGGACTTCTGGCAGTTCCCGACCGGCTCGATGGGCATCGGTCCGATCAGCTCGATCTACCAGGCGCGTTTCATGCGTTATCTGCAACACCGTGGCCTGCAGGACACCGCCGGGCGCACCGTGTGGGGGGTGTTTGGCGACGGCGAAATGGATGAGCCGGAAAGCATGTCGGCCCTGACGCTGGCGGCGCGCGAAGGCTTGGACAACCTGGTGTGGGTGGTCAATTGCAACCTGCAGCGCCTGGACGGTCCGGTGCGCGGCAACGGGCGCATCATCGACGAACTGGAGGCGCTGTTCGGCGGGGCGGGCTGGAATGTGATCAAGCTGGTCTGGGGCTCCGACTGGGACGGCTTGTTTGCCCGGGACCACGACGGGGCACTGGTCAAGGCCTTGTCTGCCACGGTCGATGGCCAGTTCCAGACCTTTGCCGCCAAGGACGGGCGCTTCAACCGCGATCATTTCTTCGGCCAGAACGAAGCCCTGGCGCAGTTGGCTCAGGGGCTGACCGATGAACAGATCGACCGCCTCAAACGCGGTGGCCACGACGTGGTGAAAATCTTTGCCGCTTACCACAGCGCGATGCGCGAGGGCAGCAAGCCGACGGTGATCCTGGCGCAGACCAAGAAGGGGTTCGGCATGGGCGATGCCGGGCAGGGCAAGATGACCGTGCACCAGCAGAAGAAGCTCGACAAGGATGCGTTGATCGCCTTCCGCAACCGTTTCAACCTGCCGCTGAGCGATGAACAGGCGACCTCCCTGAGCTTCTTCAAGCCGGCTGCCGACAGTGCCGAAATGCGTTACCTGCACGAGCGTCGCCAGGCCTTGGGCGGCTACCTGCCTTCGCGGCCGACTCGTTCGGCGCCGCTGGCCGTGCCGGACATCGACAGCTATGCCGGGTTTGCCATCGCCGCCGAGGGCAAGGAAATGTCCACCACCATGGCCTTCGTCCGCCTGCTCAGCGGATTGTTGCGGGACAAGCAACTGGGCCCGCGCATCGTGCCGATTGTCGCCGACGAGGCGCGCACGTTCGGCATGGCCAGCCTGTTCAAGCAGATCGGCATTTACTCCAGCGTGGGGCAGCGTTATGAGCCGGAAGACATCGGCTCGATCCTCAGTTACCGCGAAGCGCTGGACGGGCAGATTCTCGAAGAGGGCATCAGCGAGGCCGGGGCAATCAGCTCCTGGGTGGCCGCCGCCACCAGCTATTCCGTGCACGGCCTGCCGATGCTACCGTTCTACATCTACTACTCGATGTTCGGCTTCCAGCGCATTGGCGACCTGATCTGGGCGGCGGCCGATCAGCGGGCGCGCGGGTTCCTGCTCGGGGCCACGGCGGGCCGCACCACGCTGGGGGGCGAGGGCTTGCAGCATCAGGACGGCAACAGCCACCTGATGGCGTCGATGGTGCCCAATTGCCGGGCCTACGATCCGGCGTTCGCCGCAGAATTCGCGGTGATCCTGGACCACGGCATGCGCCAGATGCTGGAGCGCCAGGTCGACGAGTTCTACTACGTCACGCTGATGAACGAGAACTACCCGCAAGCCAACCTGCCCGAAGGCGTCGAAGCGGCGATCATCAAGGGCATGTACCTGTTCGCCCGACATGAAGTCGAGGATGCGCGGGGCACCGTGCAGTTGCTGGGCAGCGGCGCGATCCTGCTGGAAGTGATTGCCGCAGCCGAATTGCTGGCCAGCGACTGGAACGTCGACAGCGAAGTCTGGAGCGTCACCAGTTTCACCGAACTGGCCCGTGACGCCCGGGAAGTCGAACGCTGGAACCGTCTGCATCCCGGACAACCGGCACGGCTCAGCCATGTCCGGGCGTCGCTGACGGCCACTGCACCGGTCATCGCCTGCACCGACTACGTGCGTGCCTTGCCGCAACTGATCGCCAGCGACCTGGACGCGCCCTACAGCGTGCTCGGGACCGACGGTTTCGGCCGCAGCGATACCCGCAGCCAACTGCGCCGTTTCTTCGAAGTGGACCGCCATCAGATCGTCTTGAGCGCGCTGACATCGCTGGTGCAGGCAGGGCGCCTGGAGGCGGCTGTCTGTACCGAGGCGATTGTGCGGTACGCCATCGATGTCGAGGCGCTCGCGCCCTGGGAGGCCTGAAGCCGGGCTTCAGGTCGAGTCGAATTTTCAGGAAATGCTCATGAACAACGTGTATGAAGTGCGGGTGCCCGACATTGGCGATGCCAGGGATGTCGGCGTGATAGAAATCCTCGTCAGGGCCGGCGATGCGGTGCTCGAAGGCCAGGCGCTGATCATTGTCGAGACCGACAAGGCGTCCATGGAAATCCCCTCGCCGCAGGCGGGCGTGCTGCAATCGCTGGCGGTCAGCCTGGATGACAAGGTCAGTCAGGGTTCGCCGATTGCCTTGATCGAATGCGCCGCGCCAGCGCCGATCACGGCTTCGCTGAGCGAGCCAGCGGTCAGCCCGGTAAAATCGCCGGACGTTGCGCCGGCACTGCCGCGCATCGAGGTGAAAGCACCGCTCACGGACTTGCCGCTGGCATCGCCTTCGATACGCAAGTTCGCCCGTGAACTGGGGGTGTCACTCGCCGCCATCCAGGGCACCGGCCTGCGTCGGCGCATCACCCGGCCGGACGTCCTGGCGCACGTCAAAGGGGCGCTGAGCGCCCCGGGGGCAGGCGACCGCGTCCCGCCGATGGTCGGTCTGCTGCCCTGGCCGGTGGTGGACTTTGCCCAATACGGTCCGGTGCAGACCCAGCCGCTGTCGCGAATCCGGAAACTCAGCGGTGCCAACCTGCACCGCAACTGGGTGATGATTCCCCACGTGACCAATCACGACGATGCGGATATCACCCAGCTCGAACAGTTTCGCCAGCAGGTGAACCGGGACAATGCCGGCAGCGGGGTCAAGCTGACCCTGCTCGCGCTGCTGATGAAAGCGTGCGCGGCGGCGTTGAGAAAATTCCCGGAGTTCAATGCCAGCCTCGAGGGTGACGACCTGGTGTTGAAGGATTACTGCCACATCGGCTTTGCCGCCGACACGCCACAAGGGCTGGTCGTGCCGGTGATCAGGGACGTCGACCGTAAAGGCGTGCTGGCCATTGCCGGGGAAATGTCGGCACTGGCGCAGAAGGCCCGGGCGGGCAAGTTGAGCGTCGCCGACATGAGTGGCGGCTGTTTTTCCATTTCGTCCCTGGGCGGCATTGGCGGGACGTATTTCACGCCGATCATCAATGCCCCGGAAGTCGCCATCCTCGGGGTGGGCAAAACCCGCGAACGGTTGGCGCTGGAGGAGGGCGAAGTGGTCACGCGCCATCTGCTGCCGTTGAGCCTGAGCTGGGACCATCGGGTCATCGATGGCGCGGCGGCAGGGCGTTTCAACGCCTATCTGAGCAGTGTGCTGGCGGATTACCGGCGCCTGGTGCTGTAACCGGGGAGGCGCTGGCGGTGGGCGTGCGCTGCGCCTTGCGCCAGGTCAGCAGGACAATGCCGGTGACGACGATGGCGCCGCCGATCACCTGGCCGGCGCTGAGCATCTGGTCCAGCACGATCCAGCCCATCAATAGCGTGGCCAGGGGCTCGATGTTCATCACCGGCGCGTTGCGCGGCATGTCCAGACGTGGCACGGAGATGAACAGGACGATGAAGCCGGTACCGTAGAGCACCACCAGCGTCGCCAGCGCCCACCAGCCGGTGGCGCTGGCCGGCAGGTTCAGGCCGCCGGGCAGGGCACCGGTCAGACCGGCGAGGTTGACGCTGCTGAAGACGATGAAAATGGTCAGCAGGCTGCGCACCGAGCCGCGCACCGGCGACAGCTTGTGATCGGTGATCCACAACGCACAGGCGAACACACTGGCGGCGCAGAACGCCAGCGCGACCCCGAGCACCCACTCGGGGCCGACATTGCTATTGGCCGAGAGCCGTCCCGGCACGTCCAGCACAAACACCAGGCCGAGCAGAATCAGGCCCATCAACGCGGCGGTGCGCGCCGTTGGCCGCGGCCCGCCCAATGCCCAGGTGAGCAACGCCAGTAGGATCGGAAACACGTTCGCCACCAGCAGCGCCAGGGCCACCGGCACCCGGGCCACGGCCGAGTACAGGCACAGGCTCTGGGTCGCGATCAGCAGACCCAGCAGCAACTGCCAGCGCCAGGCGCCCGCCGGCAAGCGCAGACTCTGACGCTGCCACAGCACCAGCGCGGCCAGCACCAACAGCGTTCCACCTGAGCGCATCAGAATCGCCAGCAATACCCCGGCGCCGTCGTCGAACGCCACCCGGGCAGCCACGTGGTTGCCGGCAAAGGCGCAGCCCATGCACAACAGAATCAACACGGCGAGGTGACGGGGGAAGGGCGTTGGAGCGGTCTGGCGGGTCATGGCAGGGTCTCTGGCGACGGCAGGATTATTATTATGTTGTCGTACGACTTGTGGGTTTGTACCGCAAATGGTTTGGCCGGACAAGGTTTGGTGGCGCTTTGCGGTCAAAGAGATCGTACGACTTGCAGGCATAAATCATTTTTTCGCTGGACACATTGCAGATACATGGATGCGCTTTCATACAGCGTCCACTGCCCAAAAAGAGAGTTCTGCCATGTTCCGCAAATTGCAGCATGCCGCCCGGTTCCTCAGTCAGAGCGCGCGCCTGATGGTGGGCGTTCCCGACTACGACAACTACGTCGCGCAGATGGCGCGCAATCAGCCGGGCGAACCGGTGATGAGCCCTTCGGCGTTCTTTCGCGAGCGCCAGGAAGCGCGCTACGGCAAGCGCAGTTGCACGACACGGTGCTGCTGAACCGCGACCATTTCCATCAAACAGCCCCGGCTTGCGAGAGTCGGGGCTTTTTTATGCCTGATGGATTTGCACGCACTCGCAGAACTCCGTGGGAGCGAGCCTGCTCGCGATGGCGCTCGGCCATCGAGATGGATGTCGATTGACAATCCGCATCGCGAGCAGGCTCGCTCCCACAAGGGCAATCGCGTGGCTCGATAAGGGAAGAGGGGCCCTGAGTTGTTCGAAGATGTAACAGCTCATCCCGCGGTATTGCCCTGTTACTGAACAGTTGTTTAGTATCGGCTGCAGCTCGTACCTCCAGTCCAACTACAAGAACGACGAGGACCTTCCATGACATTGCAACCGTCACTGCTCAGCCGGGTTGAAAGCGGCATCGCCTGGATCACCCTCAACCGCACCGAACAACGCAACGCGCTGGATATTCCCACCCTCAAGGCCTTGATCGCTGCACTCGACGGCCATGACGCCGATCCGGCGGTCAGGGTGTTGGTGCTGACCGGCAACGGCAAGGGTTTCTGTGCCGGTGCGGACGTGGCCGAGTGGGCGGATGCCGAGCGGCGCGGGATCCTCGAAACCTACGGCTGGACCGAAACCGCGCACCTGTTGATGAACCGTCTCCACGGTTTCAGCAAACCGACCATCGCGGCCATCAACGGTATCGCGGTCGGTGCCGGGATGGATCTGAGCCTGTGCTGCGACCTGCGGGTCGCTGCCGCATCGGCGCGCTTCAAGGCCGGTTACACCGGCATGGCGTATTCGCCGGATGCCGGCGCCAGTTGGCATTTGCCACGCCTGATCGGCGTTGAGCACAGCAAGCGCCTGCTGTTCCTCGACGAGTTGTGGAGCGCCGAGCGTGCACTGGCCGCCGGGCTGGTCGGCGAGGTCTGTGCCGACGAGGCACTGCTCGCCCATACCACGGCGCTGGCGACGCGACTGGCCAGCGGCCCGACCTTCGCCTTCGCCCAGACCAAGGTGCTGCTTCGCGACGGTGCCGGACGCAGCCTCGCCGAACAACTGCAGGCCGAACAGGCCGCCGGCCTGCTTTGCGGACGCAGCCAGGATGGCGCGGAAGCCCTCAAGGCTGCCGTGGAAAAACGCACGCCTCATTTCATCGGCCAGTAATCGAACCGCAGGTACGCCACCATGAATTTTCAACTGACCCAAGAGCAGGACATGCTGGTCGAGTCCGTGCGCAGCTTCGTCGAAAAAGAACTGCTGCCCCACGAGGATGCGGTCGACCGCGCCGATACCGTTCCGCCGGAGCTGGCCGCGCAGATCCGCGCCAAGGCGATTGCTGCCGGTTTCTACGCGTTCAACATGCCGGAAGAGGTCGGCGGCGGAGGGCTGGATTACCTGTCCCAGGCGTTGATCGAACGTGAGTTGTCCAAGGTGTCGTGGGCACTGCATGTGTTCGTCGCGCGTCCGTCGAAAATCCTCATGGCCTGCAAGGGCGCGCAGATCGAGGATTACCTGTTGCCCTGCGTGCGTGGGGAGAAGATCGACTGCTTCGCCCTCACCGAGCCCGGTGCCGGTTCGGACGCCAATGCGATCAAGACCCGCGCCGTGCGTGACGGCGATGATTTTGTCCTGAACGGCAGCAAGCACTTCATCAGCCACGCCGGGCATGCCGATTTTGCCATCGTGTTCGCGGTCACCGACACCTACGAGCACAACGGCCGCCCGCGCAATGCCGTGACCTCTTTCCTGGTGGACCGTGACACCCCCGGCATGACCATTCGCCGTGGCCCCAAATGCGTGAGCAACCGTGGCTACCACACCAGCGAGATCTTCTTTGACGATTGCCGGGTGCCGGCCTCCAAGGTGCTGGGCGACGTCGGCAAGGGCTGGGACGTGGCCAACGCCTGGCTGACGGCCGGGCGGGTGATGGTCGCGGCCAACTGCGTCGGTCAGGCGCAACGGGCGCTGGACGTGGCGCTGCAATGGGCCGCCGATCGCAAACAGTTCGGCCACGCCATCGGCACTTACCAGGGTATTTCTTTCAAGCTGGCGGACATGGCCACCGAAATCCGCGCCGCCGAACTGCTGGCCCTGAACGCGGCCTGGAAAATGGATCAGGGCACCATGACCGATGGCGAGGCCGGCATGGCCAAGCTGTTCGCCAGCGAAGTGCTGGGCCGCGCGGCGGATGAGGCGGTGCAGATTTTCGGCGGCATGGGCCTGATGGACGAGAGTCCGGTGGAGCGCATCTGGCGCAATGCGCGAATCGAGCGGATCTGGGAGGGAACCTCGGAGATCCAGCGTCACATCATTTCCCGCGAGCTGCTGCGGCCGCTGCTGCGCTGATTGGCCAAGGAGAATCCCATGTCGATCACAGACAACCTCAAGCGCCTGCTCGCGCCGCGTCACCTGGCGTTCGTGGGCGGACGCAGCATGGCGCGGGCGCTCAAGCGCTGCGCCGAGGGCGGTTTTGCCGGCCCGATGTGGCTGGTCAACCCGCAGCACAGCAGCCTGGAAGGCATTCCTTGCGTGGCGTCGATTGCCGAACTGCCGTGCGCACCGGACGGAGTGTTCATCGCCACCCACCGCGAGCATACGCTGAGCTGCGTCGCTGAGCTGGCCGCCAGGGGCGCGGGCGGGGCGATCTGTTATGCCTCCGGGTTCGCCGAAATCGGCGAGTCAGGGGCGGCGCTGCAACAGCAGCTGTTGCAGGCCGCTGGCGACATGGCGCTGCTGGGTCCCAACTGCTACGGCCTGCTCGACTACCTGCACAACGTCGCCCTGTGGCCGGTGGCCCATGGTGGCAAGACGGTAGAGAAGGGCGTGGCGATCCTGACCCAGAGCGGCAACTTCGCCTACAACCTGTCGATGAGCGACCGTTCGCTGCCGCTGGCCTACATGGCGTCGGTGGGCAATCAGGCGCAACTGGGGGTGGCCGAGCTGATGGATGCCTTGCTCGACGAGCCCCGGGTCACCGCCATCGGTTTGCATCTGGAAGGGCTGAAGAACGTGCCCGGCTTTGCCCGCGTCGCGCACAAGGCACTGGAAAAAGGCATCCCGGTGATTGCCCTGAAAACCGGCGTATCGCAAATCGGCGCCGAGCTTGCGCTCAGCCACACCAGCTCGCTGGCCGGTTCCGATGCGCTGTACGACAGCCTGTTCGAGCGCCTCGGGGTGATCCGCGTCAGCGGCCCGGTGAGTTTTGTCGAAACCCTCAAGGCCGCAGCCTGCGGCCGATTGCCGGAGGGCCCGAGCCTGATCGCGCTGGCCTGCTCCGGTGGCGATGCGGGACTGATCGCCGACTACGCCGAACGCAATCAACTGAGCTTGCCCAAACTCGCGGCCCATCAGCGTGATGAGTTGGCGCAGGTACTGCCCGGCTACGCCAACCTGGTCAACCCGCTGGACTTCACGACGGCGATCTGGGGGGACCGCGAGGCCCTGGGAAACATGCTCGATACGGTCCTGCGTACCCCGGCTGATGCGGCGTTGCTGGTGCTCGACTATCCCGCCGAATTCACCGGCGAACGCAAGGAATGCGACCTGCTGCTGGAGCTGTTTTGCGAAGGGCTGCAACGCTACGGCAAGACCGGTTTTGTCACCTCGGCGTTCCCCGAACTGCTGCCGGCCAGTGCCCGCGAGCGCTTGCATGCCCGTGGCATTGCGGCGCTGCAAGGGGTCGAGGACGGGCTGGCCGCCTGGGCACGCATCGCCCATTACCGCGCGTGCCGCGATGCCGTGCTCGAGGGTGGCGAATCGGCGCTGGCGCTGATCTGTCCGCCAGCGTCGCCCGGGGAGGGGAAATGCCTGGATGAGTGGCAATCGAAACAAGCCTTGCGCCCGTTCGGCCTGCCGTTGCCCGATGCGCGCCTGTGCCGCCCTGATCAGGCCCTGGAGCAGGCGCGCAGCCTCGGTTATCCGCTGGTGCTCAAGGTGGTCAGCGCCGACCTGCCGCACAAGACCGAAGCCGGTGGCGTCGCCCTCAACCTCAAGGACGAGCACGCGTTGAGTTGCGCGCTCGAGTGCATGCGCAACGACTTGGCGCAGCGGGCACCGACCCTGGTCTTCGATCAGGTACTGCTCGAGCGCATGGCGCCAGCGCCGCTGGCGGAACTGATCGTCGGCATCAAGCGCGAAACCGGCTTCGGCCTGGCGCTGGTGATCGGCGCCGGCGGGATTCTGGTCGAGCTGCTCAAGGACAGTCGCAGCCTGTTGTTGCCCACCACCGATCAGGCCATTCACGACGCGCTCCTGGGGTTGCGTTGCGCGCCGTTGTTCAGCGGTTTTCGTGGCGGGCCGGCGGTGGATATGCCGGCGCTGGTACGGGCGATCCGGGCGGTGGCGGATTACGCCGTCGAGAATGCCGAGCGCTTGCTGGAGCTGGATGTGAACCCTTTGCTGGTCAATGCCGAAGGCGCGGTGGCGGTGGATGCACTGATCCGCCTGGCCTGATGCACGACCCTGAAATCGAATGCCAAAAGGCGGCCCCCATGAATGTACTGATGCTCCACGCCCACCCCGAACCGCAGTCCTTCACCAGCGCGTTGCGCGATCAGGCGGTACAGACCCTGGAGGCTCAGGGTCACACTGTGCAGGTCTCCGATCTGTACGCGATGAACTGGAACCCGGTGGCCAGCGCCGAAGACTTTTCCGAGCGGGACAACCCCGACTATCTGGTGTACGCCCTCGAACAGCGGCTGAGCGTCAAGCGCCAGAGCCTGGCCCCGGACATCCAGCAGGAACTGGACAAGCTGCTGTGGGCCGACCTGCTGATTCTGAATTTTCCGATCTACTGGTTCTCCGTGCCGGCCATCCTCAAGGGCTGGATCGACCGGGTGCTGGTGTCCGGCGTCTGTTACGGCGGCAAGCGCTTCTACGATCAGGGCGGCCTGGCGGGCAAGAAGGCACTGGTCACCGTAACCCTCGGCGGGCGCGAGCACATGTTCGGTGAAGGTGCGATCCACGGGCCACTGGAAGACATGCTGCGCCCGCTGCTGCGCGGCACGCTGGCGTACGTCGGCCTGGACGTCCTGGCGCCGTTTGTGGCCTGGCACGTGCCCTACATCAGCGCCGCAGCGCGCGAGCAGTTCCTGACCGATTACCATCGGCGCCTGACACATCTGGAACAGGATTCGCCGCTGGTTTTCCCGCGCCTGGCGCAGTTCGACGAGGCGTTGTATCCCCTGCGCTGACGCAATGCTGTACCGTCAGGCATCGAATTTCTGAAGGGCTGGAACACTATGGCTGAGGAAGCGCGTTTCCTGCGCATGGACCCCGAACTGCGCAAGGCCAATCTGGTGGCCGCGACGCTGACGTGTCTGAAAAAGTACGGTTTTGTCGGCACCTCGATCCGCAAGATCTGCGCCGAGGCCGGGGTGTCGGTGGGGTTGATCAGCCATCACTACGCTGGCAAGGATGAACTGGTGGCCGACGCCTACCTGCACATCACCGGGCAGGTGATGAGCCTGTTGCGCGAGTCGGTGGCGAATGCGGGCGACGGTGCACGTCAGCATCTGTCGGCGTTCTTCGAGGCGTCGTTCTCCCCGCGCATGCTCGACCCGGAACTGCTCGAAGCCTGGCTGGCGTTCTGGGGTGCGGTGAAAACCGCCGATGCGATCAACCGCGCCCACGATCATTCCTATGGCGAGTACCGCACGATCATGGGAGACGCTTTACGCCTGTTGGCCCAGGAGGAGGGCTGGGACGCCTTCGACAGCGGCCTGGCGGCCATCGGCCTGAGCGCCTTGCTCGACGGCTTGTGGCTGGAATGCGGGCTCAACCCCAGTACGTTCACCCCGGCCCAGGGTGTGCAGATTTGCGAGGCATGGGTCGATGGCCTGCAAATGGGCGGTTATCGACGCTTCGTCCAGGCGTGATCGTTTCTTGTTGATCGAGTGTTCAGCAAGCGCTAGAGTGCAGACACTGCTTCGCAAAATTCCAAAAAAATACGAACAGGAGCCAGGTCATGACGGGTTGTGTGCTGATTGCGAGTGACGATCCGCAGGTCCACCAACCGTTGCGGATGAGCCTCGACCCGCACGGGTTCGAGGTCCACGTGGCGGGCTCGGTCGATCAGGCCGAAGCGTGCCTCGATGGGGCCACGGTCGGGCTGGTGCTGCTCGACGCGCAGTGGCCGGACGCCCTGGCCCTGACGCGCCAGTGGCGCGAGCGTTCCGAGGTCGGGATCATCCTGGTGGGCGATGACGGCGAACGCCTCGCGGCGCTGGAAGGTGGCGCCGACGATTACCTGATCCACCCCGTGCTCCCTCGCGAACTGGTGGCCCGCGCCCGCAACCTGCTGCGTCGTGTGCAGCCGACACGGCCGCTGATCCAGCCCGACTCACACCTCAAGCGGTTTGCCGGCTGGACCCTCGACACCGATCGTCGGCGCCTGCAGGCCGGTGACGGTCGCGAAACCCTGCTCAGCCACGGCGAGTTCCAGTTGCTCAATCTGTTCATGCGCAACAGTGGCCTGACCTTGAGCCGCGACCAGTTGATGGACCAGTTGCGCAACCGCGAATGGCTGCCCAACGATCGCTCCATCGACGTGCTGGTCGGACGCCTGCGGCGCAAGCTGCATGACAACCCGGCCGAACCCGAGTTGATCATCACCATCCATGGGGCGGGGTACCTGTTCACTGGCGCCGCGTCCTTGGCCGCCTGAATGTTCGAAGATGTAACAGGCGCCGCCCGGCAGTGCTGCTGTTTTCTATAAAACCTTTGTAAATCAATGAATTAATTGCCTTTCGTGAGATTTTTTCGCGACACAGGAAAAGATTGCCTCACTGTTGAACGAGTGTTTAATATCGACAGCATCTTCCACCTCAACAGCACAACAAGACGAGGGCTGGCATGAGTTCACAATCGACCCGGCAAGCTTCATCCACGACCCTCACTGGCGGCCAGGCCCTGGTGCGTCTGCTGGCCAACTACGGGGTCGATACCGTGTTCGGCATTCCCGGTGTGCACACCCTTGAGCTGTATCGCGGCTTGCCCGGCAGCGGCATCCGCCATGTGCTGACCCGTCATGAACAGGGCGCCGGGTTCATGGCCGACGGCTACGCGCGGATCAGCGGCAAACCGGGGGTGTGCTTCGTCATCACCGGCCCTGGCGTCACCAACGCGGCGACGGCCATCGGTCAAGCCTACGCCGACTCGATCCCGATGCTGGTGATCTCCAGCGTCAACCACACCGCCAGCCTCGGCAAAGGCTGGGGGTGCCTGCACGAGACCCAGGATCAACGGGCAATCACGGCACCCATCACCGCGTTTTCGGCGGTGGCCTTGAGCACCGACGATCTGCCCGAGCTGATCGCCCGTGCCTTTGCCGTGTTCGACAGCGAACGGCCACGGCCGGTGCATATTTCCGTGCCGCTGGACGTGTTGTCCGGGGCGATCGGTCGTGACTGGAGCGGCGAGGTGGTGCGTCGTCCTGGACGCGGCCTGCCCGCTGCCCAAGTGCTGGATGAAGCGGCACGACGCCTGCTGGGCAGTCAGCGGCCGATAATCATCGCCGGCGGCGGGGCATTGGCGGCGGGTGCCGAATTGCAGGTCCTGAGCGAACGCCTCGGCGCACCGCTGTTTACCAGCGTCGCCGGCAAAGGCCTGGCGTCGGATGCGCCCTTGCTGGCCGGCGCGAGTCTGTGTGTTCAACCGGGTTGGGAACTGATCGCGCAAGCCGACGTGGTGCTGGCGGTCGGCACGGAAATGGCCGATACCGATTACTGGCGCGAGCGGCTGCCGTTGAGCGGTGAGGTGATCCGCATCGACATCGATCCGCGCAAGTTCAACGATTTCTACCCCTGTGCCGTCGCCTTGCAGGGCGACGCGCAACAGACCCTGGGTGCCTTGCTGACGCGACTGCCCGACACCGCGCGCGAATCCCGCGCAGCGGTCGACGCGGTAGCCCGTCTGAAAGACGCCGTGCGAGCCGGCCACGGTGAACTGCAAGCGTTGCACCAGCGCATTCTCGACCGCATCGCCGCCGCGGTGCCCGCCGATACGTTCATCAGCAGCGACATGACTCAACTGGCCTACACCGGCAACTATGCGTTTGCCAGCCGGGGCATCCGCAGCTGGTTGCACCCCACCGGCTACGGCACCCTCGGTTATGGCCTGCCCGCCGGTATCGGCGCCAAGTTCGGCGCACCGCAGCGACCCGGCCTGGTGCTGGTGGGGGACGGCGGCTTCCTTTACACCGTGCAGGAACTGGCCACTGCCGTCGAAGAACTGGACAGCCCGCTGGTAGTGCTGCTGTGGAACAACGACGCACTGGGGCAGATCCGCGACGACATGCTCAGCCTCGATATCGAGCCGGTCGGCGTGTTGCCCCGCAACCCCGATTTCGCACTGCTGGCCCGAGCCTTCGGTTGCACCGTTTACGAGCCGCAGAGCCTCGGTGAACTGGAGCGCGACCTGTGCCGTGGTTTTGCCCAGGCCGGCGTGACCCTGATCGAGCTCAGGCACGCCTGCGCGCTGATGTAACTGCAAGAGCGAGCTTGCTCGCCAGATACCTGCGGACAACGCGGGCACTCAGGCGACCGGCGTCATCATTGACGACCATTCGCAGGCCAGCTCGCGCCTGCAGGGGATCTACGTTTTCCGCGTAAAACGGCTCGACTGTCGTGAAAACGACCTGTTTACGCTGAACGCGAACACGCCGGACTTTTCTGTTGAACGAGTGTTCAGCTTCGACTATGTTGGCTCCACCACCCCCCGGTTGGTTGCGGGCTTGCGTTTCTTCCCTTCGAACGAGGCACTGGCATGCGGTTTTCACCCTTTGTTGAGCGGATTGCAGGCGATGGCGTTGCCGCCTGGGATATTCACAACGCGGCGTACGAAGCCAAGCGTCGGGGCGAGGATGTGATCATCCTCAGCGTGGGCGACCCGGATTTCCCCACCCCCGATTTCATCACCGAGGCAGCGGTCCAGGCCTTGCGCGAAGGCGACACCCACTACACCGAGATCGCCGGTCGCCAGGCGCTGCGCGAGGCCATTGCCGAGCGCTACGGCAAGCTGTTCGACCGTGAGTTGCAGGCGTCCAACGTGATCATCGTCGCCGGTGCGCAGAACGCATTGTTCGCCACGTCGATGTGCCTGCTCAACGCGGGCGACGAGGTGATTGCCCTCGACCCGATGTACGTGACCTACGAGGCGACGCTCAAGGCCTCCGGCGCCACCCTGGTGCGGGTGCCGTGTTCGGCGGATGCCGGTTTTCGGCTCGACGCCGCCGTGCTCGCCAAGGCCATCACCCCGCGCACCCGCGCCATTTTCCTGTCCAACCCCAACAACCCCACCGGCGTGGTGCTGAGCCGCGAAGAGCTGCAGGGCATCGCCGACCTCGCCATCGCCCATGACCTGTGGGTGGTGGTGGACGAGGTGTACGAGAGCCTGGCGTTCGAGCGCGAACACGTGAGCCTGGCGGCGTTGCCCGGGATGGCGGAACGCTGCGTGGTGATCGGCAGCCTGTCGAAATCCCATGCTATGACCGGCTGGCGCACGGGCTGGATCGTTGCCGACCAGGCCTTGGTGGCCCACGCCGAAAACCTGGTGCTGAGCATGCTCTACGGCTTGCCGGGATTCGTCATGGAAGCCGCGCTGAAGGCGGTGCAGGCCCATGACGAAGTCACCCACGGCATGCGTGACATCTATCGCCACCGGCGTGATCTGGTTGTGGCCGGGCTGGCGGATTGTCCGGGCATTTCGGTGCTGACCCCCGATGCCGGCATGTTCGTGCTGATCGACGTGCGCGCCACCGGGCTGACCTCGCTGGAGTTCGCCTGGCGTCTGTTGCGCGAGGCCAAGGTCTCGGTGCTGGACGCGGCGGCGTTCGGTGAGCCCGCGCAGGGGTTTGTCCGGCTCTCGTTCACCCTGGGTGAAGAGCGCCTCGCGCAGGCCTGCCAGCGCATTCGCGATTTCGTCCGCGTGCTGCACGGCGAAGCGCCGCGACCGCGCCTTGCTTCGGTGACCCACAGTGCAGCGGCGGCTGAGCCGGCGGTGGCCAGGACCATGATCGAAGTCGACCAGTTGCACAAACGCTTCGGCAATATCGAGGTGCTCAAGGGAGTTTCGCTGACGGCGCGTGAAGGCGATGTGATCTCGCTGATCGGCGCCAGCGGCTCGGGCAAAAGTACCTTGCTGCGTTGCATCAACATGCTCGAAGTGCCCGACCAGGGGCGCATTCTGGTGGACGGCGAGAGCATTCAACTCAACCACACACGCCCCGGTGCACCGCTGGTGTCCGACACCCGGCAATTGGTGCGGATCCGCTCGAGCCTGGGCATGGTGTTCCAGAACTTCAACCTCTGGCCCCATCGCACCGTGCTGGAAAACCTCATCGAAGCACCGACCCAGGTCCTGCGCGAAAGCCGTGCCGAAGCCACTGAGCGGGCCGAAGCCTTGCTGGAACGCGTCGGTCTTTCGGCCAAACGCAACGAGTATCCGGCGTTTCTCTCCGGCGGACAGCAGCAGCGCGTGGCCATCGCCCGCGCCCTGGCCATGCGCCCCAAAGTCATGCTGTTCGATGAGCCCACCTCGGCGCTCGACCCGGAACTGGTCGGTGAAGTGCTGCGGGTCATTCGCTCCCTCGCGGAAGAGGGCCGGACCATGATCCTGGTCACGCACGAGATGGCGTTCGCCCGCGACGTGTCGAGCAAGATCGCCTACCTGCACCAGGGATTGATCGAGGAAACCGGTTCGCCGGATGAAGTGTTCGTACACCCACGCAGTGAACGTTGCCGACAGTTCGTCAACGCTCATCAAACTCGCTAACGCATCATGAAAAGACGGGGAAACATCATGGGAAATCGACGTTTGGCAAACTGGTTGACCGGCGTGGCCTGCGTAATGCTGGCCGGCATGAGTGCGGCGCAGGCCCAGCCGATCAGGTTCGCGGTCGCCGCCGAACCTTATCCGCCGTACACCGAGAAACAGGCCAACGGTGAGTGGAAAGGTTTCGAAGTGGACCTGATCCACAAGTTGTGCAGCGAAATGAAAGCCGAGTGCGAGATCAAGGAAGTGGCGTGGGACGGGATCATCCCGTCGTTGCTGGCAAAGAAGATCGACGTGATTTTCTCTTCGATGTCGGTGACCGAGGAACGTGAGAAGCAGATCGCCTTCAGCAAGGCGTACTACGACTCGGTGATCGCGATTGTCGGGCCGAAAGAGGCGTCGGTGAAAAAGTATCCGGATGACCTCAAGGGCAAGACCATCGGGGTGCAGAACTCGACGGTCAGCGCCAGTTACCTGAAGACGTACTACGAGAAAATCGCCGACGTTAAGTACTACGACACTCAGGATTCGGCCAACGCCGACCTGATCGCCGGGCGCATCGACCTGATGATGGCGGACGGTACGGCGATGGCGGCTTTCGTCAAGACGCCGGATGCCAAGGACCTGGCCTACCTCGGCGCCGTGCCCTACGACCCGATCTTCGGCAAGGGCGTGGGTGCCGGCCTGCGCAAGGATGACGCCGAGCTCAAGGCGCGGCTCGACAAGGCGATCACTACCCTGCTGGCCAGCAAGGACTACGACGACCTCTCCGAGCACTACTTCGGTACCAGTGTGAAGCCGGCATTCTGAGGGTGTTCCCCTGTGGGTACGAGCCTGCTCGCGATGCGCGGTGTCCATGACCGAGCGCCATCGCGAGCAGACTCGCGCCCACAGGTGGGGCCTTTACCCATGGAAATAGCGGCAGACATCCGATTCATCAACGGAGACTGAAATGCCAGCCATGTTCGAGTTGATCAATTTCACTGAAACAGGGTGGGGCGGGGCGCTGTTGCGGGGGTTGTGGATGACCCTGCAGATCTCCGCCGGTGCCTTTGTGCTCGGGCTGCTGATCGGCCTGGTCGTGGCCTGCCTGAAGTTGCACGGCCCACGGCCCGTCGCTGCACTGTTTCGCGGCTACACCACGCTGTTTCGTGCGGTTCCGGAGTTGCTGCTGATTCTGTTGCTGTATTACGTCGGCTCGATGCTGATCAACTCGTTGATGGCCAAATTGGGTTACGGCGCGGTCAACGTCAGCGGCCCGCTGGCGGCCATCGTCGTGCTGGGCCTGGTGCAGGGCGCCTATGCCTCGGAGATTTTCCGCGCGGCGATCCAGGCGATTCCCTATGGCCAGATCGAGGCGGCGAAAGCTTTCGGGCTGCATGGTTTCGCTCTGTTCCGCCGGGTCACGCTGCCGATCATGGCGCCCTACGCCATGGCGGGCATGGCCAACCTGTGGATCAACCTGATCAAGGACAGCGCGCTGATCAGCGTGGTCGGCACCAACGAACTGTTGTACACCGCCAAGCAGGGCGCGGGTTCGACGCGTCATTACCTGTTGTTCTACCTCACGGCTGCGGCGATGTACTACGCGGTGACGCTGGTGTCCAACTACCTGTCGGGACGGCTTGAGCGACGCATTCGTCGCTGGATGCCCTTGGTCGAGTGATTGAAATGATTCCAGCGTGGATAGTCGAATACGCGGAGCTGTTGAGCCGTGGCCTGCAAACCACCGTGACCCTGTTGCTGCTATCCAGCGTGTTCGGCTTCCTGCTGGCCATCCTGGTTGCACTGGCGCGGATCTCGAAATACAAAGTGATCGCCCGGACCAGCCTGTTCTACACCAGCGTGTTCCGTGGCACGCCATTGCTGATCCAGATCTACATCTTCTACTACGGGCTCGGCAGCCTGTTCGCGCAGTTCCCGTTGATTCGCGGCAGCTTTCTGTGGCCCTACCTGCGTGACGGTTACTGGTACATCGTGTTTGCCCTGGTGCTGTCGATGGGCGCCTACGTCGGCGAGGTGATTCGCGGCGGCCTGCTGGCGGTGCCCAAGGGTGAAATGGAAGCGGCCTCGGCCTTTGGCATGACGTCGCGCCAGTCGCTGTTGCGCGTGCGCCTGCCGCGTGCCATGCGCCTGCTGTTGCCAACGCTGGCCGGTGAAACGGTGATGCTGCTCAAGTCCACGGCACTGGCCTCGACCATCGCGGTGATCGATCTGCTGGGCGCCGCCAACGTGGTCCGTGCGCAAACCCTGCAAGTGTACGAACCGTTGCTGCTGGTGGCCGGCGTGTATGTGTGCCTGACCTTCCTGATCGAGGCATTGTTCGCCTTCGTCGAGCGACGCGGCACCCCCGTGCGCAGGTCCGCCTGATGTCCGCGCCAGGCCGTGTCGACCGCTCGTTGCAGGGCATCGGCCTGTGCACCCTGGGCTACGCGTTTCTGGCATTGCAGGATGCCGCCATCAAGTGGCTGGTGGCCGACTATTCGGTGGTCAGCATATTGTTCTGGCGCAGTCTGGTGGTGGTCACTGTCTGCCTGCTGGTCGGCCGTCTGCAACTGGTACGACGCGCCTGGCGTTCGCCGAGCCGGCGGTTGCTGGTGGTCCGGGGGTTGTTGTCGCTGGTGGCTTGGGTGCTGTACTACACGGCCGCCCGTGACCTGACCTTGGCCGAAATGACCACGCTGTATTTTTCCGCGCCGATCATCGTCACGGTGCTGGCAACGGTGATCCTCAAGGAGCGGGCCAGCGCCTGGCAGTGGTTGAGCCTGGTGATCGGCTTCGTCGGGGTGATCATCGCGTGCCGCCCAAGCCACATGACCGACCCGCTGCCCATCGTGCTGACGCTGCTGGCGGCGCTGTGCTGGGCGTTCACCTACATCCAGTTGCGACAGGTGGATGAACAGACCTCGGTGCTGGAGCAATTGCTGATCACCAACGTGGTGTTCGTCCTGTGCATGACGATCGCCTTGCCCTGGACCCACACGCCGGTGCCGACCCCGGCGTGGCTGGGCATGCTCGGCGCCGGGCTGGTGGGGGGCATCGGCCAGTTCCTGGTGTTCGCCAGTTTCCAGCGGGCGACGGCGACCGTGCTGGCGCCGTTCGAGTACACCGGGCTGATCTGGGCGTTTCTGCTGTCGAGCCTGATCTGGGGCACCCTGATGGATGGGTCGCTGATCATCGGTGCCGCGCTGATCGCGGTCAGTGGCACCCTGGCGATGATCTTCGGGCGGCACCCGTCACAGGACGTCGTCGGTGCCGAATGCTCCGTGACGCAGCCCCTTTACCCAGCAACGGCTGATGTGCAGGCCGTTGGCGGGGCTGAAGGTGTCGGGGTTGAGGCACCACTCGAGCCAGAGTCCGTCGAGCATCGCCGATAGGCCGATGGCGGCCAGGCGTGTGTCGTGGATCACGAAGCCTTCGCTGGCGGCCAGGTCGTCGAGCAGGCTGCGCAGCAGATCGAGGTAGGCGCGGTAGCTTTTTTCGTGGGACTGGCTGACGTCGTCCGAGTGACGGATCAGGCTCCAGAACACGACCCAGACGCCGAGCAGTTTCGGGTCCATGACCCTGGGGGAAAAGGAGCCGACGAGGAAGGTGTCCATTTTTTCCGCCGGCGTGCCGGCCTGCTGGATTTCCTGGCGCAGGGCGCTGGTCAGTTCACTGGCGAGCTTGTGGTAGGTGTCGGCGATCAAGGCGTCGATGCTGCCGAAATGATGATTGAGCAGGCCGACAGACACGCCGGCTTCGGTGGCGATGCGCCGCACGGAAATCCCGGCGTGGCCGTCGCGGGCCAGGCAGCGCAGGGTCGCGGCCACCAGCAGTTCACGGCGCTCGTCGGGTTCAACGCGACGGTATTTGGGGGCGTCAGTAGTCACATCGAATTCCTTGGGTGCGATGTTGCCGAGCTTAGTTGAGCGCTCGTTCAATAGCCAGCGTTGGCAGCAGTGGTTTTCAATGATCGGGAGCGGGCAGATGGCGCAGGATATTTCGTTCGAGGTTCACAACAATAATGGCGATCCGGTGCGGGTCGGGGCCTGGCGATTCAGCGGTAATGGCAGCGGACCGGCGGTGCATTTGCAGGCCGGGGTACATGCCGATGAGATTGCCGGGATGCTGGTGTTGCACCGGTTGATGCAGCGGCTTGCCGTCGCCGAGGCCGATGGCCGTCTTCGCGGTCGGGTGACGGTCGTGCCACAGGCCAATCCATTGGGCATCGGCCAGTTTCGCCAGGGACGGATTCTGGGGCGTTTCCATGACGCCACCGGGCACAACTTCAATCGCGGCTTCGATCAGTCGGCCGCCATGGCCCGGCCTTCGACCAATGTCCAGGCCTGGCAGAAAAGCCTCGTGCAACTGGCTGCCGATGCCGAGGTGGTGCTGGACCTGCACACCGATGACGAAGCATTGCCTTACCTCTACGTGCATCGGCGCTTCGGCACGCAGGGGCGGACGCTGGCGGCGGCAATGAAGATGGACCTGGCGATCCTCTGGGATGAGGGCGGCGATGGCTCCTTCGAGGAAACCCTCATCGCCCCCTGGCTGCGGGACGGCGTCAGCGAACGGCACATGGCCGCGACCCTGGAGCTGCGCGGGCAGGGCGACGTCAACGACCGCTTTGCCGAGCAGGACGCCGAAGGCCTGTACGCCTGGCTGTGCCATTGCGGGGTGATCGATGCACCATCAACGGTGGCCGACTGGCCCGTCGAAGTCAGGGAAATGGGGCAGATGGAAACCCTGCTCGCGCCGCAGCCGGGCGTGCTGATCTTTGAGAGGGAACTGGGTGATTTTGTCGAAGAAGGGCAGCGCTTTGCGCGCATTCTCGGACGACCGGGCGACCCGTCTTCCGAGGTGGTGCTGTACGCGGAGCAGGCCGGCAGAATGGTCACACGCTACCGGGATCGCCTGGTGGCCCAGGGCATGGTGGTGGCGAAATTCACCGGCAACCGGATGTCGCGCAACTGGAGCGGGGGATTGCTCGACCCCAACTGAGGGTCGAGCACGCCGGGTGCTAGAACGAGCAGACTGCGCCCTGGAACACCACGCGACCGAACTGCGCGTTGTCGTCCAGTGGCGTCACGGCCAGCAATTGATCCAGGCGGATTTCCTGTGGGCCGTCAGCGCTTTCAACGCAGAGAAACTCTTCCTTGTCGCTGGAGGTGCGCGTGGTCAGCGCCTTGGCCGTCAGGCTTGCGCCATCGATCAACTCCACCTGCAGGCGATAACCGCGCAGACAGGCGATTTCCAGGTAGTCGTGCAGATCACAATCCAAGGGCTGATACGCGTTCATTTCGTTACTCCTGGCAACCTTGCAGTTTGATGATGAAGTGCCCCTGGCGGCTGATCGCCTCGGACACCACGGGGTTGGTCGGTTCAACGTGACAGAACCGGCATTCGTTCAGGGCGATATCCTCGTCCTGAACGCCTTGCTCCTCCAGGAACCGGCGTGCGTAGGTTTTGGCCAGTTCGCTGTCGTTGCTGTCGATCAGGACATCGAAGTGTATATAACGACCGTCTTTGGTGCGCACGTGGGTGTCGAATACTTTGACGTTCATCATTGGCTCTCCTTCAGTTTCCAGGTGCCGGGCAGGGAAAGGTCGCCCGAGGCAATGTCGTAGACGCTGCTGACGCACAGCAGCGGGTCGTGCAGGTCGGCGTTGACCTTCAGCGCAGCGGTGACGCCGTCGTAGTTGAAGCTTTCAGGAAAGCCCACCGCTGCCAGTGGCACGCGAATCTGCGCGGCGTTGTCGGCGACGCTCAGGCGGTAGCCGGGGGAGTCGATGTAAATCGGCGCACCGGGCCAGGTGGCTGGCAGTTTCGGCTTGGCGTCCTTGGGAATGTCGCGCACTTTCAGGCCGCCAGGCCCGCAGCTTTCGTCCTTGGTCAGGACCACCCAGTGGGAATGCCAGAGGCCGCCGTCGTTGTCTTTTTTGCCGTCGTTGTTTTCGTCCAGTTGCGGGGTGTCATCGAAATCCGGGTGCGAGGTCAGCGCCAGCGCCAGGATGCCCGACTTGGCCTCGAAGCCGACCACCGAACTGTCCAGGCTGGTCGGCCAGACGTAACTGTAAACCTCGGCACCGGCGAAAGAGCCTTGGGCGGATGGCACTCGGCTACCGGCCTTGCCGTCGACCAGTTGCTCGAACACCAGGTCGTTGCCTTGCTTGAAGACGCGTGTGTGCACCAGGTCGAACGCTGCGTCGGTCTTGCTCTTGTCGCTGTGAATGCCCTCCGGGCCGTGTGCCCATGCCTGTGAAGCGAGCAGGGTGCCGAGGGTCAGTGCCAGTACGGTTTTCATGAAGCCTCCGGTTGAATGGGTGAAAAAGTAGTTTCGAATCGACACGTAAAAGCCTACTGCAAAGCCGGGCTTTGTCAATATGGTTTTTATCCGATACTATTTATCGAGCTCATTGATCAGGAACTGCCCGTGCTATTCGATCTGTTGGAAAGGCTGTCGAGCCTGACCCGCGTCTGGTTCCGCGAACACCCGAAGCTGACGGATTTGCAGCCGATTCAGTTGAGTGCGCTGTTGTACCTGGGGCGCTGCAACCGTTACTCCAACACACCCTTGGCGGTCACCGAATACCTGGGGCTGACCAAGGGCACGGTCTCGCAATCGCTCAAGGCCCTGGAAAGCAAAGGCCTGCTGGTCAAGACCCAGGACACGAAAGACAAGCGCAGCGTGCACCTGCAGCTGACGGCGCCCGCCCGGGCGCTCCTCGACGCGGTGATGCCGCCAGACTTCCTGGTCGCGGCCGCCCAACGCATGGGAACACGCTCGGAGGATCTGGAAGGGCTGCTGCTGGAATTGCTGAGAAACATCCAGCGAGGGGAAAACGTCCCGAGCTTCGGCCTGTGCCGCAGCTGCCGCTTTCATCAGCAAAGGGAAGGTGGAGCCTTCTGCGGCCTGACCCAGGAACCGCTGGAGTCACTGGAAACCGGGTTGATCTGTCGCGAGCACGTCGTGCCCGAGACCTCTGACGCGTGATCCCTCTGAAACGCTGAAATTGTCCTATTAAGATCTCATCGTGTCTGCTATGGATCTTATGATTGCAACTCAACACCGCTAGTATCGCCTCGTGCAAAACACTCGGCGAAGTATTTGGCAGCGTCTTTGAACGTCGTTTGCCGAACGTTAAAGTGCGCCTTGGAAAAGGCCGCCGGGTTTTGCATAAACCGTCTCGCTCTTAATAAAAATAAAAGAGAGTTCATATGCGATATTACGCCCGGGTCACTCAACACGCTGTTTCGAGCTCATTCAAATGTCTATTGTTGGGCGGTGCGCTGATGCCGCTTGCCTCGATGGCCGAGGGCTTCGTCGATGATGCGCAGGTCAGCGCCAACTTCAGAAACTACTACATCAACCGCAACTTCACCGAACGCAACTACCCGCAAGCGAAGGCCGAGGAATGGACGCAGAGTGTGATCATCGATGCGCGATCCGGGTTTACCTCGGGAGCAGTCGGGTTCGGCGTCGACGCCCTGGGTCTTTATTCGCAAAAGCTCGATGGCGGCAGGGGCACCACCAACACGCAGCTCTTGCCAGTGCATGCCGATGGGCGACCGGCGGATGACTTCGGACGCCTGGCGGTCGCCGCGAAAGTGCGCTTCGCCAGGACCCAGGCGCGCATTGGTGAATGGGCCGTCGCGCTGCCGGTGATTCGCTCGGATGACGGCCGATCACTCCCGCAAACATTTCGCGGTGCACAAATCACTTCGAAAGACCTGGACAACTTCACGTTCAACGGCGGGCAGTTTCGTGGAAACAGTCCACGCAATGACGCGAGTATGGAGCGGATGTCGATGTTCAATCGGCCGGACGCAACGTCCGATCGCTTCAACTTTGCCGGTGTGGAATATGCGTTCAATGACAAACGGACTCAGGTTGGCGCGTGGTACGCACAGTTGGAGGATATCTATCATCAGCGCTATTTCAATCTGACCCACACACAACCCGTGGGGCAATGGGTGTTAGGTGCGAACCTCGGTTATTTCAGCGGCGAGGACGACGGCAAGAAACTGGCAGGTGCACTCGATAACAAAACCTGGTCCGCCTTGTTGTCCGCACGTTTTCAGGCCAGTACGTTTTATCTGGGCCTGCAAAAAGTGCAAGGCGATAACTGGATGCGCCTCAACGGCACCAGCGGTGCAACACTGGCGAACGATAGTTTCAGTAACAGTTATGACTTCGCCAATGAGCGCTCCTGGCAAATTCGCCATGACTTCGATTTCGCCGGATTGGGCATGCCGGGGCTGACCCTGATGAACCGTTACATTAACGGCTCCGATGTCCACAGCGGTGGTGTCACCGACGGCAGGGAGTGGGGGCGGGAATCCGAATTGACGTATGTCGTACAAGGCGGCACCCTGAAAAACCTGTCCATCCGCTGGCGCAACTCGGTGATCAAACGCGATTTCAGTCTGGCGGACTTCAACGAAAACCGGTTGATCGTCAGTTACCCGCTGTCCATTCTCTAAGGCGCCAAGGGTGATGGATCGACCGCGCGACCATCACCCTCATCCCTGGCGGTAGTCCCTGGTGGTTTTGCCGGTCCAGCGCTTGAAGGCGCGACGAAAGTTGGTCGGCTCCGAGAACCCCAGCAGAAGCGCAATATCGTCCGTGCTCATGATTGTGGTCTTGAGGTATTCGATGGCCAGCGAACACCTGACGTCATCGGTAATGGCCACGAACGAGGTGCCCTCGTCCTGCAATTTGCGGCGCAGGTTGCGGGTGGTCATGTGCAGTTTTTCCGCCACGGTTTCCATGTCCGGAAACGCGCCCGGTGTTTGCATCATCATCTGATACACCTCGCCGGAGATGCCCGACGACACTTTCGCCTGGCCGATCAGGCGATCACAGGTTTCCTGCAGCACCGTCGCTGTCAGCCGATGGGCCAGATGGGGCTTTTGCTCGAGAATCGAACTGTCGTAGTGCAGCTCGCATTGATCGTGGTCGAAGACACACGGGCAGCCCAGGTATTGTTCGTAAAGGCTGGCGTGCGCCGGCGCGGCATAGGAAAAACAGGCTTTGGTCGGCGGACAGCTTCTGCCGAACACGTCCTGCAGGTGGGTGACGTGTTGGGTGAATTGCTGTTCGATCAGAAACCGTTTGATTTCCATCGATGGCACCGGGTTGGACGCATCGGGAAAGGTCCATACGGCCTCGTTCTCATACTCGTGCCATTCGATCGTCAAGGTCGGCGTGGCGAGGGAGTGGTATTTCACCCCGAGCCGGAAATAGTCGCGCAATGACAGACAGGACATCAGCGCATAGCCATACATGCCATAGGCCGACAGATGGAGGCGCGAGCCGGTCTTGAAGGGGGTGGCGGGGTCTGTGGACAGCGACACCGCGTTACTGCAGACCGCCGCGTATTGCCGCACCGAAGTCAGTGCGGTCGCGTCATAGATTGCTTCCTCGGCGACGCCGCTGCCTTTGAGGCTGTCCGCCGGGGCGATGCCTTGTTCGCTTAACACCTCCACCAGCGCCGCGATCTTGTAGGGCGCGTAGATACGCTCATTGAACAGGGGCATTTTCAGCGCCATGGGTTAACTCCTGAAGGTGTCCCTTAGGGATTCATTGGTGTCCGTTAAGGATCTTACTATCGCCCGGTAAATTCAATAAGCTCGTCTCACGAAAGGCGGCTGCGAACACCCGTCGATAACCATAACAATTCGGATTACCCCATGAGTTCAGTCAACCGCAAAGTCATCATTTCGTGCGCAATCACCGGCGCCACGCACACCCCCTCGATGTCCGAATACTTGCCGCTGACGCCGGCCCAGATCCAGCAACAGTCAATCGAGGCGGCTGAGGCGGGTGCGGCGGTGCTGCACCTGCATGCGCGTGATCCTCTGGATGGACGGCCGACGCCGGACCCGACCGTGTTCAGCCAGTTCGTCCCGGCCATTGCCGAGGCCACGGACGCGATCATCAACATCACCACCGGCGGCAGTACACGGATGACGCTGGCGCAGAGGCTTGCCTACCCGCTGATGGCCAAGCCGGAGCTGTGCTCGCTGAACATGGGATCGATGAATTTTTCGATCCACCCGATTGCCCGCAAGATCTCGACCTGGCGCCATGACTGGGAAAAGGAACACATCGAAGGGATGGAAGACGTGGTGTTCAAGAACACGTTCAAGGACATCCGCGACATCATGCTGGAACTCGGTGAGTACGGTACCCGCTTCGAGTTTGAATGCTACGACGTGGGCCACCTCTACAACCTGGCGTATTTCGTCGAACAGGGGCTGGTCAAACCCCCATTTTTCATCCAGTCGTGCTTTGGCATTCTGGGTGGCCTGGGCGCCGACCCGGAGAACCTGAGCATCATGCGTGCGACGGCCGACCGTCTGTTTGGCCGAGAAAACTATCAGTTCTCCATTCTCGGGGCAGGGCGGCATCAACTGCCGTTCGTGACCATGGGCGCGATCATGGGCGGCAATGTGCGCGTAGGCCTGGAGGACAGCATCTACCTGGCCAAAGGTGTGAAAGCCAAGACCAACGCCGAGCAAGTGCGCAAAGTGCGCCACATCCTTGAAGAGTTGTCGTACGAGATTGCCACGCCGCAAGAGGCCCGACAAATGCTCGGCCTCAAAGGCAGAGACAATGTCCACCTGTAGACCCGCTGCTTGAACTTCCAGAAAAATAAAAACAAGAGGCTTCACCATGACGATCATGCAAAACACCGAGGAGCTGCACTGGCTGGCCACCCGCCGGGCGATGACACGGCTCATTCCGTTGATGTGCGCCATTTACTTCATGTCCTATCTGGACCGAACCAACGTCGCCTTGGCCAAGGCTGCCCTCAACGCCGACCTGGGCATCAGTGCCGCGGCCTATGGTCTGGGCGCAGGCATTTTCTTCCTCGGTTATGCACTGCTGGAAGTGCCCAGCAACCTGTTGGCCCACCGCATCGGGCCGCGTCGCTGGATCGCGCGGATCGCGGTCACCTGGGGCGCGTTGTCCTCGGCCATGATGTTCGTCCAGGGCGAATGGTCGTTCTATCTGCTTCGGGTCTTGCTGGGCATTGCCGAGGCCGGCCTGTTTCCTGCGCTCATGTACATGGTGACGCTGTGGTTCGCGCCCAAGGATCGTGCGATTGCCATTGGCTGGATTTACCTGGCGCCGGCGCTGGCCCTGGTGATCGGCAATCCGATTGGCGGCGCGCTGATGAAAATGGACGGTATCGGCGGGCTGCATGGCTGGCAATGGATGTTCCTGCTCGAAGGCCTGCCCAGCATCATTGTCGGGGTGATCCTGTGGTTTAAGTTGCCGGAACGGCCACGTGACGCACGTTGGTTGAGCGCGGCACAAGCGCAGAGCCTGGAGGCACATGCCTTGCTCCCCGGTCATGCGGACTCGCACGAGTACTCCGGGCATTGGGTCAAGGCGTTGAAGCGCCCGACAACGGTGCTGATCGGCCTGATCTACTTCTTGAACCAGGTGGCGTTCGTCGGGCTGGTGTTCTTCACGCCGTCGATCATCCAGCAGATGCACATCACCTCGCCACTGACTGTTGGCCTGCTGTCGAGCAGCGTTGGCATCGGCTTTCTGGCCGGGGTCCTGGTGCTTCCCCGAATCCACCGAAAGGTTGCCAGGGACTGCTACTGCCTGGGAGTGTTCACTGCCTGCCTGATCGCCAGCTCGGTGGCGTTTACCTTGATTGATGAGGCGTGGTTGCGGATCGTACTGTTTACCGCCACCGCGTTTTTCGCCGGAGGCGTGCTGCCGATCTACTGGGCTATCGCCATGAAACGGCTCCAGGGGATTCAGGCTGCGGCCGGGTTGGCGTTCATCAACACCATCGGCTTGCTCGGTGGATTTGCCGGGCCTTACCTGTTCGGGCTTGCAGAGAAAGCCTCGGGGCTGAGCTCATCGGGTTTCTACGTGATTGTCGGTGCCGCGATACTGGGGTTGCTGCTGGTGCCGCTGCTGGCCTCGGCGATCCGTCATGAAGTCAGTCCGGCGGCCGAGCGGGTCACGCAATAAGAGGAGAAGGGCATGAAGATTGTCGATCTGCTGGCGCCGCCGGCAAACCTGAAAGTGGTCATCACCGGTGGGGCCGCAGGCATTGGTGCCGTGATCGCCCGCGCGTTTCATGAGGTCGGTGCACAGGTCTACGTCTGCGACATCAACGCCAGCGCGGTTGAGCGGATGAAGCTTGAATTTCCCGGCCTGCACGGTGGCGTGGTGGATGTCGGGATCAAACAACAGGTCGATCGGGTCATGGATGAAGCGATTTCCCTGTTGGGCGGGCTTGATGTGCTGGTCAACAACGCCGGCATCGCAGGTCCGACAGGGAGCATCGAAGCGCTGGACAGCGATGCATGGGAGCAGACGGTGTCGACCAACCTGAACAGCCAGTATTTCTTCCTGAGCAAAGCGGTGCCTTGGCTGAAGAAGTCCAGGCAGAACCCCCACATCATTGCCATGTCATCCGTGGCGGGCCGGCTCGGGTATCCGTTCAGGACACCGTACGCGTCCACCAAATGGGCGATAGTCGGGTTGATGAAATCCCTGGCGGGTGAATTGGGGCCTGACAACATCCGGGTCAACGCCATCTTGCCGGGGGTGGTGGAAGGCGAGCGCATGGATCGGGTCATCGACGCCAGGGCCCAGGCGCTGGGCATCGATTTTGACAGCATGCGCGAGCAGTACCTGGAGAAAATCTCGTTGCGCCGGATGGTCACCATGGAGGACGTCGCCGCGATGGCGCTGTTCCTGTCCTCGCGGGCAGCGGTGAACATCACCGGCCAGGCCATCAGTGTCGACGGGAATGTCGAGTATCTGTAAAGCAAGTCTGCGGTTTCATTGGCCTGACTCGGCCCTGCAGGAGCGGGCAAACCCGCTCCCACAGTGGCCCTGTATCTGAATCGCTAAGCCCCCCAACCCTCTCGCACCGCCGTGCGAATCGCTTCCAGCAACATCGCGAACGCCGGGTTGTCGTTGTTTTCCCGCCAGATCAGGTGCAGCTCGCTCTGCACGCCTTCGCCCAGGTCGATGTCGCGAAACACCACGTTCTTGAACACCACACTGCTGGCGCAGCGCGGCACCAGGGCCAGGCCCATGCCGGCGTTGACCAGTGCCAGGATGGTCAGCGACGAACCGAGCCATTGCACGTACTCCGGGGCCACGCGGGCCGAGCGCAGCATGCCGGTCAGCAGTTCGTTGAACGGCGGGTAGGCGGCGTGGGAGTACATCAGGAAGGGTTGCCCATCGAGGTCGCTGACCGAGACCGTGTCGGCGCTGGCCAACCGGTGACGGCTGGGCACCGCCAGCACGAAGGGTTCGCGCACCAGGCATTCGGTGGCGTAACCGGGTTCGAGCAGGGGCGCACGCACGATGCCCAGGTCGATGCGACGTGCGCGCAATGCTTCGTGCTGCTGGTAAGTGTTCATTTCCGCCAGGTCGATTTTGACCTGGGGCTGCTTGAGGCGTGCTTCGGCGATCACCTTGGGCAGGAATTCGTACACCGCGCTGCCGACAAAACTGATGTTCACCGAGCCGATGTCGCCCTCGGCGAAACGCCGGGCGGTGACGGCGGCCTGTTGCGCACGTTCCAGCAGGTTCTGCGCTTCGACGAAAAACGCCCGGCCGGCGGCGGTCAGCGCCACACTGCGGGTGCTGCGCGTGAACAGCTCGACGCCCAGGTGATGCTCCAGCAACTGGATCTGCCGGCTGAGCGGCGGTTGGGTCATGTTCAACCGTTCGGCGGCGCGCCGGAAGTTGAGTTCAGTGGCCACCGTGGTGAAGCAGCGCAGTTGCGTCAGTTCGAACATTGATCTAATCCAGGTATCAATCAAGTGCCAAGTTAGATTAGACGGGATCAATCCCGGCGTCCATGATCGACCCGTCCCTAAAAAAACAATGAACGGGAGTCGCCCCTTGAAAACCCTCCAGAGTTCCCCGGACCCGTCGGCGCTGGCCCGCGCGGCGGCCAAGGTGAAACGCCATGTGCTGCCACTGTTCGTGGTGATGTTCATCGTCAACTACATCGACCGGGTCAACATCGGTTTCGTCCGCAGTCACCTGGAAACCGACCTGGGCATCGGCGCTGCGGCCTATGGCCTGGGTGCCGGCTTGTTCTTCATCGGTTACGCCATCTTCGAAGTGCCTTCCAACATGCTGCTGCAACGCTACGGCGCCCGGGCCTGGCTGACGCGCATCATGTTCACCTGGGGCGCGGCGGCCATGGCCATGGCGTTCGTGCGTGGCGAGACCAGCTTCTATGTGTTGCGCTTCATTCTCGGTGCGGCCGAGGCGGGGTTCTTTCCCGGCATCATTTACTACTTCACCCAATGGCTGCCGTCGACCGAACGTGGCAAGGCCATGGCAATTTTCCTCAGCGGCTCGGCCATCGCCTCGGTGATCTCCGGACCGGTGTCCGGTGCCCTGTTGCACGTCAGCGGTTTGAGCCTGCACGGCTGGCAATGGATGTTCCTGATCGAAGGTTTTGCCTCGATCGTGCTCTGCGGGTTCGTCTGGTTCTGGCTGCAGTCCCATCCGCGTCAGGCGAACTGGTTGAGCGCCGAAGAGAAAGACGCCCTGATCGACGCCATCGCCTCGGAGCAGAAGGCTCGTGAAGCCACGCAGACGGTCAAGCCGTCGATGTTCAGGTTGCTGGCGGACAAACAGATCGCGCTGTTCTGCTTCATCTACTTTTCCATCGCCCTGACCATCTATGGCGCGACATTCTGGCTGCCGAGCATGATCAAGAAAATGGGCAATCTCGGCGACTTCCAGGTCGGCCTGTTCAACTCGATTCCGTGGATCATTTCCATCGTCGCGATGTATGGCTTCGCGGCCATGGCTGCCCGGTGGAAACACCAGCAGGCCTGGGTCGCCCTGACCCTGGTAATCGCAGCATTCGGCATGTTCATGTCCACCACCGGCGGGCCGGTATTCGCCTTCGTTGCCATCTGTTTTGCCGCGATCGGGTTCAAGGCCGCCTCGGCCTTGTTCTGGCCGATTCCCCAAGGCTACCTCGACGCGCGCATCGCGGCGGCGGTGATCGCCCTGATCAACTCCATCGGCAACCTCGGCGGCTTTGTCGCGCCCGCGACCTTCGGTTTCCTGGAGCAGAAAACCGGCTCCATCGAAGGGGGCCTTTACGGCCTGGCGGCGACGTCGCTGGTCGCGGCCGTGGTGATCTTCTTCGCCCGCACGGCGCCCCGTGGCCCTGCCCACGGTCAACCGACCGCCGCGCCACACACCGCCTTGAATCACCCTGCACTGAAACCTGATCCAAAGGGAGCCGCCTCTTGAAAATCACCCGAGTCACCGTAACCCCCATCGCCTTCCGCGATCCGCCGCTGCTCAATGCCAGCGGGATTCACGAACCCTTTGCACTGCGCTCAATCATCGAAATCGAGAGCGACACCGGCTACATCGGTCTGGGGGAAAGCTACGGCGACGCTCCGGCGCTGGCGATCCAGCAACAATTGCAGTCGCAACTGATCGGCCTCGACCCGTTCGACCTCAATCAACTGCGGCGCATCGTCCAGGCCACCGTGGCGGCGAACAAACCCGCAAGCCTGGCCGGCGCGGAACTGGCGCCGGGTTCCCACGCCAGCAAGGCAGTGAGCAACGCCTATTCGGCGTTCGAAGTGGCGTTCCTGGATTTGCAGGCGCATTCGTTGAATGTGCCTCTGGTGGACCTGCTGGGCGGGGCGATTCGCGACGAGATCCCGTTCAGCGCCTACCTGTTTTTCAAGTACGCCGAGCATGTGGATTCCCCCTACAAACCGGACAACTGGGGGGAGGCGCTGAGCGAAGCGCAGATCGTCGCCCAGGCCCGGCGGATGATCGAGGCCTACGGTTTCAAGAGCATCAAGCTCAAGGCCGGCACGCTGCCGCCCGAGCATGAAGTGTCATGCATCAAGGCGCTGAAAAAGGCCTTTCCCGGTTATCCGCTGCGCATCGACCCCAATGGCAATTGGTCGCTGGAAACCTCGATCCGCATGGCCGAACTGCTCGGTGACGACCTGCAGTATTACGAAGACCCGACCCCCGGCCTCGACGGCATGGCCGAGCTGCACAAGCGCACCGGGCTGCCGCTGGCGACCAACATGGTGGTCACCGATTTCGACGAATTCCGCCGCAGCGTGGCCTTGAACAGCGTGCAGATCGTCCTCGCCGACCACCATTACTGGGGCGGCCTGCGGGATACCCAGGCGCTGGCGAAAATGTGCGAAACCTTTGGCCTTGGCGTGTCGATGCATTCCAACTCGCACCTGGGCATCAGCCTGATGGCCATGGCGCACGTGGCGGCTGCCGTGCCGAACCTCGATTACGCCTGCGACACGCATTACCCGTGGCAGGAACCGGACGAGGAGGTGATCAAGGGCGGCAAGCTGCCGATCGTCGATGGCTGCGTGAAAATCACCCGCGCACCGGGGCTGGGCCTGGAGCTGGATCACGATCAACTGGGCAAGCTGCACGATCAGTACCTGACCTGCGGCATTCGCCAGCGCGACGACGTGAAACAGATGCAGCGCTACAAACCGGAATGGAAGGCGGTCAAACCGCGTTTCTGACGGCCAGCAAGCGCTCGATCTGGGCCAGTTCCCAGGTGCTGAGCAGACTCACCGGATCGGTGCCGTAACGCTGCCAGCTGTCAAACCCGACTTCACGACCGTCCGGGCTCTGGCAATACCGGCAGTGGCGCAGATGATTGCCGTCGACCTCGAGGGTCAGCCGCCAACCCTCGATGTCGACGTGCACCAGGTCGGATCCGCAGCTTTCGACAAGGCGCCGCAACGGGCGCACCTCGAGGGCGGCATCGCGCAGCAATTGATAGATCTCACGGGTGGTCAGTGGCGGCACACGAGGCTCCGACGCGGTTGAATGGCACGGGTTGTGGTGAACGGGGTAGATGCGCACACATCTTTATTGTGCCGGTTAGAACGATTATTTCTCTGAGTTATTTGCATAGACGTACATCGCATATCCAAAGCGGATGAATCCCTCTGATCGCATTCAGGTTGTGTGTGCCAGCGGATGTTCGAGCGCTACAGCATCGAGCATTCGCCCGAACGCCTCGCTACGCAGGTTCCAGCATCCGCTTTTGCTGTTTGATCGGCGTCTTGTCGGCGCTTCGTCAATCCTTAGAATTCCCTCCATCAACTTTATCCAACTCTCGATTCAGGGAACGACGCCATGATGAACGCCATGCAGATGCAAATGCCGATGAACGCCAACATGCCAATGATGCCGATGACGGGCATGCCGATGATGATGGCAACCATGACCTGCGAAATGATGGACGACGGCATGATGTGCAAAATGATGCCGGCCGCCGGCATGGACATGGCGATGTTCAAGAACAGCGCTGAAATGATGCAGATGATGATGAACTGCGGCATGCCGATGATGATGCATTGCGGCAACCTGAGCATGATGTGCATGTCCCAGTCGGCCATGGCCATGCCGATGATGAACATGATGATGCCAATGCCGATGATGGGCATGCCGATGCCATCGATGAAGTGCGTGATGGAATGCACCCTGATGGCCGACGGCATGATGTGCAAAATCATGCCGATGGCCGGCATGAACATGGACATGATGAAGAACTGCTGCAACCTGATGATGAAGATGATGAACGATTGCAGCATGCCCATGATGATGAGCTGCAACGGTATGCCGATGATGTGCTGCACCTGCTGATATCGCGATGTGAAAAAGCCCGGCCAATGCAGATTGGCCGGGCTTTTTGTTGCCCACTTTGCGATGGCGATGAAGGGCGTCAATCGGGCTGCTGCCACAGTGTTTTCTTTCGATGTGTGTCAGTCCAGCCGCTCGGGGTACGTCACCACCAGATACGCCACCGCCTCGCTGTCCGCCGGGTTGCGGTAGCGGTGGGGCTGGTCGGCGTAGAACAGGATCGAGTCGCCGGTGGACAGCAGGTAGCGCCCGTCGTTGACGCTGATTTCCAGCACGCCCTGTGACACCACCAGATTCTCTTGGACACCGGGGCCATGCCCCTCGGAGACGTCCTCGCCCAATGGGCTCAGACGCAATTCGTAAAATTCCGATTGGCGCGCCACGTCGAAGGGAAACAGCGCGCGACTGACAAAGGCGCCGTTGCCGCTGACCAGCCGTTTGCTCTGGCTGGCCGACAGTACGGCGACCCCTTCGAAGGCGCGGTGTTCGAGAAACGCCGCCACCGATACCTTCAGGCCTTTGGCGATCTTGCACAGCACCTTGATCGACGGCACGCTGCGCCCGGATTCGATCTGCGCCAGCATCGCCCGGCTCACACCGCACTGCCGCGCCAGGGCATCGAGCGACAGGTGTCGCTTGGCGCGCAAGCGCTGCAGGTTCTGTGACACCCGTTCGCCGATCGGGTCCTCTTCCGCTGATTCCAGATGATTCAGGTCCAGCCCGGGCTCATCGGCGCTCGCCAGAAAACCCGAGGGTTGCTTGGCGTTCACGCGTGACGGGTCTCGGTCGACTGTGCGGCCTGTACCCATTGCCAGGCCTGGAGTCCGGCGTTGCGCGCATACATTTCCCACATGACCCGTGCCCGTTGCTGAGCCTGTTTGCGTTTGCGGTAGGCGACGAAATCGATGAGGTTGGCAGTCGGGTTCATAAGGCACTTCACTGTCGTGATGAATGACGGAATGGCCTGAGAGTACGCGGATATTTTTATAACGATAAATACTGATTTTGTATTTATTAATTCTTTTTGGTTCTTTGTTCAGCGTCCTTCATGCTGCTTGCGATAGGCCCCCGGCTGCACGCCCACGGCCTTGGCGAAGGCTCGGGTAAATGCGGCGATCGATTGATAGCCCACGGCACCGCAGGCTTGCTCCACCGTGTGGTTGTTCTTCAGCAACTGGCAGGCGTGGCGAATGCGCAAGGCCAGCAGCACCTGGCCCGGCGACTGGCCGGCCAGTTCAGTGAAACGCTTGAAAAACGCCGAGCGCGACAGGCCGGTGCAGGCCGCCATGCTTTCCAGTGGCCAGGGTTGTTGCGGCTGTTCGATCAGTTGATCCAGCAGCGGTGCGAACTGCGGGTGTCGAGCCAGGGCGACCAGGCCGCCCAGGTCCGGGTTGTCGGCGACCTGCTGACGCAACACGTAGAGAAACAGCAGATGGCTCAGGCGTTCCAGCAGGGCGGAAGAGGGCGCGGGCAGGCGTTGGCATTCTTCGAGGATCAGTTCGAACAGGGCACGAGCGGCATTCGAAGACGGGTCGCCCGCACGCAAGATGATCCAGTCCGGCAAGCCCTCGATGATCAGTGACGACAACCCGGATTTGAAATGGAAGAAACCGCAGACCAGGCCGACGCCGTCCTGGGCCTGGCTGTCCAGGGGCGTCATGGCCAGCTTCGGCAGGCGTTGCGCGGTGGCGTTGTCCTCGGTGCTGGCCAGGCGGTAGTTCAGGTCACGCAGCAGAAACACCGCATCCCCGGCGTCCAGGCGTTGGGCCTGATCCTCGCCGTCGATGTGCAGCCAGCAATGCCCCTGGACGATCAGGTGAAAACTGGCCCGCGCCATGCCGTGGGTGCTCGCATGCCAGCCGCCGCAATAGCGGCCGACATGGAACAGGCTGGCCTGGAGTTCCAGGCTTTCTAATAACCAATCAACCAGTGGGCTCGACGAAATCATCTAATGGAAACACTCAGGAGCAAGTAATCGCTACTTTAGAATATGGATCGGAATTTTTATAACCAACAGACTTGCAGGACATCCACAGCAGGAGTCCACTCCATGTCGCGCGTCACGCTACATACCTTGCAAAGCGCTCCCGAAGCGGCCCGGCCGTTCCTGGAAAACGCCCAGAAAGCCTCCGGGTTTATCCCCAACCTGTTGGCCGTGCTGGCCAACGCGCCAGCGGCGCTGGAAACCTACGTTACGGTATCGGCGCTCAATGGCAAAGCCGAACTGAGCCTGGCCGAGCGCGAGGTGGTGCAACTGATTGCGGCCACCACCCATGGCTGTGATTTTTGCGTGGCCGGGCACACCGCCGTCGCGGTGAACAAGGCGAAACTGCCGGACGACGTGGTCAGCGCCCTGCGCGAGCAAGCCACCGTGCCCGAGGAAAAACTCGAAGCGCTGGCGGCCTTCGCCCGTGAGGTCATCGCCACCCGCGGTAACGTCAGTGCAGCGACTTACGCGGCTTTCCAGGCGGCCGGCTACAGCGAAGGCAATGCGCTGGAGGTGATTCTCGGCGTGAGCCTGGCGACCTTGTGCAACTTCGCCAACGTCTTTGCCGGCACGCCGCTCAACCCTGAGCTGGCCCGGTATCGCTGGCCGTCGGGTCAATGATTCAACAGGAGAAAACGACATGCTCAAGCCGGCATTGAGTCAATGGCTGGACACCCACGCCCAGGCGCTGGACCAGGGCGAGGGCGACGCGCAGCAGGTGTTGGCGCAACTGGCCAGTGCCGAGGTCCTGCGGATCGGCATCGACCCGGCGCTGGGTGGCAGCGGTGGCGACATCGCCGACGCCGTGGAGGGGGTGGCGGCTGTCGCCGGCCATTCCCTGGCGGCGGCGTTCGTGTTCTGGGGGCAACGGGCTTTTATCGAGTACCTGCTGCAAAGTCCCAACACGGTGCTGCGTGAAGGCTTGTTGCCGTCGTTGCTGGCGGGCGAACTGGCCGGCGCCACCGGCCTGTCCAATGCCATGAAATTCCTCTCGGGCATCGAGACGCTGCAAGTGCGCGCCACGGCGCAGGACCAGGGCTGGACGCTCAACGGTCGCCTGCACTGGGTGACGAACCTGCGCAAGAGCGGTTTCGTGGTGGCGGCGGCCATCGACGATGAGGCCGATGGTGCGCCCTTTATCCTGGCGATCCCGGATGCATTGGCCGGGGTGCAACGTTCGGACGATCTGCAACTGATGGGGCTGCAGTCGAGCAATACCGCGGCGCTGGACTTTCAGCGGGTGGAGATCGATCGCAACTGGCTGCTGCATGAAGACGCCCGGGTGTTCCTGCCGGCCGTGCGCCCGGCATTTCTCGGGTTGCAATGCGCGATGGCGATAGGTCTGGCGCGACGTTCGCTGCACGAAGTCGAGGCGCATCTGCAAGGCGCTCGCTCGATTCTGCTGGAGCCGTTGCGACAACAACGCGGGCAGCTGGAACAGACGGTCAGCGAGCTGAAGAAAGGCCTGCTCGACGGCCGTTTTCTCGCCCAGCCCGCCGCCTTGTTCCGCCTGCGCATTGCCCTGGCCGACTCGGCGGCGCAGGCGGTGCAACTCGAGTTGCAGGCCAGTGGCGGTAAAGCCTACCTCAGCGAATACGGCGGTGGATTCGCCCGTCGCTGGCGCGAGTCGGCGTTCGTGCCGATCGTCACCCCGAGCCTGGTGCAACTGCATGCCGAGCTGCAACGTCAGGCCGGGGACGCGGCAGCATGAGCGCCCCGTTGCTGCAGGCCGAAGGCATCAGCCTCGGTTATGCCCGGGCGCAAGGCTGGCAGACGGTACTGGAGGATTTCGACCTGCAGCTGCAAGCGGGGGAGGTGGTGTCGATCCTCGGCCCCAGCGGCGTCGGCAAATCCAGCCTGCTGCGGGTGCTGGCCGGTCTGCAAACGGCCCATGGCGGTCGCGTCAGCCTGCATGGCGAGGTGTTGAACGGCCCTCATCCACGGGTGGCGGTGGCGTTCCAGGACCCGAGCCTGTTGCCGTGGCTGAACCTGGAAAAGAATGTCGCGTTCGGCCTCGATTTTGCCCGGCAACCCCACCTGAGCCCGGAGGAGCGCAAGGCGCGGATCGATCACGCGATTGCCGCCGTCGGCCTGCAGCACGCCCGGCATCAGCACCCGGCGCAACTGTCCGGCGGCATGGCCCAGCGCACGGCAATCGCCCGCTGCCTGGCGCGTCAGCCACAGGTGTTGCTGCTGGACGAGCCCTTCGGTGCCCTGGATGAAGTGACCCGCGCCGACATGCAACAACTGCTGCTTGACGTCATTGCCGAGCACAACACTGCCGCGGTGTTGATCACCCACGACATTGACGAAGCCCTGCTGCTCTCCGAGCGGATTCTGCTACTGGGTAACAGCCCGGCGCGGACCCTTGGCGAATGGCGCATCGACCTGCCACAGCCGCGTGCCGAGCTGGTCGAGGAACTGGGCGCACTGCGTATCGAGATTCTCAAAACCCTTCGGCGGGCGAGCCGCAATCCACATTCCCAACCCTTGCCCGAACCGGAGATTGAACATGTGCCTGGACGACTTCACCCACACACGTCGTGACTTCCTCAAACTCAGCGCCTTGCTGACCGCCGGCGGCGCGCTGCCGCTGCTCAACAGCCTGCAGGCCCGCGCCGCCTCGGACCCCAACGCGCCGGTGCGCATCGGCTACCTGCCGATCACCGACGCCACGCCATTGCTGGTGGCGCATAACAACGGCCTGTTCGAAGCCGAGGGCATTCAGGCCGAGCGGCCGGTGCTGTTGCGCAGTTGGGCGCAAGTGATCGAGGCGTTCATCTCCGGTCAGGTCAACGTGATTCACCTGTTGTCGCCAATGACCGTGTGGGCACGTTATGGCAGCAAGGTGCCGGCCAAGGTCGTGGCCTGGAATCATGTGGGCGGCTCGGGCCTGACGGTGGCGCCGGGCATTACCGAGGTCAGGCAGCTGGGCGGGCAATCGGTGGCGATTCCGTTCTGGTACTCGATTCACAATGTGGTGGTGCAACAGTTGTTCCGCGATCACGGGCTGGTCCCGGTGAGCAAATCGGCCAGCGCCGTGCTGGCGCCGAACGAAGTCAACCTGGTGGTGCTGGCGCCCTCGGACATGCCGCCAGCCCTGGCCAGCAAACGCATCGCCGGCTACATCGTCGCCGAGCCGTTCAACGCCCTGGCCGAAGACCTCAAGGTCGGTCGGGTGCAACGCTTTACCGGCGACATCTGGCGCAATCACGCCTGCTGCGTGGTGTTCATGCACGAGCAGGACCTGAACAACCGTCCCGAGTGGTCGCAGAAAGTGGTGAACGCCATCGTCAAGGCGCAACTGTGGACCCGCGACCACCGCGAAGAAGCCGCCAGGCTGCTGTCCAAGGACGGCGCCAACCGCTACACACCGCACGCTCAACCGGTGTTGAATCGAGTGCTGGCACCGGCGGCATCCGACCGCGAGCAATACCTGGCCAGCGGCGCGATCCAGCACAGCCACTGGGATGAGCAGCGCATCGACTTCCAGCCATACCCGTTCCCCAGCTACACCGAAGAGCTGGTCAGGCGCCTCAAGGACACGCTGATCGAAGGCGACAAGGGCTTCCTCGCCAGCCTTGACCCGCAGGCCGCGGCCCGTGACCTGGTGGACGACCGTTTCGTGCGCAACGCCATTGCAGCCGTCGGAGGCTTGAAGGCGTTCGGCCTGCCGGACAGTTTCGAACGCAGCGAAGAGTTCGGCGCCTGATGGGCAAGCATCTCTCATCGTGGCTGTTGGGTGTGGCGGGGCTGCTGTGCCTGCTGCTTTTGTGGTGGCTCGGCGTGCGGCTGTTCGGCAGCGCCGATGGGTTGGCGGCGCGCTTCGCACCCGAGGCGACCCTGGCCAGCCTGATGGAACTGCTGGGGCGAGGCGAGCTGTACGAGCACGTGTTCGTCAGCCTCCAGCGCATTCTGGTGGGGCTGCTGCTGGCGCTGCTGATCGGCGTGCCGCTGGGGTTGCTGGTGGGCAGCTATCGCCATTTGGAGGCGGCGACCACCCCGGCGTTTCAGTTCCTGCGAATGATCTCGCCGCTGTCGTGGATGCCGGTGGTGGTGATGTTGATGGGCGTGGGCGACCAGCCGATCTACTTCCTGCTGACCTTCGCCGCGATCTGGCCGATCCTGCTCAACACCGCCGCCGGGGTGCGCCAGCTCGACCCGCGCTGGCTGCAACTGAGCCGCAGCCTCAGCGCGACGCGTTGGGAAACCCTGCGCAAGGTGATCCTGCCCGGCGTGCTCGGCCATGTGTTGACCGGAGTGCGCCTGTCCATCGGCATCCTGTGGATCGTGCTGGTGCCCTGCGAAATGCTCGGAGTCAGTGCGGGCCTGGGCTACTTCATCCTCGATACCCGAGACCGGCTGGCGTACTCCGAGCTGATGGCGATGGTGCTGTTGATTGGCGTGCTCGGGTTTGCCCTGGATGCCCTGGCGCGTGGGCTGCATCGACGCTGGTCACCGGCCTGATAGGCCCCGCATCGGCGGGCGCCGGGGGCCAATCCTTGCCCGGCGTCCCGGGGAATGAATGGTGTCTTTTATATTTCATTAAGGAATAAACAAATAATAATTAAGAATTATTTTGCCTAAGTATTTTCATGCACTATCACTCTCCACGGCAGGCCGCGAAATCATTCGGCCATCATTGGTCCACCCCTGACTTATAGCGAGCATTTCATGGCAACTCCCCACAAGCGTTCGGCATTGACCCTTCTGGCGGCGTCACTGGCCGCCGTGAGCGCACTGCTCAGCCCCGGCGCGCAGGCTGAAGGCAAGATCAGCATTGCCCAGCAATTCGGTATCGGTTACCTGATTCTGGATGTGGTGCGCGACCAGCAACTCATCGAGAAGCACGGCAAGGCCCAGGGCCTGGACATCAAGGTCGACTGGAACAGCATTTCCGGCGCCACGGCGATGAACGAGGCACTGCTGGCCGGCGCCCTGGACGTGGTGTCGGCGGGTGTGCCGCCGATGTTGACCATCTGGGACCGCACCAAGGGCAAGCAGAACGTCAAGGCCATCGCTTCGCTGGGTTCGATGCCCAACTACCTGCTGACCAACAACCCGAACGTGAAGACGCTCAAGGACTTCTCCAGCAAGGATCGCATCGCCGTGCCGGCGGCCGGGGTCGGGTTCCAGTCCCGCACCTTGCAGATCGAAACGGCCAGGCAGTTCGGCAACGAGCAGTACAAGAAATTCGACGACATTTCCATCAGCCTGGCCCATCCGGACGCCACGGCGGCATTGATTGCCGGTGGTTCGGAGATCAACTCGCACTTCTCCAGCCCGCCGTTCCAATACCAGGAATTGCAGAACCCCAACGTGCACAAGGTGCTGAGTTCCTACGACGTGCTGGGCGGCCAGGCGACCTTCAACGTGCTGTACACCACCGAAAAATTCCACGACGAAAACCCGAAAACCTACAAGGCGTTCTACGACGCACTGGCCGAGGCGGAGAAGATCATCAAGGCCGACAAGTCCGCCGCCGCCAAGACCTACATCCGCGTCGAGCAATCGAAACTGCCGCTGGAACTGGTCGAAAGCATCGTCAACGACCCGGAAATCAACTTCACGGTGGTGCCGCAGCGCACGGCGGTCTACGCCGAGAAATTGCAGGAACTGGGCGTGCTGAAAAACAAGGCGCAGAGCTGGAAGGACTACTTCTTCGAAGAAGCCCACGGTGATGCCGGCAGCTGATACGCCAGCGTGCAGGACTAACACCGAAGAGGGATGGCTGTTTGCCTCATGTCTGGTTATGCTCGGCGGGTTTTGCATTTGCCTATCATTAACAACCACAGTGATGACATGAGCCAAATAGAGACGCGTGCGACTGCGCTGGCGCTGTACCCGGAAGATTCCCGCGAGGCCGCGGCGCTGCTCAAACAAGCCGTCCCGTTGATGGTGCGGCACAACATCCCGCCCAATCCGGTGCATTACGCGCTGTGGTACACCTACAGCAAAGGCCTGGACAGCGAACTCAATCGTCATCTGGACCGGGTGGTCAGGGACTTCGACGGCTTTCCGCCGGAGTCCGCCACCCGGCTGTTTCGCGACTACATCATTCGCGACGAGCTGGAAGAGGCGCGCGCCGGTCAGCAGCAGGCGATCGACCTGGTGGACGACATGCACCGCGACGTTTCCCGCAGCGTCGAGGGCAGCCTTGATTTTCAAAGTAGCCTGGGGCGCTGCATCGAGATGCTGGAGTCGCCGGTCAACGAGCGCCTGCCGGATATTCTCAGCGAGCTGCAGCAAAGCACCCAGCGCATGCAAAGCCAGCAGGAGCGCTTCCTGTCCCAGCTCAATTCAGCACAGAACGAAATCAGGAGCCTGCGCAGCAAACTCGAGCGCGCGCAACTGGCGGCCACGCTCGATGGGCTGACCGAACTGCTCAATCGCTCGGCGTTCACCCGCCTGCTGGAACAGGCACTGAGCAACGATGCCCAGGGCGTGGCACTGGTCATGCTCGACATCGACCACTTCAAGCAATTCAACGACCAGTACGGCCATCCGCTGGGTGACCGGGTCCTCAAGCATGTCGGGCAGGTGTTGCGCAGTTCGCTGCCAGCCCACGCCACGGCAGCGCGTTACGGCGGCGAGGAATTCTGCGTGATCCTGGAACAGTGCGCCGACCTGGACACCGCGGCGGCGTTCGCCGAGCAACTGCGCACGAAAGTGCAGTCGTTGCGGATCAAGGCCCGTGGCGATGGCAAGGTGCTCGACACCATCACGGCGTCCTTTGGCGTTGCCTTCGCGCAACCGGGCGAGCAACCGGACAACCTGCTGACCCGCGCCGATGACGCCCTGTACCAGGCCAAGCGCACTGGCCGTAACCGGGTGCATCACTAACGCGCTGATTGCATGATCATGAGAGAAACTTGTGATCATCTGGATTAAAATGAGTTTGTCTCACTGCATGGCCACTGTCGACAATAGCGCCCATCAACACATTGGAGTTATTTGTCATGGCTTTGGCCCATTCCCTTGGATTTCCGCGCATTGGCCGCGACCGCGAATTGAAGAAAGCACAGGAAGCGTTCTGGAAGGGCGAACTGAGCGAAGACGGTCTGCGCGCCGTCGGCCGTGAACTGCGCAAGACCCATTGGGACTTGCAGAAAAACGCCGGCATCGAGCTGCTGCCGGTCGGCGATTTCGCCTGGTACGACCAGGTCCTGACTCATTCCCTGATGTTCGGCGTGATCCCTGAGCGCTTCCGCCCGGCAGACGGCCAGGCGTCGCTGCAAACCCTGTTCGGCATGGCCCGTGGCGTCAGCGACAGCTGCTGTGGCGGTGCACACGCCCAGGAAATGACCAAGTGGTTCGACACCAACTATCATTACCTGGTCCCGGAATTCACCGTTGATCAATCCTTTCAGCTGGGCTGGGACCAGTTGTTCGAAGAGGTCGAAGAAGCGCGAGCACTGGGCCACAACGTCAAGCCGGTGGTGATCGGGCCGCTGACGTATCTGTGGCTGGGCAAGGCCAAGGGCGGCGATTTCGACAAGCTCGATCTGCTGGATCGCCTGTTGCCGCTTTACGGCCAGATCTTCCAGCGCCTGGCCGCGCAAGGCGTGGAGTGGGTGCAGATCGACGAGCCGATCCTGGTGCTCGACCTGCCGCAGGACTGGAAAAACGCTTTTGAACGCGCCTACAACCTGATTCAGCGCGACCCGCTGAAAAAGCTGGTAGCCACCTATTTTGGCGGTCTTGAAGAGAACCTTGGCCTGGCGGCCAACCTGCCCGTGGACGGTTTGCACATCGACCTGGTGCGTGCCCCTGAGCAGTACCCCACCATCCTCGACCGCCTGCCGGCCTACAAAGTGCTGTCGCTGGGCGTGGTCAACGGCCGTAACGTCTGGCGCTGTGACCTGGAACAAGCCCTGGCCACCCTGCAACACGCCAGCGAGCGCCTGGGTGATCGCCTGTGGGTCGCGCCGTCCTGTTCGCTGCTGCACAGCCCGGTCGACCTGGGACGTGAAGACAAACTCGATGCCGAACTGAGAAGCTGGCTGGCCTTCGCCGTGCAGAAGTGTGAAGAAGTCGCTGTCCTGGCCCAGGCCGTCAACGAGCCAGAGGCCCCGAAGGTGCTCGACGCGCTGACGCGAAGCCGTGCGGTCCAGGCCAGTCGGGCCGCGTCGCCACGGATTCACAAACCGTCTGTGCAGGCGCGGGTCGCCGCCATCACCGCCAGGGACAGCCAGCGTCATTCGACGTTTGACGGTCGTATCGGTAAACAGCGCGTGCGCCTGAACCTGCCGTTGTTCCCGACCACCACCATCGGTTCGTTCCCGCAAACCGCCTCGATCCGTCTGGCGCGTCAGTCGTTCAAGCAGGGCAAACTCACCGAAGCCGAATACACCGAAGCCATGCACAGCGAAATTCGCCATGCAGTGCAGGTGCAGGAGCGCCTGGGCCTGGATGTGCTGGTGCACGGCGAAGCCGAGCGCAATGACATGGTCGAGTACTTCGCCGAGCAGATCGACGGCTACGTGTTCACCCGTTTCGGCTGGGTGCAGAGCTACGGTTCGCGTTGCGTGAAGCCGGCGGTGATCTTCGGTGACTTGAGCCGTCCGCACGCCATGACCGTCGAGTGGATCCGCTACGCCCAGGGCCTCACCGACAAGGTCATGAAAGGCATGCTGACCGGTCCCGTGACCATGCTGATGTGGTCGTTCCCTCGTGAAGACGTCTCGCGCAAGGTCCAGGCCCAACAACTGGCCCTGGCCTTGCGTGACGAGGTGGTGGACCTGGAAGCGGCCGGGATCAAGGTCGTGCAGATCGACGAAGCCGCGTTCCGCGAAGGCCTGCCGCTGCGCCGGGCCGACTGGCAGCAATACCTGGACTGGGCCGTGGAAGCCTTCCGCCTGACCGCCAGCGGTGTGCGTGACGAAACACAGATCCATACCCACATGTGCTACAGCGAGTTCAACGACGTGATCAAATCCATCGCGGCCATGGACGCCGATGTGATCACCATCGAAACCTCGCGTTCGGACATGGAACTGCTCGACGCCTTCGAAGCCTTCGATTACCCGAACGACATCGGTCCGGGCGTCTATGACATCCACTCGCCGCGGGTGCCGGATGCCCCGGAAATGGCCAACCTGTTGCGCAAGGCAGCCCAGCGCATTCCTGCCGAGCGTTTGTGGGTCAACCCGGACTGTGGCCTGAAAACCCGCGGCTGGCCGGAGACCGAAGCGGCTCTGGTGCACATGGTCGCAGCGGCCCGCCAACTGCGTAAAGAATGGGCGTAAGAGGCCCTTCGCATCACCCCGGCCGGAGCACCTGAGCCCTGGCCGGGCTCCCTCCGATGGCAGTCCGACTAAACCCGTGACCGCGGCGATTCAATCCACTTCGTCGCGGTGGGCGGCTGCCACTGTTCCAGCGCGTCGATCAGCGCCGCCGGGTCGGTATCGAAAACCAGCATCTGGCTGTGCTCCGCTTTCATGAAGCCTTCTTGCACCGCATGGTCGAGCAGGCTGCGTACCGGTTTGAAAAAATCACCGATGTTCAGGCAGGCGACACCTTTGTGGTGTTCTCCGAGTTGCGTCAGGGTCGCTGCTTCAAACAATTCTTCGAACGTTCCCAGTCCGCCGGGCAGGGCAATGAACGCGTCTGCCGACTCCGCCATGCGTGTCTTGCGACTGCGCATGTCAGGGGTCACTTCGTGGCGGGTCAGGCGGGGGTGAAGATGGCCAAGGTCGAACAGCAGTCGGGTGATGATGCCGACCGCTTCACCGCCCTCGGTCATCACGGTGTCGGCGATGACGCCCATCAAGCCCTTGTCGGTGCCGCCGTAGATCAGGCGAATGCCGCGCCTGGCGATTTCCCGGCCCAGGGCCTGGGCGCCTGCGACGTAGGCGGGGTTGAAGCCGGTGTTGGAGCCTGAGAACACGGCAATGCTGCGAAGCGGGGACGGACTGGGCATCGGTTTTTTCCGGGTGGGTCAAATCCCGATGATGCGATGTTCCACCCAGGCGATACAGGGCCAAGAACCGGCTGTCTGCCTGGGCCATGCCGTTGGCCCACGCGTTACATCAACGCCAGGATGCGCTGGCCCAACTGTTCAGCGGTGGCCTGCGAGTCGATATTGGCAAACCCGAGCAGCAATGCAGAATCGCTGGGGTCGTGCGTGTGCCAGTCGCTCAGTGCTTCGGCATAGATTCCCGCTGCCAACAGCCGCTCGACCAGTGCGCGATCAGACTGCGGGGGCCTCAGGCGCAGGATCAGGTGCATGCCGCCGGGCAGCGGGTCGATGTGGATGCGTTCACCCAGGACGTTCTTCAGCCCGCGGGCCGTGGCCTCGCGGCGTTCGCCGTAGAGTTTGCGCATGCGCTGGATATGGCGCGCGAAATGGCCTTCTGTCAGGAACGTCGCGACGATGGCTTGCGTCAACTCCGGGCACCCGCCCAGGAAGGTCTCGCTGATGCAGGCGAAGCGTTCGACCTGCGCTGGCGGCACCACCAGGTAAGAAAGGCGGATGCCCGGAAACAGCACCTTGCTGAAGGTGCCGGCGTAGAGCACTCGCCCATCGCGATCCAGGCTTTTCAGCGCCGGCAGCGGACGGCTGACGTATCGATACTCGCCGTCGTAATCATCCTCGACGATCCACGTTTGTTGGCGAGTTGCCCAGTCAAGCAACTGCAGGCGGCGCGGCAGCGACAGCGACACGCACAGCGGGCTTTGATGGGCCGGGGTGACGACCGCCGCCCTGGCTTGCGGTGTGTTGCTCAGCCCGTGCTCGACGCGCATGCCCTCCTGATCGACCGGTACCGCAACCGCTTCGATCTGCAGGTGCGCCAGCAACTGGCGGGTCGGCAGGTAGCCGGGGTCCTCGACCAGTACACGGTCGCCAGCCTTGAGCAGGGCATGGGCAATCAACGCCAGGCTGTTGCGATACCCCGAGGTGATGAACACCTGCGCGGGCGAGCAGGTGATTCCCCGTGCCACTTGCAGGTAAGTGGCAATGGCATTGCGCAAGGATTCCAGGCCGAGCACCGACGGATTGGCCATGTCTGCGATTTGTGTGGCACGCACGCAGCGTGCACCGATCTGCGACCAGATCTTGCGCGGAAAGGCGTCCAGCGCCGGCAGCGCCATTTGAAAGGGCAGGACTGGCGCCTTCTGTCGGATCGACGGGCCGGTGGCCGGATCGAGGGACCGTTCTGTCTGTGCGCGAGGCTTTCCGAGACTGATCCCGGGAGCCACCACGGTGCCTGCCTGGCCCCGCGAGAGCAGATACCCTTCGGCTGTCAGCAGTGAATAGGCGGTGTCGATGGTGCCGCGTGCCAGGCCAAGCTCTTTCGCCAGGGCCCTGGCCGCTGGCACCCGGTCACCGGGCACGAGCAGCCCGTCGCTGATCGCACCACGGAACCGCCAGTAGATCTGCCGGTAGATCGGGTCCTCAGAGGTCGGATCAAGCGCTGAAAAGTGTGGGCTGTGAAGGGGCATTGGCCTCAACCGATGGGTTAGCAGAGAAATGGTCCCGCACTGCCTGCTGCGTGTGGTCCCGAGCAGCGTTCAAGGCATCGGGGCCCATGGCGGTGCCTTCGACGCTGAAGAAATGCAGGTCATGCAGCCCGATCATACCCAGTACAGCCTTCAGGTAGGGCGTCAGAAAGTCCGGTTGACGCGCGGTCAACCCGGAAAACCGGCCGCCCGAGGCCACTGCCACATACACCGGGCGGTCGCGCAGCAGGCTGGTCTTGCCTTGTGCGCCGACATTGAACGTGCGCCTGACCCGGGCGACATGGTCGATCCAGAGCTTGAGCGCCGCTGGCACGGCGAAGTTGTGCATCGGCGTTGCGATCACCAGCACGTCGGCCAGTTGCAGTTCCTCGATCAGCCCGTTCGACAGGGCAATCGAGCCGGCCTCAGTGACATCGGCGAGCGCCTGTTGGGACATGGCGTATGGCTCATCGATGGGCGTCAACGCCGTTGCGCCCACCACCCGGTTGATGACCGTGGCGGCCGGGTTGGCCTGGAGCAGACAGCCGATGATGGTTTTCGACAGCCGATGGCTTTCGGACGATTCGCCGCGAGGGCTGCAAGTGACGTGGAGGATGTTCATGATTTATCCGAAGCGTTGTGGGCCAGAGCAATGATTCTATGAAGTCCATGTCCCAGGTCGAAGAGCCATGAATCGACTTCCGGCCTGGGCCATGATCACTGGGTCATGGCCTATGCCTCAAGGCTGATCATGGACCTTAACGGCAGGCTCGGCGGCCCCCACGATGGCGGCCTCCAATCAGCCAATACAAGGGATTTACCATGAACAATCGTCTTGACTACGCCAAGGCTTCACCCGAGGGCTACAAGGCTTTCGGCGGGGTTTACGTGTACCTGCAAAACAGCGGCCTGCCCCATGAATTGATCGATCTGGTCTATTTGCGTGTCTCCCAGATCAACGGCTGCGCCTTCTGCATCGACATGCACTCGCGGGACTTGGTCAAGCTCGGCGTCAGCGTTGAAAAACTGGTGCTGGTGCCCGTTTGGCGTGATGTCGGCGACGTGTTCAGTCGCCGCGAACGCATCGCGCTGAGCTGGGCGGAAACGGTCACCCAGGTGGCGCAGACCGGGGTACCCGAGACGGACTATGCCGCTGCGGCGGCCGAATTCGGCGATAAGGAACTGGCGGACCTCACCTACGCCATCGGCTTGATGAATGCCTTCAACCGGTTCGGCGTGGCGTTCCGTGCCAAACCCGCCGCGGCCAACAACGCCTGAGCCGGCGCTTCAACCTAAACTCGCCGGGCGCACAGGCTCGGCGGATCACCCGAGGGAGTCACTTCCATGGCATGGTCACTGCTCGGTATTGCAGGCCTTCTTGAAATTGCCTTTGCGTTCTTCATGAAAGGCTCTGACGGATTTACCCGATTGATCCCGGGACTGCTGGCAGCCGCCACCGGTTTGTCCAGTGTCTTCCTGCTCTCACTGTCCTTGCGCACGTTGCCCGTGGGCACCGCCTATGCGGTGTGGACCGGCATCGGTGCAGCGGGCACCGCGATACTCGGCATGGCTGTGCTGGGTGACGCCACCACGTTGTTGCGGGTCTTGTGCATCGCCATCATCCTCGGCGGCGTGATCGGACTCAAGCTGGTGACGGCCAGCTGAAAATGTTTCAGATAAGGCATTTTGCTGGCCCCGAAGCCCGAAAGTTACAGACAGAATCACTTTACTTTCAGGTGGTTAGGGCTGGCTTTAAATGCGTTATGTATGGATTTCACTGATATCCCTGGGCCTGGCAGGTTTTGCCGTGCAGGCGCAGGCCAGGGCGCTTCAAGCCAATGACCGCTACATGTGCAGTTGGGGCGCGGGCACCGCAGCCCGAGCCCAGGAACTGAAACTGGCGGGGGTTTCGTTGTATGCCGCCCGCAAGAAGTTGCAGACCTACAAGTTCAGCAAGCCGTGGATGCGCATGATGGCCATGGGCATTACCGAGCAGACCTACGACAGCCCCACACGAATGAGTCCCGAAGCCTTGCGCCGCAGTTTCAACGAGGACTGCCTGCGCTACAAGCTGGCACGCAAATGATCGCATGAGCTACAACCCGTCGGCGATCAGCTTCAGGTATTCAGGGCTGTCGGAGATCGAATTGTGCCCGACCCCCGCGATCTCCTTCAGCACCGCCACGCCCTTGGGGAAATGCCGGTAGAGGGCGTCGGTGCTTGCACGCGGGATGATGTCGTCCTGCTCGGCGGCCAGCAGCAGCGTCGGGATCGAGACATGCGCGGCGTATTTCCACGCGTCGAAACGGTCCTTGAGCAACCACTTCACCGGAAAGATCGGGTATTGACGCACGGCGAGTCGTTCCAGGCTGTCGTAAGGCGTGATCAGGACCAGTCGCGTGGCGGGGCGCTGACTGGCGAGGCGCACCGCGACCCCCGAACCGAGGCTGCGGCCGATCACCGCGACTTCCCCATGGCTGTCGTAGACCTTGTCGAACAACGTCAGGGCGTCGCGGGCAATCGCCTCTTCCGACGGTGAGCCGCTGCTGCCGCCGAAACCCCGGTAATGCATCAAGTACAGCGCATGGTCGGGGAACGCTTCGGCAAACTCAGGCAGGTTGCGCGACACATCTTCGGCATTGCCGCCAAAATAAATCAATGCCTTGGGCCCTTCGTGCGGCCGGAAGCTGACCTGCACCTGCGCGTCGGCCACGTCCAGGGTCAGCCTGGGTGTGTCGAGCGTGGCGGGCTGCGGGAAGTAGATCAGCGCGCGCTGAAACACCAGCAATGCGGCGCACAGGGCCAGGTATGAACCGGCCAGGATGACGACGAGACAGATCAGGGTACGTGACATTCGGCTAACGTTAGGGCGTGACATTGACTGCTCTGGGGTTGAACACCGCGATGGTGCGATCGCTGTCAGAGTGTAGTTGAACGACAGCGGCGCGCCGATAAGGGCCGGGGAGGGGGTTAGCGATGCCCATCGTGGGTAAATGGCTCGACGTGTTACCTGGTGAAAGGGCGGCGCTGGGGCTGGGGTTCGCGTTCCATTTCTGCGTGCTCGCCAGCTATTACCTGGTGCGGCCCCTGCGCGATGCGCTGGGACTGGAGGGCGGCGCCGGCCAGTTGCAGTGGCTGTTCACCGCGACCTTCCTGGTCATGCTGCTGATGGTGCCGGTGTTCGGCTTCCTTGCGTCGCGCTGGCCAGCGACCCGTTTTGTGCCGTTGATCTACCGTCTGATCGCCGTGTCGATGCTGCTGTTCGGCGTGCTGATCGCCCACCGTGTCGCCCCGGTGAATGTCGGGCGGGTGTTCTTCGTCTGGATCAGCCTTTACAACCTGTTCATCGTCTCGATCTTCTGGAGTGTGCTGGTGGATCGCTTTTCCAGTGAGCAGGGGCGACGGTTGTTCGGTTTCATCGCGGCGGGCGGCACCCTTGGCACCTTCATCGGGCCGTTGCTCGCCGCCACCCTGGCCACCCGTCTCGGCCCGCTCGCGCTGACGTTCTCGGCGGCGTTGCTGCTGGAAGTCGCGGTGCGCTGCTATCGGGCATTGTTGCGGCGCACCACGTCACAAGGCGCCCGTCGCGGGCTGGACGATCGACGTCTGGGCGGCAGCATGCTCGCCGGGATCACGCTGATCTGGCGCTCGCGGTACTTGTTGGGATTGGTGGCGTTCATGCTGCTGCACACCAGCGCCGCGACCTTGTTGTATTTCGAACAGGGACGAATTGTCGCCGGCAGCTATTCTGATGTGGCCAGCCGCACACAATTTTTCGCGGTGGTCGATCTGATCGTCTCGGCGCTGACCCTGACGTTCCAGTTGCTGCTGACGGCGCCCTTGATCCGCCTGATCGGCATCGGCGGGGCGCTGGCGGCATTGCCGGTGGCGACGATCGTGGCCTTCGCCGCCATGGCCCTGGCACCGCTGCCGACGACGGTTGCCCTGGCCCAGGGGGTGCGCCGCGCCGTGGAGTTCGCCCTGGTGCGGCCGGCGCGCGAGGTGTTGTGGACGGTGGTCAGCCGCGAGGAAAAGTACAAGGCCAAGAATGTGATCGAGACCCTGGTGTATCGCGGTGGCGATGCCGCCAGTGGCTGGTTGTCTGCCGGCCTGACGGCGCTGGGCGCGGGATTTGGCCTGGTGGCGCTGATGATCGTGCCGTTTGCCGCACTGTGGGGCGCGTTATGCGCGTGGCTGGCCGGGCAACAGGCGCAAAAGGCGAGCAAGACAGGGGAGGGGCAACACCATGAGCCACACTGATGGATACACGCGTCGACAAATACTCACGCTGGCTGCCGGTGCTTCGGCGGTGCTCACTTTCGATCCGGCCTTCGCGGGCAGTGCGCCGCCGAAGGAAACAGGAGGCAAGAACATGCTGACCCGCGCCATTCCTTCCAGCAACGAGCCCTTGCCGATGGTCGGCCTGGGCACGTATCGCGGCTTTGATGTCGCACCGGCCGACCCAGCCTACAAGCAGCTGCCCGCCGTGCTCAGTGCGCTGTTCGAAAAGGGCGGGACGGTGATCGACAGCTCGCCCATGTACGGCCGCGCCGAACAGACCACCGGCGAGCTGCTGTCGATCCACCAGCCACGCTCGCCGGCGTTCCTGGCCACCAAGGTGTGGACGCGGGGCCGCGAGGAAGGCATCGCGCAAATGGAGCAATCCTTCCAATGGCTGCAAACCGACCGCATCGACCTGATGCAGATCCACAACCTGCTGGACTGGAAAACCCACTTGCCGACCCTGCGCCAATGGAAGGAACAAGGGCGCATTCGCTACATCGGCATCACCCATTACACCGCGTCGGCCTATGACGAAGTGGAGGCCGTGCTCAAGGCCGAGCCGCTGGATTTCCTGCAGATCAACTATGCGCTGGATGACCGAGGTGTCGAAAAACGCATCCTGCCGCTGTGTCGCGAGCGCGGCGTGGCGGTGATCTGCAACCGGCCGTTTGGCGGCGGCGACCTGCTCGCCCGGCTCAAGGGCAAGCCGCTACCGGGCTGGGCCTCCCAGGTGGGCGTCACCAGTTGGGCACAACTGGCGCTCAAGTACCTGCTGGCGCATTCGGCGGTGACCTGCGTCATCCCCGGCACCGGCAACCCGCGCTACATGGCGGACAATGCCGGTGCCGGGTTCGGGCCGATGCTGACCGGTGCGCAGCGCGAGCAGTTGATCGATGTGGTGAGCTAGACCAGATAGCGGCGAAACCACCCCAGCGTCCGGTCCCAGGCGAGTTTCGCCGCCGCTTCGTCGTAGCGCGGGGTGGAATCGTTGTGGAAGCCGTGGTTGGCGCCGGGGTAGATGTACGCTTCATAGGTCGTGCCCGCAGCCTTCAGCGCCTGTTCATAGGCGGGCCAACCTTCGTTGATGCGCGTGTCCAGTTCGCCGTAATGCAACATCAGCGGAGCCTTGATGTTCGGGACATCCCGGGCATCGGCCTGCCGCCCGTAAAACGCGACCGCCGCGCCCAACTCCGGATACGCCACGGCGGCGGCATTGGTGACGCCACCGCCATAGCAGAACCCGGTAATCCCCACTTTGCCCGTGGTTGCGTCGTGCTTCATCAGCCACTCGATGGCGGCGAAGAAATCGTTCATCAGCTTCTCCGGGTCAACGGTCGCCTGCAACTCGCGCCCCTTGTCGTCGTTACCCGGATAACCGCCGACCGACGTCAGCCCATCCGGGGCGAGGGCGATGAACCCTGCCTTGGCCACGCGCCTTGCCACGTCCTCGATGTACGGGTTGAGCCCACGGTTCTCGTGCACGACCACGATGGCCGCCACCTTGCCCGTCGTTTTGGCCGGGCGCACCAGATAACCGCGAACCGAACCGTTGCCCCTGGGCGAGGGGTAGGTGATGTACTCGGCGACGATATCCGGATCAGTGAACTCGACCTGCTCGGCCAGGGCATAGTTCGGGCTCAGCGAGGCGAGCAAGGCACTGGCGGTCAATCCGCCAAAGGTGAACAACGCCGCCCGGTCGAGAAACTCCCGGCGGTTGATCTTGCCGTGGGCGTAGTAGTCGTAGAGTTCGAGCAGTTGCGGGGAAAAGTCCTTGGCGGTGAGGCGGGTCATGGATGCTTCCCTCTTTGACGGTACGGGTCCTGACAGTTAAGCGCATGAGGCGTTTTGTTCCAGCAACGCCTGGGTTGGTGAGCACCGTGAGTTCGAACTGCGCTATCAGGAGCGCACCGAGTTCTGGTCAGATCCATTCAACCTCGACTTGATCAGCATCAAGACACCGAACAGCAGCGAAGGATGGGTTGGCATCGTCCCCGCCGTCGTTCCCTGGCCAATGCTGCCGGCGAACAGCTGGAAGCCATTAGTCCCGCCGGGCAGCGAGCATCTGGGGTCGACGACATCGCCGATCACTTCCAACGATCCTCTGGTTTATCCCGGTAGCGCTGCCATCCCGGTCCTACCAGTGAAGGAGACATTTCCTGCTGTCGACGAAGGAGAGGTTGGTGCGAACATTCCCGGGTTTCCTGCGGACATGGAGTTGCCATCGCCGGATGCGTTGTTTCGTGATCGTCGTGATGATCCGGGCACTGCCCTTGGCTTCGGAAAACCAGTTTCCGGATTATGGTTGGCTAAGGCAGCAGGAAGAGATGGTGCGCCGATTTCTTCGCAAATTGCAGATAAATTGAGAGGGAGGGTGTTTGCCAATTTCCATCAGTTCAGGAGAGCTTTTTGGGCGGAGGTGGCGACAGATCCTGCGTTGAAAGTGCAGTTCACTGAGATCAACCTGGATAGGATTCGAAACGGATCCGCGCCTTACTCACGGGGTATTGATCACGTCGGAGGACGTCTTGCATTTGAGCTGCATCATGATGTGGAAGTTGCAAAAAGTGGCGCTGTTTATGGCTTGGATAATTTATTCGTGATGACCCCGAAGCGTCACATTCAGCTACATAAGGAGAGAAATAATGAGCATTTTTAAAGAAAAACTTGAGGACTATACCGAAGCGGAGTTTTTGATGTTTTTGGGCGAGCTTTTCCATCAGACGAGCGGGCTGCAAGGACGCAATCTCGAGGTGTACTTGGATAGTCTAGTGAGTCATTTCGTGGCTGTTACAGAGCATCCAGACCGTTCAGACGTCCTCTTTTACCCGAAAGAAGGACAGGACGACAGCCCAGAAGGCATTTTGAAGGAAGTCAAAGCGTGGCGGTCCGCCAACAACAAACCCGGTTTCAAGCCGGAGTGACCGTCACAGAGTATTAATTACCGCCTGCTCGGATGAATCGAGCAGGCGAGCTTCATTCGTTGTCAGGACAAGGATGAATTTGAGATGGACCTTAAAACCAAACTTAACGATCACACCGCGTCGGAGTTCCATGCGCTGGTCAATAAAATTTGGGCAGTGGATGTGCCCAAGCAGGATCATGACCAACTGATCGATCATTTCGACCGCATCGTCGGTCATCCCGCCGGCGCCGATCTGTTGTTCTACCCGGCAGACCTCGCGAATTCCAATAGCCCGGATAACGTTGTGCACCTCGTCAGGACATGGCATCACCAACAAGGAACCGCAGCCTTCAAGGGCGAAGACTTCCAGTCGTAAAAGCCTCGGTCGGCCCGCTGACCCCGTTGGCAAGGAGCTTTGGTGAATCAGAATCGCGACTTGCCCGGGTTCAGCTTTTCTTCCGAGCGTTCTCCAGCAGTCTCTGTGCACTGGGCGTCGCCTGCGGGTGCCGAACAGGTCGAACCTCGGCCCGTGGGCTTTGTCCGGTCACCGAGAGTGCCAACCATCGAAGTCGATGCAGAGCCGGTAAACGGTCGGCACGACGATTAAATTCTGGTTTTCCCCGTCGAATCTGGGCTGGATCCGCTCTACATCGCCTTCCATCATCCTGCACAGTAGGAGCCATTACGGCCTTTCAGCCCACTGTGTGGGCCCCGGCCCTGGCCACCTGCGCATCCTGTTCGGCCTTGACCCCGGATACGCCCACCGCGCCGATCACCTGGCCATCGACGATGACCGGTACACCGCCTTCCAGGGAGGTCAGCAGCGGGGCTGACAGAAAGGCAAAGCGACCGCCATTGACCATGTCCTCGAACCCCTTGGACTCACGCCGGCCCAGGGCCGAGGTGCGGGCCTTTTCGGTGGCGATGTAGGCGCTGCTCGGCGTGGCGCCGTCGAGGCGTTCCAGGGCCAATGGGTGTCCACCGTCGTCGACCACGGCGATGGTCACCGCCCATTGGTTGGCCTGGGCTTCGGTGCGGGCGGCGGCGAGGATCTGGCTGACTTCGGCCTGGCCGAGGATGGCTTTGCTTTTCATGAAGACGCTCCGGTAGGGGGTGGGGGCAGGGCGGCGTCGACCAGTTCGATCCAGTGACGGACCGGGGTGCGGTTCGCCCCGTCGAGGTGTGACTGGCAGCCGATGTTGGCCGTGACGATAACATCCGGCTGACCACTTTCCAGCGCATTGAGCTTGTTGTCGCGCAACTGCCGGGACAGCACGGGCTGAGTGATCGAATAAGTGCCCGCCGACCCGCAGCACAGGTGGCTGTCGGGTACGGCGGTCAGGTTGAAGCCGAGCCGGATCAGGGTCGCTTCCACCGCACCGCCGAGTTTCTGCGCGTGCTGCAAGGTACAGGGACAATGGAAGGCCAGGCGTTGGTCGCTGTGCACACCGAGGTTTTCCAGCGGTTCCTCGCGCAGCACTTCAACCAGGTCGCGGGCCAGGGCGCTGACCTTTTTCGCCTTGTCGGCATAGGCCGGGTCGCGTTCCAGCAGATGGCCGTAATCCTTGACGAAGGCCCCGCAACCGCTGGCGGTCTGAACGATGGCCTCGGCGCCGCTTTCGAGGTGTGGCCACCACGCGTCGATGTTGCGGCGGGCGCGTTGCAGTCCGGTCGCCTGCGCGTCGAGGTGATAGTCCACGGCCCCGCAGCAGCCCGCTTCACGGGCCGCAACGACGCTGATGCCCAAGCGGTCGAGCACCCGCGCCGCCGCCGCATTGGTGTTGGGTGACAACCCCGGTTGCACGCAACCTTCGAGCATCAATACCTGGCGGGCATGGTGCGTGCGCGGCGCCGGTTTGGCCTGCGGCGTACTGCGCGGCAACTTCGCTTGCAGCGTGTCCGGCAACCAGGCCCGGAACACTTGACCGCTGCCGACCAGGCGCTTGAACAGGCCCGGATTGGGCACGAGGTTGCGCAAGCCTTCGCGCAGCAAGCGTTGGCCGAGCGGTCGCGGCACGGCGGCATCGACCACCGCGCGGCCAATGTCCAGCAGGTTGTGGTAATCGACCCCCGAAGGGCAGGTGGTTTCGCAGTTGCGGCACGACAGGCAGCGGTCCAGGTGCTGCTGGGTCTTCTGGGTGACCTCATGGCCTTCCAGCACTTGCTTGATCAGGTAGATGCGGCCCCGGGGACCATCGAGTTCATCGCCGAGCAGTTGATAGGTCGGGCAGGTGGCGTTGCAGAAGCCGCAGTGCACGCAGGTGCGCAGGATGCTTTCGGCTTCTTCGGCGCGGGGCAGGCGGCGAGCGTTGTCGCTCAGGGTGGTCTGCATGGTTCAGAGCTCCGCGTACAGGCGGGCGGGGTTGAAGATGCCCCGTGGATCGAGTTGTTGCTTCAGACTGCGGTGATAGCGCATCAGTGCCGCCGGCAAGGGCTGGAAGGGGCTGTCGATCAGGCCATGGCTGTAGCAGGTGACGTGACCGCCGACCTCCTCGACGACCTTGCGGATGAACCCCGCCTCGGCGTCCGACTTGAGCCAGCGCTGGGCGCCGCCCCAATCGATCAATTGCCGGCCGGGCAAGGACAGTCGCGGGGTGTTGTGCGGCACCGACAGGCGCCACAGCGGTTGATCTTCGTCGAAGAAACGCAGTCGATGTTCGTTGAGATCGGCCCAGAAGGCCGGGTTCAGCCGCTCGCCCCCCAATCGCTCATGGGCGGCCGTCACCGAGCCTTCGCCCCCCTCGAGGCGCAGGTGCAACTGCTGCCCGTCGTGGCACGCCGCGCTGATCGGCAGCGGTTGCTGGCCCCATTCCGCCAGGCGCAGCAGGGCGCGGTCGCTGTCCATGTCCAGACTGATGCTCAAGGTTTGCCGGGGTTTGGGCAGGACTTTGAGTGAGACTTCGGTGATCACGCCCAGGCTGCCGAAGCTGCCGGCCATCAGGCGCGACAGGTCGTAGCCGGCGACGTTCTTCATCACCTCGCCACCGAACCGCAGGTGCTTGCCGTGCCCGGTGATGACCCGGGTGCCGAGCACGAAGTCGCGCACCGAGCCTGCCCAGGGTCGCCGCGGCCCCGACAGGCCGCTGGCAATCATCCCGCCGACGGTGGCGTCGTCGCCGAAGGCGGGCGGTTCGCAAGGCAGCATCTGCTGCGAACCGTCGAGGATATACGTCAGCTCGGACAGGGGCGTGCCGCAGCGGGCGGTGATCACCAGTTCGGTCGGGTCATAGGCCACGACTCCGCGATGGCTGCGGGTGTCGAGCACTTCCCCGGCGACGATGCGCCCCAGGAAGGCCTTGCTGTTGGAGCCTTGAATGCGCAGCGGGGTGGCGTTTTCCAGTGCCCGGTTGACCTGTTCCAGCAGCGTGGCGCTGTCGTCGAATGCCTGTTCACGGTACATCAGAAACGCTCCAGCTCAGGGAAGGGCAACTGCCCTGCGTGCACGTGCAGGGCGCCAAACTCGGCGCAGCGGTGCAGGGTCGGAATGTTCTTGCCGGGGTTGAGCAAACCGCCCGGGTCGAACGCGGCCTTGACCCCGTGGAACAGGGTCAGCTCATCACTGTTGAACTGCGCGCACATCTGGTTGATTTTCTCCCGGCCCACCCCGTGTTCGCCGGTAATGCTGCCGCCGACGCTCACGCACAATTCGAGGATCCTGCCGCCCAGGGTTTCCGCCCGTTCGAGTTCACCCGGCTGGTTGGCGTCGAACAGGATCAACGGGTGCATGTTGCCGTCACCGGCGTGGAAAACGTTGGCCACGCGCAAGTCATACTCGGCGGACAGCGCGGCGATCGCCTGCAGCACCCCGGGCAATTCGCGACGCGGGATGGTGCCGTCCATGCAGTAGTAATCCGGCGAGAGACGGCCCACGGCGGGGAAGGCATTCTTGCGTCCGGCCCAGAATCGCACGCGTTCGGCTTCATCCTGTGCCTGGCGCAATTGCGTGGCGCCGGCCTGTTCCAGCACCTGGCGCACGCGGTCGCAATCGTCATGGACATCGGCCTCGACGCCGTCGAGTTCACACAACAGGATGGCTTCGGCGTCGACCGGGTAACCGGCGTGGATAAAGTCTTCGGCGGCGCGAATCGCCAGGTTGTCCATCATCTCCAGCCCGCCGGGAATGATGCCGGCAGCGATGATGTCGGCGACGGCGCGACCGGCCTTTTCCACGGAGTCGAACGCCGCCAGCAACACTTTGGCGGTCTGCGGCTTGGGCAGCAGTTTGACCGTGACTTCGGTGATGACCCCGAGCATGCCCTCGGACCCGGTGAACAGCGCCAGCAGGTCGAAGCCAGAGGAATCGAGGGCGTCGGAGCCGAGGGTCAGGTGTTCGCCTTCAACCGTCAGGATCTCCAGCTTGAGCAGGTTGTGCACGGTCAGGCCGTATTTCAGGCAATGCACGCCACCGGCATTTTCCGCGACGTTGCCACCAATGGAACAGGCGATTTGCGAGGAAGGGTCCGGCGCGTAGTACAGGCCGAACGGTGCCGCCGCCTGGGAAATCGCCAGGTTGCGCACACCCGGCTGGACCCGCGCGGTGCGGGCGGCAGGGTCGATGTGCAGGATGTGGTTGAAGCGCGCCATCACCAGCAGCACGCCTTTTTCCAGGGGCAAGGCGCCGCCGGACAGACCGGTGCCCGCCCCACGGGCAACCACCGGGACACGCATCTCATGACACAGCCGGAGCACCCCTTGCACTTCGTCCAGGTGACGCGGCAGGACCACCAGCAGCGGCGTGGTGCGGTAGGCCGAGAGACCGTCGCACTCATACGGCTTGAGCTCTTCCTGCTGATGCAGCACTTCCAGTTTCGGCAAGCGGCTTTGCAGGGCTTGGAGCAGGGCGGCCTTGTCGACGTCGGGCAGCGCGCCGTCAATGCGTTCATCGTAGAGAATGTTCATAGTGGTTCCACAGTACTCCATTCATGAACCCCCTGCAGGCGCGAGCTTGATCGCTCCTGCAGGGGGCGCTGGGGTAGCGGGCTCAATGCCCGCCCACCACCATGGCCGTGAATGGCGATACATACGCCTGCAGCGTCACCAGCCCGCCGACCAGGATCGCCAGGACGATGGAGTGGAAGAACACATAGCGCAGGATTTCCCCTTCATGGCCGTACCAGCGTGTCGCGGTGGAGGCCACCACGATTGACTGGGCATCGACCATCTTGCCCATGACCCCGCCGGAACTGTTGGCGGCGGCCATCAACACCGGGCTCAGGCCCAGTTGTTCGGCGGTGACCCGTTGCAGGCCGCCAAACAGCACGTTGGACGCCGTGTCCGAGCCGGTCAGCGCGACACCGAGCCAGCCGAGCAAGGTGCCGAACATGGGGTAGAAAATCCCCGTCGCGGCAAAGGCCAGGCCCATGGTGGCGTCCAGTCCCGAATAGCGCGTGAGGAAGCCCAGGGCGAGCATCGCGACGATGGTGATCAGCGAGTAGCGCACCACCCAGATGGTTCTCAGATAGTGCTTGATCAGTTGCGGAATCGAATAACCCATCAACAGGCCACCCAGGATGGCCGCCAGCAGGATGCCGCTGCCGGTGCTGGTGAGCCAGGTGAATTTGTAGACGGCTTCCTCGGTTTTTGGCGCAGGCACCACCGGCGGCACTTTCTCGATTTGCTGGTGGATCGTGCCGAAGGTGATGACCGGAGCGAAGACCGGATTGGCTTCACGCAGGGGTTTGCCTTGTGGGTCGAGCTTGGCGGAGTTCGTGACCGGATCGATGGCCGGGCGGGTGTCGAACATGTTCTTGAAGCCCTGGGTGCCCCAGGCAAACACGAACACCGTGAGGATGATCCAGGGCATCCACGCACGCATGACCGCCGGCCGGGCGTCGCCGGAGAAGGTCGTGTTGGCGGTGGGTTTCTCGTCGTGCTCGGCGTCGATTTTCGAGTTGTCGACGCGCCCGGACAGGGCGGCCGAGGTGTGCACGGTGGCCGGTTTCCACACCTTGAGGAAACCGGTCAGGCAGGCCATGGAAATCAGCGCGGCAATCACGTCCACCAGCATCGGCCCGTGATAGTTGGACACGACGAACTGCGGGATGGCGAAGCTGACCCCGGCGACCAGGATCGCCGGCCAGATTTCCAGCATCTTGCGCCAACCGGCGAACGCCCAGATCAGCCAGAACGGCACCAGTACCGAAAAGAACGGCAACTGCCGGCCGACCATCATCGACAGCTCCATCTCATCCAGCCCCGTGACCTTGGCCAGGGTAATGATCGGCGTGCCCAGCGCGCCGAAGGCCACGGGCGCGGTGTTGGCGATCAACGCCAGGCCGGAGGCGGCCAGCGGCGAGAAACCCAACCCGATCAAAATCGCCCCGGTCACCGCCACCGGCGTGCCGAAACCGGCCGCCCCTTCGAAAAAGGCGCCGAAACAGAAGGCAATCAGCAGCAATTGCAGGCGCCTGTCGTCGGTGATGCGTGCCAGCGAATCCTGCAGCACTTTGAACGAGCCGTTCTCGGTGGTCAGCCGGTGCAGGAAAATGATGTTGAGCACGATCCAGCCAATCGGCAGCAAACCGTTGGCCGCCCCGTATAGCGCCGCCGAGCCCGCCATGTTGGCCGGCATGCCGAAGGCGAAGATCGCGATGATCAGCGCCGAGCCGAGGGCGAGCAATGCCGCCAGATGTGCTTTGATGTGAAAGAACGCCAGGGCCGCCAGCATCACCACAACGGGCACGGCTGCCATGAGGGTTGAAATGACCGGGTTGCCGAACGGATCGTAAATCTGCTGCCAGACCATGCTCACCTCTGCTTTTTTATTGTCGGGTTTGCAGACCCCTGAGGGGGCGGTGGCTTGTAGTATAGGTGGCATTGCGCCGCTGTCCTGTGCGGCGTCGATCGCGGTTTTTCAGCGGGTTGTTCGAGCTGACCGAATTCACTGCCGGAGGAACGCAACGATGACTGAACGCCATTTGCTTCACACCGAAACCCTGTCGAACGGCTGCAGCATCAAGGTCAAGGCCGAGATCCTGCGCGACGGCTCTTTGGGCATGTTCATCGGCGTCTACCGACCTGATGGCGGGGCGATCGAGGAAAACGACCACCCCTCGCTGCATTTTCTCGACATGGAAGCAGCGATGGAGTGGGGGATTGAGCAGGCGAAGGACATTGGTAACGGGCAAAGAACGCTGTAAACACCGGACCTGTGGGAGCGGGCTTGCCCGCGAAGGCGAAAAGCCAGGCGACGTTGATGCTGGATGTGCCGACGTCTTCGCGGGCCAGCCTCGCTCCTGCAAGGACCGTGGTGTTGTCAGGGTTGCGGCAGCGATGCGCCGGAAAGCCCTGTGTTTTTTCGCAGAGGTCTGGAGAACTTCCAGGCATCTCCCGCCGGCGCCGTGCCTTTGTCGTACGGCTTGCCCAGCAGCATGTAGACCAGCCCGGCGCCCATCACCACCAGCGTGGTCAGAATCATCGAGTAGTTGATGTACCACGGCGCGTCGGGCGAGCGGGGCCAGACCATGTTGACGATGGCGCAGACGCCATAGACCAGCGCAGCCAGGTTCACCCACAGACCCCAAGCCCCCAGCGTGAACTGCCCGTTCGGGCGCCAGCCCTTGGTGCGGGCGATCAGGGCAGCGACGACGATCAACTGGAACGCCACGTAGATCCCGATCGCCGCGAAACCGACGATGGTCGCCACGGCGTCAGCCATGAACATGCCGAGGCAGACAATCCCCGCCGGCACCAGGCCGCTGATCAGCAGCGCAAACGACGGCACGTGGTTGCCGGACAGGCGCTTGAGCAGAGAGCTGCCGATGATCATTTCGTCACGGGCATAAGCGAACAGCAGGCGACTGGCCGCCGCTTGCAGGCTCAGCACGCACGAGATGAACGACACCATCACCACCGCCATCACCAGTCGCGAACCCACCGGACCGAAGGCATTGGCGAGAATGGTCGCCACGGGATCGGTGTCTTCCCCGGCCAGGACCCTGGCCATGTCCGGCACCGAAAGGATCAGCGCCAGGCAGGCGAACATCGCCGCCGCACCACCGATGTAAATGGTCATGCGCATGGCTTTCGGAATGCGCTTGCCCGGGTTGGGTGTTTCCTCGGCGACATCGCCGCAGGCTTCGAAACCGTAATACTGGAACAGACCCGCCAGCGAAGCGGCGAGGAACGCCGGCAAGTACGAGCCATTGACCTCCAGGTTAAACGTGTCGAACAGCACATTGAACGGCTGGTGACGCTCGAAAATCAGCAAATATCCGCCAACCAGAATTGCCCCGACCAGTTCACAGAGAAAGCCGAACATCGCCACCCGCGCCAGCAGCTTGGTGCCGACCAGATTCAAGGCGGTGGAGAGCAGGATGATGCTCAGGGCGATGTAGATATTGGCCTCGGAACCGGGAGCGAAGCCGAGCATGATTGCCAGGTACGGCCCGGCTCCCACGGCGACGCCAGCGATGGTCGCGCACAACGCCCACGCGTACACCCAGCCGACCATCCACGCCCAGCGTTTGCCCACCAGCCGACGGGCCCACGGATAGACGCCCCCGGAAATTGGAAACTGCGAAACGATTTCACCGAAGATCAGGCACACCAGCATCTGTCCTGCACCGATCAGCAAGTAGGACCAGAACATCGGCGGGCCACCCGCGGCCAGGCACAAACCGAACAGCGTGTAGACGCCGACCACCGGTGACAGGTAAGTGAAACCCAGGGAGAAGTTCTCCCACAGGCTCATGCTGCGATTGAAATCCGAACTGTAGCCGAGGGCGCGGAGCTGTTCCGCATCCTGGTCGGCGCTGACGCTGGCACGCGCGTTGGATGAGCCACTCATGTTATTTCCTCATTATCAATGGCAGGTGTTTGCAGGGTTGGCCGGTTGCCCGGCCGATGCTCTTGCGGGAGCAAGGTGCGTCCGCGGAGGCGTTCTTCAAAACGCCAAAACCTTTGCGGGCAGCCTCGCTCCTATCAAGCGAATTGCGTCAGGCTCTGGTTTCTTCGTCGTACTGCGACAGCCACTGCACCGCCGCATCGCGATAGCGACTGAAGCCCTTGTAGTCGACCAATTGCTGATTCAAGTCGCGCAGCACCCGATGCATGCGCCGGGCCCACGCCGGGTTGGTGGCGATGTCCTCGAGGCTGAGCAGGTAAGTGCGGATCGGAAAGACGATGGCGTTACTGCGTGGCAACCGATGCAGCGGCTGCAATTCGATACGCAGGTAGACCAGCTTGCCGGCGTTCTGCGCGGTCACGATGGTCCGGTCAGGTGCCCATTCCGGCAGGCTTTCAGCCGAGACTTCAAGGCGCGGGTTGACGGTCAGCGACCAGTTCAGGCGACGCACCGGATGCCCGGTACGCAGGCGCAGCAGAAACTTCAATGCACGGTCGAGCATGCCGATTTCCTTTACCAGCGGCACCGGCCCGTGGAACTCCTCCCAGCTCATGCCGAGGTTGAAACGCAGCGAGTAATCCGCGCGTTGGGTGGCGATCCCCGCACCCCAGTACAACGTGCCGTCGCGTTCTTCCTGCAGCACCCAGTCACCCTGGGCCTGACGGGTCACATACTCCATCGGTTCATAGGGCAGGGTGGCGGGGTCGCCGAAGGTGAAGTGGTCGTCGATATCGAGCAGGCGGTTGGTCCAGTGCCACTGCCGACCTTCACGGGCCAGGCTGAAATACTGCGGATAGTCGCGGGCGTACGACTCCATGATCAGCTCCAGCAAATCCCACTGCGCCTCCATCATGTGCGGCGCCGAGACGTAGTGCATGCCCGGATCCTTCTCCAAAGTGATCGCACGGTCCCGGCATTCGCTGATGTAGTGCTCGTCGATATCGAACGCGGCCCTGAACGCACCGTCCCCCACCGACACATGGGGTTCGAGGTTCATCGAATACATGTAGTCGTCATCGGGAAACGGGAAGGGCGCGCGGGCGATGGTCTGCGGACTGTTGGCGAAGGTGTAGTCGTCGCGATAGGTTTCGTCGGGATTGAATTGGATGTTCATGTTTGTTCTCCGTCGATCAGAGGTCGATGACCAGGCGATTGCACCTGGCGCGTGATACGCAGGGCATGATTTTCTTGCGGCCGCTCTTGTCCTCGTCGGACAACCAGTCATCGCTGTGCAGCAGCTCGCCATCGAGCTCCAGCACGTCGGTTTCGCAATGCCCACAGGCGCCGCCGCGGCACAGGTACGGCATGCTGTAGCCCGCGGCCTCGACCGCTTCGAGCATGGTCTGGTCGGGGGAGACTTCGATGGTCGTGCCACTGCGGCCGAGGGTGAAACTGAACGCTTCGCCGCCGCTGCTCTGTTCGAGGAAACGTTCGAAGTGCACGTGGCTGTCGGTCCAGCCAAGGTCGCGGGCGCAAGCCAGCGTGGCGTCGATCATGCTGTCCGGCCCGCACACATAAACGTGGCTGCCCAGCGGGCGATCAGCGAGCACCCGGCCAATCTGCAGGCGCGATTCAATGCCCTTGCGGTACAGGTGAACCTGCTCGCCGTAGGTGGCCTGCAACTCCTTGCCCAGTTGCGCATGTGCTTCGCCACGCACCGCGTAATGCAGCTCGAAGGGCACCTTGCTCAAGCGCAGTTCCTCGAGCTGGGAAATCACCGGCGTGATGCCGACGCCACCGGCGATGAACAGGTGCAGACGCGCCTGCTTGATCAGCGGGAACAGGTTGACCGGCGGCGTGACCTCGATCAGGTCACCTTCAGCGACGTTGTCGTGCAGCGAGACCGAACCGCCGCGACCGCTGTCCACGCGGCGCACGGCGATCTGATAACTGCTGGTGTCGTAGGGCGAACTCAGCAGGGAATAGGGGTTGCGCAAGGTGTTCTGCGGGTTGGCGATCAGCACCACGACGTGGCTGCCACCGGAGAACGCCGGCAAGTGCGCGCCGGTTGGCGACACCAGGGTGAAGCGCTTGATTTCCGGGGTCACCGCTTCGATCCGCGCCACGCGCAGGTTCAACGTCCCATGGTTCTGGCTCATGTGTCGAGCTCCTCGGCTTCGGGCAATTCACCCGGGACTTCGGCATCGGCCTTGACCGCCTGGAAGGCTGCCAACCGCCGGGAATAGTGATCGCGTACCACCAGCGTCAGGCCGCAGCCGGGGCAGTCGTAGACCCGTTGGGTGACGTTTTCGGTGAAGGTGTCGCAGTGCACGCACCAGACGCGGCGGACCAATGTACCGGAGTGCTCGCGCAGCACTTCGTCACGGTTCAAGTCGAAATGCGTGGCCACTTGCATGGCGCTGCCGAGGAAGCTTTCCGAGCCGGCGAGGTACAGGCGGGTGCCCATGTGCGCTTCGCCGAGCAGGGTTTTCAACGCGTCGATCAATGACTGGTTGGTCGCGTGCACATGCAGCGGGTGCGCGCGGTGCTGTTGTAACTGCGTGAGGAAATCGTGGCCGGAGAACGACTCTTGCGAGTACAGCAAGGTGATCGGCCGATCCAGGTCGGCCATCTCTTCCAGCAAGCGCAACATGGCGCGACCGCCGCTGCCTTGCCCGGCAATGATGTGCCGAGTACCTCCCGGCAGCGGTTGCAACCGGTCATAGACCGGTCGGCTTTTTATCCCGGTGATCAACATTTTTATTATTCCTCCTGGCTAGCGGCACGGCGGATGAAAGCCGGCCCTGATGCAAAGCCCAACGACGGTGGGTTGCAGGGAGGAGGAGCACAGGTCGTGCCAGATACTTAAGTCATTGAAATTAAATGATTTATTAGTTTTCGTGAACGAAGAGACAGGCAAAAGTAACTAGATATGTAGGCATTTTCGCAGCGGTGAAAGCTTTTGCAGGAGCGAGCTTGCTCGCGAAAAACGTTCGGACAACCGCGCCCAGGCAGGCAGCCCGCGTTAACGTTGACCTCCATCGCGAGCGAGCTCGCTCCTACAGAAAAACCGGTAGTCAGTCGCGCTGAAGCTTGCGGATCAATGTGCCGATGTCGATCCCCAGGTGCACTGCGGCCTTACGCTTGCTGCCGCACAGGTGCATGGCCCGGAGAATCACCTGGCGTTCGAAGTGTTGTACCTGCAGCTTGAGATTTTGCTCCGGATCGTCTTGCTCCTCGGCCACTGCCGATTTCGCCCATGCCTGCGGGCGCGGCGTCGGTTCCAGCAGTTCGGCTGGCAGATGATGTTCCTGCGCTTCATCGTCGGCGAGCACGGCCAGGCGTTCGAAGATGTTCACCAATTCGCGGACATTGCCCGGGTAGTCGTAATCCAATAGCCGCTTGCGGCACCCGGCGGACAGGCTCAGCGACGGCTCGCGATCGCCGTTGATGCGACTCAGCAGGATGTCGATAAGGAACGGCAAATCGTCTCGATGCTGACGCAACGGTGGAATCTCCACCGGCAACACCGCCAGGCGATAGTAGAGGTCGGCGCGAAACTCGCCGATGCTCACCAGATGCCGCAAGTCCTTGTTGGTGGCGGCAATCACTTGCACCTGCACCGTTTTGCTCAACGGTGAGCCGACAGACTGGATGGTGCTGTCTTCAAGGAACTTCAACAGCTTGGCTTGCACATGCAACGGGATTTCGCCGATCTCGTCGAGGAACAGCGTGCCGCCCGAAGCCGTCTCGATGTAACCCTGCTTGCCGCCCTGCAAAGCACCGGTGAAGGCGCCGCGCTCATAGCCGAACATCTCCGACTCGAACAGGCTCTCCGGAATGCTCCCGCAGTTGACATGAATGAACGGCCGGTCGCCCCAGCCGGCAGCGCGGTGGATATGCCGGGCGATAGCGGTCTTGCCGACGCCCGGTTCACCGAGCAACAACAACCGCGCCCGTCGTCGGAACGCGCGTACGCCGGTGTCGGCGATACTCGACAGCTGCGGTGACAGGTGCAGTGCGTTGTCTTGCGGGTCACGCAGACCCTGAGGTTCCACCGGCCGATTACCCAGCGCGGCTCGACGCTGCGGCTGGCTGCCGTCGAAGTCTTTCTGGGTCAGCATCCTGAACGGTTTTTCATAGGCACCGGTGGGAATGGCGTGGGTGCTGCTGAGCAGGACCCGGCCTTCGCGGGAGCGGGTCAGTGCGCTGGTGCCGCCGCGATTCAGCGCCGCCTGGAAGTCTTCGTAGTTCAATGCCGAACGCTGGAAGAATTCACTCTCGGCAAGTCCGATGGCTTGCTGTCGGGACAGCCGGTTGATGCGTTCGGCGGCGAGGTTGAGAAAGCGCACCCGGCCTTCGCCATCCGTCACGATCAACGCATCGCTGAAGCTGTCGAGCAGCGCATGCAGCGCGGGTGTTTCCAGCAACGCCTCGAGCACTTCGCTGCTGACGTTGACCGACGAGCGCATGCCCATCTGCAATGTCGGTGGCAGGTTCCTGTCTTTCATGGGTGCAGCTCTTCGGCGCGGCGCACACCTTGGCTTTCACGGAACACCGCGACCCGCCAGGCCACACCCTCACGAATCAGCAGCCGCGAGCAGTGCACGTTGAAATTCAGCTGGCGTCCGCTCAAGTCGGGCAGTGGCAGGCTGTGCCAGGTGCGCTCGGGCAGGGCGTTGTCCAGCAGCAGTCGGGCGATGCCGGCACCGTGGGTGATGCCGAAGGTTTCTTCGAAGGCGACGTTGCGCCATTGCGGTTGCAGCTGTTCATCGATCACCAGTACCGCGTCGGGCACCGCATCGAACACCCGGCGCAAGGCGTCGATGCGTTGCTCGGCGTCGTGCTGCATGCGCAACTCCTGACTGACATCGCGAATGCTGCCCCACATGCGCAACAGGCGACCGTTGACGATGGTCGCGCGCACATCATTCTCGACGTAGGCCGGCGAGCCGTCGTGGCGGCGATCCACCGACAGCGCGCAATCGACGCTGAACCCGGCTTCGATCAGGCGCCGCACGAACGCCTCGTTCGCCGGGCTGCGCGGCCAGTACAGGCGCACTGGTTGCTGATCGAAATCGACATCCGAGGGCATTTCATACACATCCGCCATGGCGCGGTTGCACAGGCGCCAGTGCGAGTCGTTTTCGAACACCTGGCGCACGATTTCGTCCGCAGAGGTGTTGATGTCTACCGCCTCGGCAAACTCGATGCACCAGTACGCGACCTTGGCGCTCTGCAGCATCTGGCTCATCACTTCATTGGCGTTGTGCAGTTCCCGCAGGCGATGGCCCAGCGCACCGAGAGGGATTTTCAGCAAATGCAGGCGCGCCGGCTGCACCGCACGCCACTCCAGCAGCCCGCTGGCGACCACGTGCAGCAAGCCACCGTTGTGGCGGATCAGGGTCAGTTCCAGACTGTTGATCTGCTCGTCGGCAGGCGGATTGGCGAACAGCGAGCGCAAGGCGCGCAGCGCTTCGACGCTGAAGATGCGCTCGATCGGCTGGTTCAGCAGCGCTTCGGGGGCATAGCCCAGTTGATCGCTCAGGCTGGCCGACACGCTGAGCAGTTGCCCGTTGGCGCTGAGAGTGCTCGACAGCGGTGGCGCTTTGGCGGCCAGTAAATTCAGGGTATCCATTGTGGATCGGCTCGATTTGGCTAGGGGGGCCTGGCTCAAAGCACTCAGGCAGTCAAAGCGCGGCATATCGCATGCCAACTGACCTGCGCCGCGAACACGGGGCCGGGAAGCAATGCCGGTTGTAGAGCGCTGCGATAATGCAGCGAAATGTGCATTTATGCAGCGCTCACGTTGAGATTAGCGGCCGAAGGAAGGCACCGGGGTCAAATCCGATCGGTGACCCGCTGCAGATCAGGCTTTGGCGGCGGCGAGGTAGGCGCCCAGACGCCGGCCCATTTCCTCACCCAGGGCCTGCAGGCCGCTCATTGGCCGGACCATGACTTCGAAGTCGGTGATGTTGCCCTGCTCGTCGAAACGAATCATGTCGATGCCCTTGAGCTCTTTGCCGCCGACCTTGGCACTGAATTCCAGCACGACGTTCAGGCCGTCGGCCGTCGCCAGTTCACGGTGATAGGTGAAGTCTTCAAAGACCTGGCAGACCGTGCTCAGGATCATCGTCACCACCGGCGCGCCGGAGTAGGGCGTGTGCGCCATCGGCGAGCGGAACACCACCCCCGGGGCCAGCAGCGTGGGCAGGTCTTGCAGGTCACGCCGGCCGATCATGGCGTGCCAGTGGTCCAGGGACGCGGCGGCATTGGGGTGCAGTTTCAGCTCGGACATCTTCAGCTCCTGTTTTTGTTGTGCTGCCAGTTGCCAGGGACTGTAGCGCAACGGCGCTGACCGCCTGCTTATGGCGCTGTATTCAAGCGGTCGATGGCCGCCAGATAGAGCTGGCGATACGCATCCACCAGTTGCGCCTGGCTGAACGCGCGATTGCGCCCGCTCGGGTTGGGCAGCACCCACACTGAAGACTGGGCAAAAGGTTGGGTTTGTCGCCCCCACGCCACGTCTCGCTGCCCGGACAATGCGCAATACGCCGCCTTCCCGAGAAATGCGACGAAGCGCGGCGCGTGTCGGGCGATCTTGCGCTCGAAGTCCGCCGCGGCCGTATGGAATTCCTCGACCGACAACTGATCAGCCCTTGCCGTGGGTCTCTCCACCACGGCAGTCAAGCCACATTGGTGTTGCACGATTGTGCGGTCATCCTGCGCCCGAAGTTCGTGGGGGGTAAACCCGGCTAGGTGCAAGGTGCGCCAGAACCGATTGCTTCTGCCGGCGAAGTGATGCCCCAGGGCGGCGGCCAGCAGGCCCGGGTTGATTCCGCAAAAAACCACCGCCAGATGCTCCGCCAGGATGTCTTCAAGTGCCACGGCAGGCCCCCTTCACGCGCATATCACGTTGATCGCGTTGCGCACCAGTTCGGTCAATTCGGCCCGGGATTTGCCGGCCCGGGCGCGGATCGAAATGCTGTGCAGCAAGGACGACGCCAGGACGGCCAGGGCGGCCGGGTCGACCGCGGCGGCTAACTCGCCCTGCTCGATGGCCGTGCGCAGGCGGCTTTCCAGGTCGGCATCGAGGCGACTCAGGCGGTCCGACAGCACCTCGCGTATTTGCGCATCCTCCACGGCTTCAGTGGTTGCCGTACCGATGGCAAAGCAGCCTCGGGGCTGGCCTTCCCCGGAAAAGTAAATCGACAGTTGCCCCTCGTAAAACTGCGTCAACGCCTGGCGCAGCGTCAGCCCGGTGTCCGTCAACGCGGCGTGCATGGCCGCCGCGGCGGTTTCCCAATATTGCTCCAGTGCCTTGATGTAGAGGGCGTGTTTGTCGCCGAACGCGGCGTACAGGCTCGGGCGGTTCATGCCCGCTGCGGTGGCGATGCTGTCCAGGGACGCGCCGGAATAGCCGGTGCTCCAGAACACCCCCAGCGCCTGCTGCAAGGCGGTCTGCGGGTCGTAGGCGCGAGGACGACCGCGTCCCTTGCCCTCAGTGGGTTTATTTTGTGCCATGTCGTACAAAATCCTTGAGTGGTGAATCGTTCTGTGGATATTCTTACACCATCGCACAAAATTAAGGAATCAGAAATTCCTTGGTTGCAGGTTTGTTGAAGCGCCGCTCGAACCGGGTCGCGCCGCTACGAAACAGGCGCGGCGGAGCGATCCTCCGTTGGCGCACGGCGAGGCTGTTTTCTAGTGGGCGCCAGCCCGATTTCCCGGTTACAGGTGCATTCGATCATGACCAGACAGTTCGAGATTCCAGCTACACAGATCGCTTCTGCAGGGCCGCACCCGACCGACGCGCCTGGCAGCAAACCACTCAAGGAAAGGATGCGGCTGCTGCTGATGGTGGGGGTTCCGGCCATCGTTGCCGCCGTCGGCTACGCGTATTACCTGGCCGGCGAGCCCTTCGTGTCCACCGACAATGCTTACGCCCGGGTGGCGAAGGCAGCGATCAATGCGCGCGTTTCCGGTCAGGTGATCGAGATCGCGGTGCAGGACAACCAGCTCGTGCACAAGGGCCAGGTGCTGTTTCGCATCGACCCCAAACCCTTGCAGATCGCGGTCGACCGCGCCGAAGCGCAACTGAGCGTGGCGCGCCTGCGCATCGACGGGCTCAAAGCCAGTTATCGCCAGCAACAGGCTGAGCTGCAATCGGCCAGGGAGTCGGCAGCGTTCGACCAGAAGGAACTGACGCGCAAAAAAGCCCTGGTGGCGTCGGAGTTTGTCTCCCGTGCGGTGTATGAGCGTGCCGACACCGACGTCAAGGTTGCACGGCAACGTATCGCCGCTGTCGAGCAACAGCTCGCCAACACCGTGGTCGCCCTGAACGGCAATCCGGCAATCGACGCCGACAGCCATCCGAGCGTTCGCGAAGCCCGGGCCCAGCTCGACGAGGCGCAGCTGTATCTGTCGTATGCGACGGTGTCCGCGCCTGCCGACGGTATCGTGGCCAAGGTCGACGATTTGCAGGTGGGCAATTACGTCAGCAACGGTACGCCGGCCTTCGCGCTGCTGTCCGCCCGGGAACTTTGGATCGAGGCCAACTTCCGCGAAACCGACGTCACGCACATGCGTCCCGGCCAGGAAGCGACCATTCGCATCGACACCTACCCCGATCACCTGTTCAAGGCCCACGTCACCAGCCTGAGCCCGGGAGCCGGTTCGGACTTCGCCTTGCTGCCGCCGGAAAACGCCACCGGCAACTGGGTCAAGGTGGTGCAGCGGGTGCCGGTGCGTCTCGAACTGGATGAAGCGAATCCGGCACTGCCGCTGTATTCCGGAACCAGCGCCACGGTCAAGGTCGACACCGGCTACCGCAGACCCTGGTGGCATCCGCTCAAGGCGCTGTTGTCCGCAGGGACCGAGTCATGAACGGGCGAACGTTGAGGCTGGCCGCGCTGCTGGCGACCTACATGCAGTCGGCGAACCTGCCGCTGCCGAATGCGGTACTGCGGTTGATCCAGGGCAGCCTGTCGATGACCGACGACCAGGCCGGCTGGATTTTCACCGCGTACCTCGCCGCGAGCGCCATTACCTTGCCGATGGCGTCGTGGCTGGCGGCACGCTTTGGCGTTAAACGGGTGTACCTGACGGCCCTGCTGTGCTTCGCGCTCGGCTTGATCCTCGGCACGCTGAGCAGCACTTCGCTGCAGTTCATCGGTGCGCGGATTCTGCAGGGGCTGGCGAGCGGAGTGCTCGCGCCACTGTCGATGGCGATTGCCCTGGATACCCTGGCAGCGGAACAACGCGCGAAGTTTGGCGCGACCTGGACCGCCATCGTGCTGTTCGGCATCGTCAGCGGCCCAAGCCTGGGCGGTTGGATCGGCGAGCACCATGACTGGCGGCCGATCTTCTACATCAGTGTGCCATTGGCGGCCTGTCTCTTCATGGTGATGGCGCTGTGGCTGAAAGAGAAACCGGCGGCGCAGGTGCCGGCGTTCGATTTCTTCGGTTTCGGCACCTTCACCCTGGCGCTGATCAGCCTGCAAATGCTCCTCGACCGTGGCGAACGCCTGGACTGGTTCGCCTCGACCGAAATCTGGCTGGAGGCCCTGGGGTGTGCACTGGGGGCGTACCTGTTTGCGGTGCACCTGCTGACGCGAAAGGTGCATTTCCTCAACAAGCGCTTGTTTGCCGATCGCAATTTCGTGCTGTCGACAATCATCTTCTTCGCTGTCGGTTTCGTGCTGTTGTCGACCATGGCGCTGACCTCGCCGATGCTCGACGAGATCCTCGGCTACCCGCCGGACACCACCGGCGTGCTGACGATTCCCCGCGGCATCGGGCTGGTGGGCGCGTTTCTGTTGATGGGGCGGGTGCCCGAGCGTTTCGACCGCCGCCTGTTCGTCGCGACCGGGGTGGCACTGGTGATCTACGCCAACTGGCTGATGCTCGGCTATTCGCCGCTGATGGACGCATCGCCGGTGGCCGTGGCGGGCGCGATCCAGGGCATCGGTATCGGCATCCTGATGCCGGCGCTGACCCAGGTGGCGTTCAGCACCCTCGACCCGGCGTTGCGCCAGGAGGGCACGGGGCTGTTCAACTTGTCGCGGGTCTATGGCAGCACCCTCGGGGTGGCGATTGTGCAGCTGTTTTTCTTCAACAACACCCAGGCGATGCACCAGGCGCTGGCCAGCCACCTGACGCCGTACCACGCCCTGGCGTCCAGCTCGCTGCAAACGCTGGAGGGACTTAACCACCTGATCACCCACCAGGCCGCTTTTATCGCCGTGGTCGGCCAGTTCAGGATTTTGCTGGTGGCGATGCTTCTGGTCAGCCCGCTGGTTGTCTTTCTGCGCAGGCCTGCTGCGGCTCACTAGTTTCCGTGGAGATCATCCCATGACATCCCCTGCACGCTTCAACCGGTTCAACAACAGCTTCGGCGCCATGGCGGCGCTGGCGTTCCTCAGTGCCTGCACCGTCGGCCCCGATTATCAGGGGCCGCCGCCGAGCCCGTCGCAGCATTACGACCGACAGGCCGAACAGCACCTCGGCGGCGCTGGCCAGCAGCGCATCGCCCTTGGCCACACGATCAAGGGCGATTGGTGGGCAGCGTTCCAGTCGCCAACACTGGATCGTGTGGTTCGTCGCGCCATTGATGGCAACCTCGAACTGGTCGCGGCCGACGCCACCCTGCGCCAGGCCGCTTCCTCGGTGGCGGCGGCGCAGGGCGCGCTGTATCCGCAGGTTGACCTGGGCGCCCAGGCCGGCCGCCAACGGGTGCATAACGCGAAAGAACCGTCGATTTCGAACGTCTATGCCATCGGCCCACGGGTCGGTTTCGACCTTGACGTTTTTGCTGGCAACCAGCGCCGGGTCGAGCAGCAGCAAGCCTTCAGCGATCTGCACAAACATCGCTATGACGCGGCGTACCTGGCCTTGACCGGCAACGTCGCCAGCCAGGCGCTGCTGGTGGCTTCGGCCAACGCGCAGATGCGGGCCGTGCACACGCTGCTGGCCAATGACATGCGCAACCTCGAACTGGTGCGCATGGCCCACGCCAATGGCAGCACAACACAGATCGACGTCTCGCTGGCCGAAACCCGGCTGGCTCAGGACCGCACGCTGTTGCCTGCCCTGGCGCAGCAGCGCGATGCGGCACGCCACGCGTTGTCGATCCTGGCGGGGAAGGGGCCGGGTGACTGGATCGCGCCGGACTTCGACCTCGACGAGTTTGTCTTGCCGGCCAGCGTCCCGGTCAGCCTGCCCTCGGAAATGGCCCACGACCGCCCGGACGTCCTGCAAGCCGAGGCCCAGTTGCACATGGCCAGTGCAGCCATCGGCGTCGCGACCGCCAATCTGTATCCGCGCGTCACGCTTTCCGCCTCATTGGCCCAGGCCGCCTCTGGCAATGGCGGGGCCGCACTCTGGGGCTTCGCCGCCGGATTGGCCGGTCCGTTGTTCGATGGCGGCACCCTGGAGGCTGAACGTCAGGCAGCGGTCGATGGCTACAAGGCGGCACTCGCCGGGTACCGGCAGACCGTGATCAGTTCGTTCGGCCAGGTCGCCGACACGTTGCAAGCGATCAACCACGACGCCGAGGAATACCAGGCGCAGGAACAGGCGTTGCGGGCGGCGCAAACCAGTGTGCAGTTGAACCGGCAAGCCTATGCCCAGGGCGAGACCAGCATTCTCCAGGTGCTGGAAGCGGAACGCGCCTATCAGCAGGCGCTGCTCGGGCAACTCCGCGCGAAGACCGCGCAGTACCTCGACACGGTCCAGCTCTACGTGGCGCTCGGAGGCAATGCCGTCGGTGCTTCCGAGCAGCGGTTGGCCGCTCGCGAACACTCAGGATCTTTCTATCAGTAACGGCTTCGGCCGCCAGCAGTGGAGTAACGACATGTCATATGAAGCGTTTCACGATGGACTTCGCGATACCCGGTATCCCCTGGTCAATGGGGCGGGCGAGATGCCGGCCGTTGGCTTTGGCACTTTGTTCCGCGATCTGAGCGTCACCACCCAGGCCATCACCGACGCGCTGGAGGCAGGATTCCGGCATTTCGATTGCGCCGAGCGTTATCGCAATGAAGAAGCGGTCGGCGTTGCGTTCAGGCAAGCGCTGGACAGCGGGGCGGTGCGCCGCGAAGACCTGTTCGTCACCAGCAAATTGTGGAACACCAACCATCGTCCCGAACGGGTTCTGCCGGCGTTCGAAGCCAGTTGTCGGCGCCTGCAGCTCGACGACATCGACTGCTACCTGATCCACACGCCTTTTGCCTTTCAACCCGGTGACAACCAGGACCCACGGGATGAACACGGTAACGTCATCTACGACGCCGGCGTGACCCTGATCGAAACCTGGCGGGCACTGGAACGCCTGGTGGATGAAGGACGATGCAAAGCCATCGGTCTGTCGGATATCACCCTGCCGGCCTTGCAGGCGATTGTCGCCCAGGCGCGGATCAAGCCTGCGGTGGTGCAGGTCGAGGCTCATCCTTACCTGCCGGAATGGGAGCTGCTCGAGTTCTGCAAGGCCCAGGGCATCATCGTGCTGGCGTTCGCTCCGCTGGGCCATGGCATGCAGCCCAACGTTCTGGAAGACGCGGTGATCACCGGGATCGCCCGGCGCGTGCAGAAAACTCCGGCGCAGGTAGCGCTGGCCTGGGCGGTGCAGCGCGGCTCGGCGTTTCTGACCACCTCGGCGACACCGGCTCACATCCGCGAGAACTTCGATCTGTCCACCTTGCCGCAGCGGGCGATGCTGGAAATCCGGGCGGAGATCACGACGCGGATACGCTTCAATTCGGTGGTGGAAACCGGTGTGCCGGGGTTCATTCCACGCAAGAAATAACCGACGACGAGGAGGGCGGCCTTGTGTAAGGTCGCCCTTTTTGATTCCCTTGCGAGGCTCGCGATGGACCTGTTCCAGACCATGCGTTTTTTCGTTGCCGTCGCGCAAAGCGGCAGCTTCACGGCGGCGGCCCACACCCTCGACACCACCACGACCAACGTGTCCAAGGCAATCACCGGCCTGGAAGCCAGGTTGCAGACGCGCCTGATCAACCGCACCACCCGACGCCAGGCATTGACCGAGGCCGGGGTGCGTTACCTGCAACGCTGCGAGAGCATTCTTGACCAAGTGCGGGAGGCCGATGAGGAAGCGGGCACCGCTCTCACCACGCCAGTGGGGCGGCTGAAGATTCATGCCATGTCGGCCATCGGCAATCATTACGTGATCGACGCCATTGCCAGATACCGTGAGATGCACCCGTCGGTGATGTTTGACCTGGCCCTGACCAACCGGCTGCCCGATTTGCTGGAGGAGGGCTACGACATGTCGATCGTGCTGGCGCGGGACCTGCCCGATTCGGGGTTCGTGGCGCAACGGCTGGGCATCACCTACAGCATTCTCTGCGCATCACCCCACTACCTGCACAAACGCGGCTACCCCGACTCGCCGCAAGCGCTGGCCGAACATGACTGCCTGCGCATCGTGAACACGGTCATGCCGGTGGAAAGCTGGGTCTTCGAGGGGCCTGACGGTATGGAAACGGTGGACCTGCCGCTGTCGCCATTTCACGTCAATACCGCCGACGCGATGACGGTCGCCATCAACAAGGGGATGGGGATCGGGATTCAGCCGATTGCTTCGGCGGTTGCGGGTTTGAAGGCGGGCACCCTGGTGCGAGTGTTGCCGGACTACCACTTCGAGGAGTTCAACTTGTATGCGATTTACCCGTCACGAAAGTTCGTCGACGCGAAAACAAGAACCTGGGTGGAGTTTCTGAAAGATTACATGCCGGTGTTGCTGGCCGCCGATGAGCAGGTTGCCGGTTCCGCCGGGAAACCCTGAAGCGTGAGCGGCAGGCATGGAGTGTCGACCCTCCAGCGTCCGCACGGTGATCAACCGGCTGAACAGCCTGTGCCCATGACCTGGTACTGCAGGATGTGGCGCTTGCCCTGCGAGTCTTCATAGGTCATTTGTGCCGGTACGGGGGCGCACTCGTTGGCGATCTCCGACACGGTGATGACCTTCTGGATATCGAGCTGCATGCCGTACTGGTAGCGCTCGACCGGAATCTGGCTGGCTGCTGCGGGGGCCGGCGTGTCGTCGGAGAACGCCTGGGCGGCGACGCCGGTCAGGGCAACCAACAGCGCGATTTTCAATGCTTTCATGGGATTCACCTCATCTTGATTGGGGTTGTCGCCCGGCGTTGGGTTGACTGCCGGGTTGAGGTGAATGCTAGGGATTTGTGGCGGGCTCAAATAGCAGGCGCAAAGACAAACACTGTTGCCGAATTGCGCAAGAATCCGTGGTGGTCGTGGCCGGTGGTTATTTTCTTTGCTTTCTGCAGGGCTTCGCAGCGGACGAAATCGATCTAAAAACAGCCGTCCGAGTCGCCGGCAGCGGGCTATTCTTGTACAGGTAGGTGAAGACGCAGACTGATGCGCAAGCGGATGGCAAGGACACGTGGGGCGCGTCCCGAAGGGTACACGGTTAGAAAGATCTCCGCGCTGAGATCCAGCCCTTATGCCGTGTGAGGCACAAGCGGACATAACGCTTGTGTGAGAGGCCCGATAAACCTTGTAAGCCGGAGACCAGCACCGGCCACCTACTCAACCACCAAAGCCCGCCTTGTGCGGGCTTTGACGTTTTTGCAGCCGCTCCTGTCCCCCTGTTGGAGCGAGCTTGCTCGCGCTGGACTCGAGGACGCTGCTGGGTGTCAGGCATTCAACGTTATCGTTCACTAGCATCGCGAGCAGGCTCGCTTCCACAGAGATTCTCCGATGATCCGGATCGTCTCGGACATTCATAATGGCCATTTCGATCCCCTTTTGGCCGACCTCGCACTGTGAACTGTTGATCCCGTCGGCAAGAATCGAGGCCAGACAGCGATCGCAGCACGTTCGCGAAACCACAACTAGAATCCTGTTTTCCTTGCCTCAGGCAATTTCAAGGCCTGCCGTGTACAGAACATAAAAACCACGCGACACACTTGGGGAATTCTTCATGGTCATGATGAAACGCATACTGGGCGCCACCGTTTGTGGGCTGACGCTGCTGGCCAGCGCCGTGCACGCCAAAGATCAGGAACTGCGGGTGTACAACTGGGCGGATTACATCCTGCCGTCCGTGCCCAAGGATTTCGCCCAGAAAACCGGGATCAAAGTGACCTGGGACACCTTCGACACCAACGAGGCGCTGGAAGCCAAACTGTTGACCGGCAACTCGGGCTACGACCTGGTGGTGCCGTCCAACCAGTTCATTGAAACCCAGATCAAGGCCGGCGTGTTCCAGAAACTGGACAAGTCCAAGCTGCCCAACTGGTCGCACCAGGACCCGGCGCTGCTCAAGCTGCTGGACAAGAACGACCCCGGCAACCAGTACGGCGTGCCCTACATGTACGGCACGGTGCTGATCGGCTTCAACCCGGCCAAGGTCAAGGCGGCGCTGGGCGACAATGCGCCGGTGGACAGCTGGGACCTGGTGTTCAAGCCCGAGTACATGGCAAAGCTGAAATCCTGCGGCGTGGCCATGCTTGATTCACCGTCGGAAATCCTCCCGATCGCCTTGCATTATCTCGGCCTGGACCCTAACAGCCAGAACCCGGACGACTACGAGAAAGCCAAGGCGCTGATGATGAAGGTGCGTCCGTACGTGACCTACTTCAACTCCGCCAAGTACATGACCGATATCGCCAACGGTGACATCTGCGTCGCCATCGGTTATTCCGGCAGCTTCTACCAGTTCGGCAACCGCGCGAAAGAAGCGGGCAATGGCGTGGTGGTCGACTGGCGCTTGCCGAAGCAGGGCGCACCGATCTGGTTCGACACCTTCGCCATCCCGAAAAGCGCGAAGAACGTCGAAGAAGCCCACGCGTTTCTCAACACCTTGCTGGACCCGAAAGTCATCGCCCCGATCAGTGATTTCCTCGGCTACCCCAACGCCAACAAGGACTCGCTGCCGCTGATCAACAAGGAAATCACCGGCAACCCGAACCTGACCCCGACCAGCGAAGCGCTGAAAACCCTGTATGTGGTGCAACCGCTGCCGCAGAAAATGGAGCGGGTGCGCACGCGGGTGTGGACCAGCATCAAGTCCGATAAGTAATGCCTGATCACCCCCTCTAACTGTGGGAGCGAGCCTGCTCGCGATGGCGGTGTATCAGACGGTAAAGATGCCGGCTGACAGTCCGCCATCGCGAGCAGGCTCGCTCCCACAAGGGATTGCAGACGACCTTAGATTTGCGCCAACGCCTGCGCCAGATCGGCGCGCAGGTCCTCGACATCCTCGACCCCCACCGACAAACGCACCAACCCGTCACCAATGCCCAGCTGCGCACGGGTGGCGGCGGGGATGGTGGCGTGGGTCATGATGGCGGGGTGCTCGATCAGGCTCTCCACGCCGCCCAGGCTTTCGGCCAGGGCGAAGATCTGCACGTTCTCGAGGAAGCGCCGGGCGCCCGCCAGGTCGGTGTTCAGGTCGATGGAAATCATCCCGCCAAACCCGCGCATCTGCCGCTTGGCCAGCTCATGCTGAGGGTGCGAGGGCAGTCCCGGGTAGTAGACGCGGGCGACCTGCGGCTGGCGCTCCAGCCACTGCGCCAGTTCCAGGGCGTTGCTGCAATGACGTTCCATGCGCAGCGCCAGGGTCTTCACCCCGCGCAGGGTCAGGAACGCGTCGAAAGGCCCGGAGATCGCGCCAATCGAGTTCTGCAGGAAGCCCAGGCGTTCGGCCAGTTCCGGGTTTTGCCCGACCACCGCAATGCCGCCGATCACGTCGGAGTGGCCATTGAGGTATTTGGTGGTGGAGTGCAGCACGACGTCGAAACCCAGCTCCAGCGGACGCTGGATCCAGGGGCTGGCAAAGGTGTTGTCGGCGACGCAGATAATGCCGCGGGCGCGGCAGATACGCGCAACGGCTGCGAGGTCGGTCAGGCTCAGCAAGGGATTGCTCGGCGTCTCGACCCACACCATCCGCGTGTCGTCTTCCAGCGCCGCTTCGAAGGCCGACAGGTCGGTCAGGTCGACGAAGCTGAAACGGTGCCCGGCGCTGCGTTTGCGCACCTTGTCGAACAGCCGGAAGGTGCCGCCGTACAGGTCGTTGCCGGAGACAATGTGCGAGCCGGCATCGAGCAGCTCAAGCACCGTGGAAATGGCTGCCAGCCCGGAGGCGAAGGCAAAGGCCTGGGTGCCGCCCTCGAGGTCGGCGACGCAACGCTCCAGGGCGAAGCGCGTCGGGTTGTGCGAGCGCCCGTAGTCGAAGCCCTTGTGCACGCCGGGGCTTTGTTGCAGGTAGGTGGAGTTGGCATAAATCGGTGGCATCAACGCCCCGGTGGTGGGGTCCGGCGCTTGCCCGGCGTGGATCACCCGAGTGGCGAAGGCACGTGGCGCGGCGTTTTCATCGTGTTGACTCATGCAAGGGATCTCCGTAGATGATTGAGCAGGTCGACGCGGGTGATCAGCCCGTGAAAGCCCGAGGCGTCGGCAATGATCGCCACCAGGCCGCGATCGAGTTCCACCTGCAACTCGGCGAGGCTGGCGCTGGCAGGCAGGGTTTCCACTTTGTCGGTCATTGCGCTGGCCACGGTCAAGCGAAAGTGTGAAGGATCCGCCTGCATGCCCAGCAGGATGTCGGATTCGTCGATCACGCCGACCAGTTGCCGGCCATCGCTCAACACCGGTAATTGCGACACATCCGCCAGGCGCATGCGCTGGAAGGCGGTGAGCAGGGTATCGTCGGGGCTGACGCTGATCACCCGGCCGTCCTCGAAACGCCGGGCAATCACGTCGCGCAGGTCGCCATAGGGTTTGCGCGCCAGCAGGCCCTGATCGTTCATCCATTGGTCGTTGTAGACCTTCGACAGGTAACGGGTGCCGGTGTCGCAGACGAAGCTGACCACGCGCTTGGGCTCGGTCTGTTCGCGGCAATAACGCAACGCGGCGGCCAGCAGGGTGCCGGTGGAGGAGCCGCCGAGAATGCCTTCGGCGCGCAGCAACTGGCGGGCGTGATCGAAACTTTCCTCGTCGCTGATCGAGTAGGCGTGGCGCACGCTGGACAGGTCGGCAATCGACGGAATGAAATCTTCGCCGATGCCTTCCACCGCCCAGGAACCGGGGGTGGTCATGGTGCCGCTGCGGCTGTATTCGGCCATCACCGAACCGACCGGATCGGCCAGCACCATGGCCAGGTCGGGCTGGACCCGCTTGAAGAAACGGGTCAGCCCCGTCAGCGTGCCGGCCGAGCCGACGCCGACGACAATGGCGTCCACGTCATGCTGGGTCTGCGCCCAGATCTCGGGCGCAGTGCTGCACTCGTGGGCCAGCGGGTTGGCGGGGTTGTTGAACTGGTCGGCGAAGAATGCGTCGGGTATTTCCAGCGCCAGGCGTGCGGCGACGTCCTGGTAATAATCGGGGTGGCCCTTGCCGACGTCGGATCGGGTGATGTGCACCTCGGCGCCCATGGCCTTCAGGTGCAGGACTTTCTCGGTGGACATCTTGTCCGGCACCACCAGCACCACCCGATAGCCCTTGGCCCGACCGACCAGGGCCAGGCCCAGTCCGGTGTTGCCGGCGGTGGCTTCGACGATGGTGCCGCCGGGTTTCAGCGAGCCGTCGCGCTCGGCGGCGTCGATCATCGCCAGACCGATCCGGTCCTTGATCGAGCCACCGGGGTTTTGCGATTCAAGCTTGAGAAACAGCGTGCAGGGGCCGGTGTCGAAACGGCTGACGCGCACCAACGGCGTGTTGCCGATCAGTTCGAGTACGGCAGGGCGGGAGTCATTCGGCATGGGGTCACCTCTTGTGAGCAAGCGGGGGCCACCGGCAGTGCGTCATTGCGTGCCAGTCGCCTGCAATGCATTGCTTGGACCATAGGCCGCGATGGCGTCCCTCGCAACCCGGCGCGGCCAACGGTCGCTGGCGGGTGCCTTTATCCGTGGCCCCTCCCACAGAGTGACAGCGTCACTGCCCCGCTGATCAGTGCGAGCGCCACTGCAAAGGTCACCCGCATCCCGTGGCCAATCGCCTGCGGATCGACCGACTGTGAGGCGAAGGCGAACACCGCGCCCATCACGGAGGCGCCGGTGATCAGCCCGAGGTTGCGCGACAGGTTGAGCATGCCCGAGACGACGCCGCGCTGATCGGCCGCGACATCGCTCATGACCGTGGTGTTGTTGGCGGTCTGGAACACGCCATAGCCCAGTGTCAGCACCACCACCGAGGCGACGTAGCCGGCGACGCCGACGGTCTGCGGCAACAGCGACAGGGCCAGGCAACCGAGCGCCATGGCGAGCAACCCGACGACAGTCATCCGTTGCGCGCCAAAACGGTCGGCGATGCGTCCGGCGGGCACACCGGTGAGCGCCGCGACGCCGGGGCCGACCGCCAGTACCAACCCGGCCGACATCGGGTTCAACCCGAGCCCGTGGGTCAGGTAGAACGGCCCGACCGCCAGCATGGTCATGATCACCGTCGCCACCAGCGTGCTCATGGCCAGGCTGCTGCTCAGCACCCGGTTACGGAACAGCGACAGGCGAATCAGCGGCGAAGCGACGCGCGTCTCGGTGAACACGAACAACCCCAGGCCGGCCCCGGCCGCCAACAGCAAGCCCAGGTTGAGCGCAGTGAACTGCCCGCGCCCGAGGGTCATTGCCAGCGCGTACGCCGCCAGCGTCAGTGCCAGCAGCAGGGTGCCCATGGCGTCAAAACCGCTGCGGCCGCTCGCCGATTGCTGGCGATCAGCCGGCAGATAGCGATACGCCAGATACCACGCCAGCAGGCCCACTGGCACGCTGGCCAGGAACAGCGCCTGCCAACCGAACCCGGTGATCAGCAGGCCGCCCAGCGAAGGTCCCATCGCGGTGCCGATCGCCGACATCGTGCCCAGCAAGCCCATGGCGCTGCCGGTCTTTTCCTTGGGCACCGTGGCCCCGACGAAGGCCATGGTCAGCGCCATCATGGCCGCTGCTCCCAGGCCTTGCAGCGCCCGGGCAGCAATCAACCCACCCAGGGTCGGCGCCAGGGTGCACAGAAACGAAGCGAGGGTAAACACCCCGATGCCGGCCAGCAGCAGGCGTCGCCGGCCGATCAGGTCACCGAGCCGGCCCGCGCTGACGATCAGCGTGGTGATGGCCAGCAGGTAGGCCAGCACCACCCATTGCACCTGCTGAAAGCTTGCGTCAAATGCCTGTGCCAGTGTCGGCAGGCCGACGTTGGCGATGCTGGTGCCGAGGGAGGAGAGCAATATCGACAGCGAAAGGCTGACCAGCGCCCAGCGCACCGTCGGTGCGGCTGACGCGTTGTCCACGGTGGCGATCGTCGGCTTCATGGGGACTCCTGAGCGGGCAGTGTGTGGCTATCGGAAATCTACGCCGACGCCTAACATGGCGGAATACGCATGGGTTGCACTTTATTCATGCATATAACGCCATCTCACTGTCATGGGGCGAACCATGTCCACTCCCGATTTCAATCTGTTGATGACCCTGGACGTGCTGCTCACCGAGGGCAGCGTGGCGCGAGCGGCCAAGCGCTTGCGCCTGAGCCCGTCGGCGATGAGCCGGGCGCTGGCCCGGTTGCGTGAAACCACTGGCGATCCACTGCTGGTGCGTGCCGGCCGGGGCCTGGTGGCGACGCCCCGGGCGCTGGAGCTGCGTGAGCGGATCGGCCCGCTGGTGCAGGAGGCCACAGCGATGCTGCGCCCGGCGCAACAGCCGGACCTGAGCCAATTGGTCCGCACGTTCACGCTGCGCACTCGCGAAGGGTTCGTCGACAGTTTCGGCGCGGCGCTGATTGCCCGGGTGGCCGGGCAGGCCCCGGGTGTGCGCCTGCGCTTCATCGGCAAGCCGGACAAGGACAGCACCGCGTTGCGCGAGGGCAACGTCGATCTGGAAACCGGGGTGGTGGGGGATTCGGCCAGCCCTGAGCTACGCACCCAGGGCCTGTTTCGAGACCGCTTCATCGGCGTGGTGCGCGCCGGTCATCCGCTGAGTCAGGGCCACATCAGCGCCGGGCGCTTTGCCGCCTGTGGCCATGTCGCCGTTTCTCGGCGCGGGCTGGACAAAGGCCCTGTGGACGAGGCGTTGGCGCGGTTGGATCTGCAACGGCACATCGTGACTTCGGTCGCCGGCTTCTCCACCGCCCTGGCACTCGCCCGCGCCACCGACCTGGTCGCGACCATCCCCGCGCATTACACCGAAAGCCTGCGCACGGGGATGCACAGCTTCGACCTGCCATTTGTCTTGCCGGCGTTCACGGTCGCGATGCTCTGGCATCCGCGTATGGACGCGGACCCGGTGCATCGCTGGTTGCGCGGGTGTGTACGGGAAGTCTGCGGGCAATAACGAGCGATGCCCGGAACATCAGAACGCGAACGAGCGCGACCCCTGGCGGGCCAGCTCGACATCCAGCAAGTGTTCGGCCAGCACGTCGTTGAGGAAGCGGAACTGATCGTTGAGGCCGACCACTTCATTGCTGAAGTGATGGGCGGCGGCGGGCATCAGCAAGTCTTCGAACTGCTTGTTGAACACCAGCGCACGGCGTTTGCGCGAGACCACCTGTTGCGCGTAGTAGTTCTTGCCGAACACCGGGAAACTCACGCAAAGGGTAATGACAGGCATCATGAAGAGCACTCCTCGGTCAGGACGTACCACGCAAAGACACTGAGCGTGAAGGCGGTCAGGGCCAGACAGGTCATTAGATGAATCAACATGGTTGCGCCCCTCCGGCGTGGAATTTTGTGGTGGATTGAAGGTGATCCTACGCTGACGGTTTATGAGCGGAAGGCATTCGTGGCGATGGTGGATATCGATGCAGATGATGGTTTGGGTGTCGTGTCGTTAATACGGCCTTCATCGCGAGCAGGCCCTCGAGCCCCTGTGGGAATCCCCGGGGCTATACTTCAACCCAGGAATGCCTCTGACCCCTGAAACCTTCGTTCAGGGGAAGCCTGTAGGACGCTGCGGCCTTGAACCTGCGTTCGCTGATTGTCGCCGTGCTGATACTGTTGGCGGGATGCGCCACGACTTCGCGCGCGCCGGCGCCAGCGCCGCCGGTGATCATCGCCCAGAGCACCTGGCAGCAGGTTGACCGTGACATCGTGGCCGCGTCGCGGTCCGCCACCGAGCAAGCGAAAATCTATTCCCGTGGCGCCATGGACTACTGGCGAACCCGGGTCTATCAACTCACCGAGGAAAACTTCATTCCCTGGTTCAGCAGCTACTGGACCCAGGAATGGCTGTCGATGAAAGTCAGCTGGTACACCATCAGCGCCAAGGGCGAGCAGGATGCTTCGGCCAAGCGCCTGGCGGCCTACCTGCTGGAGGAATATCAGGAACGTGTGCTGAACCCGGTCGCGGTGGAAATCGATCCCGACCAGATCCTCGGCCTCGCCACCGCGTTTTACGTGGACATCCTCCAGGAAGAACTGCAGAAAATCTCGCAGCGTTACGGCGTGCCCATGGCCCAGCTCAACGGTCGCTTGCAGAAAATCCCGGCCATCGCTCTGGGCCCACCGGCGGCCCGCGACGCTTCGCTGTACCAGGTCGTGCACACCCAGCCGCTGAACACCTTGCCGGCGTACGCGGCGCTGATCGACAAGATCCACAAGGCCGGCGGCGACAAGGGTGTCGACTCGACCGACACCGCCATGGCGCCGGTGGCCAAGCGCGCCAGCCAGCGCATGGAAGCGGAAATGGCCCCGCGCGGTGCCGCCAGTGCGGTGGCCGCCGCTGCCGGCAAACTCGCCGGCGGCCTGATTACCGTGGGCGTGGCCGGGATTCGTGCGCTGATCCAGGCCAGCGACCGCCCGGACAGCGAAGCGCTGATCCGCAGCAGTCTGGGCAACACCTTCGACAAGGCCTGGATAAAACTGGTGCAGAACCCGACCACCGGAGTGATGGCGGGGACGCTGTACCTGGCAGGACAGATCGAGGGCAACCTGGCAGGGAGCGCAGACGTACCGCCGGTCAGTTCGGGCAATCCCACCATGGACTGGAGCCCGCCCGAATCGTCCTTCGAGCCTCAACCCTGATCACGCACCCGATTACTCCGCCGTCGGAGTGATCCTGCAACTCTTGCGATGACGGATCTCGCTGTCCGTGGGGCGTTCCCTGACGAATTCGAAACGCGGTTCACCTTCGCTATAGTGAACCAGCCAACCCCATTCCAGCTCGGACTCGTTTTGACCCGGCTGAGGTGGCCTGGCCCACCATGGCTCTTTGCTGATGATTTCTCGCATGGCCCTGTCCCGTTCATTCGGTGTTTTCAACTATAACGTGCATGTCAGGAGGTGCCAGGCGTGAGCGACGAAACCCGCGAACCGGTCAAACGGTTGTTCTTCGCATTGGGCTGTGCGCCCGAGCAACGCAAGGCCATCGCCCGCTGGCGCGGTGAGCTGCGGTTGCGCAGTGGGCGGCCGGTGTCGGCGGAAAACTTCCACCTGACCCTGTTGTTCCTGGGGGCGGTGGACGTGGCGCAGATCGCCCAGATCTGTTGCGCGGCGGCGCAGGTGCGCACGCCAGGCGTGGCATTGAGCGTGGCGCTGGATCGGCTGGAGGTCTGGCGTCGCGCCGGGGCGCTGGTGCTGGCCTCTGAACAGCCGCCGCCGGCGTTGTTGCGGCTGGTGTATGCGCTGGAGCAGGCGATGTTGCCGTTCGGACTGGAAGAGGTGCCGAAGGAGTTTCGGCCGCACCTGACCCTGATGCGCGACTTTCGCGAACCGGTGCCCGAGTCGGCGACGCCACCGGAGTGGGTGCTGCGGGCTGATCGATTTACCCTGTTCGAATCCCACAAGGGCCGCTATCGGGCGCTGGCGGAATGGCCGCTGGTCCCCGCCTGAAAAAAAAGGCGCCCGGGGAGGGCGCCCAATCTCACCCTGACCGAGGAAGCCAGGTGAGGCCGTTCTGCTCAAGAGGATGCAGCGGTGGTAAGGCGCTGCGTGAACGGAAAACGGTGATTGATGGTGGATTTCAGGGCTTCCATGGCGATTTCAGCATCGACGATTACTTCCCAAGCTTGACCCGCGTCCACCCCCGGGTCATCACCCGCTGGACGGCGATGGGCATGTCCGGAATCGCATACAAGGTCGCCAGCACCGCCTGCGGCGGGTACGAGCCCGGATCGTCGCGGATCGCCTCGTCCACCAGGGGCGTGGCGGCTGCGTTGGCATTGCTGTAGCCGATGTTGTTGGTGATCTCGGCAATGATGTCCGGACGCATCAGGAAGTTCATGAACAGGTGGGCGTTTTCCACGTTCGCTGCATCCCGGGGGATCGCGACCATGTCGTAGAAACTGCCGGCCCCTTCCTTCGGAATGCTGTAGTCGACCTGCACCTCGTTGCCCGCTTCCTGCGCGCGGGCCTTGGCCTGCAGCACGTCACCGGAGTAACCGACCGCGACGCAGATGTTGCCGTTGGCCAGGTCAGAGATGTATTTCGAGGAGTGGAAATACGCCACCGACGGCCGGATTTTCATGAACAGGTCTTGCGCCTCGGCAATCTGCGCCTTGTCCCTGGAGTTCACCGGGTAGCCCAGGTAGTGCAGGGCGGCGGGGAGCATCTCGGTGGGTGAATCGAGGAAGCTGATGCCGCAGGCTTTGAGCTTCTCGGCGTTCTGCGGCTTGAACAGCAAATCCCAGGAGTTGGTCGGCGCATTGGCGCCCAGCACTTGCCTGACCTTGGCCGGGTTGAAGCCGATGCCAATCGAGCCCCACATGTAGGGGAACGCATGGGCGTTGTCCGGGTCGCTGGCCGAGGCGTTCTTGAGCAGCACCGGGTTGAGGTTCTTCCAGTTGGGCAGTTTCGACTTGTCCATCGCCTGATAAACCCCGGCCTTGATCTGCTTGGCCAGGAAACTGTTGGACGGCACGACGATGTCATAGCCGGATTTACCCGCGAGCAGGCGTGCCTCAAGGGTTTCGTTGCTGTCGAACACGTCATAGGTCACGTGGATGCCGGTCTCGTCTTCGAACTTCTTGACGGTGTCCGGGGCGATGTAGTCCGACCAGTTGTAGACGCGCAGCTCCTTGTCGGCAGCCTGTGCGGTGGTGGCGATCGCGCCCAATAAGGACAGGGTCAGCAGAGTCCTGCCAAGCATTTTCATCGGTACAACTTCCTTCTTTTATTCATGGCACCACGTGGTGAAACGCGACGGCACTAGGCCGTCGCTTCTGTCATGGTTTTTCTGGCGGGTTGCCAGGCTTCGTTGGCGGTCTGGTCCATGGCTTCCTGGATCGCCCGTTTACGGGTGGCTTCGGCGCGACGGCTGAAGTACCAGACGAGGAAGGTCACCAGCGAAACGGCGAGCAGAATCAGGCTGGCCACGGCATTGATTTCAGGTTTCACCCCCAGGCGCACTGCCGAGAACACCTCCATCGGCAGGGTCGTCGAACCCGGGCCGGAGACGAAGCTGGCCAGCACCAGGTCGTCCAGCGACAGGGCAAACGACATCATGCCCCCGGCCGCCAGGGACGGCGCGATCATCGGGATGGTGATCAGGAAAAACACCTTGAACGGCTTGGCCCCCAGGTCCATGGCCGCCTCTTCGATGGACAGGTCCAGCTCGCGCAGGCGCGCCGAGACCACCACCGCCACATAGGCTGCACAAAACGTGGTGTGGGCGATCCAGATGGTGACGATGCCGCGTTCCATCGGCCAGCCGATCAACTGCGCCATGGCCACGAACAGCAGCAACAGCGACAGGCCAGTGATCACTTCCGGCATCACCAACGGCGCGGTGACCAGGCCACCGAACAGCGTGCGGCCTTTGAAACGCGTGACGCGAGTCAGCACGAATGCCGCCAGGGTGCCCAGCGCGACTGCGGCAATCGCCGTGTAGCAGGCGATCTCCAGCGAGCGCACCACCGAGCCCATCAGTTGCGTATTGTCGAGCAGGCCGACGTACCACTTCACCGACCAGCCGCCCCACACCGTCACCAGTTTCGAGGCGTTGAACGAGTAGATCACCAGGATCAGCATCGGCAGGTAGATGAATGACAGGCCGAACACCAGCATGAACGTTGAAAATCCGAAGCGTTTCATCCCCGACCCTCCATCTCTTTGGCCTGGCTACGGTTAAACAGCAGAATCGGCACGATCAGGATCAACAGCATCACCACCGCCAGGGCAGACGCCACCGGCCAGTCGCGGTTGTTGAAGAATTCCTGCCACAGCACACGGCCGATCATCAGGGTTTCCGGGCCGCCCAGCAGTTCCGGAATCACGAACTCGCCGACCACGGGGATGAACACCAGCATGCAGCCGGCAATGATGCCGTTGCGGGCCAGCGGCACGGTGATTTTCCAGAAGTTGTTGAAGTTGCTCGAGCCCAGGTCCGACGCCGCCTCCAGGAGGCTCGGATCGTGCTTGACGAGGTTGGCGTACAGCGGCAGCACCATGAACGGCAGGTAGGCGTAGACGACCCCGATATAGACGGCCGTGTTGGTGTTGAGGATCTCGATCGGGTGATTCGTCAGCCCGCTCCACATCAGGAACGCGTTCAGCAAACCGTTGTTGCTGAGGATGCCCATCCAGGCGTAGACGCGGATCAGGATCGCCGTCCAGGTCGGCATCATGATCAACAGCAGCAGGACGTTTTGCGTTTCCTTGCGGGTGCGGGTGATCGCGTAGGCCATCGGAAAACCGATCAGCAGGCACATCAGCGTGCTGAAGAACGCAACCTTCAACGAACCGAAGTAAGCCGAAATGTACAGCTCGTCTTCGGTCAGCAACAGGTAGTTGCCGACGTTCATGAACAGCTGGAATTTCTGCTCGGCGTAGGTGTAGATCTCCGAGTAGGGCGGGATGGCCAGCGCCGCTTCCGAAAAGCTGATCTTCATCACCAGGAAGAACGGCAACAGGAAGAACAGGCACAGCCACAGGAACGGGATGCCGATGACGAGCTTGCGGCCACTGGGGATCAGGCGCATGAACTGTTGATTGAGAGTGCTCATGAGCGCAGTACCACGCCGCTGTCGTCTTCCCACCACACATAGACCTGGTCGTCCCAGGTCGGGCGTGCGCCACGGCGTTCGGCGTTGGCCATGAACGACTGGACGATCTTGCCGCCCGGCAGCTCGACGTAGAACACCGAATGTCCGCCCAGGTAAGCGATGTCATGCACCTTGCCCTGGGACCAGTTGTAGCGGAACTCGGGTTGGGTGGTGCTGACCAGCAGTTTTTCCGGACGGATCGCGTAGGTGATCGACTTGTCCTGCACCGAGGTACTGACGCCGTGGCCGACGTAGATCTTCTGTTCCAGGTCCGGGCTGTGAATGATCGCATGACCTTCGAGGTCTTCCACCACGGTGCCGTCGAAGGCGTTCACGTTGCCGATGAATTCGCAGACCATGCGGCTGACCGGTGCTTCGTAGATGTCGACCGGGCTGCCGATCTGGGCGATCCAGCCCAGGTGCATGATCGCGATGCGCTGGGCCATGGTCATGGCTTCTTCCTGGTCATGGGTCACCATCACGCAGGTCACGCCCACGCGTTCGATGATTTCCACCAGTTCCAGTTGCATCTGCGAACGCAGCTTTTTATCCAGCGCACCCATCGGTTCGTCGAGCAACAGCAGCTTCGGCCGCTTGGCCAAAGAGCGGGCCAGGGCCACACGCTGACGCTGGCCGCCGGACAACTGATGGGGTTTGCGCTTGGCGTACTGGGTCATGTGCACCAGGCGCAGCATCTCCTGCACACGGGCGTCGATTTCGGCGGCCGGCAAACGGTCCTGCTTGAGGCCGAAGGCGATGTTCTGCGCCACGGTCATGTGCGGGAACAGCGCGTAGGACTGGAACATCATGTTGATCGGCCGCTCGTAGGGCGGCATGTCGGTGATGTCCACGCCATCGAGCAGAATCCGCCCTTCGGTCGGGCGCTCGAAGCCGGCGAGCATGCGCAGCAGGGTCGATTTGCCGGAGCCGGAACCACCCAGCAGGGCGAAGATTTCCCCTTGATGGATCTCAAGCGAGACATCGTCCACGGCCGTGGTTTCGTCGAATTTCTTGGTGACGCGGTCGACTTTCACCAACACCTTTTTCGGTGATTGATGACCTTCAAGAGCCTTCCTGTAAGTGCTGGAGGCGTTTGCCATGTGAAACTCCCAACAGGTTTCGTTCGCTCGGTCAACGTGGCCGGGCTTAAGTGGATTGCAAGCCTGTACGGGATGCCTGGCTGGCATTACCCGTACCGATCCGGCTTGTTCGGCGCCGCCGTCCTGGCTGCCTGGGTCGTACTTGTTGTTATTACGGGTGTTGTTTTTCACGGATGACGGATGTGCGCAGGCACACCCGACCTCCGAGGGGGCAGTCAATCGTTACGTATTCTTGGGTTGGGTCAGCGCTGGTTGCGCCGCGCCGCCCGTTGCTGGCAGGCCTCGCCGAACGCCTGGAATATCCGCAGGTAGTTCGGGTTGTCCAGCACCTGCCATTCCGGGTGCCATTGCACGCCGAGGGCGAAAGTCGGGCTGTGGTCCACCGAGATCGCCTCGATCAAACCGTCCGGCGCAATCGCTTCGGCCCGCAGGCCTGGCGCGAGCCTGTCGATGCCCTGGCTGTGAATCGAATTGACCCTGAATTCGGCTGGCAATTGCAGTGCTTCGAACACGCCGCCCGGTTGCACCCTGACCGCGTGGGCCGGGGCGTATTGCACCGCCAGCTCGGGGCTGTCCGCTTCGCGGTGGTCGAGCATGCCCGGCAGCTCGTGGACCTTCTGGTGCAGGCTGCCACCGAAAGCCACGTTCATTTCCTGGAAGCCGCGGCAGATGCCCAGCAGCGGAACACCGGCAGCGATGGCTGCGCGCAACAGGGGGAGGGTGGTGGCGTCCCGCGCCGGATCGTGATCCGTGCCGGGCGCGCTGGCCGGGCCTTGATAGTGGAAGGGTTCCACGTTCGACGGCGAGCCGGTCAGCAGCAGGCCGTCGAGACGGGCGAGCAGCTCAGGGATTTCAGTCAGTTCGCCCAGGGAAGGAATGACCACGGGCAGCCCTTGCGCAGCCACGCTGACTGCACGCAGGTACTTGTCGCCGCTGATGTGGTAAGGGTGCAGGCCAATCTGTTTGACGCACGCAGTAACGCCGATCAATGGCTTGAATGCCATTTTTATCACCTCGAAGTTTGACACTTGAACGAGCTTTTCCGGAGCTTAGCCTTGTTGATTTTAATTGACAACTGCCATGTAAAAAATTCTAAACGCCGCACGTCCGATCCTCAGGATTTACGTGGCTCGTTCCCCTGATTTGGCACTTTCGTCCGCCAGAAAGCCTTGAAAATAAAGGATGAAAGGCCAGGTGTTCGCTATTGACTTCACTTTGCCGTTCGGGTTGACTGGCTCGGCGAAAGTGCAGTGAACATAATAATTAACAGCTAATAGGTGCATCATGTCGGTCCCTCTGCGTACCGTTCAACTCAACGAAGCAAACGCATTCCTTAAGAAATATCCTGAGGTTTTGTACGTCGACCTTCTGATTGCGGATATGAACGGTGTGGTGCGCGGCAAGCGCATCGAACGCACCAGTCTTCATAAGGTGTACGAAAAAGGCATCAACCTGCCGGCGTCGCTGTTTGCCCTGGATATCAACGGCTCCACGGTGGAAAGCACCGGTCTGGGCCTGGACATCGGCGACTCCGACCGGATCTGTTTCCCCATTCCCGGCACCCTCAGCATCGAACCCTGGCAGAAGCGCCCGACCGCGCAACTGCTGATGACCATGCACGAGCTCGAAGGTGAACCTTTCTTCGCCGACCCGCGAGAAGTGTTGCGCCAGATCGTGAGCAAGTTCGACGACCTGGGCCTGACCATCTGCGCCGCGTTCGAGCTGGAGTTCTACCTGATCGACCAGGACAACGTGAACGGTCGTCCGCAATCGCCACGCTCGCCAGTCTCCGGCAAGCGCCCGATGTCGACCCAGGTGTACCTGATCGACGACCTCGACGAATACGTCGATTGCCTGCAGGACATCCTCGAAGGCGCGAAAGAACAGGGCATCCCGGCCGACGCCATCGTCAAGGAAAGCGCCCCGGCGCAGTTCGAAGTGAACCTGCACCACGTCAATGACCCGATCAAGGCCTGCGACTACGCGGTGTTGCTCAAGCGTCTGGTGAAGAACATCGCCTACGACCACGAGATGGACACCACCTTCATGGCCAAGCCGTATCCGGGCCAGGCGGGCAACGGCTTGCACGTGCACATTTCGATTCTCGACAAGGCCGGCAACAACATCTTTGCCAGCGAGGATCCCGAGCAGAATGCCGCGCTGCGCCACGCCATCGGTGGCGTGCTGGAAACCCTGCCGGCGCAGATGGCGTTCCTCTGCCCGAACGTCAACTCGTACCGCCGTTTCGGCGCCCAGTTCTACGTGCCGAACTCGCCGAGCTGGGGCATCGACAACCGCACCGTTGCGGTTCGCGTGCCCACCGGCTCGCCGGATGCCGTGCGCATCGAGCACCGTGTCGCCGGTGCCGACGCCAACCCGTACCTGCTGATGGCTTCGGTCCTGGCCGGCATTCACCACGGCCTGACCCACAAGGTCGAGCCGGGCGCGCCCGTGGAAGGCAATTCCTACGAGCAGAACGAGCAGAGCCTGCCCAACAACCTGCGCGATGCATTGCGCGTGCTGGACGACAGCGAAATCATGGCCCGGTACATCGATCCGCTGTACATCGACGTGTTCGTGGCGTGCAAGGAAAGTGAGTTGGCCGAGTTCGAAAACTCCATCTCCGACCTTGAGTACAACTGGTATTTGCACACGGTCTGACGACCCTGCCAAAACCCGACCCCCATGGGAGCGAGCCTGCTCGCGATGAGGCCAGGTCAGGCGACGATCCTGTCGACCGACCCACCGCCATCGCGGGCAGGCTCGCTCCCATGGGGACGCGGTCAACAACCTCTCTGTGTGAGTCGACTCCATGACCATGACCCGCAGCGACTGGGAACAACACTTCCAGTCCCTCTCCCTCGAAAGCCGCGCCTTCATCGACGGCGAGTACCGCCCGGCCATCAGTGGCGCCACCTTCGAATGCCTCAGCCCGGTCGACGGCCGCTTCCTGGCCAACGTCGCCAGCACCGACGAAGCCGATGCCAACGAAGCGGTGGCCGTTGCCCGCCGTACCTTCGAGTCCGGCATCTGGGCCCACCTGGCGCCGGCGGAGCGCAAGCGTACGCTGATCCGTTTCGCCGACCTGATCCTGGCCAACCGTGAAGAACTGGCCCTGCTCGAAACCCTCGACATGGGCAAACCGATCAACGACTCGATGAACATCGACATCCCGGCGACCGCCAACGCGATCCGCTGGAGCGCCGAAGCCATCGACAAGCTTTACGACGAAGTCGCCGCCACGCCGCACGACCAGCTTGGCCTCATCACCCGTGAGCCTGCGGGCGTGGTGGCCGCCATCGTGCCGTGGAACTTCCCGTTGATCATGGCCAGCTGGAAGTTCGCGCCGGCGCTGGCGGCCGGTAACTCGTTCATCCTCAAGCCTTCGGAAAAATCGCCGCTGACCGCGATCCGCATCGCTCAGTTGGCGCTGCAAGCCGGCATCCCCAAAGGCGTGTTCAACGTCTTGCCGGGCTACGGCCACACGGTCGGCAAGGCCCTGGCGTTGCACATGGACGTCGACGTGCTGGCGTTCACCGGCTCGACCGCCATTGCCAAGCAACTGCTGATCTACGCGGGCGAAAGCAACATGAAACGTGTCTGGCTCGAAGCGGGGGGCAAGAGCCCCAACGTGGTGTTCGCCGACGCGCCGGATCTGCGCGCGGCGGCACAGGCGGCAGCCAGCGGCATCGCTTTCAACCAGGGCGAAGTGTGCACCGCCGGTTCGCGCCTGTTGGTCGAGCGGTCGATCCGCGATCAGTTCATCCCGCTGCTGGTGGAAGCGCTGCAAGCCTGGAAACCGGGGCACGCCCTGGACCCGCAAACCAACGTCGGCGCTGTGGTCGACCAGCGTCAACTGGACAACGTGCTGCGCTACATCCAGCTCGGCAAGGACCAGGGCGCGCAACTGATCGCGGGCGGCAGTCGTACCCTGGAGAGCACGGGCGGCCTGTACGTGGAACCGGCGATTTTCGACGGTGTGACCAACGCCATGACCATCGCCCGTGAGGAAATCTTCGGCCCGGTGCTGTCGCTGATCACCTTCGACACCGAGGAAGAGGCGCTGACCATCGCCAACGACAGCATCTTCGGCCTGGCCGCCGGCGTCTGGACCCGCAACCTCAGCAGGGCCCACACCTTTGCGCGCGGTTTGCGTGCCGGCAGTGTCTGGGTCAACCAGTACGACGGTGGCGACATGACCGCGCCGTTCGGTGGTTACAAGCAGTCGGGTAACGGTCGGGACAAATCGCTGCACGCGTTCGACAAGTACACCGAGCTCAAGGCGACCTGGATCAAGCTCTAACCCTTATAAAAAGAACGGCGGTCGTCCGCCACTGCCGGCGACCTTCGGAGAAACCTATGAAACACGACTCTGTCAAACAAACCCATGTCAACAGCTACTACGCCGCGACCCGCCACTTCACCGGTGACTTCCCGGTGCTCGAGCAAGCGGTGGACTGCGACGTCTGCATCATCGGCGCCGGTTACACCGGGTTGTCCTCGGCGCTGTTCCTGGCCGAGGCCGGCTACAGCGTCACCGTGCTCGAAGCGGCCAAGGTCGGCTTCGGCGCCAGCGGTCGCAATGGCGGGCAGTTGGTCAATTCCTACAGCCGCGACGTCGATGTCATCGAGGAACGCTACGGCGACAAGACCGCCGAAGTCCTCGGCAGCATGATCTTCGAAGGTGCCGACATCATTCGTCAGCGCATCCAGCATTACGACATCCAGTGCGACTACCGTCCGGGCGGGATCTTCGCCGCGCTCAACAAAAAGCAGCTCAAGGGCCTGGCCGAGCAGAAAAGCAGCTGGGAGCGCTACGGCAACATGAACCTGACCCTGCTCAGCGCATCGGACATCAAGCGTGAAGTGGGTTGCGACAACTACGTCGGCGGCCTGCTCGACCTGCAAGGCGGCCACGTCCACCCGCTGAACCTGGCCCTGGGCGAAGCCTCGGCGATCATCGGCCTGGGTGGCCGGATCTTCGAACAATCGGCAGCGCTGGAAATCACTTATGGCGAACCGATCACCGTGCGCACCGCCAAGGGCCAGGTTCGCGCCAAGTACCTGTTGATCGCCGGCAACGCCTACCTGCCACAAGGCCTGGACAACCGCGTCACCGCCAAAAGCATGCCGTGCGGCTCGCAGATCGTCGTCACCGAGCCGTTGTCGGAACAGGTGGCGCGCAGCCTGATCAAGAACAACTACTGCGTCGAAGACTGCAACTACCTGCTCGACTACTACCGCCTTACCGCCGACAACCGCCTGCTCTACGGCGGTGGCGTGGTCTACGGCGCCCGCGAACCGGACGACATCGAACAATTGATCCGCCCGAAAATCCTCAAGACCTTCCCGCAACTCAAGGACGTGAAAATCGATTACCGCTGGACCGGCAATTTCCTGCTGACCATGTCACGCATGCCGCAATTCGGCCGCATCGAGAAAAACGCCTACTACATGCAAGGCTATAGCGGCCACGGCGTCACTTGTTCGCACCTGGCCGGCAAACTGATTTCGGAAATGATCCGCGGCGACGCCGAACGCTTCAACGCCTTCGCCTCGCTGCCGCACATGCCCATGATCGGCGGCCGCACCTTCCAGGCCCCCCTCACGGCCATGGGGGCCGCGTACTACGCGCTGCGGGATCGGTTTGGAATTTGATGCTGACACCGTAGATCAAGTGTGGGAGCGAGCAGGCTCGCTCCCACAGGTTATGAGGTACATGCCAATCTTGTGGGTCACTCAAAACTTTGTGGGAGCGAGCCTGCTCGCGAAATGGGCCGGCAAACACCCAGGAAATCCCACCATTCATCGAACCTGCTGGCCAACACCCGCAAACGTGATTTAATACCCGCCTTTCATATTTCCGGGACAGGGAAAGCGGCACTTTCGCGACCTAGCGTCGCCCGCCATCCACCCCCATAACCCTTAAGTTCTTCTTGCATAAGGCTGTCATGGATACGGGCTCACGACTCAAACTAGTACGCGAAAGCTACAAACTCTCCCAGCGCGAGCTGGCCCGCCGCAGTGGTGTCACCAATGCCACCATCTCCCTGATCGAACAGAATCGCGTCAGCCCCTCGGTCAGCTCCCTGAAAAAGCTGCTCGAAGGCATTCCGATGTCCCTGGCCGACTTCTTCACCTTCGACCAACCGCCCCGCGAGCACCAATACGTGTTCCGCGCCAACGAACAGCCCGACCTCGGCCGCCACGGCCTGCGCCTGCTGCTGATCGGCGCCTCGGTGCCCAGCCGCCAGATGCGCCTGCTGCGCGAGCAATACGCGCCGGGTGCCAGTTCCGGCGAAGAGCCGATCGTGCACGCCGAAGGCGAGGAGTGCGGCCTGGTCACACGCGGCACCGTCGAACTGACCGTCGACGGGCAAGTGAGCGTGTTGAACGCCGGTGACGGCTACTACTTCCCCACGACCTTGCCGCACAAGTTTCGCAACATCGGCCAGGACGAAGCGGAAATCATCAGCGCCAACACCCCGGCGAATTTCTGATTTTTCCGGATGAACGCTGTACCCCAACAGGGATCGTGTGTGCATGGATGGGCGGACGTTTCGCTACTACCTCTGGGCTGGCCGCTCGACGGTCGGTCGGATGTATGATAGTTATTGATTGTGTGTGCAACGTGCGAACCGGAGCCAGATATGTCTCGTAAGAGAGAAAAACAACCCAAGACCGAAGCGCAAATTATTGCCCAGGAATCCATGATTCCCTCGATTGCAGCGAAGGCGTTTCGAGATGCTTACAACGTCGCCCTTTCGAAGGGTGAGTCTGTGCTTGTGGTTCGCGAGGGTAATCTGGTGAGAGTTTCCAGTGCTGAGACGGTGGTTATACGCTCTGTCGAAACGTATGGAACGATCAAGGCCGGCACCCGGCTCAAGGTCAAAAAGCGTCTGCACGAGGACCTTGTTCCTCAATTACAAGCTTGAGCACACCTAGGGTCAGAATTTTCGCTGGGCCGAATGGCAGCGGAAAAAGTACGTTCAACTCGAAAGTTCCGGCTCACTTGCTCGTCAACTACATCAATCCTGATGCGATCGAACTGGGTATCCGTGAAACGGGCAAGCTGGATTTCGCACAGTTCAAACTTCAGCTCTATGCTGATCAAGCTCTCCCATTTCTGCGCGCCAGTCATTTTCTTGCTCGATCTGCCGAGTCTTTAGCCAAGCTTGATGGCTTGATCGTTGAGGATGGCGTTCTTGTCTTTTCTTCGCGGCAAGTTGACTCCTATATCGCGTCGGTCCTTTCCGATTTCATCCGTGTGTCACTTATCCAAGAGCGGGCAAGTTTTACTTTCGAAACTGTAATGTCAGATCTTAGCAAGATAGCGTTGTTGCAGCAGGCGCGCTTGGCTGGGTATCGGGTGTACGTTTACTACGTCGCTACGGCTGATGCTGAGATCAATGTGGCTCGAGTCGCCTATCGCGCCTCAATAGGGGGGCATGACGTCCCGCCGGATAAAATTCGGTCGCGCTATGGGAGATCCCTGGATAATTTGGCCGATGCTATTTTGGTGTCTAACAGGGCGTATATCTTCGACAACTCGAGGGATGGAGACTCGAGTTTTGCTCAGATTGCTGAAATAACGGAGGGGGAGAATATAGACATCGTTTCTGATACTCAGCCGGCTTGGTTCAAACGTTATGTGCTGGACAAACTGACCTGATTGTTTTGCTCAAGTTGATAAAAACCCGCGATTTCGCGGGTTTTTTACATTTGAAGATAGTTTACTCACCTTTCGCGCTGGCAAACCCCCTCTGCTCAACCACCCGAAACACATCGCTCACGTCCTGGAGCAGTATCCGGGCGATGTTGGCGACGGTGTTGATGTCGTTTTCGGCGTAGTCGGGGAGGTGGGTGCAGCCCATGAGTTGCAGGTAGGGGAGGACGGCGTGGAGGCGTTCGCTGATGCAGTTGTGGAGTTCGCGCAGCGGGGCGTCGCTATCGATGACCAGGACGGGGTAATCGGTTGCGAATTGAGCCATGGGGATGAAGCGGTGCGGAGGAAGTTGGGTTGTCATGTAAACCTCACAATCAAGTCAGATCGCCACCTCTTTGCTGCGAATCAAATGGGTGGCAGTTGTGCGTAAGTTCGCAGACCGGATGACATCCCCAAACTCCGGCAGACCCGAGGGTCTCCCACGCACAACCGCCATGATCATGCAGCGGGCTGAATCATGCCTGATGAGATTTAGGAGTCAATCAAGGGCTGCGAAACCCAATCGCTGACAATGCTCAGCGACAACCCGAATATAGGCACCGTTTTTGACGCTCACAACCGACCTGTAGGACCAGCTTGCAAAGCATGGAGCAAGTCTGTGTGCCACTGTTTTAGCGGCTTTCACGCTATGGCGGGGGTTATGGCGTACGGTGGGAATTGGGCGGCAGGTAACGGGGCGGGTTCGCGGTCAAGCGGGGGTAATAACCCCCGTGACAAAGGGTAAATTCCTACACGTTTTTCGGAAGCCCAAATGGTCGTCCGAGCGCCTCCCATCTCACTGTCGTGTTTGCGGTGAATGCGGGTTGTGCTGGGTGTGTTTCGGACCGGCCACGAGCCATGCGATCAAGCCGAACAATGGCACGAAGACAATGAACACGATCCATAACAGTTTGTTGCTGGATTTGCCTTCGGCTTTGCGGACCCGGTTGATGGCCCAGATTTCAATGATCACCAAAATGGCGGCGAGTAGGATCCAGATGGTTTCGATTTGCATGGGGTGCCCTCCTGATGGTCTTAGCGTTAGGCGGGCTGGGAGGGGCGGGGTTCATTAAATTTTGGCTTGAGCCCTGACAAGGGGGAATTTTGCGCTGGCTGTCAGGGCTTCATCGCGAGCAGGCGCGCTCCCACGGCGGAGCGCCGGGTTGAGATTCAGCTGATCGACTTCAGCATCCTGGCCAGCATTTCGTCACAGCGCTTGAGTTGCTCGACGCTGACGAATTCGTCCGGCTTGTGCCCCTGCTCCATGCTGCCGGGGCCGCAGACGACGGTGGGGATGCCGGCGGCGTCAAACAGGCCGCCTTCGGTGCCGAAGGCCACGGTGGTGAAGTCCCGGGAGCCGCAGAACGCGGCGATCAATCCGGCCGCTTCGCTGTGTGCATCGGTGGCCAGGCCGGGGTACGCGGACAACTCGCTGAAGCGGATGTCACTGTGCTCACTCACTGCGCGCATGCGGGGCACCAGCTGTTGTTCGGCGTAGGTTTTGAGCGCCTGTGCCACCTCGTTCGGATCCTGCGTCGGCAGGGCGCGGATTTCGAAGTCGAAGCGGCAGTCGGCGGGGACGATGTTCAGGGCATTGCCCCCTGAGATCACGCCGGTCTGCACCGTGGACCAGGGCGGGTCGAAACGCGGGTCGTGCAGCGACGGTGCTTTGAGGCGCTGGCCGATGCGGCCCAGTTCGCCGATCAGCTCTGCCGCGTATTCAATCGCGTTGACCCCCAGCGGCGCATACGCCGAATGGCAGGCTTGCCCGTGAACGTCGCAACGCATCGCCAGTTTGCCCTTGTGCCCGAGCACCGGTTTCAACCCGGTCGGTTCGCCGATGATGCACAGCATCGGCTTGACCGGCCGCTGCTCCAGTTCGGCGAGCAACGAGCGCACGCCAAGGCAGCCGACCTCTTCGTCGTAGGACAGGGCAATGTGCACCGGCACACGCAAGTTGGCGTTCGCCAGGGCGGGCACCAGCGCGAGTACGCAGGCGATGTAGCCTTTCATGTCGGCAGTGCCGCGTCCGTACAGGTTGCCGTCGCGCTCGGTGAGCTGGAACGGCGGCAGCGTCCACGGCTGACCGTCTACCGGCACCACGTCGGTGTGCCCGGACAGCACGATGCCCGGTACATGGGCCGGGCCGAGGGTGGCGAACAGGTTGGCCTTGCTGCGCGTCTCGTTGTAGGTCAGCTCGCACGGCACGTCGAAGCGTGCGAGGTAATCGCGGACGAACCCGATCAGGTGCAGGTTGGATTCGCGGCTGGTGGTGTCGAACGCCACCAGCGTTTGCAACAGGTCGCGGCTGCTGCTCATCGGTCGTCTCCGGCGACGCCATAGCCGGGGGAACGGTCAGGGGCGAGGGCGCGGTCGATGTAATCCTGGACTTGGGGGCGGTAGGCGTTCCAGAGTTTTTCCAGCGCGCCTATGGGGTTGTCGTCGGCCCAGTCGACACGCAGGTTGATGATTGGCCAGGTCAGTTCGCCGACCACCACCAGCGCCGCCGAATGCACTGGCCCGGCTTCGCCCCCGGCGCCGATGGCGGCTTGCAGGGCGGCGAGCAGGCGGTCGGCGAGCTGGCCTTCGCCGTGTTCGAAGGCCGTGACCATGGCACTGATCACCGACGGGTCGGCGAGCATGTTGCCAGCGGCGACACAGTGTTCGCCGGACACGGCGTTGTGCTTGCCCAGGGTCTGGGCACCGCTGAAATGCGCGCTCTGGCCGAGGTGGTCGATGGCGGTGATCTGCCGGTACTGGCTGTAGCCATTGCGCGTGAGCACTTTGTCCAGTGCTTCGGCGGGGGCGAGACCTTGCTCCATCAGGGCCAGGACCTCCGGGCCGAGGGAGGGCAGGGTGATGTTTTGCGTGGACACGGCGCCGACACCCGGCAGCAGCCATGGGCAGCGGGCGCCGACGGCGATGCTCGAGGAGCTGATGGCGATGCCGAACTGGCCGGTGTCGGGGCAGCGGGCGGTGATGGAGAAGGTCATGGGTTGGCTCCTGGGTGTGCCTGGGCGAAGTGCCGGTTGGTGCGGGCCTCAGCGCGAGCAGGCTCGCTCCCGCCCTGGAATGCGATCAATGGGGGGAGCGAGCCTGCTCGCGATAGCCGCAACGCGGTCTACTCGGGTATCACCGCAATCACATCAATTTCCATCAGCCACTGCGGCTGCCCCAGCGCCGACACCACCAGCCCGGTGGAGATCGGGAACACGCCCTTGAGCCATTTGCCGACTTCCTGGTACACCGGCTCGCGATAGCGCGGGTCGATCAGGTAGGTGGTGGTCTTGACGATGTGGCTCAGGTCGCTGCCGGCTTCTTCCAGCAACTGCTTGACGTTGCGCATGGCCTGTTCGGCCTGCGCGCGCGGGTCACCCAGGCCCACCAGCCGGCCTTCGAAATCGGTGCCGACCTGGCCCCGGACATACACGGTGTTGCCGGCGCGAACCGCTTGGCACAGGTCGTTGTCCAGGCTCTGGTTCGGGTAGGTTTCCCGAGTGTTGAACATGCGAATGCGGGTGTGGGTTGGCGTGGCCATTTCAAGCTCCTGAACGATTAAGCGCTGACGGTTTTCTTGGCGGCGGGCGGGACGACTTGCGTCGCGCGTAGCGCGGCATCGTGGTAGTCAAGGTAGGAGCGCTGGATCGCGATGTGATCGGCCACGTACTTGGCGTCATGCCAGACGCCCCAGATGAACGACGATCCGCGTCGCGATTGCCACGGCAAGCCCAGGAAATACACGCCCGGTTCGCTCGATACACCCCGTTGATGCTGCGGCTTGCCCTGGTCGTCGAAGGCGTTGACCTTCAGCCAGCTGTAGTCGGTGGCAAAACCGGTGGCCCAGATGATCGAGGTCACGCCGGCCTTGGCCAGGTCGAGTTGCAGGATCGGCTGCGTGACGCAGGCCGGGTCCGGGAAAGTGATGCGCGCTTGCGGTTCGAGCGGCAGGTCCAGGCCGTTGCGTTCGATGTAGGCGTCGGCGGCATTGAGCAGCGCCAGGTAGTTCTCGTCGCCTCGGGCCAGGTTCTCCGCCAGGTTGGGCTGAAATGTGGCGACCCCGCCTTCGAACGACTGAGTCAGGCCGACCAGGGTCATGCCGCGATGGGCCAGTTCACGGAAGTCCACCGTGCGCCCGCCATGGGCACCGCTCACGGCGATGGTGACGTGCTCGCGACCCGGTTTCATCGCCGCTTGATCCCACTCGCCGAGCACCCCCAGCCACCAGCAGAAATCGCGGTTGCGGTAGGCGCGAGGCGGGCGGTCGTGGGCGCCGACGGAGAGGTAGACCTGCTTGCCTGAGCGCTGCAGTTCATCGGCGATCTGCACCCCTGAAGAGCCGGCACCGACCACCAGCACCGCCCCCTCGGGCAGTTGCGACGGGTTGCGATAGTCGGCGGAGTGGATCTGCAAAAAGGCTTGATCCTGCGGGGCGATCGGCGGGATGACCGGACGCTGGAAGGGGCCGGTGGCGGCCACCACGCGGTTGGCTTCGATCACGCCGTCGGAGGTTTCAATGGTGAACCCCGGGCGGCCGACATTGCGTTCGACCTTCAGCACGTCCACGCCGGTGCGGATCGGTGCGTTGAACTGGCGGGCATAGGCTTCGAAGTAATCGGCCACCCGTTCCTTGGGGGCAAACGCGTCGGGGCTGAGATCGGCAAAGGCCAGGCCCGGAAAACGGTCGTGCCAGGCCGGACCATTCGCCACCAGCGAATCCCAGCGCCCGGAGCGCCAGCGTTCGGCGATGCGCTGGCGCTCCAGCACCAGGTGCGGCACGCCGAGTTTGCTCAGGTGTTCACTCATGGCCACGCCCGCCTGACCGGCGCCGACAATCAGCGTGTCTGTTTTTATTGTGTCGATGGTCATCTGTGTACCCTTCGAGTTGGATTGAGGACGCGAACGGCCTGCCATTTCTTGGGTTCAAGACTAGGGATGACCCTTGTATCGGTAAAATATTATTAAGCTGGCATTTGAGTATAAATAACTGATGCAGAGCGTTCGTTTTCGAAGTGGTTGAAGTCGCGCACGAGAATATGGTTGTATAGTACAACTAAATTTTGAGGGCTTCTGGTGTGACCACTCATCCAGCATTGATTGAACAGATTCGCGGTGCATCGCGCACCATGGTTCGTGAGTGGGGCTTCATGCGCGCCACGCTGGCGGCCACGGATTACTCGCCCTCCGCCGTGCACACGCTGCTGGAAATCGAGACCCAGGGCGCTCTGTCCGCCGCGCAGCTCGTGCAGTTGCTGGACCTGGACAAGTCCAGCGTCAGCCGTATGGTGGGCAAGCTCATCAAGGCCGGCGAGGTGGTGGAAAGCGCCGATGCCGATGGTCGGGTGAAGCGATTGCAACTGACGGCGCAGGGCAAGCGCACGGTGGCGGCGATCCATGCCTATAGTCAGCTGCAGGTCAAATTGGCGCTGGAACACTTGAATCCATCGCAACAACAGGCGGTCGCGCAGGGGCTCACGGCCTATGCCCGGGCGCTGCAGGCACACCGGACCGGTGAGGGTCAAGCGTCCAGCGGATCGATCGAGATCTGCACCGGCTACCGCCCGGGTGTCGTAGGCCGGGTGACCGAAATGCATGCCGCTTTCTATGCCAGGCATTCCGGGTTCGGGCAGTTCTTTGAAAGCCGGGTCGCCAGCGGCCTCGCCGAGTTCGTGGGGCGCCTGGATCAGCCCTGCAACCAAATCTGGCTGGCGATGATGAACGATCGCATCGTCGGTTCGATCGCCATCGACGGGCAGGACATGGGCAATAACCAGGCGCACTTGCGCTGGTTCATCCTGGACGAGGGTTGCCGTGGGAGCGGCGTGGGCCGTCGCCTCCTGCACGAGGCCGTGGCGTTTTGCGACCGTCTTGGCTTCGACGCGATCGAGCTGTCGACGTTCAAGGGGCTGGACGCGGCCCGCCAGCTCTACGAAGCGGCCGGGTTTGAATTGACGCTGGAGGAGCCTGGCAGCCAGTGGGGCAGCCTGGTCACCGAGCAGCAATTTACCCGGCGCAGCGCCGGTGTTCGGTAAAGAGGCGCACGTCGTCAGGTGACGCGGTAAACTGCCTGCCCCTTTTATTTCACAAACAAGAGAACCCCATGGCTAACCAAGACATCGCCTTCACGCCCGATCCGGACGCCGATTCCATCTCCTCCGACGTGGCCGGTTTCGGCGGCATTCTGGTGTCGACCCAGATCCCGACCCGTGCCGACGGCAGTCTGGAACTGGGCGACATCACCCTGCAAAGCGAATGTACATTGCAAGCGCTGAAAGTGGCGCTGGAGCGCGCCGGCAGTTCCATGGACCGCGTCCTGCACCTGACCATCTACCTCACCGACATGGCCGACCGCGCCGCGTTCAACGAAGTGTACAAACGCTTCTTCGCCAAACCATGGCCGGTTCGCGCCGCCGTCGGCGTCGCCGCCCTGGCGGTGGAAGGCATGCGCGTGGAAGTGACCGCAATGGCCGCCAAAGCCTGACGTTCGCCCCTGCAAGAGCGAGCTTGCTCGCGATGGTCGTTAACGATGACGCGGGGTGTCAGATGCCCCGCGGTGTTCTTGCGTTTTTCGCGAGCACGCTCGCTCCTACAGGGGACCACCGCATGAAAATCGGCGTCATCTCGGACACCCATGGCCTGCTCCGTCCCGAGGCGCTTGCTGCGTTGCAGGGCTGTGAGCGGATCGTCCATGCCGGCGACATCGGCCATCCGGACATTCTGGATCAGCTGCGGACAATCGCGCAGCTGTACGTCGTGCGCGGTAATAACGACCTGAAGGCCGAGTGGGCGCAAGACATCGCTGACGCTCTGCGTTTCGATATCGCAGGCTGGGAAACACTGCTGGTGCACGACATTGCCGATGTCCCGGCCGAGTTGGACGCGGCCATCAGGCTGGTGATAACCGGCCACTCGCACAAACCGAATATCGAATGGCGCGGCCAACGTTTGTATCTCAACCCCGGCAGCGCGGGTCGCCGGCGTTTCAAGTTACCGGTCACCCTGGCCGTGCTGGAGGTGTCGGAGACCGTGATCGATCCGCGCCTGATCTCGTTGCTCGACGGATGATCGAAAGACGAAAAAGGCTCGTTGCAGCAACGAGCCTTTTTTTACAGCCATCGAACTCGGTGAGTGCGCTCAGAGGTGATCGGCGTCGATCACGGCCTGGGCGAACGCCTTTGGATCTTCCTGGGGCAGGTTGTGGCCGATGCCGCCGCTGATCAGGCGGAACTCGTACTTGCCGGTGAAGCGCTTGGCGTAGTCCTCGGGTTTCGGGTGAGGGGCGCCGTTGGCGTCGCCTTCGAGGGTGATGGTCGGCACGCCGATGGACGGTGCCGTGGCCAGTTTCTGCTCGAGCGCTTCGTACTGGCTCTCGCCCTGGACCAGGCCCAGGCGCCAGCGGTAGTTGAACACGGTGATGTCGACGTGATCGGGGTTCTCCAGGGCCTTGGCGCTGCGATCGAAGGTGGCGTCATCGAAGGCCCATTTTGGCGAAGCCAGTTGCCAGATCAGCTTGGCGAAGTCATGGGTGTTTTTCTCGTAACCGGCACGACCGCGCTCGGTGGCGAAGTAGAACTGGTACCACCACTGCAATTCAGCCTTGGGCGGCAGCGGGTTCTGGCCGGCGGCCTGGTTGCCGATCAGGTAGCCGCTGACCGACACCAGTGCCTTGACCCGCTCCGGCCACAACGCCGAGACGATATCGGCGGTGCGTGCGCCCCAGTCATAACCCCCGAGCACCGCTTGCTTGATCTTCAGTGCGTCCATGAAGTCGATCACGTCGCTGGCCAGCGCCGCGGGTTGGCCGTTGCGCAGGGTTTGTCTGGAAAGGAACTGCGTATCGCCATAGCCCCGTGCGTAGGGCATCAACACGCGGTAGCCCTTGGCGGCGAGGATCGGCGCGACGTCGTCATAGCTGTGGATGTCGTACGGCCAGCCGTGCAGCAGGATCACCACCGGGCCGTTGGCCGGGCCGGTTTCGGCGTAGGCCACGTCCAGCAGGCCGGCCTTGATGTGCTTGAGCGGGCCGAAGGGGGAGGGCGCCGAGTAGCTCGCACTGGCCTGTGGGGCGACGGGCTGGGCCGCCGTTTGTGCCTGGGCCGTGCCCAACGCGCCAAACAGCGCGATCGCGAGGATCGACGAACCGACCAGACGGCGGCGGTGGGTGCCGGGGGTGTTGTGCAGTGCCATCTTCATGCTGATGTCTCCGTTGCGAGCCGTTGGTCCGGGGCTCTGGATGATCCCCTTGAAACCGTGGGTGCATTTCAACGCAAGGACGTATCTGGCCTGTGTCGAATCGCCGGGCGGGTGAAAACGCATGTATCCAGAACGCCGCCAGATACATTGCGATACATGGCCACGGAGTGGGGTGATTGCCGGACCGGTCGGCAGCCCCTGATGAAAGCGCAGGACTTCTGCCGCAAAAGCCGGATAATGGCGGCCAATTCGTTTTGGCTCGTTATTCTGGTAATCCCCTATGGAAATCAAGGTCAACTTTCTCGACAACCTTCGGCTTGAGGCCAAGTTCGACGACTTCACTGTGATTGCCGATCAACCGATTCGCTACAAGGGCGACGGTTCGGCTCCAGGTCCGTTCGATTACTTCCTGGCATCGTCGGCGTTGTGCGCGGCTTACTTCGTGAAGTTGTACTGCCAGACCCGCAATATCCCGACCGACAACATCCGCCTGTCGCAGAACAACATTGTCGATCCGGAAAACCGCTACAACCAGATCTTCAAGATCCAGGTCGAGTTGCCCGCGGATATTTCCGACAAGGACCGCCAGGGCATCCTGCGTTCCATCGACCGCTGCACGGTCAAGAAGGTGGTGCAGGCCGGGCCGGAATTCGTCATCGAGGAAGTGGAAAACCTCGACGCCGATGCCCAGGCACTGCTGATGCCGACCCAGGCGTCGCAGGAAGGCACCTACATCGTGGGCAAGGACCTGCCGCTGGAGCAGACCATCGCCAACATGTCGGGCATCCTGGCGGGGCTGGGCATGAAGATCGAGATTGCGTCGTGGCGCAATATCGTGCCCAACGTCTGGTCGCTGCACATCCGCGATGCGCAGTCGCCGATGTGCTTTACCAACGGCAAGGGCGCGACCAAGGAAAGTGCACTGGCCTCGGCGCTGGGTGAGTTCATCGAGCGCCTGAACTGCAACTTCTTCTACAACGACCAGTTCTGGGGCGAGGAGATCGCCAACGCGCCGTTCGTGCACTACCCGGATGAGCGCTGGTTCAAGCCGGGGCGCAAGGATGAACTGCCGCCGGAAATCCTCGACGCCTACTGCCTGAAAATCTACAACCGCGACGGCGAGCTGCGTGGCTCGCATTTGTACGACACCAACTCCGGCAATGAGGCGCGCGGCATCGTATCGCTGCCGTTTGTGCGTCAGTCCGACGGCGAGGTGGTGTACTTCCCGTCCAACCTGATCGAAAACCTGTACCTGAGCAACGGCATGAGCGCCGGCAATACCCTGGCGGAAGCCCAGGTGCAGTGCCTGTCGGAAATCTTCGAACGCGCGGTCAAGCGCGAAATCATCGAAGGCGAATTTGCGCTGCCGGATGTGCCGAGCGAAGTGCTGGCCAAGTACCCGGGGATTCTTGCCGGGATCCAGGGCCTGGAAGCGCAGGGCTTCCCGGTGCTGGTGAAGGATGCGTCTCTGGGTGGGGAATTCCCGGTGATGTGCGTCACCTTGATGAACCCGCGCACCGGCGGTGTGTTTGCTTCGTTCGGCGCGCACCCAAGCTTTGAAGTGGCGCTGGAACGCAGCCTGACCGAGTTGTTGCAGGGCCGCAGCTTCGAAGGCCTCAATGACCTGCCGCAGCCGACCTTCGAAGGCCACGCGGTGACCGAGCCGAACAACTTCGTCGAGCACTTCATCGATTCCAGCGGCGTGGTGTCCTGGCGCTTTTTCAGCGCCCAGTCCGACTACGAGTTCGTGGAGTGGGACTTCTCGGGCCAGGGTGAAGATTCCAACGCCGAAGAAGCCGCCACGCTGTTCGGCATTCTCGAGAGCATGGGCAAGGAATCGTACATGGCGGTATACGAGCACCTCGGTGCCACGGCGTGTCGCATCCTGGTGCCGGATTATTCGGAGATCTATCCGGTCGACGACCTGATCTGGGACAACACCAACAAGGCGCTGTTCTTCCGCGAAGACATCCTCAACCTGCATCGCCTGGACGACGCCGAATTGAAGGACCTGGTGGAGCGGCTGGTGGAAAGCGAGCTGGACGACTACACCGACATCACCACCCTGATCGGCATCGAGTTCGACGACAACACCGCCTGGGGCCAGTTGACGATCCTCGAGCTGAAAGCGCTGATTTACCTCGCCTTGCAGCAATACGAGGAAGCGAAGGAGGCGGTGGAAACCTTCCTGCAATACAACGACAACACGGTCGAGCGTGGGTTGTTCTACCAGGCGGTCAATGTGGTGTTGGAGATGGAGCTGGACGAAGACCTGGAACTGGCGGACTACGAGGTCAACTTCCGGCGCATGTTCGGTAACGAGCGCACAGACGCGGCGATCGGCTCGGTGAACGGCAGCGTGCGCTTCCATGGCCTGACGCCGACCAGCATGAAGCTGGAAGGGCTCGATCGGCACCTGCGCCTGATCGAGAGCTACAAGAAGCTGCACAGCGCGCGGGCCAACGTGAAACGTTAATGGAAGCCTGATGCCCCGCGTCGCATTTGACGACCATCGTCGGAACACCGCCCGGGGCCTGCTCGCTCCTGCAGGGAATTTTTGGTAACTCATGAGATTGAAAGGAAGCAAGCAATGAGCGGTTCAAAAACACGTCTTGCCGGGCAGGTCCTGGAGCTTGAATTTGCTCTCGAATGCATCAGTCGCGGTGCAGTGGTGAGCCAACCGATGGGCGATAACGCGCATTACGACCTGCTCGTGGACGATGGAAGTGTCATCCACAAAGTTCAGATAAAGAAATCCTCTGTCCATAAAAACGGTCGAGGCTACTTTGTGAATATCACCCGCAAACTGCCGAAAATGCGCCCCGGGGATGCAGGTGGTTCTTCGCGGGCAGTGGCTTATGAAGACGGGCAGATAGATTGCATCGCCACAAAAGCCAAGGGCGTCTGGTTCTTTTTTGGACCTGGGCACTTGAATAAAGATGCGACCGTGTACCCCGATGCTGCCCATGACGCTTACGTGGGTAATCACGGCAAACACAAGTGGGAGATGATCGGCCTGGAGGCCGACAGTGCACTGCGCGATGCGGTCGAAAGTGAAGTGGAGGGCGATGCCTAGCGCGTCATGCGCTTCACTGACGACTCCGCGCGAAGAACAGGGGCCGTCTTTCTCAGGCGCAACGCTTGAGAATGACCTTGATCGGTCGCCGCACCCGGCGCTTCGACACTTCCTTGGGCTTGATCCAGCGGCAGGCGTCTATTTCATTGCAGGGCCGAGGTTTGCAAGCCGCTGTCCTGGCTTCGAACAGGTAGTGGATGACCTTGTCCTCGCGGAACTCGGCGATGTAGCGCAATTCGTCACACGCCAGGCCGGTTTCTTCGGCCATCTCCCGGCGGGCCGCCTGCAGAGGCGTCTCGTCGCGCTCCACCGTCCCACCCGGCAGGTTCCATTTCGAATTGCGCTTGCGCACAAACAGCACTTCTCCATCCCTGCGGTAAATCACCGTGGCACGCAGCTTGATGCCCTTTCTTTTTGCCGTAGCAGTGTCCATTGCCTTCATGCGCGCTGTTCCGAATCGGTTGGCTGGACAGAGCCTCCAGGGGACAGCTCCTGTCCCTAGCGTAGGGATTCAATGTGTCGGTTGGATGACTGTCGGGAGCCATCGATCATTCTTTTTGCGCCTGATGCACGTGGAATGCCCCGCGAAACATGACAGACCGATCGCACAGCGGGCCGTTTGCCATTCCTTTGTCATAAACCTTTAACAAAAGAGGTGCAGAGTGCCGTAGCCCCGTAAACACATGGAGTTCCTTTGATGAAGAGTTTGTTTAAGTCTGCTGCGCTGGCCGTGACAGTATCTCTGTGCGCCACCTCAGTGTCTTTCGCTGCGGAAAGCGTACGCCTGACAGGTTCGGGTGCCAGTTTCCCGGCTCCGATCTACCTCACCTGGTTCAAGGACTTCAGCAAGAAAACTGCGGGCGTCACCGTGGACTACCAGTCCAAGGGCAGCGGTGCGGGCGTACAGGATTTCCTGAACAAGACCGTCGACTTCGCCGCCAGTGACTCGGCCATGAAAGACGAAGACATCGCCAAGGTTGCCGAAGGCGTGCAGTTGCTGCCGATGACGGCGGGTGAAATCGTTCTGGCGTACAACCTGCCAGGCAGCCCTAAAGGCCTGAAGCTGCCACGTGACGTTTACTCCAACATCTTCCTGGGCAAGATCACCCACTGGAACGATCCGCAGATCGCCGCCGCCAACCCGGAACTGAAACTGCCTGACATGCCGATCACCGTGGTCGTGCGTGCAGACTCCAGCGGCACCACGGCGGTCTTCACCAAGCACCTGTCGGCGATCAACACCGCCTTCAACAAGGACCTGGGTGAAGGCAACACCGTCAACTGGCCGGCCAGTGACAAATTCATCAAGTCGCCGAAGAACGATGGCGTCACCGCCACCGTACGCCAGACCCCGGGCGCCATCGGTTACATCGAATACGGCTTCGCCAAACTGGCCAAGGTCGACTTCGCCCAATTGCAGAACAAGGCCGGTCAGTACGTTGTGCCAAACGCCGAAAGCGGCGCCGAAGCACTGGCGGCGGTGAAGATGCCGGAGTCCCTGGTGTCCTGGCTGCCGGATCCGGACGGTGCCAAGTCTTACCCGATCACGTCCTACACCTGGATGATCTTCCGCAAGAAGAACGAGAGCCCGGAAAAAGCCAAGGCCATGCGTGAAATGGTCGAGTACAGCCTGACCGAAGGTCAGAAGATCGCCGATTCGATGGGCTACATCCCGCTGCCGCAGTCGGTCGTTGAACAGGTTCGCAAAGCGTCTGCCAACATCCAGTAACGCCCGCGTGGCCTCTCCCGGCGTGTGCTGCCAGCCACGCCGGGGGAGTTTCCCCCACCGTTCCGGAATCAGCCCATGAACAAACCTTTTGTCGTACCGGTCAATCCGGACTCCGCCTGCAAACCGCCTTCCGCAAAGGATTTTCTGGTCGATCGGACCTTCCGTGCGCTTGCGCGCGTAGGCGTGGTGCTGATTCTGGCAGTGGTGTTCGCCCTGGTCTTCGAGGTCGGGCACAAGGCGCTTCCAGGGATGGAAAAGCACGGACTGGACGTCCTGTTCGGGAGCGTCTGGGACGTTAACCAAGGCAAGTACGGCATTCTGCCGGCCATTTGGGGCACGCTCTACAGCGCCCTGATTGCCTTGATGATCGCAGGCTTTTTCGGTGTCAGCATGGCGATTTTCCTGACCCAGGATTTCCTGCCCGCCCAGCTTGCAGCTGTTTTTCGCACCATCGTCGAATTGCTCGCAGCCATCCCCAGCGTCGTTTACGGCCTGTGGGGGATCTACGTAGTGATCCCGGCGATTCGGCCCCTGACGACGTGGTTGCACACCGAGCTTGGCTGGATTCCTTTTTTCGGCACGTCCCTGAGCGGCCCCGGGTTGCTGCCCGCGGCGCTGGTACTGGCCATCATGATTCTGCCGACCATCGCGGCCGTTTCCCAGGACGCGCTGACCGCCGTCCCGATGAAAACCAAACAGGCGGCCTACGGCATGGGCACCACCCACTGGGAAGCGATTCTCAAGGTGATGGTGCCGTCCGCCGCCACCGGCATTTTCGGCTCGCTGGTCCTCGGCCTGGGCCGGGCGCTGGGTGAAACGATGGCCCTGGCGATGCTGGTGGGCAACGCCAACAACATCTCCCTTTCCCTGTTCGCACCGGCCAACACCCTGGCGGCCTTGCTGGCGCTGAACTTCCCCGAAGCCGGGCCGAGCGAGATCGAGGTGTTGATGTACGCCGCACTGGTGCTGATGTTCATCACGCTGGTCGTGAACGTCATCGGCTCCATGATCATGGTCTATGCCCAGCGGGGTAATAAATAATGACGAGCCTGACGACCCCTATAGACGCGTTGCCCAGCCTGCAGCGCAAGTTCGAGGGCCGTGCATTGCGCAGCCTGGTACTGACCACGCTGGTCTGGCTCGGCGCCGTGATCGCCAGCGTGCCGTTGCTGTCGGTGCTCTACATGCTGATCACCCGCGGTGGCGCACGCCTGAGCCTGGAAGTCTTCACCGAACTGCCGCCCACCGGGTTCGAGACCGGTGGCGGCTTCGGCAACGCGATGGCGGGCACCTTCGTCATGGTCGGTATCGCCGCGGCCATCGCCGTGCCGGTAGGCATCATGGCAGCCATTTTCCTGGCTGAGCTGGGTCCGGAAAGCAAGCTGGCCAACGCCGCGCGCTTTGCCGCCAAGATGCTCACCGGGCTGCCTTCGATTCTGGCCGGTGTGTTTGCCTACGCGCTGGTGGTGATGACCACCGGTACGTACTCGGCACCTGCCGGTGGCGTGGCCCTGGCCGTGCTGATGCTGCCCATCGTGGTGCTGACGGCGGAAGAGTCGATGAAGATGGTGCCCAAGATCATGAAGGACGCCGCCTACGGCATGGGCTGCACCCGCTCGCAAGTGATCTGGAAAATCATCCTGCCCACCGGCATGCCGGCGATCCTCACCGGCGTCATGCTGGCTGTGGCCCGTGCAGCGGGCGAGACCGCGCCGCTGTTGTTCACCGCGCTGTTCAGCAACTACTGGATCTACCACGAGGGCAGCCTGGCGGTGATGAACCCCACGGCATCGCTGGCCGTGCTGATTTACAACTTCTCCGGCATGCCTTTTGACAACCAGCTCGAGCTCGCCTGGGCGGCCTCGCTGGTGTTGGTGATGATCGTGCTGGTCGTGAACGTCGTCAGCCGTATTTTCGGCAAGCCCAAGTATTGAGAATCGGAGCATCTGAATTATGACCGCCTTATCCATGCCAAAAGCTGCCCCGTTCGAGACCCAGGCCCCTGTGGTCATGGACTGCAAGCTCGACAAGATTTTCTACGGCAACTTCATGGCCGTGCGTGACAGCCACGTGCCGATTGAAAAGAACAAGATCACCGGCTTCATCGGCCCGTCCGGCTGCGGCAAGAGTACCGTGCTGCGCAGCCTCAACCGGATGAACGACCTGGTGAAGGGTTTTCGCTTCGAAGGCCATGTGCATTTTCTCGGCCAGGACGTCTACGGCAAGGGCGTTGATCCCGTGGTCGTGCGTCGCTACATCGGCATGGTGTTCCAGCAGCCCAACCCGTTCTCGATGAGCATCTTCGACAACGTTGCGTTCGGCCTGCGCCTCAATCGCTACAAGGGCGATATCGGTGACCGTGTGAAGCACGCCCTGCAGGGCGCCGCGCTGTGGGATGAGGTCAAGGACAAGCTCAAGGTCAGCGGCCTGTCGCTCTCCGGTGGCCAGCAGCAACGCCTGTGTATCGCGCGCGCCATCGCCACCGAACCGGAAGTCCTGCTGCTGGACGAACCCTGCTCGGCACTCGACCCGATCGCCACTCGCCGGGTCGAAGAGTTGATGGTCGAGTTGAAGAAGGACTACACCATCGCCCTGGTGACCCACAACATGCAGCAGGCCATCCGTGTCGCGGACACGACCGCGTTTTTCTCGGTGGATATTTCCCAGGGCACGCGCACCGGCTATCTGGTGGAGATGGGCCCTACCACCCAGATCTTCGACAACCCGCGCGAACAGATGACCGGGGACTACATCAGCGGCAAGTTCAGCTGATCAACCTCGTCCGGCCAGGGCCGCATGCCGCCAAGGGTTTTGGTGGGTGTGCGGCCGTTTTCCGTCTTACCGATCTCTTGCTCAGGATTGCCAATGTTTGCCAAGCGTCGTCTTGATCTCGCCGCGATTGAAGGGGCACTGCGTGAAGTACAGGGCCGCTTTGTCGAGCTCAGCATGCAGTTCACCGAACCCCGTGACCCGTTCACCGACGAAGTGCTGCAAAACGTGTTGCAGGGGTATGCGCTGATTGATGAATACGTCGCACAGGATGTCGACCTGTTCCATCTTCAGCACCTGAACCTGATGCTGGAAATCAATGCCACCGTGCTATGCGGCAAGGACCCGGCACGCCGGATCGAATTCGCCCAGCACCTGGAGGCCACCGAAGCGCACTTCTTCAACAATGTCGAGGGCGGCATCAAGGACCTTTACAACTGGTATTGCGCCTATCGCAGCGAGTCGGTGTGGAAGCGTGCGGCCGGTGTCTATGTCCGCGTTCTCAGCAAGCCGCAACTGTTCATCGAGGGCAACCACCGCAGTGGTTCGCTGATCGTCAGCTACCTGCTCATGCGCGCCGGGTTGCCGCCGTTCGTGCTGACGCTGGACAACGCCAAGGGTTACTTCAACCCGTCATCGGTCATCCGCAACTCCGCCAAGCATGGTGTCAAGTCGTTGTATGAATTGCCCAAGATCAAGAAAAAATACGCCGCTTTCCTGGAAGATCAGTCACCGGACCCAAGGAAGTTTTTCCTCTACGAACGAAAACTGCCTGCTTACCAGGGGGGCGCATGATGAGCCGCTATCCGATGCTCGATAAATGCCGCGACGCCGTGAGTCAGGCGTGGCAGGCCACCCAGGCTTTCATCCCGATGTCCGGGTGCCAGCGCGTGCGTATTTCGTTTGATATCGATGACACCCTGGCCTGTCTGCCCCATCACAGCGCGGCCGAGCAGAGCCGGCTTCCGGCCTGTGTACATCGCTGGCTGGGCGAGCCGCTGCGCAGGGGCGCTCGCGAGCTGATGGGTGAGTTGCGGCGCCAGGGCTGCAGTGTCTGGGTCTATACCTCGTCCGGCCGGACACCGGGTTACATCCGACGCTGGCTGATGCTGTACGGCATCCATGTCGACGGGGTGGTCAACAGCGTACGGCACGAGCGTGTCCTGGCGGAACGCGGGCTGTTGAATGCACCTTCGAAACTGCCGCGAGCCTTCGACATCGATTTGCATGTCGATGATTCCGAGGGCGTGAAGCTCGAAGGCCATGACCACGGGTTTCGCGTGGTGGTGGTGCGTCCGGATGATGAGCGCTGGGCGCAGCGCGTCCTGGAGGCGGTCGCGGATGTCCAGGCGCAGCTGGCGTGGCAGCAACCGCACAGGTTCAAGGCGCCGGTGCGGCAGGGGGCTGAGGTTTATTCGTCCTGAGGAGCAGGCGTTTTGGCTGAGCGCGCTGACAGGGTCGCGATTTCGTCGCCAATGCACCCCGATTTCGATGCACATGCTGACCTCAGATTGAACGCTGGTTCACCCGCGCCATGAGCTGCTCGGCGCTTTCCTTGCGTTCCGAGTAGCGATCCACCAGATACGCCTGGTGATCGCGCAGCAGCAGGGTGAACTTCACCAGTTCCTCCATGACGTCCACCACCCGGTCGTAGAACGGCGAAGGCTTCATCCGGCCGGCGTCGTCGAATTCCATGTAGGCCTTCGGCACCGAGGATTGATTGGGGATGGTGAACATGCGCATCCAGCGGCCCAGGACGCGCAGCTGATTGACCGCGTTGAACGACTGCGAGCCCCCGCAGACCTGCATCACCGCCAGCGTCTTGCCCTGTGTCGGGCGCACGGCGCCAAGTGCGAGGGGGATCCAGTCGATCTGCGCCTTGAACACGGCGGACATGGCGCCGTGCCGTTCCGGCGAGCACCAGACCTGACCTTGCGACCACAACACCAGGTCGCGCAGTTCCTGCACCTTGGGATGATCCACCGGCACATCGTCGGGCAGTGGCAAACCGCTGGGATTGAAGATGCGTGTTTCTGCACCGAAGTGCTGCAGCAGGCGCGCAGCTTCTTCCACCATCAGCCGGCTGAACGAGCGCTCGCGGGTGGAGCCGTAGAGCAACAGGATGCGCGGTTTGTGTTCGCCCGCACGGGATGCGATTGGCGATTCGTCGAACAGAGAGAGGTCAAGGTTGGGCAGTTGTTCAGTCATGTTGACTCCGGCTCAAAGAGCGCCGATTCGGTCCAGTTCGCGTTTGAGTTCATCGCGGTCGAGGTCGTTGAAGGGCAGGGCGAAGAAGGCGGTGAAGCGTTGCTCGATGTGTGCCAGCGTGGCGCGGAAAGCAGCGTCGATCACGGCTTCATCGCCTGCTACGTCGGAAGGATCTTCCAGGCCCCAATGGGCTTTCAGCGCCGGGCCGAAATACACCGGGCAGCTTTCACCGGCTGCTTTGTCGCACACGGTAATGACGATGTCCGGCGGGTTATCCACGAAGGCGTCATTGCCCTTGCTGTTCAAACCGTCGATGGCGATGCCGGCGTGTTGCAGTGTGGTCAGGCTGCGCGGCAGCACCTGGCCCTTGGGAAAGCTGCCGGAACTCACGGCTTCGAATCCCGGTGGCGCCAGGTGATTGAACAGGGCCTCCGAGAGGATGCTGCGGCAGCTGTTGGCCGTGCACATGAACAGGACTCGCATGATTGCTCCTTCAGCTCTTGCGGACATGGGTCGAAAAGTCCCATTGGGGGTTCAGCAGCACGCCGCATCGCGGACAGGTCGCCCGTCCATGTTCTGCAGGCGCGAAGCGTTGGTCTGCAGCCACTCGGCGTTGCCCTGCAACGTCAGCCGAAGCATCTCGTGTACCCAGTCGGGAAGGTCGGGATTGAGCCGGTAGTAGACCCATTGCCCCTGGCGCCGATCTAGCAGCAGGCCACTGCTGCGCAGTTGGGCGAGGTGGCGGCTGATCTTCGGTTGGCTGTCGTCGAGGGCGCACATCAGTTCGCAGACGCACAGTTCGCCTTGGTGAGCGATCAGCAAGGTGGCGCGGGCGCGTGTTTCGTCGGCCAGGCTTTTGAAGACTTCAGGAGGGGTGAGCATGCCGGATGCCTTAAACATATGGATAGGCGAATATACGGATGTCCATATGTATAAAGCAAGGTGTTGAAAGATTTCTCTCCGCTACTGGCCATCCCGTTGCCGGACGGATCTGACCTGATGGACGTGGTAGGGCGGCGATTGCGGGCGCAGTCGAAGGTGTGAATGGAGGTGGGCGCCAAGGCGCCCGCTTTTTGTTTACGGGGGAGAAGGTTTGCCGCTTTTATGTGAAAGGAGAGCGCTTAATCGCCGGTAGTAATCTCTGTGTTCGGCCCACGGCTGACCTCAACCACTCCTCAATCCCCCAAAATACCCTCGATAACCATCAATTCACGCCGCGCCGCGCGTAATGCAAACGCCTTCGCTTCTGCGTAGGCCGGGTCCTCATAGCAAGCTTTCGCCAGGGCGTAGCTGGGGAATTCGACGGCCAATACGCGTTTGCTGTTGTGCGATTCCAGCAATGCCGCCGGGTCCAGCGCTTTGAGCTTTGCGCCGTATCGTTCAGCGATGGGCGCCCACAACCGGGCGTACTCCTGTTGGGCATCCGTATCGGTGACGGCAGACCCGAGAATGATCCAGTACCCTTTCATCGTGGATTCCCTTTTTTGTCGTTCGAAGGATTGGCCTGCTCGAGGATGCGTTGCCCTTCATAAACAAGGTCGGTGTCCAGGCCATGAAAGCAGGCTCCACTGTATTGGTGATCGCGGCGAGGGCGCCATAATGGATCGGCCAAAGGATGTAACGTGGATCGCCGTCGATACCCTTGGCGCAGTCCAGCGTGCCGGCTGCGCCATGGGTCAGGCCTGAGGGCGATCAGCTTTGCTGTGGGGTTTCCCCACGCGCCAGACGGGCGTTGATGTCGTCGATGACCCCGGGCAAGTCGACGATGGTGTCGATCAGATAGTGCGGGCGGGAACCTTCGAACATCCGGGTGATGCGGGCCCGTTCTTCGGCCAGTTGGTCAGACGGTAAATCCCTGTACTGATCGTAGGTCAGGCCCAGTGCGTTGCCCGAGCAGGTCAGCGCGACGGTCCACATCCCGGCGCTGCGGCCTTCGAGAATGCCGGGCCAGGTGTCGTCGACCTTCACGCAGGCCGCGACGTCGCTGATCCCCAGGGCGATAACGTTGGCCAGGGCCTGGGCAGGATAGGGGCGACCATTGGGCACTTCATCGGTGGCGACCACGTGGTCGGCAACGTAGCCATTGTGACGGGCCAGTTCGACCACTTTGGCCATGACGACGGCCGGGTAGCCGGAGCACGAACCGATCTTCAGGCCTTTGTCGCGCAAGGCTGCGATGGCGTCCAGCGCCCCGGGGATCAGGGCGGAGTGCAGGGCGATCTTCTCGATCTGCAGCGGCATGAACCGCTCGTAGAGAGCCGTCACGTCATCGTCTGTCGGTAAGCGATCAAACACTGCACGATATCGCTCGGCGATCTGCGGTTGATTGCACAAGGTGCGGATGTGGTCCCACTTGCCCATACCCATGGGGCCGCGTGCTTCCTCCAGGGAAACCGCCACGCCAAACTCGGCAAACGCTTCGACGAAAATTTGCGTGGGTGCGAAGGAACCGAAATCAACGACGGTGCCCGCCCAATCCAGTACCACGGCTTGCAACTGAGTCGGTTGTTTGTATTGCATTGTGAGTCTCCATTTTGAGGTAGGGTCAGGCCGTCCCTCTTCTAAAAGAAGTAAGCCTGGGGAGGGTTCGAACGTGTTGCGTAATCAGGTTGCCGGCGTCGGGCTTGAGTCGAACAACTCGGCGATCATTGGCCGGTTTCTGCGAATACCGAGGCAGCACAGGTGGTAGTCGATGGAAAACGGGTGATTGACGAAGGTGATAGGTTTTGTGCCAGGGGTTTCGGCGTATTCCACGGCAGACACGAAACCGATCCCGATGCCCTTGGCGATGGCGTGGACGATGGCTTCCCGGCTGTTCAGTTGCATGACGCAGTTCAGCGAGACGTCGAGTCGCTTGCAGCTTTCCTCGACCAACTGGCGGGTGCGTGAGCTTTTTTCCCGAAGGACCCACTTTTGCTCGCTGATCTGCTCGACGTGCACCGCTTCCTGGTGGGCCCAGGGATGGTCGTCGCGGACAACGGCAATGATCGGATACCGTCGGTAAAGCTGCGTATCAAAGCGCTGGTCGAATTCGGACAGGGCCAGAATCGCCACGTCGATATCGAAGTTGAAGAGCCGATCCAGCGTTTCCTTTTCAGGAGAGAAAGAGGTTTCCAGTTCGATATCCGGATGGCGTTGCATCAGTTCGTAAGTCAGGTTCATTGCAATCGGAGGCGAGACGGCGCCCAGTCGCAGCATTCCGGTTTTACGTTGCTTGAAACTTTGCAGTAACTGCACGGCTTCATCCTCCTGGCCGAACAGGCCTTGGGTGATGGCATACAACTTGTGTCCTGCCGAACTCATTTCGATGAAACGACCGCGACGGTGAAACAGCTCCACGGAAAACTTCTTCTCCAGCGCATTGACCTGTTCACTGACGGTCGGCTGGCCGACGCTCAGGTACTCGGCGGCAAGGGTGAAGCTGCCCGTCTTCGCCACCGCATGAAAGGAACGCAGCCATTTGTGGTACTGGTACATGAAGAGATCCTGTTCCTGAGTAGTCGCCAGTCATTGAAGTTTCAGCCGGGCATCAGCGCCGGATGAACAGTGCGACCACCGCGCTGCAAAGGCATGCCGTGGTGACCACGATAAAGATCAAGGAGGTGTTGCCGGTACTGTCGAGCATACTGCCGATCAGCGGTTCCGCCAGGCCGGCGAACAGATAGGACGAGAAGTTCATCACGCCCGTCGCGGTGCCCGCACGCTTCGCCCCGACCAGGTCCGGACACAGTGCCCAAAAACTGGAGGCAGGGCCGTAGACGAAGAAACCGCAGAGAAACAACGCCACGAGGCCGGTCGCGCTGTGAGGGGCAAGGCTCCACATCCACAGGCTGGTGGCTGCGCCGAGAAACATGTAGAGCATGATCGCCAGGTAGCGTTTGGAGCCGAACAGCTTGTCCGAGATCCAGCCATTGCTGAGCGCGCCGATGGCCATGCCGACGGGCAGGGCGACGGTGATCCACTTCGGATCGATCATGCTGTCGCCGCTTTTCCAGTTGGCACCCAGGAAGTGCACCGGTACCCAGACGATCAGGCCGTAGCGGGCCGCGTTCTGGAAACCCAGGGACACGGCGGCGATGATCAGCCGGACGTTTTTCAGCACGGCTTTGTAGCGTTGCGCCGAAGTTTCCTCTTCGCCGTGCGCCACTTCGTGATTTTTGTCTTCGGCGTTGGCGACACCGGTATCGGCGAGCGGTTCGAAGCCCATGTCCTGCGGGCGTTCACGGGCCACCAGGTAGAAAATGATGCCGCCTGCCAGCATCAACAGCACCGGCAACCGGAAAATCCAGCGCCACTCCAGGTGCATCACATCCAGCACTACGATTGAGGTGACGTAAGACAGCACCGAGGCGCAACCGGCGGCGAACACGTAAAAGCCATACACCTTGCCGCGCTCGCCGGCACTCCACCAGTTGGAGATCAGCCGACTGCCCGGTGCCCAACCCAATGCCTGGAAATAACCGTTGATACCCCAGGGCAGGATCAGGGCGGCGAAGTTACTGGCGAAGCTGGTCACCCAGTTGGCACCGCAGGACAATACGGCGCCCAGGGTCATGATGCGGCGCCCGCCGAACTTGTCGGCGAGGTTGCCGTTGATTGCCTGGCCAATGGCGTAGGCCCACAGCATGGCAGCCGATGCCCAGCCCAGGTGCTCCTTGGTAAACCCGTACTCGGCCTGAATGCCCGGAATGGCAAAACCGAAGGTTTGTCTGCCGGTGTAGAAGAACAGGTAACAGAACATCGCCGCCAGCAGCATGCGCCATTGAGCGACTCGAAACGAGGCGGTGTGTACAGCCAGGGCAGGCATGGTTTGGGCACGATTCATGATCTTTTCCTTATTATTGTTCGGTCCCGCCGATTGGCGTCGGCGGGTGCACTCTTTTGTGAGTGCGGCAGGAAATCGTCGCGGCGGGTGATGCCGCTGACAGTGCTTGGTTGTGGCGGGCAGGTCCTAGGCGGCTTGAGAGCCGATGAAGTTTTTGCCCCTTGCGCCCTGCATGGCGTAACTGATCATTTCCTCGGCTTGCGATGCCGTAACACCGTAGTCGGAAAACTCGGTTTTCACTTCCAGGCTATGCAGGAATTCACGCAACTGGCCTTGAGCCTTCTGCAGGTCGTTGCCGAAGATTCGCTGGAGGGTCCGGTCACGCGCTTCGTCGTGGCCCCAGGCGAGGCCCAGCACCAGCGGCAAGGTGAAGGAGCAGGCGATCCCGTGCGGCAAACCGTAGCGCAGGGTCATTTCGTAGGAAATCGAATGGGCGAGGGCGGTTTTGGTGTTGGAGAACGCCAACCCCGCTTTCAGCGCGGCCAGTGCCATGCGCGAGCGCAATTCGCGGTTGGACAGATCGCGACGCAACAGCGGCAGGCATTCGAGGATGTCCGCGATGGCGGAGATGGCAAATGTATCCGAGACCGGGTTTGCGTTGATGTTCCACACGGACTCCAGCGCGTGGGACAAGGCATCCAGACCGGTCGAAACGGTGACTGTACCCGGCACCGTGAGCATCAATTGCGGGTCGATGATCGCGACCTTGGGCCAGGTGCATTCCAGGTGCAGCGAGTATTTTTTCTGGCTCGCCGAATCCCAGATCGTCGCCCAGGGGGTGACTTCACTGCCCGTGCCCGCCGTGGTCGGGGCCGCGATCAGCAACTTGCTGCGTGGCGGAACGAAGGGCTTGCCGGTTGCCAGCAACGCGAGCAGCTCATCGAACCGACCCGACTCGGTGCCAACGATCAATGCCTTGGCCGTATCGATGGCGCTGCCACCTCCGACCGCGATGACCACGTCGCATTCGCCGGCTTCCTGCCAGAAGCGCTCATAGGTCACTCGAAGCTGGGCAACGTCCGGATTGGGTTGCACCTCTTCGATCACATACACCAGGCGGTCACCCAGAAGGTCTTGGAGGCGATCGACCAATCCCAGGCCACGTGCTTCTGGAAAGGTCACAAGGGCGACTTTCTGGTTCTCGGTCATGTCGGCAAGTTGCAGAAGGCTGCCCCAGCCGAAACGTGTGTCGACCGGATTGTGAAATCGGGCAATCATGGCGGATCCTTTGTTTTTGTTGTTGGAAGTGGCCCCATACTCGGGGCGCTTCAACAACAGCTCAAATCGATAATTCGCAGGTATCAATCGGCTGAACCGATACCTGATTCAAGGTGGGGCTGGCTGGGGTGGCGCTCAGTCGTGCGCGCCGCGCTGGATCGCGTTGCGCAACCTGCCCGACACGGCGTCGGCGATGATCACCATGAACGTGATGACGATGATGCAGGTCGCGGTTTCCTGATACTTGAACAGTTTGAGGCTGCTCACCAGCTCGAACCCAAGCCCGCCGGCACCGACCATGCCCAATACCGTGGCCGAGCGCAGATTGACTTCGAAGCGGTAAAGGACCACGGCGATCCACGCAGTGATGACTTGCGGCAACACGCCGAAGACGATGACCTGCAACGGCCGGGCACCGGTTGCCTGGAGCGCCTCGATCGGGCCCTGGTCGATCTCCTCGATGCTTTCGGCGAAGAATTTTCCCAGCATGCCCAGGCCATGCAGGGCCAGCGCAAGTACGCCGGGGAAGGGGCCCAGGCCCACGGCCGAGACAAAGACCAGGGCCAGGATCAGTTCGTTGATGCTGCGGGTGAAATTGAGGAATTGTCGGGTGGCGTGGAAGACCAGGCGGGTTTTACTCAGGTTGCGTGCCGCCAGGAACGACAGTGGAACGGCGATCAGCACGCCGAGCAAGGTTCCCCAGATAGCGATCTGAACGGTCTCGACCGCAGGTGCCAGCAATCGGGGAAGAATGCTCAGGTCAGGCGGTACGGTGCGGGCAAGGAAATCGCCGATCTGCGGCAACCCGGCTGCCAGTTCACCCCAGCTCAGTTGCGCACCCGAGGCACTCCATTGCAGCGCCAGGATAACGATCAGCACCATCGCGCTGGTGGACAACCAGCCACGCGTGCCGCGAGGCAGATCCACGGTCCACAGATAGTGTTGCTTTTTCATGCTGAGACCCTCAGTTCGGCGGGATGGACCTTCGCGTCGACAGCCCCTGCCGCCTCGCACTCGGCGTGCGTCGCCTGGCCGGGGTAGATGCGTTGCAAGTCGGCGTCGGTCATGTCGCGAGCGTTGCCGTCGTAAACCAGCTTGCCGTGCGCCAGGCCAATGATTCGATCGCCAAACTCACGGGCGTAATCCACCTGATGCAGGTTGCACAGGACGGTGATGCCCAGTTCCCGCGTAGCCTCTCGCAGGTACTGCAGCACCAGGCGTGCGGTCTTGGGATCGAGGCTGGCCACGGGCTCATCGGCCAGGATCACTTTGGGTTGCTGCGCCAGGGCTCGGGCGATACCCACGCGTTGCATCTGCCCGCCGGAAAGCGCGTCGGTGCGCTCGCCGGCCTTGTGTGAAAGTTCCACGCGCGCCAGGCACTGCATGGCCAGCGCGACGTCCTCGCGTCGGAACAGCTGCAGGATCGATGACAGCGTCGACACCGCGCCCAGGCGCCCCGTCAGTACATTCTTGAGCACGCTGAGCCTGGGCACCACGTTGTGGTGCTGGAAGATCATCGCCGTTTGCCGTCGCAACACACGGGTGTCGCGGCACCCCAACGCATCGATCCCGGCCACGGTGAGGGTCCCCGAATCCGCCTGGACCAGTCGGTTGATGCAGCGCAGCAGGGTGGATTTGCCCGCCCCGGATTGCCCCAGCACCACCACGAATTCTCCCGCTGCAACCTCCACATCGATCCCGCGCAATACCGGGTTCGAGCCGTAGTGCTTGGTCAATTGGCGGATGCTGATCATTTCAGCCCCCGTAAATCCAGATCGAGCACTTTGGCCGTGTCGCGAACGACGTCGTAAGCGGCATCGGTCGTGGGCTGAAAGCCATCCAGCTGGCCTTGATCGCCCCATGGCACGTCCTTGATCGAAGCCAGGGCTGCCGCGACGTTCTGCTTGAGCGCCGGGTCGAGGTTCTTGCGCCAGACCATCGGCGACTCCGGGATCGGACGGGAACTCCACACCACATCGAAGTCGTCCTGCTTCACCAGACCCTTGGCCACGGCGTTGGCCAGAATGCGGTCGGCGACGGCGGCGGCGTCCACCTTCCGGTTGGCCACTGCCAGGATGCTGGCGTCGTGCGAGCCGGAGAAGATCACTCGCGAGAACAGCGTGCCCGGGTCAAACCCGGCCTGTTCCAGCCCGGCCTTGGGGAACAGATGGCCAGACGCAGAGCTGGGGTCGACAAACGCGAAGGTGTGACCCTTGAGGTCGGACAATTGATGAATGCCGCTGTCCTTGCGGGCAAGGATCAGGCTCTTGTAGGCGCTCTGGCCGGTTTTTTTCGTGACGGCTACGGCGAAGGCCTCGACATCCGCGACCGACGTTGCCAGAACGTAGGAGAACGGGCCCAGGTAAGCCACGTCCAGTTTGCCGGCGCGCAGTGCTTCGATGATGCCGTTGTAGTCGGTCGCCACAAAGGGTTCGACGGGCATGCCCAGTTTGCTTTCGAGTGTGCTGAGTACCTGTTTGCTGGACTCGATCATGGCCTGTGAATCTTCTGAAGGGATCAGGCCGATCCTGAGTTTGTCGCTGGCCGCCACTTGGCTGGCAGCACTGATCGAAAGGCAGGCCAAGGCGGCGACACGCAGGAATCTGGACAGGTTTTTCATGGCATTTCCGGAGTGGGATGGAAGTTGCCTCAGGCTAGAAATGTCACGTGACAGTCATACGATCAATTCAATATGGCTTTTCGCAGCTGACTATTGATGGAGTCTATGGATGTCGACCGCCAAAATGCGCGCCTTCCTGGCCGTCGCACGGCATGCCAGTTTCAGTGCTGGCGCGCGTGCCCTGGGGCTTAGCCAGCCCACACTGACCACCCAGGTTCAAAGCCTGGAGCGTCAGTACAACCTGGAGCTGTTTCATCGTCGCGGGCGGCGGATCGAGTTGTCCGATGTCGGTCGGCAATTGCTGCCCATCGCCCAGGCGATGGCTGCGCTGGATCTGGATGCGCACAACCTGCTGCGTGATTCGGGTCAGCTCGACAGTGGCGAGCTCAAGCTGGGGGCCGTAGGGCCGTTTCACGTGATCGAAATGGTCGACAACTACCTCCAGCGCTATCCGCGCATCGATGTGTCGATACGGGTGGGCAACTCGGCGCAGGTGCTGGCGGACCTGGAGAGTTACGTGACGGATATCGCGGTACTGGCCGGAAGGCACGATGATCCGGGACTCTGCGCCGTACGTTATGCGCGCCATGCCATCATCCTGTTCGCCCACCATGAACATCCTTTTGCTCAGCGCGACGCTGTACGGCTTGAAGAGCTGGACGGGCAGCGGCTGCTGCAACGAGAGCCCGGCTCGACCACTCGGCTGGTGCTTGAAGAGGCGTTACTGGCCAACGCAATTGTCCCGCGTATCGCCATGGAGATCGGCAGCCGCGAGGCACTGCGCGAAGCCGTGGTGCGTGGTCTGGGGCTGGGTGTTGTGTCGGAAGCGGAATTCATCCCCGATCCCCGCATCCGGACGGTCCGGATCGCCGGTGATCCGCTTTACACAGAGACCTATCTCTATTGCCTGGCGGAGCGTCGCTCCAGTCGGCTGATCTCATCGTTCTTTGACGGGGTGCTTGATGCAAATGCCACTGGCTGAGCGCAGTCGCTCGTCAGGGATGGCCCTGGACTGAAAACGGGCCGGGGCTACCCGGCCCGCCCGTGGGGATCAGCTCTGGCAGAACCGGATTCGATTGCCGAAGGGGTCATGGACTTCCAGCAGTTGCCCCCAACCCTGCTGAACAATGTCCGGGCGTCCATAGCCGTAGCGCTTGCCCTGCAATTCGTCCCGCAGCATTTCGATATTGTGCATCGGGACAAACACCGTCGATCCCGGGCTGGCATCGCCATGATGTTCGGAAAGGTGGAGTTGCAGGCCGTTTCGATGGATCCCCAGGTACAGCGGCAGATCCGCTTCGAATCGGTGCTCGAATTCGACGCTGAACCCCAGGAAATCAAGATAGAACTCGCGGGCCTTGGTTTCGTCGAACATCCGCAATATCGGGATGGCTTTGTCGAAAGCAATCGAGGGCAGGGGCGTTTCCGAGGGAAGCATCGCCGCGGCGGTGTTCCAGTCCTTGTAGCCCAGTTGCTGCGCGACCATTTCCAGCGCCGTGGAGTGAGTCACCGCTTGATTGCGCGATTGCAGCAAGGTGCGCAGCCGCTTGGCCATCTGTTTGGCGTGTTCGATTGAAGACATCGTTGCTCCTGTAATCGAGGCATCCTGGTGCTCGCGTTGCCAAACCTCGACTCTCAAGAGTTGCGACAGGATCTGGGAGAGAAACAATGCTTTCACCTTTCCTTTCGGAAGCGAGCGGCGGGCAGCATCAGCCCGCGCTGATGATACACAGCGACGGGCACCCACGGAAGTTTGCGGTTTCCAACCCGGTGCACCTCGCGTGGCAACACCACTGAAACATAATGGCGTGAATTGTCCGGTCGTTGTCCGGCGTGTGCATTTCGGCTATAAAGCCCCACGGTTATCGTTACGCCATACCCAACGTGTAAGGAGTAACAAAATGTCCGACCTGAACACTGCCCTGATCGTGATCGACGTCCAGGAATCGTTTCGCTCCACCGACTACTGGAATGAAGCCAGCCTGCCGGCCTTCCTGGATCGTCTGCAGCCGTTGATCGATGGCGCAAAAAACGCTGGCATTCCCGTCGTGCAGATTTTTCACCGCGATGGCGATTTCGCTTTTTCCGAAGCGTCCGGGCTGGTCAGAACCCTCGCGCCGCTCGCCATCGAGCCGGATGCGATTTTCCACAAGCCGCGTCACAGCGCCCTGGTCGGCTCGGGCCTGGATGTGTGGCTGAACACCCACGGCATCCGTCGGGTCATCATTTGCGGCATCCGCACCGAGCAATGCTGCGAAACCACGGCGCGCCATGCCCACGACCTGGGCTATATCGTCGATTACGTCAGTGAAGCGACGCTGACCTTCCCCATGACGGACAGGAAGGGACGTGTCTGGAGCGCGGCGGATCTGCGTGACCGTACCGAGTTGGTGCTGGAGGATCGCTTTGCGCGGATCGCCACGGTTGAAGAGGCACTGGCAGGGCTTGGGGAGCAAGCCGTCGCATGAAGTCCAGCGCACGACAGCCAGTGGATATCGCCGTGTTCGTGGTCATCCCCTCGAGCCTGTTGCTGCTCGATGTGGCGGGGCCCATGGAGGTGCTGCGCAAAGCCAACAGCGAACAGGATGCCGTGCGCTACACCGTGACTTACATCGGCCCCTCGGCGACGGTGGGCAGCTCCATCGGTCTGCAGATCGCCGGTCTCTCCCCGTTGCCGGCGAGTCTGCCGGACGGGGCGTTGGTGGTGGTGCCCGGCACCATTGACGTGCTGCTCGATCAGACGGTCGTGGATCGCGCAGAGGCTTATCGCCAGGAGCAGGTGATTGTCGATTGGCTGAGACTGGCGATCCGCCCCGGCATGCGTCTGGTGTCGATCTGCTCGGGCGCGCTGATGGCGGCGCGCGCCGGATTGCTGGACGGGCGGGACTGCACGACGCACCACGGCTGCGTGGCCGAACTGACGAAAATCGCACCTTCGGCCCGGGTGAAGGAGAACCGGTTGTACGTGGAGGACGGCGAACGCCTGACCAGCGCCGGCGTCACGGCCGGCATCGACCTGATGCTGCACCTGGTCGCCCAGCAGGCCGGTCATGCCATCGCACTGTCCATCGCACGCCACCTGGTCATCTACTTGCGTCGCGGTGGCGCGGACCCGCAATTGTCCCCGTGGCTCGAGGGCCGCAATCACATCCACCCGACGATCCATCGCGCGCAGGATGCCGTGGCGGCAGACCCCACCCAGGATTGGTCTGTGGAGACACTGGCCGGCATTGCCGGGGCCAGCACGCGCAATCTGTCGCGACTGTTCAACGAACACACCGGCATGAGCGTGATCGACTACGTCAACCGCATGCGCATCGCGTTGGCGCGTGAGTTGCTGACGGGGTCACAACTGGACATCGAGGCCGTGGCTGAACGAGCCGGGTTTGCCTCCGCCAGGCAGTTGCGACGGACGTGGAGCCGCTTTCATGACGCGCCTCCGAGCCGAATGCGGTCCGTGACGGCCGTTTAATCCTGATGCGCCATGATGTCCGGAGATCGATTGTTGTTTGGCGGGTCATCGATTGAGCCATGCCGCTGTTCGGGTCATGTTGATCAACGCTGCCTGACAGACTTTGGAATCAGGCCCACCTGTTTACGAATCTGCTCGGGAATGCCCATGGCAGCAAGGGTTATACAAGGTTGATGTCATCTTGATACCTACGTATGAGTGTTACCCGTCGAAACTTTACGTACCCTCTGGTTTCTGACGGTTCCAGGTATAAATGAATGTCGACCATACGAAACATTAGTATTGCGCCACGTGCTTTTTTGGGGTTTTCGCTGATTGCCCTTTTAGTCATAGCGCTGGGGGTGTTTTCAATGAATCGTATGACGTTGATTCGCCAGGCGACGATCGACATGGAAACGAATATGTTGCCCAGTATTGTTTATCTGGGTGACGTCCAGGAAAACACGCTTTACTTGCGCATCGCTGCTTCGCGCATGGTCAACAACCGCGATCCTGCTCAGCTACAACAGATGTACGACTCGATACCGAACTATATGCGCGAACTGAAAACAGCCAAGGATGCTTATGGTGCGACGCCGGCGAGTGAAGAGGAAAAAGCAACTTTTGCGCAGTTCAATATCGCCCATGACCTGTACCTTAAAGTTCAGGGTGAAGCGCTGGAGTTATCCAGGCAGGACAAAGTCAATGAGCTCAGGGAGTTGCTTAACACACGCCTGACAAGTGCATTGGAATCAATGTCGACAAGTTTGCAAAAGCTGATCGATATTAATCAGCGGGCGGCAAAAGATACCGCCAGAAAGTCCAGTGAGCAGTTTGAGAGTGCCAGCCACGCTATTATCGGTACTTCAATCCTGGCGGTCGTGTTGACCGTATTGCTGGCCTGGATGCTCACGCGCAGTATTACTGCGCCACTGGGCCGCGCACTGAAGGCAGCCGAGCGGATTGCGACCGGGGATCTGAGTCAAACGATCGATGTCGATGGCAAGGATGAGCCGGGGAAGGTGCTCGCGGCCTTGTTCGTGATGCAGCAGAACCTGCGCCAGACAATCGAGCAGATTTCCGGTTCCGCCACGCAGTTGGCATCGGCTGCCGAGGAATTGAGCGCGGTCACCGATGAATCGTCCCGCAGCCTGCAGAATCAGAATGATGAAATCGAACAGGCCGCGACGGCCGTCAATGAGATGACTGTGGCAGTGGAAGACGTTGCACGCAATGCGGTATCAACCTCTGAAGCCTCCCGGCAATCGAGTGCCTTTGCCATGCACGGACGTGAACGGGTCGTGCAGACCGTAGCCGCCATCGAGTCCATGACCGTTGACGTGCAAAACACCTCCGTACTCGTTGAAGGCCTCGCGGCGAAAGGTCGTGATATCGGCCGCGTTCTGGATGTGATCCGCTCGATTGCCGAGCAGACCAATCTGCTGGCGCTGAACGCTGCCATCGAGGCCGCGCGCGCGGGGGCAGCCGGAAGGGGGTTCGCGGTTGTCGCCGACGAAGTGCGCGCACTGGCGCACCGTACTGCACAGTCCACGGAAGAAATCGAGACCATGGTGGCCGGGATTCAGAGTGGAACCAACGATGCCGTCTTGTCCATGGCGCGCAACACCGATCGCACTCAATCGACACTTGAGCTGGCCACCGCCGCCGGTGAGGCACTGGCACAAATCACCGAGTCGGTCTTGCAGATCAACGAGCGAAACCTGCTGATCGCCAGCGCCTCGGAAGAACAGGCGCAGGTGTCGCGAGAAGTCGATCGTAATCTGGTCAACATCCGTGACCTGTCGATGCAGTCAGCGGCGGGGGCCAATCAAACCAGCGCCGCCAGTAGCGAGTTGTCACGCCTGGCAGTGGAACTCAGCACGATGGTGACGCGGTTCGTGATTTGAAGGGCAGGCACGGCTATTCCACGGCGTCGATGCGCTGGTCGCTGTAGAAAAAACTGTTTTTATCGGTGCTGGATTCAAAGAAGTATCCGTACTCCGTCAAGTAGTAGACGTGATTCACGCGATGATATTCGTCAGGCGCTTGCGAGCAGGCCAGCGCCTTGGCGCTGCCCGACAGACCAGGATGGAGTTCACTGGCCTTGAGCTCGCGTTCCACCGTGCAACGACTGGTTTTGGGGGTGTCGCCATAGGCACCGACAACGCTGTTGAGGGTGGCGCTGGTGTAGGTGTAACTGACCGTTTGCCCGATCGGCAGCGTTTTCCAGTCACCCTCGAAGCTCAGTCGGCTGAGTGCACTGCTCTCGGCCATGCCACCGCTTCCACCAAAGCTTGACTTGGACACCAGGGGAATTAAGCCGCGCCAGTTCAGCTGCTGGCTTTCATAACCTTCCCCGCGTGACAGGATGTTCAATTGACCACTGGGAGCATCGCTGCTGAGGAACCGTTCTTCGATGGCAGGGCTGGTTTTGCCTTTGTAAGTCGCTGTTCCCGTTTTACGCACGAACTTCAAGGCGTGGTCCGGCGGGTCCAGGTTGAGTTGCCTTATCGCCGTCAGCACGTCGGGCTGTACCGATTGCAGCGCAATTTTCACCGGGGCTTTCAGGCGAGGCTTGAACAACGCCAGCTGTGCCGTCCGTTGGGTCTCGCCACACACCAGCGCGAACAGCGCCTCGTAATCGGCGTTACTGCCAGCGATGGGTTGTGGAGCAGGGGAGCGGTCCACTCGCCCGTCGCTGATCCGATTGCGTGCATCCAGGTCATAACCTGCCAACTGCTTGAAGGTGCCGGTGGTGCACGATACGGCAAAACGCTCGCGTTTCTGTGCATACGGTGCGTTGTAGGGCACGTCATTGAGGACCGTGGGGTTGTCGAAGGCCGCCCAGAAGCGGGTTTCGCCGTTGTCTGTGCTCACGCTATTGCGATCGAGCAACACCCAGTTGTCTCTGTCGCTGGCTTTCACCAGGCGCCAGTCGGCCTTGGGGGTTTGTGCACACGCCTGGACGAATGTCGGGTTGGCCGCCAGCGTCGCATGCAGGTCGGCTGGTAATTCGCGGGCCGAGGTGTATTGACGGGAACCCATCGGATACATGCGCACGGCGCCGTCCAGGTACAGCAGGCGCAGTTGCGCGGATGAACATCCCGCCTCGAATTGCATGGTGACCGGCAGTGTGTTGTCGGACTTGGGCACCCACACCTGGAAGCTCAGCAGGTCACCTTCGCGCAGGATGCTTTCCTGCACAAGGGGCTGGGCCAGGGTCGCCTTCAAATCACCTTCGGGCTTGCGCGCATTGGTTGCGCAACCTGCCAGACTGATGACGCCGCAGACAAACAGGAGTGATGGAAAAAAACGCACGGTAACCTCTGTGAATCCATTCGGGGATGCCGGATTTTCGGCAGGTGCGGCGGATTCTTTAACAGACGGGGCCTCGGCCAGGAGGACTCGCCGTGTGCAGGCTTGTCACAGGGGCGGGTGTTGCTGGAGGGCTTGCAAAGCGTGCATGCTGTTGAATCACACTAGTTCGTCAGCGATATGGCCAAGTCGATCGCGTTAACCGGCACGTAAATCAGGGTCAAAATCGAATAGACCTTGCGTGACGTGGCGGCAAATGCACAGAGGGGAAGAATAATCATGAACAGGTCGAAGGCCCCCCACAGCGCTATGGGAGAGGCTTTGAATAGAAGAATGTTCACGACCAATCCGAGAAAAAGATACGCCGACAGAAACAGCAATGCGTACCGGCCATCCTGTTCGAAGTAAATACGAAGGCCATTTTGCTCGTCCTCACTTCGGCTTGGCAGCAAGAGTGCGGCCGAGACAAAAAGCGACAGCGCCAGGAGAACGAGCAACAGAAATTCTGCAAACGAGTATGAAGTCTTGACCTCAGGCAGTGTGTTGACCGCCCACCAGAAATCCAGCTGCGTCGTAAAAAGCATGACGGCCCAGACAGGCGCAACCCAATCGGGGGTCGCCGCACGACGGATGCGGAAAACCGTCAATGCACCCAGCAGCAGGCGAGTGACGGACAGCCCCAATATCATCGAAAGTACCGTGGCAACGATCGGGAAGTTGCTCATGACGCCTCCTGTCTACGAATGATCAGGCAAGCGTAGACCCCACGGGGTCATCAGGGGTGTTGAACCGCAAGCGAGTGGGCCGGCACGTCTGTGGGTGGCGGCTTTGAAAAGCGGTTGCCATCTGCGTCTACGGTTCGGCCGGTTTCGCCGGGACGATCTGGTGACGCTTGGCCGCCCAGACCACACCGCTCACCAACAGCACGATTGACGTCACCTCCATCAAGCCAGGCACCCGCTGGCTGAACAGAAACCCGTAGACACAGGCAAACAGCGTTTCGAACACGATCATCTGGCCACTGAGCGAGGCGGCCATTCGACGCGAGCAGGCATTCCACAACCCGTTGGCTAACCACGAGCCACAGAGTGCGAGGAACAGGCAGACCCACAGCAACGCCATCCAGCGGTTGTGTTCTACCTGAGCGGGTACCAGGTTGGGGAACAGCATCAAGGCAGCGATGCCGAATACAACCGCCACGACACCCGTCACGATGCCCACCAGCGTCGACCATTCGCTGCTGTTGAAGCGGCTTTGTTTGAGGTAGCGGGCATTGTGGGTGGCGTACCACGACCAGCAGACCACACCGCTGACCCCGCAGGCCAGGCCCAGTAACTGGGACGACAGCGAGGTGCTCGCCGCCTGCGCACCGGAGTGCCCGAGACTGACCGATACAATGCCCAGGAATACCAGTAACAGGGGCAGCTTGAGTTTGGTCAGGGGCAGGGAGCCGGCATCGCCACGCCCCAGAAAGGTAATCGCAACCGGCATCATGCCGTTGATCAGGGCGGCGGCCGTCACCCCGCTCAGCTGTACGGAGGCGCCCAGCAGCGCATAGTTCAGGATGTTCCCGGTGAATGAAAGGCGCAGCAGCATCAGGGCGTCGCGGCGCGTGACCTGTCTGAGCAGGCGCGATGCGATGGGCAGGGCCACGAGCAGCGAGATCAGGCCGTACAGCGCAAACCGCACGCTGCTGATCAGCACGGCATTGAATTCCGGCAGTAATGAAGGGGCGATAATCACCCCTCCCCAAATGGCACCCGCCAAAATCGCAAAGACAATCCCGCTGTTCATCCACTCGGCTCTGACAGGCTGTTTGGCGACATTCTAGCCGTGGTATATAAGCGTCACCTGCGATAAATAGTTGGCCACCCATTCCCAGGCGGAATGTCAGGCGGCCAAGCCGCCGTTCGGGAGCACTGTCATTAACCGTTACCTGCGTACCTTGCCGCCACTGGAGACCCTCATCACTTTTGAGGCTGTGGGGCGACACGCCAGTTTCACCGGCGCCGCAGGTGAACTGTTCCTGACCCAGAGCGCCGTGAGCAAACAGATGCGCCAGCTCGAGGACTGTGTGGGCGTCCCGCTTTTCGAGCGCAAACCCAGGGGTGTCACGTTGACCAGCGCAGGCGATGAGCTGCTGATGACGGTCAATGTGCTCCTTGCCACGATGTACCAGAGCGTCACGCGGATTCGCAACGTCCACCAGTCCAATGCCGTGTCGGTGCTGGCGACCCATGCCCTGGCCCAGTTCTGGCTGTTCCCGAAGCTGATCGAATTCAACAAGGCGTATCCGGACATCGCGGTGCACGTTCACGCGATCAACGAGTTCGACGAGGCCAGCCTCAACGATTTTGACGTGGGCGTTCTGTATGGTTCTGGCGAATGGCCTTCGCTGGACAGCGATTTCCTGCTGCCGGAAATCGTCTATGCCGTGGCCCATCCCTCACTGGATGTCTCGGGGATCAAGACCCTGGAGCAATTGGCGCAGGCCAACCTGGTGCAGATCGACACCTGCGCCTGGCAGTGCCTGGACTGGCATCAATGGTTCGGCCACTTCGGCATCGACTACGTGGCGCGGGACAAAGCCCCGGTGTTCAACCAACTGACGTTGGCTTATCGGGCCGTCCAGCAGGGCATGGGCATCGGCCTGGCCTGGACGTTCATGCTGGATGAGTCGCTGGCCAAGGGCGAATTGCAGCGGGTGACGTCTTTCGAATGCGTGACAGGCAAAGGCGAGTTCCTGGTATCGCTCAAGCATCGCAAGCGTTCTGCCTCGGCCGAGATTTTCCGGGAATGGCTCCTGGGGTCGATGGGCGACTGATGACCCAGCGCAAGGGCAAGGTCGGAAATCACGCAACCCCGCCGGGAGAAGCCCTCGCCGTCAAACGCGCTGTCGCGCTCAATCGCCTTTGCAGCGCTCCAGCCAGCGCCCGTAGAGTTTCGGAAATTGTTCACGCCGCATGAACCAATTGCCGAACAAGCATCCGATCACGCCCAGTGATCGGCGAGTACCGGCTGTAGGCGTCTTCGGCAAAGTAGTCATCAAGGTCTCCTGATTCATTTGGTCAAGCGACATGCCAATCGTCGGCATGTCGCTGCAACACTGCGCTCGCGTTGAACCTGCATCGGCGCATCCTCCGATTTCGCAACACCGTCTCCAACACCATTCCCTCTCTCCGCTGACCGCCATTTCCCGGCTGCCAGACAGCCCGCGTCGCTGCACGACACTCTCCCTTCAAGTACAAAAGTCGATTCCTTAAATCTGATGAGAGATTGACACGAATCAATAACTGTATGAATATTTCAATTAAGTGATATTTATAAATCGCACAGCGATACGGAGATTAAATTGTACGATCCTCTGGTCAATCCTCATCCAGGCGTCGGAACGCCACATACCGCTTCCTATTGGGTGGATACCGCAGGTATCGCGCCTCAGGATGACGGTCCGGTCAGCAGGGACATGGATGTCGAGGTGGCGATCATTGGTGCCGGCTATACGGGCCTCAGTTGTGCCTTGCACCTGGCCCGTGAGCACGGCGTTCGCGCAGTGGTTCTGGAAGCGAACCAGGTCGCCTGGGGTTGCAGTGGTCGCAATGGCAGCTTTGCCCGTATCTCCGGTGGTCGCGTTCCGCTGGCGGAGCTGATCCAGCGCTATGGCGCCACAGAGGCAAAAGCCTATTTCGATGAAATGTCGGCGGGGCTGAACACTGTGCGCGGGTTGATTCGCGAAGGTCAGATCGATTGCGACGTGCAGCCTGATGGTGTGTACAAGGTCGCCAGCCACGCCAGTCATGTCGACGGGCTCAAGCGTGAAGTGGGCCTCTATAACGATGTATTGAACTACGGCGCGAAGTTTGTCAGTGACGCGCAAGCCCATGCCGTGCATGGCGGTGCGGAGTCATTCGGTGCGCTGTACATGCCCGACGGTTTTTCGATGCATCCACTGAAGCTGGCCTGGGGGATCCACCGCATGGCCCGGGCAGCCGGGGTCAAGGTGCATGTGGGTTCGCCCGTGACCGACTGGCACAGCGACAAGGGCCGTCATCGCCTGGTCACCCCGGGTGGGGTGGTGACGGCTCGCCGGGTGGTGGTCGCTACCAATGGCTATACCTCCGGGGCACTGAACAAGGCCACGGCCGGACGGGTGCTGCCGGTCCACTCGCAAATCATCGTGACGCGGCCTTTGAGTGCCGAAGAGAAACGACAGAGCCTGGTCGGCAGCGAATGCATGTTCGATACCCGCAACCTGCTCTCGTATTACCGCCGCTTGCCCGACGACCGCATTCTGTTTGGCGGGCGCAGCGCCATCACCGGTCGCGACGCGGAAAACCCCCGGCACCGACAGAACCTGCACGACGCACTGTGTCGCAAGTTTCCAGCCTTGCAGGGCATTGCGGTGGATTACAACTGGGGCGGCTGGGTCGCGGTGAGTGAAAATTCCTTGCCGTTCATTTGCAAGGTCCCGGGCCTGGACAATGTGTTTTCAGGCGGCGGATATGCCGGTAGCGGCGTGTCGTTTTCCGTGCAGGCCGGCAAGCGCCTGGCGCAAATGGTGGCCGGTGATTCACAGCCCACTTCCATCGGTTTTCTGCACCAGTGCCCCAAGCGTTTTCCGTTTCAACCCTTCCTGCGCGTGGGGCAGCGGATGGCCTACGCCTGGTATCGCTTCAAGGATGCGCAGTGACCCGATGCACGAGGGATGGCAAGCGCTAGAGCGGTCGAGCACCCGGGTGGGGGCAAGGACCGGGTGGTAAAAAGCGACAAGAGAGGATGACGAACAACGTCTCCCGATATAACAACAACCCAGTGGGCGGCAACGCCCGGCGTTCGATTCAACTGTCTAATTACAATAAGCTCAGGAGTTGAAAATGCGATCAATCAATAAACGAATGGCGGGCCTGGCGTTTGCCATGTCCTTGTGTTCCGTTGCCCAGGTGCAGGCAGCGGGTACGGTGACCTTTGCCGGCTGGGGAGGGGCATTGCAGGATGCTGAACGCAAGGCCTATCTCAAGCCTGCGGAAGCCGCGTTGGGGATCAAGATTCAGGAAGACAACATGGATGGCCTGGCGGCGGTACGCGCCCAGGTGATGTCGGGCAAGCCGAAGTGGGACGTGGTCGAACTCGCCTCCAACGATTGCGTGATGGCGCAGGAGCAGGGGCTGACCGAGCCGCTGGATTACTCGGTGATCAGTACCGAGGGTGTGGCGGCGAATTTCTACGGCAAGAACTGGATTGCAAGCAATGCCTATTCCACCGTGCTGGCCTGGGCGAAGGATGCCGGCGAAAACACGCCGAAAACCTGGAAAGCCTTCTTTGATCCTGAAGTCAAAGCCTCGCGCTCCATGTACCGGCAGCCCTACACCACGCTCGAACTGGCATTGATTGCCGATGGCGTATCGCCCAAGGCGCTGTACCCGCTGGACGTCGATCGTGCCTTCAAGGTGCTGGAGCGCATCAAGCCGCAAGTGGTCAACTGGTGGCGCAGCGGCACCGACTCCGCACAGTTGCTGCGCAGCCGTGAAGTGGATGCGCTGGCGATCTGGGCGTCCCGGGTCGATGAGCTGAAGCAGTCCGGTGATGCCGTCGACTACACCTACGACCATGCCCTGGTCGACTACGACTGTGTGGTCGTGCCAAAAGGTGCACCGAACAAGGCGTTGGCGATGAAACTGGTGGCTGAAATCATGAAGCCTCACAGCCAGGCGACCCTGGTGACCCTGATCCCGAATCCGCCCATCAACGTCAAGGCCTACGATACCGGTATCATTCCCGCCGCGATGGCGGCCACGTTGCCGACGGCGCCGGCGAACATCGACAAGGTTGTATTCTTCGACCCGGTCTGGTGGCAGGCGCACCAGGCTGAAGTCCAGCGTCGATTCGACCTGTTCATCCAGAATTGATAAGGACGTCCCTATGAATTTCATCAAGAAAAACCTGCTGCAGGGTGCCGTTGCAGCGGTACTGGCCATGGGTGCCAGCGCCTCGGTGCTGGCGGACAGCCTGACCTTCTCCGGTTGGGGCGGAGCCTTGCAGGACGCCGAACGCAAGGCGTATCTCGAGCCCGCCGCGAAGGCGCTGGGTGTCACCATCAAGGAAGACAACATGGACGGCCTGGCCGCCGTTCGTGCACAAGTGATGTCGGGCAAGCCGAAGTGGGATGTGGTGGAACTGGGCAGTACCGAGTGCGCCCAGGCCCAGCAGGAAGGGTTGGTCGAGCCACTGGACTACTCGGTGATCGATGCCACGCATGTCGACAAGAATGTGGTCAGCAGCCACTGGATCGCCAGTCACGCCTACGCCACCGTGGTGGCTTGGGCAGAAGACAGCGGAGCCCCCGTGGCGAAGAACTGGCAGCAGTTCTTCGACCCGCAGGTCAAGGGCGCGCGGGCACTGTACCGCCAGCCCTGGTTAACCATGGAAGCGGCCTTGTTGGGTGACGGTGTGGCGCCCAAGGACCTGTATCCGCTGGATGTCGAGCGCGCAATCAAGGTGCTGACGCGCATCAAGCCTCAGGTGGTCAACTGGTGGAGCGCCGGTGCCGACTCGGCCCAGTTGCTGCGCAGTCGTGAAGTGGACTTCCTGGCGATCTGGAACGGCCGAGTCAGTGAGGTCAAGGCCAGTGGCGAGCCAGTCGACTACAGCTTCGACGGAGCGCTGTTGAGCCACGATTGCCTGATTGTTCCCAAGGGTGCGCCGAACAAGGCGCTGGCGATGAAGTTGATTGCCCAGATCATGAAGCCTGAAAGCCAGGCGGCACTGGCCACGCTGATTCCGTACTCGCCAGTGAACGCCAAAGCCTACGAGCTGCCGATCATTACCGAGCAACTGGCTGCGCGCCTGCCGACGTCACCGCAGAACATCGACAAGGTGGTCTCGGTGTCGCCGCAATGGTGGGTCAAGAATCAGGAAGCCGTTCGCCAGCGATTCGCCTTGTTCCTGGCCAATTGATCCGTTGCGAGCAATTTGAGAAGTGGGGTGGGGCGCCCATGGCGCCCGATCTACGATAAAAAGGACGCGAAGCGTCCGATTTGTGCCGAGTGTGAGCATGTCCGAAGACCCTAAACTTTCGATGTCCATCGACATCGAAAACCTGACCAAGACCTACGATAACTTTGCTGCGCTGGATGATGTCTCTCTGTCGATCAAGAGCGGCGAGTTCCTGTCCTTGCTCGGCTCCTCCGGCTCTGGCAAGACCACGCTGTTGATGGCGTTGGCCGGGTTCGTTCGCCCCGATGCCGGCAGTATTCGCTTTGGCGGCCGCGAGATGATCTTCGAGCCTCCGCACAAGCGCGACGTCGGCATGATGTTCCAGAGCTATGCGCTGTTCCCCCACATGAACGTGTTCCAGAACGTGGCCTATCCGCTGAAGCTGCGCGGCTACAGCCGTGCCGACATTCGCCAGCGGGTCGAACAGGCGCTGGCCACCGTGGAGCTGGATCACCTGATCGAGCGCGGCATCACCGAAATGTCCGGTGGCCAGCGTCAACGTATCGCCCTGGCCCGCGCTATCGTGTTCGAACCCAAGATCCTGCTGATGGATGAGCCGCTGTCGGCCCTGGACAAGCGCTTGCGCGAAACCATGCAGCTGGAACTGCGCCGCCTGCACGAGCGCCTGGGGATGACCGTGGTCTACGTGACCCATGATCAGCGAGAAGCCCTGACCATGTCGGACCGCATCGCGGTGATGAGCAAGGGGCGGATTCGCCAGGTCGACACGCCGGTCAATCTTTACGAGCGCCCGTCGAACCGGTTTGTCGCCGAGTTCGTCGGCGAGTCTTCGTGCCTGCCTGTCACGCTGCAGGACGGCCAGGTGCAGTTTCAGGGGCGCCCGTTGCGCGCTTCCAGCGCCACCGCCGGGTTGAAAAACCCGAGCCTGGTGGTGCGTCCGGAAAAACTGCAGTTCGTGACGGCCGATGCCAGCGATTGCAACCTGTTGCACGGTCATGTCACCGATGTCATTTTCCAGGGCGAAAGCCAACTGGTGCAGATCGACCTGGGTGAGGGCATGGCCGTGGCCATTCGCCGGCCAACCCGCAGCTCCGCCAGCGACCGTCTGCCGACACGTGGCGAAGCCGTGGTGTTGGGGTTGCACCTGCAAGACACACTGGTGGTGGGAGACGAGCAATGAACCGGACCGAGCCGGGCGCACGCAATGCTCGCGAACTGCTCAAGGCCGAACGGCGCAATCGCTGGTACCTGTTCGGTTCAGGCCTGCCGGCGCTGCTGCTGGTCCTGCTGACGTTCGTGCTGCCGATCGGGTGGCTGTTCTGGCTGTCGCTTTTCGATGCCAATGGCCAACTGACGGTGGAGAACTACACCCGTCTGCTGGAACCGATCTACGTGCTGACGTTTGTGCAGACCTTCAAGATCAGCATCATCGTCACGGTCGCCTGCGTGCTGATCGGTTACCCCTATGCGTACTTCATGATCAAGGGGCCGCGCTGGCTGGCCAACCTGGCGATGGGCCTGTTGCTGGTGTCGCTGTGGACCTCGCTGCTGGTCAGGACCTACGCCTGGCTGATCATCCTGCAACGTCGTGGCATGGCCAATGACCTGCTGATGAGCCTGGGCCTCACTGACGTTCCCTTGTCGCTGGTGCATAACCTGACGGGTACGGTGATCGGCATGGTGCACATCATGCTGCCGTTCATGATCTTGCCGCTGTTCGCGTCGATGAAGAGCATCGACCCGATCTACAACCAGGCGGCGGCGGCTTTCGGTGCATCGCCCTCGCGTGCCTTTCGCGATGTCTTTCTTCCGCTGTCGCTGCCGGGCCTGGCCGCCGGTGCCACGCTGGTGTTCGTGATCACCCTCGGGTTCTACGTCACCCCGGCCTTGTTGGGCGGTGGCAAGGTGCAGATGATTTCGATGCGGATCGAGAGCGACGTGTCGATGTACGCCAACTGGGGCGCCGCGTCGTCCCTGGGTGTGGTGCTGCTGGTCGCCACCTTGCTTATGTTGTTTATCGTCAAGAAGAGCGCGGGCCTCGGCCGGCGCAGCGAGTGAGACCATGAGCCGATTTAGACAAACCCTGACCGAGGTGGTGCGCGCCTCCTGGTTGTACCTGCTGGTGCTGGTGACCATGCTGTTCCTGGTGCTGCCAACGCTGATCGTGATTCCGATGTCGCTGTCCGATGCACGCTACCTGAGCTTTCCGCCCAAGTCGTTCAGCATCGAGCCATTCTTCAGCTACTTCGCGTCGCTGGAGTGGCGCACGGCAACCAAGGTGTCGCTCATCACCGCGACGCTGACCATGCTGCTGGCCACCACCCTGGGCACGGCGGCCGCGTACTCGCTGCACGTCACCCAGTCACGTTTCTCGGGCGTGCTGCGCGGCCTGATGATGGCGCCGATGATCGTGCCCACGATCTTCATCGCCATTGGCCTGTTCTTCGTCTATGCGCGCTTTGACCTGAACAACACCATTCCCGGGCTGGTGCTGGCGCATACGTTGCTGGCCTTGCCCTATGTGGTGATCAACGTCAGCGCGGGGCTGCGCAGCTACGACATGACCCAGGAACAGGCTGCCTGTATCCTCGGCGCCAGTCGGTTGCGGGCGTTCTTTGACGTGACGTTGCCGCAGATCCGTTTTTCGGTGATCGCCGCCGCGATGTTCGCTTTTGCCATTTCCCTGGACGAAGCGGTGATCTCGCTGTTCATCAGCGGCGGTGACAGCTCCACCCTGACCAAGCGGATGTTCAGTTCGCTGCGTTCCGAGATCGACCCCTTGATCGCCGTGGTCGCGACGCTGATGACCCTGCTGTCGATCATCATGCTGTGCATCAGCATCATGGCGCAGCGCAAGGCCAAGAGGAATGCGGTATGAACAACGGCAGTCTGCGCCTTGAACGCGCCAGCACGGAGGTGCTCGAGTTCTTCTGGAACGGTCGCGCCGTGCAGGGTCGCCAGGGCGAAAGCCTGGCGACGGCGTTGCTGGCCAACGGCATCCGCACGCTGGCCTGGAGTCGCAAATCCCATCGACCGCTGGGCTATTCCGGCAGCTATGTCACCGGTGTCCTGGCCCGCGTGGACGGTGTGCCGAATGTGCGCCTGGACCTGGTGCCGGTGACGGCCGGTGCGCGGGTGGAGATGCAGAACTGCTGGCCGATTCCGGGGTTCGATCTGCTGCGCCTGTCGCGGCTGATTCCTGCCAGCTGGATTCAGGGTGGGTTCGAACACACCAACCTGGTGCCCAGCGGCACGGCACTGTTCCAGCGCTGGGAGGCCATTCTGGCGTTCCTCGCAGGTGTGGCCAAGCCGGCCGAACGTTCAGGCGAAGTGCCGGTACCCATGGCACGGCACTTGAGCGCCGATGTCCTGGTGATCGGTGGTGGGCCTGCCGGTTGTGCCGCCGCCAATGATGCGGTGGCCGCCGGACGCAGCGTGGTGTTGGTGACACGCGGTCATTCGTTGGCCCGGCATGCCCGGGCGGCGGGCCACGCTCGGCCGACGCTGGACGAGCGGGTGCAGCTGGTCAGCGGTGTGGAGGTCTTCGGTGCCTACCGCGAAGGCGAGCTGCTGCTCGCGGCGCCCCATGACCCGGCGCAAGGCGCATTGGCCCTGGAGGCGCACGAGGTGATCCTGGCCAGCGGTCGTCGCGCCTGCCCACCGGTCGTGCCGGGGATGTGGTTGCCCGGCGTGATGGATGTGCGCACGGCGCTGATCATGGCCCATGAACAATCGGTGGCGCCGGGTGCGCGGGTCGTGGTGGTCGGCAATGGCGACCAGGAAGCGGTCGCCAGTCGCTTGCGCGAGTTGGGCGTCACAGTGGTCGCCGCGCGACCGGTTGCCGATTTGCGCCGGGTCGTGGGGCGCAGTCGCGTGACGGCTGCACTGTTCGCCAGGTCGGTTGCCTGTGATGCCGTGGTGCACGCCGGGCCCTGGCTGGCCGATGCCAGCCTGACCTTCCAGAGCCACGCCGAAGGTTTGCTGCAACTGCGCGAGCAACGCCAGAGCCGCCTGCGTGAAGTGGGGTCGGTCATGGAGGCCGATCAGTTGCTGCCGGTGGCTGCGCGCTCGCGCCACAAGACGTTGTTGTGCCCATGCTTCGATGTGTCTGACCACGAGGTCGAGGCCTTGCTCGCGCAGGGCATCACCGACCTGGAAGTGATCAAACGCCTGACGTCCTGTGGCATGGGACCCTGCCAGGGGCAACCCTGCTGGGATGCGCTGCGCGCGTTGGTCAGTGCCCGCAGCGGCATCGCCCTGGCCGGGTTGGCCCGGCCGACGCTGCGTCCGCCGCGCCGTGCCTTGAGTGTCGCTCAGGCGGCCGGCCTGGCCCCTGTTGTCGAGCCATTGCAATGAACAACCTCAAACCGTTGCCTGGGAAGGCGTCGATCATCATTGTCGGGGCCGGTATCCAGGGCTTGTCGCTGGCCTTCAACCTGGCCGAGCTGGGCGTGCGCGACCTGCTCGTGCTGGACGCCGGTTACTGGCAGGGCGGCGCGTCGGGCCGAAACGGCACGCTGATTCGTGGTGCGTTCAGTTCGCCCGAGTGGACGCGCTTCTTCGCTCATTCCTGCCACCTGTGGCAGGGGCTGTCCAAACGCCTGGGCGAAAATGTCATGTACTCTCGCCGGGGTTACACCATGGTGGGCGAGCGCAGTGCCACGGCGGCGCTGCTGGATCGCACGCTTGAAGTCCACAAGGCCTGCGGCATCACGTCCAGTCTGCTCACCCCGGCTCGACTGCGCGAGGTGCTTCCGGCCCTGGCCCATGGACGGGTGAGCGCGGCCCTGCACCTGCCCGACAGCGGCGTGGCGCCGCACCATGCGGCCATGTACGCCTATCGGCAAGCCTGTGCGGCGCGGGGAGTGGACATTCGCTACCGCACCGAAGTCACCGCCATCGACCAGAGCGCCGGGCGAGTCTGCGGGGTTCGGGTGGGGGAACACTGGATTTCAAGCGATACCGTGGTGCTGGCCGGCGGCGCCGAGAGCAATCGACTGGCGCAACTGGCGGGGGTGCCACTGGACGGTTACCCGATGCGCCTGGAGGCCATGGCGCTGGAGCCGACCCGCCCGCTGATCGGCCCTGCCGTGGCGCTGCTGGACCGACTCTGCTACATGCACCAGACCGCCCGTGGCGAAGTGGTGGGCGGTGCCGAAGTCGCCGAGCGACCGCAGCACACGCTGAACGCCGACGTACCGGTGATGGCGGCGACCGCGCGAGCGTATCTGGAGATGTTTCCGCAATTGGGTCATGCGCGCATCTTGCGCCAATGGGCGGGTCTGGTGCATATCTCCAAGGATTTCGGGCCGTTACTGGGGGCCCACGAGGATTTGTCGGGACTCTTCGTCAGCGCAGGCTGGTGTTATGGCCACGCCGGTGCGCCGGCGGCGGGTGAGTTCCTGGCCAAGGCCATTGTCAGCGGCGAAGTGGATGAGCGTATGCGACCCTTCGCCGTCAATAGATTTGAATGCAACCGGCCGGTCGTGGAACCGGGCATTGTCTTGAGTCATTTCGAATGAAACACCGTTTGAACAGCACCGTCACGCACGCGCCTGTCACGGCACCCACAAGGATAACCCCATGAGTTCCCTAGAAGACTCGCCACTCTTCATTACTGCTTTGTCCAAGGGACTGTCGATCCTGACGGCATTCCGTGCCGGGCGTCCGAGCATGAGCCTGATTGAATTGGCGCAAGCCACCGGGCTGAACAAAAGCACCGTGCAACGCTCGACCTTTACCCTCGAAGCGCTGGGCTACCTGTACAAGGAACCCGTGACCAAGCGGTTTCGCCTAGCGCCCAAGTCCCTCGACCTTGGCACCGGCTACCTGCAGACCAGCGAGTTGATCGAACGCGCCAACCCGTACCTGCACGAGCTCAACCGCGACGTCGAGGAGAGCTGCAACCTGCTCGAACCGTGCGGCCTGGACATGCTCTACGTGGCGCGTTTTCCCAGCCACAAGCAGATTGCCATCCATATGCCGCTGGGCCGGCACCTGCCGATGTACTGCACCTCGGCAGGTCGGGCGTACCTGGCCGCACTGCCGGAGGCGGAAACGGACGCGATTCTGGTCGCCTCCGAACGCCAGGGCTACACCGCCAGCACCGTCACCGAGCTGGATCAATTGCGCGCGATCGTCGCCGAGGCGCGTCGTGAAGGCTACGCCTATGCCCAGGAAGAGTATTTCGCCGGAGATATCAGCGTTGCGGCGGCGGTGGTGAATGCCGATGGCTACCCCCTGGGGGCCGTCAACATTTCGGTGCCGTTCAGCCGCTGGAACCTGGAGGACGCGCGCAAACACCTGGCGCCCAAGGTGATCAACACCGCGCGCAACATTGCCAGCGCGACACGCAGTTTACGTCCCGTGGGCTGACGCTCCGGGGAATTCTTTCGACCCGCACACCTGCCGCCGGCCCTGGCCTGCGGTATAGGTGACCACTTGCCCGAAAATCGGGTGGATGTTTCAGGAGAGAGCGATGAGTCAAACCATGAAGGCGGCCGTTCTGCACGCTGTCGGCGAACCGTTGCGCATTGAACAGGTACCGATTCCACAACCGGGCCCCGGCGAAATACTGATTCGCATCGTCGCCTGCGGCGTCTGCCACAGTGATCTGCATGCCATCGACGGCGACTGGTCGGCCTTGCCCACGCTGCCACTGATTCCGGGTCATGAAATTACTGGCCACGTGGCGGCCCATGGCGAGGGTGTCAGCGAACCGGCGATCGGCACCGCAGTCGGCATGCCCTGGATGTACAGCGCCTGTGGCACCTGCGAGTTCTGTCTCGGTGGGATGGAAACCATCTGCGAACACCGCGAATCCACCGGCTACAGCAAGCAGGGCGGCTACGCCGAGTACATGGTGGCCCCGGCAGCATTCGTCGCCACGATCGAGCCCGATGTCGATCTGTACGCCATGGCCCCCATTCTCTGCGCTGGCGTGACCACCTACCGTGGCCTGATGCGCTCGCGTGCCCGACCGGGGCAGTGGGTGGCCGTCATGGGCATCGGCGGGCTGGGTCATGTGGCGGTGCAGTACGCCATTGCCATGGGGCTGCGCGTGGCGGCCATCGATGTGGGGGCGGACAAGCTTGAACTGGCACGCAGCTATGGCGCCGAGTGCCTGATCAACGCTCTCGACAACCCGGTCGAAACCCTCAGGCAACAGATTCCCGGCGGCGTCCACGCGGTGCTGGTGACCGCCACCGCCAACGCGGCGTTCGAGCAGTCGGTGAAGATGCTGCGCCCCGGTGGAACGGCGGTGTTCATCGGCCTGCCCGGCGGCGATGCCGACACGGTGCGCGCTTCCATTTCCAGCATCAGCGGTTGGGAGCTGTCGATCACCGGTTCCAACATCGGCACCCGCCATGACTTGAACGAGGCGGTGTCATTCGCGGCCCGTGGCCTGGTCAAGGCGCAGATCAACCTCGAACGCCTGGACGACATCAACGACATTTTCGCCCGCATGCGCAAAGGCCAACTGGTCGGCCGCACGGTACTGCAAATCGCTTGATTCAACCCCTTTACTCAGCAGGAGTTACTCCCATGACCATCACCCGACTACAACCCAACCCCGGCCTGCTCAGCCACGCGCTGGTGCACAACGGCATCGTCTACATCACCGGGCAAGTGCCTGCCGACCGTACCCAGGACGTCGCCGGGCAGACCGCCCAGGTGCTGGCGCGCATCGACGCGCTGCTGGCCGAGGCCGGTTCCGACAAGTCGCACATCCTGTTTGCGCAGATCTGGCTCAAGCACGCGGTCCAGGACTTCGCGGCGATGAACGCGGTCTGGCGCGAGTGGGTGCCACAGGACGCGCTGCCGGCGCGGGCGACCGTCGAGGCGAACATGGCGGCGGACAATATCCTGGTGGAAATTGCCCTGCAGGCGGCCGTCAAGGCCTGACTGACCAGTCATTCATACCTGCCGGCGGGGTGAACCTGTCCGGCACTGGAGAGTTTTATGAGCAGTATCGTTCCCCATCTGATCAACGGTGTTCGCGTGCAAGGCACGGGGCGCACTGCGGATGTCTACAACCCGTCCACCGGCGCGGTGACCCGGCAAGTGGCGCTGGCCGACGGCGCCACCTTGCAACAAGCCATCGACGCCGCCCGCGCCGCGTTCCCGGCCTGGCGCAACACCCCGCCAGCCAAACGGGCACAAGTGATGTTCCGCTTCAAGCAACTGCTGGAGCAGAACGAAGCCGAGATCTCGCGATTGATCAGCGAGGAGCATGGCAAGACCCTGGAAGATGCTGCGGGCGAACTCAAGCGCGGCATCGAAAACGTCGAGTTCGCGTGCGGCGCTCCGGAGCTGCTCAAAGGCGACTACAGCCGTAACGTCGGGCCGCACATCGACGCCTGGACCGACCTGCAGCCGGTCGGTGTGGTGGCGGGCATCACGCCGTTCAACTTTCCGGCCATGGTGCCGCTGTGGATGTACCCGCTGGCCATCGTCTGCGGCAACTGCTTCATCCTCAAACCCTCTGAGCGCGACCCCAGTTCGACCCTGTACATTGCCGAGTTGCTGATCGAAGCGGGTCTGCCCAAGGGCGTGATGAGCGTGGTGCATGGCGACAAGGAGGCCGTCGATGGCCTGATCGAGTCGCCCCACGTCAAGGCGCTGAGTTTTGTCGGTTCCACCCCGATTGCCGAGTACATCTACAGCGAAGGGACCAGGCGCGGCAAGCGCGTACAGGCCCTGGGCGGGGCAAAGAACCACGCGGTGCTGATGCCGGACGCGGACCTGGACAACGCCGTCGGCGCGTTGATGGGCGCGGCCTACGGCTCGTGCGGCGAACGCTGCATGGCGCTCTCGGTGGCCGTGTGTGTCGGCGATGAGGTGGCTGATGCGCTGGTGGCCAGACTGGTGCCGCAGGTGCGCGCACTCAAAGTCGGCGCCGGTACCGCCTGTGGTCTGGACATGGGCCCGCTGGTGACCGGCGCGGCGCGTGACAAGGTCAAGGGCTACATCGACGCCGGGGTCGCCCAGGGCGCCAGTCTGGTGGTGGACGGCCGTGACCTGGTGGTGGCCGGCCATGAAAACGGCTTTTTTGTCGGCGGCACGCTGTTCGACCGGGTGACCGCGCAGATGAGCATCTACACCGACGAAATTTTCGGCCCGGTGTTGTGCATCGTCCGTGTCGGCAGCCTGGAAGAGGCCATGCAACTGATCAACGATCACGAGTACGGCAACGGCACCTGCATCTTCACCCGTGACGGTGAAGCGGCGCGCCTGTTCTGCGATGAGATCGAGGTGGGCATGGTCGGCGTCAACGTGCCGTTGCCGGTCCCGGTGAGCTACCACAGTTTCGGCGGTTGGAAGCGTTCGCTGTTCGGCGACCTGCACGCCTATGGTCCGGACGGGGTGCGTTTCTACACCCGCAAGAAGGCCATCACCCAACGCTGGCCACGCCGTGCCAGCCACGAAGCGGCCCAGTTTGCTTTCCCCAGCAACAGCTGAGCCGGCGCAATCCATTCAACAGGGTGAGGACCCGAAATGTCCTCACCCGGTGTCCCAGTCAAGGCGAGTGAAAACATGAACAACGCGCTCAAGTTCTACATCGACGGCCAATGGACCGATGCCCTGTCCGGCAATACCCTGGAGGTCATCGACCCCTCCACCGAACAGGCCTTTATCAGCATCGCAGTGGGCAATGCGCAGGATGTCGACAAGGCAGTCGCGGCAGCAGCCAAGGCTTTCCCGGCCTTCTCGACAACCAGCGTCAGCGAACGCCTGGCGCTGCTCAAGGAGATTCTGCGGGTGTACAACCTGCGTTATGAAGACCTGGTCAAGGCTGTCAGCCAGGAAATGGGCGCGCCATTGCATTTCGCCCGTGACGCGCAAATCTGGAGTGGCCGCGCGCACCTGGAGTCGACCATCAGCGCCCTGGAAAAATTCCAGTTCAGCGAGTCGCACGGCAGCACCCGGGTGGTGCGCGAAGCCATTGGCGTATGCGCCCTGATCACCCCCTGGAACTGGCCGCTGAACCAGATCGTCTGCAAGGTCGCCCCGGCCATCGCTGCGGGCTGTACCGTGGTGCTCAAGCCCAGCGAGATCGCACCGCTGACCGGGATCATCTTCGCCGAAATCCTCCACGAAGCGGGCGTGCCGGCCGGGGTGTTCAACTTGCTCAACGGCACGGGTCCCGACGTGGGCCAGCACATGGCAAGCCACCCCAAGGTCGATATGGTGTCGTTCACCGGTTCGACCCGCGCCGGGATCATGGTGGCGAAGGCGGCGGCCGATACGGTCAAGCGCGTCGCCCAGGAGTTGGGTGGGAAATCGGCGAACATCCTGCTGGAGGATGCTGACTTCGAGGTTGCGGTGGCCAAGGGTGTGCAGGGCTGTTTCTCCAACTCGGGGCAATCGTGCGATGCACCCACCCGCATGTTGGTCCCGGCTTCGCAGCATGAGCGTGCGCTGCAGATTGCCCGGCAGACTGCCGAAAAAATGCTCACCGGCAGTCCGCTTGACGCCAGTACCGACCTCGGTCCGGTGATCAGCGAGGCGCAGTTCGCCAAGATCCAGGGCCTGATTGCCACCGGCATCGAGGAGGGCGCCACGTTGGTAACGGGTGGTCTGGGCCGCCCGCAGGGCCTGGACAAGGGCTACTACGTGCAGCCCACCGTTTTCGGCGGAGTGACGGCTCAGATGACGATTGCCCGGGAGGAAATCTTCGGCCCGGTGCTGGCGATCATTCCCTACGACAGCGAAGAGCAGGCCATCGAGATCGCCAACGACACCGTCTACGGCCTGGCGGCCTATGTGCAGTCAACCGACATCGAACATGCCCGCACCGTGGCGGGGCGCATGCGTGCCGGCTCGGTGTATCTGAACTATCCGAGCTGGGATACCTTTGCCCCGTTCGGTGGTTACAAGCAGTCCGGTAATGGCCGCGAGTACGCCGGTTGGGGTATCCATGATTTCCTCGAAATCAAGGGTGTGGTCGGCTGGGGCAACTGACGCCGGGGGTTCGCCGCATTGGAAAACGTGGGGCCAGGCTCATGAGTTCATCGCTTCATGGGCCTGGCCTTCGCTACATCCACGGTGTGGGCAATCCTGCCTATTCCATCGCCTCGGCCACGCCCTGGTCCTCACCCAGGAACCCACCGCTCTGGTGGTGCCACAACCGCGCGTAGGTGCCGTTCTTCGCCAACAGTTCGGCATGCGTACCTTGTTCGATGATGCGTCCGTCATCCATGACAATCAGCCGGTCCATGGCCGCGATCGTCGACAGCCGGTGGGCGATGGCGATGACGGTCTTGCCCTGCATCATTTCGTCGAGGCTTTCCTGGATCGCGACTTCGACTTCCGAGTCCAGGGCGCTGGTGGCCTCGTCCAGCAACAGGATCGGGGCGTTCTTGAGCATCACCCGGGCGATGGCAATGCGTTGGCGCTGGCCGCCCGATAGCTTGATGCCACGCTCACCCACCAGGGTGTCATAGCCGCTATGGCCTTGCCGGTCGCTCAACTGGCTGATGAAACCATCGGCCTGGGCATTGGCGGCGGCTCTGCGGATCTGCGCGTCGGTGGCCTCGGGACGGCCGTAGGCGATGTTGTCGCGAATGGAGCGGTGCAGCAACGAGGTGTCCTGGGTGACCATGCCGATGGCGCTGCGCAGGCTGTCTTGCGTCACCTGTGCGATGTTCTGACCGTCGATACGAATCTCGCCGCTGTCCACGTCGTAGAAACGCAGCAGCAGGTTGATCAGCGTGGATTTGCCGGCCCCGGAACGACCCACCAGGCCGATTTTTTCCCCCGGGCGGATACTCAGGCTCAGACCATCGAGCACCTGGCGTTCACCGTTGTAGTTGAACCCGACATTGTCGAAGGTCACCGCGCCGCCTGCGGGCACCAGCACGCCGGCGTCCGGCGCATCCTGCACCTTGGGGCCACGGGTCAAGGTCGCCATGCCATCCTGCACGGTGCCGATGTTCTCGAACAGCGAAGTCATCTGCCACATGATCCAGTGCGACATGCCATTGATGCGCAAGGCCATGGCGGTGATCGCCGCCACGGCTCCCGTGCCGACTTCGCCCTGGTGCCACAGCCACAGGGCGTAGCCTCCGGCCCCCATGATCAGGGCCACCACCAATGCCTGGTTGACGATTTCGAACTGGCTGACCAGGCGCATCTGACGAAAGCCGGTGAGCTTGAAATCCTCCATCGCCGCCCGGGCGAAATGCGCCTCGCGCTTGGAGTGCGAGAACAGCTTCACGGTGGTGATGTTGGTGTAGGCGTCCGAGATGCGCCCGGTCATCGATGACCGCGCATGGGCCTGTTCCTGGCCGACTTGCCCCAGGCGTGGCACAAAGTACAGCATGGCCAGCCCGAACAGCGCGATCCAGGCAATGAACGGCAGCATCAGCTTCAGGGCGAAGCCGCCGGCGAGGGCGATGATCGCGATGAAGTACACGCCGATCCCCGGCAGAATCTCGATGACGGTGAACAGCACCTCACGCACGGCGAGTGCCGTCTGCATCACCTTGGTCGTGACCCGGCCGGAGAACTCATCGGAAAAGAACGAAAGGCTTTGCCGCAGCATCAGGCGATGGAAGTCCCAGCGCAGCCGCAGTGGCAGATTGATCGCCAGCACCTGGTGCTGAACCATGGTTCGCAACGCCACCAGCCCGATGCTGATGACCAGCACAATGCCGATCCCCCACAGCACGCGGCTTTCCTGCGCCTGGGCTTCGCCGCCGACCTGCCAGGTCGAGAGCAGGTCTACGACCTGCCCCAGAAAGGAAAACAGCCAGGCTTCGTAAATCGACACGCTGGCACTGAGCAGCGCAAACGCCAGGATGTAGCCGCGAGCACCCCGCGTGCAGGCCCACAGAAACCGTACCAGGCCAACCGGTGGCGGCGGTGCTTCATCGGGCGGGAAAGGGTCGAGTCTTCGTTCAAACACACGAAGCATTGTGGCCTCCGATAGGATCAAGTGATGGCAATTCTGCCATTTAATGAGTGCTTTGAGGGTTTTGCGGGGCAGGGGTTCGGTGCGTTTGGAGGTGTTGTCCGGAGCGACAGCCTTCTGCACGCTCCAGTCCTTCCGCTCAATGTCGACCTGCTGACCACTGTTCGAACGCCGTTGACATGATCTGCCACGTTTGGCTGTCAGCGGGGATCAGGTGCTCGATGCGCAGCGATGCGACGGTGATGTCGAGGGGCATGCCGAAGGTGGTAAAGGTCGACAGGAACCTCAGTTCGCCGTGCCCGGAACGCACGCGTGTCAGTACCACTGGCGCGGGCGCCGTGTTCAAGGGCGGGGACGGCGAGCCGGGCATGTCCTGCAGCAGGCGAGCCAGTGCGGGATTGGCCACTGCTTCGCGAGCTGCGCGTTGCCAGGCGATGGCGCGTATCTCGTGCGCATTGACCAGGTGATCACCCAGGCCGCCGGGGCGCAGCAGGGTGTCCAGAAGGTTCAGGCCCGACAGGCTGTCGGCGTCGATACCGACCAGTGCGAACAGCAGGCCCGTGCTGGCGTTGGCGGCGGTGACATCCCAGTTGTCGTTGATGACGATGGCGGGTGCCGGATTATTGGCCTGCAGGATGTGTTCGACTGCGTCAGACACCATTTTCATCGTCGGCGCATCGATGGCCGAGACGACGTAGCGGGGGGCGTAGCCTGCGGCGAGGAACACTTCGTTGCAGTGCTCGAGGGGCACGTCCAGGGCGGACAGCAGGGCGTGCAGTGTGCTCGGACTGGCCTTGGCACGAGCCGTTTCCACGCAACTCAAGTGACGCTGGGATACGCCCGCGAGCAACGCAAGCTCCAGTTGGCTGAGCCCCGCCTGGCGACGCAGGCGACGCAGGTGTTCCCCGGCGGACGGGCCGGCAGCCGGGCTGGTTGAATGAAAAGGTTTTTGGCTCATGTTTCGACTCTGACTGTCCCTGTTGAGTGCGTCCATGACCTGTCAGGTCATTGAGGTACGAGCGACTCTACCACTACTGTCGGGTGACCATTCACCCGGGAGAAGAGGATGAGGACCCATTACCTTGCATTGTTCGTGTTGACGATCTTTGCGCTTTATACCGGTTGGACGATGGCGATCGCCGATCAGTCGCTGGTCGCGTTCGGCCTTCAACTGTTGTCTCGACCCGACACCGCGCAGGTCGTCATCGATCTCTATCTGATGGCGGCGCTGGCTTGCATCTGGATGATCGACGATACCCGCGCGCGAGGCGGCCGGTTGCGGGGCGTGGTGCCTTATCTGCTGGTCACGGCGGTGTTCGTTTCCATCGGACCGTTGTTGTACATCGCGGTCAAGGGCCTGGCGAACGGGAGTCGGGCATGAGCATCGTGCTGTCAACCTATGCGCTCTGCGTCGTGGCGCTGTTTCTGAAGATGCTGGCGATTTCCTGTTATCAGGGGTACTTCCGGCTTCGCTTTACCGCGTTCATCAATCCGGAAGACGCTGCCGTTTTCAATCGATCAGCCCAGGCGGCGGAGCGGCCGGAAGTCAGCCGTGCCATGCGCGCCTGGAGGAACGACCTGGAGAACATCCCGATGTTCATCGCGCTGGGGGGGCTGGCGATTGCGCTGGATGCGCCCGGCGTCATGACGCTTTGGCTGTGCGGTGTGTTTACCGCCGCGAGGTACGTGCACACGGCGACGTACCTGGCAAGCCTGCAGCCATGGCGAACGGTGAGTTACACCCTGGGTGTCCTGTGCCTGATGGGGCTGGCTGCGGTGGTCACGGTGCAGGTCGTGATGGATTGACAGCGCGCGTAGTCGCACTCCGGCGCCTCATTCAACACCCTCAATGGACGCCGGCACCGTAAACCTGAACAGGGCGCCACCGCCCGGCTCGCTTTCGGCAACGATGCGACCGCCATGGGCTTCGACTATCCCTTGCGTGATGTACAGGCCCAGCCCGGTGCCGGTCGGATTGCCATCCTTGACCGTCCAGTAACGTTCAAACACATGGGGCAGGTTTTCCTTGGGAATGCCTTCGCCGCTGTCGCGCACGGTGAACACGATTTCGTTCCCGACGGATGTCGCCTGCACGCCGACGGTGCCCAGGCGCGGGGTGAATTTGATCGCGTTGCTGACCAGGTTCGACAGCACCTGGAACAAACGCTCGGGGTCGGCATGGATACTCAGGTCGGGATCGGCTTCGAAGGAAATGCTGATGTCCTTGTCCATCGCCAATGGCGCGAGCAGCGATTGCGCTTCTTCGAACATCTGCGTCACGTCGAGTTTCTGCGGCGTGATGGTGTAGCGCCCGGCGTCGATTTTCGAGGTGTCGAGCAAGTCTTCAAGCAGCGTGTTCATGCGCCCGGCGGCTTGCTGCATGGTGTCGATGGCGGTGGCGATGCGTCGCGAGGTGTGCGGGCCATCGGAGCTGAACGCCTTTTGCATCATGCCGCAGAGCATCGAGATCACTGTCATGGGGTTGCGCAGGTCGTGGGAGACCACGGCCACCAGCTCGTCGCGGGCCCGCACCGCTTCCTGCTCGCGATGCACCTGGCGGGCCAGGTCGTTTTCCAGTGCCGAGCGGCGCAGATCGTTGGCCGCAAACAGGTCGCCGTGGCTCCATTTGGTGGAGATCCCGGCCATTTCAACTTTCCAGATTTCGAACGAAGTGCGCGGTCGCAGGCGCAGGCCTGCGTCCGAGTTTTCGAGGTCCAGCGGCTTTCTCGGGTCTCCGCTCCAGTTGATGCTTTCTTTCACTTCCGGACGGAACCACAGCACGCCGTTGTCCACTGGCTTGGGCAGGCTCATGGCGAGCACGCCGCTGGCCACCTGTCGATAGTGCGCGGCGGGTGGGTAGACGCTGCTCAGGTGATGGCTGGCGAACACCGGCTCGCCGCTGTCCTGCAGCCATTTGTGCAACGCGCGGATCTCGTGCGGTTCGGGGCAGTTGCCATAGCGGTGCAACTGTTTGTCCTCGATGATCGCGATGCCGCCGGCACCGGTCAGCGCCATCAGCACGTGCGGCTGACCGGCCAGGCCGTCGAAGACATTTTGCGGCGAGTCGATCATCGCCTGGCTGAGCAACGCCAGCGCCTCGACCTTCTCCTCACGCTGGCGGCTGACTTCCAGCGCTTCCATCGCGCTGATCTGCAGCGACAGCACCTGACCGATGGTCTGGCACGCTGTTCGCAACTCGTGTGGTACATGCAGCGGCTGACGATTGCCGCAACTGATCAGGCCCCATAGCCGGTCACCCTTGAGCAGCGAAATGCTCATCGACGACAGCACGCCCATGTTTTTCATGTACTGGCAGTGGATCGGCGAGACACTGCGCAGGGTCGCAAAGCTCAGGTCCAGCGGGGTCTGCGTGTCCGGGCGCAGCTTCGGTATCAGAGGCACCGGCGCATAGTCGGCGTTGGGGATGATCCGCAGCCAATTGGTGCGGTACAGCTCACGCGCCTGTTCGGGGATGTCCGAGGCCGGGAAGAACAGGCCGTTGAACACTTCCATCGAAGGGTCGGACGCTTCAGCGATGACCTGGCCGTGGCCTTCCTCCTCGAAACGGTAGATCAGCACCCGGTCGTAACCGGTCATGGCCTGGATTTCCCTGACGCTGATGTCGTACAGCGCCTGCAGGGTGGTGGCTGCTTGCAGGCGCTGGAGCATCCGGCCCAGATGGGTCTGGTTGCCGGCGACATTGCGCGGCTGGAAGTTCTCGACGTGGATCTCCAGCTCCAGGATCAGGACGCCCTGATGGCGGTGCAGCAAGCCTTCGAACACGGTGCCGTTGACTTCGACGCGCAGGGGCGGCGCGTCGAACAATGTGGGTTGCTGCAACGCTTGCTGCACGGCCTGAGTGTGCGCATCGCCAATGAGGCCGCGCAGTGGTTGGCCGATCAGCGTGTGTGGCGCGCGCGCGAGCAAGGTCTCGACGTTGGCGCTGACCTGGATGATCTCGAGGCCGGGCTCGGTCAGGGTCAGCAGCAGGCCATGGGGTTGAATCGCACCGGGAAAACGGATCGGCTCGTCGGCACAATTGGCCAACAGCTCTTCAAAAGCGTCTTGATCTTGAGGGGTCATACCAGAACCTCCTGGCTTTCGAGCCAACGCTCGAAACAGCTGAATGTGGTGTGCGCGGCCGTGACGACGGCGACTCGCTCGTCTGCGCTCATGGGGCGGTTACCCAGGTATTCAATGAACTCGCGCCAGCGGCGTCCGGTGGCCGCACCATAAATATCGAGGAATGCTGCGCCGTTTTCCGCGCCCAGGCCCAACCGTGCCGCAATTTCCCGACGCAGGATCTGGCCACCCAGCGTTGCGCCTTCCAGCACATACAACACGCCCAGACAGGCGGCGCTGGAGTCGGTGACGGGCAGCTGGCGGCAGGTTGGCAAGCGTTCCAGTGACTGTGCCGACAGCCCCAGGGCTTGCAGGTCGCCGCGCAACGCCGGGACTTTCAATCGCGTTTTCAGATTGAAGTCGACGGGCATCGAATCACTGTCCTGCAAGGCGGTTTCCAGCGGTAGGTAGAAGCCGTAATAGGCTTGCATCAGGCGGTTGAAGGCCGGGGTATCCAGGGTGTCGGAGAAATAGGGCAGGCGTTTTTCCAGGGCGATGTGCAGTTCGGCGGTGCCGGCCCGCAGATCCTGTAGCACGGGTGGAACGCTGCTGGGCTTTGATTGGATGGGCATGGATTCTAAAAATTGATCTCGTGATGGCGACGGCTGAGGGTACAGGTCTTCGTCCGACCGCCCTCGGGACGAGCACAGACTGGATGTTCCATTGTTTCGCAAAGCCTGCTCCATGGCTAACTGACATCGATTTTCCGTGGAGGTTTCGTGTTTTGAAGATCGCCTGGCTGCAACCGACGTTGGGTACATGCCTCCTTGAAGGCACCGCGCACGGTCATTTGCAGGGTCAGATTAATGTGTATTTGGTATCAGTGCTATGTGATTGGAGCCGTTTATCCATCAATGATCGAGCAGGTAACTTGCGTCTCTGTGACATCCAATACGCCAGAACACGCTGACTTGAAGGACACCTCCTCATGAAAAACACCTTGATCGGCCTCGCAGTGTGCGCCGCCGCGCCCTTTGCCGAAGCGGCCGGTGCGGGCGCTGCCAATGAACCGCGCCGGGTTGAACAGCAAATCGCCCGGGCGGGTTCGCAGGCTTCGGTGGCGGGCCCTGCGGATTATTTCACCGGACGGGTACGTGTCGATCCGTTGTTTCCCGCCACGCCGAAAATCGATGCCTCGGCCGCCTATGTCAGCTTCGAACCGGGGGCGCGTTCGGCCTGGCATACCCATCCGGCTGGACAGCGGCTGGTGGTGACTTCCGGGACAGGCCTGGTCCAGGAGTGGGGTAAACCGGTGCAGGAAATCCACGTTGGCGACGTGATCGTCTGTCCACCGGGCGTCAAGCATTGGCATGGCGCTGCCCCGGCGAGCGCCATGACCCATCTGGCGGTGACGGGTTCGGTGGAGGGCAAAAATGTGGAGTGGCTGGAGAAGGTCAGCGATGAGCAATACAACGCTCGCGGCACACTGACGCCACCCGCCGCGCCGCCGGTGTCGCCAATGCTGTCCACCCGGCAGCAGGCCATTGTGCTGATGGCTGCGGCCATGGCCACGAGTGACATGCCGGCGCTGAATATTGCATTGAACCAAGGACTGGATGCGGGCCTGAGTGTCAGCGAGGCGAAGGAAGTCCTGGTGCAGTTGTACGCCTACAGCGGTTTTCCACGCAGCCTCAATGCCCTTGGCGAGCTGATGAACGTGGTCGAGGCGCGTCGGCAACACGGCGTGCAGGATGATCCGGGACGTGAACCCGGTCGCGCCATCCCCACCGGCGACGCCCTGTTGGCGGCGGGCAAGGCCAACCAGACACGCATCGCCGGGGCGTCGGTCCAGGGGCCGTTGTTCGATTTTGTGCCGGTGATCAACCAGTACCTGCAGGCGCACCTGTTCGGTGACATTTTCGAGCGCGATAACCTGGACTGGCACAGCCGTGAGCTGGCCACCGTCGCTGCGTTGGCTGTCACTCCGGGGGTGGAGTCACAACTGCGCTCGCACATGGCAGCCAGTCTGCGGGTGGGTTTGACTGCTGCGCAGTTGCGCCAGTTGAGTCAGCTTCTGGCTGATCAGGGCAATGAGGCGGCGGCCAAACGTGCCGGCGAAGCGTTGGATACGGTGCAGGCCAATCAGCCCAAGTAACGCAGGGTTTCGCGCAGCAGCGTGAAGGCCGGTGAACTCTGGCGCCGACTCGGGTAGTAGAGGTGGTAGCCAGAGAACGGTTCGCACCAGTCCTCAAGCACACGAATCAGCCGACCCTGCGCGACCAGTTCCTGCAGCAGGTCCTCGGGCATGTAGGCCAGGCCCAATCCCTGGAGCGCCGCTTCCAGGCGCATGGCGATGTTGTTGAACACCAGTTGTCCTTCGACCCGCACGTTCAACTCCTGGCCGTTTTTTTCAAACTCCCACAGGTAGAGTCCGCCGTAAGTGGGCAAACGCAGGGTGATGCAGTTGTGTGCCATCAGGTCACTGGGGATGACCGGCTGCGGGTATCGGGCGAAATACGCCGGTGAGCCCACCACCGCCATGCGCATGTCAGGGCCGATGCGCAGGGCGATCATGTCCTTGGCCACTTGCTCACCCAAGCGCACGCCGGCGTCGAAGCCCTGCGCCACGATATCGGTAAAGCCGTAGTCGACGATGATTTCGATGTTCAGGTCGGGATGGTCGGGGAGCAATTTCGCCAGCGCTGGATGCAGAACCTTGATTGCCGAATGCTCACCCGCGGTGATGCGCAACTTTCCGGCCGGCTTGTCGCGAAACTCGCTGAGCAATGCCAGCTCCGTGTCGATCTCTTCAAATCGCGGCGCAATGACTTTCAGCAGGTGTTCGCCCGCTTCGGTGGGGGCGACACTGCGGGTGGTGCGGGCGAGCAGCCTGACCCCCAGGCGCTCCTCCAGCTGGCGCATGGCCCGACTCAAGGCCGGTTGCGACATGCCGAGCCGGGCCGCAGCGCGGGTGAAGCTGCGCTCTTGAGCGACCGCCGAGAAAATTGCCAGTTGGTCGTAACTTTCGAGGGTCATTCATGCGCGCCTGTTATGAGCCGGGCGTGATTATGCCAGTTGTGTGGCTAATCCTGTGATTGTCCTGAGGAGGGCTGTCTTATAAGTGCAATAAAAATGTCGCGCAGAAATATTACTGAAATGTTTCATTCCTATGATCGTAGGCGTTTTCTTTCAGGGAAGTTCTCTCATGCGTCGAGTGGTGTTCAATCAAAAAGGGGGCGTTGGCAAATCCAGCATCGCCTGTAATCTCGCGGCGGTCAGCGCTGCCGAAGGCTACAGGACGCTGCTGGTGGATCTCGACCCGCAGGCCAACTCGACCCACTACCTGACCGGGCTGAGCGGCGACGACATTCCCATGGGCATCGCCGATTTCTTCAAGCAAACCCTGTCCAGCGGGCCGGCCAGTAAAAAGAACTTCGTGGCGATCACCGAAACCCGCTATGACAATCTGCACCTGGTCACGGCGAGCCAGGAACTGTGCGACCTGCAGTCCAAGCTCGAGTCCCGATTCAAGATCAACAAGCTGCGCCGCCTGCTGGTCGCGTTGTCCGAAGACTACGAGCGCATTTACATCGACACGCCGCCGTCGCTGAACTTCTACACGATCAGCGCACTGATCGCGGCCAACCGCGTGTTGATCCCGTTCGATTGCGACACGTTTTCCCGCCAGGCGCTGTATAACGTCATCGCGCAAGTGGGCGAGTTGCGGGCGGACCATAACGAGTCGTTGATCGTGGAAGGGGTGGTGGTCAACCAGTTCGTGCCTCGGGCCAGTGTGCACCAGAAGCTGATTGACCAACTGGTGGCCGAAGGCGTCCCGGTGTTGCCGGATTATCTGAGCAGCACGATCAAGATGCGCGAGTCCCATGAAGTGTCGGTGCCCATGATTCACCTGGCACCCCGCCACAAATTGTCCCTGGAATACATCAACCTGTTTTCGGCGTTGGAACGGGCCGGGTGATCATGCCTCGACGTTGATCAAGGCACGGCCTTTTGCTGTTGCCAACCGGTGGAGCCAGTGCGCATGAACCTTACTGTTGAATACCGGACGGCTTGAGTTTCAGCTTGTCTCTTTACAGGGCGAAAAACATTCATATGGCTTCATCGAGACGAAAACATGCCGGCGTGGAGCGTGAGTTGGCGCGTGCTTTGACCATCGCCTGTGAGTTGGCCAAGGGTGAACTCATTGGTTTTGAGTGGCTGACCCATCGGGTCGATTACCAGCGTTTTCCGGAAAGCCTCGTCGTCACCTGGGTGTTCGAGGGTGACCGCAGCATGAATGAGGCGATCGCCCGCCAGGGTGCCGCGAGGATGCATGCGCTCACCCTGGCAGCGTTTGAGGACATTGGCATCACCGTGAAGGATATCGGCCGTCATGTCGAATTCGACTCGCAAGAGCGCTGCGACGCCCTGCACGGTGGTGACTGGACTGCCCGGCTCGATTCACGGCAACGTTCGGGGAGACGGCATGGCCAAGGACATTGAAAACCCCTGTGTCTCGCTGTGCCAATTGAACAGCGAGATGTGCGTGAGCTGCGGGCGCTCCCGGGAGGAGATCCGCAAATGGCGAGGCATGAAGCGTCCGGAAAAGATGGCCGCGGTGCAAAAGGCCACGGCTCGCCTGAAAGCCTTCAGTAAAAAGAAGAGCAAGGGGCAGGGTTGAATTTTTCATGAGCGAGACTTGAAGAGCTCGGGCGGTAGTTCACCGATGCCTTTGAGTCGGTCTTCAAGGAAATCGCGTAGCACCCTGACCTTTGTCGAGTACCGTCGATTGGGCAGGTACGCCATGTAGATCTGATTGCCGGTCAGCGAATTAACGAATCGGTATTCAGGCAACACGATGTGCAATTGCCCACTCAACAGCAGGTCTCGCACCAGCCAGATTTCAAACTCCGCGATGCCCAGGCCGCCGCAGACCGCTTCGAGCAGCAGCTCCGAATTATCCGACTGCAAGTTGCCCTTGGGGAAGATCGAGTGCTTCACCTCATCCCTTGTGAAATACCAGTGGGGGTCGCTGTCGGGGTGCAGGTAGATCAGACAATTGTGTGCACTGAGTTCGGCAGGGTTGGCTGGATGCCCGTTGCGCGCCAGGTAGCCGGGGCTGGCACACAGCAATGAGTCGTTGCGACAGATCGGGTAGGCAACGAGGTTTTCCAAATGGTTTTCGCCTTCATGAATATCGAGGTCGAAGCCGCCCACGATCATGTCGTTGTGGTTATCGGTCAACCGCAGGTCCATCTGGATGCCCGGGTACATCTGCAGGAAAGGCGCGATCAGCGGAGCGAGAAATCGCCTGCCGAAGGCCACCGGCGACACGAGTTTCAACGGGCCGCTGGGTGCAAGGTTGAGATCGCTGACGACACGCAGGGTGTCGTCCAGGTCCGCGATCATCGACAACGCCCTCGCGTGATAGATCTGGCCTGCTTCAGTGAGCGCGACGATGTGCGTGGTGCGATGCAGCAAGGTTGTGCCGAGGGATTTTTCCAGCGTCGTGATCATGCGGGTCAAGGTTGAAGGGGAGACATGCATCTCCCGGGCAGCCGCGGAAAAGGTGCCCAACTCGACCACCTTGACCAGTGCTCTCATGACCCCCAGGTGATCGATACGTGCGGTTTCAGACGTCATGTTGGAAGTGGTTGCCTTTGCGCTCAGTGCAAAACCGAATTCTGTTTCACGATATTCCATCAGTATTTGCCTGAATATAGACTCATTTTCGATCGAAGTGCGCACGTCGTTCATCCAACCGACCACGTCAGCGCCCGAAGGAAAGAACATTCCGGGGCGAGCTTTGGAGTATCGAGATCATCATGGATTTTCCTGCACACGTTCCATTGGCCATTGCCACCCGAAACGAACACGTGGAGCGCATCCACTGGGGATCGGTGGCGGTCGTAGACAACGAAGGCGTGTTGCTGGCCTATGCCGGCGACCCCGGTTCCATGATGTTTTCCCGCTCGACGCTCAAGCCGTTCCAGGCCATTCCGTTCGTTCGCGATGGTGGTGTCGAGCACTTCGGCTTCTGCGACGAGCAAGTGGCCGTGATGTGCGCCAGTCACTCGGGCGAGAGCTCGCACGTCAATGCGGTGAGTGGCATGCTGGCGAAAATCCAGCGCGAATGCACCGACCTGGGGTGTGGGTGCCATCTACCGGATTTCTACACCGTGGACAATCTGCCACCCCAGGGTTTTCACTACGATCAACGCCACCACAACTGTTCCGGCAAGCACAGCGGTTTCCTCGCCTATTGCCGTCTGCATGGTTTGCCCAGCGACACTTACCTGTCTCCCGACCACGCCTTGCAGCGCGACATCCAGCGGGTGGTCGCGGCGCTTTCGGGTGTCGGTGAAAATCAGCTGTGGACCGGAATCGACGGCTGCAATGCGCCGAACCTGGGCATGCCGCTCTCGCGCCTTGCCCTGCTGTGGGCGCGCCTGGCCAGTGCTGACGGTGGGGGCGACGCCAGCCTCGATCCGGTCTTGAAGCGGCTGTTCGATGCCATGCGCAGCCATCCGCAAATGGTCTCGGGGACCGGTCGCGCCGACCTGGGCATTACGCTGTCTTCGAATGGCGACTGGGTTGCGAAAACCGGTGCCGATGGCGTGCAGACGGTCGGCATCCGCAGCCGTGGCCTGGGTGTGGCGGTCAAGGTCAGCGACGGTGATTTCCCCAGCGTGTTCGCGGTGACCATCGCCGTGCTCAAGCAACTGGGGGTGCTGGAGCAGGACGGCGACTATCCAATGCTGGCACCCTGGGCCGACCCGGTATTGAAGAGTTACAACGGTTCCCGTGCCGGCCAATTGAAAGCCACGGTGCAATTGAAGTTCGTCTAGTTCGGAGTGCCTGTCGGGCACGGGTCAGATCTTTAGGGCAGACAGAAACCATGCAATCGGCTCAACCGTTAAATCAACAAACCCCTGCCATTTCACTGCGCGCCGTCAACAAGTTCTTCGGCAGTCAGCAAGTGCTGTTTGATGTTGACCTGGAGGTCCAGCCGGGGGAAGTGGTGGTGATCATCGGTCCGTCCGGCTCTGGAAAATCCACCCTGTGCCGGTGCATCAATCGCCTGGAAACCATCACCGATGGCGATATCTTCCTGCACGGCGAACGCCTGCCGGAAGAGGGTGGCGCACTGGCGAAGATGCGTGCGAAGGTTGGAATGGTCTTCCAGAGTTTCAACCTGTTTTCCCACCGCACCGCGTTGCAGAACGTCGCGATGGGCCCGCGCAAAGTCCTCGGCATGCGCGGCGCTGAGGCCGACGCATGGGCGTTGCAGCTGCTCGATCAGGTCGGTTTGGGGCACAAGGGCAAGTCGTATCCTGCGGAGTTGTCCGGTGGCCAGCAGCAGCGTGTGGCGCTGGCCCGCTCATTGGCGATGAAGCCCAGCGTGATGCTGTTCGACGAACCCACCTCGGCCCTTGACCCGGAGATGGTCAACGAGGTGCTCAAGGTCATGGTCGACCTGGCCCGCACCGGGATGACCATGGTGGTCGTCACCCATGAGATGGGCTTCGCGCGCTCTGCTGCCGATCGCATCATTTTCATGGATGCCGGCCGGATCGTCGAAAGCGCACCGCCCGAGACATTTTTCAGCGCCCCTCGTTCGGAGCGCGCCCGCGAGTTTCTGTCCAAGGTCCTTGCACACTGATTCACTCAATAACATCACAAGAACAAGAGATAACCATCATGCGCTCAAACCGAATCGTTTCCCTCGGCGTCTCCCTCCTGGCTTCCTGCCTTTTTGCCTCGTTCGCCTCGGCCGCCACCGTTGAGCAGTTCCCGGCCGATTCAACCATGGCCAAGATTCAGAAGCGCGGCAAGCTGGTGGTCGGCAGTTCGCTCAATACCCTGATGTTTTCGTCGCGCAACCCCATGACCGGGGATGTCGAAGGTTTCGAGGCTGACCTGGCGCGAATGCTGGCGAAGAAGCTCACCGGGTCCGAAGACAACATCGAATGGGTCAGCACCACGCCGGAAAACCGCATTCCTCTGGTGGAGAACAAGCGCGTCGACATGGTCATCGCCACCATGACCGTGACCGATGAGCGCAAAAAGGTCATCGGCTTTGCCGGCCCGTACTACCTCGCCGGCCAGGATTCGCTGGTTCGTGCGGACGATGATTCGATCAGGAAGACCGCCGACCTGGATGGCAAGACGGTCTGCGTCCTGAGCGGCACCACCGTGGAACGCAACCTCAAGCCGTTGGCGCCGACGGCCAGGATCGTGACGTTCAGCGATGCCTCGGCTTGCGTCGAGGGGCTGATCGACAAGCGTTTCGACGCGTACGTCGACGACGGTGCGACGCTGGTCGGTGAGTCCATGCGTCAACCCGGAAAAATGCGCGTGGTCGGGGCACCGTTCACCGAGGAGCCGTACGGAATTGCGGTGATCAAGGAGGATACGGTGTGGCGTGACTGGCTCAACAGCCAGTTGAGCGCCTCCATCGAGAATGGCCAGTGGAAGGAAATGTACGGCAAGGACCTGCAAGAGGGGCTGGGCGCGCCACAGGTGCCAGTGATCGAACAGTAAAAGATCGGCTGAGGCGAACCTGATGTCTTATATCGAACGCTTCCTGGGGGGCATTGCGGTCAGCGTTCAGTTGACCCTGCTGTCCTTCGCCATTGCGATCGTTCTCGGGCTGCTCCTGGCAATCATGAGGGTGAGCCCATGGCCACCCTTTCGCTGGTTTGCCAGCAGTTACGTAGAACTCATGCGGATGATGCCGCTGCTGGCGTTGTTGCTGCTGTTCACTTTCGGCCTGCCGAAGCTCGGCTTCATGTATTCGCTGTTCACCTCCACGGTCCTGGTCCTGGGGTTGTACAGCGCGGCCTGGATCTGCGAGGTGGTACGGGCAGGCATCAACACCGTGCCCATCGGCCAGATCGAAGCCGCACGCAGCATCGGCATGCGTTTCGACCAGATACTGGGCGAAGTGGTCTTGCCACAGGCCGTGCAGTCGGTGATTGCGCCCCTGGGCAACCTGTTCATCATCCAGATCAAAGCGTCGGCCATCGGCGCCGCGATCGGGGTGGCGGATATCACCTACACCGCGCAAAAAATCAACTTCGACACCGCCCTGGCGGTGCCGACATTCCTCGGTGCAATGGCGGCCTATTTCCTGCTGACCCTGCCTGCGGGTCTGTTTTTCCGCTTCCTTGAGCAAAAAATGGCGGTGCTGCGATGAGCGCGGATAACCTGCTTTACGAGCCGCCGGGTCCGCTGGCCAGGCGGCGTAACCGGATCATCTCGGTGGTGGGCGTGGTCCTGCTGTTCGGCTTTGCGTATGCGGTCGGGCATCGCCTGGAAGCGAGTGGTCAGTTCGATGCCCATCGCTGGAAAATCTTCCTGCATCCCGGCACCTTGAAGTTCCTGTTTGACGGCCTGATGGCGACCTTGCTGGCGGCGGTGATCAGCACGGTCCTGGCCTTCAGCCTTGCCGTGCCCCTGGCGCTGGCGCGGTTGTCGAACCGGCTCTGGGTGCGCACGCTGGCGGCGGGCTACATCGGTTGTTTCCGTGCGGTCCCGCTGCTGTTGCTGATCCTGTTCACCGTCATCCTGCTGCCTTCGATCGGGTTGCACTGGTCGGCCCTGGGCTACCTGATTTTCGGCATGGTGCTGCATCACAGCGCGATGACGGCGGAAATTGTGCGCGCAGGCATTCTTTCGTTGGGACGGGGGCAGAAGGAGGCCGCGCTGTCCATCGGCATGCGCGATCATCAGGCGATGGTGTGGGTGGTATTGCCCCAGGCATTGAAGCTGATGTTGCCAGCCCTGGTCAGTGCCGTCCTGGCGATCGTCCAGGACACGTCGCTGGGGTACATCATTCCCTACGAGGAATTACTGCGCCGTTCACAGCAGATATCCAGCTTCGCACCGCAGTCGCTGCTGCAATCGGCGTTCATCGTCACTGTGATGTACGGGTTTGTCAGCGCACTGTTGCTGGCTTTGCGGCGTTGGATCGAACGTCGTCAGGCCTATGATTCGCGCAGCCGGAAAAAGCAGGCGCAGGTCACGGAGGTCAATCTCGGCGGGGCGGTTGAGGTGACACCGGCGATGCAGTCGGTGTTGCGCCCGACATCCGAACGGGTGCCAGGCAGGGACCAATAGCCTGCTGTGCCCGTGATGGAAGAACCCTGTGAGGGGTTCTCCCATTGCGCGGTGCTTCAGAAGCTGTATTTCAGCCCCAGCGATGCGTTGCGCGGTGTGCCGTAGTAGCTGCTGCCGGCGGTGCTGGTGTAGTACGACTTGTCGAAAACGTTGTTCAGATTGACGGTGGCGCTCAACTGGCGGGTGATTGGATACCGTGCCATCAGGTCGACCACGGCGTAGTCGTCCTGGGTGAAGCGCACGCGATTCAAACCCTGGTTGTTGCTGTAGATCCTGCTCTGCCAGTTGGCGCCGGCGCCGACGGTCAACCCGTTGCCGATATCGCGCAGGGTGTAGGTGGTGAACAGCTTGAAGGTGTTCTGCGGCACGTTGGTGTTGAGCTTCTTGCCCTCGGCGTCCTGCACGATGTTGCGGCTGAAGCTGGCGCTGGCCTGCCAGTCGGTGGCCAGTTCGCCGCTCAGTTCCACTTCGAACCCACGGGTCTTGGTGCCGGATTCGGCGCGATAGGCGAAGCCGCCGCCGGTGACCGGGACGTTGGGCTCGATCAGCACGGCCAGGTTGTCCTGCTTGACTTCGTACACCGCCAGACCGAAGTTCAGGCGGTCGTCGAAGAACGATGCCTTGCTGCCCAGCTCGTAGCTTTCGCCTTCCAGTGGGTCGATGTATTGGCCGTTGATGTCCTTGTTGCTCTGGGGTTTGAAGATGCTCGTGTAGCTGGCGTACACCGACCAGTTCTGATCGAGATCATAGACCACGCCGGCAAATGGCGTGACCACTCCGGTCTCGCTGCGGCGTTCGTCGGTGTCTGGCGAGCCGTCGTAGTATTCGGTCTTGACGGTGTTTTTCCAGTCGTTGACCCGGGCGCCGAGGATCACCGACAGTTCGTTGCTCAGGCGCAGGCGCGTGCTGCCGTAGGTCGCGGCCTGATCTTCCTTGTGGTCCGCACGCCCGGTGGCGGGCATGGGAGGTATGCCCGGGAAGTCGCCGTTCCACTCATAGATGTTGGAGATGGCACCGCTCCAGCCGTCGAAGCGCCACAGGGGAAAATTGCTGGAGCGATATTGGGTGTGCTGGCGGGTATAGCCCAGCACGGCGTCATGTTCCAGGCCCCACAGGTCGAAGCTGCCGGAGAGGTTGAAGTCGGCACTGGTTTGCACCGGTTTGGCAGCCCAGCGTCCGGCCCACAGGTTGACCCCGGCACCGGTGGCCGGGTCGGGGTTGCCACCGGCGGCGTAGCCGAGCACCTCATCGTATTCGTAGCGGTCGCGGTTGAGTGTCAACTTGGCTTTCCAGCGTTCCGTGAGGTTGTGCTCGAGCGTGGCGAAGCCGCTGGTGAAATGGCGGTTGGAGTAGGCCCAGCTGGCCGCCGCCGAATCCGATCGGGACCATTTGGCACGCGAGCCGTCGCTGTTGAACAGCGGGCGACCGCCACGGGCGTGGTCGTCGGCGTCGTGGGTCTGCGAGTCCATGCCGAAGGTCAGCAGCGTGTCGGGCGTGAGGTCGGCTTCGATGATCCCGTAGAACACCTTCTTGCGCTCGTTGAAGCGGTCGATGTACGACTCGTTATCCTGATAGGCGCCGACCACTCGGCCGCGCAGGGTGCCGCTGTCGTTCAAGGGGCCGCTGACGTCGACTTCATCGCGTCGGTAGTTCCAGGAGCCCGCGGCCACCGATACGCTGCTCTGGAAGTCGGCGGTGGGGCGCTTGCGGATCAGGTTGACCGTGGCGCCCGGTGTGCCTGTGCCATTGGTCAGACCGGTGGCACCACGGATGATCTCGACACGGTCGTACAACGCCATGTCGCTGCTCTGCGCGACGGAGTTGTAACCGCTGTCCAGACGCTGCAAGCCATCGACCTGATAGTTCTCCACCACGAAACCGCGCGAGTAGATCAGGCTGGAGTCCGAGCCGGCGTTGCCCCCCTGATTGACGCTCAGGCCCGGTGCCTGCTTGACCACGTCCAGCAACTGGGTGAGGTTCTGGTCTTCCATGCGCTGGTGGGTCATGACGCTCACCGACTGTGGTGTCTCGCGAATCGACAGCGGCAGTTTGGTGGCGGTGGCCGTCAACCCGGTGGTGTAGGAGCCGGTGTTTTCGGTGGTGGCCCCGAGGGCGAAGCCGTTGATGTTGGTGGCGCCCAGCTCCATTGCAGCGCTGCCGGTTTCAAGCACGATCAGCGTATTGCCGCTTTGCTGGTACGTCAGTCCGCTGCCCGCGAGCAGGCGCAGGAGTGCGCTTTGCGCGTCCATCGTGCCGCTCAAGGCCGGAGCCTGGCGGCCCTGAACCAGGCGGCTGTCGACCGCAATCGTCACGCCCGCGACCTCGCCCAGTTGCCGCAGGGAAACGGCCAGTGGTTGGGCGGGCAGGTCAAGATTCACAGGGGCGGCGAGGGTATGGGTCGCCAATGTCATGGCCACGATGGCCGACAGGGCCCGCAGCGTTACTTGCATGTGCATGCACATCATCCTTCTTGTGTTGGATAGCTCCTTTGTCTAACGCTCGAAGCCGGGTTTACCCTGATGTTGTGATTGCGAATTATTTGCGATGCCGACGAGCGGTCGCTATTGCCCGGTATTCGTGAAGGCTATAGGGGCTGAATGACCGTGGTGCCCGATTCTTCGCGAAGACGAACCGGCAACACCTTGGGAAGCGAGTGGAGGAAACCGTCGATATCGCTGAGCTGCACCACCGCACTGATGCGCGGGCTCTTGCCGTTGGCGGCACGCACCGGGGCCTGCCGATACCGCGACAGGGTGGCGGCGACCTCGGTCAGGTCGGCTTGATCGAACACCAGGCTGCCGTCCTGGAAACTGAAGGCATCGCCGGCGGCACGGGACAGGCGTTGCAGGCGTCCGTCGGCGCTGACCTCCGCCACATGTCCGGCCTCCAGCATCAGGCGCTCGCCGGGACGGGAGAGGCTGTCGACCTGCACCGTGCCATGATCGACACTGATGCGCAGTCGGTCAGGCAGGCGGTTGACCACGAAACGCGTACCCAGGACGCGAACCTGGGCCAGGCCGCTGTCGATCACGAAGGGGCGCTCGGGCTGGCGCGCCACGGAGAAGATCGCCTCACCGCGCAGCAGTTCGACCTGGCGCACTGTGCTGTCGAAACGCAGGTGCAGGTGGGTATCGGCATCGAGCGAAAGTTCGCTGCCGTCACGCAGGTGCTGCACCTGTCGTTCGCCGATGCGGGTGTGCAGATCGAGCTCCACCGGACCGTACCGGTGGACGTGCCAGGTGAACAGGCCGCCCAACACCAGCAACACGGCGAGCCCGCCGCTCTGTATCAGGCGGCGACGCTGGCGCCGGCGATCAAGTTCCATTGCCTGGGCCAGCGCCTCGATGTGTCGCACCGAGGCGAAATCGCCCCACAGCTCGGCCAGTTCACGATACTCGGTCAGGTGCAGCGGGTTTTCGGCCAACCAGGCCTCGAACTGCGGGCGTTCCGGGTGGTCGTCGGCGCCGTTGTACAGGCGCGCGAACCACAGCGCCGCCTGTTCGCGGGCGGTGCTCATCGACGCAGCAATTCGCGGGCGTTGCGCATGTCGACCAGGGCCCTGGCCATGTGGCGTTCGACCATGTTCACGCTGATGTCCAACTGCTCGGCGATTTCTTTCTGCGAGCAGCCCTCGATGCGCGCCAGCCAGAAGACCTCGCGGCAGCGCGCAGGCAGGCAGTCGAGAATACGTTGCAGGGCGGTCAGCCGTTGCTGGATGTCCAGCAAGTGTTCGGCGGACGGGGCAAAGTGCGTGTCATCGTTTTGTTCGTGGTAATCGGGCAGGGGCTGAAAACGGGCGTTGCGGCGGAAATGGTCGATCAACACCGACTGGGCCACCTGCCTGAGGTAGGCATTGGGCTGCGTCACCGGCTGCGCAGGGCGGGCAAGGGCAAAACGGATAAGCGCGTCGTGCAATACGTCATAGGCGCGCTGCACGCAGCGGGTTTGCCGGCTGAGACTGAGCAACAGATCGCTGTAGGCCCAGCGCAGGTCGATGTCCTGCCAGTTCAATGACGGGGTCCGGGGAGCAACGCGATGAAGGAGACAAACGACATGGTCGGGCTTCTCTGGCAGGCGAGCGGATAAATCGCGGCGGAAGCTTAAATAAATGTCTCTCGTCTGTAAATGATAGCAATTGCTATTTGAGTGCGAATCCCAACAAGGCGGCATTTTACCGTGACCACGACGCAGCCCCTGTAGGAGCGAGCATGCTCGCTCCTACAGGGGCTGCGGTGTTTTCAAGTTGCTCATCGTTTGTGTTCCAGAACGAGGGCATCCAGAAACCCGAACAGCTTTTGGTTCATCTCGTCGTAATCACTCGCCCGCAACGCCTCGGCCTGCTGCACGAACCGTCGATCAGCCAGCTTCAGCAGATCGTCTGCGGAGGCCTCGATGAGCAACTCGACGACCTCACGGGTGAACTCCATATGACACTGGAAACCGTACACCCCTTGGCCGTACCGGATGATCTGGCGCGGACAGCCTTCGCTGGCAGCGAGGACTTGCGCGTCGGCGGTCAGCCCGGGCATGTCGTTGTGCCAATGGCCGACCTCGAGCGTATCGCCGAAGTGCGCAAGCTTTGCGTCGGCTTTGCCGGCAGCGGTCAGGGTGATCGGGTAGCTGCCGATTTCCGGTTCCGGGCTGTGTTCGCAGTGTGCGCCCAATGCCTCACCGAGCAGTTGAGCGCCCAGGCACACGCCCACGATTGGCTTGTTGGCGGCCACGGCTTTGGCGATCAGTGCACATTCGGCGGCGGCATCGAAGTGCGGGCATTCTTCCGGGGTTGTCGATGGACCCTGAGGACCGCCCATCACGACCAGCAGATCGATGTCGTCCAGGGTTTGCGGCAGCTCATCGTAAAGATAGACGCGGGAATAGCTGGCTTGATGGCCGCGGCTCTCGACCCAGGTCTCGTAAGCGCCTGGCGATTCGAAAGCCTCGTGTACCACAAAATGTACGTTCATTTTTTCCTCGCTGAACTCTTGGTTAAAACGTCAGAGGCAAGCCTTCAGATCGCGGGCAAAGGCCTTTGCCTGATCCGTCTGAAGGTGCGACACGGTGACCCGAATGGCCCTGGATTCGCCGTCCACATCAAAGGCCGTCCCCAGGCGAACCAGCCAGCCTTTTTTCGCCAGTTCGTAGGCGACATCCTTCGCGTCCCCGGGCAGGGCAATCCACACATTGAAGCCGCCCTCCGGTGGGGTTACGGCGATGCCCACCTGCGCAAGTTCGTCGCACAGTTCCTGGCGCAGGCGCGCGTATCCCAGCCGCGCCTCATTCATCCGGGCGAGGGCGTCGCTCGACGTCAAGCCTGTGATGACTGCGGCCTGGAGAATGTGGCTGACCCAGCACGTACCGGACGTGAGCCGGGTGCGCAGGCGTTCTGCTGTCACGGTGTCACAACCGACGAATGCCACGCGCAGGTCCGGTCCGAGCCCCTTGGACACCGAGCGCACGAGCGCCCAGCGCTGGGTGCCGGGCGGGATGATCGAGTGATAGGGCGTTTCGTCCAGCAAACCGAAATGATCGTCAACGATCAGCGCCACATCCGGATACCTGGTCAGGACTTTCTGCAATTGTTGCGCGCGCTTCTTCGTCAGGCTGCAACCCGTCGGATTTTGCGCCCGAGGGGTGATCAGCACAGCCCTTGCACCTTTGGCGAGCGATGCCTCCAGAGAAGCCGGCGTCATGCCCTGTTGGTCAATCTCGACGCCGAATGTGCGCATGCCGGCAAGGCGCAGTGCATTGAGGCTACCGAGAAAACCGGGGTCTTCAATGGCGACGGCATCGCCGTGGACCAGCAGCGCGGCGGCCAGGCGTTCGATGGCGTCGACTGCGCCGTGGGTCAGTTCAAGGCTCCAGGGCGCGGGGCAATCGGGGCCGAGCGACTTCTCCCCCAGCAGCCGCAGTTCGGGAAGAATCGTGTCGTCGCCGTAGAGATAAGGACGAGCCAGTGAGCCCGCCAGGAGCGACGCGACCGAGGGCAGCCACGCAGGATTGGGGTTGCCGTCTGCCAGATCGATCAGCGCGGTGCCGCTGCTGAAGCCCTCCTGCTCGCCCGCACGAGGGGCTTGGCAGATAGTCGTGCCATGCCGTCCCTGAGTGATGGCAATTCCGGCCGTCACCAGGCGCTGATAGGCCGACGCGACCGTGTTGCGATTCACGTTGATCTCCAACGCCAGCTCGCGCACCGGTGGCAACGACGCCCCGGGGGCCAGTTCGCCGCTGTGCACCAGGGCACGAACGCAGTCGGCGATCTCTTGCGCCGATTTTCCTTTGATTTTGATCATTGTCCTATGCCAATATAAATTTAGACACAGACAAAGCATATCGGAGATCACCGTGCTTGGAAACGAGCCAGTGATCCGAAGCCCACAGGAGAAGCAGCCATGAGCGAACACAGCGCCAATCCACCCACCCAGACCCGCCATGACCAGCATGGCTTGTGGCCAATCGCCGAGACCGTCGAGGACTTCCGGCGCAACCTGGCCACCGTCAATGCCCGGATCGAGGCGGCTTGCGCCCGTGTCGGCCGCCCCCTGAACAGCGTGCGCCTGCTGCCAGTCAGCAAAACGGTCGAAGAGTCGCGCATTCGCCTGGCGCACCAAGCGGGTTGTGTATTGCTGGGCGAGAACAAGGTGCAGGAAGCGAGCCGCAAATGGCAGGCCATGAGCGACCTCCAATCGCTGCGCTGGTCAGTCATCGGCCACCTGCAAACCAACAAGGCCAAGGTCGTGGCGCAATTCGCCAGTGAATTCCAGGCGCTGGACAGTTTGCGCCTCGCACGCGCGCTCGATCGGCACCTGCAGGACGCCGGCAGGTCGCTCGACGTTTTCGTTCAGGTCAATACGTCTGGCGAACACAGCAAGTACGGGCTGCGGCCTGAAGATGTTCCGGCGTTCCTTGGCGAACTGCCAGCGTTTTCCGCGCTCCGCGTGCGTGGGTTGATGACCCTGGCCGTGCTTTCGGCAGAACCTGAGCGCGTCCGGGCTTGCTTCAGCCTGCTGCGCGAGTTGCGCGATCAGCTGCGTCAGGATGCGCCCGCAGGTATCGAGCTCGATGAGCTGTCGATGGGGATGTCGGGCGACTACGAAATTGCCATCGAGGAAGGCGCCACTGTGGTCCGTGTGGGGCAGGCGATCTTCGGTGCTCGCAGCACGCCTGATTCTCTCTATTGGCCCTCGGCAACCTGAAGAATCAACACCACCCACCCATACAGGCAGGCCTCGAATGCAAACCCACAGACTGATCATCCGGCAATACGGCAAACTGCTCGGCCACTTCGATTCCAACACTGCAAACGCGTCGAGCGCGGCTCGCGAGGTCGCGTCCCGTTTCCCGGCAGCCGAAGGCTTCGAGCTGGAGCTTCTGGTGGCCGAACATGAGCGGCGGCTGCTGGAAAGCGGGCCTGAGGGTATTCGGTTGGTGAGCAGCCAACCGGTTTTTGTGAGGCGCGCGCTGGAGGGGTGAGCCCGTCTTCCTGCGAGGGAGTCTAGCCGCCAATCACTTCCAGTTTTGGCACCACGTGAATCGCCTTGGTGAAGTTGGCAAGGTTCACCGAGGTGCGGGTCGCGACACGGTGCAGTTCTTCAACCTGCTCTTTGGGCGCATCGGTGTGCAGGCGCACCACCAGGCTGACTTCGTCATAGCCAGGGTTGACGCTGTCATCCAGACCCAGGAAACCGCGCAGGTCGAGCTCGCCGCTGGTTTCGATTTCCAGGCGGTGGATAGTGATACCCATCAGCGAGGCATTCGCCGCATAGCCGACCGACAGGCAGGCATTCAAAGCCGCCATCAACAGTTCCTGAGGATTGGGCGCCGTGTTCTTGCCCAGCAGTTCCACCGGCTCGTCAGCCTCGATTTCAAAGTGGCGGTCGTAGTCGTTGCCACTCAAGTGGTAACGGGACACGGTTGCGACGCTGCGGGTCTGGTGCTCCCAACGGGTTATCACATTGAAGCGGGCGAAGCGCCTGGATGGATCTTCCACGATGCTTTGGGCGAAATCTTTGAGGGCCGTGACATCGATGCCATTGATCAGTTGGGTCATGTGCTTGTTTCCTTGGGGGTGAACAGTGGGCGACACGCTCCCGTCAATCGAACAGGCATCGATTGTCGGGAGGGTGGTCAGCGTTGTGAAAATTCGAGGGCGTTATTCCACTTGCGCGGTGTGGTACCACTGGGCATCCGGCGTGGGGAAACGCATGACTTTACGAATGGTGAGCGCGTTGCTTTTACTGGTGAGCATTTCAACCAGCAGAAAAGCGACTTCCGATGCGGTGCCCGGTCCGCTGGAGGTAATGACATTGCCGTCGCGCACCATCGGCCGGTCGATGAACTCGGCACCGGTCTCCACCAGTTGTTGTTTGCGGCGTCCGCCGACCTGGTGGTAGATCGTTGCCTTGCGGTTGTTCAGCACGCCCGCGCGACCCAGGCTCAGTGACGAAACGCACACGCTGGCGACCAGCTTTTCGGCGTTGATGAAGTGCTTGATGGTGTCCAGATAGGGTTGGCTCAACGCCTCGTCGTAAAAACCGCTGGGCTCGAATCCACCCGGAAGCGCCAGGGCATCGAATTCGTCGAGGTCCAGATCGGCCAACAGTTTGTTCGGGCGAATGATGACATCGAAGGTCGAAGTGATTTCCGGCCGCAGTCCTGCCATGACCAGCTGGATGTTTTCCTCACCCAGCAAATCGGCCCAACCGAGGATGTCGGTGAAGGCGGCCATCTCCATGGGCTCGATGCCATTGGCGAGGAGCATCAGGACTTTTTTCACATTCATATCCCCGTTGATTGCACGATAGATTCGCGTCAGGCGTACGCTGACAATGGCTGTGATGGTTGAACGTTTGGGCGCTGGAAACAATGCCTCCCCAAGGCAATGGACAATTCCATTTGCTGGAATAACGGCCCAGGCCACGGGCCTGCCGGGTTGTGTGAACGATGCGCTGCGCAGTGTGGGTGCGCAGCACATGTCTGAGGCTTAGTCGATCAGCCCTTCGGCGATGAGGGAGTCGCGAACGCTCGGCCGCCGCTCCATCCTGGCCATGAACTGCTGGATCGAGGCGTAGCCGCTGATGTCCAGGTTTACCCGTGGTGGCCACGACAGGACGTTGTAGAGGTAGGCGTCGGCCACCGAAAACTCATCGCCGAGCACGTAGTTGTTGGCTGAGAGGTGCTCATCGATGTATTCGAATTTACTGAACAAGCTGCCTTTGGCGTACTGGCTTTTGGACGGTGCATCAATCAGCGATGAAAACATCACCGCCATGCCTTTGTGCAAATCGGAGGCAACGAAGTTCAGCCACTCCAATGCCTTGTAACGGGCTTTGGTACCAAACGCCGGCAGCAGTTTGTACTGCGGATAGGCATCTGCGATCCATTGCACAATCACCGCACCTTCGGTCATCAGGTCGCCGTCATCGAGTTTCAGGGCGGGCACGAATCCTTTCGGATTGACCTTGTAGTAATCACCCTCAGGCGTGGTTTTCGTGGCGAAATCAACCTTGACCAGGTCGAAGGGTTGTTGTGCTTCGCGCAGGGCGATTTGTGAGGCCAGCCCGCAGGAGCCGGGAGAGTAGTACAGTTTCATGTCAGATTTTCTCTTGGGTCAGTGAATCGAAATCGGATGCATCATGGCGTTCGCGCAGGTTTTCCCCCGGTGCCCCGGACGTGCGATTGACCACTCGGCCGCGAGCGACCGCAGGCCGTGCGGCCAGGGTCTCGTGCCAACGAAGAAGGTGGGTGTATTGCTCTACCGCGAGGAACTCGTGGGTCCCGTAAACGCCGTAAAGGCTGGAGGTGTACGGTCGCGCGGTCGTCCAGGAGGGCAGTGCCAACGGTGACCGCGGCGATGGCAACGGCGAGGGCTGCCAGGTGTGACTTCTTGATAGGATTCATGAGGGCATGCCTGGTGAAGTGGTAGGACTTCAGTCTGGGCACGGCGGTCATGGACATCTAGACACGAATCTGGCTAATTTTATTGCCTCATTTGGAATTATGTCCGGGCGACCCATCGGCGCGTTTCACAGCAAACCATCGGTATGAGCGGGTTTTACCGACGTAACATTCAAACTTATTGCTTCATGGGGAATAAAGTCCCTGGTCAGGGGAGACGACGTGGACCGCTTTCAGTCGATGCAGATTTTCACCCGTGTGGTCGAGATGCACAGCTTCAGCCGCGCCGCCGACAGCCTTTCGCTTCCGCCTTCGCGGGTGACGCGTGCGGTCAAGGACCTGGAGGCGTTTCTCGGCGTGTCCTTGTTGCGCCGCACCACCCGACACATCAGCCTGACGTCGGAAGGGACCTTTTACTACGACCACTGCCGACGTTTGCTGTCGGACATCGAAGCGGTCGAATCCAGCTTCCCGGGTTCCGCCGGGACCCCCCAAGGTCGATTGCGCGTCGACATGACGCTGTCGCTGGCGCGGCTAGTGGTGCTGCCAAGGCTCAAGGATTTCCAGGCGTCCTTTCCGGAAATCGAACTGACCCTGACGATGAACGATCGCACGGTCGAGCTGGTGCAGGAAGGCATCGACTGCGTGATTCGCGCCGGCACACCCGAAGACTCGGCGACGCTGGTGGCCAAGCGCATCGGCGCGTTCGAATGGGTGACCTGCGCGTCCCCCGAATACCTCGCCAGACATGGAGAGCCCCAAACCCTGGAGGACCTGGCGGATCACTGGGCGGTCGGTTACCTGTCCAGTCGAACAGCGCGCTCGCTGGAGTGGGATTTCGTGGTTGATGGCGAATACCGCAGCGTGCGCATGCGCGAACGCCTGATCGTCAACGACACCGACGCCTACGTGGTCACCGCCGCCGAAGGCCTGGGCATGATCCGCGCTGGCAGTTACATGGTGCGTGACCATCTGGCGGACGGGCGCCTGGTGCGCGTGCTTACCCGCTACAGCTCACCTGCCGTCCCGTTGTCGGCGATGTACCCGAAGAACCGTCACCTGTCACCGACCGTCAGGGCGTTCGTGGACTGGGTGGCCGAGGTCGTGCGCGAGGCGCAGCCGAGCTGGCGGTTTGACTCGCCAGCGGCGAGTTGACTCCAGCCCGTTCAGGTGGAAGCAACGAATCGGAGTCGCTGGATTGATGCCGTTCGCGCAGCCCGGTACTGGCGCTGCACTCAACGAAGCCACATTTCGCTGGACAAGCAGTTGAACCGTGGCGGAAAAACCAGGTGACCGGTCCACGCTCCCTCTGGCGGGCGGCGCTGAGCTTAATTGCGCTTGCTTGCCTGCTGATCCGCCCACTGCAAATCAATCCAGCTGGGATCCTTCGGAATCTCTTGCAAGTTGCCCAGATCCACCTGCGTCGCCAGCGCATCCTCCAGCGCCTTCGGTTCGATCGCCACCGAGTCGGCGAATACACCGTCGTTGATCAGGCGCAGTACCGAAGCGCGCACCACGGCCGGGTCCAGGTTGGGGAACAGTTTCAAGCCGCTGGCAACAGCGGCTTCGGGATCCTTGTGAATGGCTTTGAGTGCGCGGTCGATCCCGCTGACGAATTTGTGCGAGGTGTCCGGATCGATGTCCTTGCGGGTCGAAATGGCGGAGAAGGTGTAGGGACCCATCTGTTTCGAGAACGCCGCGACCACCTTGTAGCCCTGCGCCTCTGCCTGCGAAGCGCCCGGTTCATACAACACGGCGCAATCGGCCTGGCCGGAACTGAGCGGGCCAATCTCGTTGCCCATCGGCACCTGGAGGATGTTCAGGTCCTTCTTGGGGTCCAGGCCGGCTTGCTGCGCCAGCCTCAGGAAGGCGGAAGTGCTGGTGGTGGGCATGGTGCCGGTGGAAATGGTCTTGCCGGCCAGGCTGGTGAAACCGTTGAACGTCACATCTGCCTTGCAGGTCAGCCACACGCCCAGGCGATTGAGGGTGCCGCCGACGATTTTCACCGGGGCGCCACGGCTGTAGGAGATCGCCGTCCATTCCGGTCCGTGCAGCGAGAAGTCGGCACTGCGGGCGATCACCGCCGCCAGCGCGTTGGTTGAGGACGAGGCAACGTCGATGCGCACGTTCAGGCCTTCGTCCTTGAAATAGCCGTGCTCCTCGGCGAAATACACCGGCAGGTAAAACACCGATTTGAAGGCGGCCGAGACCACGGTCTGGTCCTGGGCAACAGCGCCCAGGGACAGCGTTGAGGCCAGGGCAAAACCTGCCAGTCGAATGGACGGGGACAATTTCATGCGAGTTCCTAGAGTTTGAAGTTCGTGGCGTAGGTCTGGTCTTTCCAGCGCAGCAATTTTCGTTCGGCCAACTCGACCCCGGCGTAGAGCACAAAGCCCAACGCCATCAGGCTGAAAATCCCGACCCACACGGTGTTCAGGTCATACAGTGAAGAGGCGACGAAGATCACATGGCCGATGCCGTAGCTGGACGAAATGAATTCACCGACCACGGTGCCTACCAGCGCGAAACCGATGTTGATGCGAAAGGTACTGATCACGTAGGGCAGGGAGGAGGGCACCACCACTTTGGCGAATATCTGCCACTTGCTGGCGCCCAGGGAAATCAGCATTTTCTGCAGGTCCGGGTCGGTGTCCTTGGCGGCCTGGAACGCCGCGAGCAAGGCAACGATCGAGGTCAGGGAAATCGACAGGGCAATTTTCGACACCAGGCCGGTGCCGAACCAGAGGATCACCAATGGCGCGAAGGCAATTTTCGGCACGCTGTTGATCGCCACCAGAAACGGCTCGATCACCCGGGCCACGTACGGCGAGTACCACAACAGCAATCCCGGTACGGTGCCCAGCACGGTGCCGGCGACAAAACCGATGATGGAGGCCCACAAGGTGTAGTAAGCGTGCTCCCACAGTTCACTTGACTGGATCAGCTTCCAGCCGGCCAGCGCAGTGCCGCTGGGCGAGCCGAACAGGAACGCGGAAATGAACCCGGCGCGCACGCCGTATTCCCAGGTGCCGACCACCAGCAACAGGATCGCCAGTTGCACCAGGCCGACCGGCAGGCGGCGTCGGGTTCGTGGTGCGGGGGTGTTGACTGCCAGCGCAGTCGTTGAAGTGGATGGGGTCATGAGGCCTGTTTCCTGGCGGCAGTCTGGATGTCCAGTTCCCGACACAGCAGGTCGAAGTAACCGGCGAAACGCGGGTCGTGACGCGCCTCCAGCGGTGAACGGGTTTGCAACTCGATGCGTTGCTCGCTCTTGACCCGGCCAGGGCGCGCGCTCAGCACATAAATGCGTTGCGACAGGGCAATGGCTTCATCGATATCGTGGGTCACCAGTACCACCGTCTTGCCTTGTTGGCTGGCCGTATCGACCAGCATGGCCTCCAGGTAAAGGCGCGTCTGGTAGTCCAGGGCCGAGAACGGTTCATCGAGCAACAGGATGTCCGGGTCAGGCAGCAGGGTCCTCGCCAGCGCCACGCGTTGACGCATGCCACCGGATAGCTCCTTGGGGTAGCTGTTCTGGAAGGGCAGCAAGCCGAAATCCTGCAAATACTCGCGCGCGCGCTCGATGGATTCGGCACGGGCGACGCCCTTGACTTCCAGGCCGACAATCACGTTTTCCAGCACGGTGCGCCAGGGCATCAGCAGGTCACGCTGCAGCATGTAGCCCACCCGCCCGCGCAGGTGCGGCACCTCGTGGCCGTCCAGTGCAATACGACCGCTGTCGTGTTCCAGCAGCCCGGCGAGGATGTTGAACAGCGTCGACTTGCCGCAGCCCGAAGGGCCGATGATGCTGACGAACTCGCCGGCCTGGACTTGCAGGTTGATGTCGTCCAGTACCGGTACCGGCTGGCCATCGGTGTTGAAGGATTTGCGCAGATGACTGATCGCCAGCTTGGCGGTCATACCGCTGGCTCCGGGTGCAGTTCGGCAGCGACGATGTCTTCGTTCGGCACTTCGAGGGCTTCATTGAAGCGCTTGAAGAAACTGCACAGGGCAATGCGGATGGTCAGCTCCACCACCTGCTCTTCGCTGTAGTACTCGCGCAGCCGGCGATGGACGTCGTCGCTGATGCGCTCGGGGGTCAGGGTGACGAGGCGGGCGTAGTCACGAACCAGCAGATCCTGTGCATCAAGCCCCGGCACCTGGTCGTCGAGCAGGTGCTCGATCGCCTCCTGGCTGATGCCGTGCGCCGCCAGCTTCGGCTCGTGCAGGGTGATGCAGTAATGGCAGGCGTGTGCCTTGGACGCCGTGAGCAGGGCGATCTCCAAGTGCCGCGGCGAGATCAGCGCATCGCGCTTGGACTGCACCAGATAACCGAACAAATACTCCAGCGCAGGTGGCCGGTGGGCGAATGCGCCCAGCAGGCTGGCGTAGGGGCCATAGTCCTGCAAGAGTCGGTCGAAGGTATGGGCGGTGGACGGTTCGAGGTGCTGGCGATCGAGGACGGTAAGGCGAGACATCGTGGCGTGGATCCGCTGACAAAAGAGGCCGATTCTAGGCAGGGTCCCGAGCACGCTCTAAATATCGTGTTGGAATGAGCTTATGCGTTGGCTCTTGGCACTGCGCCATCATCGACCCGTCAGTTGCAGGCTCTCGCTTCTGAACCATTCCAGGATCCTGCGGATTTCAGGCGTGCTCTCTTTCCCGGGCGAACACAGAAAGTGATAGCCGGTGCCGCAGTTCATTTCCTCCGTGACCAGTTTTTGAAGGGATCCGGTGTCCAGTTCATCGGAGAGGTGCGACGTCCGGGCCATGGCCACGCCCAGGCCTCGGATGGCCGCTGAAACAGCCATGTTGGAGTGAGGAACGGTGAGAACGCATTCGAACGGCAACGACGACAGGTCGTTCTTCTGCAGCCAGTAATCCCATGAGGGCGTGGAGACCATTTCCCCATTTTGCAGGCTTCGCCAGCGCAGGATGATCGGGTACTTGAGGACCTCCGCCACGCTGCCGGGCAGCCCCAGGCGGGCGATGAGGGCAGGGCTGCACACCGGAAAGATCCGCTCCGGGAGGATGAACTCCGAGAACAAACCCGGCCAGGCGGCGCTCTCTTCTCCCAGGCGGATGGCGGCCTGTGCGCTGGGGTTGTCGAATCTTGAAAACTCATCGGTATTGAGCTGAATCCGGATATTCGGATGGGCCGCGTAGAACCTGGGCAAGCGAGGGATCAGCCAGGTGTTGGCAAAGGAGTCATGCACGAACAGCTCAACCATCGACTGGCCCTGGGCATCACGCTCGAACCGGCCGGCGAGGGCGTTGATGTCTTTGAGGAACGTGCGGACAGTCGGCAGCAACTCGGCACCGGCCTTCGTCAGCGTCATGGCGCCTGAGCTGCGATCAAAGAACTGCGCGCCCATGATCTCTTCCAGCTGCTTGATCTGATGACTGATCGCACTTTGCGTGATGTGCAGCTCCAGGGCGGCCTGGGAGAAATTCAGGTACCTGGCACAGGCCTCGAAGCCGCGCAGCGCTGTCATGGATGGAAACTTCCTAATCGCCATTGCCATCCCTCTCAAACAATCTCATAGGGCATCAATTCCTTTCATTAACGGCCATGCGTTGCCAAGGGACACAATGTCCCTCCACCCTCGCGCGACATGAAACCATGGCCTCTTCAGTTCCTGCATCTGACGTTTCGGATATTAAACGCACCTCGAACAAGAATACCCTTGTCGCCGCCTGTACCGCCCACGCCGCCCATGATGGTTTAAGCGACCTGGTGTATGTGTTTCTTCCGGTCTGGCAGGAAATGTTCAGCCTGAGCTATGTGTGGCTGAGTGTACTCAGAAGTGCCTATGCGTTGACCCTCGCGTCCCTGCAGATTCCGGCTGCAACGTTGTCGAAAAAATTCAGGCCTGCCCATCTGCTCGTTGTCTCGACGGTGGTGACCGCGCTGGGCTGGTTCCTCGCCGGTCTGGCGGGAAGCGCAGTGGCCTTGGGCGGCGCGCTGGTCATCGCGGGAATCGGCGCAAGCGTGCAACATCCCATTGCCTCGGCCATGGTGGCAAGGGCTTACGGCGGTGCGGCGAAAAGACCCTTGGGTCTCTACAACTTTGCAGGGGATGTCGGCAAATCGATTCTGCCGGCGTCGGCCGCCGCTCTACTGACCTACGGCACCTATCACAATGTGCTGATGATGTACGCCGGCGTGGGGCTGCTGGCCGCTGCACTGGTCTGGTCACTGCTCAGAAACGTCGTCGCCGGTGGCGAGGCTCCAGTGTCCAGAACACCCGTCCGCGCCGACAGTCCGGCCGCAGGGTATCCGCGAGCCTTTCAAGCCCTGTTGGCGACGGCGGTGTTGGACAGCGCGGTCCGGATGGGTTTCCTCACCTTTCTGCCGTTCATCATCAAGGCTCATGGCGGTTCGTTGGCCCAGACAGGGTTGGGGCTGACGCTGGTGTTCATCGGTGGGGCGATCGGCAAGTTCTGCTGTGGCTGGATCGCGGATGTGCTGGGCAGCGCCAGGACCATTCTGCTGACGGAGTTGCTGACCGCAGCGTTGATCGCCGTGGTGCTGTTTTCGCCCCTGACCCTGGCCATGCTGGCATTGCCGTTGCTGGGTGTCGTGCTCAATGGCACATCGTCGGTCCTGTACGGCGCGGTCAACGATGTGGTGGACCCGGCAACGCTGGAGAAGAGCTATTCGGTTTTCTACACCGGCACCATCGGTGCAGGGGCGCTGGCTCCCGTGCTGTATGGTTACGCCGGCGATCACCTGGGTGTCGCGGCAGCGGTGTTGATCATTGCGGGCACGGCGGCCGTTTCGTTTGTGCCGGTGACGATCGTCAACCTGGTCAACCCGCGTGTCTTCGACCAATAACGACTGATCGGATCAACCGCGTTACCGTTGACGATCCTCGCCCCTACAGTGATTCTCGGTGAGCGCAGTGCTGTGGGAGCGAGCCTGCTCGCGATGGACTGGAGAACGCCGCGGGGCACCGGGTTTGCGCGTTATCGTTGACGACCCTCGCGAGCAAGCCGCTCCCACTATTCTTCAGTTGATGACAAACCCTGCGCCCACCGGGTCGTTGCGTTCGATCACCCAGCGCGAGGTGCCGAGGATGCTCGCCGTCCCCTTGACGGTGGGTCGCACGGCGCGGGTGCCGTTGAGGTCCACTTCACCGAGCAGGCAGCCTTCGAACGTGCCACTGCCCAGCAGCCCTTCGGACAGGATCGGCTGGTTCAGCCCCAGTTTCCCGCGGGCCTCGAACATCGCCATCATCGCGCTGGTGCCCGTGCCGCCCGGGGAGCGGTCGAGCTGGCCGGCGCTGAAGACGTGGACGTTTTTGTAGAACGCGCCTTCGATGGTCGCCGGGTGCCAGAACGTGATGAAGTTGAGGTCGTTGATGTGCGCCTCGGTCGGGTGCTGAATCTTCAACTGCCTGTTGATCTGATCCCGTGCCAGCAGGCCAAGGCGCGACAGTTCGCTGCCGTTGTCCGGACTGATGCGCAGGTCGCAGTCGGTCAGGTCGACGATGCCGAAATAGTTGCCGCCCCACACCAGGTCGGCCTTGAGGTCGCCATAGCCGGGAAGCTGGATCGGAATGTCTTGTGCCGCAACATAGGCCGGCACGTTTTCGAACCGGGTCCAGAGCACGTTTTCACCTTCCGATGCCACTTCGGCCACGACCAGCCCGGCCGTGGTTTCAAAGCGGATTTTGGTGATGCCGTCCTTGCCACGCGGCACCAGGCCCAGGGCGACCATCGCCATGCTCACGGCAATGGTGCCGTGGCCGCACATGTGCGAGTACACGCTGCCGTCCATGTAGATCAGACCAGCGTCGAATTCGCTGCTCGAAGGCGGGGTGAGGAACACCCCGAACATGTCCTTGTGGCCACGGGGTTCCTGCATCAGGGCCTTGCGTACCCAGTCGTAGTTCTGCTCGAGGAAGGCCCGTTTGGCCAGAATGCTCGAGCCGGCAGGGTAGGGAATACCGCTGTGGACGATGCACAGTGGCTCGCCTTCGGTATGGGTATAGATGACATCGAACGTGTCTTGCATGCGCATGACTGCACTCCTGGCTTGCGGGATGTTTGGTGTGAGGGTTATTTGCGTTCTGACAAAAGGTCGAGACCGATGCACAGGTCCAGAATGATCACGGCAATCACGACGACGAGGATGGTGGCGCCGGAGGCGGCCGCGATGGTCGGGTCGACGGTGTATTGCACGTAATTGAAGAGCTTCACCGGGATGGTGTTCAGGTCCGGGGTGGTGTTGAAGATCGACAGCTCCACGTTGATCCAGGACGAGATGAACGCGAAAATCGACCCGGTCACCAGGCCCGGCCGGATCTGCGGCAGGGTCACCAGAAAGAACGTGGTCCAGGGTGTCCCGCCCAGATCGCTCGAGGCTTCTTCCAGCGCGCGCTGTTCGGGCGTCAGCATCGACAGCACCGACCGCAGGACGAAGGGCGAGATGATGATGGTGTGGCCGATCAGCAGGGCGAGGAAACTGCGGGTCAAGCCCAGGTAGCCGCCGAACTGCAACAACGCCGCGCCCAGCACGATGTGCGGGAACACCAGCGGTGACGTCAGCGCTGCGAGGATCGTGCCCTTGCCGCGAAACTCGTAGCGGGCCATTGCCAGGGCGGCCGGAACGCTGAGCAACACGGCGACGAAGGTCGCTGCCAGCGCCAGGATCGTGCTGGTCGCAAAGGACGCCACGTAGCTCGGGTCGCTCAGCATTTTGCCGTACCAGTCCAGCGTCCAGCCCTGTGGCGGGAACGCCAGGAAGGAGGTCGCGGTGACCGAGACGCCGAGGATGACCACCAGCGGCAGCAGCATGTAGCCGAGTACGGCCCACGCCACCAGTCTGACCAAGAGTTGCGTGATCATGATTGGCTCCCCCGAATGCTGCCCACCCGCCCGGCGAGCCCGACCATCACCAGGGTGAAGATCAGCAGCACCACGCTCAGTGCTCCGCCGTAGTTGAAATCGAACACCGAACTGTATTGCTGGAAAATCAGCATCGACAGCACCGAGATCCGCCCGCCGGACAGCAGCGCTGGCGTGACGTAGGCGCTGGCCGCCAGGGTGAACACCATGATCGAGCCGGAAATGATGCCGGGCATGGTCAGCGGCAACACCACATGGAAAAACGTCGCGCGAGGGCTGGCACCGAGATCGTCGGACGCCTGTTCGTAGGCCGGGTCGACCTGCGCCAGGGCGTTGCCGGCCGCCAGCACAATGAACGGCAGCAGGATGTAGACCATGCCGATCAGGATGCCGAGTTCGGTGCCCAGGAAGCGCACCGGCGTGTCGATCAGGCCGACGTCCATCAGGCTTTGATTGACCAGGCCCTTGCGCCCCAGCAGCACCATCCAGCCGAACGAGCGCACGATGTTGCTGGTGAACATCGGCACCACCAGCAGGATCACGCAGGCGCGACGCCAGGCTCGCCATTTCACGACGCGCACCAGATACCAGGCCAGCGGATAACCCAGCAGCAACGAGATCAGCGTGGTCAGGGCGGCGATGCGGAACGTCACGAGGATCACGTCCCAGTGGTACTGATCGCCCAGCACCTTGATGTAGTGCTGCAGGGTGAACGCCTGGTCGCCACTGGTGGTCAGGCTGGCGAAGATCACCACCGCGAAGGGCGCCAGAAAGAACGCAGTGAAGAACGCCAGGGCACCGAACAGCATCAGCGACGGCGCGAGTGCGGTGCGTCTCATAGCGTTTCCCCGATCAGGTGCAGGTGCGCCGGATCGAAGCCCAGGCGCACCGCGCTGCCAGAGATCAGGTCGGCCCGGGGCAAGCCCATGGTTCGGGCCACGACGGGTTGGCCGTCGATCATGGAGTGGACCAGGGTGTGGCTGCCCACGCTGATGACATCGGTCACCGTGCCGTGGAGTTCGCAGCGCCCGGGGCTTTCCAGGCTCGAGGCATCCAGTACCTGCACATGCTCGGGGCGCAGCACGGCCGTGCCGCGTGGCAACAGGTTCCTCGCCATGTAGAGCAATGGGGTATGGGTGACCGCCAGGTGGATTTCACCACTGTCGCGGGCCTCGTAACCGATCAGGTTGGCCTCGCCAATGAAGTCCGCGACGAAACGCGAGGCGGGGGCGCTGTAGATTTCGCTGCTGGTCCCGACCTGTTCGATGCGTCCGGCGTTCATCACCACGATTCGGTCGGCGATGGTCATCGCTTCTTCCTGGTCGTGCGTGACGAAGATGAAAGCGATCCCCAGCTTGGCCTGCAGGTGCTTGAGTTCCAGCTGCATGCGCTTGCGCAACTTCATATCCAGCGCCGAGAGCGGTTCGTCGAGCAACAACAGTTTCGGTTGGTTGACGATGGCGCGGGCCAGGGCCACGCGTTGCTGTTGCCCCCCGGACATGCCACGCGGAAAACGGTCTTCCAGGGCCTCCAGGCCGACCATCGCCAGGGCTTCTCTGGCCTTGAGCTTTGCTTCGTTGCGCCCCAGTCCCTGACGCCTTGGGCCGTAGGCAATGTTCTCCAGCACGGTCATGTGTGGAAACAGCGCGTAGTTCTGAAACACCGTGTTCAGGGGCCGACGGTAGGGCGGCAGACGGCTGACGTCCTGGCCGTCGATGGCGATGCTGCCCGAGTCCGGCTGCATGAAGCCGGCAATCGAGCGCAGCAAGGTGGTCTTGCCGCAGCCGCTGGGGCCGAGCAGAACGATGAATTCGCCCTGCTGGATATCCAGATTGATATGGTCCAGCGCCTGGAAGGGCCCGAAGTGTTTACAGACGCGGTCGATGCTCAACAAAACTGACATTGCAGACCTCACGAGCTACTTGGCGGTGACTTTGCGGTTCCAGTCGTTCGTGACGGCGGCGCGCTGCGCGTTGATCTGGCTCCAGTCGAACAGACGCAGGCTGTCGATCGAACCGTTCACGCCCCAGGGCAATTTGCGCGCCACGTCCTGCGCGACTTCAACGTCTTTGACCGCCGGCCCCAGGTACAGCTTGCTGGCCAGGCAGGACGCCGCTTCGCGGGTCAGCGCGGTGTTGATGAACTGCTCGCCGGCTTTGCTGTTCTTGGCGCCCTTGATCAGGTGCAGGCGGGCGTCGGTGGCCCAGGCACCTTCCTTGGGAATGGTGAAGCCGATGGGCGCGCCTTTGTCGATCAGGTCCCAGGCGCCGACGTTGAAATGCGCCCCGATGATCGCTTCGCCACTCTGGAAGGCATTGGTGGCGGCGCCCGAACTGTCAAAGAACAGCGCGGTGTCCAGCGCACCGAGCTTGCTGTAGACCTGGTCCAGATGGGCGCGGTCGATGCCCCAGACGTCGGCCATGAAAAACACGAAGGGCACCCCGGACGAGTTGGCGGGCGAGGGCAGCGCGATGGCGCCGGCGTACTCCGGATTCCACAGGTCTTTCCAGCTGGTGGGTGCTTGCTTGATGTCCTTGGTGTTGTAGGTCAGGCCAAGGGAGTAGTAACCGCTGCTCACCGCGAAGGTGTGGCCGGCGTTGCTGTATATCGCCTTGTCCTGCACGTTTTTCAGGTTGGGAATCGCTGCCGGGTCCAGGTCGGCGACCACCCCGGCGTCATAGGCCATTTCGCTGATGCCGCCGTCCATCCAGGCCACGTCGATCGTCGGGCTGGATTTCTGTTGCTGGAGCTTGGCCAAAGTGACGGTCGAGGTGCCGACTTCGGCGGCCACGGCGATCCCCGTGGCTTGCGTGAAAGGTTCTGCAACACATTTGAGGAACGCGTCACCCCAGTTACCGCCGTACAACGCCACGGTCAGTTTCTGCGAGTCGGCCAGAACGGCCGGTGAGGCGATGCAGCCGGTGACTAACAGCGCGGCGGTGATTGTCTGACCCGTCTTGAGTTTCATCGTGTGTCCTCTATAGCTGTTGTTGGACTGTTCCCCTTGCGTGCATCTTGCTCGTATCGTCGATTCGAGCGCTTGCACTTCGGGGTCTTAAAGTTGAATAGTTAGGTCATGCCCAAAATGACTCCGGTAAACCCGCATTGCCAACTGTCCGCCGTTCCCGGCTGCGGGGCGAACAGCCGTCCGCAGCTGTCCGTGGGCTTCGTCCTGCTGGACCAATTCACTCTGGCGGCGTTTTCCGGGTTTATCGATGTCTTGCGCCTGGCCGCCGACCTGGGAGGCGGCAGCCGGCAGATTCATACGGCGTGGCAAGTGATGAGTGTCGACGGGTTGCCGCGAACTTCCAGTGCGGGCATCGCGTTGGAGGTGACCGGCGGCCTGGCGCAGGATCTGGAAGCGTTCGACTACGTGGCCATCTGCGGCGGCAACGATTACCTCAACACCCACATGCCGAGCCCATTGCGGGACTGGTTGCAGCGCGTTGCAAAGAGCCGGACGCGACTGCTGGGCATTTGCACCGGGACATTCGCCCTGGCGCAGGCGGGTGTGGTGGGCAGTCGTTCGGTGTGTGTGCACTGGAACGTGCTGGATGCCTTTCGCACCCGGTTCCCCAAGACCCCGGCCGCAGTCGATCATCTGTTCATCGACGAAGGCGACCTGATCACCTGCGCCGGTTCGACGGCCGCCATCGACCTCGCGCTGTACCTGGTGGCCCGCCATTGCGGGCGGGAGAAAGCCCAGCAGGCGGTGCGGCACATGATGCTGCAGGGGATTCGCCAGGGCCGGCAGCCACAGGCGCATTTCTACGCCAACCTCGAGGACATCAAGGATGAGCGCGTGCGCCAGGCCGCGCATTACATCGAACAGCGCATGGACAGCCTGCCGACCCTGGACGCCATCGCACGTTACGTGGGCCTCGGCCGGCGCCAACTGACCCGGGCCTTCCAGCAGTCGCTGGGGCTGTCACCCATGGAGTTCCAACGCTCGCTGCGCGTGGAGTACGGCGCCTGGCTGCTGGTGAACAGCCACAGCAGCATCACCCAGATCGCCATGGATTGTGGCTTTTCCGATGGCGCGCACTTCTCTCGCGAGTTTCGTGCCCGGTTCAACATGTGTCCGCGCCAGTATCAGAATGAAGCGCGGGTTTGAGCCTCCGCAGTGTCACGAATCCATCCAGCCATTGGCCGCAAACTCGTCCTTCAACCCTTGCAGTCGACTGGTGGCGGTGGCCGTGAAGGGACGAACCCGGCGCGTGCCAAGGTCCACGTGCAGCGCCGTCTGGCACATGCTTGCGCTGAGGTAGTTCTGCTCGTGGTGGTAGAGGTCGACCTGGGTCACCAGGCGCTTGTCGTCGAAGCGCACAGGGGTCAACTCCACCCGTAATGGATCGCCCGCGCGGACTTCCCTGATGTATTTGACGTTGGCCTCGACGGTGAACAGGCCGCAGTTGTGCTCCAGGGTATAACCCTCGCCAAGGCCGAACTGACCGAGGATGCGATGACCCAGTTCATCGAGCAGTTGCACGTAGTAGGCCATGTTCATGTGGCCGTACAGATCAATCCATTCATCTTTGACGACGGCCAGTTCATGGGGTTTTGCTTTCGGTTGTGAGGTTTTCAACGGTGGGGCTCCGGGGTTGCAGGATGAGCATCAATGCGGTGCCGTCTCGCTGGGCGAGCGCGCTACTGGTGCGTTTTTGTCGCCTTTCTCCAACTCGTGCGGAAAGACGGAATGCAGCCAGCTACGGAGTCTGACGATAGCCGGGTCATTCCATTTTCGCGTCGGGGCAATGAAGTAGTAGCCACCGAGGCGGATGGTCATGGGCAGAACTTCCACCAGTTCGCCGGCCGCGATTTTTTCATCGGCCAGCAGCTCGCTCACCAGCGCGATGCCCTGTCCCATGCAGGCTGCTTCGAGGGTCAAATGCCCGTGCCATAACCGAGGGCCACGCAGCCTGGGTATATCGGTGACACCGGCGATGCTCAGCCACTGCGACCAGCGTTGCGTATTGCGTTCGTGGATCAGCGGCAGCCCCAGGACATCCTCGGCGCTGAACACCTCGGGATAGCGATTGCAGAATGCCGGGCTCGCCACGGCGCGGATCAAGGGCCGGGCAAACAGCTCTGCGCAAAGCTCGTCGCCAAGGTTCAATTCTTCGAGATAGACGATTTCAGCATCCGCTTCGTTGCGGTTGAAGTCGGGCCGGGTGCTGGTGGGCTCCAATGTCAGTTCACGACCGTTCAAGGCCTCTTCCAGTTCTCCCAGACGCCCCAGCAAGCGCCGCGACGCCAGGCCCGCCATGCAGCAGACATGCAGCGCATCCTCGCCCTGGCGAAGGTCGCTGCTGGCATCGGCAATGATGTCCAGGGCCCGTCGCAGTTGGGCGGCGTAGCGTTGCCCCTCGCGTGTCATCTCCAGCCCGCGACCGGATTTTCTGACCAGTTTCGTCCCCACGGCAGTTTCCAGATTCTGGATATGGCGCGAGATGACGGTGTGCGAAACCGAGAGCTCCTCGGCACATTGGCGCACGCTGCCCCAGCGGCTGAAACCTTCGAAGGCACGCACGGCGAGCAGGGGAGGAAGGCGTCGGTTCATGGTTTTCTCCAGGGCGCTGACATCCTTTGGCTACAGCAAGGCTCATGCCAGATTTCGGTGCTTTGAATGCACCAATCAAGCAGGTTCTAACTGCTTGTTGCGCAGCGTTCGGATAACGGAACTTGATGACATGGTTTTCGAACTGAGGAACACAGGTTGAATATTTCCGGACGCGCCGCCATCGTCGGCGCCTATGAATCACCGCGAAGAGACGCCCAGGGCGTCCACCCGTTCGCCATCCAGGTGGAGTGCATTCAGGCTGCGCTGACCCAGGCCGGTTTGACCCTCGGCGACGTTGACGGCTTGTGTGTCGCCTCCGGCGATTGGGCCGAGGGGGGCGGTGTCAACAGCGTTACCGAGATGGCTGAGTATTTGGGTATCGAGCCGCGCTGGTTCGACAGTACCGACGTCGGCGGTTGCTCGTACCTGGTCCATGCCGCGCATGCCGCCGTGGCGATTGCTGCCGGGTTGGTCGACGTGGTGGTCATCAGTTACGCCGCCTCGCCCCGTTGGTGGCCGTTGAACACGCCGTCTTTCGATCCTTTCGTTCTGCCCGCCGGGCCTGGGCAGTTCGAGTTGCCATTCGCGCCCACGTTGATCTCCACGTATGCGATGTATGCCCGGCGCCACATGCATCTCTACGGCACGACCCCGGAGCAGTTGGCCGAGGTGGCCGTCACGTTCCGACAACATGCCGCCGCTAATCCGGATGCCTTTCTCGGCGCCAAGTCGATCACCGTCGATGACGTGTTGAGTTCGTCGATGATCGCATCGCCCTTGCATCGCCTGGATTGCTGCGTGGTCACCGACGGCGGTGGCGCCATTGTCATGACCAGCCGCGAGCGAGCCTTGGATTGTCGGCACAAACCGGTCTATCTCGCTGGTTTCGGCATGGCCACCCAGCGCACCCAGATCAGTCAGATGTCCCGTGAGCTGATCACTCCGGCGGCGCGAACCGGGCCTCGGGCATTCGAGATGGCCGGGCTTGCGCCGGCGGATGTGGACGTCGCGCAACTCTACGACGCCTTCACCATTACCCCGCTGCTGGCACTGGAAGACCTTGGCTTTTGCCCTCGGGGCGAGAGCGGCCGTTTTGTCGCCGATGGCAACCTGAAAATCGGCGGGGCCTTGCCGTGCAACACCGACGGCGGCGGCCTCGCTTCGAATCATCCCGGCAAGCGCGGGCTGCTGGCCCTCATCGAAGGCGTTCGCCAACTGCGCAACGAAGGGCCTGGCGTGCAGGTTGACGACGCCGAGGTCGCGCTCGTCCACGGCCTGGGCGGCACGTTCTGCGCCGCCGCCACTCTCGTTCTGACCGTTTGAGGAAATGCCCATGGTCACACTCAGCCCCGTGATTACCGACAACCTGTCTGCTGCCTGGTGGCAAGCCAATCAGGACCACCGATTGCTCGTCCAGCGCAATCCCGTCTCCGGTGCCTGGCAGTGGTACCCGAGGGCCCATTGCATCGATGACCTCTCGGTTGCGCCGCAATGGGTGCAGGTGTGCGGGCGCGGCACGGTCTTCACCTACTCGGTGATTCATCGTGGCCACACGCGTCTGGATGCGCCCTACGTATGCGCGGTCATCGAGCTAGAAGAGGGGCCGCTGATGTTGTCGCAGCTTCACGATATCCAGGTCGAGGACATCTCGATCGGCATGCAGGTGATGGTTACGTTCACCGCCCTGGATTCATCCACCTCACTGCCTGTGTTCCAGGCCCGGAGCAAGCCATGAGTACCACCTTGTATTTTGAAGACCTGGTGGCTGACCAGTCAGTGCAGTCTTCGCGCATCACCGTGACGGAGACCCATATCGTACTGTTCGCCGGGTTGACGGGAGATTTCAATCCGCTGCACATGGATGAGGAGACCGCGCGCCAGGGGCTGTTCGGACGTCGGATCGCGCATGGCATGTTGGCCCACTCGATGAGCACCGGCCTGCGTTCGAGTATCGATGACTGGGCGATCCTGGCGTTCATGGAAACCCGACGCCGATTCGCTGGCCCGGTCTTCGCAGGCGACACCCTGCATTACGTCGCTCAGGTACAGGAGCTGCGCAGGAGCCATTCCAACCCGTCCCGTGGCATTGCAAAGGTTTCCTTGCGGCTTCTGAACCAGAACGACGAGTTGGTGCAGGAAGGCGAGGATGTGTTTGCCGTCGCCTGCCGGGAAGGAGCCACGCATGAATAAGCGTCTGCAAGGCCATGTCGCGTTGGTCACGGGAGGTGCCGGCGGCATTGGGTCCGCCATTTGCCTGCGCCTGGCCGAGGAGGGTGCAAGGGTGGTCGTCGCGGACCTGGGCGCGGGAGCACAGAACCTGGCTCAGTCCCTGATTGCGCAAGGGCATGAAGCCTGCGCCGTCAGTCTCGATGTCTCGAGTCGTGCCAGCTGGCAGGCCGCCGTGGCTGAACTTCCGCCAGGCTTCGAAGCGCTCGACATCGTGGTCAACGTTGCAGGCATAGTACGGGATCGATCATTGATAAAAATGACCGACGAGGAGTGGCAGGCGGTCATCGACGTGAACCTGCGCGGCTCATGGTTGGGGTGCCAGTTCGGTCTGGCGGCCATGAACGGGCGGGGATGGGGACGGATTATCAATATCGCTTCGACGGCGATCTTCGGCACGTTCGGGCAATCGAACTACTCGAGTGCCAAAGCGGGTGTGGTTGGCTTGACGCATACGGTCGCCCTGGAGGCGGCGCGCCATGGCGTGCTGGTCAATGCGGTTGCACCGGGCATCGTGGAAACACCGATTCTGGCCAGTGTGCCGGAGGATGTCAGAGAGAAATGGATCTCCAGAATGCCCTTGGGGCGGCCGGCACAACCGGCGGAAATTGCATCGGTCGTCGCCTTCCTGGCTTCGAACGATGCCAGCTACATGACGGGGCAAGTGCTGATCGTTGATGGCGGGGCGACAACAGGCGACTACTGATCCCGCCGATTCCAGACAACCATTGAAAATGTATCGCAGTCACTGAACGCGAAGGAGTCTCAAGATGGTCGAATTTACACGGCGCAGATTTTTGCAGGCCAGCGGTATTGCGGGTGCAGGCTTGGCGGCAGGGTTGATCCGACCCTCGTTTGCCGCTGACGAAACGCTTTATGAAGCGGCCCGCAAGGAGGGCGCGCTGAACCTCTATTGGGGTTCCTATGAGCAGAAGACCATCGAAGCCATCCGTGATGCCTTCATCCGTCGATATCCGGGCATCAAGGTCAATCTGCTGCGTCAGGCTTCGCAGACCATCTACACCCGTTTGCGTCTTGAACTGCAGAACAACGCGCCCAATTGCGACTCCCTCGGCAGTACCAACATTCTTCATTACCTGGAACTCAAGAAGATCGGCGCCCTGTTGCCCTACAAGCCTGCGGGCACCGAGTTCTTGCCCGCTGAATTCCAGGGGCTGGACAAGGATGACACCTATCAGGTGGGTGCGATCAGCCTGACGTGCCTCAACTTCCAGTCGGCCAAAGTCACCTCGGCTCCCGCCACCTGGGAGGCGGCACTCGACGGGCAGTGGGCAAACAAGTTGACGGTGGGTAGCCCGGCGTTCTCCGGTGACGTCGCCTCCTGGCTGGTGGCCATGCGCAAGAAGTACGGCGACAACTACCTCAAGGAACTGAGCAAGCTGAATCCGAAAGTCGGCCAGTCGAACGTGGACACCGTCACCGACATTCTGTCAGGTGAACGTGTGGTCGGGCTGGGCGCGCCTTTCAGCTACTCGCTGACGCAGAAAGCGGCGGGTAACCCGATCGATGTGCAGCCGCCCACCGATGGCACCATTCTCAACCTGGGACTGAGCGCCATCCCCCTGAAGGCACCGCACCCTAATGCGGCCAAGCTGTTCTCTGATTTCCTCTACGACCTGGAGGTCTCGCAGATTCTAGCCGCCAACTTCTGGCCGACCCTGCGCACCGACGTGCCGTGGGCGGAAGGTCGCAGCCTTGAGCAAATCAGCTGGTACCGCAACCCACCGGAGGATCTGGCGGCAGAAGTGGCCGAGGGCATCGCCAAATGGAAAGAAATCATTGGGTGAGCCTGTGCAGGCTACGGCTTGCAGATTGACCGTTGTCAGATTCAGGAGTGACCCTTCATGGGCGTATTTGCAATAGATTCATCGTCGGCAACCTCAGGGGCCGGCACACGCCGACACCGACCGTGGGTACGTTGGTCCGTGGTGTCGGTGGTACTGATTTGCCTGTTCTTGCTGGTCGCGCAACCCGTGGGCTGGATTGTCTACAACAGCCTGCACGATGACGCGACACAACAATGGACGCTCAATAACTACGTGCGCCTGGTGACAGCCAAAGGCATGCTCGCGCCGCTGGTGAACTCGATCATCCTGGCATTTTCCACGGCGGCGTTCTCCACCTTGCTCGGTGTGCCTCTGGCCTGGCTGGTGGCCCGTACCAACATGCCGGGTCGCGGGATGATCAGGATGTTAACCCTCGGTGCGTTCGTCACGCCGTCGTTCATCGGCGCGCTGGGATGGATCCTGCTGGCGGCCCCGAATGCCGGGTGGCTCAACTCGCTCTATCGCTTCCTGTTCGACAGCTCGCAGCCGCTGATGAACATCTACTCGATGGGCGGTGCGATCTTCGTCTGTGCGATCTACACCGTTCCCTACACCTTCACCATTGTCGCCAGCGCGCTGGATGACATGGCGGTGGAACTCGAGGACGCGGCGACGACGCTTGGGGCGGGGGTGTTGCGCACGATGTTCAGCGTCACCATTCCGATGGTGATGCCGGCGGTGATCGTCGGTTTCATCCTGTCGTTCATCCAGGGCATGACGTTGTTCGGCGTGCCGGCGTTCCTGCTGACCCCCTCAGGCACAGCGGTGGTGACCACCAAGCTCGCCGAGTTCTATCAGTTGTTTCCGCCTGAGCTGTACATGGCGGCGGCCTACTGCATGCCGTTGTTGCTGCTGACGGGTGGGTTGTTCTGGGTGCGCAAGAAGATTCTCGGCCGCCGACGTTTCGTGATGATCGGCGGCAAGAGCCGGGCAGGCCGTCGCATCGATCTGAAAGGCTGGCGCTGGGGCGGGCTTGCCTTTGCCCTGATCGTACCGGTAACGGCGGTGCTGCTGCCGTACTTTGCACTGGTTGTCGTCTCGCTTTCCAAGGCCTGGGGGCAGGGGCCGTCGCTCGGCAATCTGACCTTTCACTGGTACCGCTGGGCGATCCTGGAAAACGCCGAGACTCAGGCCGCGATCCTCAACTCGCTTTCCTACGCTGCCGGCGCCGCCACCGTCTGTGTGCTGCTGGGGGCGGTGATCGCCTACATCGTCGAGCGTCGACTGGTGGCCGGTACCACGATCATTGCCGGCCTGACCAACCTGCCGATCATCATCCCGGGGATCGTGTTGTCGGTAGGGTTCTTCGCCGCCTATACCCAACCTCCGCTGAGCCTGTACGGCACCTCGGCGATCATCGTTGCGGCTTTTGTGGCGACCTTCCTGCCGATTGCCTATTCCCACGGCGGGGCGATTCTCAAAGGCATCAGCCCCGACCTGGAGCGGGTGGCGAGGATTCTCGGCGCCAGCGAAGCGAAGACCTTCACCAGCATCACCGCACCGCTGATGCGATCCGGGCTGATCTCCGGATGGCTGCTGGTGTTCATTCCGGTGATGCGTGAGCTGTCGGTGGCGGTGTTCCTGATTACCCCGAGCACGAACGTCATGACCACGCTGATTTACAACTACAAGGACGGCGGCAACTACGAGGCGGTGGCAGCGGCCAGTGTATTGCTGCTGGTGGTCACCATGCTGGTGGTGGTGATCGCTCAACTGCTGAGCGTCAAGCTGGCAAAACATAAACGCGCAAGCACCGACCCTGGAGTCGCCCAATGAGCCAGATCCATATCCGTAACTTGCAAAAAAGCTTCGGTCAGTTTCAGGCGCTCAAGGGCATCGACCTGACCGTCGAGGACGGAACATTGCTGGCCTTGCTCGGCCCGTCGGGCTGCGGCAAGTCGACGACGCTGCAGTTGCTGGCCGGGTTCGAAACGCCCAGCGGTGGTGAGATCCGGGTCAACGACCGGGTCATTTCCAGCCCCCAGGGCGTGGTGCCACCCGAGCGCCGGGACATTTCCCTGGTGTTTCAGAATTATGCGGTCTGGCCCCACAAGACCGTGGCCGAGAACGTGGCGTTCGGGTTGCAGATCCGCAAGGTGCCGCGTGCAGAGCTGGAGCAGAAGCTGAAAAAAGCGCTCAAGACCGTGCACCTCGATCACCTGGCGGACCGCTATCCCTCCGAGTTGTCCGGCGGGCAGCAGCAGCGCGTGGCTCTCGCGCGGGCGCTGATTGTCGAGCCCAGCATCCTGTTGCTCGATGAACCGCTTTCCAACCTCGACGCTCACCTGCGCGAGGAAATGCGCTTCGAAATTCGACGGGTGCATGACCTGCTCGGGTTGACCACGGTGTACGTGACTCACGATCAGGGGGAAGCCCTGGTGACCGCCAACCAGGTGGCCGTCATGAACGGTGGCAGCGTCCAGCAGTTGGGCTCGCCTCGGGAAATCTTCGAACGGCCCGCGAACGCGTTCGTTGCGGCCTTCATTGGCAGCAACAATGTCATTCCCGCACGGATGACTCCTGCTGGTACCGCACAGTTCGGTGAGCAGGCACTCCGGGGTGTTGATCGCAGCGGTGTGCAGCCTGGCGAGGAGGTGACGCTGTGCATCCGCCCTTCGAAGGTCCGTGTCGTGGCGCCGGGTCAGGGCGCGGACAACGTATTGCCGGGCACCGTGCTGCGCACCGCTTATCTGGGCGAGTACTGCGATGTGCTGGTGGATATCGGCAACGGTGCCACGGTGCGGGCTTTCACACCGCCGCAGATCGATTATCAGGTGGGCCAGGTGGTGTTGCTGCAACTGCCGGAAGATGACTGCCATCTGCTGCAGCCGGGCAGCCGCATCACCAGTTGATGAGCGGGCGGGCAGCAACATTCAAATGCAGATTGTGAAGAGCAGGGTGTAATGATGAAAACGAGTGAAACCACAGAAGTTGTTCGACAACGGCGGGGCAGTGTCGAATGGGTGATTTTCAATCGGCCGGAGGCGTTGAACGCCATGTCGCCGGCCATGGAGGAGACGCTGACCCGCGTTTTTCTCGACCTGGCCCAGGACGACTCGGTCAAGGCGTTGGTCCTGACCGGGGCTACGGGCAAGCGCCCGTCGTTCATGGCGGGGGCCGATTTCGGCGCATTGGAGGACGCCAGAACCGAAGCCGAATTCCTCGAGCTGGAAGGCCACAGCGAAACGCTGATCGCTGCTCTGGAAGCGTTGAAGATTCCCACGCTCGCGGCCATCGCCGGCCCCTGCGTCGGTGGCGGTGCCCTGATCGCCGCCGCCTGCGATGTGCGCATCATCAGCCCTTCGGCGCGCTTTGGTTTCCCCATCGCCCGCACGGTTGGCAACTGCCTGAGTGCATTGAACTACCAGCGGTTGATCGACCTGTTCGGGCCGGCGATGACCAAGGAAATGGTGTTCAGCGCGCGGTTGGTCGATGCGATCGGGTTGATGGCCAGCGGAGCATTTCGCGAGTTGGTCGCTGAGGAGGAGCTGGAGTCGGCAGCGCAGCGAGTGTCCGAACACCTGACGCAATTGGCGCCCCTCACGCTGTGGGCGACCAAAACCGTACTGCGGCGCCTGCGGGATGCGCAGGTGGCGAATGTGCAGGATGAGGATGCGTTGCTGGGCTGCTATCAGTCCGCTGATTTTCGTGAGGGCGTTTCAGCGTTCCAGCAGAAGCGTTCGCCTGCCTGGCAAGGACGCTGATTCATTTAACGCGATCGATCACTAACAACAGAGAACTTCAACTTCTCTACATCTAATTCCTAATGTGCTCAGGTGATCCTTAATTGCCTGACGGGGTGAAGTCATGTCTACGAAAACGGATAACGCCAATAAAGGCCCGCTGAGCGGTATACGCATCATCGATGCCACCCATATGCTGGCCGGCCCCTATTGCACCTGGTTGCTGGCCAGTCTGGGTGCCGACGTGATCAAGGTCGAACGGCCCAACGGCGGTGATTACACCCGGGGTGTCGCGCCGTTCAAGGATGACGGCAGCATTTATTTCAACAGCGTGAACCGCAATAAACGCAGTTTGACCCTCAACTTGAAAGATGAAGAAGGCAAGGCGGTATTGCGTAAGCTCCTGTCCACGGCCGATGTGTTCGTGGAAAACAATCGGGCCGGGGCCATGGAACGTTTGGGTTTTGGTTATGAGACGGTGCGCGAATACAACCCGGGTCTGGTTTACGCAGCCATTTCCGGGTTCGGTCAGGACGGCCCGTACAAACATTTGCCATCCTTTGACGTGGTGGCCCAGGCCATGTCCGGCATGATGAGCATCACCGGTGAAGAGTTCGGGCCACCTGCGCGGGTCGGGATTTCCCTGGGCGATATCGGCTCGGGCTTATTCACGACCGTCGGTGTGCTGGCGGCCCTGGTCGACAAGGAACGCAACGGCGGAACCGGTGCGTTCATCGATATTTCGATGCTTGATTGCCAACTGGCAATGATGGAAAACGCCGTGGCCCGCTTCCTTCAGGTCGGTGACGTGCCCAAACGTCTGGGCAGCCGGCATGCGCTGATTGCGCCGTTCCAGGCATTCCCGACCGCAGACGAACCCATCGCCATTTGCGTGGACACCGAAGAGCAATGGCAACGCCTTTGCGTCGCGATGGACTGTGCGGTGTGGATCGACGACCCGTTGCTGCGCGATGGCCCGCTGCGCGCCCGGAACCACGCGCACCTCGAGCCGCTGATGAAAACAAGGCTGACCGAGTTCGGTCGCGAACATTGGCTCAAGACGCTCCAGGCAGCCGACGTGCCGTGCAGCCCGATCAACACCGTGGCCGAGGCCATCGCCGATCCGCAGGTGCAGCATCGCGGGATGATCGTCGAAGTGCCGGCGCACTCGGGCAATCGCTATGTCAAGCATCCACTGCACATGCCTTACACCGAGATGGTCGAGGAGCAGCCATCGCCGACGCTGGGGGAACACAGTGCCAGTGTGCTGGAAGAGTTGGGGTTCAGCGAGGAGCAGATTCTTGCGTACAAGGCGCGTGGGGTGATTTGAGGCGGGGCGGGGTACCCAGACTGCGGGAGCGAGCATGCTCGCTCCTGCAGCAGCGTGTTCTTACCGAGGGCAAATCATCAGAAGCTGTACTTGGCCGTCAGCATCAGGTTACGCGGCGTCCCGTAGCTGTCGCCACCGTACTGGGTGGAGGTGCTGATCGAGGCGTAATAGTTGCGGTCGAAGATGTTGTTGGCGTTGAGTTGCAGGTCCAGGTTGCGGTTGACCTGATAACCGGCCATCAAGTCCGTCGTCGCGTAGCTGCCTTGTTTCAGGCGGTACTCGCTGCCGTCGGCCAGAGCGATGTCGTTGTACATGCGGCTCTGCCAGTAAACGCTGCCACCCACGCGCAGTTTTTCCAGCGGGCCCTGGAAGCGATAGCTGCTCGTCAGCTTGAACAGGTGTTCCGGGGTGTCGGTGTCGAATCGCTGATTCTCGTTCTGCGGGTTGGCGTCGTCCTTGAGCGTGTGCACACGGGCGTAGGTGTAGCCACCGCCGAGTTGCCAGTTTTCGGTGAGCGCGCCCTGCAGTTCCAGGTCGACACCCTGGCTGCGAATTTCGCCCGAAGGTTGGTAGCAATCGGCTTGCGGGCAGTTGGGTACGAAGACTTGTACCGCGCGGTTTTCCTGGTCGACGCGGAATACGGCCAGGCTCGCGTTCAGCGCGCCGCCCCAGTACTCACCCTTGATGCCGACTTCATAGTTCTTGCCCACAATCGGTTTGACTGGCGTCGCGGAGACGTCCTTCTCGCTTTGCGGAGTGAAGATGTCGCTGTAGCTGGCATAGACCGAATGATGCTCATCCAGGTCATAGATCAGGCCGGCGTAGCGGGTGACGTTGCGGGTCACCTTGTAATCGCCCTCGGCATCGCGGTTGTCGTAGTCGTACCAGTCAAGGCGTCCGCCGAGAATCAGCTTCAACGGGTCGGCCAGGCTCAGACGGGTGGTGGCGTACACACCATCCTGCGTGGTGATTTCACGGACGCGGTCGCTACGCGTGAAGTTAGGCTTGCCCGCCGTGATCGGCCAGAACATGTCGTAGGGCGTGTAGTTCTGGGTGGTCATGTCATAGATGCGCTTGCTCGCGCCGAGGACCAGTTCATGGGTGCGGCCAAATGCCTGGAACGGACCGCTGAGGAAGCCGTCCAGCCCGGTCTGATTCTCATCGTAGGTCGCCTGCCACACCGTGCGCTCCAACGTAGTGCCGTCCCAGCGCGACTGGTACGAGCCGCTGAACACGCCATTTTGCTCGGCGTAATTGGCGTTGACCTGCAGCTTCCAGTCGTTGGCCAGGTTGTGCCGGATCTCGGCGAAGACCGTGTTGACCTCCTGGTCCTTGTTTTCCCAAGACGTACCGGGGTTGTAGGAACGCGGCAGGTTCAGGTGATGACCGTCGAGGCCGATCATCGATGAGCCCCAGAAGTAGTTGGTCTTGTCCTTCTGGTGCGAGAAACCCAAGGTCAGGGTGGTGTCCTCGCTCAGGTCGGCTTCGGTGATCGCATAGAACAGGCCGTGGTTTTCCTCGACGTCATCGATGAAGCTGTTGGAATCCCGGTAAGAGGTCACCACCCGGCCGCGCAGGGTGCCGCTGTCGTTGAGCGGGCTGGAGGCGTCGACTTCGCCACGGTAATCGTCCCAGCTGCCGGCAGCGCCGGTCAGGGTGACTTTCTGCTCGGCCAGCGGACGCTTGCGCACCAGATTGATCGCCGCCGATGGGTTGCCTGCGCCCGTCACCAGGCCGGTCGCCCCCCGCACGATTTCCACCCGGTCGAACATCGCCAGGTTTGGCTGCACGCCCACCGCCCAGCCGTTGTAACCGCTGGGAATGCCGTCATACATCAGGTTGTCGATATCAAAACCGCGCGCCGAATATTTCTGCCGCCCTGGGCCGTCAGAGGTGGAAAGGTACAGGCCGGGGGTGTTCTTGACCACGTCGTTGACGCTGGTCATCGCCTGATCGTCCATGCGTTGACGGGTGATTACGGTCACTGCCTGGGGCGTTTCGCGCATGGTCAACGGCAATTTGGTCGCGGTGGACATGGCACCGGTGGTGTAGGACGTGGTGCCCTCGGTGGTGCTGCCCAGTTGGGTGCTGGTGATTTCGGTTGCGCCCAGTTCCAGTGTGGCGGGGTTGGATGGCTCCTGCGCTGTGCTGGCGTCGTCGGCCATCGCCGGAGTCAGGGTCGCCATGCAGATGGCCATGGCCAGCAGATCTCTGGACGTACGGAAACAGCGCAGCGGGGTCGGGCGCAACATGGACGGCTCCTGGTATTTAGTAATGATAATGTATATGAGAATCGTTACTAATTATTGTGGCAGGGTTTTTCGTTGCGCAGAAGTGGGGAAAGCGAAAAAATGATCGGACAGGACCGTTCGAGGTTTGCCGCAGAGCGGTCCGTAACCCCTTGAACCATCAGGAAATCCGTGAATGCTTTGGTCCGTATCGCTCAATGGTCAGCCCACGCCGACCGCGCAAGCTCACGTCAGGGTCCCATGGTGGAGTTTCACCAAAACGGTGCTGGCAGCAGCAGCGCTGACGCTTGTGCGCGATGGTGTTGTCCGACTTGACGATCCAGTCGAGGAGGGCCCGTTCACCCTGCGCCAACTCCTCAAGCATCAGGCCGGGCTGGCTGATTACTCGGAACTCCAGGACTACCACGCCGCCGTTGCCGAACATCGGCAACCCTGGCCCGCCGCCGAAATGCTCCAACGGCTTGACGGCACCCGGCTGCGCTATTCACCGGGGACCGCGTGGCGGTATTCCAACGTGGGATACATGCAGGTGGCCGCTCTGGTTGAACGGTGTACAGGGCAACGTCTGGAACAGGCGCTGTCTCAACGAGTGTTTCTGCCCCTGGGTTTGACCCGGGTCCGGCTTGCACGAACACGGCAGGATCTGGCCGACGTACACCCGCCGTCCATGGCCGCCTATCATCCTGGCTGGGTGTATCACGGACTGCTCACAGGCCCGCTTTGCGAGGCCGCGCGATTGCTGGATCAATTGCTGGCCGGGCAACTGCTTCCTCCAGCGTTGCTGGATGAAATGCAGCACGCCATCGTGCTTGGCGGTCCCATTCCCGACCGGCCCTGGGCTACGCCGGGTTATGGTTTGGGTTTGATGATTGGCACAACGAAGGATGGGCACAGGCTGGTCGGTCATACCGGTGGCGGGCCTGGCGGCGTCATTGCGGTGTACCAGCTTCGCACTGACCAGTGCGTCGCGACCTGTTCTGTGTTTGGCGAGGGCCGTGAGGAGGGAGCGGTGGAGTCCGAGGCATTGGCGCGACTGCTGGCCATTGTCGGTAATCGCGCCGTTTGAGCTGAAGGTGGTCGCGACAGCTCAGCGGGCTGCCGCGACCGGAACGGCTCAGATCTGCGCCTGGCCACCGTCGACGAACAGCTCGATGCCGTTGACGAAGCTGGCGTCGCTGGACGCCAGGAACAGCGCGGCGCTGGCAATTTCGTCCGGTTCGCCGACACGCCCCATCGGGATTTGCGCGGCGAGGTAATCCAGCAGGCCTTGCTGCTGGGCCGAGTCCGGACCTGCCAGATCGACGAGTCCAGGCGTGCGGGTGGCGCCTGGGCTGAGGGTGTTGATGCGCACATTGCGATCCTTCAGATCCAGAATCCAGCTGCGCACGAACGACCGAACCGCAGCCTTGGAGGCCGAGTACACGCTGAATGCCGCAGTGCCCGAGCTGCCTGCTGTGGAGCCGGTGAGAATCACCGAGGCGTTCTTCGCCAGCAGTGGCAGCGCCTTCTGCACGGTGAACAACACGCCTTTGACGTTGCGGTCGAAGGTGTCGTCGAAATGCTGCTCGGTGATCTCGCCCATTGGCACCATCGAGCCACCGCCGGCGTTGGCGAACAGCACGTCGATGTGGCCGCGCTCGGCGCGGATCTTTTCATAGAGCGCATCGAGTTGGTCGAGCCGGGTCGAGTCCACTTGCACGCCGGTGGCATTGCCGACCCGGGCGACTGCAGCGTCGAGTTCGGCCTGGCGCCGGCCGGTGATGTAGACGTGCGCGCCTTCTTCGGCGAAGCGCTTGGCCGTGGCCAGGCCGATGCCGGTGGTGCCGCCGGTGACCAGCGCAATTTTGCCATTGAGTTTGCCGTTCATTGATCGTTCTCCAGAGAGGTGTGTAGGTGAGGTGTGGGAGAAGCGTATCGACGATCAGATGATTTCAAAATAGAATTGTCCGCAACTCATCGTTGCAGAAATGAAATGAGCAAGTTGCCGGATTTTGAAGGTTTGGCGATGTTCGCCAAGGTCGCGGAGGAGGGTTCGTTCGCGGCCGCCGCGAGGATCATGGGCGTGTCGGTGCCCACGGTGTCGCGGGCGGTGGCACGGTTGGAAGAGCGATTGGGCGGCCGTTTGTTCAACCGCACCTCACGCCAGCTCTCGCTGACCGAGTTCGGCCTGAGCATGGCGGCCAAGGCCAGCGACCTTTATCGCCAGGCCGAAGAGGTCGAAAGCGAAGCCCAGGACCTCTCCGTACAACCGCGCGGCCAGGTGCGCCTGGCCATTCCGATGTCTTTTGGCCTGCGCTGGGTGGCGCCGCTGATGCCCAAGCTGCTGCGGTTGTACCCCGAGTTGTCGGTCGACCTGCATTTGTCCGACGCCTCGGTGGATCTGATTGCCGACGGTTTCGACGCGGCCCTGAGAATCGCCGCGCTGCCGGACTCATCGTTGGTGGCCCGGCGAATCTGTTCCGTTACGCAGTTTCTGGTGGCGTCTGCGGGTTACCTGGAACAACACGGCCGACCGGAACATCCGCGGGACCTGGCAAATCGGTCGTGCCTGAGTTATGCCTACCGCGCTCGCACTCAGGTGTGGCGGTTCACCCACCACAGTGGCGTCGAAGAAGACGTGGTGCCCAACGGGCCACTGCGGGTGACCAACTCCGATGCGATGATTCCGGTGCTGCTGGAGGGGCTGGCAATCGCCGAGCTGCCCGAGTTCATGGCCAGTGAGTACCTGGCGGACGGTCGTTTGGAGCGCATCCTGCCCGAGTGGAGCATGACCCGCGGAGGCCTGTATTTCGTGACCCCGTCGGCGCGCACCCGCCCGGTGAAAATCAGGGTCCTTTCGGATTTTTTTGCCGAGCATCTTGCCGATCCGGTATGGCGCTGGCCGCGATAACCGACGGTTTTCGACTACGGCTGCCGACCCGGGCAAGGGGCATTTTCATGCTCATCTGAAGTGAGTGGGGAATCTTGCGACAAAGTTCGTTCCCGACTCGACGGTCGAAGAAACACTCAACGTGCCATTGTGGGCGGTCGCGATCTGTGCGGCGATGTAGAGCCCAAGCCCCAATCCTTCACCGCGCTGGCCCGCCTGCGAACGGGAGAAGGGTTCGAACAGAAGCGGCATGAGTTGAGGGGGAATGACGGGCCCCTGGTTGGTCAGCGACAGGACAATCTCATCATTCTCCGAATAGGCCTCCAGGAGGATGGGCGTCGACTTTGAACCATGAGTGACCGCATTGATCAGCAGGTTCGACAGCAGCTGGCTGACGCGCAGCGGGTCGCAATAGACACCTGGCGGCACGTCCAGTGTCTGAATGATTTCTGAGTGCGGATGGGCGTTCAGCACTTCTTCGACGGTCAATCGGATCGTGGACTCCAAGTCATCCACCTGCTTGCGCCGCACTGGAATGCCGCGACCCAGGCGTCCCCTGGCGAAATCCAGGACGTTCTCGATCAATACGCCCATGCGCGTGGAGCTGTTGCGGATCGCTGAGATCAGGTTCAGTGAGCGTTTGTCTTCGGTTTTGGTTTCCAGCAGGTCAGCACTCATGCGGATGGCGCTCAGCGGTGTCCGCAAGTCATGCCCCAGGACCGCAATGAATTGCTCGCGCAGCCTGCCCAGTTCGGTGGCGCTGCTCAACTCGGCTTTCGTTGCCTGCAAATGACTGTGAGCGTCCAGGCTCATCGCGATCAACTGGGCGAAGAGGGTGAGCGTTTGCGCGATGGCGGGCTCATCCAGGTTGGCTGGAACGGAGTCGATGGCACACAGTGTCCCGAAAAACTCGCCATTGGCCTTGATGATCGGGATGGAGATGTAGCTTTCCAGTCCGTAGATCCTGGGCGTGTGATGAAGCGAAAACAGCGGATGCGAGCTGGCGTGGCCGAAAATGACAGGCTTTTTGTGCTGCCGGATCTCGTGACAGATCGTCGACTCGAGCACCAGCTCACCACCCGGTTTCAAGCCAAAATCGATGGCGTCGTCGACGGCGCACGTGACCCAGTTTTTCTCGGTGACCCTGGCGACCGCCGCGAAGCGCATGCCCGTGAGGTGCTTGACCATGCTCAGGATCACGGGCACTGCATCGATGCTGCGGATGGCTTCAATATCGGGGGTAAAGCTTGTGTTGGACATGAGGGGCGCTTCGCATGGTTTTGACGAGGCTATCCCTTATCTCGCGTCCTGACTAATGGCATTTGATGGCAGGCGGCGTCGTAACGCTTCAACCGGTGACCACCGCCTTGGCTTCCAGAAACGCTTCAAGGCCAGACACACCGTTTTCCCGGCCGATGCCCGATTGCTTGAAGCCGCCGAACGGCGCGCAGGGGTCGATCGTGGTCCGGTTGATCAGGACTCCACCGGCTTCGAGCCGCTGGGCAATCTGCTGAGCGCGATGGACGTCCGCCGAGAACACATAGGCCTGCAACCCGTAGATCGAATCGTTGGCCATCGACACCGCCTCGGCGTCCGTTTCGAACGTCAGGATCGACAGTACGGGCCCGAAAATTTCTTCCCGGGCAATGTCCATGTCGTTGCGTACATGAGCGAAGACCGTCGGTTTGACGAAATAGCCACGGTGCAATCCTTCGGGGCGTCCCTCGCCACCGGCGATCAGTGTCGCACCCTGTTCGAGGCCACGGCGAATGTAACGCTGGATACGTTCGTACTGGTCACGGCTGGCGAGAGGGCCCAGCACGGTTGCCGCGTCACGCGGGTCACCGACGGGCAGCGCTGCCAACTGTGCACGTACCAACCGCATCACTTCCTCCAGGCGCCGCCGTGGGACGAGCAACCGAGTGCCGGCAATGCACGCCTGGCCATTGTTCATGAACGCCACGGCCAACGCCTGGGGGACGACCACCGAAAAATCCGCATCGTCGAGCACGATCGTCGCCGATTTGCCGGTCAGGCCCAGGCTGACCCGCTTCATCGTTTCTACCGCGGCACGCGCAATCAGCTTGCCGGTCCGGGTTGAACCGGTGAAGGAAATTTTGGCCACGTCGACGCTGGTACTCAGCTCATCACCGACATCCTCTCCACGCCCGAGCAGCAGGTTGAAGCAGCCATCAGGCAAACCTGCCGCATGCAGCGCCCGGGCCGTCACCTGAGTTTGCAGCGGGCTGAGTTCACTGGGTTTGATCACCGAGGCACAGCCGGCTCCGAGGGCCGATGCCAGTTTGTTGCAAACAGTGCCGGCAACGCTGTTCCACGGCGCGATCAGGGCTGAGACGCCGACCGGCACCTGCTGCACCACGGCGTCGCCCAGGCGTCGGGTGAAGTCATAGGTTTGCAGGATGTCGGCGGTTCGGGCAAAGCACTGCGAGGCGTATTGGCTGACCCACTGCGCACGCGAGGCCGGGGCTCCGTACTCCTCGATGGTGACGTCGCGGATGTCATCGGCGTGGGCGAGCACGGCGGCTTGCAGTTGCCTGAGCATCTCGATGCGTTCGGATTTACCGGTTTGCCCCAGGGATCGTTGCGCTCGGCTGGCGGCGTTGATTGCAGCCTTGGCATCGTCGCGATTGGCCAAGGTGGCGGTGGCGATGACCTGTTCGGTCGCCGGGTTGACGCTGTGCACCACGGTTTCACCGTGGACCGGCACGAAACGACCATCGATGTAGGCCTGGTTGAACTGACGCATCACACGCTCCTCTGATTGAGCCCGAAGGGGTTGAGCGTCAGTTTAGGGCTGGGCTATTGTCTCGACTACGCGGGTAAATCCGCATGTTCCATTTGGAAAATCAGGACAATGCACAAGAGCGGACTCGTTGATTTGCATGTGGTGCTGGCTGTGGCTCGCCGCCAGAGTTTCCGCGCAGCCGCCCTGGAACTGGGAATGTCCAGCTCGGCGGTGAGCAGCGCCATCGCGGGATTGGAGGCGCGCCTCGGCTCGCGACTTTTTCATCGCACCACCCGCAGCGTGGCGCTGACCGATGCCGGGCGCCAGTTCGTCGAGCAGATTTCCCCGGCGGTCAAACAGATTGAAGAGGCCATGACGACGGTGAATGACCGGCGCCTGGTGCCCTCCGGAAACCTGCGGATCAACAGCTCCCTGGGGGCTGCTCTGATGAGCTGGCAGCCGTTCATGTCCGAGTTTTCCAGGCGCTATCCGCAGGTGACACTGGACATCGTGACCGAAGGCGAGCTGGTGGACATCGTTGCCGAGGGGTTCGATGCCGGCCTGCGGCCCAGTCATCTGGTGCCCAAAGACATGATTCGCGTGCCTCTGACCAGCGATGTGCCAATGGTCATTGTGGGGTCGCCGGCCTATTTCGAGCAGCACCCCAAACCCACCCGGATCAGCGAACTGACCCACCATGCCTGCATCCGCGCGCGACTGCCCAATGGCAAACCATCGCCCTGGCAATTGAAGTCCAGGGGCCGGTCGATCTCGGTCGATGTGCCGGGTTCGCTGGTGCTGGATGCGCCATTGATGATGCGCGAAGCCGCCCGATCCTCCTGGGGCCTGGCACACCTGGCCCGCTGGTATGTGGCCAGCGACATCGACAGCGGCACGCTTGTTCCCGTACTCGAAGATTGTGCCGTCCACTTGCCAGGCCTCTGCCTCTATTACTCCGGCCACCGTCATGTGCCCGCAGCGCTGCGCGCCTTTGTGGATCTGGTGCATGAGGTTCGTGGAGGGTAGGGCAGGTCTGTCTGCGATCGGATCCATCGACCGCGTGATGGCGGGATATCGCCGGCTAGACTGATCGTCTAGTAACGAATAACATGCCGAGCATGAGCAGCCCAAAGACACGCGCCACCACCGACGTCCGCCAGGAAATCCTTGATGTAGGCCAACGAATCATGGCCGCCAAGGGGTATTCCGCCGTGGGCCTGAATGAAATCCTGGCCACCGCCGGTGTGCCCAAGGGGTCCTTTTACCATTACTTCGGTTCAAAGGACGCTTTTGGCGAGGCCATGCTGGAAAGCTATTTCGAGACTTACCTGGCCGAGCTCGACGAGGTCCTGGCGCTGCCTGGGCTGACGATGTCCCAGCGTCTGATGAAGTATTGGGACATCTGGCAGCAAACCCAGTCGTTCCACGACTGCCAGGGCAAATGCCTGGCGGTGAAGCTCGGCGTGGAGGTGGCTGACCTGTCGGAGACGATGCGCGCGGTGCTCAAGCGAGGGACGTCGGGTGTCACCGACCGCCTGGCGCAGGCGATCGAAACCGGGGTCGCCGAAGGCTCGCTGACGTGCGAGGCTGCGCCCCATGCGTTGGCGCAGAGCCTCTACCAGTTGTGGGTCGGCGCCAGTGTCATGGTCAAGATCACCAAGAGTGTCCAGCCCTTCGAGACGGCGATGTCGACGACTCGTCAGATTCTCGATCTTTCCTGAGCCATGGGGCAGGGCGGTGTAGAGCCGCCCCCCTCGTGGTTACCCTCTCGGGCCCTCAGTGGCCAATCAAATAGCGCTTGAACGCCCGTCTTGCACCGGCCGATGACGACCTGCGCCTTCTCCCTGAACCGTCGAAACAACGAACGTGGAAGAAATCTCAAAAATTTACTAGACGACTGGTCTAATCGAGTATTAAGGTACTCACACATTGAAGGCATCGCAGCGGGGTTAAACGATGAACACATCGCACAGGGCGGACCTGATCATCGAGGCAGCGAACGCCTCTTTTTATTTGCCTACTAACTAGACGACTGGTCTAATTTTCTCATTCCACACCCAATCCGAATCAGGAACATCAACATGAAAATTCTTATGGTACTGACCTCCCACGACACCCTGGGCAGCACTGGCCGCAAAACCGGTTTCTGGCTTGAAGAACTGGCGGCGCCTTACTACGCCTTCCTGGACGCCAAGGCCGAGATCGTCCTGGCTTCGCCCGCCGGTGGTCAGCCACCGCTCGATCCCAAGAGCAACGAGCCGTCCTTCCAGACTGACCTGACCCGCCGTTTCGAAGCCGACGCCGTCGCCACCGCGTTGCTTGCCAGCACCGTGCGCCTGGACAGCGTCTCGCCTGCCGATTTCGATGCCGTCTTCTACCCAGGTGGCCACGGTCCGCTGTGGGATCTGGCAGAAGACCCGGTTTCGATCCGCTTGATCGAATCGTTCCTGGCCGCCGGCAAGCCCGCCGCCCTGGTGTGCCATGCGCCGGGCGTGTTGCGCCACGTGAAAAAACCTGACGGCACCCCACTGGTCCAGGGCAAGAAAGTGGCCGGTTTCACCAACTCCGAAGAAGAGGCGGTCGGCCTGACCAACGTGGTGCCGTTCCTGGTCGAGGACATGCTCAAGGCCAACGGCGGCCTGTATTCCAAAGGTCCGGACTGGGCGTCCTACGTGGTTCGCGACGGCCTGCTGATCACTGGCCAGAACCCGGGTTCGTCCAGCGAAGCGGCGAAGGTCCTGATAGACGTGCTGAACGACGCCTGAGCCTGCCATTGGCGGCAAACGCTCCGGCGTCTGCCGCTGCCTCCACCCCGGCGGTTTGCAAGCCGACCCGACAGACTGACGCAACAAGGAATCAATCATGCAACATCGCTCGCTGTTCGAGCCCACATCGTTGGGCGCCATCACGCTGAAGAATCGTATCGTCATGCCGCCGCTCACGCGCCAACGCAGCGCTCAGCCCGGTGACATCCCAACGCCCCTCATGGCCCGGTATTACCAGCAACGCGCCAGTGCCGGCCTGATCATCAGCGAGGGCACCCAGATCGAACCCCGTGGCAAGGGTTACGCCTGGACGCCAGGCATCTACAGCCAGGAGCAGATCGAGGGCTGGCGCACGGTGACCGATGCCGTGCACGCAGAAGGCGGGGTGATCTTTGCCCAGCTCTGGCACGTCGGCCGGGTGTCCCACAATGCGCTGCAACCGGACAACGCCGCGCCCATCGCGCCGTCGGCGATCCAGGCGCAAAAGGCCAAGGCCTTTATCGAAACCGGCCCGGGCACGGGCACCCTGGTCGAGCCTTCCCTGCCGCGGGCGCTGAGCGTCGCCGAGATCGAGGCGCTGGTGGAACTCTACGCCCAGGCCGCGCGCAATGCCTTGAGCGCCGGCTTCGATGGCGTCGAGATCCACTCGGCCAATGGTTACCTGGTCAACCAGTTCATCTCGGCCCACGCCAACCAGCGCACCGATGAGTACGGTGGCTCGCTGCACAACCGCCTGCGTTTCCTGCGCGAAGTGGTGCAGGCGGTCGGCGCGGTGGTCGGGCCTGAACGCGTCGGGGTGCGCTTCGCGCCGCTGTTCACCAGCACCGATGAAGACCGCGTGTACATCGGCTTCGTCGAGGAGGACCCGCACCAGACCTACATCGAAGCCATCAAGGTGCTTGAGCAGGCAGGCATCGGTTACCTGTCGATTGCCGAAGCCGACTGGGCGAATGCGCCGGACCTGCCCGAGACATTTCGGCGCGAGGTGAGAAGCACCTTCAGCGGCCGGATCATCTACGCCGGCTTGTACACCGCGGACCGCGCGGCGCGCCTGGTCGAGGCGGGCCTGGCTGATCTGGTTGCATTCGGGCGGCCCTTTATCGCCAACCCCGATTTGCCCCGGCGCATCGCCAATGGCTGGCCGCTGAATGCCCTGAACGCCACCGGCCTGTATGGCGGCGATGAGCAAGGGTTCACGGATTACCCGAAATATTCCCCTTCCAGATGTGAGGTGTTGTCATGAGTAAAGGTATCGAAGGCAAAGTCGTTTTGATCACCGGCGGCAGTACCGGTATCGGTGCCGAAGTGGCCCGGCTGCTGGCGGCACGCGGCGCCAAAGTCGCGGTGGCCGCGCGTCGGGCCGACAAACTGGAGGCGGTGGTGGCCGAGATCGCTGCCCAGGGGGGTGACGCCAAGGCCTACAGCCTCGACGTCACCGACAAACGCCAGGTCGAGGCCGTGGTCGCTGCCGTGGTGACGGATTTCGGCAGGCTCGACGTGCTGATCAACAACGCCGGGTTGATGCCGATTCGACCCATGTCGGAGGTCAACACCGATGAGTGGGACGCGATGATCGACGTCAACCTCAAGGGCACGCTGTACGGCATTGCGGCGGCGCTGCCCCGGTTCCTCGCGCAGGACAGCGGGCACATCATCAACCTGAGTTCGGTGGCCGGGGTGAAAGTCTTTGCCCCCGGCGGCACGGTGTACTCGGGGACCAAGTTCGCCGTCAGCGCCATTTCCGAAGGCCTGCGCCAGGAAGTGGGCGACAAGGTCCGCGTAACCTCCATCGCGCCCGGTGCGGTGGACAGCGACCTCAAGCACAGCACCTCCGGGACGGCCAGGGACACCGTGCTCGACTTCTACAAAAAGGCGATCCCGGCCGCCTCGGTGGCGCGCGCCATCGCCTTCGCAATCGAGCAGCCCGACGACGTGGACGTGAACGAAATCGTGCTGCGGCCGACTCACCAGGCGTTCTGACCCGGCGTCGAGTGGCCGTGCGGTTTCAATCGTCGTGACGGCGGCTGTGCTGCAGCAGTCGGTCGGTCTCGGTCTTGACCACCAGGTAGCACTCGCAACTAAGCCGTTCCAGGCGGGTCCGGTCCAGCACCGTGATCTGCCCACGGCTGTATTCGATGACGCCCTGGCGCTGCAGTTTGCCGGCCGCTTCGGTGACGCCTTCGCGGCGTACGCCGAGCATGTTGGCGATCAGTTCCTGGGTCATGTTCAGGCGATTGCCAGGCAAGCGATCCAGCGACAGCAGCAGCCAGCGGCACAATTGCTGATCGATCGAGTGATGGCGGTTGCACAGGGCGGTCTGCGACATCTGGGTGATCAGGGCCTGGGTGTAGCGCAGCATCAGCAGGAGCAGATCGCCGTGGCGGTTGAACTCTTTCTTGAGTTTTTGCCCCGGCAGGCGGAATGCGACGCCGGCGCTCTGTACCACCGCCCGGCTGGAGGTGCTTTCGCCCCCCATGAACAGGGCGATGCCGATCAAACCTTCGTTCCCGACCACGGCGATTTCCGCCGACGAGCCGTTTTCCGTGACGTGCAGCAGCGAAACGATGGCATCGGTGGGGAAGTAAACATGCCGCAGGGTATCCCCCGGTTCATACAGCACATCGCCCAGTCCCAGGCTGACCTGCTCCAGGTGCGGGACCAGGCGCTGGAGATCGTCGGCGGGCAGCGCCGCGAGCAGGTAATTGTGGCTTGGCTGGTGTGAAGCGGACATGGGTGGGGCACCGTGGCGGAAGGGGGGGTACCGGCTCAGGGTACACCCATGCACGCCACGGGCGGTGATCAATGCCTACTCATCGACGGCCTGCGCATACTCCAGCGCTTGAGGCCTGGGCGACCGGGCGCGGCAGTCCACCCGAACCCAGCGCTCCAGTCCGTCGTCTTCGAGCGTCAGCGCCGTGCCGCTCAACGGCTGGCCGTCGAGGGTCATCGAGGTGAGCGGCGAACTGCCCTGATGCACATCGAAGTGGTAAAGCGTGCTGCCGAAGCGGTAATGCAGTTTGAAACCCGGCCAGTCGACGGGTATCAACGGTTCGAGGCTCAGCGTGCGACCGCTGCGTTGGACACCCAGCAGTGACTCCACTATCAGCCGGTACATCCACCCCGCCGAACCGGTGTACCAGGTCCAGCCACCGCGCCCGGCATGCGGAGGCGCGCCGTAGACATCGGCGGCCATGACATAGGGTTCGACCTTGTAGGTGTCTATTCGCGCAACGTTGGCAAGGGCGGCCGGGTTGATCAGGTTCAGCACCTCCCACGCCTTGGCGGCATCGCCCAATTGCGCGAACGCCATGCCCGCCCAAACGGCAGCATGGGTGTACTGGCCGCCATTCTCGCGCACGCCTGGCACATAGCCCTTGATGTAGCCCGGGTCCAGAGCGCCCTTGTCGAACGGTGGGTCAAGCAGCAGCACGGCGCGGATGTCTCGCTTGATCAGATGCTCATCCAGTGCCTGCATGGCCTTGGCCTGGCGGACAATGGAGCCGGCTCCGGAAAGCACCGACCAGCTCTGGGCAATCGAGTCGATACGACACTCCGCGTTGCTCGCCGAACCGAGCAACTGACCGTCGTCGAACCAGGCACGACGATACCAGGCGCCGTCCCAGGCACTCTGTTCAAGGTTGCGTTGCAGTGCCTCTGCGCTGTCGCTGCAGCGCCTGGCGAAGGCGTGATCGCCGTGCAGGCGAGCGGTCAGCGCAAATTGCGTCAACACCTGATAGCCGAAGAAACCCAGCCACACGCTTTCACCTTCACCCAGATGGCCGACGCGATTCATGCCGTCGTTCCAATCGCCGGAGCCCATCAGCGGCAAACCGTGGCGACCGCGCTGCAGGCTGTGCTCGATGGCACGTACGCAGTGCCGGTACAGCGACTCCTGCTGGGGCGAAACCACCGGCAGGTCATAGTAGGATTCTTCGCCACCCGTCAATGGGCGTCCTTCCAGATACCCGACAGGCACGTCGAGCACCGCCGCGTCTGCGGTCATTTCGACATAGCGGTTGGTGGCGGCCACCAGCCACAGGAAGTCATCGGAGCAGGCGGTGCGAACCCCTCGATTCATCGGCGGGTGCCACCAGTGCTGCACGTCTCCCTCCAGATACTGATGAGCGGCGCACAGCAGCAGATGCGCGCGCACGGTCGCCGGATCGGCGTGGATCATGGCCATGCTGTCCTGTAGCTGATCGCGGAAGCCGATGGCACCACCGGACTGGTAGTAGCCGCTGCGGGCCTGGAACCGGCAGGCAATGACCTGATACATCAGCCAGCCGTTGACCATGACATCCACCTCGGGCGCGGCGGTTTCGATATGGATCGCCCCGAGCAACGAGCGCCAGTGCTCCCGCACCTTGTGCAACTGCTCGGCGGCAACCAGGCTGCCCCGATGGCGCTGCACCTGCTGGCTGGCGGCGTCGCTCGAGGCGGCCGCGCCCAGGCGCAGGATGACTTCCTTGCTATCGCCATCGGCGAGATCGACCGCCACTTGCAGGGCGGCACAAGGGTCCAGGCCGCCCCCCAGGCGCCCGGACAACCCGGCGTGCCGCATCGCTTCCGGCGCGGCCAGGGTGCCGCCGCGACCCACGAATTCCGTACGGTCACCGCTGACCCCGTGATCGACCGTATCGGTATCGAAGAACGCCACCCGCTCGGAAAATTCCACCGAGTAGGCGTTGCGGGCGAAGAGGGCGCCGGTGGCCGGATCCGATTGCGTGACCACATGCATCGCCGACTTGCTGCGCAGATCGCCCAGCACCCATTCCACATAACCGGTGACCGACAGCGTTCGGCTGCGCCCCGAGCGGTTGCTCAGCAACAGGCGCATGAATTTGATCGGTGCATCCAGTGCGACATAGATCCACAGTTCGCTGACAATTCCGTCTTCTTCATGTTCGAACACGCTGTAACCGAAACCGTGACGGGTCTGGTAGGGGCCTGTTCCGGGGCAGGGTTGTGGGGCGGCAGACCAGAAGTGCCCGGTCTCTTCATCCCGCAGGTAAATGGCTTCGCCGCCGCGATCGGTGACCGGGTCGTTGTGCCAGGGCGTCAGGCGAAACTCATGGGCGTTTTCGGCCCAGGTGTAGGCGCTGCCGGTTTCCGAGATGACCGTGCCGAATTGAGCGTTGGCAATCACATTGACCCAGGGCGCCGGTGTCGGATTGGCCGCCAGGCCGCTAATGATGTATTCGCTGCCATCGGCACTGAAGCCGCCATACGCGTTGCCCAGCAGCAGCGCCGAAGGCTTGGGCACGGACAGGGTCGGCCTTGCCTGGTAGTGCCGTGTTGCCACGAATGGGGCATGGACCGGTGACACTTTGCGACGATGAATCTGTTCGGCCAGGCTGCCGGAACCTTCGTTCAAGACCAGCCTGGCCACCGAGAGCACCAGCACGCGATCTTCGTTCGACAGCTGTTGCACCGCACGCACGAAGATGCCGCCCGGACGATCCAGCAACGTGGCCTCACTGCCGGAGGTGATCAGCCCCATGATCGCGTCCTGCAGTTGTTGACGGTAACCGGCCTGGTCTTCGTTCCAGATCAACAGGTCGACCACCAGGCCTTTTTGCCGCCAGTAGGCATGAGCCTGAATCAGCTGTCGCACCATCGCGATGTTGTCCAGGCTCTGGATTTTCAGCAGGACAATGGGCAGGTCACCGGAGATCGCCTGGCCCCAGAGGCCCGACTGATTGCGCCGATTGGCGGTCAGTACGGTGTTATCGGCGCGCATCGAGGCGTTCGCATACAGCAGCGACGACGCCATCTGTTCGAACAGGCGGGCGTCGGCCAGCGAGATGTTGAGCTGGCGCAGCAGCACCTGGCTGTGGGTCCAGGACAGGTCGAACACCCGGTCGGCGAGGTGGCGGTCGCGGTATTTGTTGATCAGGTAGACGCAGTCGTCACGGTTATCGGCGACGCCGGTGACCAGGTCGATGGTCGCCTGCTGGCCGGGTTGCAGGGTAATCCTGCAGCGAATCGCGACCACCGGGTCCAGTACCGGGCCGGCACTGCCAGACAAGTGCGGGCAGTCGGCATCCAGGGCGGCGGGTGATACCAGGTTGCGTCCACGGCCAACGAACCGGGCGCGATCGGTTTCGTACGAGATCGCGTCGATGTCCACGCCGTGTGCCGCCAGTAAATGGCACATCCACGGCGTCGATTCGTCGCTCGCCCTGGGACGGCGGCTGCACACGATGGCCTGGAGTGCCGGCAGCAGTTCGGTTTGCACGAACAGTTTACTGAACGCCGGGTGCATGGCATCGCTGGCGGGGGACGTCAGCACCACTTCGGCATAGGTGGTGATTTCCAGGGTCTTGGCCGATGACGCCCGGTTGGTGACGTGCAGGCGGCGCAGTTCGATGTCGTCTTCAGGCGAGACGACAATCTCCATGTGCGTGTCGAAATCCAGGTTGCGTGCGCGAAACTCTGCCCGGGAGTCGCTGAAGATCGCTTCATGGCTTTCGGGCTGGCGCAGCGTTGGCTGATGCGCGGCCGACCAGACGGTATTGGACTGCACATCGCGCAGATAGCAGAACATCCCCCAGTTGTCCTGGGAAATGTCTTCCTGCCAACGGGTGACGGCCATGTCGTGGCGGCGGCTGTAACCACCGCCACCGCTGGTCAGCATGACGTGGTAGCGACCATTGGAAAGCAACTGCACGGCAGGGCGTTTGCGGCCTGGGTCAGCGAACACCCGAAGCCCGGCGTCCTGGCCCAGCCCGCCATCACCGAGCGCGGGCGACTGGGCGGTCTGCAGGTACGGAGCGGCGGATTTCGGCACCCGTTCCTGCAACAGCAGCAGGGCCGATTGCAGCGCCGGATCGGCGGCGAAGCGGCGTTGCATGGGCTGATCGAGCAGGCGGCTGGTCAAGGCCAGCAGGCTCATGCCCTGGTGGTGCGCCATGAAGGAGCGGACCACGACGTGGGGCTGGCCGCGGGGCAGTCGGGCCTCGGTGTAGTCCACCGCCTCATACAGACCGAAACGTCCCGCGCAACCTTGCAGGGCGAGCCGTTGCAGGTTCTTGCAGGCGGCATCGGCGTCGACCATCAACGCCAGGACGCTGGCGTAAGGTGCGATGACCACGTCATTGCTCAGACCGCGCTGGAGCCCCAGGGCCTGAACTCCGAAAGCGCGGTATTGATAGTTGAAGTGGGCGTCGAGGGTGTAATAACCCGACTCTGAAACGCCCCAGGGAATGCCCAGCAGGTTGCCGTGTTCGATCTGTACCGCCACGGCGGCGCGGCACGTCTGGTCCAGCAGGCTGCCGTCGTAGTTGGGCATCACCAGCATCGGCATCAGGTATTCGAACATCGAGCCCGACCAGGACAGCAACGTCGGCACCCCGGCGTTTTCCCCCAACAGCCTGCCCAGGGTGAACCAGGCACGCTGGGGGATTTGTCCCAGGGCGATGACCACGTAATTGGTCAGCCGCACTTCGGAGGCCAGCAGGTCGTAGTAACCGCTGTCGAGCCTGCGGTCTTCGGCGTTGTAGCCGATGACGAACAGGTCCCGCTGATTGTCGTACAGCAGCGAGAAATCCATCTGTGCCAGCGACGTCGACAACAGGGCCAGGCGCTCCAGGGTCAGCAGGCGCGCGGCGGCGACGGCGCGCACCTGCTCGAGTCGAGGGTGATGCTCCGCTGCCCAGCCGGCCGGGTTCAGGCCTGCCAGTTGACGCAAGCTGCCAGGTGCCGACGGGGTGCCGGGCAAGGGCGCAGGGAGTCGATAGCGCTGCAACTCTTCGCTCCAGTCGATGCATTGGTGGTCGAACACCTCGCGCCAGTAAACGCTCTCTTCATCGAGGCCGCCAGGAGTGTCCGCGACGCTGATGCGTGCCGCGTGCAGCAGGTCTGCCAGCGCCTCGCGGGTTAACGATGGCGGGGCCTCATCCAGCCGTTTTCGCACGTCATTGCAGGCGGTTTCATCCACGCCCGCGGCACGCTGGGTTTCGCCAAGGATCTCCAGGGTGTCGCGCAGGCCCCTGATCACCGCAGGGCCGAACATGGGCGCGTCGGCAAGCTGCGCAAGGCCGGCGCTCAGGGTCAGCAGCAGACCCGCCAGGTTGCCGCTGTCGACGGTGGAGACGTAATGCGGTTTCAACGGTTCGAGGGTCTGCGTGTCATACCAGTTGTAAAAGTGCTGCCGATACCGTTCCAGGCCGTCCATGCTGTCCAGCGAGGCACCCAGCCGCGTCAGCAGTCGTTCGGTGCTCAGGTAAGCGAAATCGTGAGCGGCCAGGTGGGCGAGCAGGGACATGCCCATGTTGGTGGGCGAGGTGCGATGGGCAATGGCGGGCCTGGGTTCTTCCTGCACGTTGTCCGGTGGCAACCAATGATCCTGCGGTCCCACGTAGTGATCGAAGAACGCCCAGGTTCTGCGCGCCAACAGGCGCAGGAAGCGCAAGTCCTCCGTCGACGGGGCGAACACCGATTGTCGGGGCGGCGAACTGAGTCGCCAGGCGATCCAGGGACCGGCCAACCATGCCAGCAGCAGGGGGCTGGCGATGGCCAGGGTCTGTGGGTCGTGCGCCAGCAGGGCCAGGGACACCAGCGCCGAGAACGGCTGAACCCACATCTGCCGGTAGAGCCCGGACAGCCGGTTTTCCGTGCTGCGCTCGACCTCGCGCGAAGGCTGCCATTGCAACAGCCGGCGCCGGCTGAAGCCGATTCGCCAGAGCGAACGCAAGAGCGCATCGGCGCTGTAGAACATTTCGAACGGCAGCCAGGCCAGTGCCAGGCAAGCCCTGGCCAGGTCCTGGCCCAGATCGCCCAGTTGCGCTCGCACGTATTGCCCATAGGGCACATCGTCGGGAGGCTGTATCAGGTCGGTCACCACCCGCAGCAAAGGTTGGATGAACAGCAGGCCGATGACGGTGAGCGTCCAGTGGAGCGGCGCCGTGCTGGCAAACCACCCCCATGACAGCATCAGCAACAGCGCCAGCGGCTCCAGGCTGCGGCGCAGGTTGTCGAGGATCTTCCAGCGCGCCATGACGCTCAGCCGGTTATGGATCCAGTGGCCCTCGGCGTTGCGCACCCAGGGTAATGTCCACGGCAGCAACTGCCAGTCGCCGCGAATCCAGCGATGCCGTCGTTTGACATCGGCACCGAAGCGCGACGGGTATTGCTCGTACAGTTGCACGTCGCTGAGCAACCCGGATCGGGCATAGCAGCCTTCGATCAGGTCGTGGCTGAGGATCTGGTTATCCGGCAGGCAACCGTCCAGCGCGCAGGTGAACGCATCCACGTCGTAGATGCCCTTGCCGATGAACGAGCCTTGCTGGAACAGGTCCTGGTAAACGTCCGACACCGCCCGCGTGTAGGGATCGACCCCGGCATCGCTGCCGAACAGTCGGGCGTAGATCGAGCGCGTGGCGCTGGTCAGGCTGATGCCCACGCGCGGTTGCAACACCGCGTAGCCGGAGACGATCTGCTCGCCGGTGGCATCGAACAACGGGCGATTCAGAGGGTGCATCATCGCCGCCACGCACTGGCGGGCGACATCGCGGGGCAGCAGGGTGTCGGTGTCCAGGGTGATGACATAGCGCACGGCGCGCAATGGGGTGATGTCTCCGACAATGGCATCGAAACGGTCCTGCCCCCGGCCGCGTAACAGCTCGTTGAGCTCGATCAGCTTGCCGCGTTTGCGCTCGTGGCCCATCCACACCCGCTCACTGGCGTTCCAGCGCCGTGGCCGGTGCAGCAGAAAGAAGCGGTCGTCCAACCCGTCGGCATACTTCTGGTTGAGCTGGCTGATAGCACGGCTGGCCTGGTCGAGCAGCCCGGCGTCCTCGGGCTCGTTCGCCTGCGCGGCGTCCAGGAAGTCGCTGAGCAAGGCGAAATACAGGTTGCGGTCGCGGTTGGCGAGGAAGCGTACTTCCAGACCCTCCACCAGTTCGTCCACATCGGCCGGGCTGGCGATCAGCGTCGGGATCACCACCAGGCTCGTCGCGTCATCGGGAATGCCGTTGGCGTAATCCATTTTCGGCAACACGGCCGGCACCAGGCTGAACGTCACCAACCAGTTGATCAGACCGATCGCCAGTCGACTGGTCATGATCAGGCAGGGAATCGCCAGCATCAGCAGGGCTGCTGCCGACATGCCATCGCGCTGCGCAGAGGCCAGCAGGGGCCAGGCGAGAACGAACGTCAGCAAGGCCACCGGTGACAGGTAGAAAACCAGCGGCGAGCGCTGCAGCAGGCGATTCCAGCGCTCATGGAACGGCACCCGGGCCTCGAGTCGGCGCTCCAGCGCCGGCAGGCCTGCGCTGATCAGGTAATACCCGACGTGACGGGCCAGCACCGGGCAGGACACGGTGGCCGTTGCGGCGATGGCGAGATCGATCGTGGCTTGGGCGATCTGGATTTCCGAGAGTCGGGGACTTCGTCGGGCGAGGCGCTCGACCACATGCCGATAGCTGTCGCGCGTACTGAAATCCATCGCCTGATAAACGCCCGCCGGGTCTTCCCTGAGGATCCGGTCGACATGACTCATCGACTCGACGAACTCGCGCCAGTCGGTCGCGGACAGGAGCCGCAGGCTGCCGATGCTGTTGCTGATGGACACCTGGTCCGCTGCCTGTTGTTGCGCATCGAGCTGCACCTGGCGCTCGATGCTCGAGCCGCTTTCACTGAGCATCTGCTCGATCCAGTTCAACGGCAGGGCCAGGGCCGCGCTCTGACCCTGCAGGCGACGGGTGAATTCGGCGACAAAGGCGGCAGTGATCGGCGGTGCGGAGCGGGCCATGTCGGCAACGGTCAACACCACATTCTTGATGTCGCGCTCCGAGGTCTCGATCAGGCGCTCGGCCCAGTCATCGGCCAGATTGCGGTCATCGGCGTTGGCCATGACCCGCGAGGCCACTCGCCGCAGGTTCTCGATCAACGCCAGACGCAACATGATCGGTATCGCCCACAGTTCCCCCAGCGCCAGGGGCATCACGGTCTGATAGGAAAAGATGAAGCGGCTCAGGCTTTGTTCGTCGACCCGGCCGTCGCCATGGGAGATGGTTTCCAGTGCGATGTCGTAGACGCGGGGCAGACCGGCGGAAGGGCCGTTGACCAGGCGTGGCAATTCGCGGCTGTAGCCTTTGGGCAGGTGTGAGCGGGCGGTGCGAATGTTTTCCTCGACCAGAAAGTAGTTGTCCAGCAACCACTCCGCTGCCGGCGTCACTCGACGGCTGGACATTTGCGCATCGGCCAGCGCCGCACAACTGCGCTTGAGCAGTCGCTCGTTGTCATCGAGCCTGCGCAGCATCGGGTCCCGGGCGGACAACGCCGTCAGGCGATGTTGTCCGGCAAGAGCGATGCCGTGAGTGGCCATCTGATCGGCGCTGAACAGCTCCGAGCGCAATATCGGCTCATATTCGAAGCGGGGTTTGGAGAACTGACCGGTTCGCCAAACGCCGGACGAGCGGGAAAACACCCTCAGCATGCGTGTCCATATACTGTTCATAAAGTCCTGAGCCTGAAACGCACGACTGCAATTGCGCGCTTTGAGAGGTGCGCCAACGCATCGCGCCAGCGCCGAGCAGCGCCTTCTGGACGTAGCTTTTCAGCCTTGAGTGTGAGGACTATGAGGGGCGTTCGTCTGTTCGCTGGCGAACATACAGCGAGCACAGCCTTGGCGAGTCAGTCGCCGCGTCGGGCTTGCTGATCGGGGGGTGGTGTCTGAGCATGCAGGCGTGCTGCAAAAGGGGCCTGAGCCGATCAGGCCGTCCCGATCATCTCTCCCGCCAGGTCGGCGAGTGCGCGAAGTCGATCCATCTGCCGCATATCGTGGTGAAAGCCCATCCAGATATCACGTCCGGGGGGCGCCTGGCCGGTGTCCAGCAACCTGAGCGCGGGCAACTGGTCGCCCAGGACGCGCGGCAGTACGGCAACGCCCAGCCCCAGCGCACACATTCGTGCCTGGACGGTGCGACTGCTGCTGGTGAACACGGTTCTGGCCCCGGGAAACAGCTCCTGTAGCCAGAGCACGTCGGGGTAATGCGCCTGGGCGGTGTTCATGGTGATCAGGCCGACGCCTTCACCCTCGGCTCCCGGACGCAATGGCACCTCTGCGCCCGCGTACAACCCGTAACTCAGGGTGGTGAGGCGTCGCTGGACGATGTCGGGTTCGGTGAAAGGGACAATCCGGAAGGCGATATCCGCTTCCCGGCGTGTCAGGTCGAACAGCCGATGCCCGGCGATCACTTCGGGCACAATCAGTGGATGACGCCGCAAAAGCTCAGCGAAAACCGGGCCCAGCACGTAGCTGGCAAACCAGTCCGCCGAGGAAATCCGCAACAGGCCCTCAGGTTGGTCATTTTCCCCCGCGATGCGTCGCTCGATCGTCAGCGCACTGCGTTCCATTTCCTCAGCCAGCCCGAAAATGCGCTCCCCGCTGTCGGTCAGCACCAATCCCGTTGCCGTGCGGCGAAAGAACACCTGGCCACTGGTCTGTTCGAGCACATGCAGACGCCGGCCCACGGTGGGATGGCTGACGCCCAACAGCTTCGCCGCTGCGCCCAGCGACCCACCCCTGGCGATGGCCAGAAAGACCCGCAAGTCATTCCATTCCATGGCTTACCTCGTACAAAAGTGAACGGCGAAGATGCAGCAATGACAGTCCCGCCGCAAGCCTTCGACTCGCACAATGAACCTCTTGATTCACCTCGCGGCGCTTCGAGCCGGACTCCCTGACGCCGCGGGTGGGCTGGTTGCCAACTGCCGGTTCGCAAGCCTTCGCGGGCGCTCGAACCATCAGTTTGCCCGGGTTTGCGGGGCGTAGCCGCCGGGCGCATGACGCCTGTGCCCATTCTCTATTGACTGCGTATGGAGGCTGTTCATGTACGGCAACGATGCAACCCACGCCGACCCACGGCGCTGGGCGATGTTTGTGGTTCTACTGGTGGGTGCGTTCCTGCCACCGCTCGATTTCTTCATCGTCAACGTTGCGCTGCCTTCGATCCGCGAAGAGTTGGGCGCTTCGGCCTCTGTCGAGCAACTGGTCATTTCTTCGTATGCCGCGTTGTATGCCGTGACGTTGATCACCGGCGGGCGCCTCGGGGATATATACGGCAGGGGCCGGGTCTTTTTTCTCGGGTTGATGGGCTTTGCCTGCGCCTCGTTGGTTTGCGGCTTTGCAGGATCGCCCTGGGTGCTGGTCGCCGGGCGCGCCTTGCAGGGTCTGACGGCGGCAGTCATGGCGCCGCAGGCACTCGCTTCGGTGCAGGCGATCTTCCCCGAGTCGGAAAAGCCGCTCGCGCTCAGCCTGTATGGCGCTGTCTTCGGTCTGGCCGCGGTGATCGGGCAGGCCTTGGGCGGCGTCCTGATTTCGCTCGATGTCATGGGCCTGGGCTGGCGGGCGATCTTTCTCCTCAACTTGCCAGTGGCGGTTCTGGTCGTGCTGTTCGGCCTTCCCTTGCTGAAAGAGACGCGCGCGTTACACGCCAGCAAACTGGACCTGGGCGGGATGGCCCTGTCGATGGTCAGCCTCGCGGCGCTTATCGTGCCGCTGATCGTAGGGCGGGAAGCCGGCTGGCCGTGGTGGTCGTGGCTGTCGCTCGGTGCTATGCCGTTGCTGGTGTGGCTGTTCTGGCGTTATGAAACTCGCCTTGGGCGCATGGGCGGCAAGCCGCTGCTCGATCCGGCGGCATTGCAGGCGCCGGGCCTTGGCCGCTCGCTGCTGACCGCGCTGACGTTGTACTCGATCGGGGTTTTCTTCCTGTTGTTCTCGGTCTACCAGCAGCAGGCGCTGAACGCCTCCCCGCTGAGTGCTGGCCTGGTGTTCCTGCCGTTTGGTGCAGGGTTCCTGCTGGGGCCGCTGTCGACACCCTGGGGTCGACGCATGATCGGTGACTACGTCAATCCGCTCGGCATGGCCCTGGAGTCCATCGCCGTTCTCGGTCTGGTCTGGCTCATCAGCGCGACGCCGACTGGTGTGCAGCCTGACTCCGTGCTGCTGGGCGTCCTTCTGTTCGTGATTGGACTGGGACAAGGGCTGGCGCTGCCGACCTTGATGCGTATGGTCACCGGCCGCGTCGCCCCCGCCTACTCGGGCATGATCGCCGGCATCGCCAGTTCGACCCTGCAGGTCAGCACCTCACTCAGCGTCGCCGTGATTGGCGGGGTGTTCTACACAGTGCTCGGCTCACGCACTGATCCGGCCGCCATCACCCAGGCGTTCACCGTCGCCAGCGTGTGCATTGCCGTCTGCCTGGCCACCGGCGCGGGATTGAGCTTGACGCTTGCCTGGCAGCCCGCCGCCAGTGCACCCGCTCGCCGCGTCAGCGACGGGGCCCGAGCAGGCACGGGTACTTGAATCCGCCCCGGCTATGCCGAGGCGGTACCGATCAGAAATCGTAACGCGTGCTGAGCATCACGTTACGCGGATCGCCGTAATAACCACTGTAGAACGTGGTATCGAGGGCGCTAAGGTACTTCTTGTCGAATACGTTGTTGACGTTGAGTGTGGCCGATAGCTGGTCGGTGACCTGGTAGCGTGCCATCAGGTCGAAGACGGCGTAATCGTCCTGCCTGGCCTTGACCGCACCGGGCAATCCCGCCGGTGTGGCGCTGAAATGAATGCCACTCTGCCAATTCATGCCACCGCCCACGGTCAGTCGATCGAGTTCGCCTGGCAGGCGATAGGTGTTCCACAGCTTGACCGCGTTGGCCGGGCTCACGGTGTTGATGCGCTTGCCGTCGGCGTCCTTGGTTATGCTGTGGTTATAGCTGGCGCTGAGGTTCCAGTCGGGCATCAGGTCTCCGTTGAGCTCCATCTCGAAACCCTTGGTCGTGGCGCCGCTCACCGCTCGATAGGCCGCCGTGGTGGTGCCGGGAATGACTTGACCCGGGTCGACTTCGGCGAGGTTGTCCTGCTTGATGACGAAGGCGGCAATACTGGTGTTCAAGCGACCACCGAAGTACTCGCTCTTGAAACCGACTTCGTAGTTGTCACCTTCACGGGGCTTGAGGGTGGCGCCGTCGCGGTCGCGCACGCTCTGCGGTTTGAAGATGTTGGTGTAGCTGGCATACACCGAGTGGATGTCGTTGAGGTCGTAGACCACCCCTGCATAAGGTGTGACGACGCCGGTTTCCTTGTAGGTGGTGACGCGGTTCAGGGCCGGTGTCAGTGCGTAGCTCAGATCGTAGGTGTAATCGTAGTCGCTGACCCGTGCGCCGAGGATCACCGAAAGGTCGTCGCTCGGACGCAGCCGGGTCGCAAAGTAGATGCCGCGCTGGTAGATCGTGGTGTCGCCGTCGTACAGCTTGCCGAGCGAGGTGTTGGCCCTGGCGGTGTTGTTGTCCCAGGTGTAGAAGTTGACGACGCGACCTTCGACAGCGGTGCCGCGCAGCGGGCTGTGGCGGTTCTCGTATTTGGCGTAGTTGTAGCCAACGATGGCCTCATGGCGTCGGCCGAACAGTTCGAACGGGCCCTGCGCCTGCAGGTCGACGCCGGTCTGCTTCTGCCAGGTGCTGCCGGCGCCGCCATACAGACGAACGCCTGCGCCGGTGGTCTTGTTGGGGAAGCCCCAGCTGGCGGTGGCCAGTTCATAGTCGCTGCGGTCAATGTACATCTGGTTCAGCGATGCTTTGAGCGTCCAGTCGCGGGCGAGTTTCTGTTCCAGGCTGAAGAAGCTGTTGAGGGTGTTCTGTTCGTTGGAACTCCAGCGTGCGGCGCTGTTGGTGGAGCGAGAGAAGTCGGTCTGTTCGCCATTGCTGTAGAACAGGGGAAAGGCCACCGAAGAGGAACCCTGCGGCTTGTTCTTTTGATAATCAGCGCCGAAGGTCAGCAGGGTGCTGTCGCTCAGGTCGGTTTCGAGGATGCCGTAGTAGACATCGCGTTCCTGATGGTAGTGATCCATGAAACTGTCGTTTTGCTGGTAAGCAACCACCGTACGCCCGCGCACGTTGCCGGTGGGCGTCAATGGGCCGGACAGGTCAACTTCGCCACGGTACTTGTTCCATGAGCCCAGCCCCCCGCTGATATGTCCTCGAAATTGCTCGGTGGGGCGTTTGCGTACCATGTTGATGGTGGCGGACGGGTCGCCTGCGCCGGTCATCAACCCCGTCGCGCCGCGCAAGACTTCGACGCGGTCGTAGATCGCCATGTCGGCCAGGCTCTGGGCCGAGACCTGGCTGACGATGTCCAGCGTGGTCGGAATGCCGTCGAACTGGAAGTTGTCGACCGTGTAGCCGCGCGAGTAGATGTTGAAGCGCTCGCTGCCCAGGTTCTGCACGGTGATGCCGGGCGTCTGTTCCAGTACTTCGGGCAGGCTTGCGAGGTTCTGGTCGTCCATCCGCTGGCGAGTCATGACACTGACCGACTGCGGCGTTTCGCGCAGTGACAGGTTCATTTTGGTGGCAGTTGCGGAGCTGCCGGTGGTGTACGAGCCGGTGCCTTCGGTGGTCGAGCCGAGTGCGGCGCCGGTCACGTTGGTCGCGCCCAGTTCAAGCACATCATCGCTGCCGCGTGGTGCCAGCAGGTAATCGCCCGACGGACCCTGTGTCACTGTCAATCCGCTGCCGGCCAGTATGTTGGCGAAGCCCTGTTCCAGGGTATAGCTGCCCTGCAGGCCCTGACTGTGCTTGCCGCTGGTGAGGCCGGCGTCGAAGGACAGGACCACGCCTGACTCGTTGGCAAAACGGCCGATGACCGCGCCCAACGGGCCGGGCTGAATGGCGTAATCTCGCGTGACGGATTGCGCCATGGCTTGGCTGTTCGAACCCATCAACGGCTGGAGAAGACCGACCTGCAAGGCCAGCGTGGTGCCCAGGACGGCAATGGCCAGTGGTTTGCGCGGATGGGGCAGGGTGCGGTTGGGGCGATGCATGAAGACTCCTTCGAATGCAATGAGGCTGTTTTGCACAAGGAGTCGTACGAAAACCTGAAAATCGACAATCGTTAATGAGAATATTTTTCGAAAAGACTCAGGCGCGCGGTTCGACCCTGACCCAGAAGCGTGTGCGCGTTTCGATCCGTACCGGTAGCGCCTGGCTGATCGCTGCCATTGCACGGTCGGTGTCGTCCAGCGGGAAAGCGCCGGACAGTCGCAACCCGGCGACTTGTGGCGCGCATTGGATGATGCCCGGCCGATAGCGTTGCAATTCGCTCAGTGCGTGGTCCAGGCGCCAGTCGTCGATCACCAGTCGGCCGTTGCGCCAGGCGTCCCGTTCCGGGCTCAGCGATTGCGGTGTCGACAGAGGGCCCTCGCTAAAGTCGAGACGGTTCCCGGCCCGGACGATCAGCTCATTGTCGACAGGGTTGTTGCGTACCGCGACGGCATGTTCGAAAACGTTGAGTTCGGTGTGGGCGTCGTATTGGCGAACACTGAAACGGGTTCCCAGTGCACGCATCTCGCCTTGGGCGCTGCGCACCTTGAGGGGGCGCGGGTCCGTACCGGTTTGCACCCAGATTTCCCCGGCACGCAGGATGATCAGGCGTTGTGTCGCGTCGTAGCGGATATCCACGGCGCTTGCCGTGTTCAGGGTAATCAGCGTGCCATCGTCGAGGTTCAGGTTGCGACGCTCACCGGTACGGGTGCGCAGGTCGGCCATCCACACCGGCATCTCCCGGTAGCCGGACCAGGCCAGCCCGCACGCCCCTGCGCCGAGCAGCAGACTCTTGAGCACGGCCCGCCGGTCGAGGCGCGATTCGCCCGCCAGCAGAGCGCGGCGGGCCAGTGGGCCGGAGACACCCTGAAGTTCGGCCTGAAACATTTCCAGGCGCTGCCAGGCCCACTGGTGCAGCGGATCTTGCTGATGCCAGGTGAGCCACTGCCGCCGAGTGTCCTCGCAGCCCGGTACCGCGCCGAGACGAGCGTGCCACTGCGCGGCATCGCGAAGGGCCAGGCGCTGCTTCGCGGCGTTCATGCCTGCGCATCCAGGGCAAAGAGCAGGCACTGCTCGGTGGCCTTGGCCATGTACTTGGTGACCGAACTGACCGATACCCCGAGGTGTTCGGCGATCTCGATATAGCCCAGACCCTCCAGCTGGGCGAGCAAAAACGCCTGCCGCACCTTGTAGCCGAGCCCGTCGAGCATGGCGTCCAGCTGCAACAAGGTTTCCAGCATCAGCATGTGCTGCTCGGGGGAACAGGCGAGCAGTTCCGGCTCTTGCGCCAGTGCATCGAGGTAAGCCTGCTCCACACTGCGCCGCCGCAAGTGGTCAATCATCACGCGCTTGGCGACGGTGGCGAGGAAATGCCGCGGCTCGCGCAAGGGATGGGCGATGGTGCCGGTCAGAAGACGAACGAAGGTGTCATGGGAAATGTCGGCAGCCTTGTCTCGATCAGCCAGACGCTTGCGCAGCCAGCCAGTGAGCCAACCGCCGTGGTCACGGTAAAGACTGTCCACCTGTTGATGCAGCGGCGAAGGCGGCAGAATGGCGGACATGACGGACTCCCTGTCGGTTTATTTGAGGATAAGAATTAATCGCAATTGTATGAAGGCTGACGCGGTTTGTGAATAGGTCATCGATGAACCCGCGCACTTGCGCAATCCAATCGAATACTTGCCTGATCCTCTGAACATGCAGGGTGATGGATAGGAAAGCCGCTGGGCGCAGGCTAGAGTCTGGCCAATAGGAGCGAGCCGCCATGATCCATGTCAGTCCCTGCAAGGAGTCGCCTCTGGCCGCGAACATCGACCCGCGAACCCGTCAATCGGGTGATTTCGCCACGTCGATTCCCGGCCTGTCGCTGTTTCGCCGCGATCAGCCGGCGGCGCCGGCGGTCTGCATGGTCGAGCCGAGCCTGATCCTGGTGGCGCGTGGCGAGAAACGCCTGTGGGTCGGTGGCGAGGGTTATCGCTACGACCGCTCGGGCTTTCTGATCACCTCCCTGGACCTTCCGGCCAATTCCGAAGTGCTGACCGCCAGCGCCGGGCAACCCTGTGTCGGGTTGGTCCTGAAGCTGGACATCCCCATGCTCGCCGAGGCGCTTGCCAAGGGCGGTATGCCAGTCACCCGTGGCCGTGCAATCGACAGGGGGGTCGGGATCGGCACCATGACCCCGGCGCTGAAAGACGCGCTCAATCGCCTGCTGGCATTGCTCGATGAGCCGGAGGCGATCCCGGTGCTCGCGCCGCTGATCCTGCGCGAGGTTCACTACCGCCTGCTCAGGAGCGACCAGGCGACGCGGTTGCGTCAGATCACGGCCGTCGATGGCCAGGGCTATCGCATTGCCAAGGCCATCGACTGGCTCAAGCTCAACTACAGCGTCCCGCTGCGCATTGATGAACTGGCGGCGCGCGTGCAGATGAGCGCGCCGACCTTTCACCACCATTTTCGCCAACTGACCGCGATGAGTCCCCTGCAGTACCAGAAATGGCTGCGCCTGAACGAAGCGCGGCGGTTGATGCTCAGCGAACGCCTGGACGTATCGCGGGCGGCGTTCGCCGTGGGTTACGAGAGCCCTTCGCAGTTCAGTCGTGAGTACGGCCGGATGTTTGGCAACGCGCCCAGAAATGACATTGCGCAGCTGCGTGGGCAGGTGCTGGATGCCGTCTGAAGACCCCATCGAATGCCGTGGAAACGGCGGAAAAAAACATAAATAAAGTACATCAACCGATGATCAGCGGGTGAGCCATGGAATTACGAATCAACCAGAAGACCTATCAAGTCGATGCCGACGCCGATACGCCCCTGCTGTGGGTGATCCGCGATGACCTGGGCATGACCGGCACCAAATACGGCTGCGGGCTGGCGCAGTGCGGTGCGTGTTCAGTGCTGGTCGACGGCAACGTGGTGCGTTCCTGCGTCACGCCGGTGGCCGGTGTGGTCGGTCGCGAGGTGACGACCATCGAGGCCATCGAGGCGGATGAAGTGGGCAAGCGGGTGGTGGCGACCTGGGTTGAGCATCAGGTGGCCCAGTGTGGCTACTGCCAGTCCGGGCAGGTCATGGCCGCCACGGCGCTGCTGAAAAACAACCCCACGCCGAACGACGCGCAGATTGAGGCGGCCATGGTCAATCTCTGCCGTTGCGGCACCTACAACGCCATTCAGGCTGCGGTCCACGACCTTGCCGGCCAGCCTGCGAAGAAAGGGGAAGCCTGATGAGCCCGCGTATCGATTCCGTGGAAGAAACCCTCCATTTCACACTGACTGACCCGGTGAACGTGTCCCGTCGGCGTTTTCTCGCCGGCACCGCCGTGGGCGCTCTGGTGCTGGGCTTCGGCCTGCCGCTCGGTTCGGCCAGGGTGCAGGCGGCTGCCACCGCGGCAGCGGAACGCGGGACCCAAGTGCCGGCGTTTCTGGAAATCCGCCCGGACAACACCGTGCGTCTGCTGTGCCCGTTCATGGAGGGCGGGCAGGGCACCTACACCGCCATGGCGCAGATTGTCGGTGAAGAATTGGACGCCGATCCCGCGAGCTTCCGGGTCGAGGCCGCGCCACCGGGCGAAGCCTATGTGGTGCTGGAAAACGGCATGCGCATTACCGGCGGCAGCATGTCGGTGCGCATGAGCTACCCGACCATGCGTCGCCTGGGGGCGCTGGCCCGGGCCATGTTGCTGCAGGCGGGCGCCGAAAAGCTCGGCGTACCGGTGGGTGAACTGACGACCGAGCCGGGCAGGGTCGTGCACGCCGCCTCGGGGCGCACGCTCGCCTACGGTGAATTGGCCGAGCGCGCGATGGACCTGCCGGTGCCTGATCCGGCCAGTGTCCAGTTGCGTGATCCGCGTCAGTTCCGCTGGATCGGCAAGCCAGTCAAGCGCCTCGATGCCTACGACAAGTCGACCGGCAAGGCGCTTTACGGCATCGATCTGAAAGTCGACGACATGCTGCATGCCGCCGTGCAACACGCGCCGCGCCTGGGCATGACCGTCGGCAACCTGCGCAACGAAGAACAGGTCAAGGCCATGAAAGGCGTGCACTCGGTGCATCGCCTGCCCGGCGCAGTGGCGGTGGTCGCCGAGCGCTGGTGGCACGCCAAGCGCGCGGTGGAGGCGATTCAGGTCGACTGGCAGGAGCCGGGCGCCGACTCCCAGGTGCGGGCGATGCCGGCGGACTTTTCCAGCGATGCATTCGTCAAGCGCCTGGCCGCCGAACGGGGACCCGCCCGCGACGATGAAAACGAAGGGGATGTCGCCGGCGTCCTGGCCAAGGCCAAGACCACAATCGAGGCCACCTACCATAATCAGTACCTCAACCATGCTCAGCTGGAGCCGCCGTCGGCGCTGGCCCGGTTCAACCCGGACGGCTCTCTTGACGTCTGGCTGCCCAACCAGGCGCCGGACATGTTCCTTGCCGACATCGCCAAGCGGACCGGTCTCGACGCTTCGCGGATCAACTTGCATTCACCGTTGCTTGGCGGATTTTTCGGCCGGCATTTTCTCTACGACTCGGCCAACCCCTACCCGCAGGCGATTGCCCTGGCCAAAGCGGTGGGACGCCCGGTCAAGCTGATCTGGACCCGCGAAGAAGAGTTCCTGCGCGATGCACTTCGGCCTATCGCCGCCGTCAACTTCCGCGCCGCACTGGATACCGATGGCCTGCCGTTGGCCATCGAAGCGATCAGTGCCACCGAAGGCCCCACCGAATCACTGGCCGGCAAGCAGGGTGAAAAGCTCGACCCGACGGCCCTCGAAGGCCTGGCCGGCAAGTCCTACGCCATTCCCAACAAGCGGATCGCGCAGATCTACGTCAAGGGCCCGGCCATGCTCGGTTACTGGCGCTCGGTCGGCAATTCACTCAACGATTTCTTCTACGAAGCGTTCCTCGATGAAATCGCCGACAAGGGCGGCAAGGACCCGTTCGAATTGCGCCTGCACTTGCTGCGCGATAACCAGCGCCTGACCACGTTGCTGCAAGCGGTGGGTGAACTGTCGGGCGGCTGGAAGCGCGGCCCGTTCACGGCCGAGGACGGCACCCGGCGTGCGCGTGGCGTGGCCATGGCTTCGCCGTTTGGCACCCAGACGGCGGTGATCGCCGAGGTGTCGATCGAGAAGGGCCAGGTCAAGGTGCACGACATCTGGCAGGCCATCGACCCGGGCAGCATCGTCAACCCGGCCATCGTCGAAGCCCAGGTCAGCGGTGCTGTCGCACTGGGCCTGTCTCAGGTGCTGGTGGAGGAGGCGGTGTACATCGACGGCAAGCCCCGTGCGCGCAACTACGATTTGTACCCGATCCTGCCGCCTTCGCGGATGGCTCGGGTCCATGTGCGGGTGGTCGAGAGCGGGGAAAAAATGGGCGGTATCGGCGAACCGCCGTTGCCGGCCGTCGCACCGGCCGTGGCCAATGCGGTGGCGACCCTCACGGGGCAGCGCATCCGCAGCATGCCCTTGAGCCGCTACACCTTCACTTGAACAGCGCCGGAGCGTCCATGAGTAACCGCCGATTCGCAAGAACCGCTGGCTGGTTGGCCGTGCCGTGCCTGGTCGCGGCCGGCCTGCTGGCCTGGTATGTCACCTCTGAACCCGCCTCGCGCCTGGACAGCCAGCCGCTGGCCGCGGCCGATATCGACGCGGCACTGGTCAGCCGCGGCGAGTATGTCGCCCGGCTCAGCGACTGCGTGGCCTGCCACAGTGTGCCCGACGGTGCGCCCTTCGCCGGCGGTCTGGAAATGGCCACGCCCTTGGGAGCAATCCACGCCACCAACGTCACCCCGGACCCCGAGACCGGCATAGGCCGTTACAGCCTGGCGGACTTCGACCGCGCGGTGCGCCACGGGGTGGCGCCGGGTGGGCGGCGGCTATACCCGGCCATGCCGTATCCGTCTTACGCCAAACTCAGCGACGACGATGTCCGGGCCTTGTATGCCTTTTTCATGAAAGGCGTGGCACCGGTCAAACAGGTCAATATCCCCAGCGATATCCCCTGGCCGCTGAACCTGCGTTGGCCGATCGCGTTGTGGAACGGGGTGTTCACCGACACCGGGCCCTACGTGGAAAAACAGGCGCAGGATGCGCTGTGGAACCGTGGTGCCTACATCGTCCAGGGCGCAGGCCACTGCGGCAGTTGTCACACCCCGAGGGGGGTGGCGTTCAACGAGAAAGGGCTGGACGAGTCCGCCACGCCGTTCCTCGCCGGCGCCTTGCTCGATGGCTGGTACGCACCGAGTTTGCGCAACGATCACAACACCGGCCTGGGGCGCTGGAGCGAGCCGGACATCGTCCGGTTCCTCAAGACCGGTCGCAACCGGCATGCCGTGGTCTTCGGCTCGATGACCGAGGCGTTCAACAACTCCACGCAGTTCATGAGCGATGACGATCTGGCTGCGATTGCGCGCTATCTCAAGTCATTGCCCGGCGACCTCCAGCGTGACGGCGCTCCCTGGCAGTATCAGCCGGTGGCCGCCGCCACCCTGCAGGAAGGCCCGGGTGCGCATACCTATGTGACCCGCTGTGCCTCCTGTCATGGCCTGGAAGGCAAGGGGCAGCCCGAGTGGATGCCGCCGCTGGCCGGCGCCACCTCGGCATTGGCCGGGGAGAACGCTTCGGCGATCAACATCACCCTCAACGGCTCGCAACGCGTCGTCGCTGCCGGTGTGCCGGATGCCTACCGCATGCCCGCCTTCCGTGAGCAGCTGTCGGATCAGCAGATTGCCGAAGTCCTGACGTTCATGCGCAGCAGCTGGGGCAACCAGGCTGATGCAGTGACTGCCCAGGCTGTCGGCAAGCTGCGCGAACACACCGATCCGGCCAGCAGCAGCCCGATCATTCTGCAAATGCGTTGAGGAGGGGTTGATGGAAAGCATCGACGTGCTTGTCCTGCGTACCGCGCGCGATTGGCTCGCCGCCGGGGATCGCGTGCTGCTCGCCACCGTGGCGCGCACCTGGGGTTCGTCGCCCCGTCCGGTGGGCTCGATGATGGCCTTGCGCAGCGATGGCCGTGTGGTGGGCAGCGTGTCTGGCGGCTGTATCGAAGACGACCTGATCCACCGCTACACCACGGCGTACGGCGGCGATGGGCTGACGGACGGGGCGCCCGAGGTGGTGCGTTACGGCGTCAGCGCCGATGAAGCCCATCGCTTTGGCTTGCCCTGTGGCGGCACCCTTGAACTGGTCCTCGAGTTCAGCCCGTCAGGGGCATTGCTGGACGAACTGTTGGCGCAACTCGACGCGGGCCGGCTGGTGCGTCGCCGGCTGGTATTGGCTGCCAGCACGGTCACGCTCGAACCCAGCGCAACCCCGGAACAGTTCAGCTTCGATGGCCGGCAAATGATCAACACCCTCGGACCCGGCTATCGCCTGCTGATGATCGGCGCCGGCGCGCTGGCCGAGTACCTGGCGACCATGGCGTTGTTCAACGGCTTCAAGGTGGCGGTCTGCGATCCGCGTCCCGAGCACATGCAGACGTGGGCGGTGGGCGGGGTGGAGCGCATTATCGGCATGCCGGATGACGTCGTGCGGGACTTCGCAGTCGATCTGCGCACCTGCATCGTGGCCCTCAGTCATGACCCCAAACTCGACGACCTGGCCTTGCTCGAAGCCTTGCACGGGCCGGCGTTCTATATCGGCGCCATCGGCTCGCGACGCAACAGCCAACTGCGTCGCGAACGCTTGATCGAGCATTTCGGCGAGACCGAGGTCTCGCTCGAACGCCTGCAAGGTCCCATCGGCCTCTACATCGGCAGCAAGACCCCGGCGGAAATCGCCGTGAGTGTGATGGCGCAGATTCTGGCGGCCAAGAATGGCGTGGGTCTGTCGGGGGGACTGAGCGTGGCGGCCGCCAAGACCCGCGAGTGTCTGGCGGCGACCTGAGTGCACACGGCGACAGTCAGCCAGCCGGTGCCAGTCCATGGGCCGCGAGGATCAGATCGGCCGCGCGCTCGCCGATCACCACGCACGGCGCCATGGTGTTGCCGACCGTGATTCGCGGCATGATCGAAGCATCGGCGATCCGCAGCTTCTCGATGCCATACACCTTGAGCTGATGGTCAACCACCGACAGCGCATCCCGGCCCATTTTCGCCGTGCAGCACTGGTGCCAGTAGGTCACCGCCGAATCACGGATGAATCGTTCCATGGCCCGTCGGTCACGCTGGCCGGGAACGACCTCCCGCTTGATCAGTGCTTCGAAGGCGTCGATGTTGCCCAGTTCCCGGCACAATTCGATGGACGCGAACGCGGCAGCCATGTCCTGCGAAGTGCTCAGCGAATTCGGCTCGATGAGCAGGTTGTCCAGCGGGCCGGCACCCGACAGGCGCAATCGGCCCCGACTGCCGGGGCGGGCGAGACCGGCGAACATCGTCCAGCCGTGTTGCGGCGGCTGAACACCGACCTCGGGCGGGGAAGGGACCGGAAACTCGAGCTGGCACTGCAGCAGGTCCGGGGCGTCCAGGCGAGCATCGCTTTTCCAGTACAGGGTGGCTTCGCAACCCCCGCCGCCGACGGCCTGGGGCTGCCGATACTCCCAGGTACAGCCGAAGGCTAAGTGGTCCTGATGGTTTTGGCCGACGCCGGGCAGGGGATTGATCAGGTCGATCCCGTGGGGGCGAAGCTCCTCTTCCGGTCCGATCCCCGATTGCATGAGGACCTTTGGCGTGTTCACCGCGCCCATCGACAGCACCACTTCATTTTCCGCGTAGAAACAGCGGCGCCGATGGTCGATCAGCACTTCGACACCCGTTGCCCGTGTTCCCTGCAGCAGGAGGCGGGACACCCGTGCCCCGGTGAGGACGGTCAGGTTGGGAGCGTGCAAGTGGGGCTTGATGTAGGAGTCGTACATCGATTCTCGCTGTCCGCGGTTGATGCGCAGGTCGGTGATGGCGACGCCGCCGGAACCTTCCATCATTTCGCCATTGGGGCTGTCGAACCGGGGAATGCCCAGGCGGCTGGCGGCTTCCAGCGTGGCCCAGGCGAGCGGTTGCGGCGCGGTTGGCTGCGCGACGTGCACGGGGCCGCCGACACCCCGGCGCTGGGCGTCCGGCAGGCCTTGCCAGTTCTCGATCCGCGCGTAGTAGCGCAATGCGGAGTCGTAGCCCCATGCCGAATCGCCGGATTCGGCGGCAAAGTAATCCCAGTCCGATCGGTGTCCGCGTGCCCACACCATCACGTTGATGCTCGATCCACCTCCAAGCCCCTTGCCCATGCTCAAGGACAGGCGACGACCGTTCAGATGGGGATTGGGCTGCCCTTCGAATGCCCAGTCGCGCTCCGAGCCCAGGTTCAGTGGCCATTGCGAAGGCTCTGTGATCGCGGGGCCGGTGCTGCCATGACCGGCTTCGAGCAGCAGCACCCGAACGTCTTTGTGCTCGGCCAGGCGTGCCGCGACCACGCAGCCGGCCGTGCCGGCGCCGCACACGATGAAATCGTAATGGCTGTCAGGGGTGGGGCGATTCATGCGTCACACCCGGCGAAGGCGCGGGTGATGGTGTTTGATGTGATTGTTTTCATTGGATCAGCTCCCTGGATGGAAGCCCGATTCTGCGGGTGGCCCTGTGCGCCAGGTATCGGTCAATTGTCCGACCCGGGGCCCTCCAGGCCCGTCAGGTTGGCGCGAGCCAGCGCGGTGAACGCCTTGAGCGCAGCGCTGGGATTGCGGCGGTTGGGGTAATACAGGCACAGGTTGTCCCGGGGCGGCGTCCAGTCTTCAAGCACCCGCTCGAACTCGCCGGCGGCGACTTCATCGAGCACGTCCTGCTCCATGAAAAAACCAAGGCCCACGCCGGCCTTGACGGCAGCCTTGGCCACACCGGATTCGTCGAGGGTGAGCGGGCCCTGCACATCGAGGCGCAGCACTTGTCCCTCCCGCTCGAACTGCCAGGGGTAAATCGCGCCGTTGGGCAGACGAATGCGAATGCACGGATGATGGAGCAGATCTGCAGGCGTGCCGGGTCGGCCATGCCTGGCGAAATACCCCGGCGTGCCGACTACCGCGTAGCGTTGCGGCTGCCCCAGGGCGATCACGATCATGTCACTGGGCACGAGGTTCGCGGACCGCACACCGAGATCGAAACCGTCAGCGACGATGTCGACCAGACGGCCTTCGGTCACCAGATCAATGTGCACGTGCGGATAGCGCCGCAGGTACTCCAGCACCAGCGGCAACAGCGTCGAGCGGGCGGCACTGGCGAACGCGTTGATGCGCAACACCCCCGACGGCCCGGCGCTGTGGGATTGCACGGCGTCGAGTGCCGCGCGGACATCCTGCAGGGCCGGGCCGACCTGCTCCAGGAACATCTTGCCGGCTTCGGTCAGGGACACGCTGCGCGTGGTGCGATTGAACAACCGCGTGGCGAGGTTCGCCTCCAGTCGGGCAATGGTGTTGCTCAACGCGGTGGTGGACATGCCGAGGTCGATTGACGCCTGACGAAACGAAGCCCTGCGCGCCACGGCCATGACGGCATCCAGCTCATTGAGGCTAACGCGAGGCTCGGGCATTGGATTGTCCTGGTTTGCGGGATGGGGCATTAATGTTTGTCCCAGTTGAGCAAACTATCAGGGTGGCGGCAAGATCCTTGTGTCCAACTACCGGACGCGAGACAGGAGACCCCGTCATGAGTTTTACCGGCCATATACCCGGCAACCCCATTCAGTTCGACCACGCGTTGGTGTTTGAGAATGCCCGTGCCCGCTCCCTGGAGATTGCGCCATGAACCTTGAGTTGAGCGGAAAACGGGTCCTGGTGACCGGCGGCACCCAAGGCGTCGGACAGGCTGTGGTCAAACAGCTCCTCGCCGAAGGGGCGAGGGTGGTGACCGCGGCCCGACACCCGGGCAGCGACCTGTCCGATGCCCTGTTCGTCCCCGCCGATCTCTCGACCGGCGAAGGTTGCGATGCGCTGGTGAGCGCGATCAGGCACAGCCTGGGCAGCGTGGACATCATCATCCATGTGCTGGGTGGCTCCTCGTCGCCCGGTGGCGGATTCGCTGCACTGGGCGACGAGCACTGGCAGCGCGAGCTCGACCTGAACCTGTTGCCGGCGGTGCGCCTGGATCGTGCGTTGCTCCCGGACATGTTGGAACGTGGGGCGGGTGTGATCGTCCATGTGACGTCGATTCAGGGCCGCTTACCGTTGCCCGAAGCCACCACGGCCTATGCCGCGGCCAAGGCGGCGCTCTCGACGTACAGCAAAAGTCTGTCGAAGGAAGTCTCGCCCCAGGGCGTGCGTGTGGTTCGCGTGTCTCCGGGATGGATCGAAACCGAAGCCTCGATTGCGTTGGCCGAAAGGCTGGCACAGGAGGCCGGTACCGATTACGAGGGCGGCAAGCGAATCATCATGAATTCGCTGGGCGGCATCCCGCTCGGGCGGCCTGCAAAACCATCGGAGGTGGCTGACCTCATCGCGTTCCTGGCTTCGCCTCGGGCGGCGTCCATCACCGGGAGCGAGTTTGTCATCGATGGCGGGACGATTCCGACGACTTAGTTGGAGGGCATTTGCAGGGAAGCGGTGGTTGCCGTTCGCTGACGTTCCGCGTGCAGAAGGTCCAGCAATTCGTCGATCAAGTCGATCAGTGCTTGCGCGCGGCCGGCAATCACCTCTTTCTCTTGCGTGTACCAGCCGAGCAAAACGCCCTTGAGCGTGCAACGCAGCGAAATGTCGCCGGCTGAAGGCCCGCGCTTCATGATCCCATGAACTTGAATGCCCAAAGCGCGCCCATGCCCACCGCCAGTGTCAGGATTGTATTCCCGGTCTTCCAGGCGACCCAGGCAGCGACCACAGCGGCGGGGATCTGCGGGTTACCGAGCACGAATTCACTGTGCCCGTTGGGATACACCACCGCCGGAAGCACCAACGCCGCCAGCACACTTGCCGGTACGTAGCGCAGGGCTCGATCGAGCACTTCGGGAATTCGCCATCGACCATAGAGTTCGACGAACGAAAGGCGCATCACGAATGTACCCACGCCGACTGCCACAAACAGTCCCCACAACGCCAGGTCGCTCATGGTGTCTCCCGTTCGGCATCGTCAGCGTCCATCGTGTTCACAGTGCTTCGACGAAACCTCTCGATCAATAGCCCGGCAAGAACGCCACCTGTCGAAGCCATGACCAACCCGAGGTTGTAAGGTATATCGATTGCCAACACCGCGATCAACCCGCCAGCCGCTGCGGCTCCCAGGCTCGCGGCACTGCGCAGGTTGGGGACGAGAAGCGCCAGGAAAGACAGGGGGATGGCAAAGCTCAGGGACCACGACTCCGGGATGCTGGCGCCCAGAAAGACCCCGGCCAGAACCGAGAGCTGCCAGGTCAGCCACATGCCAATGGCGGTGCCGGCATAGAAGTAATGCCCGAAGCGATCGGGTTGCCCCGCTGAAAGCCTCAGGCTGTAGAGCGCGAACGACTGATCGGATAGCAGGTAGGACAGGGGCCATGTCCAGCGACGAGGCAAGTGATGCAGGTGAGGGGCCAGTGACGCGCTGTACATGATGAAGCGCAAGTTGATGATCAAGGCAGTGACCACGATGGCCACCGGCAAGACACCGTTGTGCAGCAGCTGGAGTGCAACCATCTGCGCAGACCCCGAGTAAAACAGCATCGTCATGCCCATCGCCGTACCGGGCGACATGCCCATTTCGATGGCCATCACGCCGGTCACCAGCCCGAAAGGAATCACCCCGGGGGTCAATGGCATGAGCGTTCGAATGCCGTGCAGAAAAGCGTCCGTACCCGTTCGATACTGCATGTCGTTTCCTTGTCGTTCCTGTGCTGGTGACGTCAATCCGGCTGCGTTCTCAGGTTCCCGCCGGCACGAGATCTCACCGAAGCAAGTGCCCGTTTGACTGCATTCGGTCGCACCCCGGTGCCGATCAGGCATTTGGCCGGTACAATGCGCAGCTCAACCGTGCCAAACCAGATAAAAACATATGTCCTTGCCCAAGCACCACTTGGAACTGCTCAGCCCCGCCCGTGACGTGAGCATCGCCCGCGAAGCCATCCTGCATGGCGCTGACGCGATCTATATCGGCGGCCCGAGCTTCGGCGCCCGCCACAACGCCTGCAACGAGGTGAGTGAAATCGCCGGGTTGGTGGAATTCGCCCGTCGCTACCATGCCCGGGTGTTCACCACCATCAACACGATCCTGCACGACAACGAGCTGGAGCCGGCGCGCCAGTTGATTCATCAACTGTACGATGCCGGGGTGGATGCGCTGATCGTCCAGGACCTGGGGGTGATGGAGCTGGATATTCCGCCCATCGAGCTGCACGCCAGCACCCAGACGGACATCCGCACCCTGGAGCGGGCGAAGTTCCTCGATCAGGCCGGTTTCTCGCAGCTGGTGCTGGCCCGTGAACTGAACCTCAAAGAGATTCGTGCGATTGCCGATGAAACCGATGCCGCCATCGAGTTTTTCATCCACGGCGCGTTGTGCGTGGCGTTCTCCGGCCAGTGCAACATCTCCCACGCGCAGACGGGCCGCAGTGCCAACCGTGGCGACTGTTCCCAGGCCTGTCGTCTGCCGTACACCCTTAAAGACGAAAAGGGTGGTGTGATCGCCTACGAAAAACACCTGCTGTCGATGAAAGACAATAACCAGAGCGCCAACATCCGCGCCCTGGTCGAGGCCGGCGTGCGCTCGTTCAAGATCGAGGGGCGCTACAAGGACATGGGCTATGTGAAAAACATCACCGCCTATTACCGTCAGCGCCTGGACGCCGTGCTCGAGGATCGCCCGGACCTGGCCCGTGCCTCCAGCGGTCGTACCGCGCACTTCTTCGTGCCCGACCCGGAAAAGACCTTTCATCGTGGCAGCACCGATTACTTCGTCAGCGAGCGCAAGATCGACATCGGCGCCTTCGACTCACCGACCTTCACCGGTTTGCCGGTGGGCGTGGTGGAGAAGGTCGGCAAGCGCGACATGCAGGTGGTGACCACTGAGCCTCTGTCCAACGGCGACGGCCTCAATGTCCTGGTCAAGCGCGAGGTGGTGGGTTTCCGCGCCAACATCGCCGAGCCCAGGGGCGAGTTCGAGGAGGAGGGCGAGAAGCGCTATCGCTATCGCGTCGAACCCAACGAGATGCCGGACGGCATGCACAAGCTGCGGCCCAACCATCCACTGAGTCGCAACCTCGACCACAACTGGCAGCAGGCATTGCTCAAGACCTCCGCCGAGCGGCGCATCGGCGTGAGCTGGCTGGCGCAACTGGATGAACGACGCCTGCAACTGACCGCCACGAGCGAGGAGGGCATCAGCGCCAGTGTGGCGCTGGACGGCCCGTTCGGCCTGGCCAACAAGCCGGAGCAGGCGCTGGAGCAACTGCGTGACCTGCTCGGTCAGCTCGGCACCACCGAGTATCACGCCACGGACATCAGGCTCGATGCGCCGCAGGCGTTCTTCATCCCCAACTCGCAACTCAAGGCCCTGCGCCGCGAAGTGATCGAAGCCTTGACTGCGGCGCGTGTGGCCGCCCACCCGCGGGGCAGTCGCAAGGCCGAGACCAGTCCGCCGCCGGTGTATCCGGAATCGCACCTGTCGTTCCTGGCCAACGTCTACAACCAGAAGGCCCGGGATTTCTACCATCGTCACGGGGTCAAGCTGATCGACGCCGCGTTCGAGGCCCACGAGGAAACCGGGGAAGTGCCGGTGATGATCACCAAGCACTGCCTGCGCTTCTCCTTCAACCTTTGTCCCAAGCAAGCCAAGGGCGTCACCGGGGTTCGCACCAAGGTCGCGCCGATGCAGCTGGTACATGGCAACGAGGTGTTGACCCTGAAGTTCGACTGCAAGCCTTGCGAAATGCACGTCATCGGCAAGATGAAGGGGCACATCCTCGGCCTGCCATTGCCGGGCAGCGTCGCGGAGCCCATCGTCGGTCACATCAGCCCGGAAGACCTGCTGAAAACCATCCCTCGCGCGCCGCACTGACGTCGGCGGATAACGCCTGCAGCAAACACGAAAATGCCCGGTCGATCAGCCGGGCATTTTTGTCTGGGCGCGAGCTTGCTCGCGAGAGGTGCCCGGAGATTTTTCGCGAGCAAGCCCGCTCCTGCACAGGGTGCAGACGTAAAAAAGCCCGGCGGGTCAGGCCGGGCTTCTTGTCGAGTCCTGCGGTGAAACCCTGCATTCAGGCGACACGGCGTTCGATCAGACGGTCTGAACCACCTTCGGCAACGGCATCACTGAACAGCGAGTCGGTCTCAGTAGCAGCGACGGCGTCACTGAACAGAGGGTCGGTTTCAGTGGCAGCTACGGCATCGCCGAACAGACGGTCAGTTTCAGTGGCGGCAACGGCATCGCTGAACAGACGGTCGGTTTCGGTCGCTGCAACGGCGTCGCTGAACAGACGGTCGGTCTCAGTCGCGGCTACCGCATCGCTGAACAGTGGGTCGGTTTCGGTCGCGGCAAAAGCGTTCAGTGCGAAGATCGAGAAGGCGATGCCGAGGATAGTTTGGCGTTTCATGGTGGTGTACTCCGTGTTGTGCTGAGTGGGTATGGAGCTGATGTTACGCCGCTATAGAAATATGAAAACTTCATTGAGTTAATGGTTGTTATTGACACAGTCAATGATGAACTCGCTTCAGGGGTCCTGCACGTTCAGCGACATGGGCTTGTCTCCGCCGTCCGGCAGACCGAAGCGACGCCTGACGAGGTTCAGGAACGCTCCGTAGGGCCTCCCCAGCGCCAGCATGATGACGGTCACGCCCAACGAACCGCGCAACAACGCGTCACTGTCAGCACCGGATATCGCCAGGATGGCGGCATAGATGGGCACCTGGAAGCTCACCAGCGCCAAAGCGTCCCAGGCGATCCGCGAGCCTCGACGGGGCCCGGAAAAGCGCATGATCCAGTCTCGCCAAAGGCCATAGGGGCGACCCGACACAACCATCAGCCCGGCACCCAGAAGCCGTGCATCCAGCACCTGTTCCCAGGTCATCCCCGCAATGAACCGTTCGTTGAGAATGCCCGTGGCGGTAAAGAACACAATCAACGCCAGCGTATCGGCCGCGAATGATCGCCACCGGTCACTTGACGCTCGGGTTGAACTCGACAAAACGCGGGCCTCCAGTCTGTTTCATCCCGACAGGGCGGCATCGATCGGCAGGACCAAAGGATTCAGCGGGACAATCAATGGCTCTGACCACGCCCGGTGTCCTTTTGTCCAAACGGTTTGCTCAAATGCCTCATCGAGCGGCCGATCGAGTGTTTAGTGAGACCCCGCACTTTGCAGGAGCTGTGACTGGTTGAACGCAGGCTCGACAAAGCTCCCACCGCTGTAACTGACCTGTCCAGGTTGGCGGTCAAAAAAAAGCCCGGCATTTGCCGGGCCCGATACATCAAAACATCACGCCGCCAGTTTGCCGGCTGCGATCTTTTTCATGTGATCCGCTTTCATCTTTTCCATCTGCTGCCCCAGTTCGTCGAGCTTGGCCTTGCCCAAGAGCTTCTTCGCCTGAGGAAACATTTCCGTTTCCTCCTCTTCGATGTGGTGTTCCAGCAGTTCCTTGACCACCTTCACGCGACCGGCAAACTCCGGCGTTCCGGGGTCGGTCAGCTTCAGGTCAGGCAACACCAGGGAGTCCACGGTACGGTGTTCTTCCTTGGCTTCGAAATACATGACGTCCTGTTCTTTACCACCGGCTTCCTTGAAGGCCGGATAGAGAATCTCTTCTTCCAGGCGGGTGTGGATCGAGATTTCCATTTCCAGCTTGCCCAACAGGTCGGAACGTTTTTTCAGCGCCCGATCCGTCGATTCGCTCAGTTGGGTCAGAATCGCTTTTACTTTTTCGTGGTCGGCTTTCAGTAGGTCGATGGCGTTCATGGGTGTGGCCTCTGCTGTCACGGGGGTGAATACAGGCCGTTGTCTCACGGCTCTGTGCGATCCCTTAAGCCTCCGCATAGCTCGTGCCAACCAGGGGCAGAAAAATTATCTTGCCAGATCAAAAGGTTACGTGATTGAAGGCATATCGCCTTCGTGCAGCCTGCCTGAAAAGGGCACGGTGAGTAGTGCAGTTCACGGCCTGTGCGGCCTTCGACCTGCGTCGCTCGAGCCATTACAGGTATTCATGCAGCGCCTGGCTCAGTACTTCGAAGGTCTTGGCGATACGCCTGATCCTGCGCAGGTGGTTATGCATCGCCAGCCAGACATCAATCTCGAAGCCAAAGCTGTCCGGCAGGATCCCGATCAGGCCATGGGCACGTGCAATGCTCGATGGACACAGACCAAATCCCAGCCCGGCCTTGAGTGCGGCGAGTTGAGCGAGGTGGTTGTCGGTGGCAATCGCAAAAGGCTGGTGGGCTTCGCACAATCCTGCCTCCACGAGTCGGCGCAGGTCCGCCGAGCGCCGGTCGGGGCCGATCAGCGGGCCACGGCGCACGGCTTCCAGGCTGTCCGGCCGGCCATGCCGCGCCAGGCACTCGGCGCTGGCGTAGAGACCGACACGCAGGGCGCCGACGCGCCTGGTGACGATCTCGGCTTCGGTGGGGCGGACCAAACGCACGGCGATGTCCGACTGTTGCCGGGCGATGTCTTCCAGCGGGTCGTTGATGCTCAGTTCGAGCTTCAACCCCGGATGGCGATGGTGGAAGTCGCGCAGCAGGCCGGGCAATACCTCGACGCCCAGCAAGTCGCCGCAGGTGATCCTGACGGTTCCGTGTTCCTCATCCGTTTCGGCGCTAGCCATGCGGTTGAACGCTTGCGCGGCGATGGCCATCGCCTCGACATGCTGGATCAGGCGACGTGCCGGATCGGTGGGTGTCAGGCCGGCCGGGGTCCTTGTGAAAAGACTCACGTCCAGCGAGCGCTCCAGCGCCTCCAGCCGTCGTCGGGCCGTGGCCTGTGCGATGCCAAGCAGCTTCGCGGCCCCGCTCAGGCTGCCTGAACGCAGCACGGCGAGAAACACCCGCTGGTTTTCCCATTCGAGACCGCTCATACATTTCTGACCAACAGTTGCTCCATTTTTACGCTTTTACCTGGGCGATTGAACGGGGATCATGCGCCCCTGTTTTTCTGGGACGTCATTATAAGGAGTCATACCATGCGCTTCACCGGTCAGTGTCGATGCGGGCAACTCAAGCTTGAGATCATCGCTCAAAGCCTCCCGTCGTTGTATGCCTGCCACTGCCTGAACTGCCAACGCTGGAGCGGCAGTGCGTTCGGCCTGCACATGCTGTGCGCGGCATCGGCCGTGCAGATAACGGGCACAGCCAGCACCCACGTGCATGAACACGCCGGGCAGGCCTCCACCCAGTACGCCTGCGGCGCGTGTTTTACCCGGCTGTTCAATGAAACCACAGCGGCACCGGGCATGCGGGTGGTGCGCGCAGGCGTACTGGACGGGGCCGATCAGTGGACACCCCGGGCGCATATCTGGGTCCGGCGCAAGCAGGCCTGGCTGGTGTTGCCGGAGGACGTTCCACAGTGGCAGGAAAGCCCCACGCCGGAAGATTTCGGCAGGGCGCTGTTGGGGTGAGCAAAGGGTTGGTTGGAGCTCGGGGGCACCGTCGGTGACTCACGGCAGATCCGACCCACCTGCCACGCACGCCACTAGTGCGAAGACACATACATCGAAGGCGTTGCCGGTGCCGGCAGCGCATAGGTGGCTCTCATCCATTCAATCTCGGCCTGTGGTGTTCGGCCAAAGAAGCGCTTGAACTCGCGACTGAATTGCGAGGCACTTTCGTAGCCGACGTTGAAGGCGGCGGCAGAGGCGGTCATGGACTGACGCAGCATCAACAAGCGCGCCTGATGCAAGCGTGTCGATTTCAGGTATTGCATGGGTGAAGTGTCCGTCACGCTGCGAAAGTGCAGATGGAAGTTGGGCACGCTCATGCTCGCTTCCCGGGCCAGTTGCTCGACATCCAGGTGCTGCTGGTAGCCGCTGTGGATCTTGCGGATCGCCCGCGTCACCTTGCCGAAGTGCCCCTGGCGATTGAGCGCGGCGCGCATGGAGCCGCCTTGCTCGCCGATGAGGATGCGGTAATAGATTTCCCGCATCAGCGTCGGCCCCAGGATCTGCGCTTCGCCCGGTACGCTCATGGCCTCGAGAAAGCGCAGCGTCGAAGTGCGCAACGAGTGGTCCATGGGCGAGGCGAACATGCCTTTGGGCGGGGCATCGCTGGGGCCATGCACCTCATCCACTTGCAGCATCAACTCGCTGGCCATCTGGAAATCCAGGCGCATGTAGATCGCGAGCATCGGCTCGTCCTCGCTGGCGTCGGTTTCCATGGTGAAGGGCAGGGGGACGGACACCACCAGATAGTGCTGCGCGTCGTACACGTAGACGTCGTCGCCCAGGTAACCGCGCTTGCGCCCTTGGCAGAGGATGACGATCCCGGGGTCATACAGCACCGGCGTTCGGGTCAGTGGCTGGTTGGAGCGCAGAAAGCGCACGTCTTCCAGGGCACTGAGGTTGTAGCCCTCGACCGGCGCGAGCCTTTCCAGCAGGTGCACCATGCGTGTGCTGTTCGCGTCGGCCGGGTCCAGGTGGGCGCTCAATTGTCGGTGGAGCGAGTCAGTGCTTCCCATTGATCGATCTCGATGGCGGCGCGTTGCAGTTTGTCACGCACCAGGCCCAGTGCATCACTGCCCAGCAGCAAGTGCGCCGGTGGGTTGGGGCTGGCGATGATCTGCAGCATCGCTTGCGCCGCCTTTTGTGGATTGCCGGGTTGCTTGCCGCTTTTCTCCTCGCGCGCCTTGCGCACCGGATCGAAACTGGCGTCGTAGTCCGCAAGGCTTCTCGGCGTGCGCTGCATCGAACGACCGGCCCAGTCGGTGCGAAACGAACCCGGTGCCACGGCAGTGACAAAGATGTTGAAGGGTTGCAGTTCCTTGCTCAGCGTATCGGAGATGCCCTCTAGCGCAAACTTGCTGCCGCAGTAGTAGGCGATTCCCGGCATCGTGATGGTGCCACCCATGGACGTGATATTGAGGATACGGCCCTGGCGACGCTTGCGGAAGAAGGGCAGGAACGCCTTGATCACCGCGACCGCGCCGAACACGTTGACGTCGAACTGGCGACGCATGTCTTGCAGTGGCGACTCCTCGAGGATGCCTTCGTGGCCGTAGCCGGCATTGTTGATCAGCACGTCGACCGGGCCGTGGGTCGCTTCGACATCGGCTACAACGCCGTCGATCCGCTCGAAGTCGGTGACATCCAGGATCACGCCGTGGGCGTGATCCGGGGACAGCGCCTGGAAGGCCTGCAAGTCGGCTTCGCGGCGTACGGTGCCGATGACGCGGTGACCGGCCGCAAGCGCTTCACGGGCCAGCGCGTTGCCGAAGCCACTGCTGACTCCGGTAATGAAAAGGGTCTGGATACGGGGCATGGCGAGTTCCTGTCGGTAGGTGTGAGGCCATGGTAACGATCGGCCAACCGCTGCCCCATGCCGGTTCGTCTTTGAGGCTTGCCTATTCCTATCAGGTAAAATCGAAGGAGTTATTTCGCCCGGCTGTTGTCACTTGCAATACGAGCCAAGGTTCAGTGCCCCCAATGCACACCTTCGCAGTGCAACTCCCTTCACACAGAGAGGCAAGAACATGAACAGCATTATCTACATCGTCGGTCTGGTCGTGGTCATCGCAGTGGTCCTGTCCTTCCTGGGGCTGGCATAAGACGCACGGATCGAGTCGGCGAGGTCGACGCGATCCGCTCCTTCTCAGCTCTGCAGGGCGGGATTTGGGCGCGCGCAGGCACCGCACTATTGGTGTGAGTAAAGCTTCAGCGCCTTGGCAAAGCCCTGTGCGCGGAAGATCGCGCTGCCTTCGCCCAGATCCCCGTCGCTGGCCACCAGATACACCTCGTTGGTTCCCGGCTTGAGCGCCATGCTGGTCGACCGCAGGAAATGGCCGTTCTCCCGTCCGGGAATCAGTATCTGTCCGATCGGCTGGCCGTTGGGATTGAGTACCAGCACTCGTCCCTGACTGTACATGGCCACATAGAGATTGCCGTCTTCGTCGACGCGCATCGAGTCGGGGGAGGGGCCATTGAAGCGATAGACCACGGCCTCGCCAAACGGCGCGATCGTCTGCGCATCCTTCAGTTCGATGCGGTGCAGCAGGCCCGTTGCGAATTCGGTGACCCACAGGGTCTTGCCGTCGGGGGAAAGGGCAATGCCGTTGGCGATGGCCAGCTTGGGCAGGATCGGGACGATGGCCGTGCTGCCGGGCGCCACGTAGTAAACACCGCCAGTCGGCTCGGTTGAGGTGCCTTTGAAATCGGTGAAATAGAAACCTCCCGTGTTGTCGAAAACCAGATCATCCACCAGAAAATTCCTGGTGCCGGCGATGATCGCCTGCGGGTCTGAGCCGTCGGCGTTGTAGGTCGTCAGATTGCCCGTGTCCTTGAAATTTCCCAGGCCCGCGACAAACAGGCGTCCGTCCTTGTGGATGGCCAGGCCGGCGGAGCCCAGCGGGTTTTTTTCGACGACGACGCTGAGCTTTTTCTGAGTGTCGAGTTTCAGCACCTGACCACCGAACACCTCGACGAACAGCAGGTTGCCGTCGCGATCAAACGAAGGGCCCTCCAGTTGCAGGCCCTTGTCCGACACCTTGAACCACTGTTGCGCGGTGATGGTGGGCAGGTTCTGTTCCGGACCGGGAATGGCTTGCAACTGCCGGCCTTCCCGGGCGTAGGCGAGCGCAGGAATGGGGGCTTGTGCCTGGGCCAGGGTGGTTGCGGCACTCAGCACGAAGAGCATGGAAACGAGGATGTTGTTCTGCACAGTGATCACCTGCCTGTTGTTGTTATGTTTGCGGAGAATCAAGCGCCCATCAGCGCAATCAATGCCGGCACCGTGAGTACGGCGGTGTAATACCCCATGAACTGCACACCGATGTTGAAGCCCAGAAAACGTGACAGGAAACCACCCAGCAGGCCGACGGTGATGATCACCAGCAGGCCCTGCAAGCCGCCTTCCCAGATGCCGATCACCAGGATCAGGCCGACAAACGTGGCGATGACGGCTTCATGGCTGATCTTGCGCGTCACGTACGAGGCCGCCCGGTGTGCGTAGTTCATGGTGAAGGGGTAGGCCACCAGGATCGCGACCACCACCGCCAGCATGCCGTAGCCGAAAAACTCCCAAGTGCTGAGCAGCGAATGCAGGTTGTGGACTTGCCCGGTGGCGGAGTCGACGGTGAAGCGCGGCGGCGCGTTGAACAGCGGCGCTGCCGGGCCTGCAGCCACCGGGCTCAATGGCAGGCCGAAGGCAATCAGCGGGATCAGGGCTTCGGCGATGTAGGTCGATTCGGTCACACCGTTGCGGGCGGTGATCACCGTCGTCAAGCGATGGTAGACGTGCTTGACGCGAGCACCGACCACTTCGCCCATGATCACGGTCATGGCGACCGGACTGAAGACAAAGGTGGCGCTGGAAACCGCTGCGGTGGCTGCCGTCCACAGGCTTTGCTTGCGATCCAGGACCTTGAGCGGGTTGGGAAAGAAGCCTCCCCAGCTCTTTACGTCGGGTGACAGGGAGAAGCTGCGAACCTCCTGGCGTTGCATCTTTGCCCGCTCGGCCGGCGCCAGCATCGAAAACAGCGCTGCGATCAAGGGGCCGATGGCAATGCCGAGGAAGTAGCTGACGCTGAGCTTGACCCCGTACTGACCGGTGATGCTCTGCAGGCCGACGATGACCATCACGAACGGCACCAGGGCCAAGACGGCTGCCAGACGCCCCTTGGAGAACCAGGCGATGGCGATGGCGGCCGCGAGGAACACCCAGGGCGCCGCGTGTTTGATCATGTCGCCAAACGGCGCGAGCATCACGGCAAACAGGACGGCCATGGGCACCGCGATCAGCGCGGCGATCACCGCACCGGAAATCATCTTGCGCAGGGCAATGTGCGGCACACCGAGGTTGCGCAGGAAGTTGGCCTCGCGCATCAACGGGGTTGCCATGGTGTCGCCGGGGATGCCCAGCAGTGCGGTCGGCACCGCGTGGGTCATGTGCTTGGCGACGGCTCCGGCGAGGAAAAACGTCAGGACACCGGGCGCGGGCACCCCCAGCAACACCACCAGCAACGTCAGCGGGGCAAGGGTGGTGGTTTCGTCGCTGCCGGAAATCAGGCCGATCCCGGCGAAGATCACGGCGCCCAGGATTCCCATGCCCAGGGCGATCAGGATTTGATCCAACAGGACGGTCATCATGACTTGCCCCCATCGATCGCCACGGCGGGCCGCTCGGCTGCGCTTGCCATGTCGCTGGCCCTGGCAGGTGCCGCGAGGGTTTTTTCGTGTTCTGCGAACAGGTCGTAGAGGTCCATTTCGCGCAGTTCGGCCAGTGTTTCCGGTGGCAGGTCCGACAGCCGTCCAAGATCACCGAATTCGCTCTGCAGTTCCTTCAGCACTTCTGAACGCCAGGCGGGATCGGCCTGTTGTTCGACCACGTGGCGCTTGGGTTTGAACAACGCAGCACTGATGGCGCCGCCTGCCAGGCAGCCAACGATGCCCACCAGCATGGCGTAGGCACGGGCCATCTGTGGCGAGGCAACCCAATGGGACAGCAGTTCCTGGGCCGCGAAAAAGGCACTCAGGCTGACCGTTGCGCCAATCGCGATGGAGCAGATCAGGTGACGACCGTCTACGGTGTCACCCCAGACTTCGTACAGTTCGGGTTTCAACAGAGTTCTCCCACCGCCCTTACGGGCTTTTATTGTTATGAACGTGAAGAGGCAAGACGCTCGTTCAGCCTCCCGAACGACGTTTGGCGAGCACTGCGCGGGCGACGCTGGACGCCGTATCCCGGCCCAGCTGCGCGTCGATCCAGGTGCCGATGTCGATCAGTGCATCAAGGTTCACCCCATGCCGGACACCCATGCCGTCGAGCAGGTAGACCACATCTTCGGTGGCAACGTTGCCCGTTGCGCCCGGAGAATACGGGCATCCGCCCAATCCGGACACTGAGCTGTCGAACACGCGTACCCCGGCGTCCATCGCCGCACAGATGTTGGCGATGGCCATGCCGTAGGTGTCGTGGAAGTGACCCGCCAGTGCGCTGAGCGGGACCTCCTCGGCGCAGGCCTGGATCAAGGCCCGGGTGGCGGAGGGCGTGCCTGTGCCAAGGGTGTCGCCGAGGCTGATTTCATAGCAGCCCATGCCATACAGTGCAGCACTGACGGCGGCCACGTCGCGGACGTTGACCTGGCCGGTGAACGGGCAGCCCAGGACACAGGACACATAGCCGCGCACCCTCACGCCGGCCTCACGGGCCCGTACCATGACCTCCTGAAAACGGCTGAGGCTCTGGGCGATCGAGCAGTTGATGTTCTTCTGCGAAAACGCTTCGGAGGCGGCGGCGAACACCGCGATTTCGCGGCACCCGGCATCGAGGGCCGCCTGCAGGCCTTGAACGTTGGGCACCAGCGCCGTCCAGGTGACATCGGGGCGGGCAGGCAGAGCCTTGAACACCTCGTCGGTGCCAGCCATCTGCGGCACCCAGCGAGGTGAAACAAACGCACCGGCCTCCAGCGTCTGCAGGCCAGCGTCTGCCAGTCGGGTCAGTAGTTGTGCGCGGATCGCTGGCGCCAGGGTGCGTTGTTCGTTCTGCAAACCATCCCGGGCGCCGACCTCCACCAGCCGGACGCTGTCCTCAGGCCGGGTCATCACAACGCCCGCTTTTGCTTCAGCAGCTGGGCGGCATGATCGGAGCGCACGTCCCTGGCTTCAACCATCTGCTTGACCAGCCAGTTCACTTCGTCGCCCCGCGCACCCGCCGACAGCGCGATGTTGCGGGCGTGCAGCGCCATGTGTCCGCGCTGGATGCCTTCAGTGGACAAGGCGCGCAACGCACCGAGGTTCTGCGCCAGGCCGACGGCCACGGCGATTTCGGCGAGCTCCTGCGCGGTCTTCACCCCCAGTATGCGCAACGACAATTGGGCAAGCGGGTGGGTTTTCGTGGCACCACCTACCAAGCCGACCGGCATGGGCATTTCCAGGGTGCCGACCAGGTGGCCTTGAGCGTCCTTTTCCCAGGTGGTCAGGGAGCCGTAATGCCCATTGCGACAGGCGTACGCATGCGCTCCGGCTTCCACTGCGCGCCAGTCGTTGCCGGTAGCGACGATCAACGGATCGATGCCGTTCATGATGCCCTTGTTGTGGGTCGCGGCGCGGTAGGGGTCGACGACGGCAAAATTGTAGGCATCGAGGATGCCCTCGATCACGTCTTCGCCCGTGTACTCGGGGGTGGTCAGCAGCTCGGGCGCAATGCGCACCTGGGCACGGGCCAGGCGCAGGTCGGCAAGGTTGGACAGGATTCGCAGGCGAACCTTGCCACCGGTGATTTCCTCCATCAGCGGCGCCACGGCTTCGGCCATGGTATTGACCGTATTGGCGCCCATGGCATCGCGGACGTCGACGATCAGGTGCGCGACCAGCATCGGTCCCCGTGGGCTTTGGGCGAAGGTGTGGACTTCGATATCCCGGCAACCGCCGCCCAGTTTGTTGAGCAGCTGGTCCTTGCGGTTGGCCAGCTCGATGATTTCCTCCTTGCGGCGCATCAGGCTTAGGCGCGCGTTATAAGGGTCGGCAATATCGACGATCTGCACCTGGGCGCGCATCAGCGGCAGGCTGCTGGACGTCATGAAACCGCCGGCATCGCGGGCCAGTTTTGCCATGAAGGAGGCGGCGGCGACCACTGAAGGTTCCTCGACCACCAGCGGCACGATCACGTCGCGGCCATTGATCTGGAAATTGCTCGCCACGGCATAGGGCAATTCGAATTTACCGATGACGTTCTCGATCATGCCATCGGCAATGTCCAGCGGCAGGGCGCCGGCATCTTTCAGCAGGTTGACGTCCTCGCCGGGGAGCTGGAGCAACTGCTGCAAGTGTTCAAGGCGTTGGGCAGGGGACAGGCTGCGGAAGTTCGGGAGGCGCGAATCGATACTCATGGGTGATCCTGTGACGTTTATTGTTCTCGAATAGCGTCACCCTAATGCGCTCTGTGCCTGCAAAGAAGGTACAGTTTGGACAGACAGTACCCAAGCTGTACCCTTGTCTTCAAATCACTCGGGACGATGAGCCATGGTGCGCCTGACGCTGGCCCAGCAACTGACGGCCACACTGGTCGAGCAGATCGATAACGGTACCTACCGCGAAGGCGACCGCTTGCCTTCGTTGCGCGAATGCATGCGCTTGCTGGGGCATTCGAAAAATACCGTGATCAATGCGTACGAAGCGCTGGCGTCCCAGGGGCTGGTCGAGGCGCGGCATGGCCAGGGTTTCTTCGTCAAGCGAGGCGCCTGCAACCAGCCCGAGCCGGAAGAGCCACCCCCCTATGCGCGGGCGATGGACACGATCTGGTTGATGCGTCAGCAGTTCGTTCGCGAGCCGGGGCACTCGCCGCTGGGCGAAGGGTTTCCGCCCGTGGACTGGCTGATGGACATGCGCCTGGACAAATTCACCCGCCAGATCATGCGCACCGGTGTCACAACGCTGTTTCGCTATGGCAATCGTCTGGGCAATGCCGGCTTGCGGCAACACCTGGCGCAGAAGCTGGCGAGCTATTCGATCACCGTCAGTCCGCGCCAGATTGTCACCACCCATGGGGCCAACCACGCGCTCGACCTGATCATCCGCCGCTTCATCGGCTTCGGCGATTGCGTACTGGTGGAAGACCCGGGCTATTACCCGCTCTTTGGCAAGTTGCAGTTGCAGGGCGCGCGAATGCTCGCCGTCCCGAGACTGCCGGATGGCCCCGACATCGAGGTGCTGGAGCGCTTGCTGCGCGAACACAAGCCCAAACTGTTTTTCATCCAGTCGGTGGGGCATAACCCGACCGGCTCTGACATTTCTCCGGGCAAGGCACATCGCCTGGTTCAACTGGCCGAAGCGCATCAGTTCATCCTGGTGGATGACGACGCGCTGGGCGATTTCAAATCGGCATCGGCCATCAAGGTGTCCGCGCTGGACCAGTTGAAGCGCTCACTCTACGTCGGCAGTTTTTCCAAGTCGGTCTCGGCAGCGCTCAGGGTGGGCTTCATCGCCGGAAGCAAGGACGTCATCGACGAATTGGGCGATGTGAAGATGCTGCTGCACACCAGCACCTCGGAGTTCTGCGAGCGCACCGTCGATGTGATTCTTGGCGAGGGGCATTTCCTGCGCCATCTCGTACGGTTGCAGGAGCGGCTGCGCAGCGCGACCGTTACAGGTTTGCAAGTGCTGGACGAGATAGGCGCAGAGGTGTTCTCTCGACCGGAGCAGAGCCTGTATCTGTGGGCGAAGTTCACGCACATCGATGATGCCAGGGAACTGACCCGCCAGTTGCTGCCCAAGGGATTCATGATTGCCCCCGGGCACATCTTCTCCCCCGAGCAGTCGCGCATCAGTCCGTGGACGCGGCTGAATGTGGCTTATCTGAATGATCCGTTGTTGAAAGCGGTGTTGAAAGGTTGATGGCCTGGAGTGCCAGGGCGTTGCGTTGTCCATCGTCGACGAAATCGTGCCGATTGGTTTGAGCGCCGTACAGCGAGACTTAAACTCTGGAGCGAGTCGTGAACACCCCACTCAACACGAATGCATAGCGCTCGGGCCTGATGAAAAAGGTGGAGCGGTCACAGCAGGTGCCATCGGCGAACCAGGACGTGCGCTCCATCACCAGCAACGCAGTGCCGCGCTTTACGCCGAGGTGACCGGCCAGTGCCTTGTCAGCCTCGCGCGCCCGAATGGCAATGTCGGCCCTGGCCACCGGGCGGCCGGTGACCTGCTCCAGCACGGAATACAGGGGGACCTCGGCCATCGCTGTCCAGTCGATGTCCTTGAGCGCCTCGATCAGGTGGCTGACGGCGAATGCGATGGGTTCGTCGTCGACGAAGTGAAGGCGCTCGACGCTGACACAATGGCCCGCGAACAGTTTTTCAAGCTCATCGGGCACAGGCTCGAGGCGATGGCCGAGCAGGCGCATGCCGGGGTTGAGGCCCTGCAGCTTCAGTGAATCATGAAAACTGCGCAGCGCGTCCAGGTCATGCCGCACTTGCTGGGCCGCGACGTAGGTGCCCTTGCCCTGTTTGCGCTCGACCACGCCATCATCGCCCAGCTTGCCCAGTGCCAGGCGGATCGTCACCCGACTGACTGCAAAGCGCTCCACCAACTCTGCTTCCGACGGCAGTTTGCCGGTGGGGCCGAAGGCGCCTTGCTGGATCTCTTGCAGCAACTGCCGGGCGATCTGTTCATAGAGGGAGGTCGAGCTTTCACGATGAAGGGCCACGAGTTGCGCATCCATTTGAGCGAAGCGCAGGTCAGGGGCCTTTGCTTCTAAGGTTATAAACATTCAATCTTGGTGCTACTTGTATTAATACGTATTATTGCAGGCAATCCTATTGTAGATGACCTGACGCGACTTGCCATGCCCAATATTTATCCCTCCGCCTCCGATGCCTCCGATGCCCTCAGCGTGCAGGCCGTGGACTTCACCTACGGGAACGGGCATAGCGTGTTTCGCAACCTGAGCCTGAGCGCCCGGCAGGGCGAGTTCGTGGCATTGCTGGGACCATCGGGGTGCGGCAAGACCACGCTGCTCAATCTCTTGTCAGGCTTTCAGCGACCCCAGGCAGGGCAGGTCCTGATCAATGGTGCGCCGACCCGTCCAGAGCTGCCCGAGTTGGGTTATGTGTTCCAGAGCCCGCAATTGTTTCCCTGGTTGAGCGCATTGGAAAACGTCCGTTTCGGGCTGCGCATTGCCGGTCGATATGACGAGCGTGAGCAGCGTGAACAGGCTCTGCGCTATCTGCGCCTGGTGGGGCTGGAGGCCGCTGCCGGGCGTCTGCCACGGCAGCTTTCCGGCGGGATGCAACAACGGGTTTCCCTGGCCCGGGCGCTGGCCCTCGAGCCTGATGTGCTGCTGATGGACGAGCCGTTCGCCGCGCTCGACGCCATCAGCCGCGCGAGCATGAATGAGGAAACGCTGCGGCTCTGGGCCGAACTGGGCCAGACCGTCCTGTTCATCACCCACGACATCGACGAGGCGGTGTTCCTCGCCGACCGCGTGGTGGTGCTGAACATCGCGCCCGGCGGGATTCACAGCGAGCTGGCCATCGACTTGCCGCGCCCGCGCAGCAACCTGCAGACCCGTCGCCTGCCGGCGTTTCTCGATTACCGCAATGAATTGATGGGACGGATTGCCGAGGTCATGGCGCAATCACCCTTCCTGCTAGAACCCACCTCCTGACAACGAGCCTGACATGATCAAGAAACTCTTCGTGCCTGTCGCCCTGGCGGCAAGCTGCTGGCTGAGCGCAGCCAGCGCAACTGAACCGCTGCGTATCGGCTACGTGTTCGCCATGGCCAACGCGCCCGTGCTGATCGCTGAAAAGCTGGGTTACTACAAGGACGAAGGGCTGGCGGTTGACGTCAAGGCCCTCGGCGATGGTCCGGTGATCCAGCAGGCACTGGCCGCTCACGAGCTGGACGTGGCCTATGTCGGCACGCCCCCGGTTTACCAGTGGTACGCCCGTGGCCTGAAAAGCGTGATTCTGGCCAAGGTCAACTATGGCCAGGCGGCGGTGGTCGCCGGCAGCCAGACCAACATCCAGCAGCTGGGCGACCTCAAGGGGCACAAGCTGGCCGGGGTGAAAAAGGGCAGTGGCATGGATGTGTTGTTGCGTGGCTACGTGCTCAAGGAGCGTGCCGGCCTCGATCCGGACAAGGATCTGGACATCATTGACCTGCCGCCCGGCAACATGAATGCCGCACTGGACCGTGGCATCGTCGACGCCGCTTTCTCCTGGGAACCCTTTGTCAGTCAGGCGCTGTTGCGTGGCTCGGCCCGCTTGCTGCTGGACGTCAACCAGGCGCTCCCGCAGTACCCCTGGTACGTGGTGATTGGCCTGCCGGAAACTCTGCGCGATCGTCCCGACGATGTCGTCAAGCTGTTGCGCGCCCATCGCCGGGCGATCGACTTTCTCAACCGGCAACCAGAGCAGGCCAACCGGATCATCGCCGAAGCCTTCAAACTGGAAACCATTCAGCGTCCGGACGGCAGTCAGGCCAGTGGCGAGCAGATCGTCGCCGAAGCGCGCAAACGCCTGGGCTGGTCCGCCGAGCTCGAGCCGCGGGACTTGCAGTTCATCCAGCGCCTGATGGATTACTCCCACTCGCTGAAATTCATGGACACCCAGGTCCCGCTCAACGACCTGGTCGACACGTCGTACCTGCAGAAATCCGCGCATTGAGTGCCCCATGAAATTGCTGACACCCAACTGGGGCTGGGCCTCGCTGCCATTTCTGCTGCTGGTCTGGATCGCCATGGCCAGCCGCTTTCCAAGCTACGTACTGCCGCAACCCTGGGTGGTCGCCGCCGAAGCCTTGCGCTGGTTGGATGACGGCTCGCTATGGAAGCAGTTCCGGGCCAGCGCGCTGGAAGAGCTGGCCGGTTTTACCAGCGCGGTGCTGGTGGCCGTGGTGCTCGGCACGGCTGCCGGTATGTCGCGGCGCTTTCGTGACTTCATTGCACCGCTGAACAGTTTGTTCATGGCCATCCCGCCAATCGCCTGGGCACCGCTGATCCTGATCATCTTCGGTTTCGGATTTCTCTCGATCGTGCTGGTGATTTTCATCGCGGCGGTGTTTCCCATGGCGGTAACCATTCAGGAGGGGGTGCTGGGCATTCGCGATGGCGAAGTGCGGGCCGCCCGTACCCTGGGCGCCAATCGCCGGCAACTGCTCTGTTACGTCTACCTGCCCGCGTCCTTGCCGTTTCTCACCGCGGCCTTGCGCATCGGTTTCAGCCAGGGCTGGCGGGCGCTGGTGGCCGCCGAAATGATCGGCGCCTCACAAGGCATCGGCTGGATGGTGTCCATGGGCGGACAAATCGGCAATGCCAGCCAGGTGCTTCTCGGCATCGCCATTATCGGCTTGCTCGCCTGGCTCATGGAAAGCCTGGTGTTCCGTCGCATCGAGCGTCACTACCAATCCTGGCGTGCGTCATGAGCAACCCCCAACTCCCCGATTTCCACATTGCTCCGCAAGAGGTAGCACCGTGACACAGACCTTCGACCCCAAGGATGCCGGCCACTACATCGCTCCGACCGGCTTGTACGAACGCAACAAGGCGCGCCCGTTCCTGGGCAGTATCCGCTGCGACCGACAGCAACTGGTGGCCGGGCAGTGGGATGAACTGACCTTTGTCTACGAAGTGGGGGCCAGCGGCCTGGCCGATGGCGCCTGGCTCAAACTGGCCTTTAAATTCTACTCGGACTGGGCACTGTTCCAGACCAGCGACCCGAGCGCAGCCAACTACGTCAGTGCCGAGTATCAGGCCGGCGAATTGGTCCCTGGCCAGAGCCCGGCGACCGTTCAGTACCTGAAAGTGCGCTTCGATCAGAAGGGCCATGAGCGGCCGTTCCAGAAGGCCATCCTGATCGATATCGTCGACGGCTACATCAACCCCGGCGACCGCATCATCATTCGCCTTGGCGACCGACGCCAGGGCGGTCCTGGCACGCGGGTTCAGAGCTTCGTCGAAAAGGACTTCCGCCTGCGCCTGTTCGTCGACCCGCTGGGTAGCTCGAAATTCGCCGAAGTGCCGGGTGACCTGCTGCTCGATATCGTGCCCGGCCCACCGGAGCGTCTGCTGGTGATCGCGCCGCGACTGGTCGGCCTGGGGCAGCCGTTCGATGTGCTGGTCCGTGCCGACGATGCATGGGGCAACACTTGCCGCCAGCTCGAACTGCACGGCGAACTCCTGCTGGACGGCCCTCAGGGTGTGAGCCAGCGTCAGCCCTATGCCCTGGCGCGCGACGGTTGGGCGGTGGTGCGCCTGCCGGCGGTGAGCCTGGCCGAAAGCGGCGAGTGGGCGATCCGCGCTTTGGCCGGCAGCGCCGGAGTGCAGGAAGGAAAGACCTATGTCAACGTCGACGAGGCCCTGACAGGGCTGCGCCCGCTGTATGCCGACCTGCATGTGCATTCGGATGACACCGTCGGCACCAACGACACCCTTTACAACCTCGGTTATGGCCGTGACGTCGCCGGCCTGGACGTGCTGGGTTACACGGCAAACGACTTCAACATCACCGAGCAACGTTGGGATGCGGCCGTGGCGTTGATTCATGAACTCAACGAGCCCGGGCGTTTCGTCTGCTACCCCGGCACGGAGTGGTGCGGTAACTCCTGTGCCGGCGGTGATCGCAACGTGGTGTTTCTCCACGAAGGCAAACCGGAGTTTCCGTTCGACAGCCAGGGCCGCCTGGTGCGTTCCTTCGAGTGGAATGAGTTTACTGCCGGCACCATCAAGCCCGGCGCCTGGCCGGTCGACGAGCTTTACGCGGCTTATGCGAAGAACCCGGAAGGCCATTTGATGATGCCCCATGTGGGCGGTCGTCGTTGCAACCTCGATTGGCACCATCCCGAGCTTGAGCGCCTGGTGGAAGTGGGCTCGGCCTGGGGGCAGTTTCATTGGGTGTATGCCGAGGCGCTGCAACGCGGTTACCGGGTTGGCGCCGCGGCCAACAGCGACGAGCATCAGGGTCGGTGCGGCGGAGGGGTACCGGCGACCGCGGTGTTCGGTTCACGCGGTGGCCTGACCGGTGTGATCGCCGAGCGCTTCGACCGTGCCGCGGTGGGGCAAGCGCTGCGTGCTCGGCATACCTTCGCTACCACCGGGGAGCGCACCTACGGCTTGCTGCGGTTGGGCGAGCAGGTGATGGGCGACGTCGTGAACGCGCAAGCCAGCGATCAGCTCGACTACCGTTTGTTGGGCGATTCGGGTTGGGAGCAGATTGATTTGTTTCGCGGCGAGCACTGCATCTGGTCGCGCAATCTGCATCGGGAAGCAGGCCTGTCGTCGCGTCATATTCGTCTGCGCCTGGGGGGCGCCCGGATCAAGGACCGTTATCGTGGCGCCTACTGGAGCGGTGAAATCAGCATCTCCGGCGCGGTCATCAATGGCTTCCACTTCCTGGGGGCGGACCATCCGGAACAGACCGTCTGGCGCAAGAACGCGACGACCCTGGCATTTCGCACCGACACCAACGGCGACATCGACAGCCTGGAAATCGAGCTGTCGCAATTGGCGGGCGCGCATATCCATGTGTCCAGCCGCGTCGATAGCTACATCAAGGTGGGTGACCCGCTGATACCGCAACCTCACATCCACGCACCGGTGGTGAACCTGGAGGTCACCGGCGCTCAGTTGCTGGCACAGCATGAGGTGGTCGAACAGTTGTCCGGCGCAGAGTTGCAGGTTTCCCTCGAACAAGTGACCGCCCAGGCATTGCCCCGAGAAGTACGAGGCCGCATCGAACTGGCCAGCCTGGGGCTGGAGCACGGCCGTGAGCATCCTTTGTTCATCTGTGCCCGGCAGCGGGATCAGTCCCGGCTGTGGACATCTGCTCTGTTCGTCACGCTGTGATCATGAGCGCTTCGTCCTGGCAGGAAACTGTCCGGACGACGGCATGCCAGGTCTTGCAGTCCGTCAGCGGCGCCAACCTGGCACGTGGTTGACCGGGGAATCGGGATTGGGGTCTGATAGGTTCAAGCGGGGAGAGGACAGGTCGTCGAGGGGCGGGGAGTGTGCCCGGAGGGATCGGGGCAAACCTCCTTGGGCGGTCAGGCGAATCAACAGCCCGGAATTGGCCCTGCTCAACTAGACTTGCGGTCAGAGTTTCTCGACCGCGCCCAGTGAGACGCCATGATTGCCCATACCCCCACGCTGTTTGCCTGTGTCGCTTTGGTGGCGACGATCATGGCGTTTTGTCTGATCCTGGTCGGCCAGTTCAATCGGCGCGACGGTTTGCTCACCATCGGCTCGGGCTTGTTGGCGCATGCGTTGGCCTATGTCGGTTACACCCTCTATGGACATGCGCCGTTGTGGTTGACCTATGGCGCTGCCAACACCTTGCTCTCGGTGGCCCTGGCCTTTTATGGCGCCAGCCTGTTCAGGATTGTCGAGTTGCCGGTGCCCTGGTGGCGGGTGTTCGCGCCGATGGTGCTGATGCTGGTGTCGATGGTCAGCCTGATCGACACCCTGGAACCGCGCATGCTCGCGGCCACGCTTGTGTTGATGGTGCAATGCACCTTGATCATCTATTGGACGTGTCGCTTCATTCCCGCCCGGGGCCGTGCGCGCATGTTGTTGATCATCGGCTCCAGCATCAGCCTGATCGGCCTGGGCATGCGGGTCGTGGCCATCCTTGGCGGCGGCGCGGCCGAGATGCGCTATGACGTCAGCAACCTCAAGCAAACCATCTCGGTGAGCATCGGCACCTTTACCGCGATGATGATTTCTCTCGGCCTGGTGCTGTTGTCCAAGGAGCGCAGTGAGTCAATGCTTCAGCGCTTGGCGCTGCGCGATGTCCTGACGGGCATTCTCAATCGACGGGCCATCCTCGAGCAGTTCTCCAGGGAACTGGAACGCTCGCGCCGGGAGGGTTCGTACCTGGCGGTGGCGATGGTCGACATCGACCATTTCAAGCAGATCAACGACGTGCATGGCCACCTTGCGGGTGATGAAGTGATTTGTCACTGCGTCAACCACCTCACCCGGCGCCTTCGACAATCGGACAGTATCGGTCGTTATGGCGGTGAGGAGTTCCTGCTGTTGTTGCCCGACACGGGGCCCGAAGGCGCCGTGGCGGTACTCGATGACGTGCGCGCTTCCCTGGTGGACTCGCCGGCAAGGTATGGCGAGACCCGTATCGAACTGCGTATCAGCATCGGGGTGTGCTGCGTCGTGCCGGGGGAGGGAGACACCACGGCCAGCCTGCTGGCCAGGGCGGACGCGGCACTGTACGAGGCCAAGGGCCTGGGGCGTAACACGTTGCGAATGGCGCCTGCGGGGTTTCAGCGCAGCGACGCCCGTACCCGCGACAGGTCGCAAACCCTGAGTGGATGAAGGGGACTCCTGGTTAAAAACAACAGGATACAGGTTGGCAGTGATGGAGGCAGGACAGCCCGCCAGCCCCGGATAAACTGTGAAGGGACGGGTTTCGCAGGCTGACCCGCATGACCCCAACCCATTGCTGCCGACGAACAGTAGTTGTTAAAAAACACAACTGGCGTAGCATCGGCCCAAGACAAGGACGCCCATGGATATACTCACGCCATCACGATTTGCCGACGCCGGGATCCTGTACCCGAACGACAAGGCCGGTCTTGATCGCTGCCTGCGGTTGCTGAAGGTGGCGCGGCCGCGACAGTTCTCGGACCTGCAAAGACTCTTCGGTATCCACGGCGTCGACCTGTTCAAGCCGAGAGCTGCAATGAACTGGGTGGTGATCGACGTCGGCGGTAACGCTCTCAGGGTGATAGGCGGGGTCAACTACACCCGGCAGAAGTTCTACGTCAAACACGTCTACACGCATGCCGAGTACGACGTCGCCAACGTTTGGTATGCGCGAAACAAAGGGGTAAAACGATGAACCCAACCCGAGACGACTTTCAAAGCATGATCGCCACGCTCGGCGAATTGCACGCGGTCGTGGAGCGCCTGCGCGGTGAGTTTGTGCACGGCATCAAGACGCCCGCCGATTACGAGCGAGCCACCAGCCTGCTTGACGAGCTTACCGACGGACGTGAGCTGAGCAAGGTCGAGGAGAAGATTCTCGTCGAGCTGGAGGAAGAATTGCTGGCCTACCAGCGAGACTCCGAGCAGTTTCGCGCTTCGAATGCTGTTTTCGAGGCCACGTGCACGCCTGTGCAATTGATCAAGGACCTCATGTCGACGCTCGGGCTCACCGGCTCCGACCTCCCCGAGATCGGCGATAAAACCGCCGTGTCCAAGGTGCTCGGTGGGGATCGCCCGATCAGTCACAAGATGGCGTACGCGCTGGCCGAGCGATTTGCGATGGAGCCAAGTGCTTTTCTCGCCTCGGCCCCGGCAAAGTCGACCGATAAGAAAACACCTCGCCCGGCGCTCGACAAAGCCTTGGATTCCTACCGCGCTCGTGGCAGTGCGCTGGCCGAATGCGCGCTGGAAGAGGGCAGCGGCGAATACAAAACCGCCGCTGCCAAAGGGCGCAGGCAAACAGGTAAAAACTCGGCCAAGGGCTAGGGCAACTATTCGCCTGAAGCGCCCCGGTCTATGCATTCATCGGTTCGCAAGCTGTCCCAGACCCCCATGATCTGCGTCACCGCCGCATCGAGCGTCGCATGCGGCACGCCATCGCGCGCCAGGGGCGAAAGCCCCAGCAGAAAGCTGTCGAACACCGTGGCCAATGCTTGTGGCTCGACCGTTGCCGGCAGTTCCTGCGAAGCCATTGCACGCTCGATACAGGCGACCATCCCCGCGCGGTTCACGGCTCTTGCCTGTGAAAGGGGCTGTGAGATGACTCGGCTCTCGTCCGAACAACTGCTCATCATCCCCAAGGCCACCAGACAGCCTTTTGGGTGGTCCTCTTCGCACTGCATTTGTGCTGAGCGCCGCAGGGTGAGTTCGATGGCCTCCCTGGGCGGCAGGGCAGTGTCGAACAGACTTTCCGTCACCCTGCCATGGGTGTTCAGGTAGCGCTCCATCACCTCGCCGAACAGGGCTTGCTTGGAGCCGAAGGCAGCATAAAAGCTGGGGGCGGTAATGCCGCCGCCGATATGGGCCTTGAGCTGGCTGAGCGAGGTGGCGTCATACCCGTGCTCCCAGAACAAATGCATTGCCTGAGTGATTGCCACGTCACGGTCAAACGTGCGCGGACGTCCCATCTGTGCCATGAAAACCTCCTCTCCACTACATAAATACTAATCGATACATAAGTTGTTGACCAGCTGGTGTCTGGCTCCTATATTTGTACCGATCGATATATTAGTTGGGGGTTCGGATGACTGAGGTAAAACAGCAAGGGGAAAGGCTGCCACTCGGGGCATTGCTGGCGCTGGCGATGACAGGATTCATCTGCATCGTCACGGAGACATTGCCCGCAGGTTTGCTGCCCGGGATCGGTACCGGTCTGGGCATCTCGCCGTCTCTGGCAGGACAGATGGTGACGGTCTATGCATTGGGTTCGTTGTTGGCTGCGATTCCTCTGACCATTGCTACACAGACCTGGCGGCGCCGCCGGGTCTTGCTGCTGACGATTGTCGGTTTCCTGGTGTTCAACTCCTTCACCGCGTTGTCCTCGAACTATTGGCTGACGCTGGTCGCCCGGTTCTTCGCCGGTGTTTCTGCAGGCCTGGCCTGGAGCCTGATTGCAGGCTATGCCCGACGCATGGTCAGCCCATCATTGCAGGGCCGGGCGCTGGCGGTGGCGATGGTCGGAACCCCTGTAGCCTTGTCGCTCGGTGTACCGCTCGGCACCTGGCTGGGCGGGATCATGGGATGGCGCATGGCCTTTGGCGTGATGTCCGGTTTGACCCTGCTCCTGATCGCCTGGGTCTTGATCAAGGTGCCGGATTATCCGGGACAGTCATCCTCACAGCGCAAGGTATTGCGTCAGGTGCTGTTCACCCCGGGCGTGCGTTCGGTGTTGGGCGTGGTGGTGACCTGGATGCTGGCACACAACATCCTTTACACCTACATCGCGCCTTTCGTTGCCACGGCCGGCCTGGCCGCTGACGTCGACCTGGTGCTGCTGGTGTTCGGCGTGGCAGCGTTGGCGGGGATCTGGATAACGGGCCGTCTGGTCGATCGGCATCTGCGCACGTCGGTGCTTGCCAGCCTCGCCACCTTCGCCGCCGTTTCGATTTTTTTCGGCTTTTTCTCAGGTTCTGCCGCCGCCATTTATGCCGGTGTCTTGATCTGGGGGCTGACCTTCGGCGGGGCCGCGACCCTTCTGCAAACTGCGCTGGCTGATGCCGCCGGAGAGGGCGCGGATGTGGCGCTCTCGATGAATGTGGTGGTGTGGAACAGCGCTATCGCCGCGGGTGGCCTGATGGGCGGTGTACTGCTCGACCAGTGGGGCGCAGGTTCCTTCCCCTGGGTGTTGATGGTGCTGCTGTTGGTCAGCCTGGCCATTGCCTCCCGAGCGCATGTGCACGGTTTTCCGCGAGGGGAGCGAAGGCATGGCCAGGTGGTCGTCGGGCATTGAGGCTCCAGTCATTCGACCGGCATCCGGTTCGAAAAGCGCTGGCGTGTTCTGCGTCGCATCCGTGAAGGCGAGGGACCGATGACGAGCCTGCCTTGGCTGGCCATCGGGACTTGACGGTGTTCTGCCATCCTCAGGCAACGCTCGGCAGCCAGAGCGCAATTTGCGGAAACGCGATCAGCAGGGCGATCAACAGCAGCAATACGACACAAAATGGCAGCGCGCCGTACACCACGTCGAGGAAGTTGCCCTTGTTACGGATGCTCTGCACCACGAACAGGTTCATGCCGAACGGCGGAGTGATCTGACCCATTTCGCAAAGAATGATGAGGATCACGCCGAACCACAGTGGATCGAAACCCAGCGCCACGATGACCGGCACCACCAGCGGTGCCGTGGTGATCAACATGGCCAGCGTATCCATGAAGCAGCCGAGGATGATGTAGAACAGGATGATGGCCAGCAGCGTGCCCATCGGCGACATGTTGAGGTCGGTCACGAAACTGACCAGGGTTGAGGTCAGCCCGATGGACGACAGCACGAAATTGAGGAAGAACGCCGACAGGGTGATGAACAGAATCATTCCGGTGGTGCGCAACGTGGATTCAAAGGCTTGTCCCAGGCTTTGCCAGGTGAAGGCACGTCGCCACAGCCCCAGGCAAAACGCTGCGATCACCCCTAGCGCCGCCGACTCACTGGCGGTCGCGAAGCCGCTGTAGATGGCGCCGACCACCAGCACGAAAATGGCCAAAGGGGGTAACAGGTCAGCGATGCTCTCCCGCCGTTCAGCCCAGGTGGCGTGTTTCTTTTTGCCGCCCAGTTCCGGCCGGAATAGACAGGCGATGACGATCATCGCCACGAACATCAAACTCAGCAGAATCCCCGGAATGGTCGCGGCCAGGTAGAGCTTGGGCACCGACAGGTTGGCGATCAGTGCGAACAGAATCATGTTGATCGACGGCGGAATCAAGATGCCAAGCGTGCCGCCAGCGGCAACCGAGCCGAGGAACAGCGGCGCCGGGTAGCCTTTTCGCTCTTGCTCCGGCAGGGCCAGGGTCGAGATGGTGGCGGCGGTAGCCACGCTGGAGCCACTGGTTGCCGAAAACAATGCCGAGGCGCCGATGTTCGCGTTCATCAGGCCGCCCGGCAGCCACGAAAGCCACTTGGAGACCGCGCCATACATGCGCCCGGCAACGCCTGAGCACACCAGCAACTCGCCCATCAGGATGTAAAGCGGAATGGCCACCAGCAGGAACTCGGCACTGGTACTCCAGGCAATTTCGCCCATGGCGTTGCTCAGGGGTAGCGTCGAAAACAGCTCCGACAACGACATGCCCAGCAGGCCGACACTGACCGCTGCGGCCACGCTCAAGCCCAGCAGGAAGAGCAGGGTGAAGAGGGTAAAGACCAGCATTCAGTGTTCTCCATTGGCAGGGGAAGGCGTGAGTCCCGGCACGGGACGGTGGATTTCTTCCTGGATATCTTCTTCGACGGAATTGATGCCGATCAGCCCGCTGATCGATGCCCATCGCTGTCGACGCAAACGGCTGAGGCTGGTGCAGGCCAGCACCACGATGGTCACGGCAAAGAACAGGTAGCCCGCCAGCCAGATGGATTGCGGCAGCCACAACGGGACCTGTAGCGGGGTGGTCGAGGTTGAGTGGAACTTGAGGGTGTTCCCCAGCACGCCGGATGCGTGGAACACTAAGGTGCCGACAAACAGGGCCATGCCGCCCAGGGCCAGCAGGTCCAGCCAGGCTCTGCTTTTCAGCGACAGGCGCGAGTAGAGGATATCGACGCGGATGTGGGAGCGCTTCAACAGGGCGATGGGAAATGCCCAGGTGCTGACAATGGCCAGGACGTACCCGGCTATTTCATCGGCACCGCCCATGGATACGCCGACGGTTTTGCGCAGGATCAGGTCGACGCCGATCATCAACGCAGTGCCCATCAGTGCGACACCCCCGACCCAGGCGCTGAGCCGGGCGACGCTGTTCACAAACCTGATGGCAGAAGATTCGGTGGGTTTCATCAGCGGTAAGTCTCCGCAAACGGGGTGAGTTCAGGGCGCGCGGCGGGGTTCATTTCGCAAGCGCCATCAGGGTGTTTGCAGCTTCACGTCCAGGGCCGCTCCGGCCGTGGCATTCCAGCGCTCGACGCACGGCACGCCACAGCGTTTGCCCCAGTTGTTGGCAATGGTCAGCACGGCATTTTGCAGAACCTGTCTTTCGGCGGGCGTCGGCGCGCTGGCCTGCATGTTTGCGGGTCGATGAATCTGGCAATCGGGCGCGCCGATGTTACAGGCCAGGGCCGAGCGGTTTTCCCGGGCGGTTTCTTCCCACAGCCGATCTTCCAGTACCCGGGATTGCTGTTCGAGCAGGCGTTGCACTGGCTCGGGCAGTGCCTGCCAGCGTTTCAGGCCGATGGCATAAAAACCGATCGACCAGTCCACCGGCAGGTTATAGAGGTGGTTGGCGATGTCGTACCAACGGGCAGCATTGCCTGAGCCGATGCCCGAGACCGCACAATCGATCACCCCGGTCTGCATCGCGGTCACCACTTCGGCGAATGGCAGTGTCATGGGGGCGCCGCCGAGTGCCTTGACCATGTCGGACATGTTGCGTCCGCGCACGCGAACCTTGCGTCCTTTGAGGTCATCCAGCGACGTGATGGGCTCACGGCAGAAAAACACTTGCGCCGTATAGGGGACAGTCGCCAGCAGCTTGACGCCATGACGCTCGGCCATGCGTTCGGCCAGTACTGGTTTGAAAGCTGTCGAGACTCGACGGGCGGTTTCGATATCGACCGCCATGCCGGGCAGGTCGATGCCTTCGAAAAACGGGTCATCGCCAGCGACGAACGCGAAAACCCCCATGCCGATTTCAACCGCGCCGGCGCGGATCAGGCGCACCATCTCTGCACCTTTGAGGCCGCTTTCGGACAGGCCCCTGACGCTGGCCGTCAGCATCCCGCCAGAACTGGCGGGCAGCGTGGTGTTCCAGAACGGTTTCTCCACGGCGCGGTAGGTGTAGTTGTGACTGCCACCGCCGATCACATTCAAGTGGGTCGGTGGCACGGTGTCCGCCAGGGCGGCGGGCCCGATCAGGCCACTGAGCATGGCGACGATCCAGGGCGCAATCTGATGCGGTTTCATGCTAGTCCTTTTATTGTTTAGAGCAGGCTACATGGCAGAAACGGAAAGCAGTGAAGCGGATGTTTTATTGTTCAGGACCGACCGTGGATGGCGGCGTCGATGATCGCCCTGGAGCCCACGACATCCGGGAATTTCTCGCCGTTGGCCAGGCGCGCCAGGGTGGTTTTTTCCCGCTCCTGAAATTCGATGGCCCGTCGTGCCAGGGTGAGCACCTGCCCCGGGCTGATCACCACGATGCCGTTTTCATCGGCGACCACGGCGTCACCGGGATTTACCACGACACCGCCACACTGGATCGTCGTACAGAATTCGCCTTCTTCGCCCTTGACCCGGGTGGTAATGGCGCTTGCGCCCCAGGACCAGACGGGGACACCGTAGGCGCGCAGTTCACCCAGGTCAGTGACAAAACCGTCGATGACGATCCCGGCAATTCCAGCCTGTTTGGCGGCGAAGGCCATGGCCCCACCCATGGCGGCGGTGACTCGTTCGCCGCAGCGATCCACGATCAGGAAGTCCCCGGGCCTGGCGCAGCCCATGGCGTGATGCAGGATACCGCCGTCGGCACCTGGCATTCTCACGGTGATCGCCGTGCCCACTGCCCTGACATCCTGCAAGTGCGCTTTTATATCGCTGCTAACAATGCCTTTGGTTATGAAGTGGCCAATGGTTGCCGGTTCTGCCGCGAGAAGAACTTCAAGTTCTTCCGAGGCGATTTGCTGTGGTAGTTCATGAATAATATACATGCCGGAATTGACTTGTCCTGGAGGAATGTCTGTTACATTGAGTCCATCCTAACAAGCGTGTTTTTCACAGGATAATAAAAATAAACGACTCAGTGGCGGGACAATTTTTATCATGAGAATTACCTTGATGCAGATCGAGGCTTTCTATTGGACGGCCCGATTGGGAGGGGTGCATGCCGCTTCTCGACACCTTCACTTGACCCAGCCGGCCATTTCCTCTCGCATCCGGGAGATGGAGTCCTTGCTGAGTGTGAAGCTGTTCGACCGCAGCAAGCAGCGCATGACCATCACCGCCGACGGATTGATTGCCCTGCAACATGCGGAACTGGCGCTGAACAACAGCATCCGGCTGGAGCAGTTTGCCGCCAAACAAAAGCAGAATCGCCGATTGCGCGTGGGTGCCGACGAGTGTTCAGCCATGGTCGGGTTGACAGCGGTCATTGCCGAGATCAAGGCGCACTTCCCTGAAATCACCCTGGAAATCACCATTGACGTAGGGGCCGAGCTCAATCGCAAGCTCAATGATCACGAGCTGGATCTGGCGCTGCTGACCAATCCAATGACGCGGGAGGAGGTGACCGATATCTTTCTGGGCTGGATGACTTTTCAGTGGGTGGCGGCCGCGCACCTGGATATCGAAGGGGATTCGTTTCTGCCGGAGCAGGCGTGTGCCTATCCGATCGTGACGCACTCGGCACCTTCGACCTTGTATTCCGTGGTGGAGCGGTGGCTGAAAGAGGGTGGCGGGGTGTCCGAGGCTTTCCATTCCAGCAACTCCCTGGCCTTCATCGCCAAGATGATATCGGCCGGGCATGCCATCGGTATTCTTCCCGTTCCATTGATACGGGATATGTTGGCCGTTGATTTGCTCAAAGTATTACCGTGCAATCCACCAATAGAGCCGGCCCGATTCTGTTTGTCTTATTTAACGGAAAGACCCGATGTCGAACTGGAGCAGTTAGTTGCACTGACGCGAGCAACTTTAATGCGACAGAATTTCCTGGTAAGTTGATGTTGGCGCTGGAAGTAAAAGCCGAAGCAAGTTAATTGATCGGCTTTTACCTGTTCCATTTACCTGTGTCTGGCGGGAAACCGCTCAGGGGGCCTGAACGCTCTTCTGGATGGCAGCGATCTGTTGTCCCGCCTGGTTGAGCCAGGACAGATCACTGCCCATCAGCAACATGTCACTGCCCATTTCCAGAAGGCGCCTCGCTGTTTCGGTGTCGGCCGGAAAGCAGGGCACCATGACCTGAATCGAACGCGCATGGCATTTCTCGATCAGCAGCGCCAGGCGATCCCGAACTTCGGGGTTGCCCAGTCGGTAGTCCACCGGCAACTGGCGAGACAGCGAGTAATCGGCGGGACCGAAATGCACGGCATCGATGCCGTCGACATCGAGGATTTCGTCGATGTTGTCGAAGAACTCGTAGCTTTCGGCCATTGGCACAATGACGCTGCGGGCGTTTTCCTCCTGGGTGTACCGGGCCCAGTCGAAGCCCGGTCCGGCATGGTTGGCCGAGCGGACCGAACTGTCGCCCCCACGGCGTCCGAACGGCGGAAACTTGCTGTAGCGCACAATATCGCGCATTTGTGCAGCGCTGTGGACCTGCGGGACGATGATCCCCGATGCGCCCATTTCCAGCGACTTGCGGATGTCCCACTCGAGGGTGCCGCGCACGCGAACCAGGCCATGGATGCCCGCGTAGTGAGCAGCCAGAATCAGTTTCTCCATGTCTTTGTCGACTCCCAGCGCCGTGTGCTCGGCATCGATGAAGACAAAGTCCAGGCCCCAGTTTCCCGCCACTTCGATGGCCATGCCGGCGGTGCTGTAGATGTTCATTCCGAACGTCGGACCCTTGGCCATCCGATCTTTCAATGAGCTGATCTTGTTGTGCATTGCAATTACCTGAAAGCGTGAGGATTGGCTGTGGCCATCAGAGGCGATAGGTCTCTGGCAGGCGGTCGCGGAAGGGGTGGATCTCGAACACGCCCGGGTCGCGGATCAACGACTTGTTGCGCGCCTTCTCCAGGTCGATTTCGACACTGAACACCCCGTCCTCTTCGCCTGCCCGGGTCAGGGTTTTGCCCGAGGGTTCGATGATGTGGCTCATGCCGATGAACTGCATGCCGCCATCCATGTCGTTGCGGTTGGGCGCCACGAAATAGACGATATTTTCGGCCGCGCGCACGGTGCTGAAAATGTCTGGCAGCATGCGTGCCTGCTCAGGCCAGGCCGCGGGCAGCACGACGATGTCGGCGCCTTCCAGGGCCAGGGTGCGGATGACCTCGGGGAAACGGATTTCGTAGCAGATCGCCAGGCCGATGCGACCGATGTCGGTCTCGAATACCGGTGCGGTCCATTCGTCCGGGCGGTCGGTAAAGCGGTCGCCGATCATGAACGGCAAATGGCGCTTACGGTGCAGGCCAACGATGCCTTTGGGGCCGATCAGCGCAGCGGTATTGAAAATCGAGTCGGCGTGTCTTTCGTAAAAGCCCACGACCAGGTAGATCCCGGTTTCTGCCGTGACCTTCAGCAGGGGAGCGAGTGCGTCGACGCTGATGGCGCTTTTTTCAAGGTCTTCACGGCTGTCGAAGGCACCACCGGTCAACAGGCATTCGGCAAACGCGATCAGGCGCGACCCTTCACTGGCGGCCTGGCGGGTGAGCCCGGCAACTTTTTCGATGGTTTGCGCCGGGTTGCCGGCAACCGGGTGGATCTGTGCGACGGAAATTTTCATGAAGCAGGTTCCTCTTGATGGGTAGGCAGGCGGCTGCCACAGGTCGCAGCCAGCCCTGGCCGGCTGCGTGACTGGCTGGGGTCACTCCGGTACGTAGTCCACGGCCTGGTAGACTTTCTTGACCAGTTCGGGATTGATCTGCGCCGCGTACTTTTCGATCACCGGGCGGATTTTCTGCTGGATTCGCGCGACCTCTTCGGGGGGCAGTTCGTTGACTTTCATGCCGGAACTCCCGAGTTCGGCAATCGCCTGGCTGTCGGCCTCGCGGGAAATCCTGCGCTGCTCAAGGCGCACTTCCATCGCGACCTCGGTCAGCAACGCTTTCTCGTCCTCATTGAGTGTGTCCCAGAAGGGTTTGCTGATCAGGACGATCTGCGGGTTGTAGTTGTGGTGCGTCAGGCTCAGGAACTTCTGCACTTCATTGAATTTGGAGGCGAGGATCAGTGCCGCCGGGTTTTCCTGGCCGTCCACGGTGCCGGTCTCGAGGGCGGTATGCACTTCGGTGAAGGGCAGGGGTGTGGGGTTGGCGCCGAGTGCCGACCACACATCAAGGAACAGCGGGGACTGTTGTGCGCGAATCTTCAGGCCGGCGATGTCTTCCAGCTTCTGCACGGGCCGTACGTTGTTGGTCAGGTTGCGCACACCCAGCTCCCAAAATGCCAGGCCGACCAGGTTCTTCTGCGGCAACTGGTCGATCAGCATCTTGCCGACTTCGCCATCGAGCATGGCGTCGACCTTGGCGGTGTCGGTGTAGATGAAGGGGAAATCGAGAATGCCGAAATCGGTCACGTGATTGAGCATCAGCCCGGCATTCCACGTCATCATTTCCACCACGCCGCCCTGCAACGACGACAGCACCTGTACGTCGCCGCCGAGCACGCCGTTGGGGAAGGTGCGAACCTTTATCTTGCCGCCGCTGCGTTCGTTGATTTTCTTGGCAAACAGCTCCATGCCGATGGCCGGTGGCGTGCCCTTCGGGCTGGTTGCCGCGAATTTGAGGGTGCGGCTGTTGTACTCGGCGGCGAAGCTCAGGCTGCTGGCCAGCAGCAGGGCAGCCAATATGGTCAGACGTGTCTTCATGGTCATTCCTGTTCTTGTTGGAGTTTTAGTGGGCGAACCATTGGGCGGGGACGGTGACCAGATCGGGGAACATCACCAGCAGGAACAGCACGATGATTTCAGCGATCAGGAACGGGAAGGTCCCCTTGAGCAGCGCCTCGTAGCGCATCTTGCCGATGCCGCACACCACGTTGAGCACCGTGCCCACGGGCGGCGTTATCAGGCCGATGGAGCAATTGATCATGAACAGCACGCCGAAGTAGATCGGGTCGATGTTCGCTGCGGTGACCACGGGCACCAGGATCGGCGCCAGGAGCAGGATGGTGGGGGTCAGGTCCATGACCATGGAGATCACCAGGATCAGCAGCATCAACACCACGATCAGCAGTTTCGGGTTGTCCATGACCGGCTGAATGAGGTCGATGATTTGCCCCGGGATATCGGCAATGGTGATCATCCAGGCCGGTATCGAAGCGGCGGCGACCAGGAACATCACGGCAGCGGTGGTCTTGCCGGCGCGCAGCAACAGTTCACCGAGGGATTTGAGGCTCAGTTCGCGGTAGATCAGCGACGACACCAGCAACGCATAGACGCTCGCCACGGCACCGGCTTCGGTCGGCGTCACCACGCCGAAGCGCAGGCCGGCGACGATGATCACCGGCAACATCAACGCCCAGGTGCTGTCGACGAAGGCTTTCATGCGCGTCTTGCCGGACGCCTTGGGGCTCAGTTGCACATCGTTGTCCCGACGCGACACCAGCCACCAGGCGACGACCAGCGCCAGGGCAATCATCAACCCCGGAGCGATGCCCGCCAGGAACAGCTTGGTGATCGACAGGCCCGAAGCGACCCCCAGGACCACAAAGCCGATGCTCGGTGGAATGATCGAGCCCAGCACCGACACCGAAGCGATCAGGCCGCCGGAGCGGTTACGGTTGTAACCGGCAATCACCATCATCGGCAGCAGCAGCGCCGTCAGCGACGCGGCGTCGGCCAATGCCGAACCGGACAGGCTGGACAGCAGGACGCCGGCGAAAATGGTGACGTAGCCGAGGCCGCCACGCAGGTGACCGACCAGGGAAATGGCCAGGTTGATGATGCGCTTGGACAGACCGCCGCTGTTCATGACCTCGCCGGCAATGATGAACAGGGGAATGGCCAGCAGCGGGAAACTGCCTGCCGAGTTAATGATGTTCTGCGCGATGATCTGGCCGTCGAACAACCCGAGCAGCCACATCAGTGCCACGCCGCAGAGGATCAGTGCATAGGCGATCGGAACGCCGATGAGGATGGCGGCCATGAGCACGCCGACAAATACGCCCAGGGCCATTACTTGAGTACCCCATGTGTGGTGGAAGGCAGCTGCTCGCCCGTCGCAGTGGTCAGGTGTTTGAACAGTTGAACGCACAACAGAAGGCTGCTCAGGATCGAAAACACCAGGCCGGCACCATAGAACAGGCCCATGGAAATGCCTGTGGAAGGGGCGCCCACATTCAGGTTGATCAGTGTCTGTTTCCAACTGCCCTGAAGGAACAGCCAGGTGGCGAACAACATGACCAGATAAGTCAGGGTCAGCAGGTGTCTGGCGACTTTGGCCGAGACACGGCTGGTCAGGATATCGACGCCGATATGACCGTTCTCATGCAGCATGAGTTGAGAGCCGGCGAAGACCAGCCAGACGAATGCCAGCCGGGAAATTTCTTCGCTGAAGAACAGACCGGAGTTGAAGCCATAACGCAGAACGACGTTGGTGAAGATCAACCCGGTGATGCACACCAGGCAGGCCACGATCAATGTTTTGAGCGCCAGGAAATAGAGATTCAGGAATGAGTTCATGAGGCGTGCACCCGGTTGACGAAGTGCAGGGGAATCGTTGGGTGCAATGGCCCGCTGAACCGCCAGGAGCGCGCTGCAATCAAATGCGAACGGAGCATAAGTTTGACCACCTTTTATTATTAGTTATACGTCGTCGTATGACTTGAAGTGAGTCTTTCTTTTCGTCCGATTGATGTCAACGCGATTCAGTGTTTTGCCTGAGTCAAACTTCTTATTGGTCAGATAAAGGATATTGATCACTGTAAAGTTGAGGGTTGTTTATCCAACTTTAAAACGTCACGGGGATTGTTTTAAGTGCAGTTGTATGATGTCGTATAAATTCAATTGCTACTCCTTGATAATAAAAAAGGTGAAAACACGATGACTCCTTCCGAGCTTCAATCTGTCCTGTCGTCCGGGCTTCTGTCTTTTCCGCTGACCGATTTCGACGCGCAAGGTGAATTCAACGCAGCCGGTTATGCGCGACGCCTGGAATGGTTGGCGCCCTACGGCACCAGTGCGCTGTTTGCGGCGGGCGGCACTGGCGAATTCTTCTCCCTGGCTGCGGACGAATACAGCGCCGTGATCAAGACCGCCGTCGATACCTGCGCCAGCAGCGTGCCGATTCTGGCGGGCGTCGGCGGCTCGACGCGCCAGGCGATCGAATACGCGCAGGAGGCCGAGCGTCTGGGCGCCAAGGGCTTGCTGCTGCTCCCTCACTACCTGACCGAGGCCAGTCAGGAGGGCGTCGCGGCCCACGTCGAAGCCGTGTGCAAGTCGGTGAAGATTGGCGTGGTGGTCTACAACCGCAATGTCTGCCGCCTGACCGCTCCGTTGCTTGAGCAATTGGCCGAGCGCTGCGAGAACCTGATCGGCTACAAGGACGGTCTGGGCGATGTCGAGTTGATGGTGTCGATCCGTCGCCGCCTCGGTGATCGCTTCTCGTACCTGGGCGGCCTGCCGACGGCAGAGGTTTACGCCGCTGCCTACAAGGCGCTGGGCGTTCCGGTTTACTCGTCGGCGGTGTTCAACTTCGTGCCGCAACTGGCTACCAATTTCTACCAGGCGATTGCCCGGGACGATCACATGGCCGTTGGCAAAATGATCGATGATTTCTTCCTGCCGTACCTCGATATCCGCAACCGCAAGGCGGGCTATGCCGTCAGTATCGTCAAGGCCGGTGCAAAAATTGTCGGTCATGACGCAGGCCCGGTCCGCACACCGCTCACCGACCTCACTGCACAAGAGTACGAAATGCTCGCTGCGCTGATTGATAAGCACGGCAAGTAATCACCCTCGATGATCCCTTGATCACTGGACAGTGCGACGCCGCGCAGGAATCCTGTTCCTGCGCGGCGTTTTGTTTGCCGACGGGATCGGCACATCGTTTCGTGGTTTACTGAGGTCAATGTTCAAGGGAGTGGTTGAGTCATGGAAAACGCATTTAAACAGCCAATGTTTGTCATCGGAATACCGCTTTTCGCAATCGGCATCGCGACTGCGAATCCGGGTTTCTGGATCATCGGGCTGGTCTTCATGGTGATCGGGTGGTCACAGCGTTCAAAGCGTTGAGGCGAGGGCTGCGTTTCATGGAAATGGAGAACAATGCCCTGATGTTCCTGAGGCAGCATCGGTATTGGATACTGGCATTGATGATTGCCGCCTCACTGGTGAACGCCTTTTATCGTTTCACCGGGCATTGGCAGAGCTTCTGGACCGTCCTGCTCTTGCAGGCCTATTTTGGCCAGGCCGTGTTTGCCTATCTGCGAGGGGGAACGGTCCAGTTAGCGGCGGGTGGCGGCTTGTCCAGGGATGCACATCCACTCGGCCGCGCGGCATTGGCAGCGTTTGCACTGGCGGTGTATCTGGTGTCGTTCGGCTACGAAGGCCACTCGCGGGAGCCGTCGATTCATGACAAGAGGCCGGGCGACTGGACCCTGCCGACCCGAAGCGATCGCTAGGTCATTCGCCGCAGCCGCTCGGCATCCTTGCCTGGCGGCAAGCCAAACATTCGCCCGTAGTCGCGGCTGAACTGAGAGGGGCTTTCGTAGCCCACACGGTACCCGGCTCCTGCGGCATCGAAGGCCTGCGCCACCATCAACCGTCGAGCTTCCTGCAACCGCAACTGGCTGCGAAATTCCAGCGGGGTCATGGCGGTGACGGCTTTGAAGTGCTCGTGAAAGGTGGAACGGCTCATGCCGGCGATGTCGGCCATGTCCTCGATCCTGCAACTTTCGTGGTAATGGCTGCGTAACCACGCAATGGACCTGGCGATCTGGCTAAGGCGACTGTCTGCCCTGGCCATCTGCCGGATGGCGCCGTTACTGTTGCCGATGAGCAGGCGGTACAACATCTCGCGAATGATCAGTGGCGCCAGTTCGCCGATGTCAGCCGGCGTATCCAGCAGGCCGACGAGCCGGACGGCGGCATCCAGCAAGGGCGGGGTGATCGTGTTGAGTTCGATGCCCGACACGGGCAAATCGCGGGTTTCATCGGGAGTGGGGTGTCGCAGGGCGAGGTCACTCAAGGCGCTCATGTCCAGGTCGAGGACCAGGCACAGATAGGGCGCCTGCTCGCTCGCCTCGATGACCGAGCCCATCACGGGGATGCCCACGGAGGCCACCAGATAAGTGGCGGCATCGTAGACATACGATGCGCTGCCGGCCACCACGTGTTTGCGGCCTTGGGCAATCAGGCACAGTGTGGGTTCGTACACGACGGGCATGGGCACCGTGGGCTGGCCTGAGCGAACCAGGCTGACGCCGGCAATCGGCGTGTCGTGGATGCCGTCAGTCGCCGCATGTCGACTGATCAGGTCGATCAGGCTTTGCAGAGCGTCCATGTGTACCCCGTTCATTGTCGAAAGAAATGCGCAACCCATTCACCCGGATAATCGTGCAAGAACCCAGGACGATCCGTCTACGAGGGGGCGCACCCTGGCGGGCAGACTCTTTCCTACAGGTTAGACCCCACTTCTGTAAGGAGGCCATCATGCCCACAATCACAGCGCTCGACCACTACCGCCTGCTCGGACGATCAGGTATGCGCGTTTCGCCGCTTGCCCTTGGCACCATGACCTTTGGTGCCGACTGGGGCTGGGGTTCGGATGAAGCGCAGGCGCGGCAGATTTTTGATGCCTACGTCGATCGTGGCGGCAATCTGGTCGACACCGCCGTCAACTATACCGGCGGCGCCTCCGAGCGCATGCTTGGCCAATTCCTCAAGGGCAAGCGTGACCGTCTGGTGGTGTCGACCAAGTACACCATGGCTCGTGACCCTAGCGATCCCAACTCGGGCGGCAATCACCGCATGAACCTGATGCGTTCGGTGGAGACCAGCCTGAAGCAACTGGACACCGACCGTGTCGAACTGCTGTACCTGCATGCCTGGGATTTCACCACCGGTGCCGAGGAAGTCATGCGCGCCCTGGATGACCTGGTGCGCGCTGGCAAGGTGCTTTATCTCGGGATCTGTAACACCCCGGCATGGAAAGTCGCAGAACTGCAAACCCTCGCGACCCTGCGTGGCTGGGCGCCTCTGGTGGCGTTGCAGATCGAGTACAGCCTGGTGGAACGCAGTGTCGAACACGAATTGATACCGATGGCCGAAGCCATGGGCCTGGGCGTCTTGCCGTGGTCGCCGCTGGGCGGCGGCATCCTGACCGGCAAATACAGCCGCGATGATTTGAGCCAGGCCAGCGAAGCAGGCGTCTCCTCGACACGCAAAGGCGTGATCAGCTCTTCGGGCCATATGAATGAACGCTCATTGCAGATCGCCAGTGTGGTGACGAACGTTGCCGCACAACTTGGCGCGACACCTTCCCAGGTAGCCCTGGCGTGGACGCTGCTCAATCCGGCGGTTGTCGCACCCGTGATGGGGGCCAGGACGCTGGCGCAGGCGGAGGACAATCTGGGGGCATTGAGCTTGCAACTGGAAGACGAGCACATCGCGCAATTGACTGACGCCAGTGCGCCCGATCCTGTTTTCCCCGGTCGATTTGTGTCGCGCCCGATGGTTCAGCAATTGATATTCGGCGGCACCCGGTTGCAGCCCCGGGTGTGAGCTGCAGAGGAGATCATGTTCATGTACTCATCACTTTTTCAAAAGACGCGTTGGTTAGCCCTTGCCGTACTGGTGGGCATGGGGCTTTGGTCCGGCGCGATCAATGCCAATTCCGCCGTCGAAGCACGCAACAAAAAACAGGTCAGCGAAGCCTTCGACCGTTGGGCCGCTGGTGGCACCACGTTCTTCAGCGACCTATTGACCCCGGACGTGGTCTGGACCATCAAGGGTTCCAGCCCCAGTGCCGGCGTTTATCGAGGCGTCGATGCTTTCGTCGAGCAAGCCGTGCGGCCGTTTGTCTCGCGTTTGTCGAGCCCGGTGCGGCCGGTGCGCAAGCAGGTCTGGGCGGATGGCGATCACGTGGTGGTCCAATGGGAGGGTGTCGGCACAGCGCGTGATGGCCAGGCCTACAACAACAGTTATGCCTGGATCTTCCACCTGCGCGACGGCAAGGTCTTCGAGGCCACGGCGTTTCTCGATCTGGCGCCGTACGATGATGTGTTGCGGCGTATTCCCGAGCCTGCGCGGGAGTAATCAGGCGGCAGGCTATCGGTGAACCCCGCGCGTTGTCCGAGGCCAGTGGTTCGACAAAGGAAAGCCGAGCCGTGACTTCAAGACGGGCAGCGATGCCTGAGCACCGCGTTCAGCAACCGCTGGCCGTACAGGCCGACACCCAGCCCCGAGACGATGAGCGCCACGGCAACGAGTTTGTTGAGCGACAGGTGCTCGTCGAATATCACCACCGAGCCGAGCAAGCCGAACACCGGCACCAGCAAGGACAAGGGGGCAACGGTGGACACCGGGTATCGTTTGAGCAGCGAGTTCCACACCCAGTAGCCGAACAGGGTGTTGGGGTAGACCTGGAACAGGATCGACAGGATGGCGCGACTGTCCAGTTGATTGACCAGTGCGCTGTAGCCTGTCGAACCGTTCACCGCGTACTCGAGCGCAAACAGCGGGATCGGCGAAAACGCGCTGGACCACACCAGGAACGCGAATACCTGTGTGGTTCGAGCCTTTTTGTTGATCATATTGGCCGCACTCCAGGCCAGTGCGCCGAGCAGCACCAGGATCAACCCGGCGCTGGTGACGGTTCCATCGACGATGGAGAGAATGCTCAACAAGCCGCACAGTGCGAGGCCCATGCCTGCCAGTTGATAGCGGGAGATCGCTTCCTTGAAGACCCACGCGCCGAGCAGAAGGGTGAAAAACGCGCTGAACTGCAGCACCAGCGAGGCGATGCCTGCTGAAAGTCCAGCCTTGATGCCCAGGTTGACCACACCCCAGAGCCCGATACCGAAGACCAGTCCGTAACCCACGATGTAGCGCCATTGCACGTCGGGTCTGGGGATGAAAAAGATCGCGGGAAGTGCGCAGAGGGTAAAGCGCAGGCCGGCAAGAATCAGGGGGTCGACCGTACCCAGCCCCAGCTTGATCACCGAGAAGTTCAGGCCCCAGATGGCGGTGATCGAAATGGCGAGCAGCAGGTGCCGCGTCTTCATGCTGATGGTCCTTGATCGGTCGTTGAGGAATGTGCGGTGAAAAACCACAGCACGAGTGCCGTTGCGCTGATCGAGGCGCCCAGCAGGCTGACCGCAGGCCAACCCAGAAGCGCGTACACCTGGGTCGCGGCGGCGGCGCCGAGTGCGCTGCCCACCGAGTAAAAGCACATGTAGGCGCCGACCATGCGACTGTGCGCGTCGGGCCGCGCCGCGAAAATCAGGCTCTGGTTGGTGACGTGTACCGCCTGTACCGCGAAGTCGAGCAGGATCACGCCGAAGACCAGCGCGAGCAACGACGTCTCGGCCAGCGCAATGGGCAACCAGGACAGCGTCAGGATGGCCAGCGAACACCCGGTGACCCGTTGCCCATGTCCCTGATCAGCCCAGCGACCGGAGCGCCGGGCCGCCAGCGCACCGGCGATGCCGGCCAGGCCGAACAGGCCGATGGCCGTATGAGACAGCGACAGCGGCGGGGCGCTCATGGGCAGTACCATGGCGGTCCAGAGCACGGAAAAAGCGGCGAAGATCAGCAGGGCCAGCAAACCTCTGATCCGCAGGATCGGGTCGGTCAGAAACAGAATGAACAGTGAGCGGATGAGCCCTGTGTAGCTGGAATGATTGCGCGGCGCTGCGGTGGATGGCAGGACCCTGCAGAACACGATCGCGAGGGTCAGCATCAACCCCGAGGACACGAAATAGACGGTGCGCCAGCCTGCCAGGTCCGCGATCATCCCGGCGCTCAACCGGGCCAGCAGAATGCCCAGGACAATGCCGCTGGTGACGGTTCCCACGGCCTGGCCACGTTGTGCCGGTGTCGCCAGCACGGCGGCGTAGGCCACCAGCACTTGCACCACCACGGCCAGCATGCCGACGACGATCATGGCGGCCAACAGCACCCACCATTGCCACGCGGCGCCGACCGCGATGAGCGCCAGCGCAGACAGCAGCACCTGCGTCAGTATCAGCCATTTGCGGTTCAGCAGGTCGCCCAATGGCACGATGAACAACAAACCCAGCGCATAACCCACCTGGGTCGCCGTCACCACCATCCCGATCAGGGAAGGGCTGACGCCCAGGCTGCGGGCCATGGAGTCGAGCAAGGGTTGTGCGAAGTAAACGTTGGCGACCGCCAGCGCGCAGGTGACGGAGAACAACAGGGTGAGCGACGGGGAAAGCCCCACAGAGTCGCCGGCATGCCGGACGAATGGTTGGCGGGCGCAGTCGGCATCGGCTGTCATGTGAATCTCCCTGGGGTAAACTGGTTTCAAATCAAAACTTGATTCGGATGTTGCTCAATCAAGTTTCAAATTGCAACCACATTGGTCGAGGAGATTGGCCTGGGCCGATCAAAAAAAGGGGAAAGACGATGATCGAAGAGGCTTCACCCTCCGCCCGCGAATGCCCGGTGGCCCGTGCGCTGGAGGCCATTGGCGATCGCTGGTCGCTGATGATCGTTCGCGACGCATTCGATGACATTCGCCGGTTCAGCGAATTTCAAAAGAACCTGGGGGTGGCCAGGAATATTCTGACCGCGCGATTGAAAGCGCTGGTCGAGGTGGGGGTGTTCGAGGTTCGACCGGCGTCGGATGGCAGCGCCTACAAGGAGTACGTCCTGACGGAACAGGGCCGGGAGATCTTTCCGATTGTCGTCAGCCTGCGGCAGTGGGGCGAACGTTTTCTGTTCGAGCCCCACGAGACGCGCTCCCTGCTGCTGGACGATGAGCGGGGTGAGCCGTTGATGCCGATTGAGGTTCGTTCCGCCAGCGGCCAGAAGCTCGGGCCGTCCGACTGTCATCGCGTGAGAGTCGTTGACGGGGGCGAGCGCACGACGCCTGAGGTCTGAGCCGTGGACGGGATTACAATTGATTGAACACCGCGGCGTCCGTGCGTCTGAACTTGATGCGTCGGCTCCAGGCGATGGCGGGGCGTTCGAACAGGACGTAGGCGATCGCGGCGAAGGCGATGCAACTGGCGATGATCAGGACCGTCGCCAGCGCGTCCGAAGCCAGCCCGGCCGGCATGAAACGCCGGTAAATGCGCATGAAGGTGCCGGTCACCGGGGCATGGAACAAGTACAGGCTGTAGGAAATCAGCGCCATTTTTTGCACGGGGTAGCTGGTCAGGAAGCCCAGCGTGACGGAGCGATTGATCAGCAGGCAAAACGCCAGGCCGGTCAATCCGGCCGCCATTGCAAACGAGTCGTCGCCAACCACGCCGATCAGCAATATCAGTGCGCAATAGCCCATGGCGACGAAGCGGCTCTGTGCCGTGCCGGAAAGGGTCTGTGCGCACAGCACGCCAGCCATGAAGCTGTACCAGAACGCGATGAACCCGCCTTTCCAGCCGATCGAGTGAATGATCTCGGTGGGCCAGAGCAGCGCCAGCAGTGCGCTGGCCCAGATGAAATGGTTGCGCGACTTGAACACTTCGCTGCCGGCGGCCTGATCGGCGAGCCACAGCAGCAGGGCAAAGGCGATGTAGAACTGGACCTCGATGCACAGGGTCCAGAACACCGTGATGATGTTCTTTATGCCGAGGATATCCTGCAGAAACACCAGGTGCGCCAGAATGTCCGTGACGCCTGGCATCTCGATTGCCGGTTGGCCAAACAGGCGCTTGGTGGCAATCACGGCCACCCCCAGTGCAATGGCGGCATAGTAGGGCGGTGCCAGGCGAATCAGCCGGCGCGCGACGAAATGTGCAGCGTTGACATTGTTCATCGTCACCCGAGAAGTGGTAGTCGCCATGACGATACCGCTCAGCACGAAAAAGACCGGGACGCCCAGGTGACCGGCATCGAAGACTGCATATTTCAACCAGGAGGGGATGGTCGCGAGCAGCGTCGGGATGTGGCTGCCTTCGGACAGATGGAACAGCACCACCCAAAAGGCCGCAAAGCATCGCAACGCGTCAACCAGGGCAAGACGATGCCTGTCGTCAGTGGTGATTACATTCATTCCCGCTACTCCCTTCGCTTGCCACGGATACCGATCATTCAGTAATGCGACCACTGTGCCGAAAGCTTAGCATCTGCCGGCGCCTGTCAAGCCGGCGAAACCGGCCGGCGACATTTTTGTCTCAGGGGCAGCACGCCACCCATGACTTCCCCGCGATACAGACGTATCTTGCCCGTTCGCCGATCCAAACAAGACAAACAACAAGGAGTCATTTGATGCAACCGATCCGTCTCGGCCTGGTGGGTTACGGCAAGATCGCCCAGGATCAACACGTGCCGGCGATCAAGGCCAACCCCGCGTTCCAGCTGGTGTCCGTCGCAACGCAGGGTCAGCCCTGCGCCGGGGTAGAGAACTTCAAGTCGCTGGGTGAGTTGCTGGAAAATGGCCCGCCTGTCGATGCGATTGCCTTTTGCACCCCGCCGCAGGGCCGCTTCGCGCTGGTGCAGCAGGCGCTGGCGGCGGGCAAGCATGTGCTGGTTGAAAAACCGCCCTGTGCCACGCTGGGTGAAGCGATGGCATTGGCCGATCAGGCCGGCGAACAGGGGATCAGCGCCTTGTTCGCCTGGCACTCGCGGTATGCGCCCGGCATCCAGGCCGCCCGTGACTGGCTGGCTGGCCGTACCTTGAACAGTGTGCAGATCGACTGGAAGGAAGATGTGCGCAAATGGCACCCCGGCCAGACATGGATCTGGCAGCCTGGCGGCCTGGGCGTTTTCGATCCCGGTATCAATGCCTTGTCGATTGCCACCCACTTGCTGGCGCTGCCGCTGTTCGTCGCCTCTGCCGAGCTGCGGGTGCCAAACAACTGCCAGTCGCCGATTGCCGCTTCGATCAGGATGTCCGATGCGCGCCAGCTCGATGTGCGTGCCGAGTTCGATTTCGACCACGGCCACGATGAGCTCTGGAGCATCGAGGTCCGCTGCAGCGAAGGCACCCTGCGCCTGGATAACGGGGGGGCGTTGTTAAGCATCGACGGCGTGCGCCAGGCCGTGTCGGCAGAGGGGGAATACGCGGCGGTGTACCGGCATTTTCATCAACTGATCGCCGACAAGGCCAGCGACCTGGACCTGCAGCCACTGCGACTGGTGGCCGACAGCTTTTTTGTCGGCAGTCGCACCCTCGTTGAACCGTTCTACGAGTAGTCGCCGCCGGGGTCAACGCTGCGGCAGGTTGCAACCTGCTGCGGCGCCGGTCGGGCCGGTCATTCGAGCCAGGTGTTGATCACCCGACGATCCAGCTCCTCCCAATCCGCCATGCCTAACACCCGGGTGGTGTTCAAGCCGCGCAGATAACCGCGTAACTGCTGGGCAGTGGCCTGGACGAGCTCGGGATCGGGCGCACGCTCGTGCACCAGGATGGTTTCGTACTGGACCAGGTACTCGGCCACCCGATCACGGTATTCGGGTAAAACGGCATCGCGGATCAGGTCAAAGGTTCTCAAGCAGCGTTCCTCATGAAATCTTGGTTTTATGGGTTGTGCGTTCGCGGAGACGGCGCGCAAGTACTGCTAGAAATAATCCGCGGGATGATGAAACGCAAGTTCTGCTTCAGGGGCGGCCGTGGGTGCCGATGTATCCTCATGACCGCCGAGCAGAAAAAGCCGCTGCGGTTCGGCGTCAAGCCCGGTGACGCCGTCTGCATTGTCAGTTTCCACGCCAGCTCGCTGACGTGGCCATCACCCATCGCTCCGAAAACCTGCAATTTCCTGGCTGGCCCCACGCGAACGCCAAGGATGTGTTTGGAAAGGGGCTGTGCAAGTTTGAATAACGCGGGACAATGCGGGTTCACCCGCCGGCTCGCAACGTCGGCAATACCGAGTGGACAAGATGAATCGCCGTAAAAAGATCAAGCAGCTGCTGGAAGCCCACGCCAAAAAGGCCAATGCCAAGTTGGCGCCGAAGAACAAGCCCAGGTACATCAGCAAGGCTGACCGCTTGAAGCTGGAGGCTGAGACTCCAGACGCCCCGAGTGCGACGTCCGAGGCCTGATCACGCCCGCTGCATGGGTTGAGCCGAAGGCCTCAGCGCCAGCTCCACGACACCCCGACATAGGCCGCCAGACCTTCGCCCGGCGTGGATCGCGCGGCGTCCAGGCCTTTGTCGTCGTAGCCCGGCGTCACGGTGGCGGCGTAGCGCTTGTCGGTCAGGTTGCGGATGTCCAGCCAGGTCTGCCAATCGTCCTTGGGCGCGTTGTAGCCCAGGGTGGCGCCGAAAATGGCGTAAGGGTCGGCGTAATAGCTGTTGGCGTAATCGACTGCGACCCTGGACACCCACTGGGTGTTGACCGCTGCAAAGAACCCTTGCGGCCAGTCGTAGCGCAGTTCGCCCTGGTAGTAGTGCATTGGCAGGCCGGGCAGGCGGTTGTCGCCGAAGCGGTCATCGTCGCGGTAATGGAAATCGCTGAAGGTGTAGCTCTGGCGCAGGCTCAGCTTGCCGCCGTCGTCTGGCGACCACAAGGTGCTTTGCAGGCTGGCTTCCACCCCCTGGTGCACCGTGGGGCTGGCGTTGAGTTCGTAGGGCGTGGTGGCGTTGGCATCCGGCAGCACCGAGAGCAATTCGTGGCGTACTTGCGCGTAGTACCAGGCCAGGCTCCATTGTCCGATACCACTGTCGCCACGGCCACCCAGTTCCAGGGTGGTGGCGGTCTGGTTTTGCAGTTCGACCGGATCGCGCTGGGTTCCGGTGGCGGGGCCGCTGCCGGCCGGGAAGCGCTGGTTGGCGCTGTAGATCAGCGACCACGGATGCGGTCCTTCGACCGAGCGACTGAGGTTGCCGAACACCTGCAGGTCGGGTGTCAGTTGGTAGCGCAGCCCCAGGCGCGGGGCGTAGTCCCAATCCCCGAGGCTGGTCTTGCCGCCCCCGTCGGGGTAGGTCACCGCGCTTTCGCGTCGGGTATAGATGGCGGCCAGGCCCGTGGTCAGCCACAGGTCCTCGGCGATTTCCAGGTCATTACTCGCATGCAGGACGGTGTCCGAACCCTGATAGGTAAAGTTGCGCATGTGCGTGCCGGGTGCGTAGCCGGCGGTATTGCCACCGGGGATGCGCACCTGCTCGCTGGCCCCGGCGTTGGGCAGGTGCTTGGTCACGCGCAGGCCCACCGTACTGTGGCTTTCCAGCCCCCAGAGCGTGTCGCGACGCTTGTAGTCGAAAGTACCGCTGACGTCGGTGTAGGCGACCTTCAGGCGGTTGGGGCCTTCGCGCAGGTCCATCGGGTAGTCGTGATAGGCCAGGCCGGTCTGGATACTTGAGTCGTCATCGAGATAAAACGTGGTCTTGTTGCCGATGAAGGTGCTGCCCGGCTGCTTGCGACGGTCATCGCGCGTGACGTAGGCGGGGTTCGCCGCCCGCGGATCATGTTCGATGGCGTGCTGGGTGACCCGTCCGGCGAGTTCGTTGTCGGTCTGGCGGTAGCGCAGGTAGAAGCGCGTCTCCAGATTCGGATTGAATCGATACCCGACGTTGGCGATGATCCCCTGGCTTTCGCTGGCGGTGTGATCCTGATAACCGTCGGCGCGCGAGTCGGTCAAAGACAGGTAGTAGTCGAAATCGCCAAGCACCTGCCCGGAGCTGACCTGGCGCTGTTGATAGCCGTGGCTGCCCATGGCGTAGCGCACTTGCAAGCGGGGCGCGGTGTAGCCGGTGTGACTGACGTAATCGATGGCGCCGCCCAGCGCCAGGGCTCCGCGGTCGAAGCCGTTGGCACCGCGCAACACTTCCACGTGATCGAGCCATAGCGGTTCGAGCAATTCATAGGGTGTGCCGCCCGGGCCGGTCAGCGGCAGGCCATCGAGCATCGTGTACAGCCCTGAAGCGTGGGCGCCCGGTGCGCGGTTGATCCCTGAACCACGGATCGAGATCTTCACCCCTTCATTGCCCGCCGACTGCGCGTAGACCCCCGGCTGATAGGCCAGCACGTCCTGGTTGCTGGCCACCCGGCCTTGCAAGGGACGACGCAGGTCCACCACGTTGGTGCCGCCTGGCACCTCGGCAAGCCGGGCGTTGGCGTCTTCGATGGATTGATCTTCGCTGCCCGGTTCTTCGGCCCCGATCAGCACTTCTCCCAATTCCAGTCCCTGGGCCTCGGCCAGGGTCGGACACACGAGCGCCAGGCCCAGCAACGCAGCGGGCAGGGATTTGGGCGAGGGCATTGAGAGAACTCCAGACGTCCGGGAATAGGCCATGAAGAACTGCGACGCAGGGAGTCACGAAGGAAACACATGGGAATTTTGTTTTTTTGCAGGAGCAGGGCTTTGCCGTTCCGAGCTTCTCAGGAAAAACCCCAGCAACCGGCTTTCGCGGGTTCGCCGGCGTGCGTCGAGGCCTGTGCGTTTCAGTCGTGGAGACCGGCCGTTTCATCCAGATGATCGATGTGCTTGAAACGGTCGACCAGAAAGTCGATCAGACGGCGTACCCGCGCGGAAAGGTACAGCTGTTGCGGGTATACCGCGTAGACATCGGCGCGGGTCGGTGTCTGGTCTTCCAGGACCAGGCGCAGGCGGCCACTGCGTACATAGCGGGCGATGTCCCATTCGGCGCGCAACAAAATGCCGTGCCCCTCCAGCGCCCAGTTCAGCGCCACCTCGCCGTCATTGCAACCCAGCGCACCGCGTACCTTGACGTTTTGCGTGCGGCCACCGTTGGTGAAGCTCCACACGCCGTAGGGCGTTTCGTTTTGTCGCAGAAAGATGCAGTTGTGTTGTTGCAGGTCCGTCAGCCGCTGCGGCACTCCATATTTTTCAAGGTAGAGCGGCGAGGCGCACAACAGGCGGCGGTTGGACGCGATCTTGCGGGCATGCAAGGCCGCATCCGGCAGTGTGCCGAACCGGATGCCCAGGTCGAATCCGTGCGTCGCCAGGTCCAGGGGGTGATCGCTGATTTCCAGCTGGACTTCAACCTCCGGGTACTGTGCGAAGAATGCGCCGAGGGCAGGGCCGATGTAGCGACGACCAAAGCCCAGTGAAGCGTTGACCCGGATCAGTCCCTTGGGGGTGGCCCGAGTGCTGTTGATCAACTGCTCGACCTCATCGATCTGCGTCAGGATGCGTGCGGCATGGGAGAAAAGCAGTTCGCCTTCAGCGGTCAGGCTCATCGAGCGCGTGGTGCGATTGACCAGGCGGATGCCCAGTCGAGCCTCCAGCGCGCTGAGGCGCTTGCTCACGGCCGGAGGCGTGATGCCCAGCTCCCGGGCGGTCGCGGCGAGGCTGCCCTTGTTGGCCAACAGATAAAAAAAAGACAAATCCAGGGTCTGGCTCATTCGTAACTCAAAGTTATTTATGTAGTGATTTTGAGTAACTCACACCTAATTATTCACTACATATACTCCGCTCACCCCCTGCTTGAACAGTCCGTTCGACAGGCAAAACAAGAACATCAAGAGAGTGGAGTTGAGCATGAGCGCATACAGAATTGCAGCGGTTCCAGGTGATGGCATCGGTGTCGAAGTGATCGCCGCCGGTGTTGAGGTGCTGGAGGCCTTGTCGAAAAAAACCGGCTTCCAGCTGGATTTCAAGCACTTTGACTGGAACTCGGACAACTACCTCAAAAACGGCGACTACATTCCCGAGGGCGGCCTGGAGGAACTGAAAACCTTCGACGCCATCTTCTTTGGTGCGGTGGGCGCGCTCAACGTACCGGATCACATTTCCCTCTGGGGCTTGCGCCTGCCGATCTGCCAGGGTTTCGACCAGTACGCCAACGTGCGTCCGGCACGGGTGCTGCCGGGGGTGAAAAGCCCGCTGCACAACGGCGATCAGATCGATTGGGTGGTCGTGAGGGAAAACTCCGAAGGCGAGTACTCCGGCAACGGCGGCAGGGTTCACCGTGGCCTGCCGGAGGAGGTCGCCACTGAAGTCTCAGTGTTCACCCGTGCCGGGGTCGAACGCATCCACCGCTTCGCTTTCGAGCTGGCGCAAAGCCGTCCGCGCAAGCACCTGACCCTGGTGACCAAGTCCAACGCCCAGCGGCATGGCATGGTGCTGTGGGACGAAATTTTCTACGAAGTGGCCAAGGATTTTCCGGACGTCAGGATCGACAAGGAGCTGGTCGACGCGGTGACGACGCGCATGGTGCTCAAGCCATCGACCCTGGACGTGATCGTGGCCACCAACCTGCACGCCGATATCCTCTCCGACCTGGCGGCAGCGCTGTCCGGCAGCCTGGGGATCGCGCCGACCGCCAACCTCAACCCGTCACGCAAGTTCCCGTCGATGTTCGAGCCGATCCACGGTTCGGCTTTCGACATCACCGGCAAAGGCGTTGCCAACCCGATCGCAACGTTCTGGACGGCGGCCATGATGCTTGAACACCTCGGCGAAAAAACAGCGGCCAAGCAGTTGATGTCGGCAATCGAAGCCGTCACCGAGAGCGGTTTGCATACCCCTGATCTCGGCGGCAACGCCACCACACGCCAGATCACGGAGGCGGTCATCGCGTTGATCAACCGCTGATCCTGCACCAGCGATTCAAAGTAGTACTGCGGCACAACGCCTGGGGGGCAGGTCGCCTGACCTGACCCCAGGGCATTTCCTGACAACAATAAAAAATCAGGGCCCTGTCATGAAAAGAATATTTGGCAAACTCTATGTACAAGTACTGATCGCCGTCATCCTTGGCGCGGTCGTCGGCGTGTTCGTTCCCGAAACCGGCGCTGCGCTCAAACCCCTGGGCGATGCTTTCATCAAACTGATCAAGATGCTCCTCGCCCCGGTCATCTTCCTGACCGTGGTCACGGGCATCGCCCGCATGGAAAACATGAAGGAACTGGGGCGCGTCGGCTTCCGCGCGCTGCTCTATTTCGAAGTGGTGTCGACCCTGGCACTGGTGGTCGGCCTGGTGGTGGTCGATGTGTTCAAACCCGGCGCTGGCATGAACATCGACGTCGCCACCCTCGATACCTCCAGCCTGGCCACCTACACCTCGGCGGTGAAGCACGCATCGTTCATGGATTTCGTCATGAACATCATCCCGGACACCCTCGTCGATGCCTTCGCCAAGGGCAACGTCCTGCAGATCCTGCTGTTTTCCATTCTGCTGGGCATCGCCCTGGCGCATGTCGGCCCCCGCGGCAAAGCGTTCGTCGATACGCTCGATAGCCTGATGCAGGGCATGTTTCGCATCGTCAACATGGTCATGCGCCTGGCTCCGATCGGCGCCTTCGGTGCCATTGCGTTCACCATCGGCAAATATGGTTTCGGTTCGCTGTTCTCGCTCGGCAAGCTGATGGCCTGCGTGTACCTGACCTGCGCCGTGTTCGTGATCTTCGTGCTGGGGCCGATATGCCGCTACAGCGGGTTCAGCCTGTGGAAGTTCCTGAAGTTCATCAAGGAAGAGCTGTTCACTGTCCTGGGCACCAGCTCATCGGAGTCGGTACTGCCGCAGATGATTGCCAAGATGGAAAAGGCCGGGGTGTCCAAACCTGTCGCCGGCATGATCATTCCCTCGGGCCTGACCTTCAATCCGGACGGGCAGGCGATCTACTACACCATCGCCGCGATCTTCATCGCCCAGGCGACCAACACGCCGTTGACCCTGACCGATCAACTGATCGTGCTGGCGGTACTGATGTTCACGTCCAAGGGCTCGGCGGGCGTCACGGGCTCGGGGTTCATCATTCTGGCGGCGACCCTGTCGTCACTGGGCACCATTCCGGTGGCGGGCATGGTCTTGCTGCTAGGGGTCGACCGATTCATGTCGGAAGCGCGAGCGATCACCAACACCATCGGCAATGGCGTCGGCACCCTGGCCATTGCCAAATGGGTCGGGGCGCTGGACACCGGCAAATTGAACCGCGCGCTCAAGGGTGACATCGAAGCGCCGAAAAACGTGGCGGTTCAGGTCGAGCGTGTGTTTGCTCATTCGGCAGTGGAAGACGGGCCAGGGCTGTCGAACCTGAAAAAGGCCTCCCGGGCCTAGGGGCATCGAAGGTACTGCTCAGCCGGGCGCCCGGACAATTTGCCGTTTTTACGTAGTCCTCGACGGGGCATTTACAGATCATGCGGTCGGTCACCCAGCCTTTGCTGCGGGTGATCGAGACGAGTGGTTGCGCAAGTGCCTCGAGAGGTCGCCCTGATGAACGACAAGAATCTCACCCATGCCACCGGTGCCCCGGTGGTCGACAACCTCAACAGCCAGACCGCCGGGCCGCGTGGGCCGGCGTTGTTGCAGGACATCTGGCTGCTGGAAAAACTGGCTCATTTCGACCGGGAAGTGATTCCCGAACGGCGCATGCATGCCAAGGGTGCGGGCGCTTACGGCACCTTCACCGTCACCGCTGACATCCGTCGCTATTGCAAGGCCAGCCTGTTTGCCGAGGTCGGTAAACAGACGCCGGCCTTCGTGCGTTTTTCCACCGTGGCGGGAGAGCGCGGTGCCGCCGATGCCGAGCGCGATATCCGTGGCTTCGCCGTGAAGCTGTACACCGATGAGGGCAACTGGGACATCGTCGGCAACAACACACCGGTGTTTTTCTTCCGCGACCCTCTGCGGTTTCCCGACCTCAACCACGTGGTCAAGCGCGACCCGCGCACCGGGCTGCGTTCGGCGACCAACAACTGGGATTTCTGGACGCTGCTGCCTGAAGCGTTGCACCAGGTGACGATCGTCATGAGTGACCGGGGCATTCCCGCCAGTTACCGGCACATGCACGGTTTCGGCAGCCATACCTTCAGCCTGATCAACGAGCGCAACGAACGGGTCTGGACCAAGTTTCATTTTGTGTGCCAGCAGGCAATTACCAACCTGAGCGACGGTGAAGCGGCGCAGATGGTCGGCAATGACCGGGAAAGCCACCTGCGTGATCTCTATGAATGCATCGAACGCCAGGAATTTCCAAGCTGGAAGTTGTGCATCCAGACCATGACCGAAGACCAGGCGCGTGCGCATCGGCATAATCCGTTCGACCTGACCAAGGTCTGGCCGCATGCCGATTTCCCGCTTCAGGAAGTGGGTATCCTGCAACTGGAGCGCAATCCCGATAATCATTTCGCCGAAGTCGAACAGGCCGCGTTCTCTCCAGCCAATGTCGTTCCGGGCGTGAGTTTTTCGCCGGACAAGATGCTCCAGGCACGCTTGTTTTCCTATGGCGATGCCCAGCGTTATCGCCTCGGGGTGAACTTCAATCACATCCCGGTCAACGCCCCGCGCTGTCCTTTCCACAGCTATCACCGTGACGGCGCCATGCGCACCGACGGTAACCTGGGCTCGACGTTGTCCTACTACCCCAACAGCTTCGGAGAGTGGCAGGACCATCGGCAGCTGCACGAACCGGCATTGCCGCTCGAAGGCGACGCCGGTCACTGGGATCAGAGCGTTATCGAAGATCACTACGAACAACCCGGCAACCTGTTTCGCCTGATGACCCCGGCTCAACAGCAGTTGCTGTTCGACAACACCGCGCGGGCGATGGGCGATGCATCGGCGATGATCAAGCATCGGCATATCGCCAACTGCTCCAGAGCCGATCCGGCCTACGGTGCCGGTGTGGCCAGAGCGCTGGGCCTGCAAGTGCAGGTGCCAGCCCTGACGAACAATTGAATCCGGGGCGTACGACGGATCGGAAGGACCCGGCCACCGGCCGTCTCATTCGGCAACCTCAGTGGGAGCAAGATCATGAGCACTGGTTCGAACAAGAAGGCCCTGGTGGTCGTTGATATTCAGAACGACTATTTTCCAGGAGGCAGATGGGCACTTTCCAACGTCGAGGCCGCTGCCGCGCAAGCCGCGCGGGTGATTGACCGGTTCCGCGAAAAAGGGGACCTGGTGGTGCACATCCGTCATGAGTTCAAAGACGAAAACGCGCCATTCTTCCGCCCGGGCAGCGAAGGCGCGCAAATCCACGACAGTGCGAGGAACCGCAGCGATGAGCCGGTGGTGCTCAAGCATTACATCAATTCGTTTCGCGAAACCGAACTCAAGGCCATTCTCGACCGGCATGAAATCAACGAAGTGGTGGTGGTCGGCAATATGAGCCACATGTGCGTGGATGGCATGACACGCGCAGCAGTGGACTTCGGCTACACCACCACGGTGCTGCACGATGCCTGCGCGACGCTCGACCTTGAGTTCAACGGGGTCAAGGTGCCCGCCGCGCAAGTGCATGCGGCGTTCATGGCGGCACTGAGTTTCGGTTACGCACCGGTCATTTCCACTTCCGAGTACCTGGAACGTTAAAGCACGGGAGGAGGCGGGCGATGGACGGTCACGGCTGTCCATCACCGGCCGTATTCGTGGTCTATCCTCATTGGCCTGGACTCATCCGGCAAGGAGGCTGCCTGCAACTGTTCGAGATCAGTGAGGTGCGCCGATGCGGCTGGTCTGTCCGGATTTCGATGAATTCGAAGAAGCGTTGTACGGGGTACAGGGCCGCTACGTGCTGCGTACGCGGCAACAGCGTGACTGGCAACTCAACGTGGTCGACCTGAACGGCGTGGCACTGATGAGCGGTCGCGAGGGCGCCGGGACGGTGTACACCGGCATCGGCCTGCCCGGTTACTTCAATATCTTCCTGCCGCTGACCGGCCATGAATTCACGGCCGTGGATGGCCATGCCTTCAATCGTCGACGAATAGGCTGGATGGTGCCCAATGCCATGTTTCACATCAACGCGAAAAGCCCGGCCAGCTGGCTGACGGTGGCGATGTCGTGCGAACGGGTGTTGCGCTGGGCCGCGGTGCGTGAAGATGAATTCGATTTTTCCGTGTTGCATCGCAACATGGTCAGCAATGCCCGGCGTCACCTCGGGCCGCTGTTGTGGCTGGCCCGTCGCCTGTTCCACATCGACGCCAATGCACCTGAAGGTCTGCACGCCGAAAGCGGCGAGGAGGCTGCGCGCCAGGAAGTGATGGATGTGGTGTTCCGCATGCTCTTGCCCGTTGATCCGCTGCCGGCCGCGCCGCGACACCATCGCGATCACAAGGAGATCCTGCGGCGTGCCCTTGAACTGCTGGACACGCTGGAGACCCAGGCCGTTTACATCGAAGACATCTGTCGGGCGACCTGCTCTTCGGAACGCACGGTGCGCAATGTCTTCAATGAATACCTGGGCATGAGCCCGCATCGATACCTGATGATCCGTCGCTTGCATGGCATTCGGAACGCCATCCGTCACGCCGGTCCGCAAGACACGATCACCATGATCTGTGCACGCTTCGGCGTGTGGGATTTCGGTCGGTTCGCCAGCCTGTATCGCCAGTACTTCGGGCTGCTGCCGGCACAATCGCTGAAAGCGGCCAAGGCGTTGACGCACCTCTGAGCGGCCGGGTTCAAAACCGTGAGCGCATCAGGGTGGTGCTGGGGTATTCGCCAAACAGCCGGTGGTAATCGGCTGCCATGCGGCCTGGGTCGGAAAAGCCGAAGCGCAGGGCAATACGATTGACCGTCTCGGTATTCGGGTTGGCAATCGAAAGCGCCGCCCGCACCCGGTGCAGACGGCGTACATGCAAATAGCGATTGGGCCCGATACCGAACACCTCGTTGAAGATCGAGCGCAGCGTGCGTTCGCTGATGTGGGCCTGGCGGCACAGCTCGCAGAGCCGCACCGGTTGTTCGTCGTAACGTTGCAGCAGCTCCAGCACCCTGGCGATATTGGCCCGGCGCTTTGCTCGCTGCCAGCGACCCGGCGCGGCGGCTGGCGCGCAATCTGGACTCGACGGCGGGACCGGGGACTTTTTCATTTCCACCTGCTTTCAGGCTCGGTCAGGTCATCAAGGTTCCCTCCAACGGGGCGGCCGCACTACGTAAAACAGGCAAATTCATCAACGTCGGACACAGGACTGCCATTTACTCATGCCATCTTCCAGCCTGCCGGATTTACGTAGTTCGTCCTGATCGATTTACCCATGCTGTTCAACCTGCGGTCATCGCGAAAGCTCAGGAGTACACAAACCATGAGTACCTTCACCACCAAAGACGGCGTAGACATCTATTACAAGGATTGGGGCAAGGGCCCGGTTGTGGTCTTCAGCCATGGCTGGCCGCTCGATGCCGACAGCTGGGAATCCCAGATGTATCACCTGGCCGCCAACGGCTGTCGCTGTATTGCCCATGACCGACGGGGGCACGGGCGCTCCAGCCAACCGTGGGACGGCAACGACATGGATCACTACGCCGACGACCTGGCGCAATTGCTCGAACACCTGGATGTCAGGGATGCAACCTTGTTCGGGTTTTCCACGGGGGGCGGTGAGGTCGCCCGGTACGTCGGGCGTCACGGGACTGCCCGGGTCAGGCAGGTCGGCCTCATATCGGCGGTGCCGCCCCTGATGGTCAAGACCGAGACCAATCCCGGCGGGCTGCCGGTGTCGGTGTTCGACGAGATTCGCGCAGGGTTGCTGGCTGACCGCTCGCAGCTGTTCATCGACATCCCCAGTGGCCCGTTCTTTGGCTACAACCGCCCGGGCGCCACGCCGTCGCAAGGGGTGATCGATGCCTGGTGGTTGCAGGGCATGCGCGGGGGGCACAAAAACACCTTCGACAGTATCAAGGCGTTTTCCGAAACCGACTTCAGGGACGATCTCGCCAGGTTCGACGTGCCGACCCTGATCATCCACGGTGACGATGATCAGATCGTCCCCATCGACGCCGCCGGCCGTGCGTCGGCAAAGCTGATCAAGCACAGCAAGCTGATCGTCTATGAGGGGGCGCCGCACGGCATTACCGACACGCACAAAGAACGGCTCAATGCCGACTTGCTGGCCTTCGTAAGGTCCTGAGGCGCGGGCGTTCTCCTGACCTGCAGGGCGCGATGGCGTTCATCGTTGTTGTTCGGCCATCAACAACAATGACTGCGGCATGGCGCTTTGCGGGTGTTGCGGTTCCTGCAGGCCGACCAGCCTGAAACCGGCCATGTCCAGCGCATTGATCCAGCTGGACAGGGTGCGCATGTACCAGGGCATGGGTTGCCATTGTCCCTTGAAACCGGCGAAGGTTTCTTCTCGCCAGCCATCCTGGTAATCGCCGTCGGCGGCTACCCATGGGTGCAGCGTCTGGATCACCAGCGTTGCGTCTGGCGTGAGCAGGGCGTTCATGGCCGCGAGCAACGGGATGATGTCCTGGTGCAGCAAGGCGAAATTGGCGCAGATCAGCTCGTAATCACGGCCGACGTCTACGCGGGCTTCCACCAACTGCTCGTACGTTGCCAGGTGTACCGTGGCGGATCCCGCCGCCCTGGCCGCCTCAACCAGCGTGGCGTCGCCGTCCACCCCCACCGCCGTGATGCCGCGGTCGGCCAGCACCCGCAAGAGCCAGCCTTCACCACAGCCGAGGTCGAGTACACGCGCCGGCTGTCGACCCATGATGGCCAGCAGGATGGCCTGGTCGGTGACCTGAATGCGGCTGTCGATGGCGCCGCCGCGCACCGCCTCGATCCAGGCTCGGGCGTTGCGCTGCCAGCTGTGCAGAAGGGCGGCTTCGGGGGTGCTCATGACGATGTCCAATAGCGGGTGTTGAACACAGGATAGGACAGGAATCCTCGCAGGATCGCGGATATCCGTGGGCGCCGAACATCGTGCGCAGGTTCGCTCCCACGGGAGAACGCCCGCGCACAAAAAAAGCCCGCCACAAAAAACGCGTGGCGGGCTTTTGGGAAGTGCCGGTTCAGCAAAGAGCGCGCGAACCGGATGGGCAACAGCCTTTACATCAAGCGGTGGCACCGTTGCCGGCGACGAGCCCTTCCAGGCGCAACCGATTGAAGGACAGCAGACGCATCACGTAGCCCAGCTTGATGGCGGTCGGGCCGAGAATGGTCAAGGCGTGGGCGCAGACCAACTGTGGCAGATTCAGGTAGGCATCCAGTCCGTACGCCAGCATTATCCCGGCGATCAACATGAACAGCCCGCCAACCAGCAACAGATGGGACAACTTCAACACGCGATGCGGATCGTCGAAAAAACCAAACATGTCGAACCCCCTGGTGCTGTACGGTCCAGCACATCGAGTGCGCACGGCCAGGGGCGCGAAGGGCTCCCTGTGCCGTGCGCACGCCTGGCGACTCAGGCCACTGGAATCGACGGGTCGGCCGCTGCCAGTGCCGTGGCACGATCAGCCGCCGGTGGGTAGATCCACACGGTGTTGATCTGGGTCTTGAGGTCCTTGGCTTCTTTCCTGACCAGCTTCACCTGGCGGTCCCAGCCTTCGGTGAATACTGCGCCCCAGGCGCCCAGGTCCAGGCAGGTCACGTACTTGGGCTGGCTGTAAGGAGTCGGTTCGACGCCCAGCAGATCCGCCGCGACGTTGTTGCCGGCATAACGGCCCAGCGCGATGGCGTGCTGGCAGGACATGGCGGCGTAGTTGCCCAGGTCATCGGTGGCGGCGTACGCGGTGTCGCCGGCGGCATAGACGTCGGCATGGCCGAGCACCTTGAGGTTGCCGTCAACGTGCAGGCGACCCTGCGGGTCACGGGTGCCGGTCACTTGTTCGGTGAGCGGGCTGGCGCGGAAGCCCACGGTCCAGATCACGGTGTTGGATTCGATGCGCTGGCCGTCGGCCAGTGTCACGCCGCCGGCGTCCACTGCTGCGACCGAGGCGTTGAGCACCCACTCGACACCCAGGTGTTCCGAGGCTTCGATCAGCGATGGGCCGATACCGTCGCCCAGTGACGCACCCGGGGTTGGGGCACGATCGACCACAATCACGCGGATCGGCGTGTCGTCGCCCAGCGCGGCACGCAGGCGCGCCGGCATTTCGGTAGCGGTTTCGATCCCGGTGAAGCCTCCGCCGCAGACGACGACGGTGTTGCGCGCCGGGGTGCTTGGCTGATTCTTCAATGCCTTGATATGGGCTTCGAGGCGCGCCGCCGATTCGATTTCATCGACGTCGAACGCGTATTCGTTGATGCCTTGCAGGGCGGCTGGGCGAACGAGGCGACTGCCGGCGGCCAGGACCAGTCGGTCATAGCTCAGCGTGCCCTGGGTGCCAAACACGTCGCTGTAGTTGACCTGCTTCTTGTCGGTATCGATGTTGTCGGCGGTGCCCTTGACGAATTTAACGCCCACGGCGTCGAAGAGGTCGCCCAGCGGTGCTGCCATGGTGTGGACGTCGGGTTCGTAGAAACGTGGGCGGATGCGCAGCTCGGCCTGGGGAGCCAGTAGCGTGATCTGCACGTCGTTGCGGTCATGCTTGTCCAACAGACGGGCTGCGCTCAACGCGCTCCAGACGCCACCAAACCCTGCGCCAATAACTAGAATTTGCTGCTTCATTGGAAGACTCCTGAAGAAAAAACGATCGTTTAACGGGTTGTCTGTTCAAGCGTGACCGGGGGCCGGGATGTTCGAAGCCGTGGCTCCCGTGAACAACCGCAGGACGGTTCGATTCGCTGTGATGAGATGCTATCGAGCGGACGCCGTGAGATCACTTCTACATAGGGTCATTGCCGACACGCCTAGGTGTGAGTCGGATAAACCAAAGTATGAGTGCGAGTGGGAGCGACGGTCATTGCGGCTGATCGACCCCGAGTGCCTGGGCCATGCGCACCAGGTCGGCAAACGAACGCGCGAACATCTTGCGCATGGCCTGGCCACGATGGATCTTCACCGTGATTTCGCTCAGGCCGATTTCGCCGGCAATCTGCTTGTTCATCAGCCCGGACGCCGCCAGCGCCATCACCGTTTGCTCCCGTGGCGTGAGGGTCGCATAGCGGCTGCGCAGTTCTTCATTGCCCCGTTCGGACTCTCGGCGATGTTTGTCCCGGGCATGGGCGGCCGATACCGCATCGATCAAGTCCTGTTCCCGGAACGGTTTGGCCAGGAAGTCCACGGCACCGGCCTTCATGGCCCGCACGGTCATGGCGATATCGCCGTGCCCGGTCATGAACACGATGGGCAGGTTGATATTGGCCGCCAGCAATTCATGCTGGAAATCCAGTCCGCTGGTGCCTTGCAAGCGCACATCCAGCACCAGGCAGCTGGGGATGTCGGGGCGGGAGAAGTTCATGAACTCGGCGACGGAGCCAAACAGCTCCACCTGCAAACCGATCGAGCGCAACAGGCTGCCGAGTGCCTCTCGCAGGGGCGCATCATCATCGACGATGAACACCAGGGGGTCATGATTGGCGACTTTGTTCATGGGGTGTTGTTCGTTCATGGGACGTCCATAGAGTGCGTGATCCTTGCATGGTCGTTCGGTGTGGGCCGTTGAGCGCGTGCCCCGCTGCCCAGCACTGGAAGCGAGAATTTGAACGAGGTACCGCGGCCGACGGCGCTGGTGGCCCAGATCTGCCCGTCGTGGAAATTGATGATCGAGCGACAGATCGACAGGCCCATGCCCAGGCCGTTTTCCTTGGTGGTGAAAAACGGGGTGAACAGCGAAGGCAGCACTTCAGGTGCGATGCCCAGGCCCTGATCCGCCACTTCCACCACGGCTGCGCCGCCCACGACCCAGGTCCGTACATACAGCACGCGGTTGCGCGCTTCAGCGCCCGCCATGGCATGGCAGGCATTGATGATCAGATTGATGATGACCTGCTGCAGCTGGACCCTATCCACATTGACTTCGCCCGTCAGGGCCAGGAGTTCGACCTTCAATGTGATTTCGTGATGTGCCAGTTCCTGCCGGACCAGGCCCAGGGTCTCGCTGACGATGTCATTCACCGATTCGCGCTGGCGCAGTGGATCGCTCTTGCGCGACAGCGCCCGGATGCGGCTGATGACATCGCTGGCCCGGCCCGCGCAGGCAATGATCCGGTCGAGCGATTGCAGCGCTTCGGGCAAGTCGGGCTGTGGTCGGTCGAGCCACCGACGGCAGGCCTCGCCACTGCTGGTGATCGCGGTCAGCGGCTGGTTCACCTCATGGGCAATCGATGCGGCCAGCTCGCCCAGAGAGGTCACACGGGTGACATGCGCCAGCTGCGTTTGCGCACAGAACAGCGCCGACTCGGCTTCTTTGCTGGCGGTGATGTCCATCAGCGCGCCGATGTAGTCGTAGCGACCGTGTTGTTCGAGCAGCGGGCTGGCAATCATGTGCACATGCTTGATGCGGCCGTCGGGAAACAGCAGACGGTGTTTGACTTCGATCAGGGTGTCCTGGCGCGCCGCCTTGGCAAACACCTCCTGGACGAGGTGCAGGTCATCGGGGTGCGTGCGTTCCTGGACCCTGTCGCTGGTCGGCAGTTCGCCCAGAGGGTATTCGAAAATTCGCGCCGCTTCCTCAGACCAGGAAATGGCTTTGCCGTCGCCGCGAAAACCGATGCTGCCGGTACGGCTCAGGCGCTGGGCACCGAGCAGGTACAACTCATTGTGGCGCAGGCGCTCGGCGGCATATTTGCTGCGCAGGGCGAGAAAAGTGATGGCCGAGAGCGCCGTCAGGCAGCGGAAAAAACCGGTGGTCGACTCCCAGTGTTGATAACCGCCGTTGTACAGATAGGTCGCGGTCAGCAGCAACATGCACATCAACGCGATGGAGATCACCACGTTGATCGAGAACAGATTGGCGGCCATCAGCAACAGGGTGATGTACAGAATCGTCGGGGCAAGGTCGTTGTGGGTTTCGGAGTTGATCACCACGATTCCGCAGGCCACCACCAACCCGATCACCCACCCCAGGGCGTTGATCCACGGACTGGGGCTGATGCTGATGACGGCGTCGACGATGTTCGGGCTGCGCGAGGGTCTGGCAAAGAGGTTGAAGAAAAAGGGCGACGCTTTGCGCGCACTCGCAGACCGATTGTTTTTCATTATGACCCTGCACATCTGATAGCGGGGGGACGGACATGGGGATCTATCCTACAAAGCAACGGTTCTCATCCGATAGGACATAAATCCCTGAAAAACAGCCATCTGCGTCGAGCCACGCCTCACCGCGGGCGTCCACAGGCCCAACCCCATACTCAGGTATGAAACGCCACACCCATGGATGAATGCGTTGTCCTCAGGTACGACATACGTTTGCCGATCAGCGGCTTAATCTGTTCATACATCGCGCACCGTTGCTCCGGACCATTGAAAGGGGGCGAGGTGGCACGCCAACTTTCCAACTTCTGAGGCCTAATCGCCGGGCGGTTTATATGATGAACAGAAATGACCTGCGTCGTGCTGACATCAATCTGCTGGTGGTCTTCGAGTCGATGATGCACGAGCGCAATGTCAGCCGTGTCGGCGAGAAGCTCTTCCTTGGCCAGCCCACCATCAGCAGTGCGCTGGGGCGCTTGCGCCAGATGTTCGACGATCCGCTGTTCATCCGCTCCGGACGCGTGATGGAGCCCACGTCACGGGCCGAGGAGATCTTTTCCAACCTGGCGCCGGCACTCGATGGCATCGCCGCAGCGCTGAGCCGCTGCCAGGCGTTCAATCCCGAAACCAGCGAGGCGACGTTTCACGTCGGTCTCTCGGACGATGTGGAATACGCGCTGTTGCCCTCCTTGCTGCGTCGCTTGAGGGTCGAGGCGCCCAACATGACCCTGGTGGTGCGCCGCGCGGACCACTGGCAGATGTCGCAACTGCTGACCTCGGGGGAAATTTCCCTGGGCATCAGCCACACCCTGGACCTGCCCGCCAACGCGCGGCGCAAGGGGCTGCTGCCGATTCGTCCGATGCTCTTGCGCGCCGACTCGCAGCCCGGCGAGCTGGGTCTCGACGAGTTCTGCCGGCGTCCTCACGCGGTGGTGTCCTCCATGGGCAATGTCATTGAAGAGGCGGATCGCACGCTGGGCCAGATCGGACGCCAACGCAAAGTGGTGCTGGCGGTGCCGCAGTTCAGCGCCTTGCCGGTGCTGCTGGCCGACAGCGACATGATTGCCATCGTCCCGGACTACGTTGCTCGTTCCATGGCCATGATCGACGGCCTGCGCGCCGAGTTCGTGCCGCTGGATCTGCCGCAGCAGGAACTGTCGATGGTCTGGCGCGGGGCAACGCACAACGATCCGGCCGAGCGCTGGTTGCGCTCGCGGTGCAGTGCCTTTCTGGGTGAGCAGGACGGCGCCTCGGTACGCCAGGTGCCTGTCCGCAGCAGCCTTTCATCCGTCGCCTGAGCGGGCGCCAATGGCCGGGAATAGACCATGCTGATGTTTTTCCAGACTCACCCCTTGATCATCGGTGCGGTTCTGCTGCTGTTGGACTTGTCGCTTTGGCGTTGGCTGGGCGCCGGCCGGCCGGTGTCGCGCATGTTTTCACGCATTGCCGTGTTCGTGGCCTTTTCCTGGGGGCTGATGGCCGCCGGCATCAGCCCGTTGCAGCCGCCGTTGTGGCCGGAAGACGCGATTCTCAACCTGATGGCGACGATGGTGGGGATCGCCTGGTGGCTGTTTGCGGCCAGGACCCTGACGGTGGTGCTGGGCAATGGCCTGACCTCACGCGGCGGGCACACCGCACGCTTGCTGCACGATGTGATGGGCGCGGTGATTTTCCTGTTGGCCATCGTCGGGGCCGCCGCCTACGTCTTGCAGTTGCCGGTCAAGGGGCTGCTGGCGACCTCCGGGGCGATGGCGATCATTGTCGGTCTCGCGTTACAAAGCACGCTGAGCGACGTGTTCTCCGGCATTGTGCTGAATACCACCAAACCCTACGAAGTGGACGACTGGATTGTCATCGATGGCGTCGAGGGCAGGGTGATGGAAATCGACTGGCGCTCGACCCATTTGCTGACCAAGCTGGGCAGCATGGCCGTGGTCCCCAATTCGCTGGCGGCAAAAGCCAAGATCATCAACGTCAGTCGCCCCGGAAATGCCTACGGTGTCAGTGTGCTGATGGCCATTCCCAGCAGCGTGCGCCCGCGACGTGCGATCGATGCCCTGGAAAAAGCCCTGCAGGGCACCCGCGCCTTGCTCCCCGGCTTCACCCCCAAGGTCTCGGTGAAAAGCTCGCACCTGGAATACAACGAGTACGAACTCAAGGGGTTCGTCGAGTCGCTGTCGCATCGGACCGAAGTGCGCAACCTGATGTTCGACCTTGCCCATCGTCACCTCGAGGCGGCGGGTGTCAGCTGGTGCGTGGCGCCGGACGTTCAGGCATGGAGCCGACCCCGGCGTTTGCTGGAAGACGTCCGGGTGTTTCGTTCATTGAGCGTCGACGATCGCGACCGGCTTGCCGAGCACATGACGGCCGTGGACTACCAGGCCAACGAAGTGCTGCTGGCGTTCGATGCCGTGTCCGATTGCCTGATGATCATCAGCACCGGCGTGGTTTCGGTGTCGATCCATGACGGTGAGCGCTTCATCGAGGCCGGGCGCATGGGGCCGGGCGAGGTGCTGGGCGAGGAAGGCATTCTTTCCGAGGGGCGCTCGCGAGGCGAGTTTCGCAGCCTCACCAGTGGACGTCTGTTTCGCATCGAGCGCTGCATGCTGGGCGCGCAACTGGAACACAGCAGCGATCTGCACCTCGCTCTGGATAATCTGGTGCATCAGCGCGAAGAGATCCGCGAGTCCGTGGTGGCGAAAAAACCGGTGCATATCAAGCGCAGCGGTCTTCTGGGCTGGTTGCAGAAAAAGCGCCAGCCGTCAGCGTGAAAACCGGCTGCGATATTCACGCGGCGAAATCGACAGGTGACGGTGGAAGGTGTAGCGCATGCGCTCCTCATCGCCAAACCCGCATAACTGTGCGATCTGATCGATGTTGCGCTCGGAGTCCTCGAGCATCCGCCGCGCCGCTTCCATGCGAAACATCTCCAGGGCCTTGGCTGGCGTGCGTCCGACCTTGCGCTTGTAGACGCGGGAAAAGTTGCGTGGGCTCATCTGCGCCTGGCGGGCCAGCGACTCGACGGTCAGGTTGGCATCACCCAGGTTGGCGCTGATCCACAAGTGCAGATCGTCGAAGCTGCCACCGTCGTCCATCTGCGATTGCAGCAGGTGACTGAACTGTGCCTGACCGCCGGGGCGCTTGAGGTACACCACCAGCTCCCGGGCCACTTCCAGGGCCACGTCGCGACCGCAATCGGCCTCGACCAGCGCCAGCGACATGTCGATGCCGGTGCTGACGCCCGCCGAGGTCCAGACGGCGCCCTGCTGGATGAAAATGGCATCGATATCGACCTCGATCGTCGGGAAACCGCTCTTGAGCATGTCGCACATTGCCCAATGCGTGGCTGCACGCAAGCCTTCGAGCAAACCGGCCTGGGCCATCAGGAACGTGCCGCTGCATACCGACGCCGTACGCCTGGCGTTCACCGCCGCCTGGCGCAACCAGTTGACCAGCGCGACCTCGTCGATCATGGCCTGGCGAATGTTCGGAGCACCCGGCACGATCAGTGTATCCACCGGGCTGTCCGTGAAGTCTTGCAGCGACGTCGTGTGCACCGACAGCCCTTCGGCGGTGGGAATCAACCCGCCTTCGAGGCTCGCGGTGTGCATGGCGTAGCCTGGCAGGCCGCGCTCGGCCATGGCTTTGGAAGCGGCCCAGAACACCGTCTGTGCACCGGTCAGGTCCAGCAGGCCCATTTGCGGGTAGGCCAGGAACACCACGGTGCGGGGGTGGGAGAGGGCGGCGGTCGAACGGTCGAAGTTGGGGGCGATTGAGTTCATGGTGGCATGCTCGGTTATCGCCAGGCATGGGCGACATTAAGGGTTAAATTGCGGTCGAGCGTCGTGTCGTATTCTCAACCGAAGCTGAGGTTGGGTAAAGGTTGCACCGGGTTGAGCCGGTCGCTACGGGTTTTCACCTCGGCCTGGTGTTTGAGCAATGGCAAGGCGAACATGAACGCAGCGCCCTGTCCCTTGATGCTGGTCGCCCAGATTCGTCCTTCGTGAAACTCGATGATCGAGCGGCAAATGGACAGTCCCATGCCCAGACCCTCGGCCTTGGTGGTGTAGAACGGGTTGAACAGCGACGGCAGTTGGCCTTCTTCGATGCCCTTGCCACTGTCTTCGACCTTGATCAGCACTTCGTTGCGCTCCACCCAGGTGCTGATGTCCAGCGAGCGTTTGCCTTCGCACAGCGTGCCCATCGCCTGGCAGGCATTCATCACCAGGTTGATGATCACTTGCTGCAATTGCACACGGTCGCCGTTGATGCGGGCGTTGCCAGTCCCCAGCGACAGGTGCTGCTTGATGTGTTTATGGCTCATCTCCTGCTGAATCAGGACCAGGGCGTCGGTCACAATGCTGTCGAACACGTGCTCCTGGCGCTGCGGCACGCACTTTTTCGACAGCGCGCGGATGCAGGTGATGACTTCATTGGCTCGCTGTGAACTCTGAATGATCCGCTGTACCGACAGCTTCGCCTCCAGCAGGTCGGGTTTTTCCCGGTCCATCCAGCGCAGGCAGGACTCCCCGCTGGACACGATGGCTGCCAGCGGCTGGTTGACCTCATGGGCGATGGACGCGGCCAGTTCACCCAGCGAGGTCATGCGGGTGACGTGGGCCAGTTGCGCCTGGGAATCGAACAGCGCCTGTTCGGCTTTGCGTTCCGATGTGATGTCCATCAGCGCCGCCACGTATTCGCGACTGTGGGCGTTGCTGTCGGGATCAATGGCATTGATCACCATGTGCACGTAGCGCAGGCTTGCGTCCGGCATGATGAGGCGCTGCTCCATGTCGATGTCCAGCTCTCCGGCGGCCAGCCGGACAAACAGGTCGTCGGCCATCGAGCGGTCATCGGGGTGCAAACGGGCGGTCATCAGTGCCCAGGAGGGCTCGATATCCTGTGGGTAGCCATAGATGCGAAAAGCTTCATCCGACCAGCGAATTTCCTTGCACTGGCCATTGTCGAAGCGCCAGCCGATGCTCCCCGTGCGGCTCAAGCGCTGGGCGCTGGTGAGGAAGGCCTGGTTGCGGCGCAGCTCGTCGGTTGACCATTTGCTGCGCAGGGTCAGCAAGGTGATGGTAATCAGCGAAACGACGCACCTGACATAGCCGGCAATGGAGCCTGTCGCCTCATAGAAGTACTCGACGATAAAGCCGCCGGTAATCAGGACGTAGCAGAACAGGGCAACCACAAGGACGATCCGGATTGAAAAGATATGCGCCGACATGAACAACAATGTGATGTAGAGCACGGCATGCGCCAGGTCGGAATCCAGCATGAGGTTGATGGAGGAAATAGTGATCGCCGCGGAAAATGAGGCAATAAACGCCAGCCGGTCTGACGCCAGAAAACGTTTGCACAGTCGGGTGAGCATCATGTTTTCGCCTTCTATAAACAAATGGGTAATGACGATAGGAGTTCGAGTAGCCGGGATGCAGATAAAAAAAGCGCTCTTTGAAAAAGAGCGCTAAAAACCCGTTTGGTAAGGAGTAGCCAAGCCGGGTGTTGGTTTTGCTCGCGACGAAGCCCGCCTCGGTCAGTCCATGGAAAAGTGTGCGTTGACGTACATGGCCGAGTCGTATCCCGATCCAATGTCGGCGACACGCCGCTCGATCAGGCGATCCGACCCGCCCTCGGCGACACGGCGTTCGATCAGGCGATCCGACCCGCCCTCGGCGACACGCCGCTCGATCAGGCGATCCGATCCGCCCTCGGCGACACGCCGCTCGATCAGGCGATCCGATCCGCCCTCGGCGACTCGGCGTTCGATCAGGCGATCCGACCCGCCCTCGGCGACACGCCGCTCGATCAGGCGATCCGATCCGCCTTCGGCTACACGCCGCTCGATCAGGCGATCCGACCCGCCCTCGGCGACACGGCGTTCGATCAGGCGATCAGACCCGCCTTCGGCGACACGCCGCTCGATCAGGCGATCCGATCCGCCCTCGGCGACACGGCGTTCGATCAGGCGATCCGACCCGCCCTCGGCGACACGCCGCTCGATCAGGCGATCCGATCCGCCTTCGGCGACACGCCGCTCGATCAGGCGATCCGACCCGCCCTCGGCGACACGGCGTTCGATCAGGCGATCCGATCCGCCTTCGGCGACACGCCGCTCGATCAGGCGATCCGACCCGCCCTCGGCGACACGGCGTTCGATCAGGCGATCCGACCCGCCTTCGGCGACACGCCGTTCGATCAGGCGATCCGATCCGCCTTCGGCGACACGCCGCTCGATCAGGCGATCCGACCCGCCCTCGGCGACACGGCGTTCGATCAGGCGATCCGATCCGCCCTCGGCCACACGGCGTTCGTTCAGCCTATCGGCACCGCCTTCGGCAATGCGGGTGGGAGCCGATCGTGGTCGATACTGTTGTTCCGGCGGCGCAGTGTCATCGTGTGCGTTGTTCTCTCGTCCGGCGACCACATTCGGTTCGATGCAGGTGTCGCTGGCAACGGAGTGCCCGGCGATCAAACCCGTCGCAGCAAGAAAAGCGATGGCCAGGCCAAGGTCGGAAGTCTTCATTATATTCACCCTAAGTGGTCGGTTAGCTCTTCCATGAATATCCCGGAGGTCGATGCACTATTCATGTTATCGAGCGGATAAAACTGCAGGAAATCGGGTTTTGCCGGAACTGACTTAATAGTAATGGACTGAGCGCGCACGTCACTTATGCGTAGGGTTTGAGTGCAGGTATCTTCGTATGAGTGACTCACACCTAAGTATTAATGGCGGTCGGCAGGGTGCTCTAAGTCTATTTAGTGAAGGTTTTAAGTCTGGTTATTATTATGCTTGGATCTATACATATGTATGTTGTAACGAGTGGGGGCGAATGACAGTCTTCAAATAGGCGGGGCTTTATCAGATGGCTCCCACGCATTGAAGGTTGAGCTAATTGTTAAATACACCAATCATTTCGATCGTTGATGACGACGATACTGTACGTATTTCGCTGGATAGTCTTGTCCGGTCAATGGGTTACAGCGCTCGGACATATGCTTGTGCCGAAGATTATCTGGCGTGCAGCGCGCTTGACTCGACCGCGTGTCTTATTTCCGACGTGCGCATGCCCGGCATGACCGGTTTTCAGTTGTTCGAAGCGTTGCAGGCCGGGGGCAAGTGTTTTCCGGTGATCTTCATCACCGCCTGCCAGCGTGAAACCACCGAGCACAAGGCGCGCGACCTCGGCGCTGCCGGGTACTTCAGAAAACCCTTCAATGGACAGCAGCTGATGACCCGCGTGCAGTGCGTTCTGAGCGCCAGAACGGCCGGCTAGAGCACCACCCACGCCCCCGTTCCAGGGCAACTATCGTTAGAGGTAATAGTGACCATCACCAAACGCAAGTTCTACTTTGTTGGCAATAGCCGGACAATGGCCCCCATCGAATACAGGCCAGGAAGTTGCAGAATCCCATTCGGCTAACCCCGCCGATGGCGCAGTTTCCCTGCTGATCAACCGGAACTTTTTTTCAGGATTGGACCAATGCGTCGTTTATTTTTGTCGGCCATGGCGTTTGCCCCTTTGTTACTCGCCGGTTGTGCCTCGGCACCCAATGATCCGACCTTGACCTTGCAGACCAGCAAGACCCCGGCGCAATACGCGGACTGCGTCGTACCGAAATTGCAGGGCGATGCGATGCACCCGACGGTTTCGCAGACCCAGCGCAGCTACCGGATTGTAGTGCCGAGCAAAATCTCGGCGGACAACGTGGTGGAAGCCTACAAGGCCGGAAATGGCGGCAAGGTGTTCATCTACGAACGGCATCTGCTGGCCTCGAACCTGTTGCCTTCAAGTTTTGGACGCGCCGCACAGGATTGCATCTGACTCGATCTGTAAACGTTTTTCCCTGAGCTCCTTTGGTTGGCCGCAACCAACCAATTCCTTGGCCCCACACCTGATCGGATGTGGGGCCTTTTTTTTGCCCCGGTTCCAGTGAATGCCAGAGCTTGGGTTCACGTCGTTCCCACGGGGGAATTTCCGGTGGACGCAATGCCAGGGTTCACCTCGATCAACTGTGGGAGCGAGCCTGCTCGCGAAAGCGGACTTCCAGCCACCCAGGCGGTCGCCTGACCCGCGGCCATCGCGAGCAGGCTCGCTCCCACGGGGATGGGTCGCCGAACGAAAACGCCCCCGACCTGCTGGCCGGGGGCGTTGTTGTTTTCGCAACGGATCAGAACGGATCAGTAATCCCAGATCGCCGCAATCCAGCGGAAGGCGTCACCGTCCACGGCCACTCGCCCGACAGAAGGAAATGGCAGGTGGGTGGCCACGAACAGCTCGCCGCTCGCCGCCGCTTCCTGCATCAGGCGGACGCGGACACGGACCGATTCCTCGGGGTCATGTTCGAAGCCGTTGTGCCAGTCCGGGTGTTCAAAGGCGACGGGGAACAGGGCATCACCGGCAAAAGTCAGTTTTTCGCCCGCGGAATTCACATACACCACGCAGTGCCCAGGGGTATGGCCGCCGGTGAGTTTGGCGACCACACCCGGCGCCACTTCACATTCATCGTCGAACGTGCGCACGTTGTCGCGGTAATCGTTGATGAACTGATTGGCGGTCGCGCGCAAGACGTCCGGAACCGGCGACGGCATGTCGGTGTGTTCGAAGTCGGGTGATTCCCAGAACGCCACTTCGGTGGCGGTCACGTGGATGCGCACGTCCGGACGCAGGCTTTTCTTCACATCGTCGACCAGCAGGCCGCCGACATGGTCCATGTGCATGTGAGTGATGATGATGTCAGTCACCGACGACAGTTCGATACCCGCCGCCTCGAGACGCTTGGGGAACTGACCGGCCCGTGGAAAACCGGGGAATTGGCCGCCCAGCCCGGCGTCGACCAGGATGGTCTGATCACCGCTGCGCACGACCAGCACGTTGAGTGCCCAGTCGAATGCATCGGGGCCCAGGTACATGCTCTTGAACCATGCAGCGCGCTCTTGCGGGGTGACATTGGTCGACATGGTCGAGGTCGGCAGAGGCAGCACGCCATCGCTGACCACCAGTACGTCAATCTCGCCGACACGCAGCGCATAGCGAGACGGAACCAGTTCTTCGAACCCGGCTTTGCCCGGGTTGAAAGCGCTGGTGGGTTCACTGACGTGGGGGTGGGTATCCAGGTGCAAGGTCATGGTCGGTCTCCGAATGTATGGGGCAAAACTTCCGCTGAAATTTTTTCGCTACCCGACGGCTGTGCTGTTAGTTGCTCGCTTGATCAACGGCGCGATTAACACAGTCCGCAAGTTCAGGCTTTTTATGAAAGCAGCAGATTGTCTGCTGTGAATTCATGTTATTGGCGGATGACCCCGAGCACAGTTCTACCTCGGTTCAGAAAAACCATACGTCAGTGGCATGGGGGTATACGAAAGTTTAATCAGGCACGCAGGGCCGAGTAAAAACACGCTTAGTGCGGCGTGTGCAGAGCCGTTTCTATATAGCTCAGAAGTTTATTGGTTTCACAGGGTTTGGGCAGATAGGCAATCAGCGTCGGTGAGTCGGAGATCGCCGGGGGAAGGGCTTCAGGGTAAGCGGTGATGAAAATAGTGGGAATGCGATAGCCCATGGCAATAAGTTGCTGGTGCAGCTCCAGGCCGCTCATTCCGGGCATCTGGATATCGGAAATAAGGCAGTGGGTATGGGCGGGGTCATTGGTCTCGAGAAAGGCCAATGCGCTGCAATAAGTCTTGATCTTGTAGCCGCTGGAACGTAGCAAGTTTTCTAGTGCACCCCGAACCGAATCGTCATCATCGACGATTGCAACAATCATAAAATTGCCTGTTTGCGCATCTTGGTTCATCAGGGGTGCTCATGAAGTTTTCTATCGTTAGTACAACATACGCGAAGTGAGTGGGGGTAGAAGTATACCTACGTATGAGTGGCTAAGACCAAAGCGTCGTTGTTGTTCCGGGAACCGCTGTGGAATGATTATTTTTTGTATCGCATGCGGGGTTGATGCGTACTGTTTTCACTTCACAGCTACTCTGGAGATGGGCGTCACGTCCGGCCACGATTCTGCCGACATCGTCAAGGCATGACGGCACTGTGCGGCACTCAACAACCTGTCTATTGTTCCCGCTCCGATGGATGACCACATGCAGATACTCTGGAACGATGGCGAACGCACTTTCTGTCGGGAATCTGTCTCGGGTGCGCAAGGCGACCGTCCTGTGCTCGTTGCGCGACCGACTGCCGAACAACCGCTTCCGGCCTGCCTTGGCCGCTTCGCCCACGAGTTTGCCCTCAAGGATGAACTCGATGGCGCCTGGGCTGTACGTCCTCTGGAGCTGGTGCGAGAAAACGGGCAAATGTACCTGCTGCTGGAGGATACGGGTGGCACACCACTGCTCCAGTTGTTGAATGCTCCGATGGCCACCGCGACATTTCTGCACCTGGCCATCAGCATCGCCCAGGCACTGGGCAAGCTGCACCAGCGCGGGCTGGTGCACAAGGACATCAAGCCCTCGCATATCCTGGTCAATTGCGCCGATGGCCAGGCCCGGCTGACCGGGTTCGGACTGTCCTCGTGGCTGCCCCGTGAGCGCCAGGCGCCGGAGACCATTGCCGGCACACTGGCCTATATGGCGCCGGAGCAGACCGGGCGGATGAATCGTTCGATCGACCTGCGCAGCGACCTCTATTCCTTCGGCGTCACGCTCTATGAGATGCTCACCGGATCGCTGCCCTTCATGGCGTCCGACCCGATCGAGTGGGTGCACTGCCATATCGCGAAGAAGCCGCAGTCACCGAGCGAGCGGGTCAATACCGTTCCCGAGGCGCTGTCCCGGATCGTCATGAAGCTGCTGGCCAAGACCGCCGAAGAACGCTACCAGACTGCCGCCAGTGTCGAACTGGATCTGCGGCAATGCCTGGCGGATTGGGAGTCCCATGGGCGCATCGATGCCTTCGCACTGGGCGAGCAGGGAATATCTGACCGGCTGATGATCCCCGAAAAGCTTTACGGGCGCGAGAGGGAGGTGATCGCGCTGATAGCCGCGTTCGACCGAAGCATCGCCAGTGGTACGCCGGAGCTCATGCTGGTCACCGGCTATTCCGGCATTGGCAAATCCTCGGTGGTCAATGAGCTGCACAAGGCGCTGGTGCCACCGCGAGGATTGTTCGCCGCCGGCAAGTTCGACCAGTACCGCCGCGATATTCCCTACGCGACCCTGGTCCAGGCGTTTCAAAGCCTGGTTCGCACGCTGCTGGGCAAGAACGACACCGAGCTGGCGCAATGGCGTGATGCATTGAAAAACGCCCTGGATGCCGAAGCAGGGCTGATGGTGGATCTTATTCCCGAGCTGAAGCTGATCATTGGCGAGCCGCCACCGGTGCAAGCCTTGGAGCCGCAGCAGGCGCAACGGCGTTTCCTTCTGGTGTTCCGGCGTTTTATCGGGGTATTTGCGAAGGCGGAGCATCCCCTTGCGCTGTTTCTGGATGACCTGCAATGGATCGATGCGGCAACGCTCGACCTGCTGGAAGACCTGTTGACCAGTTCCGATGTGCAGCACTTGTTACTGGTGGGGGCCTACCGCAGCAACGAGGTGAATGACGCGCATCCCCTCACAGGCAAACTCCAGGCCATCCGCAGTGCGGGCGGGCGCATCGATGAAATCACCCTGGCGCCGCTGGCAAAGGTACACATCGAGCGATTGATTGCCGATGCACTGCATGACGAGCCGGCGCACATCGAGCCTCTGGCACAACTGGTGCTGGAAAAAACCGCCGGCAATCCGTTTTTCGTGATCCAGTTTCTGCACACCCTCGCCGACGAAAAACTGCTGACCTTCGATCATCAGGCCAGGCAGTGGCGCTGGAGCCCGGACCGTATCCACGCCAAGGGCTACACCGACAATATCGTCGACCTGATGGTCGGCAAGCTGAGTCGCCTGCCGGCGCCAACCCAGCAGGCGCTGCAACAACTGGCCTGTCTGGGGAACGTGGCCGGGACGGCGGCGCTTTCGACCGTGCTGGGCATTACCAGGGCGCAGGTCCGTGCGGTGTTCTGGGACGCCATCCGCCAGGAACTGGTGCAGCGGCTCGAAGGGGCCTACGGGTTTGTGCATGACCGCATTCATGAGGCCGCCTACTCGTTGATACCCAAGGCCGAGCGCGCCGAAGCGCATCTGCGCATCGGCCGACTGCTGGCGGCGCACACCCCCGAACAGGAGCGCGAAGAGGCGATCTTCGAGATTGTCGGTCAACTCAATCGAGGGGCAGCGCTGCTGACCGACCCGGCGGAGCGCGAGCAGCTGGCCGCGTTCAACCTGATGGCCGGTCAGCGCGCCAAGGCCTCGACGGCCTATGCATCGGCCCACAATTACCTGACCACGGGCGCGCAGTTGCTGGACGACGATTGCTGGGACCGTCTGCATGACCTGAGCTTCGCGCTGGAGTTGAACCGGGCCGAATGCGAACTGCTGACCGGACAGTTATCGGTGGCGGACAAGCGCCTGGCGGCACTGTCGAACCGTGCCACCACGACGGTTGAACGGGGCAATGTCGTGTGCCTGCAAATGGATGACTACCTGCTCATGGATCGCAGCGATGACGCGGTCACGGTCTGCCTGGAATATCTGCGGCATGTCGGCATCGAGTGGTCGGCCCGTCCGAGCGACGATGAAGTACGCCGCGAATATGACCATGTCTGGTCGTTGCTCGGCGAACGGGAAATCGAATCCCTGATCGATTTGCCCTTGATGGACGACGCCGCGTCGCTGATGACCGCCAGCGCCTTGGGCAAGCTGTTCCCGCCGGCGTTGCAGACGGATGCAAACCTGGCGTGCCTGTCGATCTGCAAGGCCATCATCCTGTGCCTGGAAAAGGGTAATTGCGATGCATCGAGCTCGCACTATGCCAACGCATTCAGGGTTTTCGGGCGGCGCTTTGGCGATTACCAGGCCGGGTTCCGCTTTGGTCAGCTCGGCTGCATGCTCGTCGAGCAACGGGGCCTGAAACGCTTCGAAGCCAGAACCTATCTGTGCTTCGCCATCTTTTCCATGCGCTGGATGAGACCCGTAAGCGAATGCCGTCCGCTGATACGTCGTTCATTCGTGGCGGCGAACCGGATCGGCGACCTGGCGTATGGCGCCTTCGCCGGCAACAGCCTGGTGTCCGACTTTTTCTTTGCCGGCGAACCCTTGCCCGAGGTACAGATTGAAGCCGAGCGAGGCCTGGCCTACGCACGCAAGGTCCGCTTCGGCCTGGGCACCTGTTTCATGCGCACGCAGTTGGCATTGATCAGGATGCTGCGAGGGGCTGCGCCTGTCTTCGGCTGCCTGGATGGGGGCAAGTTCGACGAGGCCAGCATGGAAGCTCACCTCGCCAGCAATCCCGACCTGGCGCTGGCGGAAGGCAAATATTGGGTGCGCAAGCTCCAGGCGCGTTACCTGGCCGACGATCTGGCGGCCGCGATGCAGGCCGCCGACAAGGTCAAGCGTTTCCTGAGCACGCTGTCGCTTTTTTTCGAGGAAGCCGAATATTACTTCTACGATGCGCTGACTCGCGCCCGCTGGTGTGATTTGCTGCAGATAGGCGAGCGGACGCAGCACCTGGCCTTCATGGCAACGGCTTTGAATCAGTTGCAGGCCTGGGCCGTGCAGTGCCCGGAAAACTTCGCCAGCCGCGCCGCACTGGTGGAAGCCGAAATTGCCCGGGTCGAAGGCCGGATGATCGAGGCCGAACTGCTGTTCGAGCAGGCCATCCACTCGGCGCAAAAAAGTGGTTTCGTGCACCTCGAGGCGCTGGCCAACGAGCTGGCGTCGCGCTTCTACGCGGCCCGTGGTCTTGGCAAGGTCGCCAGCGTCTACATGCAGGACGCCCGGTATGGTTACCTGCGTTGGGGCGCCGACGGCAAGGTGCGCCAGCTCGAGGCACGCTATCCGTCGCTGCGCACTGAGACGCAGGCGCTCGCGCCGACCACGACCATGGACACACCCGTCGAACACCTCGACCTGGCCACCGTGATCAAGGTATCCCAGGCGGTGTCGAGTGAGATCGTCCTGGACAAGCTCATCGACGTCATCATGCGCACCGCCATCGAGCAGGCCGGCGCCGAGCGGGGCGTGCTGATTCTCTCGGACACGGGCGAACATCGCATCGCCGCGCAAGTGACCACGGGCAGCGACTCGATGCAATTGCGCGACCAGCCCATGACATCGGCCATGCTGCCGGAGTCGTTGCTTTACCATGTCTTGCGTACCGGGGAGAGCGTTTCGCTCGACGACGCAATGACCGAGCCGTCGTTCGCCGACGATCCCTACATTCGTCAGCACCACGCTCGCTCCATCCTGTGCCTGCCCTTGATGAACCAGGCCAAGCTGACCGGCGCGCTCTACCTCGAAAACAACCTGGCCGCGCGCGTGTTCAGCCCCGCGCGGATTGCCGTGTTGAAACTGGTGGCCTCCCAGGCGGCCATTTCCCTGGAGAATGCGCGGTTGTACCGCGAAGTCGCGGAACGCGAAGGCAAGATCCGTCGCCTGGTGGACGCCAACATCATTGGCATTCTGGTATGGAACGCCAACGGCGATATCATCGAGGCCAACGATGCCTTCCTGCGCATGGTGCGCTACGAACGTGACGACCTGGCCTCGGGCCAGCTGCGCTGGCGAGACCTGACCACGCCGCCGTTTCGCGAGATCAGCGAGCATCATCTGGCCCAGGCGATGCGCACCGGCTATGCGCAACCTTACGAAAAGGAATATTTCACCAAGGACGGCGGGCGCGTGCCGGTGATCGTCGGCCTCGCCATGTTCGAAGCCGACAGCAAGGAAGGGGTGGCGTTCGTCCTGGACCTGACCGAGCGCAAGCAGGCGGAAGAAAAAATCCGCGAGAGCGAGCGGCGCTATCGCGAGGTGCAAACCGAGCTGGCCCACGCCAACCGTGTCGCGACCATGGGGCAACTGGTGGCGTCGATTGCCCACGAGGTCAATCAGCCGATCGCCGCGGCCATTCTCAATGCCGACGCCGCATTGCGCTGGATGAGCCAGCAACCGCCGCAAATCGATGAAGTTCGTAGCGTGTTGGGCAGCCTGATCCTGGACGCCAAGCGTGCCGCCGATGTGCTGGGTCGAATTCGCCAGCATATCCGCAAAGCCCCACCGCAAAAGGGCCCGGTCGACATCAACGGGGCGATTGGCGAAATGATCGAACTCACCCGTGGCCAGGTCACCAAGAATGGCGCGTCGATCCAGACCGAGATCGAAGATGGCCTGCCCGCGATCGAAGGCGACCGTGTCGAACTGCAACAGGTGCTGCTGAACCTGATCATGAATGCGCTCGAAGCCATGAATGGCGTGGGCGAAGGCGAGCGCCAGTTGCACATCAGCGCGCGTCGGGATGACACCGGTGGTGTGCTGGTCAGTGTCCGCGATTCGGGGCCAGGGTTCTCCTCGGAAAACACCGAGCAGATCTTCGCGTCGTTCTACAGCACCAAGCCCACGGGAATGGGCATGGGGTTATCCATCTGCCGCTCGATCATCGAGGCCCATGGCGGCCGCTTGTGGGCCAGCGTCAATCGTCCACGCGGCGCGATTGTCCAGTTCACCCTGCCTGTGGAGCAGGCCGAGGCCTAATACTTAGGTTTTAGCAGAGGCATATCAATGGTCGTTTGAAGTAGTCACAGGTACAAATGAAGCTTCGCAAGCCGGGCGATATAGTCGTTTCAAGGCTTGCGGAGAACGTATCGTGAAGACTCTGGCTATGACTTTGACACATGGGTGTGCAGCGTTTCGGTCGACCGTCGCGGTTGGCATGACGCTGGCAGCCAACGAAGTTTGCAATCGCTTGAACCTTGTGGGGCTTGCACGTCATGCGTTTGGCAAGCCATCCGATGAAGCGGCGTTCCTGAACATACCCCTGAACCTGGCAGGTATCGCAGGGCAGGCAGACCTTCTGCCCACAGGTGCGCACCTGGTGAGCCCACGGGGGTTCTATCTGCACCATGGCATTCATCTGGGCAGGGGCGAGGTCATTCATTATTCCGGGTTCAGCGGCTCGTTCATGGCGGGCCCGGTCGAGGTGATCGATCTCGAGCATTTCGCCAGTGGCCGGCCGGTCTGGATCGTGCAGGAGCCCGGCGAGTATCCCGCCGACGAAGTGGTCAGTCGTGCGCGGTCAAGGCTTGGTGAGCGCCGATACAGTGTGCTGTCCAACAACTGTGAACACTTCTGCAGTTGGTGCATCCACGGCAAAAGTTGCAGTGCTCAGGTCAGGGCGCTGCTGAGTGGCCCACGTTATCTGCTCTCACTTGTTGCAGCCCTGCAACTGTATTTCATTGCCTGAATGTCAGTGGGTTCATCCAGGCTTGTGTGCTTGCCAATGTGAGATAAAGTGGTGGGATACACTTTTTCTTACTCGGGGGCTGTGCATGAGCGGGAATCCACCATCCAACAAGCAGGGCAGCAATAGCCCTACGGTATTTGTAGTGGATGACGATGCGTCCATGCGCAACGCATTGAGCAACCTTTTGCGCTCAGCCGGCATTCATGTTGAAACCTTCGCATCGACTGCAGAGTTCCTTCAGCAACCCCAGGGCGACAGTGCCAGTTGCCTGGTCCTCGATGTCCGGCTGCAAGGTGCCAGTGGCCTTGAGTTCCAACGCCAGTTGACGACCAGCAGTTCCAACATTCCGATTGTCTTCATCACCGGCCACGGCGATATCGAAATGTCCGTCAAGGCGATGAAAGCCGGGGCGGTGGATTTCCTGGCAAAACCGTTTCGGGAACAGGATCTTCTGGACGCCGTATCGACGGCCTTGCAAAAGGACGTCAAGCGCCGGGAAGTCGAACAGCAGTTCTCTGATCTGCACAGCCGTTATCAAACGTTGACCGCACGTGAGAAAGAAGTCATGGCCCTTGCCGTCAAAGGCCTGATGAACAAGCAGATCGCCGGCCAGATGAACCTGAGCGAGATCACCGTGAAGATTCACCGCGGGCATGCCATGAAAAAAATGAATGCCAAGTCGTTTGCCGACCTGGTTCGCATGTCGGAGGCCCTGGTAGAGCGGTTCGAACATTGACGCGGACCTGAAACCTCATCGGGTTTTCCAATGCCCGCCGCCCGACTCGCAATCCGCCTTCACCTGGCTCAAGTGCTCGGCGTCGTAGTAGTACGTGGTGACCTGGGCATTGTCGGGAATGTTCGGTGACTTGGCGTTCTTGTCCTTGCTCGTTGAATGCGGGTTGGCCAACGACTCCTGGGTCAGGGTGGCAACGCAACTGGCCTGGTAGTGATCGTCGCACTGTGCAACCTTTTTCTTGGTGCTGGTCAGCATCTCCTTGCTTTCATTGCTGCACGACCAGTCTATGGCGTTGACCGGCATGCCTTCGTACTCATAGCAGCTGTGGGACTCGACCACCGGCACCGAAGGGCTTTGGGAGCGGGTCAACACGTCACAGCCTTCGGCGAACGCCAGGGTCGGGCTGAAACTGGCGATCAGAAGCAGAACTCGAGTGTTCATCGGATCTTCCTCTTCAATGGCGCCTCGCCCAGGAAAGGATCAGCGCTCATAACCCTTCGAAAACAGCGCAAGACGCGAGGTTCCATTCGATTTGCCAGTAGGGCGGTCTCGCGCCTGCAGGAGATCGGTGAACACCTGAGGATTTGCGATATCCTGATTGCCTGTTCGTTAACGTAACCGAGTGCCCTGAACCTTGATCGAACGTCGCCAATTCAGCGGAGGCATGAAGGGGAAAAACCTTCGCTACCTGAACGAAAACCCCAACCAGCCTGTTCAATTGACACGCACAGGCTTTTTGCTGCTCGAGCATTTTTCCCTGCCGGCCTTTACTCAGGCGCTGGATACCATCGTCACCGCGAACCTGCTGCGACCCAAACTGTTCTCATCCCGTACGTTCGGCTTGAACGACAGCGAGGTGGTCAGTGACCTGGGGCTGGTCATTCGTCCGGATGCGCGGATCGATGCGGCGGCGATCCACGACCTCGACCTGCTGGTCATCTGCGGCGGCTACCGCACCGAACTGAAGGCCAGCGATGAGCTGGTCAACCTGTTGCGAACGGCGGCCGATCAAGACGTCAGCCTGGCCGGCCTGTGGAATGGCGGGTGGTTCCTGGGGATCGCCGGCTTGCTCGACGGTTATCGGTGCGCCATCCACCCGGAACATCGGCCCGCCCTGGCGGAAATCGCCAAGGGCACGCACGTCACCAGCGAACCCTATGTCATCGATCGCGACCGGCTCACGGCGTCGAGTCCGTCGGGGGCTTTCCACATGGCGCTGGACTGGATCAAGGGCCTGCACGACAAGGCGCTGGTCGAGGGCATCGAAGACATCCTGGCGTTCGAGGAATCACGCTACCGGCGGATCAAGCCGTCGGAAAACATCTGCGTCAGCGCGCCCCTGCGCGAGGTGGTGAAGCTTATGGACGCCAACCTCGAGGAACCGCTGGAGCTGGAACAGCTGGCCGTCTACGCCGGGCGTTCCCGTCGCCAGCTGGAGCGCCTTTTCAAGGAACAACTGGGCACCACACCGCAGCGCTATTACATGGAATTGCGGATCACCGAAGCGCGGCGCCTGTTGCAGCACACGGAGCTGTCCCAGGTCGATGTGCTGGTGGCGTGCGGCTTTGTTTCGCCGAGCCATTTCAGCAAGTGCTACAGCTCGTATTTCGGCTATCGCCCGTCCAAGGAAAAGCGCCTGGTCAAATGATGGTTTCCTGAGTCGGTAACGCTTGACCGACTCTGCTATCGGGCGACATGCGTTGTCGTACGACTTTTCTGGCCTCGATCTCCCACACGTCAATTGCCCGGGCGCAACGCGCCATGGCCTGCGGTGTCGCGCTCAGGCAAAGGTGAATGCGGAGACGAACGGTAATTTTGCTGATTGACGGCGGGTAGGGGAATCGCTATAAAAGGCACAGTTGTACGACGACATATGATGTTACAAACCCCCCATAACAAAAAACCGGGCCTCATCATGAACACACTCCGCCTTTGCATCTCCCTCGACCTCGTTCCCCGTGGTCCGGTATCGACCGCTCGATCTTTCCCCGTTTCATTCCCGTTATCCCTGGCTGCTGCGCCCATCGCCTGATGCACCTGTTGTTCGCCTGACGCGACGCGCCCATCGGCGTGCTGCGCGTGTGCACCGATCTCGCTTGACCCCGAGCGATCATCACCCAACTCCAACAATAAAAGTGATGCCATGAATCTGAACGAGCCCATTAATGCGCAACGTGTTGGCCAGGCCGTCGGTAAATACCGCTGGACCATCTGTGCGCTGCTTTTTTTTGCCACCACCGTCAATTACCTGGACCGCCAGGTGCTCAGCCTGCTGGCGCCGGATCTGTCGTCGCAGTTCGGCTGGAGCAACAGCGACTACGCGAACATCGCCTCGGTGTTCCAGTTCGTGTACGCGATTTCCATGCTGTTCGCCGGGCGTTTCGTCGACAGGATCGGCACCAAGAAGGCCTACATCCTGGCGATCAGCATCTGGTCGACCGGCGCGATGATGCACGCGTTTTCCGTGCCGATGGGCGAGGGGATCGCCGCGATGTGCAGCGCATTCGGCCTGGCGGTCATCCCGGTTTCCATTGCCGGCTTCATGTTGTCCCGCGCCGTGCTGGCGATCGGCGAAGCGGGTAACTTCCCGATCGCGATCAAGGCCACGGCCGAATACTTCCCGAAAAAGGAACGTTCGTTCGCCACGGGTATTTTCAACTCGGGCGCCAACGTCGGCGCTATTCTGGCGCCGATCTGCGTACCGCTGATTGCCGGTCTCTGGGGATGGGAAGCCGCGTTCATCGTGATCGGCATGTTGGGCTTCGTCTGGGTGACCCTGTGGATCGCACTGTACGAAAAACCGGACCAGCAGAAACGCCTCTCGGCCGAGGAGCTGGCCTACATTCGCAGCGACGCACAGACCATTGCCGCCCCGGAGCCGGGGGCCGTGGAGAAAAAGGTCTCCTGGTTCAAACTGCTGACCTACCGCCAGACCTGGGCCTTTGCCTTCGGCAAGTTCATGACCGACGGTGTCTGGTGGTTCTTCCTGTTCTGGCTGCCCACCTACCTGTCGGCCCAATACGGCATGAAAGGGCAGGCGATTGTCTGGCCGCTGGCGGTGCTGTACAGCATGACCATGGTCGGCAGCATCGGCGGTGGCTGGTTCCCCAGCTACTTCATGGCACGTGGCGATGCGCCGTACGACGGTCGCATGAAGGCCATGCTGGTGATTGCGTTCTTCCCGCTGCTGGTCCTGCTCGCACAGCCATTGGGTTACATCAGCTTCTGGGTGCCGGTGCTGTTGATCGGCGTGGGCGCCTCGGCACACCAGGCCTGGTCGTGCAACATCTTTACCACCGTGTCCGACATGTTCCCGCAGAAAACCGTGGCTTCGGTGGTCGGTATCGGCGGTCTGGCCGGTGGCCTGGGTGGCGTGGTAATGACCAAGATCGGTGGCTGGGTGTTCGACTACTACAAATCGATCAACGACATTCACACCGGCTACATGATCATGTTTGCCATCTGCGCGCTGGCCTACCTGGTGGCGTGGAGCGTGATGAAAGTGCTGGTGCCGCGCCACAAGGAAATCACTGACCTTTAAGCCGGTCGCCATCGAGTCGAAGGCGCCGCGGGCGCCTTCTTCCGTTTACCGGGCATGCGCCTGGGCCGCCAACTGCCCGGCGTCCACACGCACGAAAACCGAATCCCCGACTGCCGTCAGCACATCTCCCGCGTACACCTCGCAGATGACCCGGGTCTTGCGTCCCACTTCACCTTCCACTTTCGCGCTGAGGATCAGCGGCACGCCCATGGGCGTCGGCTTGATGAACTTGATGCCCAGGTGGCCGGTGACGCAGTTGATGCGCGGCAAGCTGTCGGCCTCGCGGTTTTCCTGGCGGTAGTGATAGGCCATCGCCGTCCAGTTGGAATGGCAATCCACCAGCATTGCGATCAGCCCGCCGTAGACCAGGTCCGGCCAGCCGCAATACTTCGCCTCGGGCAGGTGCTCGGCGATGACATGCACCCCGTCCTCATGCCAATGGCTCTTGATCTGCAGTCCGTGGGGGTTGCTGCCGCCGCAGCCGTAGCACACACCCTCCGGCGCGGCGCTGTCTTGCAGGGAAGTCTCGTGGCTGGACATACCGGGCATCCTTGAAGTGAACCGAACCCCATGGATTCTAACGCTGAACAGCCCGGGGTGAGCAGCGTAAAAACCGTCGTCGGCGACAGATCACTCGTCGATGGCTTGTGGCAGCCTGGCAATCACCTTGATCTCGAACTGGAAACCGTACAGCCAGGTGACACCGATTCCGGTCAGTGTCGGGTGCGGCGCGTGCCCCCAGAATTCCGGCACGATCTTCCAGATGCGCTCGAACGTCGATTGCGGGTCGACCATGAAGACGGTGACATCGACCACATCGTCGAAGGAGCAACCGGCCGCGCCCAGGATCGCGTTCAGGTTAGTAAACGCGAGCCTGACCTGGGCTTCCAGATCGGGTTCGGGTGAACCGTCCTCAAGGCTGCCCACTTGCCCCGATACGAACAGAAAACCGTTGGACCTGACGGCCGGCGAATAACGGTTGCGCTCATAAAGTGCCTGGCGTCCAGGCGGGAAAACAACATCACGCTGTGTCATACAGTGCCTCCAGAAAAGGGTCTGATGCGACCCGAAACCTGCGATAGATGCACTCTAGGGGCTTGCACCGGAGCGATAAACGAGCAACCTTGGCGATCACTGTTTGGGAAAACCAAACAATCCGATTGCCACGAGGGGCTGTGATGGACCGTTTCGATGCGATGCAAGCCTTTGTGCGGGTGGTGGAGGCGGGCAGCTTCACCAAGGCGGCCGACACCCTGCACATGAGCAAAACCACGGTGACCCAGCTGGTGCAGCAACTGGAGGCGCGGCTGCGGGTCAAACTGCTCAACCGCACGACGCGCAAAGTCAACGTCACCGCCGATGGCGCGGTGTTTTATGAGCGGGCGATCAAGCTGCTGGCCGACATGGACGATGCCGAGACCAGCCTGTCCGCCGCTTCGTCGCTGCCGCGCGGGCGGTTGCGGGTGGATGTGCCGAGCCCGCTGGCGAGCCTGATCCTGGTGCCGGCATTGCCCGAATTCTATGCGCGTTATCCGGATATCCAGATCGATCTGGGGGTCAGCGACCGCATCGTCGACATGATCGATGAAAACGTCGATTGCGTGGTGCGCGGCGGTGAACTGGTGGATCAGTCACTGATGGCCCGTCGGATCGCCGACTTGCCGCTGGGGATTTTTGCCGCGCCGGGTTACCTGGACCGGGTGGGCAGGCCGGCGCATCCGCGCGACCTGGAGGCGTCCGGGCATCGGATTGTCGGCTTCCTGTGGGCACGCACCGGCAAACCGGTGCCCTACGGCTTGGAAAAACAGGGCGAAAGGGTGCAGGTCAAAGGCCGCTACGCGCTGGCGGTCGACGATGGCAACGCCTACCTGGCCGCCGGTCTGGCCGGGCTCGGCGTCCTCTGGTTGCCTCGGTACATGTCCAGGGCGTTCGAGGCCAGCGGCGAGCTGGTGCCGCTGTTCGAAGACTGGCGCCTGGAGACGATGCCGCTGTACATCGCGTTCCCGCCGAACCGGCACATCAGCCTCAAGCTGAGGGTGTTCATCGATTGGGTGGCCGAGTTGCTGGCCCGGCACGCGCCGCTCGCCGGGCGGCCGGGAGCCGCCGATTGAGCGGGCACTGAGCTGTTTGTCCCGGCTCGGCTTGGGCTACACTCCGCGTCAGTTCACCCAGGCTTATCGGGGCGCGATGTTGACCTCGTATGGATCACGCGGAGCAAAAAAACCAAATGCATGACCTTCGCCCCAACCCTGAACTCAGCCTGGATTACTGTGCTGAACGTCCGATATTCGCCGACTTCCTCGAGCAAGCGAGCCGTGCGCCCGGGGCCACGGCGGTCATTTCTGCCGGGGCGCAATGCAGTTATGCCCAGCTGGAGGCGATCAGCCGAGGCGTGGCGGGCCTGCTGATCGAAAGGGGCGCCACCGAAACCGACAGAGTGGTGATCGTTGCGAGTCGCTGTGCAGGGCTGGTCTACGCCATGCTGGGCGCCTTGCGTGGCGGGTTGGCCTTCACCGTGGCCGACGCCGCCTATCCGGCGGCGCGGGTGGATCAGATCATTCGCACGCTCGAACCTGCCTTCGTGCTGCTGTGCGGCGACGCCACCGTTGATCTCAAGCTCGAGACACCGGTCATCCGTATTCCCGAACTGCCTGCCGACGCCTTGCAGGCGTTCGCCGGCGATCAGACCCTGGCGGACGTCGATCCGGGCCGAGCGGCCTACATCACCTTCACGTCGGGCAGTACCGGCGAACCGAAAGGGGTCGTGACCCACCATGCGCCGTTGGTGCATTTCATCGAATGGCACACCCGGCAGCACGGGTTCTCCAGGGACGATCGTTTCTCCCTGTTGTCCGGCCTTGGTCATGATCCGGTCTACCGGGACGTGTTCACGCCGCTGTCGATCGGTGCAACGGTGGTTTGCCCGGCCCAGTCGACCCTCATCGATCCGCTGGCGCTGGCCACCTGGATAAGGGACCAGCGGATTTCCGTCATCCACCTTACGCCGCCGCTGGGCAAACTGATTGAAACCGGGGCCAAGCTCGGTGGACTGACGTTCGACGCCCTGCGCTGGTTTTTCTGGGGCGGGGACGCCCTGAGCAAAACGCTTTACCAGCAAATTCGCCTGATCGCTCCCCAAGCTGGCAACGTGAACTTCTACGGCACCACCGAAACGCCGCAGGCCATGGCTCACCATCGCATCGATGCGCAAGCAGGCAATGACAGGATCCCGCTCGGCCAAGGCATAGAGGGTGCACAACTGCTGGTGGTGAACGAATCCAGTCAACTGGCCGCCGAAGGCGAGGTCGGCGAGATCCTGATCCGCAGCCCTTATTTGTCCCTGGGCTACTGGAACGATACGGCGCTGACCCGCGACAAGTTCGTGGTCAACCCGTTTACCCGGATCGAGCAGGACATCTGCTACAAGACCGGCGACCTCGGCACTTATCAGGCTGATGGCAGTGTCATGTTCCTGGGCCGAGGGGACAGTCAGGTGAAGATTCGCGGGCACCGGATCGAACTGAGCGAAATCGAGGGCGTGCTTGCGCGGCATCCGCGAATCAAGCAGGCGGTGGTGCTGGCCCAGGCGGACTCGTCAAACCAGAGGCTGGTTGCCTATTGCGTGGCCACGGCGGACGTATCCCCGCTGCACTTGCGCGAGCACCTCGGCCAGGAATTGCCGGACTACATGGTGCCGGCCCAGTTCGTGTTCATCGACAGCGTTCCGCTGACCCCCAACGGCAAGATTGACAAGCGCGCGTTGCCCGCCATGGCCCAACACCAGGGCGCAGCGCCAGTGGCCAGCCAGGAACTGTCGCCACTGACCCTGAAACTGGCGGCGGCCTGGTCGGAAATACTCGAAGTGCCGCAGCTGGATGCCAACCTGTCGTTCGTCGAACTGGGCGGGGATTCGCTGTCGTTTGTGCAAGCCTCGATGGTGCTTGAAGAACTGATCGGCCATTTGCCGGATCGCTGGGAGCTGATGCCGGTGCGCGAATTGTGCGCACTGACACAGAAAACCCGGTCTTCGAGGTTTTCCATACGCGCCATGGAGTTGCCCATCCTGTTGCGGGTGATTTCCATCCTGTTCATTGTCATCGGTCATCTTCATGTCTTTGCCAGATGGCCGATCGTGGGCGAGACCAAGGTGCTGTTCATCGTCTCCGGGATCGCCCTGGCACGCTTTCAACTGCAAGCCATCAATGAACGCGGCAATGCACGTTCGCTGGGCAAGTCGATTGCCGCCATCGCTGCGCCGACGATCCTCTACGCCATGCTGGTGCAGGTGGTGTTCGACAAGTTCCACTGGCAAACCCTGTTGCTCATTTCCAACTGGTTTCCCGAAAGTGTCATCGGCGTGTTCACCTACTGGTACATCGAAGTGCTGGTGCAGATGATCGTGATCATCGGCTTCGCCCTGTCGTTCGAACGGGTCAGGCACGTGATCATGGCCAACCCGTTCCAGAACCTGGTGGTCGCTGCCGGCACACTGGCCGTGATGGACCTTGCGATCAGTGCCTGGCTGTTCGATGCGAGCGCCTTGTACAACCGGGTGCCGCAACACTACCTGGCAATCATGGTCCTCGGCATGGCCATCCACTACGCCCATTCCAGCGTGCAGAAGTGGGTGGTCAGTGCGCTGGCCGTCATTGTCATGGGCGGGGAGGATTTGCTGTACCTGTACCGGCACGCATCGGTCGCCAGGGAATACATCGACATCGCCGTCCCGGGCGTTCTCGCGCTGATCTGGATCAAGTCGATTCCCGTGCCGGGGCTCCTTTCACGAGGGCTGGCCCTGATCGCCTCGTCGACGCTGTTCATCTACCTGACCCATTTCCAGTTCTGGTCCGTGGCGCGTCGTATCGCCGAGCAGCCGGTGTTGGGCGTCGTGCTGGCCATCGTCGGCGGTGTCGCGGTGGCTTACGCGTGGAACAAGGGCGTGCGGATTCTGCTGATGTTGTGGAGCCGGGGGAAGAAGAAAACCGGGGTGGATACCCTGGAACGGGTGGTCTGACCCACCGCGGCCCCTGTGGGAGCGAGCCAGCTCGCGATGGCCTCAAGAACGCTGCGGGCTATCAGGCCTCCAGCGTCATCGTTGACGCTCATCGCGAGCAAGCTCACTCCTGCAGGAGCCAGCCGTTTTTACCGGTTGAACCGCTCCACCAGCGAGTACTGCGTCTGCGCCGTTTGCGTCAGCTCCTTGCTCAGGTCGGCAGAGTGTCGGGCCTGCTCTGACGTTTGATCGGCCAGGGTCGCGATGGTAGTGATGTTGCGACTGATTTCCTCGGCCACGGCGGTTTGCTCTTCGGTAGCGGCGGCGATTTGCGTGGTCATCTCGGTGATGTTCGCGACAGCGTCGCTGATGCCCACCAGCGCCTTGTCCGCCTCGAGTACCCAGCTCACGCCTTCTTCGGCCTGGCGCTGGCCGTGTTCCATGGTCTTCACCGCGTTGCTGGATGAGTGCTGCAACTTGGAAATCAAACCGTGGATCTGCGCCGTGGACTCGGTGGTGCGCTGTGCCAGTTGCCGGACTTCATCGGCGACCACGGCAAAACCGCGCCCCATCTCACCGGCTCGGGCGGCTTCGATCGCGGCATTCAGGGCCAGCAGGTTGGTTTGATCGGCAATGCCTTTGATGACATCGACCACCATGCCGATTTCATTGCTGTCCCTGGCCAGTTGCGCCACGGATTCCCCGGTCTCGCCGACCACCGCCGACAGGCGCTGGATGGCTTCGCGGGTGTCGCGGGCAACATCGCGCCCACGTCCGGTCAACACATTGGCTTCCTGGGTGGCATCCGCCGTGCGCTGGACATGGCTGGCCACCTCCTGGGTGGTCGCGGCCATCTGGTTGACGGCCGTCGACACCTGTTCGGTCTCGACCCGTTGGCGCTCCAGGCCACGGGAGCTGTCGGCGGCCAGCCCGTCGGACCTGCCCGCCAGCCCGTTCAGCTGTTCGGCGGTGTCCTGCAGGCGGGTCAGGCAGGTCTTCAGGCGCGAGGCCTGGCTGACGAACGCCGTTTCCAGGCGTGCCTGCGGGCCGTGGGCGTCGCTGTACATCTTTGCGATCAACGCGTCGGACGTGGTGGCTTCCGTCATCTGCAACACGTGCAGCGCACCTTGATTGCGCCGGCGCGACACCAGCAGGCCGATCGGCACCGAAACCGCGACCGCGAGAACAATGGCCGGTGTGGTGCCCAGCAGCGCGCCACCCAGTGTGCCCGCCGCGCCCATCGCCAGCACGGGCAGCCAGTCGAGGAGGGCAGGCAGCCATTTATCGCTGGCCCCCAGTACCGCCTTGCCGTCGCTGATGCGTTTGTAGAGGTGTTCGGCGCGGCGTATCTGGTCGGCGTCGGGTTTCACCCGGACCGATTCGTAACCGACGATCCTGCTGCCTTCGAACACGGGCGTCACGTAGGCATTGACCCAGTAATGGTCACCGTTGCGCGAGCGGTTCTTGACGATGCCCATCCAGGGTTTGCCTTGCTTGAGCGCGCTCCACATGTGGGCGAAGACGGCAGGGGGCACATCGGGGTGTCGAACAATGTTTTGGGGCGCTCCAATCAGGTCTGACCTGTTGAAACCACTGATCTCGACGAAGGCGTCATTGCAGTAGGTGATGACCCCGTGTGCGTCGGTTGTCGAGATGAGTTTCTGCTGAGGTCCCAGGGCAACTTCGTGCTGCGTTACTGGTTGGTTGTTTCTCAATCTGTGTTGCTCCTTTTCCTGATGCAGAGCCATCGGCTGCCCGGAATAAAAGGTTAGCAAGGAGCCTGAAAAACACCTGCTGTATGTCGGAAAATAGTTTTGTCCTGTCGTTTCGTGACCGGATGTGCCCAATCATTCGTTTAGTTGATGGCGACCATCAATAAACGCAAGTTCTGTTTTTCCGGCAAGGGAGGAAGATAGGCGCATACCGAATCCGCTCCCGAAGGAAGCTGCGCGATGAGAATTCCCACCTGGTTGGCCCTTGTTGCTGTGTTGACTGGCAGTGCCGCTGTCACCACGCCCGTCAATGCTGCCGAACCGTCCTGTCACTTCCTGCCGGTCGCCGACAGCGCCGTCAGTTTCCAGTCGGGCCAATCGGTGGGCGTGCTCTACAGCGAAAACACCCTCAATACCCTCGACTACCTTGAGCAATACCATTCGGTCGCGCTCAAGGGCGCGAGCAACCCGGCACTGGACGCGCGCATCAGCAACGCCTTCGTCAGCAGTTCCGACCCGAAACGGGCGATCAACTGGCTGCTGGGTTCGCTGAACCGGCAGTTCGCTTCGGTGACCGTCTACGACAACCTCGACGCACTGGTGCAGGCGCACCCGGACGTGGTGGTGATGCTGGACACCTACAGCCGGCTGGTGTCCAAGCGCAACGACCAGGTCGAGGCGCGGTTCATGGCGAAGTTCTATGATTCGAACCTGCAGTACATCGGCAAGGCCGAAGGCTCGCGCACCCAGCAGATGCCATCGGTGTGGGTGCAGGGCAAGGCCGCGCCGGAGATCGCTGCACAGATCGAACAGCAGACCGCGCTGCAAGTGAATGCGCTGCAACAGTTCGATGCATCGCTCAAGGCGCTGGTGACTTCAGGCAATGTCGCCCAGGTCGCCAGCAACTGAGCACAGCGGTTCGATTGCCTTTGTGAAAGGGTTTGGCTAATCTCGCACAAACCCGCACTCTCAGGCATAAACATGCAAGATTCGCATTCCCTCACCGAGCTGCCGCCTGTGCGTCGGCAGAAAATCCTGTTGATTCTGGAGCGTGACGGCAAGGTCATGTCCGGCGAGTTGAGTCAGCATTTCGATGTTTCCGAAGACACCATCCGCCGCGACCTCTCGGAACTGGCCGCCGCTGGTCTGGTGCAGCGCGTGCACGGTGGGGCGCTGCCCCGGCCGAAGGACACCGGCAAGGATTACTTTACCCGGGTCAGCGAGACCGATGAGGTCAAGACCCACCTGGCACAGATCGCTGCCAGCCGGGTCGAGGACGGCCAGATCGTGATGTTCGACTCCGGCAGCACCACCTTGCAGATCGCCCGTTCTCTACGTCCGGACATCATCCTGACCGCCATCACTCCATCGCCGATGACTGCGATCATTCTTGCTGAATACCCGGGTATCAAAGTGATTCTGGCGGGCGGGCAACTGAACCTCGCAACGATGTCCGTCAGCGGTCACGAGACCCTGCGGCTGCTGCAGGGGATCAAGGCTGACGTGCTTTTTACCGGGGTCTGCGCGATCCATCCGGAGGTGGGTATCAGTTCGTTGCATTTCGATGAAGTGCCGGTCAAACAGGCGCTGATCGACAGCGCCTCCCAGGTCATCGCGGTCACTACGGCGGACAAACTGGGCGCTGTCGAACCCTTTGTGGTGGCGCCCTGCAACCGCATCCAGACCTTGATCACCGAGCGTCACGTGGCCTCGGGCGATATCAACGACTACCGGAAGCTGGGTATCGAGGTCATCCAGGCACAGGTCTGAACCCTTCAGCTCAACACGAAGTCCACGGGTTCCAGGACCGGCGGCAGCTCGGTTTCGCCCAGAGCCGCGAGTACCTCGCGTTCGATGTTGCGCACGAGCGCCTCGGTTGGCAGGTCGTTTTCGTCGCGACCGAACGGGTCCTCCAACTCATCGCCAATCGCGTCCAGACCGAAGAAGGTGTAGCTGACGATGGCGGTGAACAGCGGCGTCAGCCAACCCAGGGATTCGGCCATGGCAAAGGGCAGCAGGATGCAGAACAGGTACGTGGTTCGGTGCAGCAACAGGGTGTAGGCGAAGGGTAAAGGCGTGTGCTTGATCCGTTCGCACACTGCTTGAGCGTGGGTCAGGCTCGTCAGGTGGCTGGCCATGACCGTGTAGCGCCATTCGCTGATCGCACCGGCCTCGCCGAGTGCCGAACACTGCTGGCCGACGTGATCAAGAATGCGTGCGCTGATGTTGGGTACGTTGGCGTCCGGCCTTGGCTCAAGCCAGTCGCCAGCCGCTTGCAGTTCATTCTTTGCGTGCAGCCTGGCATTCAATGCGTGGGTGAATCCGCAGAGGTTGCGCAGAAGGGTCTGACGCTGCGTCACGTCCTTGATCGCCTGGGTTTCCCGGATCATCGAGCGGATCGCAACCATCATGTCGCCCCAGGCCTTGCGCGCTTCATACCAGCGGTCGTAACAGGCGTTGTTGCGAAAACTCATGAAGATCGACAGCGACAAACCGAGCAAAGTGAACGGCGTTGCGTTGACCTTGGCGAAATAATTCGGTTGCAGGGTTTCCACCAGCACGATGACGGAAGCCAGCAGCGTCACCATCAGGCAGCGCAGCACGATCTTCTTGAAAATCGAACCCTTGAGCGACGTGAGAATGTTGATCAGGTTGGGTTTGGGGCGGACGATCATTGTGGCGCCCCGAACATCGTGGTCCAGTAGATGCCCGAGTCGCTCTTGGGGTCCACTGCATAAGCCGCGCCCAGCTCCTGGAACTGCGGATTCATCAGGTTGGCGCAATGGCCGGGGCTGGCCACCCAGCCCGCCACCACCCGCGATGCGGTGTCCTGGCCGGCAGCGATGTTCTCGCCGACCTGTACCCCGCTGTAGCCCGCCAGCTCAGCGCGGTCCCCCGGCGTACGGCCGTCGCGGTCCTTGTGGTCGAAGTAGTTGTTGTTGGCCATGGAGCGCGAGTGCTCTTCGGCGGCGGATGCCAACGTCGGGTTCCAGGTCAGCGGCGGCGCGGCGGCAAAGGATTGAGTGCCGCACTGGTGTGGCCGGCTGCGGGCGGCATTGAGCTCGGCCAGCAGCTTCTGGCCTTCAGCCTGAGAGGTGCCCAGGCGCGCACTCAACAGCGGACGGGCGACCACGATGCGCCAGTCGCGGTCATCGCGGCTCACGCCGATGTCGACAAATTGCGGGTCGAGCACGATCTGGCAAAAACTCTCCTGGATCGCTTTCATTGCCGACGCCGCATCCCGTGGGCCGGACAAGCTGATCGCCTGCACGTTTTTCATCGGGTAGCCCGCGCTCACCATGGCCTGTTGCAGGTTGCCGATGCTGGTGGCAGACAGTGCCAGGCGAGGGTCGCCCGCCAGCGGCGGCAGTTCCGAGGACACCTGACCGGCGCAACGCTGTACCTGGCTGCGGTAATCGTTGATCGAATCGATCAGTTGTTTTTCGTCGACCGCCAGCGCCTTCCCGGCGAACAACAGGCTCAACGACAACGTGGCAAGACGCAAAGCGGATGGCAGGACAGGCATGGAAATCTCCCTCGATCAGACTGCGCACATGATGCGCGATGACACCCCCGTGTGCGCAATGCCTTTCGCGAGAAATACAGCAGGTGGGCCCTCAAGCGGAATGGCATTTGGCAACTACACTCATGCCATGTCGCCCGAACGACTGCTGTGTGCCGACATTGTGTTGATTGAATCGGACTCAACTGGAAGGGTTGATCATGCGATTTATCTGTCTAGCCGCTTGCATTGCAATCACGCTACTCAGCAGCCAGGTATCGGCCACTGAACAGGAACAGAAGGAAGCCGCAGAAAACAAGGCCGAAGTGCTGGAAGAGAAGGCGGCGGAGAAGGGCGGTGATTTACCGGTCGCCAAATCCGAAGCCATCACCACCTCGGAAGTGCAGGCGGTCGATCCCGCCGGTGTGGCCCCCTTGGACGATGCAATCACCTGCCTGGCGCGCTCCATTTATTGGGAAGCCAAAGGCAAGTCGTCCGCCGACATGGAAGCGGTCGCCAGCGTGGTGATGAATCGACTGGGGCACGAAGGCTTTCCGGACACGGTGTGCGCGGTGGTCAAGCAAGGGTCGGAAAGCAAGAACTGCCAGTTTTCCTGGTGGTGCGACGGGCGTCCCGACACCGTCCAGGAGGCCACCCAATACGCGATCGCCAAGGAAATCGCGCGCAAGGCCCTGAACAAACAACTCAACGACCGAACCAACGGTGCGATGTACTTTCACGACCGCAACGTGAAACCCGATTGGGCGAAGAAGTACCTCAAGACCACCGAGACGGAGATGTTTCTCTTCTATAAGCCCAAGGGGGGCGAAGCCCGTTAATCACGCCCCGAACTGTAGGAGCGAGCTTGCTCGCGCAGGTCTTGAAAGCGCCGCTGGGTGTCAGGCACTCAGCGTCATCGTTGACGATCTTCGCGCGCAAGCTCGCTCCTACAGTTTCAGCGTCAGCGTTACGGTCGCAGCCTGCTTACGGCAACTCCATCCCCAGGAAGATCAACGAATTGCCATGAGCCTCGGCCGCCGCGCGCTGGTTGTAGCTGTCGCGATGCGAGCAGTTGAAACCGTGCTCGGCCTCCGGGTACACAACGATTTCCACGTTTTCGTTGTTCTCGAAGCGTTCAGCGATTTGCTCCACGGCTTCGAGGGGGATGTGGCTGTCCTTTTCGCCGAAATGCATCAGCAGCGGCACCTGGATTTCATCGGCGCGGTCCAGTTGATTCTGGATACCGCCGCCGTAGTAGGCGATGGCCATGTCCACCAAGCCGTTGGCGGCGGTGAGGTAGGACAGCAGGCCGCCGAAGCAGTAGCCGATCGAAGCGATACCGCCGTCCAGGCCCGGCTGGGCTTTCAGGGCGTCGATGGTCAGTTCGATATCCTTCTGCGCCTTGTCGATGTCGGTGGCGTTCATCAATTCGACGGCGCGTTTCCAGCCGGCCTCGTCGTAGGTCAGTTCGATGCGGTGGCCGTTGCGCCAGAACAGGTCCGGCACCAGCACCAGGTAACCGTCCGCGGCGTATTGCTCGGCGACGGAACGGATGTGTTCGTTGACACCGAAAATTTCCTGGATCAGCACGATCCCCGGGCCTTTGCGGGTATGCGGAATGGCCAGGTAAGCACCGAATTTACCTTCGGCGCTGTCGATCTCGATCCATTGGGTGGTCACGCTCATGGTGGCTCCTGTCTACTGCACAAGTGAGGTGGAACATACAGGCTGCCACGTTAACATTTCAGTGTGGGGCGCGGCGCCAGAAAAAACGGCCAAGCAAGGTGTCCAGGCTGAGCTTGCCGGGGCCGGACAGCAATAACGGCAGCAAGGCGGCCAGGTAGATCAGCGGCAGTTTGAAATTGCCATGGCCTTTGTTAGTGATGGCATAACCCTGGGCAAGTTCACTCAGTGTCGACCAATCGGCGGGCCAGTGCACGGCGGCGGTCGCGACCACGGTCACCACGATCAGCACGATGGCCGAAATCCGTGTACCCAGGCCGACCAGGATGGCGAGGGCGCAGATCAATTCGGCCCACATCGACAGTTCCCAGTTCAGCGTGGCCGGCAGTTGATCGAAGGGAAACGGGAAGCGCTCCTGGATATCGGCGAACCAATTTTCGCCATTCCATTTTTCCAGGCCGGACTCGAAAAATTCCCAGGCGATGAACAGCCTCAGGGTCAGGGGGGCGAGCCAGGCACCGGCGCGGTCGAGGTTCAGGTGCAGGCCTTTGACGGCCGATGAAATTGCAGCGTTCATGGACTGGGTCTCCATTCAGTCAGGGATGCGGGGCCGGGCAGCCCCGCGCAGGGGTTACTCGCCGGCGCCGCACTTGCCTTCGCCGCATTTGCCTTCAGCCGGTTTCTCGGCGCTGTCGGCCTGGGCCTGGCTGTAGCCGTGGGCCAGTTGTTTCATGCTGAACGCTTCGGATTCGGAGGCGGATGCGACGTTGGCCAGGGCCAGGCCGCCAGCAACGATCAGGCCGAGTGTCAGGGAGGACGTCGAGAGTTTGAACATGGTGATACCCCGTGCATTGAGTGAGTTGAGTGCAGTGACCGGCTGAGCCGACCGACAGGCACATTTCATCAATCGGGTGTATCCGCGATGTGTCTTCGGTGCGGGTTTTTGTCGGCGCGGTGTGTCGGGGACGGGCGTGTACACAGTGCGATACAGAACTCGGGCGATCACACGTCCCCCTGTGGGAGCGAGCCTGCTCGCGATGACATCGGCAGCATCACATTCAGCGTGTCAGATACATCATCATCATCGCGAGCAGGCTCGCTCCCACATTCAAGATTCAGAGCGAGCCTGCAAACGAGACCCAATTGTCGCTTTTACCCCGGCGGGATTTTGCTATACCTTTCCCAACCGCTCCCTGCATGGTGAAACCGTTTCATGTCTCTTGCGCTCGAACGTCTAATCGCTGGTACGCCAATCCCATTCGCCGGCAACCGCGTCACCGTGGTCAGCCCCGAACTGGCCTTGCGCTTCCAGCCCGGGGACCATCTGCTGGTCGAGCAGGTCAGCGGCGAATTGCTGCTGATTCCCGTGGCTGACCAGAAAGCGGCGGCGTTGGCGATCGAACGGGCAGAGGCGGCCTTTACCGCGTTGTCGGCCGTTTCGGACCAGGCGATCAGCGAGTTTTTCGACCTGTTCGCCCAGCGCCTTGAGGATCAGGACTGTTGGGACCTGATCGAGGCCGCCAACCTGGCCGACATCGAGTGGGCCAAGACACGGGGGCGTTCGACCACGCGCCTGTTGGCCGATGAGCGCATGCGTCGCGACATGATCGCCGGCCTCCGGGCCTGGCGCGATGCTCCGGCCACCCGCGGCAAAGTCATCAGTTGCGTCGAACATGAAGGCTGGAAGGTGGAGCAGGTGGTTTCTCCCCTGGGCATCGTCGCTTTTGTCTTCGAGGGCCGGCCAAATGTCTTCGCCGACGCCGCAGGCGTATTGCGCACCGGCAACACCGCCGTACTGCGCATTGGCAGCGATGCCCTGGGCACGGCCCAGGCCATCGTTACCCATGCGCTGAATCCGGCGTTGGAGGCGGCTGGCCTGCCCGTTGGCGCGGTGTCTCTGGTGGAAAGCGTCAACCACGCTGCCGGTTGGGCGATGTTCGCCGACCGCCGCCTGTCACTGGCGGTGGCCCGAGGGTCGGGACGTGCCGTCAGCCAACTGGGCAGTATTGCGCAACAGGCCGGCACCGCCGTGAGCCTGCACGGCACCGGTGGCGCCTGGCTGATCGCCGACGAGGACGCCGATGCCACACGTTTTGCCGCTGTGGTGCGCAACTCCCTGGATCGCAAGGTCTGCAACACCCTGAACGTCTGCCTGATTCACCGCGACCGCGCCGCAGAACTGGTGCCGCTGTTCCTGCACGCACTGAAAGAGGCGGGCGCCGCGCGGGACGAGGGCTGCAAGTTGCACATCGTCGAGGGCAGCGAGTCCTGCCTGCCCTACGATTGGCGGCACGCGACCGTCGACGTCTGCCGCGCCGAAGGCTATCAGACTGAGGCCATGGCCGAGCCGCTGCCGGAGGACCAACTGGGCCGCGAGTGGGAATGGGAAGAAACCCCGGAAGTCAGCCTGAAGATCGTCGACGACCTGGACAGTGCCATCGCCTTGTTCAATCGTTACAGCCCGCAATTCACTGTGTCGCTGATCAGTGAGGCGCCCGAAGCGCATGAGCGTTTCTACAATGCGGTCAACGCACCGTTTGTGGGTAACGGCATCACTCGCTGGGTCGACGGGCAGTACGCGCTGAACAAGCCGGAGTTGGGTCTTTCGAACTGGGAAAGCGGCCGCCTGTTCGCCCGCAGTGCGATTCTCTCCGGTGACGGCGTCTTTACCGTGCGCAGTCGAATGACCCAGTCCGATCTGTCGGTCAAACGCTAAAGCTCGGCGTATGGGCGATCGCCTCATGCAGCTGCGACATTTTCGCTATCTGCTGGCGGTCGCCGATCACGGCGGATTCGCCCAGGTCGCCGAGGCGCTCCCGTGTCCCAACCGACCCTGGGCGTGAGCCGTCCGACGAGTCGTCAATCGTCGACTGACTGGCACATTCCATTGGCCTTGCCGGTCGAGGACACCTCCACCGAGTCGTCATCGGCGAGTACGATTGACAGCGTGATACCGGAGCCCTTGGCCTCGAAGCGGCGGTCGGTGATGGCCTTGGTGTCGGCTTCCTTGCTGTTGATCAGCACCGGCCCGTCCTGATCCGCCTGGACGAGGAACTTGCCGGGGCACTCCACGGCGAATGACGGGATGCCTTGAACGCTGTTTGCCTGGGCGCTACTTGCCAACAGCAGCAACATCGGAACGATCAGCTTACTTCTCATTGCACGTCTCCAATGAACAACATCGCGTGTGCTTAACGATAGCGTTGTTTGGCAAACAGGCGGCAAACAAAAAGGCCCCGCTCGAACAGTCGAGCGGGGCCTTGTCTGTGGCGATTAATCAATAGAACCGGTCAATCACCTGAACTTCGTTCTTGTTCTGCATCGATTCCCAGGCCTGTTTCAGTGTCTGCAGGACGCTGCCGATGTAGTCCTTGTCGGCTGCGGCTTTCTTGCCGACATAACCCTGGCCGCGACGGTACATCTTCAGGCGGGCCGCCAGGTTCTGATGGTTCTGGTCGAACTCGGCTTCGTGGGCATGCGGCGCCAGGCAGTCGATCTGAACCTGGCCCGACTTGCTGACCCACAGGATATGGCTGTCATGGCTGTCTTTTTGCGCAGCGAACATACGAGCCAATTCGTCGATGGTTGGTTGATTGTTCAGGTTCATCATTAAAGCCCCCTTGACCATTTGGTAATCTTTCAAAGTTGATTCGCTAATACAGGTAGCCCATCGGTTAGTTGATCCCTGGCACCGAAACCAGGACGTCAGCGTTCCTCCACCAGAAAGGGCGGGGTCCCGCGTCTGTTGCATGTAGTCGTGTTGAATAACTGCTACGCAATTGCGTCACAACGAAGAGAAGCAGCGATAACCTTCAGGCCACTACCGACGTTTCAAGGTCGGCCACAAGCTTCATGAGGATTGATCGCCAGCGCTTCTCGTCCTTGTACTGGACGTTCAGGCCAGGTCAGCTTCTTCAATCTGCCTTGTGGGCAGCGTGTATCCGGGAAAAACAGCTCGGCGGTCAGACGAGCTTGCTCAAACGTGTTGCCTTACTCCCGATCGGGGAGATGGCTGCATCATGCAAGGGCAAATCGAAGGCGTCAACGGTTTTGTAGTGATTATTTTCGGTCACTACATATTGTCCGACAAAGCTGTTTGGAATGAGCAGGGGAACTCAGTGCAGCTCCGGCGCGGGGCAGCGCATCACGCCTTGCCCGCCGGTTTGCCCGCGCGTTTGTTGCCGTTGGCAGGCTTGCGCTTGGCCGTCTTGCGCTTGTTTTTCCACGGCGTGGCGCCGCGCCCGGCGGGGCTTGCCGGGCCGCTGATGGTCAGGTTCAGGCCAGCGCAGCGGGCGACCTGCTTGCTCATCCACGCGGCTTGCTTGGTGACGAATTCTTCCAGGCTCATTTCACCGCTTTGCACCATGTCCAGCGCCTGTTCCCAGATCGCCGTGGTGCCAGGGTCGGCAATCGCCCGTGGCACCGCATCGATCAGGCTGAAAGCGGCCGGAGTTGCGGACAGCGCCTTGCCGTGCTTGACCAGGTAGCCACGGTCGAGCAGGCCCTGGATGATCGAGGCGCGGGTCGCTTCGGTGCCGATTCCGGTGGTGTCCTTGAGTTTCTGCTTGAGCACCGGGTCCTGCACCAGTTTGGCGACGTTCTTCATCGCCTTGATCAGGTCGCCTTCGGTAAACGGCTTGGGTGGTTGGGTCCAGAGGTCCTTGAGCTTCACGTCGGCCACCGCACATTCAGCGCCTTCGCTGAGTCTCGGCAGGGTCTGTGGCGCCGGCGCTTCGCGTCCCCTGGCCGGTGCGAGGGCCTCGGGCAGGGCGCGTTTCCAGCCTGGCTCGACGATCTGCTTGCCGACCGCGCGTAGGGCTTGGTCGGCGCAGTCGAAGTCGGCCTGGGTCCGGTCGTATTCATGATCGGGCAGAAATTGCGCCAGGTAGCGTGCACGGATCAGGGTGTAGACCGCGCGCTGCTTGCCCGCGAGCCGCCCGAGGTTCTGTGCCGCAGCGGTGGGGATGATGCCATGGTGAGCGCTGACTTTTGCGTCGTTCCACGCCCGGGAGCGGCGCTGGGGGAGCAGGTGGTCGCGCAAGGCGTCGAGCGTCGGATCCGCCTGCCTCAACGCCGCCAGGATCGCCGGCGCTTCACTGTGCTGGCTGACCGGCAGGTAGCCGCAATCGCTGCGCGGGTAGGTGATGAGCTTGTGGGTTTCATACAGCGCCTGGGCGATGTCGAGGGTTTCCTGGGCACCGAGGCCGAGCTTCTTCGAACAGATCTCCTGCAACGTGCCGAGATCGAACGGCAGCGGCGCCACTTCGCGCAGGCGCTCGGTGCGCAGCTTGATTACCTGGGCACTCGCCGCGCCGGCCAGTGCCGTGGCGGCGTGTTGGGCCAGGGCCTGGTTGAGGCAGCGTTCCTGGTCGTCACACGCCTCGGAGGGCGCGCGCCACTGTGCGGTGAACGCGGTGCCCTGGTGGAGCAATTGCACGTCGATGGCCCAGTAGGCGACGGGGACGAAGTCAGCGATGCTGCGATCGCGATCCACCACCAGTCGCAACGTCGGTGTCTGCACCCGGCCCACCGGCAATACCCCTTGATAGCCCGACTGGCGCCCGAGCAGGGTGAACAACCGACTCATGTTCATGCCGATCAGCCAGTCGGCCCGCGAGCGGCCCAGCGCGGAATGGTAGAGGCTGAAGGTCTCGGACCCGGGCTTCAATGCCGCCAGTGCCTTGCGGATCGAGGCATCGTCCAGGGCTGACAGCCACAAGCGCTGGATCGGCCCGCGATAACGGCAGTGATCCACCAGCTCCCGGGCGATCATCTCTCCCTCGCGGTCGGCGTCGGTGGCGATCACCAGTTCATCGGCTTCGCCGAGCAGGCGTTTGACCGCCTTGTACTGGCTGGCCGTGCGCGGTTTGACGGTCATTTTCCATGTGCCGGGAATGATCGGCAGGTCGGCAAGCACCCAGCGCTTGTAACGCGCGTCGTAGGCATCCGGCGCGGCAGTCTCCAGCAGATGGCCGATGCACCAGGTCACCGTGACGTCCGTACCCAGCCAGCATCCTTCACCGCGTCGGCGTGCGCCGAGTACGGCCGCGATGTCTTTGGCCTGGGAAGGTTTTTCACAGAGAAACAGCCGCATAACCACCATCGTTCATCAACTGCGGGGAGGTGCACAGGATGGCGTGTGATGGGCGAAGGAGCAATCTTTATCTGTATGGATGTACAGCTTCCGTATTTCCGATCATTGCCGTCCCGTTCGGCTGTGCGTCCGTCGCGATGGCGAAAATTGGGTTATACCTGACAGGTGCCGTCTCAAGTTTCGGGGCGGCGGCCTGACCCATCGCAGCGGTGCGACGATAAGACCAGGCACGCTCCCACCGGTCCATCATCCTGCCGAGGAATGCATTACATGAAGAGCTCCGGTCCCAGCCCTGTCATTACTATCGCCGAGCAGCCCGGCTGCCTGCTGGTAAAGTTCCACGGTATTCAGGTGGCCGCGTCCACGCGCGCGCTGGTGCTGCTGGAGGCCAATTATCCGCCGGTGTACTACGTGCCGCGTGAGGACATCGACGAGCAATATTTCGCCCGCACCGACCACACCAGCTATTGCCCGTACAAGGGCGACGCGAGCTACTTCAGCCTGCAGATTCCGGGGCATGAGGGCGCGAATGCGGTGTGGAGCTATGAATCGCCGAAGATCTCGGTCGAGCAGATCAAGAATTACGTTGCGTTCTATCCCGACCAGGTGACATTCGAAATCCTCAAGGATGTCGAGTGACTGCTGCCGGTCGGCCATCCGCTACACCGACTGATGCAAGCGTGGTCAAGGTCAATGAGGCTATTGCCAATGACGGCCCGCAGACATGACAATGCGAGTCATTATCAGTCGCGAATTATTCCATCCTCATGTCCGCCAACGATTTGTCCCTGAACCGCGCCGTCAATGATCTGTATTGCGACCACCACGGTTGGCTAAACGGCTGGCTGCGCAAGCGTCTGGGCAATGCGTTCGATGCCGCTGACCTGGCGCAGGACACCTTCGTGCGTGTCATCAAGGCGCGGACCGCACTGGAGATTCGCGAACCGCGTCCGTATCTGTCGATGATCGCCAAGGGGTTGTTGATCGATCTGTTCCGTCGCCGTTCCCTGGAACAGTCCTGGCTCGAAGCCTTGGCCACCCTGCCGGAAGGAGAGCAACCCTCTCTGGAGGAGCAGGCGATCCTGTTGCAGGCCTTGATGGAAATCGACCGTCTGCTGCAGGGGTTGGGGCCGAAGGTGAAGCAGGCGTTCATCCTGTCCCAGTTCGACGGCCTGACGTACCCGCAGATTGCCGAACGCCTGAACGTCAGCGTGCGCTCGGTCAACAATTACATGGCCAAGGCCATGGAGCATTGCTGTCTGATGCAAATCCAGTTGCAACTGGCATGAGCCTGTCCGCGGGCGAGTTGAAAGCCATCGCTGCCGCCGCCCGGTGGTATGCCCGCTTGCGATCAGGTGTCGCGACCGACTCGGATCGTGCCGCGTGGAACGCCTGGCTGCTGGCTGACCCGCTGAACCATCAAGCCTGGCAACGCATGGCCAGTGTCGGCGAGCAGATGAACAGCGTGCCCGGCGCCCTGGCTTCACCGACCTTGCGCAGTGCTGACCGATCCCGTCGCCAGGTGTTGCGTAGCCTCGTGGTGATGGCCTCGGCCGGCTCCCTCGGCTGGCTGGGTTGGCGCAGTGAGACCTCGCAGAACCTGTTGGCCGATTTCCGCACGGCAGTGGGCGAGCGTCGCGAGTTCCGGTTGGCGGATGGCAGTTCGTTGCTGCTTAACACCGACACGTCGGTCAATCTGCGTTTCGACGGACGCCAACGCAGTCTGCAACTGCTGTGGGGCGAAATGCTCGTCACCACTGCCGTTGATGCCGCGCAGCGGCCGTTCAAGGTGATGACGCGCCAGGGTGAGGTGTTGGCCCTGGGCACGCGGTTTATCGTCCGCTCCCTTGATCAGGGGGGCGAGGTGGCGGTGCTCGAGCATGCAGTGGAGGTGACGGCAGCGGGCGGCGGACCGAGCGTGCGTCTCGAGGCGGGACAGTCCATGGCATTCAACGCCTTGTCGTTGGGACCGGTTCGGCGCAACGACGCATCGACGGGCGCCTGGCAACGAGGAAGCATCATCGCCATCGATCGTCCCTTGACCGAATTGCTGGCCGACCTGTCGCGTTATCGCCCCGGCGTTTTGCGCTGCGATTCGCGGATTGCCCAGCTGAAGGTATCCGGGGCTTTTCCCGTCGACAACACCGACCTGGCGCTGGCTGCGCTGGAGAGTGGTTTTTCATTGAAGATCAGTCGATTGAGTCGCTATTGGGTCACGGTTTCCGGCTGACCCCGCCGACTCGCACAGCCAGCAGTCTGGCGCCACCAGCAAATATTTTTCAGAGGTTTGCACTTTTCATTCACACCGTTCGGCTCATCCCTCAGTGAGTTTCATACCGATGGTTTTTGGGGGAGGGGTAAGCATGTCTCGGGTGTACAAGCCAGGTCGTCTGGCGATTGCAGTGAAGGTCGGGTTGCTCGCGGCAACGTCCATGGGCGCCTGGCCGGTGGCCGCGGTGGCGGCACCGGTGCAGCAGAATCAGATGCAGACGTTCAACATTGCCGGCGGTAGCCTGACAGAGGTGCTCAGCCACTTTGCCAGCGCGGCGGGCGTTGCCATTTCCTTTGATGCACGGCAAACCGAAGGGTTGAAATCTGCCGGTCTGCAAGGTGCCTTTGGCGTCGGCGAAGGGTTCGCACGGATTCTCGGTGGCAGCGGCTTGCAAGCCGAACCCCAGGCCAACGGCACCTATGTGCTGCGTGCGGCACCGGCGGCGGGCTCGGCACTCGAACTGGGCGCGACCAATATCAACGGGCAATTGCTGGGTGCGACCACCGAGAACAGCGGGTCGTACACCACGGGGGCGGTGACCATCGGCAAGGGCGAGCATTCGCTCCGGGAGACGCCGCAATCGATCACGGTCATGACCCGCAAGATGCTCGATGACCAGAACCTCAACACCATCGATCAGGTGATGGAAAAGACCCCGGGCATCACCGTCTATGACTCGACCATGGGCGGCAAGTATTTCTACTCGCGCGGTTTCCGCATGTCGGGCCAGTACCAGTACGATGGCGTGCCGCTGGACATGGGCAACCTCTATGTCCAGGCCGATAGCTTCAGCGGTGACATGGCGTATTACGACCGGGTCGAAGTTCTCCGTGGCGCCGCCGGCATGATGAAAGGCTCGGGTGGCACCGCCGGCGGGGTCAACTTCGTGCGCAAACGCGGCCAGGCCGCGCCGCATACCGAGATCACGCTGTCCGGTGGCAGCTGGGACAACTATCGCGGGCAGGTCGACACCGGTGGCCCGTTGAACGATGCCGGGACGATCCGCGGTCGTGCCGTGGTCGCCGAGCAGAGCCGGCATTACTTCGTGGACGACGCCAGCCGCAAGGATCAGGTGTACTACGGCGCGCTTGACGTCGATGTGAGCCCCGACACGACCGTTGGACTGGGCGTTGCCTACGAAGACGTGGATGCCAGCCCGTGCTGGGGGGGCCTGCCGCGCTACAGGGATCGCAGCGATTTGAAACTCAGCCGCTCGACCTGCCTGGATCCGTCGTGGAACACCTGGCGCAGCCAGCGCACCACCGTCTTCGCTGATGTGAAACACCAGTTGAACGAAGACTGGAGCCTGAAAGTTGCCAGCGTCTACACAAAAAACACCCAGGACATCAAATACGCATTCGCCTCCGGTGCCGTGACGCCCGGCGTCAATACCACCGGTATGCTGGGCAGCATGTACGACTACGATCAGGTCGATTACGGCCTCGATGCCTATGTGGACGGCAAGTTCGATGCGTTCGGCCAACAACATGAACTGGTGGTGGGCTTCAACGCCAGCCGTGCGAAAAAGGACGACTTTTACTCGGTGGCGTTTCTGCCACAGCGGCAGAACGTGTTCAATCCCGACAAACACATTCCCGAGCCAGACGATAGCTACTTCATTGATAACTCGTCTCGCGGTGGCCCGGTCAATTCGGTGACCAGGCAGAAGGGTGTGTATTCGACCTTGCGTTTGAAGCTGGCGGACCCATTGACGTTTGTCGTCGGCGGCCGGGTGAGTTGGTACAACTCCGACACTGACTCCGACTTCATCAACACCGGGACTTCGTCACACTCCAGCAACACCGAGACCGGTCAGGTCACACCGTTCGCCGCGCTGCTGCTGGACCTGAACGAGAACCTGACGGCCTACGCCAGCTATTCCGATATCTTTACCCCGCAGGGCAACTACCGCAGCGAGGACGGTTCGGCGCTCAAGCCCCTGGTGGGCCAGAGTTATGAACTGGGGATCAAGGGGGCCTGGTTCGAGGGGCGTTTGAACAGCTCGTTCAACCTGTTCCGCACGATCCAGAAAGACCAGGCGCAGACGGACTTCAACTCGTCCTGCCCGTCATCGGATGGCTACTGCTACGTCAACGCCGGCAAGGTCCGCGCACAGGGTTTCGAGGCTGAAATCAGCGGTGAGGTCATCGAGCGCCTGCAATTGCTGGCCGGCTACACCTACACCCAGACCAAGACCCTGGACGACATCGACAGCACCCTCAATGGCGCGGCCTTCAACAGCTATGTGCCTCGGCATGTGCTGCGCATGTGGGGTGACTACGCGCTGGGCGGGGCGCTCGAGCGGTTCACGATCGGTGCCGGGGTCAATGCGCAGAGCGATAACTTCCGGCTCTCTCCGGCCAGTGGCGAGAAAATCACCCAGGCCGGTTATGCGATCTGGAACGGCCGCATCGGGTATCGCATCGACGACACCTGGTCGGTCGCCCTGAACGGCAACAACCTGTTCGACAAGCGCTACTACACCACGATTGGTACCGAATCCTTCGGTAACTATTACGGTGATCCGCGCAACTTCATGGTGTCGCTCAAAGCGAGTTTCTAGGCCGCCTGAAATCGCCGCGCCCAGGCGCGGCGATTCAGATTCGGAGGGTTGCACTCAGCGCAGGGCCTGCACCAGCGTTGATTCATCGATCTGCGCAATCGACGTCACCCCGGTCAATGTCATCGCCACGCACATTTCCCTGGCAAAAATATCCAGCATGTTTTCCACGCCCCGCTGGCCATCGGCCGCCAGCGCATAGGCCATTGAACGCCCCAGCAAGACCCCCTTGGCCCCCAGTGCCAGCATCCGCACCACATCCAGCCCCGAACGGATGCCCGAATCGACCAGCACGGTCAGGTCATCGCCCACCGCCTGCATGATCGGCGGCAATGCCTTGGTGGTGGAGAGCACGCCGTCCAGCTGCCGTCCGCCGTGGTTCGACACCACGATGCCATCGGCACCGAAGCTCACCGCATCCCTGGCGTCCTGGGGATCGAGAATACCCTTGATGATCATCGGGCCTTGCCAGAAATCACGAATCCACTGCAGGTCGCTCCAGCTGATCGACGGGTCGAAGTTGTTGGCCAGCCAGCCCATGTAGTCTTCCAGGGTGACGGCTTTGCCCAGGTACCTGGAAATGTTGCCGAGATCGTGCGGGCGGCCCATGAGGCCGACGTTGTACGCCCAGTCAGGCCGGGTCATGGCTTGCAGGAGGCGGCGCGATGAGGCGAAAGGTCCGGACATCCCCGAATGCGCGTCACGGTATCGTGCGCCGGGGGTGGGCATGTCGACCGTGAACACCAGGTTTTTCACCCCGGCAGCCTTGGCCCGCTCCAGGGCATTTTTCATGAAACCGCGGTCCTTGAGCACATACAACTGGAACCAGATGGTTTGCTCGGTCTGGCGGGTGACTTCCTCGATCGAACACACCGAGACCGTCGACAGGCACAGCGGGATGCCTTTGTTTTCCGCAGCCTTGGCCGCCTGCACTTCACCGCGCCGGGCGAACATGCCGGTCAGGCCGACAGGGGCGAGGACGATGGGCATCGACAGCGGCTGGTCGAACAGACGGGTTTCCAGGCTCAGGGTCTCGACGTTCTTCAGGATGCGCTGGCGCAGGCTGATGCTGGTCAGGTCGGCGCTGTTGGCCCTCAGCGTGTGCTCGGCATACGCGCCGCCGTCGATGTAGTCGAAGAGAAACCTGGGGAGCTTGCGACGGGCTGCCTCGCGATAGTCGGATGCGGATGAAATGATCATGGGGCCTCGTTCGGGTGGAGGGCGGGGCGATGGTGCGGGGTGTCAGAGTAGCGAAAACCCGACCACTTGTGGGAGTGGGCGTGCTCGCGAAAGCGGGCTGTCAGTTGACCTCTTCGTTGGCTGACACGTCCTCTTCGCGAGCAAGCCGCTCCCACAGAGGGAGCGGCACCCGATGGATCAGTTGTTGTTCAAATCCACCTGCCTGGTCTCACGCAGGCAGATCAGCCCCACCACCAGGCTGACTGCCGTAATCACCACCGGGTACCAGAGCCCATAGAAAATGTCTCCGGTATACACCACCAGCGCGAACGACACCGTCGGCAGGAACCCGCCGAACCAGCCATTGCCGATGTGATAGGGCAGGGACATCGAGGTGTAGCGGATGCGCGTCGGGAACAGCTCGACCATCAACGCCGCCAGCGGGCCGTAGCACATGGCCGAGATGATGATCAGCGCGACGATCAGCGCCACGATCATGGTCTTGTTGATCGATTGGGTATCGGCTTGTGATGGATACCCGGCCAGCGTCACCGCGCCACGCAGGGCCGCTTCGTCATAGCCTTCGATTTTCACATCGCCGATGCTGACCTGCACGCCGCTGCCGGCCGGTGCTGCAGCGCTGCTGTAGGGCAGGCCCTGCTTGACCAGGAAGGTCTTGACCTTGTCGCAGGGGCTGTCGAATTTGGCCTTGCCCACCGGGTCGAACTGGAAGGTGCAGGTGGCCGGGTCGGCCAGTACGGTGATCGGTGCCTGGCGGCTGGCCTGGTCGATGGCTGGGTTGGCGTAGTGGGCCAGGGTCTTGAAGATCGGAAAGTACAGCACGGTGGCCAGCAGCAGCCCGAGCATCAGCACCGGTTTGCGCCCGACCTTGTCCGACAGCCAGCCGAAGAAGATGAAGAACGGTGCGCCGATGGTCACGCTGATGATCAGCAGGCTGTTGGCCAGTGCCGGGTCCATCTTCAGGAACTGGGTGAGGAAAAACAGCACGTAGAACTGCGCGGCGTAGAAGGTCACCGCTTGACCGGCATTGATGCTGAACAGCGCGATCAACACGACCTTGAGGTTTTCCCATTTGCCGAAGGAGTCGCGCAGCGGCGACTTGCAGAGCTTGCCTTCCTCTTTCATTTTCACGAACGCGGGGGATTCGTGCAGGCTCAGGCGGATCCAGGTGGAAATCCCCAGCAGCACGATGGAAAACAGGAACGGAATACGCCAGCCCCAGACTTCGAACTGGTCCCCGGTGAAGTAGCGGCAACCCAGCACCACTAACAGCGACAGCAGCAGCCCGAGGGTGGCGGTGGACTGGATCCAACTGGTGTGGAAGCCGCGCTTGTCGATGGGCGCGTGTTCGGCGACATAGGTCGCGGCGCCACCGTATTCGCCGCCCAGGGCCAGGCCCTGCAGCATGCGCAGCACCACGAGGATGATCGGCGCGGCGATGCCGATGCTGGCGTAGGTCGGTAGCAGCCCGACACAGAAGGTGGCCAGGCCCATGAGGACAATGGTGGCGAGGAAGGTGTATTTACGGCCGATCATGTCGCCGAGGCGACCGAACACCAGTGCACCGAAGGGCCGCACGATGAAGCCGGCGGCGAAGGCCATCAGCGCAAAGATGAACGCGGTGGTGTCGTTGACCCCGGCGAAGAACTGCTTGCTGATCACCGCCGCGAGGGCGCCATAGAGGAAAAAGTCGTACCACTCGAACACTGTCCCGAGCGATGAGGCAAAGATGACCTTGCGCGTGTCGCGGCCGATCTCGGCACTGCGCGTGATGTTGAGCGGCTGAACATGTTCTGACATATCGGTTCCCTCACAGTGATTGTTTTTGTTGTTCCACTGTCGGCGCCTGCCTTGTGGGCGGGTGCCGCTATTGTCGTACCCCTGTGGGAGCGAGACCGTCAAGTCGGTCTCGCTCCCACAGTGTTCTGTCCTTTGGTTCAGGGATTTGTCGCCAGTTCCATGGGGGATGGGGTTCTCCTCGTGGCGGGGTCAAGGATCAGCTGCGCCGCCTTTTCGGCAATCATCAGCGTAGGCGAGCAGGTGTTGCCGGACGTGATGCGCGGCATGATCGAGGCATCGGCGACACGCAGGCCGGGGATGCCGTGGACCTTGAGTTGCGCATCGACGACCGCGTCGCTGTCGAGACCCATGCGACAGGTGCCGACCGGGTGGAAAATCGTCGTGCCGATGCGGCCGGCCGCCTCGTGCAGTTGTTCTTCGCTCTGCAGGCTTTCGCCGGGCAGGTATTCCACCGGTTTGAAGGCCTGCAGGGCGGGGGCGTGGACGATGCGCCGGGTCAGGCGGATCGCATCGGCCGCCACGCGCAGGTCCTGCGGATGGCTCAGGTAGTTGGGCTGAATCAGCGGCGCCTGCTGCGGATCGGCCGAGCGGATGTCCACGCGCCCGCGGCTTTGCGGGCGCAGGTCGCAGACCGACGCGGTGAAGGCCGGGAAGGGGTGCAGCGGTTCGCCGAAGCGCTCCAGCGACAAGGGTTGCACATGGTATTCAAGATTGGCCGACGTCTGCTCGGGCCCCGAGCGTGCAAACGCCCCGAGTTGGCTCGGCGCCATCGACAGCGGCCCGCTGCGGTCGTACAGGTAACGCAGACCCATGCCCATCTTGCCCCACACGCTGGCGGCAATCTGGTTCAGGGTGCGGGCGTTTTCCAGCTTGTAGATCAGCCGCAGTTGCAGGTGATCCTGCAGATTGCCGCCCACCCCCGGCAGTGCGTGAACCACGCCGATCCCCAGTTTTTCCAGGAGCGGGCGAGGGCCGATGCCGGAGCGCTGGAGGATGCTCGGTGAGCCGACGGCGCCGGCGCACAGGATGATTTCCTGGCGGGCTCTGAAGCGCTTGACCTGGCCTTGCCAGCGGGCGCTCACCGTCGAGGCGCGGCCGTTTTCCAGCAACACGCGGTCGACTTCAACCTCGGTCAGGACGGTGAGGTTGGGCCGTTGGCGAATCGGTTTGAGAAACGCCTTGGCGGCATTCCAGCGAACCCCGCCTTTTTGATTGACCTGGAAGTAGCCGCACCCTTCGTTGTCGCCTTGGTTGAAGTCGTCGACGCTGGCAATGCCGCTTTGCTCCGCCGCGCTGCGAAAGGCATCGAGAATCGGCCACGACAGGCGCTGGCGTTCGATGCGCCATTCGCCGCTGGAACCGTGGAAGGGCGAATCACCGGCAAAGTGGTTTTCACTTTTCTTGAACAGTGGCAGTACGTCGTTCCAGCTCCAGCCGGGGTTGCCTTCGGCAGCCCAGCCATCGTAGTCGCCGCTCTGGCCGCGCATGTAGATCATGCCGTTGATCGAGGAACAGCCGCCGAGCACCTTGCCTCGCGGATAACTCAGGGCCCGGCCCTGCAGACCCGGTTGCGCTTCGGTCTTGAAGCACCAGTCGGTGCGCGGGTTACCGATGCAGAACAGGTAGCCCACGGGAATGTGGATCCAGGGGTAATTGTCGCGCCCGCCGGCTTCGAGCAGCAGCACGCGATGTTGCGGGTTGGCCGACAGGCGATTGGCCAACAGGCAACCGGCCGGCCCGGCCCCGACCACGATGTAGTCGAATTCATCAAGGGAAGTCTGCATCCCTGACCTCTGTTGTTGTTCTTGTTATCGGTCATCCTAGTTGTTAGCTTTCGTTAAAAGAATGTTTGTTTTTGCGCAGCCGTTGTTCGTTTTTAAACAGCGTGAGCCTGAGGGACGCTTCATGTTCGACTGGAATGACCTGCGGTTTTTTCTCGAGCTACAGCGCAGCGGGCGTTTGCTCACTGCCGCACGCCGCTTGCACACCACCCACGCCACCGTGGCCCGGCATATCGAGGCCATCGAAAAGAGCCTCGGCACCGCACTGTTCGTCCAGCATGCCCAGGGCTATGAGCTGACGCCGGCCGGCGAGGCGCTGCTCAAGCATGCCGAAGCGATGGAAAACGTCGCGCTGCTGGCCCAGGAAGAGATCACCCAATCCACCGCGCCGCTGGGCAAGATTCGCGTCGGTGTGACCGAAGGGTTGGGCATCATGTTCCTCACCAGCCGCATGAACGGGCTGTTCGAACGCTACCCGGGGTTGGAGGTGGAACTGGTGGCGGTGCCGCGATTCGTCAGCATCCTCAACCGCGAGGCGGAAATCAGCATCCACCTCGAACGCCCGTCGGCCGACATGTTGGTCACGCGCAAACTGACCGATTATCGGCTGGCGCTGTACGCCAGCCAGGCCTATCTCGACCGCGCACCGCCGCTGCGCAGTCGTGAAGACCTCGGCCGACAGGCGTGGATCGGTTATGTCGATGACTTGCTGTTCAGCCAGGAACTGATGTTTCTCAACAGCTTCTGCCGCAACCCGCAGGTGGTCTTTCACAGCACCAGCGTGATCGCCCAGCAACAGGCGGCACGTTCAGGCATGGGGATTGCGGTGCTGCCGTGCTACATGGCCAGTGGCGACCCGCAACTGGTGCCGCTGTTCCCGGAGGAAAGCATCCTGCGCAGCTACTGGATCAGCACCCGCCGCGAACTGCACAAGTCCGTGCGACTGCGGGTGATGTGGGATTACGTGGTCGAGCTGTGTGAACGCGAACAGGCGCTACTGCTGGGCGCCGATCAACCTTAGGCGCCGCCGGTCGACGCTCCTGCAAAAGCGGTTACTCAGGAAAGGATCTCGAACGCAGTGCTCGCCAGCCGCTCGCCGTTCACCAGGACATGCACCGCGTGTCGGCCCGCGTAATGCCGACGGGTGGTCAGTTCCTTGATGTGCTGGCCCCGCGTGAGGAACTCGCGGGCCTTGCCCGGCAGGGTCAGGGCCTTGAGCTTGAACACCTTCGCCGAGGTGCTGCCGTTGGCTTTCACGTAGTCGATGGCGTAGTCGATCACCAGCCTTTGGCTGTTCTCGACCGTGGACCTGACCGTGAACGACAGGGTGATTTTTTCCCCGAGCGCAATGACCGCCGGTTCGACCTTGACATCGATGATCTCGACTTCGGGCTTGCCACCGGCGCCGATGATTGCCAATGCACGCGGGTGGCCCTGCTTGATCAGGCTGCGCAGCGCGTGCCTGGCGATCCACGCGGTGTGTTTGTTGTCCAGTGACCAGCCTTCGAGGGTGTCCAGCACCCAGTCGGGGTGATCCTTGGTGATGTCGTTGAGGTGGTTGGCCACCGACTTGCGCACATAGAGGCTGTCGTCGGCCTTGAGGTTGTCCAGTATCGCGGCCGCCAGGCGTGGGTCGGCCTGAACCTGCTCGAGCCGAAACGACCACGGCAGGCGCGGCCGGCAACCCTCGCTGGCGAGGCGCCGAACGTGTTCGTTTTCGTCCAGCGACCACGCCTGCATGACGGCCAGGGTGCGCTCGAAATCGCTGCGCAGGAAAAAACGGATGGCGAATTCCGCCGAGCCGAAGGTGGTGAAGTACTTCAGCGCCTCCATGGACGACTCGAAGGCATGGCGGCCGTAGGTCGCGACGTAATGCGGCAGCGAGACGCTGACGAAGCCACTGTTCAGGCGCGGGGCAAGGGCGCGCAACACCTCGAGCGAAGCTTCGTAGCTCATCGGCAGTGTCGCATGCAGGCACTCGCTGACCCGCGCCATGCGCTGCATGATCGACAGCTCGGCCAGTCCGTCGTTGGCCATTTTCAGGAAGGCCCGGGCGTCGAATTCGGGATAGACCGCGCTCATCTCGGTGGCGATGTGCGTGAGACGCTCGGCGTTGAAGATTTCCTTGAGGGCCGGGGCGGGTTGGTCAGTTGCCATGGGTTTTCCTTGAAAAATGTCGGTTCATCGTTACGCTTCTCGGAACGCCATCGCGAGCAAGGACGGCGCAGACCTCTGTGGGAGCGAGCCTGCTCGCGATGGCGGCCTCAAGGATGACTCAGTTCTTCGCCGACTGCTCCTCAAGCTGATCCGACTCAAACAACTTGGCCAGCTCGGCCCGCGCTTCCTGGGCCGTTTGCAACACCTTCGCCGCATCGTCATACACCGCATGCTGGGCTTCCAGCACCTGCTCATCGTGGTGCTTGAAGCGCTTGATCCGGGCATCGGCCTGCGCTTGGGTCAGGCCCAGGCCGATCAGCGTGCGCCGACTCATTTCCAGGCTTGAATAATAGGTTTCGCGAATCGCCTCGGCGCCCAGGTCGACCAGACGGTGCACGTGCTGACGGTTCCGGGCGCGGGCGATGATCTTGATGTGCGGGTACAGGCGGTGCACCACCTCGGCGGTCTTGATGTTGGCATCCGGATCATCGGTGGCGATGATGAAATACTCCGCCTGTTCGACCTTCGCGGCACTGAGGATTTCCGGGCGCATCGGGTCGCCGTAGAACACCGGTACGCCCCCAAAGCTGCGCGACAGTTCGATGGTTTCCACCGATGTGTCGAGGGCGACGAACTTGATGTTCTGTGCCCGCAGGATACGGGCAATGATCTGGCCCATCCGGCCCATGCCGGCAATAACCACGCGGGGTTCGTCGGTGTCGATCTCGCGGAATTTTTCCGGTACCACCACCGGCTGCACCTTAGGGCTGACCAGGCGCGCGCAAACCAGCAGCAACAGCGGCGTCACGGCCATGGACAGGGTGATCGTCAGCACCAGCAGATCGTACAGACGTGGTTCGAACAGGCCCTGGTCGCGACCGATCTTGAACACTACGAAGGCGAACTCACCGCCCGCCGCCAATATGATACCCAGGCGGATCGCGCTGACCTTGCCCAGACCGCCAGCCAGCCGGCCGACCACAAACAGCAGCGGCAGCTTGATGGCGATCAGCAGCAGGGTCAGCCCCAACACCGTGATCGGTGCGCTGAGCAGCAAACTCAGATTGGCGCCCATGCCCACGCTGATGAAAAACAGGCCCAGCAGCAGGCCCTTGAAGGGTTCGATCTGTGCTTCCAGTTCGTGGCGATACTCCGAATCGGCGAGCAGCAGCCCGGCCAGGAAGGCGCCCAGCGCCATGGACACGCCGACCAGGTCCATCAGCCACGCGGTGCCGATCACCACCAGCAAGGCGGTGGCGGTGGAGACTTCCGGCAGCCCGGTGCGAGCCACCACGCGAAACACCGGCCGCAGCAGGTAGCGACCGCCGATCACGACCACGGCGATGCTGCCCAGCACCCGCAGGCCATGGTTGATGTCCTCGGCAGCGCTGGTGGTGTGATCGCCGCCCGCCAGCAGCGGCACCATGGCGATCAAGGGGATCGCGGCGATGTCCTGGAACAACAGGATCGCGAATGCCAGCCGCCCGTGGGGACTGGTCAGCTCCTTGCGTTCGGCCAGGCTTTGCAGGCCGAAGGCGGTGGACGACAGGGCCAGGCCCAGTCCGAGCACGATGGCGCTGTTCAACGGCTGGCCAAACAGGAACAGCGCGACGACACCAATGACCGAGCCGGTCAACAACACCTGCGCAAGCCCCACGCCAAACACCGACTTGCGCATCACCCACAAGCGCCGTGGCGACAGCTCGAGGCCGATGATGAACAGCAGCAACACCACGCCCAGTTCGGAAATATGACTGACGCTTTGCGGGTTACCAACCAGTCCCAGCACCGAAGGCCCGATAATCACCCCGGCAAACAGGTAGCCCAGCACCGCCCCCAGTTGCAGGCGCTTGGCCAAAGGAACGGTGAGCACCGCCGCGAACAGAAACACGACAGCGGCTTGTAACAGGTTGCCTTCATGGGGCATGACGAAACTCCAGAACTCGGTGAGGCGGGGGGCGGGAAGAATAAAGGGTGAAGCGCTTTGCGTCAGCAACCGCCATCGCGAGCAGGCTCGCTCCCACGAGACCGGCGCAGGCCTGTGGAAGTGAGCCTGCTCGCGATGAGGACCACGCAAACGTCACAAACTCAGTTACATTTTGCATTAAAAAGTTACATTCATAGGATAAACTGATCAATCTTTCCAACGCCCCCGAGCCTGCCGCATGGCCATCAACTTCGACCTCAATGACCTGCAAGCCTTTCGCGCCGTGGTCGAACAGGGCAGTTTTCGCAAGGCCGCCGACGCTGTGCGCATCTCCCAGCCCGCCCTGAGCCGGCGCATCGAGAAGCTCGAAGACGCCCTCGGCGTCAGGTTGTTCGAACGCACCACGCGCAAGGTCAGCCTGACTCAGGCCGGTCGCGGCTTCATGCCCAGCGTCGAACGCTTGCTGGATGACCTGGATGTCGCCCTGCTGGGCATCAGCGAAGTCGCCTCGACCCGGCTTGGCCACGTCACGGTCGCTTGCGTCCCGTCGGCGGCGTATTACTTCATGCCGCGGGTCGTCGCCCATTACCACCGCCAGTTTCCGCGGATCAAAGTCAAGGTCCTCGACTCCAGCGCCCACGATGTATTGAGCGCCGTGGTCAATGGCGAAGCGGATTTCGGCCTGAGTTTCATGGGCACCCTGGAGGCTGAAGTGGACTTCGAGCCGCTGGTGCAGGAGGGCTATGTCGTTGCCTGCCGCCGCGATCATCCGCTGGCGGGCCGCAGCAGCGTCACCTGGGACGAGTTTTACCGGCAGGATTACATATCGCTGGATAAAACCTCGGGCAACCGCTTTCTGCTGGACCAGGCGCTGACGGGCATCGTGCCGCAGCGCCAGAGCATCTGCGAGACCCGGCATGTGACGACGATGATCGGTCTGGTGGAGGCGGGGCTGGGCGTGGCGGCAGTGCCGCTGATGGCCATGCCGGCGGCGGACCACCCGATCCTGACCCGGGTGCCGTTGACCGAGCCGCAGGTGATGCGCAGTGTCGGGATCATCAAGCGCCGGGGCCGTACGTTGACCCCGGCGGCGCTGGAACTGGAGCGCCTGGTGGTGCAGATGAAGGTCGAGGTCAGCGAGTGACCGAATCCAGCCCCGTGGCTTTCACATCCGCTTGCGCCACCGGGGACGCCAGGTAGTCCAGCAGCGCCCGGGCTTGCGCCGGGTGTTGTGCGCCGACCGGAATGCCGGCGGCGAAACGCGTCACCGACTGCAGCGACTCCGGAATCTTCGCCACGAAGCTGACCCCCGGCACCGGCAGCAATTCGCTGACCTGCTGGAAGCCCAGTTGGTAGTCGCCGGTGGCGACCACCGAGCCCACCGGGATTTTCGGGACCATCGCCGACTTGGGCTTCAACTGCTCCTCGATGCCCAGGCGCTTGAACAACTGACTCTCGATGTACACGCCGCTGGCACTGTCGGAGTAGGCGACGGACTTCGCGTCGAGCAGGGTCTTTTTGAGGCCCGCCTCTGAGCTGATGTCCGGCTTTGGCGCGCCTTCGCGCACCACCAGGCCGATCCGCGAATCGGCCAGCTCGACGCGGGATGCCGGGTCGACCTTGCCTTGCTTGATCAGGTCATCGAGGGCGTAGCCGACCATGATCACCACATCGGCTTTCTCGCCACGGGCCAGGCGATTGGGGATGGCTTCCGGCGCCTTGCCCATCGAGGGGCCCAGGGCGGTGTCAAGGGTATTGCCGGTGGAGGCGGCGAACTTCGGGCCGAGGACCTTGTAGGCGGCAGTGAAGCCGCCCGAGGTCATGACGCGGATTTCTTCGGCCTGGGCCAGGCTGCTCAGGCCCAGGCTGGCCATCAGCGCCAGGGCGGCGAGGTTGAATGGTTTTTTCATGTTCAGTCTCTCGAAAAAGGTCGGGTTCAGGACATCGCCGGTTGCAGGCGGCCAGAGGCGCGGCGATACAGATACAGCGTCGCGCACAGGGCACAGAGCGCAGCAAAACTCATCCAGTAGCCGGGTGCGGCCTTGTCACCGGTGTACTGGATCAGGAAGGTCGACATCGCCGGGGTGAAACCACCGAACACGGCCGTTGCCAGGCTGTACGCCAGGGAGAAACCGGCGACGCGCACTTCGGTCGGCATGATTTCCGTCAGCGCCGGGATCATCGCGCCGTTGTACAGGCCGTAAAGGAACGACAGCCACAGCAGCACCACCAGCATGTTGACGAAGCTGGGTGCATTGACCAGATAGGTCAGCGCCGGGTAGACCGTGGCCAGTGTCAGCAGCGCCATGGCGATCAGCACCGGGCGTCGGCCGACACGGTCAGACAATGCCCCGCCAATCGGCAACCAGAAGAAATTCGACACACCGACCAGCAGGGTCACCAGCAGCGCATCCGAGGTGCTCAGGTGCAGCACGGTCTTGCCGAAGGTCGGCGCGTAGACGGTGATCAGGTAGAACGCCGTGGTGGTCAAGGCGACCATCATCATCCCGGCCAGCACCAGCGCCCAGTTTTGCGCCAGCGTGCGGAACACATCGCCCATGCGCGGCCGGTGCTTGCGCTTGGCGAACTCTTCGGTTTCCTCCAGGTTGCGACGCAGGAAGAAAATGAACGGCACGATCATGCAACCCACGAAGAACGGAATACGCCAGCCCCAATCGGCAATCATCGCCGGCGCCATCCACTGGTTCAGCCCGTAACCCAGGGCTGCCGCGACGATAATTGCCACTTGCTGGCTGCCCGACTGCCAACTGGTGAAAAAGCCCTTGTTGCCGGGCGTGGCGATTTCCGCGAGGTACACCGAGACGCCCCCCATTTCCGCGCCGGCCGAGAAACCCTGCAGCAAGCGGCCGACCAGCACGATGGCCGGGGCGAACAGGCCGATGGTTTCGTAGCCGGGCACCAGCACGATCAGGATCGTACCGCTGGCCATGATCGACAGCGTGACGATCAGGCCTTTGCGTCGACCGACGTCATCGATATAGGCGCCGAGCACCACCGCGCCCAGCGGTCGCATCAGGAAGCCCGCGCCGAACACGGCAAAGGTCATCATCAACGAGGCGAATTCGCTGCTGGCCGGGAAAAACACGGCGGCGATCTGTGTGGCGTAGAAGCCGAAAAGGAAGAAATCGAACTGTTCGAGGAAATTGCCCGATGTCACTCGGAAAATGGCGCCGGCGCGGGAACGCCCGGAAGGGATTGCTGCAGTCATTGACCTGTACTCCACCGCTGTTATGACGTGCACCACCTGGTCGCGGCGCACGGTTCTTATTGAGGCGAATGGTGGAACAGGGAGATCGATATGATAAGTGCATTGTTGGCATGCATTGATGCGCAAGGCGGATCAATGGTTGAGAGCCGATGCCCTTTCGAACAACGCGAGCCTGCTCGCGATGGACTGCGCGTCAGCCAGGTTGCCAGGTCAGGCACTTCACTCGGAGCGACGTCAACAGACCGTCTGCCCACCCAGCCGATACTGGTTGTTCCCGCTGCGCTTGGCCTCATACATCGCCAGGTCGGCAATGTGAATCAGGCGGTCCATGCTTGGCGCATGGTCCGGGAACACGGCGACGCCGAGGCTGGTGCCGATATGGCGGTGCTCGCTGCCGATGGCGATGGGGGGTGAGAGTTCGACGAAGATCTTCTGGCAGATCACGCGCGCCTCGTCCTGCAGGCTGCCGGCCTTCGGCAGGCCCTGGAGGATGACCACGAACTCGTCGCCACCGATCCGGGCGACGGTGTCGGTCGAGCGCAATACCCGCTTCAGGCGTGTGGCCATGGTGACGAGCACGCGGTCGCCGGCCGCATGGCCGTAACGGTCGTTGATGGTCTTGAAACCGTTGAGGTCGATGAACACCAGCGCCACCCGCGTGTTGCTGGTTCGCGCCTGTTCCAGCGCACTGGACAGACGCTCCTCGAGCACCAGGCGATTGGGCAGGCCGGTCAACGGATCGAAGTGGGCCAGGTGCTGCAAGTAGCTGGCAGAGGCTTTTTCTTCAGTGATGTCACGCACCACCCCCATCATCTTGATCGTTTCGTCGTGGGCGTTTTTCACCACATTACCGGTTTCGCGCAGCCAGCGAATGGTGCCGTCGGGCCAGATGACCCGGTACTCCTCGTCATGATTCTCGCCGGTTTCCAGGCAACGCAGTTCGCCGGCCCGCACCCTTTCCCTGTCCTCGGGGTGCACGCAGCTGCAAAACAGGGCGTAGGAGGGCACGACTTCGCCGATCTTGAACCCGAACATGCCGAAGATCGCGTCTGACCAGTACAGGCGTTCCGTGTCGACATCCCAGTCCCAGGTGCCGATGCGGGCGAAATATTGGCTGCGCTTGTAGCGTTCGACGTCGCCTTTCTCCGGGCTGGCCTGGCGTTCGGGAAAACCGGCAAGCAGCGCTCGACATTCGGCCAACTGCTTGCGCAGCGAACGCTCGCGCCAGATCAACAGGGCGACCAGGAACAACACCGTTGCGGCGAGTGCTGCGCTGATCCAGATGAAAACAGGTGCCATCATGGCGAGCCATCATTGCGGGTCATTGCGCATATGGTAGACCAGACATCCGCGCAATTGCAGCAACGGCCCTGACACAATCCGCTCCGCGAGTGAGCGCGACAGGTCGACGGTCATGGGCGCAGGTGCAACGGCCTCGGCTCGATGGATTGCCTTCGAAGGCAATTTCTGCGAAAACCTGCGTCCGCGCCCGTAGCTGGGTGACAGTGAATGAGTGGAAGCATGAACGACGAACTGCAGATCATCGACATCGAACCGGGTGACGGCAAAACCGCTGTCAAAGGCGCGCTGATCACAACCCAGTATCGCGGCTGGCTGGAAGACGGCACCGAGTTCGATTCTTCCTACAGCCGGGGCAAACCGTTCCAGTGCGTGATTGGCACCGGGCGGGTGATCAAGGGCTGGGATCTGGGCATCATGGGCATGCAGGTCGGTGGCAAGCGCAAACTGCTGGTGCCGGCGCATCTGGCCTATGGCGAACGCACCATGGGCAAGATCACGCCGAATTCGAACCTGATTTTCGAGATTGAATTGCTCGAAGTGCTGACGCGGGATGATTGAGCCCTAGGCCTGAAAAGTTTCCCGATAGGCGTACAGCCCCGGGGTGCCGCCCGTCATGACGAACAGCACATTGTCGCCGGGGCGGAAATGCCCTTGCCGTAGGTCGGCCAGCAGGCCGGCAAAGGCTTTGCCGGAGTACACCGGATCGATCAGTAAGCCTTCGGCGCGGGCCATCAGGCGCACGGCGTCCTGCATGGCGTGGGTCGGCAGGCCGTAACCGGCGCCCAATTGGCTGCCGTCAATGACGATCTCCTCGGCCGTCGGGCTGGCATGGCTGTCCAGTAATGCCAGGGTGTCCCAGGTCAGGTTCAGGGTGCGCGTGGCCGAAGACTGACTGTCCGACAGCACCGAATAAGACTTGACGATCGATGTGCCGCGTCCCAGCAACTGGAAACCGGCGGCCAGCCCGGCGTGGGTGCCGGCGCTGCCGTTGGGCACCACGACCTGGTTGAAGGTGAGGCCGAGCTCGCTCTCCTGGCGTGCGATCTCTGCGGCACAGCGGGCATAGCCCAGACTGCCCAGCGGAGTCGAGCCGCCCATGGGAATCACCCGTACCTGGCGCCCAGCGTCACGCAATTGCGCGGCCCGTGTTTCCGCCAGGGCGAGTGCGTCGGCGCCCGCGTTCAGCACCTGGAGCTCGGCGCCAAACAATTGATCGAGCAACACGTTGCCGTTGAGTTCGTAGTCCACATCGGTCTTGGGCACCGAGCGAGTCAGGATCAGTTCGCAGGCCATGCCCAGACGGGCACAGGCGGCGGCAGTCAGGCGTGCATGGTTGGATTGGACGCCGCCGACGGTGATGATCGTATCGACGCCGGCCTGCTGCGCCGCGCCGAGATGAAATTCAAGTTTGCGCAGCTTGTTGCCACCGCCGCCCAGGGACATATGGTCGTCACGCTTGAGAAACAGGCCAATGCCCTGCGTATCCAGACCCAGCAGTCGTTCCAGTCGTTCGGCCCGTTGAATGGGCGTCGAACCTTGCAGCAGGTCGGCTCGGGCAAAAGCGTTCAGGGACTTGTCCAGTGGGGTGTGCATCGATGGCGCCTCGTTGACGGTTATTCACCTGACTGTAGGGAGAACGGCGCGGGCGATAAACGCTGTGCCAGTCATAACAGCTTTAACCTGATGTAATGAATGAGCCACGCTTGTGCGACTGCTGACCCGACCAAGGGTCCGTGGCTGGCTTGTGCGCAGGAGGTCGACGCTATACTGTATGTACAAACAGTATAGGGCCGATCCCATGGAACTCATCGACAAGCTCGGCATCCTTGCCGACGCCGCCAAGTACGACGCTTCCTGCGCCAGCAGCGGCGCACCGAAGCGCAGCTCCGAAGGCAAAAGCGGCCTGGGCGCCACCGATGGCATGGGCATTTGCCACAGCTACACCCCGGACGGGCGCTGTGTGTCGCTGCTGAAGGTATTGTTGACCAACTTTTGTCTCTACGACTGCCAGTATTGCGTCAATCGCCGCTCCAGCGATGTGCCCAGGGCGCGGTTCACACCCGAGGAAGTGGTGAAGCTGACCCTGGATTTCTACCGGCGCAACTGCATCAGCGGGCTGTTTCTCAGTTCCGGGATCATTCGTTCGGCGGACTACACCATGGAACAGTTGGTTCGCGTGGCGAAACTGCTGCGTGAAGAGCATGAATTTCGCGGCTACATCCACCTCAAGACCATTCCCGAAGCCGATCCGGCACTGATCGAGGAAGCGGGGCGCTATGCCGATCGGCTGAGCGTCAACATCGAATTGCCCACCGATGCCAGCCTGCAGACCCTGGCCCCGGAGAAGCAGCTGGGCTCGATCCGCCAGGCGATGCAGACCATCTACACCGGTGAGCAAACCGTGCTCAACGAACCCCGAGCAGCGAAATTCGCGCCGGCCGGGCAGAGCACGCAAATGATCGTCGGTGCCGACGAGACCGACGACAGCACCATTCTCCACAGCGCCCAGGCGCTGTACGGCAACTATCGTCTGCGCCGCGTGTATTACTCGGCCTTCAGCCCGATCCCCAACAGCCCGAAAAGCGTGCCCCTGGCGGCGCCGCCGCTGATGCGCGAGCATCGCTTGTACCAGGCGGATTTTCTGTTGCGCAGTTACGGCTTCAGCGCGGGGGAGCTGTTCAAGGGGCCGGGGCACCTGGCGCTCGATATTGACCCCAAGCTGGCCTGGGCGCTGGCCAACCGCGACGTGTTTCCCCTGGACCTCAACCGCGCCGAGGCGACGCTGATCGCGCGGATTCCCGGTATCGGCCTGCGCACCACCGAGCGTCTGGTGGAACTGCGCCGCCAGCGACGGATTCGTTACGAGGACCTGGCGCGCATGCGCTGCGTACTGACCAAGGCCAAGCCGTTTATCATCACCAGCGACTACCACCCGCAACAGGCCGAGGTCACCAGCGATTTGCTGTATCAGCAGATGCGTGACCGACCGCAGCCGCAGCAAATGGGGTTGTGGGGATGATCAACCTCGATTGCGACGATCTGTTCGACACCTGGCGTCAGCAGGCGAGATGGCTGCTGAGCCATGGAGTCGACCCCAGCAGGGTGAGCTGGGCCAGTGAAGGTGTGACGGATCTGTTCGCCAGTGACGAGCCATTGCCTGAAGCCCTGGGGCCGTTCCAGGCGCGCATCCCGCGAACCTTACTCGATACGCTCGAACAGGCGGCGCGTTATCGGGGCGATCAGCGTTGGAGCCTGCTGTACGAAGTGTTGTGGCGGGTCAGTCACGGCGACCGCACGGCGATGATGGCAGGCGACCGATTTGGAAGTGAATTACAAAGAAGAATCAAGCAGATACGACGTGAATCTCATCATTTACATGCATTTGTGCGGTTTGTCGCGCTGCCACAAAACCCGGGGCCGCAGTACGTGGCATGGCACGAGCCAGCCCATGACATCCTGCTCAGCGCCAGCGAACATTTCATCGGCCGCATGGGCCGCCATCGTTGGCTGATCGCCACCCCCGGGGACGGTGTGTACTACGATGGTGAGCAGCTGATTTACCAACGCCGGTGCCCGACGCAATGGCAGCAACTGGCGCAAAACGTCGACGACCCCCACGGTGACATGTGGTTGACCTACTACAGCCATATTTTCAATCCGGCGCGGCTCAACCCGAAGGTCATGCAGGGGCACTTGCCTGCGAGGTTCTGGAAAAACCTGCCTGAGGGCGCATTGATTCCAGGGTTGATCACCCAGGCGCGGACCGGCAAGCAACAGGATGGCCAGGCCGAAGGGATCAAGGGCAGGGGCGGCAAGCGGATTGGGCAGAGTGGCCAGTGATTCCTCTGTGGGAGCGAGAATGCCCGCAGTGCCTGGGTGTTCATCGCGAGCAGGTTCGCTCCCACAACTTGGACACAAAAAAGCCCCCCATCGCCTCGGCAATGGGGGGCTTTTCATGACAGCGACGGAATCAGGTCAAACCTTGACGATCCAGCCTGCCGGCGCCTCGACATCGCCGGTTTGCACGCCAGTCAGTTCCTTGTAGAGCTTCTGGGTGATCGGGCCGACTTCGGTTTCGCTGTGGAACACGTGCAGGTGGTCGTTGTAGCTGATGCCGCCGATTGGCGTGATCACTGCCGCGGTACCGCAGGCGCCGGCTTCCTTGAAGTCCGACAGCTTGTCGATCAGCACGTCACCTTCAACCACTTCCAGGCCCAACCGCGATTTGGCCAGTTCGATCAGCGACAGACGGGTGATACCCGGCAGTACCGATGGAGATTTCGGGGTCACGAACTTGTCGTCGTGGGTGATCCCGAAGAAGTTGGCCGAACCGACTTCCTCGATTTTCGAGTGGGTCATCGGATCCAGGTAGATGGCGTCGGCGAAGTTGGCTTTCTTGGCCTGGGAGCCCGGCATCAGGCTGGCGGCGTAGTTGCCACCGACCTTGGCGGCACCGGTGCCTTGTGGCGCGGCGCGGTCGTACGAGGAAATCACGAAGTTGTGCGGGGTCAGGCCGCCCTTGAAATAGGCGCCGACCGGGATGCAGAAGATCGAGAAGATGAACTCTGGCGCGGTACGCACGCCGATGTTGTCACCCACGCCGATCACGAACGGACGCAGGTACAGCGCGCCGCCGGTGCCGTAAGGCGGAATGAAGCGTTCGTTGGCGCGGACCACGGCCTTGCAGGCTTCGACGAACTGTTCGGTGTCGACCTGTGGCATCAGCAGCCGGGCGCAGCTGCGCTGCATGCGCTGGGCGTTCTGGTCCGGGCGGAACAGGTTGATCGAGCCGTCCTTGCAACGATAGGCCTTCAGGCCTTCGAAGCATTGCTGGCCATAGTGAAGGGCCGTGGAGCCTTCGCTGATATGCAGCACGTTATCTTCGGTCAGGGTGCCCTTGTCCCATTCGCCGTTGCGAAAGTACGACAGATAGCGTTTGTCGGTCTTGATGTAGTCAAAACCCAACTTGTCCCAATTGATGCTTTCGTTACCCATGACACCCTCTATCACTTAACAACCGTCGAAACGGTTCAAGGCTTCTGACGTTTTTTGGATGGGCACAACAATACTTCATTCTTGGGCGATTTCGCAGCCCGGACTATCGGATCACAGGCAGATAAATACCGTTGCCCTCAAGAATTCGCGAGCAAGCCCGCTCCCACAGGATCAGGGCACAGTCAATGTGGGAGCGGGCTTGCTCGCGAAGGGGCAGCCGCTACGCCACCGATTTCCATGATTCACATATGCAAGGCATGCCCCAAAGCACGCAACGCCGCTTCCTGAACGGCTTCACCCAAGGTTGGATGGGCATGAATGGTGCCCGCGATGTCCTCCAGGCGAGCGCCCATTTCCAGGCTCTGGGCAAAGGCCGTCGACAATTCCGAAACGCCCACGCCCACCGCTTGCCAGCCCACGATGACGTGATTGTCCCGACGAGCGACCACCCGCACGAAACCGCTTTTCGATTCCAGCGTCATCGCCCGGCCGTTGGCCGCGAACGGGAAGCTCGACACGATGCAGTCCAGGCCGGCGGCCTTGGCGTCGTCCGGGGTCTTGCCCACCACGACCAGTTCCGGGTCGGTAAAGCACACGGCGGCGATGGCGGTCGGGTTGAATTCGCGGGTTTTGCCGCTGATCAGCTCGGCAACCATTTCACCCTGGGCCATGGCCCGGTGCGCGAGCATCGGTTCGCCGCTGACATCGCCGATGGCGTAGACATTGCGCATGCTGGTCTGGCAGCGGTGGTCGACCTTGATCGACGCGCCGTTCATGTCGAGATTCAGCGCTTCCAGGTTCCAGCCCTGGGTGTTCGGCTTGCGACCGACCGCGACCAGGACCTGGTCGGTTTCCAGGTTCAGGGTGTCACCGTTCGGATCGCTGACTCGCAGGGTATTGTTATTGGAATCAAAGGCTTGAACGCTATGCTTCAAGTAAAGTTTCACGCCGAGTTTTTTCAGCTCGTCGTGTACTGGCTGGGTCAGTTCAGCGTCGTAGGCCGGCAGGATTCGATCCTGCGCCTCGACCACGCTGACCTCGACGCCGAGCTTGCGATAGGCAATCCCCAGCTCCAGGCCGATGTAACCACCGCCCACCACGACCATCCGCTTGGGCAGCGACTTCGGTGCCAGGGCCTCGGTGGAGGAAATAACCGGCCCGCCAATTGGCAGCATCGGCAGGTTCACGCTTTTCGAACCGGTCGCCAGCACCAGATGTTCGCAGTGGATACGGGTGTCGCCGACCTCAACGGTTTTGCCGTCGATGATCCTGGCCCAGCCCTGGACCACCTGGACCTTGTTTTTTTTCAGCAGCGCGGCAACACCGGTGGTCAGGCGATCAACGATGCCATCCTTCCATTCGATGCTCTTGCCGATGTCCAGGGTCGGTGCGGCGACGCTGATGCCCAGGGCCGAATGCTGGCTGTGCCGTTGCGTCTGGTGGAACTGTTCGGCCACGTGAATCAACGCTTTCGAGGGGATGCAGCCGATGTTCAGGCAGGTGCCGCCCAGTGACTGGCCTTCCACCACGATGGTCGGAATGCCCAACTGGCCTGCGCGAATCGCCGTGACATAACCGCCAGGACCGCCGCCGATGATCAGCAGGGTAGTGTTCAAAGTCTGCATGCCTTACTCCACGAACAGCGTAGCGGGTTGTTCGAGCAGGCCGCGAACGGCCTGGATGAATTGCGCCGCGTCCATGCCATCGACCACGCGGTGATCGAAGGAACTGGAAAGGTTCATCATCTTGCGAATCACGATCTGGCCTTTGACCACCATCGGCCGTTCGACGATCTTGTTCACGCCGACGATCGCCACTTCCGGCAGGTTCAATACCGGCGTGCTGACGATGCCGCCCAGCGCGCCAAGGCTGGTCAGGGTAATGCTGGAGCCGGACAACTCGTCGCGACTGGCTTTGCCGTTGCGAGCAGCGCTGGCCAACCGGGCGATTTCACTGGCGTTGTCCCACAGGCTGCGCGCTTCGGCGTGACGCACCACTGGCACCATCAAGCCGCTGTCGGCCTGAGTGGCGATGCCCACGTGCACCGCGCCAAGTCGGGTAATGACCTGGGCTTCGTCGTCGTAACGGGCGTTGATCTGCGGGAAATCGCGCAGGGCGACGACCAGGGCGCGGACCAGGAACGGCAGCAACGTCAGCTTGCCACGGGTCGCCCCATGCTTTTCGTTCAGGTGCGCGCGCAGCTCTTCCACCGCCGTGACGTCGATTTCCTCGACATAACTGAAGTGCGCGGCACGCTGGGTCGCTTCCTGCATGCGCTGGGCAATCTTGCGGCGCAGGCCGATCACCTGGACCTGTTCTTCGTCGTGGCGCTGGGCATAGGCGGCAGGAACGGCCTGGGCATTCGACTGCCCTTGCGCCAGGTAGGCTTCGAGGTCCTCGTGCAGCACACGTCCGGCAGGGCCGGTGCCACGCACCAGGCGCAGCGCAATACCCAGGTCGAGTGCATGCTTGCGCACGGCCGGGGAGGCCAATGGCCGTTCATCCGCTTCGCGAGCCACCACCGGCGCCTGGCACACAGCGGCTTTTGGCACCGGCGCGGCGGCGGGTTTGCTTTCCACTCGGGTTTCGACGACCGGTGCCACGACCGGCGTTTGCTCTGCCGCTTCAGGTACAGCGGCTGGCTTGACGTTCCCCGCGCCTTCGACTTCGATGCTGATCAGCACGCTGCCGACCGCCATGACTTCGCCCGGCACACCGCCCAGCGAGATGACCTTGCCGTGCACCGGCGAAGGGATGTCGACCATCGCCTTGTCGGTCATTACATCGGCCAGCACCTGATCTTCGACGACCATGTCGCCGACCTTGACGTGCCAGACCGACAGTTCAACTTCTGCAATGCCTTCGCCAATGTCCGGCATTTTAATGACGTGCGTGCCCATTCAGACCTCCATGACCCGTTGCAAAGCCGCGCCCACTCGGGACGGACCAGGGAAATACGCCCATTCCTGCGCGTGCGGGTAGGGGGTGTCCCAACCGGTGACGCGTTCGATGGGCGCTTCCAGGGAGTGGAAGCAGTGCTCTTGCACCAGGGCCGCCAGTTCGGCACCGAAGCCGCAGGTGCGGGTCGCTTCGTGAACGATCACGCAACGGCCGGTTTTCTTCACCGACTTGGTGATGGTTCCCAGGTCCAGGGGCCACAGGCTGCGCAGGTCGATGACTTCGGCATCGATCCCGGTTTCCTCGGCCGCCACTTGCGACACGTACACCGTGGTGCCGTAGGTCAGGATCGTGACGTCCTTGCCCGGGCGGGTGATGGCGGCGACGTCCAGCGGCACGGTGTAGTAACCGTCCGGAACTTGCGCGGCGGGGTGTTTCGACCAAGGCGTGACCGGACGTTCGTGGTGGCCATCGAACGGGCCGTTGTACAGGCGTTTGGGCTCGAGAAAGATCACCGGGTCGTCGTTTTCAATGGACGCGATCAGCAGGCCCTTGGCGTCGTAGGGGTTGGACGGCATCACGGTGCGCAGGCCGCAGACCTGGGTGAACATCGCCTCGATACTCTGGCTGTGGGTCTGCCCGCCATAGATGCCCCCGCCGCACGGCATGCGCAGGGTCATGGGCGCGGTGAACTCGCCGGCCGAGCGGTAGCGCAGGCGTGCCGCTTCGGAAATGATCTGGTCCGATGCCGGGTACACGTAGTCGGCAAACTGAATCTCGGCCACCGGACGCAAGCCGTAGGCGCCCATGCCGACGGCGACGCCGACGATGCCGCTTTCGGAGATCGGCGCATCGAACACGCGGGAAGTGCCGTATTTGTTCTGCAGGCCTTCGGTGCAACGGAACACGCCGCCGAAGTAGCCGACGTCCTGACCGAACACCACGACGTTATCGTCACGCTCAAGCATCACATCCATGGCCGAGCGCAGGGCCTGGATCATGGTCATGGTGGTCGTGGTCATGGCGGTATCCAGCTGAATATTGTTGTTGTGATCGTTCATGTCAGATCCCCAGCTGCTGACGCTGGCGCTTCAAGTGCTCCGGCATCTCTTTGTAGACGTCTTCGAACATGGTCGCGGCGCTTGGAATCCGGCCACCGGCGAGGGTGCCGTATTGTTCGGCGGCTTTCTGCGCGGCGATGACTTCGGCTTCGAGTTCGGCACTGACTGCAGTGTGTTCTTCCTCGGACCAGTGGCCGATTTTCACCAGGTGCTGCTTGAGGCGCGCAATCGGGTCGCCCAGCGGGAAACAGCTCCAGTCGTCGGCAGGACGGTATTTGGACGGATCGTCGGAGGTGGAATGCGGGCCGGCTCGGTAGGTGACCCATTCGATCATGGTCGGGCCGAGATTGCGGCGGGCGCGTTCGGCGGCCCAGCGGGACGCGGCGTACACCGCGGCAAAGTCGTTGCCGTCGACCCGCAGGGAGGCGATGCCGCAGCCGACGCCGCGACCGGCGAAGGTGGTGGCTTCACCCCCGGCGATGGCCTGGAACGTGGAGATCGCCCACTGGTTGTTGACCACGTTGAGAATGACCGGCGCCCGATAGACGTGGGCGAAGGTGAGGGCGGTATGGAAGTCGGATTCGGCGGTGGCGCCGTCGCCGATCCAGGCCGAAGCGATCTTGGTGTCGCCCTTGATCGCCGAGGCCATGCCCCAGCCCACCGCCTGGACGAACTGGGTGGCGAGGTTACCGGAGATGGTGAAGAAACCGGCCTCTTTCACCGAGTACATGATGGGCAACTGGCGGCCCTTGAGCGGGTCGTTCTCGTTGGACAGCAGTTGGCAGATCAGGTCCACCAGCGGCACTTCACGGGCCATCAGGATGCTTTGCTGACGGTAGGTCGGGAAGCACATGTCGTCGATGTTCAACGCCAGGGCCTGGGCGCTGCCGATGGCTTCTTCGCCAAGGCTCTGCATGTAGAACGACATTTTCTTCTGGCGCTGGGCAACTACCATGCGGTTGTCGTAGATCCGCGTCTTGAGCATGGCGCGCATGCCTTTGCGCAGGATCTCGACCGGGATGTCTTCGGCCCAGGGACCCAGGGCATTGCCCTCGTCATCGAGCACGCGAATCAGTCCGCGGGCCAGGTCGGCGGTATCGGCAGGTTCGACGTCGATGGCGGGTTTGCGCACCGTACCGGCGTCAGTCAGGCGCAGGTAGGAGAAGTCGGTCTTGCAGCCTGGGCGGCCCGAAGGTTCGGGAACGTGCAGGCGCAGCGGTTCGTACGCTTGGTTCATGGCTTCTACGCTCGATCTTGTGAATTTCTTGTAGTGAGCTGACTGTCATTCCACGGTGATGGAAATCTTGTCCTACAAACATCATAGGCCCGGCGCAGGAGAATATTTATCTGTGTTTCGTTGCGTTGGCGACCATTTGGGGATAAAAAATCTGCACAAACATAAAAATCAGGTGATTTTGTCTTATGCGCAAACTGGACCGTACCGACATCGGCATTCTCAACAGCCTCCAGGAGAATGCGCGCATCACCAACGCCGACCTGGCCCGTTCGGTCAACCTGTCGCCCACGCCGTGCTTCAACCGGGTCAAGGCCATGGAAGAGCTGGGGGTGATCCGCGAGCAGGTGACGCTGCTGGACGCCGACCTGCTGGGGCTGCACGTGAATGTGTTCATCCATGTCAGCCTGGAAAAGCAGGTCGAACGGGCCTTGCAGCATTTCGAGGAAGCGATCTCGGATCGCCCGGAAGTGATGGAGTGCTATCTGATGGCGGGTGACCCGGACTACCTGATCCGGGTGCTGGTGCCGAGCATTCAGTCGCTGGAGCGCTTCATGATGGACTTCCTCACCAAAGTCCCGGGGGTGGCCAACATCCGCTCGAGTTTTGCGCTTAAGCAGGTGCGCTACAAGACCGCGCTGCCGTTACCGGCCAATGGCCTGACGCTGGGGGCTTGACCCGGCCAGTGTGTCGATCAGAGCTTGTTCAGCGGGATTTTCAGGTAGGTGACGCCGTTGTCTTCGGCGGGCGGCAAATGCCCGGCGCGCACATTGACCTGAATGGCCGGCAGCAGCAGGGTCGGCATGCCCAAACCGGCGTCGCGCCCGGTGCGCATGGCGACGAAGGTCGCTTCATCGATGCCGTCGCGCACGTGAATGTTGCGCTTGCGCTGCTCGCCCACGGTGGTCTGGCATTGGTGCTCGCGTCCCTCGGGCGGGTAGTCGTGGCACACGTACAGGCGCACGCCGGCGGGGAAGGCCAGGAGTTTGCGGATCGAGGCAAACAACTGGTTGGCATTGCCGCCGGGGAAGTCGCAACGCGCCGTGCCGACATCCGGCATGAACAACGTATCGCCCACCAGGATCACGTCGCTGTCGATCAGGTAGGCCATGTCCGCCGGCGTATGGCCGGGCACATGCAGCGCGGTGGCCTTGAGGTTGCCGATCATGAACGATTCGTCCGGCGCGAACAGGTGATCGAACTGCGAGCCGTCCACGGCAAATTCCGCTTCCAGGTTGAACAGGCCCTTGAACACCCCCTGCACCGCGCTGATCGACTGGCCAATGGCGATCTGGCCGCCCAGCAACTGGCGCAGGTACGGCGCAGCGGACAGGTGATCGGCGTGGGCGTGGGTTTCCAGCAGCCATTGCACCTGCAAGCGGTGTTCCCTGACGAACGTCACGATCCTGTCCGCCTGGGTGGTGGCGGTGCGGCCGGCGGCGGGGTCGTAGTCGAGCACGGGGTCGACGATTGCACATTGGCCGCCTTCGGCTTCGTAGATCACGTAGCTGTAGGTGGATGACGCGGGGTCGAGGAAGGCTTCGATCAAGGCAGGCATGGTGGCCGTTTCTTCAGAGACAGGCATTGAGGGTAGTGTGATCTTCCCCGGGCTGACCAGCCCCGGAATCATTCAAAGGGTGAAAAAAACGCCCGGGGCTCTATCCTGTCAGGCATCGATACCGGGCGTTCCCGGCTCTTTTCGCGGATTTCGAGTGTTTTATGTTGCTGGCAAGTGTGTTTGGCCTGGTCATGGGACTGGTGCTCGGGTTGACCGGCGCCGGGGGCGGCATCCTGGCGGTTCCGGCGCTGGTGCTGGGGTTGGGCCTGAGCATGACGCAGGCGGCGCCGGTGGCCCTTTTTGCCGTCGGCAGCGCGGCGGCGGTCGGCGCCATCGACGGTTTGCGCCATGGCCTGGTGCGCTACCGTGCGGCGTTGTTGATCGCGTTGCTGGGGGCACTGTTTTCGCCGCTTGGCATCTACCTCGCCCACCAATTGGCGGAACGGACGCTGATGATCCTGTTCAGCGGCCTGATGGTCATGGTGGCCTGGCGCATGTTGCGTCGCGAACGCCGCGACGACGGTCCGAGCGATCACGGCCACGCCAACTGGGGCCAGAAAAACTGCATGCTCGATCAGCAGACCGGGCGTTTTTCCTGGACCGCCAAATGCACCGCGACCCTGGCGGCGCTTGGCGCGGTGACCGGGGTGGTGTCCGGTTTGCTCGGGGTCGGTGGCGGTTTTCTGATCGTCCCGGCGTTCAAGCAACTGACCGATGTGCAAATGCGCGGCATCGTCGCCACGTCGCTGATGGTCATCAGCCTGATTTCCGCCATTGGCGTCATCGGTGCGTTGCAGGCCGGCGTGCGTATCGATGGCCTGGGCTTTGCGTTCATCGCCGCGAGCGTGGTCGGCATGGTCATCGGCCGCAGGCTCTGCGCGCGGGTGCCCGCCCGGGCGTTGCAGGTCGGCTTCGCCACGGTGTGCGTGGTGGTCGCGGCCTATATGCTGCTCCGTTCGCAGGGCTAGCGGTCTTACATCCTAAGTTCCGGGCCCCGTCGCGGCCCGGTCCTACGCCCAAGTTGCCGAGCTGGCAGCGCCGCTCCAAAGCACTTCATAACCGCCTCCAAGGCAGCGTATGACGCCGCCGGTCGGCTTTCGATAATCGCCTCCGACATCCAGTCCCCATGCTGCGGAGCGCGTCATGCACAACAATAAGAAATTCAAGCGTCGTTACTTGCCAGCCTTTATCGCCAGCCTGTCGGGCCTCGGGCTGAGCACCCTGGCCGAAGCCGAAATCATGCTGTACGACAAGGACCAGACCACCTTTTCCACCGATGGCTATATCAACGCCTTCTATGTGAACAGCGACGTCGACCGTGCGGGCGAGCAGTACGACCGTCGGCAGGCGCGGGTCAAGATGGGGTTCCTGCCCAACTACCTGGGCTTCAACATGGGCAAGCAGGTCGACGACCTCAAGCTCGGCGCCCGGGCGTCGTTCTGGGTGACCATCAACGACAGCGAAACCAACGGCACCGACACCGCCATCGACGTCCGTCAGTTCTACGGTACGGTGGCCAACCCGGAGTGGGGCGAAGTGCTGATCGGCAAGGATTTCGGCCTGTTCGCCCGGTCCAACATCCTGCTGGATGAACTGCTCGCCGGTTATGGCCAGGTCAGCGACACCCTGGGCCTGGTCGATGGCGGCGGCGTCTCGTTCGGCAACATCGGCAGCGGTTACCCCTATCCGTTTCCGACGTCGCAGATCACCTATCGCACCCCGGTCATGGACGGTCTGCGAGTGGCGGTGGGCATCATGGATCCGGTGGACACCAACGACAGCAGCCCGACCGGCAAGGCCTATCAGGAAAATCCGCGCACCGAGAGCGAAATCACCTACCAGTTCGACGTTGGCGGGGCGAAGATCTACAGCTGGCTCAACGGCAGCTACCAGACTTCGGACAACACCGACTCCACGGTCGAGTCCGTCACCTCCAAGGGCGTCGGTTATGGCGTACAGGCGAAGATGGGCGGCTTGTCGCTGACCGGCTCGGGTTTCCAGGCCAAGGGCATCAACCCGTTCTTCACCAACAACGCGGGTGAACCGACCTTGCGCAATGTCGACAGCGACGGGTATCTGTTGCAGGGCTCCTACAAACTGGGCAAGAACCGCCTGGCCCTGTCCTACGGCAAGACCAAGGATGACGGCAATGGCGTGGTCGGCAGCGGGGCGGATTACGAGACCCGCGGCATCGCGCTGTTCCATGACGTCAACGACAACCTGAAGCTGGTGGCCGAGTACAACCAGTTCGAAATCAATGGCCATGACACCAGCGCGCAGAATGAAGACACCGACACCTTTGCCGTGGGTGCGGTGCTGACCTGGTAGCCCGCCAAACCGGCATCAAGCCAAACCCCTGTGGGAGCGAGCCTGCTCGCGATGATGTCGGGTCAGTCGATAGACAGGTTGACTGACCCACCGCCATCGCGAGCAGGCTCGCTCCCACAGTCCCATTCACCGGCGGCCTCCTCCCATCGAACCGCCAGACCGCTACCCAAGTAGCATACGGCGCCATCCCCGGCCTTCGTACACTCGTGCCTCATACAGGCGCCTGCGGGAGGCGACGATGCAAGGGCTCAATAACGACGGTATCGTCAGTGCCATGTCCCAGGCGACCGATGCCCAGCAAGCGGCACAGGAGCTGGCGCGCCAGTTGCTGCACCCGCACCTGGGCTTCGTGCTGTTCTTCTGTTCCGCCGAATACGACTTGCAGGCGCTGGGGCAGGCCCTGCAGCAGAGCTTTGGCGGGATCCGCCTGGTCGGCTGCACCAGCGCCGGGGAAATCACGCCGTTGGGCTACGGGCGCAACTGCGTGACGGCGGTGGGCTTCGATCATCGGCATTTCTCCATCGACGCCGAACTGATCGACGAAATGGAGCGCTTCAGCCTGATCGACGCCCAGCAGGTGGTGGAGCGCCTGGTGAGTGGCTGTCGCAGCAATACCCTGGCACCGATCAAGGGCAACAGCTTTGCCCTGACCCTGCTCGATGGCCTGTCCAGCCGTGAAGAAATGGTCCTGGCAGCATTGAGCGCGGCCCTGGGCGACATTCCGCATTTCGGCGGTTCGGCCGGTGACGACAATTACCTGACCCACACTCACGTCTACTTCGGCGGCGAGTTCCACAGCGGCGCTGCGGTGGTGATGCTGGTCAACACCTGGCTGGACTTCGAAGTGTTCACCACTCACCACATCCTGCCGCGCGCGGAAAAACTGGTGGTCACCGGGGCGGACAGCACCTCGCGTCGGGTTTTCGAGCTCAATGCCGAACCGGCCGCCGAGGAATATGCGCGGCACATCGACATCCCGGTGGCTGACCTCGATCACCGGGTCTTCGCCGCCCATCCGCTGGCGGTGCGCATCAACGATCAATACTACGTGCGGGCAATCCAGCAGGTGCATGCCGACCTGAGCCTGAGTTTCTACTGCGCCGTGGAAAACGGCATCGTCCTCACCGTCATGACCCCAGGCCCGATGCTGCCCAACCTGCAAACCCTGTTCGACGGTTTGCAGGCGCGGCTCGGCGATTTGTTGCTGACCATCGGTTGCGACTGCTTCCTGCGGCGCATGGAGCTGGAAGACGACGGCAGCCTCGAACAGATCGGCCGCTTTTTGCGTGAGCGGCGGGTGATGGGGTTCAACACCTACGGAGAACAGTTCAATGGCATGCACATCAACCAGACCTTCACCGGGGTCGCCATTGCCAAAGGCCGTTCCCCCGGACGCCGCTGAGCCGGACCTGCAAGCCCAGGTGGCCGGTCTGCAGCACGAAAACCGGAAATTGCAGCGCATCAATGCGGCCTTGATCGAGCGCATCGAGTCCGGTGTCACCCGTGGCAATGATCCCTATCGGGCGTTCCAGCACTCGGTGGTGCTGGCCGAGCAGGTGCGCGAACGCACCGATGCCCTGAACCAGGCCATGGCCGAACTGAAATCGGGCAATCACTTGCTCAGCGAAGCGCGACTGCGGGCGGAAACCGCCCACCAGCATTTGATCGATGCCATCGAAAGCATTTCCGATGCCTTTGTGCTGTTCGACGCCGAGCAGCGCATCGTGCTGTTCAACAGTCGTTTCAAGGCCTTCTGGAGTAACAGTCGGGTGCGCATCAACGCCGGCATGCGCCTGGCTGAAGTGAAGCGCCTGATGTTCTCCACCGGCCTGTTCACCGAGGAGCCGCGCGGGCAGGCTGACGAAAACCTGCTGTATCGCCTGCACAACGGGCGTTGGCTGCAAGTCAGCGAGCGGCCGACTCAGGAGGGCGGGCGAGTGATCCTGTTTACCGACATCACCGACGTCAAGCACAGCGAGACCATGCGCCGCGAGCAGGCCGTGGCGCAAAAATCGCACCTGTTGCAACGGGCCGTGGACAACCTGTCCCAGGGCGTGGCCATGGTCAACGCCGAGGGTGTGCTGGAGTTGTGGAACCGGCGTTTCCTCGAACTCAGCGGCCTCGCCCCGGTGGCGGCCCATCGCCCGTTCGCCGAAGTGATCGCCGACAGCGAATTGAGCCTGCTGACCCCGGCCACTCGCGATGGCAACGGACGTCCGGTGCAGGAGCTGGAGCAGCGGCTGTACGATGGCCGGGTCCTGGAGATCCGCACGCACCCACTGCCCACCGGCGGTTTCGTCAACACGTTCACCGACATCACCGAACGCTATCAGCACGCCGAGGCGCTGAGCGAAAGCGAACGCTGGATCCGCCTGATCACCGACCACGTCCCCGCGCTGATTGCCTACCTCAACGCTGACCTGGTCTATGAATTCACCAACAAGGTCTACGAAGAGTGGTACTGCTGGCCACGCGGCGTGATGCTCGGGCAGAGCCTGCGCGAAGTGCACAGCGAGCAGCATTACCAGCGCCTGGAAGCCTATGTCGCGCGGGCCCTGGCGGGGGAAAGCGTGACGTTCGAGTTTGCCGAAACCAACATCAACCATCAGGAGCGCTACATGCTGCGCTCCTACGTGCCGAACCGGCTGGCCAGCGGGGAAGTGGTGGGGATTTTCGTGCTGATCCGCGACATCACCGAGCGCCGGCGCACTGCCGAGGCATTGCACCAGGCCTACCAGAACCTGGAGCTGCGGGTACGCGAGCGCACGGCGGAGCTGACCACCCTCAACGATCAGCTGTTGAGGGAGATCGACGAGCGCCGGCGTGTCGAATCCCGTCTGCGCGAGGCCAAGCTTGAAGCCGAGCAGGCGAACCTGTCGAAGACCAAGTTCCTCGCCGCTGTCAGTCACGATTTGCTGCAACCATTGAACGCGGCGCGGCTGTTCACCAGCGCCTTGCTGGAACGCGGGGAACCGCTGGCCAACGAGATTCTGGTGCGCAACGTCAGCAATTCCCTGGACGACGTGGAAAACCTGCTGGGCACCCTGGTCGACATTTCCAAGCTCGATGCCGGCGTGATCAAGGCCGATATCGCCCCGTTCGCTCTGAGTGAGTTGCTGGAAAACCTCGCCGCCGAATACACCCAGGTGGCGCGCAGCGAAGGCCTGGCGCTGCATTTCATCCCCTGTTCGGCCCTGGTGCGCAGTGACATTCAATTGCTCGCGCGGATTCTGAGAAACCTGCTGAGCAATGCGATTCGCTACACCTACAGCGGGCGCGTGGTGCTCGGCTGCCGGCGTCGGCACCAGAAGCTGTCGATCGAGGTGTGGGACAGCGGCATGGGCATTGCGGAAAACCGCCTGGAAGAAATTTTCCAGGAGTTCAAGCGCGGTGATGTGCAGCGCCCTGACCAGGACCGTGGCCTGGGCCTGGGGCTGGCCATCGTCGAGAAGATCGCCGGGATTCTCGGCCACCGCATTCACGTGCGCTCGTGGCCGGGCAGGGGCTCGGTGTTCAGCGTCGAGGTGCCGCTGAGCGCCACGGCGCCCAAGGCGCTGCCCTCGTTGCTGATGAGCGAGCCGATGCTCGAGCGTTTGCGCGGGGCGCGGGTCTGGGTGCTGGACAACGACGCTGCCATTTGCGCCGGCATGCGCACATTGCTCGAGGGCTGGGGATGTCAGGTGATCACGGCGTTGTCGGAGCAGGACCTGGCGCGACAGGTGGACAATTACCACGCCGAAGCGGATCTGCTGATAGCCGATTATCACCTGGACGATGATCAGAATGGGGTGGACGCGGTGGCGCGGATCAACGCGCGGCGCGCTTCAGCGATTCCGGCGATGATGATCACCGCCAATTACAGCAACGAACTCAAACTGCAGATCCGCGAGCTGGGACACACCCTGATGCACAAGCCGGTCAGGCCGATGAAGCTGAAGACGGCGATGAGTCATTTGCTCGGCCGGCCTTGAAAGCCTGCGGTGCTGGCCAGGGCACTTTCGTCTGAGTACCGCCCAGAGCCGGCTCGCTCTCACAAAGGTGATCATCCTGTGGAAGCGAGCCTGCTCGCGATAGCCGCGCCTCGTTCCTAGCGCCGCAGATAGGACCCGAAATCAATGTCCCCGGCACTCAGGATCGCCTGGACCCGGTTGTGCACATTGAGTTTGCGCAGGATCGCCGACACGTGGGCCTTGACCGTGGTTTCGGCGATTTCCAGGGTGTAGGCGATCTGTTTGTTCGACTCGCCCTTGGTCATGCGTTCCAGCACCAGGAGCTGCTTGCGGGTGAGGGCCTGGAGCAGCTCGGGCGGGAAGCTCGGGGTGTCGTTCATCCGCCGGTGGGTGCTGCTTTTTTGCGTGCGGATGATGTCCGGCGGCAAATACACGTTGCCATTGAGGATCTGCTGGATGGCATCGGTCATTTGCAGGCGCGGCGAGGACTTGGTAATGAAACCCACGGCGCCGTAGGTGATGGCTTGCAGCACGATCTGCTTGTCCTGTTCGGCGGACACGATCACCACGGGAATCGTCGGCGCCTCGTTGCGCAGGTTGATCAGGCCGTTGAGACCGTGCATCCCAGGCATGTTCAGGTCGAGCAGGATCAGGTCCAGGTCGTCGTGCGCTTCGGTCAGCGCCAGGGCGCTGTCGAGGTCGGCGGTTTCCATGACCTCACTGCCGGGGAAACCATCGCTGATGACGTTGTGAATGGCTTCGCGAAACAGCGGGTGATCGTCGGCAATCAGAATTTTGTACATAGCCTTTCACCTCATTATTTTCGTTATGGTGTGGCAACAACACGCTGGCGTAAAGCTCAGGGAAAGGGCTCCGGCTGAGCAGGTGTCACGGGCAGGTTCGCCGCTTGCCACGCATCCAGACCATCGCGATACCAATACAGTGTCTGGTAGCCCATCGAGGCCGCGCGCTTGACCGCGTTCCAGCTCAACCAGCAATCGGAGCGACAGTAGAAAACCAGCGGCTGCCGCCGGTTGCCGGCGGTGAGTTTATCCAGGTGTCGGCTGAAATAGGCCTGCCAGTCGGGCGCCAGGTCACCGTCGCCGGTGTTGGCCAGCCAGTGGCTGCCGGGCAAGTTCTCATGGGGCTGGTCCTCGATGAATCGGCCCTGCAACCATTGTCGACGGTAGACGTCGATCAGCACCGGCCGTGGCGTCTGGCTCAACAGCGCCTGCAGGGACTGGGTGTCGATCAGGGTGGCGCCCTCGGCTTGCGCGGGTGTCGGGCTGCGGTACAGGCCGATGCGATAACCCTCGGAGGAGAACAGTGCCGTTTCGGCTTGCGCGGCACCCGACAACAGGCTCAGCGAGAGCAGGGCCAGGGCCAGGGCAGGGCACAGCAGGCGACGTCGGGCATGCGGCATGGGTTCGGTCCTTATAGTTATGAGCCCATTACATGCCAGTCGCGGTGCGTTGGAAATGCGACGATAGACAGGTGAAACCAGTACTAAAGTCGTAATTTGGCCGGATTGAGATGCGCCTGAATGACGCGGTTTTCTGTGGGAGCGAGCCTGCTCGCAATAGCGGACTGTCAGTCGACTTGTACTGACTGTTGCGACGCCAGCAGGCTCGCCCACAAGGGGCATGGGGATGTCAGCCGGCCTTACGCAACGCCGCGTGCTGCGGATTGAAGGTCAGCACCGCGAGCAGGGTAAACAGCAGCGTCAGGCCAGTGCACGCCGCCAGCGCCAGAGGGTTGAACCGTTCATACAGGGCAAAGCGCACCAGTTCCACGGCGTGAGTGAACGGGTTCAACGCGCACAACCCATACAGCCACTCGCTCGCCTCGCGCATCTTCCACAGCGGATACAAGGCCGAGGAGAGGAAAAACAGCGGGAAGATCACGAAATTCATCACGCCGGCAAAGTTCTCCAGTTGGCGGATCGCGTTCGACAGCAGCAGCCCCAGGGCACTGAGCATCAATGCCACCAGCAACAGCGCCGGCAAGGCGATCAACAGCCCCAATGCCGGAGGTTGCACGCCGTAGACCCAGGCAATCGCCAGGAATGCGTACACCTGCAACAGCGAAATCAGCGAAGTGGCCAACAGCTTGCTGCACAGCAGAAAGGTGCGGGGCAGGGGGCTGGTGAGCAACACGCGCATGCTGCCCATTTCCCGGTCGTACACCATCGACAGCGAGCCCTGCATGCCGTTGAACAGCAGGATCATGCAGGCCAGGCCCGGGATGATGTAGACCTCATAGGGAATGTAGGTGTCGTACGGCTCGATGATCGCGATGCCAAGCGCCGCACGAAAACCGGCGGCGAACACCAGCAACCACAGCAGGGGCCGCACCAGTGCACTGAGGAACCGCGTGCGTTGCAACACGAAGCGCAACCATTCGCGCAGCACGATGCCGCTGAAGCATTGCCAGTAAGCGTTCATGGGCGGGCCCCCGCAGTGGTCAGGCGACTGAACGCCGAGCCCAGGTCGCCGCCGTGTTCCTGGCTCAGGGCATCGGCTTGTCCGCTGGCCACCAATCGTCCCTGATGCAGAATCAGCAAATCGTCGCTGGGCTGCACTTCATCCAGCAGGTGGGTGGTCCAGAGCACACTGATGCGTTGCTCCTGGCACAGGCTGCGCAGGTGCTGGTTGAGGGCCAGGCGGCTGGCCGGGTCGAGGCCGACGCTGGCCTCGTCCAGCAGCAACAGGCGCGGCTCATGCAGCAGTGCGCGGGCGATCTCCACGCGACGGCGATGCCCGCCGTTGAGTTCACGCACGCGTTCGCGACGGCGCTCGGTCAGCGCCTGGCGAGCCAGTTCGGCCTCGATGCGAATCGTGCTCTGGCTCCGGGAAAGGCCATGCAGCGCCGCATGGTAGCGCAGGTTCTGCTCGACGCTCAGGTCCAGGTCCAGCGTGCTTTGCTGGAACACCACACCCAGTTGCCGCAACGCCGGGCGCGGGGCGCTGCGCAGGGAGTGGCCGCCGACCCGGATATCACCGCGCTGCAGATCGTACAGGCGGGTCAACAGCGCGATCAGTGTCGACTTGCCGGCGCCGTTGGGCCCCAGCAGTGCGGCAAAACGCCCCGGCGCCAGGTTGAAACTCACCTGGCCCAAGGCCTGACGCGCACCGTAGGCAAAGCTCAGCTCGCTGACCTCCAGGGTGTTCATGGCGTCACCACCACGCCCCAAGGGTAGCGCCCGACCTTGACCGACTTGATCACCTTGAGGCTGTCGACGTCGATCACGGAAACGTCACCACTGACCCCGTTGGTCGCCAGCAACTGCTTCTGATCCGGGGTGAACGCCATCTGCCACACACGGCGTCCGACCAGCAGGTAATCGAGAATCTCGTAGGTTTTCGCATCGATCACCGCGACATGATTGGCCGGGCCGAGCGCGACGAACGCATATTTGCCGTCGGCGCTGAGCTTGACGCCCACCGGTTGCACCTTGTCCGGGTGCACACCCTTGATCTGGAAGGTCAGCGTCTTGAGGATCTGCCGGCTGGCCACGTCGAGGACGGTCACCGTGCCACCGATTTCCGCCGAGGCCCAGAGCCGGGTGCCATCGGGCGAAAATTCGACGAAGCGCGGACGTTGATCCACCAGGGTGCTGTCGGCCAGGGTCTGGGTGCTGGTGTCGATCCAGTGCAGCATGTTGGTGGTTTCGCTGGTGTTCACCGCCCATTTGCCGTCGGGGCTGACGGCCATGCCTTCGGGCTCGACGCCGACGTTGATCTGGCCCAGCACTTTCGAGGTTTCGGTGTCGATCACCGTCACCAGCGCATCGTCCTCGTTGGAAACGTAGAGCCAGCGATTGTTCGGGTGCAGGGCAAATTGCTCGGGGTCCTTGCCCGAGGGCAGTTCCTTGATGATCTTGCGGGTGGCCACGTCCATCACCTGCACCCGATCCGAGTCGCTGGCGCAGATGTACAGCAGCGTGTTGTCGTGGGACAGCAGCAGGCCCCGAGGGCGCTGGCCGACGGGCAGGGTGTCGATGACCTGCAGGGTCTGCATGTCGATCAGGCTGAGGTTGTTGTCCTTCTCGTTGGAGACCCAGGCGGTGCTGGCCGCGGCGTGCCCGGCGGCGAGGAGCAGGGCGCAGGAAAGCAGGGTGCGGCGCATGACGTGTTCCTTTTTGTTGTGGTTGTCGTGTAGGGCCAGATCAGGGAAACCGGCAACTGACCTCGGGCTTGTCGTAGCCCAGGCTGTCCATTTCGTTGAAGGGGTGCAGGAAGCCGTCCTGGGGCGAAGTGCTGACCAGCGCCCGCGGCTGCACGATCGGGATCGGCTGGCGCAACTCGCCGTTCCACGGGCGATAGCTGAGCTTGCGACCCTTGAAACCGTCGAGGGGCAATTGATCGCTGATTTGCAGGTCGCGGATTGCCATCGGATCGGTCTGGCGCAGCTTGCTCACGGCGCTGGCGATGCTGCGCACGGCCATCCATGCGGCGAAATCGCGATCATTCATCCAACGCCCGCTCAGGGCTTCGAAGCGCTTCTGCAATTGCGCGGCACCGAAGGTCTCGACGCTCTTGTGCCAGCCGACCGGGGTCAGGCCCTGGGTGCCGGCGACCGGCCGCGGGTACCAGGTCTGGTAGGGCACGTATTCGCCAAAGTCGCCGCGTTCATCGGCCACCAGTACCACGTCGTATTCGGCGGTCTGGGTGAACAGCGGCATGTCGGCCTGGGCGCTGCGGCGCTGGTCGTTGTCGAAACGCCAGGCCTTCTCTGCCACCAGTTGCAGGCCGAAGCGTTTCGCCGCCCGGCGCAGGGCGGCGGCGTAGGCTTGATCGTCTGCGGTCGGGCCGACGATCAACAGCGCCTTCTGCCATTTGCGCACCACCAGGAACTGCGCCAGCGCATCGGCCAGCATTGCCCGGCTCGGCAGCGTGTGCAGCACGTTCGGCAGGCAGTCGCGGGTGCGCACGGCGTCGTCCGGGCTGCCGGCATTGAACAGCAGGCTGTCGGGCAGCGCAGCGCTGAGTTGGCGCAGGCTGTCTACCGGCGCATTGACCACGAACAGGCGCAGGCCCTGGGCATGCTGCGCCTTCGCGGCGTCGAGCAAGGCCTGTGGGCTGTCGACGCTGGCGGCGACCAGGCTGTAGCTGTGATTGAGGAATCGCCCGGTGCTGTTGCTGTCGGTGATCGCCAGTTCGGCACCGCGCAGCCCGGCGTCCGTCGGTTCGGGAATGATGTTCGACAGCAGCGGGCCTGGATCAGGGCGATAACCCAGGTAGCCGATCTGCACCTGTAGCGGCGCGTCGGCGGCCTGGCTGCGGGTCGCCAGCCCGGCGGCGCAGGCAATCGCCAGCAGGTAGATCAGGGCGTAAGGGGCAAGCTGGCGCATAAGGCACTCCGTTACAGGTAGCGCCAGCATAGGAAGCCCGGGAAGTAGAGGAAATATGCAGAAAGTACCAACGGGGCAGTACCAAGGTAGTAACTCATCTCGGGCGGCGCGGTTTTAGCATGGACTTAACGGCCATCACCCTGGAGGAGATTGAACATGCGCATTCTCAAGGCGTTGCTGCTGCCGTTGCTACTGATCCTGAGCCTGATCGGCGTCGACAAGCTGCACGGCCCGCGTCCCGCGCCGCTGCACGTCGCGCCTGCGATTCCGGGGCGTTAGGCATGTCGGCGCTGTGGCGAATCAACCTCTGGGTCTGCGGGTTTTTCACCCTGGTGACCCTGGCGTGCATGGCGTTGCTGGTGCACCAGGCGCTGGCGGACGTGGAGCGTGAACTGCAATCGGCCGAGGCCGTGGTGCATTACCTGAGCGAAACCGCCGAGCGCGACCCTGCCAGCCTGCAACCCCGGCTGACACAAAGCCTGCGCCATGTGCGGGTGCGCTGGTTGCAGCCAGGCGAGACGGCCACCGCGCCGGTGCAGGACGACCTCGACGCCTGGCTCGGGCAGCTGTTGTTTGCCGAGGCCCGGCAGCGTGCGCAGGTCCTGGATGTGCAGGATGGTCGTCGCGTGCAGATCGCCGTCGATCCCCGGGATGAAATCGACGAAGTCTGGGACTCCCTGCAACAGCTGCTGGGCCTGTGCGCGCTGGCGTTGCTGTTGAGCCTGTTGACCATTCGCTGGGCCGTGCGCCGGGGCCTGGGCCTGCTCGACGATTTGCTGCACGCGTTGCAGCAGGTGTCCGGCGGTCAGCTCAAGGTGCGCCTGCGTGCGCAAGGTGTGCCGGAAGCGCGGCAACTGGCGATGCATTTCAACCAGATGACCGATGCCCTGGAACAGGCGCGGGCCGACAACACCCGATTGACCCAGACCCTGCTGGCCTTGCAGGAGCAGGAACGCACGCAGCTGGCGCAGACCCTACACGACGACCTCGGCCAATACCTGGCGGGCATTCGCGCCCAGGCCTGCCTGTTACCGCTGGTAGCGGATCAGCCCGAGGTGGTAGCGCGCACGGTGCGCGAACTGGAACACAATTGCGAACACTTGCAGCAGGGGTTCCGGGCGCTGGTCCGCGATCTGTACCCGGTGGTCCTGCAGCACTTGCCGCTGGCCGAAGCCCTGGGCCTGCTGGTGGAACAATGGCAGGCGCGCCAGGGCATCGATTGCCGGTTACGGGTCAGCGCGCAATTGCCGACGTTGTCCGCGCCGGACAAGACCCACCTTTACCGCCTTTTGCAGGAAGCCTTGACCAACATCGCCCGCCACGCCGACGCCAGCCGGGTACGGGTGCACCTGGGCCAGCGTGGCGGGCATTGGCGGCTACTGATCCGCGACAACGGCTGCGGTGCGCAGCAACCCCAGCGGCCGGGTGTCGGCCTGTACTCGATGTTCGAGCGCGCCCGCAGCCTGGGTGGGGAACTGCGCATCATCAGCCGACCCGGTGCCGGTTGGGCGCTGGCCTTGAACGTGCCTTTGGAGGTGTCATGAATATTCTGCTGGTCGATGACCATGCGGTGGTCCGCCAGGGCTACGCGAGCCTGTTGCGGGCGCTGCTGCCGGCGATGCAAGTGCGTGAAGCGGCGACGGGCGAGGAAGCGCTGGCCAGGGTCCAGGAAGCGGTGCCGAACCTGGTGATCATGGATTTCGGCCTGCCGGGCATCAGCGGGCTGGAAACCACCCGCCGCTTGCGCCAGCGCCTGCCGCAACTGCGCGTGCTGTTCTTCAGCATGCACGACGAACTGCCATTGGTGCGCCAGGTACTGGACGCCGGGGCGTCAGGCTACCTGACCAAGAGTTCGGCGCCGCACGTGCTGATCGAAGCCGTGCGGCGCGTCCTCGCCGGGCATGCCTACATCGAGCAGCCGCTGGCCACCCAACTGGCCTGCAACCCGCAACAGGAGGACCCGCGCTTGCAGAGCATGACCCAACGGGAGCTGGAGATCTTCGTCATGCTCGCCAAGGGCACCCCGGCCCGGCTGATTGCCGAACAGCTGAGCATCAGCAGCAAGACCGTTTCCAATCACCTGACCTTGCTCAAGAGCAAACTGCAGGTCAGTTCCCACGCCGAGCTGGTGCATTTGGGGATTGACCTGGGGGTGGTGCGCAAGGCGGGGTGAGCGCCGAGCTATCCCCCGGTGGGAGCGAGCCTGCTCGCGATGCTACTGGGAGCAACGCAGCGTGTCAGGTGCCAACGTTAGCCTTCGCACCCATCGCGAGCAAGCTCGCTCCCACACCGTCCAGGGCGCTGCATTGGGTTATTTGTCCCAGGTCGTCGGACACCCCGAACACCCCTCCATGTTCGCGTCCTGAAAGTTCGCGTAATGCTGGCGCGAGCCGCTGAGGTTGGCCTGTTCGAGGTTGCTTTCACCGAACTTGGCTTCCTGCAGGTTGGCGTCGTCGAGACGGGCGCCCTTGAGGTCGGCCTTGCTCAACCAGGTCATCTCCAGGTCGGCTGCCCGCAGGTTGGCATTGTGCAGTCTGGCGCCGGATAGCCTGGCGAACTGCAGGTAGGCGGCGCTGAGGTTGGCGTCCTGGAACTGCGCACCCTGGGCGAACAGGCCCCAGCCCTGGATGGCCATCAGGTTGGCACCGCTGAAATCCGCCAGGCGCGCATTGCTTTGTTGCAGGCTGGCGCGGCTGAGATTGGCGCCTTGCAGCCGGGCTTTTTCCAGGTTGGCCAGGTCCAGGCGGGCATGACGCAGGTCGGCCTCGCGCAGGTCGGCGCCGCTGAGGTTCATGCCCCGCAGATCCTGATTGCTCAGGTTGGCGCCCCTGAGGTTGGCGCCGGGGCACTGGCTATGTTCGGCGAGGGTGCAGCCGTTGATGATCAGTGGGGTGTCGTCGCCGTCGTCGGCGTAAGCCGTGGCGATGCTCAATAGAAGGAGTAGCGGCAGGCATTTCATGGCGGGTCTCCGGGTGGCCTTGTGGGAGCGGGCCTGCTCGCGATGAGGCCAGTCCCTTCAACGCTGGATGTCAGGCAGTCATCGCGAGCAGGCTCGTTCCCACAGAGGCCGGGGGTGGATGGGGCGGTGGTTTATTTTTGCGCCACTTTGTTATCCCAACTCGGGATCTTGAACACCCAGAATGACCCGCCCTGTGCCACCGGCTTGGTCAGCTCGGCCATGTCGCCGCCCCACAGCGGTACGGCGCCGCCGTAGCCGACGGTCACGCCGATGTACTGCTCGCCATCCTGTTCCCAGGTGATCGGCGGCGAAACGATGCCGCTGCCGGTCTGGAACTTCCACAGCTCCTTGCCGGTTTTCGCATCGAAGGCCTTGAAGAAGCCATCGCCGGTGCCGGTGAAGACCAGGTTGCCCTTGGTCGCCAGCACGCCGGCCCACAGCGGCAAGTGCTCCTTGTGTTCCCACACCACCTTGCCGGTGGTCGGGTTCATCGCCCGCAGGGTGCCGACGTGATCGTCGTACATGCGCTTGATCCGGAACCCCATGCCCAGGTAGGCCGAGCCTTTCTTGTAGTTGACTTCTTCGGTCCAGTATTCCTCTTTCCACTGGTTGCCCGGGATGTAGAACAGGCCGGTGTCCTGGCTGTACGCCATGGGGTTCCAGTTCTTGCCCCCGAGGAACGGCGGCGAGACTTCCACCGGCTTGCCCTTGGTTTCGCCGGGCAAGGGTTTGGCCGGACGCTGGCCTTCGTTCTCGACCGGGCGACCGGTCTTGAGGTCGATGTGGCTGGCCCACGTGATGTTGTCGACGAAAGGGAAGGCGTTCTGCAACTTGCCGTTGTTGCGATCGACCACATAGAAGAAGCCGTTACGGTCGGCGTGACCGGTGGCCTTGACGGTCTTGCCGTCCTTGTCCTTGTAATCGAACAGCACCAGCTCGTTGTTGCCGGAGAAATCCCAGGCATCGTTGGGGGTGTGCTGGTAGAACCATTTCACCTCACCCGTGCTGGGATCGACGCCCACCTGGCCGGAGGTGTACAGGCTGTCGTAATCGTGCGGGTTGCCATCCTTGGCGGTGCGCGCCCAGGTGTTCCACGGGCCGGGGTTGCCGGCGCCGACGATGATGGTGTTGGTTTCTGCGTCGAAACTGGCGCTCTGCCAGGGGGCGCCGCCGCCGTGGCTCCAGGCTTCGACTTTACCGGTTTCGGTGGTGGGGTCGTTAGGCCAGGACGGCGCCTTGACGTCGCCGGTTGGCGTACTGTCCTTGCCGTTCAGGCGGCCCATGTGGCCTTCGACGAAGGGCCGCATCCACACTTCGTCACCGGTGTCGGGGTCGCGGGCAAACAGCTGGCCGACCACGCCGAACTCATCGCCGGAGCTGCCGTGGATCAACAGCACCTTGCCGCTGGTCTTGTCCTTGATCAGCACCGGTGCGCCGGTCATGGTGTAACCGGCGGCGTGGTCGCCGAACTTCTTGTTCCACACCACTTTGCCGGTGTTCTTGTCCAGCGCGATCACCCGCGCATCGAGGGTGCCGAAATAGATCTTGTCGCCATAGATCGCCGCACCGCGATTGACCACGTCGCAGCACGGGCGAATGTTGTCCGGCAGGCGATGGTTGTAGGTCCACAGGCGTTGGCCGGTCTTGGCGTCGAGGGCGAACACCCGCGAGTAGGAACCGGTGACGTACACCACGCCGTCGCTGACAATGGCCTGGGATTCCTGGCCGCGCTGCTTCTCGTCACCGAAGGAATAGGACCATGCCGGGGTCAGCTTGAACACGTTCTTGTCGTTGACCTGGGCCAGCGGGCTCCAGCGCTGGGCGTTGGTGCCCATGCCGTATTGCAGCACGTCTTTGGTGGTCAGGTGGTCGTTGGCAATGTCTTCCCACGTCACGTTGCGCGTCGGTGCGGCAGGGGCATTGGCGGCGTGGCCGGCCGTGCTCAGGGTCAAGCAGCCCGCCAGCACGAACGCCTGCACGGCACGCGTCAAAGGGGAAAGGGCGGGTAGCGATCTTATTGTCATGGTTGCAGTTCCCAGTGGAGGTTTTGGCCTGCACAGGGTGGTGTGTCCGGCGGGGCGGCGACTACGGAAAAAGTCCCGCCGTTGCCGGGAAGAATTCCCAGACGGCACCTGATTTGGGTGTGCACCACAAGCCCTACTACCAAGGTACTAAGCCGCGGCCACCAAAGCAGCATGGGGATGCGCCCGGGTGCTTTCTAAGATGGCTGCCATAGCCTCTGCAAAGAGGTTTTGCGTGCAATCCTGAGGGCATAACAATGACAACTAAACGCAACGCCTTGCTCGTCGCCGGACTGCTGGCCGGCTTTATCAGTGCAGGTTCGGTCTGGGCCCATGGCAACGTTGTGCCGCAAGCCGTCGAGACCAAAGGGCTGACCCCGATCAAGGACGCTGGCGTACAGCTTGATGGTGACGGTTGGGCGGCGGTCAATCCTTACCGCAAATCACCCGAGCACGACAAAGCCGTGGAAATCGGCTCTTCGGCCTACAACCAGAACTGCGCGGCCTGCCATGGCCTGGAAGCCAAGTCCGGCGGCATCGCCCCCGACCTGCGCATGCTGGATGCCGATGAGGCCGGTGACGAATGGTTTGTCGAACGCGTGCGCCACGGTGCGGTGCGCGACGGTCGGGTGTACATGCCGAAGATGGCCGACTACCTGAGCCAGGAAGCCTTGTGGGCCGTTCGCACCTACCTCGACAGCGTCCGCGTCGAGAATTGATGCATGCGCCTGCTCGCGATGGTGATCAGCGCTGTGTTGCTGTGCTGCCCGGCGGTGCAGGCGCAGGTCCGCACCTATGACGAAATGATCGCCGCCGGCGAGTTGAAAGTGGCGGTCTACAAGGATTTTGCGCCTTACAGCTTCGAAGACGCCGGCCAACCCAGGGGCGTGGACGTCGAACTGGCGGGTGCCCTGGCCAAGGCGCTGGGGGTGCGGCTCACACTGATCTGGGCGCCGCCCGGCGAAAAACTCGACGACGATCTGCGCGATTACATCTGGCGGGCCAGCCAGTTGCACAACCAGCAACTGGCCGACCTGATGATGCGCGTGCCCTACGACCAGGACTACGCGCGCAAGCGCAATGACGTGGGTGAACTGGAAAACGGCCATGTGGTGATGTTCGGTCCGTACCAGAATGAACAATGGCAGGTCGCCTATGACCGCCGGCGCCTGGAATCGGTGGCCAGCGTCGCGGTGTTCCAGCAACACCCCATTGGCGTCGAGGTCGACAGCGTGCCGTCGTTCTACCTGACATCGGTGTTCAACGGCATGCTCGCCGGCACCACCCGTCACTATCCCGGCGTGCCCCAGGCGTTTGCCGCGATGAAGGCCGGGGAGGTCGACGCGGTCATGGCCATGCGTGGCGAGATCGACTGGCAGGTGCACGAAGCCGCCGACCCGCAGGTGGCGCTGGCGGAGAACGCCTACCCGAACATGGGCAAGCAGCGCTGGGAAATCGGCATGGCGGTGCACGAAAGCAACCGCCAACTCGCCTACGCCGTGGAAGAGGCGCTGGAGGGGCTGATCCGCGACGGTTCGGTCAACGCCCTCTATGCCCGTTACGGTCTGCGTTACGACGCGCCGGACATGTATCAACCATGACCCGGTGCGCAAGTTGGCTGCTGGCCTGCTGGTTGCCCCTGGTCGCACACGGGGCGGTGGAGCCGGGGCCGGACCCGGTGCCCTCGGTGATGTGGGCCTTCTACCACAAGCAGATGCTTGGCGATGCGCCATTCGTGTTCGATGACCGGGTCAAGCTGCTGGCGCCGCCGTTTGCCGAGGACGCACGTCAGGTCCCGCTGGAGATCGATGCCCGGGCATTCAAGGGCGAGGTGGTGAAGATCATCGCCTGGGCCGAACTCAATCCTTTGCCGAAAATCGTCGATTTCCAGCCACTGGATGGCGTGCTGCCCTGGCTGTCGATCCGCATCCGTATCGAGCAGGCAACCCCATTGCGCGCCGCCGTACAGACCCGCGATGGGCTGTGGCATGTGGGGTCGACCCTGATCGATGCGGCGGGTGGCGGTTGCACGGCACCCAGTGTGGTGCGCACCGAGCCGGGTTGGGAGGAGCGCCTGGGCCAGGTGCTGGGCGGGCGTTACCCGCGCGGGGAGTTCAGCCGCCTGCGTTTGCAGGTGGCGCATCCGATGGACAACGGCATGGTCAGCGGCATTCCGGAATTTTTCATCAACCACGTCGAGCTGCGCGATCAGGATGATCGCCTGTTGGCGCGCCTCGAGCTGTTTCCCGCTGTCAGCGAGAACCCCAGCCTGGCCTTCGACGTCGAGGGCGCAGGGCAGACGCGCCTGACATTGCGTGACAACAGCGGCAATGAATTCGATGCGGCCATACCCTGACCCCAAGGAGCGCGCGATGCGCTGGATGCTGCTGTTGTTCATGAGCCTGAGTCTGCCGGCGCTCGCCGACCTCGACTACAGACTCACGCCCCGGCAGATCGCCGAAGACACCTGGTTGCTCGAAGGCAGTACCGATAATTTCGCCCGCAGCAACGGCGGCAACATCGTCAACACGGCGTTCATCGTCACCGAGCGCGGCGTGGTAGTGATCGACAGCGGGCCCTCGCGGCGCTACGGCGAAGCCCTGCGCAAGGCGATTGCCGCGACCACCGACAAGCCGGTCATCCAGGTGTTGCTGACCCATCACCACCCGGACCACGTGCTGGGCAATCAGGCCTTCAGCGACGTGCCGATCGGCGCATTGGCCGGCACGACCGAGCTGCTCAAACAGCAGGGCGACGCCATGGCCGAAAACATGTACCGGCTGGTAGGGGACTGGATGCGCGGCACCGAAGTGGTGTTGCCGACCGAAACGCTGGCGCCCGGGATACGAACTTTTGGGAATCACGATCTGCGCCTGCTGAGCCTGGGTGGGCATACGGGCGCGGATCTGGCTATTCTCGACCAGAAGACCGGCGTGCTGTTCGCCGGCGATCTGGTGTTTTATCAGCGGGCGCTGACCACGCCGAACAGCCCTGGGCTGTCGGTGTGGCTGGCAGACATCGACAGCCTCCAGGCGCTGCCCTGGACACTGATCGTGCCCGGCCACGGCCCGCTGGCCAACGATGCCAGACCATTCGCGCAAATGCGCGACTACCTCGGCTGGCTCGATCAACTGATGCGCGACGGCGCCGCCAACGGCAGCGACATGGCGGAAATGATCCGCAGCCCCATTCCGGAACGCTTCGCCGCGATCAGCCTGAGCCGCTACGAGCTGATTCGCAGTGTCAGCCATCTGTACCCGCGTTATGAGCGTGAGCAGATGAAGCGCGTTGATCAATAACCCCCCCCAACATCCCTATCCTCTGTGGGAGCGAGCCTGCTCGCGATGAGGTCAGTCCATTCAACACAGGTGTGCCTGATCCAGTGCCATCGCGAACACGCGCGCTCCCACAGGGGCGCCAGCATTGGTCGAGACCGAGACCCGCTACCAAGGAACTAGAAATCTCAACACTGCGGGCAATTGTCGCAGGGCCTGTGGCGACCAAGAATCTGCACCAGACCGGGAAAATTTCCCGGGTATAACAAAAACCCGCAGAGGTAGCCGCCATGACCCAACCCGCACGTCGCCAACCCTTCGTCCTGAGCGTGTTGCTCAGTGCCATGCTGCTGTCCGGCACGGCATTGGCCGCCGTCAGTGACCAGGACATTCTCCAGGACCCCAAGAACCCGGAGCAGATCGTCACCAACGGTCTGGGCGTCCAGGGTCAGCGCTACAGCCCCCTCGATACCCTCAACGTCAACAACGTGAAAGACCTGCGACCGGTCTGGGCGTTTTCCTTCGGCGGTGAAAAACAGCGCGGTCAACAGGCTCAGCCGATGATCAAGGACGGCGTGATGTACATGACCGGATCCTACTCGCGGGTATTCGCGGTGGATGCGCGCACCGGCAAGAAACTCTGGCAATACGATGCACGCTTGCCCGACGACATCCGCCCGTGCTGCGACGTGATCAACCGTGGCGTGGCGCTGTATGGCGACCTGGTGTTCTTCGGCACCCTCGACGCCAAGCTCGTGGCGCTGAACAAGGACACCGGCAAGGTGGTGTGGAGCAAGAAAGTCGCCGACCACAAGGAAGGTTACTCGATCAGTGCCGCGCCGCTGGTGATCAACGGCAAGCTGATCACCGGTGTGGCCGGTGGCGAGTTCGGGGTGGTGGGGAAAATCGAAGCCTACGACCCGAAAAACGGTGATTTGCTGTGGTCCCGCCCGACGGTCGAAGGCCACATGGGCTATGTCTACAAGGACGGCAAAGCGATAGAGAACGGTATCTCCGGCGGCGAGGCCGGCAAGACCTGGCCGGGCGATCTGTGGAAAACCGGCGGTGCAGCGCCCTGGCTGGGCGGTTACTACGATCCGGAAACCAACTTGCTGCTGTTTGGCACCGGCAACCCGGCGCCATGGAACTCGCACCTGCGTCCTGGCGACAACCTGTACTCGTCGTCGCGCCTGGCACTCAATCCGGACGACGGCACCATCAAATGGCACTTCCAGAGCACGCCCCACGATGGCTGGGACTATGACGGCGTCAACGAGCTGGTGTCGTTCAACTACACCGAGGGCGGCAAGGAAATCAAGGCGGCGGCGACCGCCGACCGCAACGGCTTCTTCTACGTGCTGGACCGTACCAACGGCAAGTTCATCCGTGGCTTCCCGTTCGTGGACAAGATCACCTGGGCCACCGGCCTGGATAAAGACGGTCGGCCAATCTACAACGAAGCCAGCCGTCCGGGTGCACCGGGCAGCGAAGCCAAGGGCAGTTCGGTGTTCGTCGCCCCGGCGTTCCTCGGCGCGAAAAACTGGATGCCGATGGCCTATAACAAGGACACCGGGCTGTTCTACGTGCCGTCCAATGAATGGGGCATGGACATCTGGAATGAGGGCATCGCCTACAAGAAAGGCGCGGCGTTCCTCGGTGCCGGTTTCACCATCAAGCCGTTGAACGAAGACTACATCGGCGTGTTGCGCGCCATCGACCCGAAAACCGGCAAGGAAGTGTGGCGCCACAAGAACTTCGCGCCGCTGTGGGGCGGGGTGCTGACCACCAAGGGCAACCTGGTGTTCACCGGTACGCCGGAAGGGTTCCTGCAGGCCTTCAATGCCAAGACCGGCGAAAAAGTCTGGGAGTTCCAGACCGGCTCGGGCGTGCTCGGCTCGCCGGTGACCTGGGAAATGGATGGCGAGCAATACGTCTCGGTGCTGTCGGGCTGGGGCGGCGCCGTCCCGCTGTGGGGCGGTGAGGTGGCCAAGCGCGTGAAGGACTTCAACCAGGGCGGCATGCTCTGGACCTTCAAGTTGCCGAAGGACCTGGTGGCGAAGCACTGACCTGAAATCTTGCCCATCACCCTGTGGGAGCGGGCTTGCTCGCGAAGCGGTGTGCCATTCAACGTCCCTCTCGACAGACACGGCCCCTTCGCGAGCAAGCCCGCTCCCACATCGGATTTGCGCCCAACCTACTACCAAATAACGAGAGCCCCTCCTGCCAACGGCGCATTCGTCTGGCCGGCGGGGCTCTCTAGTATCGGTGCATCGCCTGTCGGTCCGACAGGCCTCGACCCAGACAGAGGCTCACCATGATTTACGCACAACCCGGAACACCCGGCGCCGTCGTTTCCTTCAAGGCGCGCTACGGCAACTTCATTGGCGGCGAGTTCGTTGCGCCGGTCGATGGCCAGTATTTCACCAACACTTCACCGGTCAACGGCGAAGTGATCGCCGAATTCCCGCGCTCCAGCGCCGCCGACATCGACAAGGCCCTCGACGCGGCCCATGCCGCCGCCGATGCCTGGGGCAAGACCTCGGCCCAGGACCGCTCCCTGGTGCTGTTGAAGATTGCCGACCGCATCGAACAGAACCTGGAAATCCTCGCCGTCACCGAAACCTGGGACAACGGCAAGGCCGTGCGCGAAACCCTGAACGCCGACGTGCCGCTGGCAGCCGACCATTTCCGTTACTTTGCCGGCTGCATCCGCGCCCAGGAAGGCGGCGCCGCCGAGATCAACGAGCTGACCACCGCCTACCATTTCCATGAGCCACTGGGTGTGGTCGGGCAGATCATCCCGTGGAACTTCCCACTGTTGATGGCGGCCTGGAAGCTCGCCCCGGCCCTGGCCGCCGGCAACTGCATCGTGCTCAAGCCCGCCGAACAGACGCCACTGTCGATCATGGTCTTCGCCGAACTGATCGCCGACCTGCTGCCGGCCGGTGTGCTCAACATCGTTCAAGGGTTCGGTCGCGAAGCCGGTGAAGCACTGGCCACCAGCAAGCGCATCGCCAAGATTGCCTTCACCGGTTCCACCCCGGTCGGTGCGCACATCATGCATTGCGCCGCCGAGAACATCATTCCGAGCACCGTCGAACTGGGCGGCAAGTCGCCGAACATCTTCTTCGAAGACATCATGCAGGCCGAACCGGCGTTCATCGAGAAAGCCGCCGAAGGCCTGGTGCTGGCCTTCTTCAACCAGGGTGAGGTGTGCACCTGTCCGTCCCGCGCACTGGTGCAGGAGTCGATCTACGAGCCGTTCATGGCTGAAGTGATGAAGAAAATCGTCAAGATCAAGCGCGGCAACCCACTGGACACCGAAACCATGGTCGGCGCCCAGGCGTCGGAGCAGCAATACGACAAGATCCTCTCGTACCTGAACATTGCCCAGGAGGAGGGCGCCGAGCTGCTCACCGGCGGCGCCGCCGAGCGCCTGGAGGGCGACCTGTCCAGCGGCTACTACATCCAGCCGACGCTGCTCAAGGGCACCAACAAGATGCGTGTGTTCCAGGAGGAAATCTTCGGGCCGGTGGTGGGCGTCACCACCTTCAAGGACGAAGCCGAAGCCCTGGCCATCGCCAACGACACCGAATTCGGCCTCGGCGCCGGCCTGTGGACCCGCGACATCAACCGCGCCTATCGCATGGGCCGGGCGATCAAGGCCGGGCGCGTGTGGACCAACTGCTACCACCTGTACCCGGCCCATGCCGCGTTCGGTGGCTACAAGAAATCCGGTGTCGGTCGCGAGAACCACAAAATGATGCTCGATCACTATCAGCAGACCAAGAACCTGCTGGTGAGCTACGACATCAATCCGTTGGGGTTCTTCTGATCTCCTGAACCCATGCCCCCCCCTGTGGGAGCGAGCCTGCTCGCGATTGCGGTCCGACATTCAATGCTGAATGTGCTGACTTCATCGCCAGCAGGCTCGCTCCCATATGGGTTTTTCACATTGCTTGAACGCCGAGGCGCACCCCCTACCAACGCACCCCACAACCTCGTTCGAAAGTAGCATTCGGACCTTTCGCGCCCCGTGCATTAATGGCTTTACCGGAATTGCCCGGCATAAGAAGAGGATTGACCCATGTGGACTAAACCCGCGTTTACCGACCTGCGCATTGGCTTCGAAGTGACGATGTATTTCGCCAACCGCTGATCGTTCACCCGGCCAGCCGTGGTGTTGGCCGGGCCTGCCTCCTGGAGCATTGCCCATGCACATCCGCGTTCTCGGCTCCGCCGCCGGCGGTGGTTTTCCGCAGTGGAACTGCAACTGCCGGCAGTGCGCCGGACAGCGCGGCGGCAGCCTGCGGGCGCAGCGTCGAACGCAGTCATCCATCGCCCTGAGCGAGGACGGTGTGAATTGGCTGCTGTGCAATGCTTCCCCGGACATCCGCGCGCAACTCGACAGTTTCGCGCCGCTGCAACCGGCGCGCCGCCTGCGCGACACGGCGATTGCCGGCGTGCTGTTGATGGACAGCCAGATCGACCATTGCACCGGCCTGTTGAGCCTGCGCGAAGGTTGCCCGCATACGGTCTGGTGCACCGCCCGGGTGCATGAAGACCTCAGCAGCGGATTCCCCTTGTTCCCCATGCTCGAACACTGGAACGGCGGTTTGCAGTGGCAACCCGTCGAGCTGGACCGCGAACCGTTCCACATTGCCGCCTGCGAGCACCTGCGCTTGCGCGCGATTCCCCTGGTCAGCAACGCGCCACCTTACTCGCCCAACCGCGGCAATCCGCAGCCGGGCGACACCATCGGCCTGTTTATCGAAGACCAGCGTTCGGGTGCTGCACTGTTCTACGCCCCGGGGCTGGGCCAGATCGATGACGACGTCGCCCATTGGATGGCGCGTGCCGATTGCCTGCTGCTGGACGGCACCGTGTGGCGCGACGACGAAATGCGTGTGTGCGGTGTCGGCCAGAGCCTGGGCAGCGAAATGGGGCACCTGCCGCAAAGCGGACCGGGCGGGATGCTCGAGCGGCTGGAGGATTTTCCCCGGCAGCGCAAGGTGCTGATCCATATCAACAACACCAACCCGATACTCGACGAGGACTCGGCGGAACGGGCGTTGCTGGAGCGACGGGGGATCGAGGTGGCCTATGACGGCATGGACATTGTGTTGTAGCCCCTGGCCCCATCGCGAGCAGGCTCGCTCCCACACGTGGTGGGGGTGCCAGCAACTGATCCCGCACTTCCTGATCAACCAGAGGCCCTGGTGGGAGCGAGCCTGCTCGCGATAGCGCCAGACCAGACACGCAGAATCTTCCGGAGACCCGCAATGAACGAAACCCCCTTGACCCCCGCCGAGTTCGAACAGGCCCTGCGCGCCAAGGGGGCCTATTACCACATCCATCATCCCTTCCATCAGGCGATGTACGCCGGTCGTGCCACGCGCGAACAGATCCAGGGCTGGGTCGCCAATCGTTTCTATTACCAGGTGAACATCCCCCTGAAAGACGCCGCCATCCTCGCCAACTGCCCTGACCGGGAGGTGCGCCGCGAGTGGCTGCAACGGATTCTCGACCACGACGGCGTGCCCGGTAGCGCGGGCGGCATCGAGGCCTGGTTGCGCCTGGGCGAAGCCGTGGGGCTGGACCGTGAGCGGATCCTGTCCCAGGAACTGGTACTGCCGGGGGTGCGGTTTGCCGTGGACGCCTACGTCAACTTCGCCCGGCGCGCTTGCTGGCAGGAGGCGGCCAGCAGCTCGCTGACCGAATTGTTCGCGCCGCAGATCCACCAGTCGCGACTCGACGCCTGGCCGACGCATTACCCGTGGATCGACGTCGGCGGCTACGACTACTTCCGTACGCGACTGAGCCAGGCGCGGCGTGATGTCGAGCATGGCTTGCGCATCACCCTGGCACACTACGTCACCGTCGAGGGCCAGCAACGCATGCTGGAAATCCTGCAATTCAAGCTCGATGTGCTGTGGAGCATGCTCGACGCCATGAGCATGGCCTATGAACTGGAGCGTCCGCCTTATCACACGGTCACCCGGGACAACGTCTGGCACCGGGGGATCGCGCTGTGAGCCTGATCGACCGAGGGCAATCGCCGGCATTGCGCCGGGGTTTTCGCCTGCAATGGGAGCCGCGCCAGGACTGCCACGTGCTGCTGTACCCCGAGGGCATGATCAAACTCAATGCCAGCGCCGGGCAGATTCTCGGCCTGGTGGATGGGCAACGCAGCGTGGCAGACATCATCGATTCACTGTCGGCGAGTTTCCCCGGTGTGCCGGGGATCGACGAGGATGTGCTGGCGTTTCTGGAGGTGGCCCATGCGCAGTTCTGGATCGAGTGATGCACCGCCCGGCCCGCCGTTGTGGCTGTTGGCCGAGCTGACTTATCGCTGCCCGTTGCAATGTCCTTATTGCTCCAACCCGCTGGACTTCGCCCAACAGGGCGCGGAGTTGAGCACCGATGAATGGATTCGCGTGTTCGCCGAGGCGCGGGCCATGGGCGCCGCGCAATTGGGCTTTTCCGGGGGCGAGCCGCTGGTGCGCCAGGACTTGGCCGAGCTGATCAAGGCTGCCCGGGACATGGGTTACTACACCAACCTGATCACCTCGGGGATCGGCCTGACCGAAGGCAAGATCGCCGAATTCAAGGTGGCCGGGCTCGATCACATCCAGATCAGCTTTCAGGCGGCCGACGAAACGGTCAATAACCTGCTTGCCGGCTCACGCAAGGCCTTCGCACAAAAACTGGCGATGGCCAGGGCGGTGAAAGCCCAGGGTTATCCGATGGTGCTGAACTTCGTCACTCACCGGCACAACATCGATCGCATCGACCGGATCATCGACCTTTGCCTGGAACTGGAGGCGGATTTTGTCGAATTGGCCACGTGCCAGTTCTATGGCTGGGCCGAACTCAATCGCGCCGGCCTGCTGCCCACCCGTGAGCAACTGCAGCGTGCCGAACGCATCACCCAGCAATACCGTCAGCGCCTGGAAGCCCAGGGGCACCCGTGCAAGCTGATCTTCGTCACCCCGGATTACTACGAGGAACGCCCGAAAACCTGCATGAATGGCTGGGCCAACCTGTTTCTCGACATCACTCCGGATGGCACCGCGCTGCCGTGTCACAGCGCCCGGCAATTGCCGGTGCAGTTTCCCAACGTGCGTGAGCACAGCATCGAGCACATCTGGAACGATTCCTTCGGCTTTAACCGCTTTCGCGGCGATGACTGGATGAAGGAACCTTGCCGCTCCTGCGATGAAAAACACAAGGACCTCGGTGGCTGTCGCTGCCAGGCGTTCATGCTCACCGGTGATGCCGAAAATGCCGATCCGGTGTGCAGCAAGTCGCCGCACCACGGCGTCATCCTCAAGGCCCGCGAAGAAGCCGACGCGCCGGGGCAGGGCATGGAGCAGCTGGTGCTGCGCAACGAGAAGGCGTCGCGCCTGATCTACCGCGGCTGACTGTGGGAGTACCCGGGTATATCCATCAATTGGTCTGATTGCATTCGCAGCCGGATGGGTTAGTGTGGCTTTACCTTTCAAAACAATAAAAACAGGCTTTCCAATGAGCCAGAGTCTCAGCCAGCTGCGTAAATTCGTTTCGCCTGAAATCATTTTCGGTGCCGGGTGCCGGCACAACGTCGGCAATTACGCCAAGACCTTCGGGGCCCGCAAGGTGCTGATCGTCAGCGACCCCGGGGTGATCGCCGCCGGGTGGGTGGCCGATGTCGAGGCCAGCCTGCAGGCGCTGGGCATCGATTACTGCCTGTACAAGGATGTGTCGCCCAACCCCCGGGTCGAGGAAGTCATGCTCGGCGCCGAGTTGTACCGGGAAAACCATTGCGACGTGATCGTCGCCGTCGGTGGCGGCAGCCCGATGGATTGCGGCAAGGGCATCGGCATCGTCGTCGCCCACGGGCGCAGCATCCTCGAGTTCGAGGGCGTGGACACCATCCGCGTGCCCAGCCCGCCATTGATCCTGATCCCGACCACCGCCGGCACGTCGGCGGATGTGTCGCAGTTCGTGATCATTTCCAACCAGCAGGAACGCATGAAGTTTTCCATCGTCAGCAAGGCGGTGGTGCCGGACGTGTCGCTGATCGACCCGGAAACCACCCTGAGCATGGACCCGTTCCTGTCCGCCTGTACCGGCATCGATGCACTGGTGCACGCCATCGAGGCCTTCGTTTCCACGGGCCACGGACCCTTGACCGACCCCCATGCGCTGGAGGCGATGCGCCTGATCAACGGCAACCTGGTGCAGATGATCGCCAACCCGACGGACATCGCCCTGCGCGAGAAAATCATGCTCGGCAGCATGCAGGCCGGGCTGGCGTTCTCCAACGCGATCCTCGGCGCGGTGCACGCCATGTCCCACAGCCTGGGCGGCTTCCTGGACCTGCCCCATGGCCTGTGCAACGCGGTGCTGGTCGAGCATGTGGTGGCGTTCAACTACAGCTCCGCGCCGGAGCGTTTCAAAGTGATTGCCGAGACCTTCGGCATCGATTGCCGCGGGCTCAATCATCGGCAGATCTGCGCACGCCTGGTGGAACACCTGATTGCCCTCAAGCATGCGATCGGCTTCCATGAAACCCTGGGTCTGCACGGGGTCAGCACGGCGGACATTCCGTTCCTGTCGCAACACGCCATGGACGATCCGTGCATCCTGACCAACCCGCGCGAGTCCAGCCAGCGTGATGTCGAGGTCGTCTATGGCGAAGCCCTCTGACGATCAGCAACGGGCGCTGGCGGGGCTGTTGGGGTTAGGCAGTCACTCAGCGCGCAAGAGTCATTACCCGGAACTGGCCGCGCGCCTGGATGAACTCGAAGCCGAGCGCAATCGCTACAAGTGGCTGTTCGAAAATGCCGTGCATGGCATTTTTCAGGCCAGCCTGCTGCAAGGCATGCGCGCCGCCAACCCGGCGATGGCACGCATGCTCGGCTATCAGAATCCTCAGCAAGTGCTGTTTTCCCTGGCGGACCTGGCGAGCAACCTGTTCGTCGGCGGCGCCGAGGAGCTGGAAAACATCGGCGAAATCCTCCGCCACCAGGGCAGCCTGCACGGCTACGAAACCCAGTTGCGGCGCCAGGACGGCAGCCACCTCGACGCGTTGATGAACCTGTTGCTCAAGCCCGGTCAGGAAGGGCTGGTGGAAGGGTTCGTCGCCGACATCACCGAGCGCAAGCTGGCGCAGCAGCGTCTGCAGCAACTCAATGACGAACTGGAGCAGCGGGTCACCGCGCGCACCGACGAGTTGCTGGAGGCCAATCGCAACCTGCAGCAGCAGATCACCCAGCGCAAGCAGATCGCCGAAGCCCTGCGCGATGCCCGTGATGCCGCCGAAGCCGCCAACCGCAGCAAGGACAAATACCTTGCGGCGGCCAGTCACGACTTGCTGCAACCGCTCAACGCCGCGCGCCTGCTGATTTCCACCTTGCGTGAGCGTCAGTTGCCGGAGGTCGAGCAGGTGCTGGTCGAACGCACCCATCAGGCCCTGGAAGGTGCAGAAGACCTGCTCACCGACCTGCTGGACATTTCCCGCCTCGATCAGGCAGCGGTCAAGCCGGATGTGGCCTTGTACCGCCTCGACGAGTTGCTCGGGCCGTTGGTGTCGGAGTTCCAGTCGGTCGCTGCGGCCGCCGGGTTGGGCTTGCGTGTGCACATGGGCGACTACGCCATTCGTACCGACCTGCGTCTGGTGACCCGGATCCTGCGCAACTTCCTCAGCAACGCCTGCCGCTACACCGATCAGGGCAGCATCCTGCTCGGGGCCAGGCGTCGCGGTGACTTTTTGCGGCTGGAGGTCTGGGACACCGGGCGGGGCATCCCGGCGGATCGCCTTGATTCGATCTTCCTCGAATTCAATCAGCTGGATGTCGGCCGCGCCGCCGACCGCAAGGGCGTCGGCCTGGGGCTGGCGATTGTCGAGCGGATCGCCAAGATCCTCGACTACCGGATCCAGGTGCGGTCGCGGCCGGGGCGCGGCTCGCTGTTCAGCATCGAGGTGCCGATTTCCATGGAGGTGCCATTGCCCATCAGCCTCGCGCCGCCGCAACCGGGCACGGGCAATCCGTTACCGGGCCGGCGTTTGCTGGTGCTGGACAATGAAGTGAGCATTCTGCAAAGCATGAGCGCACTGCTCGGGCAGTGGGGCTGCGAGGTGGTCACCGCCACCGACGAAGCCGCCGCACTGGCGGCGTTGAAAGGGCAAGCGCCGGAACTGATCCTGGCGGACTACCACCTTGACCACGGCGTGGTCGGTTGCGAAGTGGTGCGGCGTCTGCGTGAACATTTCCGCCGCACGATTCCGGCGGTGATCATCACCGCGGACCGCACCGATCAATGCCGGCGCTCGCTGCAAAGGCTCGATGCGCCGCTGCTGAACAAACCGGTGAAACCCGGCAAGCTGCGGGCGGTGCTGAGCCAGATGCTGGGTTAGGCCAGCTCGCGATAGTGCAGGCTGAAACCCAGTTGTGTGCTTTGGTCCTGCTCCAGCAACACCAGACCCGGGCGGCCTGGCAGATGGTGGGCATTGACCGGATGGCTGACCGGCTCGATGCAGAAAAAATCCAGGCCCACCGGGCAGTAGAGCAGGAAGTATTCGCTGCCGTGGGCCTGGCATTGCAGCTCATAGCCCAGGTCCGCCTGCTGGATCAGGCAATGCCCATCCCAGCCGCAGAAACCGTTGTCGACCAAGGTGTCGGGCAGGCCTTTGAGTGAGTGGAAATCCCAATCGGCGGGCAGCGGACTGAGTCGGGTCGGCATTTTGGACGCATCGCACAACCAGACTTGCCCGGCCTTGGCCTGCAACCGGGTGCTGCGGGTGCGCGGCAGATAGGGGTGCAACCCCAAGCCATGCCAGGCAGCGCGTTCGGCCAGATGGGTGACGTGCAGGTCGATGCTCAGTTTGCCGCCGCTCAAGTGAAACCGTTGCCGGGCGCAGTAGGCGAACGGGGTGCTGCTGTCGAGTTGCAGGAGCACTTCATCGGTTGTCCGCGAAACCACCTGCCACGGTTGCTGCCAGGCGCTGCCATGGATGGGATAAGGATCGGTCAGCGTGTTGGGTTCCAGGGCCAGCCAGCCATCCGGGCGGTCGAAACCGTCGTCGGAAATGCGGTTTGACCAGGGCACCAGGGGAAATCCGCCAAGTTTGTTGGCAAGCCCGGTGCTCAGTGCCTCGGCGTCGCTGTGACGCAACAGCGGCTGTCCACTGCGCAGCACCGTCCAGTTGACGATGGCGCCACCGGTGTCGGGGCAGAGGGTGAGGCGGGTGAATTCGTCTTCGAGTTCAAGCAGTGTGGACGTCATATTGACCAGCGATATGAAGGAGGACGTGGGATGGCTGCAGGAGCCGGCGAACCGGACCCCTGCAAGTCAACGAAGCCCGGTTACAACACCAGGTGCGGCAACCACAGCGACAGTGCCGGAATGTAGGTCACGGCCATCAGTACCAGGAACAGCACGGCATAGAACGGCAGCAGCGCCTTCACAGTCGTTTCGATACTGACCTTGCCCACGGCGGACCCCACGAAGAGCACCGCGCCCACCGGCGGTGTGATCAAGCCAATCCCCAGGTTCACCAGCATGATCATGCCGAAGTGGACCGGGTCGACACCGATGCCCAGAATCACCGGCAGCAGGATCGGCGTGAGAATCAGGATCAGCGGGGCCATGTCCATCACGGCGCCGAGCAGCAGCAACATGACGTTGATGCACATCAGGATCACGTAGCGGTTGTCCGACAGCGTCAGGAACAGCGTGGTGATTTTCGCCGGGATCTGCATCAGCGTCATGATGTAGCCGAAGCTCGCGGCGAAGCCGATCAGGATCATCACGATCGAGATGGTCCGCACGGTGCGGTGCATCAGTTTCGGCAACTCGCTCCACTTGTAGTCGCGGTAGATGAACATGGTGACGAAGAACGCCCAGAGCACCGCGATGGCGGCCGACTCGGTGGCGGTGAAGACCCCCGAGAGAATCCCGCCGAGAATGATGACCATCGCCATCAGGCCCCACATCGCTTCGCCGCAGATTTTCAGTGCCTGCCTGAGGGGAATGACTTCGCCCTTGGGGTAATCACGCTTCTTGGCGAAGATCAGGCACAGCACCATCAGGCACGCGCTCATCAACAGACCCGGGACGATGCCCGCCATGAACAGCGAGGCAATCGACACCGTACCGCCGGCCGCCAGCGAGTAGATCACCGAGTTGTGGCTGGGCGGGGTGAGCAACGCCTGCACCGAACCGCTGACGGTAACGGCGGTGGCGAACTCCCTTGGATAGCCTTTGCGTTCCATTTCCGGGATCAGCACCGAACCCACCGAGGCGGTGTCCGCGACCGAGGAGCCGGAAATCGCGCCGAAGAAGGTCGAGGCCATGATGTTGACCAGCGACAAGCCACCGCGCACGAAACCCACCAGCACGCCAGCGAACGCCACCAGGCGCCGGGACATGCCGCCCTCGGCCATGATTGCGCCGGCCAGTACGAAAAACGGAATCGCCAACAGGGAGAACTTGTTGACGCCGCCGGCAACCTGAATCATCAGCGCCTGGAACGGAATATCGATCCACCAGGCGCCAATCAGCGCAGACAGGCCCAGGGCATACGCCACCGGCATGCCGATCAGGATCAACACGAGAAAACTGCCAATCAGAATCAGAGCGTCCATTTATGCGCCACCTTCGCTTTCTTCAACCAGGTCGAAACGCACGACCCGCCGGTTGCTCTGGTCACCGAACAACAGTTTTTCCAAAACAAAAATCAGTGTCAGCAGACCGCCCACGGGAATGGGCATGTAGGTGATGCCAACGCGCAGGGCCGGCAGGGACGCCATGAACTGGTTCCAGGTGGACAGGCACAGCTTGGTGCCCCAGATGGTCATGAACAGGCACACCGTGGCCATCAGCAGTTGCGAGAAAACGCCCACGGCCTGGCGCACGGACGGGTTCATGCGGTCGGTGAGCATGGCCACCGCCATGTGTGCGCCGGCGCGGTAGCTGGCGGCGGCACCGATGAAGGTAAACACCATCATCAGCAGGATGGCGGTGGGCTCAGGCCAGCTGGAGCCTGAACCCAGAACATAACGGGCGAACACGCCCCAGGGAATGATCAGTGCAATGGCGAGCACTGACAGGCCGGCGACCCAGATGCAGGACATGTAAATCCGGTCGTTGATGCGCAGCAGTTGATTCTTCATCGGGTTCCACCGTAACCGGGCGCGCACCGACGTACAGCAACGTCAGTGGCGCCGGGCCTTTCTTGAATGCAGGGAGGATTACTGGACCGCTTCGATGCGCTTGATCAGGTCAGCGTAAGGCGCGCCGTACTTCTCGCGGATCGAGGCGGTGGCCTCGTAGAAAGGCTTTTTGTCGACGGTGATGAACTCGACACCCGCCGCCTTGAGCTTCTCTTCGCTGCTGGCGGACTTGGCGTCCCACAGGGTGCGCTCCTGAGCCTGGGCAGCCTTGGCCGCTTTCTTCACCAGGGCCTGTTGGTCGGGGCTGAGTTTGTCCCAGGTGATTTTCGACATCACGATCGGCTCGGGCAGGATCAGGTGACCGGTCAGGCTGTAGAACTTGGCGTTCTGGTAATGGTTGTGCTCGAGCAGGGTCGGCGGGTTGTTTTCCGCGCCATCGATCACGCCCGTCTGCAGGGCGCTGAAGATTTCGCCGGTGTCCATGGCGATACCATTTCCGCCCATGGCGTTGATGGTTTCAATGAACATCGGGTTGCCCTGGACACGGATTTTCATGCCCTTGAGGTCTTCCAGTTTGCGTACCGGCTTTTTTGTGTAGATGTTGCGCGTGCCGCCGTCCATCCAGGCCAGGGCGACCAGGCCGAACTCGGAATCGGTGATCTTGTCGAGGATGGCGTCGCCCACTTCACCGTCGATGACCTTGCGCATGTGCGCCTGGTCGCGGAACACGAACGGCATGTTGAACACGTTCACGTCCGGCACAACCGGCCCGACGATGCCCAGGCTGACGCGCGCCATCTGGATGGCACCGACCTGGGCCTGTTCGATCACTTCCTTCTCCGACCCCAGCACGCCGCCGGCGAACATCTTGAAGGTCAGTTTGCCGTCGCTTTCGGCCACCAGGGTTTTACCCAGTTGTTCTTCGGCGGTGACGGTCGGGTAGCCGGCGGGGTGGATGTCGGCGAATTTGATTTCCAGCGCCTGGACGGCACTGCTGAGGGTGAACACGAGGGGGAGTGCAGCAGCGAGCAGAGTGCGTTTGAAATCCATGGGGTGAGTCTCCAGTGTTGTTATTTTTTTTGTATTCAAGGCGCAGCGGTGCAGCAGAGTTGCCTGTAGCTAGGGGGTGAAGAGGGGTTCGGCCAGCCCTTTGACGCCCGGGTCGAGGGCGAATACGCCACCGGCCAGCGATTGCGGGTCCTGGTCGTCGCCGGGGCGGATCGAGGTCACGAACAGCGTGTCCAGTCGACTGCCACCGAAGGCGCACATGCTCGGTTTTTTCACCGGAACGGTGAGGGAGCGGTCAAGGCGACCGTCAGGGGTAAAACGGTGAATCAACCCGGCATCGTTGGCGCAGATCCAGTAGCAGCCTTCGGCATCGACAGCCGCGCCATCGGGGCGGCCGGGTAACGCTTTCATGTCGACGAACAGCCGGCGGTTGGACGGCGTGCCGCTGTCGGTGTCGTAATCGAACGCCCAGATCTGCTGGACCTGCGGATGAGAATCGGACAGGTACAGGGTCCGGCCATCCGGGCTGAATCCCAGGCCGTTGGGCACGATAAAACCCTCCAGTTGCGCGGTGAGTGGCCCGCGTTGTCCGGCGCTGTAGCGATACAGTTCGCCTTCGACCGCATTGGCGCTCATGTCGAGCACCATGCTGCCGGCCCAGAAACGCCCCTGGCGATCACAGCGACCATCGTTGAGGCGCATGTCCGTGCGGGCATGATCGATGTGGGCCAGCAACTGGCTGTCGATGCTGCCGTCGGCGTGGGGGTGCAGGCTGAAAAAGCCGCTTTCCATGCCGGCCACCCAATGGCCGTCACGGTGGCGGGCGATGCAGGCGAGCATTTCCGGGGTGGTCCAACGCTCGACCCGACCGCTGTCGGCGTTCCAGCGCTGCAGCGCCCCGACCGGAATATCCACCCAGTAGAGGGCGTTTTCCTCGGGCACCCAGACCGGGCTTTCACCGACCGCGTTGCGGGCATCGACAATCAATTCGGCTTGCATGGCGCCTTGTTCCCCTGGTTTTTGTTATGGGATCTGCTCAAACCTCAGTCGCCGAACGGACCGGCTGCAACGAAGGCGCCACCCTGATACACCATCGCCGGGTCGTCGGCGGCCGGCATCGGTTGCGCTTCGATCTTGTCGCGGAACACTTCGGACGTGTCTTTCGGTACATAACCCAGGGCGGTGGCGTAGCGGTTATCCCACCAGACGTTCTTGTTGTCGGAAGCGCCGTAGACCACGGTGTGGCCGACGTTCGGCGCGTACAGCGCGCGCTCGATCAGGTGGGTCAGGTCACCGAAGCTCAGCCAGGTGCTCATCATCCGGCGGTTCTGCGGTTCCGGGAACGAAGAGCCGATGCGGATGCTCACGGTTTCGATACCATAGCGATCGAAGTAGAAGGTGGCCACGTCTTCGCCATAGGATTTCGACAGGCCGTAGTAGCTGTCCGGACGGCGAGGGGAGTGGGCGTCGATCACTTCATCCTGTTTGTAGAAACCGATGACGTGGTTGGAGCTGGCGAAAATCACTCGCTTCACGCCGTGACGGCGCGCCGCTTCATAAATGTGGAAGACGCCGCAGATGTTGGCGCCGAGGATGTCTTCGAACGAGTGCTCGGTCGAGACGCCGCCGAAGTGCAGGATCGCGTCCACGCCTTCGACCAGATGATGCACGGCTTGCTTGTCCGCGAGGTCGCAGATCACGACTTCTTCGCGTTCATCGATGGCCGGGGCGATGTTGGCGATGTCCGACAGGCGAATCACCTTGGCGAAGGGCCGCAGGCTTTCGCGCAGCACTTTGCCCAGGCCACCGGCAGCACCGGTCAGCAGGAGACGATTGAAAGGGGCATTGGGCGTGGTGGTCATGGTGGTTCCTGTACGCAAAAGCATTATTGAATTTGTTGTAGGTTGTCGTACGACGCTGCGGAAGTATCGTAAGGGTTTTTGGCTCTTGTCAACGCGACTTTGGTGAAAATTGGACGACTGGAATCTGTGGGAGCGAGCCTGTTCGCGATGATCGTCAACCATGACGCAGGCAGGCTGATGTACGCGCTCCTGAACCCATCGCGAGCAGGCTCGCTCCCACGGTGATACGAGTTGGGTCAGTACGGTGTTTACAACAACGAAATCGGATAGCTGATGAAAATCCGGTTCTCATCGAATTCGTTGGTGTTGAAGCTCTTGCGAATACTCGCGTTGCGCCATTTGACGTTGAGGTTTTTCAGCGGACCGCTCTGCACGGTGTAGGCCAGTTCCGATTCGCGGCCCCATTCCTTGCCATCGGTAATCGTCCCGGTGTGCACGTTATCGCCGCTGATGTAGCGGTTCATCAATGTCAGGCCAGGAACGCCCAGGGCGACGAAGTTGTAGTCATGGCGCACCTGCCAGGATTTTTCCTTGGCATTGTCGTAACTGGAGTTGTAACTGTCGTTGGCCAGGGTGCCGCCACTGGTGCCGTTGACGCGCATCCAGACGTCGTCGCCGCTGAGTTTCTGCAGGCCGACGTAGAAGGTGTTGCCACCGTACTTGGCCGACAGCAGGGCGAACGCGGTCTTGTTGTCCAGGTCGCCGGCCAGGGCACTGCCGTCTTCCTTGCCGATGAAGTAACCGAGGTTGGCGCCCAGGGTCCAGTCGCCGATCGGCTGGCTGTGGCTCAGGTTGAAATATTGCTGCTGGTAGATGTCCTTCAGTTCGGCGTACCAGACGCCAACCTGGGTGCGTTTGTCATTGAACGCATACTCGCCGCCACCGAAGTTGAAACGGTCGGAGCTGAACGACGCCGATTTGCCGTTCATGAACATGTCTTCCATGCTCGCATCGTTACGTGGGCTGTTCTGCCGGAATTGCCCCCCGTACAGCGTCAGGCCGCTGATCTCGGTGGACGTCACCTGGCCGCCACGGAAGGTCTGCGGCAGCGAACGGCCGTCGTCGGAGCGCAGGATCGGCAGCACGGGCATCCACTCGCCGACTTTCAGTTCGGTTTTCGACACCTTGCCTTTGAGCGCCACGCCCAGGCGCCCGAAGTTGTCTGCCGGGCGGCCGTCGTCGTGGATCGGCAGCAGTTGGGTTCCCCCGGTACCTTTGCCGCCGTCGAGCTTCTGCGAAAACTGGCCGAGCACATCCACGCCGAAACCGACCGGGCCCGGGGTGAAGCCGGACCTGGCGTCGAGGATGAAGTTTTGCGTCCATTCCTCAGCCTTGCCCTGAGGGTACGCCGGGTTGGTGTAATTGCGGTTGAAGTAGGCATTGCGCAGATTCAGGGTCGCCTTGGCATCATCGACGAAACCTTCGGCGCTGCTGGTCATGGGCATGGCGAGTACAGCCAGGCCGCTGCAACCGATCAGGCTCAGGGTTTGACGGCGGACGAAGGTCGGGCGAGGGGTACAGACCGAGGAATTGCGGGCGAGATTGCTCACAGTGAAGCTCCCTTGTTTTTTGTTGTTTTTATTTTTTGTCATACGTCGTCGTACAACAGTGGGGCGATTATTTGCGAGGGTTTCAAAGGTTGTCAATCAGAAGTTATACGATGACCTCATTGAGCATCACGGTGGGGGGCGAGCCCCCTGGCGAATGAGTTCATCCAGGTGCACCTGCCCCCGTAAAAGCGCTGCACTATCGCAAACGGCTGCGGTCGTAACTTCACGAAGTGCCGCACCATCGCGCGATCCGAATAGTGGAGATCCAATGAGCCAGGACGTCCTGACCACCGAAACCAATCGCCGCCAGTTGCAGCAGATTATCGCCGGACTTTCCGACGGCGTGATTTTGCTCGAACTCGACCAGACCATCCTCTGGGCCAATGACGCCGCACTGACGATGCATGGCGTCAACCGGATCAGCGACCTGGGCACCAGTGCAGGTGAATATGCCCGGCGCTTCAATCTGCGCTATCGCAATAATCATTCGCTTCCGGCCGATACCTACCCGATCAACCGCGTAGCGCGGGGTGAGACCTTCAGCGACGTGCTGGTCGAGGTCTCGTCTGTCGATGATGACGAACGCTCCTGGGTCCATAACGTGCGCAGCATGGTGCTGACGGACCGCGACGGCGAACCCGAATCGCTGGTGCTGATCATGGATGATGTCAGCGAATGGGCCAGCGCCGAGCAGCGCTTCGAAAAGACCTTCAACGCCAACCCGGCGCCAGCGGTGATCTGTCGTCTCAGTGATTTGCGCTTCATCAAGGTCAACCCCGGTTTCCTGGAAATGACCGGTTACTCCCGAGATCAGGTGATCGGGGCTTCGACCTATGAGCTGGACGTTCTCGAGGGCGCTGAAAAGAAAGAGTTGGCCATTCAGCGTTTACGCGAGCGCACCACCATTCCGCAGATGCAGGCCGAGCTGAAGGTCGTCGATGGCGGTACCAAGCAGGTGATCGTTGCCGGACAGCCACTGGAGCTCAACGATGAAGCCTGCATGCTGTTTTCTTTCGTGGACATGGAGCCGCGCCACAAGGTCGAAGTCGCGTTGCGCCAAAGCGAAGAACGCTTCGCCAAGGCTTTTCGCCTGAGCCCGGTGCCTATCCTGGTGTGCGGCGCAGACGATCACGTGGTGCAGGACGTCAACGAAGCATTCCTCGATACCTTTGCTTACCCAAGCGATGAAGTACTGGGCAAGACCATTGCCGACATCGACTTCATCCATGACGCGGGAACCCGCTCGCGACTGTTCGCGGCGCTGGAAAAAACCGGCAGCCTCGATCGCATCGATGTCAGTGCTCGGTGTAAAAATGCCCAATTGATCGATTGCGCCATTTCTGCCGACACCGTGAACATCCAGGACAAACTCTGTTACCTGTTGGTGTTGATGAACATCACCGAGCGCAAACGCACCGAGCTGGAGTTGGTGGCCGCCATCGAAGAGGTGATGAAGGATGCCTCCTGGTTCAGCCGCACACTGATCGAAAAACTGGCGAATGTGAAAAGCGTCAATTCGCCAAAGTTGCTCAGCGTGTCATTTACCGACCTGACCGCCCGAGAGCGCGATGTACTCGGTCTGATCTGTGAAGGTCTTGCCGACAAGGAGATCGCGGCACGGCTGAAACTGGCGCCCAATACGGTGCGCAATCATGTGGCGACGGTGTATTCCAAGCTGGATGTTCATAGCCGCAGTGAGGCGATTGTCTGGGCGCGTGAGCGCGGGTTGTTTTCGGGGGAGTGGCGGAGCAAGGGGCAGCCGTAAGGTGCAAATGCACTAACACGCGTGGTGCAAATTCATGTGTTGAGCGGGTCTTTCGGTTCTTAGGCTGATGGAGTGCGGGAGGTGTCTGCGGGCGGCCTGTATGTTCTCTTCGGAATCGTTAAAGGAACTTGTTCATGAATCGAGTCGAATCTCACCTGTTGGCGCTCCGGCAATGATCTCATTGGCACACTTGCGGCTGCAGATAGAGAGAAGCTTTTCGCCTCTGGCGTGCGAATGCACGATTTCAGGAGACCATTCATTGACCGTCAAGCTTTACCACCCCGTCTCGGGGCAGGTTGATCTGGTCGTCAGTGGCTTGAATATCGCGAGGCTGCAATCGGCAGAATCGGTGGAGACACTGATCGAAGAGCTGCGTTACGAATTACAGAGCAACACTTTGCATTATCCCAACCCTACGATGTAACAAATGCCAGCCTGATGCGGCATACGGCCCGTGATTGCACAGTCATCGACATCACGAACACTTTTTATGACTGCAGCATGGATTTAGCACGCCCGTCCTGTTGTCACAAAAGGGTGTCGATCACTTATCGCGGGTCAACCTATGAAAAATCCTGGGAAACGCGTTTGTACACCCCTGTCGCTGGCCTTCTGTACGGCGATACTTGCCGGTTGCGCCAGTCCGCCGCCACCCCCGACCGTTACGCCACCGCCACCTCCTGAGCGCACCTGCCAGGACATGGACAAAACTGATGTGCTCGGTGATGTGCGGGGGGAGGACGGACAGGTGACCCGAGTCACCACCACGACTCGTTGCATTACTCAATAGCGCCCTCCGCCTGACCTGTTGGGTTGCAGTAGAGTGGATAACCGAAAAAGGCAGGCTGAGCATAATCCTCAGCCTGCCTTCTTTCATTGGGCGCAACGAATGATTTTCAGTATTTGATTGCAGCCCGGCCCAAATCGCTCAAACAACCAAGTGCGTTATCTCTATTCGTTCTAATCGAACTGTCAAATCTGACAGTTCCGCAGCGCGGGCTTTACCTCGATAGTTTAACGGTCAGCGGATTACGCGTAACCACATCAAGGTTCGGAGAGGGCTATTTAAAATTCAATTAGCCTTTAAGAGTAAATAAAGAGGTGCCATCTATCAAAAAATGGAAGATGGACCGTGTTGTCAGCATATTACGATCGTTGAATATTGGCTCAGGAGCGAGTGGTCATGGTTAACTCAACCAATCCATGGGAACAGGCAACCGTACTCTTCAATGGAGAAGAGTGGCAGCCTGGTACGACCGGCGAATTAAATACCGGTCAAATAAACAAAATAGAAGTCCAGTTGCCGGAAAACATCGCGCAGACGTTGCGTTTCGGGCACGCCAATGGTGGGAACCCTCAGCCTGAGGCGTCTCCGGATTGGGGGACGGATGTCCAGCGAACGGATGGCAAGTTTACGGTCCAGGTCTCGTTTGATGCCGGTTACAGTGGTGCCATTACGCTGATTATTTACAGCCGGGAAGTCGACACGCCAATGGAGGTGCCGTGTCAAGTCGCGAAGGAAAAGCCCGTTCTCAGGTTCTGGTACGAATCCACAGGGGGTGAGGCGCCTTTGCCCCCCGCTGTCGTTGATATCCGTCTCAATGGTTGGTCGGGCGTGCATATGAAACTCAGGTATGCAGATGGTACCGGCGTGTCGGGAGTGCCTGTCACACTGTATCGGCCGGAGAAGGAGGATTTTAAACACACGACGGGCACTGGAGGAGTAGTGATGGTCAATGCGTTCACCTATGACACAGTGGGCTTGCGTACATTCGAAGGTATTGCGCACCTGCCGGGAGGGGATGTGTCGGGTAAGTTGTTGCTCAACGTAAGAGAGTGGCCATGGCCTTAGCCTTTCAAAACATGAAAGGTATTGTCGCGCGGCATTTTGCACCCACGGAGGCGCCTCAAGAACACCTGCATCACCTGAGTTACAAGCGTCGATCGGTGTTCGACTGCGCTCTCAGAGGCCGTCGAAGACCGATGGGCGGGCTGAGTCGATGCTCACTTTGAAGGTTATCCACCAACATTATCGCAATTTAATCTATCCGAACTGTCAAAGCTGACAGTTATGCAGTTCGTGTTTTTTCTTGATAGTCAGGTTGCCGCTTTTCTTATGACACCGCTTATCGAGAATTGGTCATGGCCCTAAAAATCGACACCGCTTCAACCGCCCTCGGACCTGTGTATCTCTGCTACGGGGCCAAAGACGATCAATGCCACAGTCATATTTTTAAGGTGAACGCAGTAGCGACGCGTCCGGATAGAGCGGGTGGGTGAGACCAGTCCGAAGTACAAGCGATTGGCTGTCGTAACCGGCATGAGCCGGGAAGTTGATGTCTGTAAGTTTATGCTTATCAATCAAGTCATAATTGTCGAGAACTTATCATGGCCAGCAGCATTGATTATGGATCAGCTTTCTCAACGGCGAATCCCCCATCGACAACTTCATGGGAGGACGCCGAGTTTCGAGTGAACGGAAAGGTCATTCCTTCCGGGAGCCCTTTTGTACTCCCTGGCGGTATGGAAAGTGTAATCACCGTTAAAGCCACGCACATTGCGCAACTACGCGCTGTTCTGGTCGACGCCGGCGGCATGCAGCTGAGTGCTGACCCACCGTTTGGAGAACTGTTCCCCGTTGTGGGCGGGATGTTCTGTTGCACCCTGACGCCAGGCGCTGGCCAGACAGGCAGCGCCACACTGGTTTTCTTCAGTCCGGATGTCGTGCTTCCGTTAGAGGTGACCATCGAAGTCGTTTCAGCCTCCTCGGAGATATTCACCTTTATCGACAGCAGCGGGGCGCCCTTGCCCGTTCCGCCAGATAAATATCAACTGCCTGCAAGCACTCCGGTGGAGAGAGTTGCGGTAATTCTCACCAATGCACAGGGTGAACCGTTAGCCAATGTGCCCGGTAAATTTTTCCACCCGGACATGAGTGACTTTGCCTATAGAACTAATGCCAGCGGTCGAGTCAATTTATGGGTTCAGAATAACGATTATCCCGTCGGGGACGTATTTGAAGTCAGGGCGGTGGTCGAACTGCCTGGCGCAGAGAAAGAAATAAAACTCTTGGTTGAGGTGCTGTGATTCCACCCCTCTGAAACTGACCCGGTGGCGATTCACCCCATTGTTGTCGATAGCTGGAGTCTTATCATGAGCAATAAAAACACAGCGGATCTCGCGCAGGCTACTTGGGCCAACGTTGTCGTCAATGGCAAGGAGATCCAAGCGGGCGAAAAAGTTGTTCTGCTCAATGAGCAGGAGAACCAGATCAAAGTGCAGGCAACATCGGACGAAGTAAAGGAACTGCGCCTTGGCCTCGCCGATAGCGGCGGTCAGCGTTTCACTGCCAATCCGCCTTTCGATGAGCGTGTTGTATTGGTGGAAGGCGCCTGTACCTGGAAAGTAACGCCGACAGGATCCGACAATACACCCGCCATTCTGGTTGTATACACGCCGGACATGGCCGAGCCCTTGACGCTGTTGTGCGAAGTCTCGGACGTCAATCTGCGCTTCATCGATTTGATTGACCGTTACCTGCCTTATCCCCCGACTGTCGTTCCCGCCCACATCAATGTGATTTACGCCTCCGGTGTAATGATGACCTCAAAAGGCCTCCCTTTGGAGGGTGTGCCCGTAACGTTTCATGTGCCGGAGCATGACACTCAACAAGTGGAAACCGGCCCCAAGGGAAAAGCCTCAATGGTGCCGATTGTTTACAAGACCACCGGCGTCCGCACCATTCGTGCGGTGGCGACACTGCCGGACAGGGAACTGTCGGTAGAGGTGTTGGTGGATGTGCGGTCGTCGACTTGAATGCTTGCTTAAGTGGTGAAAGCCCAAACGCTGATATTCACGATTCCGTCGCCGGATCATTATCGCAATTCGTTCTAGGCGAACTGTCAGGTTTGACAGTTATGCCGAGGCTGTTTTTTGTCGATAGTCGGGGTGTTCGCTCTTTCTCTTGATCCCGATATAGAGAATCGTCATGACACTCAAAATCGAAATCGAAACCGAATCGACTGCCCTCGAGCCCGTTTACCTCTGCCATGGCGCTGAAGGCGACAAAAGTCATGTTTTGAATATCAAGCCCCGGGCTGACAACCCATGGGCAAATCACCAAGTCTGCTGGTATGAATTACTTGGCGATCCCTCGTCCTTGATTGAAATCGAACCTAAACGTGGTGAATTCCAGGATTTCGCCCAGACCGGTGCGATTCTAAACGTTCACTGTCCGGCGCTGGGTGGTGATCGTGATATGGAGTTGCGATTGCACAGTGAGTTCACTGCTCAGCCTTTCAGTATCGCGCTGAAACTGGGGCATTACCGATACGACTTTGATAGTAGGCGTCCGCCCATTGCGGCACCCATCATTGGCCAAACGGTGACGGCGAGTATAACGCTTGTGTCGTTTTATACCCGCGAACTCATGGAAGGCATTGATGTTGTCTGGACGATCGGCGACCAGAGCCTCACCGTCCCCACGTCGTCATCGGGTGTCAGTGATTTCACTTACACCGTGGCGAATGAGGGCAAACAGACGATTACAGCGAGTGTATTCAGCCCCAATACCGGCAAATCCATCACCGAGGAATTTTCATTCATGGGATACTCCAGCAGCCCGTGGGAACAGGCCACACTCACCGTCAATGGCGCAGAAGTTGAATTCGGTCTGCCCCTGGCATTGATTCGTGGGCAGGCGAATGAGATCACGGTTGAAGCGCCTCCGGAGATCGCCCGGCAATTGGTGCTCAGCCTGGCTGACGCTGGCGGCCTGACGCTCCAGGCCGCTCCGGGTTTTGATACGCCGGTTGACCCGGTGGCCGGAAAATTCAGCTGGCGGGTCACGTCGACGGGTAACTTGAGCGGTTTGGCCACCCTGGTTTTTTACAGTCATGAAGTCGAACTGCCGTGGGAGCTTCGAAGCTCGGTGATGTCGGCCAACCTTGCGGATGAAGTGGACAAAATTCTGGTCAACGGCGTCGCTTCGCCCCCCGCTCAAATTCAGTTTTTCCGTAATGAAGCCCAAACGGTCACCTTGACGTACAAGGCCGGCAGTCCTTTGCAAGGCTTCCCATTGCAGTTGGTTGGAACACCACTCACCGGCGTGCAACCGGCCAATCTGTCGGTGACTCCGGCGGATCCATCGGTCACGCATAGCTGGGCGGTAAAGTCCCACACCGACAGTGGTACGTTTCAACTGGAGTTGAAAGGCCCGCCAGGGACGCAAGGCATTACGCTACCGGTCTGCAAGGTGATGTCGCACTACCTGGACGCCGAAGTCGCGTCGGTCTTGCTGGATGGTGTGCCTTACCCCGTCGACGCGGTGTACCTGCGGGGAACACTCAAAACCATCACGTTGACCTACCAGCAACACAGCCCTTTGCCCGGTTACCCGCTGGAACTGAAAGCCGTGCCATTGACCGGTTTGCAACCCGGCGATCTGCGCGTTGCCGCCTTATCGACTGACCCGCATTCGTGGACAGTCGAAGCGGCCAACAGGAGTGGGACGTTCAGGCTGGAGTTGACGGGGCCGGAGATTACCCGGGACCTGGTACTGCCTGTGAGTAAGGTGCTGTCCACCAATCTGGAGGACGAGGTCGACATCGAAATTGATGGTCTTGCGCTACCCGAGGGCGGCATTTTCTTCCGTTCGGGAGATGCCAGGACGCTGACATTGGCGCCCAAGGCGGGCAGTCCAATGAACGGTGTTCCAGTCAAGCTCCAGTGCGATAACCAAAGCGGACCGGACGTGATCGTCGAGAGTCAGCCGAATTTCGATATTGAAGTGGATACCTACCGTTGGGATGTTTCTGCACAGGGGGCTGGAACCTTTCAGTTGAGTTTAGTAGGCAAAGGTGTCGCTACACCCTTGACCTTACCTCTCTGTACCGTCAGTTCATTAAGAGTAAGGGACTTGGTGAAGTGTCGACTCAGTTATACGGAGTTGCCGGGGTGGGATATCACACACCAACTGAACGGAAGAAACAAAGGCTATCCTCTACAGTTTCACGCAGCGGTTTCCGAGGCGGACCGAAAGTCTCTGTTACTGAAAGCACGAGATTTACCCGCTCGCGTCGTTGTGTTGCCGATAAATTCACAGTATTTGGGGATGGAACAGGCAGCAGTGGCAAATTGGAGTATATCGGTGTCTGACGATGCTCGTTTGGGTAAGTTCTCCATTGTGCTGTCCATTGAACAGTTTCCAGGTGTTTATGATGAGCTTTTTTTCGATGTTACGGACCATTGATGGGGATGGATACGTGCTGGTCCATGGTCGGCTGATGAACACTAAAATGCTTTCGATATATGACTAATCTCCATTCGTTCTAATACGGTGTCATAACTGATAGCTTTTCCGTGTCTTCTAGGCGTAATCGTTAGGTTGTCGTTACCTTTTCTACGTCCTGATAATGAGATCTGTCACGGCCGCCGAAACTGCTCACGAAAAAAACGTCCGCGCCCATGTATATCTGCCACGGAGCCGACGGTGATCAATGCCATGTTCTTATTTTCAAACCTCGCGCCGATAGCCCCCAATCTGTCGGTTACCCCAGCCGGTGAAACTGCCACACACAGCGGGTCGGTAAAGTCCCACGCCAACAGCGGTACGTTCAGTCTGGAATTGAAAGGCTCGCCCCTGGGACGCAAGGCATAACGCTTCCGGTCTGCAAGGACTTGTTTATAAGTGGGATCGACCAGGAGCGGCACTTTTGAGTTGAGCTTTGCGGGTAAAGGCACGCCGCTCGCGAATTGTCCTGCAGCTTACTCACAGACCTGGCTGATGCGGTCGGCTTTGGGTAGGTCTTTTTCACTCTGGTTTCTCACCATCACGAACTAGGATTGCCTTGTGAATTTCGACGCAGGGCGATGTGGTTATCAGTTGGAACTCAAAAAACGTTTCACGGACCGGTTGTAACTCTGCGAATCTCGCTTGGCGCCTTATCGAAGGCCCGAGAAGCGGACAGTCGAATATATGGTAAGCGCTCGACCCGTCTTCGGTAGCCCCTGAGCTGAGCGATCGAAGGCGGGTCGGGTGTTATGGCTTGATCCCGACTTACTTCTAGACTCAAAGCGCCTGGATCTTGCCCTTGGTCATTCGCCAGCATCAATCAACCGGTGGGCATGCCCACACTGAAGTTCGTTTCAGCCGTGTATCTGGACCAGACTCCATTGGATTTATACCTCGCCCTGACGGAGTAGTATCCGACATCAAGCGGTTTATCCAGCATAAGATATCGGCGGCTCATGTTCGAGGCCGGGTCTGGTCCCATATTTTGTGAAATGATTACTGAGCCACCTGCGTAACTTATCTCCAGTGCCGACTCATCACTCTCCGTGTATAACGGAATCTCGATCATGAATGCACCCTTGGGGCCCAGTTTAGCGTCAGGTGTAGGTTGCAGAAACTTGGGTGCAATGGGCGGAGCGCCAGCAACATTAAAGCTGAAATCACCCGGGCGCGCATGGGTCTGACCATTAACGACTTGTTCGAATGAGACTTTTTGTGGACCTGTCCCAGGGAATACTTTTTCCCAGTTACCATTGGCGTCCACTTTCGCGGCTTGTTTAACTCCTGTAGAAGGGACGTTTCCTATAAATACCTCCCCGTTGGGATGCGCCGTTCCGCGCATGGGGTTATCCGCTTCAACTGTGCCATGTTCCCTGGGGAACGTTATTACGATTGGTGCGATGCTTTGACTGTCCATTATGTGGTTCCTCATCTAGTACAAGAGAATCTATATCGATGTTGTGTTATGGGTAAACAAGCCTTATATGATCGGGGTCTGTTATCGGGCAAGTGGTTTGCGTACTTATTTTTACCCACGTCGGCCCGGGTTTGCTTGGCGTATAAGTGCCTTCGTGCCATCCATCTGTTCTAGGCTCTCCCGTCTCGCAATAGTTCCAACCATCGAACGCGAGCGCAAACTGTGACTCATATAGCTTGCCGGGCAGGTTCGTTGCTTTATTCAATACCCGGAACCTGACTCTGAAGTGGCCACCCTCTACCGCCTCAAGTTTTGCATCCGATATATAAAACGCGGACACCCCCGATATCTCTCCATCAGATTCGGTTGTTTTTCGCTCTTCCATCACACACCTCACAGATCAGTTGATTTTTGTGCAATGACTTCTGTCCAGATTTAGCGCAGCACTAAACCGCCAAGGCTCATGGTGCCAGTTAACTGAACCCACTTTAACTCCAGGCTGAACTGACCCTGCTTGTTTGTGTTGCCCGTAATACCCCATTTAAATTGCATGCCGGGAGCACCAAATGATGGGGCACACGTGAAGTCCGCCGCTGTCAAAGTGGAACTCGATCCCCATATCAAACTCACCGGCATATAAGCGTATGGGCTATGGGGCTTTGCCGTAACTGTCAAATTGTGTAATTTTCCAGCGGTGAATACGGTCCCGACACCGACTGGATTGCCATCCAGTTTTACATCAACTTCATCGGAGTGGTTTTTCGACATGATGGTGTAAGTGGGTAACGTGTAAGCAATTGCCGAGTGTTCGAATATCAACTCCAATATCATGGTGCCGCTCTTGAGGTTGGAAGGTGTGATGGCCCAGGTTTTCGTGGTCGAATAAACGTCTAGTTGCGGATTGCAGGTGAGGTCCGCCGAAGTGATGTTCGTTCCGCTGACCCAACGCAAGGCCACCGGTACCTTATCAAATGGGCTGCCCGGTTTTGGAGTCAGCGTCAATGTTCGGGTGTCTCCTCGCAGGAAGAATGCGCTGTCATCATTGTCCAGGCTTGCCTTGGCCTCATCTTCAATATTTTGCGAAATCAACATATTGGCGCTGAGGACAAGTGGGTTAGCGACTCCCCAGCAGGCAATGCTCAAGTCGAAAATGCCGCTTTTATTTGATCCTGTCATCGACCACTGCTGGTCTTTATTGTCTTCATCGAATTCAGGGGTGCTTCTTAAGTCGCCCTTTGCGAGGCCGCTCTTGATCGTGTAGTTGAGCGTTACGGGAAGATCAGTTATCACAGCACCAGTGGCAGTTTTCGGGATTAACTTTATGGTGTAGGGCAAATCGCGGAAGAAAATATTGTTGTCGTGGTCCGTCCGTTTTCCGTTAATTTCTACATCAACTTCCGCGCTCAAATTATCTGAAAGAACTCGCCCATCAAACTCTCTAGGAAGTTCAATTTCCTTACTGGCAAGGGCAAATTTGAATCGGCCACGTTTTCCTGTTTCCGGAGTCAGCGTCCATTTGAATTGCCTGTTCAGCGGGTCTTGCCATCCTGCTGGTTCAACCGTAATGCGTGTTCCTTCGATATCAGTAAGTTCCAGGAGAAGTTGCCTGGTTATCTCGTGCTCATCATCGATAATTATTTCGGTCGGCCTGTCAAAGGGCAGAACAATTGCTTTGTCGAAAGGCTGTGGCGTACCGTTGACCTTGATGCTGACCAGTTCCCAGGGATTGCTTTCGTAAATCTGAACTGAAAATTCATGCGTTACAAGACTGCCGTCAATCTCGTTTTTGATGCTGGCATGAATCGTGTGCCCGCCAGGATCCGGAAAAGCATACGCAAACCTGCTGAAGCCGGATGCTTGGGTATTGTCAAAGTGGCTGAAACGTCCATCAACACTCCATTGGACCTTTACGTTTTCAAGTTGTTTGCCCGTATAGGTCGACACCACCTCAATGCTGGCGTGGACTGTTTCGTTAATCATTGATGCAGGTATTATAGTTTGCGTATATCCGAACTTTCGAGAAAAGTGACCTACGCGCATCGGGATACGATAAGGCGTGGCGGTGAATTCAGAATGTATACAACAATCAAAGTTTCGCTCTTCGCCATCCTCCGCGCACTTGAGCGCCCATGCAGTTCCTGTCTCCACAAGCGTTTGTAGCGCTCCTTGTGCGGGGGAGGACTGGAAAGGCAGGGTTTCACCCGACGCCGGATTGATGCTGACACCGTAATTGAACCAAGGGTTCTGCGGGTCGCCCTTGACGGATAAGGTATGGTCCGCACCATAGCAAATAAGGATTGGAAGTTCTGATTCTGGGGTCTTGTGATCCGCAATCATGGCGCATTCTCGATCGATGAGGATTGGCAAACAGGCCAATCGACTATCGAGAAAAAAAACGGCTCGTGATACTGATAGAAATGTCAGTTATCTAGACGTGTTTCAAATAAAAAAGAAGACGAATATTCCAATTCAGAGCGATGGGGGGTGGGCAGGACGCAATTAAAGGAGAGGGTGATGAGGGCGGAAAAAAGCGGTCAGCGTAAATACGCTTCGACTTGCCTTCGTTGGTCGCTAAAGCAGCTTCGAAGGCAAGTCGATTTTTTTCAAGGCTAGCGAGTGCCTATCACGACAAAAACCCCCCATCCACATTCAACGAAACCCCAGTCGTATAACTGGAAGCATCGCTCGCCAGGTACAACACCGCCCCCGCCATTTCGCTCGGGTCGGCCACGCGCTTGAGCGGAATCTGTGCCAGCGCGGTGTTCAGGATCGCTTCATTCTTCACCAGCGCCGATGCGAACTTGGTGTCCGTCAGGCCCGGCAGCAGGGCATTGCAGCGAATGCCGAACTGCGCGCATTCCTTGGCGAAGACCTTGGTCATGTTGATCACCGCGGCCTTGGTCACCGAATAGATGCCCTGGAAAACCCCGGGTGATACACCGTTGATCGACGCCACGTTGATGATGCTGCCGCCACCGTTTTCACGCATCAGCTTGCCGGCTTCCACCGACATGAAGAAGTAGCCCCGGATGTTCACGTCGACGGTTTTCTGGAAGGCACTGAGGTCGGTGTCCAGCACGTTGCAGAACTGCGGGTTGGTCGCGGCGTTGTTGACCAGGATGTCCAGGCGGCCGAACTGTTCGCGGATGTCGGCGAACACTTGGCTGATCTGTTCCATTTCGCCGATGTGGCAGGCGACGGCAGTGGCCTTGCCGCCTGCGGCGATGATGGCGTCGGCCACGTGCTGGCAGCCTTCGAGCTTACGGCTGGAGACGATCACATGCGCCCCTTGCTGCGCCAGCAGTTTGGCGATGGCCTCGCCGATGCCGCGGCTGGCGCCGGAAACGAAAGCGATCTTGCCGTCGAGGTCGAACAACTGAGTCTTGGACATGGGTGTTCCTTATTGTTGGCCTGATTGTAGGGGCTGATCAGAGGCTGGATTTCTGGATGACCTGCAAGCTCATCTGCTCCAGTACCTTGTTCACGTGAATGAACGAAGCGAAGCGTTTGTCCTGGGTCTGGCCATGGAAGAAGCGGTAGTAGATCTGCTGCACGATGCCGGCCAGGCGGAACAGGCCGTAGGTGTAGTAGAAATCGAAATTTTCGATCTGGATGCCCGAGCGCTGGGCGTAATAATCGACGAACTCGCGGCGGGTCAGCATGCCCGGTGCGTGGCTTGGCTGGCGGCGCATCATTTGCACCGGTGCCGGGTCGCTGGCTTCGATCCAGTAGGCGAGGGTGTTGCCCAGGTCCATCAGCGGGTCACCGAGGGTCGTGAGTTCCCAATCGAGCACGCCGATGATCTGCATCGGGTTGTTCGGGTCGAGGATCACGTTGTCGAAGCGGTAGTCGTTGTGCACGATGCTTGACGTCGGATGGTCGGCGGGCATCTTGTCGTTGAGCCAGGCCTTGACGGTTTCCCAGTGCGGCGCATCGGGTGTCAGGGCCTTTTCGTAGCGATCGCTCCAACCCTTGATCTGCCGCGCCACGTAGCCCTCGGGTTTGCCCAGGTCACCCAGGCCATAGGCGTTGTAGTCGACCTGGTGCAGCTCGACGAAGCGGTCGATGAAGCTCTTGCACAGGGCTTCGGTCTTCGTTGAATCCAGGCCCAGCTCCGGCGGCAGTTCCGAGCGCAGGATGATCCCCTTGACCCGTTCCATCACATAGAACTCGGCGCCGATCACCGACTCATCCGTGCAGTGCACGTAGGCCTTGGGGCAGTAGGGGAAACCGTCACGCAGTTGATTGAGGATGCGAAATTCACGACCCATGTCATGGGCGGACTTGGCCTTGTGGCCGAACGGCGGGCGGCGCAGGACGAACTCCTGGCCAGGGTATTCCAGCAGGTAGGTCAGGTTCGACGCGCCGCCCGGAAACTGGCTGATCTGCGGCAAGCCACTGAGGCCCGGGATGTGCGCCTTGAGGTACGGATCGATCAGGCTGGCATCGAGTTCTTCGCCGGTGCGGATGCGGGTGGACTTGTCAGTAAGCGTCATGCGTATCCCTGTTCTGCTTATTCTGGAGGCCTGAGACTGTGGCTAATCTAATGCGCACACCCCATCCCCACAACCGCGATCGGCCCTTATAGGCAGGCGTGTTGCCGGGCAATCATTGCTTTTGATACACCTGTTTGAATTGTCCTACAGGAAGGCCTTGTGCTCGGTCGCCGGCAGTTGGATCGGAGTCAGTACCGGATGGCCGGAAAAGTACGCCGTCAGGTTGCGCCCGACCAATTCGACGGTGCCTTGGGTCGCTTCGGGCGACAGGCCGGCGACATGCGGCGTCAGCACCACGTTGCTCAGCGCTTTGAGGGCGTCGGACACCTGCGGTTCATGGTCGAACACATCCAGCGCTGCGCCGGCGATGCGCCGTTGCTCCAGGGCGCTGATCAGGTCGACGGTGGCCACCACGCTGGCCCGGGCGATATTGACCAGAAACCCGTTGGGGCCCAGGGCATCCAGCACCGATTTGTTGATCAGGCTGCGGGTGCCGAGGCCGCCGGGCGTGGCCACCACCAGGAAATCCGAGGCCCGTGCCAGTTCGGTCGGCGTCGAGCAGAAGGTGTAGGGCACGTCGCTGCGGTGCTGGCGGTTGTGGTAGCTGATGCTCATGTCGAAACCATTGGCCGCGCGTTTGGCGATGGCCATGCCGACGGCGCCAAGGCCGAGGATGCCCATGCGCTTGCCGGCCAGGGAAGGGCGCATGATCTTCGGCCATTCGCCCCGGCGTACGGCGGCGTCGGCACGGGGAATGTCCCGCACCAGCGACAGCAGCATCGCCATGGCGTGGTCGGCGACCGAAGAGGCATTGACCCCGGCGCCATTGGTGACCGTGATGCCGCGATCAGCGGCGGCTTGCAGGTCGACGTGTTCGTAACCGGCTCCGATCACGCAAATGATCTTCAGCGCCGCCAGTGCGGCGATTTCTTCGGCATACAGCCCCAGTGGGCCACGGGTGAGTACCGCATCGATGCGCGCGCCGTGGGTGGCGATGGCTTCGGCGCGTTCGGCCGGGGTCGGGGCCAGAATCAGGTGGAAGCCCTGATGCTCGAGAATCGGCAGGTAGTCATTGATGGTTTCAACCAAAACCAGGACGGTTGCGGGCATGCTGGGCTCCTGTGGCTCGAATATCCCTTGAGATTGCAGACTGGCAGCGCATCGGCAACGCGAAAATGTCGCACGCTGCCAGATGATCATAGCGGAACGGGAGAGAGTGGTTAGGGCGCCTTCAAAAAGCTGTTCGCCGCCGCCAGGATTTCATCGGACAGGTCGTCGCCACGGGTGGCTCGGGCCAGTGTCAGCGCACCGACCATCAGTGCATATTGCACCAGTGCCTGCTGTCGATCACGCTCGGGGTCGCCGCTGTCCATCAGGGGCACAAAGGTCTCGAGCAACGAATCGATGCCTTTGACGAAGGTCTGGCGCAAGCCGCTGTCGGTCGCTTCGTGACACATGTCGCCGACAAAAGCGGCGACAGGACAGCTCTCTCCCGGATTGTCGCGACTGGCAGCCGAAAGGTAGGGCTCGATCACGGCCTGGCGGGCGGCTGTCTTATCCGTGTGGCCGGCCATCCGTTCGTTCCAGCGCTCGCCCGACTCCTTGAAGGCGCGGCCAAAGGCTTCCCGGGCCAGGGCCTCTTTCGACTCGAAATGGCCATAAAAGCCACCATGGGTCAGCCCTGCGGCCCCCATGACATCAACGACACTGATGCCATGCAGGCCCCGTTCGCGGAACAGCCGCGTGGCGGCCTCGACGACGATTTCTCGGTTGAGTTCGGCTTGCTTGCGGGAAACACGGGGCATGGATGGCTCACAGATATCAGGGGTTGAGGTCAGAGGGCGTACTGGGCAATGCCGTTGCCGAATGACCAGTTCTCTTTTTTCACTTCGACCAGATTAATGAAAATGTCCTCCAGGCGCACCGCCAACTGCCCGTGAAGGCTGTCGGCAATGGTCTTGTAGAGCAACTTCTTCTGTTCCACGGTACGGCCTTCGCTGAGGGTGATCTGGATCACCACCAACTGGTCGGTGCGGTTGATCCCCAGGTACTGCGGGTCAAAGATGAAATGCTGCTCGTCGTGTTCGGCGAGGATCTGGAAATTATCGTTCTCCGGTACGCCAATGGCGCTGTGCATGGCGGCGTAGACCAGCTTGCCGATGCGCTGGGCGAAGGAAGGGTCCTGGTGTTTCTTGATATCGATGCGAACCAGTGGCATGAGGCAGCTCCGGAAGGATACAGGTTTCAGTGAAAATACATGATGTGAAAACTTTATAAAATCAGGATTGAGTGATTCGATGCCGCAAACATTGAAGAAAACGCTACATCTGGTCTGATCCGCCACACCATTGCTCCCCTAAGTCTTTGCTTCTGTTGATTAATCCCGGACAATCGCGCCCCTGTTTCGGCCAGGGCGCTGCCTGTCGGGTTTTCCGACTCGTCCTGGTCGGGTAGCAACCGACCGGAATGCGGAGATCCCACCGGATGAATGATCAGGCCAATAGCGTCAGCGAACGCTATGTAGCGGCGAACCCTGTCAGCCTCGAAAGCTGGAATCGTCATGACACCACCTGGATGCTGGGCCTGTTTGGCACGGCCATTGGCGCCGGCACCCTGTTCTTGCCGATCAACGCGGGCCTGGGCGGCTTCTGGCCGTTGCTGATCCTCGCGCTGCTGGCGTTCCCCATGACGTTTTATGCGCACCGTGGCCTGACCCGCTTCGTGTTGTCCGGTCGGGAAGGCGCGGACATCACGCAAGTGGTGGAAGAGCACTTCGGCATCAAGGCCGGGGCGCTGATCACCTTGCTCTACTTCTTCGCGATCTTTCCGATCCTGCTGATCTACAGCGTGGCCCTGACCAACACGGTCGGCAGTTTCCTCGAACATCAGCTGCACATTGCGCCGCCACCGCGCGCCATCCTGTCGCTGGTGCTGATCCTCGGCCTGCTGGTGGTGGTGCGTTGCGGCGAGCAGGTGATCGTCAAGGCCATGAGCCTGATGGTTTATCCGTTCATCGTGGCGTTGCTGTTTCTGGCGGTGTTCCTGATTCCACACTGGAACGGCGGTATCCTCAGCACCGCCTCGACGCTGCCTGAGCCGTCGGCGCTGCTGCACACGCTGTGGCTGGCGATTCCGGTGATGGTGTTCTCGTTCAACCACTCGCCGATCATTTCGGCCTTCGCCGTGGACCAGAAGCGTCGCTACGGCGAGCACGCCGAAGCGCGCAGCTCGCAGATCCTGTCCCGCGCTCACTTGTTGATGGTGGTGATGGTGCTGTTCTTCGTCTTCAGTTGCGTGCTGACCCTGTCACCGGCCCAACTGGCCGAAGCCAAGGCGCAGAACCTGTCGATCCTGTCGTACCTGGCCAACCACTTCAACAATCCGACCATCGAGTTCGCGGCGCCGTTGATTGCGTTCGTGGCGATTTCCAAGTCGTTCCTGGGCCACTACATCGGGGCCAGTGAAGGTCTGAAAGGCTTGATCGTCAAAAGCGGCAGGCGCCCGACGCCAAAGACGCTCGATCGCATGACGGCCGCCTTCATGCTGGTGGTGTGCTGGCTGGTCGCGACGTGGAATCCGAGCATCCTGCGAATGATTGAAACCCTCGGCGGGCCGGTTATCGCGGCGATTCTGTTCCTGATGCCGATGTACGCAATCCGCAAGGTCCCGGCGATGGCGCGTTATCGCGGCCAGGCGTCGAACGTGTTTGTGGTGGCGGTAGGGTTGGTGGCGATCACGGCGCTGGTCTATTCGCTGAGTGCTTGATAACTCAGGCTCGCTCCCACAAGGATCGCGTCGGCTTTTGATCTTGATTTTGATCCGGCTTTTGACCTTGATCTGCCCCCTCGGAAGGCCGAGTGGAGGTTCTGCGCAGTGGGCAAACCGGCATGGATGCCGGTTTAGCCGCCGCCGGCCATGGATGGCCGATGGCGGCGGGCCCACGGAGCAGGACCGGAGCGAGGGAACCCTGAGCGTCAGCGAAGGGCCGTACGTCAGGGGATAAAAGCGCTTGGTTACTTGGCGTCGGGCCGCGCAGGCTTTTCCAAGTAACCCGCTGTAAGAGCGGAACCCTAAGCAGCCGTTACCACAACAACGGATATGTACACCCAAAAAAAACAGGGTCGCCTACAAGACCGCCATCGCTGGCAAGCCAGCTCCCACAGGGCTCTGTTGTTGAAGGCATAAAAAAACGCCGCTCATCTCACGATGGGCGGCGTTTTTCATTGCAGGGTAGCGTTAGGCTTGAACGACCGGGATCTTGGCGTTCGCTGCTGCTTCACGGAACTCGGCAATCTGGTCGAAGGACAGGTAGCGGTAGACATCGGCCGCCATGCTGTCGATCTTGCCAGCGTATTCCATGTACTCCTCGACGGTCGGCAGGCGACCCAGGATGGAAGCCACGGACGCCAGCTCGGCCGAAGCCAGGTAGACGTTCGCGCCGTCACCCAGACGGTTCGGGAAGTTACGGGTCGAAGTCGACACGACGGTCGAGTTCGGCTCTACGCGTGCCTGGTTACCCATGCACAGCGAGCAGCCCGGCATTTCCATGCGTGCGCCAGCCTTGCCGTAGATGCCGTAGTAGCCTTCTTCGGTCAGTTGGTGAGCGTCCATCTTGGTCGGCGGCGACAGCCACAGACGGGTTGGCAGCTGACCCTTGACCTGATCCAGCAACTTGCCGGCAGCGCGGAAGTGACCGATGTTGGTCATGCACGAGCCGATGAACACTTCGTCGATCTTCTCGCCAGCAACGCTGGACAGCAGACGGGCGTCGTCCGGATCGTTCGGCGCGCAGAGCACTGGCTCGCTGATGTCGGCCAGGTCGATTTCGATGACTTCGGCGTATTCGGCGTCGGCATCGGCTTCCATCAGCTGCGGGTTGGCGATCCAGGCTTCCATCGCCTGGGCACGACGTTCCAGGGTACGTGCATCGCCGTAGCCTTCGCCGATCATCCAGCGCAGCAGGGTGATGTTGGATTGCAGGTACTCGGTGATCGATTCTTTCGACAGCTTGATGGTGCAACCGGCAGCCGAACGTTCAGCCGACGCGTCGGACAGCTCGAAAGCCTGTTCCAGCGTCAGGCCTTCCAGGCCTTCGATTTCCAGGATGCGGCCGGAGAAGGCGTTTTTCTTGCCTTTCTTCTCGACGGTCAGCAGGCCATTCTGGATGGCGAAGTAAGGAATGGCATGAACCAGGTCACGCAGGGTGATGCCAGGTTTCATCTTGCCCTTGAAACGCACCAGGATCGATTCCGGCATATCCAGCGGCATGACGCCGGTGGCGGCTGCGAACGCGACCAGGCCCGAACCGGCCGGGAACGAGATGCCCATCGGGAAACGGGTGTGCGAGTCGCCACCGGTACCGACGGTGTCCGGCAGCAGCATGCGGTTCAGCCACGAGTGGATGATGCCGTCGCCCGGACGCAGGGAAACGCCGCCGCGGGTCATGATGAAGTCGGGCAGGGTGTGGTGGGTGGTCACGTCGATCGGCTTTGGATAGGCCGCGGTGTGGCAGAACGACTGCATCACCAGATCAGCGGAGAAGCCCAGGCACGCCAGGTCTTTCAGTTCATCACGGGTCATTGGACCGGTGGTGTCCTGGGAGCCCACGGTGGTCATCTTCGGTTCGCAGTAGGTGCCAGGACGAACGCCTTTGCCTTCTGCCAGGCCGCAAGCCTTGCCGACCATTTTCTGCGCCAGGGTGAAACCCTTGGTGCTTTCGGCCGGGGCTTCAGGCTTCTTGAACAGGTCGAATGCCGGCAGACCCAGCTCGGCGCGAGCCTTCTCGGTCAGGCCACGGCCGATGATCAGCGGGATACGACCGCCGGCACGGACTTCGTCCAACAGCACAGGGGTCTTCATTTCGAAGGTGGTGATGACTTCGTCGGTACCGTGCTTGCAGACTTTGCCAGCATGCGGGTACAGGTCGATCACGTCGCCCATGTTCATGTTGGATACGTCGAACTCGATCGGCAGTGCGCCCGCATCTTCCATGGTGTTGTAGAAGATCGGAGCGATCTTGCTGCCGAAGCAGAAGCCGCCGGCACGCTTGTTCGGTACGTAAGGGATGTCGTCGCCGAAGAACCACAGCACCGAGTTGGTCGCGGATTTACGCGAGGAACCGGTACCGACCACGTCACCGACGTAGGCGATCGGGAAACCTTGGCCGCGCATTTCTTCGATCTGCTTCATCGGGCCGGTCTTGCCTTGCTCGTCAGGCACGATGCCGTCGCGAGCCATTTTCAGCATGGCCAGGGCGTGCAGCGGGATGTCCGGGCGGGACCAGGCGTCCGGAGCAGGGGACAGGTCGTCGGTGTTGGTTTCGCCGGTGACCTTGAATACGCGCAGGCTGATCTTGTCGGCCAGTACAGGGCGCTTCTTGAACCACTCGCCTTCAGCCCAGGATTGCAGCACGGCCTTGGCGTGAACGTTGCCGTTCTTGGCTTTTTCAGCCACGTCGTGGAAGGCATCGAACATCAGCAGGGTGTGCTTGAGTTCTTCGGCGGCCACTGGCGCCAGTTCGGCGTTGTCCAGCAGTTCAACCAGGGTCACGATGTTGTAGCCGCCCTGCATGGTGCCGAGCAGTTCTACAGCGCGCTTCTTGTCCAGCAGAGGGGAGGTGACTTCGCCCTTGGCCAGTGCGGAGAGAAAGCCGGCCTTGACGTAGGCGGCTTCGTCCACTCCTGGGGGTACGCGATTGGTGATCAGGTCAACGAGGAAAGCTTCTTCGCCAGCCGGGGGATTCTTCAGCAGCTCGACCAGGCCTGCAGTTTGTTCGGCGTTAAGCGGCTGGGGAACGATACCCAGTGCTGCGCGCTCTTCGATATGTTTGCGGTAGGCTTCAAGCACAGTTATTACCCTCATCAGTGGTCCCAAATGGGTGTCCGGGACGCTCATCCCGAAATGGCCGTACTCATGCGCTGCATGGCGTTGTGAGCCACTTAGCCAGAATTACCGGACATTCCTTACAGAAGCTGCTTTCAAAGTTTTACGCCTGCAGAACGGGAGCTGATGAGGGTTGGCGTTGGGCGTTTCCCCGCTGGAAAAACCCTTCGCCAACACCGCTCTGAAGGAACGACTGTGCTCGTGACGCTTTGAAAACAGCTTCTTACGGACATTGGCGCCTAAAAAGGCAGGCCGATTCTACGGCAAAAAACAATTAAAGGTAAGTTAGCCCCTGAACTTTGAGGGGTGATGAATGTTAGACAAAGGGCTAACATGCCCGCCTGTCCTGCCGCCCCTTGCTTTGTTGACCTATGCCCAATCAGACCATCAAGACCCCCTGCGTCGGCCTTTGCTCCACTGTTTACGGTGACCTGGTCTGCCGTGGCTGCAAGCGTTTCCACCACGAGGTGATCAACTGGAACGGTTACAACGAGGAGGAAAAACGCGCGGTCTGGCTGCGCCTGGAGCAATTGTTGTCTCAGGTGATGGCCGCCAAGCTCGAGGTTTTTGATCGCGATCGCCTGCGCCAGCAGCTGGAGCAGCGCAAGATCCGCTTCGTGCCGCATCAGTCGGAATATTGCTGGGCTTACCAGTTGATCGCCCGGGGCGCGAGAGTGATCAACAATCTGGACGCCTATGGGATGGTCTTGCTGCCGGAGTTCCGCGACTGGAACCTGCCGGAGCTGCGTGATGCGATCGATCGGGAGTTCTTCCTGCTCTCCGAGGCGCATTACCAGCGCTACATTGCGCCCGGGTTCCTCAAGGATGCCTTCGGCGGCTGAGAGCATCGCGAGCAGGCTCGCTGCCACATTGGAACACCTGTCCCTGTGGAGGCGAGCCTGCTCGCGAAAGCCGTCGATCCGGCTCTGAAGTCAATGATGGGAAACCACCTCTTCAAGATGGTCCATCACCTCATCCGGTTTCAGCACCAGCACATCGCTCTCCAGCGCATCCAGCACCACTTCAGCGGTATTGCCGATCAACGCCCCCGATAGCCCGGACCGGGCCACCGTGCCAATCACGGTCACCGCCGCTTGCAGCTTGTGGGCCATGAACGGAATCAATACGTCCGCCGGGCCTTCCTCGATGTGCAGGTGCGCATCGTCGATGTCGAACTCGGCCTGGAACGCTTTGCACTGCTCGCGATAACGCGCCTCGATGGTTTCGCTGAGCTGCAACGACGGATCGGCCGCCGACAGCATCGGCGACGGGTGAGCGCTGATCACGTGCAGGCTTGCCTTGGCCAGGCTGGCGATGTCGTAGCCGTGATCGATGAGGGTGGCGTGCAGGGTCCGGTGTTCGCCGTCGGTATTGCCCACGTCGACGGCCGCCAGGATGACGCCGCCGGTCCAGGGTTTCGAGGTTTTCACCAGCAGCACCGGGGTGGGGCAGGAGCGCAGCAGCTTCCAGTCCGCCGGGGTCAGCAGCGCCTTTTTCAACGGGCTGTCCGGGAAGTGCTGCTTGATCACCAGGCCGCAGCCTTCGGCCTGCTGCACATCGACGATGGTTTCCTGCAGGGTCTCGTTCCAGGCTTGCTCGGTGGTGACGCTGTAGCCGTCCTGGATCAGCGCGGCCTTGAGCACGCTGAGCATGGCGCTGTGGTCATGCTTGCGATCACAGACCAGCAGATGCAGGTGCGCCTGGGTCACGCCGGCAATCAATTTCGCCCGTTTGAGCGCCAGGCTTTCCGAGTGTTCGGGCTCGATGACCACCAGAATGCTGCGAATGGCTTGCATGATCGGGATCTCCAGGAAGTAAAAAGCGGCGTTGAACAACTATAGTTGCTGGTCGCGTATCCGGGACTTGATGCATATCAACGGTCACGGCTGGTGGTCTGTCGACGGGCCGGTATAATCGGCGCCCTTCGATTGAACCCTTTATCTGCGTGAACCCCATGATCCTTCCCGAAATTCACGAGTTCCTTGGCTGCCGCACCCCCGACGGCTGGGTCCGGGCCGCGCTTGCCGATCAGGAAACGCTGCTGATCGACCACAAGAACTGCGAATTCAAGGCTGCCAGCACGGCATTGAGCCTGATCGCCAAATACCATTCCCATGTCGACCTTATCAATATGATGTCGCGCCTGGCCAGGGAAGAGTTGGTGCATCACGAGCAAGTCATGCGCCTGATGAAGAAGCGCAAGGTCGAACTGCGTCAGTTGTCCGCCGGGCGATACGCTTCGGGCCTGCGCAAAGTGGTGCGTAGCCACGAGCCGGTCAAGCTGGTGGATACGCTGGTGGTCGGTGCGTTCATCGAGGCCCGCAGTTGCGAGCGTTTCGAAGCCCTGGTGCCGCACCTGGACGAAGAACTGGGCAAGTTCTATTTCGGCCTGCTGAAAAGCGAAGCCCGGCATTTCCAGGGTTACCTGAAACTCGCCTACCAGTACGGTGACGCCAGGGACATCGCTCAGGTGATCGAGCGCGTGCGCGCTGCCGAAAAGGAACTGATCGAATCCCCGGACGTGGAATTCCGTTTCCACAGTGGCGTACCGGCCGCCAACTGACCGGCTTTGTGTTTTTGGCCGCCATCGCCGACTTGCCGGCGATGGCGGATCAACCGACGACAGCCACTCAGAAATCCCAGCGCGTGGTCAGCATCAGGTTGCGCGGCTCGCCATAGAAGGTGGTGCCGAAGTTGCCCAGGCCGCTCATGTATTTCTTGTCGAATACGTTGTTGGCGTTGGCCGTGAAGCTCAAGTGCTGGTTGTACTGATAGCGGGTCATCAGGTCGACCAGGGTGTAGCCGCCTTGCTTGAGTGAGGTGGCACCTTCGACGGGGCTGCTGCTCTGGCCGTAGAACGCGCTTTGCCAACTGATGCCGCCACCGACGGTGACCTTGTCCAGCGCGCCCGGCAAACGGTACGTGGTGAACGTACGCACCAGGTGTTCCGGTTTGGTGGTGGCCAGCGGATAACCGTAGATGCGCTGCGAGTCCTTGTCGCGGGTGCGGGCATAGGTGTAGCCGGCCGACAGGTTCCAGCCATCGGCCAGCTCGCCGGCCAGTTCCAGTTCGATGCCTTTGGTCTTGGCGCCGGGGATGGCTTCGTACACGTCTTGCCCGGTGCCATCGGTGGTGACGTATTGCGCGACGTTTTCCTGTTCGATCTGGAAGTAGGCCAGGCTGGCATTCAGCTTGCCCTCAAGGTAGGCCGCCTTCAGGCCGGTCTCGTAGCTGTTGCCTTCAACCGGCTTCAGGGTGGAGCCCGCCGCATCCTTGTAGGTTTGCGGCTGGTAGATGTTGGTGTAGCTGGCGTAGGCCGAGTAGGTCTCGTTCAGGTCATAGACCACACCGGCGTAAGGCGTGACCACACCGTGCTCCTTGTAGCTGGTCTGGGTGTCGACCTGACCGGCGCCGGGGTAGTAGCGGTAATCCTCGTTGTACTTGAAGGTGCTGACGCGGGTGCCAAGGATGAACGACAAATCATCGGTCGGGCGCAGGCGTGTGGCCAGGTAGGCACCGTTCTGGCTGGTGGTGCGCTGGTACTTGCCATTCTTGGGGAAATCCGGTTCCGCCACATCGCCGTTCCAGTCGTAGATGCTGCCGGGCACCCCGCCGGCACCGGGGATAAAGCTGTCGAATGTCGCGCCGGTCTGGCGTGCATGGGAGGTCATGAACCCGGCGACCAGTTCGTGTTCGCGCCCGCCCAGGGTGAAGGGGCCGGAGACGTTTACGTCCGCCGTATTCTGCACGCGATGACCTTCCCAGCGACCCCAATAGAACGACATGCCTTCACCGGTTGCCCGGTCGGGAGCGCCGCCGCTGGCAGACGCCAGCCGCGTATCGTGGTCGGTGGTTTTCTGGTTCAGGCTGACCTTGAGTTTCCAGTCGTTGGCCAGGGCCTGTTCCAGCGACGAGAAGTACGTCACGGTGTCGAAGTCGCGGCGGCTCCAGTCGGCGCCCGGGTTGAAACTGCGGGGGAAATCGGTGCGACCACCGTCGGCGAAGTACACGCTGTTGCCGGTCCAGGAGCTGCCCCGTGGTGTGGTGCTGGACTTGTCGATGCCGAAGGTCAGCAAGGTGTCGTCCGTCAGGTCGGCTTCAAGAATGCCGTAATACAGGTCCTTCTTCTGGCTGTAGTGATCGATGTACGAGTTTTTGTCCTGATACGAGCCGACAAAGCGGCCCCGCACGCTGCCGCTGTCATTCAACGGCCCGGAAATGTCGCCGGTGGTGCGGTAGTTGTCCCAGGAGCCCACCGTGCCGCTGATCGACGCCTTGAATTCCCGGGTCGGTTTCTTGCGGATGAGGTTGACGGTGGCGGCCGGGTCGCCCGAGCCGGTCATCAGGCCGGTCGCACCTTTGATCACTTCGATGCGATCGAGGCTCGCCGCATCATCGCCGTTGTTGGGGTTTTCCCCGTAGACGCCATCGTACGGCTGGTTGACCCCGTCGTACTGGAAGTTGGTGATGGCAAAGCCACGGGCGGAAAACTCGGTACGGTCGCTGTCGTACTTTTGCGTCGAGACGCCGGGGGTATTGCGCAAGGCGTCGCTGACACTCTGCACACCCTGGTCGTCCATCTGCTGACGAGTCACTACGGTGACCGATTGGGGTGTTTCGCGCGGCGACAGGGACAGGCCGGTGGCCGATGAGGTCGCACCGGTGGTGTAGGAGTGAGTGCCCTCGGTGGTCGCGCCCAAGGCCTGGGCGGAAATGTTGGTCGCGCCGAGTTGCAGTGCGCCGTCTTCCCCGGTCGCGGTTTTGCTGTTCGCCGTTTCGGCGGCGTGGGCGGTGGAGGCGAGGCTCAGCAGGGCGGCCGGAAAGGCCAGCGCCAGGGGGCGCAGGGCGAAGCGAAAACGCGCGGCGAGAAGGTGCGACATGGAGGTCCCTTGGTATCGGATCGTTCGGAAAGTGAATGCTTCTGAGGGTTAACCGAACGAAAAACGCAAAGGGGAACTGCCGGGGGCGAAAAAACTGCTTTCCTTCGATTGTTGCTGCGACCGGGCGGATACTTGGGCGATCTTGGTGAGGCCTTCGCGGGCAAGCCCGCTCCTGCGGGGACGGCGCAGTCAATGTGGGAGTGGGCTCGCTCGCGATGACCGATAACCGGGTCTAGCGGTTGGGCACCCGCCACAAGTACCAGGCCGCCACCGTTCGATACGGTCGCCACGCCAGCCCGATCTCCTGCATCTGCTTGCGGGTGGGTTGTACCGCGAGGCCCTTCAAGCGCCGATAGCCCTCACGCACCCCAAAGTCATCGGCCGGCAGAATGTCCATCCGCTCCAGGCTGTAGATCAGCAACATCTCGACGGTCCAGCGCCCGACGCCGCGCAGGGTCACCAGGCGTTCGATCAGCGCTTCATCGTCCATCGCCCGCGCTGTCGCGTAGTCGGGCACCACGCCGTCCAGCGTCGCCTGGGCAATGCCTTGGAGGGTGGTGATCTTGCTCGCGGAAAAACCGCAGGCGCGCAGTTGATCGAACGTGGTCGCGAGCATCTGCTCGGGCCCGGGAAAGGTCAGCGCTGGAAACAGCGCCACTAGCCGGCCGACGATCGCGTCCCCGGCCCTGGCATGCAGTTGCTGATAGGCAATCGCCCGCACCAGCGACTCATAGGGCGCGCGGGCCGGGTGCGGCTGGTGCAGGCAGGGGCCGACGGCCGCGATATGACGGGCCCAGTCGGTGTCGATGCTGGCCAGCCATTCGCTCGCCGGCTGATAAGGATCGGGCAGGGTGCTCAGACGATATTTCCTTTCCGGTTGATTAGAACGCCAGTTGCCGGGTGACTTGCAGCGCCGCGTTTTCCAGCCGCAGCAGAAACGCCTTGCGCGCCTGTCCGCCACCGTAACCGGTCAACGAACCGTCGGCGCCGATCACCCGGTGGCAGGGCACGACGATGGAAATGCGATTATGCCCGTTGGCCAGGCCCACGGCACGGCTGGCCCCCGGCTTGCCCAACCGTGCGGCGAGGGTGCCGTAGGTGCTGGTCTGGCCGTAGGGGATTTTCAGCAGTTCAGCCCACACCTGCCGGGAAAACTCGCTGCCGGGCAGGTGCAGCGGCACCTTGAACCCGGTCAGTTGGCCGGCAAAATAACGTGCCAGTTCATCCTCGATTTGCTGCAAGTGGCTGTTATGCCCGGGCGCCACCGCATAGCCATGACGGTTTTGCAGGGCTTCGACTTCCCGGGTCAATGCGGGCCGGTCGAGAAACTCCAGCAGCACCAGGCCGCGCCGTTCGGCCATGGCGATCATTGGCCCCAGGGGGGTGGTCAGGCGCGTGAACAGCAATGGCTCACTGTTGGCCGCACGGCCGGGTGTGATGTGGAAGGACTTCTGAAAGGCGTCGCGAAAACCGCTCAGGGACTCGTAACCTGAATCGAATGCCGCGCCATCGATGGAGTCGCCCTGTTTGATCCCGCCCAACGCCATGCCCAGGCGTCGGGTGCGCAGCCAGGCATGGAAGGTCATGCCGAAATGCTGCTTGAACCAGCGCCGCAGCTTCAAGGGCTCGATGCCCTCGGCCAACAGTTGGGCATCGCTCCAGCGCTGGTCGGGCTCGGCATCCACGGCCTTGAGCAGCGCCTGCACCCAGTCTGGCGCGATGGCGGCCGCGTCCAGCGGTTTGCAGCGCAGGCAGGCGCGGTAACCGGCGGACAGGCATTCATCGGCATGGGCGAAGAATTCGACGTTCTCCGGCTTGGGCTTGCGCGCCGTGCAACTGGGGCGGCAGAAGATGCCGGTGGTTTTGACGGCTGTGAAAAACACCCCCTCGTAGGTGGTGTCGCGCTCGAGCATGGCGCGAACCATCTCGGCGTGGGGCGGGAGCATCGGGTTTTGTAGGTTCATGGGTTGAGCATAAGCCGCGCCGGGGCACGCCTCCACCGGAAAATCGACAGCGAACTTTCCGATCCGGACCGTGCAGTGGGCAGGGCTCTGCCCGCCGTCATTGACCGATCAGCTCGGTGGCCGTGGCGGCCAGTTGATCCCCCACGCGCGATTTCAGGGTCTCGATAAACCGGGTGATCTTGGCATCGACGAACTGGCGCGAGGTGTAGACGGCATACACGTTGCGCTCGTGGGTGTGATAGTCGGGCAGCACACGCACCAGTTTCCCCGAGCGCAGGTCATCAATGGCCGAGAAACCGGCCATCAAACCGATCCCGGCGCCTTGCTGCACGGCGAACGACATGGCGTCCATGTCGTTCACGCTGAAACTGGGTCCGGTGGGCACATACGTCGCTTTGCCGTTGCGGCCCTCGAGCTGCCATTCATCGCGCACGTAATCGACGGTGCCCAGCAACAGGCACTGGTGGTCCCTGAGATCTTCCGGCTCCCGGGGCGCGGGATGCCGGGCCAGGTACTCGGGGGAGGCGACCAGCACGCAATGGCTGACGCCGATCTTCTGGCTGACATACGCCGAATCGGGCAGGGTCCGGGCAATCAGGATCGACACGTCCAACTGGTCTTCCAGCAGGTTCGGCATCCGCTGGGACAACATCAGGTCGACGGTGACCTGCGGATGTGCCGTGCGGTATTCAAGTACCGCGCCCGTCACCAGTTGCCGCGCCAGGCCCGGAACGCAATGCACACGCAGCGTGCCCCTTGGTTCAAGCAGCGCATTGCGCGCTTCGGCTTCGGCGTTATCCAGGTCGGCCAGGATCGCCGTACAGCGGTCGTAAAAGCGTCGGCCCGCATCGGTGACCGACAGGCGTCGGGTCGAGCGTTGCAGCAGACGGGTGTCCAGCATCTGTTCGAGCGCGGACACCGAGCGGGATACGTTGCCGACGGTCGAGTCGAGATGGTTGGCCACCGCCGTGAAGCTGCCCATCTCCACGACTTTGACGTACACCGACATATTCGAAAGCTTGTCCATCGCTACCTGCCCAAGGCTGCATTGATCGCACGGGTTGTGAGAATCCACGGGTATTTAAAGGCGATCTTCCCTCTGAGCACAACAATCATTCCCTCCAGGACCGCTAAATCAACAGAGCCTTCCTCCATAGACTGGATTGCACGGGCCGCCTGAGCCGGCACCGACCCCGACAATCCAAAGAAGGTCTCCTGTATGAACACGCCCTATGACTCGCTCTACCTTTTCATCGGCGGTGAATGGATCGGCACTGAAGGCCGCAACACGGCTGCGGTCGTCAATCCGGCCACTGAGAACGAAATCGGACGGGTGCCGCTGGCCACCGCTGGCGATCTGGATCATGCCCTGGAAGTGGCTCAACGCAGTTTCGACGTCTGGCGCAAGACCGTGCCTGACCAGCGCGCCAAAGTGTTGAAGCGCGCCGCCGACCTGATTCTGGAGCGCGTACCGCATATCGCTGCGCAGATGACGCTCGAAGAGGGCAAGCCGATTGGCGAGGCCATGGACGAAGTCACCCGGGCCGCCGAGTATTTCGAGTGGTTTGCCGAAAGCGCTCGCCGCATCGATGGTCGTGTCGTGCCGAGCAACCGCCCGGGTGTCCTGCAACTGGTCAAGCGCCAGGCGATCGGCCCGGTGGCGGCGTTCACGCCCTGGAACTTTCCGGCCATTACCCCGGCCCGCAAGTTGTCGGCGGCCCTGGCGGCCGGGTGCAGCGTGATTCTCAAGCCTGGCGAAGAAAGCCCTTCCACGGCATTGGCGCTTGCCCGTGCGCTGGACGATGCGGGCTTGCCCAAAGGCGTTCTGCAAGTGGTGTTCGGCGTACCGGATCAGGTGTCCAGCCACCTGATCGCGTCTTCGGTCATTCGCAAGGTGACGTTTACCGGTTCCGTACCGATCGGCCGCCTGCTGTCGGCCAGGGCCGCGGAAGGCGTCAAGCCGATCACCCTGGAACTGGGCGGTCACGGGCCGGTGCTGGTGTTTGCCGATGCCGACATCAGGAAGGCCGCCGTGGAAGGCGTTGCCAACCGCTTCCGTGGCACGGGCCAGGTGTGTATCTCGTCAACCCGGTTCCTGATCCAGCGCGGTGCCTACGAGCGCTTCGTCGAACATTTTGTCGAGGCCACGAACGCACTGCGCATCGGTAACGGCCTGCACCCTCACACCCAGGTCGGCCCCCTGGCCAATCCACGGCAACTGGCCAAGATGCAGGAACTGGTGGATGACGCCGTCGCCAAGGGCGCACGGGTGCTGGCCGGTGGCGAACGCCTGCCGGGGCAGGGCTACTTCTTCGCGCCGACCGTTTTGGCGGAGGTGCCGATGGACGCTCGGGTCATGCACGAAGAACCCTTCGGCCCCATCGCCATCCTGATGCCGTTCGAGGGGCTGGCAGACGGCCTGGCCGAGGCCAATCGGCTGCCTTACGGGCTGTCGGCCTATGCCTTCACCAGCAACGCCCGCACCGCCATCGACGTTGCCGACGGTCTGGAGGCCGGCATGATCGGGATCAACCAATACCGCATCGTCGCCACTGAACTGCCCTTCGGCGGCCTGAAGGAGAGCGGTCACGGCTCCGAGGGCGGCATTGAAGGCATCGAACACTACCTGACCCACAAATTCATCAGCCAGATCTGAGGACACCCACATGTCAGCCATCAACTTCAGCAGCCCACGCGAAGCCGCCAGGGCGTTCACTCCCAAGCTCTCGCAGTTCGTCGACTCGACGCTGTACCCGCAGATCTGGAGCGACCCGGCACTGTCGCCGCGCGACCGCAGCCTGATCACCGTCGCCGTGCTGATTGCCGGCGGGCACTCCGAAGAATTGCCTGCGCACTTGCGCCGTGCCGTCAGCAATGGCGTCACCCTGGACGAAATCTCTGCAGCGATCACTCACTTGGCGTTCTACGCCGGTTTCCCCGCCGCCATCACCGCGTCGGCCATCGCCAACGCCACACTCAACGCATCGCAGGTCAATCAGTGATGAAAGCCATTACCTTTGCTGCCTTCGGCGACGCCGATGTCCTTGAACTGACGGACGTTGCCGCCCCGCAAGTGCGTCCCACCGACCTGCTGGTGCGCGTGTATGCCGCCGGCGTCAATCGAGCGGACCTGACCCATCGCACCGGTGGCTACGGCCACCCCAATTTCGGCGACTCGCTGATCATCGGCCTGGAGATCGCTGGCGAAGTGATCGAAAAGGGCAGCGCCGTCACGGGCTACGAAATCGGGGATCGCGTGATGGGCGTTGTCGGGGGTGGCGCTTACGCCGAGCTGGCGCGCATCGATTACCGCATGGCCATGCCGATTCCCGCTGAGCTGGACTACGTGCATGCGGCGGCGATTCCCGAGGTGTTCGTCACCGCTCATGAAGCGATGATGCACCTGGCGCGACTCAAGGCCGGTGACTCGGTATTGATCCACGCCGCCGCAGGCGGTGTCGGCTCCGCCGCCGTGCAACTGGCCTACGCCACGGGCGCCACCGTATACGCGACCACCGAGGGCAGCAAGATTTCCCGTGTCGAGCACCTGGGAGCCGATGTGGCCATCGACTACAAGGCTGAGGATTTCGCCGAGGTCATCGCGAGCAAAACCAATGGGCGCGGTGTCGACGCGATCATCGACTTTGTCGGCGAACCTTATTTCGCCCGAAACCTCGCTTCACTGGCCAACGGCGGCCGGCTGGTCCAGGTAGGGATTCTCGGTGGCGGCGGCAACGTGGCGCTGAAGCTGGAGGACATCCTGTACCGCCACCTGCAAATCATCGGCACGGTGATGAAGTCCCGTACCCAGCCGGAGAAACACGCCATGATCAAGCGCTTCCGCGAGCACTGGCTGGATCGCTTCGAAGGCGGTGGCAGCCTGGAGCCGGTGGTCGACAGCACGTACCCGCTTTCGCGTGCCGCCGATGCCCATCGCAAAATGGAGTCGGCGCAAAACGTCGGCAAGATCATCCTGACGATGCAGCCTCAGGACCTGGTTTAGATGCTGCGCAAGGTGCCCCCGATCCCGGGGGCACTGGCGTATTCCGCACGGGAATACGCCCATGAAAATCATCCATTTCATTTGTAGCGGCGGATCTCGTAGCGTAGCGGGCTCATGCATATGGAGATGACCGCCGTGAACCATTCCCCGCTGCGCCTGTACGTAGACGCTCAATTCACCAGCCCTTATGCCCTGTCGGCATTCGTGGTGCTTCGCGAAAAGGGCATCGATTTCGAGATCAAGCCACTGGACCTCGATGCCAGCGAAAACCAGACCGTGGATTACGCCAACCTGTCATTGACCCGGCGCGTGCCGACGCTGGTGCAGGGCGGCTTCGCGCTGTCCGAATCCTCGGCGATCACCGAGTACCTGGAAGAGGTCTTCCCCCAGGTGCCGGTCTATCCTCAAGACCCCAGGCAGCGCGCTAAGGCACGGCAAGTCCAGGCCTGGCTGCGCAGCGACCTGCTGCCGATTCGCCAGGAGCGGTCCACCCTGGTGGTGTTTTACGGACAGACATACGGCCCGTTGTCGCCGTCTGCCGAATCCGCCGCGAACAAACTGATCGACGCCGCGCAAGCGCTGCTGGCCGGCAACCGCGAGTACCTGTTCGGTGAGTGGTCGATTGCCGACGTCGACCTGGCCGTGATGCTCAACCGGCTGATCCTCAACGGCGATCCCGTGCCAACTGCGCTGGTGGACTATGCACAGCGCCAATGGCAGCGACCCAGCGTGCAGGCATGGGTGGGGTTGCAGCGTCCGGCGTTGTAAGCGCGCGCGGTGGCTGGGTTGAAGGCCGGCATGCCGGCCCTAAACCACAACCGTCATTTTTGAATACACCCACACCGCCATCGCCGCCACGGCGACCAACACCAGGAGGCCTTCGCGCTTGAGCAGGTGCCAAGGCAAGCGCCCCATCTTCAGCTTGATCGCGCGTGAGGCCCGTGTCCACATCGAGGGTTTGCCGCCGCGCAGCGCTGCATTGGTGAAGTACAGCGTGCCGAGGAAGACCACCACGGGGCTCACCCAGCGTAGCCACGGCACATTGCCTGACCATGAGAACGCCAAGGCCGCCGGCACTGCGCTGGGGAGCAGGTGGCGCAGCACCAGCAGACCGGCGCCTTGCCGGTACAGACTGCGCGGTAGTAACCAATGACTCAGCCGCACATCCAGCGAACCCGCAAACACGGCGCCTGTGGACCAGAACTCGTAGGCTTTCATGCCCAGCCACATCAAAGCCGGCAGGAACAGCGGGACCAGTGCGACGACCACCCCATCCCTCTTGGACACGCTCGACAGCAGGGAAGCGATCAGCAGCGCCGCCAACGCGATCCACAGAAAAAGGTAGACCCCTCGAAAACTCGTTGCTGGCAACCAGTCGCGCCAATTGTCGAGCGCCTTGAGCCCCAGGCGCTCGGGCAGCTCGGGGTACTGGTACTCGATGGTTTCCGCGAATTTTGAAAACTGTTGCCAGTCGAGCCCGGTGAAGTAATCGGCCATGCCCCGACGTTGTGCATCGCTCATGGGTTTGAGCAGCAGGGCGGCCGCCTGTCCATGGATCGGGTCGGCGTCGAATCGGGCGAGGTCCGCACGCAGGGTTTGCTCCATGGCTTGCATCTCGCAGCGCCGGATCAGGCGATCCCAGCGCCAGTATTCGCACGGCAAAAGGCCTTGGGTTTCGTCCCATCCCATGGCCTGGCACACGCCTTCGAAAAAGGCCGCTGACCAGTTCGGCGCGGACTCGAGCCACTCCAGTACGTGTTGATCGAACTGCTGGCGGCGCTCGAAGGGCAGCAGCCACTCGCTGGCCAGCCAATGGCGCAACGCGTCGACCACCTGGCGCTCCCTGCCTTCGTCCAGCCATTGTCCCATCTCATCCAGGGACGGTTGCGGAGGGCTGATGGCGGCCGGAGCCTCGACGTGCTCCAGGGTGAGGACGGGCGCGTCGTGTTGCTCGACGGTCGTGACCAGCGGGGCAAGAACCACATCATCGTCCGCCTCTGCGCGCCAGCGCGCCTCGGCCAGCGATGTTTCGTAGGCTTCGCGCAGGCGCTGGAATGCCTCGGGGTCGTCATCCGGGCGGCAGGTTTTCAGCCGTTGCGCATAGGCACGCTTGATACTGCGTTCGTCCGCATCTGCGGTCAGGCCGAGCAATTGCCAGTGGCTCATGGCTCAAACCTCCCGCTCGAAATGAGCGAGGCGCTGGCTGATGTCGCTGCGGGCTTCGCGGATCTGGCGTTCGTCCTGGGTGTCGAGCATCTGCTGGAAGTAGTGCGCCAGTCTGGCAATGTGCTCCCGGCCATCGCCCAGGGTTTCCTGATACAGGCGATCGAGTCGGGCCAGCAGCAGTGTATTGATCTGCTGATCGCGGGGGTGCACTTTCAACGCTTCCAGGGCGGCCAGTCGCGTGGCAATTTCCTCCGGGGCCAATACGCCCGGGTTGTTCTCGATGACCAGCCGACGGGTTTCACCGTTGATCGGCAAGTGCACCTGGGCTTCAAGCAAACCGTTGTTGTCGTAGGTGAAGCGCACGTCCAGCTCGACTTCGCCAGCCTTGCATGGCGGCACCGGGATTTCCAGTTCCCCCAGGAAAATGTTGTGACTCACCAGCCGACTTTCGCCCTGATAAATGCCCAGATGGACCACTTTCTGGTTGTCGCTGAGGGTGAACACGGTGCGGGAACGGCTCACCGGCACCACGGTGTTGCGCTCGATGATCGGCAGGTAGTGCCCGCTCTGGAAACCGGCACCTTGCTGCACCGAGGTCTCGATCCCCAGGGTGTAGGGGCAGACATCGGTCAGCACCACTTCTTCAAGGGAGGCATGGCGTGCCTGAAGCGCTGCCTGAATGGCTGCTCCCTGAGCGACCACTTCATCCGGGTTGAGCTGCATCGCCGGGATTCGCCCGAACAGCGTGGCAACCAGCTTGCGCACCAGCGGCATGCGCGTCGTGCCGCCCACCAGGAGAATTTCGTTGAGGTCCGCGACCTTGATCCGGGCGTCGCGCAGGGCGCGTTCGATGGGCGCGCGCAGACGGTCCAGCAGCGGGCGGGTGATCTCCGCCAGGTCGCCCTGGGTCAGCTCGAGGCTCCATTCGCGCGATTGCTCGCGAAGGCTGAAGCGTGCGACCTGCGCCTGTCCCAGGGCGTGGCGAACCTGTTGCGCTTCATGGCGCAAGCGCTGGGCAATGGCGGGGAGGGTGGTGTCGGGCAGGTCAGCCTTGCCGATTTTGCCAATGAAGTGCTCCACCAGCAGGTCGTCGAAGTCTTCACCGCCGAGGAAGTTGTCCCCCGCGCTGGCGCGCACTTCCATGACCCCTTCGAACAGCTCCAGGATCGACACGTCAAAGGTGCCGCCGCCGAGGTCGAACACCAGGAAAGTCGCCTCGTTGCGCTGTTCCAGGCCGTAGGCGAGGGCGGCGGCGGTCGGTTCGTTGATCAGCTTTTCGATTTTCAGCCCAGCCAATTCGCCGGCGATCCGCGTCGCCTTGCGCTGCGCGTCGCTGAAATACGCCGGCACGCTGATCACCGCTTCGAGGACAGGCACGCCCAGGGCGCGCTCGGCGTCGGCCTTGAGGCTGCGCAGGAGCATTGCCGAGAGTTCTTCGGCACGGTAGGCGCGTCCGCCGAGCCGGGTTTCACGGGCGCTGCCCATGTAGCGCTTGAACAGCGACGCGGTCAGGTGCGGGTGGGTGTGCAAGCGCTCGCGGGCGATGTCTCCGACGACCAGTTGACCCTGGTCGTCGAGGCCAACGACGCTAGGCGTCAGGAGGTTGCCCAAGGCGTTTGGAAGCAGGCGGGCTTGTTCGCCATCCCAGGCCGCCACGAGGCTGTTGGTGGTGCCCAGGTCGATGCCGATGATCACAGTCACTTTTCCTTTAATGACGCGGCCGGACAACAGGGCGCCGGGGTCGCAGGTCAATCATTTGTACCGCCGGTACGCAGATCCATGGCCGGGATTATCGGCAGGACGGGTGCCAGCTTGAGTCGAGCGGGATGTCTCGGGAATGCTCGGTAGAGGCACATGGCTATTATCCAGAAATGGCGTGTTGAGCTCCAGTCGTTCCTGTGACGATGCGCTTCATCCCGTCGGATTGTTTTATCGGCTTGACTGCCGAACCGCCGACCGTCCGAGGAGCCGGCGCTATCGAACGGATCGTCTAGAGTTGCCTGAACAACGGCCCGAAGGTCGATGCGCCGAGCCGTCAATGGAATCCGCAATGATGTGAATCATTGGAGGAGGTTGTCATGAATCCCCGCAAGATACTGGCCGTCATGCTGGTCACGACGAGCCTGCTCGGCTGCACCCATTCATCCAGCGAATCGGTCAATCTGCCTTTGGCGGGGACCCACAGGAATGCGGGTCAGGTCGGCCGGGTGACGTTGACCGACGTGAACAGTCAAACCAATCTCAACGTCTACATCACCGGCGTGCCGACCGGCAGCCTGCTGCCACCGCGGATTTTCACCTTCATCAACAAGGGCAGTTGCCAGCAACCCGGGGCAACGGCGTACGCCTTGAACGATCAGGTCAACACCAGAAGCGACGCCGGCACCAAGGGCTGGAGTTTCTACAGAACCGCACCGGTGCCACTGGCCACCTTGCTGGCCGGCGGGTATTCGATCGTCTTGCGCAGCGCCCCCTCGGACGGCGACACCGATATCTTTTGCGGCGATATCGCAGCCCCCACCCGCAACTGATCGCCAACCTGCAGGACTCGATCTTTTGTGGGCGCGAGCCTGCTCGCGAAGGTCGCCAACGAAAACGCTGGTCGCCTGATACCCCGCAGTGGGGTGTTGCTCAATCTGTTAGTGTGGGCGGCCGAACTGGCAACCGTCACCTGCGCATGAACCACCGCCCCAGCCTCCATCCCGTTACTGTCACCGACATCCCCGAAGTCCTGGCCTTCACTCTCCAGGCCCGCGCCGAGCTGTTTCCCAAACTCAGCGCTGCCGGCATGCCGGCGGACCTGGAACATTTCGAAGCCGTCTACCTTCACGGGGATGGCCGCTTCCTGGTCGCGCGGTTCGAGGGACAAGTGGTCGCGGCGGTGGGCTACCGGCCTTACGACGGGCGCTTTTCTCAATTGAAATACCAGGGTGTGAAAGTGGTGGAGGTGGTCCGTCTGTTCGTGCTGCCGCGGTTCCGTCGCAGCGGTCTGGCGGCCGAGTTGTACCGCGCCCTGACCGCGCTGGCGCAAGCCGATGGCGTCGAGGTGATCTACCTGCACACCCATCCGTTTCTACCCGGCGCGATCGACTTCTGGGTTCGCCAGGGTTTCGAGATCATCGACATCGAAGCCGATCCGGTCTGGCAAACCACCCACATGCAGCAGCGCGTTATCAGGTAGAGCGCAAGCGCAAGATCGGCGCACCGTCGAACGGGTCCGTCAGGTAGTGCGCCTGCACGCCAAAGGTGTCTTGCAAACATTGCGGCGTCAGCACCTCCAGGGGCTTGCCGAGTGCCACCAGCCGACCCCGATCCAGCACGGCCAGGCGGTCACAGCTCAACGCCTGATTGAGGTCATGCAAGGCGATCAGGGTGGTCACCGGCAAAGACTGCACCCCCTTCAGGATCGCCAGTTGATGTTGGATATCCAGGTGATTGGTCGGCTCGTCCAGCAGCAGGATCTGCGGGCGTTGGGCGAGGGCCCGTGCGATGTGCACGCGCTGGCGCTCACCTCCGGAGAGGCTGCGCCAGGTGCGTTGGCGCAGGTGCGTGGCATCGACGTCCTGCAAAGCCTGGCGCACGATGGCGTCATCGTCGTCCGACCACGGGCTCAAGGCTGACAGCCAGGGCGTACGGCCCAGCGCCACGGCATCGAACACCCGAATGGCTTCGTCCGTGTCGGCCTGTTGTTCCACCACCGCCAGTTGCTGCGCGATGCTACGGCGCGACAATTCGCTCAAGCGTTGGCCACCCAGGCGGACTTCGCCGGTCGCCGGCGTGCGCAAACCGGCGAGCAGTCTGAGCAAGGTGGATTTGCCGGATCCATTCGGCCCGACGATGCCCAGGGTTTCGCCGAGTTGCACCTCAAGGTGAATATCGTTCAGCAACTCGGCGTCACGCACGCGAAAGCCAAGGCCGGAACAGCTCAGTACCCACGCACTCATCGGGCATTCCTCCGACCGATCAGAATCAGCGCAAACACCGGCGCCCCTACCAGCGCGGTAATCACCCCGACCGGAATCACCTGGCCCTTGATCAAGGTCCGTGACAACACGTCCGCCGCAATCAGAAACAGCGCACCGCCCAGGGCACTGGCTGGCAACAACCGCGAATGCCCGGTGCCGAGCATCAGGCGTGCGGCATGGGGAATCACCAACCCGACAAACCCGATGGAGCCAACGATCGACACCATCACCGCCGTTACCAGTGCGGCACAGCCGATCAACACCAACTGCACCCGGCGTACCGCAATCCCCAGCGACGCTGCCGAGTCGGCGCCAAAGGTAAACGCATCCAAAGCCCGCCGGTGCCACAGACACACGACCAGCCCAGCGACGGCCACCGGCACTGCCAGCCACACCGACGGCCAGCGCACGCCACTGAGGTTGCCCAGCAACCAGAACAGAATGCCCCGCGCCTGTTCGGAACTGGCCGACTTGGTGATGAGAAACGCCGTCAGGGCATTGAACAATTGCGAGCCGGCGATGCCCGCCAGAATGATCTGACCGGTGCCGTTGGCAGACCCGCTGACCCGCGCCAACACCACCACCAGCGCAAACGCGGCCATGGCCCCGACAAATGCCCCGGCCGACAGTGTCAGCAACCCGGCCCCGACACCGAGCAATGCCACCAGCACCGCGCCGGTGGAGGCGCCGGCACTGATCCCCAGCAAATACGGGTCGGCCAACGGGTTGCGCAGCAACGACTGCAGGATCACCCCGCAGGTCGCCAGCCCGGCCCCGCAGGCGGCAGCCACCAGGGCGCGGGTCAGGCGGTAGTTCCAGACGATGCCTTCATCGATGGGGTTGAGCGTGTAACCTGCGCCCCACACTTTGTTAGCCAGCACCTGGAGCACCACGCCCGGATCGATGGGCGTTTCACCGATGGCCACCCCGGCGAGCACCGCCATCAACAGCAACAACAACGCGAGCAGGGTGCGAATCAGGCGGGCGGTCATTTCGGCAGGTCGTAGCCGTCGATGGCGCTGGCCAGTTGTTCGAGGCCATCGAACATCCGCGCGCTGGCCTGCAGGGCCATGGCGTCGAGAATGATGATGCGGTTGTGCTTCACTGCGTCCATGTTGCGGGTGACCGGGTCGTTGCGCAGGAACGCCAGTTTCTTCTCATGGTCATCGGCCGGGAAACGGCGACGGTCCATGCGTGCAATTACCAGGAAGGTCGGGTTGGCCTTGGCAATGGTTTCCCAGCCCACGGTCGGCCATTCCTCATCGGACTCCACCACGTTGCGGATACCCAGGGTGCCAAGCATGAAATCCGGAATGCCCTTGTGCCCGGCCACAAACGGATCGACGTGCAGGTCGGTGCTGGAGAACCACACCAGCGCACTGGCCTGCTTCACGCCTTTTTCCTGCACCTTGGCCACGGAGGCGGCCAGTTTTCCCTTGAGCTGCGCGACCCATTGTTCGCCGCGCGCCTGCACGTCGAAAATCTGCGCCAGTTGCTCGATGCTCTTGTAGATCGTGTCGATGCGGAACGGCTCCAGACGCGTGCCGTCGGCGCCCTTCCGGTTGTCCTTGCCTTCACAGTCGGACGGCAGCAGGTAGGTCGGAATCTTTAACTCGTGAAACTGCTCGCGGGTGCCCACCGCGCCTTGCGGCCCGACCATCCACTCGAACTCCACGGTCACCAGCTCCGGACGCTGGCCGATCACCGCTTCAAAACTCGGCTCGTTGTTCGCCAGGCGTTCGATTTTGTCGTTTTGCGCCTTGTATGCCGGCAACACGTCGTTGAACCACAGCGAAGTCGCAACCACCTTGTCGCCCAGGCCCAAGCCGTACAGCATCTCGGTGCCGGCCTGGCCGATGGTCACAGTGCGAGTGGGCGCCTGCGGGAAGGTGAGGGGGCTGCCGCAGTTGTCGATCGTCAGCGGGTACTGGGTCGGGGCGGCGTGCGCCAGGGCACACAGGCCCAAACCGGTGAACAGCGCGGCAAGGCGGGGCAACAGCATGATGCAATCTCCATGGGGACCGTACTTGAAACGGGCGCGGTACGGGTCTGGAAACACACCATCAAACGCTGCGGTATAAGCAGGGCAAGGCCGGTCGGCAACGGATGTCCTCCCCGGACACCCCGCCGGTTAGTGATTCAGCTGGCCGGCAGGTCTCCTGACTGATGCGTCGTCGCCGTGCTCCGGCCTTCCCGGATCTGATCCAGTGGCCATCGAGGAGCGGGCTCAGCACCTACAGTTGCGGGGGCAGTTTCGATTGACGCCGGATACGGCGTTTCGAATTCCCTGTTAGTCCCGTTCGGGAACCGGCGGCGTATGGTAGTCGATCATGCGGCCGAGGGGGAGCGTGGTTTTTTACTCCGGGCGCTGGTGAACTTTTTGCGGGTCGCCACGCGTCAAAGTTTCAAATAACCCCAGACAGGAAGCGATCATGACCTACACCTTTTTCATCTTTCTCCTGGCCAGCGCGGCGGCCGCCAGCACCGGCATGTTCTTCAAGCCGGGTGAATGGTACCGATCGCTGGTCAAACCGAGCTTCACACCGCCCGACTGGTTGTTCCCGGTCGCCTGGACGATCATCTACCTGCTGCTTGCCTGGGCCGGCTACCGACTGACCCTGATCCCCGGCAGTCAGGAAGTGCTGGCATTGTGGGCGGCGCAGATTGCGCTCAACACGCTGTGGACGCCGGTCTTTTTCGGCGCGCAACGCGTGTTCGCGGGGATGGTGATTCTGGTGCTGCTGTGGCTGGTGGTCGCGGCCATGGTAGTGCTGGCTCTGCGCCTGGACGTGATCACCGGGCTGATCCTGTTCCCTTATCTGGTGTGGCTGTGCGTCGCTGCCGCACTCAACTTTGCCATCCTGCGCAACAACCCGCGATAGTTTGTTACGCGATGTAAGAGCTGGAGTGCTCGGGACGTGATTTATCCGCGTCCCTGAAACTGGCCGTGAGCGTTGGCAACCCGAGTCAGCCGGGGCCTTACGTGGTCAGGGTCAAAGTGCCTGAAGGCTTGAAGCTCATGCCCCACGCGCATCCGGAAGATCGCATCTACACCGTGATTTCCGGTGTGTTCTACATCGGCCAGGTGAGTCTGTCCGGCCCTGTTTGCCAGTGCTGGCGAGCAGGGCCTGCACGATCAGGCGCGCAGTGAGGAAAACGGCAGGCGAGTCGACTTGAAGAACTCGTACATCCGGGCCGTCAGACCGATAGCCGCTGATTCGCGACGCTGGCTGACGATCATCCGGCCGATTTCAAAGCCCAGCACGATCGCATCTTCGCGCGATACATACAGAAGCGAAGGTGTCTCGCGCGCATCCCTGATCTCTTCGCCATCCAGCCAGATGGAAATTGTGCTGGTGTGATGCGTTTGCACACTGCCGGTATTGCTCGGGTTTGCAGTCACAGGGCCGAAGGTTTCGACGATGATATCGTGGCCCAGGTAGGTCTCTTTCTGGATAACGGTTGCGAGCTTCGCGGTCATTCGTGCTTTCCATAGCGTTAAAACAATTCATGGGCGCCAAGATACTGGAAAATCTGTGCAGTGCCAAATTGATATCACTGCGGATCCTGCGTTGGCAATATCAAGCAAAACAAATCGGTATCAGCTTCTGCGTTACCTCTGTGTGGGAGCGAGCCCGCTCGCGATGAAAGCTAATGCATTCATCCTGGCAAATATGCGCATTGATCGTTCCACTGGGTGATTACGACCCTGTCCTCCGTGACTCGACCGGATCCAACTGATCCAGCGTCCGATTGAACGCCAGCTCGGCCAGCATGATTGACGAACAATACAGGCAATGTCAGCGCTTTGAGCCTGGATGATCAGTAGCGGTAACCGACATTGACCATGACCGCGGCGCCGCCCAGGACGACCAGCTCGGCACCCACGGGGCCGTAATAGGTGCCAACGGCGGGAATGATCACCGGCGCGACGCCCAGGTTGTTCAGTGGAATCCGGTCCTTGTATTTGCCTTTGTACCCGTGGAGCAGCCCGCCACTGAGCTTGACGTAGACCGGATATTGCTCGGCGTTCCAGCGATGGCCGTAATAGGCGTAGTAGGAGCGCTGGTCGAAGGAGTTTTTAAACGTTGCGCCTCCCCACAGCGAGCCGTCGGCGCGGTTGCGTTCGACACTGATCAGCTTTTGACGATTGTTGTGGTCCGGGTCGCTTTTCCAGTGTTTGGTGTAGGCACTCGTCTGGAAATACCAGAAGTCGCCATTCATGGCGAAGGTGCCCGGGCTGATGAAGAATGTGCCAAGCAAGAGCAGTAGAGGTTTCATTGATCACCATTTTTCTGCGGCCAAGGGTGGGGATGCCGAGAAATCTTGCCATCGAAAAGGGGGATCAACCGGCTGTTTGATTTACCGGGTATTGCTGCCGGGTGCAGATGGAAATGGTCTGTAACAAGCTGATTTATTTGGAAAAATTCTTCGCGCCCGCCACGCACAGAATCACCGCCACGGTCACGGCCACCATCCCCGGGCTGACTTGCTCATGCAGCAGTCCCGCCGCCAGCGCCAAGCCAAAAAACGGCTGCAACAGTTGCAGTTGTCCCACCGCCGCAATCCCGCCCTGGGCCAGCCCGCGATACCAGAACACAAAGCCGATCAGCATGCTGAACAGCGAAACGTAACCCAGGCTGAACCACGCCGGCAGGCTGATCCCGCTGAACGAGGCGGGCGCGCGCCAGGCGCTCAGCAGCGTCATGGCCGGTAACGACAACACCAGCGCCCAGCAAATCACCTGCCAGCCACCCAGTGTTCGCGACAGCTTTGCCCCTTCGGCGTAGCCCAGGCCGCAGGCGAGAACGGCGAGCAGCATGAGCAGGTCGCCGAGGGGAGAGGCCGCCAGGCCCTGGGAGATTGCGTAGCCCGAGACCAGCAGGCTGCCCAGCACGGAGAACCCCCAAAACGCCGGGCGCGGACGTTCGCCGCCGCGCAGGACGCCGAAGATCGCGGTGGCCAGGGGCAGCAGGCCGATGAAGACGATGGAATGCGCCGACGTCACGTATTGCAGGGCCAGCGCCGTCAGCAGCGGGAATCCCACCACCACGCCGAGGGCGACGATGAGCAGCGGCAGCAGTTGATTGCGCGTTGGGCGTTGTTGCTTGAACAGGCTCAGCAGGCACAGCGCAAGCACGCCGGCCAGGGTGGCGCGGATGACGGTGAGGAACACCGGGTCGAATTCCAGCACCGCGACGCGTGTCGCCGGCAGTGAGCCGCTGAAGATGATGACGCCGATCAGGCCATTGAGCCAGCCGCTGGCGGACTTCTCCCGAGGCTGGGTGTTGAGGTGGGTTGCTCGTTCCATGACGCTCACTCGATGGGGGGTTGAGACGACGGGTTGCCTTGGGCGCATCGTATGACCGAGTATTAAGACAATCAAAAAATTGTCATGGATACATCGTCCTATGCCTCGTTTGCGCTACAAGTCGCTGGTCGACAGCTACGCCGCCGATATCCGTGCGGGACGCCTCGCGCCCGGCACACGCCTGCCGACTCACCGGCAGCTCGCCGCCGAACACGGGTTGGCGCTGGTCACCGCCAGCCGGGTGTATGCCGAGCTGGAGACGATGGGATTGGTCAGTGGCGAAACGGGACGGGGCACGTTCGTGCGGGAGATCTCGCTGCCGGCCGGTCAGGGCGTCAGCCAGCATGTGGTGGCGGTGGGCATGGCCGATCTCAATTTCAACTACCCGTCGTTGCCGGGGCAGGCCGATCTGTTGCGCACGGCGTTGCGCCAACTGGCGTTGTCCGGTGACCTGGAAGCCCATTTGCGTTATCAGCCCCATGGCGGGCGTTTGCATGAGCGGGCATCGATTGCCCGGCACCTGCTGTCACGCGGCCTGAACCTGACAGCGGAGCAGGTCCTGATCGTCAGCGGCGCGCAGCATGGCCTGGCCGTGGCGATGATGGCGTTGCTCAAGCCGGGGGATGTGATTGCGGCGGATGCCTTGACCTATACCGGTTTCAAGGTGCTGGCCGAGTCGCTGCATCTGGAGATTGTGCCGATTCCGGTCACGGAGAACGGGCCGGACCTGGCGGCGCTCGAGGCGCTGTGCCGGCGGCGTTCGGTGCGGGCGGTCTACACCATGCCGACGCTGCACAACCCCTGCGGGTGGGTGATGGATGTGCCGTGGCGGGGGCGTCTGGTGGCGATTGCGCGCCAACATGATCTGTTGATTATCGAAGACGCGGCCTATGCGTTTCTGGTGGAGGAGGCGCCGGTGCCGGTGGCCGAACTGGCGCCGGAGCGCACGGTGTATGTGTCGGGGTTCTCGAAGAATGTCGCCACGGGGCTGCGTGTGGGATTTGTGGCGGCGCCGCTGGACAGGGTGCCGGCCCTGGAACGGGTGATTCGGGCCACGACCTGGAACACCCCCGGCGTGATGACCGCCATTGCCTGCGGCTGGATCGACGATGGGACGGTCGGCCAGCTCGAGGTGCAAAAGCGGGAGGATGCCCAGGCGCGCCAGACGCTGGCCGCTGAGGTGCTGAAGGGACTGCGCTGCATGACTCACCCTTTTTCGTATTTTCTCTGGTTGCCACTGGGCGAAGATGCGCGGGCGGACCAGATTGCGGTGGCGTTGATGCAGGAGCAGGTGGCGGTGTCCACGGCTGAGCCGTTTGCCACGTCGGTGCATGTGCCGCATGCGATCCGGCTGGCGTTGGGTTCGGTGGACATGGATTCATTGCGCGAGGCGCTGATCAAAGTGAAACGGGTGGTCGGCGCGTATTCCTGAGGCATACCGCCGCTCGCACAAAAAGGGCGTCAGTGCTCGGACATTTTCTGTGGGCGTGGGCATTGGGTAGTTTTCTTCAATACGACAATCAGCGGGCTGTTTACCTTGAGCCCCTGGTTCAACTGAAGGGAAGAAAACAACAATGAGTCTGATCATGTCGATGGCCGCGTTTGCCCTGGTGGCGTCGATCACGCCGGGACCGGTGAATATCGTGGCGTTGAGTTCCGGGGCGCAGTTCGGCTTTCGCGCCAGTCAGCGGCACGTGGCCGGAGCGACCCTGGGCTTTGTGCTGCTGCTGGTGTTGATGGGGCTGGGGTTGCATGAGGTGTTGCAGCAATGGCCACAGCTGACACGGATCGTGCAACTGGCCGGTGTGGCGTTTCTGTTGTTCATGGCGTGGAAGCTCGCGTCTGACAACGGTCAGCTCGATGCGAAGGATTCGGCACGGGCGCCGTCGATGGTGTACGGCGCGGTGATGCAATGGCTCAATCCCAAGGCCTGGCTGGCCTGTGTGGCGGGCATGGGTGCGTTCGTCGCCGATGGCGAGGCGCGATTGATCTGGCAGTTTGCGGCGGTGTACCTGGTGATCTGTTACGTATCTGTCGGTTGCTGGGCGTATGCCGGTACCTTCCTGCGCGGTTACCTGAACAACCCGGCGGGCATGCGCCTGTTCAATCGGGTCATGGCGCTGCTGCTGGCCTTGAGCGCGGCGTACCTGTTATTGCCTTAGCCGCGATACTGTCCTGGCGTCGCCGCCAGATGCTGTTTGAACGCGCGCTGGAAATGCGCCTGGTCGGCGAACCCGGCTTCCAGCGCGACGTCGGCGATCAACTGGCCGCTGCGCAGGCGCTCGCGGGCAAACTGAATGCGCCGATTGACCAGAAAGGCGTGGGGCGTCATGCCGTAATGCTGTTTGAACGCGCGGATCAGGTACGACGGCGACAACTGCGCCGCCTCGCAGATGTCTTCGAGCTTGAGCAGACGCGTGCAGTTGTCACGGATGAAGTCGGCTGCGCGCTCGAGTTTGAAGTTCGGTTCGCGCCCAGGCTGATCACCGGGGTTGAGGCGTTGCTGCACCTCGGTGAAGAATTCCACCGCCGCGCTCTGCTTGCGCAGCACGTCCTGCCGGTGGTCGACGAGGATGTCGTACAGGGCGGCCAGGCCGGCAAACAGGCCGGCGTCCTCGGTGTGGGTGACGGCGAAGCGACGAAACGCCAGGTCGTGGCTGAACCCGAGCTGATGCTGCAAATCGGTCAGCCAGGCCGTGTCGACATACAACATCAGGTACGACCAGGGTTGGTCATTGATCGGGTTGCACGCATGGACATCGCCGGGGTTCATCAGCACCACCGTGCCGGTGGCGACCTCAAACGACGATTGCTCATGCAGGTAGGTACTGCGCCCGGCGGTAATCGCGCCGATGGAAAAGTGCTCGTGGGAATGCCGGGTGTAGCAGACCTCGCGGCCGTCGGCGATGGCCCGGGCCTCGATGAAGGGCAGGGCGTCGTCGCGCCAGAAGCGCGGGGCCTTGTCGGTGTTTTTGGCGGTGGGCTTCATCGTCGGTGTCCTCGGCAGATCCGTTGTGCAGTGTAAGCGCTCTGCGACCCATTGCCGATCAGAAATCCCAGCGGGTGGTCAGTTGCAGGCTGCGGGGTTCGCCGTAGAACCCGGTGCCGAAGTTGCCCAGGCCGGTGTAATAAGTCCTGTCGAACAGGTTCTTGACGTTGAGTGTGGTGCTCAAGTGGTCGTTGAAGCGGTAGCGCGCCATGGCGTCGACCAGGGCGTAACTGTGCTGGGTGATCTTCGAAGGCTGGCCGCCATTGATCGGGTCGTTCGGATCGGGCTGCAGCACGTTGCCGAAGAACTCGCTCTGCCAGTTCACGCCTGCGCCGACCGTGAGTTTTTCCAGGGCGCCGGACAAGCGATAGGTGCTGAACAGCCGCACCATCTGCTGCGGCGCGGTGGTTTGCAGGATCGCGCCATAGACGTAATCGCCTCGGGCATCGCGGGTGTGGTTATAGCTGTAGCCGGCCGACAGGTTCCAGCCATCGCGCACTTCGCCGGCCAGTTCCAACTCAAAGCCCTTGGTGACCGCACCTTGCACGGCGCGGTACACCGATTCGCTGTCGACGCCGCTGACGTATTCGGCGAGGTTGTCCTGCTCGATGCGGAACACGGCGAAGCTGGCGTTCAGACGTCCGCCAAAATACTCGGCCTTGATCCCGGCCTCGTAGCTGTTGCCTTGCACCGGGTCGAGCAGCTTGCGTTCGGCGTCCTTGCTCATCTGCGGTTGATAGATCCGCGTGTAGCTGCTGTACAGCGAGTAGCTGTCATCCAGGTCGTAGACCAGCCCGGCGTAGGGCGTGACCACGCCGGTTTGTCGGTAGCTGTCGTGCAAGTCCGGGGTCGCGGGGTCGATATAGTCGATGTCATCGTCGGCACTGAACTGGCTGACACGGGTGCCGAGGATCAGCGCAAGGTCGTCGCTCGGCTTGAGTCGGGTGGCGACATAAAGGCCGGTCTGGCGCCGCACGATGTCGTTGTCGCCTACCTTGGGGATGTCCGGTTTCGCATACTCGCCGTTCCAGTCGTCGATGCTTTCGCCCACCGGGGGGTAGATCGAGCCATGCACCGGGATGTCCTGGCGGGTGCTGATCGACATGAACCCGGCGATCAATTGATGCTCGCGGCCCAGCCAGTTGAAAGGGCCGCTGAAGTTGAGGTCGAGGTTGTCCTGCACCTGATCGCCCTTGAACTTGCCCATGTACATGAACATCCCCTCGCCAGTAGCCGGATCCGGGTTGCCGCCACTGGCCGAGGCGAGGAAGGTGTCGTGCTGGCGGTGCTTGCGGTCGTAGCTGACCTTGAGCGCCCAGTCCTGGGCCAGTTGCTGCTGGACCGAGGCGAACAGCGTCTGGTTGTCGAAGTCGCGGCGGCTCCAGTCGGTGGCGGGGTTGAACGAGCGGGAAAAGTGCGTGCGCGAACCGTCGCTGTTGTACATCGGAAAACCGGTCCAGCTGGCGCCACGGGAGCGGGTGTTCTGCTGGTCGATACCGAGGGTCAGCAAGGTGCCCGGTGTCAGGTCGGCCTCCAGGATGCCATACCCGATGCCACGGGTATTGCGGTAGTGATCCATGTAGGCGCCACGGTCTTGATAGGCACCGACGAAGCGTCCGCGCAGGTTGCCGCTGTCGGTCAGGGGGCCTGCGATGTCGGCGGTGCTGCGCTCATTGTCCCAGGAACCGACGGCAGCGCTGACCGAGGCCTGGAAGGCACGGGTGGGGCGCTTGCGGATCAGGTTGACCGTGGCCGACGGGTCGCCTGAACCGGTCATGAGGCCGGTGGCGCCCTTGATGATCTCAACGCGGTCGAAGGTCACCATGTCGGTGCTGGTGGTGCCGTAGTCATAGACGCCGTCGTAGTCGGTGTTGACGCCGTCGTACTGGAAGTTGGTGATCGGCAGGCCACGGCTGGAAAACTCCCAGCGTTCGCTGTCGTAGTTCTGCACGCTGATACCGGGCACGCGGCGCAACGCGTCGGCGATGCTGGTGGAGCCCTGATCGTCGAGCTGCTGGCGGGTGATGACCGTCACCGATTGCGGCGTCTCCCGCAGGGACAAGGGCAGGCCGGTGGCCGAGGACGTCGAGCCGGTGGTGTAGGCGTGGGTGTTTTCGGTGGTGGCGCCCAGTGCCTGGGCGGCAATGTGGGTCGCGTCCAGCTCCAGGAGACTTTCCTGCGCGACTTTCAGAACATAGCCACGATGGCCCTGGGGGTGCGCTTGCAGGCCGCTGCCCTGGAGCAGTCGTTGCAAACCCTGTTGCTCGGTGAATTCGCCAGTGAGGCCGGGGCTGCGCTTGTCACTGGCGAGGTCGTTGTGGCCGGCGAGGAAGATGCCGGCTTGTTCGGCGAAGCGGTTCAGTACGCTGATCAGCGAACCGGGCGCGATGGCGTAGTAGCGCGCCTGACTGCTGGCGTGTTCCACCGGGGTCTGGGCGTTCGCCGGTGTTGACGCGAGGCTCAGGACGAGTGGTATGGCCAGGGCGAGCAGACGCAAGGAGGTGAAGGCAGTGCGCAAAAAAGATTTCCCTGCTGGTCGGCGATTCAAGGGCTTCACAGGGTTAACCGAACGAGAAGGGTAAAAGGGAACTGCGCTGCCGTTTTTTTTGCCGGGTCATCGTGATGCTCGGGCCGATACGCCTCAAGCGGGACCGACGCTGACCCACCAGGACAGGGTTTTCTCCACGCGAATCGGCAACGCGGCTTCCAGCAGGCTCAACGCCTGATCGGTGTCCTTGAGCGGGAACGAACCCATCACCGGCAGCCCGGCAATCGCCGGATCGCACGCCAGGTGCCCGTGTCGATAGCGACTCAACTCGTCGATCAACTCGCCCAGCGGCAAGTTGTCCGCCAGCAACACGCCCCGGCGCCAGGCTTCACGACCCGCCGCTGCTTCGGTGGAAGCAGGCGTGTGATCTTCCGTGAACGCCAGTTGGCGTCCCGCCTCGACCACTTGCATTTGACCCTGATCGGTACGCACCTCCACCGCGCCTTCATAGACGTTGAGCAAGGTCTGCCGTTGTCGCTGACGCACGCTGAAGCGCGTGCCCAGGGCACGCAGCCGGCCTTGGGCGGTTTGCACCAGGAAAGGTCGGCTGCTGTCTTTGGCAGTGTCGATCAACACTTCTCCGGCGCTTAACAGCAACAGTCGTTGCTGGGTATCGAAGCGTACGTTCAAGGCGCTCAGGGCATTGAGCCAGAGGCGGCTGCCATCGCTGAGCAGGCTTTCGCGGGTCTCGCCGGTGCCGGTCGAGAGGTCGGCGGTCCAGCGGCCGAAAGCGTCCGGCAGCGAGGTTTCACGCCAGGCATTCCAACCCAGCAGGCCACCCGAAGCGAGGATGAGCAAACCCTTGACCGTTTGCCGACGGCTGATCGACGAGCGTGCGGTGTTGCGCAGGACAAAACCGGCGGCCTGATGGTCATCCTGCAGCGCGGCAAAACGCTGGCCGACGCGCTCGACATAACGCCAGGCCGCCTGATGATCGCCACTCTGCGCCAGCCAGGCTTGCCAGCGCTGGCGTTCCTGCTCGCCGACCTGCTGATCGTTGAGCTGCACGTACCACTGCGCCGCCTGCTCGAGGCTGGCGTGGTTGATGCTGTTGGCGGAAGTGGTCGGGGAGGGCATGTGCTTACTCGATCAGCAGGCCGTCGAGCTCGGCCTCGAGCATCGCGCAATGCATCAGCGCCTGGGCCAGGTACTTCTTCACCATGCGCTCGCATACCCCGATTTCCTCGGCGATGTGCTTGTACGGCAGGCCGTGCAATTGGGCGAGGATGAAGGCGTCGCGCACCCGTTGGGGCAGGCGCTGCAGCATGGCGTCCACTTCGTAGAGAGTTTCAACGATGATCGCCCGCTGTTCCGGAGAAGGTTGCACCGCCTGCGGACGTGCGGCCAGGGTCTCCAGCCACGCTTGTTCGAGCTGTCGCCGACGCCAGTGATCGATGCACAGACCCCGGGCGATGGTGGCGAGGTAGGAGCGCTCGCGGGTTTCGCTGTCGAAAATCTGTGGGCGCTTGAGCACCCGGATAAAGGTGTCATGGGCCAGGTCGGCAGCATCGAACGCATTGCTCAAGCGCCGGCGCAGCAGCTCGTGCAGCCAGCGGTGATGAGTGACGTAGAGGTTCTGTACGCTGGAAGAGTCGGCAACCATCATCGTAAGCACGTGTCCCTGGGCGACGAGCGCCTCGGTGCAAATAAGAATTGGTCGCGATTAAAGCAAAAGCCTTGAAGGTGCGCAAATGATATCGATTTGCTTTTGGGTGGGGCGATGGCAATCGTGGTCAATATGACTTGTGAAGCTGTCATTTTGACTTGCCTTCGACGGGGTCAAATTGACCCGCTATGTCCTAAGTAATTGATTTTAATGAATAGCGAACCTGGCACGAATGGTGAAATAACCCACGTACAACTGGTCTGATTCAGGAGTACGAAAAATGTTCGCCTACTTCAACAATCCACATAAAGTTCTGCACCTGTCGAGCGAAGTCCTGATCGCGGGGCTGGCAATGTTGCTGGTGGGGATCTACGGCGCCTACCTCTACAGCGGGCACCTGTCGATCGTGGTCCAGGTCGCGCTGCACGCCATGACCATCGTCGGCCCGACCCTGATCAAGATCGGCTACGTCATGCGCCTGCTGTCGCAACATCGGCTGGGCAAAGGCCTGGCCGGCAAAGTCGCTGCGTAAGCCTGATCTGCACCGGCCCTGTGGGAGCGAGCCTGCTCCGGGCGGCGTTCCGACGATGCTCTCAACGATAACGCAGGAAACCAGGGACCGGGTGGCAGGCCTGGTTTTTCGCGAGCAGGCTCGCTCTCACAGAGTTGCTTCCATCGGAACAACGTGACTCGCTTGCCCAGCGATCAGTGAGTCGGAGGGGTGCTGCGCTGACGGGCAACCCACCCGGTCGCCAGGTCAATGAACGCCCGCAACTTGGGCTGCGTCTGTGTGCGGCTGGGGAAGTAGAGGTACAGCGCCGTACTCAGCGGCACAAAAGGTTGCAACACGCGCTCCAGCCGTCCATCCGCCAATTCATCGGCAATTTCCAGGTCGCACGCGTACACCAGCCCGCAACCGCTGCGTGCCGCCGAGACCAGCAGCCCTCGATCGTTGACGATCACGCCGCCTTCTACCCCTACGGTAAAGTCGCGGCCATCGCGGCGGAATTCCCAGCGGTGTGCGTTGCCCGATGTCGAGAACCGAAAGCCGATGCATTGGTGATCGGTCAGGTCTTCCGGGCTTTCAGGTTTGCCGGCCCTGGCGAAATACGCCGGCGCGCCCACCACCGACCATTGCAGGTCCGGCGTGAGGCGCACCGCGATCATGTCCTTTTCGATGGATTCGCCCAGCCTGATCCCCGCATCAAACCCGCCGGCCATCAAGTCCACCGTGGCATCGTCCAGGCAGATGTCGAGCGTGACCTGCGGATATGCCTGGCGAAACAACGGCATCAGCGGTTCGATCAACAGCGCCCCCGACAACCGCGGCGCCGTCAGGCGCAGCGTGCCCATGGGTTGGTCGCGAAAGCCGCTGAGGACTGCCAGCGCCTCATCGATTTCGCTGGCCGCCGGGCGTAATCGGGCAAACAGGCTGGCGCCCGCTTCGGTCAAGGCGACCCGGCGCGTGGTGCGTTGGAACAGCAGCACGCCAGTGCGCCGCTCAAGCAATTTGATGGCGTGGCTGACGGCCGTGGGCGTCACCGCCAGGCGGGAAGCGGCGACGGTGAAGCTCTTGTGTTCGGCCACCGCCAGGAATTCGGTCAGGCCATCGAAAGGATCGTGATTCATCGAGATCGCCATTATGAAAGAGCGTTTCATAGTGCTTGTAACACGAGGGCATTTTTCCGGGCAATCCTCCTGCGTACCTTGTGCCTACCCCAACGTCAACAAGGAAACACGCTCATGACCACTTCCAACACCTTCAATCGCATCTGGCTGATCACCGGCGCTTCCCGTGGCATCGGTGCCAAGATCGCCGCCGCCGCCCTGGCCAATGGTGACGCCGTGGTTGCCACCGCCCGAGATGCCAGCAGCATTACCCAGCGCTTTGGCGAACACCCTGGCTTGCTCGCCGCCAGCCTGGACGTCACAAACGAAGCCCAGGGCATTGCGGTCGCCCAGCAGGCCATCGAGCACTTCGGGCGCATCGACGTGCTGGTCAACAATGCGGGCTTTGGTGTGCTCGGCGCCGTGGAAGAGGCCACGGCCGATGAAGTGCGCCGCGTGTACGAAACCAACGTCTTTGGCCTGCTCAATGTCACCCGCGCTGTCCTGCCACATATGCGCGCCGCACGCAGCGGGCATGTGATCAACCTGTCCTCGGTCGGAGGCTACAAGTCCGGGGCCGGCTTCGGCGTCTATTGCTCGACCAAGTTCGCCGTCGAAGGCCTGACCGAGGCCTTGCACGCCGAGCTGGCGCCGCTGGGTATCAAGGTGACCGTGGTCGAGCCGGGTTACTTCCGCACCGAATTCCTGGAAGGCAACTCGCTGGTTGAATCCCCAGCGTCGATTGCCGACTACGACAGCACCGCCGGTGAAGTGCGCAGAATCGCCAAGGCCGTGACCCTGAACCAGCCAGGCGACCCGGACAAACTGGCCCAGGTGATGATCACCCTGGTGGAAACGAACGACGCGCCGCTGCGCTTGCCCCTGGGCAGTGACTGTGTCGCGGCCATTGAAGCGAAAAACAGCTTTGTCGCCGGTGAGTTGCAGGCATGGCGTGAGGTGTCGGTGTCCACTGACTTCTAACGAAATGCCGAACACGGCGCGGGCGGCCGGTCGATGCTCGAATGCTCGCGATGGATAACGCGGGCATTCCGTCAGCCGGCATTATCGTTGACCGCCATCGTGGCAACGCCGCCCGAGCAAGCTCACGCCTACAGGTTTACGGGTGTTTTTCGGAGCGGCCGTTGACCGATGGTCCGGTACAGGGGAGTCAAAACGGGTCGGAGGACTCTAACGTACATACCCACCACCGGAGCAACTGATGCTGACCTCAGGCAGACCGCTCAAACACGGCGACAGCGCGGCGCCATCGCTTTCGCCGCAGCAGATACGCGCAACCTTGCGCCACCTGGCCCGAACGGCCGAGCAGCAAGTGATGGGCGTGACCATGGCCAACATGGACGCGCTGACGCTGCTCTCCAATCGCCACGGTTTCACTGCACTGGCGCAGTTGGGGCTGGAGGCGTGCCAACGCATGGAAATACCCGCCACACTGCTGTTTTTCGACCTTGATCATTTCAAGCACATCAATTACCTGTATGGCCGCGCCGAGGGCGACGATGCGCTGAAGACCTTCGCGGACGTATTGCGCATCGCCTTTCGCGAAAGCGATGTGGTCGGGAGGCTCGGGGACGATGAATTCGTCGTGTTGTTGACCGGTTCGAGTGCGGTGGAGCTGAGTGCGATCAAGGCGCGGCTCGAGGAGATACTCGATGAGCGCAACGCCACGATGCGCCGCGGTTATGACATTCGTTTCAACATCGGTCAGATCGAGTACGACCCGGCCCTCCATGACACGGTTGAAGCGATGCTGGTTGAAGGAGAGATGGGTTTGTTCAGGTAGGCCGTCATCGCGAGCAGGCTCACTCCCTCGAGTGGCCTGCCGGATCCGAACGGTGGGAGCGAGCCTGCTCGCGATGGCGTATCCGCCATCGAGCACTATTTTGCGAACAGCTGGCCAATGTCCTTGAACGCCTTGAACTCCAGCGCATTGCCGCACGGGTCGAACAGGAACATGGTCGCCTGCTCACCCACCAGCCCCTTGAAGCGAATTCCCGGTTCGATCACGAATCGGGTCTCACGTGCTTTCAGGCGTTCGGCCAGGGCTTCCCATTCCGCCATTCCCAACACCACACCAAAATGCGGCACCGGCACATCGTGGCCGTCCACCGCGTTGGTGTGCGCGGCTTCCTGTGAGGCGTTTTTCGGCGCTAGGTGGATCACCAATTGATGGCCGAAAAAGTTGAAGTCGACCCAATGGTCGCTGGAGCGACCTTCTTCCAGACCGAACACCTCGCCGTAAAAAGTTCGGGCAGCTGGCAGGTCGTACACGGGGATGGCCAGGTGAAAAGGCGACAGTTGCATTAGGGGAGCCTCGCAGGCAATGGGTCGGTGACATTGAGTTTAGCGCTGTGCTTTTTGATTGAAAGACGATAGTTTTTGCGTCGAGCTCAAATTATTTCGATCAATCGGGGGCGTCATGCTGCGTGAATTGAAAACCTTCCTGGCGGTGGCGCGCCACGGAACGTTTGCGGCGGCCGGCATGCATGTTGGCCTGACCCAGTCGGCGGTCAGCGCGCAGATGCGCAATCTGGAGCAGGCGCTGGGCATCCGGCTGTTCGATCGCACCGGTCGCCAGGCCATTCTCAATGCGGCGGGTCAGCGTGCATTGCCGATGGCCCGGGACATGCTGGATACCTTCAGCCGCATGGCCGTCAGTGACGATGTCAGCGAGTACCGTGGCGAATTGAAAATCGGCGCGGTCGCCACGGCCCAGACCGGTCTGTTGCCTCAGGCCTTGTTGCGCTTGCGCCAACTGGCGCCCCTCCTGGAACCAAAGCTGGTGCCCGGCGTGTCGCTCAACCTGCTCAGTCAGGTGGACACCGGCGAAGTGGACCTGGCCATCTTGATCAAGCCACCGTTCGAGCTGCCCAAGGAGCTGTCGGCCCAGGTTATCCGTCGCGAGCCGTTCGTACTGATCGTCCCGGCCGGCCTCGAGGGCGATGATCCGTTGCGATTGCTGGCTGAGCATCCGCACGTGCGCTATGACCGCAACTCGTTCGGCGGGCGCCTGGTGACGCGCTTTCTGCGCGAGCAGCACATCGATGTGCAGGCGGCGCTGGAGCTGGATGAGCTGGAAGCCATCGTGAAAATGGTCGAGTGCGGACTGGGGATTTCACTGTTGCCAGAGGCCGGGTTGTGGCTGGAGCATGGCGCAAACGTCAGGATCATCCGGTTGGGTGAATTGACGTTCTACCGCGAGATCGTGCTGTTGCAGCGCTACAGCCAGCGACAGCAGCCCATTCAGCAGCTGTTTGCCGAGTGCCTGGGAGACCACTGACCCCGTGAGCGCACGCTTGCTCGCACAGCGTTGCATCGGACGACGCCCCTTCCACCCAGGAAAATGCCTTCGTCAGCGAGCCCGCTCCCCCAGGGGTTACGGTTGCCTGATAAATCGCAGGCATAAAAAACCCGCCAGTCAAGGCGGGTTTTTTGTACGGCGCGCTGAAGATTACTCTTCGATGTTGCCCATGGCCGTGGTGTTGAAACCGCCGTCCACGTACATGATTTCGCCGCTGATGCCGGACGCCAGGTCCGAGCACAGGAAAGCGCCGGCGTTGCCGACTTCGTCGATGGTGACGTTGCGACGCAGCGGGGTTTGCGCTTCGTTGGCGGCCAGCATCTTGCGGAAGTTCTTGATGCCGGAGGCGGCGAGGGTGCGGATCGGACCGGCCGATACGGCGTTGACGCGAGTTCCGTCCGGGCCCAGGGAGCCGGCCAGGTAACGTACGCCGGCTTCCAGCGAAGCCTTGGCCATGCCCATCACGTTGTAGTTCGGCATGGTGCGCTCGGCGCCCAGGTACGACAGGGTCAGCAGGCTGCCGTTGCGGCCCTTCATCATTTCGCGACCGGCCTTGGCCAGGGCCACGAAGCTGTAGGCGCTGATGTCGTGAGCGATACGGAAACCTTCACGGGTGGTGGCTTCGGTGAAGTCGCCGTCCAGTTGGTCGCCCGGGGCGAAGCCGACGGAGTGCACGATGCAGTCCAGGCCGTCCCACTTCTTGCTCAGCGCTTCGAAGACCTGGGCGATTTCTTCATCGCTGGCCACGTCGCACGGGAAGCACAGTTCCGGGCTGGAACCCCAGCCTTGGGCGAACTCTTCGACACGACCCTTGAGTTTGTCGTTCTGATAAGTGAAGGCAAGCTCAGCGCCCTCGCGATGCATGGCGGCGGCGATGCCGGATGCGATGGACAGCTTGCTGGCGACACCGACGATCAGTACGCGCTTACCGGCGAGAAAACCCATGTGTTGCTCCTCTTTCAGGTTATTGCGCAGTGGCTGGAGCCAGGAAAGCGGCTTCCAGCAACTGCTGTGTATACGGATGTTGGGGGGCGGCAAAGATACTTTGCGCGTCTCCCTGTTCGACCACTTGGCCATGCTTGACCACCATCAACTGGTGGCTCAGCGCCTTGACGACAGCCAGGTCATGGCTGATGAACAGATACGTCAGGTTGTACTTGCTTTGCAGTGAACGCAGCAGCTCCACCACTTGGCGCTGCACTGTCCGGTCGAGGGCCGAGGTCGGCTCGTCCAGCAGGATCAGCGCCGGTTTCAACACCAGTGCCCGGGCAATGGCGATTCTCTGCCGTTGCCCTCCGGAAAATTCGTGGGGGTAGCGGTTCCGGGTGTCCGGATCCAGGCCTACCTCCTTCAATGCCGCAATAATCGCTTGTTCCTGTTCCGCCTCGGTGCCGATCCCGTGGATCCGCAGGCCCTCGCCGACGATCTGGCTCACGCACATTCGCGGGCTCAGGCTGCCGAAAGGGTCCTGAAACACCACCTGCATCTCCCGACGCAGCGGCCGAACCTGTTGTTGCGTCATGCAGTCTAGCTGTTTGCCTTCGAACCGGATCGCCCCTTGGCTGCCGATCAAACGCAAAATTGCCAGGCCTAACGTCGATTTGCCGGAACCGCTTTCGCCGACAATGCCCAATGTCTGCCCCTGGGGCAGGCTGAAATTGATCCCGTCCACTGCCTTGATGTGATCGACGGTCTTTTTCAGCAGGCCTTTCTTGACCGGGAACCAGACTTTCAGGTCCTCGACCTGCAACAGCGGTGGCCCGATAACGTTGGTTGCCGGCTTGCCGCTGGGCTCCGCTGCCAGCAGTTCCCGAGTGTACGGATGCTGCGGCGCGCGGAACAACTCTTCGCACGATGCCTGTTCGACGATGCAACCGCGCTGCATGACACATACGCGATGCGCAATTCTTCGAACAAGGTTCAAATCGTGACTGATCAGTAACAGCGCCATGCCCAGGCGGGCCTGCAATTGCTTGAGCAATTCGAGGATCTTCAGCTGAACGGTAACGTCCAGCGCGGTGGTCGGTTCATCGGCGATCAGCAGTTCTGGCTCGTTGGCCAGGGCCATGGCGATCATCACCCGCTGGCGCTGGCCGCCGGACAGCTCGTGGGGCAAAGCCTTGAGGCGTTTCTCGGGCTCGGGAATGCCGACCATCTCCAGCAATTCCAGGGTCCGCCTGGTCGCCACTTTACCGACCAGGCCCTTGTGGATGCCCAGCACCTCATTGATCTGCTTTTCGATCGAGTGCAGCGGGTTGAGCGAGGTCATCGGCTCCTGGAAGATCATCGCGATCCGGTTGCCACGGATGTGCCGGATGGTTTTCTCTTTCAGGTCCAGCAGGTTCTGCCCGGAATACTCGATGGTGCCCGAGGGGTGGCGGGCGAGCGGGTAGGGCAGCAGGCGCAGGATCGAATGCGCAGTCACCGATTTGCCGGAGCCGCTTTCACCCACCAGCGCCAGGGTTTCGCCGCGCCTGATATCGAAACTGACGCCTTCCACCACGCGCTGGCTGTGCTCGCCTACGACGAATTCGACGGCCAGGTCGCGCACTTCGATCAGATTGTCCTGATTCATTTCACTTCCTCGGGTCGAAGGCATCGCGAGCGGACTCGCCGATAAACACCAGCAGGCTCAACATCAGGGCCAGCACCGCAAACGCGCTCATGCCCAGCCACGGCGCCTGCAGGTTGGATTTGCCCTGGGCCACCAGTTCACCCAGCGACGGCGCGCCCGGTGGCAGGCCGAAACCGAGGAAGTCCAGGGCCGTCAGCGTGCCGATGGCGCCGGTGAGGATAAAGGGCATGAAGGTCATGGTCGAGACCATGGCGTTGGGCAGGATGTGGCGGAACATGATTGCGCCATTCTGCATCCCCAGCGCGCGGGCGGCGCGCACGTATTCGAGGTTGCGCCCGCGCAGGAATTCGGCACGGACCACGTCCACCAGGCTCATCCAGGAAAACAGCAGCATGATCCCCAGCAGCCACCAGAAGTTCGGCTGCACGAAGCTGGCGAGAATGATCAGCAGGTACAGGACCGGCAATCCGGACCAGATTTCCAGAAAACGCTGTCCGGCCAGATCGACCCAGCCCCCATAGAAGCCCTGCAAGGCCCCGGCAATCACGCCGATGATCGAGCTGAGTACGGTCAGCGTCAGGGCGAACAGCACCGAAATGCGAAAGCCGTAGATCACTCGCGCCAACACGTCGCGCCCCTGGTCGTCGGTGCCCAGCAGGTTGTCAGCCGAGGGCGGGGCGGGAGCCGGGACTTTCAGGTCGTAGTTGATGCTCTGGTAGCTGAAGGGGATGGGCGCCCACAGCACCCAGGCGTCCTTGGCCTTGAGCAGTTCGCGGATATACGGGCTCTTGTAGTTGGCCTCCAGCGGAAATTCGCCGCCGAACGTGGTTTCCGGGTAGCGCTTGATGGCCGGGAAGTACCAGGTGTTGTCGTAATGCACCGCCAGCGGCTTGTCGTTGGCGATCAGCTCGGCACCGAGGCTCAGGCCGAACAGGATCAGGAACAGCCACAACGACCACCAGCCACGCTTGTTGGCCTTGAACAGCTCGAAACGTCGGCGATTGAGCGGGGACAGGTTCATCTCAATGCTCCCGGCTTTCGAAGTCGATGCGTGGATCGACGAAGGAGTAGGTCAGATCGCCGATCAGTTTCACCAGCAGGCCCAGTAACGTGAAGATGAACAGTGTGCCGAACACCACCGGGTAATCGCGGTTGATCGCCGCTTCAAAACTCATCAGGCCCAGGCCGTCGAGGGAGAAGATCACTTCCACCAGCAGCGAGCCGGTGAAGAAAATCCCGATGAATGCGGACGGGAAACCCGCGATGACCAGCAGCATGGCGTTACGAAACACGTGGCCGTAGAGCACGCGGTTTTTCGTCAGCCCCTTGGCCTTGGCGGTCACCACGTACTGTTTGTTGATCTCGTCCAGGAAGCTGTTCTTGGTCAACAGGGTCATGGTCGCGAAGTTGCCGATCACCAGCGCGGTCACGGGCAGCGCCAGGTGCCAGAAGTAGTCGAGAATCTTGCCGCCCATGCTCAACTCATCGAAGTTGTTCGAGGTCAGGCCCCGTAGCGGAAACCAGTCCAGGTAACTGCCACCGGCGAACACCACGATCAGCAGGATGGCGAACAGGAACGAGGGGATGGCATAGCCGACGATGATCGCCGAACTGGTCCAGACGTCGAAATGACTGCCGTGCCGGGTGGCCTTGGCGATCCCCAGTGGAATCGACACCAGGTACATGATCAGCGTGCTCCACAGCCCGAGGGAGATCGACACCGGCATCTTTTCCTTGATCAGGTCGATGACCTTGGCGTCGCGGAAGAAGCTGTCGCCAAAGTCCAGGGTCGCGTAGTTCTTGATCATGATCCACAAGCGTTCAGGCGCCGACTTGTCGAAGCCGTACATGTGCTCGATTTCCTTGACCAGCGCCGGGTCCAGGCCCTGTGCGCCGCGATAGGACGAGCCGGCCACCGAGACCTCGGCACCGCCGCCGGCAATCCGGCTGGTGGCGCCTTCGAAGCCCTCGAGCTTGGCGATCATCTGTTCGACCGGTCCACCGGGAGCGGCCTGGATGATCACGAAGTTGATTAGCAGGATGCCGAACAGCGTCGGGATGATCAGCAGCAGTCGCCGAAAAATATACGCCAGCATCTATTACTCCGTGCCCGCAGGGTCGGCTTGCAGTTTGGTTTCGACTTCGATGGCCGGTGCCACGTTCGGCTTGATCCACCAGGTGGCGATGCCGATGTCATACCTGGGCGAGGTTTTCGGGTGACCGATATGGTTCCAGTACGCCACGCGCCAGGTCTTGATGTGCCAGTTGGGGATCACGTAATAACCCCATTGCAGCACGCGGTCCAGTGCGCGGGCGTGGGCCACCAGGCTTTTGCGTGAATCGGCGTTGATCAGTTGTTCGACCAGCTGGTCCACCACCGGGTCCTTGAGGCCCATGGAGTTGCGGCTTCCGGGCCGGTCGGCGGCGTCGGTCATCCAGAATTCCCGTTGCTCGTTACCCGGTGAATTGGACTGCGGGAAGCTGCCGACGATCATGTCGAAGTCCCGGGAGCGCACGCGGTTGACGTATTGCGAGACGTCCACGCGGCGAATCACCAGGTCGATGCCCAGGTCGCTCAGGTTGCGCTTGAATGGTAACAGCACCCGTTCGAATTCGGTCTGGGCCAGGAGGAATTCGATGGTCACCGGCTTGCCGTTGGCATCGACCATCTTGTCGTCGACGATGCGCCAGCCGGCCTCTTGCAGCAACTGGTAGGCCTTGCGTTGCTGGGTGCGGATCATGCCGCTGCCGTCGGTCACCGGGTTTTCGAAGGCCTCGGTGAAGACCTGTTCGGGGATCTTGCCGCGGAAAGGCTCGAGGATCGCCAGTTGCTCGGCGTCGGGAAGGCCGGTGGCGGCCATTTCCGAGTTCTCGAAGAAGCTGCGGGTTCGCGCATAGGCGCTATTGAACAGTTGCTTGTTGGTCCATTCGAAGTCCATTAACAACGTCAGCGCGTGGCGCACCCGCACGTCTTGGAACACCGGACGGCGCATGTTGAAGACAAATCCCTGCATGCCGGTCGGGTTGCCGTTGGGAATCTGTTCCTTGATCAGTCGGCCTTCGGTGACCGCCGGGATGTTGTAGCCATTGGCCCAGTTCTTGGCGGTCATCTCCAGCCAGTAATCGAACTGGCCGGCCTTGAGGGCTTCCAGGGCCACGGTGTTGTCGCGGTAGTAATCGGTGAGCATTACGTCGAAGTTGTAGAAGCCTCGGTTGGCCGGCAGATCCTTGCCCCAGTAGTCCTTGACCCGCTCATAGCGCACCGAACGGCCGGCCTTGACTTGGGTGACCTTGTACGGCCCGCTGCCGAGTGGCATTTCCAGGTTGCCCTTGGTGAAATCCCGGGTTGCCCACCAGTGCTTGGGCAGCACCGGCAACTGGCCGAGGATCAATGGCAGTTCGCGGTTGTTGGTGTGCTTGAACTTGAACAGCACAGTCAGCGGATCTTCGGCGACGGCCTCTTCGACGTCACTGTAGTAGCCGCGGTAGAGCGGGGCGCCGTCCTTGATCAGGGTCTGGAAGCTGAACACCACGTCTTCGGCGCGCACCGGATGGCCGTCGTGGAAACGGGCTTCAGGACGCAGGTAGAAACGCACCCAGCTGTTGTCCGGGGCTTTCTCGATCTTGCCGGCGATCAGTCCGTACTCGGTGAACGGTTCGTCCAGGCCCTGTTTGGCCAGGGTGTCGTAGATCAGGCCGACGTCGTCCGCCGGCACGCCTTTGCTGATGAACGGATTGAGGCTGTCGAAGCCGCCGAACCCGGCCTGACGGAAAATCCCGCCCTTGGGCGCGTCCGGGTTCACGTAATCGAAGTGCTTGAAGTCCGCCGGGTATTTCGGCGGCTCGTTGTAAAGCGTGACGGCGTGTTGCGGAGCGGCCCAGGCCAGTCCACAGAACAACAGGCCGCCAGCCTGCAGGAGCAGGGCGCGTACGGGTTTCATCGATCTTTCTCCGAAGATTTCAACCACCATGCACTCAGGCCCAGGGTGTAGGGCGGCGTGGTGACGAAGGCGAACCGGTTGCGGTACGCCAGGCGGTGATAGTTGAGATACCAGTTGGGAATGATGTAGTGCTGCCACAACAGCACCCGATCCAGGGCCTTGCCGGCGGCCACCTGTTCGTCTCGGGTCTTGGCGGCGAGCAATTGTTCGAGCAGGTGATCGACCACCGGATTGGCGATGCCCGCGTAGTTCTTGCTGCCCTTGACCCCGACCTGGCTCGAGTGGAAGTACTGCCATTGTTCAAGACCCGGGCTGAGGGTTTGACTGAGGGTCATCAGAATCATGTCGAAGTCGAACTGGTCCAGGCGCTGCTTGTACTGAGCGCGATCCACGGTGCGAAGCCGGGCGTCGATGCCGATGCTGGCGAGGTTCTCGACATAGGGCTGCAGAATGCGCTCAAGGTTTGGATTGACCAGCAGGATTTCCAGGCGCAGCGGCTGTCCGGCGGCGTTCTGCACATGCTGGCCATTGAGTTTCCAGCCCGCCTCGGCCAGCAGGCCCAAGGCCTTGCGCATGGTTTCCCGGGGGATGCCGCGGCCCTGGGTCTGTGCCAGGGTGAAGGGTTCAGTGAACAGTCTGGCGGGCAGTTGCTCGCGGTACGGCTTGAGCATCAGCCATTCGTGACCGACCGGCAGGCCGCTGGCGGAGAACTCACTGTTGGGGTAGTAACTCATGGCGCGCTTGTAGGCGCCGCTGAACAAGGTGCGATTGGTCCACTCGAAGTCGAACATCAGCCCCAGCGCTTCGCGCACTCGGGCGTCGGAGAACGCCGCGCGGCGGCTGTTCATGAACAAGCCCTGGCTCTGGGTCGGGATCTGGTGGGCAATCTGTGCCTTGATCACGTCGCCGCGGTTGACCGCCGGGAATCGGTAACCGGTGTCCCAGTTCTTGGCCTGGTGCTCGATGTAGATGTCGAACTCGCCGGCCTTGAACGCTTCGAACGCCACGTCGCTGTCGCGGTAGAACTCGACTTCCATGCGGTCGACGTTGTACTTGCCGCGATTGACCGGCAGGTCCTTGCCCCAATAGTCCTTGACCCGTTCGAAAACGATCTGCCGGCCGGGCGTGACCGAGGTGATGCGGTATGGGCCGCTGCCCAGTGGCGGTTCGAAGGTGGTTGCCTTGAAGTCGCGACCTTTCCAGTAATGTTGCGGCAGCACCGGTAATTCGCCCAGGCGCAGGATCAGCAGCGGATTGCCGGCGCGCTTGAAGACAAACCGGATGCGATGCGGATTGAGCACGTCGACCCGCAGCACTTCCTGCAGGTTGGTGCGGTATTGCGGGTGACCTTCCTTGAGCAGCAAGCGGTAGGAGAACGCCACGTCGTAAGCGGTAATCGGCACGCCATCATGGAAGCGTGCTTCCGGGCGCAGGTTGAACACCACCCAGCTGCGGTCCTCGCTGTATTCGACCGATTGGGCGATCAGGCCATAGCTGGAGGTGGGTTCGTCGCCGGACGGTGCGTACTGGCCGGTGCCGACCATCAGTGGTTCGTTGAGCTCGTTGATGCCGTACTGCTGGAAGTTCGGCGTGGAGACCGGACTGGAGCCCTTGAAGGTGTAGGGGTTGAGCGTATCGAAGGTGCCAAACGCCATCACCCGCAATGTACCGCCCTTGGGGGCTTGCGGGTTAACCCAGTCGAAGTGGGTAAATCTGGCCGGGTACTTGAGTGTGCCGAACTGCGCATAACCGTGACTTTCGCTGATCGTCGCGTTTGCAGAGGAGCTCAAGGCCAGGCTGATCAGGAAAGTGAGGAGGGGACGCGTCAAGTCAGAAATCCGATCCATGCGGCTTGGGCTTTTATGGCTCGTACAGTAACAGCTTGTATGGACAGGAAAAAGACAGGGCTTTAATGCGGGGTTAATTGTTGGCCCAGGGCCCGTCGGCACCCTGTGGGAGCGAGCCTGCTCGCGATGGTGGTAAACAACGCGTCATCTTTTCAGGCCATCGCGAGCAGGTTCGCTCCCGCATGAAAAAGCCCCTGAATTCAGGGGCTCTTGATCAGTGGGGTGAGGCAACCGTCAGCATCTGTCCAGGCTTGAGGGCCTTGCCGACCCGCGGGTTCCAGCGCTTGAGGTGTTGCATCTCGACATTGAAACGCTTGGCGACGATATACAGCGAGTCGCCTTGCTGGACCTTGTACTGGGTCGGCTCTTTCTTGTCCTTGGCCTTCGTCCTGGTGTTGGCCGCCAGTACGGTGTCAACACGCCCGCTGCTGCGCTTGCTGGTGTCCTGCATCACCAGCGTCTGGCCGACCTTCAGGTTCTGGCCGGTCAGCTTGTTCCAGCGTTGCAGGTCCTTGACGTCGACCTTGTTGGCCTTGGCGATGGTGCCCAGGTTGTCGCCACGCTTGACCCGGTAGCTACGCTTGGCGCTGGCGATCCGGGCATTGTCGGCACCCTCGAAGACCGGCTTGAGCGGACGCTTGCTGATCAGTTCTTCGGGACGCATGGTCGACAGGCTGGTGGTCAGCAACTGCGCCTTGGATGTCGGCACCAGCAGGTGCTGGGGTCCGTCGATGGTGGTGCGCTGCTTGAAGGCCGGGTTGAGCTGGAACAGTTCATCCTCGTCGATATTCGCCACCGCGGCGACCTTGGACAGGTCCATGCGCTGGTTGATCTCGACCACCTGGAAATACGGTTCGTTGGCGATCGGATTGAGGTTCACGCCGTAGGCTTCGGGGGCCAGCACGACTTGCGACAGCGCCAGCAGCTTCGGCACATAGGCCTGGGTTTCGGACGGCAGTGGCAGGTTCCAGTAATCGGTGGGCAGGCCCAGCTTTTCGTTGCGTTCGATGGCGCGGCTGACCGTGCCTTCGCCGGCGTTGTAGGCAGCCAGGGCCAGCAACCAGTCGCCGTTGAACATGTCGTGCAGGCGTGTCAGGTAATCCATCGCGGCGGTGGTCGACGCGGTGATGTCGCGACGGCCATCATAGAAACGGGTCTGGCGCAGGTTGAAATAACGCCCGGTGGAAGGGATGAACTGCCACAGGCCAACCGCATCGGCCCGGGAATAGGCCATCGGGTTGTAGGCGCTTTCAATCACTGGCAGCAGCGCCAGTTCCAGCGGCATGTTGCGTTCTTCAAGGCGTTCGACGATGTAATGAATGTAGAGGCTGCCGCGTTCGCCGGCGTTTTCGAGAAAGGAGGGGTTGCTGGCGAACCACAGGCGCTGTTGCTCGATGCGCGGGTTCACGCCCAGGCCTTCCTGCAACTGGAAGCCCTGGCGCATGCGTTCCCAGACGTCCTGCGGAACTTGCGGGCTCGGCTTTTCGCTGAGCCAGATCGGCTTCTGTTTGGCCCGCGCGGCAATGTTCGGCGTGTGAGTCGCTTCAGTCTGGGGCACATGGCTGGAACAGCCCGCCAGCGTGGCGGACACAGCCACCGCTATGGCTTGAGCCAGGCGGGTCAATGCGTCTGAATGGACGGACTTACGAATAGATGACGACATTGGCTGGAAGTAAGTTCCGGGCAAAAATGTCGGGCGATTCTAGAAAGCGCACCCCCTGCGGTCAACCATTGCGATCGGCCGCAGTGACGCAGGTGCCTCTCAGAAGGTGTCTTTCCACGCCCTCAGAGCCGCAAAAACCGCACTGGGAGCCCGGTCTTGCGGGCCGTTCCGTTCGTCCACTTTATCTTTAACGGATGTTTCACCGGTCCTCAGGAACGGGTTTGTCAGCTTTTCCAGGGCCAAAGTCGAAGGCAGCGTGATGATCCCTGCCTGACGTTTTTGCGTGACGTCGGCCAGGCGATCGGCGGTGTGCCGGTTGTCGGGCTCGACCGCGACGGCAAAGCGCAGGTTGCTCAGGGTGTATTCGTGAGTGCAGTAGACCTGTGTCTGCTCGGGCAAGGCCGCGAGACGGCTCAGCGAGGTGTGCATTTGCTCGGGCGTGCCTTCGAACAGGCGTCCGCAACCGGCGGCGAACAGGGTGTCGCCACAGAACAGCACGCCGTCATGATAGAAGGCGATGTGCCCCAGGGTATGGCCGGGAACGGCGAACACCTCGAAGTCCCAACCCAGGACGTTGATGCGGTCGTTGTCCTTGAGGGCAACGTCTCGCGCCGGGATCTTCTCGCTGGCGGGGCCGAAGACCTTCGCGTCCGTCGCTTTTTTCAGCTGTTCGACGCCGCCGACATGGTCGTGATGGTGATGAGTGATCAGAATGTCACTGAGCGCCCAGCCCGGATGATCGGCCAGCCAGGCCTGCACCGGTGCGGCATCGCCCGGGTCGACCACGGCGCAGCGCCGGGTATCGGGGTCTTGTAACAACCAGATGTAGTTGTCTGTGAAGGCGGGCAGGGCTGTGATCTGTATCATCGTCGGATTCGCCAAGCGGTAAACAATGGCGCATCTTAGAACTTCCTGGCGCGTTGGAGAATGCAATGACCGATAAAGCGTTCGCTCAGGCTGATCCTGACTGGCTCGCGTTGATCAGCGCGGCCCGTGAATGGCTGTCCGGCCCGCTCGGGCAATTTTTGCTGGACGAAGAGCGGCGCATGCTCGAAGACGAGCTGGGGCGCTTCTTCGGCGGCTATCTGGTGCATTACGGTCCTTCGGCCGAGACACCGCCTTCGGCACCGCAGGTGCAGCGCAATGTGCGGCTCGGCGCGCCGTTGCCGGGTGTCGAGATCGTCTGTGAAGAACAGGCCTGGCCGTTGAGCGAGCATGCCGCCGATGTGGTGGTGTTGCAGCACGGGCTGGATTTTTGCCTGTCGCCCCATGGCCTGCTGCGCGAGGCCGCCAGCAGCGTGCGGCCCGGCGGGCATTTGCTGATCATCGGGATCAACCCCTGGAGCACCTGGGGGCTGCGCCATGTATTTGCCCATGATGCCTTGCGCAAGGCCCGCTGCATTTCCCCGTCACGGGTCGGCGACTGGCTTAACCTGCTGGGCTTCGCGCTGGAGAAACGCCGCTTCGGGTGCTATCGTCCGCCGCTTGCGTCGCCCGCCTGGCAAGCACGGCTGGCCGGTTGGGAGCGCAGGGCCGGTCACTGGCAGCTCTCGGGCGGCGGCTTCTATTTATTGGTGGCACGCAAGATAGTCGTGGGCCTGCGCCCGCTTCGCCAGGAGCGCCGCGAGCCGATGGGCAAGCTGATCCCGTTGCCGATGGCCAAGGTCAACCGGCGCAATATCGAACCGTAAACCTGTATTCATTCCCGGTCGGGCATGTCCCGGCCTCGGGCTTCGTCGAGCGCGGCTCGGCGGGCCAGCGCATTTTCTGGATAGATTGGCATGAGCGATAGCGTAGAACTCTTCACCGACGGCGCCTGCAAAGGTAATCCCGGCCCTGGCGGCTGGGGTGCGTTGCTGGTGTACAAGGGGGTTGAGAAAGAACTTTGGGGCGGCGAAGCCAATACCACCAACAACCGCATGGAACTGATGGGCGCGATCCGCGGGCTGGAAGAACTCAAGCGTTCCTGCGACGTGTTGCTGGTGACCGACTCGCAGTACGTGATGAAAGGCATCAACGAGTGGATGGCCAACTGGAAGAAGCGCGGCTGGAAAACGGCGGCGAAAGAGCCGGTGAAAAACGCCGACCTGTGGAAACAGCTCGATGAGCAGGTCAACCGCCACAACGTCACGTGGAAGTGGGTGCGCGGGCACATCGGGCATCATGGCAACGAGCGGGCCGACCAGTTGGCCAACCGTGGGGTAGACGAGGTGCGGGGGTTCAAGCAGGGCTGAGGACCGAGTCGCCCTTATCGCGAGCGGGCTCGCTCCCACACTGGCGTGATCCTCTGTGGGAGCGAGCCTGCTCGCGATGGGGGCCACACGGTCTACCTGAAACCCCTGACAGCCATGCTAACATCGCCACCTTTTACCCGATTCACCGATTGAGAGCTGAACACTGATGGCCACCAGATCCGTTGTACTCGATACCGAAACCACCGGCATGCCGGTGACCGACGGCCACCGGATTATCGAAATCGGTTGCGTCGAATTGATCGGTCGGCGCCTGACGGGCCGGCACTTCCACGTCTACCTGCAACCGGATCGGGAAAGCGACGAAGGCGCCATCGGCGTCCACGGCATCACCAACGAATTCCTGGTGGGCAAGCCGCGTTTCCCTGAAGTGGCCGACGAGTTTTTCGAATTCATCCAGGGCGCCCAACTGATCATCCATAACGCGGCGTTCGACGTTGGCTTCATCAACAACGAATTCGCCCTGATGGGGCAGCACGAGCGCGCGGATATCGCGCAACACTGCTCGATCCTCGACACCCTGATGATGGCCAGGGAGCGTCACCCCGGTCAGCGCAACAGCCTCGATGCCCTGTGCAAACGCTACGGCGTCGACAACTCCGGTCGTGAGCTCCACGGCGCTCTGCTCGACTCCGAGATTCTCGCCGACGTCTACCTGACCATGACCGGTGGCCAGACCAGCCTGTCGCTGGCCGGCAATGCTTCCGATGGCACCGGCGAGGGTGGCAATGCCGGCAGTGAGATTCGTCGTTTGCCGGCCGATCGCCCGCGCACGCGGGTCATCCGTGCCAGCGAAGACGACCTGGCGCAGCACGTCGCGCGCCTGGAAGCGATCGCCAAGTCCGCCGGCGCTCCAGCGCTGTGGCAGCAACTGGCCGAGGCCAAGGCGCAGGCCTGAAATGTGGCCAAATGATGCTGCGCCGATTGACCTGCGTCAGGGCATCGGTGCTCGCCACATCCGCTTCAACCCTCTACCCTGAGGTTATTGGCAAGCTGCGGCTTGTCGCCTCAGGACGCTGTGCCTCATGTACAAAGACTTGAAATTCCCGGTCTTGATTGTTCATCGCGACATCAAGGCCGACACCGTCGCCGGCGATCGTGTGCGTGGCATCGCCCGGGAGCTGGAGCAGGAAGGCTTCAGTGTCGTTTCGGCGGTGGATTACAACGAGGGGCGGCTGGTCGCGTCGACCCATCACCGTCTTTCGTGCATGTTGATCGCCGCCGAAGACCCCAGCGCCAATTCCCATCTGCTGCACAACATGGACGAGCTGATTGGCCTGGCGCGGGTGCGGGCACCGGACCTGCCGATCTTTGCCCTTGGCGAGCAGGTGACGCTGGAAAACGCGCCGGCGGACGCCATGGACGAACTCAACCAATTGCGCGGCATTCTCTATCTGTTCGAAGACACCGTGCCGTTCCTGGCGCGGCAAGTGGCTCGCGCCGCACGACGATACCTGGACGGCCTGCTGCCGCCGTTTTTCAAGGCCCTGGTGCAGCACACCGCCGATTCCAACTATTCCTGGCACACGCCCGGTCACGGCGGTGGCGTGGCCTATCACAAGAGCCCGGTGGGGCAGGCGTTCCACCAGTTCTTCGGGGAAAACACCCTGCGCTCTGACTTGTCGGTGTCGGTGCCCGAGCTGGGTTCGCTGCTCGATCACACCGGACCGCTAGCGGAAGCCGAGGCCCGCGCGGCGCGCAATTTTGGCGCCGATCACACCTTCTTCGTGATCAATGGCACTTCGACCGCCAACAAGATCGTCTGGCACTCCATGGTGGCGCGGGACGACCTGGTGCTGGTGGATCGCAATTGCCACAAGTCGGTGCTGCACTCGATCATCATGACCGGGGCGATTCCGTTGTACCTGTGCCCGGAACGCAACGAACTGGGCATCATCGGCCCGATTCCGCTGAGTGAGTTCAGCCGTGAATCGATCCAGGCCAAGATCGACGCCAGCCCGTTGACCAAGGGGCGCGAGCCCAGGGTGAAGCTGGCGGTGGTGACCAATTCGACCTACGACGGCCTGTGCTACAACGCCGAGCTGATCAAGCAAAAACTGGGCAACAGCGTCGAAGTGCTGCATTTCGACGAAGCCTGGTATGCCTACGCGGCGTTTCACGAATTCTTCGCCGGTCGCTACGGCATGGGCACCTCCCGTACCGAAGACAGCCCACTGGTGTTCACCACCCACTCCACCCACAAACTGCTGGCGGCGTTCAGCCAGGCCTCGATGATCCACGTCCAGGACGGCGGCGCGCGGCAGTTGGATCATGACCGTTTCAACGAAGCATTCATGATGCACATCTCCACCTCGCCGCAGTACAGCATCATCGCGTCACTGGACGTGGCGTCGGCGATGATGGAAGGTCCGGCCGGTCGCTCCCTGTTACAGGAAATGTTCGACGAGGCCTTGAGTTTTCGGCGGGCTCTGGCGAACCTGCGCCAACACATCGCCGCCGATGACTGGTGGTTTTCCATCTGGCAACCGCCGTCGGCAGATGGCATCGACCATGTGCAGACCCAGGACTGGTTGTTGCAACCCGATGCCGACTGGCATGGCTTCGGTGGTGTCACCGATGACTACGTGCTGCTCGACCCGATCAAGGTCACGCTGGTGATGCCGGGCCTGACGGCGGGGGGCGCGTTGAGCGAGCGCGGAATTCCTGCGGCGGTGGTCAGCAAGTTCCTGTGGGAACGTGGGCTGGTCGTCGAGAAAACCGGTTTGTATTCCTTCCTGGTGCTGTTCTCCATGGGCATCACCAAGGGCAAGTGGAGCACGTTGCTCACCGAGCTGCTGGAGTTCAAGCGCAGCTACGATGCCAACGTCAGCCTGGCGAGCTGCCTGCCGTGCGTGGCACAGCAGGATGCCGCGCGCTACAAGGGCATGGGCTTGCGCGACTTGTGCGATCAACTGCACGCCTGCTATCGCAGCAACGCCACGGCCAAGCACCTCAAACGCATGTACACCGTGCTGCCGGAGGTCGCCATGAAGCCGGCGGACGCCTATGACCACCTGGTTCGCGGGCAGGTGGAAGCGGTGTCGATCGATCAGTTGCAAGGGCGTATCGCTGCGGTGATGCTGGTGCCGTACCCGCCAGGCATACCGCTGATCATGCCGGGTGAGCGCTTCACCGAGTCAACCCGCTCGATCAATGATTACCTGGCGTTTGCCCGCACCTTCGACAGCAGCTTTCCAGGGTTTGTCGCCGATGTGCACGGCTTGCAACACGAAGACGAGGGCGATGGACGGCGTTACACCGTCGATTGCATCAAGGAGTGAGGACATTTCCCAAAATGCAGCCGGTCATGAATCCGAAATACCCGGGCCTGTCGGTACGCGTGGCCGATGAGGGTTTCGCCGCTTACATCTGGAGCAGTGATTTCAGCTTTGAAGTCGCGGCCTATGGAACGGCCGAAATTGGCAAGCCGGTGGAGCAGTGGCCGGTTACGCCGATCGTCCCGTACCGCAAGTGTTATGGCATCGACCCCGAAGAGTTCAGTGCGTATCACGATGCCGCCGACAGTGCGATTTTCATGGCTTATCTCGATGATGAGCCGGTGGGGCACCTGGTGATCAGCACCAACTGGAATGCTTTTGCCCACATCGACGAGTTGGCCGTGCATGCCCCGGCCCGACGGCACGGTGTGGCCAAGGCGCTTCTGGACGTGGCGCAGTTCTGGAGTCGCAAGAAGAAGCTGCCGGGCATCATGCTCGAAACCCAGAACAACAACCTGGGAGCTTGCCGGCTGTATGAGCGTTGCGGCTACGTGATTGGTGGCGTCGACCACCTGCGTTATCGCGGTATCGACCCAAACACCGCCGAGGTGGCCTTGTTCTGGTATCGATTCTTCGATAATCCGCTGGAGAACCCGATCAGCTCGCCAACATCGCCGCGGCTTGTTCCGTGACGATGGCCAGCAAGGCTTGAGCTGCCGGTGACGGTTCGGCGTTTTTCAGCGACAGGGCGTAGACGCTGATCGGGACGGCGGGCGCCAGCGGGCACATGTCCAGGCCTGCGGACCTGGCACCAAGCGCGGTGAACGGGTCGACAATCGCCAGGCCTTCACCGGCCTCGACCATGCTGCGCATCATCTGGTGGGTCTGCACTCGGGTGTGGATCACGGGGGCAGGGCGCAGGGCGTGCAACTTGTTGTCCAGTGCCGGGTTCAGCGGGTCATGGCCTTCGAGGCCGATCATTGCTTGCCCGGCCAGGTCCTGCAGGGAAATGTACTTCTGTTTCGGTTGCAGCCAGCCATGAGGGGCCAGCAACTGCAATTTGCCCTGGGCGATGACCTTGCAATCAATGTCCGCATGATCGGGGTCGTGCAGGCTCAGGCCCAGGTCGCTCTCGCGCAACAGCAGGTGCCGGACGATGTCGCGTGTAGGCTGGCTCAGCAGGCTGCAAGGCACATCGGGCAGGCGCCGGCGCAGGGCTGCGATGCTTTGGGGCAGCAACTGCTGGGCCAGGGGCGGTGTGCAAATGATGCGAAGGGGTGGGGCGTGATATTGCTTGAGGCTGCTGGCCAGCCGCTGGACGGGTTCGAGTGCCTCATACACGTGGGCGATCTCGACTTGTAATTCCCGGGCTTCGCGCGTGGCCTGCAAGCGCCCGCGCACACTGGAAAACAACATGAAACCCAACTGACTCTCGGCGTCCCGCAACGTGCGCTCGATCTCGGCCACCGGCAGTTGCAGCCATTCGGCGGCGGTGCCCAAGTGACCGGTCTGCAAAAGTGCCTGAATTACTTCGATATGGCGTAAACGCATGCGTGAAGTCCATGTTCAGCGGGTGAAGAGTCAGTGGTTGAATCCTAACTCAAGTCCGCACATGACTTCTGCTCATAACGCATCGTTATGAGGCGACGTTGGTTTCCGCCACGCCCGTAATGAAAGAGTCGGGTTCGCGGACGAGGGTAATGTCCGATTGCACCAGCAAAAACTGATTGTCATCGAGCTTCTTGACGCGGTCACCGATGGCCAGCTTATAGGTGGTGACGGGCGCAAGGCCTTCTGCGGACGGGGTGGATTCCTGGAACTCATGCACGGAATAGACCCGGCCTTCCGCGTCTCTTGCATGGAACTGACCGACGAGTACTGCTGCCATCTGCTTAGAACCTCTGGGGATAAAACACTCAATTTGCGGCTCAGTAGACCGTCGCAAGGCGCTGTAAGTTTTCCTACAGGAAAAAAATAGTCAACTGAACCTGGGTATAGCTAGCCCGCGTGATGAAACGTCATCTATAACTACAAGCTCTTTCAATCGGACAGTCGAGAATCTTCCATGAGCAACGTGTACACCATCGCCGTTGTAGTCGGCAGCTTGAGAAAGGAGTCGATCAACCGCAAGGTCGCCCTGGCCCTGGCCGATCTGGCCCCCGCGAATCTCAAACTGAACATCGTAGAAATTGGCGATTTGCCGCTGTACAACGAAGACATCGATGTTTCACCGCCGGCAGCCTACAGCACTTTCCGCGAACAAGTGGCTTCATCCGACGCGTTGCTGTTTGTCACTCCGGAATACAACCGATCGGTTCCGGCGCCGTTGAAAAATGCGATTGACGTCGGTTCGCGGCCCTATGGCAAGAGCGCCTGGGGTGGCAAGCCAGGGGCGATCATCAGCGTATCGCCGGGGGCGATCGGCGGGTTCGGCGCCAACCATCACCTGCGCCAGTCCCTGGTATTCCTCGATGTGCCGTGCATGCAGCAACCGGAAGCCTATCTCGGCGGCGCCGGCTCGGCGTTTGATGAGGCAGGCAAGCTGTCGGAGTCGGTGAAGCCGTTCCTGCAGAACTTTATCAATGCCTACGCCAAGTGGGTCGAGCAGTACAAGAAGGCCTGACCCCCGCATTGTCATGATCCCGTTGCCACAAAGGCGTGGCCTGCTCCAGAATCTGCGCCTTTGTTCCCTTCAGGCAGCTTTTCATGCTCACGGCGTCTCTGATTTTCCTGCTGACCATCACCCTGGTGATCTGGCAACCCAAAGGCCTGGGCGTCGGCTGGAGTGCGGTACTGGGCGCTGTGCTGGCACTGATGACCGGCGTGGTGCACCTCAGTGACGTCCCGCTGGTGTGGCAGATCATCTGGAACGCCACCGGCACCTTCGTTGCCCTGATCATCATCAGTCTGTTGCTGGACGAGGCCGGTTTCTTTGCCTGGGCGGCGTTGCACGTCGCGCGTTGGGGGCGGGGCAATGGCCGCAGGCTGTTCGCCTGGATGGTGCTGCTGGGGGCGCTGGTCTCGGCACTGTTCGCCAATGACGGCGCAGCGCTGATCCTCACGCCGATCGTGATTTCCATGCTGCTGGCCTTGCGCTTCTCCCCGGCGGCCACCCTGGCGTTCGTCATGGGCGCCGGGTTCATTGCCGATACCGCGAGCCTGCCGCTGGTGGTGTCGAACCTGGTCAACATCGTCTCCGCCGATTACTTCGACATCGGCTTCAATCGCTACGCGGCGGTCATGATTCCGGTCAACCTGGTCAGCGTCGCGGCGACGCTCGCAGTGTTGCTGTGGTTCTTCCGACGGGATATTCCCCGGACGTATGACCCTGAGCAACTCGAGGACCCGGCCAGTGCGATCCACGACCGAGCGACTTTTTTCGCCGGTTGGGCGGTGCTGGTGATTCTGTTGCTCGGTTGTTTCGCGCTGGAGCCGCTGGGCATTCCGATCAGCGCCATCTCGGCGGTCTGCGCGGCACTGCTGCTGGCCATCGCGGCTCGTGGCCACCGGATTTCCACGCGCAAGGTCATGAAGGAAGCGCCGTGGCACATCGTGATTTTCTCCCTGGGCATGTATCTGGTGGTCTATGGCCTGCGCAATGCGGGGCTCACCGGGTACCTGGCGGGTTGGCTCGACGTGTTTGCCGGATACGGCGTCTGGGGTGCGGCGCTGGGCACCGGTGTGATGACTGCGTTGCTGTCGTCGATGATGAACAACCTGCCGACCGTGCTGATTGGTCTGCTGTCCATCGACGCCAGCCAGGCCACGGGGGTGGTGAAGGAGGCGATGATCTACGCCAACGTCATCGGCAGCGACCTGGGGCCGAAAATCACCCCGATAGGCAGCCTGGCGACACTGCTGTGGCTGCATGTGCTCGAGCGCAAGAACATCCGGATCGGCTGGGGGTATTACTTCAAGGTCGGGATTGTGTTGACCCTGCCAGTGTTGCTGGTGACGTTGGCGGCGTTGGCACTGCGGTTGTCCCTGTAGGGTCGCGACGCCCCCTGTCGCCGACTTGCCGGTGCTTGAGGCAATCAACACTCAGCCGCCTCCCGGCACATTCGGCCAGGGATCCGCCACCAGGAACAGGCGTTCCGCTTCCTCCCAGTCGCCGTCGGCGTTCTCGACCAGGCGCACCAGCAGTTGCGCCGGCGCCAGCGGTTCCAGCTCCCCGAGCCACGCCTCCAGCTGTTGAGCATTCCAGGTCTGCTCGGCCGGATAATGCGCCGGCGCCAGCCAGGCATGACGGGGCAGGGGTTGCCAGCGGCCGGGCGGCTGCCGGGTAAAAAACGCCGGCCAGTCCTTTTGATGCAGCCAGCGGCCACGCAGGTGCTGCGGATGCGCGCCAGCCGGCGGTCGAGACTCTCCCGGCCACGGATACAACAGGTAGCCCCCGAGCCACAAATGGGCGCTGAACTGGCGGATGTCCAGGGCTGCCAGCACCTCGCGGCTTTCGGGGCGGTTGGAGATCGGCAACTGATGCTGGCTCAGGTGCGCCAGTTTACGGTCCAGCCGATCGTGGCAGCCGGGGCCCAGCCAGCGCGCAGCGTCATGGCCATCGCCCGCCTGCGGACCCAGGTAAAGCTTGATCGCCAGCTCCAGGTGATGCACGCCGTCGCGATCACGCAGCAGCATGTCCAGCTCCCCCAGCGTGTGGCCCTCGCGGCGGATCGGCAGGTTGGCGGCCAGCAGCTCGATACCCGGGGCATGGCGCACCGCGTACTGCCACAGGCGTTCGTAATACAGCCCCAGGCGCCGGGTTCGAGCCTGCGCCAGCCAGTGCAGCAAGTCATAGCTGTCGCGATCCAGTTGGCGCAGCCATTGCTCGAGGCGCTCCGGCGCCTGTACCCAATCACTGCCGGCCAGCGGATGACGCTGCGGCCACGGCGTGACCTCGAGCATCGGCGGCGCAAGGATGACCCAGGCCAGGTCGCGCACCTCGGGGTGGCGCAACTGGTGGGGTAACTGCAACAAGTCGGGAAATAGGATCATCCTGCGAGCATAGCCTCAAACATGAGTACACCCTTGTCGCTGAAAGGATTTTGTCTATCCCGCGCTTTCGCCCATAATCGTGTTTTTAGCCGTCGCAGGCCCCCGCGTCCCTATAGGAGCCCCATGGAGCAATTTCGTAATATCGGCATCATCGGTCGCCTGGGCAGTTCGCAGGTGCTGGATACCGTCCGCCGACTGAAACGGTTTCTGCTCGATCGTCACCTGCATGTGATCCTCGAGGACACCATCGCCGAAGTGCTGCCGGGGCACGGCTTGCAAACCTCGTCGCGCAAGATGCTGGGCGAAGTCTGTGACATGGTGATTGTGGTCGGCGGTGATGGCAGCCTGCTCGGCGCCGCGCGCGCCCTGGCCCGGCACAACATCCCGGTGCTCGGCATCAACCGTGGCAGCCTGGGTTTTCTCACCGATATCCGTCCCGACGAACTCGAAGCCAAGGTCGCCGAAGTGCTCGACGGCCACTACCTGGTGGAAAACCGTTTCCTGTTGCAGGCCGAAGTCCGGCGCCACGCCGAGGCCATTGGCCAGGGCGATGCACTGAACGATGTGGTCCTGCACCCTGGCAAATCGACCCGGATGATCGAGTTCGAGCTGTACATCGACGGCCAGTTCGTCTGCAGCCAGAAGGCCGACGGCCTGATCGTCGCCACGCCGACCGGTTCCACCGCCTATGCGCTGTCGGCGGGCGGGCCGATCATGCATCCCAAGCTCGACGCTATTGTGATTGTGCCCATGTACCCCCATACCTTGTCGGGTAGGCCGATTGTGGTCGATGGCAACAGTGAGCTGAAAATCGTCGTGTCCAAGGATATGCAGATCTACCCGCAGGTCTCCTGTGACGGGCAGAACCACTTCACCTGCGCGCCGGGTGACACCATTACCGTCAGCAAGAAAGCGCAGAAACTGCGGCTGATTCACCCGCTCGACCACAACTACTATGAAGTCTGCCGGACCAAGCTCGGCTGGGGCAGCAAGTTGGGTGGTGGAGGCGACTGATGCTCGATCCCGCGCGAAGTTATGACCTGATCGGCGACGTACATGGTTGCGCGTTGACCCTTGAGCATTTGCTCGATCGGCTCGGTTATCACAAACAGGCTGGCGTCTGGCGGCACACTTCGCGCATGGCGGTGTTCGTCGGCGACATCATCGACCGCGGCCCGCGGATTCGCGAGGCCCTGCACATCGTTCACGACATGGTCGAGGCCGGGCAGGCGCTGTGCATCATGGGCAATCATGAGTTCAACGCCCTGGGTTGGAGCACGCCGGCGCCGCCGGGCAGCGGCAAGCAGTTCGTGCGCGAACACACGCCGCGCCACGCGCGCCTGCTGGGCGAGACCCTGGCCCAGTTTGAAGATCACCCCGCCGACTGGCATGACTTCCTGCAATGGTTCTACCAGTTGCCGCTGTTCGTCGACGCCGGGCGTTTCCGTGTGGTCCATGCCTGCTGGGATGGTGGCCTGATCGAACCGCTGCGCGCACTGTTCCCCGATGGCTGTGTCGACGAACATTTTCTCCAGGCCTCCGGCATGCCCGGCAGTTTCGCCTGCACCGTGTTCGACCGCTTGCTGCGCGGCACCGACATGCGCCTGCCCCACGGCCTGACCATGACCAGCGGCGACGGGCTGACCCGCTCTTTCTTCCGTACCAAGTTCTGGGAAGACGACCCGCAGACTTACGGCGATATCGTGTTCCAGCCCGATGCCTTGCCGGAACCCGTAGCCCGCACACCGCTGAGTTCCAGCGAAAAGAATACCTTGCTGCGTTATGGCGCCGATGAGCCGTTGCTGTTCGTTGGCCACTACTGGCGCAGCGGCAAACCGGCGCCGATCCGGCCGAACCTGGCCTGCCTGGACTACAGCGCAGTGCTCTACGGCAAACTGGTTGCCTATCGCCTGGATCAGGAAACGCGCCTGGACCCGCACAAATTCGTCTGGGTCGATGTCGAGCGGCCGGAGGCGTTGCGATGAGCGCCGTGGCCGTATTGCGCTTGCCGCTGGCGGTGGACCTGAGCGGTTTTGTCAACCTGCTCGAACGCATGCAGGTGCCGCACCGGGTCAGCGAAGAGCAGGGCGAGCAAGTGCTCTGGGTGCCCGCCAGCATCAGCGAAGATGTGCGGGTGCTGTACGAGCGCTATCCGGCCGGCGATCCTGATCAGCGACTCGACATCCCGGTGACGAAAGCCCCCACGCGCCCCGGATTTGTCGAGCAATTGCGCCACGCCAAGGCCACGGCACTGGTGTTGCTGCTCAGCCTGATCGTCGGCGCGGTGACGCTGCTGGGCGAAAATCTCGAAGCAATGCGCTGGCTGACCTTCCTCGATTTCCGGGTCGTCGGCGAATACATCCATTTCACACCATTGGCCGACAGCCTGGCGGCGGGGCAGTGGTGGCGCCTGGTGACGCCGATGCTGATCCACTTCGGCTTCCTGCACCTGGCCATGAACGGCATGTGGTATTGGGAGCTGGGGCGGCGTATCGAATCACGCCAGGGCAGCATCAACCTGATCGGCCTGACGCTGCTGTTTGCCCTGGTATCCAACTACGCCCAGTTCATTGTCAGCGGGCCGACCCTGTTCGGCGGGTTGTCCGGCGTACTGTATGGGCTGCTCGGGCATTGCTGGATTTTCCAGCTGTTGTCCCCGAACCGGGCCTACCGCCTGCCACGTGGCGTGCTGGTGATGATGCTGGTGTGGCTGCTGCTGTGTCTGTCGGGGCTGGTCTCGTTGATCGGCTTCGGTGAAATCGCCAACGCGGCCCACGTCGGCGGGTTGCTCGTCGGATGCTTGACCGGTTTGTTGGGCGGTTTGTACAACCGCCGTAAACTGGCCGTCTAAATTTGTCATGTGAATCATGGAGTGCGCACAACCAATGTCCTCTTTCAACGAAATGATCAAGAACATCACCCCGGATATCTACAACAGCCTGAAAGTGGCGGTGGAAATCGGTAAATGGTCCGACGGTGGCAAACTCACCGCCGAGCAGCGCGAGCTGTCGCTGCAAGCGATGATCGCCTGGGAAATCCAGAACCTGCCCGAAGACCAGCGCACCGGCTACATGGGCGTGCAGGAGTGCGCTTCCAAATCGATCGAGATTCCGAACGTGCTGTTCAAGTCGGATGCCGTCCATTGATCGAGATTGGCCGCGGTGCAATCAGCAAGATGTCGGCACGCCTTGACGGGGCCGAGGTGCAGTACGCGTTTCGTCTGGGCGAGCTCGAGGTGCCGGTCAATCCGTTGATCGGCAGCACGGTCCGCCTGGAATACCTGGGGGCGATTTTCTGCTCCCATTGCGGGCGCAAGACCAAAACCAGTTTCAGCCAGGGTTACTGCTATCCGTGCATGACCAAGCTGGCGCAGTGCGACCTGTGCATCATGAGCCCGGAGCGCTGCCATTACGACGCCGGCACCTGCCGTGAACCGGCGTGGGGCGAGCAGTTCTGCATGACCGATCACATTGTGTATCTGTCGAACTCGTCCGGGGTGAAAGTCGGGATAACCCGGGCCATCCAGCTGCCAACCCGCTGGATCGACCAGGGAGCCCGCCAGGCACTGCCGATCATGCGTGTCGCCACCCGCCAGCAATCGGGTTTCGTCGAGGACCTGCTGCGCAGTCAGGTGGCGGACAAGACCAACTGGCGTGCGTTACTCAAGGGCGAGGCGGCGGCGGTGGACCTGGCGGAAATTCGCGACCAGTTGTTCGACCGCTGTGCCGAGGGATTGCAGGCTTTGCAGGAACGATTCGGCCTGCAGGCGATCCAGACCATTGCCGATGTGGAACCGCTGGAAATCCGCTTTCCGGTCCAGCAGTACCCGGCCAAGATCGTCAGCTTCAACCTGGACAAGAACCCGATTGCCGAAGGCACGCTGCTGGGGATCAAGGGCCAGTACCTGATTTTCGACACCGGCGTGATCAATATTCGTAAATACACGGCTTATCAACTCGCCGTGCATCAGTAAGGACTCCAGCATGCGCACCGAACAACCGAAGATGATCTATTTGAAAGACTATCAGGCGCCCGAGTACCTGATCGACGAAACGCACCTGACCTTCGAGTTGTTCGAGGACCACAGCCTGGTCCACGCGCAACTGGTGATGCGCCGTAACCCCGAGCGCGGCCCGGGCCTGCCGCCGCTGGTGCTGGATGGCCAGCAGCTGGAACTGTTGTCGGTGACCCTGGCCGACCGCGAACTGAGCGCTGCCGACTACCAGTTGACCGAGAACCACCTGACCCTGCAACCGACCGGCACCACGTTCACGGTCGACACCAGCGTCAGGATCCATCCGGAAACCAATACCGCGCTGGAAGGCCTGTACAAGTCCGGCACGATGTTCTGCACCCAGTGCGAGGCCGAAGGTTTCCGCAAGATCACCTACTACCTCGACCGCCCGGACGTGATGAGCAAGTTCACCACCACCGTGGTCGCCGAGCAGCACAGCTACCCGGTGCTGCTGTCCAACGGTAACCCGATTGCCAGCGGCCCGGGCGAAGACGGCCGGCATTGGGCGACGTGGGAAGACCCGTTCATGAAGCCGGCGTACCTGTTCGCGCTGGTGGCCGGTGACCTGTGGTGTGTCGAGGACACCTTCACCACCATGACCGAACGCACGGTGGCGCTGCGCATCTACGTCGAGCCGGAAAACATCGACAAGTGCCAGCACGCGATGAACAGCCTGAAGAAGTCGATGCGCTGGGATGAAGAGGTGTACGGTCGCGAGTACGACCTGGACATCTTCATGATCGTGGCCGTCAACGACTTCAACATGGGGGCGATGGAGAACAAGGGCCTCAACATCTTCAACTCCAGCGCGGTACTGGCGCGTGCCGAAACCGCGACCGACGCCGCGCACCAGCGTGTGGAAGCGATCGTCGCCCACGAATACTTCCACAACTGGTCGGGCAACCGCGTGACGTGTCGCGACTGGTTCCAGCTGTCGCTCAAGGAAGGCTTTACCGTATTCCGTGACTCGGGTTTCTCCGCCGACATGAACTCGGCCACGGTCAAGCGCATTCAGGACGTGGCGTACCTGCGCACGCACCAGTTCGCCGAAGACGCCGGTCCCATGGCCCACGCGGTGCGCCCGGACAGCTTCATAGAGATCTCCAACTTCTACACCCTGACCGTGTACGAAAAGGGTTCGGAAGTGGTCGGCATGATCCACACCTTGCTCGGCGCCGAAGGGTTCCGCAAAGGCAGCGACCTGTATTTCGAACGCCATGACGGCCAGGCCGTGACCTGCGACGACTTCATCAAGGCCATGGAAGACGCCAATGGCGTCGACCTGACCCAGTTCAAACGCTGGTACAGCCAGGCCGGTACGCCACGCCTGGCGGTGAGCGAGTCCTACGATGCCGCGGCGAAAACCTACAGCCTGACGTTCCGCCAGAGCTGCCCGGCCACCCCGGACAAGGTTGAAAAGCTGCCCTTCGTGATTCCGGTGGCGCTCGGCCTGTTGGACGCCAACGGCGCGGCCATTGCCTTGCGCCTGTCTGGCGAAGCCAGCGCCCAGGGCACTTCGCGAGTGCTTTCGGTGACGCAAGCCGAGCAGACGTTCACGTTCGTCGACATCGCCGAACAACCGCTACCGTCGTTGCTGCGCGGCTTCTCGGCGCCGGTGAAACTGAGCTTCCCGTACAGCCGTGACCAGTTGATGTTCCTGATGCAGCACGACAGCGACGGCTTCAACCGCTGGGATGCCGGTCAGCAACTGTCGGTGCAAGTGCTGCAGGAACTGATCGCCCAGCAGCAGAAGGGCGAGCCGCTGGTGCTCGACCCGCGCCTGGTTTCCGCCTTGCGCACGGTGCTGTCGGACGAATCGCTGGACCAGGCAATGGTCGCCGAGATGCTCGCACTGCCGGGCGAGGCCTACCTGACCGAAATCAGCGAGGTGGCCGATGTCGAGGCCATCCATATCGCCCGCGAATTTGCCCGTAAACAATTGGCCGACGGTTTGTTCGAAGCGTTGTGGCTGCGTTACCAGGCCAATCGCGACCTGTCGAAACAGACGCCCTACATCGCTGAGGCCGAGCACTTTGCACGCCGTGCGTTGCAGAACATTGCGCTGTCGTACCTGATGTTGAGTGGCAAGCCCGAAGTGCTGGCGGCGACGCTCGAGCAGTTCGAGAACAGTGACAACATGACCGAGCGCCTGACGGCCCTGGCCGTGCTGGTCAATTCGCCGCACGAAGAGCAGAAGGCCCGGGCGCTGGCGGCGTTTGCCGAGCACTTCAAGGACAACCCGCTGGTCATGGACCAGTGGTTCAGCGTCCAGGCCGGCAGCACCCTGCCGGGCGGGCTGGATCGGGTCAAGGCGTTGATGCAGCACCCGGCGTTCAACCTGAAGAACCCGAACAAGGTGCGGGCACTGATCGGTGCGTTCGCCGGGCAGAACCTGATCAACTTCCATGCAGCCGATGGCTCGGGCTACCGCTTCCTGGCGGATCTGGTGATCGAGCTCAATGGCTTCAATCCGCAGATCGCCTCTCGCCAACTGGCGCCGCTGACGCGCTGGCGCAAGTACGACGGCGCTCGCCAGGCCTTGATGAAAGGTGAACTGGAGCGGATCCGCGCTTCGGGCCAGTTGTCCAGCGATGTGTTTGAAGTGGTGAGCAAGAGCCTGGCGTAAGCCTCGGCTGGTTCACTACTCGATCCTTGTGGGAGCGAGCCCGCTCGCTCCCACAGGTGGCCGCTCCCGATCACCCCGCCTGATACCCCATCATTCAGCCTCCCTCCCGACCCCGCCGGGTTAACAAAAGATAACGTGGCGTCGATTGTCAGACCTTTCCAAACCCCGATAGGATAAGCCCAGCTTCCGAAGGGGCTCTGGATTGCGGGTTTCAGGACTATGCTCCTAACCATTCAATCCCTTCGAGTACCCCTTGCGGCGCCCTGAAAGGTTGAATGACCTAACAATAATAATGGGGGAAGGTCTATGAGTGAGCCTGTCATGGGTGTGGGTACCAGCCGCCCGCCGGCACTGCGTAAATTCGCGTTGCTGGCCACAGCGCTCTCGCTGCTGGGCTGCGCCGTGTGGTCGGCTCCTGTGCTGGCTGCCGCCGCGCCGTCATCCGATGTTATCTATTCCGTGGAATCGGCCAAGGCCAGTAAAAGCCTGATGCTCGACGTCGTGCACGCCGGCAAGCGCCTGGTGGCGGTCGGCGATCGCGGGCACATCCTGTACTCCGATGACCAGGGCGCGACCTGGACCCAGGCCAAGGTGCCGACCCGGCAACTGCTGACCTCGGTGTATTTTGTCGATGACAAGCACGGCTGGGCCGTCGGCCATGACGCCCAGATCCTCGCCAGCGAAGACGGCGGCGTCACCTGGACCAAGCAATTCGAAGACCTCACCCGCGAATCGCCGCTGCTCGACGTCTGGTTCCAGGACGCCAACAACGGCTTTGCCGTGGGCGCCTATGGTTCGCTGATGGCGACCACCGACGGCGGCAAGCACTGGGAAGACGCCAGCGACCGCCTCGACAACGAAGACCAGTACCACCTCAACGCCATCGCTGCGGTCAAGGATGCCGGGCTGTTCATCGTCGGCGAGCAGGGCAGCATGTTCCGTTCGGCCGACGGGGGCCAGACCTGGGAGAAGCTTGAAGGCCCTTACGAAGGCTCGCTGTTTGGCGTGATCGGCACAGCCCAACCCAACACGCTGCTGGCCTACGGCCTGCGCGGCAACCTGTTTCGTTCCACCGACTTTGGCAGCACCTGGGAACCGGTCGAGCTGAAGGCGGCCCGCGGTGCGCTGGAGTTCGGGCTGTCGGGCGCTACGCTGCTGGATGACGGTTCCATCGTGATCGTCGGCAACGGTGGCAGTGTCGTGCGCAGCAACGACGACGGCGAAACCTTCAGCGTATTCAATCGTCCGGATCGCATCTCCGTTTCTGCGGTGACCGCGGCAGGCAACGGCAACTTGATTCTGGCAGGACAGGGCGGCGTTCGCGCTACTTCGCCAACCGGCTCAGAGCTGGGCAAATAATAAGAAGGGCGGAGCTATGACATCCATGACAAGCCATCACCAGGACAAGGCGACGTTCCTCGAACGCCTGATTTTCAATAACCGCCCGGCAGTGATCTTCATCTGCCTGCTGGTCAGCATTTTCCTGTTCTGGCAGGCGACGCTGATCCGGCCGTCCACCAGTTTCGAAAAAATGATCCCGCTGGAGCATCCGTTCATCCAGAAAATGATGGAGCACCGCAACGATCTGGCGAACCTGGGCAACACCGTGCGCATTTCGGTGGAAGCCACCGACGGTGACATCTTCTCCAAGGAGTACATGGAGACGCTGCGCCAGATCAACGACGAGGTGTTCTACATCTCCGGCGTTGACCGTTCCGGCCTGAAGTCGCTGTGGAGCCCGAGCGTACGCTGGACCGAGGTGACGGAGGAGGGCTTTGCCGGTGGTGAAGTGATCCCGCAGAGTTACAACGGTTCCCAGCAAAGCCTCGACCTGCTGCGCAATAACGTGCTCAAGTCCGGTCAGATCGGACGTCTGGTGGCCAACGACTTCAAGTCGAGCATCGTCGACATCCCGTTGCTGGAGTCCTACCCGGACCCGCAGGACCAGGGCAAGTTGCTGGCGCTGGACTACCGCAAGTTCTCCCACGATCTTGAAGAAAAGATCCGCGACAAGTTCGAAAAACAGAACCCCAACGTCAAGATCCACATCGTCGGTTTCGCCAAGAAGGTCGGCGACCTGATCGACGGGCTGGTGATGGTGGTGATGTTCTTCGGCGTCGCCTTCGTCATCACTCTGATTCTGCTGTACTGGTTCACCAACTGCATGCGCAGCACCGTGGCGGTGTTGAGCACGACGCTGGTCGCGGTGGTCTGGCAACTGGGCCTGATGCACTTCTTCGGCTTCGGCCTCGACCCGTATTCGATGCTGGTGCCGTTCCTGATTTTCGCCATCGGTATTTCCCACGGCGTACAGAAGATCAACGGTATCGCCTTGCAGTCGAGCGAGGCTGATAACGCGCTGACGGCGGCACGACGTACGTTCCGTCAATTGTTCCTGCCGGGGATGATTGCGATCCTCGCGGACGCGGTTGGCTTCATCACGTTGCTGATCATCGATATCGGTGTGATTCGCGAACTGGCCATCGGTGCGTCCATCGGTGTGGCGGTCATCGTGTTCACCAACCTGATTCTGTTGCCGGTGGCGATTTCCTACGTCGGCATCAGCAAGCGTGCGGTCGAGCGCAGCAAGAAGGACGCGCACCGCGAGCACCCGTTCTGGCGCCTGCTGTCGAGCTTTGCCAGCCCGAAAGTCGCTCCGGTTTCCATTGCCCTGGCGCTGATCGCCTTCGGGGGCGGCCTCTGGTACAGCCAGAACCTGAAGATCGGCGACCTCGACCAGGGGGCTCCCGAACTGCGTCCGGATTCACGCTACAACAAGGACAACAACTTCATCATCAGCAACTACTCCACCAGTTCGGACGTGTTGGTGGTGATGGTCAAGACCAAGGCCGAAGGCTGTTCGCACTACGAGACCATGGCGCCGATCGACGAACTGATGTGGAAGATGCAGAACACCGAGGGCGTGCAGTCGGCGATTTCCCTGGTGACCGTGTCCAAGCAGATGATCAAGGGCATGAACGAGGGCAACCTGAAATGGGAAACCCTGTCGCGCAACTCCGACGTGCTGAACAACTCCATCGCCCGTGCCGATGGCTTGTACAACAACAGTTGCTCCCTGGCGCCGGTGCTGGTGTTCCTCAACGATCACAAGGCCGAGACCCTCGACCGCGCCGTCCATGCGGTGCAGGAGTTCGCCAAGGAAAACAACAAGGATGGCCTGGAATTCATCCTCGCGGCCGGTAACGCCGGGATCGAGGCGGCCACCAACGAGGTGATCAAGAAGTCCGAGCTGACCATCCTGATCCTGGTGTACATCTGCGTGGCGGTCATGTGCATGATCACCTTCCGCTCCTGGGCGGCGACCCTGTGCATCGTCCTGCCGCTGGTGCTGACCTCGGTCCTGGGCAACGCCCTGATGGCCTTCATGGGTATCGGCGTGAAAGTCGCGACCCTGCCGGTGGTGGCATTGGGCGTGGGGATTGGCGTGGACTACGGCATCTACATCTACAGTCGCCTGGAAAGTTTCCTGCGCGCCGGCTTGCCGTTGCAGGAGGCGTACTACCAGACCCTGAAGTCCACCGGTAAAGCGGTGCTGTTCACCGGTCTGTGCCTGGCCATTGGCGTGTGCACCTGGATCTTCTCGGCCATCAAGTTCCAGGCCGACATGGGTCTGATGCTGACCTTCATGCTGCTGTGGAACATGTTCGGGGCGCTGTGGCTGCTGCCGGCACTGGCGCGGTTCCTGATCAAACCGGAGAAACTGGCGGGGCAGAAGGGCAATTCGTTGTTTGCCCACTGATCCTGGTCTGAAATGAAAAAGCCGCAACCCAGGTTGCGGCTTTTTCATGTCTCGAATTCATACTGATCCAATCGGGTGGGAGCGCGCAGGCTCGCTCGAACAGGGATTTGTGGTGTCGGGGGTCAGGCCGGATCGCTGCCCAACACCACATGCAACGCACTGCGCGCATCATCCAGCTGCACCAGCGTCGCGTGCCGCGCACCCAGGGCGTCACGGTTCTCGATGGCGGTCAGGATCGCCTTGTGGCGAGGCAGTGCCAGTTCATGCAGGTTCGGGCGCTGATTGGAGTGCTTCAAGGCCTCGGCAATTGCCACCGCGAGCATGTTGCACAGGTTGGCCAGCAGGTCGTTGTGGGTGGCATCGGCGATACGGCTGTGGAAGTCCAGGTCCGGTTGCAGCAGGGCTTCGGGGGTCGGCGCGGTCTCCATGCGCTGGTAGGCTTCACCGATGGCGGCAATGTCGGCGTCCGTGGCGTGCTGCGCGGCCAGGGCGGCGGCGGCCGGTTCGATGATGCTGCGAACGCTGGTCAGCAGGTCGAAGAATTCATTTTGCGGGCTGCTTTGCATCAGCCAGTGCAGCACGTCCGGGTCGAGCATGTGCCATTCCTTGCGCTGCTTGACCACCGTGCCGACCCGCGGACGGGAATACACCAGGCCCTTGGCGACCAGCACGCGAGTGGCCTCGCGCAGTACCGGCCGGCTGACCGCGTACTCTTCGCACAGCAGGGCTTCGGCGGGCAGTTTGTCGTCCGGCTTGAAGCGACCGGAAACGATCTGCATGCCCAGTTCCTGGACGATGCGCGAATGCATGCTCTTGCGGTCGGAGGGTTTGCGGTAGTCCATGGGGAACGGCGCGATCCTGTGCGATGGAGATGCCGCGCATGATAACAGGCGCGGCGTACTCTTGAGACGAGTGCAAAACCAAATGTGGGAGCGAGCCGGCTCCGGGCGGCTCGCTCCCACAGGTACTTCCCCTCGTGAGAGGGCGTCAGTGCGAGTGACGCGGCACTTCGGCCCCACGGCAGCCGACCAGGAAGTCAAAGTCGCAACCCTGGTCCGCTTGCAAGACATGGTCGATGTACAACTGACGATAGCCGCCCACCAGCAACTGTTGTGGCGGTTGCAGGTCGGCCATGCGCGCGGCGAGTTCGGCATCCGGAATGTCCAGGTGCAGGCGGCCGCTGGCGCAATCCAGTTCGATCCAGTCACCTTCCTTCACCACGGCCAGAGGACCGCCAGCCGCCGCTTCCGGCGCCACGTGCAATACCACGGTGCCGTAGGCGGTGCCGCTCATGCGCGCATCGGAAATGCGCACCATGTCGGTCACACCCTGGGCCAGCAGTTTGGCCGGCAAGCCCATGTTGCCGACTTCGGCCATGCCCGGATAACCCTTCGGCCCGCAGTTCTTCATCACCAGGATCGAGCTGGCGTCCACGTCCAGTTCCGGGTCGTTGATCCGGGCCTTGTACATGTCGAAGTTTTCGAACACCACGGCACGCCCGCGATGCTGCATCAGTTCCGGCGTGGCCGCCGAAGGCTTGAGTACGGCACCGAGCGGCGCCAGGTTGCCGCGCAGCACGCAGATCCCGCCATCGGCCCGGATCGGGTTGTCGAGGGTACGGATCACTTCGTCCTCGCCATAGATCGGCGCGTCCTTGGTGTTCTCGCCCAGGGACTTGCCGTTGACCGTCAAGGCGTTCGGGTTCGGGATCAGATTGGCTTCACCCAGGCGTCGCAGTACGGCAGGCAGGCCACCGGCGTAGTAGAACTCTTCCATCAGGAAACGCCCGGACGGCTGCAGGTCGACGATGGTCGGCATGCCACGACCGATGCGGGTCCAGTCGTCGAGGTCCAGTTCGACGCCAATCCGCCCGGCGATGGCCTTCAGGTGGATCACCGCGTTGGTCGAACCGCCAATCGCCGCGTTGACTCGAATGGCGTTTTCGAACGCTTCCTTGGTGAGTATCTTCGACAGCCGCAAGTCTTCGCGGACCATCTCCACCGCACGCATGCCGGACATGTGGGCCAACACGTAGCGGCGTGCGTCCACCGCCGGAATCGCCGCGTTATGGGGCAGGGAGGTGCCAAGCGCTTCGGCCATGCAGGCCATGGTCGAGGCGGTGCCCATGGTGTTGCAGGTGCCCGCCGAACGGGACATGCCGCCCTCGGCCGCGAGGAAGTCGTCGATGGTGATGGTGCCGGCCTTGACCTGTTCGCTCAGTTGCCAGACCACGGTGCCCGAACCGATGTCCTTGCCCTTGTGCTTGCCGTTGAGCATCGGCCCACCGGTGACGACGATGGCCGGCACATCGCAACTGGCGGCGCCCATCAGCAGGGCCGGGGTGGTCTTGTCGCAACCGGTCAGCAGCACCACGCCGTCGATCGGGTTGCCGCGAATGGCTTCTTCCACGTCCATGCTCGCCAGGTTACGGGTGAGCATGGCGGTCGGGCGCAGGTTCGATTCACCGTTGGAGAACACTGGAAACTCCACCGGGAAACCGCCGGCCTCGATCACGCCGCGTTTGACGTGCTCGGCGATCTGGCGGAAATGCGCGTTGCAGGGGGTCAGCTCCGACCAGGTATTACAGATGCCAATGATCGGCTTGCCATGGAACTGGTGGTCGGCGATGCCCTGATTCTTCATCCAGCTGCGGTACATGAAGCCGTTCTTGTCGGCCGTGCCAAACCATTGGGCGGAGCGCAGGGTGGGTTTCTTATCAGACATGATCGATTCTCTTATTGTATGACTATATTGTTCGTGCTGACCCGTACCATAAGCGCAATTTCTCCGCTTTGGAAGTGTTGCTCGATTAAATAGTATTACTATATAGTCGCTTTCACTGGAGGGATGGCCCTGGCGATTTTCGCGAGAGGCGTCCCCCGAGGTTCCATAACAACAACAATCGGAGACCGATCTCATGAGCCAGGAATTGCGGCTTATTCGTCGCATCACACTCAAACTGATTCCCTTCCTGATCCTGCTGTACCTGATCGCCTATGTGGATCGCTCCGCCGTGGGTTTCGCCAAGCTGCACATGGGCGCTGACATCGGCATCGGCGATGCGGCCTACGGCCTCGGTGCGGGGCTGTTCTTCATTGGCTACTTCCTGTTCGAGATCCCCAGCAACCTGATGCTCGAACGCTTCGGCGCACGACGCTGGTTTGCGCGGATCATGATCACCTGGGGCGCCATCACCATCGGCATGGCCTTCGTCCAGGGGCCACACAGCTTCTATGTGATGCGCTTCCTGCTGGGCGCCGCCGAAGCCGGCTTCTTTCCAGGTGTTCTGTACTACATCACCCAGTGGTTCCCGGTGCGCCATCGCGGCAAGATCCTCGGCCTGTTCATCCTGTCCCAACCGATCGCCATGCTGATCACCGGCCCGGTGTCCGGTGGCTTGCTGGGGATGGACGGGATCCTCGGCCTGCATGGCTGGCAGTGGCTGTTCATCGTCATCGGCACCCCGGCGATCGTGCTGACCTGGCCGGTACTGCGCTGGTTGCCGGATGGTCCGCAACAGGTGAAATGGATGGACCAGGCCGAGAAGGACTGGCTGGCCGGCGAGCTGAAAAGAGACCTGGCGGAATACGGCCAGACGCGTCATGGCAATCCATTGCATGCGCTCAAGGACACCCGCGTGCTGCTGCTGGCGCTGTTCTACCTGCCGGTAACCCTGAGCATCTATGGCCTGGGCCTGTGGCTGCCGACACTGATCAAGCAGTTCGGCGGCAGTGATCTGGTCACCGGTTTCGTCTCCTCGGTGCCCTACATTTTCGGGATCGTCGGCCTGTTGATCATTCCGCGCAGTTCCGATCGCCTGAATGACCGCTACGGTCACCTGGCGGTGCTGTATGTCCTGGGGGCCGTCGGCCTGTTCCTCAGTGCCTGGCTGACGTTGCCCGTGCTGCAACTGGCAGCATTGTGCCTGGTGGCGTTCGCGCTGTTTTCCTGCACCGCGGTGTTCTGGACGTTGCCGGGCCGTTTCTTTGCCGGTGCCAGCGCGGCGGCGGGGATTGCCTTGATCAACTCGGTGGGCAACCTCGGCGGCTACATTGGCCCGTTCGTGATCGGTGCGTTGAAGGAATACACCGGCAACCTGGCGTCCGGACTCTATTTCCTGTCCGGGGTGATGGTGTTCGGGCTGATCCTGACCGGCGTGGTGTATCGCCAGCTGGAGCGCAAGCATGTATTGCCGGCGGATCAGTTTGCCGCCAGTGCCCGCCGGAGCTGAATACGGAGCACCTCCACCCCCTGTGGGAGCGAGCCTGCTCGCGAAGGGATATCACATTCAATATTCATGCTACTGAAACACCGCCATCGCCAGCGGGCTCGCTCCCACAGGGATAGGCGGTGTTGAATCAAACAGGAGAAATTCATGCGTCTGGTTCAATTCGAATTGGTTAACGGTGAACGCCGGGTCGGTGTGGTCGAGGCCGGTCTGGTGCGCGAAGTACAGGATGCGCACACGGTGCGCGACCTCGCCCTGGCGGCCATCGAGGCCGGGGTCAGCCTTGAGCGCCAGGTCAGTGCACAGGGCCTGGGCATCAGCCACGACTACGCCGAACTGTTGGCCAAGCTGCGCATCCTGCCGCCGCTGGACCATCCGGACCCGGCGCACATGCTGGTCAGCGGCACTGGCCTGACCCATCTGGGCAGCGCCTCGGCTCGGGACAAAATGCACCAGCAAGCCAGCGACGAAGCGGCGATGACCGACACCATGCGCATCTTCAAGTGGGGCGTGGAGGGCGGCAAGCCGGCGGCGGGCCAGGCCGGCGTGCAGCCGGAATGGTTCTACAAGGGCGACGGCAGCATCGTCGTGCGCCCGGGCCAGCCGTTCCCGCTGCCGCCATTCGCCGAAGACGCCGGTGAAGAACCGGAGATCAGCGGCCTGTATGTCATCGGCCACGATGGCAAGCCTTATCGACTGGGCTTTGCGGTTGGCAACGAGTTTTCCGACCACGTCATGGAACGCAAGAACTACCTGTACCTGGCGCACTCGAAATTGCGCAGTTGCAGCTACGGCCCGGAACTTCGGGTCGGTGAACTGCCTCAACATCTGGCGGGCACCAGCCGCATCGTGCGTAACGGCGAAGTGTTGTGGCAGAACGAGTTCCTGAGCGGTGAGGCGAACATGTGCCATAGCCTGGAGAACCTCGAATACCACCATTTCAAGTACAGTCAGTTCCTGCGCCCGGGTGACGTGCACATTCACTTCTTCGGCACAGCGACGCTATCGTTTGCCGACGGCATTCGTACGCAGCCGGGTGATGTCTTCGAAATCAGTCAGGCCGAGTTCGGCGCACCGTTGGTCAACGGTATTGCACCGGTTGAAGCGGTCTTCGAACCCGGCACCATCGGTACTCTTTAAGGAAACCCCCATGAGTCAGCTACTGGGTCACAACTACATCGGCGGTTCGCGCAGCGCGGCCGGCACGGTCAAACTGCAAAGCGTCGACGCCAGCACCGGCGAGGCGCTGCCAGGCACGTTCGTGCAGGCCACGCCGCAGGAGGTGGATGCCGCCGCCAAGGCCGCCGCTGCGGCTTACCCGGCGTATCGCAGCCTCAGCGCCGAGCGCCGCGCGCAGTTTCTCGATGCGATTGCCGATGAGCTGGACGCCCTGGGCGACGATTTCGTCGCCGTGGTCTGCCGCGAAACCGCGCTGCCGGCAGCACGGATTCAGGGCGAGCGCGGTCGCACCAGCGGCCAGATGCGTCTGTTCGCCAAGGTCCTGCGACGCGGCGATTTCTACGGCGCGCGGATCGACCAGGCCTTGCCGGAACGCAAGCCCTTGCCGCGTCCCGACTTGCGTCAGTACCGCATCGGCCTGGGTCCCGTGGCCGTGTTCGGCGCGAGCAACTTTCCGCTGGCCTTTTCCACGGCGGGCGGCGACACCGCTTCGGCCCTGGCCGCCGGTTGCCCCGTGGTCTTCAAGGCCCACAGCGGGCACATGGCGACCGCAGAACAGGTTGCCGACGCGATCATCCGTGCTGCGGAAAAAACCGACATGCCAGCCGGTGTGTTCAACATGATTTACGGCGGCGGAGTCGGCGAGGCGCTGGTCAAGCATCCGGCGATCCAGGCAGTGGGCTTCACCGGTTCGCTGCGTGGCGGCCGCGCCCTGTGCGATATGGCGGCCGCCCGGGCGCAACCGATCCCGGTGTTCGCCGAGATGTCGAGCATCAACCCGGTGATCGTCCTGCCCCAGGCACTGCAAGCGCGCAGCGAAACCGTTGCCCGTGACCTGACGGCGTCGGTGGTCCAGGGCTGTGGCCAGTTCTGCACCAACCCTGGCCTGGTGATTGGCATTCGCTCGCCGCAATTCAGTGCGTTCGTGCAGCAGGTGGCGGGGTTGATCAACGATCAGCCGGCGCAAACCATGCTCAACGCCGGCACCTTGAGCAGCTACGGCAAAGGGCTGCAAAAGCTCCTCGCGCATCCGGGCGTGACTCATCTGGCCGGCAGTGCGCAGCAGGGCAATCAGGCTCAACCGCAATTGTTCAAGGCCGATGTCGGCTTGTTGATCGATGGCGATGAAGTGTTGCAGGAAGAGATCTTCGGCCCGACCACGGTGTTTGTCGAAGTCGCCGACCAGGCGCAGCTGAGTGCGGCCTTGCACGGCCTGCACGGGCAACTGACGGCGACGATCATTGGTGAGCCTGGCGATTTCGAACAGTTCGGCGAGTTGACGCCGTTGCTGGAGCAAAAGGTTGGGCGGATCCTGCTCAATGGTTACCCGACCGGTGTCGAAGTGTGCGATTCGATGGTCCATGGCGGCCCGTACCCGGCCACCTCCGATGCGCGTGGCACGTCGGTGGGCACCCTGGCCATCGACCGTTTCCTGCGCCCGGTGTGCTTCCAGAACTACCCCGACAGCTTGCTGCCGGACCCGCTGAAAAACGCCAACCCACTGGGCATCCAGCGGCTGGTGGATGGACAGCCGTCGCGTGAGGGGTTGTAACGGCTGAAAACCGCCACTTCGCAACACGATTCAAGGGTGGGAGCGGGCTTGCTCGCGAAGCGGTCTATCAGTCACATCATCGGCGACTGACACTACCTCTTCGCGAGCAAGCCCGCTCCCACCTTCGTTCTATGTTGGTCGCAGCATCGGGGCCAGCATCACATTGAGCTATCATTGCGTCTTTCTCCTTTAAAGACTGACTGCCATGACTGCCGTAACCCACACCTTGCTCGCCGCCCTCGAAACCTGCGACATGCTGGAAATCGACGGGCTGCACGCCTTCGATTTCTCCCTTGATGAAGAGGACCAACTGCACATCGAATGCATGGACGGCCGTGCGCTCAAGCGTTGGGTGTTCAACATGGCGCAGATTGAAGCGGCGACCTTCGATGCCTCCCTGCAAAGCTGGGTCATCAGCGGTCAGTCCGGTGAGCACCGCCTGGTCTGTCTGGACGCCACGGGTGGTGACAACGAGGATGACGTGCATGAGGATGCGTAAGCTCTGGCCGCTGTTGATCGCCAGCAGCGTCGGCGCCATGGGCGTACAGGCAGCACCTGCCGAGCACTACCAGGTGCTGGTGGGTTCGTACACCGGGGGCCAGAGCCAGGGGATTTATCGCCTGGGTTTCGACAGCGTCCGCGGCCAGCTCGAGGCCAAACCACTGCAAGTGGTCAAGAGCGAAAACCCGTCCTGGCTGACCCTGTCCAAGGACCTGCGTTACCTGTTCGTGGTCAACGAAAACGGTCCGGGACAGGCCGACCCGGTCGGACGCGTCAGCAGCTATGCCATCGATCCCAAGACCCACGCGCTGAGCCTGATCAACCAGGTGCAGAGCCTGGGCAATGAGCCGACCCATTCGAGCCTCAGCCAGGACGCCAGCCACCTGTTCGTCAGCAACTATTCAGTGGCTGAAGACCCGGGTGGCACCCTGGCCGTGTTGCCGCTGGGCGCCGCTGGCCAACTGCGGCCCGTGGTGCAGATGAGCAGCCATCCCGCCAGCCGGGTCAACCCCGAGCGGCAGATGTCGGCGCATGTCCACTCCACGGTGCCGTCGCCGGATGGCCGGTTCGTGTTCTCCAATGACCTGGGCGCCGACAGGGTGTTTGTCTATCGCTTCGATCCCAAGGCCAACCCGGACCTGCCGCTGGTGCCCGCCGACCCGGCGTTCGTGCAATTGCCAGCGGGCAGCGGTCCTCGGCATTTGCTGTTCAGCGCCGATGGCAAGCATGCCTGGCTGACGATGGAGATGAGCGCACAGGTCGCAGTGTTCGACTACCGCGACGGCCGGCTCGAGCAAACGCAGAGTGTCGACCTTGCCGCTGGGCAACCGGTGTCGGACAAGGCTGCTGCCGCGCTGCATGCCTCGGCCGATGGGCGCTTTCTCTACGTCAGCAACCGGGGCACCGCCAACCAGATGCTGGTATTTGCCATCGACCCCGCCACTGGCCACCTCAAGGAGCTGCAGCGTCGTTCGGTGGAAGGCGATCACCCGCGCGAGTTCAGCCTCGACCCGAGTGGCCGCTTTCTGCTGATCGCCAACCAGAAGAGCAATCAGATTGTCGTGATCGAACGCGATGCCAAGAGCGGCCTGCTGGGCAAAACCGTCCAGAAACTGCCGATGGATGCCCCCAGCGACCTGAAGTTCCTGGTGCGTCAATAGACCGCAGGCCCCGGTTGATGGGGCCTGTAGCTTTCTATCAATGTCAGTGATATGCGTTAGTGCTACAAAAGATTTCAACGCACCCACCTCGACCGTTAAGTTTGCTCCACGGCCTTAACCGGCAAGCAAGCCCACTGACTACGAGGAATACCCCATGAACTTCAATCTCTTCTCCATCATCGCCGCTTCCGCCATCTCCGCCACCGTTGCTCTGCCAGCCAGCGCCAACGTGGAAATCAGCGACAAAAAAGCCCCCACCCAGAGCTACACCCAGAAATACCTGCAACAGAGCGCCAACTTCTACGCCGCGCTGGATCACAAGACCCAAGCCTGAAAGCCAGCCCTGCACCCTTTATGCAGGAGCGAAGTCACTTGAGTGAATCGAGCCAAGGCTTGAAAAAAAACGAGTGAGGTCGCTCCTGCATAACGCGTTTACGACACCGTCACAGTGCTATCAGTGCAAGGCTTGATATCACATGGCCATACCATTAGATTTGTCGCTGACGTTCTGACTCCTTCTCCCATAAAAAGGATCGACAGTATGGCGATGCGTCTGGCCGTAGTTCTTCTCTGCCTCTATTCAACTCCTATCCTGTCCGCTCACACGCCTGTTCCCGGCGAGCCCGACGCTGCGCACGAGCGCATGATGAGTTTTATTGAAGGCTGAAATAGACTGGCTTAATGATCAATAAAGCTGATGGTCACTATGGATAACCCTGAGTGGTTATCACTGCTTTTTTGATCGATTCTGTGGACATCGAAACATGTCCACGGAGAACATCATGGCCAGCAGCATTCTTACTTCAGCCAAATACGGCGCCTACCTGGCCATCGGTCTGTACCTGGCGCTGGTGTTGGTCGTCAGCCTTTCGGCGCAATCGCAACGCGACATCGACGCACCGATCCAGGTCGCTCACCCAGGCATCCAGTTCGAACATCGCGTGCAGAACGCGGTGGTCGATCACGTCGACGCGGTGGGAGTGGCAGGGATATGAAAGGGGTCAGACTCTGGGTCGTTGCCTTCCTGGCGTTCATGACCAACGGGCCTTCGTTGCTCGGCTTCAGCCACGGCTCCGCAGGCTCGGTCGCGCGGTCGATCGAGGCCAATCACAACCTCGCGCACAACATTGAAACCGCCAAGGCCATGGGCCTGCTGGCCGGTAATCCGCCGGTGAAACGCCAGGGCGATTTCTTCGGCCCGTTCCAGATCGATTGCTCGGCGGTGCAGATGTGCGAAGTGTTTGCCTGAAAGGTTATTTTTTCATGATCGCGGTGAACAGCGCCGAGTCCAGAAATCCCTGCAGCCAACGCTGCAAGCGCGGGTAAGGGCTCTGCGCGAACCACTCGCGATCGACATGCGCGAACTGCCGGATGAACGGCATCAGCGCCACGTCCGCCAGGCTCGGATGAGCACCCAGCAAATACGCGCGCTGCTCCAGCAACTGCTCCAGCTTGCCCAGGAATCGCTCACCTTCGCCCCGGTAGAACACCATCGGCTGCTCGGGGTAGCGTTCGGCATATTTGTAGCGATTGAGGTGCACCTTGAACACCTGGTCGTTCTCTTCGATCAATGCCGCCATTGACGCTTGCCCGACGGGGTCGTCCCTGAGCAGCCAATCCTGCGGGTCGTGCTGCGCCAGTGCCCAGTGCATGATCGCCAGGCTTTCATCGATCACCTGGCCATCGACGTTCAGCACCGGCACCGTGCCTTTGCTCGACAACGCCAGCATTTCGGCCGGTTTGGCCTTCAGGCTGACTTCGACGATGTCCAGCGCCACCTGCGAGTAGCGCAGGGCCATGCGGGCGCGCATGGCATACGGGCAGCGGCGGAAGGAGTAGAGGGTGATCACTTCACCTCCAGAGTGCTGAGGCCATTGCCCTGGCGCTGCACCTGGATCTGCACCGGAATCCGTTCATGCATTTCCTGCACGTGGGAGATCACCGCGACCTTGCGGCCCTGGGCCTGCAAGCCATCGAGGGCGTCCATCGCCAGTTGCAGCGACTCCGGATCGAGGCTGCCGAAGCCTTCGTCGATGAACAGCGATTCGATCTTGAGCGTGCTCGATGCCATCGATGCCAGGCCCAGCGCCAGTGCCAGCGACACAAGGAAGGTTTCGCCGCCAGACAACGAATGCACCGAACGCAGCTCATCGCCCATTTCCGTGTCCATCACCAGCAGGCCGAGCATGCTGCCCCCACGCTTGAGGCGGTAGCGCCGCACCAGTTGACGCAATTGCACGTTGGCGTGATGCACCAACAGGTCGAGGTTGTAAGCCTGGGCAATCTTGCGGAAGGTGTCACCGGTGGCGGAGCCGATCAACGCATTCAGGCGCGCCCAGCGCTGATACTCGGCATAGGCTTGGGCGATCTGTTGCGCCAGTGCCTGGTTGGCGTTTTGCCGGCGTTGATCCTCGGCCTGTTCGGCCCGTAGCTCAGCGCACTGCTGTTCGCTGACGGCACACTGCTGTTGCAGGTCGGCCAGCGCGCTGGCCAGTTGCGCGGCGTCGAGGTTGCCATTGTGCTGCGCCTGATGACTGACCAGCCGCTTGTCGCGCTCCTGCAGCAACACCTTGGCCTGTTCGATGGCCTTTTCGTTCTGTTGCAGACGCTGGCGCAACTCACCAAGCTGCTGGTCGTCGATGCCCAGCAGTTGCTCAAGGCCGCCGTCATCCAGTTCCGGATGCCGTGCACGCCAATCGCCGATGCTTGCGCTCAGTTGCCGATCTTCAGCTTCCAGGGCGATCAGGCGCTCCTGCTGGGCGTTGAGTTCGGCCGCCAGTTGCACCCGTTGCGTGCGCACCGTTTGCAGGTCCTGATTGACCGTGGTTTCGGCCTGGCGCGTCTGTTCGACCGCTTGATCCAGCGCCTGTTGCCAGTGTTCGGCGCTGCTGTGCTCGCCGAGCAGTTGTGCCAATTGCTGCTGGCAGACCTGCTGCTGATCGGCGAGCGCCGCGAATTGCTGTTGCGCCGCTTCGAGCTGCTGGACGCGGGTCAGTTGCCGGTCCTGTTCCTTCTCCAGCGTCTGCTGGCGTTGTTGCTGCTCGCCGAGTTCGTCGCGCTGCTGATCGAGTTGTTCCAGACGCTGGGCGATCTGTTGATCCAACTGCATGAAGGTCGCGGCCGGCTCGGCGCGCAAGGCCTCCAGGGTGTCGGCCGGGAGCAGGCTGCTGAACGCGTTCAGTTCCTCGTCCAGACGCTGGCGATCGCTGCTCAGCTCACGTTGTTGATTGATCAGGTGCTGGGTCGCCTGCTGACTGGCGGTCTCGGCGCCGCGCAGTTGCTGTTGCAAGCGTGCGGCGTCCTGCTGCAGGGTCAGCAGGGCGGTCTGCCGTTGTTCGTCCTGGCTGATGCTCTGGTTCAATTGGCTGTTTTGCTGGGCCAGCCAGGCATCCCGTCTGGCGTGATCCTGGTTGAACAGCTGCGCGGACAACGGGTGCGCCTCAAGCTCCGACGCCAGGCTCTGTTGCTGGGTGAGCAGCTGTTCCTGCTGTTGCAGCAGTTCCTTTTGCTGGGCGATCACGCCGCCGACCTCGGTGCGCAGGTCGGTCAGCTTCTCCTTGAGCGAATCCACCGCTTTCTGCGCGTTGGCCTGTTCGCTTTCATCATGGCGGCCGAGGCTCTGCAGCAGTGCTTCGGGCTGGTGGTAGGGGTGATCCGGGCTGCCGCACACGGGGCAGGGCTGATCATCCTGCAATTGCGCGCGCAGTTCTTCGACGCTGGCGCTGCGGGCCAGGCGCTGACGTTCGAGCAGTTCACGGGTGACGGTCAGGGTCTGCTCGGCGATCGCCAATTCGTTACGGGTTTTCACCCCGTCCTGGGTCAGGCGTTCACGTTCCTGTTGGGCGCTGGCCTGGCGTTGTTGCAACTCGGCCAGGTGTTGGTCCAGGGCCTGCTGGCTGCTCCACAGTCGCATCAGCTCTTCGAAGGCGCGCAGCTGTTTGCGGTTGTCCTGCAACAGGTTGCCGAGCAACTGGATCTGTTCCGCCACTGCTTCCGGTTCGGCGCCGGCTTCCTTGTACAACATTTCCAGGTGTTGCTTTTGCGCGGTCCATTCTGCGCTGGCAAGGTTGGCGTTCTGCTCCAGCGCGGGCAGTTCGGCCTGACCTTTGTTCAGGCGATTGCCGATCAGCATCAGCTGCTGCAAGCGGTCACGGTAAGCGCTCCAGGCCTCGCTGATCGGCGCCAGCGGGGTGCTTTGCTCAAGTTCGGCGGCAATCTGTTGCAGGCGCTCGGCCACCCGTTGCTGCTGGTCAAGCAAACCCTTGAGGGTGTTTTGTCCTTCGCTGCAGGCGTGTTCGGCTTGCTGCCTGAGGTCCGCGCTGAGGCCGGCTTCGCGGGTCAGGCGGGCCAGGCTGCTCTGGGCTTCAAAGGCCTGGCGCAACAGCGGGGCGCTCGAACGGTGCTGGCCTTGGGCTTCGGTCAGTGCGGTTTGCGCGGCGCTCAGGCTCTGTTCGAGTTGCGCCTGGCGCGTTTGCAAGGCCTGTTCCTGCTGGGTGTGCTGTTGAATCTGCGCCGCCAGCGGCGTGAGCTGCGCCCTGAGTTCGCTCTGGCGGGCAAACTGGTGGCGTTGCGGCGCCAGTTGTTCCAGGCGAGTCAGGGTCAGGCGTTCGCCGGCCAAGTGTTGCCAATCCTGCTCGGCGCTGGTCAGTTGTTCGCGGGAGCTGAGCAGTTCGTCCTGCAATTGGCCTAGCTGTTTCAGCCAGGTGTGCTGCTGCTCGAGTTGCTTGAGTTGCGCCTGTTGGGTCTTGAGCTGCTGCTGCGCCTGGTTGAAGCGCTCATCGAGTTCGGCACGCGCCTGCGCAGCCAACGGGGTGACGCCGGTGGCTTGATCCTGCAGTTGCTTGTGGGCCTCGCGCGCCTCCTTGGTCTTGTCGAAGGCACGCCGGCCCAGACGCGTATAGAGCGCGGTGTCGGTGAGCTTTTCCAGCAGCTCGCTGCGTTCGTTGTCGTTGGCCTTGAGGAAGGCACTGAACTCACTTTGGGCCAGCAATACGGCGCGGGTGAACTGTTCGAAATTCAGGCCTAGCACCGATTCGAGTTGAGTCTTGAACTCGACTTTCTGACTGGCGAGCAGTTGATCCAGGTCGATGTCGCGCAGGCTCTGGCGGCTGGCCTGCAGCTTGCCGCCGGCCTTGTCCCGGGCGCGATTGGCTTCCCAGCGCGCCCGGTAGCGGCGGCCGTCGATCCCGACAAAATCCACTTCGGCGTAGCCTTCGCCGGTGCCGCGACGCAGCAAGGTGCGTGGGTCGCCGGTGCTGATCTCGCCGTCGGCGTCCGGTGCCTTGGCCGACGCCTGGGCATTGCTCAAGCGCGGAACGGCACCGAACAGCGCCAGGCACAACGCATCGAGCAAGGTGCTCTTGCCGGCGCCAGTCGGGCCGGTGATGGCGAACAGCCCGGCGCTGGCCAGGGGTTCGGCGGTGAAGTCGATCTCGAAGGGCCCGGCCAGCGAGGCGAGGTTTTTCAGGCGGATGGCGAGGATTTTCATGGCTGCTCGCCCTCCATCTGCACGTCCTGCAGCAACTCGGCAAAGTCCTTCAGCGTTTGCTCGTCGACCTCGCTGCCATAGTTGTCCTGCCAGGCGCGGCTGAACAGTTCCTGGGGCGTGAGCTGGTCGAGTTCGATCAAGGCCGCGCCGTCGTCGACGCCATCGCGACTGCCGCTGCCGGCGTATTCGGCGGCAATGCGCACCAGGCGCACGGCTTTGCCTTGCAGGGCCGTTTCCACTTGATTGCGCAGGTCCGGCTGCGGCTCGTCGAGACGAACCCGGACTTCCAGCCACGGCTGGCGCTGGATGTCCGCCAGCAGGTCGACGTTGGGCAGGTCGGTCAGTTGCAGCAGGACGTCGGCCAATGGGGCAGGGCCGATGCGTTGCAGGTTGACGGCGCGGGGAATCAGCCGGGGTTCGACGCTGATCAGGGTTTCGCCATCGAGCTGGATGTCGAGAATCTGGTGCTGATAGGCGATTTCCGAGAAGGACAGCGGGATCGGTGAGCCGCTGTAGCGAATGCGTTCTTCACCGTTGACCTTTTGCGGCTTGTGCAAGTGGCCGAGGGCGACGTAGCTGATGCTCGGGCCGAACAGGCTGGCGGGCAGGGCTTCGGCGTTGCCGATGATCAGGCTGCGCTCGGAATCTTCCGATACCGAACCGCCGGCCATGTGCGCATGGCTGATGGCGATCAGGGCCTGACCCTTCTTTCGCCTGGCGTTGGCGGCTTCGATCAGCCATTCGTGCACCTGGCCGATGCCGCGCAGGTAGTCGTCGCCCAGATGGGCGCCGGTGACTTCGGCCGGGCGCAGGAAGGGCAGCGCCAGGCACCAGGCCGCCGTTTTGCCTTTGGCATCCGGCAGTGGCAGCAGCAAGCGTTCGACGTCGAGTTGGCCATCGTCCAGCCACAGCACACGACCCAGCGCATGGGTGCGCAAGCGACGCATCAGCGGCGCGGGCAGTTCGATGCGCGAACCGGAATCGTGGTTGCCGGCGATCATCACTATGGTCAGCTTCGGTTGTTGTTCGTGGGCGCTGACGATGAAGTCGTACAGGCGCTCCTGGGCTTTGACCGGTGGATTGACCGTGTCGAAGATGTCGCCGGCGATCAACAGCACATCGGGCTGGTTCAGCTTCAGCTGGCGCAACAGCCACTCGAGAAAGCAGGCGTGCTCGAAATCGCGATCCTGGCCGTGCAGGTTCTGCCCAAGGTGCCAGTCGGAGGTGTGAAACAGACGCAAGGCGAGCTCCGTAGGAAATAAGGTCATGGCCGCGAGGAAATGGACAGCGGCGAAAGGGGGAAGAGTTTAAGGGTAAAGCGGGAGTGATACATAACACTCGCCGTGCAAATTGGGCATTGTCTTGGCGGGGTTGCTCGCGAAGGCGGTGGAGCAGGCGCCATCGCGGGTAATGGGCTGGCGCCTTCGCTGCGTTTACTTGGGGTAAAGCGGCGGCAATCCGCTGTCGCCCAGCGGGTCCTGGGTCCGTTCGGCGATCGGTATGGTCCGGATCGCCCGCCACAACTCCTCACCCTGCCAGTGTTGGCCGGTCTCGCTGTACAGCGCGCCGTTCAACCCATCCAGTGCGTCGGACAGCGGAACGAAGCGCGCGGCCATGTCCGCCAGAGTTTCCGGTTGCTGGCGAGCCCAGGCGTCCAGGGCCTGGCGGGTGGCGTGGGTGTCGTTGGCCTGGCAGGCACGCTTGAGGTCGTCCAGCACGGTGCGCGGGCTCGGGCCGGTCTGTGCGGCCCGCAGGATCGCCGGCTGCCAGCGGGCGCGCCACCAGAGGCCGAAGCCCATAAGTGTGGTGCAGGCCAGGATCAGGGTACTGAGTTTCCACCACCACAGCGCTTCATTGTCGGCAGCGGAGATAACCGCTGGCACGCCGGCCGGGGTATCGACGATCAGGCCGGGATTGTTCGCAACGTTCAGGGTGCGGGCCGGCAGGCTGGTGTGTTCCAGGTGGTCCTCGAAAGTGTTCCACCAGACCACGTCCACCGCCGGCAGCTCGATATCGCCACTGTGCACGGGCACCAGGGCCTCGCGATCTTCACGGCTGCCGACCAGGCCGCGCTCACTGTTCTGATTGCCCAGCACTGGCTGGTCGGGGTAGCGCCGCAAACCGTTGACGTCGGTGCCCGGCAGCGGCGGCAGTTGCGAGCTGGCCAGGCCTTCGGCCTTCAGGGTCAGGCTGCGCGTCAGCGAGTCGCCAACCTGTGGATGGTCCGGCTCCGGGTTCCAGCTTTCACTCAGGCTCAGGCTTCGAGCCGGCAACCAGGGGGCGTCGGCCGGATACGTGGCCGGCTTGGCCTTGACGGTCAGCGTCAGCTCGGCCGAGCTGACCCGCATCAGCTTGCCGGATTTCGGCACCTGGGCTTCGATGTCCTGAGCTGGCTGCGGGTCCACCAGGGTGGCGCTGAAGATCTGTGCCGGTATGGTCAACTGGCCACTGTGTTGCGGATAGATCGCATAGCGCAGTTCGATCACACCGTGGCGCAGGCCATTGATGTCCTTTTCGTAAGTGCGTGATTCACCCAGCTGTTCGATACGCGCGTCAGGGATCTGCAAGGGGGTCAGGTTACTGTCGTCGTACAGCGAGACGGAATGGTAGATACGCAGCGTCAGAATCGCCTGGGCCTGCACGTACACGCTGGACTGATCGAGGCTGGCCTCGATGAAGACCGGTGCCTGCGTGCCGGTGGTGTCGCGGCTTTCGCTTTCGACCACTTGCAGGGTGATGGGCTGACTCTGCACGTCGCCCAGTTTCAGCGGGGCAATCACCACACTGCCGTTCTGGCGTGGCAGCAGGGTAATGATCCAGCGGGTGGTGGCGCGACTGTCGCCGTTGATGGTCGTCAACTGGTTGACCTGGCGCGTGCCACGCACCTCGAACAGCGGCTCCAGCGCCGTCAGGTCGGGTTTGCCGAACTGCGTCACATCGTTGGTTTCCAGGGTCAGCTCGACCGTTTCGCCGGAGTTCAGGCGAGTGCGGTCGACACTGGCGACCAACTCCGCAGCCTGGGCCTGCAGGGTCCAGAGTAGAAGGGCGGCCAAGAAAGCGGTGAAGCGGGTCATCGAGTTTTTTCCTGATCCTGATGCTGTTGCTGTTCGTACCAGAATTTGCGCCGCAGCAATTCTCCCGGGTCATCCGGGATCTTGCGCAGCCATTGCTCCAGTGCCTGGCGCTGTTCGCCATCGATGGCATCGCTGGCCGGGCGCAGGGGCGGGGTGGTGCTTTGTTCGTCGCCCAGCTCGCTACCGGGCACTTCATTGCTGCCCGGTCGTGGCGGTGCCGTTTCCGGCTCCTGTGTCTCTGTGGCGGGCGCCTGTGCGTCGGGCCTGGATTCGTCGGCGTTGGCCGGCTGCGTGGCGGCGCCGGGCTGTGGTTCCTGCGGGGCGTCTGTCTTGTCGTCTTGGTTATTGTCCGGTTCGACCGGCTTGGGCGCGTTCTTCTGTTTCAGCAGGTTTTCCACCAGCGCCTTGTTGGTGAGTGCCGGCCGCAAGTCCGGTTGCAGCTCCAGCGCCTGTTCGTACGCATCCAGCGCAGCTTCCAGCTCACCGCTCCTGGCCAGGGCGTTGCCTCGATTGTAGTGGGCGTGGGCGTCGTTGCCTTCGGCGAAGCGCTGGACGGCGCCACTGTAGTCGCCGGCCTCATAGAGCGCGACGCCTTGCCATTGCCGATTCTCGAAGTGCTGCGCGGCCTCGGCCGGGCGCTTCTGCTTGAGCAGGTGCAGGCCCTGCTGATCGGGACGCAACCACAAATCCTTGAAGTCGTAGGCGTAACTCGGTTGTGGCAGCAGGAACAGCAGCGGCACACAGAACAACCAGCCCCTCCGCCCGGCGCAGGCTGCGAGGAACAACAGGGGCAGTAGCAGCCAGTAACCCTGGTCGGCCCAGGTATCGAGACGCAGGGTCTGGCCGTCATCGCGCAGGTTGCGCGGACCACCAAGCAGGCCGAGGCCGCGCAGGTCGGCATCCTCGAGCCGCGCATGGCGATAACGGCCGTCGAGGCCATTGACGAAGGCTTTCAGGCTCGGCTCGTCCAGGTGCGGGACCAGGATCGCGCCCTGATCGTCCTTGAGGAAACTGCCATCTTCCTGGGTGATCGGCGATCCTTCGGCCGTGCCGACACCGAGCATCAAAAACTGGGTCGATTTGCCATCCAGCGCCTGCTGAATGCCTTCGCGCTCCAGTTCGTTCAAGGACGAACCGATCAGCAGGATGCGGCCATCGCCCAATGCGCCCTGATTCAGCAATGCCAAGGCCTTGGTCACCGCCAGGTCGGCGCGATGGCCGGCCTGGGGCATCAGCGACGGTTTGAGCGCATCCAGCAGATTGCGACTGGTGGCGAGATCGTCCGACAGCGGCACCAGCGTGTGCGCACTGCCGGCGTAGACGACGATGGCGGTCTGTGCATCGCTGCGGTTCTGCAGCAGGTCGAACAGCTTGCGGCGTGCCTGTTCCAGGCGGTTGGGCGTAACGTCGGTGGCGAGCATTTCCGGGGTCAGCTCCAGAATCACCACCAGCGGGTCAGCCGGTTTCTGGCTGTTTTGCTCGACACGCTCCCAGCTCGGTCCGAGCAGCGCCAGAACCGTCAGCAACCAAGCCACGCCGAGCGCCGCCCACGGCAATTTACTGTCGCGACCGTTACCACCACTGAGCAATGCGGCATGGAACGCCGGCGGCAGAATCATCTGCCAGCGCCCGGCGCGTTTCTGCCGGTGCCACAGCTGCCAGAGCAACCAGCCAAGCAGCGGCACCAGCAACAGCCACCAGGGCCGGAACCAATAAGGCCAGAGAGCGCTCATCGGCGCCTCCGCAGGCGCAGGCGCCTGAGCCGCTGGCGCCAGTCGGGCAGGGCGGTCTGGGACAGAAGGTCCTTGGTGAACAGGCGCTGCAGCGGGTTGTCCGGCCAGCGTTCGCGCACGACCAGCAACATGCTCAGCAGCAGCGCCATCGCCAGCGGCCAGTGGTACAGCGCCTGGGCGGGGCGGGCCTGGGTCGGTTGTTGAGTCACCGGCTCCAGTTGATCGAGGGTTTGCTTGATCGCCTGTAGCTGCGCGCCATCGCGAGCACGGAAATACTGGCCGTCGGTGGCGGCGGCGATGGCTTGCAACGCCGGCTCATCGAGGTCCAGGCTCGGGTTGACGCCGAGAAAGCCCGGGGTGCCGGACTGCTCCGGGTCGGCGCCGATGCCGATGGTGTAAATCTTTACCCCTTCCCGGGCCGCCAGCCTTGCCGCCGTCAAGGGGTCGATTTCACCGCCATTGTTGGCGCCGTCGGTGACCAGGATCAGCACGCGGCTCTGTGCCGGGCGCAGGCGCAGGCGCTTGAGGGCCAGGCCAATGGCGTCGCCGATGGCGGTGTTCTTGCCGGCGATGCCGACCCGCGCTTCGTCGAGCCAGATTCGCACCGTACGTCGATCGAAGGTCAGCGGCGCCTGCAAGTAAGCCCGGCTGCCGAACAGGATCAGGCCGACCCGGTCGCCGTCGCGGCTTTCCAGAAAGTCGCCGAGCAGGTGTTGCACCAGCGTCAGGCGGCTGACCTCGTCCTCCTGCCACTGCATATCGGGGAAATCCATGGAACCGGACACGTCCACCGCCACCAGCAGGTCGCGGCCACTGGCGGCAATCGGCAGCGGTTCGCCGAGCCACTGCGGGCGCGCTGCGGCAATCAGCAGAAACAGCCACAGCAACATGAACGGTGCCTGTTGGCGCCAGGCCGGCAGGTTGGCCCGGGCGCGGCGTCGCGCCAGGCCTTCGAGGTCGCCAAGGAAGCTGACCTTGAGCGCCGGCTCGCCGCTGTCGGCCACCGGCAGCACGAGGCGCATCAACCACGGCAGCGGCAGCAGGGCGAAGATCCACGGCCAGGCGAACTCAAACATGTTTGCGAATCCAGGTGTCGACGGCCTGGGTCAGGCCGGCGATGGCCTTGTCGTCAAGTTTGCATTCGGGTTTGTAGGCGCCTTCGACCAGCACCATCCAGCGCGTCAGGCCGGCGGCGGGGCAGCGGTTGTCGAGGAATGCCAGCCATTGGCGACCGTTGAGGGTATGGCTCTGGCTGTAGGGGTAATGGTTGCGGCACAGGCGCTTGAGCAGGCCGTTGAGCTGCTGCAGCCAGGCACCGGCCGGGGCGCCGTCGTAGGGTTTGGGCAGCAGCGCCAGTTCCGCCAGTGCGGCGAGGCGCACCGGGTCCAGGGGTTGTTCGGCGCGCACGATGAGGCGTTTGCTCGGCAGCAGGCTTCGGGCTTTCCACAGACCGAATGCGATCAGCCCCAGTGCCAGCAGCAACAGCCACCAGCCCGGCGCCGGCGGCCAGAGGCTGATGGGCGGCGGCGAAATCAGCGGTTGCAACTGGTCCAGGCTGCTCATCGACCCGTCCCCGCATTCTGGGGGTTGAGGTACTCGCGCAGTTGCTCGACCATTTCACTCTGGGTGCTCAATGGCATCAACAACACCCGCAGCTTTTGCGCCAGCAGTTCCCAGCGGGCGATCCGCGCCTCGGCCTGGGCACGATAGGTCTGGCGCAGCTCGAAGTTCAGGGTGTCGATCTCCAGTTGCGCGCCACGTTCGGCGAAGCGCAGCAGGCCGGCGGCGGGCAGGGCGTGGTCCAGCGGGTCGGATACCGGCAACAGCAGCAGGTCGCAATGGCGCGACAGCAGGCTCAATTGCTGTTCGGTGCCCTCGGTCAACGCACGCTCGTCGCAGATCAGAATCACCAGGCTGCCAGGGCGCAAGACTTCACGGGCGCGGCGCAGGGCCAGGTTGAGGGTGTCGCGATTCTGTTCGATTTCGGTGTGCAGGGATTGATTGACCCGCACCAGCCGGTTGAGCAGTTGCAGCAGGCTTTGTTTGCTACGGCGTGGCTTGATCTCGTAGTGCTCGTTGTCGCCGAACACCAGCCCGCCCACCCGGTCGTTATGACCGAGCGCCGCCCAACCGATCAGGCTCGCGGCCTGGGCGGCGAGCACCGACTTGAACATCAGCCCGGAACCGAAGAACAGCCGACGGCTTTGCTCGACCATGATGAAGATCGGTCGCTCGCGCTCTTCATGGAACAGCTTGGTGTGCGGTTCCTGGGTTCGGGCGGTCACGCGCCAGTCGATGGTGCGTACGTCGTCGCCGGCCTGGTAGACCCGCACCTGATCGAAATCCACCCCACGGCCCCGCAGCTTGGAGTGGTGCAGGCCGATCAGCGGGCTGCGCTGGCTTGGCGTGGAGAACAGTTGCACTTCGCGCACGCGATGGCGCATCTCGATCAGGTCGGAGAGGCTGATGCGGATGCCCGGCTCGGGCGGCAGGTGGGCGTTCATCGGGGTCAAGCGACGGCTACGACGTCGAGAATTCGCTGGACCACCCGGTCCTGGTCAATGCCGGCGGCCTCGGCTTCGAAGGACAGGATGATGCGATGGCGCAGCACGTCGAACAGCACGGCCTGAATGTCCTCCGGGCTGACGAAGTCGCGACCGGCCAGCCAGGCGTGGGCCCGGGCGCAGCGGTCCAGGGCGATCGAACCGCGAGGGCTGGCGCCATAGGCGATCCACTCGGCCATTTCCGGGTCGAACTTGGCCGGGGTGCGCGTAGCCATGACCAGTTGCACCAGGTATTCCTCCACGGCGTCGGCCATGTACAGGCCGAGGATTTCCTTGCGCGCGGCGAAGATTGCCTGCTGGCTGACCCGGCGTTCCGGCTTGGTTTCGCCGTTCAGCGCTTCGCCACGGGCCTGTTGCAAAATGCGGCGTTCGACCGCGGCGTCCGGAAAGCCGATTTTCACGTGCATCAGGAAGCGGTCGAGCTGAGCTTCGGGCAGCGGATAGGTGCCTTCCTGCTCGATCGGGTTCTGCGTGGCCATCACCAGGAACAGCGGCGACAACTCGTAGGTGCTGCGCCCGACACTGACCTGGCGCTCGGCCATGGCTTCGAGCAGGGCCGATTGCACCTTGGCCGGGGCCCGGTTGATTTCGTCCGCGAGCACCAGGTTGTGGAAGATCGGGCCTTGCTGGAACACGAAGCTGCCGGTTTCCGGGCGATAGATCTCCGTGCCGGTGATGTCGGCGGGCAGCAGGTCGGGGGTGAACTGGATACGATGGAACTGGGCTTCGATGCCCTCGGCGAGCTCCTTGATGGCCTTGGTCTTGGCCAGGCCCGGTGCACCCTCGACCAGCATGTGGCCGTCGGCGAGCAGGGCGATGAGCAAGCGCTCGATGAGTTTTTCCTGGCCGAGAATCTGCGTTGAAAGAAAGGTTCGCAGCGCGATCAGCGCTTCACGATGTTCCATCGATGACTGTTCCTGGAAAGGGTGACCGAAGACGTTCGAATTAACGCCAGGGCTGGGGGCGTTACTTTAATCCATCGCGGGGGGCGGCGACTAACGGCATTTTGTGCAAAGTGTGGGAAATGATGGGAACGGTGGCGACCTGGCGAGCGCCATCGCGAGCACGCTCGCTCCCACAAAGAAGCCGTTCGTATAGCCCCTGTGGGAGCGAGCCTGCTCGCGACGGGGCCCGCACAAACGCCCTCAAAGCTCGCTGATGTAAGTCCCGGTGCCCTTGAGAATGTTGCGCAAGGTCTCCTCGACCTCCGCCAGGTCACCCGCATCGGTGCCGTGAATGATTTCCAGCGAATCATCACCATTGAGCGCATCGGCATCCGTTGCAGCGATTTCGATCAGCAGGCGAGTCGGGCTGAGGGTGACTTTCACGCCGTCCAGGGTCGAAGGTTCGCCGTCGAGGGTGATTTCCAGCTCGTCCTCGTCCGGATAGCGGGTCATCAGGAACATTTCCCCCTGGTTGCTGTGGCAGGCCAGCATGGCCATGTTGTCTTCTTCGTCGTCGCACGGGTTGACGATCAACAGGGCGGTGGTCATTTGCATGGGAGCTCCTGGTCATAGACGTGAGGTAAAAAGGTCGCGATCTTGACGGTTGGGTCATGTCGAGAAAAGCAGGAAAAGAGGCGGGCATTCTATGTTTTTCAGTCGTCTCCGTCGATTAATTGAACGGATGCACGAACCTACTGATGTGGTTTTTTTACCTTCCAACGTTTAAAGAGCTTGTGGGGTAGGAGGATAAAGTAAATATAAAATATCACCGGCATCAGATAAAGCCCGAAGAGCATGAGTGTGGAGTAGAGCGAATACAGGATTTTATGTTTGCCCAATATGCTCAGGCTGTTTTTTTGGCTGATCAACTCGTAAGGGTATAGATAGTGTTTGGTGAGTATAAAATAAAAAATGACTATCATGCAGAGTGAGAACAGGCAATATTTAATGCCCCCAAGGTTTTCTATTCTCTCCATTTGGAGCGGCGTTAAGTTAATGCTGGGGTACGTTTTGTAAAATACTGAAATTGCGATAACAGGTCCGAGAATACTTATGTAATTTGTAGTTATTTTTGAGCTGAATGGATAATGGCTCGTCCAGAATCCGGCATATCCCAGTAGGTGGGTTTCTATAAAGTTATCAATAAGAAAATGCAGCGGGGTGGAGGCGTGTGCGGGGACAAAATAAATTATCAGAAAAATCGGCAGTGCCGTAACTATGAACTGCCGGTAAGGGAGTAATATTCTATTGGTCATGATGGGTGTCGGCGTTGATTTGGTATGTGAGTAGCCAAGGTGGAGGTGATCCTGGCTAATATTTTTATTTAGTTCTCGTTCTTGAGTGAGTTGAGCTTGTTGAGAATTCTTTTATTGATGATATCTACCTGCTTGGCATCAAGATAAGCGGAGGCGGAAGCCATTAGTATAGCGGTGATGATGAGCGCTGCAGTTGATGGCACTGCCATGGTTAAAATCGGCATGAGAACAGTGGCTAGCAGCGCACTTGCACCCGCCCCGGCAGCAATGCTTTCCAACTCCAGCATCAAAGGCGCCCAATTGCCATCCTTGAAGCCGATTGCCGCGTTTTCGACAATGGAGTGTGCCTGGACCGCTTTTCCCACGAGCCCGAAAGCTCTTGCCAAGCGATTCGCATTATCTGCAAGCGTGGCTTTGTCCAGTGAATTCAGGGCGTCGATAACGGCTTGGGTATCCTGCGGGCTAAGCCGCACGTTCGGATTTTTTCTGACCTTCTCGAAAGTTTTCATGGCTGTTCGGTAGCTTCTAACCTTCTTCCCGGAAATATCCTTTTGAAGGTTATGTGCGACGTATCCCATGTTCTCGCCATATTTTTTCAAGATGCTTTCATTCATGTCTGCTAAAAAGCTGATGTTGCGTTTGTATTCATCAGCGAGACTAGACTCTTCTTCAATGGCAAGGCGAGCCTGTTCTTCAGCCTGCCGCTGCGCTTGCGCAGCAGTGCGCGCGGCTTCGGCAGCTTGTTGCTGTGCAGAAAGCTCAGCTTCGCGTCGGCCTTTCTCTTTATGCAAGTGATTCTGTCGCAGCTGAAGAATATCGACTTGGTCCTTCAGAATCATCGCGTTGTAAGTGGCTTGTAGTTTTCCATGCTGTTTCGATGTTTTTATAATTTTCAGCTCTTGCTGAAGTAGGGAGTTTTTTTGGGAGATTAACTCGTTAACCGCGTTGATCGTTCGAGAAAGCGATGCGTCGGGTGTGTTGTTGGTGGGTGGCGGTTGCCTGGTTTCGGAGGTGTTCAATTCTATTTGCAAGGCTGTTTCAAGGTTTTGTTTGCGCGCGAAATAGTCCTTTTCGATGGCCAATGTAAAGCCATGCATTGGATTTCCCAATGGGTAGTTTTTACGAATGTCCCCGCGGATTCTGTTGGGGTTCAGATTCAAGATTTCCCATGTCCCGTCGCCATAGAATATCGTTAGTGGTAGCTCTAGTTGCGACATGTCATGATTCCTTTCATGTTGGGTGACCGATCCATTGTCTATTCAAACCGATGTTGTCTGCTTGTGGTGGAGCGATATTGTCAGTGTCTTCTGTTGTTTTTGAAAATAAGATGTGTGAGGGAGTGGTCTTATAGTTGCGTAGGATAATTCGCGTTATTAGTAAGGATAAGATAGTGCGAAGTTACATCATGTTTTTTTCTGGTTTTTGGGGGCATCGTTGCGACGCTGCCCATTCAGAAAAAAATCTCGTCTGGTCAAGAAGCGAAAGGACGGAGGGGAGAGCCCCCCCGCACGTCACTCGAGCGCTTCTGGTACGCCCGTGCCGTAAATACGGGATAAAACGCCCAATTTCCCTCGCGGCTGCTAGTGTTGTTCGAGGCATGTCGCGCCAGCTGCATTCCGATGACCGAATATGTCGCAGCACTGCAAGCAGCGGCCTTGCCGCACTGGTTAAGCTGCGCATCGAATGGATACCTGTAAAGACCTGCCTGTAAAGAGAGTGTGCAATTGATCGCACAGTGGTTTTTGCAGATGCCCATTCACGGAAGGTGAATGTGACCTGAGTGTCCCGTCCAGCTTCACCCACCTGTCACCCTGTTTCCTCTGCCCGAGAATCAGGAACAGGATGACGGATCGCCCCGAAAGGGGTGTTGCACGCGACGCTTCAATCAATAACAAGCCCAAGCGGAGTACCACAGATGGCGTTCTTCACCGCAGCCAGCAAAGCCGACTTCCAGCACCAACTGCAAGCGGCACTGGCGCAGCACATCAGTGAACAGGCACTGCCACAAGTGGCGCTGTTCGCTGAACAATTCTTCGGCATCATTTCCCTGGACGAGCTGACCCAGCGTCGCCTGTCCGACCTCGCTGGCTGTACCCTTTCTGCGTGGCGCCTGCTTGAGCGCTTCGATCACGCGCAACCGCAAGTGCGCGTCTACAACCCCGATTACGAACGCCACGGCTGGCAGTCGACCCACACCGCGGTCGAAGTGCTGCACCACGACCTGCCATTCCTGGTGGACTCGGTACGCACCGAGCTGAACCGTCGCGGCTACAGCATTCACACCTTGCAGACCACCGTGCTGAGCGTGCGTCGTGGCAGCAAGGGCGAATTGCTGGAAATCCTGCCAAAAGGCACCCAGGGCGACGACGTGCTGCAAGAGTCGCTGATGTACCTGGAAATCGACCGTTGCGCCAATACCGCCGAACTGAACGTGCTGAGCAAAGAGCTGGAGCAGGTGCTGGGTGAAGTGCGCGTCGCGGTCACCGATTTCGAGCCGATGAAGGCCAAGGTCCAGGAAATCCTGACCAACCTGGACAACAGCCGTTTCGCCGTCGATGCCGAAGAAAAGAACGAAATCAAGAGCTTCCTGGAATGGCTGGTGGGCAACCATTTCACCTTCCTCGGCTACGAAGAGTTCGTGGTCACCGACCAGGCCGATGGCGGTCACATCGAATACGACCAGAGCTCCTTCCTGGGCCTGGCCAAGCTGCTGCGTGTCGGCCTGACCTACGATGACCTGCGCATCGAAGACTACGCCGTGAACTACCTGCGCGAACCGACCCTGCTGTCGTTCGCCAAGGCTGCGCACCCAAGCCGTGTCCACCGTCCGGCTTACCCTGACTACGTGTCGATCCGTGAAATCGACGCCGATGGCAAGGTCATCAAGGAATGCCGCTTCATGGGCCTGTACACTTCGTCGGTGTACGGCGAGAGCGTGCGGGTCATTCCGTACATCCGTCGCAAGGTGGCGGAAATCGAACGCCGCTCCGGCTTCCAGGCCAAGGCTCACCTGGGCAAGGAACTGGCACAGGTCCTCGAAGTGCTGCCACGGGACGATCTGTTCCAGACCCCGGTGGACGAACTGTTCAGCACCGTGATGTCGATCGTGCAGATCCAGGAACGCAACAAAATCCGCGTGTTCCTGCGCAAGGACCCGTACGGCCGTTTCTGCTACTGCCTGGCCTATGTGCCGCGTGACATCTACTCCACCGAGGTGCGCCAGAAGATCCAGCAGGTACTGATGGATCGCCTGAAAGCCTCGGATTGCGAGTTCTGGACCTTCTTCTCCGAGTCTGTGCTGGCCCGCGTGCAACTGATCCTGCGCGTCGACCCGAAAAACCGCATCGACATCGACCCGCAGCAACTGGAAAACGAAGTGATCCAGGCCTGCCGCAGCTGGCAGGACGATTACGCCGCCCTGACCGTCGAGAGCTTCGGCGAAGCCCACGGCACCAACGTGCTGGCCGACTTCCCGAAAGGCTTCCCGGCCGGTTATCGCGAGCGTTTCGCGGCGCATTCGGCCGTGGTCGACATGCAGCACCTGCTGAGCCTGAACGAAAAGAACCCGCTGGTGATGAGCTTCTATCAGCCACTGGGCCAGGTGTCCGGCCAGCGCGAGCTGCATTGCAAGCTGTATCACGCCGACACCCCGCTGGCACTGTCCGACGTGCTGCCGATCCTGGAAAACCTCGGTCTGCGTGTGCTCGGTGAATTCCCTTATCGTCTGCGTCACACCAACGGTCGCGAGTTCTGGATCCATGACTTCGCGTTCACCGCCGCCGAAGGCCTGGACCTGGACATCCAGCAACTCAACGACACCCTGCAGGACGCCTTCGTCCACATCGTGCGCGGCGATGCCGAGAACGATGCCTTCAACCGCCTGGTGCTGACCGCCGGCCTGCCATGGCGCGATGTGGCGCTGCTGCGTGCCTACGCCCGCTACATGAAGCAGATCCGCCTGGGCTTCGATCTGGGCTACATCGCCAGCACCCTGAACAACCACACCGACATCGCCCGCGAGTTGACCCGGTTGTTCAAGACCCGTTTCTACCTGGCGCGCAAGCTCAGCGGCGACGATCTGGACGACAAGCAGCAACGCCTGGAGCACGCGATTCTCAGCGCCCTGGACGACGTTCAGGTGCTCAATGAAGACCGCATCCTGCGTCGTTACCTGGACCTGATCAAGGCGACCCTGCGGACCAACTTCTACCAGGCCGATGCCAATGGTCAGAACAAGTCGTACTTCAGCTTCAAGTTCAACCCGCACCTGATTCCCGAGCTGCCCAAGCCGGTGCCGAAATTCGAGATCTTCGTTTACTCGCCACGGGTCGAAGGCGTGCACCTGCGCTTTGGCAACGTGGCGCGCGGTGGCCTGCGCTGGTCCGACCGTGAGGAAGACTTCCGCACCGAAGTGCTGGGCCTGGTAAAAGCCCAGCAGGTGAAGAACTCGGTCATTGTGCCGGTGGGCGCCAAGGGTGGCTTCCTGCCGCGTCGCCTGCCACTGGGCGGCGGCCGGGACGAGATCGCGGCCGAAGGCATCGCCTGCTACCGCATCTTCATTTCCGGCCTGCTGGACATCACCGACAACCTGAAGGACGGCGTGCTGGTTCCGCCGGCCAACGTCGTGCGCCATGACGACGATGACCCGTACCTGGTCGTCGCTGCGGACAAGGGCACCGCGACCTTCTCCGACATCGCCAACGGCATCGCCATCGACTACGGCTTCTGGCTGGGCGATGCGTTCGCCTCCGGCGGCTCGGCCGGTTACGACCACAAGAAAATGGGCATCACCGCCAAGGGCGCGTGGGTGGGCGTGCAACGTCACTTCCGCGAGCGCGGCATCAATGTCCAGGAAGACAGCATTACAGTCGTGGGCGTCGGCGACATGGCCGGTGACGTGTTCGGTAACGGCTTGCTGATGTCCGACAAGCTGCAACTGGTCGCGGCGTTCAACCACCTGCACATCTTCATCGACCCGAACCCGAACCCGGCGACCAGCTTCGCCGAGCGTCAGCGCATGTTCGACCTGCCGCGTTCGGCGTGGTCGGATTACGACACCAGCATCATGTCCGAAGGCGGCGGGATCTTCTCCCGCAGCGCGAAAAGCATCGCGATTTCCCCGCAGATGAAAGAGCGCTTCGACATCCAGGCCGACAAACTGACCCCGACCGAACTGCTGAACGCCTTGCTCAAGGCGCCGGTGGACCTGTTGTGGAACGGTGGTATCGGTACGTACGTCAAGGCCAGCAGCGAGAGCCACGCCGACGTCGGCGACAAGGCCAACGATGCGCTGCGCGTGAACGGCAATGAGCTGCGCTGCAAGGTCGTGGGCGAGGGCGGTAACCTGGGCATGACCCAATTGGGCCGCGTCGAGTTCGGTCTCAATGGCGGCGGTTCCAACACCGACTTCATCGACAACGCCGGTGGCGTGGACTGCTCCGACCACGAAGTGAACATCAAGATCCTGCTGAACGAAGTGGTTCAGGCCGGCGACATGACCGACAAGCAGCGCAACCAGTTGCTGTCGAGCATGACCGACGAAGTCGGTGGCCTGGTGCTGGGCAACAACTACAAGCAGACCCAGGCCCTGTCCCTGGCGGCGCGTCGTGCATTGCCACGCATCGCTGAATACAAGCGCCTGATGAACGACCTGGAAAGTCGCGGCAAGCTGGACCGTGCCATCGAATTCCTGCCGTCCGAAGACCAGATCAACGAACGCGTCGCGGCGGGCCACGGCCTGACCCGTCCGGAGCTGTCGGTCCTGATCTCCTACAGCAAGATCGACCTCAAGGCACAATTGCTCGAGTCCCTGGTGCCGGATGACGAGTACCTGACCCGTGACATGGAAACCGCTTTCCCGCCAACCCTGGTGAGCAAGTTCTCCGAGGCCATGCGCCGTCACCGCCTGAAGCGCGAAATCGTCAGCACCCAGATCGCCAACGACCTGGTGAACCACATGGGCATCACCTTCGTTCAGCGACTCAAGGAGTCGACCGGCATGAGCCCGGCGAATGTTGCGGGTGCTTATGTCATCGTTCGGGACATTTTCCACCTCCCGCACTGGTTCCGTCAGATCGAAGCCCTGGACTACAAGGTGTCCGCTGACGTGCAACTGGAGATGATGGACGAGCTGATGCGCCTGGGCCGTCGCGCCACGCGCTGGTTCCTGCGTGCCCGCCGCAACGAGCAGAACGCCGCCCGTGACGTCGCGCATTTCGGCCCGCACCTGAAGGAGCTGGGCCTGAAGCTCGACGAACTGCTGGAAGGCCCGACCCGCGAGGGCTGGCAGAAGCGTTACCTGGCTTACGTCGAAGCGGGTGTGCCGGAGTTGCTGGCACGTATGGTGGCGGGTACCTCGCACCTGTACACCCTGCTGCCTGTCATCGAGGCGTCCGACGTGACCGGCCAGGACCCTGCCGAAGTGGCCAAGGCCTACTTCGCCGTGGGCGAGAAGCTGGACATCACCTGGTACCTGCAACAGATCAGTGCCTTGCCGGTTGAAAACAACTGGCAGGCCCTGGCCCGTGAAGCGTTCCGCGATGACGTCGACTGGCAACAGCGCGCCATCACCATCTCGGTGCTGCAACTGGGCGAAGGCTCGGTGGAAGCCCGTCTGGAGGCGTGGATGGCGCAGCACGAGAGCATGATCGAGCGCTGGCGCTCCATGTTGGTGGAAATCCGTGCCGCCAGCGGTACGGACTACGCCATGTATGCGGTGGCCAACCGTGAGTTGCTGGATCTGGCGTTGAGCGGACAAGCGGTAGTGCCTGCTGCCGCCCAGGCCAGCGCGGAGCTGGAACCGGCCTGATCAGGCGTTGAATGAAAAAGCCCCGTATCGAAAGATACGGGGCTTTTTTATGGCCGTTTACTTGTCGCCCGGTGGAAGCGAGCCTGCTCGCGATGAGGTCTGTACATTCAACGTCGTTGTTAACTGATACGCCGCTATCGCGAGCAGGCTCGCTCCCACACCGGGGCTACCGCTCGTGTGTAAATTCATTTTTCCAGCGGAATCAACACTTTCTCGTCTGGCGACAACACCATGAACACCAGCAGCTTGGCCGGCTTGGTCTTGCTGGCGTTTTTCGACACCAGGTGTTCCGAGCCGGCCGGTTCGTACCAGAACTCGCCCGCCTTGTAGGTTTTTGCCGGTTCGCCCTTGACCTGGGAAACAATCGATCCGGACAGTACGTACGCCATCGCCGTCCCTTCGTGTTTGTGGGCGACGGACGACTGGCCGGGCTTGTAGTCGACTTCGAGCATCAGGGCTTTTTTGTCCGGGACGTTCTTGAGGACTTCGTCCTGCAGGATCGTGACTTTTTCCGAGGGGTCGTGGGCGAATGCCGAGGCCGAGAGGGTCAGGGCGAGAGCCGCCAGCGGAGCGGCACACAAGCGCAAAGCTTTCATGGATTATCACCTGCAGTGGTTAGTCGTCAGGGACCAGAGTAGACCGCGTACCCGGGTGTTCAAACGGCCAATTTTCGTGAAGGCGAGGGGACCAATCCTGCTCGCGCACAAAAAAGATCGCAGCCTGCGGCGAGGCCTGCAGAGGTACCCATAGCCCTGCCGGCATCGCCGAAGACTGCGATCTTTCAACCGTGTCAGCGGAGGGGGAAACTGTTGAAATCCACGGCGTTCGCCAGTTGGTTGTCGATCAGGCCGATGAAGCCCTGGACTTCCGGGCAGTTGAAATGCCTGTGCATGGCCGCTTCCGATTGCCAGCGGGCGCTGACGTTCCAGCGGTTGCTGTCCTCGGGGCAGCGGTCGACCATATAGGATTCACAGCCCGGTAACTCGCGCAGGGTTTCGACAATCTTTTGCAGTTGCTTGCCCAGCTCTTCCGAGCGGCCGGAGACGGCCTGCACCTTTACGGTATTGATCACTTCGTTGGACATTACTCACACTCCTGAATCAGGCCGGACGAATCCTGCTCATTGAGGGACAACGCCCATGCAGAATAGGCCTGCACTCCCGGACCGCCAATAGCCAATCGCCGGATAAAACCGCAGGCCAATGCCTTACGCCAGCTGCTGCAAGAGGTCCCGCAGCCGGTCCAGGGCGGTGTCGATGTCCAGGGTTTCAATGGCGCCAAAGCCCATGAGCAGGCCGGCCTGCGGCATTTGCTGGTAGTAGAAGGGCTCGATGGAGTACAGGCCGACTTCGACTTTTTTCGCCAGTTCGACCAACAACGGAATATCGATAGGTGTTTTGCATCTAAGCGTCATGTGGAAACCGGCGGTGCTCGGGATCGCCTCGAGCCAGGGGGCCAGATCCCCGGCAACACGCGACAGCAGGCGTTCGCGCCGTCCGGCATAGATCGTATGACAGCGCCGGATGTGCTTGAGCAGGCAACCTTCGGCGATGAACTTGGCCAGCGCCCATTGGGGCAGAGTGGAGGTGTGCAGGTCGGTCAGTTGCTTGGCGCGGACCACGGCGTCGAGGATCGCCGGCGGGAGAATCATGTAGCCCAGGCGCAATTCCGGCAGCAGGGTCTTCGAAAAGGTCCCCACGTAGGCGACGATCCCGTGCTCGTCCATGCTTTGCAGGGAGTCGGTGGGGCGGCCTTCGTAGCGGAATTCGCTGTCGTAGTCGTCCTCGATGATGATCGCGCCCAATTCGCGGGCCCGTTCGAGCAGTGCCGCTCGGCGAGCCTGGCTCATCGCGATGCCGAGGGGAAACTGATGCGAAGGGGTCACATAGATCAGGCGGGTTCCGTCGGGGATCTTGTCGACCTGAATGCCTTCGGCGTCCACCGGTACGCCCACCACCGTGGCGCCATGACTGCCAAACAGCAGGCGCGCGGGCGGGTAGCCGGGATCTTCCATGGCAACGATGCTGCCGGGGCGTGTCATCACCCGGGAAATCAGGTCCAGCGCCTGTTGCGCGCCGTTGCACACCACCACGTCTTCATCCTGGCAGTTCACCCCACGGGAAAATGCGATGTGCCGGGCGATGGCGTTGCGCAGCGCCGGGAGGCCTTCGGGCAAACTGTAGAACCCTCTTGAATCGGCCATCTGACGCAGCGCGTGGGCGGTGCAGCGTCGCCAGTCGTCCTGGGGGAACTGACCCTTGCTGGTGGCGCCACCGATGAAGTCATAACGCAATGAGCCTTCCAGGGTCGGGTGACGCAGGAACACCGGCAGGTTGCGCCAGGACTCGATGACCTCGGCGCTCGCCAGTTGCGTATGGCTCTGCTTGGGCTGCGCTTTCGCTGGCCGGGTGTTGACGAACGTGCCCTTGCCGATCACTCCGGTCAGGAAGTTCTCGTACGTCAGTTGTGCATAGGTGTCGGAAATGGTCTTGCGCGAGATGCCCAGTTGTTCCGCCAGCAGGCGGCTGGGCGGCAACTGCGTGCCGGCGGCCAGGCGGCCGGATTCGATGGCGCTGCGCAACTGGTTGTACAACTGGCCAGCCAGGTCCTTGCGGCCGTTGATGACAACATGAAGTTCCATACCGACGGGGCTCCTGGGGCAATTGACGCGCGCTTGCGTCGCGCAAGATTACCCGCAAGCGTGGTTGCGCAGAAGTTGCGCAGTGCAAAAACCGGGGATTGGTCTTTTTGCGCAATGGCCCACCGTTATTTCGCGTAATTGGCTCTGTCACTGCGAGGCATCAGCGCCTAATTTTGAACAGTCCCCATCGACCCCCGAGGCTAGTCATGACGTCCCGCCTGGATTACTACAGCGCATCGCCCAAGGCGATGAAAGCCATGATTGCCATGGAGGCGCTGACCAGCCACCTGAGCATCGAGCCGGAATTGCTGCACCTGATCAAGATTCGTGCCTCGCAACTCAATGGCTGCGCCTTCTGCACCGACATGCACTCGGTGGATGCGCGGCGCCTCGGCGAGACCGACCGGCGCCTGTATTCGATCGTGGTCTGGCGCGACAGCAATTTTTTCAACCCGCGCGAGCGCGCGGCGCTGGCCTGGACCGAATCGGTCACGCTGCTTGCCGACAGCCACGTGCCGGACGACGTCTACGAGCAGGCCCGACAGCACTTCAGCGAAAGCGAACTGGTCGACCTGACCATTGCCGTCACCACGATCAACAGCTGGAATCGCCTGGCCGTCAGCTTCCGGCAGGCCCCCAACGCCTGATCCGGCCGCCAGCCTGGCTTTCTGTGAGCGCGAGCTGTCGTCGGATCGCCGGTGTGCGTTGTGCCCGGCCATCATTGATTTGTACGGCCGGCGCCGGCATCTGCCATGCTCAGGGTCCGCAGCACGGCTTCCACCATAGGAACATCGCAATGGACGACGTACAGCAACTGGGTGAGATGCTTCGCCACTACGCAGACGGCAAGGCGCACAAACAACAACTGTTCGAGGCGCAATCGGCGGTGTGGACGACACGCATAACCGAACTGTTCGATCAGATCCAGCAATGGCTGGAACCGGTCCAGGCACCGAACCTGCTGGAAGTATCACGCGAAGCCTATGTGGCTTCGGGGCCGAGCGTTCCGCTTGAGACTTCGACGTTCAAGACAGAGAAGCTAAGCATCGTGATCGCCGGCAAACCCGTGGAGTTCCTGCCCGACGTGATGGGCGCAGGTGGGCAGATTTCCCTGGCGGTGATGGGCCTGACGGCGGCGCGGTACGGCAGCATTTCGCTGGTGTGCCTGCCGCCGTCGGACAGCTGGCAATGGCGCAAGACCAACGGCTTGAAGGAGTCCGACAACTTTACTTTCGATGCGAATTTTCTGGCGCAGCAGTTGCAGAGCCTGATCCCTCGCGAACGCGGTTGAATTCCCGAGGCTGAAACCCATTCAATGTGGGAGCGAGCCTGCTCGCTCCCACAGGGTTTGCCGTTGCATCACATATCGAGGTTTACATACCCCGGCCTGGCTTCTTCGGGCGCCACCGCCTTGACGACCTTGCCGGTCGCCAGCTCCACGCGCCGCGCCACTTCCGGGTCATCGGCGAAGGGGATCAGACTGGCGTCGTCCAGGCTCTGCGCGGTCTCGCGCTTCAGGCAGTACTCGACCGCCAGCCACAGCCCGGCGACAAACAGTAGGTTCAGCAGTATTTCACCCATCTCCAGCGCCTCCGTCAGGCAATCTGCGCTTCACGTTCGGCCAGGCGCACGTCCGCCACCCGCACGGTGCGCCAGACGTTGTAGGCCATCAGCAGCATGCCGCTGAGGAAGAACACGCCACCGGCGAAGCGCACCACAAAGCCGGGGTGGCTGGCCTGCAAGGCTTCGACGAAGGAGTAGGTCAGCGTGCCGTCGTCGTTGATTGCGCGCCACATCAGGCCCTGGGTGATGCCGTTGACCCACATCGAGGCGATGTACAGCACGGTGCCGATGGTCGCGAGCCAGAAGTGCAGGTTGATCAGCGGGGTGCTGTGCATCTGCTCGCGCCCGAAGACTTTGGGCACCATGTGGTAGGTGGCGCCGAAGGTGATCATCGCCACCCAGCCCAGGGCACCGGCGTGCACGTGGCCGATGGTCCAGTCGGTGTAGTGGGAGAGGGCGTTGACGGTCTTGATCGCCATCATCGGCCCTTCGAAGGTCGACATGCCGTAGAACGCCAGGGACAGCACCAGGAAGCGCAGGATCGGGTCGCTGCGCAACTTATGCCAGGCGCCCGAGAGGGTCATCATGCCGTTGATCATGCCGCCCCAGCTGGGGGCCAGGAGGATCAGCGACATCGCCATGCCCAGCGACTGCGCCCAGTCGGGCAGGGCGGTGTAGTGCAGGTGGTGCGGCCCGGCCCAGATGTACAGGGTGATCAGCGCCCAGAAGTGCACGATGGACAGGCGATAGGAGTACACCGGCCGGCCGACTTGCTTGGGCACGAAGT
>NZ_JACVAI010000029.1 GCF_014851765.1 Pseudomonas sp. PDM04 | reverse complement strand
TGGCGGGGTCGTCGTGACGGATCAACTGGCCGCACTGATTGCGAGCGTCACCCTCAACCCCGCCGTACTGAAAACGCTCGACCACCCGCGCGACCTCGCCGTGAAGCTGCTCGGTGATCGCCAAGGGCCGCAATTGATCATCGTAACCCCGCTGCTGGCTGCCGCGACTGTCCCAGCGCTGCACCAGCTGCCCCGCCTCGCCCAGCAGCGCCACGACCCATCCTGCATCGACACGGGCAGCCAACAGCTCCACCGCTGACAACCCA
>NZ_JACVAI010000028.1 GCF_014851765.1 Pseudomonas sp. PDM04 | reverse complement strand
GCGAGGCTGAAAAGCGTAGTCGATGGAAAACAGGTTAATATTCCTGTACTTCTGGTTATTGCGATGGAGGGACGGAGAAGGCTAGGCCAGCTTGGCGTTGGTTGTCCAAGTTTAAGGTGGTAGGCTGGAATCTTAGGTAAATCCGGGATTCTAAGGCCGAGAGCTGATGACGAGTGTTCTTTTAGAACACGAAGTGGTTGATGCCATGCTTCCAAGAAAAGCTTCTAAGCTTCAGGTAACCAGGAACCGTACCCCAAACCGACACAGGTGGTTGGGTA
>NZ_JACVAI010000027.1 GCF_014851765.1 Pseudomonas sp. PDM04 | reverse complement strand
CCAGCATGATCACGATCACCGATTGCCAGCCCCAGAAGGTGAAGGCGGCGAGGGTGTCGGAGTACAGGCGCACCTGGCAGGTGCGCTGCACGGCGTAGTAACTGGCGGCGAACTGGGCGCTGCCGGCAAAGCCGAAGATCACCAGGCTGGTGTGCAGCGGCCGCAGGCGGCCGAAGGTGGTCCAGGGCAGGTCGAGGTTCATCTCGGGCCACACCAGTTGCGAGGCGATCCACACCCCCATTGCCATCCCCACCACGCCCCAGAACACGGTCGCGATGACGAATTGGC
>NZ_JACVAI010000026.1 GCF_014851765.1 Pseudomonas sp. PDM04 | reverse complement strand
GGTTTTTGAACCAGGTGACGGGTTTGGAACGGTCGTCGATTTGCACCGGATTGCCGACCGGGTCGTAGGCGTAATGCAAATCCTGCAACAGGGCTTGGCCGGGCAGACCTGCACTCAAGCGTTCGAGCCGCGCATCCTCGGGACGAAACTTGGCGCGGGTAATGACGCCATTACCTGCCCGCTCCTGCTCGACCAGGCCACTGGCGTTATAGTGGATGTCGCTGACCAGGGTCGTCTCATCGCGTTCCTGGCTCTGCAAGTAAACGGCACTGAGTTGCCCCGCGCACGTCCGGCTCA
>NZ_JACVAI010000025.1 GCF_014851765.1 Pseudomonas sp. PDM04 | reverse complement strand
TCGGGCAGGGCGGTGTAGTGCAGGTGGTGCGGCCCGGCCCAGATGTACAGGGTGATCAGCGCCCAGAAGTGCACGATGGACAGGCGATAGGAGTACACCGGCCGGCCGACTTGCTTGGGCACGAAGTAATACATCATGCCGAGGAAGCCGGTGGTGAGGAAAAAGCCCACGGCGTTGTGGCCGTACCACCACTGGACCATGGCGTCGGTGGCGCCGGAGTACACCGGGTAGGACTTGAACCAGTCCACCGGGATCGACAGGTGATTGACCACGTGCAGCATGGCGATCACCACGATGAACGCGCCGAAGAACCAGTTGCCGACGTAGATGTGCTT
>NZ_JACVAI010000024.1 GCF_014851765.1 Pseudomonas sp. PDM04 | reverse complement strand
AGTGCGGCCAGTTGATCCGTCACGACGACCCCGCCACCACCCGGCACATGCCCGATTACAGTGTGCAGGGGTTGCCGCTGCTGGAGACCAGTCATTTTCTGGCATCGCTTGAGGCGGTGGACTGGCCGGAGGATATCGCGGCTCGCGATGCGTTACTGGAAACTGCCCCCGGTCTCGACAGCCGCTGGGCTTACGATGCGTTGGGTGAGGTGGCGGCGCAGACCGATGCGATGGGCAATCGTCGGCGCATGAGCCGGACGTGCGCGGGGCAACTCAGTGCCGTTTACTTGCAGAGCCAGGAACGCGATGAGACGACCCTGGTCAGCGACATCCACTATAACGCCAGTGGCCTGGTCGAGCAGGAGCGG
>NZ_JACVAI010000023.1 GCF_014851765.1 Pseudomonas sp. PDM04 | reverse complement strand
TCATGACTGGGGTGAAGTCGTAACAAGGTAGCCGTAGGGGAACCTGCGGCTGGATCACCTCCTTAATCGACGACTCAGCTGCTCCATGAGCTCCCACACGAATTGCTTGATTCATTGAAGAAGACGAAAGAAGCAGCCCGAAATTGGGTCTGTAGCTCAGTTGGTTAGAGCGCACCCCTGATAAGGGTGAGGTCGGCAGTTCGAATCTGCCCAGACCCACCAATTTTGTGTGGGAAACGCCTGTAGAAATACGGGGCCATAGCTCAGCTGGGAGAGCGCCTGCCTTGCACGCAGGAGGTCAGCGGTTCGATCCCGCTTGGCTCCACCACTACTGCTTCTGAAGTAAAGCTTAGAAATGAGCATTCCATCGACGTGATGA
>NZ_JACVAI010000022.1 GCF_014851765.1 Pseudomonas sp. PDM04 | reverse complement strand
TCATGACTGGGGTGAAGTCGTAACAAGGTAGCCGTAGGGGAACCTGCGGCTGGATCACCTCCTTAATCGACGACTCAGCTGCTCCATGAGCTCCCACACGAATTGCTTGATTCATTGAAGAAGACGATAGAAGCAGCTTTAAGCTCCAAGCTGATAGCTCCAAGCTAACAGTTACGCGCTCGAAATTGGGTCTGTAGCTCAGTTGGTTAGAGCGCACCCCTGATAAGGGTGAGGTCGGCAGTTCGAATCTGCCCAGACCCACCAATTTTGTTATGGGGCCATAGCTCAGCTGGGAGAGCGCCTGCCTTGCACGCAGGAGGTCAGCGGTTCGATCCCGCTTGGCTCCACCACTACTGCTTCTGAAGTAAAGCTTAGAAATGAGCATTCCATCGACGTGATGA
>NZ_JACVAI010000021.1 GCF_014851765.1 Pseudomonas sp. PDM04 | reverse complement strand
GGGGCCATAGCTCAGCTGGGAGAGCGCCTGCCTTGCACGCAGGAGGTCAGCGGTTCGATCCCGCTTGGCTCCACCACTACTGCTTCTGAAGTAAAGCTTAGAAATGAGCATTCCATCGACGTGATGATGAATGTTGATTTCTAGTCTTTGACTAGTTCGTTCTTTAAAAATTTGGGTATGTGATAGAAAGATAGACTGGACGTTACTTTCACTGGTAACGGATCAGGCTAAGGTAAAATTTGTGAGTGACTCTTAAGAGTTTTGCGAATTTTCGGCGAATGTCGTCTTCACAGTATAACCAGATTGCTTGGGGTTATATGGTCAAGTGAAGAAGCGCATACGGTGGATGCCTTGGCAGTCAGAGGCGATGAAAGACGTGGTAGCCTGCGAAAAGCTTCGGGGAGTCGGCAAACAGACTTTGATCCGGAGATGTCTGAATGGGGGAACCCAGCCATCATAAGATGGTTATCTTAAGCTGAATACATAGGCTTAAGA
>NZ_JACVAI010000020.1 GCF_014851765.1 Pseudomonas sp. PDM04 | reverse complement strand
GTTACGACAGCCTTTACCGCTTGATCGACGCCACAGGGTGGGAGGCCGGAGGCGTCGATCATGGGCCGGCGTCCAGGGTCGGCGCTGACCCCGCCATGCCCGGCAACTATCGCCAGACCTACCGCTACGACCGTGGTAACAACCTGCTGGAACTGACTCACGTCGGACCCCAGAACCATGGACATCGGTTGGTTGCCGACCGCCACAGCAATCGTTGCCTGCCGGTCCGCAACGGGATCGAACCCACGGAACAGGATTTTCGCGACAGCTTCGACGCCAACGGCAACCTGCGAGTGTTACACCCGGGACAGACGCTGAGCTGGGACCTGCGCAACCAGCTTCGCGAAGTGCGCCCGGTCGAGCGTGACAGCGGGCTCAGCGACAGCGAGCAATACGTCTACGGCGCCGACGGCCAGCGCGTGCGCAAAACCCGCTCGCTGCAAACCCACGCGCAATCGTTGCTGCTTGAAACGCTGTACCTGCCCGGCCTGGAAATCCGCA
>NZ_JACVAI010000001.1 GCF_014851765.1 Pseudomonas sp. PDM04 | reverse complement strand
CTCAGCGACAGCGAGCAATACGTCTACGGCGCCGACGGCCAGCGCGTGCGCAAAACCCGCTCGCTGCAAACCCACGCGCAATCGTTGCTGCTTGAAACGCTGTACCTGCCCGGCCTGGAAATCCGCACGCACAGCGGCACCGGGGAAATACTGCACGTCATCGACGTCAGCACCGGGCGCGGCAGCGTGCGGGTGTTGCACTGGCAGGCAGGAAAACCCGATGGCATCGCCAACGACCAGCAGCGCTACAGCCTGACCGATCACCTGGGTTCCAGCACGCTGGAGCTGGACCAGGATGGCCAGGTCATTACCAAGGAGCGCTATTACCCGTTCGGCGAAACCGCGTGGTCCAGCGGCGAAGCGGTGCAGGTCGGTTACAAGACGGTGCGTTATTCGGGGAAGGAGCGGGATGCGACGGGGCTTTATTACTATGGGTTCAGGTACTACGTGCCGTGGTTGCAGCGCTGGGTGAATCCGGATCCGGCAGGTCTGGTCGACGGGCTTAACCTCTATGGCATGGTACGTGGCAACCCGCTTCGCTACATTGACTCCAATGGACTTGGATTACAGTCGACGAATAAAAAAAATGATTATGTTCTTGAGAAAAAAACTCAGGACATCACTTTGAGCGTCGACGTTTTCAAGCGTTTTTTCTTTAGCGCGAAGTTATCCAAGGCAAGGGTCAAGGTGCTCAATGAAGTATCTGGGGATTATGAAAGTGTTGATGATTTTCAGGTGGTCGAAGTCGGCGTGGGTGATAGGGATGAACTTGTTCGCCGTAATCCCAAGGGTGCAATCGCAACGGATGAGGTACGGGATACGTTGCAGGACTATCAACAAAAATACGGCGCTTTGGTGAGCGCTACCGAAATCAGTTGGTATGAGTTTACAAAATGGGGAGGCGCTGCCGCCAAGGCGCGAGGAAATTTCCTCGCGGGACAATACATATCAAATGCGTTTCAGACATGGCTGGTCAGAGGCGAGCAAACAAGGCAAATGGAAGTGGATGGTGGCAGGGCTCCTGACAATCGGCTGTTTGCTTTAATCAGGAAAAGTGATCTTGTCAAAGCACCCTCGGATAGAAGAATTTACGGACTTTCCTTGATCTCTCTGAATCGGGACGATGAACGTCCTGGAAACGCCGAGCTGGTAGTCGATTTCACCATTGTCGATCCCGCGGCTCAATCGCTTGGCGGGGTTCTATTGAATGAACCAGAGACCTTCACGCAGGACGTACCAAAGCTTCGTGGTGCGGGCACGTACCTGACGATGAATGCAATCAGTCAGGTGGGCAAAACCGTGAACATGCAATTGATTCGGACAAACGCGATCAATCCTCGCTCTGCTGCAATGGCTCTCGGATGGGGAGAGCAGATGCCGTTTTGAAATAAACGACTCGCGGTTGCTCCGCACGCCTCGGCCGGGCAGGCATGAAAAAGCCCCCACCCCACCCACTGCGGATAGGGGACGCAGCGGGTGGGGTGGGGGCTTTTGTTTTGCCGAACGCTTATTGCGCGATGGTTTTCACCGACACGCCGCGTTCGATCGGCGTGGACCGACCATAGATGTCTTCGAAACGCTCGATATCGTCCTCACCCAGGTAACTGCCCGATTGCACTTCGATGATTTCGAGTGGGATCTTGCCCGGGTTGCGCAGGCGGTGAACCGACGCAATCGGAATGTAGGTCGACTGGTTCTCGGTCAGCAGGAACACGTTTTCGTCACAGGTCACTTCGGCGGTGCCGCTGACCACGATCCAGTGTTCGGCGCGGTGGTGGTGCATCTGCAACGACAGGCAGGCGCCCGGCTTGACCGAGATGTGCTTGACCTGGAAGCGGCCACCCATGTCCACCGAGTCGTAGGAACCCCACGGGCGATAGACTTCGCAGTGGTTCTGGGTTTCGCTGCGGCCCTGTTCGTTGAGGGTGTTGACCATCTGTTTCACGCCCTGGACCTTGTCCTTGTGCGCAATCATCATGGCGTCCTTGGTTTCGACGACCACGATGTTTTCCAGGCCGATCACCGACACCAGTTTGCCGTTGCCATGGATCATGCAGTTCTTGCTGTCCTGAACCACGACGTCGCCCTTGGTGACGTTGCCGTTGGCGTCTTTTTCGTTGACTTCCCACAACGACGACCAGCAGCCGACATCGCTCCAGCCGGCGGTCAGCGGCACGACGCAGGCGCGCTGGGTTTTTTCCATCACCGAGTAGTCGATGGAGTTGTCCGGGCAGCAGGCGAACGTGGCTTCGTCGATGCTCACGGTGTCGACGTCATGCTCGCTGCGCTCCAGGGTCAGCAGGCAGGTGTCGTAGATGTCCGGATCATGTTTTTTCAGTTCTTCGAGGAAGCGGCTGGCGCGGAACAGGAACATGCCGCTGTTCCAGAAATAACCGCCGGACTGCACGTACTCGGTGGCGCGTTTCACGTCCGGTTTTTCGACGAAGTGCGAAACACGGCTGACGCCTTCGGGCAGCAGCGAGTCGTTGGTCGACTTGATGTAGCCATAACCGGTTTCCGGTTTGGTCGCCGGGACGCCGAACAGCACCATTTCGCCGTTTTCGGCGGCGACGGTGGCCAGGGCGAGGGCTCGCTGCAAGGCTTTCTGGTCTTCCAGCACGTGGTCGGCCGGCAGCACCAGCATCAGCTCGTCACGGCCTTCGTTGACCAGCATCATCGCGGTCAGCGCTACGGCCGGCGCAGTGTTGCGGCCGAACGGTTCCATCAGGATGCGCTGGGTTTCCAGCTTGCGAGCGGTCAGTTGCTCGTTGACGATGAAGCGGTGGTCCTTGTTGCAGACCACGATAGGCGTGTCCATGCCTTCGAACACCAGGCGTTCCAGGGTTTGCTGGAACAGCGTGTGTTCGCCGGTCAGGGCCAGGAACTGTTTAGGGAACTGCTTGCGGGAAAGCGGCCAAAGACGTGAGCCGCTACCACCTGACAAGATCACCGGAATCATGTTGTTACTCCTTGAAAATCGTATGGGTCAGAGCACGAACGTTCTGTCGTTTCACTCTTGTTTTTGTCTCGTATCCTGACTGACGCCCCCGCTCCCACAGGGGGCGAAGCGTCAGTCAGGAATATTCATTAGCGCGTAGACACGGGGCGCTTGACCCACACTGGCGACAGGCTGCTGCCGTTGCCGGTGACGTACAGTACCGCCGCTTCACCGCGTTCCAGGGCAACCGGTTTCACGTCGCCGACTTTCGTTGCGCCATCGTATAGCGCCAGGCTGACTTTTACCGGGTTGATTTCACGCTCGCCACGGCCTTTGGCGGCCACGGAAGGCACGACTTCGGTCTTGCCGTCGGCGGTTTTCAGGGTCAGGGCCTTGTCGCTGAGGTTCTGCACGCGGACCAGGGATTTCTGCTTGTTCTTGAACGGCGGCTCTTCGATCAGTTGTGGCGCGCCGCTGGCGTTGTTGACCAGGGTGTAATAGTGGTCGCCGGCCAGTTTCACCGGCAGGGACTGGCTGCCGACCTTGGCGCTGTAGTCGCCGCCCGGCATGAAGCTGAAGTCGGTGCTGGACAGCGGTGCGACATCGCTCAGGCTGGTGCTGCCGACGGTGGCGCTGACTTCGGTGTTGCCGGCGTTATAGACCCGTACGAAGGTCGAGCCTTTCGGCGCGGTCGGACCGTAGAGGGCGGAGTCGCCGGCGGCGAAGGCGTTCATCGACAGTACGCCGAAGGTCGCGGCCAGGGCAAAGGTCTTGGCGAGACGACGAGGAGTAGTAGTGAAAGTCATGGAAGTACCTCTCTTTCAGTTTTGCGCCCGGTCGGGCGTCTCGGATTTAGTGTTGATGGCTACATTTTGTTGGCGGGCGCCGGCTTCTTTGAGCGCTGCGACCCAGTGCGGGTCGGCGTCGCCGATTTCGTTGTTGACGGGCAGATAACGTTCAGGAAACTCCCAGATCAGCACCTGCGGCGGGCTGTTCTTGAAAGCGTCGCTCTTGAGGTAGCTGAGCATCGGCAGGATCGGGCCATGGCCGTCTTCGGCGTAATTGACCACGTCGCTGTTCAGCGCCTGTTTCAGCGCGCCGACGAAGTTCCAGTTCGGGTTGGCGCTGTAGCTGGTGCCGATCAGCGCGACGGGGACTTCGGTGTTGGCAAACAGGGCGTCGTCGCCGCTGGCCTGATCGTCAGCCGCCACGGTGTTGCGTTTCTGCAGTGGCTCGGTCGCCGGCATCAGGTTTTCGAACAGCGGGTCCAGCGGCAGGAACAGGCGCAGGTCACCCTTGTGGGTCACGGTTTGCGCAGGCTCGGTGACGAAACGCTGAGGCTCGCCGCTCAGCGGGGCTTTCTCGGCGATGGCTCTGGCCAGGGTTTCGGCGGCGATCTGTGCGCCCTCCGGGGTCCAGTGGGTGTCGGTGCGCAGGAACACTTGCTGGCCGTCCAGCTTGCCCTTTTGCAGCGGGCTCAGCAGGTCGGGCGCGAGGATCTTGTTGGCGGCGACACGGGCGTGGAAGTCTTCATAAAGGTTGGCGTGAATGCTCGAAGGCTTCACTTCACCCAGGTGTTCCGGGTACAGGCGGGTCTTGGCCGGCACGATGGCCATCACCAGTTTCACGCCTTTCTCCTTCAGTTCCTGGCGCACGCCTTCGACCAGCGCGTAATTGCCTTGCAGGTTCAGCTCTTCGTTGACGATCGGGTTGAATTCCTCATCGCTGTACAACCACTGGTCGCGACCGAGCACCACGCCGGGACGACCTTCGTTGAACAGTTTGAAATCCAGTGCGGCCCAGAGGTTGGTGCCCAGGCGCTTGATCGGGAATTCGTCGTCGTAGTGGGTTTCGACGGCCTTGGCCCAACGGCCGTTGAGCACCGTCGCATCGGCGTTGGTGCTGAAACCGAAGAAGCTGCGCACCGACCACAGGCCCAGGACCAGCAGGGTCACCATGAACAGGGCGATGTAGAAAATGCGTAATGAGCGGGTCATGGTCAGATCCCTCAGAACTGGAAGTAAAGGAACGGCGAGAAGCTTTGCGCCGAGAGTTTGAGAATCGAGGCGATGAACAGCAGCAGCACCAGGGCGCGCATCACGTAGCGCGACCAGTCGGCGCTCCAGTAGGCCGGTTGCACGGTGGCTTCGACGCCCACGGTGTAGCCTGGCTGGTGGATGCTGGCCGGGTTGTCGCCCGGGACCGCCTTGATCATTCCAGGCGTTGCAGCGGCGGGGCCATCGGCCTCGACGTTGACGGCCGGTTTGGTTTTCGCCGGTGGCGGGTTGCTGTAGAGATCACGCAGGCCGAAGAACGCCAGGGTCGCGTAGGCCACCACCAGGGTCGCCACTTGCAGGCCGGTGAGGTTGGCCCGGTTGAGTTCCGACAGCGACCATTCGCCGAAGCTGAACATCGCGCCGTACATGCGACCGGCCACGTGCAGGTTTTCCGCACGGAAGATCACCCAGCCCATCACCACCAGCAGGAAGGTCAGGGCCCAGCGGATCGGGTTGAGGCTGCGTGGCGACGTGTTCAGGCCCAGGGCTTTTTCAATGGCCAGCCACATGCCGTGCCAGGCACCCCAGACGATGTAGGTGATGTTCGCACCGTGCCACAGACCACCGAGCAGCATGGTCAGGAACAGGTTGCGATAGGTCATCAGCGTGCCTTTGCGGTTGCCGCCCAGCGTGATGTACAGGTAGTCGCGCAGCCAGGTCGACAGGCTGATGTGCCAGCGCCGCCAGAACTCGGTGATCGACTGGCTGATGTACGGCTGTTTGAAGTTTTCCATGAAGCGGAAACCCATCATCAAGCCCAGGCCGATGGCCATGTCGCTGTAGCCGGAGAAGTCGAAGTACAGTTGCGCGGTGTAGGCCAGCGCGCCGAGCCAGGCGTCGCCCGTGGTCGGGTTCTGCAAGGCGAAGCAGTGGTCGGCGACCACCGCCAGGGTGTCGGCGATGAAGACCTTCTTGATGAAACCCTGCATGAACCGCGTGCAGCCCTCGGAGAATTTGTCGAGGGTGTGGGTGCGGTTGTTGAACTGGTCGGCGAGGTCGCGAAAACGCAGCACGGGACCGGCGATCAGGTGCGGGAAGATCGCCACGAACGCCGCGAAGTCGATCAGGTTGCGCGTGGCCGGGGTATCGCCACGGTAGACGTCGATGATGTAGCTGATGGACTCGAAAATGTAGAAGGAGATACCGATCGGCAACAGCACGTGGGTCAGGATGAATGGCGACAGGCCGACCGAGGTCATCAGCGCGTTGATGCTGTCGACACCGAAGTTGGCGTACTTGAAGTAGCCGAGGATGCACAGGTCGACGGCCACGCCCAGCAGCAGCCAGCGTTGGGCCGGCTTGGTGCGCACACCTGCGGCGCCGACCTTGAGGCCGATCCAGTAGTTCCACAGCGTGACGGCGGCGAACAGCGCCAGGAAGTCCACGCGCCACCAGGCATAGAACACATAGCTGGCGATCAGCAGCAACAGGTTGCGATAGCGTATTCCGCTCAAGTAGTACATGCCGAGGAAGATCGGCAGGAACAAGAACAGGAACACGTTGGATGAAAATACCATCCCGGTCTCTCCGTGTTTAACCAACAGTCAAGGGCCGCAGCCCCCCCAAACCCCCCGCAAATGAACCGGAGGGCGACACACCTTCACTGTGGGAGCTAGCCTGCTCGCGGTAGCGGTGTATCAGTCGACATCAATGTTGAATGTCCGATAGCAATCGCGAGCAGGCTCGCTCCCACAGGGATTACCTATTGCCTCAAGACCCTTTGCCCTTGTCGTTGGCCGGGTCATAGACCCGGGTCAGGTCGCCGCCAAGGCGGAAGGTCTTGAACGGCTGCATCCCGTGTTTCTTCTCCAGCACCTGCGGCGCGCAGGTGTAGAGCGAGCAGAACGGTTCGAGCCAGGCGAATTTCATGTCCTTCTTCAGGTCGGTCATGTCCTGTTCCTTGCCGTTCTTCTTCTCGAAGATGTCCGGGTCCTTGACCCCGGCCAACACCTGATCCCCCAGACGCTTGAGGGCGCCGTTGTTTTCCTGGCGCAGGTCCACGCCATTGACCTGGGCGAAACTGGCGATCATCGCCAGGGGCGGCAGGGCATAGTTGTGGTAGGCGAGGGCGCGTTGCTGGCGCTTGAGTTCGTTCGGCAGGAAGCCCTGCGCATCGACCTGGTTGGCGCCGACCTTGTATTCCTTCACGGCCCAGTCGAACAGGTCGCGACGGTTGGTGGCGACGGCGGTGGCCATCACCGACCAGGCCGCCCAGTACGAGTGGTTGTTGGTTTTTTCCAGCGGCAGGTTGTCCCAGTCGCTGACCACCTGGTCGGCCATCCTGTTGAACCAGGCTTCGATCAACTGCGATTCCTGCTGGTGGTTGGCCAGCGGGTGCGAGTCGGAAAACTTCAGGCGCAGGTAAGAAGACGCCATGCTGCCCAGCGCCCATTTGCGCATGGACTTGCCGGTGTGGTTGAAGTCCTTGGACATCAAGGCGTCGGCCTTGGCCCAGGCGGTCAACCAGTTCAACGTGCATTCGAGCTGTTCCGGACGCCCGTCGCGCATGAATTGCATGACGCGCTTGCTGGTGCCGCGCTCGATCCTGGTGATGTCGGCGGTGCTGTCGCGGAAGGCTTTTTCCGATTGGACGTTCAGGGTCGAGCGGGCCTTGTCCGAGCCTTCGTACTTGCTGCGAAATTGCAGCGAGCCGGTGTACGGCGTCGGTACTGCCTCGCAGCTTTCATTGCTGTCGCCGGTCTTGAGTTTCTCGATCGGCGCGAAGTACCCCTGGGGTGGGCGCAGCGGCGCGGCGGCCTGGGTGGCGCCGGCGAACATCGCCAGTGCCAGCAGGGACGGCGTGATGAACTGTTTCAACGTTCGATTGTGCATGGCAGACCTCATTGCCCGATCTGGGCGGTACGTTGCCCAGCGTTCGGGAACACGTTGCGTTTGCAGATTTTCGCTTCGACCTTCTGTGGCGCGGCGCCGGCTTCCGGCCCCTGGACTTCGACGGCCAGCAGGTTCTGCGAGGCCCAGTCTTCGTCCGTGCGCAACTCGAAGGCGAAACGACCGTCGGTGTCGGACGTTTCCGGTTTTTCGATCTTGATGTCCTCGTGGCGCCCGTTCATGTACCAGAGGGTGGCTTGCAGGGTTTTCACCGAGGTGTCGGCGAAGCGGATGTCGACCTGGTGGCTGCTGTTCTGCAGGTTCAGGTTTTTGCTGTTGACCATCAGTTCGTTCTTGCCCGGCTTGAGTGTGGTGCTGCCGGACATCTGTGCATCCTTGCCTTCGCAACCGTTGTCCAGCAGCGCCATCATCTGGCGGTAGATGGTTTCCTGGTCCAGGCGGTAGAGCGGCGAGAATTCCCAGATGAGAATCTTCGGCGGGTTCTTCTGGAACTCTTCGCTGCCCAGGTACTGCAGCATCGAACCTTCCAGGCCGCCGCCAGGGAACGCCACGTTGAGAATGTCGGCGCCGATGGCCTCTTCGAGGAAACCGGCGAAGTTGTAGTTCTTGCCACTGTGGCTGGTGCCGACCAGGGTGATCTGCGGATTGCCGGAATCGCCGAACAGGTCGCCATCGCCCGCTTCGCCCTTGGGCTCGGTGGTGAACTGATCCATGTACTGGATCGCGTAGCTGGTGCCACAGAGTTGACCGGCCATGTTGTGCAATGTTCCGGTCTTGCCCATGCGACCCGACTTGTGGGTCTCGAATTCACGCTTTGGAATGTCGGCAAAGGCCGGGATCTGCTTGACCTTCTCGGCGACGATCTTCGCCGTGCGCTGCGCGCCGTAAGGCGTCCAGTGCTGGTCGCCACGGAAGTAGAAATCGTGGGCGGGCAGGGTCTCGGGCAGCGATTCGTTGGTCAGCGGCGACAGGTCGGGCACCACGTAGCCCATGGCGGCGAAACGGCCGAGCATGCTCTTGTAGTTCTTCAGTGCCTTGTCGTAATCGAACCTGGCCTTGTCTTGCGGGTTGAGTTTGTTGCGGTTCACCAGGCCTCGGGTCGGCTGGTAGACCACCACCAGTTCCACGCCTTTGCTCTTGAACGCATCGTGCAGTTGCTGCATGCGCTTGTAGCCGGCGGGGGTGGTGTCGAATTCGGTGCGCAAGTCTTCCTGGGTACGGAACAGCCAGTCGCCCTGGGCCTGCACCAGCGTGGTGAAGTTCTGCTGGTAACGGGTGGTGTAGTTCTTCGCGTCGTGGGCTTCCGGGCACAGGTTGCAGCACGGCTCGGCTTCGAATGTCGGCGCCTGGATGTCCTCGGCGCGCGCCCCGGCGCTGGCCGCGAGAATACCGGCAGTCAGGGCCGACAGGCTGAGTAATTTGATCAAGTGTGGGTGCATAAAATTATCCTCAGTCCTGCAATTCGGTCTGGCGTTCGACAGGGTCGATCAGCACGGCTTTCTGCTGGCGCACCATCAGGTCGAGAATTTCATCCTGGCGCTCGCCAAGGATCCCGTTGAAGCTGATGCCGCTGGATTTGGTCGGCGCGAGCATCGACACGCGATACAGCTCCACGCTCAGAGGCGAGTCGATCGACAGCGGCCCGCTGCCGTTGCCGGCCAGTTCGCCGCCGACGATGATCAGCGACACCTGGGCGTCGAACGGGTCGAGCTTGATGTCGCGGTCGGTGTCCGTCAGGTCCTTGATGTGGCCGTAGACGCCGGTCAGGCCGTTGGCCAGGGACAGGTTTTCGTAGAGGCGGATGTTCACGCTGTTACGAATGCGGATGCCGTGGCGCTTGTTGCTGATCACCTTGTTGCCGTAGATCAGGTTGTCACCGCTCTCGTACAGCGTGATGCCGTCGGTGTGGTTCTTGTAGATCTCGTTGTAGGCGATCAGGTTGTTGACGCTGTTACGGTCGATCACCAGGCCCGACAACTTGTTGTCGTAGCTGCGGTTGTTGAAGATGAAGCTGTCGTTGACCTCACGGGAAATGATGATCCCGTGCTTCTTCTTGGTCCCGTAGACGGTGTTGTCGGCGATGATCAGCCCGTGCGAACGGTCGTGCGGGTCGATGCCGTAGACGATGTTGTCCTTGTAGGTGTTGCCCTTGACCACGAAGTTGCTGGTTTCGTAGCAATAGAACCCGTACCACATGTCCGAGAACTCGGAGCCGATGATCCAGCCGGTCGGTTCAGGGCGCTTGAGCACCTTGGCCATGTTCGGCGTGTACTGGGAAATACTCACGCCGTAGGACTTGCTGTTGGCGTAGCCGAAACTGGCCATCTTGCTGTTGACGATGTAGGTCTCGGTGCCACCCCAGGCCAGCAGGAACGGACGGAATTCCTTCGGCGACTTGAAAGTCGCCGGGCCGTTGTCCTTTTCACGCCAGCCGGTGATCTTGCTGTCACGCACGAACAGGCGACCGTCGTTGACCAGGAACGAACCGGCCTCCTGGGAAAGGCGCAATTCCTGGGTCTGCTGGTCGATTTCGAGAATGCCCTTCTCGCCCACCACAATCGGCAGCCTGGCGAGGAACACGCCCGGCGAGGTTTCGCTGAAGTACTGCTTGGGCAGTTTCTTCGCCAGGTCCTTGAGGTTCAGGTAGCCGTCGTCGATGAAGATCGCCTGCGGGATGCCGTGCTGGCGCACCACCCATTCGGCCATCTTGTTGTCGCCGCCGATGAAGTCCTTCAGGGCGTTTTCCTGCATCATCCGGCGCACGCTGACCTTGCCGGCCTTGCTGCGCACGATCTTTTTCTCGACGGCTTGCGCGTTGTAGCCGCTGATGTCCGGCGGGACCGGCTTCTTCAGTTCCAGGGGCGCGGTCGGCGCGCTGGCGACGGTGTAGGTCTTGGCCTGTTGCAATTCCTTGGCCGTGGTCACCGGCTTCGGCGCTGGCTCGACATTGGCGAAGGCGGCCGAACTGGCCAGCAGCATCGCGGCGGCCAGGGTCAACGCGTCTCTCTTCGGACTGTGCATGTCGGGAACTCCTTTAGCGGTTCGCATCAGAAGCGCCAGATCACGTCGATGAACGCGCGGTGCATGTACGAGTCGACCTGTTTGCCGTAGGCATCACCCGGCTTGAACACGCCGCCACGCAGGCGCACCAGGGCCGACGGCTCGTCGATCGACTGGCTCAGCGCGGCCGGCAACAGGCCCTGCTTGAAGTACTTGGTGACGACCACGTCCATTTCCTGGCCAAGGTCCTTGTTGCCATCTTCCAGCGGCAGGGACGTGCTGGAGAGAATCGCGCCCGTGGCGTCGTCGGTGGTGTTCTCGACGGCGTTGATGCCGTTGCTGCCGACCGGCTTGTTGCCGTCGACACGCCAGAATTTGTGATAGATCAGGCTCGCGTCGTATTCGTCGTTGAGCATCCACGAACCGAACAGGGTCGCGGTCTGCATGTTGTTCATTTCGCCACGGAACGCCTCGCCGAAGCGGTGAACCCGCGAACGCGTACCGGTGTAGTTCGAGCGGTTGCTTTCCAGGCCATTCTGTTCGTAATCGGCGCTGGCGCGGGCATAGGCGGCACCGACCTGCCATTGTGGATCGAGGCGCAGGCGCACACCGATGTCGGTCGCCCAGCCGTTGACGTCTTCACCACGCTTGGCTTCGGTAGGACGCGTGCCGTCGGCATTGAGCGGGTTGACCGTGTCGGTGTCGCCGCTCATGCCGGTGATGCTGCCCCAGTAGTTGAGGGTGTTGGTGTTGCGGTAGTTGTAGGCATCGCTGTCGGCGGTCAGGCCGAGCCAGCTGATGTCGCCGTTCTGCTTCTTGTCCAGCGAATCGCCGGCCACGCCCGGTTCCGGGTAATCGAGCTTGCCGTCATCGTGGGTGTGGTGGCCGCGAATGCCGACCCAGTTGCCCGGTGTCCACTGGTACGCCGCATCGCCGTAGACGTGCAGGCGATCCTTGTCCTTGGGTGCCAGTTCCTTGAGGTCGGTGCGGTACTCGCTGAAACGTTCGGCGACACCGGCATTGGCCCGCAGCAGGGTGGTGTCGAAGGTCCAGTTCAGGGCTTCGATGTTGGTGTCGCGCCATTGGCCGTCGTCGTTGCGCAGGCGTTGGCGACCGAGCTTGAGGATCTCGCCGGGGTAGGGCGTGAGGCCGCTGTAGCCGACCCAGAACTCGCGCATCGCCAGGTAGTTTTTCTTGGTCTTGCGATCACCGTTGTCGGTGGTCTGGGTGCCGTCGCTGTCGGACTGCTGCAGGGTGTCGGTTTCGATGATGTCGGTGGACGTCACGGCCTGGCCCATGGCGTAGGCGCTCCACGCGCCGCTCTCGCCGTAGACCCAGGGGCGCAGGTCGAGGCCGACGCCGTTGACGTCGCCGCCATGGGCCGTGCCCAGGTCGCGGTCGTCTTCGGACTGGCCGGTGATTTTGACTTCCAAGCCGAAGTTCTTGGCGTCGGTCAATGCCGCCAGGGTCGGGCAGGACCAGAGCAAGGCGAATGTCAGGCCAATGCCGGCCTTCACGAATGGATTCAACTTCATAAGGTTTCCTCGCCGTCTTCTTCTTGCAGGGCATGCAGTTCCAGCGTGTTCTGGCTCAAGGCACCCCGAACGGCCTGTTCTTGTTTCAACAGGCGTTGGGCCTCGGCGAGCTGGGCAGGCGGCAGTTGGGCTTCGAGTGTTTGTGCGAGCTCGGTGGCTTGCGGGGTGTTCTGGGCCTTGGCCAGTTGGCTGAACACATAGGCATTCAGCGGGTTGGGCTTGGTGCCCTTGCCTTGGGAGAACAGCTGGGCGATGGCGAAGTCGGCACTGTTCTGGCCGTTGCGCGCGGCGGTCAGCAGGTGGTCCAGGGCTTTTTGCGAATAGACCTGGCCCAGGTAGCCGCGACGGTAGATCTGGCCGAGGTAGTAATCGGCAGCGACTTCCTTGCCGACGGCTTTCTGGAAGTGGGCCTCGGCGGCTTTCGCGTCGGCCGGCACCCATTTGCCTTCGTAGTAGAGCTTGCCGAGCAGCAGTTCGGCACGCGGCTGGTCAGCGGCGCGACCGTTGTCCAGGTACTTCATCATGGTGTCGACGTCGCCCAGTTCCGGGAAGTCGTAGAGCAACTGCGCCAGGCTGACCCAGGAAGCGGGGTAGCCGGGTGCGATGTCTTCGAGCAGCGCCTGGGCGGTTTTTTCGTCGGTCTTGCCCAGGCTCGAGTCGCCGAGGACGCGCGCCACGCTGTCCACCCGCTGGGCGGACACGGTGCCGCGGGTGTGCGCGGCCTGCATCTGCTTGATCAGCGCGGCCTGCTGTTCGGTCTTGCCCTGTTTCTGGTAGACCGTGGCCAGTTCGACGTAGCAGATGTCGGTGGTGTTCAACGCGGCCTTGCAGATGCTCGCCACTTCGTCCAGGTGCTGGTCGTAAGTACCCTGGGTGCGATAGAGCAGCACTTGGGCCAGGCCGGCTTCCGGTTTGCCTTCGGCGCGCCATTGGCTGATCTGCTGCTGGGCATTGATGTCGGGGAAACTGTGCGGGTATTGCAGGTACAGCATCGCCAGCGGGATCAGCGTGTTGCCTTCACCGTTGGCCGAGGCTTTTTTCAACAGGGTTTCGGCTTCGTGCTGTTCGGCTTCGGTGGAACCCGGCTTGGCCACCAGCAGGCGGCCGAGGCGCGCCTGGGCACGCGGCGACACGTCGGCGGCGGCGCGGTAGGTGGCTTCGGCCTGCTTGATCTGTGCCGGGTCGCGGCTGTCGACCTGGATGTCGGCGAGCCCCACTTGAGCCTCGCTGTAACCGAGGTCGGCCAGGGCCTTGTAGTTCTGCTGGGCCAGCGCGGTGTCGCCACGCTTGAGGGCTTCATTGGCCAGGCGCTGGTCGGGCAGGCCGGCGCAGCCGACGAGGCTGACTGCCAACGCCAGAGCACACACCGCCCCCCTGTGGGAGCCAGCCTGCTGGCGATGCAGGCGCCGCGTTGCATCAGACAGACCGCGCTGATCCCATCGCGAGCAGGCTCGCTCCCACAGGGTTTGCGGTGTATGGAGGATAGGTTTCATCACGGTCATGTCCTCCGCTTACAGGCCAGCAGCCATGGCTTTGTTGATCAGCCAGTTCAGGTTCGGGCCGCGGTCGCTGTTCACTTCCACCGGACGACCGGCGAATTTGCTGTCCAGGGGCTCGTCCGGCTGGATCAGCACGCGGATGTCGGACGACAGGTCGGCACTTTTCAGGCTGGTGCTGCTGACGATCTTGCCGGTGCGGGTCTGGTCTTCGCCGGCGATCTGGAAGCTGACGCTGGTGCCTGGGCGAACATCGCTGAACTGGCGATAGGAGAAGCGTGCCTCGACGTTGGCTTCGCTGTTGCGCGGCACCAGCTGGAAGATCACGTCGCCCTTGCTGGCGTACTGGCCGTCGGCGACCAGTTGCTGGGCCACGGTGCAATCGCACGGCGAGGTCAGGGTGCCGGTCATCTGCTTGCCGAACAGTTCTTCAACCTTGGCCGGTTGCAACTGGTCTTCGTCCAGGTGGCCCTTGAGCACGTCGAGCATGCTGGTGCTGAAGGTCGCCAGAGGCGCGCCCTTGGCGGCGACGCCGTCGGCCTTGACCAGGCTCTGCACGGTGCCGTCACGCGGCATGGTGATGTTCATGCCCGGCACGGCAACCAGGCCGGCCTGGGCGTGGCTGACGAAATACATGCCGTACACCGATTTGAAAATGAAGCCGAACGCCGCCAGACCGACGAGGAAAATCGCCAGGCTGAAGGTCACTGCACGCAGACGACCGAACGGGGTCATGCCGCTGCCGCCGTCCTTTTGCTTGCGCGCCTTGGTGAAGTTGTCGCGCTGCAGGGTCGCCAGCACTTCGCCGATGCTGACGATGTCGCCGGCCAGGTGCGAGGTGATCAGGTGGCGCAGGGTCGAGATGTCCTGCTGCTCCAGGTTCTGGAACTGGCAACCGGCACGACCGGTCTGGCGGTCGAAGGAGCGCACTTGCAGTTCGACGTCCATGGCCAGGCCGAGGTTATCGATGACGAACTGCAGGCGCGCCTTGTGCACGTCACCGATCTTGAGCGGCAGCTGGCCGGCGTTGAACGCCAGGCCGCCGGCGGAGAGGTCCAGGACTCGGGCTTCGACCGGTGTACGGTCGGGACCGAAGAAGCGCAGCTTGGCCGGGATTTTGACCCGGGCGTGCTGGCGCTGGGCTTCGGATTCATGCACTACGTTGGCGTTGACGGCGGTATTCATATGGGCGGTTTCCTAGTTAATTCAGGCGAGTTCGGTCAGACCATCAACAGCAGCGTGGCGACAAAGATGCTGCCCGCAGAGAAGGTCATGGTCCGAGACGACCAGGTGTTGAACCAACGTTGAAAGCTGGCGAGATCACGGGACAGAGAAGTGGGTTGGCGAGTCCAGGACTGTTGGTCGAGGCGGAAGAACACGTAGATCTTCACCAGCGCGCCGACGATCTGGTTGTAATAGAGAATCGCCGGGTAGGCCGGGCCGATCCGGTGACCGGAACACGACAGCAGCAGGGTCAGGATCAGGCGGGTGATGCCGATCCACAGCAGGTAAACCAGGATGAACGCGGTGCCGTACTTGAAGCTGGCGAGCAGCGCGACAGTCAGTCCCAGCAGCGAGGTCCACATCGACACGCGCTGGTCGAACAGCACCACCGAGGTAAACAGGCCGAGGCGTTTCATCCCCAGGCCCAGGGCGCGGGAGTTCTGGCGCAGGTTATTGCCGTACCAGCGGAACATCAGCTTGCGGCTGGCCTTGATGAAGCTTTTCTCCGGCGGGTGCTCCACGGTGTGGATCGCGGCGTCGGGCACGTAGAAAGTGTCGTAGCCCAGGCGCATCAGGCTGAACCAGCTCGATTTGTCATCGCCGGTGAGGAACTTGAAGCGGCCCAGGCGCCAGTGTTGCAGCGAGTCGCTTTCCACGTCGGCGATGAAGTCGGGGTTGGTGACCACGGAGGCGCGGAACACCGACATGCGGCCGGTCATGGTCAGCACACGCTTGGACAGGGCCATCGAGCACATGTTGATGTGGCGCTGGGCGAAGCGCAGCTTGTGCCACTCGCTCATGATGTAGCCGCCGCGCACTTCGCAGAACTCGTTGGTGGTCAGGCCGCCGACGTTGCCGAACAGCTGGAACCACGGCACGGTCTTGAGTACGACGCCTTCGGCGAGCACGGTGTCGCCGTCGATCACCGCCACGACCGCACGGTCATCCGGCAGGTGGCGGGAGATGGCGCGGAAACCGTAGGCCAGGCCATCGCGCTTGCCGGTACCCGGAATACGCACGAAGTCGAGTTTGACCCGCGACGGTGGGTTCATCCGGTTCCACAGGCTTTTCACCAGCAGTTCATCGGACATTTCCACGATCGAGCAGACCACGGTGGTTGGCAGGCCGCAGTCGATGGCTTCGCGGATGACCGAGCTGTAGACCTGGGCGGTGGTCAGGGCGTCGATACGGAAACTGGTGACCATCAGGAACACATGGGACGGGTCTGCCGCTTTACCCAGCTTGCGCACTTTGCGCCGCAGGTGCGGGTAGACCACGTACAGAAACAGCATGCCGCGCAGAAAGTGCGTGGCGCCCATCGAGTAGCGCCAGATACCGACGATACCGATCAGGAAAATGAAGTCCTTCGACTCGGAGTCGAACGTGGACACAGGCAACGCCGTGGCGATGCCCATCAAGATACTCAAGTAAAACAGCCAACCGGCGGCCTGGAGTAGACCGTGCTTTAGCCTGTGCATAATTTGCATCCGTCTCGATCCGTAAAAGCTGTAGGAGCAAGCTTGCTCGCGAAGGTCGCCAACGATGCCGCTGGCAACCTGACACCCTGCGGTGTCGCTGAGTCCATCGCGAGCAAGGACTGGGCGTCCCCCTCGCTCCTGCAGGAGAGGCTGCCTTACCAGCAGATCCCTTCGGTGCGACCACTGACGCTGGTGGCTTGAGCCATGAAGCCCACCAGGTCGATCACTTGCTTGCCGTGCGGGACGTTCTGCACCAGGGTGCGGAATTTCTCGTCGCGGTTGCCGAGGATGATCACGTCGGAATTGTCGATGACGGCGTCGAAGTCAGAATTGAGCAAGGACGAGACGTGCGGGATCTTCGACTCGATGTAGTCCTTGTTCGCCCCGTGAACGCGGGCGTATTCGACGTTGCTGTCGTAGATGCTCAGGTCGAAACCCTTGCCGATCAGCATTTCCGCCAGCTCCACCAGCGGGCTTTCGCGCAGGTCGTCGGTGCCGGCCTTGAAGCTCAGGCCCAGCAGGGCGACTTTGCGTTTGTCGTGGCTGGAGACGATGTCGAAGGCGTTCTGCACCTGGGCCTCGTTGCTGCGCATCAGCGAGTTCAGCAGCGGCGCTTCCACGTCCAGCGAGCCGGCACGGTAGGTCAGGGCGCGAACGTCCTTGGGCAGGCAGGAACCGCCGAAGGCGAAACCAGGGCGCATGTAGTACTGGGACAGGTTCAGGGTCTTGTCCTGGCAGACCACGTCCATCACTTCGCGACCATCGACGCCCACGGCCTTGGCGATGTTGCCGATCTCGTTGGCGAAGGTCACCTTGGCGGCGTGCCACACGTTGCAGGTGTACTTGATCATCTCGGCAACGGCGATGTCCTTGCGGATGATCGGCGCGTCGAGCTCTTCGTACAGCGATTGCAGAACGTCGCCCGAGGCTTTGTCCAGTTCGCCGATGACGGTCATTGGCGGCTGGTCGTAGTCGGCGATCGCGGTGCTTTCACGCAGGAACTCAGGGTTCACGGCCACGCCGAAATCCACACCGGCTTTCTTGCCGGAGCAGTCTTCGAGGATCGGGATGACAACGTTTGCGACGGTGCCCGGCAGCACGGTGCTGCGCACGACGATGGTGTGGCGAGTGGATTTTTCACGCAGGACAAAACCGATCTCGCGGCACACCGCTTCGATGTAGTTCAGTTCCAGGTCGCCGTTCTTTTTGCTCGGCGTGCCGACGCAGATCATCGACAGGTCGGTATCGCGAATCGCCTCGGCGAAGTTGGTCGTACCGCGCAGACGGCCGGTTTCGATGCCCTTGGCCAGCAACTCACCCAGACCCGGTTCAACGATCGGTGATTTACCGGCGTTGATCATGTCGATCTTGTCCTTGGCGACATCGACGCCAACGACGTCGTGGCCCCGTGCAGAGAGGCAACCGGCACAGACTGCACCGACGTAACCCAAACCAAATATGCTGATGCGCATCGCATTTTCCTCTGTGTTTAATCAAGCCATTACATGGCCGGAGTTAATGGTGTTCAGCGGTCATAGTGCACTCGGAAGTGCGGCTGACAGGCGTCGCAGTGCCGTGTGCAGGCATATAAGTTCCGAGTGTCTAAATAAGTGCACTCAAGGTGTGCGTAACTAGGCCTTAATTGTTATGACTTGCCCCGTTATGCAGCTGAGTCCTCTGGTCAGAGGTTCTTCGTGCAAAGGTCTTCCACACTCGATGCCAGGCAAAAGGCCCGTGGATCAAGCGTTTGGGTGCTCGGGAGAGCACGTTTACAGGGGCGCAGCCTTGGCCGTGTAGGGGATATTAATGGTGCGTATCTCCTTTCCTGTTGGTCTTGCCCAAATCAGGGATTACCGAGTTGAAGTTGTTGTGACAATTCAGGCCAGGTAAATCTCTTCTCTGCGTAAGTTATCTCGTACATATCCAGAGATAATCGCTACCGGTGGTATGAGCTATGCATTTGGACATAGTTCCGATCCGCCCATCGCGATTTCTGAAATTTCTTGAAATATGGAAAAAGATGGCACTACTTTCAAATTGATGGCACTTGCTGTCTCACCCTTGTTACACGGGGACTTAAACGCGTGAGATATTTTTGTGCCACTACCGAGAATTTTTTTCAGTGCCACTACGGAAAAAAATGCGCCAAGTCGAGTGAAACTAAAGTTAAAAATGTGACAGACAGTGTTTTGGCGCCAAAATAATGGCGAATCAGCGGGAGGATTGTCGGACGAAAAGGGAAGAGGCGCACGACCGGGTTTTTGCGGTCGTGCGCCAGATTGGCGCATTTACTCGGGCGCGTGATCGCGCAGGAAGACCAGGCTGTCGGGTTTCGACTGTTCGGCGCTGTAGCGATAGCCTTGAACGTCGAACTGCTTGAGTCGAGCCGGGTCATCAATGCGTTCTTCGATGACGAAACGGCTCATCAGGCCCCGGGCCTTTTTCGCGTAGAAGCTGATGATCTTGTACTGGCCGTTTTTCAGGTCCTTGAACTCGGTATTGATGACACGGGCGTTCAGAGCCGTGCGTTTGACCGCCGAGAAGTACTCGTTCGACGCCAGGTTCAGCAGCACATCGTCGCCCTGGTCGGCCAGGGCTTCGTTCAACCATTCGCTGATCCGCGTGCCCCAGAAGGCGTACAGGTCCTTGCCACGGGCATTGGCCAGTCGAGTGCCCATTTCCAGGCGATACGGCTGCATCAGGTCCAGTGGGCGCAGCAGGCCATACAGGCCGGACAGCATGCGCAAGTGCTGTTGCGCGAAATCGAAGTCGGCTTCGCTGAAGGTCTGGGCATTGAGGCCGGTGTACACGTCACCCTTGAAGGCCAGCAGGGCCTGCTTGGCGTTGTCCGGGGTAAAGGCCGGGGTCCAGCTGCCGAAGCGCGCGGCGTTGAGGCCGCCGATCTTGTCGGAGACGTGCATCAGTTCGCTGATCTGAGCAGGCGTCAGGTCGCGCAATTGCAGGATCAGCTCCTGGGAATGGTCGAGGTACTGCGGCTGGGTAAATCGCTGGGTCGCCGGCGGTGTTTCGTAATCGAGGGTCTTGGCGGGGGAAATCACCATCAGCATGAAGTCGTCTCCTTTGATCGTGGGGGCGATTCTAGGGGGTTGTCCCTGATGACTCCAGCTATCAAGTCCATAGGTGATGGTCGGTGCCCGACCCGTAACCCTGGGGGGCATCGTGGTGCAAGTGCCGGATCGGCTATAGTGCCGCGCGGGTTTTGTTATGGAGACATCCCATTGCGTATCGGTTTTATATTGTTGGCCTGGCTGTTGAGTGTCGGTGCGGCGGCCGCGCCGGGCGATGTGGCGACGCTCGATCGCGGCACCTGGCCCGAGCCGCTCGGCAACCCGACGCTGTTCGATGTCGCGTCGCGTGCGGAAATCCTGATGTTCGCCCGGGTGCTGTGGGCCAGCGAGTCGCTGGACGACGCCGGGCTGGCCCAACGCCTGGGCCTGCGCACGGTCAACTCGGAGTCGGTCAACCAGCTGCGTCAGCGCCTGTGGCAACGCCTGCTGGACAACTACAACTTTGCGCAGAAGAGCTGCGACCAGGATGCGTCCTTCTGTTTCCTGGTCGAGGACATGGCGACCCTGCGCGAACAGGCGGCCAAGTTCCAGATCAGCGAAGACAGCTTCTATGTAAAGTGGGCCGAACCCAGCCGGTTGTTCCATGCGCAGTACCTCGACGAACTTCTGCGCAAGGCCGCGCTGTTCCCGCAAACCAGCAGTGAAATCGATCGTTTCGGCGACTACGAGCGCAATGGCGAGGCGATGCATGACCGGCTGTTCCTGCTGACCTTCGACAGCGCCGCCAATGCCGCGCCGGACAACACCGCCTGGGTAGCCGATTACCTGCGCAAGGCGAATCTGACCGGCACCTTCTTCGTGCTCGGCAAGGACGTCCAGGCGCGCCTGGGCGATCGTTCGGTAGCCAGCCTGCAGGCCACTTACTCCACGCAATGCATCGGCGTGCAGGGTTGGGAGTTCCGCTCCCACAGCCATTGGCAGGACTGGCAGGACTCGGTCCGCCGTAGCGCGGAACTGGTCAGGAGCAAGCTGCCCGAGAACTATGTGCCGCTGTTTCGTCCACCCGATGGTCAGCGCCGTTCGGACGCCGAAGGCTTCTTCAGGTCCCAGGGCTTGCAGGTTGCGTTATGGGACATCGACGCCCAGGACGGTGCCGGCAAGCTCAAGGCCCATCAAAGCGCACAACGGGTGCTGACCCTGATGCTGCTGTGGCGGCACGGGGTGATCAACTTCAACGTCAAGCAGGACGGGGTGAAAACGGCGCTGCCGTGGCTGATCACGCAAACGGCGCCCAGCGGGATCGGTTGGGAAGATTGTCAGGACGCGTTTCGCTGAACAGGAGAACGCCCGTAAACATTGGGTTTTGGGCGGTTTTTCGAGGAAATTCGATGCAGGCGGACTTCCGACTTTAACGGCACATTGCCTGCACGCCAAGGGCTATTCGTCACTCTGAAAAATAAACTTCAAAAAAGCGTCAAAGTGCTTTTTTCTGTCATGGGTTTTGGAGTATTACGAAGACAGACCGCCGAAACCTGCATCACAGGTGGCGTCTTCCAAGACCCCTTGTGTGCAGTCCGCTTGCTCTGCGCTTTTCGTAGGTAGTGCGGGTGGTTTCGACAGTCACTTCGAGGCGCAGCACCGCCTGGGTATTGCGTCGAATGGCTCCCACAAAGGTGACCGAGTATGGATGACAACGGACGTAGTTCTTCCTCCAACCAGCCAATCCTTTATGTACTCGATACCAACGTATTGATTCACGATCCAAACGCCCTGCTGAATTTCGAAGAACACCACGTCGCGATCCCGATGACCGTGCTTGAGGAGCTGGACAAGCTCAAGAGCGGGCATCACAGCGTGGCGGCCGAATGTCGCCAGGCGATTCGCCTGATCGACAAGACCCTGGGCGAGGCCAGCCCGGAAGACGTCGAACTGGGGGTGCCGATCCAGCGTGGCAAGAGTGGGCCCAAGGGCTTGCTGTCAATTCTGATGAGCAAGCGCGAAGAGCCGAACATCATTCTGCCCGAGCACCTGAACGACAACATCATCATCAACCAGTTGGTCGACCTGCATGCGCGCCAGCCCAAGCTGCCGGTGGTGCTGGTCACCAAAGACATCAACATGCGCCTCAAGGCTCGCGCCTGCGGGATCGCGGCCGAGGACTACAGCACCGACCAACTGGTCGACGACGTTTCGTTGCTGCCCAATGGCTATCACGACATGACGGGCTCGTTCTGGGACCGCGTGAGCAAGGTCGAGACCCGCCAGGATCATGGTCGCACCTGGCACCAGGTGCAGTTGATCGACAACCTGCCGGCCGTGCACATCAACGAATTCATCATCGACGAACAAGGCTTTGTCGGCTGGATCAAGGAGATCGAGGAAGACCGCCTGCTGATACTCGACCTGCATCAGGAGCCCCTGTTGCACCAGGAAGCCTGGGGCCTGAAACCGCGTGACATCTACCAGAGCCTGGCGCTGTATGCCTTGCTCGACCCGGACATCCACCTGGTCAACCTGTCCGGCGCCGCCGGCTCCGGTAAAACCATCCTGGCGCTGGCGGCGGCCATCGAGCAGACCATGGTCAGCAAGCGCTATCGCCGCATCATCGCCACCCGCAGCGTGCAGGGCCTGGACCAGGAGATCGGTTTCCTGCCCGGCACCGAAGCCGAAAAAATGGAGCCGTGGCTCGGCGCCATCACCGACAACCTCGAAGCCTTGCACATGGATGACGAGAGCACCCATGGCAGCGTCGACTACATCCTCAGCAAAGTGCCGCTGCAGTTCAAATCCCTCAATTACATCCGCGGTCGCAGCTTCCAGCAGAGCCTGATTCTGATCGACGAATGCCAGAACCTCACGCCGCACCAGATGAAAACCATCATCACCCGTGCCGGCGCCGGTTCCAAAGTGGTGTGCCTGGGCAACCTGGCACAGATCGACACCCCGTACCTGTCCGCGACCAGTTCCGGGCTGACCTACCTGACCGAACGCTTCAAGGACTTCCCGAACGGCGTCCACATCACCCTGCAAGGGGTGCCTCGTTCGATTCTGGCCGAATACGCCGAATCGCATCTGTAACCTTCAGCAGAACCGGGCGGCCTCGCGGTCGCCCGGTTTTTTGTGCTTGATCCAGATCAAACTGTCCGCACGCGGCTTTGCCGATCCTGTAATCAAGTGTGCGGATATTTGACCGGCGGGTTTACAATCGGGGCTCCTGATCAGGAGTAAACCCGTGCTGACTCATCTCGATTCCCAAGGTCGCGCCCACATGGTCGACGTCACCGACAAATCCGTCACGTTCCGCGAGGCGACGGCGCAGGCGGTGGTACGCATGCTGCCGCAAACCCTGCAGATGATCGTCAACGGTGACCATCCCAAGGGGGATGTGTTCGCCGTGGCCCGCATCGCCGGTATCCAGGCGGCGAAGAAAACCAGCGATCTGATTCCGCTGTGCCATCCGCTGATGCTGACTGGGGTCAAGGTCGAGCTGAGCGCCGAAGGTGAAGACAGCGTGCGTATCCGCGCGTGCTGCAAGTTGTCGGGGCAGACCGGCGTCGAGATGGAAGCACTGACGGCGGCCAGCGTCGCCGCGCTGACGATCTATGACATGTGCAAGGCCGTGGATCGCGGCATGACCATCGAAAGCGTGCGCCTGCTGGAGAAACTCGGCGGCAAGAGCGGCCATTTCCAGGCGGATCAACCATGAAAGTCACTGTGAAGTTTTTTGCCCGTTACAGGGAAGCGCTGGGCGTCGATTCGGTGAAGGTCGAGGGCAGTTTCGCCACGGTCGACGACGTGCGAGCCTTGCTGGCGCAGCGTGATGGCGCCGAGGTGCTCAGCGAGCAGAACCTGATGTGCGCCCGCAACGAAGACCTGTGCCAACTCGACGAACCGGTGAGTGACGGCGACGAAGTGGCCTTTTTTCCGACCGTGACCGGGGGCTGAGGCATGGCCATTCGCGTGCAGTCCACGGCGTTCGATCCGGGCGCTGAAGTCAACGCCATGCACGCCGCCCATGTCGGCGTCGGCGCCGTGGTGAGTTTTGTCGGCTACGTGCGCGACTTCAATGACGGGCGAGAGGTCGCCGGGATGTTTCTCGAACACTATCCGGGCATGACCGAAAAAGCCCTCGGCAAGATCGCCGACGAGGCCGGCCAGCGCTGGCCGTTGCTCAAGCTCGAAGTGCTGCATCGCATCGGCGCCCTCGAGCCGGGCGAACCGATCGTCTTCGTCGGCGCCGCCAGCGCTCACCGCCAGGCCGCGTTCGACGCCTGCGCCTTCGTCATGGACTACCTGAAAACCCGCGCACCGTTCTGGAAGAAGGAAAACACCAGCGACGGCCCGCGTTGGGTGGAAGGGCGCGACAGCGATCATCTGGCGGCGGACCGCTGGAAACAGCAGGTTCAGTAGCGCCTTCAATTCTTCATCGCGAGCAGGCTCGCTCTCACAGGGAACCGCGATTCCCTGTGGGACCGAGCCTGCTCGCGATAGCCATCACTGCGTTTTCCCATTCTGCCGTCCGACCATCGGCCAGCCCATTCCCCCATTCCCCCGATTGACGCCATGTACATAAAAGTCCAGTATGGATTTATTAGTACAAAAAAGGCTTTGTGCGTGTCGCTTTTCTTCTGTCTTGCCAAACCAACAACAACCCGCGAGAAAACGAACATGAAGAAATTCCCCCTCATCACCGGTCTGGCCCTGAGCCTGTTGGCGTGCAGCTCCCTGTTTGCCGCCGAGAAAACCCTGCGCATCGGCATCGAAGCGGCCTACCCGCCGTTTGCGTCGAAAACCGACAAGGGCGAGATCGTCGGTTTCGACTACGATATCGGCAATGCGCTGTGCGCGCAGATGCAGGTCAAGTGCGTGTGGATCGAAGGCGAGTTCGACGGCCTGATTCCTTCCCTCAAGGTGAAGAAAATCGACATGGCGCTGTCGTCGATGACCATCAACGAGGACCGCAAGAAGTCGGTGGATTTCACGCACAAGTACTACTTCACCTCATCGCGCCTGGTGATGAAGGAAGGCGCTGTCGTCGATGACCAGTACGCCAGCCTCAAAGGCAAGACGGTCGGCGTGCAACGGGCCACCACCACCGACCGCTACGCCACCGAGGTGTTCGAGCCCAAGGGCATCAACGTCAAGCGTTACGGCAATAACGAAGAAATCTACATGGACCTGGCGGCCGGTCGTCTCGACGCCATCTTTGCCGACACCATCCCGCTCAATGACTTCCTGTCGATGCCGCGCGGCAAGGGCTACGCCTTCGTCGGCCCTGAACTCAAGGACCCGAAATACGTGGGCGAGGGCGCCGGGATTGCGGTGCGCAAGGGCAACAGCGAGCTGGTCAGCCAGCTGAATACGGCCATCGACGGCATTCGCGCCAGTGGCGAGTACCAGAAGATTTCCGACAAGTACTTCAAGTCGGATATCTACGGCGACTGATCGAACATCCTTGATCCACTCCCCTGTGGGAGCGAGCCTGCTCGCGAGGGTCTTTAACGATGATGCAGGCTACCTGACGCCCCGCGCTGTTCTTGAGTCCATCGCGAGCAGGGCTCGCTCCCACAGAAGAGTGGGGGGGCGAGCTAACCTCGGTTTAATGCTTCCTTAACAGACTTATCGTTTATTCCCGACATCCATTGCACGCGCCCCCGGGCTCTCCAAGGCCCGGGGCAGCGTGTAGACTGGCGGTCATCGATATCTGGAAGGGAAACGCAATGAGCGAGGAAACGATGCGGTTGGGCCGTGAGCGGCGCTACCTGGTATTGCTGGGCATCATCTGCCTGGCGCTGATCGGCGGCGCGCTGTACATGCAAATCGTGCTGGGCGAGGCACCCTGCCCGTTGTGCATCCTGCAACGCTATGCCTTGCTGCTGATCGCGATCTTCGCGTTCATCGGCGCGGCGATGCGTACCCGCCGCAGCATCACGGTGTTTGAAACCCTGGTGGTGATCTGTGCCCTGGCGGGCGTCGCGGTGGCCGGGCATCACGTCTATACGCAGTTCTATCCGGCGGTCAGCTGTGGCGTCGATGTGCTGCAACCCATCGTCGATGACCTGCCGCTGGCGAAAATCTTCCCGTTGGGCTTCCAGGTCGACGGTTTCTGTTCGACACCGTATCCGCCGGTCCTCGGTCTGTCGCTGGCGCAATGGGCGCTGCTGGCCTTTGTGCTGGTGGTGGTGCTGGTGCCGCTGCTCACTTCGCGCAATCGCAAGGCGCTGCGCTGACGGCATCCGTCACACTCATCCGAAACGCCCCGGCCCTCATCGAGGTCACCGGGGCGTTTTGCATTTCAAGGGGTCTGCAGGAAGTCCTTGATGAACGTCAAGAACGGGGGCTGCGCATGTGCGACATGTTGTCACAGCGCGCGTGTCGCAGGGTCATCGCACGCGCCGAATTCAACCTTCTGCACGCAAGAAAATGTCACCTTTGCCGCGCTGTTCGGTTTCAGTGCGCCGAGCCCGCAGCAGGCAGTTTTAACAGGGTATGGCATATGGCCAGAACCCCCGTGGTATCGGGGTTTAAACAGGGTGGGCGGAGCGTATCCGACCCTGAAGGCTGTCTGAACTGGGCACGATAGACCTACTATTTTTGGTGTTTTTGTTGAGAATCAATTTCGATAACATGGCGCACTTTTGCAAAAAAGTTCACGAATTGTTGCCGGCACGGATATAAATTATTTCGGGATGAGACATGGTTTATGAATCGCTACATATCTACAATCGCCCGCACTGAATCCCCGGCACTGCTCAAGCTGACCCTGGTCCTTGGGCTGTAACAGGACGTCGAGAGGCTCGATGGCTTCACGCACGTCCTCTGGTGTCGGTGCCTTCCAACTTCCGCACCAAATGGAATTGGTCTGTAACAAGGCCTTTGACCACGAATTCGAATAAGAACTCACCGCTAGCCCAGGATTTGTCGAACGGCGTCTGACGCACGACGGGCCGGCCCTTATTCAATCCAAGAAGAAATGCCAACCCTTGGCAGGGTGAAGTGTTGGCGATCAAAACCCAACTGCATGGCGCAAGCTGCTTTAGAGGTCGTGAGATGATTAAAAACAGGTACCCCAGATTACTAGGCCTTGTGCCGCTGCTCGGCACGTTGTTGCTGGGAGGCTGCAACATGACCCTGCTCAATCCAACGGGCCAGGTTGGTCTGGAGCAGCGAAACCTGATCATCACCGCAACGCTGCTGATGCTGTTGGTCGTGATCCCGGTCATCGTCATGACCTTCCTGTTCGCCTGGAAATACCGCGCGTCCAACACCAACGCGACCTACACGCCGAAGTGGAACCACTCCACCAAGATCGAGATCGCGGTGTGGACAGTGCCGATCCTGATCATCATTGCCCTGGGTTACATCACCTACAAGTCGACCCACCAGCTGGACCCTTATCGTCCGCTGGATTCCGACGTCAAGCCGGTGACCATCGAAGTCGTGGCGCTGGACTGGAAGTGGCTGTTCATCTACCCGGAACAAGGCATCGCGACCGTCAACAAGATCGTGTTCCCGGCTCACACCCCGATCAACTTCAAGGTGACCTCCGACGCGGTGATGAACTCGTTCTTCATCCCGGGCCTGGGTGGCCAGATCTACGCAATGGCGGGCATGCAGACCAAGCTGCACCTGATCGCCGATCGCAATGCTGAAATGGAAGGCATCTCCGCCAACTACAGCGGTGCGGGCTTCACCGGCATGAAATTCAAGGCAACCGCCACCACCCAGGAAGAGTTCGACGCCTGGGTCAGCGAAGTCAAAAAGGCACCTAAACAGCTTGAACAAGCTGAATATGCAGCCCTGTCCAAACCCAGCCAGAACAACCCGGTCGAGCTCTACTCCTCGGTCACGCCGAACCTGTTCCAGATCATCGTCGACAAGTACGAAGGCATGAAACCAGGTCCGAAACTGAACCACGAGAAGAAAGAGAAAGAAGTGGCCGCTACGGACAACTCGCATTCAGCTGCCGGGGCAGAGGAGTAAACGATGTTTGGTAAATTAAGTTGGGAAGCGGTCCCGTTCCACGAGCCGATCGTGATGGTGACCATCGCCATGATCGCGCTTGGCGGTCTGGCGCTGTTCGCTGCAATCACCTACTTCAAGAAGTGGACCTACCTGTGGACCGAGTGGTTGACCTCGGTGGACCACAAGAAAATCGGCGTGATGTACATCATCGTCGCCATGGTCATGCTGCTGCGCGGCTTTGCCGACGCCATCATGATGCGTACCCAGCTGGCCATGGCCACCGAGGGTTCGCCTGGCTACCTGCCACCTGAACACTATGACCAGATCTTCACCGCTCACGGTGTGATCATGATCATCTTCATGGCGATGCCATTCTTCACCGGCCTGATGAACCTCGCAGTGCCGCTGCAGATCGGCGCGCGTGACGTTGCCTACCCGTTCCTGAACTCCCTGAGCTTCTGGCTGCTGGTCTCCGGCGTGGTGCTGATCAACCTGTCCCTGGGCGTCGGCGAATTCGCCAAGACCGGCTGGGTTGCCTATCCGCCGCTGTCGGGCCTGCAATACAGCCCTGGCGTGGGGATGGACTACTACATCTGGGCGCTCCAGCTATCAGGGCTCGGGACAACGCTGACGGGGGTCAACTTCCTGGCCACCGTGCTGAAAATGCGTACCCCTGGCATGAAACTGATGGACATGCCAATCTTCACCTGGACCTGCACCTGGGCCAACGTCCTGATCGTGGCGTCGTTCCCGATCCTGACCGCTACCCTGGCGCTGCTGACGCTTGACCGCTACATGGATTTCCACATTTTCACCAATGAACTTGGTGGCAATCCGATGATGTACGTCAACCTGTTCTGGGCGTGGGGCCACCCTGAGGTCTACATCCTGATCCTGCCGGCGTTCGGTATCTTCTCCGAAGTGATCTCGACGTTCACCGGCAAGAAACTGTTCGGCCACCACTCGATGATCTACGCATCGGGCGCCATCTCGATCCTGGGCTTCATGGTGTGGCTGCACCACTTCTTCACCATGGGTTCGGGTGCCAGCGTCAACGCCTTCTTCGGCCTGGCGACGATGCTGATTTCCATCCCGACGGGGGTGAAGCTGTTCAACTGGCTGTTCACCATCTACCAGGGCCGTCTGCGCTTCACCAGCCAGGTGATGTGGACCCTGGGCTTCATGGTGACCTTCGCCATCGGCGGCATGACCGGCGTACTGCTGGCCATCCCGGGTGCCGACTTCGTTCTGCACAACAGCCTGTTCGTGATCGCGCACTTCCACAACGTGATCATCGGCGGCGCGGTATTCGGCTACATCGCCGGTTTCGCCTTCTACTTCCCGAAAGCGTTCGGCTTCAAGCTGCACGAAGGCTGGGGCAAGGCAGCGTTCTGGTTCTGGATCACCGGCTTCTTCGTCGCGTTCATGCCGCTGTACGTCCTGGGCTTCATGGGCATGACCCGTCGCCTGAACGCCACCACCAACCCTGAGTGGGTGCCGTACCTGTACGTCGCCATGTTCGGTGCGGTGATGATCGCTGTCGGCATCGCCTGCCAGCTGATCCAGCTCTACGTGAGTGTGCGTGACCGCAACAAGCCAGAGAACATGTGCGAACACGGTGACCCGTGGAATGCCCATACCCTGGAATGGTCGACCTCGTCGCCACCACCGTTCTACAACTTCGCCGTGCTGCCAAAAGCCGATGGGGTCGATCCGTTCACAGAGGCCAAGGAAAACGGTACCGCGTACCAGGCTCCGGCCAAGTACGAGCCGATCCACATGCCCAACAACACCGCGACCGGTGTGGTCATGGGCGCTCTGCTGACCGTGTTCGGTTTCGCGATGATCTGGCACATCTGGTGGCTCGCCATCGCCAGCCTCGCGGGCACCGTGATCTACTTCGCGATCCACGCGGCCCGTGATGATCAAGGCTATATGGTGCCGGTCGACGTGATCGAGCGCATCGAAGCCGAGCAGCACAAGCGTCTGGTTGCGGCAGGGAAGATCCCGGCCACCGCCACCCGTGTTGAAACCTCGTTGGAACAGGCTTAAACCATGTCGAACTTAGTGACCAATGCTGGACACACCCATGTCGATGGACATGGGCACGATGACCATCACCACGACTCGGGCGAGATGACCGTATTCGGTTTCTGGCTCTACCTGATGACCGACTGCATTCTGTTTGCGTCGATATTCGCGGTGTACGCGGTACTGGTTAACAACGTAGCCGGTGGCCCGTCGGGACACGACATCTTCGAACTGCCGTACGTACTGGGCGAAACCGCTCTGCTGCTGTTCAGTTCGATCACCTACGGCTTCGCCATGCTGGCGTTCTTCCGTGGCAACAAGAAGCAGGTGCTGGGCTGGTTGGGCATGACCTTCCTGTTCGGCCTGGGCTTCATCGGCATGGAGATCAACGAGTTCCACCTGCTGATCTCCGAAGGCTACGGCCCTAGCCGTTCCGGCTTCCTGTCCGGGTTCTTCACCCTGGTCGGCACCCACGGTCTGCACGTGACCAGCGGTCTGATCTGGATGGCGATCATGATGTACCAGGTGCAGAAGAACGGCCTGACGGCAACCAACAAGACCCGTCTGAGCTGCCTGAGCCTGTTCTGGCACTTCCTGGACGTGGTGTGGATCTGCGTATTCACCGTTGTCTACCTGATGGGGACTATGTAAATGGCTAACACACACTCCCACGACGAAGCCGGTCACGGCAGCGTCAAGTCCTACGTCATTGGCTTCGTGCTGTCGGTGATCCTGACCCTGATTCCATTCGGTCTGGTGATGTACCCGTCGCTGCCCAAGTCGCTGACCCTGTGGATCGTCCTGGCGTTCGCAGTGATCCAGGTGCTGGTGCACCTGGTGTACTTCCTCCACCTGGACCGTTCGGCCGCGCAGCGTAACAACGTGATTGCGTTTGTCTTTGCCGCGATCGTGATTGTCCTGCTGGTTGGCCTGTCGCTGTGGATCATGTTCAGCATCCACACGTTCATGATGGCGAAGTGAGGTAAGTCCGGATGTCCTTGAAGCACTTTATCCAAATCACCAAACCGGGGATCATTTTCGGTAACGTGCTTTCAGTGGCAGGCGGATTTTTCCTGGCCTCGAAAGGGCATGTCGATCTGGCCGTGTTCCTGGCGGCCATGATCGGCACGTCCCTGGTGGTGGCGTCCGGTTGCGTGTTCAACAACTGCATCGACCGCGACATCGACCTGAAGATGGAGCGCACCAAGAACCGGGCGCTGGTCCAGGGCTTGATTTCCCTTAAACTGGCCCTGGTCTACGCAACCGTCCTGGGTGTCGCCGGCGTGGCCTTGCTGTACACCGTGGCCAACCCGTTGGCTGCGCTGTTCGCCGTGATCGGCTTCATCATCTACGTCGGCTTCTACAGCCTGTACCTCAAGCGCAAGTCGGTTCACGGCACGCTGGTGGGCAGCCTGTCGGGGGCGATGCCGCCTGTGATCGGCTACGTCGCGGTGAGCAACACCTTCGACATGGCCGCGCTGACCCTGCTGGTGATGTTCAGCCTGTGGCAGATGCCGCATTCCTACGCCATCGCGATCTTCCGCTTCAACGATTACCTGGCCGCCTCGATTCCGGTGCTGCCAGTGAAGCGCGGGATTCAAGTGGCCAAGAAGCACATCCTGATCTACATCCTGGCCTTCCTCGTGGCGACCTTGATGCTGACCTTCAGCGGCTATGCCGGCATGAGCTACCTCGCCGTCGCCGCGGCCATGGGCATGTACTGGCTGTACATGGCCTGGACCGGCTACAAGGCCGTGGATGACACGGTCTGGGCACGCAAGCTGTTCGTGTTCTCGATCTTCACCATTACCGCGTTGAGCGTGATGATGTCCCTGGACTTCAAAGTGCCGACCGAGCTGTTGCTGACGTACGCGCACTAAGCGTCGGCCGATGCAAAGAAAAACCCCGCCTTCGAGAGAAGCGCGGGGTTTTTTATGGGCAGGTTTCGACAAGCCCTGTGGGAGCGAGCCTGCTCGCGATGGCTGCGGCTCGGTCCGCCAGACGTCAGCTGTCCAGCAACCGGAAAAACCGCTCCCGCACCTGGAAGTTGTCACTGTGCGCCACGTTGAAACGCAGGAACTGGCTGGCGTCCGCTGCCTTGCTCAGCAGTGTGCCGGGGGCCAGCACCAGGTCGATTTCCAGGCCTTTGCGCGCCAGGGTCTCGGCGTGCAGGCCCTGTGGCAGGCGCGTCCAGATGTACAAGCCTTCATGGGGCAGTGACGACACCGAGCAGCCGGCCTCGATCAGCCAGCCGGATACCCGGCTGCTCGATTCGTACAGGCGGTCCACCGTGCGCCGCGTGTGTTTGGCGTAGCTGCCATCGCTGAGCATGGTGCAGATGATCTGTTCCGCCAGTTCCGAGGTCATGCCGCCGCAGGCCATCTTCAACGTGACCATGCGGGCGGCCAGTGGCGGCGACAGCACCGCGTAGCTGACGCGGCTGTTGGCGGTCAGGGTCTTGGAGAACCCGGACACGTAGCTCACGTTGTCCAGCCCGCCTGCCGCCAGGCGCGGGGTCATGCGCTGTTGCAGGTCGCAATACAGGTCGTCTTCGACGATATGGAAGCTATAGCGATGGCTCAACTCCAGCAGGCGGTACACCTGCGCCGGGGAGAACGAGTGCCCGGTCGGATTGTGCAGGACGTTGTTGGTCATGTAGAGCACGGGGCGCTGGGCGCTCACCAATTGCTCGAAGGCCTCCAGGTCCATGCCGTCGGCCCTGCGGGGGATGGTGATGACCCGGGCGCCGTGCAGGGCCAGGTTGGTGTGCATGGTGATGTAGCACGGATCGTCCAGCAGTACCGTGTCGCCGGGTTTGACCAGCAGGCGCATCAGCATGTCGATGGCCTGCACGGTGTTGGCGGTGGTGACGATCTGGTCCACCGGCACGTCGATGCCGATTGCCGTCAGTTTGACCCGAAGCGCCTCGCGCAGCGGCAGGTAGCCGGCGGCCACACCGTATTCGCCCATTTGCAGCGAAGCCGCGCGCAGGGTGCCGCGCACGGCCTTGAGCAGCTCCTCGGCCGGCAGCCACGAGGACGGCAGGAAACCGGCCCCGGGGCGCAGGGCACCGGTGTCCTGCAGCACGGCGCGACGGACCACGCTCAGGGTATCCTGGGGTTGCAGGTCCGGCCCGGCATCGGGCCTGATCGTCAGGGTGGAGCGGTGCACGTAATGCCCCGAACCCTGGCGTGAAACCACCAGGCCCTTGGCCCGCAAGCGGTCCAGCGCATCCACCACCGTGGACTTGCCGACGTTCATCAATTCGGACAGTTCGCGAATCGGCGGCAATCGCGAGCCGTGAGGCAGCCCGCCCTGGGTGATGGCTACCGACAATTGATCGACGATCTGCTGCACCAGCGGCACACCCGGCTGGAACTCGAAGGCCGCGATCACGGCACGCTGAACCTGCATTTTACTGGTCGCTCCGGCAGTAAAGTTCGTTCGATTCTATACGAACTTGCTCTGATGAAAACAAACGGCTCTCTCTACCATCACCTTACAGACTATCCAGATTGTCGGCGTTCGTCGCCTGCACAATCGCCGGTTCCAGAGGTGCTGCATGAGTGTTCAAACAACGGCCGCCGTCGCCAAACCGGTGATCAACCTCCGGCTGTTCATGATCCGGATCATCACGGCAGTGTCGCTGTTCGCGGTATTGGGCAAGGCCAACGTCTGGCTCGATACGGCGACCAACAGCATCCTCGCCCTCGGCTACCGGGCCTTGCTGTTGCTCCTGCCGCTGACTTTGCTGGTGCTGGGCCGCCGCTCCCTGAGCGTCACCCTGACCTGCGCCGCCGCCGGCCTGGTGCTGCTGGCGGTGACCCACAACCAGGGCGTGGTGATGTTCGCCGCCGCGTTGTTCGCCTACGGCATCGCGATTGCCGGTTACCTGATCAAGAGCGAAGCGGCGCAGACCAAGGAAGGGGCGGCGTACAACCGCGTCGCCATGAACATGGGCAGTCTGCTGGCCGGCCTGATCCTGCTCTCGCCGCTGCTGACCCCGAGCCTGTTTTTCCTCGGTGCGGCGACCTTCGTCCTGCTGTGCCTGCCGATCGCCGCCGGGGCGACCTTCACCACCCAGCCGGTGACGGCGAGCCCGGTCACCCATGATGGCAGCGGCTGGCGCAACAAGCTGCCGTGGGTGATTGCCGGCATCATCATGGGCATCAAGCTGTTTGGCGTGTTCTCGATTCTGCCGCAGGCGATCCTGCTCGAAACCGGTGAGCTGCCCGCCTGGTATGGCCTGATGCTGATCCTCAACAGCGCCGTGGTGGTGTTTGCCCAGGTGCCGGTGATGAAACTGATCGAGCGTACCGGGCGCTTCAAGGTGCTGGCGGTGATCGGGATCATTGCCGGTGGCTTCGCGGTGCTGTCCTCGCCCGCGGCGTTCCACGTCGAAACCCTGGTCGGCGCGCTGATCTGGGTGGCCCTGCTGTCCATCGCCGAGTGCGCGTTCAGCTACCTCGATTATTTCTCGGTCAAGCAGAACAACATGTTCGTCAAGGAAGTCTCCCTGGGCGTCGGCGCCGGGCTGACGGTGCTGGTCATGCGCGTTGTGCCGGCACCGTACAACGCCCTGTTGCTGGCCGCCATCGGCGCGGCAGGCATTCTGGCGTGGTACTGGTTGAGCCGCAGACACGCCGCGTCGCTGCAGGACTGATTCATCGTGTCTGGTTTTTTACTCCACAGGTCGGAGGCTTCATGAGTACGACGTCATGCGTAGTAGTGGTCGGGTACAACGGCAATCGGGTGCACGACATCCGCAAGCTGCGCGACCTTTGCAAGACGCTCTATAACGCCCGGCTGATCCTGGTGGTCGAGCAGATCCAGGCGCAGGACGACCAGGTGGCCGATCACGTCTGCACGGCGTCGATGGCGATGCAGGACATTGCCGATTCCGTCGACCTGATAGCCGGTTGCCTCAGTGTCGATCAGTGGAAACTGATAGGCGTGCTGCCTTTTTCCGACCGGGGTGTGTTGCTCGGCGCCGCATTGGCCACCTATTTCGGCTTGCCGGGCATTACCCCGGGCGAAGCGCGTGCGGGCCTGGACAAACAGATTTTCCGCAAACTCGAAGCCAGCGCCGACAGCGCCCCCGAGGATTACCGGCCGCTGTTTTCCGCGCGTATCGACAGCCTGGGCGAACTCCGTCAACGGGTGGTCGAACTGGGCGGGAGAGCCTTCGTCAAACCGGCTTGCGAAGGGGCCAGCCGCGGGTGCCGGGTCATCCATCATCCGTCCGAATGCGACGAGGCCTGGCAGGCGCTCAAGCCCTATCGCGAAGGCGGCATCGTGATCGAGGAACTGATCCAGAACGCCCGGGAGTACAGCTGGGATTACGTGGCGGGCAGCACCTGGGTCACCGAAAAAACCACCACCGAAGGCGCCTACCGCGCGGAAATCCAGCAAGTCGTGCCGGCGCCACTGGCGGCCGACGTGCAGGCGCGCCTGGCCTCGGCCGGTCGGCACATGGCCGGGCTGGCCTCGACGGAAAACGGCGCCTACCACAACGAAATCTTCCTGCGCAGCGACGGCCTGACGTCGGCGGTCGAAACCAACATGCGCCCCGGCGGCATGCACATCTGGGACCTGGCGCGGTTGGCATTCATCGACTTCAACCCTTGGGAGCGCTGGGTCAAGTGGGCGGTGGAAGGTCGGGTCGAGCATGTCGATCCCGTGCCCCGTGGTTATTGCGGCATTCGCCTGCTGCGCTCGCCGGCCGGTGGGTTGTTGCGCTCTGTGCCGGACATCGAGTCGCTGGCCCGGGGAATGAACATCGAGCTGATCGAAGCGGTTTACAGCAAGCGCCTCAGTGATTCAGTCACGGCCCTGGTGAAGGACAACACCTCGTTCATCGGCCACATCGTGCTGTTCAACGAGCAATACGCCGCACTCAGCGACGACCTGCTGCGCCTGGCCGAGGCCATCGAGTCGCGCGTCGAGGTCACTGCGCTGGCGACGCCGGCAAGGGCCGTGGGCTGAGTGGTCGGGATCAATATTTCAAGGGTTCAGGGTCAAGAGGATCGGGTCAATGATTGTGCAGAAAAAGATGTCTTGTGATGAACGCTTCATTGCCCTGGCAAAAGAGCTCGACTATGACATCTACGGTGAAAACACCGCCGGTGGGCATTACGCGCCGCTGGTGCGTCATCACGATGAGCTTTACGTCAGTGGCCTGGTGCCGCGCATGGGCGGCAGGATCCAGTACCCCGGCAGAGTGGGGCTGGAACTCAGCCTGACGGACGCCCAGGCGGCGGCCAGTATCAGTGCCATGCGCGGCCTGGCGTTGATCGTCGATGCCATCGGCTCGCTGGACAAGATCAAGTCGCTGATTCGCATCACGGTCTACGTGAAATCCACCGCGGATTTCGTCGACCTCAGCGAAGTCGCCAACGGGGCGTCGGACGTCTTCAGTCATGTACTGGGCGATGCAGGAAAACATACCCGCACCACAGTCGGCGTTTATCAATTACCGAAGAATGCCGCCGTGGAAGTTGACATGATTGTGGCACTCAGGCCTTCGGTATTATGAGTGTTAGTTGTATGGCTTTACAGTGATCGATTGTTCGCCTAGGGTCTTGTTACTTGAGTCGACCAATAAGCGGTGATTGCAAATGAACAGTGTCAGAGGCGCTTTCTTTTCATATAAGGATTTTCGCCAGAGCCTGAACAGTCCCCCGGCCGGCGCCAAGGTGTGGAAGGACAGTGAACTGTCGGATCTGCGCCACAGCCTTGAAACCAGCGAGATCGATATTGTCGCGCTGGCCCAGGACCACAGCGTCGAAGGTTGCAAGCTGACGCCAGGGATGGCGGTGTCCATGCAATGGTTGAAGCCCGGTACGGCGCTCGATGGTCATGCCCATTCATGGTGGCACCTGTTCATCATCCAGAGCGGCAGCGGCACGCTGACCCTGGGGGATGCCGACGAAGTCAGCGTCAGCCCCGGCGATGTCCTGCTGGTTCCCGCCTGGACGCGGCACGGTTTCGTCAATACCAGTACCACTGAAGCGCTGGCCATGCTCAACCTGAGCAACATGCCGCAAATCGCCCAGCTCTCCAGTTCGACAGACGCCATCGCCTGAATCCCCCCCTACCGCTTTGCCCTGCCTGGGAGTCCGCCTGTGCCGACTCCCTTTTCTGTTTTTGCTGCTGGTCTTTTTTACCCCTCGCCGGTTTGCAGTTCTGTATCCGTATAAACAGAGAATTTCTGTATCTGTTCAGCGCTTAATCATCTAAATACGATCGTCTCCAATGCAACGGATTCATGTAAGTTGATGCAAGGGAGCGTTCTATGGAAAGTGCGAAGCTTGAATTGTATGTCGGCGCAGACTTTGTCAGCGCTTTTGCAATGTCGGTATTTGTAGCGTTAAAGGAAAAGCAACTTTCTTTCAAACTTGTCACGCTGGATTTAAAAGCGCGTGAGAACTATCAAAGTCCCTATCGCGATCTATCGTTGACCTGCAAGATTCCCACGTTGGTGCACCAGGGGTTTGCCCTGTCGGAATCATCAGCCATCGCCGAATACCTGGAAGACATCGCACCGGGCCATCCAAAACTGTTCCCGGTGGAGGCCAGGCAGCGCGCCCGCGCCCGTCAGCTCCAGGCCTGGTTGCGCAGTGACCTGCTGGTCATCCGCAAGGAACGCCCGGCGGACCTCATCTACTTCGGCAAGCAACACCCCCCGTTGTCCGACGAAGCCCAGGCGGCAGTCGCCCGGCTGTTCTTCGTCGCCGAGCGTTTGCTGGCGCAGGGCGCCGAACACCTGTTCGGTGACTGGAGCATCGCCGACACCGACCTGGCCATCATGCTCAACCGCCTGGTGAGCAACGGCGACCCGGTGCCCGAGCGGCTGGTGACCTACGTCCATCGGCAGTGGGATCGCGACAGCGTTCGGGCGTGGATGGATCTGGAGCGCACGACGCCCGCCATTGCCCCATGAATCACTCGGACTTCGTGAGGCAAACCAGGAGCGCCGCCATGCAAGGATTGTTGGAGCAGCAACGATACAAACCCTACAACTCACGCACCATTCGCGACACGCCGTACTGGCAGAAGCTGACACCCGCCTTGCAGGAAGCCATGGACATCGTGGCGCGGGTCATGCCGTTTCGCACCAATGAATATGTGCTGGGCACCCTGATCGACTGGAACAACATTCCCGACGATCCGATCTTTCGCCTGACCTTCCCGCACAGGGACATGCTGCTGCCGGACGAGTACGCGTCCCTCAAGCGCTTGATCGCCCTCGCTGACGCCGCCGCCATCAAGCGGGGGATCGAGGCGATCTGGCTGCGCATGAACCCCCATCCGGCCGGGCAACTGACGCACAACGCCGCGACCCTCGACGGAAAAGTCCTGCCGGGCCTTCAGCACAAGTACCGCGAGACCGTGCTGTTTTTCCCCGGTGCCGGCCAGACCTGTCACGCCTACTGCACGTTCTGTTTCCGCTGGGCACAGTTCATCGGCGAGGAAGAGCTCAAGTTCAATGCGCGTGAGTCCCAGGACCTGGTGAACTACCTGCGGGTGCACACCGAGGTCACCGACGTGCTGATCACCGGGGGCGACCCGATGATCATGAATACCCGTTCGCTGGCCGGGTACATCGAGCCGCTGCTGGCGCTGCCGCACCTCAAGAGCATCCGCATCGGGACCAAGGCGGTGGCGTACTGGCCGCAACGGTTCGTCAGCGACAAGGATGCACCGGCATTGCTCGAGTTGTTCCAGCGGATCGTCGCCGCGGGTAAACACCTGTCGGTCATGGGTCATTACAACCACCCGGTGGAGATCCGCCAGGACATCGCCCGCCAGGCCATCGAGCGCATTCGCTCGACCGGGGCGACGTTGCGCATGCAGGCGCCCGTGATCCGCCACATCAACGAGAACCCTGCCGACTGGGCCGAGCTGTGGACCGAAGGCGTGCGGCTCGGGGCTGTGCCTTATTACCTGTTCGTCGAACGCGACACCGGGCCCAGTCACTACTTCGCCATGCCGCTGGCGCGGGCGTTCGAGATTTTCCAGGCGGCCTACCGAACGGTGTCGGGGCTGGCGCGAACGGTGCGCGGCCCGTCCATGAGCACCTTTTACGGGAAGGTGTTGATCAACGGCATCGAAGTGGTCGCCGGGGAAAAAGTCTTCGTGCTGCAGTTCCTCCAGGCCCGCGATCCGCAGTGGGTGTTGCGCACCTTCTATGCGCGCTTCGACCCACAGGCGACCTGGTTCGACCAGTTGCAGCCGGCTTTTGGCGAGGCGAGGTTCTTCTTTCAGCCACCGCCCGCAGCGCCCGAATTGATACCGGTCCTGCTCGAAACGGCGTAGGACGATTCATCTGGAGACAAGGACATGAGCAGCATTCCGTTTGATCAGCGAGAAGGTTTCATCTGGCTCGATGGCGAATTCGTCGAGTGGTCCCAGGCACGGTTGCACGTGCTCAGCCACGGGCTGCACTACGCCAGTACCGTGTATGAAGGGGAGCGGGTCTACAACGGCAGGATCTTCAAACTGCGCGAACACAGCGAGCGGTTGTATCGCTCGGCGCAGTTGATGGACTTCGCCATTCCGTATGAGCTGGCCGAACTGGAGTCGGCCAGCCATGAGCTGCTGCAACGCAACCGCGTGGTCGACGGTTACCTGCGCCCGGTGGCGTGGCGCGGCAGTGAAATGATCTCCACCTCGGCGCGCTTCAACCGCGTGCATGTGGCAATTGCCTGCTGGCAGTGGCCAAGCTACTTCGACCCGGCGGCGCGCATGGCCGGCATTCGCCTGAAGACGGCCGGGTGGCGACGCCCGCCACCCGACACCAGCCCCTTCGAAGCCAAGGCCTCCGGGCATTACCAGATCGCCACGCTCAGCAAGCACAATGCCGAGAACCAGGGTTATCACGACGCGCTGATGCTCGACTGGCGCGGCCATGTCGCCGAAGCCACCAGCGCCAACGTGTTCTTCGCCAAAGGCCGGACGCTGCACACGCCACGGCCCGATTGCTTTCTCGATGGCATCACCCGCCAGACCGTCATCGAACTGGCCAGGGCACTGGACTACCAGGTGGTCCAGCGCACGATTCTTCCGACGGAGCTTGGCGATTTCGAGGAGTGTTTTCTGACCGGCACCGCCGCTGAAATCACCCCGGTACAGAGCATCGACGCGCAACGCTATCGCCCTGGCGACGCCTGCCGCGACTTCATTGCCGCCTACACCTCAACCGTTAACGCCTGAACAACCACCAGGAACACCGCCATGTCAGATCAAGGGATTGCTGTGTCTACACCTTACGTTTCACTGGGCCATCGCCACGAAGAGCTTTCGTCCCGTGGCTGGACGCTACTGACCGCTGCAGAATTTGCCTACGATGTCGTCGGCACATTGCAGGCGTTCGGTCGGATCCTTCCGCAATTCAACGGGCAAACCGCCTTCGCCATCACCCGCAAGCCCGGGTACGAAGATTTGCCGTACTCCCAGAGCATGAACGGCATCGGTCCGCACACGGAAGCGCCGGTCTATGGGCCGCCGCCGCGTTATCTGGCGCTGCATTGTCATCAACAGGCGACCTGCGGCGGCGGGCATACGGGGCTGGTGGATGGCATCGAGTTCCTGACGTTCCTGGCGCGCACCGAGCCGGCGCTGCGGGAATGGCTCGACGAAACCCCCGTGGAATTCGTCGCCACCGCCAAACCCGGTGAAGCGGCGCAGACGCGGGTCAAGGAGTACATCCTTACACCTACGGAGGAAGGGGATATTTTCCGCTTCAGCTACAACCAGTTTCACTACGGCGATGTGAACCCTTCGAAGGAGGACCTGCAGCAATCGCAAGTGACCAACAGCACCTCGCCATTGGCCCGCTTCGCCACCCTGGGCGAAGCCTATTTCATTGAGCACAACACGCCGGTGCTGATTCCCGATGGCTGCCTGCTGATCTGGGACAACTGGCGCATGATCCATGCCCGCAGTCGCTACACGGACCCCGGTCGCCACCTGACCCGCTACTGGCTGGCCTGATTCATCCGTCGCTCACTTTTCCTTCGGCGTACCCCAAGTGGGTACGCGTCCTACAGGTATCGCGTCATGAAAACTGCAATCGAGATCGCCAAGGTCGATCATCAACTGGTCGTGCGCCTCAATCAGGCCTGGACCCGGCGCGCCACGGTGTGCTCGCCGGACAAGGCGCTGGTCAGCGAAGCGTTCGACCCGGCCCGCCCGGATTACCCGGAGTGCATGGTGCCGTTTTTCCATCATCCGAAATTCCAGGCCCTGAGCGAAGAGCTCAAGAGCAGCGTGCTGACCTGGGGCTGGATCGGCTACAACCTGCGCACGGTCACCGCCGAAGAACACGTGGTGAACCCGGCACTGAGCGTGATTGCCAACCAGTACCTGGGCAAGGACGACTGGCATTTTCGCGAGGCGATGCAACAGACGTTGATCGATGAGCACTACCACACGCTCATGCACCTGCGCGCCATCGAACGGACCCGAGAGGACCGCGCGCTCGATCAGAACCTGGATTTGCCGCCCTCCGTCACCTACCGGCGGCTTGTCGCGTTGCGTGAAACCCTGGCCGAGCAGTGGCAGCGCGATCTGGCGTCGATCACCTTTGCGGTGGTGGCCGAGATCAGCGTCAACGCCTACCTGGACTTGCTGGCCGACGACCAGACCATCCAGCCGCAAAACCGCCGGGTCGCCGAACTGCACAACCGTGACGAGTATGCCCACAGCAAGGTGCTCGCCGAGGTGGCGAAGGTCATGTACGCCAACCTGCAGCCGAGCCAGCAGGCGTTTTTCACACAGACCTTGTCGGTGGCGCTGAGTGCATTTGTGGCCCAGGACTACTCGATGTGGGAGGCGATTCTGACCCAGCTCGGTGTGGACGCAGCGCAGCAGATCATTGCCGACACCCAAGAGCGCAACAAAAACGCCACGATCATGCGCGACTACAGCGGCCTGCAACGGTTGGCCGAGGACCTGGGGATCAGCGACGCAATCGATTTCGACTTCCGACCGACCCTCAAAACCGCCGCAGTAGCCTGATCAGGAGATGAACATGTCCATTCCCGTGTACGAAGTGTTCGCCATTCGTGTCGGCGCCAATGCCCAGCGCACGGCGCGGGAGAACTTTCTTTACGACGCCTGCTGCGGTGATCCGAACGCGTCGATGCCGCTGGATTACTACTTCTGGGTGATTCGCAACGCGCAGCAGGTCATCGTGGTCGACACCTGTTTTCAACCGGCCACGGCCGACCGGCGCAACCGTCAGATGTATCGCCTGCCGGAACAATCCCTGCGCCAACTGGATATCGATCCGACAGCGGTCAAGCACTTGATCCTGACCCATCTGCACTGGGATCACGCCGGCAATCTTGGGTTGTTTCCCAACGCCACGGTGCACCTGCAGGAAGCCGAGCTGCGCTTCTGCACCGGCCCGAAAATGAGCCATCGCACGGTGAACAAAACCTATGAGGTGGAGGATGTGATGTCGGCATTGCCGCCGCTGTTCGAAGGGCGCATGCGTTTGCATGGCGGCGGGGTGGAGGTGATGCCGGGCGTGACGCTGCACCCGGTGGGCGGGCATACGCCGGGCAGCCAGGTGGTACGGGTCCACACGGCGCGTGGCTGGATTGTCCTGGCGTCGGACGCTGCGCACCTGTGGGCCAACATTCGCGAGCGCAGCCCGTTTCCGATTCTGGATGATTTGGCGCAGACGCTGGAGGCGTTCAGCCTGATCGATGACTTGTCCGACGGCGAGGATCACGTCATACCCGGCCATGACCCGCTGATCGCCGAGCGTTTCCCCCATTGGCATGACGACCCGCACATCATCTGCCTGCATCAGCCGCCGGTCTGAGGATTCACTGCTTCCAACAGGCCGGCACTGGTCCTGCGGGGCGAGCCTGCTCGCGAAAAAAGGGGGTGTCAGGCACCCGGCGTGATCGTTGACGCTCTTCGCGAGCAGGCTCGCTCCCACACGGTTGGGTTCATTCCTGTTTTTTCAGGAGCTGGCCCAATGTCGCCAGCGCCTCGTCGATCTTCGGCGAATACGGCGCCCCGCAGCCCATCCGCACGAAATGGCTGAAACGCTGGCCATTGGAAAAGATATCCCCAGGTGAAATCTGGATCCCCGCCTTCAAGCCCTCATGAAACAGCCGCATCGCCGAGCAGTGCGACGGCAACTCCACCCACAGCAACGTCCCGCCCCGAGGCTCGCTGACGCAGGTGCCTGTCGGGAAATAGCGGGTGATGGCCGCGCTCATGTGCTGGCGTTGCTGTGTCAGGGTTTTCCTCAAGCGGCGCAGGTAACGTTCGTAGGACGGTGTTTTCATGAACGCACTGACCGCCAGTTGCGATAACACCTCACAACCCCGGGATTGGCTGTGTTTGAGCATTTCCACCCGTTCGTGCCATTTCCCGGCGCTGATCCAGCCCAGGCGCATGCCCGGGGCCAGGGTTTTGTTCAGCGAGGCGCAGTGGATCACGGTGTCGCCGCGGTCCCAGTACTTGAGCGTGGACAGCGGCTGCTCGGTGTCCACCAGGTCGCCAAAGGTGTCATCTTCGATCAGCACCGTGCCGTGCTCGGCGCACAGTTGCACCAGCCGTGCCTTGTTGGCGTCGGGCATGATGCTGCCCAGCGGGTTTTGCAGGTTGGGCATGACGATCAGCGCGTGAATGCGCTCCGGGCTTTGCAGCAGTTGCTCGAGCGCCAGCAGGTTGATGCCCGACTGGGCCGTCGCCGGCACTTCCCGTACGTGCAGATGCAAGCTTTCGAGCATCTGCAGCAGCCCGTAGAAGGTCGGCGACTCCACGGCCACGGTGTCGCCGGGTTGGGTGACGGCTCGCAACGCCAGGGTGAGCGCCTCGGTGGCGCCGTGGGTGATGACGATTTTCTCGGCCGGCAGGTGGGCTTTGGCGGTCAACGCGCGGCGGGCGAGGACGCTGCGCAGCGCCAGGTGGCCGCAGGTCGAGCCTTCGGCATCGAGCAGGTGCGCATCCCGACGCAGTGCCTTGGCCATATGGTCCTGCAGGATCTTCAGCGGGTAGAGCGAGGGCGCGCAATAGGCGCTGGCGAAATTGACCTTGACGGACGCCCGCTGGCCAGCCTTGAACACCGCCGACACGGGCGGGTGAATGCCGACGTAGACGCTGCTGTCGAGGTCGGCGGGGGAGGCCGTCGGGGCGGTTTTGGGCGCCGCCTCTGGCTGGCGAATGTAGTTGCCGGAGCGCGGACGGGCTTCCAGCACGCCGCAGTCCTCCAGTTCGCGGCAAACCTGCACGGCGGTCGACAGGCTGACGGCGTGTTTTTCCATCATCAGCCTGATCGAGGGGAAGCGTTCGCCGGTTTTCAAGGTGCCGCTGCGGATGGCGTCGAGGTAGTGGTCGGCTAACTGACGGTACAAGGGAGGTGTGTGCATGATGACCTCAGCAATCGCACCACTGAAGTCTTGGGCTGGAAAGTGAGTTGACGTTCCCCGCAGGCGGACCCGTGATGCTCAAGGGTGGAGGGAAGTGTTTATTCATGTGTCGATACTGTGAGAGTAATCGGGGTTTTGCAGGAATCGCGGGCAATAAAAAGCCCCGCTCTGGGGCGGGGCTTTCAGGTCAGCGGCGAGTGTCGCGCGGAGGGTTACTGCGCGGCGATGCTGTAGCCGTCGAAGGCGGTTTGCTGTTGAAGCGCGGTGATGATGTTCTTGCGGTTGGCCGCTTGTTCGGTGCCGGCATTGTCGAGGAACGTCTCGTTCTCCAGCTCTGCTTCATCGCCCTCGCCGACGAAGGCGAAACCGAGGAACTCCAGCGCTTCACGGTCAACGCTCAGGCGCGAACGCGGGGTGCGCAATGGCAGGGTGACGCTGACGCCGTCCTTACTGATGGTGAACACTTCGGCCTCTTTCTTCACGCGGGACGCCTTGCTCTTGCCACCGCTGGGGTTGCTGATGGCCTGATGCGTCTGGTTCAGCACTTTCAGAGCCAGCCCATAGACGATCTCCTGGAACGCCGGATCGTCCTTGAAGCTGGACAGAATGCGGCTGATCGGGAATTTGCTGCTCAGGTCCTCGAGGGCCGCGATGTCGGCGGCTTCGGCGTCCTTGAGCTGCTTGAGCTGGCCCATCAGCTCGTAGGCGGTATCGTCATCGAAGCGGTCATGCGCCTGGCGAATCGCGGCACGCAGCTCGCGGATCTGGTCACTTTCCCGGGTGGACTGGAAAGCGTCCAGGACCATCTCGCTGATGGTTTTGGCCTGGGGCACATGCTGTGAAAGATTGATGGAGTTTTCGTATTCCGCTTTGGACGACAGGGTGACTACGGATTCAGCGGTATTGGAATCGGACATTGAAATTTCACTACGTTGTTCAGCTTGAATAGAAGCGAGAAAGCGCCAGGGCTTTTTCCGGCCGACTAATCTATTGGACCGAAGCGGGGTTGTCACGAAAAGACCGGCCGAGATAGCCATATCGGACCTGTGGGGTTACCAACAGGGTGAGACCGGAGCCCGCTCCCACAGAAAGAGCACCGGACCTGGTGGGCGCGAGCCTGCTCGCGAAAGGGGGTCAACGATAACCACAGAATCGGGCGGTTTCAGATTTGTGGCGAGTTCAGGTTCATCGAGCGCACGGCCCAGTGTTCGGCGGTCTGTTGATCCACCGGCAATGTGAAGCGAAAGGTTGCGCCGCGCCCAGGCACGTCGACCAGTTGGATATCGCGCCCGTGCAATTGCAGGATTCGATGGACGATGCGCAACCCCAACCCGCCATCACGGCGTGCGCCGCCAATGTTGAACGGGCGCAGGAACAGGCCTTCGCGCAGTTCCGCAGCGATCCCCGGCCCGGTATCGCTGACGGTCACTTCAATGAAGGACCCCTGGGGCCGCAGGCTGAGTTCGATCTCCCCTCCTTGCGGCGTGTGGCGCAAGGCGTTGTCGAACAGGTTGGTCAGCACCCGCTCGATCAACCCCAGGTCGGCGCAGGCCGCCGCCACGTTGGGGGCGAAGCTGGCCTTGAGTTCGACCTGGCGCGCCTCGGCGGTGAGTTCGAACTTCTGGAAAATGTCCTGCACCAGGTCGGTCAGGGAGAAGCGTTCGAGCACCGGTTGCACAAAACCATGTTCCAGCCGCACCAGTTCCAGCAACGACTGCGCCAGGCCACCCACCTTGCGGCTCTGATCCAGGGCGATGCCCAGGTAACGGCGCCGGTCGGCGGGGGACAAGGTGGCGTCCTTGAGCGACAGGGTTTCCAGGTAGCCATGCAGCGAGGCCAGGGGCGTGCGCAGGTCGTGGGAAATGTTCGCCACCAGTTCGCGGCGCTCCTGATCCTGGCGGGTCAGCGAACGCCATTGCTCGCTGAGCCGCGCCTGCATCTGCCGGAAGGTCGCATCGAGGATGGCGATTTCGTCATGGCTGGCGGTCTTTTCCGCGGGGGCGGCCGCCGGTGCAGGAACCGGTACGCCATCGATGTCAAACTGGCTGACGGTGTCGGTCAGGCGCCGCAAGGGCCGGGTGATCAGCGCAAACGCGGTGAGACCGGCGATCAGGCAGAGCAGGGCGACCAGACCGATGGACAGCAAGGCGGTATTGAGCGCCGCACTGGTGGCGCCCCGTTCGGCGAGGCGATCGTGGTCCTCGCCCAGCAGCACCACGTACAGGTAACCGGCGGGTTGGCCGTCGACCTTGAGCGGCGCCGCACTGAACACCTTGCGGGCCTCGGCGCTGCGCGGGTCGTCGCCGAGGATCGGCAGGGCGTCGCCCCTGAGCAGGCGCTGGATCGGCGCCAGGTCGACCCGATCCCGGTGAATCCGCCCTTCGGGCGCCGCACTGCCGACGATCCTGCCGCCGGTGTCGAGCAGATACACCTCGACACTGGGATTGACCAGCATCAGCTTGCTGAACAGATCGCGCACGGCATTGGGCATGAGGCCCTGGGTGTCCATCAGCACGGTGTCACGGGCAATGTGCTGGGCCAGGTCTCGCGACAACCCTTGCACCACCTCCTGCTCGTGCATCTGGTTGGAGCGCACCTGCATCCAGGCCGACGTGCCGCAGCACACCAGCAACAGCACGGCGAACACCAGCGACAGCCGTTGCGTCAGGGTCAGCCTCATGGCTGCTCCTCCCGTGCCGCGAACTTGTAGCCGCGGCCCCAGACCGTGAGGATACGCACCGGCTCTGCGGGATCGGCCTCGATCTTGGCCCGCAGGCGATTGATGTGGGTATTGACCGTGTGTTCGTAGCCCTCATGGCTGTAACCCCATACGGCATTGAGCAGGTCCATGCGCGAAAACACCTTGCCGGGCTGGCGGGCGAAGAAAAACAGCAGGTCGAATTCCCGTGGCGTGAGGTCCAGGCGCCGGCCGTCGAGGGACACCTCGCGGGTGATCGGGTCGATGGCCAGCCCGTCCAGAAGCAGGCTGCCGGCGTCCATCTTCAGGTTGCGCGCCATGGCGTCGACCCGTCGCAGCAGGGCCTTGACCCGGGCCACCAGCTCGAGCATGGAAAAGGGCTTGGCCAGGTAATCGTCGGCGCCGAGCTCGAGCCCGAGAATCCGGTGCATTTCGCTGGAGCGCGCGCTGGTAATGATGATCGGCGTATAGCGGGCCATGGCGCGGGCGCGCCGGCAGATTTCCAGACCGTCGACGCCCGGCAGCATCAGGTCGAGAATCAACGCATCCCAGCTGCCTTGCTGCAACCGTCGCATGCCTTCGTCGCCATCGGCGCAGTGCACCACCTCGAACTGCTCATCGCGCAGATGCAGGCAGATGAGGTCGGCGATATGCAGGTCGTCCTCGACCACGAGGACGCGTTTGGTCTGTTCCATCCAGTTCAATCCTTCGACGCAATGAGCGCATTGTGCGGGTTTTCCAACGCCAGAGTTATCACGAATTGTTTAACTTGCCGTGAGGATTTGGCGATCAACCCAAGCCTAGGCTGTGTTCCACGAAAGGCACTTTGGATGGTGGGAGACGGCCATGTTTTCACGGCGACAATTTCTTCTCGCGGGCGGTGGGCTGGGGGCTGCAGCCCTGGTGGTCGGTGTATTGCCAAAATTTGCCGCCAGCTCGGCACTGCTCGGTACGGCCAATGCCGAGGAGGTGTTCGAGGTGACCCACAGCGACAGCGAGTGGCGTTCCCTGCTCAGTGCCGAGCAGTACGAAATCCTGCGCGAGGAAGGCACCGAACGGGCCTACAGCAGCCCGCTGAACAACGAGCACCGTGATGGCACCTTTGCCTGCGCCGGTTGCGACCTGCCGCTGTTTTCATCACAGACCAAGTTCGACAGCCACACCGGTTGGCCGAGTTTCTGGGCGCCGCTGGACAAGGCGGTCGCCACCCGTCAGGACCGCACCTTCGGCATGCTGCGCGAGGCCGTTCATTGCCGGCGCTGCGGCGGCCACCTGGGGCATGTCTTCGATGACGGCCCTAAACCCACCGGCCTGCGTTACTGCATGAACGGCCTGGCCATGACCTTCACGCCACACGCGGTTTAACCCGCACTTTTCACTCGGAGTCAGCCTCATGAAATCCCTGTTCACCTGGCGTCGTACCTTGTTGGGACTGGCTGCCGCCGGCCTCGTCGGCCAATGCTCGGCGTTTTCCCTGGGCGGCGCCGAAGACGCGGTGCTCCTGCCGCCGCCCACCCTCGATGAAAACACCCAGGCCCACAGCGAAACGGCGGTCTTCGCCGGTGGCTGCTTCTGGGGTGTGCAAGGGGTGTTCCAGCATGTCAAAGGCGTGAAGAACGCCGTGTCCGGCTATGCGGGCGGTGCGGCCGACACCGCGCAGTACGAGCGGGTCAGCGAGGGCGATACCGGTCATGCGGAATCGGTCGAGGTCACCTTCGACCCCGCTCAAGTCAGCTATGGAACCTTGCTGCAGATCTACTTTTCCGTGGCGCACAACCCGACCGAACTCAACCGCCAGGGGCCGGATCACGGCACCCAGTATCGCTCGGCGATCTTTGTGCAAAACAGCGAGCAGCAGCGGGTCGCCCAGGCCTACATCGCGCAACTGGGCGCGGCCAAGGCCTTCGACCAGCCGATCGTGACCCGGCTGGAAAGCTACAACGGTTTCTACCCGGCGGAAGAGGAGCATCAGGACTTCCTGACCGAGCACCCGACCTATCCATACATCGTGATCAACGATCTGCCGAAAGTGGCGCAGTTGAAGCAGCTGTATCCGCAGCGCTATCAGGAAAAACCGGTGCTGGTGAAGGCGGGACGCTAGGTCAGGGCTCAGCCGGAAATCACATCCTTGCCCGCCACTTTCGAGCGGTACAACGCCTGGTCGGCCCTGGCCAGCAAGCCGGTCTGCTGTTCTTCGTCGAAGCGCTGGACCACGCCAAAGCTGAGGGTCAGTTGAAAATCGCCCACGGGGGGCAGGTCGGCGAGATTGTGGCGAATGGTTTCGGCGAGGGCCCTGGCCTCGGCCAGGGGCGTGTTGGGCAGGATCATGATGAACTCGTCACCGCCCCAGCGCACCAGCAGGTCGCCTTCGCGTACGCACTGCCTGACCCTTTCCACCACCCGCACCAGTGCCGCATCGCCGAGCGCGTGGCCGTAGTGGTCGTTGATGTTCTTGAAGTCGTCGATGTCCATGGCAATCAGTGACAGCGGCTGACGAAAGCGTTGGGCGCGATCACATTCCTGGGGCAGTGCCGTGCTCAAGCGATGGCGGTTGGCGGTGGCGGTCAGTTCGTCGGTTTGCGCCAGCTTGCGGTTTTCCTCGAGCTGCGCCTGCAACTGCCGGTTCACCCGCGACAGCTCCTGGGTGCGCGCTTCGACGAGGGCCTCAAGGGATTCGTTCCTTCGTTCAAGGGCTTCGACCAGGCGTTTCTTGTCCTCGATGCTGCGGTGCGCACCGACCATGCGCGCCACCGAGCCATCGGCATTGCGGGCAATCACGTAGCCCCGGTCTTCGATCCAGATGTAACGGCCATCTTTCGTGCGGCAGCGATACTCGGCCTGATAACCGGCCGAGCGTTGTTCCAGGTAGGCATCGAACAGCGCCATGACTCGCGAATAATCGTCGGGATGCATCACGCTTTCCCAGGTCAACACCGTGTTTTCCAGGGAATGGGGTGTGTAGCCCAGCATTTCGTACCAGCCGGGGTTGCGGTAAACGAATCCGGTATTGGCGTTCCAGTCCCAGATGCCATCGCTCACCAACTGCATGATGGTGTGCAGCATGTCTTCGTTCAAATCAGACAGATTGATCTTCAGCGTTTCAATTTCCGATGCACCATCCATCAACGATCTCCCTGACGAAAGTGATCCGCGTGCCGAGCAGATTAGTCGATGGTGTGTGACGGCGCCTAGTGCTTGCCCCACATCCCGATGGCGAAGTCGACGAAGCTGCGCAGTTTCGGCAAACGGTAGCGATCTTGCGCGTACATCAGGCTCATCGGCCGGCTCGGCGGCAGGAAATCCGGGAGCAGGGCCACCAGTCTGCCGTCCTCGAGGTCCTGTTCCACCAGCGCGTCGGGCAGCACCACGATGCCCATCCCGGTCCGCGCCGCCTGGTGCAACCCGGCGGAACTGTTGATCAACATCGGCCCGTTGACCGCCACGGCAATCTCGCCGTCGGGCCCGCTCAGGCGCCATTGCTTTTCCACCGAGTGCCAGTCGTCGCCGGCCGGGTAGGCGAATGACAGGCAATCGTGGTGTTGCAGGTCATCCGGGGTTTGCGGAGTGCCGCGCCGCGTCAGATAGCCCGGTGAGGCGCACATGGTCAGCGGGTAGTCCACGAGCGGGCGGGCGATCAGGTTGGTCTGTTCCATGTGGCCCAGGCGGAACGCCACGTCGAAGCCGTTTTCCAGCAGATCCGGGCGGCGGTTGGTCAGCACCACGTCGAGTTTGACCCGTGGGCACAGCAGGGCGAACTCGCTCAGGGCCGGCGCCAGTTTTTCCGTGCCGAACGTCAGCGGTGCGGTGATCCGCAGGGTGCCGCTGGGCTCATCGAGCGCCTGCTCGGCCAGACGTTCGGACTCGGCCACCATGCCCAGCACTTCCAGGCAACGCTGGTAGTACGCGGTACCGAATTCCGTCAGGCGCTGGCGCCGCGTCGTACGGTTGAGCAAGCGTACGCCCAGGCGTTGCTCCAGCGCGCGCAAGTGATTGCCGACCATGGTGGTGGAGATCTCGCAGTGCAGCGCGGCGGCGGTCAAGCTGCCGGTTTCCACCACCCTGACGTAAACGGTCATTGCCTGGAACAGATCCATTATCAAGCCTGACTTTAAAATGATTGAAGTTTTGCGCAGTTTATCCAGTTCTGGTGGCTAACCATACTGCGAAAAACACCCACCCCGCTGGAGTCTGACGTCATGACCGCCGCCTGCCTGATGAGCACTTACCAACCACTGGCCTTGAGCTTCAGCAGAGGGCTGGGCACGCGTCTGTGGGATCAGGCGGGACGAGAATACCTGGACGCGGTGGCGGGCGTGGCGGTGACCAACGTCGGCCATTCCCACCCCCGGATCGTCTCCGCCATCAGCGAACAGGCCGGCCTGCTGCTGCACACCTCCAACCTCTACAGCATCGACTGGCAACAGCAACTGGCGCAGAAACTGACCCGGTTGGCGGACATGGAGCGGGTCTTCTTCAACAACTCCGGTGCCGAAGCCAACGAAACCGCGTTGAAGCTGGCGCGCCTGCATGGCTGGCACAAGGGCATTGAACAGCCGCTGGTGGTGGTCATGGAAAATGCCTTCCATGGCCGCACCCTCGGCACCTTGTCCGCCAGCGATGGCCCGGCGGTGCGCCTGGGCTACAACAAGCTGCCGGGGGATTTCGTCAAAGTGCCTTTCGGCGACCTCAAGGCGCTGGACCGCGTGCAACAGGCCCACGGCCCGCGCATCGCGGCGATCCTGATGGAACCGATCCAGGGCGAAAGCGGCGTGCAACCGGCACCGCCGGGTTACCTCAAGGCCTTGCGCGAGCTGTGCAACCGGCATGGCTGGCTGCTGATGCTCGACGAAATCCAGACCGGTATCGGTCGCACCGGGCAGTGGTTCGCCTTTCAGCACGAAGGCATCGTGCCGGACGTGATGACCCTGGCCAAAGGCCTCGGCAATGGCATCCCCATCGGCGCCTGCCTGGCCCGGGGCCGGGCTGCCGAGCTGTTCACCCCCGGCAGCCACGGCAGCACGTTCGGCGGCAATCCACTGGCCTGCCGCGTCGGTTGCACCGTGCTGGACATCATCGAGGAACAAGGGCTGCGGGAGAACGCGAGTGTGCAGGGCGAACGCCTGCTGGAGAAATTGCGCATCGAACTGGCCGGCGACCCGAACGTGCTGGCCATTCGCGGCCAGGGCCTGATGATCGGCATCGAACTCAAGCAAGCGATCCGCGACCTGGCCCTGATTGCCGCCCGCGATCACGGCTTGCTGATCAACGTGACCCGCGGCAAGATCATCCGCCTGCTGCCGCCATTGACCCTCGACGAGCGTGAAGTGGAGATGATTGTCAGAGGGGTGGGGCGGGTGGTGAGGGAGGCTTGAGGTTCAATAATGATATCTGCACATGACAATGCAGATTTCACCTTCCTCAATGGCGTAGACCAAACTGTGCTCGGCCGTCATCCGGCGCGACCAGAAGCCGCTGAAATTGTGTTTGAGCGGCTCTGGTTTTCCCAGGCCATCGAAGGGTTCGCGCTGAATGGATTTGATCAGCAGGTTGATTCGCTTGAGCCCGGCCCTGTCGTTTTGTTGGAACCACTAATAGTCTTCCCAACCTTCGGGAGTGAATTCGATCTTCATTCTTCGATAAGTGGCCGGGTTTTGGTTTTCCCTGCGCGCAGGCTACCAATCGATTTGATCAGGCGTTCAGCATTGGCTGGAGATCGCAGCAGGTAAGCAGTCTCTTCGAGAGCGTTGTACTCCGCCAGAGACATCATCACCACCGGCTCGCCTTTCTGGCGTGTGACCAACAAGGGAGCACGATCCTCGTTGACCCTGTCCATGGTTTCGGCAAGGTGCGCGCGTGCGGTGGTGTAGTTGATGGTTTGCATGTTGTTGTCCTTGCTCCATGCGATGACCGTACAGAAACGTGTACAGGTTGAAAGACGATACCTACCAGTGGTTGCTACGCAGACGACGTATCTGCGTTTGTACTGAAGTATCGCTGAAGCCGCTTCGAGACGTTTCTGTGACTGATGTAGTCCTGGTCTCAGAGTGAGGTCGCCCGCAGGAACGGGCTTGCTCGCGATGGTCGATAAGGACTACACGGGCTGCCTCAATACCTGCGCGCCTGGGTGTTTTTCGCGAGCAGGCTCGCTCCCACAGGGTTGTAGGCAGAGGATTGGGGGCGGGGGGTCAGTCCTGCGGCTGGGGCGCGACCATTCGGGTTTTCGGTGCGCCGTCGGCGTTGAGCTGGAAGATATCCTGAGGTTGGCCCTGTTCGTTGAAGAACACCTGGCCGATGCCCGCCGAATTCCACAACCGCTCGCCCATTTCCGCGTGCTCCGGTACATGCGGCACGATGCGCATCAGCCGGCGTTTGGTCAGCCAGTTCAGGGGCGAGCGCGGCGAGTAAAGCCAGCGGTTGAGGCGGTCGAACCATTCCAGCAGGCTCGGTGGAAATTCGTTCTTGATGCCGCTGCTGGTGATCTGCCAGATCCTCGGACCGGCCTTGCGGTGGCGGATCAAGACCTCGTAGACGAAGGAATAATGCACGTCGCCTGACAGCACCACGTAATTACCCGGTGTACGCGAGTGTCGGAAAATGTTCAGGATCACCTGCGCTGCGCCGCGATGGGCCATCCAGTTTTCGGCGTCCACCAGCAGCGGGTAACCGAACCAGCTGAACACCCGCTGCACGGTCTCGATCAGCTTCACGCCGAACACCGGGGCCGGCGAAACGATGATCGCCGACGGGTGATCGAGCAGTTCCTGTTGCAGCTCGCAGAGGGCTTCCCAGTCCAGCAGGCCGGAGGGTTGCTTGAGGTTGATTTCGCTGCGCCAGCGCCGGGTGCGGGTGTCGAGCACCACCATCGCCGGGGTGGTGGGCAGCACGTAATGCCAGTGCTGGAACTTCAGCAGCTCGTCGATCAACGCATCTTGCACCGGGCTGTCGAGGTAGCCGTCCTGCCCGGTGGCGATGACACCGCCGGCCCTTTGCAGCAGGGCGCCGAAGGCATCCGGGTTGTTACCCCAGCCCTGACACAGCAGGTAGGCGATCAACGCGTTGCCGATGATGCGCTTGGAGAACGGGTGGCCGTAGGCCGTTTCCTCCCATTGCGCGGAAAGGTTCCAGTCATCGGTAATGTCGTGATCGTCGAAAATCATCAGGCACGGCAGATGCGCAAAAGCCCGCGCGACGCCACCCAGGCCGGCCTTGAAGGCATCGATGCGCGTCTGCTCCAGGGCATAGCGTTCACGGCGTTCGGGAATCAGCTTCGGCGGTTTGGGCGCGATCAGCGTCCAGGGCGTCGGCGACCACACCAGCAGGTACATGGCCATGACTTCGGCAAACGTCACCAGGTGGTTGTCGGCACTGCTGCTGGTGAAAATCGGTTTGCGCGCGCCACCGAAAAATCGCTCGCGCAGGGTTTCGTTGCTTTGCAGGGCCGGTAACAAATCCGCACGGTGGTAGTAACTGGCCGGGTGCTCATAGAGCTTGGCGCTGTCGCTGACCACCGCGCCTTCGAGGTGTTCGCCGAACAGCCCCAAGCGCTCGATCAACGCATGGATCGCCCGCAGCATCGGCCCCGCGACATCGTCGGCATACACCTGGTCACCGCTCATCATCAACAGCGCCGGGCGCTCCGTCGCGGCGTGCTCGGACGCCAGCAACTGATCGACGCAGAGCAAGCCGTCCACCGCCGGGTAGTGCGGTTTGCGGCAGGAGCCGTGCAGCAACTGGTCGATCCGCGAGCGCAGGACGAAATTCGGGCAGCCCGCTCCAGCGTACAGCAGGTGCGGCGCCCATTCGGCGATGCCGCCCACCTCGTCGATCAGCAGGTCGTACTCGATCAGCGTGTCGCACGGCAGTGGCGTGTCCAGCGGCACGTCGATCAAGTGGACGAACGCGTGAGCGCCGACCGGGATGACGGTGCACTGTCCGGCATCCAGGCGAACATCGTCACGGTGTTGCAGACGCAGCGTCAGCGCCAACGCCCGGCTTGCCACCAGCCACATCACCAGCCGTGAAGGCTCCAGCCGCCGCAACAGCGGGCCGGCCAGGACGGGAGGCAGGGGTTGATCAGCGGCGAGGGTTGGCAAAGGCATCGACATCCGGGTTCTTCGTACACAGAAACGCAGGATGATAACGCAGCCGATGTCAATGAAACGTAACGGGCTCGAAGACAGCGGTCGCTGTCACGAACCGGGTGTTTTCGCCACCTCGACCTCGCCATGGGCCACCAGCCAGCGGAACAGATCGCTTACCGACACCGTATGGCTGCGCTCGATCCAGCGCACCAGCGCCGGGCCGTAATGCTCGGTATAGCGGCTGAGCACCAGTTGCCGGCAATCCGGCGACAAGCGCAGGGTGATTTCGCGGCATTGCAACGTGGCTGGATCACGCCAGGTCACCCGCTGCTGCAGAATCAGGCTGTTGCCGGTTTCAGAACCCATCGTTCGGTGCTCCTGTGCAGTGAGGTGGGATCTGGTCGGGCGAGCCTTGCCTGCCTTCCTGCACGTACGCCGCTCGGTGCTCGGCGACCACGTTGCGCAAGGCGCTGTAGTAGTCCGGCAGTTTTTTCAGGCTGTCGGTCAGTGGCAGGGCCTCGGCGCGACCATCGACGATGCCGCCGACCGTGTCGACGGTGGACAGGGTGTCCACGGTGTCGCTGTTGTTGCCCAACGGACTCACCACAAAGTTCAGCACCCGGCCGGCGGCATCCCGGCTGTTGGAGGTGCCGAACAGCGGCAATTCGACAATCGGGCCATTGCCGATGCCCCATACGCCGAAGGTCTGGCCGAAGTCGGCGTCGTGGCGGGCGATGCCCAGCTTGCCGGAGACGTCGATCAAGCCCAGCACGCCCACGGTGGTGTTGAGCACGAAACGCCCCAGGGTGTTGACCGAGCGCCGCGGGTTGCCTTGCAACAGGTCATTGATGAACACCTTGGGCTCGCCGAAGTTGGCGACGAAGTTATGCACACCGGTCTGGAAAAAATCCGGCGTGTACCGATAGCCACGGGCGACCGGCGCCAGGGCGTAGTCATCCACCACCCGGTTGAACGCGAAGACGCCACGGTTGACCGGCTCTGCCGGGTCGTACACGGAATAGGCGATGTCGGCGCAACTGACGTCGGCGGTGGACGGCGACTGGCTGCTGCAACCTGCCAGCCCGGCGGTCAGCAGGGCAATCGAAGTGGTGCGGGTCAGCCACGGAGCACATTTTGAAGGCAACATGAACGCAGGTCTCGGAAGGAATTCGCCGTGATCCTGAGCCCCATGCCTTGCGCAAAGATGTCCGGTTTATTGCGCCGCTGACGTTTTGTTGCACGATTGAAATATATGACGCGCCGCCGTGAATGGTTTTAGATGACGGCTCCTTTCGCGCCCTTGAAGTGAGCCTTGGTGAACAGCCTGTTAATCGTCGACGACGATGTCGAAGTCCTCGATCTGCTGAAAAAATTCTTCGTCCAGCACGGCTACGGCGTTGAAGTCGCCAGTGACGGCGCGTCGCTGTGGGCGGCCATCGAACGCCAGACGCCGGACCTGATCATTCTTGATGTGATGTTGCCCGGCGACAGCGGGCTGATCCTGTGCCAGCAGTTGCGCATCCGGTACGCCCTCCCGGTGATCATGCTCACCGCCATGGGGGAACTCAGCGACCGCGTGGTCGGGCTGGAACTGGGCGCCGACGATTACCTGACCAAGCCCTTCGATGCACGCGAACTGTTGGCCCGGGTGCGTGCGGTGCTGCGCCGGGTGGACGAGCGCCGCCCGCTGGCCCAGGAACGGCCACGGCCGCTGATCGATTTCGCCGACTGGCACCTGGACGTCACGCGCCGTGAACTGCGCTCGCCGGACAACGTGATGATCCCGCTCTCGGCCGGCGAGTTCGACTTGCTGCTGGTGTTCGTCGAACACCCGCAGCGCATCCTCACCCGGGAGCAATTGCTGGACCTGGCGCGCGGGCAGCGCCACGACGCCATCGATCGCAGCATCGACGTGCAAGTCAGCCGCCTGCGGCGCAAGCTGGAGTCCGACACCAAACGCCCGGCGATGATTCGTACCGTGCGCAACGGCGGCTACCTGTTCACCCCCAGCGTGACACGGCGATGAACGGGCTGAAGCGGATTCGCCGGGACACCGTGGCGCGCTGGATCGCCTTGACCATCATCCTGGCCATGTTGATTTCACTGGCGCTCAACGGCCTGTTTATCCAGTTGGCCGGGGTCTGGGCGCGCCCCCCATTGACCGAGACCGGCCTGCTGGAAAAAGCCGCCGCCGTCACCCGCGTGATCGATGCCGCCCCGGCCGTGCAACGGGGCAAGTTGGCCAGCGCCGCCAGCGAAGACGGTTTCATCGTCACCTGGCACCCCGACCGACAGACGATCAAGGTGCCGCCCGTGGATGACCCGATATCCGAGGAAGGCTCGAACATCCTGCAACCTCTGCTCAGGTCGGCGGGGCGGCACGTCGAGGCCTATGAGCCCAGCGACTGGCCCGAGCCCTCGCCGGACGCCCGCTACATGCTGTTGATCGAGTTGTCCGACGCCTCGTGGCTGATGTTCTCGCCGCCCACTCGCAGTTGGGGCCTCGACGAGACGCCGCGCTACCTGATCGTGGTCCTGCTGGTACTGATTTCCACGGCGCTTGTCGCCCTGATTGCCACCCGGCGTCTCGCCACCCCGTTGCAACACTTCACCGAAGGCGCCCGTCGTTTCGGCGCGGACTTTCGCGCCCCGCCCATCGAACCCCTCGGTCCCCAGGAAATCCGCCAGGCGATTCTCGCGTTCAACGCGATGCAGGCCCAGTTGCAACACTTCATCCGCGACCGCACGCAAATGCTCGCCGCCATCTCCCACGACCTGCGCGCCCCCCTGACACGCATGCGCTTGCGCGGCGAATTCATCGAAGACGCCGAGCAGCAGCGACGGCTGTTTCGTGATGTGGATGAAATGCAGGCCATGATCAATTCGGCGCTGGAGTTTTTCCGCGATGATGCGCGACTGGAACCGGCGACCCAGTTCGACCTGGCGGAGCTGCTGCACACCTTGTTGGATGACTATCGCGATCAGGGGGTAGAGATTGACTTCAATGGCCCGCAACGGCTGGTGTACTTCGGCCGGCCGCTGGGGCTTAAGCGGGTGATGACCAACCTGCTGGATAACGCCATCAAGTACGGCAGTGAACCGAAGATCGAGTGGCTGGCCGCAAGTGAGCAGGTGCGGATCGACGTGCTGGATCGCGGGCCGGGCATTGCGCAGGGCAGTCTGGAGCAGGTGTTCGTCCCGTTCTTTCGCGTGGAAGGCTCGCGTAACAAAAGCACCGGCGGCGTCGGTTTGGGGTTGTCGGCGGCACGGGCGATTGTGCTGGAGCATGGAGGGGAACTGACATTGCGCAATCGGTCAGCGGGCGGGTTGTCAGCGCGGGTGGTGTTGCCGGTACACCCGAGCGCAGGTTTCGAACTACAGTGAAGCATCCGGGCAACGTGTTGATCAGAGGAGAGCGTGTGTGAACAAAACCATCCTGTCGGCCCTGGCCATCTTGCTGCTGGCGCAATCACCGGCCTACGCCATCAACGACAAGTACCGCGAACAACTGGAGCAGTCGGGTTGCACCCAGGTGAGTGAGCTCGAGGGCTGCGATATCCACAAGTCCAAAGCCGAGAACGCCAAGGCCGGGTTCAGCAACCCCGCAACGGACAGCGCCAACACCCAGACGCCCTACGCCGGGCAATGGGTCGCCAAGAGCACGGCCGGCGCAACCGTGGCCACCATTCGTATCGATGCCAAGGAGCAGGTCTGGGTCAACGGCCAGCGGGTCAATGCCAAACGCACCGATGGCGCACTGCAATTCAAGCAAGGCAAGCTCACTTTCACTCTTCAAGGCGACCGACGCCTGGTGGGGGAGGATTACTGGACCGACAGCGATGCCGGCACCAAGGGGCCGATCGAAATCGAATAACCCCCGCCCGTGGGAGCGGGTGTCTCATGTGGGAGCGCACCTGCTCGCGATGAGTGTCCGGGCAACGCGGGCATTCGGGGCGCCCGCGTTATCGTTGACGCCCATCGCGAGCGAGCTCGCTCCCACAGGTGTTCAGGCTTTCCAGCCCGCCTCGCTCACCGCTGTCTGCACCAACGGATGCAAATCCGCCCCCTGATGCTCCGTCTGCCAGGCCAGCAGCTCCATGCGCATGCCCGGCGTCCAGAACATCTGCAGGTGGTTGCGCACGCTGAGCACGGCTTGCTGCTGGTCCGGCTCGTTGGCGAAGTACTGGGCGATCTGGTTCGCCATCTTGATCAGGTTGGCCGTGCTCATCGGCGCACCTCCGCTTTATCGCCCCGAGCCTGACGGCGTTCCTTGAGCAAACGGTCCTGCTCATCGCTGAAGGCCTGGTAGCGTTTTTGCCACTCGGACGGGTGATAAACACGGCTGACTTCCACAGCCGTGACCTTGTATTCCGGACAGTTGGTCGCCCAGTCCGAGTTGTCGGTGGTGATGACGTTCGCGCCCGATTCCGGGAAGTGGAAGGTGGTGTACACCACGCCCGGGGCCACGCGTTCGGTCACCCGTGCGCGCAACACGGTCTGCCCGGCGCGGCTGCCGATGCCCACCCAGTCGCCTTCGTTGATGCCCCGGCTCTCGGCGTCGGTCGGGTGGATTTCCAGGCGGTCTTCGTCGTGCCAGGCGACGTTCTCGGTGCGCCGGGTCTGCGCGCCCACGTTGTACTGGCTGAGGATGCGCCCGGTGGTCAGCAGCAAGGGATAGCGGTTGTTGACCTTCTCTTCGGTCGCCACATACCCGGTGAGCATGAACCGTCCCTTGCCGCGCACGAACTGCTCGATGTGCATGGTCGGCGTGCCGTCCGGTGCCGCCGCGTTGCACGGCCATTGCAGGCTGCCGTGGCGGTCGAGTTCTTCGTAGCTGACGTTGGTGAAGGTCGGCGTCAGGCGGGCGATTTCATCCATGATTTCTGACGGGTGCCGGTAGTTCATCGGGTAACCCAGGGCGTGCGCCAGGGCCACGGTGCCTTCCCAGTCGGCCTTGCCGCCCAGCGGTTCCATCACCTTGCGCACCCGCGAGATACGTCGCTCGGCGTTGGTGAAGGTGCCGTCCTTTTCCAGGAACGAACTGCCCGGCAGGAATACATGGGCGAACTTGGCGGTTTCGTTGAGGAAAATGTCCTGCACCACCACGCACTCCATGGCCGACAGGGCCGCGGTCACGTGCTGGGTGTTCGGGTCGCTCTGGGCGATGTCTTCACCCTGGCAGTACAGGCCTTTGAAATGGCCGGCCAGCGCCGACTCGAACATGTTGGGAATACGCAGGCCCGGATCGGGTTGCAGCGTGACGTTCCACGCCTGTTCGAATTGGGTGCGCACCTCCACATTGGAAATGTGCCGGTAGCCGGGCAACTCGTGGGGGAAGGAGCCCATGTCGCAAGAGCCCTGCACATTGTTCTGCCCACGCAGCGGGTTGACGCCCACGCCTTCGCGACCGATGTTGCCGGTGGCCATGGCCAGGTTGGCGATGCCCATTACCGAGGTACTGCCCTGGCTGTGCTCGGTCACGCCCAGGCCATAGTAGATCGCCGCATTGCCGCCGGTGGCGTACAACCGGGCGGCGGCGCGGATGTCGGCCGCTGGCACACCGCAGATCGGCCCCAGCACTTCCGGCGAGTTTTCCGCGCGGCTGACGAACTCGCTCCAGCGGGCGAAATCGCTACCCTCGCAACGGGCGTCGATGAACGCCTGGTCCTGCAGGCCTTCGGTGATGATGGTGTGGGCCAGGGCGTTGAGCATGGCGACGTTGGTGCCCGGACGCAGCGCCAAGTGCAGTTCGGCACGGGCGTGCACCGAATCCACCAGGTCGATGCGCCGTGGGTCGATGACGATCAGGCGCGCGCCTTCACGCAGGCGACGCTTGAGCTGCGAGCCAAACACCGGGTGCGCGTCGCTCGGGTTGGCACCCATCACCAGAATCACATCGGCCTTCATCACCGAGTCGAAGCTCTGGGTCCCGGCGGATTCGCCCAGGGTTTGTTTCAAGCCATATCCGGTCGGCGAGTGGCAGACCCGCGCACAGGTGTCGACGTTGTTGTTGCCGAACGCTGCGCGCACCAGTTTCTGCACCAGGTAGGTTTCTTCGTTGGTGCAGCGGCTGGAGGTGATGCCGCCGATGGAGTCGCGGCCGTATTTTTGCTGCAGGCGCCGGAACTCGCTGGCGGCGTAGGTCACCGCTTCGTCCCAGCTGACTTCCTGCCACGGATCGTTGATGTGTTTGCGGATCATCGGCTTGGTGATGCGATCCGGGTGAGTGGCGTAGCCCCAGGCAAAGCGTCCCTTGACGCAGGAGTGGCCGTGGTTGGCCTGGCCGTTCTTGTCCGGCACCATGCGCACCAGTTGGTCGCCCTTCATCTCGGCGCGGAACGAACAGCCCACCCCGCAATAGGCGCAGGTGGTGATCACGCTGCGTTCCGGCTGGCCCATCTCGACCACGCTTTTTTCCATCAGCGTCGCGGTCGGGCAGGCCTGTACGCAGGCACCGCAGGACACGCATTCGGAGTCGAGGAAGTTCTCGCCACCGGCCGCCGAAATCCGCGATTCGAAGCCGCGCCCGGTCACGGTCAGGGCAAAGGTGCCCTGGGTTTCCTCGCAGGCGCGCACGCAGCGGTTGCAGACGATGCACTTGCTCGGGTCGTAGTCGAAATACGGGTTGGAGGTGTCCTTGACGTCGGCCAGGTGGTTCTCGCCTTCATAGCCGTAACGCACCTCGCGCAGGCCGACCTGGCCGGCCACGGTCTGCAGCTCGCAGTTGCCGTTGGCCGAGCAGGTCAGGCAATCGAGCGGGTGGTCAGAGATGTACAGCTCCATGACGTTGCGGCGCAGGGTCGCCAGTTTTGGCGTCTGGGTGTGCACCGTCATGCCTTCGCTGACCGGTGTGGTGCAGGACGCCGGATAACCGCGCATGCCGTCGATTTCCACCAGGCACATGCGGCAGGAGCCGAAGGCTTCCAGGCTGTCGGTGGCACAGAGTTTCGGAATGGTGGTGCCCATCAGCGCGGCGGCGCGCATCACCGAAGTGCCTTCGGGCACGCTGATGCTGCGGCCATCGATGTTCAGGGTCACTTGCACCTGGCTGTCGCGGGCCGGCGTGCCCAGGTCGATATCGGTGTTCGGGTCGAAGAGAGTGATCATTGCTCGGCCTCCGAGGCGTGCAGACCGAAGTCGGCAGGGAAATACTTGAGGGCGCTGACCACCGGGAAGGGGGCCATGCCGCCCAGGGCGCACAGCGAACCGTATTGCATCGTGTCGCACAGGTCTTTGAGGATGATCGCCTGCTCATCGCGACCGCTCTGGTCCGGGGCCGCCAACAGGCGATCGATCACCTCCACGCCCCGGGTCGAGCCGATGCGGCATGGCGTGCACTTGCCACAGGATTCCTCGGCGCAGAACTGCAGGGCGAAGCGCGCCATGTGCGCCATGTCCAGGCTGTCGTCCGCCACCACCACACCGCCGTGACCGAGCATCGCGCCGATGGCGGCAAACGCTTCGTAATCCAGCGGCGTGTCGAACTGCGAGGGCGGCACCCAGGCCCCCAGCGGTCCACCGACCTGTGCCGCTTTCAGCGGTCGGCCGCTGGCCGTGCCGCCGCCGTAGTCTTCCACCAGTTCGCGCAGGGTCAGGCCGAATGCCCGCTCCACCAGGCCGCCGCGACGAATATTGCCCGCCAGTTGAAACGGCATGGTGCCCAGGGAACGGCCCATGCCGTAATCGCGATAGAACTGCGCGCCCTTGGCCAGAATCAGCGGCACCGAGGCCAGCGTCAGCACGTTGTGCACCAGCGTCGGCAGGCCGAACAGGCCTTTGAGCGCCGGAATCGGCGGCTTGGCGCGCACATAGCCGCGCTTGCCTTCCAGCGAATCCAGCAGCGCGGTTTCTTCCCCGCAGATGTACGCACCGGCCCCGACCCGCACTTCCAGGTCGAAGGCCTGGCCGCTGCCGCCGACATTGGCCCCCAGGTAACCGGCGGTGCGTGCGATGTTCAGCGCCTGGCGCAACACGGCCACGGCATCCGGGTATTCCGAGCGCACATAGATGTAGCCGTAGGTCGCCCCCACGCAGAGGCCGGCAATCGCCATGCCTTCGATCAGCAGGAAGGGATCGCCTTCCATCAACATGCGGTCGGCGAAGGTGCCGGAGTCGCCTTCGTCGGCGTTGCACACAATGTACTTCTGTGCCCCCTCGGTGTTGCGCACCGTGCGCCACTTGATCCCCGCCGGAAACGCCGCGCCACCCCGGCCACGCAGGCCGGAATCGAACACCGCCGTCGCGGTCTGCTCACCGCCCAGCGCCACGGCCCGGGCCAGGCCCTCGAAACCGCCATGGGCGCGGTAATCGTCCAGCGACAATGGCCGGGTGATCCCGGCGCGGGCGAACAGCAGGCGCTGTTGCGTCTTCAGATAAGGCAATTCTTCCACCAGCCCCAGGGCCAATGGATGTTCAAACGTCGGGTCTTGCAGCGCATCGAGCACCGACGGCACGTCGGCAGCGGTCAGCGGCCCAAAGCCGATACGGCCTTGCGGGCTGTCCACTTCCAGCAACGGCTCCAGCCAGTACAGGCCACGGGAGCTGGTGCGTTGCAGCTCCAGCGGCAGGTGGCGTTCCGTGGCCTGGGTGATCAGCGCCGTGGACACCTCATCGGCCCCCACGGCGCGGGCCAGGGAGTCGGCAGGCAGATAAAGAATTGGCATCACGCGTCCTCCCGGCAAGCATCGAGCAGGGCATCCAGACGCTCGGCACTGAGCCGCGCATGCACCCGGCCATCGAGCTCCAGGGCCGGCGAACAGGCGCAGGCACCCAGGCAATACACCGGCCGCAGACTGATGTGGCCGTCGGCGCTGCTGCCGTGGTCATCCAGTTGCAGGCGCTCGCGCAACTGCGCGGCCAACTGCTCGGCACCGCGGCTCTGGCACGACTCGGCGCGGCACAAGCGCAGGATATGGCGGGCCGGCGGCGCGGTACGGAAGTCATGGTAGAAACTGATCACCCCGCGAATCTCGGCCTGGCTCTGGTTCAGCGCGTGGGCAATCTCGGGGACGGCGACATCGGGGATGTAGCCGATGCGCTCCTGAATATCATGCAGCAGCGGCAACAGCGCACCCGCAGAGCCCGCATGGCGCTCCAGCAAGCTGTTGACCACAGACAGGTGCAAACTCTCATCAGGCATTCCAGCAATCCTCACGGTCACGGACGAACCAGATGGTTGTCGGTTGTCCGAAAGTGTCGGCTGCGGCACTCACACCACGTCACGGTATCGTGGCATTTTCAGGCCGTTGGCCAGGGCACCCTGAATGGGCATCTTGTTGTGCCCGACACGGTCTTCGCCGCGCCTCCAAAGGGCATAAAAGGCAGAGTGCCACGGCGCCCTGGGTTTAAACGCACCAAAGCGACGTGTTCAGTTCTGTCTACGACTCTCCTTTGAGTCTAGATGAGAGACGCCCAAGGCGTGCCCCCACCGACCCAACGCCCAGCGGGCCTGTCGATAAGGGATGTATAACAGGCGTAACCGGTGAGAAACAGCATCAGAAGGGTAGGCAAATCCACGGTGCAGACCTGCCCGAACAAAAACCTTGAAACAAAAAAACCACCGACACCCCCCCCTGTGGGAGCGAGCCTGCTCGCGATGGCCGTAAACGATAACGCCGAATACCAGACGTCTCGCAATGCTCTGAACTTTACCGATAAAAGGCGCGGTGACTTCCGGCCAGGCTCAGGCAATACACGCTAGCTGAACGATGTGCCCCGTCTCGGCAATATGCGCCCCTGTCCATCTTTCGATTTCCCGCAATTGTCCGGCATTCAAGTCGTACACATAGATCGCGTCTTCAAGGCTTTTCCAGCCCATCAAGTCCGCCAGCTCAGCCTCCCGAGCGGAAGGTATTTCGATGCTTTCCTGTAGCTCTTCGCTTTGGCGATCAAACACCTCGACAACGTGCTTCATTTTTCCACTCTCCTTGCAGGGTTCTCGGGTTTGGTCTGTCTGCCAGTGTCTGGATCATATTCTCCAAGGTGCTTTCCTTGCTTGGTATAAAGCTCCACCGTTGCGTGTTGGGAGTCCCACTCGTAGATTTTTCCGGCGCTGTCTTTCCAGCGCCGTCGTTTCTTTCCACCACCTTGCACATAGGTTTTAGACGGGGCGAGTTTAGCGTCAGGGAACGCTGGTAGAGATAGGGGGGGTGGATGATATCGCTGGTCGCCACCAAGCGGCCGCGAAAACACCAGATACAACGAATTCAGACCGGAATCTGCCGGAAAGACCAGAATGCAGTCGTCCGTTTCTATATCGTCTCCCGCTGGATAACCCTCGATCTGGGAGTCCGCGCCTTCCGGAATTGGGTGAACGAGAATGGTGCCTCGGCTGTCGCTGGCTTGCGGGTGGACCATTGACGGAATACCGGATCGTTCTCGGGGTGTCCATAGAATGGTGGCGCCGTTCAGCTCGGCCTCAAGTGCGGTCTTTGTGTCGTTCCAACTGACCTGCACCGTGCGTACGGTGTCATCTCCCGACGGGCCGGTATGGATGCCGTAAACCTGTAAGACGCCCTCACCATCGAGACGAAACTGAAAGCGCACGCGGGTCGGAGCGTGGGACATGCGGCGTAGCTGATCATCGGTATAGAGCGTGCCGTCACCCATTTGGGCCGGGAGCATGCCCATCACGAACACGCCGGCAGGATTGGAACGCAATGCCCAGGTGAAGCCCCTTTGCATGATCCCGCCACCCGCGATGCGCCCCAGTACCGCATCGAAGCCCAGAGCGAGTCTCGCCGCCTCCGCTGCCGACGGGACCAGCATTGACCCAGCCAGCATGACCTTGCCAAATTCTGAAGCGGGCATGACGTCGTCACCGACGTGAGTCCTTCCCCAGTTTTCAGGTGTGCAGCACTTGGCAAAGACTAGATCTGAACGCTCCTTGGGCGTGGGCCATTCATCTTTGGGTATGTATTCCCGCACTGGCTTGGGTCGCGGATTCCAGGCGGCCCACGAGCCACCCCCGTTCGGAAGTTTTCGACCCCAGAGATCGTCGAAAGGATCTTTCTCCAGCTCGTCTTCGTACATGACAATCCCTTTGTCATTACATTTCGAGACGGAAGAATGTCGGTCCGTTTGTAGTCTGGTCAATGCGATTCGGTAACCTGAGGTTTCCAATACCTGGAAAGGTGAAATAGTCCAGCGAGGTTGGCCCCGCGATGCACCGCTGTGGATAAAACCGGGCACTGGGTTATCCACAGCCTCCAATGGCCCAAATCCTGCCTGTCTAACCCGCAACAGGTCGCTACTGACTACGCGGACGACACATCTGAGCCCAACCGCGTCGGTGGCTACCCCGATAATCGGACGTGAATGGACGAATTGGCGAGGTTCAGCATGACGAACGTAACGACAGAGCAGGTCAGCCCGCAGACGCTGAGAAGGGTGATCGTTGCCGCCGGGATCGGCAATTTCGTCGAGTGGTTCGACTTCGCGGTTTACGGCTTTCTGGCCACGACCATCGCGCAGCAGTTTTTCCCCAGTGGCGACGCCAGTGCCGCCTTGCTCAAGACGTTCGCGGTCTTCGCCGTGGCGTTTGCCTTTCGTCCCCTGGGCGGGCTGTTCTTCGGCATGTTGGGTGACAAGATCGGCCGCAAGCGCACCCTGGCGATGACGATTCTGTTGATGGCCGGCGCGACCACCTTGATCGGCCTGCTGCCGACCTACGCCGCGATTGGGGTCATGGCGCCGATCCTGCTGTCGCTGATCCGTTGCGCCCAGGGCTTTTCCGCCGGGGGCGAGTACGCGGGCGCCTGTGCCTACCTGATGGAGCACGCGCCGAGCGACAAGCGCGCCTGGTACGGCAGCTTCATTCCGGTGTCGACGTTTTCCGCCTTCGCCGCAGCGGCGGTGGTGGCTTATGCACTGGAGGCCTCGCTGTCGGCCGAAGCGATGGGCAGTTGGGGCTGGCGCCTGCCGTTCCTGATCGCCGCGCCGCTGGGGCTGGTGGGCCTTTACCTGCGCTGGAAGCTGGACGAGACGCCGGCCTTCCAGGCCGTGACCGAGGAACACGCCGTCGCGCATTCCCCGCTCAAGGAAACCCTGCGCAACCATGGTGCAGCCATCTGCTGCCTGGGCGCGTTCGTGTCACTCACGGCGCTGTCGTTCTACATGTTCACCACCTACTTCGCCACGTACCTGCAAGTCGCCGGCGGCCTGAGCCGCGCCACCGCGCTGCTGGTGTCGCTGATCGCCTTGCTGTTCGCGGCGATGATCTGCCCACTGGCCGGGCTGTATTCGGACTGGGTCGGCCGGCGCAAAACCGTGGCCACGGCCTGCATCCTGCTGATCGTGGTCGTTTATCCGTCGTTCCTGATGGCCAGCTCCGGCTCGTTCGCCGCCTCCATCGTCGGCGTGATGCTGCTGGCGATCGGCGCCGTGTTGTGCGGTGTGGTGACGGCCGCCTTGCTCTCGGAAACCTTTCCGACACGCACTCGCTACACCGCGTCGGCGATCACCTACAACATGGCCTACACCCTCTTCGGCGGTACCGCGCCATTGGTGGCCACCTGGCTGATCACCACCACCGGCAGCAACCTGTCGCCGGCCTTCTATCTGATCGCGATTGCGTTGCTGGCGCTGGCGGGTGGATTGGCGTTGCCGGAGACGTCGCGGATTTCCCTGCATGACGTGCCGAGTGATGAAAAACGTGCAGGCGTAAGCGCGACGGCGTAACGCCACTCAAGACGGGCGGGCGCCCGGATGCGCCTTCAGTCAGCGCAACGCAGCGAGGAGCTCGCCCGCACCTGCAACTGCGGGGCGAGGATGATCGACTCGGCGGGCTCGCCCTTGATGCGCTTGAGCAATAATTCCACGGCGTGCCGGCCCATCTCCGCCAACTGCAGGCGCACGCTGGTGAGCGGTACGGTCAGCTCGTTGGCCAGCGCAATGTCGTTGAAACCCACGACGGCAATGTCCTTGCCCGGCATCAGGCCCTTGTCGCGGGCAGCCCCCATCAGGCCGATGGCCAGGAAGTCGTTGACGGCAAAAAACGCTTGCGGACGCGGCTCGAGCCCCAGCAGATATTCGCCTTGTTGGTGCCCGGTCAGGCTGTCAAAAGCACCATTGACCGTCCACTGCGGGTTCAGTGTCAGGCCCTGCTCACGGTAGTACCGAATGAACCCACGGGTACGATCGGCGCCCGTGGACGCGTGGCGCTCGCCCGCCAGGATCGCCACATCGCGATAGCCCAGCTGGTGCAGGTGTTGCGCCGCTAACCAACCGCCCCGTTCGTCGTCGCTCGCCGCCGCCAGGTGTCCGGCAATCTGCCGGCTGACCAGCACGTATGGAATGTGCTTGCGCATCAGCAAGTCCAGCAGCGGCTGGCTTTCTCCAAGGTGCGAGTCCGCCACGATCAGCCCGGCCACCGAACGGCGCAAGGCGTGCTCGGCACGCGCTTGTTGGCGGGGTTGCTGGTCGTCGGTATTGGAGACGAAGGTGAGGTAGCCGGCCTGCTCGGCCGCGCTGTCGATGCTGTCATAAATGGTCGCCATCACCAGGTCAGTCAGGCGTGGCATGAGCACGCAGATTTCCTGGCTCTTGCGCAACTTCAAGTTGGAAGCCTGGGTGTTCGGCCGGTAATCCAGTGCCTCGGCCAGTGCGCGAATCCGCGCCACCACCTCGGGCGACGCCGCACGCTCGACGCCGGTCGGGTCGCCATTGAGCACGCGCGATACCGTAGAAACGTGCAACCCGAGTTCGGCCGCCATGGATTTCAGCGTGGCTGGGCGAGATTGATTCGGCATGTGTGCGGGGCTTCCAACCGTCTGTTGTCCAGCCCGGGATTCTAACCCAAGGGCTGCATCCTCCCGGAAAAATCCTTTACCCAAACGATTGACTAAACGTTTTGCGGAATCTACATTCGGCCAACCCAAACGTTTGGGTAACACAATAAAAAATACGCCGGACGCGGCCGACTTTTTGACTTCTGCCCTCATTTTGAAGAGTCAGACACCTATGAAAAGCGCAGCTATTCCGTCTTTCCGCTACCAGATTTTCTTCCTGATCATGCTGATGGCGTTGCTCAATTACATCGATCGCGGGGCCATTTCCTACGCTTCGGCGAGCATTCTTCCGGAGTACGGTTTCGATAAGGCCGACTGGGGCAATGTCCTGGGGTACTTCGGCTACGGCTACATCCTGGGCGCGTTGATCGGCGGCATCCTGGCCGACCGTTTTGGCGCCAAGCGCATCTGGCTGATTGCCGGCGCCACCTGGTCGATTTTCGAGATTTGCACCGCGTTTGCCGGCGATCTCGGGCTGGCCTTCATGGGCGGCTCGGCCATGGCGGGGTTCGCCACCATCCGTGTGCTGTTCGGCTTCGCCGAAGGCCCGGCCTACTCGGTGATCAACAAGAGCGTGGCCAACTGGGCAACCCCCAGGGAGCGCGGTTTCGTGGTGTCGGTAGGCCTGCTCAGCACGCCGCTGGGTGCGCTGCTGACTGCGCCGATAGCGGTCGGCCTGCAAACCCTGACCGGTGACTGGCGCAGCATGTTCGTGGTGCTGGGCGTGGTCAGCCTCGCGCTGTTGATCTTCTTCATGACGCGCTTCACCAATACGCCCGACGAGAACCCGCGAGTGTCCCAGGCCGAACGTGACTATCTGCGTCAGGAGCGCGCTGCGGCGGGCAACGCCTCGGCACCGGCCGACGACGTGACGCCGGTATGGCATTTCTTCAGGAACAAGGACCTGCTGCTCAACGCGGTCGGTTACTTCTCGTTCGTGTACGTGACCTTCCTGCTGCTGACCTGGACCCCCAAATACCTGCAGGACCAGTTCCACTACAACCTGTCGTCCCTCTGGTACATGGGCATGATCCCCTGGACCGGCGCCTGTTTCACCGTGCTGCTGGGCGGCAAGATTTCCGACCTGTTGTTGCGCCGCACCGGTAACCTCAAGGTGGCACGCAGCTGGCTGGCCGCGACCTGCCTGTTGTTGACCACCCTGTGCTTCATCCTCGTGTCCCAGGCCCAGACCGTGTGGGGCGTGATCGCCCTGATGACCGTGGCCAACGCCCTCAACGCGCTGCCCAACTCGGTTTACTGGGCCGTGGTGATCGACACCGCACCGTCCAACCGGGTCGGCGCCTACAGCGGCATGACGCACTTCATCGCCAACACGGCCTCGTTCATCGCGCCCATGCTCACCGGCTACCTGACCTTGCACTACGGCTACTCGTCGATGTTCGTCGCCGCAGCGGTTGCCACGGCACTGGGCATGAGCGCGATGCTGATGGTGCGCCCGGGCGCCCGGCGGGTGGCCGCTTCCCCTCAACCTGCCGCTGTTTGATGGAGACGTTTCTATGAGCCTGGCCCAGCCTGTTCATGTTGGACCCTTTCATGGCCAGTCAGTCGTCGCACTGGCCGAGGCGTTACGTGCGGGCACCCTGACGAGCGTGCGAATGACCCAAACCGCCCTGGACAGCATAGAGCGCCTGAACCCGATCCTGAACGCCTTCGTTCACGTCGATGCCGCCGTGTCGCTGGCCCAGGCGCACAAGGCCGACGAGCTGTTGGCGCAGGGCATCGACCTGGGCCCGCTGCATGGCATCCCGGTGGCGATCAAGGACAACATCGACACGTTCGACCACATCACCACCTATGGCTCGGCGCATTTTGCCGGCTTCAGGCCAAGTCGCGATGCACTGTGCGTGCAACGCCTGCGCGAAGCGGGCGCCGTGGTGCTGGGGAAAACCCTGACCCACGAATTCGCCTACGGCCCGACCGGTGATCGCTCGCTGCAAGGCGCGGCACGCAACCCGTGGGACGCCCGTTGCATCACCGGTGGCTCCAGCGCCGGCAGCGCGGCGGCGGTGGCCAGCGGCATGGTGCCATTGGCACTGGGCACCGACACGGGCGGGTCGATCCGCATTCCGGCGGCGTTGTGCGGCGCGGTCGGCTTCAAGCCGTCGTTTGCCAGCGTACCGCTGCAAGGGGTGTTCCCGCTGTCGGCGAGCCTCGATCATGTCGGGCCAATCGCCAACCACGTCGAGGATGCGCGCCTGCTGTTCGAAGTGCTGGCGGGCCGAGCGTGCAGGCAGTCGACCTCTGATCGACCGCTGCGGGTAGGCTGGATCACCACGGGCAGCTTCGGCCCGGTTGACCCGGCGCTGGATCGGCAGGTGAAGGAGGCGGCGCGGCGACTGTTTGGCGAGTCGCTGCAGCCAACCGCCGAACTCGAACTCCTGGCCGCCGACATGAAGGAAGCCTTGCTCGCGCTGCAACGCGCCGAGGCCTACGACGTCCACGCCGAGCGCATGCAGCAGGCGCCGCACCTATTCGACCCGGAAGTGCGCGAGCGCCTCGAGTTGTCGGCTGAAGTCAGAGGCTGGCAATACCTGCGCGCCCAAGCCAAACAGGCCGCGCTCAAGGCGAGCATGGCCCGACTGTTCGAGCACTACGACTTCCTGGTCTCGCCCAGTGTGCCGATCACCGCGACACCCGTCGATGCACGCCAAGTCCGTGTCACAGACCAGGACATCGACGTACGCGCCGCCGTCCTCAGCTACACCAGCGCCTGGAACCTCACCGGTCTACCGGCGATCAGCCTACCCGCAGGGCTGGTCAACGGCATGCCGGTCGGGCTGCAAGTCATAGGTGCGGCGGGCGAGGATGATCGGTTGCTCCAGCTGATAGCCCAGCGATCCCAATCACCCCGATAACCCCCGTTGGCGAATCCCCCAAACAGGGATTCGCCCCACCCGGCAGTGACTGTGCTTTTCTGTGGGAGCGAGCCTGCTCCGGGCGGCGTTCCGACGATGGACGTGAACGATAACGCTAAAAACCAGACACCCCCACAGCGCCAGCCGTTACCCCTCAGCCTCCGTTTCAGCCGCGGCCCGCTTTGCCGCCGCCCCCCGATCCCACTCCAACACCTTCACCGCATCATCCACCAACGCCTTGCTCATCGACGTCAGGTAATGCGCAGCCCAGGCGTGATAATCCAGATCCCGCGCATAAGCCGCATCCTTGCTCAGCGCCTTGGCGAGAAACAGAAAATCAGACGCCATGCTCAACGCATCCACCAGCGGAACACCGCGCGTGACATGGAACACCGGGTTATCAGAACCGGAGCAATAAATGGCCGGCGTCAGGCCAATGGTGGTGAGTTCGGGTTGGTCGGTCATTGGACACCTCCGCAGGTGCGGGGGTGGTGGGGGAGGGTGTTGCGAGGTTGGGCGTGGCGTGGAAGGAACAGCCAAATTACAGACGGATTTGTTTTGGTCATGATCAACATCCTTGATTGGAGGAGCTGTCACGAGCCTTCTCACGGGCTTGGGTGACAGCCGTGCGCGGGGTGAGAAACCGGCAATCAAGGCAACCGGTAGACCCGAAGGTCTCCCACGCACAGCCGCCATAAAGCCTTATCGCAGACGAAAAAAAACGCCACGACAGGTTTTGGGGCGCTTTGCGCCTTGATTGTTGCGGGCTCTCACACCCGGTCGCTGAATTTGCAGCGACAGTGGGAGGTTATCCTGCACATCCCGTTCCTGCAACCGTCAAAACAACCCGCTGACCCTTCGGCCATCCACCGCAGAAAACACTAGGAAATCAAGGCACAACCGCGATCCCGCAGACGGGACTATGCCCTTCTCGAAACGCGTTGCAACAAACCGCTGCCATCGGTCAGCGGGTTACATATTCGCACTTCGGGTCGCCGCGTATTTACCTCATAATCGCCCGCTTCTCGACTAGTCTGTAATCGCTGCCACCCGACCTTTTACTGCCAAGGAGAAAGGCAATGCCAGATCACCGAGGGACATCGGCCAAGAATGTTTTCGAACGCCTGTCCGCCTCTGACTTGCCCGCGACCCCATGAGCCAAGCCGCCTTCGTCAACCCAAGCCTGCTGACATGGTCCCGTGAGCGGGCAGGCCTCTCCACTGAACAGGTGGCGAAAAAGCTGCCCGTGAAACCCGACCGGGTGCAGGAGTGGGAAGCTGGCGAAACCAAACCCACATTCCTTCAGGCGCAAAAGTGGGCGAGCCTCGCTCACATCCCTTTCGGCTTCCTGTTTCTTCAACAACCCCCCGTTGAACAACTGCCCTTGCCCGATTTGCGAACCGTTGGCGGGATTGCTGCGCAGCGGCCGAGCCTGGAACTGCTGGACACCGTCAGGGACGCCATCCGCAAACAGGACTGGTACCTGGAATACCTGCAGCAACAGGAACACCAACCGCTGCCGTTTGTAGGACGCTTCAACAGTCGAACCCAGGTCAGCGAAGTGGTGAACGATATCCGCCGAACCCTGGGCGTGAATCCTGACAGTGCCCGACTGGATTACGACAAATACAACCGCGCCTTGATCGACGCTGCGGAACAGGCCGGCATTCTCGTGATGCGCAGTGGCATTGCCCTGGGCAACACCCACCGCAAGCTCGAAGTCAGTGAGTTCCGCGGTTTTGCCATCAGCAACGCCTTCGCCCCCGTCGTGTTTATCAACAGTGCCGACGCGCCGACGGCCAGGCTTTTCACCCTGCTGCACGAACTGGCCCACCTCTGGATCGGCAGCAGCGGAGTCTCCGACGGGCACACCGCAAACGGCCGAGACGAAGAACGATTCTGCAACGCCGTGGCGGGCGAGTTCCTGGCGCCCGAAACCGAATTCCGCGCCCTGTGGAACGCCGATGTGAACTGGGAAAGCAACCTGACGCCGCTCGCCACGCGCTTTCACATCAGCAAATTAGCCATCGGCCGCCGTGCGCTGGACCTCGGCTACATCAGCCAAGCCCAATACAGCGCCTACTACCGAGCGATCCTCAAGGCTTTTCAGGATGAAAAGGGCGGCGCGGGCGACTACTACCGCAACGCCACCGCGAAAAACAGCCCGCGCCTGAGCAAGGCCGTGCTGACCGAAGCCATGAGCGGCCGAATGCTGCTGCGCGACGCGGGCCATTTGCTCGGCGTGCAACCGGCCAAGTTAAGGACACTCGCCAGCCGGATCACGGAATGAACCATCTACTCGACGCCAACACACTGATCGAAGCCAAAAACCGTTACTACGGGATGACGATCTGCCCTGGCTTTTGGCATTGGCTGCAGCTGAAAAATCAGACGCTGGATCTCGCCAGCATTGCGCCAGTCATGGATGAACTGGCCAAAGGGAATGACGAGCTGGCCGGGTGGGTGAAGGATAACGCTGGTTTTTTTCACGCCATCAATGATCAGGAGACGCAACAGGCATTTGCGCAGGTTGCTGGACTTGTGGCTGAACAAGCGCCGATGATGAAAGTTGGCGCGATGGAAGAGTTTTTAGCGGGTGCTGACCCGTGGTTGATTGCGAAAGCGATGATGACTGGGGCGACAGTCGTTACGCATGAAGTGCTGAATCGCGAAGCGAAACGAAAATTTATTATTCCTAACTTATGCGAACAGCTTAACGTTCCCTTTTTGAATACGTTTGAGTTGTTGCGCAGGCTGGAAGCAAGGTTTGTGCTACAGGCGTGAACGGACCCGCTCACGCGTCGGCCATCCTTATACGATGTCTCTCAGATAAGCCTTCAGCGCGATCAGCGGCTCACCCAAGTGCTCCATCGTCTGCCCATCGGCAAACTCCGCCGCCAACTTCTGCAACTCCCGCCCCAACGGCTTATCCACACCCCCAACCGCCTCCAGCGCCAACCCCACGCACTCACCCACCTTCACCTGAATCCCCTCGACATCCCCGCGCCGTACCAATAACTCGAACACATCCCGCTGGTAATCGCCCATCACCAGATCGTCGCGCAGGATCGGACTCTGGTCTTCAGACTCATACGCCAGTTTCAGGGAGAAGAGGGCAACGGTTTCCAGTTGCGATTCCATGAGGTGAATCCTTGTGAATGGGTCCAGCGGAACAAGCGAGCCCGAAGGAAACGCGTGCGTGCGTGCCTGGCGCGGGATTCTACCGTTGGGATACAGCGAGGGCTACAAGGCCCACTGGCTGGATAACCCCACGTTTCGGCCCGCCCACGGCAACGGATTGCCCCTGCCGGCAAATCACTTCCAGCCACGCCCCCACACGATCGGCCCATGCCCAACAGAACGGGGTGACAAAACGATTGGCCTGACTCTTGCTCTCACTCGCTGACCTACACAGGAGTGTCAACATGATCGGAAGCAACCTGCCGCCACTGCACTACGTCAATGATCTGAAAAAGTCCCTCGCGAATGGCACGGCCACAGCCGCCAGGTTCGAAGTCCCCAACGCGACACCGGAAGTCCAGGCAAAACTCGATCAGATCTTTCGCGAGACCGAGCGCGATGTGGAAAAGCTGAAAACCCGATACAGCGCCGATCCGCACTGGGCACCGTCAGAAGAGAAAAGCAACGCTGCCGAACTGCCCAAGGTGCAGACCCTCAGTCACAACGACGCTTCGGACGCACTGAACAGCTTTCAGCAACGGATGGAAGTTGGACAACTGCAAGGGGGACACATCGACACCACCCATAGCGGCCTGCCGGCAGATGGTGATGCGGTTTATCAGGAATGGTTGCTGGCTCGTATGGGGCTTGGTGTCGAGGTGTAAGCCCTGGAAAGGGGTGTTTTTGTGTGGAAGAGGGCGGTTTGTATCATGATCGCCGGGCATAAAAAAAACCGGCTCGATTGGCCGGTTTTTTGGGTTCCGAGTTGGTAGCGACTCTCGTTTGCTGCTATGTGGTGTCCGAGGGAGACTCGTGCGTACCATATAAGTCGTGCCCTGCAGGCGGATTTTACAGTTAGGGATACAGGGATAAACGCTGGCGTGCGCTGACTAGCCCTCTATCCGTTTGTGAGTTTACGAAAGTGCTCGAATAACCGAAATCCCACGTAGTTTTGCCGGTGCTTATACAGATGACGGTAGTAGCAATCCCAGTAGCTGATCATCCTGTCCTGTAGCGCTTTGAAGTATTTCGGGTTGGCCCTAATGAAGGCCCCGTATAGCTCAGGATTGAGTGCTGGCAGATAGGTCTCACAGGTATCGAGTACTTCTATTACGTACTCGCCAGTAAGCTGCATCACGAAAGGGACAACCCAAGGCTCAAGCACAGGAAGAATTTGCTGTAGCTGACGTTGTCGGACATGGCCATCGTGATGCCTTGTCATGATGCAGGAGTACATCACGCTTTGAAGGCCGTTGAGCTGTAGGCATCCTTGCTCATTGCCCTCGTGATGAATCCGATAGGGGATGACTAGATCCTCGTCACCTACTCTGACCCCAATGCCTGGGTGTGTTGCTTGGCTTGTGTTGCCTAATATCTGGTACAGGCCCTCAGCCCTGGACGTGAGATCAGAGGGGAAGGCGGTTGTGATTGAGCCTATAGGCATTCGAAGGTTGGATGGCATGCTCAGTCTCGGCAGTCAGGGATGATGCGCTGTGTATCCATCCTGACAGAAAGCTACGCGGTTCAATTGATTGGATGAATATCATGGTCGAGCTGACGACCACCTGCCAACCATGCCGTGGCATGCGAAATCTTTAGACGTGCACAATCTGAAATGCTGCCGGGGACCCTGAGGTTTTTCTTTAGGTACGGGGGCGGAAACCCGCGGGGTTTTGTTAGTGGGAGGTGCTCCAGCTTACTGAAATTTCAATTCTGAAATTGAAAGGATCCTTAAGAAAAAGGGGCATCGTTACCGTATCGGCAATGGTGACCTAAGATCGGTTGTTCCGTAGGGCAAATGCACAGGTGAACAGGCAGTTCACCGGGTTCACCTGTTCACTAAGCTGGGAATTCTCCCGCTAGCAAGATCCGGCGGGTTTCCGACCCCGTACCGAGGGAAAATCCTCAGGGTCCCCGGCAAGTTTAGGGGGGCGCACCAAGACAGTGCGTCTTGACCGCGGGGGATGGGTTTCTGTCGCTGATGGCATCACGGAGGATGGGGAGCGGGGGTGTGGTATCTGGAGTCGGATCAAAACCGGTGTAACAGGTGTGGCTCGTGTAACAGTGTGTATTAACTCATTAAAAATAAAGAGTTATTTTAGTGTTACACCGTGCGCAGCGGTTGCGTACACCGGGTGTAACAAGGGCCATCGGTGTAACAGTTGTGGATAGCAAACAGCCCGCTAGCGCGGGCTGTTTCAGGTTACTTGCTACATCGAGAGGATGTTTCGTGCACTGTACTGGCCCGCTCGATCTGCCAGGTCGCCGTGATCCCAGCTTGCGAAGAGTTCACCTTGCATTGGGATATCAAGCTTTTACAGCGACACCGCGTCTCGGGCAATCAGGCGGGCAGACAGCCCTGAAAGCGAATTTGGCGACACGTCAAACCAAAGCTCGACAATTCTTGAAAGCAAACAGATGAATGGGGCGACATGCGCGGCGCGATCTCTTTCCTTGGGTTTGCGCTGTTTCTTTACCTTCAGTGATATAGCACCGAGCTTCAGCTGGAATTTTCGGTGGCGGTGAATGATCTCTCATGGCGTATCAATAAATAGAGCGAGCGGAACAGCCTTTAGAGCTCTCTCGTGCCCGTAGGTCAGTACATGACGCTGCACCGCAGCGTAAGCAAAACCTTCCTCAGGGATAGCAATTCTGAGTCGCCGCGTAATAACGGCGGGACAATCCTTTACCCAACACTCCTGAGCAGCTAGAGAAGCTCTTTCAGTATCAATTACAAGCTGCTCAATCTGGCCTGCTATATCTCCCGGTGGAGCGATCAGCAAACTCGACACTTTTCTGAACACGTTGCGGAAACCGGACAAATCTTTTGATGTCCGCAGCCGATGGATTTCAAACAGGTCATCAGCCAGCTGAAAGGACAACTGGTCGGTAAAATGCGTGAATGGCAACCAGTATGCGGCAGTAGGTTGAGCTTGCGTTGCGGCATTCAACTGTCGCCAAAAAAACGGGAAATCCGTAAACACTGCAGCACCGGTCACTTGGGCCATGAACAACGAAAGCTCTAGCGGTGCACAAGGAATTGACAAGAGCTGGCTGTGTTCTTTCCCCGGCTTGAAGGGTTGAAGTAGCGCCAACGGGTCATCGGCTCTGCTTTCTTTAATTTCCCGTGCCATTTTATCGACATCGGCAGCGTCGAGATCGGGCGACGATTTACGGATGATGTTGCTGATAGATTTAAGTGGTAGCCGTGCAAGCAGTCGCTCAGAGTCGTCACTTGCAAGGCGTTTAAACATTCCGGTGTCGTCGTAAATGTCTCCGGCTTCGCCAAGACGCGACATCTGCATGTCCCGTATCGCCTTACCAAAAGCGAATTCTAACTCGCCTGGGTCAGGGAGTAAGTGAACTATCCCTGCTTGAATGAATGGCTCAAGTTCGAGTAATAGCAATATATTTTTCAGGGTCTGCGCCCTGTACTGAGCTGGATTTTCAATCGGGCTGAATTCGGGGCGAATACAGGTCGGATTCATGAACGGGTTGATGAGAACAACCTCATCAAAATAGCTGGTCCAAGTCAGCACACTCGTGGCTACAGTGCGAGGGTCGATAAAACCCATGTAAACCGCCCGAAAAATACGAGGGTCCGGCCGCGGCCAGAGCTCCCTGAAGTTTGTATCAGATGGCCACAATGCCTGAAGACACCGATAAATTTGCGTGACGTGCTCGTCGTTAAGCTCTGCACGCACGTCGTTCCAACTTTTCCCGCTGTCCAGTCCAAGGATGTTTTCCTCCTTGCCGATGAACATTAGGTTCCGCTCCCGAATACTTGCAACAGACCAGGTGGACCGATGCGCTTCAGGAATATCTTTGCAACACGCTGAAAACGAACACCCGCTGCCGCAACCGCATTCGGCTTCATCTTCGATTACATCGGAGGGAGGCGATTTCTTCAGGTACTCATGGCTGCCCGAAGTACGCCCGTACGGGTCCTGATAATGGGTAGATCCATCCTCGTAACCAACGTACATTTCTCCGCCAAAATGCCAAAGCTCGTCAACTGGTGGGCGAAGCACTTCCCCGATCTTGCTCCAATCGCCGTCGTACTCCCTCTCCGGATAGAGCCAATCCTCCACAGGCGCCGCCACATGTTTGCACGCGCGTGATTTTAGAAGGTAATTGATCGCCAACACTTCCTCTCTGGACAGCGACCTGGATCGGATCCATACATCCGTTCGAACCAGGCTTTGTCCAAAGTTGCGGGCATTCTGTCGCTCGGCTAATAGGTCGAGACCATCTGCCTGATTCGCGTAGTCGAGGTGGCTAAGAATAAGGCAGTGCTCGGCATCAAGAGGGAAGATCGTCTGGGTCCCGTTCCATTGCACGGACGGCTCATTTGGATAGCGACATGCCGCCGCATCTGGAGGGCAGGCCGAATTGTAGAGGGTGACAGGATTGTCGGAAATGATGAATTTAATGTCCGACTCTTTCGCGGAGACGATCTCACGAACCCCTTCACTCCAGATGGTCAAGTTCAGCGTCAATAGGTGCTGCATCTCACGCATTAGCCCAGACTGATCAAGCTGCGAGTAATGTGCATTGATCCAATCTAGGCCTTTCGGCGTGCGTAACTTCTGTGCGCCGAGGTATTCGAAAAAAGGCGTAAACGCGTCGTGTACTTCCTCAGGTCGACCACTGGCTAGTTGACGAATCGCAACGGCCCCAGAGTTGTCGATCTCTCCAAACAGAAAACGCTCGATTTCATCATTGGGCTGTCCACCAGGCCAGGTAGTGTAAAGATCGGTTGTTTTAAAGCTGCTCTTCGGGACGCGTTTGGATACCGATTTTTCTGGGCCATTCCGATAGATCGTCGGTGAGAAATCAAGATAGAAGAGCTGCGATCCAGGCGTTTGAAGGAAACGCTTCTGGTACCAGATTGGCACGTAATGGTTTTCGTGGGTCTTCTGGTCCGTCAAGGAAATGCTTCCGATAGAGAAAGGCTGAGATAGATACAAGGCCTAGCTTCATGAGGGCAGTAATGACCACGGCTTCGGAACCGATCTAGGCCTTCAATGTTCGAGCGATGACGTTTTTAAGGTAGCTAACCAGCGCATCCCCGTCCACTATTTGGCCGAGGCTCAAACGCTCTATCGCTACATGTCAACGTCGGTACGCTTACCTGAGTGCTTGAAAGGGACTGGGGCTTGGTAGGACTAGCTGAATACTCGTGGTGTTTCGACCATCTTGATGGCGAGCAGCTGCGTTGAGGCGATAAAGGACATGGCAGCAAGCCGCTTTGGTCCCGAAGCGCAGTACTACGGGCATTGACCCAATCTCGTACCATCACGCCGCTATCCTGGCATGCCTCCCAATTGGGGTGCGCCACTATGCATAAGCGAATTTGGAGCCAAACGAGTCGGTGATGGCTAATTTTGGGTAGCTCTACGAGGTTGGCTTAGATTACCGTCTAGTCATAAATGGGACAGTTACCTTTGAAGGATCTATGGCTCTTACATTAGATGATTTGCTCAACGACGGCCGGTTGACGCGGTTGTTCTCAAAGGACGCTCGCAATTGTGCGTTGCAGCTATGGATCCTCCAGATTAAGTCGGCGCAATCGATTGAAAATCGTATTGTCTACGGCCGGCTGCTCCCCTACAGCCATGCCACTGAGCGATGGTCCTCCACCGACGACGACAGTTTCCATGCCTTCGGTGAAGTACAGGCACAAGTTATCCGTCTCAATCTATACGTCAAAAGCGACTGCTGCGCCGAACTCCTACGTCAATTGATAAGTGGCCGTACCATCTCGGAAGTCAGCGAAGAACTACAGTTTGGTGTTTCGAGACAGTTGAACGAGCGGTTCGGCGCGACCGCGCTTACCGCCGATGAGCTGATCTATCGTCCCGTTGCCTACCTGCTTAACCGCGATGCACACGTCAGTGGTTTGTGCTCCAGTCCGCATGGTGGCGCTGGAGCTTTCAGTGCGTCGATCACTCAGACCGACAAGAGGGCGCTGTTCCGTCTAGGTCAGGACTACGATGCCGACTTAGTTGCATCGGTAGTCAACAGTATCAACGCGGATACGGGGCTTGACTTCGGTGGAGCTGACACCTCGCGTTTTGGAGATGTTGAACTGTTGGTCTTCCCCACACTGGACGACTTTGAACGGCGGTTGCTGAGCGTTGACTGGGTCGATTCATCGTTCGCTTTTGTTGCTCGATTTAATCCTATGCAGGTACCGCACTATTGCGGCTTTCAGTTCCACCTGAAAATTGAGAATGATGGCCACGTTATCTACTCGTATGTCACTACGGCAGAACGCAATGAAGAAGGCGAATTTGAATGCAGATTCGAGCTGAGCGATCAATTGAGAGCAAGTACTGACACCACTGAGCTCGAGATTTTCGGCTTCCATAGTGACTATTCAAGCGGGGGCATGCTTTGTTGCCGATGGCGGATTGGGTATATCCGAGAGGTTAGTTTACAGAGTCATTTGGTTGGCCGAGGTGCTAATCCCGTTAAATTCGACTGGCTGGAAAAAACTACCCGGCCGTTAGTGTTGCCACGGGTAAAGGCAGCTCTGACGATCAGTCGCGGTAATCCAGGATTTACTAGCCGCATAGGCGGGCGTGAGAGTGACCCTTGGGTTCCGATCAACCGCGATCTGACATCCCTATTCGCGCGACTTCATCCGTCGAAATCAGAAGGATGTTTCTTCCAGCGTTGGGGCCAGGGCGATGGTGACGGGCGACTACAGCTAGTGGAGTGGTTCAGGGTGCTGCTGGCAAAGTACCAACAACACCAATTGGTCATTTTCGATCCGTATTTTGAGGATGCCGGTCTAGGTTTGATGCTGCTTTGCGCTGCACCGAATGTCGAATACATCGTCTTTACATCACTACTCAAACCATCTAAGAAAAGCGAAGATAGTCCTGATGAGTCTGATAAATCCACTCCGGACCGAATTAACAACCTGTTGGCAAGCTGTGAGCACAACCGCCAGTTACTTCAGCGTATCAAACTGCGTATTTACGGTCTGAAAGAAGGTCGACTGCATGATCGCTATATCTTGATCATGGGGGCGGACAGATTGCCGATTGCAGGCTTCCACTTATCCAATTCGTTTCAGAAAGCCGCTGAGAATTACCCTTTGCTGATCACGCCGATTCCTGCGGATGTACTGCTCAAAGTTGAGCACTACAAGTTTGGACTGGTGCAAGAGGCGATGGTTTTACAGCCCGAAGGCGAGGCTGGTAACCCACCCATGCGGCTTCTCTTCGACTCTGCGGTGCCTGCGACAGTGGCGCCGCAACGCTATGAACCACTTCGTTTCCTTGAAAAGGCTCAAGCTGGCGATGTGCTTAGTAGTTGGACCGGAGAGTCGTCACTTCAAGGCTTAAGCGGAGATCCATTAAAAGAGCAGATGACTACATTGGGCATGCTCACGGGTAGCTCGCTCACCCTTCCAGAATCTGCAGGCTTTCGCAATTACCTCGATCATCAGATTGGCGACTTTACGAAGTTCATGGCGGATTGGGAGGTACTCGGCGACGTGCTTGCACATTCAAGTACTAAGGAACATTACTCTCGTGAGCTCGAAACTGAACGTGGCTTTCTTGAATCGCTGTTGCGATTCCTTGAAATTTCATTCAATCGCGCGCATCACGAACGGGGCAAGGAGTTATCCATGATGGATGCTCAGTTTTTTCGGATGTCGCTCGAGGCCCTGCTACAAAGCTCCTATCGTCCGCATCACTTGTTCCAGGCAACAAAATACGCCGCTCTGACTTGGGCGGAATATTTCGCCGTTAAGTTTCTATGGTGGTATGCCCCGGATGCACTGGTATCGACAGTCGAGGCCCAGATGCCCACCGTACCAGTGGAACCTCAAAACTCTGAAGCGGTGCGGTTATCCTTGTTGAGTCAGGTCGTCAGCGAGATTTCGCTATCAATGCAGTTCAACATCAGCGAGACGCAACGAGAGCGCCTCCTGCGCAGTAGTAACGGCTTGCTGCAATGGATAGGACTGAATGCGACAGAGCGTCAATTGGAAAAGCCGGATGGGATTACCGCCGTGCTGCAGTCGGTCGACGCTTTTCCTTATATCCAGCAAATACAGGCCCTTGGTTGGATGATTCACCGCGCAGCAGGGAATCCAACGACAGCTGAGGTCTATAACGGCTTAGTAACGGCCCTGCATGGGACACTGCCGACACCGGTTCCTGCGGGCGAGGTGCGGCATTTAGTCGACTCAATGCGCGGACATATGCGAAGGCTGGCTTGGGCTGAGCCATGGCTTTCCCAAGATGTGATCTTTCCGTTGTTGCAAACTGACCGTGTAAATACTGACGATGCATGCGAAATCTGGGTTCAGGAGTTGGCTGATTCTCTGGGGACGGAGACAGCTCATCGGTTATTTGACCGAGAGCGTGAAGGGCAGATGACAAACATCACCGCTTTCCTCTTCGCCCATAGCAGCCCCGAACAGCGGAGTGCCAGTCTGAGGGTGTTGAAGGCGATCGTTAAGCGACAACAGCGAATCCTGCAAAAGCCCCTTGCAAGTACTTCCAGCTGGACACAATGGAATGATGCCTTGGTGATCTCAATGTGGATCCTGACCTTTACTCGATGGAGTCAATTCTATCTGCGGGAGAGTGCTATCACCTGTACCGAGCTCGAAGACTTGTCGCGTAATGTTCAGCAACTAGCGATGATCAGGCCGATGGGAGAGTGGCGGTCAGAGGATGCTGGCAGTCAAGGCGAACTCGCCGCATTTCTTGACCAGGTGGAGGAACTCTTGGAGTCAAGTGATAAGTAGCAGTCGCTGATTAGCTCGGCAATACTCTGAGAGTCGATACCTTGAATGGTCAGATGAGTATCCGTTTTTGTCTAGAGGCTGCTTGTTGAATTTGAATGCAACGGAAGCTTTCGCTAGCTTCCGTTTATCCTCCTCACTTTTTCAACTTATGCTCGATTAGTCCTATTTCTGCCTTGATCGCGGTGATGGTGAGCTTCTGCATTGCTGTGCTTTTTCCGACTCGGATATCCACGATTTTTAGTAGGGCGGTGAGGTGGGCTTTTCTCGCTTTAAGTGTCCCGGATAGGGATGCGCTGTTTTGTGTCGCTGCATTCATGGCTTCATTCCTTGGCGTGATTTAAACAGCCCGCGAAAGCAGGCTGTTTCAGTGTAAATCGACCGTTACATCGAGAGCAGGTCATCTAGGCGATGCTGGCTTGCGCGGTCTGCCAAGTCGCCCCACCTCCAACTACCAGAACTCTCACCTTGTTGGGGAATGTCGAGCTTAAAGAGTGATACAGGATCCCGATTGATCATGCGAGGAGCGGCATAAAGCTTGCCGCCTACTTCGAGCAACGCCTTGGCCGCTTCATTCCACTGTTCCTCCAAAACGTCATGAGCGAGGTGTAATGCCTTTTTCTCTATCTTTTGTTGCTCTTCCTGAGCCTCGGTGATGTGTCGGTCAACAATGACCAGCTCTTGCTCAAGGGCGGCGATGATCAGGAGCTGACGACGATGTTGTTCAGTCGCGGTAGTGAGGCTTTTTGCCGCTTTTTGTGCATCACTGCTGGCAGATTTCTCACCCTCTACATCGCCCCATGCCACCGCCTGAGCGTAAGCGGTAGTCGCGAGGGTCTCTACTTGGCGCGCACTGGCTATTTCCTCCTGCGCTTGCTGACGCACTTCCTCCAGGCGAGTGCTAAGGCTCTGTCGTTTTGCATTGAGTTCGATTTCATCGGCAGCCCAGTTCACCATGTCGGTGGTGTAGTCCGTCATGAGCGCGTCGCAGTTGGCAAGGTTCTCACGGCGGTTAATCTTCGGGTTCAGCCGGTAGAGTTCCATATCCAGCGAGTCAATCTTTCTTTTTCGCTCGTTGTACTGGTCGCGCACTTCACGTTCCCGGCCCTGCTCAATCGTTTCGGGGTTTTCCAGCGCCATTTCATAAGGAATCAGGGCGGCTCGAAGGCTCTCCATCTCACTGGTCAGTTGGTCGCGGCGGTCTTTCATTTCTTGAATTTCGTTCATTTGATTGGTCTCTATTTGATTCGATAGTGGAATGGTTGTGCGGCTGGCGAGGCCGGAATGAGCCGGCGCTACCTCAGTCAGTAGGCTGCCGTCAGGCGGCCTGTGCCTCGCTTTCATCCATTCCCGGAATCGTCTTCACGATGTAGCAGCGTTGCGTGCCGAGGCCGGGTAACCGGACCGAGCTCGATGCCTTGCCATCGCTCGCCGGCTCCAGCACACCGCGTTGCAGCAGTTCCTTGTTCACGGCATTAATGTTCATGCCCCGGAAAATTTCCGAACGCCACATCTCAGGGAGCACGTAATAAGTGTTTGTGGTGTGCATGGTGTCGCCCATTCCGTGCTCAAGCATCTTGCGAAAGCCGAGGCGGTCGATGGTGCGTGGGCCGTGTTCATCGATTTTTGCCGCCGCCGATTCCCAGCGGGTGAAGCGGCTTTCGCCGAAGCGCTCTATGACCTGGCGCAGCCGCGCCAAGATTGCATCCCCTTCGAAGTTACCGGCGCCCCCGCGCTCGTTCAGCCATGCGTTCAAGCACACGCGGGCGGCGGTGGTGGCCGTGCCATCCGGCCAGCCGGTGATGCCCATCGCGGTGGCCAGTTCCCCGGCGGCAGCCGCGAGGCCGAAGCGAGCGGCCGCACGGTGCGCCTGCCCGCTGGCGGATGCCGGGAGCGATTGAGCGATGAAGCCCTCCAGCGTACGGCGCAGGATGACCGCCCAGCCGTGGCTCTTGCCGGGTTCGCACAGCGCGGCCAGGAATGCGGTGAGCGGCGTGCCGTAGTAATTCGTCACGCGTGCCTTGAGCGCATCAGAGAGCGCGGCAGCGTCCTCAAAGCCATTGAGTGTGTCGAACATGCCGAGGCCTTTGCTGGCATCGGCTGGGATAGCAAGCATGCGCACCTCCATGCCCGCTTTCAGTTCCTTGTTGGCGTCGGCCATGTGCTGGGCCAAGGTCTTCTCGCCGGTAGAGAGAAACAGCAAGCGCCACTCCTGTACCTGTCGGCCAGCTTGGCCCCGGTCATTGGCGCGTGCCTTGCCGGTGCCGTTGCCGAGCATGTACACCGTCTCGCCGATGATGCGCGGATCACACATGCCGATTTCGTCCAGTACCAGGAGGCCGTCGGAATGCGCGGCGGCAATGGATTCCAGCGCGTTGTCGGTGGAGCGCCATGAGCGGACTAAGCGCGGTCCGTCGTAGATCGAGGCGGCCACTTGCAGGTGGGTGGTCTTGCCGCCGGAGCTGTCGCCGTACAAGTGGAAGCCGCCGGATTCATGACCAAGCATATGCAGCAGTGGACCGGCGAAGGCCACACCCACCACAAACGCCAAGCGATGATTGCCGATGCACAGCGCGCCGATCTGCTGTTGCCACTGCTCCAGCGTGCCCGCCTCACTGATAGGCGGGAGCTGCGCACCGGCCCCATTAAAATGCAGGTGTTCGCTGTGCGTGCCGACCTGCTCGGACAAGAGAAATTGCTGTCGTGGCAAACTTTTGTTGTCAGCCGGGGTCCGCTGAATAGCTACCCACTCAACAAAAACAGACAGGCACAAAAAAACCGGCTCAACTGGCCGGTTTCTCGTGTTCCGAAAGTCGGTAGCGACTCTCGTGTGCTGCTATATGGTGCCCGAGGGAGACTGTAGTGTTCCAGTAAACTCAAGGCCTCCAGAGAGGTTTGCTAGCTCGGGATACATGTAGGGATACATGGTCACGTTTGCTGCCGTAGTATGAAGAGTCTACACGGCACCATGCAAACCCTTCGGTGACCAGGCGCCATTTGGGCTTGAGTTCGAATCGACCGGGCTGTGCGTGCGCGCTTCCGGTTGTTTGGATAGGCATGCAAGTGGGAATGCACCGTGTGGCTGCTGAGTCTCGTAAAGCTGTGTAAATTGAAGACAACGCTAAGCAGGAAGGCTAGCCCCGTGTCTCATAATATTGATCCCGAGCCGTTGGTATTTGCCACCGAAGCCCAAGAGCAGATGTTCAACGACATCCGTACAGAGCTGCCAAACTTTCCTCACAGCCTGATCTACCACTGGTTACTTCCCTTCGCTGAGGATATTGGCTGGCCACCAGTGTTTAACGGGGATCCGATGGCGAAGATTGCTCGTTGGCAATCAATCCTAAAAAAACCACTTTCATACTGGAGTGCCGTTGTTTGGAGCCTGGAATGCTTGAATCCAAACCAACTGACCTTTGCTGAGAAGGAGCTTCGGGGGTTCCAAGACATGATCTTGGGGCATGCATATGGTCGCCAAACGTTGTTGACCATATTTCTCGGAGAGAGCAGTAAAAGGCGATTTTTTCGACAAGTGAGCGACCTTCTGACAATGGGAGTATTCACCGAACCCCCAGTGATCATCGATAACGGTACTCATATTGACCTGGTTGATGGTAGTCACCGGATGGCCGCACTGGTTTTTGTAATGAACGACTCAAGAGTACGTGCCGCTCATGAACTGCGTGGTTGGCCTAGTGAACCACTGTCCGAGACCCATTATTTCTGGGTTGGATATCCTCCTGCAGGCAATCCTCTGTCTGATTCTCGCTGAAAAATCGGCGGGGCCCCTGACGAATACCTATCCACACGGGGTCGGAAACCCGCGCGATCGAGTTAGTGGGAGGTGCCGGAAGTTACTGAAATTTCAATCGTTGAAATTGAAAGGATCTTGAAGAAAAAGGGCCATCGTTTCAGCTTCCGTAAAGGTGGTTGTGTCTGTTGCTGATAGAGAACACCTGAATGGCGTCAACCACGGTGATGGGTGTCAACTACGTCAACCTGTCAACCAACTAAAAAAATACAGCCACTAACACGAACGCGCGGGTTTCCGACCCCGTGCCTATCGAATTGTCTCAGGGGCCCCCGCGGCTGCAGGATTCTTTTCGCGGATGGCATTCAACGCTACGGGGAGTGGGGGGGACCAGCTATAAAACCGGTGTGACGCGTGTTACTAGTGTGACATGATCGCTTAACTTATTGAAATAAAAGAATAAATCTAACGTAACACTAGCCTTCATGATTTGGTTTAAGCGGTGTAACGGTACCGCTTGGTGTAACGCAGTTCTCAACCTGTCTTCCATCCTGGAGGCGACTAATGTCCGCTTCAGGTCAAGTGTCTCCTAGTGATGGGGGGCAGCAATCGGCCAGAAGCGGACGGCCACCCAGTAAATAAATCTGCTTCCTTTTCCACCCACCTAGCTTTGTGATGGGGCTGGATTATTCAGGATCTGTTCTGTGTGGTCGGTCGGCTAGCTGGGCAGGCATTGAGGCCGCTGAGGGTGTTGCTAGTGTAGGAAAGGGGCATGGCGGTTGCGGCTTGATGAGGATAAGCTTCAATGCCTAAAGCGAAGTCATATGGCAGGGAGGCTGCGTGGAAACAGGTTTTATGTGGTGGCTCGGTCTTGTCTCGTCAATCGCATCTATCGGCAGCGCTGTATGGGCATGGCGTGAGGCATTAAATGCATCTGACTCGGCATCAGAAGCCGATGCACTGTATTCGCGAATGATTAGCTCCAGGCAAAGTGCTGAGGCGCATCAGGTGCTGCATGCTACTAGGACGATATTGCAGGCTATCTCTCCTATAGGTCCCTCTGGACAAGTCAAGCATATCAAGGGCATTGATCTTCCTCACATATCTAGAGCGCTAGAGAATTATTGTCAGACCCTCTCAGAACATGGACATCTTTTTAGTGTTGATATCGAAAGCCATGCAGTTAGGCTTTCAAGGTCAATATTGAATAATTTGCCAGCCGTGGCTAATAAGTCTGATTTAGAAGGTGTTATAAAGGCCGGTACCTTGATTTATATTGAAATCAATAATTTCATGCCAGTCGCCAAGCAGATATCTGACGAACGCATGGAAGATGTGAAATAAGGAGTGGCGATTATATGAAGTTTACAGATGGTGAAAAATTAATCGCTTTGATGCTGTGCGAACTTTACGACAAGCTCGGAGTAGACAGCGAGATAGATCCAGATTTCATAAGGTCGGCGATCCATTCAGAGAGTGAGTGGAGTATCGCATGGAAATACCCAGGCATCCCCTTTACTGAACAGGATGAACCTGAAAGCCTTAGAGAAATTTTGGATGTACTTGAAATGTGGGATTGGATTGAAGACTCCTACGCTCAACTTTCTGCCGACGACAAAAATGCCCTTATTGAGAAAGCCAAGCCGTTCGGGGTAAATCCTAAATTTCGGGGGTTTGATGGTAATAATGAATCGAGATATATAGGGATTGCATCAACGCTTGTTAACGATCTTGATCGGTTCGAACGATTCAAGGGCAGATATCTCAACTCACATTCCCCTATGATGGAGGTTTATGAGCGCATGCTTCACGATTTCGCTTTGGTTCGAATATCGTCCAATGATAGGTACCTTAACGTTGACGAGATTGCACAGGTATTAAACGCATGTACTCATCCTAGCCAACGAAAGACATCGACTTGACGCTTTCGTGTTGCTTTCGGCGATGATTTCTCCTAAGTTGATAAGCAGCAGAGAAAAGGGGGCTGGAGAAGGGGACAGATTTATTTACTGGGAAACAGTCCGCTCCTGGCCGTTTCCGGCCTGATGCAACAGGCCGAAAACGGCCAGGAGTGGAGTCCAGGAACGATTGATTCCGGCAATAAGTGGACGTGCGCAAAGACTACTTACGACCACAAGCTGAGGTTAAATGGCCCATAACTTGCTCGCCTAATCATATTCATGCCTTTTTGGTTATTACTTCCGGTTACCGCTAATCTTATCTGTAGGTTTTTTCTTTCATTTAAGTCACGCCTCTAAAAAGGACGGTAATTATAATGGATCAACATGCTTTCCCATTTGACGCCGAGGCGAAAATTGTTACACAAAAATTCGGCCAGGAAGTAGTGAAGAAATTACGTGCTTCACAACATGCTTATGTGGATCCTAGGAATGTCCAGCGTTTTCTCCATGGTAGATCGTGGCAGTCTCATCAAAGCTATGATCCCGACCAAGTTTCGGAATTGGAGCGATATCAGCATCAAATGGATGTTAAGTTTGAAGATATCATGCTTCGTAATCTGGAGCTTATAGAAAATACTCTAAACAAACTTGCAAACGAAATGACTGAGACGTTCATAAAAAGCCTCTATTCTACAGTAACAGAGGCCTGTGACAGATATGGGAATGTGGTCAGTGCGGGGAACGAACCTGCGAGAGCGTTTCTGGAAATGCTTGAAAAAATTGAATTTGGCGTTGATCGCGATGGAAATGTATCTATTCCGCAAATTCACGCAGGCACAGCTGCAATAGAAGCGTTTAAACGTGACAAGACCATGAACTCAATAGAGTTTGAAGAAAAAGTTGCTAAAATAAAGGACGCGAAATCGGCAGAAGCCCTTGAAAAAGAGGCCTTAAGAAAATCCAAATTCGTCAAGGAGCCGAAATAATGCCATATAGAGTTCTGCTCAGCATAGGATGTAATGACTATCAAAACATGAACAAACTTGCAGGGGCAGAAACTGATGCAAACAACATACACTCTGAACTAACGGCGAGTGCACTAAGCTGCATAAAGCCAGAGCACTCACTTCTAGTTTTGTCGCCCTCGCTAAATGATATTAGGGAAGCATTGGAAGAGTTACAGGATCGCTTTAATGAAATCGAAAGCCTGACAATTTTCTTTGCCGGCCATGGTGGCGTTGTCAATGGGTCATATTATCTCTGCATGTGCGACACCCGCAACGATAGAATGTCAACTACCGGATTAGCACTGAGTCATTTGTTCGAATTCATCAACGATATTAAAGCCGCGCATTGCAACTTGATTATTGATGCATGTGAGGCTGGCGGCATGATCTCAGATATGGGATCTCTTCTCAAACCCGAAGTAATTGGAAAAGCCAGAAGTTGTGGTGTATCCATTTTTGTCTCGTCAGCTTCTGATCAAGTAGCTTCGGAAGATAACTCTGGAGGCTGGGGAACAACTGCCATATTGCAGATCCTACGAGGTGAAGCGGACACAGGGTGCCGGGCGCCATTCCTAGATCTCTTAGACATAGGAAGGGCGGCGGCTCAAAACGTGTCAATCAACAGTGCTGGAAAGCAGCTGCCATCGGTTTGGGGTATGAACTTATATGGCCCGATGCCGATTTTCGGCAATCCTCATGCAGCTACCTCAATACCTAGCTCGCTATTACAAGTCACAGGGATATCGCCAACATCAATCGCGGGAATGGTGATTGGTAACAGATCATCGGAGGTACTGGGCCTCATGTTTGCTCCCGCCTCGGAGCTGACGCCCGAAAAGCTATATGACAAATTGATTCAAAGTATTGAACCCCTTGAGAAAATCCCTGGCGCTGCGGCGACTTTTGTTGAAAGTGTCTGGCGCTCGCTAGAGGTCTCTATAAAAAGACAGCCGAACAGTTTTGCTCGTGTTGAACTTACCGCAACTTGCATGTCGTTCTTACTTTCATCAGCGACGGTCGACGCAAGCTCAAAGAATTGTATCCGTCGGCTAGCGGAAGATCTTTTCATAGAAATGCACGATGTGCTGCAACGCATAGTCGATATGTTGGAAGAAAATCCAAAAAGCCTATGCCGCCACGGCATTCCCGATCTATTTTATCTACCTCAGAGGATCACAAGAGTACTTGGGTGGATTGGAACAGCGTTTTATATCGCAAAGCAATATGGCCTAGATACTGCCAAGCTTAGGGGGCTTGCCATTAAGTTCAACATTTTTGTAGCTGATTATTATGCAGCGTCCGCAACGGGCATGTCTGAGTCTGAAATTCCGTTCTTGGCAGTTTTTCTTCTTACAGCGAAAGAACTAGGCGAGACTGAAATCTGTGAGCTCATAATCAGCTCGCTTTACAATGCTCTTATAGAAAATGAAGGTGCGTTAGCGAGACCTGATTTAGCTCCTAGAGACGTTTTAAGCTACTTGCATGCACGTGCAGTAAATAATCTTGAAGCCCAAAGGAATCTTAGCAGTCATCCTTCTGAGTCATTAGCCTTCGTTATATTGATGGGTGAGGTACTTTCACTTCAAGACCTCATTAATTTCAACCTAGAGCTTTTAGATCACTCACACTTCTATATGTTTATACCAAATGATCACGCGCAGTTTTCATTTCCTTGCGTCGAAAACGGTCTCAATCACGTTTTCCAAATAGGACATGGTGTCTGGGAAGTGAAAGATTTGGTGTCTAGGTGGCGAGCATCATGTTTTCCTCAACTAGCTCGCGACGAATCTTTAAAAATTACTGAGGTTACGATCGGTGCGCTTTGTTCAGCACTAATATTTCCGAATAGAGTTCCTTGGTACCTTTTCATTGGCACAGCTTTAGATCCATTTCAAGAGCCTCTAAAATAAGCGTGTTCTATCGCATTCACCCACCAGGCAGGCGAAAAAACTTCATACATTGATAGCCTCAGTCTTTGGTGTGAACAGTTTGAATCGTGACTAATAGAGGACCAATCCGAATCGCTCACGCAAGATGACTAACCTCCATCAAAAGAGGAATTAGACCTATGCTAATAACTTAGCGCCTTAATTCACTAGCTCAAAGTACAACCGTTCTCTTTATTGTTTCTCTAATGGATGCATTGGCTTTGAGCTCGTCAACTTGAACCATATTCCATTTTTTTGTACTAACGTACTCCATCCAGTGAGCAGCCCCGCATTGTGCGGTTTTTATTCGATTCTCGTAGTTAAACTGTTCAAGAAACTCTGGGATAGGCCTGTGTATAGGATCAACGATTACCAATTTCAGATGTTTACTAAGAACCATTGCGTTGAGCAGTCGGTTATTAACGTGTTTATCTCCGAAGCCGTAACCGATGATAGTAAGTTCATCAAGGCTACTGAGTTTTTTGGAAAATACCTGAAGCTTTTCTTCGCCAGGCTTTTCATTTGTTGTTAAACTGTACTTACTGCCACCAGTCAACATGGATTGGCAAATAATATCCAGCTCTCCATTCAGGTTAGATATGACTCTATCTCGACCGGATGGGACTTTTTCTCCATTGTAGAAGTAGCCCATGCTCAAAACTCTTGAGAAATCAGACAATAAAGCATCCGAAGTTTTATGTCGCAGATTTTGGTTGCAGATTTTGTTTCCGTCTTGATAGTGAAGCTCTGACAATCCTCCATGAAGCTTCAATAGATTAATTCCGTATGTGCCCTGAAAAAATTCAGATTCGTTTTTTGTTAAGTCGTCGCGATGCGAGTATGTTAGGTCAATCAGATCATCCAAATTTAAATTGCTCAAGGGGAAACTTATGCTGTACTTGTCACCAAAAGTAATCGGCACTCCCAAATCAATAGCCAAGCACTCGACAAAGAGGTCATGATTTAGGCTGAATATCCATGTCTCTTCATTGGAGAGAAGGGCTCCAAAGTTTTCAAGCCATTTAATATTCTTTTGATAAAGGGTTTGGTGAGCTTCGACTTGATAGTTGCATAGGATTGTGTAAATCAGGCTATAAAAAACGCCAAACAAATAATGATAGGTGTCTCTATCTGTTTGGGGAGAGTTATAGTCTTTTGCTGCGGACTGGATATTTGACAGTAATTCCTCATAATTCCGCCCCCCGGCTGACTTATAGGTCAGTAGCAGCTCCATACCTCGCTTCAAAGCTTCCATGTTGATAGGGTGGTCTTCTCCATAGGGGGAGTTGTGCGCTAGCAGGCCAACAAAATGATTGGCTGATTCCTTAGTGAATAGTCCTAAGAAAACCTCGGTAAGCTCTGTTGCTATAGGCATTCCAAAATCGTACGAAAAACCTGCCCCTAGCAGTAATCCTTTTTTTACCGCGACGTTATCCATGCAAAAACCTTCAGTAAGTTTAGAGGCTAGTCACCAGCTCTATTTCATGAAGCATCTCATTGTTTGAATCTGAGTTGGGTCGAACTGGAACGCATTTTCATTATCTCATGAAGCAGTCCCGTACGGGTGTCGGCTATTGGCCGAGAACGGACCCTGGCGAATTCCTGCTTTATCAGCCCTTATACCCAGCCACCTGAAAGCACTTGACCTATTCATAATAGTACCTTGCATATTCTGGAAGGGGGCTGTCCCCGAAGCGGAGCTTCTTCTGGCTGCGTTTTTGAAACTCTATCGCATATCGTCGCCTGTGACTTCCTTGCAGTACAGCAAGAGGCACGAGAAGCCAAGGGAGCGAAAAAGTCCATGCCAATATTTTCTGCTCTCCGATGGTTTTCGCTACTCGCCCCTTCTGGTTGTCCAATAAAAGAGAACAGATAACTTGTTTATCCCATTCGCTGGATAATGGAGCTGGCGTATTATCCAATAAACAATTGCCTGTGCTCATTTCCCAAGAGTTAGAAGCATGCAGTGATTGAGGAAGGTAAGAGGTGAAAGAGAAAGCATGGCTATCGGTAACCCAAAACCATTGACCGGTTTTATTGACTTTAAATAATGCCGCATTGGGAGTGTAAATAGCGGAAAATACCAGGGCGGCAAAAAGCAAAACCATTACAATGAATGTTTTTGTAAATTTCGGCTGAGGGATTTTGAAAGTTTGTTCAGTTGGATTGAAATAGGGGCGCGCTCGTTTAATCTCGTTCAGTCGTACGCCGGATCGGTCTGCCCAAGTGATTAATTTATCCATCGCATAAGGTGTTTTTACATTTAATTTGAACTTAAAATTAAAATACTCTAAATCCAACTCTTGCTGTTGGTGTTTTTTTAGTTTTTCGTGGCTGAATGAATGCTTAATTCCGATAAGATCAGATATTCGATTTCTAATTATGGATAGGGACTCCGTAATTGTGCAGATATAAATTATATATAACGCACCCATCCCTGCAACAAATAGAGGTGCGACTTTCTGCCATTTATCCACAGAGGCAGAAATATAACCAAAGAATTGTGGATCCATTACTTTCCTTATTGATATTCCAAAAGCATGCAGTCTAGATTGCGTCAAAAGAGGTCGATATTTTTGCTAGAGTAGTAAAATTTGAATCGTCCTTCCTTCTGTAGACATTTCAAACAAAAAGGGTGGCAGATTGCTTTTCAGAAAATAGAAAATAAATCTTTCAACCTTTGTAGCCCCTGTTATTATTGGTCCTTTAGCTTTGTTTTTTCGAGATACGCCAAGAATCTAAGCCCTAGCGGGGTTACATAGCAGCGGCGATACTGAACCCCCGCAACCTTTTCGTTGTCTACAAGTCCGTAAATCTGTAGTTTTGGACTGATATTAAAAAAAATAAATCGGTGATAATCTGACATTCCGCTTCTATTAGTTACCCCTGTAATAAGTGGCTCTTTGGCGATATCAAAAGCACTAAGCAAAGTGATTTCAAACTCTTCCCCGTCCTCCGTAACGGTTTTTGGAAGGGTGATGTTTGTTTGTTGTAGCGCGTCTTTTATTTCTTCAAGTTTTGCAGAGTCGTCTTTGGTTGGTGCAGGTATAGTGATCAAGCGATGTTCGAGCTGCGCCACTTTTTCTTTTAGTTCAGAGTTTTCCGTGGATAACTTATTTATTTCTTCCATTAGCGGCTTGGAATCTACTATCTCGCTCCCCGACACCCAACCAGAAAGCTCTCTGTTACTGGAATAATCTGCAAGCGTTTCGTGTACGCAAAGCTTAATATCCTTAGTGTCTTCAAAAAATGATGAGATTTTACTAAGCACCTTCGTGCGGAATAGCCTTAGCTCTTTAGGGTTTTCTTTTTCCGAGAAGTCGGATCCATGTGATCGAATTTTGCTCTCCAGCGCTTCATCCTTGATAACAACTGCAAACATCGGCTTATTCTGTGAAGCGGCATAGTCAAATTCGAGTTCTGTATAGCTTATATTTGATGTTGGTTCTACTGCGCCATACCGGCCGCCAAGAATTAGCATGTAGACGTCAGATTCATCAATCCAAGAGTTAATAGTGTCTAACTGTGATCGATCGCCTGCTGTAAAAAGCTCCATCCCTGCAGGAATATGCCCCGCCTTCAAAATTGCGCTTACTGCGGCTTGGCGCTCATCCATTAAGTCAAGATAAGTGCTGGATATAAAAACCTGTAACTTGCGTTTCATCTGGCCACCAAAAAACATTCCTTTGAATTATCGAAAATATCTAAGCCGAGCTATAAAGTCCATCTCAATTCATTGCTGGATAGGTCTAGCTCCGCAGACACCTTCGAACGACCGCTTTTGGCCGATAGCGGCCTGTCACGATGGCCATAATGGCCGGAAGCGTTCAGACGTCCCAAGGACTTGAGATCGGGTTGTGAGCACAAGGGCGATTTACGCCCTTGTTTTGTGGCTGGAATGACTATGGGCGTTTCTTGATCTGACTGTCGATCAGGCCCATTTCTGCCTTGATCAAATTGATGGTCATCGTTTCGACGTTCGTGGGTTTGCCTGAGCCTGAATCCACGAGATACAGCAATTTCGCTAGGTGCAATTTTCGCTCTCTCAATGCGTCGTTCCGGTTTGGACCGTTTTGTATGGGGGTATTCATCGGTGTTTTCCCTGATGGATGAGAACAACCCGCCGGCGCGGGCTGTGCTGTGGCGTAGCCGCTACATCGCCAAAATGTCGTGGACAGTGTGCTTGTACGAACGATCAGCGAGATCCCCGGACTTCCAGGCGCCGTAGTTCTCTCCCTGTTCCGGCAGAGCCAGCTTCATAAGTGAAACCTGGTCCCGATTGATCAGACGATAAGAAGCCCACAGCTTGCCGCCGACATCAAGCAATGCCTGAGCCGCTTGATTCCATTTTTCCTCCAGCACGTTATGCGCCAGGTGGAGGGCTTCTTTCTCGATAACCAAGTGTTCCTGTTGGGCTTCGGCGATGTACTTGTCGACGGTGGCCAGCTCCAGTTCGAGCGCATTGATGATCAGTTGCTGTCGGCGATTCTGTTCGGTGGCCGCGGCCAGGTTTTTTGCCGCCTTCAAGGCGTCAGCGTTGGCGTTCTTCTCGCCTTCGGTGTCGCCCCATGCAACCGCCTGCGCATAGGCTGTCGCGGCATCGGTCTCGGCTTGGCGGGCTTTGGCCATATCGTCGATGGTTTGCTGACTGACTTGCTCCAAGCGCGTGCTGAGGCTTTGCCGCTTATCATTCAACTCTTGCTCGTCGGTTTTCCAGTTGCTCATGGCCTCCAGGTAGCCGGCCATGATCGAATCACAGTTGAAGAAGTTTTCGCGCCGGTTGATCTTATGATCCAACTGGCTGGCCTCGAAATCACGAGAGTCAAACTGCCTTTTCAGATCGTTGTATTTGTCGCGGACTTCGCGTTTCTGATCAGGATCAAGCGCCTCCTCACTTTCCAGCGCCTTTTCATAAGGGAGCATTTCGGCCTGCAGATCTTGTGCTTCGCTCAGTAGCTGCTCACGTCGTTCCTTCAATGCCTCGATCTCTGTAATCAGTTTTTGCTCTGCGTTGTTCGCTTGATCGTTCGTCGCGTCACTGTCCAGCACCGGTGCAGAGAGCAGTTCGCTCTGTGCGTTTTCCAGGTTATGGGCCAGTGCATCTTGTTGTTGCGGTTGGGTCAGATCGTTCATTAGCGTGAATCCTGTGCAATAGGGTTATGGGATGGATGACCGGCTGGCGAGGCCGGGACTGAGCCGGCGCTACCTCGATCAGCGGGGATGCCCTCAGGCAGCCCGAGCCTCGCTTTCATCCGTTGCCGGAATACCTTTCACCACGTAGCAGCGCTGCGTGCCCAGGCCAGGTAACCGGACCGAGCTGGATGCCTTGCCGTCGTTGCCCGGTTCCAACACACCGCGTTGCAGCAGCTCCTTGTTCACCGCGTTGAGGTTCATGCCCCGGAAGATTTCGGAGCGCCACGCCTCGGGCAGCACGTAATAGGTGTTGGTGGTGTGCAAGGCATCACCCAAGCCATGCTCCAGTGTCTTGCGAAAGCCGAGGCGGTCGATCGTGCGCGGGCCGTGTTCGTCGATCTTGGCCGCCGCCGATTCCCAGCGGGTGAACCGGCTTTCGCCGAAGCGCTCGATGACCTGGCGCAGTCGTGCCAGGATCGCGTCACCCTCGAAGTTGCCGGCGCCCCCACGCTCGTTGAGCCAGGCGTTGAGGCACACGCGAGCGGCGGTGGTGGCGGTGCCGTCCGGCCAGCCCGTAATGCCCATGGCGGTAGCCAGCTCGCCGGCTGCGGCGGCGAGGCCGAAGCGAGCAGCGGCACGGTATGCCTGACCACTCGCGGATGCTGGGAGTGACTTGGCAATAAAGCCTTCCAGCGTGCGGCGCAGGATCGCTGCCCAGCCGTGACGCTTGCCCGGCTCACACAGCGCTTTCAGGAAGGCGGTGAGCGGTGTGCCGTAGTAATTCGTCACGCGTGCCTTGAGCGCATCGGACAGGGCGGCAGCATCTTCAAAACCGTTGAGCGTATCGAACATGCCGAGGCCTTTGCTGGCATCGGCCGGGATGGCGAGCATGCGCACTTCCATACCGGCTTTCAGTTCCTTGTTTGCTTCGGCCATGTGCTGGGCCAAAGTCTTCTCCCCAGTGGAGAGGAACAGCAAACGCCACTCTTGTACCTGCCGGCCCGCTTGCCCTCGATCGTTGGCGCGGGCTTTGCCTGTGCCGTTGCCTAGCATGTACACCGTTTCACCGATGATGCGGGCATCACACATGCCGATTTCATCGAGTACCAGGAGGCCATCGGAATGCGCAGCGGCGATGGACTCCAATGCGTTGTCGGTCGAACGCCAGGAGCGCACCAAGCGCGGTCCGCCGTAGACCGAAGCCGCCACTTGCAGGTGAGTGGTCTTGCCGCCTGAGCTATCTCCGTACAGGTGAAAACCACCCGACTCATGGCCGAGCATGTGCAACAGAGGACCGGCGAAGGCCACACCGACGACAAACGCTAAGCGATGATTACCGACGCACAGGGCGCCGATTTGCTGTTGCCATTGTTCCAGCGTGCCCGCTTCGCTGATCGGCGGAAGCTGTGCGCCGGCCTCATAAAAATGCAGGTGTTCGCTGTGCGTGCCGACCTGCTGCTCGGGCAACAGAAAAGCGCTGTCGTGCCACCCCAAGCGGGTGACCAGGCGTGCCCGTTGCGCGCTGTCAAAGCCGCCGAGATAACTTTGCAGGTCGTTGCGTGCGTTACGTCCGGAGCGGCTGCCGGCGAGGCGCAGGCCCATGTCCACCAAAGGACCCAGCACGTCTTTGCCGAAGTCGCCGGTCATCGTGCGCGCTGGAATGTTCCAGCGTTTCTTGGTGCCGTCCGGATCGTCGAACTCGACCAGCAAACCCCAGTTATGACCCTTGTCGTCACGGGTGCGTGCCAGGATCGCCAGAGGCGAGCAGACCGGGCGCGCTTCGCCGTCATCGCCGGCGTAAAACACACCTTCGGAGGTGAGCCGAAAGCCACCGGGCATCAGATCGTTTTTCGATTTCGCCGGACGTTTGGCCGTGGTCTTGGGCTTCGGATCTGGCTCGGTTTCAACCTGGGAAGCAACCGTCTTTTCCTCGATCACATCGAACAGTTCACCGCTGCTTTGCAGCTCGGCGAAGTGAGCGGCAGTCCAGTTTTTCGCCAGGGCGTCAGCGGCGTCGTCGCCGTCGTCCCACCGACCACCTTTGGCAAAAGTGGCGTGGTCATTTTTCAGCGTGGGCTTGCGCTTGAACACTTCCAGCGCGATGACACGCACCGAGGCAGCGCCGATTTCGCGCAGCTTGTCGGCGACGGCTTCCATGCAGGCTTTGCCGCTGTTGTCGTTGTCCGGCCACAGCAGCACGTGGCGATCCTTGAGCGGTGTCAGGTCGGCTTTGTGCCAGGAGTTTGAGCCGTTCGGCCAGCAGGTGGCCACGTGGCTCGGCAGCAATTCGGCGGCAGCGTCGGCGGCTTTCTCGCCTTCGCAGAGAACCACCGGTGCGTCACTGCGGTGGGCCAGTTCATCCAGGCGCAGCAGCGGGCGAGGCTCAGGCAATCCCTGCCAGCGCCATTGCTGGGTCTGGCTATCGGCGCGCTGGCACCACGTCAACGGAGCGAAGACCTTCCTCGGCTTACCGTCTTCATCGGCGCCAAGGTCGAAGCGGTAGAGCGCCATGAGGTGCTGGCCCTGGGCATCACGGTAGATCCACACCTTGCACGGCGCACCGTGTTCACGGTGCTTGGTCGGGCACTTGTTCATGGCCTCGGTCGGGATCGGCTGGATAGCGTTCCACGTCGGCGCTTTGGCCTTGCTGGGGGCTGTCTTCATCTGGGCGGTACCAGGCGTAACGCGAAGAAAATCAGCCAGCTTGTTGCAGGCTTCCACGTCGGTGCCGCCATCCAGGTAGCGCACCAGGTCAATCAGATCTCCGCCTTTGTCGCCGGTGGCGAAGTCTGCCCAGGTGCCTTTGTTCAGATTGACCTTGAGCGAGCCGGCGCGTTTGTCGCTGCGGGTCGGGTTGGGAGCGGTGTATTCCTTGCCGCCGTCCACACGCTTACCGTTGGGCAGCCAGTGCGACAGGACGCGATTTATCTCTTTCTGCGAGGCGGCTTTGACGTCGGCGAAGCTGGGCCGTTTTGCAGTGCTGTTCGGGCGTTCACTCATGTGTCAGCCCTCGACAGGAAAAGGGCATCGCCGACGTCGTCGATCAGGGCTTTAGCCATTTCACCGAGGTACAGCGCCGGCCAGCTGAAGCGCTCGCCTTTGTCGCTCATGGCGGCGTCAAGCGTGAGTTCGTTGGCGTAGTGTTGCAGCAAGGACGCCATCTCAAGTGCTTCATCGACTGGCACGCCGGCATTCACTCGGAACAGCTTTAGGTCGGTCGCATTGACGCGAGAAAACGAGGTGTTACCGGGGGTAATCGAAGTGGTCATAGCGAACCGCCTTGGCGCGCCGCAGGAATGGAGGTGGTGTCACCGTACAAGGCGAGGGTTTTGATCAGGCCGAGAGTGCCGCGCACATCCCAAATGACGGCGGCGATCACATGATTGGCAAGGCGCGACTCGCCTTCGAAATGATCCTCGAGCAAGGTCAACACCGAGTCGGCGCGTGCAATAGCGCAGGTGATCGCGTCGATGGGTACACCTGCGTCCACTGTCGAATCAACGCAGAGCAGGTTTTCGGGCAGGGCGAAGCTCAGTGGTTTGCTCATTGGGCACCGCCTGCGGATTCGAGAGCGCGGGCTTTGGCCATGTGGGCGTTGTAACGGGTAAGGCGTGTAGCGAGGCTGGAGTTGGCGTGTAGAGCGGCGAGAGCCATTGCACGGTGTGCAGCGGCGCGAATTTTGGACGGATTGAGGGCATGTTGCATTTGTGAAGGCTCCTTGTACTGAGGAACCGTCACCGTCTGCCGCCAAGCAGATTTGGGTGACGGATTGCGCAGGATTGGCGGACCGGCGTACAAGGAGACCGGCGCACCCGAGGGTGCTCCTACGCAACCCGCCATAACACGGGAATGCGGGCACAAAAAAAGCGCCTGCAATCGTAATGGGGGCGCTGTTGCGCCTTGTACTGTTTGGGCCGCCAAGCCCAATCGCTGAATTTGCAGCGATGGCCAGAGAGTAACGTCCGTTTTTTGAAAGTGCAACTGCAAAGGTGGCTTGCGAATTTTTCAGGTGCGGCATAGATTGTTCGGGCATGTAGATTTACCTCAACGCCTCCGGATCGCCCCCGGAGGCGTTTTCATTTCAGGCATGGGTTTCCCAGCGCAGGGAGAGCAGGGGTAGAAAGCCGCCGCTGAGCATCGCGCGCGCGTCTTGGTAGGCTTGGCTTTGCTGGCCTTCGTCGACGACTACTGCACCGACTTTTTCGCTGTGGAGAGAGAGGGCGCACCAGGTGCCGTCGGCCCAGCTCAGTACGCTGACCACGCGCCCTTTTTTGTCCTGTCGGCTGCGATAGCGCTCAAGGCGTTGCATCACGCGAGATGAAAAGCCGATCCGGCGCAATACGGAAAAGGGATGCATGAAGGCGTTATCGGCGGTCTTGCGCGTCATGCCGCCACCTGATCACGCGCCTCAATGCGGCCTCGTGCCCATGCTTGTACTTCCGACAATACCCAGGCCACCGGCGCACCACGGGCATTGCTATTGCTCAGTTTGACGGGCAGGGGAAAACCGCAGTCGGTGCGCTGCATCAGTTTGTAGATGGTCGAGCGCTTCATGCCCACGATGCCTTCGACCTCACGCATGCGAATGAGGGTCGAGGTAGCGTCAAAGAGTGAAGGGGGATTGGAGGGCGTCTTGCGAGGAAGTTCGGTTACAGAGGTATTCATAGGCATTGCTCTCGATTGGTTTGGACAGTCGAGAGCAATGGTCTAGAGAATGGACGCCGGTAAGCAGTTCACTTCCATTTGAAATCCAGTTGAAATCTGAATTCACAGAACGAAGTTGCGTTTAAGAATGTCCTCCACGCTTTTGCGTGAAAGTGCCTTTTCCGTTTCGGGAGTAACCCATTCTGCTCGCTGCGTTGGTGGTTTAGCGACCTCTCGTTTCAGCCAGGCAAGCACCGCCGATGTGATGTCCCGGTCAGCCTTTCCGCTCAAAAAGTAGTGTCGGCCCTGGCGAACGATAGCGGCGTCGCGGGCGCTCACATCTTTGCTGCGCTCGATGCCGCTTAGGATGCCCCCTTTAGCGCGGATGGCCCTCTTGATCGTTCTTTCTGCGATGGGGCGCAGCTCGTCGTCGATCAAGCACGGCAATGCTTTGATGGGTTCCAAGTGAAGAACAAACTGGTCGAGCGCGTGGGCGCGCTCGTTGGGGTCGATTTGCGTCTCCACAAATTGGCAATAAAGATCCCACGGCCAGTCAGGTGGAGGTTCACCCCCATGCGACCACGCCGCGCGATCGGTATCACGCATCCAATCATCCAGTGCTTCCAATGCCTTCACCGCACAGGCCATGACATAGGCAGCATGTGCCTCGCGATCCGATGCCGTGTGGCACTTGCTGTACTGGCGAACCCAGTGCGCAAGACGAGCTTTATTGTCCGTTGAGGCGTACTGATAGATAACCTCTTCGTGCTTTGTTGTTTGGATGCACAGACGGCCCAGATCACTGTTGATGTGGCCGGTTTGAAGGCGCGCGGAGCTTTGATGAATCAATTCAAATGCGTCGGCCAATTGCTCGGTGCACAACCTGTAGAGCGGTCGATCTGAGAAATACTCGATCAGGCTAGCAGCAAGTGCTGAGTGCAAAATTGGGTTGTGGTTAATCATTGACCACGGCTCTTAGCGTGTGACGCTCGATCCCACGCCCTAAGTAATTCGAGCGTAACCAGCGAGAGACGTGCTTTAGCGATGCGCAAAGGAGATCGGCCGGCAGCAATCGAGTGCCGCTTTTGGCGTTACACGTTTGATCGTCGTTACATCGGTGCAACGCCATCCCGCTCGAGTGTGTAACAGCTATGAAAGCCAATGAATCTGGGCGTTTCGCGCTGAGCGTTACACGAGTTACACGCGTTACACCGGTTTTAGAGGGGGGGCGGTTACGAACTCTCATACAGCCTTTCCAAATTGACCTTGAACTACATTTCCCGCCTCCAGCGAATCGAGGTGATCGGCATACCACTGCATCATCTTTATGCGTTGTTCCAGGTACTGGGCCTTGTTATACACCCCTGAAATGCCTTCCTCTTTATGAGCCAGCTGTGCTTCGACGTGTTCTTTCGGCCAGCCGTGTTCTCGAAGCAAGGTGCTTGCCGTATGGCGAGTGCCGTGACCCACAAGCCGACCTTTGTAGCCAATGGTCGCAAAGATCTTGTTGATAGTGTTTTCACTGATGGTCGGATGTTTAGCCCCAACTCCGGGGAAGAGCCAGCGGCTCCTACCAGTTAAGCTACGAAGCTCCTTCAGTGCTGCAACGGCTTGATGCGGGAGTGGGCAAACAAAGTCTCGACGCATCTTCATCTTGGCAGCAGGTGTGGTCCAAATGGCCTTCTCAAGATCAAACTCCTTCCATTCAGCTAAACGCACCATGCCGGGCCGGGATGCTGTCCAGATACAAAGTCGTGCCGCAGTACGGGCCGTCAACCTGCTCGGCGTATTTTTGAGTGCCTGGAGAAATTCCGGCAACTCAGGCTCAAGCAAATGTGGATGCTGTTGAGTTCTAGGTGCTTGAGCCGCGATGTCACGGAGCCGGCTGCCCGGATCGTTTTCCGTGAGCCCTAGGCCGATGGCTCGGCCGAAGATCTGATTTATCCAAGTGCGGCACTTTTCCGCCACGTTGTGTGCGTCTCGGGCTTCGAGGGATGCCTGAAGATTTGCGCAGTCGGTACGGGTGATTTCGTCGAGGGGCTTATCTCCCAGCGCCGGGAGTATGTCCTTGTCGAGGTAAGTGCGGATTTTGTTAAGAGTGGAGGGGGCGAGGCCCTTTTCTTCTTTGGCCTTGAGCCAAGCTTCCGCGGCAGCTCGAAAGGTCCGAGTCCTGGCAGCGTCAATGGCAGCTTTGGCAGAGCGTTTCTGTTCGAGAGGATCGGCGCCGCTGCTAACTACCTTACGCAGTTCAGCAGCTTTGTCCCGAGCCAACGCGCCACTTACTTCCGGGTAGCCCCCGAGCCCCATCCAAGCCCAATTGCCCGCCGGACGTTTGTAGCGGAGCTGCCAGGATTTACCACCATCAGGTTTGACTCTGAAGTAGAGGCCGTTTCCGTCCAGTTCCCGGTATTCCTTTGATTCCGGCTCCAATCCCGCAAGTGTCGTGTCAGCGAGAGGGCGGCGCTTGATGTCTGCGCGCTTCATCCTTGTATCCCAAAGTTCGGTATTTTTCTCAGGATACAAGTAGGGATACAGGGATACAACGGATAAGGGGAGACAGGGGTAGATAGATAGACACAAAAAAACCGGCCAAGTGGCCGGTTTCTTTGGGTCTGAGAGGCTGGTAGAGACTCTCAGATACTGCTATGTGGTGCCCCGAGGGAGACTCGAACTCCCACTCCTTTCGAAAACGGATTTTGAATCCGCCGCGTCTACCAATTCCGCCATCAGGGCTCAATGGCGGCGAAGTATAGAGAGGTGATAACCCTCGGTCAATCAGGTACATGGAGAATTTTTGATATTTCCGCTAGACTTCCCGGCCCTGCTAGACGAACCCCATCATGCGTGTTTCTGACTTTACTTTTGAGCTCCCTGATTCGCTGATTGCCCGCCATCCGTTGGCCGAGCGTCGCAACAGTCGGCTGTTGACCCTGGATGGGGTCAGCGGTGCCCTGGCACACCGTCAATTCACTGATTTGCTTGAGCATTTGCGCCCGGGCGATTTGATGGTGTTCAACAATACCCGGGTGATTCCGGCGCGGCTGTTTGGCCAGAAGGCGTCCGGCGGCAAGCTGGAGATTCTGGTGGAGCGGGTGCTCGACAGTCATCGTGTGCTGGCCCATGTGCGCTCCAGCAAGTCGCCGAAGCCGGGGTCGAAGATCCTGATCGACGGCGGTGGCGAGGCCGAGATGCTGGCGCGTCATGACGCGTTGTTCGAGCTGGGGTTTGCCGAGGAAGTCCTGCCGCTGCTCGACCGTGTCGGGCACATGCCGTTGCCTCCTTATATAGACCGCCCGGATGAAGGCTCGGACCGCGAGCGTTATCAGACGGTGTACGCCCAGCGCCTGGGCGCGGTGGCGGCGCCGACGGCGGGGCTGCATTTCGACCAGCCGCTGATGGAGGCGATTGCCGCCAAGGGCGTCGAGACGGCGTTCGTGACCTTGCACGTGGGGGCGGGGACGTTTCAGCCGGTGCGGGTCGAGAAGATCGAAGACCATCACATGCACAGCGAGTGGCTGGAAGTCGGCCAGGACGTGGTGGACGCCGTGGCCGCGTGCCGTGCTCGCGGTGGGCGCGTGGTGGCGGTGGGGACCACCAGCGTGCGATCCCTTGAGAGCGCCGCGCGCGATGGCGTGCTCAAGCCGTTCAGCGGCGATACGGACATCTTCATCTACCCGGGCCGGCCGTTTCATGTGGTCGATGCCCTGGTCACCAATTTCCATTTGCCCGAATCCACGCTGTTGATGCTGGTTTCGGCGTTCGCCGGTTATCCCGAAGCGATGGCCGCCTACAAAGCCGCCGTCGAGCATGAATACCGCTTTTTCAGCTACGGTGATGCGATGTTTATCACCCGTAACCCCGCACCACGTGGCCCAGAGGAAACACAATGAGTCGCCAAAGTCGTATGTCGTTTGAGTTGCTTGCCACCGACGGCAAGGCTCGTCGTGGTCGCTTGACCTTCCCCCGTGGCACCGTCGAGACCCCGGCCTTCATGCCGGTCGGCACCTACGGCACGGTCAAGGGCATGCTGCCACGGGATATCGAGGCGATTGGCGCGGAGATCATTCTGGGCAACACCTTTCACCTGTGGCTGCGTCCGGGCACCGAAGTAATCAAGAAACACGGCGACCTGCACGATTTCATGCAGTGGAAAGGCCCGATCCTGACCGACTCCGGCGGTTTCCAGGTGTTCAGCCTGGGGGCCATGCGCAAGATCAAGGAGGAGGGCGTGACCTTCGCCTCGCCGGTGGATGGCGCGAAAGTGTTCATGGGCCCGGAAGAATCGATGCAGGTCCAGCGTGACCTGGGCTCCGACATCGTGATGATTTTCGACGAATGCACGCCGTACCCGGCCGACGAAGACGTCGCCCGCGTGTCCATGGAGTTGTCGCTGCGTTGGGCCCAGCGCTCGAAAAACGCCCATGGCGACAACACGGCGGCGTTGTTCGGCATCGTCCAGGGTGGCATGCACCAGGACCTGCGCATGCGCTCGCTGGAAGGCCTGGACAAGATCGGCTTCGACGGCCTGGCCATTGGCGGCCTGTCGGTGGGCGAGCCCAAGCACGAAATGATCAAGGTGCTGGATTATCTGCCGGGCCAGATGCCCGCTGACAAACCTCGTTACCTTATGGGCGTTGGCAAACCGGAAGATCTGGTTGAGGGTGTGCGCCGCGGTGTGGACATGTTCGATTGCGTGATGCCAACCCGTAATGCCCGCAATGGGCATCTGTTCATTGATACTGGCGTGCTGAAGATCCGTAACGCGTTCCATCGCCATGATGATTCGCCGCTCGATCCGACCTGCGATTGCTATACCTGCCAGAACTTCTCCCGCGCTTATCTGCATCACCTGGACAAGTGCGGCGAAATGCTGGGGAGCATGCTCAATACCATCCATAACTTGCGCCATTATCAAGTGCTTATGGCTGGTTTGCGCGAGGCTATTCAACAGGGTACATTGGCCGCCTTTGTCGATGCCTTCTACGCCAAACGCGGGTTACCTGTTCCGCCTTTGGACTGAGTTTTCTGACCCCAAGATTCAACATTTGCAACTGGAGTGCTAAATGAGCTTTTTTATCTCGAATGCCATGGCTGACGCTGCTGCACCGGCAGCTGCCGGCCCTATGGGTGGCGGTTTTGAGTGGATTTTCCTGGTCGGTTTCCTGGTCATCTTCTACCTGATGATCTGGCGTCCACAGGCCAAGCGCGCCAAAGAGCAGAAGAACCTGCTGAGCAGCCTGCAGAAGGGCGACGAAGTGGTCACCACCGGCGGCATCGCCGGCAAGATCACCAAAGTGGCCGATGATTTCGTGGTGCTGGAAGTTTCCGACACCGTCGAAATGAAGTTCCAGAAAGGCGCCATCGCCGCCACTCTGCCCAAGGGCACGCTGAAAGCGATCTAAGTTTCAACTTCTACTCAATCGACGGGGCGCGCAAGGCGCCCCGCGTTCTAAACGGGCGGCGTGATGCTGAACAAATACCCTCTGTGGAAATACATTCTGATCCTGGCGGTGCTGGCGATCGGGCTGATTTATTCCGCTCCCAATCTTTATCCCGATGACCCGGCCATTCAGATCAGCGGTGCAAGTACTGCGCTGCAGGTCAATCAGGCTGACCTGGATCGCGTGAGCGCTGCGCTCAAGGAATCCGGGATGCAGGTCAAGGCGACTTCGCTGACGGCCGGCGGCAAGGGCGGTCTGATTCGCCTGGTCAAGGCTGAAGACCAGTTGCCTGCCAAGGACGTTGTGCGCAAGGCGTTGGGTGATGACTACGTCGTGGCCCTGAACCTGGCACAAACCACCCCGCAATGGCTGCGCAGCCTCGCCGCGCACCCGATGAAGCTGGGTCTGGACTTGTCCGGTGGTGTGCACTTCCTGCTCGAAGTGGACATGGACAAAGCCCTCGACGCACGCCTGAAAGTCTACGAAGGCGACGTCAAGAGCCTGTTGCGCAAAGAGAAGCTGCGCTATCGCAGCCTGCCGCAGCTCAACGGCGCCATTCAGCTGGGTTTCGCCGATGAGGCTTCCCGCGAACAGGCCCGTGCACTGATCCGCAAGAGTTTCACCGATTTCGACATCGTTCCGGCCGACCTCAATGGTCAGGCGGTACTGCGTCTGGCGATGACCCCGGCCAAGCTGGCGGAAATCCGCGAATACTCCATCAAGCAGAACTTGACCACGGTACGTAACCGCGTCAACGAGCTGGGTGTTGCCGAACCGATCGTCCAGCGTCAGGGCGCCAACCGCATCGTGGTTGAGCTGCCGGGCGTGCAGGACACCGCAGAAGCCAAGCGTATCCTCGGCAAGACGGCCAACCTCGAGTTCCGCCTGGCCGCCGAGCCGGGTGCTTCGAAAGCCACTTCCGAATCCTTCGAGTTCCGTGAGGGCAACCGTCCACCGGCGCAGATCGAGCGTGGCCTGATCATCACCGGCGACCAGGTGACTGACGCCAAGGCCGGCTTCGGCGAGCACGGCACCCCGGAAGTGAACATTCGTCTGGACGGTCACGGCGGCGAGCTGATGAGCCGTGCGACCCGTTCGAACGTCGGTCGCAGCATGGCGGTGATCTTCATCGAACAGCGTCCGGTCACCACCTACACCAAGCAAGTGGTCGATGGCGTCGAGAAAGACGTCGCGGTGCAGACCTTCAAGGAAGAGAAGAAGATCATCAGCCTGGCGACCATCCAGTCGCCGCTGGGTGCGCAGTTCCGTATCACCGGTCTGAACGGCCAGGGCGAATCGTCCGAACTGGCGCTGCTGCTGCGTGCCGGTGGTCTGGCGGCACCGATGTACTTCGCTGAAGAGCGCACCATTGGCCCGAGCCTGGGTGCCGACAACATCACCAAGGGTATCGATGCCTCGCTGTGGGGCATGCTGTTCGTGTCGCTGTTCATCATCGCCATCTACCGCTTCTTCGGCATCATCGCCACCGTTGCGCTGGCGGTGAACATGGTGCTGCTGCTGGCCCTGATGTCGCTGCTGGGGGCAACGCTGACCCTGCCGGGTATCGCCGGTATCGTGTTGACCATGGGTATGGCGGTCGACGCCAACGTACTGATCTTCTCGCGGATCCGTGAAGAGATCGCGGCGGGCATGACCGTACAGCGGGCGATCAACGAAGGTTTCAGTCGCGCATTCACCGCGATTCTCGACGCCAACCTGACCACCTTGCTGGTGGGCGGTATCCTGTTCGCCATGGGCACGGGCCCGGTCAAGGGCTTCGCAGTTACCATGTCCCTCGGGGTTTTGACTTCGATGTTCACGGCCATCATGGTCACCCGCGCGATGGTCAACCTGATCTTCGGCGGTCGTGACTTCAAGAAGTTGTGGATTTAAGGGGCTGCCATGTTACGTACAATCAACTTCATGGGCGTCCGCAACTTCGCGTTCGGCGTCACATTGTTCCTCACCCTGCTGGCGTTGTTCAGTGTCTTCACCAAGGGCATGAACTGGGGCCTGGACTTCACCGGCGGTACGCTCATCGAGCTGACCTACGAGCGTCCGGCCGACGTGACCAAGGTGCGTGAGCAGCTGGTCTCGTCCGGTTATCACGAAGCCGTGGTGCAGAACTTCGGCGCCACCACCGACCTGCTGGTGCGGATGCCGGGTGAAGACCCGCAACTGGGCCACCAGGTGGCCGAGGCGCTGCAGAAGGTCGGCGGCGACAACCCGGCGACGGTCAAGCGCGTCGAGTTCGTCGGCCCGCAGGTCGGTGAAGAACTGCGCGACCAGGGCGGCCTCGGCATGCTGATGGCGCTGGGCGGCATCCTGATCTACCTGGCGTTCCGCTTTCAGTGGAAATTCGCGGTCGGCGCCATCGTTTCGCTGATCCACGACGTGATCGTGACCATCGGTATCCTGTCGTTCTTCCAGATCACCTTCGACCTGACGGTGCTGGCGGCGGTACTGGCGATCATCGGTTACTCGCTCAACGACACCATCGTGGTATTCGACCGGGTTCGCGAGAACTTCCGTGTGCTGCGCAAGGCCAGCCTGATCGAGAACATCAACATCTCGACCACCCAGACCCTGCTGCGGACCATCGCGACCTCGGTGTCGACCTTGCTGGCCATCGCGGCGCTGCTGTTCTTCGGCGGCGACAACCTGTACGGCTTCTCCCTGGCGCTGCTGGTGGGTGTGTTGGCGGGTACCTACTCGTCGATCTACATCGCCAACGTGGTGCTGATCTGGCTGAACCTGAGCTCGGAAGACCTGATCCCGACGGTGAACACCGAGAAGGAAGTCGACGACCGTCCTTGAGGGCTCTTTGACCTCAAGCGATCCCGGCTGTGCATGACCAAAAAAGGCGCGAGTTGAACTCGCGCCTTTTTTTGTGCTCCAAGGCTGGGAGAAGCGCGGGCGCGTTCCCGCATGTGATGGTCAGGAGGTTCATGTGAACAAGTCGTTACTGGTTGGTGCGGTATTGGGTGCTGTCGGTGTGACTGCCGGGGGTGCTGTTGCCACCTACAGCCTGGTAAAAAGCGGCCCTGAGTATGCGCAAGTACTGGCCGTCGAGCCGGTCAAGACACAGATCAAGACTCCACGTGAAGTGTGCAAGGACGTCACGGTGACCCGGCAGGCGCCGGTCAAGGATCAACACCAGATCGCCGGTACGGTGGTCGGTGCGCTGGCAGGCGGTCTGCTGGGTAACCAGATCGGCGGCGGCACCGGCAAGAAGATTGCCACGGTTGCCGGTGCGGTCGGTGGCGGTTATGCCGGTAACAAGGTTCAGGAGGGCATGCAGGAGCGTGACACCTACACCACCACCCAGACTCGCTGTAACACGGTGAATGACATCAGCGACAAGGTCGTGGGGTATGACGTTCGTTACTCGCTGGACGGCAAGGAAGGCAAGGTGCGGATGGACCGCGACCCGGGCAACCAGATTCCTGTGGACAAGGAAGGCAAGCTGATTCTATCGCAGGCTCAGCCGGGGCAGTGATGCGCTGAGGCCAGATTCAAAAGAAGCACCCTGCGGGGTGCTTTTTTGTGGGCGATCGCCGGCCTTGGATAGGCCATCGTTCAACCCTTGTAGGAGCAACCGTCGATGCTCCTACAGGGGGAATGCTGAGCCTCACCTTGTGGGAGCGAGCCTGCTCGCGATAGCGGCGTATCAGGCGCCACAGCGCTGGATGTTCAACCGTCATTGCGAGCAATCGAGCGTCGACCGGCTGCTCCTGCAAGGGCGGGGCCGGTTTTTGAGCATAAAAAAAGCACCCCGCAGGGTGCTTTTTCATGTCACTGCAAGCTTAGCGCTTCAGCGAAGCCGGCAGGTGCGGCTGGATCGCGGTCAGGACAGCCTTGAAGCATTTGGTGTTGCCGGCAACCACGTGGCCTTTCTCGAGGAAGTCGTGACCGCCGGTGAAGTCGCTCACCAGGCCGCCAGCTTCTTGAATCAGCAGGGCGCCTGCGGCCATGTCCCACTCGGACAGGCCCGATTCCCAGAAAGCGTCGAAACGACCGGCGGCCACATACGCCAGGTCCAGGCTGGCGGAGCCGGCGCGGCGGATGCCGGCGGTCTGGCCAACCAGGGCGCGGAACATGCCCAGGTAGTTGTCGAGGTTGTCCATCTGGTCGTCACGGAACGGGAAGCCGGTGCCCAGCAGGGCGCCGTCCAGGCTGGTGCGGCCGCTGACGCGCAGGCGACGACCGTTCAACTGGGCGCCACGGCCACGGCTGGCGGTGAATTCTTCCTGGCGAACCGGGTCCAGCACAACGGCGTGCTCGAGGCGACCGCGGTATTTGCAGGCGATGCTGACAGCGAAGTGAGGAATGCCGCGCAGGAAGTTGGTGGTGCCGTCCAGCGGATCGATGATCCACAGGTATTCTTCGCCTTCGATCCCGGTGCCGGCGTGCATGCCGGTTTCTTCACCCATGATCGAGTGGTTCGGGTACGCCTTGCGCAGGGCGTCGATGATTTTCTGTTCGGCGGCGCGATCCACCTCGGATACGTAATCCTTGGCGTCTTTTTCGTCGACCTTGATGGTATCCAGGCGCTCGATGGAGCGGAAGATCAATTCACTGGCGCTGCGGGCGGCGCGCAGCGCGATATTCAGCATGGGCTGCATGGATGTGTCACCTAAGGTTGTTAAAGAAAGCCGCGCATTCTATCAGAAAGTTTCTACAGGTGAAGGTCGGTGTTCGCTTTCGTGGCTTAACGGTAGTTTGAGCTGTAAGATTCGGCTCCCGATTATCGTGTTCGAGAGCGCCTCCCTTGCTGCAAAACATTCGTGTCGTGCTGGTCAATACCAGTCATCCAGGCAATATCGGCGGGACTGCGCGTGCCATGAAGAACATGGGCCTGTCGCGGCTGGTGCTGGTTGAACCACGCGTGTTCCCGCATCACGAGGCCGATGCCCGAGCCTCAGGCGCCGGCGACATCCTTGAAAATGCGCAGGTCGTCGCCACCTTGGAGGATGCCCTGGTCGGCTGCAACCTGGTGCTGGGCACCAGCGCCCGTGACCGACGCATTCCGTGGCCGCTGCTCGATCCTCGCGAATGCGGCACGAAAGTGGTCGAGGAAGCCGGGCAGGACGCGCAGATCGCCCTGGTCTTTGGTCGTGAAGATTCCGGCCTGACCAACGAAGAGCTGCAGCGATGTCATTATCACGTGCACATCCCATCCGACCCCGAGTTCAGTTCGCTGAACCTGGGGGCGGCGGTGCAGGTGTTGAGTTATGAAGTGCGCATGGCCTGGCTGGCGGCCCAGGGGCAGCCGAGCAAGGTCGAGAAGGAAGAAGTGGCTTCGGTCAAAAGCGCGGAGCTGGCGACCATGGATGAGCTGGAGCGATTCTATGAGCACCTGGAGCAGACCCTGGTGGCCATTGAGTTCCTCGATCCGGAAAAGCCACGGCACTTGATGGCGCGCCTGCGTCGGTTGTACGGACGCAGCTCGGTCAGCCGGGCTGAGATGAATATATTGCGTGGCATCCTCACGGAAACCCAAAAAGCGGCCCGTGGCGAGCTTCTGAAGCGGAAGGATTAATGATGTTCGAGCGTTTGCGTGAAGATATCCAGAGTGTTTTCCATCGTGACCCGGCAGCGCGTAACGCTTTTGAAGTCCTGACGTGCTACCCGGGCATGCATGCCATCTGGATTCACCGTCTGTCGGCGGCCCTGTGGCGCGCCGAACTGAAATGGCTGGCGCGGCTGGTGTCGAACTTCGGCCGCTGGCTGACCGGGATCGAGATTCATCCGGGGGCCAAGGTCGGTCGTCGCTTCTTCATTGACCATGGCATGGGCATCGTCATCGGTGAAACCGCCGAAATCGGCAACGACGTCACCCTGTACCAGGGCGTGACCCTGGGCGGCACCAGCTGGAACAAGGGCAAGCGTCACCCGACCCTGGAAGACGGCGTGGTGGTGGGCGCCGGTGCCAAGGTGCTCGGCCCGTTCACCGTCGGCGCAGGGGCCAAGGTCGGTTCCAATGCCGTGGTCACCAAGGCGGTGCCGGCCGGGGCGACGGTGGTGGGTATTCCGGGGCGGATCATCGTCAAGACCGACGAGGAGCAGGACGCCAGGCGCAAGGCCATGGCCGAGAAAATCGGCTTCGATGCCTACGGTGTCGGCGAAGACATGCCGGACCCGGTGGCCCGCGCCATCAACCAGTTGCTCGATCACCTGCAGGCGGTCGATGGTCGCCTGGAGGGGATGTGCGGCGCATTGACCGAGCTGGGCAGCAATTACTGTGCGAAAGACCTGCCTGAACTGCGCGAGGAAGACTTTGCGTGCGTGAAGGACAAGGATCAGAGCCAGGCCGGCTGAATTGAGGTGAATTCATCGCGAGCAGGCTCGCTCCCACAGGGGGAATGCGATCCAGTGTGGGAGCGAGCCTGCTCGCGATGAACGATAACACGGTACTGCTGGCTGTAACCGACCAGCCTTTGCTATGATGCGCGCGCTGTTTTGCGGGTAAACCTGACTAAAGTACTAGGTCTTATAGTTGACTTAAATACTCGGGAATTGCATACTCGCCTCACTTCCGAAACTCCGTGGTAATTGTCCATGCGACTGACTACAAAAGGCCGATACGCCGTGACCGCCATGCTCGATCTGGCGTTGCACGCGCAGCACGGGCCCGTGTCCCTGGCCGATATCTCCGAGCGCCAAGGCATCTCCCTGTCCTACCTCGAACAGCTTTTCGCCAAATTGCGCCGCAGCAATCTGGTCTCCAGCGTTCGCGGTCCGGGCGGCGGCTACCAGTTGTCCCGCGACATGCAGGGCATCCAGGTCGCCCAGGTGATCGATGCGGTCAACGAATCGGTAGATGCCACCAAATGCCAGGGCCAGGGCGATTGCCATTCCGGCGACACCTGCCTGACTCACCACTTGTGGTGCGACCTGAGCCTGCAGATCCACGAATTTCTGAGCGGTATCAGCTTGGCTGACCTTGTCACTCGCCGTGAGGTGCAAGAAGTAGCCATGCGTCAGGACCAACGCCGTTGCAACAGCAAGGCGCCACGCCTGGACAAGATTGAAGCGTCCGCCGTCGAATGACAGCCAGAGAGCTAGCGGCGCGCCAGCCAGCCTGATTTAGGAGAGAGTCCATGAAATTGCCGATTTACCTTGATTACTCTGCGACCACCCCGGTTGATCCGCGTGTTGCGCAAAAGATGAGTGAATGCCTGCTGGTCGACGGGAACTTCGGTAACCCGGCGTCCCGCTCCCACGTGTTCGGCTGGAAAGCTGAAGAGTCCGTCGAGAACGCCCGTCGTCAGGTCGCCGACCTGGTCAACGCCGACCCGCGTGAAATCGTCTGGACCTCTGGCGCCACCGAGTCCGACAACCTGGCAATCAAGGGTGCGGCACATTTCTACCAGACCAAGGGCAAGCACCTGATCACCTCCAAGATCGAGCACAAGGCTGTCCTGGACACCATGCGCCAACTGGAGCGTGAAGGCTTCGAAGTCACCTACCTCGATCCTCAGGAAGATGGCCTGATCACCCCGGCCATGATCGAAGCCGCCCTGCGCGACGACACCATCCTGGTTTCGATCATGCACGTGAACAACGAAATCGGCACCGTCAACGACATCGCCGCCATCGGCGAACTGACCCGCTCCAAGGGCATCCTGTTCCACGTCGACGCTGCTCAGTCCACCGGCAAGGTCGAGATCGACCTGCAGAAGCTGAAAGTCGACATGATGTCGTTCTCCGCCCACAAGACCTACGGTCCGAAAGGCATCGGCGCGCTGTACGTGAGCCGCAAGCCACGCGTGCGCATCGAAGCGACCATGCACGGCGGCGGTCACGAGCGCGGCATGCGTTCCGGCACCCTGGCCACTCACCAGATCGTCGGCATGGGTGAAGCCTTCCGCGTCGCCAAGGAAGACATGGCGGCCGAGAACGTGCGCATCAAGGCCCTGAGCGACCGTTTCTTCAAGCAGGTCGAAGACCTGGAAGAGCTGTACGTCAACGGCAGCCTGACCGCTCGTGTTCCGCACAACCTGAACCTGAGCTTCAACTACGTCGAAGGCGAGTCGCTGATCATGGCCCTCAAGGACCTGGCGGTGTCGTCCGGTTCGGCCTGCACCTCGGCCTCGCTGGAGCCTTCGTACGTGCTGCGCGCCCTGGGCCGCAACGACGAACTGGCACACAGCTCGATCCGCTTCACCTTCGGTCGTTTCACCACCGAAGAAGAAATCGACTACGCCGCGCAGAAAGTCTGCGAGGCCGTTACCAAGCTGCGCGCCCTGTCGCCGCTGTGGGACATGTATAAAGACGGTGTCGACATTTCGAAAATCGAGTGGGCGGCACACTGATTTCAAGTCGCCGCAAACAGCCCCGTCGAACCACGGTTCCCGGGGCCTCAAGAGCGACTCTCTGATGAGTGAGGAATAAGTACCATGGCTTACAGCGAAAAGGTCATCGACCACTACGAAAACCCGCGCAACGTCGGCAAGATGGACGCGGAAGACCCGGATGTCGGCACTGGCATGGTCGGCGCCCCGGCGTGCGGCGACGTCATGCGCCTGCAGATCAAGGTCAACGAGCAAGGCATCATCGAAGACGCCAAGTTCAAGACCTATGGCTGCGGTTCGGCCATCGCCTCCAGCTCCCTGGCGACCGAGTGGATGAAAGGCAAGACTCTGGATGAAGCAGAGACCATCAAGAACACTCAACTGGCCGAAGAACTGGCCCTGCCGCCAGTGAAAATTCACTGCTCCGTGCTCGCTGAAGACGCCATCAAGGCGGCCGTTCGCGACTACAAGCAGAAGAAAGGCTTGATCTGACTTTCAAGAATGAGCGACGAGTAAGGAGTCACCGATGGCTATCAGCATGACAGAAGCGGCTGCTCGACACGTGCGGCGCTCCCTTGACGGGCGCGGCAAAGGTGAAGGGATTCGTCTGGGTGTTCGCACCACAGGCTGTTCCGGCCTTGCCTATGTGCTGGAGTTTGTCGACGAGGTGGTTGCAGAGGATCAGGTGTTCGAAAGTCACGGCGAGAAAGTGATCATCGACCCGAAAAGCCTGGCCTACCTGGACGGCACCGAGCTCGATTTCGTCAAGGAAGGGTTGAACGAAGGCTTCAAGTTCAACAACCCCAACGTACGCGGTGAGTGTGGCTGCGGCGAAAGCTTCAACATCTGAGGCTTCTTGTGGGTACTCCTTGTCATTTCGCTTTATTCGAGCTGCAACCGAGCTTCAATCTGGACCTCGACCAGCTGGCTACGCGCTACCGTGAGTTGGCGCGCAGTGTTCATCCGGACCGTTTTGCGGACGCTTCCGAGCGCGAGCAGCGGTTGGCGCTGGAGCAATCCGCGAGCCTCAACGAGGCCTACCAGACGCTCAAGAGTCCACCCAAGCGCGCGCGTTACCTGCTCGCCTTGAACGGTGGCGAGCTGCCGCTGGAGGTCACGGTGCATGATCCGGAGTTCCTTCTGCAACAGATGGCGTTGCGCGAAGAGCTTGAAGACCTGCAGGACAGCGCCGATCTGTCTGGCGTTGCCGCCTTCAAGCGGCGCCTGAAGGCTGCCCAGGAAGAACTGAACCAGAGCTTTGCCGCTTGCTGGAACGATGCTGCGCAGCGCGAACAGGCCGAGCGCCTGATGCGACGCATGCAATTCCTCGACAAGCTGACCTACGAAGTGCGCCAGTTAGAAGAGCGCCTCGACGATTAACCCAGTGCCGCTCCGGTCGCACGCCTGATATACAGATAAGTCCTGATCACGATGGCCCTACTGCAGATCGCCGAACCCGGCCAAAGTCCTCAACCGCACCAGCGTCGTCTGGCTGTGGGGATCGACTTGGGCACTACCAATTCGCTGGTCGCTGCATTGCGCAGTGGTCTTTCCGAGCCGCTGGCCGATGCTGACGGGCAGGTCATCCTGCCGTCTGCCGTGCGCTACCACGCCGATCGCGTCGAAGTGGGCGAGTCAGCCAGGCTGGCCGCGTCAACCGACCCGTTGAATACTGTGCTGTCGGTCAAGCGCCTGATGGGGCGCGGGTTGTCCGACGTCAAGCAGCTGGGCGAGCAACTGCCGTACCGCTTTGTCGGTGGCGAATCGCACATGCCGTTCATCGACACCGTTCAGGGGCCGAAAAGCCCGGTCGAAGTCTCGGCCGATATCCTCAAGGTCTTGCGCCTGCGCGCTGAGGCGACCCTGGGTGGCGAACTGGTCGGCGCGGTGATCACCGTTCCGGCCTATTTCGACGACGCTCAGCGCCAGGCCACCAAGGACGCGGCGAAACTGGCCGGTCTGAACGTGCTGCGTTTGCTCAACGAGCCGACCGCTGCCGCTGTTGCGTACGGCCTGGATCAACATGCCGAGGGCCTGGTCGCCATTTATGACTTGGGCGGCGGCACCTTCGATATTTCGATTCTGCGCCTGACCGGCGGCGTGTTCGAAGTGCTGGCCACCGGCGGCGACAGCGCCCTGGGTGGCGATGACTTCGACCACGCCATTGCCGGCTGGATCATCGCCAGTGCCGGTCTGTCGGCCGACCTTGATCCGGGGGCACAGCGCAATCTGCTGCAAACCGCCTGTGCGGCCAAAGAGGCGCTGACCGATGCCGCATCGGTTGAAGTGGTTTATGGCGACTGGAAAGCCGAACTGACCCGTGAAGCCTTCAATGCGCTGATCGAACCCATGGTGGCGCGCAGCCTGAAAGCCTGCCGTCGTGCCGTGCGCGATTCCGGCATCGAGCTCGAAGACGTGCACGCGGTGGTCATGGTCGGCGGCTCGACACGCGTGCCGCGCGTGCGCGAAGCGGTCGCCGAAGCGTTCGGTCGCCAGCCGCTGACCGAAATCGATCCGGATCAAGTGGTGGCCATCGGGGCCGCGATCCAGGCCGATACGCTGGCCGGCAACAAGCGCGACGGTGGCGAACTGCTGCTGCTCGACGTGATTCCACTGTCCCTGGGGCTGGAAACCATGGGCGGCCTGATGGAGAAGGTGATTCCGCGCAACACCACCATTCCCGTCGCTCGCGCCCAGGACTTCACCACCTACAAGGACGGCCAGTCGGCCATGGCGATCCACGTGTTGCAGGGCGAGCGCGAGCTGATCAGCGACTGCCGCTCCCTGGCACGTTTCGAATTGCGCGGCATTCCGGCGATGGTGGCCGGCGCGGCGAAGATTCGCGTGACCTTCCAGGTCGACGCCGACGGCCTGCTCAGCGTTTCGGCGCGGGAAATGGGCTCGGGCGTTGAAGCCAGCATTCAGGTCAAGCCGTCCTATGGCCTGACCGACGGCGAAATCGCCAAGATGCTCAAGGATTCGTTCCAGCACGCCAACGATGACAAGGTCGCCCGTGTGCTGCGTGAGCAGCAGGTCGACGCCCAGCGTCTGATCGAGGCGGTGCAGGCGGCCCTGGAGGCCGACGGCGACCGCCTGCTCGATGCCGAGGAGCGTCTGGTCATCGACTTGCAGGTGCAGGAACTGACCGAACTGATGAAAGGTACCGATGGCTACGCCATCGAGCAGCAGACCAAGCGTCTGTCGCAAGTGACCGATGCCTTTGCCGCCCGCCGCCTGGACTCCACGGTGAAAGCCGCCCTGGCGGGGCGCAACCTGAATGAGATTGAGGAATAACGATGCCGCAGGTCATTTTTCTGCCACACGAAAAGTTTTGCCCGGAAGGCATGGTTGTGGAGGCTGAGCCCGGTACGTCGATCCTCGAGCTGGCCCATGAGCACCATATCGAGATGGAAAGTGCCTGTGGCGGCGTCTGCGCCTGCACCACCTGTCATTGCATCGTCCGCGAAGGGTTCGATTCGCTGGAAGAAGCGGACGAGCTGGAAGAAGATTTCCTCGATCGCGCCTGGGGCCTGGAAGCGCAGTCGCGTCTGGCGTGCCAGGCGATTGTCGGGACGGAAGACCTGACCGTCGAAATTCCGAAATACTCGCTCAACCACGCAGCCGAAGCGCCGCACTGATTCAAGGAACTATCATGAGTCTCAAGTGGACTGATGTGCTGGAAATCGCTATCCAGCTGGCTGAAAGCAAACCTGAAGTTGACCCAATGTCGGTCAACTTCGTCGATCTGCGTAAATGGGTGATGGAATTGCCCGAGTTCGACGACAAGCCTGAACATTGTGGCGAAAAGATCCTCGAGGCCATCCAGGCCCACTGGATCGAAGAACGCGACTGAGCCACGCTGCAGGTTAGGCAATACCCAAGAACCCGCGTATAATTCGCGGGTTTAATTTTTCACAAATTACCGTTTCTGGAGTTACACCATGGCTGTTCAACGTACTTTCTCCATCATCAAGCCTGACGCTGTTGCAAAAAACGTCATCGGTGAGATCACCACCCGTTTCGAAAAAGCCGGCCTGCGCGTTGTAGCTTCGAAACTGAAGCAACTGTCCAAAGCTGAAGCTGAAGGCTTCTACGCTGAGCACAGCGCTCGTGGTTTCTTCGGCGACCTGGTTGCCTTCATGACTTCCGGTCCGGTTGTCGTTCAGGTTCTGGAAGGCGAAAACGCTATCGCTCGCAACCGTGAGCTGATGGGCGCTACCAACCCTAAAGAAGCGGCTGCCGGCACCATCCGTGCTGACTTCGCTGAATCCATCGACGCCAACGCTGTACACGGTTCGGACTCCGAAGCCGCTGCCGCTCGCGAAATCGCATACTTCTTCGCAGCTACCGAAGTAACCACTCGCTAAGCATCGGCTTAAAGAGTGAAGGTGAATCCATGACGACATCGACTGTTAAAACCAACCTGCTGGGGCTGACCCAGCCGGAAATGGAAAAATTCTTCGACTCAATCGGGGAGAAGCGTTTCCGTGCCGGTCAGGTAATGAAATGGATTCACCACTTTGGCGTCGATGATTTCGACGCCATGACGAACGTCAGCAAGGCCCTGCGCGAAAAGCTCAAGGCGGTTGCCGAGGTTCGCGGTCCGGAAGTGGTCAGCGAGGACATCTCCAGCGACGGTACCCGTAAATGGGTCGTGCGCGTGGCGTCCGGCAGCTGTGTCGAGACCGTCTACATTCCCCAGGGCAAGCGCGGCACCTTGTGCGTTTCGTCCCAGGCAGGCTGTGCCCTGGATTGCAGTTTCTGCTCCACGGGCAAGCAAGGCTTCAACAGCAACCTCACCGCCGCCGAAGTCATCGGCCAGGTGTGGATTGCCAACAAATCCTTTGGCAGCGTCCCGGCAACCGTCGACCGTGCCATCACCAACGTGGTGATGATGGGCATGGGTGAGCCGCTGCTGAACTTCGACAACGTCATTGCGGCCATGCACCTGATGATGGACGACCTGGGCTACGGCATCTCCAAGCGCCGTGTGACCCTGTCGACCTCCGGCGTGGTGCCGATGATCGATGAGCTGGCCAAGCACATCGACGTCTCGCTGGCGTTGTCCCTGCACGCACCGAATGACGCATTGCGTAACCAATTGGTGCCGATCAACAAGAAATATCCGCTTAAGATGTTGCTCGAGTCGTGCCAGCGCTACATGTCCGCCCTGGGCGAGAAACGTGTGCTGACCATCGAGTACACCTTGCTCAAGGACGTCAACGACAAGCTTGAGCACGCCGTGGAAATGATCGAGTTGCTCAGGAACATCCCGTGCAAGATCAACCTGATCCCGTTCAACCCGTTCCCACATTCCGGTTACGAGCGTCCGAGCAACAATGCGATTCGGCGTTTCCAGGATCAGCTTCATCAGGCAGGTTTCAACGTCACCGTGCGCACCACCCGTGGTGAGGACATCGACGCGGCCTGCGGTCAATTGGTAGGGCAGGTGCTGGATCGCACCCGTCGCAGCGAACGTTATATTGCCGTGCGCGAGTTGAGCGCCGACAGCGATATGGCGCAGAACGCCGCGAAATAATTAGAGAGGATCTCCATGTCCCTGCGCTTCGCGCTGCTTTTGCTGTTGGCCAGTCTTTGTACTGGTTGCGTCCTGTCGGGCGATTTCAATCCGATGAAGACCAGCAAGGGGCGCGACGAGGCGCGTAATGCCTACGTGCAACTGGGTCTGGGTTACCTGCAACAGGGCATGACGGAACGCGCCAAGGTGCCGCTGAAGAAAGCGCTGGAGCTGGACAGCTCGGACCCGGACGCCAACGCGGCGCTGGGCCTGGTGTTCCAGGCCGAAATGGAGCCGGAGCTGGCGGATGAGCATTTTCGCAAGGCGCTGTCGTCCAGCCCCAAGGATGCGCGAATCCTGAACAACTACGGCAGTTTCCTCTACGAGCAGAAGCGCTATAAAGAGGCGTACGAGCGCTTCGAGCAAGCTGCCGCCGATACCCTGTATCCTGAGCGCTCACGGGTGTTCGAGAACCTGGGAATGACCGCTTCGATGCTGGGCCAGCGTGAATTGGCCCGCCAGCAACTGGAAAAAGCCCTGCGGTTGAATCAGCAACAACCACGCGCCTTGCTGGAAATGGCTGAGTTGTCTTACGAAGACAGGCATTATGTGCCCGCGCGAGACTATTACGACCGTTTCAGCCTGCTCACGGAGCAAAATGCACGTAGTCTGTTGCTCGGCGTGCGGTTGGCAAAAGTATTTGAAGATCGCGACAAGGCCGCCAGTTTTGGCCTGCAACTAAAACGACTCTATCCCGGTACGCCGGAATATCAGCAATACCTGTCGGAGCAATGATGAAAGCGGCGCATCCTGAAGTTGTAGCAGCGAATCGCGTTAACCCCGGTGAGACTTTGCGCCAGGCCCGCGAAAGCAATGGCTGGTCGCTGGCCGAAGTGGCCCTCAAGCTCAACCTCACTGTCAATTCCCTGAGCAATCTTGAAGCGGGCGCTTTCGACAAGCTGCCTGGGCATACCTTCGCTCGCGGTTACATTCGCGCGTATGCCAAGTTGCTGGGCATGGACCAGACCGTGCTGGTCCAGCAGTTCGACCAGTCCACCGGCACCGACTCCCAGGGCAGCAGCGTCCACGCCCTGGGGCGCATCGAAGAGCCGGTGCGGGTTTCCCACACCATTTTGCGCATCGTCAGCCTGTTGCTGCTCATCGCCGTGATCGGTGGCGGTTTTGTCTGGTGGCAGGATCAGACCTCGCTGCGGACCAAGGACCTGATCAGCCTCAGCCCGGAACACGTTGAAGTCGAAGGCGCGGACGGCACCACCCAGATCCATCCGCTGGACGAGCCGGAAGACCAGGCCGTTGCCGAAGGCCAAGCCGAAAACTCCACCGCGCTGGCATTGCCACAGTCCGAGAGCGCTGCTGAAGCACCGGCCGACACCGCCACTGCGCCGGCTGCCGAGCCGGCAGCTCCTGCGGCCCCGGCGACGCCTGCACCGGCTGCACCGACGCACAATGCTGCGCCGGTTGTCGCCGCGCCCGTCGCACCAGCTCCGACCGCTCCGGTGGTGTCGACGCCGCCTGCAACGGCTTCGGTCACCCCGACCATCCCGGCGCCGACCGCCGCGGCCACCACCGCTGGCCAGGGGCAGGTTCAACTGCAATTCACCGCTGATTGCTGGACGCAGGTGACCGATGGCTCCGGCAAGGTGCTGTTGAGTGGCCTCAAGCGCAAAGGTGACAGTGTCAGCCTCAGCGGCAAGCCGCCATTTGCCGTGCGCCTGGGTTATGCCCGTGGCGCGCAGGTCAGTTACAACGGGCAGGTGGTTGATGTCGCTCCGTTCACCAGTGGCGAGACTGCTCGCCTGAAGTTGGGTCAATAAGTCATGCACGGCGAATCTCCAATCAAACGTCGCGAATCCCGCAAGATCTGGGTGGGTAACGTGCCTGTGGGCGGCGATGCGCCTATCGCTGTGCAGAGCATGACCAACAGCGACACCAATGACGTGGCGGCCACCGTCGCCCAGATCAATCGCCTGGAAGCCGCTGGTGTCGACATCGTGCGCGTGTCCGTGCCGGACATGGACGCCGCCGAGGCGTTCGGCCAGATCAAGCAGCTGGTCAAGGTGCCGCTGGTGGCCGACATTCACTTCGACTACCGCATTGCCTTGCGCGTGGCCGAGCTGGGCGTCGATTGCCTGCGGATCAACCCGGGCAACATCGGCCGCGAGGACCGCGTGCGTGCGGTGGTCGATGCCGCCCGTGACCGTGGCATCCCGATCCGTATCGGCGTCAACGCCGGTTCCCTGGAAAAAGACCTGCAGAAGAAATACGGTGAGCCGACCCCGGCCGCGCTGGTCGAGTCCGCGCTGCGCCACGTCGAACACCTGGAGCGCCTGAATTTCCAGGACTTCAAGGTCAGCGTGAAGGCGTCCGATGTGTTCATGGCGGTCGAGGCGTATCGCCTGCTCGCCAAGGAAATCGTCCAGCCGCTGCACCTGGGCATCACCGAAGCCGGTGGTTTGCGTTCAGGCACGGTGAAATCCGCAGTGGGCCTCGGTATGCTGCTCGCCGAAGGGATTGGCGATACTATCCGCATCTCGCTGGCGGCCGATCCGGTCGAGGAAGTGAAAGTCGGCTACGACATTCTCAAGTCCCTGCACCTGCGTTCCCGTGGCATCAACTTCATCGCCTGCCCGAGCTGCTCGCGGCAGAACTTCGATGTGGTCAAGACCATGAACGAGCTGGAAGGGCGCCTCGAAGACCTGCTGGTGCCGCTGGATGTCGCGGTCATCGGTTGCGTGGTCAACGGGCCGGGCGAAGCCAAGGAAGCCCATATCGGCTTGACCGGCGGCACGCCCAACCTGATTTACATCGACGGCAAGCCGTCGCAGAAACTGACGAATGACAATCTGGTGGATGAGCTTGAACGCTTGATCCGCGAGAAAGCGGCCGAAAAGGTCGAAGCCGACGCTGCCGTCATTGCGCGCGGCTAGGTCGAACGAATTTAAGGATTGATAGTGAGCAAGTCTCTGCAAGCCATTCGTGGCATGAACGACATCCTGCCCGAACAGACCCCCCTGTGGCGTCACTTCGAGGGCACCGTTGCGCGCCTGCTGGATAACTACGGTTACAAGCAGATCCGCATGCCGATCGTCGAGTTCACCGAGCTGTTCAAGCGCTCGATCGGCGAAGTGACCGACATCGTCGAAAAAGAGATGTACACCTTCGACGACCGCAACGGCGATTCCCTGACCCTGCGCCCCGAAGGCACGGCGGCCTGCGTGCGTGCGGTGCTCGAACACGGCATCACCGGCGGTGGCCAGGTGCAGAAACTCTGGTACATCGGCCCGATGTTCCGTCACGAGCGTCCGCAAAAAGGGCGTTATCGCCAGTTCCACCAGATCGGCGTGGAGGTGTTCAACCTCGACGGTCCGGACATCGACGCCGAGCTGATCGTGCTGACCTGGCGCCTGTGGGGCGAGCTGGGCATCCGTGATGCGGTCAAGCTCGAACTCAACAGCCTGGGCACCAGCGAGTCCCGTGGGCGTTACCGTGAAGCGCTGGTGGCGTTCCTGTCGCAACACCTGGACAAGCTGGACGAAGACAGCCAGCGCCGCCTGAAGACCAACCCGCTGCGGGTCCTGGACACCAAGAATGCCGACACGCAGGCGATCCTGGTGGACGCGCCGAAAATGGCCGACTACCTGGACGACGAATCCCGTGCGCACTTCGAGGGCCTCAAGGCTCGCCTGGACGCCGCGGGCATTCCTTACGTGATCAACCCGAAGCTGGTGCGCGGGCTGGATTACTACAGCAAGACCGTTTTCGAATGGGTCACCGACAAGTTGGGCGCCCAGGGCACCGTGTGTGCCGGCGGCCGTTACGACGGTCTGGTGGAGCAGATGGGCGGCAAGCCGACCCCGGGCGTTGGTTTCGCCATGGGGATCGAGCGCCTGGTGCTGCTGCTGGAGACCCTGGAGCAGATCCCGCAAGAGATCTCCCGCCAGGTCGACGTCTACCTGTGTGCCTTCGGTGAAGAAGCCGAGTTGGCCGGCCTGGCGCTGGCCGAGCGTGTGCGTGACCAGCTACCCAACCTGCGCCTGCAAGTGAATGCCGGCGCCGGCAGCTTCAAAAGCCAGTTCAAGAAAGCCGACAAGAGCGGTGCGCTGTACGCGCTGATCCTCGGCGACGACGAAATGGCCCAGCAAGTGGTAGGTTTCAAACCCCTGCGTGGCCAGGGCGAACAACAAAGCATTGCCTGGGATGCGCTTGCTGCACACCTGGCCACCTGCGTCGTGCAGGGTTGAAGCTGTCCAAACAGCCGATTTAGCGATTAAGGAGTATTGGGGTGTCGAGTACCGAAGACGAACAGCTGGCGGATTTGAAGGAATGGTGGTCACGCAACGGCAAGCCCCTGGTCACTGGCGGCCTGTTGGCGCTGGTCATCGTATTCGGCTGGCAGGCGTTCCAGAAGTATCAGGGCAACCAGTCGCAAGGCGCTTCGGTGCTTTATCAGCAATTGCTCGAAACCACGCTGACGCCTGACGGCAAGCCAGACGCAGCCCGCGTCTCGGACCTGGCCGGCAAGCTCAACAGCGAGTTCGGCGGCAGCGCCTACGCGCAGTACGGCAGCCTGTTCGTGGCCAAGGTCGCGGTGGACAGCGGCAAGCTGGACGACGCCGCCAGCGAACTGAAGGCCATCGTCGCCAAGCCTGCCAATCCGGCACTGGGCGAAATCGCCCGTCAGCGCCTGGCGCAGGTGCTGGGTGCGCAGAACAAGGCCGATGAAGCCCTGAAGTTGCTCGAAGGCGATGCCGACAAAGCCTTCCTGGCCACTCGCGAAGAACTCAAGGGCGACCTGCTGGTGCAGTTGGGTCGTACCGATGAAGCGAACACGGCGTATCAAAAAGCCAAGGCGGCACTGTCGGATGAAGCGGCAGTCGGTGGCCTACAAATCAAGCTGGACGACCTGGCCAAAGGGGATGCGTGACGTGATCCGTTGGAAACATGCAGCATTGCTGGCTCTGGCCATTCTGGCCGCGGGTTGCAGCAGCAACAGCAAAAAAGAACTGCCACCGGCCGAACTGACCGACTTCAAGGAAGAAGTGGTTCTGCACAAACAGTGGAGTCGCTCGATCGGTGACGGTCAGGGCGAAACCTACAACATGCTGGTACCGGCGATCGATGGCGATACCATCTATGCTGCCGACGTCACCGGTGTGGTGATGGCGCTGGATCGCAGCAACGGCGACGTCAAGTGGAAGAAAGATCTCGAACTGCCTGTGTCCGGTGCCGTCGGCGTCGGTTACGGTCTGCTGACGATCGGTACGCTCAAGGGTGAAATCGTTGCCCTGGACGCCATCAACGGCGAAGAGAAATGGCGCGCTCGCGTGTCCAGCGAAGTCCTCGCACCACCGGCCAACAACGGTGATGTGGTGGTGGTCCAGACCCAGGACGACCGTCTGATCGGCCTGGACGCTGCCACCGGCAGCCAGCGCTGGTTGTATGACAGCACCCCGGCGGTCCTGACCCTGCGTGGCACCAGCGCGCCGATCGTCACCAACCGCATGGCGGTGGCTGGCCTGTCGACCGGTAAAGTGGTCGCCCTCGATATCTCCAACGGCGTGCCGGTGTGGGAACAACGGGTCGCGATCCCGCAAGGTCGTTCGGAGCTGGAACGTGTGGTCGACATCGACGGCGGCTTGCTGCTGTCCGGCGGCACGCTGTACGTCGCCAGCTACCAGGGTCGCGTAGCGGCACTGGACCTGGAAAGCGGTCGTCAGCTCTGGCAGCGTGATGCCTCCAGCTATGCCGGCGTTGCCCAGGGTTTCGGCAACGTTTACGTGAGCCTGTCTTCGGGCACCGTTGAAGGCGTCGACGAGCGTTCGACCACTGCCCTGTGGAGCAACGATGCACTGGCTCGCCGTCAACTGTCGGCGCCGGAAGTGTTCTCCAGCTACGTTGCAGTGGGTGACCTGGAAGGTTACCTGCACCTGCTGAGTCAGGTGGACGGTCGCTTCGTCGGCCGCGAGCGCATCGACAGCGACGGCCTGCGTGCCCGTCCGCTGGTGGTGGGTGACACGATTTATGTGTATGGCAACAGCGGCAAACTGGAAGCCCTGACCATCAAGTAACGACTATGCTTGGGGTTTAACCCCCAGGCGGCTTCACCTATGTCGGAATGTAGGAGCGAGCTTGCTCGCGATGGACGCCAACGATGACGTTGGCGTCCTGATTAAACGCGGTGTCCATGCGTTTATCGCGAGCAAGCTCGCTCCTGCAGAAATCGTCATGGAGATTGCCTCGAGCACCAGCCGCTGCCTAGCAGCGGCTTTTGTATTTTCTGAAATAACGAAGTGGAGAGCCGCATGGTTCCCGTAATCGCCCTGGTGGGTCGACCGAACGTCGGCAAGTCCACCTTGTTCAACCGCCTGACCAGGACTCGTGACGCCATCGTCGGCGACCTGTCCGGTCTGACCCGTGATCGCCAATACGGTGAGGCCAAGTGGCAAGGGCGTTCCTACATTCTGATCGACACCGGCGGTATCTCCGGTGACGAGCATGGTATGGACGAAAAAATGGCCGAGCAGTCGCTGCTGGCCATTGAAGAAGCAGATGTGGTCCTGTTCCTGGTCGATGCCAAGGCGGGTTTCACCGCTGCGGACCAGATGATCGCCGAGCACTTGCGCAAGCGTAACAAGCGCTCCCACGTGGTCGCGAACAAGGTCGACAACATCGACCCTGAAATGGCCCGCGCCGAGTTCGCGCCGTTGGGCATGGGCGACGCGATCCCGATCGCCGGCGCCCACGGCCGTGGCATCACCCAGTTGCTGGAAATCGCCCTGAGCGACTTCCCGAAAGACGAGGATGAGCTGCAGGAAGGCGAGGAAGAGGAAGTGGCCGAAGGCGAGGAAGCCAAGCGCATTCCTGGCCCGAGCGAAAAAGACGGGATCAAGATCGCCATCATCGGCCGCCCGAACGTGGGCAAGTCGACCCTGGTCAACCGCATGCTCGGTGAAGACCGGGTGATCGTCTACGACCAGCCCGGCACCACCCGGGACAGCATCTACATCCCGTTCGAGCGCAATGACGAGAAGTACACCCTGATCGACACCGCCGGTGTGCGCAAGCGCGGCAAGATCCACGAGGAAGTCGAAAAGTTCTCGGTGGTCAAGACCCTGCAGGCGATCAAGGACGCCAACGTGGTGATCTTCGTCATGGACGCCCGCGAGGGTGTGGTGGATCACGACCTCAACCTGCTGGGCTTCGCCCTGGAGGCCGGTCGGGCCTTGGTCATCGCACTGAACAAGTGGGACGGCATGACCCCGGGCGAACGCGATTTTGTGAAGATCGAGCTGGAACGCCGGTTGTTCTTCGTCGACTTCGCCGACATCCACTTCATTTCGGCGTTGCACGGCACGGGCGTGGGCAACCTCTATGCGTCGGTGCAGAACTCGTTCAAGTCGGCGGTCACCCGCTGGCCGACCAGTCGCCTGACCCAGATCCTCGAAGACGCCGTCAGCGAGCACCAGCCGCCGATGGTCAACAGCCGCCGGATCAAGCTGCGTTATGCCCACCTGGGTGGCGCGAACCCGCCGATCATCGTGATTCACGGTAACCAGATCGAGAAGGTGCCGAAGTCTTACGTGCGTTACCTGGAGAACACTTACCGCCGTGTCCTGAAGCTGGTCGGTACGCCGATCCGCATCGAGTTCAAGGGCGGCGAGAACCCGTACGAAGGCAACAAGAACTCGCTGACCGACCGCCAGGTCAACAAGAAGCGTCGCTTGATGTCGCACCACAAGAAGGCCGACAAGAAGCGCCGCGACAAGCGCTGATTCAAGGCGGGCCGCCTTGGGTGGGAGCGAGCCTGCTCGCGATAGCGATCTGTCTGACACGTTGATGTTGAAGCTGTCGACGCCATCGCGAGCAGGCTCGCTCCCACAGGGGCGGTAACAGAAGAAAGGGCGCTTTATGCGCCCTTTTTTTATGGGCGCCGGATGGGCTATCCTCGGGCTCTCCCGCGCCGCGTCAGAGCCGGGTGTAGAGCAGGGAACCACCGATGATCACCAGTAAGCTGCCGAATGTCGGCGTCACTATTTTCACGCAGATGTCGCAGCTCGCGGCGCAGACCGGGGCGATCAACCTGTCCCAGGGTTTTCCCGATTTCGATGCACCGCAGGCCTTGTGCGACGCGGTCGGCCGGCACATCGCCAGTGGCCACAACCAGTATTCGCCGATGACCGGCCTGCCGGGGCTGCGTCAGCAGGTGTCGGCGAAAATTGCGCGCAGCTACGGCGTGCAGGTCGATGCCGATCACGAAGTAACCATCACCCCCGGCGCCACCCAGGCGATCTTCTGTGCGATCCAGGCGGTTATCCACAGTGGCGACGAAGTGATCGTGTTCGATCCCTGCTATGACAGCTACGAGCCTTCGGTGGAGCTGGCGGGCGGCCGCTGCGTGCATGTGCAACTGGGGTTGAATGATTTTTCCATCGACTTCGAAAAACTCGCGGCGGCGATCAGCCCGCGCACCCGAATGATCGTGTTGAACACTCCGCACAACCCGAGCGGAGCGCTGATCAGTCGTGCCGAGCTGGATCGGTTGGCGGACCTGATCCGTGATCGCGATATCTACCTGGTCAGCGATGAGGTCTACGAACACCTGGTGTTCGACGGCGTGGCTCATGTCAGCGTGTTGAATCATCAGGAGCTGTACCAGCGTGCTTTCGTGGTCAGCTCGTTCGGCAAGACCTATCACGTCACCGGCTGGAAAACCGGCTACGTGGTCGCGCCACCGGCGCTCACGGCAGAGCTGCGCAAGGTGCATCAATACGTGAGTTTCTGCGGGGTGACGCCGCTGCAGTTCGCCCTGGCCGATTTCATGGCCGAGCACCCGGAACACGTGGAAGCGTTGCCCGCCTTCTATCAGGCCAAGCGCGACCTGTTCTGCGACCTGCTCGCGCCGTCGCGTTTCAGCTTCGCCCGCGTGACCGGCACCTATTTCCAGTTGGTCGATTACTCGCAGATCCGCCCGGACCTCAACGACGTCGAGATGTCGCTGTGGATGACCCGCGAGCACGGCGTGGCGAGCATCCCGATCTCGGTGTTCTACCAGACGCCACCCGAAGGCCAGCGCCTGGTGCGCCTGTGCTTCGCCAAACGTGAGGAGACCCTGCGTCAGGCAGCGGAAAAACTATGCGTGATCTGAGTGCACTGCCCAATCTGAACATCGCCCTGATCCAGACCAGCCTGGCCTGGCATGACCGCCAGGCCAACCTGGAGCATTTCGAGCCGTTGCTGGAACAGGCGCGTGGCGCCGACCTGATCATCCTTCCGGAGATGTTCACCACCGGTTTTTCCATGGAGTCGGACACCCTCGCCGAGGCGGAAAACGGTCCGACCAGCAAGTGGTTGCGCGCCCAGGCGGCGCACCTCGATGCCGTGATCACCGGCAGCGTGATCGTGCAGGCCGCCGACGGCAGTCATCGTAACCGCCTGTTGTGGGCGCGGCCGGACGGCGAAGTCTGGCACTACGACAAGCGCCACCTGTTCCGCATGGCCGGTGAACACAACCATTACACCCCCGGCGAGCGCCAGGTGCAGTTCGAGCTCAAGGGCTGGCGGGTGCGGCCGCTGATTTGCTACGACCTGCGCTTCCCGGTGTGGAGCCGGGATGCCCAGGACACCGATCTGTTGCTTTACACCGCGAACTGGCCGGGCGCACGGCGCCAGCACTGGAACCGCCTGTTGCCGGCGCGGGCGATTGAAAACCTCTGTTATGTGGCGGCGGTGAACCGCATCGGCACCGACGGCAAGGGCTTTGCCTACACCGGGGACAGCCAGGTGCTGGATTTCCAGGGCGAGACCCTGCTCAGTGCCGGCGATGCGGACGGGGTGTTCCAGGCGGTGTTGAGTGCGGCCGAGCTGCAGGCGTATCGCACGCGGTTTCCGGCGAATCTGGATGCAGATACCTTTGAGTTCACCTGAGATATCTGTCGCCTGACATAACGTCATCGCGAGCAGGCTCGCTCCCACAGTGCGGTGTGCCGGTGGGGGCGAATCCCGCACAAACAAAAAGGCCCCGAGGTTCTCACCCCGGGGCCTTTCGCGTAACGGCCTGGCTTACGCCGCTTTGGCTTCCGGCTGGCTCAGCGAGCGGTTCAGCGCGCTGAACAGGGCCTTGAAGCTGGCGGTGGTGATGTTTTCGTCGATGCCGACGCCATGCACCGCACGCTCACCGTTCACCCGCAGCTCGATGTAGGCCGCCGCTTTGGCGTGGGTACCCGCGCCGATGGCGTGTTCGTTGTAGTCCATGATTTCCACCGGCACCGGCAGGCCGGCCACCAGGGCTTCCAGTGCGCCGTTGCCCTTGCCGCGCCAGTGCAGGTTGGTCTCGCCCTGGCCTTTGCCGGACACTTCCACTTCCACGGCGCTGTGACCGTTTTCTTCCTGCAGGCGATGGCTGACCAGCGCATACGGGGTGTTGGCCTGCAAGTACTCGCTGTGCAGCAAGGCGTGGATCTGCTGGGCGGTCATTTCCAGGCCCAGGCGATCGGTTTCACGCTGCACGACCTGGCTGAACTCGATCTGCATGCGACGCGGCAGGCTGATGCCGTATTCCGACTCCAGCAGGTAGGCGATGCCGCCCTTGCCCGACTGGCTGTTGACGCGGATGACCGCCTCGTAGCTGCGGCCGATGTCGGCCGGGTCGATCGGCAGGTACGGCACTTCCCACAGGGCGTCCGGTTTCTGCTGGGCGAAGCCCTTGCGGATGGCATCCTGGTGCGAGCCGGAGAACGCGGTGTGTACCAGGTCGCCGACGTACGGGTGGCGAGGGTGCACCGGGATCTGGTTGCACTCTTCGACGACCTTGCGCACGCCGTCGATGTCGGAGAAGTCCAGCTCAGGGTTCAGGCCCTGGGTGTACATGTTCAGCGCGACGGTCACCAGGTCGACGTTACCGGTGCGTTCGCCGTTGCCGAACAGGCAGCCTTCGACACGATCGGCGCCGGCCATCAGGCCCAGTTCGGTGGCGGCCACGCCGGTGCCACGGTCGTTGTGAGTGTGCAGGCTGATGATCACGCTGTCACGACGGTTGATGTGACGGCCGAACCATTCGATCTGGTCGGCATACACGTTCGGCGTCGCGCATTCGACGGTGGCCGGCAGGTTGAGGATCATCTTGTGCTCGGGCGTCGGGTTCCACACCTCGATCACGGCGTCGCACACTTCCTTGGCGAACTCCAGTTCGGTGGCGCTGAACGTCTCTGGCGAGTATTCGAACGTCCACTGGGTTTCAGGCTGCTGGGCCGCGTATTTGACGAACAGCTTGGCCGCGCTCACGGCGATTTCCTTGATCCCGTCCTTGTCCTGGTTGAAGACAATGCGGCGGAAGGAAGGGGAGGTCGCGTTGTACAGGTGAACGATGGCTTTCTTCGCGCCACGCAGGGATTCGAAGGTGCGGGCGATCAGGTCTTCACGGCCCTGGGTCAGCACCTGGATGGTGGTGTCGTCCGGGATGTGGTTGTCTTCGATCAGGGTGCGCACGAAGTCGAAGTCGGTTTGCGAAGCCGCCGGGAACGACGCTTCGATTTCCTTCACGCCGACCTGCACCAGGGTTTTCCAGAAGCGCAGTTTCTTGGCCGAATCCATCGGTTCGATCAGCGACTGGTTGCCGTCACGCAGGTCGGAACTGCACCAGATCGGCACGGCGGTGATGGTCTTCGACGGCCAGGTGCGGTCCGGGAGGTCAATGGCCGGGAAGGCGCGGTATTTCGAAGACGGGTCTTTGAGCATGCTCATCGGAGGAATCCTTATTGTGTGGGCCGAGAAGAGGCGGCCTGCCGGTGGTTCAACTGTTCTTGGGCAAAGCGTGGGACGAGGCGTCGCGATTCAGCCCGGCAGTCGTGCGCTGACGAGGCACAGGCTGCGGTGCTGGCGAAGCTGAATGAGGGTGTGAGAGGTTTTCATGCCTTCAACCCTAACCGCGAGGGGGGAGGATGGCAAGCAGTCGAAAAAAATTGAGAGGAATATCCGAAATTGCAGTTCTCTCGCGATTTTATTGCTTTAGATAGCGCGAATATTCCCAGTGGTTGCGCAGGCTTTGGAAGCTGCGCAATTGGAATCCGGTGCCTTTGCTGGCCTCATCGAGAGCAGGCTCGCTCCCACCTTTGATCACGTCCCCCTGTGGGAGCGAGCCTGCTCGCGATGACGCAAGTCGCCTCACCACAAAATTCAGGGCTGGAACGCCCCGATAAAAATCGCCGGATCCACCCGCGCATCGTTCAGGCTGACATTCCAGTGCATGTGCGGCCCGGTCGCCCGGCCGGTGGCGCCGACCTTCCCGACCACCGCGCCGCGGGCCAGCGGTTGGCCGACCTTCACGTCGATCTTCGACATGTGGCAGAACATGCTGATGAAGCCCTGCCCGTGGTCGACGAACACGGTGTTGCCATTGAAGAAGTAGTTGCCGATCAGGATCACCTTGCCGGCGGCGGGGGTCTTGATCGGTGTGCCGGCGGGCACGGCGAAATCCAGGCCGGAGTGGGGATTGCGCTCCTCGCCGTTGAAGAACCGACGCACCCCGAACTTGCTCGACAGCGGGCCATTGACCGGCTTGTCCAGCAGCAGGTTGCTCGGCGTGTTCGGGCTGAACGTGCGGTAGGCGGCGATCTGCTCGGCCAACTCGCGCTCGATGCGCTTGAGGTTGTCCGGGTCCGGGTTGACCTGCTGAGTGTTTTTCAGGGTGATGCGCTGTTCCGGGTACTTCTTGCTGCCGACGCTGAAGTTGAGGGTTCGACCGCCGCTGCTGATGGACTGCACGCCGGGCTTGACCGTCAGCGGTACGCCGACGATGGCCCGCCAGTTGTCCTGCTCCCTGACCACCAGAACCGGTTTGCCCTGGTAGCGGGCGGTCGGTGCCTGCGCGGCGCTGCCCAGATCGATCACGGCCACGCCGCCCGGCACGGGTTTGTTCAACAGGCGGGTGATGTAGCTGTCGGCATGGGCGTTGAAGCTCAGGCACAACACAAGCAGCGAAGCGAAAAGGCGTGGCATCGATCAATCCAGTAAAGAGAGGGTGACGGGCGTCAGGTGGTTGTCCTCGACCCGCACGTGCAGCTCACCTTCGCCCAAGCGGGCTTTCAGGCGCTGGCCATTGTGGGTTTGTGCCGCGTTGCGGATCGCATGGCCGCGCTCGTCCAGCAGGATGCTGTAGCCACGCCCGAGGGTCGCCAGCGGGCTGACCACGTGCAGCGTCTGCACCTGGCTTTGCAGTTGCAGGCGACGGCCCTTCAGCCCTTCGCGCATGGCCCGGGGCAGGCGTTCGGCGAGGCTGTCCAGGCGTTGACGCAACATGGCCAGTTGTCGACCCGGATGCTGTCCGGCGAGGCGGGTTTCCAGGCGGATCAAGCGTTCGCGACGGGTGTTGAGGCTGCGTTCGAAAGCCCGGCGCAGACGCATGTCCAAGTCATCCAGACGCTGTGCCTGCTGGCGCAGGCGTTCGCCCGGGTGGCGCAGGCGCCGAGCGATGCCCTCCAGACGCAGGCGGTCGCGCATCAGGCGGTCGCGCATGCGCATCACCAGGCGGCGGTGCAGGCTTTCGACCCGGCGCACCAGGTCGCTGGAATCCGGGGCCAGCAGTTCGGCGGCGGCCGACGGCGTGGGCGCGCGGACGTCGGCGACGAAGTCGCTGATCGACACATCGGTTTCATGGCCGACGGCACTGACGATCGGTGTCACACAGGCATCCACGGCGCGGGCCACGGCTTCTTCGTTGAAACACCAGAGGTCTTCCAGCGAGCCGCCGCCACGGGCCAGGATCAAGGCATCGAAACCACGGGCGTCCGCCAGTTTCAAGGCGCGGACGATTTGCGCGGTGGCTTCGCGGCCCTGCACGGCGGTGGGGATCAACGTCAATTGCACCTGCGGCGCCCGGCGGCGGAACACGCTGATGATGTCGCGGATCACCGCGCCGGTCGGCGAGCTGATAATGCCGATGCGTTGCGGATGCGCGGGCAGCGGCACCTTGCGCTCGGCGCTGAACAGGCCTTCGGCGCTGAGTTTTTCCTTCAGCGCATCGAAGGCCAGGCGCAGCGCGCCGTCACCGGCCGGTTCGACCGTGTCGAGGATCAACTGATAGTCGCCACGGCCTTCGAACAGCGAAACCTTGCCACGCACTTTCACCGCCAGGCCGTCCTTCAACGCCTGGCGAACCCGCGCGGCGTTCTGCCGGAACAATGCGCAGCGCACCTGTGCGCCGCTGTCCTTGAGGGTGAAATACACGTGGCCGGACGCCGGGCGGGCGAGGTTGGAGATTTCGCCTTCGACCCAGATGTTGCTGAACACGTCCTCCAGCAACACCCGCGCACGGCCGTTGAGCTGGGTGACAGTCAGGACTTCCCGGTCCAGGCCGAGTCTTGCAAAGGGATCTTTAATCATGGGCGCAGTTTAAAGGCATTCGCGGCTCAATCTCCATGACCAAGATACATCCGATGTTGGGAGCGGGCTTGCTGGCGAAAACGGTGTATCAGTCGATGGCGAAATTGAATGAAATAGCGCTTTCGCGAGCAAGCCCGCTCTCACAGAGGGTAGAGTTCGCTTCGGAATTCAAGGATGACAGGGGAATGAATGTGCTCGAGTTGTTGAACCAATGGCCCTTCGGCCTGACGGATTGGTTACTGATCGGCCTGGGCATTGCCCTGGCGTATATCGTGTTCGGCATCGCCGGTTTCGGCACGGCGCTGGTGGCGGGGCCGATTCTTATTCTGTTCATGCCGCTGTCGAAGATCGTGCCGTTGCTGGTGCTGCTGGATTTCATCGCGGCGTTCGGCAATCTGCTGCCGTCGCGGCGGGACGTGGCCAGGCCGGAGTTGTTGCGGCTGTTGCCGTGCATGGCGGTGGGCTGCACGCTGGGGGTGATTTTCCTGCTGAACCTGCATTCGGACGTGTTGCTGCTGTTGATGGGGCTGTTCATCAGCGCCTATGCGATCTACAGCCTGGGGGTCAAACGCCGGCCGACGCAGTTGTCGGCCGCCTGGTCGGTGCCGATGGGCACGGTGGGCGGGATGTTCGGGGCATTGTTTGGCAGTGGCGGCTTTCTCTATGCGATCTACCTGAACAGCCGGTTGTCGAAAGAGGCCGCCCGGGCGACCCAGAGTGCGCTGATCAGTTGCAGCACCGTGGTCCGCCTGAGCCTGTTTGCTGTCGCAGGGGTGTATGCCGAGCTACCCTTGTTGATGCTGGCGCTGTGTCTGTTGCCGGCGATGGCGCTGGGTTTGTGGATCGGCCGGCGGCTGACCCTGCGGTTGTCCCGCGAGGCGTTCGTGCGGCTGGTGACCTGGCTGGTACTGGCCAGCGGGATTGCCCTGATCGGGCGTTATTTGAGCACTTGACCGGATCGCGTCAGGGATTAAGCTGCCGGCCTCTTTTCTTCTTGTGGGAGCGGGCCTGCTCGCGATAGCGCAATGTCAGCCGACTCAACGGTGACTGACCCACCGCTATCGCGAGCAGGCTCGCTCCCACCGAAGGGAAAATTTTCAGTATTTGCAGCAGGGCTTGCACCATGAACTCGCAAAGCATCATCGTCCCGAAAATCTCCACGCTGCCGGTGCATGAGCCCCGGGCCAGGGCGGTGGTGCGTTGGCTGGTGCGCAAGAACATCATCAAGGAAGAACTGAGCACCTGCGGGCGCACCGGCAACCGCATGGGCCACGCGATCGCCGATGGCGCCCGTGCGGTGGTCCTGCACCCGCAAGCTCTGCCGTTCGGCGAGGCGATCAACGGCCTGGAGATCGTGACCAAGCGCTGCATCTATACGCCGGCCAAGGGTTTTCTGGGGGAGGCGGGCTGCGCCGAATGCCGCCAGGAGGTCGGCGAAGCGCTGTTCGAAAGCCTGGAAGACTGGATGCCGGGGCGCACCGACAACTTCACCTGCCCGGAGTGCGGGCACGAAGATGACATCAATGGCTTTCTGTTCCTCCAGGAATGCGGCTTCTCCAACCTCGGTTTCATCTTCAACAACTGGGCCGAGGCCGGCTTCAAGCAGAGCTTTCTCGATGAATTTGCCGACTGGCTGGATCAGCCCGTCAGTTGGGTCAAGGTCGAGCTCTGAACCCGTACATCCGTAATGCTGATAATAGACAGAGTTTTACATTGAACCCGAGGGGGTGTCTGACTATAATGGCGCGCTTCCATTTTCCCGCTCGGGAGCCCCCGCGATGCTGCGTATCAGCCAAGAAGCTCTGACATTCGACGACATTCTCCTCGTGCCCGGTTATTCCGAGGTGCTTCCTAACGAAGTCAGTCTGAAGACCCGCCTTACCCGCGGCATCGAGCTGAACATTCCTCTGGTTTCTGCCGCCATGGACACCGTCACTGAAGCCCGTCTGGCAATCGCCATGGCTCAGGAAGGTGGCATCGGCATCATCCACAAGAACATGACCATCGAGCAGCAAGCTGCCGAAGTGCGCAAGGTCAAGAAGTTCGAAGCCGGCGTGGTCAAGGACCCGATCACCATCGAGGCTGACGCCACGGTTCGTGATCTGTTCGAACTGACCCGCCTGCACAACATTTCCGGCGTTCCGGTCCTGCACGATGGCGACCTGGTCGGCATCGTCACTTCCCGTGACGTGCGTTTCGAAAGCCGCCTGGACGCCAGCGTCCGCGACGTGATGACGCCCAAAGAGCGTCTGGTCACCGTCAAGGAAGGCGCCGACAAGAACGACGTTCGCGAGCTGCTGCACAAGCACCGCATCGAACGCGTGCTGATCGTCGACGACAAGTTCGCCCTCAAGGGCATGATGACCGTCAACGACATCGAAAAAGCCAAGGCCTACCCGCTGGCCAGCAAGGACGATCAAGGTCGTCTGCGCGTTGGCGCTGCCGTCGGTACCGGCAAAGACACCGGTGAGCGCGTGGCCGCCCTGGTCAATGCCGGGGTTGACGTGGTGGTGGTCGACACCGCCCACGGTCACTCCAAGGGCGTGATCGACCGCGTTCGCTGGGTCAAGCAGAACTTCCCTGAAGTGCAGGTCATCGGCGGCAACATCGCCACCGGCGCTGCCGCCAAGGCCCTGGCCGAAGCGGGCGCCGACGCCGTCAAGGTCGGTATCGGCCCAGGCTCGATCTGCACCACCCGTATCGTCGCCGGTGTCGGCGTCCCGCAAATCAGTGCCATCGCCAACGTTGCCGCTGCCCTTGAAGGCACCGGCGTTCCGTTGATCGCCGACGGCGGCATCCGTTTCTCCGGTGACCTGTCCAAGGCCATCGTGGCCGGTGCTTCCTGCGTGATGATGGGCTCGATGTTCGCCGGTACCGAAGAGGCGCCGGGCGAGATCGAACTGTTCCAGGGCCGTTCGTACAAGGCTTACCGTGGCATGGGTTCGCTGGGCGCCATGTCCCAGGCCCAGGGCTCCTCCGACCGCTACTTCCAGGACTCCTCGGCCGGCGCCGAGAAACTGGTTCCGGAAGGCATCGAAGGGCGTGTTCCGTACAAGGGCAGCCTGAGCGCGATCATCCACCAGTTGATGGGCGGCCTGCGTTCCTCGATGGGCTACACCGGTAGCGCCGACATCGAACAAATGCGCACCATCCCCGAGTTCGTGCGGATCACCGGCGCTGGCATGGCCGAGTCCCACGTACACGACGTACAGATCACTAAGGAAGCGCCAAACTACCGCGTAGGTTGAGCCTTCAAGCAAAAAGTTAACGACCGGGGCTGTTTTATTCAGCCCCGAGTTGTTTCTGAATCACGACTGTTTCTGAATGACTTAGACGAGACTGAATCATGGCCCTCGATATTCACGCTCACCGCATCCTGATCCTCGATTTCGGTTCCCAGTACACCCAGCTGATCGCCCGCCGCGTGCGTGAAATCGGTGTGTACTGCGAACTGCATCCGTTCGACATGGACGACGAAGCGATTCGCGAATTCGCGCCAAAGGGGATCATCCTCGCGGGTGGCCCGGAGTCGGTACACGTGGCGGACAGCCCGCGCGCGCCACAGGCGGTCTGGGACCTGGGCGTACCGGTGTTCGGCATTTGCTACGGCATGCAGACCATGGCCGAGCAGTTGGGCGGCAAGGTGGAAGGCTCCGAGCTGCGTGAGTTCGGTTACGCCCGTGTCGATGTGGTCGGCAAGAGCCGCCTGCTGGACGGTATCGAAGACCACGTCGACGCCGACGGCCTGTTCGGCCTCGACGTGTGGATGAGCCACGGTGACAAGGTCACCCGGATGCCGGGCGATTTCCACGTCCTGGCCAGCACCCCGAGCTGCCCGATCGCCGGCATGTTCAGCGACGAGCGCGCCTATTACGGCGTGCAGTTCCACCCGGAAGTGACCCACACCAAGCAGGGCGGTCGCATCCTGTCGCGCTTCGTCCTCGACATCTGTGGCTGCGAAGCGCTGTGGACCCCGTCGAAGATCGCCGAAGACGCCATCGCCCAGGTGCGCGCCCAGGTCGGCACCGACAACGTGCTGCTGGGCCTGTCCGGCGGTGTCGACTCCTCGGTGGTTGCCGCGCTGCTGCACAAGGCGATCGGCGACCAACTGACCTGCGTCTTCGTCGACAACGGCCTGCTGCGCCTGCACGAAGGCGAGCAAGTGATGGCCATGTTCGCCGAGAACATGGGCGTCAAGGTGATCCGCGCCAACGCCGAAGAGCAGTTCCTCAACAACCTGGCCGGCGAAGCCGACCCGGAGAAGAAGCGCAAGATCATCGGCCGTACCTTCATCGACGTGTTCGATGCCGAATCCTGCAAGCTGGACAACATCAAGTACCTGGCCCAGGGCACCATCTACCCGGACGTGATCGAGTCGGCTGGCGCGAAAAGCGGCAAGGCCCACGTGATCAAGTCGCACCACAACGTGGGCGGCCTGCCGGAAGAGATGAACCTGAAGCTGGTCGAGCCACTGCGCGAACTGTTCAAGGACGAAGTCCGTCGTCTGGGCCTGGAACTGGGCCTGCCGTACGACATGGTCTACCGCCACCCGTTCCCGGGCCCGGGCCTGGGCGTGCGGATCCTCGGTGAAGTGAAGAAGGAATACGCCGACCTGCTGCGTCGCGCCGACCACATCTTCATCGAAGAACTGCGCAAGGCCGACTGGTACCACAAGGTCAGCCAGGCCTTCGTGGTGTTCCAGCCGGTGAAATCGGTAGGCGTGGTGGGCGATGGCCGTCGTTACGCCTGGGTCGTGGCCCTGCGTGCCGTGGAAACCATCGACTTCATGACCGCCCGTTGGGCGCACCTGCCGTACGAACTGCTGGAAACCGTCAGCGGCCGTATCATCAATGAAATCGAAGGCATCTCCCGCGTCACTTACGACGTGTCGAGCAAGCCGCCTGCGACGATTGAGTGGGAGTGATCCTACAGCGCAGCATGAAAAAACCGGCTTTTGCCGGTTTTTTCATGCCCGAGCCGACACCCGAGTCATGAGCGTGTACGAAGGGGCGCCGAAAGGCGCCCTTGTCGTATCTGAATGACCCGCAGGCCTCAGCGCATCGCGGCGGCCGCAACGGGCGCCTGATGGCCCTGTCCTTTCACCGCGAGTATCACCACCAACATGCCCAGACCGCAGACCGCCGCCGAGATGATGAAGGCCACGTTGTAGCCGCCGCCGTATTGAACGACCAGCCCGGTCAGCGTGGGCGCGATGATCCCGGCGATGTTGGCCAGCAGGTGAACGAAGCCACCGGTGCCGCCGACGCGGTTTTTCGGCACGATGTCCTGGATCAGCGCCCAGCAGATCTGTGGGGTCACGAACAGGAACACGCTGGAGACGGTGATGCAGGCCACCGCCATGCCCAGCGAGGTCACCTGTGTGGTGATCAGCACGCACGTCGCCGCAACGCCCAGGCCCAGGGTGAGCATGATTTTGCGGGCAAGGATGACGTTGCCCAGCCGTTTGGTCAGGGCATCGGTCAGGAAGCCGCCACCGAGGAAGCCCACCGCCGCGCCAAGCCAAGGGATGACGCCGATGATGCTCATACTCTTGATGTCGAGATGCTGGTAGTCCATCAGGTAGCTGGGTAACCAGGTGAGGAAGAAGTACAACACGTAGTTGAAGCAGAAGAACGCGGTCGCGACCGCCAGCACCGGGATGGAGAAGATGTAGCTGAACAGGCTGCGGCCTTCTTCAACGTTCTCCACCAGCACTTCCTCGCGGCCCGCGCGAATGAAGTCGCGCTCGGCCTGGGAAACGCTCGCATGCTGATCCGGGGTGTCCTTGAAGATCATCAGCCAGGCCAGCAACCACAGGGCGCCCAGCACGGCGATGACGACGAAGGAAATGCGCCAGCCGAAGTTGAACGCTACCAGTCCGACCACCGGGCCGGCCAGGGCCGCGCCCAGGGGTTGCCCGCAGTTGGTGAAGCCCAGCGCCCGTCCGGCTTCCTGGCGCGGAAACCAGTTGGTGATCGACTTGTTGGTGGTGGTGCCCATCGGCCCCTCGCCCATGCCGAACAACACCCGGAAGATAAGCAGTTGCAGGTAACCGGTGATGACCGCAGTCAGGCCGCAGAACACCGACCAGCTGCCGGCGGCCCAGGCGAACACCTTTTTTGGCCCGTATTTGTCCGCCGCCCAGCCGCCGATGAAGCACAGGGCGCAGTAGCCGAAGAAAAACGAGCTGAAGATGAAACCCATTTGCGCATCGTCGATGTGCAGTTCGGTCTTGAGCAGTGGCGCGACCACCGAGAGCGCCGCGCGGTCGAGGTAATTGAGCATGCCGGCGAAGAACAGCAGCCCGGCAATGTTCCAGCGGTAATAGCCTTTCATTCTTTTATGGCCTTTATTATTGACAGAAAACAGCGGGGGCTCAGTCGATCAAAGTCCGTTCCAGGCAGTAGTCTTCGATCACTTGCAGATCCGGTTTGAAACCCAGGCCGGCGTCAGTCGGCAGTTCCATGCGGGGCTTGAAGGCCAGGGCGGGGTAGAGCAGGCGTTCGAATTCAATGAACGGCACCTCCACCGCCACTTCCTGGGGCAGCAACGTGCACAGGTGCGCCACGGCCAACAGGCCCGGGCCAAAGTAGAAGCAGTGCGGCACGACTTTCACGCCATGCTGCCTGGCCAGGGCAAACACCTGGAGCATGGCGCCGATGCCGCCGATTTTCGCCACGCTGGGTTGCACGACGTCAATCGCCTGCTGTTCCAGCAGGGTCTTGATGCCCTGCACGCCGGCAGCGTTCTCCCCGGCGGACAGCGGCACGCCGTTGCGACGTACCAGCGCCAGCCCGGCGGCATCGTCAGGTGGCCAGACCGGTTCCTCCAGCCAGGTCAGTTCCAGCGCGCGCAAGCGCTCGGCGACTTCGCTGGCTTCAGCCACCGACCATGGGCAATTCACATCCACCATCAACTCGCCGGCCGCTACTGGCAGTGCCCGGCGGGCAGCGGCTATCGCGTCGACGTGGGTCTCGTGCAGTTTGATCTTGCGAAAGCCCAGGTCGCGGGCACGACTGACTTGTCGATAGACTTCGTCAGGATCGTTGCCATAGCTGACCAGGCTCGCATACAACTCGAGCGTACGCGCGGTGCCGCCCAGCAGTTGGTACAGGGGAACGCCAGCGACCTGGGCCGCGAGGTCCCACAAGGCGATGTCGATGCCCGAAAGGGCGTAGACCATCGCACCGGTCGAGCCAAAGCCATGCAAGGCGCGACGCGCCTTTTCCAGGGTCTGCTCGCGGTCTGCCAGCGACGTGCCGATGAACATCGGGCCGACGACCGCCGTCAACGCCTGGTACGTCACCGGATTGGACCCGTGCCCGAAGGCTTCACCCCAGCCTACCAATCCGGTGTCTGTGGTGATTTTCAGCATCAGGCTCTGCATGCGCTGATGGCTCGGCGAGGCGGCATTGAAAGCGTCGTCGTCCTTGGCCTGGCCGTGATTCTGCCGTTGGCTGGCGCCGGTGCTGAACGGGATGCTGATGCGAATAACTTCGATGCTGCTGATGATCACAGGTCGATCTTCCCCATTTTTTATGAATTGTGGGTCTGCCCTGGACAGGTACGTCATCGTACAACATCAAAAGTGGCTGGGAAACATTTTGTCACATGGAGGGGCGCAGGCGGCGGTTTGAACCCTGTCTCGCCCCGGATCGGGGCATTCGGGACGAGACAGGGAGGGATCATTCGATCAACTGGCCAGGGTCATGCCTCGCTCATCCAGTGCCTTGAGCAGGGCTTGCATGCTGTCGAAGCGTTTCTGGTCCAACGTCGGCCAGGCGGGACGCTTGATGAAGTAACGGCCGGACTCCGATTCAATCGACGTTTTCACGACGAGGTTGTCACGCCCGCAGTGAATCAGCCACGTTCCAACGGGCTCCCTCTTCAGGGTGTACATCCCCGGCCGATTGAGTAGCTGCTTGATCGCTTGTGTCGACTTTGAGGTGTAGGGGGTGTGAATTTGCAGGCGCAGATCGCTTCTGGCCCGACCGACGGGATTGCCATCGTCGTCGACAAAGGTTCGTCCGGGATCCGGCTCGTAGCCCCTCGACGGCCCTTTGCCCACGTCCTCGATGCGCAGCCCGACAGCTTTTTCCAGTTCACTGACCCCGGCGACACCTTCAAAGGTGTTCGCGTGTGAATTGCCCATCAGCGCCACCCATTTGTGTGACCCGCGCAGGGCCTGATCGGCTTCGATCACGGTATGGGCGTAGTAATTCATCATCTGTTGCCGGGTCGTCTTGCCCAGGCCCGACAGGCCTTCAAGGCGATAACTGGCCATGCAGTCGATGGCCTGGACCCGTATGCCGTGGCGGTTGGCTTCCTTGACCAACTCAAGGAAGTTGAAACGCTCGACGGGATCGGTCAAATGACCTTGATCCAGGGATTGCAGGTACAACTCAAGATCCCTGGGCATGACCGAGGTCTTGGCGAAGTTGTCCAGCGCGGCCTGATGGAAGTCGGTGAGCAGATGCTCCATGTACAGGGTTTTCACACCCTTGCGAGAGAGCATCGGCATCTGTTCGATCAACCATTGCTTGCTGCCGATTTCGGCATGACTTTCACCGATGACCAGCCCGTCGAAATGTTCGATCCACCAGTCGATGAATGACTCGGCGCTGGAAGCCGGGTCAAGGGGCGGCATCGCCGGACGCGGTGCAAGGTTCAATTCGGTATAGAAGCGCGTGGCCGCGTCGCGCAGGTCTTTGCGCAGAGCCTTGAACGCTGTCAGGGGGGAGTCGCCGCTGATGCTCGCGATGTGGTCCCCCAGTGATCGGCCGCCCGGTGCAGAGGCGGCCTGTTTCAGTCTTGCGCGATACGGGTGGGGAATTTCATAGGGCGAACGGAACAGCGCGGTGTCGGGCAGCGTCGATTGCGCTGTGGCCTGGTCGCGGGTGCCGGACGTGGAGGGCGACGGCTCGCGCACCGGCGATTCGCCCGCCAGAGGGTCAATGCGCACACGCGTCAGCGACAGGCCTTCATCCTCAATCCCCAGGGCCAGTTCATGGACGCTGTCGAAGTGCCGGCCGCTGACCCGGACCCATCGCGGGCGCACGACAAAAAAGCCGCCGGCATCGTGCTGGATCGGTGTCTGCACCAGTGAACCATCACCGCTGCGATGGATGAGTGTGTCGTTGTCCTGGATCATGAACATGCCGCTCCTGGGCAAGGCGGTCTCGACGCTGTTGGCGGTGATCGTCGGCGGCGGGCCGTCCAGTTGCAGGCGCAGGTCGCTCTTGAGCAGATCAATGGGGTTGCCCAGCAGGTCCCGCACCTTTTTCCCCGGATCGGCCCCCAGGCCATTCGCCCTGCCGATGGGCAATTCTTCCACGCGAAGGGAGACGGCACCTTGCAGTTCGCTGACGCCGGCGACGCGGTCGAAGGTGCTGGCACGCACGTCGTCCACCAGCGCCACCCAGCGATTGGCCCCGTGTGCGGCCTGGTCTGCGCGGATCGCGGTGTCGGAGAAGTAATTCATCATCTTGCGGCTGCTGGCCTCCGTGGTCCGCTCCATGCGTGGGAAGCGGCGGCTGGCCATGCAGTCGATGGCTTGTACGCGAAGATGGTTTTTCTGCGCCGCCTTGACCAGCGCCGTGTAGCTGTGGGGGCCGGTCGGGTCGCTGCCGAAGCGGACATCCAGCGCCTGCAGCGATTCCTCGAGCGCGGACGGCATCTTCCCGGTGCGATGGAACAGGTCGAGATCCGCCTGATGAAAATCGGTCAGCAGATGATCCAGGTACAGGGTTCTGACCTTCTGCTTGTTCAGCACTTTGAAGTTGTCGATCAGCACTTGCCGGGCGCCCGTGGTGGCGGTGTCCTGACTGATCACCAGGCCGGGCGCCTCCTTGAACAGGCGCTTGCTCATGTCGGCGAACGGGGTCGAGGGTTTGAAGGTCGGCACCGTCGGGCGCAGCGGTACACTCGGGGCGCTGTAGAAGTCGATGGCGTCGTCATACAGGCTGCGGCGCAGGCTCTTGAAGTCCTGATAGAGGCTGTCGCTGCCGTGCACCGGGTCCAGCGGGAAATCCTCGACTCGGCTTTGCGCCAACGCTCGCAGCGCCGGTGTCGACGTGGGCGGAACGTCATACGGCATCGGGGGTGTCGCCGTCTCTGGCAGCGCGCTGGCGGTGTGGCCCCAGGGCCATTCGCCGAAAATCTTCATGCCGCCCCGCAGGCCGGGACGCGCGACCGGTTGCCATTTCAGCGCCTCGTTCAGGCGCACTGGCACATTGCGATAAAACGAATGCGGATGAAGCGGATCGACGATGACCCAGCCGCGGATCTGCTCGACGTAACGCACCGCATAGAACCCATCGCTGCCAGCGCGACGCATGTAGATGTAATGCTTGCCGGACGCAGTGGTGATGATCTCCTGGAATTTCGGGCTATCGGTCTGGACCATCGTGGCTTCGCCGACCGTGGTCTTGAAGGCCGCGAGAAAGTCTTCCGGTGCGGCGGGGAGCACCTGTTTCGGGGCGATCTCCTGCAGTGTCGGCAGTGGCGTCCGGGCCTGCTCGGCAAACAGCAGATGCTCTTCTTCCTCGATGAGCATCGAGGTCTCGGCGATTTCCGGAAGCTCCGGGCCCTTGAGGAACGTGGCGTTGAACAGCGTGTCGATGGCGGTGAAAATCGCTGCGGTCACCGCCGATTTGCGCGCGCCCGGGGTTTTGCCGTTGACCGCCTGGTCGATCTGCAGGCCAACGTTGGCGATACCCGCGCCGACGACCGCCAGAGCGACCGGCCAGCCCACGGCGGCCATGGGACCGAACATTTTGTTGAAGGCGTTGAGGTAGCCGATCCACAGTTTTTTACGCAGCTCGCCATTGGAGTGCAGCATGAACTCGGCGTCGCTGACCATGCGCGCATGGGTGGCGTTCGCCAGAAAGGTGAAGGCATCGCCGTCCAGGGCTTCGGCGCTGTGTTCCACCAGTTGGTGATCGTTGCTGTCCCAGGTGCTGACCAGCAGGTCCAGCACATGATTGAGCCCGACGTTCTCGATGTGCGGCTCACGGAACAACAGGGCGACGAGGTTCACGCCCGGATTCTCCAGGGAGAGCCAGCTGCGCTTGGCACTCTGGCGCGAGGCCGTGTCTTGCATGATGTCGTGGTCGGCGACCTGGAAATGCGCCATGAAACGCTTGCGGTCCGATGGCTTGCCGATTTTCGACAGGACCCACCAATGCACATGGCGATCGGACTGCAAGGCGTGCACGCCCCAGATTTCGCCAGGGGTGTAGATCATTTTCCGGCCCTGGGCATCGACGATGCACAGGATGTCGGTGGCCACGAACCCGCCGATCTTCAGCAGGCTGACACGCACGCCCTTGGCTGGCGGTGCTTCGTCTTCGAGCATCTGTCGCGTCACCGGCCAACGGATGTTTCCCGCCACGGCGTTGACCACCGTCTTGAAGTTTTGATCGGATAGCCGGCCGCTTTCACGGTCTTCCATGGCCTTGGCGAGGAAGGTGCACTTGGCCAGCGCGCGGAAGGTTTTGCTGTGCTTGTTCCAGAACGACTTGATCTTTTGCCGGTAGTGATCGGCGAAGTCGATCTCCCAGAAAGACTTCAACACGTCCTTGGCGTGCAGCCGGATTTCATTGCTTTCGTCATAGTTTTGCGCGTCCGGCCCGGCGCTGTAGAAACCGGCGTCGGCGTCCAGCAGGTCGGCGTTGTCTTGGTCATGCACGTTGAAGCGCTGGATCACCAGTTGCGGCAGGGTCATCGATTCGCGCGGGGTTTCGAGCCGGTGTTCCCAGCCGGTAAAGGTGCGCGGGCTGCTTTGGGCGGCGCGAAAACGGTGGAAATAAACCTGCTCGGGCTCCAGGTGGGCAAGGTCATGTCTGACAAGAATGTCCCGGGCGATGGCGCAGGCCATTTCATACAGGTCGGGGCAGGCTTCGACCATGGTCGGAACCAGCGCCTTGAGTGCCTCTCTGTCAGCGGCGTTGGGCAGTGCGGGGTCTTTTTGAGTGTCCACAGGCTTTCCTTGATCGTGGGTGGGTGAAAACAGCCGCGATCATTTCAGGCCGGAGGGCGATGGGTCTGTCAGACGTCAGGGCACCGTGATGTCGGATCAAGGATGGGGTGCATAGGAAAACGTCGCGCCAGACGAGTGAATCCTGAACCCGCGCAGGCCGAACACGGCCCGGCGGGTCATTGAACATCGAGCAGGCTGATCAACTCGGTATACGGTTCTGCAGCACCAGCCCCATGCCATTGAGTGCGTGCGACAGCTGATCGATGTTGGCGAACGGCTTGCCGCTGACTTGGGGCCACGCCGGGCGATTGATGCAGACGTTGCCATCGGCCATGGGCTCCACGGCGGTTCGCACAAGGGAGCCACTGGTACCGCGATGGACGAGGGTGTACGCATCCCCGGCCTTCTCGAACAGGTACATCCCCTTGCGATACAGCAAGCGCTGGAGATACTCGTCGGTGCGTGTCAGCTGAGGCGCTTCCACTTGCAGGCGCAAGTCCGCCTGCAGCGTATCGGAGGTTCCGCGCGTGTTGTCGTCGGTGAAAAAGGGCCCGCGATCGACGTCGATACCAGGATCGATCTCCAGGCGCTGCCCTTGCCCCGGGTTGACGTCTTCGATCCGCACACCGATGCCACCTTCCAGCTCGGCGAGCCCTGCCAGGCCTCTGAAGGTGTTGGTGCTCTCGGCACCGGTCAGTATCAGCCACTTGCCATGACCGTTCAGTAACTTGTCGGTGAACATGATTTCGTTGGTCAGGTGATTGGCCATCATCTGTTCGTCCACGGCGGTTTGCGGGACCGGTCTGCGATAGTTCGCCGCGCAATCCAGGGCCTGGACGCGAACCCCATTGGCCTGCGCGCTCTTGACCAGTTCCAGCTGGTTGAATCGGCCGGTGGGGTCGGTGCCCAGACGACGCAGATAGCTCAGCAGGTCCTCGGACATGACACCGCTGGTGAAGTAGTCGTTGAGATCTGCCTGGGCAAAGTCGGCCAGCAATCGACGCATGTAAATGGTTTTCAGCCCTTGGGCCGCCATCGAGGGCATGTTCTCGATCACCAGACGCATGCTGGTGAGCCGGTCAAGGGTTTCACCGATGACCAGGCCGGGCGCTTCGATGAACACACGTTCCACCAATGCACTGAACGATGTCGAGGGCTCCAGGGTGGGGATTGTCGGGCGCACAGGCAGGCTTTGCCACTGCAGGTTTGCGTAGAAGCGCCTGCTCGACAGCAGCAGTGCCCGCGCTTTCTCGGCAAAGTTCGGGGCATAGCGGTCGGGCACGACCAGTGCGCCGCCGGGGCCGATCTGCACTCGAACGTGGGTTTCAGGAATGCCCAGTGCCCAGCGTTTCAGACCGGGCAAGGCGTGCCTGTCGACATCGTAGGCGGTCGTCACCAGCCGCGGGGCCGAAGCGTCGGATAACTCTGTTTCTTCAGTGCGGGACGGCAGGGTGTCCAGCGAGTTTTCCGTCTGCGAACCTTCCAGCGATGAGTCCAGTTCGAGCACACAGCCCTTGCCAAAGCATTGCCCGCCCGCCGGCAAACGCAGCCTGGGCATCCGTTCCCATTGGCCTTCGGCGTTCAGGTGCACGGGCAGCGAATGGATGAACTGATTGGGTCTGGCGGGATCGACGATGGCCCAGTACCCGCCGCCCCGGGCGTCGGGAAAGTAGCGCACGTAGTAGGCGCTGTCGTCGATCAGGATGGCGTGGGGCGGATCGCCGTCGAGCGTGTAGATGCCCTGGTATTTTCCGGGCTCGCTGATCGGGGTTTTGCCGTCCAGCAGTTCGTTGGTTTGAAATTTTTGCGGTATGTCGCGGGGGCGAACCGGTTCTGCGGGCACGCGGCGGATTTCCCCCGGAGTCGGCAAAGCCCCCTCGGTCTGTACCTCAGGCTTGCTCGGAGGCGCGGGTTCTTCCGGGGGGCGCAGCGCTTCGGAATACTCATCCCATTCCGCCGCTTCTGCTGCCTCGACCTCGGCACCGACCTCGACCATCGGGCCGACCCCTTTGAGAAACGGCAGGTTGAACAGCACGTCGATGGCATTGAAGATCGCCCCGATCACGCCGTCCTTGCGCTCGGCGGCCGTCTTGCCGTTGACCGCCTGGTCGATGTTCAGGCCCATGCTGGCCACCCCGGCGCCGATCACCGGCAGCGCCACCGGCCAGCCGACGGCGGCCATCGGGCCGAACACCTTCAGGCCGGCACTCAGGTAGCCGATCCAGAGCTTTTTGCGCAGATCGCCATTGGAGGTCAGCGCCAGATCGGCTTCATCGGTCATGGCGCGGCGGGTCGAATCACGCAGCCAGCCGAAGGCGTCCCCGGCGATGGCCTGGTCTTTCTGATTGATCAGCTGATGATCGGCATGACCCCAGGTGTTCACCAGGCGATTCATCAGGTCGGCGAGGTGATCGTCGATGGCCTGGCGTTCGGACAGCGGGAAGTGACTCATGAAGGCGCGGCGAAGCGCTTCATCGTTCATTTGAGTCAGGATCCACGCGTGCAGGTCCGAGGGCGTTTCGAACACATGGAACGCCTGGCTTTCGCCCGGCACATAGAGGATCTGCCGGCCCTTGGCATCGATGATGCGCAGGATGTTGCTGGCGGCATGCCCGGCGATATCCAGTGCCGCGACACGCAGATGCGGGCCGGGCTCGGCATCGGTTTGCAGCAGCTTCAACGTGATGGGCCAGGTGAGCGGGCCGATGACGGCATCGAGCGCGGTTTGCCAATCATCGTCGCTCAACTGCCCGTTGTCCCGGGCCTCGATGGCTTTGCCGAGGAAGGTGCACTTGGCCAGCGTGCGGAAATCGCCGGCCCAGGCGTCCCAGAACGCATGCAGTTGATGGCGGTACAACTGGCTGAAGTCGATGTCCCAGAAGGCCTTCAGCACCTCGTTGCCCCGCAGCTGCACTTCGTTGCTGGCATCGAAGTTTTCCGCCTCGGGGCCTGCGGTATAGAACCCGCCGTACAGGTCCAGCAGGTCGGCGTTGTCCTGGTCGGTGGCGCGGAACCGGTGGATCACCAGTTGCGTCAGGGTCAGGGATTCATAAGGCTTTTCGCCGTAATGCTGCCAACCGGTGAACGAAGACTCCAGGCTTTGCGCAGACTTGAAGCGGTGGAAATACACCTGGTCGGGGTCCAGATGGCTGAGGCCATGCTGGACCAGCAGGTGGGCGGCGACTTCGTGGGCCGCATCGTGCAGGCTCGGACAGGCCTTGACGACATGGGCGGCGAGCACCTTGAGGGCCGCCTTGTCGGCGGCGTTGGGCAAGGGGCGGGGTTGTTTCGGGTTCATTGGCTCGATTCCTTGAGAACAGGGACGGCGAGGGTGAACCATTCGATCCGGGGCGGTGCGCTACATATGTACCGCACCCGCGCCTGCGTCCATCCGCCGCGCCGCCCTTACTGTTTCGCAACCGCAGGTGTATCGTATTCGCCTTTTGCAGGCTCGCGGGCTTGCGCTGGAAACGTAAGGTGGTTGAGTTCATGTCCTTTACCCGTCGGCAAATCCTCGGTGGCCTGGCCGGTCTTGTTGTCGTTGGCGTCGGTGCGGGGGGCGCGTCGCGCTACTGGCTGGGCAAGAGGGCCGATGCCGAGGCGGGCCACGACTATGAGCTGATTGCCGCGCCATTGGACGTCGAGCTGGTCGCCGGCCACAAGACTCCGGCCTGGGCGTTCGGGCCGTCGGCGCCGGGCACCGAATTGCGGGTGCGTCAGGGCGAATGGCTGCGGGTGCGTTTCATCAATCATCTGCCGGTGGCCACCACCATTCACTGGCACGGCATTCGCCTGCCGCTGGAGATGGACGGCGTGCCCTACGTCTCGCAGCTTCCGGTGTTGCCGGGGGAATATTTCGATTACAAATTCCGCGTACCGGACGCCGGCAGCTACTGGTATCACCCCCACGTGAACAGCAGCGAGGAACTGGGGCGCGGGCTGGTCGGGCCGTTGATAGTCGAAGAACGAGAACCCACCGGTTTCAAGTACGAACAGACCCTCAGCCTGAAAAACTGGCACGTCGATGAGCAAGGCAACTTCGTCGAGTTCAGCATTCCCCGGGAAGCGGCCCGGGGCGGTACGGCCGGACGGCTGGTGACGATCAATGGCGTGCCGTCGCCGGTCATCGATCTGCCCGCCGGCCAGATCACCCGAGTGCGGCTGCTCAATCTCGACAACACCCTGACTTACCGTATCAACATCCCCGGTGTCGAAGCGCAGATCTATGCGCTGGACGGCAATCCCGTCGAACCTCGGCCGTTGGGCAAGGAGTACTGGCTCGGCCCGGGCATGCGCATCTGCCTGGCGATCAAGGCACCACCGGCCGGCGAGGAATTGTCCCTGCGCAACGGTCCGGTGCGCCTGGGCACCTTGCGCTCGGTGCCCAACAACGACGCGCCGACCGCCTGGCCAGCGGCGCTGCCGGCCAACCCGGTGGCCGAGCCGGACCTGGCCAATGCCGAGAAACTCAACTTCAATTTCGAATGGGTCGGCTCGGTGTCGGTCAACGTCGATAATGGCAAGCCGCCGAGCCTGTGGCAGATCAACGGCAAGGCCTGGGACATCACCGACAAGACCTGCGCCGACCGGCCGATTGCCACGCTCGAAAAGGGCAAGAGCTACATTTTCGAATTGAAGAACATGACCCAGTACCAGCACCCGATCCACCTGCACGGCATGAGCTTCAAGGTGATCGCCTCGAACCGGCACAAGGTGATTCCGTATTTCACCGACACCTACCTGCTGGGCAAGAACGAGCGGGCGCAAGTCGCGCTGGTGGCGGATAACCCGGGGGTATGGATGTTCCATTGCCATGTGATCGACCACATGGAAACCGGCCTGATGGCCGCCATCGAGGTGGCGTGATGCGGCAGATTCGTCCCGCCGCGATCATCGATCGCAGCCGTGATCGCGAGTTCATGCACGAGGCCCTGGCCCTGGCCGCACAGGGCGCGGCGCTGGGTGAAGTGCCGGTGGGCGCGGTGCTGGTGCAGGACGGCGAAATCATCGGTCGCGGCTTCAACTGCCCGATCAGCGGCAACGACCCGAGCGCCCATGCGGAAATGGTCGCGATCCGCGCCGCCGCGTTGGCGGTGAGCAATTATCGTCTGCCCGGCAGCACGCTCTACGTGACACTGGAACCGTGCAGCATGTGCGCCGGGCTGATCGTGCATTCGCGCATCGCGCGCGTGGTGTACGGTGCGCTGGAGCCCAAGGCCGGGATTGTGCAGAGTCAGGGGCAGTTCTTTACCCAGGGCTTTTTGAATCACCGGGTGCTGTTTGAAGGCGGCGTGCTGGCGCAAGAGTGCGGGACGGTGTTGAGCGAGTTCTTCAAGGCCCGGCGCGCCAGGCCTTCGGACTGAACCCACACCTTCTGTGGGAGCGAGCCTGCTCGCGATAGCGGCCTGACATTCAAACCACTGTTGACTGTCAGTCTCTCATCGCGAGCAGGCTCGCTCCCACAGGAGATCTTCGTGGGCTGGAAAATCGGGGTTACTTACGGGCCACGATCACCGCCCGCATCGGTGCCGGCAACCCTTCAATCGTCTTGCTGTGATCCTCGGGGTCGAGGAAATCGCTGAGCGACTGGTACTTCATCCACTCCGTCCCGCGTTGTTCCTCGACCGTGGTCACGCTGACGTCCACGCACTTCACCTCACTGAACCCGGCACGGCGCAGCCACAATTCCAGCGCCGGCACGGACGGCAGGAACCACACGTTGCGCATCTGTGCATAGCGGTCTTCCGGCACCAGCACCTGCTGCTGGTCGCCTTCGATCACCAGGGTTTCCAGCACCAGTTCACCGCCCTTGACCAGGCAATCCTTCAGCGCCAGCAAATGTTCGATGGGCGAACGGCGATGGTAGAACACGCCCATGGAAAACACCGTGTCGAAGCCTTCCAGGTTGGGCGGCAGGTCTTCGAAGGGAAACGGCAGGTGCCAGGCGTTCGGTTCTGACAGGTAGCGCTGCACCGCCTGGAACTGGCAGAAGAACAGCCAGTTCGGATCGACGCCGATCACGCTGTCGGCGCCGGCACCGAGCATGCGCCACATGTAGTAGCCGTTGCCGCAACCGACGTCGAGGATGCGTTTGCCTTTCAGGTCCAGGTGCTTCGACACCCGCGACCATTTCCAGTCCGAACGCCACTCGGTGTCGACATGCACGCCAAACAAGTCGAACGGCCCCTTGCGCCACGGCGACAGGCCCATCAGCGCGGTGCGCATCTGCGTGCGGGTGGCCTCGTCGCAGTCGGTGTCCAGCGTCAGGCCGTCGAGCAGATCGACTTGGCTGGGCTGCAGCTTCGGCAGGGCGTCCAGCGCACTCTGCCAGCGCTCCAGGTCGCCGTGACCCTTTTCCATTTTCTTGTCGAGCTGGGCTTGCAGGGTGTTGGCCCAATCGGCCAGCGGCGTGCCGGCCAGACGGCGGGCGAGGGGAGACAGATCAATCATGGCAAGGCAATCAACGAGGCAAAGTTAAGGCACTGGAACCACGGCACGACCCTGGAGAACCCGGCCGCCAGCAGGCGTTCGCGGTGTTCTTCGAGGCTGTCGGGTTTCATGACGTTTTCGATGGCGCTGCGCTTCTGGGCGATTTCCAGTTCGCTGTAGCCGTTGGCGCGTTTGAACGCCACGTGCAGGTCAGTGAGCAGAGCATGTTCCTGTTCGTCTTCGAAGCGCAGTTTCTCCGACAGGATCAAGGCGCCACCGGGCAGCAGCGAGCGACGAATGCGCGAGAGCAGTTCGGTACGCTGCGCCGGGGCAATGAATTGCAGGGTGAAGTTCAGGGCCACCACCGAGGCCGGCTGGAACTCGAGGGCGAGGATGTCGCCCTCGATCACCTCCACCGGCAGCAGTTCCTGGAACATCGAGTCCTGGCCGTTGAGGTATTCGCGGCAGCGCTCGACCATGGCCGCCGAGTTATCCACAGCGATGACGCGGCAGCCGTCGGTGCGCACATGACGGCGCAATGCCTGGGTCACGGCGCCGAGGGACGAGCCCAGGTCGTAGAGCACGCTGTTGGGTTGGGCGAACTGTGCGGCGAGCACGCCGAGGTTTTCCACGATGGTCGGATAACCGGGCACCGAGCGCTTGATCATGTCCGGGAACACCCGCACCACGTCCTCGTTAAAGGCGAAGTCAGGCACCTGGGCCAACGGCTGGGCGAAAAGGCGATCGGGTTCTTTGCTCACGGCGGTTCCGGCAGTGTCGGTGGAAAAGGCCGGCATTTTAGCCAAGTTGGCGCGGGGATGCGCGGGTTGTCTGATAAACCGCCGGGCTGGCGCCGAGGACTGTGCATTCAGTGATATCGCTATCGCGAGCAGGCTCGCTCCCACAGTGATCACCTACAACGGTGGGAGCGAGGCTGCTCGCGAAGCATTCAGCGCGGTCTATGGCCAAAGGCCGACGCCGCAATCCCCCATTGCCCCAGCCAGTAGCTGAGGATGATCACGTACGGCGCTGCATAGAACGGTGCAACGAAGCGGTTGATCCCAATCACGCTGTCCGAAAACACGAACGCCACGGCACCGCCAGCGGCGAGCAGCGCCGAGCGTTTGGGCACGTCGGTGCCGAGGCGGGCCAGGGCTCTCCAGAGCATTGCCGTGATGGCCATGCCGTACACGATCACCGGGATCAGCAATGGGCCCAGACCATTGGCGATCAGAATCCCCAGCAGCACCGCACCCACCGCCAGCGCGATGATCAGCGGCAGCAGCGCCAGCCGCCGGCAATCGCTCAGATAGGCTTTCAGGTACGCCAGGTGAGCGAGCAGGAACGCCCCGAGGCCGAACACGAACAAATCCCCGGGCCAGGCCAGCAGCACGTCGCCGAGCAGGGAGAACATCAGGCCCAGGCTGATCCAGCGCCGGTATTCGCTGGGCGGCGCGTCGTGCAGCCAGCCGAGCAAGGCGAGCACCGGCAACGGTTTGACCAACAGGCACAACAGCGCCGCATGCACGCTGAGCCCGTAGAGAAACGTCGCCGCGCCCATCAGCGCCAGAATCAGCCAGCCCATGGTCAGTTGACCGAGATCGCGCAGTCGAAGCTGTCCACCGGCAACACTTCCGGCGCCCAGGGTTGTTGCGAAGTCAGGCGCAGACGCCCGCTGCCCGGCGCGAAGGCCTGAAAGCGCCAGGTCGAAACCCCGGCCGCGCCGACCACGCCGGCGTCTTCAGGGTTGCGATAGACCTCCGGTCCCAGCGAGCGCAGCACGCCACCGGCCGAATCCTGGATCGCCCAGCGGTAGCCCGTGGTCGGGTTGCTCGGCAGAGTCAGGATCAGGTTTTGCCCGCTGCTCAGCTTCACCGGGCATTCGCTTTGTTTTTCCACCGTCACGTTGTGTTTCGGTTGCGAGGCGCAGGCGGCCAGCAAGGAGAGGGCGAGGGGGATCAACAGGCGAGTGGGGGACATGGGGGCAGGGGCTCCGGGCATTCACGACGAACGGCGAGCATAACCGAGATGAGACAAATTGTGACAGCGGCGGGAATGGGCGGTGTCAGGGCTGACGCCTTCGCGAGCAGGCTCGCTCCCACAAGGACTGGGTTGGCACAAAATGTCTGTGTCTCCTCAGATCCCTGTGGGAGCGAGCCTGCTCGCGATGCCGGTGGTGCGGACCTACAGAATCACTTGAACAACACCTTCGCCACATCCGCAAACCGCTTGGCGAAGTGCACGGTGATTCCTTCCTTCAGATAATCCGGCAATTCCTCGAAGCTCCCGCGATTGGCCTCCGGCAGGATCAGTTCGAAGATTTTCTGCCGTCGCGCCGCGATCACCTTCTCGCGCACCCCGCCAATCGGCAGCACATGCCCGGTCAGGGTCAGTTCGCCGGTCATGGCCACGCCCTTTTTCGGCGGCTGGTTGCGGGCGAGCGAGAGCAGGGCGCTGGCCATGGTCACGCCCGCGCTCGGGCCGTCCTTCGGCGTGGCACCTTCCGGCACGTGCAGGTGGACGAAGGCCTCGTCGAAGAACTTCGGATCGCCGCCAAACGACTTCAGGTTCGAGCTGACGTAGCTGTAGGCAATTTCTGCAGACTCCTTCATCACGTCACCCAGTTGCCCGGTGAGCTTGAAGCCACGGTTCAGCGTATGGATGCGCGTGGCCTCGATGGGCAAGGTGGCGCCGCCCATGCTGGTCCAGGCCAGGCCGGTGATCACCCCGGTGCCGGACAGTACCTGTTCATTACGGAACACCGGATGGCCAAGTGAGGCTTCGAGGTCTTTCGGGCCTAGCTTGATCACCGCTTTCGGCTCGTCGATCAACTTCACCACGGCTTTGCGCACCAGTTTGCCCAGTTGTTTTTCCAGCTGACGCACACCCGCTTCACGGGCGTAGCCGTCGATCAGGGCCTTCAAGGCGCTGTCGCTGATGGACAGGCTGCCCTTGGACACGCCGGCCTTCTCCAGCAACTTGGGCCACAGGTGGCGCTTGGCGATGGCGACTTTTTCCTCGGTGATGTAACCCGACAGGCGGATCACTTCCATGCGGTCCAGCAACGGGCCGGGAATCGAATCCAGGGTGTTGGCGGTGCAGACGAACAGCACCTTCGACAGGTCCATTCGCAGGTCGAGGTAGTGGTCGAGGAATTCGACGTTCTGTTCCGGGTCCAGCGTTTCCAGCAACGCCGAGGCCGGGTCGCCCTGGTAGCTTTGGCCCATCTTGTCGATTTCGTCGAGCATGATCACCGGGTTCATCACTTCGACGTCTTTCAGGGCCTGGACCAGCTTGCCCGGTTGCGCGCCGATGTAAGTGCGGCGATGCCCCTTGATCTCGGCTTCGTCGCGCATGCCGCCGAGGCTGAAGCGGTAGAACGGCCGGCCCAGGGTTTCGGCGATGGATTTGCCGACGCTGGTCTTGCCCACGCCTGGCGGGCCGACCAACAGGACGATGGAGCCGCTGATCTCGCCCTTGTAGGCGCCGACTGCGAGGAATTCGAGGATGCGGTCCTTGATGTCATCGAGCCCGGCGTGGTGTTGGTCCAGCACCTTGCGCGCGTGCTTGAGGTCGAGTTTGTCTTCGCCATACACGCCCCACGGCACCGATGTGGCCCAGTCGAGGTAGTTGCGGGTGACCGCATACTCCGGAGAGCCGGTCTCGAGGATCGACAGCTTGTTCATTTCCTCTTCGATGCGCTTTTGCACCGGGGCCGGCAGGACCTTGCCGGTCAGGCGCTGCTCGAACTGCTCGATATCGGCGCTGCGGTCGTCCTTGGTCAGGCCCAGTTCCTGCTGGATGACCTTGAGTTGTTCCTTGAGGAAAAACTCGCGCTGATGCTCGCCGATCTTGCGGTTCACTTCAGCGGAAATTTCCTTTTGCAGGCGCGCGACCTCGACTTCCTTGCGCAGCATCGGCAGGACTTTTTCCATGCGCTTGAGCATCGGTACGCAGTCGAGCACTTCCTGCAGCTCGCTGCCGGTGGCCGAGGTGAGGGCGGCGGCGAAGTCGGTCAGCGGCGAGGGATCGTTGGGGCTGAAGCGGTTGAGGTAGTTCTTCAGCTCCTCGCTGTACAGCGGGTTGAGCGGCAGCAGTTCCTTGATCGCGTTGATCAGCGCCATGCCGTAGGCCTTGACCTCGTCGGTCGGCTCGCTCGGCTGGTGCGGGTATTCGACCTCCACCAGATACGGCGGACGGTGGTGCTTGAGCCAGGTCTTGAGACGTACACGGGTCAGGCCCTGGGCGACGAACTGCAGCTTGCCGTTTTCGCGGCTGGCGTGATGCACCTTGACCAGCGTGCCGTACAGCGGCAGCGCGGAGGTGTCGAAATGACGCGGGTCTTCCTGGGGCGTGTCCATGTAGAACAGGGCCAGGGAGTGATGTTCGGATTTGCTCACCAGGTCCAGGGTTTCAGCCCAGGGTTCTTCGTTGACGATGACCGGCAGCACCTGGGCCGGGAAGAACGGACGGTTGTGGATCGGGATGATGTAGACCTTGTCCGGCAGGTTCTGCCCGGGCAGTGCCAGGCCTTTGCCGGGGGTGTGGTGTTCAACGTTCTCGGGGTCGGCGTATTCGCTCGGGTCTTCGGGGAATGCTTGCTGGTCGCTCATTGGGGTACCTGCGCAATGGGGTATGGGTCTTAGATGGGGCAGGTCGGCGGTGGTTTCAATGATACCTGGGGGTTAATGGATCATTCGAAGGTGTATTCAGCAGGGATTCAGGTTAGCTCCATATCGATGCACTGCAGAGAACCCGTGGGCTCCCACAGACAAAAAAGGCGACACCCGTGGGGGCGTCGCCTTTGTTTTACCGGCGTTGAAACCTAGTCGGCCAGTTTGTAGGCAATCACGTAGTCACCCTGTTTGGTGCCCAGCGAGCCGTGACCGCCCGCAACGACCAGCACGTATTGCTTGCCGTCCTTGCCGGTGTAGGTCATCGGCGTGGTTTGCGCGCCTGCTGGCAGGCGGCCTTCCCACAGTTGCTTGCCGTTTTTCACGTCATAGGCACGCAGGTACTGGTCGAGGGTGCCGCTCAGGAAGCCCACGCCACCGGCGGTGGTGAAGGTGCCGCCCAGGCTCGGAACGCCCATGCTCAGCGGGATCGGTACCGGCGAGCTGTCGCGCACGGTACCGTTCTTGTGTTTCCACAGGACCTTGGCCGTGGTCAGATCGATGGCCGCCACATACCCCCAGGCCGGTGCCTGGCACGGCAGGCCCATCGGCGACAGCAGCGCTTCGAGCACCACGCCGTAGGGCGCGCCCTTGTTCGGCTGCACGCCTTCGGTTTCGCTTTTGCGCGGGCCTTGGGCGGCGATTTCGGCGGCCGGGATCATCTTCGATTTGAACGCCATGTAGCTCGGGTTCACGAAGGCGATCTGGCGTACCGGGTCGACCGAGATACCGCCCCAGTCGAACACCCCGAAGTTGCCGGGATAAACGATCGAACCCTGCAGCGACGGCGGCGTGAACGGACCGTCGTAGCGCATGGATTTGAACTCGATCCGGCAGATCAGCTGGTCGAACGGCGTGACACCCCACATGTCACGCTCCTGCAGCGGCGGTGGCATGAGGTTGAGGTCGGATTTCGGCTGGGTTGGCGAGGTATGGTCGCCTTCGACAGCGCCTTGTGGCACCGGCACTTCGTTGATCGGCACGATGGCCTGGCCGGTGCTGCGGTCCAGTACGTAGATGCTGCCTTGCTTGGTGGAGGCCAGGACGGCCGGCTTCACGCCGTCGGCGGTCTTGAGGTCCATCAGGGTCGGCTGGCCACCCACGTCCATGTCCCACAGGTCATGGTGAGTGAACTGGAAGTGCCAGCGCACTTTACCGGTGGCGATGTCGAGGGCCGTCAGGCCGGCGGCATGCAGCTCCGATTCCGGGGTGCGGGCGCCACCGAACTGGTCCGGGGTCTGGTTGCCCATCGGCAGGTAGAGCATGCCGAGTTTTTCATCGACGGCGAACATCGACCACATGTTGGGCGAGTTGCGGGTGTAGGTCTTGCCCTCGGCAATCGGCGTCGTATCGTCCGGGTTGCCGCTGTCCCAGTTCCACACCAGTTTGCCGGTGTGCACGTCGAACGCGCGGATCACGCCGCTCGGCTCGTCGGTGGAAACGTTGTCGGTGACGTGGCCGCCAATCACCACCAGGTCTTTGGTGACCGCCGGTGGAGACGTGGAGTAGTAACCCCCGGCGGTGAAAACGCCGATATTGGCGCGCAGGTCGACCTGGCCCTTGTCGCCGAAGTCTTCGCACATCTTGCCGGTGTCGGCGTCGAGGGCGATCAGGCGGGTGTCGGCGGTGGGCAGGAAGATCCGGCGTGGGCAGACCGTGCTGGCCGGCGCAGGGCTGGCGGCGCCGGTCGGGCTCTGCTCGGAGGCATAGGCGGCATCATCGTGATACGACACGCCACGGCAGGTCATGTGCGCCCAACCCTTGAAGTTCGCCGCGTTCTGCGTCGAGAGCTTCGGATCGAACCGCCAGATTTCCTTGCCGGTGTCCGGATCGAGAGCGATCACCTGGCTGTGCGGCGTGCACACGTAAAGCATGCCGTTGACTTTCAGCGGGGTGTTTTCGGCAGTGGTTTCACCCGGATCGTTCGGGCCCGGCAGGTCGCCGGTGCGATAGGTCCAGGCGGGAACCAGCTTGTTCACGTTCTGCGGGGTGATCTGCGCCAGGGGCGAATAGCGGTCGCCGTGGGCGCTGCGGCCGTAGGAGTTCCAGTCACCGTCGGGCATGGCCGGCGCGGTGTTGGTCATGCCCGGGACGCTGTCGCGGTCCAGCTGGCCCTTGATTTCACCGGGGTGAGTGAACTGGCTGGCCAGCGCGGCAACGCCGGCCAGTACCACGGCCACGCTCAGCGCGCCGGTCCCCATCGGTGCGGCGCCGTCGCGCAGCAATGGACGACGAAACCACGGCAACAACAGGACGATACCCAAGGCAAACAGCAGCGCGAGGCGCGGTACCAGTTGCCACCAGTCCAGGCCGACTTCCCACAAGGCCCACAGGGTGCTGGCGAACAGCACCACGGCGTACAGGCCCAGCGCCGCGCGACGAGCCGCCATCAGCAGGCCCCCGGTCAGCGTCAGGCCGATACCGGCCAGCAGGTAATACAGCGAGCCGCCGAGCATGCTCAGCTTGATCCCCCCGGCCAGCATGGCCAGGCCCATTAGCAGAAGCAGAAGGCCGAGCAGTGTCGGCAACACTCGGCTTCGACTCAAAGCACCTTCAGTGCTCATAGTGTGGTTCTCCGTGACGTTTCAAATTGTGTCCATCGCAAGTTCACTGTAGATGACGATGCGGCATGGGCATGGTTCAGATAAAAATGTGAAACCGTTTCAGCCATCCTGTAGGGGCGAGCTGTTCGCGACAGCGCTGGCGAGGCTCAACACCGTTCGCAAGCAGGCTCGCCCCCATGGGTCAGAAAGAAGACTGGATCTTGATCCCGCCGATCAGCGCGTCATCGACCTTACCCACGCCACCGGGGTGGCGGATGTATTGCAGGTTCGGACGCACGGTCAGCCAGTTCGTGACGTGCACGCCGTAGTAGAGCTCGGCGCTGTATTCGGTGTCCTGGGGCGGCAGGTAGGACGGATCGTCGAAGTCGACCGCCGCGCGGGCCTGGTTATGCGCCTCGGCGTTCTTGCGATAGGCCGGGTTGACGTGGACCCGGGCCATGGCGAACCCGATGTCGTCCCGGGCGCGTGCATCGAACAGGCCTTTGTAGACGACGCCCGCCTGCACATAGTTGTCGATGGCGTTGGTCTTCTTGTCGTGCAGCGTGCCGTTGGCAAACACGCTCAGGCCGCGCGAGTGATCGCTGGCGCGGCTGGTGAGTTGTTGCTGCACGCCCAGCCACAGGCCGTGCTTGCTCGACGCGCTGCGGTAGGCCTCGCCGCTCAGGGCGGCCGGCTGGCCGTTGCTGTCCTTGTAGGCATCGGTGGCGTTGGCGTTGCTGTAGTAGTAACCGGCCCGGTATTCGCCCGGCAGGCCGTTGAGTTTGGGCGTCCACACCAGTTCCACGGGCAGGACCGCACCCTGGGTGCCGCTGCCGCTGAGCTTGAAGCCATTGCCGCGATCGAGGTTCGACGGGTTCTGCTCGTACGCGCCGACTTGTGCGTACAGCTCTGGCGTCAGGTGATACTTGACCCGCATCGCCCACTGGCTGACCGGCCAGTTGTACCAGATGCCACCCACCCAGTTGCCGACCTGGGAACCACAGAACGCCAGGTTCTGGAAGTCGCAGGGGAAGCTGTTGAAGTCTTCGCCCTCACCGAAGCGACCGACCTTGATGTCGAGCTTCTGGTCGAGGAATTTCTGCTGGTACCACATTTGCGTCAGGCGCCAGCTTTGCCCGCGGCCCCACACCTCCTGGGCCGAGGTGAAACCGCCCACCCTTGGATCGTTGATCCGGTCATTGCTGATGTTGTTGCCGCTGCGTTCGGTGATGGTCAGCTGAAATTCAGCGTCGTCCCAGCCGAGGATCTTCTGCAAGTCCAGGTGCGTGCCCAGGCCGAACTGATCGCTATAGCGTGCGGTGCGATCGTGATCGTAGCCGCCATGCAGATTGCTGCCCATTTCACCGGTGTAATCGACTTTGAAGTCGTAGCCTTTTTCCGATAACTCGCTGCGTGTGCCATTCCAGTCGCCCAGCATCCAGGGCGATTCGCTGTCGAACGCCGGTGCGGCCTGGGCGCAGGTGGCCAGGCCAAGGACGGAGATTGCGCCGATGAAGCACCGGGCGTTTGGCGGGTTGACGGGTGTTGAGACAGCGCTGTCTCGCAAGGATCGAAAATAAGGCATGAGGAAAAATTCGGTTTCTTTTTTTGGGGAATGAGCTGCACAACAGCAGGAGTAACGCAGGCAGGTGAAGCGTTTCAGCGTGTTCAGGCGTAAGGATAATGTTCTGTTACAAATAGAGAAAGGCCTTTTCCCGACATGAATTCTTTCGAAATCGGTAACAGTGTCGCGCGGCGATATGTCGCGGCTCACCTACATTTAACCAATGGCGCAGCTGCGCCCCTTCCACGCGACCAGCCCCTCGGCTAAGGTGCGCGCCTTCTCTTTCACTCATCGCTTGAAGGCCCGGCATGACCGAACAGAACAACAACCCGCTGCATGGCGTGACGCTGGAGCAGATCCTCAACGTGCTGGTTGAACATTACGAGTGGTCGGGGTTGGCTGAGCGCATCGACATCCGCTGCTTCAAGAGTGATCCGAGCATCAAGTCGAGCCTGACGTTCCTGCGAAAAACGCCGTGGGCACGGGAGAAAGTCGAGCGCCTGTACGTGAAGTTGATGCGTACCAAGCGACCGCTCTGAACATGGTCAACCGGTCGGGTTTCGTGAGGCTGGCCGCCATGCTCGGCTGGGCCGGGTTGAGCATTCAGATGTACCTGATTTTCCACTCGCGCTGGACGCTGGGGGCCAGTTTGCTCGGCGGGCTGATGAGCTTTTTCAGTTACTTCACCGTCATCACCAATACGCTGGTGGCGACGGTGCTGACCTGCCAGCTGACGTCCCGCGAATCGGCCGCACGACGCTGGTTCCTGCAACCCTGGGTGAGCAGCGGGATCGCCGTGAGCATTGCCGTGGTCAGCCTGGCGTACAACGTGTTGTTGCGCCACCTGTGGGATCCCGAAGGCTGGCAATGGCTGGCCGATGAGCTGATGCATGACGTCATGCCACTGCTGTTCCTGGCCTGGTGGTGGATGTACGTGCCCAAGGGCACTTTGCGCCCGCGCCATATGGCGCTGTGGTTGCTGTATCCGCTGCTGTATTTCGCCTACGCACTGTTGCGTGGGCATGTGCTGGCGGCTTATCCGTATCCCTTCATCGATGTGGATAAGTTGGGTTATCCACAGGTGTTGCTGAATGCCGGGGGATTGCTGGTGGGGTTCGTGACGATTGCGCTGGTGGTGATGGGGTTGGATCGGTGGCGGGGGAGAACATAAGCGTTGGGGTGAGGCTCAAACAACAATCGCGAGCAGGCTCGCTCCCACAGAAAAAGGGTGACCCCATGTGGGAGCGAGCCTGCTCGCGATGAGGTCCTGAAGGCCTCACTCGTCGTCGCTGTCGTCCTGTTTCCAGTAACCCACCGCTTTCACGAACTGCTCGTCCAACCGGTGCTCGTCCAGCAGCACCCGGCGGATCTGCCGCGACACTTTGCTTTCGGTGGCGACCCACGCATACAGGCTCCCGCCGGGCACCTGCAGTTGTTTAACGGTGGTCAGCAGGTTGTTTTTGCCACCCTCGCGCAACACCCAGATCACGTTCACCTGCGCCGGGCTTTCCAGCTTCTGCTGTTCGGCGCCGTTCTCCACTTCGACCACCACCAGCGCGCGGCGATTGGCGGCCAGGCCTTCGAGACGGCGGGCGATGGCGGGCAGGGCGGTTTCATCGCCGATCAGCAGATAGCTGTCGAACATGTCCGGCACGATCATGGAACCCCGTGGCCCGCCGATGTGCAAAAACTGACCCGGTTGGGCCTGTTCCGCCCAGGTCGAGGCGGGGCCATCACCGTGCAACACGAAGTCGATGTCCAGTTCCAGAGTGTCCAGGTCATAACGACGTGGCGTGTAGTCGCGCATGGCGGGCAGCGGGCCATTGTCCTTGCCGGCCCCCAGTACCAGAGTCTCCAGCGCGGCCTGCTGCTCGGCGTTCTGCGGGAACATCAGTTTGACGTGGTCATCGCTGCCCAGACTGACAAAGCCTGCCAGCTCGGGCCCGCCGAGGGTAATGCGGCGCATGCGCGGCGTCAGGTCGACCACGCGCAGGACTTGCAGGCGCCGACGTTTGATTTCATGCATGACGCGGTGAATGGACGGCTCGATCACTTCAGTCATTCGGTTTTCTCCCGTGCGGTCGAAACGGCGGGGCCGTCGACGATGGCTTTGGCGGTGTCGTTGAGCAAGGCGGCGACCCGCAGGATTTCTTCGGGGCTCCAGCGCCCGTGATGCAGTTGCAAGGCATGACGCAGGTTATGCACAGCCTCGTGGATCTCGGCCGGTCGATCATGGCCACGCAACGAGCGTTTGCTCACATCGATCCGCATGCGCACGCCATCCAGCGCAACGGCCTGCTCGCTTAGAGACAGACGTCCGGCGTCGGTCACGCTGTAACGTTTTTTTCCACCTTCGGCGTCGCCCTGGATCATTTCGCTTTCTTCCAGAAAGGTCAGCGTCGGGTAGATCACCCCGGGGCTGGGGCTGTAGGCCCCATCGAACATGCCTTCGATCTGGCGGATCAGGTCATAGCCGTGGCAAGGCTGCTCGGCGATCAGGGCCAGCAGCAGCAGCTTCAGGTCACCGGGGGCGAACACCCGTGGGCCGCGACCGCCGCGTTCGCGGCCGGGGCGTTTTTCGAAGCCGTCGCGACCGTCGCCGTGCTCGCGATGGGGGGAATGATGGTCTCTCATTTTTCCTTTCTCTCTGTCGTGTTTAGATACAACTTAAGATATATCTTAATTCGAGGCAAGGCCTTTCCCCTGAAGCACAGCGACTCACGACGAGCGGTCCGGCGCAGGCGAAGTGCCGCCGCAGGCATCGATCACCTCGCTTGAACATGTCTGGCAAGTTAAGGCACGCAGTCGCTGTTCACGGCGACCGGTTAAACGAAATTTTCTGAATCAAGTGTGGGCGAGCACCACTCACTGCACGACCTGTTAATAAGAGTTGCGTGTAGTACAAGTTCTACAGCGATAAGCGGATATGTCTGTCTTCATGTTTTCATCGGGTTAAATGCTGTGTCTTACTACAGTCTTCGATGAAATTTCCTACATACATTTCAGTTTGGATAGCTGAATATGCGCCGCGTTGAAAGTTGATCTTTGTTGCTCCAGGCCAACAGCCGTTACTTGATCGGACTTTTAATTCATCTCTTTTTAATCAAACAGGTATTGAGTGATGTTGAAAAAATTTGCAATCGCTACGCCCATGGCTATTTTGGCGCTGACTTCTTCCATGGCGTTTGCCGTCGGTGAAGCACGTCATTCCATCAACATTGTCGCGTCTGTTCCAACCAATGTGTTCTACGTATTGCCGGTCGACCCCGATCTGATCGTCAAGGACCAACGCCTTAGTTACGATCCGTTCAGTGATCAACTGAGCACCTTGCGGGCGCAGTTCGACACCAAGAACTCCAATGGCTCGATCGCAGCGATGCTGGAAAATGACGCGTATCTGTCCAACGGTGTGCCCGCCCAGAATATTCCCCTGGTCGTGAAGTTCAACGGCGTGACGCTGACGAGCACCGCGCCGGTCGAAGTGCTCACTGATGCCGAGTCGACGCCAGGCAAGCGAGTGGAACTTTCGGCTGCACCGACCAAACCGGCCAGTGGCTATGTAACGGGCGATTACACGGGCACCGTTGCCTTGCGTTTCGACGCCGTACTGCCACCACCACCTCGTTGATATTTGATTGATGTCTGATCAGAGCAAGTTTGATCAGGCACTTTTACCGGTCGGCAGGTCATCGGACCTGTCGATCCGTATGTTGACCGTATCGATCGTTAAAACTTCGAGTAACCCGTTCATGTTCCCGATGACTCCCATCGCGACTGCGCTCGCATTTTTTTTCTGCGCAAGTGCATTGGCTGCGCCAACTAACACTGGCACCACACCCCGCAGTCTTCTGGCCCAGGCCAAAGGTTTGCCGGCGGACTTTGAAGAGCATTTCTTCGACGTACCGCTGGCCGTTCGCGTGGAACTTGATCAACAACTTCTGGGTGAGGCCATGATCGTGTTGTCCCGCGATGATCGCATCACCCTGCTGGAATTTTCCGATGTCGCCGACAGCCGTGCTTCTGCCAGTGAGCGGGAAACCTGGGCCACTTATCTCAAGCAAGGCGTTGCCCTGGGCGCCTGTGCAGGCAGTTGCCCGGAGCAGATGCTGGCCGTGCATTACAACCTGAACAATTCATTGCTTTCGATTGCCACGGCCAACGCCGAGCGCGATACCCAGGCCAAGCGCTATTACGAACTGCCGGAAGGGGGCAGCAGTGGCTTGATCGTGCGCAATCAATTGAACCTCAATGGCGGCCAGGCGCAAGACCTTGGCGGGCGTTTCGGCCTGGAGGCCAGCAGCAGCCTGGGCCTTTGGACCCAAAGCGTGAATCTGCAGTTGGCCCGGCTGGGCGGCCCGGACGACAAGCTCTACCACGCGGTGCATGAGCTCTACAGCCAGCGAGAACTGGAAGGCAGTTTTCTGCGGGTGGGCTATTTCACCCCCAATTCCCAGGGCCTGACCCGTCAGATCCGCACCTTCGGTGCCAGCCCCGACACGGCGGCCGGCCTGATGTTTGGCAGCTCCGACAGCCTGGTCATCAACAGCCCGAAACCCAGCCTCTATCCCATCTATGTCACCGCCAACCGCCAGGCCTCGGTGGAAATCGTCCGCAACGGACTGTTGATCAACACCCAATCGGTGGATGCCGGCCTGCAAACCCTCGATACCCGTTCCTTGCCGGGCGGTATCTATGAAGTGGAGGTACGCCTGGTCGAAGACGGGCATATCACGTCCACCACCCGGGAGCTGGTGTACAAACCCGTCAACTGGCGCAATTCGGACAGTCGCTGGCGCTACAACCTGTTCGCCGGCCGTGAAAGCAAACTGCTCAGCAATTGGGACGAGCAGGACACCGGCGATCTGACGTCCGGCGCTGCCGTCAACTTCCTGCTGCACCCGCGAGTCATTCTGGGGGTGTCGGGGCGGCAGGTGCGAGACAAGATGCAATATGGCTCGTCGGTCGACTGGACGCTAACCAACGACATCAACCTGTTCGCCAACGTCTATCAAACCGAGGATCACGGTACCGGCCTGGACCTGCAAACGATGTACAACTACGGGGAAGGCAGTGTCTTTGTCACCCATACCCGCAGTTGGCTCGACACCACCAAAACCTATGAAACCCTGCCCGATGGCACCCGGGTACGTCAGCGCAACGTTTTCATCGGCCAGACGAGCAATTCGTCGCTGTCGCTCAACCATCGGGTCAGCAGCAAAAGCTCGGTCAATGCGCGGGTGTCGCACAGCACCGGCAACGTCGAAGGCACCGGCGTGGACATGGGGTGGACCCAACGCGGTTCCCTGTTTGGCAGCGACGCCAGCTGGCGCTTTTCGGTTTTCGACCGGCCCGGCAGTTTCAGCAGCGGCGACAAACGCAACCGGGGCGTCGACCTGAGCGTGAGTCTGGCGCTGGGTGGGCCGGGGGAGCAGTGGTCCGCGAGTCTCGGCACACGCACCTCCCGCGACGGTGGTCGTGACAACAACGGAACCCTCACGTACCGCAAGGAGTTGCAGGACCACGTGCTGCAAAGCGTGTCGGCCACGGCGCTCGCCGACACCTATGGCGTTGGTTTTTCCGGTACCGCGAACTTCGCCAATGATGCCGTCAATGGCGATGTCTTCGTTCAGCGTTCTTCCTTCAATGACAAGTTCACCGGTGGCTTGAACCTGGACAGCACCGTGGCCGTGGGCGGCGAGAAAGTCGTCATGACCAGCCAGCACCACGGGACGGGCGCGGGGATGATCGTCGACGTCGAGTCAGACGTCGATGACATCGCCCTGCGCGCCGACGATTCCAGCGGCGGCAGCGCGAGCCTGCGACCGGGGCGCAATTTCATCCCGATCACCGCCTACAAGAACAGCGTCGTGAGCTTCGACTTCGAAGGCAACCACCCTCCGGCCGCGAGCATCCAGCCGGCGCGCAGCCGCTATCACCTGAACAAGGGCGGCGTGGGCTATCGCAAGATCACCGTCAGCAAGACCCTGACCGTCCTCGGGCGTTTGATCGACCCCCAAGGCAGGCCGCTCAAGGGACATCACGTGATCAACCACGCCAGCCGCGGTGTCAGCGAGGTCGATGGCTTCTTCTCGATGGAAATGCAGGCGGGCTCACCGACTCTGGAAGTGCGTCAGGGCAATCAGTTGTTGTGCCAGTTCCGGCTCGATACGGCCAATGCACGCCATGAAGACAACGTGTTGATGATCGGTGATTTGCGCTGCTCGCCGGACACGTTGGCGGAGGCCACTTACAACACTGAAAGTGCGGGTTGAACGACTCGCGAAACACCCTTCGATGAATCTCATTTTTCAGGTTGAACATGATGAAACGCTTATTGGCAGTCCTTGGCTTTTCCCTGTTGCCGCAGATCGTGCTGGCGGGCCCGCAAATCAATGTCGGCGTGGTCTTCGACTATCTGGACGGTGATAAAACCACCTTTCTGAAACGGGTTTTCAACGGCGGTGACAGCACGGCATTCGTCAAGATCGACATTCTTGAAATTCTCTACAACGCCGACGGCACCTCGCAGGAAGTGCCGCTTGCCAACCAGGCCGACGCCAGCGCCCGGAATGGCCTGATGGCCAGCCCGGCGCGACTGATCGTACCGGCCAATGGCATGCAGGGCACGCGTCTGTTGTATGTCGGCGAGCGGGACAAAGAGCGCTACTTCCGCGTCCGTTTCGTGCCCGTGGTACCCGAAAAGGAAGATGAATTCGCGGTGTCCGCCGAAGAGCGCGAAGACTACAAGAAAGGTCTGTCCGCCGGGGTCAACATACTGGCGGGCTACGGCACGATATTTTTCGTACGGCCCAGCCAGACACGCTATGACAGTGAGATCAAGGACGGTCCGCAGAAGTACGAAATCCGCAACAACGGCAACAGTGTCGTGGTCATCGACGAGTTCAAGGATTGTTCGGTGAACAGCGAAAACGATTGCCAGCCCACTACCAAACATCACGTTCTGGCCGGTCGAACGTTCCAGTTCGACAAGCAGGCCGGGCGTGAATACCGATTCACCCTGATTGAAGGTTCAGCGACGAAAAAGCTCGAGACAAAGGGCTGAAACCAAGCGCGAGTGAACGACATGATCAAAGCGATGAAAGCAGTCACGGCAACCCTGTTGCTGACCCTGGTCAGTACCAGTGCGTTTGCCCTCCGTATCAGCGAGACTTTCGATGTCTCGGTCACCATTCCTTCTGCCGCCTTTCACGTGATACCGGCGGACCCTGGGTGGATTCACCTGGAACAACGGCTCGACTGGAATCCCCACACCAGCGAACTCAGCCGCCTGCGCAAACAGTTCGATGTAAAGAACGAAAACGGTGCGATATCGGCACGGCTGTCGTTCGAGCCGTATCTGAACAACGGCAGGGACAGCGACGATATCCCGCTGTTGGTCACGTTCAACAACACACGGCTCACCCTTGATGCCCAGGAAGTGATCTCCGAAGTGGACGGAAGAACGGGCAAGCGTGTCGCCCTGGAAATTGCGGCGGTAAAACCGGGTGCCGGTTATCGGCCCGGTGATTACTACGGCAGCGTGCACATGCTGTTCGAAGCCATCGTCCCCTGACGCCGGCCTGCTTTATTCGCGGTAACCCAAGTTCGATCAGATAGAGGCAAAAGTGAGCGTGATCAATTGGATTCAACGCGGCACCACGTGGTTGCTGACAGGGGCATTGGTCGGCGGTGGGTCAGTATCGCTGGCCCATGCCGCCGTGCAGGAAATCACCGCAGTCTTCCGGCCGGATCCGTCCAATCCGTTGAGCAACAAGTTCATCAACACCACGCCGGAAAGCGGCATCTGCCCGTGGCATATTCCTGACAGGTGCAAAGAGTTGGGGATCTTCAGTATCCGCACCAATGACATCAACTTCACGGCCAGCAAGGCCATTCCCGCCGGGCATGCCAGTGAACGGGAAGGCGCCATGTTCAAGGTGCCGTCAGCGTGGCGTAGCGTTGAAGTGACGCATACGCAAACCGGGGAGCGGCAGACGGTGGAAATGCGCATCGCCGGCATCGGCAATCGCTGGGACATCCGTTCGACGGCAACACCGGCCACCCACGCCTGGGGAAACGTGTGGAGCATGTGGCAAACGGCGCCCAGCCCTTGCCTGCCGACGGGGTACATCGCCAATGCGCCCAACTACTACACGCTCTGGTTCTGGCGGGTGCCTGAAAACGCCGGGACCTGCAGCCGCCAGGCAGTGAGCGATATCAGCTCGCTCAAGTACGTGAACTTCGAATACGCCTATGAATTGAAAACGCCCAATCCCCTGACCATGTCCAGCGGCCAATATACCGGCTCGCTGAGTTACTCGCTCGGGCCCAACCAGGACTTCGATTTTGGCGACGTCATGATCCCGAATGACAGCCTCCTCACCTTCAACATGACGTTGAACGTCGAGCATACGTTGAAGGTGGAGATCCCGCCGGGCGGCCATCGGGTGGAATTGCTGCCGCAAGGTGGCTGGCAAGCCTGGCTGAACCAGGGGCGCAAGCCGACGCGGCTGTTTCGTGACCAGACCTTCAATGTCTCGGCGTCGTCGCGCTTCAAGATGAACCTTGAATGCCAGTACCCGGACGGGGGCAACACCTGCGCGTTGCGCGAAGCCACGTCCGGGCATTCGGTGCCGTTGAACGTGAGTGTCAGTTTGCCCAACGGTTTGAGCGATGCGGGCGGGCAACCGGTCAATCGCCGTCCCCTGTTGCTGGATGGCAGCGGCACCGAGTTGTTCCAGCCCGGTTTTTACGTCGATCGCAAGCCCGCCAAGCTGCATTTCGACATTGCCCGGGAGCATGTCGAACAGATGCTCAGCGGTGCTGGAGCACAGTATTCGGGCCAGGTCACGGTGGTTTGGGATTCAGAGGTGTGAGCCATCGTCATCTTGAATCAACTTTTCTCGCTTTCACGGCCAAATGGACATTACATGCATAACCCTCAACGCGGCGCCCACCGGCTCTGCCAATTCTTCAGCGCTTCGTTGTTGGCGGTGTCCGCCAGTGCGAATGCGCTGGTTCAGGACATCACCGCGAAATTCAATCCGGATCCGGGGAATCCATTGAACAACGAGTTCGTCAATACAACGCCCGTCAGTGGCGTGTGCGTGGAAGGGGCTGCCGCACAATGTGACGCGTTGGGTATTTTCTCCATTCGGACTGGATTTGCTGCGAACTCGATCAGACCCATTCAGGCCAATCATCAGGATCCCCGGCAGGGCGCCATGTGGAAGGTGCCGTCCGAGTGGCGAGACGTCACCGTCACTCACGTGTCTACCGGAGAGGTGTCGACCGTGCAGTTACGTATTTCTGCCATCGGTGGAGCCTGGTTTCTGGACAATCCTCCAGGTGTCAGTGTCTGGGCGGGGTCGAGCTGGAGTCATCAGTGGCGGCAGGCGCCAAGCCCTTGCGTGGGCATTAATTACCTGCAAGGGGCCGCGAATTGGGCACGTTTTTTCTGGGTCGTTCCTGAGGGCGCGGGAACCTGTAGTCGACAACCAATCGGAGACATTCCGAGGTTGTGGTATTGGACGATTGACTACGGTTACTCGATTAAAACGCCCAATCCACTGGCGCTGTCATCCGGGCAATACATCGGCAGCATCAATTACTCCATGGGGCCCGGCTCAGACTTCGATTTTGGTGATGTCGTACTGCCTGAGGACAACGTGTTCACGTTCAACTTCACGCTGGACGTCATGCACACCCTCAAAGTCGACATTCCCCCCGGTGGCCATCGGGTGGAACTGTTACCCCAGGGTGGCTGGCAAGCCTGGCTGAACCAGGGGCGCAAACCGACGCGGCTGTTTCGTGACCAGACCTTCAATGTCTCGGCGTCGTCGCGCTTCAAGATGAACCTTGAATGCCAGTACCCGGACGGGGGCAACACCTGCGCGTTGCGCGAAGCCACGTCCGGGCATTCGGTGCCGTTGAACGTGAGTGTCAGTTTGCCCAACGGTTTGAGCGATGGGGGCGGGCAACCGGTCAATCGCCGTCCCCTGTTGCTGGATGGCAGCGGCACCGAGTTGTTCCAGCCCGGTTTTTACGTCGATCGCAAACCCGCCAAGCTGCATTTCGACATTGCCCGGGAGCATGTCGAACAAATGCTCAGCGGCGCTGGAAAACAGTATTCCGGGCTGGTCACGGTGGTTTGGGATTCGGAGGTGTGACGATCGTGATGTTCAAGCCCCTTCTCTTGCCGGCACAGCCATACGGAACAGACATGGATAGTTCGAAAAGCAGCACGCATCGGCTCTGTCATTTCTTCAGCGCTTCATTGTTGGCGGTGTCCGCCAGTGCGAATGCATTGACCCAGGACATCACCGCGAGATTCGTCCCGGACCCGGCCAGTCCCATGCAGAATGAGTTCGTCAATACAACGCCGCAAAGCGGTGTGTGCGAGTGGCACGCGCCGGCAATTCCGCACTGCCTGGCGGAGGGGATCTTCAGCATTCGCAGTAACGATTTCCATGCGGCGTCCAATGCAACCATCCGTGCCAATCATGTCGATCCGCGGCAAGGAGCCATGTGGAAAGTCCCTTCTGAATGGCGGGACCTGCAGGTGACCCACCGCGAAACGGGCGAAGTGGAAACGGTGCAGGTGCGCATTGCCGGCATTGGCCACCGCTGGGACCTGAGCAATCCCCCGGGCGTGGGTGCATGGCAATTGCCGAACGTTAACTGGGCCAGCCAATGGCGCGAGGCGCCCAGCCCCTGCAAGGGCATCAATTACATCGCTGCCGCCAATTCTTTCGCCTTGTTCTTCTGGATCGTTCCTGAAAATGCCGGTGTCTGTAGTCGGACACCGGGCACAGACATTCCAACATTCGCATACAGCAATATCGAATACGCCTACGCGATCAAAACCCCAAGGCCCCTGACGATGTCGACCGGGCAATACACCGGCAGCCTCTCCTACAGCATGGGGCCCGGGGGCGATTTCGATTTCGGTGATGTCATGATCCCCAGGGACAATCAGTTCACCTTCAACTTCACGCTGGACGTGCAGCATTCGCTCGATGTGAAAATTCCACCGGGTGGCAACCGCGTGGAGCTGGTGCCTCAGGGGGGGTGGCAGGCCTGGCTGAATCATGGGCAAAAACCCGTGCGATTGTTTCGCGACCAGACCTTCAACATTTCGTCGTCGAGTCGCTTCAAGATGCGTCTGGAGTGCGAGTACTCGATGGCCGGCAAAACCTGCGCGCTGCTGGAGCCGACGTCCGGTCATGGCGTGCCGCTGAACGTCAGTGTCACGCTGCCCAACGGCCTGGAGGATGCCAACGGGCCGGTGAATCGCCGTCCTTTGTTGATCGACGGCAGCGGCACCGAGCTGTTCCAGCCTGCTTTCTACGTCGATCGCAAACCCGGGACCCTGCATTTCGAAGTGGCCAGGGAGCATGTGGAACACATGCTGACGGGCGCCGAGCGAACCTACTCGGGAAACGTCACCGTCATCTGGGATTCGGAAGTCTGACGTTGTCCGGCCGGATCAATGCACTGCATGTGGCCGGCCATTGCTCATTCGCGTCGCGCCACTTCAACGGGAAGGCACTGGGTGCTGCTTCCCGGTTGCAGGTAAGGGGTGAGAATCGGTGCCATGCCCTTGAGCACCTGCACGGGCAGTGCCGAGGTGAACTTGAAGTTTTCGGCCGACCGTCCCGGTACGAAAGCGGTCAGGGTGCCGAAATGGTGATCACCGATATAGAACACAAAGGTCGCCGTACGGTTGACGGATTTCGAACTGATGATACGTCCTCCCGAGCCGAACGATTCGATGCGGTTATCCCCGGTCCCGGTTTTGCCCCCCATCGCCAGTGATTTGCCATCAGGGGTGACGAAACTGCCGGACACCCGCTTGGCCGTACCGGCGTCCACCACTTGTGACAAGGCTTCGCGCATGGCGGTGGCGACTTCCGATGGCATCACCCGTTTGCCCACGTCCGGGTCGTTGATCAACTTGGTTTCATAGGGGGTATTCGCCGCAAAGTGCAGGCTGTCGATGCGCAGCGTCGGCATGCGCACACCGTCGTTGAGGATGGTGCCGATCAGCTCGGCCAGCGCGGCCGGTCGGTCACCGGAACTGCCAATGGCGGTGGCCAGTGACGGCACCAGGTGATCGAACGGATAGCCGACTTTCTGCCAGCGCTGATGGATGTCGAGGAACGCCTCGATCTCCAGCATGGTGCGGATGCGGCTGTCTCGCGCACCCTTGTGCCGGCTCTTGAACAGCCAGCTGTAGACTTCCTGGCGCTCGAACTGACTGGCCTTGACCACCTCGCTCCACTTGGCATCCGGGTGGTTCAGCAGATAGCCCATCAGCCACAGGTCCAGAGGGTGGACCTTGGCGATGAAGCCCTGATCCGGCAGGTCGTAGAGGCCGGGGCTGTAGTTTTCGTAAAGCCGTTGCAGGCGTTCGTCGGTCAGTTTTTCGGTGAGCTTGGCGCCGCTGAGGTGCGAACGCACGAAGCTGTTGAAACTTTCCTGGCTGGCCTGGGGCAACAGGTAGCGATGCACCGCCGCCATGCGAATCGGTGTCGGGCGCATACCGTCGAGGAAGGTTTCGAGGCGTTCCTGAGTGTCCTTGTTCTTGTACTTCTTCCAGAATCGCAACAGGAACGACGTGCCTTCGCGGTCGGCGAACGAGGCCAGGTATTCCTGGCGCCGGGGGTCGCGGTCGTCACCGAGCAACTCGGCGCTGCTGCTGGGGCCGGAGTAGGTGGTATAGCGCACCAGGTCGCGCATCAGCCGTATGAACGGCAGGTTGATCGATTCGCGCAGGGCATCGCGCAGGGTCGGATTGCGGCCGTTGTCTTCCTTGCGAAAGTTATTGAACACGTGCAGCCCGCCACCGGTGAAAAAGGCCTCGCCGGGACTGGCGGAGTATTTGCGGTCCAGCGCCGCGCCGAGCATCGCCGGCAGGTTGCGGTCCTTGTTCTGGATCAGGTAGTCGACGGCCCAGCGGCTGAGGCGATCCTGGTCCGGGACGTCGACTTTCTTCAGGTCCGCGATGCTCATGCCGGCGTATTTGTCGTGCAGCTCGGCGATGATTTGCAGGTAGGTGGTGAGCACGCGCATCTTGGCGGTGGAACCCAGTTCCAGCTTGCTGCCTTCGTTGATGTCGAAGGGCTGGTCGGTGCTGTCGGTCTGTATCCGTACGCGCGAGCCGTCCGGGGTCAGCTCGAACAGGGTGAAGCTGTAGCGTACCTGCGTGGTGCTGGTGGGGGTGAGCAGGCGTTCGCCGATCAAGCCGATCTGCGCAGCGAAGGCCGGGTCGGAGAGGTGCTTGAGGTATTCGGTGGTCTGCGCCTGAAGGTCGCCCTGCAGGGTGCTGGTGGCCGAGAGATCGAGGCGATCGAGGTCGTACAGAGGACGATTGAGCAGCCCGCCCAGGCGACTGCGCGCCACGCTGATGCCCTTGTTGGTTTCGATCGGCTGAATGGTCGGCTGGGTCAGCCAGTCGCGGTAGGTCACCTTGGCGGCCAGCGCGGCGGCGGCAAACGGTGCATCGATGACGTTGTTCAGCGCCAGCAGGCGGATATGGCTGTCGGTGAGGTTGGCCAGTTCGTCACGTCCCTTGGTCAGGTAGTGGGAGGGGCGGCGCTGGGCGATCATCAACGACAGCATTTCGCGCAAGGCCAGGCCCTTTTCCGCCAGGGTCTTGGGGTCCGTATCGGGGCTGGACAGCCGTTCGTTCGCCTGGTTGAAGTCGGTGCCGTACCAGACCCGCAACCCTTCGGCCATGCCATGCACCTCGCCGTGGCCAGGGACGGCCGACAGGGGCACGCTGTTGAGGTAGTCACGCACCACGTTTTTACGCGCCTCGAGCGTTTCCGGGCCGGCCTGATAGGCGCGAATGCTGGCGGAAATCATCTGCCGGATTTTCTCCCCGCCCGATACCGTCAGCCCATCGGGCGAATGCCGATACTTCTCGAGCTGGGTCGCCAGGGTACTGCCGCCCGCCGACTGGCCAGGCATGTGCAGCCATTTGGCCACTTGCGACCACGCGGCCATGCCGAATCGCGGCCAGTCCACGGCAGGGTTGGCCCTGGGCAGGTCTGGGTCGAGCAGGAAACGGTTTTCGATGAACAGCAGGCTGTTGACCACCACCGGCGGGATGGCGTCGAAGCTCGCATAGAGCTGCTGTGGGTACTTGTACTGATACAACGGAGCCGCCCGGCAGTCGGTGATCAACAACCCGGCCTGGATTTTTTCCTGATAAGGCACGAAAAGGCCCTTGTCGCTGTAGTCCATCAACGCCTGGGAAAAGCGGGTCTGGGCCGCGATGACGTAGTCGCGCTTGATCAGTCGGGGCAGGAATTCCCCTAGCGAGCTGTAGCCCAACCGCATGTCGAAAGGCCCGGCGCCGGGGTAGCGAATGGCGTCGCTGGGGCCCGGTTGCAGTTCATAGGTCAGGGTCGCGGCGAATTTGCTGGCTTCCCGGGATTGAAACTTCGACGTGCGCATTTCCCTGACGGCTGCCAACCCCAACGCGACCAGGATAATCAGCAGCAGCAGGAAAAACGCCTTCCAGCCATGTCTGACACGGCTGCGACGGGTTTTTTCAGGTAAAGGCGCTTCATCCACACGTTCAGTCGGAACCACATTTTTACTCGAATCGGTTTGCCACAGCGCGCCCATAGTCGACTGATCCATTCACGCAGATTGATCGGACTTGTCTGAAGCTTAGTCGGTGGTTGGCGAAGACGAAGAAATTGTGGGTGTAGCGCAGAAAGCGGCCCTGCCCCGTTGGGAGCGAGCCTGCTCGATGAAAGGGAGGGCACCGCTTGGCATCAGGCTTGTCGCGTTATCGTTGACGATCATCGCGAGCAGGCTCGCTCCCACACGGCCAGCGTTGCCCGTGTGGGAGTGAGTCTGCCCCTGTCAGGTGTATTTACGCTTGTCCGGCGCCGGCGGGAAGTATTGATACAGCCAGGTTTCGCTCAGCGTCCGATCGTTGGTACGGATAAACAGGCGCAACTCCACCGGGTCGACACTGTCGTTGGTCGGGTACCAATCGAACAGGATCCGGTAGCCCTTGATGTCATCGAGCACCAGCACGCTGAAGTCCTTGACCTCGCCATTGGAGCAGGTCACCACCGGCTCGATGCCGGTGCCGTCAGGCAGGCGCTCCAGTCCGCCGCCGGTGAAGTCCACGGCAAAGCGGCGGGCCCAGACTTCCGGGTAGTGCTCGCCCGGCGCCCAGCCCTCGGTGAAGCCTCCCATGCCCGAGCGGGTCGCGTGGACCCGTGCCAGCGGCGTGCCGACGGGCGGCAGTGCGCTCCAGTACAGCTTGTAGCCGTAATTCAGCGAATCGCCGGCCGCGACGGGTTTTTTCGGGGTCCAGAATGCGACGATGTTATCCATGGTCTCGCCGGTCGTGGGGATCTCCAGCAAATCGATAGAGCCTTCGCCCCACGCGGTGGTCGGTTCGACCCACAGGCTCGGACGCCGGCTGTACCAGTCGACGGTGTCCTGATAGCTGGCGAACTCATGATCGGTCTGCACCAGGCCGAAACCCTTCGGATCGGTGTCCGCGAAGGCATTGAACTGCAAGGTCGCGGGGTTGTTCAGCGGGCGGCAGATCCATTCGCCGTTGCCGCGCCACATCGCCAGGCGATCGGAGTCATGGATCTGCGGGTGAATGGTGTCGCACATGCGTCGTTCGTGGGTGCCGCAACTGAACATGCTGGTCATCGGGGCGATGCCCAGTTGGTCGATGGCGGTGCGGGCGTTGACGTGCGCATCGACTTCCATCACCACACGCTCGGCCTGGCAGTCGATGTCAAACCGGTAGGCGCCGGTTGCGCTCGGCGAGTCGAGCAACGCGTAGACCACAAAACGGGTGCTGTTCCTGTCCGGGGTCTCGAACCAGAACTTGGTGAAGTCGGGGAATTCCTCGCGTTTTTTGGCGTAGGTATCGACCGCCAGGCCGCGAGCCGACAGCCCGTACTGGCCGGTGGCATCGACCGCACGGAAATAACTGGCACCGAGGAAGGACACCACGTCGTGGCGGTCCAGTTCCGGGGCCTTGAACAGCTTGAAGCCGGAAAAACCCAGGTCTCCCTTGAGCTGCTGGGTGTCGACCGAGGTGTTTTCATAGTTGAACAGCGAGGGACGGAAGTGCACCTCGCGTGCCTGACGCGTCTTCGGGTCGACGCTGTACATGCGCACCGGTTGCTTGAAACCCATGCCTACGTGGAAAAACTGCACATCCAGCTGACCTTTCAGATCTTTCCACAGGGAATGATTGGCGTCGTAGCGGATGGCGTTGAAGTTTTGCGGCGTCATGGTCGCCAGGGTCGGCGGCAGCACCTGCTTGGTGTCCTGATAGGCCTTGCCGGCGAGCTGCTTGGCCTGGCTTTTCAGCGTTTCGAAGTCGAAGGCCTGGGCCTCCCCATCTGCCGTCCCGTTACTTGCCCAGGCCTGGGCGGCCAGCAGGCCGGAGGCAGACAAACCGGTGTAGGCAGCGATGGCCATGGACGCTTTGAGCAAATTCCTGCGGTGCATAAATACAACCTGTCGTGAGCAATCCCATGCCGTTCCTGGCAGGTACTGGATCAAAAATGGGGTTCGGACATGCCTTCGGCCAAACGCAGCGGACTTAGAACAGATGCCAAATAGCTTAAACGGTTCGCCTTCAGAGCAAAAATGGTTGATGTCAGGGCGATGGCGCAGCAATGAAACAAGACATTTCCGGTTAACGTTTCCCACAGAGACTTCTGAATTAGAGGGCATTTCTGCTTTTTTCGACTAATTACTCTAAAAACCACTTTTCAGCGCCGGGATAGTTTCTATTCTATGGGCATGACCGGTTTCTGCCCTCAGGCCGGTGGGATTCAGTTGGCACGAGGAGGCGGCTGAAAAAGGGAAGGGCGATGCAGTAGTTGCAAGTTTCTTTGACGTTAGAGAAGGACATCGTCCATGTCGAAAGTACAAGGCATCACCGAAATGTTGGGAATCTTCCCCTGCCTGGGTATCGGGCGGCGAAGGCGTCGTCTGAATTCCGAGGAATTGAAGCTGGTGGAGCGCTATCGCGAGTTGTCGGAGAACGACCGGATTGCCATGCGCTATCTGGTGGATGCGATGCGCAGTGTTTCGCGGTTTTGATTGAGCAACGGCGTTCAGCCGTGGCGACGGTGCCGCGGCTGAATATCGCCCATGACCCGTCGTGCGATCGTTCCGCCCGCGGCTGCAGAACACGCAGGACTCGAACAGGCCATGCACCCATCGAAAGGAGGCGATGAATGGCAACGAACGCCCCGGTACCCTGGCGGCACCGGGGCAAATAACGCTAGCGACCCACCTTCCAGGCATCCCCGGCCGGCGCCGTACCATGGTCATACGGCTTGCCAATCCACATGTACAGCAACCCCAGACCGATCACGATCGCCGTGCTCAGCACCATCGCGTAGTTGACGTACCACTCGGCATCCGGCGTGCGCGGCCAGGCCATGTTGATGATGGCGCCAATGCCGTAGGCCAGTGCGCCGAGGTTGACCAGCCATCCCCAGGCACCGAGGGTGAATTTACCACTGGGTTTCCAGCCTTTGAGGCGCGCGTAGAGGGCGGCGAGCACAATCATCTGGAAGGCCAGGTAGATGCCGATGGCGGCGAAGCTGACGATGGTGGCAACCGCATCCTGGAGAAAGAAGCCGAGAATGATGATCAGCGCCGGCAGCACGCCGGAGACGAACAGTGCGGCAACCGGCACCTGGGTGTTGGGCGAGATTTTTTTCAGTACGCGGCTGCCGATGACCATTTCGTCGCGGGCGTAGGAATACAGCAGGCGACTCGCCGCTGCCTGCAGGCTGATGACACACGAGATGAAGGAAATCATCACCACGCCCATGACCATTTTCGAGCCGACCGGTCCGAACGCGTTGTTGAGAATGGTGCCGACAGGGTCCTTGTCGGTGCCGTTGATCACCGCTTGCATGTCCGGCACGGCGAGGATCAGTGCCAGGCAGGCGAACATCGCGGCGATGCCGCCGATGTAGATGGTCATGCGCATGGCCACCGGGATTTTCTTGCTCGGGTTCGGGGTTTCTTCGGCAACGTCGCCGCAGGCCTCGAAGCCGTAGTACAGGAACATCCCCGCCAGGGACGCCGTGAGGAAGGCCGGCAAGTACGAGCCATTGATGCTGATGTCGAAGGTGTTGAACAGCACGCTGATGGGCTGATGACGCTCGAAGATCAGCAGGTACACACCCACGATCACCGCACCGATCAGTTCGCAGAGAAAGCCGAACATGGCGATGCGCGCCAGCGTCTTGGTGCCGCTGAGGTTGACCAGGGTGGCGAACAGCGTCAGCACCAGGGCGATGACGATGTTGGTGTTGTTGCTCGGTTCGAACCCCATCATCGCGGCGAGGTAGGGGCCGGCGCCGACAGCGACGGCGGCGATGGTCACGCACAGGGCGATGGAGTAGATCCAGCCGACCATCCACGCCCAGCGCTTGCCGACCAGACGGCGGGCCCAAGGGTACACACCGCCGGAAATCGGGAACTGCGAAACCACTTCACCGAAGATCAGGCACACCAGCAACTGGCCGCAACCGACCAGCAGGTAGGCCCAGAACATCGGTGGCCCGCCGGCTGCCAGGCACAGGCCGAAGAGGGTATAGACCCCGACGACCGGGGAGAGATAGGTGAAGCCCAGGGCGAAGTTTTCCCACAGGCTCATGCTGCGATTGAAGTTGGAGGTGTAACCCAGCTGGCGCAGTTGCTCGGCATCGCTGTCGACCGCTGCTGTGGGGAGTTCGGGTAGTACGCTCATGGTGTGTCAGCTCCGGAAAATCGGCAGATTTCGGATGGCCGAACCCTTGGCGGGGCCGAGAGGGCGCCGCCGGGATCGGTGGTTATTGTTGTGGGTGTGGCTTTGAAACCCGGTGATGCCTAATGCCGGCTTCTACCTTGAAACCGAGGTGATGCCTTCGCGAGCAAGTCCGCTCCCCCCTTTGAAATGTATCGCCCTGTGGGAGCGGGCTTGCTCGCGAAGCTTTCAATGCTTCAGTGTTTGAACATCACATGGCGAACGACGGTGTAATCCTCCAACCCGTACATCGACATGTCCTTGCCGTACCCGGACAGTTTCTGACCGCCATGGGGCATTTCGCTGACCAGCATGAAGTGGGTGTTGACCCAGGTGCAGCCGTACTGCAAGCGGGCAGACAGGCGATGGGCGCGGCCGACATCGGCGGTCCACACCGACGAGGCCAGGCCGTAGTCCGAATCGTTGGCCCAGCCCAGCACCTGCGCTTCATCGTTGAATTTCGTCACCGACACCACCGGCCCGAACACCTCGCGACGCACGATTTCGTCGTCCTGCTGCGCATCCGCCAGCACGGTGGGTTCGAAGAAGAAACCGTTGCCTTCCACGGCTTTGCCGCCGGTGACCAGGCGAATGTGCGACTGTGCCACGGCGCGTTCGACAAACCCGGCCACGCGGTCGCGGTGTTGCGCGGTGATCAGCGGGCCCAGTTCGGTGGAGGGGTCATCCTGCACGCCGTACTTGATGCTGCTGACGGCCGCGCCGAGCTTCTCGACGAACTTTTCGTAGATGCCGGCCTGTGCATAGATGCGGCACGCGGCGGTGCAGTCCTGGCCGGCGTTGTAGAAGCCGAAGGTGCGAATGCCTTCCACGGCGGCGTCGATGTCGGCGTCGTCGAAGATGATCACCGGCGCCTTGCCGCCCAGTTCCATGTGCATCCGTTTAACACTGTCGGCGGTGCTGGAAATGATGTTCGAACCGGTGGCGATGGAGCCGGTCAGCGACACCATGCGCACTTTCGGGTGGTTCACCAGTGGGTGGCCAACGGTGGGGCCGCGACCGAACACCAGGTTGAGTACACCGGCCGGGAAAATTTCCGACGCCAATTGCGCCAGGCGCAGCGCGGTCAGCGGGGTTTGTTCCGACGGCTTGAGCACCACGGTATTACCGGCGGCCAGGGCCGGGGCGATTTTCCAGGCGACCATCATCAGCGGGTAGTTCCACGGCGCGATAGAAGCGATCACACCCACCGGGTCGCGACGGATCATCGAGGTGTGGCCGGGCAGGTATTCGCCGCCGGCCGAACCGCTCATGCAACGGCTGGCGCCGGCGAAGAAGCGAAACACATCGGCAATGGCCGGGATCTCGTCGTTCAGTGCTGCGCTATAGGGCTTGCCGCAGTTGTCCGATTCCAGCTTGGCCAGTTCCTCGCCGTGGGCTTCGATGGCATCGGCGAGTTTGAGCAGCAGCAGCGAACGGTCTTTCGGCGGGGTCTGTGACCAGCTGTCGAACGCCGCATCGGCGGCGCGCACGGCGGCGTCCACCTGGGCTTCGCTGGCTTCGTTGATTTCCACCAGCACGCGGCCCAGCGCCGGGTTGAACACCGGTTGGGCGGGGCCTTCGCCGTTGACGAGCTGGCCGTTGATCAGGAGTTGGGTTTGCATGGCATTGTCCTCTTCGAAACTGTTCTTGTTTTTTGTGGGAGCGAGCCTGCTCGCTCCCACAGGGGTGTTGTGGTGTCCGTTATCGATTCATTTGCCGCCACTGCCCGCGACACTCTCGCCGCCACGGGTCAGGTAATAGGCGCCGAGAATCGGCAGCATGGTCACGATCATCACCAGCATCGCCACGACGTTGGTCACCGGTACGTCCCGGGGGCGGCTGAGCTGGTTGAGCAGCCACAGCGGCAGGGTGCGTTCATGGCCGGCGGTGAAGGTGGTGACGATGATTTCGTCGAACGACAGCGCGAACGCCAGCATGCCGCCCGCCAGCAGGGCCGAGCCGAGATTGGGCAGCATGATGTAGCGGAAGGTCTGCCAGCCGTCGGCGCCCAGGTCCATCGAAGCCTCGATCAGGCTGTGCGAAGTGCGGCGCAGCCGGGCGATGACGTTGTTGTAGACGATCACCACGCAGAAGGTCGCGTGGCCGACGATGATGGTGAACATCCCCGGCTCGATCCCCAACGATTTGAAGGTCGCCAGCAGCGCGATCCCGGTGATGATCCCCGGCAGCGCAATCGGCAGGATCAGCATCAGCGAGATGCCTTGCTTGCCGAAGAAGTCCCGGCGGTACAACGCGGCGGACGCGAGGGTGCCGAGGACCATGGCAATCAGGGTGGCGATGGCGGCGATCTGCAGCGACAGCTTGATCGCCTCCAGCACGTCCGGACGGGAGAACGCGATGCTGATCCACTTCAGGGTGAAGCCCTTGGGTGGAAAGCTGAACGCCGCGTCTTCGGTGTTGAAGGCGTAGAGGAAGATGATCAGGATCGGGAAGTGCAGGAACACCAACCCGCCCCAGGCGGCGATGCGCAGACCCAGGGAAGCTCGTTCAGAGTGCATCGAAGGCCCCCAGTCGTTTGACGATGGTCAGGTAGATGGCGATCAGCACGATCGGCACCAGGGTGAATGCGGCGGCCATGGGCATGTTGCCGATCGCGCCTTGCTGGGCGTACACCATGCTGCCGACGAAATAGCCGGGCGGTCCCACCAGTTGCGGCACGATGAAGTCGCCCAGGGTCAGGGAAAAGGTAAAGATCGAACCGGCGGCGATGCCCGGGATCGACAGCGGCAGAATCACCTGCATGAAGGTCTGGCGCGGCTTGGCCCCGAGGTCGGCGGAGGCTTGCAGCAGCGACGGTGGCAAGCGTTCCAGCGACGCCTGGATCGGCAGGATCATGAACGGCAGCCAGATGTAGACGAACACCATGAAACGTCCCAGGTGGGAGGTCGACAGGGTGCTGCCGCCCACGCCCGGAATGCCCAGCACGAACTGCAGCAGCGGCTCCAGCCCCAGGTGCTGGACGAACCACTGCGCCACGCCGCCCTTGGCCAGCAGCAGCGTCCAGGCGTAGGCCTTGACGATGTAGCTGGCCCACATCGGCATCATCACCGCGATGTAGAAAAACGCCTTGGTCTTGCCGGTGGTGTAGCGCGCCATGTAGTAGGCGATCGGGAACGCGACGATGGCGCTGGCGATCGACACCACGATGGCCATGCTCAGGGTGCGCAGGATGATGTCGAAGTTCGACGGCTGGAACAGTGCGGCAAGGTTGGCCAGGGTCAGGTCGGGGGTGACCGCCATGGTGAAGTCGTCGAAGGTATAGAAGCCTTGCCACAACAGCACCAGCAACGAACCCAGGTAGATCGCGCCAAACCACAGCAGCGGGGGCACCAGCAACAGCGACAGGTAAAAGTTCGGGCGCCGGTACAGCAGGTTGGAGAACCTGCGCAACGGCGAGCCGCTGACCGGGGTCGGGGTGATTGCCACGCTGTTCATGTCACACCCCGCCTGCGGTGTCGTGCAGCGGGATCATCGCTTCCCGTGCCCAGCGGGCGCTGAGGCGTTGCCCGGTCTGGTGCTGGGCGCTGACGTCCAGCCACTGATTGTTGGCCTGGCTGATGTTCAGGGTCTGGCCGTTTTCCAGCTTCAGTTCATAGCGGGTGGCGCTGCCCTGGTATTGGATGTCGTGGAGCAGGCCGCTGACTTCGATTTCATGGCTGGCCAGCGGGCCTTCGGCAAAGCGCACGTGTTCCGGGCGAATCGAAAACGGTTGCGGGTTGCCGCTGAGCTGCTTCGCCAGATCGCCGCGGATCACGTTGGAGGTGCCGACGAATTCCGCGACAAAGGTGGTCGCCGGTTTCATGTAGAGGTTGCGCGGGGTGTCCACTTGTTCGATGCGACCTTTGTTGAACACGGCGACCCGGTCGGACATCGACAGCGCTTCGGTCTGGTCGTGGGTGACGAAAATGAAGGTGATGCCGAGCTGGCGTTGCAGTTTCTTCAGCTCGCTTTGCATTTGCTCGCGCAGCTTCAGGTCGAGTGCGCCGAGCGGCTCGTCGAGCAGCAGCACCCGAGGGCGATTGACCAGCGCGCGGGCCAGGGCCACGCGTTGGCGTTGACCGCCGGAAAGCTGCACCGGTTTGCGCCCGCCGTAGCCGCCGAGGGCGACCATGTCGAGGGCTTCTTCAGCGCGGGCGAGGCGTTCGCTTTTGCCGACGCCTTTGACTTTCAGGCCGTAGGCCACGTTGTCGAGCACGTTCATGTGCGGGAACAGGGCGTAGTCCTGAAACACGGTGTTGACGTCACGCTCGTACGGCGGGAGCCCGGCGGCTTCTTGGCCGTGAATCCGGATGGAGCCGGCGCTCGGTTGTTCGAAACCGGCGATCAGGCGCAAACAGGTGGTTTTGCCCGAGCCCGAAGGGCCCAGCATGGAAAAGAACTCGCCGTCCTGGATGTCGATGGAAACCCGGTCTACGGCTTTCACATCGCCGAACAGACGGGAAACGTTGGTGAATTGGACTGCAAGCGTCATGGTGCGGTGCTCCAAAAAGGCGGAGGCCGTCGCAGCGGCCCTGCCTGGACTTCTGAAAAACAAAACGGTTATCTGCCCGCCGAACACATTTGTGGGAGCGAGCCTGCTCGCGATGGCGGTGTGTCAGTCAGCAATGATGTTGACTGTGATGCCCACATCGCGAGCAGGCTCGCTCCCACACGGGAGGACGGATTAACGGCCGCCCATGATCGCGATGTAGTCCTGGGTCCAGCGGCTGTACGGCACGAACTTGCCGCCTTCAGCCTGCGGGGTTTTCCAGAAGGCAATCTTGTCGAATTGATCGAAACCGTTGGTTTTGCAGCCCTCGGCGCCGAGCAGTTCGCTCTCCTTGCACGCCGCCGGGACCGCCGGCAACGAACCGAACCAGGCCGCCACGTCACCCTGGACCTTCGGTTGCAGCGACCAGTCCATCCACTTGTAGGCACAGTTCGGGTGCTTGGCCTCGGTATGCAGCATGGTGGTGTCGGCCCAACCGGTGGCGCCTTCTTTCGGAATGGTCGACGCGATCGGCTGCTTCTCGTTCACCAGGCCGTTGACCTGATACGGCCAGGCGCCGGAAGCGACCACACCTTCGTTCTTGAAGTCGCTCATTTGCACGGTGGTGTCGTGCCAGTAGCGGTGGATCAGCGGCTGCTGGGCACGCAACAGGTCGAGCACGGCCTTGTACTGCGCTTCGGTCAGCTCGTAAGGGCTCTGGATGCCCAGTTCCGGCTTGGCGGTTTTCAGGTACAGCGCTGCATCGGCGATGTAGATCGGGCCGTCATAGGCTTGTACGCGACCCTTGTTCGGCTTGCCGTCCGGCAGGTTTTGCGCATTGAACAGCACGCCCCAGCTATCCGGCGCGGTCTTGAACACGTTGGTGTTGTACATCAGCACGTTCGGGCCCCACTGGTACGGGGTGCCGTAGGTCTGCTTGTTGACCACGTACCATGGCGCATCGTTGAGGCGTGGGTCGAGGTTCTTCCAGTTCGGGATCAACGCGGTGTTGATCGGTTGCACACGCTTGCCGACGATCAGGCGCAGGGACGCGTCGCCGGACGCCGTGACCAGGTCGTAGCCGCCCTTGGCCATCAGGCTGACCATTTCATCGGAGGTGGCGGCGGTCTTCACGTTGACCTTGCAGCCGGTTTCTTTCTCGAAACCGCTCACCCAGTCATAGGCCTTGTCGCTTTCGCCACGTTCGATGTAACCGGGCCACGCCACGATATCCAGCTGGCCTTCGCCAGCGCCGACTGACTTCAGCGGCTCGGCAGCCTGGACGCTGGCGCTGGCCAGCAGCGCGGTAGTGATTGCACTGAGCAGTGCGGTCTTGTGCACGAACATTGGGTTTCCCTCTTCTTTAATTATGGTCGGGGCAGTGTTGAACGTGGTGAAGCCAATGCCTTTACGGCTAATTGTCAGCGTAGTGCGCTTTTTATAAATGCTGTCCGTGGCGGGCCATGATGTGCCGAACCACGCTGTAGTCCTGAAGCGAATCGCTGGACAGGTCCTTGCCGTAGCCCGAGCGTTTCAGGCCGCCGTGGGGCATTTCGCTGACCAGCATGAAATGGCTGTTGATCCAGGTGCAGCCGTACTGCAAGCGCGCCGCGACCTGCATCGCCTTGTCCAGGTTCTGGGTCCAGACCGAGGACGCCAGGCCGTATTCCGAATCGTTGGCCCAGTCCACCGCTTGCTCGAGCCCTTCGAAACGGGTCACGGTCACCACCGGGCCGAACACCTCCCGCTGGACGATTTCATCGCTCTGCTTGCAGCCGGCCAACAGGGTCGGCTGGTAATAGAAGCCGGCACCGGAATGCACCGCGGCCCCGGTGACCCGTTCGATGTGGGGTTGGCCGAGGGCGCGTTCGACGAAACTGGCCACCCGGTCGCGCTGGCGGGTACTGATCAGCGGGCCGATTTCGTTGTCGGCGTCACGTTTGCCGGCAAAGCGCAGACTGCCGACCGCCGCGCCGAGTTCGGCCACCAGCCGGTCGTGGATCCCGGCCTGTGCATAGAGGCGGCACGCCGCCGTGCAGTCCTGGCCAGCGTTGTAGTACCCGTAGGTGCGTATGCCTTCGACCACTGCCTGAATATCGGCATCGTTACAGACGATCACCGGCGCCTTGCCGCCGAGTTCGAGGTGCGTGCGCTTCAGGGTTTTCGCCGCGGCCTGCAAGATCTTCTGCCCGGTGACGATGTCGCCGGTCAGCGACACCATGCGGATTTTCGGGTGACTGACCAGGTGGCTGCCCACGCCTTCGCCACCGCCACAAATGATGTTGATCACCCCGCGCGGCAGGATCTCGGCCAGGGCGGGCGCCAGGGCCAGAATCGACAACGGCGTGTGCTCGGAGGGTTTGAACACCAGCGTGTTGCCGGCGGCCAGGGCCGGGGCGATTTTCCACGCGGCCATCATGATCGGGTAGTTCCATGGCGCGATGGAGGCGACCACGCCGATGGGATCGCGGCGCACCATGCTGGTGTAGCCCGGCACGTACTCGCCGCTGAGCTGCCCGGTCTGACAACGCACGGCGCCAGCGAAGAAGCGGAACACATCGACCGTCGCGTTCAGGTCGTCCTGTCGAGCCAGGTGCAATGGCTTGCCGCAGTTCAGGGACTCCAGGCGAGCCAGCAGGTCGGCTTGTTTCTCGATGGCGTTGGCGATTTCCAGCAGCAGGTTGGAGCGTTGCTGGGGCGTGGTTCGGGACCAACTGGCGAAGGCGTGGTGAGCGGCCAGGATCGCGGCTTCGACTTGTTCGGTGCTGGCCTCGGCGATGTGCGTCAACACTTCACCGGTGGCCGGATTGAGGATCGGCTCGACAAAACCCTGACCCGCGACCAGTTCGCCATCGATCAACAACGCGGTGAACAACGGAGTCTGCGCGCCAGCCATTTTTCGGGTTCTCTTTTCTTGTGTGGCCATGGTGCTCCCTGTGACTGGGACCGGCCGTCTTATAGATGAACCAAGACTAGTGCCCGGACCCGAGGTCGACAAATACTAAATACTGAAGGTGGCGTTCGATTAAATAGATGGCTTGCGTCCGCCGTGCGGTTGTTCCCGGGCGACGGTCAGGAAGGGGTCCACCAGCGCCGGGCGGGCCGTGCCCCGGCGCCAGGCCAGGCCGACGTCGAGGGTCTGGCTCAGGTCGGCGATGGGGCGGGCTTCGATGATGTCGCCCTCCAGCGACCAGGGGCGGTAGGTCATGTCCGGCTGGATCGAAACCCCCAGGCCGGCGGCCACCAGGCTACGCACCGCTTCGGTCGAAGCGGTCTTCAGGGTGATGCGCGGTTGCAGCGACGCCGCCGACCACATGCGCTGGGCGTTGCGGTCCATTTCGTCGACGTTCAGTTGAATCAGCGGTTCGCGGGCCACGTCGGCGAGGTTGATGCTGTCGTGCTCCAGCAGCGGATGCTGCGCCGGCAGCCACAGTCGATGGGGTGAGTGGGTCAGCACTTCGGTCTGCAGGGCATGACGGTCCTCGAGGTTGGACAGGATCAACACGCCGACGTCGATTTCGCCGCTGACCAGCAAATGCTCGATGTAGGGGCGCTCATCCTCCATCACGCGGATTTCCACATTCGGGTAGGCGCGCTGGAAGCGGGTGAGCAGGTCGGCGAGGTAGTAACCGGCGACCAGACTGGTCACGCCGATGATCAACTGCCCGGCCACCTGGTCGGTGCTTTGCTGGAGGCTGCGCTTGGCGTTATCCACCGTCGCCAGGATCAGGTGCGCCTGGCGCAGGAACTGATGCCCCTGGTGCGTGAGGGTCATGCCCTTGGCGTGACGATTGAACAGGCTGACGCCGATCTCCTGCTCCAGTTGCTGGATGGCCAGGGTCAATGTCGACTGGGAAATGAAAGCGGTCTGTGCGGCGGCGGAGATCGAGCCGGTCTCGGCCACGGCGATGAAATGACGGATTTGACGCAGGGTCATCATGAGCAGGCACCCGGTGGGCGGTTTTTATCGATTCACCGGAGTGTATATCTTTTTAATCGAATGGCTTGGGTGGCGTCGTCAGATCGGGGCAACATCCGGAAGCACTCTCGTCGGCCGCCGCTGTGCCTTTTCGATCTAGGCTGGTGGCCTTGAAAAGTCCTTGATGGAGACGACAGACATGAATACCCGTGGATTGCTCGATCAGTTGCTCAAGTCCGGCCAGGACCTGCTGCAGAACAAGGCCGGTGGCACACAGAACAAGGGCCCCGGTGGTGCATTGGGCGGGCTGCTCGGCGGCAGCGGCGGTTCAAGCGGCCTGGGCGGTCTGTTGTCGGGCGCCGGCGGTGGCGCGCTGGCGGCGGGTGCCATGGGCCTGTTGATGGGCAACAAGAAGGTGCGCAAGGTCGGTGGCAAAGTGGCCCTTTATGGTGGCCTGGCGGCATTGGGTGTGATTGCCTACAAGGCCTACGGCAACTGGCAGGCGCAGCAGGGCGCAGCGCCGGGCCGTGAGCCGCAAACCGTGGACCGCCTGCCGGCGGCGCAGGCCGAGCAGCACAGCCAGGCGATTCTCACCGCGCTGGTGGCGGCCGCAAAGGCCGACGGGCATGTCGATGAGCGTGAACGCACGCTGATCGAGGGCGAGTTCACCCGGCTCGACAACGACCGGGAGCTGCAACACTGGCTGCACGCCGAACTGAACAAGCCACTGGACCCTGCCGACGTGGCGCGCACCGCCAGCACCCCGGAAATGGCCGCCGAGATGTACATCGCCAGCGTGATGATGGTGGACGAGGAGAGCTTCATGGAGAAATCCTACCTGGAGGAACTCGCCCGCCAGTTGAAACTGGCGCCGGGCCTGAAGGCCGAGCTGGAGAAACAGGTGCGCCAGGCCTCCGTGTAACGCAATCCACTGTGGGAGCGGGCTCGCTCCCACCTCGGTTTTCGGGAATGGCCACTACCTATGCCCACTCCACATCCCCTTGTGCGAGCGGGCTTGCCCGCGAAGGCGTCATCACCCACTGCGCATCATCCAAGCCAGATCCATGTCCCTTTGCGCCAGGATGAGAAGTGCTGCGCAACTGTCTTATAAATGACACACCGCCCTCGGCTATACTCCCCGCATTTGAAACGGCCCGAGGACTGACTGTGAAGAACTGGACGTTGCGCCAACGCATCTTGGCGAGCTTTGCGGTAATCATCGCCATCATGCTGCTGATGGTGGTCGTCTCGTATTCGCGGCTGCTGAAGATCGAAGACAGCGAAGCCAGCGTCCGTGAAGACGCGCTTCCCGGGGTCTATTACAGTTCGACGATCCGTGGCGCCTGGGTCGACAGTTATCTGCGGATTCAGGAAATGCTGGGCCTGAAAGAGGGGCAGGGCATCAGTGGCGAAGATGTCGCCGACTTCAAGGGCTATGAAGCGCGTGTTCAGGCAGCCATGGCCGACTATCGCGCCACTGTCACGACGGAAGAAGACAAGGTCGAATACGCGGCTTTCGAAAAACTCCATGCCGAATACGTCGAGATCCTCGGCGCCGTGCTCGATTTGCACAAGCGCAGTCAGGAGGCGCAAGCCATCGCGTTGTTCAACGAGCAACTGACGCCGGCGTGGACCGCCGGTCGCATGAAACTCAATGACATCCTGCGCCAGAACAAGGCGGTGGCCGACAAGGATATCGAGATCATCGACAACGCCGTGGTCTCGGCGAAAATCGTCATGGGCATCTCACTGCTGGTGGCCGTGCTGGCTGCAGCCCTGTGTGGCCTGTTGCTGATGCGCGCGATCATGGCGCCGATGAACCGCATCGTGCAGATTCTTGAAGTCATGCGCACTGGCGATCTCAGCGGCCGCTTGAACCTGGAGCGCAAGGACGAGTTCGGTGCGGTGGAAACCGGCTTCAACGACATGATGGTCGAACTCACGTCACTGGTGTCCCAGGCCCAGCGCTCTTCGGTGCAGGTCACCACCTCGGTGACCGAGATTGCCGCCACCTCCAAGCAACAGCAGGCCACTGCCACGGAAACGGCGGCCACGACCACGGAAATCGGGGCGACGTCCCGGGAAATCGCCGCCACCTCCCGCGACCTGGTGCGCACCATGACCGAGGTTTCTACCGCTGCCGACCAGGCCTCGGTGGCCGCCGGCTCCGGGCAGCAGGGCCTGGCGCGCATGGAAGAAACCATGCATTCGGTGATGGGGGCTGCGGATCTGGTCAACGCCAAGCTGGCGATCCTCAACGAGAAGGCCGGCAACATCAATCAGGTGGTCGTGACCATCGTCAAGGTGGCCGACCAGACCAACCTGCTGTCGTTGAACGCGGCCATCGAGGCGGAAAAGGCCGGGGAATACGGCCGGGGGTTTGCCGTGGTCGCCACCGAGGTCCGTCGCCTGGCGGACCAGACCGCCGTGGCCACCTACGATATCGAGCAGATGGTGCGCGAGATCCAGTCGGCGGTCTCGGCCGGGGTCATGGGCATGGACAAGTTCTCCGAGGAAGTGCGCCGTGGCATGTTCGAGGTGCAGCAGGTCGGCGAGCAACTGTCGCAGATCATTCATCAGGTGCAGGCGCTGGCGCCACGGGTGCTGATGGTCAATGAGGGCATGCAGGCCCAGGCCACCGGCGCCGAGCAGATCAACCATGCATTGGTGCAGTTGGGGGATGCCAGCAGCCAGACCGTCGAATCCTTGCGCCAGGCCAGCTTTGCCATCGACGAACTGAGCCAGGTGGCCGTCGGGCTGCGCAGCGGCGTTTCGCGATTCAAAGTCTGATGAGCGAACTCACGGCCAGACGCAGCGCTGTGAAGCCGGCGGCGCAGGCGTTGTTCCTGGTGTTTCGTATCGGCAGCGAACGCTACGCCCTGCGTGCGACCGACGTCGCCGAAGTGCTGCCACGCCTGCCCTTGAAGCCGATTCCACAGGTGCCGGCCTGGGTGGCCGGGGTGTTCGCCTACCGTGGCGCGGTGGTGCCGGTCATCGACCTCAGTGCATTGGCCTTCGGTGTCGCGGCCCAGGCCCGCACCAGCACCCGGCTGGTGCTGGTCAATTACCGACCGGACGAGCGCAGCGAAGCGCAACGGCTCGGGCTGATCCTGGAGCAGGCCACCGACACCTTGCGTTGCGACCCCACGGATTTTCAGCCCTATGGCCTCGATAACCGCCAGGCGCCGTACCTCGGGCCCGTGCGTGAAGATGCGCAAGGTTTGTTGCAGTGGGTGCGTGTCGCCGATCTGCTGGATGCGCGGGTTCGCGCACTGCTGTTCCCGTCGCCGCCACTGGACCCGGCGCTGCTTGAGGAGCCGGCATGAACAACGACCAACGGTTTTTCGATTTTCTCAAGGAACGCATCGGCCTCGACGTGACATCGGTGGGCCCGGCGATCATCGAGCGTGCGGTGCGCCAGCGCAGCACCGCGTCGCGTTCGCAGACCGCCGATGAGTATTGGCAGACCCTGCAGGGGTCGCGGGAGGAGCAGCAAGCGCTGATCGAAGCGGTGATCGTGCCCGAGACCTGGTTCTTCCGTTACCCGGAATCCTTTGCCACCCTGGCCAGGCTGGCGATCAGGCGGCTGGACGAACTCAACAACCTGCGTGCACTGCGCATTCTCAGCCTGCCGTGCTCGACCGGCGAAGAGCCGTACTCCATTGCCATGGCCTTGTTGGACGCCGGACTCAAACCCCATCAATTCAAGGTCCAAGGCATGGACGTCAGCCCGCTGTCAGTGGAAAAAGCCAGGGGCGCGCGGTACGGCAGGAACTCGTTTCGCGGTCAGGACCTGACGTTTCGCGAACGGCATTTTGTCGCTGACGGCGACAGCTATCGCCTCGAGGCGCGAGTGCTGGAGCAAGTGCATTTGCAGGTCGGTAATCTGCTGGATCCGGCGTTGCTGGCCAACGAAGCGCCCTATGACTTCGTTTTCTGTCGCAACTTGCTGATCTATTTCGATCAACCTACCCAGCAGCAAGTGTTCGAAGTGCTCAAGCGCCTGACCCACGTCGACGGCGTGCTGTTCATCGGTCCGGCAGAGGGCAGCCTGCTCGGACGATTCGGCATGCGCTCGATCGGCATCCCGCAGTCGTTTGCATTCAGTCGCCAGGCGGCCCCCGCGCCTGAACCGGCGCCGGCTTTCGCGCCGACCCCGCTGCCGGTGCGTCAACCGCTGCGCAATGTGGCGCCACCGCCCGTGCGCAACCGGCCCTTCGCTATCCCGACGCCGCTGCCGGTGACGGGCAAAGCCGTCAATACGGAGGCGGCGGCACTGTTGGCCAGCATCGCCAACCTGGCCAACGAAGGCAAAGGTGCCGAGGCCCGGGCGGTGTGCGAGCAATATTTGCGCAGCCATGAACCGGTGGCGCAGGTGTTCTACTGGCTGGGGTTGCTCAGCGATGTCGCTGGCAGCGCCCTCGAAGCCCAGGGGTTTTATCGCAAGGCCTTGTACCTCGACCCGCAACATCCCGACGCCTTGATGCACCTGGCCGCCTTGTTGCAATCCCAGGGCGACACCGCCGGTGCCCGACGATTGCAGGCCCGTGCCGCCCGCAGCGAGCGCGTAGACAGTGAGCGCAAACGATGAATGCCACCGACGGCTTTAGCCTGACCCATGACGACGCCCAGGCCATCGACGACTGCTGGAACCGTATCGGTATCCATGGCGACAAGTCCTGCCCGCTGCTGATCGAACACATTCACTGCCGCAACTGTGCGGTGTATTCGGCGGCGGCCACGCGCCTGCTGGACCGCTACGCGTTACAGCAGGAAGATCGCGGACACGTCAGTACCCTGGTCGAAAGCGAAGTCAGGACCCGCTCGCTGCTGATGTTCCGGCTCGGCGAAGAGTGGCTGGGGCTGGCCACGCGCAGCCTGGTGGAAGTGGCACCGTTGCAGGCCATTCATTCACTGCCGCACCAGCGCTCACGGGCCTTGCTCGGCGTGGCGAACGTGCGCGGTGCATTGGTGGCGTGCCTGTCGCTGGTCGAGTTGCTGGGGCTGGATGGCACGAGCAGCGTGGCAAGCGGCGCGCGCGTGATGCCGCGCATGCTGATCATCGCCGCCCACGGCGGGCCGGTGGTGGTGCCGGTGGACGAAGTCGACGGCATCCATGCCATCGACGAACGCACCCTCGAAGCGGCGTCCCGTTCAGAGGCTCACGCCAATGCCAGGTACACCCGTGGCGTGTTGCAGTACAAAGGTCGCAGCCTGCGATGGCTGGATGAAGAACAGCTGCTGTCCGCCGTGACCCGGAGCCTGACATGACCCCCGAGCAGATGCGCGACGCCTCGTTGCTGGAACTGTTCGGCCTGGAAGCCGAAGCCCAGACCCAGGTGCTGAGCGCGGGCCTGCTGGCGCTCGAGCGCGATCCGACCCAGGCCGATCAGCTTGAGTCGTGCATGCGCGCCGCCCACTCGCTCAAGGGGGCGGCCCGCATCGTCGGCGTCGATGCGGGGGTCAGCGTTGCCCACGTGATGGAAGATTGCCTGGTCAGCGCACAGGAAGGTCGCCTGTACCTGCGCCCCGAACACATTGACGCACTGCTGCAAGGCACCGATTTGCTGATGCGCATCGCCACGCCGAACCATGCCCCGACGCCTGCCGATATCGACGGGTATGTGGCGCTGATGGCGCGGTTGCTCGATCCGCTGGCCGCCTTCGCGCCCCTCGGCACGCCAGCTGTACCGCCCATGGCCGAACCGCAGACGCCCGTCGCCGAGCCGGTCGAGCCGGTCGTGCCGGAGGTCGAGCCGGTCAGCGCCACGCCGACCGAGCCCGTTTCTGCACCGCGTAAGAGCAAGCGCACCACTGAAAACGGTGAGCGGGTCCTGCGGGTCACGGCCGAACGCCTGAACAGCCTGCTCGATCTGTCGAGTAAATCCCTGGTGGAAACCCTGCGTCTCAAGCCGCATCTGGCGACCATGCAGCGCGTCAAGCGCATACAGAACAACGGCCTGCGGGCGCTGGATAACCTCAATGTTCACCTCAAGGACCAGGACCTGAGCCTGGAGGCTCGAGAAGCGCTTGAGGATGCCCGCCGCCTGTTGGCTGAATCCCAGCAGTTGCTGGTGGAGAAAAATGCCGAGCTGGACGAGTTCGCCTGGCAAGCCAGTCAACGGGCACAAGTGTTGTACGACACGGCGCTGGCCTGCCGCATGCGACCGTTCGCCGATGTGTTGAGCGGTCAGGCGCGCATGGTCCGCGACCTCGGTCGCAGTCTTGGCAAGCAAGTGCGGCTGGAGATCGAAGGCGAGAAAACCCAGGTCGACCGCGATGTGCTGGAAAAGCTCGAGGCGCCGCTGACGCACCTGCTGCGCAACGCCGTCGATCACGGCATCGAAACCCCGGAACAACGGCGGTTGGCAGGCAAGCCGGAAGAAGGCCTGATCCGTCTGCGCGCGTCCCATCAGGCCGGGTTGCTGGTGCTGGAACTGAGCGATGACGGTCACGGCGTCGACCTGGAAAAGGTTCGTCGCAGCGTCATCGAGCGTCAATTGTCGCCGGTCGACACTGCGGCGCAACTGAGCGAAGAAGAGTTGCTGACGTTCCTGTTCCTGCCGGGCTTCAGCCTGCGGGACAAGGTGACCGAAGTGTCCGGGCGCGGCGTCGGCCTGGACGCAGTCCAGCACATGGTCCGCCAGTTGCGGGGCGCGGTGGTGCTGGAGCAGACGGCGGGCGAGGGCAGCCGCTTCCACCTTGAAGTGCCGCTGACGCTGTCGGTGGTGCGCAGCCTGGTGGTGGAAGTCGGCGACGAGGCCTACGCGTTTCCGCTGGCCCACATCGAGCGCATGTGCGACCTGGAACCTTCGGACATCGTGCAGGTCGAGGGGCGCCAGCACTTCTGGCATGAAGGCCGGCATGTCGGTCTGGTGGCGGCCAGCCAGTTGCTCCAGCGTCCGGCGAGCCAGCACAGCCAACAGACGCTCAAGGTCGTGGTGATCCGCGAGCGCGATGCGGTCTATGGCGTGGCGGTCGAGCGTTTCATCGGCGAGCGCACCCTGGTGGTCCTGCCCCTGGACGAGCGGCTGGGCAAGGTGCAGGACATTTCCGCCGGCGCCCTGCTCGACGACGGGTCGGTGGTGCTGATCGTCGATGTCGAAGACATGCTGCGTTCGGTGGACAAGCTGCTCAATACCGGGCGCCTGGAGCGTATTGCCCGTCAAGGCAGCCAGGCGGTCGAGGCGGCGCGCAAGCGAATCCTGGTGGTCGACGACTCGCTGACGGTGCGCGAGCTGCAGCGCAAGTTGCTGATCAATCGCGGCTACGACGTGGCCGTGGCGGTAGATGGGATGGATGGCTGGAACGCCCTGCGCTCGGAAGCCTTCGACCTGTTGATCACCGACATCGACATGCCGCGCATGGACGGCATCGAGCTGGTGTCTTTGCTGCGCCGGGACAATCGATTGCAATCGCTGCCGGTCATGGTGGTGTCCTACAAGGATCGAGAGGAAGATCGACGTCGTGGACTGGATGCTGGAGCCGACTATTATCTAGCCAAAGCCAGTTTTCATGACGATGCCCTGCTCGACGCAGTGGTTGAGCTCATCGGAGGAGCAAGGGCATGAGGATCGCAATCGTCAACGATATGCCCATGGCAGTTGAGGCGCTGCGCCGTGCCCTGGCGTTCGAGCCAGGGCATGAAGTGGTCTGGGTGGCGGCCAACGGTGCCGAAGCGGTTCAGCGTTGCGCGGAAAATACCCCGGACCTGATCCTGATGGACCTGATCATGCCGGTGATGGACGGTGTCGAGGCGACCCGGCGCATCATGGCCGAGACGCCGTGCGCCATCGTGATTGTCACCGTCGATCGCCAGCAGAATGTGCACCGGGTGTTCGAAGCCATGGGCCATGGCGCCCTGGATGTGGTGGACACCCCCGCGCTCGGCGCCGGCAATCCTCAGGACGCGGCCGCACCGTTGCTGCGCAAGATCATGAACATCGGCTGGCTGATTGGCGATCGCGGCCACCGCGAGCGCCAGGCACCGAGCCCGTTGCGCAGCAGTGCCCCGCGCCAGCGCCTGATTGCCATCGGCTCCTCGGCGGGCGGGCCGGCGGCCCTGGAAGTGCTGCTCAAGGGCTTGCCGCGGAATTTTCCGGTCGCCATCGTGCTCGTCCAGCACGTGGATCAGGTGTTCGCCGCCGGCATGGCCGAATGGCTGGCCAGCGCCAGCGGCCTGAACGTGCGCCTGGCCTGCGAAGGCGAGCCGCCCCAGCCCGGCACGGTGCTGCTGGCAGGCACCAACCATCACATCCGCTTGTTGAAAAACGGCACGCTGGCGTACACCGCCGAGCCGGTCAACGAGATCTATCGACCGTCGATCGATGTTTTTTTCGAGAGCGTGGCCAGTTACTGGAATGGCGACGCCGTCGGGGTTTTATTGACCGGTATGGGGCGCGATGGCGCCCAGGGGCTTAAACTCATGCGTCAACAGGGTTACCTGACCATCGCTCAGGACCAACAAAGCAGCGCGGTGTATGGCATGCCCAAAGCGGCGGCGGCTATCGATGCCGCCACAGAGATTCGCGCTTTGGACAAGATAGCGCCACGATTGCTGGAGATTTTTGCCAAATGACTAGGTTTCGCTGCAATTCCGGTCCAGGTGATCAGGTGACCGCACATGAATGACCTACAGCTCGACGACTTCAAGACCGACGAGGAAAAGGGCGCGATGGTCCTGCTGGTGGACGATCAGGCCATGATCGGCGAAGCCGTGCGCCGCGGGTTGGCGAACGAAGAGAACATCGATTTCCACTTTTGCGCCGACCCGCACCAGGCCATTGCCCAGGCGGTCCGCATCAAGCCGACCGTGATTCTCCAGGACCTGGTCATGCCCGGTCTCGATGGTCTGAGCCTGGTGCGCGAATACCGCAACCACCCGGCCACCAAGGACATCCCGATCATTGTCCTGTCGACCAAGGAAGACCCGCTGATCAAGAGCGCGGCGTTCGCGGCCGGGGCCAACGATTACCTGGTCAAGTTGCCGGACAACATCGAGCTGGTGGCGCGTATCCGCTATCACTCGCGTTCCTACCTGACCCTGTTGCAACGGGACGCCGCCTACCGGGCGCTGCGGGTCAGTCAACAGCAATTGCTCGACACCAACCTGGTGCTGCAACGCCTGATGAACTCTGACGGCCTGACCGGCCTGTCGAACCGCCGTCACTTCGATGAATACCTGGAGCTGGAGTGGCGCCGCTCACTGCGTGACCAGAGCCAGTTGTCGCTGCTGATGATCGATGTGGATTACTTCAAGTCCTACAACGACAGCTTCGGCCATCTGGAGGGCGACGAAGCCCTGCGCAAGGTCGCCACGGCCATCCGTGACGCCAGCGCCCGACCTTCGGACCTGCCGGCCCGTTACGGCGGCGAAGAGTTTGCGCTGGTGCTGCCCAACACCTCGCAGGGCGGTGCCCGCCTGGTGGCGGAAAAACTGCGCCAGACCGTCGCCGCGCTGAAGATCCCGCACATTGCACCGGCCGAAGGCTCGAGCCTGACCATCAGCATCGGCCTGTCGACCATCACCCCGCAACCCGGCAGCGATTGCCGGCAGCTGATCCTGGCGGCGGACAAGGGGCTGTACCTGGCGAAGAACAACGGGCGTAACCAGGTGGGGATCGCCTGACCGTGGCGGCTCCGGCCGCCTTCCCGCAGGAGCGAAGGTTGTCGGCGATGACGTCGGCAACTGGACGCCCCGTGGTGCGCTGTCGACTCTCGGGAGCAAGCTCGCTCCTGCCGGCGGCGATCAGTATCGGCATGGCTTTTCAGCCAGGCGGGCTGCCGTGACAGTCTGATTACGTTATACTCGCCGGCTTTCAAAAGTTCGCCTACGAGTGCTGCCCGCCATGGAAATCAATCCGATCCTGAACACTATCAAGGACTTGTCCGAGCGCTCCGAAACCATTCGGGGGTATCTTTGACTACGATCAAAAGCATGAGCGTCTGACCGAGGTCAATCGCGAGCTTGAAGATCCGAGTGTCTGGAACAAACCTGAATACGCCCAGGAGCTGGGCCGCGAGCGCTCTGCGCTGGCGCAGATCGTCGAGACCCTGGACGAATTGTCCGGTGGCCTGGCCGATTGCCGCGACCTGCTTGACATGGCCGTCGAAGAGAACGACGAAGGCGCCGTGAGCGACGTGGTCGCCGAGCTGGCCCGCCTGGAGGAAAACCTCGCCAAGCTGGAATTCCGTCGCATGTTCAGCGGCGAGATGGATGCGAACAACGCCTACCTGGACATCCAGGCCGGCTCCGGTGGTACCGAAGCCCAGGACTGGGCCAACATCCTGCTGCGCATGTACCTGCGCTGGGCGGACAAGCGCGGCTTCGATGCGACCATCATGGAGCTGTCGGCCGGTGAAGTCGCCGGTATCAAGGGTGCCACCGTGCACATCAAGGGCGAATACGCCTTCGGCTGGCTGCGCACCGAGATCGGCGTGCACCGTCTGGTGCGCAAGAGCCCGTTCGACTCCGGCAACCGTCGCCATACGTCGTTCTCCGCGGTGTTCGTCTCCCCGGAAATCGACGACAAGGTGGAAATCGAGATCAACCCGGCGGACCTGCGCATCGATACCTATCGCTCGTCCGGTGCCGGTGGTCAGCACGTCAACACCACCGACTCGGCCGTACGGATCACCCACGTACCGACCAACACCGTGGTCAGTTGCCAGAACGAACGTTCCCAGCACGCCAACAAGGACACCGCCATGAAAATGCTGCGGGCCCGGTTGTACGAGCAGGAAATCCAGAAGCGCAACGCCGCTTCCCAGGCCCTGGAAGACAGCAAGTCCGACATCGGCTGGGGTCATCAGATTCGCTCCTACGTACTCGATGCCTCGCGGATCAAGGATCTGCGCACTAACATCGAACGCAGCGACTGCGACAAGGTGCTCGACGGCGACATCGACGAATACCTGGAAGCCAGCCTGAAGTCCGGGCTGTAAAAAACATGCAACGCCGGATCGCCTGAAACATCGCGATCCTCTGTGGGAGCGGCCTTGCCCGCGATCCCCAGGCCGCAGGCCTGGGGACAACGAACCTGTGATGGAATTTTTAAAGACATGAGCGACCTAGAACTCGACCCGCAAGCCCTGCAACAGGAAGAAAACTCCCTGATCGCCCTGCGCAAGGAAAAGCTGGCTGCCGAGCGCGCCAAGGGCAACGCCTTCCCGAACGACTTCCGCCGTGACAACTACTGCGAAGATTTGCAGAAACAGTACGCGGACAAGACCAAGGAAGAGCTCGCAGAGGCTGCAATCCCGGTCAAGGTTGCCGGTCGCATCATGCTCAACCGTGGCTCGTTCATGGTGATCCAGGACATGTCCGGTCGCATCCAGGTCTACGTCAACCGCAAGACCCTGTCCGAAGAAACCCTGGCCGCGGTGAAAACCTGGGACCTGGGCGACATCATCGCCGCCGAAGGCACCCTGGCCCGTTCCGGCAAGGGTGACCTGTACGTTGAAATGACCAACGTGCGCCTGCTGACCAAATCCCTGCGCCCGCTGCCAGACAAGCACCACGGCCTGTCCGATACCGAACAGCGCTATCGCCAGCGTTACGTTGACCTGATCGTCAACGAAGACGTGCGCCAGACCTTCCGCGTGCGCTCGCAAGTGATCGCGCACATCCGCAGCTTCCTGATGAAGCGCGACTTCCTCGAAGTCGAGACGCCGATGCTGCAGACCATTCCCGGCGGTGCCGCGGCCAAGCCGTTCGAAACCCACCACAACGCGCTGGACATGGAAATGTTCCTGCGTATCGCCCCGGAGCTGTACCTCAAGCGCCTGGTGGTCGGTGGTTTTGAAAAGGTCTTCGAGATCAACCGCAACTTCCGCAACGAAGGCGTTTCGACGCGTCACAACCCTGAATTCACCATGTTGGAGTTCTACCAGGCGTACGCCGACTACGAAGACAACATGGACCTGACCGAAGAACTGTTCCGCGAGCTGGCGCAGCTGGTGCTCGGGACGACCGACGTGCCGTACGGCGACAAGGTGTTCCACTTCGGCGAGCCGTTTGCGCGTCTGTCGGTGTTCGACTCGATCCTCAAGTACAACCCCGAGCTGACCGCTGACGACCTCAACGACATCGACAAGGCCCGTGCCATCGCCAAGAAGGCCGGTGCCAAGGTGCTGGGCTTCGAAGGCCTGGGCAAGCTGCAGGTGATGATTTTCGAAGAGCTGGTCGAGCACAAGCTGGAGCAGCCGCACTTCATTACCCAGTACCCGTTCGAAGTGTCGCCGCTGGCCCGTCGCAACGACGACAACCCGAACGTCACCGACCGTTTCGAGCTGTTCATCGGTGGTCGTGAAATCGCCAACGCCTACTCCGAGTTGAATGACGCGGAAGACCAGGCCGAGCGTTTCATGGCGCAGGTGGCCGACAAGGACGCCGGCGACGACGAAGCCATGCACTACGACGCCGACTTCGTTCGCGCGCTGGAGTACGGCATGCCGCCAACGGCCGGCGAAGGCATCGGCATCGACCGTCTGGTGATGCTGCTGACCAACTCCCCGTCGATCCGCGACGTGATCCTGTTCCCGCACATGCGGCCGCAAGCGTAAATGTTTCAACTAAAAAGCCGCCTGAAATGGGCGGCTTTTTATTGCCTGTCTGGTACAAACGTATCAATTGGTTACTTTTGAAGTAGAGAGGAATTCCGGTTGTGAATGGCGCAAGGGCTCAAGAAGGTGCAGCGGATATCGCCACTGCGGTCGCTGAAAGTGTTCAGTACCAGGGGCGCAAGGCCAGTCGCCAGGGCAGCGAGCAGCGTCGGCAGGAGATTCTCGATGCGGCCATGCGCATTGTCGTGCGCGAGGGCGTACGGGCGGTGCGCCATCGCGCGGTCGCTGCCGAGGCCGGTGTGCCGCTGTCGGCCACCACCTACTATTTCAAGGACATCGACGACCTGCTCACCGACACGTTCGCCCAGTACGTGGAGCGCAGCGCGGCGTTCATGGCCAAGTTGTGGGTGAACAACGAAGGTCTGTTGCGCGAGATGGTGGTCAGTGGCGACGGCAGCCCTGAATCACGTTCGCAACTGGCGGACGATATAGCGCGGTTGATGGCCGATTATGTTCACCGTCAGTTGATCAACCGTCGCGAGCACCTGATGGCCGAGCAGGCGTTCCGCCAGGAGGCGCTGCTGAACCCGCGCCTCGCCGAGCTGGTGCGCTCGCACCAGCAGATTCTCCTGCAGGGTTCGTGTCAGTTGTTCCAGGTGCTGGGCTCCCGTGAGCCCCTGCAGGATGCCAAAGTGTTGACGGCGATTATCGGACGGATGGAATATCAGGGCCTGCTCAACGACGCCGGGCCTGAGGCCGAAACCGAGATGCTCGGCATACTTACACGTTATATGCATTTGGTGCTGGCTTCGGTTTAATCCCGGATCCATGTGGGAGCGAGCCTGCTTGCGATAGCGTTCTCATGTTCGACTATTGTTGCCTGACACTCCGTCATCGCGAGCAGGCGCTCGATGTTCGCTTGGGCCAGAAGGGTTTATAGGGAGTATTGGATGAAAGCCTGGCGTGTGGTCGTGATTGCCTTGTCGTTCCTGCTGCTCAGTGGCTGCCTGGTGACTTTCAAGCAGCCGCTGCCCACGAACGACCCCGCGCCCAAGGGTTTGCTCGGCCAGTGGACCAGCACCAATGCCTGGGGCGAGCCGATGAGCCTGGAACTGACGCGCACGGGCGACAATCGCTACCAGGCCGTCAGCTACTTCAAGGCCCGGCCGAGGGAGCGCGAAGCCTATCCCTTCACCGTTTCGCGCCACGGCAGCCGCTGGTACCTGTCGGCGAAGGTGCCGGCGCAGTTCGGCGGGCATTTCACCATTGCCGGGTTCGAGATTACCGACAAGCATGAGCTGGTGGTGTACAACCTCGACCTCGAACAGATCAAGCAGGCCATGGGGCAGAAGGTCCTCAGCGGCGAAGGGTTCCAGACCGACGATGGCGACGGGGTGCTGATCGACACCGGCATGGACCAGGTCTTCGCCTACCTCGACGATCCGGCCAACAGCGATGTGTTCGTTGAGGCGGTGCGCTACCAGCGTCAGGCCAAGACCCATTAAACCCAGCACGCAACGGTTTTTCTACAGGAGTTTCGGGTGGACGATTACCAGCAGACGATTCGTGTTTTGTCCGATCGCATAGTCCTGGCACAGACGCCGATCCGCGTCCTCGATGCGGTGAAGTGGGACGAGAACATTCGCAAGGGTTTCCTCAAGGCCAAGGGCAAGGAAATGCCGGCGGTGGACCGCGATTACTACCTCAATCGGCCGCTGTCCTTCGATTCCAGCAAGGTGAAACTGGAATTCCAGAACATCGAGCGCGACATCACCCGTCAGCTCGGCCAGTTCAACCCGGTCGGCCAGATCATGCGGCGCATGTGCAAGGAGTACCGCATGGTCGTGCGCATGCTCGAGGCCCGGGGCACCGAGGATTTCGGCCTGATTTCCCAGGAGCTGTACGGTGCGGCGTCCGATGCGTTTCACGCCGGCGACCCGACCTTGTCCGACCTGGGCCTGATGCTTTCCGATTACCTCAACAACATCGATGGCCGGGGTGACCTGAAGGACGAACCGAAAATCCTCACCGCCAAGGACGCCGTGCATCTGTTGCAAACCCGCCTGAGCAAGGTGTTTGGCGAGGCCGAGGAAACCATCCGGGTATTCGAATCCGACGGGATTGTCGCGGATGCGGCGGCGGGTGCGGACTACATAAAGATCCGCACCGACGCGATGTTCAACGAACGTGACGTGCGCGCCCTGGAAGTCCACGAAGGGTTGGTGCACGTGGGGACGACCCTCAATGGGTTGAACCAGCCGATCTGCACCTTCCTGTCCAAGGGCCCGCCCTCATCGACGGTGACCCAGGAAGGCCTGGCGATCCTCATGGAAATCATCACCTTCGCCTCCTACCCCAGCCGCCTGCGCAAGCTGACCAATCGCACCCGGGCGATTCACATGGTGGAGGAGGGCGCGGACTTCCTGCAGATCTTCGAGTTCTTCCGTGAGCAGGGCTTCGAAATGGCGGAAAGCTACGGCAACGCCAGTCGGGTGTTCCGTGGCTCGGTGCCCAACGGCCTGCCATTTACCAAAGACTTGTCCTACCTCAAGGGCTTCATCATGGTTTACAACTACATTCAGTTGGCCGTGCGTAAAGGCAAGCTCGAGCAGGTGCCGCTGCTGTTCTGCGGCAAGACCACGCTGGAGGACATGCGAACCTTGCGCCAGTTGGTCGATGAAGGCCTGGTGGTGCCGCCCAAGTATTTGCCGGAACAGTTCCGCGACATGAACGCGTTGTCGGCGTGGATGTGCTTCTCCAACTTCCTCAACCACCTGAGCCTGGACCGGATCGAGGCGGATTACTCCAACATTCTTTGAGCCGGGTGCTATGCCCTCTGTGGGAGCGAGCCTGCTCGCGATAGCGGTTCAACGCTCGACAAGAGTGTTGCCTGACACACGGCTATCGCGAGCAGGCTCGCTCCCACAGTTGATCCTGTTTCAACTTACATTTTCTGCGAGGTTCCAAACGGATGAGAATCCTCGGCATCATCTGCCTCCTCCTGACCCTGAACGGTTGCAGCTCGCTGCTGTTCTACCCCGAGCCCGGCCAGTTGTTCACCCCGGAAAAGGCCCATCTCGAATACCGCGATGTCACGCTTGCCACCGCCGACGGCGTGAAGCTGCACGGCTGGTGGCTGCCGGCGAAAAAAGGCGTGGAGGTCAAGGGCACGGTGCTGCACCTGCACGGCAACGGCGGCAATCTACCGATGCACCTGGGCGGCAGCTGGTGGTTGCCGGAAGCCGGTTATCAGGTCCTGCTGATCGATTATCGCGGTTACGGACTGTCCGAGGGCGAGCCGAGCCTGCCGGCGATCTACCAGGACATCGATGCCGCATTCAAGTGGCTCGACCAGGCGCCCGAGGTTCAAGGCAAACCTCTGATTCTGCTCGGCCAGAGCCTGGGTGGATCGATGGCGGTGCACTATCTGGTCCAGCACCCCGAACGGCAGAAACAGCTCAAGGCGTTCGTCCTCGACGGCGTGCCCGCCAGTTACCGCAGTGTCGGCCAGTTTGCGCTGAGTCATTCGTGGTTGACCTGGGCCTTCCAGGTGCCCCTGTCGTGGCTGGTGCCGGACGGCGACAGCGCGATCCACTCCATGGCACGACTCGACGGCGTGCCCAAACTGATCTACCACAGCATCGACGATCCGATCGTGCCTCTTTCCAACGGCATCCGACTGTATCAAGCTGCGCCGCCGCCACGGGTGCTTCAACTGACCCGGGGCGGGCATGTGCAGACCTTCGCCGATCCGGTGTGGCGCACGGTCATGCTGCGTTACCTGGATGATCCGCAGCACTTCAACGGCCTGCGCCGCCTGGGTGAAATCCCCAATTACCCGGCCCCTTCAAAAGATGAACCACCAGAGAGCCCGCAATGAGTGAAGAACGTAACGCCATCCCGCTGATCATCACCGGTATCTGCACCATCCTCGGCACTGTCGGGGCGCTGTGGTGGTACGGCTACCTGCATTTCGCCAAGCCTGAGGATGCGTTGCTGCTCAGCGACTTCACCATGCTCAAGACCGTTCCGGGCGAAGATTACAAGATCTCCCTGCAACCGGCCGCGCAAGTGGCCCAGTGCATCGATGGCGTGCTGGTGATGTTCGACACCGAACAGAAAGGCTTGACCGGGGTGCTGGTCAACAACAAGAAACAGGCCGTGCGCTGCATGGGCCAGGAAACGCCGCAGAAGCTGGAGCCTTGAAAGTCTTCTTCCAACACCGATAAAAAATGTGGGAGCGGGCTTGCTCGCGAAGGCGATGTGTCAGAAACATGAATGCTGACTGACACTACGAATTCGCGAGCAAGCCCGCTCCCACAGGGTGTTGTGTTACCGGTCAAGGCTTAGTTCGAACTCACTGCCGAACGCGGCACCACCGGCTGGTTGTCGTTGGAAATGGTCACTTCCACCCGACGATTCATCGCCCGGCCCGACACGGTGGAGTTCTCCGCCACCGGGTATTCCTTGCCGTAGCCCTGGGCGACGATGCGCGCAGGATCGACGCCCATCTTCACCAGTGCGGTGCGAACGGAACCGGCGCGGCGCTCGGACAGCGACTGGTTGTGCGCTGCGGTGCCGGTGCTGTCGGTGTAGCCTTCGACGATCACTTTGCGATCGGGATTTTCCTGAAGGTACTGGGCCAGCTTGTTGATGTTCACCAGGCCGCTGGATTTCAGGTCAGCCCGGTCGGTGGCGAACAGCACATCGCCGAAAGTCACCAGCGTGCCGCGATCGGTCTGCTTGGCGTTCAGGCTGTCCTGCAGTTGCTTGATCTGCGCATCGCGAGCATCCAGGCGGGCCTGGGCGCGTTGGGCGGCGGCGTTTTTCAGATTGGCTTCGGCGGTGCGCAGGGCGATGGTCTGTTTCGCCACTTCGACACGCTGGTTGGTCAGGTAGGCCAACTGGTCGACCTTGCTTTCATCCTCCCGGTCCAGATAGGCCTTGTCGGCCTTGTCGAGGTAGTCGCTGGCGTCCTTGGTTTCCAGCGCGGCGACTTTGCTCGCCTGCGGGTTGGCCTGCAGGCCGCTGTAGTTGGTACGGGCCTGTTCAAGGTTGGCGTTAGGCGGCGTGGAGCAGGCCGCCAGTGCAACGCTCGCAGCCAGCAGGGCAGGGATCATCAATTGATTGCGCTTCATGGTTTCGTCCTTTTAAGTCGAGTAAGAAATACGTCGCAGCGGCGCTTATTGCACGGTGCGCTGGCTTTCCTGACGCAGTTCCTGAACCCCTTTCTGAGAGTCCTTCACCGCCTGTTCGGCCTTGACGGCCTGGGCCTTGCGTTCGGCTACACGAGCATCCCATTCGGCTTGCTCGGCGAGCATGCGTGCCTGGTCATACTTTTTGTCGTGCATGGCGATTTCGGCTTGTTTGAGCTTGTCCTGGGCCGCCTTCATTTCAACTGCAGCGAACTCGGTGCCGCCGGCGCTGACGGCGTTGTTCACTGCCGACTCGGTCACGGCGTATTGCTCGGTGGGCGGGTTACCGGCGCAACCGGCCAGGATGACGCTGCTGCCGATGGCCAGCGCGGCCAGCTTGAGGCTGCGCAGGTGATTGAACGAGGACTTCGCGGTGCTGGTTTTCATGGTCTTCAACTCCATTGGAATTACTCCTGAACAACTGAAATCCATCCTGGGCAAGGAGCCGCCACTCACGAGTTTCGAGACATTTCAAAACGGCCGTCCCAGGCGTGGTTACTGGTTACGACCGAAGGCTTTTTTTAAAAGTTCAGAGAAGATGGCCTTTCGCCCGAAAAAACTTTGACCGAATGGACAAGGCTCTAAATCGGGAACTTTGGCGGTGTGGCGGGGTATTCGTGGGCCATAAAAGACACTAGGGGAGCGAGCCTGCTCGCGAAGCGTCACGCCGCTTTGGCTGAACGACCGCTATCGCGATCAGGCTCGCTCCCACCGTTTTTCGTGGGTTGAATCAGTGCTTCTGCTTGTCCTCACCCGATGACAGATCGTGCAGGTGCCGACGGGACAAGGCGAGAAAGCGCGGGGTCGGGCCGACGTCTTCGTACAAGGGATCGCCCTCTTCGTCGGTGGCGACGACGGTCGAGCCCTTGACGTACGGGAAGCTTTTTTCCAGCTCCTCGAGGGCGGCACCGATCAGTTCGCCGAGCAGTTCCTCGGGGTGGCGTTTGGGGTACATGTCGATGATCGCTGCCAGGCGTGCGGCGGATTCCACGTCCAGATGAATCGAGTAACCGGTATCGGTCAGGTGGCCCTTGGCGGTTTCTTCCCAATGCTGGGCAAGCTCGCGGATTTTCATAAAAACCTCATTGCGCGCCTGCTCGTGGCAGGCAGGTAAGTGTCCGGTCGTGACCGGCGTAAGCCGCTGTACGGCTTACTCTTCAGACTAGCTTCTGCGCTCAGGGTTTAAAGTCCCTTCGTCGTCTGCTTGTAAGAAGTGCCTGACGGCGGCACTCTTTGTTCACAAGGCAGCTCATTCCAAGACCCCTGGATTTTTCGCTGGAGAACGGCTGATGACCGATATCGATGCACGCTTGCGCGAAGACGTTCACCTGTTGGGTGAACTGTTGGGCAACACCATTCGTGAGCAGTACGGGGTTGGTTTTCTCGACAAGATCGAGCAGATCCGCAAGGGCGCCAAGGCCGACCGTCGCGGTTCCATGGACGAGGAGTTGAGCGCCAGCCTCAACCAGTTGAGCGAAGACGAGTTGCTGCCGGTGGCGCGGGCGTTCAACCAGTTTCTCAACCTGGCCAATATCGCCGAGCAATATCAGCTGATTCATCGTCGCGAGGCCTCGCAACCGGCACCGTTCGAAGCGCGGGTGCTGCCCGAGCTGCTCGCCCGCCTGCTCGCCGAAGGGCACGGCAAAGAGTCCCTGGCGCGGCAATTGGGCCGGGTGGAAATCGAGTTGGTGCTCACGGCGCACCCCACCGAAGTCGCGCGTCGCACGCTGATCCAGAAGTACGACGCCATCGCCGCGCAACTTGCTGCCCAGGATCATCGCGACCTGACCGTCGCCGAGCGTGAACAGATTCAAGCGAAATTGCAGCGGCTGATCGCCGAAGCGTGGCACACCGAAGAGATCCGCCGCACCCGCCCGACGCCGGTGGACGAAGCCAAATGGGGTTTCGCGGTGATCGAGCATTCGCTGTGGCACGCCATTCCGAACTACCTGCGCAAAGCCGACAAAGCCCTGCAGGATGCCACCGGCCTGCGCCTGCCACTGGAGGCCGCGCCGATTCGCTTTGCCTCGTGGATGGGCGGTGACCGTGACGGCAACCCCAACGTGACCGCTGCCGTGACCCGTGAAGTGCTGCTGCTGGCACGCTGGATGGCCGCTGACCTGTACGTGCGCGATATCGACCAGCTCGCCGCCGAACTGTCGATGCAGCAGGCCAGCGACGCGCTGCGGGCCAAGGCCGGGGACAGCGCCGAACCTTATCGGGCGGTGCTCAAGCAACTGCGCGAGCGCCTGCGCGCCACACGCAACTGGGCGCATGCCGCCCTGACGGCCGCCACCCCGGCACCCGCCGATGTGTTGCAGAACAACCGTGACCTGCTCGAACCGCTGGAACTCTGCTACCAGTCGCTGCATGAGTGCGGCATGGGCGTGATTGCCGATGGCCCGCTGCTCGATTGCCTGCGACGGGCGGTGACGTTCGGTTTGTTCCTGGTGCGCCTGGATGTGCGCCAGGATTCGTCCCGACACTCGGCGGCGATGACTGAAATCACCGATTACCTTGGCCTCGGTCGCTATGAAGACTGGAGCGAAGAGGAGCGCATCGCCTTCCTGATGCGCGAGCTGAACAACCGCCGACCGTTGCTGCCGGCGCATTTCAAACCCTCGGCCGACACCGCCGAAGTGCTCGCCACGTGCCGCGAAGTCGCCGCTGCGCCGGGGGCTTCGCTGGGTTCCTACGTGATCTCCATGGCCGGCGCCGCCTCCGACGTGCTCGCCGTGCAGCTGCTGCTCAAGGAAGCCGGCGTGCTGCGGCCGATGCGCGTGGTGCCACTGTTCGAGACCCTCGCCGACCTCGACAACGCCGGCCCGGTGATTGAAAAGCTGTTGCTGCTGCCGGGTTACCGGGCGCGCCTGCAGGGGCCGCAGGAAGTGATGATCGGCTATTCCGACTCGGCCAAGGACGCCGGCACTACTGCGGCGGCGTGGGCGCAATACCGGGCGCAGGAGCGTCTGGTCGACATCTGCCGCGAGCAACAAGTGGAGCTGCTGTTATTCCACGGTCGCGGCGGCACCGTGGGCCGTGGCGGCGGCCCGGCGCACGCGGCGATTCTGTCACAGCCTCCGGGGTCGGTCGCCGGACGTTTCCGTACCACCGAGCAGGGCGAAATGATTCGTTTCAAATTCGGCCTGCCGGACATCGCCGAACAGAACCTCAACCTGTACCTCGCGGCGGTGCTCGAAGCGACCTTGCTGCCACCACCGCCGCCGCAGCCTGCCTGGCGACATCTGATGGACGAATTGGCAGCAGACGGTGTCAGCGCCTACCGCGCCGTGGTGCGGGAAAACCCGCAGTTCGTCGAGTATTTCCGCCAGTCCACCCCCGAGCAGGAGTTGGGACGTCTGCCGCTGGGCAGTCGCCCGGCCAAGCGTCGCGCCGGCGGGATCGAAAGCCTGCGGGCGATTCCGTGGATTTTCGGTTGGACCCAGACCCGCTTGATGCTGCCGGCCTGGCTCGGCTGGGAAGCGGCGCTGAGCAAGGCGCTGGAGCGCGGTGAAGGCGAACTGCTGGGGCAGATGCGTGAGCAGTGGCCGTTCTTCCGCACGCGCATCGACATGCTGGAGATGGTGCTGGCCAAGGCCGACGCGGATATCGCCCGCTCTTATGACGAGCGCCTCGTCGAGCCGGACCTGCTGCCTTTGGGTGCGCACTTACGCGACCTATTGTCGCAGGCATGCTCGGTGGTTCTCGGATTGACCGATCAGTCGCAGCTACTGGCACATAGCCCGGATACCTTGGAATTCATCCGTCTGCGCAACACCTACCTCGACCCGCTTCATCTATTGCAGGCCGAGTTGCTGGCCCGTTCGCGAGGCCAGGAAGTGGCGCAGGACAGCCCGGTGGAGCAGGCATTGCTGGTGTCTGTGGCGGGGATTGCCGCCGGTTTGCGTAATACCGGCTAGAGTTTTTGCCGTGGGGACAGGCATCCGGTGCAGGCACCGGGTGCCGTTGTCGGGCGCGTCAAAAAGTTCGGCCAGGCGACAGTTACTGATCGGGTTGCGACTTGGGGAACCGCGCCAAAAGGACGCAGGAGGCGGCGGTTTCTCCGACTTTCGGCGGCTTGTGTGGGCGCAGCCTGCTGTGTATCTTGATCAGCCTTTGGCCGTTTGGGCGGTCACGACCCTATTTTTGAGATTGGCCCCACGAGGCGAATCTGACGTTATCCATATAAAAAATTGAGGAGCACATCGATGCGCGTCATTCTGCTGGGAGCTCCCGGGGCCGGTAAAGGTACTCAGGCTAAGTTCATCACCGAGAAATTCGGCATTCCGCAAATCTCCACCGGCGACATGCTGCGTGCGGCGGTCAAGGCCGGCACCGAGCTGGGGATCAAGGCCAAGAGCATCATGGATGCCGGCGGCCTGGTGTCCGATGACCTGATCATTGCACTGGTCAAGGACCGCATCGCTCAGGCCGACTGCGCCAAAGGTTTCCTGTTCGACGGTTTCCCGCGCACCATTCCCCAGGCCGAAGCCCTGGTGACGGCGGGTGTGGAGCTGGATGCGGTGGTGGAAATCGCCGTTGAAGACGAAGAAATCGTCCAGCGTATTGCCGGTCGCCGCGTACACGAGGCCAGCGGCCGCGTTTACCACGTCGTCTACAACCCGCCGAAAGTGGCTGGCAAGGACGACATCACCGGTGAAGAGCTGGTGCAGCGCAAGGACGACACCGAAGAAACCGTGCGTCACCGCCTGTCGGTCTACCATTCGCAGACCAAACCGCTGGTGGATTTCTACCAGAAACTGTCCGCTGCCAATGGCAAGCCGAAGTACAGCCATATCGAAGGCGTCGGTTCGGTTGAAGCGATCACGGCCAAGGTGCTGGCAGCCCTTAGCTGAAAAGTCTGATCCGCTGCATCATCCACGGCCCGCTTGCGGGCCGTAGTTGTTTATACTGGCGCACTTTTTTCTGACTCTCTTTACGGATACATCGATGAGCACCTTGCTGGCCCTGGACACCGCGACCGAAGCTTGCTCCGTTGCCTTGCTGCATGACGGCAAAGTGACGAGCCATTACGAGGTGATCCCGCGCCTGCATGCGCAGAAGCTGTTGCCGATGATCCAGCAATTGCTTGCCGACGCCGGAACCACGCTGCAAGCGGTGGATGCCATTGCGTTCGGGCGTGGGCCGGGCGCCTTTACCGGTGTGCGCATCGCCATCGGCGTGGTGCAGGGCCTGGCGTTTGCGCTGGATCGCCCGGTGTTGCCGGTGTCGAACCTGGCGGTGCTGGCGCAGCGAGCATGCCGCGAGCACGGCGTGAGCCAGGTCGCCGCCGCCATCGATGCACGGATGGATGAAGTGTATTGGGGTTGCTACCGCGAAACGGCGGGGGAGATGCGACTGGTCGGGCACGAAGCCGTGTTGCCGCCGGAGATGGCGGCGTTGCCGGCCGATGCCAGCGGTGACTGGTTCGGTGCCGGTACCGGTTGGGGTTACGGCGAGCGCATCGCCGTGAACCTCAGCGGCCAGGATGCGGGCCTGCTGCCCCACGCCGAAGACCTGCTGACCCTGGCCCGATTTGCCTGGGAACGCGGCGAGGCGATCGTGGCGGACGAGGCGCAGCCGGTTTATCTGCGCGACAAGGTGGCGACGCCCAAGGCGCGCTGACCCCGGAAAACGAGGCGTATCCCTCGCAAGCAGGCTCGCTCCCACATGGATTCCGTATCCACAAGTGGGAGCGAGCCTGCTCGCGATGACTTTCTTTGGATGTAACCAATCGTCGTTTTATAGCCTGGACTTTTAAACCTTTTCGCTTTTCTGTGTTCTAGTTATCACTCGGCGGTTTGCGAAGTGTGCGAGGTGCCACTAGACTGCCATCATTGATCCCGAGCATGACATTATGCGCATAGACGGCCTTTCCTCTCAGTCCTACCCCCTCAAGCGCAAGCCTCGCAAAGGGCGTGTGGTCGAGGATGAGTCTGTCGATATCGAGGGTGAGCTGGAAATCCCGTCCGAGGAGCAAATGGCTGCCCGTGCCGCCAAAGCCTCCGCGCAACGCCTGAGCAATCTGCCTGCCCGTCAGCAAGACATGATCTACCATCGCGCCATGAGCAAAAGCGTCGCGATGGCCCTGGCCAGCTACCTCAGCACGGCGGGTTTCGTCGATTGGGATGCGGATGTGTTGGGCCTCGACCTGTACATCTGATGCAGCTGCCTTACTTCCTTGGCTGCCCGTCCTGGAGTGAAAACGCCTGGCGCGATTACCTCTATCCGCAGGACGCGAAATCTTCCGATTTTCTCGATCTCTATTCCCGTGTCTTCAATGCCGTGGAAGGCAATACCACCTTCTATGCGAGCCCGTCCGCCGGCACCGTGCAGCGCTGGGCCGAGATCATGCCCGAGCATTTCCGTTTCACCGCCAAGTTCCCGGGTGACATCAGCCATGGCGGTGACCTGCGCGATCAGTTGACCGCCACCGAGACCTTCCTGCAATTGCTCAGCCCCTTGGGTGAGCGGGTGTCGCCGTTGTGGTTGCAGTTGTCGAAAAGCTTTACACCGCAGCGCCTGCCTGAACTGGCGGGTTTTATTGACGCGGTGGACCGGCCGCTGGCCATCGAAGTGCGGCACGACGATTTCTTCGCCAAGGGCGATGCCGAGCGCCGCTTCAACCGGTTGCTGCTGGACCGTGGCGTGGAACGCATCTGTCTGGACCCGCGGGCGTTGTTCAGTTGCACCTCGACCGATCCTTCGGTCCTGCACGCCCAATCGAAGAAACCCCGGGTCCCGCCCCGTCCCGCTGCCTTCACCCAGTGGCCGCAGGTGCGCTTCATCGGCCATCCGCAACTGGAAGCCAACGATCCGTTCCTGGTGCCCTGGGTGGAAAAAATCGCCCTGTGGATCGAAGAGGGCCGCACGCCCTACATCTTTCTGCACACCGCCGACAACCTGCTGGCGGCGAAGCTGGCACAGCGTTTTCATGCACAGCTGATGCTGCGTTTGCCTGGCCTGCCGCCGCTGCCTGAGCTATACAGAGAGCCCGCCGTCGAGCAACTCGGCCTGCTCTGAGGCGGATTCTTTCCCCTTTTCAGGAGCCTGCCAATGGATGCGCAAACCCTTCGAGCCCAGGCGTTCAAAGCGCTGCACGAACGACCCGGGGCTTTTGTCATTCCCAACCCGTGGGACGCCGGCTCGGCGAAAATGCTCGCCAGCCTGGGTTTCGAAGCGCTGGCCACCACCAGTGCCGGGTACGCTTTTTCCCGGGCGCGCCCCGATGGCGGACTGACCCTGGAGGACACCCTGGAAAACGTTCGGGCCATTGTTGCCGCGACCGTTCTGCCCGTGGCTGTCGATCTGGAAAACGGTTTTGCCGACGACCCGGCCGAATGCGCGCAAAGCATTCTGCAGGCGGCCGCCGCTGGGGCCGTCGGTGGCTCGATCGAGGATGCGACGGGCCGTGCAGGCACACCGATCTATTGTTTCGAACATGCGGTGGCGCGCATCGAGGCCGCAGTGGCCGCCGCCCGCAGCTTGCCATTTGCGTTCACGCTGACGGCCCGGGCCGAGAACTTCCTGCACGGCAATCCGGATCTGGACGACACGATTCGCCGCTTGCAGGCCTTCGCCGAAGCGGGGGCCGACGTGTTGTACGCGCCGGGCTTGCGCAATGCCGAAGACGTCTTGGCGGTGGTGCGCGCCGTAGCGCCTAAACCGGTCAACGTGCTGATGTCCGGCGGGTTGAAACTGACGGTCGAGCAACTGAGCGAGATGGGCGTCAAACGCATCAGTGTCGGCTCGGCGCTGGCGTTGGCGGCGCTGGGCGAGTTCTATCGTGCAGCGGAAGAGATCAAGTCCTCGGGCACGTTCACTTTCACGTCGCGGTCCATGCCCTATGCGCAGGCCAATCAATTGTTCAAAGGCTGACGATGGGGTTCTTGCGCGGGTTGCTGGTGCTGGTGCTGATGGTCGGTGCGGCGGGCGTGGGCGTGTGGCGTGGCTGGATTGCGCTGCCGCCGCAGTGGAATCCATGGGCGCCGCTGGACGTCAGGGCCGAGCCGAACCTGTTGACGCGCTACAAGCTGACGCGACTGCGGGATGAGCCGCAGCTGTGCGCCCAGGCGCTGAGCAGTTCCGGCCTGCGTGTGGCGCCCCAGGCCGACAGCCCCGACGCCAAGTGCCCGCTGATCGACGCCTGGCGTGTTCAGGGGGGCGAGGTGGCGCTGAGCAGCAGCTTTCTGGCCAGTTGCCGGCTGGCGGTATCCTTTGCCCTGTTCGAACGTCACGCATTGCAACCGGCGGCCCAGGCTGTCTACGGGCAGGCGGTCAGCCGGGTCGACCATCTGGGCAGTTTTGCCTGTCGCAACGTCTACGGTCGCGAGAGTGGCCGGCTCAGCCAGCATGCCTCGGCGAACGCTTTGGACATCGCCGGTTTTCGTCTGGCCGACGGTCGCTCGATCAGCGTGCTCAAGGACTGGCCGAAGGATAATCAGGATGCACGTTTTCTACGCCAGGTTCGCGACGCGGCCTGCGACATGTTCAGTGTGGTGTTGAGCCCCGACTACAACGCCGCCCATCGCAATCACTTCCACCTGGATGTGGGTGGCTGGTCGCTGTGTCGCTGAGGTTCAGGCCGCGATGCGCAGGTTCTGCAGGACGATCGGGCGAGCCCAGCCGATATCGAAGTCGAAGTTTTTCTGCTGTTCGGCCAGCTCTTCAGGCGGGTAGGGCGGGAAAGGCTTGTCCAGCAGGTCCAGTTCGAACTCGGCAATCGGCAAGTGCAGTGGACGCGGTTGCGGCGCCGCGCCTGGTACCGGCAGCGCTTGACCGTTGGCCAGCACGATAGGGCGAACCCAGCCGCTTTCGAAGTCCTGCTGTTTCTGTTGGGCGACGATTTCGTCAGCCGGGAACGGCGGGAAAGGTTTGTCGGCCAGGTCCATTTCGAACTCGGCAATCGGCAGGAACAGCGGCTCGGGTGGCTTGACCTCGGTGTCCTTCACGTCGCATTCGCGCTGGGAAATGATGTGCGCCAGCAGTTCGCTGCCAACTGTGGGCTCAACCGGACTTTCGAGATCGACCGGTGGAAAGTCGAGAGAAGCCGGCACGACATCGCCCGACTGATCGGCCAGTGCCTGGGCAAAGAAATCTTGCCACAGGTGACTGACGCCGCTCAGTGCCTGGGAGTTTTTCAGGCCAAAATCGCCGTAGGGCGAGATGTAGCCTATCGATGTGCGTTGAATCTCTGACATTTCTCTCGGTCCAGGCTCAGCTCTGGCAAAATGCTCGTTAGTTTTGTTATCGGCCGTTTTTGCCGATCATTAATTTTTTGAGCGTGTTTTCCTATGTTTGAGCAACCGGCGGCTTGCCGCATCCATGTCGAGGCCCTGGACACGGCGTTTCAGCCCCAGGCCGAGCAATGGGCCGAGCGCCTGGGCCTGCCATTGCAGGTCATTGATGCAGAGTTTGCCTTGCAGGTCGGCGCGCAGGGGTTGCAGTTGCAACAGCTGGGCCCGGAGGCACCGGGACCGGTGCGGGTGGACTTCGTCGAGGGTGGCGCGGCCCATCGCCGTTTGTTCGGCGGCGGCACCGGGCAGATGATCGCCAAGGCGGTGGGCATTGCCCAAGGCGTGCGCCCGCGTGTGCTGGACGCAACGGCCGGGTTGGGCAAGGACGCGTTCGTGCTGGCGAGCCTGGGCTGCGAGATGAGCCTGATCGAGCGCCAGCCATTGATTGGTGCCCTGCTGGAGGATGGCCTGGCACGGGGCGCCGAAGATTTCGACGTGGCGCCGATCGTGGCGCGGATGCACCTGCTCAAGGGCAACTCGATCGACCTCATGCGCAACTGGGAAGGCGAGCCGCCGCAGGTGATCTACCTCGACCCAATGTTTCCCCACCGTGAGAAAACCGCGCTGGTGAAGAAGGAAATGCGTTTGTTCCGGCCGCTGGTGGGGGACGATCCGGATGCACCGGCCTTGCTCGAAGCCGCGTTGGCCCTGGCCAGTCACCGTGTGGTGGTCAAGCGCCCGCGCAAGGCACCGTGCATTGCCGGGCCCAAACCCAGCCATGCACTGGACGGCAAATCCAGCCGATATGACATTTATCCGAAGAAGGCGCTCAAGCCTTAAGACCGTGTCGCCACCCTTCGCGAGCAGGCTCGCTCCCACAGGGGATCGGTGTGGGAGCGAGCCTGCTCGCGATTGATCTTCAGGTCGCCACCGGCCGATAAGCCCGCATAAACAACCCCACCACCTCGCGCACATGCGCCTCTGCCGCCTCTCCGGTCAGCGGCTCGCCACAGCCATACAGCAAGCGAAAATTCCCCGCGCCCTTCAGCAGGCAAAAGAAGTGCTCGGCGGCATTGCGCGGTTTGTCGATGCTCAACACGCCACTCTGATCGACCTTGGCCAGCAGGCGCTCCATGCCCAGCAGCATGCGCTCGGGACCTGCCTCGAAGAAGATCTGCGAGAGTTTCGGGTCCTGGCTGCCCAGGGCCATCATCAGGCGATGCAGGTTCACCGACTCATTGCTGTTGATCAGGTGGTGAAACCCGCGGGCGATGTTCAACAGCACGGAGTCCACGGCGATTCCGTCAGGCAGTTCGAAAAACAGCGGTGGCAACTGTTCTTCACACGTGGCGACCACCGCCGCAGAGAACAGCGTCTCCTTGTCGTTGAAATGGCTATAGACGGTCAACTTCGACACGCCCGCTTCGGCCGCCACCGCATCCATGCTGGTATTCGCATATCCATTGCTCAGAAACAGGGTTTTCGCCGCATCGAGGATGGCCTGGCGCTTGGCCAGATCCTTGGGGCGGCCCGGACCATTGGAGACTGAGAGATTGTTCGACATTCTTCGCTTTTATTACTGGACTGGTGAGTTTGCTATTAATAACATACTGGCCAGTATAATTATTCCAAGCACCATTAGCGAAAGGTCAATCACCATGTTCCGCTATGCCTCGTCCCTCGCATTGCCAGTCAGTCTGGCGCTTTTCCTGTCTGCGTGTGGTCACGAAGAGGCACCGCAGGTCACGGTCCGGCCGGCCATGGTGGTTCAGCCAGAGCCTTCGGCGCAGGCGGTGGAGAGTTATCCCGGCGAGGTCCGTGCCCGTTACGAGCCCGATCTGGCGTTCCGCATCGGTGGCAAAGTCAGCCGACGACTGGTCGAGGAAGGGCAGCGGGTCAAGGCCGATCAGCCGCTGGCGGAGCTCGATCCCCAGGACGTCCGCCTGCAACTGGAAGCTACCCGCGCCCAGGTGGCGGCGGCCGAAGCCAACCTGAACATGGTGCGGGCCGAGCGCGATCGTTACAAAACGCTCATGGACCGTCAGTTGGTCAGCCGTTCGCAGTACGACAATGCCGAAAACCTCTACCGATCCGGTGAGGCACGCCTGAAGCAGATCAAGGCCGAATTCAACGTCTCCAACAACCAGGCCAGCTACGCGGTGCTGCGCGCGCCCCAGGATGGCGTCGTGGCCAAGCGTTCGGTCGAAGTCGGGCAGGTGGTTGCCGCGGGTCAGACCGTATTCACCCTGGCCACCGATGGCGAGCGCGAAGTGTCGATCAGCCTGCCGGAGCAAAATGTCGGCCGCTACAAAGTCGGCCAGCCGGTGTCGGTGGAACTCTGGACCCAGCCGGATCAACGCTTCAGCGGGCGCATTCGCGAGTTGTCACCGGCAGCCGATCCGAAATCCCGCACCTTCGCCGCGCGCATCGCATTCACCACCGGCAAGGTCCCGGCCGAGCTTGGCCAGAGCGCCCGGGTCTTCATCCAGACCGCCGACGTGGTGGCGCTGTCCGTGCCGCTCTCGGCCCTCACCGCCGAAAACGGTGGCACCTACGTGTGGGTGCTCGGGGCGAACAATACTCTGAAGAAGACCCCGGTCCGGGTCGGCGCATTCGGTGAAAAAAGCGTGCCGGTGCTCGAAGGCCTGAGCGCCAGTGACTGGGTGGTGGCGGCCGGTGTCCATGTGCTTCACGACGGGCAGCAGGTGCGCCCGGTGGATCGCTCCAACCGCGTGGTCGATCTGGCGGACAAGGAGTAATTCCCGATGGGTTTCAATCTCTCCGAATGGGCGCTGCGTAATCGCCAGATCGTACTGTTCCTGATGCTGTTGCTCGCGGTTGTCGGCGCACTCTCCTACACCAAGCTTGGCCAGAGCGAAGACCCGCCGTTCACCTTCAAGGCGATGGTCATCCGCACCAACTGGCCGGGCGCCACCGCCGAGGAAGTGTCTCGCCAGGTCAGCGAACGCATTGAAAAAAAGCTGATGGAAACGGGCGAATATGATCGCATCGTATCGTTCTCCCGGCCGGGCGAATCGATGGTGACCTTCATCGCCCGCGACTCCATGCACTCGGTGGACATTCCGGACCTCTGGTACCAGGTACGCAAGAAGATCAGCGACATACGCCACACCCTGCCACCGGGCATCCAGGGGCCGTTTTTCAACGATGAGTTCGGCACCACGTTCGGCAACATCTATGCGCTGACCGGCGAGGGCTTCGACTACGCGGTCCTGAAGGACTACGCCGACCGCATCCAGATCCAGTTGCAGCGGGTCAAGGACGTGGGCAAGGTCGAGCTGCTCGGGCTGCAGGACGAGAAGATCTGGATCGAGCTCTCCAACGTCAAGCTCGCCACCCTTGGCTTGCCGCTGGCTGCGGTGCAGCAGGCGCTCGAAGAACAGAACGCGGTGTCCACCGCCGGCTTTTTCGAAACCAGCAGTGAGCGATTGCAGCTACGGGTTTCGGGGAATTTTCAGACGGTTGAGGAGATCAAGAACTTCCCGATCCGGGTCGCTGATCGTACGTTCCGTATCTCCGATGTGGCCAACGTTCGGCGTGGCTTCAACGATCCTCCGGCGCCGCGCATGCGCTTCATGTCGCAGGACGCCATCGGTCTGGCCGTTGCGATGAAAGACGGTGGCGATATTCTGGTGCTGGGCAAGGCATTGGAAGTCGAGTTCGCGCGCATCCAGAAAAACCTCCCCGCCGGCATGCAATTGCAAAAGGTTTCCGACCAGCCTGCTGCGGTGAAAACCGGTGTCGGCGAGTTTGTCCGTGTCCTGGTCGAAGCCCTGGTCATCGTTTTGTTGGTGAGTTTTTTCTCACTTGGGGTGCGCACCGGCATGGTCGTCGCGCTGGCGATCCCGCTGGTGCTGGCCATGACCTTCGCCTGCATGTATTACCTGGGCATCGGCCTGCACAAGATTTCCCTCGGCGCGCTGGTGTTGGCGCTGGGGTTGCTGGTGGACGACGCGATCATCGCCGTGGAGATGATGGCGATCAAAATGGAGCAGGGCTTCGACCGGATCAAGGCCGCCAGTTACGCCTGGACCAGCACCGCGTTCCCGATGCTCACCGGTACGCTAATTACGGCTGCCGGGTTCCTGCCGATTGCCACCGCGCAATCGGGAACAGGCGAGTACACCCGATCGATTTTCCAGGTGGTGACCATCGCGTTGCTGGCGTCGTGGATCGCTGCCGTGGTGTTCGTGCCCTACCTGGGTGAGAAACTGCTGCCGGACCTGGCGAAGATTCACGCGGCGAAACACGGCGCAGGTCAACCCGATCCTTACGCCACACCGTTTTACCAGCGTGTGCGGCGTCTGGTGGAGTGGTGCGTGCGCTGGCGCAAAACAGTGATCGCGCTGACCGTGGTGCTGTTCATCGCCTCCATCGTGTTGTTCCGCTTTGTGCCGCAACAATTCTTTCCGGCCTCCGGACGCCTGGAACTGATGGTCGACCTGAAACTGGCCGAAGGTGCGTCGCTGAGCAACACCGCCGACGAGGTCAAGCGGCTTGAAGGCCTGCTCAAGGATCACGCCGGTATCGACAACTATGTGGCCTACGTCGGCACCGGCTCGCCACGCTTCTACCTGCCGCTGGACCAGCAACTGCCGGCGGCGAGCTTCGCCCAGTTTGTCGTGCTGGCCAAGTCCATCGAAGACCGTGAGGCCCTGCGCACCTGGCTGATCGAAACCCTCAACGAACAATTCCCGACCCTGCGTTCGCGCGTGACACGCCTGGAAAACGGCCCGCCGGTTGGCTATCCGGTGCAATTCCGGGTCACGGGCGAGCACATCGAGCAAGTTCGTGCGCTGGCGCGCAAGGTCGCGGCCAAGGTGCGCGAGAACCCTCACGTCGCCAACGTCCACCTGGACTGGGAAGAGCCGAGCAAAGTCGTTTACCTGAACATCGACCAGGACCGTGCCCGGGCGCTGGGCGTCAGCACCGCGAACCTGTCGAAATTCCTGCAGAGCTCGCTGACCGGCTCCAGCGTCAGCCAGTACCGCGAAGACAACGAGTTGATCGAAATCCTCCTGCGCGGCACTTTGCACGAGCGCACCGAACTGTCGTTGCTGCCGAGCCTGGCGGTGCCTACCGACAACGGTCGCAGCGTGGCGCTGTCGCAAATCGCCACGCTGGAATACGGCTTTGAAGAGGGCATCATCTGGCACCGCAACCGCTTGCCGAATGTCACCGTACGTGCAGACATCTATGGCAAGGAACAGCCGGTGACCCTGGTGCAACAGATCATGCCGACGCTCGACCCGATTCGCGCCGAATTGCCCGACGGCTACCTGCTGGACGTCGGCGGCACCGTGGAAGACTCCGCCCGGGGACAGAACTCGGTGAAGGCCGGCGTGCCGCTGTTCATCGTCGTTGTGCTGACATTGCTGATGCTGCAACTGCGCAGCTTCTCGCGCACGGTGATGGTGTTTCTGACAGCGCCCCTGGGCTTGATCGGCGTGACCCTGTTCCTGATGGTGTTCCGCCAGCCGTTCGGGTTCGTCGCCATGCTCGGGACCATTGCCCTGTCGGGCATGATCATGCGCAACTCGGTGATCCTGGTCGACCAGATCGAGCAGGACATCGCCGCCGGACTCAAACCCTGGCAGGCAATCATCGAAGCCACCGTGCGCCGCTTCCGCCCGATCGTGCTGACCGCGCTCGCTGCGGTACTGGCGATGATTCCGTTGTCACGCAGCGTGTTCTTCGGGCCAATGGCCGTGGCCATCATGGGCGGACTGATCGTGGCCACGGCGCTGACCCTGCTGTTCTTGCCGGCGCTGTATGCCGCGTGGTTCCGCATCAAAAAAGAACCGGCCTGACACCTGTAGGAGCGAGCATGCGCGCTCCTACAGCGGGATGGCCAAGGAATTCACGGCCGTCAATGTGAAGGAAAACCTGGACTGTTCGTACAACACGGCGTCGGCGGCCCTGAACGGACTGGTTGCGTTGAACCTGTTCGAGAAACGAAGGATGGGTCGTGAATGGGTGTACTTCTTGCGGCCAGCGGTGTGATCGAGCCGGCTCGCGATCGCTTGCGTTCAGTCACTCCAGGTGCCTGTGCAGCCATTATCGCGAGCAGGCCCGCTCCGGCAGGGTTGGTAGCCCGCTTCAGAGCGTACCGAACACCTTCTTCGCCAGGCTGGTTGCCGCTGCCGCCGGGTTCTTGCGAATGGTTTCTTCCTGCTTGCCGATCATCTCGAACAAACCGTTGAGCGCCTGCTCGGTGACGTAGCTTTCGATGTTGGCGTTCTTGGCGTCCACTACGCCCAGCGTCGCGGCCTGACCGGCGAACGAGTTGTATTGCTTGGCCAGGCCGACCTGGTCGGTGGCTTGCTTGACGATGGGCAGGAACTTGGCGCGGATCTGTTCGCGGCTGGTCTTGTTCAGGTACTGAGTGGCCGAATCATTGCCGCCGCTGAGAATGCCCTTGGCGTCTTCGACGGTCATTTTCTTCACCGCGTCGACGAGGATCGGCTGGGCCTGCACCACGGCGGTTTCGGCGGCCTTGTTCATGCTGGTTTCCAGCTGATCGACCTGATCGCCCATGCCGAACTGTTTCATCTTGCTGGCGACCTTGCCCAGCTTGCCCGGCAGTTCGATCTTCACGTCCGGGTTGTTGCTGAACCCACCCGGCGTGCCGAGTTGTTTCACGGCCACTTGTGCACCTTGAGTCAAGGCGTCCTTGAGGCCGCCGCTGGCGTCCTTTTGCGACAGGTCGCTGAGCGACAGCGCCATGGCACTGGCACTGATCATCAAGCCTGCGCACAGGCCGGCAAAGCGAAGGGTAGGGCGGGGCATGGCAACTTCCTTTTTCAAAAGAGACTTAGCGGGCCGCGTCAACGCGGACCCTGACGGGCTGGGGATCGGAGCCGTCCAGTCGTACGGCGTGATTTTCGGTGGTGATGAACAACAGTTTGCCATCAACTTCGATGCGCGCGTTGATCGAGTAACGATGATTGGGCTCTATCTTCGCCGGGTCGTAGCTCAAGTGAAAGGGCAGCGGCACCTGGCCCTGGACCGGGCCACGCTGTTCGTCGATGACGGTTGCCGGGGCATCGGCGAGCGAGATGTCCTGCAGGCTGACACTGAGGATCGCCGTCGGCGGCAGGGCGATGCGTTGCAGGTAGAAGACTTCGCCTTCCAATGAAGCCTTGGGGGCGGGATGCATGGACTGGCAGGCCCCCAGGAATACGGTCAGGGCCAATAGCGAGAGTTTTTTCACAGGAAATCTCCTTTTGAACAATGTGGGAGCGAGACCGATTGCCAGCGGAAGCGGTGTGTCAGACAACAGGGATGTTGAATGTTAGACCGCCTTCGCCCGCGAGCGGGGCTCACTCCCACAGGTTTTGCGTCAGGCCTCGGGTGGTGTGACCGGTTGATCCGCTGCATCTTCGCTGCGATGCAGCGCCACCTGGCGGATCGACAGGCGAATCTCCGCCGGCAGCACGCGCTTGGCCGCGCCCTCGGCCAGTTCGCCGAGCAGTTCGTGGTAGCTCAGTTTGCCCGCCTCGTCGCGCCTGAGCACGTCCAGGTCGAGCATCGTCTGGATAAAGTGGCGGAACAGGCTCTTGTCGAAAAACTCCGGGGCGTTCAGGCCATGCAGGATCGACAGGCGCTGGGCCATCACGGTACACAGGTCTTCCAGTTCTTCGGCGCTGATGCTGTTCTGGCCGCTGTTGAGCAGCAGGGAGACCGTCATGTAGAAGCGCTGCAAGGTCTGGGCGATGCTTTTCGACAGCAGGGTCAACAGCACGAAGTGCCGCGAGCTCGGGGCGGGGCGCAGATAGACACCGTTCTCGAAGCGCAGCAGGCCCTGCTCGACGAATGCTTCGAGCCATTGATCGATCACCGCATCCAGTTCCTCCAACGACCAGCGAATGAACAATTCCGATTGCAGGTAGGGATACAGGGCGCGGGTGTAGCGCAGGATCTGCTCGCGGCTCATGCGCGAGGCGCTCTGGAAGAAACTCGCCAGCAACGACGGCAACGCGAAAATGTGCAGCACGTTGTTGCGGTAGTAGGTCATCAGGACCGCGTTCTGCTCGTCCAGGTACAGGATCTTGCCCAGTGCATCGCTCTGCTCGGACAGCAGGTCCATGTCCTTGACGTGCTCGATCAGCGCCCGGCCATCGCCTTCCGGCAGTGTGGTGTGCGGCGAATACGGGACTTTGCGCAGCAGCGCCAGGTACAGGTCCAGCACCCGCGCCATGGCACGGTCGTCCAGTGCCAGGCGGCTGGTGGACAGCAACGCCAGCGCCACCAGGTTGACCGGGTTGATCGCCGCTGCCTCGTTCAGATGCTGCGCGACTTTCTCGCCCAGGCGGTTGGTGGTTTCGTTGAGCCAGGCCGGTTTGAACTGCGGGCCGAGCTCCTGCTGGCGCCAGTCCGGCTGTTCGCTGTCGAGGAATTCCGCGAGTTTGATCGGCTCGCCGAAGTTCACGGCCACTTGGCCGAAGCGCTGCTTGAGGGCGCCGATGACTTTGAAGATGTCGAAAATCGACTCCTTCTTCTTGCTCGCTCCGCGTAACTCTCCGAGGTAGGTCCGGCCCTCCAGTACGCGCTCGTAGCCGATGTACACCGGCACGAACACGATCGGCATGCGCGAGGAGCGCAGGAAGCTGCGCAGGGTGATCGCCAGCATCCCGGTTTTCGGTTGCAGCATGCGCCCGGTGCGCGAGCGCCCGCCCTCGACGAAGTATTCGACCGGGAAGCCCTTGGTGAACAGGGTGTGCAGGTATTCGTTGAACACCGAGGTGTACAGCGGGTTGCCCTTGAAGGTGCGGCGCATGAAGAACGCGCCGCCCCGACGCAGCAAGCTACCGATGACCGGCATGTTGAGGTTGATGCCGGCGGCGATGTGCGGCGGGGTCAGGCCGTTGCGGAACAGCAGGTAGGACAGCAACAGGTAGTCGATGTGGCTGCGATGGCACGGTACGTAGATCACTTCGTGACCCGGGGCGACCTCCTGCACGCCTTCGATGTGATTGACCTTGATCCCGTCGTAGATCTTGTTCCAGAACCAGCTCAGCACCACTTCCAGAAAGCGGATCGCGGTGTAGGTGTAGTCCGAGGCGATCTCGTTGCCATAGCGCAGGGCCTGGGCCTTGGCTTTTTCCGCAGAGATGTTCTCGCGCTCGGCCTCGTCGAGGATCGCTTGCTTGACCAGGGGCTGGTTGAGCAGGCCCTTGACCAGGTTGCGGCGGTGGGAAATGTCGGGGCCGATCACCGCCGCTTTCAGGTTGCGGAAGTGCACGCGCAGGACCCGCTGGGCCATGCGAACGGTGCGCTCGTGACCCTTGTTGTGCTCGATCAGCTCACGCAGGTGGATCGGCGCGGAGAACTGCACCCGGGTCTTGCGCCCCAGCACGATGATACTGAGCAGGCGGCGCAGGCGTCCGGTGACTGCCCAACTGTCGGCGAACAGCAGTTTCCAGGGGCTCGATTCGCTGTCCGGCGACTGACCCCAGAACACGCTGACCGGAATGATCTGTGCGTCTTCGGCGGCGTTCTGGCTGAGGGCGCTGACCAGCCGGGTCAGGGTCGGCGGAGCGCCGCGTTTGTCCTGGCGACCGAGCCAGTCGGGGTCCGGGGTCAGATAGAAGAAAGCGGCGGGTTCCATCAGGTTGCCCACCGATACCGGCAATACCGGACGGGGCAGGCCAGCCTTGCTGCACTCGGTGTCGACCACGGCGAGGTCGGTCAGCGAGGGGTTTTGCAGGACGTAGAACACGGGGCGACTGCGGTCGAGGTTGAGGGTGAACGACGACTGGTTGATGGTCTCGGAGCGAACCCAGAGGTAGAGCAGTCGGCGCAGGGTGCCAAACACAAGACGGCGGAACGGGGAGCGGGTCATACGGCATCTGCATGAGTGAATAAAACCGAGCGTTTGCTCGGGAGAGAGGCGGGCCTAGTTTGCCGTATTCACCTAAAATCGGCAAAAAAGCGGCGAAGTAAACTCCTGTTGAGAGTTTCTACCTGTGTCATATACTCGGCGATCTGTCGCGCTGCCTTCATTAGGCCAGCATGTGCGGCTGATGTTCCCGAGGCTTTCCTGCGAAAAGCCAGACCGATAATAAAAAAGGAGTATGAACAGATGGCAACACGTGAAACCGGCAGCGTGAAGTGGTTCAACGATGCCAAGGGCTACGGCTTTATTCAGCGTGAAAACGGGGTGGATGTGTTCGTGCACTACCGCGCGATTCGTGGCGAAGGCCACCGCTCGCTGACTGAAGGCCAGCAGGTCGAGTACGCGGTGGTCGAAGGTCAGAAGGGGTTGCAGGCTGAGGATGTTGTAGGTCTGTAATCACACAAAACCGCTGTGGGGGCGGGCAAGCCCGCTCCCACAGGTTATGTTATGTTGTGTACCGCGCTTTATGCCGTTTTCCAGGTGATCTCTTCTTCACCGTCGGCGCTGATGCGAATCCAGCGGTCGGCCGTTTCTTCACCTTCCTCCTCGACCCAACTGCCCGGCGCGCAGCGGACTTCGACGTTCAGCGCGGCGAACGCGGCGCGGGCGCAGGCGATGTCGTCTTCCCACGGGGTCTGGTCGCTTTCCAGGTACAGGCTGTTCCATTTGCCCACGGCCTTGGGCAGCCAGGTGACGGGCACGCTGCCGGCCTTGCACTTGTAGGTCTGGCCTTTCTGGACCCAGTCGCTGCAGGTGCCCAGTGCCTGGCTGAGCCAGGCGGCGATGGCCTTGTGGTCAACGTCGGCGTCTTTCAGGTAAATCTCGATATCGGGTTGGCGCATGGATGTCCTCACTGCGGGTCTGAAAATCCATTCGCGGATTCAGTTGGCCTCGAGCCGTTGCTCAAGACCCCTATTATTGAAGTACAAAGTAATCGTAACGCATCGACACGGTGACCTCGAACGGTTCGGCCTGTTCGATCACCGCTGCCCGGCGCTCGGCACTGGCGCGCCAGCCGTGGGGGGTCATGGCCAGCAGGTTCGCCCGGTCCTGGCCGCTGGCCAGCGTGAGCGTGAACTCGAGGGGTTCGCTGTGGGCGAGCGCCATGCCTTCGGGCACCAGGGCCAGGTGCTTGTCGTCGGTGTACTCGCGCACCTCGTCGTACAGGCGCTCGCGCAATTCCATCAGGTGGCCGCTCGTGGGGCCGACTTTCATCAGGCCACCGCCGCGACTGAGCAGGCGTTTGGCTTCTTGCCAGTCCAGCGGGCTGAAGACGCTGGCTAGAAACTGGCAGCTGCCCGACGCCAGTGGCACCCGCGCCATACTGGCGATCAACCAGGTCAGCGTCGGGTTGCGCTTGCAGGCGCGTTTGACCGCTTCCCGGGAGATGTCCAGGGCGTAGCCATCGGCATCGGGCAACGCCTGGGCGATCTGCGCGGTGTAGTAACCCTCGCCACAACCGATGTCCAGCCAGCGTGCCGGCGCGTAGTGCGCAGCCAGTTCAGCCAGGCGCCTGGCCACCGGCGCGTAATGGCCGGCATTGAGGAAGTCGCGACGGGCTTCGACCATGGCCAGGTTATCCCCAGGGTCGCGGCTGTTCTTGTGCTGCACCGGCAACAGGTTCAGGTAACCCTGGCGCGCGCGGTCGAAACGATGCCCGGCGGGGCAAGCCACGCCGTTGTCCACCGCATTCAGCGGTTCGCTGCAAATCGGGCAGGCGAGCATCAGGCGAGCAACTTGACGAGGGTCTGGTAGTAGATTTCGGTCAGCACATCGAGGTCGGCAGCCAGCACGCGCTCGTTGACCTGGTGGATCGTCGCGTTGACCGGCCCCAGCTCGACCACCTGGGTGCCCATGGTGGCGATGAAACGACCATCGGAAGTGCCGCCACTGGTGGACGCCTGGGTGTCGCGCCCGGTGATGTCCTTGATGCTCGACGAGACCGCATCCAGCAGGGCGCCGGGTTCGGTCAGAAACGGCAGGCCGGACAGCGCCCAGTCGATGTGCCAGTCCAGGCCATGCTTGTCGAGGATGTCGGCGACGCGCTTTTGCAGGCCGTCGACAGTGGATTCGGTGGAGAAGCGGAAGTTGAACACCGCCACCAGATCACCCGGGATCACGTTGGTCGCGCCGGTGCCGGAATTCACGTTGGAAATCTGGAAGCTGGTCGGCGGGAAGAAGTCGTTGCCATGGTCCCAGTGCTCGGCGGCCAGTTCGGCCAGGGCCGGTGCGGCCAGGTGGATCGGGTTTTTCGCCAGGTGCGGATACGCCACGTGGCCTTGCACGCCGTGCACGGTCAGTTTGGCGCCGAGGGAGCCGCGACGGCCGTTCTTGACGACGTCGCCCACCAGTGTGGTGCTCGACGGTTCACCGACGATGCACCAGTCCAGGCGCTCCTGGCGGGCGACCAGGCGTTCAACCACAGCCTTGGTGCCATGGTGTGCCGGGCCTTCTTCGTCGCTGGTGATCAGGAAGGCGACCTTGCCCTTGTGGTCCGGGTAGTCGGCGACGAAACGCTCGGCGGCCACGGTCATGGAGGCCAGGCTGCCTTTCATGTCGGCCGCGCCACGGCCGCAGAGCATGCCGTGTTCATCGATGACGGCGTTGAACGGCTCGATCTGCCAGGCGGCCACCGGACCGGTCGGCACCACGTCGGTGTGACCGGCGAAGCACAGGACCGGACCGTCGTGCCGGCCGTGGGTGGCCCAGAAGTTATCCACATCTTCGATGCGCATCGGTTCCAGTTGGAAACCGGCATCGCCCAAGCGCTGCATCATCTGCTTCTGGCAGTCGGCGTCGACCGGCGTCACGGACGGGCGGCGGATCAGGTCGATAGCGAGTTGGAGGGTCGGCGAAAGGTCGGCGTGGGCCGTCATGGAAAACTCCGGAAACTGTAAATGTGAGAGCGAGCGTGCTCGCGAAGGTTTTACAGTCAACCTGGAGGTTGAATGTGACGGACGCTTCGCGAGCAGGCTCGCTCCCACAGGTATTGGGTCAGGCCATCGGGCAGCAAGCCCCGCAAAATGGCGGTTATCTTAAAGCAAAACGGCGGCCCTTGGCCGCCGTTTAGTCCTTCGGCAAAGATTTAGACTGCCGGTGCGACCTCGACCTCTGCCGCCGGTTTCGGCAGCGACGACAGGAACGCCATGATCAGCGCCGCCACATAGGGCAGCGACTGCACCAGCAGCATGGTGACCCAGAAGCGCATGTCGTTGCTCGGCAGCCCGTTCACCAGGAAGATCCCCAGTGCCGCGCCCCACAACAGCAGCATGATGAACACCTCTTCACGGGCCTCCGAAATCGCCACCCAGAAGCCGTGGTTGTCGGCATTCTTGGGCGTACGGAAAAACGGAATGCTGCTGGTGAAGAACCCGTACAACACCGCCTTGGCGATGGTGTGCGACAACGCCAGCCCGGCCAGCGCGGCGCAGAACGCGTCCTTGAGGTTCACGCCCACGGCACGACGGTAAAGGAAGATGATCTTGCCGACCTTGAACACGAACAGCGCCAGGGGCGGGATTGCGAAAATCAGCAACGGCGGGTCGACCCGCTGCGGCACGATGATCATCGCCGCCGACCACAGCAACGCGCCCACGGTGAAGAAGATGTTCATGCCGTCCGCGACCCAGGGCAGCCAGCCGGCGAGGAAGTGATAACGCTGGCCACGGGTCAGCTCGGTGTCCTTGCCGCGCAGCAGGCTGGCGGTGTGGCGCTTGATGATCTGGATCGCGCCATAGGCCCAGCGGAAACGCTGTTTCTTGAAGTCGATGAAGGTGTCGGGCATCAGGCCCTTGCCGTAGCTGGTGTGGTAGTACGCCGCCGACAGGCCTTTCTCGAACACCCGCAGTCCCAGCTCGGCATCTTCGCAGATGCACCAATCGGCCCAGCCCAGCTCTTCGAGCACCGAGCGCCGGGTCATGGTCATGGTGCCGTGCTGGATGATCGCGTCACGGTCGTTGCGGGTGACCATGCCGATGTGGAAAAACCCTTTGTATTCGGCGTAGCACAGCTTCTTGAAGGTGCTTTCGTTCTGGTCGCGATAATCCTGTGGCGACTGCACCACGGCGATTTTCGGGTCGGCGAAGTGCGGCACCATGTGCTTGAGCCAGTTCGGGTCGACGCAGTAGTCCGAGTCGATCACCGCAATCACTTCGGCGTCCTTGGCCGTGTGCGGGATCAGGTAGTTCAGCGCGCCGCCCTTGAAACCGGCCAGGGGGGCCACGTGGAAGAACTTGAACCGTGGGCCGAGGGTTTCGCAATAGTCGCGCACCGGTTCCCAGACGGCCGGGTCCTTGGTGTTGTTGTCGATGATCAGGACTTCGAAGTCCGGATAGTCGAGGTTGGCCAAGGCATTGAGGGTCTGTTTGACCATCTCCGGTGGCTCGTTGTAACACGGGACGTGGATCGAGACTTTCGGTCGGTAACTCGAATCACCGACCACCGGCAGAAACTCCCGACGCCGCTTGTGAATCCATACCGCCTCGGCCAGTTCATGGGCCTCGGTCAGCAGTACGATAAACACCCCGAGTGCACCGAGGGCCAGCAGGAAACCCACCGTCAGGCTGAACCAGGTGCTGTATTGCTGGCTGTAGTCGTAGCCGATCCACACCAGGACCGAACCGCACAGGAACGCGATGAACGTCAGGAAGGTGCGGCCACGCTGGCGCAGGGCCGAGCCGTCGATCATCAGCAGGGTCAGCGACAGCAGCGCCAGCACCACCGAGCCGATGGCCAGCACGCGCCATTGCGGAATCGCCACCACCGGGCCTTCAAAGTTGAATTTCTGCTGGCGTGCGGCGTTGAACACGCCCCAGTAAGCGCCGACCGAGCCTTCGTCGCTGGCTTTCCAGGGCTGGTCGAAGGCTTCGATCACGAAGTAGTTGAAGCCCTGGCGGTTGAGTTTGTTGACCAGGGTGCGCAGGTAGATCGCCTGGTCCGCCGGCGACGCATCGGCGCCACCGCGCATGCGGCCGTTGCTCGGCCAGCCGACTTCGGACAACAGCAGCGGTTTTTTCGGGAACAGCTTCTTCAGGTCGCGGGCGCGGTCGAGCACGAACTGACCGGCCTTGTCCACCGGAATGAATTCCCAGTAGGGCAGGACGTGGGCGGCAATCAGGTCGACGTGTCTGGCCAGTTCCGGGTGCTCTTCCCAGACGTGCCATTGCTCGGATGTGGTGACCGGCACTTTCACGGCTGCGCGCACGCGATCGAGGAGCACGCTGAGTTGCTCCGCGGTAATTTCCTTGCGGAATATCGCCTCGTTACCCACCACGACGCGCACTACGCTGCGCGAGGAGTTGGCGATTTCGATGGCGCGGGTGATCTCGCGCTCGTTGCGTTCCTGGTCCGGACTGATCCAGATGCCGAGGGTCACCCGCAGGCCGAATTCCTCTGCCAACTTGGGGATGTCTTGCAGGGTGCCATCGACCGAGTAAGTCCGGATGTTGTCCGTCAGCTTGCTCATGATCTCCAGGTCGCGCCGCATCTGGTCGTCGGTTGGGTACTGCTCTTTCTGCGGGTACTGGCCTTGCTGGAACGGCGAGTAGGAAAACCCGGAGATCTGCTCAGGCCAGTTGGGGGCGCTGACCGGGCGATTGATCAGCGCCCAGAAGCCGGTAAACAGAGCCGCGATGGCGAGCACCACGACCAGGTTGAGTCCAAATTTACGCGATGACATAGCTATTTCAGGTTCCGGAGGCTGTGGAACGAAGGACGATTGGCGTTCGGCTGTCCAAGCGCAGGGGCGCGCATCCTACACCGGCAATTCACTGAGCGTACATCAGACAGGAAATTGCCTGATATTGGGCAGTTAACTTTCGCTTAAGTTCTTACACTTACAGCGGGATGCTTAAAACTTGCGCCCGGCTCGTCCATAATGCGCGCCGGTTTTTGGGGTAAAGGTCATGAGCACAGAAGATCCACGGTTTGCAGGCATCGCCCGTTTGTATGGCGTCGACGGTCTTGAGCGGTTGCGCGCGGCCCATGTGGCGATCGTTGGCGTCGGTGGCGTCGGTTCCTGGGCGGCGGAAGCCATCGCCCGGTGTGGTGTCGGCGAAATCTCGCTGTTCGACCTCGACGACGTCTGCGTCAGCAACGCCAACCGGCAGTTGCATGCGCTGGACAGCACCGTCGGCAAGCCCAAGGTCGAGGTCATGGCCGAGCGCCTGCGCGGGATCAACCCGGATTGCACGGTCCATGCGGTGGCAGATTTCGTTACCCGCGAGACCATGGCCGACTACATCACGCCGAGCATCGATTGTGTGATCGACTGCATCGACAGCGTCAACGCCAAGGCGGCGCTGATCGCCTGGTGCAAGCGCCGCAAGATTCAGATCATCACCACGGGCGGGGCCGGCGGGCAGATTGACCCGACGCTGATTCAAGTCTGCGACCTGAACCGTACGTTCAACGACCCACTGGCCTCGAAAGTGCGTTCGACCCTGCGCCGCGACTACGGCTTCTCGCGCACCGTGACCCGTCATTACAGCGTGCCGTGCGTGTTCTCGACCGAGCAACTGCGTTACCCCAAGCCCGATGGCAGTATTTGCCTGCAGAAGAGCTTTGTCGGCGATGGCGTGAAGCTGGACTGCGCGGGTGGATTTGGCGCAGTGATGATGGTGACGGCGACGTTCGGCATGGTCGCGGCGACCAAGGCGGTGGACAAGATCGTGGCAGGGGTGCGGCGGCCGGCGGATCGGGTGAAGCCTCAGGTTTAGCGCTTGCCGCTGAAACCCTCATCGCGAGCAGGCTCGCTCCCACCGTTGGAATGCGGGCTCCTGTGGAAGCGAGCCTGCTCGCGATGGCGGTTAGCCGGCCAACTCGTTCATCCGCTGGAGCACCGCATTCAAGCCGTTACTGCGCGAAGGCGACAGCTGCCGGCTCAGCCCCAGTTGGTTGAACCAGTCAGGCAAATCCACCTGGCGCAACTCCTCCGCCGACAAGCCGTTGACCCGCGCCAGCAGCAACGCCACCAGGCCGCGGATCAGCCGCGCATCGCTGCTGGCAGCAAACTGCCAGTGACCGTCGTGCAGCGACCCCACCAGCCACACTCGGCTTTCACAACCGTGCACGCGATTGGCGTCGACCTTTTGCTCGTCGCTCAGGGCCGGCAGGCGTTCGCCCCATTGCATCAGCAAGCGTGCCCGCTGTTCCCAGCTCGCCGCATTGCGGAAGGTGTCCAGCGCTGCCCCGGCGTCCGCAGGCAGGCTCATCGCAGCAGCTCCAGTGACTGATCCAGTGCCTGGAAAAAGCGCTCGAGGTCTTCGGAATCGTTGTACAGCGCCAGGGACACACGGATGGCCCCTGCCAGTTCGAAGCTTTTGAGCAACGGCATGGCGCAATGGTGACCGGCGCGCACCGCGATCCCCTGTTCCGTCAGTAAATGGGCGAGGTCCGCGTTATGCACACCCTCGACGACGAAACTCGCCAGTGCCAGTTGCGGCTTGCCCAGCAGACGAACCCCGTCACGCGCTTCAAGGCCTTTCACCAGGCGGTCATGCAGCGCCGCTTCATGGGCCGAGACGGCGTGTGGGTCGAGGCCGGCAAGGTAATCCAGCGTCGCGCCCAGACCGATCACACTCGAAACCGCCGGCGTGCCCGCTTCGAACCCCAGCGGGGCAGGGCGAAAGCGTGCGTGCTGGTAGTCGGCATCCAGCACCATTTCACCGCCGAACTGCCAATGGCGCAGGTGTTCGAGCCCTTCATGGCGAGCGAACAGCACGCCCAGGCCATCGGGGCCATAGAGCTTGTGGCTGGAGAACACATAGAAGTCGCAACCCATGGCCTGCACGTCGTGGCGGCCATGGACTACGCCCTGAGCGCCATCGACCACCGTCAGCGCGCCCTGTGCCCTGGCCATCGCCAGCAGGGTTGGCAACGGCTGCCAGGCGCCGAGCACGTTGGACAGCTGACTGACCGCCAGCAAACGGGTCTGCGGGCCGATCAACGAGGCGGCGGCATCCAGGTCGATCAAGCCATCGTCATCCAGCGGCAGGATGACCAGTTTCACCTCGCGACGCCGGGCCAGTTGCTGCCAGGGCAGCAAGTTGGCGTGGTGCTCCAGCGCGCTGACGACAATTTCATCGCCCGGGTTGAACAGGTGCTCCAGGCCATAGGCCAGGAGATTCAGCGCGGAGGTCGCGCCGTGGGTAAAGATGATCTGCCCGACATCGCCGGCATTGAGCCACTGGGCGACCTTGCTGCGGCTGTCTTCGAAGGCCTGGGTGGCATGTGCGCCGGGCAAGTGCTGCGCGCGATGCACGTTGGCCGCGCCATTGGCGTAGTAATGCGCCAGGGCATCCAGCAGGGCTTGAGGTTTTTGCGTGGTGGCGGCGTTGTCCAGGTAGGTCTGGTCTTGCCGTTGCAGGGCGGCGATGGCCGGAAAGTCGGCGCGCCAGGGGGAGAGAATCATCATGCTATCGGGCCCTGTCGAACATGGGCGGGGTGAACGCCAAACCCTGTGGCAGCGAGCCCGCTCGCGATGACGGTCTCGAGGAGATCATCGCGAGCAGGCTGGCTCCCACATTATCGGGGCATACGGCGCTTAGTTGTGAGCGTGCAGCGCTTCGTTCAGTTCGATCGCCGATTTGTGGGTCTTGCATTCCACGGCGCCGGTTTCCGAATTGCGGCGGAACAGCAGGTCGGTCTGACCGGCCAACTCACGAGCCTTCACCACTTTGACCAGTTGGTTCTTCTCGTCCAGCAGCGCCACTTTGGTACCGGCGGTGACGTACAGGCCCGATTCCACGGTGTTGCGGTCGCCCAACGGGATACCGATACCGGCGTTGGCGCCGATCAGGCAGCCTTCACCGACCTTGATCACGATGTTGCCGCCACCGGACAGGGTGCCCATGGTCGAGCAGCCGCCGCCCAGGTCCGAACCCTTGCCGACGAACACGCCTGCGGAGACGCGGCCTTCGATCATGCCCGGGCCTTCGGTGCCGGCGTTGAAGTTGATGAAGCCTTCGTGCATCACGGTGGTGCCTTCGCCCACGTAGGCGCCCAGACGCAGACGCGCCGCGTCAGCGATGCGCACGCCGGCGGGGACCACGTAGTCGGTCATTTTCGGGAACTTGTCCACCGAGAACACTTCCAGCAGCTCACCGCGCAGGCGGGCTTCGAGCTGGTGCTCGGCCAGTTCGGCGAGGTCGATCGCGCCCTGGCTGGTCCATGCCACGTTCGGCAACAGCGGGAACACGCCGGCCAAGTTCAGGCCGTGCGGCTTGACCAGGCGGTGGGAGAGCAGGTGCAGCTTGAGGTAAGCCTCGGGCGTGGAGGTCAGCGGCGCGTCTTCGGCGAGGATGGTCGCGACCAGCGGCTTGTGGCTCTCGGCCAGGCGGGTCAGCAGGGCTGCCTGCGCCGCGTCGACGCCCTTGACGGCGTCAGCCAGCTGCGAGGCCTGGGCGGTGGTGAAGGTGATGGCCTGGTTGCCGTCGGTGTAGCCCAGGACCGGTGCGATGGCCGCAATCAGGTCCGCCGAAGGGTTGAGCAGTGGCTGGGCGTAAAACACTTCCAGCCAGGCGCCTTGACGGTTTTGGGTGCCGACACCAAAGGCCAGGCTGAATGGGGTAGTGGACATGTAAATACCTCTAACGAAATTGAACGGGCAGGCTTACTTGAGCGCTGCCGCGTAGATATCTGGCTTGAAGCCAATCAGGGTTCGGTCACCGAGATCGAGCACCGGGCGCTTGATCATCGAGGGTTGAGCGAGCATCAGTTCGATGGCTTTCGACTGGTCGAGATCGGCTTTGCGTTCGTCGTCGAGCTTGCGAAAGGTCGTGCCTGCACGGTTCAACACCACTTGCCAGCCGTGCTCATCACACCATTGGCTCAGGTGTTCACGGTCGATTCCGGCCGTCTTGTAATCATGAAAGTCATAGCTGACAGCGTGTTCATCGAGCCAGGTGCGCGCCTTTTTCATGGTGTCGCAGGCCTTGATGCCGAAAAGGTGCAACGTTTTACTTGAAACGGTCAAGGAATTGCCCCCTTTACAGGTGCTGGAGAAAAAAGGTGAAGGATTATGCCATGACCGGACGGTTTCGCGGCGGTCCAGGTGGATTTGCCTCCGCTCCCACCGTTCAAGGGGCGTTCACGCGATAACCTGCGACATTGGTGTAACGGTCAGACCTTAGTCTAAGCCGCTAATATGGCACTTCAACGCTGTCGATTGTCCAGGAATCCCGCTTTATGCAAACCGCTTACACCGTCCTGATCCTGTTAATGCTGGTCAGCGTTTCCCGCCTGGTCGGACGGGTGATTCCGTTGCCCCTGCCGCTGGTGCAGATCGCCGCTGGCGCCCTGTTGGCATGGCCGACCCTGGGGTTGCATGTGGCGCTGGACCCGGAATTGTTTCTCTTCCTGTTCCTGCCACCGTTGCTGTTCTCCGACGGCTGGCGCATGCCCAAGCGTGAATTCTGGCGTCTGCGCGGGCCGATCCTGACCCTGGCCGTTGGCCTGGTGCTGTTTACCGTGGTGGGCGCCGGTTACTTCATTCATTGGCTGTTGCCGACGATTCCGCTGCCGGTGGCCTTTGCCCTGGCGGCGGTGTTGTCGCCGACGGATGCCGTGGCCGTGTCGGCGATTGCCCAGAGCCGCTTGCCGACGCCGTTGATGCATATGCTGCAGGGCGAGGCGTTGATGAACGATGCCTCGGGCCTGGTGACGTTCAAGTTCGCCCTGGCGGCGGCGCTGACGGGGGTGTTTTCGCTGACCGACGCCAGTGTCACGTTCGTGCTGGTGGCCGTCGGCGGTCTCGCCGTCGGGGTGGCGCTGAGCTGGTTGGTCGGCCGTCTGCGCTCGTGGATGATCGCACGTGGCTGGGATGATCCGGCGACTCACGTGGTGTTCATGCTGCTTCTGCCGTTTGCCGCTTATGTAGTGGCCGAACGACTGGGCGCATCGGGCATTCTGTCGGCCGTGGCGGCGGGGATGATGCAGAGCTGGCTTGACCTGCTGCCGCGCCAGACCAGCACCCGATTGCTCAACCGCAGCGTCTGGTCGTTGCTGGAATTCGCCTTCAACGGCCTGATTTTCCTGCTGCTCGGCCTGCAACTGCCGGACATCATCAAAGCCGTGGTCAGCAACGAAGCTTCGGTGTGGCCGACCCTTCTCTATCGGTGCTTCGACGTTGTCGCGATTTTCCTGGTGCTGCTGGTATTGCGGTTTGTCTGGGTGCAGAGCATCTGGCGCTTGTCGGGCTGGCTGCGGCGTTGGCGCGGCAAGGGCGAAATGGTCAGCGTGCCGACCGCGCGTTCGTGCTGGTTGCTGACGGTCGGTGGTGTGCGCGGGGCGGTGACGCTGGCGGGTGTGTTGTCGGTGCCGATGTTGATGGCGGGCGCGGCATTTCCCGAACGCGACCTGCTGATCTTCATCGCGGCGGGGGTCATCCTGCTGTCATTGATCGCAGCCTGCATTGCCTTGCCCCTGTTGCTGCGCGGCATCGAGAAGAGCCCGGATGACCAGCGTCGCAACGAAGTGCGCGACGCCTGGCGCAAAACCGCCGAAGCGGCGATTCATGCGCTCGAAGCCGAGGAGGCCAAGCCCCAGGACGCGGCGGAGGCAGCGTTGGCCGCTGAACTGAAGGCGCGGATCATGTCCGAGTATCGGCATCAGCTGGAGGTGTTCAACGATTCGGCGGAAGCCCAGGCGTTGGCGTTTCAGATGGACTTGCTGGAGCGGCGCCTGCGCTTGAATGCGTTGCGGGCGCAGCGCCTGGAGTTGTACCGGCTGAGCCGTCACCATCAGATCGGCGATGACGTGTTGCGCGAGGTACTGGCGGAGCTGGACTTGAGTGAGGCCAAGCTGGGTCAGGTGAGATGACCGCCACCCCTGCAGGAGCAAGCTCGCTCCTGCAGGGGCGGGCGCGCGTTACTGGCGACGCTGAATGAAGTCGCGAATGCGTTCAGCGGCCTCGACGCACTCGGCCAGCGGCGCAACCAGGGCCATGCGCACGCGACCGGCCCCCGGATTGACGCCATCGACGTCCCGCGACAGATAGGAACCCGGCACGACGGTGACGTGCTCCTGTTCGAACAAATCGCGGCAGAAGGCTGCGTCGTCACCGGCGACGTTCGGCCACAGGTAGAAGCTGCCGTCCGGACGCTGCACGTCCAGCACCGGGCTGAGGATTGCCAGCACGGCGTCGAACTTCTCGCGGTACAGCGCACGGTTGGCGCGCACATGCACTTCGTCATTCCAGGCAGCAACGCTGGCCAGTTGCGTTTGAACCGGCATCGCGCAGCCGTGGTAGGTGCGATACAGCAGGAAGCCCTTGAGCACCTCGGCGTCGCCCGCGACAAAGCCGGAGCGCAGGCCTGGCAGGTTGGAGCGCTTGGACAGGCTGTGGAACACCACGCAACGCTTGAAGTCCTGGCGACCCAGTTCCGCGCAGGCGCTGAGCAGGCCCGGCGGCGGGGTTTGTTCGTCGAAATACAGCTCGCTGTAGCACTCGTCCGCGGCAATCACGAAGTCATGTTCGTCGGCCAGGGCGATCAGTTTCTTCAGGGTGTCGATCGGGATCAGTGCGCCGGTCGGGTTGCCCGGCGAGCACAGGAACAGGATCTGGCAGCGCTTCCAGATGTCCGGGGATACCGCGTCGAAATCCGGGTTGAAGCCGTTCTCGTCCAGGCACGGCAGGTAATGCGGCTTGGCCCCGGCGAGAAACGCAGCCCCTTCGTAGATTTGATAGAACGGGTTCGGACTGACCACCAGTGCGTCGTCGCCACGATTGACCACGGTCTGGGTGAAGGCGAACAACGCCTCACGGGTGCCGTTGACCGGCAGCACGTTGCGTGCGGGGTCGAGCCAACCGCCGGGAACGTTGAAGCGGCGCTCGCACCAGGCAGCGATGGCTTCGCGCAACTCCGGGATGCCGAGGGTGGTCGGGTACACCGCCATTTTTTCCAGGTTGCTGGCCAGGGCTTCAGCGACGAAGCTCGGCGAACGGTGCTTCGGCTCGCCGATGGACAGGGCGATCGGGCGCTTGTCCGGGTTGGGCGTGACGCTGCCGAGCAGGGCGCGGAGTTTCTCGAACGGGTAGGGTTGCAACTGGGACAAGGCGTTGTTCATGGTATTTCTCGTTCGGTCCCTCCTCCGCAGGAGCGAGCTTGCTCGCGATGGTCGTCAACGATGACGCGGGGTATCAGATCACCCGTGTCGTCTGGGCCACCTTCGCGAGCAAGCTCGCTCCTACAGAGAGGGGAGGGCTTTTATTGATTCAGATACTGATGCGCGACAGTTTGATATCGGGTTCCTGATTGACGCTCAGTTGCTCGACGATCGCGTCCTGCAAGCGGCTGCACAGCAATGGATCGGACAGCGGCTGATTGTGGGCGTCGGTGATGAAGAACACGTCTTCCACCCGTTCGCCCAGGGTCGCAATCTTGGCGTTCTGCAGCGACAGGTCGAATTCGAGGAAAATCGTGCCGATCCGGGCCAGCAGGCCTGGGCGATCCGGCGCGCTGAGTTCCAGCACCGTGACCGGACGCTGGGCATCGTTGTGGATCGTCACCTGGGGCGCGAAGGCGAAATGCTTGAGCTGGCGTGGCACCCGCCGCTGGATGATCGTCGGGTAGTCGTCCGGGTTGCGCAGGGCTTCGGTCAAACCGTCGCGGATCTGTTTGACCCGCGCCGGATTGTCGCCGATCGAGTCGCCGTCGGTGTCGAGCACGATGTAGGTGTCGAGGGTGAACTGGCTGGTCGAGGTGATGACCCGGGCATCGTGGATGTTCAGGTTCAACTGGTCCATCGCGGCCACGGTCACGGCGAAGAAGTCGTGCTGGTCCGGCGCATAGATGAAGATCTGCGTACCGCCCTCGAACTCGCGCTGGGTGGTTTCCTTGATCAGCACCAGCGGACCGCCGTCGGCCGGCTGTTGCAGGATCGCATCGGTGTGCCAGGCGACGTCGCCCGCCGTGTGGCGCAGGAAATAGTCGTCACCCAACTGCGCCCACAACTGCTCGACATCGTCCGGATCGGTGCCGCCGCGTACCAGGATGTCCAGAGCGGCGCTCTGGGTCTGGCGAATCTGCTCCTCGCGGTCCACCGGGTTTTCCAGGCCGCGACGCAAGGCGCGCTTGGTCTCGGTGTAGAGCTGGCGCAACAGACTGGCGCGCCAGGAGTTCCACAGCGTCGGGTTGGTGGCGTTGATGTCGGCGACGGTCAGCACGTACAGGTAGTCGAGATGGGTTTCGTCACCGACGATCTGGGCAAAGTCGTGGATCACCTGCGGATCGGACAAGTCTTTGCGCTGGGCGGTGGTCGACATCACCAGGTGATTTTGCACCAGCCAGACGATCAGGCGGCTGTCCCAGACCGGCAGTTGGTGGCGCTGGCAAAAGGCCTCGGCATCCACCGCGCCGATCTCCGAGTGATCGCCGTGCCGGCCCTTGCCGATGTCGTGGTACAGGCCGGCGAGGTAGATCAGCTCGGGCTTGGGCAGCTTGCCCATGAGCTTGCTGGCCAGCGGGAATTTTTCCGAAACCTGGGTGTACTGCAACTTGCGCAGGTGTTTGATCAGGTTCAGGGTGTGCGCGTCGACCGTATAGATGTGGAACAGGTCGTGCTGCATCTGCCCGACGATAAAGCCGAACTCCGGCAGGTAGCGCCCGAGAATGCCGTAACGGTTCATCCGCCGCAGGTTGCGGTGGATCCCGATCTTGCACTTGAACAGCTCGATGAACAGGCTGGTGTTGCGAATATCGTTGCGAAAATCATCGTCGATCAGGTGACGGTTTTCCCGCAGCAGGCGAATGGTGTCGGCGCGCACGCCCTTGATTTCCGGCTGCTGGGCCATCAACACGAAGATTTCCAGCATGGCGAACGGCGTGCGCCGGAACACGTTGTCGTTGCGTGCCTCGATGTAGCCGTCATGCAGTTGGAAACGCGAATTGATCGGTTGTGGCGGTGCCTCGTCTTCCGGGGCGAGAATCACTTCCTCGAAGTGCTGGATGATCAGGTCGCTGAGCTGGGCGATGCTCATCACCACCCGGTAATACTGCTGCATGAAGTTTTCGACGGCCTGCTTGGCGTCGTCGCCTTCGAACCCCAACAGCTTGGCAATGGCGCGCTGGTGATCGAACAGCAGGCGATCTTCGGCGCGGCCGGCGAGCATGTGCAACGCGTAACGCACTTTCCAGAGGAACTCCTGGGAAGAGGCCAGCAAGGCGTTTTCGCTTTCCACCAGGAAACCTTCGCCGGCCAGTGCCCGCAGGTTCAGGGTGCCGTATTGGCGACGGGCCACCCACAGGATGGTCTGGATGTCCCGCAGCCCGCCCGGTGAACCTTTGACGTTGGGTTCCAGGTTGTACTCGGTGTCGTTGTACTTGTGGTGGCGGGCCTTCTGCTCGGCCCGCTTGGCCAGGAAAAATTCCTTGCTTGGCCACATGTGCGCGGTGCTGGTGACATCCAGCATGCGCTGGCGCAAGCGTTCAGGGCCGGCAATCGTGCGGCTTTCCATCAGGTTGGTGATGACCGTCAGGTCGGCGCGGGCCTCCACGGCGCATTCGTCGACGGAGCGCACGCTCTGGCCGACTTCCAGGCCGATGTCCCACAACAGGGTCAGGAAGCGCTCGATGGAATCGCGGAAAACTTCGTGGTCGGCGCTGTCCAGCAGGATCAGCAGGTCGATGTCCGAGTAAGGGTGCAACTCGCCGCGCCCGTAGCCGCCCACTGCGACCAGCGCGATATCAGCGTCTTCGCTCCAGTCGAATTGCTCCCAGGCCTTTTGCAGGATGTTGTCGACGAACCAGGCACGATCCTCGATCAGCCGGCGAATCTCCCGGCCTGCGCGAAAGCGCCCGTCGAGCACCTCGCGGGCCTGGCGGATGGCCTTCTTGAATGCCGCGATGGGGCTGGCCTTCAAGGCCAGTTCAGCCTGGAACTGGCCACGGTCGAAGAGTTCGGGGTCCACCTGCGGCATCGATTGGCTTTCCTTTCTATAAAGGCTGTCTATTGAGCATGGGAGCAATGCAGTTCGGATCAGGCCGAGACGCGCGGGATGGTGTCATCGCTGCGCAAGGTGAAGATCTCGTAGCCTGTTTCGGTCACCACCAGGGTGTGCTCCCACTGCGCCGACAGCTTGCGGTCCTTGGTGATCGCGGTCCAGCCATCGCCCAGCACCTTGGTGTCGGCCTTGCCCTGGTTGATCATCGGCTCGATGGTGAAGGTCATGCCGGCTTGCAGTTCCATGCCGGTGCCGGCACGGCCGTAGTGCAGGATCTGCGGCTCTTCGTGGAACACCTTGCCAATGCCGTGGCCGCAGAACTCGCGGACCACCGAGAAGCCGTTCTTTTCCGCGTGCTTCTGGATGATTTCACCGATGTCGCCCAGGCGGCAGCCGGGTTTAACGATCTCGATGGCCTTGTACATGCATTCCTGGGTGACTTGCGACAGGCGCTCGGCCCACACCGGCACGGTGCCGACGTGGAACATGCGGCTGGTATCGCCGTGGTAGCCGTCCTTGATGACGGTCACGTCGATGTTCAGCGTGTCGCCATCCTTCAGCGGCTTCTCGTTGGGAATGCCGTGGCAGACCACATGGTTGATCGACGTGCAGATCGACTTCGGGTAGCCCTTGTAGTTGAGCGGGGCAGGAATGGCTTGCTGCACATTGACGATGTAGTCGTGGCAGATGCGGTCCAGTTCTTCGGTGGTCACGCCCGGCTTGACATGTTCAGCAATCATTTCCAGCACATCGGCGGCCAGTTTGCCGGCGACACGCATTTTGGCGATGTCCTCCGGGGTTTTGAGGGTGACGGTCATACAGGCTCTCTCTGCGCTCGATGGCGCTTGCTAACACGGAATGGGCAGTGTGCGATGGAACTTCGCCGCCCTGAAAAACGCGATTCTAACAGACCATCGGCGCAAACCTGAGCGTCTGTGCATCGCTTCTCTCTATAGATAGGCGCATTCCCGTGCGTTTCCAAGGGCCTGCGAGAGGGTGTGCACCAGGAATCAACAATCCGGGTTCCGTTTTTGCAAGCCTTGTGGTATAAAATGCGCCGCTTTCCGGGGATACCCCGAAAGGCTTAAATCCACACACGTGTCGACACGATGACCTGGGTGCCTTCAGCTGATGCTGCTGGTTGGTCATTGGGATACGTGGAGGCCAAACCCGACTTATTAAGGAACTATCATGTCCCAAGTCAACATGCGCGATATGCTGAAGGCCGGTGTGCACTTCGGTCACCAGACCCGTTACTGGAACCCGAAAATGGGTAAATACATTTTCGGCGCGCGTAACAAGATCCACATCATCAACCTTGAAAAAACCCTGCCAATGTTCAACGACGCTCTGACGTTCGTAGAGCGCCTGGCCCAGGGCAAAAACAAGATTCTGTTCGTCGGCACCAAGCGTTCCGCTGGCAAGATCGTTGCTGAAGAAGCAGCACGTTGCGGTTCGCCGTACGTCGATCACCGCTGGTTGGGCGGCATGCTGACCAACTTCAAAACCATCCGTGCTTCCATCAAGCGTCTGCGTGACCTTGAAGTGCAAGCCGAAGACGGTACCTTCGCCAAGCTGACCAAGAAAGAAGCGCTGATGCGCACTCGCGATCTTGAGAAGCTGGATCGTTCGCTGGGCGGTATCAAGGACATGGGCGGTCTGCCAGACGCTCTGTTCGTTATCGACGTTGATCACGAGCGCATCGCGATCACCGAAGCCAACAAGCTGGGCATCCCGGTTATCGGCGTAGTCGATACCAACAGCAGCCCGGAAGGCGTTGACTACATCATCCCAGGCAACGATGACGCCATTCGCGCCATCCAGCTGTACATGGGTTCGATGGCTGACGCTGTTATCCGTGGTCGCAACAACGTTTCCGGCGGCACCGAAGTTTTCGTTGAAGAAGCTCCGGCAGCTGCAGCTGAGTAATTGACGCCCCTGGCGTTGACTCAGTAAGCAAAAAGGGGGCTTGGCCCCCTTTTTGCCACCTCGAAAACCGTTTGTCGGCGCCCGCTGCCTTATTGGTAACGTGTGGCAGCCAGCAACGGTGGTTCGGGAAGAATTGAACGCCCGTTCGATCGGGTGGAATGGTTGAAAACCTATCCAAGAGGAATTTGAAATGGCAGCAATTACTGCGGCGCTGGTTAAAGAACTGCGCGAACGTACCGGCGAAGGCATGATGGATTGCAAGAAGGCCCTGGAAAAGGCTGGCGGCGACATCGAAAAAGCCATTGATGACATGCGCGCTTCGGGCGCTATCAAGGCTGCTAAAAAGGCCGGCAACGTTGCCGCTGAAGGCGCTATCGCCATCAAGGCTGACGACAAGGCAGCCGTGCTGCTGGAAGTCAACTCGCAGACCGACTTCCTGGCCCTGCAAGACGACTTCAAGAACTTCGTTGCTGCCAGCGTGGAAAAAGCCTTCGCTGACAAACTGACCGACGCAGCTCCGCTGATCGCCGCTCAGGAATCGGCCCGTGAAGCCCTGGTGGCCAAAGTTGGCGAGAACGTCAACATCCGTCGCCTGGTTCGCGTTGAAGGCGACGTGGTTGGCACCTACCTGCACGGTAACAAGATCGGTGTTGCCGTTGTCCTGAAGGGCGGCGACGTCCAACTGGCCAAGGAAATCGCCATGCACGTGGCGGCCAGCAACCCAGAGTTCCTGTTGCCTTCGCAGGTTTCGCCAGAAGCCATCGAGCGCGAGAAGGGTGTCTTCCTGCAGCTGAACGAAGACAAGATGAAAGGCAAGCCAGCTGAAATCGTCGAGAAGATGATCGCTGGTCGTATCACCAAGTTCCTGGCCGAAGCCAGCTTGGTTGAGCAAGCCTTCGTGATGAACCCTGAAATCACCGTCGGCGCTCTGGCCAAGAAAGCCGGTGCTGAAATCGTTTCCTTCACCTACTTCAAGGTTGGCGAAGGCATCGAGAAGCCAGTCGACAACTTCGCTGAAGAAGTTGCCGCACAGCTGGCTGCTGCCAAGCAGTAAGACGGTTTTTCAACTGTCGCCCAGAAGAGGCTGCCCGCTCACGCGCGCAGCCTCTTTTCAGATGGGGAGCCAAATTTTAATTGGTTTCCCTTTGGAACTGGCTTACAAAGCCATGTTCCGATGGCGCTGAAGCAGCGCCAACAAGAGTAAACAGCCAGCTGTAAACAGCTCGCAAAGAATTTTCAATACGCCGCAGGAGAGATTCGCAATGGCTCAGCAGGGCAGTGGTTATCAGGCTCGCTATAAACGCATTCTACTCAAGCTTAGCGGCGAGGCCCTGATGGGCTCGGAAGAGTTCGGGATCGATCCGAAAGTTCTGGATCGCATGGCGCTGGAAGTCGGCCAACTGGTCGGCATCGGCGTTCAGGTCGGTCTGGTGATCGGTGGTGGCAACCTGTTCCGTGGCGCTGCACTGAGCGCAGCGGGCATGGACCGGGTCACGGGTGACCACATGGGCATGCTGGCCACTGTGATGAACGCCTTGGCCATGCGCGACGCGCTGGAACGTGCCAATATCTCGGCCATCGTGATGTCGGCCATTTCAATGGTGGGCGTGACCGACCATTACGACCGTCGCAAAGCCATGCGTCACCTCAATTCCAAGGAAGTCGTGATTTTCGCGGCCGGTACCGGCAATCCGTTCTTCACCACGGATTCTGCGGCTTGCCTGCGCGCGATCGAAATCGATGCCGATGTGGTGTTGAAGGCGACCAAGGTCGATGGCGTCTACACTGCCGATCCATTCAAGGACCCGCATGCCGAGAAGTTCGATCATCTGACCTACGATGAAGTACTGGATCGCAAGCTGGGCGTGATGGATCTGACGGCTATTTGCCTGTGCCGCGACCACAACATGCCGTTGCGCGTATTTAACATGAACAAACCCGGCGCCCTGCTGAATATCGTGCATGGCGGCGCCGAAGGCACCCTGATCGAGGAAGTTCAACAATGATCAACGAAATCAAGAAAGACGCTCAAGAGCGCATGCAGAAGTCGGTCGAGTCCCTGGCCCACAACTTCGGTCGCATCCGTACCGGCCAGGCGCACCCGAGCATTCTGGAAGGTGTGATGGTGCCTTACTACGGCGCCGACACCCCGATCAAGCAAGTGGCGAACATCACCGTCAAGGACGCCCGGACCCTGCAGGTCGTCGCCTTTGAGCGCAACATGCTCGGTGCTGTGGACAAGGCCATCGGTAGCGCAGGCCTGAACCTCAACCCGACCAACCTGGGCGAGCTGCTGCTGATTTCCATGCCGGCCCTGACCGAGGAAACCCGCAAAGGCTTCACCAAGCAGGCTCGCGATGTGGCCGAAGACGCCCGTGTGGCGGTGCGCAACATCCGTCGCGACGCTAACAGCCAGCTCAAGGATCTGGTCAAGGAAAAGGAAATCAGTGAAGACGAAGAGCGTCGCGCCATCGGCGAGATCGACGAACTGACCAAAAAGCACGTGGCTATCATCGACGCCAATCTGGCGCAGAAAGAAAAAGACCTGATGGCCGTCTAAGGGTCGCTTTTTCATGGAAAAGAACAAGCAGGTTGCGCCGCCCACGGTGCCGCGCCATGTCGCGATCATCATGGATGGTAATAATCGCTGGGCGAAAAAACGCTTTATGCCGGGTGTCGCCGGGCATAAAGCGGGGGTGGATGCCGTTCGTGCGGTGATTGAGGTGTGTGCCGAGGCCAAGGTCGAGGTATTGACCCTGTTCGCGTTCTCCAGTGAGAACTGGCAGCGCCCGGCCGATGAAGTCAGCGCGTTGATGGACCTGTTCTTCAAGGCCTTGCGTCGCGAGGCCAAGCGCCTGAATGACAACAACATCAGCCTGCGCATCATTGGCGACCGCTCGCGCTTTCATCCGGAGCTTCAGGCCGCCATGCGCGAGGCTGAGGCCATGACGGCGGGCGCCAACCGCTTTGTCCTGCAGATCGCCGCCAACTACGGCGGCCAGTGGGATATCGCCCAGGCGGCGCAGCGTCTGGCGCGTGAAGTCCAGGCCGGTCACCTGCGTCCGGAGGACATCACGCCGCAGTTGCTGCAAACCTGCCTGGCGACCGGTGACCTGCCGTTGCCGGACCTGTGCATCCGCACCGGTGGCGAGCATCGCATCAGTAACTTCCTGCTGTGGCAGCTGGCTTATGCCGAGTTGTACTTCTCCGACCTGTTCTGGCCGGACTTCAAACACGACGCCATGCGCAACGCGCTGGCCGATTTCGCTTCTCGCCAGCGTCGCTTCGGTAAAACGAGCGAGCAGGTCGAGGCTGGGGCCCGGGTTTAATGCTTAAACAACGAATCATCACCGCGCTGATCCTGCTGCCGATCGCCCTGTGCGGGTTTTTCCTGCTCCAGGGCTCCGGCTTTGCGCTGTTCATCGGGCTGGTCGTGACGCTGGGTGCCTGGGAATGGGCGCGTCTGGCGGGTTTCACCGCTCAATCGATGCGCGTCGGCTACGCGGCGGTGGTCGCGCTGATGCTGTTTGTGATGTACATCCTGCCGGGGTTGGCGCCCTGGGTGCTGGGCGCTTCGGTGCTGTGGTGGGCCGTGGCAACGTACCTGGTGCTGACTTACCCGCGCTCCAGCGAGCATTGGTCCAGTGCCGCCTGCAAGCTGGTGATCGGCCTGCTGATCCTGTTGCCGGCCTGGCAAGGTCTGGTCCAGATCAAACAGGAGCCCCTGGGCAACTGGTTGATCATGGCGGTGATGGTGCTGGTCTGGGGGGCCGACATCGGCGCCTATTTTTCCGGCCGCGCCTTCGGCAAGCGCAAGCTCGCCCCTCAGGTCAGCCCTGGCAAGAGCTGGGAGGGCGTGTACGGTGGTCTGGCGTTGAGCCTGGTGATCACCGCCGTCGTCGGTTTCGCGCGTGACTGGAGCTTCGCCCAGGTGCTGATCGGTCTGATCGGTGCCGCTGTCATTGTCTTTATCTCGGTGGTGGGTGATCTCACCGAAAGCATGTTCAAGCGCCAGTCCGGGATCAAGGACAGCAGCAATCTGCTGCCGGGTCACGGCGGCGTGCTCGATCGCATCGACAGCCTGACGGCTGCGATCCCTGTCTTCGCCGTACTGTTGTGGATGACCGCGCCATGAGCAGCCCTCAGCAAATCACTGTCCTGGGTGCGACCGGCTCGATCGGCCTGAGCACGCTGGACGTTATTGCCCGTCATCCCGAGCGTTATCAGGTGTTTGCCTTGAGCGGCTTCGCCCGACTGAGCGAGCTGCAGGCACTGTGCGTCCGTCATGCCCCGCGGTTTGCCGTGGTGCCGGAGCAGAATGCCGCCCAGGTCCTGCAGGAGAGCCTGCGTGCGGCGGGGCTGGCCACGCGGGTTCTGGTGGGGGAGGAGGGCCTGTGCCAGGTCGCTTCCGATCCTGAAGTCGATACGGTGATGGCGGCCATCGTCGGTGCGGCGGGCCTGCGCCCGACCCTGGCGGCGGTGGAGGCGGGCAAGAAGATCCTCCTGGCCAACAAGGAAGCGCTGGTCATGTCCGGCGCGCTGTTCATGCATGCCGTGCGTAAAAGCGGGTCGGTGCTGCTGCCGATCGATAGCGAGCACAACGCGATTTTTCAATGCATGCCGCAGGATTTTTCCCGTGGCCTGGGGCAGGTTGGGGTGCGGCGGATTTTGCTGACCGCTTCCGGTGGGCCGTTCCGGCAGACACCCTTGGCGCAATTGTCCGATGTGTCCCCCGATCAGGCCTGTGCCCACCCGACCTGGTCGATGGGGCGCAAGATCTCGGTGGACTCGGCGAGCATGATGAACAAGGGGCTCGAACTGATCGAGGCCTGCTGGCTGTTCGACGCCAGGCCATCCCAGGTCGAAGTGGTGATTCACCCGCAGAGCGTGATTCATTCGCTGGTGGACTATGTCGATGGTTCGGTGCTGGCCCAGTTGGGCAACCCTGACATGCGCACGCCGATCGCCAACGCCCTGGCGTGGCCGGAACGCATCGATTCAGGTGTTGCGCCGCTGGACCTGTTCGCCGTGGCGCGCCTGGACTTCGAAGCGCCCGACGAAGATCGTTTCCCCTGCCTGCGCCTGGCGCGTCAGGCAGCCGAGGCCGGCAACAGTGCACCGGCCATGCTGAACGCCGCCAATGAAGTGGCAGTGGCGGCGTTTCTCGACGGGCGGGTTCGCTATCTGGAAATCGCGAGTATCATCGAGGAAGTGTTGAATCTCGAACCGGTGGTTGCGGTGGATGATCTCGAGGCGGTGTTCACGGCCGACGCGAAAGCGCGGGTTCTGGCCAGCCAGTGGTTGAGTCGTCACGGGCGGTGAGTGTCGCCTGGCGGCACTGGATAGGATTGCGGAGAAAATAGATGAGCGCGCTCTATATGATTGTCGGCACCCTGGTAGCCCTGGGCGTGCTGGTCACCTTCCACGAGTTCGGCCATTTCTGGGTCGCGCGTCGCTGTGGGGTCAAGGTGCTGCGTTTCTCCGTTGGCTTCGGCATGCCGTTGCTGCGCTGGCACGACAAGCAGGGGACCGAGTTCGTCGTGGCCGCGATCCCGTTGGGTGGGTACGTCAAGATGCTCGACGAGCGCGAAGGCGAAGTGCCCGTCGATCAGCTCGATCAATCCTTCAATCGCAAATCCGTCCGTCAGCGTATCGCCATCGTTTCCGCCGGGCCCATTGCCAACTTTCTGCTGGCCCTGGTTTTTTTCTGGGTGCTCGCGATGCTGGGCAGCGAGCAGGTGCGTCCGGTCATTGGCGCCGTCGAGTCCGGCAGCATTGCCGCCAAGGCTGGCTTGAGCGCGGGTCAGGAGATCGTTGCCATCGATGGCGAGCCGACCTCGGGCTGGGGGGCGGTGAACCTGCAGCTGGTACGTCGTCTCGGTGAGAGCGGTTCGCTGCAGGTGCTGGTCCGTGAGCCGGGTTCAACGGCGGATTCGCCACGTGAACTGGCTCTGGACCGCTGGCTCAAGGGGGCCGACGAGCCGGACCCTATTCGCTCGCTGGGTATCCGCCCTTGGCGTCCGGCGCTTCCGCCGGTACTGGCCGAAATCGACCCGAAAGGCCCGGCGCAGGCGTCCGGCCTGAAAACCGGCGATCGCCTGCTGGCGCTCGATGGCAAGGCGGTCGATGACTGGCAGCAGGTGGTCGATACCGTTCGTATGCATCCGGATACCAAAATCCTGCTGCGCGTCGAGCGCGATGGTGCTCAAATCGACGTCCCTGTGACCTTGGCGGCTCGCGGCGAGAGCAAGGCACCGAGTGGTTACCTGGGCGCCGGGGTGAAAGCCGTGGACTGGCCGCCGGAAATGGTCCGCGAAGTCAGCTTCGGGCCTTTGGCTGCGATCGGCGAGGGTGCTCGACGCACCTGGACCATGAGCATCCTGACTCTCGATTCGCTCAAGAAAATGTTGTTCGGCGAGCTCTCGGTAAAAAACTTGAGTGGACCGATAACCATTGCTAAAGTGGCGGGCGCTTCTGCCCAGTCGGGCGTCGCTGATTTCCTGAATTTCCTTGCTTATCTGAGTATTAGCCTGGGGGTTCTGAATTTGTTGCCCATTCCTGTACTGGATGGGGGGCATTTGCTGTTCTATCTGATCGAGTGGGCGCGTGGTCGTCCCTTGTCGGATCGGGTGCAGGGTTGGGGGATACAGATCGGCATCAGTTTGGTGGTCGGGGTGATGTTGCTCGCTCTGGTCAATGATTTGGGTCGTCTGTAACACTTCGCTGAATTGCGAATCTGCCGCATTTTGCGGCAGTTTGTTTATTGCCAGTTGGAATAAGAAAGGACTTCATGAAACGTCTGCTGCTAACTGCGGTTCTCTCCGTATTGATGATCGCCGAAGTTCACGCCGAGTCCTTCACCATCTCTGATATTCGCGTCAATGGCCTCCAGCGGGTCTCCGCGGGTAGCGTCTTTGGTGCGTTGCCGCTGAACGTCGGTGAACAGGCGGATGATCGTCGCCTGGTGGAATCCACTCGTGCGCTGTTCAAAACCGGGTTCTTTCAAGATATCCAGCTGGGTCGCGATGGCAACGTCCTGGTCATCACGGTCGTCGAGCGCCCGTCGGTCGCCAGTATCGAAATCGAAGGCAACAAGGCGATTTCCACTGAAGACCTGATGAAAGGCCTGAAGCAATCCGGCCTGGCCGAAGGCGAGATCTTCCAGCGCGCCACCCTTGAAGGCGTGCGCAACGAGCTGCAGCGTCAATATGTCGCCCAGGGCCGCTATTCGGCGACCGTCGACACCGAAGTGGTGCCGCAGCCGCGTAACCGTGTCGGCCTCAAGGTCAACATCAACGAAGGTACCGTGGCCGCTATCCAGCACATCAACGTGGTGGGTAATACCGTCTTCCCCGATGAAGACCTGATCGACCTGTTCGAGCTCAAGACCACCAACTGGCTGTCGTTCTTCAAGAACGATGACAAGTACGCCCGTGAAAAACTCTCCGGTGACCTGGAACGCCTGCGTTCCTATTACCTGGACCGCGGCTATATCAACATGGATATCGCCTCGACCCAGGTGTCCATCACCCCGGACAAGAAGCACGTCTACATCACTGTCAACGTCACCGAAGGCGAGAAATACACCGTTCGCGACGTCAAGCTGAGCGGTGACCTGAAGGTGCCTGAGGACCAGGTCAAGTCGTTGTTGCTGGTGCAGAAAGGCCAGGTGTTCTCGCGCAAGCTGATGACCACCACGTCCGAGCTGATCACCCGCCGCCTGGGTAACGAGGGCTACACCTTCGCCAACGTCAACGGCGTGCCTCAGCCTCACGATGACGATCACACCGTCGACATCACCTTCGCCGTCGATCCGGGCAAGCGCGCCTACGTCAACCGCATCAACTTCCGTGGCAACACCAAGTCCGAAGACGAAGTGCTGCGTCGTGAAATGCGCCAGATGGAAGGTGGCTGGGCTTCGACCTACCTGATCGACCAGTCCAAGACCCGTCTTGAACGCCTGGGCTTCTTCAAGGAAGTCAACGTCGAGACGCCGGCTGTTCCAGGTGTCGATGACCAGGTCGATGTGAACTACAGCGTTGAAGAGCAGGCTTCCGGTTCGATCACTGCCAGCGTGGGTTTTGCCCAGAGCGCCGGTCTGATCCTCGGTGGTTCGATCACCCAGAACAACTTCCTGGGTACGGGTAACAAGGTCAGCATCGGCTTGACCCGCAGTGAATACCAGAGCCGCTATAACTTCGGTTATGTCGACCCCTACTGGACTGCAGACGGCGTCAGCCTGGGCTACAACGCGTTCTATCGCACCACTGACTACAAAGACCTCGACGTCGACGTGGCCAGCTATGCGGTTGACAGCCTGGGTGCAGGCGCAAGCGTGGGTTACCCGATCAGCGAAACGTCGCGCCTGACCTTCGGCCTGACCGTGCAACAGGACAAGATCAAGACCGGCCTGTACACCGTTGACGAGATTTTCGATTTCGTTAACAAGGAAGGCGACAACTACCTGAACTTCAAGGCGTCGGCCGGCTGGTCCGAATCGACCCTGAACAAAGGTGTGCTGGCGACCCGTGGTCACTCCCAAAGCCTGGTGCTGGAAAGCACGACGCCTGGCAGCGACCTGTCGTTCTTCAAACTCGACTACCGCGGCCAGCTGTTCCAGCCGCTGACCGAAAACTACACCATGCGCCTGCACACCGAACTGGGTTATGGCGACGGTTACGGTTCGACCGATGGCTTGCCGTTCTATGAAAACTACTATGCTGGTGGTTTCAACTCGGTTCGTGGCTTCAAGGACAGCACCCTGGGTCCTCGCAGTACGCCGAGCCGGGGCAACAACCCGGGCACGGCGCTTGACCCGGACCAGGATCCGCTGCCGTTCGGTGGTAACGTCCTGATCCAGGGCGGTGTGGAGGTGCTGTTCCCTCTGCCGTTCGTCAAGGATCAACGTTCCCTGCGTACCTCGGTATTCTGGGACGTGGGTAACGTTTTCGACTCGCAGTGCAAGGACACCACCAATGCCAACGGTACGTCGTCCAATACCAAGTGCAACGACATCAGCTTGAGCAACATGGCCAGCTCTGTCGGTGTGGGGGTGACCTGGGTCACTGCACTGGGTCCATTGAGTTTTGCGTTGGCCATGCCGATCAAGAAACCGGATGAAGCTGAAACTCAAGTGTTCCAATTCTCCCTCGGCCAGACGTTCTAAGCGTCTGACCCTAGATAACGACAACGGATTTGTAGGAGTGCATCGTGCGTAAGTTGACTCAACTGGTTCTACTGGCTTCCGTACTGGTAGCAGGTCCGGCTTTTGCCGACATGAAAATCGCTGTTCTGAACTATCAGATGGCGCTGCTGGAATCCGATGCGGCCAAGAAATATGCCGTGGATGCCGAGAAGAAGTTTGGTCCGCAACTGACCAAGCTCAAGACGCTGGAAAGCAGCGCCAAGGGCATCCAGGACCGCCTGATGGCGGGCGGTGACAAGATGCAGCAGGGCGAGCGTGAGCGCCTGGAACTCGAGTTCAAGCAGAAAGCACGCGACTTCCAGTTCCAGTCCAAGGAACTGAACGAAGCCAAAGCCGTTGCTGACCGTGAAATGCTGAAGCAGCTCAAGCCGAAACTGGACAGCGCTGTGGAAGAGGTGATCAAGAAAGGTGCTTATGACCTGGTCTTCGAGCGTGGCGCAGTGATCGATGTCAAACCTCAATATGACATCACTCGCCAGGTTATCGAGCGCATGAATCAGCTGAAGTAATCATGACAGCGACCATAAAACTCGGCCAGTTGGCCGAGTTCCTCGGCGCCACCCTGCGTGGCGACGCAGAGAAGGAAATTACTGGGCTAGCCACTTTGCAAGAGGCTGGCCCAGCTCAGTTGAGCTTTCTGGCAAATCCCCAATACCGTAAATACCTGGCTGGCAGCCGGGCCGCAGCGCTGTTGCTGAAGCCCGCTGATGCAGAAGGTTTTGCCGGTGATGCGCTGGTCGTGCCCGACCCTTACCTGGCTTATGCCCGTATTTCCCATCTGTTCGATCCCAAGCCCAAGGCGGTTGCCGGTATTCACCCGACAGCGGTCGTGGCGGCGGATGCGGTGGTCGATCCGACGGCAAGCATTGGTGCATTCGCCGTCATCGAAAGCGCAGCGCGCATCGGTGCCGGCGTGAGCATCGGCGCGCATTGCTTCATCGGTGCGCGCAGCGAAGTGGGCGAGGGCGGCTGGCTGGCCCCGAAAGTCACCCTTTATCATGACGTACGCATCGGCAAACGCGTGGTGATCCAGTCGGGCGCGGTGCTGGGGGGCGAAGGTTTCGGTTTTGCCAACGAAAAGGGCATCTGGCAGAAAATCGCCCAGATTGGTGGCGTTCTGGTGGGCGACGATGTGGAGATTGGCGTGAATACCGCCATCGACCGCGGCGCGCTGGCCGATACGCTCATCGGTAATGGCGTCAAGCTCGACAATCAGATTCAGATTGCCCACAACGTGCAGATCGGCGATCACACCGCCATGGCGGCGTGCGTGGGTATTTCGGGCAGCACCAAGATCGGCAAGCATTGCATGCTCGCCGGCGGTGTAGGCCTGGTTGGGCATATCGAAATTTGCGACAAGGTTTTCATCACCGGGATGACCATGGTGACTCACTCGATTACCGAGCCGGGCTCCTATTCTTCCGGTACGGCCATGCAACCGGCTGCCGAATGGCGCAAAAGCGCGGCACGTATCCGTCAGCTCGATGACATCGCGCGCCGGCTGCGACAACTGGAAAAGCGTACAGGGGACGTGACCCCTGACGGTAATGCTTCATCAGATGGCTGATACCCTTTCCACATCAAGTGTGTCCGGCCGCTAGACTGCCTCCTTGATTTGCTAGAGGAATGCGCGTCGATCGCGCGTTCCCAATCTTTACATAGGCTTCCCCCCGATATGATGGACATCAACGAGATTCGCGAATACCTGCCTCACCGTTACCCGTTCCTGCTGGTGGACCGGGTCGTGGATCTGGATGTGGAAGAGAAGCGCATTCGCGCCTACAAGAATGTCAGCATCAACGAACCATTCTTCAATGGCCATTTCCCGGCGCATCCAATCATGCCGGGCGTGCTGATCATCGAGGCGATGGCGCAGGCGGCCGGGATCCTGGGTTTCAAGATGCTCGACGTGAAACCGGCCGATGGCACCCTCTACTACTTCGTTGGCTCCGACAAACTGCGTTTCCGCCAGCCTGTGTTGCCGGGTGATCAGTTGATCCTCGAAGCCAAGTTCATCAGCTGCAAGCGCCAGATCTGGAAGTTCGAATGCCAGGCTTCGGTCGATGGCAAGCCGGTCTGCTCCGCTGAAATCATCTGCGCGGAACGCAAGCTATGAGTTTGATTGACCCTCGTGCAATCATCGATCCGACGGCCGTCCTGGCCGACGGCGTCGAGGTTGGCCCTTGGTCGATCATCGGCGCAGGTGTGGAAATCGGCGAGGGGACAGTGATCGGGCCGCATGTAATTCTCAAGGGCCCAACCCGAATCGGTAAGCACAATCGCATCTACCAGTTTTCGTCGGTGGGTGAAGACACACCCGATCTGAAATACAAGGGCGAGGAAACCCGCCTGGTGATCGGTGACCACAATGTCATTCGCGAAGGCGTGACGATTCACCGCGGGACCGTCCAGGACCGTTCGGAAACCACCCTGGGCGATCACAACCTGATCATGGCCTATGCCCACATCGGCCACGACAGCGTCATCGGCAATCACTGCATCCTGGTCAACAACACCGCGCTGGCCGGCCATGTGCACGTCGAAGACTGGGCGATCCTGTCCGGCTTCACCCTGGTTCACCAGTATTGCCATATCGGCGCCCACAGCTTTTCCGGCATGGGCACCGCCATCGGCAAGGACGTTCCAGCGTACGTCACGGTGTTCGGTAACCCGGCTGAAGCGCGCAGCATGAACTTCGAAGGCATGCGCCGTCGTGGTTTCAGCGAAGACGCCATTCATGCCCTGCGTCGCGCCTACAAGGTGGTGTACCGCCAGGGCCTGACGGTTGAGCAGGCGCTTGCCGAACTGGCCGAGCCTTCGACGCAGTTTCCCGAAGTCGCCGTGTTCCGCGATTCGATCCAGTCTTCGACTCGCGGCATCACCCGTTAACCATGGCTAATCTGCGTATTGCGCTGGTGGCCGGTGAGGCTTCCGGCGACATTCTGGGCGCCGGTCTCATGCGTGCGCTCAAGGCCCAACACCCGGCGGTCGAGTTCATCGGTGTCGGCGGTCCGCTGATGCAGGCCGAAGGCCTGGCTTCGTACTTTCCGATGGAGCGCCTGTCGGTCATGGGCCTGGTCGAAGTGCTCGGCCGGCTGCGCGAGCTGCTCAAGCGCCGCAAGCAACTGATCGCCGACCTGATCGCCGCCAAGCCTGATGTGTTCATCGGGATCGATGCGCCGGACTTCAACCTCAATATCGAACTCAAGCTGCGCCAGGCCGGGATCAAGACCGTGCATTACGTCAGCCCGTCGGTGTGGGCGTGGCGACAGAAGCGGGTGCTGAAGATTCGCGAAGGCTGCGACCTGATGCTGACGCTGTTCCCCTTCGAAGCGAAGTTCTATGAAGAGAAGGGCGTGCCGGTGCGGTTTGTCGGGCATTCACTGGCCGATGCGATCCCGCTGGAAGCCGATCGCGCCGCAGCACGGGCCGAACTGGGTTTGCCTGATGGCCCCTTGGTTGCGCTGATGCCGGGCAGTCGCGGCGGTGAAGTGGGGCGTCTGGGCGCCTTGTTCCTCGACACCGCCCAGCGCCTGCGCGCCATGCGTCCGGGCGTACGGTTCGTGATGCCGTGTGCCAGTCCGGAGCGTCGCCGACAGCTTGAAGAGTTGCTGGTCGGCCGCGATTTGCCCCTGACCCTGCTCGACGGCAAGTCCCATCTGGCACTGGCGGCCTGCGACGCGGTGCTGATAGCCTCCGGAACGGCTACCCTGGAAGCGTTGTTGTACAAACGTCCGATGGTCGTCGCCTATCGTCTGGCGCCCCTCACGTTCTGGATTCTCAAACGTATGGTCAAGAGCCCCTACGTCTCGTTGCCGAACCTGCTGGCCCAGCGCCTGCTGGTGCCGGAGTTGCTGCAGGACGATGCGACGGTCGAAGCGCTGGCCCAGACGCTGTCGCCGCTGATCGAAGGTGGCGAAGAACAGACACGCGGTTTTGACCAGATTCACCGGACGTTGCGTCTGGATGCCTCCAACCAGGCTGCGGATGCAGTGCTGAAGCTGATCGGTCAGGGACAATGAGCAAGACAAGCATGCAAATGGGCCTGGATTTCACCCTGGTCGCTGAAGTCGAAGACCTGGTGGCCGGTGTCGACGAAGTCGGTCGCGGCCCGCTCTGCGGTGCCGTGGTCACGGCAGCGGTGATTCTTGATCCGAATCGCCCGATCCTGGGCCTGAACGATTCGAAGAAACTCACCGAAGCGCGCCGCGAAAAACTCTTCGACGAGATCTGCGAGAAGGCCTTGAGCTGGTGCATTGCCCGCGCCGAGGTCGAAGAGATCGACGAGTTGAACATCCTCCACGCCACCATGCTGGCCATGCAGCGCGCGGTCGAAGGCCTGCATATTCAGCCAAAACTGGCGATGATCGACGGCAACCGCTGCCCCAGACTGCCCATGCGCGCCGAAGCGGTGGTGCAGGGAGATGCCAAGGTGCCCGCTATTGCGGCAGCGTCGATCCTGGCCAAGGTCAGCCGCGACCGTGAAATGGCGGCGTTCGAGCTGATATACCCCGGGTACGGCATCGGTGGCCACAAGGGCTACCCGACCCCCGTTCATCTGGAAGCGCTGGCCCGCCTGGGGCCTACGCCGATTCACCGTCGCTCGTTTGCGCCGGTGCGGATGGCGTATGAAGCGCGCGTGGGCCTGGTTGAGGTTTAGTTGCGTTTGCGTTTGGCGTGATTATCCGTTGCTGCGGTAACGGATATTCACCCCATCCCATTGCCAATCCAACCCACCACCTCTGGCCAACCTCATTACGGTACAATCCGCGCCTTGTTGTTTTTCGTTTACAGACAGGATCACTATGCCGGCTTCATTCGTTCATCTACGCCTGCACACTGAATTTTCCCTGGTCGATGGTCTGGTGCGGATCAAGCCGCTGGTCAAGACCCTGGTCGGCATGGGCATGCCTGCCGTCGCGGTGACCGACCAGAACAACATGTGTTCCCTGGTCAAATTCTATAAAAACGCCATGGGTGCCGGGATCAAGCCGATCTGCGGCGCCGACCTGTGGCTGTCGAACAAGGATTCGGATGGACCGCTGAGCCGGATCAGCCTGCTGGTGATGAATCCCAAAGGCTATCGCAATCTGACCGAGCTGATCTCCCGTGGCTTTCTCCATGGCCAGCGCAACGGTTCGGTCGTCATCGAACGCGAGTGGGTGGCCGAAGCCAATGAAGGCCTGATCATGCTGTCGGCGGCGAAAGAGGGTGAGATCGGCCTGGCCATGCTCGGCGGTAACCCGGACGAAGCCGAAACGCTGGCGCGCGAGTGGATGGCGGTGTTCGAGGACCGGTTCTATCTGGAAATCCAGCGCACCAATCGCCCTAACGATGAAGAGCATGTGCACGGTGCCGTGGCCCTGGCCGACAAGCTCGGCGCGCCTCTGGTGGCGACCAACGACGTGCGTTTCATCAAGCAGGGCGACTTCGAAGCGCACGAAACCCGTGTGTGCATCGGCGAGGGGCGTGCGCTCGACGACCCGCGGCGCTCGAAGAACTACAGCGACCAGCAATACCTCAAGAGCGCCGAGGAAATGGCCGAGCTGTTCAGCGACATTCCCGAGGCGCTGGAAAATACCGTCGAGATTGCCAAGCGCTGCAATATCGACGTGAAGCTGGGCAAACACTTCCTGCCGGACTTTCCGACCCCCAATGGCATGGGGATCGACGACTACCTGCGTCACGTTTCCCACGAAGGCCTTGAAGAGCGGCTGGCGGTGTTGTGGCCCAAAGACACCACCCCCAATTACGAAGAGAAGCGCCAGGTCTACCTCGATCGCCTGAAGTTCGAGCTGGATATCATCATCCAGATGGGGTTCCCCGGTTACTTCCTGATCGTTATGGACTTCATCAAGTGGGCCAAGAACAACGGCGTGCCGGTTGGCCCGGGCCGGGGGTCGGGTGCCGGCTCGCTGGTGGCCTATGTACTGAAGATCACCGACCTCGATCCGCTGGCCTATGACCTGCTGTTCGAACGTTTCCTCAACCCGGAACGGGTTTCCATGCCCGACTTCGACGTCGACTTCTGCATGGACGGTCGCGACCGGGTGATCGAGTACGTGGCCGATGCCTACGGCCGAGACGCCGTGAGCCAGATCATCACCTTCGGCACCATGGCCGCCAAGGCGGTGGTGCGCGACGTGGCGCGGGTGCAGGGCAAGTCCTACGGCCTGGCCGATCGCCTGTCGAAGATGATTCCCTTTGAAGTCGGCATGACCCTGGAGAAGGCCTACGAGCAGGAAGAAATCCTGCGCGATTTCCTCAAGGTCGATGAGGACGCCAAGGAAATCTGGGACATGGCGCTCAAGCTCGAGGGCGTGTGCCGTGGTACCGGCAAGCACGCCGGTGGTGTGGTCATCGCACCGACCAAGCTCACCGACTTCTCGCCGATCGCCTGTGATGAAGAGGGCGGCGGCCTGGTGACCCAGTTCGACAAGGATGACGTCGAGGCTGCCGGCCTGGTGAAGTTCGACTTCCTCGGCCTGCGAACCCTGACCATCATCAAATGGGCGATGGAAACCATCAACCGTGAGCAGGCCAAGAAAGGCCTGGATGACCTGAACATCGATTTCATCCCGCTGGATGACAAGAAAACCTACGAGCTGCTGCAGAAAGCCGAAACCACTGCGGTGTTCCAGCTTGAATCCCGGGGCATGAAGGAGCTGATCAAGAAGCTCAAGCCCGACTGCCTGGAAGACCTCATCGCTCTGGTGGCGCTGTTCCGTCCCGGCCCGCTGCAATCGGGCATGGTGGACGACTTCATCAACCGCAAGCACGGGCGCGCCGAGTTGGCCTACCCGCACTCGGACTACCAGTACGAAGGCCTCAAGCCGGTATTGGCGCCGACCTACGGCATCATCCTTTATCAGGAACAGGTGATGCAGATCGCCCAGGTCATGGCTGGCTACACCCTGGGCGGTGCGGACATGCTGCGCCGGGCCATGGGCAAGAAAAAACCCGAGGAAATGGCCAAGCAACGCGGTGGTTTCATTGAAGGTTGCGCCACCAACAACATCGACCCCGACCTGGCCGGTAACATCTTCGACCTGGTGGAAAAATTCGCCGGTTACGGCTTCAACAAATCCCACTCCGCCGCTTATGGCCTGGTGTCGTACCAGACCGCGTGGCTGAAGACGCACCACCCGGCGCCATTCATGGCGGCGGTCCTCTCGGCGGATATGCACAACACCGACAAGGTCGTGACCTTGATCGAAGAAGTGCGCAGCATGAAGTTGCGCCTCGATGCGCCGGACGTGAATGCGTCGGAGTTCAAGTTCACCGTGAACGACGAGGGCCGGATCATCTATGGCCTGGGCGCGATCAAGGGGGTGGGCGAGGGCCCTGTCGAGGCGATCACCGAAGCGCGGGTGGACGGCCCGTTCAAGGACCTCTTCGATTTCTGCGCCCGTGTCGACCTCAAGCGCATCAATAAACGTACCCTTGACGGCTTGATCCGCAGCGGCGCGCTGGATCGCCTGGGGCCGTATTTCCACGACGAACCCAAAGCCTACCAAGCCAACATCGATCGTAACCGGGCCGTCCTGCTGGCGGCCATGGAAGAGGCGATCAAGGCCGCGGAACAAACCGCCCGGACCCACGACAGCGGCCATGCGGACCTGTTTGGCGGTGTGTTCGTCGAAGAAGATGCCGACGTCTACGCCAATCATCGCAAGGCCAAGGAACTGACCCTCAAGGAGCGGCTCAAAGGCGAGAAGGACACGCTGGGCCTGTACCTGACCGGGCACCCGATCGATGAGTACGAAGGCGAGATCCGCCGTTTCGCCCGCCAGCGCATCATCGACCTGAAGCCGGCACGCGATACCCAGACCGTTGCCGGCATGATCATCGCCCTGCGGGTGATGAAGAACAAAAAGGGCGACAAGATGGGGTTCATCACCCTGGATGACCGCTCGGGGCGCATTGAGGCGTCGCTGTTTGCCGATGCGTTTCACTCCGCCCAGGCGTTGTTGCAGACCGACGCGATGGTGGTGGTCGAGGGCGAAGTCAGCAACGACGACTTCTCCGGAGGCTTGCGGCTGCGGGTCAAGCGGGTGATGAGCATGGAAGATGCCCGCACCAACCTGGCCGAGAGCCTGCGTCTGAAAGTCCAGACCCAGGACCTCAAGGGCGATCAGCTACGCTGGTTGGGTGACCTGTTCAAGCGTCACCGCGGTGCTTGCCCGATCACCATGGAGTACACCAGCCCGGATGCGAAGGCGCTGTTGCAGTTCGGCGAAGGCTGGCGAATCGATCCGGCGGACGCGTTGATTCAAGCCCTGCGTGACCAGTTCGGGCGAGACAACGTCTTCCTCCAATACCGTTGACGGCCAGTGCCATCAGTTTGCCCTGACCTTGACCTGAATTTTTAATCTCGACCTGAACGCGCCTCTCCCTTAAGGTAGGGCGCGAATAGACAACCGGCCGGCCCAAGCTCTCTTGGTGGTCGACCCAAGACGGACGCCTATGAACCCGAATTTTCTAGATTTCGAACAGCCGATCGCCGACCTGCAAGCCAAGATCGAAGAGTTGCGCTTGGTCGGTAACGACAATTCGCTGAATATCGGCGATGAGATCTCCCGCCTGCAGGACAAGAGCAAAACCTTGACCGAAGACATCTTCGGCAAGCTGACCAGCTGGCAGATCGCGCGTCTGGCGCGTCATCCGAAGCGTCCATACACCCTGGACTACATCGAACACATCTTCACCGAGTTCGATGAGCTGCACGGCGACCGTCACTTCTCCGACGACGCCGCCATCGTCGGCGGCGTAGCCCGTCTGGATGACCAGCCGGTGATGATCATCGGCCACCAGAAAGGCCGTGAAGTGCGCGAGAAGGTGCGCCGCAACTTCGGCATGCCGCGTCCGGAAGGCTACCGCAAGGCGTGCCGCCTGATGGAAATGGCCGAACGTTTCAAAATGCCGATCCTGACCTTCATCGACACCCCGGGCGCTTATCCCGGGATCGACGCTGAAGAGCGCAACCAGAGCGAAGCGATTGCCTGGAACCTGCGCGTCATGGCCCGTCTGAAAACCCCAATCATTGCCACCGTGATCGGTGAGGGTGGTTCCGGTGGTGCGCTGGCCATCGGTGTCTGCGACCAGTTGAACATGTTGCAGTACTCGACCTATGCGGTGATTTCGCCGGAAGGTTGTGCTTCGATTCTGTGGAAGACCGCGGAAAAAGCACCGGATGCCGCCGAAGCCATGGGCATCACCGCCGAGCGCCTCAAAGGCCTGGGTATCGTTGACAAGGTCATTGGCGAGCCACTGGGCGGCGCTCACCGCGATCCTGCCGCCGCTGCTGCCCTGATCCGTGCCGAACTGACCTCGCAATTGGCGATGCTGAAGAAGTTCGATAACGAAGCGCTGCTGACGCGTCGTTACGAGCGTCTGATGAGCTACGGTCTGTAATCCGACCCCGGCTTCGCCCCTTTGGGAGCGGGCTTGCTCGCGAAAGCGGTGTAACACTCAGCCTGTTCGTTGAAGGTTAAGCCGTCTTCGCGAGCAGGCTCGCTCCCATATGAGGTTCCAGGGGATGCGAGCAACGCGATGAAACCTTCTAAAGCTGATCTGCCAACCCGGCTTCTGCAAAATCTTGCCCCATGGCGTAACGCCGTGGCCTGGCACATCGCCTTCTCCGGTGGCCTCGACTCCACTGTCCTGCTGCACCTGCTCGCCCGCCTGAGCCAAACCCTGTCCTTGCCGCCGCTGAAGGCCATCCATGTGCACCATGGATTGCAGCCGGCAGCGGATGCGTGGCCGGCGCACTGCCAGTCGGTCTGTGATGCGCTGGGGGTGGCGTTTCAAGTGGTGCGCGTGCAGGTCCGGCCCGGTGCCAGTCTCGAGCGTGCGGCCCGTGAAGCGCGCTATGGCGCGTTCATCGAGGCGATTCGGGTCAACGAGGTGCTGCTAACTGGCCAGCACCGTGACGATCAGGCCGAAACCCTGTTGTTCCGCCTGCTGCGGGGGGCGGGGGTGAGGGGGTTGTCGGGGATGCCGCAGCAGCGCGCATTGGGCCTGGGGCATCTGCTGCGACCGCTGCTCGACGTCACACGTGCCGAGTTGCAGGCCTACGCGCTCGAACATCAGCTGAGCTGGATCGAGGACCCTTCCAACCAGGACCGGCAGTTCTCCCGTAACTTCCTGCGCCACCAGGTGCTTCCCGTCATGCTCGAACGCTGGCCTCAAGCCGTGGCGAGCATGGCCCGCAGCGCTATGCACCTGAACGAAGCCCAGGGGCTGCTGGATGAGTTGGCACAGATTGACCTGGCGCCAGTCCGCACGGTCAGCGGGTTCGATTGGCTCGGTGTGCCGTCGCTTGACGTGTCTCGGCTGGTGTCGCTGTCCGACGCCCGTCAGCGCAATGCCGTGAGCCACTGGCTCGCGCCGTTGACGCGGTTGCCGGACAGCGACCATTGGTCAGGTTGGATCGATCTGCGCGATGCCACCGGCGATGCCCGGCCAGTCTGGCGATTGGCCGACGGTGAGCTGCATCGGTCTGCCGGGCGAGTCTGGTGGTTGTCCGGTGCCTGGTTGCGCTCGCCGTCCGCTGTCGGGCACTGGGCCGATCCCTCGAAGCCTCTGGCGCTGGCGGATAACGGGGTGCTGACGCTCACGGGGCAAGCCCCGGATGGACCGCTGCAGATCCGCTATCGCGAGGGAGGCGAGCGCCTGCATCTGCCCGAGCGCGGGCATCGGGATCTCAAGCGTCTGCTCAACGAGCGGGGCGTTCCGGGTTTTATCCGTGGCAGATTGCCGCTGCTCTATCAGGGCGAGCAGTTGCTGGCGGTGGCCAACCTGCAAGGCTTGAATGGCAATGTCCGGGAAGGCTGGCATTTGCAATGGCAGCCACCTGGCGAAGATCAAGGTTTGAGCTGAAAGGGGCTTTCCGGTAGACTACGCTCCCTTCTTGATACAACTTCTGTGGATTCGCCTGAATTGCAGGAGTTGCCGATTACCAAGCAGTCTTTGCTGGGCGATTCCAAAAAATGTGTAGCGAGCAACGAACCGGAGTTTCATCTCACGGTCTGTCCCAACGCGGCGGTTTTTTTGAAAGGTGCACTGTGATTAATGCAGGTGATCGGGGGCTTCGGCCTTCCTTCGCTTTCCCCGGCGGCTCGGACCGCTTTAACGCAGACTTCTAGGGTTTTTCATGACGCGCTACATATTCGTCACGGGCGGTGTTGTTTCTTCATTGGGGAAAGGCATTGCATCGGCATCATTGGCGGCCATCCTGGAGGCGCGGGGGCTTAAGGTCACCATGCTCAAGCTGGACCCGTACATCAACGTCGACCCGGGCACCATGAGCCCGTTCCAGCACGGCGAAGTGTTCGTCACCCACGACGGCGCCGAGACCGACCTGGACCTGGGCCACTACGAGCGGTTCATCCGCACGACCATGACCCAGAACAACAACTTCACCACTGGCCGTGTCTACGAGCACGTGCTGCGCAAAGAGCGCCGTGGTGACTACCTGGGTGCGACCATCCAGGTCATTCCGCACATCACCGACGAAATCAAGCGCCGCATCATCAAGGGTGCCGGCGATGCTGACGTGGCGATGGTCGAGATCGGTGGCACCGTGGGTGACATCGAATCCCAACCGTTCCTCGAGGCCATCCGCCAGTTGCGTTTCGAAGTCGGCGCCAAGCGCGCGATGCTGATGCACCTGACCCTGGTGCCTTACATCGCCACCGCCGGCGAAACCAAAACCAAGCCTACCCAGCACTCGGTCAAGGAACTGCGTTCCATCGGCCTGCAACCTGACGTGCTGGTCTGCCGCTCCGATCATCCGATCGACGTTTCCTCGCGTCGCAAGATCGCGCAGTTCACCAACGTTGAAGAACGTGCGGTGATCGCACTGGAAGACGCCGACACCATCTACAAGATCCCGGGCATCCTGCACTCCCAGGGCCTGGATGATTTCGTCGTCGAGCGTTTCGGCCTGCAATGTGGCGGTGCCGACCTGTCCGAGTGGGACGCCGTGGTCGACGCCAAGCTCAACCCGGAGCACGAAGTCACCATCGCGATGGTCGGCAAGTACATGGAGCTGCTGGACGCCTACAAGTCGCTGATCGAGGCAATGAGTCACGCCGGTATCAGCAACCGTACCAAGGTCAACCTGCGCTACATCGATTCCGAAGACATCGAAAACCAGGGCACCGCGCTGCTCGAAGGTGTCGACGCAATCCTGGTTCCGGGCGGGTTCGGCCTGCGCGGCGTGGAAGGCAAGATCACTGCCGTTCAATACGCTCGTGAAAACAAGGTGCCGTACCTGGGCATCTGCCTGGGCATGCAAGTGGCGGTCATCGAGTTCGCCCGTAACGTCATGGGCTGGAAAGACGCCAACTCCACCGAGTTCGATCGTGCCAGCGGCCATCCGGTCGTGGGCCTGATCACCGAGTGGGAAGACGCCACCGGCGCCGTCGAAACCCGTACCGAATCGTCCGACCTGGGCGGCACCATGCGCCTCGGCGCACAGGACTGCCTGCTCGAAGCCGGCTCCAAGGTTCACGACTGCTACGGCAAGGACGTGATCGTCGAGCGTCACCGTCACCGCTACGAAGTGAACAACAACCTGCTGCCGCAAATCATGGAAGCCGGGCTGAAAATCTCCGGCCGTTCCGGCGACGGCGCACTGGTTGAAGTGGTCGAAGCCCCGGATCATCCATGGTTCGTCGCTTGCCAGTTCCACCCCGAGTTCACCTCGACGCCACGTGACGGTCATCCGTTGTTCAGCGGTTTCGTCAAGGCAGCTTTGGCTCAACACCAGAAGAAGGCTTGAACCTTATGGCGCAGAAGATCATCCGTGTAGGCGATATCGAGATTGCCAACGACAAGCCAATGGTGCTGTTCGGTGGCATGAACGTGCTGGAAAGCCGCGACATGGCGATGCAGGTCTGCGAAGAGTACGTGAAGGTGACCGCCAAGCTCGGTATCCCTTACGTGTTCAAGGCCAGCTTCGACAAGGCCAACCGCTCCTCCGTGACCTCTTACCGTGGCCCCGGCCTGGAAGAGGGCATGCGGATTTTCCAGGACATCAAGCAAGCCTTCGGCGTGCCGATCATCACCGACGTCCACGAGCCAGAACAGGCGGCGGCCGTCGCTGAAGTCTGCGACATCATCCAGTTACCGGCTTTCCTGTCGCGCCAGACCGACCTGGTGGTCGCGATGGCCAGGACCGGCGCGGTGATCAACATCAAGAAAGCCCAGTTCCTTGCCCCTCAGGAAATGAAACACATCCTGAACAAATGCGTGGAAGCGGGTAACGATCAGTTGATCCTCTGCGAGCGCGGTTCGAGCTTTGGCTACAACAACCTGGTCGTCGATATGCTTGGCTTCGGCATCATGAAGCAGTTCGAATACCCGGTGTTCTTCGACGTGACCCACTCGCTGCAAATGCCCGGTGGTCGCTCCGATTCCGCTGGCGGTCGTCGTGCCCAGGTCACCGACCTGGCCAAGGCCGGCATGAGTCAGTCGCTGGCAGGCCTGTTCCTCGAGGCGCATCCTGACCCGGACAACGCCAAATGCGACGGTCCTTGCGCCTTGCGTCTGGACAAACTGGAGCCATTCCTGGCCCAGCTCAAGGCTTTGGACGAACTGGTGAAGAGTTTTCCGACGGTAGAAACCGCGTAATCCTCATTTCTCCGGTAAAGTACCGCACGATTTGTCGCTCAGGCCCTCGGGCCTGGGCTTTATCGTCCGCAAGTCTGCCCCGCTGCACCTCACTTGCCGACGATAAGAGTTTTCCTCTAGCTGCGTCGTTTTCGTCAACTTTGGAGTGGTTACAACAATGGCTAAAATCGTCGACATCAAAGGTCGTGAAGTTCTCGACTCCCGTGGCAACCCCACCGTCGAAGCGGACGTGCTTCTCGACAACGGCATCATCGGCAGCGCCTGTGCGCCGTCCGGTGCTTCCACTGGCTCGCGCGAAGCGCTCGAGCTGCGTGATGGCGACAAGAGCCGTTACCTGGGCAAAGGCGTCCTGAAAGCCGTTGCCAACATCAACGGCCCGATCCGCGACCTGTTGAAAGGCACCGATCCAAGCGACCAGAAAGCACTGGACCTGGCGATGATCAAGCTCGACGGTACCGACAACAAAGCCACCCTGGGCGCCAACGCGATCCTCGCCGTCTCCCTGGCTGCGGCCAAGGCAGCAGCACAGGACCAGGACCTGCCCCTGTACGCGCACATCGCCAACCTGAACGGCACCCCGGGTGTCTACTCGATGCCGGTTCCGATGATGAACATCATCAACGGTGGCGAGCACGCCGATAACAACGTCGACATCCAGGAATTCATGGTTCAGCCGGTGGGCGCCAAGTCCTTCTCGGAAGGCCTGCGCATGGGCACCGAGATTTTCCATCACCTCAAAGCCGTGCTGAAGGCCCGTGGCCTGAGCACAGCGGTGGGTGACGAAGGTGGTTTTGCGCCTAACCTGGCGTCCAACGAAGACGCGTTGAAAGTGATCTCCGAAGCCGTGGCCAACGCCGGTTACACGCTGGGCACCGACGTGACCCTGGCCCTGGACTGCGCTGCCAGCGAATTCTACGAAGACGGCAAGTACAACCTGTCCGGCGAAGGCCAGGTGTTCACCGCTGAAGGTTTCGCCGACTACCTCAAGGGCCTGACCGAGCGTTACCCGATCATCTCCATCGAAGACGGCCTGGACGAGTCCGATTGGGCTGGCTGGAAGATCCTCACCGACAAGATCGGCGAGAAGACCCAGTTGGTTGGCGACGACCTGTTCGTGACCAATACCAAGATCCTGAAAGAAGGCATCGACAAGAAGATCGCCAACTCGATCCTGATCAAGTTCAACCAGATCGGCACCCTGACCGAAACCCTGGAAGCCATTCAGATGGCCAAGGCTGCGGGTTACACTGCCGTGATCTCGCACCGCTCCGGCGAAACCGAAGATTCGACCATTGCCGACCTGGCCGTGGGCACGTCGGCTGGCCAGATCAAGACCGGCTCGCTGTGCCGTTCCGATCGCGTTTCCAAGTACAACCAACTGCTGCGTATCGAAGAGCAGTTGAACGGCAAAGCCAAATACAATGGCCGCAGCGAGTTCCGCGGCTGATCGTTGGCTGATAAAAAAGCAGCGGATTGTGTCGGAAAAATCGCGACAGCGATGGATTTACCACTAATCTGATGCCTTGAGAGCACAAGCCTGGTTCTTCCAGGCTTCGTGCTATCAGCCGTTCACAGTTTTGGCATGGCTGTCTTTTTTCACTGGATACCCGATATTCGATGCGCAGTCCCAATTGGTTGTTCCTCGTCCTGCTTTTGCTGCTGGCTGGCCTGCAATACCGCCTGTGGGTGGGTAATGGCAGCCTGGCGCAAGTGGCCGAGCTGACTCAGCAGATCGCGGATCAGCACGCTGAGAACGAAGGATTGCTGGAGCGCAATCGGGTGATGGACGCCGAAGTCAGTGAGTTGAAAAAGGGCATGGAGACCGTTGAAGAGCGGGCTCGCCATGAGCTGGGCATGGTCAAGGACGGTGAAACCCTTTACCAGTTGGCCCAATGAACACCGCGTTGCCGGCCTTCTGGGCCGTGATTCCTGCCGCGGGCGTCGGTGCCCGTATGGCCGCAGACCGTCCCAAGCAATATCTGCAATTGGGCGGGCGCACCATTCTCGAACACAGCCTCGGCTGTTTTCTCGATCATCCTGCCCTCAAGGGGCTGGTGGTCAGTCTTGCTGTTGACGATCCTTACTGGCCCAACCTGGCGTGTGCCGGCGATTCGCGCATTCAACGCGTCGAGGGCGGCGCCGAGCGTTCCGGGTCAGTGCTCAACGCCTTGCTGCATCTGCATGCCCTGGGGGCCGACGATGAGGACTGGGTGCTGGTGCACGATGCGGCGCGGCCCAATCTGAGCCGGGATGACCTGGACAAGTTGTTGTTCGAACTGTCTGAAGATCCGGTCGGTGGTCTGCTGGCGGTTCCCGCTCGCGATACGCTCAAGCGCGTCGACAAGCAGGGTCGCGTGGTTGAAACCGTGGATCGCAGTGTGATCTGGCAAGCGTATACGCCGCAGATGTTTCGTCTGGGCGCGTTGCATCGGGCCTTGGCCGACAGTCTGGTGGCAGACGCGGTGATCACCGATGAGGCGTCGGCCATGGAATGGGCAGGGCAGGCACCGCGCCTGATCGAAGGCCGTTCCGATAACCTCAAGGTCACTCGTCCCGAAGACCTGGAGTGGTTGCGCCAGCGTTGGGCCAATCGCCGCTGAATGCCTTTTGTGCTTTTCCATCGTCATCGCGAGCAGGCTCGCTTGTGCTGACCTGTGGGGGCGAGCCTGCTCGCGATAGCGGTGTTGCGGCAACGGATGTTTTGCGGACACGCCGTTTTTCAAGTTCGATACTCCGGTCGCTCGGCCAACCCCTCCTTCAAGTAATCCACCAGCTTGCGCACCTTCGGCGACAGGTGTCGTTGCTGCGGGTACAGCGCCCAAACTGCCGTGTTGGGGGGTTGATGCGCTTCGAGCAGCGGAATCAGCGCGCCGCTCTTGAGGTGTTCGAGCACGTAGTAGTCTGGCAACTGACACAAGCCCACACCCTGCAGGGCCGCATCCAGTACGGCTTGCCCACTGTTGCAGCGCCAGTTTCCCTGTACACGCTGGGAAAACTCCCGACCGTTCTGTTCCAGTTGCCAGAGGTCCGAACTGCCGATCAAACAGTTGTGGCGGCTTAATTCCGACAGGCTGTGCGGACGGCCATAGCGTTCCACGTAGGACGGCGAGGCGCACAGATACATGCGCCGCGGCGCCAGTCGCATCGCCACCAGTCGCGAGTCCTGTAATCGACCGAGGCGGATCGCCAGGTCCAGCCCTTCATGCACAAGATCGAGCTGGCGATTGCTCAGCTCGATGTCGATGCGCAGTTGCGGATAGAGCCCCATGAACCGCGTCACCAAGGGAACGATGAAGCGTTCGCCATAGGCCACGGCGCAAGTCATGCGCAGCATGCCCTTGGGCTCGCTGGTCAGGTCGCCGACCGCGCGCAGCGCTTCTTCGCGCCCATCCTGCAAGCGCTGGCAGTGCTGCAGGAAGGTTTGCCCGGCCTCGGTCAGCGTGACCCGGCGGGTGCTGCGATACAGCAGTCGTGTTTGCAGGCGCTCTTCGAGGCGTACGATCTGGCGGCTGATATGGGAGGAAGACACGCCCAGTCTTTGCGCCGCCGCCGTGAACTGGCTGCATTCGGCAACGGCAACGAACTCGTCTATGCCCTCCCAGCGATTCTCAGACATTGGGATTGTCCCTGTGTGGCAATAATGTTTTGCTTTTGTCCTGATTATTCACTGTGATGCGCTGTATTACACTCCCTGTCTCGTTTTTATTCGTTGGAGAATTCCCATGATCAAGTCGCGCGCCGCTGTTGCCTTCGAGGCCAAGAAGCCCCTTGAAATCGTTGAAGTCGATGTCGCCCTGCCCAAGGCCGGTGAGGTGTTGCTGCGTGTCGTGGCCTCCGGTGTCTGCCATACCGATGCCTACACCCTGTCCGGTGCTGATCCTGAAGGCATCTTCCCGTCTATTCTCGGCCATGAAGGTGGCGCGGTGGTCGAGGCCATTGGCGAGGGCGTGACCTCCGTCGCCGTTGGCGACCATGTGATTCCGCTGTACACCCCGGAATGCCGTCAATGCAAATTCTGCCTGTCGGGCAAAACCAACCTGTGCCAAGCGATTCGTTCCACCCAGGGCAAAGGCTTGATGCCGGATGGCACTTCGCGTTTTTCCTACAAGGGTGAGACGATTTTCCATTACATGGGCACGTCGACCTTCTCCGAATACACCGTGCTGCCGGAAATTTCCGTGGCCAAGATTGCCAAGGAAGCGCCCCTGGAAAAGGTCTGCCTGCTGGGCTGCGGCGTCACTACCGGCATCGGTGCGGTATTGAACACCGCCAAGGTGAAACCCGGTGACACCGTGGCCATTTTCGGCCTCGGCGGCATCGGTCTGTCGGCCGTGATCGGCGCGGTCAAGGCCAAGGCGGCGCGTATCATCGCCATCGACATCAACCCAGCCAAGTTCGAAATCGCCAAACAACTGGGTGCAACCGATTGTGTAAACCCCAAGGACTTCGACCGTCCGATCCAGGAAGTCATCGTCGACATGACTGACGGCGGCGTCGACTTTTCCTTCGAGTGCATCGGCAATGTCCAATTGATGCGCGCCGCGCTCGAGTGCTGCCACAAGGGGTGGGGCGAGTCGGTGATCATCGGCGTGGCCGGTGCTGGCCAGGAGATTTCCACCCGTCCGTTCCAGCTGGTGACCGGTCGCGTCTGGCGCGGATCGGCGTTCGGCGGCGTGCGTGGCCGTACCGAATTGCCTAGCTACGTGGAGATGGCCGAAACCGGCGAGATCCCGCTGGATACCTTCATTACCCACACCATGGGCCTGGAAGATATCAACAAGGCGTTCGACCTGATGCACGAAGGAAAAAGCATCCGTACCGTCATCCATTTCTGAGGTTTGCCATGAGCCTGGAAAATATCTCCTGCCAGAAAAGCTTCGGCGGCTGGCACAAGCGTTATCGCCATCGCTCGGAAATCCTCGGCTGCGACATGGTGTTTGCCGTGTACCTGCCTCCGCAAGCGGAGCAGGGCGGCAAACTGCCGGTGTTGTACTGGTTGTCGGGGCTGACCTGCACTGACGAAAACTTCATGCAGAAGGCCGGCGCCATGCGCATGGCGGCCGAACTGGGCCTGATCATCGTCGCGCCGGACACCAGTCCGCGTGGCGCCGATGTGCCGGGTGATCCGGACGGCGCCTGGGACTTTGGCCTGGGCGCCGGGTTCTATCTGAATGCCACGCAGGAACCCTGGTCGCGCCACTATCGGATGCACGACTATGTCGTGCAGGAATTGCCGGCGCTGGTCGAGGCCCATTTCCCGGCCTCCGACAAGCGCGGGATCAGCGGCCACTCCATGGGCGGCCACGGCGCGTTGGTGTGTGCGTTGCGCAATCCGGGGCGTTATCGGTCGGTATCGGCGTTCTCGCCGATCAATAATCCGATGGATTGTCCCTGGGGCCAGAAGGCCTTTTCCCGCTACCTGGGTGAAGACCGCTCGAAGTGGCGTGAATGGGATGCCTGTGCGTTGATTGCCGAAGCCGACGAGAAGCTGCCACTGCTGGTCGACCAGGGCGATCGCGACGATTTCCTGGCCACCCAGCTCAAGCCTGAAGCCCTCCAGCAGGCGGCGAAGCTGGCTGGACATCCGCTGACGCTGCGCCTGCAACCGGGCTACGACCACAGCTATTTCTTCATCGCCAGTTTCATCGACGACCACTTGCAACATCATGGGCGCGCTCTAGGCGCCTAATGTCTGACAAAGCAGGTAGAATCACGCCCTGACAAAAATCGGGGCGTTTTTTTTATGCGTATTGGCCACGGCTATGATGTGCACCGTTTCGCTGAAGGCGATTTCATTACACTGGGCGGCGTGCGTATCGCACACGGCTTCGGTCTGCTCGCTCACTCCGACGGTGACGTCCTGCTGCACGCCTTGAGCGATGCCTTGCTCGGCGCCGCGGCGCTGGGCGATATCGGCAAGCATTTCCCCGACACCGATCCGACCTTCAAGGGGGCCGACAGCCGCGTGCTGTTGCGGCACGTTGTCGCATTGGTCCAGGCCAAGGGCTGGAAGGTGGGCAACGTCGACAACACCATCGTCGCCCAGGCGCCGAAAATGGCCCCGCATATCGAATCGATGCGCGCCCTGATTGCGGCAGACCTTCAAGTCGAGCTGGATCAAGTGAACGTGAAGGCGACCACCACTGAAAAACTCGGCTTCGTCGGTCGTGAGGAGGGCATTGCCGTGCACTCCGTTGCCTTGTTGCTGCGCGCATGAACGAACTGCAATTGCTCGGCCCGCGGGCCTATGGCGACGCCTTGGGCACCGCGGTGTTGAAAGCCATCGCCGAGGATTTCCAGGTCGATGAAGTCCTCGACATTCCCCTCAGCGGTGACGGTGAACACCTGTGGATCTGGGTGGAAAAGCGCGGCCTGAACACCGAAGAGGCGGCACGGCGCATTGCCAAGGCGGCCGGTGTGCCCTTGCGTACGGTCAGCTACGCCGGGCTCAAGGACCGTCAGGCGCTGACGCGCCAATGGTTCAGCGTGCAACTGCCGGGCAAGGCCGACCCTGATTTGTCGGCGGCCGAAAACGATACCCTGAAAGTTCTCACGACCCGCCGGCACAAACGCAAGCTGCAGCGCGGCGCGCATTCGGCCAACGGCTTTACCTTGCGCCTGACGCAATTCGCTGGCGACAAGGCCGCCCTTGAAGAGCGCCTGCAACGGATCGCCAAACAGGGCATTCCCAATTACTTCGGTGCCCAGCGGTTTGGCTTCGACGGCGGCAACGTGGTCGACGCCCGTGCCTGGGCGGCGCGCAAGGCGTTGCCGGAGCAGCGCAACGTCCGTTCGCGCCTGCTCTCGGCAGCCCGCAGTTTTCTGTTCAACCAGGTGCTGGCGGCGCGGGTGGTCGATGGCACCTGGCAGCAGGCGCAGGTTGGCGACCTGCTGGCGTTCACCGACAGCCGCAGTTTCTTTCCGGCCGGTGAAGCCGAGTGCAGCGACCCGCGCCTGGCCATTCTCGACCTGCACCCGACCGGCCCACAGTGGGGCGAAGGTGACTCGCCGGCGACGGGCGCTGTCCATGAACTGGAACAAGCCGTCGCGGCGCGCGAAGCGGATCTGCGCGATTGGTTGATTAACGCTGGTATGAGCCACGAACGTCGCATCCTGCGGCTGCCCATTGGCGGGTTGACGTGGCATTATCCCGAGCCTGACATTCTGCAACTGGAATTCGTCCTGCCGGCCGGATGCTTCGCCACCGTATTGGTGCGTGAACTCGTCGATCTGGTGCCGGGAGGGCAGACGGACAGCCCATGCGTATTCTGATTTCTAACGACGATGGGGTAACCGCACCCGGTCTCGCCGCGCTTTATGCTGCGCTGGCGGATTACACCGAATGCGTGGTTATCGCCCCTGACCAGGACAAAAGCGGCGCCAGCAGTTCGCTGACGCTGGATCGTCCGTTGCACCCGCAAACATTGGCCAACGGCTTTATCAGCCTCAATGGCACGCCGACCGACTGCGTGCACCTGGGCCTCAACGGCCTGCTGGAGCGCGAGCCGGACATGGTGGTTTCCGGCATCAACCTGGGCGCCAACCTGGGTGATGACGTGTTGTATTCCGGTACGGTGGCCGCGGCCCTCGAGGGGCGATTCCTGGAGCGACCCTCGTTTGCCTTTTCGCTGGTTTCGCGACAGGTCGAAAATCTTCCAACGGCCGCTTACTTCGCGCGCAAGCTGGTGCAGGCTCACGCCGCTCTTGACCTGCCTGCGCGCACGGTGCTGAACGTGAACATTCCCAATTTGCCACTGGACCATATCCGTGGGATCCAGTTGACCCGTCTCGGTCATCGCGCTCGTGCAGCGGCGCCGATGAAAGTCGTCGACCCGCGCGGCAAGTCCGGTTACTGGATCGCCGCAGCCGGAGACGCCGAGGATGGCGGTGCCGGCACGGATTTCCATGCAGTGATGCAGGGCTATGTGTCCATCACGCCCTTGCAACTGGATCGCACCTTCAACGATGCCTTCCGAAGCCTCGATGGCTGGCTGGAGGGACTGCACTGATGGCTCGTGAACAAGACCCGATGCACCGTGGTATCGGCATGACTTCGCAACGCACACGCGAGCGCCTGATCCAGCGGTTGTACGAAGAAGGCATCTGCAACGCCAAGGTGCTGGAAGTGATCCGCCGCACGCCGCGTCACCTGTTCGTCGACGAGGCGCTGGCGCACCGCGCCTATGAAGACACGGCGTTGCCGATCGGCAACAACCAGACGATCTCCCAGCCTTACATGGTGGCCCGCATGAGCGAGCTGTTGCTGGAGGCCGGGCCGCTGGACAAGGTCATGGAGATCGGCACAGGTTCGGGTTATCAGACGGCGATCCTGTCACAGCTGGTCGAGCGGGTGTTTTCCGTCGAGCGCATCAAGGTCCTGCAGGACCGTGCCAAGGAGCGCCTGGTCGATCTCAACTTGCGCAACGTGGTCTTCCGTTGGGGCGATGGCTGGGAAGGCTGGCCGGCGCTGGCGCCGTACAACGGCATCATCGTGACGGCGGTGGCCACCGATGTGCCGCAGGCGTTGCTCGATCAACTGGCCCCGGGCGGGCGGTTGGTGATTCCGGTAGGGTCGGGCGAAGTTCAGCAACTGATGCTGATCATCCGCGAGGAGCACGGGTTTTCCCGGCGGGTGCTGGGGGCGGTACGTTTTGTGCCATTGCTCAACGGGCCACTGGCCTGAGCATTTATGCAGGCGTGCTGAATTCTCTCCGATTGCTTCTGTCTTACAGCGGCACCGATCGGTTAAACGGGATTCAACGTCAGGCAGCAAACGTGTGCGCCGGGTCATCTCGCTTCATTGAAGGTAAAGCCTGCACGGCCCGTTATACTTGCGACACTTCATGCCGGAGCACGGCAATCCAACATTTCAGCCACCACAAAGGGAGCGGCGGGTGAGTCTCACAGTCATTGCGCAGCGTATGGGTACAACGAGCTTTCAGCGCCTGGTGACTGGCCTTGTCTTGAGCGCCTTGCTGGTCGGTTGTTCCAGCAACAAATCGAGCGATGTCCGCGTCGTCGATCGCAACAATGCCGTGGCCCAACGGCCGGCTGTGACCACCGGGCAGTACGTGGTTCGACCGAAAGACACCCTGTTCTCGATCGCTTTTCGCTACGGCTGGGACTACAAGGCCCTGGCCGCGCGCAACAACATTCCTGCGCCCTACACGATTCATCCGGGTCAGACGATTCGCTTTGACGGACGCACCGGTTCAACGCCGGCGCCGGTTGCTGCGACGGCCGATTCGGCACCGTCGTCGTCCAGTAAAACCACGGTCATTCGACGCCAGCCAAATGGCGCGACCACCACCACAACGGTGGTTGCACCGTCCGTCGCCAACAAGCCTGCGCCGGCTCCAACCCCGGCTCCGGGTCCGGCCCCGACGGGCTGGGGGTGGCCTTCTAATGGCATTTTGATTGGAAAATTCTCTTCAAACGGTAGTTTGAATAAAGGAATTGATATCGCCGGAGATTTGGGACAGCCTGTTTTAGCTGCGTCTGATGGGACGGTGGTATACGCCGGGAGTGGCTTAAGGGGCTACGGCGAATTGGTCATCATCAAACACAGCGATACCTACGTCAGTGCCTACGGTCACAACCGCAGGCTGTTGGTTCGGGAGGGGCAGCAGGTCAAGGTCGGACAGACAATTGCCGAAATGGGGTCAACGGGTACAGACCGGGTGAAACTGCATTTTGAGATTCGCCGACAAGGTAAGCCAGTAGATCCGCTGCAGTTCCTGCCACGTCGTTGATTTGTTGTCAGCCTGTTCCGTCACGTAGAGGGAACAGGCTCCAGCGTTGCCAAGGATAAAGGCGCCGCTCGAGCTTGAGGTCGAACTCACCAAAGGACTATAACAATGGCTCTCAGTAAAGAAGTGCCGGAGTTTGACATCGACGATGAGGTTCTCCTGATGGAGACCGGCATCGGTACGGATTCGATGTCGAATGATGAAGGGGCGGCTCCACCTTCCGTTCGTGCCAAATCCAAACACTCCGCATCGTTAAAACAACACAAGTACATTGATTACACGCGTGCACTCGATGCCACGCAGCTGTATCTCAATGAAATCGGTTTTTCTCCTCTCCTGTCCCCCGAAGAAGAAGTTCACTTTGCTCGCTTGTCGCAGAGTGGTGATCCGGCGGGGCGCAAACGCATGATTGAAAGCAACCTGCGGCTGGTGGTGAAAATCGCCCGTCGTTACGTCAATCGTGGCTTGTCGCTGCTGGACCTGATCGAAGAGGGTAACCTCGGACTGATCCGGGCGGTGGAGAAGTTCGACCCCGAACGTGGCTTCCGCTTTTCGACCTACGCAACCTGGTGGATTCGTCAGACCATCGAGCGCGCGATCATGAATCAGACCCGGACCATCCGGTTGCCGATCCATGTGGTCAAGGAACTCAACGTGTACCTGCGGGCCGCACGGGAGCTGACGCAAAAACTCGATCATGAACCCTCACCCGAAGAAATCGCCAACCTGCTGGAAAAACCGGTAGGAGAGGTCAAGCGCATGCTCGGCTTGAATGAGCGGGTTTCTTCGGTAGACGTCTCGCTGGGTCCTGATTCGGATAAAACCCTGCTGGACACCCTGACCGATGACCGCCCGACCGATCCGTGCGAACTGTTGCAGGATGACGACCTGTCCCAGAGCATCGATCAATGGCTCTCGGAGTTGACCGACAAGCAACGCGAAGTGGTGATACGCCGTTTCGGGTTGCGTGGCCATGAGAGCAGCACACTTGAAGACGTGGGCCTGGAAATCGGCCTGACCCGTGAACGGGTCCGGCAGATACAGGTTGAAGGCTTGAAGCGTCTTCGGGAGATCCTGGAGAAGAATGGCCTGTCGAGCGAGTCGCTGTTTCAGTAAGCGAGTCGCTTGAGCTGTCAGACAGAAAAGCCCCGACTGGTTCGGGGCTTTTTCATGGTCCCCTGAGCGAGCCTGCTTGCGTTAGCGGTGGGTCAGTTTTCACCGAGCCTGGCTGCTCAGTCGTCATCGCGAGCAGGCTCGCTCCCACCGGTTGTTCATAACGGGCAGTCACTTCGGTCATCACCGCAGGTTTGTGGTGTCGCCGTGTAAGTGTTCGCTTACTCTCTCGTAAGTGTTCGTTATTTTTACACCCTGGCGGGAGACTAACGGTGCCTCGTCCAAGATCTATCTAATTGAATGTTGGGGGAATTTCAAATATCGCTCAGCATCGAGCTGCCCGGTTCAGTCTTTGAGGCCCCGTTGCGCTCGTCGGGGAACGCTCTAGTATCAGCCCTGTGTCGACGGACTGACGCGCCCTTCAAGGATGAGGGGAAAGGACATTGCAGGATGCGATTCATCAGGATGATGAAAAGGAACACAGGGAATAGGGAAAAAATGTGGGCGGGTCAAACCGCCCCTTTTTTTTGCCTGCAGAAAAGCAAAAAAGGCCCTCAAGGGGCCTTTTCGGGAACGCGGGGGTGATCAGCGTTCGAGGTCTTTGATCTTGCCTTTGACGCCATCCCACTCTTCGGCATCGGGCAACGAATCCTTTTTCTCGGTGATGTTCGGCCAGATTTCGGCCAGTTCAACGTTCAGCGCAATGAATTCCTGCATGTCTTCCGGGACTTCATCTTCGGAGAAGATGGCCACGGCAGGGCATTCTGGCTCGCACAGTGCGCAGTCGATGCACTCATCCGGGTGAATCACCAGGAAGTTCGGGCCTTCGTAAAAGCAGTCCACCGGACAGACTTCTACGCAGTCGGTGTACTTGCACTTGATGCAGTTGTCGGTGACGACGAAGGTCATTTCTAATTCTCTCCTCAGGCGGCGGCAGCGGAGCCCCTTCACGGTGGGGTCGCCAGGTTCGGGAGCGATAGTCTGCAGGCCAGGCTATTAGCCTGCAGCATCCCGAACCGCGCGAGATTCTAACAGCTTGGAGGCAAATTGCGTTAGATCCGTGTTTTCAGTGTATAGAGCATTTCAAGTGCGCGACGCGGTGTCAGGTCATCCAGGTCGAGCTTGGCCAGTTCATCCAGGACCGGGTGCGGCAGGCTGGCGAACAGGTCGCTCTGCTGCGGAGCGGCCTGCTTGCCCTTCACCGGCTTGGGCACTTCATGGGGCAGTGCGGTGGCTTCCAGTCGACCCAGATGCTCGCGGGCGCGCACGATCACTTCGCTCGGCACCCCGGCCAGCTGGGCCACAGCCAGCCCATAGCTCTGGCTGGCAGGTCCCGGCAGCACGTGGTGCAGGAACACGATGCGCTCGTTGTGCTCGGTGGCGTTGAGGTGCACGTTGGCCACCAGCGGTTGGGCTTCCGGCAGTACCGTCAGTTCAAAATAATGGGTGGCGAACAGGGTGTAGGCGCGCAGATGGGCGAGACGTTCTGCCGCAGCCCAGGCCAGGGACAGACCGTCGAACGTGCTGGTGCCGCGACCGACTTCGTCCATCAGCACCAGGCTGCGTTCGGTGGCGTTGTGCAGGATGTTCGCGGTTTCGCTCATTTCGACCATGAAGGTCGAGCGTCCGCCGGCCAGGTCGTCGCTGGAGCCGATCCGGGTGAAGATCCGGTCCACCAGCGACAATTCGCAACTGGCCGCCGGCACGAAACTGCCGATATGGGCCAGCAGCACGATCAATGCGGTCTGGCGCATGTAGGTGGATTTACCGCCCATGTTCGGACCGGTGATCACCAGCATGCGCGTGTTGTCGTCCAGGCTCAGGTCGTTGGCCACGAACGGCGTGGTCAGCACCTGCTCGACCACCGGGTGGCGGCCCTGGCTGATGCGCATGCAGGGTTCGTCGACGAAACGCGGGCAGTTGAGGTCAAGGTTGAGCGCACGTTCGGCGAGGTTGCTCAACACGTCCAGCTCGGCCAGAGCGGCGGCGGTGTCCTGCAGCGGCGGCAACTGGGCGATCAGGTCTTCGAGCAGGGCCTCGTAGAGCATTTTCTCCCGGGCCAGGGCGCGGCTCTTGGCCGACAGCGCCTTGTCTTCGAAGGCCTTGAGCTCCGGCGTGATAAAACGCTCGGCACCTTTGAGTGTCTGGCGCCGGATGTAGTCAGCCGGTGCCGACTCGGCTTGCTTGCTCGGCAGTTCGATGAAGTAGCCGTGAATGCGGTTATAGCCGACTTTCAGGTGCGACAGGCCGGTGCGCGCCTTTTCCCGGGCTTCCAGGTCGATCAGGAATTGCCCGGCGTTCTCGCTGAGCGATTGCAGCTCGTCGAGTTCGCTGTCGTAGCCGGTTTTCAACACGCCGCCGTCACGGATGACCGCAGGCGGATTGTCGATGATGGCTTTTTCCAGCAAAGCCGCCAGTTCCGGGTAGGTACTGGTGGTTTTCGCCAGTTGAATGATGTGCGGCGTTTCCAGCTCGGCCATCGCCCGTTGCAACTCGGGCAGGGCGCCGAGGGCGTCGCGCAGGCGGGCCAGGTCGCGGGGACGGGCATTGCGCAAGCCGATGCGGGCGAGGATCCGCTCGATGTCACCGATTTCCTTGAGCTGAGGCTGCAGCTTTTCGAAACGGTAGCCGTCGAGCAGGCAGGTAATCGAGGTCTGCCGCGCCAGCAGCACGCTCAGGTCGCGCAACGGGCGATTCAACCAGCGGGTCAGCAAGCGGCTGCCCATGGCGGTCTGGCAGCGATCGACCACCGATTGCAGCGTATTGTCGCGACCGCCGGCCAGGTTGGTGTCCAGTTCCAGGTTGCGACGGCTCGCGCCATCCAGCACCACGGTGTCGTCCAGGCGTTCATGGCGCAGGCTGCGCAAGTGGGGCAGGGCGGTGCGCTGGGTTTCCTTGGCATAGCTGAGCAGACAACCGGCGGCGCCGATGGCCAGGGTCAGGTTCTCGCAACCGAAGCCCTTGAGGTCCTGGGTGGAAAACTGCTGGCAGAGGCTTTTCAGCGCCGAGTCGCGCTCGAAATCCCACGGTGCACGGCGACGGACCCCACGACGTTTTTCCGCTGGCAGATCCTTGGGCCAATCATCCGGGATCATCAGCTCCACCGGGTTGATCCGCTCCAGCTCCGCCAGCAGGTTTTCCCAGCCCTTGATCTCCAGCACCGTGAAGTTGCCGCTGGTGATGTCCAGCACCGCCAGGCCAAACAGGCGCTCGTCGCCCAATACGGCGGCGATCAGGTTATCCCGGCGCTCGTCGAGCAGCGCTTCGTCACTGACCGTACCCGGCGTGATGATGCGCACCACCTGGCGTTCGACCGGCCCTTTGCTGGTCGCCGGATCGCCGACCTGCTCACAGATCACCACCGATTCGCCGAGCTTGACCAGCTTCGCCAGGTAACCTTCTGCGGCGTGGTACGGAATCCCGCACATCGGAATCGCCTGGCCCGCCGACTGCCCGCGGGCGGTCAGGGTGATGTCCAGCAACTTGGCGGCCTTCTTCGCGTCTTCGTAGAAGATTTCGTAGAAGTCACCCATGCGATAGAACATCAGCTGGTCAGGGTGCTGGTTCTTCAGGCGCCAGTATTGCTGCATCATCGGCGTGTGCGACGACAGATCGGACAGTGCTTTATTCATCGGATATCAGGCAGATTCGTTGAAAGGTGTAGGGCAAAGGAGGGGCATTGACCCGGCTTTTCCGCGATGGGCGCAAGGTTACCATGGGCGGTCCGCAGGACGCAGGCATGAAAGCCTCGGGAAACATTTCCACTGTCCATGCACGGTTTATGCAAAACAGCATTTGTCTTCGCAAAAAAGATCAAGCACTATGCGCGATATGCAAAAACGCAATGTTTCTAACGTCCTCAGAGCGCTGCTCGATCAGCACGGGATCTCCCCCACGGAGCTGCACCGTCGCACCGGCGTGCCTCAATCCACCCTCTCGCGAATCCTCAGCGGCAAGATTGTCGACCCTTCGGACAAACACATCTCGAAGATCGCCGAGTACTTCGCCGTGAGCACCGACCAGTTGCGCGGTCGCGCCGGTGTGGCATCCGCCGCCGGTGCCGGGCGCGATCACGTGCACGCCGAACTCAAGGACATCAGTCTGTGGGACGACGATACGCCCGTCGATGACGACGAGGTGTCGGTCCCCTTTCTTCGCGAGGTTGAATTGGCGGCGGGATCAGGAAGATTCGTCATTGAAGAGAGCGAGCGCGCCAGCCTGCGCTTTGGCAAGCGCAGCCTGCGGCACAACGGCGTGCAGTTCGACCAGGCCAAATGCGTCACGGTACGCGGCAACAGCATGTTGCCGGTGCTGCGTGACGGCGCCACCGTCGGGGTCAACGCCGGCAAGAGTGGCATCGGCGATATCGTCGACGGCGACCTCTATGCCATCAACCACAATGGGCAATTGCGGGTGAAACAGCTGTATCGCCTGCCAACCGGCATTCGCCTGCGCAGTTTCAATCGCGATGAGCACCCGGACGAGGACTACAGCTTCCAGGAAATGCAGGAAGAGCAAATTGTCATCCTCGGTCACGTCTTCTGGTGGGGCATGTACGCCCGTTAGGCCAGCCTCTGTCAGATAAAACCCGCCATCGTGCGGGTTTTTTTCGCCTGCAAAAATCGTCAGCGCCTTTGCCTGCGGGGCTTCCATGCGTTCGTGCAATTAAAATGCATAAATAAATGCATTTATGCATTGACTGTATATGCATCCATGCATATTCTTCGTCTCAAGCCGCTCGACAAAGCAGCTCGCAACGAAGCTCTTCAGTTCCACCACAACAGGCAGCGATGAACCGGCCTCAACGGTTCAGAGGGTTGGCAACTGACCCGGGTGTGCAGCGTAAAGCACCAGAAGCAGTTATCCGGCGGGCAGGGACCGCGGTCGGAAAAACAATCTGAATGGACCCGTACCGCGCCAGTCGCGCCGAAAGGTCAACGCGAAGGACCGCATTACTGAAAAGCCCGGTGCAAGCCGGGCTTTTTGGAATGCCTACCACACGACATTTCTTTTTAACCCACCACCTGCCTTTCATTCATCAATCACCCAAGGAGGCGTGACATGACAAACGAGCAACTGGCGTTGCTGGACATGCCGATCTGGCTGGTCATCGTGCTCGCCTTGATGGGTGGGGTGTCCGGCGAAATGTGGCGCGCCGACAAGGAGGGCGCTCGCGGCTGGTCGCTGCTGCGGCGTCTGGCCCTGCGCTCCGGGGCCTGCATGATCTGCGGGGTGTCGGCGATCATGCTGTTGTATGCCGCCGGCCTGTCGATCTGGGTCGCCGGCGCTTTTGGTTGCCTCACGGCGATGGCGGGCGCGGATGTCGCCATCGGCCTGTATGAGCGCTGGGCGGCCAGGCGCATCGGCGTATGCGAGGTACCGCCGCCGGACTCCCGTCCGGATCAGTAGACCCCATTCATCGGCCATTACGGCCACCGCGCTTCGCTGCATGAACCCGCAGCCGGAGCCTGAACCCATGCACAGGAAGTCACCTTATGTCCCTCGACATCGACAGGCCGTCGCGGCTGCTGCTTGCCATCGCTCAGACCCTGCGCTCGGCGGGCCTGGGTCTGAACGTCGCAAGTCCCCAGGACTTCGACGCCACCTTCGACCAGGCCTGGGCCCTGATCACCTGCGAGCGCAATGCCAGCGCCAGCCGTGCCCCTGATGGACGTATCGCCCATGCCCTGACGATCTCGCTGCAAATCATCACGTCGCCGACGCTGGCCGATCCAGGCCTGGCCGCGTGCGATCTGGCCTGCGTACTCAAAGGATTGATCACCGATAACCGCTGGGGCTTGCCGTCCGGTCAATGCGATCGGCCGCAAAACATCGACGCCTTGCCGTCGACTTTCCTCAGTGACGCGCAGGCCTATTCCGCCTGGACCCTGGCCTTCGACCAGACGCTCTACCTCGGGGCGCTGCTGCTCGACGACCCGCTGGGCATCCCGAAATTCGCCAAGACCTGGGAGGTCTCGAACATCGACGACCCCGATCAATACACCGAACTGGAGGACTGAGGCATGTTCGACGGTTTTTTACGCCAGCAACTGGGGCCGGTCATCGAGCGCCTGGCCGAGATGGAAGCGCAGCTGGAAGACCTTTACCGGCGCACCGACAGTGTGTGCCGGATCGGCGTGTGCCAGGAGGTCGATGCGGCCAGCAACACCTGCAGAGTCAGCCATGGCGAGTTGCTGACCCCAGCGATCCGCTTTTTCAACCCCAGCGCCGGGGCGCAAAGCGAATCGCGCATTCCCTCGGTCGGCGAGCAATGCCTGTTGCTCAACCATGGTGGCGGCGACGGCGGCGCGCAGTCGGTGGCGTTGTTCGGGCTCAACGGCAGCCAGTTTCCGCCCGTCTCGACCCAGGCTTCGCTGACGCGTCGCCGCTACCTGGACGGCACGGAAAGCGGCTACGACGATGGCCTTCACGCCTTGCACTGGAAGAACGGCCCGGCGGCGTTCAACGGCTCTCGCGAAGCGCTCGAGTTGAATCTCGGGCCGGCGAGTCTGGTGATCACGCCCGAGGCCATTGAACTGCAACTGGGCGCGGTCGGTTTGCGACTCGACGCTTCCGGTGTGCACCTGAGCGGCCCGGTGGTGGATCACCAGGGTCGCGTCATCAGTACCGCATGAAGAGTCTCCCATGATCGGAATCGATAGAAACACCGGGGCGGCGGTCGACGACTGGCCGCAGTTCGTGCAGCGCGCCACCCGGGCGCTGACCACACCCCTGGGCACGCGGCAGAAGCGTCCGCTGTATGGCTCGCTGATCCCGGACCTGCTGGGCCGCAACCTGGGCGATGACCTGTTGCTCCTCGCCCAGAGCCATGCCGCCCAGGCCTTTTACAACGAACAGAACGGCATCGGCGATTTCCAGCCGCAGGCCATCGTCGCCAGTCGCCGGGGCGCCGGGCTGGTGTTGCGCTTTGCCGGCACCTGGAACAACCGCACGCAAACCTTCGAGGTGGTGACATGAGCATGTTGATCCCTGGCCAGAACCAACTGGCCGAACCCTCGATTGTCACCGTCGAGGCTTTCGAGGACCTGCTCGCCGAGTTCAAGCGCTTCGTCGTCGAGTACGTCGGCGCCCGGTCTGCGCAGACGGCGGTGAAGCTCAAGGCGAGTCTGGAAAACGAAAGCGAATTGCTGACCCTGGCGCTCGAAGCCTTTTGCGTGCGCCTGCAACTCCATGAGCGCCAATACAACGCCCGGATCAAGCAGATGCTGGCCTGGTGGGCGACTGGCAGCAACCTGGATGCCCGCCTTGCCGACATGGGGCTTGAGCGTCAACTGCTGGACCCCGGCGATCCCCAGGCGTTTCCGCCGATTGCGCCGGTGTATGAAAGCGACGATGACGCGCGTTTGCGCTATTACCTGGCGCCCCATGCGCCGGCTGCCGGGTCGCGCATGCAGTATCGTCGCGAGGTGTTCACCCTTGGCGAGCGCCCCGTGGTGAAGGTCGATACCCATGCGCCGGGCAAGGTCACGGTGACCTACACCTTCGCGCCGGACGGCTTGGCGGCGCAGGTCAAGGATGGCAATGGACGCCGCACGGCCCCAGGCGAGGTCATGGTCACGGTGCTGGCGCGGGAAGGTGATGGTTCGGCCTCCGAGGCGTTGCTCGACGGAGTGCGCGAGCATTTCGCACGGCCGGACGTGCGACCGGAAACCGACCGGGTCACGGTGCAGGGGGCGCACATCAAAAACTACAGGATCCGCGTCGTCGCGAGGATCAACGCCGGCCCGGATTCGGGGCTGACCAGGCTCGCCGCACAACAGCAATTGCAGGCGTATGCCCAAAGCTGTCATCGCCTGGAAGGGCGAGTCGACCCCAGCTGGATCGACTACACGCTGCACAGCGCAGGCGCGGTTCAACTGGAAATCCTCGAGCCGCTGGAGCCGATCGTCACCACGGCTTTCGAGGCGCCGTATTGCACTGCTGTCGAGGTTGAGGTGCTGGCGTTATGAATGACGAACACTCTCGATCGAGCCTGTTGCCACCTAATAGCTCTGCACTGGAAAAAGCCCTGGATATCGGCTTTGGCGTATTGCTTGACCGCATCGCACCGCCGTTTCCCGAGCTGATGAACCCCACCGGGACGCCGTTGGCTTTTCTGCCGTACCTCGCGGCGGATCGTGGTGTCAGCGAATGGAGTTCAGAGGCGAGCGAGGTGGAAAAACGCCTGACCGTGCAACTGGCCTGGCCCACGGCGCGCCAGGCCGGGACGCGGCAGGCCCTGGAAAACGCCGCCAGGGGCCTGCGCCTGAGGCCCGAAGTGCGGGCCTGGTACGAGCAGACACCACCGGGCCAGCCTTACAGCTTCAACGTCCGGGCGTTCACCGAACAACCCTACAGCGAAGCCATCGATGCCCGTCTCGATCGCCGACTGGCGGACGCCAAGAGCGAGCGCGACCTGTTGTCGGTGTCGGTCGGCCTGAGTGCCTTCGGCAACCACGTCATCGGCGCAGCGACGGTGTGCGGTGAGCTGACCACGGTTTATCCCATCGTTCTCGAAGGGCTCGAGCTGTCGGGTCTGGCCTTCAAGGCCGGCGCGCTCTACACCGTCGAAATCTCCACTATTTATCCACAGGGGTCCTGAATGGCCGACTATTACACCCTGCTCACGAACGCAGGAATTGCCTACGAAACCGCCTGCAAGGCGGCGGGCGTGCCGATCAAGTTGTCGCAGATTTCGGTCGGCGACGGCGGCGGCGCGGTTTACAACCCGGCGGCAACCGCCACTGCGCTCAAGCGAGAAGTCTGGCGCGGGCCGCTCAACGCCCTGTTCCAGGACGAAAAGAACCCCAGCTGGCTGCTCGCCGAAGTGACCATCCCACCGGAAGAGGGTGGCTGGTACGTGAGGGAAGCCGGGCTCTGGACCGACACCGGCATTCTCTACGCCATCGTCAAGTACCCGGAATCGTTCAAGCCAGTGCTGGCGACGTCGGGTTCGGGCAAGGAGTTCTACATCCGCTCGATTTTCGAGACCAGCAACGCCTCGCTCGTGACCTTGTTGATCGACGACACCGTGGTGAAAGCGACCAAGGCGTGGGTGATGGGGTACCTCGCTGACGAACTGGCAAGTACCAGGGCTGAAATCGAGGCCATGATCGCGCAGGCTTCGGCGTTGCCAGTGGGCTCGATGGTGGCGTTTCCCAAGGCGACGGTGCCGCCGGGTTTTCTGGAAGTCGATGGCAGCGTGCAGAGCATTGCGACCTATCCGGATCTGTATGCGTTCCTGGGCACGACCTTCAATACCGGGGGAGAAGGGGCGGGTAATTTTCGGCTGCCGGAGTCCCGTGGGGAGTTTTTGCGCGGGTGGGATCATGGACGAGGGGTAGATGCCGGGCGGGCGATTGGCAGTAACCAGCTCGATGCCTTGCAGAACATCAAGGGTGAGCTTTCGAGTCGTTCGTTCGGGTCTGGAGTGCTCGGGGCTATCACGGGTGGGGTTTCTCCAAGCCCGTTTGGATCGTCAAGGCCTAGTGCTGGTATTGGTGGCTCAACTCCACTTGGGCAGGCTGGAGGGTCGGTGGTCACTGATTTGACTCTCTTTGACGCCTCCTTGGTGGCTCGTACCAGTACAGAAACCCGCCCGCGCAACCTGGCAGTCATGTGGTGCATCAAAGCCTGGAACGCGCCGATCAATCCGGGAAACATTGACGTCGCTGCGCTGGAAGCTCAGGTGCTGACGCTCAACAACAAACTTTCCCAGCTGTTCAAAACCCCCACAGACGTCAAGGCGTCGCGAGCCATCAACGTCACCTACACCAACAGTTCAACCCTGCCTATCGTCGTCAACGTGGCGCTTGTCGGTACAGCCGCGAACCAGACTGCCACGGTCATGGTCGATGGGGTCAGCATCTTCGGATCGTCGTTCCCGAACACGGGCCTTAGCCTCGCGGTGTCCGCAATTATCCCTGCAGGTTCAACCTACAAGGTTCCGACGGGCAGCTACACGATTAGCAATTGGGTGGAGATCCGCTGATGCACTATTTCATTGACGCTGCTGGAAATGTTTTTGCCTTCGTGAGTGCAACGCAAGCACCGGAAGGTCTGTCGCCCATCAGCGAGTCGGACGCTTTGGCACTGGCGGCTGCGCCATCTCCGGAAGTGGATTATCCCGCTGTAATTGCAGCTGAGCGTTACCGGCGCGAGCGCGTCGGAGTCTCGCTCAACGGCTTTGTCATCGATACCTCCCGTGAGGGTCAGGCCTTGATTGCGGGCGCTGCGGTTTCGGCGATTATCGATCCGACTTACACATGCAACTGGAAAACCGGCAACGGTTTCATCGCATTGAACGCCTCTGAACTCCTGGGCCTGGCGACGGCTGTACGCACCCATGTGCAAGCCTGTTTCGACCGAGAGTTGGCTTTGCTGCGCGCAGTTGAGAACGGCGAATACCGCGACCCCATGTTGCTGGAAGGCTGGCCTGAACCGGCACCTGACCCCGCTGCGAATGTGGGACTACCTTCAGATCCACAATAAACGCCCCGCACCGTCGGGGCGTTTTCTTTCCCGTTGGCACACCACTCACACCCCCCTCAGCCCCTTTCTTCAAGGGGCTTTTTCATGCATGGAGAAACACCCATGGCAGAACGCCAAACGTACACCGTAGTGCGCCCATTCCCCGTCGGGGGCGGTCACTGGTCGAGCATCGGCCAGGCGCTGAATCTGCTCGAGGTCGAGGCTAGCGCGTTGCGCACGGCCGGTCGACTGGAGCTGAAAAAAACCGAAGCTGCCGAGTCGGCTTCTCCATCCACTGCGGCGAAAAAAGCCGCTGCCAAGAAGGCTGAATAACCATGGCTGAGGTTTTGAACTTCGAGCACAACGGCATTACCGTCAATGCCACCGAATCTCCCGAGGCCATGGGTGGCCTGGGTGACAACGTCATTGGCCTGGTCGGCACAGCGCCGCAGGCCGACCCGCTGATTCCGCGCAATGCGCCGTTTCGCATCAACAGCTTCACCACCCAGGCGCTGCTCGACCCGACGGGGGCCGAGGAGGGCACGCTGTATCACGCGGTGTTCCAGATCCTGAAGGTGGTCAAGGTGCCGGTCTACGTGGTCATCGTCGAAGAGGGCGCGACCCCGGCGGACACCCTGAACAACGTCATCGGCGGCATCGATCCGCTGACCGGGCGCAAGCTCGGCCTGGCTGCATTGGGCGGCGTGCCCGAGGACCTGACCATCATCGGCGCGCCGGGCTTCACCGGCACCAAGGCCGTGGCCGGTGAGTTCGCCTCGTTCGGCAAGCGCATCAAGGCCCGCGTGGTGCTCGACGGCAAGGATGTCGCGGTCGCCGATCAAATCACCTACAGCCAGGAACTGGGCGGCGCGGAGCTGGGTTTCGACCGTTGCCTGGTGGTGCACAACATGCCGTCGGTGTACTCCAGGGCGGCGAAGAAAAACGTATTCCTGGCGCCCTCGAGCCTGGCCATCGCCGCGCTGGCCAAGGTCAAGCAATGGGAGAGCCCGGGCAACCAGGTGACCTTCGCCGAAGACGTGTCGCGCGTCGTGGAATACAACATCCTCGACACCTCCACCGAGGGCGACCTGCTCAACCGCTACGGCATCAGCTACTACGCCCGCACCATCCTCGGCGGCTTCTCGCTGCTGGGGAACCGCTCGATCACCGGCAAGTTCATCAGCTACGTCGGCCTGGAAGACGCGATCAGCCGCAAGCTGGTCAAGGCCGGCCAGAAGGCCATGGCCAAAAACCTGACCAAGTCGTTCATGGACCAGGAGGTCAAGCGCATCAACGACTGGCTGCAAACCCTGGTCGCCGACGAAACCATTCCGGGTGGCAGCGTCTACCTGCACCCGGAACTCAACAGCGTCGAGAAGTACAAGAACGGCACCTGGTACGTGGTCATCGACTACGGCCGCTACGCGCCGAACGAACACATGATCTATCAACTCAACGCCCGTGACGAAATCATCGAGCAGTTCCTGGAGGACGTTCTCTAATGTTTACCAACCGTGTAAGACAGGCCATCGCGGCCACGCTGCAAGGCCTGCCGTTGTCGGCGACGGTGGAAGAGTTCACGCCGCCGAAGATCGAGTTCGACATGGAGGCGCAGGCCGGTGGGCGCTTCATCGCCGAGGAAATGGCCAAGAGCGGCAAAGTGCTGGGCGCCACGCTCATCCTGCAAGGTGCCGGTGCCGAAGTCATGCTGGCGCTGGGGGTGAAGCTGGGCGACGACATCCTGCTCAACGTGCGTGAAGCCGGCCAGGATCAGGATGGCAATACCTGGTTCACCTATCACACCGTCGGCGGCAAGCTCAAATCCCTGACCGAAGCGAAACTGAAGATGGGCGAAAAACCCACCACCACGCTGGAGCTGTCCTGCCGCACCTACAACCGCCTGGAAAACGGCATCCCGGTGATCGACATCGACGTGCGCACCCAGAAGTTCGTGCTCAACGGCGTCGACATCCTCGGCGATGCCCGTCGCGCGGTGTTGCTGCCTTAACCCTCCACCCCCTGTGGGAGCGAGCCTGCCTCGCGATAGCGGTGCATCAGACACCGCGCTGTTGCATGACAAATCGCATCGCGAGCGGGCTCGCTCCCACAAGGGTTGTCTTGCCGGGATCCAACCCCGGTCACCAAGGAATTCCCCCATGCCCTGGACGCCACCCGTTCATGTCCTGTTGTCGCCAATCACCGCCGACGACGGCACGCAGATCGAACAGATCACCCTCAAACCGCTGTTCTATGCCGCACAAAAAGAAGCCCTGGCCCGCGCCGGCGATGACGAAGACGATCAGTTCTTCGAGCTGGCGCAACTGGCCACCGGGCTGTCGGTCAAGGAACTCGACCAGCTCAAACGTCCGGACTACGTGAGCATCGCCCACTACGTACACGAAATGTCGACCTTGCCGGCTTCGCACTTTCTTCAATCCGTGGGCGAAGGCGAACCGGATGAAGTGACGCTGCTGCAACCGCTCGCCGCAGCCGGTCGCAGCCTGACGTCGCTGACCCTGGAAATGCCGGTGCTGCGCGCCACCAAGGCGATGAAGAAACTCAAGACCGCCAAGGAGCGCGCGGAATTCATCACCGCCCATTGCACCGGTCTGATGCTCCCCGACCTGGCCTATCTGACCGTTCCGGACTGGACGCAATTGCAGGTGCGAATCGACGATTTTTTAAACCAACCGGCGGCCTTCTTTCGGAACGCGACATCGAAGTGATCCTCGATGTCGTGCCGCTCATTTACCCGGTAAGTGAGGCGGAGATTCTGCAGTGGGACGCCGACAAGGCCTTGCGCCGCTACGAGATTGCGCTGAGCCGTCTGGGTGTGAAAGAGGAGTAGGGGAGGATGGCAGACACTAAGTATTCGATGAGCGAGGCAACGCTCGACAGTTTTGGATTACCGGCGCTGAGTGTGACCTCAGAGCCCTTCGGCTTGAGCGGTTTTACCGGCGCCATGGCCCAGCTCGGCATGGCGTTGAACGCGGCCAGCCTGAACATTCGCCTGTTGACGGCACAACAGGGCGAACTCGGCAAGGTCCTGGAGTCGCTGACGGCAGCGTTGTTCACGCCTCGCCCACAGCTCAGGGCGTTTTCGCCGGCACCTCGCTTCAGTGGAGAATCGCCGTTCCGGCTGAATATCGAGGTTGAACCGCGCCCATCCATTGAACCGCCGCGCGTACCGATGGCTTTGCCCGCCAGCGATAAAGGTGCAGGCAATGCGTTGCAGCCCTCGCCAGGAACAGCGCTTGAAAAGTACCTGCAGTGGTCGTCGACACCTGAACACGTGGTTTCGACCGCGACGCCCGCTGAACCTCAAAGAAGCGCCACGCCGGTTTCGCTCAACCCGATGGCGACGAGTCTGGAGCGGCTGCACAATGTGGCGACTCCGGACCTTTCCGCCCCGCTCGACAGGTTCAACTCGTTCGCCGAACAAACCCCCGTGCTGGGGCCTGGGCTGGCGGCCGTCGCTGTCGGGGTGTATGCCCTCGCATCGAAAGTGGTCGACGAAGCGCTCGCCAACGCGGCGAAAAAGATCCTGAAGTGGGGTGCGCCGCGACTCCCTTTTGGTTTGGGAACGCTGATTGACGAACCGGATGGCGCTGGTCATCAAGGTGAAAAACGCCGTCCTCCGACAGCGGGCAAGGGATCAGGGCCGAACCGCAACGACGCTCAGGCCGATCATGAAGGCAAAGCAAGGGGGCGCAACAAACCCGGGAAAAAAACGCCCCGCAAGAACCCGCCGCCACCCAAAATCGAAGTGCAACGCCGCACGCCTGTGCCTTCAAACGCGCAGACGCGAGGTTTGACCGGTGGTGCCCGCCCTGCGCGTGCCACTTCGCTGGTCGGCAGGGTGGCCAGCGTCGGGGCTGCAGCAGGCAGGTTGTCGCCGCCGTTGAGATTGCTCAATGCGGGTGTCCGCGCGGCCCGGGGCATTGCCAGCGGTGACCGCAGAGCCGTGGTTTCTTCTGCCGGAGTATTGGCAGGTTCTTATGCGGGTGCCGCGGCAGGCGCCGCGCTCGGCACCCTTGTTTTCCCCGTTATCGGCACCGCCATTGGCGGTTTGGTGGGCAGCTTCGCTGGTTCCGGGCTGGGCACGATGCTCGGTGAAAAGCTGGGCGGGCTGGTGGATCGGCTCAGCGCGCCGGAACAGGTCAGCAAGGACATGACCAGTGCCCAGGCGCAAAACACGTCAATCAATTTTGCCCCGTCGATCCAGGTCACTTGCCCCAATGCCGACAGTGCCGAGCAGATTCGCAGCGTGGTCGCGCAGCAGTTGCAGGCGCAATTCCACGCTGAGTTCGTCCCGTTGATGACCCACAACGCCCTCGCGACTCGACGCGACGCGGCCCTGACAGATGGAGGTGTGTAATGCGTCAGCAAATGGCACTGGGCAGTTTTATCTTCGGCTTGTCGCGCAACTTTGCCTACAGCGGCATCGTTCGCCTGTCGGACGGCGGCTGGACCGATCTGGAGGTGGTGATGGGCAAGCCGAAATCCAGGCAGGCCGGGCAGAAGGCGCAGACGCTGAAGATCAGCGGCAAGTCGATGTACGCGGTGGCCATGCAACGGCTCGATGAACTGCGGGCACTCCAGGCGTTGCGCGTGCCGTTGCCGATGGTCGACGGCATCGGCACCCACTGGGGCTTCTGGCGAATCAACAGCGTGACGGAAACCCAAAGTGAAGTCATCGATGACGGGACGGCGATGGTCATCAATTGGTCCGTGGATTTGTCGGAGTTCATCCATGCGTAGAGTACGAAGTGTGGCCGGTGATTCGGTGAATCTGTTGCTCTACCGGGAAACCGGTCGTTGCGATGATGCGGTCGAAGAGGCGCTGTGGCGCCTCAATTCGAATCTGCAGGAACAGCACGCGGTCCTGCCGGCGGGTGTCTGGGTGGTCCTGCCGGAACCTGAATCCCGTCCCGCAGTGGACGCCCCGGTTTCGGCCTGGGATTAAGGAGGCGTCATGGCACAGGGTTTCACGCCAGTCATAGAGATTTACGGGGCCAATGCGGACCTGATCAACCCAAGGCTCATCAGCTGGGAGCACATCGACGCCGCCGGCATCGAATCCGATCAACTGACCCTGGTCCTCGACCTGCAAGGGCTCGAAGGCTTACCGAGTCTCGAAGGAAAAATCGGCCTCAGGGTCGGCTACCTGGAATCGGGCCTGATCGACAAGGGCCAGTTCGTGGTCACACGGCGTACACCGACGTTGTTTCCCCTGCGTCTGACGCTGGTGGCCACGGCGGCGCCCTTCAGTGCGACGGATCAGACCGGGTTCAAGCTGCGACGCTCGGTCAGCCACGGTCCGACGACCCTGGGGGCGCTGTTTCGCCAGCTGACCTCGCGCCACGGTTTCTCGCCACGGGTGGCGCCGGAGTTGGCGCTGATCAGGATTGAACACATCGACCAATCCAACGAAACCGACATGGGTTTCCTGACCCGGCTGGCCCGTCTGCACGACGCCGTGGCCAAGCCGATCAACGAGCTCTACGTGCTGGCGCGGCGGGGGCAGGCGAAATCGCTGTCGGGCAAGGTGCTGCCGAACATCCAGCTGTCGGTGACCCGCAACAATCGCCCAGGCGATCACGCCTTCATTTCCGCGACGCTGGATGAAACCAGCCGGGCCAGGTTCCAGGGGTGCAAGACCCGTTGGTGGGACGCGGCGGCCGGCAAGCTGCGGGTCGAGGAGAGCGGCATGGCGCCGTTCAAGACCGTCCGCCAGAGCTATCACAGCGCCGACGAAGCACGGACGGCCGCTGAGGGCGAAGTGCGCCGGATGATGCGCGAGGCGCTGAAGGTGAAGATCGAGTGCCCCGGTCATCCGGGGCTGTCCGCCGAAGGCCTGGTCCTGCTCGACACCACCTGGCCCGATTTCATGCGCGGTCGCTGGTCGATCGACAAGGTCACCGCCAGCGGCAGTCGTGAAAAGAGCTATCGCTGCGCGATCGAGGCGACCTGCCTGGATGCCCGGTCCGCACCGGGATCGAGTTGAATCTGAAACGCCGGGTTCCGAGGGGGCCCGGCCGGGGAGCACGATGAACATTACGTCAACCCAGCTGCAAACGATCATGCCCGACGCCCGCACTCAAGCGGGCGTTTTTGTTGGCGTGCTCAACACCGCCATGGCGCGCCATGGCATCGATACGCCCAAACGCATGGCGGCCTTCCTGGCGCAGGTCGGCCATGAGTCCGGGCAGTTGCATGACCTGCGGGAGCGGGGCAGCGAGCAATACCTGAGCAAATACGACACCGGTCCGCTGGCCGTGCGCCTGGGCAATACCCCGGCGCCCGACGGCGACGGTCAACGCTTTCGTGGCCGTGGCCTGATCCAGGTCACCGGCCGGCGCAACTACCAGCAGTGCAGTGTGGGCCTGTTCGGCGATGAGCGTCTGCTGGTGCAACCGCAACTGCTCGAACAGCCACAATGGGCCGCCGAATCCGCCGCCTGGTTCTGGGCGCACAACGGCCTCAATGAGCTGGCTGATCGGGACCAGTTCAACCGCATCACCCGCCGTATCAATGGCGGCTTGAATGGCCTGCAAGACCGTCTGCAATTGTGGGGGCGGGCGAGGGCGGTGTTATGCCAGCCATCGGTCTGATGCCGCTGTCATGGCGGGCCGCTGGGCTGGTGGTTTTGCTGGTGGTGCTGGCCGCTGGCCCGGCGACGCTGGCCTGGCGTTATCAGGAGGCGCGTTACGCGCGGCAACTGACGGACCAGGCCCGGCTGCACGCCGAATCGCTGAACCAGCTGACCCTGGCGGCAGCCGCCCGACAGCAGGCTGACCAGGACCGGCGCCAGGCGCTGGAGCAGCAGCTGGCGACCAGTGAACACACCCATTACCGAGCGCTGAGCGATGCCCAACGTGATCAGGATCGCCTGCGCGATCGTCTTGCCACTGCTGATGTGCGCCTGTCAGTCCTCCTCGAGGCCGGCGACATTGCCCCAGGCTGCGCAATGCCAGCCACCTCCGGCGCCGGCGGCGTGGATCATGGCGCCCCACGCGCCCGACTTGACCCGGCGCATGCTCAACGAATTATCGCCATCACCGATGCCGGCGATCGTGCACTGATCGCCTTGCAGGCTTGCCAGGCGTATGTGAGGGCGCTTATCCGCTAACATCTTGAGCAACCCTGTCACTTGCAAGCGCGATGCGCTCGTGTACGGTAGGTCCATAGCGCCCGATCAGGAGATGCCCGTGAAAGTGATCACCCAGCTGGCCGCCGACCTCGGCAGGCAATTGCAGATGCTCAACGCCCATGTCTCCACCGCCGAGTCCTGTACCGGTGGCGGCATCGCCGAGGCCATTACCCGCATTCCCGGCAGTTCGGCGTGGTTCGAGGCCGGTTACGTCACGTACTCCAACCTGCAGAAAAACCTGCAATTGGGTGTTCCGGTGGAACTGTTCACCACGGTGGGGGCGGTCAGTCGCGAGGTGGTCGAGGCCATGGCCAGGGGCGCGCAGGAGCGCAGCCGGGCATTTTTCTCCGTGGCGGTCAGCGGCGTGGCCGGGCCGGATGGCGGTTCGCCGAACAAACCGGTAGGCACGGTGTGGCTGGCCTGGGGCGTCGGCGAGCGGGTGTTCAGCGAGCTGCAGCACTTCCCCGGTGACCGCGATGAAGTCCGCCGACAAACGGTGAAGGCCGCGCTAGAGGGGCTGCTGCGCCATGCCTCGGCAGAAATCTCAAATCAGGGGTAGGCGATCCTGAATCCCTGTGGAATAATACTGGCTACTTATACAGGTGTTGGCCGTCAGGCCTTATTGATTACGTGAGGACTTTAATGGACGACAACAAGAAGAAAGCCTTGGCTGCGGCCCTGGGTCAGATCGAACGTCAATTCGGCAAGGGTGCCGTAATGCGTATGGGCGATCAGGACCGTCAGGCGATCCCGGCCATCTCCACGGGCTCTCTGGGGCTGGACATCGCGCTCGGCATCGGCGGCCTGCCAAAAGGCCGTATTGTTGAAATCTACGGTCCTGAATCTTCCGGTAAAACCACACTGACATTGTCGGTGATCGCCCAGGCTCAAAAAGCCGGTGCGACCTGCGCATTCGTCGACGCCGAACATGCCCTGGACCCTGAATACGCCGGCAAACTGGGCGTCAACGTCGACGACCTGCTGGTTTCCCAGCCGGACACCGGCGAGCAAGCCCTGGAAATCACCGACATGCTGGTGCGTTCCAACGCGGTTGACGTGATCATCGTCGACTCCGTGGCGGCCCTGGTGCCAAAGGCTGAAATCGAAGGCGAAATGGGTGACATGCACGTGGGCCTGCAAGCCCGCCTGATGTCCCAGGCGCTGCGTAAAATCACCGGTAACATCAAGAATGCCAACTGCCTGGTGATCTTCATCAACCAGATCCGCATGAAAATCGGCGTGATGTTCGGCAGCCCGGAAACCACCACCGGTGGTAACGCGCTGAAGTTCTACGCCTCGGTTCGTCTGGACATCCGCCGTACCGGTGCGGTGAAAGAAGGTGATGAAGTCGTCGGCAGCGAAACCCGCGTCAAGGTTGTGAAGAACAAGGTGGCTTCGCCGTTCCGTCAGGCCGAGTTCCAGATTCTTTACGGCAAGGGCATCTACCTCAATGGTGAGATGATCGACCTGGGCGTCCTGCACGGTTTCGTCGAGAAGTCCGGTGCCTGGTATGCCTACAACGGCACCAAGATCGGTCAGGGCAAGGCCAACTCGGCCAAGTTCCTCGCGGATAACCCTGAGGTTGCCGCAGCCCTTGAGAAGCAACTGCGTGACAAGTTGCTCTCTCCAGCCGTCATCGCGGACTCCAAGGCCTCTGCAGTCAAAGAGACTGAAGATGACATGGCTGACGCTGATATCTGATCGATCCGATGACCGCCGTACTCGATACACTCGTCGCGGTGCGGCGAACCGCAATGGACCTGCTCGCACGACGCGAGCACGGTCGGGTCGAACTGACGCGTAAACTGCGTCAGCGCGGCGCCCTCCCTGAAATGATCGACACGGCGCTCGACCGTTTGACGGAAGAGGGGTTGCTGTCCGAATCCCGTTACCTCGAAAGCTTCGTTTCCTACCGGGCCCGATCAGGCTATGGCCCTTTGCGTATTCGCGAAGAATTAAGCCAGCGTGGCCTGCAACGCAGTGATATCGAACTCGCGTTGCGCGAGAGCGGTATCAACTGGCAGGAGCAGTTGGAGGACACCTGGCGGCGCAAGTTCTCCGGGCATATACCGATAGACGCCCGGGAGCGCGCCAAGCAAGGTCGGTTCCTGAGTTATCGTGGTTACTCCATGGAAATGATCAGCCGCTTGTTAAGCGGCCGAGGGATGGATGATTGACTGAAACGGCTCGCTATTCGATAGCGGGCCGTTTTTTTTGCCTCACGTGACCTTCAAGGGTTGCCGCGTGCGTTGTGCTGCCACTGGCTTGGAGTGCGCCCAGTTCTCCGGCAGGTTGATGTAGTCGACCAGTTCCCGCAGGCGTCCATGATCACGGGCGTTGAAGGTGAAGGCCAGTCGAACCAGATGGCTGAATCGCGCTTCGTCCTGCTCTTCTCCGCTGTAGGCATGTTGATGGAAGTGATCGCTCAGACACAGGTCGGCGAAGGCGTGTTGCAGGTGTTCGAGCGCATCGTCGCTGAGCTTGTGGTTCATGCGGATCACGAATTGATGCTTGAGCCAGCGGCTGGAGTGGAAGTTGCTATAGAACTGGTTGATCTGCTCCACGGCCTCTTCGGCGCTGTGGACCAGGCTCACCAGTTTCAGGTCGGTCGGCAGGATGTAGCGATTTTCCTCCAGTTGATTGCGGATGAAGTCCAGCGCGCCGTGCCAGAACTGGCCGCCCGGGGCATCCAGCAGCACCACCGGCACCAGCGGGCTTTTGCCGGTCTGGATCAGCGTCAGTACTTCCAGCGCCTCGTCCAGTGTGCCGAAACCGCCAGGGCACAGCACCAGCGCATCGGCTTCCTTGACGAAGAACAGCTTGCGGGTAAAGAAGAAATGGAACGGCAGCAGGTTGGTGGTGCCGTTCACCGTGGGGTTGGCATGCTGCTCGAAGGGCAGGGTGATGTTGAATCCCAGGCTGTGCTCCAGGCCGGCACCTTCGTGGGCTGCCGCCATGATGCCGCCGCCGGCACCGGTAATCACCATCAGGTCCGAGCGCGCCAGCGCGGCGCCGAGTTCGCGGGCCATGCCATACAACGGATGTTCGATGGGGGTACGGGCCGAGCCGAAAACCGTGACTTTACGCCGGCCCCGGAACTGTTCGAGCACTCGGAAGGCCTGTTCCAGTTCGCGGAGGGCTTGCAGGGTGATTTTCGCGTTCCAACGGTTGTGATCTTCCTGGGCCATGCGCAGCACGGTCAGAATCATGTCGCGGTAGATCGGGATGTTCGGGCTATTGGGTGAAACAAGGTTGAGTTGTTCTTCGACCTTGCTGATGAGGTCGTGGCCGCTTTCTGCGAAATGACGGTTAAGGAGGTCATTGGGTTGGTAAGGCATTGAATTCTCCTTCCATTCAGGCAGTGTTCCTTTGGGTGAGGCGCATCGCAAGACGTCGATCAGGCAGCCCCCTTCCTGCCGAGAAAAATGAATGTGAATACTGTGAATCTAGACCCTCGCGGGGATTTGCGCTGACTTGATCATTGCGCCGCAAAGTCTTTCCTGGCAACCGCTTATTGACGATTTGCAAGGTGGTTTCACCGCTCGTCTGAACGCGCGCCGAGTGTCCGACTCTCTGATTTACTAAATTACAGGCATGACACGACAACTTTGCGTCAAAGGCAGGGCGCGCAGTACGAGCGGTTCAAGGATTTTATTTGCTCAAACACGGGCGAAGTGCAAGGAGGCGGGAAGCAATGGCCAGAATCATTCTGGAGATCGATACGCAACTGTATCGATTACTGATGTCATCGGCCGAGACCCATCATTTGAGTCTCGAGGAGGAGTGCCGCCGACGTCTGGAGGGGGGCGAGCGACGCTCGCGCTACTTGCAGGCACTGGTTGCGGAACTGCGCGCCGAGGATGAACAGCGGCGCGCCAATACCCGTTGAATCACTTTTTCTTCGCTGGCGTGGCTTTCGGGCAATCCGATTCCTGGAAGCTGGCCGAGCCGACCGCTCGATTGGTCTTCACCTCGGTGAAGTCGTAACGCATGATCGCGCCCTTTGCCATCAGCTTGCGGAAGCCCGGGTTGTTGCAGACGGAGGAGCCGAGCTGGAAATAAACCGCCTTGGGTTCGGCGCGCATCTTCTGGGCGTGGCTGCTTTGCACGCTCAAGTGATTGATCAGCACGTTGCCTTCGACGGTATAGCCCTGATCGAGAATGTCTTCGTTGATCGCCCGTGGCGTGCCGACGCTGCTTTGGGCGGCGACGTTGCGCAGCTCTCGGTTGAGATTCTGCTCACTCAAGGACGCAGCCTGAGCGTTGAAGGACGACGCCAGCAGAATGGCAGCGGTGGGAACGATAAGGCGCAACATGAAACTCTCCTGTTCAGTGACTGGTGCTTCGACCTGTCACATGACTGTGCGTTCAGTGGGCGCGAATTATAGGGGAGGTGGTCCGGACGGTACAGGCTTGCGCGGACGGCTCTGATAAACTGCGGCCTTTATTGCCCCGAGTGTCGTTCGTGTCGATTTCCCCTGTTTCCCGGTACAGCCCACGATGAACCATGCCCCCAACGCCGTAGCCCGTTTGCGCGACCAGCGCGAGGAGGAGGGCATCAAGCCGCTTCAGGCCCGTGGCTGGCGAGCGCCCCGTTGCCATGACTGCCGGGTGATCGTCAGTCATTGCCTGTGCGCCTGGCGCCCGCAGGTCGAGACCCGCTCCGGCGTATGCCTGATCATGACCAACAAGGAAGTGTTCAAGCCGAGCAACACCGGATGGCTGATTGCGGATGTGGTGCGTGACAATCATGCATTCATCTGGTCGCGCACCGAGCCCGATCCGCAACTGCTGGCATTGCTCGCCGACCCGCAATGGCAGCCGTACCTGGTCTTTCCCGGCGAGTACGTTGAACCCGAGCGGGTGACCAACACGGTCGAGGTCGACAGCACCCGGCGGCCTTTATTCATTCTCCTGGATGCGACCTGGACCGAGGCCCGGAAGATCTTCCGCAAAAGCCCGTATTTCGATGCACTGCCGATCCTCAGCCTGCTGCCCGAGAAACTGTCGCGCTATCGCCTGCGTCGCTCGACCCGCAGCGAGCACTTGTGCACGGCCGAAGTGGCTGCGCTGTGCCTCGATCTGGCGGGCGATGTCGAGGCTGCATCGGCGCTGGACGCTTATTTCGATGTGTTCAGCCAGCATTACCTGGATGCCAAGCACCAGCTGGACATGAACGTCAGTACACCGGCACATGCCGAGCTGATGGCCTTTGTGCCGAACGGCAGTGCTGTCACCGGTTGATTGTCGCCCATACTGCAAAGAACTGTAGCGGCCAGGCACCTTGACCACCCCGGTTTCGCTGGGCATGCTTGGCGCCGATCAGGGCGCGGCCGAGAATTGATACGCCGCATTTCTTACGTGAAAAGCGACATGAACCGTCATGTAACTGGCGTTGAACGCGCCCTGTGGGTGCCGCTCCGTGGCTGCACCTTGCGCTGTTTGAAGAACAGGATCATTTGAAAAATGGCCACATACGAAATCCTGATTGCCGATGACCACCCACTTTTTCGCAGCGCCTTGCACCAGGCCTTGACCCTGGGCCTTGGCCCGGATGTCCGCCTAGTGGAAGTGGCGAGCATTGCCGAACTGGAAACCCGACTCGACGAAAAGTCCGACTGGGACCTGGTGCTGCTGGACCTGAACATGCCGGGTGCCTACGGATTTTCCGGGCTGGTGCTGCTGCGTGGGCAGTATCCGCAGATTCCGGTGGTGATGGTCTCGGCCCAGGAAGAGGCCTCGATCATGGTGAAGTCCCGTGAGTTCGGCGCCAGTGGCTTCATTCCCAAGTCCAGTGACCTGAGCGTGATCCAGAAAGCCGTGCGCGCGGTGCTTGATGGCGATGTATTCTGGCCGCCCCAGGCGTTTGAAGCCGTCAGCGTTTCCGACGAAGCCAAGGCCGCCAGCGAAGGCCTGGCCAGCCTCACACCCCAGCAGTTCCGGGTGCTGACCATGGTCTGCGAAGGGTTGCTGAACAAGCAGATTGCCTATGAGCTGAGCGTGTCGGAAGCGACGATCAAGGCTCACGTCACGGCGATTTTCCGTAAGCTGAATGTGCGGACCCGGACCCAGGCGGCGTTGCTTCTGCAACAACTTGAGTCAATTTCAAGCCAGTAAGGGCGGGCGTCTTCACGCTTTTTTGACCTGGGTTGAACTAGCTTTCCCACTCCTTTTTTGGTCAGTTGCCACGCTTATGTCCCCTTTCAAAGGCCAGACCGGCCTGAAACGCATCCTCAACGCCTCCGGCTATTCGCTGGACGGCCTGCGCGCCGCCTTCACCGGGGAAGCGGCTTTTCGCCAACTGGTGTTGCTCAACGTCATCCTGATCCCGCTTTCGTTCTTTTTGAATGTCAGTCGTGTCGAGCAGGCGGTGTTGATTGCTGTCTGTCTGCTGGCATTGATCGTCGAGTTGCTCAATTCGGCGGTGGAGGCGGCCATCGACCGCATTTCCCTCGAGCTGCATCCGCTGTCCAAGAACGCCAAGGACATGGGCAGCGCCGCCCAATTGGTGGCGTTGACCATGATCGCGCTGGTCTGGGCGGTGATCCTGCTTTAAGCAATGGGCGGCAGCACGATCTCGTCGCTGCGCTGGACCCCGGCGGTGAAGGCGCGGCACAGCTCGAGGAATTCGCGCATCGCCGATGTCTGGTATTTCTGTTTGTGCCAGATGAAATAAAACTGTCGCGCCAGGTCCAGGTCCGGTGTTTCCACCGGCACCAGGCTGCCGCGCCGGAACGCATCGCGCAGCGCCAGGCGTGAGATACAACCAATCCCCAACCCCGATTCCACCGCGCGCTTGATGGCTTCGGTGTGTTCCAGTTCCAGGCGGATGTTCAGCGCGCTGCGATGATGACGCATGGCCTGGTCAAACGTCAGCCGCGTACCGGAGCCCTGTTCACGCAGAATCCAGGCCTCCTGGCTCAGCGCTTCCATGGTCGCGGTGCCGCGGATCGCCAACGGATGCTGCGGTGCGCAGAACACCACCAGTTCATCCTCGACCCAGCTTTGCACCTCGATATCCGGATGGCTGCAGTCACCTTCGATTAGACCCAGATCAATTTCATAATGCGCGACCTGTTGCACAATGTTGGCAGTGTTCTGCACATGCAGCTTTACCTGGCTTTCCGGATGGCGCTGCATGAAGCCACCGATCAACAGCGTGGCCAGGTAGTTGCCGATGGTCAGGGTCGCGCCGACCGCAAGGGAACCGAAACCGGACTTGCCATTGAGCAGGTCTTCGATCTCCTTGGCCTGGTCCAGCAGTGCCACCGCCTGTGGCAGCAGCTGTTTACCCAGCGCATTGAGGCTCAGTCGTTTGCCGGCGCGGTCGAACAGCTGGCAGCTGGACTGGCGCTCCAGTTCGGTGATCGAGGTGCTCGCCGCCGATTGCGAGAGATTGAGCAGCCCGGCAGCGCGGGAAACGCTCTCCTGCTGGGCGACGGCGACGAAGACTTGAAGTTGACGGAGAGTAAATCGCATATCTATATAACCGATAACCCTTATCTTAATAATCCAGTTAACAGATATTGTCGTCGCGATTAGAATACGTTGCAATTGCGCAGAGCACTTTGGTCAACGCACAGGCGCAGACAAATCTCCAGGAGTCCCACGTACATGAGCAACATGAACCACGAGCGTGTCCTCAGTGTTCACCACTGGAACGACACCCTGTTCAGCTTCAAGTGCACCCGTGATCCGGGCCTGCGCTTCGAGAACGGTCAGTTCGTGATGATCGGCCTGCAACAGCCCAATGGCCGCCCGCTTATGCGCGCTTACTCGATTGCCAGCCCGAACTGGGAAGAGCATCTCGAGTTCTTCAGCATCAAGGTGCCTGATGGTCCGCTGACTTCCCAGTTGCAGCATTTGAAGGAAGGCGACGAGATCATCATCAGCAAGAAGCCTACCGGCACGCTGGTACTGGACGACTTGAAGCCTGGCAAACATTTGTACCTGCTCAGCACCGGCACCGGTCTGGCGCCTTTCATGAGCGTCATTCAGGACCCGGAAACCTACGAGCGTTTCGAAAAAGTGATCCTGTGCCACGGCGTACGTTACGTCAACGAAGTCGCCTATCGCGAATTCATCACCGAGCACCTGCCGCAGAACGAGTTCTTCGGCGAGGCCCTGCGTGACAAGTTGATCTACTACCCGACCGTCACCCGCGAGCCTTTCGAAAACGAAGGCCGCCTGACCGACCTGATGCGCAGCGGCAAGCTGTTCAGTGACATCGGTCTGCCACCAATCAACCCACAGGACGACCGCGCCATGCTGTGCGGCAGCCCGAGCATGCTCGACGAGACCAGCGAAGTGCTGAACAGCTTCGGCCTCAAGGTTTCGCCGCGGATGCGCGAGCCGGGTGACTACCTGATCGAGCGTGCGTTCGTCGAGAAGTAACAACCGGCGTATCGCTGTATTCCCTGTGGGAGCGAGCCTGCTCGCGAAGCGGTGTGACAGTCAACAATGATGTTGGCTGATACGCCCCCTTCGCGAGCAAGCCGCTCCCACAGTCGTTTCTGGCGTTCAGGTTTTGGCGGGAATGACTTCCAGCACGCGGATCAATTGCGGCGTGGGGTAATGCCAGCGCACATCCACGTCCCAGAATTGCGCGCCGTATTCCCGCTCGGGCGCGGGCGTCTGATACGCCGGCCGCGGATCCTGGGCCAGGCATTGCCCGATCAACTCGACCAAGGGCTCCGACAGGCGCTGTGCATGCCCCTGGGCCTGCTGCAGCGCGCTGTCCGTCCACTGCACCGCAATCGCTGGCGGCGCTGCACTGGCGATGCGGTTGGCGGCACTGTCGATGATGTCGGCGTAAGGCACGTAGGGCTTGATGTCGAGAATCGGCGTGCCGTCCAGCAGGTCGATGCCGGATATCCACAGGCGACCGGCCTCGACCTTGTCCAGCTTCACCACGGATTGGCCAATGCCATTGGGCCGATGTGTCGCGCGGGTGGCGAACACGCCCATGGATTTGTTGCCGCCGAGGCGAGGAGGGCGGACCTTGAGCCGTGGCTTTTCTTCCAATGCCTGATGAAACAGGAACAGCAGCCACACATGGCTGACCTGTTCCAGACCCTGCACCGCATCGCCCTGATCGAACGGCGCCACCAGTTCCAGCACGCCACGGGCGGCGGGGGCCAGTTGCGGCTGGCGCGGGATGGCGAACTTTTCCTTGAAACAGGAACGCACGAAGCCGATGGGGGAAACGCTGTAGGTCATGGGGTGGGATCGAGGCGGGGTGTGGGCGAGCATGATAACTCACACCGCTTCTTCGCGAGCAGGCTCGCTCCCACAGCTTCAGCGCTGTCCCTTGTGGGAGCGAACCTGCTCGCGATGATCGCGCCATCGGTCTAGAGGCTGAACCCACCATCCAGAGCAATGATGTTCCCGGTCATGTACGCCCCGGCCGTACTCGCCAGGCTGATCGCCAGGGCGGCCATCTCTTCTTCGCGGCCCCAACGCTTCATCGGGATCAGCGCCGTGTCCTGCGCCAGCGCCTGTTCATCATTGCCGATGTGCTGCGTCATCTTGCTTGGGAAGCGCCCGGGGGCGATCACGTTGACGTTGATGTGCTGGCTCACCAGTTCTCGCGCCAGGATCCGCGACAACTGGTGCAGCGCCGCTTTACTCGGCCCGTAGGCATAAGCCTGTTCGCCAAAGGAGGAAATCCCCGCCACCGAGCCGATATTGATGATCCGCGCCGGATTCGCCGCAGAACCGCCTTTGCGCAACAGCGGCAACAGTTGCTGGATGCAGATGAACACCGAGGTCACGTTGAGCTGCATGACCTTTTCCCAGCCCTTGACCGGATAGGTCTCCAACGGTGCGCCCCAGGTGGTGCCGGCGTTGTTCACCAGGATGTCCAGGTGGGTCAGGCGTTCGCCCAGGTGCGTTGCCAGTTGCTGCACACCTTCCTCGGTGGCCAGGTTGGCGGCCACCCCGTGGCAAATGCCGAATGCGTTCAATTCTTCAGCGGTTTGCAGGCAGGCCTCGGCGTCCCGCGCACAGACGTACACCGTGGCGCCCGCCTCGACGTAGGCCTTGGCGATCATTTTGCCGATGCCACGAGTGCCGCCGGTCACCAGCGCGGTGCGGCCTTGCAGGGAAAAGTAAGGGTGCATGGCAAATCCTGAGAGCTGAGGGTCACTACACCCTAGTCGTCAGCCGCTTGCAGCGGAGCCACTATTTTCACGAAGAATGAAAGGTCATTCGCCTATCTGTAGGCGCTGGCTTGCTAGCGAAGGTCGTCGACGATAACGCGTGAAACCTGAAAATACGCGCGCTCTCAGGTTCTTCGTCGGAACGCCGCCCGGAGCAAGCTCGCTCCTACAGTTGGAAGCGGTTACTGCGGACGTACGCGCAGCGTCAGCCCCTTGAGGAAGTTGCGCAGCAACTGGTCGCCGCACGGACGGTAGTTGGTGTGGCCGAACTTGCGAAACAATGCGCTCAGTTCCGGCTTGGACACCGGGAATTCGGCGGCCTTGAGGATCGCGTGCATGTCGTCTTCCTTCAGCTCGAACGCCACGCGCAGCTTTTTCAGGATGATGTTGTTGGTGACCGGCACTTCGATCGGCTGCGGCGGACGGCTGTCGTCCTTGCCGCGCTTGAAGATCACCAGGCCATCGAGGAAATGCGCCATGACCTCGTCCGGGCAGCGTACGAAGCCTTCCTCGTCTTCTTCCTTCTTGTCCAGGTACGCCTTCAAGTCGTCGAGCGCCACGTCCATGCCGCCGAGCTTGATGATCTCGATGACTTTCTTGTCGCTGATGTCGAGCATGTAGCGCACGCTGCGCAGTACGTCGTTATGAATCATGGTGTGCAATCCTGATTTCGGCAGTGGGCGCCGCGCATGAGCGGCGCCGGAATGTGGGGGGCGTGAAAAGCCCTAGAACTTCTCTTTGCCCGACAGGTAGCGCCATTGGCCCAACGGTACTTTGCCGATGGACACGCCGCCGATGCGGATGCGGCGGATGGCGACCGCCTTCAGGCCGACGGCCTGGCAGAACAGGGCGATCACGCCCGGTTGCGGGTTCTTCAACGCGAAGCGCAGGCGGTTTTCGTTCTGCCAGCTGGCTTTGACCGCTGGCAGCTCCTTGCCCTTATAGGTCAGGCCGTGCTGCAAGCGGTTTAGACCGTGTTCGACCATGTCGCCTTCGACGTCGACCACGTACTCCTGTTCGATTTTCGCCGCGTCGGCCGTGAGCTTGCGCAGGATTTTCCAGTCCTGGGTGAACACCAGCAGGCCGCTGGCGTTCGGTTGCAGGTCGGTGCTGGCGGTCAGGCGCAGGAAGTGCCCGCGCAATGGCCGTTTGCCGAAGCGGTGTTCTTCGCTCAGGGTCTCGGCGCTGATGCTGGCCATGGCCGTCTCGGCGTCGATGCCCGGCGCCACGTTGAGCAGCAGGGTCACCGGCTCGGGCGCCGTGGCCTTGGCCTCGGGGTCGAGCGCGACGGTCTGGGTACCCACCTTGAACTGCGGTTCGTCGATGACTTCGCCGTCCACGGTGACCCAGCCGCCTTCGATGAACAGCTCAGCCTCCCGACGGGAGCAGCCGACCAGTTCGATCAGGCGTTTGGAGAGACGAATCGGGTCAGTCATGACAGGGCCGTAACAAAAAAGGGGTGTGCATTGTACCTGCTTGGCAGGTTTTATGTGGGAGCGAGCCTGCAGCTGACTGCAATGGCATCTGACCCATCGCTATCGCGAACAGGCTCGCTCCCACAGGGGTCAGGCTTTGCGGGTCAGTGGCTCGGCTCGGCGCAAGCGCATGTGCAATAACGGGTAAGGCTGGCCCATGCCGTCATGTTCGGTGCGCCCGATCACCTCGAAGCCCTGCTTGAAGTAGAACCCCAGCGCCTGCGGGTTCTGTTCGTTGACGTCCAGCTCATCGGCGTTCATGTGCTCCATGGCGTAGCGCAGCAGCTGCTTGCCCAGGCCCTGGCCGCGGTGCGCCGGGTCGATGAAGAGCATTTCTATCTTGCCCGCCGCCACCCCGGCGAACCCGGTGATGCGCTGGCGCGAGTCCTTGGTGCAGATCAGCATCACCGCGTCGAGGTAGCGGGTCAGCACCAGGTTTTTCAACAGCTCGATGTAGCTGTCGGGCAGGAAGTCGTGGGTGGCGCGGACCGAGTCTTCCCAGACCCGGGTCAGTTCCGGATAGTCACTCTGTTTCGGTGTGTGGATGACCGCATGTTGGCGCATGGCCAGAGGCCCCTTTGGCAGTGAATGGTGCGTGTCCTTTCTACCCATACGATAGCCGTAAAAAAGCCCCGCATCTCGTGTAGAGAGCGGGGCTTTGAGGGCTTTTCGCGTTTAGATCTGTTCGGCCCAGAGGTCGTATTCGTCGGCGTCGGTCACTTTGCACCAGACCTTGTCGCCCGGCTTGAGGTTGCTGCCGTTATCGATGAACACGTTGCCGTCGATTTCCGGAGCATCGAAGAAGCAGCGGCCGACCGCGCCTTGCTCGTCGACTTCATCGACCAGCACTTCGATTTCACGGCCGATGCGCATCTGCAGGCGCGCCGAGCTGATTTCCTGCTGGTGCGCCATGAAGCGCTCCCAACGGTCCTGCTTGACCTCGTCCGGGACGATTTCCAGGTCCAGGTCGTTGGCCGGGGCGCCGTCCACCGGCGAGTACTGGAAGCAGCCAACGCGGTCGAGCTGGGCTTCGGTCAGCCAGTCCAGCAGGTACTGGAAGTCTTCTTCGGTTTCGCCCGGGAAGCCGACGATGAAGGTCGAGCGGATGATCAGGTCCGGGCAGATTTCGCGCCAGTTCTTGATCCGTGCCAGGGTCTTGTCCTCGAACGCCGGGCGTTTCATCGACTTCAAGACTTTCGGGCTGGCGTGCTGGAACGGGATGTCCAGGTACGGCAGGATCTTGCCGGCGGCCATCAGCGGGATCAGCTCGTCGACGTGCGGGTACGGGTAGACATAGTGCAGGCGTACCCAGACGCCGAGGGTGCTCAGGGCCTCGCAGAGTTCGGTCATGCGGGTTTTCACCGGCGCGCCGTTCCAGAAACCGGTGCGGTATTTCACGTCCACGCCGTAGGCGCTGGTGTCCTGGGAGATCACCAGCAGTTCCTTGACACCGGACTTGACCAGGCGCTGGGCCTCGTCGAGCACGTCACCCACCGGGCGGCTGACCAGTTTGCCGCGCATCGACGGGATGATGCAGAAGCTGCAGCTGTGGTTGCAGCCTTCGGAAATCTTCAGGTAGGCGTAGTGGCGCGGGGTCAGCTTGATGCCCTGTGGTGGCACCAGGTCGATCAGCGGGTTGTGATCCTGTTTCGGCGGCACCACTTCGTGCACCGCGTTGACCACTTGCTCGTACTGCTGCGGACCGGTCACGGCCAGCACGCTCGGGTGTACGTCGCGGATGTTGCCTTCTTCGACACCCATGCAGCCGGTGACGATGACCTTGCCGTTTTCCTTGATGGCTTCGCCGATCACTTCCAGGGATTCAGCCTTGGCCGAGTCGATGAAACCGCAGGTGTTGACCACCACCACGTCGGCGTCCTGATAGGTGGACACAACGTCATACCCTTCCATGCGCAGCTGGGTCAGGATGCGCTCGGAGTCGACCAGTGCTTTCGGGCAACCCAGGGATACGAAACCAACCTTTGGATTGGCTGGCGCAGGAGTGGTGGACATGTCTAACCTCGGTATAGGTGCTGCCCGACCTTCTGGGTGGGGCGACAGACGGACGCTTGGCGTCCTGCCTCGTGAATACGCTGTTTTTTGACGAGTGACTGTTGGGGCCAGGCAAGGCGCCGCGCCGAGTCATAGCTGGCTATGGCGAGAAGCGGCAACGCAGCATGGCGACAACAGGCACCGTCAAAAGGCAGCAGTGATTCGCGAGGCGGGACGCTTAGGCGCCTCTGATCAAAAAGTGCGCAATTCTAGCGACGGGAAGCGCACTTGACCAGCTTTAAGAAGGGAAAAACGACGAGTGCTGCGCTATGCTTCGCGCCTTTGAGCTTTACCGGTTTTTCAGTCAAGAAAATGTCTGTAACAACAAGTTAAGCGCATGCTGCGTGCAAAGCATGCGGCTTCTTTAAAATGCGGTCCAGTCTGGGTAGTAGGAGTGGTGGATGGGTCAGGCAAGTAGTCAGGCTGCGAGCGCGGGGCATTCGGCGACGAAGCCGATCGGCATGTTGGTCGCGGCGGTCGGGGTGGTTTATGGCGATATCGGCACGAGCCCGTTGTACACCCTCAAGGAAGTGTTTTCCGGGGGATATGGCGTACCGGTCAACCACGACGGCGTGCTGGGCATCCTGGCCCTGATCTTCTGGTCGTTGATCTGGGTGGTTTCGATCAAGTACATGATGTTTGTTCTGCGCGCCGACAACCAGGGCGAAGGCGGGATCATGGCATTGACCGCCCTGGCGCGCCGGGCGGCCGCGGGGCATGCGAAACTGCGCACCCTGCTGGTGGTCTGCGGCTTGATCGGCGCGGCGCTGTTTTATGGCGACAGCATGATCACCCCGGCGATTTCCGTGCTCTCGGCCATCGAAGGGCTGGGGCTGGCCTTCGAGGGCATCGACCATTGGGTGGTGCCGCTGTCGCTGATCGTGCTGGTGGCGTTGTTCCTGATCCAGCGGCACGGCACGGCGCGCATCGGCATCCTGTTCGGGCCGATCATGGTCACCTGGTTCGTCGTCCTGGGCGCGTTGGGCGTCTACGGCATCCTGCAACACCCGGAGGTGCTGCAAGCGCTGAACCCGGCGTGGGGCGTGCGCTTCTTCATTGTCCACCCGGGCATGGGCGTGGCGATCCTCGGTGCGGTGGTGTTGGCGTTGACCGGCGCCGAAGCGCTGTACGCCGACATGGGCCACTTCGGCCGCAAGCCCATTGCCCGTGCCTGGTTCATCCTGGTGCTGCCGGCGCTGGTGCTGAACTACTTCGGCCAGGGAGCCCTGCTGCTCGGTGACCCGGAAGCGGCGCGCAATCCCTTCTACCTGCTGGCGCCAAGCTGGGCGCTGATTCCACTGGTCGGCCTGTCGACCCTGGCCACGGTGATCGCCTCGCAGGCGGTGATTTCCGGCGCCTTCTCCCTGACCCGCCAGGCGATCCAGCTCGGCTACATTCCGCGCATGCACATCCAGCACACTTCCAGTGCGGAGCAGGGTCAGATCTACATCGGCGCGGTGAACTGGTCGCTGATGGTCGGTGTGATCCTGTTGGTGCTGGGCTTCGAGTCCTCCGGCGCCCTGGCCTCGGCCTACGGTGTGGCGGTGACGGGCACCATGCTGATGACCACCATCCTGGTGTCGGCGGTAATCCTGCTGCTGTGGAAATGGCCGCCGCTCCTCGCGGTACCGGTGCTGCTGGGTTTCCTGCTGGTGGACGGGCTGTACTTCGCCGCCAACGTGCCGAAAATCATTCAGGGCGGGGCGTTCCCTGTGATTGCCGGTATCGCGTTGTTCGTGTTGATGACCACCTGGAAGCGCGGCAAGCAATTGCTGGTGGAGCGCATGGACGAGGGCGGATTGCCGCTGCCGATTTTCATCAGCAGCATCCGCGTCCAGCCACCGCACCGAGTCCAGGGCACTGCCGTATTCCTTACCGCCCGTCCGGACGCCGTGCCCCACGCGCTGTTGCATAACCTGTTGCACAACCAGGTGCTGCATGAGCAGGTCGTGTTGCTCACTGTCGTGTACGAGGACATCCCGCGCGTCCCGCCGACCCGCCGCTTCGAGGTCGAATCCCATGGCGAAGGCTTCTTCCGGGTGATCCTGCACTTTGGCTTCGTCGACGAGCCGGACGTGCCGGAAGCGCTGAAACTGTGCCACCTCGACGACCTCGACTTCAGCCCGATGCGCACCACCTATTTCCTCAGCCGCGAGACGGTCATCGCCTCCAAGCTCGAAGGCATGGCCCGCTGGCGCGAGGCGCTGTTCGCCTTCATGCTGAAGAACGCCAATGGCAATCTGCGGTTTTTCAACCTGCCGCTGAACCGGGTGATCGAGTTGGGGACGCAGGTGGAGATGTAAGCCCGCCACTTCAAAAAGCCCCCGCCAGCCTTGCGCCAGCGGGGTTTTTTTGTGTCTGACGAAGGTCCCTGCGGGAGTGGGCTCGCTCGCGAAGGCATCCTGTCAGCCACTCTTGATAAGTCTGATACACCGCTTCCGCGAACAGGCACGCTCCCACAAGGGGGGCGGTATGGCACTGGGATAAAAAAGCCCCCGCTACCATGAGGTAGCGGGGGCTTTTTGTCAGGCGGGGCTCAGGTCACTCCTGCACCGTCTCGTCTTTTGCCTGGCGCTTCTCGATCACCTCCACCAGCCGCTGGGCCAGTTTCGGGTAGTTTTCGTCGAAGTGGTGGCCGCCGGGCAGTTTGATCGCTTCGCCCACGGCGGTCTTGTCGGTGCAGCCGCTTTCGTCGGTTTCTTCTTCACCGTAGATGCACACCACTTTGTCCGCTGGCAGCTTGGCCATTTCCGGGCCGGTGGCGGCTTCCTTGCCGGCGTTGCCGAGCCAGCCTTCGACTTCGATTTCGAAGCTGCCGGTGCGGGCGAAGGCGAGCAGGATGATGGCGTCGACCCGTTGCTGCTCCGCTGGCTCCAGACGGTTGTAGATGGCGGGCAACACGTCGGCGCCGAACGAGTAACCGGTCAGGATGAAGCGCTTGGTGCCCCATTTCTGCCGGTAGTGCTGCATCAGTTCGGCCAGGTCCAGGGCGCTCTGTTCAGGGCTCTTGTGTTGCCAGTAGTAACGCAGGGTGTCGATGCCGACGACCGGGTAGCCGATCTTGGCCATTTCGCCCGCGACATCGCGGTCGAGGTCGCGCCAGCCGCCGTCGCCGGAGAGGAACAGGGTGACGGTGTCCCTGGCCTGGCCAGCCGGCACTTCAACCACGGGGATCTGCAGGCCACCGGCCGCTTTATCACCGCCGACGAGCAGCTTGCGCAGCTCGTTGTTCAGCACTTGCGGCAGGTTGATGTCGTAGTCGCTGATGCTGGTTTCGGCGTTCGGCTGGTCGCGTACGAAGCCAGCGCTGGTGTCGTCCGGGTTGTCGTTCCATGCCACCAGCCAGTGGCCGTGGGCGGCGCTTTTCGGCAGCAGGTGCGTGCAACCGGGTTTCTCCAGGGCCAGGTCCACCGAAACGGCCTGGGCCTTGTCGTCTTTCTGTTCCGACAACCAGCGCCAGGCCAGCACGGCGCCGGGGCCGATGCCGCTGACCAGGGTCGCCGGACCTTTGAGTTCCCTCAGGCCTGTTTGCAGGGCACGGCTTTGCAGCAGGCATTCCTTGGGCAGGATCACCTGGACAATCTGCGCCGAGCCGCTGCGACTCAGGGTCGTCAGTTGCTTGTCACTGAGCTTTTGTTCGTCAGTGACCGCCACCAGCACCTGGGCCCGTGGTGTGTTGCCGGGAATGACCCGGGTCATGACAGTACCGTCGGCCGGGGTCAGCCGTTCGAGGGTCGGTTCTGGCGCCGGGCGTTTGAGGTACCAGTAACCGCCACCGAGGATCAGGGCCAGCACGATCAGCGTGCCCAAAACGTAGCGCAAGGAGCGTTGAATCATCAGCGTTTCACCAATCCAGTCAAGCCGCCTGCAATCAGGGCGGCAGTGTCGGCCAAGGCAACCAGCGGATCGAGTCCGGCGGGCACGGCCATGTAACGGGGTTCCCAGTCAGGCTGGAACTTGTCTTTGAAGCGGCGCAAGCCTTGGAAATTGTAGAGCTGCTCACCACGGCGGAAGACCATCGAGCCCAGGCGCTGGGTCAGGGGTGCACCGCGACGGGGTTGCAACCCCGACAGTGGCACCATGCCCAGGCTGAAGCGCGCGTATCCGTGACTCTTATAGTGTTGAATCAGGCCGACCATCATGAATTCCATGGTCAGCTTGGGTGCTTCGGGGTGCGCGCGCATCAGGTCGAGGCTGGCCAGGTCGTGGCCATAGGTCTCGAGCAAGTTGGCGAACGCCACCGGGCGTCCTTCGAAACGAATCACCGCAATACGGAAATGCTTGAGGTAATCGTCGCTGAAGCGGCCGAGCGAGAAGCCTTTCTCGCGCACGTTCTTGCCGGTGAGCCAGGCATCGGAAATCACCTTCAGCTCATCCATCGGCGCCTGGCCCGGCTCATGGATCTCCAGCGACAGGCCGTCGCGGGTGCCACGGTTCCAGGTGTAGCGCAGGTCTTTCATCTCCTTGCCCTTGGCTTCCAGATCAAAGCGCTGCAAATCGACCCGCGCCTCTTCGCCCAGCTTGATCGCGGTCAGGCCGATGTCCATGTAGTACGGCAGGTTCTCGGCACGGACCTGATAGAACACCGGGCGCGCATGGTGGATGTCGCACAGGTCGCGGAACTGCCAGATCATTTCCGCCCGAGGCTGGGCCGGGCCGATCGGATCGTACAGGGCCACCAGGCTGCGCCCACGGCGGGCATACATCAGGAACGCCTCGTCGTTGGGGTGGAACAGCAGCGCCTTGTCACCGGTCAGGGCCAGGCCGCCGTCCGGCTGGGCCGAGGCCATGAGGATTTTGTGCGCGCGCTCCAGTTCGTCGGGGGTTGGCAGGTGGATCACCGGACGCGCCGTGCGCAGCAGCCAGGTCAGGGACACGATCACCAGCAGCACGGCGGCGCCGAGCAGTGAGCGCAGACCACGCGGGGCGTCGGCGTCGAGGGTGAACTGCCACCAGAGTTGATGGCTGTACGGAACGTCCTGATAGGCGAACAGCAGCAGCCAGATCGACGCGCCCAGCACACACAGGCTCGCCACCAGGAACAGCGGCGAGAAGGGCAATTCGGTCAGTCGGCTCGGGCGATAGAAGGAGCGCCGGAAAACGCCGAGCAGGGCGGCTGTCAGGGTCATCAGACTGGCTTCTTCCCAGTCGAAGCCCTTGAGCAGCGACAGCACCGCGCCGACCAGCAACAGAATGGTGGTCAGCATCCAGGCGGCAGACAACCGCCGACGCAGGCCCTGGGCGAGCAACAGGCAGAGCACACCGACCAGGCTGGCGCCAAAGTGCGAGGCGTCGACCAGTCGATGGGGAATCAGGAAACCGATGTGTTCCAGGCGTGTGTCGATTTCCGGGGTCACGCCGGAGAACAGCAGCACCACGCCCGAAAGGAACACCAGCACCGCCAGGATCGGCGCGGCCAGGCCCGAGGCGGCGCGCAACGACTGGCGGGTCTGGAACAAGCGCTGGCCTTCGTTGATCAGCAGCAGCAGGCTCGCCACCAGCAGTGGCAGCACCACGTAGATCAGGCGATAGAGCAGCAGGGCGGCTGCCAGTGGTGCGGCCCCCAGTTTGTCGGCGAAAGCGGCCAGCAGGATCGCCTCGAACACCCCGACCCCACCGGGAACGTGGCTGAGCACGCCGGCGGCAAGGGCCAGCAGGTACACCAGCAGGAATGCACCGAAGGGTGGCGCTTCGGGCAGCAACAGATAAAGCACGGTCGCGGCGGCGGCCACGTCCAGGGCGGTGATGATCAGTTGCAGGAAGGTCAGGCGGCGGCCCGGAAGGCGCAGGGTGCGACGGCCGATCCTGACCAGCAGGTTGTCCGCGTAAGGTTGTTCCGGCAGGCGACGGCGATAGATGCCGATGGCCAGCACACAGAACAGCAGTAGCACTGCGGCGGCCACCGTGCCAAGCAAGCCTTGGGACAGGCCAAGGGCGAGGGAGGCGGCGGGCAGGTTGCTGAGGGTTGCCAGCGCCGCCAGTGGCGGAAGGGCGCAGCCGAGCGAGAGGCTGGCGAACAGCGTCATGCGGGCGACTTCTCCCGCCCCCAGGCCATGCCGTGCATATAAACGGTAGCGAACCGATCCGCCGGAAAGCATCGACAGGCCGATGGCGTTGCCGATGGCGAATGCCGTGAAACCGCCCAGGGCCAGGATGCGCGGTGGCAGGGTGGCGCCGGCATAGCGGCTGGCCGACCACTCATAGCCCAGCAGGATGACGAAGCCGACCACGGTCGCCGCGAACGCGCCCAGCAAGGCCGGTTTCGGTATTTCAAGAATCGAGTCATGCAGAGCGTACAGATCGAGCTCGCTCAGCAGGTGGCGACAGGCAATCAGCGCGATCGCGAACAGCAGCAGTGTGACCGCCAGGCCGATGGGCTGACGATACTTGCTGACCAGATCAAGCCAGCGCAGACGCTCGGCCTTGATCGGTTGTGTCGCGGTGACGGGGTCTTGTGGATCAGACGAGTTGGCGCGCATCAATCACCTCTTGGATTGTGCGCGACAGGATGGAGGTATCCAGCCAAGTAACCAATCCCTGTAGAAAAAAATAATCACGAATTTTAACGCTTCTCACCGATGGTCGGCGATGGCCTGTCACGTTCGATCTGCGAATCAGCATAGCTTGATCCCGGTGCGTTGTGGCGGGCGAACGCTTCATAGCAGGATGACAGGTCATTGTTGCGAAAGGACTTTTTCAACAGACACAAAAAAGGCCACTCTTTCGAGTGGCCTTTCTTGATGTTGGTTGCGGGAGCCGGATTTGAACCGACGACCTTCGGGTTATGAGCCCGACGAGCTACCAGGCTGCTCCATCCCGCGTCTGTGTGGCGGCATTCTACAGGCGAACGGCGGGGTGTCAACCGTTAATGCGGGATAGGGTCAAATAAGTGTTGAAATGCGGCAATCGGTCGCAGTGCAGATCTAAGTTTCGGAATCAGAACGATTTCTTGTTCGGCACACAAAACAGGCGCGCACAAAAAAGGCCACTCTTTCGAGTGGCCTTTCTTGATGTTGGTTGCGGGAGCCGGATTTGAACCGACGACCTTCGGGTTATGAGCCCGACGAGCTACCAGGCTGCTCCATCCCGCGTCTATGGGTCGGCATTCTACAGCGGATCGCCGAGCTGTCAACCTCCAATTTGGATAAAACCTGTTCCTGTTCAATTGGTTAGCTTGAGCGCGGGGCGGTGTAATCGGCTGTGACGCAGGCGGGGCAAGGGTTTCAGCTCTATTGTGAGCCAGCTTTCGATTGAAAAAATAAATTCATCGGCGATTATTCCTACCATTGGATAAGAACATTCAGAGTACTGGTGCTATATACAGTTGTCAGTGAGATACTGCCGATCCGCTATGTACTGCCAACTTATTTACGCCATGAACACTGCTTTGCCATGACCCAGCGAAAAATCATCCATGTTGATTGTGACTGCTTCTACGCCGCCATCGAGATGCGTGACGACCCGCGCCTGGCTGGCAAACCCCTGGCAGTGGGTGGGTCGGCGGATCGGCGCGGAGTGATTGCCACGTGCAACTATGAGGCGCGGGCCTATGGCGTGCGCTCGGCGATGTCGTCCGGGCATGCATTGAAGCTGTGTCCGGACCTGACCATCGTCAAGCCGCGAATGGACGCATATAGAGAGGCGTCCAGGGAAATCCACACGATCTTTCGCGATTACACCGATCTGATCGAACCGCTGTCCCTGGACGAGGCGTACCTCGATGTGTCGGACAGCGCGCACTTCGGCGGCAGCGCGACACGTATCGCCCAGGACATCCGTCGCCGGGTGTCCAACCAGTTGCACATCACGGTCTCGGCGGGCGTGGCGCCGAACAAGTTTCTGGCCAAGATCGCCAGTGACTGGAAGAAGCCCAACGGGCTGTTCGTCATCACGCCCGATCAAGTCGAGGATTTTGTCAGCGGTCTGTCCGTCAACAAATTGCACGGCGTGGGCAAGGTGACCGCCGACAAGCTGGGGCGGCTTGGAATCGCCGATTGCCTGCAGTTGCGCGAGTGGGACAAGTTGGCGCTGGTGCGCGAATTCGGCAGCTTTGGCGAACGACTGTGGAGCCTGGCCCGTGGGATCGATGAGCGGCTAGTGCACAACGACAGTCGGCGGCAGTCGATCAGCGTCGAAAACACCTACGACACCGACCTGCCGGATCTGCGCAGCTGCCTGGATAAGTTGCCCGAGCTGATGGAGACCCTGGCCGGGCGCATGGCGCGAATCGACAGCAGCTATCGGCCGGGCAAGCCGTTCGTCAAAGTGAAGTTTCATGATTTCACCCAAACCACCCTGGAGCAGGCGGGGGCAGGTCGGGACCTTGGCAGTTATCAGCTGTTGCTGACCCAGGCGTTCAATCGCGGCGGCAAACCGGTTCGGTTGTTGGGGATTGGCGTACGGCTGGAGGACCTGCGGGGCGGGTTCGAGCAGATGGAGTTGTTCGAGCGGTAGGTTTGCGGCGACCTCAAGGGCCTCATCGCGAGCAGACTCGCTCCCACAGAGGTTGTGGTGACTGTGGGAGCGAGCCTGCTCGCGATGATTTCAGAAGTTAGTTCGGCCCCGGATCCGCCACCAAACGACCACCATCCTTGGCCAGTGACTTCATGAATTCGGTCTGCAACTCAGGGTCGTTGCGCGTCAGTTCGATCAGGCTCTGTTCCAGCTCGCTGGCTTCTTCCTCCAGGCCCAGTTCCGACAGGCGTTTGACCCGGTGCACCCACTGGCTCACTTCGCCGTCTTCGAGGTCGTCGTAAATCAGGCCATGGGCTTCGAGCAGTTTGCCACGCAGCGAACTGCTGACCGCCAGGCTCGAATCCGTATGCACATCGTCCTGGCCGTCCTCGACACGGATCAGCAACCGGCTCAGGTGATTGATGTCGCGTTCGGCGAAAGGGCTGTCCAACAGGTTCAGGCGCAAGACGCCGTTTTTATCGGTGCTCAGCTCGAACGTTTCCTTGCCGGCCTTGACCTCGACCGGACGCTCGCTCCACGGCAGGCTCGAGTACTCGGTGCGTTTGTCGAGCTGGACTTCGTCGATGCCGGCGAGGTTCTGCTGTGAGCGGCCGTTGGACGGTGCGTTCATGAACGGGTTGAGCCCGGCGATGCCGTAGCTGAACCAGTCCTTGGTCATGCTATCGGGCAGGTTGCCGAGGGCGAACACGTTGGCCACGTTCGCGCCGACACCGGCCACCACCGCCACCGCGCCCAGCGGGATCTCGTAGATCTCCCGCCAGGGTTGGTAAGGCGTGTAGCGATCGTAATGCCGCGTCACTTCGAACTCGGTGACTTCGAAAGTCTTTTGCTCGTGGATCTTCACCCGACGTTGCGGCAGCTCAAGCACCTTAGGCTCGCCGACATCGATCTGCAGGCGGTGGTCGAGCAGTTTGCGCTCGACACGTTCCTCGTGCTCGCTGCGTTGCGACATGTGGTTGGCACAGCCGCTGACCAGCAGGGCGCCGCACAGGGCGGCGCCACCGAGGCCTAAGGTGTTTCGCTTGAACATGACGTCTCTATCTGGTTTCAGCGGCGGATACGGGCCTGAAGGAACGACAGTACGTCAGCAACCGGCAGCGCTTGCGGCTCGGCCTCGGTACGGCTCTTGTATTCCAGGTTGCCTTCGGCGAGGCCGCGGTCGCTGACCACGATCCGGTGAGGAATGCCGATCAGCTCCATGTCCGCGAACTTGATGCCCGGGCTGGTTTTCTTGTCGCGATCGTCCAGCAGCACTTCGAACCCGGCAGCGGTCAACTCGGCGTACAGCTTGTCGGTGGCTTCGCGCACCTGCTCGGTTTCGTAGCGCAATGGCACCAGGGCGACCTGGAACGGCGCCAGCGTGTCGCTCCAGATGATCCCCTTGTCGTCGTTGCTCTGCTCGATGGCGGCGGCGACCACGCGGGACACGCCGATGCCGTAGCAACCCATTTCCAGGGTGACCGGCTTGCCGTTTTCGCCCAGCACTTCGCACTTCATCGCCTTGCTGTACTTGTTGCCCAGCTGGAAGATGTGCCCGACTTCGATGCCGCGCTTGATTTCCAGGGTGCCCTTGCCGTCCGGGCTCGGGTCGCCGCTGACCACGTTACGCAGGTCGGCCACGGTCGGCACTGGCAGGTCGCGCTCCCAGTTCACGCCGAAGTAGTGCTTGTCGTCGATGTTCGCGCCAATGCCGAAGTCGCTCATCAGCTCGACGGAGCGGTCGATGATCACGGGCAGCGGCAGGTTCAGCGGGCCGAGGGAACCGGCGCCGGCGCCAATGGCGTCGCGCAGTTCGGCGTCGGACGCCATCACCAGCGGGCTGGCCACGCCTGGCTGCTGGGCGGCCTTGATTTCGTTGAGTTCGTGGTCGCCACGGATCACCAGGGCAATCAGCTTGCCTTCTTCTTCGGCGTGCACGATCAGGGTCTTGATGGTCTTCTCAATCGGCAGATTGAATTTTTCCACCAGGGCGGCAATGGTCTTGGTGTCCGGGGTGTCCACCAGGCGCAGCTCTTCGCAAGGAGCAGGACGGGAGGTCTCCCGTGGCACGGCTTCGGCTTTCTCGATGTTGGCCGCGTAGTCGGAACCGTTGCTGAAGACGATATCGTCTTCGCCGGATTCGGCCAGGACGTGGAATTCGTGGGAGCCGGCACCGCCGATGGAGCCGTTGTCGGCTTCCACCGGACGGAATTTCAGGCCCAGGCGTGTGAACACGTTGCAGTAGGCCTGGTGCATGCGGTCATAGGTGACCTGCAGCGAGGCCTGGTCGGCGTGGAACGAATAGGCGTCTTTCATGATGAATTCGCGGCCGCGCATCAAACCGAAGCGTGGGCGGATTTCGTCACGGAACTTGGTCTGGATCTGATACAGGTTGATGGGCAGCTGCTTGTAGCTGCTCAGCTCGTTGCGCATCAGGTCGGTGATCACTTCCTCGTGGGTCGGGCCGGCACAGAAGTCACGATTGTGGCGATCCTTGAAGCGCAGCAATTCCGGGCCGTACTCTTCCCAGCGACCGGATTCCTGCCACAGTTCAGCCGGTTGGGTGCTCGGCATCAACACTTCCAAAGAGCCTGCGGCGTTCATTTCTTCGCGAACGACGGCTTCGACCTTGCGCATCACTCGCAAGCCCATCGGCAGCCAGGTGTACAGGCCCGAGGCGAGTTTGCGGATCATGCCGGCGCGCAGCATCAGCTGATGGCTGATCACAACCGCGTCGGAAGGCGTTTCTTTCTGTGTGGCGAGCAAAAATTGACTGGTGCGCATGGTTGGCCGTTATCGATTGCTGATGACGAGAAATGACGGAGCATTGTACGGGCGAGATCCGCTGGCGTACAGGCGTGCGGTCGGCGGTGTGGCAGGTGGGCGGGAATCTCCCCGCCCGTTGCGATGCTGGCTGGGTGAACGCCCTACGATTCTTCCGCAACTTGCGTGGGCGCCGGCTCCGGGGTGGGAGTGGGGCCTTCGCGCCGGCTCTCCTGGAACCAGTGCAAGGCAATCAACAGCAGTGTCGGAACGCCGAGCAGCGCGGTGATCAGGAAGAAATTGTGATAGCCGAATTTTTCCACCATGACCCCCGAGTAGCCGCCGATCAGGCGCGGCAGCAGGAGCATGATCGAGCTGAGCAGGGCGTATTGGGTGGCGGAGAACTTGAGGTTGGTCAGGCTCGACAGGTAGGCGACGAACGCCGAGGTCGCCAGGCCCGAGCTGAAGTTGTCCAGGGAAATGGTCACGATCAGCATGTTCAGGTTGGCGCCCATGTCGGCGAGCATCAGGAACAGCAGGTTGGTAGCGGCTGACGCCGCGCCGCCGATGAACAGGATTGGCAGGATGCCGAAACGCACGATCAGCAGGCCGCCCATGCCGGCCCCGACGAGGGTCATGATCAGGCCGAAGATCTTGCTGACGCTGGCAATCTGGTCCTTGGTGAAACCTTGGTCGATGTAGAAGACGTTGGCCATCACGCCCATGACCGTATCCGACATCCGATAGGTAGCGATCAGCCCGAGCAGCAGCAGCGCCTGCCAGCGGTAGCGCAGGATGAAGTCGTTGACCGGTGTCAGCACCGGCGCGAGGCCGCGGCGCCCCATGGCCGACAGGCACATGGCGGTCAGCGTGATATAGAGGATGGCGCGCAAGAAGGCACGATCCTCGAGCAGCAGGTCGAGCAGGCTGACACCGCCGAACAGTACGCTGGCGAAGTCGGTGTTGAAGAGCTGGGTGAAGGTCGCCGGCACGGACACCAGCAGCACGATCAGTACGAACACCGAGGCCAGTTGATGCACGAAGCTGTAGCGCCCGGCCTGCAGTTGCGTGCGCAGCGGCACCGGTGGTTCGCGCATGAACAGCGACGTCAGCAGCGCCGGGACCATCAGCACACCAAACAGCAGGTAAGTGCCGGCCCACGCCGAATGCTTGTAATTGAAGCCGGTGGAGCCGAAACCCTCGGCGAAGTACAGGGCGCCGGCGGTGGCCAGCAGTGCTGCCACTCGATAACCGGACATGTAGCTGGCGGCCAGCGCAGCCTGGCGGCTGTCGTCGGCGATTTCCAGGCGGTAGGCGTCGACCGCGATGTCCTGGGTCGCCGAGGCGAAGGCCACGAGTACGGCGATGGCGATCAGCCAGGACAGGTGTTTTTGCGGGTCGCAGAAACCCATGCCGATCAGACCCAGAATCACCAGTGCCTGGGAAAGCACCAGCCACGAACGACGGCGGCCGAGCTTGCCGAGCAACGGCAGGCGCCATTGATCGAGCAGCGGTGACCAGACCCATTTGAAGGCGTAGGCCAGACCGATCAGGCTGGCATAGCCAATGGTTTCGCGAGCCACACCGGCTTCGCGCAACCAGACCGAAAGCGTCGAAAATACCAGCATGTAGGGCAAGCCGGCGGCGAAACCAAGCAACAACAGCACAAGTGTCGAAGGGCTGGCATAGGCAGCAAGCGCGGCGCGCCAGGTTTTACGGGGCATGGGCTGAAGTCTGCCTCAAAATTTCAGAAACAAAGCGCGCACTCTAACCGCTGTGCTCTACCGGGCGCCAGCCATGGCACCGAATATCAACACGATTATTCAGGATGCTGATGCCTTCGTCGCGTAATCGTGCGCGCTGTTCGTCGCCTGAAGGGCTGCCGGCCGGCAGGCTGATTCTGCCGCCCGCACCGAGTACCCGATGCCAGGGCAGTTTGGTGTCGCCGGGCAGTTGGCTCAGGGTCCGGCCGACCCATCGCGCCGCGCGACCCAGGCCCGCCAGTTCGGCAAGCTGACCATAACTCACGACTTTGCCCTCGGGCACTTGCGCCAGGGTCAGGTAGAGCGCCGTGCGTCGGATTTGCGCGGCACTTTCGGTTTCGACGGTGGGATCGCTCACGTTGGGTTCCTGCAGGAGCGTAGGTGCTCGCGATGATCAATTGACGATAACGGGAACTGCCTGGAGCAAGGTGCCTCATTCGGTTTATCGCGGGCAGGCTCGCTCCCGCATCCGGGCAATACCGTCCGTAGAGTAAATCGTCGATTGGCAACTGAGAAATGAACTCAATAGAAATCGTCGGGTCAGTCGTTGCTAGGGTCTTATTCCTACGGATAATGCCGATTTTTCCGCAACTTTGAGCGATTGTTTTGCTTATGGTCTCCAGAACTCTGCTGTGCCTAGCTGTCCTCGGTGCTTCCACCCCCTTGCTCGCCGATACCGTCTGGTTGAAGAACGGAGACAAGGTGAGCGGCAAGATCACCTTGTTCGACGGCGGCAAACTGTTGATTCAGACCGAATACGCCGGGGCGGTGCCGATCGATTGGAAACAGGTGAAAACTCTGGAAAGCGATCAGGAGTTGCTGGTCAAGCAGGACGCCTACACCGGCGAGAAAGCCAAGTCGCTGCATTCGGCCGAGGACGGCAAGGTCACCCTCGCCAACGGTGAGGCGCCCAAGACCGTGGAGCTGGCCAGTATTCAGCAGATCCTCAAGCCCAAGCCGGTCGTCGAAGACCTGGTGTGGAAGGGCAACATCGATGCGGCCCTGGATTACCAGCGCGCGGAAAAAGACACCGACGACTACGACATCGATTTCAAGACCACCGCGCGCCACGGCCGGTGGCGGCACATTGCCGAAGGCGAGTACAACCGCGAGTTCCAGGATGACGAGGTGACCACGGACAACTGGCGCGCCGAATATTCCCTCGACCGTTTCCTGACCGATAAATGGTTTTGGCAAGGCCGGCTGGTGTACAAGCGCGACAAGGTCGAAGAGCTGTCTCGCCAGCGCACGGTCGGTACCGGTCCGGGTTACCAGTTCTGGGACGACGAGTTGGGTGCGTTCTCACTCGGTTCGCTGATCAACCGCACCGACTACGAGTTTGAAGACGGCAGCAAGGAGAACTTCTACTCCGTGGCCATGAAGTGGGATTACAACCGCTACCTGATTGGCAAGAAAGTCGAGTTCTTCACCAACGGCGAAGTCGGCAAGCCGCTGTCCGGCGTCGCCGAGTACGCGCTGGATGCCGAGATGGGCCTGCGCTACAAGGTGACGGAGTGGGCGTCGCTCAACCTCAAGGCCGAGCGTGACATCATCAGTGGCACCCATGATGCGGATCTGGACAAGACACGTTACACCGCAGGTTTTGGCGTGACTTGGTAAGACGTGGAGCAGAAAAATCGCGGCCCTTGGGTCGCGATTTTTTTTTGCCCTGCAGTCCTGAACAAAACGCCAGGCACAAAAAAGCCCCGCTGTTGAGGGCGGGGCTTTTTACTAAAGCAAGGACAAGTTAGATAACTTGAACTTCTTCAGCTTGCATGCCTTTCTGACCGCGGGTAGCGATGAAAGAAACCTGTTGGCCTTCTTTCAGGCTTTTGAAGCCGTCGGATTGGATAGCTTTGAAGTGAACGAACAGGTCGTCACCGGATTGTGGAGTGATGAAGCCGAAGCCTTTTTCATCGTTGAACCACTTAACGGTACCGGTTTGGCGATTAGACATGGTGTAACTCCTTGAACAAAGATAACTGCGACTCAGGAAGAACCCTGGTCGAGACTGAGTGCAAAGAGCAGGAAAAATTCTTGTAGATGGTTGGATCGAAATTCAACATATCGTGTAGAGATTCTCAGTGACACAAGCAGCACAGTGGCGCCACCTTAACCCTTTTTCCGGAACGTGCCAATGCTTCTTGCGAAGGTTTCTCGGTTTTCGTGACTGACGGTGCGTCCCCCTGGCGTAAAGCCCCATGTTTTACGCAGGATCGCCGAGAATTGCGCCCGGTCTTTGAACCCTGGGCGCGGCCCCGGTAAGATGCCGGACAGATTTTTTCCACCTCGCTATTCAGGACATCGCCATGAGCATCAAATCGGACAAGTGGATTCGCCGCATGGCGCAGGAACACAACATGATCGAGCCTTTCGTCGAGCGCCAGGTGCGCGGCGAGAGCGACAGTCGGGTGATCTCCTTCGGCGTGTCCAGCTATGGCTACGATGTGCGTTGCACCAACAAATTCAAGGTGTTCACCAACATCAACTCGGCCATCGTCGACCCGAAGAACTTCGACGCCGGCAGCTTCGTCGACATCGAAAGCGATGTCTGCATCATCCCGCCGAACTCCTTCGCGCTGGCCAGCACCGTCGAGTACTTCCGCATTCCGCGCAATGTGCTGACCATCTGCCTGGGCAAGAGCACCTACGCCCGTTGCGGCATCATCGTCAACGTCACCCCGCTGGAGCCGGAGTGGGAAGGCCACGTGACCCTGGAATTCTCCAACACCACCAACCTGCCGGCGAAAATCTACGCCAACGAAGGTGTGGCGCAGATGTTGTTCCTCGAATCCGACGAAGAGTGCGAAGTGTCCTATAAGGACCGCGGCGGCAAGTACCAGGGCCAGCGTGGCGTGACCCTGCCACGTACCTGATCCATTCATCCAGATCGCGGGAATTCCTGAGCGGGTAGACACTCTATTGGGTGTACTGCCCGGTTCGCGTACAGCGGGCGGGGCCTTAGCTCAGGAGTGCTCCATGAAGATCGATCCGCGAATAAGTGCCGAACTGGCAAGGCTTGAGCCCAATCAAGTTGGCGTTTTGGCCTGGTCCTTGTTGGCGCACCCGCCTGTCGCCATGGCAGGGGGCATCCCCGGCCAACCCGACCCTGACACCCCCAACGAACAGCCCACCGAACCCGGTGAGCCGACGCTGCCCGACGAACCGCCTCCAGCACCTGTCGCCTGATCTGCGGGAGCTGCCTGTCGACGCTTGATTGCCCGCGATGGACATCAACGGTGACGCGCGCTGTTGCGCTGTTGCCTGGAATGTCATCGCGAGCAAGCTCGCTCCTGGCGGTTGATCAACTGACGGGCCATATTTCGTTGTCGCCAATCACGAAGACTCGACTGCGCTCGTCCCTCTCCACCGGATAGCCCCCGGTAAACGCACCGAACGCCGGCAACAGGCTGACGTGCTCGCCAAACCTGAAACACGCCAGCCGCAGGCGCTGCCGACCCCGGCCACTGAGCCGGTAAACCGGATGCACATGCCCCGCGAGCACATGCCGCTGCGGATGAGGGGCGGGTTCATGCTGTAGCGCAAACGGGCCCAACAGCATCGGTTCCGCCACGACCCGAATGGCCAGTGATGCAGGCGGATCACCCGCGCGCTTGTCGTGATTGCCGCGAATCAAGGTCATCGGCAGGTCGCGGTGTCGGGCTCGCCACGCCGTCAGTGCGTCCAGCGTGGCGCTGGCGTGGGAGCCGGGCCCGTGGAGAAAGTCCCCGAGGAAAATCAGCTGGCGGCACGGCAGCGCGGCCAGCAGGTCATCCAGTACCGCGATGTTGCTCGCGGTGGTGCCCTGGGGCACCGGCTGGCCAAGGCTGCGGTAGGCGGCGGCTTTGCCGAAGTGCACGTCGGCCACCAGCAAGGCTTGTTGCGCCGGCCAGTACAGGGCTTTTTCCGGCAGCAGCCACAGCGCTTCGCCGGCCAGTTGTATGGGGTAGGCCGTCTTCATCAGGCTTTTCCGGTTTCGGCGGTGTTCTCCAGGTCGCTGACCATGCGTCGGATGCGGTCGGCGAGTTTTTCCGAACTCATGCTCTCGCGCATGCGCTCCACCAGCAGGGGAAAACTGAGCGGCGTCGGCCGCTTGAGCACATGCACGTCCAGCCGCAGCCGACCGATGCGCGTCAGTGTCTGCTGCAGTCGATGAATATCCAGCTCGTTGCGCAGGACTTCCTCCCCGGCCTGGGCCAGCAGCAGGTTCCCGGCGTCGTACTGCTTGAACACTTCATAGAACAAACCGCTGGAGGCCTGAACCTGGCGAGTGCTTTTCGGTGCGCCGGGATAACCGGCGAACACCAGCCCGGCTATCCGCGCGATTTCGCGAAAGCGGCGCAGCGCCAGCTCACCGGCATTCAGGCTGGCCAGCACATCGCGCAATAGATGTTCGGGGCTCAACAGGCCAGGGTTCAAGGCATCGGGCCAGTCCACCGGGGTGGCGCTGAGCAGCTCCAGCCCGTAATCGTTGACAGCAATGGAAAACGTCACCGCCTGTTGCTGGCTGACGCGCCATGCCAGCAGGCTCGCCAGCCCCAAGTGCACCTGGCGACCGGCGAAGGGGTAGAGGAACAGGTGCCAGCCTTCGCGGGATTTGAGGGTTTCGGCCAGCAGGCTGTGCTCGGTCGGCAATCCGGACCAGCGTTGTTGAACCGCCAGCAGCGGACGCAGCGCCTGCATTTCCGGGCCGCTGAATTCGCCCTGTGCGGCTGCGCTGAAGCGGGTAACCACTGCTTGCGCCAATTCATTGGAAAGCGGCATGCGCCCCCCATTCCAGCGGGGCACGGCGGCTTTTTTCACGGTGCTGCGCTTGACGTAGGCGGTCATGTTTTCCACGCGCACCAATTCCAGCAGGCGCCCGGCGAAGAGAAACCCGTCACCGGGTTTGAGGCGGGCGATAAAGCCTTCCTCGACGCTGCCCAACTGCTTGCCGCCACCGCCTTTGCTCCAGAACTTCAAGTGGATGCTTGCGTCGCTGACAATCGTGCCGATGCTCATGCGATGTCGGCGGGCCAACCGCGCATCCGGTACGCGCCAGATACCCTGTTCATCGGGCTCGACGCGGCGATAGTCCGGATAGGCTGTCAGGGAAAGTCCGCCATGACGTACGAATGCCAGCGCCCAGCGCCAGTCTTCCTCTGTGAGATCACGATAGGCCCAGGCGGTGCGGACTTCTTCATACAGCTCATCCGGAAGAAAGCCACCACCCAACGCCATGCTGACCAGATGCTGGACCAGCACATCCAGCGGCTTGTGCGGCGACTCGCGGGGCTCGATGCGGCGCTGGGCCACCGCGTCCTGTGCCGCGGCGGCTTCGATCAACTCCAGGCTGTGAGTGGGCACCAGGGTCACCCGCGACACACGCCCCGGTGCGTGGCCGGAGCGGCCCGCCCGTTGCATCAGCCGCGCCACACCCTTGGCCGAGCCGATTTGCAGCACCCGCTCCACCGGCAGGAAATCCACACCCAGGTCCAGGCTGGAGGTGCAGACCACCGCTTTGAGCTGGCCGTCTTTGAGCGCCCGCTCAACCCAGTCGCGGGTTTCGCGGGACAGCGAACCGTGATGCAGCGCAATCAATCCGGCCCAGTCGGGGCGGGCTTCCAGCAAGGCCTGGTACCAGATCTCCGATTGCGCGCGGGTGTTGGTGAACACCAGGCTGCTGGGGCTGGATTCAATCTCGGCCGCCACCTGCGGCAGCATCTTCAAGCCGATATGCCCGGCCCAGGGAAAGCGTTCGATGGCCGGCGGCAGCAAGGTGTCGACTTGCAACGCTTTACTGCTTTGTCCCTGCACACTGATGCCGCCACCCTGGGGGATCAACACCTGCCCGGCGTGGGCCTGATTGCCCAGGGTCGCCGAAACGCCCCACACGATCAGGTCAGGATTCCACCGCCGGAGGCGGGCGAGCACCAATTGCAGTTGCACGCCGCGCTTGTTGCCGAGCAGTTCGTGCCATTCATCGACCACCACCATGCGCAAGGTCGACAGCGCGGTGTGTGCGTCGGCGCGGGCGAGCATCAGGGTGAGGCTTTCCGGCGTGGTAATCAGCGTGGTGGGCAGCCGCCGGCCCTGGCGTGCGCGTTCGCTGCTGCTGGTGTCGCCGGTGCGCAAACCGACGCTCCAAGGGATCTGCAGATCCTGTAACGGTGCCTCCAGTGCCCGCGCCGTGTCGGCGGCCAGGGCGCGCATGGGCGTGATCCACAGGACGGTCAGGGGTTCGGCGGCGGGTTTTCGCTTGCGTGGATTTTCAACTGGCGGGAGGGTGACGGCGAAACGATTGAGCGCGGCGAACCACACCGCGTAGGTTTTGCCGCCGCCGGTGCTCGCATGCAGCAAGCCGGATTGCCCCTGTTTGACGGCAGCCCACACCTGTTTCTGAAAGGCGAACGGCTTCCAGCCGCGAGCGGTGAACCAGTGCTTTGCGTAGTCGGGGGAATTTCCCATGCCGGCGGTGTGCGCTCTGAACGTGTTCTTTCAGAGACTACGGTGGGGGGCGAAGAGTTTAATCGGGCTTGCGAGCAGTGCGTGCCCCCCTGTGGAAGCGAGCCTGCTTGCGATGAACTGAGCGTCGACGCGTTTATCCCTGGAACAGGCTTTTTTCGTTGACGACCATCGCGAGCAACCTCGCTCCTACGCAGGTTTGATGTCTACTTCAGGTTACCGCTGAGAAACTGCTTCAACCGCTCGCTCTTCGGATTGCCCAGCACGTCTTCCGGCGCGCCTTCTTCCTCGACCAGCCCCTGGTGCAGGAACAGCACCTGGTTCGACACTTTGCGGGCGAAGCTCATTTCGTGGGTGACCATGATCATGGTCCGGCCTTCTTCGGCCAGACCCTGGATCACCCTCAGCACTTCGCCCACCAGTTCCGGGTCGAGTGCCGAGGTGGGTTCGTCGAACAGCATGACTTCCGGTTCCATGGCCAGGGCCCGGGCGATGGCGACCCGTTGCTGCTGGCCGCCGGACAGAAACGCCGGGTACTGGTCTGCCACGCGGGCGGCGAGGCCCACTTTGTCGAGGTAGCGACGGGCGCGGTCTTCGGCCTCCTGCTTGCTGCAGCCCAGCACCCGGCGCGGTGCCATGGTGATGTTTTCCAGCACGGTCATGTGGCTCCACAGGTTGAAGTGCTGAAACACCATGGCCAGGCGCGTGCGAATGCGCTGCAGCTCGTCGGCATCGGCCACATGCATGCCATGGCGATCCTTGATCATGCGGATGTTCTGGCCGTCCAGGGTCATCGCGCCGTCGTTGGGCTGTTCGAGAAAGTTGATGCAGCGCAGGAAGGTACTTTTGCCCGAGCCGCTGGCGCCGATCAGACTGATGACATCGCCGGTGTTGGCCTTGAGCGAAACACCCTTGAGCACTTCATGATCGCCATAGCTTTTATGCAGGCCTTCAATGGTCAGTTTGTACATGGAGCAGGCATCCTCAAGGCGAAAGTAGGTAACCGCTGCGATAGGCTTCGGTGCCCGCGACATGGGCGATCACCATGCCGGCAGTGGCCATGCGCCGCAATGAGCGGGCGTACATCAGCCCGGCGACGGTGCAGTGAATGGGCGTGACGCGATCATTGACCGGGTCGATGATTTCGGCGATCAACTGGCCAGCCTCCAGGTATTCCCCCGGCAGCGCGGTGTACACCAGCAAACCGCCCACGGGGGTTGTCACCGGCTCGACGGCCGCCAGCGGCGTGGCCGGATACGGCAGCTCGGGCAGGGGCTGCGGGTCGCCGGAAATCGCACCGAAGTGAATCAGGTAATCGAGCAGGGCCTGGCAGTCGAGGCTGGCCAGCGGGTGGTTGACGTCGCCCTGGCCGCGCAGTTCGACGGTCACGGAAAAACTCCCCAGTGGAATATCGAAGTGTTCGCCAAAGCGCTCCTTCAATTGCCACCACAGCAGGGTGAAGCACTCGTCGAACGACTGGCCGCCGGAGTCGGTGGCCAGCAGGCTGGCTTCGGAACCGATGTAGCGCGCCAGCGGCTCGACCTGCGGCCAGGCCTCGGGCGTGGTGTAGAGGTGCGCGACGGCTTCGAAGTCGCAATGCAGGTCCAGCACCATGTCGGCATCACAGGCCAGGCGTTGCAAGGTCAGGCGTTGCGATTGCAACTGGGTGCTGGCGGTCTGGCGTGCCAGCGCTGCGCGCAGGCTGCGGCGGATGAGTTCGAGGTTGCGTTGCGGGTCGTCGCCGAGCAGGCCTTCGATTGCATTGCCGACTTCCTCGCTCAAATCGACGAACCAGCGGTTGAAGTTCTGCCCGCTTTCCAGCTCGTAGCGGCCCAGCGGCACGTCCATCAGCACCTGTTCGAGGCCGACCGGGTTGGCCACCGGCACCAGCACGATTTCGCTGCGCAGGCGGCCGGCGGCTTCCAGTTCCGCCAGGCGCTGCTTGAGGTGCCAGGCGACCAGCATGCCGGGCATTTCATCGGCGTGCAGGGACGCCTGGATGTAGATCTTGCCGTTGGCCGACTGCGGGCCGAAGTGGAAGCTGTGAATCTGTCGTGCGGTCCCCGGCAGCGGGGCCAGCAGGTCGTGGATCTGGTGGTGCATTTTTGCGTGTCCTAGTGGGTTGGCCCGAGGAAGGCCAGCCATCGGCGTTCGGCGAGACGGAACAGACCGACCAGCGTGAAGGTGATAGCCAGGTAGATCAGCGCGGCGATGCCGAACGACTGGAACGTCAGGAAGGTCGCCGAGTTGGCATCCCGCGCTACCTTGAGGATGTCCGGAATCGTTGCGGTGAACGCCACGGTGGTCGAGTGCAGCATCAGGATCACTTCGTTGCTGTAGTACGGCAGCGAACGGCGCAACGCCGATGGCATGATCACGTAGGCATACAGCTTCCAGCCGGTCAGCCCGTAGGCCTTGGCGGCTTCGACTTCGCCGTGGTTCATGCTGCGGATCGCCCCGGCGAAAATCTCCGTGGTGTAGGCGCAGGTGTTCAGCGCGAAGGCCAGGATGGTGCAGTTCATCGCATCGCGGAAGAAGCTGTCGAGCAGCGGCTGCGCGCGCACGGCGGCCAGGCTGTAGATCCCGGTGTAGCAGATCAGCAGCTGGATATACAGCGGTGTGCCCCGGAACAGGTAGGTGTAGAACTGCACCGGCCAGCGAACGTAGAAATGGCTCGACACCCGGGCGATGGACAGCGGGATCGAGACGAGGAAACCGAAGAAAATCGACGCACTGAGCAGCCACAGGGTCATGGCCAGGCCAGTGATGTTGTTGCCGTCGCTATAAAGGAAAGGCTTCCAGTATTCCTGCAGGAGTTCGATCATCGTACGGCCTCCCGTGTGCCGGCGGCGTAGCGACGTTCCAGCCAACGCAGAATGAAGTTGGAAACACTGGTGATCACCAGGTAGATCAGGGCGGCCAGCACCAGGAAGTAGAACAGTTGATAGGTGCTTTTACCGGCGTCCTGCGCAGCCTTGACCAGGTCGGCCAGGCCGATGATCGAGACCAGCGCGGTGGCCTTGAGCATCACCATCCAGTTGTTGCCGATGCCCGGCAGGGCGTAGCGCATCATCTGCGGGAACACCACGATCCAGAACCGCTGTCCGCGTTTGAGGCCATAGGCGACGGCGGCTTCGACCTGGCCCCGTGGCACCGCGAGGATCGCGCCACGGAAGGTCTCGGTGAAATACGCACCGTAAATGAAGCCCAGGGTCAGGACCCCGGCGCTGAACGGGTTGATCTCGATGTATTCCCATTCCATGTAATCGGTGAACGACGTCAGCCAGGTTTGCAGGCTGTAGAAGATCAGCAGCATCAGTACCAGGTCCGGTACGCCGCGAATCAACGTGGTGTAGCACTGGGCAGGCAGGCGCAGCAGTTTGACTTTTGACAGCTTGGCACTGGCGCCGAGCAGGCCGAGCAATACGGCCACCAGCAGCGACATCGCCGATAATTTGATGGTCATCCAGGTGCCTTCCATCAGCAACGGACCGAAGCCCTTGAGGCTGAAGGCTGAGAGCCCCAGATTTTGCAGGAGGTTTTCGAACATAAATCAGCAACCTGATCGGAAGAGAAAAGCGCCCATCGCGAGATGGGCGCCTGGCATTATTTGCCGCTGTACAGATTCAGATCGCCAAAGTGTTTCTTCTGAATGGTGGCGTAGGTGCCATCATCGTGTAACGCTTTGATACCTTTATCCAAAAGCGCCTTCAGCTCGGTGTTACCTTTCTTAATGCCGACAGCGGTTTTGGCTGGCAGCAGTTCGCTGTCGACCGGCTGGCTGATTTCGTAATCGGCGCCGTTCGGCGACTTGAGGAAGCCCAGCTCGGCTTGCAGCATGTCCTGGATCCCGGCGTCGAGGCGGCCGGAGGTCAGGTCAGCGTACACCTGATCCTGGTTCTGATAGGCCTGGGTTTTCACGCCGGCCTTGTCCAGTACGGCCTTGGCGTAGGCTTCCTGAATGGTGCCTTGCTCATAGCCCACGGTCTTGCCTTTGAGCGAGGCGACGTCAGCGGTCACACCCGAACCTTTCTTGAACACATAGGCGGTTGGGCCGGAGAACAGCTCGCTGGAGAAGTCGATGACTTTTTCACGGGCCGGGGTCACGGTCATCGAAGAGATGACACCGTCGAATTTATTGGCCTTGAGGCCAGGAATCATGCCGTCGAAATCGCTTTCGACCCATTTGCACTTGACCTTCAGCTCGGCGCAAATCGCGTTACCCAGGTCGATGTCGAAACCCACCAGGCTACCGTCGGCCGCTTTCGACTCGAACGGTGCGTAGGAAGGGTCGACGCCGAAACGCAATTCCTTGTATTCCTTGGCCAGCGCAGAGCCAGCAGTTACGCACAACGCCAGTGCAGAAAGGGTCAGCAATGCTTTTTTCATTATTCAATCCCTAAGAACCAATATGAGCGCTTGTGGCGCAGATTTATTGTTACTGGTAAGCGTAAGACCTAATGAAAGTAGCAATTTCCGAACCAGAGTGCCGAACAAGCGTTTAAAAGGCGTTCAGGAAATTGCCGGATGGGATTAGTGCACGAAAACGGGCGCCGTGAATAGGGTGCACCTTTTTGGGGGGTGCGCACGCCTGAAGCCTGTGTGGGAGCGTGCCTGCTCGCGAGGGCATGGAGAGGGGCGCGTCATCCCTGGCGACCCTCCCGAGCGAGCTCGCTTCTACAGGTTTCAGGCCAGCAAATCCTGCAGCGTCCCCAGGTTGTCGGCCTCTTCGACGCTCTTGTCCTGGCGCCAGCGCAGCATGCGCGGAAACCTCACGGCAATGCCGCTCTTGTGACGCTTGGACAGGGCGATGCCTTCGAAGCCCAATTCAAACACCAGGCTCGGTTTAACGCTGCTGACCGGGCCGAACTTCTCGACCGTAGTCTTGCGCACGATGCTGTCGACCTGACGCATTTCTGCATCGGTCAGCCCCGAATAGGCCTTGGCGAATGGCACCAGGGTCCGTTCGCTGGCATCGGGCGGACCGTCCCACACGGCGAAGGTGTAGTCGCTGTAGAGGCTGGCTCGCCGACCATGCCCGCGTTGCGCGTAGATCAACACCGCGTCGACGCTGAAGGGGTCGACTTTCCATTTCCACCAGGTGCCCATGTCCTTGGTCCGGCCGACGCCATACAATGCGTCCCGGGCTTTGAGCATCATGCCTTCGACCCCGAGGCTGCGCGAGGCTTCGCGTTGGCGGGCGAGGTCGAACCAGTCTTCGCCGGTCAGCACGGGGGAGGGCAGCAACACCGGGTTGTTGCTCTGGGCGATGAGCTGTTCCAGTTGTCTGCGGCGTTCGGTTTGAGGCTGGTTGCGCCAGTCTGCGCCTTGCCATTCCAGCAAGTCGTAGGCGAGGAGCACCACCGGCACTTCATCGAGGATCTTCCTGCCCAGGGTTTTGCGTCCGATCCGCTGTTGCAGCAGGGCGAACGGTTGCACGGCAGGCGAGGTCGGCGTCATGGGGTCGAAGGCGTCTTCGGTGTCGGGCGTCGCGGTTTTCCAGGCCACGATTTCACCGTCGATCACCGTGCCGTCGGGCAGGCCATGGACCAGGCTGTCGAATTCGGGAAAACGTTCGGTGACCAGCTCTTCGCCCCGTGACCATACCCAAAGCCGTCCCTCGCGCTTGACCACCTGGGCGCGGATGCCGTCCCATTTCCACTCGACCTGCCACTGGCTGGCCGGTCCGAGCAGGGCTTCGAACTGTTCGACCGGTTGCGACAGCGCATGGGCGAGAAAGAACGGGTAGGGCTGGCCGCCCCGCTGGGCGTGTTCGTCGGCGGACTCGGCGGCGATCAGCTTCAGGTAACTGGCGGCGCTCGGGCGGTTGGACAGGTCGGTGTAGCCCACCAGTCGCTGGGCCACGCGTTTGCTGTCCAGGTGCGCCATGGCCGCCAGGGCGCGGGTCACCAGCAATTTGGAGACGCCGACGCGGAAGCTGCCGGTAATGAGTTTGATGCAGAGCATCAGGCTGGGTCGGTCCAGTTGCGACCACAGCGCAGGCAGGCGTTCGGCGAGTGTTTCAGGGGCTTCGCCGCGCAGGGGCAGCAGTTTGTCCTCGATCCATACCGCCAGCCCGTCGCTGGACGTGTGGGGCGCTTCGGGCAGAACCAGCGAGATGGTTTCGGCGAGATCGCCGACCGCTTGATAGCTTTCTTCGAACAGCCACGGCGACAGGCCCGAGTACGCCACCGCCAACTCGCGCAGGATACGCACCGGCACCAATTGCCGAGGCCGCCCGCCCGACAGAAAGTACACCGCCCAGGCCGCGTCCTCCGGCGCCGCTTGCGCAAAATAGCGTTGCATCGCCGCCAGCTTGGCGTTGCTCGAGGTCGTCGCATCGAGGTCGGCATACAGTTCGGCGAAGGCTTTCATGGCTGCACCTCGGCGGTGTCTGGTGCGTCACTGGCGTGGTCTTCTTCATCGTCGCCGTACTCGGTGTTGAACCCTTGGGCGTCGAGGCCCTGCTCGCGCAAATGGCGCACCAGCACGCCAATCGAACCGTGGGTGACCATGACGCGCTCGGCGCCGGTCTGCTCGATGGCCCACAGCAGGCCCGGCCAGTCGGCGTGGTCGGACAACACGAAACCGCGATCGACCCCACGCCGGCGTCGCGTGCCACGCAGGCGCATCCAGCCACTGGCGAAACCGTCGCTGTAGTCGCCAAAACGGCGTATCCAGGTGCTGCCACCGGCGGAAGGCGGGGCCAGCACCAGCGCCTTGCGCATCATCGGATCCGTCTTCTTGACCTCGCCGGCGTAGATCGTCGGCGGAATGTAGATGCCGCCTTCGCGGTACACCCGGTTGAGCGGCTCGACCGCACCGTGCACCAGGATGGGGCCAAGACTGGCGTCGATGCCATGGAGAATCCGCTGGGCTTTGCCAAAGGAATAGCAGAACAGCACGCTGGCCTCGTCCTGAGCGGCATTGGCCTGCCACCACTGGTTGATCTCGGCGAACACCTGCGCCTGGGGTTGCCAGCGATAGATCGGCAGGCCGAAGGTCGATTCGGTGATGAAGGTGTGGCAGCGCACCGGCTCGAACGGGGCGCAGGTGCCGTCGGGTTCGATTTTGTAATCCCCCGAGGCGACCCAGACTTCGCCGCCATATTCCAGGCGGACCTGGGCCGAGCCAAGCACATGCCCGGCCGGATGAAAGCTCAGGGTCACGCCGTGATGCTGCAAGCGTTCGCCATACGCCAGGGTCTGCAGGTTGATGTCCTGGCCCAGTCGCGCACGCAGAATGCCTTCGCCGGGCGCAGCGGCCAGGTAATGCTGGTTGCCGTTGCGGGCATGGTCGCCGTGGGCGTGGGTAATGACCGAACGCTCGACCGGTCGCCACGGGTCGATGTAGAAATCCCCGGGCGGGCAATACAAACCTTCGGGACGTGCGATGACAAGGTCCATGGTGTGACCGCAATGGAGGGCTTGTTAGCTAAGAGGCGGGCGCGGGGAGGGAAGTTCTATCGGATCTGGAATGGTCATCATGTGGGAGCGAGCCTGCTCGCGATAGCGGTCGTTCAGTCGACGATGATGTCGATCGATCGTCCGCTATCGCGAGCAGGCTCGCTCCCACAGGTTTGGGTGTGGCCGTTACTTGCCGGGCGTCAACGTCAACCGCTTGGTCCCGTACACCCTGTCGAAATTCTGCGGCTGCAGGGGCAGGCTCAGGTATTGGCCCTTGAGCCAAGGGTCCACGCTGTCCAGGTAGTGCGGGCTGGCCGGGTTGCCCGATTGGCCTGTGCCGTTCTGAGCCATCAGCGGTTCGGCCTGGCCGAAGTCGACGATGAAGCGCATGGCCGGTGCCTGCGTGGTGTTGAAATCCTGACCCCAGGCGAACGCGGCCATGTTCAGCGTGGTGTGATCGCCACCCGCCGCGAGTGGACCGCGCACGGTCTGGCCATTGGCGTTCTTCCACTCGTAGCGGTGCAGCTTGCCCCACTGCCAGGTTTTGTGATCGCCGCCCAACTGGCTGTCGCCGGCGGTGATGGCCGCCGCCAGACTGCGGGCGAGAATGGTCGGTTTGTCCTCTTTCTGTGCGGTACGGGTGTCATCCCAGAAGGGGCTGTCCTCGCGACCGAGCAGGTGATCGGCCTGTGCTGCGTAGGACAACTTGCCATTGGCGATGAAGGCATTCCACGCCGGGCTGTTTTGCGGGCCGAGTTCGTCGAGGAAAATCTGTTTGCTGCTTTCCTGCAGGAACAGCTCGTAAATCGCCGCATCGGCGGAGGTCGGGGTGAGTTTGCCGTCGAACGCCATCAGGCGGGTCAGTGCCTCGTGGGCCTTGCCGCGCTCGGCCACCGGCAACGCTTCGATCGCCTGTTTCAACGGCTGTGCCATACCCGGAGCGGTCAGCATCTGCTTCAGTTTGGCGGCGAAGGTGGTGGTCTGGTCATACTGCATGGCAATCACGCTACGGCTGTCGTGTTTGCCCGCGCCCGCCAGTTCGGCCAGGCGTTCGCCACGCTCCGGTGACGACCACGAGTTGGACAATTGCATGCCGTAGCCGTGGGGGATCACGCGCTGGTTGGCGGTGCCGAGCCAGCCTTGGGCCGGATCCTGGTCGTAGGGGTGCAGCATCGGGTCGGCGTAACCGTCCCAATCGTAGCGACCGTCCCAGCCCGGCGACGGCAGCAGGCCTTCGCCTTCGCGGCGATTCGGGTAGCGGCCGGTGACTTGCCAGCCGATGTTGCTGGCGTCGGCGAATACCAGGTTCAACGTGATTGCACGGATTTCCCGGCTGGCATCCGAAGCTTTTTCGACGTTCTGCGCCCGGGACAGGTCGAAGAAGGCATCCAGCGATTTGTCCTCGGCAAAGCTCGGTGTCTGCAGGGCCAGGCCGAAACCGTTGCCCAGCGCCGTCCCTTGCGCGCTGTTGAGCAGCGGGCCGTGGCGGGTTTCGTACACCGCTTCGCGAAGGGGCCGTTGGCCTTTGACGAAGTAGGTTTCGTTACGAACGATGACCGGCTGCCATTTTCCGCCGGTTTCGTAAGTCAGGGCATTGCCCTGGCGTCTGATCTTTTCCAGGAACAGGTCCTGATTGTCGCCCATGACCGACGCGATGCTCCAGGCCACTTTGCCGTTGAAACCACCCAGCACCATCGGCAGGCCGGCGATGGTCACGCCGGAGGCCTGGTACTTCGGTGCGCGGATCTGCACGTAGCTGAACAACGCTGGCACGCCCAGCGGTCCGTGGCTGTCGCTGGCCAGCAGGCTCTTGCCGCTGCGGCTGCGTTGCGGGGCGATTGCCCAGTTGTTCGAAGACGTGGCGCCCAGCAGGTTCGGGGCGGACAGCTGGCTGGTGGCCTTGCTGACCTCGACAAGTCCCGGGATTGCGCCGTTGAGCTTGATGCCGCGAAGTTTTTCCGCCTCGGCCTCAGGCAGTTTTTCGTCGGGTGCGGACGGCGTCAGCCACGGCAGTTTGTCGGTGGTGAGCGTCTGGGCGAGGACCAGCGAGGCAATTTCCTCGGGCAGGTTGGCCGACTGGCTGAAATTCAGCAGGCAGAATATCAGCGCCGAATCTTCCGGCTTCCAGTATTCAGGCTTGTAGCCCGTGGCCGCGAGATCGGCCGGCAGCTTGTCGCGGTAGCGGAACAGGTACGCGTTGACCCCGCGGGCATAGACCTCGAAGAAGCGTTTGAGTCGTGGCGAAGACGCCTTGTACAGCTCGTCGGCGCTTTTGCGCAGGTTGACGGCGCGCATATAGCGGTCGGCATCGAGCAGATCGGCCCCGGACATCTCCGACAAACGGCCCTGGGCCAACAGCCGCAAGGTGACCATTTGCGTGATGCGATCACTGGCGTGCACATAGCCGAGGGTGAACAGCGCGTCATGGAAGCTGCTGCTTTCGATCAGCGGCACGCCCATGGCGTTGCGCCGCACCGAAACGTTCTGCGCCAGGCCCTTGAGCGGCTGCACGCCGACGGTCGGCACAAGGCTGTCCTGGGCGTTGAAGGTCTGACAGCCGCTCAGGCCCAGAACACCGGCCACTGCTGCGGCAATGCCGAACCGGGGAAGAAAATGAGTGAGGGCTGGCGAGGCCATGGCAAAGCTCCTGCGGGGGTGGCGTCGGTAAAGGCGCTACGTTAGTGAGCGGGCGGTGGCCGCGCAAGCGGGGCGCGAGGTTATTTCAGGATTTGTCTGTCAAATGCTTGTCCGCTGCAGATACCGATGCAAAAGTGGGTGAAATCCAACGACCGTGTATGGGAACAGGCAGCATGGAGCTCAAGAGCAACGCAGCACTGATTATCATCGATCAGCAGAAAGGCATTCTGGAACCTCGGCTCGGTCGGCGAAACAATCCACAGGCTGAGGAGCGCATGGTCGAATTGCTCGCCGCCTGGCGGCGCAGCGGGCGGCCGCTGTTTCACGTGCAGCACCTGTCGCGCTCGCCGGAATCGGTGTTCTGGCCGCAGCAATCGGGTGTCGAGTTCCAGCCGCGTTTTCAGCCATTGCCCGGCGAGTCGCTGATTCAGAAACAGGTGCCGGATGCGTTTTGTGCGACGGCGCTGGAGGCCCGTTTGCGGGAAGCGGGGATCGGGCAATTGATCATCGTTGGCGTGGCCACGAACAACTCGGTGGAGGCCACGGCGCGAACGGCCGGAAACCTGGGGTTCGACACCTGGGTGGCGGAGGATGCGTGCTTTACGTTCGACAAGGCCGATTACTTCGGCAGGCTATGGGCGGCCGAGGATGTGCATGCGATGTCGCTGGGGAATTTGCAGGGAGAGTATGCGACGGTGGTGGGCAGTGCGCAGATTCTGGAAGGGGCGTGATTGTTGGGGCCTCATCGCGAGCAGGCTCGCTCCCACAGGGTTTTTGATGTGGGAGCGAGCCTGTTCGCGATGCAGTTCAACAGGCGACGCCAAACATTGCCCGAGGCTTCAGGCGCCGTGGCACTTCTTGAATTTTTTGCCGTTGCCGCAGGGGCAAGGGTCATTGCGACCGACGTCCTTCAAGGCGTTGCGTACCGGTTCCTGGTGCGCGTGGCCACAGTTCGGGCCGTGGACGTGGCCATGGTCGTGATCATGGTGATGGTCATGTTCGTGGTTGCAATCAGGGCCATGGACGTGGGGTTGCTGGGTCATCGGGTGTGCTCCGGAATTAGATCGGCGGGGATTATCACGCCATTGCGCGCCAGGTGCACGTAGTGCGCGATGAATAAACCGGTTTCCAGCTCACCTTCCAGTCGATAGGGAATGGCCTGGTCGGGTTTTTCCAGCAGTTTCACCAGTTCTCGCACCTTCGGCCACAGATTGGTGCGGATCGGCACCTTGAAAAAGCCGCTGCGCTTGGGCGCCACCGTAAACCAGTGCTCATGCTCGCCTTCGGCCAGCAGGATGTTCCCCAGGTGAATCCGGTATTCGATACCGCGTACCGTGAGGTCAGTGTCGGCGGGGTTGTCGACCCGGAAGTACAGTTCGAAGCGTTGCTGCATCAGCTTGGCCTGGATGACTTCGACCTTGACCAGATGCACGGTGGGGTCCGGCGTGTCGTCCGTGAACCAGGACGCGCAGCCGCCAAGCCCGAGCAGCAGGGTCAAGGTGAACAGGCGTTGTGCGAACCGAAGGCTGATCATGGTGGTATGTCTCCCTTGACCCCCAGTCTAGACCCTCACGCTTCACTTTAATTGGCGAAATACCCCGCACAGCATTTCTTGAACTTCTGTCCGCTGGCGCACGGGCAGGCGTCGTTGCGTCCGGCCTTGAGCGGCACGGTGGGGTCGATGAAGTACCAGTGACCACTGTTCTGTACGAACGACGAACGCTCGCGATGGCTGTGTTCGCCGCTGCCGTCGTGCCAGCGTGCCGTGAAGGTGACGAAGGCGTGCTCCGGCTGGCCGCCGAAGACCTCGGAGCTTTCCACCTCAAGACCCAGCCAGGTGCTTTGCGCACTCCAGTCGCTGATGGATTGCCGATCCAGCCCGGGCTGTTGCGCGGGCAGGGTGGTCGCCACCAGGTAATCGACCAGGCCCAGCACATAGGCGCTGTAGCGCGAACGCATCAGGGCTTCGGCGCAAGGGGCCGGGTGGCCGGCGTGGAAATGGCCGCAGCAGGCGTCAAGCAGGGTGCCGCTGCCACAAGGGCAAATGGATGTACTCATTGCGTTACCACCAATATTTCCCGAAGTTTTCCGGATTGGCCCAGAAGCGTGAGTTGAGCCAGTCGGGGACTTGTTTGTAGTCAAGCAGATCGTAGGTGAACAGGGTCAGTACCTGGTCGTCGCGCTGGAAGCGTTCGCTGGCTTGCAGGGCCAGAGAGAAAAAATCGGTTTCCTGCCAGCCGCTGGCCGGCACGTCCGCGAGCACCGCAAGACGACTGGCATTGAGGTTGCGAATGCCGCCTAGCAGGTTCAGACCCTCGCGCTTGGGCAGGTGTTCGAGGCAATCGACCACCAGCGCCAGGTCAAAGCGACGGGCCGCCAGCTCGGCCGGCAAGGGGCCCGGCGCGGCATGCGCCACGCAGGTGTCCGGGTGCGCGAGCCTGAATGCCTCGAGCGCCGGGAACTCGCTGGCGCCGATCAGCAACAGGCGCGGCGGGGCGTAACGGTCGAGCAAAGCGGCCAGCGCCTGCTGGGGCGTGCGCGAAGAAATAGCTGCAGTCATCGAAGATCCTCAATCAGAGCGCCAAGACTAGCGCGCCCACAGGTCCAGATATAGAGCGCTCTGGCACCGCACAGGCCGATTGCCCGCGAACACGGGACAAAACTGCAATGGCCTATTGCTGGCGGAGATTAAAACTCGGGTCTTTACTCCCTGAATCGGTTCTAAGCCGATCCTTCAGGAGAAAACTAGATGAGCATAGTTCGGACAGCACTACCCTTGGTTCTGCTAACCAGTGTGTTGACTGGTTGCGCAGGTTTGCAGAAAACCGACTGGCCGACCTGTGCGGCCGTCGGCGGTGTTGTGGGTGCGGGTCTCGGCGCGACCGAGAGCTCGGCGTGGGCAGGTTACGGTGCGTTGCTGGTCGGCGGTACGGCGGCAGCCTACTGCTGGGTGCACGGTGATGGCGACGAGGACGGCGATGGTGTGCCGGACAGCCGCGACAAGTGCCCCGGCACGCCTAGAGGCGTGAAAGTCGACGCCGACGGTTGCCCACCCCCTGTGCCTGCGCCAGTGGTTGAAGAGGTGGTCGTGGTCAAGGAAGAAACCATCGTCATCCGTGATGTTCACTTCCAGTTCGACAAAGCCACGCTGACCGCGTCTGACAAAGACGTCCTCAATAAAATCGCGACGCGTCTGAAACAGGAATCCGCCACCGCACAACTGACCGTGACCGGCCACACCGACAGCGTGGGCAGCGATGCCTACAACCAGAAACTGTCGGATCGTCGCGCCCATTCGGTCGTGGACTACCTCGTCCAGAGCGGTGTGCCACGCAGCAGCTTCGTGTCGGTGTCCGGTGCCGGTGAAAGCCAGCCAGTGGCCGACAACAAAACCGCTGACGGCCGTGCACAGAACCGTCGCACGGAAATCAAAATCAACCGCTGAACCCCTCGCATCCGCGCCTTGTGCAGTCGCGGATGCGGGTCTTTACTCCTGTGTAGCCGGCATCGGCCGGTAACACAGGAGCTTTCCATATGAGCGTACTCATTCGGACCGTCTTGCCGGTTGTGCTGCTGAGCAGCGTATTGACCGGTTGCGCCACTCACAGCGATGGCACTGCCCCTCTCAACCAACGAACCTGGCCGATCTGCAGCGTCATCGGCGGGCTGGTCGGTGGCGGCCTGGGCGCCATGGAAAGTGGCGGGTGGGCGGCCGGTGGTGCGGCGCTCGGCATCCTGACCGGCGGCCTGATCTGCTACGCCCAGGATGGTGACGAAGACGACGATGGCATTTTCGATCGACGCGATCGCTGCCCCGATACGCCGGCCAACACACCTGTCGAGCATCATGGTTGCCCGCTGCCGCAGTACCCGGCCAGCGCGAAGCCCGCCGAACCCGCACCTGTCGAGGTCATCACCCTCAGTGATGCCGGCGCCGTGTTGTTCGCCTTCGACAAATCCGACCTGACGCCGGCGGCGCAGAGCCAGCTGGACGAAGTCATGCCCCGGTTGCAGAGCCCGGACGTGACGAGCATCAAGGTCATCGGTCATACCGACAGCAAAGGTTCGGACGCCTATAACCAGGCACTCTCGGAGCGCAGGGCCAGCAGCGTGGCGGCCTATCTGCTGGGCATGCACGTGGCGCCGAACAAGATCACCAGCGAAGGCCGTGGCGAAAGCGAGCCGGTGGCCGACAATGAAACAGAGGAAGGCCGGGCGAAAAATCGCCGTGTGGAGTTGCACCTCAATCGCTGAGCCCCGTGGTAGAGCCGTCGGATCGTTCCTACGGGCGATTCGACGGCGATTTGAAAATCTTCATGAAGAATTTTCCGTTGCCCTCTGGCTTATCCCGCGTGGAAGCCGTTACTGTGCGCAAAAGAATAATTCTCATCGGGGGAGCGTATGAAGGCGGTTTGGGGGCTGGGCAAGCTGTTGACCCTGCTGTTCTGGGCGGTGGTGCTGGTCAATCTGATGACACCCTTTGTCTATCCGCTGCACCTGCTGGTCAGTCTGGCCGGTGGCTTGCTGGCGGTCCTTCATCTGCTCGAGGCGGTGTTCTGCTTTCGCAGCCTGCGGGGACGTGCCCACCCTTGGCGAGATCGCCTGAAGATTGTCCTTTTTGGTGTTTTCCACCTGCAAACCCTTCCAGCTCCCGCCGAACCTAAGGCTTCCCATGCGTAAACTCTGTCTGCTCGCCGCCCTTGTCAGCCCGTTCGCCTGTGCCCAGGTGGTCAGCGTCGAAACCAACTCCCTGATGCGCCTGCCCAACGCCACCAGTACCTTGCAACTGGAGCGCCTGGAAGTGGCCGATTACGGCACGTTGCTGATTCCTCCGAATGTGACCGAAGTCAGTGTGGGTGAGCTGCACCTGGGGCGTGAGGCGCGGATCGCCATCGTTCCCAGTGAAAATGCCCTGGAATTGAAGGTCAATCGCGCCGAGTTGTCCGAAGGCAGCCAGATCACTGCTCGGGGGGCGCCGGGCACCTACCTCAAAGCTGCCCGTGCGGGGCGTAACCTGAATTTGCAGATCAAGGCGCTGACAGCGCCGCTGCTGTCGGTCGATGCACGCGGCGGTGCCGGGGCGCCGGGTTTTGTCGGGCTTGATGGCGCCAATGGCCAGGCGCCGGGCTGCACCTGGGGTCAGGCCGGTCGCGGTGCCGATGGCAGTAACGGCAGCGACGGACAGCCGGGCGCGCCAGGGGCGCTGGTCAGGCTGGCCGTGCCGCAGGATTATCCGGCTGAGCAGATCAAGGTCCAGGTGGAAGGTGGCGCTGGCGGCCTGGCCGGTCCCGGCGGCAAGCCGGGGGCGGGTGGCAAGGCCAAGGGCTGCCTGATCTACAAGGCCGATGGCGGCAAGAGCGGCAAGCCCGGCGCCGATGGTCAGCCAGGCCCTGCGGGCGCGGCCGGAGCGGTGACGGTGCAGCGGTTGTAAGTGATGTTTGTGTGAGCCTGGCGCTTGCCATCGCGAGCAAGCCCGCTCCTGTGGGAGCGAGCCTGCTCGCGAGGCGCTTAAAAGGTCGGCCGGGCCGCCGCCATCGCCACCAGCACCAGCCCGACCATCAGGTTGATTCCCACCAGCCTGCGAATTCTCCCCAGGACCGCAGCCCCCACCGGCCAATCCTGCGCGCCGACGGCCGTGCGCAACTCCGGCAACAGCAACGCCTGGATGCGGATGAACAGGGCGGTCATCACCAGGTACAAGCCCATCATGATCTGCACGTAGCGCGGCGCGCTCTCGAAACCGCTGTATTGCAGGTGAATCATGCCCACGCCGCTGATCGGCAACAGCACCACGGCTACCCAGACCCAGCGGAAAAAACCTTGAAACACTTCTACCCACAGCTTCAGCCGGGCGGGTCCTTCCAGGGCTTTGATCGCCGCCGGGCGCAGCACCATCCAGGCGAAGAACATGCCGCCGACCCACACCAGGGCGGACAGGACATGCAGGGTATAAACGAGACTGAAAGGTGTCATTGAGGTACTCCGTTCTGCGCAGGATTAATTAGCGGGGTATGATAGCCCCCCAAAACCACTGAAAATTTATCCAGCGTTTTTTGCGCCCGACAATACATGATCAGCACTGAACTCAAAACCACGATCCAGGGCGCCTACTCGCGTTTTCTCGAAGCCAAGAGCCTCAAGCCGCGCTACGGCCAACGCCTGATGATCGCCGAGGTCGCCAAGGTCCTGGGCGACATCGATACCGACGATGAAGGCCGGCGCAGTGGCGAGCCCGCGATAGTTGCGGTGGAGGCCGGCACCGGTACCGGCAAGACCGTGGCCTACAGCCTGGCAGCGATCCCGACCGCCAAGGCGGCCGGCAAACGCCTGGTGATCGCCACCGCGACCGTGGCCCTGCAGGAGCAGATCGTCTACAAGGACCTGCCCGACCTGATGCGCAACAGCGGGCTGAACTTCAGTTTTGCCCTGGCCAAGGGACGGGGCCGCTACATGTGCCTGTCCAAGCTCGACATGTTGCTCCAGGAAGGCCACGCGCAAACCGCCACGGCGCAGCTGTTCGAGGAAGAAGGCTTCAAGATCGAGGTCGATGAAGCCAGTCAGAAACTGTTCACCAGCATGATCGAGAAGCTCGCCGGCAATAAATGGGACGGCGACCGCGACAGTTGGCCCAATGCCCTGGAGGATGCCGACTGGGCGCGCCTGACCACCGATCACAGCCAGTGCACCAACCGCCATTGCCCCAATTTCGGCCAGTGCGCCTTCTACAAGGCTCGCGAAGGCATGGGCAAGGTCGACGTGATCGTCACCAACCACGACATGGTCCTGGCCGACCTGGCCCTGGGCGGCGGCGCCGTGCTGCCTGACCCGCGCGACACCGTCTACGTGTTCGACGAAGGTCACCACCTGCCGGACAAGGCCATCGGCCATTTCGCCCACTACACGCGTCTGCGCTCCACCGCCGACTGGCTGGAAACCACCGCCAAGAACCTCACCAAGCTGCTGGCCCAGCATCCGTTGCCGGGCGACCTGGGCAAGTTGATCGAGCAGGTGCCGGAGCTGGCGCGGGAGATCAAGTCCCAGCAGCAATTCATGTTCAGTGCCTGCGAGCAGGTCGCCGACTTCAAGCCCGGCGAAGACGTCGAGGGTCGCGAGCGGCCGCGCCATCGATTCGTCGGCGGGGTGATTCCCGAGCACATGCGCGAGATGGGCATCGAGCTGAAAAAAGGCTTTGCCCGGCTCACCGACCTGTTCACCCGCCTGACCGACCTGCTCAAGGAAGGCATGGACGGCGAGGTCAATATCGGCATCGCCAGCAATCAGGCTGAAGAGTGGTACCCGTTGTTCGGCAGCCTGTTGTCCCGTTCCTCGGGCAACTGGGAGTTGTGGACCGCGTTCACGGTCGAGGACCCGGAAGACAACCCGCCCATGGCGCGCTGGCTGACCCTGGCCGAAAGTGGCTCGCTGTTCGACATCGAGGTCAATGCCAGCCCGATCCTTGCGGCGGAAATGCTGCGGCGCAACCTGTGGAACGTGGCTTACGGCTGCCTGGTGACCTCGGCGACCCTGACCGCGCTGGGCACCTTCGACCGCTTTCGCATGCGCGCCGGCCTGCCGAAAAAAGCCGTGACGGCCGTGGTCCCCAGCCCGTTCCACCACGCCGACGCCGGTGTACTGCGGGTGCCGAACCTGAACGCCGATCCCCGGGATGCGGCGGCGCACACGGCGGCGATCATTCGCGACCTGCCGGAACTGGTGGAAGGTTCGCGCGGCACGCTGGTGCTGTTTTCCTCGCGCAAGCAGATGCAGGACGTGTTCGACGGCCTTGACCGCGACTGGCGCAAGCAGGTGTTCATTCAGGGCAACCTGTCGAAGCAGGAAACCCTGAACAAGCACAAGGCGCGGGTCGATGGTGGCGATGCCAGCGTGCTGTTCGGCCTGGCGAGCTTCGCCGAGGGGGTCGACCTGCCCGGCGCGTATTGCGAACACGTGATCATCGCCAAGATCCCGTTCTCGGTGCCCGACGACCCGGTCGAAGCCGCGTTGTCCGAATGGATCGAGGCCCGGGGCGGCAATCCGTTCATGGAAATCTCGGTGCCCGACGCCTCGCTGAAGCTGGTCCAGGCCTGCGGCCGCCTGCTGCGTACCGAAGAGGATCGCGGCATCATCACCTTGCTCGACCGGCGCCTGGTGACGCAGCGCTATGGCAAGGCCATTCTCAATGCGTTGCCACCCTTCCGCCGAGAAATTTCCTGAGGCAACGATGGGCCATTCTGCCCATCGTGTTGTCTATCTTTCTGTCATCGCGTTTCCATTGGCCATCATTGGTCGTTAGGGAGAACTTCGTTCTTATGATCCGCCGTTCGTTGCCCGCTGTTCTTGCCGTGTTCTTCGCAGCCCCCGTATGGGCGGCGCCCGCCGGCCAGCAGACGCTGTTCAACTTTGTCCGCCCCGCCGACGTGGTCCAGGTGGCGACTCAGGACGCCAGCCTGCCGCAATCGAATGCCGAGCAGACGGCCGAAGGCGAAGTGCTGCGCCGGGTGACGTTCAATCCGGTGGCGCAACCGACCCTGCGCCTGACCCCGCAAACCGGCGCCTGGGATTGGTCGCAGTCGGGCATGATGAGCCTGCGGATCCAGAGTGCGATGAATTGGGCCGTGACCCTCTACGTGAAAATCCAGAGCAACGATGGCAAGACGCTGGTCAGTCGCGTCGACCTGCCGGCTGGCCCCGCGCAGACGCTGCTGGTGCCGCTGCAGCCCAGTACGCCGTTGAGCCTGGGCATGAAGGCCGGCCCGCCGATGCCGATGACCGTTGACGGTCAGCGCATATTGCTGGCCAGCAGCGCTGGCGAGCTGGATCGCAGCCAAGTGGTGTCGGTGAGCCTGTCGATGGATCAGCCCAAGGCCGCTCAGAGCATTCTGCTGGAGCGCTTCGGTGTGCAGGAGGGCGAGGCCGTGACCCGCGCGGTCTATGGCGGCCTGGTCGATACCTACGGTCAATCGACCCGGGCCCGGTGGCCGGAGAAGGTCAGCAGCGACGAGCAGCTCAAGGGCGCCATCGCCAAGGAACAACAGCAAACGAAAACCTGGCTGGCCGAGCGCCACAAGGCGTCCCTGGACAAATTCGGCGGCTGGACCCAGGGCCCGACCTTCAAGGCCAGCGGCTTTTTCCGCAGTGAAAAGCGTGACGGCCGCTGGTACCTGGTGACACCCGAGGGGCATCCATTCTATTCGCTGGGGGTCAATACCGTCGCCCCGGACGTCAACCCGACTTACGTCGCCGGCCGCGAGTGGATGTTCGAATCACTGCCCACACCCGACGAACCGCTGGCCAGCCATTACGGCGAAAGCGACAACCGGGGCGGCAATGGCGCCGATCAGGGCCGTGGCTATAACGCCGGTCGCTGGTACGACTTCTATGGCGCCAACCTGCAACGTCTCTACGGCAACCCTTGCGTGCCGGTCAACGAAACCCGGGCCGGGGTCGCCGAAGCCGCCAAGGCCGACGCAGTTGCCGCGACCAGCGACAAAGCGGCCGAACCGCCAGTCGTCCCGTCCACCCCCGAAGCCGGTGTCGCCGAAGCCGCCCAGACCGCTGCCGAGGACGCTACCGCTGCGAAAGCGCTAGAGCACAAACCCGCCGAGCCGTGCACGGCAGTGATCGACGAGCAACGTTGGGCCAGCCATACCCTGGACCGCCTGCAGGCCTGGGGCTTCAACACCCTTGGCAACTGGAGCGCCCCGGCGTTGGCCAGCGCCGATCGCATGCCCTACACATTACCGCTGTCCATCGTCGGCGATTACGCCAGCATCAGCACCGGTGCCGACTGGTGGGGTGGCATGCCCGACCCGTTCGATCCGCGCTTTGCCATGGCCACCGAACGTGCCGTGGCCATCGCCGCCCGCGATCATCGCGACGATCCGTGGCTGATCGGTTATTTCGCCGACAACGAACTGGCCTGGGCCGGCCCTGGCGCCGGCGACGACCCGAAAGCCCGCTACGCGCTGGCTTATGGCACGTTGAAACTGACCACCGATGTCCCGGCCAAACGTGCGTTCCTCAAGCAATTGCGCGACAAGTACCGCAATCAGGCGGGCCTTTCCAAGGCCTGGGGCATTGACCTGCCCGCCTGGGAATTGATGGAAGACCCCGGTTTCGTCCCGCCACTGCCGAGCGCTGAACACCCGGAAATCGAGAACGACTTCAAATACTTCCAGCAGGTGTTCGCCGATACCTACTTCAAGACCCTCTCCGACTCGCTCAAGTGGCATGCCCCGAACCAGCTGTTGCTGGGCGGTCGCTTTGCCGTCAGCACCCCGGAAGCGGTGGCGTCCTGCGCCCGGTATTGCGACGTGCTGAGCTTCAACATGTACACCCTGCAACCGCAGGACGGTTACGACTTCGCCAGCCTGCGCAGCCTCGACAAGCCGGTGCTGATCACCGAGTTCAACTTCGGCTCGGCCGATCGCGGCCCGTTCTGGGGCGGCGTGACCCAACTGGCCAGGGAAGAGGACCGTGGGCCGGCCTACGCGAACTTCCTGAAACAGGCCCTGAGCGAGCCGTCGATTGTCGGTGTGCACTGGTTCCAGTACCTCGATCAACCGGTGACCGGCCGACTGCTGGATGGCGAGAACGGTCACTTTGGCCTGGTGGGGGTGACCGACCTGCCGTTCCAAGGCTTCGTCGACAGCGTGCGCAAAAGCAACCTGGCGACCATCGATCAACTGGGTAAAGAAGCGCAAAAGGCCAGGGTCGAGGCCGATAAGGCCAGTCACGACGCCGAAGGGGGGCGCCAGGGTGAGGCGGGCAAAGGCGCGGGGCAGGGCGCCGGGCATGCGGGCGGGCATTCGGGCACCGGTCACTGACACCTGAAACCGCATCATCGTCCATCGCGAGCAGGCTCGCTCCCACGGTCGAGCGCGATCTCTGGGGAGCGAGCCCGCTCGCGATGACGCGTTTCCAGACACCCAAAATCCTCCAGCAAGCCTTGGGCAAACCGACCGCCCAGCCCAACCCTGTTCCCAAAACGGTCAATGGCTGGAACAATGCCGGCCACTTTGTTGAAGGTTTGTCCGAGGAAGTCACGGGTGCAGATTCAGGGTCATTACGAACTCAGGTTCGAAGCGGTGCGTGAAGCGTTTGCCGCGTTGTTCGACGATCCCCAGGAACGTGGTGCCGCCTTGTGCATCCGGATCGGCGGCGAAACGGTCGTCGATCTCTGGTCCGGCACCGCCGACAAGGACGGCCTGGAGGCTTGGCACAGCGACACCATTGCCAACCTGTTTTCCTGCACCAAGACCTTTACGGCGGTCACCGCCCTGCAACTGGTGGCCGAAGGCAAGCTGCAACTGGATGCTCCGGTGGCTCGCTATTGGCCCGAGTTCGCGGCGGCCGGCAAGGAGTCCATAACCCTGCGTCAATTGCTCTGCCATCAGGCCGGCCTGCCGGCGCTGCGCGAATTGCTCGCCCCGCAGGCGCTGTACGACTGGCAAACCATGGTCGATGCCCTGGCCGCCGAATCACCGTGGTGGACGCCTGGCACCGCGCATGGCTATGCCGCGATCACTTATGGCTGGTTGGTGGGGGAATTGCTGCGGCGGGCCGACCAGCGCGAGCCGGGGGAATCGATCGTGGCCCGCGTCGCCAAGCCGTTGGGGCTGGACTTCCATGTCGGCCTGGCGGATGAAGAATTCCATCGTGTGGCGCACATCGCCCGTGGCAAGGGCAATGTCGGCGATGCCGCCGCCCAGCGCCTGCTACAGGTGACGATGCGCGAACCGACGGCCATGACCACACGGGCCTTCACCAACCCGCCGTCGGTCCTGACCAGCACCAACAAACCCGAGTGGCGCCGCATGCAGCAGCCGGCGGCCAATGGCCACGGCAATGCCCGCAGCCTGGCCGGCTTCTACGCCGGGCTGCTCGACGGCAGCCTGCTGGAAAGCGAAATGCTCGAGGAACTGACCCGCGAACACAGCATCGGCGAAGACAAGACCCTGTTGACCCGGACCCGTTTCGGCCTGGGTTGCATGCTCGATCAACCGGACGTGCCCAACGCGACCTACGGCCTCGGCCCACGGGCATTCGGCCATCCTGGCGCCGGAGGTTCCATCGGCTTTGCCGACCCGGAACACGACGTTGCCTTCGGTTTTGTGACCAACACACTGGGACCTTACGTTTTGATGGATCCGCGCGCGCAGAAGCTCGCCCGGGTATTGGCCACTTGTCTGTAAAACGCGCTCAAGGGTTCCAGGGCCGGAACCCGAAGGCCTTTATGTTTTCCAAGCGTCTATTTATCCGGGTACTGCCGGCCTTTTTTCATGATCACTTTTTTGTGGATATCCAATGTCATTCAATAAAACCACCCTCGCTCTGGCCCTGAGCATCGCCGTCACCGGTTGTGCGCAGAACCCAAAAAATGATTCCGATGGCGGTAGCTGGTGGTCGTTCGGTTCTTCCGACAAAGTGGCGGCCAAGGAGCCGGTACCCGCTCCAGCCCCGGTGAAACCGGTGGCGGCAGCTCCAGCGGCCAAGGCCGAGAGCTCCAATCCCTGGTACTGGCCGTTTGGTTCCGACGAAGCCCTGGACAAGAAGCCCGAGGTCAAGCCTGAAGCCAAGCCGGTAGAAGTGGCCAAGGCTGAAGCTCAGGCTGGCGGTAAATGGTGGTGGCCTTTCGGCGGCAAAGAGCAGAGCACCGCCAAGGTCGTGCCGATGCCCGATCCAAAGGTCACCCAGGCCTGGCTCGATGATTACGAGCCGCGCCTGCGCGTAGCGATCAAGGACAGCAACCTGCAACTCGAACGTCGTGAGGATGTGCTGGTCATCACCGCGCCGGTCGAAGGTTCGTTCAACCCTGATCGTCCGGCCATGTTGCTGCCGGTGACCCTGGGTCCGTTCACCCGGGTGGCGAAAATCCTTGAAGTCGATCCGAAGACCGCCGTGCTGGTACTGGGTCATAGCGATACCTCGGGTGCCGCGCCGGCCAACGTCAAGCTGAGCCAGGAACGTGCCCAGGCGGTAGCTGCCATTTTCCGTCTCAGCGGGCTGCAGCGTGATCGCCTGATGTTGCGCGGCATGGGTGGCGACGCCCCACGGGCGGCGAACGACAGCGTTGAAGGCCGTGCCCTGAACCGTCGTGTCGAACTGTTGGTGACGCCGCAGAACACCATGGTCGCGCTGCTGAGCAAATACAACATGCCAGCCCCGGCGCCGGTGAAGATGGTCGCGTCCCAGGACGTCAAGCCTGTCGCCACCCCCGTCACCCCGGCCCCCGCGGCCAAGAAAGCCGCAGTGCCTGCCACGAAAAAAGCGCCAGCCAAGAAGGCCGCCGCCAAGAAAGCACCGGCCAAGACCGCAACGCCAGCGAAAAAGACCACCCCGGCCAAAGCGGCCACGGCTGACAAGAAAGTCGCTGCCGCCGATGCTGCAAAAAAGTGATTCGTTGATCAAAAGGAATACGCCATGACCCAGGGCCTGGCTGATATGCGTCGAGACTACACCCGCGACGGCCTGACCGAGGCGCAAGCCCCGGCCGAACCGTTTGCGCTGTTCCACACCTGGTTTGCCGACGCGGTGAAAACCGAACAGGCACCGGTGGAGGCCAACGCCATGACCCTGGCGACCGTCGACTCGGACGGTCGACCGCATTGCCGCATTCTGTTGCTCAAGGGGCTGGACGAGCAGGGTTTCACGTTCTTCACCAACTATGACAGCGCCAAGGGCCAGCACCTGGCCGCGAACCCGTTCGCGGCCATGACCTTCTTCTGGCCGGCGCTCGAACGCCAGGTGCGCATCGAAGGACGAGTGGTGAAGGTCACGCCAGAGGAGTCCGATGCCTATTTTCAGGTTCGGCCACTGGGCAGTCGCCTCGGCGCCTGGGCCTCACCGCAAAGCCGGGTCATCGCCGACCGTGGTGAGCTGGAAGCCCTGCTCAAGCGCACCGAGCAACGATTCAGCGATACCCAGCCCCACTGCCCCGAGCACTGGGGCGGTTACCGCCTGCTGCCCGAGCGCATCGAGTTCTGGCAGGGCCGTTCGAGTCGCCTGCACGATCGCCTCAACTACCGTGTCCAGGGCGCCAACTGGATTCTTGAACGTCTGGCCCCCTAGGCAGTCTACCGACCGGGATAACCTGCTGCAGCGGCCTCCAGCCACTGGGGCAGGTCACGGCGCTTGATTTTCTGCGCTTGAGCATTCGCCAGTTGCTGGAGCATAAAGACTTTCTTATGCTCGTCGTCACCTGCCAGGGCGAGCGCCAGGTCACGGTCCATCCAGCGTTTGATCCGCACGTATATCCACCAGTGGAAGTACAGACCGGCGACAGTGGTGACGACAATGATGAAGTAATCCATGACAATCCCTGGTTTTGCAGCGCATATTCGGCCAAATATCGCGTGCCGAGTGAATGGAAACGCCTGTACCTGGCCTGAATCAAACCCATTTTATCCGGGCCACGTCGTGACACGCGTCAAGCTGCGGAGTTTAATGAATATCTGTCCTTTGGAGTTGATGCTATGCGTAAGTCTGTTCTGCTGGTTGCTACCTTTACCACGATGGCGATGTTGCTCACTGGCTGCCAATCGAGCCTGACCGGTGACTCCTACTCCCGTGACGAAGCGCGTCGCGTGCAGACGGTTCGCATGGGCACCATCGAGTCCCTGCGTCCGGTGAAAATCGAAGGCACCAAGACTCCGATCGGTGGCGCAGCAGGCGCCGTGGTCGGCGGTGTCGGCGGCAGCGCCATTGGTGGTGGTCGCGGCAGCATCGTGGCCGCCGTCATCGGTGCCGTTGCCGGTGGCTTGCTCGGCTCTGCCACTGAAGAAGGCCTGACCCGCACCCAGGGCGTGGAAATCACCGTGCGCGAAGACGACGGCAGCATGCGCGCCTACGTCCAGCAGGTTCAGGAAAACGAAGTGTTCCGTGTCGGCGAACGCGTACGCATCGCGACCGTTGACGGCACCAGCCGCGTTTCGCACTAAGCGCGAAGGCGGTCAAAGAAAACCCCGATCAGCATGCGCTGGTCGGGGTTTTTTGTGCGCGGTGAAACCGCTGCAGCCGTTCTCGGCATGGCGGTTGCTCAGGAAGGCAATGCAGCAGGCCTGCGGCTCGATGCCGCCGTCACCGCATAACCGATCAAGGCGGCCAGGATCGAGCCGGTGAGGATGCCCATGCGGTCCATGCCGGCGTAGTCGCTGGCTCCGGGCACGAAGGCCAGGGAACCGACGAACAGGCTCATGGTGAAGCCGATCCCGCAGAGGATCGCCACACCCAGTACCTGCCCCCAGTTGGCGCCTTGGGGCAGGGCAGCGATGCCGGTTTTCACCGCCAGCCACGTCAGGCCGAATACACCGATCGTCTTGCCCAGCAGCAGGCCCAGTGCGATGCCCATGGGAACGTCGTGGGTGAAGCTTTCGACGGTCACGCCACTGAGGGACAAGCCGGCGTTGGCGAAGGCGAACAGCGGCAGGATGCCGTAGGCCACCCAGGGGTGGAGGGCGTGCTCCAGCGTCAGCAGGGGCGAAGGTTCGGCGTTTTTCGTGCGCAGCGGGATGCAGAACGCCAGGGTCACGCCGGCCAGCGTGGCGTGGACGCCGCTCTTGAGAACGCACACCCACAGGATCAGGCCGATGATCATGTACGGCCCGAGCTTGACCACACCCATCCGGTTCATCGCGATCAGCGCCCCGATGCAGACGGCTGCCAGCGCCAGGGACAAGGTCGACAGGGCGCCGGAATAAAAGATCGCAATGATGACGATTGCACCGAGGTCATCGATGATGGCCAGGGTCATCAGGAACAGTTTCAGCGACACCGGCACCCGCTTGCCCAGCAGGGCCAGCACGCCGAGGGCGAAGGCGATGTCGGTGGCGGTCGGAATGGCCCAGCCGCTCAGTGCCGCCGGGTTGTCGCGGTTGAGGAACCAGTAGATCAGGGCCGGCACGATCATGCCGCCAATGGCCGCGGCGCCGGGGAGGACGATCTGCGAGGGTTTCGCCAGTTGGCCGTCGAGCACTTCGCGCTTCACTTCCAGGCCGATCAGCAGGAAGAACAGCGCCATCAGGCCGTCATTGATCCACAGCAGCAGCGGCTTGGCGATTTTCAGCGCCCCGACCTGGGCGACCACGGGGGTGTCCAGCAGACCGTTGTACAGCCATGACAGCGATGAGTTGTTGATGATCAGGGCCAGGGCGGCTGCGGCGATCAACAACAGACCGCTGGCAGCTTCCAACTGAAAGAAACGCGTGAAAGTGCTACGCAGAGGCAAGGTCGCTCTCCATCGAATTATGAAAAAGGTGGCACACCCTAACCCGTACCGTTAGTTGTTAAAACAAAAGTTATATTCTTTTTTGTTATATGCCGTGGAGGGGCGATGGGCAGCACGGACTGAGCCTAGCAGTTGATTCAGGTATTGAGGCTCAGCTGTATCTGTGCGCGATGTCGGATTTTTCCTAAGCTGCGGGGCTGAGCCTTGCAACAAGGCCGCCTCAACGAGAAGCCATCATGAGCGACAACCGACAATGGGCCCGGGAAGCTATCCGGATCATCGAAGCCGACTTCCAGCGCAGCGCCGACACTCACCTCATCCCCTTGCCCCTGCCAGGTTTTCCGGGCATCGAGTTGTACTTCAAGGATGAGTCGAGCCATCCCACTGGCAGCCTGAAACATCGCCTGGCGCGCTCATTATTCCTGTATGCGCTGTGCAACGGCTGGCTCAAGCCCGGTGCGCCGGTGATCGAGGCATCCAGCGGCTCGACGGCGATTTCCGAGGCGTACTTCGCTCGTCTACTGGGGTTGCCGTTCATCGCGGTGATGCCGGCAACCACCTCCAGGGAGAAGATCGCGCAGATTGAATTTTACGGCGGCAAAAGCCACCTGGTGGACGATCCGACCCGAATCTATGCCGAGTCCGAGCGCCTGGCCCGTGAGCACGACGGGCATTTCATCGACCAGTTCACCTACGCCGAACGCGCCACCGACTGGCGGGCGAACAACAACATCGCCGAGTCAATCTTCCACCAGATGCGTTTCGAGCAACATCCCGAGCCGAGCTGGCTGATATCCAGCCCCGGCACCGGCGGCACCACCGCGACCCTCGGCCGCTACGTGCGTTATCGCCAGCATTGCACCCGCGTGTTGTGTGCCGATGCCGAGCGTTCGGTGTTTTTCGCTTACTACCAGACCGGCGATGCCAGCCTGCGCCTGGATCACGGCTCGCGGATCGAAGGCATCGGACGGCCGCGGGTGGAGGCGTCGTTCCTGCCGAAAGTGATCGATGCGATGGTCAAGGTGCCGGACGCCTTGTCGCTGGCTGCCATGCACTACCTGGCGCAACGCCTGGGGCGGCGTGTCGGCGGGTCGAGCGGGACCAACCTGATCGGCGCGTTGATGGCAGCGCAGCAGATGGCGGCAGCGGGGGAGTCGGGGTCGATCGTGGCCATTTTGTGTGACGGTGGCGAGCGTTACGCCACGACTTACTACGATCAGCAATGGCTCAAGGCCGAGGGGTATGAATTGAGTGGGTTGATGGCTGAAGTGGCCGCTTGCGCCGAGCGCGGCGAACCGCTGCCAGGCACTGTCCAGCGCGCCAATATCTAGGAGATTTGAAACACTGAACAGCGTTGTGGGAGCGAGCCTGCTTGCGATGATCGTGAGGGTGCCAGATACCCGGCAACGACCTCGATTTTCGCGAGCAGGCTCGCTCCCACAGGGGGCAGCACTTTTCCCGGGTCAGGCTGGCAGGCCGAGGATGTCCCGCGCTACGGCCTCGGCAATGCGAATGCCATCGACACCCGCCGACAGAATCCCGCCGGCATAACCTGCGCCTTCGCCTGCCGGGAACAACCCTTTCACGTTCAGGCTCTGCATCGATTCATCGCGGGTGATGCGCAACGGCGATGAGGTGCGCGTTTCGATCCCGGTCAACACGGCGTCATGCAGCGAGTAACCACGGATCTGCTTTTCGAACGCCGGCAAGGCTTCGCGAATGGCTTCGATGGCGAACGCCGGCAAGGCCAGGGCCAGGTCGCCCAGTGCCACGCCGGGTTTGTAGGAAGGCTCGACACTGCCCAGCTCGGTGGACGGTTTGCCGGCGATGAAATCGCCCACCAGTTGCGCCGGCGCCTCATAGTTGCTGCCACCCAGGACATAGGCGTGGGATTCCAGGCGTTCCTGCAATTCGATGCCCGCCAGCGGTCCGCCCGGGTAATCGACTTCCGGGGTGATGCCGACCACGATGCCGGAGTTGGCGTTGCGCTCGTTACGCGAGTACTGGCTCATGCCATTGGTCACGACGCGATTGGGCTCGGACGTCGCGGCAACCACGGTGCCTCCCGGGCACATGCAGAAGCTGTAGACCGAGCGGCCATTCTTGGCGTGGTGCACCAGTTTGTAATCGGCGGCCCCAAGTTTCGGGTGGCCGGCGTATTTGCCCAGGCGCGCGCGGTCGATCAGCGACTGCGGGTGCTCGATGCGGAAGCCCACGGAGAACGGCTTGGCTTCCATGAACACGCCACGGCCGTGGAGCATGCGGAAGGTGTCGCGGGCGCTGTGGCCGAGGGCCAGGATCACGTGTCTGGAGTGGATCTGTTCGCCGCCGTGGAGCTCGACGCCGACCAGTTGACCGTCTTCGATCAACACGTCGGTGACGCGCTGCTGGAAGCGCACCTCACCGCCCAGGGCGCGGATCTGCTCGCGCATGTTTTCCACGACGCCCGTCAGGCGGAAGGTGCCGATGTGCGGCTTGCTGACGTAGAGGATTTCTTCCGGCGCGCCAGCCTTGACGAACTCGTGCAGGACTTTGCGGCCGATGAATTTCGGGTCTTTGATCTGGCTGTAGAGCTTGCCGTCGGAGAAGGTGCCGGCACCCCCTTCACCGAACTGCACGTTGGACTCAGGGTTGAGGACGCTTTTGCGCCACAGCCCCCAGGTGTCCTTGGTGCGCTGGCGGACATCGGGGCCGCGCTCGAGGATGATCGGCTTGAAGCCCATCTGCGCCAGCAACAGGCCGGCGAAAATGCCGCAGGGGCCGAAACCGACCACGACCGGGCGCTGCTCAAGGCCGGCCGGCGCCTGGCCGACCATTTTGTAGCTGACATCCGGTGCCACGTTGACGTTACGGTCATCGGCGAACTTGTGCAGCAGGGCCGCCTCATCCCTGGCGGTGAGGTCGATGGTGTAGATGAAGCACAGTTCGGAGGATTTCTTGCGCGCATCGTAGCTGCGCTTGAACAAGGTGAAGTCGAGCAGGTCATCACTGGCGATGCCCAGGCGTTGCACAATGGCGCGGCGCAGGTCTTCATCGGGATGGTCGATCGGCAGCTTGAGTTCGGTGATTCGTAACATGGCGGGATCCGGTTCGCGGGGCGCACAACTGCGCCAGGGCGTTTGAAGGCCGCGATTATAAGCCTCAAAGGACGATTCCCGTGAGGCTTAAACGATCAGTCGTTGCGCGAACCGCCGAAATACCCGCAGCCCCGTTGGACCTGGCCATCGACGCGCAACTCGGCGCTCATGTGCGCAATGCTGCCGGTGCTGCTGTCGACGCAACGCTGCGGCGCGACCCACAGTTCGATGTGCTGGTTATTGGCTTCGGTGCTGAGGTTGAAGCGCCCGTCGCCCAGTTGCTCCTCAACGTAGGGAACGGCCAGCGGCGGTTGCCCCGCCCGGTCGATGACCATGCCCTTGCCGCTGACCCTGACGTTCCAGTCCGGACCATGGCCGGCGGCACGCAGGATCAGCAACTTGAAGTTAGGATCGTCGCACGCGGTGCCCGAGCGCTCGACGCGGTACAACTGCGCCAGGTCCAGCCGGTCCTCGCCGCCGCTGGCAACGACGCGCCCGCGAACATCGGCGAACAGCTTGCCCTGCGCGTCGGCCAGGGTCGCGGCCTCCTGCAGGACACTGGTGCCGCCGATGTCGTTGACCACCAGGCTGCGCTGCTCATTGCACGGCTGGAACACCAGTTTGCCATCGGCTGCCATCAGTTGACCCTGCATTCGGCTCTGACCCACGTGAGAGGCACTTTCACGGGGGCTTTCCAGTAACTGGCAGGCGGCGAACAGCGGAAGCAGGGCAACGAGGACTAAGGAACGGGCAACACGCATCTTTGGCTCTCCAGACAAGTGCCGCCACGTTACTCAGCCTGACCGTTCATCACAAGGGCTCAGCCCACATGAAAGGTCTGACCTGTTTGCAGGCCTTCCACGCTCTTGGCGTAGGCCAGTGCCACATCGGCTGCGGGAACCGGCTTGAAGCCGCGGAAGTACGGTGCATATTTGCCCATGGCCTCGAGCAGCACGTTAGGGCTGACCGAGTTCACGCGCAGGCCGCGCGGCAGTTCGATCGCGGCAGCCCGCACGAAACTGTCGAGGGCGCCGTTGACCAGCGCCGCCGACGCGCCGCTGCGGATCGGGTCGTGACTGAGCACGCCGGTGGTGAAGGTGAACGAGGCACCGTCGTTGGCGAATTCGCGGCCGATCAGCAGCAGGTTGACCTGGCCCATGAGTTTGTCCTTGAGGCCCAGGGCAAAACTGTCTTCGCTCATTTCGTCGAGCGGGGCGAAGGTCACGTTGCCGGCGGCGCAGATCAGCGCATCGAATGTCCCGGTCTTTTCGAAGAGGCGGCGAATCGAGGCGCTGTCGCTGATATCCACCTGCAAATCACCGCTGTTGCGGCCGATGCGGATGATCTCGTGACGCTCGGACAGCGCTTTGTCGATGGCCGAACCGATCGTACCGGCTGCGCCGATCAGAAGAATTTTCATGGGGTGGATCCTCGTGTGGGTTGAAAGTGGTTTCAGTCTAGAGTGGTTTTTTCCGTGGATAAGCGCGCTAATAGGCAATCTTTGGTTTTCTATTGGAAACAATCCATGAGCGAGATGGATGATCTGGCGGCGTTTGCCGTGTTGATCGAAGCCGGCAGCTTTACCCTGGCGGCGCAGCGACTGGGGTGCAGCAAAGGCCAGTTGTCCAAGCGCATCAGCTTGCTGGAGACGCGGTTTTCCGTGGTCCTGCTGCAGCGCACCACGCGTCGGCTGAGCCTGACGGCAGCAGGGGCGGCGCTGTTGCCGCAAGCGCAGGCGCTGGTGGTGCAGGTGGAAAGGGCGCGTCAGGCGTTGGCCCGCCTGAAGGACGACATGGTCGGACCGGTGCGCATGACCGTTCCGGTGTCCCTGGGAGAAACCTTCTTCGATGGCTTGTTGCTGGAGTTTTCCCAGCAGTACCCGCAAGTGCAGATTGAACTCGACCTCAGCAACGACTACCGGGACCTGTCCCGGGAAGGTTTCGACCTGGCGGTGCGTTCCGAAGTGGGCAATGACGAGCGTCTGGTGGCGCGCCCGCTGCTGGCCTGGCACGAACTGACCTGCGCCAGCCCGGCCTATCTCGCGCAACACGGCGAACCCCTGGCGCCGCAGGCCCTGGCGGAGCACCAGTGCCTGCTCAACAGCCACTACAGCGGGCGCGAGGAATGGCTCTATCACCAGCAACACGAGCTGTTGCGGGTGCGCGTCTGCGGGCCGTTCGCCAGCAATCATTACAGCCTGCTGAAAAAAGCCGCACTGGCGGGCGCTGGTATCGCGCGTTTGCCGTCCTACCTGTTGCAGGCGGAATTGGCTGACGGTCGATTGCGCTGGCTCCTGCGCGACTTCCAGACACGACGGATGCCGATGTACCTGGTGCACCCCTACCAGGGTGGCTTGCCCAAGCGTACGCAGGTGCTCGCGGATTATCTGATGGGCTGGTTCAAGCGCAGTGGCGAGGCACTGGATCGCCTTTGAAGCATTACCCCGGCCCCGGTGGGAGCGAGCCTGCTCGCGATTGCGGTTTGACCTTCAACGATCGTGTTGAAGGATCTAAGGCCATCGCGAGCAGGCTCGCTCCCACAATCGGGGGCCATAAAAAAACGGCCCGAAGGCCGTCTTTTCTGGTTCTGCAGCCGCTTAGCCGCCCAGGTACGCTTCGCGCACTTTCGGGTCGGTCAGCAGCGCTTCACCGGTGCCTTGCATCACCACCCGGCCGTTCTCCAGAACATAGGCGCGGTCAGCGATCTTCAGCGCCTGGTTGGCGTTCTGCTCGACCAGGAACACCGTCACGCCATCCTTGCGCAGCTGCTCGATGATATCGAAGATCTGCTGGATGATGATCGGGGCCAGGCCCAGCGAGGGCTCGTCGAGCAGCAACAGCTTGGGTTTGCTCATCAGTGCACGACCGATGGCAAGCATTTGCTGTTCGCCGCCGGACATGGTGCCGCCGCGCTGAGTGAAGCGTTCTTTCAGGCGTGGGAAAAGTCCCAGAACCTTGTCCATCTGTTCCTGATAATCACCCTTTTCGGTGAAGAAGCCGCCCATCGAGAGGTTTTCTTCCACGGTCAGGCGGGCAAACACCCGACGACCTTCCGGCACCACGGCGATGCTCTTGCGCATGATCTGCGACGAACTCTGGCCGACGAGCTCCTCACCCAGGTAGCGGATGCTGCCGCTGTGGGCCTGCGGCGAACCGCAGAGGGTCATCAGCAGGGTCGACTTGCCGGCGCCGTTGGCACCGATCAGGGTCACGATCTCGCCCTGGCGGACTTCGACGTTGACGCTGTGCAGGGCCTGGATCTTGCCGTAGAAGGTGGAAACGTTTTCGAACTGCAGCATTTACGCTTCCCCCAGGTAGGCTTTGATCACTTCAGGATTGTCGCGGATCTGTTCCGGCGTGCCATCGGCCAGGGGGGTGCCCTGGTTGATCACGACGATGTGGTCGGAAATGCTCATGACCAGTTTCATGTCGTGCTCGATCAGCAGCACGGTCACGTCGTGTTCTTCACGCAACACGCTGATCAGCGCCTTCAGGTCTTCGGTTTCCTTCGGGTTCAGGCCGGCGGCCGGTTCGTCGAGCATGAGGATCCGTGGGCGGGTCATCATGCAGCGGGCGATTTCCAGGCGACGTTGCTGACCGTAGGCCAATGTGCCGGCCGGACGGTTGGCAAATTCCGTGAGGTTGACCTTGTCCAGCCAGTACTCGGCGAATTCCATCGCCTCGCGCTCGCTCTTGCGGAACCCCGGGGTCTTGAACAAACCGGACAGGAAGTTGGTGTTCAGGTGACGGTGTTGCGCGATCAACAGGTTCTCGACCGCCGTCATGTCCTTGAACAAGCGCACGTTCTGGAAGGTGCGCACCACGCCCTTGAGCGCAATCTTGTGGCCGGGCAGGCCCTCGATTGGCTCGCCGTCCAGCAGGATGCTGCCGCCGCTCGGCTTGTAGAAACCGGTCAGGCAGTTGAACACCGTGGTCTTGCCGGCCCCATTGGGGCCGATCAGGGCAACCACCTGTTTCTCTTTCACGGTCAGGGCCACGCCGTTGACCGCGAGCAGGCCGCCGAAGCGCATGCTCAGATTTTCAACTTTAAGGATCTCGCGGCTCATTTGCGCAGCTCCATGTGAGGACGTTGCATGGGCAGCAGACCTTGAGGTCGCCAGATCATCATCAGCACCATCAGGGCGCCGAACATCAACATGCGGTACTCACTGAACTCACGCATCATTTCAGGCAACAGGATCATCACCACGGCCGCCAGGATCACGCCCAGCTGCGAGCCCATGCCACCCAGCACGACGATGGCGAGGATGATCGCCGACTCGATGAAGGTGAACGACTCCGGTGTCACCAGGCCCTGGCGGGCGGCGAAGAAGCTGCCGGCGAAACCGGCGAAGCTGGCACCGAGGGTGAAGGCCGAGAGCTTGATGACCGTAGGATTGAGACCCAGCGCACGGCAGGCAATTTCATCTTCACGCAGGGCTTCCCACGCACGGCCGATCGGCATGCGCAGCAGGCGGTTGATGATGAACAGCGCGGCGAGGGCCAGCAACAGCGCAACCAGGTAAAGGAAAATCACCTTGTTGATCGAGTTGTATTCCAGGCCGAAGTACTCGTGGAAAGTCTGCATGCCTTCGGCGGCTTTACGTTCGAAGGTCAGGCCGAAGAACGTCGGTTTCTCGATGTTGCTGATGCCGTTCGGGCCACCGGTGATGTCGGTCAGGTTACGCAGGAACAGGCGGATGATTTCACCGAAGCCCAGGGTCACGATGGCCAGGTAGTCACCGCGCAGGCGCAGGACCGGGAAGCCCAGCAGGAAGCCGAAGGTGGCGGCCATCAGGCCGGCGATCGGCAGGCAGACCCAGAAGCTCAGGCCCAGGTAGTGGGAGAGCAGCGCATAGCTGTAGGCGCCGACGGCGTAGAAACCGACGTAGCCGAGGTCGAGCAGGCCGGCCAGGCCGACCACGATGTTCAGACCGAGGCCGAGCATTACGTAGATCAACACCAGGGTGGCGATGTCCACCGCACCACGGGAGCCGAAGAACGGCCAGATCAGGGCACCGATGATCAACGCAATGATGATCCAGCGTTGAGTGCTCGGCAGGGTCAGGAAGTGGCTGGTCTTGGCCGGGATCAACGGCATGCCGGGCGAGGAGCGCCAGGCCGAGCTGATCTGCTGATCGAACAGCACCCGCAGGAACATCAGGACCGAGCACACCGCGATGATGGCCAGCGTGGTGGTGCTGGTGCCGTGAACTTCGAGCTTGATACCGACGATGGACAGTTTCAGGCCCAGTACCGGGTAGGCAACCGCCCACACCAGCAAGGCGCTGAACAACGCCTGTTTAAGATTCCTAGTCATACTTTCTCAACCTCCGGACGACCCAGCAGGCCGGTTGGCCGGAACAACAACACCAGGACCAATAGACCGAACGCCACGACGTCCTTGTACTGGTCGCCGAAGATATCGGCACCGAAGGCTTCCGCAACGCCGAGCACCAGCCCGCCGAGCATGGCGCCGGGGATGCTGCCGATTCCGCCCAGTACGGCGGCGGTGAAGGCCTTGAGGCCGACCAGGAAACCGGCGTTCGGGTTGATCACGCCGTATTGCATGCTCAGCAGCACGGCCGCGATGGCCGCCAGTGCGGCACCGATGACGAAGGTCAGGGCGATGATGTTGTTGGTGTTGATGCCCAGCAGGTTGGCCATCTTGATGTCTTCGGCGCAGGCGCGGCAGGCGCGGCCCAGGCGAGAGCGGGAGATGAACAGCGTCAGGCCGAGCATGGCGATCAGCGTCACCACGAACACCACGATTTGCATGTAGGAAATCAGCACTTCATGTGCGCCACCTGGCCCAAAGGCAAAGTTGCCCGGAATCAGGTTGGGAATGGATTTGTCCTTGGAGTCTTGCGCCAGCAGAACGGTGTTCTGCAGGAAGATCGACATGCCGATGGCGGAAATCAGCGGGATCAGACGGTTGCTGCCACGCAAGGGGCGGTAGGCGATCCGTTCGATGCTGTAGCCGTAGGCACTGGTCACGACAATGGTCGCGAGGAAAGCGGCGGTCATCAACAGCGGAACACTGTCGAGTCCCATCATGGCCAGCCCGGCAATGGCGATGAACGCCACGTAGGAACCGATCATGTACACCTCGCCGTGGGCGAAGTTGATCATTCCAATGATGCCGTAAACCATCGTATAGCCGATGGCGATCAGGGCATACGTGCTGCCAATGGTCATGCCATTAACCAGCTGTTGGAAAAAGTGATAGATGTCAGGCATTACAGCGCTCCTAAAAACCTGATACGCATTTCACTGGTGGAGTCATTTTCCCGCCCGAGCCCCGTGGATCTGCATCCACTTCGAATCCGGGTTTTGCCAGCGAACCGCTGATGACGGTTTTGAGATTTTCAGGTGGGGAGACTGGCGGATCACGCCAGTACGGCCCAGGTACATTCGTAAAACAAAGCCCACGGCACGCCGTGGGCTTTGTTGGCAGTCAGTCAGGCAAAGCCTTACTGAGGCGAAGCTTCGGTTTTAGGTTTGCCGAAGTGCCACTCGTAAACCACGAATTTGAAGTCTTTCAGGTCGCCCTTGGCATCGAAGCTCAGGTCGCCGGTCGGGGTTTTGAAAGTGCCTGCGTGGATGGCGGCAGCCACCTTGGCAGGGTCTTCGCTCTTGGCGGAGGTGATGGCATCAGCGATCACAGTCACAGCCGAGTACGACGGGAACACGAACGGACCGCTCGGGTCTTCTTTCTTCGCTTTGAAGGCGTCAGCCAGGGCAACGTTGGCCGGGTCCTGGTCGAACGACTTCGGCAGGGTGACCAGCAGGCCTTCGGAAGCACCCTGGGCGATTTGCGAGATGGAGTCGTTACCCACGCCTTCCGGACCCATGAACTTGGCTTTCAGGCCTTTTTCCTGGGCCTGGCGCAGGATCAGGCCCAGCTCCGGGTGGTAGCCGCCGTAGTAGACGAAGTCGACGTTGGCTTGCTTGAGCTTGGCGATGATCGAGGAGAAGTCCTTGTCGCCGGCGTTGATGCCTTCGAACACGGCAACCTTGACGTTCTTGCCTTCCAGGGTTTTCTTCACGGCCGAGGCGATGCCTTCGCCGTATTGCTGTTTGTCGTGCAGCACAGCAACGATTTTCGGTTTCACGTGATCGGCAATGTAGTTACCGGCGGCAGGGCCCTGGGCGCTGTCCAGGCCGATGGTGCGGAACACCATTTTGTAGCCACGGTTGGTGATGTCCGGGCTGGTGGCAGCCGGGGTGATCATGATCACGCCTTCGTCTTCGTAGATGTCCGAAGCCGGTTGAGTGGAGCTGGAGCACAGGTGACCGACCACGAACTTGACGCCGTCGTTGACGACCTTGTTCGCTACCGCCACGGCTTGCTTCGGATCACAGGCGTCGTCGTATTCAACGGCTTCGAGTTTCTTGCCGTCCACGCCGCCCTTGGCGTTGATTTGCTCGATGGCCATTTTGGCGCCACTGAACTGCATGTCGCCGTATTGGGCTACAGCACCGGTTTTAGGGCCGGCGATACCGATCTTGATGGTGTCAGCTGCGAACGAATGGCTGGCAACCCCGGCCAGAACCATAGCGGCAAACAGTTTGGAAATCTGCTTAGTAGCCTTTGTCATAGTGCTCCACTCTTACTGTTGTAATTTTTATAGTCCTGGCGCCGTAGCAGCAGAACCGGGTCAGATATCTACGACATCCTCCGGAAAATGCCCTCGGCAACTGTACCGGTACAGTGTAGAGCGCCGATTGTCAGCCTGGGAAGCTGGCGCCGGGGGGCAAAATCAGGGGGTGTCGCTTTTGTGAAAGAAAAAGACAGAATTGCGGCGGGGTTCCAGCTGAACAATCCAGCAATCCTTGGCGCTCCTGCAGTTTTCAATCGGTGATGCAATTGCTTCCGGGTTTTTCTGCCAGACCACCGACGTTATCATCCACGTCGATTTCTTTTCCGGACAGGACCCATGACTGAAGAACCTAGCACCCTCTATGCCAAGCTGCTTGGTGAAACCGCATCTATTTCGTGGAAAGAGCTGGAGCCCTTCTTCGCCAAGGGTGCCCTATTGTGGGTCGATCCGGGCCTGGATTTGATCGCGGCGGCAGAGGCCGTGGCGACCGACGATGGGGAGAAAGTGGCTGCCTGGCTGGCCGCCGATGAGGTCGCCAAACTGTCTGAAACGCGGGCGCTGGATCTTTTCGAACGTGATCCGACGCTTTGGGCAGTGGTGGTTTCGCCCTGGATTATGATCCAGGAAAGGGCGACGAAATGAAGTTGCGCACTTGATTGGTGCGTCAGGTTTTCGTGGAAAAGTGTGTAGCCGAGTAGCGTGATGGCATGTTGCCGTAGAGAAAGGCTACAGCTTCACGGTGACGTAAACGTAACGGGCACAGTTGAGGGCGCTGGTTGAGGCTTGTTTAATTGTTTCCAGATGTGGATTTGCGCCGCTTTCAGGGCCCATCGCGAGCAGGCTCGCTCCCGCAGGGGCTCACTGTCCACCTGTGGGAGCGAGCCTGCTCGCGATGGGGTCGCCTCGGTCTCTATCAGACCGAGTAAGTCTTGCCCGTGTGGTTGTTCAGCGAAATCACCTTGGTCTTGCCGATGCGGTGACGGTAGATCTCGCGCAGGTACTTGATCGCTTTCTTCACGCAATCGCGCGACAGGCGAATGTCATTGATCGAGACGAACTTCTCCTTGTCGTTGATCAGTTCGCGGTACTTCTTTTCGTACATCGGCTTGATCGCATACCAGTTGGTGTCGAGGATTTTCGCCGGGTTCTCGAACTCGTTGAGCAAATCGTCGATCAACTCTTCGTTGAATTCCTCCTGGATGATGAAGTCCAGGATCGAGTTGTCCAGCGTTTCGTCGAAGCGGTACGGGTTCTTCGCGAAGCAGCGCTTGATGAATGCGACGATCAGCGTCAGGAAGTCATCCGACAGGCAAGGGCTCTTGGCGATCAACGTGGTCAGCGACAGGTTGGCCGAGGCGCCGATCACCAGCGCATAGCGTTTGAGCGTGGTGTTCGGGAACAGGCTGTTGAGGTGGGTCTTCAACCGGTTCAGGTCCATGTAGGACAGCTTGTAGTCTTTCGGCAGGGAGACGATCGACACCACCGACGAGCAGTTCTTGAAGAAGTGCAGGTCGTGCAGCGCCGCCGCGTCGTAGCCGGAATTCTTGTATTGCTCCAGCGAGGCGCGGTAACGCTTGGATTCGATCGGCAGCAGGCTGATGCCTTCGATGGCCTGGGTCACCTTGTTGAAATGCGGCAGGTCGATGGAACGGAAAAACAGGTCGTCGATGTTCAGGCGTTGCGGCTCTTTCTCGAACACTTTGAACTTGTCGCTGCTCGGCGGCGGGGTTTCCGGTACCACGGATTCGGCGTAGGCGATGGCGACCGGGCCGGCCAGGCTCATGAACAGGTCGTTGGCGTCCAGGCGAATGGTTTCGCCGATGTCGATGCCGGCGCGACGGAAGTAGTTCTGGTCGTAGTCGGTGGTGACCGCCTGCGCCGTCAGGATGTTGAAGATCTGTTGCGAGATGTACTGGTTGGCATGCTTCTCCATCGCGTTGACGTCGATGTTCTGAATGTTGCCATCATCGTTTTCTTCGGCGTAGCGCATGATGTCGTTGGAGATCAGCATCATCGCGTTCCAGGGGCGGATACGGCCCATGACGCTGGCTTCGCTGCTGTCTTCGTTGGCGAAGTTGTAGGAGAAGTCCCACTCTTCAGACAGGTACTTACACAGCAGGCGACCGGCGTTGATGTGCAGGGCTTCGGACATTTCGCTGCGGTGATCGGAGATGTTCGGCAGCACGCAGATGCCGCTGGTGAAAATCGGTTCGAACACAAACGAATGACCGCTCTTGCCGTCGTGTTCGTCCATCGGCTTGGTGTCGAACGTTTTGTTCATGTAGGAATGCTGTTGGGCCAGGCCGAACTCCGAAGCCATGCCCGAACCGGTACCGCCACCGGCACTGAAGATCGAGAAGTACAGGCGCGACTGGTTGGCCTTGATCCCGCAGCTGTCGATCAGGTACGAGTGGATCATTTTCCAGTCGGGGCTGGAGAAGCGCTGGGTGTCCTTGTTCAGGATGATCTTGGCCAGGTACTGGCCGAGGATCGGCGCGTTACCGGCGCCACCGGCGTGGACTTCCGACAGGTCCATGATCTTCATTTTGCTGTAGTCGCGCAGGAAGCCGCTTTTTTCGCCCTTGCGCGAGAAGCGGATGCGACCGGCGATGTCCTTGTCGAGGTCGCCGAGCATGACCAGCGGCTCGACCAGGAACACCGGCTTGGTGGCCTTGTTCGGGATCAGGCGCAGGCTGGAACGGATCCACTGTGCCGGGCTGTAGCCTTTGTCGGCGAGGCGTTTATCCGACGATACGCGATCCTCGTTATTGAATTCGTTGAGGTAGAACTTGCGGGCGTTGTACACCAGCTCCGCGACATCCAGTGCGATGTTCGAACCGCAGCGTCCGAGGCCGATCAGGCACACCGACGGGAATTCCTGGGCGCTGTACTGTTCGCTGTCGCCTTCCAGGTGCGGTGGGCGCGGGAACACCAGGTCGCGCAGGCCGTCGAGGTTGTCGAGGATGCGGTCGGTGTTGGTCTCGGTGAAATACAGGTATTGCTGGCTCGCCAGCGGGCGCGACGGCGTCAATGGCTTCGACGGAGCAGGGCTGTTCGCTGCGGGGCTGGGCGTCAGATCGGATATGGCGGGGGCCGGGTTGTTTTTGGAAGTCATTGTGCGCCATGTACCTGGGCTGGTCGGTTGGGCGGCGGGGTGCGCCGGACCGTCACGGTTGGGTTCTCGCGTCTTCGTTCGGCGCGTAATGGGCCCAAGCATCAGGGGGTTGGCCTGAGCATCGCTCGGGGGAATCCTTTCCTAGTCATGATGGATCGGCCAATATTCGGCGATCTTTAATCGAAAAGAAGGCTAAATGATGTCAACCCTACCATCGTTGGGTTTCGCCGGGATTGGCCTGATGGGCCTGCCGATGTGCCGGCGCCTGCTGGCTGCGGGGTATCCGCTGGCCGTGTGGAACCGCAATCCGGCCAAGTGCATCCCGCTGGTTGAAGCGGGCGCGCGACACGTTGCCACACCGGCCGAACTATGCCAGCACGCCGATGTGGTGATGTTGTGCCTGGCGGACACTGCCGTGGTTCGCGAAGTGGTGTTTGGGCCGGGTGGCATCGCCGAGGGTGGGAGAAGTGGTCAGTTGCTGGTGGATTTTTCCAGCCTGGAACCTGCCGCCACCCGGGAAATGTCGGCGCAGTTGGCCAGCCGGGCCGGCATGAGCTGGCTGGACGCGCCGGTGTCCGGCGGCGTGGTCGGTGCCGAAGCTGGCAGCCTGGCCATCATGGTTGGCGGCACGGCGGCGGACCTTGAGCGTGTCAGGCCGGTGCTGCTCAGTCTCGGCCAGCGGGTCACCCACATGGGGGCGGTCGGGGCGGGGCAGGTGACCAAGGCCTGCAATCAGATGATCGTTGCCTGTAACGCGCTGGTCATCGCCGAGGTGGTGGCGCTGGCCGAGCGCTCCGGCGTCCAGGCGGGTCTGATCGCCGAGGCGCTGGCCGGCGGATTCGCCGATTCGAAGCCGTTGCAGATCCTGGCGCCGCAAATGGCCGACAGCCGTTTCGAACCGGTGAAGTGGCACGTGCGCACGCTGCTCAAGGACCTGGACACGGCGGTGAAGTTTTCCCGCGAGCAGGGCTCGGCCACGCCGATCAGCGGATTGGCCGCACAACTGATGCGCCTGCATGGGGGCCAGGGCTTTTTGGAAAAGGATCCGTCGACGTTAGTGCAGTTGTACCGTGAGCCAGGGTCAGGGAGCTGAAGGCGTACGTGTGTTGGCGCTGGTGGATGTCGTCCAGCACCGTGCGCAGTTCCGTCAGGGGCACCGGACGGCTGAGCAGGTAACCCTGCACCATGTCGCAACCGTTGCGCTCCAGGAATGCATATTGCTCGGGGGTCTCCACGCCTTCGGTGACCACCTGCAAGTGCAGCGTGTGGGCCATGATGATGATCGCCTGCACGATTTCCATGTCCTGGCTGGCCTTGGGGATGTCCTGGATGAACGAGCGGTCGATCTTCAGCGTGTTCAGCGGCAGGCGCCTCAGGTAGGCCAGGGAGGAATAGCCCGTGCCGAAGTCGTCGATCGACAGCGAAACGCCGAGGGCGCGAATCTGGCGCAGCAGCACCAGTGATTCGGCAATGTTGTCCATCAGCGCGTTCTCGGTGACTTCCAGTTCCAGTCGCTGCGGGGCGACCCCGGCCACACGCAGCGCCTGTTCGATGTCGTTGGCCAGGTCCTCACGCGCCAGGTTCAGCGGTGAGCAGTTGACCGCGACGTGCAGTGTTTCTGCGCCCTGGCGCGACAGCTCTGCGAGGTCTTCGCAGGCTTTTCGCAGGACCCATTGATCCAGCTCGGCGATCAGGCCGTTGGCTTCGGCGATGGCGATAAAGCGATCGGGTGTCAGCAGGCCATGGATGGGATGTTGCCAGCGCACGAGCGCTTCGAGCTTGGTGACCTGGTGGCTTTTCAAGTCATAGATCGGTTGGTAGTGCAGCACCAGGCCGGTGTTTTCGCGCAGGGCATGGCGCAGTTCTTCTTCAATTTGCAAGTCCAGGGAGGCCCGGGTTTTGAGGCTCGGGTTGAAGAAGTTCAGCCCGTTACGACCGCCGCCCTTGGATTGATAGAGCGCCAGGTCGGCGTGTTTCAACAGTTCTTCACAGGTCGTGCCGTCCTCGGGGAACAGGCTGATACCGATGCTGGTGGTCATGACCATGCGGCGCCCGGCCAGCTCGATCGGTTCCTTCATTTTCAGCATGATGCGCTGGGCCATGAGCCGCGCCTCCTCGCGATCACGCAGGCTGATGAGCAGGCAGAACTCATCGCCGCCAAAGCGCGCCACCACATCTTCCTGGCTGCGGACCGACCCCCTGATGTGCCGGGCCATGACGGTGAGCAACTCATCGCCGGCGTCGTGCCCGAGGCTGTCATTGATGCGTTTGAAGTGGTCCAGGTCCAGGAACATCACCGCCAGCATGCCGCCTTCCGTGGTTTTCTGCTGCAGCTTCTCGGCGAACACCTGGTTGAAGCCACGGCGGTTGATCAGGCCGGTCAGGGCGTCATAGTTCGCCGCGTGTTGCAGCGACAGGCGTGCTTCGTCCAACTGGCCAAGCAGCATGTTGACCCTTTGCAGGTCGCGTTCCTTGTGCTGCAGTTTCTTGTCCGCCAGTGCCGCGCTGATGCTGCTGCCGATGATCAGGAGGGTGATGACGGCCACCGTGAGTGCCAATTGCTGGTGGCTGCTGTCGCCGGGCAAGGTCAGCGGGCTGCCGGCCGGGAGCACCAGGGTGAAGGCGGCCATGCCGGTGAAGTGCATGCTGATGATGCCTGCGCCGAGGACCAGGCTGGCGCTGAGCTTGATCAGTTGATGCAGCCGGCCAGCGCCTTCGCGCAGACGACTGGAGAGCAACAGCGCCGCCAGGCTTGCACCGATGGCGATCGCGATGGACAGACCGAAAAGGACAGGTTGGTAATACGCCACCGCGTTCGAACGCATGGCTGACATGCCCACGTAATGCATGGTGGCGATGCCCATGCCGATGCAGATCGAGGCCTGCACGTATTGTCGGATCGTCAGGCGAGGATGGCTGAGGGTATGCATCGCCAGCCACGAGGCGAAGAGGGCGATCAGCAGCGAGGCCAGGGTGATGGGCAATTCATAGCGAATCTGCACCGGCGCCTGGAACGCCAGCATGCCGATGAAGTGCATGGCCCAGATACCGCCCGCCAGGCAGCCGGCACCGACCCAACGCCAGAGCCTTTGGGAGGCGGGCTTTTCCGAATGGCCAATGCGTTCGGAAATATCCAGCGTGGCGAAGCCACCGACGCAGGCCACCAGATAGGCCAGCAGCACCAGGAACGGATCATGCGTGCAGTTGAGAACGACCTGGCCGTCCGCGGTCAGCTCAGTGACAAAATGCAAGCCCAGCCATTCCATAGCACGCCCCATCAGGTCCTTGCCCGCGTCATGCACGCCGGCGAATGCATTGGAGTATAGAGCTCATGCAATCAGCGCCAGCCGTAGTGGCACGGTGGTACCAATGATTTTGGTATGAACTCGATAGCGTTTGGTGCTAACGCTCAGGCGACCTCGAAGGCTTCGAACCCGGGTTGCAGAGGGGGCAGGCCGAACGCTGCCCTGGCGGCGTCGCAATCCACGTTCGCCTCGCCATTGGCCCACGAGGCTTCGAATTCCCGACAGGTGCTGGAGCGCTGGTCATAAATCGAACATTGAACGGTGCTGCCCACGGTCCCGACCAGAGCGGTACAGCGGGTGGGCTTGCAGTCCGTGCCGAGCATGGCGACCCGGCTGGGGCTGATCGGCGCGACGAGATCGTCGGGCACTGTTCCGCCGGCAGAGGTGCATTCTCCCCAGAAAAACGAGACGCGAAAATGAGAACAGCAGGCACCGCAATGCAGACACGGACTGGCTTCGGACATGGGCGATCATCAAAGGAGGGATAGGGCGGCGTCAGAGAAGGCGACGCCACCATTCTAGGCTTCGCAACGAGCTTGGGAAGGGGGCGCGGGCGGTATTTTTTCACGCCTGTCGGGGCACATGAAAAGTAACCGGTGTCGGCAGGTTCCGGGTTCGAGCGCCGAGGCGCAACGGGTGTTCGCCATGGGCTGATATCAGCTTTACAAATAATGACAGACAGCTCGGGCGAGCCTGACTAGATTGCAGGTTCCGGGCTCGGATGCGACGGCAGTGAAGCCCCCATAACAATAAAAGAGACGGACCCATGCAGAACTCGACCCAAGCGGCGAATGCCTGGCGCATTCTGTTCCTGCTGTTCCTTGCGAACCTGTTCAATTTCTTCGACCGCACCATCCCGGCCATCATCATCGAGCCGATCCGCATGGAGTGGAGCCTCAGCGATTTCCAGTTGGGGATCATCGGCACGGCATTCACCATCGTCTATGCCATTGCCGGGCTGCCCCTGGGGCGGATGGCCGACACCGGTTCGCGCGCCAAATTGATGGGCTGGGGCCTGGCCGCGTGGAGCGGGTTGACTGCGGTCAACGGCATGGTGGGCAGTTTCTGGAGCTTCCTGATCGTGCGCATGGGCATCGGCATCGGCGAAGCCAGTTACGCGCCGGCCGCCAACTCGCTGATCGGCGACCTGTTTCCCGCCCACCGCCGCGCGCGAGCCATGGGCATTTTCATGCTGGGCTTGCCGTTGGGCCTGTTGCTGGCGTTCTTCACCATCGGCTGGATGGTCAAGGCGTTCGACAGCTGGCGTGCACCGTTTTTCATCGCCGCCGTGCCGGGGCTGATCCTGGCGGTGTTCATGTTCTACATCAAGGAGCCGAAGCGCGGCGCGGCGGAAAGCGTGCAGGTTTCCCAGGAGCGTGTAGACCGGCCGATCCGTCGGGTGCTGGCGGTGCCGACCTTCCTGTGGCTGGTCATGGCCGGGCTGTGTTTCAACTTCGCGACCTATGCGTGCAACTCCTTCCTGGTGCCGATGCTGCAACGTTACTTCCTGATGCCTTTGCACGAGGCTGCCGTCGCCACCGGCATCATCGTCGGTGTGACCGGGCTGATCGGCCTGACCCTGGGGGGATGGGTGGCAGACAAGATCCACCAGCGGGTCGCGAACGGGCGCCTGCTGTTCGCCGCGTTCAGCCTGATCATCTCCACGCTGTGCACCGCCTGGGCGTTGCACGCCGGACGCATCGAGATCGGCGTGTTCGTGGCGGTGTTCAGTGTCGGCTGGTTGTTTGCCTACAACTTCTACACCTGCGTTTACACGGCCATCCAGGACGTGGTCGAGCCGCGCCTGCGGGCGACCGCCATGGCGTTGTTCTTTGCCGGGTTGTATCTGCTCGGCGGCGGCCTGGGGCCGGTGGTGGTGGGCGGCCTGTCCGATCACTTTGCGAAGACGGCCATGCTCGCGGCGGGGGCCGAACAGATGACCGAGGCGTTCAAGGCCGTCGGGCTGCACGACGCGATGTACCTGATCCCGGTCGCGCTGTTCCTGACCATGGTGTTCCTGTTCCTGGCGTCGCGCTGTTTTGTGCGCGATGCCAAGCGGATGAAGGAGGAGTTGGGCGCCGTGGTCGAGCCTCAGGTTTCCGCGGCGACGGCATAGGCGCTATCGCGAGCAGGCTCGCTCCCACAGGGGATAGTGCAAACACTGTGGGCGCGAGCCGGTTCGCGATACATCATCAGCCGCACTGGAAAATTCAAGTACACAAAAAAGGCCCGCATCACTGCGGGCCTTTTCCATGGTCGGTGGCGCAGGAAGCTTAGCCTGCCACCAGCACCCGAATCGCTTCCAGTCGCAGCGCCGCCTTGTCGAGCATGGCCAGGCCTTGTTCGCGTTGAGTGCGCAGGGCGACCAGTTCGCTGTCGCGCACGGTCGGGTTGACCGCCTGCAACGCGGTCAGGCGCGCCAGTTCTTCGTCGGTATCGGCGGCCAGGCGACGTTTTGCCTCGGCCACACGCTCGGCGTGACGCGGGAGGATTTTCTCTTCACCGGCGTTGATCCGTGGCGTCAGCTGGTCGCGCTGGGCCTGGATGAACTTGTTGGCGCTGGCACGCGGCACGCTTTCCAGCTGATCGTTGAGGGTTTCGAATGCCACCCGGGCCGACAGGTCGTTGCCATTGGTATCGAGCAGGCAGCGCAGGGCGGCTGGTGGCAGGTAGCGGCCCAGTTGCAGGGAACGCGGGGCGACCACTTCGCTGACGTACAGCAGTTCCAACAGCACCGTGCCGGGTTTCAGCGCCTTGTTCTTGATCAGCGCCACGGCGGTGTTGCCCATGGAGCCGGACAGCACCAGGTCCATGCCGCCTTGCACCATCGGGTGTTCCCAGGTGATGAACTGCATGTCTTCGCGGGACAGCGCCTGGTTGCGGTCGTAAGTGATGGTCACGCCTTCGTCGTCGCCCAGCGGGAAGCTGGCGTCGAGCATTTTCTCGCTCGGCTTGAGGATCAGGGCGTTTTCCGAATGGTCTTCGCTGTCGATGCCGAATGCGTCGAACAGGGTTTCCATGTAGATCGGCAGGGCGAACTGATCGTCCTGTTCGAGAATCGCCTCGACCAGCGCTTCCCCTTCGCCAGCGCCACCGGAATTGAGCTCCAGCAAACGGTCGCGGCCAGTGTGCAGCTCGGCTTCCAGGCGCTCGCGCTCGGTGCGGGCTTCGTCGATCAGCGCTTGCCACTCGCCGTCATCGGCGTTTTCCAGCAGCGGCAACAGGCGCGGGCCGAACTGGTGCTGCAGGGCGTTGCCGGTCGGGCAAGTCGCGAGGAACGCATTCAGAGCCTCGTGGTACCACTGGAACAGGCGCTCTTGCGGGCTGGTTTCCAGGTAGGGCACGTGCAGTTCGATGGTGTGTTTCTGGCCGATCCGGTCGAGACGACCGATGCGCTGCTCCAGCAGGTCCGGGTGCGACGGCAGGTCGAACAGCACCAGGTGGTGCGAGAACTGGAAGTTGCGGCCTTCACTGCCGATTTCCGAGCAGATCAGCACCTGCGCGCCGAACTCTTCGTCGGCGAAGTAGGCGGCGGCGCGGTCACGCTCGAGGATGTTCATGCCTTCATGGAACACCGTGGCCGGGATGCCGGAGCGCACGCGCAGGGCGTCTTCCAGGTCCATCGCGGTTTCGGCGTGGGCGCAGATCACCAGTACCTTGGTGCGCTTGAGCATCTTCAGCGTGTCGATCAGCCATTCGACGCGCGGGTCGAATTTCCACCAGCGCTCTTCGTCGTTGGCATCCGGCTGGGCCTGGAAACTGACTTCGGGGTACAGCTCGGCGTGATCGCCCAGCGGCAGTTCGAGGTATTCGTCCGGCGACGGCAGCGGGTAGGGGTGCAGCTTGCGCTCCGGGAAACCCTGCACGGCGGCGCGGGTGTTGCGGAACAGCACGCGGCCGGTGCCATGACGGTCCAGCAGTTCACGAACCAGGCGGGCGCTGGCTTCGGTGTCGCCATCGTTGACTGCCGTCAGCAAGGCTTCGCCTTCGTTGCCGAGGAAACCATGGATGGTCTTGTGCGCGGCCGGCGACAGACGCCCCTTGTCCAGCAGCTCCTGAACGGCTTCGGCCACCGGGCGATAGTTTTCGCTCTCGGCGCGGAAGGCGTGCAGGTCATGGAAGCGGTTCGGGTCGAGCAGGCGCAGACGGGCGAAGTGGCTGTCCTGGCCAAGCTGTTCCGGGGTCGCGGTCAGCAGCAGCACGCCGGGAATGACTTCGGCCAGCTGTTCGACCAGCGAATATTGCGGGCTGACCTGATCTTCGTGCCACACCAGGTGGTGAGCTTCGTCGACCACCAGCAAGTCCCAGCCGGCCGCGAACAGCGCGTCCTGGGCCTTCTCGTCGTCCACCAGCCACTCCAGCGCCACCAGCGCCAGTTGGGTGTCTTCGAACGGGTTGGTCGCATCGCTTTCGATGAAACGTTCTTCGTCGAACAGCGCGACTTGCAGGTTGAAGCGACGACGCATCTCGACCAGCCACTGGTGCTGCAGGTTTTCCGGCACCAGGATCAGCACGCGGCTGGCGCGGCCCGAAAGCAGCTGGCGATGGATCACCAGGCCGGCTTCGATGGTCTTGCCCAGGCCGACTTCGTCTGCCAGCAGAACCCGTGGTGCGATGCGGTCGGCCACTTCACGGGCGATGTGCAACTGGTGCGCAATCGGTTGCGCACGCACGCCACCCAGGCCCCAGAGCGAGGACTGCAACTGACGGCTGGTGTGTTCAAGGGTGTGGTAGCGCAGGGAGAACCAGGCCAGGGGATCGATCTGCCCGGCAAACAGACGGTCGCTGGCCAGGCGGAACTGAATGAAGTTCGACAGTTGGGTTTCCGGCAGGGTAACCGCTTCGTTCTGCGCGTTGAGGCCGTGATAGACCAGCAGGCCGTCGATGTCGTCGACTTCCTGGACGGTCAGCTTCCAGCCTTCGAAGTGGGTGATGGAGTCGCCTGGCGAAAATCGCACGCGGGTCAGGGGCGCATTCCGTAGCGCGTACTGGCGTGTGTCGCCAGTGGCCGGGTAGAGCACGGTCAACAAGCGGCCGTCCTGTGCCAGAACGGTGCCTAAACCCAGCTCGGCTTCGCTGTCACTGATCCAGCGTTGCCCCGGTTGATACTGCTGCGCCATGCTGCCTGACTCCCACCTTGAAAAAGCGGGCTATCTTAACGGAATGAGGGCTTGAGGGCCAAAGGACTCTCGGAAAAACTCATCGATTGACCTTAGCTCAACGCTTGAGATGCACAGGGGGCAGGGCACTTGTGCGTGCCAATCAGGTCACAGTTTTCGACCGATGGCTCAAGTCGTCATCGGCGCAGCCGAAAACCTGAGGACAGGAGACAAAAAAACCATGCTGCCACCGATGCTTCCCTTGAGTGCCGTGCCGGTCACGTCACAGCACGATCCGATTCGCCAGCGACCGGATATCCCGCCCGTTGTACCGGTGCAGGAAAGCTCCAACGAAAGCACCATCGACCTGCAACAGCGCGACCCCGAGGAGGCGGCTTTTCAGCTGCGCGAGGAACAGCGCCGCAAGCAGGAGCAGCAACGCCGTCGCCGTGAAGCGGATGAAGATCCCGAAGAGCACCTGGCGATACCCGGCGTCGAGCTCAACGCTGACAACACCGTGCCGGTCAAGCCGCTGATCGATGACGAGCCGCGCCAGGGGCTGTGGGTCGATATTCAGATCTAGCCGGTTGCATGAACGTCGTCCGATTCTTTTTGTTTCGCCGTCGTTCGAGCCATGGACCGCTGGTCAGCGCGTGCACCAGGCTGCATTATTGGCGCAATCCCCCTGCGAACGATTGCGCAGTTGAATTTCAATTCACACGATGCACTGAACGCCATGAGCCAAGACGACAAGTTGATCGACCTGAATGCCGAACGTGCCAAGCGCGTTCATGACCTTAATGAAAAGCGTCTGAAGGAAGTGCGTCTGGCCTTCGAGAAGGCCATGCCGCTGGGCAAAACCGCCAAGAAGAAACCGAAGAACAAACCGAAAAAGCGTTAATCCCTCCCTTCTTTATTGATGTAGATCACTTTCCCTCCTCCTTTGCCTCCAAACCCTGACGATATTGATCCCGGTCAATTTCCCCGCCTGCCTGATTGGTTAACTTAGACCCATCGCAACAAGGCAAGCGCAGGAGGCCAGTCATGTTTTTCGACAACGTGGTGTTCGCCGGGGTGCTGACTGTCAGCCTCATGGTTCTGTTTTTTGCAGGGTTTGGATTCTTTATCTGGAAAGACGCACACAAGCGGAAAAAACCGTAGGTCTTTCTGGAGGCAATGAGCACGCAAGGCATTTTGGGCAACTTCGGTTGCCCTTTTTTTTGCCTGTTGAAAAGCGGATCAATCCCCGGCAAGTGGTCGGGATGCAAATAAAAAAGGCGCGAACCTCTCGGAACGCGCCTTTTTCGTTGCAACGATGAATCAGCTACCCAGCGCCTTCGATGCCAGCCAGAACAGGCCGGCCGACAGGGCCACGGTGGCGGGCAGGGTCAGGACCCAGGCCAGCAGGATGGTTTTCACGGTGCCGCTCTGCAGGCCGGCCTTGTTGGCGACCATCGTGCCGGCCACGCCCGATGACAGGACGTGGGTGGTGGACACCGGCAGGCTGAAGATGTTGGCCATGCCGATCAGGCTCGCGGTGGTGATCTGTGCCGACATGCCCTGGGAATAGGTCATGCCTTGCTTGCCGATTTTCTCGCCAATGGTCAGTACCACGCGCTTCCAGCCGACCATGGTGCCCAGGCCCAGGGCCAGGGCCACCGCGAGAATCACCCAGAACGGTGCGTATTCGGTGGTGGCGGTCAGGTCCTTGCGCAGTTTGTCCAGGTCAGCCTTTTCACGAGGGGCCAGGCCCGGCAGCTTGCTGACCTTCTTGGCCGTGTCATCCAGGCAAAGCAGGTAGCGACGCACTTCGATACGGCTTTCCGACGGCAGCGAGTGGTAGTCGGCGACGCCCTTGAGGGTGTCGAGCAGGGCGCTGATGGTCGGTTCGGTCTGCTGCGGGTTGCAGCGGAATTTCTCCGGCAGGTCGCCTTCGACGCTTTTGCCCAGCGCCAGGAACTCACCCAGGGTGTCGCCGTTGCGCTTGTAGAACTGGCTCAGGTGCAGAGTGGCGTCGCGGGTGCGTTCGATCTGGTAGGTGGTGCTGCCCAGGTCGAGCACGAACTGTGCCGGGACGATACCGATCAGCACCAGCATGATCAGGCCGATGCCTTTCTGGCCGTCGTTGGAACCGTGCACGAAGCTCACGGCCATGGCCGAGATCACCAGCACAAGACGATTCCAGAACGGTGGGTGCTTCTTGTCGTCGATTTTGCGGCGCTGTTCCGGCGTCTTGTGCATTTTCGACAGCGGGCGCCACCATTTGAGACCCAGCAATATCAGCGCCGCGATCACAAAGCCCGCCATGGGCGAGAACACCAGGGAGGCCCCGATATCAATGGCTTTCTGCCAGTTCACGCCATCGGCCAGCGGAATTTCATTGATCAGGGCATTGGCCAGGCCGACCCCGAGGATCGAGCCGATCAGCGTATGGGAGCTGGAGGCCGGGATCCCGAAGTACCAGGTGCCCAGGTTCCAGGCGATGGCCGCGGCCAGCAACGAGAACACCATCGCCAGGCCGTGACCGGTGTTCACATTGATCAGCAGCTCTACCGGCAGCAGGTGGACGATGGCGTACGCCACGCCGACACCGCCCAGCAGTACGCCAAGGAAATTGAATACACCGGAAAAGAACACGGCCAGATGCGGCGGCATGGCTTTGGTGTAGATAACGGTGGCAACCGCGTTAGCGGTGTCATGAAAGCCGTTGATGAACTCGAACGCGAGGACAAAGGTGAGGGCGAGCAAGAGGCTCACAAGCACCCAAGCATCCAGTCCGCTGAATAAATCGATCATGAAGGTTTTCTGACCCGGTCATAAGGGGGCGCGATTATGCCAGAAAACACGGGTAATCGATGCACTAGCTGCTCATCGGTAACATTCTTCATTGAATTATCCTGCAGCAATACCCCGGGATCGGGTCCTTTCCAGGGGGTTGCAAGTGCTTGAATTTCATCGCAAAGCACCCAGGCACAAGGGCTCCGCGCGCAATCACGATCCGCGTAAAGACTTGTATGAAATATCTGAGAAGGGGGCCAGACATGAGCCATTTTCTCATCAGATGGATGAGGTGACCGCTGCCCGCTCGTAGCGGGCGCGAATGGCAACATCGGTGCATCCGCTTTTAGCGGTTGCAGACGCAGGCCCTGAAAGGATTCAGACCGCCAGGCTCATGGCTCTTCGGCTCTGAGTTCCTTTTCCATCTTCTGCAGTTCCTGGGTAAAGGCCTGATCCTGAACGGTGGCGCGTTTACGCCAGGGTTTGCGTTCCGGTTCGGGCTGGGCGGCGTAAGTGGTGACTTCCCCGCCGTAAACTTCCTTGTAACGTTGTTCCTGGCGCTCTAATTCGGCGCGCAGTTCGTCTTTCGTCACAGTGCTACCTGTATGGGTTGAGATGGATTCTGGTAAATCGCGCTGCATCCAATGTATCGACCGCACACGGCGAAAAAACAGTGCCCGCGAAGGCATCGTTCATGACACGGCGATCAATACTTCCATGTTGCAGGCGGCCACGGCACCAGAGCAAAACAGCTGACGTAGCATCAGTTTCCTGTTTAGCGAGCGCACTGCCTGCGCATTTTGCGATGAGCGTCAGGCGCTGCTTCGGGCAACAACGACTGAACATCGCGTTACCGGTGGCGAAACCGGCCAATCAGAAAAACCAGTCGCCACTGATTCGCATTATAGCGGTCGATTTGCGGAACACTATCGGCAAAGAGTTAAAAATGGATCTTGATGTGTGATGGGCTTAATTACTTGCAACTTTTTACGTCGATTAGGCAGCGATGTCTTTCTGGCGCCATTAAGTCGAATAAGTTCAGGTATTAGACAGGGGTATTTTACTCAAGGCTCAAGCGCAAATAAAAAGCATGTAAGGGACGACGAAGCCTGGCAGAACGGCGGCCGTCTTCAAAGGACGGGAATTTGCGATTATCGATTGCCGGTTCGATAATCGCCCAATCATGACTGTCTGTAGCTTGTGTGAGCGATACCGAGCCGCTTGTAATAGCCGACGCCGATCCGTGTGGGAAAAGGACCTGATATGAACGATCAACTGCGCAACTCCTTCGCTTCAGTAGCGCCGCCGATTGTCGCGTCGCCCGCCAAGCGGATCCAGGCCCTGACCGGCGATCCGGACTTCATGACGTCCCTGGCCCGTGGCCTGGCCGTGGTGCACGCCTTCCAGGAGCGCAAACGGCACCTGACCATCGCCCAGATCAGCCACCGTACGGAAATTCCCCGCGCTGCGGTGCGACGTTGCCTGCACACCCTGATCAAGCTCGGCTACGCCACCACCGACGGGCGCACCTACTCGCTGTTGCCCAAAGTGCTGACCCTCGGCCATGCCTACCTGTCTTCGACCCCGCTGGCGGTGTCGGCACAACCTTACCTGGACCGCATGAGCGAACAGCTCCACGAGGCGTGCAACATGGCCACGCTGGAAGGCGATGACATTTTGTACATCGCCCGTTCGGCCACCACCCAGCGCCTGATTTCCGTCGACCTCTCGGTGGGCGGGCGCCTGCCGGCCTATTGCACCTCCATGGGCAGGATCCTGCTCGCGGCGCTGGACGATACCTCGCTGCGCGAATACCTCGACCATGCCGACCTGCAAGCCAAGACCAGCCGCACCCTGCATACCCCCGAGGCGCTGCTCGAATGCCTGCAGCAAGTGCGGCAGCAAGGCTGGTGCATCGTCGACCAGGAACTGGAACAGGGCCTGCGTTCGATTGCCGTACCGGTGTATGACGCCTCCGGGCAGGTGGTGGCGGCACTCAATGTCAGCACCCATGCCGGGCGGGTCAGCCGCAGCGAGCTGGAACAGCGTTTCCTGCCGGGGCTGCTCGCGGCCAGCCGCAACCTCAGCGCCCAGCTGTTTGCGTAGGTTGTTCGGCTAAGCTGTTCGATAACCGCACAGACTTGCGTTTATCGAATTGACGGTGTTCCACCCGGATCTCTAATGTCGCGGCAGCGCCAGCCTGCGCTGGCTCCTGTCCGACTGCGTTCTTGCGTGGAATAAAAATAATGAACCAGCCTCAGTCCGTTGTAGGGAACTGCCTCGATGTGCAGTCCTTCATCAATGCTCAACCCATCTCGCGCTATCAGTGGCGGGTGGTGATCCTGTGTTTCCTGATTGTCTTTCTCGATGGCCTCGACACGGCGGCCATGGGTTTCATCGCGCCGGCCCTGTCCCAGGACTGGGGCATCGATCGTGCGAGCCTCGGCCCGGTGATGAGTGCAGCGTTGATCGGCATGGTCTTCGGCGCACTGGGTTCCGGCCCGCTGGCTGACCGCTTCGGGCGAAAAGTCGTCCTGGTGGGCGCAGTGCTGGTGTTCGGCGCCTTCAGCCTGGCCTCGGCCTACAGCAGCAACGTCGATCAGTTGCTGGTGCTGCGTTTCCTCACCGGCCTGGGTCTCGGCGCCGGGATGCCCAATGCCACGACGCTGCTGGCCGAGTACACCCCCGAGCGCAAGAAGTCCCTGCTGGTGACCAGCATGTTCTGCGGCTTCAACCTTGGCATGGCCGGCGGCGGGTTCATGTCCGCCAAGCTGATTCCGGCGTTCGGTTGGCACAGCCTGCTGCTGTTGGGCGGCATTCTGCCGTTGATCCTCGCGGTCGTCCTGCTGTTGTGGTTGCCGGAGTCGGCGCGTTATCTGGTGGTGCGCAACCGTGGCAACGACAAAGTGCGCAAGGCGCTGGCACCGATCGACCCCAACACAGTCGCCCAGGCCGCCAGTTTCAGCGTGCCGGAACAGCGGACCGTGAAGGCGCGCAATGTTTTCGCGGTGATCTTTTCCGGGACCTACAGCGCCGGCACCCTGCTGTTGTGGCTCACCTATTTCATGGGCTTGGTGATTGTCTACCTGCTGACCAGTTGGTTGCCGACGCTGATGCGTGACAGCGGCGCGAGCATGGAGCAGGCCGCGTTCATCGGTGCGCTGTTCCAGTTCGGCGGCGTCTTGAGCGCGGTGGGCGTGGGCTGGGCGATGGACCGGTTCAATCCACACAAGGTCATCGGGACTTTCTACCTGCTGGCCGGGGTGTTTGCCTACGCAGTAGGGCAGAGCCTGGGCAGCATCACGCTGTTGGCAACGCTGGTGCTGGTGGCGGGGATGTGTGTCAACGGCGCGCAATCGGCGATGCCGTCCCTGGCGGCGCGGTTTTACCCGACCCAGGGGCGGGCGACCGGGGTCTCGTGGATGCTCGGGATCGGCCGGTTCGGCGCGATTCTCGGGGCGTGGATGGGCGCGACCTTGCTCGGATTGGGCTGGAACTTCGAACAAGTGCTGACGGCGCTGGTGATTCCGGCGGCGCTGGCGACGGCGGCGGTGTTGATCAAGGGCAAGGTCAGCCATGCGGATGCGACTTGAAGCTGCCCGGGGGGCAGTAATACCGAGTCGCGGCCTTCGCGAGCAAGCCCGCTCCCACAGGGGAATGCATTCCAAGTGTGGGAGCGGGCTTGCTCGCGAAAGCAGGCGGCGCGGTGCTCAATCAGGATGATTAGCAAGACAACAATCTGTTCGATAAACGAACACTTAGTCGATTATCGGATTGTTTGGGGTATTCCCCAGGCTTACCCTTCAGTCATCCGGCGCGCGCATCGCGCCTTGTTCATCCACTGTCGGTTCAAACAAATCGGGAGCCTGCCCCATGGCTGAAATCCTTTCGCTGCACGACGCGGTGAAGCAATTCGTCAACGACGGCGATACCGTCGCGCTCGAAGGCTTCACTCACCTGATCCCTACGGCGGCAGGTCACGAAATCATTCGTCAGGGCAAGAAAGATCTGACGCTGGTTCGGATGACACCTGACCTGATCTACGATCAGTTGATCGGCGCCGGTTGTGCTCGCAAGCTGATTTTTTCCTGGGGCGGCAATCCGGGTGTCGGCTCCCTGCACCGCCTGCGGGATGCCGTCGAGAAGCAATGGCCGCACGCGCTGGAAATCGAGGAACACAGCCACGCCGACCTGGCCAATGCCTACGTCGCCGGCGCTTCGGGCCTGCCATTCGCGGTGCTGCGTGCCTACGCCGGTTCCGATTTGCCGAAGGTCAACCCGCTGATCAAATCGGTGACGTGCCCGTTCACCGGCGAAGTGCTGGCGGCGGTGCCTTCGGTGCGCCCCGACGTCACCGTGATCCACGCACAGAAGGCCGACCGCAAGGGCAACGTGCTGCTGTGGGGCATTCTCGGCGTGCAGAAAGAAGCCGCGCTGGCGGCCAAGCGCTGCATCGTCACCGTCGAGGAAATCGTCGACGACCTCAAGGCCCCGATGAATGCCTGTGTATTGCCGACCTGGGCCCTGAGCGCGGTCTGCCACGTCCCCGGTGGTGCGCATCCGTCCTACGCCCACGGCTACAACGAGCGCGACAACCGTTTCTACCAGGCCTGGGATCCGATTGCCCGCGACCGTGAAACCTTCACCGCGTGGATCAACGAATACATCCATGGCTGCGCTGACTTCAGCGAGTTCCAGGCCAAGCTGGCCGCTGCTTCGGAGGCGAAGTAATGACTTACACCACCAATGAAATGATGACCGTCGCCGCTGCCCGTCGCCTGAAGAACGGTTCGGTGTGCTTCGTCGGCATCGGCCTGCCCTCCAAAGCCGCCAACCTGGCGCGCCTGACGTCCTCGCCGGACGTGGTCCTGATCTACGAATCGGGCCCGATTGGCGCCAAACCAAGCGTATTGCCACTGTCGATCGGTGACGGTGAGCTGGCGGAAACTGCCGATACCGTGGTCCCGACCGGTGAGATCTTTCGCTACTGGTTGCAGGGCGGGCGTATCGACGTCGGTTTTCTCGGCGCCGCCCAAGTCGACCGTTTCGGCAATATCAACACCACGGTGGTGGGCGACTACCATCAGCCGAAAGTCCGCCTGCCGGGCGCTGGCGGTGCGCCGGAGATCGCCGGTTCGGCCAAGAGCGTGCTGATCATCCTCAAGCAGTCGGCGCGGTCCTTCGTCGACAAACTCGACTTCATCACCTCGGTCGGCCATGGCGAGGGCGGTGATTCGCGCAAACGCCTGGGGCTGCCGGGTGCCGGCCCGGTGGGCATCATCACGGACCTGTGCATCATGGAGCCGGAGGCGGGCACCCACGAATTCGTGGTCACCGCGCTGCACCCGGGCGTGACGCGCGAGCAGGTGAGCGCCGCCACCGGCTGGCCGATCCGTTTCGCCGAAACGGTCCTGGTCACCGACGAACCGACCGCGGTCGAATTGCAGGCACTGCGTGATCTGGAAGCCCGCACCGCAGCCGCCCACGGCCAAGCTCCCGGAGAAGCGTGATGCGCGACGTTTATATCTGCGATGCGATTCGCACCCCCATCGGCCGTTTCGGCGGTGGCCTGTCGACCGTCCGCGCCGACGACCTGGCCGCCGTGCCGATCAAGGCGCTGATGACGCGTAACCCGTCCGTGGACTGGACGGCAGTGGACGAGGTGTTCCTCGGCTGCGCCAACCAGGCCGGCGAAGACAACCGTAACGTGGCGCGCATGGCGCTGCTGCTGGCGGGTCTGCCGGAAACCATTCCAGGGGTGACCCTCAATCGCCTTTGCGCCTCGGGCATGGATGCCATCGGCACGGCGTTTCGCGCCATCGCCAGTGGCGAGATGGAACTGGCGATTGCCGGTGGCGTCGAGTCGATGTCCCGCGCACCGTTCGTGATGGGCAAGGCGGACGCGGCGTTTTCGCGCAACATGAAACTGGAAGACACCACCATCGGCTGGCGCTTCATCAATCCGTTGATGAAAGCCCAATACGGTGTGGATGCGATGCCGCAGACCGCTGACAACGTCGCGGACGATTACCGGGTGTCCCGCGCCGATCAGGACGCGTTTGCCCTGCGCAGCCAGCAGCGCACCGCAGCCGCCCAGGCTGCTGGCTATTTTGCTGAAGAAATCGTGGAAGTGCGTATTGCCCACAAAAAGGGTGAAACCGTGGTCAACCAGGACGAACATCCTCGCGCCGACACGACACTGGAAGCGCTGACCAAACTGAAACCGGTCAACGGTCCCGACAAAACCGTCACCGCCGGCAACGCGTCGGGTGTGAACGATGGCGCGGCGGCGTTGATTCTGGCCTCGGCCGATGCGGTGAAAAAACACGGCCTGACCGCTCGCGCAAAAGTGCTGGGCATGGCCAGTGCCGGTGTGGCGCCACGGGTGATGGGCGTCGGCCCTGTGCCAGCGGTGCGCAAGCTGACCGAGCGCCTGGGTGTGGCGGTCAGCGATTTCGACGTCATCGAACTCAACGAAGCCTTCGCCAGCCAGGGCCTGGCCGTGCTGCGCGAACTGGGGATCGCCGATGACGCACCCCAGGTCAACCCGAACGGCGGCGCCATTGCCCTGGGGCATCCGTTGGGCATGAGTGGTGCGCGTCTGGTGCTGACGGCGCTGCATCAACTGGAAAAAACCGGTGGCAAGAAAGGCCTGGCGACCATGTGCGTCGGAGTGGGCCAAGGCCTGGCCCTGGCCATCGAGCGCGTTTGACGCCCAGCGGACTAACAAGAACAGAGGAAAGCGAAATGTCTGACAAGCCTGGTTATCGCCGCCCGCAGGAAGGCACCCAGCCGGAATACCTGCACCCGGCTTACCAATCCACCAACCTGCGCTCGCCGTCCAAGCCGTTGGTGTTTCTGCCCCATTCATTGTCGGAAATCACCGGGCCAACCGTCGGTGCCGAACGCATCAACGACAAGGACAATGACCTGACCGCCCAGCACGAGGGGCAACCTCAGGGCGAGCGCATCATCATTCACGGCCGTGTGCTGGATGAAAACGGCCTGCCGGTCCCGGGCATCCTGGTGGAAATCTGGCAGGCCAACGCCGCCGGTCGCTACGCCCATGCCCGTGACCTGCACGATGCGCCGCTGGACCCGAACTTCACCGGCACGGGTCGCACCGTGACCGACGCCGATGGCTGGTATCAGTTCCAGACGATCAAGCCCGGCGCTTACCCGTGGGGCAACCACCACAACGCGTGGCGCCCGGCGCATATCCATTTCTCGCTGTTCGGGCCGAGCATCCTGACCCGCCTGGTGACGCAGATGTATTTCCCCGGCGATCCACTGCTGGCGTACGACCCGATCTACAACTGCGTACCGGATACCAGCGCCAAGGAGCGCTTGATCGCCCGGTTCGACCTGGAAAAAACCATTCCTTCCTACGCCCTCGGTTATCGTTGGGACATTGTCCTGCGCGGCCGCGACGCCACGCCGATGGAGAAATAAGATGACCCTGACTGCGACCACGTCCCACACCGTCGGGCCGTATTACCACATTGGCCTGACCTGGCTGAACCGTGAAAACCTGACCGTCGAACAGACCCTGGGCCAACGCGTGGCGATCACCGGGCAAGTCGTCGATGGCAATGGCGACATCGTCAACGACGCGATGCTCGAAGTCTGGCAGGCCAACGCCGCCGGCAAGTACGACCATCCCGAAGACGATCAGGACAAACCCCTGGACCCGCACTTCGAAGGCTTTGGCCGGATTCCGGTGGACGCCGAAGGGCGCTTCCGCTTTACCACGATCAAGCCGGGGACGGTCGAAGGCCTGAAGGGCTCGACCCAGGCGCCGCACCTGGTGGTGCTCGTGTTCGCCCGTGGCCTGGTGAAGCACTTGCTGACGCGGATTTACTTCGAGGGCGAACCGGCCAACGTGAACGATCCGTTGCTGGAGTGCGTACCTGCCGAACGTCGCGGCACGCTGCTGGCGAAGCCGGATGCGAGCGGCGTTTATCAGTGGAATGTGGTGTTGCAGGGGACCGAGGCCGAGACGGTGTTTTTCGATTATTGATCGAACGCCGCACATTGCCTTGTGGAGCGGGCAAGCGCTCCCACAAGGGAATGTAGGTGCTGAGCCATCTGTGGAACGGGACTGTTGCAAAGTATGTCTAGACTTTCACTGTCCCCAAAGAGTGAAACAACAATGACCATTCCCTCCGCTACTACAGCGCACTACACCGGCGAAGAGCGCAGCAAACGGATTTTTGCGATTGTCGGTGCTTCGTCGGGCAACCTCGTCGAATGGTTCGACTTTTACGTCTATGCCTTCTGCGCGATCTATTTCGCCCCGGCGTTTTTCCCCTCGGACAACCCGACGGTGCAATTGGTGAACACGGCCGGCGTGTTCGCCGCCGGGTTCCTGATGCGACCGATTGGCGGCTGGATTTTCGGCCGTGTCGCCGACAAGCACGGGCGCAAGAATTCGATGCTGATTTCGATTCTGATGATGTGCTTCGGCTCCCTGCTCATCGCCTGCCTGCCGACCTACCAGGACATCGGCGTCTGGGCCCCGGTCCTGCTGCTGTTCGCCCGTTTGCTCCAGGGCCTGTCCGTGGGCGGCGAGTACGGCACCACCGCCACCTACATGAGCGAAGTGGCCCTCAAGGGCCAGCGCGGATTCTTCGCTTCCTTCCAGTATGTGACGCTGATCGGCGGGCAACTACTGGCGGTGTTGCTGGTGGTGATCCTGCAACAGTTTCTCAACGAAGATGAGTTGCGTGCCTACGGTTGGCGGATTCCGTTCGTTGTCGGTGCGGTGGCTGCGTTGATTTCGCTGTTTCTGCGTCGCTCGCTCAAGGAAACCACCAGCAAGGAGATGCGCGAGAACAAGGACGCCGGCAGCATCATGGCGCTGTTCCGTGACCACAAGGCCGCGTTCATCACCGTGTTGGGCTACACCGCCGGTGGCTCGCTGATTTTCTACACCTTCACCACGTACATGCAGAAATACCTGGTGAACACCGCCGGCATGCACGCCAAGACCGCCAGTTACATCATGACCGGCGCGCTGTTCCTCTATATGTGCATGCAGCCGTTTTTCGGCATGCTCGCCGACAAGATCGGCCGGCGTAACTCGATGCTCTGGTTCGGCGCCCTCGGCACGTTGTTTACCGTACCGATTCTGTTGACCCTGAAAGGCATCAGCAGCCCGTTCCTGGCTTTCGTGCTGATCACTTTGGCGCTGGCCATCGTCAGTTTCTACACCTCGATCAGCGGCCTGGTGAAAGCCGAGATGTTTCCGCCCGAGGTGCGCGCCCTGGGTGTTGGCCTGGCGTATGCGGTGGCCAACGCGATCTTCGGCGGCTCGGCGGAGTACGTCGCGCTGAGCCTGAAGGCCGGGGGCATGGAAAACTCGTTCTACTGGTACGTTACGGTGATGATGGCGGTGGCATTCCTGTTCAGCCTGCGCCTGCCGAAACAGGCGAAGTACCTGCACCACGACCTTTGATCCATCTGCGTGGGCCGCTGCGGCCCACGCTTTCAAGGACTGTTTATGAACCAGCGACCGGGCAATCAATTGTTCGATGCCTATTTCACTGCCCGCGATATGCGTGAGGTGTTCTGCGATCAGGGCCGGGTTCAGGCCATGCTCGATTTCGAATCGGCACTGGCCCGGGCCGAGGCGCGGGTCGGGTTGATTCCGCACGCGGCGGTGGCGTCCATCGACGCTGCGTGCCAGGCCGGGCAGTACGACTTTGCCGCCCTTGGCGAGGCGATTGCCACGGCGGGCAATTCGGCGATTCCGTTGGTGAAAGCCTTGGGCAAGCGGATTGCGGCCAGCGATGCCGACGCCGAGCGTTATGTGCACCTGGGTGCGACCAGCCAGGATGTGATGGACACCGGCCTGGTGCTGCAACTGCGTCGTGCGCTGGAACTGATCGAAGCCGATCTGGCGCAACTGGGCGAAACCCTGGCGACGCAAGCCGCGCGCTTTGTTGCCACACCGCTGGCCGGGCGCACCTGGTTGCAGCATGCGACGCCGGTCACCCTGGGCATGAAGATCGCTGGCTGGCTGGGTGCCGTCACCCGCAGCCGGCAACGCCTGCAAGCGCTCAGGCCACGTCTGCTGGTGCTGCAATTCGGCGGCGCGTCCGGCACCTTGGCGGCCCTGGGCGAGAAGGCCATGCCGGTTGCCCAGGCGCTGGCGGACGAGTTGCGGTTGAGCCTGCCGGAGCAGCCTTGGCACACCCAGCGCGATCGCCTGGTGGAATTCGCCTCGGTGCTGGGCTTGATCGCCGGCAGCCTCGGCAAACTGGGACGCGACATCAGCCTGCTGATGCAGACCGAAGCCGGCGAAGTGTTCGAACCTTCGGCACCGGGCAAGGGTGGTTCCTCGACCATGCCGCACAAACGCAACCCGGTGGGGGCGGCGGTGCTGATCGGCGCCGCGACGCGGGTGCCCGGCTTGCTCTCGACCCTGTTCAGCGCCATGCCGCAAGAGCACGAACGCAGCCTGGGCCTGTGGCACGCCGAGTGGGAAACCTTGCCGGAGATTTGCTGCCTGGTGTCCGGCAGTCTCAAGCAGGCGCTGTTGCTCGCGGCCGGTCTGGAAGTGGACGCCGAGCGCATGGCGCGCAACCTCGACCTGACCCGGGGCCTGGTCCTGGCCGAAGCGGTGAGCATCGTCCTCGCCCAGCGCGTCGGGCGCGACACCGCGCACCACCTGCTGGAGCAATGCTGCAAGCGCGCCGTGGCCGAACAACGACACCTGCGCGCCGTGCTCGGCGACGAGCCGCAAGTGACTGCCGAACTGTCGGCGGCTGAGCTCGATGACCTGCTGGACCCCGCCCACTACCTCGGTCAGGCCCAGGTCTGGGTCGAGCGTGCGGTGGCTGAACATTCCGCGTTGACTGCCTGAAGGAGATTGCTGTGGCTTTCGTACAACTCGCCGAGGGCGAACTGCATTACCAACTCGATGGGCCGGTGGAGGCGCCGGTGCTGGTGCTGTCCAACTCGCTGGGCACCAACCTGCACATGTGGGATGCGCAGATGGCTGACTTCACCCGGCACTTTCGCGTGCTGCGTTTCGACACCCGTGGCCACGGCCAGTCGCTGGTCACACCGGGGCCGTACAGCATCGAGCAACTGGGCGCCGATGTGTTGGCGCTGCTGGACGCGTTGAACATCGAACGGGTGCATTTCTGTGGTCTGTCGATGGGCGGCCTGATTGGCCAGTGGCTGGGGATCAACGCCGGACAGCGCCTGAACAAACTGGTGGTGTGCAACACCGCGGCGAAGATCGGCGATCCGTCGATCTGGAACCCCCGGATCGAAACCGTGCTGCGCGACGGCGCGGCCGCCATGGTTGCGCTGCGCGATGCATCGATTGCGCGCTGGTTCACCCCGGACTTTGCCCAGGCCAATCCGGCGGCGGCGAAGCAGATCACCGACATGCTCGCGGCCACGTCGCCGCAAGGTTATGCCGCCAATTGCGCGGCCGTGCGCGATGCCGATTTGCGTGAGCAATTGTCGTCGATCAAGGTGCCGCTGCTGGTCATCGCCGGCACTGAAGACGCCGTTACGCCTCCGTCCGGTGGGCACTTCATCGAGGAGCGCGTGCCGGGCGCCGAGTACGCCGAGTTTTATGCCGCGCACCTGTCCAATGTCCAGGCCGGGGCTGATTTCAGCGCGCGGGTGCTGGCCTTCCTGTTGGCCGATTAAGGGGATTGTTGTGGACGAGAAACAACGTTACGACGAGGGCATGAACGTGCGTCGCGCCGTGCTCGGCGACGCCCATGTCGACCGCAGCCTGACCACGCTGACCGAGTTCAACTCGGAGTTCCAGGAAATGATCACCCGCCACGCCTGGGGTGACATCTGGACCCGTCCGGGCTTGCCGCGCCATACCCGTAGCCTGATCACCATCGCCATGCTGATCGGCATGAACCGCGAGGGTGAACTCAAGCTGCACCTGCGCGCCGCCGCCAACAATGGCGTCAGCCGTGGCGAAATCAAGGAAGTGATCATGCAGAGCGCGATCTACTGCGGCATTCCGGCGGCCAATGCGACGTTCCACCTGGCCGAGTTGGTCTGGGATGAGTTGGGGGTCGAGTCGCGGGAGTAGATCCTGACACCGATGTGTGGGGGCTGACTTCATCGCGAGCAGGCTCGCTCCCACAGGTCGATGATCTCTTGTGGGAGCGAGACCGGCTTGCCGGCAATAGTGGTAGCAAGATCTACAGCAAACTGATCGGATAGCTGACAATCAACCGGTTCTCATCAAACTCGTTGTTGCTGAAATCCCGGCGCATCGTCGAGTTGCGCCACTTCAGGTTCAGGTCTTTCAGCGCGCCGCTCTGCACGGTGTAGCCCAGTTCCGATTCCCGTCCCCATTCCTTGCCGTCGGTGATCGTGCCGGTGTGCACGTTATCGCCGCTGATGTAGCGATTCATCAGGGTCAGGCCGGGAATGCCCAGCGCCACGAAGTTGTAGTCATGACGCACCTGCCAGGATTTCTCCCTGGCGTTGTCGTAGCTGGCGTTGTAGCTGTCGTTGGCCAGTGTGCCGCCGCTGGTGCCATTGACGCGCATCCAGGCGCTGTCGCCGGTGAGCTTTTGCAGGCCGACGTAGAAGGTGTGGCCGCCGTACTTGGCCGAGAGCAGGGCCGACCAGGTCTTGTTGTCCAGGTCACCGGCCCGGGCGCTGCCGTCCTCCTTGCCGTAGAAATAGCCGAGGTTGGCGCCCAGGGTCCAGTCGCCGACGGGCTGGCTGTGGGTCAGGTTGAGGAATTGCTGGCTGTAGATGTCCTTGAGTTGGGCATTCCACAACGCAACCTGCGTGCGTTTTTCGTTGAACAGGTATTCGCCGCCCTGGAAGTTGAAGCGGTCCGAGGTGAACGCGGCTTTGCCGGTCATCGACAGGTCGCTCATGCTGCTGTCGTCACGCGGGCTGTTCTGCCGGAACTGACCACCGTAGAGCGTCAGGCCGGCGATTTCCTTCGACGTGACCTGGCCGCCGCGAAAAGTCTGCGGCAACGAGCGGCCATCGTCCGAACGCAGGATCGGCAGCACCGGCATCCATTCGCCGACCTTCACTTCGGTCTGCGACAACTTGGCTTTGAACGCCACGTTGGTGCGACCGAAGTTGTCCGCCGGACGGCCATCGTGGTCCAGCGGCAGCAGTTGCGTGCCCCCGGTGCCTTTGCCGCCATCGAGCTTCACCGAGTACAGGCCCAGCACGTCCATGCCGAACCCGACCGTGCCCTGGGTAAACCCGGACCGGGCGTCGAGGATGAAACTTTGCGTCCACTCTTCAGCCTTGCCCTGGGTTTTGCTGGGGTTGGTGAAGTTGCGGTTGATGTAGAAGTTGCGCAGGTTCAGGTTGACCCTGGCACCTTCGACGAAACCCGCCTCTTCGGCAGAGGAGGGCAGGGCGCCGCCGCTCAGGGCGAGGGCGATCAGACTGGAAAACACATACTGTGGGGTGGAACGGGTCATGGCGTCGAACCTGTTGTTATTGGTTTTGTGCGACGGATGGTGCGTGGAATGAACTAAATGGTTCAATTGTCAAAAACGGGTTCTGGGCGATTATCGAACCCAGTTTGAGGTGGCGCGCGGGCCGAATCGCGAGCAGACAACAACATTTCCCGCAGCCAACAAAAAGCCCACCAAAAGGTGGGCTTCGTGTTTAGGGCTTTGCTCAGAACAATCGCATCTTCGGCGCTTCTTCCTTCAGCGGTTCGACCTTTGCCGTCTGCTCGTTCCAGCCGCCGCCCAGTGCCTTGTACAGGTTCACGGCACTGGTCAGCTGTGCCAGGCGGTCGGTGATCAGTGCCTGTTGGGCGCTGAACAGCTGACGCTGGGCATCGAGGAAGGTCAGGTTGCTGTCGACCCCAATGCGATAACGACGCTCGGCCAGGCGGTAGTAGTCCTGGTTGGCACTGACGAAATCACGTTGCGCCTGCAACTGCTCGGTGTAGGTCTGGCGCGCGGCCAGGCCGTCGGCGACTTCCTGGAAGGCCGTTTGAATGGACTTCTCGTAGTTCGCCACGCCGATGTCCTTCTGGATTTTCGAATAATCCAGGCTGGCGCGCAGGCTGCCGGCGTTGAAGATCGGCAGGTTGATCTGCGGCTGGAACAGCCAGGTGCCCGAACCGCCCTTGAACAGGCCCGACAGGTCGGGGCTGAGGGTCCCGGCGTTGGCGGTCAGGCTAATGCTCGGGAAGAACGCCGCACGTGCCGCGCCAATGTTGGCGTTGGCCGCTTTCAGGTTGTATTCGGCCTGCAGGATGTCCGGACGGCGTTGCAGCAGGTCCGACGGCAAGCCGGGCGGAACATCGCTCAGCAGATCGTCGGACAGCGGCTTGGCGGCTTGCAGATTGGCCGGGATGCCGGTGCCGAGCAGCAGCACCAGGCTGTTTTCATCCTGGGCGACCTGGCGGGTGTAACGGGCCAGTTGCGCACGGGCGTTTTCCACCGAGGTCCGCGACTGCGCCAGGTCCAGCGCCGAGGCGACCCCCACTTCGTTGCTGCGCGAGGTGAGCTTGTAGCTCTCCTCGAAGGCACCGAGGGTGTCCTGGGTCAGCTTGAGCAGTTCCTTGTCGGCCTGCCAGGTCAGGTAGGCATTGGCCACGCTGGCCACCAGACTGATCTGCGTGCTGCGACGGCCTTCTTCGGTGGCGAAGTATCTTTGCAGCGCTTCTTCGCTCAGGCTGCGAACCCGACCGAACAGGTCGAGTTCATAGGCACTGATGCCGACGGTGGCGGAGTAGGAACTGGTGATCCCGGCCTGGCCGGTCTGCGAGGCATCCGCCGGAACCCGCTGGCGGCTGCCGGTACCGTTGGCCGAAATGGCCGGGTACAGGTCGGCACGCTGGATGCGGTACTGCGCGGCGAACGCATCGATGTTCAGCGCCGCGACACGCAGGTCACGGTTGTTCTCCAGGGCGACCTGGATCATCTGCTGCAGGGCCGGGTCATGGAAAAACTGCTTCCAGCCTTGCTCTGCGGCCGACTGGGCAGGTGCCTGGGCCGGCGAATACGCCGGACCCTGCGGGTACTGGGCTGCCACCGGCGCTTGCGGCTGCTGGTAGTCAGGGATCAGCGAGCAGCCGCTCAGCACGAAGGCGGCGACTGCGATGGAGAGTAGCGACTTGCTCATTGGCCAGCCTCTTTGGAAGGTTCATGTGCATCGTCCTGGTCGGCAATCTTGCGCTGGCCCATGGACGATACGGCGACGAAGAACAACGGGACCCAGAAGATCGCCAGTACGGTGGCGGTGATCATACCGCCAATTACCACGGTACCGATCGCATGTTGACTACCCGAACCCGCACCGGTGGAAATCGCCAACGGTACAACGCCGAGGATAAACGCCAGCGAGGTCATGATGATCGGGCGCAGACGCATGCGGCAGGCTTCGATCGCGGCTTCGCTCAGGCTGCGCCCTTGCTCATGCAGTTCCTTGGCGAACTCGACGATCAGGATGGCGTTTTTCGCCGCCAGACCGATGGTCGTCAACAGGCCCACCAGGAAGTACACGTCGTTGGACAGGCCGCGCAGGCTGGTGGCCAGCAGGGCGCCGATGATCCCCAACGGTACCACCAGCACCACCGCGATCGGAATCGACCAGCTTTCGTACAGCGCCGCCAGGCACAGGAACACCATCAGCAACGACAGGGCGAACAGCGCCGGTGCCTGCGAACCTGCCAGGCGTTCTTCATAGGACAGGCCGGTCCAGGAAATACCGACGCCGGCCGGCAGTTTCTTGGCGAGGGCCTCGACTTCGGCCATGGCTTCACCCGTGGAGTAACCCGGTGCCGGGGCGCCGAGGATTTCCACCGCTTCCACGCCGTTGTAGCGCGACAGCTTCGGCGAACCGTAGATCCACTCACCCTTGGCGAACGCCGAGAACGGCACCATGGTCCCCGCGCTGTTGCGCACGTACCACTTCTGCAGGTCTTCGGGGCTCATCCGCGAGTCCGGCTGGCCTTGCACGTACACCTTCTTCACCCGACCACGGTCGATGAAGTCGTTGACGTAGCTACTGCCCAGCGCAATCGACAGGGTGTTGTTGATGTCGGCGATGGTAATGCCCAGGGCACTGGCCTTCTCGTCATCGATTTCCAGCTGGTATTGCGGTTCGTCGTTCAGACCGTTCGGACGCACCTGCGCCAGCACCTTGCTTTGCGCGGCCATGCCGAGGAACTGGTTGCGCGCCTCCATCAGCTTCTCGTGGCCCAGGCCGGCGCGATCCTGCAGGAACACGTCGAAACCGGTGGCGTTACCCAACTCCAGTACGGCTGGCGGAGCAAAGGCGAACACCATGGCGTCACGGAAGGTGAAGAAGTGCTGTTGGGCACGGGCAGCGACCTTGAACACGCTGTTATCGGCGTTACGCTCGTCCCACGGCTTCATCATGATGAACGCCATGCCCGAGCTCTGGCCACGGCCGGCGAAGTTGAAGCCGGTCACGGTAAACACCGAGTTCACCGCATCGCCTTCACCGCCGTCCTTGGCCGGACGCAGCAGGTATTCACGCATCTGGTCCACGACCACTTGCGTGCGTTGGGACGTGGAGCCGGCCGGTGTCTGTACCTGGGCAAACAGTACGCCCTGGTCTTCCTCGGGGAGGAACGAGGACGGGATGCGCAGGAACAGCCAGATCATGCCGATGAAAATGATCAGGTAGGCGAGCAGGTACGGCGCCTTGTGACGCAGGATATTGCCCACGCCACGCTCGTAGCTTTGCACGCTGCGATCGAAATTACGGTTGAACCAGCCAAAGAAGCCGCGTTTTGGCGTGCCATGCTCGCCTTTGGGAATCGGCTTGAGCATGGTGGCACACAGGGCCGGGGTGAAGATCAGCGCCACCAGGACCGACAGGGCCATGGCCGAGACGATGGTGATGGAGAACTGCTTGTAGATCACACCGGTGGAACCACCGAAGAACGCCATGGGCAGCAACACTGCCGACAGCACCAGGGCAATACCGACCAGGGCGCCCTGGATCTGGCCCATGGATTTCTTCGTCGCTTCCTTGGGTGACAGGCCTTCCTCGCTCATCACCCGCTCGACGTTTTCCACCACGACGATGGCGTCGTCCACCAGCAAGCCGATGGCCAGCACCATGCCGAACATGGTCAGGGTGTTGATGCTGAAACCGGCTGCCGCGAGGATCCCGAATGTACCCAGCAGTACCACGGGCACGGTCATCGTGGTGATGACGGTGGCGCGGAAGTTCTGCAGGAACAGGAACATCACCAGGAACACCAGCACGACCGCTTCGACCAGGGTTTCAACCACGCCCTTGATCGATTCGGTCACCACCGGGGTGGTGTCGTACGGGAATACCACTTCCATCCCTTGCGGGAAGAACGGCTTCAGGTTGTTGATGGTGGTGCGCAGGGCTTTCGCCGTGTCGAGGGCGTTGGCGCCGTTGGCCAGCTTGACCGCGAGACCGGAGGCCGGCGCGCCGTTGAACTGGGCATTGATGCTGTAGTTCTCGCCGCCCAGGCCGACGTCAGCGACGTCCTTGAGGCGGACCTGGGAACCGTCCTTGTTGACCTTGAGCAGGATCTTGTCGAACTGCTCGGCGGTCTGCAGGCGGGTCTTGCCGATGATCGTCGCGTTCAACTGGGTGCCGGGCAGGGCAGGCAAGCCGCCGAGCTGGCCGGACGACACCTGGACGTTCTGCGCCGCGATGGCGGTCTTGACGTCGATCGGGGTCAGGTTGAATTTGTTCAACTTGGCCGGATCGAGCCAGATGCGCATGGCGTACTGGGAACCGAACACCTGGAAGTCACCGACACCGGCGGTCCGCGAAATCGGGTCCTGCATGTTGGACACGATGTAGTTGGACAGGTCGTCCTTGGTCATGCTGCCGTCGCGCGATACCACGCCGATCACCAGCAGGAAGTTCTTCACCGCCTTGGTCACGCGGATACCCTGTTGCTGCACTTCTTGCGGCAGCAGCGGGGTGGCCAGGTTCAGCTTGTTCTGCACCTGGACCTGGGCGGTATCGGAGTTGGTGCCTTGCTCGAAGGTCGCGGTGATGGTCATGGTGCCGTCGGAGTTACTTTCCGAGGACACATAACGCAGGTTGTCGATCCCGTTGAGCTGCTGCTCGATGACCTGCACCACGGTGTCCTGCACGGTTTGTGCAGAGGCACCTGGGTAGGTCACCGAGATGGCGATGGCCGGAGGGGCGATGCTCGGGTACTGGTTGATCGGTAACTTGAGGATCGACAGAGCGCCGACCAGCATGATCACCAGGGCAATCACCCAGGCGAAAATCGGTCGTTCGATAAAGAATTTCGACATGGTTTACTCCCCTTTGCCGCTGGAAGCCTTATCAGCTGCCTGTGCGGGGGCCGGGTTCTTCGCGCCGACGTTGGTTGCCTCGGTAGCCTTGACTTCAACGCCAGGCTTGACGAATTGCAGGCCTTCGGTGATCAGGCGGTCGCCGGCTTTCAGGCCGTCTTCGATCAGCCACTGGCTGCCGACGGTGCGGCTGGCCTTGAGCTGACGCAGCTCGACCTTGTTGTCGGGACCGACGACCAGGGCGGTCGGGGTGCCCTTGAGGTCACGGGTCACGCCCTGCTGCGGGGCCAGGATGGCCGCGCTGTTCACGCCGGCCTGCAATTGGGCGTGCACGAACATGCCAGGGAGCAGGGTGTGGTCCGGGTTCGGGAACACGGCACGCAATGTCACGGAGCCGGTGGTCTGATCCACCGAGACTTCGGAGAATTCGAGCTTGCCGTCCAGCTTGTACTGGCTGCCGTCCTCGAGGGTCAGCTTGACCGCCGCCGCGTTGTCGCCGGATTTCTGCAGGCGGCCGCTTTCCAGTTCGCGGCGCAGTTGCAGCAGTTCAACCGAGGACTGAGTGACGTCGACGTAGATCGGGTCCAGTTGCTGGATCACCGCCATCGCGTCGGCCTGGCCGCTGGTGACCAGGGCGCCTTCCGTCACGCTGGAACGGCCGATGCGACCGGTCAGTGGCGCGTAGACCTTGGTGTAGCGCACATTGATCTGAGCGCTTTGCAGGGCGGCTTCCGATTGCAGGCGGTTGGCCTGGGCAGTGTCGTACTCCTGGCGGCTGACCGCCTGCTCGTTGACCAATTGCTTGTAGCGATCGGAGATCGATTTGGTCTGTTGCAGGTTGGCTTCGGCGCTTTTCAGCGTGGCTTCATACACCGCTGGATCGATCTGATACAGCTGCTGGCCGGCCTTGACGTCGGCGCCTTCCTTGAACAGACGCTTGAGAATGATGCCGTTGACCTGAGGACGCACTTCGGCAATGCGATAGGCGCTGGTGCGCCCCGGCAGCTCCGAGGTCAGGGTGAAGGCCTGGGGTTGCAGGGTGACGACGCCGACCTGAGGCGGTGGAGCGGCGGGTGCCGCCTCTTCCTTTTTACATCCGCTGAGCAGCGATGCAAGGGCGACGGCGGCGACCAGAGCGGTAACAGCTGGCTTGAATTGCATGAAAATCCTCGGGTCAGGCGCGCCAATGGCGCACAGGAAATGTGAAAGGGTAAAAAAAGAGTGCCGGGTGGATAAGTAGCTTGCTAAGGAATATACTTACGTTCATGGTTGTTTGTAAATACCTTGGCTGCGTACCCACACCGTTACAAAAGCCGTTTCAAAGGTTCGAATTGTAGGCCGGGGACGACACCCGAGAGCGTCCGCCCCACTTTTATTCAGCGCCTGTTCAGACATCGCTGAAGCACCCTGATTGAGGTTGTACTGCCATGGTCCGTCGTACCAAAGAGGAAGCCCAGGAAACCCGTAGCCAGATACTCGAAGCGGCCGAGAAAGCCTTTTACGAACGGGGCGTGGCGCGCACCACGCTGGCCGACATCGCGACCTTGGCCGGCGTAACGCGCGGCGCCATCTACTGGCACTTCAGCAACAAGGCGGACCTGGTGCAGGCCATGCTCGATACGCTGCACGAGCCGCTCGACGAAATGGCCAAGGCCAGTGAGAGCGAAGAGGAGCCCGACCCGTTGGGTTGCATGCGCAAATTGCTGATTCATTTGTTTCATCAAGTTGCACTGGACCCGAAAACCCGACGCATCAATGAGATTTTGTTTCATAAGTGCGAATTCACCGACGAAATGTGCGATCTGCGCCAGCAACGCCTGGAGGCGAGCCTCGATTGCAATGTGCGCATTGGCCTGGCCTTGCGTAACGCGGTGAATCGCGGGCAGTTGCCGGACAACCTCGACACGGCCCGGGCGGCGATCAGCCTGCATGCCTACATCGACGGCATCCTGTACCAGTGGCTCCTGGCCCCCGACAGTTTTCAATTGCACGCCGAGGCCGAGCGCTGGGTCGATACCGGGCTGGACATGCTGCGCCTGAGCCCCAGCCTGCGCAAATGAAACACGTTTCGTGATGGGATGCTTTTATATACGGCTGAACGCCAAGTTGACAGGCAGTGAGCGACGTATTTTGTAGGGTTTTTGTGTTGGTCCCGGTAGGAGTCAGCTTGCTCGCGATCATCCCGGGCGCGCAGGACCCTCGCGAGCAATCGAGGCCTGACCGGCTGCTCCAGCATGATGTGCTCGATAACAAAAAGCCCCGGTGCTATCGAACCGGGGCTTTTTGCGTTTCAGGGAGGCAGGGTTACAGCGTCGGGTAATCGATGTAGCCCACCGGCCCCTTGCCGTAGAACAGTTCCGGGCGCGGCTCGTTCAGCGCTGCATCGGCTTTCAGGCGCGCCGGCAGGTCAGGGTTGGCGATGAACGGGATGCCGAAGGCCACGGCATCAGCCTTGCCGCTGGCGAGCCAGGCGTTGGCGCTGTCCTTGGTGAAACGCTCGTTGGCGATGTAAGGGCCGCCGAACGCTTCCTTCAGGGTTGGGCCAAGGCTGTCGGCGCCTTCTTTCTCGCGAGAGCAGATGAACGCAATGCCGCGTTTGCCCAGTTCCCGGGCAACGTAGGTGAAGGTTTCGGCCAGGTTGTCGTCGCCCATGTCGTGGGAGTCGGCGCGCGGTGCCAGGTGCACGCCAACACGGCCGGCGCCCCAGACTTCGATCGCAGCGTCGGTCACTTCCAGCAACAGGCGGGCACGGTTTTCCAGGGAGCCGCCGTACTGGTCGGTGCGCTGGTTGGTGCTGCTTTGCAGGAACTGGTCGAGCAGGTAGCCGTTGGCACCGTGGATTTCCACGCCGTCGAAGCCTGCGGCCTTGGCGTTTTCGGCACCGGTGCGATAAGCCTCGATGATGTCGGCGATTTCATCGGTTTCCAGGGCGCGCGGGGTCGGGTAGTCGGCCATCGGACGCACCAGGCTGACGTGACCTTTGGGCTGGATAGCGCTCGGTGCGACCGGAGCTTCGCCGTTCAGGTACGACGGATGGGACACCCGGCCGACGTGCCACAGTTGCAGGAAAATCTTGCCGCCTGCGCCGTGGATCGCTTTGGTGACGTTGGTCCAGCCACGGACCTGGTCGTTGGACCAGATCCCCGGGGTATCCGGGTAGCCGACGCCCATCGGCGTCACCGAAGTCGCTTCGCTGAGGATCAGGCCGGCCGAGGCGCGCTGCACGTAGTATTCGGCCATCAGTGCGTTGGGCACGCGACCTTCGTCGGCGCGGCAGCGGGTCAGTGGCGCCATGATGATGCGGTTGGCCAACTCGACGTCGCCCAGTTTGATCGGATCGAAAATAGTGGTCATTTCAATATCCTCAAGAAAATATCAGTGGGTAGCAGGAGCCAGCTCGGGGTTACCGTTCTGGCGGAAAGTGATCAGGGTGACGAGCAGGGCGAGCACTGCCAGTGCCGCAGCGGCGAGGGGCACGCTGGTCAGGCCGAAGCCGTGGGCGATGACGCTGCCGCCGACCCAGGCGCCCAGGGCATTGCCGACGTTGAAGGCGCCGATGTTCAGGGTCGAGACCAGGTTCGGGGCGGCTTTGCCGTAGGTCACCACGTTGACTTGCAGGGCCGGCACGGCGGCGAAACACGCGGTGGCCCAGAGGAACAGGGTGATCTCGGTCGGGATCAGCGCGACGCTGGTCCAGGTCAGCACGGTGGACACCACGGCCATGGCAATGAACACGCCGATCAGCGTGGCCGCCAGGCCCTTGTCCGCCAGCTTGCCGCCGATGATGTTGCCGACGGTCAGGCCCAGGCCGATGAGCATCAGGGTCCAGGTCACGCCGCGTGGCGAAACACCGGTGACTTCGCCCAGCAGCGGTGCGACGTAGGTGAACAGGGTGAAGACCGACGCGGCGAACAGTGCGGTCATGCTCAGCGACAGCCAGATGCCGGCGCCTTTGAGGGCCCGCAGTTCGGAGCGCATGTCGAGTTTCTCTTCATCGCGCTTGGCCGGCAGGAAGCGGATCAGGCCGATCAGTGCCACCACGCCGATCACGGTCACCGCCCAGAAGGTCGAGCGCCAGCCGGCTTGCTGACCGAGCGCGGTGCCCAGTGGCACGCCAAGGACGTTGGCCAGGGTCAGGCCGGTGAACATCAGCGCCACCGCCGACGCACGCTTGTTGGCGGGCACCAGGTTGGCCGCCACCACCGAACCGATACCAAAGAAGGCGCCGTGACACAGGGCGGTGATCACCCGGGCAAACATCAGCACGTTGTAGTCGCTGGCCAGGGCACACAGCAGGTTGCCAATGATGAAAATGCCCATCAACGCTACCAGTGCGGCCTTGCGCGGCAGCTTCGCGGTGGCCAGGGCCATGAACGGTGCACCGATGGCCACGCCCAGGGCGTAGCCGGTCACCAGCCAGCCGGCACCGGGGATCGACACACCGAGGTCGGCCGCCACATCGGGCAACAGGCCCATGATGACGAATTCAGTGGTGCCGATGGCGAAGGCGCTCAGGGCCAGAATGAGTAGCGAGAGGGGCATGTTTAATTCCTTGCCGGAGCGCTGAGCTCCTTGACGATGGCGTCGAGGAACGCCTGAATCACGTCCTCGTTGCGTTTGAAAAAGTGCCATTGACCGGCTTTCTGGCTGCTGATCAGACCCGCACGTTGCAACGTCGCCAAATGGGCCGATACGGTCGACTGCGACAGGCCGCAGCGTTGATCGATCTGCCCGGCACAAATGCCGTGCTCGTGGTTGTGGATCTGTTCCGGGAACTGGGCCTTGGGGTCTTTCAGCCAGGTGAGGATGTCTCGGCGTACTGGGTGTGCCAGGGCTTTTATTATTTCGTCGAGGTCGATGGTCATGGTATTTGGGCTCGTGATGAGTAAAACGCTATATCGCGATGAGGCGAACTTTAAATCGGTACTTCGCGATATACCAATATGATTTTGCTCTGACAACCGCATAAATCGGTATATCGGGTTATAACGATACGAGTGCGGCAGTGCTAGACTGCGCGGCATGAACTATCTCGCACATCTGCACCTCGGTGGCCAGCGTCCCGGTCAATTGCTCGGCAGCCTGTATGGCGATTTCGTCAAGGGACGGCTGCAAGGCCAGTTTGCCCCAGAGGTCGAAGCCGCCATCCAGCTGCATCGTCGTATCGACGTATTTACCGATCGCCATCCGCTGGTGGATGTGGCGCTGTCGCGCTTTTCACTGACCCGTCGGCGCTACGCCGGAATTGTGCTGGATGTGTTTTTCGACCACTGCCTGGCCCGGGACTGGGCACTGTACGCCGACCGGCCGCTGGAGGTGTTCACCTCTGACGTGTATCGGGCGCTGTCCAGTGAGCCGCAACTGCCGGACCGCCTGGCGCGGATCGCACCTTATATGGTGGCGGACGACTGGTTGGGTTCTTACCGCGAGTTCGACGTGCTGGAACAGGTGCTGCGGGGTATTTCGAGGCGCCTGACCAGGCCTGAGGAACTGGCGGGGGCGATGCAGGAGTTGCGCGCGCTGTATGAGCCGCTCAGTGAAGACTTCAGGTTGTTTTATCCACAGTTGCAGCTGTTTGCGCAAAGCCCTGAGACGCTCTGAATGCCTTGTGGGAGCGAGCCTGCTCGCGATGACATCCTCTGATTCAACATCATTGTTGAATGTTGGACCGTCATCGCGAGCAGGCTCGCTCCCACCGGGTTTTGCATTTTCCCGGCTCGATGCTTCAAGCCGCAATCGCCGGCCGCATTGGCGCTGGCTGGTGTTCCGCCGTCGCGCCGAACAATGCCTTCTGCACCGCCTGCTGCGCCTCGAACGCCAGTACCGCGCGCTCCCGACCTTCGCAGACAATCGGCTTGAGCAGGTGAATCTCCACGTCGCCGCGGTCGTTGGCGAACAGGCGCATCAGGTGCGACAGCAAGTCATCGTCACCGATGAACGGTGCCAGCGAACACACGTGGCCTTCGCGCAGATAACGAATGGCCACGGGTTGCAGCTTCACCTGGGAATCGATGGCCGCCGACAGCAGCCGGCCATGGAAGGTGCGCAACGAACGTCCGTCGGTGGTGGTGCCCTCCGGAAACATCAGCAGCGGATGGGCGTGTTCGAGGTGCCGGGTCATCTGCTTGCGGATCAACTGGCTGTCGCCCGAACCGCGACGGATGAACAGGCTGCCGGCCTTGGCCGCCAGCCAGCCCGCCACGGGCCAGGTGCGCACTTCGGCCTTGGACAGGAACGACAGCGGCGTGAGCATGCCCAGCAGTGGAATGTCGGTCCAGGACACGTGATTGCTGACCCAGAGCATCGATTCCTTCGGCAGTTCACCGTGTACGGTCACGCGAAAGGGCAGGGCGTTGGTCAGGCGGGCCATGAAAAAACGCGACCAGCGCTGCCGACGGGCCATCGAATGAGCCATGCCCAGACGCTCGAACACACCAAAGACACTGGCCATGGCCAACCCCAGTGTCACCACCGCCAGGACTCGCGCGACCCGCGCGTACACCCGCAGGCGGCTCATTACACCGCCGCCTTGAAGTGCTTGGCATAGCGCGGGCAGAGTTCGTCGCGCTTGAGCAGGATGAACACGTCGGCGACCTGGAAGTCTTCGTCCCAGCAGGGCTCGCCGCAGATTTTCGCGCCCAGGCGCATGTAGGCCTTGAGCAGCGGCGGCATTTCGGCGATGACGTTGGAAGGGATGTCCAGGGCCGGCAACGGCTTTTTCGGTTCGGCCCGCAGGTGTTCGGTGCACAGGTAGCGCTCGCGCAGGCGCTGCATGATCGCGTGGGCCTGGACGCCGCCGTCCTGCATCGGGATGCTCGCGCACCCCATCAGGTAACTGTAGCCACCCTGGTTCAGCACTTCGGCCAGTTCCCCCCAGAGCACGGCGATGGTGCCGCCGTTGCGGTAGGCCGGGTCGACGCAGGTGCGACCGATTTCCAGGATCGGGCCCTTGAGGTGGACCAGGCCGTGCAGGCTGAATTCTTCTTCGCTGTAAAACTTGCCCAGGCTGCTGGCGGCCGTGTGGTCGAGCAGGCGGGTGGTCGCCACCAGGCGCCCGGTATTCAGGTCGCGCACGCCGATGTGGGCGCAGTGAACGTCATAGTCATCCATGTCCAGCCCCAGCTCCGCGCCTTTCAGCTTGGCGTCGAATTCGCCGCTGAACACGTTGAAGCGCAAGGCCTGGGCCTCCTGCAGGGCGTGGGCGCCGACCAGGCGTTCGGCTTGCAGGCGGCGTTCATTGCCGGTGTCGCTGATGCGGGCGATCTGAGTCATGGCGAATCTCCGTGCGGGCTGCTCACCCGTCTTTGGGTTACAGCGGATCGACTTTCTTTATCCAGCCTTGTTGTGCAAAGTCAGGCTATGTAGCCCCGGTGTCATCGCCGTTAAGCTTTGGTGATGCTTATATGACAGCCCTTGAGGAGCCTCCCATGCCCTGGCATACCCTGTTGAAACGCCGTGATCGCTTGCCTGCTCACCCGGACCTGGGGGAGGGGTTCGCGGCCTTGTTGCGTGAGTTGGGGACGGTCACGCCGTTCGAGCTGGCGGTGGCTGGCGGGCGCCTGATGGCGACCCCGGGGCTGGCTTTCCTGGTGGGTTATCAGGCGGCGTTGCGCATGCTCTGGCCAAGCGCGCCGCTCAGCCTGGGCGCGTTGTGTGCCACCGAGCAGCGCAGCCTGCGGGCGGCGGACATGCAGACCCGGCTGAACGACCTGCGCCTGAGCGGGCGCAAGGATTTCGTCACCGCCGGCGATGCCGCCGACTGGCTGCTGGTCGCCGCCCGCAGCGAAGCGCCCGGCACCGATCCGCGCCTGAGTCTGGCGGTGATCTACCCCGGCGAGCCCGGCGTGCACGTGGAAACACTGCCGCCCATGCCGCTGATGCCGGACCTCAGCCACGGGCGTCTGGTCCTGGACAATGCGCTGTGTGAATTGCTCGCGGGGGATGGCTGGGACGCGTACGTCAAACCGTTCCGCACCCTCGAAGACCTCTATGTGCTGAGCGCCATGGGCGCCTGGCTGTATGGTGTCGGCCAGGACTGCAATTGGCCGCAGACCTTGCAACTGCGATTGCTGGCGTTGCTGACCGGCTGTGCGGAAGTCAGCCGCCAGGCGCCGAACAACCCGTCCGGGCATGTCTTGCTGGGCGGGTTGTTTGCGCAGTTCGACGGGCTCAAGGCTGAGCTTGAGCAGGCATTGGCCGATGGACCGCCACCGTGGGCGACGATGTGGCAGCGCGATCGGGCGGTGATGGACCTGGCGGCGGGGGCCAGAGCCAAACGGTTGGCCAAGGCACTCGCCTTGACCTGAAGGGCCCCATCGCGAGCAGGCTCGCTCCCACAATGGCTTGTGTACGCCACCTATCCCATGTGGGAGCGAGCCTGCTCGCGATGGTGGCGGGATGAACTACACACATTCCGAAACTGTCATCAACCTCAGCTAACCTCACCCCGCCCATTCCCCAGAGCCCCCGCCATGTTCAAAGGCGTGTCCCTGATTGTCCTGCTGCTACTGAGCCTCACGGCCCACGCCGACACCTGGCCCGGCGAGCAATGGTCCACCGTGCCGGCTCCGGCCGGCCCGGCCCTCCAGGCGCTTGAAGCCTATGCCTTCCCGCCCCGTGACGACGCACACCGCACAGGCATCCGCACCGACGCCTTGCTGGTAATCCGCGACGGCCAGTTGATCTACGAACGCTACGCTGGCCCGACCACGGTCGACACCCCGCACCTGACCTGGTCGATCAGCAAGAGCCTGATGGCCACGGTGCTCGGCGTGGCCTATGGCGAGGGCCTGTTCAAGCTGGAGGATCCCGTGGCGAAGTTCTACCCGGCACTGGCCAGCCGCCCGGCGATGACCCTGGCCGACCTGCTGCACTGGGCCTCGGGCCTGGACTGGCAGGAAGACTACGAATACGCGCCGTTGAAGTCTTCGGTGGTGGCGATGCTCTATACCCGGGGCCAGCACGACATGGCCGGGTTCACCGCCGGTCACGCTGACTACGCCAAACCCGGTCAGGCCTTTCGCTATTCCAGCGGCGACAGCAACCTGCTGTCCGCCGCGCTGAAAAACATCGTCGGCCCGGCGCGTTATCCGGACTATCCCTGGAGCGCCCTGTTCGAGCCGCTGGGCATTCGTCATGCGATCTGGGAAACCGACGCCAGCGGCACCTTCGTCGCTTCGTCCTATGCCTACCTCACCGCGCGGGACCTGGCGCGGATCGGTCTGTTGATGGCTCGCGACGGTCGTTGGGGCGGCCGGCAATTGCTGCCCAGGGAGTGGGTGACCTTCAACCGCCAACCGTTCGAGCGCTACCAGGCCCATCAGGACGAAGCGGTGCCGGGTGGTCACTGGTGGCTCAATCGCGCGGCGGACGGCGCGTCCCGTCCCTGGCCCGACGCCCCGGCCGACACGTTCGCCGCACTGGGCCATTGGGGCCAGGCCCTGTACGTGATCCCCGGCGAGCAATTGGTGATCGTGCGCTACGGCGATGATCGCGACGGCAGTTATCGTCACAACGAGCTGTTGAAGCTGACGCGCCAGGCATTCGCCGGGGCGGCACGGCCATGACGCGCCGCCATTTTGTGTGCCGTCACCCAGTTGCCACACTGGGGCTGATCCTGCTGTTCGCCCTGTTCGGCTGGATCTGGCAGGAGCGCGTGGCGCTGTGGGCCTTCCCCGATATCATCAGCGCCTATACCGCCAAGGAATACTGCTCGTGCCGCTATGTGATGAACAACGATGCCGGGTATTGCCGTGGTTATGTGAAGCAGTGGCTGCCCGTCAGCGATTTCAACGATGACCCCGTTCAACAGCGCGTTTCGGTGAGCGGCCTGGGACGCAGTCACACTGCGCAATGGCTCGGCGAGCGCCGGGGTTGTCGCTTGAATCCTTGAAGGCTCGATACCCGCGGTAACGGCTGGCGGTTTGCAACGGGCTCGCGGGCGGTTAAGGTTCGTGCAGGTTTATCTGCCCCACGAGTCTCTATGTGCAAAAGGTCCCTCTCCAAAACCCTCGCCGCTGTGCTGTTGGCGGGAGCCACGTGCTCGGCGCAGGCCAATTGGTACCTGGACGGCGAGTCCTCGCGGCTGTCGTTCGTCAGTACCAAAAACGCCAACGTTTCCGAGGTGCAGCGTTTTCTGGTGCTGCACGGCAAGGTCAGCCCCAAGGGGCTGGCTGAGGTCGAGGTCGAGCTGGAGTCGATCTACAGCGGCATCCCCCTGCGCGACGAGCGCATGCGCAAGGATTTGTTCGAGATCGAGCGCTTCCCCGAAGCGCTGATTTCCGCGCAGATCGATTTGCGCCCGATCAACGATCTGGCCTCCGGCGCGCAACTGGAACTGCGCTTGCCGGTCACCGTCAATCTCCACGGCAAACAGCATCAATACAACGCCGAGCTGCTGGCCACCCGCCTCGACGACCGGCGTTTTCAGGTGGTGACCCTGGAACCGCTGGTGATCAATGCGGCGGACTTCGATCTGGCGCCGGGCCTGGATGCATTGCGCAAGACCGCCGGTTTATCGGCCATCAGCCTGTCGGTGCCGGTGGGTGCGGTGCTGATTTTCACGGCGCGCTGACATGCAAGGCGCGATTTTTCCCTGGCGTGAAGGCAATCACTTCGAACTGTTGATCGACGGTCCGCAGTTCTTCCCGCGGATGCTGGTGGCGATTGCCCGGGCCGAGGAACAGGTCGAGCTGGAGTTGTATCTGGTGGAGGCGGGCGAGTGCGCCGAAGCCATGGTCCAGGCCTTGGTCCAGGCGGCCGAGCGTGGCGTGCGGGTGCGCTGCCTGTTCGACGATTACGGCAGCCTGGCGTTTACCCTGACCTTGCGGCAGCGGCTGATGGCGGCGGGAGTGGAACTGCGTTTCTACAATCGCCTGAGCTGGCGGCGCTGGGTGGGTAACTTCTATCGCGATCACCGCAAGCTGTTGCTGGTCGATCAAAGCCTGGCGGTGGTGGGCGGGACGGGGGTCACCGATGAGTTCTGGTCGCCGAGTGAAAACACCAGCCAATGGCATGAAGTGATGGTGGAAATCACCGGCCCGCTGGTGATCGACTGGCAGTTGCTGTTCGATCGCCAGTGGATCGCCAACCGTCACCGGCGCGCCTGGAAACCCGCCGCGCATTTCGGCTTGCCGCGACTGCCGCGCCTGCCGTCCACGGGCGAGGGTATGGGGCGCGTGGCCTACGCCGATGCGCGTCAGCACCGTGACATCCTGCAATCGCTGGTGCGCGCGCTGAACAGCGGCCAGCGCCGGATCTGGCTGGCCACGCCGTACTTCCTGCCGACCTGGAAAGTGCGTCGCTCACTGCGCCGGGCGGCCGGTCGCGGGGTCGATGTACGGCTGTTGCTGACCGGCCCGCGCACCGATCACCCGTCGGTGCGCTACGCCGGGCATCGCTATTACCCGCGCCTGCTCAGGGCCGGGGTCAAAATATTCGAGTACCAGCCGTGTTTCTTGCACCTGAAAATGGTGCTGGTCGATGACTGGGTCAGCATCGGTTCGTGCAACTTCGATCACTGGAACCTGCGCTTCAACCTCGAAGCCAACCTCGAAGCGCTGGACCCGAGCCTGACCCGGGCGGTGGTGGCCAGTTTCGAGCAGGATTTCGCGTTGAGCCAGGAAGTCAGTCTGGAAGCCTGGAAGCGCCGGCCACTGTGGCGGCGGATCAAGCAGAGGATCTGGGGATGGGTGGATCGGGTGGTGGTGAACCTGTTGGATCGGCGGGGGTAGCCGTCCTCGCCAAGACCGGAGAGGGATAAAATGACTGTGGGAGCGAGCCTGCTGGCGATAGCGGCGTATCAGTCAACGATGATGTCGACTGAATGTCCGCTGTCGCGAGCAGGCTCGCTCCCACAGATTCCACCGTTATGGTGTCGTTTTCGGCCTACAGCAACTCAAAACTCTGCTGCGTCACATCCTGTGAATCCAGGCCGATCTGCACGTTGAACTTGCCCGGCTCCGCTGCGTACTTGAGCTGGGTGTTGTAGAACTTCAGGTCGTCCTCGGTGATGGTGAAGTGCACGACTTTCTCTTCACCGGCCTTGAGCATGATTTTCTGGAAGTTCTTCAGTTCCTTGACCGGACGGATCATCGAGCCGGTCACGTCCTGGATGTACAGCTGCACCACGGTTTCGCCGTCACGCTTGCCGGTGTTTTTCACCGTGACGCTGGCGTCGAGCTTGCCGGTCTTGTTCAGCGTGGTCGATGACAGGGCCATGTCGCTCAGGCTGAAACCTGTGTAGCTCAGGCCGTAGCCGAACGGGAAGAGGGGGCCGGTGGTGTCGTCGAAGTACTGCGAGGTGTAGTTGCCCGGTTTGCCCGGGGTGAACGGCCGGCCAATGCTCAGGTGGTTGTAGTAGGTGGGAATCTGCCCCACCGAGCGTGGGAAGGTGATCGGCAGTTTGCCCGACGGGTTGTAGTCGCCGAACAGCACGTCGGCGATGGCGTTGCCGCCCTCGGTGCCGCTGAACCAGGTCTCCAGGATCGCGTCAGCCTGTTGGTTTTCGTCGAGCAGCGCCAACGGACGACCATTCATCAGCACCAGCACCAGCGGCTTGCCCGTGGCTTTCAGGGCGCGGATCAGTTCACGCTGGTTTTCCGGGATGTTCAGTTCGGTACGGCTCGACGATTCGTGGGACATGCCACGGGACTCGCCCACGGCGGCGACGACCACGTCAGCGTCCTTGGCCGCTTTGACCGCTTCGTCGATCAACACGTTGGCCGGGCGCGGATCGTCCACCACTTCCGGGGCATCGAAGTTGAGGAAGTTCAGGTAGTCGAGGACTTTCTTGTCGCTGGTGATGTTGGCGCCACGGGCGTAGATCAGCGTCGATGGGTCGCCGATCACATGGCTCATGCCGTCGAACAGGGTCACCGACTGCGCGGGACGACCGGCGGCGGCCCAGCTGCCCATCATGTCGATCGGCGCCTTGGCCAGCGGACCGACCAGGGCAATCTTCGCGGTTTTCTTCAGCGGCAGGGTTTCGTTGCTGTTTTTCAACAGCACCAGGCTGCGACGGGCCACGTCACGGGCATCCGCGCGGTGCAGGCGGCTGTCGGCATAGGTGTCGACCGGATCGTCCTCGGCCTTGCCGATGCGCAGGTACGGATCCTTGAACAGGCCCATGTCGTACTTGGCGTCGAGCACCGCGCGCACGGCGTTGTCGATGTCGCTCTGCTGGATCTCGCCGGACTTGAGCAGCCCCGGCAGTTCCTTGCCGTACAGGGTGTCGTTCATGCTCATGTGGATGCCGGCCTTGATGGCCAGCTTCGCGGCCTCGCGACCGTCGCGCGCGACGCCGTGCTTGATCAGCTCGAAAATCGCCCCGTGGTCACTGACCGCCAGGCCCTTGAAGCCCCACTCCTTGCGCAGCAGGTCGTTCATCAACCAGGTGTTGGACGTGGCCGGCACGCCGTTGATCGAGTTCAGCGCCACCATCACCCCGCCCGCACCGGCGTCGATGGCCGCGCGGTATGGTGGCAGGTAGTCCTGGTACATCTTGACCGGGCTCATGTCGACCACGTTGTAGTCGCGGCCGCCCTCGACCGCGCCGTACAGGGCGAAGTGCTTGACGCTGGCCATGATGCTGTCGGCTGCGTTGGCACCGGCGCCCTGGAACGCCTTGACCATCACTGCGGCAATGCGCGACACCAGGTAGGTGTCTTCGCCAAAGCCTTCGGAGGTCCGGCCCCAGCGCGGGTCGCGGGAGATGTCGACCATCGGCGCGAAGGTGATGTCGAGGCTGTCGGCGGCAGCTTCCTTGGCGGCAACGCGCCCGGAGCGGCCAATGGCGTCCATGTCCCAGCTCGAGGCCAGCGCCAGCGGAATCGGGAAAATGGTGCGGTGGCCGTGGATCACGTCGTAGGCGAAGAACATCGGGATCTTCAGCCGGCTACGCATCGCGGCGTCCTGCATCGGACGGTTTTCCGGGCGGGTGATCGAGTTGAACGTGCCACCGATGTTGCCGTCGGCGATCTCCTTGCGGATCATCTCCCGGGGCATTTCCGGGCCGATGCTGATCAGGCGCAACTGGCCGATTTTTTCATCGAGGGTCATCTGCTTCATCAGGTTGCTGATGAAGGCGTCCTTGTTCTCCAGCGGCGGGGGTGTCGTGGCGGCCAATACGTTATGACTGGCCAGGCTGACGAGCAGTCCCAGCAAACACAGCTTCTTCATGAATAGTTTTCTCAAGGGCCTAAACGGCAGTCGATACACGCCGATCAGCCAAAAGTTAGGGAGCGACTATTGTTGTTCAGGTAAATGCAGCAAACTTCTGCAGGTTTTTTTGTGCTGGTGCATCTTTTAGCCCATCGGCTGGATGCAATCCAGTGCGGTGGCAGATTATGCCCGAAGAGTGGATCGGACGGTCGCTGGTTGCGGCTTGAAGGTCGACGGTTCAATGGATGAGGCAAGGGAGCAAAATCAAATGAATGCACGACACCACACCCGATCGGGCTTGCAGGTCATCGTCCTGCTGCTGTTGGGCACCTTGCTGGCCGGTTGCGGCATCAACAACATTCCGACCCTGGACGAACAGGCCAAGGCCGCCTGGGGCCAGGTGCAGAACCAGTACCAGCGTCGTGCCGACCTGATCCCCAACCTGGTGGAGACCGTCAAGGGTTACGCCAGGCACGAGGAAGAAACCCTGACCGCCGTGATCGAGGCGCGGGCGAAGGCCACGTCCATCCAGGTGGATGCCAGCACCCTGGACAACCCCGAACGACTCAAGCAGTTTCAGCAGGCGCAGGACCAGTTGACCGGCGCCCTGAGCCGCCTGATGGTGGTGTCCGAGCGTTATCCGGACCTCAAGGCCAACCAGAATTTCCTGGCGTTGCAATCGCAGCTCGAAGGCACCGAGAATCGCATCGCCGTGGCCCGTCGCGACTTCATTCTGGCGGTGCAGAACTACAACACCGAAATCCGTACCTTCCCGGGGCGCTTGTGGCACACCGTGATGTACAGCAACCTGCCGATCCGTGAAACCTTCGAGGCCACCAGCCCTGGCGCCGAAAAAGCGCCTGAAGTGAAGTTCTGACCGGCCTGAAGCGTCACCACGGACGAGGTTGCCAATGCGCGTGTTGAAAGTGGGCCTGGTGCTGTTGCTATGGGTGTTTGCCCTGACGGCCCAGGCCGAGCTGAAGTTTCCCGAACTGACCGGGCGGGTGGTGGACAACGCCCGGATGATCGAACCGGCGGTGCGCGAGCAACTGACGCAACAGCTCGCCGCCCATGAAAGCGCCACCGGCGAGCAATTGGTGGTGGTGACGTTGCCGGACCTGCAGGGCGCCGAGATCGCCGATTTCGGCTATCAGCTCGGCCGCCATTGGGGCATCGGCCAGAAGGACAGGAACAACGGCGCGCTGCTGATCGTCGCGCGCGATGAGCGCAAGCTGCGGATTGAAGTCGGCTACGGCCTGGAAGAGCGCCTGACCGATGCGCAGAGTTCGGTGATCATCAACCAGGTGATCACCCCGGCGTTCAAAGCCGGCAACTTCAGCAAGGGCATCAGCGACGGGGTCGCGGCGATGCTGGTGGTGTTGGGCGGCAACCCGCTGGACGAGCCGTCGACCCTTTATGAGTCGAACGGTGACCAGGGCGACTTCGTGTCCCGGCATCCGGGGATTTTCGTGTTTCTGGTGATGCTGTTCATCCTGACGATTTTCGTCCTGCAGATGCTCGGCATCCTGCCGGCCGGCCGGGGAGGTTCAGGCGGTTCCGGTGGTGGCTTTGGCGGTGGTGGTTTTGGTGGCGGCGGGGGCGGCGGGGGCTTCAGCGGCGGCGGGGGCAGTTTCGGGGGCGGCGGGTCGTCGGGCGGCTGGTGATCACAATAATCGATGGGCACTTTCAGACATGGCATTACTGACCGAACACGAACAGCGCAAAGTCGCCGAGGCGATTGCCCGGGTCGAGCGTGACACCGACGCCGAACTGGTGACGGTACTCGCGGCCCGTGCCGACGATTATGCGTACATCCCGTTGCTGTGGGCCAGCCTGCTGGCGCTGGTGGTGCCGGGTGTCATGCATTACCTGACGGGATGGCTGACCATGAACAGCCTGCTGCTGGTGCAGTGGATCACCTTCATCGTGCTGTGCCTGCTGTTTCGACTACCGAAGGTCACCACGCACTTGGTCCCGCGTTCCGTGCGTCACTGGCGTGCCTCGAACCTGGCGCGTCGGCAGTTCCTGGCGCAGAACCTGCACCACACCGTGGGCAGCACCGGCATGCTGATTTTCGTCTGCGAAGCCGAGCGTTATGTGGAAATTCTGGTGGATGAGGGCATTTCCAGCCGGCTGGATAACCAGCACTGGGCGTCCATCGTTGCAGCCTTCACCCGGCAGGTGAAGCAGGGCCAGACGCTGCAGGGCTTCGTCACCTGCGTCGAGGCCTGCGGTGAGTTGCTCAAGGTGCATGTGCCGGTCACCCACGTGCGCAACGAGCTGCCCAATCGCCTGGTGGTCCTGGGCTGAACCCGGATTCCCCTGTGGGAACGCGCCGTTCGTAAATAACTGCGTGTCCTGAGCCGCCATCCCCCCTAAAATGCCCGCCATTCCCGATTCGCTCCGCCCGAGGCCGTTTTCTCCATGTCCGTCACCGCCACACCCGCCAGCCTCGCGCCGGACCACCACGCCCAGTTCATCGACCTGCTGCAAGGCAGCCTCGACGCCAACGCCTTCATCAAACTGGTGTTGGCCAAGTACGTAGGCGGCGAAGCGGACCTGCAGCGGCTGATCATCAAGCAACTGACGGTGAAGGATCAGCCGTGCCTGTCTTTCGTCTACCGCTACAAGACCCGTGACATCACCAAGAACCTGCCGCTGGCCGAAGGCGTGGCGAGCATTGCCGCGCTGTTGCCGACCTCGTTCAAAAATGCGCATTTGTTGTCGCTGACCGAGGAAGCCCAGCTCGAATACAGCAAAAAGGGCAAGTCTTCACTGTTCAAAAGCAAACCCCAGCAATTGCGTGAAGTGCCCTCCACCGGGCACAACCGCGAAAAAAACCGGTTTCTCGACCTCGGCCGGCCATTTCTCGCCGACCTCGGGGTGACGAACAGCCAGCATGAGCTGATCCCGGCGATGTCGCGCAAGTGGAAGCAGATCAACAAGTTCATCGAGGTCTTCAGCCATGCGCTGACGTCCTCGCCGCTGGCGCTGGACCAGCCGGTGCGGGTGGCAGACTTCGGCTCGGGCAAGGGGTACCTGACGTTCGCGATCCACGACTACCTGCGCAACACCTTGAACACCCAGGCTGAGGTGACCGGTGTCGAGCTGCGCGAAGACATGGTCACCCTGTGCAATGCCGCGGCCGCCAAGCTCGATCATCCGGGGCTGGTGTTCAAGTGCGGTGACGTGCGCAGCGTCGCGCCGAGCGAGCTGGAGGTGATGATCGCCCTGCATGCCTGCGACATTGCCACCGACTACGCGATCCACACGGGCATTCGGTCCGGCGCGTCGATCATCATGTGCTCGCCGTGCTGCCACAAGCAGATCCGCCTGCAAATCCAGAGCCCGGTGCTGCTCAAGCCGATGCTGCAATACGGCTTGCACCTGGGCCAGCAGGCGGAAATGGTCACCGACAGCTTGCGTGCGCTGTTCCTGGAAGCCTGCGGTTACGAGACCAAGGTGTTCGAGTTCATCTCACTGGAACACACCAACAAAAACAAGATGATCCTGGCGGTCAAGCGCGCCGAGCCGGTGGACCCGGCCCAGTTGCTGGTGAAAATCCGGGAACTGAAGGATTTCTACCGCATCACCGAGCATTGCCTGGAAACCCTGCTGCGCGCCGACGGTTTTCTCTAGTCCTCTGTCGAGCCTGCTGGCGAAAGGGCCGCCCCAGCCAACATTGTCGTTGACGGTCAGTCCGTCTTCGCGAGCAGGCTCGCTCCCCCATGAGGTTTCACTGCGGTCTTGCGACCGAGCATCACGGTGACGATGACCCCGACCGCAAACAGCCAGGTGATCGGCTCGACATGCTCGCCAAAAAACAGCGCTGAAAACGCGATGGTGAAGAAGATCTGCAGCAGCTGGATCTGGCTGACCCGGGCAATCCCGCCCATCGCCAGCCCGGCGTACCAGGCAAAGAAGCCGATGAACTGCGAGAACAGCGCGACGTAGCCGAACGCCCACCACGCCCTGGCCGAGACGTCGCCCTGGTGTTGCAGCGCCAGGTACAGCACCGGCCCGATCAATAGCGGCGTCGACAGCACCAGTGCCCAGCAGATCACCTGCCAGCCGCCCATTTCCCGGGCCAGCCGGCCACCTTCGGCATAGCCCAGGCCCCCCAGGCCAATTGCGCCGAGCATCAGCAGATCGCCCGCCTGAATGCTGCCGGCACCGCTGATCAGCGCGTAACCGAGTACCAGTGCACTGCCCAGCGCGGCGCAGGCCCAAAAGGCTTTCGACGGTCGTTCGTGGGACAGCCAGGCGGCGTACAGCGCCACGCACAGCGGTTGCAGGCCGTTGACCAGTGCGCCGTGGGACGCCGGCAAGGTTTGCATGGCCCAGGCCGAGAGCACCGGGAAACCGAGGATCACCCCTGCGATGACCAGGGTCAGGCCTTTGAACTGTTTCCAGGTCGGCCACTTTTCCCGGCGCCAGAGCAACAGGAGCGCGGCCGGAACCGCCGCGAACAGGGCGCGACCGAGGCCGTTCAACAGCGGGTGCAGTTCCTGCACGACCACCCGGGTAAAGGGCAGGGTGAGGCTGAAAATCACAACGCCCAGCAGGCCGAGGGCCATGCCGGTGTTTTCGCGCGAGGACATGATGGCAACCAGAATCAGGGTGACGGGGACAGTGTTCATCTAGCCATAAACCCGCGGCTTTTCGCTGTTACAGCTAGGTGCAGAGTTATCCGTACAGTTTGAGGGCCCCATCGCGAGCAGGGCTCGCTCCCACAAGGGTTAGGTGTCGTACGCAAGTCCAGTGTGGGAGCGAGCCTGCTCGCGATGAACGATAACGCGGTCCCGAGGTAGTAGCTGGTTATTACCCACCCCGCTGGATAAGGGCTACCTTGAATACTCCCAAGCATTTCCCAGAGGAGTCCTCCCCATGGCTGCCAAGAAAATCCTGATGCTGGTCGGTGATTACGTCGAAGACTATGAAGTGATGGTGCCCTTCCAGGCCCTGTTGATGGTCGGTCACACGGTGCACGCCGTCTGCCCGGACAAGTCCGCCGGCCAGACGGTGCGTACGGCGATCCACGACTTTGAAGGCGACCAGACCTACAGCGAAAAACCGGGCCACCTGTTTGCGTTGAACTTCGATTTCGCCCAGGTCGCGGAGGCCGACTACGATGCGTTGCTGATCCCCGGCGGTCGGGCGCCAGAATACCTGCGCCTGAACGAGAACGTCCTGGCGCTGGTGCGGGCTTTCGACAAGGCCGGCAAGCCGATCGCGGCGGTGTGCCATGGTGCGCAATTGCTCGCCGCGGCAGGCATTCTTGAAGGTCGCGAATGCAGCGCGTACCCGGCCTGTGCGCCGGAAGTGCGCCTGGCGGGCGGCAAGTTCGTCGATATCCCGGTGACGGAAGGTCACGTTCAAGGCAATCTGGCCACTGCCCCGGCGTGGCCGGCGCATCCGAGCTGGCTCGCCGGCTTCCTTGGCCTGCTGGGCACCCGAATCACGCTGTAGCGAGGGACGTTTGCATGTGCGAGCTCTACGTCAAGGCCGATCCGATTCTCTACGAGTCGCGCTCCCGCTCGCTGCGCATCTGCGGCGTGGTGACCACGTTGCGGCTGGAGAATCAATTCTGGGACATCCTCAGCGAAATTGCCGAGGTCGACGGCATGACCACCAACCAGCTGATCGCCAAGCTGTATGAAGAGGTGATGGACTATCGCGGCGAAGTGGTGAATTTCGCCTCGTTCCTGCGGGTCAGTTGCATGCGATATCTGTCGCAGCGCCGGGTGCAGGCGCCGGAGTTGTCGGTGGTGCGGGCGGCGGCGAAGTAACGTAGGCCGACTCAGGCCCCGAACGATCGGTGCACCTTCCCATGAGGCAGGCGTGGCGAAACCGCGCGGACGGTCTTTACTGTCAGGCAACGTTCACTGGATCAATCCACAGGAGCAACACCATGTCCGGATGGTATGAGTTGAGCAAAACCAGCATTGGCCAGTTTCGCTTCGTGCTGAAGGCGGCAAACGCCGAAACCATTCTGAACAGCGAGCACTACACCACCCGCAGCGCCGCGGAAAACGGCATTGCCGCGGTGCAGAAGAACAGCCCGCTGGATGAGCGCTACGAGAAAAAGATCACCAAGGACGGTCATCCGTACTTCAACCTCAAGGCGGCCAACCACGAAATCATTGGCAGCAGCGAAGCCTATTCTTCCGAGGCGGCACGGGACAAAGGCATCGCCAGTGTCAAGGCCAATGGCCCGACCACGGTGATCAAGGACAAGACCTTGCCGGTGCTGTAAAGACCCTGGGAGCGAGCCTGCTCGCTCCCATCCGTCGACTTAAACCTCGACAGGAACCGCCAGCTTCGGATCGCCCAGCGCATGGGTCTTTGAATCGAAGAAGCGCAGTTCTGATCCGGTCCCCTCGAACACCTTCGTATAGTGCCGCTTCTGGTGCTGGATAAACGCCTTGCTGCGCGGGTAGATCGAGATCGCCACCCGTGCCGGTTTTGCCTGGCGCAACGCGTGAATAAGGTGGCTGTCCTGCTCCCCCAGCGCATGCCCGAAGAGGCACAACCCTTCGCCATGCGCCAGTAACTGCTCATAGCAGAACGACAGGTAATCCGAACTGCGAATGGTCTTGAGCTTGTCGGCGCTCGCCCCTTCGTTGATGAACAGCGGCACATCGTCCAGCGTCTTGATCGTGTTGTTGATCGCAAAGCTGCCGAGCAACGTCGCCTCGGTGGAGGTCAGTTTGCGCGCCGTGCCGTCCTGGTTGCGCACCAGGTGCAGGCCGCCGTGCAGGTACAGCACGCGGGTTTTATCGGTAGCCGTGGCGCTCAGGTCAAAGCCCGGCTCGGCGCCCTGGAACAGATCGTCGAGGGTGCCGGGCTGATGCTGGAGCGCCCAATGGGTGAGCAGATCGTAGTTGCTGCTGAACACCGTCCGGTAGCGTCCCAGCTCCTGATTGATGGTCGCCAGTGTTGCGGGCTGCACCAGTCGCCAGGGAATGTGCACGGCGTGCACACTGTTGATCAGTGCTTCCTTGATCGCGTAGTAGCGATTGCGCGGTGCGGCGGAACTGACGGCCAGGGCCTTGTTCACCCGGCTGGTGGTTTTCAGCGCGCCCAGCACCTGCTCGAAACTGCGAGTCTGCAAGGCATCGAACACACTCAGTTCGGAGGGGCTCAGCGGCTTTTCTTCGACGGTGCGGGCGTTTTCGAACAGCGAGTCATAGCCGAAGTCGTCCCACACCGCGCGACTGGCGCCGTTGCCCAGCAGCAAGCCGCTGAACGAGGCGCTGGCGCGCAGTGCGTTCCAGTCTTCAAGCTGGGCATCGACATCCTGGAAATCGGTCATTGCGTGGTCGTCTCAAAAAGCCAAAGGTCAGATGGGTGGCGACTTTATCACGACCCGTCCTTGAGCCAGATCAAGTCAATCATTGGCCGATGGGTCGATGCTGTCGGTGGCCGCCGGATCGAACAGGCGATACGGCCCAGACCTGGAGACTCGCGCATGAGCAGCACCTTTTTCATCCCCGCCGTGAATATCATGGGCAACGGTTGCCTTGACGAAGCAATGGACGCTATCCGCAACTACGGCTTTCGCAAGGCGCTGATCGTCACCGACGTGGGGCTGGCCAAGGCCGGGGTGGCGGCGATGATTGCCGAAAAACTGCGGATGCGCGACATCGACTCGGTGATTTTCGACGGCGCCAAGCCCAACCCCAGCATTGCCAACGTCGAGAGCGGCCTGGGCCTGCTCAAGGAAAGCCACTGTGATTTCGTGGTGTCGTTGGGCGGCGGTTCGCCCCATGACTGCGCCAAAGGCATTGCCTTGTGCGCGACCAACGGCGGGCAGATCCGCGATTACGAAGGCGTCGATCAGTCGAGCAAGCCACAACTGCCGCTGATCGCCATCAACACCACCGCCGGTACCGCCAGCGAGATGACCCGTTTCTGCATCATCACCGACGAAACGCGCCACGTGAAAATGGCCATCGTCGACCGCAACGTCACGCCGCTGCTGTCGGTCAACGACCCGGCGCTGATGGTGGCCATGCCCAGGAGCCTGACCGCCGCCACCGGCATGGACGCGCTGACCCATGCCATCGAAGCCTATGTGTCCACCGCAGCCAACCCGATCACCGACGCCTGCGCGTTGAAAGCGATCACCCTGATCAGCAACAACCTGCGCCTGGCGGTGCGTGACGGCAGCGATATTGAAGCCCGGGAGAACATGGCGTACGCGCAATTTCTGGCCGGCATGGCGTTCAACAACGCGTCGTTGGGTTACGTGCACGCCATGGCTCACCAATTGGGCGGTTTCTACGACCTGCCCCATGGCGTGTGCAACGCCGTGCTGCTGCCCCATGTGCAAAGCTTCAACGCGATGGTCTGCGCCGATCGTCTGACCGATGTCGCCCATGCCATGAGCGCCGACATCCGCGGCTTCAGCCCGGAAGAAGGGGCCCAGGCCGCCCTGTCGGCGATCCGCAGCCTGGCCAGGGACGTCGAGATTCCTGCCGGCCTGCGGGCACTCGGCGCTCGCCTCAATGACATCCCGACCCTGGCCAGCAACGCCTTGAAAGACGCCTGTGGCCTGACCAACCCGCGTGCGGCGGATCAACGCCAGATCGAGGAGATTTTCCTCAGCGCGTTCTGACCCGAGCCAGCCCCGAACACCCATGGATGGATCGGGGGCGGCAGCGTTTTGGGTGAAAGGGCACCCTGTGGGAGCGGGCTTGCTCGCGAAGACGGTGGGGCAGGCAAATGTGCACCGACTGACACGGCGCCTTCGCGAGCAAGCCCGCTCCCACACGGGGATTCGGGAACAGCACTCGCGCGATTGATCCAACCCCATTAGGATCGAGCCGCCGATATCGCCCAAAACCCGAGGTGCCCCAGCTTGCTCTCCGGCCTCAATCACCTGACCCTCGCAGTCACCGACCTGGCTCGCAGCGTGGCGTTCTACTGCGATCTGCTGCAACTCCGGCTCCACGCCACGTGGGACGACGGCGCCTATTTATCGCTGCCCGGCCTGTGGCTGTGTCTTTCCCGGGATCCGCTGCGCAACGCCGCGCCCGCCGCCGATTACACCCATTACGCCTTTACCTGCGACGCCACGGACTTCCCGTCGCTCGTCGCCGGCCTTCGTGCCGCCAATGTCCCGGCGTGGCGCGACAACCGCAGCGAAGGCGACTCGTTCTATTTCCTCGACCCGGATGGCCACAAGCTCGAAGTGCATGTCGGGGATCTGGCGTCGCGCCTGGTGGCCTGCCGGCAGCAGCCGTATGCGGGAATGAAGTTCTTCGACGAGCAGTGAGTCGATTTCCCGAGAGCTGATATAGACTTGCGCCCACTCACCCGTCCGTTCGAAAGGATTTTCCCGATGACCCCCTCGCTGTTGATGGCCGTTCTCGCCTCGGGTTTCATCTATGGCATCACGCCTGGGCCGGGTGTGCTGGCGGTGTTCGGCATTGGCGCGGCGCGCGGGCGACGGGCCGGGGCCGGCTTTTTGTGCGGGCATTTGCTTGGCGACGTGGTCTGGTGCAGCACGGCGCTGATCGCGATTGTCGGTGCACGGGAAATCGGCAGTACCGCGTTTGACGTGCTGGGCGTGCTCAGCGGCTTGTACCTGTTCTGGCTCGGGCTGCGCGCCGTGCGGGCCAGACGCAGCAGCGCCGAGCAACCCCAGGGCCCGGCACGGCAACCGTTCTGGCATGGCGTGCTGTTCGGCCTGACCAACCCCAAGGCGTATCCGGTGGCGGTGGCGACCTTCACCGCGCTGCTGTCCAGCCGGGCAGAACTGCTGCACTGGGCGATGCTGCCGTGGCTGATCGTCCTGAGCTTCGTCGGTGGCCTGGCGGCCTACGCGATCCTTGTTGGCATTGTCGGTGCGCGGCAGGTCCGCAGCCTTTATCAACGGCATGAGCTACTGATCACCCGGTTGTGCGGGGTGATGTTCATCGGCTTCGCCATCAACGCCCTGGTGCATGCCCTGCCGGGGCTGATGCCGAACAAGGCTTGAGGCATGACCACCAGGAACTCCGCGCCGCTGGCGAGTTATATCGATCTGCTGCTGGACGCCGTTTGTGCGGTGGATAAGCAGGGCCGCTTTGTGTTTGTCAGCGCGGCCTGCGAGCGTATTTTCGGTTATGCGCCGGACGAGCTCATCGGTCAGCCGATGATCGAAATGGTGCATCCCGCCGATCGGCAGCGCACGCTCGACGCCGCGCGGGAGATCATGGGCGGCGAGCCCAAGCTCAATTTCGAGAACCGCTACCTGCGCAAGGATGGCCGGGTGGTGCACATCCTGTGGTCGGCGCGCTGGTCGGAAGTCGATCAGTTGCGCATCGCCGTGGCTCGCGACATCACCGACCGCAAGCAGGCCGAGTCCCGCCAGGCGGCGTTGTATGCGATTTCCGAAGCGGCCCACGCAGCGGAAGACCTGTTGGCGTTGTTCAGGCGCATCCACCTGATCATTGGCGAATGGCTGCCGGCACTGAATTTCTCCGTCGCGCTGTATGACGAACACGGCGCCCGGATCAACTTCCCTTATCACGTCGACGACCACGAACAACAACCCGAACAGCCCGGAACGGCCACCGGGCGGCTGTGCGCCGAAGTGATCCGCAGTGGCCAGCCAATCCTGCTGACGCCGGGTCAGGAGGGTGCACCGCCGGGGTTCGAGCAACTGGTCGCAGGCCAGCAGGCGCCGTGCTGGCTGGGCGTGCCCTTGAACTCGCAGAAAGGCACCATCGGCGCGTTGATCGTTAAAAGCGTGGCCGGCGGCCAGCGCTATACCGAGCAGGACAAGGAAATGCTGCAATTCGTCTGTGCCCAGGTCGCGACCGCGATCGAGCGCAAGCAATTGCACGCACGGCTGCAGCACATGGCTCAATATGATCAACTGACCCAGCTGCCGAACCGCGAGCTGCTGCGTGATCGGCTCAAGGCCTCGCTGACCCTGGCCAGACTGGACGGCGGGCGCATGGCGCTGCTGTACGTCGACCTGGACCGCTTCAAGGAGGTCAACGACACCCACGGTCATGCGGTCGGCGACATGCTGTTGCAAGCGGTGGCCAATCGGCTCAAGGGCTGCGTGCGCGAAACCGACACCGTGGCGCGCATCGGCGATGATGAATTCGTGGTGCTGCTGCACAGCATCCGGGCGGCAGAAGACGCCGACAGTGTCGCCGCCAAGATCCGTGTGGTCCTTGCACAACCCTTGCGGCTGGAGGGCCACAGTCTGCACATCCAGCCGAGCATTGGCGTGGCTCATTTCCCCGAACACGGCACCGAGGAACAGCAGTTGTTCCGTCATGCCGACGAGGCCATGTACTGCGCCAAGCGGCAGCAGCATCTCGGTGACAAGATCTGAGCGCGCCGCGCCGTTCGTCGCTTCATGCCGTGATTTTTCTAAACCTTTGCCGTGATGAAAATTCTCAACTAAGGCGGGCTCCTGCTCGCCGCGATCATCACCAAGAGGTAGAGAATCATGCCTAACTCAAGAAACTCGAACTCGGGCAATTTCGCCAACGATCGAACCAAGGCGTCTGAAGCGGGTCGCAAAGGTGGGAAAACTACCACCACGACCGTCGATAAAGAGCCTTCGAAACCCGACATGGGCCGCAAAGGTGGTCAGAAATCCAAGTAGTGGTGACAGTAGTTTTGATTGAGAGGCGGGAGCGAAAGCTCCCGTTTGAATGTTCACTGAAGGAGGGCGCGACCATGAGCTGGATGGCCACCCCATTACGCAACGCCGGTTTTGCCACGTTACTGGGCCTGTTTGCCTGCAATGCCTTTGCCCAGTCCCCTGCCGAATTCATCAACGATGCCTCGGCCAAAGGCATGGCGGACATCGAAGCCAGTCGCCTGGCGCACCAGAAATCCGAATCCCGGGAGGTCAAGGATTACACCATCGTGGTGATCAACGACCGCACCACCGCCAACCAGCACCTGGCCAAGATCGCCAAGCAACTGGATCTGCCCGTGGCCCCACGGGAAGAAGTGGTCGACAAGGCCAAAGCCCTGATGCCTGAAGTGAAGGAAGGCGCGACATTCGACAAGGCCTACGCCGCCAGTCAGGTCAAGACCACCCAGGAAGCCATCGAGCAACTGCAACAGCAGGCGCAGACCACCGACATCCCGGAAATCAAGGCCTTCGCCGAAGAAACCCTGCCCAAGCTGCAAAACCACCTGCAGATGGCCAAGGCGTTGCAAGCCACTCGGTAATCCCACTCGATAGCCTGAGACACCCACGGCGCCTGACTGACATCAGGCGCCGTTTTTTGTGCTCAGCAATCGTTCATGTCGATTTTTTTCTTGCTACTGGTCGCCAGGCCCGCCAGCGCGTGCACCTCGTTTTCGCCCATGCTGCGGTAGTGTCTGCGCAGCGCCTCCAGTTGCTTGAGATCGAGCAGTTCCAGTCCCAGCATGGCGTTCTGCGCTTCCTTGTTCACCCGCAGCAACTCGTCGATTTTCAGGTGCAGGATGTCAGTGTCGCGGTTCTGCGTATTCTGGATCAGGAACACCATCAGAAAGGTGATGATCGTGGTGGAGGTATTGATGATCAGCTGCCACGTGTCGTTGTAATCAAAAATCGGCCCGCTCAACCCCCACAACCCAATGAGAATCAACGCCCCCATGAAGGTCTTGGGGCTACCGGCCCACAGGGCGAGCTTCTGCGAGATCTTTGCGAATTTCATTGCCGTGTTCCTTATAGGGATGCGCTTGAAGGTGAGACAGCGCGGGCGGGATGAAAATTCTGCTTACATTTGCAGCCTTGAGGAGCGGGCAAGGCGCGCTTGAACAGGTATGGTAGCGAACCGGTATTTCGCACCGACAGGAGAACCCGATGACCTGGTCTGCCAAACAATACGTTGCCTTTGAAGATGAACGCACACGCCCGGCGCGTGACCTGCTGGCGGCCCTGCCGCCGGGGGACGTGCGTTCGGCCATCGACATCGGGTGCGGCCCCGGCAATTCGACCCAGTTGCTGGTCGAGCGCTTCAGCGGCGCCGCGGTGCGTGGCGTCGACAGTTCTGCCGACATGATCGAGGCGGCCCGCCAGCGCCTGCCGCAGGTGCAGTTCGACACCGTCGATATCGGCAGTTGGAACGACAGCGGCCCGTTCGACGTGATTTTCGCCAACGCGGTGCTGCAATGGCTGCCCGATCACGACACATTGTTGCCCTCGCTGGTCGCGCGCCTGACCGAAGGCGGCAGCCTGGCGATCCAGATGCCCGACACCCTAGACCAACCGTCCCATCGCCTGATGCGCGAAGTAGCGGCCGATGGCCCATGGGCCGGCAAGTTGGCCGATGCCGCCGGACAACGCACGGACATCGCCAGTGCCAGCGATTATTACTCGATGCTCAAACCGCACTGTTCGAGGGTCGATGTATGGCTGACCACTTACCACCACCCGCTGGCACAAGGCGCTTCAGGCGTGGTCGAGTGGTTCAAGGGCAGCGGTTTGCGGCCGTTTCTGCAGCCGCTCGATGACACGGAAAAAACACAGTTCCTCAAGCAATACCTTGCCGCCGTCGAGCAGGCGTATCCGGTGTTACCGGATGGCTCGGTGCTGCTGCCGTTTCCACGGTTGTTCATTGTTGCGACGCGCTGATGCCAGAAACGGACCGATCACATCATCGGTCCTTTCTGTTGCTGCTCAGGTACTCGAAAAGAAACGACGCAAAGCCGAACAACCCAATCATTGAAACGATCATGAGCCCCAACTCCGAGTTTTCCATGCTGATCTCCGTGTGGAAGGTGAGCGGGGAGAGTAGGGGATCCGCCGGCGGAAGGGGCGCCGAGATACGCCGTGTTTATGCGCTTGCGAGGAAGTTTACGAGGTCTATACGGCAGGCCGGATCCTGCTCATGAAAACCGGCTGCAGGGAGCCGGTTCGAGCAGGGTTGAACCCGGCACATCAGCGCTGTTGCAGCACCTTGAGGGCCGCCGAAGCCAGAAAGCCTGAACGGCTTTTCTCCTCGGGATGATTCAAGACGTATTCGTCGATGCGGTTGAGCAAGTAGCCCGGTAGCGTAATGTTCAGTTTCTGGGCTTTGCCCAGATACCTGGTGACATCGATGTCCACCACTGCCCACGTGCATCCAGCGTACTGCGGGTTGGCAGCATGCAGCGTAACCTTGTTCGCGGGCGGGATCGGTAGACCGTCTTCGGCCAGAATCTCGAAATGCCCTTCAATGGCTTCGCGCGCCATGGTCATTGCATCATCCAGGTCGTCACCTGCAGAGAAGCACCCCGGGATATCCGGCACTTCAACGCCCCAGGCGTGTTCTTCATCGCCCATCGAAATCGCAATCGGGTAAAGCATGTTGATCGTCCTCCAGAGACGCCACGCATGTGTCAGAGCAGCGCCTGTTGCAAAATACTCACGGCCGTTTTTTTAAGCAGGTCCTTTTTCGGATGGGGAACTGTCACCAACCCAGGCTTGCTCGGATGCTTGAAATGATGATGACTGCCTCTGATTCGAACCAGATACCAGCCATCCGCAACGATTTGGCTTATCAAAAAACGGCTATTCACATCACCTCCGTGTGGTGTGATTCGGTGGTTACTATACCTACTCATTTCCTATGGTCAACACTATAACCACCGAACGGTTCAATGCGAGAAGGTACGGTGGTAGTGATGGAGTTTAGGAGGGGGTGGGGGGCGCAGGGCCTTGTCAGCCGTGTTCTGTATTGCAGGGTTTTGCCAGGTAAGCACTGGAGGCAAGCCCGCGATTGATTTGAGCCCAAAGCAACGCGTTTGGCGGCCAGAGGTGTTCAGGCAAATCCCGGACATAAAAAAACCGGCCATCAAGGCCGGTTTTTTCTTACCTGCATCCCCCGTCGAAAGTGACGTGGGAGCAAAATTTTGTGGAGCGGGTAGAGGGAATCGAACCCTCAACTAAAGCTTGGGAAGCTTTCGTTTTGCCACTAAACTATACCCGCTCAGAGCGGGTGACTTTGTACCAGATGCGCGCCCGGAATTGAAGTTTTTTTCTTTGTATTTCCCTCAACTGACGGTCATTCGCGAGCAAGCTCGCTCCTACAGCGATTCCGTTAACGCTGTAGGGCAAAGGCTGCTCGCGATGACGCTGTTTCAGATGGCCAATGCATGGTGGTCCTGGACGAAGTGGTAACGCGTTCGGCTGGCTTGCGGCTCAGGCTTCAGGAAGTCGAGCAGTGCGTTGCGGCTGTCCCGGCAAGCGGCTTTGTGTTCCATGTCGAGAAAGTGGCCGGTCGCTTCCACAGTGGTGAACGTGGCGTGTTGCACATGGTTGGCGAATAACCGGGCGTCGCTGGCGGCGGTGTATTCGTCCCATTCGCCGTTCATGAACAGCACTGGCACGTTGACTTTCTTCGCCGCGTTCAAATAGCACTGGCGATCGCTGTGCAACACGTCGTTGATGTGGAAGTGCATCTGCCCGTATTCGTGCTCGGCCAGAGAGCTGACGTGGCGGTAGTTGAAGCGCTTGAACAACGATGGCAGGTGCTTGCCGATGGTGTCGTTCACCAGCTGCCCGACCCGGTCGCCGTCGCGGCTGCCCAGGTAGTCGACGCCGCGCTCGAGGTAGTCGAGCATGTGCGCGTTGATCACCGGGGAAAACGAGCTGATCACGGCTTTTTCGATGCGCCGTGGCCGCTGTGACAAGGCGGTCAGGGTCGCGGCGCCCCCCCAGGAAAACGACAGCACGTGTTCGGCGGCGAAGTGGTCGATCAGCTCCAGGAGGATCTGCCCTTCGATTTCCTTGGTGAGCATTTTCTCATGCAGGTTGTGGGGCTTGGACTTGCCCGCGTAGGGCTGGTCGTAGCACACCACGTTGAACTGCGGATGGAGGTTTTTCACGGTTTGTGCAAACGACGCAGTCGTGGCCATCGAGCCGTTGACCAGAATAATGGTCTTTTCTGCGGCGTCTGCGCGATAGAACTCCGTGTAAACCCGATACTGACCCTGTATATCCAGCACAGCGATTTCTGGCCTCATGTCATAAGACTCCTGGCAAGCGGGTATGCGCGCAAATGAGATTGCACGAGCTTTGTGACAGGTAGGCATATGCCTGGAATGTTGCGGGCCCATGTCGATCCATTGCAGTCCGGTCGACGGGTGTTGTTATTGGCGGGCAGTCTGTCGGCCTGAGGCGGAGCCTGATGGCTCTCTAACCGACAAAAAGTTTCTTAGAGGTATGGGGTGACTCATCGGTCACATTTTGGCCGACGTCCTGATTCAAGCAGGGGGGCCGTGATCGCGCAAGTGCCGTTGGTAAATTGTTCGACAACATCTGCTGAGCGGTCGTCTGCTTAGATCAATTGGATCTCATCGGTGCGCAGGGGACGGTACTCGCCCGGTTTTAGTGCGCTGTCGAGCACCAGCGGGCCCATGGATTCGCGGTGCAGGCGCAGCACTTTGTTATCGAAGTGGCCGAACATGCGCTTCACCTGGTGGTAACGGCCTTCGACGATGCTCAGGCGCGCCGACTTCGGCCCCAGCAGCTGCAATTGCGCCGGCTGCGTGGTGAGGTCTTCGAAAGCGAAATACAGGCCCTCGGTGAACTTCAGCGCATAGTCCGGACCGATCACCTGCTCGGTCTCGACGTAATAGACCTTGGGCAGTTTGGTCTGCGGCTGGGTCAGGCGTCGTGACCAGCTGCCGTCATTGGTGATCAGCATCAGGCCGGTGGTGTTGAAGTCCAGGCGCCCGGCGATGTGCAGGTCGTGCTTGTCCGGCTCGTCGATCAGGTCGAGCACGGTCGGATGCTGCGGATCGCGGGTGGCGCTCACGCAGCCGGGTGGTTTGTGCAGCATGAAATAGCGCGCAGGCTTGCCGGCCTGCAGCAGCTCTTGGTCGACCTCGACACGGCTGAATTCCAGTACCTCGGCGTGCGGATCGCTGACGATTTTCCCGTCGACGCGCACGCGCTTTTCCACCAGCAACAGGCGAACCTGCTTGCGGTTGAAGCGCGGCAGGTTGCTGAGGAAACGGTCAACGCGCATGAAGGGAAATCGACAGGAAAGGGCCGCGCATCTTACGCGATCGGCCGGGCGCTTGCTTACAGCTGCGCTTCGACCTGCGCGCAACGCGGGCACAGGCAGGCGACGTCGCGCAGTTCGGCCGGCAGCGCTTCGAGGACTGCCGGGTCGATGCTGACGCCGTAGCACCAGCAGGGCCGGTCGGCGGTGCGCGGGTCGGCCAGGGTGCAGTCGTTGGCGGCGCCGCAGGCCGGGCAGAATTCGGGTTTGTTCATGTCGGTTCAGGCATAACTGGTCTGGGGCATTTCCGCGCAGGTGCGGTTCCGGCCGGATTGCTTGGCCCGGTACATCGCATGATCGGCCCGGGAGATGAGGGTGTGCAAGGTCTCATTCGGTTGCAACGTGCTGAGGCCGATGCTGACCGTCAACTGCAAGGCCTGCCCGTTGTAGCTGTAACGCTGCTGTTCGACATGGTGGCGGATTTTCTCGGCGATCTTCAGGCCGGTCTCACCGTCGGTGTCCTTGAGTAGCACGATGAATTCTTCGCCACCCCAGCGGCAGACGATGTCGGCGTGGCGCAGGCAACTTTCCAGGTCGCGGGCAAAACCGACCAGCACCTGGTCGCCGGCCAGGTGACCGTAGGTGTCGTTCAGCACCTTGAAGTGATCCAGGTCCAGCAGCATCGCTGTCAGCGGCTGTGGCTCCCGGTGCGCCTCTTGCAGCGCCTGCGCCGCCAGCAGGTCGAAGCCGCGACGATTGGGCAGCTCGGTCAGGCTGTCCAGCGTCGCCTGCGTCTGGATCTTGCCCTGATAGCGCCCGATCACCCGGTTGAGCAGGACCAGGACGATCAGGGTGACGACCAGGCAGATCAGCAGGTTGAGGTACAGCGACTGGCGGATTTCACTCAAGGCGCCATCTTCGCGCTTGTCGACGAACAGGTACCAGTTCAGCTCCGGGATGAACCGCACGTTGAGGAAATGTCCGTGGCCCTGGCCGGAGTATTCATAGCTGCCGCTGTGAGGGTTGGGCAGCTGGCTGACGAGGTTCTTCATGCTCTCGATTTCGCCCAGGGTCTGGCCGATGTGCGCACCTTGCGGGCCGCCATCGGCGCCGGTCAGCACCAGGCGGCCGAAGTTGTCGACGAAAAACACGCTGCGCTGATAACGCTGCTGGTATTTGTCGATCAGCTTGATCACCGCATCGACGGTCAGGCCGACGCCCGCCGCGCCAATGAAACGGTTGTCGTAGTCGAAGACCTTGTAGTTGATGAAGAAGGTCAGGTTGTCGCGGTTGGCCAGGTCCGGGTCGACGTTGATCTCGTAGGGATCGGCCATGTCACGCACGCGGAAGTACCAGGCATCGCGCGGTTCATCGACTCGGACCTGCTTGAGCACGCCTTTGGCGTGGTAGTAGGTCAGCGTGGAATTGGAGACGAAGAACGCGGTGTAGGCGCCGTAGTGGGTCATGACCTCGTTGAGGTAGCGGGTCATTTGTTCGGGGTTTTGTTCGCCCCCGACCACCCAGTCGCGCATGAAGGTGTCACGGGCCATCATCGAGGAAATCAGGATCGGCCTGACGAGGTCTTTCTGGATTTCGGAGTACACCGTGTCCGACGTCAACGGCAGTTCGGTGTTGACGATGTTGTCGCGGATCGAGGCGCGCGAGGCGTAGTAGCTGAGCAGGGACGTGGCGAGAAAGCCGGCGCCCAGCAGCGCGATCAGCGTGAGCACCAGCGAACGTTGCGTATACAGCGGCGAGTGAAGCGGCATGGCGAATCCGTTGGCAATGACTCCGTGATCAGCATTCTAGTGGCACTGCGCGGAAAAAACTGCGGGATTTGCAGGGTGAATCGGCACGGATCGGGTCTTACCGGATCCTTGTGGGCGCGGGCTTGCTCGCGAATGGGCCTGGCAGGCGACAGCCTGCCGAATGTCAGACCGCCTTCGCCAGCAAGCCCGCTCCCACAGCACGGATCACTGGGCCAGGTAGGCGCGCCATCCGCCCAGATGACTGATGTTCACCGCGCCCTCCAGTCCATACTGCTCACAGATGAAGCCGCTTTCCCAACGGCCATCGGCCAGTTGCACCTTGCCCAGGCCGAGCGGCGCCGGAATGCCGGTCAGGAACGAACCCAGTTCGCTGCTCGGCAACTCCCAGACCTCCACCGCAATCGCCACGCCACCTTCCCTGACCCGCACCATGCCCGGGCGAAACGGTGGGCCGCCGGCCAGGGCATGGAGTTGATAGTCCGGCGAGCTGAAGGTGGTCTCGACCAGCGTCGCGCCACGCCGCTTGAGTTGCCAGTTCAGCGCCAGCCCGTCCAGGTGCGCGCCGCACACCACCAGACGCGCGCGGTCGTGGCGGGCGACGGCGCTGGAAGCCGGCGCCGATGAGCCACATTGGAACGCCTCCGCCACGCTCAACAGGTACTGATCGGTAAAGGCCCGGCCAAACAACGTCACGCCCCAGGGCAGGCCATTGCCCATGAAACCGCTCGGCACTGCGACGGCGGCGTAGTCGAGCAGGTTCATGAAGTTGGTGTAGTAACCCAGTTCCGAGTTGCGCAGCACCGGCTCGGCTTCCAGCTCGGCCAGCGTGACGGGCCGACCGATGGTGGGCGTGACGACGCAATCCAGACCTTCCAGGGCCTGGTCGCACTGGGCTTCCAACGCTTGCAGTCGATACTGCGCTCGGAATGTCTGCACACCGCTCACGGCGGGTGCCTTGGCCAGCACGGCCTGGATCACCGGCAGCACCGCTTGCGGATTCTGTTCCATCAACTCGCCCGCAACGCTGTAGCGCTCAGCCACCCATGGGCCTTCATAGAGCAAGCGTGCCGCTTCGAAGAACGGCGTCATGTCCAACTCGATCGCTTCGCCCCCCAGGGATTCGAGCTGATCGACGGCTTGAGCAAACAACCGTGGCCCTTCGGTGCAACCGAAGAACTCCAGGTCCTGGGCACGCGGCACGCCGAAGCGGAAAGGGCGCGGCGTACCGAACGCCGAGCCGTCATTCCACAGCGGGTTGCGGCGACTGTATGCGTCCTTCGGGTCGAAGTGGGCGGTGAGCGCCAACAACTGGCTGGCCTCCCGGGCGGTGGCGGTAAAGGTCGTGACGCAATCCAGCGTGCGGCACGCCGGCAGCACGCCGGCGGTGGAGATCAGGCCCTTGCTGGCCTTCATCCCCACCAGATTGTTCAGCGCGGCGGGCACGCGCCCGGAGCCTGCGGTGTCGGTGCCCAGGGAAAAGCTCGCGACCCCCAGCGCCACGGCCAGCGACGAGCCGGCACTCGAGCCGCCCGAGGGATACTCCGCCAACACGCTGTTGGGGCAGGCGCCATAGGGCGAGCGACTGCCGTTGAGGCCGGTGGCGAACTGGTCGAGGTTGGTCTTGCCCAGCGGAATCGCGCCCAGTGCCAGCAGTTGCTCGACGATGGTCGCCGACGCCTGCGGCACATAGGCAAACGCCGGGCACGCCGCCGTGGTGGGGATGCCCGCCAGATCGATGTTGTCCTTGATCGCGAACGGCACACCGTACAACGGCAGGCTGTCGAGGTCACGGTCGTCGAGTGCGGCGAGGTACGGTTCCAGTTCCTCGACACTGAGCAGGTGAATGAACAGGTGATAGTCGGGGTTCAGCGCTGCGGCTTTTTCGCGCAGGGCCAGCAGCAGTTTTCGGGGCGTGGTGCTGCCGTCGCGGTAGGCGCTGCGCAGGGCGTCGAGTTGCAAATTGAAGTTCATGGGGTCAGTCCTGTTCAAAGGGGTTCAGTCGAGTGCCAGCACCACGACGCGCTGTCCGGCGCGTACCGCCGAACCCGGTTGCACGCGGATCTCGCGCACCACGCCGGCCATCGGCGCCAGCAGTGGAATTTCCATCTTCATCGACTCCAGGATCACCAGCACATCACCGGCGGCCACGCGGCTGCCGACCTGCACCTGGACTTGCCAGAGGTTGCCGGCAATGTGGCTGTCGACGCTCATTTCACCGCTGGCCAGGGGGGCGTCCTCGGTGGTGGGCGGCGCCGCTTCCTCGCTGTCGAAATGCGCCTGGCCGCTGGCGATCCAGCGCTCGCGCTCGGCGTTGAACGCGCCTTGTTGGCGGGTGCGAAAGGCGGCAATGGTCTCGGCCTCCCGGGCGAGGAAGGCCTGGTAGTCGGCGAGGTTCAGCTGACTGTGCTCGATGTTCAGGTCGAAGCGCTCGAGCGGGAAATCGCGACGAATGCGCAGCAATTCATCGGCACTCACCGGGTAGAAACGGATCTGGTCGAAGAAGCGCAGCAGCCACGGCTTGCCATCGAACGCGGCGACTTCGCGGTAGCGGTTCCACATTTGCAAAGTCCGACCGACGAACTGGTAACCGCCGGGGCCTTCCATGCCGTACACGCACATGTAGGCGCCGCCGATGCCCACCGAGTTTTCGGCGGTCCAGGTGCGGGCCGGGTTGTACTTGGTGGTCACCAGGCGGTGCCGTGGGTCGAGCGGGGTGGCCACCGGCGCACCGAGGTACACGTCGCCCAGCCCCATCACCAGGTAGCTGGCGTCGAACACCGTGCGCTGCACTTCATCGAGGTTCGGCAAATCGTTGATGCGGCGGATGAACTCCAGGTTGCTCGGGCACCAGGGCGCGTCCTTGCGCACGGTGGTCATGTATTTTTCGATGGCCAGCTGGCAGGCCGGGTCGTCCCAGGACAGCGGCAGATGGACGATGCGCGACGGCACTTGCAGGTCCCGGGCGGCGCACACCGCGTCCCATTCGCCGGCGACGATGCCGAGCAGGTCGGCGAGCGGCAGTTGTTCGGGCTGGTAGTGCACTTGCAGCGAACGAATGCCCGGCGTCAGGTCGATCACGCCGTGCAGCTGTTTGCCTTGCAGCGCCTGCATCAGGGCATGGGCGCGAAAGCGCAGGACGAGGTCCAGTTCGGGATCGCCGATTTCCAGCAGCAGGTGCGTGTCACCCGACAGCCTTGCGACCAAACGTGTGTCTCCCTGACCCAACTCCAGCACCACCGGCAACATAAGCCCCTGTGGGAGCGAGCCTGCTCGCGATGAAGTGGACGCGGTGTCAGGGCTGGCCCCATCGCGAGCAGGCTCGCTCCCACAAGGGGCGTTCCAGTTCAAGGCGAGGCTGCGGGCGGTTGCGAGATCGACGGGGACAAACTGCACCTTGTCCCCAGCCTTCAGTTGGCCAAGTTGCCACAGATCCGCCTCGATCACCGTCACCGGACAGACGAACCCGCCCAGGCTCGGTCCGTCCGGCCCGAGGATCACCGGCATGTCGCCGGTGAAGTCCACCGCGCCAATGGCGTACGGGTTGTCATGGATGTTCGACGGATGCAGGCCGGCTTCGCCGCCGTCGGCGCGCACCCATTGTGGCTTTGGTCCGATCAGGCGAACGCCGGTGCGACTGGAGTTGAAATGCACTTCCCAGCGGGTGTCGAAGAAGGTGCCGATGTAGTCTTCGGTAAAGTATTCCGGCGCGCCGTGAGGGCCATAGATCACCCGGATCTGCCGAACGGCCGGTAACACGGTGACCTGTTCGTCGGACAGTTGTCGGCCGGCGCTGCGGTCGGCCAGGGCCGGCAGATGCAAGATGTCCCCGGCGCGCAGGGCACGACCGCCGTGGCCGCCAAACTGGCCGAGGGTGAACGTGCTTTTGCTGCCCAGGTAATCCGGCACCTGCAGGCCACCACGCAGGCACAGGTAGCTGCGTGCACCCGCACCGGCGAGGGTGCCCAGGCTCAAGGTGGCCCCGGCGGGAATCAGCAGCGCGGTGTTCATCGCGACCGCTTGGCCATTCAGCGTCAACGGGATTGCGGCGCCGGTCACTGCCACCACCGCTTCGCAATTGAAACGCAGCAACGGCCCGCTCATGGTGATTTCCAGCGCGGCGGCGCCTTCCTCATTGCCCAGCAACAGATTGCCCAGGCGCAATGCGCGGCTGTCCATCGGCCCCGACGGCGGCACGCCGACGGCCCAATAGCCGAGGCGGCCGGGATAGTCCTGAACGCTGGTCTGGGTGCCGGCGCCAAGCACTTCAAAGGTGTTGGCACGATAGACCAGGTCTTCCAGGCAGCGGGTCCATGGCTGGCCGCTGGCGAACGGCGTATCGAGGACAATCTGGCGCAGGTAGTCGCGGTTGGTTTCCACGCCGTAGAGCACGCTGGCGCCCAGAGCCTGATGCAGGTCGGCACGGGCTTGCTCGCGAGTCGGTGCCCAGCAGATGACCTTGGCGATCATCGGGTCGAAGTAGGGTGGAATCTCGCAGCCGGCCTCGACCCAGGTGTCGATGCGCAGTCGCTTGCCGTCGGCGACAGGGAAATCGACGGCCGTGAGCAGGCCCGGACTCGGCTGGAAGTCACGGCCCGGGTCTTCGGCGTACAGGCGCGCCTGAATCGCATGGCCGTTGGCGTTCAAACCCTGGCCCAGGACGCTCAGGGGCGGCAGGTCACCGGCCGCCAGTTCGATCATCCAGCGCACCAGGTCGACGCCCCACACCTGTTCGGTGACTCCGTGTTCGACCTGCAGGCGGGTGTTCACTTCCAGGAAGTAGAAGCGCTGGTCTTCGCTGTCGAAGACGAATTCCACGGTGCCGGCGCTGCGGTAGTTCACCGCTTTCGCCAGTTTGATCGCCGCCGCGCACAGGGCTTCGGCCATGCCGTCGGGCAGGTTGGGGGCCGGGGTTTCCTCGAGGACTTTCTGGTTGCGGCGCTGCACCGAGCAATCGCGCACGCCGAGGGCAATCACCTCGCCGCGACCGTCGCCGAACACCTGCACTTCGAGGTGACGGGCACGCTGGATGTATTTCTCGATGAACACCCCGGCGTCGCTGAAATTGTTCTGGCCGAGGCGTTTCACGGCGTCGAAGGACTCGCCCAGCTGCGCCGCGTCGCGGCACACCCGCATGCCGATGCCACCACCGCCGGCGGTGCTCTTGAGCATCACCGGGTAACCGATCTGTTCAGCGGCCTTCAGCGCGGCGTCGAGGCTGTCGAGCAGTTCGGTGCCTTCGAGCATCGGCACGCCGTGTTGTCTGGCCAGGGCGCGAGCGGTGTGCTTGAGGCCAAACACGCGCAGTTGCTCCGGCGTCGGGCCGATGAACGCGATGTCGGCGGCTTCGCAGGCTTCGGCGAACGCGGCGTTTTCCGAAAGGAAGCCGTAGCCGGGATGGATCGCCGTGGCGCCAGTGGTTTTGGCAATTGCGAGGATTTTCTCGACCGCGAGATACGTGCCGGCCGCCGCGCCTTCACCGAGGCTGTGGGCTTCATCCGCTTGCAGGATGTGCAGGCTGGCGGCGTCGGCTTCGGAGTACACCGCCACGCCGTTGACGTGCAGGTCGCGCAGGGTGCGCAGGATGCGGCAGGCAATGGCGCCACGGTTGGCAATCAGGACTTTTTCGAACATGGCATAACCCCTGGAGGGGATGCGGGCCGTCCCGCAGTTTTTCGATCAGCGCCGGGGTCGTCCCTGGCGGGAAACGCTCTTCAAACCATCGTTGGCTCCTTGGGGAAGCGAGCCCGCACGCGATGGCGTCGGCACATTCCTCCGTGAGGTCGCCTGATACACCGCTATCGCGACCAGGCTCGCTCCCACAGGGGAAAAACCGTAGGGGTCTTATTTTTTCAGGCACTGCCCCGAACGCGCCTGGCACAGGACGAACAACCAGCGACGCAAGCGCACCATTTTCAGTTCCATACCAGCAGCTCCGCAGGCGTCGGGTTGTAGGCGTTGCAGGGGTTGTTCAATTGCGGGCAGTTGGAGATCAGCACGATCACGTCCATCTCCGCCCGCAGGTCGACGTACTTGCCCGGCGCCGAAATGCCGTCTTCGAAGGTCAGGCCGCCGTCGGCGGTGACCGGCACGTTCATGAAGAAATTGATGTTCGGCCCGATGTCGCCCTTGCCCAGGCGACCGTCGTGGACGCAGGCGCGCAGGTAGTTGTCGCGGCAGCTGTGCATGTAGCGTTTTTCCAGGGCGTAGCGCACGGTGTTGCTCTCTTGTGCGCAGGCACCGCCGAGGGTGTCGTGACGTCCGCAGGTGTCGGCGACGATGGTCAGCATCGGTTTGCCGAGGTTGGAATACAGCACGCTGCCGGTGCTCAGGTAGACGCTGTTCTGCCGGCGCAGGGTGCGCTGCACGTCGTAGCGCTCCTTGGGGTTGGCGACGCTGTAGAACAGGGTGTCGACCGCCTGGTTGCCTTCCAGGTCGAGGATGCGCAGGGTCTGGCCGGCCTTGACCTCCATCAGCCAGGGTTCGCCGGCCGGGATGGTGGCGCGGTAGACCGCTGTTTCCGGGAGCTTTTGAGCGGTGGCGATTGCAAGTGACATGGCAGCGATCCTCAGGCGAACAGGCGGTCGGTGTTGATGAAGCCGCGCTCGTTTTCCGGGCGCGAGGTACGGCAGTGTTCGGCGACGCTGGCGTCGGCGTTCATCCAGCTCAGCTTCAGCGGTTTGGGGGCGTAGTCCGGCGACGGGTCCATCGGGTGTTGCAGCGCGGTCAGCACCACCAGGGTGTCCATGGGCGCATACAACTCGATATAGTCGCCGGCCCTGGAATGGCCTTCGACGAAGTGGAAACGCCCGGCCTCATCGACATTCACCCGGCTGAACAGGTTGAGGGTCATCAGCAGGTCCGACAGGCCCAGGCCCCACTTGCCCAGCTCCACCAGCAGGTTGTCGGTGCCGTTGCGGAAGAAGCCGTTGCGCAGCTCCTGGTAGCGCCCGGCACCGTATTTTTCTGCGACTTCCTCAGCGCACAGCACACCGCCGAGGCTGTCGCTCCAGCCGCAGGTGTCGGCGGTGATCGCCGCCAGCACTCGACCCATGTCCGAATACAGGCAGTGGCCGCGGGTGAGCTTGGCGGTGTGTTGGCATTTGAGGCTGTCGGGCAGGTTCAGGCGTTCGGTTTTTTCGTTGGCGTTGAGCAGCGTCAGGCTGACGTTGGCGCCGCCGCGCAGGTCGGTCAGGCGCAGCAGTTGGCCGCGCTTCAGGACGAAGGAGCGATGGCCGCCACCGGGCAGGGTTTCTTCGGCGAAGGGCGGGAACAGTTGGGTCGAATCGGTCATGGGAAAACTCCTCTCAAGCGGTGCGAAGCACGCCTGCCAGTGTGGGCGGCAAGGCGTCGACGGCGGCGCGTTGGGCGCGGCGGTCGCTGTTCAAAGGGATGTCGTAAGTGATGCGTGCGCCATAGGCGCCGGGGGCGTGCGGGTCGAGTCGAACCTTGTCGAACACCAGCAGGCGCGTGCCGAGGCTGAAGCCTTCGGACAGGTCATGGGTGACCATGAACACCGTCAGTTGCGTCTCGCGCCACAGCTCCAGGAGCAAAGCGTGCATGTCCTTGCGGATGCCCGGGTCGAGCGCGCCGAAGGGTTCGTCGAGCAGCAGCACGCGGGGTTTCATGATCAGTGCCTGGGCGATGGCCAGCCGTTGTTGCATGCCGCCGGAGAGCTGCGCCGGGTATTTTTCCAGCGCGTGGCCGAGGCCGACTTTGTGCAGCAACACCGAAGCCTGCTCCCGGGCGTGTTTTTTCGCGCTGCCGAACAGCCGTCCGAGCAACGGCGAGCGCGGCAGTTCGAGGCCGAGGGCGACGTTGTCGAGCACCGTCAGGTGAGGGAACACCGAGTAGCGCTGGAACACCACGCCACGACTCGCATCCGGTTCACTGGCCAGGGCCTGGCCATCGAGCAGGATCTCGCCGCGACTGGCGCGCTCCTGGCCGAGCAACAGGCGCAGGAATGTCGATTTGCCGCAACCCGAGGCGCCGACCAGGGTGCAGAACTCCCCTTCATTGACGTTCAGGTTCAAGCCTTCGAGCACCACCTGATCGGCGTATTGCTGCCAGACGTTCTTGACGGTGATGAAGCTCATGCGCGCGCTCCTTCATACCAGGGGAAGGCGCGTTGGGTCAGGCGCTTGAGGCCCCAGTCCATCAGCCAGGCAAGCAGGGTGATCCACACCACGTAGGGCAGGATCACGTCCATGGCCAGGTAACGACGCACCAGGAAAATCCGGTAGCCGAGACCGTCGGTGGAGGCGATGGCTTCGGCCGCAATCAGGAACAACCACGCCGAGCCGAGCATCAGCCGCAGCGAGATCAGCAGGCGCGGCAGCAATTGAGGCAGGACCACGCGCAGCATCAGGGTCCAGGTCGAGGCGCCGAGCGTCTGGGCCTTGATCAGCAGTTCGACGGGAATTTCCCGTGCCCGTTGTTCCAGATCCCGCGCCAGGCACGGGGTGATGCCGATCACGATCAGCATCACCTTCGACAATTCCCCCAGCCCGAACACGATGAACAGAATCGGCAGGATCGCCAGCGGTGGCACCATCGACAGCACTGTCAGCAGCGGTGACAACGGTGCGCCAAACAGCGGCAGGGTGCCGGCGGCAATGCCCAGGCACAGCCCGGCCAACGCACTGATACCCAGGCCGATGGCCAACCGTTGCAGGCTCGACGCGGTGTCCTGCCACAGCAGGTATTCACCGGTGCGCGTGTCCGCCACGAAGGCCAGGCGCTTGACCGCGTCGGCCATTTGCACGGCGCTCGGCAGCAGCTTGTCGTTGGGGTTTTCCGTCAGCCGCTCGGCCGAGCCCATGAAGTAGGCAAACAGCACCAGGGCGAACGGCAGGATCACCAGCAACAGGCGACTCGGGCGGTCCGGGTGACGATTGATCAGGCGCATGGCCAGGTCCTCTTCTTACAGCTTGGCTTCGGCGGCCATTTGCACGTAGCTGGGGTCGAAACGCAGCTTGAGATTGCTCTTGTCGCCACTGGTCACGCCGTTGGCGAAGGCCATGCCGACCGCGCTGGTGTCCTTGGCCCCTTCACCCAGCAAGCCGTGCTGGAAAGAGAACTCGGCGACCCGGCGCATGGTTTCCGGCAATTGCTTGCTGGTGGCGAAGGCGAGGGCTTGCTGTGGAGTGGCGAACAGTTTGGTGGTGTCCAGTTGCGCCTGGAAACCTGCGAGGTCGGTGCCGGAGGCCTTGGCCATATGCTCGAGTGCGGCCTGGCCGGCGGCGTTCTTCGCGTTCATCAACTCGACCACTTCGAACCAGGCGCCGGTCAGGGCCTTGCCCAGGGCCGGGTTGTCCTTGAGGGTGGCGCTGTTGACCACCATCATGTCCATGATTTCGCCGGGGATCTGGCTGGAGTTGAACACTTCGGTCACGCCGGGTTTGGCCTTGATGTCCGAGAGCATCGGGTTCCAGGTGGTGACGGCGTTGACCTGTGCAGTGTTGAATGCGGCAGCGATGTCGGCGTCGGAGGTGTTGACCACTTTCAGGTCTTTCTCGGTGAGATCGACCGAGTCCAGCGCGCGGGCCAGCAAGTAGTGGGACACCGACAGCTCCACCAGGTTGACGTCCATGCCCTTGAGGTCGTTGACGGTCTTGCCCTCGCCCTTGAGGACGACGCCGTCGTTGCCGTTGGAGAAGTCGCTGACGATCAGCGCGGTGCTGTCGACGCCACCGGCGGCCGGGATGGTCAGCGCGTCCATGTTGGTCATGGTGCAACCATCGAACTGGCCGGCGGTGTATTGGTTGATGGATTCGACGTAATCGTTGAGCTGCACCACATCGATCTTGATGCCGTACTTCTTTGCCCATTTGTCGACGATGCCCTGGCTGCCTGCGTACTCCCAGGGCATCCAGCCGGCGTAGATGGTCCAGCACACGCTGAAGTGGTCTTTTTGTGCGGCTTGGGTCGAAACGCTCACGAAGGCTGCGAAGGCAGCGGCAAGCAGGGCGGGTAAACGAAGCTGGGGCATGGTGGTTCTCCAGTTGATCAAGGGCGGACAGGAGGCAATGCGGCACCGTTGACGGTGGCTTGTCTCCCGGGCTTTTGTCCCGCCGTGTAACCTCAACTGGAGGTCGCCAACTCTCGGACCAGCCACTCGCCTTGGCGAGCCGGAACCCTAGTCAGCCATTTGCAAATTGTGGTGCCGCGAACCTGTGATGACTCCTGCACGAGGTTGTTAAAGCGAGAGACGTGCCAAGTCGCTCCAGGCCCTCTGCGCTGGGGGATCGATGTGCGAGGGCAGGCCGCAGGTCGGCGTTGGTTGCGTCGTGATGGTGCACGAACGCACCGGTTTGCAGCATCGTCGGCCGCCGATCCGAAGGTCGCCGCAGGCCCGGCACTCGCTGATCAAAAAACAGTCAATACAGGTGTCAGCTGTTCCTGTATCGGCTGCAGGTCTTTCAGGAGGCCGCCATGTTTCGTCGACTGTTGCTGGGTGTCGTGCTCGGTGTCGGGCTGTCCGGCTGCTACTACTACGCCGGTTCGTACGACGTGTATTCCTCGCCTTATTACTCCCCGGGCTACGCGCCTTATTCCTACTACTATGGCCCGCGCTATTACTACGGCCCGCGTTTTTACGGTGGTTATCGCTACTACTATTGGGGAGGGCACGCGCCGCGTTATTACGGCGGTGGATATCGGGGAGGGCACCATTAACCAGCGCATGAATGGATGAAAAACCTTTCATCGGCGAGATGTTTCAACTTGTTGCAGGACCGCACCAGATTTCGGATTCGATGTCTGATCTTTCGACAGTCTCCTAATAATTGACTGTCGCTCGCCAGCGTCGCTGGTGTGGCTCACTCGCGGTCCAGGAGGCCGCCATGCACTGTCTAAAGCAGCTACGCCGAATTCTTCTGATCGCTGTCTCGGGGTTGACCATCGGTGCGTGCGTGCCCTACGCCGACGGGGGCAGCTATTACAGTTCCGAGGTCTATTCATCCCCGGCGCCGTACTATTCCGGTGGCGGGGCCTACTATTCAAACGGCGGCTACTACAGCTCGCAACGCCGCTACTACTCGCCACCGGCCCGGTATTACCAGCCCACTCCGCGCTACTACTACCAGCCGCGGGTTTATCAACCGGCACCGCGCTATTACCAGCCATCGCCACGGGGCGATTACCGGGCCCATCAGAATCGCGGCTGGGACAACCACAGCCGCAGCGGCTGGGATGGTCGCAACCGTGGCGGCTGGAACAACGATTACCGGGGAGGCCATGGCGGTCGCGATGGCCGGGGGGGACGGGGCGGCCATGATGGTCGTAGTGGGCATCGATAGTTCTCTATCAAACGTTTTGATGAAGCGGCGCATATGGCGCCGCTTTTTTACGCCTGGGTCATGGCCGGTGGTTGGGACACGTTCACAACCATCGTATTTCCTGAAAAACACGTCACCTTCTCCGTCTCCGCAGTCGTTCTCCGAACCCTCCTACATTTTTAAGCATCTGTCTTTGTTAGCGTTTGTGCATTCGTACTGATGTGAAACACGTCAGTTAACCAGGGTGCGAGAACCGTACGCGAGACAAGGCATGAAACTGCTCATCATTCATCAAAACTTTCCTGGTCAGTTTCGCCATGTAGCTGTGGCGGCATTAGCGCGCGGGAACGTTTCGGTTACTGCCGTGGGAAGAAATACTGCACCGGGCTTATCCGGGGTAAACATTCATAGATATCCTTCAGGTGCGAGAGCGCCAGGTTCTACCCATCCGTATTTGCGTCACTTTGAGGATGCGATAATTGATGGTCAGCAGGTGCTGGCGATTTTGAAAGTTTTGAAAAGCGGCGGGTATTTTCCGGATGTTATACTTGCTCATCCCGGATGGGGTGAGACTCTCTTCGTTAAAGATGTTTATCCTGATATTCCTCTGATCCATTTCTGTGAATATTATTACCATTCACAAGGTGCGGATGTGGGATTTGATTCAGAGTTCCCCAGTGCTCCAGCGACTTCTTCAAGGATTCGCGTGCTGAACTCCATGCATTTGTCGAATTTGGAACAATGTGATCTAGGAATTGCACCCACACAGTGGCAGCGCAGCCTATTTCCAATCCCCTATCATTCAAAAATCAAAGTTATTCATGAAGGCATTCGTTTACGGGAGACGAGCGCTGTAGCCGATACGCACGTGCAGTTGCCCAATGGGCATCGGCTGACGGCTGGTCAACCTGTTGTGACCTATGTTGCCAGGAATCTTGAACCCTATCGTGGCTTTCACAGCTTCATGCGGTCCATTCCCTATATCCAGGCGATTTGTCCGTCTGCCGAAATCGTCATCGTGGGAGGCGATGGAGTGAGTTATGGGAAATCGCCAGTTGGCTTAAAAAGTTGGCGCGCCAAGTTGACAGCGGAGGTTGGCTTCGATACTTCGAAGGTGCACTTCACAGGGCGCTTGCCCTATGAAGATTACAACGCCGTACTACAGCTATCAAAGGTTCACGTGTACCTGACGTACCCGTTCATTCTTTCTTGGTCATTGTTGGAAGCGATGGCTTGTGGGTGCCTAATTGTCGCTTCCGACACCGCTCCGGTTAAGGAAGTAGTTGTAGATGGCGAGAATGGATTATTGGTGGATTTTTTTGACCCTGAGGCGATCGCCAGTAAGGTATGTAGCGTACTAACGCGCTTGGGTGACTTCGGTTTGATGGCAAAGTCGGCGAAGTCTACAGCGCAGAAATTTGACGCTAGAGAGGGGGTGAAAGCGTATTTTGATATTTTTGAGCGTTTGCTGACCCGTTGAAGTTTACGCTTGATTATTTTGACAAGGAATTCGAAATGTACAGGGCGTTCAATAAGGGTTTTCGCTGGTGGGCAGGGAAACTTGTAAAGTTTGGTTTGATTGGCGCTTGTTGCTATTGGGTGGTGAGTTGTCATGTCGAAATGAAATACGTGGCGGAACTTAGGGAAGTCGAGCGCAAACAGTATGAAGCGTGTAGAAAGCAGTTAGCCGGAAAGACTCACATCCCTATTTTGGATGGCGGTTTTATAGATATCACCAAAGTGCCTGGGTTCTTTATAAGCAAAACACCCTACGGAGGTTGCAGGGCCCAACATATGGAGGGCGATTTCTGGTGGACCGGCACGGAACTTCGCCCCGCGAATGTAAAAATAACGGAAGAGCCTTTGCCTGCCTGGCGGCATTTTAATGTGATTGCGAGGTTGTACAAACCCACCATTTCGAACAAGCCATATGAAGTAGGGCGTCGAACAGTGGATTGGCCCGAAGAACTTGTTGTCAAATTGATAAATTACCCCGGCATGGAAATGTGGCTGAATAAAATTCCGCCGAGCGCTGAGAATGAATTTGCTGTCACCAGTTTCATCCTCAGTCAATGGCGTCGACGTGATGGTACGCCGCGAGTCATCTACTGTGATGGGTTGCGTTCACCATCTATTAAAAGACCGATAGGAGAACTGCGAGGGAAAATACTGCTGACTATGAATAAGTCTCAGCTTGAAAATCTGGATTTTGGTGATTCGCATGCTTACTGCACAATCGAATTCCATAATTTTGATTTCGCGGGAGGAGACGCACGTGTGTATTTTTGGGTGAGATCACTTCGGGTTGCACCCGTTGCGCTCAAGGCCATCAGCGAACACCTTTCTCGTTCTATAACTACAGGGAAGTAATAATGAGTTATGTATTCAGTGATGCGGAAAAAATTCTAATTTGCGAGGCGGCCGTCGCTTGCAAGGGGCTGATTTTCAATCCGGCTGACGGGTTTTATACGGCAGTAGCAGCAAAAGGATTTAATTGTGAGCCTCTTTATCAGGTACTGTCCGATTTGATCAGTGATAAGCTCTCGAAGCCTGATGCTCCCTATGTGACAATTCTGAAAAGTGCTAAATTGTGGCTGGATGTAGCAATAGACGCCAACGGCGGTATGGGTGCCTACTCGGCATTGATTCGTGCATATACCCTGCGTCAGGGGCGACTTCGCTTAGATGAAGATTTTAGTGAGGATCTGATGCAGAAGTCCTCCAATCAAGTAGCAGCTAATTTGGTGAACACTTTCATACACGGGTCACCCGATGGGAAGTTAGCGCCATGGACTGTCCCTTCAATAGATCAAATCGCATCCATAGATGCGAGCGCCATTGGAAAAGTGCTTTTTCCTGGCAAGCTCGGTGAGGAAGATACCGCATTAACTCGTAACGCAGGATGGTCCGGTACTGTAGGGTTCTGTCTGCTGGGAGGACGTCCGCCTTATGAGACATGGCGATTGATCTCGGCGGGTGACCCGGGCTCAGAAATCGAAGGTCAGCACGAGTTGGCACGAGTCAATACGGTGGATGATTTCAAGAATATTTTATTTGCCATCGATTCCTATTGTATTGCACTTCAAGCCGTCTTCGAAAATTTCGGTTCGCATGTATGGCTCCAACTACAGTGGGTTTGTTCACCGTCCAGAAGTTGGGGTTGCCGGGTGGGAATCCGAGTCCGGATCAGACGATACGGATATTGTCAGACTTCCGGAAGGAGTCGTCCTCGAGCAACTGCAATTGAGTTGGGGGGCTACGTTGGTTGAAACAGTCAACATAGAGTTGGACCCGCAGCCTAAACGTGAGAATTTTCGTCACCCACCCCGCGCGCAGATGCTGTACTCCACCCTCGATATCGCCTGGGGCACCGATCAAAAAGTTCGTATCGTATTACCGAATGCGAGTGACCCTGAGGGTTCTGGCATCGAAGTTATCAGGTTTTCCAATGGCACGGATGTTGGTTTGAATCAGCTTATCGCTGACAGCAGCCTGGATCCTGCGCCTGATTTTTATCGTCATGGCGTTCTGATCGACAAAGCCAATGAGGCTAGCTCTTTCCGGAATGGTCAGAAACTCCCTCTCGTTGGTGGCCAGGGCAATGACTCTCTGAGTGGCGCTGGAGAAATACGGGGTATGCAGGGGGATGATTCGCTCCAGGGTAGTGCTGGGGATGATGTCCTTTGGGGAGGCGCTGGCAACGACACGTTGATGGGGGGAACTGGAAATGATGTTTACAAGTACGACGGTCTGGGAAGAGATACGATCATTAACGCGTCGGGGGGGCATGATGGGATCGATTTCACGAGTTTTGACGCATCCATCCATCAACTGAAGTTCCACCGTGATAGCGATGATCTCGTCGTAGTAGTGAATTACGGGGCCTCTCCGAAGATACGTGTAATCGATCATTTTCTGGGAGGAGATGCGGCAATCAGTTTTATAAGAGTCCTGGGGCCACACGGGACGCCACAAGACTACACTGCTGATGAACTGCTTGAGCTTCTGCATCCATTGCCGCCGCTAAGGGACATGGAACATATATTTTTGTGCGATGACGAAGGCGTGCTGGAGGCCATCAAGGAAATCGCTGCATTTTATGAGGTAGAGTTGTAGTCATTATCGTTGATGAATGCCCGCGATATGCCTATTGACCAGGCTATCGCGGACAACGCCAAGGCCTCAGTACTCGGAAAGATCCGCCAACGGATGCCGCCCCTCCCAGGCTTTCTGGAAGTGCGCCTCGACCACCGCCTGCGGCACGTGGTTGATGTCCGACCAATGCCAGTGCGGTTTCTGGTCCTTGTCGATCAACCGTGCGCGTACCCCTTCGCTGAATTCCGGGTGACGGCAGCAATTGAGGCTCAGGGTGTATTCCATCTGGAACACCTGCGCCAGAGACAGGTGGCGAGCGCGGACGATTTGTTCCCACACCAGATGCGCGGTCAGTGGTGAGCCTTCACTCAGGGTGCGGGCGGCGCGGCTGAGCAGCAGGTCGCTGTTGTCGCGCTGCTGGCTGATGGCCTGCCAGGCGCAACGCACGTCGCTGACATCCAGCAGTTCGTCGATCTGCTGGCGTCGCGGCAGCCACTGGGCATCGGGCATCTGAGCGAGGGCTTCCTGTTGCAAGGCCTTGAGCAGGCTGTTGAGTTGCACCGGCGTCTGTTCCTGCCAGTTCAATTGCAGCAAGCCTTCGATCAAGGCCTGTTGCTGTTCATCGAGCAGGAAGCGGTCGGCCAGGTCCAGATCGAGCGCATCCCGGCCATTCATGTGCGCGCCGGTCAGGCCGAGAAACAGGCCGAGCTTGCCGGGCAGGCGCGACAGGAACCAGCTGGCGCCGACGTCCGGGTACAGACCAATGCTGATCTCGGGCATCGCCAGGCGGCTGCTGGGTGTGACAATGCGGATGCTGGCGCCCTGCAGCAGGCCCATGCCACCGCCCAGCACATAGCCATGGCCCCAACAGATCAGCGGTTTCGGGTACGTGTGCAGGTAGAAGTCCAGACGGTATTCCGCCGCGAAGAAGTTCGCCGCCAATGGCGGCACTTCGCCGGGGTGTGCGCGACACGCTTCCACCAGGCTGCGCACGTCGCCGCCGGCGCAAAAGGCCTTGGCCCCGTTGCCGCGCAACAGCACACAGACCACCTGTGGATCCTTGGCCCAGGCGTCGAGCCGATCGCGCAGGGCGTTGATCATCGGCAGGGACAGGGCGTTCAGGGACTTTTCGGCATCCAGGCTGGCGACTGCGATGCGGGCGCCGTCGGTGCCGATCAGTTCTTCGAAGTGCAGATTCATCGTGACCTCGATCGGGAATTTGAGCGTTCAGTATGATCGCTGTGTGGGAAAGTGCCGGATCTGCGTCAGATCAATTGACAAGCGTGATGGGCTTTCCTAGGGTTCGCCCCATTGTTTTTGCCGGGTGTAACCATGACTGCTGACGACCGTATCAAACTCGAACCGAGCTGGAAGGAGGCACTGCGTGCTGAGTTCGACCAGCCCTACATGGCAGAGTTGCGCAATTTCCTGCAACAGGAGCGTGCGGCCGGCAAGGAGATCTATCCACCGGGCCCGCTGATTTTCAACGCACTCAATTCCACGCCGCTGGACAAGGTCAAAGTGGTGATCCTCGGCCAGGATCCTTATCACGGTCCGGGCCAGGCCCATGGCCTGTGTTTCTCGGTGCAGCCGGGCGTGCCGGCGCCGCCGTCGCTGGTGAACATCTATAAAGAGTTGAAGCGTGACCTGAACATCGACATTCCCAATCACGGCTACCTGCAAAGCTGGGCCGACCAGGGCGTATTGATGCTCAACACCACCATGACGGTCGAACGTGCCAATGCCAACGCGCACAAGGACAAGGGCTGGCAGTTCTTCACCGACCGGATCATTGAAGTGGTCAGCCAGCAACAGCCACACCTGGTGTTCATGCTTTGGGGCTCCCATGCCCAGAGCAAACAGAAGCTGATCGATGCAACCAAGCACCTGGTGCTGACCTCGGTGCATCCGTCACCGCTGTCGGCTTATCGCGGCTTTCTCGGTTGCGGGCACTTCAGCCGGACCAACAAGTTCCTGGAGCAGCATGGCGAGACGCCGATCGAGTGGCGGTTGCCGCCGGTCTGAAGCGTTGACCGGGATGGCCCCTTCGCGAGCAGGCTCGCTTCCACAAGGAGCAAGCGTACCCTGCTCGCGAAAGGGGTGATTCGGCTTTCAGTCCGGGTTGCGATTCCAGTACTTGAACAACGGCTCGGCCAGAAACAGCACAAACAGCAGCCGCATCACCTGCATCGCCGTCACAAGCGGCACCGACAATTGCAGGGTTTCCGCCGTCAGGCTCATCTCCGCAATGCCGCCCGGCATCATGCCCAGGGTCAGAGAACGCAAATCCAGATGCGTCAGCGCACTCAAGCCCAATGCCGCCGCCGTGGCGATCAACATCGTCAGCACGGTGCCCATCAGGGTCCGTCCCATGAAGGAAGGCGCGCGCCGGAAAAACTGCCGGTTGAAATGACAGCCCAGGCCGCTGCCGATCAGCCACTGGCCCATCTGGCTGCCGCCGTTGGGCAGACTGATGTGCAGGTCCCAGGCAATGCTCACCGCTGCACTGACCAGCAAAGGCCCGAACAGCCATGGGTTGGGTTGACGAAGACGTTCCCACAGCCAGGCAGCCAGGGCACCTGCCGGAAACAGAAGGGCCAGCCAGCGCCAGTCGACGGCCGCCGGATGAAAGATCGGCGCGCCATCACCCAGCAGGTATTTGAAAGCGGCCGGCACGCACAGCACCACCACCAGCACCCGCAGGCTTTGCCCCGCCGCGACGTGGCTGAGGACCGCGCCATTGCGCGCGCCGAGGTTGACCATCTCGCCGGAGCCGCCTGGCATGCTGGAGAAAAAGGCGGTGGCGCGATCCTCGCCGGTGCGTCGCATCAACCAGACGCCGACCACGGCCGACAGGCTGGTGACCAACGCACCGAAGAAGATCAGGCCGAAGTGGCTCAGCACCTGCTCCATCACCACCGGGGTGAAATGCAGGCCGATGCCGATGCCGACAATCCACTGGCCGCACTTGCGGCCGCCAGGGATTTCCGCCAGTTGCCACGGTGTCAGGCAGCGCACCAGGATGATCGCCAGCAAAGAGCCGACCATCCAGGGCAGCGGCCAGCCAACCAGGCTGGCCAGGTAACCGCCCAGCGCGCCCACCAGCGGCGTCCCCCACCAGGCGTTGAACGGTGTTCGATCAGACATCGGCTACCGCGCGACGAGCGAGCGAACGTTTGCGCCAGATCCGCAGCAGCGGCAGCGACAGCATGAACACGGTCAGTACCCAGACGCCCAGGGTGATCGGGCTCGACCAGAGGATTTCCAGCGCGCCGTTGGAAATCGACAGGGCGCGGCGCAGGTTCTGCTCCATCAGGCCACCGAGGATGAACCCCAGCAACACCGGCGACAGCGGGAAATCCAACTTGCGCAGGATGTAACCGAAGATACCGATACCGACCATCAGGAACAGGTCGAAGGTGGTGGCATGCACCGCGTAGACACCGATCCCGGTGATGATCGCGATCACGGGCACCAGCGCCCAGTTCGGCACGGCAAGGATGCGGGTGAAGATGCGGATCATCGGGATGTTGAGGATCACCAGCATGATGTTGGCGATGAACAACGAGGCGATCAGGCCCCAGACGATGTCCGGTTGCTGCTGGAACAGCAGCGGGCCGGGGGTGATGTTGTACAGCGACAGGGCGCCGATCATCACGGCTGTGGTGCCCGAACCCGGAACGCCCAGGGTCAGCATCGGCACCAGCGCGCCGCACGCCGAAGCGCCGATGGCGGTTTCCGGTGCAGCCAGGCCACGCATGTCGCCCTGGCCGAAGGTGCCCTTGGCGCCGGCGATGCGCTTTTCGGTCATGTAGGCCACGGCGCTGGCGAGGGTCGCACCTGCACCCGGCAACACGCCCATGATGAAGCCGAACACGCCGCAGCGAATGTTCACCACGAACACCGCCGATGCTTCCTTGAGGTTGAACATCATGCGGCCGGTGGCTTTCACCGCTTCCTGGCCGCGATGGGTTTTTTCCAGCAGCAAAAGGATTTCGCTGATGGAGAACAGGCCCAGCACCAGCACCACGAATTGAATGCCGTCGGTCAGGTGAATGTTGTCCCCGGTAAAGCGGTACACGCCGCTGTTGGCATCAATGCCGACGGTCGACAGGAACAGGCCGATCAACGCCGCGATGAAGGTCTTCAGCGGACGATCGCCGGCCATGCCGCCGAGGCAGACAATCGCGAACACCATCAGGACGAAGTATTCCGCCGGGCCGAAGGCAATCGCCCATTTCGCCAGCAGCGGCGCGAACAGCACCATGCCGCAGGTGGCAATGAACGCGCCGATGAACGAACTCCACGCCGACAGCGACAACGCCACACCGGCCAGGCCTTTGCGGGCCATCGGGTAGCCATCGAGCGTGGTCATCACGGTGGATGCTTCGCCAGGAATGTTCAGCAGGATCGAGCTGATCCGGCCGCCGTACTCGCAACCCAGGTAAACCGCCGCCAGCAGGATCAGCGCCGACTCCGGTGGCAGTCCGAGGGCAAAGGCGATCGGGATCAGCAGCGCCACGCCGTTGATCGGGCCCAGGCCCGGCAACAGGCCGACGACGGTGCCGATCAGGGTGCCGGACAGTGCCGTCACCAGGTTGTAAGGGCTCAGCGCGACGCCGAAACCCTGGCCCAAATAGCCAAGCGTATCCATATCAGTTCTCCAGAACGTCGAGCAGGCCCAGGGGCAGCGGCACGTCCATCAACTTGTCGAACAACAGGTAGAGACCCACTGCCATCAGGGTGGTGACCACCACGCTGGGCAGCCAGCGACCGCCATACAGGCGTGCCATGGGGATGCCGATCAGCATGCTGCTGAGAATGAAACCCAGGGGCTCGAACAGCCCGGCGAAGATCAGCAGCAGCATGACGCAGAGGCCGATCTTGTTCAGGGTTTCACGGTCCAGCTGCGGGTCGTCCTCGCTGTGTACGATGGGCGTCGGACGGAACACCATGTACAGCAGCGCGCACCCCATCAGCCCGAGCATCAGCAAGGGAAAAGCCCTGGGGCCCACCGGTTCATAGGAGTAATCGGCCTGATAAGGCCACGCCATCAGTGCCAGGCCCAGGCAGGCCAGCAGCAACACTGAGGCAAAAATACGTTGTAAGAGCATGGCAAACTCCTGTGCCGCGACCCCGCCAGGCGGAGTCGCAGCCGCTAGACAGAGACGATCACTGAATCAGGCCGAACTCTTTGGCCAGCACCTTGTAGTCCGCGACCTGCTTCTTCACGTAGGTGTCCAGCTCCGGGCCGGTCATGGCGAACGGGAACAGTTCGCGCTGATCGCGCAACTTGGCGAACTCGTCGGAAGCCAGCAGCTTGTCGAACGCCTCTTTCCACCAGGCGTAATCTTCATCGCTGACCTTCGGCCCGAGGTAGAAGCCGCGAACCACCGGCCAGACAATGTCGTAGCCCTGTTCCTTGGCGGTCGGGATGTCTTTCATTTCCGGCTCGTCCAGGCGTTTTTCGGAGAACACCGCCAGCAGGCGCATGTCACCGCTCTGGATATGCGGCATGGAGTCGGAGATGTCGGTGCTGCCGACCTGGATGTGGCCGCCAAGCAGTGCCGTGGCGATTTCGCCGCCGCCTTCGAGGGCGACATAACGCAGGTCGCGCGGGTTGATCCCGGCGGCCTTGGCGATCAGCGCGGTCTGCATCCAGTCCTGGCTGCCGACGGTGCCGCCGGAACCGATGACCACGGAGCTCGGGTCTTTCTTCAATGCCTTGACCAGGTCGTCGAGGGTCTTGTACGGCGAGTCGCTTTTGACGGCGATGGCGCCGTAGCTGGTGCCGACAGCTGCCAGCCAGCGCACGGCATTCTCATCGAAGCGGCCGAACTTGCCCTGGGCCAGGTTCAGCAGCGAGCCGCTGGACCATGCCACCAGCGTCCCGGCATCGGCCGGCCGCTGGGCGACCACCGCGTTGTACGCCACGGCACCGACACCACCGGGCATGTAGGTCACGCGCATCGGTTTGGTCAGCAGTTTTTCATTGACCAGCGCGCTTTGCGCCAGTTTGCAGGTCAGGTCGAAACCGCCGCCAGGCGAAGCCGGGGCAATGCATTCCGGGCGTTTCGGCTCGGCCATCAGTTGGCCGGCAAACAGCATGCAGCTGGCGGCGAGGGCGAAACGGCGCAGTGATCGGTTCATGGTTTTCTCCACGGGAGTTGTTGTTTTTGGGGATGTTTCAGGTGCGACGGTTTCGCGTTGCGCAGCCGCAAAGGGCGCTGACACGCGTCATCGAATCGAACGGGAGAGAAGGGAGCGGCGGACAAGCCTGGGGCTGTGTGGACAGCATGGCGCAGTACCTCGGTTATTGTTCTTATTGGCGAAAACGCTTCGTGGCGTTTTTCGGGCGCTACATTCAACGCAGGTGTAACGGTTGGAATGGGCAGGTTGAAACATTCCGTAACTTGACTCTAACCAGCGAACCTTTCGCTAACCTTTCAACAAACCTTCAGCAACCTTTTGCGTGGGTTTTCACGCTTTTCAGGCTTCACAGCGACGGATGCAGCGGTAAACTCCGCGCCAAACAATGGCGTCGACCATCCCTGAACGAGGAAAAAATCCATGCGTGTTCTGCTCGTCGAGGACCATCTGCAGCTCGCCGAAAGTGTCGCCCAGGCACTCAAGAGCACCGGCCTGACCGTGGATGTGCTGCATGACGGCGTGGCCGCCGACCTGGCCTTGAGCAGCGAGGAGTACGCCATGGCGATCCTCGATGTCGGCTTGCCGCGCATGGATGGTTTCGAAGTGCTGGCGCGCCTGCGAACCCGTGGCAAGAACCTGCCGGTGCTGATGCTGACCGCCCGCAGCGACGTCAAGGACCGCGTCCATGGCCTGAACCTTGGCGCTGACGACTACCTGGCCAAGCCGTTCGAACTCACCGAACTGGAGGCCCGGGTCAAGGCGTTGTTGCGCCGCAGCGTGCTCGGTGGCGAACGCCAGCAGACCTGCGGCGTGCTGGCTTACGATCTGGACACCCGGCGTTTCACCCTCAACGACGAACTGCTCACCCTGACCTCCCGCGAACAGGCGGTGCTCGAAGCGCTGATCGCCCGCCCCGGCCGGGTGATGAGCAAGGAGCAACTCGCTTCCCAGGTCTTCGGCCTGGACGAGGAAGCCAGCCCTGACGCCATCGAGATCTACGTCCATCGCTTGCGCAAGAAGCTCGACGGGCACCCGGTGGCCATCGTGACCTTCCGCGGGCTCGGCTACCTGCTGGAAAGCCGCGATGCATAAGCCCAGCAGTCTGCGCTGGCGGTTGCTGTGGAACCTCGCGCTGTTGCTGGTGGTGTTGATGCTGGCCAGTGGTTTGAGCGCCTACTGGAACGGGCGCGAAGCTGCCGACACGGCCTACGACCGGACCTTGCTGGCGTCCGCCCGAACCATCGCCGCCGGCGTGTCGTCACGCGATGGCAGCCTCAGTGCCGACGTGCCTTACGTGGCCCTCGATACGTTTGCCTATGACAGCGCCGGGCGGATTTTTTACCTGGTCAACGACATCGACCAGAAGCTGATTTCCGGTTACGAGAACCTGCCGCCACCACCGCCAGGCACGCCGCGCACCGACGACTATCCGGCGCTGGCGCGGTTCTACAACGCCACGTACCAGGGCCAGAACGTGCGGGTGGTCAGCCTGCTCAAGCCCGTCAGCGAGCCGAACATGAACGGCATGGCGGAAATCCGCGTCGCGGAAACCGATGAAGCGCGCGTCAGCATGGCCCGCAGTCTGGCCGCCGACACCCTGTTGCGCCTGGGAATGTTGGCGATCGGTGCGTTGCTGATGGTGTGGTTTGCTGTCAGTGCCGCATTGCGTCCGCTGGAACGTCTGCGCACGGCGGTCGAGGAGCGGCAGCCCGACGACCTGCGGCCGCTGCCGTTGGTGGAAGTGCAGCATGAACTGTGGCCGCTGGTGCGGGCGCTCAATCACTTTACCGAGCGTCTGCGCGGACAGTTCGAGCGCCAGGCGCAGTTCATCGCCGATGCGGCCCATGAACTGCGCACGCCTTTGGCGGCGCTCAAGGCGCGTCTGGAGTTGGGCCTGCGTTCGAGCGAGCCCGAGACCTGGCGCAACACCCTGGACACCGCGGCACAGGGCACAGACCGCCTGACCCACCTGGCCAACCAGTTGCTGTCGCTGGCGCGGGTCGAGAACGGTGCCCGGGCGATCGCCGAAGGTGGCGCGCAGTTGCTGGACCTGAGCCAGTTGGCCCGTGAACTGGGCATGGCCATGGCGCCGCTGGCCCATGCCCGTGGCGTCGCCCTGGCGCTGGAAGCGGACGAGCCGGTATGGCTGCGCGGTGAGCCGACGCTGTTGAACGAGCTCTTGAGCAACCTGGTGGATAACGCGCTGGCTCACACGCCACCCGGTGGCAATGTCATCCTGCGGGTCTCGGCGCCGGCGGTGCTGGAGGTCGAGGACGATGGGCCGGGGATCCCGCTGGAAGAGCGCGACCGCGTATTCGAACGCTTTTACCGGCGCAACCAGCAAGTCGCCGGCTCCGGTTTGGGCCTGGCAATTGTTGGAGAGATCTGCCGTGCGCACCTGGCGCAGATCAGCCTGCATGATGGCGAACACGCGGGGTTGAAGGTGCGGGTGAGTTTTATTGCCGGGTAGACCCACCGCGAGCCGGCTCGCTGCCACAGGGTTTCAGTGTTCTCTGCGGGAGCGAGCCGGCTCGCGATGGGGCGATGCGGTCTGTCAGTAGAACATCGACCGCGACTCTTCGAGATCGCTGCACATTGCCTTGTTTTCCGGGTCAATCCCCAGTCGTTTGAAGGCGGGCACGTTGAACGGGTCGATCCGGGCGATGGGGTGGTCGGTGTCCTTGTAGCAATACAGGCTGGCGACCTGCACCAGGTCGATGTAATCCACGTGTGCGGACTCACGCTTGAAGTCCAGGTACAGCCGCGGAACCTGTACCAGCATTTCCGGAAACTCCCAGACCTGCAGCAGTTTTTCGCCCAGTACCGGATGAATGTGGTCGATCACGTGGTTCAGGCTGACCGGATCCGACAGCAGCTCATAGTGGTCTTCGGCGTAGGTCAGGATCGGCAGCACGCCGATCTGGTGCACCAGCCCGCCGAGCGCCGCCTGGTCCGGCTTGAGTTGCGTGTAGCTGCGGCACAACGCGTAGCTGACCCCGGCGATCTCCAGGCTCTTGCGCCAGACATCGCGCATCTTTTTTTCCACCACCTCGGAACGTGCGTGGAAAATCTGCTCCATGACCAGGCCAATCGCCAGGTTACTGCTGTAATTGACACCCAGGCGAGTAATGGCCGTGTGCAAGTCAGTGACTTCCTGGGTCGCGCGCAGGAGCGGGCTGTTGACCACCTTGATCAATCGCGCGGACAGCGCAGTATCACGGCCGATCACCTTGCTCAGGTTACTGACACTGATTTCCGGGTCTTCAGCGGCCTTGCGAATTTGCATGGCCACTTCCGGCAACGTTGGCAGAACCAGGTCATCGTTATCGATGGCCTCAACCAAATCCTGTTGGATCTTATCCGCCAGCTCACTCATTTCTTTTCTCTAGGTGTTGCGACAAATGCTGCCGTCAGTGCTGGATTTCTCGATCGCGATCCAGCTCGTAGGGCAGGTCGAGCAACTGCAGGGCCGGCCCTTCGAGTGTGCCCAGGTGGACATCACCGCTTTGCGCTGCTTCAGCTTGCAGCACGGCCAGCAATTCGATGTTGTGCGCGGTGTGCGCGGCTATCACGACTTCACCGATGGAGCTGGCGTGGGTTGCGGAAAGCAGGGGGGTTCCAGGCTCCGGTAGCTGATCGCTCGCGAGGCTCAGGCGATACAGGCGACGCTTGAGTTTGCCCAGGTACTGCATGCGCGCGACGATTTCCTGGCCGGTGTAGCAACCCTTCTTGAAACTCACGCCACCGACGGCCTGCAGGTTGAGCATCTGTGGAATGAACAGTTCGCGGGTGCCCGCCATGACCTGGCCGATCCCTGCTCGGACCTGGCCCAGCAGCCATTGGTTCAGGTCGCCCTCGGCCAACAGGGCGGACAGCTTGCTTTTGACGGCGTCAGCCTGATCGGCGGGCACCCAGAGTTCGGCGCGGTCCGGCGACACGCGCACGGCGATCAATGGGTCATTGCGCACGACGCTGTCGGTGTCGGCCGGCAGTTCAAGGCCCAGGCTGAGCAGAGCGGCATCACCCTGCTCCAGACCGAAGCGTACCCAGGCGGCGCTTTCATCGGTCAGCTTGGACTTGGAGAACACCGCGTACTTCTTCAGGTCCGCCAGTTGCGGCTCCAGCAGCCCGCTGGCCATGGCCATGAGCACGCCATCCCCTTGCAGCAGGATGCGGAAGCTCGATTGCATCCGGCCTTTCTGCGTGCAGCGCGCACCCAGGCTGGCCCGGGTGTCGCTCAGGTAATTGAGGTTGCAGGTCAGCTGGCCTTGCAGGTATTTGGCGGCATCCACGCCGCGGACCGCGAGAACGCCTTCGTGAGAGAGGGTGCAGAAAAAAGCAGAATCGGCCATGGGATATCGCAGGGTGAAAAGTCTGGGGGACATCATAAGGGGGCGCCCATGAAATGGGTAGTTCGCAAAAGGTCGGTAGTGACCGACCAAAGCCGACTGTTCGACGCAGTCCGGGGCTGTATACTTGCCGCCTATTTGAGGAGGGCTCCATGGTCGAAGATGTTGAACTGAATCGCCTCTACTGGCACAGCCGTCGTGGCATGCTCGAGCTTGACGTGCTGCTGGTGCCGTTCGTGAAAGAGGTTTACCCGCACCTCAACGAGGTTGATCGTGCCTGCTATGTCCGTTTGCTCGAATGCGAGGATCAGGACATGTTCGGCTGGTTCATGGAGCGCGCCGAATCCGAAGATCCGGAGCTGCAGCGCATGGTTCGCATGATCCTGGATCGTGTCCAGCCCAAGTAATGCCTTCGAATGCCGCTGGCATGCCTCACGGCAGTTGCTGGCGGCGTATCTGCTGGCCCAGCTGTTCGCGCTGGGTGCGCTGTGCCTTCTTGCCATACCGTTCTGGATCAGTCTGCCGGCCGCCGTGTGTTGTCTGGCGCAGGCTGCCTGGGTGTTGCCACGACAGATCCTGCTGACACACCCTCAGGCGTTTCGCGGCTTGCGTCGCGATGCGGATGGCTGGCAGGTCTGGAATCAGGCGCACGGCTGGCAGGCCGTTCAACTGCGCCGGGACAGCCTGGCCCTGCCGTTGATCGTGGTGCTGCGTTTTCGCCTGCGCGGCGAGCGACGAGTCCGCGCGATTTGCGTGCCACGGGACTCGCAGGCGCCGGACATGCACCGACGCCTGCGGGTCAGGCTCAGGTTCAGCCGGCGTAGGTGGGCGGCACCAGAATAGTGTCCAGTGCCACGGGCAGCATGTCCGGGTAGTCGAGGGTGTAATGCAGGCCGCGACTCTCCTTGCGTTCCATGGCTGACTGGATCATCAACTCGGCGACCTGGGCCAGGTTACGCAGTTCGATCAGGTCCCGACTGACCTTGTAGTTGCTGTAGAACTCGTCGATCTCATCCAGCAACAGCTGCACGCGGTGCTGGGCCCGCTGCAGGCGCTTGTTGGTGCGCACGATGCCGACGTAGTCCCACATGAACCGCCGCAGCTCATCCCAGTTGTGCGCGATGATCACGTCCTCATCCGAATCGGTTACCTGGCTGGCGTCCCAGACGGGCAGGGCGACGGGCATTGACACCTGCGGCAGTTGTTCAAGAATGTCCGTCGCTGCCGAACGCGCATAGACGAAGCACTCCAGCAGCGAGTTGCTGGCCATGCGGTTGGCACCGTGCAGACCGGTGAAACTGGTTTCGCCAATTGCATACAGCCCGGGCACGTCGGTGCGCCCTTGCTGGTCGACCATCACGCCGCCGCAGGTGTAGTGCGCTGCGGGAACCACCGGGATCGGCTGCCGGGTGATGTCGATGGAGAACTCGAGGCAGCGTTCGTACACGGTCGGGAAGTGCGACTTGATGAACGCTTCCGGCTTGTGGCTGATGTCCAGGTAGACACAATCGATGCCCAGCCGCTTCATTTCATGGTCGATCGCCCGGGCGACGATGTCCCGTGGTGCCAGTTCGGCACGTGGGTCGAAACGCTGCATGAAGCGTTCGCCGTTGGGCAACTTAAGGTGCGCGCCTTCGCCGCGCAGGGCTTCGGTGACCAGGAAGCTCTTGGCCTGCGGGTGATACAGGCAGGTCGGGTGGAACTGGTTGAATTCCAGGTTCGCCACCCGGCAGCCCGAGCGCCAGGCCATGGCGATGCCATCGCCACAGGCACCGTCGGGGTTGCTGGTATAGAGGTAGACCTTGGCCGCGCCCCCGGAGGCAAGAATCACGAAACGCGCCCCGTAGGTGTCGACTTCGCCGGTGCCACGGTTCAGTACGTAGGCACCAAGGCAGCGATCACCCTCAAGGCCCAGGCGTTTTTCGGTGATCAGGTCGACCGCGACCCGCTGTTCGAGCAGTTCGATGTTCGGTCGTTGCCTGGCTTTGTCGAGCAGCGTCCTGAAAATTGCCGCCCCCGTGGCGTCGGCCGCGTGAATGATGCGCCGGTGGCTGTGACCGCCTTCGCGGGTCAGGTGAAACTCGAAACCGCCGTCCTCGGTGCCGGATTGTTCATCGCGGGTAAAGGGGACACCCTGGTCGATCAGCCATTGAATCGCCTCCCTGCTGTGCTCGACGGTAAAGCGCACGGCGTCTTCGTGGCACAGGCCGCCGCCTGCGTTGAGCGTGTCATCGACATGGGATTCGACGGTGTCGGTGTCATCCAGAACAGCGGCGACGCCGCCCTGGGCCCAGAAGGTCGAGCCATTGGCGAGGTCGCCTTTGCTCAATACGGCAATGCGCAAATGATCGGGCAAGGTCAGCGCAAGGCTTAAACCGGCAGCACCGCTGCCAATGACCAGAACATCGTGTTGAAACTGTTGGCTCATTTCAGGATTCCGCTCAAAACGACCCGGGTCGGGGGTGGTACCGGACGTGTACAACGGCGAGTCGGGCGACCACACAGCCCACTAGTATATAGAGGGGGGGATCGGCACAATAGCCGGGCAGTTATGGCATTGTGAAACTACAGTGACAGGATGGAGCTGACGCTTCGTCGGATGTTTTTTCGGCCGGTTAGGCGACAAAGCGACTGTATCGTGGATTTAACAGATTTTTTCCATTCAAGGTCGCACAATGTCAGCGTTGCACTGTTACAAATATTTGGAACTTTTGCCAAAGGCCCAAGATCAATAGACCGTTGCCTGAATCAAGGGACAGCGTCGGTGCCAGTGCGGGATTGCGTTTCGATCCTGACTGTCGAGGCCGATGACAAGATAATTCGCGCAGCCGGGGTCATCCCGAGCTGCGCTTTTCGTGCGTGCCAAAACGGTGCCCGCAGGAAACTTGCTTGGAGGGGAGAACTTTTGCGAAAAGCCCGAGTCTATGTTTGCAAGTCTGGTCGTTTAGTTATGCAAGCTTCCTCCGAGCTTATCGAGGAGAGTTCATGCTAACCCAGGAAGAGGATCAGCAGCTGGTCGAACGCGTTCAGCGCGGCGACAAGCGAGCTTTTGATCTGCTAGTGCTGAAATACCAGCACAAAATTCTCGGGTTGATCGTGCGGTTCGTGCACGACACCCATGAAGCCCAGGATGTGGCACAGGAAGCCTTTATCAAGGCGTACCGTGCACTTGGAAATTTTCGCGGAGACAGCGCGTTTTACACGTGGCTTTACCGCATCGCCATCAACACGGCGAAGAACTACCTGGTTTCACGCGGCCGCCGGCCGCCGGATAGCGATGTCAGTTCCGAGGATGCAGAGTTCTACGATGGCGATCATGGCCTCAAGGATCTCGAGTCGCCAGAACGGGCTTTGCTGCGGGATGAGATCGAAGGCACCGTCCATCGGACCATTCAGCAACTGCCAGAAGATTTGCGTACGGCGTTAACTTTACGTGAATTCGATGGTCTGAGTTACGAGGATATTGCGAGCGTCATGCAATGTCCGGTGGGTACCGTGCGCTCCCGGATCTTCCGCGCTCGGGAGGCCATCGATAAAGCCCTGCAGCCGTTGTTGCAGGAAAACTAAAGACAGCGGCGATAGCCAAGAGAGGAACGCCATGAGTCGTGAAGCCCTGCAGGAATCGCTGTCCGCAGTGATGGATAACGAAGCGGACGAATTGGAATTGCGTCGGGTATTGAATGCCATCGACGATGTTGAAACCCGTGAAACCTGGGCTCGTTATCAGATCGCTCGGGCAGCGATGCACAAGGATCTGCTGCTTCCACGCCTGGATATCGCCGCGGCAGTTTCCGCTGCACTGGCTGACGAAGCCGTACCGGCAAAAGCTTCTCGTGGTCCATGGCGCAGCCTGGGTCGACTGGCGGTTGCAGCGTCGGTCACCGTTGCCGTACTCGCCGGTGTTCGCCTGTACAACCAGGACGAAATCGCCGGTGTCGAACTGGCCCAGCAATCCACTCAGCCGGGTCTGACCGTTCCTCAGGTCAAGGGTCCAGCCGTATTGGCAGGCTATAGTGAGAGTTCGGAAGCCACTGGCCCAATGGCCAACGGCGTATTGCAAGGACAACCAGGCTGGCACGATCAGCGTTTGCCAGGTTACTTGCGCCAACATGCTCAACAGGCTGCAATGAAAGGAACTGAGAGCGCGCTTCCTTACGCTCGTGCGGCAAGCCTGGAAAACCGTTAAGGAGGATCATGCGCGCCATACCTCTACTTTCGCTTCTGCTCGGTGGCTGGTTCATTGTTCCAGCCCACGCCGATGAAGCCCAGGATTGGTTGACCCGTCTTGGCCAGGCCGAGCAACAGCAAAGCTTTCACGGTACTTTCGTTTACGAGCGCAACGGTAGTTTTTCTACCCACAACATCTGGCACCGCGTCCAGGATGGCAAGGTCCGCGAGCGTATCCTCCAGCTCGATGGCTCTGCCCAGGAAGTCGTGCGCATTGACGGGCATACTCAATGCGTCAGCGGCATCCTGATTGCGGGGCTTGGGGATTCTCCCAACTCCGCGGCGCGTGCACTCGATCCTCTAAAGCTGAAAAACTGGTATGACCTCGCCATCATTGGCAAGTCGCGCGTGGCCGGGCGTCCGGCCGTGATCGTTTCCCTCAAGCCTCGCGATCAACACCGCTACGGTTTTGAACTGCACCTGGACAAGGACACCGGCTTGCCACTCAAGTCATTGTTGCTCAATGACAAGGGGCAGTTGCTGGAGCGTTTCCAGTTCACCCAGCTCGATACCTCTGGGATACCGTCCGACAATGAGTTGCAGGCGGGCCCGGATTGCAAGGCCGTGTCGCTCGACAGCGACAAGCCGTCAGCCGTCAAGGCCGCTCAGAACTGGCGCTCGGACTGGCTGCCAGCAGGTTTCGAACTGACCAGCAGCACATCGCACAAGGACCCGCAGACCAAGATCCAGGTCAGCAGCCTCATGTATGACGATGGTCTGGCGCGTTTCTCGGTATTCCTGGAGCCGTTGAACGGCGCACCTGTCACCGATGCCCGCACCCAGCTCGGTCCGACCGTCGCCGTTTCCCGACGCCTGACTACACCGGAAGGCGACATGATGGTCACCGTTGTCGGTGAAATTCCTGTAGGTACTGCTGAACGGATCGCGTTGTCCATGCGCACCAATGCCACTGCAACCCAGTAGTGAGCCCATGGCGAAATGTTTCGTGAGCATTTCAGTTTGCAAATACCCCTGAATTTTCTTATAGGTCAGAGCCCCTCGGCTCTGGCCTTGTTTGTTGTTCCCGGAACAAAAATACCGGCGTATCGTTCCCGGTGTTCCTTGATCCATATCGCTTAACCATGCTCGTTTTAACGGGAGCCGTATGTCGATACCACGCTTGAAATCTTATCTCTCCATATTTGCCACGGTACTGGTGCTCGGTCAGGCAGTTGCAGCTCAAGCCGTCGAGCTGCCTGACTTCACGCAACTGGTCGAGCAGGCCTCGCCTGCCGTCGTCAACATCAGTACCACGCAGAAACTGCCTGATCGTCGAGTCAGCGAGCAGATGCCGGATCTCGAAGGCTTGCCGCCGATGCTGCGCGAGTTCTTCGAGCGGGGCATGCCACAACAGCGCTCACCGCGCGGCGGTCGCCAGCGCGAAGCCCAATCCCTGGGATCGGGTTTCATCATCTCGTCCGACGGCTACATCCTCACCAACAACCATGTGATCGCCGATGCCGACGAAATTCTCGTTCGTCTCGCCGACCGCAGCGAGATGAAGGCCAAGCTGATCGGCACTGATCCACGTTCCGACGTGGCCTTGCTGAAAATCGAAGGCAAGGATCTGCCCGTCCTGAAGCTGGGCAAATCCCAGGACCTGAAGGCCGGCCAATGGGTCGTAGCCATCGGTTCGCCCTTCGGGTTCGACCATACCGTGACCCAAGGTATCGTCAGCGCGGTGGGCCGCAGCCTGCCGAACGAAAACTACGTGCCGTTCATCCAGACCGACGTGCCGATCAACCCGGGCAACTCCGGTGGTCCGCTGTTCAACCTGTCGGGTGAAGTGGTGGGGATCAACTCGCAGATCTACACCCGTTCCGGTGGCTTCATGGGCGTATCGTTCGCGATCCCGATCGACGTGGCCATGGATGTTTCCAACCAACTGAAAAGCGGTGGCAAGGTCAGCCGTGGCTGGTTGGGCGTGGTCATCCAGGAAGTGAACAAGGACCTGGCCGAGTCGTTCGGTCTCGACAAGCCGGCGGGTGCGCTGGTGGCACAGATCCAGGATGACGGTCCGGCGGCCAAGGGCGGTTTGCAGGTCGGCGATGTGATCCTGAGCATGAACGGTCAACCGATCGTCATGTCGGCGGATCTGCCGCATCTGGTCGGTGCGTTGAAGGCCGGTTCCAAGGCCAAGCTGGAAGTGATTCGCGAAGGCCAGCGCAAGAACGTCGAGCTGACGGTCGGCGCTATCCCGGATGAAGGCGACGAGCAGGCTACCCTGGCCAAATCCAACACCGAGCGCAGCAGCAATCGCCTGGGTGTGTCGGTGGCCGAGCTGACCGACGAACAGAAAAAGACCTACGACCTCAAAGGCGGCGTGGTGATCAAGGAAGTTCAGGACGGTCCTGCCTCCCTGATTGGCTTGCAGCCTGGCGACGTCATCACTCACCTCAACAACCAGGCGATTGGCTCCGCCAAGGAGTTCACCGATATCGCCAAGGCGTTGCCGAAGAACCGTTCGGTATCGATGCGGGTCTTGCGTCAGAATCGCGCCAGCTTCATCACCTTCAAGCTGGCTGAATAATCCGGTTGCTGGTCGAATGAAAAACCGCCTCGAAAGAGGCGGTTTTTTTATACCTGTATTTTGGCGGGAGCGTCGATCAACCCATCATGTCCTTGATCATGCGTTCCTGTTCCATCAATTCCCGTTGGCGCGCGTCGATACGCGACGACAGTGGGAAGTTGCTGCCGGCCTTGCGCTTGGCGAAGTCCAGTTGCTGGATGGCCTGGCGGTAGTCGCCAACCAGTGCGAAATACTCGGCGCGGGCCTGATGCAGGCCGATGATGTTGCCGGACAGGCCGCGGGTTTCCGCCACCATGTACCAGACGTCCGGGTCATCCGGGCGGCTTTTCAGCAGGTTTTCCAAGGCTTTCTCGGCGTCGGCGGCACGGTTTTGCTTGAGCAACAGGTCGACACGCACCTGGTTCAGCGGGTAGTTGCCCGGGTATTGGGTGAGCAGGCGGTCAACCCGTGTCTGGGCGTCTGGCAGTCGATTGCTGGTGATGTCCAGGTCGATCTGCGCGAGGTTGTAGATGATCTCGTTGGGCGACTTGGCCAGCAGCTGCTTGAGGTTTTCCCGCGCTTCGTTGAGCTGGCCACCCTTGATCTGCGCAATTGCCAGGCCATAGCGGGCCACATCGTTTTTCGGGTTTTCATCCAGCTGAGCGCGAAAGCGTTTGGCGCCCAGGCCAGGGGTTTCCTCGTAGATCAGTTGGACCCGTGCGCGAATCAGCTGATAACGCATGCTGTCTTCGATGCCGCCCGGCCTGGCTTGCTCGGCGCGGTTACGGGTGTCGGCAATACGCGATTCGGTCACCGGGTGAGTCAGCAGGAATTCCGGTGGCTTGGCGTCGAAGCGGTACTGGCGGGCCAATCGCTCGAACATGGTCGGCATCGAACGTGGATCGTAACCGGCCTTTTCCAGGTTCAGGATGCCGATGCGGTCGGCCTCCTGCTCGTTCTGGCGCGAAAAGCGTCGCTGTTCCTGAATCGCGGCGGCCTGTGTGCCGGCGATGGCGGCGATCCCGGCATCGCCGGCGCCGGCCGCGGCAATCACGATCCCGGCCAGCAGCGCCGCCATCATCGGCACTTGCATGCGTTGCTGGGCTTCGACGCCGCGGGCGAAGTGGCGTTGCGACAGGTGAGCCAGTTCGTGGGCGAGGACCGAGGCGTACTCGCCTTCGGTCTGCGCGTTCAGGAACAGGCCACCGTTGACCCCGACGATCCCGCCCGGCGCCGCAAAGGCGTTGAGTTGCGGGCTGTTGATCAGGATGAACTCCAGGCGCCGGTCATTGACCTGGCTGGTTTCCACCAGGCGGTAGACGCTGGATTCGACGTAGTCCTTGAGCTGCGGATCGTTGAGCTGGGAAACCTGGCTGCGCAGCAATGCGAGCCAGGCGCGACCCAACTGGTATTCCTGTTGTGGCGAGACAATGGCAGAACTGGCGTCACCGAGTGACGGCAGGTCGTCGGCGAAGCCCGGTGAGGCGAGCAGGCAAGCGAGCGTCAGCAGGGTAGGGCGCAAAAAAGTCATGCACAAAGCCTTAATCGACAAAGACCTTACTGTAGCCGGACAGTAGGCTTCGGACCAGATATTCTAAGCCGCTCGATCACCTGACCCGGAGTAACGCAATGACCGACGCTGTAGCCCACGACGCCGAACTGGACGCCAGTGGCCTGAATTGTCCGTTGCCGCTGCTCAAGGCCAAGCTTGAACTCAACCGCATGAGCCGTGGCGCAGTGCTCAAGGTCATCGCCACCGATGCCGGTTCACAGCGCGATTTCCGCACCTTCGCCCGATTGGCCGGTCACACGCTGCTGCGTGAGGAAGAGGAAGCCGGTGTCTACCGTTACTGGCTGAAAAAGGCCTGAAAACCGCTGCGTTCGTTTCTAAGGATGACTGATGTTCAAAGTGTTGCGCGACTGGATCCAGCGTTATTTCTCCGATGAGGAAGCGGTGGTCCTGGCGGTCCTGTTGTTTCTGGCGTTCACCGCCGTCCTGACCCTGGGTGGCATGCTGGCGCCGGTGCTGGCAGGGATGGTGCTGGCGTACCTGATGCAAGGCCTGGTGGTCACGCTGGAGCGCCTGCGTGTTCCGGGCGGGGTGGCCGTGGGGTTGGTGTTCGCCTTGTTCATGGGCGTGTTGCTGGTGTTCATCGTGGTCGTGGTGCCGTTGCTCTGGCATCAACTGATCACGCTGTTCAACGAATTGCCCGGCATGCTTGCCAAGTGGCAGTCGCTGTTGTTGCTGCTGCCCGAGCGCTATCCGCACCTGGTGTCCGACGAACAGGTGCTGCAGGCCATCGAGGCTGCGCGTGGCGAGATCGGCAAATTCGGCCAGTGGGCGCTGACGTTCTCGTTGTCGAGCCTGCCGCTGCTGGTCAACATCATGATCTATCTGGTGCTGGTGCCGATCCTGGTGTTCTTCTTTCTCAAGGACCGGGAAATGATCGGTCACTGGGTTCGCGGTTACCTGCCTCGCGAGCGGACCCTGATCACCCGTGTGGCGCATGTCATGAACCGGCAGATTGCCAACTACATTCGCGGCAAGGTCATCGAGATCCTCATCTGTGGCGGCGTCACCTACATCGGCTTCGTCATCCTGGGACTCAACTACGCGGCGCTGCTGGCGCTGCTGGTCGGCATATCGGTGGTCGTGCCCTACGTCGGGGCCGTGGTGGTGACCGTGCCGGTGCTGCTGATCGCCTTGTTCCAGTGGGGCTGGAGCGATCAGTTCATCTACCTGATGGCGGTCTACGGGATCATTCAGACCCTGGACGGCAACGTACTGGTGCCGCTGTTGTTCTCCGAAGCGGTCAACCTGCACCCGGTGGCGATCATCTGTGCGGTGTTGCTGTTTGGCGGGTTGTGGGGATTCTGGGGCGTGTTCTTCGCGATTCCCCTGGCGACCCTGTTCAAGGCCGTGCTGGATGCCTGGCCGCGCAAGGAGCCGGTGGTGGCGCCGCTGCTCTGAGGGCCCTATCGCAAACGTGCCCGCTCCCGTTTGGGAGCGGGCACGCTTGCATCTGCCATGACGCCAGAAGCATTACGCCTTGTTCAAGGCCTGAGCCGCCGCCAGAACGGCATCCACATGCCCCGGCACCTTCACACCACGCCACTCCTGGCGCAGCACACCGTTCTTGTCGATCAGGAAGGTGCTGCGATCCACTCCCAGGTATTCCTTGCCATACAGCTTCTTCAACTTGATCACATCAAACAGCTGGCACAGCGCTTCTTCCTTGTCGCTGATCAGGTCGAAGGTGAAGCCCTGCTTGGCCCTGAAGTTTTCATGGGATTTGAGGCTGTCGCGGGACACACCGAACACCTCGGTGTTCGCGGCCTTGAAGGCCTCGAGTTGATCGCGAAAGCCCTGGCCCTGGGTCGTGCACCCCGGCGTGCTGTCCTTCGGGTAGAAATAGATCACCACCTGCTTGCCCTTGAGGCTGGCGAGGCTGATGGTCTGCCCGCCGGTGGCGGGGGCTTCGAAGTCGGCAACCGGTTGGTCGATGGAGACGGCCATGAAAGCTTCCTTACATTGGGTTTTGTGGGCGCCACGGTTCGATCAGGGCATCCAGGTTCAGCGCATCGGCGAAATCCAGGAACTGATCGCGCAGCCAGCTGATCTGCACGCCGGCCGGCAAGGTCACGGTAAAGGTGGCATTGAGCATGGTGCCGCCGGTTTGCGGTGCCTGGTAGGTGTCGCAGGTCAGGTTTTCCAGCTCGACGTTGTGGTCCATGAAGAACTGGCACAGCTCGTTGATGATGTCGGAGCGATAGGCCGAGCTCACATAAGCGACGTACGGCAACGCCTGCGGGCGGTTTTCCAGGGCGGCGCTGCGCACCACGTTGACGGTGAAGGCGTGCCGTTTGGCCAGCACGGGAAGGCTGCCTTCCAGGCGCGCCAAGGCGTCCCAGCTACCGGAAACTTCAAGGACCAGCGCACTGCACTCGCCATGACGGGTCAGGCGAGAGGTGACCACGGCGCAGCGGTTTTCATGGCTGGCGCGGCACAGGACATTCGTCAGCTCCATGGGGTTGGCGCCAAGGGCACTGATGACAAGGAATTGTTCGCGAACTGTGGGGGTGGACATGCAGCATTCCTAAAGCGATGAGCGGTCGGTACTTCTACGGGCTTTTTGACCGGGGCGAGCCTGTGAAGGCAAATTCGAAAAACCGAGCCCGAAGGTTGCAACGTGCTCCGGTATGGCGGGAGCGGGGGCTGGCAACGCTGGATAGGGGCTCGTGAAGCCGAAAATGGAGGTTGCAACCCGGCGTGGGAGCTTGTCAGTACCAATCAAAGTCTGAAGGGTAGCGAAAAGCAGCGCCAAGGGGAATGGCGGCAGCGCAGTACTTCGCTTGTGCAAGCATCTTGGCGCCAGTACCATTACGGCTCTCTTTTTCCGGCAGGAGCGGTTGCATGATTGCGGGCAGTATGGTGGCACTGGTCACACCCATGGATGCACAGGGTCGTCTCGACTGGGACAGCCTGAGCAAACTGGTGGACTTTCACCTGCAAAACGGCACCCACGCCATCGTGGCGGTCGGCACGACAGGTGAATCGGCGACGCTGGACGTCAACGAACACATCGAAGTGATTCGTTACGTGGTCAAGCAGGTCGCAGGGCGCATTCCGGTGATCGCCGGGACCGGTGCCAACTCGACTCGCGAAGCCATCGAGCTGACCACCAATGCGAAGACCGCCGGCGCCGATGCCTGCCTGCTGGTGACTCCGTATTACAACAAGCCGACGCAAGAAGGCCTGTACCAGCACTTCAAGGCCGTTGCCGAAGCCGTCGATATCCCGCAGATCCTCTATAACGTGCCTGGCCGTACCGCGTGCGACATGCAGGCCGACACCGTGATCCGTCTGTCGACCGTCAAGAACATCATTGGCATCAAGGAAGCCACTGGCGACCTGGATCGTGCCAAAGCCATCCTCGCAGGCGTGAGCAAGGACTTCATCGTGCTCTCCGGTGACGATGCCACGGCCGTGGAACTGATCCTGCTGGGCGGCAAGGGCAACATTTCGGTGACCGCCAACGTCGCCCCGCGCGACATGGCCGACCTGTGCAACGCCGCCCTCAAAGGCGACGCCGTCACGGCCCGGGCGATCCATGAAAAGCTGATGCCGCTCAATAAAACCCTGTTTATCGAATCCAACCCTATCCCCGTGAAATGGGCGCTGCATGAGATGGGCCTGATGCCGGACGGTATCCGTCTGCCGCTCACCTGGCTCAGTGCGGCCTGTCACGAACCGCTGCGGCAGGCCATGCGCCAGTCCGGCGTCCTGGTTTAATTGAGGAAGCACTACGCATGAAGCGATTGGCCGGACTTTCCGCACTTGCCTTGATTATCTCCAGCACCAGTGGCTGTGGGTGGATCTGGGGCCCGGAAGGTTATTTCCGTGACCGTGGTAGCGATTACCTGGAAGCGCAACAGACTGCCCCGATGCAATTGCCACCGGACGTCACCACCTCCAAGCGCCTGGATCCGCTGTTGCCGATCCCGCGTAACGTGGCTGACGACACCGCCAAGGGCGAATACATCGTGCCGCGTCCACAGCCGCTGTCCGCTGCTGCCGACGTAACGCCGTACTCGTTGCAGAAAACCGGCGACGCGAGCTGGATCGTGGCGCAGAACCCGCCGGCCGAAGTCTGGCCAGTGGCCGTGCAGTTCTTCCAGGACAACGGTTTCCGCCTGGATGAGCAGCGCCCGCAAACCGGTGAATTCACCACCACCTGGCAGCATGCCGATGAACTGTCTGCCGCCATGGCCAAGCGCCTGAGCGCCGCCGGTGTCGGCAGCGACAGCGAAACCCGCGTGCGGGTGCGTATCGAGCCGGGCGTGCAGCGCAACACCAGTGAAGTCTACGTCGTGAGCGCCCAGCGTCCTGCCGGCAGCACCGCTGACGTGGCGTTCACCAACCGTTCGGTCAACACCGGCCTGGACGCGGCACTGGTCGACGACATGCTGGCAAGCATGAGCCGCATCTCGGAGAAGGGCGGTTCGGTATCCATGCTGGCTTCGCGTGATTTCGATGCCCCGAGCCGTGTCAGCCTGACCGAAGACGGCAGCGGCAACCCGGTACTCAACGTCGGCAACGACCTGGACCGTGCCTGGTCGAGCGTCGGCCGTGCGCTGGAACAGGGCGAATGGCGTGTCGAGGACATCAACCGCAGCCTGGGCCTGTACTACATCAACCTGTCCGAAAAAGCCGAGAAGAAAGACGAGAAGCCTGGTTTCTTCAGCAGCCTGTTTGGCAGTGGCCCAAGCAAGGAAGAAATCGAAGCGCGTGCCGAGCGTTATCAGGTTCGCCTGAGCAAGGTCGGCGAAAACGTCGAGGTCACCGTCGAGAAGAACATCAACACCGTGGCGCCGGCTGACGTGGCGCGCAAAGTGTTGAGCGTGATTCAGGACAACCTGGGCTGATCACATGCGTTTTGCCGTTCTCGGCAGCGGTAGCCAAGGGAACGGCACGCTGATAGCCAGCGCTGATACGTATGTGCTGGTGGATTGTGGTTTCTCCCTGCGGGAAACCGAAAAACGCCTGTTGCGCCTGGGTGTGAACCCGGCGCAACTGAGCGCGATACTCGTGACCCACGAACATGCCGACCACGTGCATGGCGTGGGTTTGCTGTCTCGGCGCTACAATCTGCCGGTCTACCTCAGTCGCGGGACCTTGCGCGGGATGCGCAAACCCATCGAACCCACGGGTTTCCTGGCAGATGGCGAGCAACTGCAGATCGGTCACCTGAACATCGGCGTCATTGCCGTGGCACACGATGCACAGGAACCGACGCAATACGTATTCAGCGACGGTGAGCGCCGCTTCGGCCTGCTGACCGACCTGGGCTCGTATTGCAACAAGGTGCTGGACGGCTATCGTGACCTCGATGCGTTGATGATCGAGGCCAACCATTGCCGGGACATGCTGGCTCGCGGTCACTACCCGTACTTTCTCAAGCAGCGGGTGGGCGGCGAACTGGGACATTTGAACAACCACCAGGCGGCATTCCTGGTGTCCGAGTTGGGCTGGCAAGGCCTGCAACACCTGGTCCTGGCCCATCTGAGCAGCAAGAACAACCTGCCGCAGCTGGCCCGGCAATGTTTTGTCGACACCCTAGGGTGCGACCCGGACTGGCTGCAACTGGCCGATCAAGATTCAGGGCTCGACTGGCGACACATCGCCTAGCCCACCTACTTAGCAAGCGGAGCCCATCATGGAAAAACGTGAAGAACTCTACCGCGGCAAAGCCAAGTCGGTTTACAAGACCGACGACGCTGACCGTTTGATCCTGCTGTTTCGCAACGACACCTCGGCGTTCGACGGCAAGCGCATCGAACAGCTCGACCGCAAAGGCATGGTGAACAACAAGTTCAACGCCTTCATCATGCAGAAACTCGAAGCCGCCGGCGTGCCGACCCAGTTCGACAAGCTGCTGGGCGACAACGAATGCCTGGTGAAAAAACTCGACATGATCCCGGTCGAGTGCGTCGTGCGTAACTACGCCGCCGGCAGCCTGGTCAAGCGCCTGGGCGTCGAAGAGGGCATGAAGCTCAACCCCTACACCTTCGAACTGTTCCTGAAGGACGACGCCAAGGGCGACCCGTTCATCAACGAATCCCACGTCGTGGCCTTTGGTTGGGGCACCGCCGAGCAACTGGCGCGCATGAAGGAACTGTCGCTCAAGGTCAACGAGATCCTGAGCAAACTGTTCGACGACGCCGGCCTGCTGCTGGTCGACTTCAAGCTTGAATTCGGCGTGTTCAGCGACGGCTCCATCGTCCTGGGCGACGAATTCAGCCCGGACGGCTGCCGCCTCTGGGACAAGGACACCAAGAAGAAGATGGACAAGGACCGCTTCCGCCAGGGCCTCGGTGACGTCATCGAAGCCTACGAAGAAGTCGCCAACCGTCTGGGCGTACCGCTTTGATCGACGCAAGCATCTGATAGCACGGAAAAATTTCGCTTAGGGGGTTCGCTTCCGACGAAAGTGTTGTTATGATGCGCGCCGTTGGAGAGATGCCAGAGTGGCCGAATGGGACGGATTCGAAATCCGTTGTACCTTCGCGGGTACCTAGGGTTCGAATCCCTATCTCTCCGCCATTATTGAATAAGACGAAGCCCCCGTAATCATTGATGATTACGGGGGCTTTTTCGTTTATCAAGCTTTGGTTAGGGCAAATTTAGGGCATAGGAGGCTTCTGTGATGCCGTCTCAGGCTGCTATAGATCCTCCGTTTATCGGCCATGGCACTTCTTGAATTTTGTTCCGCTGCCGCACCAGCAGGGCTCATTACGCCCCGGATTTCGTGCTGGTCGTTGAGATAACGCTGACGATGAGGTCGTTAGTTCAATGGTCCGGCAGCTCAGTGCTGCCGCGTCCGCTTTTATTGCATCCGAAGTCACCTGCTCACGCTGAATCCAGTACGTCGTTGCATGGGAGTACTGACCCTGATCACTTACTCCAAAAACAATCAGCATAACCTTCTCGACATCGAGGGATTCGGCTGTGACTTGTGCTTTGAACTGAGCAGCTGAGATGTCAGGAGTATCGCCACTGCGATGCATCCAAAACAGCATTCCAACGTCAACGCGTAATGCAAAGTAACGGTGTTTATGCTGACGAAGGCTCCTTCTCAAAGGTTCAAGCTGCTGAGCCAAGTCTTTGCGACCTTCAGAGCTAAAATCACGCAGACGGTTATCGGCCTCGATCCAACCAGAGGCCTGAGTCACATTTAGAGCTGCGAGTAACCTTTGCAGTTCGTTTGGAATATCTTGTCTAGGTGGCTGCTTTTTTTCCCAATCATGGGTGCTGAAATAATCATCCATTATAGAACTCATACCATCCATGGTAATTAGAGTTGCCCCTTCTTTCAGTTGTCGTCGCACGGTTTCGCAGAAGCGATTATTCTTAATGTATGCCCCTAGATGATCGAATTCGTCAAATAGGAATACCTCTTTGATCCCTGCAGCTTCCTGACGAATACTTAAATAATGGATTAGCGCTCCGGTACTAGGAAGGAAACGGTTGAGTACGAGCAACTCATCAATGGCTACGGATATAAATGGATGTTTGCCCAAAATGGGGCTTATCCCTGTCAGCTGTTTGCTGCCAGTGGAAAAAGGCGAATAAGACTCTACTGTCAATCCTATGGGTAGTACTAGCCAGTAATCGGAAAGACGAATTCTAGCCACCTCTTCGTACCGGCCATCCTTGAATTCGTATATTGGCACTTCGTCCGCTGAAGCTAGGTAATCAATGAACCGCTGACATTGATCGTAGGCTTTCACGACCAAGTCACGCACTGCCCTTGCATGGCGCTCGAAACTCTCGGCCGGTGATGCAATGGTCGCGGCTGCGCCTGACTTCGCCTCAATTACAGCTAGTACTCCATCAAGCATGACCAAGGTGTCGTTTTCGAACCACTTACCGTTGCGACGGTAATACACCTCGTTCAGAATTTTTGCGCCTCTTAGCTGGTGACCGAAAATTTTTACAAATGAGCTTTCACTCCACTCCTTCTGGTTTTTTTTGAATTTTTCGGAATATTCGGGATCTCGAACTAAAAGGTTGTAAAGAATCGCTCGGTACGCGGCATCGCGGGCAAAACTTGGATCGGTTAGATAATGAGCGCCATCTAATTTGATCAGCGGTTTTTTGCGTGCGGGTAGCGTACGAAATGGAGTTCCTGAGTAATCTCCGGGAGCATAGAACTCTGTTTCCTCAGCCAACTCGTATGAGAGATCATCTAAAAGAATATTCGGGAGTTTGGTATGGTGCCGGGCGTTGCAGATGCCCCCTTGAAAAAGATCAACGAATGCAGCGCTTGCTGAGTCGGCCTCTTCCGCACGCTCGGCTCGCCACTGCTTCATGCCTTCTTCCATTGACTGTCCGCGAGACTGCACAAACTGTTGTGCATTATTCATGGAGCTTTCAATTGCCCGAGCTGCCTTGTCGTGTCCCATGCGTATTGAGTTGGCTAGCGCTTGTATGCCGATTGCTACTTCGTTAGCCCCTACGCCATAGGTGTGTAGAAGGGCATCATTGTGTGGTTGAAGGGCAAAGCTAAAAAATTCTTCCTCCAATACCTGGTAGCGACCTCCACGAATCAATACCCACGTGGTTAGGGCATGAAACATGAGATCCCTCGTTCCAGGTCCATACTCAGTTTCGGAGGTTTCCGAGGCGATCAGCATCGTAGCGATCATTGACGCCATTCTCAGCTCCGCGGCGACGAGAATGATCTCCGCGCAGATAGCCTCATCGAGCGCGGTATCGACTTGCAGTGGAGTCGTCGCCAACACGGCATGAACGTATTCAAGCAGGAATTGGGCTTCATCAACGTTAAGCTTTGATAAAGACTTTGCCGTCTTGTTTGGTGCGTCTTCGTTAGGCCTTGTGATTACGTCAAAAAGAAGACCTGCGTAGATGTACCCCAACAAATCCTTTGGTGGTTGAGTCGTAATCAGTTGCCGCAACCTCAGCGCCAAAGTTTTCAAATCGTTCAACGCTTCTGATACGTGTGTTTCAGAGAAAGCATTTTCACGTGAACTCATGGCGACGATCCTTGGCAACGTTCGAAGGTCAGAACATTACATCAATTTAACGCAGGCCATATCGGACCTGTGTTCAATCTGTTCTAAATCCCAGCATCTTCGAGACGAGACCCGCCATGCTCTTCGTGTCCTTCGGTATCCATCTCCCGTAGTGCTTTCGCACCATCGTTGTATCGGCGTGCCCTAGCTGCCTGGCCACCCATTCGACCGGAACGTAGCTCGAAAGCATCTGGCTGGCAAAGGTGTGGCGACATTGGTTCGCCCCACGATGACGGACTTCCGCCTTTTTGAGATGAGCGGTGAACCAGTTGCTCAATGTCTTGCCGCTCCAGAGTAAGCCACTGGTGGAACTACGGAAAAGGAACTTCACTTTCATTTTCTTGGAGGTGATGTTGTCGCGTTGGATAACCGTGATCTCTTCTGCTTGTGCATCCTTGGCAGCGGCCACAATCTCCCGCATTAGTTCGAGGGCAGGGTCTATCAGCTCAACGACTCTTATCCTTGAGCGTTCCTTGGGAACTTTGAATTCTCCTACGACCAATGCCCGCCGGACGTGTACCAGGCCGGCTTGGAGGTCGACGTCTTCAGCGGCCAATCCGATAAGCTCGGATAGAGACAGCCCGGCCCAGCAGTTAAACTCAATCATTCGGGCATCAGCTCGTCGGCCGGGGTCTGCTTTACCAATCAACTCGATCTCGGTACGACTGAAGGGGTCAGCGTGCTCGAGGTCGACGTCCGCCCCGACGTTGCTGATCCGGTCGAGTGGGTTGGCTTTCAGTATTCCGTCACCGAACGCGTCGGCCCAAACCCCGCGAACGACGGTGAAAATGTCGTTCACTGTCTTTGGTGCCAGGCCTTGCTTGAGCAACTGCGCCTGGAACAACTCGATGTCGCTCTTGCTGATGTCGACGATCCGACGCTTGCTGAATTTCTTCTCAACGTGTACAGCCTTGCTGACGTAGTTGACGACAGTGCTCGAAGCTTTGAGTGCGCGCTGAACCTCCAGCCATCGATCGATACCTTCCTTCACGGTGCGCTTCAGAGATGGCCCACCTGTTCCCGTGAACATTGCTGCCCTGGGGGAGTTGGGGAAGTGAGCCGCATAGTCGAAGCGGCCCTCCTTGATCTCTGCAAGGATCGTCCGCCGCTTGTTGTCGGCATAGGCAATCGCAGCTTTGTTAACCTTCGAGATCCCCTCAAGTGGTTCCCGGCATCGCTGGCCATTGAAGATGAACCAGATGCGCAGCTGTTTGCCGTTCATCTCGACACCTGTGGGCATCTTGTCACTCATGGTTGACCTGCCATCCACTTTTCAATTGCTTCCTTGTTGTAAACCAGCACATTGGCGGGGTCGGTACGGTAGTGTTTGCCCTCCAGCCACAGACCGCGAGAACGATACTTGCGGACAGCTTCTGTGCTGAGTCCGAACACTGGATAAAGCAGGTCTTGGCGGAACCAAGCGCCTGGTGTGATTTGAAAATCAATTTTCTCTGCAGCGCTCATGCTGCCTCCTCCCTCTGGCTCACGCTCAATCCCACTGCTACAGGGCGCACCCACACCGGCATGTTGCTCAGCATGAAGGTTTCGCCGGCTTCGGCCAGCAGTAGGGTGGTGCCCATCACCTGGGCGATTGCTTCGGCGGCTGCTGGCGGTACCGCGTTGCCGATCCGCTCGCGCCATGCCTGATCGCTCAGGCCGTCCAGCTCGAACTGCTCTTCCGGTTCGACCAGACTTTGCAGCGCAGCCAGCTCCAGCGTGGTGAATGGTCGGTGCCAGGTGCCGTCGAGGCTTTCGATAACGCAGGTCAGACGGTCATTGGCTTCCGGCATGCGGGGATCCGCCACAGACCAACGACCGTTGTCCTGCTTTGCGCTGGCCGAAACGGCGCCGCATTGCTCGTTCCAGCCGACGACGCCGTAGTGACCGCCAGTCAGGTACGCGTCGCCCTTCGTGCGCTTCATGCCTGGGCGCGGGTCTGCGATCGACAATGCCCCACTGGCTACCTGCTGCGATCCTGTGACAGTCCCAGCATTTTTATCCCAAGGGCAAACGCTAAGCTTCCGGCTGCTCGCTCCTGGGTGCCAGTTGTGATACCGAGGATCCTGAACCGCAAAAGCGCCTTGCCCCGTGGTGCTGCCAGCGATGACCGTTCCAGCGGCATTGTCGAACGGCGTTACCAGATATTTGCCGAAGCCATCACCAGGCCGGCGAGGATCAGCAACACTGAACGTCCCTTGCCCGGGCGACTTGACGCCGATTACCGCGCCGCTGGTTTCTTCCCAGCGACGGACGCCGTACTGCTGATATTGCAGGGCGCCTGCCTTGGCGCGCGGATCTGCTACAGAGAACGCGCCGTTCGTTGGGCTGCTTCGCCCAGCAACGGTACCGGCGGTGTCCTGCCATTCATGCACACCAAGATAGCCGGCGCGGTATGCCGGCACGATCACCAGGTCACGCAGGTAACCGTTCTCGATCGCCAAGTCGTTCAGGCTGCGCCAGTCCTTGCCGGCGGTGACCAGGGCGAGGCGAACCCACGTTTTCCATTGCAACGCCGGCACCCGGTGCATCGGGCCAGCGGCTTCGACATCGCCGGCCAGCGGCATGCGACGGAGGATCGAGCCGACAGACTTGAGCGTCTTCTTTTCCGGTTCGTACAGGAACGGCGGCACTTTTTCGATGTGGCGGGCGACCAGCAGGAAGCGCTTACGGCTCTGCGCCAGTCCGCCAATGACGCCGCAGTCGTGCGTGGTTTCGGCGACTGCGTATCCGTAGTGGTTCAGCAGCTTGTTGATCTGGTCTAGCAGGTGGCGGCCACGGGTGGCAAGGCGCGGAACGTTCTCGAAGACGATCAACGACACAGGGTCATCCTTCCACGCCTCACACATCAGCCAGATGCAGCGCAACGTCAGCTCGTTCAGAGCCTGGTACTTCGGCGTCAGGCTCATTGTTTCCGACAGCAAGCCCGAAGCGCCCTTGCAGGGGCTAGAAATAAATACGGCGTCCGGACGTTCGTTGCTGGCAGCGCGACGTAGGTCATCGGCGCTCGCCTCAGTCCAGCCGGCTGGCGGTTCTTTACCATGGAAGCGGGTGTACTGGTTCCGGGTGAACAGATCCATCAGCGTGCCAGGTACACCAGAAAGACGCTGGAAGTCGCGCAAGCCGGCCGGGTCCACGTCGACACCGCCGATGCACTGCCACTCGGCTTGTATATGCCCAACGATTGGCTTGGCCCGGTTGAATCCCTTGGCACCGCCGCCCAGGCCGCAGCACATGTGAAAGTGCTTGAGAGTGCGCTTGATCACGAGCGAACTCCTTTGGCTTGCTGGCCAACGAGTGCGGCGTGCTTCCACGCCCTGCGCTTCCATGCGGTGAAACCGGCCCGATACCCGTAATGCTCACGGGCGAACGAGTCGGATGTCTTCGCACCTGGTGCGGTGATGTACGTGCCTCGCTGGGCGCAGTACTGAAGACCTTCGGGGACTGGGAACTCTTTCTCGAACTCAACGCGCTCGTCGATCTGGATTTCTTCGACGGCTTCTTTGCTGTCAGGGTGCGTATACCCCTCAGCAGGCTGCGCGGGCGGGCGATTTTGAGCGATTAGCGTTGCATTAGGTGTGGCTGCCTCGCGCAGCTTTTCGTGGGGTATAAGCGCATCGGTGGTGCTGCTGGAAGGAGCAATGATGCCTGCTGCTGCGCAGCAGAGGCTGTTTGTTTCTTGTGTGTCGACGCTGCTTTCCTTGCGGAGCAAAGCGGTTGTGGATTGGGTTTTGTGCTGGTCCTTTTGCATGACGCTTTCCTCCGAGGTTTTATTGCGCGTTGGTTCTTCAGCCGCTGGTGGGGCGTGAGCCGGGTTGCGGTGGGTGTTGGATTGGGGGCAGATCTGGCTCATGCGGCGCTCTCCTGCTTTGCCGGCTCCAGCAGGGCTGCGATGGCGAGCGCTTGATCGCGCAAGACGCGGGTTTCGCGCTCGAGTTTTTTACCCGTGCGGAAGGCTGAGAATGTCTCGGCGGCAATGCGGAGCTTTTCGGCGATGTCGAGCAACGTCTGGTGTTCGGGTTCGCCAAGTGTCAATGCTTGCTGAAGGCGCTTGCTGAATTGCACCAACCGAGCGTGGTCAGCCTTGATGAAGTCGAGGGAGGCCCTTAACTCGCGAATGGTCTTGGCGCTTTCTGCGCGCTGGATGTTGTCGCTTTCTTTCATGCCGGCGGACATGCCGTCGCTGTGGCCCATGAAGTAGCCGGCCCATACTAATAGCCCGGCCAGAATGATCAGGGCGATGAGTGCGCAGATCTGAATTGCGGTCATGTGGTGTGCTCCTGGTGATGTCACAGGCTGGTGGTGGCAGCCGTTTGGTTGTGGGTGTTACTCGTTGGCGTCGTCCTGCTGTCGCTGCATGTCTTCGTCGGCCTTGTAGGCGCGGATGTCGATCAATGAGGCGACGTGCCGGATGTGGGCGTACTTCGGTGCCTTACGGCTGGTGTCCAGCGTGGTGATGGGGAGCTGGATGCGGCCGCTGCTGATCTCGGCCACGAACGACTGCTCGTTGAGATTGCGGAAGTACTGCTCGCGCACTTTGTCGAGCGGGATCAGGACGTCGCCGAAGATGCGGTAAAGCAGTTCGACGGTGGCTGACTCCGGCGCAGGGTGCAGGCGGAGCGGATTTTGTGCTGTGTTACTCATGGCTTTGTTGGGCCTCCTTGCGTTGTGTTCTTGCCGGATGGTTCCAGGCGTTCAGGCAGTGGCGTTTGGTCAGCTCCCGCAGATGCTCGGGCACTTCGAGGAGCGCGGCGTTGCGCTCCTCTCGTGTGCGCATGGCGATGATCTGGCGGGCGTATTCCCTAGGCCACGTCACGGGTGTCTACCGGGATGGCAGGTAGCGCCAATCCCAGTTGCTCGGCCAGCCAGCTGATGCCGCGTTGTTTGACCCGGGTTGATTGGCTGTACTGCATGCCGAGCTGATCGTGATACCAGTGGCCGTCCTTGACCCGCAGATAGTCGCGATCACGGTTGGGGTAGGCCGGTAGGTTGCGGTCGTTGAGCAGGCCTTTTTCCCGCATGCGAGCGATGAGTTTGGGCCGGGTCAGGCCGAGTTGGGTTGCGGCTTGGGCGAGTGTGCGTTCCATGGCGTACCCCTCATGCCGCGTGCGCGGCTGGGGTGGCCGCTGCAGCGAGGTGGTTGATGGACTCGGTGACCTTGCCGTAGATCTCGACATCGCTGCCGTACACGGTGAAGCACCGGGTGTGCGGGCTTGTGTTGCCGATGCTCAGGATGGTGGTGACACCTGAGCGCGATTGAGTACGGTGCAGTGCAATCTGTAGGGGGTAGTCGAAGCCCATGTCGAGGTTCAGCACGCCGCCGGTGCGTACTAATTCGAACACTCGTTGTTTGTCCGATACTTCAAAGCGACCGAATTCGCGGCTGGCGTGCGGTTGATGCACTAGGTCGCTGGTATTACTCGCGTCGAACGGGCCATTGGCGATCTCTTCGATGAAATCGGCCAGCTTGAGGTGCATTTTCTTGTCGTTATGCAGGGTCAGCGTGTGGCGTTCGCTGCCCAGCTCGACGACGAAGGTGCTTTCCGTAGTGCCGCGTTCAGCTTTCAGGCGGAACGCCAGGCACTTTCGCTTTGGTGCTGTACGGAGTAAGTGGTTGAAGGTCTCGGTCAGGTTGACCTGAGCGTTGAGCAACTGCAGGGTGCGGTTGTCGATTTTGTACTTGGTCATGCTGCGTGCCCTCCACCGTTCGGATCGAGTGGGGCGGAGGTAGCGCGAGCTTGCTGCTTCGGTTTGCTGGAGACAAACGAGCAGCCGCTCTCGCGTGCTATACGGCGGATCTCGAAGATACGGGAGGGGTCAGCAGCGGCCGGGTGGACGTGCAGGGTTGCTGTGGTGTGCATGGTCTTGCCTCGCTCTGTGGTGGAAGAGTGAGGCAAATATCAACCAGCGGTTGCGATATGTCAACTGATGGTTGCTTCCCAGAAAGGTGGAAAAATTTGAGGGTTAGTGGCATTCTGCCTGCCTTAATGCAGGATGGCAGAGCAATTCAGTTATGGAAAATTTTTATCCATTAAGCTTCTTTCAGGCTGTAGGCGGTGTATTGTGTATTTCTGCATTAGTCTTCAGCTTCATATCTTTATTCGAGAATTCAAGAACTCACGCAATACGCATACTGGCTATATTTCTCGTCGTTGCTCTGGCTCTTTTTGCTAATCATGTGACAGTGTATTTTGCTTCGGTATTTATCATCGCAACGGCGGTTACTGAGCTAGAATTTCTTCAGACTTTGGCCGCAATTCTAAGGGGCAATAAAGAATATTTTGCTTATAAGAAAGAAACTCTCTCCGATGAGGCAAAGTATAAAAGCTCAAAGGCGGAGTTGGTGGAGTTGGGGGCTCTTCCAGTTGTAGCTGCCAATGATTCTGGCGGAAAAAGTGAGGAGGAAAGTCCTAGCGTGTCACCAGTCAGTGATGAAAAGGAAAATACTGGAGACCAGAAGGGAGCTGATATTGATTCGCCGGCTGACGCCTCTAGTGAGCTTGGTGCGGCTGAAAGGGAAGAAAAATACAGCTCTCACAATAAGTATCCTTCACCAAGTTCCAAGCATTACCATGTTAGAGACTTAAATGAGTCGCCCGCAGCTTATAAGAATCATAAGAAAGATGAGATGCGATTGGCAGTTCAGCGGGTTATTGGCTTGGAATCAAAGGCGATCGATTATGTGCAAGGGATTTACGGAACAATTGTTGAGCGAAATGTTGTTTACAGATCTAAAGATTTGGATTTGGTTTTGGAGTTGGACGGACTCATAACTCGGCCTAATACGATTGGTTATATAGATCAGATTTTTGAGGTGAAGTACCTTTCCGCTCCATCAAAATTAGAAGCGCTTATTAGCCAGCTTCCTAGAGTCGCGGTGAAGTCGCATCAATATAGGCAGATTACAAAAAGACAGGCTTCACTCCAGTTGGTTGTGGTGCTTGATTATGAGCACGGTCTATCGGAGGGTGAGTTGGAGCTGCTGCGGGTTGGTATAAGTAAGTGGGATATAGACGGTTTCGTTGTTGTAACGGCTAAAGAGCTGGGGGCTCGAAACTCTACTCAGGAATGAATGAACCAACTACTTTTCCGCAGATATGCGTTTCCTCTGTGATCTCAATAATAGGATATTGAGGGTTTATAGGTCTAAGAAACTGTCGGCCAGCATCCTCTACCAATATTTTAAAGGTGGCTTCATTGGTGCGAGGAAGGCTGGCGATTACGCGATCACCTGTCCTCGTTTCTGCTTCAGGATCAACAAATATTATACATCCAGTTGGATAGCTACGACCTGGGCCAGGATTAGTCATCGAGTCGCCAAGTACCTTCAAAGCGTATCCATGAATACTGATAGGCACTGGGCACGATAACCAAGAGTCTGGATCATAAGCTTCAAGATTTGAAACCGCCTCGCACCAAGCTCCAGCTTGTACCCACGAGATTAAAGGCACTTTCCCAAAATGTTGATTGATCTCGCGGACATTGCCTTCACCTACAGTGTTGAGGTGCAGGACATTGCCGTCACAGGCTTGCTGCTTGGGTAGTACTCCATACTCCAGCCACTCCCGACGAACCTTCAGCCACGAACAAAGTGCAGCCATACTGTCCGCTTCTGCCATCGCTTCGCCATTAAGCCACTTACTTATCGCCTGAGTTGTTTTATCGACTCCTAGGCTCTTCAGTTGGCGATGAATATCCACCCCTCGACCTCGGCTGCGTACGCCGGCATCGTCTAGGGCTTCGTGTAGGCGCTCGCTGAAAGCTGCGCGGAGTGCATTTTTATCAACCATGAGTTGAGAGTGTCACAAAGGTTGCGCAATAGTCAGTTGATCTATAACATCAACCACGAGTTGATAAATGGAGGTTGCCATGTTGGACCCCGCAGATTTTCCAAATGCCATTGCATTCGCTTTTGAAGCCGTAGGCGGCATTGGGGCCGCTGCCAAAGTTTGCGATCGAAGCTATCAAGCGCTGAACAAGTGGCGTCAAGCAGCATGCCTACCGCGAACCGATTACACCGGTGAAACCCAATACGCTGCGCTTCTGGCGACAGCTGCGAAGCAAAAGGGAAACGTGTTCGAAGCCACTTGGCTTTTGCATGAATCCGCACCTCATAGAGCCGCAGCATAGCTAGAAAAAAGGCGACCCAAAGGTCGCCCAGTTCCTCCCGACACGCACCACCACAGCGCTGTCGGGTCGCAGTGAAGGTAGGCGGGCACACCACATGCTAACCACCTCCCTTCACTGCGCTTTCCAACGCACGGAATGCCTTGGTGTTGCTGCCTTTTCCACCACAGATTGGGCAGCTGTTGCGCCAGGGGTGAGCAACGGATTGCTCGCCCCGGCACGGTGCCGGTGTTGATCCCGAAGATCTAGCCGGCGTTTGGGCCCTTTCAAGCCACGCGGCAAATGTACCACCACTGCATGTCGCGCGGCACTGGCAACTTACAAGGATTAATGCCATGAGCCGTATCATTCTGAGCTCTCTAGACCGGGCGCAGCGGGAAGTTTTGCCGCTCGATCTCGCGCTTTACCATGCCGCTCGGGACTATCCCGGCGGCGCCGCAGCCATCGCCGCCACCACCGGCCGAAATGCGACCACGCTGCAGCACAAGCTTTCCCCAACCCACCCCAGCCACACGGTGAACATTCAAGAGTTCGGCGAGATTCTGGAGCTGACCAAGGATCGCCGCATTCTGGATGCGGTGCATGCGTTGGTCGGTGACACGACTTGGCAGGAGCTGGCTGAGGCGTACACCAACGACATGCCCGAGACGTTGACCACGGGAATTGCCGAGTACTTCCGGCAGGTCGCGGATCTGGCGGATACCTGGGCCAAGAGTATTGGCGACGGTGTGGTTTCTGATGAGGAACTGGCCGCGATTCGCCTGCAGGTGTTTCGTGGGATTCAGGGGCTGCTGGGGTTGTTCAACCGCGCCACCTACGTCAATCAGACGACGCGGGGTGCTGATCGTGGTTGATATCGTCGACTTCGCTAATGACCTGGTGCAGGAGCGGATTGATCAGGCGCTGGCTGCACGTCGCCTCGCCGCCAAGCCCGCTTTGGCGGCGCATTCGTTTCTGTTCTGTGAAACGTGTGATGGGCCGATTCCCGAGGCTCGGCGTTTCGCGCAGCCCGGCTGTACGCAGTGTGTCGACTGCCTTTCCGTCGCGGAATTGAAGGGGGCACGCCATGCTCAATGAAGTGTTGGGACAGTTCGCGGACTACGGTCTTGAGCCTGCGCAGCCATTGGTGTTCGGTAAGCTGACCCGCTGTAAGACGGCCCAGGACAAGGGCAAGGAAAAGAACGGCTGGTATGTCGTACATGAGCAACGCACCGAGAAAGGCGAGACGCTGATCTTCGGTGCGTTCGGTGACTGGCGTTCGGGCGAGTCTCAGAAGATCAAGGTCAAGGCCGGGCGCATGTCGCCAGAAGAGCGCGAGGTTATGCGCGCTCGGCAGGAAGAGGCCAAGCGGCGTGCGGCTGAGATCTCGGCTAATGCGGCACGTCGTGCGGCCAAGCGGGCAGCGGGCATGTTCAAGCGCATGCCGGAAAAGGGCCGTAGCGACTATCTGGATCGCAAGCAAATTGTCGGCTTCGGCGTTCGGTATGCGCCGCGCACTGGTGCGTTCCTGGTACCGATGAGCAATGTGCGGGACGAGATTGTTGGCCTGCAGGTGGTGTTCCCGACCAAGCAAGAGGACACCGGCCGGGACAAGTCTTATTGGCCTTATGGCATGTCGAAAGAGGGCGCCTTCCATCTGATCGGGCCGCATCCGGATCCGGGTGAGCCGGTGTTGGTGTGTGAGGGCTACGCGACCGGCGCAAGCCTGCATATGGCCACGTCACTGACCGTCGCCGTTGCGTTTGATGCGGGCAATTTGCTGGTTGTTTGCAAGGCCATGCGCGAGCGTTTCGCCGGTTGCCCGCTGATCATCTGCCGAGACGATGACTGGAAGACCACGAAGCCGAATGGTGATGCCTGGAACCCCGGTGAGGAGAAAGCAAACAACGCGGCGTTGATTGTCGGTGGCCAGGTGGTTGCGCCGATTTTCTCCGGTGAGCGGGAAGCCAAGTGGACCGACTTCAACGACCTGCATGTTGAGGAAGGTTTGGAAGCGGTGCGCCGTCAGGTGTTGGCGGTGGTCAAACCGCCGGCGGCGGGTGGTTGGAAAGATCTGCTGGCCCGTAGCGAAAGCGGCGCGCTGATTGCGCACATGCAGAACGTCGAGTTGATCCTGGCCAACGATGAGCGTTGGGCCGGGGTCATCAGTTACAGCTCGTTCAGTTCGAAGATCGTGAAGCTGCGTGCGGCGCCTTATGGCGGCGGCACGGGCGACTGGGCGGACATTGACGACGTGCGGGTGATGAAGTGGCTCGCGCAGCAGTACAACTTGCGGGTCAAGGCCTCGCATGTGATCGAGGCGGTGAGTGTGGTTGCGCATGACCACGCTTTTCATCCAGTGCGTCAGTACTTGCGCAAGTTGGAATGGGATCGCGTGCCACGCCTTGAAAGCTGGCTTACCGAGGTCATGGGCGTAAAGGCCTCTGACTATTCCTCGAAGGTCGGCAAGCGCTGGTTGTTATCTGCTGTTGCGCGGGTGATGAAGCCGGGCTGCAAGGCTGACTCTGTGATGATTCTTGAGGGCGCGCAGGGCGCTGGTAAGTCCACCGCGATGAGCATTCTTGGCGGCGAGTGGTTCATGGATACGCCGTTTGCGCTGGGTGACAAGGACGGCTTTCAGGCGATCCGGGGCAAGTGGATCGTTGAACTGGGGGAGCTGGACAGCTTCAACAAGGCTGAGAGTACGAAGGCCAAGCAGTTCTTTTCGGCGTCCACTGATACTTATCGCGAGAGCTACGGCCGCAGAACGATGGACGTGCCACGCCAGTGTGTTTTTGTGGGTACGACGAACCAAGACGAATACCTGAAAGACGCGACCGGTAACCGTCGTTATTGGCCGGTGGCGTGTACCAAGGTGGATCTGGAGTTGTTGCGTTCGATGCGTGATCAATTGTGGGCCGAGGCGGTGTTCTGCTACGACGCGGGCGACCTCTGGTGGGTGACGCTGGATGAGGCGGCAATGTTCGGCGAAGAGCAGGACGAGCGCTTCGTTGTTGATGAATGGGAAGGGCCGATTCTGACCTGGCTCGAGGAGTCGCAGATCGGCGAGACCACCACCGGGAGTGACGTGCTTACCAGTGCGTTGAAGTTGGACTTCGGGCACTGGGGCAAGCCGGAGCAGATGCGCGTCGGCGCGATCATGCATCGGTTGGGCTGGCGGCGTGTTCGGTTGCCGGCGTTGGCTAAGAGTGGGCAGCGGCCTTGGGCTTACAAGAAGCCGGCAGGGTGGGGCGGTGCTTCGGTGTTGAAGCGGGAACCGATTGAGGAGCCTTGCTTTGATTAAGGAGATCGATTCGCTGCTTCGGTTGTGGGCGCAGGAGCTGCATTCAGAACATTCGAAAGGAGGGCTGGCTGGGGGAAATATGGTTGCCATGATGATGGAGAGCAACGGGCAACTGATCAGGGGGCGGCGTGCCTTCCGTGCGCCGCTGGAGAGCTCGTTGGACATTGAGCTGATCGTGAGCAAGCACTTGGCACCGGAACTGGTCACGGTGGTGCGGGAGCATTACTGCACGCTCGATGTGGATATGCGCTTGCGGTATGCCCACTGCGGTTGTGGCCGCGACACGTACTACCAGCGTTTGCATGATGCGCATCTGCAGATCTACTGGGTGCTGATGGGGAAGGCTGCGTGACCCCAGGCATCGCTCCGGTTGTGGTTGTCCCACTGGCCCGTCTTGTCTCTCTGCGTTTTGATGCAGTGGGGCAGGTGCGGGCCTTGTCGTTGTTGGGTTGTCCCACCGTCCCGCCTAGAAGTGCCTCCCGCCCGTGTGAGCGTAGCGGGCGAGCATTACGCGCTTACGCGCGAACGCGTGTTATTTAAATTTCTTCCTTTACACGAGAAAGAAGAGAGATAAGTAGGACAGTGGGGCGAAGCCCCGAATTCAGGCGCTCTCAGGCGTCCCACTTCGATTCTGAAAAGTGGGACATATGGGACACCATCGCAACAACAGAATGCCGTGGTGGTGTATTCGCCGACATTCGCTAGGCGTTCACCCTGTGTTACCCACTTATTCACCGGGTGGCATTAAAACAGGGTTGCTGCCACCGGAATCGACCTGTAAAAAGTAGTCATCTTCGATAGGTGCGACCGAAGGATCACGGGCTTTCATTAGCTGTTTGAGGTGTTCCCCTTGACCAGATCGCAACGATTGCGGTGGTTGCTACCAAATATACGAAGAAGTTGAGCATGTAGAAGAAAAGGCCGACGACTTCCAGCCTTGTAATCGGTGCTTCTGAGTAGGCAAATTTGTAAAATTCATATGCACTGCTGACAAGCATCGCAACAGCACCAAACAGAGCAAGGGTTCGGTACAAATAGCTTCCCATAATTCTCAGTCGGCGTAGGGCCCTCCCCGTAGCATCGGTCGGTGCGAACAACCAAGCGACAAAGAGCCCTCCGAATACGGTCAACAGAAAATTTACGAGTACCGATGTCGTGTCCATATAACACCCTGTTTTTACATGAGTTGAACTCGCGACGATATCAAGAAACCCGGCCATCCAGCCGGGTTTTTGCATTTTGGAGAAAACGATGACGAACGAGCAACAAGCGCTGGCAGAGATGCCGATCTGGTTAGTGGTCGTCTTGGCCTTGGTCGGCGGCGTATCGGGAGAGATGTGGCGGGCCGACAAGGATGGAGCGCGGGGATGGGCGTTGCTGCGAAGGCTGGCGCTTCGGTCTGGTTCCTGCATTGTCTGCGGAGTGTCGGCGATGATGTTGATGATCGCTGCCGGCATGTCGCTCTGGACGGCTGGCGCCTTAGGATGTCTGACGGCGATGGCTGGTGCAGATGTTGCCATCGGGTTGTACGAACGATGGGCTGCCAAGCGGCTCGGCGTTTCCGAGTCGGCATCGACCGACCGAACCTAGGTGCGGGGCCGACCGGGGGGCGATTTTTCCGGGTCCTCCCCGAGGCCCGCCCCCTACACGGGTCACCGAACTCGCGGGTTCTCTGCAGCTGAGAATTTTGCAGTGATGTCTGTCTTTTCAAAGGGTTAGATATGGGCAGGAGAGTCAGCAAGGCCGACTTAAGCGAGATTGTCGGCCGCGATGAGCGCACCCTGACCCGTTGGCAGAACGACGGTATGCCGGTGACCGAGTTCGGCCTCGGTCGGGGCAACGAAAACCAATACTGCACTGAGGCCGTTATCCAGTGGCTGATGCACCAGGCTGCACTGAACGGCAAGAAAGAATCCTCCCGCGACCGGCTTGATCGGATTCGCGCCGATCGTGAAGAGCTCGCGATGGCGAAGGACCTGGGCGAGGTTGTCATTGCCGACGATCTGGTCGAACGCTTCGAAGCCATGATCACCGCCGCCAAAGTGGAATTACTCAACACGTTCCCGGACGCATTGGCCGCCGAATTGTCGGCACGCTACGGCGTGGAGGTTGACGATCAACTGATCAGGGATCCCATTGAAGCCATCCTGAGGAGGCTGTCTGACTATGACAATGATGATGCCGCGTCAGATGGATATTCTGACGAACCGGACGATTCGGAGGGCTTTGAAGAAGACGGCGACTAAAGCGCTGCGCGGCGCCTGCCGCAAGTGGGCGCCGCCGCCACGCATGAGCATCATTGAATGGGCGGATAAGTACCGCTGGCTCGCGCCGGAAGAGGCGGCACGTCCAGGCAAATATCGGTTCGACGTGACGCCGCATCTGATCTGGCCCGGCGGCCCTCTGGAAGCGCTGGATGACCCAGCCGTGAGTGAGATTGTCGGACGTAAATCAGCGCAGGTGGCTTGGACATCCGGCGTGCTGGGCAATGCCTTGGGCAAATGGATTGACATCGACCCTTCGCCAATTTTGGTGCTGTTCCCCAAGGCTGAAGCAGCCAAGCAGTACGTCGGCGAGAAACTCGAACCAATGATCGAAGCCACGCCACGACTACGCAAGAAAGTCGACTTGCGAAGCCGGAAGCTGCAGCAACGTCAGGACTTTAAGCGCTTCCCTGGCGGCTTCTTGAAAATGGTGGGATCGAACAGCCCCGCCAGCGTGAAATCAACACCGGTGCCCCGGGTGGCCATTGAAGAACCTGATGACTGCAATCTCAATCTGCGAGGGCAGGGCGACAGCATCAAGCTGGCTAAGGAGCGACTGAAAACATTCCGTCGCTCCAAAATCATCATCGGTGGTACACCGACCATCAAGGGGCTGTCGGCCATTGATGCTGAACTGGAGCTTTCTGACAAACGCATTGGCCTGGTGCCGTGTCACGAATGTGGTCAGGAGCATGCGCTGAGTTTCGACAACCTGCATTGCGACGAGGATCCCGACTACCTGCACGAGGTATACGGTAAGAAACGGCCGGAGAAGGCGTTCTATTCCTGTCCGCATTGCGGCGCGATTTGGGATGACAATCAGAAAAACGCCAACCTCAAGCATGGGCGATGGTCGGCAACAGCGGAGTTTCGTGGTATCGCCGGATACATCCTCAACGAGCTGTACGCAACATTTTGGGGCTCGCGGTTCCAGGTGCTGATGGAAAAGAAACTGCAGGCAGAACATGCCGCGTCGCAGGGCAACATCGGGCCAATGATTGCTTTCGTCAACAGCTCCAAGGGCGAAAGCTACGAATACCAAAGTGACGCGCCAAAAACCGATGAGCTGGAGAAACGTGCTGAGCCTTACACCGAACTGACTGCACCGAAAGGCGTGCTGTTGATCACTGTCGGGGTGGACGTCCAGGGTGATCGTTTGGCACTCGTCATCACCGGATGGGGGCGGGGTGAGGAGTCATGGCGACTGTATTGGGGGGAGCTTCACGGCAATCCCATCGACCCGCATGACAGTGTCTGGCAGGAACTGGACCGGGTTATCTCCCAGCCGATTGCTACCGACGGTGGTGCTCACTTGGCGGTTTCGGCGGTGAGCATCGACAGTTCGGACGGCAATACCAGTGATGCGGTTTACAGCTACGTTCGGGATCGTCAGCGATACAACGTCATGGCGATCAAAGGCGCATCTATCGACAGCCGCGACAAGGAAATTTTTACCAAGCCGCCGCAGTCCGTCGACACCTCCCAGGACAACACCAAGGCCGCGAAGTACGGTCTGCGGGTGCACATCGTCGGCACACATAAAGCCAAGACCTTGATCGACGGGCGACTTCGGCTGAAGGGTGTGGGACCTGGGCGTATGCACTGGTACAGCGAGATCCGCTCGGATTATTACGAGCAGCTCACGAACGAAGTGTTGGCGCCGCATCCGCGTAACCCCAGCAAGATGGTCTGGCAAAAAAAGGCCGGCCGGCGCAACGAGGCGCTCGACTGTGAGGTGTACGCCTTGCATGCGGCACGCAGTCTCAAAACCCACCTGCTGCGAGATCACGAGTGGGATCAACTGGAGCAGCAACAGCTGCAGCCAACCCTGTTCAGTACTGAACAACCCGTCGCACCGGTGCCGCGCCGAGCAGTCGCTCGCGGGCGGGGCACCCGCAGTCGAGCGGGCTACTAAGGAAACCATCATGACAGACGCACAACAGCGCCTTGCGGAAGTTCGGGCGGCGATTACTGGCGTCCTGAAAAAAGGCCAGCGCCTGCGTCGTGGCGACCGTGAGCTGTACCGCGCCGAGCTGAACAGCCTGCGCTTGCTGGAGCAGCAATACGCCAAGGAGGTCGCATTAGAACTGGCGCAGCAACAAGGTCGTGGCCGTAACCGCATCTCTTACATGGCGATCTGACTATGGGCTTTTTTCGTAAGGATCCGGCCGAACTACTGATGCGCGAGGCTCTACGTCTCGCCAAATCCACAACAGAGGCGCGGCCCATCGTTGCCCAAGGGGGTGGGGGAGGCGTCGAGACACGATGGCGAGGTGCTTCACGTGTCCTGCGCAGCATGGCCAGTTGGATACCTGGGCTGGGCAGTCCGCGTCGGGATCTTGACCAGAATGAACGGCGCATGTTGGTCGCTCGTTCTCGGGATGCCATGCGCAACCATCTGATCGCCCGGGCAGCGATCACCCGTCTGCGCACCAACGTGGTTGGCACCGGGTTGGTGTGCCGGTCACAGATCGATCACGCCGCATTAGGGTTGAGTGAGCAACAAGCGGAGGAACTCAATACCCAGCTCGACCGCTTGTGGTCTTTGTATGCCGATGACCCTCGTGAGTGCGATGCCGAAGCGACCCTCAACCACTATCAGTTGCAGGCGTTGGTGATTGTCTCGTCGATGGTCGGTGGTGATGTTCTGGTAGCCAGCCCTGACGATGAGCGTCCGGGCTGTCTGTTCAGCACGCGTCTGCAATTGATCGAGTCGGATCGGGTGTGCAATCCAGCGGGGCAATTGGACAGTTCCCGCCTAGTGGATGGCGTTGAGTTCGATCAACTGGGAGCGCCCGTTGCGTACCACGTTTGCAACGGCTATCCCAACGAGTTCATGGCGGGGCAGTCGCAGCGATGGGATCGTTTGCCTGCCTTCGGCCAGCACACTGGCCGGCGCCGTGTCATGCACGTCATGGCCGACAAGGAGCGACCAGGCCAGAAGCGTGGTGCACCGTATCTGGCGCCAGTGCTGGAGCCACTGCAAAAGCTCGAGCGCTACAGCAGCGCCGAGTTGATGGCCGCTGTTATCTCGGCCATGTTCACGGTGTTCATCAAAAAGACCAACGACTTTCAAACCTCGAACTTGCCTCTCACAGCATTGGCCAACGAAGGCGCTGGTGCAGGCGGCGACACCTCTGCCGACGGCGAGCTGGCCTTGGGCGAGGGCGCGATTGTCGACCTGGGGCAAGGCGAGGAGCCGATGATCGCCAACCCAGCCAGGCCGAATGCACAGTTCGACCCGTTTTTCACCGCCGTTGTGAAAGAGATTGGCGCGGCCCTGGAGCAGCCGATGGAGGAGCTGCTGCTGCACTACAGCAGCAGCTACAGCGCGGCGCGTGCGGCGATGTTGCAAGCCTGGCGTTTCTACAGCTTGCGACGTTGGTGGCTGATTTGCGACTTCTGTCAGCCCAGTCGGGAACTGCTGATCGATGAGGCCGTGGCACGAGGGTTGATCCAGTTGCCAGGTTATGCCGACCCGGCCAAGCGCAAGGCGTACTGCCAGGCCATCTGGATCGGTCCGGCACGCGGTGCCATTGATGAGCTGAAGGAAGCCAACGCCGCTGGCAAACGCATCGAAATCGGCGTCAGCAACGAAACCCTGGAAACCGCCGCGATGACAGGCGAGCCCTGGCAACAGGTGTATCGCCAACGCGTACGCGAAGTCGAGCAACGTCGTGCTGATGGCCTGCACGTGCTGCCTAAGGGACGCGAGCAGGAAACTCCGCCACCCAATCTCAACGAGGAATAACCATGCCCCGCGCATTTGAGCTGGCTGCCTCGCAGCCCTGGCTGATGCTGCCTGGCGCCCTGGATAACCTGCTGACCATTGCAGATCGAATGGGCGATCCGGCCGCGTTGGAAACCCGTACCGGTGTGCGCCTGGACAACAGCCGTACCGTCAGCATCCGCAATGGCGTGGCCATTATCCCGGTGGTCGGTCCGGTCTTCCGCTACGCCAACCTCTTCACTGAGATCAGTGGCGCTACCAGTACCCAGGTGCTGGCCACAGACCTGCAAACGGCGCTGGATGACCCTAAGGTCAGCGCGATCATCCTCAACATCGACAGCCCAGGCGGTGTCGCTGCCGGCATCAATGAACTGGCTGACCAGATCCATACGGCCCGTGACCGAAAACGCATTGTCGCCTACATCGGCGGCACCGGTGCAAGCGCGGCTTATTGGATCGCTTCGGCGGCCAGCGAGATCGTAATCGACGAAACCGCGCTCGCCGGCAGCATCGGTGTCGTGGTCGAGGCGGTCGTGGAGGGCGAGGCATCCAGCGGACGCAAGCGTTATCAGATCGTCAGCCGCAACGCGCCGAACAAGCGCGTGGATCTCGGGACCGAGGAGGGCCGCGCCAAGGTCGGCGAAACGGTCGATGCCATGGGCGACGTGTTCGTGGCCAAGGTTGCACGCAACCTCGGGGTCGATCCCGAACGCGTACCCGAAATGGGCGACTTCGGCGGATTGCGCGTCGGCGCAGCCGCTGTCGAATCCGGCCTGGCTCATCGCCTGGGCGCACTGGAAGCACTGATTACTGAACTGGCCAAACCGGCCGCAACCCAACCGAGGAAATTCAACATGACCACCGTCAGCAGCACGGCGGAGTTGCGTGAGGCGCTGGCCGCCGGCACGGACCCGCAGACCATCCAGATTGCCCAGGCCAGCCAGCCGGATGTGGAGAACATTCGCACCCAAAGCCGTGAAGAGGGCGCAACGGCCGAACGTCAGCGCATCACCGGCATCCACGCTCTGGCAAGCAAGGGGTTCGAGACTGAAATCGCTGCCGCCATCGACGCCGGAACCTCAATCGAAGCCACGGCCCTGCAGCTGTTCAAGGCTGCCCAGGATCGCGGCATTTCTCTCAACGCGATCAAGGCTGATGCCACCGGCACCTCGGCTGCCACGCCGTCGGGAGATGACAGCCAGGGCGAACGCAAAGCTGTCGTCAATTCTATTGTCGCTGGCGCATCGCGCCGCTGATCGGAGAACGTCATGAGTAACCCTGAACGTCAAACCTACGTGCCGGACCAGCTGTCCGCCGGCCACTTTCCGGTGATGGTCGACATTGCGGTGATCGCCACCGGCCAGACCCTGCAGCGCGGCGCCGTGTTGGGCCAGGTGACAGCCACCGGCGAATACCGGCTGTGCAAGGCCTCCGCCTCTGATGGTTCTGAAGCCCCATTGGCGGTCCTCGACCTGGCCATCGACACCAGCCAGGGCGCCCGACCCGCACCGATTCGCCTCACCGGCGAAGTGCTCGCCAGCCAACTCAACCTCGGTGAGGGATTGACTTTGGCGAAGGCGAAAGCCGCGCTGCGTTCCCTGTGCCTGTTCATTCGATAAACCGGAGCTTCTGATGGATATTTTTGATACCCGCACCATGCTGGAAGCGGTCGAGCAAATGCCGTCCGCCCGCCGCTTTCTGTTGAACACCTTTTTCAACGGCGGAAGCCCGGTGACGTTTCCCACCAAGACGGTGGACATCGACATCATCAAGGGCAAACGCAAAATGGCGCCGTTTGTACACCCGCGTCTGCCGGGCAGCCTTTCGCTGCGGGACGGTTTCACCACCAGTACCTACACGCCGCCTTACATTCAGCCCAAACGTGAAACCACTGCCGAACTGGTACTCAAGCGTGCAGCAGGTGACAACCCGTTTGCTTCGCGCACGCCCCTTGAGCGCGCTGCGCAATTGCTGGGTAAGGATCTCCGTGACCTCGATGACGAGATTGTGCGTCGCGAAGAGTGGATGTGCGCCCAGGCGTTGACGACCGGCAAGGTGCGCGTGATCGGTGACGGTGTGGATGACACCATCGATTTTCTGATGGCCAGCGACCACAAAATCAGCCTGGCCAGTGGCAAGTGGGGCGGTGAAGGCTCAGACCCGATCGGCAACTTGCGCACCTGGAAACGCAAGATTGCCAAAGACTCCGGTCGTACTGCCAACACGGTGGCCATGAGCGGCGAAGCGCTGGATGCATTCCAGTCGGACCCGACGGTGCTCAAGCAACTCAACACCCGTCGCGTTGATATGGGCCTGATCAAGCCTGAAGAACTGCCTGAAGGTGTGACTTACCTGGGCTACCTGAACGATCCGGGCGTTGACCTGTACGGCTATGACGAGTGGTATCTGGACGACGACGAGGATGAGCAACCCTTGATTCCTGCGGGCGGTCTGATCCTCGGTTCTACTTCCACGCGCAACGCCATGTTGTATGGCGCTATTCAGGATCTGGCTGCCGTTGAAAGCGGTTTGGTGGAGGCCGCGCGATTCCCGAAAAGTTGGGTAACTGAAGAGCCGAGCGCCCGCTGGCTGAAGCTGCAAAGTGCGGCGCTGGCGGGGCTGCTGGAACCCGATGCTTTCATCTACGCCAAGGTGGTGTGACATGGCCAAAAAAGCCGAATACCTCGTAGTCGATGGCTGCGTTCAGGACGGGCGTGTGGTGGTTGTGAAGGGCGAGCCGTACAGCCCGCCGTCCAAGGAGGTCGCGGAAGCGTTGATCGCTGAAGGGCGCATTGCACCGATCAAGGATGCGTTGGCCCAACAGATCCTGCGTGAAGCTCAGGGATCCACCGATGACTCGGATGACGATCCTGACGATGGTGAATGACCGTGGCCTTTCGTGAGCTCATCGAGGAAATGGACACGATGGTCCTGGACGAGCTGGGTGATGTCGCGCTGATCAACGGCCGAGAAGTTCTCGGCTATTTTTCGGCGCCCTGGCTTCAACCCCAGTTCGGCAAGCTTAACACCGGTCTCCGGGAGCCTCGTTTCGAGGTTCGTGTAGGCGAAACCGACGGACTGGAGCCGGGCACGCAGGTCAGTGTCAATTTGCCGATGCTTGATGGCGGCGGTGATTACGACCTGATCCAGCTGGAGCCCAGCGGTGACGGCCTGGTCGCGTTGATATTGAGGATGCGCGCATGAGTGTCGGCAGCTATTTCAAACCGTCGGCCGGTGGCGGGATGCTCACCATCCAGTCATCAGTCGCAGATCTGCAAGCTTTCGAGGACTTCGCCAAGCTGGTGCCGAAAGCGGCAGCTGCCGCCCAGAGACGAGCGATCAACAAGACGTTGGGCTGGCTACGCACGCACATTGCCCGAGCTGTCGGTCGTCAGGAGCGCATCGCGGTCGCGGCAGTCCGTCAGCGCATGCGTGCCTATCCCGTTTCTGGCCGCGCTGCGAGCGGTAAGTTGTGGTTCGGTCTTAATCCCATTGAGTCCAGCCGCATTGGTCGCGCGAGACAGTCCAGCAACGGTGTTTCGGTGGCCGGGCGGCGTTACCAAGGTGCTTTCCTTAAACAGGTCTACGGAAACAAGCCTGACATCTGGATTCGTACCGCGAGCAAGCATTTCAGCGCGGACGATTACCCCGATAGCACCGTGTCAGGTGCTGGTGGAGCCAGTTCGGGTTGGGTCGCGGAAAACGGCAATCGCTTTCCGTTGGCCAAGGCCAAGGTTTCGCTGGAACAAGCGCGACCGCACTTCGACACCTGGACCCATCGTGCACACGCACGTTTGCTGGAGATCCTGCAGCAAGAGTTCAACTTTGAATTGCAGAAGTACCTCAAGGGGACGGCCAATGTCTGAAGAGCCTTTTAGCCTTGACCAGCTCTACCGGGCGATTGAGCAGCATTTGCAGAGCAATCTGCCAGGCATCAAAGCAGTGGCGACGTGGCCGAATATCAAGGACCGGATTGCATTACCGGTAGTCTTCCTTGAGATGGCTGAAATTGAGCCAGGTCCGGACGTTGGCACCGGTGAGAGCACGTTGGTTTGCCGATTCGAAGCGCGGATCATCGTTGATCCCATCAAGCCGCAACACTGCCAACAGGCCGCGCACTTGGCGGCGCAGCTGGCCGTGCTGTTACGCATGCAGACCTGGGGGTTGCCAGTGGAGCCTGCTGAATTCACCCAGGCCATGCAGGACTGGACCAAACCAGAACTGGATGGCTACACCGTCTGGCTGGTTGAGTGGACGCAGCAGCTCTACCTGGGTGCCGAGGAATGGCCATGGCCAGACGAGCCGCCGGGCACGCTGGTCGTTGACGTCGAGCCGGGCGATGGTCCGATTCAACCGGAGGACTTATGAGCTACCCCAGTGCTGAGCATGATCGGATGATTGCCGCCATGCTGATGCCGTGCGCGGTGGTCGGCGTGGATCTGGCGGCGGCCATGGTGCGGGTGTCCAACGGTGAATGGACCAGTGCCTGGGTGCGTTGGCATAGCCTGGCCGCCGGCATGGCTCGGCATTGGCGGGCGCCGAGCATTGGTGAGCAGGGTGTGTTGTTTAACCCCAGCGGTCAGGCCGGCATGGGCACCTTCATTCCTGGGCTGTACGGCAATGCCGGCGCGCAGCCGGATAACCGTGATCACGTCGAGGCCTGGCGCTTCGACGATGGCGGCTCGCTGGTCTATGACTGGCAGGCCAAGACCTACACCATTACCTTGCCCAGTGGCCAGGTGATCACCAGGGTGGGATCGACCGAATCGATTACCACCGATAACGCAGTCACGGTGACCACCACCAACGTCACGCTGATTGCCGACGTGGAAATTCAGGGTCCGTTACGCGTAACGGGCGCTGTCGAGCTGGTCAGTACGTTGCACGCTGCCGGCAACATCACCAGTGACGGCCAGATTCTTGATGCCGGCGGCAACAGCAACCACCACACGCATTAATCCATCCCTTAACAGCCCGCACTATGCGGGCTTTTTCATGCCTGGAGAAATCATGGCCAAACCTACCGAGTTGCCGGTCGACGATATCGCGCCGGCCCGCGATTTGCTGCTGACATTCCGCGACAAGGTCTTCACCTCGCGCACGCTGATTATCCCAAACACCGATCGCACGCTGGCGGTGGCCAAGGGGCGTATCGAGGTGTCGGCGTCCGATGAGCAGGCGCTGAGCTACCTGAAAACCCATAAAGAGTTCGAACCCCTGGAGTGACGTAGATGATCGGAATGGATCGCCACACCGGCCAACCCATTTCCGGCATCGAGCACCTGCGCCAGTCCATGGCCGACGTGTTGAGTACGCCGCTCGGCAGTCGCCGGCACCGTCCGGAATACGGCGCCAAGGTGCGCGCCTATGTCGACATGCCGGTAAACGAAGGCTGGAAAAGCTCGGTGCAAGCCGAGGCGGTGCGCGCGCTGCTGCGTTGGGAGCCGCGATTGAAGCTTGAGCGGGTCCGTGTGCTGGCGGTGCTGGGCGGCAAGATCGATCTGAGTATTGCCGGCGAATACCTCGGCGACGGGTTTGTGGTGGAGGTGAGCGTATGAGTACGGTCGTTGATCTGTCGGCGCTGCCGGCGCCGGATGTGCTGGAGCCGTTGGATTTTGAAGACACCTATCAAGAGGGGTTAAGCACCTTTCGCAGTTACATGGGCGATAACTGGACCGCGGTGCTTGAGAGTGATCCGGTGGTCAAGCTGCTGGAGGTCGGGGCCTATAACAAGGTCGGTAACCGGGCCCGGGTCAACGATGGTGCCAAGGCGCTGTTGCTGGCCCATGCCATCGGCAGTGACCTTGACCACCTGGGGGCCAACGTCAATTTGCCGCGCCTGGTGGTTCAAGCTGAGAACCTTTCGGTGGTTCCGCCACTGCCCAAGGTCATGGAGCAGGACGACCCCTATCGCGAGCGCATTCAGTTGGCTTATGAAGGGCTTACCACGGCCGGCCCGCGAAACAGCTACATCATGCACTCGCGCAACGCTTCGGCGCTGGTGGCCGACGCTACGGCGGAAAGCCCCCAGCCGTGTTACGTAACGGTCACTGTGTTGAGTTCCGAGGGCAAGGGCGAGGCCAGTCCGGAGCTGCTGGCCACTGTCGAGCTGGCCCTGAATGACGAGGACGTCAGGCCCGTGGGTGATCGGGTAACGGTTCAGGGTGCGGAAATCATCGACTACCGCATTGATGCGGTTCTGCACATGACCGGCGCCGGCCCCGAGGTGGACGCCAGTCTGGCCGAGGCCATTCGGCGCCTGGCGGCCTGGATCAATCCACGCAAGCGCCTGGGCGTCGAGGTGGCTCGCTCGGCGGTGGATGCGCAACTGCACGTTCCTGGGGTTTCTCGGGTTGAACTGACCGATTGGGTCGACCTGGCCCCGACCAAGGCACAGGCGGCTTACTGCGAGGGTTACACCGTCGTGCTGGCGGGGTCGACATGAGTAGCCTGCTGCCGAGCAATAGCACGCAACTGGAGCGTGCCCTGGAAGCGGCCTTGTACGAGCGCACCATTGTGCCGTTGCGCACCTTGTACAACGCCGATACCTGCCCGGTGCATTTGCTGCCGCACCTGGCGTGGGCCTGGTCAGTCGATCGCTGGGATTATCGGTGGTCGGAGGCGACCAAGCGGGCGGCCATCAAGGCCTCGTATTACATCCACAAGCACAAGGGCACCATCGGCGCCTTGCGCCGGGTGGTTGAGCCGCTGGGCTACCTGATCGAAATCATCGAATGGTTCAAGACGGTGCCCGAGGGCGAGCCGGGCACCTTTGCGCTCAAGGTCGGGGTGCTGGACACCGGTATCACCGAAGAGATGTATCAGGAGCTGGAGCGCCTGATCGATGACGCCAAGCCCGTCACCCGCAAGCTGACGGGGCTGGCGATCAGCCTCGAAACTCAAGGCCATTTGAACATCGCTGCCTGTCTGTACGAAGGCGACGAAATCGACGTGTATCCGCCGGTGATGCGTGACATCGAGGTCACGGGCCGCTTTGCCGTGATCGGTCGCGAACACTCCATAGACACCCTGGACGTTTACCATGATTGATGCGAATTCGCAGTTTTTCGCCATCCTTACCAATGTGGGGCTGGCCAAACAGGCGAACGCCGACGCGCTCGGCATTCCCTGGAAGATCACGCAAATGGGCGTGGGTGATGCCAACCTGACCGACCCTATCCCCAAGCCCGAACAAACCCAACTGATCAACGAATGGCGCCGCCGGCCGCTGAATCAGCTCAAGGTCGACCCGGCCGATCCGGCGATCATCGTCGCTGAGCAGATTATCCCGGCCGACGAAGGAGGGCGCTGGATTCGTGAAATCGGTCTGTACGACGAGGCTGGCGATCTGGTGGCGGTAGCCAACTGCGCGCCGAGCTATAAGCCGCTGCTGACGCAAGGTTCTGGCCGCACGCAAGTGGTGCGGATGAATTTTATCGTCAACAACTCCGCTAACGTCGCGCTCAAAATTGACCCGGCGGTGGTGCTGGCCTCGCGCAGCTACGTTGATGCGGCCATTCTGGAGGTGTTGCCAGCGAACAAGCAGGCCGGCGAATACACCCGCGTCAAGGTCAACAATCGCGGCGTGGTGGTGTCGGGCGATAACCCGAACACCCTGGCGGGGATGGGCATCACCAACAGCTACACCAAGGCCGAAGTCGAGTCGATGATTGCCCAGGCCTCGGCGCTACCGGTCGGCACGATGGTGGCGTTTCCGGTGAACAGCGTGCCGCCGGGCTTTCTGGAGATTGACGGAAGCGTCAAGAGTATCGCGGCCTATCCCGACTTGGCCGCCTTCCTGGGCACGGCGTTCAATACGGGCGGCGAGGGTGCCGGTAACTTCCGATTGCCCGAGTCGCGTGGCGAGTTCCTGCGCGGCTGGGACCATGGGCGCGGGGCGGATGCTGGCCGGGCCGTGGGTAGCTGGCAAAAAGGCACAATGGCTGCTGCCGATGTCACCGGTTCGTCGGATGGGCTTTTTGTAATTGGGCTCGGAGCAACTGCTGCGCAGCCGACGGCGAGCTACGGAATTGATCCGGCCGCTCTTGCGGACTATCCGCCACAGATTGCGGCTCTCAACGGCGCTACAGCTCTGGCAACGACTACGCCTGTTGTCGGCTCTACTCGCCCGCGCAACTTGGCGGTGATGTGGTGCATCAAGGCCTGGAACGCACCGATCAATCAGGGAAACATTGATATTGCGGCGCTTGCTGCTTTGGCGGCTCAGGCGACCGAGATCAATCAGGGCACAGCCAAGGTCGCCACGGCTGCGCAAATGCTCGACAGCGCAAACGACGCGGTCATGGCAACGCCGAAAAAGCTGCGTCTCGGGTTTGCTTCCAGCCTCACACCAAACGGCTATGTCGTTTTCCCGAGCTGGCTCGGTGGATTGGTCATTCAATGGGGCACCGTCAGCTTCCCGACGACTGCCGATAACCGACTGGCAGTCTCCTTTCCTATCGAGTTCCCAGAGTCTGCTTTCTATGCGGGCTGGTCCGTGGGTTCAATCGCGTTGTCTCAAGTTACTGGCACTTACGTGGATGTTGTCGGAACCAAGGGGATGACGTTGGTTGCTGATAAGAACGCAGGCGAAACGGCGACCATAACGGCACGCTGGCTTGCGCTTGGGAAATAAGGGGAAGTTATGCGTTTTTACAGTCCGTCTACAGGTTGCACCTATCTGCCTGCGATCCATGGCGAAAATATTCCAGACGATGCAGTGGAAATTTCGGAGAACGTTTTCGAGTTGGTTATTGCCAATCCAGAGCAGGGCAAGGTTCGGGCCCATGATGAAAAGGGCCTGCCGTATTTGGTTGATGCCCCGGTGGTGACGCCTGATCCCGGCGTCACCGAGCGAGCCTGGCGCGATGCTGAGTTGTCTTCGGTGATCTGGTTGCGCGACCGTCACCGCGATCAGCTTGATATCGGCAGCGACACCACGCTGACCGCCGAGCAGTTCGCCGGGCTGCTGACGTACATGCAGGATCTGCGCGACTGGCCCCAGTCGCCAAACTTCCCCGACAGCCAGCGTCGGCCGATCCCGCCGGACTGGATCGCCGGGCAAGTCGAATAAGCGCCCCGCACTGACGTGGCGTTTTCTTTTCTGATATCCGAGGTTGACCTATGACGTTGCATGTCCTGCGCGCTGCTTTGCAGTGGGCGCTGTTTCTGCCTCTGCGGGTGTTTCTGATCCTGCTGGGTTTCCTGGTGGTGCCGGCGGCGCTGCCCTTCCTGTCGATCGAGGGGCCGCCGATCGCCTTCACCCAGGCCCCGGGATTCTGGTCGCTGCGCCGGCTGCCGGCTTGGGCCTGGCTATGGTCCAACGATCGTGACGGCGCCCTGGGCGATAAGCGCGGCTGGTGGCATCTGAATGCCCCGTTCGGCCTGGGCGCCTATCACTGGTTCTCCCAGCTCTGGTGGCTGGCCATCCGCAACCCGGCCAACAACATGCGCTTTCACCCCTGGTGCAGTTGCCCGGTCGCCGAGTGCGATTACCGCTATTGGGGTGACAAGAGCGTGGAGGATCGCCCCGGGGAGGGTGGCCGCCGGCTGCTGCTGGCCACGCACAAGGTCACCGGCCGGCGCTATTACGGGTTTTATGGCGTGTGGCAGTGGTCCGACACTCGCGCCCTGGTGATTCAGCTCGGGTTCAAACCGGAGCCCAGCGACTGGGCCGAGGACTACAGCAGCGACCCGACCGCGCAGTGGAAAGGCCTGACGTTTGAGGTCAACCCCTGGAAATCCATTTAACCCCGTTGCGCCGTTACGCGTAACGCGAACACCCCTCACAGCCTCGCTCATGCGGGGCTTTTTCGTTTCTGGAGACTGACCCTTATGAGTGGTTTTTTTCACGGCGTTACCACGTCGCTGATCGACACCGGCGCGCGCACCATTTCGCTGCCGTCCTCCTCGATCATTGGCTTGTGCGACACCTTCACCCCAGGCGTGCTGGGCGGCGGCACGGCCAAGGCGGGCGACCTGGTGTTGCTCACGTCGGAGCGCGAGGCCATTGCCGCCTTCGGTGCTGACTCGGCGATCACCAAAGCCGCACAGGCCATCTACGTGCGCGCCAAGGCGGTGATTGTTGCGGTGGGGGTGGCCAAGCTGGAGGACGCGGCGCTACAGACGTCGGCCATCATTGGCGGCGTGCTGGCCTCGGGGCAGCGTACCGGCCTGCAGGCGCTGCTCGATGGCAAGAGCAAACACAACGCCCAGCCCAAGCTCATCATTGCGCCGAAGCATTCCGCCACCCAGGCGGTCGCGACGGCCATGGATGCGCTGGCCGCCAAATTGCGCGCGATCGCCATCATCGACGGTCCCAATACCACCGACGAGGCCGCGTTGGCCTATGCCGAGGAATTCGGCAGCAAGCGCCTGTATCTGGTCGATCCCGGGGTGAAGTACTGGGACACGACCACCAGTGCCACGGTCGACGCACCGGGCTCGGCCTGGGCGGCCGGCATGTTTGCCTGGACCGATGCCACTTACGGCTATTGGGCGTCGCCGTCGAACAAGGAATTGGTCGGCATCACCGGCACGTCGCGCCCGATCGAATACCTCGACGGTGACGACACCTGCCGGGCCAACCTGCTCAATAACGCCAATATCACCACGATCATTCGCGACGGCGGTTATCGCCTGTGGGGTAACCGCACGCTGTCCAGCGATGCGAAATGGTCGTTTGTCACCCGCGTGCGCACCTGCGACATCCTGATGGATGCGATCCAGGCCGGGCACAAGTGGGCGGTCGATCGCTCGATCACCAAGACCTACGTCAAGGACGTCACCGAAGGTCTGCAAGCGTTCATGCGCGATCAGAAGAATGCCGGTGCAGTGATCAATTTCGAGGTCTACGCGGACACCGAAATGAACACGGCCAGCCAAATCGAGCAGGGCAAAATTTACTGGCGCATTCGCTTCACCGACGTGCCGCCGGCGGAAAACCCGAATTTCCTCATTGAAGTCACCAACGAGTGGCTGACCGAAGTTCTCGAAACAGCCTAAGGGGCCAATCCATGATTCCAGAAGTACTGTCCAACTGCGCCGCGTTTATCGACGGCGTGAGTTTCGCCGGCGAAGTGCCGACCCTGACGCTGCCCAAGCTGACCAAAAAAACCGACGACTATCAGGGCGGCGGTATGTCCGCCCCGATCGAGATGGGCATGGGCCTGGAAAAGCTTGAGGCGGCATTTACCACCAACGGCGTGCGCCGCGAGTCGCTGAAGTATTTCGGCCTGGCCGATCAGACCGCGTGCAACGCGGTGTTCCGTGCCGCGTACAAGGGGCTCAAGGGGGCGGTGAAGGCCGTCATCGTGACCCTGCGCGGCGCGGTGAAAGAGGTCGACATGGGCGACTGGAAGCCGGGCGACAAGGCCGAAATCAAGCACGCCATGTCGGTCACTTACTACAAGCTCGAAATCGACGGTCGCGTGATGTACGAGATCGATCCCCTCAACATGATCCAGGTGATCGACGGTGTCGACCAACTGGCCGCTGAGCGCACGGCCCTGGGCCTTTAAGGAATTTGCACATGACACCAATCAACCTCAACAAGCCCTTGCCGAGCTGGCTGGCCCTGACGGACGAAGGCGTTACCGTAACGCTTGCCTACAAGGCCACTGTCGGCGGAGTCGTGCTGGACAAGCTGAGCATGCGCGCGCCGAGCGTGAAAGACATGGAAGCGGCCAAGGCGGCCAGCGGCGGCGAAATGGACAAGCTGGAAAAGAACCTGTTCTGCAGCCTGCTCGCAGCTAGCGATGCGGAACTGACCGCTTTGAAAATCAAAGACTACAACCGTCTGCAGGCCGGCTATTTTCGCCTGGTTGAAGGCGACGACCTGTAACGAAACCACCCTGAAGGTGCTGGCTCGACGCTTGGCCAAAGAGACGGGTTTCTCGGCGGCCGAGATCAAGGCTATGCCTTTTTCGGAAATGGTGTGGTGGCTCACGGATTGAGCCGCCTGTTTTCCTCGACGTATAGGGCACGCACATGGCGAATAAACTCGCGCTCGGCCTGGTCATTGGCGGGGCGGTAAGCTCCACGGTGGGCAGCGCGTTTAAGGATGTCACCAGTCGCATCAAAAAACTTGAGGCCGAAGGTCAGAAAGCCCGGGTGCTGCAAAAGACCATCGGCGAAACCGTGCGCTTGCAAGATGAATGGCGCAAGGCGCACCTAGCGGGCGAGAAGGGTGCCGGCGCCTTGCTCAAGCAGCTTGAGGGTAACCTGAGCAGCTTGAAAAAGCAGGGCGTGGAAGTGCGCAACCTGGCCAAGGCTTACAACACCATGGGCCAGGCGGCGGCCAAGGCTGAGCTGAAAGCCAAGGGTCACCAACAGATTGACGAAGGCCGGCAAAAGCTGAAAAGCAGCGTCGGCCAGGCCGTGGCGGCCACGGCCGCGATGGCCATTCCGACCAAGGTCAGCGCTGACTATGGCGCGATCATTCGTGACATTGCGATCAAGTCGAACATTGCCAACAAGCCCGAAGAGGGCGACATGTCGAGGCGGATCATCGACACGTCGCGCGAGACGGGCATGGCGCGCAATCAGGTGGCCGAGGTGGTCAACGCCCTGGTAGGAGCCGGCATGGAGCTGGACAAGGCCCTGGCGTACGCCCCGACCGCGGCCAAGTTTGCCATCGGCCAGGGTTCGGACGGCGGCGAAACGGCGCGCATGATCAACGCCCTGGGGCAGAACGCCAAGATCACCGACCCGGCGCAAATGCAAAAGGCCCTGGAGGCGATCGCCTACCAAGGTCAGGCGGGCAGTTTTGAAGCGGCCGACATGGCGCGTTGGTTTCCTGAGCTGTTGGCGGGCATGGGCAAGCTGGGCATTACCGGCATGGACTCGGTAACGCAACTCGGCGCCATGCTGCAAGTGCAGATGAAGACTGCCGGCGGCGCTGATGAGGCGGCTAACAACCTCAAGAACTGGATGGAGAAAATCGGTTCGGGCGACACGGTCAAGGCCTACAAGGAGGCGGGGATCGACTATCAAGCGTCGATGAACACCGGCCTGCAGAACGGCAAGTCGACGCTGGAGTCCAGCTTTGAGTTGGCGCAAAAGTACATCGCCGCGACCGATCCGAAGAAGGCGGCGGCCATGGCGGAAGCCACGGCGAAGATCAGCAAGGAGCAGGACCCGGTTAAGGCTCAGGCCATGATCGAGTCACTGGAAAAGGCTTTGCGCACCGGCGACCTGTTCGCCGACATGCAGGTTAAGGGCGCGCTGACGGCGTTCATGCAGAACAAAGAGCTGTATGCCAGCCTCAAAAAAGATTCAGCGAGCGCGACCGGGATCTTGGACAAGAACCTGGAAGAGCGCCGGCAGTCGTCGGCGCAGAAGTGGGCGGAAATGGCGCAGAACACCGATGACGCCATGCGCGCGATCGGTGATGCGTTCCGGCCGGTGACCGACGCGGTGGCCGATGGCCTGACCTACGTCACTCAGGGCCTGAGCAAACTGTCCGATGAATCCCCTCGCGTGGTGACCGGAATCGGCGCGGCCGTGGCGGCGGTGATCGCGTTTCAAACGGCGATGAGCAGTTTCAAGATTGCCAAGGGCCTGCTGAACATCGGGCGCGGTTCGCTGATGGGAAATCCGAACATTCCGCAAAAGGTGATCGTGACTAACATGGGCGCCCTGGGCGGTGGCCCGGACCTGGGCGACCTGGGTGGTGAGGGCAAAAAGGGCCAAGGCGGGGCCAAGGGTGGTGGCGGTGGAGGGGTTGGCGTGGGCTCGGTCGTCAAGGGTGCGGCTTTTTTTGCGATCGCTGAGGCTGGCTACAAGGCCTATGACACCTACCAGAATGCCGAAACCCGGGACGAAAAAGCCGAGGGCTACGGTGGAGCCGCAGGCGGCCTGACGGGCGCCATCGGCGGCGCGGCGTTTGGGGCCATGATCGGCTCGGTAGTGCCCGTGGTGGGCACGCTCTTGGGCGGTGCGATCGGTGGCGTTCTCGGCAGTCTGGGCGGCGATGCCCTGGGTGGTTACCTGGGCAAGTCGATGTTTGGCACCGATCCCGAGCTGAAGCAAATGCCGGCCGCTGGCCCGCTGATGATGGCGAATGCCGGGCAGAACATCGCGCCGGTGATGGGCGGTATCGCCCAGTCCTTCGCCAAGCCTGCCGGCACCCAGCCGGGTGATGCCGCTCGCGCCATGCTGATGCCGCCGCCGGGCGCTGATGCTGCGGCCGCGCTGCTGGCCAAGCCCCCGGCCGCTGAAAAGTCCGAGGGGGTCAAGGTCGATTCCAAGGTGGATATCCAGGCGCCATTTACTCTGACCGTGCAAGGCGACGTTAAAGACGGCGCCCAGCTCTATGCGCAAATTCGGCCGTACCTTGAGCAGCATCAGCGCGAAATGGCCCAGCAACTGGAAAACCGCAAGCTGTACGACGCGCCACACGTTTAATAGGGGGGCTTATGCCTGCACTGGAACAGTTGCAATCGGGGCTGAAGTACCTGGCTTCAGCGGGCGAAACCGGCCGGCGCAGCATGGACGGCATGCTGGGGCCGGTGAATGGCGCGATCGGCGAAATCACCGGCGCCGCGTCCGAGCTGGAGGGCGTGCCCTTTGTCGGGCCGGCGCTGGGCGCCAAGCTTCAGCGGGTCATGCGTGGGGTGAATGCCGCCCAGGCCAAGGTCGGCCAGGTGGTGGCCATGTATGGCACGGCCACCCGCGCGGTGTCGCAAATCGACGAGCGCCTGGGGGTGCTCAAGGAGCAAGCGAGCCGGGCGGCCACGGCGATCAACAAGGTCGCCGGCAACGTCAATCCGGCGCTGGCCAACATCATGCCGACCGGGGCCTTTGCCGCGGATCAGACGCCGGCGCCGGAAGCGGTCAAGCCGTTTCCGCACCTGCTGATCATCCAGCCGCAAGACCCCAAGGCACAGCCGTATTTCTTCAACCTCGACACGGCGGCCTTTAACGAGCTGCGTCGCTCGACCGCGTTCCGCTGGGCTTCACAGGAGCGCCTATCACGCCGGCCGGCCCAGCAAGGGGTCGGTATGGGCGACGAGAAAATCACCCTCAAGGGCGCGATTTTCCCGGGCTTCAAGGGCGGTCTAAAGCAGCTCGACACGCTGCGTAGGATCGGTGGCCAGTTGCAGCCGCTGACCTTGACCACTGGTTATGGCGAGGTGCTGGGCACCTGGTGCCTGGCGTCCATCGAAGAAGAGCAAAGCGCCCTGATGCAGGGCGGCATCCCGCGTAAACAAGGGTTCACACTGGAGTTTGTCCGCTATGGCGACGACATGCAGAACGTCTGACGGGGATCTGCTCGACACCATTTGCCATAACTACTATGGCCATCTGGTCGGCAGCGTGGAGGCGGTATTGGGGGCCAATCAGGGGCTGGCCGATGAGGTCCAGCCCTTTCGCGCCGGGGTGCTGATCGTGCTGCCGGATCTGCCGGACCCGATCGAGGAGCAAGTGACCTTGTGGAATTGATCCTGTCCGGATCGCCGCCGGCGGCGCCTGCCGTTACGCGTAACGACCGATTGACCTTGACCCGCCTGGTGCGGGTTTTTTATTGGGCGAAAACCGCATGAACCCGAAGTTTCGCGTTGTCGCTGACGGCGCTGATATTACCGCCTTGATTAATGATCGGCTGTTGCTGCTGCGCACCTCGGACAAGCCCGGGATGGAGTCGGACGAGTTCGAATTGCGCATTGATGACCGCGACGGCCTAGTGACCTTGCCGCGCCGCGGCGCCGGGATCGAGGTTTACCTGGGCTATGAAGGGCAAAGCCTGGCGCGCCTGGGGCGCTACCTGGTCGACGAGGTCGAGGTGTCCGGCCCGCCGAGTACGATCGTGATCCGTGGCAAGGCCAGCGACATGCGCGGCAGCGGCAAGACCATTCGCAGCGGCAGTTGGGAAGACGTGCCGCTGTCGAAGATCGTCGCCGATATCGCCGCGCGCAATGGCTGGCAGCCGGTGTGCCCGGTGTCGACCAAGGTCCCGCGGGCCGATCAGTTGAGCGAGTCAGATTTTAGCTTTATCACGCGCCTGGCGAAGCAGTACGACTGCACGGCCAAGGTCGCCGACGGCAAGTTGCTGGTCATGCCGCGCCAGGCCGGGCAAAGCGCAAGCGGTCAGCAGTTCGGCGCGATCACCCTGGTGCCCAGCGACGTCAGCCGCTGGCAGTTCCGTTTGGGTGATCGCAATGCCCACAAGACGGTCGGCGCCAAGCATCAGGACAAGAAGACCGGCGAGCTGGTGGTGGTGGCCCTGGACAATGACGACGTGCCGGACGGACTGCCGGCGGTGCATACCGATCGGCACATTCACCCGAACAAGAGCGCGGCTGAGTCGGCCGCCAAGGCGCGTTTGGCGGCGTTCAACCGCTCGACCGCCGGTGTGCGCTTTGAGATGCCGGGGCGCACCGACATTTTTGCCGAAAGGCCAATCAATGCCCAGGGCTTCAAGGTCGGGCTCGATGGCGAGTATCTGGCCGACTCGGTCGAGCAGGTTTACACCCAGGCCGGCTGGTCGACCACCGTCGAGTGTAACGGCGGCAAGAAGGGCAAGGCCAAGGCCAAAGGCAAGAAAAAGAAGGAGGTGAAGCCGGTCAAGGTTGTCAGTCTCGCATAGCGCTACAGCGCGTCCACCGACCGCCGCGAGCGGTTTTTTTACACCTGGAGTTTGTATGCCTCTCACCGAACAACAGTTGTTACGCATCATGCCCAACGCCCGCCGCCAAGCGGGCGTTTTTGTTTCCGCCCTCAATGCAGCGATGGCCCGCCGGCAGATTGATACGCCGAAACGCGGGGCGGCGTTCCTGGCCCAGGTCGGGCACGAGTCCGGCCAACTGCAATACGTCCGCGAACTGGGCGGCGAGCAATACCTGAGCAAATACGACACCGGAAACCTCGCCGTGAAGCTGGGCAATACCCCGGCGGCCGACGGTGATGGCCAGCGTTATCGCGGGCGTGGCCTGATTCAGATCACCGGCCACAACAACTACCTGCGCTGCAGCCTGGCGCTGTTTGGTGACGAGCGTTTGCTGCGTACACCAGAACTGCTGGAACAACCGCAATGGGCAGCCGAGTCGGCGGCGTGGTTCTGGTGGGTGCGTGAGCTTAATGCGCTGGCCGATCGTAATGAGTTCGAAGCGATCACCCGCAAGATCAATGGCGGCCTCAATGGTCTGGCCGATCGGCTGGCGCTGTGGGAGCGGGCGAGGGCAGTGTTATGCGTTTCTTCGACTTGATTCCCGCGCCGTACCGGCTGTTGGCTGTTGGCATGACGCTGGCAGCCCTGGCCATCGCATCTGCAGCGAGTGCGTGGACGGTTCAGGACTGGCGTTACGGCCAGCAGCTGGAACAGCAAGCCCGCTTGCATGCAGAGGTCCTCAATCAACTGGCTCTCGCTTCGGCCGCGCAACAGCGCACCGAACAAGACAAACGACTGGCGCTCGAGCAGCGCCTTTCAATCAGCGAACAATCCCACTATCGAGTGTTGAGTGATGTCCAACGTGATCAAGATCGTCTGCGCGATCGCCTTGCCACTGCTGATGTGCGCTTGTCAGTCCTACTCTCCGCCACCGATTCAGCCAGCGGCTGTGCAATGCCAGCCACCCCCAGCGCCCGCGGCGTGGTTCATGGCTCCGCAAGAGTCGAACTTGACCCAGCGCATGCTCAAAGAATTATCGGCATCACCGATGCCGGCGATCGAGGGCTGATCGCCCTGGCGGCTTGTCAGGCCTACGCCAGAGCCGTCTCAACACCGAAGTAAAAAAGAGCGACCGGTACGAATGCGCCAACATCCGTACCGGCCGCCGTCCCTGCAGATGTCCCTGCAAGTCCAGCCAAGGCTCTCTACTCCGTGCACGAAGCGCGGCGAGCCTAGCACCTGTTTATCCATACAGTAAAGGTCTTGCTTTCATGTCCACACCCATCATCCCCTGGATGGGCGGCAAACGCCGCCTGGCCGATCGCCTCATTCCGCTTTTTCCGCCACACGAATGCTATGTTGAAGTCTTTGCCGGCGGCGCCGCGCTTTACTTCATGCGACCTCAGGCTGCGCCCGTCGAAGTCCTCAACGACATCAATGGCGACTTGGTCACGCTGTACCGCGTCGTGCAGAACCACTTGGAAGAATTCGTGCGCCAGTTCAAATGGGCGCTCAGCTCTCGCCAGGTGTTCGAGTGGCAGAAAATGACCCGCCCTGAAACCCTCACCGACATCCAGCGCGCCGCCCGATTCTTCTACCTGCAGCACCATGCCTTCGGCGGCAAGGTCACTGGGCAGACGTTCGGTACCGCGACCACTGGCCCGGCCATCAACCTGCTGCGCATTGAAGAAAACCTCTCGGCTGCGTGGCAACGGTTATCTGGCACTTACGTCGAAAATTTACCCTGGCTTGAATGCGCCGAACGTTACGACCGTCCCCACACCTTCCATTACATGGATCCGCCTTACTGGCAGACCGCCGGCTACGGCGTGGATTTTCAGTTCGAAAACTATGAGCGGATGGCTGACTTCATGCGCCGATGCAAAGGCAAAGTGATGGTCAGCATCAACGACCATCCGGACATTCGTCGTGTGTTCGAGGGCTTTCATTTCGAAACCTTGGACATCCGTTACTGCAACACCAACCAGCGACAGGGAAAAGCTGATGTCAGTGGTGAGCTGGTGATCTTGAATTGGGCACCGGCGTCATTGGGTGGGCTTTTTTAATCGGCGAGCGGCTGGAAATGTTCGGAATAGAGCGGCTTGGTGGCTTTCCGCCAGCCTTGCTGGAGTCGCACATAAAGCGCAATTTGGTTGATTATAATCAGTGACAACACGACATGGATAAGCAGCTTCTAGGCTATTCGATAGTCATGACAATCGGCTGGGTTTCTGCGGTGCTGCTTGTCATGTATTGGATGTCTTAACAAGGGCATCCCCAGCAATGGGGTGTCTTAGCCGCCTACGCCAATTTCCCCAACCGGTTCGATCAAATGTCTACCCTGATTACGGACATTGCCGACCGCTTTGTCCACTTTGAACCATTCGAAAGCCTCCGTGGGTTCGCCCTGCAGCAGGACCATCTGTTCGGCACGCTCCTTGGGTGTAGCGGGGTCCAGCCACTCTCTGGCAAGCTCTGGTGACAAAGTGACCGGTCGCCGGTCATGAATGTCCACCATGCCGCCGACACTGTCGGCGGTGATGATCACGAAGCCATCGTGCTCACCAGGCTCATGCTCGGCGTTCGGGTATTGGCCTATGGCAGCACAGAGGATTGGCGCTCGGTCGCTCCGGCGAATTAGGTAGGGCTGTTTCTTAGGGCCGCCTTCGTCGACCCATTCAAACCAGTTGTTGATCGCGATGATTGCTCGGTGCGGCCAGATCGCGCGAAAGAATGGGCCGTGGGCGACTTTCTCGACCCGAGCGTTGATCGGTGCGGCGCGGTCCTTGGCCCAGTGCGGACGCCATCCCCAACGAACCATATCAGCGTGTAGGTAATTGCCTTCCTGGTGGAAAAGGGCGAGCTGAGTTGTGGGTGCGGCGTTGTACCGCTCGAACGGCTGCTCACCGGCATTGTTGATCAATGGGTTGGGCATGCTGAGCGCTGCAACGAAGTCGTGAATGCCATCGTATTGGGAAAGTCGTCCACACATGGATCATCCCCTCCAATTGAGACTTCAGCTTAGCTGCGAGGTAATTTTAAGCGCGGATTCTCCCCCGTCAGGCGATGAATTTCGCTGTAAAGCTCGCTGATCAGCTTATTCATAGCCATCATTTCCCAGTTGTTTTTCGTCTCGATTTCGGTGGCATTTCTACGAGCATTGGATAGGTCAGCCCTGGCGTGGTTCAGTTCTGCGCGCAGCTGGTCACGTTCGTTGGACACGTCAGCATGCATTTGCACCAAGTCGAAGATGTCTTCTCTGGCCTTTCGCATTTGCAGCATGAGTTCCTGTACCTCGTTCTCGTACATGCGCAAGAAGTGGCGGCAGGTTTCAAGCTCGGTCGGACAACCAAACCAATCGCTGGTGTCTTCGATTTCATACAGGTCCACGGTGACGCCTTATCAGTACTGTTTGTATATACAGTAATAGGCGCAGTGTGATTGGGCGAGGATAGGGCGACGAGCTGCATGATTTGAGCTGATGTGAGCGGCGGCAATCGACCCATAGCGGACATTGGCGAAACTTAGGTGTACGAGTACTGAGTAAGCGTCCGGAAACTCACTTTCCGAACGGTGAGTAGCAGTGGAAAGTCGCTAGCTGGCCCAGTTTTTGTTGCTGGCGCTTGCTGTAGCGTATGCCTACACTCCAAAAGCCTATCATACCAGTGCAGGGCGGCGGACAAGCTCGTGCAAGGACGTTCACAAGGATATGTCGAGTTGGATCGTGAACAATTACCTACCAGCAGGTGCATTTTGAAAACAAATCCGCGCTGGGGAGCGTTGCTTGCGCTGGGAGGCTTGTTGGTGCTGGGCATGCCATGCGTGGAAGCACGTACGCTGTCCCAGATTCGGGAAAGCGGCGTCCTACGCATATGCGTGGCTGGCTCAAGCGCTTCCTTCTACCGGACTAATGCGGAGGCGTTCGCGCAATCACTCGGTTTACGTCCACAAGTAACGGAACTGCCGAGTTTCGATGCGCAGTTTCACAACGATCGGGGCGAGACCGTACGCGGGGAAAGCTACGACCCAAAGCTACTCGCCGACGGCCGCTGTGATCTTTATCCAAATGACTTGCAGATCGTCCCTTGGCGCGAAACGAAGATGTTGCTCGTGCCCTATTACCGGGTACGCAACCTGGTCATCGCCCATCGCTCCAACCAGTCCCTTGGCAACGAGGTGTCTGATCTGCTCGGTCTGACGGCGGCAGTGCAGAAGGGTACGGGCTACGAGCAGTGGATCGATGAAGCCAACCGCGGTCCTCTCTCCAGTCAGCCGGTCAGAATCGTCTATGCGCCAACCGAGCAGGCGGTGAAACTGGTCGCCGATGCGAAGGTGGATTTCACGGTGTTGGGTAGTGAAAGCGCGCTGCGCTGGGCTCGTGAAGATCCCGAACGTCTCTCCATTGCGTTTCCGGTCAGCGAAGCGACCAGCGTTGGGTGGGGTGTTGCGCGCAACGCGCCGGATCTCGCACGAGCGCTGGAGCAGTTCTTCCAGTCCAGCAATCGCATTGATTCGCCGCTCGATGCGAGCTGGCGGCGGTACTATCGCGTATCGCTCATGGAATACCGGCTGTTCGAGGAGTCCCTCAACGAGGACGGCCTCGATATTAAAACCGTAATGAGCTGGGCGATCCCGAGCTTGGTCGCGGTCCTGCTGTTGCTCGGCGCCATGCTGGCCTGGAACCGACGCCTCAACCGGGAAGTAGACGAGCGCAAGCGCGTTGCCGCAGAGCTAGCCGAGCGCGAGGCTTTCACCCGCGCGCTCATGGATACCAGCCCCGCCAGCCTGGTGCTGGCAGATCGGAACGGAGCTGTCAGGGAAGTAAGCCAACGCTTTTCACAGGCGACCGGTTATGTCAGCGAGGACCTGCTCGGGCGCAACGCCACGAGCCTGTATGTCGACCCTGAGGAGCGCGAACGCTTCCTCGAACTGCTGACACGAAACGGCAAGGTCGAACACTTCGAGACCCGCCTGCTGCACAAAAATGGATCAATTCTCTGGGTTCTGGTCGGTGCATCATTCGTGACAATCCACGGTGAGACCCTGGTCGCCAGTTGGGTGCGCGATGTCACGGATCATCATGCGGCAGCAGTGGCGCTTAGCGAAGAACGCGCGCGGCTGCAGGCAATCCTCGATACGAGTCCAATCAACATAGCCTTTTCTACCCAGGGCGTGATCCGCTTCGCCAACCCCCGCTTCTGTGAAACGTTCGGCGTAGGCGTCGGTGACGCTGCTTCGCAGATTTACGCGAATGGGCATGATCGCGAAGCCATCGTCGAACGCTTCACGGACGACGGCATCGCAAAGGACCAGGAAGTACCGATGCGTGACCGGCAGGGGCGCGAACGCACCATGCTTGTCACCTACCTGCCAATCCAGATCCAGGGGGAGCAAGGGCTGCTCGGCTGGCTGCAGGACATCACCGAGCGCAAGGCAGCAGAGCACGCGCAGCAGCGGGCGAAGGAGATTGCTGAAGAGGCGACGCGGGCAAAAAGCGACTTCCTTGCAAACATGAGTCACGAAATCCGCACGCCCATGAATGCTATCATCGGCATGTCTTACCTTGCGCTGAAGACTTCGCTGGACCAGCGGCAGCGCGATTATGTCTCGAAGATCCACAACGCGGGCACTTCGCTGCTTGGCATCATCAACGACATCCTCGACTTCTCCAAGATCGAGGCCGGCAAGCTTAGCGTCGAGGCAGTGCCATTTGAGATAGACGCAGTGCTCGACAACGTGTCCTCGCTGATTGCGCAAAAGGCCTACGACAGGGGCATTGAGCTGCTGTTCGACCGGGCGTCGGACGTTCCCGAGACGCTGCTTGGAGATCCGCTGCGTCTGGGCCAGGTCATCCTGAACCTGGTAGGCAACGCAGTGAAATTCACCGAACAGGGGCAGGTGACGGTCGTGGTTCGCAACCTGGGCCGCACCGGCGACAAAGTTCAACTGCAGGTTCGTGTCCGCGATACCGGTATCGGCATGACTCCCGAGCAAACCGGGCGACTCTTTGAGGCCTTTGCCCAAGCCGATAGCTCCACAACGCGACAATTCGGCGGTACCGGCCTGGGCCTTGCCATCTCGAAGCGCATCGTCGAGCTGATGGGCGGAACGATCGCGGTTGACTCAGAACCGGGCAACGGCAGCACGTTCTCTTTCAGCGTCTGGCTTGGTCTTGACCAGCACATGCGTACGCAGCGCCAGATTGTCCCTGCGGAGCTCGCCGGAGCGCGCGTCCTGGTCGTCGATGACAATGCCGACGCGCGCCAGATCCTTTCCGACATGCTTCGCGTAGCGGGGCTTTCGCCGGTCGCGGTGGCGTCAGGCGAGGCTGCTCTGGAGAGCCTTCGCGGTGCTTCGGCCGACGACCCGTTCCTGGCGCTATTGGTGGATTGGCAAATGCCAGAGATGGATGGCATCGAGACGACGCGCCGGGCGCTTGGCCTGCAGCCTGCACTGTACGCCGTCATGGTCAGTGCATTTGGGCATGACGAAATGCACGCCGCTGCGCAAGCGGCCGGCATTCGCGCGTTCCTGGTCAAGCCGGTCAACCAGTCCTCGCTGGTAGAGGTACTGGTCAACTTATTCGCGCCGCAAACGGGAGTGGTGGCGCTAACCGTACCCATTGCTCAGGCGAAGGTGCTCGCCGGAGTGCGCCTGCTCGTCGCGGAGGACAACGAAATCAACCAACAGATTGCCAGGGAGCTTCTCGAGGCTGCCGGTGCCCTGGTGGAAGTTGCCGGCAACGGCTGCGAGGCGCTGTCGATGTTGGCTGCAGCGCAATACGACGCGGTGCTGATGGACGTACAGATGCCGCAGATGGATGGTCTCGAGACGACCCGGCGTATTCGCATCGGGCCTCACTGCGCACAGATCCCGGTGATTGCTATGACCGCACATGCCAGGGTCGAGGACCGGGAGCGCTGCATCGAGGCGGGCATGGTCGACCATGTGACCAAGCCCGTGGATCCGCAAGCACTCATCGCCACGGTTCTGCGCTGGGTTGTACCTCGGTCGGCGGCAGTGGAGCCGTCCAGCGCCGCATCGGGCGAGGAGCGCCTACCGGACATTCCAGGGCTAGATAGCGCCGACGGACTGAGGCGAGTGGCGGGCAATCGCCAGCTATACATCAAGCTGTTGGGTCAATTTGCCGACCGCAGGGCTATGGAAGGGCAAGCGCTGGGGAACGCGCTACGCGCGGGTGATCGGGCGACGGCCGAGCGAATGGCCCACACCGTGAAAGGCGTTGCAGGCAACCTCGGCTTCAGCGGCCTGCAAGCCATGGCCGGTAAGCTGGAAACCGCGATCAGGGCACACGCTGAGTCGGACGCATTGGTGAATGAATTGATCGAGGCGCTCTCGCTGGCCGTGCATGCAATCCGCCAAGCGCTGGGTAGCGGCCAGGCAGCACCGGCGGTGGTATCGAGCGTCGACTGGGCACAGCATGCCATAGCGCTCATCCACCTGCTGGAGGCCAATGACGGAGCAGCGCCGGATTATATGGAACAGTATGCGGATTCGTTGCGCGGAGCACTCGGCCAGGACAGTTTCGAGCAGTTGATGAATGAGGTGAACAACTTTGACTTCGAGGCCGCACGGCTAACACTCAAACGTGCATCGACGGCCCGCGATACCCCGTGCTGGAGGGAGCATCATGAGTGAAACGCTAAACTACTCACTTAGCCCGATCATCCTCATTGTCGATGATACGCCGGAGAACATTACGCTGATCAATGGCCTGCTGAAGGACATCTACCGCACGCGCGTGGCCATCAGCGGTGAGCGCGCGCTGAAGGCAGCGGTGCAGGAGCCTCGCCCGGATCTGATTCTGCTCGACATCATGATGCCTGATCTGTCGGGGTATGAGGTGGCAGAGCAGCTCAAGCGCGATCCGCGCACCGCTCATATCCCGATCATCTTCATCACCGCCATGGCGACAATGGAAGACGAGATCCTGGGTTTGCAGATGGGCGCCGTGGACTACATCACCAAGCCGATCAACCCACCCATCGTGCTGGCACGGGTGGAAACCCAATTGAAGATCAAGGCGGCCGCCGACTTTTTGCGTGATCAGAAGGCTTACCTTGAGCAGGAAGTCCAGCGCCGCACCGCCGAGGTCATCGCCATCCAGGATGTGACCATTCAGGCCATGACCTCGCTGGCCGAAACCCGCGACAATGAGACGGGTAACCACATTCGACGAACTCAGCACTACGTCAGACTACTGGCCGAGATGCTTCGCGAACATCCGAGGTTCCAGCATTTTCTCAATGACGAGAGCATCCGCCTGCTGTTCAAGTCGGCTCCGCTGCATGACATCGGCAAGATCGGCATACCCGACCACATACTGCTCAAGCCGGGGCGCCTCACGCCGGAAGAGTTCGAGACGATGAAGACCCATACGGTACTGGGACGCGATGCCATCCGGCATGCCGAAGAGCAGTTGGGCACCTCGGTGGGATTTCTGCGCCTTGCCAAGGAGATCGCCTACAGCCACCACGAGAAGTGGGATGGTACCGGTTATCCCGACGGGCTGAGTGCCGATGACATCCCCATCAGTGCCAGGCTCATGGCGGTGGCGGATGTCTATGACGCGCTGATTAGCCGACGCGTATACAAGAAGGGCATGACACACGATCAGGCGCTGGAGATAATCCGCCAGGGATGTGCTACGCATTTCGATCCAGAAATCTGCGAGGTTTTCCTGGCCAACCATGAGCAATTCCAGGCTATAGCGGTGCGTTTTGCTGATAGCTGTCAGGATGGTTAATCAACGCGTCGCCGTGAAATCAATGCCCAGGGCTTTTGGTCATTTTTTTTGAGGTTTTGAAATGCCCCGTAGAGGCAATGCGCACTCCATCGATCATTTGGCATCACATCTGCTTGAACGTCCGTCATGGGCCGATTGCTGCCTGTCAGTTTTTAATCGGGCGACATCAGCACCGCAAGCGTTAGCTTGATGAATTCTTCATTCTTATCGATGGTGTCCAGTGCGCCTCGCACGTTGTCCGCGACTTCGGCGGCGCCTCGCTGCTCGACCCAGTTGGATAGTTCAAGGATGGCGGCCTCAAGGGCCAATTGGTTTTCGTTGATTTTGAAGAGCAAGGAAGGGAGCAGGTCTGAGTTTGGCATCGGGAATCCTCCGTGGAGAGTTCAGCGTAGCAGTGAAACCTCCAATCTTTGCGATGTGAACATATTCCAACGGCACGGGCTGAGTAGGTGTCATTTAGAGCGAGACGAGGAAGCCGTTAGGGCAAAATTAGGGCAAAACGGAGACCGCTGTAGGCCTGTATACGCTCGGCACCCTTGCTTCAAATGCCCTATTTTATTGGCCTATAGCGGTTTGTGGGTAGATTGATTCGGGTTCGAATCCCTATCTCTCCGCCATTACATTGAAAAAGCCCCGTAGCTGAAAGGTTACGGGGCTTTTTTGTTTCTGTGGTTTTGGCCTAAGTTTTTTTCGAACGTTGAGCTAGCGCCGAGTGTCATTTGCGGTGTTCCAGTGGCCGGGGAGGCTTCGCGGTCAGCCGAATGAAGCGTGATAGCATTCCCGGCTGTTTTGGAGGGATCCATGAAAAAGACAATTTTTGGTTTTTTGCTGTTCATCTTTGCCGCGGTCGCCGTTGCGGATGGAGGGTTTCGGCAGCACGGTGCGGACTACGTGAATCACGCCTCCTCACTGGTTTCCAGGCATTTGCTGGCCTTTGAAAACGAGCCTCGCCTGGACCTTTCCAGCTACCTGGTGCGCGGCGAGGGGGCGGAAAAGGCGTTGGCTGCGGACCTGCTGGAGATGCAGGCGGCGGATGGGGCAGGTGCCGAAGAGCAAAAAAACGCAGCGATAGCGTTTTCGTCTCGCGCCTTATCCGTCATACGCACCTACACCAAAATGCGCATGGCCAATGTGAGCGCCGGCTTGACCGACCGCCGCGTGCTCGAAGCCGAGCGCGTCTGGCCCCTGCAGACCAAGCCCGAGCTGAAAGAAGCAGCGTTTCAGCGTCTGCAAGTTGCCCGGCAGGAACATCAGCAAGCCTTGCTTGAGTTGAATCATCAGAGGCTGGCCCTGGGCATGCAGTGCGAACTGCTCCTCGGGGCCAACGAAACGGTCAAAACCGTGTTCGGCAACGACAAGGGGCTGGACGCGCAAACCCGGGAATTCGTGAAGCAGTTCGATTAAAGCCTCTTGGCCGTTGCAAACAGCGCTCCCTTGCGCGTGACGACTGCGGTTTGTTTGTCGGAGCAGTCGGCGATTACGCGTCAGAAGCGTCAGCCCGTACCAACGAAAAGTACCTCCTTCAGGTCATCCGCTTTACCCATCCCGCAAACCATGGGTCAGCCTTCGACGCGGCACCGATGCGCCGTAATATCCCCTGACACTGAAAGGCTGTCCCGGCAGACATCCTCATCTACTCTGGTTTCGCAGATCCCTGATCTGCGTATCAACCATCGCAAGGAGCGAACAATGTATTTCGAGATTTACCGGCAGACCCGAGGCATCCCCCAGACTGGCAGGGGCCAATGGCGGTGGCGCTTGAGGGCGGCGAACCATGAGACGATTGCCAGCGGGGAGTCGTACGTCAACAAGGCCGATTGCGTACACGCCATCAACCTGATCAAGGGCACCCACGATCAGACCCCGATGAAGGAAATCTAGACACGTCTCGACGAAGCTGCTCGATCGAAGCAGCTTCGTTTCAGGCAGCAAAACGTCTTCAGTCGCATAGACGCCGCTTGCACCCGCTACCTAAACTGTCGACAGACAGGAGATCGGGGGCAGTGGATGAATCGCAATGAACTACGCAAGGCCGACATCAACCTCATGGTGGTGTTCGAAACCTTGATGCATGAACGCAACGTGACCCGGGTGGCGGAGAAGTTGTTCCTGGGGCAGCCGACCATCAGTTCGGCGCTCAATCGCCTGCGCACGATGTTCAACGACCCGTTGTTCATTCGGGTCGGGCATCGCATGGAGCCCACGGCCCGGGCCGAAGAGTTGATCCAGTACCTGTCGCCCGCCCTGGACTCGCTGTCGGTGGCCTTGAGCCTGACCCACGACTTCGACCCCGCCAGCAGCACCATGACCTTTCGCATCGGCCTGTCGGACGATGTCGAGTTCGGCCTGTTGCCGCCCCTGTTGCGCGCCCTGCGCCAGGAGGCGCCAAAGGTGGTATTCGTGGTGCAGCATGTCGACTACTGGCGGATTCCCGACTTGCTGGCGTCCGGTGACATTACCGTCGGCATCAGTCAGACCCGCGGCCTGCCGGCCAATGCCAAGCGCAAGCTGTTGCGGCATATCCTGCCCAGCATCCTGCGCGCCGATGCCTCGGACACGCCGTTGACCCTCGATGAATATTGCTCACGTCCTCATGTGCTGGTGTCCCACACGGCCAACGTCAGCGGCTACGCTGACGAGTGGCTGGCAGAGATCGGTCGCACGCGCCAGGTGGTGCTTTCCGTGCCGCAGTACAGTTCGTTGCCCGCCCTGCTCGCGGGGACTGACCTGATCGCCAGCCTGCCGGATTACACGGCCACGGCGATGGCCGCCTCGGGTCAGTTGTTCGTCGAGCCTTTTCCGTTCAAGACACCAACCCTGGACCTGTCGATGGTTTGGTTGAGCCATGTCGATACCGATCCTGCCGAGCGTTGGTTGCGTTCGCGTCTGGAAGCATTCATGAGTGAGCGTTTCCAATCACCGATGCCGCAGTAGAGCAGGGCAACTCTGTGATATATGTACGACCTTTCCCTTTTACCTCAGGAACCACGTCATGCCTCACCTGCACATGGAATACACCGCCAACCTGCCTGAGCTGAATGCCGATGTGGCGCTGCTGCGGTTCAACAATGCGCTGGTGGCTTCCGGTCAGTTCGCGGCCGAATCCGACATCAAGGCCCGCGCGGTGAAGGTCGAGACCTTCAAGGTCGGCACCGCCTTGAACGAGCGTGCGTTCGTGTACGTCAACCTGGCGCTGTTGAGTGGCCGCTCGCCGCAGATCAAGAAGCAGTTGTCGGAAAGCCTGCTGGCGGTACTGCAGGACCTGTGTCAGTGGCCAGCCGGTGTGGAAGTCCAGTTGGCAGTGGAAATTGTCGACATGGATCGCGAGTCCTACAGCAAGGTCCTGATCAACAACTGAGTTTCAACGCAGGCGATGCTCGGCGCAGGCCTGCACTACCTGCTCGCGAAACCATGTATTGGCACCGTCCTGCTCGGCGTGCGGGCTCCACTGCATGTCGAGGGTGAAGCCCGGCAGGCCTTCGGGCGCTTCGCGGTGAGTGAAAGCGCCTTCGCTGGCGAGCAACCGCTGGATTCGACGGGGCATCGCAAGGATGTAGTCGGTGCCGACAATCAACTTCAATGCCGCCCCGTAGCTGTTGGCCCGCGCGACGATGTGCCGTGCCTGCGCCTGTTTTGCCAGCCAGCCGTCCACCATGTTGGTGCTGGAGATCCACGGGGTCGGAAACACGTGCCGGCGCTGGGCAAAGGTTTGCAGGCTCAAGCGCGGTTCAAGGGGCGCCGCATCCTTGTCGAAGACGCAGACCAGTTGGTCCTCCAGCAATGTCCTGAAGTGCAAGTCGGGAGGCTGGTGATGGAAGTTCGGACCGAAGCCAATCACCAGATTAACACTGCCGTCGCGCAACGCATCGGCCGGGATATCGCTTTCGAGTTTTTGCACATTGATCACCACCGGTAATGCCGCCGCGTCAAAACGCTTCAACAGGCATGGCAGGATCAGTTGCTCGAAATATTCCGGTGCGCAAAGGTTGAAGGTGGCGACCCCTCCGGCGGGATCGAAGGCCGGTACGGGGGCATGGCACAGGTTGATGCTTTCGAGGATCTTCAGCACGTGGGTGTACATGCTGCTGGCTTTGCAGGTGGGCCGCATACCAGTGCGGGTATTGATGAACAACTCGTCGGTAAAACCGGTGCGCAGTTTTTTCAGGCAATAGCTCACGGTGGACTGGCTGATGCAGAGCGCCTCGGAAACATCGGTGACGCTGTTACGCTCGTACAGGGCGATAAACACCATGAGGTCCTGCATATCGAGTTTTCGAAGCAAGTTACTGTTCAGCATCCATTCTTCTCACTGTGATCCTTGCGCTGACCGAGCGCAAACTCGTGCGAAGGATCCTAGCGGAACGGTGGTGCCGAGAGAATGGCCTATAGGGGGTTTCGCTGTCTTGGCAGGCGCGCACTGGTCAGCGAATGTGGCGCGCGTAATCCCGTGGGTTGAAACGCAGGATCATCATCAGCATCAACAGCATGACGCCGGTGAGTGACCACCAAGCCCATTCGAAACTGCCCAACCGATCGCGGATCATGCCGGCGATCAGCGGCGACAGGCCGGCGATCAGGTAGCCGATGCCTTGGACGAAGGCGGTCAGGGCACCTGCCCGTTGCGGGTTGTCCAGGTGATCCAGCGAGACGATCAGGCTCATCGGGAACAGTCCGCCGATGCCCAGTCCGAGCAGGCACGGCCACAACAGGCTCAGGTGTTGCGGGCTGAGGATCAGGCCGAGAAAACCAGCGATGATCAACACCAGCAGGGCGGCCAGCACCCCGCGTCGATCACGGCTGCGATTGGCGATCATGGGCGTCAGCAGACCTGAAACCACTTCCATGGCTGTCAGGAAGCCGAGCAGTAATCCGCCATTCTGTTCACTCCAGCCCTTTTCCACGTAATAGGGTGCCAGCCAGGCCAGCACACAGGTGTAGGACGCAGTCCCCAAGCCAAAGAAGATTGCCAGCAACCAGGCGCGGGAACTGGCGAAGAATGAGCCGTTTCGTTGCGTTTGAATGGGCAACGTTGGCAGCGTCGAGCGCTGGCCCCACCAGCACAGCAACGCCGCCAAGGCCAATATTGCCCAGATCGCCAGGCCCGTGCGCCAGCTATCGGTGTGCGTCATCACCAGCGGGGCAAACGAGGCGGCAATCGCGGCGCCGCCCATGATCGACGTCACGTACAACCCCATGCACACAGCAACGTGTTCGCTGAACCGAGCCTTGATCAACGCCGGCATCAATGCCTGGATCAGCGCGATGCCGACGCCGGCCAGCACGGCGCTGAGGATCAGTTCGAGCGCGGAGTCGAGGAACAGGCGTGATACCGTCGCCAGTCCGATGATCAGCAGCGACACCACCACGGTGCGTTGTGCGCCCAGCCATTGGCTGATGCGCAGGCCGAAGAACATCGCCAGTCCCATGGCCATCACCGGTAGCATGGTCAGCAGCGAGGCCAGGCTGAAGCTCAGGGCGATGTCGCCACGTATTGTCTTGAGCAGCGGACCTACGGCCGCCATGGAGGGGCGCAGGTTCAGCGCGACGAGCATGATAGTGCACATCAGCAGAAGGGCGGGGCGCGAGAGGGTGCGAATGTTTTCCATGGTCGAACCTCGATGGGCGAGGGGGAATTACAAGTGCCAGGGGCGGAGTTCGCAAATCAGAAAGTCCGGGGTGCTATTTAGAAATTAAATAGTGGCCACACAAAACCCTGCTACCCACGAGGCTTAGCGATGCACCCTGAATGTTTAGCCAACCCAGACCCGAAGTTCTTCAAATCCCGATTTAACGACTTATCCCGCCGTGTGACGCTGCTGCCATCTGTTCACTGCGGTCTACTCTATGGACGATTGTCCGGTCGCACTCCCTTCTGAACTTGCCTTCTGGGCGTTGTGGCACTGTCGTCACGCGCGCCCGCCGGATTCCTGCCTTTCCCGTTGATGATCCTGACAGGTCCTGGGCTATCCCCCGGATCAAATCGGCAGCGCCTGCGCGTTTGCCTGACGCGGAAACAAGAGAATTCCCATGAGTTGTGCCACGACATCCTTCGCCTCCCCGCAAGAAGCCCTGACTTTTCTGCAACAGAACCCGGATATCGAGATGTTCGAGTTGTTCATCCTCGACAACAACGGTGTGCCCCGGGGCAAGTTGCTGCACCGCGATGAGTTGCTGGCGGTGTACGAAAGCGGGCGCCCCTTGCCCAGCACGATCCTCGGCCTGACCATCAACGGTGATGACGTGGAAAATTCCGGGCTGGTCTGGGATGTCGGTGATATCGATTGCCGTGCTTACCCGCTCAGCGGCAGCCTGACGCGCATGCCGTGGCGTCTGATGCCGACGGCGGCGGTGCAGGTCAGCATGCATCCGACGCAGGGCATGCCGGCGACGATCGCCGACCCCCGGCACTTGTTGGCGAAGGTGATCGAAGGCCTGCAAGCCGACGGTTATTACCCGGTGATGGCGGCGGAACTGGAGTTCTACCTGCTGGACCAGCAGCGCGACAGCCACGGCCGGCCGCAGCCGGCGCGGGATGTCGATGGCGGTCGTCCCCGGGGCACACAGGTCTACGGTCTGCGCGAACTGGAGCAGATCGAGCCATTCCTGGCCGATTTGTACAATGCCTGCAAACTCCAGGGCATTCCGGCACGCACGGCGATCTCCGAATACGCACCGGGGCAGGTTGAAATCACCCTCGAGCATCGCACCGATGCCCTGCAGGCGATGGACGAGGCCGTGCGCTACAAGCGTCTGGTCAAGGGCGTGGCGCACAAGCACGGGATGACGGCGTGCTTCATGGCCAAACCCTTCGATGATCTGGCCGGCACCGGCATGCACATGCACGTCAGCCTGGCCGACCGCGACGGTCACAACCTGTTTGCCAGCGAGGCCGCGGACGGTACGCCGCTGCTCAGGCACGCGGTGGGCGGCATGCTCAGCACCTTGCTCGATTCGTTGTTGCTGTTCTGCCCGAATGCCAACTCCTACCGACGGTTCCAGACCAACAGCTACGCGCCCCTGGCCGCCACCTGGGGCGTCGACAACCGCACCGTGAGTTTGCGCGTCCCGGGCGGCCCGGCGTTCTCGCGACACATCGAGCATCGCATCTGCGGCGCCGACGCCAATCCGTACCTGGCCGCTGCGGCGATCCTGGCCGGCATCCATCGCGGTATTCGCGAGCAGTCGGACCCGGGTGCGCCCGTGGAAGGCAACGGTTATGCCCAGGCCACGCACTTGTTGCCCACCGACTGGCTCACGACCTTGCGTGCACTGGAAGCTTCAAGTTGGGCGCGGGAAGCCTTTGGCGCGGAGTTTCTTGGGGTTTACCTTGCCGTCAAACGTGCCGAGTATCGGCAGTTCATGGGGGAGGTCGGAGAACAGGATTGGCGTTGGTACCTGAACCAGGCCTGAACCATTCTCAAATACTACTAAAGTTGTTGTAGAAGACGCTAAGCCAACTAATCGTTGGCTTCTTTTTCACAAAAAATTGATGGTTGTCTGCCTAAAGTTAGTGCTGTCGCGATAAATGAAATTTTCACATTTGTCGACGGCATTTCTTTCCAGGAACAGCCAATCATCATGTTGAAGTTAAAAGCCGTGCGCCCGGAGTGGGTGACACTGATTGCCAGCGCCTTTCTTTTGATCGGGTTCAACTCGGTACTGTGGCAGCACCTGTTTGAAATCACCGCGTCCGACGCCAAGGGTGTCGTCATGCGCGTGGCTTTCGGACTGATGATTCTGGCGGCCTTCAATATGGTGCTGACCCTTTTCGCTTTCCGTCCCGTCATGAAACCGTTGCTGACCCTGATTTTCATGATCAGCGCCAGCGTGGCGTATTTCATGAGTCAATACGGTGTGCTGATGGACACCGGCATGTTGCGTAACTTCGTGCAGACCAATGCCACGGAAGTGCGTGATTTACTCTCGGTTAAGTTGTTTATTTATATTGTTTTGCTCGGCGTATTACCGTCCTGGTTGTTGTGGAAGACACCCGTTAATTATCGTCGCTGGCACCGCGAGTTAATCAGTAAGTTGTTGGTGGGTGTTGCCTCGGTTGCGGTGATTGGCGGTGTTGCACTGGGTAATTATCAGGGGCTGTCATCGTTGTTCCGCAATCATCATGAATTGCGTTTGATGGTGGTACCCAGTAATTACGTGGGCGCCTCGTTCAGTTACTTGCTCGAACAAGTCGCTTCAGCCCAGCAGCCCTTCGTCAGGATTGGCGAAGACGCCGAGAGAAATCCGGTGTGGCAGCCCCACGGCCGCAAATCCCTGACCGTGCTGGTCGTGGGCGAAAGCGCCCGGGCCGAAAATTTTGGCGTGCTGGGCTACCACCGCGACACCACCCCTCAACTGGACAAGGAAGCGGGCCTGATCGCCTTCACCGATGTGCATTCCTGCGGCACGGAAACCGCCGTCTCGGTGCCGTGCATGTTTTCCAACATGGGCCGCAAGGACTACAACGCCAGCAAGGCAAAGAATGAAGAGGGGCTGCTGGACGTGCTCAAGCGTGCAGGGCTCGACGTGATCTGGCGGGATAACCAGTCGGGCTGCAAAGGCACGTGCGATCGGGTCACCCTCGAGGACGTCAGTAATTTGAAGGACCCGGCACTGTGCGCCAACAGCGAATGCCGGGATGAGATTCTCCTGCAGGGTTTGCAGCACTTCATCGATAACCTGGACAAGGACACCGTGCTGGTGCTGCACCAGATGGGCAGTCACGGGCCCGAGTATTTCAAGCGCTATCCAAAGGAGTACGAGCGATTCACTCCGGTTTGCGAGAGTAATGCCCTCAACAATTGCAGTCGCGAAAGTATCGTCAATGGTTACGACAATACGCTGGTGTACACCGACCATGTGCTGTCGACCCTGATCGACCTGCTGCGCAGCAACCAGGACAAGGTCGATACCGCGATGTTGTACCTGTCGGACCACGGCGAGTCCCTGGGCGAGTACAACCTGTTCCTCCACGGCACGCCTTACATGATGGCGCCCGATCAGCAAAAGCATGTCGCGATGCTCGCCTGGTTTTCCGACAGTTATCAGAAGTCGTTCTCGGTGGACACCCATTGCCTGCAACTGAGCCGTGAAAAGCCGTTGAGCCAGGACAACCTGTTCCATTCGATGCTCGGTTTGCTGGAGGTCAGCAGCAAGGTCTACAACCAGGACCTGGATATGTTCGCCGGTTGTCGCGGTGCGGTGATCGACGGTGTGTTGGCCAAGGAGTAAGGGCTTCGACCTTTTTTTGACCTGCCGGCCGTTAACGTGCGTTCCGCCAGACTATTCCTACAAGAGCCTTTGCACATGTCCGCGCAGTCCCCCTCCACCATTGAGCTTGAGTTCGCCCGGCGCCACGAGGAGGAGCATGCGCGCGTCTGCCTGCAGCCGCATCCCCGTGGCTTCGGCGGACGCCTGGCGTTCTGGCGCGACGAGCAGTTGGTGCGCAATGCGCTCAAGGTGGCGGGCGAACCGGGATTGATGCTGGATGTCGCCTGCGGGGCCGGGCGCTTCTGGCCGGTGCTGGCGGAGCATGCGAACCGGGTGATTCTGGCGTCCGATCCGTCGCGGGAGATGCTCGACCATGCGCCGATCCATCACTCGCAACAGGTGTTGAAACGCATCAAGACTTTTCAGGGTTCGGCGTTCACCCTCGGCTTGTCGGCGAACGCGGTGGACTGCATTTTCTGCATGCAGCTGTATCAACACATCGCCAGTCCAGAGCATCGTCTGGCCATCCTCCGGGAGTTCCATCGGGTCAGTCGCGATACGGTGATTGTGGCGGTGCAGATCGATGCCCGTTTGAAGCGCCGGCCATCGACACAGGGCTCTGGGGCCCGACCATTGGTCAACAAGGCTGAAGTGGAGGCCGAATTCCGGCAGGCCGGCTTCACTCTGCTCAGTCATCAGGACTTCCTGCCGGGTTGCGTGTGCAAGCGCGTCTACGTCTTGCGTAAGACCTTGTAACCTCCCTCCATCAGACAATTCTTGCCTTCAAGCAGGTTTTTTCGTTAAAGCTCTTGTTTAGCGGATGCGCGGAAATCGCCGGGGGCGATATATACTGCGCGCCATTCTTCAAGGGAGAGCCGTGTGGCCATCGATATTCACTGGATTCGCGACAACGATAGCCTCGCCCGGTTTTGTGCCGAGTGGCAGCAGCTGCCCTACGTTGCCCTCGACACCGAGTTCATGCGGGTCGACACCTTTTATCCGATTGCCGGCCTGTTGCAGGTTGGCGACGGCGTGCGCGCTTACCTGATCGATCCGCTGACCATCGACCGCTGGCAACCCCTGGCTGCCTTGCTGGAAAACCCGGCCGTGGTCAAGGTGCTCCATGCCTGCAGCGAAGACCTCGAAGTGCTGTTGCGCCTGACCGGCAGCCTGCCGGCGCCGCTGTTCGACACGCAACTGGCCGCCGCCTACCTGAACCTCGGCTTTTCCATGGGTTACTCGCGCCTGGTGCAGGAAGTGCTGGGCATCGAACTGCCCAAGGGCGAAACCCGTTCCGACTGGCTGCAACGTCCGCTGTCGGACACCCAGATCAGCTACGCCGCTGAAGATGCCTTGCACCTTGCAGAAGTTTTCGTACAACTGCGTCCCAAGCTGTCTGACGACAAATACGCCTGGGTCCTGGAAGACGGCGCCGAGCTGGTGGCCAACCTGCGGCGCGAAATCGATCCCTATGAGGTTTATCGCGACGCCAAGCTGGCCTGGAAGCTTTCCAGGGCCCAGCTCGCCGTGCTGCGTGAACTCTGCGCCTGGCGCGAGCGCGAGGCCCGCGCCCGCGACCTGCCGCGCAATCGCATCATCCGCGAACATTCCCTGTGGCCGCTGGCGCGTACGCAGCCGGACAACCTCGCGGCGCTGGGTAAAATCGAAGACATGCACCCGCGCACCGTGCGCCAGGATGGCGAGTTCCTGCTGGATCTGATCAAGCGCTCCGGCAGCGTGTCGCCCGATCAGTGGCCGCCTGCCGTGCCGGAGCCGCTGCCCGTGGATGCCGCCGCGCTGATCAAGCAGTTGCGCGCCCTCGGCCAGGCCGAAGCCGAGCGACTGAACATTGCGCCGGAACTGATGCTGCGCAAGAAAACCCTGGAAGCCCTGCTCAAGAGCGGCTTCCCCAACGGTCCCTACCAATTGCCTGATTCGCTGCGTGGCTGGCGCCGCGAATTGATGGGCCAGGCCTTGCTCGACAGCCTGGCCACCCCCGGAGAACAGCCTTGAAACGTATTTGCTCGATCTACCGCAGTTCGAAGAGAAACGAGATGTACCTCTATGTGCTCAAGAGTGACGCCCTGGAGCGTGTGCCGGAACCGCTGATGGCGGCCTTCGGCAAGGCCATCCACGCGTTCGATCTGGTGCTGAGCCCCGAGCGCAAGCTGTCGCGCGAAGACATCGCGGTGGTCCTGGAAAACCTTGAGAAGCAGGGCTACCACCTGCAGATGCCGCCGGCCGAAGACGAGTACATCGAACACTTGCCGGAAGAATTGTTGCGGCGCAACGACCCGGTCTGACCGGCAGACAGGCTCTGTTCAGAGTCGGCGTGAAATACTGGAATGATTTTGGCGATGGCCAGGCCGGGAAGCGAGACTTCCCCGGCGGCCGTTTGCACTGCTTTTGAAAGGTTTGAACCATGCGCGTTCTGATTGCCGAACACGACTACGCTGTATACGCCCAACTGTTGCGCCAGGCCGCGCCTGAACTGGAAGTGCTCACCAGCGGTGACTCCGCCGAACTGGCCCGTCAGGCCGCCGATTGCCCGATCTGGCTGGGCCAGCCGGACCTGCTGGCCACCCTGCTGCGTCAGGGCCACCAGCCGCAGTGGTTGCAGTCGACCTGGGCCGGTATCACGCCACTGCTGGCCGACGGACTGACACGGCACTATCGCCTGACGCGCGCGGTGGGGATTTTCGGTCAGGTCATGGCCGAATACGTGCTGACCTACATGCTCGGCCATGAACGTGAAGTGCTACCGCGCCTGGTCAGCCAGGTCGAGCGCAAATGGGACAGCCGCCAGGGCCAGAGCCTGGCGGGACGCAAGGTGTTGATCGTCGGCACCGGCGATATTGGCCAGACCGTCGCGCAGTTTCTGCTGCCGTTCGGGGTCCAGTTGTATGGCATCGCCAGCGAAGCCCGGGTACAGGCCCCGTTTGTCGAAGTGGCCACGCTGGCAGACTTGCCGCGCCTGGTGGGTGAAGTGGATTACGTAATCAACCTGCTGCCGAACACGCCGACGACCCATGACCTGTACGACGCCGCGCTGTTCAGGCAATTCAAGTCGACGGGCCTGTTCATCAACGCCGGACGCGGAGTGGCGGTGGTCGACGCTGACCTGGTGGAAGCCTTGAAGGAAGGGCATCTGGCGGGGGCGGTGATCGATGTCTGCCGCCAGGAGCCGTTGCCGCAACGCCACCCGTTCTGGACGGCCTGGGGCTTGCTGCTGACGGGGCACAGCTCGGCGCCGACTTCGCCGACGATGATGGTGCAACTGTTCGTCGAGAACCTGCGGGCGTATCACGCCGGCGAGGCGCTGCGCGGGGAAGTGGATTTCGATCGAGGTTATTGACACCACCCTGATCAAACTGTGGGAGCGAGCCTGCTCGCGATAACGGCGTATCAGACGATGAAAGTGTCGACTGACAGGTCCTCATCGCGAGCTGGCTCGCTCCCACAATGGAAATCGCGCTATGGCTCAGAGGCTGAAATCGCCTTCGGCAACCGTTTCACTCAACGGCCGGCGCGGGCTGGGCGTTTCGCGCGCTTGCAGGTAGTCCGCCAGCGTCGCCTTGTCGCCGAGCTTGCCCACCGCAACGGCGGCGTGCAGCGCGTAACCTTCAGGAATGTTCAGCTCCTTGCGGGTCAGTTCCTGGTCGAAACCGGCCATGCCGTGGGTGTGCCAGCCACTGAGGCTCGCTTGCAACGCCAGATGACCCCAGGCCGAACCGGTGTCGAAGGTGTGCCACAAGGCCGGGGTTTCTTCCGTGGCGCCGGGCGCGACGAAGGTGGTCTTGGAGATCACGATCACCAGCGCCGAGGCGTGTTGTGCCCAGCTGCGGTTGAATTCGTTGAGCAGGCCCAGGTAACGCTCCCAGTTTGGCGTGTCGCGACGCGCATACAGGAAGCGCCATGGCTGCGAGTTGTAGGCCGATGGCGCCCAGCGTGCGGCTTCGAAGAAGCTCAGCAGGGTTTCTTCGGGGATGGCTTCGCCGGTGAAGGCACGGGGCGACCAGCGATCGGTGAATTGCGGGTGGATGGCATAATCGGCAACGCGTGGATTGGCACTCATGCGGAGATTCCTTGCGGTCAAAGAGTCGATTTAAAACCGGCGGGCACAGGTTGGCTGGGCGATGGGTTTTTTCATGGGCCTGGCATTTCATCTGAATGCAACGCGGTCGGGCGTTCATGGCACGCAGTGCTTGGCTCCTTGCGACTGGCAAAGCTACTTGGCGACGCATTAACTGACAAGTCCCGTTCTACCGGCAGTCGCCAATGCTTGGCCGGCGGGGCGCCGGGCACTAGACTGGCGGCCTTTTCACCACCTGATGTTGATGCTCGAGCCATGGCCGCCAAAGTCGAACCGTTCTGGATACGCAAAACCCTCGATCAACTCGATCAGGAGGAATGGGAATCGCTGTGCGACGGTTGCGGGCTGTGCTGCCTGCAAAAGCTCGAGGATGAGGACGACAACAGCGTCTACTACACACGCATCGCCTGTAAATTGCTGGACCTGAAAACCTGCCAGTGCAGCGATTACCCCAACCGTCGCGAATTCGTGCCGGACTGCATTCAACTCACGCCCGGCAAGGCCGATGAGTTCAAGTGGCTGCCGCCGACCTGCGGTTATCGTCTGGTCAGTGAAGGCAAGGACCTGCCGCTCTGGCATCACCTGGTGTGCGGTGATCGCGATGCCGTGCACCACGAACGCATTTCCCAGTCCGGGCGCATGCTCGCCGAAGGCAGCGTGGCCGAAGAGGATTGGGAAGATCATCTGATTTTCCGCGCAGGTTAGTTTCAACAAGGAGTGTGTATGGCTGTGGGATTGCGCCTGGCGCTGGCCGTCGGGCTGGTGGCCCTGAGTTCGTCGGTGTGGGCGGCGAAGAAAGTCGATCTGGATTATCACGTGCGCCTGCTGCCGCAAAGCGATCAGGCTGAAGTGCGCCTGACCCTGGCCCAGGGCTCGGCGGTGCGCAGCCTGGATTTCGACCTCGGTGACGGCAATCGTTACAGCGACTTCCAGGCCGACGGCAATTGGCAGCTCACACCCGGCAAGCCGACTCGCGGCATCTGGCGCCCGGCGGCGGACAAAGCCAGCCTGACCTATCGCGTACGCGTCAGCCACAGCCGCAAGAATGGCAGCTTCGACACGCGCATGACGCCGGGCTGGGCGCTGATGCGGGGTGACGATCTGGTGCCCGCCGCGAGGCTCGATCAGCAGGATGGCATCGAGTTGGTGTCACGCCTTGAGTTCGAGTTGCCCAATGGCTGGAAAAGCGTCGAAACCGCCTGGCCGCGCATCGGCAAGAACAAGTTCCGCATCGACAACGTCTCGCGCCTGTTCGATCGGCCCACGGGCTGGATGCTCGCCGGCCACCTTGGCAGCCGTCGCACCCGTCTGGGGGAAACCGAAGTCACCGTGGCCTCGCCGAAGGGGCAGGGCATGCACCGCATGGATGTGCTGACACTGCTGACGTTCGTCTGGCCGCAGGTGCAGGCGGTGTTCCCGCGGCATCCCGCCAAACTGCTGATCGTCGGGGCCAATGACCCGATGTGGCGCGGCAGCCTGGCGGCGCGGGAATCGATCTACCTCAATACCCGTCTGCCGCTGGTCAGCGAAAGCGGCAGCAGCGCGCTCGTGCGGGAGTTGGCCCAACTGTTCGGGCGCGTCAACGATACGCAACGCAGCGACTGGATCAGCGAAGGGCTGGCCGAGTACTACGCGATCGAGCTGGTGCGGCGCGCCGGGGGGATGAGTGACGAGCGTTATGAAAACCTGCATGGCAAGCTGGTCAAGGACAGCCAGAAAGTCACCACCTTGCGTGACGCCCAGGCCAGCCCGGCGCAGGTGGCCAAGGCGGTGTTGTTGCTGCAAGAGCTGGATCGCGAGATTCGCCTGAAAACCCGCAACAAGCGCTCGCTGGACGATGTGATGCGTGGGGCGATGCGGTTGGAGAGTGTGAATACCCGGGACTTTGTGCAACTGGCCGAAAGCGTGATCGGCGAGTCATCCAGAGTGCTCAATACCGAGTTGCTTCAGTAACACCGCTATCGCGAGCAGTCTCGCTCCCACAAGGACGACGCATCACCTGTGGGAGCGAGACTGCTCGCGATGAGGCCATTAGCCCCAGCGTACAGTCAGGCTCAAACCCCGGCTTTAGGCGACTTCAACGAATCATTGCCGGTCACGGTCGCCGTGCTGGTCGCCGCTTCGGCATTCGCTTTCAATCGCCCCAGCTCTTCCCCGGCACGTTCGATCTTCGCTCGCACGTTGTTCATGTCCTGGCGGCTTTTCTCCAGCAGGCTTTTGGCCGAACTGTGACCGGTGATGCCCCGGGCCAGTGCCACGCCGCCGATGGCCACCTGGATCAGGCCGAAAATACCGCCGCGACGCAGGCCCTTGCCGACCATCACCACGCCGCCCGCCAGCGAGCCGAGGCGTTCCCAGCCGTGGACGTTGTGCTCGGAAGGGCTCTGGAACGGAGTGGTTTCGATACGCTCCACGCGTTTGAGTTGGCTCATGATCTGTCTCCTGGCGCAAATGACTGCTTCGATGGATATTTAAGCTGACTGCCGAGGCAGGCGGCTTGTTCCATCGGATGTGGGCGGTTCAGCGAAATTTCGGCCCGGAGCGGGTGTTCAGGCCCTTGGCCATGCGGTCGTAGAGCACAACATTGACCGTGGCGGCGAGGTTCATACAGCCGGTGGTCGGGATGTAGACCACGTCTTCGCACCAGTCCCGAATCTCCTTGTCCAGCGAGCCGTCCTCGGGGCCGAAGATATACAGCGCGCGATCCGGGTGGGTGTATTCGGGCAACGAGCGGGCACCTTCGACCAGCTCCACGGCGACCGGGACGCAGCCCAGCGGCAAGATCTTTTTCAGGTCGTCGATGCCGATCAGCGGGATGTCGTAGTGCACGCGCTTGGTGTCGGTGACGAAATCGGCGGCGCGTTCATAACGCTTGCCGGTGTAGAACACGGACGCCACGCCATAGCAGCCGGCGGCGCGCATGACCGAGCCGACGTTTTCCGGTGATTTGGGGTTATACAAACCAATGCAGCTGTACCGTTTGTCTGCCACGAGCGGAGTGCCTTCGGGAAAAAACGGCGATTATACGGGGAATGGGGCAGGGCGGCGGGTCTGATGTTTTTTGCCGTCTGTGCCGGCGTCATCGCGAGCAGGCTCGCTCCCACAGGGGCATGGGTGTAACGGAGCCAGTGTGGAAGCGGGCCTGCTCGCGATGGGGCCAGTAACGGCCCCAAAAAACAGCCTCAGTCTTCCTTCTTCATCAACCCGGCCAACGCCGCAAAGGGGTTGTGCGTGGCCTTGGCGATCTTCGGCGTGCTCAGCGAGCCTTCGCCGAAATACTGCTGGTCGGTGTAGCGCGAGTGTTCGTTGTCGTGGCAGTACAGGCACAACAGCTCCCAGTTCGAGCCGTCCTGCGGGTTGTTGTCGTGGTTGTGGTCGCGGTGGTGCACGGTCAGTTCGCTCAGGCGCTTGCCGGAAAATTCACGGGCGCAGCGGCCGCACACGTGCGGGTACATCTTCAGGGCCTTGTCGCGATAACCCATTTCCTTGTCGCGCTGGTTGTCGGCGAGGATGCGGTCCAGCTTCGACGTGTTGGTGGGGGTGGACGAACTCATGGGTTCACCTTTGTAAAAGACTGATGACGGTTAGGCTCGCAGTTTAGCTCAGCCCTTGAGCTTCTCGGCAATCCAGATGGTGTGGCGGGTGCCTTTGTTGCCGTGGGCGAAGACCTGGACTTCTTCGGCCTTGAATCCGGCCTTCTTCAGTTTGTCGGAAAACTGCCGGTCGGCGCTGGCCGACCAGACGGCCAGCACGCCTTTTGGCCGCAAGGCCTTGGCGCAGGCACTCAGGCCGCCGGCCGAGTAGAGCCAACTGTTGGCGCGCTGGGTCAGGCCTTCGGGCCCGTTGTCGACGTCGAGCATGATGGCGTCGAACCCTTGCGGCTCGGCTTGCAGCACCTTGGCCACGTCTTCCATGCGAATCACTGTACGTGGATCCTGCAACGGGTTGCCGGCTTTCTCGCCCAGCGGCCCGCGATTCCACTCGACCACGCCGGGCACCAGTTCGGCGACCACCACCTCGGCGCCCTTGCCCAGATGCTTCAGGGCCGAAGCGAGGGTGAAGCCCATGCCCAGGCCACCGATCAGTACCCGCGAGTTCGGACGCCCGGCAACCTTGCGGCAGGGGATCTCGGCCAGGGCATCTTCGGAACCGTGCATGCGCGTGTTCATCAGCTGGCCACCATCACCGCCCTGGATCTTGATGACAAAATCCTCGCCGTATTCGAACAGGCACAGGGCACCGCCGTTGCCAGGGATTGGGGCGGTGTCGAGCAGGACGAAACGTTTCATGGGGATCTCTTGAGAAGATTGGGCAAAGGGGGAAGGCAAAGGTGCGTCGTTGGGAGTAGCCTGCAGGCAGACAACCTGTCAACGGAGCCCTGATGAAGCGCACCATTCTAACGGTCATTGCCCTGACCGCGCTCTCGATAACTGCAGCGTCGGCCCAGGAGCTGCAAACCATTCCGACCAGCCCGGCGCCGCTGCCCGGTTCGCCCGGTACCGCGACGCCGACACCTTACCCGCAGATCACCCCCAACAGCGTGCCCAAGGCCGGTCCGGGCAGCGGCGGGCCACCGCTGTTGCCACCGATCGACGTCCCCAGCCCGCCACCCAGGGACCAGCCCCTGCCGGGCCTTGAGCAGAACACCACGAAGAGCAAGTCGCCGGGGGGCTAGACCTGTTGCGAAAGCAGTTGCCCGTCGGCCATGCGCAAGCGCTTGGACAGGGACACGGCCAGGGCTCGGATGATCTTGGCGGCGATCTTCGGCGCGTCGTTGAGCATTTTTTCCAGTGAGTCCTTGCCCAGGTTGAGCAACTGGCAGTTGCTCGCGGCCACGCAGCTGGCGGAGCGGCGCTCACCGTCGAGCACCGCCATTTCGCCGAAGGCCCGGCCGCTGCGCAGGATGGTCATCGTCACCAGTTGCCCGTCGCTGTTGGTTTTCTGTACCGCGACCTGGCCGGTGTGAATGATGCACATGAAGCTGCCGGCATCGCCTTCGTGGAAAATCTCTTCGCCCTCGGCCACCGTGCTGATGCTGAAATAGCCTGACGCTGCCGCGAAGTCGGCGGGCTGCAATTGAGCGAACAGGCCGCAGTCCATCAGCCAGTCGCGAATTTCATTGTTCAGTAAGGTCGGTTCTGACATGTCGTGCGGTCTTTTTTGTTGTGTCTGTCGTGGCGGATCTTGATCGGCTTTTTTCTGGGAGCGAGCCTGCTCGCGATTGGGCCGTCTATTCAATACGAATGCGGGCTGTGCTGCCGCCATCGCGAGCAGGCTCGCTCCCACAATGGAAACGCGATGGTCTTAAGACCGGGCCATCAGGCCAAGTTCCTCAGGCAATGCCCAAAACCTTGAAAACGAATGCGTATTCGAGCGCTACGTCACGTAATCCCTGATAACGGCCGCTCATTCCGCCGTGGCCAGCCCCCAGCTCGGTCTTGAGCAGTAACGGATTGTCGTCGGTTTTGTTGGCGCGCAGCTTGGCCACCCACTTGGCGGCTTCCCAGTACTGTACGCGACTGTCGTTGTAGCCCGCGATCACCAGCGTTGCCGGATACGCTTGCGCCGTGACGTTTTCGTACGGGGCGTAGGCCTTGATCCGTTCGTAGACGTCCGGCTCCTGCGGGTTGCCCCACTCGTCGTATTCGGTAATGGTCAGCGGCAGGTCCGGGTCGAGCATGGTATTGAGCACGTCGACGAACGGCACTTCGGCAATCGCCGCGCCGAACAGCTGCGGGCGCATGTTCAGCACCGCGCCGATCAGCAGGCCGCCGGCACTGCCGCCGCTGATCGCCAGTTGCGGCGAAGTGGTGTAACCGTTGGCAATCAGGTGCTCGGCGCAGGCGATGAAATCGCTGAAGGTGTTGTGCTTGTGTTCCTGTTTGCCGGCGCGGTACCAGGCTTCACCCAGTTCGCCGCCGCCGCGCACGTGGGCGATGGCAAAGGCCACGCCGCGATCCAGCAGGCTCAGGCGGGCGTGGGAGAACCACGGGTCGAGGCTCTGGCCGTAGGCGCCGTAGCCGTACAGGTACAGTGGCGTCGGTTGGCCCAGCGCTTCGCGCTTGACCACCAGGCTGATCGGCACTTGCGTGCCGTCCGGGGCGGTGGCCCAGAGACGCTGGCTGACGTAGGCATCGGCGTCGAACGGGCCGAGCACCGGGGTCTGCTTCAACACCTTCTGCTCGCCGTTGATCAGTTCCAGTTGGCGGATTTGCGCCGGCCGGTTCAGCGCTTCATAGCGCAGGCGAATCTGCTCGCTGACGAATTCCAGGCTGTTCTGCACGTGCAGGCTGTAGGCGGCATCCGGCAATTGCACGCGGTAGCTGGGCAAGTCCTGCGGGTGCACTTCGATGATCGGCAGGCCGCCCTCGCGCAGGCTCAGGGTCATGGCCCCGGCGTTGAGGCTCATGCCATCGATCATCGTGCTGTCGCGATGGGGGATCAGGTTGCGCCAGTCGGCTTCGCACGGCGCCACGCCGGTATCGACAGCGGTGTAGAGGGCGAAGTTGATGCCGTCGCGGTTGGTGCGAATGAACCAGGTCCACTGCCCGTCGAGTGCGCCGTGATCGACATCGTACTCATGGTCTTCGACCCGTGGTGCGATGCAGGTAAAGGCCTGCTGCGGCTGGAAGGCGTCCAGCACCCAGATTTCGCTGGTGGTCTTGCTGCCCAGGGCCAGCATCAACTGCTGTTCGGAGCTGGAGCGGTAGCAGTGCATGAAGAACCGGCCGTCCGGCTCATGGAACACTTCTTCGGCCGCCGTGCCGTCCAGCCGGTAGCGGAACAGCTTGTGCGGGCGATGGGTGTCGTCCAGTTCGCCGAAAAACAGCGTCAGGCTGTCGTTGGCCCAGGTCATGCTGCCATCGCAGTTCTCGAACGCCAGCTCGCTGACCCGGCCGTCGGACAATTCCTTGATGAACAGGGTGTAAATCTCGTCGCCCGTGGCGTCGACGCTGTAGGCCAGGCGCTGGTGATCCGGGCTGATGCTGAACGCGCCGAGGGAAAAGAAGCCGCCGTTGGCCAGTTCGTTCGGGTCCAGCAGCAGCTGTTCCCGGCTTTCGTCGAGCTGCAGGCTGTCGTCATCCGGGCGTGGGCAGCGGTAGTGCCGGGCGTACTCGTCGCCGGCGGTGGTGCGCGTGTAATACAGATAGGGGCCCCACGGCGAAGGCAACGACAGGTCGGTTTCGAGGATGCGGCCCTTGATCTCTTCGAACAGGGTTTCGCGCAGCCCGGCCTGATCGGCGGTTTGCGCTTCCTGATAGCTGTTTTCCGCTTTCAGGTAGTCGAGCACCGCGTCGGTGTCGCGTTCCTGCAGCCAGGCATACGGGTCAGTGCCTGGCGCCTTGTGGGCAATCGGGGCGCTGGTGACGTTGGCGGATCGGGGCATGAAGGGCTCTCGGGCAATGGTCGAAACGGGGTTTTGAGTCTGGCTGTCAGGTATTGGGACAAGCCTGGCGTGCGAAAAGTCGTTACTATAAGCGCCTATTTGCCTGCCTTGCCATGGACACCATGACCGAGAACGACTATCTGATCGCTTGGGGCCTTTACGCCTTCGCCGCTTTGGGCTGCCTGTTGGTGTGGATGCGTATCACCCGCTGGATGTGGCGCTGGCTGCGCGAGCCGCTGCGGCTGCTGGTTGCGGTGTTGCTGTTCAGCCCGACCATCATCGATCCGGTGAAGGAGAAGGTCGCCCCGGCCATTGCCATAACCACCCTGGACCTTGCGTTCAAGGTCGGCAACAACGCCTGGCGCGCCATTTCCGATCTGTTCATGTACGGCATGATCGCCTTTGGCGTTTACCTGGTGTTCGTGGCGATCCGCTTCCCCATCGAGCGTGCTTCCCGAGCCCGCAAGGAGCGGGCGGAGGCGGCCAGGACGGCTGCCCGCGCCGACGAGCCTGACGACGATCAGCCGTTCGGCGGTGCCGGTGATGACCGCTACGGTCGCCCGCCGGTCCCGAGCAACCCGCAGCGCATGCGGGTCGAACCGCGTTTGTAACCGTGCCCCTGCCTTACAGAGAGTCCGAGCATGTGTGAGTTATTGGGCATGAGCGCCAATGTTCCGACCGATATCGTGTTCAGCTTCACCGGGTTGATGCAACGCGGTGGCCGCACCGGGCCGCACCGTGACGGCTGGGGCATCGCGTTCTACGAAGGCCGTGGCCTGCGCCTGTTCCAGGATCCGGCGGCGAGCAGCGAGTCGGAAGTCGCCAACCTGGTGCAGCGGTATCCGATCAAGAGCGAAGTGGTGATCGGGCACATCCGCCAGGCCAACGTCGGCAAGGTCTGCCTGTCCAACACCCACCCGTTCGTGCGCGAACTGTGGGGGCGCAACTGGTGTTTCGCGCACAACGGCCAGTTGGCGGATTTTCAACCGATGACCAGCTTTTACCGCCCCGTCGGCGATACCGACAGCGAAGCGGCGTTCTGCGATTTGCTCAACCGGGTACGCGCGGCGTTTCCCGAGCCGGTGGAGGTCGAGGCGCTGTTGCCCGACCTGGTCGCCGCCTGCGCCGAATACCGTGGTAAAGGGGTGTTCAACTGTCTGCTCAGCGATGGTGACTGGCTGTTCTGCTACTGCTCGACCAAGCTGGCGCAGATTACCCGTCGCGCGCCGTTTGGCCCGGCGCGCCTGAAGGATGTCGATGTGATCGTCGATTTCCAGGCCGAGACCACGCCCAACGACGTGGTGACGGTGATCGCCACCGAACCCCTGACCGAAAACGAAACCTGGACCCGCTACGAGCCGGGCCAATGGAGCCTGTGGCGACGTGGTGAATGCGTCAGCCAGGGCAAGACCGAATAAAGGACGCTCTCATGTTGCTCAGTTATCTACGGCTGGTGCTGTTCGCGGCGGGACTGTTGATCGGTGTCCAGGTGCCAGGGTTCATCAACGACTACGCCAAGCGCATCGAAGCGCATCTGATCGAGGCGCAGACCAGCCTGAGCGGTTTCCAGGGCACCGCCAATCAGTTCTTCAAGGGCGATATGCAGGCGCTGGTCGCCCATTACCGCGCCAGCGAAGACCCGATCTTTCGCAGCGACGCCGACAGCCTGAGCAACCTGCTGAGCCGACAGCTGGCCCTGGATAAACAGTTCCAGGCCATGCAGGGGCCCTGGTACATCCGCTTCCTGCAGGTGGTACTGGCCGCCGATCCGGATATCCGCAAGGAAACCTGGAACGGTTACAGTTACCAGATCCTGCTGACGCCGGAAGCGATGATCTGGGGCATGAGCGGAGCGTTGCTGCTGTCGTTTGGCATCGAGTGCCTGTTCCGGCTGATCGACTGGGTGGTGCTGGGTGGCCGACGCCTGCGCCAGAGCCGGCCGATCGAGGACCGGGACGTTCGCGGGCTGCAGTGACTGGGTTGATCGTTTCCGGGCTCGGGAACGATCAATCAGCCGCTGGCCTTTCTACTTGGACAGAAACCGCATCCCTTCCTCAAGCCCGCGCAACGTCAGGGGGTACATCTGGTCCTCGATCAAATCGCGCACAATGTTGGTCGATGAGGTATAGCCCCACGTGTCCTTCGGATACGGATTGATCCAGATGAGCTTCTTGTATTTCTCCATGAACCGCTGCATCCACACGTAGCCGGCTTCTTCGTTCCAGTGCTCGACACTGCCGCCCGGCTGGGTGATTTCGTAGGGCGCCATGGCGGCGTCGCCGATGAAGATCACCTTGTAGTCGGCGCCGTACTTGTGCAGCAGATCCTGGGTGGAAGTGCGCTCGGAGGTGCGGCGCATGTTGTTTTTCCACACCGATTCATAAATGAAGTTGTGGAAGTAGAAATACTCCAGGTGCTTGAACTCGGTCTTGCAGGCCGAGAACAGTTCCTCGCAGGTTTTCACGTGCGCGTCCATCGAGCCGCCGATGTCGAACAGCAGCAACAGCTTCACCGTGTTGCGTCGTTCCGGGCGCATCTGAATGTTCAGCAGGCCGGCGTCCTTGGCGGTGTGGTCGATGGTGCCATCGATATCCAGTTCTTCGGCGGCACCCTGGCGGGCGAATTTGCGCAGGCGGCGCAGGGCGACCTTGATGTTGCGCGTGCCCAGTTCCACCGAATCGTCGAGGTTCTTGTACTCGCGCTGGTCCCAGACCTTGACCGCCTTGCCCTGGCGTTTGCCGGCATCGCCGACACGAATGCCTTCGGGGTTGAAGCCACCGGAACCGAAGGGGCTGGTGCCGCCGGTTCCGATCCATTTGTTGCCGCCGGCGTGGCGTTCCTTCTGTTCTTCCAGGCGTTTCTTGAACTCTTCGATCAGCTTGTCCAGCCCGCCCAGGGACTGGATCGCCGCCCGCTCCTCGTCGGTCAGCGAGCGCTCGAACTCCTTGCGCAGCCAGTCTTCGGGAATCAGCGCCTGGAGGTGGTCGTCGAGTTTTTCCAGACCGTTGAAATAGGCGCCGAAGGCCCGGTCGAATTTGTCGAAATGCCTTTCGTCCTTCACCAGAATCGCCCGCGACAGGTAGTAGAACTCGTCCATGTCGGCGAAGGTCACGCGCTGTTTCAGCGCGTTGATCAGATCCAGCAGCTCACGGACCGAGACCGGGACCTTGGCGGCGCGCATTTCATTGAACAGGTTGAGCAGCATGGCGTCAGCCCTCTTTACAAGTGCTTAGCGAGTGCCGCGACGGCTCATGAACGCCAGGCGCTCGAGCAATTGCACGTCCTGTTCGTTTTTCACCAGGGCCCCGGCCAGCGGCGGAATCGCCTTGGTCGGATCGCGTTCGCGCAGCACCGCTTCGCCGATGTTGTCGGCCATCAGCAGCTTCAGCCAGTCCACCAGTTCGGAGGTCGACGGCTTTTTCTTCAGCCCTGGCACCTTGCGCACATCGAAGAACACGTCCAGCGCTTCGCTGACCAGGTCCTTCTTGATGTCCGGGTAGTGCACGTCGACGATCTTTTGCAGGGTGGCGCGGTCCGGGAAGGCGATGTAGTGGAAGAAGCAACGGCGCAGGAAGGCGTCCGGCAGCTCCTTTTCGTTGTTGGAGGTAATGATGATGATCGGCCGCTGCTTGGCCTTGATGGTCTCGTCGATCTCATAGACGTAGAACTCCATCTTGTCGAGTTCCTGCAGCAGGTCGTTCGGGAACTCGATGTCGGCCTTGTCGATTTCATCGATCAGCAGGATCACCCGCTCCTCGGACTCGAACGCTTCCCAGAGCTTGCCCTTTTTCAGGTAGTTACGGACGTCGTGGACCTTTTCGTTGCCCAGTTGCGAGTCGCGCAGCCGGCTCACGGCATCGTATTCGTAGAGACCCTGGTGCGCCTTGGTGGTGGACTTGATGTGCCAGGTGATCAGCCGGGCGCCGAAGGACTCCGCCAGTTGCTCGGCCAGCATGGTCTTGCCCGTCCCCGGCTCGCCCTTGACCAGCAGCGGACGCTCCAGGGTGATGGCGGCGTTGACCGCCAGCTTCAGGTCATCGGTGGCGACGTAGGCCTGGGTGCCTTCGAATTTCATCTGCTAATCCTCGAACGGTAAAGCCGGCCTGACAGGGCAGGGCGGTTGCAATAGACAAGTGCCCGACTATAACGCGCAGGCCGGGCGACTGTGAACGCAGACGGCTTATTCAGTCTCTGAATGGAGCGTCACAACTTGACTCAGTCTCGGTGGCAGAGGCGGTTAACCTGCCTCCGGCTTCGGCCGTTCATAGCGGGCATTGAACGCCTGGACGAATCCATTGCGTAAAATCTGCAAAAACGCCTGGAACGCGCTGATATCTTGCCGGTGCACGTTGCTGCTCAACTCCACGCGTGTGGCAAACTGATTCTTGCCCTGGTTTTTCAGCACGGTTTCGGAACCCCCGACAATGGCTTCCCAGATGGAGCGGAACAGTCCCTTGTCCTTGTTCTCGACGTCCTGCTGCCAATTGAATACATCCACGTCTTTCAACAGGGGTTTGATGTAGCCGGTCAACTGCGCCTTTTTCGCCTGGGCTTCAATCACCACGTCGCCGTGACCGGCGTTGAAATCGAATTTGCCGTAGGCCGACGCGAAGTCATTCAGGCGTTTGAGTTCGATGTCCCTGGCGCGCAAGCGGAACTGGAATTCTTCGAAGTTGCTCAGCGGATCGAAGGTTGCGCTGGTTTCAAGCGGCGCGTGGCCCAGCAGCAGGGCTTTGCCATCGAAGCGGGCGTCGCGTTTGCCGTCCTTGTCGACGACGTTGGTCAGGTTATAGATGCTGGCATTGACCTGAGTGGCGTTCATGTTGACGGGCGGCTTGGAGTTGAAGTTGCGGAAGCTGATCTTGCCGTCGTAGAGGCGCACTTCGTCCAGGGTGATCGGTAACAGCTTGCTCAATTGCGCACGCCAGTCGGTGCCTTCACCGGTCTGCGAGTTCTGCTTGTTGGCCCCGCCATCGACGAAGTTCACCTGCGGGTTGAAAAACTGCACCTTGGCCACGACGGCGTGGTCGTACACGAGCGAGTGCCAACTGACGGACAGGTCGATCAGCGGAGCATCGACGAAGGGCACCGGAACCTTGCCATCGACCTTGACGATTTTCAGGCCGTTGATCCTGTAGGCACCGCGCCACAGCGCAAGGTCCACGTCGGTCACCTGGCCACGGTAGTCGCCCATGTCGGCGAGCTTGCCGTTCAGGTAGTCGCGCACCATGTAGGGCAGGGCGATGTGCAGGGCAATCAGGACCACCACGAGACCGACAAGGGTCCACAGGGGCCAGCTGTATCGACGTTTCATGATGGCAAATCTCTGGCGTTGTAATGCATTGACTCTGATGCTCGGCGGACGTTCGACCCGACTGGACGAGCACCGGCAACAGGCATACCGTTAAGGGCTAATTCAACGCTGCATTAAGGACCCGGCCATGAGTCGTATCTACGCTGACAACGCCCACTCCATTGGCAATACGCCACTGGTGCAGATCAACCGCATCGCGCCTCGCGGCGTGACCATCCTGGCCAAGATCGAGGGACGCAACCCGGGTTACTCGGTCAAGTGCCGGATTGGCGCCAACATGATCTGGGACGCTGAAAGCACCGGCAAACTCAAGCCTGGCATGACCATCGTCGAACCCACTTCCGGCAACACCGGGATTGGCCTGGCGTTCGTCGCGGCGGCGCGGGGCTACAAGCTGATCCTGACCATGCCGGCGTCCATGAGCATCGAACGTCGCAAGGTGCTCAAGGCACTGGGCGCCGAGCTGGTGTTGACCGAACCGGCCAAGAGCATGAAGGGCGCGATCGAAAAGGCGACCGAGATCGTCGCCAGCGATCCCACCCGGCACTTCATGCCGGGGCAGTTCGAAAACCCGGCCAACCCGGCCATTCATGAAAAAACCACCGGTCCGGAAATCTGGAACGACACCGACGGTGCAGTCGATGTGCTGGTGGCGGGTGTGGGCACCGGTGGCACGATTACCGGTGTGTCGCGCTACATCAAGAACACCCAGGGCAAGCCGATCCTGTCGGTGGCGGTCGAACCGGTGGTATCGCCGGTGATTACCCAGGCGTTGGCGGGCGACGAGATCAAGCCAAGCCCCCACAAGATCCAGGGCATCGGTGCCGGTTTTGTGCCGAAGAACCTGGACCTGTCGGTGGTCGACCGGGTCGAACTGGTCACTGACGAGGAATCCAAGGCCATGGCCTTGCGCCTGATGCAGGAAGAAGGGATTTTGTGTGGCATCTCCTGCGGTGCCGCCATGGCCGTGGCGGCGCGCCTGGCTGAAACCCCGGAAATGCAGGGCAAGACCATCGTGGTGATTCTGCCCGACTCCGGCGAACGCTACCTGTCGAGCATGCTGTTCAGTGACCTGTTCACCGAGCAGGAGACCCAGGCTTGAGCACCGTGTGTCCGATCGGGGGCTGATTGACGTCAGGCACCGTTCAGGAGGCTTATGTTAAGAAGTGCTTTATTGCACAATTCTCAACACTGAATGTCGAGTCAGGCGGGTTTCCCCCCTGGCCACGAGTGCTTATCATGGCTGGCTGCCGCGTCGGGAACATGGCGCTGCGCAGGGGTGTTTATTTCAAGGAGTTGTGGATGACTGTTTCCTTTGCCGTGAAGGCGTCGCTGTTGCTGCTGTTCCTGGGCAGCACGCTGTATGTGCACTTACGCGGCAAGGCGCGTTTGCCGGTCTTGCGCCAGTTCGTCAATCACTCGGCACTGTTTGCGCCCTACAACGCCTTGATGTACCTGTTTTCCAGCGTGCCTTCCCGGCCTTACCTGGATCGCAGCAAGTTCCCTGAACTGGATGTGCTCAAGGATAACTGGCAGGTCATTCGCGACGAGGCGATGCACCTGTTCGACGAGGGCTACATCCGTGCCGCCGAGAAGAACAATGACGCCGGGTTCGGCTCGTTCTTCAAGAAAGGCTGGAAGCGTTTCTACCTCAAATGGTACGACAAGCCCCTGCCTTCGGCCGAAGCCCTGTGCCCGAAAACCGTGGCGCTGGTCAGCAGCATTCCCAACGTCAAGGGCGCCATGTTCGCGCTGCTGCCCGGTGGCAGCCACCTCAACCCGCATCGCGACCCCTTTGCCGGTTCCCTGCGTTATCACCTGGGCCTGTCCACGCCGAACTCCGACGATTGCCGCATTTTTGTCGATGGCCAGGTTTACGCCTGGCGCGATGGCGATGATGTGATGTTCGATGAAACCTACGTGCACTGGGTCAAGAACGAAACCGAGCAGACCCGGGTGATCCTGTTCTGCGACATCGAGCGTCCGTTGAGCAATCGCCTGATGACCGGCCTCAACCGTCGGGTCAGTGCCCTGCTTGGGCGCGCCACGGCACCGCAGAACCTCGACGATGAGCGCGTGGGCGGAATCAACCAGGCTTACGCCTGGAGCAAGCGCTTCAGCGACCAGTTCAGTGGCATGGTCAAGCAGTGGAAACGCCGCAACCCCAAGGCCTATCGTGTGCTGCGGCCGGTGTTGGCCGTGGTGGTGCTGACGTTGTTGGGGTATTGGTTGTTTGGGTGAGATTGACCGTGGAATGAAAAACCGCTCCTTGGGAGCGGTTTTTTTATGAGGAAAACCTGAACGATTCGCCGGCAAGGACGCCAACAGGTTCTTCTGCTTCGATGCCGGTAATCAGTAGTCCCAGGAGACGACGCTGGTTCGCAGAGGGCTGCACAACGACCTGCTTTTGTTCTCTCTTTGTGGGGGACTTTTTAATTGTCTTGCGCATATTCCCTCCGCTTTTGATCACTAATTGAACACTTTTCACGATACCGGACACCCTGTTGCCATGACAAGTCGATTGTCGGCATCAAAATAAAAACCGAGTTGCTGATACATGGGAATGGCCCCCTTCAGAGGTTCTTGAACCTCAATCAACTGGCTACCGAGAAGTTGCGCATATTGGTCAATGACGATAATCGCCAACATCGCGACCCGGTTTTTCAGGGGGTGTGCTTCTTTGGGGCGACCTTCCAATCGCACAATTCGGATTCGGCGACGACTGCTGTTCGGGTTTACGAAACACAGCCCACACAACTCTTCTTCAAACCAGATCGCTATATCCAGCGCCAGGGGCTCTCGAGCTTTCCATTCATGGATCTCACTCCATGAAAACTGTGGATGTTCCTAGTGTTGGCACGCTTCAAGCGCCTGAGCATCAATCGCTTCGAACCGAACCTTTGTTAAGTCAAGTGCCTGCGGGCCAGCCAGATTCATTTCATTCTGCAGTTGGGCTGTAAGGGCGGCTGCCAGTCTCCTGGCGTTCGATTTGTACACTGGGTACCGGAGACGCGTCCGTTCCTTTGGCATCAGTTCCCTTGCATCCCATGTCCCCAGAGTGGGCAATTTTGGTTTTACGCAGGGTAAACAAGCGATGCTTCGCTGTCGTTGCTGGCCCTTTGTCCAAGTCATTGCAATCCATGTCGCTCGCTGGTTATAGTCGGCACTCGGTTATTTCCCTCGAAAAAGATCAGCCCATGCCTGCAGCCCTCATCAACGCGGTAGTCGATTCAGCGGTCAACGCTGGCGTCGTGCCGTGCGGGAATCAGCAGCCTGTGCAGATCAGTCATTACCCTCCACCTGTCCGTAGCACGCCGGTGTACGCAGTCGTATCACCGCCGGGCGCTGGCATTCGGGGCTGATCAGCTTTCCTGCTGTTCCACGTCCTCGCAAACGCCTGAAAAAACTACTGGATTTCAGCTTCGGCTGAGTTGGCTTCTTGCCTGACTACAGGTGGTATTCATGTTTGTCCTTTCGAAAAAAACCGCGCTCGCGGCGGCGTCCACGAGCCTGTTCGTCCTGCTGTGGAGCAGCGGGGCGATCTTCTCCAAGTGGGGCCTGGCCCACGCGTCACCCTTTGCCTTTCTGCTGATTCGCTTCGCTATCGCCCTGTGCGGGCTGGTGCTGCTGGTGCCTTTGCTCAAGCTGAAGTTGCCCCGGGGCGGCAAACCGATGTTGTACGCCATGGCCACCGGGGTGGTGTTGCTGGGAGCCTATCAGATTTTCTATCTGCTGGCCCTGGACCTGAAAGTCACGCCGGGGGTGATGGCCACGATCATGGGCGTGCAGCCCATTCTCACCGTGGTGATCATGGAGCGGCAGCGCTCGGCGAGCCGCCTGTTCGGCCTGGCCCTGGGCCTGGTCGGGCTGATCATGGTGGTGTATCAGGGCATCGGCCTGGCGGGCATGTCACTGGCGGGGATGCTCTTCGGTCTGCTGGCGCTGGCGAGCATGACGTTCGGCTCGATCATGCAAAAACGCATCACCGACAACCCCCTCGGCACACTGCCGGTGCAATACCTCGCGGGGCTGTTGCTGTGCGGGATCTTCGTGCCTTTCCAGCCGTTCCATTTCGAGCACACCAGCGGTTTCTTCGTGCCGGTGCTGTGGATGGGGCTGGTGGTGTCGGTGCTGGCCACGTTGTTGCTGTATCGCCTGATCGCTCGCGGCAACCTGGTCAATGTCACCAGCCTGTTCTACCTGGTGCCGGCGGTGACAGCGGTGATGGACTACCTGATCTTCGGCAATCGGCTGGCAGCGCTGAGCCTGCTGGGCATGCTGTTGATCATCGTCGGACTGGTGTTTGTCTTCCGTAAAAAAACCTAGCGCTGCGGGAACAAGAAAAGGCCTGGCGCAGTACGCCAGGCCTTTTTTTATTTGCTCGAGGCATGCTCGGCACGCACCGAGTTCATGAACGCCTGCATGGCCGACGATTGAATGCGATGGCGCCGGGTGATCAAGCCGTACGGTGGCAGCCGCGCTTCGAACTTGATCGGCAGCACCGCCAGCAGGTCGCGGCCGGGATAGTCCTCGACCACCGAAACCGGCGTGACGCCGAGCATGTCGGTTTGCTGGATCAGCGAGAGCAAGGTCATGATCGAGGTGGTTTCAACGATGCTGCTGGGGATGTCCACCCGCGCATTGTGAAACACCTGATTGATGATCGCGCGCATCGGGCTGGGCTGCTGTTGCAGCACCCAGGTCATGTTCTGCAATTCCGCCCAGCTCAGGTGCTTCTCGTTGGCCAGCGGATTCTGCGCACTGGCGATCACGCACAGCGCCTCTTCGCCGAGGCTGTCGAACAGCAACTCTTCAGCCCGCGCCCCCACCGGAATCCGACCCAGGACGATGTCGAGCTGGTCCTGGAGCAGGGCCTGGACGAGCACGTCGCTGGTGTCGACCTGAATGCTCATCGACAAGCGTGGATGGCTCTGTTTCAAGGTGGCGATGGTGCGGGTCAGCAACCCCGAGGCCAATGCCGGGATGGCCCCGACGGCGACGCGCCCCAGGTTGCCGGATTCCAGGGCCACCAGTTCCTCGCGCATGCCGCTGAGTTCGGCAAACACCATGCGCGCGTAATAAATCACGGTTTCCCCGAACGGGGTTGAACGCATGCCCCGGGGCAGGCGTTCGAACAGTTCGACGCCAAGCAGATCCTCGGCCTCGTGCAGCATCTTGGTCGCCGCTGGCTGGGTCATGCCGATGTGATCGGCGGCGCGGCGCAGCGAGCCGAATTCCTGCAGCGCCAGCATCAGGCGCAATTGGCGCAGGCGCAGTCGGCTGTGGATGACATTGGCATCAGGAATTCGGGTCATGGGCCACGCTCGCAGAGAAGACGGTGGCAAGCCTGACAACAAATGTCAGGCGTTGCCAGCATTACGGTGTCACTGCACCGGTTTGGTCTTGGCCGCCGCGGATTTGCGCAGGCCGATCAAGCAGCCCAGTGCCTTGGAAATGAACGGCCAGAACAGCATCAGCAGGGCGGCCGTGGTCAGGCTGCCCACCAGCGGGTTCGACCAGAAAATGCCGATCTGGCCGTCGGAGAACAGCATCGACTGGCGGAACGCATCTTCGGCCTTGTCGCCCAGCACGGCAGCCAGCACCAGCGGTGCGATCGGATACCCGAGCTTCTTGAACAGGTAGCCCAGCGCGCCGAAGCCCAGCATCAGCACCACGTCGAAGAACGAGTTGTGCACCGAGTAGGCACCGATGGCGCAGACCATGATGATGATCGGCGCGATGACCGAGAACGGAATGCGCAGGATCGAGGCGAACAGCGGCACGGTGGCCAGGACCACGATCAGGCTCACCACGTTGCCCAGGTACATGCTCGCAATCAGGCCCCAGACAAAATCATGCTGCTCGACGAACAGCGTCGGGCCAGGGTGCAGGCCCCAGATCATCAGGCCCCCGAGCATCACCGCCGCCGTGGCCGAACCCGGGATGCCCAGGGTCAACATCGGCAGCAGGGCGCTGGTGCCCGCCGCATGGTCGGCGGTTTCCGGTGCGATCACGCCTTCCAGCTCGCCCTTGCCGAAGTTCTCGCGGTTCTTCGAGAAGCGCCGCGCCAGGCTGTAGCTCATGAACGAAGCCGCCGTCGGGCCGCCCGGGGTAATGCCCATCCAGCAACCCACCAATGTGCTGCGCACAATCGTCCACCAGTAGCGAGGCAGTTTTGCCCAGGTGCGCAGGATGACCATCGGCGTGATCCGCGCATGCTCGCCACGGAACACCAGGCCTTCCTCGACCGTGCAGAGGATTTCGCCGATACCGAACAAACCGATCACCGCCACTTCGAAGCTGATGCCGGTCATCAGGATCGGCTGGTCGAAGGTCAGGCGCAGGTTGCCGGACACGGTGTCCATGCCGACGGCCGCCATGGCGAAACCGATCATCATCGCCACCACGGTTTTCAATGGCGGGTTCTTGCTCATGCCGATGAAGGTGCAGAACGCCAGCAGGTACACCGCGAAGAACTCCGGCGAGCTGAAGGTCATGGCGAACGCGGCGATCTTGGTCGACAGGAAGGTCAGCAACAACACCCCGGCCAGGGCGCCGATCAGTGCGGAGCTGAAGGCGGCGGTCAAGGCTTCGGCGGCGCGACCTTCGCGGGCCATCGGGTAGCCGTCGAACGTGGTCGCCACCGATGAGGGTTCACCGGGAATGTTGAACAGGATCGAGGTGATCGAGCCGCCGAACAAGGCGCCCCAATACATGCACGAAAGCAGGATGATCGCCGACACCGGCGACATGGTGAACGTCAGCGGCAGCAGCAACGCCACGCCATTGGGAGCGCCGAGGCCGGGCAATACACCGACCAGGATGCCCAGCAGCACGCCGATCACCATCAGGCCGATGTGGCCGGGCGTGAGGATCAGGTTCATGCCTTGCAGCAGGGAATCGAATTCGCTCATTGGAAGGTTCTCCCCAACAGGTTCAACAGGTCGCCCAGGGGACCTGCATCCAGCGGGACCTTGAACCACAGCGCGAAAATCAGGTAGCTGGCCAGTGCCGCGCCGAGGGACACGCTGGCGATCATCAGTTTGCCGTAGGGCCTGGCGCGGACTTTGTCACGGGCCATGAACCAGGCAATGAAACAGGCCGACGCCACGTAGATGCCGGTGAAGGGCATGGCCGCGACGAACAGGGCGATCGGGATGAACACCGACAGCACTTGCCTGAACGCGCTGCGGCTGACGAATGAAATGCTCAGCGCCTGCCAGCGCACCAGGGTCAGTACGCCGTTGGCCACGCTCGCGGCGCACAGCATCAGGCCGATGTAGAACGGGAAATAACCCGGCTCGGGGCCGGAATCGCCCCAGCCGATACCCTGTTCGACACTGCCGACCATCACCACCGCGCCGATCAGCGCGGTGAAGATGGCCAGGCCGAGTTCGACCCAGCGGGTACCGACCAGGGCCGGTGAATCCGAAGAATGGGACATGAAAGCACCTCCAGGGGTGACGGCCGTGCGCAGGCGTACGGCCGTCGCTGACTCAGTTTTTCAGCCAGCCGGCTTCTTTGAACACCGGGGTGACGCGGGCGGTGTCTTTTTCGATGTAGGCGGTCAGTGTCTCGCCCTCGAGGAAGGTCGGCACCAGCGCGTTCTGCTTCACGTAAGCCTTGAACTCCGGGGTCTCGGTGACTTTGCGCATCAGCTCGACGTAGAACGCCCGCTGCTCGGCGGTGACTTCGCCGGGCATGAACACGGTGCGCGGGAAGCGATACTGGTCGACGCCCAGGCCCTGTTCGTGGCAGGTCGGCACGTCGGCCCAGGATTTGTCGCCAGCGACCTTGTCGGTGTAGTTCATGCGCTCCTGGCTGAACACACAGAGCGGTTCGACCTGGTCGCCGCGCCATTGACTGATGCTTTCGGCGGGGTTGTTGACGTTGGCGGCGATGTGTTTGCCGGCCAGTTGCGTCGCGGCTTCGCTGCCGCTTTTGAACGGGATGTAGACCAGCTTGCTCTGGGTGGTCTGGTTCAGCAGCAGGGTCAGGGTCTGGTCAACGTCCTTGGACTGGCTGCCGCCCATACGCAATTTGCTCGGGTCGGCCTTGACCGCTTCGTAGAAGCCTTTGGCGTCCTTCCACGGCGCGCCCTTGTAGCTCCAGAGAATGAAGTCGTCCTCGGCCACGGCGGCGACGGGGGTCAGTTCCTGCCACTGGTAGCCGAGCTTGGACACCAGGGGCAGCAGGTAGATGTTGTTGGTGCCGATCACCAGTTTTTCTGCGTCGCCCTTGTTCATTTTCAGGTCGAGGAAGGCTTCGGCGCCGTTGCCGCCGCCCTTGTTGAGGACGATGGTGTTGACGTCGAGCAGTTTGTGGGTGGTGATGATCGACTGGATCAACCGGCCGAGCTGGTCGGTTCCGCCACCGGGGCCGCCGGCGACGACGATCTCGACGTTCTTGTCCGGTTGCCAGGCGGCGTGAGCGAGGGCGGGCAGGGCGCCGGCCGCGATCAACGAGCAGCCAAGCAACAGACCGGATGTGCGACGGACGAATGCATTTCGCATGGAAGGGCCTCGTTTTTGTAGTTGTTATGAGTGACTTGTCGGTGCTCAAAAGCTGCAAGCCTGGCCCGAGTGTGGGAAGCCGCCGCCCTCGCGTCTAGTCAAAACAATACATACACCGATAGCCTGGGGTTATAGCTCGTCGGATGATCGATCAGACCGTTCGCCAGGAGCCTCGCGCCAGAGCGGTTTCAGGGCAAAGTACGGTTGAGGCGTTTTGACTGAAAGGTCCCTGAAAGCCGGGCATGCCATAACTCAAGGCTATCGCCGTATTTCCAGTTTTGATTAGACGGTTATCGCTGGGCCTTCGATAGTGCTCACCCATGCCGTCCTGAAACGGCAAATGCGACACTCCTACAAAAATAATAAATCGAGGTATGCACCATGGCTCGTCCCAGTGCTTCCCTGCATCTGCCAGAGGCAGATGTCCCACCCGCCGCAGCGGCCACACCCCTGGCGGGCACCACCAAGGCCAGCAGCGTACGCTGGCGGATCTTCGCGATCGTCTTCGCGCTGACCATGGTCAACCTGATCGACCGGGTGTCGCTGTCGATTGCGATGCCGACCATCGCCCATGAATTCTCCCTGTCGCCGAGCCTGCAAGGGCTGATCCTCAGCAGCTTCTTCTGGGCGTATGCACTGTTGCAGATTCCCGGCGGCTGGATGATTGATCGTTTCGGACCGCACCGGGTGATCAGCTGGTCCACCGGGCTGTGGGGGACTTTCCAGGTGCTCGCGGCATTTGCCACCGGCGGGTTGTCGTTGCTGTTCGCCCGGGTCGCGCTGGGGGCCGCCGAGGCGCCGTTGTTCCCGTCGGGCGGCAAGTTGATTTCGCTGTGGCTGGCACCCAGCGAACGCAGTCGCGGCGCGGTGCTGATGGACAGCGGCAGCCCGTTGGGCGTTGCACTGGGCGGGCTGATCATTGCCTACCTGATCGCCACGCTGGACTCCTGGCGACTGGCCTTTGGCATCGCCGGCGTCGCCACGCTGGTGCTGGGCTGGCTGGCGTGGCGCTACCTGCGCGATGACCCGGCTACTCACCCGCAGGTCAATGCGCAAGAGCTGGAGAAGATCAACGCCGGGCGCCTGACGCCGGCTGCCGAGGCCGCGCGCGTGCCGGTCAAGGGCCTGGGCATTGCCGCGCGCTCCCTCAGCGGCTTGCTGATAGGCCGCGCCAGTTGGGCGATGGTGTATTTCGGGCTGCTGACCTGGGGGCCGAGCTACCTGGCGCAGGCCCGTGGCTTCGATATCAAGGGCATTGGCGCGGCGACGTTCGTGATTTTCATCTGCGGCGCGCTGGGCTCGTTGACCGGCGGCTTTCTCTGCGACGGCCTGATCCGCAAGGGCGTGCGCCGTGGCGTGGCGGTCAAGGGCCTGCTGGCGTTTTCCGGCCTGGTGGCGCTCGGCGCGTTCCTGTTGTTGCCGACCCTGACCAACCCTTTTGCCGCCGTGGCGCTGTTGGCGATGACCGCGTTTTTCCTGATGTGGGGCAGCCTCTACTGGAGCTTCCCGGCGCTGCTCGCGGCACCGGCGCGGGTCGGCCTGATCGGCGGGGTGATGAACATGGCCGGCAGCACCGGCGGGATTGCGGTGCCGATCCTGGTCGGGGTGATCCTGCAAATGGCCGGTGGGTTCGCCCCGGTGCTGGGGTTCTTTGCGCTGTGCTCGGCGGTGTTTGTGCTGGCAACGCTGTTCATCAGTCTGGACGAGGTGCGCCATGGCTAAGCTGTACGACGGACCGATCATCGACGCCCATCATCATTTCTGGGACCCGACGCTCAACCCGCATCCCTGGCTCGCGCCCGAGGCCAACATTCCGTTTCGCTACGGCGACTACAGCGCGATCAAGCGGCGCTATTTTCCCGACGATTACTTCGCCGATGCCGGCCCGCACAACGTCGTGCAAACGGTGTACATCGAGACCGAATGGGACCCACGGGACCCGATCGGAGAAACCCGTTTCATCGAGCAACTGGCCGCGCGCTACGGGGTGCCGAATGCGGTGGTGGCGCAGGCCTGGCTCGATCACCCGGACGCACTCGCGGTGCTCGCCGAGCAAGCGGCGTTCGAGTGTGTGCGCAGCGTGCGCCACAAGCCTGGCGGGCCGACAACCCCGGCGCAGGTTGGCCATGTGCGCAGCCTCATGAGCGACGAGCACTGGCGCCGCAGTTATGCGGCCTTGCAGGGGCTGGGGCTGCACTTCGACTTGCAGACTCCCTGGTGGAATCTGCACGAAGCCGAACGGTTGGCCCGGGACTTTCCCGGCACCACGCTGATCCTCAATCACGCCGGTTTGCCCAGTGACCGCAGCGCCGAAGGCCTTGCCGGCTGGCGCCGGGCGATGGCGCGGCTGGCCGAATGGCCGAACGTCCAGGTGAAGATTTCCGGCCTGGGCCTCAAGGGCCGGGCGTGGCGCGCCAAGGACAACGCGTGGATCGTGCGCGAAGTGATCGCCATGTTCGGCGCCGGGCGTGTGATGTTCGCCAGCAACTTTCCGGTGGACAGCCTGTGCGGCTCGTTCGACGACATTTACAGCGGTTTCAAATCCATCGTTGCTGACCTGCCGCCGGCGGATCAGGAGCGACTGTTCTACAGCAACGCGCAGCGGGTGTACCGCTGCGAACCTTGCGCCATTGACCGGACACGGCCTGAATCCCTGAGGAGTGAAGCATGAACAAGACAACCATCGCCATGGTCCTGGGCGACCCCGCCGGCATTGGCCCGGAGCTGATCGCACGGTTGCTCGGCGAGCCCGACGTACGCCGCCAGGCCAACGTGATCCTGATTGCCGACGAGGCGGAGATGCGTCGCGGCATGCGCATCGCCGGGGTTGAGTTTCCCTACCGTCGCGTGGAATCGCTGGAGCAGTTGTCGTTCACCGACGACACGCCGCTGTTCTATGACTTCCGAGGCGACACGCTGGGGGAATTTGCCCGCAGCGAAGCCAGTGTCATGGGTGGGCGCTACAGCCTCGACACCCTGGAAAAAGCCCTGCGCCTGACCGAGGCCGGCACCACCGATGCGGTGCTGTTCGGGCCGTTGAACAAGACCTCGCTGCACATGGCCGGCATGGCGCACAACGATGAACTGCACTGGTTTGCCGAGCTGCTGGATTTCCACGGCCCCTTCTGTGAGTTCAATGTGCTCGACAACCTCTGGACGTCCCGGGTGACTTCCCATGTGGCGTTGGCACAGGTGCCGGGGATGCTCAGCCAGGAGCGGGTGGTGGAAGCGATCCAGTTGATCGACACCGCACTGAAACGCAGCGGCCTGGAAAAACCGCGCATCGGTGTCTGTGGCTTGAACCCGCACAACGGCGATAACGGCTCGTTTGGCCGCGAAGAACTGGACATCATCGGCCCGGCGGTGCGCACCGCGCAGGCCGCCGGCATCGCGGCGGAAGGACCGTATCCGGGCGACACGATCTTCCTCAAGGTACAGGGCGACGCCAGTGCCTTCGACGCAGTGGTGACCATGTATCACGATCAGGGACAGATCGCGATCAAGCTGATGGGCTTCTCCCGTGGCGTGACCGTCCAGGGCGGCCTGCCAATCCCGATCACCACCCCGGCCCACGGCACCGCCTTCGATATCGCCGGGCAAGGCAAGGCCAACCCCGGCGCGATCCGCCAGGCCTTCGAAATCGCCTGCCGGATGGGTGGCAACCGCTACTGATGATCAACGCGTCACCCTGTGGGCGCTGTGTGCACCCACACAAACTGTGAACGACTGAAATCAACCTGTGGGAGCGAGCCTGCTCGCGATGACGGCTGTACAGGCACTGCAATGGTGACTGTCCGCCCGCTGTCGCGAGCCTGCTCGCTCCCACAGTGGTTTTGGGAGTGGCAAAGCTGTTTGGCAGCCTGATAACCCAATTTGTGCAATTACTGCTCGAACCTATCACCCCAGGTTATCGATGGATGCGCATAAGTGATTATCCGCACCTCCCTGCGCTGGCTACAGTCGCTCCATCGAATGAGCTCAGCAGGCCACACAGGCCGCTTCGGTCCATCCGACGACAACTACAAAAAGCCTGCCTTGTCACTTCCGCAAGGCCCATACCGGCAGTACAGGAAACTTCACATGACCCGTCCAGATTCCGCCCTGGCTCTGTCCAGTGCCATCTCCAAAAGCCGGCTGCGTTTGCTGCCGTTTCTGATCCTGATGTACATCCTCGCGTTCATCGATCGCTCCAACGTCGGCTTCGCCAAAGCGGCGCTGCAAGCGGACACCGGGCTGGGCGATGCGGCGTTTGCGTTTGGCGCGAGCATCTTCTTCATCGGGTATGCGTTTTTCGAAGTGCCGAGCAACTACATGCTGCACCGCCTCGGTGCGAAGGTCTGGCTGTGCCGGATCATGGTGACCTGGGGGCTGGTGTCGGCGGCGATGATGTTCGCCCACAACGCCGAAACCTTTTACGTCCTGCGTTTCCTGCTGGGTGTGGCCGAAGCCGGTTTCTTCCCGGGGATCATTCTCTACCTCACTTACTGGTTCCCGGCGCAGAGCCGTGGCCAGGCGCTCGGCCTGTTCTATTTCGGCTTGCCGCTGGCGCTGGTCCTGGGTAGTCCGCTGTCGGGCTGGCTGCTGGATTTCCACGGCGTGTTCGGCCTGACCAACTGGCAGTGGCTGTTCGTCGTGGAAGGCTTGATGGCATCGGTGGTCGGCATCGCCGCGTACTTCTATCTGGTCGACCGTCCGGCCCAGGCCACCTGGCTCAGCGCTGAAGAAAAGCAGGCGCTGGAAACCGCGCTCAGCGAAGAAGACGCGAAGAAAAAGGACAGCAGCCCCCATGGTTTCTTCAGTGCCCTGCGCAACGGGCGGGTGCTGCAATTCTGCCTGGCGTATTTCACCATTCAGATGAGTGTCTACGGCGTGGTGTTCTACCTGCCGACCCGCATTGCCGGTCTGCTCGACGGGCATGTCGGCCTCAACGTCGGCCTGATCACCGCGATCCCGTGGGTCTGCGCCCTGGTGGTGACCCGCCTTGTGACCCGCTATGCCGACCGCACTGGCCAGCACCGTCGCCTCGCCGTGTGCATGCTGACCATGGCAGCCCTCGGTATCGCCGCTTCGGCGCTGGGCACCAGCATGGTGCCGGTGGTGATCGCCTTCTGTTTTGCGGCCGCCGGTTTCGTCTCGGTCCAGCCGCTGTTCTGGACCATTCCCACCAGCTACCTCAGCGGTGCGGCGGCGGCGGGCGGAATCGCGCTGATCAACTCCATCGGCAACCTCGGCGGCTTCGTCGCGCCGAACCTGAAAACCGTGATGGAAAGCAGTTTCGCCGACCCGCGTGCCGGCATGTTCGCCCTGGCCCTGGTGGGCATTCTCGGCGCCGTCCTGCTGTCCCGACTTCGCACCACCCACACCCCCGAAACCCCCTCGCAGCTCACACCGGCTCAGGTTGGCTGATCACTACCCAAGCGTTAGCAAGGAACTGAATTCATGAAAATCAAAGCAATCCGTACCCGCGTTTTCGAGTGGAAAGGCAAAGTCGTCCCACCGCAGGCGCACTTCTGCACCAATGCCAGCGACATCCTGTTCGAGCGCGGCGATGCCATGGGCTCGTTCCGGTTCCACGGTTGGCTGGTGGTGGAAGTCGAGACCGACACCGGTCTCGTCGGCATCGGCAACTGCGCTCTGGCGCCGCGTGTGGCCAAGGAAATCATCGACACTTACCTGGCACCGATCGCGATTGGCGAAGACCCGTTCGACAACGAATACATCTGGCAGAAAATGTACCGCCAGAGCCACGCCTGGGGCCGCAAAGGCATTGGCATGGCGGCGATCTCGGCGATCGATATCGCGATCTGGGACATCATGGGCAAAGCGGTCAACAAACCGGTGTTCAAGCTGCTGGGCGGGCGCACCAAAGAGAAGATCTGTACCTACGCCTCCAAGCTCTACGCCAACGACAACCTCGACCTGTTCCTCGAAGAAGCCCAGGGCTACCTGAATCAGGGGTTCACCGCGCTGAAGATGCGCTTCGGCTACGGCCCGAAAGACGGCCCCGCCGGCATGCGTCGCAACATCGAACAAGTGCGTGCCCTGCGCGAGCTGGCCGGCCCTGACGTCGACATCATGCTCGAGTGCTACATGGGCTGGACCCTGGAATATGCGCGCCGCATGCTGCCCAAGCTTGCCGAGTTCGAACCGCGCTGGCTGGAAGAGCCGGTGATCGCCGACGACATCGAGGGTTACATCGAGCTGAAAAAAATGGGGATCATGCCGATCTCCGGTGGCGAGCACGAATTCACCTCCTACGGTTTCAAGGACCTGCTGGAACGTCGCGCCGTCGACGTGATCCAGTACGACACCAACCGCGTCGGCGGCATCACCGCCGCGCGCAAGATCAACGCCATGGCCGAGGCCTGGTCGGTGCCGGTCATCCCGCACGCCGGGCAGATGCACAACTACCACCTGACCATGTCCACCACGGCCTCGCCGATGGCCGAGTTCTTCCCGGTGTTCGACGTCGAGGTCGGCAACGAGCTGTTCTACTACGTGTTCAAGGGCGAGCCGCAGCCGGTCAACGGCTACATCCAGCTCGATGACAACAAACCGGGCCTGGGCCTGGAAATCTCCGATGAATACCTGAGCGACTTCAACATCATCGAGTGACCTTGAGGCGCCGTCCCGGACGGCGCCATCGCGACTCAGTGGAGGAAAACATGCGCCTGATTCAATTCGAAAATACCGCTGGAGAACGCCAGGTCGGCGTGGTCGAGGGTTCCCTCGTGCAGGTGTTGAACAACACCGCCAGCACCCGTGAACTGGCCCTCGCGGCCATCCGTGCGCAACGCAGCCTGCAGGATGAAGTGGCCCTGCGCGGCACCCGGCCGGGCCCGGATTACGCGCAGCTGTTGCAGCAGGGCAAGGTCCTGCCGCCGCTGGACCACGACGACCCGGCGCACTGCCTGATCAGCGGCACCGGCCTGACTCACCTGGGCAGTGCCTCGGCGCGGGACAAGATGCACCAGCATGACGGTGCGGTCGAAGCCGGCATGACCGACACCATGCGCATGTTCAAGTGGGGCCTGGATGGCGGCAAACCGGCGGACGGTCAGGTCGGTGCGCAACCCGAGTGGTTCTACAAGGGCGACGGCAGCATCGTCGTGCGCCCCGGCGCGGATTTCCCGGTGCCCCCGTTCGCCGAGGATGCCGGTGAGGAACCGGAGCTGACCGGTCTCTACGTGATCGGCGACGACGGCCTGCCGTATCGCGTCGGTTTTGCCTTGGGCAACGAGTTCTCCGACCATGTGATGGAGCGGCGCAATTACCTGTACCTGGCGCACTCGAAACTGCGCAGTTGCGCCTACGGTCCCGAGTTGCGCGTCGGCGAATTGCCCCGGCATCTGGTCGGCACCAGCCGCATCGTGCGCAACGGCGAAACCCTCTGGGAAAAGGAATTCCTCAGCGGTGAAGACAACATGTGCCACAGCCTCGCCAACCTGGAATTTCACCACTTCAAATACGCACAGTTCCTGCGTCCCGGCGATGTTCACGTGCACTACTTCGGCACCGCGACGCTGTCGTTCGCCGACGGGGTGAAGACCCAGCCGGGGGATCGGTTCCAGATCAGCCTCGACGAGTTCGGCGCGCCGTTGGTCAACGGTATCGGCGAAAGCGCGCAGCCACTGCCCATCGGCCAGGTGCGTGCGCTTTAACTCTTCACTTGTCAGCTGCTCAAGGAAACCTCATGACCACGTTACTGGGCCACAACTACATTGGCGGGCGACGCAGTGCCAACGGCACCGTGCAACTGCAAAGTCTCGATGCCACCACCGGTGAACCCTTGCCGGTACGGTTTTTCCAGGCCAGCGAAGCCGAGGTGGATGCCGCCGCCAAGGCCGCCGCTGCGGCCTGTCCGATCTACCGCAACCTGAGCGCGGAAAAACGCGCCACGTTCCTCGACGCCATCGCCGATGAAATCGATGCGCTGGGCGATGAGTTCGTCGCCACCGTGTGCCGCGAAACTGCCTTGCCGGCCGCTCGTATCCAGGGCGAACGGGGTCGCACCAGCGGCCAGATGCGTCTGTTCGCCAAGGTCCTGCGACGCGGTGACTTCTATGGCGCGCGGATTGACCGGGCACTGCCGGACCGGCAGCCGCTGCCGCGTCCCGACCTGCGTCAGTACCGCATCGCCATCGGCCCGGTGGCGGTGTTCGGTGCGAGCAACTTCCCACTGGCCTTTTCCACGGCCGGTGGCGATACCGCGTCGGCCCTGGCCGCCGGCTGCCCGGTGGTGTTCAAGGCGCACAGCGGGCATATGGCGACGGCCGAGTGGGTCGCTGACGCGATCCTCCGCGCGGCCGAACGCACGGGCATGCCGGCGGGTGTGTTCAACATGATCTACGGCGCGGGCGTGGGCGAGTGGCTGGTCAAGCACCCGGCGATCCAGGCGGTCGGGTTTACCGGTTCGCTCAAGGGCGGCAATGCCTTGAGTCACATGGCCGCGACCCGAGCGCAGCCGATCCCGGTGTTCGCCGAAATGTCGAGCATCAACCCGGTGTTCCTGTTGCCCGAAGCGCTCCAGGTGCGTGGTGAGCAGATCGCGGCGCAACTGGCCGGTTCGGTGACGTTGGGGTGTGGCCAGTTCTGCACCAACCCGGGCCTGGTCATCGGCCTGCGCTCGCCGCAATTCAGCGCATTTTTGCAGGCGTTCTGCACCTCCATGAACGAGCAACCGGCGCAGACCATGCTCAACGCCGGTGCGCTGGCCAGCTACAGCCATGGGCTGGTCGAGCTGCACGAACATCCCGGGCTGACGCACCTGGCGGGCAAACCGCAGCAGGGCCGGCAGGCGCAACCGCAGGTGTTCAAGGCCGATGTCAGCCTGTTGCTCAAAGGCGACGAACTGCTTCAGGAGGAGGTCTTCGGACCGACCACCATCGTCATCGAAGTCGAGGATCGGGCGCAGCTCGCGGCAGCGCTGCACGGCTTGCGCGGGCAATTGACCGCGACACTGATTGGCGAGGCCGACGAGTTGCTGGAGCACCGCTGGCTGACCGACGTGCTGCAGGAAAAAGTCGGTCGGATCTTGCTCAACGGTTATCCGACCGGCGTCGAAGTCTGTGACGCCATGGTCCATGGCGGGCCGTATCCGGCGACGTCGGATGCCAGGGGGACGTCGGTGGGGACACTGGCGATCGACCGCTTCCTACGCCCGGTGTGCTTCCAGAATTATCCGGATGCGTTGCTGCCCGAGGCGTTGCAGGACAGCAATCCGCTGGGGATTCGGCGGTTGGTGGATGGGGAGGTGAGTCAGGCAGCTTTGTAGTGGCTGAACGAATCGCGAGCAGGCTCGCTCCCACAGTGATGAGGGTGTACACAGATTCCTGTTTTACCCGAGATCCTGTGGGAGCGAGCCTGCTCGCGATGCTTTTACCGACCCACCTGCCGGGCCGGCTTCAACACCAACCACAACGCCGCCGCAATCAACACCCCGCCATACAGGTGTGCAATCGACAGCGGTTCATCCAGCAACAGCGCGCCCCACAGCACGCCAAACGGTGGAATGAGGAAGGTCGTCGTCATCGATTTCACCGGGCCGATCGAGCTCAGCAGGCGGAAGTAGATGATGTAGGCGAACGCCGTGCACACCAGCCCCAACCCCAGCAACGACAGCCAGACATTCCAGCCGCCCCAGCTCGCCGGTGGCTGGCTGAGCACGCTGTAGCCGAACAGCGGCAGCAGGAACAGGGTGGCCCCGAGCATGCTGCCCAGCGCCGACAGGCGACTGTCGAGCCCTCCGGCCTGATCGAGCCAGCGGCGGGCGAGAAACCCGGCAAAACCATAGCAAGTGGTGGCCAGCAGGCAGGCGAGGGCGCCCATCAACAGTTGCAGGTCGAACGCCACCGGACCGGCGCGGGTCAACACACCCACGCCGAACAGGCCGAGAAACACCCCGCCGAGTTTGGCGGCGGTGAGCCGTTCACTGAAAAACAGCCCGCCGATCAACACGCCCATCAACGGCGTCGTCGCGTTGAAAATCGCCGAGTAGCCGGCAGGCAGTACCTGGGCCGCCACCGAATAGAGCGTCGCCGGAATGCCCGAGTTGATCACCCCGAGCAACATCACGGTTTTCAGCTTGCCTTTGAAATCCCAGCGCACGCGCAGCAGCCCGAGAATCGCCAGCAACCCGACGGCGGCTATCGAGACACGGAAAAACGCGGTGGGAATGGGGCCGATCACCGGGGCAATGATGCGCATGAACAGAAAGCTCGCACCCCAGATGGCCGCCAGCGACAGCAGACGCACAGAATCGACAGGGCTCACGGTGCACTCCTTCCTTTGATGGGGGCGAGAGTGTTGCCGAGCGCCCGGTCGATGGCAACCGAAAAACCGGCATCAAATTACAAAGCGCGTCACCAGGCCGTTGAGGTCAACCGCCAGCCGAGACAGTTCATGGCTGGCGGCCGAGGTCTGAGTGGCGCCTGCGGCCGTCTGGGTCGAAAGATCGCGGATGTTCACCAGGTTCTGATCGACTTCCCGGGCCACCAGTGCCTGCTGTTCGGCGGCGCTGGCGATCACCAGGTTGCGTTCGTTGATCTGCGAGATCGACGCGGTGATTTTCTCCAGCGCATTGCCCGCACTGTTGGCCCGGTGCAAGGTCTGGTTGGCATGCTCGGCGCTGCTTTGCAAAGCGCCGACCGTGGCCCCGGTGCCTTGCTGGATGTTGGTGATCATCAGCTCGATTTCTTCGGTGGAGTTCTGCGTGCGTTGCGCCAGCGAGCGCACTTCATCGGCCACCACGGCGAACCCGCGTCCGGCTTCACCGGCGCGCGCCGCTTCAATGGCGGCATTGAGTGCCAGCAGGTTGGTCTGGCCGGCGATGCCGCGGATCACTTCCAGCACCTTGCTGATGTCCTGCGCCTGGACGGCCAGGCCCTGGGCCTGTTCCGAGGCGCCCAGCACTTCACTGACCAGGCCCTGGATCGAGGTGATGGTTTCGCTGACCTGAAGGTGCCCGTGCTTGCTGTCCTCGTTCGATGCCTGGGACGCTTCGGCGCTGGACACGGCATTGCTGGCCACTTCATCCACCGCCGTGCTCATTTCGGTGACGGCGGTGGCGGCCATTTCGATCTGGTCGTTCTGTTGTTGCAGGCTGCGGGTGCTTTCCTCCATCACCGAACTCATCTCTTCGGCGGCGGAGGCCAGTTGTCGGGCCGACTCACTGATGCCGTGGATGGTCGAACGCAGGTTGCCCTGCATGTCGGCCAGGGCATCGAGCAACTGCGCAGCTTCGTCCTTGCCATCGCTGACGACTTTGCCGCTGAGGTCACCCGAGGCAATCCGGCGGGCGACGTCCAGGGCCTGATTGATGGGCGTGGTGATGCTGCGGGTCAGCGCCCAGGCCAGGAGCAGGGTGGCCAGCAAGGCAACGACGATGATCGAGCCGACGATCCATTGCGCGCGCTGGTACAACGCCGTGGCGGCGTCGGCGGCGGCGTCGGCACCTTGCTGGTTGAAGCTGATCATCGACTCCAGGATTTTGTCCAGCTGGGTGCCCTGCACGTTGGATTCGACGTTGAGGTGCTCGTAGGCCTGACTGTCATGGCCGGCGTCGATGTGGGCAATGACCTGGTCGACGAGCGACAGGTACTTGGCGACGGTTGACTTCAGGCTGTCGAGCATGGCCCGTTCCTGATCGCTCGACAGCAGGGCCGCGTGATCCTCGAGACGCTGGAGCAACTCCTGGCGTTGGGCGCTGATGATGCCCTTGCTCTTCTGCCTGACCTCACTGTGGCTGCTGGTCCTGAGGCGCAACGACTCCAGGCGGATGGTCGCGATGTTGGCCGCGCTGTCGTGAATGCGCTCGCTGCTTGGCATCCATGATTCTTCAATGATTCTGGCGCTTTCGCGCAAGGTCGCCATCTGACCGAGACCAAACAGTCCGACCAGTACCAGAAGACTGGCGAGAACGGCGAAACTCAAACTGGCACGCAAACCGATGCGCAGGTTCCTTAACGGCATGAAAATGCTCCTTGGGCATATGAGAGAGGTAGTCCTCGTTGACCGAAGATCTTGTTATTAGGCGGGTAACGGCGGCGTGTATATCAAAGTGCCACTACTTTGGTAAGGCCACCTTGGGAGGCGTTCAGGAGGCCACGAAGGTTTGAAGTGGGCGGCGCAAAACGGCGTGCGCCTCCAGGATTGGATCCGAAAGCCACGGAATTCGAGGTCTGTGGATGAATCGATTCATCACTGAGATGCGCTGATGGAAGGTCGTTTATTGACTAAACGGTCGACTTAAAAAAACCGAAAAAATATCTGTATCCAAATGAATCATCCGCAACAACGGCCGAAAATACCCTTCTCCTGCACCGGGTTGACTGGCTAAGCTCAGGTCTTCCAGATAACCGCAGAGGTTTCACCATGCCGCAGCAATGGCCCGCCGCCGACATCGCCCGAATGGTCCTCGATGGCTTTGACGATTACCGTGAGCATTTTCGCCAGATCACCGACGGCGCCCGGGCGCGTTTCGAGCAGGCCCAGTGGCAGGCGACGCAGGTGGCGTCGGCGGCACGGATCAACCTCTACGAAGAAAAAGTCAGTGAAACGGTCGAGCGGCTGCGTGTTGCCTTCGATTCCGACACCCTGGATGTCAGTTGCTGGCCGCTGGTCAAGAGCGCCTACATCAGCCTGATTGACCTGCGCTTCGACGATGAGTTGTCCGAGACCTGGTACAACTCGATCTTCTGCGGCTTGTTCAGCCATGACCTGATCAGCGATGGCTGCATGTTCATCCACACCACCCGGCCCAGCCTGCGCCGGGCGCGCGCCGCGCAAACCCGCACCTACAAACCCCAGGGGCACCTGGCGGAGATGCTCGCGAGCATATTTGCCGACTACCGTTTCCGCGAGGATTACGCCGACCTGCCGGGCGACCTGCGACGCCTCGAGGCGCAATTGCGCGAGAACCTGCCGGACTGGGTGTGCAAGGACCCGGATCTGAGCGTCGAGTTGTTCTCCTCGGTGCTGTACCGCAACAAGGGCGCGTACCTGGTGGGGCGCATCTTCACCGCCGATGAGCAATGGCCGCTGGCGATCCCGCTGCTGCACCTGGAAGGTCGCGGCATCCAGATCGATGCGCTGATCACCGACGAAGCCGACGTGTCGATCATCTTTTCCTTCACCCGTTCGTATTTCATGGTGGATGTGCCGGTGCCGGCGGAGTTCATCGGCTTCCTCAAACGCATCCTGCCGGGCAAGCACATCGCCGAGCTGTACACCTCGATCGGTTTCTACAAGCACGGCAAATCGGAGTTCTACCGGGCGCTGATCAATCACCTGGCCAACACCGACGACCAGTTCATCATGGCCCCCGGCGTGCGTGGCATGGTGATGAGCGTGTTCACCCTGCCGGGTTTCAACACCGTGTTCAAAATCATCAAGGACCGGTTTTCTCCGTCGAAAAACGTCGACCGCGCCACGGTGATCGAGAAGTACCGGCTGGTGAAAAGCGTCGACCGCGTCGGGCGCATGGCCGATACCCAGGAGTTCGCCGACTTCCGTTTTCCACTGGGTAAATTCGAACCGGCATGCCTTGAGGAATTGCTGGAAGTGGCGCCGTCCACCGTGTCGGTCGAAGGTGACACGGTGCTGATCCGCCACTGCTGGACGGAACGGCGGATGACGCCGCTGAACCTGTACCTGGACAACGCCAACGAAGCGCAAGTGCGCGAGGCGCTGGACGACTACGGGCTGGCGATCAAGCAACTGGCGGCGGCCAACATCTTTCCCGGCGACATGCTGCTGAAGAATTTCGGCGTGACCCGTCATGGTCGCGTGGTGTTCTATGACTACGACGAAATCTGTTTCCTGACCGAAGCCAACTTCCGCCACATCCCGGCGCCGCGCACACCCGAGGACGAAATGGCCTCGGAGCCGTGGTATTCGATCGGGCCGCTGGACGTGTTCCCGGAAGAGTTTCCGCCGTTCCTGTTTGCCGATGCGGGGCAGCGCAAGTTGTTCGACCAGTTGCATGGCGAGTTGTACAACGCCGATTACTGGAAGGGTTTGCAGGAGGCGATTCGGGCCGGGAAAGTGATCGATGTGTTCCCGTATCGGCGCAAGGGCCTCGATAACGAGTAGCTCTGTGTGTCCGCTTCGCGAGCCGGCTCGCTCCCACACTGGGTCTGTGCCGACCCTGCAATCGGCAGCACCACCGTCAACGGTGGGAGTGAGCCGGCTCGCGAATCGGCCGCGCAGCGGCCGTGAAATCTGCGACAATCGCCCCCCTGCGCCACTAGACGACTTATTGCGTACCTGATGACTGACGAATCGCCTTCCATCGACAAACTGCTGAAAAACCTCGATCACGCCATGCTCGCCGACCGTCACCGGCTGCGGCGGCAGTTGCTTGAGCTGCGCAAGAAACCCGACGAGGCCAAGTTGGTCCAATGGGTGGCGCGCATGCAGGCGTCCTGCGATCAGGTGCTGGCGCGCAAGGCCAGCCTGCCGGTGATTCGTTACGACGACAGCCTGCCGATTGCCGCCAAGCGCGACGAAATCAAGCAGGCGCTGGAAAAGCACCAGGTGTTGATCATCGCCGGCGAGACCGGCTCGGGTAAAACCACCCAGTTGCCGAAGATCTGCCTGGAAATCGGTCGTGGCCAGCACGGCCTGATCGGCCACACCCAGCCGCGCCGCATCGCCGCGCGCAGTGTCGCCAGCCGGGTCGCCGAGGAACTGGGCACCCCCTTGGGCGCGCTGGTCGGTTACCAGGTGCGTTTCGAGGATCAGAGCGATGCCAACACCCTGATCAAACTGATGACCGACGGCATCCTGCTCGCGGAAACCCAGAACGACCGTTACCTGGAACGCTACGACACGATCATCGTCGACGAGGCCCACGAACGCAGCCTCAACATCGATTTCCTGCTGGGTTACCTGAAAACCCTGCTGCCGCGCCGTCCGGACCTGAAAGTCATCATCACCTCGGCGACCATCGACCTGGAGCGCTTCTCCAGGCATTTCGACGACGCGCCGATCGTCGAGGTGTCCGGTCGTACCTTCCCGGTGGACACCTGGTATCGCCCGCTGACCCTGGAGCAGGACGAAGAGGGCAACCGGGTCGAGGATGACCTGACCGTGGACCAGGCGATTCTCGCCACCCTCGACGAAATCGCCGCTTATGAACGCAGCGAGCGGCGCAGTCCGGGCGACGTGCTGGTGTTCCTGCCCGGTGAACGAGAGATCCGCGACGCCGCCGACATGCTGCGCAAGGCCCAGCTCAAGCACACCGAAATCCTGCCGTTGTACGCGCGGCTCTCGCCGGCCGAGCAACAGCGGATTTTCCAGTCCCACCCGGGGCGTCGCGTGGTGCTGGCGACCAACGTCGCGGAAACCTCGCTGACGGTGCCCGGCATTCGTTACGTGATCGACAGCGGCACCGCGCGCATCAGCCGCTACAGCTATCGGGCCAAGGTCCAGCGCCTGCCCATCGAAGCGATTTCCCAGGCCAGCGCCAACCAGCGTAAAGGCCGTTGCGGACGGGTCGAGCCGGGTATCTGCGTACGCTTGTACAGCGAAGAGGATTTCCTCGGTCGCCCGGAATTTACCGATCCGGAAATCCTGCGCACCAACCTGGCCGCCGTCATCCTGCAGATGCTGCACCTGCGCCTCGGCGAAATCACCGATTTCCCCTTCATCGAGCCGCCGGATGGCAAGGCCATCAGCGACGGTTTCAACCTGTTGCAGGAACTCTCGGCGGTGGACCGCAACAGCCAGTTGACGCCGCTCGGTCGGCAGTTGGCGCGCTTGCCGGTGGACCCGCGCATGGGCCGCATGCTGCTGGAGGCGGCGAAGCTGGGCAGTTTGCAGGAAGTGCTGATCGTCGCCAGCGCCATGTCGATCCAGGACCCGCGCGAGCGTCCACCGGAGCGTCAGCAGGCGGCGGACCAGGCGCATGCGCAGTGGAAAGATCCCGATTCGGATTTTGCCGCGCTGGTCAATCTGTGGCGCGGTTTTGAAGAGCAGCGCCAGGCGCTGAGCGCCAGCCCGCTGCGCAACTGGTGCCGCAAGAACTTCCTCAATTACCTGCGCCTGCGCGAATGGCGCGACTCCCATCGACAGTTGAGCCTTATTTGCCGCGACCTGCAGTTAAGCCTCAACAAGGAGCCGGCGGATTACCCGAAACTGCACAAGGCGGTGCTGGTGGGGCTGCTCAGCCAGATCGGACAGAAAACCGAAGACGGCGATTACCTCGGCGCCCGTCAGCGGCGGTTCTGGATTCACCCGTCTTCGGGCATCGGCAAGAAGCGCCCGCAATGGCTGATGACCGCCGAACTGGTGGAGACCACCAAGCTCTATGCGCGCATGGTCGCCAAGATCGACGCCGACTGGATCGAGCCACTGGCCGGGCATCTGATCAAGAAGAACCACTTCGAACCCCATTGGGAGAAGAAGCGCGGGCAGGTCGTGGCCTACGAGCAGATCACCTTGTTCGGACTGATCGTGGTCGGTCGCCGACCGGTGCATTTCGGTCCGGTCGACCCGGTGGTGTCCCGCGAACTGTTTATCCGCGAAGGCCTGGTGCGCGGTGAAATCCAGTCGAAGGCCAAGTGCCTGTCGGCCAATGCGCAGTTGCTGGAGCAACTCGACGAACTGGAAGCCAAGGCCCGTCGGCGCGACATTCTCGCCGACGAAGAAACCCTGTATGCGTTCTACGATGCGCGGCTGCCGGCGGACATTCATCAGACCGCGACCTTCGACAGCTGGTATCGGGTCAACAGCCAGAAAGATCCACAGCTGTTGATCATGCGCGAGGAAGACGTGCTGGCCCGTGAGGCCAGTGAAGTCACCGCGATGCAATACCCGGATACTTCGCACATCGGCGACCTGGAGCTGGCGCTCAGTTATCACTTCGAGCCCAACCATCCACGCGATGGCGTGACCTTGCGCGTGCCGGCGCCGCTGTTGCCGATGCTGCCGCCGGAGCGCCTGGAATGGCTGGTGCCGGGGGTGATCGAGGCCAAGTGCATCGCCCTGGTGCGCAACCTGCCCAAGGCGCTGCGCAAGAATTTCGTACCGGTGCCGGACTTCGTCAAGGCTGCGTTGCAGCGCATGACCTTCGCCGAGGGCTCGTTGCCCCAGGCGCTGGGTCGCGAACTGCTGCGCATGACCGGTGCGCGGGTCAGCGACGAGGCCTGGGCTGAAGCCGCGCAACAGGTCGAAAGCCATCTGCGCATGAACCTGGAAATCGTCGACGGCCAGGGCAAGTTCCTCGGCGAAGGGCGTGATCTGGCGCAACTGACTGCGCGCTTTGCCGAGGCGAGCCAGGCGGCGCTTGCGGTGCCGCAGACGGCGAAGAGCCAACAGCCGGTGGAGGCGAAGGTGTTTGCCGCCGTGGCGCAAAAGACTCAACAGAAGATCGCCGGGCTGTCGATGACGGTGTATCCGGCGCTGGTGGAAGAGGGCGGTACGGTCAAGGAAGGGCGCTTCTCGACGCCGGCCGAAGCCGAATTCCAGCACCGCCGTGCCCTGCAACGCTTGCTGATGCAGCAACTGGCGGAACCGGCGAAGTTCCTGCGCGGCAAGTTGCCGGGGCTGACCGAGCTCGGCCTGCTGTACCGCGACATGGGGCGCGTCGATGCGCTGGTGGAAGACATTCTGCTGGCCAGCCTCGACAGTTGCATTCTCGACGGCGAAGACCCGTTGCCTCGCGATGGCGCTGCATTGGCGGCGCTGGCCGAGCGCAAGCGTGGCGGCTGGACCGAACATGCCGAGCGTCTGGCGAAGCTGACCCTGGAGATTCTCAAGCTCTGGCACGGCCTGCAAAAACGCTTCAAGGGCAAGATCGACCTGGCCCAGGCCGTGGCCTTGAACGACATCAAGCAGCAACTCAGCCAACTGGTGTATCCGGGGTTTGTCCGCGAAACGCCGATGCAATGGCTCAAGGAGTTGCCGCGTTACCTCAAGGCCATCGAACAGCGTTTCGAAAAGCTCGGTGCCCAGGTGCAGAAGGACCGGGTCTGGAGCGGCGAGCTGTCTGCGCTGTGGACCCAGTACCAGACCCGCGCCGCCAAGCACGCGCAGGAAGGGAAACGCGATCCGCAGCTCGAGCTGTATCGCTGGTGGCTGGAGGAATACCGGGTTTCGCTGTTCGCCCAGCAGTTGGGCACCCGGGTGCCGATCTCGGACAAGCGCCTGAGCAAGCAGTGGAGCCTGGTGGAGGCATGACTCGATCCCTGTGGGAGCCGGATGTCGTTGTTCTTGCAAAAGGCGCCAAAACCCGGCGTTTATGGCAAACTTCGCGACCATAAATGCCGGTTTCGCGACCCAGAGCCTTCGCTAGGGGCGGATCTCGGAATAAAGCGACGCCAGGTTTGCGTCCCCGGGATGGGAACAGACCCTTTGTGTATTGGTACGTCGGTGCCAATGCTTTCTGCCTGAACAGATTAGAGAAACGACCATGCATAACGTCGTCATCAGCGGCACCGGCCTGTACACCCCGGCCAACAGCATCTCCAACGAAGAGCTGGTGCAGTCTTTCAACACCTACGTCGCGCAGTTCAACGCCGACAACGCCGAGGCCATCGCCCGAGGCGAAGTCGAAGCCCTGACCGAGTCCAGCGCCGCGTTCATCGAAAAAGCCTCGGGCATAAAAAGCCGCTTTGTCATGGACAAGGAAGGCATCCTCGACCCGCAGCGCATGACGCCACGCCTGCCGGAGCGCTCGAACGACGAGTGGTCGGTTCTCTGCCAGATGGCCATCGGCGCCGCCGAGCAAGCCTTGCAGCGCGCCGGCAAGACCGCTGCGGACATCGACGGTGTGATCGTTGCGTGTTCCAACCTGCAACGCGCCTACCCGGCCATCGCCATCGAAGTCCAGGAAGCGCTGGGCATCCAGGGTTTCGGTTACGACATGAACGTGGCCTGCTCCTCGGCCACTTTCGGCATTCAGGCCGCCGCCAACAGCATTCAACTGGGCCAGGCCCGGGCGATCCTGATGGTCAACCCGGAAGTCTGCACCGGTCACCTGAATTTCCGTGACCGCGACAGCCATTTCATCTTCGGCGACGCGGCCACCGCCGTGATCATCGAGCGCGCCGACCAGGCCACGTCGCAGTACCAATTCGACATCGTCAGCACCAAGCTGCTGACCAAGTTCTCCAACAACATCCGCAACAACTTCGGTTTCCTCAACCGCGCGGCAGAAGAGGGCATCGGCGCCAGGGACAAGCTGTTTGTCCAGGAAGGTCGCAAGGTATTCAAGGAAGTCTGCCCGATGGTCGCCGAACTGATTGGCCAGCATCTCGAAGAGAACCAGCTCAACGTCGCCGACGTGAAGCGCTTCTGGCTGCACCAGGCCAACCTCAGCATGAACCACCTGATCGTCAAGAAGCTGCTGGGCCGCGATGCAACCGAACAGGAAGCCCCGGTGATTCTCGACACCTACGCCAACACCAGCTCCGCCGGTTCGGTGATTTCGTTCCACAAGAACCAGGACGACCTGGCGCCCGGTTCGCTGGCGGTGCTCAGTTCGTTCGGTGCCGGTTATTCGATTGGCAGCGTGATCCTGCGTAAACGCTGAAAAACATCTGCAGGCGCGAGCCAGCTCGCGCCTGCAGGTTTCGCAGCAACAAAAAAACTCGCGCTGCGGGTATCGGACGGATGATGGGGACCGATACGGCAACGCGAGTTTATGAAGTCAGCTCAGGCTTCCCTGCCCGAGTCGTGTAGCGGGGATCAGAACTTGGCTTCAGCATCCAGTTGCAGGGTGTTGATCTTCGAGTCCCGCAGGGTGGCGTTGGTGTAGTCGGACTTCGCCATGAAGTACGTCGCGCCAAGGGCGAAGTTCTTGTCCAGCTCGTAGTTCACTTTCAGCTTGCTGCCACGCGAACCGGTGAAACCGTTGGCGAAGTCGGAGTCGGTGAAGGCACCGACCACGGCGTTACGCTGCACGTCGCGATAGTTGTAGTCCACGCCGAAGCCGTAGAACTTGGTCTTCACGCCGGCCAGCCAGCCTGTGTCCTGGTCGTTGCTGGCGTCCTTGTTGTTGACGATCTGACCGTACAGCGACAGCGGCATGGGCAGGCCGCCGATGTCGAGCTGACCAAAGCCTTCGTACAATTTGAACTGTTCGTTCGGGGTGTTGCCGTTGGTGGCCAGGACCGATGGGATGCTGGTGCCGCCGGCGGTGATGTCGTCGTCGTTGTCGTAGCCGTAGACGCTGCCACCCAGGGTCAGTTTCAGGTTGTCGGTAATCGCAAAGCGCGCGCCCAACTGGCCGGCGTACAGGCGCAGGTCGTGTTTGAACTGCACGCCGTCGCCATCGACGTTGTCCTTGAGGGTGTAGTGGCCGGCGCTACCGAACAGTTCGGCGGTGGAGCCCAGGGGGTATTTATAGGACAGGGACAGACCTTCCGGGCTGATGTCGCTATCCCAGATGATGTCGCCCATGCTCACCCATTGCTGTGGCATCTTGCCGCCAACGATGTGCAGGTTCTTGGCGAAGTCAGGGTGGTAGTCGACGTAACCCTGGTCCAGCCAGATCGACTTCTTGTCGAAGTAGTTATCCAGACTCTGGTTGGTGGAACGCGCGTCGTCGTTGTTACCGGTGGCAATACGGATACCGGTGTCGACTTGCGGGTTGATCTCGGTGTAGGCCCCCAGGCGGGCACGAACGCGCTGACGATCCTGGTCGCGGTTGTTCGAAACACCGTCGTTCTTCACGGTTTCCTGACGGAAACGCACGTCACCCTTGAACTGGGTCTTGGCAGCCCACGCCAGTTTCTGGTCGAAGGAACTCAGCTCGTTGGTTTTCTTGGCGGTCGCTGCGATCTGCTCATTGGTCTCTTGTTGAGCCTGGCGAGCGATTTGCTGTTCTTTCTGATCCCGGGCCAGTTCGGCTTGCAGTTCGCTGTACTGCGCGTTGGTAATCGAGCCGTTAGCCTTGAGCATGTCGAGCAGTTTGGCGTCGACTGCGGCGCTGGCCGGTACACTCATGGCCAGCAGCAGGCCGCCACACAGGGCCGCCGCAGTTTTCGTGGAAGCAAGACGCATATCAATCTCCGAAGGATGAGAGAGGATGACGGGGTCATCCAGGGCACAACCGACCGTGGAAGGACGGAAAACAGTGACCGGGTTAGAACCCGGCGCTCTAAAAACTGGCGCCAGTATCGCGATGGTTTATGACAAAGCAGTGGCAATGTGATGGCGTGTCGATGACGATTCGGAGGCGCCTTGAACTTTTTTTTCGCACGTTTGTCGGCCATTCCCGAGGTGTGGAATTCACGGCGATAAGCGATACTTGCAGCGCTCTAAACCGCGTAGTGGAGAGGATTCAATGCCGTTGCAACGTCTGCACAAGCTGTCGGAAATAGCCCCGCATGCCTGGGATGACCTGGTGCCGCAGACCCAGCCGTTCCTGCGCCACGCCTTTCTCAGTGCGCTGGAAGACAGTGGCAGTGTCGGTGCGCACTCCGGCTGGCAGCCCGAGCATTTGCTGCACATGGATGGCGACCGCCTGGTCGCGGCGTTGCCCAGTTACCGCAAATGGCATTCCTACGGCGAGTACGTGTTCGATCACGCCTGGGCGGACGCCTGTGAACGCGCCGGCATCGACTACTACCCGAAGCTGTTGACTGCCGTGCCGTTCAGCCCGGTCAGCGGGCCACGTTTGCTGGCGGCCACGCTCGAGGACGGTTTCGAGTTGCTCAAGAGTGTGCCCGGCTACCTGGAGATCGAAGCGCTCTCCAGTGCGCACATCAATTTCACCGACCCGTTCACCGACGCCGCGCTGGCCGAACAGCCCGGCTGGTTGCAGCGCATTGGCTGTCAGTACCATTGGCAGAATCGCGGTTATGGGGATTTCCAGGACTTCCTCGATGCCCTCAGTTCACGCAAGCGCAAACAGATGCGCAAGGAGCGTGAGCAGGTGGCGGGGCAGGGCTTTGACTTCGAATGGCTGGAAGGCCGGCAACTGGACGAGGCGCAGTGGGATTTCGTTTATGCCTGCTACGCCAATACCTACGCGGTGCGCCGGCAACGGCCTTACCTGACCCGGGCGTTCTTCAGCCTGTTGGCCGAGCGCATGCCCGAGGCCATTCGCGTGGTGCTGGCCAGGCAAGGCTCACGGCCGGTGGCGATGGCTTTCAGCCTGGTCGGTGGCGACAGTTTCTACGGTCGCTACTGGGGTTGCCTGGCGGAATTCGACCGCCTGCATTTCGAGACCTGTTTCTATCAGGGCATGGACTACGCGATCGCCAACGGCTTCCAGCGTTTCGATGCCGGCGCGCAGGGCGAGCACAAGCTGATTCGCGGCTTCGAGCCGGTGATCACCCATTCGTGGCACTACCTGCGCCACCCGGGCCTGAAGGCGGCGGTCAAGGACTTCCTGCAACAGGAGCGCCTGGGCGTCCTGGCCTACGCCGAGGAAGCGCGGATCGCCTTGCCTTATCGCCAAGGCTGATCCTCGCCCCGGAGTCCGCAGGCTTAAGTGCCTTCCTTGCCCAGCCATCGATAGGTCACGCCACCGATCACCGCACCGAGCAGCGGCGCGACCCAGAACATCCACAATTGCGCGACGGCCCAGCCACCGACGATCAGGGCAGGGCCGGTGCTGCGGGCCGGGTTGACCGAGGTGTTGGTGACGGGAATCGAGATCAGGTGAATCAGGGTCAGGGCCAGTCCGATGGCGATCGGTGCCAGCCCCGCCGGTGCGCGCTTGTCGGTGGCGCCGAGGATGATCAGCACGAACATCGCCGTCATCACCAGCTCGCAGACGAAGCCGGCGGCCATCGAGTATTTACCGGGGGAGTGTTCGCCATAGCCGTTGGAGGCAAGGCCGGCAGAGAGGTCGAACCCTTCCTTGCCGCTGGCGATGTAGTAGATCAGCGCGGCGGCAATGATCGCGCCGATCACCTGGGCGACGATGTAGGCAGGCAGTTCCCGCGCGGGAAAACGCCCCCCCACGGACAGGCCCACCGAGACGGCGGGGTTCAGGTGGCAGCCGGAGATGTGGCCAATGGCGAAGGCCATGGTCAGGACTGTCAGGCCAAACGCCAGGGCTACGCCCAGCACCCCGATTCCCAGCGGAGACGACGCGGCCAGGACCGCACTGCCGCAACCCCCCAACACCAGCCAGAACGTACCTAACAACTCAGTGACTGAACGTTTGAACAGAGACATGAGAGTGTCCTTGATAGGCTTGCTATCGAGACTGTATCGAGTTGTGCATCCTGCAGAATTACGACAGGTTCATCTCCAGAACCTGCGCTGAGTACAGCACGATTCGTGCAGATTTCCAGTGCCCAAAAAAAACCGCCAGGGCCCTGTATCAAAGGGCTGTGGCGGTTTTTCATGGTTCAAATCCTGTGCGGGCGAGCCGGCTCCGGGCGGCGTTCCGACGATAGCGCTGTGCCAGGCAGCATGGCCATTGACTGGCACGCCCTCATCGCGAGCAGGCTCGCTCCCACCCATCAATCGATCCCGACGAACCCACCCGTCTGGTGCTGCCATAACCGTGCATACAGCCCGCCGTGGGCCAGCAGTTCGGCGTGGGTGCCCATTTCCGCGATCCGGCCTTTTTCCAGGACCACCAGCCGGTCCATGCGGGCAATGGTCGAGAGGCGGTGGGCGATGGCGATCACGGTCTTGCCTTGCATCAGGGTTTCCAGGCTCTCCTGGATCGCGGCTTCGACTTCCGAATCCAGCGCCGAGGTGGCTTCGTCCATGATCAGGATCGGCGCGTCCTTGAGCAGCACCCGGGCGATGGCGATCCGTTGCCGTTGGCCACCGGAAAGCTTGACCCCGCGTTCACCGACATGGGCATCGAAGCCGATACGCCCTTCGGCGTCCGACAGCAACGGGATGAACTCGTCGGCGCGGGCCTTGTGCACCGCCTCCCAGAGTTCGGCGTCGGTGGCATCGGGTTTGCCATAGAGCAGGTTGTCGCGGATCGAACGGTGCAGCAGCGAGGTGTCCTGGGTGATCATGCCGATGCGCGCACGCAGGCTCTCCTGGCCGACCTCGGCGATGTTCTGGCCGTCGATGAGGATCTGCCCACCCTGCACGTCGTAGAGGCGCAGCAGCAGGTTGACCAGAGTCGATTTACCGGCGCCGGACGGGCCGATCAGGCCGATTTTCTCACCGGGTCTGATCGTCAGGTTGAGGTCGCCGATGATCCCGCTTTTCTTGCCGTAGTGAAAATCCACGTGCTCGAAGCGCACTTCGCCACGGGCCACGGCCAACGGCTTGGCTTCTTCGCGGTCGGTGACGCTGACCGGTTGCGAGATGGTCTGCAAACCGTCCTGGACCATGCCGATGTTTTCGAAGATGCCGGTGACCACCCACATGATCCACCCGGACATGTTGACGATACGAATCACCAGGCCGGTGGCCAGGGCGATGGCGCCCACGGTGATCAGCGACTGCGTCCACAGCCACAGCGCCAGGCCGGTGGTGGTGACGATCAGCAGGCCGTTCATGCTGGTGATGACCACGTCCATGCTGGTGACCACGCGGCCGGCCAACTGGGCTTTGACGGTCTGTTCCTCGATCGCTTCCCGGGCGTACTGCTGCTCGGAGTTGGTGTGGGCAAACAGCTTCAGCGTGGTGATATTGGTGTAGCCGTCGACGATGCGGCCCATCAGCTTGGAGCGCGCATCCGAGGACACCACCGAGCGCTCCTTGACCCGGGGCACGAAGTAGTAGAGCGCGCCGATGTAGGCGGCGATCCAGCTCAACAACGGAATCATCAGGCGCCAGTCGGCTTCGGCGAACAGCACCAGCGAACTGATCGCGTAGATCAACACGTGCCAGAGGGCGTCCACCGCCTGCACGGCGGAATCGCGCAGGGAGTTGCCGGTCTGCATGATGCGTTGGGCGATGCGCCCGGCGAAGTCGTTCTGGAAGAAGTTCAGGCTCTGTTTGAGCACGTAGCTGTGGTTCTGCCAGCGGATCAGGCTGGTCATGCTCGGGCTCAGCGTCTGGTGCACCAGCAGGTCATGCAGGCCCACGAACACCGGGCGCAGGACCAGCGCCACCACGGCCATCCAGGCCAGCTCGAGGCCGTGGTCCTTGAAGAAGTTGACGTTGGGCGTGCCCTGGGCCAGGTCGATGATACGGCTCAGGTAGCTGAACAGCGCCACTTCGATCAGCGCACCGAACAGGCCAACGGTCAGCAGGGCGGCAAAGCTCGGCCAGACCTGCTTCAGGTAATAGGTGTAGAAGGGGAAAACACGGTCCGGCGGCGCCGCCGTCGGAGCGTCACGGAAGACATCGATCAGTTGTTCAAAACGGCGATAAAGCATTGCTTCTCCGCCCGCGAACGGGCTCTTCTTCAAACGCTGAGAGCGGCGCCGTGACCGGCGCCCGCTCCACATCCCTGTGCGCGTGGTTCTCAGTCGATGCGCTTGGCCGACTTGATGAACACAGGGTCGGCAGGCACATCCTTCATGCCACCACGGACGGTGGTTGGCGAGTTGACGATGATGTCGACGACGTCCATGCCCTTCACGACTTTGCCGAACACCGCGTAGCCATCACCCTGGTCGAGGAAATCGTTGTCCTTGACGTTGATGAAGAACTGGCTGGTGGCCGAGTTCGGGTTCGAGGTGCGGGCCATGGACAGTGTGCCACGCACGTTGTGCAGGCCGTTTTTCGACTCGTTCTGGATCGGCGCCTTGGTGTCTTTTTGCTGCATCTGCTGGGTGAAACCGCCGCCCTGGACCATGAAGCCCGGAATCACGCGGTGGAAAATCGTGCTGTTGTAGAAGCCGCTGTCGACGTATTCAAGGAAGTTCTTGGTACTGATCGGTGCCTTGACCGGGTCCAGTTCGATTTCGATCTGGCCATTGGTGGTGTCCAGCAGCACGTGTGGCGCCTTGGCAGGCGTGGCGGCCATCAGGTTGGCGGCAAACAGAACGGAGCCGGCGACGAGGGCGATTTTTTTCAGCATGGGTCAGTGATCCTGATTGAAGTGGTGTCGACTGCGGTGAGAAACTCGAGCAGGGTTTGATTGAAACGTTGCGGTTGATCCAGCGGGGTGGCGTGGCGTGAATCGGCGATCACCACCAGCCGCGCATCGGGTAGCAGTTTGACGTACGTCTCCTTCAGCGAGACCGGTGTGTAGTCACGGTCGGCGCTGACGATGAGGGTTGGACAGGACACCCTGGACAGTCGTTCCTGAACACCCCAGCCAACGATGGCGTCGAAGCTGGCGAGATAAGCACGTTTGTCGTTTTTTGCCCAGCGTTCGGCCATCTTTTCACGTAACCGGGCCTGCTCCGGTTTCGGGAACAGCTTGGCCCCCAAGGCCCGGCCGATGGTGCCCAGGCTCAGCACCCGCATCAGGCTCCAGCGCTTGAACCACTGCCAGTAGTCGTCGCGGCTGCGCAGCTTGACCTGTGGCGCGCTGTTGACGATGCACAGGCTCTTGAGCAATTGCGGTTGGTCCACCGCCAGTTGAAAACCGATCATGCCGCCCATGGACAGGCCCACATAATGCACCGGGCCCAGATTCAAATGCTCGATCAGGGCGATCAGGTCGGCACTGAATCCGGCGATGCTGTAGCGTTCGCGGGGTTTGTCCGAGCGTCCGTGGCCGCGCACATCGGGCACGATCACCCGATAGCGGGCGGACAGTGCCGGGATCTGCATTTCCCAGTCCAGGGTGCTGGAACCCAGGCCATGGACCAGCAGCAGCGGTTGGCCGTGGCCATATTCCTCGTAGTGCAGGTGGCAACCTTCATGTTCGAAATAGGCCATCGGTTCACTCCGTGTCAGGCTTGTTCGGGGGCGGCGAACGGTGCGTCCAGCGGCGCGGTGTCGAAGTTGCGCAGCAGGTCGATGAGGATTTGCGTCGCCGGCCCCAGCGGTTTGTCCTTGTTCGAATACAGGTAGAAGCTCGGATTGCGGCTGCCGCCCTTATCCAACGGTAGCAGCTTGAGCGAACCTTCCCTGAGTTCCCGCTCGATCATGTGCCGGGGCAGCCAGGCAAAACCCAGTCCGCTGCTGACGAACGTCGCCGCCGTGGCCAGGCTGCCGACCGTCCAGCGCTGCTCGGCGCCGAGCCAGCCGACATCCCGAGGCTGCTGGCGGCCGGAGTCGCGGATCACCACTTGCATCTGGCTTTCCAGGTCCTGGAAGTTCAGCTCGCGGTTCAAACGGTGCAGGGCGTGCTCGGGGTGGGCGACGGCGACGAACTCGACGTCACTCAATTCCGTGCCCAGATAGCCCGGAATGCTGAAGCCGGTGATCGCCAGGTCCGCCACGCCTTCGAGCAGGACCTCTTCCACACCCGACAACACTTCCTCGCGCAGGCGCACGCGGCAGCCACGGCTTTGCGGCATGAACGCGGTCAAGGCGCGGACGAGGCGGGCGCTCGGGTAGGCAGCGTCCACCACCAGCCGCACTTCCGCCTCCCAGCCTTGCTCCATGTGGTGCGCGAGGTCTTCCAGCTGGCTGGCCTGTTTCACCAGTTGCCGGGAACGGCGCAGCAGCACGCCGCCGGCTTCGGTCAACACGGCTTTGCGGCCGTCGATCCGCAGCAACGGCACGCCGAGCTGGTCCTGCATGCGGGCCACGGTGTAGCTGACTGACGATTGCGAGCGGTGCAGCGCTTCAGCGGCCTGGGCGAAGCCGCCGTGGTCGACCACGGCCTGCAGCGTTCGCCATTGATCAAGGGTCACGCGGGGCGCTTTCATGTTGAGCTCCTCTTGTCCTAAGCTGGCGGTCCCTATTGGAGACTGCCGAATGAAAAAATTGTGTTGTCTGGTCCTGGCGTTGTTGCCATTGACGGCGTTTGCCTACCCGATCGATGTGCAAAAACAGCTGAACGGCCTGAGCATCGACTACAACGCCAACGACACGGATACCGACATCGCCTCTATCCAGGTGAACAACTACGGCACCACCGATGCATCGTGCAAGGTCGTCTTCAATAATGGTCCGGAGGCGCCACGCACTCGCAACATCGAAGTGGCTGCCGGCAAGCACAAGACCGCGACTGCCAAGTTCAACCGCTCCATCATCAAGATGCGCATCAAGCTGACCTGTACCCCGAAATAGCCTCGGGTCCTGTGGGAGCCGGTTGCCTCCCACAGGGCATGCTCAGCTTATAAACGAATTTATTGATGGGTTGTAGCAGTTATTTGCGCTTTTTCATCGATATAACTCTGTTTAACCTTCACTCCATCGACTTACAGCATTCTCAGATGGAGGCTACATCCCATGTCCCGCGTTCTGATCATCGAAAGCAGCGCCCGTCAGCAAGACTCGGTTTCGCGTCAACTGACCCAGACCTTCATCAGCCAGTGGAAAGCCGCGCATCCGCAAGACCCGATCACCGTCCGCGACCTGGCCGTCAACCCGGTGCCGCACCTGGACATCAACCTGCTGGGCGGCTGGATGAAATCCGCCGAGCTGCGCAGCGAGATCGAACAGGCGTCCCTGGAGCGTTCCAATCAACTGACCGATGAAGTGTTGGCCGCCGATGTACTGGTCCTGGCCGCACCGATGTACAACTTCGCCATCCCGAGCACCCTGAAGGCCTGGCTCGACCATGTGCTGCGTGCCGGCGTGACCTTCAAGTACACTGACACCGGCCCGCAAGGCCTGCTCAGCGGCAAGCGTGCCTACGTGTTGACGGCTCGCGGCGGGATCTACGCCGGTGGCCCGGCGGACCATCAGGAACCGTACCTGCGTCAGGTCATGGGTTTCATCGGCATCCACGACGTGACCTTCATCCATGCCGAAGGCATGAACCTGGGTGGCGACTTCCAGGAGAAGGGCCTGAACCAGGCCAACGCCAAACTCGCCCAGGTGGCTTGAGCTTTAATCGCCAGATAATCCCTTGAGGGTCAAATGGTCTGGCGAATCCCCTTCAAGGTTTCACGCGCATCGAACCTCCCTTTGCACTGGTTGCTCCTGAGTGCTGCCGCCCGATTGTACGCATCAGCGAGATCGGGCTTTTTTTTTGCCTGGGATTTGCCGATTTACCGATGCCTCCTGTGGGAGCGAGCCTGTTCGCGATTGCCCTGTGTCAGTCGCCCTTCATTTTCTGACATAACGCTATCGCGAGCAGGCTCGCTCCCACAGTGTTCCAGGTGTTCTCGCGATCCTTGATAAAAACCGCTATCGTCGCCGCCATTCCAAACGAGGCGAACATGGGCTATCTACTTTTTGTCACGCTGATCCAGGCGTTTTCCTTCAGTCTGATCGGCGAATACCTGGCCGGTCATGTCGACAGTTACTTTGCGGTGCTGGTGCGGGTTTTGCTGGCGGGGCTGGTGTTCATTCCCCTGACACGCTGGCGCTCGGTGGAGCCGGCGTTCATGCGCGGCATGCTGCTGATCGGCGCGTTGCAGTTTGGCGTGACCTACGTCTGCCTGTACCTCAGCTTCCGGGTGCTGACCGTGCCCGAAGTGCTGCTGTTCACCATTCTTACGCCGCTGCATGTGACCTTGATCGAAGACGCACTGAACCGGCGTTTCAATCCCTGGGCCCTGGTCGCCGCACTGGTGGCAGTGATGGGGGCGGCGGTGATTCGCTATGACCGCATCAACCCGGATTTCTTCATGGGGTTCCTGCTGCTGCAACTGGCCAATTTCACCTACGCCGCCGGGCAAGTGCTCTACAAGCATCTGGTGGCGCGGCATCCGAGCGACCTGCCGCATTACCGGCGCTTCGGTTACTTCTACCTGGGGGCACTGGCGGTGGCCTTGCCGGCGTTTCTGCTGTTCGGCAAACAGAACTTCCTGCCCGAAGCGCCGCTGCAATGGGGCGTGCTGGTATTCCTTGGCCTGGTTTCGACCGCACTGGGGTTGTACTGGTGGAACAAGGGCGCGTGCCTGGTCAATGGCGGCACGCTGGCGGTGATGAACAACCTGCACGTGCCCGTGGGGCTGCTGCTCAATTTGCTGATCTGGAATCAACATGAGGAACTGGGGCGATTGCTGTTGGGCGGGTCGGTGATTCTGGCGGCGGTGTGGATCAGTCGGCTGGGTGTACGCCAGCCGGTCGCTGCACACTGAGTCACTGTGGGAGCGGCGCTACGACGTGCCGGTGATGTGAAGACACTGGCTGTTGTGTGTCGGCCATTGTCTGAAATGTCATCCAAGGCGTCTTAAATGCTTTAATCGCTCGACGCGCCCTACGGAAGAACCGGTTTACCATGGATATTCAACAGTTCTGGATCAACCTCCAAGACCTTTGGGGAGCGCTCGATCAGCACCCGCTCCTGCGCTCGGGCCTCGGCCTGCTGACATTGCTGGTGGTGGCGCTGGCCCTCGGACGAGTGGCGCGCTACCTGATCCTGCACGCGACCAAAATGCTCGGCCGTCAACCGGCACTGCACTGGATCAACGACTTCCGGCAGAACAAGGTGTTTCATCGCCTGGCACAGATGACCCCGCCGCTGTTGATCCAGTTCGGCCTGCATCTGGTGCCGGAACTGGGCAAGACCAGCCTGCTGTTCCTCGGCAACGTCGCGCTGGCGTTCACCATCCTGTTCATGCTGCTGGCCGTCAGCGCCCTGCTCAATGCGCTGCTGGACATCTACGCCCGCACCGAACACGCCCGGACCCGCTCGATCAAAGGCTACGTGCAACTGACGAAAATGGTCCTTTACGTCTTCGGTGCGATCATCATCGTCGCCACCCTGATCGATCGTTCGCCTCTGTTGCTGTTGTCGGGTCTGGGTGCCATGTCGGCGGTGATCCTGTTGGTCTACAAGGACACGCTGCTGTCGTTCGTCGCCAGCGTGCAACTGACCAGCAACGATATGTTGCGGGTCGGCGACTGGATCGAGATGCCTCAGGTGGGTGCCGACGGCGACGTGGTGGACATCACGTTGCACACCGTCAAGGTGCAGAACTTCGACAAGACCATCGTCTCCATCCCCACCTGGCGCCTGATGTCCGAGTCGTTCAGGAACTGGCGCGGCATGCAGCAGTCCGGTGGTCGCCGGATCAAACGAAGCCTGTTCATCGATGCCAGCGGTGTGCGCTTTATCCGCGATGACGAAGAGCAGAGGCTGTCCCAGGTGCACCTGCTGACCGACTACATCAGTCGCAAACAGGCCGAACTCAAGGCCTGGAACGAAGCCCAGGGCAATGTGGCGGCGATGTCGGCCAACCGTCGACGGATGACCAACATCGGCACCTTTCGCGCCTATGCGCTGGCTTATCTGAAAAGCCATCCGGAGGTCCAGCCGAACATGACCTGCATGGTGCGGCAGATGCAGACCACCGCCCAGGGCATTCCCCTTGAGATTTACTGCTTCACCCGGACCACGGTGTGGGCCGATTACGAGCGGATCCAGGGGGATATTTTCGATTACTTGCTGGCGGTGCTGCCGGAGTTTGGCTTGAGTCTTTACCAGCAGCCGAGCGGGGGGGACTTGCGGGCCGGGTTACTGCCCGCGGTGCTGGGTGCCAGCCATAGCCAGGAGGCCGAGAAACACATCATGTAGTTGACGCCGCTTTCTTGTGGGAGCGAGCCAGCTCGCGATGCGTCGTGTCCGAGACTGATCGGCACACCACCATCGCGAGCGCTCAGGCGCTGTAAGTTACAGGCGGAAGTACGAGGTATAGGGCAGGAATGGCGAGCGCAAGACCTGAATGGTGTTCATGTCGAACACTTCAAGCAAGGCTTGTGTTTCGCCAGGGAAGTGAGGGCAGTTCAATTCGTCGAACACCACAATTGACCCTTTTGTGAGCCTTGGCTTGATGGCTTCGAGTACATCCCTGGTAGGTTTGTAGATATCCATGTCGAAAATGGCCATTGAAATGAGCGAGTGAGGATTGTCCTCGAGCCATTGCTTCGAGGTCACTGAAGCATCGCCCTTGATCAGGGAAAATTTCTTCAGGTGATTGTTGGGGCTCAGCGACTCCTGGGCTTGAAGAAGTCGTTCCAACAGGTTTTCGTATCCATGCTCGACATGAAAGTCTCCGGAACTCACGAGTGCGCCATCTTTAGCGTCAACCCCAGCGAACCCGCTGAAGGTGTCAAAACCGAAAATATGCCTGGAGTAATTGTAGGGTTCCTTGATGGCTCTGAGGTTCAACAGGGTCGCCAGGCTGCTGCCATAGTGGACGCCAAACTCGCAGATCGACCCTGCGACAGGGAGCATTTCATCGTAGAGGAAATTGAGATTCAGGATGCGCGCCAGGGACGGTCTCGACAGCGTGGCGACCGAAGGCCAGTTCCAGAATTTGCCTGCGAGCGTTTGAATCTGACCGTGAACATCACGCAGCTCTTCGTACGCATCGTGCTGATCGGTAGGAGTGAAAAACAGTTGACCGTCGGTGGTTTTCATTTGCTTTCCATTAAAAAATTTAAGCCGCGTGAAATGAGTTTGCCTTGAATCAGGTAGGCCAGCTTGGAAACCTTGCCGTGAAGGCTCGATATATTCTGATCAGGCCTGTGGATGAGTCCCATGCCACCGATAATGATCGCTTCCAGCGTCAGTTCCGCATTCAATATTCTCGACCAGACCTGTCGTGAAGCTTCGTAGCCGACGGTGCCTTCTTCATAACTCGCTGAAGAAGTCATCAGCTTGACGGGTATGGAACCACCCACGGCATTGTTGATGAACTGCTCAAGCCTTCCCAGCAGGTAGTCGAAGAAAGCTTCGCTGTCGCTGCTGATATCGTCGACCTGACCTGTTTTTATATTAAGCCCGGCGGTGCACTGAATGAATGGTCCGGGGTGGCTGCGCAAGAAATCCTGCGCCAGATCATAAAGGGACTTTTCATCCCACGATGCAGGATAGGGATACAGCGACTGGTTTGCGTAGTAGTAGCCTTTTGCAAGCCCTAGATGCTCGAGGTTTGCGGTAGTTGCTTTTTGATAGGACTTGAAGCGGGTTTCAATAATATCCATCGCACTGTGTTTATCAAAGGATGGATAGTTCAGAGGGAAACAGTCGGCGATACCAAACTGGATGAAGAAATAACGGTTGTCAACAGGGGTCGATTTAAGACAGTTGTTGAGTGCATTGATCAATGCGGGCGGATATTCGTGCCAGTTATCATTGGCATGAATAACGGCGTCCTTTTCGGATATGATGCTGACAACCGAGTCGTACTCGGTGAACTCCGGGTTAATGAAGCACCTTAGTTCCACGCCTTCAACATAATGGGGCTCCTCTGTCAGCTCAATCGGGTAACGGCCTGTGAGGCGCTCGATTCGCTTGGACAGCCCATTGGTCTTGAATTTTGGAACGTAGAAGGTGGCATTAGCCAGATGTTTCTGGACAAAAAAATCATCGAGATGGTCGTCGTGACCATGTGAGATGATGATATTGAGTTTGTTTGTGGGGATTGAGAGTAACTTGTTAATGGTTGTTGTGCGGGGAGACGGGTTTTGAATCCAGCCGCCGAACGCCGGGGAAACATACCAGGGGTCAGTCAGGAAAAAACAACCATTCTCTTCCAGTAATAATGAAGCGTGGTTAACAAATTCGATTTCCACCGGCGATACCCTTTGCATCCGTTGTTTTATATAGTAAGCAAGGCAGAATATTTTTTGCCGCATGATATCTGATTTTTATTTTCCGGGCAATTGCCAATAAGAAATAAAATCAAATGAAAGTTCGCTAGAGTAAATATCAATCAATGTGCCTGTTGTTGGTGCTGTTAGAAATTTATTTAAAATAGTTTGCGAGCGTGCGCCCGATATATGAGTTGGTTCGATGCGTTGATTCGACCAGGGGGATGATGAGTCGGATGACCTACTACTTCGGGCCCGAAACCGGTAACCTATACCGCTGATTTTTTGCATTTCTTCGAGGTAGCACCCGTGTTTTCCGAATTCGCCCTGCACGAACGCCTGCTCAAAGCTGTGGCCGAGCTTAAATTTGTCGAGCCTACGCCTGTGCAAGCAGCGGCTATTCCGCTCGCGCTCCAGGGGCGTGACCTGCGGGTGACGGCGCAAACCGGCAGCGGCAAGACCGCAGCTTTCGTCTTGCCCATCCTCAACCGTCTGATCGGCCCGGCGAAAGTCCGTGTCAGCATCAAGACCCTGATCCTGCTGCCGACCCGTGAACTGGCCCAGCAGACCTTGAAGGAAGTCGAACGCTTTTCCCAGTTCACGTTCATCAAGTCCGGCCTGATCACCGGCGGTGAAGATTTCAAGGTCCAGGCCGCGATGTTGCGCAAGGTGCCGGACATCCTGATCGGGACGCCGGGGCGGATGATCGAGCAGTTGAACGCCGGCAACCTCGACTTGAAAGAAGTCGAAGTGCTGGTCCTCGACGAAGCCGACCGCATGCTCGACATGGGCTTTGCCGATGACGTGCAGCGTCTGGTGGACGAATGCGCCAACCGCCAGCAAACCATGCTGTTCTCCGCCACCACCGGGGGTTCGGGCTTGCGCGAGATGGTCGCCAAGGTCCTGAACAACCCTGAGCACCTGCAGCTCAACGCGGTCAGCCAACTGAACGAAACCACCCGCCAGCAGATCATCACCGCTGACCACAATCAGCACAAAGAGCAGATCGTGAACTGGTTGCTGGCCAACGAGACCTACCAGAAGGCCATTATCTTCACCAATACCCGGGCCATGGCCGACCGCATCTACGGTCGCCTGGTGGCGCAGGAGTACAAGGCGTTCGTCCTGCACGGTGAAAAAGACCAGAAGGACCGCAAGCTGGCCATCGATCGCCTGAAGCAGGGCGGCGTGAAAATCCTCGTCGCCACCGACGTTGCCGCCCGCGGCCTGGATGTGGACGGCCTGGACCTGGTGATCAACTTCGACATGCCGCGCAGCGGCGACGAATACGTTCACCGCATCGGTCGCACCGGTCGCGCCGGCAACGATGGCCTGGCGATCTCGCTGATCTGCCATGGCGACTGGAACCTGATGTCGAGCATCGAGCGCTACCTCAAGCAGAGCTTCGAGCGTCGCACCATCAAGGAAGTCAAAGGCACCTACGGCGGGCCGAAAAAGGTCAAGGCCTCGGGCAAAGCCGTTGGGGTTAAGAAGAAAAAGACCGACGCCAAGGGCGACAAGAAAAAAGTGGCCGCCAAGACCCCGACCAAGCGCAAGAGCGCCAACCGTCCGAAGGCCGAAGTGCCGTCGCTGGTCAGCAAGGATGGCATGGCACCGCTCAAGCGTCGCAAACCGCAGGCTCCGGCGGCTGAGTAAGCCCCGCACCCGCGCCTAAAAAAACCGGACAGACGTCCGGTTTTTTTAGGCGTGCAATTCGCTTGAAGCGATCAACCCTCGGCTTTCTTTTCCGCCGACCCCAATTCTTTCAGGCGCTGGTCGATCAATTGGCATTTGTCCGGCAGGTCCGCACTGGCCGTGCCCAGGTCCATCTTCTGCAGCTCGTCGTTGATCTCCTTGGCCTTGGCCGGATTCTGCTCGGTGAGCTTGGTGACTTCACGGGCGAGCTGTTCGCGCTTGGCAGTGGCTTCCTCGGGCGTGCAGGCCCAGGCGGGCAGGGCGCAGGCGACTGCGGTGGCGAGGGTGATGTTCAGCAGGCTTTTCATGGCGTGGCCTCGGTTCCGTTTGGGCGGTCAATCGGTTGAGGGCGCCCGGGCCATGAAAGTTCCGCCGTTTGCCTGGATTACCCGCTGTGACAACAGCTCGAGGCGGTCTTGTCTTCATAGCGATCGTGATGCCGTACCCATTCCATGATTTGTTCTTCATTGCGACCTTTGGGCGTCAGGTCGAGGAAGTTGTAGGCGCCGACCAGCAGGTCGAGGCCGCGAGCGTAAGTGGAGTAGGTGTGGAAGATCTCGCCTGCTTCATTGCGATAAAACACGCTCAGACCGGGGAGCTCCTCTTCGGCACCGTCGGTCTTTTCGTAGTTGTACGTGGCTTTGCCAGCGGCGACATCTTCCGCGCGGGCCGAGACGCCAAAGTCGTAGTTGAAATCACAGCCTGCTGACGACACCCAATCGAATTTCCAGCCCATGCGCTGTCTGAACCCCTGGAATTCAGCCAATGGTGCGTGGGAAACCGCCACGACAGCGACCTCATGATGGGCCAGGTGCTGGTTGGCACCGTCGATGTGGTCGGACAGGAATGAGCAGCCTGGGCAGCCTTCCTCCCAGCCGTCGGCAAACATGAAGTGGTAGATGACCAATTGACTGCGACCGCCGAACAGGTCGGCCAGTTTCAGCTCGCCATGGGGGCCCTGAAAGCGATAGTCCTTGTCGATCTTCACCCAGGGCAGGGCGCGCCGCTCGGCGCTGAGTTTATCGCGTTCCCGGGTGAAGGCCTTTTCGTGGGCCAGGTGCTGTTTGCGGGCCGCGAGCCATGCTTCTCGCGACACGACCGGGTGGTTTTGAATGTTCATCGGGTTGACTCCTGCGCAACGCTGGGAGGTGACTGACACAGCCTAGTCGTTCGGACCGCACCGGGATCGACATACCGCCGGTCGGTCGTGGCAAAAAACCTGGCTGAACGGCTGGCCCGGCAGCCGGTCACAACCAATGAAGGCCATCACACTCACGGGCTTTGGAGGTTGAACAGGATGACGACTTATAACTGGGATTTGATTGAGCGTCTGCTGCACGAAGTGCAGAACGGCGCAGCAAGCTTCACGCCACGGCCCTACGCGGAACAGTACGCGGCGGAGAAAGCGTCGGAGGGTGAGCAGACTGAAAACCTGGATCATCTGAAAGCGGTGGCGGGTGAATACGAAAAGTTGTTGCTCGAGCGCGGCTACATCGAACCTCGGCCCGAAGAAGAAGGCGGCACGGGGTCGAACTACATTCTGACGATGCGCGGTTCAAGGTTGTTGAGCCTGATCGACAGCAGTATCCCTGGCAATGACCATCCGCGGCAGGTGCTGGATGAGCAGGACGATGCGCTGGATGAGGTGACGTTTGATGAGCTGGCGTCGAAGGCGCAGATTGCCTGATGCACCTGGGGTCGTTGAATCCATTGTGGGGGCGAGCCCGCTCGCGATGAGGGCATCCGGCCGACATCAGTGTTGGCTGCGCCCGCGCTATCGCGAGTGGCTTGGTTCCCGCAGAGGGTCGTTGTGCTCAGCCTTGGGCCGATTTCAGGCACTTCAGATCATTGAAGTCCTTGCGCACCCCATCGATTTTCTTCTGCAAACGCTGGCGCTGGGTCGGCGTACTTTGCGCCATCAGGTCCACAATCAGGCTGCGCGCCTGGGCTTCGGTGTTGGCGTAAGCCTTGCGATAGTCCTGTGTCCATAAACTCTCGCGATTCACCAGAAGCGTCTCGATTCTCTGTGGGAATTCGGGACTCTGGCGTTGTGCAACGGCTGCGCTGAACTGCTTCTGCCAATGGGCACGGTTGGCGATCCATTGGGTGTTCTGGTCGCCCAGGGCGGTCGACCAACTGACCACGCGCTGCTGCTGGACCGGGCTGATAGTCCCGAGCCAGTCATTCAGGCGTTTTTCCATGCGTTCGCTGCGTTCCTTGATCTGCTGGTCGAGCGAGGGCTCGAGGTATTCCTGCTGGCGCTTGCGCAGGTCCTTGGCAAAGGCCTCGTTCATCTCCGCGACTTGCCGGTCGTTCAGCCCCTGCAACAGCTCGATGGCCGACGGCGTGATCTCGCGTGCGGTCTGGGCTATCGCCTGCTTGGCTTCCTGAGTGCGGGCTTGCAGGGCGGCGTCCGTGACCTGGTTGCTCGCGACCATTCCCTGCAGGCGGTCCAGCCAGTCGAGGTAGCCTGGCAGTTGCGTGGTGCAGTGCCAGGTGAGGTGTTCCTTGAGGCGCTCGTTGAACCAGCCTTTCTGTTCGCCGTTCATGTCCAGGTAATCGCTGAGCGTCCAGGGAATGATCACGTCGAGGTTGCGATAGGCCAGGCCTACCCGGCTGCAGGCACCGAGGGCGAGACTGAGGGTGATGACAACGGCGAGACACTTCAACCAGCGCGACATGGGCGAGTCCTTGCGAAAGCCTGGGTTCTCATGTGAACGCAGGATGGGCCTGCCAGTTCAGCCGATCAATAGAACGCGCGTTCGGCCTTGAGGGTGACCAGCCCGTCGCACTGACCGTTACGCCCCGAATAGGCCGAGCAATCGCTGCCACTGAGGCTGGAGTCGCTGTAGATCAGGTCCAGGTCGATGCCCATGAACGGTCGGGATAATTTCAGCGACCAATCGGTGAAACTGCCCACGTAGCCTCCGTCCACCGAGACGGGGGTGTTGAGTTGGTGGGTGGTGTATTTCATGCTGATCCCGATGCCGAACGGCTGATTGCCACCCAGGTCGGCGAACAGGGTGCTGTTCTGTTTGTCCGGGTCGTTGCTGAAGGCGGCGCCGAATCGGCTGCCCAACAATGTCAGGCCGCCAAAGAGTTCATGGGAATCGGGGGTTTGCACCCTCGGGTAGCTGTAATGAATCATCCCGACTTCATACCCCAGGGTTTGATCGAAGGGTTGTTTAAAACCCATGTAGGAATCGACTTCAAGGGTTTTTCCCGGACTCAAGCCCATGCTCGGTGACCACTGGCCGACGTAGAAACCGCTGTCGTGGCTGAGGTCGAGGCCGCCGTGAAAGGAGCCGGTGGCCGAAGGTTTGACCAGACCCTGGGCCATGCTGCGGCTGGGCGTGGTGCCGAGCTTGAGGTCGAAGTCCCCCAGTTCACGCTGGAAAATCTGCGCACTGGCCACCGAACACCACAACAGGCTCGTGAACAGTAAAAGAGAGGGCTTGAGCATGCGTCACTCCATGACCGCGAGGAGCAGAAACGAAAAATCAACGAAAGGCTTGATCTAGACGCGTGCAAGCATACCGACGAATGTTCGGCGTCGAGGGCCGTTCGTCGATTTTCTGCAATTTTGAAGGGTACGGCAGGAGGAGGTCAGTCCAAGCGCTTCGAATCTCAAAGCGCTCAGGGACCGGGTGATGCGGGGATTATTTCTTGCCCAGGGTGATCTGCTTGGACGGGCCGAAGGTCTGGCCGCTCACGCCTTTGGCAATTTGCTGGATCTGGCCACCGGACTTGAGGAAAGCAGCAATCTGGTCGTTGATCGATTCGCTGGTTTCAACGGCTGGAGCTGGCTTTGCTTTGCTGTTGGATGCTTTTACGCGCATGGCGGCCAATTACCTGTAGAAAATCAATTTGGCCAGTCATCGTACAGGAACGAGCGGGTAATTGCTTGGTAAATATCCCCTGATACGGACAGGGGCGTCCGCGAATCAATCGCAAGTTATCGCCGAAACAGCTCCGTAAGCTGCTGTTTTAAATACGAACATCAGCAGGGTTAAATGATTTTTTCGCCGGTCTCTGGGGGCGCCGGTTGTCACGGCGGCCTGACGAATGGCCAGATGTGGCTGAGAAATACAGGAAAATCAGGGTTTTCCGTACCTTTTCTCGTTCCGCGGGGGCGGGCACCGGGCGCAGCCAGCAAAAACAGGTAGAATGCCGCCACGCAATGAGGGTATTGGAAATGGCTTTAGTCGGGCGTTACAACAGTTTGCAAGTGGTTAAACACACTAACTTCGGTTTATATCTGGACGGTGGCGCGGATGGCGAGATTCTTTTGCCCAATCGTTATATTCCAAAAGATATTCCCAGCGAAGATGAAGACTGGCTCAATGTTTTCGTTTATCTGGACAGCGATGACAAACTTATCGCAACGACCGAAAAGCCGAAAGTTCAAGTGGGTGAATTTGCCAGTTTGAAAGTTGTTGAAGTCAACAGCATCGGTATTTTCCTGGATTGGGGATTGCCCAAGGATCTGTTGCTGCCGTATTCCGAAGAAAAGCGCCAGATGACCGCTGGCGAGTATGTGGTGGTGCATGTCTACCTCGACAAACACACCCGCCGCATTACCGCCACGGCTCGCCTGGACCGCTACCTGGACAAGACGCCGGCCAACTACGCGCCTGGCCAGGAAGTTGATCTGCTGGTTGCCGAAGCCACCGACATGGGGTTCAAGGCAATCATCAACAACAAGCACTGGGGCCTGATCCACAAGAACGAAATCTTCAAGTTCATGCGCGCCGGCAAACAGGAGAAGGGCTTTATCAAGGAGGTCCGTGCCGACGGCAAGATCAGCCTGAGCCTGCAACCGGTCGGCCAGGAAGCGGCCACCAGCCTCAACTCGAAGATCCTCGCCAAGTTGCGTGAAAACAACGGCACCCTGGCGGTCAGTGACAAGAGCGATCCCGCGTTGATCAGCAGCCTGTTCGGCGTCAGCAAGGGTAACTTCAAGAAGGCCATCGGTGCGTTGTACAAGAATGGCCAGATCGTCATTCACGCGGATCGCATCGAGCTGAGCTGACTTCGAGGCGGCCCCTGCGGGCCGCACCGTGTCCTTGCCTGGCACTCAGCGTTGAGGCGTGGGAGCGTTGTCGGCACAAAGGCCGCGCCCGGTCCTGGCCGGACTGAACGACAAGCCACCCGCAACGAGCAGACCGCTGCCCGCCACGATCAAGGCGGGTTGCAATCCACCGCTGAAATGGCTGCTCGAAGCGGCGAGCAGCGGGCCGGCGAGCTGGCCAACGGCAAAACAGGCGGTCAGCAGACCGGCATTGCGCTGAGTGGCGTGGGGCGCCTGCTCCCGAGAGCGTTGCATCACCAGCTGCATGCAGGCCAGGAACGGCGTACCACACAGCAGCACTCCCAGCGCCAGGCCGACGCCGCTGCCCAACAGGCAGGCAAACACACCGGCCGCCTGCAACCACAACGTCGCCGTCAACCAATGACGCGTGGCATTCGGGTTATGTCTACGAAGACTCACCAGCACCACGCCGAGCGCGGACGCCAGGCCAAAGCATGGCCAGAACAGATCGGCTTGCCATTGCCCGTGGAATTGCGCGTTGGCCATTTGCGAAAGGAACGTGGCCGGGATGATGTAGCCCAGGCCGTACAAGCCGTAGATCACGCCCAGGCGAGCGATGCCCCGATTGCCCGAATGCGTGGCGATGGACGCAGCCGCAACAGCGGGAGTTGGTTGTGGCAGGAACGGCAGGACCATCAGCAACATCACCAGGGCGACCACCGCATACACCAGCCAGAGAGTGGCGGACGTCTGCCCCAGCAGGTGCGAGCCCAGCGCCAGCAATCCCGTGAGGAAAATCCCCAGGCCCGGTCCGGCGAACACCAGCGCGCCCAGTCGTGGCCGGCCGGCTGCAGCGGCGAGTGGCTGGCTCAGTGCGGTGATCATCACCAGCACCCAGGCGCTCGCCACACCTGTGCCGAAGCGCAGCAACAAGTGCGACCAGAAACCGTTGGCCCAGAACGACGCGAGGGTCAGTACCACACACAGCCACAACCCGACGAGCAACCGCTGCCGTACTTGTTCGGGGCGGCGGGAGAACATCGCGTCCACGGCCCCTACGAAATAGCCCAGGTAGTTGGCGGCGGCAATCAGGCCGGCGGCGGTCAGGTCGATCTGACCTTCGCTGAGCAGGTGCGGCATTTGCGGGGTGAGGGCGAATCGCCCGATACCCATGGCCATCATGAGGGCGATGAAGCTGGCGAGTAAGCGAATCAGAGGCGACATGGTCTGGCTTCCGGCAGGGGATCGATGACCGTCAGGCTAAGACTGATTGACTTTCTTTAAAAATGAATAATAGTGAGTAACTTGTTCTGATTTGGAGAATAACGTGGAATTCAGCCAGTTGCGGATTTTCCAGGCAGTGGCCGAGGAGGGGTCGGTGACCCGTGCCGCCGAGCGTCTGCACCGGGTGCCGTCGAACCTGTCGACCCGGCTTAAACAGCTCGAAGAGCAGTTGGGCGTGGAACTCTTCGTTCGCGAGCGTCAGCGCTTGCAGCTGTCACCTGCGGGCAAAGTCCTGCTGGACTACACCGCCAAACTGTTCAGCCTGCGCGACCAGGCGCAAGCGGCGGTGCAGGGCGGGCAGCCGGCGGGGGATTTCGTACTGGGGACGATGTACAGCACCGCCGCTATCCACCTGCCGAGGTTGTTGGCGCGCTATCACCGCACCTACCCGGCCGTGAACCTGCAAGTGCAGGCCGCCCCCAGCGGTGAACTGCTGGAGGGGCTGCTCACCGGCCGCCTGGATGCGGCACTGGTGGACGGTCCGCTGGAGCTGGCAGGGCTCGACGGTGTGCCTTTGTGCGATGAACGCCTAGTGCTGATCAGCGAAGCCGACCACCCGCCGGTGCGCAGTGCGCTGGATGTGCAGGGGCGCGCGGTGTTCACCTTTCGCCAGGGCTGCTCCTACCGGATGCGCCTGGAAGCCTGGTTTGCGCATGACCATGCAACCATGGGGCGGGCGATGGAGATCGAGTCCTACCAGGGGATGCTTGCCTGCGTGATTGCCGGTTCCGGGGTGGCGTTGATGGCGGAATCGATGCTCGCCAGCCTGCCGGGGCGCGAAAGCGTCGCGGTGCACCCGCTGGCCGAGCCGTTCGCCAGTGCCACCACCTGGCTGATGTGGCGCAAGGGCATGGTCGGGGCGAACCTGAATGCCTGGATCGAGCAGCAGCAGATGGATTTTCCGTCGACCGCGATGCCTGCGCAGGCAACGGCTTGAACTAACGGTCAGGTATTTGGATCAATTCAGTAACAGATCCTTGCGGATTTTGCTGAGCATTGCGTAGGACTTCGGACTATTATCAGTGCGAAGGGGCTACAGAATTTCAGCCACCGAGCATTACCCTGAAGGGGGCACCATGAAAGAGAAAATTCAAAACTGGCTGCACGACCTCGGTGTTGCGCTGGGTCTGATCGAACCGCCTTTGCAACCTGTGCCTATCCGTACGGACGACGAGCAGCGTCGACGCCAGCAACGCCGCCGGTAATCGCGTTCAGGCCGCCATGCGCTAGCCGCTGCGGCCACCGCATGGCTGTCCATCCGGGTGCCCGACTCGCGGTTGCTCCCGGCCTTGGCAGGTTCAGTGCCGCGCAATGGCAAGCAAAAACCGGCTCAAATCATTCGCCGTCCTGGCGTTCCTGAGCATCTGGTCTTCTTCGGCGGTAAACGCCGTCAGCCCCAGTTCATCTTCCAGATGGAAGATCAGGTCTTCTATATCCGCTTTTTCCAGACCCAACTCCACCAGACTGGCGTCATCGTCGAAGTCCTCCTGGTCTTCCAGCAGACGGCTGATGAAGCGATGCACGGCGGCACGCACGGCAGCTCTTTTCATGAGAGTTCTTCAAGGGCGTAACAGGTGTGGCCCGCTTTGAGTACAGCAGGCTTCAGTCATGCGAGCGCTGCCACTGGTCAATCATGTTGCGCAGATGTTCCCCGGAAAAACTGCCGAAATGCCCGCCGTGCACCGTGCGGATCGGCAGCGCACGCAAGCGTTGCAGGCTGCGGGCGTAGTCGCCGAGATCGGAGTGGTAGGCGTCTTCGATCAGCGGCCCGTCGTAGATGATATCGCCGCTGAACAGGGTTTCGGTCTGCGCTTCATAGAGGCTGATGCCGCCCGGCGAGTGGCCGGGTGTGTGCAGCACCTGAAGTGCGCGATTGCCCAGGTCCAGCACGTCGCCTTCCTCGATCGTCCCCGTGGCCGGGGCGGCCTTGACCCGGTATTCGGCGTAGCACAGCGGGCAATCGGGATGGGCCTCGAACATGTCATCGCCGACGAAGGCGCGACTCAAGTCATTTTCGCCGTCCGGTGCCGCGAGGATCTCGGCTTCGGCGGGGTGCACCAGGCGCTCCGCGAATTCGTGGTGGCCGGCAATGTGATCGAAATGACAATGGCTGGCCACCGCTACCAGCGGCCGTTCGGTGAGCCAGGGCAGTTGTTCGCGCAGGCTGACCAGCCCGGAACCGCTGTCGAGCAGCAGGTCCTTGTCGCGGCCCTGGATGTGCCAGAGGTTGCAGCGGTAGAAGGGGCGGATGTACGGCTCGTGAATCAGGCGGATGCCGTCGGCGAGGGGCTTGACCTCGAACCATTGGTCGCGGGAAACGATTTTCATCAAGGGGTTTCTCCAGACGAAAAAAAACGGGTGTGGCAACCGACGCCACACCCGTCGAAGAAAGCTTCGTCAAGGTCGGCTCAGATGGCGCTGGCCACCACCGCCGGGCGACGGGACATCAGGCTCACTAGCACAAAACTCACCAGGCCAACAGCCAGGCTGTAGTAGATCGGGGTGTTGGCGTCCAGACCGTCCGTGACCATGAACAGCAGGGCCGTGGCAAAGCCCAGGCCCATGCTGGCGATGGCACCGGCGGTGGTCGCGCGTTTCCAGAAGATAGCACCCATCAACGGGATCAACATGCCCCCCACCAGCAGGTTGTAGGCCAGGGTCAGGGCGCTGATCACATCGTTCACCACCAGGGCAATGCCCAGCACGACCACACCGGTCAGCAAGGTCACCAGGCGGTTGAGTCCCAGGCTCGACTGTTTGCCGCCACGCAGTTTCGGCAGCAGGTCTTCGCTCAGGGTGGTGGCGGCGGCGAGCAGGCCGGCGCTGGCAGTGGACATCATGGCGGCCAGTGCCGCGGCGATCACCAGGCCACGGATGCCATCCGGCAGGGACAGTTTGACGATGGCGGCAAACGCGTTGTTGACGTTGTCCAGGTCCGGGATCAGCACGTGGGCGGCCATGCCGATCAGGGCGCAGGCCAGGCCGTAGATGATGCAGTAGATACCGGCGGCGGTGCCGGCGTACTGCGCGACCTTGGCGGTCTTGACCGTGAATACCCGTTGCCAGATGTCCTGGCCGATCAGGATGCCGAAGAAGTAGATCATGAAGTAGGTGATGATGGTGTCCCAACCGATGGTGGTGAAGCTGAAGCTCGCCGCCGGCAGTTTTGTCACCAGTTCATCCCAGCCGCCGACGCGGTACAGGCAGATTGGCAGGAGGATGAACATCAGGCCGACGGTCTTGATGATGAACTGGACGATGTCGGTCAGGGTCAGCGACCACATGCCGCCGATGGCCGAGTAGACCACCACCACGCCACCCCCGAGCAGCACCGACACCCAGAACGGCAGGCCGAACAGCACTTGCAACACGGTGCCGATGGCCAGGATCGAGGTCACCCCGATCATCAGTGCGTAGGCCAGCATGATCACTGCGCTGGCGGAGCGGGCCATCGGGTTGTAGCGTTTTTCCAGGACCTGGGTCACGGTGTAGATCTTCAGTTTCAACAGCGGCTTGGCAAGAAACAGGTTCAGCGCCACGATCCCGCAACCCAGTGCGGCGCACAGCCAGAAACCGGAGATGCCATGCACATAGCCCAGGCGTACGGTGCCGACCGTGGAGGCGCCGCCCAGAACGGTGGCCGCCATGGTGCCCATGTACAGGGTCGGACCGAGGTTACGGCCGGCGACCAGAAACTCTTCGTTGGTCTTGGCCTTGCGCATGCCGAAGTAGCCGAGGACCAGCATCGCAGCGGCATAAATGAGAACGACGAATAAATCCAATGCCATGATGGCGTGTCTCCGATTGTCTTTTTTGTATTGAAACAGAGAGATTCCGTGTGGGGGCGCCTGCTCGCGATAGCGATCTGTCTGTCACATCGGGGTTGGATGTGCCGACGTCATCGCGAACAGGCTCGCTCCCTCAGATCAAGCTGTCGTATTGAGACCGGGGGTGGCGAGTGAATGGGCACCCTTGCTCCGGGCGTCATCCGGGCCGAACACCGCCGCCGGTTCCGGGAACAGGCTCAACAGCACCAGGTACACCACCGAAGCCAGGCCCAGGGTGACCGGCAGGCTGATGTCGATGCCGTCCGCCAGGTTGCCGAGCACACCGACGAATTGCCCCGGCAGGTTGACGAAACACAGGCCCACCAGCGCACTCGGGATCCAGGCCCCCAGCCCGCGCCAGTTCCAGCCGTGGGCGAACCAGTAGCGACCGCCTTTCTCGCCGCGGGTGAACACCTGCAGGTCATCTGGGCAGTAGAAGCCGCGACGCACCAGCAGGCCGATGATCATGATCACCATCCATGGGGTAGTGCAGGTGATGATCAGCACGGCGAAGGTCGATACGCTCTGCACCAGGTTCGCCGCGAAGCGCCCGATGAAGATGAAAGCGATCGACATCACCCCGATCAGCAACGTGGCCTTGACCCGCGACAGCACCCGTGGGAACACGCTGGACATGTCCAGCCCGGTGCCATACAGCGACGTGGTGCCGGTGGACATGCCGCCGATCACCGCAATCAGGCACACCGGCAGGAAGAACCAGTTTGGCGAAACGGCCAGCAGGCCACCGACGTAGTTGTTGGCGGCGATGTAGTCCGGCGCCTTGATCGCAACGATGGTGGCGGTCGCGAGGCCGAACAGGAACGGGATGAACGTGGCGATCTGCGAGATCACCACTGCCGCCATGATCTGGCGCTTGGAGGTGTCGCGGGGGATGTAGCGTGACCAGTCGCCGAGGAACGCGCCGAAGGAAATCGGGTTGCTCATCGCCACCAGTGCCGCACCGATGAAGGCGGCCCAGAAGCCTGGCTGGCCAAGGCTCACTGTGCCGACGTAGTTCACATCGAAAGGCCCGGCGAAGGCGAAGACGCCCAGCAGGAACAGCAGGCTGGCGCTCCACACCGCGATCTTGTTGACCCACAGCAGGAAGCGGAAGCCGTAGATGCACACGGTCAATACCAGGATCGCGAACAGTCCGTAGGCCAGGCCCAGGGTCAGGTCGGTTTCCGGCAGGCCGATCAGCCGTTTGGCACCACCGATCAGCGCGTCACCCGAGCTCCACACCGACAGCGAAAAGAACGCGATCGCGGTCAGCAGCGACAGGAACGAACCGACGATCCGCCCGTGCACGCCGAAGTGCGCACCGGAAGACACGGCATTGTTGGTGCCGTTGAGCGGGCCGAACAGGCCCATCGGTGCGAGGATCAGCGAACCGAGCAGCACGCCCAGCACGATGGCCGCCACGCCGGCCTGAAAAGACAGGCCGAACAGCACCGGGAAACTGCCGAGCACGGCGGTGGCGAAGGTGTTCGAGCCGCCGAAGATCATCCGGAACAAGTCCGTCGGGCCTGCGGTGCGCTCGTGGTCCGGGATCTGTTCGACCCCGTGGGTTTCAATCTGCGTAAGGCTTTGGTCGTTGTTGTTCTTATTCATGATCTGCTCCGATCATAAAGGCGCGCTCATCGTGTGTGAGCGTTACCTGTTTGGCTAAGGTGTTGGCAGCCCTTCCGGCATTGCGGATAAATGTTCGTGACAGGCCAGCCACAGGCCTTGTTGTTCTTGGCCAGACGCCTGTTTTCTGAAAACAATCGTCTCGCGCTCCTGGCTGAAGTGTTGCTCCCCTTGCATGCGCAGCTCGGTGGCGACGTCATGGATGAAAATCGCCACGTCACCCTGCAGGCTGACGAAAGCGTTGCTCGACGTGCACGACAGCACTTCGAAGCCATCCTCGGCGCGCCAGCTGTCCCACAACACCTGGTAGGCATCGCGCGACAGCAGGGGCTGTTCGAGGGTGTAGAACACGAAGCTGGCATCGGCGCTGAAGGCGCCGAAATAGGCCTCGCGATCATTGCGGGCAAAGGCGGCCACCAGATCGGCGGCCGCTTGCAAAACCTGATCACGTTCAGTCATGGCCGATCCTCAGCGGTGGACGACGCCGGGCAGTACGCAGAGCATTTCGTACAGCAGATTGGCGGCCAGCAGCGAGGTGTTGCCGGTGGTGTCGTAGGCGGGCGAGACTTCTACCAGATCGCAGCCGATCAGGTCGAGACCCTGGCAGCCACGAACGATCTCGATGGCCTGAATGGTCGTCAGGCCGCCGATTTCCGGAGTGCCGGTGCCAGGTGCCCAGGCCGGGTCGATGCCGTCGATGTCGAAACTCAGGTACACCGGGCCGCCACCGACCTTCTCGCGAACTTCGGCCATCAGCGGCGCCAGGGACTTGTGCCAGCACTCTTCGGCCTGGACCACGCGGAAGCCCTGGTTGCGGCTCCAGTTGAAGTCGTCAGCGGTGTAGCCCTGGGCACGCAGGCCGATCTGAACCACGCGGTCCGGGTCGATCAGGCCTTCCTCGACGGCGCGGCGGAAGGTGGTGCCGTGAGCGATTTTCTCGCCGAACATGTGATCGTTGACGTCGGCGTGGGCATCGATGTGCACCAGGCCGACCTTGCCGTGCTTCTTGTGGATGGCACGCAGGATCGGCAGGGTGATGGTGTGGTCGCCGCCCAGGGTCAGCGGGATCACGTCGTGTTCGAGGATGTTGTCGTAGGATTCTTCGATGATCCGCACGGCATCCAGCAGATTGAAGGTATTGATCGCCACGTCGCCGATGTCGGCCACCGACAGCGAGTCGAACGGCGCGGCACCGGTGGCCATGTTGTACGGGCGGATCATCACCGATTCGGCGCGGATGTCCCGTGGCCCAAAACGGGTGCCGGGGCGCAGCGAAGTGCCGATGTCCAGCGGCACGCCAACGAAGGCAGCGTCCAGGCCGGCAGCGGTCGGTACATGGGGGAGTCGGAGCATGGTGGCGATGCCGCCGAAGCGCGGCATTTCGTTGCCGCCCAGTGGTTGGTGAAGAATCTTGTCCACGGGTAGGGCCTCATCGTCGTTGTTTTATTTATGCGGATACGCCGGCAGCGCAGGCACGGGCACCGTTGTGGGCCGATTCTGCGAAATGCAGGGGAGCGGAAGAATCGCTACGGGCAAATACTTAGTTCAGATTTTTCTAAACTAATGACCCTGAGATGGATAGACTTCACGCCATACGCAAAACCCGATACCAGAGCAAACCTTGTGGGAGCGAGCCTGCTCGCGATAGCGGTGGGTCATTCAACATGGATGTTGGCTGGACATCCTCTATCGCGAGCAGGCTCGCTCCCACGGGGGCTGCCTTGGCTTGAGCTTCGCGCGTCTCGTCATTGGAGCTTTTGACATGGCCAACGCTTTACCCGACCTGAAACTGTTGCGCATCTTCGTCAGCGTGGTCCGCCATCAGGGGTTCGCCAACGCCCAGCAGGAGCTCAATCTCTCGACGTCGGCGATCAGTACCTACATGAGTCAGCTCGAAGCCGCCCTTGGCCTGGTGCTGTGCCATCGCGGACGGGGCGGTTTCAGCCTGACCAGCAAAGGCGAACTGTTCCATCAGGAAACCCTGCGCCTGCTCGCCGAACTCGAGGGTTTCGAGCAATACGCAGCGGCGTTGAAGGGCGAGTTGCGCGGCACGTTGAACCTGGGGGTGATCGATTCCACCGTCAGCGACAAGGCCTTGCCGTTCGCCGAAGCCATCGGTGCCTACAGTCAGGAACACCCGGCGGTGCACCTGCACCTTTCGGTCATGAGCCCGTATGAACTGCAACTCGGCGTGCAGGACAACCGCCTCGACCTGGCCATCGGTGCGTTCTCCACGCGCATGAGTGGGCTGGTGTACATGCCGCTGTATCGCGAGCAGCACTGGCTGTATTGCAGCAACCGCCATCCGCTGTTCGCCGAGCGCCGTATCCCGGAGCAGGTCATTACCCAGCAACGCATGGTCGGCCGGGGCTACTGGAGCCAGGCCGAACTGGCGCGCCACGGTTTCAAGCACAGCGCGGCGACGGTGGAGAGCATGGAGGCGCAGCTGATTCTGGTGCTGTCCGGCGCCTACATCGGCTACCTGCCGGAGCACTATGCCCAGGCCTGGGCGGACAAGGGCGACTTGCGCGTGCTGCTGCCGGCGACCTTCGGTTACCAGGCGCCGTTCTCGATGATCGTGCGCCGTGGCCGCAGCCGCGAACCGCTGATCCAGACGTTCCGCGACCTGCTCAAGGCGCAACTCAACCAGGCGGCCTGAGGAAAAGCAAACGATGTCCAGAATTCACTGCCCGCGTTGCCTGCGCCCGCAAAGTCATTGCCTGTGTGCATTGATTCCGAGCCTCGACAGCCGTACCCGGGTATTACTGTTGCAGCACCCCAGCGAAGTGAACCATGCACTGAACACCGCGCGGCTGGCTGCGCTGGGATTGAAGAACGCCGAATTGATCGTCGGCGAGGTGTTCGAGGACCTGCCGCATCGGTTGAACCCGCCGGGGTATCAGGCGCGATTGTTGTTTCCCGGCGACGAGGCGCAGCCAATGCAGGCCTACCGCTCGACCGATCAGCCGTTGCTGCTGGTGGTGCCCGATGGCACGTGGCGCAAGGCGCGCAAGATGCTGCACCTCAATCCGCTGTTGGCGGCGCTCCCTCGGGTGACCCTTGCCGACGGCGGCGTGTCGCGCTATCGACTGCGCAAGGCGCCGGGACCGGGGGCATTGTCGACGGTGGAGGCGATTGTGCAGGCGTTGCAGGTGCTGGAAGCGCCCGCCCGTTTCGAGCCGTTGCTGAAACCGTTCGAGGCGCTGATCGAGGGGCAGATCGCGGCGATGGGGGAGGAGGTTTTTCAGCGTAATCATGCGGACAGATAAGTGTTGACTGTACTGGCCTCATCGCGAGCAGGCTCGCTCCCACAGTGTTTTGTAGTGTTTACACGACCTGTGGACAACCGAGATCCCTGTGGGAGCGAGCCTGCTCGCGATGAGCCTCGCATGAACAGCCGAGCTTACCGCTCCCGCATCGCCTCGGTCCGTGCCTTCAGCACCGGTTTCAACAGATAATCCAGTACGCTTTTCTCCCCGGTGATGATATCCACCGTCGCCACCATGCCTGGAATGATCAGCAGCGGCTTCACGTCACCGCCCAGGTGATTCTTGTCGGTGCGCACCTGGATCAGGTAAAAGCTGTTGCCCTTGTCATCGGTGATCGTGTCGGCACCGATCAATTCCAGTCTGGCGCTCAGGCCGCCGTAAATCGTGTAGTCATAGGCCGTGAACTTGACCATGGCTTTCTGCCCCGGGTGCAGGAAGGCCACGTCCTGGGGGCGCACCTTGGCTTCGATCAGCAGGTTGTCCTCGATGGGGACGATTTCCACCATGTCGCTGCCCGGCTGGACCACGCCGCCGATGGTGTTGACCTTCAGCACCTTGATGATCCCGTGCACCGGCGACACCACGGTGGTGCGGCTCACCCGGTCATCGATGGCAATGCTCGATGCTGTGATTTTCGACAGGTCGGTGCGTTTCTCGTTGAGCTCTTTGGCCGCTTCCGAGCGGAAGGTCTGTTCCGATTCGTCGATCTTGCTCTTGATCTCGGCGATGGCCGCTTCGGCACGGGGAATCGCCAGCGTCGTGGCATTCAGCGAGCCGCGAATCTCCACCGCGCTACGCTTGAGCCGCAGGATTTCCACCGGCGACACCGCGCCGGTGCCCACCAGGGGCGCGGACATGTTCATTTCCTGTTGCAGCAGGGCCAGGCTGGAGCTGAATTGACTCTGCTTGGAGCGAAACTCCGCCAGTTCCTGGGTTTTCTGCCGCAGTTGTTCGCTCAGCGTGCGCTGTTCACTGGCCAGGCGACGCTGGCGCTGCTCGTACAGCGCGCGTTCGTCCTCGGCCACCTGCGGTGCCTTGTCGATCACTTCCTGGGTCAGCTTGAACGGCCGGCCCTCGGCCTCCGCCGACAGGCGCTCGACCTGTGCGGTCAAGGCATAGCGGTCGGCCTCGCTTTCACCCTTGTTCGACAGAAAGCGCGTGTCATCCAGGCGCAGCAGGGTGTCGCCCTTGTTCACCATTTGCCCTTCGCGAACGAAGATCTCGGTGACGATGCCGCCCTCCAGGTTCTGGATCACCTGAACCTTGCTCGAGGGGATCGCCTTGCCTTCGCCCATGGTGACTTCGTCCAGCACCGCGAATTTGGCCCAGACCACGGCGCTGATGATCAACGCCGCGGCGAGCCAGACGGTGATCCGCGACCAGCGCGGCGAATCCTGCAACGAGGCGCCGGCGGTTTCCGGCATGTATTCGCTCTCGGCGCTTTTGCTGAAGCTGTCGAAGTAACCGCGTGAACTTTGTGAAGATGCCATGGCGGCCTCCTAGACGGCCGCAGAGCCGACACGGCCCTTGCGCAGTGCATCGATGACCGCTTCTTTCGGACCGTCGGCGACGATCCTCCCGTTGTCCAGCACCACCAGCCGATCCACCAGACTGAGCATCGAGGTGCGGTGCGTGACCAGCAGCAGGGTCTTGCCCTGGACCAGGCCGTGAAGTTTCTGCCGCAGGATGTCCTCGCTGCTGTTGTCCATGGCGCTGGTGGGTTCGTCGAGCAACATGATCGGCGGGTCGAGCAACAGAGCTCGAGCCAGCAGCACGGCCTGGCGTTGACCACCGGAGAGCAACTGGCCACGCTCGCCGACCGGGCGGTCGAAGCCGTGTGGATGCTGACGCGCCAGTTCGGTGACACCGGTCAACTCGGCCACTTCCAGCATCCGCGAATCGCTGATGTAGCGCGCACCCAGGGTCAGGTTGTCGCGCAGGCTGCCGGCGAGCAACGGCAGGTCATGGGCCACGTAACCGATCTGTTGGCGCAGGTCGGCGACGTCCAGTTGTCGCAGGTCCAGGCCATCGAGCAGCAACTGCCCTTCACCGGGTTCGAAGAACCCCATCAACAACCGCCCCAGGGTACTTTTGCCCGAACCGCTGCGACCGATGATGCCCACCCGTTCACCGGGCTTGAGGCTGAAACTGATGTTGTTCAGTGCCGGCGCATTCTGGCCGTTGTAGTGGAAGGTCACACCGCTGACGTCCAGCGCGCCTTGCAGCTGAGTGCGTTCCAGCGGGCGCTGCCGGGCGTCGCGTTCCTGTGGCAGGCTCATCAGCGCGTCGGTGCTCTTCATGGTCAGTTGCGCTTGCTGATAGCGGGTGATCAGGCCGGCGATCTGTCCCAGCGGGGCCAGTACCCGGCTGCCGAGCATGTACGACGCCACCAGCGCCCCCACGCTGAGGTTGCCGGCGATGATGCTGTACACGCCGGCGACGATGGTCGCCATGCCGGAGAACTGCTGGATGAACAACGTACCGTTGGTGGCCAGCGCCGAGAGGTTGCGCGCATGGCTGTCGAGGCGGGTGAGGGCGCCGTGGGTGCTTTCCCATTTGTGCTGGCGTTCGCTTTCGGCGCTGCAGGCCTTGAGGGTTTCCAGGCCGCCGAGGGTTTCGATCAACAGCGCCTGGCGCTCGGCGCCGAGGGTCAGGCTTTTTTGCACGGTGTCACGCAGGCGCGCCTGGATCACCATGGCAAACACGATGGTGATCGGGAAGGCGAGCAACGGAATCACCACCAGCCAGCCACCGAGCAGGCCGATCACCACCAGCATCAGTACGACGAAGGGCAGGTCGATCAGGCTGGTCAGGGTGACGGCGGTGAGGAATTCACGCAGTCCCTGGAAGTCATGGATGCTCTGGGCAAATCCGCCGATGGTCGCCGGGCGTGCCTTCATGGACATGCCGGTGATGCGCTCGAACAGCGTTGCCGACAGGATCACGTCGGTTTTCTTGCCGGCGGTGTCCAGCAGGTGCGCGCGCACGACCCGCAGCGCCAGTTCGAAGCCGGTGCCGATCAGCAAGCCGATGGACAGCACCCACAGGGTCGAAGTGGCCTGGTTCGGCACCACCCGGTCGTAGGTCTGCATCACGAACAGCGGCACCATCAACCCCAGCAGGTTGATCAGGAAACTGGCGAGGATGGCGTCGCTGTACAGCCATTTCGACAGCTTCAACGTGTCGCGAAACCACGCTTCGACCCGGGGCACCAGGGGCGAGCGCAGGTCTTCGAGCTCATGCCGTGGACGGGCGAACAAGGCCTGGCCGCTGTAGTTTTCAGTGAGTTCCTCGCGGCTGACCCATTGCTCGCCGCCGTCTGCCTCGCTTGGCAGGATCAGCAGGCGGCCGTCTTCGCCGAAGCGACGCAGGACCGCCGTGCGACCGTTGTTGAGGATCAGCATGACGGGCAGGTTGAGCGGGGAAATGTCCTGCAGGTCACGGCGCAGCAGGCGTGCCTGCAAACTGGCCCGGGCCGCCGCGCGGGGCAGCAGGTCCGGGCTCATGCGTTGGTGTGCCATTGGCAGCCCGGCACTGAGGCTGGCGCGACTGACCGTCGCGCCATGGAGTTTGCAGAGAATCAGCAGCCCGTCCAGAAGCGGGTCGTCGAAGCTCAGCCGTGGATCGACACCGGTGTTGCCCGGTTCCATGCTGGTCACAGGGATCGCTCCATTGCGTTATCTCAACTCAGGCAGGCGAGCTTCACTTTTCACTTCGGTCCTGGCGACCGCATCGGCGGGCAGCACCACGCGCTGCTTGCTCAACAACTCGCCCATGTTCGCCAGGACACGGTACATCGAGAACTCCTCGGTGTAGCGTACCTCGGTATAGCGGCGGTTGGCGTTGTAGAGTTCGTTTTCACTGTCGAGCACGTCGAGCAGGGTGCGTTGGCCGAGGCCGAACTGATCCTGGTAGGCCGCGCGCACACGGGTGGTGGTTTCGGCGTATTCGCGGGCGGTCGGCGTTTGTTTGCGGGCGTTGAGCATGGCGTTCCAGGCCAGGCGGATGTTTTCGTTGAGCTGGCGCAGGGCGTTGTTGCGGATGTCCAGGGCCTGATTGATCTTGTGTGCATCAGAGGCCAGCCGCGCCTTGTCGCTGCCGCCACGGAACAGGTTGTAGTTCATCACGATGCCGACGCGCCACTCGTTGTCGTGGCCTTCCTCACCCGCGATGTTGTTGTTCGCACCCACCGCCGCTTCCGCGTCGAAGCGCGGGTAGAACGGCGATTTGGCCACTTCGTACTGGCTCTCGGCGGATTGCACGTCGGCCTGGGCCGATTTCAGGTACGGGTTGTTATCGACCATGCTCTGCTGGGCGTCCTGGATCGAGGCGGGCATTTCGCCGCGAATCGACGGCGCGGTTTCCAGTTCGTCGGGCAGGCGCCCGACCACGGCGAAGAAGTTCGCTTCGGCGTCGGCCAGGTCGACCTCGGCAGTGTCGAGGTTGTTCTCGGCCAGTGCGCGACGGGCCACGGATTGATCGGCGTCGGCATTGCTGCCGATGCCGCGCTGGGTGCGCAGGCCGATCTGGTCGTTGACCCGCAGGTGCGCCTGCAGGTTGTTCTTGGCCAGGGTCACCAGTTCGCGCCGCTTGAGCACTTCGAGATAGACCTCGATGGTGCGCAGGGCCAGGTCCTGGGCGGTGCCCTGGGCGTAATAGGCCCGGGAGTTGACCACGCCCTTGGTGCGCTCGACTTCGTTGGAGGTGTTGAAACCGTCGAACAGCATCTGCCGCAAACGCAGCTCCGACTGGGTGTAATTGAGGATTTCGGTGTGGTGATTACCGAAGGCCCGGGTGTTGGTGTTGTCGCTGTACCCGCGCCCGTACGAGGCGTTCAGGTCGACGGAAGGGTAAAACCCGCCCTTGGCGACTTTCACGTCTTCATCCGCCGACAGACGGCTGTCCACCCGCGATGCCAGTTCCGGGTGAGTGGCGATGGTGCTCTGGATCGCCTCGGTCATGGTCATGGCCTGAGCCTGGGAGATGCAGGCCATGGCCAATAGAATCGAGCTGCAAAGGGGGGTCAGTCGGCGCATGGGTACATCTCCCTGAAATCCTAATAGTGCTTTATCAGTCGCCAAATATTTGACGACATTTATGGGTAAAACCGTTTCATACTTGTAACATCAGAGCTAAGAACATTCTTGAAAGAAACTTAGAAGTTTTTCTCATAATAGTTATTCCAAAAAAAACTTATGCACTCCGAAAAATCCAGCACATTGTTCAATCCGTGAACCCCTTGTTTCATGAGCCTTAGGGAGCTTATCGAGGGGTTACGGAAAGTTCCATCGACTTATCGACATGGGGCGAAGAAGTGTTGGAGGGGAGGGACGCGGAACGGTTTTTGAGTGACGGTTTTTTGTCACTCACTGCTTCAAAACCGTTACGCATCGCTCGCAGGAGGGTGAATTCGCAACAGCAACCTGATGTGATTGATTGCATTGGGTTTTATGTTGAAACGGAGCACCTGGCCGCGAGCGAATCGCTTGGCGAGAACGTCGCCGGGGCAGCGGCTTGATGGGCAAAGCCGCTGCCCGGTCGACGATCCGCCGTTCACCCGTTTGTGCCATCGCATTTCTTCGCCAACAACAGGATGCCAACAGACGTTGGCAGCGGAGGAAATGCACATGGCTACGCTCATCGGTATCGTCAGTAAGGTCATTGGTCAGGTGTTCGCCGAATCCGGCGACGGCACTCGCCGCGCTCTGATCGAGGGGGACCGCCTGTTTGCCGGCGATCAACTGGTGACCGGAGCCGATGGCGCCGTGGCGGTGCACCTGCAAAACGGCCAGGAGCTGACCCTTGGGCGTGGCAGCAGCCTGAACATGAACGCGCAGTTGCTGGCCGATCGAGTGCCTCACGTGGAAACGGCCGAGGCGGCCACGCCGACCCAGGCCCAACTGACTGACGTCGAGCAGCTGCAAAAAGCCATCGCTGCGGGCGACGACCCGACGCAAACCGCCGAGGCGACGGCAGCCGGTCCGGGCGCGCCAGGCGCTCCCGGTGGCGGTGCCCTGGGGGGCGGCCACAGTTTCGTGATGCTCGAGGAAGTGGCGGGTCGGGTCGATCCGACCATCGGTTTCCCGACGGCCGGTTTCAACGGCATTCCCGAGTTTCCCCTGGAGCGCCTGGCCGGTGACCCTGACAATGGCGGGCCGGATGCAGCCATTCCCTCGATCGTGCCGGACACCCCGGACAACCCCGTCACCCTTGACGGTCTGTCGGTGGAAGGCGGTGAGCTGACGGTCAACGAAGCGAACCTGAGTAACGGTTCACTCGACAACCCGGCGGCGCTGACCCAGAACGGCACGTTCTCGGTGTCTGCTCCCGACGGCTTGAGCAACCTGAGCGTTGGCGGGATCAATGTGGTCAGCAACGGCGTGATCGCCGGTTTCCCACAAGCGATCACCACGCCGTTGGGCAACACCCTGACCGTGACCGGTTACAACCCGGCCACCGGCGTGGTGAGCTACAGCTACACCCTCAACGGCAACGAAGCGCATGCGACGGGTGACGGACAGAACAACCTCAGTGAACACTTCACCGTGGTCGCCACGGACAGCGATGGTGATACCGCCACGGGTTCGCTGGACGTCAACATCACCGACGACGTGCCCAAAGCCGTGGACGACAGCAACGCCGGCACCGCCACCTCGACCCATCTGACCCTCGACGGCAACGTGCTGACCAATGACGTGCAAGGCGCCGACCGCGTGCCGACCGGTCCGGACAGCGGACCGATCACCGCCGGGACCTTCACCGGCACCTACGGCACCCTGGTGCTCAACGCCAATGGCACCTACACCTACACGCTGAACACCGGCACCCCAGGGTTCCAGGCGCTGCACGAAGGGGGCAGTGGCACCGAGACCTTCACCTACACCCTGACCGATGCCGATGGCGACACCAGCACCGCCAATCTGGTGCTGAACATCCAGAACAATGGGGTCAGTCTGGGTGGCCTCGACGTGACGGGCGGCGAACTCACCGTCTACGAAAAAAACCTTACCTACGGCACCGACCCGGATGCCCCGGCGTTGACCCAGACCGGCACCTTCACCGTGACCGCGCCCGATGGCTTGCAGACCCTGACCGTCGGCGGCATACCGGTGATCAGCGGCGGCGTGACGGCGGGCTTCCCGCAAACGATCCTCACCGACAGCGGGGCGAACTTCACCATCACCGGCTACAACCCGGCGACCGGCGTGGTCACCTACAGCTACACCCTGAACAACGCCGATACCCATCCGAATGCCGACGGCACCAACAGCGTCTCCGAGCATTTCACCGTGGTTGCGACCGACACCGATGGCAGCACCGCCACCGGGCAGATCGACGTCAACATCGTCGACGACCTGCCGACCGCCAATCCCGACAAGGCGTCGGTGGGCGAAGGCGGCATCATCGAAGGCAACGTGCTGGCCAATGACGTGGCGGGTGCCGATGGCCTCGCGGCGGGCGGCGGCGTGGTCGGCGTGCGCGCAGGTTCCGATACCTCGACCCCGGTCAGCGGCGGCCTCAACACCCAGATCAATGGCACCTACGGCTACCTGATCCTCGATGCCCAGGGCAACGCCGAGTACCACAGCTACCCGAACGCGGTGAATGGCCCGGGTGCCAGCGACACCTTCACCTACACCATCCGCGATGCCGATGGCGACCTGAGCACCACCACCGTCACGGTCGACGTGATCAACAGTTGCCTCACTGCGGCGGTCGATAACGAGGTGACGGTCTACGAAAAAGCCCTGGACCTGAACCAGGATGGCAAGGATCTGGCCCCCGGCACGGTGACCGGCAGCGATCCGACCCATACCGGTGAAACGGCTTCCGGCACGCTGGTGGGTTCGGTCACCGGCGGCTCCGGGACCATCACTTACACTCTGGTGGGCAGCAATCAGGGCAATTACGGCCAGATTCAGCTCAATGCGGACGGCACCTACACCTACACCCTGACGTCGCCGGCCAGCACCACGCCGCATGCGGACAACGGGGCCAATACGCTGACCGAAACCTTCACCTACCAGGCCACGGACTGGATCGGCAACAAGGTCACCAGCACCATCGTGGTCAACATCGTCGACGACGTGCCCAAGGCCGTGGACGACAGCAACAGCGGCACCGCCACGTCCAGCCAACTGACGCTCGATGGCAATGTGCTGAGCAATGACGTGCAGGGCGCCGACCATGTGGCGACCGGGCCGAGTGCCGGGCCGATCACCGCCGGCACCTTCACCGGCACCTACGGTACGTTGGTGCTGAACGCCAACGGCACCTACACCTACACGCTGAACACTAGCGGCGCAGGTTTCCAGGCGCTGCACGAAGGCGGCGCCGGCACCGAGACGTTCACCTACACCCTGACCGACGCTGATGGTGACACCAGCACCGCCAACCTGGTGCTGAACGTCCATAACAGCGGCGTTACCCTGGGTGGCCTTGATGCCAATGGCGGCGAGCTCACCGTCTACGAGAAAAACCTCACCTACGGCACCGATCCGGATGCCCCGGCGCTGACCCAGACCGGCACCTTCACCGTGACCGCGCCTGATGGCTTGCAGACCCTCACCGTCGGCGGCATTCCGGTCATCAGCGGCGGTGTGACGGCAGGCTTCCCGCAAACGATCCTCACCGACAGCGGGGCGAACTTCACCATCACCGGCTACAACCCGGCGACCGGCGTGGTCACCTACAGCTACACCCTGAACAACGCCGACACCCATCCGAATGCCGACGGCACCAACAGCGTCTCCGAGCATTTCACCGTAGTGGCCACGGACACCGATGGCAGCACCGCCACCGGGCAGATCGACGTCAACATCGTCGATGACCTGCCGACTGCCCATGCCGACAACGCGTCGGTGGGCGAGGGCGGCATCATCGAAGGCAATGTGCTGGCGAACGACATCGCCGGCGCCGATGGCCTCGCGGCGGGTGGCGGCGTGGTCGGCGTGCGTTTCGGTTCCGATACGTCGACCCCGGTCACGGGTGGCCTCAACACCCAGATCAACGGCACATACGGTTACCTGATCCTCGACGCCCAGGGCAATGCCGAGTACCACAGCAACCCGAACGCGGTCAGCGGCCCCGGTGCCAGCGACACGTTCACCTACTCCATCCGCGATGCCGACGGCGACGTCAGCACCACCACTGTCACGGTCGACGTGATCAACAGCTGCCTCACGGCGGCTGTCGATAACGAATTGACCGTCTACGAAAAAGCCCTGGACCTGAATCAGGACGGCAAGGACCTCGCGCCTGGCACCGTCGTCGGCAGCGATCCAACCCACACCGGCGAAACCGCCTCCGGCACCCTGGTGGGTTCGGTCACGGGCGGCTCCGGCACCCTCACCTACACTCTGGTGGGCAGCGACCATGGCAATTACGGCCAGATCCTGCTCAACCCGGACGGCACCTACACCTACACCCTGACCTCGCCGGCCGGTACCACGCCGCAAGCGGACAACGGGACCAACACCGTTACAGAAACCTTCACCTATCAGGCCACCGACTGGATCGGCAACAAGGTGACCAGCACCATCGTCGTCAACATCGTCGACGACGTGCCCAAAGCTCACGCCGACAACGCGTCGGTGGGCGAGGGCGGCATCATCGAAGGCAATGTGCTGGCGAACGACATCGCCGGCGCCGATGGACTCGCGGCAGGCGGCGGCGTGGTCGGCGTGCGCGCGGGCTCCGACACCTCGACCCCGGTCAGCGGCGGCCTCAACACCCAGATCAACGGCACCTACGGCTACCTGATCCTCGACGCCCAGGGCAATGCCGAGTACCACAGCAACCCGAACGCCGTGAATGGCCCGGGTGCCAGCGACACCTTCACCTACTCCATCCGCGATGCCGACGGCGACGTCAGCACCACCACGGTCACGGTCGACGTGATCAACAGCTGCCTCACGGCCGCGGTCGATAACGAACTCACCGTCTACGAAAAAGCCCTGGACCTGAATCAGGACGGCAAGGACCTCGCGCCTGGCACCGTCGTCGGCAGCGATCCAACCCACACCGGCGAAACGGCTTCCGGCACCCTGGTGGGTTCGGTCACGGGCGGCTCCGGCACCCTGACCTACACCCTGGTGGGCAGCGACCACGGCAATTACGGCCAGATCCTGCTCAACCCGGACGGCACCTACACCTACACCCTGACCTCGCCGGCCGGCACCACGCCGCAAGCGGACAACGGGACCAACACCGTTACAGAAACCTTCACTTATCAGGCCACCGACTGGATCGGCAACAAGGTGACCAGCACCATCGTCGTCAACATCGTCGACGACGTGCCCAAAGCTCACGCCGACAACGCGTCGGTGGGCGAGGGCGGCATCATCCAGGGCAACGTGCTGGCCAATGACGTGGCGGGTGCCGACGGACTTGCAGCGGGTGGCGGCGTGGTCGGCGTGCGCGCGGGCTCCGACACCTCGACCCCGGTCAACGGCGGCCTCAACACCCAGATCAACGGCACCTACGGTTACCTGATCCTCGATGCCCAGGGCAATGCCGAGTACCACAGCAACCCGAACGCCGTGAATGGCCCGGGTGCCAGCGACACGTTCACCTACTCCATCCGCGATGCCGACGGCGACGTCAGCACCACCACGATTACGGTCGACGTCAACAACAGTTGCCTCACTGCGTCCGCCGATAACGACGTGACCGTGTACGAGAAAGCCCTCGACCTGAACCAGGACGGCCAGGACCTCGCCCCTGGCACGGTCACCGGCAGCGATCCCCATCACACCGGCGAAACCGGCTCGGGCACGCTGGTGGGGTCGGTCACCGGCAATTCGGGTTCGGTTACGTACACCCTGGTCGGCAGCGATCACGGCACCTATGGCCAGATCCAGCTCAACCCGAACGGCACCTACACCTACACCCTGACCTCGCCGGCCAGCACCACGCCGTCGGCCAACAACGGCGCGAACACGCTGAGCGAAAGCTTCACCTACAAGGCCACCGATAACCTGGGCAACACCAGCTTCAGCACGATCAAGGTCAACATCGTCGACGACGTGCCCAAGGCTGTTCCTGTCGAGCGTTCCGTGGCGGCAGCGGAGGTCGACACCAACCTGCTGCTGGTGATCGATGTGTCCGGCAGCATGAAGGACCCCTCCGGCGTGACCGGCCTGTCGCGGCTGGAACTGGCCAAGCAAGCGATCAGCGCCTTGCTCGACAAGTACGACGACCTGGGCGACGTGAAAGTGCAGATCGTCACCTTCAGCAGCGGTGCGTCGGATAAAACCGAAGTCTGGACCGACGTGGCCTCGGCCAAGTCGATCATCGCCGGCCTGAAGGCCGACGGTAATACCAACTACGACGCCGCCGTGGCCGTGGCGAAAGATGCGTTCGACACCAGCGGCAAAATCGTCGGCGCACAGAATGTCGGCTACTTCTTCTCCGACGGCAAACCCAACGAAGGCGACATCGGCAAGACCGACGAGGCGAACTGGAAGTCGTTCCTGGAAGAGAACCACATCAAGAACTACGCGATCGGTCTGGGCAACGGGGTCAGCAATGCCAACCTGGATCCGCTGGCGTATGACGGCAGCGCCGGAACCGGTCACGGCACCAACACCAACGCCACGGTGGTGACGGACCTCAACCAGCTCAACTCGGTGTTGTCGGGCACGGTGGTCGGTGCGCCGATCACCGGTTCGCTGGTGGGCGACGGCGGTTCGTTTGGCGCCGACGGCGGGTTCGTCAAAACCATCACCGTCGATGGCACCACCTACACCTTCGACCCCAAGGGCGACAACAACAAGGGCGCCGTGGGTTTCAGCGGCGGCGCCAACCACGGCACCTTCAACACCACCGACAACACCCTGAGCATTGCCACCAACGGCAAGGGCACCCTGGTGGTGAACCTCGACACGGGCGAGTACACCTACACCTCGCAGAAAGCCACGACCACGACGATCACCGAGAACATCGGCTACACCCTCAGCGACAACGACGGCGACCTGGCCAGTTCGACCCTGGTGGTCAAGGTCGTACCGAACGCGCCACCGGTGGCGGTCGCCGACCATGTCATCACCAACGTGCTGTCGGGCAATATCACGCTGCCGGCCGATGCGTTGCTGGCCAACGACACCGACCCCAACGGCAACCCGCTGACCGCCTCCCCGATCACCTTCAACACCGGGTGGGTGGCCAAGGGCGCAGACTTCACCGGCAGCAACCCGAACTTCGGCTTCACCGGCAGCAATGCCCAGAGCGTGACCATCGCCCGCAGTGCCTTCGTCGCCAACACAATGGCCATGACGGCGATGCTGGTGGTCAGCGGCGCACTGGGTGCGGTCACCACCAAAAACAGCAATGACGAGGATCGCATCAACGTCACCCTCAAACAGGGTGAAACCCTCAACCTGGATCACAACCTGGCGGCCGGCCACGTCTCTCTGGAGTATTCGGTCAATGGTGGCCCGTTCATCTCGATCGGCGATGGCCAGACCATCACCGCCAACGTGGATGGCACCTACCAGATCCATATCACCAACCTTGACGAGGGTGGCAAGAACGACAGCGGCAAGGGAGCGGAAAACTACAAGCTGACCCTGACGGTCGATTATTCCGGCGCCCACGACATCACGCCGGACTACCACGGCACCTACACCGCCAACGATGGCCATGGTGGCAGCGGCAATGCCGACGTGAGCATCACCTATCAGGACGGCCACACCCTGACGGGCACCACGGGCGATGACGTACTCCTGGCGGGCACCGGCGCCAACGTGATCCACGCCGGTGACGGCAACGATGTGCTGACCGCCGGTGACGGCAATAACGAACTGCACGGCGAGGCCGGCAACGACTTGCTCTACAGCGGGGCGGGCAACGACCTGCTGGACGGCGGCACGGGCATCGACACCGCGAGCTATGCCCACGCCACGGCCGGGGTCAAGGTCGACCTGAGCCTGCTGGGGCCGCAGAACACCCTGGGGGCGGGCACCGACACCCTGACCGGCATCGAGAACCTGATCGGTTCCGACTACAACGACACGCTCATCGGCGACAGCCACAACAACACCCTCGTCGGCGGCCTCGGCAACGACGTGCTCAACGGTGGCGCTGGCGATGATTTGCTGATCGGCGGACTGGGCAACAACACCCTGACCGGAGGTGCGGGTTCGGACACCTTCCAGTGGCTCCAGGGCAACAGCGGCCACGACGTGGTCACCGACTTCACCCCGGGCACCGACAAGCTCGACCTGTCACAACTGCTGCAGGGCGAGAATGGCACGGCGGCGTCGCTGGATGACTACCTGCACTTCAAGGTCACCGGCAGCGGCGATTCACTGGTCACCACCATCGACGTCAGCGCCATGGCCGGCGCCGCGCCGAACCAGACCATCGACCTGGCCGGGGTCGACCTGGCCAGCCACTACGGGGTGACACCGGGGGCGGGCGGGCTGATCGCCGGGGCGGACACCGCCACCATCATCAACGGCATGCTCAATGACCATTCGTTGAAGGTCGATACCGTGTGACCTGAAGCCCACTGAAAAAACCCGCCATCCCTGTCGAGGGGAGGGCGGGTTTTTTTGTGTCTGTGATTTTCCCGGGTGTCCGACCGGCGGTAGCAAAACCTGTGATTTATGACAGTAGGCACCGGTGCAGGGCTGCCGTTAAATCAAGGTGCCTGAGTGATGAGTGCCGGTGTTCCGTCCGGCATTGGACGACCACGCGTCGGAGCGATAACGCTCGACTTCACGGAGTATGGAAAATGTCAAAAGAAGAACGCCTTCCCAGTGCCGACAAACGCACGCGCTACATGGACTATCGCACCAGCATTCTCCTGGCGGATAAGGAAATGCCTACCCCTGCGGATACCAATAAACTTTTGGACCCTTTGGTTCAGGACGGTCCGCATTACCTGCCTTTTGCCTATGCGGGCAAACCCCAGGATTGGAAGATTCCAACCTTTCCTGAATGGGATCATCCCATCGCGACCCTGTGTGAAGCCCGCATGACAGTCGACGGGACCCCAGACGCCATCACTTATGAGTTCAGCCAGGTAACCCCCCTCAACCCGCCACCGCCGATCCCGATGACCTTGCACCTGGCAACCAAGGACAATCCAGGGTTGCGCAAAATCAGCTACACCTGGATTTTTGGCGGTAATGCGGCGCCTACGGTCGGTACATTCGAGTACATGGTCGATTTCGCGAAGCCGGTGCTCGACACCAAGATCGTTGTACCGCAATCGGTTATCGATGCGGGCATCGGCCCGGAGGATTTCGAAAACGGAAAAACCATCACCTTGACCTATCCCGATTACTCGAACAAACGGTTGGGTGACACCCTCAAGTGTTTCATCGGCCAGGACAAAATTGTCAAGGCTGAAGTGGGGTCGATAACCTTTGATGAAGGCAATATAGGGAGCCCGATCACCTTCGAGCTCACTGCTGCTCACGTCGGCAATCGTAACGGGAATTATATTTTCTTCTGTGAGGCGGTCAGTTATCCGGGGGTCGCGGCCGATTCCTCGGACGAGACGCCCGTCTTTATATCCAGAGACCTCAGACCCGTTGTGGCTGAGCCACTGGATGTTCCGCAGATTCAGGATGAGAACACCGACACGCTCGAAGTCAACCAGTTGGTTGATGGTGTAACGGCCGGCCTGAAAAACCTGATTCCGAACTTCAACACTGCGTTGGACCGAATGGTGATCTCGATCGATGGTGTCGATCAAAAAGAGGAACCCATCGCCGGCTTCCCGTTCCAGCACAAGCTGCTTAATACATCCCTGCTGCTCCAGGGCGAAGGCAGGAGGCAGGTCGAGCTGGGTTACCGGATCAAGCGCGGCGACTATTACTTCCCGAAAACCCCGATTACCAGACAAGTCTGGCTGGATGTGCGCAAGCCCGCAGCACCTTTCGATCCGAACAATCCCGACCCGCCGGATGTGACGCTGCAGCGACCATGGATCCAGGGGCCGGTCAGCACGGATAGAAATGTACTGACGGCTGCCGACAAGCAAAGTAATCGACCGGTCGACGGATTTCTGCCCTATCACCCGCGTTTCAAAGCAGGCGATACGGCACAATTTTTAATCAATTCTCATCCAGCGCCGCGGCCAAATGGGGTTTGGGTGTATCCATTGACTGGCCCTGCTCCGGACCCGGCAGTCCCCATCTCCTTCAAGTTCGACTGGATCTGGCTGATGGATACCGTGGGTAACGATCCCTCTGCACAGTTGACGGTACTGGTCACCCATGACCTGAACGCCAACGAGGCCATGTCAGTCCACGATAACGCGGACATCAACATCACTCCGATCACGCTGGGGCAGGCGGGGTTACTGCACATGGACCCCAATCCTCTCGTGGGCTTTATCTGCAAGTCGTTGCGCAGCCTGCCCAATGGCGATGTGGTCGGGGTGGTTCATATTCCTGGCGACACTCGGCTGCAAGATAACGAAGTCTCGCTGCAGTACGGCGGTTACCCCACGCCTGCCGGTATCGATACGGACCTCATTCACGGAACGTTTTTCGAGAAAAAATACACACCTGATGCAGTCGAAGCGGCGAGCGGCTTCGATCTTTACGTCCCTTATGCTTTCTTGCTCAGGACCCTCAACGCGTATGCCCGCGTCGACTATTACGTCACGATCAAGGACGAATTCGTCCCTACCAAGGGCGCTGTCGTGCGGCTCAACATGAGTTTTGGCGGGGGCACCTGCGATATCAGCAATCCCATTCCTGTCTAACTTGAGCCTGACCGGCGCATGTCTGTTCGCCAGGTTCAAAACGCCTATCCGGTGTGGATACACCGGATAGGTATTCCTGTATCTGGTGGATTTCCTACGTCTGATTTTTCTTATGCCTTCAGATTAGTCCTACATCCGTGTGTAGGTCGTCTAGGTATCGTCCGCATCCCTCAACGTTCTCCGCTTTCTTCGCAGGAGACGAGTAGACGAAAAAGGACAGACCCATGAATTTCGAAATCCCGGTGTCAAACAAACCTGCGAGTACCTTCACGTTCAAAGCGCTGGCCTTGTTGCCGGCGTTTTTTCTGATCAGCCCTTCGGCCCTGGCTGCCGTGATCATCGGCGCTGGCGAGGATGTCACGATCGGTCCTGGCGAGCCGCTCAGCGACTATGTGGTCAACAACGGTGGTGTGCTCAATGTGCTGGGCGCCACCACCCAGAGTTTGACCATCAATCGCGGATCGATCCTGAACATTGACGGTGGCATCATCAACGGCAATGCCGACGGCCACGGGATTCTGTTCGTGGAAGGCCAGGGCAATATCCGCAATGCCATCGTGACCGCCGACGCCCAGGCGTTGTGGGTCGCTCGCGATCCGTCGGCGACCCAGGGCTCGACGGTCACGGCCACCGACAGCCAGTTCCGTGGCGGTGAAACCGGCGGCCTGGTCACCGGGTTGAGCACCTTGACCCTGATCAACAGCCAGCTGATCGGCACCGATAGCGGCAGCCTCGGGCTGGACAGCCGCGGCGGTTACGTCAGCGCACTGGCCGGTTCGTTGATCAGCGGTGACATCGTCGGCGTGCAAATGACCAACGACGCCAGTGGCCCCGGGGTCAACACCTTGCTGCTGGACGGCTCCACCGTCGAAGGGCGCAACGGCCCGGCGATCCTGGTCAAGGACGGCGTGCAGGGCGCCACCATCCAGGTGCAGAACAACTCGGTGCTGCGTGCCGGCGACGGCAATCTGCTCAAGGTCCAGGGCGCTTCCTCCGCCAGCATGAATGTGGTCAACAGTGCCCTGGAAGGCAACGTGCAAGTGCTGGAAAACAGCAACGTCGACCTCTCGTTCAACGCCGGGTCGATGGTTGGCGACATTCTGCGCGAGGACGGCTCGACCGCCAATGTCACGCTGAACAACGGCTCGTCCTTCACCGGCCGCCTGAACAACAGCAACCTCAGCCTCAACAGTGGCTCGAGCCTGACCATGGTCGGCGACGACAGCATCGACACCTTGTCGCTGAACGACGGCAAGGTCAGCTTCGGCGCTGCCGGCGCGGCCCGTGCGTTTCGTCAACTGGACGTGACGAACCTGGACGGCAGCGGCATCATCGAGATGAAGGGCAACTTCGCCACCGGTGAAAGCGACCTGCTCAAGGCCGGGACCGCCACCGGCAGCTATGAATTGTCGGTGGAGGCGTCGGGCAAGGATGCCACTTCGCCCCATGAACTGACGCTGGTGCAGGTCGACAACAACCAGGCGGCGTTCTCGCTGCTCGGCGGTCGGGTCGATGTCGGCACCTTCGAGTACGACCTTGTCGAACGCGCCAGCGCCACGGGCGGCACCGAGTATTTCCTCAGCCCGACCACCAAGCTCAGCGCCGGTGCGAAGTCGGTGGCGGCGCTGTATCAAACGGCCATGACCGTGTCCTATGGCGAGTTGAAAGCGCTGGAAAACCGCATGGGCGAACTGCAGGCGAACGAACACCTTTACGGCCTCTGGGTACGCCCTTACGCCAACAAATGGAACGTTGACCAGGGCTCTTCCGGGGTCGGGTATACCCAGCAACAGCAAGGGTTTTCCATGGGGGCCGACGCCCGGCTGGACGACAGCTTCTGGCGCGTCGGTGTCCTGGCGGGCTACAGCAAGTCCGACCTCGACCTTGATCGCGGGACCTCGGCCACGGTGGACAGCTACTACTTCGGGCCTTATTTCGGCTGGATGGATCCGCAGTCCGGCTACTACGTCGACGGCGCCCTGAAGTTCAACCGGTTTCGCAACGAAGCCAAGGTCACCATGAGCGATGGCAAGCGCGCCAAGGGTGACTACGACAACTCCGCCGTGAGTGCGATGGTCGAAGCCGGTCGCCATATCGACCTGGGCAATGACTGGTTCGCCAAACCCTCTGCCCAGTTGTCCGCTGCGGTGATCCAGGGCAAGGACTATCGCCTGGACAACGGCATGGAAGCGCAAGGCGACCGCACCCATTCGCTGCGCACCAAACTGGGCGTCACCGCCGGACGCAGCCTGCAGTGGGGCGACTCCCACGTGCGGCCCTACGGGCGTGTGGCGCTGATTCACGAATTTGCCTCCAACGACAACGTGCAGGTCAACGGCAACCAGATCAACAACGACCTGTCCGGCAGCGGTGTCGAGGTCGGCACCGGGATCACGATTTCGATGTCGGAAAAACTGCGCTTCGATGTCGGCGTGGATTACGCCAAGGGCAAGGACATCGAGCAACCGGTGGCGGCGACGTTTGGCGTGAGCTACCAGTGGTAAATCCCGGGACGAAAAAAATCGCTGAATCAGCGATTTTTTTCGTTGGGCCTGCATCTGATCGATCGCGTCATGCCGTGCGGGTAAAGGTGATGCTGTTCGACTCGGCGTCTTCGTCATCGGCGGCCACCGCACTGACGACATAGGTGGTGCCGACTTGCAGGGAGGTGATGAGCGTGGCCCATGCCCCTTGATCGTTGGCCTCTTCGGTTTTGCTGCCGACCGTGTCGTTGACCTTGATTTTGACCGCACCCAGCGGCTCGGTCTTGCCGCTGACTTTCACCCAGCTTGACGAGGTGCTGCCGTTATCGACGATTTCTGCGTTGGCATCATGGACGCGGGTCTCGTAGGGCGCATTGTTCACTTCCACGGTCAACGGGTACGGGTCGGAAGTGCCGCCGTCGGTGTAAAGGGCAACACTGGTGAGGGAGTAGCCCTTGGGCGTCAGCGGGCCGATCGGATGCTGATAACGACCGGTCGCGGGGTCCACGGTGGCCTCGCCCAGCGAGTCGCTGCCGTCGAACACTTCGATCTTTTCGCCCTTTTCACCGGCGCCTTCGACCCGCAGCGAGGTCTTGGTGGTCGCGCTGCCTTTGGGAATCTCGTTGCCGTCAACATCGGTGACTCGGTCGAGGGTGACCAGCTCGATGGCAGCCAATACGGTGAAATTGAAAACGGTCGATTCGTTGTCGTTGCTGCCCTTGACCTTGATGCGGTAGGTGGCGGGCGTCAGACCCGTCAGCTCTATCGAGTATTTCCCGCATTCATTGGCGGGCTGCGTTTCAAGTGAGGTCTCACCATTGAACGCCTCGACATCCTGATTCGGCACGGCGTTGCCATTGAGGGTCACGGAGGTTTCGCGAATTGAATCATTGTCGGCAATCGGCTTGCCGTCGCTGAGTACTTCGTTGATGGTCGGGGTCAGGGTGGCAGCGGTAAATTTCTTCGGCGCGGCGACCGGTCCGGTTCCCCACTGACCGACGGCCCGGATGTTGTAGCAGTCGAGCGTCTTCACATCGAGCATCGGCGTTTCCCATGCGCCGACACTATCGCTGGTGGCTTCGCCCAGTTTCTCATTGACGTTGTACACGAAGATGTCCTGGTTCGGTTCTGCGCCATTGCCGATGATCTTGTACGAGGCTTTGTAGAACGTGCGGCCAATGATGTTGATGCCGTCGGGATCATTGATTCGCAGGATCGTCAGTAGAATGCTGGCTTCGGTATCGTCGGGGGACTGCGAAGGATTGCTCGAGGAGGAAGCGGTCATGGCAATGACTCCGTTCAAGTGGGGATACGGAGTGATTTAAGGCCTCGGAACGCCGGGTTGCCTACTGTCAGAAGTAACAGGTTTTCAGGAGTTTCCGATGAGTGGATACGCCGTGGGACGACGGATTCCCAACGTTTCATGAATAGAGGGGATTTCAGGGCTTGTGCAGGGTCTTCTGCCGCAGGATGTACACCGTCACCAGGACCGCACTCGTCAGCATGAAACCCCGGGCCCAGGGCATTGGCACCAGGTAGCAGGAAAACAGGATGCTGATCCACATCAGGCCGATGGCGTAGACCTTGCCCTTGAGTGGAATGCCGTTACCGTCGAGGTAGTCGCGAATCCACGGACCCAGCCGTGGATGCTCCACCAGCCAGTTGTAGAAGCGGGGCGAGCTGCGGGCGAAGCAGGCGGCCGCCAGCAGCAGGAACGGCGTGGTGGGCAACACCGGCAGGAAGATCCCGATCACCCCCAGCGCTACGCTGAGCCAGCCGACGGCCAGCAGCACGTAGCGCAACATCAGGGGCCGGTTGCCTATGGGGTTGTCCACAGGCAGAACCTTAGTGGTGACGGGGCTTGAGGATCGCCGGTTTTTCGTCTGGCGCGTTGCACAGCAGGTACAGCGCGGTCAGGGCTTCGGGGATCTGCACGATCATGTCGTCCATCAGGTTGGCATCGGCGGCGATGTCGGAAAACTCGGGCTGCTCGTCGAACAGGCCGGAACCGACCATGATTGGCAGGAGCATTTCGCTGACTTCCTCTTCGGCGGTTTCGAACCAGGCCGCCTCGCGCAGGAACACGCCTTCCATGAAGCCGATGCACCAGCCGCGCAGGTCCGAGTCGTCCGGGTCGTCGCCCAGGTCCAGCTCGCAGGGCAGTTCGAATTCTTCGTCGGACGCCAGTTGACGGGCAATGTGCGCCTTGAGGGCCAGCAGGGTGGATTCGATCGCTTCACGCTCGGTGTCGTCGGCGTAATGCGGCTCTTCGGCGAACAGGGCATCGATCCATTCACGGTCGGGAACCTGTTCGGAACAGATCGACAGGGCCGTGAGGTAGCCATGTGCGGCCACGTAGTCCAGCGCCTCGTCATGCAGTTCATCGGCGTCGAGGAAGACTTGCAGGCGGGTTAGTTGCTCAGCGAAGGACATTAAAGGACTACCTTGGGAATTAAACAGATGCGGGAATTCTAGGCCTTCTTGAGCACACAGGCCAGCCGCGCGGCATATTTGCCCCACAACACCGCAATCGTCGTGGGAGCGAGCCTGCTTGCGGTCGTGGCAGACCCGTCGCCATCCAACCCAGGTATTGAATGGTGTCGCTCTTCTCAGCGGCGCCCCTTGCAGGGAAGGCCTCGGGTATACTCCCGCGTTTTGTGATGCCCCTGCAGGCAGAGCGGCTGGAATGTGAAGCGTCATGCAATGCGCACTGACCATTTGTCTGTGCGCCGTGGCGGTTCTGCACCAGCCTTGCAGGGATGTTTTGGTGATTTTTGGAGTTTTTATGCTCGAACAGGCTCAACGCGTCCTCAAGGACATCTTCGGCTACGACAGTTTCCGTGGCCGTCAGGGTGCAATCATTGAGCGCGTAGCCAGCGGCGGCGACGCCCTGGTGCTGATGCCTACCGGTGGCGGCAAGTCCCTGTGCTTCCAGGTCCCGGCGCTGTTGCGCGAAGGCCTGGCGGTGGTGGTGTCGCCGCTGATCGCGCTGATGGACGATCAGGTGGCGACCCTCGAAGAACTGGGGGTGGCAGCCGCCTCGTTGAACTCCACCCTGAGCGCCGAGCAGCAACGCGACCTCGCCGCGCGGATCAAGCGAGGTGAGGTGAAGATGCTCTACCTCGCCCCCGAACGCCTGGTCCAGCCGCGCATGCTGGCCTTCCTGCAAAGCCTGGAAATCGCCCTGTTTGCCATCGACGAGGCGCACTGCGTGTCGCAATGGGGCCACGATTTCCGCCGCGAATACCTGCAATTGGGGCAACTGGCGGAGTTGTTTCCCCATGTCCCGCGGATTGCCCTGACGGCCACGGCCGACAAGCGCACCCGCGAGGAAATCGTCGAGCGCCTGCACCTGCAGAACGCCGAACGTTTTCTCTCCAGCTTCGACCGGCCGAACATTTTCTACCGCATCGTGCCCAAGGAGCAGCCGCGCAAGCAGTTGCTGGCGTTCCTCGCCGAGCGCCGCAGTGACGCCGGCATTGTCTATTGCCTGTCGCGCAAGAAAGTCGACGAAGTGGCGGTGTTCCTCAGCGAGCAGGGCTTTCCAGCGTTGCCGTATCACGCGGGCCTGGCCAACGAAACCCGGTCCGAACACCAGAGGCGTTTCCTCAACGAGGAAGGCCTGATCATGGTCGCCACGGTGGCGTTCGGCATGGGCATCGACAAGCCCAACGTGCGTTTCGTCGCGCACCTGGACCTGCCCAAATCCCTTGAAGCCTACTACCAGGAAACCGGGCGCGGCGGCCGTGACGGTTTGCCGGCGGACGCCTGGATGGCCTACGGCCTGCAAGACGTGGTGATGCTCAAGCAGATGCTGCAGAACTCCGAAGGCGACGAGCGTCACAAGCGTCTGGAGCAGCACAAGCTCGACGCGATGCTCTCGCTTTGCGAGGAGACCCGCTGCCGCCGTCAGACGTTGCTGGCCTACTTCGACGAAGACATGCCCCAGCCGTGCGGCCACTGTGACAACTGCGTCGATGGCGTGCAGACCTGGGACGCCACCGAGCCGGCGCGTCAGGCCCTGTCGGCGATCTATCGCACCGGTCAGCGCTACGGCGTCGGTCATCTGGTGGACGTGTTGCTGGGCAAGGACAACGAAAAGATCCGTAGCTTCGGTCATCAGCATCTGTCGGTGTTCGGTGTCGGCAAGGCGCTGGGCGAAAGCGAGTGGCGTTCCCTGTTCCGGCAACTGGTGGCGCGAGGCCTGGCCGACATCGATCTTGAGGGTTACGGCGGCCTGCGCCTGAGTGACAGTTGCCGACCGCTGCTCAAGGGTGAAGTGACCCTGGAACTGCGCCGTGACCTCAAGCCGCAAACCACGGCGAAAAGCAGCAAGAGCCAGGCGAGCCAGCTGGTGCGCGGCGAAGAGCGCGAGCAATGGGAAGCCCTGCGCGCCCTGCGCCGCAAGCTCGCCGAAGAGCACGGTGTGCCGCCCTACGTCATTTTCCCCGATTCGACGCTGTTGGAAATGCTGCGCAGCCAGCCCACTTCGCTGGCGGAAATGGCTCGGGTCAGCGGCGTCGGCGCGCGCAAGCTGGAGCGCTACGGCGAAGCCTTCCTCGAAGTGCTCGGCGGTCAGGTCGAGGCGCCGAAAGTGGTGGCCGATGTGCGTCACGAACTGATCACGCTCGCCCGGGCCGGCATGACACCGTTGCAGATTGCCGGCCAGCTTCAGTGTTCGGAAAAAAACGTCTACACCCTGCTCGCCGAAGCCATTGGCAAGCAGCAGTTGTCGCTGGAGCAGGCCCTGGACCTCCCCGAGGACCTGATGGGGGAGGTGCAGGATGCGTTTCTCGACGGCGAGGGCGAATTACCACCGGTGGCAGAGATTGCCGCGCTGTTCGCCGGGCGCGTGCCTGAGGGTGTGTTGTATTGCGTCAGGGCGGCGCTGCAATCGGAATTCGAGATCTGATACGCAATTCCCGATCACGGTGTGCTGATGTAACGATTCAGTACAGAGCAAACCTTGCCTCCAGCCAAAGGCCATGCTTAGCTGACTAATAATTAGTTTTATCTATTTCAGTTTAATCATGAGTGTTTTATGCCGTTAACCGATCAACACCGCTTTGGCATGCAACTGGCCCAGATGTCCCGCGGCTGGCGGGCCGAACTGGACCGCCGTCTGGCCGGCCTGGGTTTGTCCCAGGCGCGCTGGCTGGTGCTGCTGCACCTGGCCCGTTTCGACGCCGCGCCGACCCAACGGGAGCTGGCGCAAAGCGTCGGCGTCGAAGGGCCGACCCTGGCCCGACTGCTCGACAGCCTGGAAAGCCAGGGGCTCGTTCAACGCCAGTCTGTGGTGGAAGACCGCCGGGCGAAAAAAATTGTCCTCTGCGCCCCGGCCCGTCCCCTGATCGAACAGATCGAAACCATCGCCACCCAGTTGCGTCACGAACTGTTTCAGGGGGTCGACGAAGCCGACCTGAAGGTGTGCATGCGGGTTCACGGGCACATCCTGGCCAACCTGGAAAAATCCTGAGGCAAAACCGGGTGTCATCTTTTTGAGATACCCCGCCCAGCAGACTATAAAGAACTAGTAGGCAATATCGTGTTCGTACCGGATACGCGATCACGCGCAGTTGGTTCTGGTTATCTAAGGGATGCTCATGCTCGAGAGTTGGCACGTAGTACTGCGAGGGTGCGCCAGGTTGCTGCTGGCCGGTGGAGTGGTGGCTTACTCGTCATTGGCGTCCGCGCTGGGGCTGGGGGAAATCACCGTGCATTCGGCGTTGAATCAGCCGTTTCGTGCCGATATCGCCCTGGAAGATGCGGCGGGCCTGGAGGAGGGCGACCTGTCCGTCAGCCTGGCGACGGCCGACGAATTCAGCCGCGCCGGTGTCGAACGGGTGTTCTTTCTCAATGACCTGAAGTTCACCCCGATCCTGCGCGGTAACCGCAGCCTGGTCCGGGTCAGTTCCAGCAAGGTGGTCAACGAACCCTTCCTGGAATTTCTCGTGCAACTCAATCAGCCCAACGGGCGTGTGGTGCGCGAATACACGGTGCTGATCGACCCTCCGGGTACACCGGGCATCGTGCCGGTGGCCGAGGAACCGGCCACCGGCTCCACGAATTCGCCATTCCCGAGCGTCACCCCGGCCACCACTGCGCGGCCCGCCGCGAAAAAACCTGTCCCAACCCCGACCCCACCGCCCGCCGTCCCGGCCACCGAGCCTGCGGCCGAGCAATTGGCCGCCAGCGTGCTGCAAAACCAGCAACTGCAAACAACCGTCGATGAGCTGAGCGCGAAACTGCAGGGCCAGGACCAACAGATCGCCGAGCAGAAAAAACAGATCACCGAACTGCAGACCCGGTTGGCGGAAGTCAAGCCGGCGCCGACGCCAGTGGCCGTACCGGAAACGGTGGCGCCGGCGCCTGTCGCGGTTCAGGAGCCCGAGGGCGTCAATTGGCTGCTGATCGCCGGTTTGCTGGTGTTGCTCGGCCTGTTGGTGATGGTGTGGTTCGTGCGTCGCAGGCGTCAGTTAGGCCAGGCATTGCCCGAACAAGGGCCTGTTCCGCCGACGCTTGATGACGGGGTGCCTGAAGCGATTTTCCAACCGGTGCAGCAGACCGCGTTGTTCAAGCCCGCTCAGGAGCATCATGACGACGCACCGACCGGCGATGTGCTGGAAGGCGTGAGCTTGTACCTGACCTACGGGCGGTTTTCCGAGGCCGCGGGACTGTTGCGCGATGCCCTGGCCAAGGAGCCGCAACGGACGGACCTTGCCGTGCAATTGCTCGAAGTGCTGGGCAAGCAGGGCGACGAAGCCGCCTACGATGCCCAGGAAAACAAGTTGCGCGAGGCCGGGTTCGATGCTCAGCAGCTTCAGGACCTGCGTGCCCGTTTCCCGAAACTGAGCCAATCGGCGGCGCCAGTGGCGCCGGCGGCAGCGCTTGCCGTCACACCTCCAGCGGCCGAACAGCCGGCCAGCGATGAGTTCCAGTTGAACCTGGAGGCGCTGTCGATGGATTCGAGTTGGGATCTGGTCAGCCCGTTCGAGAGCGACACGCCCCCGGAAAAAACGCCGGGCCCCGCACTCGCTTCCAACCTGCACATGCTGCCGCTCGAACGCCCGGAAGAGCCGACCCTGGGAGAGCCCGAGCTGGAGTGGATCGCCGACCCCGATGCCCAGGCGCTGGACGACGATTTTCTCGATGGCTTCAGTGATGAAGGCCCCTCGCTCGAACTTGAACCCCTGGACCTCGGGCCGGCGGAGGCGAGCAATGCCGACAAACTGGAGCAGGCCCAGACCTGCATCGATGATGGCGATCTGGAGAGTGCCGTCGAGCTGCTCAACGAGTTGCTCCGGGAGGCTGACGAACCCCTCAGGCAAACCGCACGGACGCTGTTGGCCGGTATTCGCTGAGCCTCTATCATGGCGGCGCCCCCTGGCTCAGGAGTCTGCCCCGTCATGAACATGCAAAAACCGGAAATCGTCATCACCTATTGCACGCAATGCCAATGGCTGTTGCGTGCCGCCTGGTTGGCGCAGGAACTGCTCAGCACCTTTGGCGACGACCTGGGCAAGGTGTCGCTGGTGCCGGGCACGGGCGGGGTGTTTCACATCGCTTGCAACGACGTGCAGATCTGGGAGCGCAAGGCTGACGGCGGTTTCCCGGAAGCCAAGGTGCTCAAGCAGCGGGTCCGTGACCAGATTGACCCGGACCGCGACCTCGGACACAACGACCGCACTCAGTGAGACGTGACTTCGGCCGCCACGGCTTTGCTGCTCGAGCCGCCTGAAAGTCGGCTGGACACCACAATCGCGACGATGATCAAGGCGCCGCCGACCAGCATGCGCAGCGTCGGGTTTTCGTTGAACAGCAGCCAGGCCACGGTGATGCCGTACACCGGCTCCATGGCGAACACCACGGCGGCGGTGCGGGCCTTGATCACCGCGAGGCTGGCAACGAACAGGCTGTGCGCGAGGCCGGTGCAGAATAGCCCAAGCAAACTGATCCATAGCCAGTCGATGGCGCGCACGTCACCCAGTTGAGGGGCGGCCACCGGCAGCATGCACAGCGCGACCACCACGTTCTGGCACAGCGCCGCCTGTACCGGCGGAACGGCGGCGGAGCCGGCGCGGTTGGTCAGTGACAGCAGCGAAAACAACAGGCCGGAAGCCACTGCCCACAGCAGCCCGGTGGTGGCGCCACTGGCGAGGTCGAAATCCGGCGTGACCAGCACCAGCCCGATACTCACCAGCACCACCAGAACGATCTCGTTGGCGCGAATGCGCTCGCGGAAAATCAGCCCCTCCAGGATCACGGTGAACGCGGGGAAACTGGCGAAGCCCAGGGTGGCAATGGCGACACCGGCCACTTTTACCGCGATGAAAAAACTGACCCAGTGCCCGGCCAGCAGCACGCCACCGAGCAGCAGGCGTCGCCCGTCCACGGCGCGCAGTTTTTGCCAGCGCGTCTGGCTGGCAAAACGCGAGAAAACGAACAGCGCGAGCACGGCGAAGGCGGCGCGACCGAAGACGATGACGGCCGGTGAAGCGGCGGCGAGTTTGCCGAACACGCCGGTCAGGCCAAACATCAGGGCGCCGATGTGCAAGGCGCCAAGGGCGGTACGGGGAGTCATTGCGATCCTTGATAAACGTAGAGCGTGGCCAAAACCACAGTGGCGATATTTAACCCCGGTCCGGCCCGCCATGTCTGTCGCCAAACTACTGTCATTTGTTGCCAGACTCGCGTCGCAGGGTGCCCGGCGAAGCACCGAACTCACGCAGCACCGCCGCTGAAAAGGCGCTTTGCGAAGCGTAGCCAACCCGGTTGGCAATCTCGCCAATGGGCAGGGCCGAGGTGCGCAACAGGTTCACGGCCATGTGCAGGCGGCGGCTACGGATGTAGTCCATGGGGGTCTGCCCGCACTCGGCGACGAATCGCGCATGCAGCCGGGCGCTGGACAGGCCGGTGATGCGCGCAAGGTCAGCCACTTGCAGTGGATAGGCGGCGTGCTCGTCGATATGGGCATTGAGCGCGGCGTAGGGCAGGCGCCGTCCGCCGCTGACCTCGGGTTCGCTCCTGTTGAGGCTGGCCAGCAACAGCACCGCGCCCTGCTGGGCAATCAGCGGATCGCTGACGGGGCTGCTCGCCAGCCAGTTGACCAGCTGATTCTGCCCGGCATCCAGCGGCAGGCGCCCGCTGTGGTCAAGCAGGCGACGGCTGGCATCGGCATGATCGCCCAGGCACTGCGTCACCCACTCATCGCCGGGTACATCCAGCACCAGGCAGCGGCTGCCGTCGCGGCTGCCGCAGGCATGGTGGAAACCGGAAGGAACCACCACGAAACTCTGCTGAACCACCTGGCTGCCACGCCCGTCGACTTCGAAATCCAGCGCGCCCGACAGCCCGAACACCAGTTGCGCGTGGTCGTGGCTGTGGACGATCAGGTCATGTGTGTAGTGGCGCAGCGTGAGGATCGGTCTCATCGCGGGTCTCCCGAACAAGGCCGACAGTCTACACCCGGGTCGTGCCGGCGTGCTGTCACGGGACTGACTCGCGGTTGTCATGGGCCATTAACCCGACCGGCGCAAGCTTGCAAAAACAATCGCAGAGGGTTGCCCATGACCAGCGCCGAGCTCGCCAAACCCAGTCGCAAGCAACGTGTGCGAACCTTGTGGATTTCCGATGTGCACCTGGGCACTCGGGATTGCCAGGCCGAACACCTGTCACAGTTTCTCAAACGCTATCACGCGGACCGGATCTACCTGGTCGGCGACATCATTGACGGCTGGAAACTGCGCGGCGGCATGTACTGGCCCCAGGCACACACCAACGTGATCCGGCGCCTGTTGACCATGAGCAAGCGCGGCACCGAAGTGATCTACGTCACCGGCAACCACGACGAATTCCTGCGCCGTTATTCGAAGCTGATCCTGGGCAACATCCAACTGGTGGACGAAGCGGTGCACGTGACCGCCGATGGCCGCCATCTGCTGGTGATTCACGGCGATCAGTTCGATGTGATCACCCGCTACCACCGCTGGCTGGCGTTTCTCGGCGACTCGGCCTATGAGTTCACCCTGACCCTCAATCGTTGGCTCAATCACTGGCGCGCGCGTTATGGCTACGGCTATTGGTCACTGTCGGCGTACCTCAAGCACAAGGTCAAGACCGCGGTCAATTTCATCAGCGATTTCGAGGAAGCCATCGCCCACGAATGCGTCAAGCGTGAGTTGCACGGTGTGGTGTGCGGGCACATTCACCACGCCGAGATTCGCAAGGTCGGTGAGGTGGACTACCTCAATTGTGGCGACTGGGTGGAGTCCTGTACGGCCCTGATCGAGCACTGGGATGGGTCGATCGAGCTGTACCGGCTGGCGGATGCCCAGGCGCGGGAGGCGGAGTCGAAGGGGCTGAAGGTCGCGGAGCCGGCCTAGAACGAGTTGTCTGGGCGGGCCCCGTCGCGAGATCTTTCAGGCCGGTGCATACGCCTGCATCGCCGCCTTGTAGATCGAGTTTTTCGGCTGCGCAAACACACGCTCCATCATCGGCTCGAAGAAACTCAGCGGCAGCGTGTCGTAGGCCGGGTCAAACGCGGCGGCGTCGTAGCGGGCGCAGAATTCGATGGTCGCCTGGTACTGCGGATGATCGCGGAATTGCTCGCGCAGATGCCGATCCATGCCCAGGTGATGGAAGAAATAATAGCCCTGGAAAATCCCGTGCTTCTCCACCATCCACAAATTGTCGGCACTGACGAACGGCTTGAGGATCGCCGCCGCGATGTCCGGATGGTTGTAGGAGCCCAGGGTGTCGCCGATGTCGTGGAGCAGGGCGCAGACCACGTATTCTTCATCGCGACCGTCGCGCCAGGCCCGGCTGGCGGTTTGCAGGGAGTGGGTCAGGCGATCCACCGGGAACCCGCCGAAATCACCCTCCAGCAGCTTCAGGTGCGCCAGGATCCGCGTCGGCAGCTGCCTGGCGTAGGCACTGAAGTCCGCAGCGATGATCGCCCAGTCTTCCTGCGTGCCGTCCTGCATGTGGGTGAAACGGGCATTGGCATTCATCGGTCATCCTCTTGTTCTTGTCGACAGGGATTTTTTCAGTCTAGAACCTGCCATCGCCTGCGCACTGGCCGGGCAGGACGCTTCGCTGGCCCAGCGGGCCTAGAACGGCACGCGGCCCAGCAGCATGTCGCGGTACATGACGAAATCGCCGAGCAGGCTGTAGAACGGATGCTGGAAGGTCGCCGGCCGGTTCTTTTCGAAGAAGAAATGCCCGACCCAGGCGAAGCTGTAGCCGGCCACCGGCAGGGCCAGCAGCCATGACCAGGCCCCGTTGCCGATGCTCAGGGCGATGATCAGAAAAACCAGCGTCGTGCCGATAAAGTGCAATCGTCGGCATGTACGGTTGCTGTGTTCACTGAGGTAATAGGGGTAAAACTCAGCGAAGCTATTGAAACGCCTGATGTTTTCCACGACTGCGCTCTCTGTGGTTATTGTTATGACTGCAAGTTGTTCTGCGGGGAGCCTATTTGAGTCTAGAGTGATCATTGGCATCAGCCAGTGACAATAGGCGCCACTTTAGTATCCTTCGGAAATTGGCCGTGGCATGCGGCTCACCATGTAAGTAAACGCCATGAGTGAACGAACGACTTCTTCAAGCTGGGCGATGGGGATTGTCAAGGCACTGGAAATGGACGGCCTGGACTGCCGGGTTCTGTTCAAGCAGCTGGGGCTCGACTACGCGTTGCTGGATGATCCGGATGCGCGCTTCCCGCAAGACTCCATGACTCGACTGTGGCAGCGCGCCGTCGAGCTGTCCGGCAACCCGGCGATCGGCCTGAACATGGGCAAGGTGGTGCGACCGGCATCCTTCCATGTGGCCGGCTACGCCCTGATGTCCAGCCAGACCCTGGCCGAAGGCTTCAAGCGGCTGGTGCGTTATCAACGCATCATCGCCGAAAGCGCCGACCTGAGTTTCCGCCTGCTGGACGAAGGTTATGCGCTGATTCTGACGGTCCACGGCGACCACCTGCCGCCGACCCGGCAGAGTGCCGAGGCGTCGCTGGCATGCGCGCTGGCCTTGTGCGGCTGGTTGACCGGGCGGACGCTGCAACCGCGCAAGGTGCTGGTGCAGGGCGAAGAACCCGCCGATCTCGAACCTTATAAACAGGCGTTCCACGCACCGTTGATGTTCAACGCGCCGTATGACGCGCTGATCTTCGAGCGCGCCGACATGGAAGCGCCGCTGCCCACCGCCAACGAGGCCATGGCGCTGCTGCATGATCGCTTCGCCGGGGAATACCTGGCGCGGTTTTCCGAGAGTCGCGTGACCCACAAGGCCCGCCAGGTGCTGTGCCGACTGCTGCCCCAGGGTGAGCCCAAGCGCGACGCCGTGGCGCAAACGCTGCACCTGTCACAACGGACATTGCAGCGACGCCTGCAGGAAGAGGGCACCAGTTTTCAGACATTGCTCGACGACACTCGGCGCGAACTGGCCGAGCAGTACCTCGCGCAGCCGACCATGACCTTGCTTGAAATCGCCTACCTGCTGGGTTTTGCCGACCCGAGCAATTTCTTCCGCGCCTTTCGCCGCTGGTTCGATGCCACACCCGGCGAGTACCGGGTGCGGCTGATGGAGGCGCCGAACCGGGTCAGTGACGCCAGAACGCCGGAATACACAGAACGAACACCGTAATGATCTCCAGTCGGCCGAGCAGCATGCCGAACGAGAGAATCCACTTGGCCGCATCCGGCAGGCTGGCGAAGTTGCCCGCCGGGCCGATGGTTTCGCCCAGCCCCGGGCCGACGCCGGACACGGTGCTGGCCGCGCCGGTCAGGGCCGTCATCCAGTCGACGCCGAGCAGCGACAGCAGCAGCGCAATCACGCAGATGGTGATGGCGAAGAAGAACGAGAAGGTCAGGATCGAGCGCACGATCTCTTCGTCGAGACGGTGGCCGTTGTACTTCTGCTTGATCACCGCGCGCGGGTGAATCAGCTGGTTAAGGTTGGCCTTGAGCAGGATGTAGGCCACCTGGAAGCGGAAAATCTTGATCCCGCCCGCGGTCGAGCCCGAACAGCCGCCGACAAAACCCAGGTAAAAGAACAGCATCAACGAGAAGTTGCCCCAGAGGCTGTAGTCCCCCAGCGCAAAACCGGTGGTGGTGACCACCGAGGTCACGTTCAGCGCCACGTGCCGCAACGCCTCCAGCCAGTGCAGCTGGGTCGTCCACCAGTACCAGGTGCCGAGCACCAGCCAAGTGACCAGCAGCATGCCGAGCAGCCCCTGGACCTGTTGATCCTTGATCAGGGCCTTGCGATTGCCGCGCAGGGTCGCCACGTACAGGGTGAACGGCAGGCTGCCGAGAATCATGATGACGATGGCCACCCAGTGCACCGCCGGTTGCGTCCACTTGGCCAGTGACAGGTCGGAGGTGGAGAACCCTCCGGTGGAAATGGCCGACATCGCATGGTTGATCGCATCGAACGGGCTCATGCCTGCCCACCAGAACGCCAGGCTGCCGAGAATGGTGATGCCGACATAGGCCGCCACGATCAACCGCGCCACCATGTGCGAGCGGGGCATGACTTTTTCCGAACGGTCCGAGGACTCGGTCTGGAACAGGCGCATGCCACCGATGCGCAGCAACGGCAGGATCGCGACCGCCATGCCGATAAAGCCGATGCCGCCGATCCAGTGCAGCAGCGAGCGCCACATCAGGATGCCGGGCGACATGTCGTCCAGATGGTTGAGCACCGTTGAGCCGGTGGCCGTGATCCCCGACATGCTCTCGAAGAACGAGTCGGTGTAGCTGATGTGCTGGGTCAGCAGGAATGGCAGCGCAGCAAAGATGCACACCACCAGCCAGCTGCTGACCGTCAGCAGGTACATGTCCCGCGGGCGCAGGTGCACATGCTCGGGACGACCGGGGATGACCAGGGCGAGCCCCGCCAGGAACGTGATCATGCTGGACCAGAGGAACGATGGCATGTCGCTGGTGCGTTCGAAAATCACCAGGGTGGCCATGGGCACGACCATGGCGATCGCCAGCGTGATCAGGAAGAGGCCGATGATGAAACCAATGGTTCGTAAAGTCGGCAACGCCATGAAGTCCGCTCGGGCTGAAAGTGGGGAGGGCGCCATTCTACCCATGGGGCAGGGCATGTAAACCGGCACCGCCGGACGCTTACCGCTAGAATAGCCGGACAATTTTTTCAGGAGGTGGCCGATGCAGGCTCTCGACGCGTTGCTCAACCGTGTTTCCGTCCCACGATTGCTTGATCCGGCCCCGACCGCCGAACAGCGTGAAGTGCTGTTCAACGCGGCAATGCGTGCGCCGGACCACGGCCACTTGCAGCCGTGGCGCTTCCTCACCGTCGAGGGCGCAGCACGGGAACAGATGGGCGAATTGCTGGCCGAAGCGGCGAAATTGCACGACAGCGAGGTATCGGAAGCGGCGCTGGACAAGGCGCGTAACGGGCCGCTGCGGGCACCGCTGGTGGTGGTGGTCATCGCGCGGGTGCAGGATCACGTCAAGTATCCGAAGTCCGAGCAACTGCTGGCGGCGGGGTGTGCGGCGCACGGGATTTTGCTGGCGGCGTACGCCCAGGGAATCGGCGCAGTCTGGCGCACCGGTGAGCTGGCCTACTCGCCCCATGTGGCCAAGGGCCTGGGCCTGGCGGAAGGGGAGGAGGTGATTGCCTTCCTGTACCTCGGTACACCGCAGAAGGAACCGCGGGTGGCGGAGAAGGTGGATCTGGCGGAGTTTGTCAGCGCCTGGCCGGGCAAGGCCTGACCCCCGCTGTACGAATGTGGGAGCGAGCAGGCTCGCTCCCACAAGTGGTCAGGACTGGACGACGGCCCCCGGCACCAACGGCAACTCCAGGCTGGCAATGAACCCGCCGTCGGGATGATTGGCCAGCACCAGGCTACCCCCATGCCGCTCCGCCGCGCGGCGGGCGATGGCCAACCCCAGGCCGTGCCCTGGCGCGGTTTGCCCGGGAGCCCGGTAAAACGGCTCGCCCAACTGGTTCAGGTGTTCGGCGTCCACGCCGGGGCCATGGTCGCGCACCCGAACCACAATCCGCTCGCCCTGACGCAGTGCCTGTAATTCGATCGATTGCCCGACCGGATTGAACCGCTGGGCGTTGCGCAGCAGGTTGTCCACGGCGCGCTCGATCATCGTCGGCCAGCCTCTGAGGTTGAGGTTCGCTTCGGCGTCCAGCTCGACAGACTGTTCCGGCGACCCCAGTTGTGCGTCCTTTTGCAGGGTATTGAGCAGCGCATTCAGATCGACCTCTTCAGCGCTGGCATTGTCGGCGTCCACCCGTGCCAGCACCAGGATTTCGCTGATCAATGCCTCGAGCCGGTCACATTCGCGGGTCAGGCGTGGCCAGAGTCTTTCCCGTTCCTCGGGGCTGGCCCGCTCGGCCAGTGCCAGCGCAATGCGCAGCCGGGCAAGGGGCGAGCGCAATTCGTGGGAAACGTCACGCAACAGTTGTCGCTGACTGCCGATCAGGCTTTGCAGGCGCGCGCCCATGCGGTTGAAGTCGTTGGCCAGCACGCCGAATTCATCGCGACGGTTGGCCAGTTTCACCAGGCTGTTCTGTTGGTAGGTGGTTTGCCCCAGGTCATGCACCGCGCCGCGCAGGCGGCTCAGTGGACGGGTGATGGACAAGGTCACCAACAGGCTGAACAGCGTCAGCACCACCAGGGCGATGCCCAGTGCGCTGAGTGGCCAGAGCAGGCTTTCGCGGTGCCACGCGTCCAGTTCCGGGTGGGGGATGCGGTAGATCAGCAGGTAGGTGTCGCCGGTCTTGGCGCTGGTGTATTCATCGGTCAGACGGCGCCAGGGCAGGCGCCGGTCATCGTTGTTCTGGCGCGCTTCAAAGGCTGCGGCGCGGCGCGGAAAGGTGCCGCGAACGACCGGGTCGCCGCTTTCGTTGAGCACCTGGACGTCAATGTGGTACTGGCGTTTGCGCTGTTCGAGGATGTCCTGGGCCGCTTCCTCGCCCTGGGCTTCGTAGGTTTGCGTCCACTCTTCGGCCAGGGTGTTGAGACCCGGATGCCGGCTGAGAATCCAGGCATCCTGATTGAGCATGTGCCCGAGCAGGATGGACAGCCCTGCAACCAGGGTGATGGCCAGCCAGAAGCTGGCCAGGATTCGCCAGAACAGTGAACGCACAGAAAGCCCTCGAACTTACACAGTCCATGTGGAGCGAGCCTGCTCGCGATGGCGGTGGGTCAGTAAAACGTTGTCGACTGACACTCCATCATCGCGAGCAGGCTCGCTCCCACATTTTTAATGTCAACGAACCCGACGGGTTCAGCCGCCGGGTTCGGATTAGCGCATTATTGCGCTTTTTGCGGTTGTTGCGCTTTCCAGGCCTTGAATTCAGCCCATTCGGCACGGCGTTCCGCCTGTTTCTTCTGGATCTCGTCGAATTTCTTCTGTTGATCCGGTTTCAGCAGCGCCCGTACATCCGCTTCGGCTTTCTTGTGGTTGGCCGCCATCTCGTCCTTCATGGCCTTCTGGTCTGCTGGCGAGAGTTTCTCCAGGTACTTGTCGACGACCTGCTTACGCTCGTGCATCTGTTCGCCCATGATCTTGCGGATCTGCTCGCGTTGCTCGCGGCTCAGGTCCAGTTGGCTGTACGGGCCTTTGCCGCGCATCTCGTGCATCTGGCCACCGTGGCGTGGGCCGTCCAGCGGGCCACCCATCGGGCCGGTGCCTTCAGGCATGGCCATGGCAACGGTGGGCAGGGCCGCAGCGAACATCAGGGCGATAAGAGTCTTGCGCATGGTGAATCTCCTTGTCTCGTTCCCGGTACGTTCCGGATGAGTTCAGATTACGGAGTTCAAGGTCAGCGGCGGTCAGCGGAGCGTAAAGCTTGGGTAAAGACTGTTTTGAGCCGTTCTTACAAACGCCGGCCCCTCGTTGACGTCCATCGCGAGCACGCTCGCGCTTGCAAGCGTTTCGCCGATGACCGCTCAGAGACTGTAGTAATAACCCCGGCTGCGCAGGGCGACGATGCGGGGGCGACCGTCGGGGTGGGGGCCGATTTTCTTGCGCAGGTTGCTGACGTGCATGTCCAGGCTGCGGTCGTACAGGGTCAGCTTGCGGCCGAGGGCGATCTGCGCCAGTTCCTGCTTGTCCAGTGGCTCGCCGGGCTGCTTGAGCAAGGCTTCGAGCAAACGGCTTTCGGACACGGTGAGGGTGAATTCCTGTTCATCGATGCTGACCACGCCGCGCACCGGGCTGAAACACAAGTCTCCCAGTTCGAGCTGACTGGACACCGCCGCCGGATGGCTGCGGCGCAACACCGCGCGCAGACGGGCGGTCAGTTCCCGTGGATCGCAGGGTTTGGCCAGGTAATCGTCGGCGCCCAGTTCCAGACCCAGGATGCGGTCCAGCGGTTCGCCGCGGGCAGAAAGCATCAGCACCGGCAAGTCCGGGTGGTCGCTGCGCAATTGCTTGAGCAGTTCAAGGCCGCTGCCGTCGGGCAGCATCACGTCCAGCACCACGGCGGCGGGGGACGTTTCGGCCAGTGCCCGGCGGGCGCTCTGGCCATCGTGGCAGGCACGCACCAGGAAGCCTTCCTGGCTCAGCCAACTGACCAGCAGCTCACACAGCTCCTGATCGTCATCAATTAATAACAGCTCGCTCATGACTCACTCAATTTAGCCATTGTCGACGTTTGCGACTTGCACCACTGGCGAAGATACCGCAGAGCAGGGCCAATAGCGCAACTCCCGCACCGATCACGAACCATTGCTGCTGGTCGGTGAGAAAATGCTGAAGCGGGCTGCCGGCCTGGGCTTCCTTGAGTTGCAGCTTCAATCGCTGGTTCTCTTGGCGCAAGCGGCCCAGCTGGGCGCTTTCACGTTCGGCATCGGCATTCTGCAGTTGTTTGCTCAACTCTTCCCGTTGCTGTTCGCTTGCCTTCAAGCGTTGCTGCAACTCGGTGATCTGGGCGCCGGCGCTCAAGGACAGAGGCGTCGAGTGGCTGCCCTCGGTGCTTTCTTCACCATGGACGGGTGCCACCATCGACAACGTGACCAACATCAGACACAACGGACCTTTGCGCATGGCAACTCCTGAATTCCAATCGAGTATTGGGCAGGTTGTCGGCAGGCAAACGAGAATAATGAGCGATTGAGAGCGCGATGAACCGAGAAGGTTCATCGCGGCGGGAGATGTTAAGGCAGGACTTGCTTGAACGGCTTGACGGTCACGTTGGCGTAGACGCCCGCGGCGACGTACGGGTCGGCGTCGGCCCAGGCCTGCGCGGCGCTCAGGGAATCGAATTGCGCGACGATCAGGCTGCCGGTGAAACCCGCCGCGCCTGGATCGTTGCTGTCGACGGCCGGATGCGGACCGGCCAACACGATGCGGCCTTCGCCCTTGAGCGCCTGCAGGCGCTCGAGGTGTGCAGGCCGTGCGGCCAGGCGGGCTTCCAGGGAGTTGGCGACGTCTGTGGCAATGATTGCGTAAAGCATGTCAGTCCTCGGTTTTTGGCGTGGTGGTCTCGGCGTCGTGCAGATGGCGCGACAGATAAATGCCCTGGGCGACCAGGAACAGCACCGTCATGCCCAGGCTGCCGAAGACCTTGAAGTCGACCCAGTAGTCCTGGAACGTGAACGCGACGAACAGGTTGGCCGCGCCGCAGAACAGGAAAAACGCGATCCAGGCGATGTTCAGGCGTGTCCAGATCAGGTCGGGCAGGGTCAGTGCGTGGCCCATGATGCGCTTGATCAGCAACTGGTCGCCGATGAAGTGGCTGCCGATGAACGCCAGGGCAAACAGCCAGTTGACCACCGGGGCTTTCCATTTCAGGAAGGTCTCGCTGTGGAACGCCAGGGTCAGGCTGCCGAAGACCAGGCAGGCGATGAGGGTCAGCCACTGGCTCTTCTCCAGCTTGCGCTGCTTGATGAAGAGCGTGCCGTAGACCACCAGAGAGCTGATGATCAGCATCGCGGTGGCACTGTAGATACCGCCTACCGTCACCTGATGGCCGGCGATGTCGACGACCCGGGGGTCTATCTTGAACACGATGAAAAACAGCAGGAGCGGGATGAAATCGATGAATTGTTTCACAGTGGCAGCCAGAAGCAGGATGTGGCGGCATAATAACAAACATATGGGCGCGCGATAGCGCCAGCTGATTTGAGGTCAAGTATCCCCGTGAACGTCGATTTGCACTGCCATAGCACCGCCTCCGATGGTGCGCTCGCGCCCGCTGCCCTGGTGGCGCGCGCGCATGAGAAAGGCGTGCAAGTGCTGGCGCTGACCGATCACGACACCGTCGAAGGCCTTGAAGAGGCCCGCAGCGCAGCAACGGCGCTGGGGATGCAACTGGTCAACGGCGTCGAATTGTCCTGCACCTGGGGTGGCGCGACCATTCATGTGCTGGGCTACGGATTTGATGTGACGGCGCCACCGCTGGTCGAGGCCATCGCCCGATTGCACGATGGTCGCTGGCTGCGGTCTGAAGAAATAAGCCGCAAGCTGGCGCTCAAGGGCATGCCGGGTGCGCTGGAAGGCGCACGCGCCATTCAGCAGGCTCTGGGTGACAGCGGCAACGCGCCGGCCCGGCCGCACTTCGCGGACTGGATGGTGCGTGAAGGGTTCGTCAGGGACCGTGCCGAGGCGTTCCGCAAATGGCTCGGGGCCGGCAAGCTGGGAGACGTCAAGCAACACTGGCCGAGCCTGGAAGAGACCGTCGAGACCCTGCGGGCATCGGATGCCTGGGTCAGCCTGGCGCATCCCTGGCATTACGATTTCACCCGCAGCAAGCGTCGTCGGCTGATTTCTGACTATATTCAAGCGGGAGGCCAGGCGATCGAAGTGGTCAATGGCTATCAGCCCGCCGAGCAAGTGGGCAGCCTGGCCATTCTGGCCCGCGAATTTGGCCTGCTGGTCAGTGCCGGCAGTGATTTTCATGGTCCTGGAGGCTGGTCCGAGATCGGTGAATACCGTCCGCTCCCGGAGGATCTGCCGCCACTGTGGTGTCGGTTCAAACATGACCCAATTATTGCCGCCGTCTGAACAGGTAGAGAATGTGAGTCAATTTTTCCAGATTCATCCGGAAAACCCGCAGGCGCGTCTGATCAAACAGGCTGTCGAGATCATCCGCAAGGGCGGGGTGGTGATTTATCCCACTGACTCGTCCTACGCCATTGGTTGCCAGATCGGCGACAAGGTTGCCGTGGAGCGTGTGCGTCGGTTGAGAGGCCTCGACGACAAGCACAATTTTGCGCTGATCTGCAGCGATCTTTCGCAACTCGGGCTGTTCGCCAAGATCGATACCGGCACCTTCCGCCTGCTCAAGGCGCATTTGCCGGGGCCCTACACCTTTATTCTCAACGCCACCCGCGAAGTCCCGCGCCTGTTGCTGCACCCGAAAAAGCGCACCATCGGCCTGCGGGTACCCAGCCATCCGATCGCCCTGGCGTTACTGGAAGAGCTCGGCGAGCCGCTGATGAGCGTTACGCTGATCATGCCCGGCGACACCGATCCGCTGAGCGACCCCTACGAAATGCGCCAGTTGCTGGAGCACCAGGTGGACCTGATCATCGACGGCGGTTTCGGCGGGATCAAGGCCTCCACCGTGATCAACCTCGCGGACGGCGAGCCGGAAGTGATTCGCGTCGGTTGCGGCGACCCCTCGCCGTTCATGGCCGAGGCCTAGATGTCCGCCGTGGAACCCGTTGTCGACAGTCAGGCCGGCGCCCAGCAGGAGCTGCCCTTCGCCATGGTCTATGGCCAGGCGGTCCTGGAAATGCCGCTGGACCTGTACATCCCGCCGGATGCGCTCGAGGTGTTTCTCGAAGCCTTCGAAGGCCCGCTCGACCTGCTGCTGTACCTGATCCGCAAGCAGAACATCAACATCCTCGACATCCCGGTGGCGGAAATCACCCGCCAGTACATGGGGTATGTCGAGCTGATGCAGTCGGTGCGCCTGGAGCTGGCCGCCGAGTACCTGGTCATGGCCGCGATGCTGGCCGAAATCAAATCGCGGATGCTGTTGCCCCGGGCCGAAACCGTCGAAGAGGAAGAAGACGACCCGCGCGCCGAATTGATCCGCCGCCTGCAGGAATACGAACGCTTCAAGAACGCCGCCGAAGGCATCGACGGCCTGAGTCGCGTCGGCCGCGATGTGGTCGTGCCCAAGCTCGACGCTCCGGAGGCCCGGGCGCGCAAGTTGCTGCCCGACGTCAGCCTGGAGGAATTGCTGATGTCCATGGCCGAGGTCCTGCGCCGTGGCGATATGTTCGAAAGCCATCAGGTCAGCCGCGAGGCACTGTCCACCCGCGAACGCATGAGCGATGTGCTGGAGCGCCTCAAGGGCGGTGGTTTCGTGCCTTTTATCGAGCTTTTTACCGCCGAAGAAGGACGTTTGGGGGTGGTGGTGACCTTTATGGCCATCCTTGAACTGGTCAAGGAATCTTTGGTCGAGCTGGTGCAGAATGAGCCGTTCGCGGCGATCCACGTGCGAGCCCGAGCCGAATAACGAGTTGAATCATGAACCTGACTGAACCCCGCGAGCTGGCGCCACTGCTTGAAGCCTTTCTGTTGGCCTCGGGAAAACCGCAATCGCTTGAACGCCTGTTCGAACTGTTCGAAGAAGGCGAGCGGCCCGAGCCCCCCGTGTTCAAGAAGGCACTGACCCTGCTCGCCAAGTCCTGTGACGGCCGTGCCTTTGAATTGAAGGAAGTGGCGTCCGGTTATCGCCTGCAGATTCGCGAAAAATTCTCGCCCTGGGTGGGCCGCTTGTGGGAAGAGCGGCCGCAGCGCTACTCCCGCGCCATGCTCGAAACCATGGCCTTGATCGCCTATCGCCAACCCATCACCCGTGGCGAGATCGAAGACGTGCGGGGCGTGGCGGTCAACAGCCACATCGTCAAGACGCTGCTGGAGCGTGAGTGGATTCGCATCGTCGGCTACCGCGACGTGCCCGGTAAACCGGCGATGTTTGCCACGACCAAGGCGTTTCTCGACCACTTCAACCTGAAAAACCTCGACGACTTGCCGCCGCTCGCGGACCTGCGTGAGCTGGAACCCGACCCGGTGCTCGACTTCGATGACGCACCGGTGCCCGCCGGCTTGCAGGCGCTGGCGGATGCCAGCGCCGAACAGGAGGAGCCACGGGAGGAAACCAGTTTCCACACGCTGTTGCTGGAACTGGACAGCATGGAAGAGGGGCTCAAGACCGATTTTGACGACGTGTTGCGCGATGGCGAGGTGCCTGGAGCTGATTCGCCTGATGTTCAGCCGCAAGCCGACGGCGTGCAGATCGAGCCTGAGGCTGAAGTCGAGCCCGAATCCGAACTCGAATCCGAATCCGAACCCGAGCCGGAGCAGGACGACGATATTCTCGGCGTTGCCGAGGCCCGGGAAAAACTCCTGGCGGCCGTCGCGGCCCTGGAGCAGCCCAAGCCTGAACTCAGCGATGAGGAAGCCGAAGCACTGGCGCTGGCCGAAGCCATCGAAGCCGAACGCCGCGAGTTCGAGGACTGACGACAAGCTCCGGGATCACCGACAGTCGGTGTGAGAGCGAGCCTGCTCGCGATAGCGGTGAGGCAGTCACCGGAATGTTGAATCAGCATCCGTCATCGCGAGCAGGCTCGCTCCCGCAGTGGATCATCCAGATTCAGTGCTGCCGGCCAGCGGAAAAGCCATTGATCGTGCCTGGATCAACTACTCTCTGATGCGCAAACGCTTGCATGAGCGTATGATTCGCGACCCTTCGGCGATCCCTTCGCCCAGGCCACAGGTTTACAACACTTCAGGCCCAGCCTGAACAGACCACACCGGGAGGTGCCCAGATGAGTATCAACGACCAGAACGACGACCAGCCAATCGGCCCAGCAGGCGAAAAACTGCAGAAAGTCCTCGCCCGTATCGGCGTCGGCTCGCGCCGTGACGTGGAGGCGTGGATCAGCCACGGCCGGATCAAGGTCAATGGCAAAGATGCCACCTTGGGTCAACGTGTCGATATGCACGACGCCATCACCATCGATGGCAAGGTGATCAAGCGCGAAGAGGCTGCCGAATCGGTCCGCCGCGTGATCATGTACAACAAGCCCGATGGCGAGATCTGCACCCGCGTCGATCCGGAAGGTCGTCCGACCGTGTTCGACAAGCTGCCGCGTCCGAAAGAAGGGCGCTGGATCAACATCGGCCGCCTGGACATCAACACCACCGGCCTGCTGATGTTCACCACCGACGGTGAACTGGCCAACCGCCTGATGCACCCGTCTTTCGAGATGGACCGTGAGTACGCCGTGCGTGTGCGCGGTGAAGTCGATGACGAAATGATCGAGCGCCTGAAGGCGGGTGTCGTCCTCGAAGACGGTCCGGCGCGTTTCACCGACATTCAGCAGGCACCCGGTGGCGAAGGGTTCAACCACTGGTACCACTGCGTGGTGATGGAAGGTCGCAACCGCGAAGTGCGTCGCCTGTGGGAATCCCAGGGCCTGGTGGTCAGCCGCCTGAAGCGCGTGCGTTTCGGCCCGGTGTTCCTCAATTCCGACCTGCCGATGGGCCGCTGGCGCGAAATGAGCCAGTACGAAGTCGACATCCTCAGTGCCGAAGTGGGCCTGACGCCGGTGGCGATGCCGCAACTGAACGCCAAGAGCAAGGACAAGCTGGAGCGGATGCAGCGTAAATCGTCGCGGCCGATGGCCAGGACCGAGCGCGTGCGCACCCTGCGTCCGGCGGCGGACGGGCCTGCCGCCCCGCGCGCCGGCCGCGAGCCACAGCTGGAAGGCGAACGTGCGGGTCGCAAGCCGGTCGCGCGTCAGGAAGGCGAACGTGGCCCTCGTACGCCACGTCCGGCCAATGGCCGTACCGAGCGTGGCGAAGCTCGCGGTACGCCGGTCGCCGACCGTCCGGTCGAGACCAGGCGCCCGGCCAAGCCGGCGCCTAAGCGTCCGGGGATCAAGCTGGTGGACGGCGATGCGCCGTCCGGCAAGCGTCGTGGCGGACCGGCCGGTTCGGGCCAGCGTCCGGGCTTTGGCCGTCGCAAGCCGGAGTGATCGCCAGCGCCACATGAAAAACGCCAACCTTCGGGTTGGCGTTTTTTTTGCGGGTTTTTTGTTCTCGGGGCCCCCTTGCGCGGGCATAGCGGCCCCAACAATCGCTGACTCGGAATCAGGCCCGGACAATCCCCGCAACACTGCGTTGATCAGACGGTGTCTGGCGGCAAGGGGGCAGGCGTGTACAATGCGCCCCGTTTTACCTGTGACCTCCTGCGCAGCTGCGCAACCCTCAAGGCTACCCGCTTTGTTCACTCCGCCACGTCACAAGCGTGTCGGGTTCGATTTCGTCGCAGATAAAAACAAACAGGTGACGCATGACCGTTGTAAATACGCTGAACGTGGGACCCTTTTCATGAGCGGACAAAACTCGCATTCAGGCGAGCTGAAACGCGGCCTGAAAAATCGTCATATTCAACTGATCGCCCTCGGTGGCGCGATCGGTACCGGCCTGTTTCTCGGCTCGGCCGGCGTACTGAAATCCGCTGGCCCGTCGATGATTCTCGGCTATGCCATCTGTGGTTTCATTGCGTTCATGATCATGCGCCAGCTCGGTGAAATGATCGTCGAAGAACCGGTGGCCGGCTCCTTCAGCCACTTTGCCCACCAGTACTGGGGTGGGTTCGCCGGGTTTCTGTCGGGCTGGAACTGCTGGATCCTGTACATCCTGGTGGGCATGTCGGAGCTGACCGCTGTCGGCAAATACATTCATTACTGGGCGCCGGACATCCCGACCTGGGTCACGGCGGCCGGATTTTTCGTGCTGATCAACCTGATCAACCTGGCCAACGTCAAAATCTTCGGCGAAGCCGAGTTCTGGTTCGCCATCATCAAGGTCGTGGCGATCATCGGCATGATTGCCCTGGGCAGCTATCTGCTGGTCAGCGGTAACGGCGGTCCGCAAGCGTCGGTGAGCAACCTGTGGGCCCACGGCGGATTTTTCCCCAACGGCGTTGGCGGCCTGGTGATGGCCATGGCGATCATCATGTTCTCCTTCGGTGGCCTGGAAATGCTCGGTTTCACCGCAGCCGAGGCGGACAAGCCGAGAACCGTGATCCCCAAGGCCATCAACCAGGTGATCTACCGGATCCTGATTTTCTACATCGGCGCCTTGGTCATCCTGCTGTCGCTGACGCCCTGGGACACCTTGCTGACCACGCTCAACGCTTCCGGCGACTCCTACAGCGGCAGCCCGTTCGTGCAGGTGTTCTCGATGCTCGGCAGCAACACCGCCGCGCACATCCTCAATTTCGTGGTCCTCACCGCAGCGTTGTCGGTGTACAACAGCGGCACGTACTGCAACAGCCGTATGCTCCTGGGCATGGCCGAGCAGGGTGATGCGCCCAAGGCCCTGGCGAAGATCGACAAGCGCGGTGTGCCGGTGCGTTCGATCCTGGCGTCGGCCGCGGTGACGCTGATCGCGGTGTTGCTGAACTACCTGATTCCGCAAAACGCCCTGGAGTTGCTGATGTCGCTGGTGGTGGCGACCCTGGTGATCAACTGGGCGATGATCAGCTTCTCGCACTTCAAGTTCCGTCAGCACATGGACAAGACCGGGCAGACGCCGCTGTTCAAGGCGCTGTGGTATCCCTACGGCAACTACATCTGCCTGGCGTTCGTGCTGTTCATCCTGGGCGTGATGCTGCTGATCCCGGGCATCCGGATCTCCGTGTATGCGATCCCGGTGTGGGTGGTCTTCATGTGGGTGTGCTACTGGATCAAGAACAAGCGCAGTGCGCAGCAGCGCGTGGGTGTGGCTGAAGCGAAGTAATCAACGTCGCGGTCACAACAAACCCGGCTTCGTGCCGGGTTTGTCATTTTCAAGCGTATGCAAAACCTTTGGGGGAGCGGGCTTCAATCCATTCGCGGTATCCTGCCCGCTCTGAATACGGACGCTTTTCCATGCTGGTGATTTCCAACAACGTGCACCTGCCGGATAGCGAGATCGAGTTGACGGCCATTCGCGCCCAGGGGGCGGGTGGGCAGAACGTCAACAAGGTTTCCAGCGCCGTGCACCTGCGCTTCGACATTCCGGCCTCGTCCCTGCCCGAGTTCTACAAGGAGCGATTGCTGGCCTTGCGCGACAGTCGCATCACCAGTGACGGCGTGTTGATCATCAAGGCCCAGCAATACCGCACGCAGGAAGCCAACCGCGCCGATGCGCTGGAGCGGCTGGCCGAATTGATCCTCAGTGCCACCAAGGTCGAAAAGAAACGCCGCCCGACCAAGCCGACCCTCGGCTCGAAAAAGCGCCGGCTCGAAACCAAGAGCAAGCGCGGCAGCATCAAGGCCGGTCGTGGCAAAGTGGACTTCTAGCGGGCCGATCGTTCTTCGCGGTACTTTTCATCCAGTTGCCTCGGAACCTGCCGGTACAGGTAGACGCTGAGGATCAATCCGCTCAACGCGGCGAGCGCGGCGAACAGGAAGATCGAGGCGAAGCCGAACCCGGCGGCAATCGCACCGGCCAGCGGGCCAGTGATGCCCAGCGACAGATCGATGAACAGCGAATAGGCACCCACCGCAGCACCACGACTTGAAGCGGGCACCAGGTTGACGGCCTCCACGCCCAGCGCCGGGAACACCAGCGAAAAACCGAAGCCGCTCAACGCTGCCCCCGCCAGGGCCCAATGGGCATCCGGCGCCAGCCACAACAGCAACAGACCCAGGGTTTCCACCGACAGGCAGGCAATCGCCACGCGAAAACCGCCAAGACGGTTGATCAGGTTGCCGAACAGCAGGCGCGCACCGATGAAACTGGCACCGAACAGGCTCAGGCACAGCACCGCGTTATCCCAATGTTGCGTGGCGTAATACAGGGTGATGAAGGTGGCGATGGTGCCGAAACCGATCGAGCCCAACGCCAGGCCGCAACCGTGGGGCAGCACGCGTCCCAGCACATGCATGAACGGCAAGCGTTCGCCGGCCACGATGGGCGCAGCGGTTTTCGGCCAGGCCAGGGCCAGCCCGAGGATGGCCAGCAGCACAATGCTCACGCCCATGCTCCACAACCCCATCCGGCTGACCAGAAACACCCCCAGCGGCGCACCGACGGCCAGGGCGCCGTAACTGGCGATGCCGTTCCAGGAGATGACCTTGGCCGTGTTGGCCGCGCCCACCCGGCCGATGCCCCAGCCGATCGAACCGGAACCGACCAGGCTTTCTGCGCTGCCGAGCACCAGGCGGCCGATCAACAGGCTGATCAGGCTGAGCATCGGCAGGCTCTGGGTCCAGGCCGATATCAGCATGAACACACCGCTCAAACCGCAACCGGCCAGGCCATACATCACCGCGAGCTTGCTGCCCTGGCTGTCGATGATTTTCCCGGCATAGGGGCGGCTGAGCAGGGTGGCGAGGTATTGCACACTGATCACCAGCCCCGCGATCACCGCGCTGAAACCCAGTTCGCTGTGGACATAACCCGGCAGCACGGCCAGGGGGATGCCGATATTGAGGTAGCCGATAAAGGTGAAGAGGACGATGGAGACGACTTGCAGCGTGACCGCCAGGGGGCGCTGGTTTTCAGACATGGGGTAAAGGTCCACGGGAAAGCAGGATAGATAGGCTGCTTATGATAGCGGCGCGGGCGGCGATCAGGCGTGGAAAAGTAAAACTATTTGCCGGACGGACGCGTCAGGACTTGGCGGGTGCCACCAGTTGCGTGGTGACCAGTGCGGCCAGGGCATTTTCTTCGCTGCCGAAACGGGCGAGCAACGCAGCCTGTTTTTCCGGGGAGAGGCGGTTCCAGATCTCGATCATTTTTTCGGCGGTGCCGATCAGAACGCTCGCTTGCTGTTCGTCGAATTCATCGGTCATGGGAGGGCTCAGGGTTCAGGCAGTGTGGAAAGCGCATGTTAGCGCTTTCCACACGGTCTGTACGGCGGGTGTTTCAGTCTTCGCTGTCAGCTGTTCGGCTGTCAGTGGCTTCTTTCGGCTCGGGCTGTTGGGCGCCGGCTTGTTGCGGGGTCGTCTGCTCAGGTTCGTGCAGGCTTGGGAAGGGGAGATTGGGAATCTCGTGCATAGTCGCGCTCCTCGCTAAGTCTGTTGATAGATCTGGTAGATCCGCGCTTTTGAAAAAGCCTGGGCAGGATACAGCAGGAGAAATGACAAATAGACTTTTATATCCGTTTGTTTCGACGGATGGGCTTGTCTAGACAGGTTTGTGTCTGTGAAAAGTCTGTTTATGTGGGAGCGAGCCTGCTCGCGAAAGCGGCGTATCAGTTGCAATCATTGCGACTGACACTCCGTTTTCGCGAGCAGGCTCGCTCCCACGAAGGATCAAAGGTTATTTGCAGACTTCGGCAATCGCCTCGGCCAGCAAGTCCAGGCGAGTCGCGTCGATCCCCGCCACGTTCGCCCGGCCAGTGCCGACCATGTACACGCTGTGACGGTCGCGCAGCTGTCGGACCTGCTCCGGCGTCAATCCAGTGTAGGAAAACATCCCGCGTTGCACGCCGATGTGGGCAAAGCGGTCTCGCAATCCGTGCGGCTCAAGGGCTTCGAGCAGCCCGCTGCGCAATTGCGCGATGCGCAAGCGCATGGCCTCCACTTCGTCGCTCCAGAGGCTTTTGAGTTCCGGGTCGCCGAGGATCGTCGCCACCACGGCTGCGCCATGGTCCGGCGGCGTCGACCACAGGTTGCGGGCGATGTTGGCCAGTTGGCTGCGGATATCCAGCAGCTTTTCAGGGTTACTGGCGCAGACGATCAATGCACCGGTGCGGTCGCGGTACAGTCCGAAGTTCTTCGAGCAGGAACTGGTGATCAGCACTTCCGGCAACTGCGCGGCAAACAGCCGGGTCGACCAGGCGTCCTGTTCCAGGCCATCGCCAAAGCCTTGATAGGCGAAGTCGATCAGCGGCACCAGTTGGCGGCTGCGCACCACCTCCAGCACACGGCGCCAGTCCTCGTGGGTGAGGTCGAAGCCGGTCGGGTTATGGCAGCAGGCATGCAGCAACACCACATCGCCGATGGGCGCTGTCTTCAATACCGCCAGCATCGCCTCCACGTCGAGACGGTTATCGCTGCCGACATAGGGGTAGTGATTCACCGTGACCCCGGCCGTGGCGAAGATGGTCTCGTGAATCGGCCAGGTCGGGTTGCTCAGCCACACGCCGCGACCGGGCAGGCACTGGGCGATGAAGTCCGCGCTGAGGCGCAACGCGCCGGTGCCGCCCGGTGTCTGGGTGGCGCCGACCCGTTGTTCGGCGATCAGCGACGAGTCGGCGCCCAGCACCAGTTCGTTGATCGCCCTGCCGAATGCCGGTTCGCCATGGCCGCCGATGTAGGTCTTGGTGTTCTGGCGATCCACCAGGCGCTGCTCGGCGAGTTTCACCGACGCCAGGATCGGCGTCAGCCCATGGGCGTCTTTGTAGACGCCGACGCCAAGGTCGAACTTGCGCGGGTTCGGGTCCTGCGCGTAGGCCTCCATCAGCCCCAGGATCGGGTCGCCGGGTACTCGACCAATGGCGTCGAAATGCATTATTTACGTCCCTCGGCATCCTTGGCCACGTCGTCGGTGCGCGCCGCCATGATGAAATCGTTGCGGTGCAGGCCCTTGATGGAGTGGCTCCACCAGGTCACGGTGACCTTGCCCCATTCGGTCAGCAGGCCCGGGTGATGACCTTCGGCCTCGGAAATTTCTCCGACGGCGTTGGTGAACACCAGGGCGTGTTTGAAGTTCTTGAACAGGTAGACCTTTTCCAGCTGCATGATGCCGTCGCGAACTTCGATGTTCCAGTCGGGGATCTGCTTGATCAGTGCCGGCAGTTCTTCGTCGCTGACCTGTGGAGCGTCGGCGCGGCAGGCTTCGCAGTGGGCTTGGTTCAAAGTGGACATGATGTGTTCCTGAATTCGAATGATTGAAAATCTGCCGTCAGTGACGCCACGCTAAACCATGGCGACAGTTCCGGACAGGTTCACGTGTGACTGAAAGTGGCGTATCACGCAGCTTTCGGCGGAAATTTCGGCGCGTGCAGGCCCAACTGCATGCCCTGCCTGACCATGCCCATGATGTCTTCGTGGGCGAGGTCGAACAGGCGCTTGAGGTTGGGCAGGACAAAGTAAAGCGGTTGCAGGATGTCGATGCGGTAAGGCGTGCGCATGCATTCCAGCGGATCGAAGACCTGGTGTTCGGGCTCGTCCGACAGGCAGTAAACGGTTTCCCTGGGCGAGGAGAGGATGCCGCCGCCGTAGATGCGCAGGCCTTGGGGTGTGTCCATCAGGCCGAACTCGATGGTCATCCAGTACAGGCGCGCCAGGTACACGCGTTCTTCCTTGGTCGCCTGCAGGCCAAGTTTGCCGTAGGTGTGGGTGAATTCGGCAAACCATGGGTTGGTCAGCAACGGGCAGTGGCCAAAGATCTCATGGAAAATGTCCGGCTCTTGCAGGTAGTCCAGTTCTTCACGGGTACGAATGAAGGTGGCCACCGGGAACTGCTTGCTGGCCAGCAATTCGAAAAAGGTCTGGAAGGGAATCAGCGCAGGGACGCGGGCCACTTGCCAGCCGGTGGTTTCACCGAGGACCTTGTTGATTTCACCGAGTTGCGGAATGCGATCGTGGGGCAGACCGAGTTTTTCGATGCCATCCAGGTATTCCTGGCACGCACGGCCCTCGATCACTTTCAGTTGGCGGGTGATCAGCGTATTCCACACCGCGTGTTCTTCGGCGGGGTAGTCGATAAAACCTTGCGCATCGGGCTCGCGAGCCACGTATTGCGTCTGCTTCATGCTGCTCTCCTGCTGGGGATTCGTTCTTGTTCTATGCGGCTATTGACTCAGGAATAGCGCAAGCGTTGCGCCATTGCAGCAGGTGAGTGTCCTCTTCGGCAGGAAAACTCTGCGGTTTTCGTAAAGTTTTCGTTACGTTTGAGCGTACGTGATGGTCAGGTAAGGATCTGCCGGTTTGAAAAGTCGTTCAGGTGTCACATAATCTTTACGGTTATCTGCATGCACTGGCAGAAAATTGTGAGCGTCCGCGTCGTGCGCGTCCCTCGTGGGAGCGCGCAAGCCCGCTCTCACCGATTGGGCATTTCATCCATCCTCCGCAGGCCATCCATATGCGTATCAAAGTCCACTGCCAGAACCGCATCGGGATCCTGCGCGACATCCTCAATCTGCTGGTGGAGTACGGCATCAACGTCGCACGCGGTGAAGTCGGTGGCGAGCACGGCAACGCGATCTACCTGCACTGCCCGAACCTGGTGAATCTTCAGTTTCAGGCGCTGCGTGCGAAGTTCGAAGCGATTGCCGGTGTGTTCGGCGTCAAGCGTGTCGGGCTGATGCCCAGCGAGCGTCGGCACATGGAACTCAATGCCTTGCTGGGGGCGCTGGAGTTCCCGGTGCTGTCGATCGACATGGGCGGCTCGATCGTCGCGGCCAACCGCGCAGCGGCGCAATTGCTCGGGGTGCGCGTGGACGAGGTGCCGGGGATTCCGTTGTCGCGCTATGCCGAGGATTTCGACTTGCCGGAGCTGGTGCGCGCCAACAAATCGCGGATCAACGGGCTGCGGGTCAAGGTCAGGGGCGATGTGTTCCTGGCGGATATCGCGCCCCTGCAATCGGAGCATGACGACAGCGAAGCCATGGCCGGTGCCGTGTTGACGCTGCACCGCGCTGATCGGGTGGGCGAGCGCATCTACAACGTGCGCAAGCAGGAGTTGCGGGGGTTCGACAGCATCTTCCAGAGTTCGAAGGTGATGGCGGCGGTGGTGCGTGAAGCTCGGCGCATGGCACCGCTGGATGCGCCGCTTTTGATCGAGGGTGAAACCGGCACCGGTAAGGAGTTGCTGGCGCGCGCCTGCCACCTGGCCAGTCCGCGTGGACAATCGCCGTTGATGGCGCTCAATTGCGCAGGGTTGCCGGAATCGATGGCCGAAACCGAGTTGTTCGGCTACGGGCCGGGCGCGTTTGAAGGGGCGCGGGCGGAAGGCAAGCTCGGTCTGCTGGAATTGACGGCGGGCGGTACGTTGTTTCTCGATGGGGTCGCGGAAATGAGCCCGCGTCTGCAGGTGAAACTGCTGCGGTTCCTGCAGGATGGCTGCTTCCGTCGTGTCGGCAGTGATGAAGAGGTTTACCTGGATGTGCGGGTGATCTGCGCGACACAGGTCGACCTGTCGGAACTGTGTGCCCGTGGCGAATTTCGCCAGGACCTGTATCACCGCTTGAACGTGCTGTCGTTGCACATCCCGCCCCTGCGCGAGTGCCTCGACGGGTTGCCGCCACTGGTCGAGCATTTCCTCGACCAGGCCAGTCGGCAGATCGGGTGTCCGCTGCCGAAACTGGCGCCGGCGGCCATGGAACGGCTCAGTCATTACCACTGGCCGGGCAATGTCCGGCAACTGGAAAACGTGCTGTTCCAGGCGGTTTCGTTGTGCGAGGGCGGGACGGTCAAGGTCGAGCACATCCGCCTGCCGGACTACGGGGCGCGTCAGCCCCTTGGCGACTTCTCCCTCGAGGGCGGGTTGGACGCCATCGTCGGGCGCTTCGAAAAAGCGGTGCTGGAGCGCTTGTATGCCGAACACCCGAGCAGTCGGCAGTTGGGCAGGCGGCTGGGGGTTTCGCACACCACCATTGCCAACAAGTTGCGCGAGTATGGGGTGGGGAAGGTCGAGCCCTAGCGGAGCTCAGCGGCAGGTGTACGGGCCTCATCGCGAGCAGGCGCGTTCCCGCCGGTCCACCGCCGTTGACAGGCGCTGTGTCCACCGCAAGTGCCTGCGGGAGCGGGCTTGTCCGCGAAGAGGCCAGGCCTTGCCACCCAACGGCATGACACCGCCGGTTTTTCGTCTCCAGCGCGAACCGCTTTCAACCCGCCAGTCCCCTCAACCCCTTTGTTTGCCGGCCCTCGCGCCGTCAGAAAAAAGTTGGTCTGCTAATTGCTTGTGGCTCAGCAGTACAGCGGTGGGCGGCAAACGTCCGGCATGCAGAGGAAAGAGTGTGGACAAGTACCTTTATGTGGCAATGACCGGCGCCAGCCAGAATGCACTGGCGCAGAAGGCTCATGCGAACAACCTGGCGAACATCTCCACCAATGGTTTCCAGAGAGATCTGGAGCAGGCGCGTTCGATGCCGGTGTTCGGTGACAGCTTTCCGGCGCGTGCGTTTGCCATGTCCGAGCGTCCGGCTACCGACTTCTCCCCAGGCTCGCTGGTGCAGACCGGTCGCGACCTCGACGTCGCGGTGCAGGGCAATGGCTGGCTCGCCGTGCAGACCCCCGATGGCGGTGAAAGTTACGTGCGCACCGGCAGCCTGAACATCGATGCTCTGGGCGTGTTGCGTGCCGGCAATGGCATGCCGGTGCTGGGCAACGGCGGGCCGATCTCCGTGCCGCCGGAGCAGCAGGTCGAGATCGGCGAGGACGGCACCGTCAGCATTCGTGCGATGGGCGAAGGCCCCCGGGTGATGGCCGAGGTCGACCGCATCAAGCTGGTCAACCCGGACTTCAAGAACATGACCAAGGGCCTGGACGGCTCCATTCACACCAAGGACGGGCAGCCGGCGCAAGCCGATGCCAACGTCAAGCTGGTGTCCGGGTTCCTTGAGTCGAGCAACGTCAACGCCGTGGAAGAAATGACCTCGGTGCTGGCGCTGGCCAAGCAGTTCGAGCTGCACGTCAAGATGATGAACACCGCCAAAGAAGACGACCAGGCCATGGCTCGGGTCTTGCAGATCAGCTAATTATCAGAACGTCGCGCCGTAAAACAGGCGCACGAGGAGAATCGAATGCTTCCGGCTCTATGGGTTGCCAAAACAGGTCTGTCCGCCCAGGACACCAACCTGACCACCATTTCCAACAACCTGGCGAACGTCTCGACTACGGGTTTCAAACGTGACCGCGCCGAGTTCCAGGACTTGCTGTATCAGATCAAGCGCCAGCCAGGCGCCCAGTCGACCCAGGACAGCGAACTGCCGTCGGGTCTGCAACTGGGTACCGGTGTGCGGATCGTCGGCACCCAGAAAAATTTCAACGCCGGCAGCCTGCAAACCACCGAGCAGCCGCTGGACATGGCCATCGACGGTCGCGGTTTCTTCCAGATCCTGCAGCCGGACGGCACCACGTCCTACACCCGTGACGGCACGTTCCACCTCGATTCCAACGGCCAGATCGTCAACGCCAGTGGCTTCGCCCTGGAGCCGGCCATCGTGATCCCGAACGACGCCCAGACCTTCACCGTCGGTCGCGACGGCACCGTGTCCATCACCGTCGCCGGCAACCCTGCCGCCCAGGTGATCGGCAACCTGCAGACCGCCGACTTCATCAACCCGGCCGGCCTGCAAGCCGTGGGGAACAACCTGTTCCTGGAAACCGCCGCCAGCGGCGCGCCACAAGTCGGCACGCCTGGCCTGGCCGGTTTCGGCACCACGCTGCAGAACACCCTGGAAACCTCCAACGTCAGCACCGTTGAAGAGATGGTCAACATGATCACCACTCAGCGTGCCTACGAGATGAACTCCAAGGTGATTTCCACTGCCGACCAGATGCTCTCGTTCGTAACGCAGAATCTGTAATCAAGTCTATGAGGCGGCCATGAGGTCGCCTGCAACACCGTGAGGTAGGGTCATGAATCGCTTTGTATCTGTCCTGGCACTGAGTGGGGTCACCGCGTTGGCGGGGTGCGTCGCTCCAACGCCCAAGCCCAATGATCCTTACTACGCCCCGGTGTTGCCGCGTACGCCGTTGCCGGCCGCCGCGAATAATGGCTCGATCTACCAGGCCGGTTTCGAGCAGAACCTGTACAGCGACCGCAAGGCGTTCCGGGTCGGTGACATCATCACCATCACCCTGAACGAGCGCACCCAGGCCAGCAAGAACGCCAACTCGCAGATCGGCAAAAACAGTGATACCAGCGTGGGGTTGACCTCGTTGTTCGGCTCCAGCCTGACCACCAATAACCCGATCGGCAGCAACGACCTGAGTTTGAATGCCGGCTACAGCGCCGACCGCGCCACCAAGGGTGACAGCAAATCCGGGCAGAGCAACAGCCTGACCGGCTCGATTACCGTCACCGTCGCGGACGTGTTGCCCAATGGCATCATCGCCGTGCGTGGCGAGAAGTGGCTGACGCTCAATACCGGCGATGAGCTGGTGCGGATCGCCGGCCTGGTTCGCGCCGATGACATCGCCACCGACAACACGGTGTCGTCGACCCGCGTGGCCGATGCGCGCATCACCTATTCGGGGACCGGTGCCTTTGCCGATGCGAGTCAGCCAGGCTGGTTCGACCGTTTCTTCCTCAGCCCGCTGTTCCCTTTCTAGGTGGCTACGTTGAATCTTAAACACCTGATGGTGGCCGCCCTGTTGCTGTCTTCCGCTTTCAGCGCTCAAGCCGAGCGCCTGAAGGATATCGCCAGCATCTCCGGCGTGCGTTCCAACCAGTTGATCGGCTACGGCCTGGTGGTCGGGCTCAACGGTACGGGCGACCAGACGACCCAGACGCCGTTCACCCTGCAAACCTTCAACAACATGCTCTCGCAGTTCGGCATCAAGGTGCCGGCGGGGTCGGGCAACGTGCAATTGAAGAACGTCGCGGCGGTGTCGGTCAGCGCCGATCTGCCGGCCTTCGCCAAGCCCGGTCAGCAGGTGGACATCACGGTTTCCTCGATCGGCAACTCCAAGAGCCTGCGTGGCGGCACCTTGTTGCTGACGCCGCTCAAGGGTATCGACGGCAACGTCTACGCGGTCGCTCAGGGCAACCTGGTGGTCGGCGGTTTTGATGCCGAAGGTCGCGACGGCTCGAAGATCACCGTCAACGTTCCGTCGGCCGGTCGCATCCCTGGCGGTGCATCGGTTGAGCGCTCGGTGCCGAGCGGTTTCAACCAGGGCAACAGCCTGACCCTGAACCTCAACCGTTCGGACTTCACCACGGCCAAGCGCATTGTCGACAAGATCAACGACATGCTCGGCCCGGGCGTTGCCCAGGCCATCGACGGCGGTTCGATTCGTGTCAGTGCGCCGCTGGATCCGAGCCAGCGTGTCGACTACCTGTCGATTCTGGAAAACCTCGAAATCGATCCGGGCCAGGCGGTGGCGAAAGTCATCATCAACTCGCGCACCGGCACCATCGTGATCGGCCAGAACGTCAAGGTTTCCCCGGCCGCCGTGACCCACGGCAGCCTGACCGTGACCATCACCGAAGACCCGATCGTCAGCCAGCCTGGTCCGCTGTCCAATGGCCAGACCGCAGTCGTGCCGCGCTCGCGGGTCAACGCCCAGCAGGAAGCCAAGCCGATGTTCAAGTTTGGCCCGGGCACCACGCTCGACGAGATCGTGCGTGCAGTGAACCAGGTCGGCGCGGCGCCGGGTGACTTGATGGCCATCCTCGAAGCACTGAAGCAGGCTGGCGCATTGCAAGCCGACCTGATCGTGATCTGAGGACAGCGACCATGGATATGTACAAGAGTGGTCTGGTCAGCAGCAGCGATTCGGGTTCCTACTCCGACCTCAATCGCCTGAACCAGCTCAAGGTCGGCGACAAGAACAGTGACGCCAACCTGCGCAAGGTGGCGCAGGAATTCGAGTCGCTGTTCCTGGGCGAAATGCTCAAGTCCATGCGCAAGGCGACCGACACGCTGGGTGAGGGCAATCCGCTCAACACGCCAGCGGCCAAGCAATATCAGGAAATGTACGACCAGCAACTGGCTGTTTCCATGTCTCGTGAAGGCGGCGGTATCGGCCTGGCGGACGTACTGATGCGCCAGATGCAGAAGAACAAGCCATTGGCGCCGGGCGAAGCGGAAGCGGCGTCGGCCGCCAAGCAGGCCGCAGCGAAAGCGGCGGTGGAGACACCGGTGGCCGCCGGTACGCTGGCGATCAACGGGCCGTTGTCGCGGGTCAACGGCGAGCGTCCGTTGTGGGCTTCGCGTTCGGTCCGTGCGCCGCAGGCGGGCGAGGGCGCTCATCGCAATGACATGGCGCTGATCAATCAGCGGCGTCTGGCGTTGCCACCGAAGCTGGCCGATCGTTTGCTGGCGGGCCTGGTCCCTTCGGCGACGACAGCGGCCGCGGCATCGGTGGCGGCGACCGGAAACACGCAACTGCCGGATCGCGCCACGCTCACCGGTTCAGGTCCGCTGTTCAATGGCGACTGGCTGGCGAATGCGCAAGCCGCCGCCAACGGTGGCCTGCAGATCCACGGTCGTGCCATGGCGCAGATTCCGCTGGCACCGGCAAAGAAAGCCTTCGGTTCCGCCGACGAATTCGTCAACACCATGCTGCCGATGGCCAAGGAAGCAGCCGCTCGCATCGGGGTCGACCCGCGTTACCTCGTGGCCCAGGCCGCGCTGGAAACCGGCTGGGGCAAATCGGTCATGCGCGCCCAGGATGGCAGCAGCAGCCACAACCTGTTCGGCATCAAGGCCAGCAGTAACTGGACGGGCAATTCGGCGCGGGCGATCACCAGCGAATTCAGGAACGGCGCGATGGTCAAGGAGACGGCCGAGTTCCGTTCCTACGACTCCTACAAGGACAGTTTCCATGACCTTGTGACTTTGCTGCAAACCAACAATCGCTATCAAGAAGTCGTGAAGTCAGCCGATAACCCAGAACAGTTTGTACGCGAGTTGCAAAAGGCCGGTTACGCAACCGACCCCGACTACGCAAGCAAGATTTCGCAGATAGCCAAGCAGATGACGAGTTACCAGAACTACGCTGCGGCGGGCGTTTCCACCACGCCTTTATAAGGGCACAAGGATTAAGGTCTGAACCATGAGTTTGCTCAATATCGGGATGTCGGGACTGGCCGCTGGCCAATCCTCATTGATGACAACCGGCAATAACATTGCCAACGTCGACACCGCCGGGTACTCACGCCAGCAAACTGTGCAAGGCACCAAGGCCTCGCAGCAGTTCGGCAACGTATGGATCGGCACCGGCACCACGCTGGCCGATGTACGTCGGGTATACAACAGCTACCTCGATGCACAGTTGCAGACCACGACCTCGCTCAACAGTGATTCGGCTGCCTACCTGGGGCAGGTGACGCCGCTGGACAAGCTGCTGTCGGACAGCGGCACCGGCCTGAACGGCGCCCTGACCAAGTTCTTTGCCTCGGTGCAGAACGTCAATGCCAAGCCCGGCGACGATGCGTCCCGGCAGTTGCTGCTCAGCGATGCCCAGGCCTTGAGCAACCGCTTCAACTCGATGTCCACGCAGTTGAATCAGCAGAATGCCACGATCAACGGCAACCTGACGAACATGGCCGACCAGGTCAACAAGCTGGCCGCGACCGTGGCCCAGTTGAACCAGCGCATCTCGGAAATTTCCAGTGCCGGCGGCATGCCGAACGAGCTGCTCGACGCCCGTAACGAAACCGTCCGCCAGCTGTCGACCTTTACCGGTGCGCAAGTGGTGGAGCGCGAAGGCAGCCTCGATATTTACCTGGGCAGCGGCCAGCCGCTGGTCATGGGCAACACCGCCAGCAAACTGGAAATGGTGCCGAGCAAGGACGATCCGGGTCGTCTGGGGATTCAGCTCAATCGGGGTTCGAGCACCATCGACATCACCTCGATCATGACCGGTGGCGAGATCGGTGGTCTGCTGCGCTATCGCAGCACCGTGCTGGACCCGGCCATGAACGAACTGGGTCGCGTGGCCCTGGTCGTCGCCGATCAGATGAACAGCCTGCAGGCCCAGGGCATCGACAAGAACGGTGACTTCGGTTCGACCCTGTTCAACAGCATCAACAGTGCTGCACAGGTGTCCCAGCGCAGCATCGCGACCATCGGCAACAATGCCGGCACTGGCAATTTCGATGTGACCATCGAAGACTCCGGCAAGCTGACCATCAACGATTACAAGGTGACCTTCACCAGCGCCACCGACTACACCGTCCAGCGTCTGCCGGACAACACGCCGATGGGCAGCTTCAGCACCACGACGACGCCACCTCCGGTCATCGACGGTTTCTCCTTGAACCTGAAGGGTGGCACGCCGGCTCCAGGTAACACCGCGACCGCCGGCGACACCTTCAAGATCACCCCGACCCGCAACGCGGCGACGAACATCAAGACCGAGATGACCGACTCCAAGCGCCTGGCCATCGCGGCACCGCTGGGCGCGGCCATTGGCGCCGGCAACAGTGGCACGCTGACGATTCCGGCCAGCGGCCAGCCGACCCTGACCACAAAGTTCGACATCTACGACACGGCCACCGCGACAGCGATGCAGAACGGCCTGAAGTATTCCACGCCGACCAAAGTGGTGTTTGGCGACGTGTCTGCCGACGGCACCAGCCAGACTTACCAGTTCCTGGACGCCAATGGCGGTGTCATCAGCAGCGGCACCATCAAGCCGAACGAGAACAACACGCTCAACCTGACCATCCCGCTCAAGGATGCCACGGGCGCGCCGATCCCGCCGCCGCCAGCGACCCAGTACACCGCGACCTTCGAAATGACCGTCGCCGGCTCGCCGACGTCGGGCGCTTCGATCAACGTTTCGCTCAGTCAGCCGGGGACGCTGGACAACCGCAATGGCACGGCGCTGGCTGGCCTGCAAACCGCGCAGACCGTGGACACCGGTTCTGCCAGCAAGGGCATTTCCCTGACCGACGCCTATGGCAAGCTGGTCGAAGGTGTAGGTTCCAAGGCCGCCCAGGGCAAGCTCGACAGCGCCGCCACCGAAGCCATCCTGGCCAACGCCAAGGGCGCACGCGACTCGCTGTCGGGTGTCGACCTCGATGAAGAGACCGGCAACCTGGTCAAGTATCAGCAGTACTACACCGCGTCCTCGCAGATCATCAAGGCTGCGCAGGAAATCTTCAGCACACTGATCAACAGCCTTTAAGGAGTCGTAGTCCATGCGCATTTCTACCGCCCAGTTTTACGAGACCACGGCTGCCAACTATCAGAAGAACTTTTCCAATGTGGTCAAGAGCAGCGAAGAGGCCAGCAGCCTCGTGCGCGTGAACACCGCCGCCGATGATCCGGTCGGTGCTTCGCGCCTGCTGCAATTGGGTCAGCAGGCTTCCATGCTCGATCAGTATGCGGCCAATACCAACACCATCAAGGCGACCCTGGGTCAGGCCGAGTCGGTACTGGACAGCATCACCAACGTGCTGCAACGCGCCAAGGAACTGGCCATTGGTGCCAACAACGCGGGCTACACCGACGCCGACCGTCAGGCCAACGCCTCGGAACTGGGCCAGATCGAAGAGCAGCTGTTGAGCCTGATGAACACCAAGGACGAAAACGGCAAGTACATCTTTGCCGGCTCCAAGGGTGATGTCGCTCCGTTCAGCCGCAACTCTGACGGCACCTACTCCTACAACGGCGACCAGTCGACGCTGAACCTGCCGGTCGGCGACAACATGTCGATGGCCACCAACAGCACCGGTTGGGAGCTGTTCCAGCAGGCGATCAATACCGCCCGCACCCAGGTTACCGGTTCGATGAATGACGGTCTGGTGACCCTGTCCGACGGGCAAGTGAACTCGAATGTGACTTACAACGGCAAGTTCCGCTCCGGCGAGCCGTATCAGGTGTCATTCGTCAGTGGAACTCAATTGCTGATCACCGACAACCTGGGTAACGACGTGACCAGTGAAGCCTCCCAGGGCGGCGTTATCACCAATGGCAAGAATCAGGGCATCAGCTTCCGTGGTGTTGACCTGGCCCTGAACTTCAACGATCCGGCTGCCCCGTTGGCAGGCCGTACCTTCACGCTGCAAGGCAAGCCGGACTCGTTCAACGTTTCCCGTAGTCCCGGCAACCCGAGCACGGTGCAGACGACCGGCACGCGGATTACCGATCCGGTCGCCTACCATGCCAGCTTCCCGAGTGGCTCGGCGGTACTGAAGTTCACCAGCGCCACCACCTTCGACTTGTACGCCGCACCGATCACCGCCGACAGCCGGCCGGTCTCCAGCGGTACGATGGTGGGCAATACCGCGACCGCCTCCGGTGTCGAGTTCACGCTGAACGACACCGGGGCCAATCCTTTGCAAAACGGCGACCAGTTCAATGTGTCGGTCAACACCCACGAGACCCAGAACATTCTGGACACCGTGAGCCAGTTGAAGACCGCTCTGAACACGCCTGTCACCGGTAACGAGGTGGCTGTGCAGAAGCAACAGGCTGCAATGACGGCGGGCTTGGGCAACCTTGCCAGCGGTCTTGACCAGGTGTCTGCCGGTTTGAGTTCGATCGGTGGTCGCGGTTCGGCACTGGATACCCAGAGCGACACCAACCAGGCGCTGGTGCTGGCGAACGCCCAGACCCAATCGGTGATCCGTGATTCGGACCCGGCCGAAGTGATGACCCGCCTGACGCTGCAACAAACCATGTTGCAAGCTTCGCAACTGGCGTTCAGCAAAATTGCTCAACTGGGCTTGTTCAACAAAGTCTGAGCCTGTGTCTGTCGAGCCGCCAGCCGTCTTTTCCTAAGCGGTTTCGCAGCCTCTGCCTGAAAGGGCAGAGGTTCGCCGCTCGAGAGTTTCGTCGTGAATCAACATCCTCTAGTCAGTATCGTCATCCCCGCCTTCAACCCGCGCTTCTTCAGTCAGACGCTGGAAAGCGCGCTCGTTCAATCGTATGAAAACATCGAAATCGTCATCTGTGACGATTCGTCTTCCGATGAGATTCGCGACATCGTCGAATCGTTCACCGACCCTGCGCGCCCCATTCGTTACCTGCGAAATCCCAAGCGCCTGGGCCTGCAAAAGAACCTGATGCGCTGTGTCGAAGAGGCCCGAGGCGAGTTGCTGAAGGTCCTGTGCGACGATGACCGCCTGTTCGTGCCCAGCATCGAGTTGCAGGCCAAGGTGCTGATCGATCAGCCCGAGGTGTCACTGGTGTGTGCCTTGCGGATGCTGAGCGATGCCAACAACTACATCTTGCCGCCCCGCGTTGATAACTGTCTTTTCGCGCCAGCCAATTCGCTGATCAAAGGCGATGACATGCTGGCCATTTTCGAGAGCACGCCGAAGAATTTCATCGGCAACTTCAGCTCCACGCTGATGCGTCGCGCCGATGTCCTCGAGCTGTTGCCCGCCTTGATCCAGGATGGTGGCGGCTTCGTGGCGATGCTCGATTTCGCCTTGTTCGTGTGCCTGTTGCGTCGGGGCAACCTGGCGTCGCTCAACATTCTGTTGAGTACCGAGCGTCAGTACCCTGAGCGCCTCAGCAGAACCTCGACAATGGTCCAGGCCGCTGTGCAGGAGTGGGAGTGGCTGGCGCAAATGCTCACCTCCCGTGGTGGCGAGTCCGCGCCGGCATCGGGTTGGGTGCGCTTCGTGGACCTCGGTAAGGCGTCTGAAGTGCCGCGCAAATGGGAGGAGTTGTGCGTGGTACGCGTGCTGGGCAGCCGTAATACGGTGGTCAATGGCCGGGTGGGCGGCACCAGCGACAGCTATGCCGAGTTCTACCGTGAGTGGTTGTCGGTACGCGCATTCAATCCGGCGGAAACGCGCCACCTGCCCGAGCGTATCAATCGCTGGGCCACGCGTCCCAACCTGGTGCCGATCATCATTGACACCGAATCGGACAGCGACGGGCTCAAGGAAACCCTGGCCAGCCTCGAAGCGCAACTGTATGCACCGCAAGCGGTGGTCGTGCTGACGAACGCCGAATGCGATGCCCGCGACAACGTTCTGCAACTTCCGCTCGAGGCGAGCTGGTCGCAGCAGCTCAATGCCGTGGTCCCGCAACTGGAAGGCTCGGACTGGTTCTATCTGCTGCGCGCGGGTGACACGCTGCGCGAGTCGGCGCTGCTGGTGCTGGCCGAGCGAATTGCCAGTACCCCTGGCATGTTGTGCGCCTATAGCGATGAGGGCGCGCTGGTCAAGGGTGAGTCCATTGACCCGGTATTCAAGCCAGGTTTCAACCTGGATCTCATGCGTTCTTATCCGTACGTGGGGCGCACCCTGTCATTCCAGCGTCAGCACTTTTTGACGGCGGGTGGTTTTGATCCGGCCCACGGTGAATTGGCCCCCCACGACCTGCTCTGGCGACTGGTGGAAGAAGCCGGGTTGCACACCATCGAGCACATTGCCGAGGTTCAGGTCGAATCGATCCAATCGTTCGCCGACTGGATGTCGTTGCCCGAGGTGATCGAAGGCAGCGAAGCGTTGACCAGTGCACACCTGACACGGATCGGTCTGGAGCATCGCATTCGCCATGAAGCGTTACCGCTGCTCAACCGTATCGATTACCTGCACGGCCAGCGGCCTCTGGTCTCGATCATCATTGCGGCGGGCACCTCGCTGGCCGCTTTGCAGCGCTGCACCGAAAGTCTCATCGAACACACGGTTTATACCGAATATGAAATCCTGATTGTCGATGAAGGCCGAGGCGGTCCGGCCATGGCCGACTGGCTCGACGCGATGAAGCAAATGGGTGTGAGCATGCTGCGGGTGCTGTCTTGCGGCGCTGTGAATAGCGAGACGGCCATCATCAATTTCGCCGCCAGTCAGGCTCGTGGCGAGTACCTGTTGACACTGAGCCCGCGCAGCGTGATTTGCTCCGGCGACTGGCTCGACGAAATGCTCAATCACGCTCAACGCATGGAAGTCGGTGTCGTCGGTGCGCGATTGCTCAGCCCTGGCGGTACGATTGTCTCTGCCGGTTTGATTCTGGGGTTGGCCGGGTCCGCCACTTCGCCGTTTATCGGCGAGCATGCCAGCTCGCGAGGCTATATGCAGCGCCTGCAGGTGAGCCAGAACTGGAGCGCCGTCAGCAGTGATTGCCTGATGGTGCGCAAGGAAGTGTTCGACAGCCTGGGCCAGCTGGATGAGAGTGTGCTCAACCTGGGGCTCAGCAGTGTCGATCTGTGCCTGCGGGCGGATAAAGACGGTTATCTGGTCGTCTGGACGCCGTTTGCAACGGTGGTGATGGGGGAAGAGCCTCCGTCGGTTGCGTCGCCGGCCGAGGTTCAGGCGCAGGAGTTGGAGCATGAAACCTTCTGCAAAAAGTGGCTGCCGAAAATCTCGCGTGATCCGGCCTACAGTCCCGTTCTGTCGCTCGGCATGGCCAGCTTCAGTCTGGAGCCTTCGCTGCGCAACAACTGGAATCCGTTCATCCAGCGCGACCTGCCTTTGATACTCGGATTGCCGGTCAACGAGTCAGCCATCGGGCACTATCGAGTGACGGCGCCGCTGTCGGAGCTTGAAGCGGCAGGTCGCGTCATTGCGCGCGTGTCCTATGACTCGCTGTCGACGGTGGAGATCGAGCGGCTGTCCCCCGACACCATCATTTTTCAGGGTCGCTACAACGAGAACTCGGCGGCCGAAATTCAGCGCATCAAGAAGTACTCGAATGCACTGAGGATTTTCGAGCTGGATGACTACGTTGTCAGCACGCCGAAAAAGAACAGCCACGCCCGCAACAAGCCGGTCAACACCGAGCAGATGCTGCGTGACGGCATTGCCTTGTGTGATCGCGTGGTGGTGACCACCCAGGCGATGGCGGATGTTCTTTCGCCTATGCACCGCGAGATTCGCGTCGTGCCTAACATGCTGCCACCCGACCCGTGGTCGGGCTTGACCAGTCAGCGTCGTACGTCCACAAAACCACGGGTCGGCTGGGGCGGCGGCACCAGTCATACCGGTGACCTGGAAATCATTGCCGACGTGGTTCGCGAGCTGGCCAACGAGGTGGAGTGGGTATTCTTCGGCATGTGTCCGGAAGCCTTGCGCCCTTATATCCACGAGTTCCATGGGACCACGGGCTTGCGCAGTTATCCCTACAAGCTGGCGAGCCTGAACCTCGACCTGGCACTGGCGCCGCTGGAATTCCATATCTTCAACGACTGCAAGAGCAACTTGCGACTCCTGGAATACGGGGCCTGCGGTTATCCGGTGATCTGTACCGACACCCGTGCCTATGAGGGTTTCCTGCCGTGCACCAAAGTTCGCAGCAACAGCACCGAGGAATGGTTGCAGGCGATCCGCATGCACCTGGCCGACCCTGACGCCAGCTATCGCATGGGCGATGAATTGCGCGAAGCGGTGCATCGCGATTTCATGCTGCGCGGCGATAACCTCCAGCACTGGATGTGGGGCTGGTTACCGGACTGACGCCAGTCTCCATAGGCCATCCTTCGAACCGTCCGAGCGCGCTCACAGGCCCGCTCGACGGCCGCATTCTCCTCCCTCTGCACAGATTGCAGATCTCGCTCGTCCATCCGCGCACGGTCCTGCGACCTCGCTGCGCAGCTGTGCTTCCGGCAATTGGCTCACTTCCTGCAAGTCACCTGTATATCGCCATAAATCCTTCACCCCCAGGCGTGAAGGACCCCGTGGTTACGGACAAATGATGGGTATCTGACGGCATGGCGCCCTGGCGAGGGTGGCTCTACCGTGCGAAGCGCAAGAGGACAGCGATGAAGGCAGTAATTCTGGCAGGTGGTCTCGGTACGCGGATCAGCGAAGAGTCGCACCTCAAGCCCAAGCCAATGATCGAGATCGGCGGCAAGCCAATTCTTTGGCACATCATGAAACAGTACTCCGCCCACGGCATTCATGACTTCGTGATCTGCCTTGGCTACAAGGGCTATGCCATCAAGGACTTCTTCGCCAACTACTTCCTGCATACCTCCGACGTGACGTTCGACATGCGCAACAACCGCATGGACGTGCACCAGAATTACAGTGAGCCGTGGCGCGTCACGCTGGTCGATACCGGTGAGGAAACCATGACCGGCGGCCGTTTGCGCCGGGCTCGCCAATACATCGAAGACGAGCAGGCCTTCTGCTTTACCTACGGTGACGGTGTCTCGGACCTGAACATCGGCGCACTGGTGGATTTCCACCTTCAGCACGGCAAGCTGGCCACCGTCACGGCGGTGCAGCCGCCGGGTCGTTACGGCGCATTGAACTGCGAGGGCGACCAGGTGCTCGGCTTCACCGAAAAACCCCGTGGCGATGGTGGCTGGATCAATGGTGGGTTCTTTGTCCTGTCACCCGAGGTGCTGCCGTTGATTTCGGGGGATGAAACCTCATGGGAGTCCGGTCCGCTGGACAAGCTCGCCGAACGCGGTGATTTGATGGCGTTCCATCACGACGGTTTCTGGCAGCCCATGGACACCCTGCGTGACAAGAATCACCTCGAAGCGTTGTGGCAGAGCGGGGAGGCCCCGTGGAAGCAGTGGGATTGAGCCCGGAGTTCTGGCGCGGCAAACGTGTCCTGCTGACCGGCCATACCGGTTTCAAAGGCAGCTGGCTGACCCTGTGGCTGCAAAGCCTGGGGGCGCAGGTCAGCGGCTTCTCGCTCGATCCGTCGACCGAACCGAACCTATTCGAGCTGGCGCGGGTTCACGAAGGGATCAACGATCAGCGCGGCGACCTGCGAGACCTCGGTGCCTTGCTGGAGCTGATCGCCGAAGCTCGCCCGGAAATCGTCCTGCACCTGGCGGCCCAGCCTCTGGTGCGCGAAGGCTATCGTGATCCGCTGGGAACGTACTCCAGCAATGTCATGGGCACCCTGAACCTGCTTGAAGCGATCCGCCAGGTCGGCGGCGTGCGTGCCTGCGTGCTGGTGACCACCGACAAGGTGTACGCCAACCAGGAGTGGCTGTGGCCCTACCGTGAAAACGAGGCCCTGGGTGGTCACGATCCCTACAGCAGCAGCAAGGCGTGCTGCGAGTTGCTGGCGCAGTCCTACGCGGCGTCGTTCTTCCCGGCCGAAAAATACCCCGAGCACGGCCTGGCACTGGCGACGGCGCGTGCCGGCAATGTGCTGGGTGGCGGCGATTTCGCCCCGGAGCGCTTGATCCCCGATGTGCTCAAGGCCTGGTCGGCGGATCAACCGGTGACCTTGCGTTACCCGCACGCCGTGCGCCCCTGGCAGCATGCGCTTGAGCCGTTGGCCGGTTACCTGCAACTGGCCGCGGGACTCTTCGAGCAAGGCCCGCAGCACGCCGGGGCCTGGAACTTTGGCCCGAGCGAAGCCGACATGTGCAGCGTGGGCGAAGTGGTGGAGTTGCTCGCCAGCCGCTGGCCGCAAGCACCCGGGTTGCGCATCGAGCCCAGTGATCTGCACGAAGCCGGCCTGCTGCGCCTGGACAGCAGTCGTGCCCGCCAACTGCTGGCCTGGCAGCCGCGCTGGTCGTTGCAACAGTGCCTGACCCAGACCCTCGATTGGCACATGGCCTGGCAAAACGGTGACGACATGCGTGCCGTGACCCTGGGTCAGTTGAACCTGTACCGAGGCGTGTTGTGAGCGAATTCCTGTTGAGTGCCTTGCCCCTGGATGGACTGTTCAGTGTGCAGCACAAACGTTTCGAGGATGAGCGTGGACACTTCGCCCGGGTGTTCTGCGAAGGCAGCCTGGGCGCTTTCGGCCAGCCCTTCCACATTCGCCAGATCAATCACTCCCGAACCCGTGAGCGGGGCAGCGTGCGCGGTCTGCATTATCAGAACGGCAACGCACCGGAAGCCAAGCTGATCACGTGTCTGCGCGGCGAAGTGTGGGACGTGGCGGTTGATTTGCGTCCCGACTCCGACACCTTCCTGCACTGGCATGCCGAACACCTGCGTGCCGGTGACGGTCGCAGCCTGCTGATTCCGGCCGGGTTCGCCCACGGCTTCCAGACCCTGACCGATGACGCCGAGCTGCTTTACCTGCACAGCGCCGATTACACCCCTGCGCATGAAGCCGGCTTGAGCGTGAACGATCCACGACTGGCCATCGCCTGGCCGTTGCCTGTCAATAATCTGTCGGCAAGGGACTCCAGCCATCCCTTGCTGGATCAACACTTTGCTGGAGTGCGTCTATGAACTGCCGTGGTTGCGGGACTCCGCTGGCCCTGCCGCTGATCGATCTGGGCACCTCGCCACCGTCCAATGCCTATGTGCGCGCCGATCAGATGGATCAGTCCGAGCAATGGGTGCCGCTGAAGGTGGCGGTGTGTCAGCAGTGCTGGCTGGTACAGACCGAGGATTACACCAGCGCTGACAGCCTGTTCGACGCCGAGTACGCTTATTTCAGTTCGTTCTCCAGTACCTGGCTGGCCCATGCCGAGCGCTATGTGGCGCACATGGTCGAGCGCTTCGACCTGAACGCCGGCAGCCGCGTGGTAGAAATCGCCGCCAACGACGGCTATCTGCTGCAATACGTGGCGGAGCACGGGATCCCCTGCCTGGGGGTCGAACCCACCCGCAGCACCGCGCAGGCGGCGCGGAAAAAAGGCCTGGCGATCCGTGAACTGTTCTTCGGCCGCGAGACCGCTGCGCAGTTGGTCAACGATGGCTGGTCCGCCGACCTGATGGCCGCCAACAATGTGCTGGCCCATGTCCCAGACATCAATGATTTCCTCGGCGGGTTCGCCACCTTGCTCAAGCCGACCGGCGTGGCGACCTTCGAGTTTCCGCAACTGCTGACGCTGATGGCTGGACGGCAGTTCGACACGCTGTATCACGAGCACTATTCCTACCTGTCCCTGACGGCCGTGCAGGCCTTGTGCGAGCGCAATGGTCTGGAGGTGTTCGACGTCAGCCAACTGCCGACCCATGGGGGATCGCTGCGGGTGTTCGTCCAGCGGATCGACGGTGTGCGCCGACCGGCATTGCCAGCGGTTCAGCAGCAATTGCAGGCCGAACTCGCCGCCGGGGTGAAAACCACCGGTTACTACGCGACGCTGGCGCCGGCTGCCGAGCGCATCAAGCACCAACTGCTGCGTTTCCTGTTGCAGGCCAAGGCCGATGGCAAGCGTGTGGTGGGTTATGGCGCGGCAGCCAAGGGCAACACCCTGCTCAACTACGCCGGGGTCAAGGCGGATCTGCTGGCCTGGGTGGCCGACGCCAACCCGCACAAACAGGGCAAGTACTTGCCGGGCAGTCGAATCCCGGTGGTATCGCCCGAGCGTATCGAGATCGAGAAACCCGACTTCATCCTGGTGCTGCCGTGGAACCTGCTGGCTGAAATCACCCAGCAATTCGCCTCGGTCGAAGCGTGGGGAGCACGGTTCGTGGTCGCTGTTCCGGAGTTGAGCATTCAATGAGCAGAATTCATTACACCAAGCCGAGCGTCGGTGAACTGGAAGCCCGTTATGCCCTGGACGCCGTGCAGAACGGCTGGGGCCCACGTTGCTACGAGTACCTGACGCGTTTCGAACACGGTTTTGCCGAGCATGTCGGCGCTACGTATGCCATCGCGACCTCCAGCTGCACCGGTGCGCTGCACATGGGCATGGCTGCGCTGGACATCGGCCCCGGCGATGAAGTGATCCTGGCCAATACCAACTGGATCGCCTCGGCCGCGCCCATTACCTACCTGGGAGCCAGACCGGTGTTCGTCGACGTCCTGGCAGACAGCTGGTGCCTGGACCCGGAGCAGGTCAAGCGTGCGATCACCCCGCGGACCAAAGCCATTCTAGCGGTGCATCTCTACGGCAACCTGTGTGACATGGACGCCTTGTTGGCGATCGGTCGTGAACACAACCTGCCGGTGATCGAAGACGCCGCCGAGGCTATCGGCTCGCAGTGGCGCGGCAAGGCCGCCGGTTCCCTGGGGGCCTTCGGTGCGTTCTCGTTCCATGGCACCAAGACCCTCACCACGGGTGAGGGCGGGATTTTCGTCACCTCGGACAAAACCTTGTACGAGCGGGTTCTGACCTTGTCCAACCATGGCCGGGTCGCGGGCAGCACCAAACAGTTCTGGCCCGAATTCGTCGGCTTCAAGTACAAAATGAGTAACCTGCAGGCAGCCGTCGGTTGCGCCCAGGTCGAACGCATCGATGAGCTGATCCGTCGCAAGCGCGAGATTTTCGCCAACTACGCCCGCGCTCTGGCGGGGTTGCCGGGGGTCGCCCTGAACCCGGAGCCCGCTCACTCGCGAAATGGCTACTGGATGCCGACGGTGGTGTTCGACGCCGGGACCGGGGTTCATCGCGACGAGTTGATCGCCGCTTTCCAGGCGGCGGATATCGACGCCAGGGTGTTCTTCTGGCCGTTGTCGTCGCTGCCCATGTTCGAGCAGTACGTGGTCGACACGCCAGTGGCGTTCGCCCTGCCGGAACGCGCTTTCAATCTGCCGAGCTACCACGACATGACAGATGTCGATCAACAGCGGGTGGTCGATGTCGTGCGCGCGTTGCTGGCAAAGAGACCGGTGTCGTGAAGGTTTATCTGCTGGGCGCGGCTAACCCGGAAGCGGTGCGCATGCTCCACGCGGTGAAGCGCAGCACGCCGAATGTCGAGTTTGCGTTCCTGGACAACGACCCGGGCAAACAGGGCAAACCGTTCCATGGCGTGCCGGTGGTGGGCGGTTCGGACCGGGTGAGCGAACTCAACGGTCCCGACGTGCGCTTCGTCAACCTGATCACCGGCAGCACCCGCCTGCGCTACGAGACGACCCGTCAATTGGTAGAGGCCGGCGCCATCCTGGGCCAGTTCGTCCATCCGGGTATCGACCTGACCATGATTCGCATGGGGCAGGGCAGCTACTTGCAGGAAGGCGTGATCATGCAGGCCGAAGTGACACTCGGCGACAACACCAGCATCAGTGCCGGCAGCGTTGTCGGGCACGAAGGACGAATCGGTCACACGGTCTTCATGGCACCGGGTGTGTGCATCGCCGGTTGCGTGGACATCGGCGACGGCACGTTCATTGGTACCAATGCCACGATCCTGCCGCGCCTGCGTATCGGCCGCTGGGTCACCATCGGTGCGGGTGCGGTAGTGACCAAGGATGTTCCGGATTATTCGGTCGTGGTGGGCAACCCCGCCAGGATCATCAAGACCAACGCGGTGCCCTATCCGGACGGTAGGGTGTTCCAGTAAGCCGTTTCCCTATTTTTGGAGAGTTGCAATGAACCCCCATGAACAGTTTCGCGAAGAAGTCAAAGGCAACATCGAAGGTCTAAAGCAGGACAAAGCCTTGCAGACCGAATCCCTGGACTGGGTGGGCACCACGGCCCGGCACAAATACACCTACAACTTCAGCTGGATGGGCCGGCCGATCATTCAGTTCCCCCAGGACATGGTGGCTATGCAGGAAATCATCTGGGACCTGCGCCCGGATGTGATCGTCGAGACCGGCATCGCCCATGGCGGGTCGCTGGTGTTCTACGCCTCGATGCTCGAGCTGATCGGCCACGGTGAGGTGCTGGGCGTCGACATCGACATTCGCCAGCACAACCGCGAAGCGATCGAGGCCCATCCGATGAGCAAGCGCATTCAGATGATTCAAGGGTCGAGCATCGACAGTGCGATTGTCGATCAGATACGCGAGCGCATTCAGGGCAAGAAAGTCCTGGTGGTACTGGACTCCAATCACACCCACGAACACGTGCTGGAAGAGTTGCGCCTGTATGCGCCGATGGTCTCGGTGGGCAGTTACTGCGTGGTCATGGACACCGTTGTCGAAGACATGCCCGAGGATGCTTTCCCGGATCGTCCATGGGGCAAGGGTGACAACCCCAAGACCGCCGTCTGGGCCTACCTGGAAGAAAACCGCGATTTCGAGATTGACCAGGCGATTCACAGCAAGCTGCTGATCACCGTCGCACCGGACGGCTACCTGCGTCGCGTCCGTTAAGCGATAACTTCATTCAAGTGTTCATCAAGCAATAGATTTGCGGTGGGGAAGGATATGCAAGGCATTCACGGTTCTGAAAACACATTGCCCCTGAGTGAGCAGTTCACTCTGGTGTTGCTTTCACACAATCGCCCGGCGTTTTTGCGCAGGGCATTGCAGTACTACAAAACGCTGCCTTGCAAGATTCTGGTCCTTGATTCGTCCGAGGTGGCGCTCGACGGCGCCGGGTCGATCGCGGACACCATCGATTACCGGCATTTGCCGCAGTACGGCTACTGGGGCATCCAGTCCAAGCTGGTTTACGGGGTCAACGAGGTTTCCACACCGTTCATGGTGCTGGCCGCCGACGACGACTTCCTGATTCATGACGCGCTCGTCGCCTCGGTCGAGTTCCTGCAGGCCAATTCCGATTACGGCATGTGCCATGGGTACGGGATGATGTACCTGGCCCGCGCCACCGAAACGAATTACTACCGCCGTGACCGACGGGTGCAGGAGGATTACAACTCGCCGCGACCTGAAGATCGGGTCATGGATTTCATGGGGCAGTTCCTGCCGCCGTTCTATGCGGTAACCCGCACCGACCTGCTGCAACGGTGCTACAACCAGATGCCTGCCGACACCAGTTTCGAGTGGCAGGAAATCGGCCACGCGTTCTTTATGCTCGCGTGTGCCAAGGCTCGGATCCTGCCAATCCCGTTCGCGGTACGTGAGGCGAACTATGGTGGTTCAGCCCATAACACCGACGTATTGACTGTGCTGACCTACAAGGATGCGAAAACGGTCGCCGACCGGGAGCGGTTCGCCGAGTTCCTGGCCTCTGTTCCGACGCAGTTCAGTGAAGAGGGTCGCGATCCGGCCGAGGTCAAGCAGATCGCGCTGAACAGTTTCAATGCCATGGCCGAATGCCTGCTCGGGGGCCGCTCGCTAAAAGGCACATTGATTTTCCGTTCGATCTGGACAGAGTTGGAGAGCGATCCGATCCGCTCGTTCGGCCCCGAGCAGTTCGTGGAAATGCCGTTCTACAACAAGCCGATGTTCGACCTGCTGAGCGAGTTCGAATTCCTGATGCATGCCATGCCCGCCGGCCGCCTGCAATTGGAGGAACTCGAAGGGATCCTGCTCAGGCAGCAAGAGCTGATGCGCATTCAACCCAACGACAACGATCGCACAGTACGCGCCCGTTTGTGGGAGGCGTTGAGCTTGAACCGGTTCAACCGCGCGGTGGTCAAACGTCTGGTCAAATCACTGGAAGGCACCGCGGAGAAGGACGATTACCTGCGGCTGAAAGCCTGGTCCGAGCGCCTGGAATCGGTGCCGGGCCAGGATGATCAGGCATTGCTCAAGAACATGCCGTCGGGTCGTTTGCTGGCTTGGCTCGAAGCACGCAATCCCGATGCCGCGCAACTGTCGGCGATTGCCGCGCACCTGGCCAGGCACGAGGGAGGGCCACAATTCGGCATCGTGCTGCTGGACCTCGACGCTGACATGGTCAAGTTGCAGGCGACCTTCGACAGCCTGGTCAACGGTTACTGCAAAGCCTTCAAAGTGATGGTGTTCACCACCGGTGACTTGCCGGCAACCACCTCCGTGCGCGACACCGTGCACTTTGTCAAAGTCACCACCGGCAACTACGTGGAGCGCATCAACCAGACCGTTGCCCAGACGACAGTCGACTGGCTCCTGATGGGCGAAGCTGGCGACCAGTTGACCCCAAGCGGGTTGCTGCGCGCCAGCCTGGAGCTGATCGGCGCCGAGGGTGTGCGTGCGGTGGCGATGGACGAAATCCATCGTCACGGCAATGGTGCCTTGAGGGATGTATTCCGCCCCGGGTTGAACCTCGACCTGCTGCAAACCGTGCCGTCGCTGATGGCGCGACACTGGTTGATCCGGCGCGAAGTGTGGGTCGAGGCCAATGGCCTTTCCGCGAACTACCCGCAGGCGCTGGAGTTTGACCTGCTGTTGCGTCTGGTCGAAGACCGTGGCCTGGTTGGTCTGGCGCACTTGGCTGAGCCTTTGCTGATCTGTAACGAGCCGGCTGCCGAGGAAAATGCCCAGGAGCGTCAGGTCCTGACGCGCCACCTGGCCAATCGCGGTTATCGTGGCCAGGTCACATCGGCGTTGCCACAGACCTGGCAGATTGACTATCAGCATGCCCAGCGACCGATGGTGTCGATCATCCTTCAAAACAAGGACAACCTGGAGCACTTGCAGCGTGCGCTGGTCGGCGTCCTGCAACGTACCCGTTACCAGCGCAATGAAGTTCTGATCGTCGATAACCACAGCCCGTCACCAGAACTCGCCAAATGGCTGAGCGACCTGGAAGGCAAGGGCGAACGCATTCGTGTGCTGCGCACCGGCCAGCGTCTGAGCGACTCGGCATTGTTCAACGCGGCGAGCGCCGAAGCCAAGGGTGAGTACCTGGTGCTGATGTCCGCCGAATCCCAGGTGTTCAATGCCAACTGGCTCGACGCGATGCTCAACCAGGCTCAGCGCCCGGAAGTCGGCATCGTCGGCGCCAAATTGATGGACATCCGCGGCGTCACCACCCAGGGCGGCCTGGTCTTGAGCGGCAATGGCGATATCGGTTCAGTCTTTGTCGGCGAAGGCAAGGACGCCCGGGGCTACATGAATGGCCATCAGGCCGAGCAGAACTATTCGGCGGTGTCCGGCGTGTGCCTGATGGTTCGCAAGGATCTGTTTGACGCGGTTGGCGGGATGGATGAAGAGCATTTTGCCGAAGCCTTCGCCGATGTCGACCTGTGCCTGAAAGTCGCCGACGCAGGTTACCTCACCGTCTGGACACCTCAGGCGCAACTGCTGCACCCAGGCGTGTTGCCCGAGGCATCCCAAGCGCGCGCGGCCCTGCACGACAAGTGGCAGGGTCGTTTTGCCCAAGACAGCGCCTACAACCAGAACCTGGTCCCGACCGGCAAAGGCTTCACGCTTGGCACAGCCTCCAGTGTGGACTGGGCGCATTTGCTGCAGCAGGCGGTCTGATCAAGATGAGGAATCGTCACATGTTCAACGGCAAACGGATGGTTAAAGACAGGCGTATCGGCTTGCTCGTTGGGCATTGTGTCGAGTCATGCTCATGATGCCTTACCCGATCCCCTATGGCCGACAAGATATCGATCAGGCGGATATCGACGCGGTCATGAACGTGCTCCAGTCGCCTTGGCTGACACAGGGGCCGACCATTGAACGTTTCGAAAAGTCCCTGGCCGATCACTGTCAGGCGCTGCACGCGGTCGCCGTTTGCAATGCGACGGCGGCCCTGCACATTGCCTGTCTGACGGCCGGGCTGGGCCCGGGTGATTATCTCTGGACCAGCCCGAACACCTTCGTCGCCTCGGCCAACTGTGGACGCTACTGCGGAGCCGAGGTCGATTTCGTCGACATCGATCCGCAGACCCTGAACCTGGACGCGCGCCTGCTGGCAGAGAAACTCAAGGTGGCAGAAGCGATCGGAAAACTGCCCAAGGTGGTGATCGCGGTGGCGTTCGCCGGTCAGAGTTGCGACATGCGGACCCTCGCGCAATTGTCCGAGCGCTATGGCTTCGTCCTGATCGAAGATGCCGCCCATGCAGTGGGCGCTTCGTACCTGGGGCGACCGGTCGGCTGTGGGCAATATGCAGCCATGACGATTTTCAGCTTTCATCCGGTCAAGATCATCACCAGCGCCGAAGGCGGCATGGTGCTGACCAACAATCCCGAGTATGCCGAACGCCTGCGTCGGTTGCGCAGCCACGGCATTACCGGGGATCCGGCGCTGATGAAGGTGCCGCCAAGCGGTTTGTGGTACTACCAGCAACTTGAGCTGGGCTTCAATTACCGCATGACCGACTTGCATGCGGCACTCGGTCTGTCCCAACTGAACAGACTCGATGACTTCATCGCCCGTCGCCGTGAATTGGCGGCCCGCTATGAGCGATTGCTGGCGCACTTGCCAGTGACGTTGCCGGGCGCGCAGCCGGGGGCTGAGTCGGCGTGGCATCTGTATGTAGTGCGGTTACAGACCGAGCGGATCCACCTCAGTCAGCGTCAGGTGTTCGACGGTTTGCGGGAGGCCGGAATCGGCGTGAACCTGCACTATATTCCGGTGCATTTGCAGCCGTACTACCGTGACCTGGGATTTGCCGAGGGTGATTTTCCCCAGGCCGAGCGTTATTTCACCGAGGCCATCAGCCTGCCGATGTTTCCCCTGCTGAGCGATCAACAACAGGACTTCGTGGTCGAGCAGCTGCAGCGTCTGTTACTCGACGCGTAGAAACCGTTGAGCACGGTTGCAATCATTTCGGACCGCGGTCCAGGGCCGTGGGTCCTGACCATTTTTTGATGAGCCAGCGCTATGGGGGCATTGTGAAAGGCAAGAACGGAACACGGGGAACAGTGGCGGATAGCGCCCGGCAACCGACCCTGAGCATCGCCGGGCGTCGCATCGGTCCGACCGAGCCTCCCTACATCGTTGCGGAGATGTCCGGCAATCACAATGGTGACATCAACCGCACGTTTCGAATCATTGAAGCCGCCAAGATGGCGGGCGCCGATGCGGTGAAGCTTCAGACGTACCGTGCCGACACCATTACCATCGATCACACGGGCCCAGAGTTCCTGGTGCGTGGAGGCCTTTGGGATGGTCGTCGCCTCTACGAACTCTATGAAGAAGCGCACACCCCGTGGGAGTGGCACGAAGCGATCTTCGAGCACGGCCGCAAGATCGGCATCACGGTGTTCTCATCACCCTTTGACGAGAGTGCGGTGGATTTTCTCGAGTCGCTGGGGGCGCCCGCCTACAAGATCGCATCGCCTGAACTGATAGACCTGCCGCTCATTCGCAAGGTGGCTCGTACCGGCAAGCCCATCGTGATGTCCACGGGCATGGCGACACTCGAGGAAATCGCTGAGGCGGTCGAGGCGGCGCGTGGCGCCGGGGCGACAGACATCGTGGTGCTTCACTGCACGGCCGCTTACCCTGCGCCGCCAGAGGAGGCGAATCTGGCAACCATTGCGCAGATCGCCGAGCGTTTCGACGTCGTGGTCGGGCTCTCCGACCATACGCTCGGTACCGTGGTGTCTGCCATCGCGGTAGGGGTGGGGGCCTGCTTCATTGAAAAACACTTCACCCTGTCTCGTGCAGAGGGTGGGGTCGATAGCGCTTTCTCGCTGGAGCCTGCCGAACTGGCGACGCTGGTGACGACGGCGCGCATTGCTCATGTAGCGATCGGCGCACCGGCATTCGAGCCCACGCGATCAGAAGAAATTGTCCTGAAAAATCGTCGTTCGCTTTATGTCGTGGCACCCGTGGCCAAAGGCGAGGCGTTTACAAAGATGAATGTGCGTTCGATCCGGCCGGGGAATGGGCTCAAACCCAAGTTTCTTGACGTGGTGCTTGGGCGTCGGGCGGTGCGCGACCTTGCCTTTGGCGAGCCACTCGAGGCCTCGATGGTCGAAGGAGGTATTGATCCATGACCGGCACACCGACCGCCGTCGCGATTATTCCTGCCCGAGGTGGCAGCAAGCGAATCCCACGCAAGAACATCCGCCTGTTCCGTGGCCGGCCGATGTTGGCCTGGTCCATCGAGGCTGCCCTTGCTTGCGGCAAATTCGACACCGTGATGGTCAGCACCGATGATCCGGAGATTGCTGAAGTGGCGCGCGGCCTGGGCGCCGAAGTGCCATTTCTTCGCTCGAGCGCTGCCGCCGATGATTACGCGACAACGTCGCAGGTGCTCCTTGAAGTGTTGGATCAGTACGCGCAGACGGGTGTGCATTTCGATCTCGCCTGCTGCCTCTATCCGACGGCGCCTTTCGTTTTGCCTGAAGACCTTGTCGAGGGATGCGAGCAACTTCTGGGCAGTGGGTTTGACGTCATCATGCCCGTTGCTGCGTTTTCCTATCCGATCTGGCGTTCGCTTCAGCGTGATAGCGATGGTCGCGTTGACCTGAATTTCCCTGAAAACCTCAACGCCAGGTCCCAGGACCTTCCGGTCGCTTATCACGATGCTGGCCAGTGGTACTGGTTCCGCACGAACGCTTTTCTGCGCGATCGCGTGTTGATGGGCGAGCGCACCGGCTCGAGGGTCGTGTCTTCCATACGGGTGCAGGATATCGACACTGAAGAGGACTGGGCGCTGGCCGAGCTGAAACACGAAAGGATGCTGGGATGAACGACGCGCGCTTACGCCGACATTCCTTCGGTTTCCTAGAGGCGGTTGATCGTCCCACCCCGCAGGCGCTGAGTGAATATTACGAGCAGGCCTATTATCAGAACGAAGCCAGCAGCAGTTTTCGGAAATCCTACTCGCCAGAAGAGCTCGAGGTCATTGAGCTGCGGATCGCGCAAAAGGCCGCTCAAGCCCGGATGCTCCTGAGCAATGACCAGCCCGGCAGCCTCCTCGATGTGGGGTGTGGCGAAGGGTTCGTGCTCAGGTTTTTCGAGCGGATCGGGTGGCAGGTTCAAGGCATCGACTACAGTCGTGCTGGCGTGCAACAGGTCAATCCGGATTACATCGACCATGTCGAGCAAGGTGATGTCTTCAAACTGCTTGAAGCCCGTATCGCCTCTGAAAAGCAATTCGATCTGGTCTGGTTGGGCAACGTCCTCGAACATGTCCTGGATCCGGTAGGCCTGCTGCACTCACTGCGCCAGTTGGTGGCCCCCGGCGGTCTGCTGGTGGTGACGGTGCCGAATGATGGCACGGCCTATCATGAGCAGCTTTACGCCAGTGGCGTGATAACCGATCGGTTCTGGATCGCGATGCCCGATCACCTGTCGTATTTCAACGCCGATAGCCTGCGCCAGATAGCCGAGGCTACCCGGTGGGATTGCCTGGCGATTCTGGGGGATTTTCCAATCGACCTTTTTCTTGCCCATGAAGGATCGAACTACGTCGCCGACCGTTCCCGGGGGCCCGCAGCGCATCGGGCCCGTCTTACCCTCGAGCGGTTGATCGGTCAGGCCGGCATCGAGGCCTCTAACCGATTCTATGCAGCACTCGCTGATGTAGGGTTCGGTCGCAACCTGACCGCGTTCCTTAGACCGAAGCCCTGAGAAGTCACCCAATGACAGACAAAACCATTCGAACACTCGTTGGCTCGACGCAGTCCGAGACTGAACGCAAACAGTTGCTGGTCGATCGGCTACGCACGTCACGAATTCCCGACCGCGAGCTGCTGGACAACCTCGGCCTGTACCTCACCCGACAAACCCTGTCCCGAATCAATTTCATGCAGAAGCTCTACCAGATGATCGTGCCGGTCCATGGGGTCATTATGGAGTTTGGCGTGCGTTGGGGGCAGAACATGGCGTTGTTCTCGACATTGAGGGGAATACACGAGCCCTTCAATTACAACCGCAAGATAATCGGCTTCGATACGTTTGACGGTTTTCCTTCCGTTGCGTCCCAGGATGGCGACGGCGTGCAGGCGGGTGACTACGGGGTGGTCGAAAACTGGGAGGAGGAGCTCGAGGGTATTCTCGATTTCCATACACAAAATGCGCCTATCCCGCACAAGAAGAAGCACGAGCTGATAAAGGGCGATGCCACCTTGACCCTGCCTGATTATCTGGAGTGTCATCCCGAAACCGTCGTGGCGCTGGCCTATTTCGATTTTGATATCTACAAGCCGACCCGTGACTGCCTTGAAGCGATCATGCCGTATCTGACGAAGGGCAGCATCCTGGCATTCGATGAACTCAATACCCCGCAATTCCCCGGGGAAACCATCGCCGTACGCGAGGTGCTGGGGCTTTCCCGTTACGCCATACGCCGTGATCCTTCCAACCCGCTGACCTCTTACCTGGTGGTCGAATGAGTGCGCAAGCGGTGCGATACAGGGTGATGCCTTATCCGCGCCTGTCGGACGGAATGCTTGATGTGCGGGCGGTGCAGCCGGCCGATATCGAGGCAATCAGGCAGTGGCGCAATGCGCAGATGGATGTACTGCGCCAGACCGCGCCAATATCGCCTGAACAGCAGACGCGCTATTTCGCTGATCATGTCTGGCCACACGTCGCGAGCCAGGAGCCGGTGCAGATTCTGCTCGCACTGGAAAGTGCCGGGGTTTTGATCGGTTATGGAGGGCTGGTGCATATTTCCTGGCCCAATCGCAGGGCTGAGGTCTCATTCTTGCTCACACCGGATCGCGAAAGACAATCTGATGTGCTCATCGAGTTTTTCTCACGGTTTCTGAACCTGATGAAGCAACTGGCCTTCGAGCATCTCGGGCTGCGACGCCTCTGCACCGAAACGTTCGCGCATCGCCTGCGCCATATCGCGGCATTGGAAGCCTCGGGTTTTCAGTGCGAAGGTCGGTTGCGTGAGCACGTGCTGATTGACGGCACGCCCACAGATTCCTTTGCCCATGGTTTGCTGGCCTCCGACTGGAAAAGTACGCGGTGAACGAACTTCCGATTCAGCCCGCGCGTGCGGCGTGCAATGTGCTTGTCACGTCCGCTTCGCGCAAGGCACCACTGGTGCGAGCCATGAAAGATGCGCTCAAGCGGATACACCCTGATGCCCTCGTGATTGCCGGTGATCTGGATCCAGAGGCGCCGGCTCAGTATGTGGCTGACGGCTTTTGGCATATGCCGCGGACGACCGACGCAGAGCTGCCCGCGCTGATCGAGGGGCTCCAGGAGCGCCAGATAGCCGTGGTTCTTCCAACCCGTGATGGTGAGTTATTGTTTTGGGCCCGGCATGCGGCAGCACTGCGGGAGGCGGGGGTCTCGGTCGTTGTCTCGACGCCCAAGGCTGTCGAGCGATGCCTTGATAAGCTCGAATTCGCCCGCTTCGGCAAGGAGGCGGGGCTTGCGGTCATTGAGGTCGCGATGACACCTGATGCCCTTGGTGTCGGGCCTTATGTGGTGAAAGAGCGCTACGGAGCCGGCTCCCAGGCCATCGGGCTCGATTTGCCGGCCGATGCAGCGCTTGTTCACGGGAAAACCCTGGAAGCGCCGATCTACCAGGTTTTTGTGCCAGGGCCGGAAATCAGTATCGACGGTTGGGTTGATCGCAGCGGCAAGGTCGCAGGTGTGGTTTTGCGCCGGCGCGACCGAGTTGTCGGCGGGGAGTCGCAGATCACAACCACCTTGCGCAGCGAAGGGCTTGAGCGTGAAGCCATTCGCGCGCTTCAAAAGCTGGAATTGCGCGGGCCGGTAGTGATGCAGGCCATCGTCATTGACGACACGCTGCGCATCATTGAATGCAATCCTCGTTTTGGTGGGGCTTCCACGACCGCCATCGCTGCCGGGCTCGACAGCCTTCACTGGAGCCTGATCGAGGCTTTCGGCGAGGGCCAGCCTCCTGTTTTCAAGCGGGTTTCAGGTGAAATCAGACAGATTCGCCTGCCCGCTGACCTGGTGCTGCATGATTCTGATTTTTGACCTCGACGATACGCTCTATGACGAGCGCAGCTTTGTCACAAGCGGGCTCGGCGCCGTCGCCCGTCACGGCGAAGATGCCCATGGATGGAACGCCGGGGAATCGCTGGCGTTCATGCTGAACGTACTTGAGAACGAGGGGCGAGGGCGGGTTTTTGACCGCTGGCTTGATTCACATGGACGGTTGTCGGGCGCACGGGTCGCCCAGTGTGTGAAGGTTTACCGGCATCATCGGCCAAATCTCGAATTGTTCCCGGCTGCCCGGGGCGTGATCGACCGTTACCGTGGCCAGGCGCCGCTCTATCTCGTCACCGACGGGCACAAGATCGTGCAGAAAAACAAAGTCGATGCGTTGGGCCTGCTTCCTGACTTCCAGCGGGTGCTGATCACCCATCGTTTTGGCGTCCGCCACGCTAAACCTTCCATCCATTGTTTCGAGCGCATTCGTCAGGCAGAACGCTGTCGCTGGACCGACATGGTTTACGTCGGTGACAACCCCGCCAAGGACTTCGTGAGCCTCAACGGACTCGGCGTCCTGACCGTCCGGGTGCGCACCGGTGGGCATCGCCACGTGGTGGCGTTGCCCGGCTACGACGCGCAGATATCCATTGCTGATCTTGATTCGCTGCCCGAAGTGTTGTCCGCCAATTTTCAGCGGCCACGCAACAACTTGTCGGTCTGAATCGGCAAAATAGCGTGACCTGCGAGTCATAACGCGCATCTTCACTGTATTGTATTGATCGGGAAGATGGCGCCTGGCCGGTTTCTGGCCCAGTGATAGCCCTTTATTCTTCCCGTCGTTGTCTCCATGGACGACGTTTTTCTCTGTTTGTCGGCGCCCCTCGAATCATGACGAGCGGTGGTATTGGGCTGTTTATTATTGGGAAGCCGTAATGATTGGCATAAAAAGCATTGCGAGCTACGTTCCTGTAGCCGGCGTGGACAACTACGCACAAGGTGCAAAATTCGAGAAGGATGAAGAATTCATCCTGGGCAAGATCGGTTCGGCCTTCCTGCCGCGCAAAGACGCCGGCCAGGAAACTTCGGACCTGTGCGTCGAAGCAGCCAACGCGCTGTTCGCCAACAACCCTGACTTGAAGCGTGAAGCCGTCGATGTACTGATCGTTGTCACCCAGAACGGTGACGAAGAAGGCTTGCCGCACACTGCCGCCATCGTCCAGGACAAGCTGGGACTGTCGACCAACGTCGCCGCGTTCGATATCTCCCTGGGATGCTCCGGTTACGTATATGGCATCTACGCGATCAAGGGCTTCATGGAAGCCGCGGGCCTGAAGAATGGCCTGCTGATCACCGCGGATCCCTACTCCAAGATCGTCGATCCGGAAGACCGCAACACCACCATGCTGTTCGGCGACGCGGCCACCGCGACCTGGATGGGCGAAAACGCCCCCTGGCAGCTGGGCAAGTCCAAGTTCGGCACCGACGGTTCCGGTGCGCCGCATTTGAAGGTGTCCAACGGCGTGTTCTTCATGAACGGTCGTCAGGTGTTCAACTTCGCTCTGCTCAAGGTTCCGGCCCATTTGCATGAACTGCTGGCCGACTCGCAACTGACGGCGGATGACGTCGATGCGTTCTGCATCCACCAGGGCAGTGCGGCGATTGTCGATGCCGTAGCCCGTCGCTTCGAAGGCGAACCCGAGAAGTTCATCAAGGACATGGTCGAAACCGGCAATACCGTGTCGTCGAGCATTCCGCTGCTGCTGGAAAAACATGTCTTGGATTCCAGCTGGAAGCGCGTGGCCCTGAGTGGTTTCGGGGTGGGCTTGTCCTGGGGGTCGGCGATCATCTACCGTCCTTGAATCTCTGAAGGCCGGGCACAAAAGCAGCGTTCAAGGTGTAACCTTGAACGCTATTTTTTTGCCCGAATGAAAGCGAGGCTTCATGAGCGAGTTGTTTGAGCACAACGCTGACGTCATACGGTATCGCTGGCCTGCGCTGATCAGCCGTTTGCAGGGGGAAGACTCAAGCCTGCTGCAGGCTGATCTGGTGGAGGGCCTCGGCTCGACGCTAAGCATCAACGGTATCCAGCTGACCAGTCGCCATGACCGCCTGCGCGAGGCCCGGCTTCAGGCCGACAGCCTGCCGCCCGATAGCTCCGAGCTGCATGTCTACGGCACCGGGTTGGGCGATTTGCAGGTGCAATTGCTGGAGCGGGCCGAGCTTCGGCGCCTGTACGTGCACATCCTCAACGGTGCGGTGTTTGCGTTGGTGCTGCAACTGCTTGATCAGCGGCAGTGGCTGGAAGACCCACGGGTGGAATTGGTGTATGCCGGCGACCTGGCGGAAATCCGGCTGCCGTTTTTTGCCTTGCCATCCGAGCTGGTCCTGGCCGATGACTTCAACGCCAAGATTCGTGACCGGCTGATCAGCGAAACTCACCTGGCGTTCAATAACCGTGAATTCGACCCCCAGTCAGCGGAAGTCGTCCAGCGTTTGCAGGCCAGTGCGGCCCTGGTCCAGGCCGATGGCGATGTGGCCGAGCTGTTCGGATCCCGTCCCGACCAGGAGGTGTTCATCATCGCCACGGGACCGAGCCTCGAGTCGCACCTGGAGCGCTTGCGCACGATACGCGAACAGGCGGTGCGACCGCTGTTCATCTGTGTCGACACCGCTTATCGGCCGTTGCTCAACCATGGCATTCGCCCGGATGTGGTGGTCAGCATCGACCAGCGGATTTCGTTCCGTCACCTGCCGGCCGAAGGCACGTCCGCGATTGCCCTGGTGTACATGCCCATGGGCGATCCATTGGTGATCGGCGCCTGGCAGGGGCCACGCTTTACGGGTTATTCCAGCAGTCCCGTCTATCAGCAGATGCGCACGCAATGGCCCAAGGGGCTATTGCATGGGGGGGGGAGCGTGATTCATCCGGCGGTCGACCTCGCGGTAAAAATGGGGGCGACGCAGGTCACCCTGTTCGGTGCCGACTTCGCGTTCCCGGGTGACAAGACGCACGCCGGTTGGAGTGATGGCGATCTGGGGCCGCAGTTAGGCGCCGCCAGGCACTGGGTGCTAGACGGGCAGGGCCAGCGGATCAAGACCCAGCTCAATTTTCGCAGCTACCTGTGTGAGCTGGAACGCTACATCTCGGCCCATCCCGAGGTGCGTTTCTACAACAGCAGCCGGGCAGGGGCGATGATTGCAGGTACCACGTTTCATCCGGAGCTGGCGTCATGAGTAAAGGTGAATACTTCATTGTCGATGCGCAGCAATGCGCGGCGCTGTTTCGCCTTGGGCGGGACGTTGAGGCCGGGATCGCGATGACTGAACTGCTCGGTGCGCTGCAGTCAGTGATCGATCAGGCAGCGCCCGCCGTGCAGCAACAGTGGGTGGTCGTGCTGGGACCGATGCTCGAATGCCAGGAATCACAGAACTGGCTGGCCCTGGCCGACTATCTGGAATACGAGCTGGTTCAGGTGCTGACTGACGGTCTGTCCATTTAAGCAATTTTCGTGTCGGTCCGTGCCGTCAACCCGCGCGGACATTTCCCTGGCGCCATTTTTTCGCTGCCTGAATGCCGCCAAGCCTTTGATTTGTGGGGGGTGGCACCCTGATGGCAAATATTTTTGAAAATCCCCTAAAGCAAGTTGCGATCCCGACGATAACTATTACGAAGGTTCTCTAGGCCATACCCGGCGGTTGCCAGGGCCGGAAGCCGCAGTACCCAACCAACGAGGAATTCGTCATGGCTTTAACAGTAAACACCAACGTCACGTCGTTGAACGTTCAGAAAAACCTGAACCGTGCTTCCGACGCTCTGTCGACTTCGATGACTCGCCTGTCTTCCGGCCTGAAAATCAACAGCGCCAAAGACGACGCCGCCGGCCTGCAAATCGCTACTCGTATGACTTCGCAGATCCGTGGTCAGACCATGGCAATCAAAAACGCCAACGACGGTATCTCGATCGCTCAGACCGCTGAAGGCGCGATGCAGGAATCGACCAACATTCTGCAGCGTATGCGTGAACTGGCTGTTCAAGCTCGAAACGACTCGAACGGTACTGATGACCGTGTTGCCCTGAACAAAGAATTCGCGGCAATGTCGGACGAGCTGACTCGTATCGCCAACTCCACCAACCTGAACGGCAAAAACCTGCTGGACGGTAAAGCTGGCACCATGACCTTCCAGGTCGGTTCCAACACCGGTTCGTCCAACCAGATCACCCTGAGCCTGCCAAGCGGCTTCGACGCTGCTACCCTGTCTGTTGACTCGGCTACCCTGCAGATCACTGGTAACAACTCGACGACTGCCGAAGCTTCGTTCTCCAAGGCCATCGGCGCAATCGACAAGGCTCTGCAGACCATCAACTCCAGCCGTGCCGACCTCGGTGCTGCACAAAACCGTCTGACCAGCACCATCTCCAACCTGCAGAACATCAACGAAAACGCCAGTGCTGCACTGGGTCGCGTACAAGATACCGACTTCGCTGCTGAAACTGCACAGCTGACCAAGCAACAAACTCTGCAACAGGCTTCCACCGCAGTTCTGGCTCAAGCCAACCAACTGCCATCCGCTGTACTGAAACTGCTTCAGTAATAGCTGATGAGTTTTGGCGGGGGAGTGCGCTTGTCGCACTCTCTCGCTTTTTCGATCAAGTGAGGTGATGGACATGGATATGAGCGTCAAGCTGAATTTGTCTTATCCTGCGGCCAAGCCGGCGACGCCTATTGCTGACGCGGCCGCTGAAAAGCCTCAAGTCGATGCTGCGCCAGTGGCATGGGTCAGGGATGAGCCCAAGAATGCTGTAAGCGAACAGGACAAGCTGAAAACGGCGGTCCAGGAAATTGAAAAGTTCGTTCAGTCGGTCAAGCGTAACCTGGAGTTCTCTATCGATGAGCCTTCAGGCAAAGTGGTCGTCAAAGTCATTGCCAGTGACTCCGGTGAGGTGATCCGCCAGATCCCCAACGAAGAAGTCCTGAAACTGGCCAATAGCTTGAATGACGCAAGCAGTCTGCTGTTCAGCGCGAAAGTCTGACAGCTGGCATGAAATTTGTTGCTATGTTCTTTTGGGCGTTGTAGTGGTCAAAAGACCGGCGAGACACTGAAGGGAGATCTACATGGCAAGTCCAATTCTACCAGGCACGGGCTTAGGCTCTGGCCTCGACACCGGCGCCATCGTCAAGGCGCTGGTCAACGCTGACAAAGCGGCCAAACAGGGTCAGATCGACCGTGGCACTACCGCCAACACCGCGTCGATCTCCGGTATTGGCACCTTGAAGTCTCTGCTCGCCACGTTCCAGGCGTCCATGAAGACCCTCGGTAACACCACCGAACCTCAATTCACCGGTTTTGCAGCCTCTTCGTCCGATACCAAGGTACTCACCGCTACGGCCAACAACTCGGCGGTCGCGGGTATCTACAAGATCAATGTGACGCAACTGGCAACCGGTTCGAAGATCGCCACGGCGGCGTTCGATGGCGGTTCCAAGGCTGTCGTCAATGGTGGTGCTTCCGGCACGCTGACCATCTCTCAGGGCGTGAAAGGCGGAACCCCCAAGGTCTACAACCTCGATGTTCCTGCGGGCTCTACCCTTGAGTCCGTTGCCAAAGCGCTGAACGACAAGTATCAGTTCAGTGGCTTCAGCGCCAACGTGGTGACCGATAACTTCGGCTCCCGTTTGGTGGTGAGTTCGTCGAACACCGGCGAGGGCACCGATATCTCCCTGAGCGGTGTCGGCCTCGACGTTGATGGTACGAAAGTGATTCCGGCCACCTCGACGAAAGCCTCGGCAGGGTCGGTGGGTGCGCTGGCGGTCGACGCCAAGTTCACGCTGGATGGTCTGTCGATCAGCAGTCCCACCAACAAGCTGGACGGTACGGTGTCCGGTTTGTCGATGACGCTGCAATCCACCGGCAGCTCGCAAGTTCTGGTAACGACGAACACTGATGGCCTGAAGGCTTCGATTCAGAAATTCGTCGATTCCTACAACGCCGTGGTCAAGGCGATTGGTACGCTGACCAAGCCTTCGCTTGATGACGACGGCAAGCCGACCATTCCGGCAGCTCTGACCGGTGACGCCATGCCGCGTGCAATCCTTGCAGCGATGCGTGGCCCGCTGACCGAGACCGGGAGTGGCGACAAGCTCACCGTGCTTTCGCAGTTGGGGATAACCACCGATCAGAAAACCGGTGAGCTGAACTTCGACTCCGTCAAGTTCGGTACGGCCATGAATGACAAAAAACTTGGCGGTGAAGTGCAGACGCTGTTCTCCGGTGACAATGGCCTGCTGTCCCGCATGGACAAGGCCATCTCGTCCTACACGGTGACGGGCGGTATTCTCGAGACGCGTACCACCGAGCTGAACAAGACCAAGACCAAACTGGCCAACGATCAGCTCGCGCTGGATCGTCGGATTGAATCCCTGACCGCTGTACTGACCAAAAAGTACAACGACATGGATACCCTGGTCGGCAAGCTGAAGGCGACGGCGAGCAACATCACTTCGATGTTCGAGGCGCTGACCGCCCAGCAGAAGAGCAGCTGATAGCCCCATAACGCCAAAAGCCCGGCAGCGTTTTCAAGCGCTCCGGGCTTTTGTGTTTGGCGGCTAAAGTTTTTTGACGCATCGTCGATACACTGGTTATACGAACCAAAAGCTTTTTGATGAGGTAGAACATGAATCCAATGTTAGCCCTTCGCCAATACCAGAAGATTGGCGCCCAGGCGCAAACTTCCGAGGCCAGTCCTCATCGTCTGGTGCAGATGCTGATGGAAGGCGGCCTGGATCGTATCGCGCAGGCCAAAGGTGCGATGGAGCGCAAGGATATTCCGGCCAGAGGTATCCTGATCGGCAAGGCCATCGGCATCATCGGTGGTTTGCTCGAAGGTCTGGACCTGGACAATCAATCGGAATCGGTTGGCGAGCTGGCCGGTCTGTACGAATACATGATGAAGCGCCTGACCGAGGCCAACGCCAAGGCCGACCCGAAGATTCTCGACGAAGTCGCTGACCTGCTGCGCACGGTCAAGGACGGTTGGGATGCCATCGGAACGCCGGCTCCGCAGTTTTAAGGAGATCACCCATGAGTCTTGTATTGCAGCGAATCGAACAAACCCGCGAAGGCCTGGTGGATGCACTGGCCCAGCGAAACTGGGAAGCCATCGGTGAGTTGGACCTGGCTTGCCGTTCCTGCATGGAAGACGTCTTGAGTGAGGCTTCGGTGGACGAAGCGGTGTTGCGCGATAACCTTGAGGAGTTGCTGGGGGTCTACAAGCAGCTTCTCGAGGCGGCTACCGGGGAGAGGCAGGCGATCGTCGAAGAGATGTCGCAGATCCACCAAGCGCAGAGCGCGGCAAAGGTATACCATCTGTTTGGTTAATTGAGCTCAGTTAATCCAAGCGAGTGCGCCATAAATTTGACTGTGCACGGTTTTTTGACTTAACTAGTGGCTGGTTGCAGATTTCAGGCGTCTACAGGCATAAGATGTCTGCAAGCGTCTAGCTTGCCCCGAATTCTTGGGCATTGAGTTGACTAGGGAAGTTGCTATTGCATGTGGCGTGAAACCAAAATTCTGCTGATCGATGACGATAGCGTCCGCCGCCGCGACCTGGCGGTGATTTTGAATTTTCTCGGCGAAGAAAATTTACCCTGCGGTAGCCATGACTGGCAGCAGGCTGTCGGCTCTTTGTCATCAAGTCGTGAAGTGATCTGTGTCCTCATCGGGACGGTCAATGCTCCTGGTGCACTTCCGGGCTTGTTAAAGACACTCTCGACCTGGGATGAGTTCCTTCCGATTTTGCTGATGGGCGATAATTCTTCCATCGACCTGCCGGAAGACCAGCGTCGCCGCGTGCTTTCGACCCTCGAAATGCCGCCCAGCTACAGCAAATTGCTTGATTCCCTGCACCGTGCCCAGGTCTATCGCGAGATGTATGACCAGGCGCGCGAGCGCGGTCGTCACCGTGAACCCAATCTTTTCCGCAGCCTCGTCGGCACCAGCCGGGCGATTCAACACGTCCGCCAGATGATGCAGCAAGTCGCCGATACCGACGCCAGCGTGCTGATCCTGGGCGAGTCCGGGACCGGCAAGGAAGTGGTTGCGCGCAACCTGCATTACCATTCCAAGCGTCGTGACGCCCCCTTCGTTCCGGTCAACTGCGGGGCGATCCCGGCCGAGTTGCTGGAAAGCGAGCTTTTCGGTCATGAGAAAGGCGCCTTCACCGGGGCAATCACCAGCCGTGCCGGGCGTTTCGAGCTGGCCAATGGCGGCACGCTGTTCCTCGATGAAATCGGCGACATGCCGCTGCCGATGCAGGTCAAGTTGTTGCGCGTGTTGCAGGAGCGTACCTTCGAGCGCGTGGGCAGCAACAAGACCCAGAGCGTCGATGTGCGCATCATCGCGGCGACCCACAAGAATCTCGAAAGCATGATCGAGATCGGCACCTTCCGCGAAGACCTGTACTACCGCCTGAACGTATTCCCGATCGAAATGGCGCCGCTGCGTGAGCGTGTCGAAGACATCCCGTTGCTGATGAACGAGCTGATCTCGCGCATGGAGCACGAAAAGCGCGGCTCGATCCGTTTCAACTCGGCGGCGATCATGTCGCTGTGCCGTCACGGCTGGCCGGGCAACGTCCGCGAGCTCGCCAACCTGGTGGAACGCATGGCGATCATGCATCCGTACGGGGTGATCGGTGTGGTCGAGTTGCCGAAGAAATTCCGCTACGTCGACGATGAAGACGAGCAACTGGTCGACAGCCTGCGCAGCGATCTGGAAGAGCGCGTGGCCATCAACGGTCACACGCCGGATTTCACCACCAGTGCCATGCTGCCGCCGGAAGGCCTGGACCTGAAGGACTACCTGGGCGGTCTCGAACAAGGGCTGATCCAGCAGGCGCTTGACGACGCCAATGGCATCGTGGCGCGTGCCGCCGAACGTCTGCGGATCCGTCGCACCACCCTGGTGGAGAAGATGCGCAAGTACGGCATGAGCCGTCGTGACGGTGATGAACAGGCGGATGATTGACGCCTGTTTTTCAAGTCCTTCATTTGTAGGCGGTTTTTTTTAGGCACGGGTATTGCTAAGTCCCTCGCAACGTTCCGTTTCACTGACGGTCAGCCAAGCGAGAGAGCACGATGCCCCAAGCCGCCCAGATGTCTCCTGTCCCTGACGCTTCGGGGCACCCGTCGTCCGCAGAGCAGGCCAGTCGGCAAGGCCTTGAGCAGGCATTCGCGCTGTTCAGCCAGATGTCCAGCCAGTTGACGGATTCCTACAGCCTGCTGGAGGCCCGGGTCACCGAACTCAAGGGCGAGTTGGCGGTGGTCAGTGCCCAGCGCATGCAGGAACTGGCGGAAAAGGAGCGTCTGGCCAACCGCCTGCAAAACCTCCTCGACCTGTTGCCTGGTGGCGTGATCGTCATCGACGCTCACGGCATCGTGCGCGAAGCCAATCCCGCAGCGTGTGAGTTGCTTGGCCTGCCCCTCGAAGGCGAGCTGTGGCGTCACGTCATTGCCCGCTGCTTCGCGCCGCGTGAAGACGACGGCCATGAAGTGTCCCTCAAGGACGGTCGACGCCTGTCGATTGCCACCCGCTCGCTGGATGCCGAACCCGGTCAACTGGTGTTGCTCAACGACCTGACCGAAACCCGCCATCTGCAAGATCAACTGGCCCGTCACGAACGCCTGTCGTCACTCGGCCGCATGGTTGCCTCGCTCGCCCACCAGATCCGCACGCCGTTGTCCGCTGCGTTGCTCTATGCCAGTCATTTGACCGAGCAGGCGTTGCCGGTCGACACGCAACAGCGTTTTGCCGGACGCCTGAAAGAGCGTTTGCATGAGCTCGAACATCAAGTGCGCGACATGCTCGTGTTCGCGCGCGGCGAATTGCCGCTGATCGATCGTGTCACGCCGAAGGGGCTGATGCAGTCCCTGCAGTCGGCGGCCTCGACCCACGTCCAGGGGTTGCCGATTCGTTGGCAGTGCGACAGCCATGCGGGGGAGTTGCTGTGCAATCGCGACACCCTGGTCGGGGCGATCCTGAACCTGATCGAGAACGCCATCCAGGCCAGTGCGGGTGACGTTCGCCTGAAAGTCCATCTCTACACCCGTGACAAGCACCTGCGGGTGTCGGTCAGCGACAGCGGCAGCGGTATCGACACCCAGGTGCTGGCACGTCTTGGCGAACCTTTTTTTACCACCAAGGCCACCGGAACCGGCCTCGGCCTGACCGTGGTCAAGGCGGTGGCACGGGCTCATCAGGGAGAGTTGCGTTTGCGCTCGCGACCCGGTCGCGGCACGTGTGCGCAGGTGATTCTGCCCCTGTTTCCCGGTGAAAGGCTCAGCGCTCTCGGAGCGGAGTGAAGGACATGGCAATCAAGGTATTACTGGTCGAGGATGACCGCGCGCTGCGCGAGGCACTGGCGGATACGCTGCTGCTCGCGGGGCATGACTACAAGGCTGTCGGTTCGGCGGAGGACGCATTGGAGGCGGTGGGGTGCGAAGCGTTCAGCCTGGTGCTCAGCGACGTCAATATGCCGGGCATGGACGGACATCAGTTGCTCGGTTTGTTGCGGGCGCGTCAGCCGCAGTTGCCGGTGTTGCTGATGACGGCTCACGGCGCCGTGGAGCGTGCCGTCGATGCCATGCGCCAGGGCGCGGTGGACTACCTGGTCAAGCCGTTCGAGCCCCGGGCGCTGCTGGACCTGGTGGCTCGCCACGCGTTGGGCAGTCTTGGCGCGGCCGACAGCGAAGGGCCTGTGGCGGTTGAGCCGGCCAGCGCGCAATTGCTCGAGCTGGCCGGGCGAGTGGCCCGTAGTGACTCCACGGTGTTGATTTCCGGCGAGTCCGGGACCGGCAAGGAAGTCCTGGCGCGCTACATTCATCAGCATTCGCATCGCGCCAGCCAACCTTTCATCGCCATCAACTGCGCCGCCATTCCCGACAACATGCTGGAGGCGACGCTGTTCGGCCATGAAAAAGGCTCGTTCACCGGTGCCATCGCCGCCCAGGCCGGCAAGTTCGAACAGGCCGACGGCGGGACCATTCTGCTCGACGAAATTTCCGAGATGCCCCTGGGGCTGCAAGCCAAGTTGCTGCGTGTGTTGCAGGAGCGCGAAGTCGAGCGGGTGGGGGCGCGCAAGCCGATCACGCTGGACATTCGCGTGGTCGCGACCACCAACCGCGACCTGGCCGGTGAAGTGGCGGCAGGGCGGTTTCGCGAAGACCTCTACTATCGCCTTTCGGTGTTTCCGCTGGCCTGGCGTCCGCTGCGTGAGCGGACCGCCGATATCCTGCCGCTGGCCGAGCGCCTGCTGGTCAAACACGTCAATAAAATGAAGCATGCTGCTGCCAGGCTGTCGCCTGAGGCGCAGGCCTGCCTGATCGGCTATCCGTGGCCAGGTAACGTGCGCGAGCTGGATAACGCAATCCAGCGTGCATTGATCCTGCAGCAGGGTGGGTTGATCCAGCCGCAAGACTTCTGTCTCGCCGGGCCGGTTGCCTGTGCACCCTTGCCGACTGCGACGCCATCGCCGGTACGTGCGGTGGAGATCGAGGCCGAGCCGGCCGGGGCGCTGGAGGACGATCTGCGTCGCCGTGAATTCCAGATGATCATCGACACGCTGCGCGCTGAGCGTGGGCGCCGCAAGGAGGCGGCTGAGCGTTTGGGGATCAGCCCGCGCACCTTGCGCTACAAGCTGGCGCAAATGCGTGATGCCGGGATGGATGTCGAGGCGTATCTGTTCGCCAGCTGATGACCTGGTGTCTCTCTGTCTGAGGGGGGAGCCTGCTCGCGATGAGCGCGAAGACGCCCCGGGCATTCAGAGGGCCGACGTTTTCGTTGGCGAGCTTCGCGAGCGGGGGGCTTTTGTGCGTGATGTCGACCGAGCTGGCACCCTTGTTGCTAACACCTACGTATCGCTGAGTGAGTGTCAAAAAAATGCGTGCCGCCATTGAGAGTAGAACATGAGCCAAGGTATTGAATTTAATCGATTGATGCTGGATATGCGTGCCATGCAAATGGATGCCATGTCTGCGCCGAAATCGACGGCCGCCGTGCCTGAAATGAGTGGCAGCAGTTTTTCCGACATGCTCGGCCAGGCCGTCAATAAAGTGAACGATACCCAGCAGGCGTCGAGCCAGTTGGCCACTGCTTTCGAGATCGGCAAGAGTGGCGTCGACCTGACGGACGTGATGGTCGCCTCGCAAAAGGCCAGTGTGTCTTTCCAGGCATTGACCCAGGTGCGCAACAAGCTGGTTCAAGCCTACCAAGACATCATGCAGATGCCGGTTTAAGGACGAGATTGAGTCATGGCAGAAGCAGTCGCCGATAACGTTCCGGCCAAGGCCTCCCCGATAGACGGCAAACCGCCGCTGTTCGGCTTGTCCTTCCTGGAAAACCTCTCCGAGATGACCATGTTGCGTCAGGTAGGCCTGTTGGTCGGCCTGGCCGCGAGCGTGGCGATTGGCTTCGCCGTAGTGTTGTGGTCTCAACAGCCGGACTACCGGCCTCTGTACGGCAGTCTTGCCGGTATGGACGCCAAGCAGGTCATGGACACCCTGGCCTCCGCCGATATCCCTTATACCGTCGAACCGAACTCCGGTGCCTTGCTGGTCAAGGCCGATGACCTGTCCCGTGCGCGACTCAAGCTCGCGGCGGCGGGCGTCACGACAGGCGACGGCAACATCGGCTTCGAGATTCTCGACAAGGAACAGGGTCTGGGCACCAGCCAGTTCATGGAGGCGACCCGTTATCGTCGTGGCCTGGAAGGTGAGCTGGCGCGGACCATTTCCAGCCTGAACAACGTCAAGGGTGCCCGTGTGCACCTGGCTATCCCGAAAAGCTCGGTGTTCGTGCGCGATGAGCGCAAGCCAAGCGCTTCGGTGCTGGTCGAACTGTATTCCGGTCGCTCGCTGGAGCCGGGCCAGGTGATGGCGATCGTCAACCTGGTGGCGACCAGCGTTCCCGAACTCAGCAAGTCGCAGATCACCGTCGTCGACCAGAAGGGCAACCTGCTCTCGGATCAGGCGGAAAACTCTGAACTGACCATGGCTGGCAAGCAGTTCGATTACAGCCGTCGCATGGAAAGCATGCTGACCCAGCGTGTGCACAACATCCTGCAACCGGTATTGGGCAACGATCGCTACAAGGCCGAAGTGTCGGCCGACGTGGATTTCAGTGCCGTCGAATCGACCTCCGAGCAGTTCAATCCGGACCAGCCGGCATTGCGCAGCGAGCAGTCGGTCAACGAACAGCGCACCGCCAGCAATGGCCCGCAAGGCGTGCCGGGTGCCCTGAGCAACCAGCCGCCAGCGCCGGCCTCCGCGCCACAGACTACCGGCGGGGCGACCGCGCAGGCTGGCATGGTGCAGCCTGGCCAGCCGCTGCTGGACGCCAACGGTCAGCAGATCATGGACCCGGCCACCGGCCAGCCGATGCTGGCGCCGTACCCGGCGGACAAGCGTCAACAATCCACCAAGAACTTCGAGCTCGACCGTTCCATCAGCCACACCAAGCAGCAGCAGGGTCGCTTGAATCGCCTGTCGGTGTCGGTGGTGGTGGACGATCAGGTCAAGGTCAACGCGGCCAACGGCGAAACCACCCGTGCGCCATGGAGCGCCGACGAATTGGCACGCTTCACCCGTCTGGTGCAGGACGCGGTCGGCTTCGACGCCAGCCGTGGCGACAGCGTCAGCGTGATCAACATGCCGTTCTCCGCCGACCGCGGCGAAGTGATTGCCGACATTCCGTTCTATTCCCAGCCCTGGTTCTGGGACATCGTCAAACAGGTACTGGGCGTGCTGTTCATCCTGGTGCTGGTGTTCGGTGTACTGCGTCCGGTGCTCAACAACATCACCGGCGGTGGCAAGGGCAAACAACTGGCCGGCATCGGCAGTGACGTGGAACTCGGCGGCATGGGCGGCCTGGACGGCGAACTGGCCAACGATCGCGTCAGCCTTGGTGGGCCGACCAGCATCCTGTTGCCGAGCCCGAGCGAAGGCTATGACGCACAGTTGAACGCAATCAAGAGTCTGGTGGCAGAAGATCCGGGTCGCGTGGCCCAGGTCGTGAAAGAGTGGATTAACGCAGATGAGTGATAACCGAGCCGTTGCCGCCAAACTGACCCGGGTCGACAAAGCCGCGATTCTGCTGCTGTCCCTGGGGTCTACCGATGCCGCACAAGTGCTGCGCCACATGGGCCCCAAAGAGGTTCAGCGGGTGGGTGTGGCCATGGCGCAGATGGGGAACGTGCATCGCGAACAGGTCGAGCAGGTGATGAGCGAGTTCGTCGACATCGTCGGCGACCAGACCAGCCTGGGCGTCGGTTCCGACGACTACGTGCGCAAGATGCTGACCCAGGCCCTGGGCGAAGACAAGGCCAACGGCCTGATCGATCGCATCCTGCTGGGTGGCAACACCAGCGGCCTGGACAGCCTGAAGTGGATGGAGCCGCGCGCGGTCGCCGACGTGATCCGTTACGAGCACCCGCAGATCCAGGCGATCGTGGTGGCGTACCTCGACCCGGACCAGGCCGGTGAGGTCCTGGGCAACTTTGACCACAAGGTGCGTCTGGACATCATTCTGCGGGTATCCTCGCTGAACACCGTACAGCCGGCGGCCCTGAAAGAACTCAACCAGATTCTCGAGAAGCAGTTCTCCGGCAACTCGAATGCTTCGCGCACCACCCTGGGTGGCATCAAGCGCGCGGCCGACATCATGAACTTCCTCGACAGCTCGATCGAAGGTCAACTGATGGATTCGATTCGCGAAGTCGACGAAGACCTGTCCGGTCAGATCGAAGACCTCATGTTCGTGTTCAACAACCTGGCCGATGTCGACGACCGCGGTATTCAGGCGCTGCTGCGCGAAGTGTCTTCCGACGTGCTGGTCCTGGCCCTCAAGGGCTCGGACGAAGGCGTCAAGGAAAAGATCTTCAAGAACATGTCCAAGCGGGCGGCCGAACTGTTGCGCGACGACCTCGAGGCCAAAGGCCCGGTGCGCGTCAGCGACGTGGAAACCGCACAGAAGGAAATCCTCACCATTGCTCGCCGTATGGCCGAAGCCGGAGAAATCGTTCTCGGCGGGAAGGGCGGCGAAGAGATGATCTAATTTCACTATGTCGTCCAAACATGATGAGTCCCCCACCGACCTGATCCGTGCCAGGGATGTCAGTGGGTTCGACGTCTGGTCGTTGCCCAGCTTCGACCCGCCTGCCCCGGAGCCCGAGCCGGAACCCGAGCCGGAACCACCGGAAATCGAGGAAGTGCCGCTGGAGGAAGTCCAGCCGCTGACGCTCGAAGAACTCGAAGCCATTCGCCAGGAGGCCTACAACGAAGGCTTCGCGACCGGCGAGAAAGAGGGTTTCCACAGCACCACACTCAAGGTCCGTCAGGAGGCCGAAGCGGCCCTGACGCCGAAAATCGCGGCGCTCGAACAGCTGATGGTCAACCTGTTCGAACCCATCGCCGAGCAGGACACGCAGATCGAAAAGTCCCTGGTCGACCTCGTGCAGCACATCACCCGCCAGGTGATCCAGCGCGAACTGGCCATTGACTCGACGCAAATCGAGCACGTCATGCGCGACGCTCTCAAGTTGTTGCCGTTGGGCGTGGGCAATGTTCGTCTGTACATCAACCCGCAGGATTTCGAACAGGTCAAGGCCCTGCGCGAGCGCCATGAAGAAACCTGGCGCATCGTCGAGGACGAAGCCTTGTTGCCCGGCGGTTGTCGGGTCGAAACCGAGCACAGCCGGATCGATGCCACAGTCGAAACGCGTGTGGCCCGGGTCATGGACAAGCTGTTCGATCAGTTGCACGAGCAGGCCTTGCATCCGGCTGCGCCGGACCTGAGCCTGGAACTGCCGGTCGCTCCGGCGCCTGCTGCCGCGCCTGAGCCGGAAGAACCCGATGCGCCTTGAACGCACCAGCTTTGCCAAGCGCCTGGGCGGTTACGCCGAGGCCACGGAGTTGGCCGGCGCGCCGATCCTCGAAGGTCGCTTGCTGCGCATGGTCGGCCTGACCCTCGAGGCCGAAGGTTTGCGTGCCGCCATGGGCAGCCGGTGCATGGTCATCAACGACGACAGTTACCACCCGGTACAGGTCGAAGCCGAAGTCATGGGTTTCTCCGGCAGCAAGGTGTTCCTGATGCCGGTCGGCAGCGTGGCCGGCATTGCACCGGGCGCGCGGGTGGTGCCACTGGCGGATACCGGCCGCCTGCCAATGGGCATGAGCATGCTCGGGCGGGTGCTCGACGGCGCCGGTCGTGCGCTGGACGGCAAGGGCGGGATGAAGGCTGAAGACTGGGTGCCGATGGACGGCCCGACGATCAACCCGCTCAAGCGCCACCCGATCAGCGAGCCGCTGGACGTGGGCATTCGCTCGATCAACGGCTTGCTGACGGTCGGTCGTGGCCAGCGACTCGGGCTGTTCGCCGGTACCGGCGTGGGCAAGAGTGTGCTGCTGGGCATGATGACGCGCTTCACCGAGGCCGACATCATCGTCGTCGGGCTGATCGGCGAGCGGGGTCGTGAGGTCAAGGAGTTCATCGAGCACATTCTCGGTGAAGAAGGCCTCAAGCGTTCCGTGGTGGTGGCGTCCCCGGCGGACGATGCGCCGCTGATGCGGATGCGTGCCGCGATGTACTGCACGCGGATTGCCGAGTATTTTCGCGACAAGGGCAAGAACGTCCTGTTGCTCATGGATTCGTTGACCCGTTTCGCCCAGGCCCAGCGGGAAATCGCCCTGGCCATCGGCGAGCCGCCGGCGACCAAGGGTTATCCGCCATCGGTGTTCGCCAAGCTGCCGAAGCTGGTGGAGCGCGCCGGTAATGCCGAGAAGGGTGGCGGCTCGATCACCGCGTTCTATACCGTGCTGTCCGAAGGCGACGACCAGCAAGACCCTATCGCCGACTCGGCGCGGGGCGTGCTCGACGGGCATATCGTCCTGTCCCGACGCCTGGCTGAAGAGGGCCATTACCCAGCCATCGATATCGAAGCGTCCATCAGTCGGGTCATGCCGTCGGTGGTATCGCCGGAGCACATGGCGCGGGCGCAGTATTTCAAGCAGTTGTGGTCGCGTTATCAACAGAGCCGCGACCTGATCAGCGTCGGTGCCTATGTCGCCGGTGGTGACCGGGAAACCGACCTGGCGATTTCCCTGCAGCCGCAACTGGTCAAGTACCTGCGCCAAGGGCTCAACGACAGCATCAGCCTGGGCGAGAGCGAAGCCTATCTCGGTTCGATCTTTGCGCCGGCAGCTGGCGGTTAACCGGTCATGGCGCAGAGTCGGGCAGGGCGCCTGGCGCCGGTGGTGGAAATGGCCGAGAAGGCCGAAAAAACCGCCGTCCAGCGCCTGGGGTATTTTCAGGGCCAGGTACGCCTGGCGGAAAGCAAACTCGCCGACCTCGAGGCCTTTCGCCTGGACTATCAGGAGCAGTGGATCATTCGCGGCAGCAGTGGCGTCTCGGGCCAATGGTTGCTGGGGTACCAGGGCTTTCTGGCGCAGTTGGGCGTGGCGATCGATCAACAGCGCCAAAGCCTGGTCTGGCATCAGAACAACCTGAACAAGGGACGGGAAGCCTGGCAGCAGGCCTACGCCCGGGTCGAGGGGTTGCGCAAACTGGTGCAACGCTACGCCGATGAAGCCCGGCAACTGGAAGACAAGCGCGAACAGAAATTGCTGGACGAATTGTCCCAGCGGTTGCCGCGTGAGCATCCTTATTGACTCAAGTGGATTGCGTTATCGGTCTTCGCGGGCCAGTTGCAGGTGCCCTTGAATGCACCGCCGCTCTTCGGCCTTGCCCCTGTCTGCGCCAAGTGCTAAACCTTGTACAACGTTGTTCACTAATGACAAGGAAGCCATGCAATGTCAGTCGTTACTGAAGTCTCTCCCGATGGGCAAAAGCTGACAATATCGATCAAGGGACGCTTCGATTTCGCCAAGCACCAGGCGTTCCGCGAGTCCTACGAGTTCCTTCAGCCAAAGCCCGACTACTTCGAAGTGAACCTGAAAGACGCCACCTACCTCGACAGTTCGGCGCTCGGCATGCTGTTGCTGTTGCGTGACCATGCCGGTGGCGAGAATGCCGATATCAGGTTGACCCACGCCAATGCGGATGTGCGCAAGATCCTCGCCATTTCCAACTTCGAACATATCTTTGACGTGGTATGAGCATCGTGCAACCGATGCTCGAGGCGCTGACGATCCTGATCGCCGAGGACAGTGCGGCTGATCGCATGCTGCTGTCGAGTATCGTGCGCCGCCAGGGCCATGACGTGCTCACTGCGGCCAATGGCGCCGAAGCGGTCGAAGCGTTTCGCCAGCAACGACCGCAATTGGTGTTGATGGACGCGATGATGCCGGTCATGGACGGATTCGAGGCGGCGCGGCAGATCAAGGACCTGGCCGGGGAAACCCTGGTGCCGATTATCTTTCTGACGTCGCTCAGCGAAAGCGAAGCCTTGGCCCGTTGCCTGGAGGCGGGTGGTGACGACTTTCTGGCAAAACCCTACAACCAGGTGATCCTCGCCGCCAAAATCAAGGCGATGGACCGCTTGCGCCGGTTGCAAGCCACGGTGCTGGAGCAACGGGACCAGATCGCCAGGCACCACGATTATCTGCTCAACGAACAGCGCGTCGCCAAGGCCGTGTTCGACAAGGTCGCCCATTCCGGCTGCCTGAACGCCCCCAATATCCGATATCTGCAATCACCCTACGCGTTGTTCAACGGCGATTTGCTGTTGGCGGCCTTCACCCCGGCCGGCGACATGCATGTGCTGCTGGGCGATTTCACTGGTCACGGCCTGCCCGCCGCCGTCGGAGCCATGCCACTGGCCGAGGTTTTCTACGGCATGACCGCCAAGGGTTACGGCCTGGCGGAAACCCTGCGGGAGATGAACGCCAAACTCAAGCGTATCCTGCCGGTCGACATGTTCTGCTGCGCGACGCTGCTGAACCTGAGTTTCCAGCGGCGTTCGGTGGAGGTCTGGAATGGCGGAATGCCGGATGGCTACCTGCACAGCATCGCCAGCGGCGAGCGCACCCCGTTGAAAGCCCGGCATTTGCCGCTCGGGGTGCTGAGTCCGCAGGCTTTCGATGACCGCACCGAGGTGTATCCGATGGCCTTGGGCGATCGGGTGTTCCTGTTGTCCGACGGGGTCATCGACACCTGCGACGCTCACGAGCGCCTGTTTGGCGTGGAGCGTTTGCAGCAGGTGTTTGCGGCCAATCGCGACCCGGACCGACTGTTCGAGGAGATCGACCAGGCGCTGCGGGATTTCCGCGGCGAGGCCCGCGACGATGTCAGCATGGTCGAGGTCAGTCTGGTGGAAGCGGCGCAGTTGAGTCCGCCGGCACTGGTTTATTCCGATAGCGGCCAATCCTGTCCGCTGGACTGGTCGGTGAGTTTCGAGTTTCGCGCCGCCACCCTCAAACGCTTCAATCCGCTGCCCTATCTGCTGCAACTGCTGCTGGAAGTCCACGGTCTGCGCGCGCAGAGCGGAGCGCTCTACAGCGTGCTGGCGGAGTTGTATTCCAACGCCCTGGAGCATGGCGTACTGGGGCTGGACTCAAGCCTCAAGCGCGATGTCTCGGGCTTCACCCGCTACTATCAAGAACGTAATGCGCGCCTGGACGAGCTTCAGGAAGGTTACGTGCGAGTCCATTTGCAGGTTACGCCAAGGGACGAAGGCGGTTGCCTGACGATTCGGGTGGAGGACAGCGGCAAGGGCTTTGACGTCGAACGAGTGATGGCGCGCCCGTTGGACGGCATCCGTTTGTCGGGTCGCGGCGTAAGCCTGATACGTCAGTTGGGTCGAAATGCCAACTGGTGCGACGATGGTCGTACCGCCTGCGTGGAGTTTTTCTGGGAGGCTCTGGCATAATCCACGCATTCTTGATCAAGGAGTGAACAAGTGGCTGACACACACCTGAACCGCGACGTGCTCAGCGCGTTGCAAGAGGTCATGGGCGATGAGTATTCGATGTTGCTGGATACCTTCCTGGCCGACTCCGAAGAGCGCCTGAGTCAGTTGCACGAGACGGGCGATGCCGAAACGCTGGGTGCCACGGCACACAGTTTCAAGGGCAGTTGCAGCAACATGGGCGCCACTCGCCTGGCCCAGTTGTGCCATGAGCTCGAGCAACGCAGCAAGCAGAAGCCGCTGTCGGGCATCGAACGACTGGTCGGTGAAATCGATGGCGAATTCGCGATTGTCCGTCCGCTCTATGAGGCGGAACGCCAGCGTTCCCTTGCTCAAAGCACGACCGTCCAGCGCTTTTAACGCATATTTGTAAAAGCTGGCTCAACCCTTGCAGCAATCTCCGCAACTGTACCTACGATTCCAGTGCAGCGGAGACCGTTTCATGCCCGTTACCCCCAATATTCTTCTTCAGGCCACCGCGCAGGCCAAGACTCAAGCCGCCTCCGCCAATTCATCGGCGCTGACCGCAGAGCCTGGGGACAAGGCGTCCAGCTTCGCTCAGGTCTACGCCAATCAATCCCAGACCAAGCCCTTTGCCTTGGCCGATGCACCGGCTAGGCCGGCGAAGGACAAGGCGCCGGAAAAGACCCCGGAGAACGCCGGCAAAAAAGACCTGAGCGACAACAAATCTGCCGCCTCGGAGCCGACGGTTGCCGATAGCGGCAAATCCTTGCCCGCCGAAAAGCCGGCGCCCGCCGACGACAAGACCGCCAGCGACGATACGGCGGACGGCGATGCGAATGCGGCGCCGGTGGCGGACACCGCGCCGGTCGATCCGGCCCTCGATCCCGCCTTGCTGCCGGTGATACAACCGGTGGTCACGGAGCCCGCACCGCAGGCGGCACCGGTGGTCGCCGCCGTGCAACCACAGGTCGAAGCACCTGTCGCTGCGGCCGTGGTGACGACGCAGCCAGCCGTTGCCGCCGACAGCGATTTCGATCCGGAAGCCGATCCGCTCGACGCGCTTCCTGCGGTGCGTATGGCCATGGAGCAGGGGGGGCATATTTCGGCAGCCAGTCAGGCACAGCCCAAGGCGGCGCCGACGTCGGCGCAGGCGCAGGCTGATGGTGAGCCGACTTCCGCGCAGAACTTCGCCGCCGGCATGGCCAGCATGCTCGATGTACAGGCTGACAAGGACAGCACCAGTCAGGGTGGAGAGAAGGCATTCAGCGGGCTGATCAGCGACGGCCTCAAGGACCTGAAGTCCGCCAGCAGCGATACCCGTGTCGACGACTTCGCCAACCGTCTGGCGGCGTTGACCCAGGCGGCTACGCCAAAAACCGCCAACGCCTTGCCGGTCAACCAGCCGATCGCCATGCATCAGAACGGCTGGACCGAGGAAGTGGTGAACCGGGTCATGTACCTGTCCAGCGCCAATCTCAAGGCGGCCGATATCCAGTTGCAGCCGGCTGAGCTGGGGCGGCTCGATATCCGCGTCAACATGGTTCCGGACCAGCAGACCCAGGTGACGTTCATGAGTGCTCATCCGAGCGTTCGTGAGGCGCTGGACGGGCAGATCCATCGCTTGCGCGATATGTTTGCACAGCAGGGCATGGGGCAAGTCGACGTCAACGTCTCCGACCAGTCCCGCGGTTCGCAGCAAGGCCAGGAACAGGCTCAACAGAGTCAGGGTGGCCGCACCAATGCCAGCGGCGGTCGCCTCGATGCCTCGGATGACGACCTCGCCTCCGGCATTGCCGAAGCCGCCGCCACGGCAACCAGCGTGATCGGCACCAGCGCGGTGGATTACTACGCCTGAACTGATTCACTCTTCTCCTTGTGGGAGCGGGCGGGCTCGCGAATGAGCCTGCCAGGCATCGAAACGGTGTCTGGCAGGTGCATTCGCGGGTCCGCCCGCTCCCACAGTCGTTTGTGGTGAGCGTTCTGGCATAACACTTGCTCTTTCCTCTCCGTGCGACTGTGAAACCCCGAATAGTGACGGATTATTGGCATGGCGAAGAGCGAAGCTGCAGCAGTAAAAGACCCCGCAACCAAAGGCAAACTCAAGCTGATCATCGCGGGCGTGGTGGCTCTGCTGCTGGCGATCGGCTTGTCGGTAGGGGCCACCTGGTACTTCATGCACAGTGCCCAGAGCAAGCCTGCCGCACCGGTCGAAGCCGCACCGGTCGGCCATCAACCGGCGGTTTTCGAGGCCATGGCGCCAGCCTTCGTGGCCAACTACAACCAGAACGGCCGTCAACGCTACATGCAGGTGAGCATCACCATGCAGGCCCGCAGCCAGGCCGACCTCGATGCGCTCAAGGTGCACATGCCGGTCATCCGCAACAATCTGGTCATGCTGTTCTCCGGGCAGGATTTCGCGACCCTGGCGTCGCCGGTCGGTCAGGAAATGCTGCGCCAGAAAGCCACGGCCAGCGTCCAGGAAGTGGCGCAGAAAGAACTCGGCAAAGTGGTCATCGAACAGTTGCTTTTCACTAATTTCGTACTGCAGTAGGAACACGACATGGCCGTGCAGGACCTGCTGTCCCAGGATGAGATCGACGCGCTGTTGCATGGCGTCGACGATGGTCTGGTACAGACCGATATCGCTGCCGATCCCGGCAGCGTAAAAAGCTATGACCTGACCAGCCAGGATCGCATCGTCCGTGGACGCATGCCGACCCTGGAAATGATCAACGAGCGTTTTGCCCGCTACACGCGCATCAGCATGTTCAACATGTTGCGTCGCTCGGCGGACGTGGCGGTCGGTGGCGTGCAGGTGATGAAGTTCGGCGAATACGTGCACTCGCTGTACGTGCCGACCAGCCTCAACCTGGTCAAGATCAAACCCTTGCGCGGCACGGCGTTGTTCATTCTCGACGCCAAGCTGGTGTTCAAGCTGGTGGACAACTTCTTCGGCGGCGACGGCCGTCACGCGAAGATCGAAGGGCGTGAGTTCACCCCGACCGAACTGCGTGTGGTGCGCATGGTGCTGGAGCAGGCCTTCGTCGATCTGAAGGAAGCCTGGCAGGCGATCATGGAAGTGAACTTCGAGTACATCAACTCCGAAGTGAACCCGGCCATGGCCAACATCGTCGGCCCGAGCGAGGCCATTGTGGTGTCGACCTTCCACATCGAGCTCGATGGCGGTGGCGGTGACCTGCACGTGACCATGCCGTACTCGATGATCGAGCCGGTGCGGGAAATGCTCGATGCCGGCTTCCAGTCGGACCTCGACGACCAGGACGAACGCTGGGTCAACGCCTTGCGCCAGGACGTGCTGGATGTCGATGTGCCGATCGGCGCCACGGTTGCCCGTCGCCAGTTGAAGCTGCGCGACATCCTGCACATGCAGCCGGGGGATGTCATCCCGGTGGAAATGCCCGAAGACATGATCATGCGCGCCAACGGCGTGCCGGCCTTCAAGGTCAAGATGGGCTCGCACAAAGGCAACCTTGCCTTGCAAGTGATCGAGCCGATCGAGCGTCGTTGAACGGCGCTCCAAACCATTCGCGATTAACTGACGGCAACCCGATCGGGGGTTGCCTGCCGAGGACACATGATGGCTGACGAGATGAATACCCAGGACGATCAGGCGCTGGCCGATGAATGGGCTGCGGCCCTGGAAGAAACCGGTGAAGGTGGGCAGGACGACATCGATGCGCTGCTGGCTGCCGATGCCGCCACCTCGTCTTCCAACCGTTTGCCGATGGAAGAATTCGGCAGCGTGCCGAAGAACAACGAACCGGTAAGCCTGGAAGGCCCGAACCTGGACGTGATCCTCGATATCCCGGTGTCGATCTCCATGGAAGTCGGCAGCACCGACATCAACATTCGCAACCTGCTGCAACTCAACCAGGGTTCGGTGATCGAGCTTGATCGCCTGGCCGGCGAGCCGTTGGACGTACTGGTCAACGGTACGTTGATCGCCCACGGCGAAGTGGTGGTGGTCAACGAGAAGTTCGGCATCCGCCTGACCGACGTGATCAGCCCAAGCGAACGCATCAAGAAGCTGCGCTGAGTGAAAAAGGTTCTGGGTTACCTGCTGTCGATGGCGCTGTCGGGCGCGGCCCTGGCGGCCGAACCGGCGGCGACCGCTGTCGCTGCACCTGCCGTCAACGGCGGCGTCGCGGGGCAACTGACGCAACTGGTGCTCGGTCTGCTGCTGGTGCTGGGGTTGATCTTCTTCCTCGCCTGGTTGCTGCGCCGGGTTCAGCAGGCCGGGCCGGCCGGCAAAGGGCAGGTGATCGAACTGATCGGCTCCCGCGCGCTCGGTCCGCGTGACCGCCTGATGCTGGTACAGGTCGGCAACGAGCAGATCCTGCTCGGGTTGAGCCCGGGAACCATCACCGCGTTGCATGTGCTCAAGGAGCCGGTGCACGTGCCGGTCACCGAGAAAGCCACTCCGGAGTTTGCCCAGCGCCTGATGGAGCTGATGGGCAAGGATCAGAAGGATAAGAAGTAATGGGTGCGCTACGCATCGTCTTGACCCTGGCCCTGATGCTGGCGGCGCCGCTGGCTTTCGCCGCGGACCCGTTGTCGATTCCGGCCATCACCCTGGGCACCAATGCCGAGGGTGCGCAGGAGTATTCGGTCAGCCTGCAGATCCTGCTGATCATGACCGCGCTGAGCTTCATTCCGGCGTTCGTCATGCTGATGACCAGTTTCACCCGGATCATCATCGTCTTCTCGATCCTGCGTCAGGCCCTGGGCCTGCAGCAGACGCCGTCGAACCAGATCCTCACCGGCATGGCACTGTTCCTGACCCTGTTCATCATGGCGCCGGTGTTCGACCGGGTGAACCAGGATGCCTTGCAGCCGTACCTGGCGGAAAAACTCACGGCGCAGGACGCGGTGGCCAAGGCCCAGGTGCCGATCAAGGACTTCATGCTGGCCCAGACCCGCAGCAGCGACCTGGAGCTGTTCATGCGCCTGTCCAAACGCACGGATATCGCGACGCCGGACCAGGCGCCGTTGACCATCCTGGTGCCGGCGTTCGTCACGTCTGAGCTGAAAACCGCGTTCCAGATCGGCTTCATGATCTTCATTCCCTTCCTGATCATCGACCTGGTGGTGGCCAGTGTACTGATGGCCATGGGTATGATGATGCTCTCGCCGCTGATCATTTCCCTGCCGTTCAAGATCATGCTGTTCGTGCTGGTGGATGGCTGGGCCTTGATCATCGGCACGTTGGCGAGCAGCTTCGGCGGTGTCTCGCCATGACGCCGGAAGTCGCGGTAGACATCTTTCGCGAGGCGCTGTGGCTGACCACCATGATGGTGGCGGTGTTGGTGATTCCCAGCCTGCTGGTCGGCCTGCTGGTGGCGATGTTCCAGGCCGCCACGCAGATCAACGAACAGACCCTGAGCTTCCTGCCGCGCCTGCTGGTGATGCTGGTCACCCTGATCGTTGCCGGTCCCTGGATGGTCCAGACCTTCATGGAGTACATCATCCAGCTGTACCACAACATCCCGCTGGTCATCGGTTAAGCCATGTCATCGCTGCTGCAGCTGACCGATACCCAGATCAGTACCTGGGTGGCGACGTTCATGCTGCCCTTGTTTCGCATCGGTACGCTGTTGATCGTCATGCCGATTTTCGGTACGAAGATGGTGCCCACGCGCGTGCGGCTGTATTTTGCGCTGGCCATCACCGTAGTGATCGTTCCAGGGCTGCCGCCGATGCCTCCCGTCAACGCGCTCGACTTGAGTGCGCTGCTGCTGATCGCCGAGCAGATACTCATCGGTGCCTTGCTGGGGTTTTCGCTCCAGCTGTTCTTCCAGGCTTTCGTTGTGGCGGGGCAGATCGTCGCCGTGCAAATGGGGATGGCGTTTGCCTCCATGGTCGACCCGACCAATGGCGTATCAGTGGCCGTGATCGGACAGTTTTTCACCATGCTGGTGACGCTGTTGTTCCTGTCCATGAATGGCCACCTGGTGGTGTTCGAAGTCCTCACCGAAAGCTTCACCACGCTGCCGGTCGGTGGCGGGTTGATGGTCAATCATTACTGGGAGCTGGCCGGCAAGCTCGGCTGGGTGCTCGGTGCGGCGCTGATGCTGGTGCTGCCGGCGATCACTGCGTTGCTGGTGGTCAACATCGCGTTTGGCATCATGACCCGGGCTGCGCCGCAGTTGAACATCTTCTCCATCGGTTTTCCGCTGACCCTGGTGCTCGGTCTGTTCATCGTCTGGGTCGGCCTGGCGGACATCCTCAATCAGTATCAACCGCTGGCCTCCGAGGCCCTGCAGTTTTTACGCGAACTGGCACAGGCGCGCTGAGTCATGGCTGAGAGCGAAAGCGGTCAGGACAAGACAGAAGACCCCACGGAGAAAAAGAAAACGGACGCCCGTGAAAAGGGTGAAATCGTCCGCTCCAAGGAGTTGAACACACTGGCCATCATGCTCGCCGGCTCCTCTGCGCTTTTGATTTTTGGCGGGGCGCTGGCGCAAGACCTGATGGAGTTGATGCGGCAGAATTTCTCTCTGTCGCGGGAAGTCATCCTCGATCAGCGCTCGATGAGCACTTATCTGATGAGCTCGGGGCTTAGCGCGTTGCTGGCCATTCAGCCGATCATGATTACCCTGGTACTCGCGGCGTTTCTCGGGCCGATATCGCTGGGGGGGTGGTTGTTTGCGGCAAGTTCTCTGGCGCCGAAATTCAGCCGGATGAACCCGTTGGCGGGTCTCAAGCGGATGTTCTCGGTCAAGGCGCTGGTTGAATTGCTCAAAGCGTTCGCGAAATTTCTGATCGTACTGATCGTCGCCCTGACGGTGTTGTCTTCAGACATCGATGACCTCATGCGTATCGCCCATGAACCTATGGAGATGGCCATCATCCACTGCTTGCAAGTGGTGGGCTGGAGTACGTTGTGGATGTCGTGCGGGCTGCTCGCCATTGCGGCGGTGGACGTGCCGGTGCAGCTCTGGGAAGGCCACAAGAAGCTGCTGATGACAAAGCAGGAAGTGCGTGACGAGCACAAGGATCAGGAGGGTCGGCCGGAGGTCAAACAGCGGATTCGCCAGTTGCAGCGCGAAATGTCCCAGCGGCGCATGATGGCGGCGATTCCCGAGGCTGACGTGGTCATTACCAACCCGACTCACTACGCGGTGGCGCTCAAATACGATCCGGACAAAGGCAGCGCGCCGGTGCTGCTGGCCAAGGGCAGTGACTTCCTGGCCCTGAAGATCCGTGAAATCGCCGTGGCCAACGAAGTACTCCTGCTGGAGTCGCCGGCGCTGGCGCGTTCGATCTATTACTCCACGGAGCTCGAGCAGGAAATCCCTGGCGGCCTCTACCTCGCTGTCGCCCAGGTGTTGGCCTACGTCTATCAGATCCGCCAGTACAAGGCGGGCAAGGGCAAGCGGCCGGATCCGTTGAAGGATGACCTGCCTATTCCGCCGGACCTGCGCCGGGACTCGTAACAGCGCCCCTTCCCGGACGGTCTGGCCTCGTCGCGAGCGGGCCGCTCCCGCAGTTTTGGCGGTGTGTCATTGTGGGAGCGAGCCTGCTTGCGATCAGGCCTGTCCTGTCAGTACAAATCCCCCTCTGATCCTCTCCATTTCAATCCCCCGCAGAAGTTGGAAGGCTTCTTGCAATAGCCGCTCTGCGCCTGCTGCTGGCGTCAAAAGTTTGCTTTAAAGGAACGGGGAAAACCGGTGGATCGCACTCAGTTACTCAACACTGCTCGCACGAACATGGCAGACCTCAGTCGAGGCAATCTGGGCGTGCCGCTGTTGCTGCTGGTCATGCTGGCCATGATGATGCTGCCGGTGCCGCCGTTCCTGCTGGACGTGTTCTTCACGTTCAACATCGCGTTGTCGATCGTGGTCCTGCTGGTGTGCGTCTACGCCTTGCGGCCCCTGGATTTTGCGGTGTTCCCGACGATTCTGCTGGTGGCGACCCTGTTGCGACTGGCGTTGAACGTGGCGTCCACACGGGTGGTCATGCTCCACGGCCAGGACGGTCATGCCGCGGCGGGCAAGGTGATCCAGGCGTTCGGCGAAGTGGTGATTGGCGGCAACTACGTCGTCGGTATCGTGGTCTTCGCGATTTTGATGATCATCAACTTCGTCGTGGTGACCAAGGGTGCCGGGCGGATTTCCGAAGTGAGCGCACGTTTCACCCTCGATGCGATGCCCGGCAAGCAGATGGCGATCGACGCCGACTTGAACGCCGGCCTGATCGATCAGCCCCAGGCCAAGGCCCGTCGCGCGGAAGTGGCCCAGGAAGCCGAGTTCTACGGCTCCATGGACGGTGCCAGCAAATTCGTGCGCGGTGACGCCATCGCCGGCCTGCTGATTCTGTTCATCAACCTGATCGGCGGCATGGCGGTCGGTATCTTCCAGCACGGCATGTCCTTCGGCGACGCCGGCCGGGTTTACGCCCTGCTGACCATCGGTGACGGTTTGGTGGCGCAATTGCCATCACTGTTGTTATCCACAGCGGCGGCGATCATGGTGACCCGTGCTTCCGGTTCGGAAGACATGGGCAAGCAGATCAATCGCCAGATGTTCGCCTCGCCGAAAGCCCTGGCCGTGGCAGCCGGCCTGATGGCGGTGATGGGCCTGGTGCCCGGCATGCCGCACGTCTCCTTCCTGAGCATGGCGGCCCTGGCGGCAGGCGGTGCCTACCTGTTCTGGAAAAAGCAGAACGCCGTCAAGGTCCAGGCCCTGCAAGAGGTCAAGCGTCAGCAGGAACTGCTGCCATCGCCTGCCCGCGCCATGGAAACCAAGGAGCTTGGCTGGGACGACGTCACGCCCATCGACATGATCGGCCTGGAAGTCGGCTACCGCCTGATTCCGCTGGTGGACCGCAACCAGGGTGGCCAGTTGCTTGCGCGGATCAAGGGGGTGCGCAAGAAGCTCTCCCAGGACCTGGGTTTCCTGATGCCGACCGTGCACATCCGTGACAACCTCGACCTGGCGCCAAGTGCCTACCGCCTGACCCTGATGGGGGTCATCCTGGCGGAAGCGGAGATTTACCCGGATCGCGAACTGGCGATCAATCCGGGGCAGGTCTATGGCACGCTCAACGGGATCAACGCCAAGGATCCGGCTTTCGGGCTGGAGGCGGTCTGGATCGAAATCAGCCAGCGTGCGCAGGCGCAATCGCTCGGCTACACCGTGGTCGATGCCAGTACCGTAGTGGCGACCCACCTGAACCAGATTCTGTACAAGCACTCCAGTGAGCTGATCGGCCACGAAGAAGTGCAGCAACTCATGCAATTGCTGGCCAAGAGCTCGCCGAAACTGGCCGAGGAGCTGGTGCCGGGCGTGGTGTCGCTGTCGCAGTTGCTCAAGGTTCTGCAGGCGCTGTTGGCCGAGCAGGTGCCGGTGCGCGACATCCGCAGCATTGCCGAAGCCATCGCGAACAATGCCGCCAAGAGTCAAGATACTGCCGCGCTGGTGGCCGCCGTGCGCGTTGGTGTATCCCGCGCAATCGTCCAAAGCATTGTAGGGACTGAGTCCGAGCTGCCAGTTATCACTCTGGAGCCCAGGTTGGAACAAATTTTGCTCAATAGTCTGCAGAAGGCAGGGCAAGGCTCGGAAGAGGGCGTTTTGCTGGAGCCAAGCATGGCTGAGAAGCTGCAGCGGTCGTTGATCGAAGCGGCGCAGCGTCAGGAAATGCAAGGTCAACCGGTCATCCTGCTGGTGGCGGGTCCGGTCCGCGCGATGCTGTCGCGATTCGGCCGGCTGGCAGTTCCCGGTTTGCACGTGTTGGCTTACCAGGAAATCCCTGACAACAAGCAAGTGACCATCGTTGCGACAGTAGGGCCCAATGGCTGAGGTAGTGGTTTATGCAAGTTAAGCGTTTTTTCGCCGCCGATATGCGCCAGGCCATGAAACTGGTTCGTGATGAGCTGGGCGCTGATGCCGCCATCATCGGCAACCGCCGGATCGCCGGTGGTGTCGAGCTCACGGCAGCCCTGGATTACAAGCTGTCGGCGCTGGCCCCGCGCGTTCCGAACATGGAACTCGAAGATGAGCTGCGCAAGACCCAGTCGCGGATCGTCAACGCCCAGGCCGAGTTGAGCCTGCGCAACGAGGGCGAGAGCGACAAGTCGACCAATCGCCAACTGTTCGCCGGCCTGCCGCTCACCGCTGCCGAGCCACTGATCGAGCCGACCTACACCGAGCCGCGCCGTGCGGCACCTGCCCCGGCACCGGCGCCTGCCGGCGTGGATCCGCGGGCATTGGAATCGATGCGTTTCGAGCTCAACAGCCTGCGCGAGCTGATGGAAGTCCAGCTCGGCTCGCTGGCCTGGAGCCAGATGCAGGGCAATGCCCCGGCACAGGCCAACCTCTGGCGTCGCCTGCAGCGCATCGGTTTGTCCGGTCCGTTGTCCCGCGACCTGCTGGCGTTGATTACCGACGTCGACGAGCCTCGCCAGGCCTGGCGCATGTTGCTGGCACACCTGGCACGGATGATCAGCACGCCAGAAGTCGAGCCGCTGGAAGAAGGGGGTGTGATTGCCATGGTCGGTCCGGCCGGCATGGGCAAGACCACCACGCTGGCCAAGCTGGCTGCCCGCTACGTGCTCAAGTACGGCGCGCAAAGCATTGCGCTGGTCAGCATGGACAGCTACCGCATCGGCGCTCAGGAACAACTCAAGACCCTTGGGCGGATTCTCAATGTGTCGGTGACCCATGTCGATCCGGGCCAGTCCCTGGTGCAGGCGCTGGATCCCCTGCTGCGCAAGCGCGTGGTGCTGATCGATACCGCAGGCCTGCAGGCCAGCGATCCGGCCCTGCGCATGCAGCTTGAAAGCCTGGCCGGTCGTGGCATCCGGGCAAAAAATTACCTGGTGTTGGCAACCACCAGCCAGAAACAGGTTCTAACGGCTGCTTATCACAGTTACAAGCGCTGCGGGCTCGCTGGCTGCATACTGACTAAACTGGATGAAACGGCAAGTCTGGGCGAGGTGTTGAGCCTGGCAATCAGTCATGAGTTGCCGGTGGCTTACCTGACCGATGGCCCGCGGATTCCGGATGACCTGCATCTGCCGCGTCGTCATCAACTGGTCAGTCGCGCCGTCAGCGTGCAAATGCAGGAAGAACCCAGCGAAGAAGCCATGGCTGACATGTTCGCTGATATCTACCACAGCCCGACCAAGCAGGTCGGCTGAGGTAATGAACATTTTTTGTACCTACATCGATGGTCTGCCAGGCATTGTTCCGTTTACGAACGCGCAGCCAGTAATGTGGCCTCCGTCTATGCAAGACAAGGTAAAGAAATAACATGGGCAGCATGCATCCCGTACAGGTGATCGCGGTGACCGGCGGCAAAGGTGGCGTCGGGAAGACTAACGTGTCAGTGAACTTGTCCCTGGCCCTGGCTGAGCTTGGCCGGCGCGTCATGCTGCTGGACGCCGATCTGGGGCTGGCAAACGTCGACGTTCTGCTGGGCCTGACACCCAAACGCACGCTGGCCGACGTGATCGAAGGCCGCTGTGAGCTGCGTGACGTATTGTTGCAGGGGCCCGGCGGCATCCGCATCGTCCCGGCAGCGTCCGGCACCCAGAGCATGGTGCACCTGAGCCCGGCCCAGCATGCCGGCCTGATCCAGGCGTTCAGCGATATCGGCGACAACCTCGACGTGCTGGTGATCGACACCGCTGCGGGTATTGGTGACTCGGTAGTCAGCTTCGTTCGCGCCGCGCAGGAAGTGCTGCTGGTGGTCTGTGACGAGCCGACCTCCATCACCGATGCCTACGCACTGATCAAACTGTTGAACCGCGACTACGGCATGAACCGCTTCCGCGTCCTGGCCAACATGGCCCAGAGCCCGCAGGAAGGGCGCAACCTGTTCGCCAAGTTGACAAAGGTCACGGATCGCTTCCTGGACGTCGCCTTACAATACGTCGGCGCGGTGCCCTACGACGAAAGCGTGCGCAAGGCCGTCCAGAAGCAGCGCGCCGTCTATGAAGCCTTCCCGCGTTCCAAGTGCTCCCTGGCCTTCAAGGCCATCGCACAAAAGGTCGATACCTGGCCGCTGCCCGCCAATCCGCGTGGGCACCTGGAGTTTTTCGTCGAGCGCCTCGTGCAACAAACGGCAGGACCCGTGCTATGACAGCCAGCGGTTACAACCTCTACAAGAAGTCGGCGCGTGACGCGCAGTACGAGCTGATCGAGCGTTACGCGCCACTGGTCAAACGCATTGCCTACCACTTGCTGGCGCGTCTGCCGGCCAGTGTCCAGGTCGAAGACCTGATCCAGGCCGGCATGATCGGCCTGCTGGAAGTATCGACCAAATATGACGCCAGCAAAGGCGCCAGTTTCGAGACGTACGCGGGCATTCGAATCCGCGGCGCCATGCTTGATGAAGTGCGCAAGGGGGACTGGGCGCCACGTTCGGTCCACCGCAATACCCGCATGGTCAGCGACGCGATTCGCTCGATTGAAGCTAAAACCGGCCGTGACGCTAAAGATCACGAGGTTGCGGCCGAACTCCAATTGAGTCTCGACGATTATTACGGGATTTTGAACGACACCCTGGGCAGCCGGTTATTCAGTTTCGACGATCTGTTGCAGGACGGCGAACACGAAGGGCTGCACGAGGATGGCGCGAGTGCTCATCTCGAGCCGTCACGCGACCTGGAAGATGAACGCTTCCAGGCGGCGTTGGCGGACGCGATTGCCAATTTGCCGGAGCGCGAGCGACTGGTGTTGGCGCTGTACTACGACGAAGAGTTGAATCTCAAGGAAATCGGTGAAGTCCTGGGGGTCAGTGAATCTCGGGTCAGCCAGTTACACAGCCAGTGCGCGGCCCGTTTGCGGGGGCGTTTGGGGGAGTGGCGAGCGCGCTGAAGGCAGTGTGGGGACACTGCGAACGTGGCTGGTGTGGTGGTGAACCACGCCGGTCTCGATCTGTTGTGCTCCAGACAGTCATTGAGTGCTCTGCCGAATTGATTGAAATGGCGCGTCCAGGTGCTGGGCGCGTTTAAGACTGCTTGGAGGTCGAATTGGACAAGAACATGAAAATCCTCATCGTTGATGACTTCTCAACGATGCGGCGGATCATCAAGAACCTGTTGCGTGACCTTGGGTTCACCAACACGGTCGAGGCTGACGATGGCACCACCGCCATTCCGGTCCTCAACAGCGGAAGCATCGACTTTCTGGTCACCGACTGGAACATGCCCGGCATGACCGGTATCGATCTGCTGCGCCACGTGCGCGCCGACGAAAAGCTCAAGCACCTGCCGGTACTGATGGTGACGGCTGAAGCCAAGCGCGAGCAGATCATCGAAGCGGCCCAGGCCGGTGTAAACGGTTATGTGGTCAAACCCTTCACGGCCCAGGCGTTGAAAGAAAAAATCGAGAAGATTTTCGAACGCATCGGTTGAGTCACGGCGCCACGGGGGAGCTATGGACCACAAAGAATCTTCACAGGGCGACTTTGAGTCGACCCTGAAAAAACATGCGGTCGAACTGGTCGAAAGCCTTGAAAAAGGCAAGTTCGGCGACGCGGTGCAACTGATCCATGAGCTCAATCAGACCCGTGACCGCGGCCTGTATCAGGAAGTGGGCAAGCTCACCCGCGAGCTGCATAGCGCGATCGTCAATTTCCAGATCGATCCGCACATGCCACAAGCCGAGGAAGTGTCCCAGATCACGGATGCCACCGAACGCCTAGGGTATGTTGTCAAGCTGACAGAGGCCGCTGCCAATCGCACCATGGACCTGGTCGAGAGCTCAACGCCCCTGGTCAACAGCCTGGGCGATGAAGCCCAGGCGCTGAGCACCGACTGGGGGCGCTTCATGCGTCGCGAAGTCGGGGCCGAGGAGTTCCGCGAGCTGGCACGGCGTGTCGACGGTTTTCTGGCACGCAGCAGCACGGACAATCGGGCGGTGTCGAGCAACCTCAACGACATCCTGCTCGCGCAGGATTACCAGGACCTCACCGGCCAGGTGATCAAGCGTGTCACGCAATTGGTCACTGAAGTTGAAGCCAACCTGCTCAAGCTCGTGCTCATGGCCAGTCAGGTTGACCGCTTTGCGGGCATCGAACATGACCGTGAAGCAATGCTTGCAGAAAAAGATCCACAAAAACATCTCTCTCAGGGTGAAGGTCCACAGATTCATGCCGATAAAAGAGAAGACGTTGTGTCCGGTCAGGACGATGTGGACGATTTGCTATCCAGCCTGGGCTTTTAAAATTCAGGCATTTTAGGTTTTTGGGTTTTTAGACCTGTAGGAGCACACCCTTAATGAGCTTCGGCGCCGATGAAGAGATCCTTCAGGATTTCCTGGTTGAGGCCGGCGAGATTCTAGAGCAACTGTCCGAACAGCTGGTCGAGCTGGAAAGCCGACCTGATGATGCGGACTTGCTCAATGCAATTTTTCGCGGTTTTCACACTGTAAAAGGGGGCGCCGGCTTCCTTCAGCTCAATGAGCTGGTGGAGTGCTGTCACATCGCCGAGAACGTGTTCGACATCCTGCGCAAGGGTGAGCGCCGCGTCGACTCGGAATTGATGGACGTGGTTCTCGAAGCGCTGGACTCGGTGAACAGCATGTTCGGCGAAGTCCGCGATCGCAGCCCGATCACGGCTGCCACACCTGAATTGCTCGCCGCCCTGGCGCGTCTGGCCGAGCCGCAATCGGCCGATCAGGCCGCGCCGGTGGCCGACGTGGTGGAAGCGCCACAGGCAGCGGCCGCCGAAGCCGAGTCGGGCGATATTACCGATAACGAATTCGAACAACTGCTGGACTCGCTGAACGCCGTCAAGGCCGAGGCAGAGGCACCGGCAGCTGCTCCGGTCTCAGCGTCCGACGCGGCCAGTGATGAAATCACCGATGCCGAGTTCGAGTCGCTGCTCGACCAGCTCCACGGCAAGGGCCAGTTCGCCGCCGACGCGGTGGGCGCAGCGCCAGCCGCTCCGGCCGCCGCCGCGCCGAAAGAGCCGGGCGACAGCTCCGACATTACCGACGACGAGTTCGAGGCATTGCTCGATCAGTTGCACGGCAAAGGCAACTTTGCGGTCGACGCACTGGAGTCGGCCATCGCGTCGGTCCCGGCCTCGGCTGCGCCAAATGCCGCCGCAGCGGGCAGCGACCTGATCACCGATCACGAGTTCGAATCGCTGCTCGACGATTTGCACGGCAAGGGCAAGTTCACCGATGTTGCCAGCGGTGCCGCCGCTTCCTCGGTCGCCACCCCCGCTGCCAAGGCACCGGCTGCCAAGGCTGCCGAGCCCAAGGCCGAAACGCCGAAGCCTGCCCCCGCGCCGAAGCCTGCCGCTGCACCGGCGCCTGCCCGGGCCGCCGCAGCACCTGCGGAGAAACCGGCCAGCGAGGCCGAGACCACCGTGCGGGTCGACACCGCGCGTCTCGACGAAATCATGAACATGGTCGGTGAGCTGGTGCTGGTGCGTAACCGCCTGGTGCGCCTGGGTGCCAACAGCGCCGATGAAGCCATGTCCAAGGCGGTGTCCAACCTCGACGTGGTCACCGCCGACCTGCAGACCGCAGTCATGAAGACCCGGATGCAACCGATCAAGAAGGTGTTCGGGCGCTTCCCGCGTCTGGTTCGCGACCTGGCACGCCAGCTCAAGAAAGAGATCAACCTGGAGCTGGTCGGCGAAGAAACCGACCTCGACAAGAACCTCGTCGAGGCCCTGGCCGACCCGCTGGTCCACTTGGTGCGCAACGCGGTCGACCACGGCATCGAGTCGCCGGAAGAACGCGAAGCCTCGGGCAAGTCCCGTGGTGGCAAGGTCATCCTCGCCGCCGAGCAGGAAGGCGACCACATCCTGCTGTCGATCTCCGATGACGGCAAGGGCATGGACCCGAACGTCCTGCGCGCCATCGCGGTAAAACGCGGGGTGATGGACAAGGATGCGGCCGATCGCCTGAGCGACACCGAGTGCTACAACCTGATTTTCGCCCCGGGTTTCTCGACCAAGACCGAGATCTCCGACGTGTCGGGACGTGGCGTGGGCATGGACGTGGTGAAGACCAAGATTTCCCAGCTCAACGGTTCGATCAACATCTACTCGACCAAGGGCCAGGGCTCGAAGATCGTCATCAAGGTGCCGTTGACCCTGGCGATCATGCCGACGCTGATGGTCATGCTGGGCAACCAGGCGTTTGCGTTCCCGCTGGTGAACGTCAACGAGATTTTCCACCTCGACCTGTCGACCACCAACGTGGTGGATGGCCAGGAAGTGGTGATCGTGCGGGACAAGGCACTGCCATTGTTCTACCTCAAGCGCTGGCTGGTCAGCTCCGCCGCTCACGAAGAGCAGCGCGAGGGCCATGTGGTGATTCTTTCGGTGGGCACCCAGCGGATCGGCTTCGTCGTCGATCAACTGGTGGGCCAGGAAGAAGTGGTCATCAAGCCATTGGGCAAAATGCTGCAGGGAACCCCGGGCATGTCGGGCGCCACCATCACCGGTGATGGCCGCATCGCGCTGATTCTCGATGTTCCGAGCATGCTCAAGCGTTACGCCGCACGGCGTATTTGATTCAGGGGGAGCGGGGCGACCTAGCCTCGCTCCCGCCTAACGGAGTGTTTATGGTAGTCAAGGTCCTGGTGGTGGACGATTCGGGTTTTTTCCGCCGCCGCGTCTCGGAAATTCTTTCAGCGGACTCCAATATCCAGGTCGTCGGTACGGCGACCAACGGCAAAGAGGCGATCGATCAGGCGCTGGCCCTCAAGCCGGACGTGATCACCATGGACTACGAGATGCCGATGATGGATGGCATCACGGCGGTGCGGCACATCATGCAGCGCTGCCCGACTCCGGTGTTGATGTTCTCATCGCTGACGCACGAAGGCGCCCGGGTCACCCTGGACGCGCTGGACGCCGGTGCGGTGGATTTCCTGCCGAAAAATTTCGAAGACATCTCGCGTAACCCCGAGAAGGTCAAGCAACTGCTGTGCGAGAAGATTCTCAGCATCTCGCGCAGCAACCGTCGTGTCAGCGCCTACAGCGCACCGGCCCCGTCGCCTGCGCCGACTTCCGCGCCCACCAGCGCCAGCAGTTATGGCAGCGCTGCGCCCGTCCGTGCGGCCATCACGCCGTCCCGGAACCCTGCGCCTGGCCACGCACCGGCACATGCCGTGTCTTCGCCGGCGCCCAAACGCAAAGCCTACAAACTGGTGGCCATTGGTACGTCCACGGGCGGCCCGGTGGCCCTGCAGCGGGTGTTGACCCAGTTGCCGGCCAATTTCCCGGCACCGATCGTGTTGATCCAGCACATGCCGGCGGCCTTCACCAAGGCGTTCGCCGAGCGTCTGGACAAGCTGTGCCGCATCAGCGTCAAGGAAGCCGAGGATGGCGACATCCTGCGTCCGGGCCTGGCACTGCTGGCGCCGGGCGGCAAGCAGATGATGATCGATGGCCGCGGCGCGGTGAAAATCCTGCCGGGCGACGAGCGTCTGAACTACAAGCCATGCGTGGACATCACCTTCGGTTCCGCGGCCAAATCCTACGGTGACAAAGTTCTGGCGGTGGTGTTGACCGGCATGGGCGCCGACGGCCGCGAAGGCGCGCGCCTGCTCAAGCAGGGCGGCAGCTCGATCTGGGCCCAGGATGAAGCCAGCTGCGTGATCTATGGCATGCCGATGGCCATCGTCAAGGCGGAGCTCGCCGACGCGGTGTATGGCCTCGATGACATAGGCAAGCATCTGGTCGAGGCGTGCATCTGATGGACGTACTCAGCCTTATCGGGATCATCATGGCGTTCGTCGCCATCATCGGCGGCAACTTCCTCGAGGGCGGTCACCTCGGTGCCCTGGCCAACGGCCCTGCGGCGCTGATCGTGCTCGGCGGGACCATTGGTGCGGCGCTGCTGCAGTCGCCCATGAGCGCCTTCAAGCGCGCCATGCAAATTCTCGGCTGGATCCTGTTCCCGCCCCGCGTGGATTTGGCTGGCGGCATCGACCGCGTGGTGAACTGGAGTCTGACCGCCCGCAAGGAAGGTCTGCTCGGCCTGGAAGGGGTGGCGGACGCCGAACCTGACAGCTACTCGCGCAAGGGCCTGCAGTTGCTGGTCGACGGTGCAGAGCCGGAAGCCATCCGCAGCATTCTGGAAGTGGACTTCTACACCCAGGAAAGCCGCGACATCGAAGCGGCCAAAGTCTTCGAAAGCATGGGTGGCTACGCGCCGACCATCGGCATCATCGGTGCGGTCATGGGCCTGATCCACGTCATGGGCAACCTGGCCGACCCGGCGAACCTGGGCAGTGGCATCGCCGTGGCGTTCGTCGCCACCATCTACGGCGTGGCCAGTGCCAACCTGGTGCTGCTGCCGATCGCGGCCAAGCTCAAGTCCGTTGCATTGCGCCAGTCGCGTTATCGCGAAATGTTGCTGGAAGGCATTCTGTCGATTGCCGAAGGCGAAAACCCTCGCTCTATTGAGCTGAAGCTTCAGGGCTTCATGGATTGATGGGGGTAATGGACCATGGCGCGTCGCCGACAACATGAAGAGCATGTGAACCATGAACGCTGGCTGGTTTCCTACGCCGACTTCATTACCCTGCTGTTCGCCTTTTTCGTGGTGATGTACTCGATTTCCTCGATCAACGAAGGCAAGTACAAGATCATTTCCCAGGCGCTCGTCGGCGTGTTCACCGATGCGGATCGCTCGTTGCAGCCGATCCCCATTGGCGATGAGCGGCCGAAGACCGTGACCCCGGCCAAGCCGCTGGTCAAGGACAGCGACCAGGTCGACGCCGGTATCGCCGGGGCCAGCGATCCGCTGAAAAGCATCGCCGATGACATCAGCGCGGCGTTCGGCGACTTGATCAGCTCCAACCAGATGACCGTGCGCGGCAACGAGCTGTGGGTCGAGATCGAACTCAATTCCAGTCTGTTGTTCGGCAGCGGCGATGCCATGCCCAGCGACGTCGCGTTCAACATCATCGACAAGGTGGCAGCGATTCTGAAACCGTTCGACAACCCGATTCACGTCGAAGGTTTTACCGACGACCAGCCGATCCGCACGGCGCAGTACCCGACCAACTGGGAACTGTCCTCGGCGCGTTCGGCGAGCATCGTGCGCATGCTGGCGATGCAGGGCGTGAACCCGGGTCGGATGGCCTCGGTGGGGTATGGCGAATTTCAGCCGGTGGCCAACAACGCCACGGCAGAGGGCAGGGCGCGCAACCGTCGTGTGGTGTTGGTGGTGTCACGCAACCTCGATGTGCGGCGCAGCCTGACCGGCACCGGAACTGCCAATGCGCAACCTGACGCCGCGTTGAAGCGTGCTGGCACACAAACTGCACCTGCACCGGTCAAACCACCGGTACGCGAGAGCGCCGTCAATTCTCCGTCACCCGTATTAACACGTTGAGCTATTTCTCGGTCGACCGGTTCGACCGGGAGGAACAATCCGAATGAGAGTCTGGGCAGTTGCCAATCAAAAGGGTGGTGTTGGTAAAACCACTTCCTCCATCGCTTTAGCCGGGTTGCTGGCTGAGGCGGGCAAGCGCGTGGTCGTGGTCGATCTCGACCCTCACGGCTCGATGACCAGCTACTTCGGTTACGATCCAGACACCCTGGAGCACAGCAGCTACGACCTGTTCCTGCACAAGGGCAGCGTGCCGCAAGGCCTGCCCGGCCAACTGCTGTTGCCCACCAGCCATGCCAGTATTTCCCTGCTGCCGTCGAGCACCGCACTGGCAACGCTGGAACGCCAGTCGCCGGGGCAAAGCGGCCTGGGCCTGGTGATCGCCAAGAGCCTCGCGCAACTGTGGCAGGACTTCGATTACGCCGTGATCGACAGTCCGCCGTTGCTCGGCGTGCTGATGGTCAATGCCTTGGCGGCCAGTCAGCAACTGGTCATTCCGGTGCAGACCGAGCACCTGGCGGTCAAGGGGCTGGAGCGCATGGTCAATACCCTGGCGATGGTCAACCGCTCGCGCAAGCAGCCGCTGGCATTCAGCATCGTGCCGACGCTGTTCGACCGCCGTACGCAAGCGTCCCTCGGGACCTTGCGGGTATTGCGCGACAAGTACCCCGACGAAATCTGGCAGGGCTATATCCCGGTCGACACGCGCTTGCGTGACGCCAGCCGTGCCGGTGTCACCCCTTCGCAATTCGACGGCAAGAGCCGTGGGGTGCTGGCCTATCGTGCCCTGCTCAAGCATTTGCTCGCGCAGCAGTCCGTTGCGCAGGTGGCGTGAGATGAATCGCCCGGTAAAAGTCACGTCCCGTCCGCAGCTTGCACTTCAGTCCTATCTGGACAACTTGCTGATGGACGCGACCGAAGAGGCGCCAGCGGAAATCGAGACGATTGCCGAGGTGATCGAGGTCGAGGCGGCACTCGACGAGTTCCAGGCAGCGGTGCTTGAAGAGCAGGCCCGCGACGCGCAGAAGTCGCCGCAAACACCTGCGCCTGTTACGGCACCGGTTGCCGCGCCTGTCGTGCAAGCGCCAGTGGCGCTGATCGATGCACCGGCCCCGGTCATGGCGCCGGTGTCGACCATCGCGCCGTTGCTGCAGGCGCTGGTGCCGCCGATCGTCGAAGTCCATTTGCCACCCAGCAACACGCCGCCGCCGGTGGAAACCGACGGTCGTCCCGCCTGGGCCGCCGACGCGTTCGAATGCCTGTTGTTCGATGTCGCCGGGCTGACCCTTGCGGTGCCGCTGGTGTGCCTGGGCTCGATTTATTCACTGGCCGGCCAGGAGCTGACGCCGCTGTTCGGTCAGCCGGAATGGTTCCTCGGGATCCTGCCGAGCCAGGCCGGCAACCTGAAGGTGCTCGACACCGCGCGTTGGGTCATGCCCGACCGATATCGGGACGACTTCCGCCAGGGCCTGCAGTACGTCATTTCGGTCCAGGGCTACGAGTGGGGGCTGGCGGTGCATCAGGTCAGCCGCTCATTGCGCCTGGACCCGAACGAAATCAAATGGCGCACCCATCGTGGCCAACGGCCGTGGCTGGCAGGCACGGTCATTGAACACATGTGTGCGTTGCTCGACGTGGCCGCACTGGCCGAGCTGATTGCCAGTGGCGGCGCAAAACACCTGGGCGGCAGCAAGCCGATCCACAAGCCAACATAAAAAACACGCGGGGCAAATGAGTTGCCATCGCACCGAACACACACCGCCAGGGCGGTTTTTCGAGGGGTCAGGGTATGAATGATAAGGCGTCGTCTGCAAAGGGTTCCGAAGATCCGATCCTGCAATGGGTAACCTTCAAGCTGGACAATGAAACCTACGGCATCAACGTGATGCGCGTTCAGGAAGTCCTGCGTTACACCGAGATCGCTCCGGTTCCGGGTGCCCCAAGCTACGTGCTGGGCATCATCAACCTGCGCGGCAACGTGGTCACCGTGATCGACACCCGCCAGCGCTTCGGCCTGATGAATGCCGAGATCAGCGACAACACCCGGATCGTCATCATCGAGGCCGACAAGCAAGTGGTCGGCATCATGGTCGACAGCGTGGCCGAAGTGGTTTACCTGCGTCAGTCGGAAATCGAAACCGCGCCGAACGTGGGCAATGAAGAGTCCGCCAAGTTCATCCAGGGCGTGTGCAACAAGAACAACGAGCTGCTGATCCTGGTCGAACTGGACAAGATGATGAGCGAAGAGGAATGGTCGGAACTGGAGAATATCTGATTGATTCTCGAGGTTGCGGTCATTGTCCTGTTCCTGTTCTGGGCAGGCACGCTGGCAATGTTCCTGGCGTACATTCGCGGGCAGCGGCAGATCGCCGCACAACAGGCCCAGGGCGATGCGCTGCGCGATCAGCGCATCAAGGAACTGGCCAGACTGGTTGAGAACTACCAGAGTGGCACCGTGCGCATGGGGGAAGACCTGCATGAGCTGCGCGCGGTGGTTGCTCCGTTGCCGGACAAGCTGGCTCAACTGGAACAGCGCGACCCGTCGAGCCTGTCGTTTGCCCAGGCGGCGCGATTGGTCGGGATGGGAGCGAGCGTCGATGAACTGACCCAGTCCTGCGGTTTGACCCAGGCTGAGGCCGAGTTGATGAGCAAGTTGCACAAGAGTTGATGGTCAGTACCCAATCGCCGGCTCGCCGGCGATGGCGTCCCCAACACCTCAGTAATCATCCCCACGGTCGGTCACGTCTTTCTCGACCATCGGCGCATCCGGGTCCTGCCCGGCAGGAAACTTGCCTTTCAGGTTCCACGCAAACGCAATGATCTCGGCGATCGTGCGGTACAGCTCCTCCGGAATACTGTCCCCCAGCTCCATGCGCGCCAGCAGTCTCACCAGCTCGGCGTTTTCGTAGATCGGCACTTCATAGTCGCGGGCGATCCGCAGGATTTCTTCGGCCAGTTCCTCATCGCCCTTGGCGGTCAGGGTCGGTGCGTGGCTGCCGTCGTATTTCAGCGCGATGGCCTGGCGTGGGGCGTGGGTGTTGTTCATGCGGTTTCGTCGACCCAGCGTTGTTCGAGACGGGTTTGTGGACCTTGGGGCGGTTTGCCTTGGTGGCAATCGAGGTCGCCCACGTTCAGGCCCGAGTCCAACAGGCGTTGGCGCAGCGCGGCCAGGTTGCTTTCGATCAGGCTCGCCGTGTAGGGCCGTTCGGCCCACAACTGGCTCGACAGGCTGCCCTGAATCAGTTGCGCCTGGATCTGCAGCGGGCCCAGCGGTTCCATGTCGAACGCCAGATCGACGCGCCACAATTGCTGTTTGGGTTCGCGTTCGTCGCGGCGCTCCTGGGGCTGTTCCTTTTCCGGTGCTTCCTCGCGCTGAAACTTGACTTGCAGGGGCACGATGTCTTGCAGGTTGCGCATCGGGATTTCCAGCTGCCAGGTGCTCATCAGGCGACCGTCGCTGGTCACGCCGGTCTGCTCCAGGCTCGACAACTGGTGGCTTTGCAGGCGAGAAACCGCTGCGGCAGCCAGGCGCAGCAGGTGTTCGAGATCGTCTTCGCCTTCCGCGCTCTGCAACAGGCGCTCGGGCAGCGGGAATCCGGTCGGTGACGGCTTGGCGCTGACCTGCCCGAGCATGCCCAGGGCATTGCGCACGAAGCTCGGCATGGCCTGGGCGAGGGTGTTGGCCGCAATGATCGCATTGAGATTGGTGTTGGTCGGCAGTCCCTGGGTCACTTGTGCAATCAGCCTGAGCAGGTCGCCTTTCAAGTCCGGCGCCAGCGTCGGGTTTTGTCCGCCCAGAAGCTTCGATTCGAGGAAGGCGCCGCTACTGGCCAGTGCCAGCGCCAGGCCTTTGGGGGTGCTCAGTTGCTGAGCGTCCGGCAGGCCGGCGAGCAGCCTGTTCGCCGCCGCCCTCAGGTCGCTGGACGTCTGGTCGGTGGCCGGCAGGTTTTGCAGCAATTTCAGCAGGCCGTCCAGCGAGCCCTGGCGACTCTGTTGGCTGGCCAGTTGCTGAGTAACCGCCAGTTGTTCCTGACGACTGCTCAGCGGGACGAATTTCAGGGTCTGGCTGTCTTGCACCTGGGCGCTGAGCAAGGTGCCGATGCGCAGGGGCGTCGGGCTGTCGAGGGTCAGCGTCCTGCCGCTCAATGCGGTGTTGAGCAGGCTCACCAGCGAGCGAAATACCGTTGGCTGGCCCGGCACCTGCGGCAGCACCTGGGCCGTCAGCACCTTGCCTTGCAACAGTGTGCCCACCGGCAGTTGCGCGGTGTCGATGCGGGTGAGGGTGGCGACACTGGAGGCAATCGCCTGTTGCACCGTCACAGCCAGGTTGCTCGCCGAGGGCTGGGTGATCGCCAGGTTCGTACCCTGGGGCAGCGGCTGGCTGCTGGTGGCCTGGACCGTGGTCTGCCGGCCGTTCTCGAGGGTGACCTTGAGCAGCAGTTGAAAGGTCTGGTCCGCCTGCTTCAGCGACAGCACTTCAGCCTTGGCCGACTGGCCGGGCGTGATCAGGCCTTCCATCGGCGTCAGCAACTTGAGCAGGTCACCGCTGACCACCAGCGGCCGTGAGGTCGCGGGTGTGGGCTGCGGGAGCGGGAGGATGTTCATTTCGCCTGTCATACGCGGTCACAACCTGAAGAAATTGCCCTCATTAGAGTAGGGCATGGCATGTATAATGCCGCCCGTCTTTCGGAGAGTGGCAAAAACATTGCAATTGTTTGACGCAGCTCTCTAGAACAGGCCGCCATTGCGACTATGCTGCACCCCTTTAGCGGCCGCTCCGCTGCCGACTTGAACCGTAAAGGCCCGTGATCTCTTGACCAGTCCAGTCCTGCAAACCGTCGCACTCGCCTGTGAGCGAGACCTTCGACTGCTGTTCGAAAATCTCGATTTGAGACTGGCCAGTGGCGAAATGGTGCAAATCAGCGGCCCCAACGGCAGTGGCAAGACCAGCCTGTTGCGCCTACTGTCCGGTCTGATGCAGCCGACGGCCGGGCAAATCCTGCTCAACGGCCAGCCGCTCAACGAACAGCGCAACGAACTGGCGCGCAACCTGTTATGGATCGGGCATGCCGCCGGCATCAAGGACCTGCTGACGCCGGAGGAAAACCTCAGCTGGATCTGCGCCCTGCATCATCCGGCCAGCCATGAAGCCATCTGGAGCGCGCTGGCAGCCGTCGGACTGCGCGGCTTCGAGGATGTTCCCTGTCACACCCTGTCTGCCGGCCAGCAACGTCGCGTGGCGCTGGCGCGGTTGTACCTCGACAGTCCGCCGTTGTGGATCCTCGACGAGCCGTTCACCGCGCTGGACAAGCAAGGCGTGGCGCAACTCGAATCTCATCTGGCCGGCCACTGCGAACGCGGTGGCATGGTGGTGTTGACCACTCACCACACGCTGACCCGCATGCCGGCCGGGTATCGTGACATTGACCTGGGGAATTGGGCCGCATGAGTGTGTTCGGTCTGCTGGTCGCCCGTGAGGCGCGTTTGTTGTTCCGCCGCCCTGCGGAGTTGGCCAATCCACTGGTGTTCTTTGCGATCGTGGTGTCCCTGTTCCCGCTGGCCGTCGGTCCCGAGTCTCAATTGTTGCAAACCTTGTCTCCGGGACTGGTCTGGGTCGCGGCCCTTTTATCGGTCCTGCTCTCGCTGGACGGGCTTTTCCGCAGTGATTTCGAGGACGGTTCCCTCGAACAGTGGGTCCTTTCGTCGCACCCCCTGCCTCTTCTGGTTTTGGCCAAGGTACTGGCACACTGGGCCTTCTCTGGCCTGGCCCTGGTTTTACTCGCTCCACTGCTGGCACTGATGCTCGGTTTACCCACCGCCTGTCTACCGGTGTTGCTGCTTTCCCTGTTGCTGGGTACACCGGTGCTGAGCCTGCTCGGTGCCGTGGGTGCGGCCCTGACGGTGGGGTTGAAGCGCGGCGGCCTGTTGTTGGCGCTGCTGATTCTGCCGCTGTACATCCCGGTGTTGATTCTCGGCAGCGGCGCCTTGCAGGCCGCCTTGATGGGCATGCCGGCAACCGGTTATCTCCTGTGGCTTGGCAGCCTGACCGCCCTGGCGATAACCCTGACACCTTTTGCAATCGCTGCTGGCCTGAAGATCAGCGTCGGCGAATAATGAGGTCTGATCAAATATTGATCAGCAAAGACCCAGCGCTGCTCGTGATGACGAGTGGCAACCGTGATGGAAACAGCAATGAACTGGACCTGGTTTCATAAGCTCGGCTCACCCAAGTGGTTCTATGGCATCAGCGGCAGACTGTTGCCCTGGCTGAGCATCGCCGCACTGTTGCTGATCGGCGTCGGCGCCGTCTGGGGCCTGGCCTTCGCGCCGCCGGACTACCAGCAAGGCAACAGCTTTCGCATCATCTATATCCACGTGCCCACCGCGTTGCTGGCCCAGTCCTGCTACGTGATGCTCGCGGTGTGCGGCATCGTCGGGCTGGTGTGGAAAATGAAGCTGGCCGATGTCGCGCTGCAGTGCGCGGCGCCCATCGGTGCCTGGATGACCGCCGTGGCGCTGGTCACCGGCGCGATCTGGGGCAAGCCGACCTGGGGCTCGTGGTGGGTCTGGGATGCACGACTGACGTCGATGCTGATCCTGCTGTTTCTGTACTTCGGTCTCATTGCACTGGGCAACGCCATCAGTAATCGTGACAGTGCGGCCAAGGCCTGTGCGGTGCTGGCGATTGTCGGCGTGATCAATATCCCGATCATCAAGTACTCGGTGGAGTGGTGGAACACCCTGCACCAGGGCGCGACCTTCACCCTCACGGAAAAACCGGCGATGCCGGCGGAAATGTGGCTGCCACTGCTGCTGATGGTACTGGGCTTCTACTGCTTCTTCGGTGCGGTGCTGTTGTTGCGCATGCGCCTTGAAGTGCTCAAGCGCGAGGCCCGCGCCAGTTGGGTCAAGGCAGAAGTGCAGAACAGCCTGGAGGCCGCTCGATGAGTTTTGCTTCATTCGGCGATTTTCTCGCCATGGGCCATCATGGCCTGTATGTCTGGTCGGCCTATGGCATCTGCCTGGCGGTGCTGGTTCTGAACGTGGCGGCGCCAGTCCTGGCCCGCAAGCGGTATCTGCAACAAGAGGCGCGTCGTTTGCGCCGGGAGAACGGCAAGTGAATCCGCTGCGTAAAAAGCGTCTTATCATCATTCTCGCGATTCTGGTCGGTGTCGGCGCAGCCGTCGGCCTGGCCCTGAGCGCCCTGCAACAGAACATCAACCTGTTTTACACGCCGACCCAGATCGCCAATGGCGAAGCGCCTCTGGACACACGCATCCGTGCCGGCGGCATGGTCGAGAAGGGGTCGCTGCAACGTTCCGGCGACTCGCTGGACGTGAAGTTCGTCGTCACCGACTTCCAGAAGTCCGTGACCGTCAGCTACCGCGGCATCCTGCCGGACCTGTTCCGCGAAGGGCAGGGCATCGTTGCCTTGGGCAAGCTCAACGCCGAGGGTGTGGTGGTGGCCGACGAAGTGTTGGCCAAGCACGATGAAAAATACATGCCGCCCGAAGTGACCAAGGCTTTGAAAGAAAGCGGTCAATCTGCTCCAACGCCCGCGAAGGAGGGTTGATCGATGACTTCCGGTCTTTTTATCCCGGAGCTGGGCCATCTGGCGATGATCCTGGCACTGTGTTTTGCCTTGTTTCAGGCCGTGGTGCCGTTGCTCGGCGCCTGGCGCGGTGACCGCCTGTGGATGAGCCTGGCGCAGCCGGCCGCCTGGGGCCAGTTCGCCTTTCTGGCGTTTGCCTTCGGCTGCCTGACCTACGCCTTCATGACCGACGACTTCTCGGTCGCCTATGTCGCCAGCAACTCCAACAGTGCGTTGCCGTGGTACTACAAGTTCAGCGCCGTGTGGGGTGCCCATGAAGGTTCGCTGTTGCTCTGGGCATTTATCCTGGGCGGCTGGACCTTTGCGGTCTCGGTCTTCTCCCGGCAGTTGCCGCAGGTGATGCTGGCGCGGGTGCTGGCGGTGATGGGCATGATCAGCAGCGGTTTCCTGCTGTTCCTGATCCTCACCTCCAACCCGTTCTCGCGCATCCTGCCGCAGATCCCCGCCGACGGCCGTGACCTCAATCCGTTGCTGCAGGACATCGGCCTGATCGTGCATCCGCCAATGCTCTACATGGGCTATGTCGGATTCTCCGTGGCGTTCGCCTTTGCCATCGCCGCCTTGCTCGGCGGTCGCCTCGATGCCGCCTGGGCGCGCTGGTCGCGTCCGTGGACCATCGTCGCCTGGGCCTTTCTCGGTATCGGCATCACCCTGGGGTCCTGGTGGGCCTACTACGAACTCGGCTGGGGCGGCTGGTGGTTCTGGGACCCGGTGGAAAATGCCTCGTTCATGCCATGGCTGGTGGGCACCGCGCTGATTCACTCGTTGGCGGTCACCGAAAAGCGCGGCGTGTTCAAGAGCTGGACCGTGTTGCTGGCCATCGCTGCATTTTCGCTGAGCCTGCTGGGTACGTTCCTCGTGCGCTCCGGCGTGCTGACCTCGGTCCATGCATTTGCCTCCGACCCTGAGCGCGGCGTGTTTATCCTGATGTTCCTGCTGTGCGTGGTCGGTGGCTCGCTGACGTTGTTCGCCCTGCGCGCGCCGGTGGTCAAGAGCCAGGTCGGCTTCAACCTCTGGTCCCGGGAAACCCTGTTGCTGGGCAACAACCTGGTGCTGGTGGTCGCCGCGTCGATGATTCTGCTGGGCACCCTGTACCCGTTGATCCTCGATGCGATGACCGGTGCCAAGCTGTCCGTTGGCCCGCCTTACTTCAACGCGCTGTTCATTCCGCTGATGGCCGTGTTGATGGTGGTGATGGCGGTCGGCGTGCTGGTGCGCTGGAAGGACACCCCGGTCAAATGGCTGGTCGGCATGCTGACCCCGGTGTTGCTCGGCAGCGCCGCACTGGCCGTGGTGGCGGGCGTCGCTTACGGCGATTTCAACTGGGCGGTGATCGCGACGTTCATGCTCGCCGCGTGGGTGTTGCTGGCCGGTGTGCGCGACATCTTCGACAAGACTCGCCACAAGGGCCTGATCAAGGGCTTGCCGACCCTGACCCGCAGCTATTGGGGCATGCAGGTGGCGCACCTGGGGATCGCCGTGTGCGCGCTGGGTGTCGTCCTGTCGAGCCAGAACAGTGCCGAGCGCGACCTGCGCCTGGCACCGGGCGAATCGATGGAGCTGGGCGGTTATCAGTTCCTCTTCGAAGGTGCCAAGCACTTCGAGGGCCCGAATTTCACCTCCGACAAGGGCACCGTGCGGGTGATCCGTGACGGCAAGGAAGTCAGCGTGCTGCACCCGGAAAAACGCCTGTATACCGTGCAGAACTCGGTGATGACCGAAGCCGGGATCGACGCCGGATTCACCCGTGACCTGTATGTTGCCCTCGGTGAACCCCTGGGCGACGGTGCCTGGGCGGTGCGTGTACACGTCAAGCCGTTCGTGCGCTGGATCTGGTTCGGCGGTTTGCTCACAGGCCTGGGCGGAGTGCTGGCCGCGTTGGACCGGCGCTACAGGGTCAAGGTAAAAAGCCGCGTGCGGGAAGCACTGGGCATGAGTGGAGCCACTGCATGAAACGTTGGTTGATGCTGTTGCCACTGGCGATTTTTCTGGTGGTTGCTATTTTCCTGTATCGCGGGCTGTACCTGGACCCGGCCGAGTTGCCTTCGGCGATGATCGGCAAGCCGTTCCCCGAGTTTTCCCTGCCAGCGGTGCAGGGCGACAGGACCCTGACCCGGGCCGACATCGTCGGTAAACCGGCATTGGTCAACGTGTGGGGCACCTGGTGCATTTCCTGCCGGGTCGAGCACCCGGTGCTGAACAAACTGGCCGAGAAGGGGGTGGTGATCTACGGCATCAACTACAAGGACGTCAACGCCGACGCCTTGAAGTGGCTGGCGGAGTTCCACAACCCGTATCAACTGGACATCCGCGATGACGAGGGCACGCTCGGCTTGAACCTGGGCGTGTACGGTGCTCCGGAAACCTTCTTCATCGACGCCAGGGGCATCATCCGCGACAAGTTCGTCGGGGTGATCGACGAGCAGGTCTGGCGCGAGAAACTGGCGGCCAAGTACCAGGCCCTGGTGGACGAGGCCAAGCCATGAAGCGCTGGATTGCCGCGACCATCCTCGGATTGAGCATCGCGGGGGTGGCCCACGCCGCCATCGATACCTACGAGTTCGCCAGGGAAGCCGATCGCGAACGCTTTCGCGAGCTGACCAAAGAGCTGCGTTGCCCCAAGTGCCAGAATCAGGACATCGCCGATTCCAACGCACCGATCGCCGCCGACCTGCGCAAGGAGATTTTCCGCATGTTGGGCGAGGGCAAGGACAACCAGCAGATCATCGACTTCATGGTCGATCGCTACGGTGATTTCGTCCGTTACAAACCGGCCCTGACGGCCAAGACCGCGTTGCTCTGGTTTGGCCCGGCCGGCCTGTTGCTGGGCGGCGTGGTGGTCATCGCCGTGATCGTCCGCCGCCGGCGCGTGCAACAACGTGCCGAGAACCGGACCGAGCTTTCCTCTGAAGAGCGTGAGCGCCTCGACCAACTGTTGGATAAAAACCAAGAATGATTGATTTCTGGCTCGCTGCAGGTCTGCTGCTACTGGTTGCCCTGAGTTTTCTGCTGATCCCCGTTCTGCGCGGCCGTCGGGCCCAGCTTGAAGAGGATCGTACTGCCCTGAACGTCGCGCTGTATCAGGAGCGCGTGGCCGAGTTGCAGACCCAGCAGCAAGAGGGTGTTCTCGACAACGCGCAAATGGACAGCGGCCGTGCCGAAGCGGCCCGTGAACTGCTGGCCGACACCGAAGGTGCCGATACGCCGCCGTTGTCACGCCTGGGCAAAACGTTGCCCCTGTTGGCCGCTGTGTTGGTCCCGCTGCTGGGCCTGGGGCTGTATCTGCATTTCGGTGCCAGCGACAAGGTCGAACTGACCCGCGAGTTCGCCCAGGCGCCGCAGTCGATGGAAGAAATGACCCGGCGCCTGGAACGCGCCGTCGCCGCGCAGCCGGATTCGGCCGAAGGCCTGTACTTCCTCGGCCGGACCTACATGGCGCAGGATCGTCCCGCCGACGCGGCGAAGATCTTCGAGCGCACGGTCAACTTGGCCGGACGTCAGCCCGAGCTGTTGGGGCAATGGGCCCAGGCCCAGTATTTTGCCGATGGCAAGCAGTGGTCGGACAAGGTCCAGGCCCTGACCGATGAAGCGTTGAAGGCCGATCCGAAGGAGGTCACCAGCCTCGGCTTGCTGGGCATCGCCGCGTTCGAAAGTGCGCGTTATCAGGACGCCATCGACTACTGGACGCGCCTGTTGACGCAACTGCCACCGGAAGACAATTCCCGCGCTGCGCTGCAGGGTGGTATCGACCGGGCGACGGAAAAACTCGAGGCCAGCGGCGGCAAAGTGGCCAAGGCGCCGGTTGCCGCCAAGACGGCGCTGCTCAAGGTCAGCGTCGATCTGGCGCCGGAGCTCAAGGCCAAGGTTCAGCCGGGCGACAGTGTGTTCATTTTCGCCCGCGCCGTATCCGGCCCGCCGGCACCGCTGGCGGCCAAGCGCCTGACCGTGGCCGACTTGCCGGCGACCGTGGAACTGGGCGATGCCGATGCGATGATGCCGCAGTTGAAACTGTCCAACTTTCCTGAAGTCCAACTGGTTGCACGCATCTCCCGCGCCGGTCAACCGACTGCCGGTGAGTGGGTCGGTCGCAGCCAGCCTATGGCCAGCAGCACCACCGCGGCGCAGAAACTGACCATCGACAGCCCGGACCAATAACAGGAAAGCCGCCATGACCGTTCTCGCACGTATCACCCTCCTCAGTCTGGTGTTGGGGTTAAGCGCGTGTGCGGTCCAGCGGCCCGAGCCCACGCCGCTGCCACCGATCCCGCCCGCGCAACCCAGCCCGACGCCTTCGACCAGCCCGGCGCCCGGCAAGCCTGGTGTCCCGGCCAAACCTGCCAAGCCGCTGCCCCGCACGTCCGCCAGCTTCGCGCCACCGCCGGGGGGCAACAGTCATTGGGATCAGAAAATGGGCGTGTATGTGCTCGACGATCAGCCCAACACTTTCTATCGCCAGCGCACCTATTACCGCTGGAACAACGGCTGGAGCCGCTCGATCAGCCCCAACGGGCCGTGGGAAGATACCGATATCCACGGCGTCCCGGGTGGCCTGGGACGGCAATTCGGGCAATAGGAAAAGGCGACCTCCGGGTCGCCTTTTTTGTGCCTGTTGAATACCGGAAGGTGGGAGCGACGCCGGTTTGCCGCTGATGGCGCTGGCGGGCTTGCCCGCGAAGAGGCCGACAGAGTCAACGGAGATATCAGCAGACCTGCTCGTGAGCTTTTGCTGCGCTATGCCGCCGCTAACGAGGCCTTCCGTGAAACACTCAAAAAACGCAACAATGCCAACAGTGGAAAGGTGCTGCCCACGATCACGATCCACAACCAGCCACCGTGCTCGTACACCGCACTGGCCACCGAGGAGCCGAACGCGCCACCGATGAAAATGCTGGTCATGTACAAAGCGTTCAGGCGACTGCGGCTTTTGGCGTCCAGGGCGTAGACCGCGCGCTGGCCCAAGACCATGTTCATCTGCACGCAGAAATCCAGAACCACACCGGTGACCGCCAGACCGATGACGCTGTAGACCGGATGGATGAAGGCGGGCAGGAAGCTCAGGCTGGCGAACAGCAAGGCGAGCAACGAAGCGATGCGGGTGTGCCCGGCGTCGGCCAGACGACCGGCAATGGGCGCGGCGATGGCACCGATGGCGCCCACCAGGGCGAAGATCGCGATCTGGGTTTGCGACAGACCATGACTGCGTGCCAGTTCCAGCGGTACGGCGGTCCAGAACAGGCTGAACGTCGCGAACATGCAGCCCTGATAAAACGCCCGCTGGCGCAGGACCGGCTGTTGTCGCAGCAGTGTCCACAGCGAACCCAGCAACTGGCCATAAGAGGCACTGTGATCGGGCTGGCGCTTGGGTATCGTCAGGGCGAGCACGATGCTGATCGCCGCCATCAACAGCGCCGCGATCACAAACATCGCGCGCCAGCCAAAATGGTCGGCCACGACACTGGACACCGGTCGCGCCAGCAGAATCCCCAACAGCAGACCGCCCATGATGCCGCCGACGACCCGGCCGCGTGTCTCTTCCGGCGCCAGATGCGCTGCCAGCGGAATCAGGATCTGCACCGACACCGAGCTGAACCCCACCAGCAACGAGATCAACAGGAACACGTTGGGTTGATCGGTGAACGCAGCGCCCAACAGGCTGGCGATGGCCACCACCGTGGTGATGATCATCAACCGACGGTTCTCCAGCAGATCGCCCAGCGGCACCAGGAAGAACAGGCCCAGCGCATAGCCGATCTGGGTCAACGACACGATCAGGCTGGCCAGGGTGCTGCTCAGGCCGACGTCCGGCGCGATCAGGTCGATGATCGGTTGCGCATAGTAGATGTTGGCGACGATGGCGCCGCAGCAGAAGGCAAACAGCAGCACCATGCCTCTGGTCATTGTCGCGGCGCCGTGGGGCAACGGGTTGGCTGGGTTCATCACGTGTCTCATTGAGCAGATTCGAAAGCGCGCAGGCTAAACGGCTGCGGGCATCGGCGGAAGAGGGTTTGCAGTGATAGGACTCATCAGGTCGCATGATGTTTCAGGACAAAAAAAGGCGACCTCTTCAGGCCGCCTTGTTCATGGTCGATCAATGCTTACTGGGCGTAGATCTGATCGAAAATCCCGCCGTCATTGAAGTGGGTTTTCTGCACGGTGCGCCAGTCGCCGAAGGTTTTCTCCACCGACAGGAAGTCCACTTTCGGGAAACGATCGGTGTACTTGGCCAGTACCGCCGGGTCGCGCGGACGCAGGTAGTTGGCGGCGGCAATTTCCTGGCCTTCCGGCGACCACAGGAACTTCAAGTATTCCTCGGCAGCGGCGCGGGAGCCTTTTTTCTCGACGACTTTGTCGACCACCGACACTGGTGGCTCGGCTTCGGCGGACACGCTCGGGTAGATGACTTCGAACTGGTCGCGACCGAACTCGCGGGCAATCATTTCCGCTTCGTTTTCGAAGGTTACCAGCACGTCGCCGATCTGGTTGGTCATGAACGTGGTGGTGGCGGCGCGGCCACCGGTGTCGAGCACCGGCGCCTGTTTGAACAGTTTGCCGACGAATGCCTTGGCCTTGTTCTCGTCGCCGCCGTTCTTCAGTACATAGCCCCAGGCGGACAGGTAGGTGTAGCGGCCGTTGCCCGAGGTTTTCGGGTTCGGCACGACCACTTGCACGCCGTCCTTGAGCAGGTCAGGCCAGTCTTTCAGGGCTTTCGGGTTGCCTTTGCGCACGATGAACACCGTGGCCGAGGTGAAAGGAGCGCTGTTGTTCGGCAGGCGGGTGACCCAGTTGTCCGGGACCAGTTTGCCATTGTCCGCCAGGGCGTTGATGTCGGTGGCCATGTTCATGGTGATGACGTCGGCCGGCAGGCCGTCGATGACCGAACGCGCCTGCTTGCTGGAACCGCCGAACGACATCTGGATGGTGATGTTTTCCTTGTGCTCGGCTTGCCAGTGCTTCTGGAACGCAGTGTTGTAGTCCTTGTAGAAATCGCGCATCACGTCGTAGGACACGTTGAGAAGGGTCGGTGCGGCCTGAGCCACGCTGGTCAGGGCCAGGCCTGCGGCCAGAAGTGAGGCGCCAAAGAGTTTTTTCACTGCGCATTCCTTGTTCGAGATTAAAGGTGAGGCATTTTGCCAGCGACTATAACCGGGCCTGCATAGGCCTTTAAAGATTAAAAAGCACTTTGCTTATTCCAGTTTCTTAAACAGCGCATTGCCACAGCGCGAACAGAATGCGGCGCCATGCTCATGGCTGTTTTTCCTGCAGACCGGGCAATCGTGTTGCAGTTGTTCACCGCGCATGGCGTTGGCCAGTTCGGCGGTGAAGATCCCGGTCGGTACGGCGATGATCGAGTAACCGGTGATCATCACCAGGGACGATATCACCTGGCCCAGCGGGGTCTTCGGCACGATATCGCCGAAGCCTACGGTGGTCAGGGTCACGATAGCCCAGTAGATGCCTTTGGGAATGCTGGTAAAGCCATGCTCCGGGCCTTCGATCACATACATCAGCGTGCCGAACACCGTGACCAACGTGCAGACGCTGACCAGGAACACCACGATCTTCTGCTTGCTGCCCCGCAAAGCCGACATCAGGTAGTTGGCTTGCTTGAGGTACGGGCTGAGCTTGAGTACCCGGAATATCCGCAGCATCCGTATGATCCGGATGATCAGCAGGTATTGGGCGTCGGCATAGTAGAGGGCGAGGATACCGGGCACGATGGCCAGCAGATCCACCAGCCCGTAGAAGCTGAACGCATAACGCAGCGGCTTGGGCGAGCAGTACAGGCGCAGGATGTACTCGCCGAGAAAGATCACCGTAAAGCCCCACTCGATGTACGCCAGGACATTGGCGTAGTTCTTGTGGACGGTGTCGATGCTGTCGAGCATCACGATCACCAGGCTGCTGAGGATGATCAGCAGCAAAATGCCGTCGAAACGCCGGCCGGCCCGGGTGTCGGTCTGAAAAATCATGACGTAGAGCTGTTCACGCCAGTTTTTGTTGCTGTCCATGGATAACGCCTGACTCGAAGATCAGCGCAGCCTAGGTTGATTGTCGCCGTGAGCGCAAGGATCGACAGGGGTTTTGCCGAACATTTGGCGGGCGGCGCGGATCAGCCAGCAGGCGAGGATGAATGGCGCGGTGAGTGTCGCCAGGCCGACAGCGGCGAACAGCGGCGTCAGCAGCAAGGCCAGGACAATGCCCGCCAGTGGCAGCCAGGGTGGCTGGCGCTGCGTGCTGAAGGCCAGGGCGGCCAACACCGCGTTGGCACCGCCCAGACCCGCCAGCGCGGTGGCGGTCTCATGGTGCAGCAGGCTGGAGCCCAGGCCGAGCATCGAGGCCGTCAATGCCCAGCCGAACACCCGGCGGTCGGCGATCAGCAAACCGACGGCAATCATCGCCCCGGCCAGCGGATGTTCGAGGAACATCACCTGGCCGATTCCCCTGAACGCTGCGGCCAACAGGTTAGCCGTGTTCAGGTCGATCAGCGGGGGCATGACCGACGGTGTGGCGAAACACAGCAGCAGCCAGCTCAGGCCCACGAACGGTGCGGTGTAGGCGGGCACGCAGTGATTGACCCGGGCACGCTTGAGCCACTGCTGGGTGATCATCGCACTCAGGCCGCCGGCTGCCAGGATCAGCAGCGGCATCATCGGCGACCAGGGGAAATACAGGCTCAGCAACAGGCCGAGCAACACGCCGTTGTAGCTGAACAGGCCCGCCTGGCGATCGGCCTTTGCATAGTTGCGTCGTTGAGCGGTGAGCAGCCCGGCGACGCCCCCGAGCAGTGCGCCGCCCAGCAGCGCCGGTGCGGTGAACAGGATGGCGCACAGGCACAGCAGGCCGCAGAGCGGGTGGCGCTGGAGGAAGACCTGACTGAAACCGTTGAGCAGGGCTTCGGCCCAGTCGGGGCAGTGGCTGTTGAAGTGATTGGCAGGCATGGCAGTTCAAGAAGTCAGTGGGATCGAGTTGCCCTCATCGCGAGCAGGCTCGCTCCCACACCATCCACTGTAGGAGCGGGCTCGCTCGCGAACGGGGCGACGCAGCCGCTAGATAAGGGTCTCGATACGCAGCGAGTTGGTCGACCCCGGCTGCCCGAAGGGCACACCCGCCGTGATCAGCAGGGTGTCGCCACGCTCGGCCATGCCCTGGGCCTGGGCAATTTCCAGCGCGGTGGAACACACCTCATCCACCTGGCGCAGGCGATCGTTGACCACTGAGTGCACGCCCCAGGCCACGGTCAGGCGACGCGCCGCCTGCAGGTTCGGCGTCAGGTTGAGGATCGGCACCGTCGGCCGTTCCCTCGCGGCCCGCAGGCTCGACGTCCCCGACTCGCTGTAGTTCACCAGCACCGCCACCGGCAGCACGTTGCTGATCCGGCGGATTGCGCAACTGATTGCATCGGACACCGTGGCTTCAGCCCTGGGACGGCTGACGTCCAGTTGGGTCTGATAGTCCGGGCCGTTCTCCACCTGACGGATGATCTTGCTCATCATCTGCACGGCTTCCAGCGGGTACTCACCGGAGGCGGTTTCCGCCGACAGCATGACCGCATCGGCACCCTCGGCCACGGCATTGGCGACATCGGTGACTTCAGCGCGGGTCGGCGCCGGGGAGAACCGCATCGATTCAAGCATCTGCGTCGCCACCACCACCGGTTTGCCGAGCTGGCGGCAAATGCCGATGATGGTCTTCTGAATCTGCGGCACGCTTTCGGCCGGGACTTCCACGCCCAGATCGCCGCGAGCGACCATGATCGCGTCGCTCAATTCGGCGATTTCCCGCAGTTGCGTGACGGCCGAGGGTTTCTCGATTTTGGCCATCAGGAACGCTTTGTCACCGATCAGTGCACGTGCCTCGCGCATGTCTTCCGGGCGTTGCACGAACGACAGCGCGACCCAGTCCACGCCGAGTTCCAGGCCGAAACTCAAGTCGCGGCGATCCTTGGCGGTCAACGGGCTCAGCTCCAGCACCGCTTGTGGCACATTCACGCCTTTGCGGTCGGACAGCTCGCCGCCATTGAGCACGGTGGTGTCGATGGCGTCGCCGACCTTGCTGACCACCCGCAGGCGCAGCTTGCCGTCGTCCAGCAGCAGGTCCATGCCCGGCTCCAGTGCGGCAATGATTTCCGGATGCGGCAGGTTGACCCGGCGCTCATCGCCCGGGGTCGGGTCCAGGTCCAGGCGCAGGGCCTGGCCGCGATGCAGTTGCACCTTGCCCTCGGCGAACGTGCCAACCCGCAGTTTCGGGCCTTGCAGGTCCATCAGGATGCCCAGCGGATAATTGAGCTGGCGCTCGACTTCACGAATCCACCGGTAGCGCTGGGCATGGTCGGCATGATCGCCATGGCTGAAGTTCAGGCGAAAGATGTTGACCCCGGCCTGCACCAGTTCGCGGATGTCGTCGATCCCGCCGATGGCGGGGCCCAGGGTGGCGAGGATCTTGACCTTTTTATCGGGCTTCATGGTGAGGGCTCTCGAGAATCAGAATGGCGCGGAAGTCGTTGACGTTGGTGCGGGTCGGTTCCGTGACGATCAGGGCGTCGAGCGCGGCGAAATACCCGTAGCCATTGTTGTTGTCCAACTCGTCACTGGCGCTCAGGCCCAGCGCCGTGGCGCGGGCGTAGCTGTCCGGGGTCATGATCGCGCCGGCGTTGTCCTCGGAGCCGTCGATGCCATCGGTATCACCGGCCAGCGCGTAGACGCCGGGCAGGCCTTTGAGGCTGTCGGTCAGGCTCAGCAGGAATTCGGCGTTGCGCCCGCCACGGCCATTGCCGCGCACGGTGACGGTGGTTTCGCCGCCCGACAGAATCACGCAGGGTGCCGCCAGCGGCTGGCCATGCAACACCACCTGGCGGGCGATGCCGGCATGGACTTTGGCCACTTCGCGGGATTCGCCCTCCAGGTCGCCGAGGATCAGCGGGCTGAACCCGGCCTGACGGCACTTCACCGCCGCCGCCTCCAGCGACTGTTGCGGGCGGGCGATCAACTGAAAGTGGCTGCGGGCCAGGCTCGGATCGCCAGGTTTGACGGTTTCCGATGCCGGGTTTTGCAGCCAGTTGCGCACGGACGCCGGCACCTCGATGGCGTAGCGCTTGAGGATCGCCAGCGCCTCGGCCGAGGTGCTGGGGTCGGCGACGGTGGGTCCGGAAGCGATGACCGTGGCAAGATCCCCCGGCACATCGGAAATCGCGTAGGTGTAAACGGTGGCTGGCCAGCAGGCCTTGCCCAGGCGCCCGCCCTTGATCGCCGAGAGGTGCTTGCGCACGCAGTTCATCTCGCCGATGGAGGCGCCGGAGGTGAGCAGGGCCTTGTTGATCGATTGCTTGTCGGCCAGGCTGATGCCCGCCGCTGGCAGGGCGAGCAACGCCGAACCGCCACCGGACAGCAGGAAGATCACGCGGTCGTCTTCCGTCAGGCCGCTGACCAGTTCGAAGACGCGCCTGGCCACCGCCTGACCGGCCGCATCGGGCACCGGGTGCGCGGCCTCGACCACTTCGATTTTTTCGCAGGGGGCGCCGTGACCATAACGCGTCACGACCAGACCGGACACTTCGCCCTGCCAGCAGCGCTCGACTACCTGGGCCATGGCGGCGGCGGCCTTGCCGGCACCGATGACAATCACCCGACCGCTGCGGTCGGCTGGCAAGTGCGCTTCGAGGACGTGCTGCGGATGGGCCGCGTCGATGGCTGTGGCAAACAGCTCGCGCAGCAGTTGTTGCGGATCGACCGACATGGCGGGCTCCCGGGATTCTTGTTATTGGAAGGGGTCACTCGGAACCTTGTGGGAGCGGGCAAGCCCACTCCCACAAGGGGGCGTGCGGGGCTTACTGATCGCGAATCGAGAAGTTCGCCATGTGCTCCAGGCCCTTGATCAGCGCCGAGTGGTCCCAGTTGCTGCCGCCGATGGCTGCGCAGGTGCTGAACACTTGCTGGGCGTTGGCAGTGTTCGGCAGATTGATGTTCAGTTCCTTGGCGCCTTGCAGGGCCAGGTTGAGGTCCTTCTGGTGCAGGCTGATGCGGAAACCTGGATCGAAGGTGCCCTTGATCATGCGCTCGCCATGCACTTCAAGGATCTTCGACGAAGCGAAGCCACCCATCAGCGCTTCACGCACCTTGGCCGGATCGGCACCGTTTTTCGACGCGAACAGCAAGGCTTCGGCCACCGCCTGGATGTTCAGCGCGACGATGATCTGGTTCGCCACCTTCGCGGTTTGTCCGTCGCCATTGCCACCGACCAGGGTGATGTTCTTGCCCATGGCCTGGAACAGCGGCAGGGCACGTTCGAAGGCATCTGCCTCGCCGCCGACCATGATGCTCAGGGTCGCGGCCTTGGCGCCGACTTCACCGCCGGACACCGGGGCGTCGAGGTACTGCGCGCCTTTCTCGTTGATCCTGGCCGCGAAGGCTTTGGTGGCCGTCGGCGAGATCGAACTCATGTCGATCACCACCTTGCCTTTGCCGACACCGGCAGCCACGCCGTCGGCGCGGAACAGCACGTCGTCGACCTGCGGGGTATCCGGCACCATGACGATGATGAACTCGGCTTCCTGGGCGACTTCTTTCGGGTTCGCCAGGGCGATGGCGCCAGCGGCGACCAGATCGGCCGGCGCCGCATCGTGATGCGCCGACAGGAACAGGCTGTGACCGGCTTTCTGCAGGTTCGCCGCCATTGGGTGGCCCATGATGCCGGTGCCGATGAATCCGATTTTAGCCATGAGAAATTCCTCTTGTTTTTGTCTTGCTCAAGCAAAGGGGGGTGCTGCTTTTTGTGGGGGCGAGCCCTGCTCGCGATAGCGGTTTGGCAGGCAATACAAGCATTGAAAGTGCCACCCTCATCGCGAGCAGGCTCGCTCCCACATAGGATCCGGGTCAGATCGCGTTGTGGGTTTTCAACCAGCCCAGACCTGCTTCGGTGGTGGTCAGCGGCTTGTATTCGCAACCCACCCAACCCTGGTAGCCAATGCGATCCAGGTGTTCGAACAGGAAGCGGTAGTTGATTTCACCCGTGCCCGGTTCGTTGCGCCCCGGGTTGTCGGCCAGCTGGATGTGGTTGATCTCGCCCAGGTGCGCGGCCATGGTGCGGGCCAGGTCGCCCTCCATGATCTGCATGTGATAGATGTCGTATTGCAGGAACAGGTTGGGGCTGCCCACCTGTTCGCGAATCGACAGGGCCTGGGCCGTGTTGTTCAGGTAGAAGCCCGGGATGTCGCGGGTGTTGATCGCCTCCATCACCAGCTTGATGCCCACCGCCTGCAGCTTGTCGGCCGCATACTTGAGGTTGGCGACGAAGGTCTTTTCCACGGTGGCGTCATCGACGCCCTGTGGGCGAATGCCGGCCAGGCAGTTGACCTGGGTGTTGCCCAGCACTTGCGCATAGGCAATTGCCAGGTCGACACCGGCGCGGAATTCTTCAACGCGATCCGGCAGGCAGGCCAGACCGCGCTCGCCCTTGGCCCAGTCACCGGCCGGCAGGTTGAACAGCACCTGGGTCAGGCCGTTGGCATCGAGCCGGGCCTTGATCTCGGCGGAGCTGAAGTCGTAGGGGAACAGGTACTCGACGCCACTGAAGCCGGCCTTGGCGGCAGCTTCGAAACGGGCGAGAAAATCCTGCTCGGTGAACAGCATGGACAGGTTGGCTGCGAAACGCGGCATGGTGGTCTCCTGTAAATCTTGTGAGGTCCCCTGTGGGAGCGAGCCTGCTCGCGATGAAACCGGTGTGTTCAGCCTCCCTGTAATCTGACACACCGCTATCGCGAGCCTGCTCGCTCCCACAGGGGAAAGTTCAATCTTCAATCAAGCATCGAAATCGCCGTCGGTGCGTCGTTGCCGACCAGTGCCAGGTCCTCGAACTCGTTGACCGCGTTGATCTCGGTGCCCATGGAAATGTTGGTCACGCGTTCCAGGATAATCTCGACGATCACCGGCACCTTGAACTCTTCGATCAACGCTTCGGCCTTGCGCAGGGCAGGGGCGATGTCGGCCGGTTCGAATACGCGCAGCGCCTTGCAGCCCAGGCCTTCGGCCACCGCGATATGGTCGACACCGTAACCGTTGAGTTCCGGTGCGTTCAGGTTATCGAAGGACAGCTGCACGCAATAGTCCATGTCGAAACCGCGCTGGGCCTGACGGATCAGCCCCAGGTACGAGTTGTTGACCACGACGTGGATGTACGGCAGCTTGAATTGTGCGCCCACGGCCAGTTCTTCGATCATGAACTGGAAGTCGTAGTCGCCGGACAGCGCCACGACCTTGCGGCTCGGATCAGCCTTGACCACGCCCAGTGCCGCCGGAATGGTCCAGCCCAGGGGACCCGCCTGGCCGCAGTTGATCCAGTGACGCGGCTTGTAGACGTGCAGAAACTGCGCGCCGGCTATCTGCGACAGACCGATGGTGCTGACGTAGCAAGTGTCCTTGCCGAACACCTGGTTCATCTCTTCGTAGACGCGTTGCGGCTTGACCGGCACGTTGTCGAAGTGGGTCTTGCGGTGCAGGCTGGCCTTGCGCTGCTGGCAGTCCTGCAGCCAAGCGCTGCGGTTTTTCAACTTGCCGGCGGCTTGCCACTCGCGAGCGACCTCGATGAACACGGTCAGCGCGGCGGCGGCGTCGGAGACGATGCCCAGGTCCGGGGTGAACACACGGCCGATCTGCGTACCTTCGATGTCCACGTGAATGAATTTGCGGCCTTCGGTGTACACCTCCACCGAACCGGTGTGACGGTTGGCCCAACGGTTGCCGATGCCCAGGACCACGTCCGACTTGAGCATCGTCGCGTTGCCGTAACGGTGCGAGGTTTGCAGGCCGACCATGCCGACCATCAACGGGTGATCGTCGGGAATGCTGCCCCAGCCCATCAGCGTCGGGATGACCGGGATACCGGTCAATTCGGCGAACTCTACCAGCAGGTCGCTGGCATCGGCGTTAATGATGCCGCCACCGGCCACCAGCAATGGGCGTTCGGCCTGATCCAGCAAGGCCAGGGCTTTTTCCACCTGGACGCGGGTGGCACTGGGCTTGGCCAATGGCAGCGGCTGATAGGCGTCGATGTCGAATTCGATTTCCGCCATCTGCACGTCGAACGGCAGGTCGATCAGCACCGGGCCTGGACGACCGGAGCGCATTTCGTAGAACGCCTTCTGGAACGCGTAGGGCACTTGGCCCGGCTCCAGAACGGTGGTTGCCCACTTGGTCACCGGCTTGACGATGCTGGTGATGTCGACAGCCTGGAAGTCTTCCTTGTGCAGGCGGGCGCGGGGTGCTTGCCCGGTGATGCACAGGATCGGGATGGAGTCCGCAGAGGCACTGTAGAGCCCGGTGACCATGTCGGTGCCGGCAGGGCCAGAGGTGCCGATGCACACGCCGATGTTGCCAGCCTTGGTGCGGGTGTAACCCTCGGCCATGTGCGAGGCGCCTTCGACGTGGCGAGCGAGGACGTGATCGATGCCGCCGACCTTTTGCAGGGCGGAGTACAGCGGGTTGATTGCGGCGCCGGGAATGCCAAAGGCGGTTTCAACCCCTTCACGGCGCATCACCAGAACGGCGGCTTCGATTGCTCTCATTTTGCTCATGGTTTTGTGCCTCTTTACGTTTTGTAATTGTATACAAGTGGCTTTGCGCCGAGTTTATTCACGGCAGGCCGTGCAGGTCAATCCATTTTCTCAAGCAGCTGTTTCATTCGTCGGAAGGCCGTTTTGCTGTGGTTTTTCGTCGCCCATAACGAATTCAGAAAATTATTGTATACAAAAACATACTTCATTGTGTTCTATTTGTTGTATTCGGCTGCGGCGAAAGTGTCAGAGAAATGCGCAGCCCCCGCTTTCCCAATCACGAAATGAGGACGGCACCATGAGCGCTTTAACCTTGAAAGTGGCAGTCAACCTGGCTAACGAAGCCATCAACGCGGGGCGGGCTATCGGCGCCGCCCCCCTGACCATTGCGGTCCTGGATACAGGCGGGCACCTGATCACCCTGCACCGCGAAGACGGTGCGAGTCTGCTGCGCCCCCACGTCGCCATCGGCAAGGCCTGGGGCGCCATCGCCCTGGGCAAGGGCTCGCGCCTGCTGGCGCTCGACGCACAACAACGCCCGGCCTTCATCGCCGCCCTCAACAGCCTGGGGCAGGGCAGCGTGGTGCCGGCACCGGGCGGTGTGCTTGTTCGGGATCAGGACGGGAATGTGCTCGGAGCGGTGGGGATCAGCGGAGATCTGTCGGATGTGGATGAACAGTGCGCGATCAACGCGATCGAGGCGCTGGGGTTGAGGGCGGATGCGGGGGTGGTGGCTTGAGTTTGGTTGCTTGAACGAGCGCTTTCGCGAGCAAGCCCGCTCGCACGCTGGATCTTCTGTGCTCACGAGACCCTGTGGCGGCGGGCTTGCTGGCGCTCGCCGCGTGGTGATTCCTCAGTCCAGCTCACACCCCTTGAGCACCAGCCGGATAATCGTTTGTGCCGCAGCTTCATAGTCCGCTTCGTCGAGCTTTTCCTTGCCGGTGACCGCCGTGATCTGCCAGTCGAAGTCGGCGTAGGTCTGGGTCGCGGCCCAGATGCTGAACATCAGGTGATGCGGGTCGAGGGGGGCGATCTGGCCGCGGTCGATCCAGGTCTGGATGCAGGCGATGTTGTGCCTGGCCTGGCTGTTGAGCTGTTCCACCAGGTCGGTGCTCAGGTGCGGGGCACCGTGCATGATTTCGCTGGCGAACACTTTCGAGGCGAAGGGCAGGTCGCGGGAGATGCGGATTTTCGAACGGATGTAGCCGCTCAGCACGTCACTGGGTTTGCCTTCCGGATTGAAGGGCGTCGACGCCTGCAGGATCGGCTCGATGATGCTTTCCAGAACCTCGCGGTAAAGGTTTTCCTTGGTCTTGAAGTAGTAGTAGACGTTGGGTTTGGGCAATCCCGCCTTGGCGGCAATGTCGCTGGTTTTGGTCGCAGCGAAGCCCTTGTCGGCAAACTCCTCACTGGCGGCACGCAGTATCAGTTGTTTGTTGCGCTCGCGGATCGTGCTCATAAACCAGGGGGTTCCTTGCCTGTTCTGGCGGTTGCGCATGGTAGCACCGGCCTTTGGCGGCGCTCAAGAATGCACCATGCGGCGCGCGGCCGCGCTATGCTGCAAGGCATTCATTGAATGAAGGAAGCGCGATTCATGGCAGGAAGCAGCTTGCTGTTGCTGATCGACGACATTGCCGCCGTACTGGACGACGTCGCGTTGATGACCAAGATGGCCGCAAAGAAAACCGCTGGCGTGCTGGGCGATGATCTGGCCCTCAATGCCCAGCAGGTCAGTGGCGTGCGTGCCGAGCGGGAAATTCCCGTGGTGTGGGCGGTGGCCAAGGGCTCGTTCGTCAACAAGCTGATCCTGGTGCCATCGGCATTGGCCATCAGCGCGTTCATTCCGTGGCTGGTCACGCCGCTGTTGATGGTCGGCGGCGCTTACCTGTGCTTCGAAGGCTTCGAAAAACTGGCGCACAAGTTCCTCCACAGCAAGGCCGAAGATCAGGCGGAGCATGCTGAACGGGTCGAGGCCGTGGCCGATCCGGCGGTGGACCTGGTGGCCTTCGAAAAAGACAAGATCAAGGGGGCGATCCGTACCGACTTCATCCTCTCGGCGGAAATCATCGCCATCACCCTCGGCACCGTGGCCGGCGCCGCGCTGACCCAGCAGGTGCTGGTGCTGTCCGGCATCGCCATAGTCATGACCATTGGTGTTTACGGTCTGGTCGCCGGTATCGTCAAACTCGATGACCTGGGCTTGTGGTTGACGCAAAAGCCGGGGCAGATCGCCAGGCGCATCGGTGCAGGCATTCTGCGTGCGGCACCGTACATGATGAAAAGCCTGTCGGTGATTGGCACGGCGGCGATGTTCCTGGTGGGCGGCGGCATTCTGACTCACGGTGTGCCGCTGGTGCATCACTGGATCGAGGGTGTCAGTGCCGGAGCGGGTGCAGCCGGGTTTGTCGTGTCGATGCTGCTCAATGGGCTGGCGGGGATTGTGGCGGGGGCGGTGGTGCTGGCGGGAGTGATGGCGGTCAGTAAAACCTGGAAAGCGCTGAAAGGCTGAAAGGCTGAAGCCGACCCCTGCAGACAGGTGGGAGCGAGCCTGCTCGCTCCCACCGTACATCGGGGTGATCGTTACTCGGCAATCTGCAACTTGCGCGATTCGGTGTACACGTACCGCACCTTCTCGTACTCGAACGGCGAGTTCAGCTGACCGTAGCGGAAGCTGGTCTGATAGCGCTTGTCGACGGCGCGCAGAAGCCACACTTCCGGGTGGTTGGAGCTGACTTCGGCCACATTGAGGAAGTTGATCGCATTCTCGGCGCTGAAGTCCACCACCAGGCCACCGGTATCCCGCAGGTTCGACGGTCCGAGAATCGGCAGGACGAAGTACGCGCCGGCGGGGACGCCGTAGAAGCCCAGGGTCTGGCCAAAGTCTTCGCTCTGGCGCGGCAGGCCCATGGCGGTGGCCGGGTCCCACAGGCCGGCGATGCCAATGGTGGTGTTGAGCAGCAGGCGCCCGGTGATTTCCATCGAGCGTTGACCCTTGAACTGCAACAGGCTGTTGAGCAGGTTGGGCACGTCGCCCAGGTTGTTGAAGAAGTTGCTGACCCCCGTGCGCAGGAAACTCGGGGTGACGTAACGATAGCCGTCGACCACCGGCAGGAAGATCCATTGGTCGAAGCGGTAGTTGAAGTGGTAGACGCGACGGTTCCATTCTTCCAGCGGGTCATAGACGTTCAGCGCGCTCAGCGTCGAACGCTCGAACTCGCGTTGATCCAGTCCCGGGTTGAACTTGAGCTTGCTCAACGGTTCCTTGAAGCCATCACTGTCGATGACCACGGGTGCGTTGGCCTTGCTGTTGTCGGCATTGGCGGTGGTTGCACAGAGCAGCGCGGCGATAAGCAGGAGGTATTTAGCCACGGAAGAACTCCAGCATGGCGTCGCTGTTGACGCGGTAGTTAAGGTTGCCGCAGTGGCCGCCCAGTGGGTAGACGGTCAGGCGATCGCCAAAGGTGCGGCGCAGGAAACCGAGGTCGCCGGGGCCGAGGATCACGTCGTCGGCATTGTGCATGACGGCGATTTTCGGGCTCTTGCGCAGGTAATCCTCCAGCGCATACATGCTCACCTGGTCGATCAATTGCAGCAGGCTGCCGCCATCGGTGCGGGCGCGCCACATCGGGATCACCTGTTCGGTGATATAGCAGTCGAAGTCACATTGCAGCGCGCGCTTGAGGTAAGGCGTGAGGCTGGTGCCTTCGGTGATCGGCGTCTTGGGCGGCGTGATCAGGCCACGGCGGTTGATCAGGTCCGAGGTGAAGGCAATGTCGGCCGCCGAAAAGCGGAACGAGGTGCCGATCAACATCGCCATCTGTTCGTTGGTCAGGTGTTGCTTGGACTGCTGGAAGTCGTAGAGCAACGCGTCGTTGAGGTCGATGTAGCCTTTCTGCTGGAAGTAGCGGGTCAGTTTGTTCAGCACCAGCTCATAGAAGGTGGTGGTGTTGTTGATGCCCTTGACCTCGGTCTGGACCAGCTTGTCGAGGTTGGTGATCGAGGTGTAGAGATTGACCGGCGGGTTGAGCAGCAGCACTTTCTTGAAGTTGAAGCTGCGGCGGGTTTCGTCCAGGTGGGCGACGAACGCGGCATCCAGTGCGCCCAGGCTGTAGCCCGACAGGTAGTAATCGGTGACCGGCAGTTTCGGGTTTTGCGCCCGCACCGCCTGCATCACGCGGTACATGTCCTCGGCGTCGTCCTTGCTGATGCCGGGGGTGGCAAAGCGCGACGCGGCGCTGATGAAGTCGAAACTGGTCGGCGACGACAGTTGCACCACGTGGTAGCCAGCCTTGTAGTAAAGCTTTTTCAGGTACTCGTTCAGAGTGCTGTCGTAGCGTGCGCCGGTGCCGGCGATCAGGAAGATCAACGGTGCGGGCTTGTCCTGGGTGGCGATGCGGTAGGTGAGTTTTTTCACCGGCCAGAAGTTGTCAGGCAACTGGAACTCGCGCTCCGGGCGTAGCGCGAGGGTGTGGTCCGATTGATTGATGTCGTCATCCAGCGGCAGCTCCGGACGCAGGTCGGGCGGTGTCGTGGCGATGGTGGCTTCAAACGGGTTGGTCAAAGGGTAGCCATAACTGGCGGCGTCGATATCAGCCGCCAGTGCGGACGCACTCAATATAAGGCCGCTAAACAAGGCGGCGAAGCGCAAGGAACGGAGCATGACTGAATCCCTTAAGGAAAGGTGCCGAATGAAGTTCGCAGGCTATGACCACGGCAAATGCGCCAAAGTGCCATGCATCGGCACCAAACAGGCCTGATTTCGGAGTAATAGTAGCTGGACGATACACTTTGCAGTGATTGGATGACCAGTTAACTGTTGTTAGCGTTTGCTTAACGCTGTTGGGCGATTAAGCTGACGGCCGTTTTCGATGATTGGAGTGCTTCATGTCCCGCCGCCTGCCCGTGATTCTTCTGCTCGTTTTGCTGCCGTTGTGGCTGGCCGCCAGTTATGGCGCGCGTTACGGCTTCATGGAGGATGCGCAGTGGGTCGGCGTCTGCGTCGATGAGGCGAGTCGCTGGGAATGCCAGGTCCGTTCGAACCTGGGCTTGATGATTCACTTCAAGGTCTTGGGCTGGGGCGCCCTGGCCTGCGCCCTGACCGGTTTCGTGTTGCCAGGGCGGGCAGGGTGGTGGCTGGCGGTGCTGGCGCTGGTGCTCGGGTTGCCGGCACTGGCGTTGTACAACACCACACTGGCGGTGTTTGCGGTGGTGATCGCCGGGTTGCGGCTGGTGCGGGCGTCTCGCGGCGCTTAAGCCTTGCGCACCCGCAAGCTGCGCCACAACGCCGCCACCATCAACCCACTCACCAGCGCCCAGCCCCAGGCTTGCTGGTTTTCCAGCCCTTCACGAAACAGCTGCGGCGCGATGCCGGCACCGATGATGAAGGTCAGCAGCGCAATCTCCCGACGCGGCACGCTCACCGGCCGGCACAGGTAGACCAGCGCCGGCACGATGAACGCCACGCTGGGAAAGCTGCGATAGCGCGGGTCGAACACCAGTTCCAGCATCGACACCGCCGCTGCAAACCCGATCAGCGCCAACAATCCGCCTGATCGGCGTTCGAAGGCATTGAACGCCCGTTCCCGCCAGCCGGTGCGTGCACTCAATGTCAACGCCGCGTGCGCCAGTACCAGCAGGTTCAGCGCCGTCAGCAAGGCCACCCACAGCCACTCACTGGTAAAGCGGGTGGTCACCCGGGCCAGGTCGCCCCAGGCGCCCAGCGAGCAGGCCGCCAGCGCCCCCAGCAGCGGCAGTACCAGAGCTGCACGGGTATTTCGCACGCGACCGCCCAGGATCAGCGTCCCGAGGAAGATCAGCCCGCCCACCCCCAGCCACTGTGACCAGTACGGCACGTTCGACACCGGACCGGCCAGCACGCCTTTGTCCTGGCGGTCGGCATCGAACAGGCCCCAGTACCCGCCGACCGCCCCTTCACTGGCGCGTTTCCACGGCTGGTCGAAGGCCTCGATCAGGTTGTAGTGCCAGCCTTGCTGTTCGGCCATGGCCACAAAGCCGCGAATGAACTTGGCTTCGTTGACTCGACTCGGCAGCGCCGTTTCGCGCTGACGGCCTTCGCTGGGCCAGCCGGTTTCACCGATCATCACGTCCTTGGGCGCGAACTTGTCGCCGAACACCTGACGCACTTCGGCAACATGTTGCAAGGCGGCGTCGATGTTGGAGGGATCGTCTTCCCAGTACGGCAGCAGGTGGATGGTCAGGAAATCCACCGCAGGGGCGATTTCCGGGTGTTTGAGCCAGAACTCCCAGACGTCGGCGTAGGTGACCGGCTGCTTGACCTGGCTTTTGACCTTGTTGATCAGCCTGGCCAGCTGCGCGCCGGTGACTTCCTTGCGCAGCAGGGTTTCGTTGCCGACGATCACGGCGGTCACGACGTCCGGGTTGGCATTGGCCGAGGCGATCAGCAGGTCGACTTCCTTGGCGGTGTCCACCGGGTTGCTGTTGACCCAGGCACCGATCATCAACTTGAGCCCATGTTTGCGCGCCAGATCCGGCAAGGCCTCGAGGCCGGTCATGGAGTAGGTGCGGATGCATTCGAAGCGGGTGGCCAGCAGGGCCAGATCGGCGTCCATGCGCTCGGGACGCAACTTGAAGGGCTGGTCGAAGGGCGACTGGTCCTTGTCGAACGGTGTGTAGGAGGCACATTGCAACTTGTGCGTCGCGCTGGCCACATCCGGCAGGATCACCGGTTGGCCAAGGCCATACCAAAAGCCGCCCAGGGCAAACAGGCCCAGCAGACAGGCGAATACATAGGCAGCAAAAGGAAAGCGTGAGGTCGCGGACATGGTCAGGCCGTGTGGGAGCAAAGCGGCGCATGTTACCTGCATTTGTCCCGGGATTGATGGCCTGCATGATTTTGACATGCAAAGTTCGGGCGGATTGCCCGGTTCATTTATATGGCGCTGAGTTAATGGCGTTCTGATGTCGTTTCTCGATGCCTTGAGGTCGTTGGCAGCACAGGTTCAGGTCGGCGTCAGGTTGATTATCGAGGCGTCAGTACTCCGCTGATGATCGAGCGAGTTTGCGGTGAGGCGTGATGGGGGCGCTGTGCACCATAACAATACGTTGACGCGGCTCGGCACCCGTCGAGCGCAGCATTTCGGGGAAGTAACGATGAAGATGCGACGACTTTTAGGCGCAGGTGCCGCTCTGGTACTTGCGATGGGCTCGACATTCGCCAGCGCAGAAACCAAGACCCTGAGCATCGGTTACGTTGACGGCTGGTCCGACAGCGTCGCGACCACTCATGTGGCGGCCGAAGTGATCAAGCAGAAGCTCGGCTATGACGTGAAGCTCCAGGCCGTGGCCACCGGGATCATGTGGCAGGGCGTGGCGACCGGCAAGCTGGACGCCATGTTGTCGGCGTGGCTGCCAGTGACCCATGGCGATTACTGGGCGAAGAACAAGGATCAGGTCGTTGACTACGGCCCGAACTTCAAGGACGCCAAAATCGGCCTGATCGTGCCGGAGTACGTCAAAGCCAAGTCGCTTGAAGACCTGAAGACCGATGACAGCTTCAAGAAGCGCATCGTCGGCATCGACGCCGGCTCAGGCGTGATGCTCAAGACCGAGCAGGCGATCAAGGATTACGACCTGACCGGTTATCAACTCAAGGCCAGTTCCGGCGCCGGCATGATTGCCGAGCTGACCCGTGCCGAGAAGAAGAACGAATCCATCGCCGTGACCGGTTGGGTGCCACACTGGATGTTCGCCAAGTGGAAACTGCGTTTCCTGGAAGACCCGAAAGGCGTGTACGGCGCGGCTGAAACCGTGAACAGCATCGGCAGCAAGGAACTGGATGCCAAGGCACCGGAAGTGGCCAAGTTCCTGAAGAACTTCCAGTGGGCTTCGAAGGATGAAATCGGTGAAGTCATGCTGGCCATCCAGGAAGGCGCCAAGCCTGACGCCGCCGCGAAGGACTGGGTAGCCAAGCACCCGGATCGCGTGGCTGACTGGATCAAATAAACACAACAAGCGTTTCACTGTGGGAGCGAGCCTGCTCGCGATAGCGGCCTGCCAGTCGACAGCGATGTTGGTTGACAGGATGCCTTCGCCAGCAGGCTCGCTCCCACATTTGTTTCGTCATGCTGGAAATTGGCGAAAACGTCATGGCGTTCTAAGACTAAGGTCGTCTGGAACCCGGCTCGCAGCCGAATAGAGTGGGTAGTGTTCCAACAATAATCTGTGCTGCGAGGATAAAAACAATGAACGACAGCATTTACCTCTCGATTCAAAACAGCCCGCGCTTCAAGGAGCTGGTTAGCAAGCGAGAAAGGTTCGCCTGGATTCTATCGGCGATCATGCTTGGGCTTTACTCCGGATTCATCCTTTTGATCGCCTATGGACCGCACGTGCTGGGGGCCAGGATCAGTCCTGAGTCATCCATTACCTGGGGTATACCGATCGGTGTCGGGCTGATTCTCTCGGCCTTCGTCCTGACCGGCATCTATGTTCGACGCGCCAATGGCGAATTCGACGACCTGAACAATGCGATTCTCAAGGAGGCTCAGCAATGATCCGGCGTCTAATGGCTCTATTGAGCGTCGCAGCATTCGCACCGGGGGCCTGGGCGGCTGACGCCCTGACCGGCGCCGTACAGAAACAACCGCTGAACGTTGCCGCGATCCTGATGTTCGTGGCCTTCGTTGGCGCAACGTTGTACATCACCTACTGGGCGTCCAAGAAAAACAACTCGGCCGCCGACTACTACGCGGCGGGTGGCAAGATCACCGGTTTCCAGAACGGTCTGGCGATTGCCGGTGACTACATGTCCGCGGCGTCCTTCCTGGGTATTTCCGCGCTGGTGTTCACCTCCGGCTACGACGGCCTGATCTACTCGATCGGCTTCCTGGTGGGCTGGCCGATCATTCTGTTCCTGATCGCCGAGCGTCTGCGTAACCTGGGCAAATACACCTTTGCCGACGTGGCGTCCTATCGCCTGGGGCAAACCCAGATCCGCTCGCTGTCCGCCTGCGGTTCGCTGGTGGTGGTGGCCTTCTACCTGATCGCGCAAATGGTCGGTGCCGGCAAGCTGATCCAGCTTCTGTTCGGTCTCGATTACCATGTGGCAGTGATCCTGGTCGGCATCCTGATGTGTGCCTACGTGCTGTTCGGCGGCATGCTGGCAACCACCTGGGTGCAGATCATCAAGGCTGTGCTGTTGCTGTCCGGCGCTTCCTTCATGGCGCTGATGGTGATGAAACACGTGAACTTCGACTTCAGCACGCTGTTCTCCGAGGCGATCAAGGTTCACCCCAAAGGTGAGGCGATCATGAGCCCGGGCGGCCTGGTGAAGGATCCGATCTCCGCGTTCTCCCTGGGCCTGGCCCTGATGTTCGGTACTGCTGGCCTGCCGCATATCCTGATGCGCTTCTTCACCGTGAGTGACGCAAAGGAAGCGCGCAAGAGCGTGCTCTACGCAACCGGCTTCATTGGTTACTTCTACATCCTGACCTTCATCATCGGCTTCGGCGCGATTCTGCTGGTCAGCACCAACCCTGCGTTCAAGGATGCAGCGGGCGCGCTGTTGGGCGGCAACAACATGGCGGCGGTGCACCTGGCTAACGCCGTGGGTGGCAGCATCTTCCTGGGCTTCATCTCGGCGGTAGCGTTCGCGACCATTCTGGCGGTGGTTGCCGGTCTGACCCTGGCCGGTGCATCGGCGGTGTCTCACGACCTGTATGCCAGCGTGATCAAGAAAGGCAAGGCCAACGAGAAGGATGAAATCCGCGTCTCGAAAATCACCACCATCACCCTGGCGGTGCTGGCGATCGGCCTGGGTATCCTGTTCGAAAGCCAGAACATCGCGTTCATGGTGGGCCTGGCGTTCTCCATCGCGGCAAGTTGCAACTTCCCGGTTCTGCTGCTTTCCATGTACTGGAAGAAGCTGACCACCCGCGGTGCGATGATTGGCGGCTGGCTGGGCCTGATCAGTGCCGTTGGCCTGATGATCCTCGGCCCGACCATCTGGGTGCAGATCCTGCATCACGAGAAGGCTATCTTCCCGTATGAGTACCCGGCGCTGTTCTCGATGATCATTGCCTTCGTGGGGATCTGGTTCTTCTCGATCACCGACAAATCGACTGCAGCCGACAACGAGCGGGCGCTGTTCTTCCCGCAATTCGTTCGCTCGCAGACCGGTCTGGGCGCGAGTGGGGCGGTTTCCCACTAAGGCTTGACGCTGTTGTTCAGATAGCAACGTTTGAAGAAATGCCCCGGTCGAGAGACCGGGGCTTTTTTTGTGCGCGATACCTGTGGCAGCGAGATTGACTGGCTTTGGCTTTGGCTTTGGCTTGGCTTGGCTTGGCTTTGGCCTGACCTGCCCCCTATGGGAGCGAGCCTGCTCGCGATGGCGGTTAGCGATGGGGTGGTGTTGCCTGGGCGCTCACAGGGGCGCGCTCGCTCCCCCAAGGGGCCAGGCAAGCCTGCCACAAACAAAAACGGCCTCCTGCTCATATAAAAAGCAGAGGCCGTTTCCGGTGCAACTCAACGCGCTAGAGCAAGACAGGTCTTACTTGCGGTCTTCCAGCTTGGTGATGTCACGCGACTCGTAGCCGGTGTACAGCTGGCGCGGACGGCCAATCTTGTACGGGCTGGAGAGCATTTCCTTCCAGTGGGAGATCCAGCCGACGGTCCGCGCCAGGGCGAAGATCACGGTGAACATGCTGGTTGGGATGCCGATCGCCTTGAGGATGATCCCCGAGTAGAAGTCGACGTTCGGGTACAGCGAGCGCTCGATGAAGTACGGGTCGGTCAGGGCGATCTCTTCCAGGCGCATGGCCAGTTCGAGTTGCGGATCGTTATTGATGCCCAGTTCCTTCAACACTTCGTCGCAGGTCTGCTTCATGACGGTGGCGCGTGGGTCGCGGTTCTTGTAAACGCGGTGACCGAAGCCCATCAACTTGAACGGATCGTTCTTGTCCTTGGCCTTGGCGATGAACTTGTCGATGTTCGAGACATTGCCGATTTCATCGAGCATGGTCAACACGGCTTCGTTCGCACCGCCGTGGGCAGGGCCCCACAGTGCAGCGATGCCGGCGGCGATACAGGCGAACGGGTTGGCACCCGAAGAGCCTGCCAGGCGCACGGTGGAGGTCGAAGCGTTCTGCTCGTGGTCGGCATGGAGGATGAAGATCCGGTCCATGGCCTTGGCGAGCACCGGGCTGATCGGTTTGATCTCGCACGGGGTGTTGAACATCATGTGCAGGAAGTTTTCCGCATACGACAGGTCGTTGCGCGGGTACATCATGGGTTGACCCATGGAGTACTTGTAAACCATCGCTGCCAGGGTCGGCATCTTGGCAACCAGACGGATCGCGGAGATTTCGCGATGCTGCGGGTTATTGATGTCCAGGGAGTCGTGGTAGAAGGCGGAGAGGGCGCCGACTACACCGCACATGACGGCCATCGGGTGGGCGTCGCGGCGGAAACCGTTGAAAAACGTCTTCAACTGCTCGTGAACCATGGTGTGGTTCTTGACGGTGCTGACGAACTGGGCCTTCTGTTCTGCGGTCGGCAATTCGCCGTTGAGCAACAGGTAGCAGGTTTCCAGGTAGTCCGACTTTTCAGCCAGTTGTTCGATCGGGTAGCCGCGGTGCAGCAGGATGCCGTTGTCGCCGTCGATATAGGTGATCTTCGACTCGCAGGAGGCGGTCGACATGAAACCAGGGTCAAAGGTGAAACGGCCCGTGGCCGTCAGGCCCCGTACGTCGATAACATCGGGACCAACGGTGCCGGTTAAAATGGGCAGCTCGACGGGGGCTGCGCCCTCGATGATCAACTGCGCTTTTTTGTCAGCCATGTGGCCTCCTATTTATGCTTGAAATCATCAGACAGACCCCCCACGCAGGGCCCGCACCACTATAGTGAGATAAATTCGAATGTCAATTTGCCTAAAGTCTTGCCCCAGAAGGCTTTAACCGGACTTTTTCCTCGAAATTGACTGCCATTTACGCCTTTTATCCAACTTGCGCAATCCGCTATTAGGGGAAGGTGAACGCGTTGTCATTAGTAGCCTAACTGTCTATACTCGGCCACCGACCGCCAAGGGCTTTTGGGCTTGCGTTATTGGGGGTCGCCTCCCTGGGTGGTGGTTACCTGACCAGTGCACTCCCCAACAACTTTGCCCTGATTGTTAGGGGCTCTTCAGTGTGAAAAAAAAGCCGTGAAAAGCCAACGACCTGTAAACCTAGACCTAAGGACCATCAAACTCCCAGTCACTGCTTACACGTCCATTCTTCACCGTATCTCCGGTGTCATCCTCTTCGTGTGCCTTGCCATCATGCTTTACGCATTGGACAAGTCGCTGAGCTCCGAGGAAGGCTTCGGCCAGGTGAAAGCGTGTCTGACCAGTCCGCTAGCCAAGCTAGTGATTTGGGGCATCCTGTCCGCTCTGCTGTATCACCTGGTAGCCGGCGTGCGCCACTTGATCATGGACATGGGCATCGGTGAGACGCTGGAAGGCGGCAAGCTGGGCTCGAAAATCGTTATCGCCGTTTCCGTGGTGGTAATCGTTCTGGCAGGAGTTTGGATATGGTAACTAACGTCACGAACCTGTCGCGTTCGGGCCTCTATGACTGGATGGCGCAACGTGTGTCTGCGGTCGTTCTCGCGGCTTACTTCATTTTCCTGATCGGATACGTCGTTGCCCACCCTGGCATCGGCTACGCCCAATGGCATGAACTGTTCGCCAGCAACTGGATGCGTATCTTCAGTCTCCTGGCCCTCGTTGCCCTCGGCGCTCACGCCTGGGTCGGCATGTGGACCATCGCGACCGACTACCTGACGCCAATGGCGTTCGGCAAGTCCGCGACTGCAATACGTTTCCTTTTCCAGGCAGTATGCGGCGTTGCGATGTTCGCTTACTTCGTCTGGGGTGTGCAGATTCTCTGGGGTATCTGAGTCATGGCTAACATTCCAACGATTTCTTTCGACGCCATCATCATTGGTGGCGGCGGCGCCGGCATGCGCGCAGCGCTGCAACTGGCACAGGGCGGTCACAAGACTGCCGTGATCACCAAGGTGTTCCCGACCCGTTCGCACACCGTTTCGGCACAGGGCGGCATCACCTGCGCCATCGCGTCGGCGGATCCGAACGATGACTGGCGCTGGCACATGTACGATACCGTCAAGGGCTCCGACTACATCGGTGACCAGGACGCTATCGAATACATGTGTCAGGAAGGCCCGGCTGCCGTATTCGAGCTGGACCACATGGGTCTGCCATTCTCCCGTACCGAAACCGGCCGCATCTATCAGCGTCCGTTCGGTGGCCAGTCCAAGGACTACGGTAAAGGCGGCCAGGCGGCCCGTACCTGCGCAGCATCCGACCGTACCGGTCACGCGCTGCTGCACACCCTTTATCAGGGCAACCTGAAAGCCGGTACCACGTTCCTGAACGAGTACTATGCTGTCGATCTGGTGAAGAATGACGACGGCGCGTTCGTCGGCGTTATCGCCATCTGCATCGAAACCGGCGAAACCACCTACATCCGTTCGAAAGCCACCGTGCTGGCGACCGGCGGTGCCGGCCGTATCTACGCGTCGACCACCAACGCTCTGATCAACACCGGTGACGGCGTCGGCATGGCTCTGCGTGCAGGCGTACCGGTACAAGACATCGAAATGTGGCAGTTCCACCCGACCGGTATCGCCGGCGCCGGTGTACTGGTGACCGAAGGTTGCCGTGGTGAAGGTGGTTACCTGATCAACAAGCACGGCGAGCGTTTCATGGAGCGTTATGCGCCGAACGCGAAAGACCTGGCTGGTCGTGACGTGGTTGCCCGCTCGATGGTCAAGGAAATCATCGCCGGTAACGGTTGCGGTCCGAATGGCGACCACGTAATGCTCAAACTCGACCACCTGGGCGAGGAAGTGTTGCACAGCCGTCTGCCAGGCATTTGCGAACTGTCGAAAACGTTTGCTCACGTTGACCCGGTGGTTGCCCCGGTTCCGGTCGTTCCAACCTGCCACTACATGATGGGCGGCGTTGCCACCAACATTCACGGCCAGGCGATCACCCAGAACGGCGAAGGCGTCGACACCATTATCCCGGGCCTGTTCGCTGTAGGCGAAGTGGCTTGCGTATCGGTTCACGGTGCCAACCGCCTGGGCGGCAACTCGCTGCTCGACCTGGTGGTCTTCGGCCGTGCTGCCGGCCTGCACCTGGAAAAGGCGCTGACCGACGGTATCGAGTACGACGACGCCACCGAGGAAAACATCAAGACCGCTCTGGCCCGTCTGTCCGCCCTGAACGAGCGCACCGATGGCGAAGACGTCGCGACCCTGCGCCGCGAGCTGCAAAGCTGCATGCAGAACTACTTCGGTGTATTCCGTACCGGCGAATACATGCAGAAGGGTATCGCCCAGCTGGCCGAACTGCGTCAACGCATTGCCAACGTCAAGATCAACGACAAGTCGCAAGCGTTCAACACGGCTCGTATCGAAGCGCTGGAACTGCAAAACCTGCTGGAAGTGGCTGAAGCTACCGCCATCGCTGCCGAAGTACGTAAAGAGTCCCGCGGTGCTCACGCCCGTGAAGACTTCGAAGACCGTGACGACGAAAACTGGCTGTGCCACACCTTGTACTTCCCGGGTGAGAAACGCGTTGCCAAGCGTGCCGTGAACTTCTCGCCGAAGACTGTTCCGACTTTCGAACCTAAAGTCCGGACTTATTAAGGGTGACCGCCATGTTGCAAGTCAGTGTTTATCGCTACAACCCTGATCAGGACGCTGCGCCGTTCATGCAGGAATTCCAGGTCGATACCGGTGGTAAGGACCTGATGGTGCTGGACGTGCTCGCGCTGATCAAAGAGCAGGACGAAGGGTTTTCCTACCGTCGTTCCTGCCGTGAAGGCGTCTGCGGCTCCGACGGCATGAACATCAACGGCAAGAACGGCCTGGCCTGCATCACGCCGCTGTCTGCCGTTGTAAAAGGTAACAAGTTGATCGTTCGTCCTCTGCCAGGTTTGCCGGTTATCCGTGACCTGGTCGTCGATATGAGCATCTTCTACAAGCAATACGAGAAGGTTAAGCCATACCTGCAGAACGACACGCCGGCTCCGGCCATCGAGCGTCTGCAGTCCCCTGAAGAGCGTGAAAAGCTCGACGGTCTGTACGAGTGCATCCTGTGCGCCTGCTGCTCGACCTCTTGCCCGTCCTTCTGGTGGAACCCCGACAAGTTCCTGGGTCCAGCTGCTCTGCTGCAAGCGTATCGCTTCCTGGCAGACAGCCGTGACACCAAGACTGCCGAGCGTCTGGCTTCGCTGGATGACCCGTTCAGCGTATTCCGCTGCCGCGGGATCATGAACTGCGTCAACGTCTGTCCGAAAGGCCTGAACCCGACTAAGGCCATCGGTCACGTACGTAACATGTTGCTGCAAAGCGGCGTGTGATTCAGCTGCTGTACCCGTAGGACCGCTGTACCCGTGGATGCTACGGCGCAGGCTTCAACCGGCGCCGTAGTTTTAACCTGAGCAGCAGCTTGCAAAGCTGCGGCTCTTATTTTGAAGAAATGAGACAAGCAGGGGCATCCGGGCTGGTACCCGGACTATCAGCGTGATCCTAGGTGGCTTGTTTTGGTCGCTGCATTCGGACTTCTGCAAGTTTGCTCGGTGTCGACGCCGGTGGTGTTCCCCTAACCGAGGGTGACCAAGCATGCAAGAAAGCGTGATGCAGCGCATGTGGAACAGCGCCTACCTTTCCGGAGGTAACGCTGCCTATGTGGAAGAGCTTTATGAGCTCTACCTGCACGACCCTAACGCTGTGCCAGAAGAGTGGCGCACCTACTTTCAGAAGTTGCCGACCGAAGGCAACTCTGCCACCGATGTTTCGCACTCGACAATTCGCGATCATTTCGTCTTGCTGGCAAAGAACCAGCGCCGCGCCCAACCGGTTTCCGCCGGGAGCGTGAGCAGTGAGCACGAGAAGAAGCAAGTTGAAGTGCTGCGATTGATCCAGGCCTACCGTATGCGTGGCCACCAGGCAGCCCAGCTTGACCCGCTGGGGCTGTGGCAGCGTCCTGCACCAGCAGACCTGTCGATCAATCACTACGGCTTGACCAATGCCGATCTTGATACGACCTTCCGTGCCGGCGACCTGTTCATCGGCAAAGAGGAGGCGAGCCTACGCGAAATTCACGAAGCGTTGCAGCAGACATATTGCCGCACCATCGGCGCTGAATTTACGCACATCACCGATTCCGAGCAGCGCCAGTGGTTCCAGCAGCGTCTGGAAAGCGTACGTGGCCGTCCAACGTACTCCGCGGACATCAAGAGCCACCTGCTTGAGCGCGTCACCGCCGGTGAAGGCCTTGAGAAATACCTGGGCACCAAATACCCGGGCACCAAGCGTTTCGGTCTGGAAGGCGGCGAAAGCCTGATTCCGATGCTCGACGAACTGATCCAGCGTTCCGGTTCCTACGGCACCAAGGAAATCGTCATCGGCATGGCCCACCGTGGTCGTCTGAACGTGCTGGTCAACACCTTCGGCAAGAACCCGCGCGAGCTGTTCGACGAGTTCGAAGGCAAGAAGAAGGTCGAGCTGGGTTCCGGTGACGTTAAATATCACCAGGGCTTCTCGTCCAACGTCATGACCACCGGTGGTGAAGTCCACCTGGCGATGGCATTCAACCCGTCCCACCTGGAAATCGTTTCTCCAGTGGTCGAAGGTTCGGTTCGCGCCCGTCAGGATCGTCGTAACGACCCGACCGGTGAGAAGGTTCTGCCGATTTCCATCCACGGTGACGCTGCCTTCGCAGGTCAGGGCGTGGTCATGGAAACCTTCCAGATGTCCCAGACCCGTGGTTTCAAGACCGGCGGCACTGTGCACATCGTGATCAACAACCAGGTCGGTTTCACCATCAGCAACCCGCTGGACTCGCGTTCCACCGAGTACGCGACCGACGTTGCGAAAATGATCCAGGCCCCGATCCTCCATGTGAATGGCGATGATCCGGAAGCGGTATTGTTCGTGACCCAGCTGGCCATCGATTACCGCATGCAGTTCAAGCGTGACGTCGTGATCGACCTGGTCTGCTACCGTCGTCGCGGCCACAACGAGGCCGACGAGCCAAGCGGTACCCAGCCTCTGATGTATCAGCAGATCACCAAACAGCGCACTACCCGTGAGCTGTATGCCGATCGTCTGACCCAGGCCGGTGTGCTGGACGCAGAACGTGTACAGGCGAAGGTAGACGAATACCGCAACGCGCTGGACAACGGTCTGCACGTGGTGAAAAGCCTGGTCAAGGAGCCGAACAAAGAGCTGTTCGTGGACTGGCGTCCGTATCTGGGCCACGCCTGGACTGCGCGTCACGACACTCGCTTCGACCTCAAGACCTTGCAGGAACTGTCCGCCAAGCTGCTGGAAATTCCAGAAGGCTTCGTCGTCCAGCGCCAGGTTGCCAAGATCTACGAAGACCGTCAGAAGATGCAAGCCGGCGGCCTGCCGATCAACTGGGGTTATGCCGAAACCATGGCGTACGCGACCCTGGCATTCGAAGGGCACCCGATCCGCATGACGGGTCAGGACATCGGTCGCGGTACGTTCTCGCACCGTCACGCTGTCTTGCACAACCAGAAAGACGCGGGCACCTACATCCCGCTGCAAAACCTGTACAACGGCCAGCCACGTTTCGACCTGTACGACTCGTTCCTGTCCGAAGAAGCGGTACTGGCATTCGAGTACGGTTACTCGACTACCACGCCGAACGCCCTGGTTATCTGGGAAGCCCAGTTCGGCGACTTCGCCAACGGTGCCCAGGTGGTCATCGACCAGTTCATCACCAGTGGCGAGCACAAGTGGGGCCGTCTGTGCGGTCTGACCATGCTGCTGCCGCACGGTTATGAAGGTCAGGGGCCGGAGCACTCCTCGGCTCGTCTGGAGCGTTACCTGCAGCTGTGCGCCGAGCACAACATTCAGGTGTGCATGCCGACGACCCCGGCTCAGATCTACCACTTGCTGCGCCGTCAGGTGATTCGCCCGCTGCGCAAGCCACTGGTCGTCCTGACTCCGAAGTCGCTGCTGCGTCACAAGCTGGCCATCTCGACCCTGGAAGATCTGGCCGAAGGTTCGTTCCAGACCGTTATCCCGGAAATCGATGCCCTGGACCCGAAAAAGGTCGAGCGCGTTGTTCTGTGTAGCGGCAAGGTCTACTACGACCTGCTGGAAAAACGCCGTGCCGAAGGCCGTGACGATATCGCCATCGTGCGTATCGAGCAGCTGTACCCATTCCCTGAGGACGACTTGAAAGAAGTCCTGGCTCCTTACACCAACGTCAAGAATGCCGTTTGGTGCCAGGAAGAGCCGATGAACCAGGGTGCCTGGTACTGCAGCCAACACCACATGCGTCGCAGCATCAGCAACCTCAACAAGTCTCTCGTACTCGAGTACGCGGGCCGCGAGGCTTCTGCTGCACCGGCATGCGGTTACGCATCGATGCACGCCGAGCAGCAGGAACAATTGCTGCAAGCTGCCTTTACTGTTTAACGCCTTCGCGCACCTGAAACCGAATTTAAGGAACCACAGATAATGGCTATCGAGATCAAAGCCCCCACTTTCCCGGAATCGGTTGCCGATGGCACCGTTGCCACCTGGCACAAGCAACCGGGCGACGCCGTCAAGCGCGACGAACTGATCGTCGACATCGAAACCGACAAGGTCGTACTGGAAGTGTTGGCGACTGCTGACGGCGTGCTGGGCGCAATCGTCAAGAACGAAGGCGACACCGTTCTGTCCGACGAAGTGCTGGGCTCGATCGTTGAAGGTGGCGCGGCTGCCGCTGCTCCTGCCGCCGCTGCCGCACCGGCCGCTGCCCAGGCAGCCGCTCCTGCTGCCGAAGGCGAAGACGATCCTGTCGCTGCACCGGCTGCTCGCAAGTTGGCTGAAGAAAACGGCATCAACATCGCTTCCGTTGCCGGCACCGGCAAAGGCGGTCGCGTGACCAAGGAAGACGTGGTTGCAGCCGTTGCCGCCAAGAAGGCCGCTCCAGCCGCCGCGCCTGCCAAGGCTGCCGCACCTGCCGCTGCTGCTCCGGTCTTCGCTGCCGGTGATCGCGTTGAAAAACGCGTTCCAATGACCCGCCTGCGTGCCAAGGTTGCCGAGCGTCTGGTTGAAGCTCAATCGAACATGGCGATGCTGACCACTTTCAACGAAGTCGACATGACCGAAGTCATGGCCCTGCGTTCGAAGTACAAGGACCTGTTCGAGAAGTCCCACAATGGCGTGCGCCTGGGCTTCATGTCGTTCTTCGTGAAAGCCGCCACCGAAGCGCTGAAACGCTTCCCGGCCGTGAACGCCTCGATCGACGGTGCCGACATCGTTTACCACGGCTACGCCGACATCGGTGTTGCCGTGTCCAGCGATCGTGGCCTGGTGGTACCGGTTCTGCGTAACGCCGAACTGATGAGCCTGGCTGAAATCGAAGGCGGCATCGCGACTTTCGGCAAGAAAGCCCGTGACGGCAAACTGTCGATGGAAGAGATGACCGGTGGTACGTTCACCATCACCAACGGTGGTACCTTCGGTTCGATGATGTCGACTCCGATCGTCAACCCGCCGCAGGCTGCGATTCTGGGCATGCACAACATCATCCAGCGTCCTATGGCAATCAACGGCCAGGTCGTTATCCGTCCGATGATGTACCTGGCGCTGTCCTACGATCACCGTCTGATCGATGGCAAAGAAGCTGTAACCTTCCTGGTGACCATCAAGAACCTGCTGGAAGATCCGGCTCGTCTGTTGCTGGATATCTGATAGAAGCAGCCACGGGCTGCAAGCGTCGAGCTGCCTGAAACGGCAGCCTGGCTTGCAGCCTGTGGCTTGAAGCTTTTCGCTAAAGAGGATTTTTTGAATGTCGCAGAAATTTGACGTAGTAGTGATTGGTGCGGGCCCTGGCGGCTACGTGGCCGCCATCAAGGCCGCGCAGTTGGGTCTCTCCACTGCCTGCATCGAGAAATACACCGATGGCGAGGGCAAACTGGCCCTGGGCGGCACCTGCCTGAACGTCGGCTGCATTCCATCCAAGGCGCTGCTGGACAGCTCGTGGAAATACAAGGAAGCGAAAGAAAGCTTCAATGTCCACGGTATCTCCACGGGCGAAGTCAAAATGGACGTCGCTGCGATGGTTGGCCGCAAGGCCGGTATCGTCAAGAACCTGACCGGCGGTGTTGCCACCCTGTTCAAGGCCAATGGCGTCACTTCGATCCAGGGCCACGGCAAGCTGCTGGCCGGCAAGAAAGTCGAAGTCACCAAGCCTGACGGTTCTGTTGAAGTCATCGAAGCCGAGAACGTGATCCTGGCCTCCGGTTCCCGTCCGATCGACATTCCGCCGGCGCCTGTTGACCAAAAAGTCATCGTTGATTCCACCGGTGCCCTGGAATTCCAGACCGTGCCTAAGCGCCTGGGTGTGATCGGCGCCGGCGTCATCGGCCTGGAACTGGGTTCGGTATGGTCGCGTCTGGGTGCAGAAGTGACTGTCCTGGAAGCCCTGGACACCTTCCTGATGGCGGCGGACACCGCCGTTTCCAAGGAAGCGCTGAAAACCCTGACCAAACAGGGCCTGGACATCAAGCTGGGCGCTCGCGTGACCGGTTCGAAAGTGAACGGCGAAGAAGTCGTGGTGAATTACACCGACGCCAATGGCGAACAGACCATTACTTTTGACAAGCTGATCGTAGCCGTTGGTCGCCGTCCAGTGACCACTGATCTGTTGGCTGCCGACAGTGGCGTGAACATCGACGAGCGTGGTTTCGTGTTCGTCGACGACCACTGCGCGACCAGCGTACCGGGCGTTTTCGCCATCGGTGACGTGGTTCGCGGCATGATGCTGGCGCACAAGGCCTCGGAAGAGGGCATCATGGTCGTCGAGCGCATCAAGGGCCACAAAGCCCAGATGAACTATGACCTGATCCCTTCGGTTATTTATACTCACCCGGAAATCGCATGGGTCGGTAAAACCGAACAGGCCTTGAAAGCTGAAGGCGTAGAAGTTAACGTCGGCAGCTTCCCGTTCGCAGCCTCCGGCCGCGCCATGGCCGCCAACGATACCGGTGGTTTCGTCAAGGTCATCGCCGATGCCAAGACTGACCGTGTATTGGGCGTCCACGTGATTGGCCCAAGCGCTGCAGAACTGGTTCAGCAAGGCGCGATCGCGATGGAATTCGGCACCAGCGCTGAAGACCTGGGCATGATGGTTTTCTCCCATCCGACCCTGTCCGAGGCCTTGCACGAAGCAGCTTTGGCTGTGAATGGCGGCGCCATCCACATCGCCAACCGCAAGAAGCGTTGAGGACTCTGTGAAAACGTAGCGAGCGACGGAAAGACAAGGCAAAAACAGGCGAGGAAGCGGAGTTGACGTCAGTCAGTGATCATTTCGAGTCTGTTTTTAACCAAGGATTTCCTAGCGCAGCAGTTTTCACCTGTCCGAAGAGACAATAAGAAACCACGGCGGTATGGCCCGTCGTGAGCCTTGCGTGCAAGACTCACCGCGGAATATCCGCTGGACGCAGTCTTGCGTAGCCCGGCTACGCAAGCAGCAGTCACAGGTGGTGCGGCACTCGATCGAGTGCAGCACCGAATGCGCAGTACCTAACGAAGACGGTAATAAGCATGAATCTTCACGAGTATCAGGGTAAGCAGCTGTTCGCTGAGTACGGCCTGCCAGTATCCACCGGTTACGCGGTAGACACCCCGGAAGCAGCAGCAGAAGCTTGCGACAAAATCGGCGGCAGCGAATGGGTTGTCAAAGCCCAGGTTCACGCCGGTGGTCGCGGTAAAGCGGGCGGCGTCAAGCTGGTTCGCAACAAAGAAGACGCCAAAGCCTTCGCACAGCAGTGGCTGGGCAAGCGTCTGGTGACTTACCAGACTGACGCCAATGGTCAGCCTGTCACCAAGATCCTGGTTGAATCGTGCACTGATATCGCTAAAGAGCTGTACCTGGGCGCTGTCGTTGACCGTTCGAGCCGTCGCATCGTGTTCATGGCTTCCACCGAAGGTGGCGTGGACATCGAAAAAATCGCTCACGACACTCCAGAAAAAATTCTCAAGGCCACTATCGATCCACTGGTTGGCGCTCAGCCATTCCAGGGTCGCGAGCTGGCATTCCAACTGGGCCTGGAAGGCAAGCAAGTTGCCCAGTTCGCCAAGATCTTCGTAGGTCTGGCCAAACTGTTCCAGGATCACGATCTGGCCCTGCTGGAAGTGAACCCGCTGGTGATCAAGGCTGACGGCGATCTGCATTGCCTGGACGCCAAGATCAACATCGACGCCAACGCCATGTACCGTCAGCCTAAGCTGAAGACTTTCCACGATCCGTCGCAGGACGATCCGCGCGAAGCGCACGCTGCCAAGTTCGAACTGAACTACGTAGCGCTGGAAGGCAACATCGGTTGCATGGTCAACGGTGCTGGCCTGGCCATGGGTACCATGGACATCGTCAACCTGCATGGCGGCAAGCCAGCCAACTTCCTCGACGTGGGCGGCGGTGCTACCAAAGAACGCGTTACCGAAGCATTCAAGATCATTCTGTCCGACACCAACGTCGCTGCAGTACTGGTTAACATCTTCGGCGGCATCGTTCGTTGCGACATGATTGCCGAAGGCATCATCGGTGCAGTGAAAGAAGTCGGCGTGAAAATCCCGGTTGTTGTTCGTCTTGAAGGCAACAACGCTGAACTGGGCGCTAAAGTACTGGCAGAAAGCGGTTTGAACATCATCGCTGCTACCAGCCTGACCGACGCTGCTCAACAAGTCGTTAAAGCTGCGGAGGGCAAGTAATGAGCGTCCTGATCAATAAAGACACCAAAGTCATCTGCCAGGGTATCACCGGTTCGCAAGGTAGCTTCCACACCCAGCAAGCCATCGAGTACGGCACCCAGATGGTCGGCGGTGTAACGCCGGGCAAAGGCGGCACCGAGCACCTGGGCCTGCCAGTGTTCAACACCGTGAAAGACGCCGTAGCTGCCACTGGCGCCACCGCCAGCGTGATCTACGTTCCGGCTCCTTTCTGCAAGGACTCGATCCTGGAAGCTGCTTTCGGCGGCATCAAGCTGATCGTCTGCATCACCGAAGGCATTCCTACCCTGGACATGCTGGATGCCAAGGTCAAGTGCGACGAGCTGGGTGTTACCCTGATCGGCCCTAACTGCCCAGGCGTGATCACTCCAGGCGAATGCAAGATTGGCATCATGCCAGGTCACATTCACTTGCCAGGCAAGGTCGGTATCGTTTCCCGTTCCGGCACCCTGACCTACGAAGCTGTGAAGCAGACCACTGACGCCGGTTTCGGTCAGTCGACCTGCGTCGGCATCGGCGGTGACCCGATCCCGGGTTCGAACTTCATCGACATCCTGAAGCTGTTCCAGGAAGACCCGAAGACCGAAGCGATCGTCATGATCGGCGAGATCGGCGGTTCGGCTGAAGAAGAAGCGGCTGCCTACATCAAGGCACACGTGACCAAGCCGGTTGTTTCCTACATCGCAGGTGTGACTGCTCCTCCGGGCAAGCGCATGGGCCATGCTGGCGCAATCATCTCTGGCGGCAAAGGCACTGCAGACGAGAAATTCGCTGCTCTGCAAGACGCAGGCGTAAAAACCGTGCGTTCGCTGGCAGACATCGGCAAGGCACTGGCCGAGCTGACCGGTTGGGCTGTCAAGTAAGCCTCGCGCTTAACTGACGCTTCATCCAACAAAGGCCACCTTCGGGTGGCCTTTGTCGTTCTTGTGTTACAGACCTGCTCCCGCGTTCGCTGGCAGTTCCAGGGTGGGAGCGCGCCTGCTCGCGATAGCGAACGGTCAAGCAAAGACTTTTTACATACTAAAACGCGACACAAAGATGTCGCAGATCGGAATGTTCGCCCTCTAACAGTGCGTTATTCGCCCAAATTCGTTAGGCTAGCCGCCATTTTAGCGTCCGCAGCCCACAAGGCCGCTGTACGCCAAACGGGTCGGTCCCATACGGACCGACAGCATTTCCCTCACCCATAGGGAAATCCCTCTCTAAATTCCGATTCAGTAGTGTGGTTTCCTTAATGAAAGTGTTGAAAGGCCAGGACATCCTGGCGCTTGGTTTCATGACGTTTGCCCTGTTTGTCGGGGCTGGCAACATCATCTTCCCGCCCATCGTCGGTTTGCAGTCCGGACCTCATGTCTGGATGGCGGCGCTGGGCTTTCTGATCACCGCCGTCGGTCTGCCGGTGATCACCGTCGTGGCCCTGGCCAAGGTCGGTGGGGCTATGGATGCCCTGAGCAGTCCGATCGGCAAGATAGCCGGTGGGTTGCTCGCGGCAGCTTGCTACCTCGCCGTCGGCCCGTTGTTCGCAACGCCACGCACCGCGACCGTGTCTTTCGAGGTCGGCCTGGCGCCGCTGACCGGCGAGAGCCCACTGGCACTGTTCCTCTATAGCGCGGTGTACTTCCTGCTGGTGTTCTTCATCTCGCTCTATCCCGGTCGCCTGCTGGACACCGTCGGGCGTTTCCTCGCACCCCTGAAGATCATTGCCCTGGCCATTCTCGGCATCGCCGCGTTTGCGTTGCCCGCCGGTGACATCGGCGTGGCCACGCCCGAGTATGTGGCGGCGCCGTTTTCCCAGGGGTTCATCAACGGCTACCTGACCATGGATACACTGGGTGCGCTGGTGTTCGGCATTGTCATCGTCAATGCCATCCGCTCCCGTGGCGTCGAGTCCCCTGTGTTGATCACCCGTTACGCGGTGATTGCCGGCCTGATCGCCGGTGTCGGCCTGGCACTGGTGTACGTCAGCCTGTTCCGTCTCGGTTCGGGCAGCCATGAAGTGGCAGCCGGCGCGACCAATGGCGCAGCCGTACTGCATGCTTATGTGCAGCACACCTTCGGTTCGCTGGGCAGCGGTTTCCTCGCGGTGCTGATCTCATTGGCGTGCCTGGTCACCGCCGTTGGCCTGACCTGTGCCTGCGCCGAGTACTTCAGTCGCGTCCTGCCTCTGTCGTACAAGACACTGGTCGTTATCCTGGCCGCATTTTCCCTGCTGGTGTCCAACCTGGGCCTCACCAAGCTGATTGCGTTCTCGATCCCGGTACTGACTGCGATCTACCCACCGTGCATCGCGCTGGTCGCCCTGAGCTTCTGCAAGGACTTCTGGCATGAGCAGGGGCGTATTGTCGGTCCGGTCATGCTGGTGTCGTTCCTCTTCGGCCTGGTCGATGCCCTCAAGGGCGCGGGCCTGGCTGACTGGATGCCGGCGCAGCTGGCGAACCTGCCGCTGAGCGAGCAGGGGCTGGCCTGGCTGGTGCCGTCGGTCATGACCCTGGTGGTCGCCGTCGCTTGCGACCGCCTGCTGGGCAAGCGCGCCGAAGCAATGGCTTAAGCGTCAGCTCCCGTCATGACGGGCACGCCGTAAAACAAATGCCCCGCATCGATCGATGCGGGGCATTTTTTTGGGTTGAATTTCATGCCCGGCACCGGTCAAGTATGGGAGCGGGCTTGCTCGCGAAGGGGGCATAACATTCAATACACCGGTTGCCCGCAGACCCTCTTCGCGAGCAAGCCCGCTCCCAAAGGGATCATGTACGCCATCTACACATCACAAGGACCTGCATGTCGTTCATCCAAGCCAACCTGATCCACATTATCGCCGCCGCCTGGTTCGTCGTCTGCTGGGGTGGCTACACCCGTTATGCGACATGGAAGGGCCGCGACACCGCGTGCCTGGCCAGTGTGCTGCACCTGTACCGTGAAGACTGGATGCGCCGGATGCTCCTGCGCGACAACCGCATTGCCGATGCCAGCGTGATTGGCAATCTGGAGCGCAACGCGTCGTTCTTCGCCTCCAGTACCCTGATTATCCTGGCCGGTATCCTGACAGTGCTGGGGGCGTCGGAAAGGGCGGTGTCGTTGCTGGCCGATATCCCGATGGTGCAGCAGGCCTCCCAGGGCATGTCGGAAATCAAGTTGCTGTGCCTGGCGCTGGTATTCGTCTATGCGTTCTTCACCTTCAGCTGGTGCATGCGCCAGTACAACTTCGCCGCGATCCTGGTGGGCTCGGCCCCGATGGTCGGCGAGCGTCACGTCTCCGAGCAGGAGCGCAAGGCCTTCGCCGCCCGGGCGGCACGAGTGATCTCGATGGCCGCCAACCAGTTCAACTTCGGCCTGCGTTCCTACTACTTCGGCATGACCATGCTCGCCTGGTTCATCAGCCCGTGGCTGTTCATGCTGATGAGCGCCGGCGTGGTACTGGTGCTCTATCGCCGGGAATTTCATTCCGACGTGCTCGACGTGATGGTCTATACCCCTACAGAGGCGCCGTTGCCTGAAGCCAACAAAGAGGCCGCTTGATGAGTATTCCATTCTGGTGCGTGTTCATCAGTGCCCTGCTGATCTACGTCGCCCGTATGCCGGTGACCAAGGCCATGAAAGAGCAGGGGGGTTATGACAATCACCTGCCACGCCAGCAACAGGCACAACTCAGCGGATTCGGTGCCCGAGCAGTGGCGGCGCATCAGAACAGTATCGAGGCATTCATATTGTTTGCGGTGGGGGTATTGATGGCCCATACCACGCAGACGGCGGGATGGCTGATTGATTCACTGGCGATCATCTTCGTGATTGCGCGCGTCTTGTACTTGCTGTGCTATTGGCGTGATCTCGCCTGGCAGCGAAGTCTGGTGTGGCTGATCGGGTTAGTGTGTTCGTTACTGTTGATGATTAGTCCGACTTTTAGAACTGTTTTGCTCTAACGGAGCCAATGACAGATAAAAGAAAACCCGCAGTTGGCGGGTTTTCTTTTCACGCTGAAAACTATTTTAGTTTTTAGGCGCTTCTTTTGCAGCGGCTTCGTTCGATTCAGCCTGATCTTTGGCAGCTTCGGCGTTTTCTTTCGCTGCTTCGTTCACTTTATCCTGAGCCTCGTTCATTTTTTCCTGAGCTTGCTCGGCGTGTTGGTTGGCATCTTGAGCTTTGTCCTCGGATTTTTTATCGCAGGCAGCGAGACCGAGGGAAGCGGTCAACATCAAGGCAATAGCTAAAGTCTTACGCATGGGGTGTTTCTCCTTATGGAAATCATCTACTGGCCTTTCGAACGCGGCCATCCTGCTTAAGTTCCTCAAAGTGTTCAGATATATAAGTTTGTCGTTGCGGGGAACTTTTACCGTACACGTCCAGTGCAATGTCTGCTTATTAAGAAGAGTTCTTGCGATATGGCCGAAAGCCCCGTTTTTGAGCGTGCAACGCGATTCCTGTCGGCGCTGCGACACTGTCAGGTGCTTGGGCTGCGTGTGCACAATGCCAGCAATGAAGGACTCACCGTGATTCTGCCGTACAGTCCGCAGATCGTCGGAAATCCGCAGACCGGCGTCATCCACGGCGGGGCACTGACGTCGTTGATGGACACTGCCTGCGGCATGTCCACACTCTGCGTGCTGCCTGAATTCGAGGTGTGCCCGACCCTGGACCTGCGCATCGACTACATGCACGCCGCCGAGCCGCATAAAGATGTCTACGGCTTCGCCCAATGCTATCGGGTGACCACGGATGTGATCTTCGCCCGCGGGTTTGCCTATCAGGACGATCCCGAGCAGCCCATCGCCCACGTCGTGGGTACGTTCATGCGCATGGGCAAGGGCGTCAAGGGCGCCAAGGGACTGGGCGGCACCATCGCGGGAGCCGGGAAATGATCGAGAATCTCCGGGAACACCTGCAACAGGCCCATGAGAGAGGGGAATACGCCGCACTGCTGCAACTGATTCCCTACGCCCAATTGATCGGTGTCGAGTGCTCGCGGGTCGGTGATGACCTGTTGTTTCGTCTGCCGGCGAACAAGGACAACATTGGTAACCCTTTATTGCCGGCGATCCATGGCGGGGTGATTGCCGGGTTCATGGAGCTGTCGGCGGCCTTGCATTTGCTGATTCTGACGGGCTCGCCGGAGGTCCCGAAAATCATCGACTTTTCGCTGGATTACCTGCGTGCCGGGCAGTTTCGCGACACCTGGGCCCGCTGCCAGGTCTGCCGGCAGGGGCGTCGTGTGGCCAACGTGGCCGTGACCGCCTGGCAAAGCACCGAAGCCGAACCCATCGCCACGGCCCGCGCCCATTTCAAAGTCGACGAGCCCTTGAAATCCTCATCGTAGCCCCCACCTTGATGACAACCCGCCGCCGGCCCTCCGGGTCGCGGCCACTGCCATCTGATTGGAGTTTGATGACCATGAGTGTGGAAACTCAAAAGGAAACCCTGGGCTTCCAGACCGAGGTGAAGCAGCTGCTGCACCTCATGATCCATTCGTTGTATTCCAACAAGGAAATCTTCCTTCGCGAATTGATCTCGAACGCCTCTGACGCTGTCGACAAATTACGTTTCGAAGCCCTGTCCAAGCCCGAGTTGCTGGAAGGTGGCGCCGAGCTGAAAATCCGCGTGAGCTTCGACAAGGACGCGAAAACCGTCACCCTCGAAGACAACGGTATCGGCATGAGCCGTGACGATGTGATCACCCACCTGGGGACCATCGCCAAATCCGGCACCGCCGATTTCATGAAAAACCTGTCGGGCGACCAGAAAAAGGATTCGCACCTGATCGGTCAGTTCGGTGTCGGTTTCTACTCGGCGTTCATCGTCGCCGATAAGGTCGACGTGTTCAGCCGTCGTGCCGGCGCGCCCGCCAGTGAAGGCGTGCACTGGTCGTCGAAAGGCGAAGGCGAGTTCGAAGTCGCCACCGTCGAGAAGGCCGAGCGCGGCACCCGTATCGTGTTGCACCTGAAGTCCGGGGAAGACGAGTTCGCCGACGGCTGGCGCCTGCGCAACATTATCAAGAAGTACTCCGACCACATTGCCTTGCCGATCGAGCTGCCGAAAGAAGTGGCCGCCACCGAAGGCGAGGAGCAACCGGCCGTCGAATGGGAAACCGTCAACCGCGCCAGTGCCCTGTGGACCCGTCCTCGTACCGAGATCAAGGACGAGGAATACCAGGAGTTCTACAAGCACATCGCTCACGATTACGAAAATCCGTTGAGCTGGAGCCACAACAAGGTCGAAGGCAAGCTCGAGTACAGCTCGCTGCTTTACGTACCGGCCCGTGCGCCGTTCGACCTGTACCAGCGCGAAGCGCCGAAAGGCCTGAAGCTGTACGTGCAGCGCGTGTTCGTCATGGATCAGGCCGAGTCGTTCCTGCCGCTGTACCTGCGCTTCATCAAGGGCGTGGTCGACTCCAACGACCTGTCGCTGAACGTGTCGCGAGAAATCCTGCAGAAAGACCCGATCATCGACTCGATGAAGTCGGCGCTGACCAAGCGCGTACTGGACATGCTGGAAAAACTGGCGAAGAACGAGCCTGAGCAATACAAGGGCTTCTGGAAGAACTTCGGCCAGGTCATGAAGGAAGGCCCGGCGGAAGATTTCGCCAACAAGGAGAAAATCGCCGGCCTGCTGCGTTTCGCCTCCACCGAGAGCGGCAACGAGGAACAGACCGTGTCCCTGGCCGACTACCTGGCCCGCGCCAAGGAAGGTCAGGACAAGATTTACTACCTGACCGGCAAGTCCTACAGCACCATCAAGGACAGCTCGCACCTGGAGGTCTTCACCAAGAAAGGCATCGAAGTGCTGCTGCTGACCGATCGCATCGACGAGTGGCTGATGAGCTACCTCAGCGATTTCGACGGCAAGAGCTTCGTCGACGTGGCACGCGGTGACCTTGATCTGGGTAACCTGGACTCGGAAGAGGACAAGAAAGCCGCGGAAGAAGTCGCCAAGTCCAAAGAAGGTCTGGTCGAGCGCCTGAAAACTGCATTGGGCGATGCCGTCGCCGAAGTGCGGGTTTCCCATCGCCTGACCGACTCCCCGGCGATCCTGGCCATCGGCGAGCAGGACCTGGGTCTGCAAATGCGCCAGATTCTCGAAGCCAGCGGGCAGAAGGTTCCGGATTCCAAGCCGATCTTCGAATTCAACCCGACTCACCCGCTGATCGAGAAGCTCGACAACGAGCAGAGTGACGAACGCTTCGGCGACCTGTCGCGCATTCTGTTCGACCAGGCGGCTCTGGCCGGCGGCGAGAGCCTCGAGGACCCAGCGGCGTATGTGCGCCGTCTGAACAAGCTGCTGATGGAACTCACGGCTTAATCGAGTTGTACAAAAAAACCCGCTTCGGCGGGTTTTTTTATGCCCCTTCGTGAGCAGGCTGGCTCTCACGGTGAGCGCATTCAACCGTGGGAGCGAGCCTGACGGCACAAAGCTCAGGGCAATTCGATCCGCTCGACTTCCCCCGGCACCGTCGGCCAGTCCCCGGCCGCCCAGCGCCGGCGTGCTTCGTCGATGGCCGCCGGATCGCTGGCCACGAAATTCCAGTTGATCCGTCGCGGCCCATCCAGCGGCGCTCCGCCAAACAGCACCGCATGGCAGTCGCTCTCGGCGAACAGCGTCATTTCCTTGCCCGGCGGCAACACCACCAGCGAGTGGGGTTCTACCGGTTCGTCATCAAGCTGCACGTCGCCATCGAGCACATACAGCGCTCGCTCTTCATGTTCCGTAGGAATCAACAAAGTCGTTGAGGTTTGCAGGTTCAATTCGGCATACAGCGTAGGAGAAAGCACCGGGACCGGAGACTCCAGGCAAAAGCCCGAGCCGGCGATCATGCGGATCTTCACCCCAAGGTTATCGCTGACCGGCAGGGTGGCGGCCGGGTGATGGCTGTAGTGCCCGGGGCCCTGCTCATGATTCCTGGGGGACGCCAGCCAGATCTGCAGGCCGTGCAAGGTGAAACCGCGGGCTTTCAGGGTCTCGGGCGTACGTTCGACATGGGCGATGGCGCTACCGGCCGTCATCCAGCTGACATCACCGGCTTGCACCACCTGGTCGGAGCCGAGGCTGTCCTTGTGCTGGATTTCCCCTTCGAACAGGTAGGTGAGGGTCGACAGGCCAATGTGCGGATGTTGACGGATGTTCATGCCTTTACCGGCGGGATAGCGGGTTTCGAGCATGTGGTCGAAAAACACGAAAGGTCCGACATTGCGGCATTTGGCTGACGGCAAAGGGCGAAGAATCGGTTGCCCTTCGACATCTTCGGCACGGGGGCGGATCACGAGCGGAGTGTTCATGGTGCGTTCCAGGCTGAGCGGGTGACGCGTGGAGCATAACCCGCTTGCCCGGCGGTTGCCGCTATTGGCTGAACGCACCTTCGGACAGGTGGGTTTCGATGCTGACGTCGGTGGTGGTCATCAGTTTGTGGATCGGGCAACGATCGGCCACGCGGTGCAGTTCGTCACGCTGGGCGTCGGTGAGGACACCCTTGAGGGTCAGTTTGACGTGCAGCGCGTACTGGCCTTTGAGTTCCTCGCTGTTGTCACGCTTGACCTCGACCGTGACCCCCGTGAGCGGGATGTCCTTTTTCTTTGCGTACAATTTCAGGGTCAGGGCCTTGCAGGCGCCCAGCGCGGCGTCGAAGTAGTCATGGGGCTCGGGCGCCGAGCCTTCTCCGCCGGCGGAGGTCGGTACATCGGCAAAGAGTTCGTGCTCATCGATGTCTACGCTATGGCGAAAACCTTCAGCGGAAACGGTATTGACGGTGACAGTCATGGAATACCTCGCAGGTAGGAAAAGTCGTTCGATAAAAAAAGACCTTGCAGTTATAGAGCATTCCCACTGTCACGCGTTCCACTTTCTTGCTGGTGAACCCCGGGCCGCGTGCCGGGGTCTACGCTGTTCATGACTTCGGAGATCGCCCGTGCCCCTGAACCGCTTGAGCCTCGCCTGGATGTGGGTGTTTTGCAGTGCGTGCGCGGAAGCTCGCGAATATACCTACAGCGATGCGCACCTGCATTACGTGGATTTTTTCCAGGAAACGGCGGGCATGCCGAAATTGCTCAAGGCCATGGCGGACAATCGCATCGAGCATGTGATGATTTCCGGCATTCCGGTGGCCAAGAAATGGCATGAGGACGAGCCGAAGCGCCCTCGGTACTACGCGGGCGACGACGCCGACGCCTATTGGTACAGCGCGACCGACACCCTTGTCGCGGCGGCGGTCAATTCACTGCCCGCGCCGCAGCGTCAGTATTTCCACCCGTTCCTCTCGGGCTTCAACCCCAACGACAAAAACTCTGCCGCTCATATCCAGCGCATGCTCGATCTCAACCCGGGCCTGTGGCAGGGCATCGGTGAAGTCTTCACCCGCCATGACGACCTGACCGCGTTGACTTCCGGCGATACACCGCGGGCCAACAACGAGGCGATGACACGCATTTATCACCTCGCCGCCGAAAACGATCTGCCGGTGATGGTGCATTCGAACATCACCTCCAAGCGTGAGCGAAACCCGTTGTACTTGCCGGAAATCGAAGAACCGCTGCGTAACCATCCGCATACCCGTTTCATCTGGGCGCATGCGGGCACCAGCGCGGAGATTCATCGGCACCAGACCCGGCTGGATTTCCTGCTGCCGACCCTGACGCGGATGCTGGAGGCCTATCCCAATCTGTTTATCGACCTGTCCTGGAGCCTGCTGACGCCCTATCTGCTGGATGAACAGGGCAAGCCCCGGCCCGAGTGGCTGGCGCTGGTGGAGCGCTTTCCTGAGCGTTTCATGATCGGTTCGGATGTGGTCGGGCGCTTCAACAAGCTCGGCAATGAGATACACGGCTTTGATCCGTTTCTCGATGCCTTGCCTGAGGACGTGGCCAGAAAGGTTGCGAGGGACAATTTCCTCGCGATCCTGCCGCGCCATGCAGCGAAGTGAACGTGCTCCAACGTCACGCTCGCTGTAACGCCAGGTGCACGCGCGCAAGACGATGCTCATGGTTAGACTGTCATTTGTGACAGTAGTGATGCGACTTGAGGTGTGATTGAATCGCAACTCATGAACGCAGTCTTTTCCAGGCCAAGCGTCTTTCCCTTCATTGCTCTGCACTTGCCTGCGCGAAGTTGTTCTTTTTTCCGGTTTACAGGAGAGAAGCGATGGCGAGTGAACATGATGCAGGCCTCAACGTGGCCGGTGAGCTGGATCCTTCCTTTGCACTCGGCGGCCGATTCGAAGTACCCACTTCTACCGGCGAGGCCGTTGCGCTGATTGCCGATACCCACTCGTTGACGGTGGCAATGAACGCGGGCATGGAGTTTTGCCTGTGCAGGGTGGATGCGAACGGCGTCCTGGACAGCAGCTTCGCCAATCAGGGCTGGCTGAAATGGACGTTCGACGATGGGGGAGGGTCAAGCGTCTGGCGCCTCTTGCTTCAGGCTGACAAGAAGATTGTGGTCATCGGGGCCTCCTATTCTTCACAGGTCGGCCAGCCTGCCGTGACGCGTTTGAATCCGGGTGGAAGCCCGGATCTGGTATTCGGCCGCAGGGTTCTCCAGGTGTTCCCCGAGTCACAGATCGGCATCACGCGCATTCGGGGTTGTTTGCAGGCGGACGGCAAGATACTCCTGTGCGGCGGGTACTCCTCGCGCACCGGAAACGGAACGCTGCTGATCAGGTTACTGCCCGATGGCAATCTGGATTCAAGCTTCGGGGTCGAGGGTGTCGCACAGTTGTTTCATCCCTACGGCAGGCTGTACGTGTCACAAGTGGCTGTGCAGAGCCAAGGCCGCATACTCGTTGCCGGGGACGTGGCAAACCAGGGTTATGTCGCCGGGATCAACCAGAATGGCGACCTGGACACGAGTTATGGTGAGCAGGGCTTTTCCTTCTCTGGCCGACCAGGGGCTACCTATTCGTTCAGTGACATGTTGCTGCGCGGGGATGGAAGCGTGCGCTGCGTTGGTGGTACAGGCGACGCCGGTGCCTTGGTCGTTGGCCTCGACCAGAACGGACAGCCGGATCAGGCATTTAACGGCGGGCAGCCTGTTGAGACCCCTGAGTTGTTGGGCAGGTGGGTTTGCGTTTCTGAACAAGCCGATAGCAAGCTGCTCGTTGCTGGCCATTCGGGGCGCCCGGACCTGGAGCAGGTCTCTACACGTTTCACTGTCGATGGCACCATAGACGCCAGCTACGGTTGGTCCGGTTTCATGTATCACCCAGGTGGCCCGGCGGACAGCGTTCTTCAGTCAGGAGGACGTTGGATCACTACCGCGTATCACGCCGACGCGCCCTCGGCGTGGTTATACGGGATCGCCACCCAGCCTTGATGCAGCGTCTGTGGGTCAGGCTTTCTCCAGGGAAGGAGCGAGATAGGAGGCGAAAAAAAGCCCCGCATTGGCGGGGCTTTTCATGTGGAGCGGCTCAGTTGCCTTTGACGGTCTTGCCGTTGACCTTCCCGTCGAGGAGCATGATGTTGTACTCCTTGCCGTCGGTCTCGACCTGTTGCAGGCGAACCAGCAGGTAATCCCAATCCTTGGCGAACCACAACACGGTGATGCGCTTGCTTTGTGTCGGGTCGCGCACGCGCTCGACCTTGATCGCGTCGATCTGGCCGGCCTTGGTGTCGACCTTTTCCGAGCCCAGGACGCGGAAGTCATAGGTATCGACTTCGCCATCATCGACCACCTGATAACTCATGCTTTTCTTGCCGGCGGCCACGTCATGCTGCAATGCCAGCTGGTAGGTGGATTTGTCGACCATGCCGCGGTTGAGCGGGATGTTGACCGCATCGCCGCGGTCGGTGCCGGTGACCTTCTTGGCGGTCCAGTCGAAGTCCAGGTCGGCTTTCTTGGCTTTACCCAGGCCGCCGCGTTCAAAGTGGTAGGACTGCGGCAGCAGGGTGTCCTTGTCCAGGGTCAGGGTACTTTCCTCGGACAGGCTGGCGATCATCATCGACGCCTTGAAACTGAGTTTCCAGACACCGTTGGCTTCCTTGGTCAGGCTGCGCTCGGCGGTGCCGCTCATGGGCAGTTGCTTCCAGTCGGCGGTGTAGCTGGCGGAGAAAGGTTGGAGCTCTGCGGCCTGTGCGAAAGGCAGGGCGAGCAGGGCGCAGGCGAACAGCAGGGCACGACGCATAAAATCTCCTAGGTTTGAATCAAGTGGCCGCTGGCCGCGAGTAACTGGCCGTCCAGTAAAGCACCTTGTTCACCGAGCGATAAACGACCTTCGGCAAACCAGCGTACGGCCATCGGGTAGACCAGGTGTTCCTGGGTGTGAACTCGCTGCGCCAGACTGTGCGGCGAATCGTGCAACTCTACCGGTATTACTGCCTGTACGACCAGTGGTCCGCCATCGAGTTCCTCGGTGACGAAGTGCACGGAACAGCCGTGCACCGTGTCGCCGGCCTCCAGCGCGCGCTGATGGGTGTGTAACCCTTTGTATTTGGGCAGCAGCGAGGGATGGATGTTGAGCAGGCGGCCCGTGTAGTGGCGGACAAAACCGGCACTGAGGATGCGCATGAAACCGGCCAGGACGACCAGTTTGGGGTTGAAGGCGTCGATCAGTTCGATCAGGGCGGCATCGAAGGCCTCGCGGCCGTCGAATGCCTTGTGATCCAGGGAGCGGGTGGCGATACCCGCGTCCCTGGCGCGTTGCAGGCCGTAGGCGTCGGCGCGGTTGGAAATCACCGCAGCGATGCGGACCGGGCTGTCGCCGGTCCGCGTGCTGTCGATCAGGGCCTGCAAGTTACTGCCGGTGCCGGACAACAGCACCACGACATCACAGGTCTGGGACATCAGTGAGCCTTGAGGTTCTTCAGTTCAACCTGAGCCGCGCCTTCGGCAGCGGTGGAGATCTGGCCGATGACCCATGGCTGTTCGCCGGCTTCGCGCAGTACGTTCAATGCGCTTTCAACGTGCTCCTGCGCAACGCAGATCACCATGCCGACGCCGCAGTTGAGCACGCGGTGCATTTCGTTTTCGTCGACGTTGCCTTTTTCCTGCAGCCAGTCGAAGACGGCTGGGCGGGTCCAGCTCGCGACGTCGACCACGGCTTGAGCACCTTTTGGCAGCACGCGCGGGATGTTGTCCAGCAGGCCGCCGCCGGTGATATGGGCCATGGCCTTGACCGCGCCGGTTTCCTTGATCAGCTTCAACAGCGGCTTGACGTAGATGCGGGTCGGCGCCATCAGCAGGTCGGTCAGCGGTTTGCCGTCGAGCTGGATGTTTTCGATCTCGGCACCGGACACTTCGATGATCTTGCGGATCAGCGAGTAGCCGTTGGAGTGCGGTCCGGAGGATGGCAGAGCGAGCAGGGCGTCGCCAGCCGCCACTTTGGAGCCGTCGATGATTTCGGATTTTTCCACGACGCCGACACAGAAACCGGCCAGGTCGTAGTCTTCGCCTTCGTACATGCCAGGCATTTCAGCGGTTTCGCCGCCGACCAGGGAGCAGCCGGACAGTTCGCAGCCCGCGCCGATGCCGGTCACGACCTGAGCGGCGGTGTCGACGTTCAGTTTGCCGGTGGCGTAGTAGTCGAGGAAGAACAGCGGCTCGGCACCACAGACCACCAGGTCATTGACGCACATGGCGACCAGGTCGATGCCGATGCTGTCGTGCTTGTTCAGGTTCAGTGCCAGGCGCAGCTTGGTGCCCACGCCGTCGGTGCCGGAAACCAGCACGGGCTGCCTGTAGCCGGCCGGGATTTCGCAGAGGGCGCCAAAACCGCCCAGGCCGCCCATGACTTCCGGGCGCGCAGTGCGCTTGGCGACGCTCTTGATGCGTTCGACCAATGCTTCACCGGCGTCGATGTCTACACCGGCGTCCTTGTAGCTCAGGGAGGGTTGCTTGCTCATGATCCAGGCCTTTAGGGGGGATTCAGGGGGTAACGACCGAGTCCAACGGGACCGCCGAAAAAACGAAGGGCATGTGCCCTGCGCGGATTTCAGGGGTCCGGCTGTTGCCGGTCTGCGAAGGCGCGCGATTTTATCAGGCTTGAGCAGCAGCGGCCATCCTCAGGCCGACAGCAGGGGCCTATCGATACAAAAAAACCGCTATACCCGTGTCCTTGGCTATATAAGGTAGGGCTGTTAACCGTCTATCGTATTGGGTGTACGAAAAACATCACCGCAACGGGTGAATGTTTTGCGTCGGGCGATGGTCACAGCTTTGCTCGATTGTCTTCATGCGGCCAGTTCCAGCCGCTCTCGTCGTCAGGAATCCTCCATGCGTTTTTTCAGATCATTGTTTGTGGGTTGTCTGTCCCTGGTCAGCCTGGCGAGTCATGCCGAAACGGTCAAAAGCCTTTATCAGGTGCGCGAGCCCGTAACCAGCCAATCACCCGATGAGCGTGATCAGGCTACCCAGCGCGCGCTCGACACCCTGGTGTTGCGTCTGACCGGCGATGCAAAGGCCGTGCAGAGTCCCGGTCTGGCCGACATCCGCAAAGACCCGCAACAGATCATCAGTCAGTACGGTTTCGAAGCCGGCCCACCGGAAGTCTTGAAGGTCGATTTCGACCCGGCCAGCACCGGGCAGGCACTGCGCCGCGCCGGGCTGTCGTTGTGGGGGGCGAATCGGCCGTCGATCCTGACCTGGTGGTTGAATGACTCAACCGAAGGTTCGAGCCTGGTGGGCGATGGCCAGGCCAGTGCCGAGCCGCTGCGGCGTGCCGCTCAGCACCGGGGGTTGCCGCTGCGTCTGCCGCTGGCGGACCTGAGCGAGCAACTGGTCGCCACAGCACCGAATCTCGAAGGAACGGATGCTGCCCCGTTGCGCGAGGCATCGGATCGTTACAACGCCGATGCCCTGCTGGCAGTGCATGCCCGTGAAGAGGGTGGGCAGTGGCAAGCCAAGTGGCACCTGTGGCTGGGCGATCAGAAGGAGGCGGGCAGTGTCCAGGGCGCGGATCAGGCCGTCTTGGCGGATGCGGTGATGCTGGCGGTCAATCAGCGGCTGGCGCCGCGGTTTGTGGTCAAGCCGGGGGCTTCGGGCGAGCAGTTGCTGGAAGTGCAGGGCATGAGCCTGGAACGTTACGCGACGCTGGGGCGTTTGCTGGAGCCCTTTGGTGCGCGCCTGGTGAATGTCGATGCTGACCGGATTCTGTACCGGGTCAATGGCAGTGCAGAGCAATTGCGCTCGCAGTTGTCACTGGCGAAGTTGCAGGAGGTCGCGGCGGGTGAGGCGCCTGCGCCGGCTCCGGTGACGCCTGTGCAACCTGCGGCCGAAGGTGCGACGCCTGTCGTGGCGCCTGCGCCGGCCCCGGTGCCGCAGTTGCGTTTCCGTTGGTAAGGTTTTCTTTCTTTATATAAATGCAGATGGAGTGGTACATGGCCGATACGCGGCGTTGGTTCTGGTTGGGTGGAGTGGTTCTGCTCTGCGCGTTTATCTGGCTGTTGCATCCGATTTTGACGCCATTCCTGGTGGCGCTGCTGCTGGCGTACCTGTTCGACCCGCTGGTGGATCGGCTGGAAAAGGCCGGGTTGTCCCGAACCTGGGGCGTGGTGGCGGTGTTTGCGCTGTTTACGCTGATCTTCACCACGTTGCTGCTGGTGCTGGTGCCCATGCTCGCCAAGCAGTTGTTTCGCTTGTACGAGCTGGCACCGCAGATGCTCGACTGGTTGCAGCACACCGCGCTGCCGTGGGCGCAATCGAAGTTCGGGCTGTCGGACGGCTTCTGGAAATTCGACAAGGTGAAGTCCGCCATCAGCGAACACATGGGGCAGACCACCGACATCGTTGGCGTGGTCTTGAGCCAGGCGACCGCTTCCAGCCTGGCGTTGATCGGTTGGCTGGCCAACCTGGTGCTGATCCCGGTGGTGAGTTTCTACCTGCTGCGTGACTGGGACCTGATGATGGCCAAGATCCGCAGCCTGTTGCCGCGTGATCGCGAAGAGCGCGTCGTCAGCCTGGCGGGCGAATGCCATGAAGTGCTGGGTGCGTTCGTGCGCGGGCAGTTGCTGGTGATGGTGGCGCTGGGGGTGATCTATGCCGCCGGCCTGATGCTGGTCGGGCTGGAGCTGGGGCTGTTGATCGGGCTGATCGCCGGCCTGGCGGCCATTGTGCCGTACATGGGGTTTGTCATCGGGATTGGTGCGGCGCTAATTGCCGGCCTGTTTCAGTTTGGCGGCGATTTGTATCCCATGATCGGCATCGTCGCGGTGTTCATGGTCGGGCAGGCGCTTGAGGGCATGGTGCTCACGCCGTTGCTGGTGGGGGATCGCATTGGCCTGCACCCGGTGGCGGTGATCTTCGCCATCCTGGCTGGCGGCGAGCTGTTCGGGTTCACCGGGGTGCTGCTGGCGCTGCCGGTGGCCGCCGTGATCATGGTGCTGGTGCGCCACGTGCATGATTTGTACAAGGATTCGGATATGTACAGCGGTGTCGATGATCCTGAACTCTAGCGTCCTTCAATGATCGGTTGGGGGTGGCCCGGTGCGCAGCCGGGCTGGGGCCCCATCCCCTGCGCTGCGGTCACATGCGCCGCCATCGACGCGTTCATCAAAGCGGCGCAATTACGCAAACCTTTGATTTTGCTTATGGTCTGTCGCATTGTGCGGCCAGCGTCACGGGTATAAACTTCGCAAACTTTACACAGAGGCCACTAACGGTTCATTTGGAACTGTTCAGTCAGCATGAAACCGATTCAGCTGCCCCTAGGTGTGCGTCTGCGTGATGACGCCACCTTTATCAACTACTACCCAGGCGCTAATGCCGCTGCACTCGGCTATGTCGAGCGACTTTGCGAAGCCGACGCCGGCTGGACCGAAAGCCTGATTTACCTTTGGGGCAAGCATGGGGTAGGGCGCACGCATCTGTTGCAGGCGGCCTGCCTGCGCTTCGAACAGATGGGGGAGCCGGCGGTGTACCTGCCGTTGGCCGAGCTGCTGGATCGCGGCGTCGAAATCCTCGACAACCTCGAACAATACGAACTGGTCTGTCTGGACGATCTGCAGGCAGTTGCCGGGCGTGCGGATTGGGAAGAAGCGCTGTTTCATCTGTTCAACCGTCTGCGTGACAGTGGACGGCGGCTGCTGATCGCGGCATCGACCTCTCCACGTGAGTTGCCGGTGAAGCTGGCCGACCTCAAGTCGCGCCTGACCCTGGCCCTGATCTTCCAGATGCGCCCCCTGTCTGACGAAGACAAATTGCGCGCCTTGCAGTTGCGCGCTTCCCGCCGCGGCCTGCACCTGACCGACGAAGTCGGGCATTTCATCCTGACCCGCGGTACTCGCAGCATGAGTGCGTTGTTTGACCTTCTCGAGCAGCTCGATCAAGCCTCCCTTCAAGCCCAGCGCAAGCTGACCATCCCGTTCCTGAAAGAGACGCTGGGCTGGTAAGACCCCCGTTTTCCGCGACTTTCGGCATATTTCAGGCGCCAGTAAACCCGCATTCCTATGGGGTACAGGCTGCGCAAGCGTCTAAATGGGGCTTAAGCGCTTAGATGTTAACGGGAAAACGAAAAGTCACAAAAGTTTCGATTGAATTTGCAAATGAGGTTGATAGCGGGCATAGTCTCGGCTTCTTTACAACTATCAGCCACGGTCGTGCCCATGCTAAAGCGCTTCGCACCCCTCGTGCCTCTCGCACTCGTTACCCTGCTGTTCGGTTGCGCTGCTCACTCTCCAGTGTCCGAGCAGGCTCCACAACAGCAGGTCAGCAACAATTCGGTCACTGCACAATCTTCGTCCCAGCGTTTCCAGCAAGAACTGGAAACCGACAAGGAACTGGCCAACTTCGCCGACGGCAAGTCGTACCAGCTTCCAGTGCTGGCGGACAGCATCCTTGAGCGCGGCATGTCCCTGATCGGTACTCGTTACCGTTTCGGCGGCACCTCCGAGGCCGGCTTCGATTGCAGTGGTTTCATCGGTTACCTGTTTCGTGAAGAGGCCGGTATGAACCTGCCCCGTTCGACTCGCGAAATGATCAACGTCGATGCGCCTCTGGTGTCCCGCAGCGCACTCAAGCCGGGCGACCTGCTGTTCTTCGCTACCAACGGTCGTCGCGGTCGTGTCAGTCACGCCGGGATCTACCTGGGCGACAACCAGTTCATCCACTCCAGCAGCCGCAAGAGCGGTGGTGTCCGGGTCGACAGCCTGGGCGACAGCTACTGGAGCAAGACCTTCATCGAAGCCAAGCGCGCACTCGCCATGGCGCCGACCGTGGTCACCGCCCGCAAGTAATACTGCATGGGTCGCCACTTCTGGTGGTGACCCAGGCTTCTCCGCAAGGGAGTAGCCGGACAGGTTACATGGTGAACTTAAAGTCTTACTTGAAGTTTGCCCCATAGGCGCTAGAATCTGATCCATTATTGATGGCAAACCGCCTGCGTTCTGCGCAGGCGGTTTTCTTTTCTGCCGATCGGGCAGAAAAAAGCCGCAGCCAGATCAGGATGTTCTGCTTATGACGATGTCGGCCCGCCTCACACTCATAGTCCTCGCCGCGCTGCTCAGTGCCTGCGCCAGTCGCACGCCGCCCGCTCCGGTCGTCCGTGCACCTATCGTCTTCAGTTCCCCGCAGCCGTCTTCACCCGAGGCCGAGGACGTGTTGTTTCGCGCGTTGGGCCTGGTGGGCACGCCTTATCGCTGGGGCGGCAACACGCCGGACTCCGGGTTCGATTGCAGCGGCCTGATCGGTTACGTCTACCGCGACGCCGCCGGCATTTCCCTGCCACGCACCACCCGTGAAATGATCAGCATGCAGGCGGCCGACGTCGGCAAGGAGGGCCTGCAAAGTGGTGACCTGGTGTTCTTCGCCACCAATGGCGGTTCCCAAGTCAGCCATGCCGGGATCTATGTCGGTGAAGGTCGTTTCGTCCATGCCCCGGCCACGGGCGGCACCGTGAAGCTCGACAGCTTGTCCAAGGCCTATTGGCAGAAGGCTTACCTCAGCGCCAAGCGCGTCCTGCAACCCGAGCATCTGGCGCGCAACCCCTAGTCCGAAGAGGTTGTCATGACCGCTCGCACGCTCAATCTCGATGATGCCCTGTATCAATACCTGCTCGACGTCTCCCTGAGGGAGACGCCGCTGCTCAAGCGCTTGCGTGACGAAACCCAGGCGCTGCCCATGGCGCGCTGGCAGGTGGCGCCGGAGCAGGGGCAGTTCCTCGCATTGCTGGTCAGGCTCATGGGGGCCAGGCGTTTACTGGAGGTCGGCACCTTCACCGGTTACAGCGCCCTGTGCATGGCCGCCGCATTGCCGGAGGACGGTTCCCTGATCTGTTGCGACGTGCCCGGTGACTACAACGCCACTGCGCGGCGCTACTGGCAGGAAGCGGGGCTCGCCGCACGGATTGACCTGCGCCTGGCACCCGCGCTGCAAACCCTGGCGGGGCTGAACGAGCCGGGGCAGTTCGATTTGACTTTCATCGATGCCGACAAGGCCAATTACCCCCACTACCTGGAGCATGCCCTGCGCTTGTTGCGCGTGGGTGGCCTGGTGGTGTTCGACAATACGCTCTGGAGTGGGCGGGTGCTCGAACAGGCGCCCGATAGCGCCGACACCCGAGCCATCCAGGCGCTCAATCGCGTACTGAAGGATGACTCGCGCGTGGATCTGTCGCTGCTGCCGCTGGGAGACGGGCTCACCCTCTGCCGTAAACGCTGAAGGTTCTGGCGGCCTCGGCCTCATCGAAGCGAGCCGGCGCTCGAATGCAATCGGTCAGGGGCCGCAGGGCTGGCGGGCGCACCGCTATCGTGAGCAAGCCCGCCTTGTCGCTTGCAGCATCGCCTCTACTTGACCGCCGACACTCGCCACACCTTGTTCCCCACATCATCGGCCACCAGCAGATCGCCCTGGCGGTCAATGACCACGCCAACCGGCCGCCCCATGGCCTCCTCCTTGTCATTGAGGAAACCGGTGAGCACATCAATCGGTGCGCCGTTCGGTTTGCCGGCGCTGAACGGCACGAATATCACCTTGTAGCCACTGTGGGGCTTGCGGTTCCACGAGCCGTGCTGACCAATGAACGCGCCTTCCTTGAACTGCGCCGGCAGCGTGTTGCCTTCGGCAAACGTCAGGCCCAGCGAAGCGGTATGTGGGCCGACCGCGTAGTCCGGTGCGATGGCCTTGGCGACCAGGTCCGGGTTTTGCGGCTGGACACGCACGTCGACGTGCTGACCGTAATAACTGAACGGCCAACCATAGAAGGCACCGTCCTTGACGGAGGTGATGTAGTCCGGGACCAGGTCGCTGCCAATTTCATCGCGCTCGTTGACCGCTGTCCACAGGGCGCCGCTCTGGGGTTCCCAGGCCATGCCATTGGGGTTGCGCAGGCCCGAGGCGAAGATCCGGTGATTGCCGGTGGCGCGGTCCACTTCCCAGATCGCGGCGCGGCCTTCTTCCTTGTCCATGCCGTTTTCGGCGACGTTGCTGTTGGAGCCTACGGTGACATACAGCTTGCTGCCGTCCTTGCTGGCGATGACGTTTTTGGTCCAGTGGTGATTCAGCGTGCCGCCGGGCAGGTCCGCCACTTTGATCGGCTGCGACTTGATCGCTGTGTCGCCCTCTTCATAGTGGAAACGCAACAGGCGGTCGGTGTCGGCGACGTACAGGTCAGTGCCGACCAGGGTCATGCCGAAGGGCGAATTGAGGTTTTCCAGGAACACCGTGCGGGTTTCGGCGATGCCGTCGTGGTCCTTGTCCCGCAACAGGGTGATCCGGTTCGGGCTGGGAACTCCGGCGCCGGCGCGGCTCATGACTTTTTCGGTGATCCAGCCTTTGATGCCTTTGCCGTCATCGGGTTTGGGCGGTGCGTTGGTTTCGGCGACCAGCACGTCGCCGTTGGGCAGCACGTACAACCAGCGCGGATGATCGAGGCCTTCGGCAAACGCGGCCACCTGAGTGCCTGTCGCCGCCGTGGGTTTCGTGCCGTTCGGCCAGCCGATGGCCGGGGCGATGTTCATCGTCGGGATCAGGGTCTTGTTCGGTTCCGGCAACTGGGGTGACGGGCCGGTGCCGTCGGAGACTTGCAGGCTGGAAGTTTCACCGCAGGCGGTGAGCCCTCCGGCGAGTGCGATGACGAAAACGAGCTGAGGCTTGCGCATACTGATCTTCCCTCTGGATGCAGTGATCTGATCAGTAGAGAAGCGCAAGCCCGTGATGGTTCAACCGTTCAGCCGCGGGCCTCCTTGAGCAGCACGGCGATGCCGGGATGGTAGTTGCCCGCTTCGTTGTGCAACTTGCGGTAGGCATAGGGGAAATACCAGGCCACGGCGCAGGTGTTTTCCTTCTGCAGGTCGTCGACCATGTCCTGCAGCTCTTCCGGCGTGGCACCGTGCTGGGCCTTTTGTGGCGCCACGAACAGGCAGCCCAGTTTCAGGTCGCTGCTGTAGCTGATGCGCTTGGCGTCGCTGGTGATTTCTGCCAGCGCCTGTGTCAGGTTCAGTCCGTTGACCCGTGGCCAGCGCTGGGTCGCTTGAAGATAGGCGCGCGCCTCGCTCGATGCGATGAGCAGGTCGGCGCGGGCGTTGCGTTCGCCGTCTTCGATCTGTTTACGGGTCTGGGTGTTTTGCAGGGTGACCATTTCGGCCATCCAGGCAGCGGCCGAGAGCACGCCAAGGTTGGCTTTTTCGTCGTACCAGTAAGGCGTGTCGTTATCGCCGCGCACGGCGTTGTAGCGGTCAATACAGTCAAACCAGCGTTCCAGCAGCGGGCGCAGGAATTCCAGTCGCGGATTGCTGATGATCATGCCTTGCATGGGGCTCACCCTTGTTCTTGTGATGTGGGGTTGTGGCTCTTTGATATCACTGCTGGAAGTGTGGCACAAGATTGGCGTCACTTTATTGATCAGCGGCAGTTATTCGCCCATCGGCGTCCCGGCTTTAATTGACGCTCCATTCCCAACCCTCTAACCTTCGCGGCTTGTTTCAGGTGCTCTATGACCCTGGTTGATAGAGTGAAACAGGGAAGCCGGTGAGTGCGTTCAACTGATGAGCGACCACGATCCCGGCGCTGCCCCCGCAACGGTAAATGAGTGAACGCTGCGCTTTGAGCCACTGTGTCGATCGCGACATGGGAAGGCGCGCAGTCAGGTGTCATGCCGCTCATGAGCCCGGAGACCGGCCTGATTCAATCCAGCGGCATCACGGTGGGCGATGCCAGGCTTCTTGCCGTCTGTTCTTGCGCCTGCCCGCCGTTATCCAGCCTCAACGGAGAGCTCCCATGACTGATACTCCTGATCGTGACGAACGCCACCTGGCGCGCATGCTGCGTAAAAAAGCCGTGATCGACGAACGCATCGCCAACTCGCCGAACGAATGCGGCCTGCTGTTGGTGCTGACCGGCAACGGCAAAGGCAAAAGCAGCTCGGCGTTCGGCATGCTCGCCCGTTCCATGGGGCACGGCATGCAGTGCGGCGTGGTGCAATTCATCAAGGGCCGCAACAGCACGGGCGAAGAATTGTTTTTCCGTCGTTTCCCGGAGCAGGTGCGTTTCCATGTGATGGGCGAAGGCTTTACCTGGGAAACCCAGGATCGCCAGCGTGACATCGCCGCGGCCGAAGCCGCGTGGGCGGTGTCCCGCGAACTGCTGCGCGATCCGGCGATTGGCCTGGTGGTGCTGGACGAGCTGAACATCGCCCTCAAGCACGGCTACCTTGACCTCGACCAAGTGCTCAGCGACCTGCAGGCGCGTCCGCCGATGCAGCATGTGGTGGTGACCGGCCGCGGCGCCAAGCCGGAGATGATCGAGCTGGCTGACACGGTCACGGAAATGGGCATGATCAAGCACGCCTTCCAGGCCGGGATCAAAGCGCAAAAGGGCGTCGAATTGTGAGTGAGCCACGTCATTGCCCGGCGGTATTGATTGCCGCGCCGGCCTCCGGCCAGGGCAAGACCACCGTCACCGCCGCACTGGCCCGATTGCACCGCAATCAGGGGCGCAAGGTGCGTGTGTTCAAGTGCGGTCCGGATTTTCTTGACCCGATGATCCTTGAGCGCGCCAGTGGCGCGCCGGTGTATCAACTGGACATGTGGATGGTCGGCGAACAGGAAAGTCGTCGCTTGTTGTGGGAAGCGGCCGCCGAAGCGGACCTGATTCTCATCGAAGGTGTCATGGGCCTGTTCGACGGCACGCCGTCCAGCGCCGACCTGGCGCGGCATTTCGGTGTGCCGGTGCTCGGGGTGATCGACGGCACGGCGATGGCGCAGACCTTCGGTGCCCTGGCGTTGGGCCTGGCGAAGTATCAGGCAGACCTGCCGTTCGCCGGCGTATTGGCCAACCGGGTCGGCACCTTGCGCCATGCGCAATTGCTGGAAGGCAGCCTGACCGAAGGTCTGCGCTGGTACGGCGCCTTGTCCCGGGAAACCGGGATCGAGCTGCCGAGCCGCCACCTCGGCCTGGTCCAGGCCAGCGAGCTGAACGACCTCGATCTGCGCCTCGATGCCGCCGCCGAGGCGTTGGCCAGCAGTTGCGAGGTCGCGCTGCCGCCCGCCGTGCAATTCGCTGCGCCCGAGGTATTCGTCGCCGAGCCGTTGCTGGCCGGCGTGCGCATTGCCGTGGCGCGCGACGAAGCGTTCGCGTTCACGTACGGCGCCAGCCTGGATCTGTTGCGGGCCATGGGAGCCCAATTGTCCTTTTTCTCGCCGATCCGCGACACGCAACTGCCCCCGGCCGAGAGCCTCTATCTGCCGGGCGGTTACCCGGAGCTGCACCACGTGGCGCTGGCGCAAAACACCCCGATGCTCGATGCGATCCGCGCTCACCACGCAGCGGGCAAGCCGTTGCTGGCCGAGTGTGGCGGCATGTTGTACCTGCTCGATTCGCTGACCGATGTCGAGGGCACTCGCGCTGAGCTGGTGGGCTTGCTGGCGGGGGATGCCGTGATGCAGAAACGCATGGCGGCGCTGGCGTTGCAGGCGGTCGAGTTGCCGGAAGGTTCACTGCGCGGACACACCTACCATCATTCGTTGACCACCACCGAACTGACGCCGATTGCCCGTGGCCTGAGCCCGAACGGCGGGCGTGGCGCGGAGGCGGTTTTTCGTGAGGGGCGGATGACCGCCTCTTATGTGCATTTTTACTTTCCATCGAACCCCTCGGCCGTGGCCGCGCTGTTTGCGCCGGACCGTGAGAGCGCTTTCGCGAGCCAGCCTGCTGCCACAATGCATCATCCCGCCCCTGAGGCAGCGAGTCTGCTCGCGAAGCGGCCATGAGCGACAACGCCTTCTCCGAGGACGAACGCGCGGCCGTCTATCGAGCCATCGCCGAACGCCGTGACATGCGCCATTTCAGCGGCGGCACCGTCGAACCTGCGCAATTGAGGCGCCTGCTCGAAGCCGCGCACCAGGCGCCCAGCGTCGGCCTGATGCAGCCCTGGCGGTTTATCCGCATCAGCGATCGCCACCTGCGCGGCCAGATCCAGTCGCTGGTGGAGGAGGAGCGCGTGCGTACGGCGCAAGCCCTCGGCGAGCGCAGCGACGAGTTCATGAAGCTGAAAGTCGAAGGGATCAACGATTGCGCCGAGGTGCTGGTTGCCGCGTTGATGGACGATCGCGAACGGCATATTTTCGGTCGCCGCACGCTGCCGGAAATGGACATGGCTTCATTGTCCTGCGCGATCCAGAACCTGTGGCTGGCCTCCCGTGCCGAAGGGCTCGGCATGGGCTGGGTCTCGTTGTTCGAACCGCAGGCACTGGCCGACCTGCTGGGTTTGCCCGCCGGGGCCAAACCCCTGGCGATCCTGTGCCTGGGACCGGTCAAGGCGTTCTATCCGGCGCCGATGCTGGTCCTCGAAGGTTGGGCGCAGGAGCGTCCGCTGAGCGAATTGCTGTATGAGAATTTTTGGGGAGTGAGTCAATGAGTGTGGCGTTGTTGAGTGTCGCCGCCGTGGCGCTGGATGCGCTGCTGGGTGAACCCAGGCGCTGGCATCCGCTGGTGGCGTTCGGTCGTTTTGCCGATCGCATCGAACAACGTTTCAATGGCGGTGGTCGTGGCTGGCGCAGCCACGGTGTCACGGCCTGGGTCATTGCGGTCATACCGCTGACCCTGCTGGCCACGGCGTTTTCCTGGGCGCCTTATGTCGGTTGGATCGTCGAGATTGTTGCGCTGTATTGCGCCCTCGGCCTGCGCAGTCTGGGTGAACACGTCGAGCCGGTAGCCAAGGCTTTGCGCAGTGACGATCTGGAGTTGGCGCGCCAGCGGGTCGGGTATCTGGTCAGTCGCCAGACCAGCGAACTGGACTCGACCGAAGTCGCCCGTGCCGCCACCGAGTCGGTCCTGGAAAACGGCAGCGACGCGGTGTTCGCCGCCTTGTTCTGGTTTGTCGTGGCTGGCGCGCCCGGTGTGGTGCTCTACCGCTTGAGCAATACGCTGGACGCGATGTGGGGCTATCGCAACGAACGTTTCGAACGTTTCGGCTGGGCGGCGGCGAAGATCGACGACGTGCTCAACTATATTCCGGCCCGGCTGGTGGCCTTGACGTATGCGCTGCTGGGTAACACCCGACTCGCGTTGAAGTGCTGGCGCACGCAAGGCCCGACCTGGGACAGCCCGAACGCCGGCCCGGTCATGGCGGCGGGTGCCGGGGCGCTCGGGGTCGAGTTGGGTGGGGCGGCGATTTATCACGGTGAACTGCACCAGCGCCCGCCATTGGGCGAAGGTGTGCCGGCGGATGCCGACGCCATTGATCGAGGCTGGCAATTGGTCCAGCGCGGGGTATGGTTATGGCTGCTGATTCTGTGCGTGGGGGCTGAATTTTATGCTTGAACACGGTGGACGGTTGCGCAAGGCGGCGCTCGAATACGGCATTGCCGAAGCCGATTGGCTCGACCTGTCCAGCGGCCTCGCGCCCTGGCCATTTGCGGTCCCGGAAATTGCACTGCGTGCCTGGGCGCGATTGCCGGAAACCGATGACGGTCTGGAGCAGGCCGCCTGCGAGTACTACGGCACCGCGCAGGTACTGCCGGTGGCGGGCTCGCAAATGGCGATCCAGTTGCTGCCACGCCTGCGTCGCGCAGGCAAGGTCGGTGTGCTGTCGCCGTGTTACGCCGAGCATGCGCAAGCCTGGCGCCGCAGTGGCTACATCGTGCGCGAAGTGGTGGAGCAGGAAGTCGACTTTTTCATCGACAGCCTCGATGTGCTGGTGGTGGTCAATCCCAACAATCCCACCGGCCTGCACCTGACCCCGGAGCGTCTGCTCGACTGGCATTCCCGGCTGGCCCAGCGCGGCGGCTGGCTGGTCGTGGACGAAGCGTTCATGGACAACACGCCGCACCTGAGCCTGGCCCCCTTCGCCCATCGGGTCGGTCTCGTGGTGCTGCGTTCATTCGGCAAATTCTTTGGTCTGGCCGGTGTGCGCCTGGGGTTTGTCCTGGCCGAGCGCAAGTTGCTCAAGCTGCTCGCCGAACAGGTCGGGCCCTGGGCTGTCAGCGGGCCGACGCGGGTGCTGGGCCAGGCTTGCCTGCGGGATACCGAGGGCCATGCCCGGCAACGCCAACGCAGCGAAGTGGCCAGTGAGCGGTTGGCGACGTTGCTGGAAAAATACGCTTTCAAACCTCAGGGCGGTTGTGCCCTGTTTCAGTGGCTGAGCACCCAGCGCGCCGAAGAACTGTATGAATTCATGGCCCGGCGCGGCATTCTGCTGCGCTTGTTTACCCACAACAGCAGCGTGCGGTTCGGCCTGCCGGGCGAAGAAGCCGACTGGCTGCGCCTCGATCAGGCATTCGACGCCTTTGCCAAGGAAGTGCCATGACCACGTTGATGGTGCAGGGCACGACGTCCGACGCAGGTAAAAGCACCCTGGTGACGGCGCTGTGCCGTTGGGTCACGCGCCAGGGTGTCGGCGTCGTGCCATTCAAGCCGCAGAACATGGCGCTCAACAGTGCCGTGACGGCCGACGGGGGCGAGATCGGTCGGGCACAGGCCGTGCAGGCCCAGGCGGCCTACCTGGAACCGCACACCGACATGAACCCGGTGCTGCTCAAGCCCAACAGCGACACCGGGGCCCAGGTGATCATTCATGGCCGCGCGGTCACGACGATGAACGCGGTGGCGTACCACGACTACAAAGCCATCGCGCTGCAAGCGGTACTGGCTTCGCACCAGCGTCTGAGCACGGCGTACCCGGTGGTCATGGTCGAAGGCGCGGGCTCGCCCGCAGAGATCAACCTGCGTGCCGGCGACATTGCCAACATGGGCTTCGCCGAAGCGGTGGACTGTCCGGTGCTGCTGATTGCCGATATCAACCGTGGCGGGGTATTCGCCCATCTGGTGGGTACGCTGGAACTGCTGTCAGCGAGTGAGCAGGCGCGGGTCAAAGGCTTCATCATCAATCGTTTTCGCGGTGACCTCGCCTTGCTCCAACCGGGGCTCGACTGGCTGGAGGCGCGCACCGGCAAACCGGTGATCGGCGTCTTGCCTTATGTGATGGACCTGCATCTGGAGGCCGAGGACGGCATCGATCAACGCCAGACCGACAAGTCCGACCAGGTGCTGAAAGTCGTGGTGCCGGTGTTGCCGCGCATCAGCAACCACACCGATTTCGATCCGCTGCGCCTGCACCCGCAAGTGGACCTGCAGTTCATTGGTCCTGGCCAGGCGATTCCCGCCGCCGACCTGATCATTCTTCCCGGATCGAAAAGTGTGCGCAGCGATCTTGCGTACCTTCGTGGCAGTGGCTGGGACACCGCCATCGCCCGCCATCTGCGCTACGGCGGGAAAGTGCTGGGGATCTGCGGCGGTCTGCAGATGCTTGGCGAACAGGTGCACGATCCTCTGGGCCTCGAAGGCGCGCCGGGATCCAGTGCGGGCCTGGGCTTGCTGGCATTCGAGACCCGGCTGGAGGCGGACAAGCAACTGCGCAACGTGCGCGGGCGTCTGGCGCTGGAGAATGCCGAGGTCAGCGGCTATGAAATTCATGCCGGTGTGACCACCGGGCCTGGTCTTGCACAGGCTGCGGTGCACCTGGACGACGGGCGCTGCGATGGCGCGCAAAGTGACGACGGGCAGATTTTCGGCACCTATCTGCATGGTCTGTTCGAGTCCCCGGCGGCGTGCGGTGCACTGTTGCGCTGGGCCGGTTTGCAAAATGTGCAGACAGTGGATTACCACGGGCTGCGCGAGCGGGATATCGAGCGCCTGGCGGATCTGGTGGAACAGCATCTGGATACCGAACTGTTGCGTCGGCTCTGTGGAATTTGATGGGGTTTAAGCGGCGCTTTCGCCTCACCGAAGAGTTAAGGAATGAACCATGCTCCAACTGATCCTCGGCGGCGCCCGCTCCGGCAAGAGCCGCCTGGCCGAGAAGCTTGCAGCCGACACCGGCCTGGCCGTGACCTACATCGCCACCAGCCAGCCCCTGGACGGTGAAATGAATGAGCGGGTGGCCCATCATCGTGCCCGTCGTCCGGCGGAGTGGGGGCTGATCGAAGAGCCTGTGCAACTCGCCCGGGTCCTGCAGGAAAACGCCCGCGCCGACCGTTGCCTGCTGGTGGACTGCCTGACCCTGTGGATGACCAATCTGCTGATGCTCGACGACGCCGGGCGCCTGTCACGCGAACGCGAAGCGCTGCTCGACTGCCTGGCGCAACTGCCGGGTGAAATCGTTTTTGTCAGCAACGAGACCGGAATGGGTGTCGTGCCGCTGGGCGAATTGACTCGCCGTTATGTCGATGAAGCCGGCTGGCTGCATCAAGCGCTGGCTGAACGTTGCCAGCGTGTGGTGCTGACCGTCGCCGGCTTGCCCCTGACTTTGAAAGGAACTGCGTTATGACTCAATCCTGGTGGCTGAACCCTTGCCAACCGATCGACACCCAAGCCGTCGAACAGGCGCAGGCACGCCAACAGCAGCTGACCAAACCCGCCGGTTCACTCGGCCGTCTGGAGTCGCTGGCCGTGCAATTGGCCGGCCTGCAAGGGCAGGTCAAGCCGAACCTGGATCAGGTGTGGATCGCCATTTTTGCCGGTGACCACGGGGTGGTGGCCGAAGGTGTGTCGGCGTTTCCCCAGGAAGTGACCGGCCAGATGCTGCTCAATTTCGTCAGCGGTGGTGCGGCGATCAGTGTGCTGGCGCGCCAACTCGGTGCCCGCCTTGAAGTGGTCGACCTCGGCACGGTGACGCCGTCGCTGAACTTGCCGGGTGTGCGCCACTTGAACATCGGTGCGGGCACCGCGAATTTTGTCCAGGGATCGGCCATGACACGGGCCCAGGGTGAACTCGCCTTGCAGGCCGGTCGTGACAGCGCGTTGCGTGCCGTCGCGGCAGGGGCACAGTTGTTCATTGGCGGCGAGATGGGCATTGGCAACACCACGGCAGCCAGTGCGCTGGCCTGTGCCTTGCTCGATTGCCCGGTCGGGCACCTGACGGGGCCGGGCACCGGCCTGGACCCTGCGGGGGTCAACCACAAGGCGCAGGTCATCGAACGGGCATTGGCCTTGCACGGGGCGCAGCGCAGCGATGCATTGCAGACCCTGTTCAACCTCGGCGGTTTTGAAATTGCCGCACTGGTTGGCGCGTACCTGGCGTGCGCCCAGGAAGGGGTGGCGGTGCTGGTGGACGGGTTCATCTGCAGCGTCGCCGCGTTGCTGGCGGTGCGCTTGAACCCTCAGGCTCGTCCGTGGCTGCTGTTCGGGCATCGTGGCGCCGAGCCGGGCCATCGTCATGTGCTCGAAACCCTGGCGGCCGAACCGGTGCTGGAACTGGGCTTGCGGTTGGGTGAGGGCAGCGGTGCGGCCCTGGCGGTGCCGGTGTTGCGTCTGGCTTGCGACCTGCACGGGCAGATGGCGACGTTTGCCGAGGCCGCCGTGGCAGATCGTCCGGCATGAACTTGCGCCTGGACGTCTTGCGCCACGGCGAAACCGAACGCGGTGGCGGCCTGCGCGGCAGCCTCGACGATGCGTTGACCGACACCGGTTGGGCGCAGATGCGCGCGGCAGTCGTCGGGCAGGGGCCGTGGGATCGGCTGGTCAGCTCGCCGTTGCAACGCTGTGCGCGGTTCGCGCAGGCGCTCGGGGCGCAACTGGGGTTGCCGGTGCAGTTGGAGCGCGATCTGCAGGAGCTGCATTTCGGTGCCTGGGAAGGGCAGAGTGCAGCGGCGTTGATGGAAACGGACGCCGAGGCGCTGGGCTTGTTCTGGGCCGATCCTTATTCGTTTACGCCGCCGCACGGCGAGCGCGTCGAGGATTTTTCGGCGCGGGTGCTGGCGGCCGTTGCCCGGCTGCAGGCCGCCCATGCCGGTGAGCGGGTGCTGCTGATCAGTCATGGCGGCGTCATGCGTTTGCTGTTGGCCCAGGCGCGGGGATTGCCCCGTGAGCAGTTGCTCAACGTCGAGGTTGGCCATGGCGCGCTGTTTTCTCTGCAAGTCGAACCCGACATGACCCTCAAGGAAGCGATCTGATCATGTTGCCGTTCTGGATCGCCCTGCAATTTCTCAGCAGCCTGCCGGTTCGCCTGTCGGGTATGCCGGAACCCCAGGCACTGGGGCGTTCGTTGCTCTTCTACCCGCTGGTGGGCCTGATATTTGGCTTGATCCTGTGGAGTTTGAATGCCTTGCTGGTCGGTACGCCGACGTTGCTGCACGCGGCGTTGTTGCTGAGCGCCTGGGTGTTGCTCAGCGGCGCCCTGCATCTGGATGGGCTGGCGGACAGCGCCGATGCCTGGCTGGGTGGTTTTGGTGACCGCGAGCGAACGCTGACGATCATGAAGGATCCACGCAGCGGTCCCATCGCCGTGGTCACGCTGGTGTTGGTGTTGCTGCTGAAGTTCTGCGCGCTGCTGGCGCTGATCGAGCAACAGCACGCTGTATGGCTGCTGATCGTGCCACTGATGGGGCGCGCTGCGTTGTTGGGGTTGTTCCTGACCACGCCTTATGTCCGGGCGGGGGGGCTGGGCCAGGCGCTGGCCGATCACCTGCCACGCGGTGCCGGCTGGCAGGTGCTGATGATCAGTGCGCTGGGCTGTGTGCTGATCGCGGGGCTCAGTGGTGTCTTCGCCGTGGTGTTGGCGCTGCTGGTGTTCGTCTGGCTGCGGCGGGTGATGCTGCAGCGGCTGGGCGGTACGACCGGCGATACGGCCGGGGCCTTGTTGGAGCTGCTGGAGGTGGCGTTGCTGGTGGGGCTCGCCTGGGTCTGATGGATGCAGGGTTGAATGTTCTGGCCCCATCGCGAGCGGCTCACTCCCACAGTGATACTTGCTGGCGAAAGCAAACCTGCAGATACTTGTAACTTGATTTAACGCACACGCGGGTATATACACGCACCATGCTCGACTCCCAATGTTTATGCATCAACCTGCGTCGCGCCGCCCGTGGCGTCAGCAGGCATTACGACGGCGCTCTCGATGGCTTCGGGATTAACGTCGCCCAGTATTCTTTGCTGTGTAACCTGCAGCGTCTGAATGAACCGAGCATTTCCTCCCTTGCCGAAGCGATGGGGCTGGACCGCAGCACCCTCGGGCGCAATTTGCGGGTACTGGAGGGAGAGGGCCTGGTCACGCTGGTCGAAGGCGAAGACATGCGCAATCGCATCGTCAAGCTGACCGGACTCGGTGCTGAACGCCTGACGGCGGCCCTGCCGGCCTGGGAAGCGGCGCAGCAGCGATTGGTTGATCGCCTGGGCGCCGAAAAACGCGAAACCTTGCTGAAGCTGCTGGATGAACTGGCCTGAGGCCCGTTTGTTCAAACTTAAGCGGGTATATACCCGCGACCGGAGAATAAGAAAATGACATCGATGTGGCGTACGTGCGGTTGGGTCCTGTTGGGGAGTGCGCTCATTCTTGCGTTGTCCCTGGGGGTGCGGCATGGCTTCGGGCTGTTCCTGGCGCCGATGAGTGCCGAGTTCGGCTGGGGACGTGAAACCTTTGCCTTTGCCATCGCGTTGCAGAACCTGATCTGGGGACTGGCCCAACCGTTCACCGGTGCCCTGGCCGATCGCTTCGGTGCGGCGAAGGTGGTGTTGATCGGTGGTGTGCTTTATGCAGCGGGTCTGGTGTTGATGGGCCTGTCGGACTCTGCCCTGACCTTGTCGGTGAGTGCCGGCCTGTTGATCGGTATTGGCCTGTCGGGCACCTCGTTCTCGGTCATCCTCGGCGTGGTCGGGCGCGCCGTGCCGCCTGAGAAGCGCAGCATGGGCATGGGGATCGCCAGCGCAGCCGGGTCCTTTGGCCAGTTCGCCATGTTGCCCGGCACGCTGGGTCTGATCGGCTGGCTGGGATGGTCGGCGGCCTTGCTGGTGCTGGGCCTGCTGGTGGCGTTGATCGTGCCCCTGGTGAGCATGCTCAAGGACAAGCCATTGCCCGTGGTCGGCCACGAGCAGACGCTGTCCGAGGCGCTGCGCGAAGCCTGTTCCCACTCGGGGTTCTGGTTGCTGGCGTTCGGCTTTTTTGTCTGCGGTTTCCAGGTGGTGTTCATCGGTGTGCACCTGCCGGCCTACCTGGTGGACCAGCACCTGCCCGCCACGGTGGGAACCACGGTGTTGGCGCTGATCGGCCTGTTCAACATCTTTGGCACCTACACCGCAGGCTGGCTCGGTGGGCGCATGTCCAAGCCACGCTTGCTCACCGGCCTGTATCTGTTGCGGGCCGTGGTCATCGTGCTGTTCCTCTGGGCACCGGTGACAACGACCACTGCGTACCTGTTTGGCATGGCGATGGGCTTCCTGTGGCTGTCGACGGTGCCGTTGACCAACGGCACCGTGGCGACCTTGTTCGGTGTACGAAACCTGTCCATGCTTGGCGGCATCGTTTTCCTGTTCCACCAGTTGGGCTCGTTTCTCGGCGGCTGGTTGGGCGGGGTGGTGTATGACCGGACCGGGAGCTACGACTTGATCTGGCAGGTAGCGATTCTCTTGAGCCTGATGGCCGCCGCCCTGAACTGGCCGGTGCGTGAACGGCCCGTGGCGCGTTTGCAAACGCAGATGAGCGCGACATGAACAGCCTCTGGCCGCGGGTCGCCCTGGCGGCGACGGGCATCCTGCTGCTGGCCCTGGTGTGGTGGGGCTGGCACCAGGGCGGGCTGGCATTGATGCAATTGGGAATGGGCGCTTGCTAGCACGAGGCGAGGGCGAGTAAGTTCATGGCAGAGACTTTTCAAGGAAACCTGGACATGCTGATGCGTTGGCTTGCCGTTCCGGCGTTACTCTTTGCGTTTACCGGGCTGGCGCATGCCGCCGAGTGTCCGGAACTGTTGCAGGGCTCGCTGCCCAAGCTGCGTGCCAAGGAGTCCATCGACCTGTGCCAGCGCTTCGCTGGCAAACCGCTGGTGGTGGTCAATACCGCCAGTTTTTGTGGTTTCGCTCCGCAGTTCAAGGGGCTCGAGGCACTGAGCCAGCACTACAAGGGTCAAGGGCTGGAAGTGATCGGCGTGCCATCCAATGACTTCAAGCAAGAGTCCAAGGATGGCGAAGAGACCGCCAAGGTATGCTACGTGAACTACGGCGTGACCTTCACCATGACCGAGCCGCAGAAGGTTCGCGGTGATGATGCGACCCATCTGTTCCAGGTGCTGGCGGCGCAGAGTTCGGCGCCGAAGTGGAATTTCTACAAATACGTCGTCGACCGCAAAGGCAAGGTCATCGCCAACTTTTCCAGCCTGACCAAACCCGACGATCCCGAATTCATCGGCGCCGTGGAAAAAGCCCTGGCGTCGCAACCCTGATCGACGGCCACTAAAAAGCCCCGCCTCTGTGCCAGAGAGCGGGGCTTTTTTGCTTCAGGTGGCGAGTGGTTCAGGCTCGCCCGGCATCATCAGAAGCGATAGGTCGCGCCGACACCAAAACCGTTCGCCGAGTTTTCATACTTGGCGCTGTAAGCCTGGCGGCCGTTGCTGTTGTTGACCTTGACGGACTCTTCCCACAGGTAGGAGTAGGCCACATCGATGGTCAGGTCATCGGTCGGGCTCCAGCCGGCGCCCAGGCTGAAAATCTTGCGATCGCCAGTCGGGATGCGTGGGGAGCGGTTTTCGTTGTTGGTCGGTGCCTGGTCAACCGAGAAGCCGGTACGCAGCACCCACTCCTTGTTCACCTTGTAGGACGCACCGATGGCGTGCGCCCAGGTGTCGTGCCAGTTCTGTTCTTCGGTGATGGTGCCCAGGCCACGAGCCGCCAGCGCCGCAGGAACGCCGCTGTTTTCAACGGTGATTTCCTTCAGGCGGCTCCAACGAGTCCAGGTGCTGCCGGCGTACAAGGTCCACTGGTCATCGAGCTTGTGAGTCACCGAGAAATCCACGGACTCAGGCGTCGTCAGGTCCAGCGAAGCGTCAAACTTCTGGTTTGGGTTCTGACCCAGGGCAGCCAGCACGCCATAGTTGACCTTGGTGTCACCGTCGAGTTTGTATTTCACTTTCGAGTGGTAGGTCAGGCCGAGGCTGGTGCTGTCGGTGGCTTGTACCAGCACGCCGAAGTTGTAACCCAGTGCGGTGTCGTCGCCCTTGATCTTGACTTGACCATCGGGAGCAGCAGGGTTGAGCGACAGGTTCGATTCGAGCTTGCCGTCAATACGGTTGATGGTCGGGCCGAAACCGATCGACACCACATCGTTGAAGGCGTAGCTGATGGTTGGCTGGACGGTTACGATCTTGACTTCGCTTTTGCTGCCGAAGTAACGGCCGGAAAAGCTGTTTTCGTAGTCGGTCACCAGGCCGAATGGCGCGTAGACGCCCAGGCCGAACGCCCAGTGGTCATCGATTGGCTTGACGTAGTAGCCCATCGGTACGCCCATGAACGGCACCATGTCACCTTTGTTGGTGCCACCGCTTGGGCGGGAGCTGACGTCGCTGATGTCGGTGTGTGCGTCGATGAATGCAACGCCGCCGGTGACTTGTTCACGCTTGATGCGCGACATGCCGGCAGGGTTGCCAAATACGGTGGATGCGTCGTCGGCAGCTGAAGATCGCCCGGCAAAACCTGTGCCCATCCCACTGATGCTTTGTTCGTTGAGGGCAAAGCCACTCGCAAAGATCTGGGTGGATGCCAGGGTAACGGCGAGGCTAAGGGTGGTTTTGAGCATTACTTTTTTCATTATTAGAACTCCTGGTGATCACCGGGGCGGAAATTACCAACATTTTCGTCCCAGCGCTATAGGCTGTATCGCTTGAGTTAGAGCGGTTTTGTAGGACAATCCAACCAGATTCGCGACATGTTGCGCGATCTTTCGTGGCGGGGCAGATCAGCAGGCGACCTGATTCAGCGGTGAAACACAGGTTTGCCAGGCATAGGTGAAGTCTCTGAGGCGTCCTTGCGGCTGAAAGGTCTGGCGCCAGATGCGCGCCATGCCCAGCAGGTCATTGGCTTCGGGGAGCGGAGTGTTCTGTTCTTCCACCAGCAGCCAGGCGATGGCTGTGGCGTAACGCAGGTTGACGGTGAGTTCGAGGTGAGGGCCACTGAGAAAAGCGTGCTGGCTGGCCAGGCCACGGACCAGGCTGGCGCGTTCCGGATCCAGCGCCAGGTAATGGTCCCAGAGTGCCTGGTGGCGGGGTTCGGCGATTCGGTACAAGCCATGGCCACGGCGGTCATGCAGGGCGGAACCCAGGGCTGACTGGCTGGCGGCGATGCCCAGCAGCAGGGATTCGGCGGTTGCGCTATGGCGCCCAAGGTAGATCAAGGTCGGACGGATGACATAACGGCACAGTTCGCTGGCAGCGATACCCATAACACCCTCGGAACATTGAAGTGGTCGGCGAGTCCTGAGAGGGAGCGTTGGCAGCGGTGGATCGAGACTCAGGCTCGCCGGAAGCGGATCAAGCCGCTTGACTTGAAGTCTAGTGTCATATTCGTGCTGTAAAGGACTGTTTTTAAAATATTTCTGATCGGCAGTTATAATCGTTATATCGATCGGTGCTTAGGCCCGGACCGCTGAAAGTGAAACTTCAGGCAATAAAAAGCCCCGCTATCAAAGCGGGGCTTTTCGGTTTTCAGCCTTGCTGGCGTGTCAGGCAACCAGTGCCTGGCGGGTACGTTCGATCACGGCCTGCAGCGGCTCTGCGCTGGAGTATTGATCTGGGTACAGGCGTTCGCTGTGACGAGCGATGCCGTGTTCGTTGACCAGAGTGAAACTGAAGCAGCCTTTGCGAGCGGCCATGATCAGGCAATTCATTGGTGCAAAAGCGTTGGTTAGGGTGCGAATGGCATCCTGGGTATGGATTTGAGTAGTCATTAAAGGTGTTCCTGCAAGCGACACGGATAGGAACCGTGCAAAGTTAAAACGTTCCAGTAACGACGACCACCATTGGTCGAACGAAGAACCCGACTGGAACAAAGCAGCCAGTTTGAAGCGCTGAATGAATTGGCGCGCTTGGGCTGGCAGGTAGGTACTTAGGAGGGCAGGCAACACATCAAGGGCAAAGGTTCTGGGCCCGGGGTGAAGATCCTGATCAATTTGCAGGTTGGTTCGGTCAGAGTAAGTGAGCTTCGCAACACCCTTTGTATTCGATTCAAAGGCCGTGTTGACGCAAGATTTACCTGGAAACCATCGAGGTGGCCGATCCCGCTTGTTCGGTTCGGGCTTTCCGTAAGAAGGCACACCGGGGGGATTTGTTCGACCAGAATTGACTTTCAGCTTGGTACTAACGCCGCGGATAGTAACGGATTGAATGACGCAAGGGAAGCGTGCGCGTCAAATAAACACGTCGCGAAGCGTGTACACCCACCAGGGCAGCGGCGCGCAGCCTTTCACTCGCCCCGAAATGGCACAGAATCCGACGACCGGTCAGTGACGTTCGTCGGCTCGCGGTCAGTGTCGGCGAGGGATTACCTGGGGTTATCCCCAGCTCGGGTAACAAAATGCGCCGAAAAAGCGCATCGATATAACCGACCTGGAGGTACTTGTGCACATTAGTTGCGCAAGCTGTAACCTCGTTGTCATACAGCTCGCAAGCACAATGGCTGCCTGCAAGCAAAATTTAAGTCAATGAAAAACATCGCTTTTTTTTACTGGTGAAAAAATCGTCAGTTTGTCTGCGAGCCCCATTCCACAGGGCTTTGCGCGAGTTCAGGGGCGGTTGTCCACTGAGTTATCCACAGCTTCTGTGGATTGTCCCGAGCGCTTGCTCTAGGACGGGGGTGCCGGGAATTTTTAGACTTTACCTGTAAGAAAAAGAGAGTAGAGTGGCGCGCCTTCCGATTTGCCCCACAGTGCTTTATGAAGTTTCGCTCAGTATCAGTTTCTGTCACCGCTCAACCCACTGGTGTTACCCCACCCAAGCGCATTTCGATGCGTGTGGCCGAGTGGCTGCTCGACAGCCCGCGCCTGGGGGAGAACAGCAACGTCAAACACCTCGCCGGACGTTTGCTCAAGCAACCGGCTCGCGAAGGCATCGTGGCCGCGCAGAGCCGTCTCGGCCAGCTGATGTGCCGCGAATGTGGCAATGCCCGGGACCGGCGTATCGGCCAGGACCTCCTGCGCCAGGCTGCACGGGCCGGGGATCTGCGCGCCCAGAGAGAACTAGGACTGATCGAAGACTGAGCTGTCCAAGACCTGACGCCTTGGTTAACCTTCAGGTTTTATCGAATGGGCAGGAATGGCGATGGCGATGGACTTGACCAGCATGTTGCTTGGTCTGGCAGGGGCGGCACTGCCGTTGTTGGCGCTGGCCTGGCAATTACAGCGTCGGGCGAGCCACTCACAGTCGGACGTCGCATTGCTCGAAGAGCGCCTGGCCATGGCCCAAATGGCCCAGGACGGGCTGACCGCCCAGCTTGAGGCCAGTCGCGACGAAATCGCCGATCTGGGCCAGGCCAACGCCGCCAAACAGGCCGACCTGGCCGCGCTGCGTCGTGAGGTCGAGCTGTTGCAGATCGAGCGTGATGACGCCCGCGACGCTTCCCATGCCTGGAACATCGAGCGCGCCGGCAAAGAGGCAGAGCTGCGTCGTCTGGATGCCCAGGCCGCCTCCCTGAATGCCGAATTGCGCGAACAGCAGGAAAGCCATCAGCAGCGTCTCGCAGACCTGCAGGGCTCGAGGGACGAGTTGCGTGCCCAGTTCGCCGAGCTGGCCGGCAAGATCTTCGATGAGCGCGAACAGCGTTTTGCCGAATCCAGTCAGCAACGTCTGGGGCAATTGCTCGACCCGTTGAAGGAACGCATCCAGTCCTTTGAGAAGCGCGTCGAGGAAAGCTATCAGGCCGAAGCCCGCGAGCGCTTTTCCCTGGCCAAGGAGCTGGAGCGCCTGCAACAGCTGAACCTGCGCCTGAGTGACGAAGCCACCAACCTGACCCGTGCTCTGAAAGGCCAGAAAACCCAGGGTAACTGGGGTGAGCTGATCCTGGAGCGCGTGCTTGAACACGCCGGCCTGGAGAAGGGCCGGGAATACCAGACCCAGGTCAATCTCAAAGGTCCGGATGGCGAGCGCTTCCAGCCGGACGTCATCATCTATCTGCCGGGCGACAAGCAGGTGGTGGTCGATTCCAAGGTCAGCCTGACGGCCTATCAGCAATTCGTCGCGGCTGAAGACGATGGCATCGCGCAAATTGCCATCAAGCAGCATGTGCTGTCGCTGCGCAGCCACGTCAAGGGCCTGGCCGGCAAGGATTACAAGCGTCTGGACGGTCTGCACAGCCTGGATTTCGTCTTGTTGTTCGTGCCCATCGAAGCGGCGTTTTCCGCCGCCCTGCAAGCGGAACCGAGCCTGTTCCAGGAAGCCTTCGACCGCAATATCGTGATTGTCAGCCCGACCACGTTGCTGGCCACCCTGCGGGTCATCGACAGCCTGTGGAAGCAGGAGCGCCAGAGTCAGAATGCCCGGGAGATCGCCGAGCGGGCAGGGTGGCTGTACGACAAGTTCGTGTTGTTCATCCAGGATCTGGATGAGGTCGGCAATCGCTTGCAGCAGTTGGACAAGGCCTACAGCTCGGCGCGCAACAAGCTGACAGAAGGCCGCGGCAACCTGGTCAGCCGCAGCGAGCAGCTCAAGTTGCTGGGCGCGCGGGCCAGCAAAAGCCTGCCGGCAGACCTGCTGGAGCGGGCGATGACCGATGTGGATGGGTTGGCGGAGTTGCCGGAGTAGCCGATAGTCGAACACTGCGACGCAGCGCCTTCGCGAGCTGGCTCGCTCCTGCAACGGACGGGTCACGCCTGTGGGAGCGAGCCTGCTCGCGAAGGCACCCGTCCAGCCGCCACAGGATCAACCCTCCCACCTCACAACGGCAGATGCCGGCTCAACAACGCACGCAGCGCCGCCGGTTTCACCGGTTTGGCCAGGTAATCCAGGCCCGCCGCATGAACCTGGGCGACCGTTTCCGGGTGGCCGTCGGCGCTGATCACGACGCCGGGCACCGGTTCACCCAGACGGGTACGTAGCCAGCCCATCAACTCGGTTCCGGTCTCGCCGTCGTCCAGGTGGTAATCCACCAGTGCCAGTTGCGGGCGTACGCCACTGCTCAGCAGCGCTGCGCATTCGTCGCGGTTGCGGGCGGTCCAGACCTGACAGCCCCAGCGGGTGAGCAAGCTGTTCATGCCGATCAGGATGCTGTCTTCGTTGTCGACGCACAGCACCTGCGCACCGCCGAGGAGTTTGCCGTTGAGCTCGGTGGCATTGACGGGGGTGGCGACGGGCGCCTTGGTCAACGGCACGCTGACGCTGAACACACTGCCGCGTCCCGGCCAGGAGCGCACTTGCAGTGTGTGGCCCAGCACGCGGCACAGCCCATCGGCAATCGCCAGGCCCAACCCCAGGCCTTTTTCTGCGCGGGTCTGGTGGCTGTCGAGGCGCTTGAATTCTTCGAAGATCACTTTCAGTTTGTCTTGGGCAATCCCCGGGCCCCGATCCCAGACCTCCAGGCACAGCTCGCCCTGACGGCGACGAACCCCCAGCAGTACCGGGCCCCTGGCATAACGGAAGGCATTGGTGAGGAAGTTCTGCAGGATCCGGCGCAGCAGTTTGATGTCGCTGTCGACCCGCAGGTGGCTGCCGCGTACCCGGAACTTGAGTCCCTGCTCGCGCGCCAGTGCCTTGAATTCCGCACCGAGGATGTCGAACAGCTCGTTGAGCGCGAACGGTTTGATATCCGGGTTGATCTTGCCGTTTTCGAGGCGGGAAATGTCCAGCAGGTCGCTGATCAGGTCTTCGGCCGAACGCAGCGACGAATCCAGGTGTTGCACCAGTTTCTGCGCTTCACTGGACAAGCCGTCTTCCTGGTGCGACAGGGCGGCGGAAAACAGTCGCGCGGCGTTCAGCGGTTGCATCAGGTCATGGCTGACCGCTGCCAGGAAGCGGGTCTTCGACTGGTTGGCCGACTCGGCGGTGCCCTTGGCTTCGGTCAGCGCCACGTTGAGTTGCGACAGCTCGTGGGTGCGCTCCGTCACCCGGCGCTCCAGGCCTTCGTTGGCTTCGGTCAGCGCCTGTTCGGCTTCGCGGAACGCGGTGATGTCGGTGAAACTCATGACAAAACCGCCTCCGGGCATCGGGTTGCCGATCAGCTCGATCACCCGGCCGTTGGGGAACAGTCGTTCGGAGGTGTGGGCGCGGCCCTGGCGCATCCAGTGCAAGCGGCGTGCGACGTGCACTTCCGCCTCGCCGGGGCCGCACAGGCCGCGCTCGGCGTTGTAGCGGATGATGTCGGCAATCGGTCGACCGACGCTGATCAGGCCGTCCGGGTAGTTGAACAGTTCCAGGTAACGCCGGTTCCACGCCACCAGGCGCAGGGACTGGTCAACCACACTGATGCCTTGAGTAATGTTCTCGATGGCACCCTGCAACAGGGCGCGATTGAATTGCAGGACTTCCGAGGCTTCGTCGGCGATTCGCACGACATCCTCAAGCTGCATTTCCCGACCTTCGATGGCGGCCTTGACCACTGCGCGCGTCGATGAGGCGCCGAGCACGCCAGCCAGCAGGCGTTCGGTGTGGGCGATCCATTCGCCGTCGGCGTTCTGGTTCGGGTTGAAGCCTTTGCCCTGGCGATAGGCGAAACGGATAAAACTCTGGCGGGCGCGTTCTTCGCCGACGAAGCGTGCCGCCAGTTGCAGCAGGTCATCGATTTGCACAGCCAGCATCGAACGGGCGCTGGGGCGGGCGCTGATCTCCTGACCGATGAAGCGGCCCGCCTGCCAATGTTCCGAGACGCGGGTGCGCGAGAGCACGGACACCCAGGCAAACAGGGTGAAGTTGCCGGCCAGTGACAGCACCACGCCCTGGGTCAGTGGGGTGATCGGCAGGTTTAGCGGGTTACTGTGCAGCCAGGCCAGCCCCGGGAAGCTGCTCAATGACAAGCCGAGGCTGTGAGCGGCAATCGGCAGAATCAGCGTGTAGAACCACAGGAAGGTGCCGGCAGCGAGGCCAGCGAACACACCACGGCGATTGGCCTGTTTCCAGTACAGCGCGCCGAGCATGGCGGGTGCCAGTTGGGTCACGGCGGCGAAGGCGATCTGGCCGATGGTCGCCAGGCTCGCGGTGGAACCCAGCAGGCGGTAGCTGACGTAGGCCAGTAGCAGAATCACCACAATGCTGACCCGGCGCACCGACAGCATCCACTGGCGGAACACTTCGAACGGTCGCTCGGCGTTGTTGCGGCGCAGCAACCACGGCAACAGCATGTCGTTGGACACCATGGTCGACAACGCCACGCTGGCGACGATCACCATGCCGGTCGCTGCCGAGGCCCCACCGATAAAGGCCAGCATGGCCAACGCGGGATGGGCCTGGGCCAGTGGCAGGCTGATGACGAACGAATCCGGTATCACCGAGCTGGGCAGCAGCATCTGACCTGCCAGGGCAATCGGCACGACAAACAGCGCCGCCAGCGCCAGGTAGGCCGGGAACACCCATTTGGCCAGGCGCAAATCCTGCGGATCGATGTTTTCCACTACGGTGACGTGGAACTGCCGCGGCAGGCAGATGATCGCCATCATCGCCACGCCTGTCTGCACCACCATCGACGGCCAGTTGATGGTTTCCTTCCAGTACTCCTCCAGGCGCGGTGCGAGCATGGCCTGATCGAACAGGTCTTCGAAACCGTCGTACAGCCCGTAGGTCACGAATGCACCGACCGCGAGAAAGGCGAACAGCTTGACCAGCGACTCGAACGCAATCGCCAGCACCATGCCGCGGTGGTGCTCCGTGGCGTCGAGGTTGCGGGTACCGAACACAATGGTGAACAGCGCCAGCACCAGGGAAACGATCAGCGCGGTGTCCTGTGCCCGGGTGCCCATGGCGTCGGCACCGGCGCCGATCAACAGGTTCACGCCCAGCACGATGCCCTTGAGCTGCAAGGCGATGTAGGGCAGTACGCCCACCAGGCAGATCAGGGCAACGACAATCGCCAGGGATTGGGATTTGCCATAGCGGGCGGCAATGAAGTCAGCGATCGACGTGATGTTTTCCTGTTTGCTGATCATCACCATTTTTTGCAGGACCCAGGGCGCGCAGACCAGCAGCAGGATCGGCCCGAGGTAGATCGGCAGGAACGACCAGAGTTGTTCGGCGGCCTGGCCGACGGCGCCGAAAAACGTCCAGCTGGTGCAATAGACCGCCAGCGACAGGCTGTAAACCCAGGCGCGCACGCGTGGAGGCAGCGGGGTACTGCGACGGTCACCGTAAAAGGCGATGGCGAACATGATGGCCATATAGGCCAGGGCGACGGCGGCGATCAACCCGCTGGACAACGACATGGAGACTCCAGACAAAAGACACCCGGGACGCGCGCCCGGACAGACAGTCTCGCACGACCGTCTGCGTTAGTCAGTGTCGACCAAGGTCGTGGCGTGGCGGGGTGTCGCATGGGGTGTCAGGCGGATACGCAGGTGAGTGATGCGCAGCGCGAGCAGGCTCGCTCCCACTGGGTTGTGGTGAACAGGGGAGCGACGGTGGGGCGATCCGAGGGGCACGCGAAGCGGGCCTCACTGATCCAACGCCATCCCGACCAGCCGGTGCAATTCCTCGACCTCCAGCGGCGCCGTGGAAAAGAGGATGCGGAACACGGAGGGGGCGACCAGCAGATTGATCAACCGATCCACGCCTGGTTTCGGCTGATCGGGATAGCGGTCCAGAATCGCCTGCAACTGTCCGGCGATGATGGTCGCGCAACAGCCAGGCGTCGGGCTCGCTTGTACGTCGCGCAGCATGTTGCGACCGGGTTCCGAACTCATTTCATCCAGGTACTGCTCCGCCCACGCCTGCACGTCACCGCGCAAGGTGCCGGTGTTGACCGGTTCGCTGTCGGGCTGCATGCGCGCCAATGCGACGTCCGCCAGCAGTGCCGACACATCGCCCCAGCGTCGGTAAATGGTCGACGGCGTGACGCCGGCACGCGCAGCGATCTGCGGGACGGTGACGCTCGATCGGTCGTGTTCGGCCAGCAGCGCGCGAACCGCCGAATGGATCGACTCCTGGACCCGGGCACTGCGGCCGCCCGGGCGTAAACCTTCTTTAATAGCCATGGATCGGACCTTAACACAAAGAATTTGCTTTAAGCGCTAGCGAGTAGCACACTCCGCAAAAGCAAAAAATTAGCTTTTGCGGAGTGTGCACATGCCGAATTCAATTTCCAAACGGTCAAGCCTGGGCTTCCTGGCGATCACTTTACTCAGTTTTCTCGCGGCTTCCACGGCGCCGACGCCCTTGTACCACTTGTACCAGGAGCATTTGCAATTCTCCGCAGCGACCCTGACCCTGATTTTCGGCGTGTACGCGATCAGCTTGTTGGTGGCCTTGCTGACGGTAGGTTCGCTCTCGGATTACCTGGGGCGCAAACCGGTGATTTTTACTTCGGTGTTGCTCAACATGCTGGCCATGCTGTTGTTCATCAATGCCGACAGCGTGGCGTGGTTGATCGCGGCCCGCGTGCTCCAGGGCTTCGCCACCGGGATGGCCACGGCATCACTGGGCGCTGCGTTGCTCGACACCGATCGCCAGCAGGGACCCTTGGTCAACAGCGTCGCACCGTTGCTTGGCATGGCGGTCGGGGCCATGGGGTGCGGCTTGCTGGCCGAGTTTGCGCCGCTGCCGTTGCAACTGACGTTCTGGGTCCTGCTCGTGCTGTTCGCCTGGCAGGCATTGTACGTCTGGCGCTTGCCGGAAAGTGTCAGCCGACAACCCGGAGCGCTGGCGTCGCTGCTGCCGACACTGCACGTGCCTGTCCAGGCGCGCCGCACCTTGTACCTGGTGTTGCCGATCAATACCGCCGCCTGGGCGCTGGGTGGATTCTTCGCGTCCCTTGCGCCCTCGCTGGTACGAACCGCCACCGGCTCCACCTCCAACCTGATTGGCGGTGCGACCGTGGCCGTATTGACGGTAACGGGCGCGGTGATGATCTACACCCTGCGCAATCGTCCCGCCGACAAGGTCTTGCGGTTGGGCGCGAGCGTCTTGCCCGTGGGCGTGGCGGCGATTCTGCTGGCTGTACACAGCGCCAGCCTGTCGCTGTTCTTCATCGGGACGCTGATCGCTGGCTGCGGCTTTGGCGCCAGTTTTCTCGGTACGCTGCGCACGGTCGTGCCGCTGGCCTTGCCTCACGAACGAGCGGGTCTGATGTCGGCCTATTACGTGCTGAGCTACCTGGCGTTCTGTTTACCGTCGCTGCTGGCGGGGAGTCTGACGCGCACCTTTGGCCTGGTCACGACCACCGACGGTTATGGCGCGGTGCTGATCCTTCTGGCGGCCTGTGCGTTGCTGGCGTTGTGGCGCCAGCGACCTGCCCAGGTGTGTAGCACTGCCGGGCGTCCCTGAAGGACGCCGTCTCCTATCATTTATAAAATCGATAACTGTTAGAGAAATTACCCGTTATATAGATATTCGATCCGGGTCTAACATGGGCTCCACCTCAAATGAGGACAGGAGTTCGCCATGCCATGCCCCAATACCGCCCTCTGCGGCATCAAACCGTTCAGTCATTTGCAGCACCCGCGTGATGTGATTCGCCATTTCACACCGAACTGGTTCGCCGCGACCATGGGCACCGGGATCCTGGCCCTGGCGCTGGCGCAACTGCCGTTCGCGGTGCCTGGCTTGCATGCGCTTGCTGAAGCGCTCTGGCTGTTGAACATCGTTCTGTTCGCGCTGTTCACCGTACTTTACGCCGCACGATGGCTGCTGTTTTTCGACGAGGCACGGCGGATTTTCGCTCACTCCACGGTTTCGATGTTCTTCGGCACCATTCCCATGGGCCTGGCGACCATCATCAACGGTTGCCTGGTATTCGGATTGCCCCGTTGGGGCGACGGCTTGATTGAAATCGCCGGGCTGCTGTGGTGGCTGGATGTGGCAATGTCCGTGGCCTGCGGCGTGTTGATTCCCTACATGATGTTCACTCGCCAGGAACACAGCATTGACCAGATGACCGCTGTCTGGCTGTTGCCGGTGGTGGCCGCCGAAGTCGCGGCTGCCAGTGGTGGCCTGTTGGCGCCGCACCTGGCCGATGCCCATGCGCAATGGGTGGTGCTGGTGACCAGCTATGTGCTTTGGGCGTTTTCCTTGCCGGTCGCCCTGAGCATCCTGACGATCCTGTTGCTGCGCATGGCCCTGCACAAACTGCCCCACGAAAGCATGGCTGCGTCGAGCTGGCTGGCGCTTGGCCCGATCGGCACCGGGGCGTTGGGCATGCTGTTGCTGGGCAACGATGCGCCGGCCATCTTCGCAGCCAACGGTTTGCCGGGCATCGGCGAGATCGCTGCCGGGCTGGGGCTGGTGGCGGGGATTACGCTGTGGGGCTTCGGATTGTGGTGGATGCTGATTGCCTTCCTGATCACCTGCCGTTACCTGAGCGTCGGCATTCCGTTCAACCTGGGCTGGTGGGGGTTTACCTTTCCGCTGGGCGTCTATTCTCTGGCAACGTTGAAACTGGCCAGCCAGTTGGGCCTGTTGTTTTTCAGCGTCTTCGGTTGCGCGCTGGTGGCCTTGCTGGCAGTGATGTGGCTGATCGTCGCCAAACGTACCGCACAGGGCGCCTGGCGGGGCGAGTTGTTTGTCTCGCCGTGCATAGCAGGATTAGAGAAATAACCGGTCAGGATTCGGTAAGGTGTGGCCTGGGTCGACATTCGACACTCCAATAATAGAATTCAGGCCACTCGTTACCTAAACCAGGGAAACACGGAAGATGAGTCACCCCTCACAGTTCACCTTGCTTCGCACCCGGCGCTTCCTGCCGTTTTTTCTGACCCAGTCCCTCGGGGCGTTCAACGACAACGTGTTCAAGCAGTCGTTGATCCTCGCCATTTTGTACAAGTTGACCATCGAAGGTGATCGTTCGATCTGGGTCAACCTGTGCGCGCTGCTGTTTATTCTGCCGTTCTTCCTGTTCTCGGCGCTGGCCGGGCAGTTTGGCGAGAAGTTCGCCAAGGATGCGCTGATTCGCCTGATCAAACTGGGCGAAATCGCAATCATGGTGGTGGGGGCGGTGGGCTTCGTCTTCGATCATCTGGCGCTGATGCTCGTGGCGTTATTCGCCATGGGCACTCACTCGGCGCTGTTCGGGCCAGTGAAGTACTCGATCCTGCCCCAGGCGCTGCACGAGGAGGAACTGGTCGGCGGCAACGGTCTGGTGGAAATGGGCACCTTCCTGGCGATCCTGGCCGGGACCATCGGCGCCGGGATCATGATGTCGTCCGCGAACTACGCGCCCATCGTATCCACGGCGATCATCGGCATAGCCGTGCTCGGTTATCTGGCCAGCCGCAGCATTCCGAGGGCGGCGGCCTCGTCACCGCAAATGCGCCTGAACTGGAACATCTTCAGCCAATCCTGGGCCACCTTGAAGCTGGGCCTGGGGCAGACGCCGGCGGTGTCGCGCTCGATTGTCGGCAACTCGTGGTTCTGGTTCGTCGGGGCGATCTACCTCACGCAAATCCCGGCATACGCCAAGGAGTGGATGCACGGCGACGAGACCGTGGTGACGCTGATCCTGACGGTATTCTCGGTCGGCATCGCCCTGGGGTCGCTGTTGTGCGAGAGACTCTCCGGGCGCAAGGTCGAGATCGGCCTGGTGCCGTTCGGTTCGTTCGGGTTGACCGTGTTCGGGCTCTTGTTGTGGTGGCATTCCGGCGGGATTCCAGAGAGTGCCAACGGCCACGGCTGGGTCGACATCCTCGGCTTCGGTCACACCTGGCTGGTGCTGATCGACATCCTCGGGCTGGGCATCTTCGGCGGTTTCTACATTGTGCCGCTGTACGCGCTGATCCAGTCGCGAACCCCGGAAAATGAGCGGGCGCGGGTGATTGCCGCCAACAATATTCTCAACGCCTTGTTCATGGTGGTGTCGGCCATTGTCTCGATCGTGTTGCTGAGCCTGGCCAAGTTGTCGATTCCCCATCTGTTCCTGGTGGTATCGCTGCTGAACATCGGCGTCAACGCCTACATTTTCAGGATCGTTCCCGAATTCACCATGCGCTTCATGATCTGGCTGCTCAGCCATTCCATGTACCGTGTCGAACATCGCAACCTGGACGTGATCCCGGACGAAGGCGCGGCACTGCTGGTGTGCAACCACGTGTCGTTTGTCGATGCACTGCTGATTGGTGGCGCAGTGCGTCGGCCGATTCGCTTCGTGATGTACTACAAGATCTACAACCTGCCGGTGCTGAACTTCATCTTTCGTACCGCCGGGACGATTCCTATCGCCGGGCGCCATGAAGACATCCAGATTTACGAAAAGGCGTTCACGCGAATCGCGCAGTACCTGAAGGAAGGCGAGCTGGTGTGCATTTTCCCCGAAGGAAAATTGACCGCCGATGGCGAGATCAATGAATTCAAGGGTGGGTTGACACGGATTCTCGAGGAGACGCCGGTGCCGGTGATTCCGCTGGCGCTGCAGGGGCTGTGGGGCAGTTTTTTCAGTCGCGATCCCGCCAAGGGGATCTTCCGTCGCCTGTGGTCACGGGTGACCCTGGTGGCCGGTCCGGCAGTGGCGGTCGAGGCGGCGCAGCCGGACAGCCTGCGCGGGTTGGTCGGTGAACTGCGCGGCGCGGTGCGCTGAAACCTGATGGCGGCGGGTGCTCAGCCCGCCATCGTCAGCCGATTGCGGCCTTCGCGTTTGGCCACATACAACGCGCTGTCGGCTCGGCGCAGCAGGCTCTCGGCAGATTCACCCGGCAGCAATGTCGAACAGCCGAGGCTGACCGTCAGATCGATCAAATGGCCATCGGCCAGGAAATCCTTGTTCTGCGCGCAAAGCCGCAGCCGCTCACCGACCAGCGCGGCGGCCTCGCGACCGGTGTTGGACAGCAAAATCAGAAACTCTTCGCCGCCGAAGCGGAACACCATGTCGACGTTGCGCAACTGGCTTTTGATCGAAGCGGCAACGGCCCGCAGCACGTCGTCGCCGGCGCTGTGGCCGTGGCTGTCGTTGATCTGCTTGAAATGGTCGATGTCCAGCATCAGCAGCGACAGGGGTTGCAGGTGCCGACGCGACATCTCGATTTCCCGTTGCAGTGTCTGGTCCATGGCAATGCGATTGCCGGTGTCCGTCAGCGGGTCACGCAAGGCACTCTGGGTGGCTGCACGGTAGAGCAGGGCATTGCGCATCGGGTATAGCAGGGCGGACAGCAACGACTCGAGGTGGCCCAGCTCCTGCTCACTGAAACGCTGATTGCGGCGGAACAGCAGTTCGCCCAGGTGCTCGCCTTCATGGCTGAGGCTGTAGCTGACCGAATGATGACCGCGCAGGCCGAATTCCAGGCGCAAGTCGCAGGCCTTGTGTTCATAACTCAAGGCGTCGAGCGGCACGAGCCGATGAATTTCTCGGAAAAAGGTCTCGAGAATGCGTTGGGGCTCGAGACTGGTCTGCAACTGCTGGTTCAGTTGCTGGCGCACTTGCGCAAGGCTGGCCGGTCGCTTCAGAAGCGGCGGTTGTTGAGCAAAGCCCAGGCGTTGCAATTTGGCAGTGTCGAAGTCAATTGCGTTGGTCTGGGAGGGTGATTTCATATGGCGTGCGCCCTTGAGCAGTAAGGCTGTCTTACAAGCTGGGTGAGAGCGGCTTTGGGCTGCGCGTCGTACTGATCCATCAGTCCCGTAGGACATTTCGCGCAAGTTTAGTCTGCTTTGTCGAAGATTAATAACCCATCGACTGGAGCGTCGGCCCGTCCATTTTCACACGGCGTGTCTGAGTCTAATCAGAGCGAAAGCCGTGCCATTAGTTTTATTTTATTAAAATCAGCTGAAAATCAATGGCTTGCACGACTTGGAGGGTGTGTTCGATTCGGCGGCTGACGTTTGTTTGACTGCAATGGCGTCGTTTGCCGAGTGCCGCGACGGGAATTCGCCGCGGCACAAAAGCGACGCACGGTTATTGGGCGTTGAACGCCTGGCCGTTGATGCCGGTGCTGTCCGGGCCCATCAGGTAGAGGTAGACCGGCATGATCTCCTCGGGCGTCGGGTTGTTCAGCGGGTTTTCGCCGGGGTAGGCCTGGGCGCGCATGCTGGTGCGGGTCGCCCCTGGGTTGATGCTGTTGGAGCGTACCGGGGCCACGGTGTCGACTTCGTCCGCCAGGGTTTGCATCAGCCCTTCGGTGGCGAACTTCGAGACGCCGTAGGCGCCCCAGTATGCGCGTCCCTTGCGGCCGACGCTGCTGGAGGTGAACACCACCGATGCATCCTGCGACAGCTTGAGCAGCGGCAGCAGGGTGCTGGTGAGCATGAACATGGCGTTGACGTTGACGTGCATGACGCGCATGAAGTTCTCGCCAGACAACTGCTCGATCGGCGTACGCGGACCAATGATCGACGCGTTGTGCAGCAAACCGTCAAGGTGGCCGAATTCGCTTTCGATCATCGCTGCCAGCTCATCGTATTGATGCGGCTGGGCGGTTTCCAGGTTGAACGGGATCACTGCCGGTTGTGGGTGCCCGGCCGCTTCGATTTCGTCGTAGACCTGCGTCAGGTTGGCTTCGGTCTTGCCCAGCAGCAGGACGGTTGCGCCATGCGCGGCGTAGGTTTTGGCAGCGGCGGCACCAATGCCGCGACCGGCGCCAGTGACCAGAATGACCCGATCCTTGAGCAGTTCGGGGCGGGCGGAATAATCAAACATATGAAACCTCGATAAAAATTCTTCTGGTCAGCGCTATCCCTGTGGGAGCGAGCCTGCTCGCGAAGGGGCGATGTCAGTCAACACTGATGTCGCCTGAAGTATTGCCTTCGCGAGCAGGCTCGCCCCACATGTGTCATTCGGCGAATGCCGCTCAGCAGCTGCAAAGCGCGCTGTCGAGCACCTTGCGCAACTCCAGCGGATGATCCACCACCACGTCCGCGCCCCAGTGCCGCGGGTTGTCGTCCGGATGGATATAGCCATAAGTCACGGCGACGGTTTTGGTCCCGGCATCGCGGCCGGACTCGATGTCGCGCAGGTCATCGCCGACAAACAGCACGCTGGCCGGGTCCAGGTCGAGCATCTTGCACGCCAGGATCAGTGGCTCGGGGTCAGGTTTGCTGTTTTTCACGTGGTCCGGGCATATCAACAGTGCCGAGCGCTCGGCCAGCCCCAGTTGCTGCATGATCGGTTCGGCAAACCGCACGGGCTTGTTGGTCACCACGCCCCAGATCAGGTTGGCTTTCTCGATGTCGGCCAGCACTTCGGGCATGCCGTCGAACAGCTTGCTGTGAACCGCGCAACCGACGAGGTAGCGTTCCAGGAATTCCAGTCGCAGTGCTTCGAAGCCTGGCGACTCGGGGTCCATGGAGAACGTCGCCGCGACCATCGCCCGGGCGCCGCCGGAGATCTCGTCGCGGATGTGCTTGTCATTGATGGGCGGCAAGCCGCGATCGGCGCGCATGGCCTGACAGATCGCGATGAAGTCCGGCGCGGTGTCGAGCAGCGTGCCGTCCATGTCGAAAAGGACTGCTCTGATACGCATCGGCTTACTCCTCGCGCAGGGTCTGGATCATGTAGTTGACGTCCACGTCGGGAGCCAGTTTGTAGTGCTTGGTCAGCGGGTTGTAGGTCAGGCCGATGATGTCCTTGACGGTCAGGCCGGCCATGCGGCTCCAGGCACCCAGCTCGGAAGGGCGGATGAATTTCTTGAAGTCGTGGGTGCCACGCGGCAGCAGCTTCATGATGTATTCGGCGCCGACGATGGCGAACAGGTACGCCTTCGGGTTGCGGTTGATGGTCGAGAAGAACACCTGGCCGCCCGGCTTGACCATTTTGAAACAGGCGCGGATCACCGACGAAGGGTCCGGTACATGCTCGAGCATTTCCAGACATGTCACCACGTCGAACTGCTCGGGCATTTCTTCTGCCAGGGCTTCGGCGGTGATCTGCCTGTATTCGACGTTCACGCCAGATTCCAGTTGATGCAACTGGGCAACGGCCAGCGGCGCCTCGCCCATGTCGATGCCTGTCACGGTAGCGCCACGCTGCGCCATGGCTTCGCTGAGGATGCCGCCGCCGCAGCCGACGTCGAGCACTTTCTTGCCGGCCAGATTGACCCGCTCGTCGATCCAGTTGACCCGCAGCGGGTTGATGTCGTGCAGCGGTTTGAACTCGCTTTCGCGGTCCCACCAGCGATGGGCCAGGGCTTCGAATTTGGCGATTTCGGCGTAGTCGACGTTACTCATGGTTCATCCTCTAAAACTTGAAAAATCCTGTTGCCCCGGCGTCTGGCGCCACGGGCCTTGTCATTCGGCTGCTTACGATTCGGTGTGGCCGCCTATGCGCTGGCCCCAGGCCTTGGCCGTCGCGCTCAACTGTTCTTCATCCAGACGCGTCAGGCGGCGATCCTCCAGCAATTGCCGGCCGGCCACCCAAAGGTGTTTCACGCAGTCGCGACCGGTGGCATATATAAGCTGCGAAACCGGATCGTAGACCGGTTGCTGCGCCAGGCCGGACAGGTCGAATGCGACCATGTCCGCCACCTTGCCGATTTCCAGCGAGCCCACATCGGCTTCGATTCCCAGCGCCCGGGCGCCGTTCAATGTGGCCATGCGCAGGGCACGATGGGCGTCCAGCGCGGTGGCCGAGCCGGCGACGGCCTTGGCGAGCAGGGCGGCGGTACGGGTTTCGCCGAGCAGGTCGAGGTCGTTATTGCTGGCCGCACCGTCAGTGCCGACCGCCACGTTGACGCCGGCCTGCCACAGCCGCTCCACCGGGCAAAAACCACTGGCCAGCTTCAGGTTCGATTCCGGGCAATGAATCACAGAGGTGTTGCTTTCTACCAGCATCGCCAGGTCTTCATCGCTGATCTGAGTCATGTGAACCGCCTGAAAACGCGGTCCCAGCAATCCCAGGCGCGCCAGTCGGGCCAGTGGCCGTTCACCTCGCTGCTCCAGGGCTTGCTGCACTTCGAATGCAGTTTCGTGAACGTGCATGTGAATCGACGCGTCCAGCTCTTCGGCGATCACCCGGATTTTTTCCAGGTTTTCGTCGCCCACGGTATAGGGCGCGTGCGGTCCGAAGGTGACCTTGATGCGTTCATGGTGCTTGAGATCGTTGAACAGCTCGACGCCCTGACGAATGGCTTCATCGGCGTTACCGGCGCCCGGAATCGGGAAATCGAGGATCGGAATCGCGATCTGCGCGCGAATGCCGCTGTTGTGCACGCGTTCGCTGGCAACCTTCGGGAAGAAATACATGTCAGAGAAGCAGGTGATGCCGCCTTTGATCTGTTCGGCGATGGCAAGGTCGGTGCCATCGCGTACAAAGGCCTCATCGACCCATTTGGCTTCGGCTGGCCAGATGTGGTTTTCCAGCCAGGTCATCAGCGGCAGATCATCGGCCAGGCCTCGGAACAGCGTCATCGCCGCGTGCCCATGGGCATTGATCAGGCCGGGGCTGAGCAGCATGTCCGGCAGTTCGCGCACTTCCTTCGCTGCAAGCTTCAGTGCGGCGGCACGCGGGCCGATGAACACGATGCGCCCGTCGCGGATGCCCAGGCCATGCTCCTTGAGGACGACGCCAGCGGGTTCGACGGGTACCAGCCAGGTCGGCAGCAATAACAGGTCGAGCGCAGCGGCAGTGTTCGGCATCGAGGGTGGGTTCCGGTACTTTTGTAAAAGATGGCGAAGTATACCCGAGCGTCTTCGCGGGGGGATCGCTATAATCGGCGGCTTTTGTTCATGAGTGCGGGGTGAGGGATGCGCGATCGACTAATGGCGGCAGAGAAAGTGAAGGCCATCGATTGGCGTGATGGCGCCCTGTATCTGCTGGACCAGCGTATTTTGCCGTTCGAGGAAACCTGGCTCGCCTATACCAGCGCTGCGGGCGTGGCCGAGGCCATTCGTTCGATGGTGGTGCGTGGTGCGCCGGCGATCGGCATCACTGCCGCCTACGGGATTGTACTGGCGGCCCGTGCCCGGCTGGCCGAAGGCGGCGACTGGTACGCCGCGCTGGAAGAGGATTTCGCGCTGCTTGCCGATTCCCGTCCGACCGCCGTCAATCTGTTCTGGGCCCTGGGGCGCATGCATGATCGGCTGGATCGTCTGAAAAAACATGACGATCCTCTGGCGGTGCTGGAGGCCGAGGCCATCGCCATTCACGAAAGTGATCGCGAAGCCAACCTGACCATGGCTCAACTGGGGGTGGACCTGATCCGCAAGCATCAGGGCAATGCCCAGGCGATCCTGACCCATTGCAACACCGGAGCACTGGCCACCGGCGGCTTCGGTACCGCACTGGGGGTGATTCGCGGTGCGTTCATCGAAGGCATGGTCGAGCGCGTGTACGCCGACGAGACCCGTCCCTGGCTGCAGGGGTCGCGGCTGACGGCGTGGGAACTGGCCAACGAGGGCATTCCCGTGACGCTCAACGCCGACTCTGCCGCCGCTCACATCATGAAGACCAAGGGCATCACCTGGGTCATCGTCGGCGCCGACCGCATCACCGCCAATGGCGACGTAGCAAACAAGATCGGGACCTATCAACTGGCAGTGAACGCCATGCACCACGGCGTGCGCTTCATGGTGGTGGCCCCAAGCTCGACCATCGACATGAACCTGGCCAGTGGCGATGACATTCCGATCGAAGAGCGCGACGGCCGTGAGTTGCTGGAGGTGGGCGGCAAGCGGGTAGGGGCCGACGTCGATGCATTCAACCCGGTGTTCGACGTGACGCCGGCGGACCTTATCGATGCCATCGTCACGGAAAAGGGCATTGTCGAGCGTCCGGATACGGCGAAGATGGCGCAGTTGATGTGCCGCAAGCGGTTGCACTGAAGGTATTGGCTGGCTCTGCGGGCCCCATCGCGAGCAGGCTCGCTCCCACACGGATTTTGCGTGCACCACAACCCCTGTGGGAGCGAGCCTGCCGCCGATGAGCGCAAAAAACTCGGCAAACCAGCTGGATATGCACCCTTTTTCTCCATTCAGCACAGCTCTAAGCCCCTGAGCTCTTCCTCAAGCACGCCATCAGTCAACTAACTACACTCCATGCGCATCTGGGGGATAGGTGCGTGGCGGCTCTTGTGATAACATCCGGCGGTTTCCAGGGCAGTCCGATGTGACTGCCTCTACTGCGCAGATCCATGGCATAACTTGTTGATTTGTCGTAAGTCGGTGCATCGGCAGTCGGCCTGCATCGGCGAGCTTCGTTCGTCCCATATGGATGTGACGAAGTTTCACCAGAAAAAGGAATCAGGCTTCTCATGGGCGAACTGGCCAAAGAAATCCTCCCGGTCAATATCGAAGACGAGCTGAAGCAGTCCTACCTCGACTACGCAATGAGCGTAATTGTCGGGCGGGCACTGCCCGATGCACGCGATGGCTTGAAGCCCGTGCACCGGCGTGTGCTGTTCGCGATGAGCGAGCTGGGCAACGACTTCAACAAGCCGTACAAGAAATCTGCCCGTGTCGTCGGTGACGTGATCGGTAAGTATCACCCGCACGGTGATACCGCGGTGTACGACACCATCGTCCGGATGGCGCAGCCATTCTCGCTGCGCTACCTGCTGGTCGACGGCCAGGGCAACTTCGGTTCGGTGGACGGCGACAACGCGGCGGCCATGCGATACACCGAAGTGCGCATGACCAAGCTGGCGCACGAGCTGCTGGCGGACCTGCACAAGGAAACCGTGGACTGGGTGCCGAACTACGACGGCACCGAATTGATCCCGGCAGTCATGCCAACCCGTATTCCCAACCTGTTGGTCAACGGCTCCAGCGGTATCGCGGTGGGCATGGCGACCAACATTCCGCCCCACAACCTCGGTGAAGTCATCGACGGTTGCCTGGCGCTCATCGACAACCCAGAGCTGACCGTCGATGAACTGATGCAATACATTCCCGGTCCGGACTTCCCGACGGCGGCGATCATCAATGGTCGCGCCGGTATCATCGAAGCCTACCGTACCGGTCGTGGCCGCATTTACATGCGCGCCCGCTCGACCATCGAAGACATCGACAAGGTCGGTGGCCGTCAGCAGATCGTCATCACCGAACTGCCTTACCAGCTGAACAAGGCGCGTCTGATCGAGAAGATCGCCGAGCTGGTCAAGGAGAAGAAGCTCGAAGGCATCACCGAGCTGCGTGACGAGTCCGACAAGGACGGTATGCGCGTCGTGATCGAGCTGCGTCGTGGCGAAGTGCCTGAGGTGATCCTCAACAACCTCTACGCCCAGACCCAGCTGCAAAGCGTGTTCGGTATCAACATCGTTGCGCTGATCGACGGCCGTCCGCGGATCCTCAACCTCAAGGACCTGCTGGAAGCCTTCGTTCGTCACCGTCGCGAAGTCGTTACCCGTCGTACCGTGTTCGAACTGCGCAAGGCGCGCGAGCGTGGTCACATCCTTGAAGGTCAAGCGGTTGCCCTGTCGAACATCGACCCGGTCATCGCCCTGATCAAGGCTTCGCCGACCCCGTCGGAAGCCAAGGAAGCGCTGGTCAGCACCCCGTGGGAGTCCTCCGCAGTGGTGGCGATGGTGGAACGTGCCGGTGCCGATTCGTGCCGTCCGGAAAACCTCGACCCGCAATACGGCCTGCGTGATGGCAAGTACTTCCTCTCGCCAGAGCAGGCCCAGGCCATCCTGGAATTGCGCCTGCACCGCCTGACCGGCCTGGAGCATGAAAAGCTGCTGGCCGAGTACCAGGAGATCCTCAACCAGATTGGCGAGCTGATCCGCATCCTCAACAGCGCCGCGCGCCTGATGGAAGTGATCCGCGAAGAGCTGGAAGTGATCCGCGCCGAATACGGCGATGTGCGTCGCACCGAGATTCTCGATGCCCGTCTCGACCTGACCCTGGGTGACATGATCCCGGAGGAAGAGCGTGTCGTGACCATTTCCCACGGTGGCTATGCCAAGACCCAGCCACTGGCTGCGTACCAGGCCCAGCGTCGTGGCGGTAAAGGCAAATCGGCGACCGGCGTCAAGGATGAGGACTACATCGCTCACCTGCTGGTCGCCAACAGCCACACCACGTTGCTGCTGTTCTCCAGCAAGGGCAAGGTGTACTGGCTCAAGACCTACGAGATTCCGGAAGCATCCCGTGCCGCTCGCGGCCGTCCGCTGGTCAACCTGTTGCCACTGGATGACGGTGAATACATCACCACCATGCTGCCGGTCGAGGAATACACCGAAGGCCACTTCATCTTCATGGCGACCGCCAACGGCACCGTGAAAAAGACCCCGCTGGAATCCTTCAGTCGCCAACGCAGCGTTGGTCTGATTGCCCTGGAGCTGGACGAAGGCGACGTACTGATTTCCGCCGCCATCACCGATGGCGAGCGCGAAGTCATGCTGTTCTCCGACGGTGGCAAGGTGACTCGCTTCAAGGAAACCGACGTTCGCGCCATGGGCCGTACCGCTCGCGGTGTTCGCGGCATGCGTCTGCCGGAAGGCCAGAAGCTGATTTCCATGCTGATCCCGGAAGAAGGCAGCCAGATCCTCACCGCTTCCGAGCGTGGCTATGGCAAGCGTACTGCGATCACCGAGTTCCCGGAGTACAAGCGTGGCGGCCAGGGCGTTATCGCCATGGTCAGCAACGACCGCAACGGCCGTCTGGTCGGCGCGGTTCAGGTGCTCGACGGCGAGGAAATCATGCTGATTTCCGACCAGGGCACCCTGGTTCGTACCCGAGTCGACGAAGTGTCCAGCCTGGGCCGTAACACCCAGGGCGTGACCCTGATCAAGCTGGCCAACGACGAGACGCTGGTGGGCCTGGAGCGGGTTCAGGAGCCGTCGGAAATCGAAGGCGAAGAGCTGGAAGGTGAAGAGGGTGCGCAGTTCGACGGCGAAGTCGTGATAGACGACGTTGTCGAAGACCAGCAACTCGACGCCGCCGCTGACGAAGAACCGCAAGAGTAAGCGGGCGCAGAGGGGGCGGATGAAAATTCGCCCCCTTGTTGTTTGTCCGAACGGAAAGTGTCGACATCAATGGAGATCCCCTGTGGGAGCGAGCCTGCTCGCGAATGCAGACGCCGCGGTACCTCTGAGAACCGTTGTGATCCATCGCGAGCAGGCTCGCTCTCACAAAATACCCTGCTCTGGCAGGGCGCCTTGATGTCGCCTGTTAGTGATTTTATTGCGTGATATCACCAAATCAGAGCGAGATTGGATGTGAGCAAGAGAGCCTTTAACTTCTGTGCCGGTCCTGCGGCACTTCCCGAAGCTGTCCTGAAACGCGCCCAGGGTGAACTCCTTGATTGGCACGGCAAGGGCCTGTCCGTCATGGAAATGAGCCATCGCAGCGATGAGTTCGTGTCCATCGCGACCAAGGCCGAGCAGGATCTGCGTGATCTGCTGAATATCCCTTCGAACTATAAAGTGCTGTTCCTGCAAGGTGGCGCCAGCCAGCAATTCGCTCAGATCCCCCTGAACCTGTTGCCCGAAGGCGGCTCTGCCGACTACATCGACACCGGCATCTGGTCGCAGAAAGCCATCGAAGAAGCTTCGCGCTACGGCCATGTCAATGTCGCGGCCACCGCCAAGCCTTACGATTACTTCGCGATCCCAGGCCAGAACGAGTGGAATCTGTCGAAAGACGCAGCCTACGTTCACTACGCGCCGAACGAAACCATCGGCGGCCTGGAGTTCCAGTGGGTTCCGCAAACCGGCGATGTGCCGCTGGTTGCCGACATGTCTTCCGACATTCTCTCGCGCCCCATCGATGTGTCGCGCTTCGGCATGATCTACGCCGGCGCCCAGAAGAACATCGGTCCGAGCGGCATCGTCGTCAACATCGTTCGCGAAGACTTGCTGGGCAAGGCCCGTGCGCTGTGCCCGACCATGCTCGACTACAAGGTCGCGGCCGATAACGGCTCGATGTACAACACCCCGCCAACCCTGGCCTGGTACCTGTCCGGCCTGGTGTTCGAGTGGCTGAAAGAGCAGGGTGGCGTTGAAGCCATCGGCAAGCTCAACGACGTGAAGCAGCGCACCCTGTATGACTTCATCGACGCCAGCGGCTTGTACAACAACCCGATCAACAAGTCCGACCGCTCGTGGATGAACGTGCCGTTCCGCCTGGCTGACGATCGCCTCGACAAGCCGTTCCTGGCCGGCGCCGAAGAGCGCGGCCTGTTGAACCTCAAGGGGCACCGTTCCGTGGGCGGCATGCGCGCCTCTATCTATAACGCCGTGGACATCGTTGCGATCAACGCACTGGTTTCGTACATGGCAGAGTTCGAGAAGGAACACGGCTGATGTCTGAGCAAGAACTCAAGGCACTGCGCGTTCGCATTGACGCCCTGGACCTCAAGGTCCTGGAGCTGATCAGTGAGCGTGCACGCTGCGCCCAGGAAGTTGCGCGAGTAAAGATGGCTTCGCTGGCTGAAGGCGAAGTGCCGGTGTTCTATCGTCCCGAGCGTGAAGCTCAGGTGCTCAAGCGCGTGATGGAGCGTAATCAGGGGCCGCTGGGCAACGAAGAGATGGCGCGACTGTTTCGCGAAATCATGTCGTCGTGCCTGGCCCTCGAGCAGCCGCTGAAAGTGGCGTACCTCGGCCCTGAAGGCACCTTCACCCAGGCCGCGGCCATGAAACACTTCGGCCATGCTGTCATCAGCAAACCGATGGCGGCGATCGACGAAGTGTTCCGTGAGGTCGCTGCCGGGGCGGTGAACTTTGGCGTGGTCCCGGTGGAAAACTCCACCGAAGGCGCGGTCAACCATACCCTCGACAGCTTCCTCGAACATGACATGGTCATTTGTGGCGAAGTCGAGCTGCGCATTCACCACCACCTGTTGGTCGGTGAAAACACCAAGACCGACAGCATCAGCCGCATCTACTCCCATGCCCAATCGCTGGCCCAGTGCCGCAAGTGGCTGGATGCACACTACCCGAACGTCGAGCGCGTGGCGGTTTCGAGCAACGCCGAAGCGGCCAAGCGGGTCAAGGGTGAGTGGAACTCGGCAGCGATCGCGGGCGATATGGCCGCCGGTCTGTACGGCTTGACCCGTCTGGCGGAGAAAATCGAGGATCGTCCGGACAACTCCACGCGTTTCCTGATGATCGGTAATCAGGAAGTGCCACCGACCGGCGACGACAAGACGTCGATCATCGTCTCCATGAGCAACAAGCCCGGTGCGCTTCACGAGTTGCTGGTGCCGTTCCACGACAATGGCATCGACTTGACCCGCATCGAGACGCGTCCTTCGCGCAGCGGTAAATGGACCTATGTGTTCTTTATCGATTTCGTCGGTCACCACCGTGATCCGCTGGTCAAGGGTGTGCTGGAAAAAATCAGTCAGGAAGCAGTGGCACTTAAAGTGTTGGGTTCCTACCCGAAAGCCGTTCTCTAAGGGGTAGCAAATGAGTGGCAACTTCCTCGCCCTGGCACAGCCGGGCGTGCAACAACTGTCGCCTTACGTTCCGGGCAAGCCAGTGGACGAACTGGCACGCGAACTGGACATCGATCCAGCCAGCATCGTCAAACTGGCGAGCAACGAAAACCCATTGGGCGCCAGCCCGAAGGCACTGGCCGCGATTCGTGAAGCGCTGGCCGAGCTGACCCGCTATCCGGACGGCAACGGCTTTGCGCTCAAGACCCTGTTGGCCGAACAATGCCGTGTCGAACTGAATCAGGTGACGCTGGGCAATGGTTCCAACGACATTCTGGAGCTGGTCGCCCGTGCTTACCTGGCGCCGGGCCTGAACGCCGTGTTCAGCGAACACGCGTTTGCGGTCTACCCGATCGCCACGCAAGCCGTCGGCGCGACGGCTAAAGTGGTCCCGGCCAAAAACTGGGGCCATGATCTGCCGGCCATGCTGGCCGCGATCGACGCCGACACCCGCGTGGTGTTCATCGCCAACCCGAACAACCCGACCGGGACCTGGTTCGACGCCGAGGCGCTGGACGAATTCCTCCAGGACGTGCCGGAGCACGTGCTGGTGGTGCTGGACGAGGCCTACATCGAGTACGCCGAAGGCAGCGACCTGCCGGACGGCCTGGATTTCCTGGCGGCCTACCCGAACCTGCTGGTGTCGCGCACCTTCTCCAAGGCCTATGGCCTGGCGTCGCTGCGTGTGGGTTATGGACTGTCCACGGCTGTCGTCGCCGACGTGCTGAACCGTGTGCGTCAGCCGTTCAACGTCAACAGCCTGGCCCTGGCGGCCGCTTGTGCCGCGTTGCAGGACGAAGCGTACCTGGCTGAAAGCCGCCGTCTGAACGAAGCCGGCATGCAGCAGCTTGAGGTGGGCTTCCGCGAGTTGGGGCTGAGCTGGATTCCATCCAAGGGCAACTTCATCTGCGTCGACCTGGGTCGTGTGGCGGCTCCGGTGTTCCAGGGCCTGTTGCGCGAAGGCGTGATTGTGCGTCCGGTGGCCAACTACGGGATGCCGAACCACCTGCGGGTCACCATCGGTCTGCCGGCGGAAAACAGCCGCTTCCTCGAGGCGCTGACCAAGGTCCTGGCTCGTGGTTGATGTCACTGCAACGCAATCTGCCGAGCCTATGATCGGTCGCCTGGTGGTGGTCGGTCTTGGATTGATCGGCGGCTCGTTCGCCAAAGGCTTGCGTGAAAGCGGCCTGTGCCGTGAAGTGGTCGGCGTCGACCTCGATCCGCAATCGCGCAAGCTCGCGGTTGAATTGGGTGTGGTCGACCGTTGCGAGGAGGACCTGGTGCTGGCTTGCCAGGGCGCTGATGTGATTCAGTTGGCCGTGCCGATTCTGGCCATGGAGAAACTGCTTGGCCGCCTGGCTCGCGTGGATCTGGGGCGGGCGATTCTGACCGATGTCGGCAGTGCCAAGGGCAACGTCGTGCGTGCAGCTACCGAGGCGTTTGGCGGTATGCCGGCGAATTTCGTGCCCGGTCATCCCATCGCCGGTTCCGAGCAGAGCGGGGTGGAAGCCTCCAATGGCGAACTGTTCCGTCGTCATAAGGTGATCCTGACACCGCTGGAGCAAACCGATCCGGCGGCACTGGCGGTGGTTGACCGCTTGTGGCGTGAGCTGGGTGCCGACGTCGAGCACATGCAGGTCGAGCGTCACGACGAAGTCCTGGCGGCGACCAGCCACCTGCCACACCTGCTGGCGTTCGGCCTGGTCGATTCGTTGGCCAAGCGCAATGAAAACCTTGAGATCTTCCGTTACGCTGCCGGCGGTTTCCGCGATTTCACGAGAATCGCAGGGAGTGACCCGGTCATGTGGCATGACATCTTCCTCGCCAACCGCGAAGCTGTCCTGCGCACACTCGATACATTTCGCAGCGACCTCGACGCCTTGCGCGACGCGGTCGATGCAGGGGATGGGCACCAGTTGTTGGGCGTCTTCACTCGCGCCCGGGTTGCCCGCGAACATTTCAGTAAAATCCTGGCCCGCCGGGCTTATGTGGACGCTATGAACTCCAACGACCTGATTTTCCTGGGACAACCGGGTGGCCGCCTGACTGGGCGGATTCGTGTACCGGGCGACAAATCGATTTCCCACCGCTCGATCATGCTTGGCTCCCTGGCTGAAGGTGTTACCGAAGTCGAAGGCTTCCTCGAGGGCGAAGACGCCCTGGCGACCCTGCAGGCTTTCCGTGACATGGGCGTCGTGATCGAAGGGCCGCACCACGGTCGTGTGACCATCCACGGCGTCGGCCTGCATGGCTTGAAGCCAGCGCCGGGTCCGATCTACCTGGGCAACTCCGGCACGTCGATGCGCCTGCTGGCCGGCCTGCTGGCTGCGCAGAATTTCGACAGCACCCTGACCGGCGACGCCTCGCTGTCCAAGCGTCCGATGAATCGTGTGGCCAATCCCCTGCGGGAAATGGGCGCCGTGATCGAGACCGCTGCCGAAGGTCGCCCACCGATGACCATTCGTGGCGGCCACGCGCTCAAAGGCCTGACCTACACCATGCCGATGGCCAGCGCCCAGGTTAAATCCTGCCTGCTGTTGGCGGGCCTGTATGCCGAAGGCAAGACCACAGTGACCGAGCCTGCCCCGACTCGTGACCACACCGAGCGCATGCTGCGCGGCTTCGGCTACCCGGTGAGCGTCGACGGTGCGACGGCGTCGGTGGAGTCCGGGCACAGGTTGACCGCAACCCACATCGAAGTGCCGGGCGACATTTCCTCTTCGGCTTTCTTCCTGGTGGCCGCGTCGATCGCCGAAGGTTCCGAGCTGGTGCTCGAACACGTCGGTATCAACCCGACTCGCACCGGCGTGATCGATATCCTGCGTCTGATGGGGGCCGACATCACCTTGGAAAACCAGCGTGAAGTCGGTGGCGAGCCAGTGGCGGACTTGCGCGTGCGTGCAGCTAAACTCAAGGGTATCGAGATTCCCGAAGCGCTGGTGCCGTTGGCGATCGACGAATTCCCGGTACTGTTCGTGGCAGCGGCCTGCGCCGAAGGACGCACCGTCCTGCGTGGCGCTGAAGAGCTGCGCGTCAAGGAGTCCGACCGGATCCAGGTAATGGCCGACGGCTTGCTGGCGCTGGGCGTCAAGTGCGAACCGACGCCGGACGGCATCATCATCGACGGCGGCTCGATCGGCGGCGGCGAAGTGCACGGTCACGGCGATCACCGGATCGCCATGGCGTTCAGCGTGGCTTCACTGCGCGCTAGCGCACCGATCCGGATCCATGATTGCGCCAACGTCGCGACTTCGTTCCCGAATTTCCTGGCGCTGTGCGCCCAGGTCGGTATCCGTGTTGCACAAGAGGCTCAGTCGTGAAAAACATTGCACCGGTCATCACCATCGATGGGCCAAGCGGCTCCGGCAAGGGCACGGTCGCCGGGATACTGGCCAAGCGCCTGGGCTGGAACCTGCTGGATTCCGGTGCGCTTTACCGTTTGCTGGCCTTTGCCGCGCATAACCATGGCGTGGACCTGACCAACGAAGAGTTGCTGAAGAAACTCGCCGCTCATCTGGATGTGCAATTCATCGCGGCGACCGACGGTCAGTTGCAGCGCATCATTCTGGAAGGCGACGAAGTCAGCGATGTGATCCGTACGGAGAGCGTCGGTTCCGGTGCTTCTCAAGTGGCTGCATTGCCCGCCGTGCGTGAGGCGTTGCTGCAACGTCAGCGCGCATTTCAGGAAGCGCCCGGCCTGGTGGCCGATGGCCGTGACATGGGCACTGTGGTTTTCCCGGACGCGCCACTGAAGATTTTCCTCACTGCCAGTGCCGAGGAGCGCGCGCGCCGTCGATACTTGCAGTTGAAGGGAAAAGTCGATGGTGTTAGTCTGTCGAGTCTGCTAGATGAGATACGTGCGCGCGATGAGCGCGACACCCAGCGAGCGGTAGCCCCGCTCAAGCCGGCGGCCGACGCCATTCAGCTGGATTCCACGGAATTGTCCATCGATCAGGTGCTGGAACGCATCATGAGCGAGATCGCGCTTCGCGATATCGCCGGGTGACCAAGAGGGCCACAGGGGACCAGTCATAGTCCTGTGGTGCTTCTTTTAAATGAAACCAACCCACATCGTCTGGGATGCGGAAATGGGCGTATTCTTCGCCCTTATCTACAGGAATTAAAATGAGCGAAAGCTTTGCGGAACTCTTTGAAGAAAGCCTAAAAACCCTGAACCTTCAGGCTGGCTCCATCATCACCGGTGTTATCGTTGATATCGATTACCAAGCTCGCTGGGTAACCGTTCACGCTGGCCTGAAGTCTGAAGCACTCATCCCGCTTGAGCAGTTTTACAACGACGCTGGCGAACTGAACATCAACGTCGGTGACGAAGTTCACGTTGCTCTGGATTCGGTTGAAGACGGCTTTGGTGAAACCAAGCTGTCCCGTGAAAAAGCCAAGCGCGCTGAATGCTGGATTGTTCTGGAAGCAGCCTTCGCAGCCGAAGAAGTGGTCAAGGGCGTTATCAACGGTAAGGTTAAAGGCGGCTTCACTGTCGACGTTAACGGCATCCGTGCGTTCCTGCCTGGTTCTCTGGTTGACGTCCGTCCTGTGCGCGACACCACACACCTGGAAGGCAAAGAGCTGGAATTCAAGGTCATCAAGCTGGACCAGAAGCGCAACAACGTTGTCGTTTCCCGTCGCAGCGTCCTCGAAGCCGAGAACTCCGCCGAGCGTGAAGCTCTGCTGGAATCCCTGCAGGAAGGCCAACAAGTCAAAGGTATCGTCAAGAACCTCACCGATTACGGCGCATTCGTCGATCTGGGTGGCGTCGATGGCCTGCTGCACATTACCGACATGGCTTGGAAACGTATCAAGCATCCTTCCGAAATCGTCAACGTTGGCGACGAGATCGATGTCAAGGTTCTGAAGTACGATCGCGAGCGCAATCGTGTTTCCCTGGGCCTGAAGCAACTGGGCGAAGATCCATGGGTTGCTATCAAAGCCCGTTACCCAGAAAGCACTCGCGTTACCGCTCGTGTAACCAACCTGACCGACTACGGCTGCTTCGCTGAGCTGGAAGAAGGCGTTGAAGGTCTGGTACACGTTTCCGAAATGGACTGGACCAACAAGAACATCCACCCTTCGAAAGTCGTACAAGTCGGCGACGAAGTGGAAGTCATGGTTCTGGACATCGACGAAGAGCGTCGTCGTATCTCCCTCGGTATCAAGCAGTGCAAGTCCAACCCATGGGAAGACTTCTCTGGCCAGTTCAACAAGGGCGATAAAATCTCCGGCACCATCAAGTCGATCACCGATTTCGGTATCTTCATTGGTCTGGACGGCGGTATCGACGGTCTGGTTCACCTGTCCGACATCTCCTGGAACGAAGTGGGCGAAGAAGCCGTTCGCCGCTTCAAGAAGGGCGACGAGCTGGACACCGTTATCCTGTCGGTTGACCCAGAGCGCGAGCGTATCTCCCTGGGTATCAAGCAACTGGAAAGCGATCCGTTCTCCGAGTACGTCTCGGTTAACGACAAAGGCGCCATCGTTAAAGGCACTGTGAAAGAAGTTGACGCCAAAGGCGCCATCATCGTTCTGGCCGACGATATCGAAGCGACTCTGAAAGCCTCCGAAATCAGCCGTGACCGCGTTGAAGACGCGCGCAACGTTCTGAAAGAAGGCGAAGAAGTAGAAGCCAAGATCATCAGCGTTGACCGCAAGAGCCGTGTAATCCAGCTGTCGATCAAGTCGAAAGACGTGGAAGACGAGAAAGAAGCTATCCAGAGCCTGCGCGACAAGCCAGCTGCTGATACCACTTCTGCTGGTCCTACCACTCTGGGCGACCTGCTGCGTGCACAAATGGAAAAGCAGAACTAAGTTCTGTCAGACCATAGAAAAAGGGCGACTTCGGTCGCCCTTTTTTGTGCCTGGGATTTGGTCTTTTCAGGGGGCGTCATGCAGAAAAAACGTCCTTGAAACCATCACCATGCACAGCGGTCTCTTTCTTTAGAGGGATCAATGGTTTATTAATCGCTAGTCTTGATACGAAGTGAACGGTAGTCGGCCGGAATGACTGGCCTAAGGAAGTGAATGGACAAGCTCATTATCGTTGTGGCAGTGCTGATGCTGGCGGGGTGTGGCACCAATGCCAAGACTCACGCGGTACGCGGCGTCAGTGGCATAGAGGTGGATTGTTCGGGGTTGGGGTCAGGTTGGGAGAAATGCCAAAGGCGTGCGGCGAAGGAGTGCAAGGGGGCAGGCTACAGGGTGATCACCAGGTCTGATGAGGCAAAGGACGAAGATGAGTACCCCTTTGGTTTCAACCCGGCGGGCTATCTGACACGCAAGATGCTGGTGATCTGCAGGTGAGCGTGTGCGCAGGCTTGCCGAGTCGCCGCAAAGCGGCAGCTTGAAACAGTGGCGTATGTCAATACATGGGCTGTTCAAAATCTCCCGGGCATGCTAAAACCTCTGAAGCGATTTTCCTAGCTGCTTGAAAAAGAAGGGAAAAATATGACGAAGTCGGAGTTGATCGAACGAATTGTCACCCATCAAGGGCTACTCTCATCCAAGGATGTGGAGTTGGCTATCAAGACTATGCTTGAACAAATGTCCCAGTGCTTAGCCACTGGCGATCGGATTGAGATTCGTGGGTTTGGCAGCTTCTCCCTGCATTATCGGGCGCCCCGGGTTGGGCGCAATCCAAAGACTGGCCAGTCTGTGAGTCTTGATGGGAAGTTTGTGCCTCATTTCAAGCCGGGGAAGGAGTTGCGTGATCGTGTGAACGAGGAAGAGGAAGAGCATAATGCGCTTTAAGCGGCGTACTGGGGGCGAATCGTGAGGAGCTTCAGGCGTAAGCTCTATGCAGCGCTTTTAATGGTTGTGGCGCTTATGGTCGTACTCTTCTTGCTTGAAAATCAGCAGGGGGTTTCTTTGTTTTTTTGGGGTTGGGCTGCCCCAGACCTTCCGGTATCTGCTCTCTTGATCATGGCGTTACTGTTGGGTATGGCGCTTAGTCCCCTATTGGTCTGCCTTAAGGGGAGAAAGGGGCGTCCAGGTTGAGTTTCAATCTGGTTCCTTCCCGAGTTTGATTCAATTCAAGTTCGGAAAGTTTTCGGTGGTTTTTGATTTTTATATTTTTGCTTCGGTAGGCTTGCAGGTTTAACAAGAGTGGTCTTAACTTCGTAACAGTGTTGTTGTAGGGTTAAGGAACAATGTTAAATGGCTAGTTTATTGAGGGAAAAATGCCGGAATGTTTAAGGTTGATTCTGCAATAAAAAGCGAAGATGAGGTCGACTTGATCGAGCTTGTCAAAATTTTGTGGGCGCAGAAATTTGTGGTGCTTGGTTTCGGGGTCCTGGGTGTTGTGCTGGCTTTTGCCTACGCTTATTTTTCAATAGTAGCGCCTATGTATGAAGCAAAAATCTATGTCATGCCCCCGGCTCAAGGCGGGGTTATTGGTTTTAACGTCGGGCGTAGTGCGGACAATGATAGTCTGAAGCCTTATACGGTCAAGGATGTGTATTCCGTTTTTACCAAAAACCTCGAAGGTGGGGCGCTTCGTCAGCGTTTTTTTAATGAGGTATATTTACGCTCTCTTTCCAGTAGTCCTCGTACCGGTTCTGTAGATCAGTTATATAAAAACTTCACTCGGCAATTGGTAATCGGTGCGGATAAAGGTATTCCGGATCGATACTTCGTTAGTCTCCAGGGAAATAACTCAGATCAGGCGGCTGCATGGGTCAAGGCCTATGTGGAGCGTGCGGGTGCAGAAACAAAGGCGGAGATAATCCTGAATATCACGCAGGAGATAGCGGCCAAAAAGAATGAGCTTGAGAGGGAAATTGCAAGCTTGCGCGAGGCGGCCCTTCTCGACCGTGAAGACCGTATTTCTCAATTGCGTGAAGCATTGAGTATCGCCAAGGCTATCGGTCTGGTGGAGCCGCAGTTGTCTTCAAATACGGTGATAGCCGTGGCGGGTAATATAAGCGAGCCATTTCCCTATCGGCGCGGTAGTAGGGCGCTGACAGCGGAGATCAATGTGTTGCAGTCTCGAACTTCAGATGATGCCTTTGTTCCCAATCTGCGGAAACTGCAAGCCAGGCATGATGTTCTGGCTCAATTGAATGTTGATGCTGGCCAAGTCTCTGTCAGTCGCCAGGATGGCGATGTTGAAGTGTCCAACTCTCCAGTGCAGGCTAAAAAGAAAATGATACTGTTGCTGGGGCTAATCGCTGGATTTCTATTAGGTGGGCTTTTGGTCCTGGCTCGTATTTTTTTGTTACAGCCTGCTGTTCTTGGAGTGGGTGGTTCGGAGCGTAGAATAGAGAAGCCGGCCAATAATTGATTTTGTTTTTTCTTTTGAATTATATAGAGCCCTGCTAGAGCGCAGCTATTTGCGTGTTTTGCGGGGTTTCTTGCCTTTGCGGCTATGACTTTTCTCACTGAATTTTTCTTGATATGGCCATTTGAAATTAACTTGGTCAAGGCCTAAAACGAGTGAGCGCTGGGCTCCTCAACAGGCATTTTGCCATCGAACCGCAGGCTTGGGTGCCGTGGGAAGCGCTTGTCGGAAATGACGCACGATTTTTTCGTGTAGAGCCAGAAAACTGGTTTGATAGAGAAGTGTAAATATCTGAAAGCCATGCCCGCCGAGAGCAGGCATAATGTGGGTCCCACGGGGCTCAACGAGCGATCACATAAATCTGTCCATAATAATGGCACATCGGGAGGGTGCATGGAGCAAATGAAAGCCTGGTTCTGCTATCTGGCAGGAAGGGCATTCAGCGCCATTGTCGCCTGGTCTGAGCTGATTGCGGGGAATGTCTCAAGGCGGGTCGCCGAATGAATGCCGATGAAAGCGTCGTGAATGCCAGCGTCAAGCTGCAATCGGCCCCCAGCTGGTATTTGGTCCAGTGCAAGGCCAGGCAGGACGGCAGGGCCGAAGAACATTTGGCTCGTCAAGGCTACGTTTGCGTACGCCCGAAGTGCGTTCAGCAATTACTTGTGAAAGGGCGCTTGCATAAGAGAGTCGGCTCTCTTTTTCCCGGATATTTGTTCGTTCAGCTTAATGACGGTTGTGGCTGGGGACCATTGCGTTCCACGCGTGGCGTCAGTCGTATCGTCAGCTTCGGCGAAAAACCGGCGCCTGTCAGTGATGATCTGGTCTGGCGGTTACAGGAAAGGGCAAAGGGTCTTGAAATACCGTTGTTCAGAGCTGGAGAGGCTGTTCGCGTCGTCAGTGGTGAGCTCGCAGAGATGGATGCCATCTTCAAAGAGATGGACGGGGCAAAACGGGTTATCTTGTTGATCAGCCTGCTTAATCGGGAGCAGCGAGTCAGTGTACCGTTGGCAACCGTCTTTAGGCACTGAGGGAATTGGCGTCAGCCCTTTTGGGGGCTCGCAACGTTATGAAGAGCGTTTTGAGGAAGCAAACGTTAAATCCTGGGGCGGTAGCGTACCCGATCAGAGCCCAAAATCAGTGGCAGTTTCTGGTCGATTTCATGGTGCGGTCACCGCTCTTGAGGGTTCAGCGGTAAGTGACGCCAGGGCGCGGGTCCCAGTGTGTACATGATTGCTTACAAGTTTAAAATTAAAGGAGTTGTGTTTGATGGCAGGCATAAAGCAGGCGAGCGTCGCTAGGTTCAAGAGAAAAGAGGCCATCATCGGGATTGTGGGCCTCGGCTACGTAGGTCTGCCTTTGATGCTGCGTTACAATGCAATCGGTTTCAAGGTCCTGGGTATTGATATAGATACTTCCAAGGTCGATGCATTGAACTCGGGCAAGAGCTACATCGAGCATATTTCCGGCGAGAAAATAGCACAAGCCTGCGAGAGCGGCTTTGAGGCCACCACCGATTTTAAACGCGTGGCCGAGTGCGATGCGCTCATACTCTGTGTTCCTACGCCGTTGAATAAGTATCGCGAGCCTGACATGAGCTTCGTGGTCAATACCACGGACGCGATCAAACCTTTTCTGCGCGCTGGCCAGATCGTGTCCCTGGAAAGCACCACGTACCCGGGGACGACTGAAGAAGAGCTGCTTCCTCGCATCCAAGAGGGCGGATTGCGTGCAGGCGAAGATATCTTCCTTGTTTATTCTCCCGAGCGTGAAGACCCGGGAAATCCTAATTTCGAAACCCGCACCATTCCCAAAGTGATTGGTGGCCATACGGAGGCCTGCCTGGAGGTGGGGGTTGCTCTCTATGAGCACGCCATCGACAGGATCGTTTCTGTCAGTTCGACCAAAGCTGCCGAAATGACCAAACTTCTGGAAAATATTCATCGCGCAGTGAATATAGGCCTGGTCAATGAAATGAAAGTGGTAGCGGATCGGATGGGGATCGATATCTTCGAAGTCGTCGATGCGGCTGCTACCAAGCCATTTGGCTTTACTGCTTATTATCCAGGCCCTGGTCTGGGTGGTCATTGCATTCCAATCGATCCTTTTTACCTGACCTGGAAGGCACGCGAGTATGGCTTGCATACCCGCTTCATCGAGTTGTCTGGCGAGGTCAACAAAGCTATGCCTGAGTACGTATTGGGCAAGCTGATGGATGGCCTGAACCAAAGTGCGAAAGCGCTGAAGGGCAGCAGAGTGCTGGTGCTTGGCATCGCTTACAAGAAAAACGTTGACGACATGCGTGAGTCACCTTCAGTCGAAATCATGGAGTTGATAGAAGCTAAGGGCGGGGTTGTTGCTTACAGTGACCCGCACGTTCCAGTCTTTCCGAAAATGCGAGAGCACCACTTCGACCTTGTCAGTGAAGAACTGACGGAAACTAATATCGCTTCGTTCGATGCCGTGGTTTTGGCAACTGATCATGATAAGTTTGATTATGACTTGATTTGCCAGCATTCGAAGTTGTTAGTCGACACTCGTGGGAAGTATCGAAATCCCCAAGTTCATATCATTAAAGCCTGATTGATGGAGTCATCCTTTTGAAACGTTTTGCCCTGATTGGTGCAGCCGGTTATATAGCGCCTCGCCATATGCGAGCTATCAAGGATACTGGCAACGAGTTGGTATCTGCGTATGATATCAATGATTCCGTTGGTGTTATCGATAGTCTCTCACCTCAGAGTGAGTTTTTTACCGAATTTGAGCGTTTCTATGACCACGCTTGGCAGCTCAAGCGCGACCCCGCAAACGCCTTGCAATATGTTTCGGTTTGCTCGCCAAATTATCTGCACGCCTCTCATATTTCCGCAGGTCTGCGATTAGGGTGTGATGTTATTTGTGAAAAGCCACTGGTGCCCACGGTTTCGATTCTGGAGAATCTAGCGTTGGTCGAGCGCGAGACTGGCGCGCGTGTCTATAATATTTTGCAACTTCGTCATCATCAGGCGATTCTCAGTTTGAAAGAGAAGGTTGCGCGTGAAGCTCGCCAGCAAAAATACGATGTTGAACTTACATATATCACCTCGCGGGGTAAGTGGTATATGGAGAGCTGGAAGGGTGATCCACGTAAATCCTTTGGTGTCGCCACCAATATAGGCGTGCATTTTTACGACATGCTTCATTTCATTTTCGGCAACCTTCAGCGCAACGTAGTGCACTTTACCAGCGAGTATAAAGCGGCTGGCTATCTTGAATACGAAAAGGCCCGCGTTCGCTGGTTCCTGTCCATTGATGCCAATGATTTGCCAGATGTGGTGAAAGGCAAAAAGCCAACCTATCGTTCGATCACTGTCGATGGTGAAGAAATGGAGTTTTCGGAGGGGTTCACTGATCTCCATACCATCAGCTACCAGGAAATACTGGCAGGGAGGGGATATGGACTCGAGGATGCTCGACACTGCGTGGAAACAGTAGAAGTCATCCGCTCCTCCGTGATCAGCGCCGCCCGTGACGATGAAAGCCATCCCTTTCTTAATACCCTGAGTCGATGAGACCCATATGAGCTATCAGGCACATCCATCCGCTATCGTTGACGAAGGTGCGCAGATTGGAAGCGGATCTCGCGTGTGGCATTTTGTACATGTCTGCGCAGATGCGCGTATCGGAAAAGACTGCTCGTTAGGTCAAAACGTTTTCGTGGGTAATCGCGTCGTTATCGGAAACAATGTGAAGATACAGAACAACGTCTCTGTGTATGATAACGTGACTCTTGAAGATGATGTTTTCTGTGGCCCGAGTATGGTGTTTACAAACGTTTATAACCCTCGCAGCGCGGTATCGCGCAAAGACGAATACCGTGACACTCTCGTGCGAAAAGGGGCCACTCTGGGGGCGAACTGCACGGTGGTTTGCGGCGTGACGATAGGTGAATACGCCTTCATCGGTGCGGGTGCCGTAGTCAATCGCGAGGTTAAACCATACGCGTTGATGGCAGGAGTGCCAGCTAAGCATATCGGCTGGATGAGTCAACAGGGCGAGCGAATTCCACTACCGCTGGAGGGCGATGGGGAATACACCTGCCCTCACACTGCGCTGCGGTATAAGTTGATGGGCGATAAGATGGAGTGTCTTGGCGAATGAATATTCCTTTCGTCGATTTGAGGACTCAGTACGAAGCCTTGAAGTCGCAGATTCAGCAGCGCATTGATAATGTACTTGAACATGGCCAGTACATCATGGGACCTGAAGTTGCTGAACTTGAGTCCCGACTAGCAAGTTACACCGGTGCGAAACACTGCATTACCGTCTCAAGTGGTACTGATGCACTGCTTATCAGCCTCATGGCGATGGGCGTAGGGCGAGATGATGAAGTAATCACCACTCCGTTTACCTTTGCAGCAACTGCCGAGGTCATCGTCCTGCTGGGCGCGAAACCGGTCTTTGTCGATATTGATCCGATCACGTGCAATATAGACGCAGGTAAGCTCGAGCTCGCGATAACGTCCAGCACGAAGGCTATCATGCCGGTCAGTCTCTACGGCCAGCCTTCTGACATGGATGAGATCAATGCGATCGCGGCGCGTCATGGAAGTATTCCAGTAATCGAGGACGCGGCGCAAAGCTTTGGCGCTGAGTATAAGGGCCGTAGAAGCTGCAATTTGTCGACCGTCGGTTGCACGAGCTTTTTTCCCAGCAAACCGTTGGGGTGCTATGGCGATGGAGGGGCGATATTTACCTCCGATGATTCGTTCGCTCAAGCCTGTAGAGAAATTCGCGTTCACGGTCAAAGCCAGAGGTACTGGCACACCCGTGTCGGGCTAGGTGGTCGCATGGACACGATTCAGTGCGCGATCGTATTGGCAAAGCTGGACCGTTTTGAGTGGGAAGTTGCCCAGCGATTGGAAGCAGGGGCTCGTTATAATCGTGCAATGGATGAGCTGGGTGTCAAGCGGGTACAGCAAAGTTCCGACCGCACCAGTGTATTTGCTCAATACACGATCATGGTTGAAAATCGGGATCAGGTTCAAGCCGCTCTCAAGCTGGAGGGAATTCCCACAGCTATCCATTATCCCGTCCCACTGAATGAGCAACCAGCCTACCGTGTTTTTGGCTCGTCATTGGATACTCCCGTGTCCAGTTCCGTAGCTAAACAGGTCATGAGTCTCCCGATGAGTGCAGATGTAGGACCTGTCTTTGAACATGTCGTAACTGGCTTGCGTAGTGCTTTGAGCAATGAGTCGTGAATGAATAAACGATTCTTTGGCAATGCAGGGATATTCTTGGGCGCAAATATAATCAATGCCGGAATCCCATTTCTGCTTCTGCCATTTCTGACCCGTGCATTGACCCCGGCAGATTACGGGGTTGTGGCGATGTTCGGGATAATGGTCAATATTTTCGGTACGTTGACGGGATTGAGCGTGCATGGGGCAATTGGCGTCCGTTATTTCGAACTGGAAAAAAGTGTCCTGGCGAGATACGTCGGGGCATGCGTCGGTATTCTCGTCGTCAGTACGGCCGTAGTATTCGCTTTGGTGGCGATATTCGGAAAGTGGTTGGTGGCGCCGACAAGTTTGCCTTATGAATGGTTGTTGATTGCCGTACTGATCTCCGGTTTGCAGTTCTTGATCAATATTAAACTCACGCTTTGGCAGGTGCGTGGAGTTGCGAAAAAATATGGGGTTTTCCAGGTATCTCAAGGGCTGGTAAACGCCGCTGTGTCGTTGATTCTCATATTTGGTTTTTTGATGGCGTGGGAAGGCCGAGTACTTGGCCAGGTCGTTGCAACCAGTATATTTGGTGTTTTGGCGTTGTCTGGCCTGTTCCTCAGCGCTGAGTTGAGTCGACCCAAGGTCGCTGAGGGACACGTTACAGACGCTCTGATGTTTGGTGTCCCGCTTATTCCACATGTGATTGGCGGTCTGGTGATGGTCGTCGCAGACCGGTTCATTATTGCCAATATGCTGGATGTCCAAGCGGTGGGAATTTACACCTTGGCGCTTCAGATCGGCATGATTATGGGTTTGATCGCAGATGCGTTCATCAAAGTTTATGGCCCTTGGTTGTATGCGAAGTTAAAAGAAAATACGGATGAAACACGTCTCGAAGTGGTAGGGGTCACCTATTTGGTGTGGTTGGTATTCCTCGCATTGGCGTTTGTAGCATTCTGTTTCTGCGAATTGTTTTTTTCTGCCGTTGTGGGTAAAGAGTTCGCTGCAGCCAAGGAAATTGTCTTCTGGTTTTTTTTGGGGCAAACCTTCAAAGGCATGTACCTCTCGGTGGCCGGCTTTTTCTTTTTTTCATCGCGTACAAGCAACGTGTCAGTGGTGACTGTATGCACGGGTTTATTCTCCGTTGTAATCACTATCATATTTGTGAAGCTGCTAGGGTTGCAGGGGGCCGCTATGGCGTATGCGCTTTCTGAGGGAGTGCTTTTTGTATTTGCGTGGTTACTTTCAAGGCGCATATATAAAATGCCGTGGTCCGACGTCGTGTCTTCTATATCTTTAATTGCGAGTCGAGGGTTGAAATGAGCGGTTTAGCAATTCGTATCATTTCGAAATTTCTTGATTTTGTGAGGAGTGCATCTTGGAAGATCACGTACTCAGCTTATCGAGATAAGTATGATCTGCATAAGAATTTTTCATTTAATGGTGCTTACATTCAATTTTACGGAGAAGGTAAAATTCAGGCAGGAGACGGCAGCTATGTTGGGGGCTTGTCAACTGTGCAGGCCGTGTCGGAATGCAGTGTAACCATTGGTGCCGGGTGTCGCATTTCACACAATGTAAGGATGTATACGCAGTCTGCCGATGCCGATGCCGACTTTTCCTGCGCGAATCCCCGGGAGAAACAAGGCAACATTATTATCGGTGACTATTGCTGGATTGGAGCCAATGTATTTATCAGTCCTGGTGTGACTATTGGTAGGAACGCAGTCGTGGGGGCGAACTCCGTTGTTACTAGGAACATTCCGCCTGATGAAATATGGGGTGGTGTTCCGGCAAAACTTATCAGACAAAAGAATATCGCAAGTGATGCGGTCTTATAATGAGTTTCGGTTCTTAATTGCCGATTATTTTGAGAGTAAGATATGCGAATAATTGCCAAGCTGGATGTTAAACCTCCACAGGTAGTGAAGCCGGTTCACTTTGAAGGGCTACGTAAGATCGGTGTCCCAGGCGACCTCGCTTATAAATATTATGAGCAGGGAGCTGATGAGATTTTCTATATCGATATCGTGTCGAGTTTGTATCGACGTGAAATCCTTTTCGATCAGATTTCGGATACAGCAAAGCGAATCCTTGTTCCCTTCGCAGTAGGTGGCGGGGTCCGTACCACTGATGATTTTTCCCGACTGTTCCACCATGGGGCGGACAAGGTCGTCATGAACACCGGCGCTCACGAAGAACCAGGGCGAATTGATGCGGCGGCTAAAATTTTTGGTGGGCAGTCAGTCGTTATCAACATCGAGGCTAAACAGACGAGGGAAAACGGCTGGGAATGCTATACCGATTGTGGTCGTATTCCATCGGGCCGTGATGTTGTGCTGTGGGCCAAGGAAGCGGAGTCACGTGGCGCTGGGGAAATTCTCCTGCAGTCAGTCGACTGCGATGGCCGTCAACGCGGATTCGATATCGACCTTGTGAGAGCCGTGGTGGAAGCAGTGAATATTCCTGTCGTCGCATCCAGTGGTGCGGGAACACTCCAGGATATCCTGAATGTTGCGCAGCAAGCTGCGCCGAGTGGCATAGCGCTCGCCTCGGTGCTTCATTACGATAAAACCACGATTGGGGACGTCAAACGTTTCTTGATCGAGCATGGTGTGGAGGTGGCAGTATGAGTCAGCAGATCGGTGTGGTTGACTACGGTGCTGCGGGTAACGTGTTCAGTATTGCCAGGGCTCTTGAGTGCGCTGGTGCCAAAGTCAAGGTGGTCAAGCACCACCAGGATCTGGTCGGTGTCGATAAGCTGGTCATGCCTGGCGTCGGCAGTTTTGTCGATGGCATGCGAGAGTTGAAAGAGTCTGGCATGTCGGAGGCCATCATTGCTTATGCTGCGACGGATCGCCCGTTGCTTGGCATTTGCCTTGGCATGCAGGTTCTCAGTTCGGTTGGGTTTGAATACGGCGAAACGGACGGGCTTGATTTGATGCTGGGTGAAGTGCGCCAGATGCAGTGCAAGGGTGTCGTGCCGCATATGGGTTTTAACAACCTGTCAATCGTCGCTGAAACACCTTTGTTGAAAGGCGTCAGTTCGTCGGATCTATTCTATTTCATGCATTCTTACGAAGTGCAGAAATATACCGATGTCATTTCACTGACTACTTACGCAGGGCACCAATTTGTTTCTGGCGTCCAACGTGGGAATATTTTCGGGTTGCAGTTTCATCCGGAAAAAAGTCGCCAAGCCGGTATCCGTGTTTTTGAAAACTTCTTAGCTTTGTGAGTCCGAAATGAATAATCAAGAGTCGTTTGGACGCTACGGTCTTCCGTTAAATATCCAGTTTTGCAAAAAATGCGCCATGAACAACCAGCGGCCTTCGTCGACTGTGGAGTTCAAAAACAAGCCTGGCGAGATCAAAAAAGCCATTTTTTTCGATGAACATGGCGTTTGCGATGCATGTAATTTTGCTGAAAAGAAAAAGCTGATTGACTGGTCCGAGCGGGAGCGCGAACTGAGGGAGTTGTGCGACCGCCATCGCAGAAATGATGGGCGTTATGATGTTGTCGTCCCAGGCAGCGGCGGGAAGGATAGCGTGATGGCCGCGCATGTCCTTAAGTTTAAGTACAACATGAACCCTATTCTCGTGACGTGGCCGCCTGCAATTTATACTGATATAGGGCGGCGCAATTTTGATGCCTGGCTCAATGCTGGCTTTGCGAACTACACCTATAATCAGAATAAAAGAGTACACCGTACGCTGACTCGGCTTGCCTTTGAAAAGCTTTGCCACCCGTTTCAGCCGTTTATTCTCGGGCAGAAAAATCTAGCTCCGAAAATGTCTGTGATGCTCGACATTCCGCTTGTTGTTTTTGGCGAAAATGAAGCCGAATACGGCAACGCGATTCTTGATAATGACAAGCCGACCCGCGACCCGAAATATTACACTGCAGAAAATCAACTGGGCGATCTTTATCTTGGTGGCGTCAGCGCCAGTCACCTGATGGAGGAATACAAGTATTCAATGGCGGATCTTGAGGCTTACCTGCCGGTGGATCCTTACAAAATTCAGAGTGTGGGCACAGAAGTTCATTACTTGGGGTACTACATGAAATGGCACCCTCAAGAGACTTACTATTTTTCTGTAGAACACTCTGATTTCATGCCGAATGATCACCGGACCGAAGGCAGCTTCAGTAAATATAGCTCTTTGGATGATATGATTGACTGGCTGCATTATTATACGACTTATACGAAGTTTGGTATTGGTCGCGCAACTTATGATGCGGCGCAGGAAATCCGTAACGGCGATATTACCCGTGACGAAGGGATCTCTTTGATTAAGCGCTTTGATGGTGAGTTCCCGGAAATTTATCAGAAGCAGTGCCTTGAGTACATGGGGATCTCCGCGGAGCGTTTCGCGGAAGTGATTGAAGAGTTTAGAACGCCTCATCTCTGGGATAAAACAGCTGCCGGTTGGGAATTGAAAAAACCAATCTGGAAGGCCTGAGTCGTTTTGTTTAAAGGAGTTTGAAGTGAAGGCATTAATCACGGGTGCTGATGGATTTATCGGTTCTCACCTGACCGAGTTGCTCGTACGCGAAGGCTACGAAGTAAAAGCGCTGTCTCAGTATAATTCGTTCAATTACTGGGGATGGCTCGAAAGTGTTGAATGTTTGTCGGGCATCGAGGTCCTAAGTGGCGACGTTCGCGACCCACATTACTGCAAGCATATTACGAAAGACGTTGATGTTGTTTTCAATCTGGCAGCGTTGATCGCTATTCCTTATTCATATGTTGCGCCTGATAGCTATGTCGACACAAATATCAAGGGTACCTTGAATATTTGTCAGGCCGCCCTTGAAAACGGAGTTCAACGAGTTATTCATACCTCCACCAGTGAGGTCTACGGTACGGCTCAATACGTACCTATAGATGAAAAGCATCCGTTGCAGGCGCAATCACCTTATAGCGCATCGAAAATTGGCGCTGATGCAATGGCAATGAGCTTCTACAATTCATTTGATCTGCCTTTGACCATCGCTCGTCCTTTTAATACCTACGGTCCTCGGCAGTCTGCCAGGGCGGTAATCCCTACGATCATCACCCAGATTGCCAGCGGGAAAAAACAGATTCAGTTGGGTGATACCACCCCGACACGCGACTTCAACTATGTTGCTGATACTTGCCGTGGGTTTCTGGAGTTGGCACGTTGCAAGGAGGCCGTAGGAGAAACGGTAAATATCGGTTCAAACTATGAGATTTCTGTGGGTGATACGCTTGATCTCATCCGCGAGCTCATGGGAAGCGATGTCGAATTCTTAACGGATCAACAACGAATTCGCCCCGGTAAGTCGGAAGTATTTCGCTTGTGGTGTGACAACACAAAAATACGCGGACTAACAGGCTTCGAACCGCAGTATGACATTCGACAAGGTCTGCAGAAGACGATCGACTGGTTACTGCTCCCAGAGAACCTGGCCAAATACAAAGCCGATATTTATAACGTTTGAGGCGCTCCCATGTTCGACTCTCTAATCCAGTTCGTACGCGCGCAATACCGTACGAACGATTTCATTCCACTTCATGCCCCCGTTTTTCTGGGGCACGAGCGTGATTATGTAGTGGAAACCATCGAGTCGACGTTTGTCTCAAGTGTGGGGGCCTTCGTTGATCGCTTTGAGCGGGATATGGCCTGTTATACCGGAAGCCCCAGGGCTGTAGCGACGGTGAACGGAACAGCCGCACTGCACGTAGCCTTGTTGTTGGCCGGAGTCAAAGCTGGCGATCTGGTGGTGACTCAGTCATTGACCTTCATTGCGACGTGCAACGCAATTGCCTACTGTGATGCAGAGCCCGTGTTTGTCGACGTCGATCGCCATACGTTGGGATTATCGCCCGCGGCTCTTGAAGTCTGGCTGGAAGATAATGTGCAAAAAGGCACCGACGGCTTATGCCGGCACAAGGGCACTGGGCAAGTCGTACGCGCTTGCTTGCCGATGCACACCTTCGGACATCCGGTCGAGTTGGATAGTCTGGTGGATGTCTGCAGTCGCTGGGGATTGGTTCTGGTCGAAGATGCAGCGGAGTCCCTGGGCAGCTTGTACAAGGGGCGCCACACCGGCTGTTTCGGTCGTGTGGGAACCCTGAGTTTCAATGGCAACAAGATCATTACCACTGGCGGCGGCGGGATGATCCTGGCCAATGAGGAATTGGGCACCCTCGCCAAACACCTCACGACTACCGCTAAGCAGCCTCATCCCTACGAATACGTGCATGATGAACTCGGGTATAACTATCGTCTGCCAAACCTGAATGCAGCCCTTGGGTGCGCGCAGTTAGAGCAGTTGGAGCGCTTCATTGCATCGAAACGTGAGTTGGCCTCGAATTACGCGCAGCTGTTTGAGGGAAGTGATTTGCAGTTCGTCAAGGAGCCTGAAGGCTGTCGATCCAACTATTGGCTGAATGCAGTCATTTGCGACAGCAGTGCTCAGAGGGACGAACTGCTCAAGGCCACAAATGACAATGGGGTGATGACGCGACCCATCTGGAAACTGATGAATCACCTGCCGCTTTATTCGCGATGTCTACATGGCGACCTGACAAATTCCGAGTGGTTATCTGCACGCATTGTAAACTTGCCAAGTAGCGTTGTGCCGGAGATGCAGGCGTGAAACGCACTGTCGCAGTATTTACCGGGTCGAGAGCAGAGTACGGATTGCTCTACTGGTTGATGAAGGATCTCCAGTCGAGCAGTGAGTTTCAGCTACAAGTCATCGCCAGTGGAATGCATCTTTCCCCCGAGTTCGGAGAAACCTGGCGCCAGATTGTAGAGGACGGCTTTGATATCGACGCCAAGGTAGAGATGCTGCTTTCTTCAGACTCTGCCGTCGGTATCGTCAAATCGATGGGCGTTGGCACTTTGGGTTTTGCCGATGCTCTTGATCGCCTGCGCCCGGATTTGCTCGTAATTCTCGGTGACCGTTTCGAGGCGTTGGCAATTGCGCAGGCTGCTTTGGTTATGCGCATTCCTATAGCACATCTTCATGGTGGTGAAATTACCGAAGGCGCTTATGACGATGCAATTCGACATGCCATTACCAAAATGTCCTACCTACACTTCGTAGCGACTGAGACATACCGAAATCGTGTCATCCAAATGGGCGAGTCTCCTGAGCGTGTCTTCAACGTCGGCGCGGTGGGAATCGATCATTTAGTGCGCTCGCCGAAAATGAGCATTGAGGCCCTGCGAGAGAGTCTTGGATTTGACCTGCATTCGCCCTATCTGGTCGTCACCTATCATCCGGTCACGGTGATGGAAGAAGGTCCTCAAGAAACTTTTGTAGCGCTTACAGAGGCGCTGGATATGTTTCCCGGCTACCAGGTCATTTTTACCTATCCAAATGCCGATAATGGAGGGCGAGCTATCATTCCCCTGCTGGAAGCCTACGCACAGGCCCGGCCAAAGCGAGTGCTGGCCATACCATCGTTGGGCTTTAGGCGTTACTTGTCCGCGATATCCATGGCGTCTGCGGTAGTAGGTAATTCTTCGAGCGGGATCATTGAGGTGCCGGCTTTCGGTATTCCAACGGTGGACATTGGTGTACGTCAGAAGGGGAGATTGGCTGCCGATTCGGTGTTGCATTGCGAACCCAGCCGCGATTCGATCGAGCAGGCGCTTCGTACTGTGCTTACGGCTGAATTTGCCAATGCATGTAAAACGACAGTCAATCCCTATGGACGGGGTAACGCCTGTGAAGCTGTCCTGGCGGTCCTGAACAGTTACGACGGTGCATCCCATAAATCATTCCATGATTTGAGTTGATTCATGAAGCAGACCGATACAGATAGGGTGTACATCATCGCCGAAGCCGGCGTGAATCATAATGGTGACCGGGCTTTGGCTTTTGCATTGGTAGATGCAGCGGCGGACGCCGGCGCGGACGCTGTCAAGTTTCAAACATTTGACGCCTCAAAACTTGCCTCCAGCAGCGTGGCTAAAGCGGCCTATCAGAAAAAAAGTACAGATGAGGCTGAAAGCCAACTGTCGATGCTGAAGAAGCTCGAATTGCCAAGAGAGTGGCATGCCGAGTTGAAAAGTTATGCTGAAGCGAAAGGGATTGACTTTCTTTCGACGGCGTTCGACACCGATAGCCTGGACTTTCTCAACACGCTGGGAATGCCTCTGTTCAAAGTACCGTCGGGCGAACTGACCAACGGTCCTTTATTATGGAAGTTCGCAAGCACCGGGAAAAAACTGGTCCTCTCGACGGGCATGGCTACCCTTGCGGAAGTGGAACAGGCGCTCGCTATTGTTACGCATGCTCTTGCATTTACTGACGAACCAAAGAACATGGACGAAGTTTGGCGCTACTGGGGTAGCCGTGAAGGGCGCCAAAGACTGATCGGGCATGTGGCATTGCTTCATTGCACCTCCCAGTATCCGACACCCTGGGGAGAAGTAAACCTCAGGGCGATGGATACGCTCGCCTCTGCATTCGGGCTAGAGGTCGGTTATTCGGATCACACGGAGGGCAGCCTGATTTCGATCGCTGCTGTAGCCCGTGGTGCACGAATTATCGAGAAACATTTCACGCTCGACAGGTCAATGCCGGGGCCGGATCATCTGGCATCCCTCGAACCCCATGAACTCAAGGCAATGGTTTCGGACATTCGTGCTTTGCAGCAGGCGCTTGGAGATGGAGTCAAGGCCCCACAGGAAAGTGAGTGGGACACTCGTAGGGCTGCTCGCCAACAAGTAGTGGCGGCTCGCCAGATTGAACAAGACGAAATATTGACCCGCGAGCACTTGACTACTGCGAGAAGCGGGCAGGGCATGGCACCTACGGCTTTGTGGGAGTTGGTCGGTTCGCGCGCCTCGAGATCTTATTCCGTCGGCGAGAATATTGAACCTTGAACGGTCATAAGCCTTTGGTGATCTTGGGGGCCGGTGGACATGCCAAGGTTCTCCTGGCGCTCGTCCAGTCGGTTGGTTTTGAAGTGCTGGGGGTATGTGATCCAGCGCTGGCAGACCAGGGAATCGAAGAGTGGCGCGGAATTTCGGTTCTCGGTGGTGACAACGCACTTGAAGCGCTTGACCCACGGTCGATCGAACTGGTCAACGGTCTTGGGCAACTGGTTGGCGGCACGGGGCGACGGAGTATCTTTCAGCGTCTCAAGCAGCAGGGGTTTCGCTTTCCGGTCCTCGTGCATCCAACGGCATGGGTAGACCAGAGTGCGATCCTTCACGAAGGCGTCCAGATCATGGCGGGTGCAGTGATTCAAGCAGATGTGGTCATAGGTGCTAATTCCATCATCAACACCCGCGCCGGAATCGATCACGATTGCCGGTTGGGTGAGGATGTCCATGTCGCACCAGGCGCCACGCTCTGCGGTGGTGTGCAGGTCGAGGGCAGGGCATTCATTGGTAGTGGTGCCACTGTCATTCAGGGGCTGAAAGTTGGAATGGAAGCAGTTGTCGGAGCGGGTGCTACCCTGAGCAGAAATCTTGAAGCACGGCATGTTTTGTTAGGTCCTTCGGGGCGCAAGAAAGAAGCACCGAAGGAAGACTAGGAGTAATTTATGCAGCAATGGGAATCAGTACTCGTGAGCCCGGAAACATCCCTCGAGGATGCTGTCGCGACGCTAGATCGCGAGGGCTTGCGCATTGTTCTGGTTGTGGATAATGACCGCCGCCTGCTGGGGACCCTGACTGACGGAGACGTGCGACGCAGCTTGCTCAAACATCAACCGTTGGACATCCAGGTGCATCATGTCATGTGCGCATCGCCGCAGACCGTTGAACGGGGCTGGAGCAAAGAGCGTATTCTGGCGGTAATGGAAAAGCATCAATTGCTGCAACTACCGGTTGTCGATGCCTCACATCGCGTTGTCGGTCTGGAAACCCTCCATGGAATTTTGCACAAGAAACAGCACGATAATCCTGTATTTCTGATGGCGGGAGGTTTCGGTTCGCGCTTGCGACCGTTGACTCAACATTGCCCTAAACCCCTGCTGAAGGTTGGCGATAAACCCATTCTAGAATTGATCCTGGAAAGTTTTATAAGCGCCGGCTTCCACCGGTTTTTCGTATCTACCCATTACATGCCAGAAATGATTCGCGATTATTTCGGAGATGGCAGTCGTTGGGGCGTGAGCATTCGTTACGTTCACGAAGAGGAACCGCTGGGTACCGGAGGCGCGCTGGGATTATTGCCACATGATGAAATCAGCTTGCCGACGTTCATGATGAATGGTGATCTGTTGACTACCCTCAATTTCCAGAACCTGCTGGAGTTCCATCAGGAAAATGCTGGGGTAGCGACGATGTGTGTCCGGGAATACGAACAATGTATTCCCTACGGCGTGATTCAGAGCGAAGGTCATCGAATCCTTTCAATGATCGAAAAGCCTGTGCATCGATTTTTTATTAATGCAGGTATCTACTTGCTCTCCCCAGAACTGGTTAAAAGTGTCAAGCCTGGAACGCGAATAGATATGCCAACCCTACTGGAACAACAGATCGGCAAAGGAAAGGAAGTAAACATGTTTCCTGTGCATGAGTACTGGTTGGATATTGGGCGGATGGAAGATTTTCAGCGTGCACAATCCGACATCTCCGGGCTCTTCAATGGATAACGTACAAAGCAATGCGGACCTCTTGATCGTCGTGCCTGCTCGCGGGGGGAGTAAACGTCTCCCCGGGAAAAACCTCATGGAGATGCAAGGCAAGCCTTTGATCCGCTGGACACTGGAAGCGGCTTTGGAGAGCAAGGTCAGTGACCTGATTGTCGTCACCAGCGACGATGATGCAATCCTTGCAGAAGGTGAGCGGTCAGGCGTCAAAACGCTGAGGCGTCCCGAGTTTCTTGCGTCAGACACTGCTTCCACGTTTGATGTCTTGATACACACGTTGGACTCTCTCGACGCAGAAGGTATCAGTCCGAAAAAACTGATGCTTCTTCAACCCACTTCGCCTCTACGGTGCGCCGCGAATATTCGTGAAGCGCTTCAGTTGATGGAGGATACAAACGCCTCCAGTGTCATTAGCGTCTGTCTATGTGAGCATTCTCCCTTGTGGAGCAATGTACTGGGAGCGGAAGGAAGCATGGCTGATTTTTTGCGCCCGGAGTTGCTCAATCGGCGCAGCCAGGACCTCCCTGATTATTATCGTTTAAATGGATCTATCTATTTGGCAAACACTGAGGACTTTGTTCGCGAAAAGGGATTTTTCATTACCAACAGCGTTGCCTATATCATGGGCGCCGAGCAGTCGGTCGACATTGATAACCATATTGATTTCAAAGTTTGCGAAACGCTTATGGCAGAGCGCATTTAATGAATACCTTTTCAAAAATGCGTATTTCGCTATCCGCCCTGTTCTCCAGAAGTGGTTGGAAAGAACTGAAAATATCTGACGTATTGGTTGTTCGTCATGATGCGAGTTGCGGGTACCATTATAATGGGAAGGGCTATTCCCCCATAATTGACACCCTAGTGGATATCTGCCTTTCTCGAGGAATTGGTGTTCAATCGGTAGCCGCTCCTTATAGTAGATTGACCGGGGATCAGGCGTATAACTCCCCCGTTGCGTTTAATCGAGCATTTATCTGGATCGCGCTGACAGGGCGAATTCTCGCTAAGCTATGTGGTAGCAAGAAACAGGGCGACTGGGTTGCGTTACAAAGAGCGAAGGTGTGGCTAAAAATTCTTGCAGCTGTCAAACCGAGATTGGTTATTGGAATTCAGCCTGAACCTGCCTTGTGTCGAGCATGCCGAGAGATGGGTATTCCTGTTTATGATTACCAACACGGCGTCCTGGATAAGGATGATCCCTGGTACGGAGAGTTATTAGCCAAGTCAGTTGCTGCGTCGGATTTGCCTCATGGTTTCCTGTGTTGGGACCACCCAAGTGCAAATGTATTACGAGCTTGGGCTCCCGATAAAGGTGCCTCAGTGACGGTGGTAGGCCATCCATGGTTTCAGCGTTTCAAAAACGCAAGGGCAGAAGACCTTTTGGTTCAAGCGGCCAAAAATGAGTATGGAAGAATATTTCAGGATGATAAACCTGTGCTGCTCGTGGCGCTCCAATGGGGATTGCACATCCATTATTACCCCGAAGAGAGCTTTAATAAGGTGATGTGCCACGCCTTGGAGTCGGTTATCAAGTCAACCAGCGGTACGTACAACTGGTTGTTAAGACTCCACCCTGTCCAATTGAGGGGTGAAGAAGGGGACGCTTGCGAACGGTATTTGTCTTCCGAGTTTTCAGGCATGACGGTTGAGTGGCACAGGGCGAGCACAATGCCGCTCCCACTCCTGTTGTCTCAGGTTGATCTGCATATTACGGACATGAGCACAGTGGTGATCGAGGCGTCGTGGTTCGGCATTTCGTCTGCGTTGCTCAATCCCTTCTTGAACAAGGGGGGATGTATAGACAATTTATACGAGTATGAACGAAATGCAGGTATTGCGACTATAGTTCCACAAAGAGCTCAGGCTATTGAGTTGTGGATTGAAGAGAAGTTGAATGTAGGAAAGATGTTCCCCGTCGTAGACACCGGTGAAAGCACCGCAGAGTCTTGGGTAGATAATATTCTGAATTGCTCGATAGCACGCTAGTTTCATAACCTATCTGAGCAGTGTCGGTATCCATGATTCGTGTCGAGGGGACATCGATATGAAAATCTATATCAAAAAGTCAACTATCTATGTATTTCTGTATGCTGTCCTTGCGATAATATTTTTTTTCGTTGCAGGGCGTGATGCTCTGGATGGGTTGATTGATTTTCAGTTTTATGCAGACTCTCTGACCTACGAGAAAGCCTATCTTGAAAATAGCTTCAACTCTCTGTCGGAAATGGTCTCCATCGGTAATAATTATCTTGGCCCACTGTTGCTTCTGGATGCTGTAGGGGGTAGCAGATTTCTGGTTTTGATGGTCAATATTTCTATTCTGTTTTGGTCGATAAAGCTGGTGGGTAAAGGAAAGGAACCTGCTCGTCTTGGGTTTGTGATTTTTCTATTGTTCTTGAGTCCTATTACCTTCTTTAGCTTGATTTCTATCAATAAAGAAATTATTTCGATGTTGGTAATGGCTTTCATGGTCGCCTGGGTGCGTAGAAAAAAGCTAGGTTATGTTGTGCTCTGTTTGGTGTGTTCATTGTTTGTTCGTTGGCAATTAACCATCTTCGTAATAATGGTTTTTGTAACATTTTCCCCTATTAATTTTCTTCGCAATCGAAGAGGTTGGTATGTGATAATCCTTTTGCTGTCACTGTCTTTGGCTTACAGGCTGATGCTGGGTTACTTTTCTGGCATTACGGATATCGCGGAAATTGGAGGTATGCAAAACGAAGGGTCTGGTTTGTATACACAGTTTATAAGATTGCAGAATCAGGGTTTGTATTTCCTGATTTTCGTGCCGAAAGCATTGCATGCGATGTACGGCCTGATTTTCAAAGCGGATCATCTTCTGTCGCCGGTTGACTTCTACAATGATTTTGTCGTGACATTACACTGTGTCGCGGCTTTCCTGGTTTTTACTCTGGTATTGCTCAAAGGCAGGTTGCGTTTAAAGGATGACTTAGTGTTCATAGCCGTCATTTACTGCGCAGTCTTCGTGCTGAGCCCCATTTACGCACCGCGATATTTTTACCCGGTTTTTTTCTTGCTGTGCCTGGTTCTATCGAGACCGTCGATTGTACCGACGCCCTTGGTAATGAACGACGACATAGACACCTCCTTACCCAGTCGGCATTCTTGAGAGCATAACGGGCGGGAAAGGGTCAATTCGCTCGGGCAGTGCCGGAGGCTTTGGTGTGATGGCCACGTTAGCCGTCGACAGCAGCATGGATGGATACCTCCGGCGCCTACGAAAGCTGTGCTGTTTCAGGTATCCTGTCGCTCGATGTACATCGCCTGACATTTTACAGTGTAAGTCCACAGGCAAGAGAATGGTTCCTGCAGGCCGCTAGTAACGCAGATCAAATATGCTTGTCAAACTGGTTGAGCCGAGGACGATATGTTGTTTCCAGGTTTTTTTCTAAAGTCGGCGCAGAGTTTTTCAGGATGAAGGTTCTTTACATTGACGGAGTAGGGCCATTTGGTGGGGCTTCCAGAAGCCTTTTTGAGCTTGTAAGGACGCTGTCTACTCGCGGCGTCGAGCCATATTTTGTATGTGTCCGTGGCACTGCCTTGAATTTTTATCGAAAAGTGGCGAAAGACCATATAGCAACCGTCGGCTTGACTCGCTTCGATAACACCTTGTATGGCCACTATCGGGGTAGCCGGTGGCTGATTCTCTTGAGGGAATTTTCCTACCTGCCGTTCACTATTTTCTCCTTGGTACAGGCACGGCGTCGCTGGAAAGACATTGACCTCATTCACGTAAATGAATTGACGGAAATATTCCCCCTGCTGCTGGCTCGACTGTTGTTCAGGGTCCCAGTGATTGTTCATGTGCGGTCACTTACCTGGGCTGATGCAAAGTCGGTGCGCTGTCAATGGCTTTTCAAAAAACTCAATATTCGTGTAAATAAAATCATTGCTATCGATGAAAATGTGCGTTCCACATTACCATCTGATTTCGACGTGACAGTGATTCAAAACTCATTCACGCCTTCAAGCGCTAACGTTCGCGATGAGCATGTGATTTCCAGGCTGGATCAACTTCCAAATGATTCGATAAAAATAGGTTTTGTCGGAAACTTGCACCATTCAAAAGGTCTATTTGACTTGCTCGAGGCTGCAAGGGTGGTCATCGAGCGGGGTGAAAAAGTTCAGTTCGTGATTATTGGTGGCTCCACGCGTACGGGCGGCGGGCTGAAGTCTTGGTTAATTAAGAAGGCAGGTTTCGCTCAGGATGTGGAAGCGGAGCTTCAATCACTTATTTCCCAGTACTCTCTCCAGAAAATTTTTCATATGTTTGGACCTACAATCGATATTCATAGCGTATATGAAAGGATCGATGTCCTTTGTTTTCCGTCTCATTTCGATGCACCCGGCAGACCTGTTTTTGAAGCGGCATTCTCGGGGGTGCCATGCATCGCCGCAGTCAGTCAACCTCGCCCCGACACCTTGCTGGATTATGAAACGGGTATAGCAGTTCCCCCCAAAAATCCGGTGAAGTTGGCAGACGCAATCAGTTATTTCTCCCAGAACCGTTCGGAAATAAGTCGCATGGGAGAGAATGCAAAAAAGCTTGCAGAAAGCAACTTCAATCCGGAAAAAAATGCCAGCAAGGTTTTGAAAGTTTATTCGGATCTGCATGATGCGAAATGTGATCATCCATGATCGGTCGCACGATGGGATTCGTTTTATTGGATGGGTTTATTCATGAGTAAAAATTATAGAATATGCAGCAGTTGCATTATGGATACTTCCGATCCTAATGTAAGTTTCGACGAACGTGGACGCTGCGATTATTGTCAAAATTTTGAAACGGTTATTGCTCCTAATTGGCACGTAGACCAACGTGGCGAGAGCGAACTCATGAAAATGGCCGATAAAATCAAAGCGGATGGTAAAGGTCGTGAGTTCGATTGTATTATTGGCTTGAGTGGTGGCCTTGACAGCTCTTATGTTAGTTATATCGCCAAGGAAAAGATGGGGTTGCGGCCACTGCTTTTTCACGTTGATGCTGGTTGGAATACAGATCAGGCGGTTGGCAATATCGAGAAGTTGGTCGATGGGTTGGGGTTGGATCTGTATACCGAGGTTATCAATTGGGAGGAAATGAAAGACCTTCAGGTCGCTTTTTTGAAATCTCAAGTGTCGGATCAAGATCTGCCTCAAGATACCGCTTTTTTTTCTGCTCTTTATAAGTTCGCCAAAGCGCATAAGATTAAATACGTTTTGACCGGCGGAAACTATTCCACAGAATGCTGCCGAGAGCCCGAAGAGTGGGGGGGGTATCCGGGAATTGATAAAATGTTGATCAAGGATATTCATTCGAATTTTGGAACGAGGCAGTTAAAAAGTTTTCCAATTGTAGATATACTTTCTTACAAGCTGTATTACCGCTATGTGCTGGGTATGCAGGTTGTAAAACCTTTGAATCTGGTTCCTTATGTGAAGGCTGAAGCGGAGGAGACACTGAGCAGGCTCTTCGGGTGGAAGAAGTTCCAACATAAACATCACGAATCCAGATTTACTCGCTTTTACGAAGATTACTGGATGCCAAGAAAGTTTGGCTACGAAAAGCGAAGAGCGCATTTCTCCAGTTTGATCATGACTGGGCAGATGACGCGTGAGGCGGCACTTGAACGCATTGCAAAACCGGAGCTGGATGAGCAGTTTCTTAAGTCGGAATTCGAATACGTGGCAAATAAGCTCGATTTGACCGTTCAAGAGTTACAAGCGATCTTTGAAGGCCCTAACAAAAAATGCCTGGACTATAAGAATAAGCGCTTCATGATCGGAATCGGCTCCCGGGTGATGAGCGCTCTCGGGCTGGAGAGAAGGCTGTTCAGATGATCACGATTATTGATTATGGTTTAGGCAATATCCAAGCCTTCGTGAATGTCTATAAGCGTTTGCATATTCCAGTATCAGTCGCCAAGGATATTGAAGGATTAAGAGGCGCGACCAAGCTGATTTTGCCCGGTGTCGGTGCTTTCGATCATGCAATGCAACGGCTCAACGATTCTGGAATGCGTCAGACACTGGATGATCTGGTTCTCAATAAAGGCGTCCCGGTTATCGGTATCTGCGTGGGGATGCAGATGCTCGCAGGGTCCAGCGACGAAGGTGAGTTGCCTGGTTTGGGGTGGATTCCAGGGCGCGTTCGCAGCTTTACCGCCACCGCGAATCTTGTTGATCTGCCGCTGCCTCACATGGGATGGAACGACGTTTTACCCGTACCGGGCTGCCCCCTGTTCAGAGGATTCGAAGACAACCCGCGGTTCTATTTCCTCCATTCTTACTATTTTGAATGCGATCAACAGGAAAGCGTCGCCGCTACGGCTTCCTACGGCTTGGACTTTAGCTGCGCGGTGTCGATAGGGAACGTCTTTGGCGTACAGTTCCACCCGGAGAAGAGTCACCATTATGGCGTGGCGCTTCTGAAGAATTTTGCGGAGTTGTGAAATGTTGAGGCCAAGAATCATTCCCTGTCTTTTGATCCAGGACGGTGGATTGGTGAAAACCGTTCGTTTCAAGGAACCGAAGTACGTTGGGGATCCGATCAATGCGGTGAAGATTTTCAATGAAAAGGAAGCCGATGAACTTATCGTTCTAGACATTGATGCGACGGTTCAAGGTCGTGAACCGGATTACCGGCGCATCGCCCATTTGGCTTCCGAGTGCCGCATGCCACTGTGTTATGGCGGTGGAATACGTACCGCAGAACAGGCGCAGAAGATCATTTCGCTTGGAGTTGAAAAGGTTGCGATCAGCTCTGCAGCCATCGATAACCCCAACCTCATTTCCGAGATTGCCAGAGAGATCGGCAGGCAGAGTGTCGTTGTCGTGCTTGACGTAAAGCAGCGGCTTTTGACACGCCATTATGATGTTTGGACCCGCAACGGGACGCGTAACTCCAAACGTGACGTCTTCGAGGTCGCGGCTGAGGTCGAAAAGCTTGGCGCTGGGGAAATTGTCATCAATTCCATCGATAACGATGGTCGAATGAAAGGCTACGATATTTCACTGGCGCTTAAACTGCGTCAGAGCGTACGCATTCCTATCACCATATTGGGTGGAGCCGGTTCGTTAACCGATATTGGAAAGGTCATCGAAGCTTGCGGCGTCGTTGGAGTAGCGGCCGGTAGCCTTTTTGTGTTCAAGGGGACTTACAGGGCGGTTTTGATCAGCTACCCTGATACGTCACAAAAGGATGAGCTGATTCACTCAGCGCTGCGATCTGCAAAATAATCATCGTATTACGCGCATTACTCTAGGGTCTATTATGTTCGGCGGAAAAACGCTCCTCATCACTGGCGGTACTGGCTCTTTCGGGAACGCAGTTCTTAAGCGCTTTCTGGACAGTGACATCGCTGAAATCCGTATCTTCAGTCGTGACGAGAAGAAGCAGGATGACATGCGTAAGCAGTACTCCAACTCCAAGCTGAAGTTCTATATCGGTGATGTGCGTGACTATCAGAGTATTTTGAACGCGACCCGCGGAGTTGACTACATTTTCCACGCGGCTGCATTAAAGCAGGTGCCTTCATGTGAGTTTCACCCGATGGAGGCCGTTAAAACGAATGTCATCGGCACTGAAAATGTGCTTGAGGCAGCCATTCAGAATCTGGTTAAGCGTGTTGTTTGTCTGAGCACGGACAAGGCGGTCTACCCGATCAATGCCATGGGCATTTCCAAGGCAATGATGGAAAAGGTAATGATCGCGAAATCCCGTAACGTCGACGAGCAGAAGACGATTATCTGTGGAACCCGTTATGGCAATGTCATGGCATCACGCGGGTCAGTAATTCCGCTGTTTATAGAACAGATTCGCAACGACAGGGCTTTGACGCTGACCGATCCGAATATGACCCGTTTCATGATGACGCTCTCCGACGCGGTTGACCTTGTACTCTATGCTTTTGAACATGGTAAGAATGGTGATCTTTTTGTTCAGAAAGCGCCTGCCGCAACAGTCGATACACTGGCAACAGCGTTGATCCAGATGCTTGGAAAGCCCGATCATCCGATCCAGGTGATCGGAACTCGTCATGGCGAAAAATTGTATGAAGCTCTTCTCAGCAGAGAGGAAATGGCCTGCGCTGAAGACAAAGGTGATTATTATCGTGTCCCACCTGATTTACGTGATCTGAACTACTCAAAATTTGTTGACGAGGGCGAGGAAAAAATTTCTCGTACTGAGGATTATAATTCGCATAATACTCAGCGATTGGATGTTCAGGGGATGCAGACTTTATTACTTAAACTTGAATTTATGCAAGCTATCAAGCGTGGTGAGCACGCCGTACCTGAGGAGTGAGTTGAGATGAAGGTCTTGATCACCGGGGCAAGCGGCTTTGTTGGGAAAAATCTCGTAGCGCATTTACACGAACGAAAAGATGTCGAAGTTTTAACTTTTAACAGGGGCGATGATATTGCCCGGCTGCCACAGCTTGTCTCTGAAGTCGATTTCATCTTTCATTTGGCGGGTGTCAATCGTCCTCAGGTTGAGAGCGAGTTCAAAACTGGAAATACGGATCTGACTCAGGTGCTTTGTGAAGCAATTAAAGGGTGCGGAAGACCCGTTCCGGTACTTTATACTTCCTCCATTCAAGCACTACTGGATAACCCATATGGGGTGAGTAAAAAGCGTGCAGAGCAGGCTTTACTTGAGCTGAAAAGTGAGCATGGTTCGAAAGTCTATCTGTTTCGTTTACCAAATGTATTTGGGAAGTGGGCGCGACCTGATTACAACTCGGCGGTGGCAACTTTTTGCTACAATATCATTAATGGCCTGCCGATTAAAATTAATGATCCCGATGCGTTGATCAGTCTCGTTTATATTGATGATGTGATTGCCAGATTTATTATGGCGATGGATCAACAAATTTCCGATGATGCATTAGTTGAAGTTCAGCCGTGCTATCGCATCAATGTCGGGGCTTTGGCTGATCAACTACAGGCCTTTTCAAGAAGTCGGGTGGATTTGGTGACCCAGCCTGTAGGAGAAGGGTTGGTTCGTGCATTGTACTCAACATATGTAAGTTACCTCGCCCCCGATCAGTTCACCTATCAAGTGCCAAAACACGAAGACTCGAGAGGGGTCTTTGTTGAAATGCTTAAGACGCGTGATAGCGGCCAATTTTCTTATTTTACGGCTCATCCGGGTGTAACCCGTGGTGGACACTACCATCATTCAAAGACTGAGAAGTTTCTCGTTATTAAAGGCAAAGCGTGTTTCCGCTTTCGTCACATTACGTCTAACGAGTTTTTCGAGTTGGTTGCCGAAGGTGAAAAACCAACAATCGTTGAAACAGTCCCAGGGTGGACCCACGATATTACAAATATCGGAGATGAAGAGTTGATTGTCATGTTATGGGCCAATGAAATATTTGACCGCATCCATCCTGATACCTATGCGCAGGCCGTTGGAGTCGAGGCGTAACGGCTACAGGCGCTATGCCATGGCTCATCGTTACCAAGTTTTTTGTCGAGATACAGATTTCTTGGATTTTCCAGATTTGGCTGCAGTTGAATAGAGCGTAATCATGAAAAAATTAAAAGTATTGACTGTAGTGGGTACGCGCCCTGAAATTATTCGCTTGTCTCGCGTCATTTCAAAATTGGACCAGGTTTGTGACCATGTATTGGTTCATACAGGGCAAAATTATGACTATGAATTGAATGAGATTTTTTTTCAGGACCTAGGCATCCGCAAGCCGGATCATTTTCTGAATGCTGCAGGTCAGACGGGCGCTGAGACCATCGGTAATGTAATCATTGCAGTGGATCGTGTATTGGCCGAGGAAGAGCCGGAAGCGTTACTGGTGCTTGGGGACACAAACAGCTGCATGGCCGTCATTCCTGCCAAACGCCGTAAAATTCCAACTTTCCATATGGAGGCTGGTAATCGCTGTTTTGATATGCGAGTTCCCGAAGAGATCAATCGGAGAATTGTTGATCATACCGCCGACATCAACCTCACCTACAGCAGTATTGCACGCGACTATCTGTTAAGAGAGGGTTTGTCGCCCGATATGGTGATCAAGACCGGCAGCCCGATGTTTGAGGTGCTCCATCACTATCTTGAAGGTATTGAAACGTCAGACGTTCTCACTCGCCTCGGACTCGAAGCTGGCCAGTTTTTTGTGGTCAGTGCGCACCGCGAAGAAAATATCGATTCTGACAAGAACTTCCTAAAACTGGTTGATGTGCTAAATACCGTGGCTGCTGACTATGGGTTGCCTATTATTGTTTCCACTCATCCACGCACGCAAAAACGTGTTGATGCCTTGGGTATTGAGTTTCATAAAAACGTAAAGCTTTTAAAGCCGTTGGGTTTCAAGGATTACAACAAGCTGCAGCTCTCATCTAAAGCGGTTTTGTCTGACAGCGGTACGATCAACGAAGAATCTTCGATTCTGAACTTTCCAGCCCTCAATATTCGTGAAGCGCATGAGCGTCCGGAAGGGATGGAAGAGGCAGCAGTCATGATGGTGGGATTGGAGGTCGAACGAGTTGTCCAAGGCTTGGAGATACTCGAGTCCCAGTCCCGGGGTAGTGATCGTACATTGAGACTCGTTGCAGACTACAGCATGCCCAATGTAGCGGAGAAGGTGGTGCGTATCATCCATAGCTATCGTGATTACGTAATGCGTACGGTATGGCGACGCTATTGAGTGAGCGACAGATTCGATGAGTAAGCCATTGAAAATTCTGGTTGTCAGTCAATACTTCTGGCCGGAGAACATGCGAATCAATAACCTGGTCGAAGGTTTTGTTGCAAAAGGCCATGAGGTGACGGTGCTGACAGGGTTTCCGAATTACCCTGAGGGGAAGAAGTTCGAAGAGTATAAGCGCGAGCCAGAACAATTTTCGACCTATCAGGGGGCAACTGTCGTTCGTGTCCCGATGCTCGCTCGCGGTAACAGTAGTGTGTCACTTGCGCTTAACTACCTTTCTTTTTTCCTCAGTGCCTCGGTCGTTGGTCCCTGGAAACTGCGGGGGAAGAAATTCGACTCGATTTTTGTGTATGCCGTTTCCCCGATCATGGCTGCTATTCCAGCATTAATGATCGGCTGGATAAAAAAGTCTCCAGTTTTTATCTGGATTCTTGATTTGTGGCCGGAAACGCTCAGTGCGGTGGGAATTATAAAGAATCCAAGCTTACTCTCTCTGGTCGGCAGAATGGTTTCTTTCATCTATAACCGTGCCGATTATTTACTGATGCAATCGAAGTCTTTCGATGAAAACGTCAGAAAGTATTGTACGAAATCTATTTCCGGTGAACGCCTGGTCTATTTTCCAAGTTGGGCGGAGGACGATTTCTCGACTGGAGCATGTGAGGAGTCTGATCTGATCCAGGCGGATAGCTCGGTTTTCACCGTGGTTTTTGCTGGAAATATTGGCGAGGCTCAAGATTTTCCTGCGATTCTCAGAGCGGCTGAAAATGTCGGTGAGGAAGTTCCCGTGCGCTGGGTCATTGTAGGGGACGGACGGGCCAGCGGTTGGCTGCATGATGAGGTTTCAGCGCGCGGTTTAAGTAATGTGTTTCTTCTCGGGCGTCATTCTTTGGAGAAGATGCCACCCTTGTTCGCCAAGGCTGATGCATTACTGGTTTCGTTGAAAACGAATGAAGTCTTCGAGAAGACCATTCCAGGCAAGGTTCAGGCATACCTTGCTTCGGGACGGCCAATTATTGCGATGATCGATGGAGAGGCGGCTCGGGTAGTGGGTGAGTCCGGAGCTGGATTGGCGTGTCCTTCTGGAGACTCCCAGGCACTGGCCGATATCGTCCGTGTAATGGCTAAACTGAGCCCAACGCAGCGAGATGCGATGGGTGCAGCAGGTAAAGCTTTCTATACCGAGAATTTTTCCAAGGTCGGATTGTTTGATCGTCTGGAGGAACTCTTTCACACAGCCAGTTTGAGAAGGAACGAAAAGCGATGAGCAGGATACTTTTGACGGGGGTATCCGGTTTCGTCGGAGGGGCCATTCACGCTCGGCTTGTGCAGGATAATTGCGGAGCGCTGACGGTTGCGTTGCGACAACCTATGCCACAGCTGCCCACATCAACGACACAAGTATTGGTTCCTGCGATAGATGGCGATACCGATTGGACGGAGGCGTTGATAGGGGTCGATGCAGTCATTCATAGTGCCGCCCGCGTGCACGTGATGAACGATAATTCAAATGACCCGCTGGCTGAATTTCGCAAAACGAATGTGGCGGGAACACTTAATCTTGCGAGACAGGCAGCAGCGGCGGGGGTACGACGCTTTATCTATATCAGTTCGATCAAGGTCAATGGCGAAGGAACTGCGCCTGGTTCCCCTTTTTTGGCAGATGCTGCACCAGCGCCGGTTGATCCTTACGGGGTTTCAAAAATGGAAGCTGAACAAGCATTGCTTGCGCTCGCCGGGCAAACCGGAATGGAGGTTGTGATCGTGCGGCCGCCGCTGGTTTATGGGCCCGGGGTAAAAGCCAACTTTCACAATATGATGAAATGGCTGAAAAAGGGCATCCCCCTGCCTTTCGGCTCAATACCCAACCGACGTAGCCTTGTCGGACTGGATAACCTGGTTGACTTTATTGTTGTCTGCCTAAGGCATCCGGATGCGGCTGGTCAGACCTTCCTGGTGAGCGATGGCGAAGATCTGTCGACATCCGAGCTGTTGCGCAGGATGGGAACGGCGCTCGGGATACCGGCTCGCTTGCTCCCGATTCCTAGCTGGATGTTGGAATTGGGGGCTTCGATGCTGGGGAAAAAAGATCTATCTCAAAGGTTGTGTGGCTCGCTTCAGGTCGATATCTCAAAGAATAAAGAACTGCTCGGCTGGACGCCTCCCAATAGCGTAAATCAATCCCTGTCAAAGACCGCCCGACATTTTTTGAAGAATGTGGGTTAGTTGCGTCAATGCTTGGTGTGTCTTGGTGAGTTGAGTGACAGGGGCGCCCCCTATTTATTACAGGACGCACTGATCAATCGGTAGTGTATTTTTGCTTCAGGACTAAAATTGTTGATTACAACCTTGTGGCTGTTCGCATTAGTAACGGGAGCTTCATTCCTGATGACTTGGCTGTTGCGCCGTTACGCTATTGCCAGCAGTCTGATGGACATGCCTAACGGGCGCAGTTCCCATTCTGTTCCGACGCCTCGCGGCGGAGGGGTGGCGATAGTGCTGAGCTTTTTGCTCATGCTGCCAGTTTTGGCATTTTCGGGGATGCTTGGATGGCCGGACACGTGGGCGCTTCTAGGCGCGGGGGCCTTGGTGGCCAGTGTGGGTTTCCTCGATGATCATGGACATATCGCCGCCCGTTGGAGATTGTTGGCGCACTTTGGTGGCGCCGCCTGGGCATTGGCCTGGATTGGCGGTATGCCTCCGATCCAGGTTGCAGGCTCGTTAGTTGACCTGAGCTGGGTAGGGCATGTCCTTGCAGCTTTCTATCTCGTTTGGATGCTTAATCTCTATAACTTTATGGACGGCATCGACGGAATCGCCAGCGTCGAGGCAATGTGTGCATGTCTTGGTGCGAGCCTCGTTTACTGGTTGATGGGACAGCCAGGATTGATGTTCACTCCGTTGCTGATGGTGGTTGCAGTCAGCGGTTTTCTTTACTGGAATTTCCCCCCGGCCCGAATCTTCATGGGGGATGCTGGCAGTGGATTTCTCGGGCTGATTCTAGCCATCATGTCCTTGCAAGCGGCCTGGGTAGACCCGGCTCTCCTATGGGTTTGGCTGATTTTGTTGGGGGTTTTCATTGTCGATGCCACCTTTACGTTGGTGCGACGACTGTTGCGCGGCGATAAGGTCTATGAGGCTCATCGCAGCCACGCTTATCAGTATGCTTCCCGTTTGTACGGGCGCCATTTACCGGTGACCCTGTCTGTGGTCGCAATCAATGTGTTCTGGTTGCTTCCCGTGGCGGTGTGCGTCGTTTGGTGGCAATTGAATGGCGTATTGGGATTGATCCTGGCTTATTTTCCCCTGATCGTTTTGGCGGTCAGGTTTCATGCCGGAGAGCTCGAGAAACCTTGATCATCATGCCGTGGCATCGTAATTTTCGCGGTCGTTTTCTCAAGCGTTGAGTGGTGCTGCTGTACACTCTTGCAATGGAACATGTTTAGGAGCTGGCGCAGTGCAAAAAGGGTTCATGGATAAGCTGAGAGCAAACATGTTGGGATTACCGAGGCGCTACAAGCGTGCCATACAGGTGGTCACCGACGTTGTCTTGGTCTGGCTCGCCCTATGGTTGGCCTTTTTGGTTCGTCTAGGTATCGAGGATGCTTCGGGGCCCGTTGAAACGCACGCTTGGCTTTTCATCGCTGCACCTATTGTCGCCATTCCAATTTTTATTCGTTTTGGTATGTATCGTGCTGTGATGCGTTACTTTGGCAATGATGCGTTAATTGCTATTTCCAAAGCTGTAAGCCTTTCGTCATTATTGCTAGCCCTTGTTGTATTCTGGTATAGCAATCACACGGCAGTGGTGCCCCGTTCAATCGTCTTCAACTATTGGTGGTTGAGTTTGATCATGATTGGCGGCCTGCGTTTGATCATGCGCCAGTATTTTCTCGGCGACTGGTTTTCAGCCTCTCAGCATGTACCTTTCTACAATCGCGACAACGGTCTGCCCCGAGTAGCTATTTATGGTGCAGGTGCGGCGGGCAACCAATTGGTTGCGGCATTGCGCATGGGAAGAGTGATGCGGCCCGTCGCGTTCATCGACGACGACAACAACATCGCTGAACGTGTGATTGCTGGGTTGCAGGTTTATAAGCCCAAGCATATCCAGGAAATGATCGACGCCACCGGTGCCGAAGAGGTCCTGCTGGCGATTCCTTCTGCCAATCGTGGCCGTCGGCGCGAGATTCTGGGTTTTCTCGAGCAATTTCCGTTGCATGTGCGCAGTGTCCCGGGCTTCATGGATCTCGCAAGTGGGCGAGTGAAAGTCGATGACATTCAGGAAGTAGACATCGCAGATTTGCTAGGCCGCGATTCCGTCCCGGCGCAGAGCGAACTGCTGGCTCATTGTATTACCGGGCAGAATGTACTGGTTACAGGGGCTGGGGGCTCCATAGGCTCGGAACTCTGCCGCCAAATCATCGCGTTGAAACCTAAATCTCTGCTCTTGTTCGAACACAGTGAGTTCAACCTCTACTCGATTTTATCGGAGCTTGAACAGCGTATCCAGAGAGAGTCGTTGTCCATTCGGCTTCTGCCTATTCTGGGGTCGGTACGCAGTCAGGCGAAACTGATAGATGTTATGAAGACCTGGCACGTTGATACTGTCTATCACGCTGCGGCTTATAAGCATGTCCCGATGGTTGAACACAATATTGCAGAGGGCGTGTTAAATAATGTCATAGGGACTTTGAACACTGCTCAGGCTGCGCTGCAGGTGGGCGTCGCAAACTTTGTACTGATTTCTACGGACAAAGCGGTTCGGCCTACCAATGTGATGGGCAGCACCAAGCGACTTGCTGAGTTGACGTTGCAGGCACTCAGCCGAGAGGTCGCTCCAATCTTTTTCGGCGACACGGCCAACATCTCTCAGTTAAACAAGACACGTTTCACCATGGTCCGCTTTGGTAATGTGCTGGGATCTTCTGGGTCCGTGATTCCCTTGTTCCACAAGCAGATCAAGTCAGGGGGCCCTCTAACTGTCACACACCCAAAAATCACTCGCTATTTCATGACTATCCCGGAGGCAGCGCAACTGGTCATTCAAGCAGGTTCTATGGGACGGGGCGGAGATGTGTTCGTCCTGGACATGGGGGAACCGGTGAAAATCGTCGAACTTGCGGAAAAGATGATCCATCTATCTGGTTTGAGCATTCGCTCTGAGAAAAATCTGCAGGGTGATATCTCGATCGAATTCACCGGACTGCGGCCGGGAGAGAAGCTTTACGAAGAGTTGCTGATCGGAGACAACGTGGAAGCCACGGAACATCCTATGATCATGCGCGCGAATGAAGATCACTTACCTTGGGACGCTCTCAAGATCCGTTTGGGTGAACTTCTGAAAGCTATCGATCATGACGATTACTCTCGAGTACGACAACTTCTACGAGAAACCGTCAGCGGTTACACCCCGGACGGCGATATCGTAGACTGGATTTATCAACAGCGCCGCCTTGAGCCCTGAAAGCCAATGCATGTTTTTATAGGTCGACGATTTTTATAAAAGAGAAAATTTTCTGTCCATGGGCGTATGCTAAAGTTTGAGCATAACGCCCAACGATTTTCTGTCTTCTTATGGTTTTGTGGCTACGACAAGAAGCGAGCCGCCAAATGGCAGACTTACGCCCATCTTCATCAGCGTCAACTCAAACTTCATTACCAGCTCCAAGCTTTTATTGATCCAGTGTGGAATATGAAATTCAGTCATTGGGTCATATTCGCCTTTAGAGGGGCGCACTCGAGAAAGCCACATTAAGGGAACCAATAGGCTTACAAAGGATGATGTATATTTAGTCGACAGTCCTGCACTCTCAATTTTTTGTATCAACTCTGACCTAGAGTAACGTCGAACGTGGCAGGCAAATTCATCTACTTCAGACCACAACCATTTGTGTTGTGGGACAGAAATCAATAGCGATCCTCCCGGTCTTAATGCGCGCGCCAAGTTATTGATAGCCAGTTCGTCTTGCTCGATATGTTCAATTACGTCGAAAGCCCCAATGACATCATACTGAGCTATGTCCTCCATCGCTGTAGCATCTATTTGAAGAAACGTCGCCGTCGGAATTCTCTTTCTGGCATGTACCAGGCCTTCTTCAAAATACTCAGAACCATAGAGATTGGCATCCGGATAAGCCTTACGTACACCATTCAGAACAAACGCAGTGCCGCAGCCGACTTCGAGAAATCTGTTGAATGGGCCCACTTGTTTTTTCAAGGCCCACAGAATCACCCTGTTTCTTGCGCGGAACCACCAATGCTTGTCTTCCTCTGCCGCGAGCAGCTCGAACGATTCAGAAGGGAACGGTTGCCGAGTAGAGGTCATCCTTGGTAGTACCTGTAGTAGAGATAAATAAGCATATAGACGCGTATGACCAAATTTCGATTCGGTAGAGCTTAAATACCCTAATCAGCGTTTTTTTTCCAGTGGTTGGGCCCGGTTCTCTGCATCGGCCGGACGTTTACAGTCATTTCGCGGGAGGCTCCCTGCTTCAAGTGCAGCCTGACGAATCTCATGCTGCTCAATCGACTCCATCTTTCGGTTTTGGCGCAGAAAGGATTGGCTGATCCAGATCACCAGGCGCGACCCGTGCCCGATGCATCATGAAGCTCAGGCTTCGTTGGGAAAATCAATATCCCGAATCTCCCTAAGCAAAATTAAATCGCCGATATTTATGCCACATCGGTTGAACTCCTCGATGGTGTAAGTTGACTGCATGGCGTGTAACGCGCAAAATCCAGTATTTTTCCTGTGTGGTCGTTCCAGGGGCGTGCGCCTCGGATTTGACAAGCTTAGATGGGAGGCGCCTAGTCAATGCTGTTATCAAAAAGCGAGTATGAGTCAAATCTGTTGAATTCGTAGAGTTGGCATGAATGACAGCAAGGAGCAAAGGTGCAATTCAAATGAAAAAAGTCGCAATATTACAATCTAATTACATACCATGGAAAGGATACTTTGACCTTATTGCGGCAGTAGATGAATTTATTCTATATGATGATATGCAATATACGCGACGTGACTGGCGTAACCGCAATCAAATCAAAACGCCACAGGGATTAAAGTGGCTGACAGTGCCGGTTGAAGTGAAAGGGAAGTATTATCAATCAATCAGAGACACTAAAATTGCAGAGGGTAACTGGGCGGCTGAGCATCTTAAAGCGTTAGTCCTTAACTATTCTCGCGCCCCCTATTTTGAGGAGGTAATGAGCTGGCTGGCGCCGCTATATACCAATGAGGTTTCATCGGATATTTCCTCTCTTAATCTGAAATTCATAGTAGCCATCTGTAGTTATCTTGGTATCGATACAAAGATAAGCAGCTCTTCGGACTATGAGTTAGTCGATGGAAAAACTGAACGATTAGTCGGTTTGTGCCTGCAAGCGGGTGCCACTGAATACGTGTCGGGGCCTTCAGCAAAAGACTATATAGATCCTTCCATTTTTTCCGACAAAAATATAGAACTTACGTGGTTCGATTATAACGGCTATGCCGAATATCCTCAGCTGTGGGGAGAGTTCCAGCACGGCGTCACCATTTTGGATTTACTGATGAACTGCGGTGGCTCGGCAAAAAAATCGATGAGGTTTGTTAAATGAAGCTGTCTATTGTCGCGACACTTTATAAATCGGCGCAGTACATAGAAGAGTTTTGCCATCGGGCGCGGACGGCGGCATTGGAATTGGTGGGTGAAGATTATGAAATTATCTTGGTCAACGACGGCTCTCCGGATGAAAGTTTAAGAGTCGCAAAGAACATTGCCAGTGAGGATTACCATCTATGTGTGGTTGACCTATCGAAAAATTTTGGTCACCACAAAGCGATGATGACAGGTTTGCAGCAAGCAGTCGGTGACCGGATTTTTCTTATCGATAGCGATTTGGAAGAAGATCCTGAGTGGCTCAATCTATTCGCCGAGTGTATGACAACTCACCAATGCGACGTTGTTTATGGCGTGCAAGGAACCCGAAAAGGCGGAGTGGCGGAGCGACTGAGCGGGCCGCTTTTTTATAGAGCATTTCGGGTGCTGACGGGAATCTCACAGCCCGACAATATAGTCACTGCTCGCTTAATGACGAATCAATACGTAAAGGAATTGCTTCGTCACGAAGAGAGAGAGCTGAATATCGGCGGTCTTTGGATGATTACGGGTTTCGACCAGCGTTCGTTGATGATCGTAAAGAAGGCGAGCAGCCCTACCACCTACTCGCTGCGCAGCAAATTGAGCCATTTTGTTAATGCGGTGACATCCTTTAGTAGCTTGCCGCTGGTGTTCACGTTTTATGTGGGCGGTATTATTTCTCTCACTGCGCTTTTGTTCATCATTTATTTGGTTTCTCTGTATCTTTTTGGTTCTGCTCCACCTCAAGGTTATACTTCTATTGTTGCATCCATTTGGTTGTTTTCAGGGCTGATTATTTTTTTTATTGGCGTTCAGGGTATTTATATTTCAAAAATATTTACAGAGGTCAAGCGTCGTCCCTACACGATTATTCGCTCGATTTATCGGGTTGAGCGCCAGGAGCTATCCAAATGATCAATCAAGATATTCCAATCAAGGCATACGGTGTTTTGGATAATTTCAGAACGAACGCAACAACTGATATTGCCGTCGAACAGTTGCGTACCATTGGCTATGCGGTGATTGATTCGGGAATGTCCCGGCCTGAAATTGATGATATTGCTGAGCGATTTGCCAGGGTTTCTGATAACTATATTCGCGAACATGGACGGCCTGCACTGGAGGCCATCAATGAAATCGACACAATTCGCGCTTTGCTTGCACAAGGGGATGAAGCTTTTTTGCAGCTCGCGATGAATCCGCTGCTAATGTCTGTAGTCAAGGAAGTGATAGTCGGGAAATTTATACTGAATCAACAAAACGGTATTATTAATCCGCCACAGCAGCAATATAGTCAATCAGCTTGGCATCGCGACCTCCCTTATCAGCATTTTGTATCATCAAGACCTCTGGCGGTAAATGCTCTGTACTGTATTGATGATTTTACCTCGATGAATGGCGGAACCTTTGTTCTACCTGCCTCTCACAAAATAGAGCAGTTTCCGAGTGAGGACTATATACGCCGCAATGCTGTGCAGGTTAACGCTAAGGCTGGCTCATTTATTGTATTGGACTGCATGCTTTATCATTGCGGGGGGTACAACTCGACAACGTCGCCTCGTCGAGCGGTCAATCATCTGTTCACAGTTCCCTACATTAAACAGCAGATAAATTTGTCTCAAGCGACAGCCGGGCAGATACTAAGCCCTGAGCAGAAGTCTTTTCTAGGCTACGACTACCCGATACCAGACTCGGTAGGCAGTTATCTTAACGGTAGAAAATGATCAGTTCGAACCCGTAAATCTGGTTATTTTCAAGAGTTTAACAGAATAAGGATGGCGTATTATGACCGGTTTAGTTTACTGCTGCCCTGTCACGAAGGAACCTCTTAGAAAAGAGGACAGATTTTATGTGTCTGAGTCGGGAGCTACCTACGAGCTCCTGTCATCGGTGCATGGTAGCGACATACCTGTATTTGTTTCTTCGAACCAATTGTCCGGTGGGGATGTCACCTCTAGAGCCATGTATACAAAAAATGGCGCGGAAGAAGCCTACGATAATTTTCTGGATTGGCTATTTTCAACATTCAATCAAGATGAACGCGAATTTCGTCTAGGTTTAATTGAACGTCTACACATCAAACCAGACCACAAAGTGCTGGTGACTGGGTGTGGGCTTGGTGATGATTTAAAGTATCTGTACCCGATGCTCAAGGAGCACGGCGAGTTGTATGCTCAGGACCTGTCTGATTTGATGATCGCAGCGACTTCAAGGCGAATGCAGGAACAGTTTTCCGGCTGCACGAATTTGCATCTTTCCGTCTCTAATGCTTCAGCGCTGCCTTATCCTGATGGCTACTTTGATGCCGCCTATCATTTTGGCGGGATTAACTTATTTTCCGATATACCGTCAGCGATCGCCGAAATGGCAAGGGTGACCAAGGTCGGTGGTCGGGTGTTGGTTGGTGACGAAGGCGTTGCTCCGTGGCTCAAGGATAAAGAGTTTGGGAAAATTGCCATTCGCAACAATGCCTTATGGGCTTCGGAAGCACCTTTGAAATATATTCCGGAACATTCGAAAGACATAAATCTATCTTGGGTTTTGGGTAACTGTTTTTATATTATTGATTTTACTGTCTCAGATAGCCTGCCATTTATGGATATCGATCTTAAACACAAAGGCGCCCGAGGCGGTTCTATGCGGACACGCTATTTTGGGCAACTGGAGGGGGTTGATCCTGACCTGAAGGGGCTCGTACAACAGGCAAGTTCGGAAGCCGGAATCAGTGCGAGTCAATGGGTCGAGGACGCGCTTCGCTCGCGACTGAACGCAAAATAATGAAATTGGCCAACATCCAGATGACGAGCGAAGAGGCAAGAGTGGAAAAGAAAAATATCTTGACCGAGGTCTCTGACTATTATACTCAGAAACTAGCTGAACATGGGCGGACCGCCAAAGGAGTTGACTGGAATGGCGTTGAAAGCCAGACCCTAAGATTCCAACAACTTTGCAAACTAATTCAGGCTCCCTCATTTTCGATTATAGATCTAGGCTGCGGTTATGGTGCTCTGCTTGAATATCTCGATAATCTATACACAGAGTTCTCATACCTCGGCGTCGATATATCCGAAGCAATGATCGAGTCTGCAAAGTCTCGCTTTCAGAATAGCAAGAATGCTGAATTTATCGCAGCCAGCGAGCCTCAGCGCTTAGTGGATTACTGCGTTGCCAGCGGAATATTTAATGTCCGCTTGGAGCGCTCTGAGGATGAGTGGGCAAGCTACCTGCTCAATACTCTCGATGTAATGGATAAGTCTTGCACGAAAGGCTTCGCGTTCAATTGTTTGACCAGTTATTCCGATGAGCCTTTTAAACGTGATTATCTTTATTACGCCGATCCTGGTTGGCTTTTCGATATATGCAAGCGAAAATACTCTCATAACGTAGCATTGCTGCATGATTACAATCTTTACGAGTTTACGCTTATAGTGAGGAAAGCCAATTGAAAAAGAAACTGGTGATATTCGGTAGTGGGCAGATTGCTCAGTTGGCCCATTTCTATTTTTCAACTGATTCCAATTATGAAGTCGTGGCTTTTACTGTTGATCCTGAGTTCCTGAATGACACCACTTTTTGCGGGCTTCCAGTCGTTTCTTTTGACAGCGTAGCGGACCTGTACCCAGCGACAGAGCATGAGATGTTTGTCGCGTTGAGCTATTCCAAGCTAAATTCCATTCGGGCAAATAAATTCATTGCCACGAAGGAAATGGGTTATGCCTTGGCCACGTATTTGAGTTCCAAGGCTACTTACCTGAGCGATGCTCCGCCTGGTGAAAACTGCTTTATTCTAGAAGACAATACCATTCAACCGTTCGTGTCCATTGGTGATAATGTGACCCTGTGGAGCGGTAATCATATTGGGCATCATAGTATTATCGGAAGCCATTGTTTCATCGCCTCCCACGTGGTCATTTCAGGCGGCGTTAAGGTTGGCGAGTATTGTTTCGTTGGTGTCAATGCGACACTAAGGGACCACATCACCATTGGCGAACGTTGTGTGCTGGGTGCGGGCACTCTGATTTTGGGGGATGCGGAAGCAGACGGTGTTTACGTAGGGGCAGCCTCAACAAGATCGAAGATACCCAGTTCTCGGCTGAAAAACCTATGAACGGTAAGTGGCAAAAGCTCGGACTTCTTTACTGCCCCGGCTCAAAAAATCGGCATCAAAAGTTGATGAGTCACGCAGCGAATCCGTTACCGATCCATATCGACGGTGATATCTACCGTATATTTTATTGTGGTCGAGATGAGGAAAATCGATCATCAGTCGGCGCCGTGGATATTGATATTATCACGCGCAAGGTTGTTGAAGAGCATCACGCTCCTTTCTTCGCCCATGGCTCGCCAGGTAGTTTCCATGCTGATGGTGTGAGCATCGGTAACTGCTACGAGAGTGGTGGTCGCCAATACATGACTTTCATGGGGTGGCAATCACCGACTCAAGGGCATTGGCGTGGAGATATTGGCCGCATAGAGATACAGGATCTTGCTTTTGTTGTCGGTACCGAAGAGTTACTGATGGGGATGGATGACGAAGACCCCGTCAGTCTCGCTTACCCTTGGGTTGAGGCGCGAGAGACAGGTGGCTTTGATATGTGGTACCCGTCTGTGGTCTCCTGGGAGGCGGGGAACGGGGAAATGCTGGCGGTCGTCAAACACGCTACCTCAACGGATGGAAAGCAGTGGCTGAGACATGGTGCGGTTGTTCCTTACGCGCTGGGGGTTGCCCAGGCGTTTTCACGACCCAGTGTTTTGCATTCTGATGATGACGGCCTTCATATGTGGTTTTCCTACCGCGCTGGGACCGGGCAATCCTATCGAATCGGGCATGCTGTCCTGTCCAAGGATGGCCAATGGGAACTGGCGCTCGACCGTCTCACCATCGATGTATCCAGTACAGGCTGGGATAGCGAGATGGTGGAGTATCCTTTTGTGTTCCGGCACGACGACCAGATTTACATGCTTTATAACGGCAACGGCTACGGGAAGACGGGCTTTGGCCTAGCGGTGCATAGAGGATGATTGAATCATTAAGGAAATATCGGCGAAGTGAGCTGATGACACAATTGATTCGCTATGCGATTACAGGTGTAGTTATCAATGGTGCGGGATTCGGCGTCTACTTGTTTTTGACTTGGCTAGGCCTGAACCCGATAGTGACAATGAGTTGCCTTTATTGCATCGCCGTCACGCTTAATTTTTTCGGGTCGAAAAATTTCGCATTTAAGCATCAGGGCTCATACGGTAGTGCTGCCGTGCGCTACCTTCTTGCGCATTTCGGCGGATATTGCATAAATTTGAGCATATTGCTATTTTTTCACGATTCTCTGGGTTGGCCGCATCAATGGGTCCAAGCAGGTGCGACGGTAGTGGTGGCTCTTTATTTATTCATCACTTTCAAGTTATTTGTCTTTCACGCTCGCTCGTAAACCCTAGGTTGCTTGTTGTTGACTTAGGTTGTTTTAAGTGACCTGAATTAAGGCTTCGAAAGTTTATCAAGGCTCGGTCGCAGATAATTTTAGTTGAGATAATTTTAATGAACGAAGATAAGATCGAGTTTAATCGGCCCTATATGACCGGCAAAGAGCTGGGTTATATAGCGGAAGCAAAGTTCGGGAATATGTTAGCGGGTGATGGACCGTTCACTAAGCGTTGTCATCGCTGGCTTGAAGAGACTTCGCATGTCAAAACTGCGTTGTTGACTCATTCTTGTACGGCTGCACTGGAAATGGCGGCGTTACTGTTAGATATCAAACCGGGGGATGAAGTCATTATGCCCTCTTTTACATTTGTATCGACAGCAAACGCGTTTGTCTTAAGGGGGGCTGTTCCAGTATTTGTCGATATCCGGCCGGATACACTCAACCTTGATGAGCGACTGGTGGAGGCTGCAATAACGCCGCAAACACGGGCTATTGTTCCGGTGCATTATGCAGGCGTAGCCTGTGAAATGGATAGTTTGTTAGCAATCGCCGATCGTCACGGATTGATGGTCGTTGAGGACGCTGCCCAGGGCGTAATGGCAACTTATAAGGGGCGCGTGCTTGGCAGCATTGGTGATTTAGGCGCTTATAGCTTTCATGAAACCAAGAATGTCATATCCGGAGAGGGCGGGGCTTTATTGGTTAATGAGGGCGGTTTAAGTGCTCGAGCAGAGATCATTCGTGAGAAAGGTACTGACCGAAGCCGATTTTTCCGCGGTCAGGTAGATAAATATACCTGGCAGGAAGTAGGGTCTTCCTTCTTGCCCGGTGAGCTCACAGCGGCATTTTTGTGGGCGCAATTTGAGCAGGCGACCATGATTACCCAAGCCCGCCTGGCGGCGTGGAATTATTATCATGAGCAACTGGAGGTTCTTGAAACGGAAGGACTTGTCAGGAGGCCGATAGTGCCTGAAGAGTGTGGCCACAATGCTCACATGTATTACATATTGATCCATCCTGATGCTAACCGACAAAATATAATTGAAGCTTTGAAAGCTCGTTCGATATCGGCAGTATTCCATTATGTTCCTTTGCACTCTTCGCCTGGTGGACTCAAGTATGGGAGAGCGCACGGTAGTATGAATGTGACTGACGATGTCGCATCTCGAATCATACGTTTGCCTATGTGGGTGAACATAAGCAATGAGCAGCAGAGTAGGGTTATTGACGTTTTGTCTGCTTCGCTCAAGCACGAAGTTGCGGGTTTATAAAGAAGATTTTCTCACTGGTTTCGACCGAAGCTGCCCGCCACATAGGTGGGCATCGCTTTCGCTTGTTGTTGGGGCCATGCGAGAGCGAGCATGTCTATTTATTCAGTGTTGCAATGGGTCTGTCGTGGAAGTGCACTGGTGTAGTTCCCCGACAGTGGCTTTCGGAAATAATGTAATTAATCTTTAACGGCAACTTGCGGCTGTGATGCAACCAGCCGCATTTCATGTGATACCCAACGTATATACACAAAAAGTTGGCGTTTTATAGGCCTGACTCGTTTTTTTGCTTTTCGTGAAATTTGTATAGGTACATATCGGGATAAATTGGGTCGTTAGTTTTGAAAACTAAGTTTTCTTTGTAGAAATCGATATTGTTCATTTTCTTTTCTGTTTTATCATCGCCATACTCAATCGTAAATTTGGCGTCGCCATGCTTTCCGGCTTCTTTAAGCATTGCGTAGTAGTGCTCAGGTTGTGAGTAGACGACTACGTATTGGTTCAGGTACGGCTTGTAGTTATTGTACAGCCGAAATCCAAATCCCCAGCCGCCAATCACTCGTTCATCATTCAATGTGCTCAAGTTTTCCATCGCGCTTTTGTAAGTATACTGCGGATCGCTGTACACGTTTTTGAACGTGGGGACTGCAAATGCGACGGTCGATGCCGTTACAGCTAAAAAGAACAATCCACCAGAAATTTTTCTCGGCAAAACACTCAAGCAGATTTTTGCTGCGAGCAGGCAAAGGTATAAGCATGCAGGAAGAATAAATACCAGTTTTCTTTCCGGGTAATCATTGACAAAGGCACATTGCAATAAAAAGCACCCGCTGAAAATTAACACGGCTTTGTCAGTTCTTGTTAATAGCTGGCTGCGTGTCAAGAAGAGGGTCGTGATTAGCGCGGTTGAGAGGAGTGATAAAATCAAGAATAAAGGATGCGCTGTGAAGAAATCGGCTCGAGCAACGTCTCGTAGTTTTATGTACGCTTGTTTTAAAAAGCTGAGTTCTGTCTCAGATGAAAGTCTTCCTGAAAATAAGTTAGTCGTTGCAATCACGTCGTTCAGAGTGTTGCCCATGGCATAATAAGTTAAAATATAAATAAAAGCGCAAGCGACAGCGCCTGTGAGATAGTGAATTGCACTGGCTGTGAGCTTTTTTGTATTGCTGAGGAGCACGACGATAAAGCCAAACAACCCCAGGAAGGCGTTTGTGGGATAAACGAATAACCATGCAAGGCATGCTAAAAAGCCAATGGCTCTAAGTTGGTTTTTCTGCGTGTAATCCTGTCTTGTGAGGATAAATAAGACGGCCGCTGCAGTTGCCATTCGAAAAATAGTGGGTTCTGCAATTCTGGAAGCCAATGTAAAATTTTGCACTGACATCAACATTATTGAAAACGAAGTTGCGTAGGCCAGTCCGAAACGTTGGAGCGTCATCAGAAAAAACAGTACCAGTACTGTTAGTCCAGCTATTACAGATGGCACTCTTAATCCAAAGTAGTTATCTCCGAGTGCGTAGAGAGTTACTGTCGTACCTATTTGTTCAAGGATATTAAAGGCGGAGGATGCTGGTGTTAATAATTTTCCGTCCGGGGAGTGTATCCCCTCCACAGCATCGAAGGCCTGGGACGTGTAATAAAATTCGTCTACTGGGCTGTAATGAGATTTTTCCCATATCAGGATATCGGAATCCAAAAAAACAAGGCGCGAGACCAGGTATGTTAAGATTAGAAGAGCTAGTATGATTGATTCGATCTTGCCGTTTCTGTTTTTTAGGTGATTAAAATTTAACACGTGTTGGTCTCATGTCCATGTTGTGTTGGGTGGTACTTTTGGGCTAGCTGCCGTACTGTACTTGGCGATTTTTTTTGTTTGTACAGTATGATAAATCTACGAGATTTTGTTCGTATGTTTGCATATCTTCATGTGTTTAGTCTATAAGATATTCTTAGTATGTTACCTTTGCTTGGTTGTTTTTCCTGACTTTGCGATCATGTTGGGCGTTATGAGTATTTTCGTCCGTTACACGGACCCCAACAAACGGGGTATTCCTCTCTACATGCGCTCCGATCTGCGGTGCCGGGGCAGCAGCGTCTTGGGGCGTCCATCGACTAAGGCTGCGATAAGGTGTTTGGTTATTCTATCGCTGGTGCAGCGCTGACATTTGTTTCACATCCCGTAACGAACCCATTTTTGACACGCTCCAGACATCGCCTAAGTTTGGAAGGCAGCTTCGGAAAAGCTGCGTCCCACTCAATATCATGGAGCTTCATCATGCGTACCAGTTACTTCCATTCATTCGTTTTTACCCTTCTTAGCACTCTCTCCGTCGGCTTGAGCGCAGCGCCTTCGGGCCAAGCCGATGCCGGTAATCCACCTATGGTTATGGAGGTTTCGTCCGAGGTCAGGTCAGAGAAAGTCGATTTGAACACGGCGGATGTTTCCACCTTGCAACGCGAATTGTCGGGAGTAGGGGAAGCCAAGGCCAAGGCTATCATTGCCTATCGTGATAGCAATGGGCCGTTTGCCTCAGTGGACGAGTTGCTAGAAGTCAAGGGAATTGGCAAAGCGATATTGGATAAAAATCGCGAAAAAATTGAAGCTAATTAAGCCGAAGAGAATGATAGAGGGCCGGAGTTTCCGGCCTTTTATCTGGGCGTTAACTAGTCTCTTCTATATCGGTCAGAAAGCCCCCGACTCAACGCGAGCGCCCCACCTAGAATGAACCCGAAAAATAGGCCAAGACTTACGATCAGTCGCTTCCTTGGCCTTACAGGCGACTGAGGCTCAGATGCGGGTTTATCTACTTTTACCAATTCCAACTGATTGAAATTAATCGCCAGGTTTTTCAATCGCGCAAGGTCAGCGCGGCTCTCTCCAATACCCTTGATGAACAATTCCGGGGTTTCTCGGTTTTTCAATGCGCCGACTTCGCGGTTGCTGGCCAGAAGGTAAAGTTCTTTCTGAATCTGGTCGATACGGGGTTCAGTAAAGTCATCCGAGCGACGGGCAGCCAAAGCGGAACGTTCCGCTTGTAGAGCTAATTGTCCCATGAAATAAAGCGGAATATGCTGGTTGTTGACTTCGGTGCGAATCGTGTTGCCTGCCTGGTTGTTATCAAATTGGGCTAAGGATGAAGGAGTAGAGGGTTTTGAGATCCCGAGCTGTTTTGCAATGGTGATGGCCTCGTCGAGTTCCTTGATACGATTTTGTCTACGAGTCTGCACTTGCTTTCGCAGCGCTTCCATTTCGTCCTGCAGGTTTCTTTTTTTGATTTCGTCCTGTTCAAGAAGTTTGGCGATGTCCGCATTTGTATTGGCTTCATAAGATACTTTATAGAGGTCGATGTCTTTTTCTATCTTTTCAATTCTATTACTAATCAAGGTTTTCAGGTTTTTTTCTATCTTGTTTTTTTCGTTTTCAATAACGAAACTTGTAAAACTGTTTACAATCCCGACGCCATCAATGCCTTTTGGGTACGTAAAGGTCAACTCGATAGAGTCTGTCATGCTTGAACTTTTTGTGGGGTCAATTTGTTTAAGAGAAAACGTGCTGTTTTTTTTGAAATTTTCAAAAACCTTTTCGATGGGTGTATCTGAAGCTTCAAATGGTGCAAGGTATTGTACATGGCCCATGAAAAACTTTAGTTGAACGTCATAAGACTCCATGGCTGAGCCAACACTCTGCAATGATTCGAGTGGGCTTATTTTATAGAGGCCGGACTCATTCAATTCGTCGAGATCTGCTGTACCGACCGGTCTGATGGATGTGCTGATTTCATACACAGGGTTGGCGAGCGAGACATAAGTCAGTGCTGCAAAAAATCCAATGCTGGAAAGTAGCACTACAATCGCTCGCTGTTTCCATATATATCTTAATATTTCAGTGATTTCTATTTCTTCGAATTTACTGTCATGCCGTGTTGGTGCGGGAATGCTCATTGCTTGCTCTGTATGCAGGGAATATCTCTAAGCGTTGTAGGAATATTCGCTATATTGATTAAAACTCAAAAATTAACTTGCAATTTGATTTTTGCTTATTCGGTGTTTCTCTGCAAGCGTGAATAACTTAATTAATGTCTTTTTGTAGTTTTTACAATCGCAACGATCTTTTATTAAGAGCGGCGTGAGTCTCATCGTTAAGTGTGGGCCAGACACGCATCCGATACGCTCTGCACGCTTCCATCGACTACGCTCTTTCCGATGGGTTCGTTGGCCGAGTCGTGCATTCCTGGCGGCCACAGGGCGGAATCGGTGTCGACCGGAAGCGCATTGAGCGAGCCATTTGTCGCTGCGGAAAATTATGCTTGTAATATCTTAATAGATTATGCGTATAATTTTTAAGTCGCCTGATTTTCGTGTGCACGCGAACACGCTTTCATTCATCTACGGAGCATCGCCATGATCACCACTCAGTTCCAAGGCACAGCCCTTATCACCGGTGCGTCCTCCGGCATCGGCGCCATCTATGCCGACCGCCTGGCTGCGCGCGGTTTCGATTTGTTGCTGGTTGCTCGAGATCTGGAGCGGCTGGAGGCGGCAGCGGCAAAGCTGCGCACCGAGCACGGCATTCAGGTCGAGGTACTCAAGGCCGACCTGACCCAAAAAGACGATGTGCTGAAACTCGAGCAACGCCTGCGCAGCGATTCGAGCCTGAGCCTGCTGGTGAATAACGCCGGCGTGGCGTCGGATGGTTTGCTGGCCAATGCGGACCTGGATCAACTCGAGAAGCTCATCCAGCTCAACGTCACCACGGTCACGCGCCTGGCCTCCGCGGCGGCTGCCGGTTTTGCCAAGGCGGGGCGGGGAACGATCATCAACATTGCCTCGGTGGTGGCGCTGTTCCCCGAACGCTTCAATGCCACTTACAGCGCGAGTAAGGCTTACGTTTTGAGCCTGACCCAATCGTTGAGCGCGGAACTGGAGGGCACCGGGGTCAAGGTGCAGGCGGTGCTGCCGGGGGTGACGCGTACCGAGATCTGGGAGCGTTCCGGCATCGACGCGAGCCAGATTCCGGCGGACATGGTCATGGAGGCAGGGGAGATGGTCGATGCTGCCATGTCGGGTCTGGACCAGGGTGAGTTGGTCACCATTCCTTCGTTGCCTGATGCCGGTGACTGGAATGCCTTTGTTGCGGCACGCCATGTGATGGCGCCCAACCTTTCCAAAAGCCGGGCCGCGGCGCGCTATAAGTGATGTATTCAGAAACGGAGGATGTTGCGGTATGAATGACCGTCGAATAGTAGTTACGGGCATGGGCCTGGTGTCGCCGTTAGGCAGTGGTGTCGGAGCGGTGTGGTCGCGCCTGTTGGCTGGACAGTCCGGTATCAGGAACCTGCCGGATGACGTCGTGGCCGATCTGGCGGCGAAGGTCGGCGGTTCGGTGCCCACGGTGGCCGATGACGCCGAGGCAGGTTTCGACCCGGACCTGGCAACGCCGCCGAAGGAACAGAAGAAGATGGACCGCTTCATCATGTTTGCGATGGAAGCGGCTCGCCAGGCCATCGAACAGGCCGGCTGGCACGCGCCAACGCCTGAGGCGCAGGAACGCACGGCCACCATCATCGGTTCGGGGGTGGGTGGGTTTGGCGCGATTGCCGATGCGGTGCGCACCACGGACAGTCGCGGGCCTCGGCGATTGTCGCCGTTCACCATTCCTTCGTTCCTGGTCAATCTGGCTGCCGGTCATGTATCGATCCAGCACGGTTTCAAGGGACCGCTGGGCGCTCCGGTCACGGCTTGCGCAGCGGGAGTCCAGGCGATTGGCGATGCGGCTCGCTTGATTCGGTGTGGCGAAGCGGATATTGCGCTGTGCGGCGGCGCGGAAGCGGCGATCGATCGTGTCAGTCTGGCCGGGTTTGCCGCTGCTCGCGCCTTGTCCAGCGGTTTCAATGACACGCCGGAGCGCGCCTCTCGCCCGTTCGACCGCGACCGTGATGGTTTCGTCATGGGCGAGGGCGCGGGCCTTCTGGTGATCGAATCGCTGGAGCATGCCTTGGCCCGTGGGGCGCAACCACTGGCGGAGTTGGTCGGTTACGGCACCAGCGCCGACGCTTATCACCTGACTGCCGGCCCCGAGGACGGCAGCGGTGCGCGGCGGGCGATGTCGTTGGCATTGGCCCAGGCCGGGATCGAGGCGAAGCAGGTTCAGCACCTCAATGCTCACGCCACGTCGACGCCGGTCGGGGATCTTGGGGAGTTGGCGGCGATCAAGTCGTTGTTCGGTACAGACAACGGCATTGCGGTGACATCCACCAAGTCGGCTACCGGTCACTTGTTGGGGGCAGCCGGGGGGATCGAGGCGATTTTCACGCTGTTGGCGATTCGTGACCAGATCGTGCCGGCCACGCTCAACTTGGAAAACCCGGACCCGGCCGCACAGGGCGTGGACATTGTCCATGGTCAGGCGCGACCGCTGGCGATCGAGTATGCGCTGTCCAACGGCTTCGGTTTCGGTGGGGTGAATGCCAGTGTGTTGTTCAAGCGCTGGCAGGGTTAGTCCCGTCGTTTCAGCCCTCGTGTTGCTTGAGCCGCTCGCGAGTGACATCGAGCATCCGTCGAGCCAGCTCGGGACACTCGACACTGCGCGACAACAATAACGCTCCGACCAGCGCAGACATGATAAAGATGCTCTGGTCGGCGGTGTTCTCACCTTCAAGGGTGCTTTCTATCTGCTCAAGTCGAGCCCTGAGCACCGCATCAGAGGTCGGACTGGGCTGCCCACGCAGGCCTAGCTCCGATGACATGGTCGGCAGTGGGCACCCTTGATGGGGTGATGCCTGGTGCCATTCGGACAGATAAGTGTCGATAAACGCCTCAAGTGGGCGATCTCCAGCGAACAGTTCGGCGCAGACGACGTTCACTTCGTCTCCGGCAGCCTGCAGCGCCTTTTCCACCAGTTCGTCCTTGGACTTGAAGTGCGAATAGAAGCCACCGTGGGTGAGACCCAGGGCTTTCATCAGGGGTTGCAAGCCTGTCGCGCCAATTCCGTCACGGCGAAATCGTGCCGAGGCTTCCTTGATAATGCGTTGATGAGTCTGGGCTTTATGGTTCTGCGAGTAACGCATCTGTAATCTCCGCAACGGTGAACCATATTAACCATTGAAAATGAGATGGTGACTGTACTTCTACAGCTGAAAAGCATGCAGATGCGTCCAACGTCGTCCAACACGTTGAATGAGCCGACACGAAAGCGTCCCGATGCGCAGGACACGTCGTCGCCTGGTCGGAGTGGCGTTCCATCGGCTGGAGGGAAGGTCGCCCGCAGGCTTGAGTCAGCAGGCAAGCGCTGGGCGGGAGGGGAACGCGTTATTCCTGATAACCATCGAGAGCAGGCTCGCTCCCGCAGAGGGTGCGGGAGTGAAGCCATTCACTGATCCTGCGCATCCTTGGCATCCGCCTGCGCATTACGTTCGGCCACTCGCTTGCGTTGCTCGTCGGTCAGTTCGACCTTGTTGGCAGTGTCGCGCAGCATCATCAAACCGCCGACGATCGAGCCAATTGCAACGACCAGAATCAACCAGGCATACCAGGGCATGGGAATCTCCTTGAGAGCAGGCGGGTTGGCAGGTTTTGCCAACCCATCGTGCTTATCACTTTGAGCGATTTAATGTCGCGGTGGTTCCATTGTACAAGTCGCTTCGTCACAAGCCTGTCGACGGCAGGATCCTGAGCGTGTTCGGGATCGCTCCTATCCCACTTAATGAGTCGATGCCTGAGACCGGATAATCCCAGTGGGGATGGTTTCAATTTGAAAAAAAGACTAGCATGGCTATTTGAGATTATTCTGATGCCGTCGCGACGGTTAGGAACTTATAACTTTAATCTAAGCTGTGTAGCGTCACCGATGTCGTTGCAAACGTGTGTTTTATTGAGGGCAAAATTCGATCGTTGGTTTTTTGCTGGTTTTTGAGGGAGAACCACCGCGGTTCGACTGTATTTAAGGGATTGGAATTAATGCCTGACATCAATAAAGCCAATATCTTGATCTGCCTCGGCTGTGCTGTTGCGGTTGCCTCGGGGCAAGTGCTTATGAAAGTAGCCAGTAGCTCCTGGAATGAGTCTGGTCTGCTAACCCTTCGAACGTTGTCCTGGTTGTTTTTCGCGTTTTCGGTATACGGTTTGTCATCGTTGGTCTGGATTTATGTACTTCGCCACGTTCCGCTTTCGCAAGCTTACCCTTTTATGTCGATCACTTTTCTGCTGGTTCCGCTAGCGAGTGCGATATTTTTTTCGGAAAGATTCGATTGGATCAATGTCGCCTCGTCAGTCTTGATAATGGCGGGCATCTCCCTGGCCTCAATTGCGCGGCATGGTGTCTCTTAAGAATTAAGGGTGACTACGATGAAACGTACATTGGTGATCGAACTCAATGAGTTCAATGTCCGACTTCTGCAACAGGCGAGTGAACGCTTTGGGCTCGAGCATGTAAAGACCGTTTTGAACTGGCCGCATTGTGAAACACAAGCTGACCATGACAAGGAACACGAGGGACTCGATCCCTGGTGTCAATGGGTTTCGATACACACTGAACAACCCTCCTCGACTCACAAAGTCATTCGATTAGGGGATGTTGATAAGCTTGAACACTCCCAGGTTTGGGAGCGCTTGGGGGGGGAGGGAATAAGTACCGGTGTGTGGGGGGTAATGAACGCGAGGCGTAATGGCGCCCGGCTCAACCGATTCTTTACGACGGACCCGTGGAACTTCACCGAAAATCCTTATCCTAAGGCTGTTGCCGGCTTCTTTGCCTTGCCAGTTTATTATTCAAAAAATTACATGGATTTATCCTACTCGAAAGCGGCGAAGGCTGCCCTGACGACGCTCTTTACTACGTTTAAAACAATACCAGTCGGCACCCTGTTGAGGGACTTTGTCTTTTTAGTTAGCCAACTTCGCGGTTCACGGTTGAATACGTGTTTTTTGTTCGGCGCCTTTGAGTTGTTGTCGACTCGACTGTTCTTGAAACTAAGAAAAAAATACGATCCTGAAGTGTGTTTTATATTTTTGAATCTGATCGCTCACTTTCAGCATCACGACTGGAAAGATGTAAATCAGGTGGACGATAGCTCTCGCGCTGTCTTCTCGTTTCTGGATCGAATTCTGGGGCTGCTGCTGGCTGAGAGTGGAAGTCAGCGCATACTCGTGTTGAATGCGTTTACCCAAAAAAATGTTAGTCAGGAAGCGTTCTATTGCTACAGGCAAATCAATCCGCTTGGCTTTTTGCATCGAATCGGTCTGCAACCGACGCGAGTTGAGCAATGCATGACCAACGATGGGCATGCGTTTTTTGCGACGGCAGAGGCGTGCCAGCAGGCTGCGGCTTGTCTTCGGGAGGCTCGTGTAAATGGGGTGCCGGCTTTCGCGATTGAAATAGATGAACGGCAGCCCACTCGACTTTTTTATCAGTTTTCTTACTGGGGCGGTGCAGATTCCGGCACCACCCTGGAAATGGCGAATACATCTATACCACTATTTAGCGAGTTTGCATTGCATGCAAAACGCACAGGCGCTCATGTGACCTTGGGGAATGCATATTTTAAAAATCTGGAGCTTCCACCCACGGCTCCAAATTTTGAGATCTTCAAATATGTCTGGCCTCGGCAGGGATGATGGTATCCATGTTTGTACCCTCCTACCACCTTACTTGGATGTTTAGGTCTGCCCATGCTCAATAGTCAACAGATGTCGGAAAAAATTGCAGTTGTCGTACCCTGTTATAAAACCAGGAAGCATATTCTGGATCTCTTGGGTCGAATAGGTCCGGAAGTTTTTTCGATTTATGTGGTTGATGATTGTTGCCCTGAAGGCACCGGTCACTATGTAGAGTCCGAGTGCGATGATCCTCGTGTTAATGTCGTGTATAACAGCGTTAACCTGGGAGTGGGTGGTGCCGTCATGGCCGGTTACGGTGCGGCGATCAATGATGGTTGCGATATTTTTGTCAAGATTGATGGCGATGGTCAAATGGACCCCGCATTGATTCCAAGTTTTGTTTCTCCAATCATCACTGGTGATGCGGATTACGTTAAGGGTAATCGATTTTTCGATCCTGAATCGCTGAGCGGCATGCCTTTTATACGTTTATTTGGAAATGCGGTACTTTCATTTTTTACTAAGTTATCCACGGGCTATTGGCACTTGTTCGATCCAACGAATGGTTATACTGCCATTCACTCTGAAGTTGCCAAGCATCTCCATTTTCACAAGATTAGCCAGCGCTATTTTTTCGAAACCGACGTATTGTTTCGGTTAGGGCTGCAGGGGGCAGTGGTTTACGATCTGCCCATGACTGCTCATTATGCAGATGAAGAAAGTAACCTGAATATCAGTGCGGTCATTCCCGAATTTTTGTTAAAGCACTGCAAAAATGCGGGGAAGCGATTTTTTTATCGCTACATTTTGCGCGACTTTTCTCTGGCCACTCTTGAGTTTTTGATGGGGATTGTGCTGACGTTGTTTGGGGGGATTTACGGTGCTACACGCTGGTATGAGTCAGCTCAGGGAGGTATACCTGTTTCAGCGGGCGGGGTAATGCTGGCGGCGTTACCATTGTTGGTTGGTTTGCAGTTTTTGTTGGCGTTTTTTAACTATGACATGCTTGCCGTGCCCAAGCGGGCGGTTCATCCCGCTTTGGTGCATAGATCACAGGTGGCTTCACACATGACCAATAAACAAAAGGATTTGATTTGATGTCGTGGCTTGTTTTACTTCCTCTTCTTTCAATATTCGGTTTCGTGGCAGCTCTTGTTCGTCGTAATGTCGTCGGGTGGAGCATTGCGCCAATATCGGTTATCAGTTCGATAGTCCTTATTCTGTTTTTATCGGATTTCCTTTCGCTCCTACGCCCTGTGAGTCTTTGCCTTACGCTATTGGGCATTGGCCTGCTGGTTGCCGAGTGTGGTCGCTATGTCAAATATCATGGTTTTAATTTTCAACCTGGATTTGTTTGGGGCCTGGGATCTGTAGGTCTTGCGACGGCGCTTCTCGTTGACTATAACAGCCACGCTCAATTTGTCAGTTGGGACATGTTTTCCCATTGGGGCACGATTATAAAGTTGACTGAGTTCACCCATACTGCGCTCGATCTGAAAAATCAGGGGTATAGACTTTATTTTCAGGATTATCCACCAGGTACAGCTTATCTCGGCTATTTCTTCCTGCGTTTTACCGGTTTTCATGAAAATATAGCCCTGATGTCGCATGCGGTATTGTTGATGTTTGCTGCCATGCCGGCCATTGCCGCGTCAAATTCCCATTTTCGGCTCCACGCACTGCTTTTAGTTGCGTTGACTTTTATCGTCGTTCTGCTGATGGGGCAGGGCTGGTCGAGTATCCTGATTGACCAGATAGTCGGTGTGCTTTTTGGTGCGGTACTTTCCATTTATTGGGTTACGCGGAACGATCCCAAAGCCTGGGTGGCATTACCACCCATTTTTGGTTTTCTGGTATTGGCGAAAGACTCCGGCGCGAGCTTCACCGTTGCTGCTATAGCGTTGATCGTGGTAATGCATGGGTACAGACTGCGTACAGCGCCCAAAGAAGTGGCTAGAGTTAAAGGGGGTTGGAAAACTATTCTGATCTGTATCCTTTTACCCATTGTGATCAGTCAATTCTGGTCGGGACATGTTAAGCATCAGGCGCTGGACCGCTCGCTTGCAGGCATCTCCATTACAAACATGCTCAAACAGGCATCCCACTGCTGTTCCACAGAGCGGGAACAGGCAATTCTTTCAGGTTTTGCAGAACGCATGCTTGGCTTGGAGCATGGCTCCGTACAGGGTAGTGCTGCCAGTTCCAATACATTCGATAAGGTTCTGAAGACGCGCTGGGATGCTCCAGGAAAACTGGTTATTGCCCTTTTGCTGATTGGTCTGGTTATTGGCGTCATGCAGTCCGATAAAGTCGATCGAAAAAGCTTTGGGTTATTAGTGGCTGGTGTAGCTGTAGGCGGTGTCGCTTATTGCAGCCTGATGCTGCTTTATTACCTGTATGGCTTTAGTGATTATGAAGGTCGGGTGTTGACATCATTGGAGCGCTACTTTGGCTCCTATGCCTTGGGCATGGCGTTCCTGTTGCTGGCGGGTGCCGCAACGCTTCCATTCAACACCAGAAGTCAGAAGGTATCGGGTGCGGTAATGTTCGCGGTGTTGATCATCCCCAGCTTGCTCCTGGGGCGTAGCAGCATTCAGCCTTATCTCTGGGCGGGCGGCCCCCAATACTTCCCGACCCGGGATGAACTGGTCACTCCTTTGATCCATCCCTTTGTAGATAAAACCTACCCTCGCGTAAGCGTTCTCGTCGTCTGGCAGGCAGACCGTCCTTCGTATGTTGGATTGGAGTACTGGATATTGCGCTATGAGTTGACCCCGCGAACGACTCAGGCCGGTGGATGTTTTTCATTTGGACCTCCACTTTATGCAGGGGACACGACAACCTGTAATTGGTCTGAAGAAGAGCTCGTCCGTGCGTTGGGAAATTATCATTATGTATTTGTGGGTAACGGGCTCCAATCCTTGCAACGCGCCTACCCGTCCGTGTTCGAGGGAAGTGCGCTGTCTGGGAACTCAGCCGTCCTCAGCGTCAAGCAATTTCCTGACGGGACTGCCAAGTTGACGCAATGGCAGCAGTAGTGGGTGCTATCCACTGAAGGTTTACCCTGGGAAAGTATTTCGCAGTCGGCGTGGAACAATGGCGGATGAACCTGAAACCGGAGTTTCCGTGTTCATCCGCATCGTCCTGTTGCGGGCCTACAACCCGGTCAACATCGCATCCGCCGGCGCATCCGCCCGCAATTGCCCGGTCAGCATGAAGTACAGGAAACCCACGGCCATGAAACCCAGGAAAATCAGGCCGATCAGCGCATTGAACCAGGCCATCGCCACCAGGCACACCACCGCCAGCAACAGGGCAATGAACGGCAGCAGGGGGTAGCAGGGCGCGCGGAAGGTGCGCTCCAGGTTGGGTTCGGTTTTGCGCAGCTTGAACAGGCTGAGCATGCTCATGATGTACATCACGATGGCGCCGAACACGGCCATGGTGATCATCGCTGCGGTCAGCGTCATGCCGCCCAGGTTGATCAGGCCGTCGCTGTAGATGGCGGCGATACCCACCACGCCACCGGCGATGATTGCCCGATGCGGCGTCTGGAACCGCGACAGCTTGGCCAGGGACGCGGGCAGGTAACCGGCGCGGGCGAGGGCGAAGAACTGGCGCGAGTAGCCGAGGATGATCCCGTGGAAACTGGCCACCAGGCCGAACAGGCCAATCCACACCAGCATGTGCAGCCAGCCGGAGTTATCGCCGACCACGGTTTTCATCGCTTGCGGCAGCGGGTCGTTGATGTTCGACAGGGTGCGCCAGTCGCCAACGCCGCCGGCAAAGAACATCACTCCCATGGCGAGCAGCACCAAGGTCAGGATACCGCTGATGTAAGCCTTGGGAATCGTGCGTTTGGGGTCCTTGGCTTCTTCGGCGGCCATGGCGGCGCCTTCGATGGCGAGGAAGAACCAGATCGCGAACGGAATCGCCGCAAACATCCCGGCAATCGCCGGCGCGCCGAACACATCGGAGCCCGCCCAGCCATTGAGGGCGAAGTTGCTGAAACTGAAGGCCGGAGCGACCACGCCCATGAACACCAGCAGTTCGGCTACGGCGAGGACGCAGACCACCAGTTCGAAGGTGGCGGCGAGTTTGACCCCGAGAATGTTCAGGCCCATGAACACGATGTAGGCGCCGACCGCTGCGTGTTTCGGGTCGAGCGCCGGAAACTGCACGTTCAGGTAGGCGCCGATGGCCAGGGCGATGGCCGGCGGGGCGAAGACGAATTCGATCAGCGTCGCCAGCCCGGCGATCAACCCGCCCTTCTCGCCGAAGGCCCGGCGGCTGTAGGCAAACGGGCCGCCGGCGTGGGGAATGGCGGTGGTCAGTTCGGTGAAACTGAAGATGAAGCAGGTGTACATCGTGGCGACCATCAGGGACGTCACCAGAAACCCGAGTGTGCCCGCCACGCCCCAGCCGTAACTCCAGCCGAAATACTCGCCGGAAATTACCAGCCCGACCGCGATGCCCCACAGGTGCAGCGTGCCCAGCGTGGGTTTGAGTTGTGTGTTCATGCGTTTCTCCCTGGACGGTTGGAAAGCTCGGGAGAGGGCGTGTGCAGTGGGCGTGCCATTGTTCAGAAGCATGTCGTAAAGTCTTGAAACAATGTCGTATCGGGGATGTTCGCTGCTCGATGTCAGCGTTTTGTGCATCAGTTGAGGGCGTTGTTGCCCGTCATGCCGCCTTCGCGAGCAGGCTCGCTCCCACAGAGGTACGCATTTCACAGTGGGAGCGAGCCTGCTGGCGAAGAGGACCGCCAACCCCCCCCTGTAACAAAGGCATAAACCCACTCTTTACACTTTCTTTATGCCCCGCCATCCCCCTCGATCTCGTTCCTTTACAGCCTTCCTTCCGACAATGACTCCACACGCGGCAATACGCCGTTACACGGAGAACTTCCATGAGCGTTCTGGACGGAGTGTCACTGCTGCTGGCAGTGGGGCTGTTCATTTATCTGTTGGTTGCGCTGTTGCGCGCGGACCGGAACTAGGAGCGGCTATGCACAGTTATGATTATTGGCTGATCCTGGCCTTCTTCGCCGTGGTGCTGATCCCAGCACCTTTTCTCGGACGCTTCTATTACAAGGTCATGGAGGGCCAGCGCACCTGGCTGACGCCGCTCCTCGGTCCGGTCGAACGGGGCTGCTATCGGGTGGCCGGTGTCGATCCGCAGGCTGAACAGAGTTGGCAGAAGTACACGCTGGCCTTGCTCGCCTTCAACCTGGCGGGCTTCTTGTTGTTGTTCGCGATCCTGTTGTTCCAGGATCACTTGCCGCTCAACCCGCAGAACCTGCCGGGACAGGAGTGGACGCTGGCGTTCAACACCGCCATCAGCTTCATGACCAACACCAACTGGCAGGCCTACAGCGGCGAAGCCTCGCTGAGCTACCTCAGTCAGATGGCCGGGCTTACCGTGCAGAACTTCGTCAGTGCCGCCACTGGTCTGGCGGTGCTGGTTGCCTTGTGTCGCGGGATCGGGCGCAAATCGGCCCAGACCCTGGGCAATTTCTGGGTCGACATGACCCGCGCCACGCTCTACGGCCTGCTGCCGCTGTGCCTGTTGCTGGCCTTGTACCTGGTCTGGCAGGGCGTGCCACAAACCTTCGCCCAGTACGTCAATGCCGTGACGATGCAGGGTGTCGACCAGGTCATCCCGCTCGGCCCGGCGGCCAGCCAGATTGCGATCAAGCAATTGGGGACCAATGGCGGCGGCTTCTTCGGGGTCAACTCGGCGCATCCGTTCGAGAACCCGACGGCGTGGAGCAACCTGTTCGAGGTGGCGTCGATCATCCTGATCCCGGTGGCCCTGGTGTTCACCTTCGGCCACTACGTCAAGGACCTGCGCCAGAGCCGCGCAATCATTGCCTGCATGCTCGCGCTGTTCCTGATCGGCGGCGCGACGGCGCTGTGGGCCGAATACCAGCCGAACCCGGCCCTGAACAACGTTGCCGTCGAACAGACCGCACCGCTGGAAGGCAAGGAAGCGCGCTTCGGCACCACCGCCACCGTGCTGTGGTCGGTGACGACGACGGCGGCCTCCAACGGTTCGGTCAACGCCATGCATGACAGTCTCAACCCGCTGAGCGGCATGGTCGCGCTGGTCAACATGATGGTCGGCGAAGTGATCTTCGGCGGTGTCGGCGCCGGGCTCTACGGCATGTTGCTCAACGTGTTGATCGCGGTGTTTCTCGCCGGCCTGATGATCGGCCGCACCCCGGAATACCTCGGCAAGAAGCTGCAGGCCAGGGAAGTGCAATTGCTGGTCGTGACCCTGCTGGTGATGCCGGTGGGCGTGCTGGTACTGGGCGCGATAGCCGCGAGCCTGCCAGGGCCTGTGGCATCGGTGAGCAATCCGGGGGCGCACGGTTTCAGCCAGCTGCTTTACGCCTACACCTCGGCCAGTGCCAACAACGGGTCGGCGTTCGGTGGCTTTGGCGCCAACACCGCGTTCCACAACCTGATGCTGGGCCTGGGCATGTTGATCGGTCGCTTCGGTTACATCCTGCCGGTACTGGCACTCGCCGGTAGCCTGGCGATGAAGAAAACCGCGCCGATCGGCCAGAACAGCTTCCCGACCCACGGCGCGCTGTTCGTGACCTTGTTGACCGTGACCATCTTGCTGGTGGGCGGCCTGACTTTCCTGCCGACGCTGGCGCTGGGTCCCATCGCTGAACATCTGAGCATGGGCTTCTAAGGAGTTATCGATGAATATGCCCGCAACCAAACCGGTCGCCGTCAAAGCCCCGGAACAACCGAAAACCGCGATCTCCGCTTTGTGGCGTCCGGCGCTGGTGCAAGCCTTCGTCAAGCTCGACCCACGGCAATTGCAGCGCGCACCGGTGATGCTGGTGGTTGAGTTGACCGCCGTACTGACCACTGTGCTGTGCTTCATTCCCGACAGCGTGGTGCCGACCTTCGTCGCTGCACAGATCGCGCTGTGGCTGTGGTTCACCGTGCTCTTCGCCAACTTCGCCGAAGCCTTGGCAGAGGGGCGCGGCAAGGCCCGCGCCGACAGCCTCAAGGCTGGTAGCGAAGGCTTGAGCGCCCGTCGCAAGACCGCCAATGGCGCCTTTGAAGTGATCCCCGCCGCCCGTTTGCGCAAGGGTGACGTGGTGCGTGTCGAGGCCGGGGAAATGATCCCCGGTGACGGCGAGGTCATCGAAGGGATCGCGGCGGTCAACGAGGCGGCGATTACCGGTGAGTCCGCGCCCGTGATCCGCGAATCCGGCGGCGACCGCTCCGCGGTGACCGGCAACACCCGGCTGGTCTCCGACTGGCTGCTGGTGCGCATCACCGCCAACCCTGGCGAGTCGACCCTGGACCGCATGATCGCGTTGGTCGAAGGTGCCAAGCGCCAGAAGACCCCGAATGAGGTGGCACTCGATATCCTGCTGATCGGCTTGACCCTGATCTTCCTGCTGGTGGTCGTGACCCTGCAACCGTTCGCCCACTTCGCCAACGGCAGCTTGCCGCTGGTGTTCCTGGTGGCGTTATTGGTCACGCTGATTCCGACTACCATTGGTGGCCTGCTGTCCGCCATCGGGATTGCCGGGATGGACCGTCTGGTGCGCCTGAACGTGATCGCCAAATCCGGCCGCGCCGTGGAAGCAGCAGGGGACGTGCATGTCCTGCTGCTGGACAAGACCGGCACCATCACCTTCGGTAACCGTCGTTGCTCCGCGATTTATGCGGCGCCTGGCGTGACCCCCCGGGAGCTGGCCGAAGGTGCGCTGTTCGCGTCGCTGGCCGATGAAACGGCAGAAGGCAAATCCATCGTCGAATACCTGCGTGGGCTGCACCCGCAGGCCGAGCCGGCCAGCGACATGCTGACAGCCGTTCCATTCAGCGCCGAAACCCGCCTGTCCGGGGTCGACTATCAGGGTCGCGTTTATCGCAAGGGGGCCGTGGATTCGTTGCTGGCGTTCGTCGGCCAGAAACGCGCTGACCTTGCGCCAGCCCTGTCCCGTGAAATCGACAAGATTGCCCAGAGCGGCGGCACGCCGTTGCTGGTGTGCGCAGACGGCAAACTGCTGGGGGCGATCCACCTCAAGGACGTGGTCAAGCCCGGCATTCGTGAACGTTTCGCCGAGCTGCGCAAGCTGGGGATCCGTACGGTCATGGTCACCGGCGACAACCCGTTGACCGCAGCGGCAATCGCCGCTGAAGCGGGTGTCGATGACGTGCTGGCCGAAGCCACACCGGAGAAAAAACTGGCGCGCATTCGCCATGAGCAGAATGACGGTCGGCTGGTCGCCATGTGCGGCGACGGTGCCAACGACGCCCCGGCCCTGGCGCAGGCGGATGTCGGCATGGCCATGAACGACGGTACGCAAGCGGCACGCGAGGCGGCGAACATGGTCGACCTCGACAGCGACCCGACCAAGCTGCTGGACGTGGTGCAGATCGGCAAGGAGTTGCTGGTGACCCGAGGTGCGCTGACGACGTTCTCCATCGCCAACGACGTGGCCAAGTACTTCGCGATCCTGCCGGCCTTGTTCGCCTCGATCTATCCGCAACTGGGCGTGCTCAACATCATGCATTTGAGCAGCCCGCAGAGCGCGATTCTGTCGGCCATCGTGTTCAACGCCCTGATCATCGTGGTGCTGATTCCACTGGCCTTGCGCGGAGTGCGCGTGCAGGCGGCGAGCGCGGCGGCGCTGTTGCGACGCAATCTGCTGATCTATGGCCTGGGCGGGATCCTGGTGCCGTTCGTGGGCATCAAGGCGATCGACATGCTGCTCACGGCCTTGCACCTGGTTTAACGACCGACCTTACCCATGTGGGAGCGGCCTGCTCGCGAAAGCGGTCCATGAATCGACCTCTCTTCAGGATGTCAATCCGTCGGGCAGGCTCGCTCCCACAACGTGCTGTGTTTTCCTGCGATTCGAGGATTTTGAAATGTCCACAATGATACGTCCGGCCTTGAGCCTGCTGGTGCTGATGACCCTGATGACCGGTGTTGCCTACCCCCTGGTGGTCACCGGCGTCGCGCAGGTCGCGTTCCCCGATCAGGCCAACGGCAGCCTGGTGCGCGACGCCGATGGCAAGGTGCGTGGCTCATCGCTGATTGCTCAGGATTTTGTCGGTGATGCCTGGTTCCATCCGCGGCCGTCCGCCGGTGCGTTTGCCACCGTGTCGAGCAGCGCGAGCAACCTGTCCCCCAGCAACCCGGCGCTGGCCACCCGGGTATTCGACGATGCCAACAAACTGCAGGTGCCGGGGCAGGGGCCGGTGCCACTGGCGATGCTGACCACTTCGGGCAGTGGCCTCGATCCACACTTGCCACCGGCGGCGATTGCCTATCAACTGGCGCGTGTCGCGGCGGCGCGGAATGTGCCGGTGTCGACCCTGCAGCAGCTGTTGGAAGCGCATATCGAGCAGCCGCTGGTGGGGCCACCGGTAGTGAATGTGTTGGCATTGAACATCGCGCTGGAAAAGTTGTAGATCGGTGGCGCAATCCTTCGCGGGCTTGCCCGCGAAGACGGCCTCACAAACAGCACCTCAACCTCTGAAAAAAGAGATTCCCAAGCATGAGCAACTCCGGCCGCGCCGACGCCCTGTTAGCAGACCTTCCCCGTGACGGCCGTGGTCGGCTCAAGGTGTTCCTGGGGGCCGCGCCCGGCGTCGGCAAGACCTACGCCATGCTGCAAGCGGCGCATACCCAGTTGCGCCAGGGTGTGAAAGTCATCGCCGGCGTCGTCGAGACCCACGGCCGTGCGGAAACCGAAGCGCTGCTCGGTGGCTTGCCGCAACAGCCACTGGTGCGCTCCGAATACCGTGGCGTGATGCTCGAGGAAATGGACCTCGACGGGCTGCTCGCCGCCCGACCGAAACTGGTGCTGGTGGACGAGCTGGCCCATAGCAACGCGCCCGGCAGTCGCCACGCCAAACGCTGGCAGGACATCCAGGAGCTGCTCGCCGCCGGCATCGACGTGTTCACCACGGTCAACGTCCAGCACCTGGAAAGCCTCAACGATCAGGTGCGCGGCATCACCGGTGTGCAGGTCCGCGAAACCCTGCCGGACTGGGTGCTGCAGGAAGCCGATGAACTGCTGCTGATCGACCTGCCGCCGCGCGAACTGCTCGAGCGTCTGCGCGACGGCAAGGTCTACGTGCCGGAGCAGGCGCGGGCGGCCATTGATGCTTTCTTCACCCAGACCAACCTCACCGCGCTACGTGAACTCGCGATGCAGACGGCAGCGGCCCAGGTCGATAACGATCTGGCCCAGGGCTATCGACAGCTTGGCCAGGCGGCCCCTGCGGTGCGCGGTCGCTTGCTGGTGGGCGTCGATGGCGATGACCAGGCCGAGCGCCTGGTGCGCCATGCCAGTCGCGTTGCCCAGCGTCGGCATCTGCCGTGGAGCCTGGTGCATGTGGATAACGGCAGTGTGCGCGACGAGCAATCGCGCCTGCGCCTGCAAAGTGCCCAGCAACTGGCTGAGCGCCTGGGCGGCGAAGTGGTGTTGTTGCGCGCCGGTGAAGTGGCGAAAACCCTGATTCAACACGCCGCCGAACGCCGCGCCAGCCTGGTGCTGGTCGGGCAGTCGCGGCAGCGCTGGCGGCGGCGAGTGTTCGGCGGGGGGCTGGCGTCACGCTTGTTGCGCGATGCACGCGGACTGGAAATCAACGTCCTGGACAGCGATCACCCCCAGCATCAACCCCGCCAGCGCTCGACCCGCTCGCTGGTGTGGTTCGACTATGCGCTGGCGGTGGTCGCAACGCTGTTGGCCAGTGCCCTGGCCTGGGCCGTGGCGAGTGTCCTGCCGTTGCCGAACATTTCGCTGGTGTTCCTCGCGGCCGTGTTGCTGGTGGCGGTGCGCAGCAGCCTCGGCCCGGCGCTGGTCTGCGCGGCACTGTCGTTTCTGACCTACGATTTCCTGTTCATACCGCCGAATTTTTCCTTCAGCATCCAGCGCGAAGAAGACGTGCTGACCTTGCTGTTTTTCCTGCTGATGGCGGCACTCACGGGCAACCTCGCGGCACGTCAACGCCGGCAGTTGCAGGCGTTACGCGACACCCAGGAAGAGACCAGCGAACTGCTCGACCTGTCGCGCAAACTCACCGCCGCCACTGACCGCCAGGCGGTGGTCAGCGCCGCGGCGCAACACCTCGACGGCTGGAGCGATTTGCAGGTATGCCTGCTCAATCGTGACGGTCAGGCCGGTTGGAAAGTCGAGACCGGTGGGCCGCTGGAATTCACCGAGGCCGAGCGTGCCGCCGCCGACTGGGCCTGGCAACACGACCAACCGGCGGGCGCCGGCACCGGCACCCTGCCGTTCGGGCGTTGGTGGTGGTGGCCGCTGTCCGTGGACGACGGGCCGCTGGCGCTGCTCGGTGTCTGCGCCAGAGAGGGCCAGGTCTTGAGCGGTCAGCGTCGGCGCCTGCTGACCGCGCTGAGCCAACCCCTGGCCCAGGCTTTGGCCCGTGCACAATTGGCTGAGGACCTTGAGGCGGCACGTCTGCACGGTGAAACCGAACAACTGCGCAGCGCCTTGCTGGCCTCGGTGTCCCACGACCTGCGCACGCCGCTGACCGCCATGCGCGGCAGTATCGACAGCCTGTTGGCGCTGGGGGAAGCGATCCCGCTGGAAGACCGCCGTGAGCTGCTCGAAGGCACGCGCGATGAGGCTGAACGCCTGGATCGCTACATCCAGAACCTGCTGGACATGACCCGCCTCGGTCATGGCGCATTGAAGCTGGCGCGCGATTGGGTGGCGCCGGCCGACATTGTCGGCAGTTCGCTCAATCGCCTGCGTGCGGTGCTGGCGCCGTTGCAGGTCAGCACCGAAGTCCCGGCGCAATTGCCCCTGCTGTTCGTCCATGCGGCACTGATCGAGCAGGCACTGGTCAATGTGCTGGAAAACGCCGCGCGCTTTTCCCCCCTTCATGGACGGCTGCAATTACGCGCCGGCGTGGATCGCGACGAGCTGTTTTTTGCGGTCAGTGATGAAGGGCCGGGGATCCCCGAGGCGGAACGGGCGAAGATTTTCGACATGTTCTACACCGCCGCACGTGGTGATCGGGGCGGGCAGGGCACCGGGCTTGGGCTGGCGATCTGTCAGGGCATGGTCGGCGCCCATGGCGGACGCATCAGTGTCGGCGACGGCATCGACGGGCGTGGCACCTGCATCACACTGCACTTGCCTTTGCAGGAACAACCTGCCGAAGAAAGCGAGAGCTGAGCAATGAGCGTGAAGCCTGATACCCTTTGCCATTCTCCATCCCGCGACCGCAGACCATGAGCCAGACCACGACCATCCTGGTCATCGACGACGAACCGCAGATCCGCAAATTCCTGCGCATCAGCCTGACTTCCCAAGGCTACAAAGTGCTGGAGGCCGGTACGGGGACTGAAGGCCTGGCGCAAGCTGCGCTGAGCAAGCCTGATTTGCTGGTGCTCGACCTCGGTCTGCCGGACATGGACGGCCAGCAGGTGCTGCGCGAGTTTCGTGAATGGTCGACCGTGCCGGTGCTGGTGCTGTCGGTACGCGCCAGCGAGGGGCAGAAAGTCGAAGCGCTCGACGGCGGCGCGAATGACTACGTGACCAAGCCGTTCGGTATCCAGGAGTTTCTTGCCCGGGTGCGGGCGTTGTTGCGTCAGGCACCGACAGGCGAGACCCAGCAGGCGGCGCTGAGCTTCGGCCCGCTGACCGTGGACCTGGCCTATCGCCGGGTGTTGCTCGACGGCGTGGAAGTAGCGCTGACCCGCAAGGAATACGCGGTGCTGGCGCAACTGGCCCGGCACCCGGGACGGGTGATCACCCAGCAACAGTTGCTCAAGGACATCTGGGGGCCGACCCACACCGAAGACAGCCATTACCTGCGGATCGTGGTCGGGCATTTGCGGCAGAAGCTGGTCGACGACCCGACCCGTCCACGGTTTATCGTGACCGAGGCGGGGGTGGGGTATCGGTTGTTGAGTGACGCAGGCGCGAGTCGCGAGTGACGGGTAATGGCTCCATCGCGAGCAGGCTCGCTCCCACAGGGTTGCCCGCGAGGAGCCTGTGTGGGAGCGAGCCTGCTCGCGATGGGGCTGGATTACTCACACAGGATCAGGACTCGCGCTCACTCTCATACCGATCCAGCGTATCGCGCGCAATCTCGCGCCCCAGCGCGATCAACTCCGGCGCCTTGTAGAACTCGAAAAAACGGCACACCCGCTTCGGCACGTTGATCAGGATATCCGGCGGATAACCGGCGATCTTGTACTGCGCCAACGACGTCTGCATCACCTCGAAACTCTGGTTGATCAAGTCCAGCAGGGACGCCGGCCCGACGTTGTCGATGATGAACGATCCCGTGGCCGACTTCGGTGCGCCGTCGCGTTCGGGGGCGGCGGATGGCTGCTGGGCTTCGGGTTCGGCGGATTCGATCCACGGGTTGATCTCGGCGGCCTCCGCGATCAGGGCTTCCTTTTCCAGCTGCAGCAATTTTTCCGCCTGTTTGCGGCGGAAAGGCAGCTTGGAGCCCATCGAGCTGATCAGGCTGTCGAAGCGCGACCTGAACGCCGCCGGGCGCTGGATCACCGGCAGTCGATAGTGACGCTGGTTGGTGGAGTTGAGGTTGACCGCAATGATCAGGTCGCAATGGCTCGACACCACCGGCACGATCGGCAAGGGGTTGAGAATGCCGCCATCCACCAGCATGCGGTTGCCCTGCATGACCGGGGTGAACAGGCTCGGAATCGCGGCGGAGGCGCGCATCGCCTGGTGCAGGCAACCTTCCTGGAACCAGATTTCCTGCTGGTTGGTCAGGTCGGTGGCCACCGCCGTGTAGGGGATGCGCAGGTCTTCGATATTGATATCGCCGACGATCTTGCGGATCTGGCCGAACACTTTCTCCCCGCGTATCGCGCCGAGGCGAAAACTGACGTCCACCAGGCGCAACACATCCAGGTAGTCCAGGCTCTCGATCCAGTTGCGGTACTCGTCCAGTTTGCCGGCGCAGTAAATCCCGCCGACCACCGCCCCCATTGAGCAACCGGCGACACAGGCGATGTCGTAGCCGCGTCGCTCGATCTCCTCGATGACTCCGATGTGGGCATAGCCTCGCGCTCCCCCCGAGCCCAGTACCAGTGCGACGCGCTTTTTCATGAATCGACCTCGTCTGACAAGGTTCAACAATGCACCCATCGAGGGACCCGCTTCAATCGCTGAAGTCGTTCCACGGGCTGAACGCGTCGTTTTTTCGACAGGTCAGGGTGGCAGATGGGTATTCTTGCCAACGCTAGAGTTTCCACGACGGGGCCAAGGCACTTTTCACGCGCCGCACCGTCTTACCTGCACGACTGTTTACCTAATGTTGAGGTGTGAGTGATGAAAGCCTGGATCTGTGTGCCTTTGATTGCCCTGGCCCTTGCCGGTTGCGCCGGTAAAACGGCCTATCGCGAAAGTTGCGGCAGCCAGATCGATGCGGCCTGGCATGAACTGGACCTGGCCAAGGCCGAAGGTTTCGCCGGTACGGTCAGCTACTCCAAAGCGCTGTCGCTGCTGACCGGCGCCAAGACGCAACAGCAGTTCGAAGCTTATGAGGGCTGCACCAGCAAGGCGGAAAAGGCCCGTTTCTACATTCGTGAGTCCCGCGCTGGCCGTTGAGGCATGATGTAGGCATCCGCATTCGATTCGGGGAAAAAACGATGTCCGCTTTGGTTGATCGGTTGGTGGCCCATGTGCTGGGTCTAGAAGTCCGCTTGTTGGCCTGCCAGGCACGTCTGCAGGCCCGCACCGACCCGGAAGCGTTGCACGACCTGCGCACTAGCGTTCGCCGCTTGCGCAGCCTGCTGCGGCCATTGCGCGGCTTGCCCGGGGTCGAACAACTGGAAGCGGCGGCGTCGCGGGTCGGTGACCTGACCACGCCGCTGCGCGACCGCGAAGTGCTGGCAGCGTATCTGCTCCAGCACAACCAGCCCGAAGCCGCGCAGCGGCGCATGGCGCAGATGGAGGTGGCCTACCCGGCCGTGGCGACCAGTGCCGAGCTGGCGCAATTGCTGATGGTGCTCGACGCCTTTCCACGTTTCTTGCGGGCGGCTCAGTACCATGGCTTGCTCAAGGGCCTGCGCAAACGCATCGAGAAGCGGCTGGCCAAACAGTGGAAGAAACTCGATCAGGCATTGCACGATCCCGCCCATGATCGGCACCGCTTGCGGCTGCTGATCAAGCGCGTACGCTATGGCATCGAGGCCTATCCGGAACTCGATCGCTTGCCGGAGCCGGCGCTGCCCAGGCTGAAATCAGCCCAGGCAGCCCTGGGGGATTGGCACGATGCCTGGCAATGGTTGGCCCGGGCCGAGGAAGAAGACGATCTGCAACCTTGCGTGGCCGTTTGGAAGACCACCATGGCCAAGGCCGAGTCCCGCGCCGACCGGGTGCTCGACAAACTCAGCGGCGCCTGTTTCAAATCCTGACCCCATGCGGGAGCGAGCAGGCTCGCTCCCGCATGGGGTTTGGAATGACGGCCTATCTGTCCGCGTCTTTGGCCGGAATAAGTGCTGTACCGATCTTCGGTGCTGGTTAATATCCCTCGATCCTTTTCCTGCACCTCGAGGTTTTCATGCGCTTTTCCGATCTGCTCGACGCTGTCCGCAACCAGCCGCTGGAGCTGTCCATTCCGGCCGAATGGGCGCAGGGCCGGGCCAGTTTCGGCGGCCTGGTGGCGGCCTTGCAATTCGAAGCCATGCGCGCCAGCGTGCCGGCGGATCGCCCCGTGCGTTCGCTGGCGATTACCTTCGTCGGGCCGGTTGAGCCCGACGTGCCGGTCAGTTTCGAAGTCGACGTGCTGCGCGAAGGCAAGGCGGTCAGCCAGGTGCTGGGGCGTGCCGTGCAAAAGGGCCAGGTGGTGACGTTGGTGCAGGGAAGCTTCGGGGCCTCGCGGCCGTCCGAAGTGGCGGTGGCGGCCAAGCCTGCTCCCGAAATGAAACACTGGGACGACTGTCAGGAACTGCCCTACATCAAAGGCGTGACGCCGGAGTTCATGCGCCACCTGGCGATGCGCTGGAGCGTTGGCGGCTTGCCGTTCACCGGCAACAAGTCCCGGGAGATGGGAGGGTGGGTGCGCTTGCGCGGGGATGTGAAGGAAGAGGCGGTGAGTGAGTCGCATCTTCTGGCGCTGGTGGATGCCTGGCCGCCTTCGTTGTTGCCGCACCTGAACAGACCGGCGATGGGCAGCACGCTGACCTGGACCATCGAATTCGTCCAGCCGTTGCTCGCACTGAGCACGCTGGACTGGTGCAAATACCTGGTTGAAATCGAGCATGCCGCTGACGGCTACGGTCACGCGGCGGCGAACCTGTGGAGTGCGGACGGTCGCTTGATCGCCATGAGCCGGCAGACCGTGACGATTTTCGCCTGATCAGTGGCGACGGTGGCGCTCACGCCAGGCGCGCCACCAGCCACCGCTGAGGAAAAAACGCGGGAAGGTCAAAAACTGCTCGACCAGTAAACGCGACACTGCATCCTTGCGATCACTGAACGGCTCGGAGGCCTGCGCCTCCAGGCTGTGACCGTGACGTTGCAGGCCCAATGCCGCCAGCAGGCCAATCACGCCAATCGCGAAGTTCGCGAAGCTCAGGCTGAACACCCCGGATACCATCAACAGGAATGCGACGATGAACAGTGGCACGGCAATCAGGTGCAGCACCAGATTGGTCGGGTGCTGGTGGTTGCCGGGGTAGGCGCGCCATTGCCAGGTGGGAAGGTTGGGGTGACGTTTGCCCATGATGACGATCCTCAATCCATGTTGAACACTGGGTTTAAGGATAGGCCCGGTCGGGGCGGGCGGCGAATCGTGGTTGGCTATGGGAGCGATAGGCATTCATGGGCAATCTTGATGGTGCTCAATCTGATGCCTTGGCGAGCAAGCCGCTCCCCGTCCACTGTGGAAGCGGGCTCGCTCGCGAAGGGGCCATCAGAGCTTCAACTGCCCGATCGCCCTGCTCAGTTCCCCGGCCAACGCCGCCAGCTCGTTACTGGTGGTCGCCGAATTCACGGTCTGCTGCACCGTGTTCTCGGTCACGTCGCGAATGCCCACCACCGCGCGGTTCATCTCTTCAGCGACCTGGCTCTGCTGCTGTGCGGCCACCGCGATCTGCGTGTTGCTTTCACGCATTTGCGCCACGGCGCCGGTGATTTCCGCGAGCGCGGCACCGGCTTCCTGCGCCTGTTGCACGCAATCGTCGGCCTTGAAGGAGCTTTCCTGCATGAAATCCACCGCATCCCGGGTCCCGGCCTGCAGCGCCGACACCATCAAGGTGATTTCGTCGGTGGAGATCTGCACGCGCTTGGCCAGGTTGCGCACTTCATCGGCGACCACCGCAAAGCCGCGGCCCATTTCCCCGGCCCGCGCCGCCTCGATGGCCGCGTTCAGCGCCAGCAGGTTGGTTTGCTCGGCGATGCTGTGAATCACATTGACCACGCCGTTGATCTTCTGGCTGTCTTCGGCCAGGCGCTGGATCATCTCGGCCGTCTGCTGCACGCCGGTGGATAGCCCGGCGATGGACTTCTGCACACGCATGACCACTTCCTGGCCGCTGCCGGCCAGGGTATCGGCCGATTGCGAGAGGTCGCGTGTGGCGCCGGCGTGTTGGGCAATGTGATGGACCGTGGCGGTCATCTCGTTGATCGCCGTGGCAGCCTGGTCGGTTTCACTTTGCTGGCCGAGCATGCCGTGTTGCACCTCGTTCATGCTCGATGCCAGGCGTGCGGCGCCGACATCGAGTTGCCGGGCGGTGTTGGCGACGGTGTTGACCACGCGTTGATAACCGGCCTGCATGGCGTTGAATGCGCCCGCCATCTGCCCGACTTCGTCCGAGCAGGACAGCGGCACTCGCGCCGCCAGGTCGCCGGTTTTCTCAACGTGCAACATCACGTCCTTCAACGTATTGAGTTGGCTCAGCAGGAAGCGGATCAACAATTGCGAGGCCCCGAGCATCGCCAGCATCAGGATGAACACCGCCGCCGCGTAGTTGACGAAACGCTCGCTGAACACCTGAGCCAGGCTCGGCCCATGAGCGATCACCGCGACGCGCTGACCGTCGGTGCGGGTGAGCACTTCAGCGCCCAGTAACGGGTTGTCACCGAACAGTGGCATCGAATGGAATTCGACCCAGCCATTGGCCTCTGCCAGTTCCTGCAGGGGCTGGTCGTTCAACACCGGGGCCTGCCCGCGATTGAACGTCAGCAAGTTGTCATTCTTGGGCAGTGGCTGCCCGGCGGGCCAGGCGCCGAGCAAGCGCGCCTGCGCCTGTGCGGACGTTTGCGCCGCATGGCTGCGCGACTGCTGTTCGAGCTGCACGGCGTACAGCACCAACAACAGGGTGGTGACAAAGGCGACGGCGTTGACCGCCCAGAATTTGTATTTCAGCGAGATATTGCTAATCCAGGCACCCATGGAGGTTTTCTCTGATAGCGGAAACAGCATTGGCAAGGTGCCAGCATTTTGCCCTATACCGTGCCGTGGATCTTGATATGGGTCAACCTTCCCATCGACGCACCCGCACAGCCTTTGCAGGCGTTATGCGTTATCCTTTGCGGCTTCAAAATTCCCTTGCTACAGGACTCCGCCCCATGAAAGCCGCACTCGTCGAACTCATCAGCAAAATCAGCTCCGGGTGCATGGGCGAAGACGAAATCCTCAAAGTGGCTGATGAAGCTGCCCAGGCCTACGCCGACCCGGAGGCTTTTCTGACAGCCAATCCCGACATCAACTACGACGACACTTTCCCGATTCCTTTGGGCGAGTGGGTGGTGGTCGGCAGCCTGCCGGAAACCGTGCTGTTCCAGGCCGACACCTATATGGACCTGTTCGCGCAGATCGTCGCCTCGTTCGGCCCGGACGTGACGTTCAATATCAAGCCCCGGCAACTGGCGAAGACCGAGGCGCTCACCGCGCTCAATCGCATCCAGGTGCAGATGGACAGCCTGAACAAGGAAAGCGGCGGCTACACGCTGATGAACTTCAGCCAGCTGCTCGACGACGAACTGCAAGTGGTGCTGGTCTATGGCAACGATGTCCCTCGGGTGCTCGAGCTGTGCGCCGAGGTCGGTATTGCCGCCGCGCCTGCCCTGGAAGCCTTGAAAGTCGCGATCCACGTTTAATCGAATAAAACGGAACCCTGGCAAGGGCCGACTATCCTAAGAGGGCATATCACTCTTAGGGAGCGACACCATGGGTTCCACGTTCAATGGCCTGATCGGCCTGATCATTCTTGCCCTGGACATCTGGGCAATCATCAACGTGCTGAAAAGTGGCGCCAGTACCGGGATGAAAATCGTCTGGGTGCTGCTGATCCTGCTCCTGCCGGTGCTGGGCCTGATCATCTGGGCCATCGCCGGACCACGTGGGAATGTGCGGATCTAGCAACCGGGCGACAAACACAGCCTCCTGTGGGAGCGAGCCTGCTCGCGATAGCGGCAGTCGATTCGATATCGAATCGGCAGACAGACCGCCATCGCGAGCAGGCTCGCTCCCACACAGGCTCTGCCTCAAAGGTTTTGTATCGAGTCGTGAACCGACGTTCGACCTGTCATCTTCCGCAACGTAGAATGCGCGCCTTTCTCGGCCAATCGAGCGGATCGATTGGCCATCATGGGCGGGTAACCGTCCGTTGCCACCCGCATTCATCGGAGCACTTCCCATGAGCACCACCCCGACCGGCGAGTACCTGGAAACCCTTTACGAAGGCTACGGCCAGCGTTTTCGCATGGAAAAACTGCTGCACGAAGTGCGCACCGAACACCAGCACCTGGTGATCTTCGAAAACCCGCGCATGGGCCGGGTCATGGCGCTGGATGGCGTGATCCAGACCACCGAAGCCGACGAATTCATTTATCACGAAATGCTCACCCACGTGCCGATCCTGGCGCACGGCCGCGCCAAGCGCGTGCTGATCATCGGCGGCGGCGACGGCGGCATGCTGCGTGAAGTGGCCAAGCATGGCAGCGTCGAGCACATCACCATGGTCGAGATCGACGGCACCGTGGTCGACATGTGCAAGGAATTCCTGCCGAACCACTCCAAAGGCGCCTTCGAGGATCCACGGCTGAACCTGGTGATCGACGACGGCATGCGTTTCGTCGCCACCACCACCGAAAAGTTCGACGTGATCATTTCCGACTCCACCGACCCGATCGGTCCGGGCGAAGTGCTGTTCTCGGAAAACTTCTACCAGGCCTGCCATCGCTGCCTGAACGAAGGCGGCATCCTGGTGACCCAGAACGGCACGCCGTTCATGCAGATCGAGGAAGTCAAAACCACCGCCGGACGCCTGCGCAGCCTGTTCCCTGACTGGCACTTCTACCAGGCGGCGGTGCCGACCTACATCGGCGGTTCCATGACCTTCGCCTGGGGGGCGACCAACACCGCCTACCGCAAATTGTCCCGCGAAACCCTGCAACAGCGCTTCGCCGGCAGCGGCATCGTCACCCGCTACTACAACCCGGAAATCCACCTCGGCGCCTTTGCGCTGCCGCAATACGTCCTGCAGGCGGTGAACAAGCCGAGCAACGACTAAGGCTTTACGGGCAATTCCCTGTAGGAGCGAACCTGCTCGCGATAGCGACCTTTCTGTCACATTGATTCTGAATGGGACACCGCTATCGCGAGCAGGCTCGCTCCCACCGCTTTTTTTGTGAACGATCATCCAGAGCACAAGTCCAGATGAAGGTGAACCCACATACGGGTTTGTTCGAGGAGGCTTTGATGCAAAAGTGGAAGATCACTTTCGTGGATGATCACGGCGAAACAGTCGATGAAACCTTTGAGTGCAGCGAATGCCCGGATAACGAGCAAGCCGCCAAGCTCATCAAGGCCCGGCTCCTGCCCGTCGCCGCCGAGCTGGATCTGAACGATCTGGAAGGGCGAACGGCGGATGCGAGCGTAAAAGATCTCAAGACCCAGAACAGCATACAAATCCTCGGCATCACTCCCGTCTGATACACCTCCAGGCACACCTGTGTCACAACCAGACCTTGGCAGCGCCGCTGACAAAGGGCTAATCTGCAAGCGAGATCAGCGAATGGATCGCTAAGGTCTGGTCTTGTCAGCTACATGCTTGTTTCCCATCGCAGTGCTCGCGTTTTCAGGATGCGGGCGTCGGGAGTACGGAAAGTCTATCCATCGGTTTGAGGAGGACGTTTCATGAGCACAGAAGCCTATCAAGAAGACATCAGCAGCTCGGTGCTGCGCCGCATGAAAGAAGGCGGTTTCGATTTTTCACGATTCCATCCCATCGAGTTCTACGCCATTTTCCCGGACGAGGAGCGGGCACGCAGGGCGGCGGGGCATTATTGTGGTGAGTCCTTGAATGCACAGGTCAGCGCTCGGGACGACGGTGCGTGGTCCCTGGAACTGAGCAAGGTGATGTACGCCACCTATGACGGCATTGGCGACTTTGAGCAGGATTTCGAGGCTGTGGTCGAGCCATTGGGCGGCATTATCGAAGGATGGGGCGTCAAGCAGGAGGTACGAGGGCGACTCGCCTGACATCATGAACAGTAGCCAACAACGGCTGACCTTCGGGTTGGCCGTTTTCGTTTGTGCGCGGCGGAAAAGCGTGTTGGCAAAATCCTGAAACAAGAATGCCGAACAAAAAAAAGCCGCCTGGGCAGGCGGCTAAAAGGGAAGTTCGGTGAGCATTTCCAGCGAATGAGTGGATTATCCGCATCCACGGCCGGGCAGTGAAATCAACTCTGGCTATGCTGCTGATAGACGACAGCATTGCTTTGCAATGAAGCGGGGATCATCAGGTTGGGGCATTTGGCGCACAGGAATGGTGCGGCGTAGCCGGGGCGGTTTTCCAACCGATTGATATGAAAGCGTTTATGCCGATGGCACGGGCCTTGCGAAGGCCTGTCAGTCCGGGTGACAAGGAGTACGGCATGATCCGCACCTATTACGATGAGATGTACGATGCCGGCGGCCAGGTCCGCCCGCATTACCGGGAGTTTGCCCGTTGGCTGGCTGAAACGCCTGACGAGCTGCTGGCTCAACGGCGACGCGAGGCCGATCTGCTGTTTCATCGCGCCGGAATTACCTTCACGCTCTATGGGGACGAGCAGGGCACCGAGCGCCTGATTCCCTTCGACACCATTCCGCGCAGCATCCCGGCCAGCGAATGGCGGATTGTCGAGCGCGGCTGCATCCAGCGGGTCAAGGCGTTGAACATGTTCCTCGCCGACCTGTACCACGAGCAGCGCATCATCCGGGCCGGCATCATTCCGGCGGAACAGGTGCTGGCCAACGAGCAGTACCAGTTGGCGATGCAAGGCCTGGATCTGCACCGGGATATCTACTCCCATATTTCCGGGGTCGATCTGGTGCGCGATGGCGACGGCACCTACTACGTGCTCGAGGACAACCTGCGCACCCCCAGCGGTGTGAGCTACATGCTCGAAGACCGCAAGATGATGATGCGGCTGTTCCCCGAGTTGTTCTCGACCCAGCGCATCGCGCCGATCGACCACTACCCGAACCTGTTGCTCGACACCCTGAAAAGCTCCAGCCCGATCGATAACCCGAGCGTGGTGGTGCTGACGCCGGGCCGGTTCAACAGTGCCTTTTTCGAGCACGCGTTTCTGGCCCGGGAAATGGGGGTTGAGCTGGTGGAGGGCGCTGACCTGTTCGTGCGTGATGACAAGGTGTTCATGCGCACCACGGACGGGCCCAAGGCGGTCGATGTGATCTACCGTCGGCTCGACGACGCGTTCCTCGATCCGCTGGCGTTCAACCCCGACTCGATGCTCGGCGTCCCGGGACTGCTGTCGTCCTACCGTTCGGGCAACGTGGTGCTGGCGAATGCCATCGGCACCGGCGTGGCCGACGACAAGTCGGTGTATCCGTTTGTCACCGACATGATCCGTTTCTACCTCGACGAAGAGCCGATCCTGAAGAACGTCCCGACGTTCCAGTGTCGCAATCCTTCCGAGCTTTCCCATGTCCTGGCCAATCTCCCGGACCTGGTGGTCAAGGAAACCCAGGGGTCCGGCGGTTACGGGATGCTGGTGGGGCCAGCGGCGACGGCGGCGGAAATCGAATCGTTCCGCGCGCGCATCAAGGCCAAGCCCCACGCGTACATCGCGCAACCGACGTTGTCCCTGTCGACCTGCCCGACCTTTGTCGAAAACGGCATTGCCCCGCGCCATATCGACCTGCGTCCGTTTGTATTGTCTGGCCGCGAAACCCGGGTTGTGCCCGGTGGTCTGACCCGTGTCGCCTTGCGTGAAGGCTCCCTGGTGGTGAACTCCTCTCAGGGCGGCGGAACCAAGGACACCTGGGTGGTCGAGGATTGAAGGAAGCCTGCCATGTTAAGTAGAACTGCCTCGGATTTGTATTGGATGTCGCGCTACCTGGAGCGGGCGGAAAACCTCGCCCGGATGCTCGACATCAGTTATTCGCTGTCGCTGATGCCACAGGATGGCCGCGGTGATGGCCTGCATGAACTGGCGATGCCGCTGCTGATCACCGGCACCCTGGACGACTACCTGGAGCGTCACGGCGAGTTGCATGCCGAACGCCTGCTGCATTTTTTTGCGCTGGACGCGGCCAACCCGGCGAGCATCTACAGCTGCCTGGGGGCGGCGCGGGCCAGCGCCCATGCGGTACGTGGGCGAATCACCGCCGACATGTGGGAAAACATCAACGCCACCTGGCTGGAAATTCGCGGCATCGCCGAACAGGGCTTGAGTCGCTATGGCATGAGCCGTTTCTGCGAATGGATCAAGGAACGTTCGCACCTGTTTCGCGGCGCGTCCTACGGCACGATCATGCGCAACGACGCCTTCCGCTTCATTCGCCTGGGCACCTTCATCGAGCGCGCCGACAACACGTTGCGCCTGCTCGACGCCCGCTACGAGATGGCCGGCGACCAGGCCGAAGCGGTCAGCGACGGCACGGCCCACGCGTATTACCAGTGGAGTGCATTGTTGCGGGCGCTGTCGTCGTTCGAGGCCTACACCGAGATCTACCGCGACGCGCCCGGCGCCCGGCATGTCGCCGAGTTGCTGTTGCTGCGCGTCGACGTACCGCGCTCCCTGCGCGCCTGCACCGAGGAAATCGACCAGATCCTCGCGCAACTGCCGGGTGCCAACGGTCGTCCCGCGCAACGCCTGGCAGCGGAAATGGACGCCCGCCTGCGCTACACCGGCATCAACGAAATCCTCGACGAAGGCCTGCACGCCTGGCTGACCGAGTTCATCCCGCTGGTGCGCCAGTTGGGTAACGCCATACACAGTTCCTACCTGGAGGCTGCATGAGACTTTCCATTAGTCACGAGACCACCTATCACTACGAAGATCAGGTCCGAGCCAGCATCCAATACCTGCGCCTGACGCCCCACGACAGCGAGCGCCAGCATGTGCTCAGCTGGCAGCTCGACCTGCCGCGCCCGGTGCGTGCGCAACTCGATCCGTTCGGCAACATCCTGCATGTGCTGACCATGGACGAGCCGCACGAAGCGATCATCATCGGCGCCCGGGGCCAGGTCGATATCGACGAGCTGCGCGAAGCCGAGCACGAGAGCCAGTCGGCGCTGCCTTTTCTGCGCTTCACGCGCCTGACCGAAGCCGACGAGGCGTTGCGCGCGTTCGCCGAAAAGACCTGCAAGACCCGCCGGGATCGCACGGCACTGATCGACCTGATGCATGGCCTGAACTCACAAATGACCTACACGCCGGGTTCCACCGAGGTGGATACCAGCGCGGCCCAGGCGTTCGCCGGGCGCTCCGGGGTGTGCCAGGACCACACCCATGCCTTCCTGGCCTGTGCTCGCAGCCTGGGTGTGCCGTCGCGCTACGTGTCGGGCTATCTGTACAGCGAGAACTCCGAGCACCTGGCCAGCCACGCCTGGGCGGAAGCCTGGCTGGATGACGCCTGGTACAGCTTTGATGTGACCAACGAACTGGCGCGGCCGGAGCGCCATCTGAAGCTGGCGGTGGGCCTGGATTACCTGGACGCGTGCCCGGTACGCGGAATGCGTCGGGGCGGGGGCTGTGAGCAGATGCACGCCAAGGTGCTGGTGTCGCCGACGCCGACGCCGGTCATTTCCGTCCAGCAGCAATAACCGCCAACATCTCACGAACCCTGTGAGAGCGGGCAAGCCCGCTTTCACAGGGCAAAGCGATTCAGGGCGTGACCTTGCGCCCCGCCATGTGCTGCAAATACCCCACCAGACTCTCCAGCTCCGCGTCCGGCAACACCGACGGGGCGAACCCCGGCATCTTCGCCTGTGGCCACTGGCGCAAACTCTGTGGATCACGGATGTACCGTTTAAGGAAGTCCGCGCCGAAATACTCGGTCGGATTGAACGGGATATTCAGGTCCGGCCCAAACTGAGCATCGCCCGCGCCATTGAGGCGATGGCACGCCAGACAGTTCTTCTGAAAGAGGGCGAAGCCCTGGTTCACCGGGTCGTCCGCTTTCAGCGCCGGATCGGGCAGCAGCGCCGGGAAACGCTCGGCCACCGGCGCCAGGCGCTTGATGGCGGCCACTTGAAAAGGCCACTGCTCCGGGCTGATGTTGCCGGCCTGCGGATTCGTCCAGACCAGGTAAAACGGTCCTGCACTCGGCTTGCCGGACGACAGTGCCGGCCAGGGGTTGGCGGGCTCCTCGATGGCCAGCCAGGCCCGCGCACCCTTGGCATTGAGCAACGGCGCGGCCGCCAGTTCGGCGGCAAATCCATCCAGCGCCACGGCCTGAAGGTGATCGCCCGGCTTGATGCCCGTCAGCAACGCTGCCAGGGGCACGGCGCGATAGCTCATGTCCTTTTTATAGGAAACGTCGTTGTCGATCGTGATGGTCTGGGCCTGAGGATGCTTGAGCAAATCCTCGGTCTGCCAGGTGCGGCTGTTCGCGCCCAGCTCCAGGTTCAGCTGTGCGGCATACAGGGGCGAGCCAAGCAGCAAGGCCCCGAGCAGAATGAGCGTTTTCAAATGATCGCCGTCCATGTCGTGGAAGTGCCGCAAAGGTTGGCACAGCCATGCAGGCCCGGGTAGCGGACCCGTCACATTTTTAACGAGGCGATGAAAATGGGTGGCGCCGTACTTCTACAGATTCAGCCAATCACCTTGGTCAGGTTCGGCACAATCAACAACAGCGTAGTGGCAAAGAGAATGAGCCCGGCTTGACGTACTTTCGAATGTTTGAACATGGCTTGACCGCCTTTTTTGTTATTTCCTGATGCCTGCCTGCATTTCTCCATGACGGCAGAGCGTTGCACTTCCTGTACGGCGAGCGCTCGGCAAAACCCGACGACAACTTCGCACATGTTCACCTTAGGGCCCGCGTCGGCCGTGGCTTAGATCCCTTTCATATGGGTGCCTCATAAAAAGCTATAAAAATGGCATGAGGCCTATTGCCAGCTTCTTTGCCGGCCTTTTGCTAGACAGCTCGGTGTACTGAAGCGGTTAATCCGATAGCACACTACCGTCCGTCTGAGCGTGTGCGTCAACGCCTGTGAGCATTGCGGTCATTGAATCGGCGGTGACTCGGCATAAGGTGGAGGCTCGGTATTTCATCGCCAGGTTCGAGGACGTCATGACCCAAGCTCTGATTTTCGATGCGTTACGTACGCCCCGCGGCAAAGGCAAGGCCGATGGTGCGTTGCACAGTGTCAAACCGGTCAACCTGGTGGCAGGGTTGCTCACCGCGTTGCAACAGCGCACCGCACTGGACACCCGCCAGGTCGACGACGTGGTGCTGGGCTGCGTGACGCCGGTGGGCGATCAGGGTGCCGACATCGCCAAGACCGCGGCCCAGGTGGCCGACTGGGACGTCAGCGTGGCGGGGGTGCAGATCAACCGCTTCTGCGCGTCGGGGCTGGAGGCGGTGAACCTCGGGGCGATGAAAGTGCGTTCCGGTTTCGAAGAACTGGTGGTGGTGGGCGGGGTCGAATCAATGTCCCGGGTGCCGATGGGCAGTGACGGTGGCGCGTGGGCGCTGGACCCGGAAACCAACCTGCACAGTCACTTCACACCGCAAGGGGTGGGTGCCGACCTGATCGCGACCCTGGAAGGCTTCAGTCGCGAGGATGTCGATGCCTACGCGTTGCATTCGCAGCAGAAAGCTGCACGGGCCCGGGCCGAGGGTGCGTTCGGCAAATCGCTGGTGCCGGTGCGGGACCAGAACGGCATCCTGCTGCTCGACCATGACGAGTTCATCCGCGCCGACTCCACCCTCGACGGCCTGGGCAAGCTCAAACCGAGTTTCGAGATGATGGGGCAAATGGGTTTCGACGCCACGGCGCTACGGGTCTACAGCCACGTCGAGCGGATCAACCACGTGCACACGCCGGGCAACAGTTCCGGGATCGTCGACGGTGCGGCGCTGATGTTGATCGGCTCCGAAGCCAAGGGCCGCGAGCTGGGCCTGCAGCCGCGGGCGCGGATCGTCGCCACGGCGGTCACCAGTACCGACCCGACCATCATGCTCACCGGCCCCGCGCCGGCGACGCGCAAGGCGCTGGCCAAGGCCGGGCTGCGAGTCGAAGACATCGATCTGTTCGAGGTCAACGAGGCGTTTGCCTCGGTCGTGCTGAAGTTCATCAAGGACATGGCCATCGACCCGGACAAGGTCAACGTCAACGGCGGCTCCATCGCCATGGGCCATCCGCTGGGCGCCACCGGTTGCGCGATCCTCGGCACCTTGCTCGACGAACTGGAAGCCCGACGCCTGCGCTTCGGCCTGGCGACCCTGTGTGTCGGCGGCGGCATGGGCATTGCCACCATTATCGAACGCCTCTGAGCCTTTCAAGGAAGCCTCTTCATGACTGAAGCCATTCGTTACGAACAAGGCCAGGACCGGATCGTCGTCCTGACCATCGACATGCCGGGCCAGAGCGCCAACACCATGAACGCGGTCTACCGCGAGGCCATGGCCGCCTGCGTCGCTCGCCTGGCGGCCGAGCAAGACCAGATCGCCGGTGTGATCATCACCTCGGCCAAGAAAACCTTCTTCGCCGGTGGCGATCTGAACGAACTGATCAAGGTCGGCAAACCGCAAGCCAAAGCTTTCTACGACATGGTGCTGACGCTCAAGAGCCAGTTGCGCACCCTGGAAACCCTGGGCAAGCCAGTGGTCGCCGCGATCAACGGCGCCGCGCTGGGTGGCGGCTGGGAAATCTGCCTGGCCTGTCATCACCGGGTGGCGCTGGACCATCCTTCGGTACAGCTCGGCTTGCCGGAAGTCACGCTGGGCTTGCTGCCGGGCGGCGGCGGGGTGGTGCGCATGGTGCGTATGCTGGGCCTGGAAAAGGCCTTGCCGTATCTGCTGGAGGGCAAGAAGGTGCGCCCGCAGCAAGCCTTGCAGGCCGGTCTGATCGATGAGCTGGCCACCGACCACGATGAATTGCTGGCCAAGGCCCGGGCCTGGGTCCTGGCCCATCCCGTGGCGACGCAGCCGTGGGATGTGAAGGGCTACCAGATCCCGGGCGGTACGCCTTCGAACCCCAAGGTCGCGCAGATGCTGGCCATCGCGCCGTCGATCCTGCGCGCCAAGACTCAGGGCTGCCTGCCTGCGCCGGAGAAGATTCTGTGTGCTGCGGTAGAGGGTGCACAGGTGGATTTCGACACGGCCCATCTGATCGAAACCCGTTACTTCACGGAGCTGACTACCGGCCAGATCTCGAAAAACCTGATCGGCACCTTCTGGTTCCAACTCAATGAAATCAACGCTGGCGGCTCGCGTCCCCAAGGGTTCGCACCCTACGTGACGCGTCGCGTCGGTGTACTGGGCGCGGGGATGATGGGGGCCGGCATTGCCTACGTCAGCGCCTCGGCCGGTATCGAGGTGGTACTCAAGGACATCGACACGGCGGCGGCTGAGAAGGGCAAGGCGCATTCGGTGGCGTTGCTGGACAAGAAGGTTGCCCGTGGCCACATGACGCCCGGGCAGCGCGAGTCGATTCTGGCGCGCATCCATCCCACCGCCAGCGATGCCGATCTGGCCGGTTGCGACCTGATCATCGAAGCCGTGTTCGAAGACCGCGAGCTGAAAGCCAGGGTGTCATCCGCCGCACAGCAGATTGTCGGGGCGGACGCGGTGATCGCGTCGAACACCTCGACCTTGCCGATCACCGGCCTGGCCAGGGCGGTGCCGGACCCCGGCAAATTCATTGGCCTGCATTTCTTCAGCCCCGTGGACAAAATGCCCCTGGTGGAAATCATCAAGGGCGCGCACACCCGTGACGAAACCCTGGCGCGCGCTTTCGATTTCGTCCTGCAAATCAAAAAAACACCGATTGTGGTCAACGACAGTCGCGGTTTCTTCACCTCCCGTGTGTTCGGCACGTTCACCAACGAGGGCATCGCCATGCTCGGCGAGGGCGTGAGTGCCCCAATGATCGAGACCGAGGCACGCAAGGCCGGGATGCCTGTCGGACCCCTGGCCATTTCCGATGAAGTGTCCCTGAGCCTGATGAGCCATATCCGCCAGCAAACGGCTAGGGACCTGCAAGCGGAAGGCAAACCGCTGGTCGAACACCCGGCGTTCGCCGTGATCGACCTGATGCTCAACGAGTACAAGCGTGGGGGGAGGGCCGCTGGCGGTGGTTTCTACGAGTACCCGGCCGCTGGCCAGAAGCATTTATGGTCGGCATTGAAAACCCGATTCGAGAAAGCCGATGGGCAGATATCGCCGCAGGATGTGCGCGATCGACTGCTGTTCGTGCAAGCCATCGAGACCGTGCGGTGCGTGGAGGAAGGCGTCCTGACCTCCACGGCAGACGCCAATGTCGGTTCAATCTTCGGTATCGGTTTTGCAGCCTGGACCGGTGGCGCGTTGCAGTTCATCAACCAGTATGGCGTGAAGGACTTCGTCGCCCGCGCGCAATACCTGGCCGAGCAGTACGGCGAACGGTTCGCGCCGCCGGCCCTGCTGCTGGAAAAAGCCGCCAGGGAGGAGGCGTTCTAAGGGACCGATGACGCACGCCGGGCTTGCCTTGTCACCGTGTTTCGAGGCAGGCTCTGGGGTGTGCATTATTCCCATCACGTGTCAGGTATTTTTTATGTCGTTACGCATCTGCATTCTTGAAACCGACATCCTGCGTCCGGAACTGGTCGATCAATATCAGGGTTACGGGCAGATGTTTCAGCGCCTGTTTTCGCAACAGCCCATCGCCGCCGAGTTCACCGTGTACAACGTGATGCAGGGCGACTATCCGCGTGATGACGAAACCTTCGACGCCTACCTCGTCACCGGCAGCAAGGCCGACTCCTTCGGCACCGATCCTTGGATTCAAACCCTCAAGGCCTACCTGCTGACTCGCTACGAGCGCGGCGACAAATTGCTCGGCGTGTGCTTCGGCCATCAGTTGCTGGCGTTGCTGCTGGGTGGCAAGAGCGAGCGCGCCACCCAGGGTTGGGGCGTTGGCACGCACAACTACAAACTGGCGGCCAAGGCGCCCTGGATGAGCCCGGTGCGTGAAGAGCTGACCTTGCTGATCAGCCACCAGGACCAGGTGACCACGCTGCCGGAAAACGCCACGGTGATCGCGTCCAGCGATTTCTGTCCGTTCGCCGCTTACCACATCAATGACCAGGTGCTGTGCTTCCAGGGCCATCCGGAATTCATTCACGATTATTCGCGGGCCTTGCTGGATATTCGTCAGGAAGCGCTGGGCGAACAGGTGTACTCGAAAGGCATCAACAGCCTGGAGCAGGAACATCACGGCACGACCGTTGCGGAGTGGATGATGCGGTTTGTCGCGCACAAACCCGAAACGGTCTAAACCATCGCGAGCAGGTTCGCTGCCTTATCCCAAGTGGGATATGCAAGCGGGCCTGCTGGCGATTGCTGTTGCAGACGCTACAACCATCCCGACTTCTTGAAACTCCCCCACAACCCCACGCACCCCACCGCAATGAACCCCAGCACCGCGAAATACCCGTAGTGCCAGGTCAGTTCCGGCATGTTCTGGAAGTTCATCCCGTAGATACCGGCGACCGCCGTCGGGAACGCCAGGATCGCCGCCCATGCGGCAAACTTGCGCTGTACCACGCTTTGCCGTGACGCCTCCAGCAGCACCCCGACTTCAATGGTCTGACTGGCGATCTCCGCGAGGGTCGTCAGGTCTTCCATTTGCCGCGTCACATGGATCTGCACGTCGCGAAAATACGGACGCATGTTCTTGTCGATGAACGGAAAGCTGAGTTTCTGCAACTCCTCGCTGATCTCCACCATCGGCGCCGCGTAACGGCGCAAGCGCACGACGTCGCGGCGCAGGCCATGCAATTTCTGGATGTCGTGCTCATTCAGGGCGCTGCACAACACGTTGCGTTCCAGCTCGTCGATTTCGGCATGAATGGCTTCGCCCACCGGCTGGTAGTTTTCGATCACGAAGTCGAGGAGGGCGTAGAGGACGAAATCTTCCCCATGCTCAAGCAGCAGCGGACGCGCCTCGCAACGTTGTCGGACATGGGCGTAGGACGCCGAGTGACCGTTGCGTGCGGTGATGATGTAGCCGTTACCGGCAAAGATATGGGTCTCGATGAACTGCAGGTTGCCGTCATGGCGGATCGGCGAGTAAGTGACGATAAACAGCGCATCGCCGAAGGTTTCCAGCTTCGGTCGGCTGTGTTTTTCCAGGGCATCTTCGATGGCCAGTTCGTGCAGGTTGAACTGGCGTTGCAGGTTGGCCAACTCCTGCGCGTCCGGTTCTTCGAGGCCGATCCAGACGAAGTGATCGGGCTTGGCAGCCCAGGCAGCGCCTTCATCGAGGGTAATATTGGTGACTTTTTTACCGGCGCTGTAAACCGCAGCAGCAACAACTCGACCCATGATTCACGTTCACTTCTGGTTGGCAGATGGCAGGCAATCTTCAGCTTAGCCTTGTCTGTTGCTTGAGAGTCAGTGAAATCTGCAGAGTTCGCGGCAAATCCCGGGCAAAAGAAAACCCGCACAGGGCGGGTTTCCTGTCACGCGGCTTGCAGTTGCCGATCCATCGAGGCGATGCAGTCGCGCATCTGTTCGCGGCACTGGGCGATCAGCATTGGCATGTCGTCCAGGCTCAGGCCGGCAGTCGGAATCGCCGGCAGCGAGCGGATCAGAATTTTCCCACTGCGCCAGCGGTTCAATCGCATGTGCTTGACGTAAGTGCTGACACACACCGGGACAATTGGTACACCGGCGGCGATGGCCATCTGGAACGCGCCTTTCTTGAACGGCAGCAGCTCTTCACCGAGGTTGCGCGTGCCTTCCGGGAACACCCAGATCGAGGTGTCCTCATGCTGCAGGGTGTGCGTCGTGGTCAGCATCGAGCGGCGCGCCTTGTGCGCATTGCCGCGGTCGATCAGCACATTGCCTGCCAGCCAGAACAACTGGCCGAACAACGGCACCCACTTCAGGCTCTTCTTGCCGATGCACACGGTGCGGCGCGGCACCACGTTGCCGAACACGAACAGATCGTAGTTGGATTGGTGGTTGGCGACGATCACACAACTTTGCGGCTTGTCCATCAGTGGGCCGACGTCGGCCTTCACCCGCAAACGCAAAATGCACATCGCCGGCCAGGCATAAAGACGGGCGCAGAGGCGGCTGTTGTCCGGATTGAATGGCCGGCACAGTCCAAGGATCACCCCGAGGATGCCCGCCAGAATAAAGTGCAGCCCCATCAACGACATACGAAACACAAACAGCATTTTCAGGCCCCACCGGGACAAAAGGTGGCGCAGTGTACGGATGTGCACTGTATTCGGCAATTGCCCGGAAGAGACCGGAGATAGGCGATGTTTAAGTAAAAATTTCCGACTCGTTGGTCAGACTTGTTCTAGAGCGGTTGTAGGGCTTTTCCATCAATCACACTTGAAAAGCCCCACACTGCCGTGAGAGCGAGCCTGCTCGCGATGGACTTGAACAACGACACAGGCTCCGGGTTGAACTGACGGGATTAAACCAGATGCTCCTGATCCTGGATGATCGCGTTATCCAGCGTATCCAGCAGCGCCTTGCGTACCTTCAACTTGGTGTTCTTGTGCGCACTCATGTTGATCTTCTTCAACTGGCGAGCCGCCGCCAGCGCCGCGCCTTGTAGCTCCTCGGCCGACACCACCACATCGAGGAAGCCGGCATCCACGGCGCTCTGCGGGGTGAACATCTCGCCGTTGATCACCGAGCGATGGAATGCCGATTTGCGCAGGCGGTCACGGGCCAACTCGATACCGGCGTGGTGCATGGTCATACCGATCTGCACTTCGTTCAGGCCGATGCTGAACGGGCCGTCGACACCGATGCGGTAATCGGCCGACAACAGCAGGAATGCACCCTTGGCCACGGCGTGCCCAGGGCAGGCGACGATCACCGGGAACGGGTGCGACAACAGGCGACGGGCCAGGGTGGAACCGGCCGTCACCAGCGATACGGCTTCCTTCGGCCCGGCGGTCATCACCTTCAAGTCATACCCGCCCGACAGAATCCCTGGCGTACCGGTAATGATCACCACGGCGCGATCAGTCACCGCCTGGTCCAGCGCCGTATTGAACGCGGCAATCACGTCCGGCGAAATGGCATTGACCTTGCCGTTGCTCAAGGTCAGGGTCGCGATACCGTCTTCGAGGTGGTAGGAAATCAACTCACTCATGACGCTATTCCTTGTATGAAAGTTGAGGCTGACGTTACCCACCGCCGTAGGCGAGGTAAAGCGCCGTGACTGACTCACCGGTCACCGTTTTCCCAGCGACCAGGCCGGCTCGGTCACGCCCACCGTGCGCTCTATTCCCTGGAGAACAGGGACACGAAGCCAGAGATTGGCGGGTTTGCCATGTCCAGGAAGCCGCGGAACGTCTAAATCGCTAACCACATGAAAATTCTGCAAAAAAAAATTGCCATCGGAAATGCTTTCGACTACATTAGCGCGCCTCGACAGACAGAACATGTTTGAAGAGATACGGTGAAGTGTCCGAGTGGCTTAAGGAGCACGCCTGGAAAGTGTGTATACAAGAAATTGTATCGAGAGTTCGAATCTCTCCTTCACCGCCAAATTCGATGTAACCAGAACCCCTGATTTCGAAAGAAGTCAGGGGTTTTGTGGTTTCTGGCGTCTGCTTTTGTTGAGGCGGCGTGCCCAGCCGAAAGGGGCTTTCTGAATGGGATGCAGGAAGCGAGCGGAATCGAAATATTCGAGCAGCTGTGTATAACATTGTCCCGCTCGCCTTGAATGCCAGGGCCATGAAAAGGAAATCCCATGATCGTCACCACCACCCATGCCATCGAAGGTCGACAAATCACCGCCTACCTGGATGTTGTGAGCGCCGAGTCGGTGCAGGGAGTCAACGTTATTCGCGATATGTTCGCCGGGATGCGCGACTTTTTTGGTGGTCGCTCACAGACATTGGAACGCGCATTGAAAGAAGCGCGTATGCAGGCGACTGACGAGATCAAGGATCGGGCGCGGGCGCTGCAGGCTGACGCCGTGGTAGGGCTCGATTACGAGATCAGCATGCCGGCCGGGAAGGGTGGAATGGTGGTGGTGTTTGTCACCGGGACGGCCGTCAAGCTGAGGTGATGGTCGCCGGGGTCAGCGTTCAGGTTTGCAGGACGCGAAATAATCCATTCGTCGGGCGTCAGCATGTCTGAACGGAAAGTCCATAAATGACCAGCTAGTCTCAACGGTTTGGTGGTCGATATGTTTCAGGCAAACAGGGCTTGCCGGTGTCGACCCCATTTTTGAGAGGGGTGAAAAAATGGCTGATCCGTATATCGAGGACGACGGGGCAGAGTTTCCCATCAATAACTGTGTGCAATGCGGCCAAACCGAATATGGGGTGGCTTTTGGTGACGATGAGGCCACGCTCGGCAAGATGAAGGCCAGGGGGCCCCAGGGGCCGAAGGCGAAATTCCTGCCCAAGGTGGCTGCTCCCGCCAAGCGGGAGCAGATCATCCATGGACCCCGTCATTGATCCGGGATCGAGGGATGACGTGCTGGCTTGTTTGTCGACGTTTATCTGAACCGTTTCTTTTCACAAACTTTTCACAAGGTCTTACGTAGGCTGAACTCATCCGTTAGAAAGCAGCACCTGGCCCGTCTCCCCAGCGGGCTTTTTTTTGCCTGTCATAAAACCTTTTCCGAAAACGCTGTCCAACCGTCGCCGATGCTGAGGTTGCGTTCGTGCGTCTGGACTTTCTCGCCGCTAAAGCATTCAATCTCGACCCTTTTTGATTTCCCCTATTTTTGAGGTTCTTGTCATGCGTTTAACTCTGCCGGCTCTGGTTCTGGGGCTTCTGGTTGCTCAAGGTGCAATGGCTGCTGGCGACGGCACCGCCGCGCTGGGTGGCGGCCTGGGTGGCGCGCTGGGTAATGTCGTCGGCCAAAGCATGGGCGGCAGCACCGGGGCAGCGATTGGTGCCGGTGTTGCGGGCGCGGCCGGCAGTGCCGTGGCTGCACGCAAGGGCAGCCGCACCAAAGCGGCCATCGGCGGCGGCGTGGGTGCTGCAGGCGGCTCGGTGATTGGCAACAGCCTGGGTGGCAAGACCGGCTCCACCATCGGCGCAGGCCTGGGCGGCGCCATTGGTGGCGGCGTAGGCAGCAACCTGGGCAAGGGCCACAAGCGTCACTGATTCAGAACGAAGCGTTTGCACAAGCCCGGCACGATGCCGGGCTTTTTCATTCCTGCGTTTCGGAACGTTTGGCTCCTGGCTGCCTCTCACTTTATATACACCCGATTTGTGAGAGGTCTGCCATGACACCGGAAACCGAAGGCAAGGAAGAGAAAGGCCCAAGCGGCCTGCCGTTTATCAACGACCCGGGCAATGAAGATCCGGGGTCAGTGATGGACGATGCGACCGTGCCGCTTAACGATGCCGATGATGCGGGGGATGTAGGGCTGACAGAGTTGGAAGATGAGGAGATTGACGAAGATGAGCAATGATCCGAAGGAAACTGATATTGATGAGACTCCCGAGTATCCACTGCCTTCACCCACAGACTCGTTGAGACGAGACCAGCGCCCACCGGACGATGATGCGGAGGCGGAGAGCGACGATAATGTGAACAAAACTTCCAAAATCAAAGAGATTGATGGTCGTGAAAATCGGGAGGGTTAACTCTCGATAATGTCTGATTCGATCCATTGCATGAAGAACTTTTTTTGCACTTCTGGATCGTTCGTTAAGTTTTTTTCCTCGTAGTCAAAAATATTAACAATATCATCTCTTGTTGCACATTTGCCAAGCGTGAGTTCGTAAGCTTTCACACCCTGCGTCATTTGTGAGGACATGCTGGAAGGATGGACATTGATCATCGCTCCTTTGCACAAAAAAGAGATGTCTTGATGCTCTTGACGTACGTCGCCAAAGCAATTGTAGAAGTCGCTGCCTGAATATGATTTGGTATACCCGTCTAGCATAACGAATGTGATAGTTACGTTTTTCGTGTCACAAAGAAACTCCGCCGATTGGCGTTCTCCATTTCTGATGATTACTATTTCGACCCGTTCCATTACTACCTCCTGTTTGGGTTTAAAGTGGTATGGCCAGTGGCGCGACCATTCGCTCCAATCGGCGTCGCTCCAAGAATATCTTCGTTTCTGATGCCTCCTTGAATTGCTATTTCGTGCTCACTGGAGAATTTATATTTTGAACCTAGTTCTTTCGCTAAATCTCTTCCGGGAATGAGGCGAATTGTATACAAGAAACCGCTTCGCATATTGAATTTTGTAGCAAAGTCAATTCCGACTTCTCTATTTGGAGATGTGCTTACAAAATTACTTGGAGGGTTATTGCTGTTAAGTGAGTGAAGCAGTAAATCATTGCTGGCGCCCTTGGGTTTAAATCCTGTTTCAAAAATCTCATCGGGGTGACGCTGGTCGCCACGGTACAAGTATTTTTCCTCTGGGTATGACGGGAGATCAACTTCTCCTTCAGAGATTTTTACTTTATTCGCCGGATCCTCAACTCCCAACCCCGCCCCACATTTCCCCTTCCCCGGACACTCATTCAACCCCAACGGATCAACCCAACCCGTAGGATTTCGCGTGTACCGATACGGGTTCAATCCGCCAGCCAACCCGCTCGGGTCCGGTGTCAGGTAGCGCCCGATATCGGGCTGGTAATAGCGGTGCCGGTTGTAGTGCAGCCCGGTTTCCGGGTCGAAGTACTGGCCCTGGAAGCGCAGCGGTTGGTCGAGGATCTGATGGGTGTCGCGGTTGAGGCGGGTGAGGCGGCCGTAGGCGGTATAGCGGGCGGCCCAAACGATGTCGCCGCTGTAGTTGGTGAGTTCCTGGGGGGTGCCAAGGTGGTCGAGTTGGTAGTAAAACGGGCACGCGTTGCGTGGGCCTTTGCCGTCGAGCAGGGCCAGGGGGCGGAAGCTGCCCGGTTCGTATACGTAGCTGCGGTAGTGTTCGTGGCTGCTTTCGGCGACGAGCTGGTCGCCTTGCCAGAAAAATTCGCTGGTCTTGCCGTCGACGGTTTTACCGATACGGCGGCCAAACGCATCGTAGCGATAAGTGGCCTGGCTGCCGTTGGGCAGTGAGACGCCGATCAGCCGGTGCTGGCAGTCATAACGGTACTCGGTGACAAGCTTTTGCCCGGAGCCCCGGCGTTCGCGGACGAGGTTGCCGAAAGCGTCGTAATCGTAATGCCGGTCACCCTGCATCAGCAGGCGATTGCCCCGAGCCTTCGGGATGCCGGGGCGGTCCTGCATCATCAGGTTGCCGGCTGGATCGTGGGCGAAGCTTTCCGGTTGCTGGTCGCGGGAGTGGCGGACCCCGATCAGGCGATCGAGCGCGTCGTAGCGATAGGTGCGCAGACCGTGACGGGTATCGTGAATGCTGTCGAGATTGCCATTGGCGTGGTAGGCATAATCGCGGCGATACAGCGATTGCTGCTGTTTCACGGCGTGGGCTTTCAGGCGACCCTGCTCGTCGAACTGGTACTCGCTGAGCAACAGGCCCTGTCGGCGGGTCTGCTCGCGGTCGGCGAGGAAGGTGTGTGTCGTCAGGCGTGCGCCATTGAGGTCAATGGCCGTCAGCGTGCCGCCCCGGGCATGGTGATAGTCCAGCTGGCTGCCGTCGGGAAGGCGCAGGCGATTGAGTTGTCCACAGGCATCGTAGCCATAACGCAACGTGCCCCAACCCTGGTGTTCGGTGACGAGCCGGTCCTGTTGGTCATACTCGAATTCCAACGGATGATCGTGACCGTCATCGACGCTGACCAGCCGGCCCAGGCTGTCATAGCGGTACTCGACCTTGACGCCATCGGGCAGTGTCTTGACCAGAAGCCGCCCGGTGGCATCGCGCTGATAAGTGGTGACGAGTGTCGTGTCGTCGTCACCGAACTCGGTCTTCTCCAGCAGGTGACCATTCAGGTCATAGGCATACGCAGTGCGGCGGCCATCGAATCCGGTTTCCTGACGGACCAATCCGCTTGGCGTGTAATCCAGCCGATACTGTTCCCCGGATTCATTTTCGATTTCCGTGAGTAACAATCGCGCGTTGTCGTAGCGATAACGCAGCTGGGTACCGTCGGGATTGATCCGCCGGCTGATCAGGTGCAGGTCGTCGAGGTATTCGTAGCGCGTGACGCGGCCCAGTTCGTCGCGTACGGCGGTGACTTTGCCGTAGGCGTTGTAGCTGAAGGCGCGACTGGCGCCTGTGGGCAAGGTCGTCTGCAGCAGTCGTCCAGTGGCGTCCCACGTGTAATGGGTGACGGCGCCGTGTTCATCCTGCAGGGTCGTCCGTCGGCCTAATGCGTCGTAGGAAAAACTCCGTTGACCACCGTTCGGCAGCGTCTCCTCGATCAATTGCCCAAGGGCATTGCGGACGTAGGTATGCCGGCTGTTATCCGGAAATCGGCTCGACAGCAGCCGACCCTTGGCGTCGTAGTAATGGCGGGTGACATGCCCGTCGGGATCGGTCGCTTGGGTGACATCGCCCTGGGCATTGCGCTGGTATGTCCACCGCGCGTTGCCTTGGGTTCGTGCGTGCAGGAATCCGTTACGGTATTCGTAGGATGTTGGCTCGCCCTCGGGCGGGATCAGGGCAACCAGCCGACCCATTTCGTCATGGCTGTATCGGGTGATCGCCCCCAGCGGGTTCTTCTCGGCCACCAACCGGCCCTGGTCGTCATAGGTCTTGAGGTATTCAGCGCCGTCCGGCTCAACGCGTCGCACCAGCCGTGCCTGATGATCGTGCCGGTACACCGCTTCGCTGCCGTCGATGCTCCTGACCTGCACACCGCCGTTGTCATCCCAGGCATAGCGCGTATCCATTTGCGTGAACGACGCCCAGTGCCGGATGCAGCGCACAGCCTTGCCGGACTTTTCCCACTCCCAGAAAAAACTTGCACCGCCCGCCAGTTGCCGTTGCAGGATGACGTGTTGGTCGTCGTAGTCGTAGCGCTCGCTTTCGCCCAGGGCATTGGTCGCTTCGATCAGGCGGTGGCAGGCGTCGTAGCGGTAGACGACCAGTGTCTGCTCGGTGCGCCAGGCTTGCTCCAGCGTGTCGGCGGGGTGAAAGCTCTGGTACTCGACGGCGGCGAGGTGGCGGCGTTCATAGCGCAAGCGCAGCGAACGCCCGGCGCCGTTGTCGAGGCGCATGATCCTGTCGGATCTGTCGCGTTGCACCGTCAGACGATTGCCGTAGGCATCGCTGATGGCTGTCAGGCGTCCTGTCTTGAAGTGGTAGAAACGTGGGGTTTCGCCCGTCAGGGAAAGGACCAGTTCCTCAGGCTCATCCCCCAGATAAATCGCCGCCCGCGACAGGCTGTTGTGAATGACCGGCCGCGTCCGGTCCGGCAGCGGAAAAGGAATGCGGCGGTTTTCATGATCGACCCAGGTGACCGTGTCGCCGTCGATTTCCAACCGATGCGCCAGGGAGTGGCTCCAGCCAAATCCAAGGCCGTTATCGAGCTCGACGGCGCTGGTGCGGTACACGCGGATGAATTCGAACCACAACAACCCATCCAGCGCACCATCGGTCAGGGTCAACAGTTCTTCGCCGGTGACCATCGACACCGGGCAGCCGTTGGTCAGAGTGTTGTCTGCTGAGTCGACAGGGGCGCCGTTCGGGTTTGTCGCCGGGGCCGGGGCGTCGTCGCGGTGTTCCTGGCGACTCAGGCGAGTGCGGGCTTCGGACTTGTTGCGCGCGATCGCCAGTGGGTTGTTGACCAGCAGTGGCGCTGATGCCGGCGTGGTGATGTGCATCGCAACCGCCGGTGCCGGTTTGAGCGACGCGTTGCGGGCATTGATCATCAGTGGTTTGAGTGCGCTGGCGTGAGAGTCCAGCCCGGAGTGATTCACTAGGTCGCCCAGGCGCAGGCTCGCCGCCGCCAGCCATCGGCGGGCGCGTCCGGACTTGATCCGGCCCAGCACCCTGGCGCTCACTCCGACCTTCAGGCCCGCAGGCCCGGTGAGGCAGGCCAGCAGGAAGCCGATCAGTACCTGGGTGCGAATTTCCGCCACGACTTCGGCGGCGTACTGCGGCGGCAGCAGGCGCAGCCAGGTGGTGAAGGCTGCGAGATGAATGAACATCAGCGGCTCGTCGCTGAGCAACAGCAGCAGGTTGGCGATGGCTTCGGTCGACGCGTCGAGCAGCATCTGCAGCTCGGCTTCGGTCAGGTATTCGAGGAGTTTTTCGCTGTTGGCCTGCAGGTCTGCCATCAAGGCGAACACCTGCTTTACGTCATCCCATAAGCCGTGCAGTGCGTTTTCGAGGCCACGCCAATCGGCCTGTTGCAGCAGGCTGTAGCGCTCGCTGAAGTCCGCCTCGGAAAAACCGGCCCACAACCCTTGAAACTCGGTGGTCCATTCGTTGCGTAACCATCGCTCGAGGTCGTTGACCACGCCTTCATAAGAGGCGTAAAGCGCTTTGACGTGAGCGTCGGTTACGTTGGGAAAGAAGGTGATGCGATAACGCTGGCCACGCCAGCAATCCGGGATTTCCAGAATGCCGCTGGGACCGATGGTTTTGTGGACCGGCTTGCCAAAGGTCGGTTCGCCGTCTTGCGCGAGCAGGGGTTCAAGCATCACCGGGGTGTCGCCGATCGGCACGAAACGCGCGGCTTCGAACATATGCACCAGGGTCAGGGGGCCGCTGGCCGGGCAGGTGGCCAGTGTCGAGCTGACCGGGGCGCGGGAGTCCATCGGTGTGCTCAGGCGAACATCGTTGCCGACCTTGAACACTTGCTCGACGTCCAGCGCCCAGCCGGTCCAGAAGTTTTCTGCCCAGGCCTCGTATTCGTTGAGACAGAGGCGGAAATCCCCGATCAAGGAGTCGACGTCCGGCTGCTCGGGGTCCATGGCAGCGACCACGAGCAGGCCGATGGCGTTGTTCAAGGCCAGGACCTTGTCAGGGTTGAACATTCGCAGTCCCTCGCGCTGATCGATTTGGATCGCGAGACTGTGAGGGGGATCAAAAGGGAAAGAAGTCGGGAAAGGAGGTGTTTGATGTAGGCCGAATCGCTAAATCGTGGTCAGTGGCTGAGCGCGGTTTTTTGCGCCGTCGGCAGATTGTCCGTTGCCCCTGGTCGGCTGCGCTCGTTATGCTGCTGAAACCTTTAATCCAATCGCGAACCGGTCTGCCCGGGCCGGTCAGGGCGCCATTGAAAACGGATCAGATGCGATGAATGCACCACTGAAAGAGTTCGGCCCGATCAAGGCCGTTATTTTCGACATGGATGGCTTGCTGCTGGACACCGAAGGCATTTACACCGAGGTCACGTCCATTATTGCCGGGCGTTACGGCCGAACCTTCGATTGGAGCCACAAACAGAACATCATCGGCCGGGGCGCGGGCGATCTGGCGCGGTATGTGGTCGAGGCGCTGGCGTTGCCCATCAGCGCCGAGGAATTCCTGGAGATTCGCGAACCGTTGATGCGCGAACGTTTTCCGACCGCACTGGCCATGCCCGGCGCCCAGGAGCTGGTGCGGCACTTGAAGGCCAACCAGGTTCCGATTGCGGTGGGCACCAGCTCTTCGCGTCAATCGTTCGGCCAGAAAACCACGTTGCACCGTGACTGGTTCGCGCTGTTCGATTTCATCGTGACGGCCGATGACCCGGAGGTCGGCGCGGCCAAACCGGCGCCGGACATTTTTCTCACGGCGGCGCGGCGCCTGGGTGTGGCGCCTGAGGATTGCCTGGTGTTCGAGGATTCGCCGTTCGGTGTCACGGCGGCAAAAGCGGCAGGCATGACTGCGATTGCGATTCCCGATGCCGCGATGGCTGACGAAAAATACGCGCACGCCGATGGCATTCTTCGTACGCTGAAAGCCTTTACCCCCGGTGCTTATGGATTGCCGGCGCTCGACTGGTCATAGACCCTGTGGGAGCGAGCAACCCCGCTCCCACAGGTTGACCGTCGTTGATCAGGCGCCGAAGCCACCGTCGATGGTCAGGCTCGCGCCGGTGATGTAGCCGGCTTCCGGGCCCGCCAGGTAGGCGACGAAGCTGGCGATTTCATCTGCCGTGCCGTAACGGCCTACCGCCATCAGGGGAATCAGGCTGTCGGCGAAGTCACCGCTGGCGGGGTTCATGTCGGTGTCGACCGGGCCTGGCTGCACGTTGTTGATGGTGATGCCGCGCGGGCCGAGATCGCGGGACAGGCCTTTGGTCAGACCAACGAGCGCCGCCTTGCTCATGGCGTACGGGCCACCACCGCCGAAGGGCATGCGGTCGGCGTTGGTGCTGCCGATGTTGATGACACGACCGCCTTCGGTCATGTGTTTCGCGGCGGCCTGGGTGGCGATGAAGACGCTGCGCACGTTGATGGCCAGGGTCTGGTCGAAATCTTCGAGTTTGAAGTCTTCCAGGGGGGCGATGGCCAGCACGCCAGCGTTGTTGACCAGGATGTCCAGGCGACCAAAGGCTTCTACCGTGGTCGTGACGGCGTTGCGAATCGCTTCGGCGTCGGCGCTGTCAGCCTTGATCGCCAGCGCCTTGCCGCCATTGCCGGTGATGCTGTTTTGCAGGGCTTCGGCTTTGGCCGTGGAGCTGACGTAGGTGAAGGCCACGGTCGCGCCTTCAGCGGCCAGCCGCTTGACGATGGCGGCGCCGATGCCGCGCGAACCGCCCTGGATCAAAGCCACTTTGCCGCTGAGGTTCTGGGTACTCATATCGATCTCCAAAGTCCCGAGGCGAAATGTCTCGGTTGATGGAGCCTAGTATCGATTGCGTATTACCGGCTGAGTAGCCGGTAATTGCGATAGTCTGTGTAAACCAAAAGTTTATAGTGGCGCCTATGGAAACCTTCAGCAGTATCGAATGCTTTGTGCGCAGTGCCGAGGTCGGCAGTTTTGCCGAGGCGGCGCGGCGGTTGAGCCTGACACCGGCAGCGGTCGGCAAGAGCGTGGCCAAACTCGAGGCGCGGCTCGGTGTGCGTCTGTTCCAGCGCAGCACCCGCAGCTTGACGTTGACCGAGGCCGGTCAGCTGTTTCTCGGCGAAGTCAGTTCCAGCCTGCTCACCATCCAGAATGCAGTGGCCAACCTCGCGAGTGCGGAAGGGCGGCCGGCGGGAACCCTGAAAGTCAGCATGGGCACGGTGTTCGGGCGTCTGTACATCGTGCCACTGCTGGGCGAGTTCCTGCGGCGGTTTCCCGCGATCAACCCGGACTGGCATTTCGATAACCGGCAGGTCGACCTGATTGCCCAGGGGTTCGATGCGGCGATTGGCGGCGGTTTCGAGCTGCCGCAAGGGGTGGTGGCGCGCAAGTTGACGCCTGCGCATCGGGTACTGGTGGCGTCAGCGGACTATCTGGCCAGCCATGCAGCGATTGCCACGCCGGATGACCTCAGGCACCACGACGGCATCCTGATTCGCTCGCCGCAAACGGGACGCGTCAGGTCGTGGCAATTGACCAGTCGCACCCAGCAACACAGCCCCCTGACGCTGGAAGTGCGGATGACCATGAGCGATTCCGAGGCGGCTTGCGCCACGGCCGCGCAAGGCCTGGGCATTGCCCTGGTGAGCATGCCGTTTGCCGTCGGTTACCTGGACGCGGGGAGCCTGCAGCGGGTGTTGCCGGACTGGTATGTCGACGATGGCAACATTTCCATTTACTACGCCGAACACAAGCTGTTGCCGGGCAAGACCCGCGCGTTCGTGGATTTCGTGATCGAACAGTTTGCACAACAGGGGCTGGGCGCGAGGTTCAGCGCGGTTTGAGCTCGCTTGTCGTGGGAGCGAGCCTGCTCGCGAAGAACCCGAAGCAGGCCTGGTCCCACGGGGCGTCTGAGCCGGGTTACGCCTTGGACTTGCTGATGATATTCCCTGCATGCAGCCCGCATTCTTTCTGCGTGGCTTCTTCCCACCACCAGCGACCTTCGCGCTCGTGCTGGTTTGGCAGCACCGGGCGGGTGCAGGGTTCGCAGCCGATGCTGATGAAGCCGCGCTCATGCAGGCTGTTGTAGGGCAGTTCGAGCATGCGGATGTAGCCCCAGATCTCTTCGCTGGTCATTTGTGCCAGCGGGTTGAATTTGTACAGGGTGCGTTCCGGGGTGGAGAACGCGGTGTCGATTTCCATCACCGCGACGGCGCTGCGGGTGCCCGGGCTCTGGTCCCGGCGCTGGCCGGTGGCCCAGGCCTTCACGCCGGACAGCTTGCGACGCAGCGGCTCGATCTTGCGGATGCCGCAGCATTCGCCATGGCCATCCTTGTAGAAGCTGAACAGGCCTTTTTCCTTCACGAAGGGTTCAAGTTTCGTGTAGTCCGGCGACACCAGTTCGATGTCGATCTTGTAGTGCTCGCGCACCTGGTCGATGAAGCGGTAGGTCTCGGGGTGCAAGCGGCCGGTGTCGAGGCTGAACACTTTGACGTTCTTGTTCAACTTCCAGGCCATGTCCACCAGCACCACGTCTTCGGCACCGCTGAACGATATCCACAGGTCGTCGCCGAACTCGGCGAACGCCAGCTTCAGGATGTCCTGGGCGGATTTGTTGGCATAAGTCGTGGCGAGTTCCACGACGTCGAACGTTGGGCTCATCAGGGCGGCTTCCTACAGGTCGGTGGCGCTGGGCGCTCTATATGGGGCTGATGGTAACAAAATCCTGCCGCGGCTGGCGCGCCCTCTGCGTTGCGCAGGTCGGTTCGAGCAGCTAGAGTTCGGCGGTCTTTTTGTTCGCTCGACTCAATAATCAATACCAATGGGGTGCCTTGTGGAAATTGCCTGTCTGGATCTTGAAGGTGTGCTGGTCCCGGAAATCTGGATCGCCTTCGCCGAAAAAACCGGGATCGAATCCCTCAGGGCCACCACCCGGGACATTCCCGACTACGACGTGTTGATGAAACAGCGCCTGCGGATTCTCGACGAGCATGGCCTGAAACTGACCGATATCCAGGAAGTGATCGCCACGCTCAAGCCCCTGGACGGTGCCATCGAGTTTGTCGACTGGCTGCGCGAACGCTTTCAGGTGGTGATCCTGTCTGACACCTTCTACGAATTCTCGCAACCGCTGATGCGCCAGCTGGGGTTTCCGACGTTGCTTTGTCATCGTCTGATCACTGACGACACCGGGCGGGTGACGAGCTATCAGTTGCGTCAGAAAGATCCGAAGCGTCAGTCGGTTTTGGCGTTCAAGAGCCTTTACTACCGGGTGATCGCTGCCGGGGATTCCTACAACGACACCACGATGCTGGGCGAGGCGGACGCGGGGATTCTGTTCCACGCGCCAGACAACGTGATTCGCGAGTTCCCGCAGTTCCCGGCGGTGCACACCTTTGAGGACTTGAAGCAGGCGTTCATCAAGGCGTCGAACCGGGCCTTGACCCTTTAAACGCCAGGCCTGTAGGCGCGAGCATGCTCGCGCCTACAGGTTCTGCAGGGTATCGAGCAGCACTTTCACCTTGGTGATCGATTCCTGATACTCGGCCTGCCACTGCGAATCCGCGACGATCCCGCCGCCGCCCCAGCAACACACCTGCCCATCCTTGACCAGCAGGCTGCGAATGGCGATGGAGCTGTCCATCTCGCCGCGCACGTCCAGGTACAGCAATGAGCCGCAATACAATCCGCGTCGGGTCGGCTCCAGTTCATCGATGATCTGCATTGCCCGGATCTTCGGCGCGCCGGTGATCGAGCCCCCAGGGAAGCTGCCGGCGATCAGGTCCAGGGCATCCCGGTCATCCGCCAGTTCCCCGGTCACGCTGCTCACCAGATGATGCACGTTGGGATAGCTTTCCAGGCTGAACAGCTCCGGCACCCGCACCGAACCGATGCGGCAGGTGCGACCGAGGTCGTTGCGCAGCAAATCGACAATCATCAGGTTTTCCGCGCGATCCTTCGGGCTGGCCAGCAGTTCGGCAGCGTTCGCGGCATCCTGTTCGGCGCTCAGGCCGCGAGGGCGCGTGCCTTTGATCGGCCGGGTTTCGACCTGGCGCTCGCTGACCCTGACGAAGCGTTCCGGCGACAGGCTCAGTACCGCGCCGCCGTCGGGCAGGCTCTGGAAACCGGAGAAGGGCGTTGGGCAGGCTGCCCGCAGCGCACAGTAGGCGGCCCATGGATCACCCGCGCAGTCGGCGCGGAAGCGCTGGGCGAAATTCACCTGGTAGCAGTCGCCGGCCTGGATGTACTGCTGGATCCGTTGCAGTGCCTGACGGTAATCATCGGCGCTGAGGTCGGCGCGCATGGGCGCTTTGAGTGCGAAGGCTTCCACCGGATCCGCCGACGGCTGGCCGAACAGCACGACCAGGCGCTGACGTTCGCTGTCGTCCAGCGAAGGGTGGAAGACCAACTGACTGGTCATCCGTTGGTGATCGCTGATCAACGCCCAGTTGTAGAGCCCGAAGCGCGCATCGGGCAATTGCAGATCGTCTTGCGCCCGACTGGGCAGGTGTTCCAGGTGCCGGCCGAAGTCGTAACTCAGGTAGCCGATCAGGCCGCCGGCAAAGGGCAGTTCGAAGGGGACGCTGGCTTCACCGAGTCGCGTCAGGTTTTCGCGCAGGCGTTGCAGGAAATCGTTGCCGCTTTCCTCGGGGGCCACCGTCAGCGTTTCCAGCGGCCAGGCGCTGAGCAGGTCAAACCGACCTCGGTCGGCGCTGGGACGGCCGCTGTCGAGCAGCACGGCACCGGGTGCATGGCGGATCGCCGCGAAGTACCGGGCGGGGTCGGCGCAATAGGGCAGCGGGTGTACGGAACAGGTCAACATGGGCGGGGCGGATCAGCCATCGAGGCGGGGTGGCGATTGTAGTCCCCTCGACGGATTGCTCCTAGAGGGGATGTCGGGGACTGGCAGGTTGGGGGCTGGGATGATGGGGTGGTGCCTGTTCGATTGTCATCGCGAGCAGGCTCGCTCCCACCGTAATCATGGTGTGAACGCAATCTGCGCAACACCGCAAAACGTGTGGGAGCGAGCCTGCTCGCGATGGTGTCAATTGAGTCCCGGATCAACCCTCGACCGGCGGAATATGGCCGAACATTTCCTGCACGAACGCCACGCGTTCCTCGACGGTTTCCGTCACGCCGCGGGCCTTCAATTCCTCCAGCCGCGCTTCGACCGCATGGGTGCGCAACGTCAGCCCGCAGTCGTTGGCGATCTGGATGTTCAGCCCTGGCCGGGCGTTGAGTTCGAGGATCAAGGGGCCTTTTTCCTGGTCCAGCACCATGTCGACACCGATGTAACCCAGCCCGCACAGCTCATAGCAGCCGGCCGCGAGTTTCATGAAACCGTCCCAGTAGGGCAGTTGCACGCCGTCCACCGCGTTGGTGGTGTCCGGGTGCTTGGTGATGATGTTGTTCAGCCAGGTGCCGCGCAGGGTCAGGCCCGTGGCGAGGTCGACCCCGACGCCGATGGCACCCTGGTGCAGGTTGGCCTTGCCGCCGGACTGGCGCGTTGGCAGGCGCAGCATCGCCATCACGGGGTAGCCCATCAGCACGATGATGCGGATATCCGGCACGCCTTCGTAGCTGATGCTCTTGAAGATCTGGTCGGGGGTCACCCGGTATTCGATCAGCGCCCGATCCCGGTGTCCACCCAATGAATAAAGGCCGGTGAGGATGCTGGAGACGTGGTGCTCGATCTCCTCATGGCTGATGATCTTGCCGGACACCGTGCGATAGCGGCCCTCGAAGCGGTCGGCGATCACGATGATGCCGTCACCGCCCGCGCCCTGGGCCGGTTTGATCACGAAGTCGCTGCGGCCGCCGATGATGTCGTCGAGGTTGTCGATTTCCTTCTCGGTGGAAATGATGCCGTACAGCTCCGGCACGTGGATGCCGGCGGCGATTGCGCGTTCCTTGGTGATGATCTTGTCGTCGACGATCGGGTACAGACTGCGCTTGTTGTACTTGAGCACGTAGTCCGCGTTGCGCCGATTGATCCCCATGATGCCCCGGGCTTCCAGGGCCTTCCAGGTCTTCCAGAAACCGAACATCAGGCGTCAGCCTTTTTCAGGAACGCCTTGAAGCGCACCAGTTCGGTCAGGCGGTATCCGCGATAGCGACCCATGGCCAGCATGAAGCCCACCAGGATCAGCAGCACCGCCGGGAAGGTGAACACGAAGTACACCAGCTCCGGCACGCTCATGATCAGGTGTGCCAGGGAAGCGGCGAACAGGGTGCCGATGGCCACTTTCATGGCATGCCCGGACCCGCGCTCTTCCCAGGTGATCGACAGGCGTTCGATGGTCATGGTCAGGATCACCATCGGGAACAGCGCCACGGACAAGCCGCGCTCCAGGCCGAGCTTGTGGCTGAACAGGCTGATCGCCGCGATCAGCACCACCACGAAGGTCAGCACCACCGACAGCCTCGGCAGCATTTGCAGCTTCAGGTGTTCGAGGTAGGAGCGCAGCGACAGCCCCAGCGCGGTGATGACGGTGAACAGCACGATGCCAAAGCCCAGCTGGGTTTCGCGGAAGGCCAGGGCGATCAGTACCGGGGTGAAGGTGCCCAGGGTCTGCAGGCCGACCAGGTTGCGCAGGATCAGGATCACCAGCACGCCGATCGGGATCATCACCATGATCATGAACGTCTGCTGGGTTTGCAGCGGCAGGCCGTACAACGAGTACTCGAGGAAGTTGGCGTCGGTGTTCTCGTCGGTCAGCTTGGCCAGGCGAATGGCGTTCATTTCACTGTTGTTCAGGCTGAACGTCACGTTGGCTTTCTTGCCGCCATCGACGGTGATCAGGTTTTCGTCACCGGTCCACCACAGCAGGCGGTCGGTGGGCAGGCCCTGTTCGCCGGTTTCCGGGTTGAAGTACAGCCAGTCGGTGCCGTTGAAACTGCGCAGCCACAGTTCCGGCGTTTGCGGTTGGTCGGCCACCAGGCGAATGGTGTGGACCTTTTCCACCGGCACGTGGGCGATGGACAGCACCAGTTCGACGATCTTGGCCTTGTGACCGCTGGACGGATCACCGGCGAGCAACAGTTTCACGTTGTCGTCATTGACGTTGTTGACGCGCTTGATCGCTTCGCCAATGAAGGTCTCGACGTCGGCCGAGTGCTGGCGGATCGGTGCGAGCAATGCTTCGGCGGCGACTTTTTCCGGGCCTTCCACGGCGATGCTGTCGCGGAAGGTCGGGCCTTTGATCTTGGTTTTTTCAGCGCTGTAGCGTTTGGTCAGCACCAGGCGGTAATACAGGGTCTGGTTGCCCTTGGCCCGGCGTGCCGACCAGGTCACCTTGCGGTTGCCGTCGACACGGTTCACGGCCACGCCGTAATTGTTGGAAATGAAGCTTTCATTGAGGCTGACGTAATCGCGGCTCAGCGGCGGCACGAACATCTGGATCTTGACCGGGTCCTTGGCGCTGGCGACGAACTCGACCTTGGCGTCGATGTTCCACAGGTCGTCGGTGGCGTCCTCGGTGACAGGAATGCCGAGCACGAAGATCTGGTAGGCCGTGACTGAAATGCCCAGCACCACCAGGATGGCGATCAGCATTTTCAGATGAAGGGTAAGAGCGCGCATTGGAATTACTCTGCGGTATGTACGTCGGTGGCGCAGGCGGGTTTGCCAGCAGCGTATTTAAGACTGGGGTCGACCAGCGCATCAAAGCGCTTCAGGGCTTCGGAGCCGATCAGGAGCGGGTATTGGAATGCACTTCGGTCGGTCAAGTTCACTTCGATGCTGCGTAAAGCCGAACCCATGCAGATATCGAGCTCGATCACCGGACGAGCGGTGTACTTCTTGCCTTCTTCAGGATCGTAGTCGCCGGCACGGCGCTTGATCTTGCTGACGCGGGCCAGCGGACGCTCGATGGGGTGCGAATGCGCGGCATCGATCGCCAGGTAGAAGCGCACCCAGGACTCGCCGTTGCGTTTGAAGCGTTTGATGTCGCGAGCACTCAGCGAGGCGGTTTTCGCCCCCGTGTCGAGTTTGGCCGCGACTTCCAGATTGATGCCGTCGAGCGAAGCGTACTCGTTGAGGCCATAGACAGTCTTTTCCCCCGCCGCGGCGACACCGGGCAGGCAGAGCAGATAAAGGAAGGTAGGGAAGGGCTTGAGTCTCATAAATCCTGGTGCACAGCGGTCCGTGTTTCGATTCAAGGCCCTGGCATCGCTGCGCAAGCTCCTTCGTATGCCTATCAGCTCTTTATGACAATCAGTGCAGATGTCACAAGCAATTGCGGGCGGCATTCTAGCACGGTGGTCATGTGGCGCCAGCGCCGGGAGGTGGCTATAAACAGTAGGGCTGCTTCGTAATGGTGCAAGCGGTTATTAGACGATTGTCGACAATATCCATTTATCCTTTGACTGCCACGCCTTGATTCGCTACTTTTTGCCGCATCAGCTTTCAAGGTGTCGACAATATGCTGGATCAACTCGATCCCCCGGTCATCGCCCAGGACGATTCGGAAACACTTTCCGAGAATGTCTTCCGGCGCATTCAGGCGGCCATCGTCAAGGGCGAGATCGCTCCGGGCAGCAAGATTTCCGAGCCGGAGCTGGCGCGCACCTATGGCATCAGCCGGGGTCCGTTGCGCGAAGCGATCCATCGCCTGGAAGGCCAGCGTCTGCTGGTGCGTGTGCCGCATGTCGGCGCACGGGTGGTGTCGTTGAGCCACGCTGAACTGGTGGAACTCTACGAAATCCGCGAATCCCTCGAAGGCATGGCCTGCCGTCTGGCAGCCGAACGCATGACCCTCGAGGAAATCGACGAGCTGCGCCAGGTTCTTGAAACCCACGAGCGCGATGCCGCGTTTCAGGCCGGTGTCGGCTATTACCAGCAGGAAGGCGATTTCGACTTCCATTACCGGATCATCCAGGGCAGCGGCAACCGCACCCTCACGCAAATGCTCTGCGGCGAGCTCTATCAGTTGGTGCGCATGTACCGCATCCAGTTTTCCACCACGCCCAACCGTCCGCACCAGGCCTTTGCCGAACACCACCGGATTCTCGATGCCATCGCCGACCGTGACGGTGAACTGGCCGAGTTGTTGATGCGCCGTCACATCGGCGCTTCCAAACGCAATATCGCCCGTCATTACCAGGACGGCGCCAACCCGACAGCCAAACGAGGTGAGTCATGAGTTCCAACAAGAGCACTCCAGGCCAGCGTTTCCGCGATGCGGTCGCCAGCGAGCATCCATTGCAAGTGGTCGGCGCGATCAACGCCAACCACGCGCTGCTGGCCAAGCGTGCCGGTTTCAAGGCGATTTACCTGTCTGGCGGCGGGGTCGCTGCCGGCTCCCTCGGCGTGCCGGACCTGGGCATTACCGGCCTGGATGACGTGCTGACCGACGTGCGTCGTATCACCGACGTCTGCGACCTGCCGCTGCTGGTGGACGTGGACACCGGTTTCGGTTCCTCGGCGTTCAACGTGGCCCGTACCGTCAAGTCGATGATCAAGTTCGGCGCGGCGGCGATCCACATCGAGGACCAGGTCGGCGCCAAGCGTTGCGGCCATCGTCCCAACAAGGAAATCGTTTCGCAGCAGGAAATGGTCGACCGCATCAAGGCGGCCGTCGATGCGCGCACCGATGACAGCTTCGTGATCATGGCCCGCACCGACGCCCTGGCGGTGGAAGGCCTGGAGTCTGCCCTGGACCGCGCCGCCGCGTGCATCGAGGCCGGCGCCGACATGGTGTTCCCGGAAGCCATCACCGAGCTGGACATGTACAAACTGTTCGCCAGCCGGGTGAAAGCCCCGATCCTGGCCAACATCACCGAATTCGGTGCAACCCCGCTGTACACCACCGAGCAACTGGCCGGTGCCGATGTCTCGCTGGTGCTGTACCCGCTGTCGGCGTTCCGCGCGATGAACAAAGCGGCGGAAAATGTCTACACCGCCATCCGCCGCGACGGCACGCAACAGAACGTGATCGACACCATGCAGACCCGCATGGAGCTTTACGATCGCATCGACTACCACACTTTCGAACAGAAGCTCGACGCATTGTTTGCCGCGAAGAAGTAACTCCCTGCACCTGTAGGAGCTCGCTCCTACAGAGAGCGATATGACCGTGATTGATTTGCCGATTCCCCAACAAATTCAAGAAAACTGGAGACAGCAATGGCCGAAGCAAAAGTACTCAGTGGCGCCGGGCTCCGTGGCCAGGTGGCCGGGCAGACCGCACTGTCCACCGTGGGCCAGTCCGGCGCTGGCCTGACCTATCGCGGCTACGACGTTCGCGACCTGGCGGCTGACGCGCAATTCGAAGAAGTCGCTTACCTGCTGCTGTACGGCGAGTTGCCGGACAAGGCGCAACTGGCGGCCTACATTGCCAAGCTGGGCAAGCTGCGCGACCTGCCGCAAGCCCTGAAGGAAGTGCTGGAACGCATCCCTGCCGATGCCCACCCGATGGACGTGATGCGCACCGGGTGCTCGTTCCTGGGCAACCTCGAACCGGAACATGATTTCTCCGAGCAACGGGACAAGACCGACCGTCTGCTGGCCGCCTTCCCGGCGATCATGACCTACTGGTATCGCTTCAGCCATGAAGGCAAACGCATCGAATGCGTGAGCGACGAGCCGTCCATCGGCGGCCACTTCCTGTACCTGCTGCACGGCAAGAAGCCAAGCGATCTGCACGTCAAGGTGATGAACGTTTCGCTGATCCTCTACGCGGAGCATGAATTCAACGCTTCGACCTTCACCGCCCGGGTGTGCGCCTCGACCTTGTCCGACCTGTTCTCCTGCATCACCGCAGCCATCGGCTCGCTGCGCGGCCCGCTGCATGGTGGCGCCAACGAAGCGGCGATGGAAATGATCGAGCGTTTCTCGTCGCCGGAAGAGGCGATCAAGGGCACCCTCGGCATGCTCGAGCGCAAGGACAAGATCATGGGGTTCGGCCACGCGATCTACAAAGACAACGATCCGCGCAACGAAGTGATCAAGGGCTGGTCGAAAAAACTCGCTGACGAAGTGGGCGACAAGGTGCTGTTCCCGGTCTCCGAAGCCATCGACAAGACCATGTGGGAACAGAAGAAACTGTTTCCGAACGCCGACTTCTACCATGCCTCGGCGTACCACTTCATGGGCATCCCGACCAAGTTGTTCACGCCGATTTTCGTCTGCTCGCGCCTGACCGGCTGGGCGGCCCACGTGTACGAACAACGCGCCAACAACCGCATCATCCGCCCGAGCGCCGAATACACCGGCGTCGACCAGCGCAAGTTCGTGCCAATCGAACAACGCTGATCCGGAGGACGCTGACGCCGGAGATGAATGACCGGAAAACCCTGTGGGAGCGAGCCTGCTCGCGATGACGGACTGACATTCAACATCAATGTCGACTGATACACCGCTATCGCGAGCAGGCTCGCTCCCACATTTGATCCGGTTTCAATTCAACTCCAGCGTCAGGCGTCCCCTTTGTAATTACCGTGACCGAGTCCTGACGATGAACACTCAATTCCGTAAACCGCTGCCCGGCAGCTCCCTGGATTACTTCGATGTCCGTGCGGCGGTCGAGGCCATCCAGCCCGGCGCCTACGACACCCTGCCGTACACCTCCCGCGTGCTGGCGGAAAACCTGGTGCGTCGTTGCGATCCGGCCACGCTCACCGAATCCCTCAAGCAATTCATCGAGCGCAAGCGCGACCTCGACTTCCCGTGGTTCCCGGCCCGCGTGGTGTGCCACGACATCCTCGGCCAGACCGCTCTGGTGGACCTCGCCGGCCTGCGTGACGCCATCGCCCAGCAAGGCGGTGATCCGGCGCAGGTGAACCCGGTGGTGCCGACGCAACTGATCGTCGACCACTCCCTGGCCGTGGAGCGCGGCGGCTTCGATCCGCAGGCGTTCGAGAAGAACCGCGCCATCGAAGACCGGCGCAACGAAGACCGTTTCCATTTCATCAACTGGACCAAGAAGGCGTTCAAGAACGTCGATGTGATCCCGCCGGGCAACGGCATCATGCACCAGATCAACCTGGAGAAAATGTCCCCGGTGATCCAGGTGCGTGACGGCGTCGCGTTCCCCGACACCTGCGTCGGCACCGACAGCCACACCCCGCACGTCGATGCGCTGGGTGTGATCGCCATCGGCGTCGGTGGCCTGGAAGCGGAAAGCGTGATGCTCGGCCGCGCATCGTGGATGCGCCTGCCGGAAAGCGTCGGCGTCGAACTGACCGGCAAGCTGCAACCGGGCATCACCGCCACCGACATGGTGCTGGCGTTGACCGAGTTCCTGCGCCAGCAGAAAGTCGTCGGTGCCTGGCTGGAGTTCTTCGGTGAAGGTGCCTCGAGGCTGACCCTGGGCGACCGGGCCACCATCTCCAACATGGCTCCGGAATACGGCGCCACCGCCGCGATGTTCTACATCGACCAGCAGACCATCGATTACCTCAAGCTCACCGGCCGTGAAGACGATCAGGTGCAGTTGGTCGAAAACTATGCCAGGACAATCGGCCTGTGGGCGGACAGCCTCAAGGGCGCGCAATATGAGCGAGGCCTGACCTTCGACCTGTGCTCGGTGGTGCGCAACATGGCGGGCCCGAGCAATCCGCACGCCCGGGTCGCGGTGGCGGATCTGGCGGCGAAAGGCATTTCCGGCCCGTGGCAAGACGTGCCGGGCCAGATGCCGGACGGCGCGGTGATCATTGCCGCCATCACCAGCTGCACCAACACCAGCAATCCGCGCAACGTGATCGCCGCCGGCCTGCTGGCGCGCAATGCCAACAAGCTTGGGCTGACCCGCAAGCCTTGGGTCAAATCGTCCCTGGCACCGGGCTCGAAAACCGTGGCGCTGTACCTCGACGAAGCCGGCCTGACCGATGAGCTGGAACAACTCGGCTTCGGTGTGGTGGCGTTTGCCTGCACCACCTGCAACGGCATGTCCGGTGCGCTGGACCCGGTGATCCAGCAGGAAATCATCGACCGTGACCTGTACGCCACCGCCGTGCTGTCCGGCAACCGCAACTTCGACGGGCGGATTCACCCGTACGCCAAGCAGGCGTTTCTGGCCTCGCCGCCGCTGGTGGTCGCTTACGCCATCGCCGGGACCATCCGTTTCGACATCGAAAAAGACGTGCTGGGCGTGGTCGATGGCCAGGAAATCCGCCTGAAGGACATCTGGCCGAGCGACGAGGAAATCGACGCCGTGGTCAAGGCTTCGGTCAAGCCCGAGCAGTTCCGCCAGGTCTACATCCCGATGTTCGCCATTCATGAAGACACCGGCCCGAAAGTCACGCCACTGTACGACTGGCGCGAGATGAGCACCTACATCCGCCGTCCGCCTTACTGGGAAGGCGCACTGGCCGGCGCGCGTCCGCTCAAGGGCATGCGTCCCCTGGCCGTGCTGCCGGACAACATCACCACCGATCACCTGTCGCCGTCCAACGCCATCATGCTCGACAGTGCCGCTGGCGAATACCTGGCGAAAATGGGCCTGCCGGAAGAGGACTTCAACTCCTACGCGACCCACCGTGGCGACCACCTGACAGCCCAGCGCGCGACGTTCGCCAACCCGAAACTGTTCAATGAAATGGTCAAGGAAAACGGCAAGGTCAAGCAGGGCTCGCTGGCCCGCGTCGAGCCAGAAGGCAAGGTGATGCGCATGTGGGAAGCCATCGAGACCTACATGGACCGCAAGCAGCCGCTGATCATCATCGCCGGTGCCGACTACGGCCAGGGCTCGTCCCGCGACTGGGCGGCCAAAGGCGTGCGCCTGGCGGGTGTGGAAGCGATTGCCGCCGAAGGTTTCGAGCGTATCCACCGCACCAACCTGGTGGGCATGGGCGTGTTGCCGCTGGAGTTCAAGCCGGGCACCAACCGTCACACCCTGGCCATCGACGGCAGCGAAACCTATGACGTGCTGGGCGAGCGCACCCCGCGCGCCGAGCTGACGCTGGTGATCCATCGCAAGGACGGCGAGCGCGTCGAAGTGCCGGTGACCTGCCGCCTCGACACCGCCGAGGAGGTGTCGATCTACGAGGCCGGCGGCGTGTTGCAGCGCTTCGCCCAGGACTTCCTCGAAGAATCGGCGGTCGCCGTCTAATACAAGCTGTTCAGGCAGGGGCACATCCCCTGCCTGATGCACGGTCAGGAGTAAGGAGCACCATGGCTCACGTACCTCAAATCAAGATACCCGCCACCTACATGCGCGGCGGCACCAGCAAGGGCGTGTTTTTCAGCCTGCAGGATTTGCCGGAGGCGGCGCAGATTCCAGGTCCGGCCCGCGATGCGTTGCTGCTGCGGGTGATCGGCAGTCCCGACCCGTACGACAAGCAGATCGACGGCATGGGCGGCGCGACGTCCAGCACCAGCAAAACCGTGATCCTGTCGAAAAGCATCAAGGCTGATCACGATGTCGATTACCTGTTCGGTCAGGTGTCCATCGACAAGCCGTTCGTCGACTGGAGTGGTAACTGCGGCAACCTCTCGGCGGCGGTCGGTTCGTTTGCCATCAGCAACGGCCTGGTGGACGCCAGCCGCATTCCGCACAACGGTGTGGCGGTGGTGCGCGTGTGGCAGGCCAACATTGGCAAGACCATCATTGCCCACGTGCCGATCACCAACGGTGAGGTGCAGGAAACCGGCGATTTCGAACTCGACGGCGTGACCTTTCCGGCGGCTGAAGTGCAGGTCGAGTTTCTCGACCCGGCGGCGGAAGAAGAGGGCGGTGGCGGTTCGATGTTCCCCACCGGCAACCTGGTCGACGACCTGGAAGTGCCGGGTGTCGGCACCTTCAAGGCGACGCTGATCAACGCCGGCATCCCGACGATTTTCGTCAATGCGGCGGACATCGGCTACACCGGCACCGAGTTGCAGGGCGCGATCAACGGCGACCCGAAAGCGCTGCAGATGTTCGAGACCATCCGCGCCTACGGGGCCGTGCGCATGGGGCTGATCGCCAATGTCGACGAAGCCGCCAAGCGCCAGCACACGCCGAAAGTGGCATTCGTCGCCAAACCGGCGGACTACGTCGCTTCCAGCGGTAAAGCGATAGCCGCCGCTGATGTCGACCTGCTGGTGCGGGCGCTGTCCATGGGCAAGTTGCACCACGCGATGATGGGCACCGCTGCGGTGGCCATCGGCACGGCAGCAGCGATCTCCGGCACCCTGGTCAACCTTGCGGCGGGCGGTATCGAGCGTAACGCGGTGCGTTTTGGGCATCCGTCCGGCACCTTGCGCGTCGGTGCCGAGGCGAGCCAGGTCAACGGCGAATGGACCGTCAAGAAAGCCATCATGAGTCGCAGTGCGCGGGTATTGATGGAAGGCTATGTGCGGGTGCCGGGAGATTCGTTCTAGCCGGCCACTGATCCCCTGTGGGAGCGGGCTTGCTCGCGAAAGCGGTGTATCAGTCGACTCAATATTGCCTGTCAAACCGCTTTCGCGAGCAAGCCCGCTCCCACAGGGGTTGACCGTTTTCACAATAACAACGCGACAAACCGAGACAGCCCTGAACCGAGGTCCCATCAACGAACCACTTCACGAGTGAATCGAACATGAGCGCCAACGTTGATCTGAACAATCGCCCGGACTACGACCAGGTCCTGCAGGACATTGCCGATTACGTCCTCAACTTCAAGATCCAGTCACCGGAAGCCCTGGACACTGCCCGCAACTGCCTGATGGACACCCTGGGCTGCGGCCTGCTGGCGCTGCGGTTTCCCGAATGCACCAAGCACCTGGGGCCGCTTGTCGAGGGGACGGTGGTGCCCCATGGCGCTCGTGTACCGGGGACCTCGTTCCGGCTGGATCCGGTCAAGGCCGCCTGGGACATCGGCTGCATCGTGCGCTGGCTGGACTACAACGACACCTGGCTCGCTGCCGAATGGGGACACCCGTCGGATAATCTGGGCGGCATTCTCGCGGTGGCCGACCACCTGTCGCAAAAGCGCCTGGCCCAGGGCGAAGCCCCGTTGACCGTTCGCGCGGTGCTCGACGCCATGATCATGGCCCACGAGATACAGGGCGTGATCGCGCTGGAAAACGCCTTCAATCGTGTCGGCCTCGATCACGTCATTCTGGTGAAAGTCGCCTCGACCGCCGTCACCGCTAAGTTGATGGGCGCCAATCGCGAGCAATTGCTGTCGGCGTTGTCCCATGCCTTCGCCGACGGGCAGGCGCTGCGCACTTATCGGCACGCGCCGAACGCCGGCTCGCGCAAATCCTGGGCGGCGGGCGATGCGTCCAGCCGCGGCGTGCGCCTGGCAGACATCGCCCTGCGCGGCGAAATGGGCATTCCTGGCGTACTGAGCGCCCGGCAGTGGGGCTTCTACGACGTGCTGTTCAGCCACACCAACAACGATCTGGCGCTCAAGCCTGAAGACCAGCGGGCGTTCGGCTTTTCCCGCCCCTACGGCACTTACGTGATGGAGCACGTGCTGTTCAAGATCAGCTTCCCAGCCGAATTCCATGCGCAAACGGCCTGTGAAGCCGCCGTGACCTTGCACCCCCAGGTGCGCAATCGCCTGCATGAGATCGACAGAATCGTCATCACCACCCACGAATCGGCGATTCGCATCATTTCCAAGGTCGGACCGCTGGCCAACGCGGCGGATCGCGACCACTGCATCCAGTACATGACCGCCGTGCCGCTGGTCTTCGGCAATCTGGTGGCCGAGCACTACGAAGACGATTTCCACAAGGCGCACCCGATCATCGATGTGTTGCGCGAGAAAATGGTCATCGTCGAAGAACCGCGTTTCAGCCGTGAATACCTGGAGCCGGACAAGCGTTCCATTGCCAATGCGCTGCAGGTGTTCTTCAAGGACGGTTCCAGCACCGAAAACGTGCTGGTGGAATACCCGATCGGCCATCGCCGGCGGCGTGCCGAGGGCATTCCGTTGCTGGAGGAGAAGTTTCGGGCGAACCTGCTGACACGATTCACCGGCCAGCGGAGCGAGGAGATCATGGCGCTGTGCAAGGATCAGGCGCGGCTTGAGGCGACGCCGGTCAACCGGTTTGTGGATTTGTTTGTGATCTGAGGAACCGCGTTATCGTTCTTCGCGAGCAAGCCCGCTCCCACAGGGTTTGTGGTGCACTCAGGTATTGCATTCACAACAGAACCCTGTGGGAGCGGGCTTGCTCGCGAAGGCGTCAGATCAGACGCCACATGACTACTTGAACCGCCGCTCCACGCCTTTTTCCACAAGGATCTTCGCGGAAATCTCTTCAACGGAAAAATGCGTGGAGTTGATGTTCGGAATGTTCTCGCGGCGGAACAGATTCTCCACTTCGCGCACTTCGAACTCGCATTGCGCGTAGCTGGAGTAGCGACTGTTGGGCTTGCGTTCGTTGCGGATCGCGGTGAGGCGGTCCGGGTCGATGGTCAGGCCGAACAGCTTGTGCTGGTGGGCGCGCAGGGCGCTGGGCAGGGTCAGGCGTTCCATGTCGTCTTCGGTCAGCGGGTAGTTGGCCGCACGGATACCGAATTGCATGGCCATGTACAGGCAGGTGGGCGTCTTGCCGCAGCGCGACACGCCAACCAGGATCAGGTCGGCCTTGTCGTAGTAGTGCGTGCGGGCGCCGTCGTCGTTGTCGAGGGCGAAGTTCACCGCCTCGATGCGCTCCATGTAGTTGGAGTTGGTGCCGATGGAATGGGACTTGCCGACGGTATAGGAAGAATGCTCGGTCAGTTCCTGTTCGAGTGGCGCCAGGAACGTCGAGAAAATGTCGATCATGAAACCATTGGACGTCGCGAGGATCTCACGGATGTCCTGATTGACGATGGTGTCGAAGATGATCGGCCGGAAGCCGTCGGTTTCGGCGGCCTTGTTGATTTGTTGTACCATGGCCCGCGCTTTGTCCGCGCTGTCGATGTACGGCCGGGTGAATTTGCTGAAGGTAATGTTTTCGAACTGCGCCAGGAGGCTTTGACCCAGGGTTTCGGCGGTGATGCCGGTGCCATCGGAGATAAAGAAAGCAGATCGTTTCATTTGCACCTTGGGCCTTAAGCTAATGAGCATTCTTGGATATGATAGGCGCGATTTGCCGGCCGCCGATGGCCCGCATTCTCACTTATTTTCCAGGTCCAGGCCATATAGCTGGCAAATGCTCCTTTAGAGCCGCCAGCTTCTGAGCTTTTCCAACACAGTCAGTGGAGAGATCACCTTGGTAGAGTACGTAGTTTCCCTCGATAAGCTCGGCAAACACGATGTTGAGCATGTGGGGGGCAAGAACGCATCCCTGGGCGAGATGATCAGTAACCTCGCAGGTGCCGGTGTATCGGTACCCGGTGGCTTCGCCACGACCGCCCAGGCTTATCGTGATTTCCTGGAACTGAGCGGCCTGAACCAGCAGATTCACGACGCCCTCGATGCACTGGACGTCGACGATGTGAACGCCCTGGCCAAGACTGGCGCACAGATCCGTCAGTGGATCATGGACGCCGAATTCCCGGAAAAGCTGAACACCGAGATCCGTACCGCATTCGCCGCGCTGTCGGCCGGCAACCCCGACGTGGCCGTGGCCGTGCGCTCTTCCGCTACCGCCGAAGACTTGCCGGACGCCTCCTTCGCCGGCCAGCAGGAAACCTTCCTGAACATCCGCGGTGTCGACAACGTCATTCGCGCCGCCAAGGAAGTGTTTGCCTCTCTTTTCAACGACCGCGCCATTTCCTATCGCGTGCACCAGGGCTTCGACCACAAGCTGGTCGCCCTGTCGGCCGGCGTGCAGCGCATGGTCCGCTCCGAAACCGGCACCGCCGGCGTGATGTTCACCCTCGATACCGAGTCGGGTTTCCGTGACGTGGTATTCATCACCGGCGCCTACGGCCTGGGTGAAACCGTCGTGCAAGGCGCGGTGAACCCGGATGAATTCTACGTCCACAAGAACACCCTGACCGCCGGTCGTCCGGCGATCCTGCGCCGCAACCTGGGCAGCAAGGCCATCAAGATGATCTACGGCGACGAGGCCAAGGCCGGTCGTTCGGTCAAGACCGTCGATGTCGACAAGGCTGATCGCGCGCGTTTCTGCCTGACCGACGCCGAAGTCAGCGAGCTGGCCAAGCAGGCGATGATCATCGAGAAGCACTACCAGTGCCCGATGGACATCGAATGGGCCAAGGACGGTGACGACGGCAAGCTGTACATCGTGCAAGCCCGTCCGGAAACCGTGAAGAGCCGCACCCAGGCCAACGTCATGGAGCGTTACCTGCTGAAGGAAACCGGCACCGTGCTGGTGGAAGGCCGCGCCATTGGCCAGCGCATCGGCGCCGGCAAGGTTCGCATCATCAAGGACGTGTCCGAGATGGACAAGGTCCAGGTCGGCGACGTCCTGGTCTCCGACATGACCGACCCGGATTGGGAACCGGTCATGAAGCGCGCCAGCGCCATCGTCACCAACCGTGGCGGTCGTACCTGCCACGCGGCGATCATCGCCCGTGAACTGGGGATTCCGGCCGTGGTCGGTTGCGGCAATGCCACCGAACTGCTGAAGGAAGGCCAGGGCGTCACCGTTTCCTGCGCCGAAGGCGACACCGGCTACATCTTCGAAGGCGAGCTGGGCTTCGACATCAAGAAGAACTCCGTCGATGCGATGCCGGACCTGCCGTTCAAGATCATGATGAACGTCGGCAATCCGGACCGCGCCTTTGACTTCGCGCAACTGCCGAACGCCGGTGTGGGCCTGGCCCGCCTGGAGTTCATCATCAACCGCATGATCGGCGTGCACCCCAAGGCGCTGTTGAACTACGACGGCCTGCCACAGGACATCAAGGACAGCGTCGACAAGCGCATTGCCGGCTACAACGACCCGGTCGGCTTCTACGTCGAGAAGCTGGTCGAGGGCATCAGCACCCTGGCCGCAGCGTTCTGGCCGAAAAAGGTCATCGTGCGCCTGTCGGACTTCAAGTCCAACGAATACGCCAACCTGATCGGCGGCAAGCTCTACGAGCCGGAAGAAGAAAACCCGATGCTGGGCTTCCGCGGGGCTTCGCGTTACATCAGCGAATCGTTCCGTGACTGCTTCGAACTCGAATGCCGCGCCCTCAAGCGCGTGCGCAACGAGATGGGCCTGACCAACGTCGAAATCATGGTGCCGTTCGTCCGTACCCTGGGTGAAGCGAGCCAGGTCGTGGACCTGCTGGCGGAGAAAGGCCTGGCCCGTGGTGAAAACGGCCTGCGCATCATCATGATGTGCGAGTTGCCGTCCAACGCCATCCTCGCCGAAGAATTCCTCGAGTACTTCGACGGCTTCTCCATCGGTTCCAACGACCTGACCCAGCTGACCCTGGGCCTGGACCGTGACTCCGGGATCATCGCGCACCTGTTCGACGAGCGTAACCCGGCGGTCAAGAAGCTGCTGGCCAACGCCATTGCCGCGTGCAACAAGGCCGGCAAATACATCGGCATTTGCGGCCAGGGCCCTTCGGACCACCCTGACCTGGCCAAGTGGCTGATGGAGCAGGGCATCGAAAGCGTTTCGTTGAACCCGGATTCCGTGCTGGAAACCTGGTTCTTCCTGGCAGAAGGTCAAGCTTCGGCCTGACAGGCACGGACGGTCGCTCTTGGGTGGGAGCGAGCCTGCTCGCGATGGACGTAAACGATGACTCGGGCAGCCTGGATGCCTGCGTTGTTCGCGCCTCCATCGCGAGCAGGCTCGCTCCCACATTGATCGGCCTGTCTGGATTTTCAAGTAGGGCGGGCTCTTCAAGGATGCCGCCCTTTTTTGTGCAAGAGCATTATGCAAAGCAGCAGCAACCTGTTTCCTGTCGCCCTGATCAGCGCCGAGCGGCGCGGCGATCTGAGCGAAGATGTCTATCGATTGAAACCGGGCAACAGCCCTGACGGTACGGTCGAACTGGCCGTCACGCGCCTGGGCATGGCCGATGAGCCAGCGGTGTGCGGTGTGCCGGTGATTCTGTTGCACGGCAGTTTTTCCAACCGCCGTTTCTGGTTCTCGCCCAAGGGCGTGGGGCTGGGGGCTCACCTGGCGCGCCTGGGGTTCGACGTGTGGATCGCGGAGATGCGAGGCCACGGCCTGTCCCAGCGCAACCAGGACTACCGCAAGAACCGTGTCGCCGACTATGCACGTTACGATCTGCCGGCCATTGGCGCGTTCGTGCGTGAGCAGAGTGGCCAGATTCCCCACTGGATCGGTCATTCCCTGGGCGGCATTACCCTGGCGGCGGCGCTGGGCGGCGAATACATCGGCGAGCCGGTGGTGGCTTCGGCGGCGTTTTTCGGGACGCAAGTCAGCCGCACCTACTGGCCGTTGAAGATTCCGCCGGTGGAGTGGGGTGGGCGCTTCATTCTCAAGCGCTTTGCCCAGCTCTCCGGTTCACGGCTCAAGCGCGGCCCGGAGGACGAGCCGATTGGCCTGGCCCTGGAAAGCATGCGCTGGTACGGGCTGTTCGGGCGCTTTGGCGATCGCGACAAGGATTGGTGGGCGGGGCTGGCCAACGTTCAGGTGCCGGTGCTGGCCGTGAGTGCGGCGGGCGATCATCAGGATCCGGCGTGGGCCTGTCGCAAGCTGTTCGATCAACTGGGTTCCGAGCACAAGCAGTTCATCAACCTGGGGCGAGAGCAGGGTTTTGGCGACAATTTCGGTCACGTGGAAATGCTCATCAGCAAAGTCGCACAGGCCGAAGTGTGGCCATTGGTGGTGCGCTGGTTGAACGACCCGCACACACCGTTGCTGGGCGACAAGGTGGATTTGGCCGCAGCGGTCTGAGCCCGATGCTCTATCAAGGGCATTTCGCTCAGACCGGCTTGCGGCTAAGATATGACGCATTGCGCTTTTCCGGTCACTTTGCGACATCCTCGATTGTCTTCCTCTTTACAGGAGTTTCTCGATGAACCATTACCTTACGCCTGACCTGTGCGACGCCTATCCGGAGCTGGTTCAGGTGCTGGAGCCGATGTTCAGCAATTTCGGTGGCCGCGATTCCTTCGGTGGTGAAATCGTGACCATCAAGTGCTTCGAAGACAACTCGCTGGTCAAGGAGCAAGCCGAGCTCAAGGGCAACGGCAAGGTGCTGGTGGTCGATGGCGGTGGTTCCCTGCGCCGTGCATTGCTGGGCGACATGATCGCCGAGAAAGCGGCAAAGAACGGCTGGGAAGGCCTGGTGATCTACGGTTGCATCCGCGACGTCGATGTCATCGCGCAAACGGATCTGGGCGTCCAGGCCCTGGCCAGCCACCCGATGAAAACCGAAAAGCGCGGCCTCGGCGACCTCAACGTCGCGGTGACCTTTGCCGGTGTGACCTTCCACCCAGGCCACTACCTCTATGCGGACAACAACGGCGTGATCGTCTCGCCCAGCCCGCTGCAGATGCCAGCATAAGATTTGACCCAAGGAATGCGGATGTTCGAGGAAGACAACGCGCAGTGGGGGCTGGTGCATGCCCTGGTGCTGGATGGCAAGGGCGGTGCGCGTTCGATAGCCCGGACTGAACTCGATGACTTGCAGTTGCAGACGCATGAAAGCCTGTGGCTGCACTGGGACCGCAGTCACCCGCAAACACAGACCTGGCTGCGCAAATCCAGCGGCCTGAGCGAGTTTGCCTGTGACCTGTTGCTGGAAGAAAATACCCGTCCGCGTCTTTTACAGCTGACTGACAGCGAACTGCTGCTATTTTTGCGTGGGGTGAACCTCAATCCCGGGGCCGAGCCGGAAGACATGGTCTCGGTGCGGATCTTCGCTTCGGCGCAACGGGTGATTTCCCTGCGTCTGCGTCCGCTGCGTGCCACCGATGAATTGCTGGTGCAACTGGCTGAAGGCAAGGGGCCGAAAACCGCCTCCGAACTCATCCTTTATATGGCTCAGTACCTCACCCATAAAGTGCAGGATCTGGTCAGTTGCCTCTCGGAAGTGGTCGATGAGGAAGAAGAAAAACTGGATGCCGACGAACGGTATACCCCGGAGCACGGCTCCATTTTGCAGATCCGTCGCAGGGCTGCCGGGCTTAAGCGTTTCCTGGCGCCGCAGCGGGACATTTTCGGTCAACTGACCCGGATAAAACTGCCGTGGTTCGTCGAGGACGATGGCGACTACTGGAACGAATTGAACAACAGCCTGACCCGTTATCTCGAGGAGCTGGAATTGACGCGCGAGCGGGTGGGGCTGGTCCTGGAGGCCGAAGACCGGCGTTTGAGCGTGCGCATGAATCGCACGATGTACCGCTTCGGAATCATCACCGGGATCTTTTTGCCGATGAGTTTTCTGACCGGTCTGTTGGGGATCAATGTGGGCGGCATTCCGTTTTCTGCCAGCCCCTACGGCTTCATGGTTGCCTGTCTGTTGATGGCATTGGTGGCGCTGGGCCAATGGTGGTTGTTCCGACGTTTGCGCTGGGTCTGACGATGCCCCATGTGACCCGTGCAAATCTGGCCGCGTCTTTCACAGACATCACGAGAGGTGCGTATGCACGATCCGTTTGAACAGTCTTTGCGCGACATGCTGAACGCTTCACCGTCCACCCGTGACGACGATGCGTGCCTGGGCCGCGTCCTGAAAACCGCCAACCGCCAGGTTGGCGCCGGCGATCTGTTCAGCCTGCTGGGGCGCTGGCTGCCCGCGCTGATGATCGCCTTGAACAATGGATCGGCCCATGTCTCGCCGGTTTCCCGTCACCGTAAACCTACCGCTCGCACTGCTGATAAGGCTGATTGAATATGGAACTTGATCTCTGGACACAGAGCCTCGTCACTGCAATGACTGCGTTATGGACCAAGGTCGCCAACTTCATTCCGAACCTGTTTGGCGCACTGGTCGTGCTGCTGCTGGGTTTCGTCGTGGCGAAACTTCTGGACACTTTGCTGTCCAAGTTGCTCGCCAAGCTGGGCCTCGATCGCCTGATGGGCGGTACCGGTCTGACAAAACTGATGTCCCGGGCCGGCCTGCAGGTGCCGATCTCGACGCTGATCGGTAAAATCGTCTATTGGTTCGTTCTGCTGATTTTTCTGGTTTCTGCCGCAGAATCCCTTGGACTTGAGCGGGTTTCAGCTACGCTCGACATGCTGGCGCTGTATTTGCCGAAAGTATTCGGTGCCGCGCTGGTGCTGCTGGTAGGTGTCCTGCTGGCACAATTGGCCAACGGCCTGGTGCGTGGCGCCGCCGAAGGCGTGGGCCTGGACTACGCGGCGGGCCTGGGGCGGATTGCCCAGGGCCTGGTGATCATCATCAGTATTTCGGTCGCGATCAGCCAGTTGGAGGTCAAGACTGACCTGCTCAACCATGTGATCGTGATCGTTTTGATTACCGTTGGTCTGGCTGTCGCGCTGGCCATGGGGTTGGGGAGCCGGGAAATTGCCGGTCAGATTCTTGCGGGAATCTATGTGCGTGAGTTGTATCAGGTTGGGCAACAAGTGCGTGTTGGCGAGGTCGAAGGGCAGATCGAGGAGATCGGCACGGTTAAAACCACATTGCTGACCGATGAGGGTGAGCTAGTCTCTCTCTCCAATCGGATTCTCCTGGAGCAGCATGTGAGTAGCCGCTAACCCGGCAAACCCTGCTAATGTATGCCGCCGCGAAATGCCCTGAAGGGCTGCGGCGGACATTGACCTGACTGTCGGCCTGACTTGTTTTGAATAAAGCTCAACCGCTCTCCACGCGCTACGACCCCCGCGAGCTCTCTGATGAGGAGTTGGTCGCGCGCTCGCATACCGAGCTGTTTCACGTGACGCGCGCCTATGAAGAATTGATGCGGCGTTACCAGCGAACATTATTTAACGTCTGTGCACGATATCTTGGGAACGATCGCGACGCGGACGATGTCTGTCAGGAAGTGATGTTGAAGGTGCTGTATGGGCTGAAGAATTTCGAGGGGAAATCGAAGTTCAAGACATGGCTATATAGCATCACGTACAACGAATGCATCACGCAGTATCGGAAAGAACGGCGAAAGCGTCGCTTGATGGATGCTTTGAGTCTTGACCCCCTCGAGGAAGCGTCTGAAGAAAAGGCGCCGAAACCCGAGGAAAAGGGTGGACTTGATCGCTGGTTGGTGCATGTGAACCCGATTGACCGTGAAATTCTGGTGCTACGATTTGTCGCAGAGCTGGAGTTTCAGGAGATCGCAGACATCATGCATATGGGTTTGAGTGCAACAAAAATGCGTTACAAACGTGCTCTAGATAAATTGCGTGAGAAATTTGCAGGTATTGCTGAAACTTAGTTCGGCGCAAATTATCTCTTACGTGTAGGCAAGTTCTGATAGAATTGCCGCCGAGTTGTCCCCCGGTTTGCGGGACTGATTCACAATCACCAGATGGGGATTTAACGGATGAAACTGAAAAACACCTTGGGCTTGGCCATTGGTTCTTTGATTGCGGCCACTTCGGTCGGCGCACTGGCACAAGGCCAAGGCGCAGTTGAAATCGAAGGTTTCGCGAAGAAAGAGTACTACGACAGCCAACGCGATTTCAAAAACGACGGCAACCTGTTCGGTGGTTCGGTTGGTTACTTCCTGACCGACGACGTTGAACTGCGTCTGGGCTACGACGAAGTGCACAACGTGCGTAGCGACTCTGGCAAGAACATCAAGGGCTCCAACACTGCCCTGGACGCTCTGTACCACTTCAACAACCCAGGCGACATGCTGCGTCCGTACGTCTCCGCTGGTTTCTCTGACCAGAGCATCGGCCAGAACGATCGCGGTGGTCGTGACGGTTCCACCTTCGCCAACGTTGGCGGCGGTGCCAAGCTGTACTTCACTGACAACTTCTACGCCCGTGCCGGCGTTGAAGCTCAGTACAACATCGACAAGGGCGACACCGAGTGGGCTCCTAGCGTCGGTATCGGTGTGAACTTCGGTGGCGGCTCCAAGCCTGCTGCTGCTCCAGTTCCAGCACCGGCTGAAGTCTGCTCCGACAGCGACAACGATGGCGTTTGCGACAACGTTGACAAGTGCCCTGACACCCCAGCCAACGTCACTGTTGACGCTGATGGCTGCCCAGCCGTTGCTGAAGTTGTCCGCGTAGAGCTGGACGTCAAGTTCGATTTCGACAAATCTGTTGTTAAAACCAACAGCTACGGCGACATCAAGAACCTGGCTGACTTCATGAAGCAGTACCCATCCACCACCACTACTGTTGAAGGTCACACTGACTCCGTCGGTCCTGACGCTTACAACCAGAAACTGTCCGAGCGTCGTGCAAACGCCGTTAAGCAGGTTCTGACCAACCAGTACGGTGTTGAGTCGTCCCGCGTTCAGTCCGTTGGCTACGGCGAATCCCGCCCAGTTGCTGACAACGCCACTGAAGCTGGCCGCGCTGTTAACCGTCGCGTAGAAGCGCAGGTTGAAGCTCAAGCTAAGTAATTAGCTCGCAGCTCTGAGAAAAGCCCGGCTCAGGCCGGGCTTTTCTTTGTCTGCGATTTGGGTTTTGAAGAGCGCCAGCTGACGGCTTGGGTTTAATTTCAAGCCTGGTAGCCAACGGCGCGCGTCTGTTCATCGCGAGCAGGCTCGCTCCCACAGGACTGGCTGGTTGCGGCGGCGACGGCGCCGATCACCAGGATGGCAGGGCTTTTCAGCTCGAAGTGACGGGCGTCCTCTTCCATGGCGCTCAGGTCGCTGCGGCATTCTCGCTGATGCGCCAAAGAAGCGTTTTCGATCATGGCCACGGGCGTATCCGCCGCCAGGCCTCCCAGCAGCAATTGCTCGCGTATTTCACTCAGCTTGGCCACGCCCATGTAGACCACCAGGGTCGTACCGCCCTGGGCCAAGGCCTTCCAGTTCAGGCTGCTGCCATCCTGAGTGTGGGCCGTCACCAGCGTCACACCTCGGGCGACGCCCCTCAGGGTCAGCGGAATATCGCACTGTGTCGCGCCCGCCAGCCCGGCCGTGATGCCATTGACCAGCTCGACCTTCACGCCGCGCTCGCGCAGCCACTGCGCCTCTTCTCCGCCCCGGCCAAAAATGCACGGATCGCCACCCTTGAGCCGCACCACGCATTTGCCCTGGCGGGCGTAACGCAGCATCAACCGATGGATGAATGCCTGTGGCGTGGAGCGGCAGCCACCGCGTTTGCCCACGGCAATGATCCGCGCACGAGGGCAATGCTCGAGAACGGCTTCGTTCACCAGATCGTCGATCAGTACCACGTCCGCTTCGTTCAAGGCCCGAACAGCCTTGAGGGTCAACAATTCCGGATCGCCGGGACCCGCACCCACCAGCCAGACTTTTGCGCTCATAGTGTTTTCCTCACGAGGTGACGGCGACCGGCTGCGCAGTGGCGGCCAGCAAACGCTTGATTTCCGGAACACAGGAGCCGCATTGCGTGCCGCAGCCCAGCGTCTGTTTCAAACCTTGCAGATCCAGGCCACGGCGGATGCCGGCACAGACCGCGTCCTGGCTGACGTTCTTGCAGTTGCACAGGGTTTTGTTGCCGCTGGTCGCTGCGCTGGCGTTGCCTGGCGGCGCGCTCAGCGGTGCGAGCAACCAGCGACGCAGTGGTTCGTCGACTCGGCCTTGCAACCACAAGTCCTGCAACCAGTGTTGGGCAAGGGTTTCGCCGGCCAGGCGAATCGCCGTGATGCGGCCGTTGTCGATACGTACCCGTTTGCCGATGGCGCGCCGAGGATCGTCGTAGGCCAGGACCGGGCCCTCGTCGAGCCCCAGGCAGCGGTCGATGTCGCGCAGCACTTGTACATCGGGCGCAGCGGCGTTGGCAGCGCGGATCAGCAGTGCGGGGCGCTCGCGGCCGGTCAGACTGAGGCTGGCGTAGGAAAACGCCTCACACAGCGGTCGCAGGGTCTCGAAGTGGTGTTGCACATTGCCTTCGATCAGGGCGAAGAACGTCCACGGCAGGTCTACGGGGTCGAGTCTTACGCCGGTGTGCTTGAGCTCCGGTTGTTTGGACAGCGGGTCGAACGCCGGTTGGGTGATGCGGTTGACCCCGCCTTTGAGAAAGCGATCCCCCCAGTGCATGGGCAGGAATGCCTGGCCGGGGCGCACGCTGTCGTCGCCTCCGACGGCGACAATCACTGCGCCACGACGGCTTTTCAGACTGACCAGTTCGCCGGGTTGCAATCCATGCTGCTGCAAATCGTCCGGATGCAGGCTCAGCACGGCTTCACTGACATGCCCGAACAATTGCGCGGCGGTGCCGGTGCGGCTCATGCCGTGCCATTGATCGCGCAGGCGACCGGTGATCAGCGTCAGCGGGAAGTCGCCGTCGCGTTGTTCCTTGGCGGCGCAATACGGATCGGCGATGAACCGCGCGCGTCCGCTGGCGGTGGGGAACCCCCCGTCGGTATAAAGCCGTGGCGTGCCTTCACTCGCGCCAGCGGGGAAGGGCCACTGCTGTGGACCGAGGCGATCGATCAGCGCATGGCTGATGCCCGACAGATCCAGGTCACGCCCACGGGTCAGTTGTTTGTATTCATCGAAGAGCTGCGCCGGGGCGTCGAAGGCAAACAGGGATGGCTGCCCGGGGCGTAACAGTTTTTCCAGACGCTGTGCGAAATCCACGGTGATTGCCCAGTCGGGACGTGCTTCACCGGGTGCAGCCACTGCCCGTCGCACGTGGGAAATCCGCCGCTCCGAGTTGGTCACCGTGCCTTCCTTCTCCCCCCAACTGGCGGCGGGTAACAGCAGGTCGGCAAACCCGGCGGTTTCGGTGGTCCGAAAGGCTTCCTGCAATACCACGAACGGACAGGCTTGAAGCGCGGCGCGCACGGCATTCTGGTCCGGCATCGATTGCGCGGGATTGGTACAGGCGATCCACAACGCCTTGATGGTGCCGTTACGCACCTGCTCGAACAATTCGACAGCCGGGAGGCCAGTGTTCTCGGGCAGTTGATCGACGCCCCAGTAAGCCGCCACTTCAGCGCGATGTTCGGCATTGGCGGCTTCGCGGTGCCCGGGCAGCAGGTTGGAAAGGCTGCCGGTTTCGCGACCGCCCATGGCATTCGGCTGACCGGTCAGGGAGAAAGGTCCCGCACCCGGACGACCGATTTGTCCGGTGGCCAGGTGCAGGTTGATCAGTGCGCTGTTTTTCGCGCTGCCGGCAGTGGACTGGTTCAGGCCCATGCACCACAGTGACAGGAAGCTGGGGGAGGTGCCGATCCAGTGTGCACATTGCTGCAGTTGCTCAACGTCGATGGCGCACAACTGCGACACCACCTGCGGGGTGTAGTCGCGTACCAGCTCTTTCAGTTCCGCGAGCCCTTCGGTATGGGCCTCGATGAAGTCGCGGTCGATCCAGCCTTCCCACAGCAACAGGTAAAGGATCCCATGGAACAGGGCGACATCGGTGCCCGGCAGAATCGCCAGGTGCAGGTCGGCCAGATCGCAGGTGTCGGTGCGACGAGGGTCGATGACGATGACTTTCATCTCGGGGCGGTGCGCCTTGGCCTCTTCCAGGCGACGAAACAGGACCGGGTGGGCGTAGGCCATGTTGCTGCCGACAATCATCACGCAGTCGCTCGATTCCAGGTCCTCGTAGCTGCACGGGGGGGCATCGGCGCCCAGGCTGCGCTTGTAGCCGACCACTGCCGATGACATGCACAGCCGCGAATTGCTGTCGATGTTGTTGGTGCCGACCAGTGCCCGCGCCAGTTTGTTGAAGCTGTAGTAATCCTCGGTCAGCAATTGCCCGGAGATGTAGAACGCGACGCTGTCCGGGCCGTGTTCGGCGAGGGTGCTGGCGAACACGCTGGCGGCGTGATCGAGGGCGCTGTCCCAATCGGTGCGGCTGCGCGCCAGGCCTTTGCCCAGGCGCAGTTCCGGGTACAACGCGCGGGCCGCGAGGTCGCCGGTCAGCTGCAGGGTCGAGCCCTTGCTGCACAGTTTGCCGAGGTTAGCCGGGTGTGCCGGATCGCCACTGACACCGAGGATGCGCTCGCCGTCATGTTCGATCAGCACGCCGCAGCCGACGCCGCAGTAGCAGCAGGTGGACGCGGTGGTCTGGCGGTTCATCAGCTGGCTTCCCGCAGGTGATGCTGCATGTCGTCATTCGGTTGCAGGCGACCGAACATCAGACGATCGCGGATGGCGGCAATGTCGAGGTTCTCGCGGATCTGCTGGAAATACTCGCCGCCATCCACCGTGTCGCCGTACAGGCAGGCGCCGACCAGCACGTCGTCCTTGATCACCAGCTTCTTGTAGATGCCGCTGATCGGGTCGCTGAGGGTGATGGTTTCGGTGCCTTCGCCCCCCATGAAGTCGCCGGCGGAAAACAGGTCGATGCCGGTCACTTTCAGTTTGGTCGCAGTCACCGAGCCCTTGTAGGTGGCGAAGCCCAGACGGGCCAGGTGGTTGGCGCAGACCTTGGCCTGTTCGAACAGTGGCGCGACCAGGCCATAGGCCGTACCCCGGTGGCTGGCGCATTCGCCGATGGCATAGACCCTTGGGTCATAGGTTTGCATCGTGTCATTGACCAGAATCCCGCGATGGCAGGGCAGGCCGGATTTCTCCGCGAGTTCGGTCGCCGGACGGATGCCGGCGGCCATGACCACCAGGTCGGCGGGGATGAGGTCGCCGTTGCTGAATTCCACTGAACCGACCCGGCCATTGCCGGCATCGTGCAACGCCCTGGTTTGCTCGCGAAGACGAAAATGCAGGCCACGCGCTTCGAGCGCAGTTTGCAGCATACGGCCGCTGACGTTATCCAGTTGCCGCTCCAGCAGCCACTCGCCGTTGTGCACCACGGTGACGTGCATGCCGCGCAGCATCAGGCCGTTCGCCGCTTCCAGGCCGAGCAGGCCGCCGCCGATCACCACCGCGTGGCGGTGGGTCCTGGCGGTGTCGATCATCAGTCGGGTGTCGGCGATGTCGCGGTAGCCGATTACGCCGTGCAGGGTGTTGCCCGGAATCGGCAATATGAAAGGGGTCGAACCGGTGGCGATCAGCAGGCGATCGTATTCGGCTTCGGTGCCGTCTTCGGCGATGACCCGGCGCTTGATCCGGTCGATCTGTACCACTTTGCGGTTGAGCAGCAGCTTGATGCCGTGGCCCTGATACCAGTTCAGGTCGTTGAGCACGATGTCTTCGAAGGTTTGCTCACCCGCGAGCACTGGCGACAGCAGGATGCGGTTGTAGTTGGCGTGGGGCTCGGCGCCAAAGACAGTGATGTCGTACAGCTCGTCACTCAGCTTGAGCAACTCTTCGAGGGTACGAACGCCGGCCATGCCGTTGCCGATCATCACCAGTTTGAGTTTTTTCATCAGCTTCTCCCGCGTGTTCGACAAATCGCGCGCAAACAAAAAAGGCGTCCCGCCAGTAATCTAGCGAGGACGCCTTTGTCCGGATCCCGTTCTCTCGGGAAGCGCACCCTTCATCGTTGAAGGCTGGGCTTTGTATGTGATGCAAGAGTTAATGCAGCGGTTGTGCCAAGTCGTCCCGGTGCCGGTTTTATTGGGGAGGGGGCGTGGGCAGGGGGCGGGCGGTGCACCGAATCGAAGCGGATTGCCCGGTAATGGAGCGGGGGCTGGTGGGGCTGGTCGGCTGTTATCGCGGTTCATGGACAGGGTGAATATCCATTGTTGGGGTAACGGCTACTTAAGGTTCCGCCCTTACGGCGGGTCACTTTGGGGCCCCAAAGTAACCAAAAGGCTCTGCCCCTGACGTTCGGTGCCTCGCCTAGGCTCGGCATCCCCTCGCTCCGGTCCTGCTCCGTGGGCCCGCCGCCATCGGCCATCCATGGCCGGCGGCGGCTACCGCGGCATCCCTGCCGCGGTGCCCACTGCGCAGAACCTCCACTCGGCCTCTCGAGGGGGCGTGCACCGCCACAGCACCCGAGGCGGCCTACCGGCCGGCCTGGCTCTCAAGATGTACGCGACCCCCTGTAGGAGCGAGCTTGCTCCGGGCGGCGTTCCGACGAAAAACGGCCAGGCACCGCAAGCATCCAGATACCCCCGTGTCATCGTTCACAACCATCGCGAGCAGGCTCGCTCCCACAGAAAAGCCGACCTGTTATGCATTTGGCTTTGCTTTTGATCTGGCTTTTGATCTTGATCTGCCCCATCGGAAGGCCGAGCGCAGGTTCTGCGCAGTGGGCAAACCGGCATGGATGCCGGTTTAGCCGCCCCCGGCCATGGATGGCCGATGGCGGCGGGCCCACGGAGCAGGACGGGAGCGAGGGAACCCTGAGCCTAAGCGAAGGGCCGTACGTCAGGGGATTGAAGCCCTTTGGTTACTTTGGGGCCCCAAAGGGACCCGCCGTAAGGGCGGAACCATAACCCGCCATCACCCAAAAAACGGATATTCACCCAACTCAACTCAACTCAACTCAACGCCCCAACCCCACCTACCCGTGAAACAAAAAAACCAATAACACCAGATTCCCTGCCAACGACAACAACGCCAACGTCCGCCACACCTTCAACGGTTCGCGCTCCAGCAGCGGTCTGGGTCTCACGCTCAGGCTGCGCCGTTCACCCTGTTCCAATACCAGCAGCCATTCCTCCGCCGTCTCGAAACGTTGCCCCGGGTCCGCCGCCACCGCGCGTTCCAGGCTGTGTGCGACCCATTCCGGCAAGTCGGGGCGGTAGCGATTGGCACTCACCGGCACGCCAAACCGTGGACGCTGGAAGGCTTCGATTTCGCCGTAGGGGTAGTGCCCGGTCAGGAGGAAATACAAGGTCACGCCCACCGCGTACAAGTCCTGTTGCGGCGTGGGTGGATCACCGCGAAAGGCCTCCGGTGCGATGTAACTGGGCGTTCCGGGCAACGCCGAGGGCTGATCCTCGGACAGGCCGGGGCAGTAGGCCAGGCCGAAGTCCAGCAGGCGCAGCTCGCCGTCGTCCCCCAACAGCAGGTTCTCCGGCTTGATATCGCGGTGCAGGATCTGCCGGCGATGCAGCATGCCCACCGCGCGCAGCAGGCGCTCCGCCAGGTCCAGCCATTGCGCCAGCGGCAGCGTTGCATTGCCTTCAACCCGTTGCGCCAGGGTCGAACCGGCGTATTCGCGCATCACGTAATACAAATGCTGGCGTTGACTGCTGGCGTGCACCTCGGGGAAATGCCGCCCGGCGACCCGTTTGAGAAACCATTCCTCGGACAGCAACGCCTGCCCGGCCAGGTGATCGTCGTGCAGGGCCGCCGGCAGGGTTTTCAACAGCCAGGGTTGCTGCTGGGCGTCGCGGACCCGATAGAGCCGCGACTGCTGGCTCTGCCCGACGATCCCTTCGACCTGCCAGCCCTCGAAGACCTGGCCCGGTTTCAACGCAGGCGGCAAGGGCCATTGCTGCAAATGAATCAGCGCATCGCCGATGCTGGTTTCGCCGAGGGCATCGACCCGCACCAACAGGGCGCTGGCATTGTCCTGGCTGCCGGCCAGATGCGCCGCGTTCACCAGGGTTTGCGCGGCGCTCTGCAGGTCCGGTTGATCGCGCAGGATGGCGGCGATGGCGGTGTCGCCCAGCACGGCCCAGATGCCGTCGCTGAGCAGCACGAAACGCTCATCGAGGCGCAACTCGCCGTCGAGGAAATCCAGCACCAGATGCTGGTCGAGACCCAGGGCGCGTTTCAGCACATGCTGCATCCCCGGTTGGTCCCAGACATGGTCTTCGCTGATCCGTTGCAACTGATCGGCGTGCCAGCGGTACACCCGGCAGTCGCCGACATGGGCCAGGGTGAACCGCCGGCCACGCATGACCAGGGCACTGACCGTGGTCAGCAGCGGTTGCCCGCCGCCGTTGGCCTGCAACCAGCGATTCTGCGCCAGCAACAGGCGGTCCAGCGCCTGGGCGACGCCCCAGGTTTCCGGGGTGGCGTAATAGTCCAGGGCCAATGCCTGCAAGGTCGAGCGGGCAGCCAGCCCGCCATCGGCGCACTGGCTGACGCCGTCGGCGATGGCGAACAAGTAACCCTTGCTCGCCGCCAGCGCCGGTGCCGGCGTGACCAGGCGCAAGGCGTCCTGGTTCTCCTCGCGGGGGCCGATGGCGCTGGCTTCGGCAAAACTCAGCTGCAGGCTCATTCAGGCCTCAGACCCGTGCGGCGGTGACAGCGGCCGAACCCCAGGTGGTTCTCCAGCGACGCTTGACGGCATGCAGGCCGAACCAGGCGAGGACGCCGAGGCTGGCGAACAACCACAAGGCCAATTGATAGCTGCCGGTGCTCTGCTTGATCGCGCCCATCCCGGCCGCGAGGGCGAAGCCGCCGATGCCGCCGGCCATGCCGATCAACCCGGTCATCACACCGATTTCGCGGCGGAAGCGCTGAGGCACCAATTGGAACACTGCGCCGTTACCCGCACCCAAACCGAGCATGGTGCAGACGAACAGGGCCAGGGCCGCATAGGAACTTGGCAAGTTGAAACCTACCGCGGCAATGCAGACCGCCGCCACCGTGTACATGCCCAGCAAGGTGCGAATGCCGCCGAAACGGTCGGCCAGGGCGCCGCCCAACGGGCGCATCAGGCTGCCACCGAACACGCAGGCTGCAGTGTAGTAACCGGCGGTGACCGGGCTCAGGCCATATTGGTCGTTGAAGTAGCCGGGCAGGGCGCTGGCCAGGCCGATGAAGCCACCGAAGGTCACGCAGTAGAAGAACATGAACCACCAGCTGTCGCGGTCGCCCAGGGCCTTGAAGTAGTCGGCCATCGACTTGGCCTTGGGCCGCTCGGGCGCGTTTTTCGCCAGGCAGGCAAAGACGATCAGGGTCAGGACCAGCGGGATCACGGCGAAACCGAACACGTTGCTCCAGCCGAACGCAGCCGCCAGCACCGGAGCGATCAACGCCGCCAGCACGGTGCCCGAGTTACCGGCCCCGGCGATGCCCATGGCCTTGCCTTGGTGCTGCGGCGGATACCATTGCGAGGCCAGCGGCAGGGCCACGGCGAAGGAAGCACCGGCCATGCCAAGGAACAGACCCAGCACCAGCGCCTGTTCATAGCTGTGGATACCCAGTTTCCAGGCGCCGAACAGCGCGCAAATGACGATCACCTGGCCAATCAGCCCGGCGGTCTTGGGCGACAGGCGATCGGCGAGCATGCCCATGATGAAACGCAGGATGGCGCCGGCCAGGATCGGCGTGGCGACGACCATGCCCCGTTGTTGCGTGGTCAGGTGCAGATCGCCGGCAATTTGCACTGCCAGTGGGCCCAGCAGGTACCAGACCATGAAGCTCAGGTCGAAATAGAGAAACGCCGCGAACAGGGTCGGGGTATGGCCGGATTTCCAGAAGCTTGAATTCATCGCGCACCTCAGCTGTGAGTCGTCTCGAGAAGGAGTCATGAGCTTGCAGGTGGGAGGCCGCAACGGCCGCACCACCGGCCCCGGGCTGTGGGGCCAAAACAAAAAAACGCCGCCACCGGATTCGCCATGGGCCAATCAGGTGAGCGACGTCTTTGTCGTAGGTGGGGCAACCGCCGTTGGTTACCTGTGGTGAATGCTTAGCGAGATTTGTGCCAACACTTCGAAACCGAGTCGCCCCTATCGCGAGCAGGCTCGCTCCCACACTGGATTTTCGGTGCTCAAAAGATCCCTGTGGGAGCGAGCCTGCTCGCGATGGGGCCAGAAAGGGCGATACAGAACCTCAGCCGAGCAACTCACTCATCGCGATAATCTGCTCCGCCACCTGGATCAGCTTCTGCTGCCGGCTCATGGCCTGGCGGCGCATGAGGGTGTAGGCCTCTTCCTCGTTGCAGTCCTTCATTTTCATCAGCAGCCCCTTGGCCAGCTCGATGCGCTTGCGCTCGGCCAGTTGCAGGTCGCGGGCATGGAGTTGGGCGCGCAGGGCCTGGTCGCTTTCGAAGCGGGCCATGGCCACGTCCAGAATCGGCTGCAGGCGCTGGGCGTGAATGCCTTCGACGATGTAGGCGCTGACCCCGGACTTGATCGCCTGGCGCATCACATCGGGGTCATGCTCGTCGGTGAACATCACGATCGGGCGCGGTTGGTCGCGGCTGACCAATACCACTTGTTCCATCACATCGCGGCTCGGTGATTCGGTATCGATCAGGATCACGTCCGGGCGCACCGTTTCGACGCGCGCGGGCAGGTCGATGGTCAGACCGGATTCGTCGATGACTTCGAATCCGGCTTCGGTCAGGGCGGCCTTCAGCCGGCCGACTTTCTTCGCGGTGTCATTGATCAGCAGGATACGCAACATATTCGCAGTCTCCTGTCAGCGGCTGGCGAGTAGGGGCGAGCTGTCGCTCATGGCATGCAGCTTGAAACCACGGGCGTAGCCGACAGGGTCCGAGCCATCCCAGATCTTGCCGTCGATCAATTGGCTGCTGCGCATTTCCAGGCTCGACGCCACGATGCCGACGGCGCTGGCGGCCTCTTTGTACACGTCCAGTTGCTGGACCTGCCGGGCTACCGCGAGGTAGTCCGGGTCGTCACGCAGCAAGCCCCAGCGGCGGAACTGAGTCATGAACCACATGCCGTCGGACAGGTACGGCAGGTTCACTTCGCCATTGCCATGCAGGCGCAGGGCGTGCGGGTCCTGCCAGCGATTGCCGAGGCCGTCGACGTAATCGCCGAGCAATCGCGGCTCGATGCAGTCGAGCGGCGCGTCGAGGTACTGCGGGGCGCTCAGCAGCTGCGCAGTACTGCGGCGGTTTTCAATGCTTTGCTCGATGAAGCGACTGGCTTGCAGGATCGCCATCACCAGTGCCCGGGCGGTGTTGGGGTATTGCTCGACGAAGGCGCGGGTGCAGCCCAGGACTTTCTCCGGATGGTCGGGCCAGATGGTCTGGGTGGTGGCCAGCGTGAAGCCGAGGTTCTGCTTCACCGCGCTGGCGGACCAGGGCTCACCGACGCAGAAACCGTCGATCCGTCCCGCTTGCAGGTGCGCGACCATTTGCGGCGGTGGCACCACCACGCTGTCGACGTCGTGCAAGGGATGGATGCCCTGGCTCGCCAGCCAGTAATACAGCCACATGGCGTGGGTGCCGGTGGGGAAGGTCTGGGCAAAGGTGAGTTTTGGTCGAGTTTGGTGCACGTGGCGGTCCAGTGCCTCAGGACCGGTCACGCCCAGCGCCTGCAACCCCTGGGACAGGTTGATGCTCTGGCCGTTCTGGTTCAGACCCATGAGCACCGCCATGTCGGTGGCGGCCACGCCGCCGATGCCCAGGTGCACCGCATAGATCAGGCCATAGAGGCTGTGGGCGGCATCCAGTTCTCCACTGACCAGTTTGTCCCGCAGGTTGGCCCAGGATGACTGGCGCTTGAGGTTCAAGGTCAGTCCGTACGGCTGGGCGAAACCCTGGGTGGCGGCGACCACCACCGAGGCACAGTCGCTCAGGGCCATGAAACCGAGATTGATTTCGGTCTTTTCCGGGGCATCGCTGCCGTTGACCCAGGCCAATGGGCCGGCTGATGGTTCGTTCATCGCGTCTTCACCTTGCAAAAAAAAGCGTCGTCCCGCGTCCTCGCATACGCAAGGCCGGGTGACGACGCCGTTGTCCTGACACTCATCGCGCCGTTGCCATGAGTGCTGATGTCTGTGGGGGTGCAAGGCATATGCCAGAGCGGCGTTCATCAGTTTTCCATCAGGACTTCCCGGGCCCGGTCTTTCATCCTGCCGAACCTTCCTCGTCAGGCCGAACAGCAGATGGGCATGCCCCCCGAACCCCTTCACCTCACACCCATTCCCGGCGGTCGCTGTGGCGAACGCGTGATGCATTTGCGTGTCGGCAGGTCGAACCTGCTCCTGGGGACGACGCCGTGCAGTCGCTTGCCCGGCGGTTGGGAAGGGTTGGTCGCGGTCAACGAGGAACTGCACCTGCACGGTGGCGACGTACAAGTGCTGCCGTTGTCGCCGGCGCGGCTGGTGAAATTGCAGGTGTTCATCGACCTGAGCGATGCGTTGATCGGCCAACGGCAAAACCCCGCTTCATGGGCGTCGTTGCCGGTGAGCCTGGACACCGTTCGCTCGGACCGCGCCCTGGAGCACTGGTACATCGCGCAGGCACTGGGCGGTAGCCCGGCCTTCCAGGCCTTCGCCAACGTGTTGCGGCACACCGAGAGTTACGGGCTGGTGCGATTCCTCTTGGAGCAGGGCACCCGCAGCGAAAAACTCGCGGACCTGGCGCAGCGCTACGGCGTTTCGGTGTCGCACTTCCGGCGCCTGTGCCGCCAGGCGCTCGGCAAGGCCGCCAAGCCTGAATTGCGCGGCTGGCGCACGGCCCGGGCGTTGCTCAACATGAGCCTGCAGGGCGGTTCGCTGACCGATGTCGCGCTGGAACTGGGCTTCGCCTCGTCTTCGCATTTCTCGAGAGAAATTCGCCAGCTGGTGGGGTTCACGCCCAGCAGTCTGTGCGACATCACCTACCTGCCGGGAAAGTGAGCCGATGAACCGCCGAATCATCGCGCTGCTGTCCGTCTGCCTGTCGATGGGCTGGCTGCTCGCGCCATGGCGCGCCCAGGCCAGCGAAGACAATTTCGAAGCTCGGGAACAGAGCGTGCGCAGCTTTTTCAGCGCGCTGTCCGGCCCGTTGGGCAAGCCGGTCATCGTCAGCAAGAGCGCGGCGGCCAAGCGCATCTCGGGCACCTTCGACCTGCGCGCGCCGCAACAGGTGTTCGAACGGGTCAGCGCGCAGATGGGCTTGATCTGGTACAGCGACGGCCAGGCGATCTACCTGTACGACAACGGCGAGTTCAAAAGCTCGATGATGGCGCTGCAGACCCTGACCGTGGCGAACCTGAAGGCGTTCCTCGAACGCTCCGGGTTGTACGATCGGCGATACCCGTTACGCCACGATGGCCTGCGCACGTTCCATGTGTCCGGGCCGCCGATGTATGTCGATCTGGTGATCCAGGCCGCCGGGATGATGGACAACCAGCGCTCGGAACTGATGCTGGGCAAACAGCAGATCGGCGTCATCCAGGTGCGCAACACCTTCGTCGGCAACCGCCAGTACGACTTGCGTGACGACAAGATCACCATCCCGGGCCTGGCGACCGTGATCGAAGACTTGCTGCGCGGCGAGCGCAATGGCGTCGAATCCACCGTGGCCCAGGCCCAGCCTGAACGCCAGGCGGTTACGCCGGAGTTTCCGCTGCTCGGCCTGGCGACCACGCTGTCGGAACAGGACCCGTCCGCACCGCGCATCCTTGCCCGCGACATGGCGGCCGGCAATATCCGGGTCGTGGCCTACCCCGACACCAACAGCCTGTTGGTCAAGGGCCTGCCAGAGCAGGTGCGCTTCATCGAGAACCTGGTGAGTGCGCTGGACACGCCCAAGCGTCACGTCGAGCTGTCGCTGTGGATCATCGACCTGCACAAGGACGAGCTCAATCAGTTGGGCATCAACTGGCAAGGGGCGTCGAAGGTGGGCGGCAAGTTCGGTGTATCGCTCAACACCGGCTCGACCACCACCCTCAACGGCGCGTCGTTCGTGGCGCGGATCCTGGCCCTGGAACGCACCGACCGGGCGAACGTGGTGTCGCGGCCAATGATCCTGACGCAGGAGAACGTGCCGGCGATTTTCGACAACAATCGCACCTTTTATGCGCCGCTGGTGGGGGAGCGCAGTGTCGATCTGCAACACGTGACCTACGGCACGCTGGTGAACGTGCTGCCGCGTTTCGCCCAGACCGACGAGATCGAAATGTCGCTCACCATCGAGGACGGCAGCCAGATCGACAACCCCGACCGGGGCGAGCAACCGAGTGCATTGCCCACCGTCGGTCGCACCCGGATCAGCACGGTGGCGCGGGTTCCACCGGGCAAGAGCCTGCTGGTGGGTGGCTTCACCCGCGATGATCACAGCGAACAGATCGGCCGGATACCGGTGCTCGGTTCGATCCCATGGATCGGTCGCTTGTTCAGCTATCGGCAGAGTCGCTCGGCCAACACCGTGCGAGTGTTCTTGATTCAGCCCAGGGAAATCCGCGATGCGCTGGAGCCGAATGTCGTCGAGCCGGCTACGCGTTTGCTCACCCCGCAACAGCACGAGCGGGTGCGACGCAGCTACCTGCGGGGGCCCCAGCCATGATCCTGCCGACGATGTCCAGCGCTGGCCGGGCGGCCCAGGCGCGGCTCAACGCCGAGAAGGCCGCCGAGCATCCGCCGCCCCAGGCGTCGGTCGAGACCGAACTCGACGACGCTGCGGCCACCGCCTGGGTCCAGCGTCTGGTGCAGATCAGCGATGAAATGTCCGCCGCGCTCACCCAGTTTCGAGGCCGACGGCAGTTCGAGTTGAAACCCGACAGCCTGCCGGACAATTTCGAGCGGGTCCTGGACGACGATCCGCTGCCCAAGGTGCAGCAACTGCTCAGGCTGGCGCCACTCGCCGACGCCTCCGTCGCCCGTTTGTTGACGACAGCGCGCAAGCTGTTTGCCGATGACAGCGACCTGACATGGGTGCTGCGTGAGCTGCTGCGCCGCAAGACGCTGGACGAGGTCAGTCGGCAACGGTTGGAGACCCTGTTGCAGGCAGTGGTCGCCCAGGCGCCTCCCAAGCGCCTGAAGGCCGGGATCAATGCCGCGCTCAAGGCCCGGTTGTTCGGCGCGAGCCTGGCCGTGCGGGCCGCGTTGCTGCGTGAAACGTATCGGGATTTTCTCGAGTGCGATGACGGGCCGCTCGACAGTTATCAGCACTGGATCGCGCTTTACGGCCCGGCCCGGCGCTTGCAGGTGCTGGCGTTCATCGAGGCGGCGCTGCTCACCGATATCGGCGCCCAGGACCCGAGCTGTTCACGCCTGGAGTTTGGCCGGTTGCTGGCCCGGCTGAGCGAACTCAAGCGCCTGCGTTCAGCCGAGGCGCAGTTCGTTGGCGGTCTGCTCGGCGATTCGTTGATCCGCCGGCACAACCCCGAGGAAGCCGACTGGCTGGTGTTCTTGCTGGGCCTGCTGACCTGCCCGGATGAACTCGACCCGTTGCTGTTCGGCGTGCTCGGCGACAGCCTGCGGTTGAGCCCGCACCCTGAACGCTCGACGCTGCTGAACACCGTGCGGCGGTTCAGCCTGCAATTGCCTTTGTCGCTGTTCGCCGAGGCAGACGCGCCGCAACGCCTGGCGCAGCAATTCACCCATCTGGCTGACATCGCCTTCGGCCATGAAGGTCTGCGACGATCTGCTGGCGGTGACGCATGACCGGCCTGCTCAACGTGTTTCTGCGCAACGTTGGCGCGCGCCCGGAGCTGCTGATCCTGACACTGATGGTGATGATCATCGCCATGCTGATCATTCCCTTGCCGACGGCGCTGGTGGATTTTCTCATCGGCCTGAACATCGTCATTTCGCTGCTGGTGTTCATGGGCTCGTTCTACATCGAACGCATCCTCGCCTTTTCGACATTTCCGGCGCTGCTGCTGTTGACCACGCTGTTTCGCCTGGCGCTGTCGATCAGTACCAGCCGCCTGATCCTCAGCCAGGCCGACGCCGGCGAGATCATCGCCTCGTTCGGGACGTTCGTGATTGGCGAAAGCCTGGTGGTGGGGTTCGTGATTTTTTCCATCGTCACCATCGTCCAGTTCATCGTGATCACCAAAGGCTCGGAGCGGGTCGCCGAAGTCGCGGCGCGCTTCTCGCTGGACGGCATGCCGGGCAAGCAGATGAGCATCGACGGCGACCTCAAGGCGGGCGCCATCAGCGCCGAAGAGGCGAGGGACAAGCGCAACGTGCTGGAGCGCGAAAGCCAGTTGTACGGTGCCTTCGACGGCGCCATGAAGTTCATCAAGGGCGACGCGATCGCCGGCATCGTCATCATCTTCGTCAACTTCATCGGGGGCATGGCCATCGGTGTCGGGCAGTTGGGCATGGACACGTCCACCGCCCTGTCGACCTACACCCTGCTGACCATCGGCGATGGCCTGGTGGCGCAGATTCCGGCCCTGTTGATCGCCATCGGCGCCGGCTTCATCGTCACCCGCGTCAACGGTGACGACAGCAACCTGGGGCGCAACATGCTCGCGCAGACCCTGGGCAACCCGTTCGTCATCGGCGTGACTGCGTTGCTGGCGTTGGGCGTCGGCCTGCTGCCGGGCTTTCCGCTGCTGACCTTCGTGCCCATCGCCGCGTTGTTGGCGCTGGTGGTGTTTTTCCGCCTGCGGCCAGTCGGCGGGCAGGGCGCCCCGCGTGTCGGCGCCAGCGAGCAGGACGCGCTGCACGTCGGGTCGGGGTTGCTTGAGAACATCGACACCCTCGCCACTGAAACCGTCGCCCTGATGCTGCTGGTGCCCACCGCGCAACTGGAGGTGTTGACCCGGGCCCGTTGGGCCGCGCGATTTCGCAGTCAGTTCTTCGTCGATTACGGCTTGCGCATCCCCGAGCCGCAACTGCGTGGCAACGACGGCTTGCCGGCGCACCAGGTGGCGGTGCTGATCAATGAAGTGCGGGCCGAGCAGTTCGACATCCATTTCGACCACTGGCGCCTGCTGGACTACTCGCCGGACCTGGAACCCCTGGGGTTCTCCCTGGTGCGCGGCCAGGACAGCAATCGCCAGGGCGGCGTGTGGGTCGGCGCCGTCGACCGGGCGCAGGTGCAGCAATTGGGCTATCAACTGCGAGCGGCCGACGAGGAGTGTTATCGCTGCCTGGTGACGTTACTGGCACGCAACATCCAGGAATTTTTCGGTGTGCAGGAGACCAAGCACCTGCTCGACGAAATGGAGAGTCGCTATCCCGACCTGCTCAAGGAAGTGTATCGCCACGTCACCGTGCAGAAGATCGCCGAAGTGCTGCAACGCCTGGTCGGCGAACGCATCTCCGTGCGCAACCTGAAGCTGGTCCTCGAGTCGCTGGCCTACTGGGCCTCGCGGGAAAAGGACGTGCTGGCGCTGGTCGAACACGTTCGCGGGACGATGGCGCGCTACATCAGCAACAAGTTCGCCCATGGCAATGACCTGCGCGTCCTGCTGTTGTCGCCGGAATTCGAAGAGGTGGTGCGCCGGGGAATCCGGCAGACCTCGGGCGGCAGTTTCATCAACCTGGAGCCGTCGGAGGCGCAAGAGTTGATGGACCGCCTGAGCGTCGGCCTGGACAGCCTGCACATCGCGCACAAGGACATGGTGCTGCTGTGTTCGGTGGATGTGCGGCGCTATATCAAGAAGCTGATCGAAGGACGGTTCCGCGAGCTGGACGTGATGTCGTTCGGCGAAATATCCGAGACCGTTTCGGTCAACGTCCTCAAGACCCTCTGAGCCCACTCGACCCATGAATGACTTACTGCCTGATGACACCTGGCGAGCACCGAGCGACCCGCGGCTGGAGCGGCGGGCGGCGCATCCGCTGCGCTTGAGCGGCGCCTTGCTCGAAGCGGCGCTGGACGATGTGGTGATCGGTGAAGTCTGCGAGGTGCGCCGCCACTGGCTTTCGCCGCAGGTGGCGGCGCGGGCGCAGGTGATCGGTTTCAAACCCGCTACGGTGTTGCTCAGCCTGCTGGGTGATGGCCGGGGGTTGTCCAGGGCATCGATGATCGTGCCGACGGGCTCGACCTTGCACCTGCGTTGCAGCGAGGCCCTGCTCGGCAGCGTGGTCGACCCTCAGGGGCATGTGGTGGAGCGACTGGCGCCGTCGGCAGACGTTGCGCCTCACGACTACCCGGTGGACGCCGACCCACCCGCTTACCATCAGCGGCGGCCGGTGGTACAGGCGATGGACACTGGCATTCGGGTTATCGATGGCTTGCTGACCTGCGGAGTCGGTCAGCGCATCGGCGTGTTCGCGGCGGCCGGGTCGGGCAAGACCACGTTGATCAACATGCTGATCGGCCACAGCGATGCCGATGTGTTTGTCGTCGGCCTGATAGGCGAGCGCGGGCGCGAGGTGACCGAGTTCATCGAACACCTGCGCCAGTCGCCCCGACGCTCAAGCTGCGTGGTGGTGTTTGCCACCTCGGATTTTTCCTCGGTGGATCGCTGCAATTCGGCGCTGCTGGCCACGACCATTGCCGAGTATTTTCGCGACCAGGGCCGGCGCGTGGTGTTGTTGCTGGACTCGTTGACCCGCTACGTCCGGGCGCGCCGCGACCTGGCCCTGGCCGCAGGTGAAGCGCCGGCCCGTCGCGGTTACCCGGCGTCGGTGTTCGACGCACTGCCGCGCCTGTTGGAACGCCCGGGTGTGACCGCCACGGGCAGCATCACCGCCTGGTACACAGTGCTGCTGGAAAGTGACGACGAGCCGGACCCGATCGCCGAAGAGATCCGCTCGATTCTCGACGGTCATGTCTGCCTCAGCCGAACCCTGGCCGCCAAAGGGCACTACCCGGCGATCGATGTCTTGCGCAGCGTCAGCCGTGTCGCCACCCAAGTCAGCAGCGCCCAGGTGCAGGCGTCGGCGGCTTCGGCCCGGGACACCCTGGCCCGCCTGGAGCAGTTGCAGGTCTTCCTCGACCTGGGCGAGTACACCCCGGGCGCGGATGCCGCCAGCGATCAGGCGTTGCAGCGCCGCGAAGCCCTGATGCACTGGCTGCGTCAGCCGACGGCTGAGCGGTGCACGCCTGACGACACCCTGCGGAGCCTCAATGAACTGCTTGCCTGAGCTGCGACGCCTGCTGTCGCTCCAGCAGTCGCGCTGGCAACGTGCCGAGCGGGCGCTGTTGCAGACACAACGACAGTTGCAGCCGTTGCTGCGCGAACTCAGCGATTTCGCGGAACAGGAGGTCTCACTGCGCAGCCTGCTGGCCAGCCATCAGGCCAGCGACATCACCCTCGATTACGCGCAGTTGCTGGCGCTGTTGCGCCACCAGGCGCTGCTCCGGCGGCAGCTTGACCTGCTGCACCTGGAGCGTGACCACGTGGCCGGGCAGTGCAGACAACTTGAGCAGTCGTTGCTCCGGCAACGCGAACACTTGCGTGAGGCGCGGCGCAAACATGACAGCTGCGTTCGTTCGCTGCAGCAACGGCTGCGGGTACAACGGCTGGAACAGCTTCGCCGTGAAGAACGGGAGACGGAAGAGATGAGTGGAGCGCGGCGATGAAAGACATAGCCACCGTTTCACCCGGCCCGGCTCACAGCGTGGTGCCCGATAACGCAGGCATTGCCGATGGGCTGCACGACCGGCGGGTCCCGGTGCAGGTGGAGGAATTACCGCAAGGTGTGCTGGATTTGTTGGCGGCGTTGATCGTGCGAACTCGATCGGCTGGCGAGTCGGGGGGACTGGACGGGCGCCTTCGCGAGCAGGCTCGCTCCCACAGGGGATCGGGTTCCGATGTGGGCGAGTCGGGGGGACTGGACGGGCGCCTTCGCGAGCAGGCTCGCTCCCACAGGGGATCGGGTTCCGATGTGGGCGAGTTGGGGGGACTGGACGGGCGTATTCGCGAGCAGGCTCGCTCCCACGGGGAGTCGCATGCCCATGTGGGAGAGCAGGCTCAATCTCACAGGGAGTCGCATGCCAGTGGGGGAGAGCAGGCTCAATTTCTCCGGGAAGCGCAATCCCGTGTGGGAGCGAGCCTGCTCGCGAAGGCGGCCGCAAGGGCGCCTGATGATCTTGCGGGCACAGTCGTTGCCGACGCCTCAATGAACCTGTACGGCACGCGCCCCGCGCCGGTCACCCCAGCACTCGCGCTCCCGTTACCCCCGGCACCCGTCCCCCGGCCTGCCATCGAGCCGAGGATCGAAACACCACCCGGCCCAGGTCCCGGCCTGTTGCAGGTGCCCTTCAACAAAGGCGCGGCCAGCGGGCAGGTGACGATCAGTCGAGAGCCCGACGAACCCGCTCGACCGTTGCTGCTCAGTCCGAGCAACCCGCTGGTTTTCGAACAGCTCAAGGCACCGTTCGAACAGCTGCGAGAGCCCGGATGGCGGCTGGCCGATCAGCGTGGCGAGCAGCAACGCCAAGGCTCCCGGCAATCGCCGGATGAAGAGCCGCAAGAGTCCAGCACATGAGCGCGTTGACGTTGCGCCGGGTCGAGGCGGTGGCCCACGCCAGGGCGCAGGTGGTGCAACGCTGGCGCCACGCCGGTCACCACGCGGGCCTCGGGCGGCCCACCCGACAACCGGGCTATCTGGGATTTTGCGCCAGTGGCCGCGCGGGCGAATGGCGCGGCCTGATCAACGCCGTTGACTGGCTGCATCACGCATGGCCATCACTGCGCGGGTGGCTGCCTCACGAATGCCCGGCCTCCAGCATCGCCTGTTTGTTCCAGGCCGTGCCCCAACCCTTGTTGCTGCCGGAGGCGGCATTGCCTTACCACGAGTTGCGCGACATCGAACTGATCGCCCCGCCGGCATTGCCCAGCGAAGACCTGCCGTGGCTCGACACCGCACGGGGCCGGGTGTGGGTGACGCAGGTGCCGACGGTACGCGCCGTCACGCCGGGAGCGGCGCCCTGGCTGCGGGATCTGCCGCTGCGCCTGGAGCTGCTGCTCGGCAGCAGCCAACTGAGCCATGGCAACCGGGCGCGGCTGGGGCCGGGCGACGTTCTGCGCATCACCCAGCGGACCGACCACTGCCGGCTGGCCAGTCGATGCATTGGCGTTTTCACGTTTACCCAAGGGGGATTACACATGCAATCAACGCACGACGAAGCACCCATCGTCACACCGGTCGAACTGGCGAGTTTGCCGGTGCGCCTGGAGTTTCTGCTGGCCAGCCATGAGATCGACCTGGGCACGCTGTCGCAGATCATCGAGGGGCAACTCATTCCCTTGCCGAGCGACGCCGCGCGGCAGATCGAGGTGCGCGCCAATGGCAAGCCCGTGGCCCGTGGCGAACTGGTGCAACTGGACGGACAGTTGGGCGTCGAGGTGCTGGAGCTGTATCGCCCGGAACCGCCGCGATGAATGACGTTTCGTTGATCGCGCTGCTGGCGTTCGCCTCGCTGTTGCCGTTCCTGGTGGCCGCCGGCACCTGCTACATCAAGTTTTCCATCGTGTTTGTCATCGTGCGCAACGCCCTGGGCTTGCAACAGGTGCCCTCGAACATGACGCTCAATGCGATTGCCCTGATGCTGGCGATCTTCGTCATGACCCCGGTGATGAAACAGGGTTACGGCTATTACAAGGAAGAGGCGGTGGCCTTCACCGACATCGAGTCGGTGGTGAACTTCGCGGAGAACGGGCTGGGTGGCTACAAGGACTATCTGCGCAAGTACACCGATCCGGAACTGGCCCGCTTTTTCGAGCGTGCGCAGGCGGCGCAGGACGATGACGAGACCGGTGCAGTCGACGAGGAAGCCCCCGCGCCTTCGTTGTTCGCACTGTTGCCGGCCTATGCGCTGAGTGAAATCAAAAGCGCATTCAAGATCGGTTTTTACCTGTACCTGCCCTTCGTGATCGTCGACCTGGTGATTTCCAGCATCCTGCTGGCGCTGGGCATGATGATGATGAGTCCGGTGATCATCTCGGTGCCGATCAAACTGGTGCTGTTTGTCGCGCTGGATGGCTGGGCGCTGCTGTCGACCGGGCTGGTCAGGCAATACCTGACGCTGCTGGCCTAGGGGCGCCGATGAACGACCTGGTGTATGCCGGCAACAAGACCCTGTACCTGATCCTGCTGATGGTCGCCTGGCCGATCATTGTCGCCACGGTGGTCGGCCTGGTCGTGGGGCTGATCCAGACCGTGACCCAGTTGCAGGAGCAGACGCTGCCGTTCGGTTTCAAGTTGCTGGCGGTGGCGGCGTGCCTGTTTTTGCTCTCGGGCTGGTACGGTGAAACCTTGCTCGATTTCAGTCGTGAAGTCATGCGCCTGGCGTTGGCCTAGCCGAATGACAGCGACCCTGTTTTCCGACCTGTATGCCTGGTTTGCCGTCGCGCTGCTGGGGTTCGCACGGCTGGCGCCGATTTTTTTCATGCTGCCGTTTCTCAACGGCGGCGTGTTGACCGGGGCACCGCGCCAGGCAGTGATCCTGCTGGTGGCGGCGGGGTTCTGGGCCAGTGTCGGCGTGCCGCTACCGCGTCTCGACAGCCTGGCATTCTTCGGCTGGCTGCTGCGCGAGGCTGGCATTGGCGTGTTGCTCGGCGTCCTGCTGTGCTGGCCGTTCTGGGTCCTGCACGCCATGGGCAACCTGATCGACAACCAGCGTGGGGCCCTGCTCAGCAGCACCGTGGACCCGGCCAACGGCGTCGATACCTCGGAGCTGGCGAACTTCCTGCAACTGTTTGCCGCCGTGGTGTACCTCGAAGGGGGCGGCATGCGGTTGATGCTCGAAACCGTCGGCCACAGCTATCGCCTGTGCGCCCCGGTCGATGTCTGCGAGATCAATGTGCACGCGCTGTTCGGCCTGCTCGATGCCCTGGTGGGCAAGATGCTGGTGATCAGCGCGCCGGTGGTGGCGACTCTGTTGATCAGCGAGGCGCTGCTGGGTCTGTTGTCGCGGTATGCGCCGCAGATGAACGCGTTTTCGGTGTCGCTGACGGTCAAGAGCCTGGTGGCGGTGATGGTGCTGATGCTGTACTTCGGCGCGCACGTGCCCGATGAAGTCCTGCGCATGGGCGCCGGCTCCCGGGGGGTGGCGCACTATTTGTCCGCTGACGGGGAGTCGGGTGATGTCGTCCAGCGCCTCGAAGACTGAAAAACCCACGCCCAAGCGCCTGCGCGATGCTTCGCGCAAGGGGCAGACGTTCAAGGCCCGGGATCTGGTCGTCACCTGCCTGACGCTGTGCGGCATCGCCTACATGGTATTCAACAGCTCGTTGCTGGAGATCATGGAGGTCTATCGACGCATCATCGCCCGGGATTTCGACGCCGACCTGCAACAGTATTCGGCGACGCTGGTGCTCGTGGGGCTCAAGGCGCTGCTGCCGCTGCTGGTGGTGTGCATCCTGACCAGCGCCGTGCCGGCGTTGCTGCAAAGCGGCTTTGCCCTGGCCAGCGAAGCCTTGAAGCTGAATTTCGGCGCGCTGAACCCGATCAATGGCCTGAAAAAACTGTTCAGCCTGCGCACGCTCAAGGACACGCTGAAGGCGCTGCTGTACCTGGGCAGTTTTGCCCTGGCGCTGTGGATGGTCTGGATCACTCAGCGGCAATTGCTGTTTGCCCAACTGTTTGCCCGCGCCCCGGATCTGTTTGCGATCTGGGGCCACTTGCTGCTGGTGCTGGTGTTGGCGTTTCTGCTCTGTGTGCTGTTGATCGTGGTGCTCGATGCGCTGAGCGAATACTGGCTGTTCATGCGCGAGCAGAGGATGGACAAGCATGCGGTCAAGCGCGAACACAAGGAACTGGACGGCGACCCGCACCTCAAGGGGCGTCGCCGCGACCTGCACCTGGAGCTGCTGTCGGAGCAGGTCAGGTCCGATGTGCGCAGCTCGCGGATGATCATCGCCAACCCCACCCATATCGCCATCGGCGTGTATTTCCGCCCGGACATCATCGTGCTGCCTTTCATCTCCCTGATGGAAACCAACCAGCGCGCCCTGGCCGTCCGGGCCTACGCCCGGGAGGTCGGCGTCCCGGTGATCAACGACCCGGCCCTGGCCCGCCGCATTTTCAAGACCCATCAGCGCTACAGCTTCCTGCAGGTGCAGGAAGTCGAGGAAGTCCTGCGCCTGTTGATCTGGCTGGAGCAGGTCGAGCAGGCGTGATGGCGGATCGCTGTGGGCGTGAGCGCGCTGGCGACGGTCGTCAACGATGACGCAGGTTGTCTGGCCGTTTTTCGCGAGCAGGCTTGCTCCCACAGGCAATCGGGCGGGCGTTTTGAGCGCAATTTGGCAGCGCCCCTGAGGGTGCTTTGGCTCAATGCACGGGCCGGCGACGCTGGCACTTTTTCAGGAGTGTGGCCGATGAGTGGTGACAACCAACAAGACGAGCGGGTCGCCCTGGGCATCGTCGATGCCGTCCTCGCCGGAGCATCGTTGAAGCAGGTTCAGGGCTTGAGCGACGAGCACATGGATGACCTGTACGCCTTCGCGTTCAAGTTCTATGAGCAGGGGCGGCTGGACGATGCCGAGAAGTTCTTTCATTTCCTGTGCATCTACGATTTTTACAACAGCCATTACTGGATGGGGTTGGCGGCGGTGCATCAACTCAAGTGCAACCACCAGAAAGCGATCGACCTGTACGCCATCGCCTTCGCCCAGGGCCGCAACGACTACCGACCGATGCTGTACACCGGCCAGTGTCAGCTTGCCCTGGGCCGGATCGCCAAGGCCAGGTTGTGTTTCGAGTACGTACTCGACCAGGCGACGCAGGAGGACCTGCGCCAACAGGCCCAGGTGTATCTGGACACATTGGGCCCCCTCGAAAAGGACTGTTCGGAGGACTGAACATGAGTGACATCAGCCGCACAATGAATCCGGCCTCTGTGTTTGGGCCTGGCCGTTCCGACACCTTCACGGGTGATGCAATCGCCGCCCGGGTGGATTATCGCAAGGCGGGCCAGGAGGCGCTGGGCGCCCTGATGTCGGTGAATTACCACGCCGAACCCGGTCAGTCCGCGCCGGCCCCGGGACGACCGCAATTGCACCCGCCCATGGCACGGGACCTTGGAAAAGCCGCGCAGGGCGATCTGTTCACGCTGCTGATGGCGATGATCAGCGAGCTGATCGGCGAGGTCGACATCAACAAGCTGAAGAGTCGGCTGGCGATGGCCCAAAGCCTGGCTGGTGCCCGGCAGCAGGGCCAGGAAAAACTCGCCACTCAATACACTTTGGCCGTGACGGCGCTGGAAACCGCCGAGGGCGCGGTGGAAAACAGTCAGCAGCAACTGGAGAAACAACGTGAGCGCGTGCAGAGCGTTCAGGGCCAGCGGGATGCCAGCGAAACCCGTCTGGCCGGCCTGGCCGCCGAATCACCGGAGTATGCGAGCGAGTTGGCGCGGTGCGACCGGCTCAAGGGTGAGCTGACAACCGCGACCCAGTCTGTTCAAACGGCCACCGATGCCCACTTGAAGCTGATCGAGACCGCCAATGCCGCCGCGAAAAACCTGCTGTTCCTGACCGGCCAGTTGGTGGAGGCAGGTGTCGCGGGTGCTCCACTCAAGCAGGCCGATGAAAAGGCGTTGAGCGCCAGTGCGCTTGCGCTGCTGAACCGCTTGAAACTCATCGAGCTGCTGGGCGATTCCGCGCAGAACAAGGAAGCGCTCAATCAGGAGCTGTTGCTGCAACTGCAGGCCAGATTGCAGGAAAAAATGCAGCTTGAATCGCAGCAGTACCTGGAGGAAGTGCGCAAGGCCGAAGCGTTGCAAAAGACCATGGGTTGCGTCGGTAAAGTCGTGGGTGCGCTGGTGTCCATTGCTACGATTGTCGCGGGCGTCCTGACGGTCAACCCGGTATTGATCGCCGTCGGGGTCATCGGCGCCGCCATCATGATTGCGGACGAGGTGACCCGGGAACTCACCGGCGCATCGTTCATGGCCGAGGTGATGAAACCGCTGACCACGGTCATGCAGGAAGCCGTGAAGCTGTTTACCGACCTGTACACCAAGACGTTGATGGCGTTTGGCGTCGACGCCAAGACGGCCAAAGACATCGGGCAAATCGCCGGGATGATTGCGGGCATCGCCGCCACACTGGGCGCCATCGTGCTCACGGTCATGGTCGGGATCAAGGTGATCGGGCCGCTGCTCAGTGCCGTTGCTTCGAAAATCGGCTCGGTGGCGGCCCAGGCCGCACCGGCGGCGGTACAGGCCGCGCGGCAGTTGGCGTCGTCGTTGGGCAACACCCTGACCCAGATGCTCAGTCAACTGCGCCATTTCGTCAGCCGTGGCGCGGACCCCGTGGCACTGGCCCGCTACGTCGCCAGGGTCGAAGTCGCCCAGGCGGTCACCGAATTCGGCGGCGTCGGCGCGCAGGGCGTGATGGGTACACAGAGTGGTGTGCATCAGGCCCAGGCCGCCAGGCACCTGGCCGATGTCCGGGTGCACATGGCGGTCAACGACGAGCTCACCCGTTACCTGACACGCATCGTCGAGGACTACGGCAAGGCGATGCAGGATCGTGGCCGGCAGATCGAACAGGTCTTTGCCGACCTGCAACGCAGCCATGCCGTCAGCGTGCAAATGGCCCGGCAGGTTTGAATTCACCGATAGAAGGAGTTTCTCATGAGTACAAATGCAGTGTCTGCGTTGGGTGTCGTCATGCCGTCGCGAAGCACGGCGGGCGCCGAAAAGGTCTGGCTGTCGCCCGGCGACTCGTCCTTGAAGGGTATGGTGGGGCAGGGCCAGGTGCTGGCCAACCCGCCGGTTCCTGGCGTTTCGGCAGCGGAGCTTGAACGTGGCATCGACGGCTATCAGCCCACCGGGTCCGATCAGCAGGACTTGCTCGCGGCCACGCTGACGGTGGGCGAGAAGGTGCGCAACGATCTGGTGTTCGATCCCGGTGCCTGGGAAAAACACGCGAACGTGCTGGTCGCTGCGATCATCGCGTTGAATGTCGCGCGGGTCGCCAACGCACAACTGCGCGGGCATTTCAGCGTGATGGCCGCCGATGCCGCCAAGTCCCAGGGCGCGGCCATCGTCGAGTCGGGCAAGGCGGCGATGTTCAGCGCCATCACCGCCGCCGTGGTCTCCGGTGCCATCGCCGGATTTGCGCTGCTCAAGACGTTCCAGGGGCAAGGGCTCAAGCAAGCCGATATCGACCTGCACCAGCGCAATGCCCTCGACGCCGGCATCGTCGAGCGTGACTTGCAGCAGGCGCGTGTTCGCGATGACTGGAATCCGGACACTGCCTACAAAATCACGGTATTCGATGATTTTGCCCGAATGAAAACCGTCGATTTCAAACCCCAGGGTTCGACGCTGAACGCCCGGGAACAAGCCTGGTTCGACAGTGAAATCATCAAGGCGCAGAACGTCGGCCGCACCTCCGACTGGCTGAGCCAGACGAGCGGCAAGGGCATCGAGAAGCGACTGGAGATCGGCCGCGTACTCAACGCGATGTCGATGAGCCTGAGCCAGGTGGTGACCAGCATGGTGCGCATCGGCGAACACGCCGCGCGGGAAAAGGAGGTCCTGCAGCAAAGCGCGCACAACACGCAGAAAAGCCTGGGCGATGAAGTCGGGCAAAAGGACTCGTCGGATGCGGCACTGTTGCAAAAACTCATGGAGATCGTGATGCAGCTGTTCCAGTCACGGATTGAAGTCATCGGAAAAGCGACCTGATCGGGAGCACCCCATGAGAATTGCCGATTTCACAGCGCCACCGACTCACCAGGCCGTCGACGCCCGTCGGGCCGACGCCAGGCCTCTGCCCGATGAATTGCCGCGCACGCCTCAGGTTGTCCAGCCACTCGTGCAGTTGCTGGACCGCTCGAACAAGGGGATCCAACGCCAGCTCGACAACCTGCTCAAGGTCCAGCCGCCAGCGCAGAAACTGGCTGAGCAGTTGCTGGCGGGCAGCGGCGCGGACGCGACCATGGCCGAGTTTGGCGAGCAGCTCCAGGGCAAGCGCATTCGCGCGCAGATGTGGGCGCTGCAAGTGCGTCAGTCCGGCGCGGTGATGTCGCATATTCAGCAGTCCCTGCGTCCGGAGCAGCAACAACGCCTGAGCGCCGCTCAGCAGGGCGTGCTGTCGCAGGTGCAACAAAATCCCTCACCTCCCGACGGCATCGCCGGCGAACTCACGCAGCACCGCAACGGCTCCAGCGACTTCTTTGACAGGCTGCAGGAACTGATCGGCCTGATCAAGAACAGCTACCTGGCGGGTTATCAACACATCATCGATGTCTTCACCGGGTTCTTCGACGCGTTCAACAAGGACATCACCGCCAAACTGGAGGGTTGGATCAAGGGGGTCAAGGACGGCAAGGAAGTCAGGTTGAACGTCGCTGAGCTGCGGTCCGCGCTGCAGGCACTGGTGAGTCGGTATTCACCCCCTCGCGCTGCCGCTGTCCTGTTCCCGGCTCCGGGCATGGGCGACGCCACCCGGGAGGAAGCCGGGAAGTGGCTGAAGGCGCTGGGGTTGCCTGACGACAGCCTGAGGAAAAACGCCAACGGTGGCTACAGCGTCGTGATGGACCTCAGCCCGTTGACCATCATGATCGGCCAACTGCCGCCCAATGGCGCCAGTGTCGACTGGGATACCGCCAGGTTCCAGTCCTGGCAAACCGGCTTCACCGCCCAGGAAGACCGTCTGAAGAACCGGCTGCAATCGTTCACGCAGAAGTATTCCAATGCCAACGCCTATCACGACAACTTCAACAAGATCCTGTCTTCGCACTTGAATCAGTACACGGACATGCTCAAGGCGATGCTGAATTTCTGAGCGGACGCGGTAGCTTTTGTCCTACGGCAAAAATCGCATTTTCATCGCTGAGAAGTGAGATCGCCCTGCGGATTCCTCCCACCCAACTTCCTATAGTCACGCAGCTTGTCATCTTGAGCCCGTCCCGCGACGGGCTCAATTGCGTTTCAGTACCTTCCTATAGAGAAGTTTCAAAGTATGGACAGTGCAACTGATAAAGCGCCGGTGCAGTCGTTCGTTTTTGACCACTGGCTACTGCAAAGCGATGGAACGCTGATGCGAGATGGACACGGAGTCCACGTCCCCCCCAAGGAATTGAGTGTGTTGCGCCTGCTGCTGGCATCGGCGGGCAAGGTGATCACCAAGGATCATCTGCTGGACTGTGTATGGCCCGCGACCGATGCGGGCGAAGAGTCGTTGACCCGCTGCATCTACGCCCTGCGCAAGCTGCTCAAGGACAACAAGGATTTTATCGCGACGGTGTACGGCCAGGGTTACCGATTCACCTGCCCGGTGGTGGCGCTGGGTCTCAACGAACAGGCAGGCGTGAGGGTCTCGTCGCTGGCCATCCTGCCGTTTCGCGGGGTGAGCGAGTCCCAGGCACTGGATTGGCAGGACGCCATGATCCGCCAATTGACCACGGCATTCGGTGAGGCGCTGCATGTCGTGCCTTCAGGGTTGATGGCCGCCTACGCCCCACCCATCGACGCGCGGTGCCTGGTCGAGGGCCTGATGCCGGACTTCTACCTGACCGGACGTCATGTCCCGCAGGCTGTCGAACAGCAATGGTCGGTCGAGTTGATACGGGGTATCGATCATGCGCTGTTGCATGCCCAGGTGGTGCGCGGCGAAGACCTGGGGGAGGCGCTCGGTGAGCTGACCTGCCTGGTTGCGCAACGCTTGCCGGGTTTGCGCCCGTGCGCCACGACCTGTTCGTCCTACCCGGCCCTGGTGGCTTACCTCAATGGTTTGTGCAGCATCCAGCGTCATACGGCGCAGAGCCTGCGCGATGCCCTGGTGCAATTTCGCCATGGCCTGCAACTGGACGAGCGCTATGCCCCTGCCTGGTGTGGCCTGGTGGATGTCTGGCTGGGTCAGGCGATGCTCGGGCTGTGCGACTTGCAGGATGCCATCGATCTGGCGCATTCGGCGGTCGCCAGGGCCCTGTCCCTGGACCCCGGCAGCCCGCCGGCCATCGCGCGCCTTGCCTTGCTGACCAGCCTGCGCGGTTGCGAGGAAGCGGCGCAGGTGTTGTTTCGACGCTGCATGCTCAACGCCGACCTGGCGGAGGTGCATTTCTTTCATGCGTGGCATTACTGGTTCTGGCAACGCCACGGGCAGGCCGCCCAGAGCATCGACAGGTGCCTGCGTCACGATCCGAACTGCGTACGGGCGAAGATGCTGCGAGTGCGTATCGTCCAGTCGAGTGACCGGGAACAGGCCATGAACATGGACCCGGTCGGGCATCCGGCAGTGCTGCTGGGTTAGTCGCGGTTCGCCAGCGGGATTCTGATGATGCCCGGGGATGACCACGATAATTCGATCAGGAATCTCATGGGCGGTGCTTTTAGGATGAGCGCTCATTCACTGGCCGGAGCCTGAACGGTGACGGATATTTCAGCCCTCTCTCCACGGCCCTGCATCCTGCGGATACTCAACGGTCCGCTGCAGGGCTGCGAGTTCCCGCTCGCCGAGTCGCGAACCTTGTTCATCGTCGCGCCGCTCGAGTTGTTGGACGCACACGTCGTGAGTGTGCCCGAGGACGCGATCTTCGTTCCTCTGGAGCAGGGTGGTTGCAACTTTGAAGTGTTGCCGGGGGACAGCGACCTGGAGGGCGTGACCCTGCACCTGCTCGACGAGCCCACGCAAACCCGGCATTGCCCCTTTCTGCAGCCCGTGCAGATCGGCGGCCTGTCGGTCGTTGTGCGGGAAGCGGGGCAGGCCTGGGTGCACGTTCTGCCGGGCAGTCAAACGTTGCAGCCGCCGCAATCGGCCGTTGGACGCTGGCCGTTGCCTGTCGCCGCGAAGTGGGCGGGCGGTGGGCTGTTACTGGCCTTGCTGGTGGCCTCGACAGGCCTCTGGCCGCTGCCCGATCCGGCCCCGCAAACCCATGTGCGCAGTTTGATCGGCGGCGCCAGCGGCGATATCGAGGTCGTGCTCGGGCGAGACCGCAAGGTGTACGTCTTTGTGGCGTCCGAACGGGATGCCGGCTGGAGTCGGCAAGTGCTGATGCGCAACGCCACCGTGGCCAACGTGCTGGTGATCGACCAGGAACGCCGTCGCCTGGAAAACCTGCTGATCGAACACGATCCGCAATTGGCCTGGCATGCCCTCGATTTAAAGGACCCCACCCAGCCACGGCTGCTGCTCAGCGCGCAGCGCAATGTGCTCACGCCGCAACGCCAGGCACGATTGCTCGACATGTTGCTCGAGGCCGCTCCCTATGCCCGGGATGTGGTCGTGCAGCTACAGGACGAGAACCTGTTGGCCGACCTCGCCGAACAAGGCTTGCGTCGCCTGGCACTGGCGTTCGACCGGGTCGGGTACGCCGGCAGTGTGACCTTTGCCCTCGGCGCAGACATGCGCGATGCCGAGCTGGCGACGGCCCGCCAATACGTCGGCGAGTTTCGTCGGCAGTGGGGCGATCGCTACGTGCACTTCGCTGTCGAGCTCAAGGATGACCTGCTCAAGGGCAAGTCATTTCAAACCGGCCCTCAGGGCTACATCAAGACGACGTCGTCGTCCTGGCATTTCCCCAAGCAAATCTGGAGGTGACACATGTCTGAAGGCATTAGCGCGGCAAAATTTCACAATGATTTTCTCGGCCAGCAGGCGTCAGCGTTCGAAAACGGAGCGAGTGCGCTCAACACCGCATTGAAAAACGCACTGACGGCCCTCAAGGGTGATGCCTCCAACCCGGAAAAGCTGGCGGCCTACCAGACGGCGTTCTCGTCCTACACCGTGTTTCGCAATGCCCAGACCAGTACGGTCAAGGGCTTCAAGGACATCGACATGGCGATCATCCAGGCGGCTCGCTGATTCACTCAACCTGACGGGCCATCGCTGCCTGGCGATGGTCCTTTCCAAGGGGCACGACATGGCTATTCAGAGTATTTCCCCTTCACTCGTCGGGGCGGCGACCTTCACTGACTTGCGCAGTGCGCAGCAAGGCCCGGTGGTGTCCCTTGAGCGCCGGCTGATCGAGGCGTTCGCCGGTTCGGCGGTCGACAGCGCGCAGGACGTGGCGGCGATCGAGCGACTGACGCAACGGCCGGATCTCACCAACCCCGAGGTGCTGGCGCAACTGCAGGAGCGGATGGGGCAGTACAACGTCGATATCAATTTGCTCAATGTGCTGGTTCGCAAGAGCGTGAGCACCGCTGAAACCTTGTTGCGCGCCTCATGAAAGCCGGTGTGTTGCCGGTGGTGTTGTGTTTGGCGCTGGTGGGTTGCCGCCAGCCCAACCTGCTGGAAGGGTTGGACCAGCAGCAGGCCAACGAAGTGCTGGCGGTGCTGCAGCGCAACAATATCGCCGCGACGAAGGTCGACGCAGGCAAGGCCGGGTATGCGGTGAAGATCGACCCGGTGGATTTCGCTGCTGCGGTCGATTTGCTCAACCTCTATTCGTTGCCTTCCAGACCACGGCTGCAAGTCGCCGAGATGTTTCCCGCCGATGCATTGGTCGCTTCTCCCAGGGCAGAAAAAGCCCGGTTGTATTCGGCGCTGGAGCAGCGTCTGGAACAATCCATCGGCGTGCTCGAGGGCGTGGTCTCGGCGCGGGTACATGTCAGCTATGACCTGGACGCCGGTGAAGGCGGGCGCAAGGCCGCGCCCATTCATCTGGCGGCCGTGGCCGTGCACGAGCGAGGTGTCGAGCCGCAGTTGCTGATCGGTGACATCAAGCGATTTCTCAAAAACACCTTTGCCGACGTCGACTACGACAACATTTCAGTTGTCCTGTCGGTGCGTTCACCCACCCAGCACGTCACGCCATCCGCGATGGCGAGGCCGGGTGATTCACCCTGGGCCTGGCTGCTGGTGCCAATGCTCGCGCTGTTGGCCGGCGGCGCCGCGTTCGGCTACCGACTGTTGAAAGGAGGACGACGCGATGGCGTGCGCTGAGCGTCTGCGGTGGATCCTCACTGAACCGCTGGATTACCTGCACCCGCAGCGCCTGGATTTGCCGGTCGGCTTCGACAGCCCCGAGGCACGGCGTGCACTCAACCGGATCCTTCTCGACGGGCTGGGGCCGCCGGGCCCATGGCTGCCGATGCCACTGACGGCCGTGGCCCGTCAGTGGGTTGGGCAATGGCAACAACTGCCGCACATCGCGAGGCTGATGGGGGCCTGGCGACTGTTTCCACGGTTGGCGCAAGGCGGGGCCTTGCAGCGATTGCCCAGGTCTTTGCGCCTGTTTGCCGGTTGCCGGCCGGGTGGCCGCACCAGCCCGCCGCTGGACCCGGCAGGGGAGCTGATGCAGCAGGTGCAAGCCGTGGGTTTGAACGCATTGTCGGGTTTGTCCGGGTTCGTGCCAGCGCCGCTGTGCGAACGGCTGCCCCTGCAATTCTCTCCCGATGTTGTCGACCGGCAAACACAGTGGCCGGTCGCAGCGGCCGATCCCACGCTTTTCTTTCTGGCGGTGCAGCATGCTCGACTCCATCCGAACCTTGAATGACGTGCCGGCCTCGAGCGATGCCCGGGTGGCAAGCGAAGACCTGCGCGCCGCGCGCCAGCGAGGCACCCTGCAGCAACAGGCCAGACGTTGGGCGCGGGATTGTGTCGGGCAGGCCCGATCCGAAGCTGCCGCGATTCGCGCACAGGCGTATCAGGAGGGCTACGCCAGCGGCATGCTCCGGGCTGTGGAGGACCTGGCCGGTGGCTTGCTCGAAACGCAGGCGCTCGGCATGCAGTTGCGCGAGGACCTGACGCAGGCCGCCCGGCAGCTATTGAGTGAGGCACTGACGCGGGTCGAGTGGCTGGACGAAATGCTCGAGCGTTGGCTGGCGGAGCAGGCCGATGTCGGCGCGCCGTTGCAGGTCTTGCTGCCGATGCGTTGCCAATCCCGACACCCGGCCTTGCGCCAGCGACTGCAGGGCTTCTGGCCGGGTGCGCTGGTCATCGACTATCAGCCCGAGGAGCGCTACGTGTTTCGTTTGGCCGACCAATTGCTCGAATTCGATATCGGTACGACCTGTCAGCGGTTGCAGCCACTGCTGTTGGCGCAGTTGGCGAATCTGCCCGAATCGGCTCGACAGCTCGATGACGCCTCGATCAGTCGGTTGCGGGCGCTGTGTGCGGAATTCGAGCAGGCGCGCCATGAAGATTGAAACCGTGACGACTGTGCAGCGCGCTGAGCCGGTATCCAGGGTCGAGTCCCTTGAGTCGCGATTGTTGAAGGCGACGGGCAAATCGTCCGGGGTCGATCCGGGCATCGAAGCGCTTCATCAAAGGCTGTCGGCGCTGGAGGGCAAGGGCCAGAGGGCGCATTACGAACTTCTCAGGACGCTGCCTGGCGCGGACGCAGGAACTGCGCTGTATCCCACCTCGCAAGCCCTGAGCAGCGTAGCGCTGCGGCTCATGAGTCATTTGAAAGACGAGGGCCTGGACAAAACGCCGCTCTACCAGGAAATCAAAGGCGTCAATGGCATGGCCTTCGCCATGAAGGTGTTTGTCATGAGTTACACCCGCGAGGTGTTCCAGGTGACGGACGACGACGCGTGGGAAAAGAGTGAGTGGTGAGGCCACGCCCGACAACCACTCTACGAACAGGCAGTGAGGAGAATGATTTTGATCAATGGACTACCCGTGTACAACCGCGCCATCACCACGATCGCGCAAACGCCCGCCACCGAGCGGGTATCGCCTGTGCTCTCGGCGCTTGCCGTATCGCCTGACTTTCGCGTGCTCGACATGGGCACACCCCGGCAAATCGGCACTGGCATCGCGCTGGTGAACCGCGAGGTGAGCCTGCAGCTCGAGGCCTGTCGCGCAGCGTTGGGCGCCAGTGATATGGAGGGGGTCGCCCAGGTCGATGCCTTCATTGCCGAGGGACGCCTGCCGACAGTGCTGGTCGATCCGTCGCTGTTCGCGCGCGTCAGGGAGTTGAATGCCGCCGACAGCGAACAGTCCCGTGACAGCCGGGTCACCACCCTGCTGGAGGCGGGCAGGGCGTGGCTGGAGTCGGCCAGAGGTCCCGGGTTGAACCTGCTGAATATCGCGGGACGCACGGGGTTGGTCGTGGCGCTCGCGACCGCCGTGCGCCAGGCCGTGAGCTATCACGTCGAGCTAGCCTTGCGCGAGGGTGACTCGACGCCGGCCGGGCGTGCATGGGTGGCGGTGGCGTTGACCCTCGTCGACCTGGGTTTGCTGATCGGCGGTGCCATTCGAAATGAGGTGAACGGCACCGCCAATGTGCCGTCGCGCCTGGGGCGTGTGAGCATGGCGGCCGTCCTGCTGGGATCGTTGATTGCCGGGCACCTCACGGGCGCCTCGCAGCGGGTGCTCCCGGCGATGATCGGCGGATCGATCTACACGCTGGCCCGAAGCTTGCCCAATCTGTTCCTGTCCTTGCAGAGCAACGCCGGAGCGCCCAACGCGGCCAACACCGGAGCCACGACGGTGGTCAACGGCGTGGCGCAGTTCCTGCTGGCTGAATTGGGGCAAGTACTGCCATTGAGCGGTGCGGCCCGTGCGGCGCAAGGATTGAGGTACAGCGTTGGCGCGGACCTGGTGGAAGGCATGTTGAATGGCGCCGGCATGGTGCTGGATGACATGATTTCCATCTTTTGCAGGAGTTGCCAGTTGTTGTCACCGGACCCGGGGCGCGATTCGGTGTTCTCCGATCCGCAGGCCGTGCAGCACGAAGTGTTGCAAGTGCGAGCGGGGCTTCAGCGACCGACACGCAGCGAACTGGCCGATACGATGTTTGACTTCGGCACATTCAGCCTCTCGGCGGGGCATTCGTTCGCGCTGGTCCTGGGGGCGGTCGCCACCCTGCTCGACAGTGCAGAGGTCGGCGAAGGCTATCAGGCCCACATCATCGCCGGGTGTGTCGCCCTGATGGGGATGATCTTCTACTTTCCCTTTGTCTTCGGCTGTGCCAAGCGTACCGATAACGTCTACGTCCTGCCGCAGGAGACTGTGGTTCCTTGAGTCAGGCAGCCCGGCTATAATCGCCGACACTTTTCATCGCCCAGAGTCCGAATCAGCCCATGTACACCCTGGCCCGTCAGCTGCTGTTCAAACTTTCCCCGGAAACCTCCCACGATCTGTCCCTCGACCTGATCGGCGCGGGTGGACGTTTGGGCCTCAACAGCTTGCTGTGCAAGGCGCCGGCAAGCACGCCGGTAAGCGTCATGGGCCTGGACTTCCCGAATCCGGTCGGCCTGGCGGCCGGCCTGGACAAGAATGGCGCGGCCATCGACGGTTTTTCCCAACTGGGTTTCGGCTTCGTCGAAATCGGCACCATCACGCCGCGTCCACAGCCGGGCAACCCGAAACCGCGGATCTTCCGCCTGCCGGAAGCGGAGGCGATCATCAATCGCATGGGGTTCAACAACCTCGGCGTCGATCACCTGCTGTCCCGCGTGGCAGCGGCCAAATACAAAGGCGTGCTCGGCATCAACATCGGCAAGAACTTCGACACCCCGGTGGAGCGCGCCGTCGACGACTACCTGATCTGCCTGGACAAGGTCTACGCCCATGCCAGCTATGTGACGGTCAACGTCAGCTCGCCGAACACCCCGGGCCTGCGCAGCCTGCAGTTCGGTGATTCGCTCAAGCAACTGCTCAGCGACCTGGCCACGCGGCGGGCGGAACTGGCGCTGCGTCACGGCAAGCACGTGCCCCTGGCGATCAAGATCGCCCCGGACATGTCGGACGAGGAAACCGCTCAAGTCGCCCAGGCGCTGATCGACACCGGGATGGACGCGGTGATCGCCACCAACACCACCCTGAGCCGCGTCGGCGTCGAAGGCATGGAACACGGCGATGAGGCGGGCGGTTTGTCCGGCGCGCCGGTCCGCGACAAGAGCACCCACACGGTGAAGGTGCTGGCGGCGGAACTGGCCGGTCGTTTGCCGATCATCGCGGTGGGCGGCATTACCGAAGGCAGGCACGCGGCCGAGAAAATCGCCGCCGGGGCAAGCCTGGTGCAGCTCTATTCCGGTTTCATCTACAAGGGGCCTGCGTTGATTCGCGAGTCCGTCGACGCGATCGCAGCCCTGCGCTGATCCCGGGCCCGCGCCCGCCAGGCTCACACTGACTCTGTGGGAGCCAACCTGCTCGCGATGAACATTCAGGCATAAAAAAGGGCTCCTCGAAGGAGCCCTTGGGCCGAAGCCCGCCGCCCGGATGGGGCGTGCGTGGTAAGTCGGTACGTAATCAGATTGTCGTGTCGGAGTGTGTGCCTTGTGTTAGCCGACGGCGTGAAGTTCGTTGAGTCTGTGGATTCCCGCAGTGCCGGTCATACCGTCCCAGTTGTCGCCGCGTCCTTCTCGCCAGCCGTTGATCCAGGCTTGGCGTACCGACGGTAGAGTAAATGGGCAAAGCTCACGGGATTTGCCACCAACGCCATATTGATATCCGCGCAAAAATGCTCTTTCCAACGGATCACGCTTAAGTCTTCTCATAGGGTGTTGCCCTCACTTGTTGACTGTTTTTATCGCGTTGACCTCGATCGAGGTCTGGCAGAAAGTCTGCCGTTGGGGCTCGCTGCCGGCGTGGCGAGCCAAGGTGTTGACGTCACTCGCGGCGTCAACCTGTGTTGAGTTCTAACCAATGCGTCACATCGAGGGAATGATCGTTTTGTCATAAGGACGTAACCATAAAGATGCTATGGCCATAAGTAACTCAATGTTTATTGCCTGTTCAGGGCGCAAACCCCTGTATGATCAGCCCTTCGCAAGATGATGACGCTAATCTTCTGCTGAGAATGGCTCCCGTTAACTCGGACGCTATGCGACGAAGGGTCGCGTTATGACATTTTGTTGCATCAACTTTTTTATCTGTCCGTGCATCTAAGCTCTTCTGACCCGAGCAGCACGGATGGGACGGCACACTTTCGTGCCACGCGGGCGCTCTTTCAGAAAAGCGCCTGATTGAAAACCGGGCCGGCAATGCGTTGTCGGTCCACTAGCCAAAGGCTCTGTCATTACCATGTCCGATCGTTTCGAACTCTTCCTCACTTGCCCCAAAGGCCTTGAAGGCCTGCTCATCGAGGAAGCCGTCGGGCTTGGCCTTGAAGACGCGCGCGAACACACCTCTGCCGTTCGCGGCATGGCCTCCATGGAAACCGCTTACCGTCTGTGCCTGTGGTCGCGCCTGGCGAACCGGGTGCTGCTGGTGCTCAAGCGTTTCCCGATGAAAAACGCCGAAGACCTGTACCACGGCGTGCTCGATATCGACTGGCAGGATCACATGCTCAGCGACGGCACCCTGGCCGTCGAGTTCAGCGGCCACGGCTCGGGTATCGACAACACTCACTTCGGCGCCTTGAAGGTCAAGGACGCCATTGTCGACAAACTGCGAACCCCGCAAGGCGATCGTCCGTCCATCGACAAACTCAACCCGGACCTGCGCATTCACCTGCGCCTGGACCGTGGCGAAGCGATCCTTTCCCTCGATCTCTCGGGCCACAGCCTGCACCAGCGCGGTTATCGCCTGCAGCAAGGCGCGGCGCCGCTGAAGGAAAACCTCGCGGCGGCCGTACTGATCCGTTCCGGCTGGCCGCGCATTGCGGCCGAGGGCGGCGCGCTGGCCGACCCGATGTGCGGTGTCGGTACGTTCCTCGTCGAAGCGGCGATGATTGCCACCGACATGGCGCCGAACCTGCGCCGTGAACAGTGGGGCTTCACCGCCTGGCTCGGCCATGTGCCGGCACTGTGGAAAAAACTGCACGAAGAGGCACTCGAACGTGCCGCGGCCGGCATGGCCCGGCCACCGCTGTGGATTCGCGGTTACGAAGCCGACCCGCGCCTGATTCAACCGGGCCGCAACAACGTCGAGCGTGCCGGCCTGAGCGACTGGATCAAGATCTACCAGGGTGAAGTCGGCACGTTCGAACCGCGCCCTGACCAGAACCAGAAAGGCCTGGTCATCTGCAACCCGCCGTACGGCGAGCGCCTGGGGGACGAGGCCAGCCTGCTGTATCTCTACCAGAACCTCGGCGAACGTCTGCGCCAGGCCTGCCTGAACTGGGAAGCCGCGGTGTTCACCGGCGCCCCGGACCTGGGCAAGCGCATGGGCATCCGCAGCCACAAGCAGTATTCGTTCTGGAACGGCGCATTGCCGTGCAAGCTGTTGCTGATCAAGGTCACGCCGGACCAGTTCGTCACCGGCGAGCGTCGTACCCCGGAGCAGCGTCAGGTCGAGCGTGAGCAGGCCGCGTACGATCAGACCCCGGACGCACCGCAGGAACGCCAGTACAACAAGAACGGCAACCCGATCAAACCGGCCCCGGTAGTCATCGAACAGCCGCGCTTGAGCGAGGGCGGGCAGATGTTCGCCAACCGCCTGCAGAAAAACCTCAAGGCGCTGGGCAAGTGGGTCAAGCGTGAAGGCATCGACTGCTACCGCGTCTACGATGCCGACATGCCGGAATACTCGATGGCCATCGATCTGTATCAGGACTGGGTCCACGTCCAGGAATACGCCGCGCCGAAATCCATCGACCCGGAAAAAGCCTCGGCGCGCATGTTCGACGCACTGGCGGCGATTCCGCAGGCATTGAACGTCGACAAGAGCCGCGTGGTGGTCAAGCGTCGCGAGCGTCAGAGCGGCACCCGGCAGTACGAACGCCAGGCCGCCCAGGGCAAGTTCGTCGAGGTCAGCGAAGGCGGCATCAAGCTGTTGGTCAACCTCACCGACTACCTCGACACCGGGTTGTTCCTCGATCATCGGCCGATGCGCATGCGCATTCAGAAAGAGGCTGCAGGCAAGCGCTTCCTCAATCTGTTCTGCTACACCGCGACCGCCAGTGTTCACGCGGCCAAGGGCGGCGCGCGCAGCACCACCAGTGTCGACCTGTCGAAGACCTACCTCGACTGGGCGCGTCGCAACCTGTCGCTGAACGGTTTTTCCGACAAGAACCGCCTGGAGCAGGGCGATGTCATGGCCTGGCTCGAGGCCAGCCGTGACGAGTACGACCTGATCTTCATCGACCCGCCGACCTTCTCCAACTCCAAGCGCATGGAAGGGGTATTCGACGTGCAGCGTGACCAGGTGCAGTTGATCGACCTGGCCATGGCCCGACTGGCACCGGGCGGCGTGCTGTATTTCTCCAATAACTTCCGCAAGTTCGAACTGGAACCCAACCTCAGCGAGCGTTATGCGGTCGAGGAGATCACGGCCCAGACCATTGATCCGGATTTTGCCCGTAATGCCAAGATCCACCGTGCCTGGAAAATCACCGCGCGTTAATGGATAACCCCCCTGTGGGAGCGAGCCGTCTCCGGGCGGCGTTGCGACGATGGAGCCGATAACGCTGCTGGGTGTCAGGCATCCAGCGTTATCGTCAAGCTCCATCGCGAGCAGGCTCGCTGCCACCCTTGCAGTTCCCGTTCCGTCGGCCCTTTCCGCCTTCGATGTGGGGGCTGGCCAAATTAGTGGCTAATAGCTATAACTCAGACATGGCCAATGCGCATTTTCAGCACCTGGCGTTTTGAGTGGCCTTTATGTCGTTGTACTCCGTACGCCCCAAGATTCTGGGCTTTATCAGTGAAGACGCTTCGGCCTGGCTGGTCGCGCTGCTGGTATTGGTCGTCGGCGGGCTCCTCACCGGTTTGCTCGCCTGGTCGACCCTGAATCTGTTCGACCAACAATTGCACCAGCGTTTTCAACTGCTGGCCAGCGAACGTTACAGCCGTATCACCGAGCGTTTCGAAGATCAGGAACAGCGCCTGGACGGGCTGCGGCGTTTTTTCATCAACTCCGATTCGATTCAACGCGACGAATTCAACGGCTACACCCAACCCCTGCTGCGCCGGACCCAAGCGTATTCGTTTGCCCTGAGGGTGAAGGGGGCCGATCGTAGCGAGTTCGAGCGCCGGGTACAGGCCGAGGGGCTGCCGGACTTCACCATCCGCGAACTCAATGCCGATGGCCAGTTGCAACTGGCGGCTGAACGCGACGAGTACGTGCCGGTGCTCTACAGCGAGACCCAAAGCAAGCTCGGCGCGCCGCTGGGTTACGATCTGCTGGCCCAGCCCCTGCGTCGCGCCACCCTCGACCGGGCCGACGAGCATGGGCAGATGGCGGTGTCGCAACCGATGCACCTGGTCAGTATCGAGCCGGCTTATGCGCGGGGCGTGCTGCTGGTGGCGCCGGTGATCCTGCGTAACAGCAGTCCCGGCAGCAAACCCTTCGGCTACGTGATGGCGGTGATCAGCATGCGCCAGTTGCTGGCGGACGACCTGCCGGAACCCAGCCGCGACTACCTGTCGGTGCGCATACTCGACCTGTCCACCGACGATCAGCACGAAGTGCTCTACGAATCCCCCAGCGGGCCTGCCGACAGCGAGTTGGGCGCGACCCGGGAACTGCGGCTGGCCGACCACGATTATCAGGTCGATATCCAGCCCAGCGAGGCATTCCTGAAGGCCAACCATTCTTCGGTGAGCAGCCTGGTGATCCTCGGCGGCCTGCTCAGCCTGTTGCTCAGCGCGCTGCTCTATGTGCTGGTCAGCCAGCGCCAGCGTGCCTTGAAAATGGTCGAGCAACGAACCCAGGAGCTGCGTGCCCGGGAGCAGGAGCTGCGCGGCACCCATGGCCAGTTGCGGGGTGTGCTGAACGCCGCGACCCAGGTCGCGATCATCGCCACCGACCTGCGCGGTGTGATCAGCACCTTCAATGCCGGGGCGGAACAGATGCTCGACTACTCCAGCCTCAACGTGGTGGGGCACATGACACTGGAGAACCTGCTTCTGCCCCGGGAGCTGGAAGCGCGTTCGGCGGAGTTGAGCGCGCGTTACGGCAAACCGATCCCCACGTGCCAGGCGATGCTGGTGGAAGGCGGCGAGGAGGGCGGACACGAGGCGCGGGAGTGGACCCTGGTGCGCAGCGACGGCAGCCACCTGACGGTGAACATGCTGGCGACACCGGTGCTCGACGAACAAGGCTTGTGGGTCGGGCACCTGGCGATCTGCATCGACGTCACCGAGCGCAAACGGGTGCATGAGGCGCTGGCGGCGCGGGACCTGTTGCTGAAGAAGCTCAGTGCCCATCTGCCTGGCGGGATCTACCAGTTCAAGATGGAGTTCGACGGGCGTTTCAGTGTGATCTACGCCAGCGATGGCATCCGCGAGATCTACGAACTCGAGCCGGAGGTGTTGCTGCTCGACGCCGAAGCGATCTTCACCCGGATTCATCCCCAGGACACCTCGCGGGTCCGCTCCTCGATCCGGGCATCGGCGGACACGCTCAGCCCGTGGCGCGAGGAATACCGCGTGCTGCTGCCCACACGCGGCCTGCGCTGGGTGCGTGGCGAGGCGACACCGGAAGAACTGCCGGGCGGCGGCGTGCTCTGGCACGGCTACATCTCTGACATCTCCGACCTGAAACGGGTGGAAGAAGAGTTGCGGGCGTTGTCGATCACTGATTCGCTGACCGGGATCCACAACCGTCGCTACTTCCAGGAGCGCCTGACCACCGAAATGGCCAGGGTCGAGCGGGGCGGTGGCGAGTTGTCGGTGATCATGCTCGACATCGATCACTTCAAGCGCATCAATGACCAGCACGGCCATGCGGTGGGCGACCGGGTGTTGCAGGCGGTGTGCGAGCGCATCGGCCATCGGCTGCGGCGCACCGACGTGTTCTGTCGCCTGGGCGGCGAAGAGTTCATGGTGCTTTGCCCGGACATCGACGGCGAGAAGGCCTATCGACTGGCACTGGAGTTGTGGCAAGGGCTGCGCAGCACGCCGATCGACGACGTCGGCATCGTCACCGCGAGTTTCGGCATCGCCAGTTGGCGGGTGGGCGAAGGCGCGGACGCGCTGCTGCTGCGGGCCGACTCTGGGGTTTACGTGGCGAAGCAGGCCGGCCGGGATCGGGTAGAAGGCGAGATGAACTAGGGACGAACACAGAACCCCTGTGGGAGCGAGCAAGCCCGCTCCCGCATTTGATCTTCGGTTTATCGAAGATCGGTTTACAGCACCGAAGCCGTCTCAGGCAGTTTCGGCTGGCGATACAGGTCCAGCAGCACCTGGTCGAGCACCGACGACGCGCCAAACGGCGCCTTGTCGTTGAGAATCGCCACCACTGCCCAGGTGTTGCCGTTGACGTCGCGGCTGTAGCCGGAGATCGCGCGCACGGTGTTCAGCGTGCCGGTCTTGACGTGGGCTTCACCGCGCATGGCGGTGGTTTTCAGGCGTTTACGCATGGTGCCGTCGGTTCCGGCAATCGGCATCGAACTGATGAACTCGGCAGCGTACGGGCTGCGCCATGCGGCTTGCAGCATCGCTGCCATTTCCCGTGCGCTCACACGCTCGGATCGCGACAGGCCGGAACCGTTCTCCATCACCAGGTGCGGCGCGGTGATGCCTTTTTTCGCCAACCACTGACGCACCACGCGCTGGGCGGCCTTGGCGTCGTCGCCGTCGGCGTCGGTGCGGAATTTCTGGCCCAGGCTCAGGAACAGCTGCTGGGCCATGGTGTTGTTACTGTATTTGTTGATGTCGCGGATGATCTCCGCCAGGTCCGGGGAGAAGGCACGAGCCACGACCTTGGCGTCCTTGGGCGTAGACGCCAGCACGTCCTTGCCCTGGATGCTGCCGCCCAGTTCCTTCCAGATCGCGCGCACGGCGCCGGCGGTGTAGGTGGCGTGGTCAAGCAGCGACAGGTAGGTCTGCGAGCTGCAGCCGTCGCCCAACTGGCCGCCGACGGTCACGGTGACGGAGCCATCCGGCTGGGTCACCGGGTTGTAGCGCACGCCGCCGGTGCATTGCTTGGAGTTGATGGCCTTGACCTGGTTTTCGATGCGGATGCTCGCAATCGGCGGTTCGACCGACACCAGCACCCGACCGTTGTCGTTGCGCGCCACGAAGCGCAGGGCCTTGAGGTTGACCAGCAGCGAGTCGGGCTTGACCAGGAACGGTTTGTTCTCGTCATTGCCGTCATCGTTGAACTCGGGCAATTGCGGTTGCAGGAAGAAGCCGCGATCCAGCACCAGGTTGCCGGTGACCTGGGTGACGCCGTTGGCGCGCAGGTCGCGCATCAACAGCCAGAGTTTTTCCATGTTCAGCTTCGGATCGCCGCCACCCTTGAGGTACAGGTTACCGTTGAGAATGCCACCACTGAGGGTGCCGTCGGTGTAGAACTCGGTTTTCCACTGGTGGTTGGGGCCGAGCATTTCCAGGGCCGCGTAGGTGGTCACCAGCTTCATGGTGGAAGCGGGGTTGACCGAGACGTCCGCGTTGAAAATGGTCGGGGTGCCCGGGCCGTTGAGCGGGACCATCACCAGCGACAGGGCGTTGTCCGGCAGTTTGCTGGCCTTCAGGGCCTTTTCGACGTTGGGTGTCAGCGCGGTGTTGATGGTGGCGGCGGATACAGGGAGGGCCAGGGGGACAAGAAGACTGGCCAGCAACAATGGACGCAAAGATTTGATCATGTGAAATAAAACCCTACAGCCGAGGGGGAAAAGAGGAGGGCATGAAAATAAAAACCCTCGGTGACATGAAAGTGTCGGCATTATGCCCCAAGGTGCAACCCCTTGTGCCGTACGCAGGGGGACCGAACCGCTATTTTTTTACAGGCGGTTGCCGTTCGCGTCCAGAGAGCCGGGCAATTGGCCGCTTAAACTGCTAAAGTGCGGCCCGTTATTACTTATGAGGATTGTTCCAATGGCGACTAACCGTTCCCAGCGTCTGCGCAAAAAACTGTGCGTCGATGAATTTCAAGAGCTGGGTTTCGAACTGAACCTGGATTTCAAGGACGATTTGGCTGATGAAGCCATTGATGCTTTCCTCGACGCATTCCTCAAAGAAGCCATGGAAGCCAACGGTCTGGGCTACGTGGGCGGCGACGACTTCGGTCTGGTGTGCCTGCAGAAGCGTGGCTCGGTGTCCGAAGAGCAGCGTGCCGCTGTGGAAGCCTGGCTCAAGGGCCGCAGCGAACTGACCGAAGTCACCGTCAGCCCGCTGCTCGACGTCTGGTACCCGGAAAAGCCGATCAATCCGAAAGCCTGATGTCATGAAAAACGGCGACCCAAGGGTCGCCGTTTTTTTGTCTGGCTGAACGCTCAGGCCTTGCGCCAGTTCAGAATCACCAGTGTCACCACCCCCGCCACAATCCCCCAGAAGGCCGAACCGATGGAGAACAGCGTCAGCCCCGACGCCGTGACCATGAAGGTGATCAGCGCCGCTTCACGTTCCTTCATTTCGCTCATGGCGATGCTCAGGCCATTGATGATCGAGCCGAACAACGCCAGTGCGGCAATCGACAGCACCAGTTCCTTGGGCAATGCAGCGAACAACGCTGCCAGCGTCGCGCCGAACACCCCGGCGATCCCGTAGAAAATCCCGCACCAGACCGCTGCCGTATAACGCTTGTGGCGATCTTCGTGGGCGTGCGGCCCGGTGCAGATGGCCGCGCTGATGGCGGCCAGGTTGATCCCGTGGGAACCGAATGGCGCCAACAGCAGCGAGGCGATGCCGGTGGTCGTGATCAAGGGCGACGCCGGGACGTGGTAACCGTCGGCGCGCAGAACCGCGATGCCCGGCATGTTCTGCGAGGTCATCGCCACGACGAACAACGGGATGCCAATGCTGATGGTCGCGGCCAGGGAGAAATGCGGCGTGGTCCAGACCGGCGTCGCCACCTCCAGATGAAAGGCGCTGAAATCCAGCAAACCCATGAGCCCGGAGAGCGCGGTGCCGATCAGCAGCGCGGCGAGTACCGCGTAGCGCGGCGACAGGCGCTTGACCACCAGGTACGAGAAAAACATCCCCAGTACCAGGGCGGTGCGATGCTGCGCAGCGACAAAGATCTCACTGCCGATCTTGAACAGGATCCCCGCCAGCAACGCCGCGGCCAACGACGCCGGGATCTTTTTCACCAGGCGTTCGAAACTGCCGGTCAACCCGCAGATCGTCACCAGCACCGCACAGGTCACGTAGGCACCAATGGCCTCGCCGTAGGTCACCCCGCCGAGGCTGGTGATCAGCAGTGCCGCGCCGGGGGTCGACCAGGCAATCGTGATCGGTGTGCGATAACGCAGGGACAGGCCGATCGAACACACCGCCATGCCGATCGAGATGGCCCAGATCCAAGAGGAAATCTGCCCGCTGCTCAGGCCTGCCGCTTGCCCGGCCTGGAACATCAGCACCAGCGAACTGGTGTAGCCGGTCATCATCGCGATGAAACCGGCGACGATGGCCGAAGGCGATGTGTCGGCCAGTGGGCGCAGAGGCGCGTGTGTTGCGTCGTTCATGACAGCGGTGTTCCTGGTGTTGATGAGGGTAACCATGAGGCCCGCTCCCACAGGGATCGCGGATTCCGTGTTCAAGCCTAAACTCAAATGTAAGCAGGCGTTGCCATACAGCGGAAGGGACAAACAGCCGTACAGTCGTGTTGCCACCACCCATTGTGTACAATCGCCGTGATTTCTACGCGATACTTGCCAGCGACCCGCTGTGCCGTATTACAGTCACGGTCAATTCGCCGCAGTTCTTCCGACCCGAGTACCCATGAACGAACAGTTGCAGCCCCTCAAGAAACAACCGCGAGCAGCTAAAGCCGGCCGCAGCGGAACCCAGGACGATATTGTCTACGCGCATATCTTCGAGGCCATCCTCGAACAGCGCCTGGCGCCCGGCACCAAGTTGAGCGAAGAAGCGCTGGGGGAAATTTTCGGGGTCAGTCGTACCATCATCCGCCGCGCATTGTCGCGCCTGGCCCATGAAGGCGTCGTACTGCTGCGACCGAATCGCGGCGCCGTGGTGGCCAGCCCGAGTGTCGATGAGGCGCGCCAGGTGTTCTTCGCCCGTCGCCTGGTCGAACGCGCGATCACCGAGCTGGCGGTGCAGCACGCCAGCGCCGAGGACATCGCCGAATTGCGGCAGATGGTCAATGACGAGCGCGACAGCTTCTCCCGTGGTGATCGCGGTGCCGGCATCCGCCTGTCGGGCGAATTTCACCTGAAACTGGCCGAGGCCGCGAAGAATGCGCCATTGATCAGCTTTCAGCGCAGCCTGGTGTCCCAGACTTCGCTGATCATCGCCCAGTACGAAAGCGGCAACCGCTCCCACTGTTCCTACGACGAGCACACCCAACTGATCGATGCCATCGAAGCGCGCAACAGCGAGCTGGCGGTGGACCTGATGATGCACCACATGAACCACATCGACAGCAAGCTCAACCTCGACGAGGAAGGCGCGTCCGATGACCTGCATGCGGTGTTCTCGCATTTGCTGCAGAGCAAGAAGCCGGGGCGTTCGGCCAAGCTGTGAGCTGAGTTGCCTTCATCGCGAGCAGGCTCGCTCCCACAGGGATAGTGTGATCCTTGTGGGAGCGAGCCTGCTCGCGATTGCTTAGCGCTGATGCACCAGGTTGCCCGCCGCATACGTCTGCGCCACCGTCCGGTCATCGCCCAGCGTCATTAACACGAACAACGTCTCGGCAATGTTGTTGGCCTGCTTCAGGCGATAGCCGAGCAGCGGCGTGGCGTTGTAGTCCAGCACCAGGAAGTCGGCGTCGCTACCCGGTTGCAGGTTGCCGATCCGGTCTTCCAGGCGCAGTGCGCGGGCGCCGCCGAGGGTGGCCAGGTACAGCGACTTGAACGGGCTCAGGCGCGCGCCTTGCAACTGCATGACCTTGTACGCTTCGTTCAGGGTTTGCAGCAGCGAGAAACTGGTGCCGCCACCGACATCCGTTCCCAGGCCGACATTCAGTTTGTGCCTCTCGGCCATCGGCAGGTTGAACAAGCCGCTGCCGAGGAAGAAGTTCGACGTCGGGCAGAAAGCAATCGCAGAGCCGGTTTGCGCCAGGCGCGCGCATTCGTCGTCGCACAGGTGCACACCGTGGGCGAACACCGAGCGCTCGCCGAGCAACCGATAGTGATCGTAGACGTCGAGGTAGCCCTTGCGCTCGGGGAACAGCGCTTTGACCCACTCGACTTCCTTGAGGTTTTCGCTGATGTGGGTCTGCATGTACAGGTCTGGATATTCGCTCAGCAACTGACCGGCAAGGGTCAACTGTTCCGGGGTGCTGGTCGGGGCGAAACGCGGGGTGACGGCGTAGTGCAGGCGGCCCTTGCCGTGCCAGCGCTCGATCAGCGCCTTGCTTTCGACATAGCTGGATTCAGCGGTGTCGGTCAGGTAATCCGGGGCGTTGCGGTCCATCATCACCTTGCCGGCGATCATCCGCAGGTCCAGGCGTTCGGCGACTTCGAAGAACGAATTCACCGACTGCGGGTGCACGCTGCCGAACACCAGGGCGGTGGTGGTGCCGTTGCGCAGCAGTTCCTTGATGAAGATGTCCGCGACTTCATCGGCATGGGCCTTGTCGGCGAACTGGCTTTCGCAGGGGAAGGTGTAGGTGTTGAGCCAGTCCAGCAGTTGCTCGCCGTAGGCACCGACCATGCCGGTTTGCGGCAGGTGGATATGGGTGTCGATGAACCCGGGAGTGATCAACGCGTCCTGGTAATGGGTGATCTCGATATCGGCGGGCAGGGTGGGCAACAGGTCGCTGGCGTGGCCAAGGGCGCTGATCCGGCCGTTATCGACCACCAGCAAGCCGTCCTCGAAATACTCGTAGGACGCTTCGGTCCCCACTTCGGCAGGGTCGGCGATGCTGTGCAGGATGGCGGCGCGGTAGGCTTTGCGAGTCAGAGGCATAAGGTTCTCAGTTCGAGGCTTTCAAGTGTGCGGTAGGGCTGCGGCGTGACACGGGCAGCAGTTTGGCGATCGGTTCGGCACGCGAGGTTTGCTGGCCGAAATTCGCGTTGTAGGTGGCGATGATTTCACCGGCGATGGAGATGGCGATTTCCGCCGGCAGCTTGCCCTTGACCTCGCCAAGCCCCATCGGGCAACGCATGCGCTGCAGCACATCGCTGTCGAAACCACGCTCGCGCAGGCGGTGTTCGAACTTGACCCGTTTGGTCCTGGAGCCGATCAGGCCGAAATAGGTGAAGTCGTTGCGTTTGAGCATCGCGGCAGTCAATTCGAGGTCGAGCTGGTGGTTGTGGGTCATGACGATGCAATAGCTGCCGGGGGGCAGGTCGTCGATTTCATCCACAGGCTCCTCGCTGACGATCTTGCGCACCCCAGGGGGGATCTGCCCGGGAAACTCGGCGTCCCGCGAGTCGATCCAGCGCACGCGGCAGGGCAGGCTGGCGAGCAGGGGCACCAACGCGCGGCCGACATGCCCGGCGCCGAACACGGCGATCTGCGCCTGCACCTGGCCCATGGGTTCGAACAGCAGCACGGTCGCGCCGCCGCAACACTGGCCGAGGCTGGCGCCGAGGCTGAAGCGCTCCAGGTGGCTGTCCTGGCGGCCACTGGCAAGCATTTCGCGGGCGATCTGCATGGCCTTGTATTCCAGGTGTCCGCCACCGATGGTGTCGAAAGCCTGGCTGGCGCTGATGACCATCTTCGAGCCGGCATTGCGCGGCGTCGAGCCGAGCTCTTCGATGATGGTCACCAACACGCAGGGCTCACTGCGGTTTTGCAGGTCGGCGAGGGCGTCGATCCAGTTGTACATGTTCACCTCGACATCGTTGTTGTCTGTTCCGGGCCTTCGCGGGCAAGTCCGCTCCCACATTTGGAATGCATTCCCTTGTGGGAGCGAGCCGGCTCGCGAATGGCCGCGCCTCGATCTAGAGCGGAGCCAACTCGGTCTCAGCCGCAACAGCCTTCACCGCCTTCAACTGGCGCATCTGCTCGCACCCCCACAACACCCGCTCCGGCGTCGCCGGCGCGTCGATCTTCGGTTGATGCCGGTAGTCACCCAGGCTCGCCACGGCGTCCTTGATGGCGCACCACGCGGCGATACCGAGCATGAACGGCGGTTCGCCCACGGCCTTGGAATGGAACACCGTGTCTTCCGGGTTCTTGCGGTTTTCCACCAGCTTCACCCGCAGGTCCAGGGGCATGTCCGCCACGGCCGGGATCTTGTAGCTGGCCGGGCCGTTGGTCATCAGCTTGCCCTTGTTGTTCCACACCAGCTCTTCCATGGTCAGCCAGCCCATGCCCTGGATGAACCCGCCCTCGACCTGGCCGATGTCGATGGCCGGGTTCAACGAGGCGCCGACGTCGTGGAGGATGTCGGTACGGAGCATTTTGTATTCGCCGGTCAGGGTGTCGACCAGCACTTCGCAGCACGCTGCACCGAAAGCGAAGTAGTAGAACGGACGGCCCCGGGCCTGGCTGCGGTCGTAGTAGATTTTCGGGGTCTTGTAGAAGCCGGTGCTCGACAGCGACACCTGGGCGAAATACGCCTGTTGGATCAGCGCCTCGAACGTCAGGATGTGATCGCGTACCCGCACGTGTCCGTTGTGGAATTCCACGTCCTCTTCACTGACCTTGTACTGGCGCGCGGCAAATTCCACCAACCGTTGCTTGATGGTTTCGGCGGCGTTCTGTGCGGCCTTGCCGTTCAGGTCGGCACCGCTGGACGCGGCGGTGGGGGAGGTGTTCGGCACCTTGTCGGTGTTGGTCGCCGTGATCTGCACCCGGTCCATTTCCACCTGGAACACTTCGGCCACCACCTGCGCGACCTTGGTGTTCAGGCCCTGGCCCATCTCGGTGCCGCCGTGGTTGAGGTGGATGCTGCCGTCGGTGTAGACATGCACCAGCGCACCGGCCTGGTTAAGGAAGCTGGCGGTGAAGGAAATGCCGAATTTCACCGGGGTCAGCGCCAGGCCTTTTTTCAGGATCGGGCTGTTGGCGTTGTAGCGACGAATCGCTTCGCGGCGCTCGGCGTACTGGCTGCTCTGTTCCAGTTCCGCGGTCATTTCCTCGAGCATGTTGTGCTCGACGGTCTGGTAATAGTGGGTGACGTTGCGCTCGGTCTTGCCGTAGTAGTTGGCTTTGCGCACCGCCAGCGGGTCGAGGGCCAGGTGTCGGGCGATGGCGTCCATCACTTCCTCGATGGCGACCATCCCTTGCGGGCCGCCGAAACCCCGGTAAGCGGTGTTCGACGCGGTGTTGGTCTTGCAGCGATGGCCGTTGATGGTGGCATCGCCCAGGTAGTACGAGTTGTCCGAGTGGAACATCGCCCGGTCGACAATCGAGGCCGAGAGGTCCGGTGAGCAACCGCAGTTGCCCGCCAGTTCCAGGGCGATGCCGTGCAGCCGGCCGGTGCTGTCGAAGCCGACGTCGTATTCGACATAGAACGGGTGGCGCTTGCCGGTCATCAGCATGTCTTCGACGCGCGGCAGGCGCATCTTGGTCGGCTGGCCGGTGAGGTGGGCGATGACCGCGCACAGGCAGGCCGGGCTTGCGGCCTGGGTTTCCTTGCCACCGAAACCGCCGCCCATGCGGCGCATGTCGACGACGATCCTGTTCATCGACACATCGAGCACTTCGGCCACCAGTTTCTGCACTTCGGTGGGGTTTTGCGTGGAGCAGTAGACGATCATGCCGCCGTCTTCGGTGGGCATCACCGAAGAAATCTGGGTTTCCAGGTAGAAATGCTCCTGGCCACCGATGTGCAACGTGCCCTGGATGCGATGCTCTGCGGTCGCCAGCGCGGCAGCCGAATCGCCACGTTGATGGGTATGGCTGTCGAGCACGAAATGGCGTTTGCGCAGGGCTTCGACCACATCGAGCACCGGTTCGAGGTCCTCGTATTCGATGATCGCGGCCATGGCAGCCTGGCGTGCGGTTTCCAGGTCCCTGGCGGCAACGGCCACCACCGGCTGACCGACGAATTGCACGGTGTCGATGGCCAGCAAGGGATCGCCCGGCAGCAAGGGGCCGATGTCTTTCAGGCCGGGCACGTCTTCGTGGGTAATGGCGATGCGCACGCCCTCGAAGGCGTAGCACGGCGCGGTGTCGATGCGGAGGATCCTGGCGTGGGCACGGTCCGACAGGCGCGCGTAAACGTGCAGCTGATTGGGAAACTCCAGGCGGTCGTCGATGTACTGCGCTTCCCCGGACACATGCTTGGCGGCGCTGTCATGCTTGACGCTGCGGCCGACACCGGTGGTCAGGTCCTTGGCGAACAGTTCAGCCAGTTCGGCCTGGGTCTTCTCTACGGCGTGATGGTTAGACATAATCGGTCACCCGGGTCTCGATGTGCGGCGTTTGCAGTTCGATGAAGTATTTGCGCAGCAGGTTCTGTGCACTGAGCAGGCGATATTCCTTGCTGGCGCGGAAGTCCGAGAGCGGCGTGAAATCCTCGGCCAGCGCGGCGCAGGCACGTTCCACGGTGGCGTTGTCGAAGGGCGCGTTGCGCAGCACGGCTTCACAGGCGCTGGCGCGTTTCGGGATGGCGGCCATGCCGCCGAACGCGACGCGGGCGTCGCCGATCACGCCGTTTTCCAGGCGCAGGTTGAAGGCGGCGCAGACAGCGGAAATGTCATCGTCCAGGCGCTTGGACACCTTGTAGGCGCGGAACGACTGCTCGGCACTGGCTCGCGGCACGATGATTTTTTCAATGAACTCGCTTTCCTGGCGCGCCGTGACCCGGTAATCGATGAAGTAGTCCTCCAGGGCGATGGTGCGGCGGGTTTCGCCCTTGCACAGGACGATCTGCGCGTCAAGGGCAATCAGCAGCGGTGGCGAGTCGCCGATGGGCGAGGCGTTGCCGATGTTGCCGCCAAGGGTGCCCTGGTTGCGGATTTGCAGGGAGGCGAAGCGTTGCAGCAATTCGCCAAAATCCGGGTACTCGGCTTTCAGTGCTGCGTAGCAGTCGGAGAGGGCGGTGGCGGCACCGATTTCCAGGCGATCGTCAAAGCGTTCGATGCGCTTCATCTCGGCGACGTTGCCCACGTAGATCATCACCGGCAGGGTGCGGTGGAACTGCGTGACTTCCAGTGCCAGGTCGGTGCCGCCGGCCAACAGGCGGGCCTGCGGATAGGCGTCGTAGAGGTCCGCCAGGTCGGCCACGGTGAGAGGCACCAGGCAGCGTTTGTCGCCACTGTTGAGTTCGCCGATGTCCGTGGGGGCGATGGCTTTCAGGCGCGCGATGGTCTCGGCTTCCCGGGCATCGAACTGATCGGGTTGTTTGCCGCAGCAGGACTGCTCGGCGGCTTGCAGGATCGGCCGATAGCCAGTGCAGCGGCACAGGTTGCCGGCCAGGGCTTCGTGGGCCTTGTGCTGATCCGGCGCATCGCTGTTCTTTTGCAGGGCAAACAGCGACATGACGAAACCGGGGGTGCAGAAGCCGCATTGCGAGCCGTGGCACTCGACCATGGCTTTTTGCACGCTGTGCAATTCGCCCTGGTGCTTGAGGTCCTCGACGCTGATCAGTTGTTTGCCGTGCAGGGACGAAACGAAGGTCAGGCAGGAATTGAGGCTGCGATAGCGAATGTGCTCGCGGCCCGCCGCATCCGTCTGCAACTCGCCGACCACCACAGTGCACGCGCCACAGTCACCGCTGGCGCAGCCTTCCTTGGTGCCGGGTTTGCCCACATGCTCGCGCAGGTAGTTGAGGACGGTCAGGTTCGGGTCCAGGGCGTGCTCGCTTCGGAGTTCCTGGTTGAGTAAAAACTGGATCACGGAAGGCCTCGCAGATTTCATTATTGTTGTTAAGCGACTGGGACTGAATTTATCAGTTCTGACTTTTGGGTCAATGATTTTCTGACTTAAGGGTCAGGAAAAATCATTTTGTCGATCAACAGCACGTTTCTTCAGTATTGACCCTGAAGCACCTGTCTGCTTTTTGCGGGTTTCGTGCCAAAAACCGCTGCGTGGGCACTCCGCCATGACCCATCATGTGCGCTACACTGCGCCGCTTGTGCAGATCGAAGAGTTTGAAGGGACAACCATGACGTTCAAGGCGCCGGACAGCCTCGCCGAGCAAATCGCTCACCACCTCGCCGAGCGCATCATTCGTGGCGAAATGAAGCCCGGAGAGCGCATCCAGGAACAGAAGGTCACGCTGGCCCTCAATGTCAGCCGCGGATCGGTCCGCGAAGCCTTGCTGATCCTCGAGCGTCGTCACCTGATCGCGATTTTGCCGCGACGTGGCGCGCACGTAACCGAACTCACTGCTCACAAAGTGCGCAGCCTGTGCACCCTGATGGGCGAGCTGTACATCCTGCTCGGCAATGCCGTGGCCAATGGCTGGCAGGTCCAGGCCGACCTTGCGCCGTTCCTGCAGATCCAGCAGCGCTTGCACAGCAGCTACGAACGCCAGGACATCCGCGCCTTCGTCGATGACAGCTTCAATGTGATGCGGGCGGCGTATACCTTCGCCAACAACCCGTATTTGCAGGAAACCGTCGAGAATCTGCAGCCGGCCATGAGCCGTGCGTACTTTCTCGCCCTGGACCAACGCAAGGCATCGATGAGCGAATACCTGGCGTTGTTCGAACAACTGCTCGCGGCGGTGATCGCCCGCGATTTTCCACAGATCCGCGAAGTACTGACGGCTTATGGCCAGCGCAGTTGCGATCTGGTGGTTTCCGCCCTGACGGACGCCTGAGCGTGCGACTCAAGTGCATCAAGCTGGCGGGGTTCAAATCCTTCGTCGATCCGACCACGGTGAACTTCCCCAGTAACATGGCGGCGGTGGTCGGACCCAATGGATGCGGCAAGTCGAACATCATCGACGCCGTCCGCTGGGTGATGGGCGAGAGCTCGGCCAAGAACCTGCGTGGCGAGTCGATGACCGACGTCATCTTCAATGGCTCGACCAGCCGCAAGCCGGTGAGCCAGGCGAGCATCGAACTGGTGTTCGACAACTCCGACGGCACCTTGATCGGCGAGTACGCCGCGTACGCGGAAATTTCCATTCGTCGCAAAGTCACCCGCGACAGTCAGAACAGTTATTTCCTCAACGGCGCCAAATGCCGCCGTCGTGACATCACCGATATTTTCCTCGGCACCGGCCTGGGTCCGCGCAGCTACTCGATCATCGAGCAGGGGATGATTTCCAAGCTGATCGAAGCCAAGCCGGAAGACCTGCGCAATTTCATCGAGGAAGCGGCGGGGATCTCCAAATACAAGGAGCGCCGGCGCGAAACCGAAAACCGCATCCGTCGCACCCACGAAAACCTCGCCCGCCTGACCGACTTGCGCGAAGAACTGGAACGTCAGCTCGAGCGTCTGCACCGTCAGGCCGAGTCCGCCAAGAAATATCAGGAATACAAGGGCGAGGAGCGCCAGCTCAAGGCCCAGTTGTCGGCGCTGCGCTGGCAGGCGCTGAACGAACAGGTCGGACAGCGCGAAGCGGTCATCGGCAACCAGGAGGTCACCTTCGAAGCGCTGGTGGCTGAGCAGCGCAACGCCGACGCCAGCATCGAACGCCTGCGCGACGGTCACCATGACCTGTCCGAGCGATTCAATCTGGTACAGGGGCGCTTCTATTCGGTCGGCGGCGACATTGCCCGGGTCGAGCAGAGCATCCAGCATGGCCAGCAACGCCTGCGCCAGTTGCAGGACGACTTGAAGGAAGCCGAACGCGCACGCCTGGAGACCGAGTCGCACCTGGGCCACGACCGCACCTTGCTGCTGACCCTGGGCGAAGAGCTGGACATGCTCACCCCGGAGCAGGAAGTCACCAGCGCCGCCGCAGAAGAAGCCGCCGCCGCGCTGGAAGAATCCGAAACCACCATGCACGGCTGGCAGGAACAGTGGGACGCGTTCAACCTCACGGCGGCTGAACCGCGCCGCCAATCCGAAGTCCAGCAGGCGCGGATCCAGCAGCTGGAAACCAGCCTGGAGCGCCTGGCCGACCGTCAGAAGCGCCTCGCCGAGGAGCGCGACTTGCTGTCGGCGGACCCGGAAGACGCGGCGATCATGGAACTCAACGAGCAACTGGCGGCGAGCGAGGCGACGCTGGAAGACCTGCAGGCCAGTGAAGAGGCGCAGGTCGAACGCCTTGAGCAACTGCGCCAGCAATTGCAGCAGGCCTTGGCGGCGCAGCAACAGGCGCAGGGTGATTTGCAGCGCCTCAACGGGCGACTGGCGTCGCTCGAGGCCTTGCAGCAGGCCGCGCTCGATCCGGGCACCGGTACGGCCCAGTGGCTGCGCGAACAACACCTGGCGGAGCGTCCGCGACTGGCCGAAGGCCTGAAAGTGGACGCCGGCTGGGAGCTGGCGGTGGAAACCGTACTGGGCGCCGACCTGCAGGCGGTGCTGGTGGACGATTTCGCGGGCGTCGACCTTGCCGGTTTCACCCAAGGCGATTTGCGCTTGTTGAGCCCCGCCAGTGATGGCGTGCGCGTGCCCGGCAGCCTGCTCGACAAGGTCGAGGCACAGATCGACCTGTCGCCGTGGCTGGGGCAGGTTAAGCCGGTCGACAGCCTTGAACAGGCCCTGGCCCTGCGCGGGCAATTGGCGCCCGGGCAAAGCCTGATCAGCCGTGACGGCTACTGGGTGGGCCGGCACTTCCTGCGCGTGCGCCGGGCCAGCGAGGCGGAAAGCGGCGTCCTGGCCCGGGGCCAGGAAATCCAGCAACTGGGCCTTGAGCGCGAAGCGCGCGAAGCCACGGTCGAAACCCTCGAAACGCAACTGCAGAACCTGCGGGCGCAACAGCGCCAGCAGGAAAACGGTCGCGAACATTTGCGTCGACTGCTGCAGGACGAAGCGCGCCAGCAGGGGGAACTCAAGGCTCAGTTGTCTGCGGGCAAGGCCAAGGCCGAGCAGCTGACGCTACGCCGTACGCGACTCGACGAAGAGTTGGCCGAACTGGCCGAACAGCGCGCGCTGGAACACGAAAACATCGGCGAAGCGCGCCTGCAGTTGCAGGAAGCGCTCGATGCCATGGCACTGGACACCGAGCAGCGTGAGCTGCTGCTGGCTCAACGCGACAGCCTGCGCGAACGCCTTGACCGGGTGCGTCAGGAAGCACGGCAACACAAGGATCACGCCCATCAACTGGCGGTGCGCCTGGGTTCCCTGCGGGCACAGCACGACTCGACGCGCCAGGCGCTGGAACGCCTGGAAATGCAGTCCGAGCGCCTGACTGAAAAACGCGAACAGCTGAGCCTCAATCTGGAAGAGGGCGAGGCGCCGCTGGAAGAGCTGCGCCTGAAACTCGAAGAGCTGCTCGACAAGCGCATGACCGTCGATGAGGAACTCAAGACCGCGCAGATCGCCCTGGAAGATGCCGACCGTGAATTGCGCGACGCCGAAAAACGCCGCAACCAGGCCGAACAGCAATCGCAGCTGATCCGTGGCCAGATGGAATCCCAGCGCATGGAATGGCAAGCCCTGACCGTGCGTCGCAAGGCCCTCGAGGACCAGTTGCTCGAAGACGGCTACGACCTGCACGGCGTGCTCGCCACCCTGGCGGCCGAGGCCAACGAAAAGGACGCCGAGGAAGAACTCGAACGCATCGCCGGACGGATTCAGCGCCTGGGCGCGATCAACCTCGCGGCCATCGACGAATACCAGCAACAATCGGAGCGTAAACGTTATCTGGATGCGCAGAACGACGATCTGGTGGAGGCGCTGGACACCCTCGAGAACGTGATTCGCAAGATCGACAAGGAAACCCGCAACCGCTTCAAGGATACCTTTGATCAGATCAATGGCGGTTTACAGGCGCTTTTCCCAAAAGTTTTCGGTGGAGGCAGCGCCTATTTGGAACTGACGGGCGAAGATCTACTCGATACAGGGGTAACGATCATGGCGCGACCGCCAGGAAAGAAGAACAGCACCATCCATTTGCTCTCCGGTGGCGAAAAAGCCCTGACCGCATTGGCCCTGGTTTTTGCGATCTTCAAGTTGAATCCGGCGCCGTTCTGCATGCTCGATGAAGTGGATGCGCCACTGGATGACGCGAACGTTGGACGCTACGCACGCCTGGTGAAAGAGATGTCGCAGACGGTGCAGTTCATCTATATCACCCACAACAAGATCGCCATGGAAATGGCCGATCAGTTGATGGGGGTGACGATGCACGAACCGGGATGTTCGCGTCTGGTGGCGGTGGATGTCGAGGAGGCCATGGCGATGGTGGACGCCTGAGTCGGCGTTGGCGGGAGGGGTATTTTCGGTCCGTAGGGCTTTTCTGAATGCTCCGACTTGCTGGCAAATCGACATAATCGCGCAAGCCATGGTGACAGACGGTGTAAAGTTGTCTTTGGTCGTGCTAGTTTAATGTCAATTTTTCGTATACGTGGGCAAAACGCCTGTCAGAACATAGAGTTGGCGCCACGTTTTAAAGCGGTTTACCAGTTGTAAACCCCTTATTTTTCAGCATTTTTTATAGAGGCACGGGATTACATGGAAATCGGTCTGCGCGAGTGGCTGATCGTCATCGGCATCATTGTCATTGCCGGTATTCTTTTTGATGGCTGGCGCCGGATGCGCGGCGGCAAGGGAAAACTGAAATTCCGTCTTGATCGAAGTCTGTCCAATTTGCCGGACGACGACGGTAACGCCGAACTGCTGGGCCCGCCCCGCGTTCTGGACACCCATAAAGAACCGCAACTGGACGAGCACGACCTGCCGTCGGTCAGCATGCCCGCCCGTGAACCTCGTGAAACGGGTTCCAAGCGCGGCAAGCGTAGCCATGGTGAACCCTCCCAGGGCGACATGAACCTCAGCCTCGACCTCGATGGCGGCCCGAGCTTCAACAGCCGTGACGACGATTTCCCGGATGACGGCAAGGCCTCGCCGGCGTTGGGCGACAAGGAACAGCCGCAAGCCGAGGAAGTGCTGGTGATCAGCGTGATCTGCCGCGACGCGGCCGGCTTCAAGGGGCCTGCGCTGCTGCAGAACATCCTCGAAAGCGGTCTGCGCTTCGGCGAAATGGACATCTTCCATCGCCACGAAAGCATGGCCGGTAATGGCGAAGTGCTGTTCTCCATGGCCAATGCGGTCAAGCCGGGCGTCTTCGACCTGGACGACATCGATCACTTCAGCACCCCGGCCGTGAGCTTCTTCCTCGGCCTGCCGGGCCCGCGTCATCCGAAGCAGGCCTTTGACGTGATGGTGGCGGCGGCGCGCAAACTGTCCCAGGAGCTCAACGGCGAACTGAAGGACGACCAGCGCAGCGTGCTGACCGCTCAGACCATCGAGCATTACCGTCAGCGCATCGTCGAGTTCGAGCGTCGCGCACTGACCCAGAAGCGTTGATCGGCAGGAGCCACCGGTGCTCCTGCCACGCCGCAATGACATTGAGCAGCTTCGGCTGCTCTTTTGCTTTATGAGAGAACACCCATGACCGCCGCCAAAAACCGCATTCTAGAGCTGCGTGCCGAACTGGATCAGCACAACTACCGTTACCACGTGCTGGACGAGCCGAGCATTCCGGACGCCGAATACGACCGTCTGTTCCACGAACTCAAGGCCCTTGAAGCGGCCAACCCCGAACTGATCACCAGCGACTCGCCGACGCAGCGCGTGGGCAGTGCGGCGTTGTCGGCGTTCACCCAGGTGCGCCATGAAGTGCCGATGCTCAGCCTTGGCAACGCCTTCGAAGAAACCGACATGCGCGAGTTCGATCGGCGGGTGACCGAAGGCCTCGATTTGCCGGCCGGCGATCTGTTCGGCGGTGGTGCCGCGGTGGAATACAGCTGCGAACCGAAGCTCGATGGCCTGGCGGTCAGCCTGCTGTATCAGGATGGCGTGCTGGTGCGCGGGGCGACGCGCGGCGACGGCACCACTGGCGAAGACATCAGCGTCAACGTGCGCACCGTGCGCAACATCCCGCTGAAACTGCAGGGCAGCGGCTGGCCGGCCACCCTGGAAGTGCGCGGTGAAGTGTTCATGTCCAAGGCCGGTTTCGAACGCCTGAACGCCACGCAGCTGGAAGTCGGTGGCAAGACCTTCGCCAACCCGCGCAACGCGGCGGCGGGCAGCCTGCGCCAGCTGGATTCGAAGATCACCGCCAATCGCCCCCTGGAGTTCTGCTGCTACGGCATCGGCCAGGTGTCGGCCGACATCGCCGACACCCACATTGGCAACCTGAAACAGTTGCAAACCTGGGGCCTGCCGATCAGCCGCGAGCTGAAACTGGCGCATGGCATCGACGAGTGCCTCGATTACTACCGCGACATCGGCGAGCGCCGCAACGCTTTGGCCTATGAAATCGACGGCGTGGTGTTCAAGGTCAACAGCATTGCGTCCCAGCGTGAGCTGGGTTTCCGCGCGCGCGAGCCGCGTTGGGCGATCGCCCATAAATTCCCGGCCATGGAAGAGCTCACCGAGTTGCTCGACGTGGAGTTCCAGGTCGGTCGTACCGGGGCCGTGACACCCGTGGCGCGTTTGAAACCGGTGAAGGTTGCCGGCGTCACCGTGGCCAATGCGACGCTGCATAACATGGATGAAGTGGCGCGCCTGGGCCTGATGATCGGTGACACCGTGATCATCCGCCGCGCCGGCGACGTGATTCCGCAAGTGGTGCAGGTGGTCCTCGCGCGTCGTCCGCAGGATGCGCGGGCGGTGCAGATTCCGCAAAATTGTCCGGTCTGCGGTTCCCATGTCGAGCGCACGCAACTGGTCAAGCGCAGCAAGGGCCGTGAGACCGTCAGCGAAGGCGCGGTGTACCGCTGCGTCGGTCGTCTGGCCTGCGGTGCGCAACTCAAGCAGGCAATCATTCACTTCGTTTCGCGCCGTGCGATGGACATCGAAGGCCTGGGCGACAAGAGCGTCGAGCAACTGGTGGATGAAGGGTTGGTGAGTTCGCCGGCCGATCTGTACGCCCTGAAGTTCGAAGACATTGTCGAACTGGAGGGGTTCGCCGAAGTGTCGAGCAACAAGCTGCTCAGCGCCATCGAGAACAGCAAGCGGCCGAGCCTGGCCCGCTTCATCTACGCCCTTGGCATTCCCGATGTCGGCGAGGAGACGGCCAAGGTCCTGGCGCGCTCCCTCGGCTCGCTGGAGCGGGTGCAGCAGGCATTGCCGCAGGTGCTCACGTACTTGCCGGACGTGGGGCTGGAAGTGGCCCACGAGATCCACAGCTTTTTCGAAGACAGCCACAACCGCCAGGTGATCGCTGACCTGCTCAAGCATGGCTTGCAGATTCAGGACCAGGGCGAGCTGGGCGCCGAGTTTGCCGCAAGCACCACCCTCGGCGGGTTCCTCGACAAATTGCACATCCCGTCGGTGGGACCGGGCGGGGCGCAGAAACTGGCGGACCGGTTCGGCTCGCTGGAAGGGGTGTTCAACGCCGATTGGCTGGACATGCGCCAGGCCTTGCCGGAAAAGCAGGCCAACGCGGTGCGTGAGTTTTTTGCAGTGGCCGAGCATCGCCGGCAGGCCCAGGCGGCCGAGCAGCAACTGCGCGATTTCGGCATGCACTGGCTGAGCGAGAAGAAGGTCGTCGAAGGTTTGCCGCTGGCAGGGCAGACCTGGGTCCTGACCGGATCGCTGGAGTTGATGAGCCGCGAGGTGGCCAAGGACAAACTCGAAAGCCTCGGCGCCAAGGTCGCCGGTTCGGTATCGGCCAAGACCCATTGCGTGGTGGCCGGGCCGGGCGCCGGTTCGAAACTGGCCAAGGCCAATGAGTTGGGGTTGAAGGTGCTGGATGAAGAGGCTTTGATTGCGACGTTGCGCGAGTACGGCAAGCTGGATTGAGGTCTGGCGATTCAGTCTGTGGGCAGGCCCTGCTCGCGAAAGCGCAGTTTCAGACACTTTGGTGTCGCAGCTGCCACCGTCTTCGCGAGCAGGCGAATGTGGGAGCGAGCCCTGCTCGCGATAGCAATGTCCGCCACAACGCAAAAAGCGGGAACGATGCACAACCAATCATGATCTAGTCTTGGCAAGCCCCAGGGAGAGATCGCCATGTACCGCTTTTTCGAGCAGCTCAGTTCACGCATCGCTGCGCCCTTCATGGGTGAAAGCTCGCGCAACAGCAAAATCTGGCAGTGCCGCTGCGGTCAATCGCTGTTCTTTCGCAACAGCCAGTGCCTGGCGTGTTCCGCAGCACTGGGCTATGAACCCGAGCGCGGCCGCTTGTCCTCCCTGCAGCCAGGCGCGCAGGCCGATACCTGGACGCTGGACGCCGCCCCGGAGGCGGGCGCCTTTCGCCGCTGCGCCAACCTTGATTCCCCGGCCGCCTGCAACTGGCTGTTGCCGGCCGGCGATCGTGAGGCGTTGTGCATGGCCTGTCGTTTGAACCGCACCATTCCCGATTTATCCATTGCGCAAAACCACGAGCGCTGGCTCAAGGTCGAGACCGCCAAGCGGCGGCTGATCGCCCAACTGGTCAGCCTGGGCTTGCCAGTGATTCCCAAGACCGTGGACGAGGAGAGCGGCCTGGCGTTCGATTTCATCGGCGTCGACCTCGAAGGCAACCTGCCGACCACCGGCCACGCCAACGGCCTGATCACCCTCGACATCCAGGAAGCCGACGATGCCCACCGCGAGCAGGTCCGGGTGCACATGCACGAGCCGTATCGCACCCTGCTCGGGCATTTTCGCCATGAAGTGGGTCATTACTACTGGGATCGATTGATCGCCGACAGCCTGTGGCTGGAGCCGTTTCGCCGCGTGTTCGGTGACGAGCGCGCGAGTTACGCCGACGCCCTCGACCGGCACTACCAGCAGGGCGCGCCGACCGACTGGCAGCAGCGGTTCGTCAGCGCCTACGCCACCATGCACCCGTGGGAAGACTGGGCGGAAACCTGGGCGCACTACCTGCACATGATGGACGCCGTGGACACCGCCCTCGGTTTCGGCATGAGCGCGCGGGAGATGGACCTCGACTACCAGCCATTCCCTGCCAGCACCCTCTACGACCCGCAACATCCGGGCGGCGCCGCGTTCCTGTCCTTCGTCAACGCGTGGATCGAGCTGGCGGGCATGCTCAACGAACTGTCGCGCAGCATGGGCCAGCCGGATTTCTACCCGTTCGTCCTGCCGCCGGAGGCGATTGCCAAGCTGCACTTCATCCACCTGGTGATCCAGCAGGAGGGCGGCAGGGCGGACGAGGTGGTCAGGGACGCGTAGTGAGCGCTTTTGCATGTCCTTGAAGCGACTCATGTTTTTTAATGTCAGCGAACGGTTGTAACTTCGCCGCAGACAGGTACAATGGCGCGGCTCGCCGTCAGGCGGGCGTCGTTATGGTGACCCCATCGGTCCCCCCGCAACGATTACCCGTGAACCTGGTCAGAGCCGGAAGGCAGCAGCCACAGCGGGAACATTGTGTGCCGGGGTGTGGCTGGTGGGGTTGCCTCCATAACGCCCCGCGAGCCCTCTCTCGCGTTCCTCCTCATTCCCGACACCGTTTTTGCTCTGCCCTGGATCGTTTCCACAGGCGGATTTTGTCGTTTGCGATCTGAAAAGCGGCGCATAAAAAAGGAGGCCGACCTGATTCGACAGGTCGGCCTCCTTTTTTCATGTCTGCGACTATGACTTGGACAGGGCCTGGTCAACTGCGGCGATCAGTTTGCCGAGGTCCTTCGGGGGTGCTTTATGGATGACGGAGAACAGGTAGGCCCGTTGTTCGTCTTCGTCATCCAGGTCGGTGAAAAAAACCTTGAGCTTGACCCCCAGCACATTGGCAAGCAGGAACAGAGCTTCCACGCTTGGCGTGTAGGTGCCGGTTTCGAAGCGGCTGATGGTTTTGGGGTCAAAACCGGTCCTTTCGCCGAGTTCAGCCTGAGTAAGCCCCGCGACCTTGCGGTGACGGCGAATGGCTGAACCCAAACTTAAAATTTGCATCGCTCAATTCCCATTTAGAATCAAGAACTTAACGATAGATTTTCGCATTAGGCAACCGCGCGATTCATCACCTTGCTTTGCAAAATGTGATGTGTTTCGTAGAATCGGCGCTCCCAAGGGGATATTGGGTGTCCGGTTCTCTGAAGTTGGCCTGGTGGCGCAGGGCAAGAAGCGCGCTCCTTCCCACAGGCATGCGGTGGACTCAAGTTGCCTTGAAGCCTTGCAAAAAGTTACCGAAATGGCTGTTGTCGCCGGATGTCCGGGTCTTTGAGACTAGTGGATCTTCGGCTGCCAATGGGCCATCAATTGCTGTTCATGGAGTGATCACGTGGCGCTGCGCAACAGGATTCAACTCACCTCTACCGGCCATTGTGCGCTGGTCGAGCGGAATCGCCGCTGTCGGCAGTGAGCCTGACTCATGGATGAGAAATACCGCAGGGCCGTGGATGCCGCCGCGATTTTTTCCGAAACCGATCTGACCGGCAGAATCACTTACGTCAACGATCAGTTCTGCGCCTTGTCCGGCTACAGCCGCGATGAACTGCTCGGGCAAAATCATCGTGTGCTCAACTCGGGTTTTCACCCGGCCGAATTCTTCCTGGGCATGTGGCGCACCATTGCGTTGGGTAATGTCTGGAAGGGGGAAATCTGTAATCGCGCCAAGGATGGCAGCCTGTTCTGGGTCGAGAGCACCCTGGTGCCGGTTCTGGACGACGTTACGGGACGGATTCACCGGTACCTGGCGATTCGTTTCGATATCAGTGAAAAGCGCCAGCTGCTGCATTCCCTGCAGTGGCGGGTCGGCCATGACGTGCTGACCGGGCTGCCCAATCGCGCCTTTCTCTCGGATCTGCTTGATCAGGCGCTGGCGTTCTCCCGTCAGGAAAATATCCCGCTGGCCGTTTGCATGCTTGACCTCGACGGCTTCAAGGCCGTCAACGATGGCTACGGGCATGCCAGTGGCGACCTGTTGCTGGTCGAGGTGGCCAGGCGTCTGCGTGACATCGTTCGCGGCGAAGATGTGGTGGCGCGGCTGGCGGGTGACGAGTTCGTGCTGGTGTTGCGTTATGTGCGCGATCTGCCGGAACTGCGCGCCGCACTGAATCGTGTCCTGGGTGCCCTGTCCGCGCCCTATGCGCTGCAGGACAAGGTGCTGACGGTCTGCGCCAGCATCGGCGTCACGCTGTTCCCACACGACAACGAGGATGCCGAAACCTTGCTGCGCCATGCCGATCAGGCGATGTACGTGGCCAAGCAGAGCGGGCGCAATCGCTTTCATTTGTTCGATGTCGGTCGCGACCAGGAGGTCAAGGCGACGCACCAGACCGTCGAGCGGGTGCGCCAGGCGTTGCTCGCCGGTGAGCTGCATTTGTATTACCAGCCCAAAGTCCATATGCGCAGCGGCGAAGTCGTAGGCTTCGAGGCGCTGCTGCGCTGGGAGCACCCGCAAAACGGTACGGTCCGGGCCCGGGAATTCTTGCCGCTGGTGCAGGAGACGGACCTGATCATCGACATCGGCGAGTGGGTGATCGATCAGGTGCTGCTGCAGTTGGACCGCTGGCAAGCCGCCGGCAAACAGTGGCCGATCAGCGTCAACATTGCCGCCCGACACTTCCAGCGCGCGGATTTCGTCGAGCGCCTCGGGCAGTTGCTCGCAAGGCATGCGCAGGTAGCGCCGCAGAGGCTGGACCTGGAAATCGTCGAATCGGTGGCCATCGAAAACATCCAGCACGTCAGCGCTTGCCTGCAAGCCTGTCAGGCGCTCGGGGTGCGGTTTTCACTGGGCGACTTCGGCACCGGTTATTCGTCGCTGAGCTACCTCAAGCGCCTGCGCACGCAGACGATCAAGATCGACAGGTCGTTCATTCGCGACATTCTGCACGACCATGACGACCTGGCCTTGACGACGGCGGTGATTGGCCTGGCCCGGGCGTTTGGCCGGCAGGTGATTGCCGAGGGGCTGGAGAGCATCGAGCACGGTGAGCTGCTGTTGCAATTGGGGTGCGATGTCGCCCAGGGCTATTTCATCGCCCACCCCATGTCGGCGGCTGACGTGCCTGGCTGGGTCGAACGCTTCGTGGTGCCGCCGCAATGGCAGTTGCCGAGGTCAACCGGTAAAACGGATGGCTAGGGGGCTTCCGCTTTACCGACATACAGCCGGATGATGTCGTCGATCTCCCCGGACATCTTCATCCTCAGCAGGGTACGCAGGATGCGCTGCACCGGTACGCCCGGGTCGTTGCGCACGAAGCAGCCAACACTCTGCTCCTGCAACACCGCCACGCCTTGCAGTTGCCGTTCGGCTTGTTGCCGTTGATTGAACCAGTCCAGCGTCCACTGGTTGGTCACGGCGTAGCGATAGCGCCCGGCCAGCAGCTTTTCCAGGGTTTGATCCTGGCTGCGCGCGTCTTCGCGCAGCAGGTGGCCGCTGTCGAACAACGGCTGCAGGGTCGGGTAGCTGTAACCCAGCACCGTGCCGATGGTCTGGTGGGGCAGGTTTTCCGGGACCACGACACCCGGCGGCTCCTGCCGGCTGACCAGCACGTCCGGTTGGGTCCACAGCGGGATGCTCCAGATATAGTCGCCGGACTGGTTGGGCAGCCAGGTCTGCGCGGCATAACAGCGCACATCGACCTCACCACGCTCCATCGCGCCTTGCACCCGCGCCCTGGGCAGCACGTGAAACTCGGCTGGCAGGCCGACCTGGGTGGCGAGGCTGAGCATCGCGTCATACAGGATGCCCTGGGTCGGCTGGCCGCGTTCCAGTTGCACCATCGGCATGGACCAGCTGTCGGGCACCACGAAGCGCAACGGCGCCTCTGTGGCGGCGCTACTCAGACTGATCAACAGCAGTGCCCCCAAGGCCAGCCGCATAGACGCTCCGGTACTGATGAAACCCAAGCCGATAAAAGCCCCAAAGAGTGCATCTTAGCCAGATTAGACGAGCATGCCGGATGCAATTTTGGCCTTGCTCCGCTAGCATTAGCCGCTTCTGTTCCTTGGTTGCGACGGTTTTCGATGAGTTATCAGGTTCTTGCACGTAAATGGCGTCCGCGCTCGTTCCGCGAAATGGTCGGCCAGACCCATGTGCTCAAGGCTCTGATCAATGCCTTGGACAGCCAGCGGCTGCACCACGCCTACCTCTTCACCGGCACGCGCGGGGTCGGCAAGACCACCATTGCGCGGATTATCGCCAAGTGCCTGAACTGTGAAACCGGTATCACTTCCAGCCCGTGTGGCGAGTGCTCGGTTTGCCGGGAGATCGACGAAGGGCGCTTCGTCGACCTGATCGAGATCGACGCCGCGAGCCGCACCAAGGTCGAGGACACCCGCGAACTGCTGGATAACGTGCAGTACGCGCCGAGCCGCGGGCGCTTCAAGGTCTACCTGATCGACGAAGTGCACATGCTGTCCAGCCATTCCTTCAATGCGCTGCTGAAAACCCTCGAAGAGCCGCCGCCCTACGTCAAGTTCATCCTGGCGACCACCGACCCGCAGAAACTTCCTGCAACGATTTTGTCGCGCTGCTTGCAGTTCTCCCTGAAGAACATGACCCCGGAACGCGTGGTCGAGCACCTGACCCATGTGCTGGGCGTGGAGAACGTACCGTTCGAAGACGATGCGCTGTGGCTGCTCGGTCGTGCCGCCGACGGTTCGATGCGCGACGCCATGAGCCTGACCGACCAGGCGATTGCCTTCGGTGAAGGCAAGGTCATGGCCGCCGACGTGCGGGCCATGCTCGGCACGCTCGATCATGGCCAGGTCTACGACGTATTGCATGCGCTGATCGAGGGCGACGCCAAGGCGCTGCTCGAGGGCGTGCGCCACCTGGCCGAACAAGGCCCGGACTGGAACGGTGTGCTCTCGGAAATACTCAACGTGCTGCACCGTGTCGCCATCGCCCAGGCCTTGCCCGAGGGCGTCGACAACGGCCATGGCGACCGCGACCGGGTGCTGGCGCTGGCCCAGGCCCTGCCGGCCGAAGACGTTCAGTTCTACTACCAGATGGGCTTGATCGGTCGCCGCGACCTGCCGCTGGCACCGGATCCGCGTGGCGGTTTTGAAATGGTCCTGCTGCGCATGCTGGCGTTCCGGCCTGCCGATACCGAGGACGCGCCGAGGCAGCCGCTAAAGCCAGTGGGGATCAGCCAGGCCACAGTTGATTCCGCCAAGTCAGTGGCTGCCGCGCCCGTGGTTGCGCCGGTAGTGGCTGCGGCAGTTGCACCGTCGGCCTCGGTGGTCCCAGCCGTTCCTGCCCCGAAACTTGAGCCGGTCCCGGTCCCGGTCCCGGTTGCGCCGGTGGCTGCGCCCGAGCCGGTTGCCGAGCCTGAGCCTGTCGCGGTCGAGGAAGTCGTCGACCTGCCGTGGAACGACCCGGTAGAGCCCGAAGTCGTCCAGCAGCCTGCGGTCGAGCCGGTTCTGGAAACCATCGCTGAACAACCCGAATTGCCGCCGGTCCTGTCGTCGACCCCGGACAGCGTCGTCCCGGATGCTGCCGAGCCGCCTGCTGCGACGATTGCCGAACCGACAGCCGCTGAAGTGGACGCCGCGACACCGGGCTTTGACCTCGATGATGAGCCGCCGCTGGACGAGGACTACATCGAGCCGGACATGGACTCGGCCTACAGCTACCTCGACGACCTGGCCAGCGAGCACACAGCCGAGCCGGCACCCGAGCCTGAGCCCGAACCGGCGGCGATGCCCGCCACGGGGCTGGCCCTGCAGTGGCTGGAGCTGTTCCCGAAACTGCCGATTTCCGGCATGACCGGCAGCATCGCCGCCAACTGCACGCTGATCGCCATCGATGGCGACAATTGGCTGCTGCACCTCGATCCGGCCCACAGCGCGCTGTTCAATGCGACCCAGCAACGCCGTCTCAACGATGCCTTGAACCAGTTCCACGGTCGCACGCTGACCCTGAACATGGAGCTGATCAAACCCGAACAGGAGACCCCGGCCCAGGCGGCGTCCCGACGTCGTGCCGATCGTCAGCGCGAGGCCGAGGAGTCGATCCACGGTGATCCGTTCATCCAGCAGATGATGGCGCAGTTCGGCGCGGTGATCCGTAACGATACTATTGAACCTGTCGAAGCCCTGGTCAGTCAGGGCTAGTAACTGAAGGTGTTCGGCCGGGTGGTCGGGCACCGTTTTTATCCAAGTACATTTGAGGTGATTACCATGATGAAAGGTGGCATGGCCGGCCTGATGAAGCAGGCGCAGCAGATGCAGGAAAAAATGGCCAAGATGCAGGAAGAACTGGCCAACGCCGAAGTCACCGGTAAAGCCGGTGGCGATATGGTCACCGTGGTGATGACCGGTCGTCACGACGTGAAGAGCGTGAGCATCGACCCGAGCCTGGTCGAAGGCCTGAGCGAAGATGACAAGGAGATGCTGGAAGCGGTTGTCGCTGCCGCCGTCAACGACGCCGTGCGCAAGATCGAGGCCAACAGCCAGGAAAAAATGGGCAGCATGACCGCTGGCATGCAATTGCCACCGGGCATGAAACTGCCGTTCTGATTCGCCGAGGCGCATTGGATGAGCGACAAGAAAATGCCAGGCATTATGCCTGGCATTTTTGTTTTTACCTGTGGGCGAACGGCTGACAGTGACAGCGCTTTCGTGAGCGGGCTCGCCCCACATCCGTACGCTGTCACCGCCAGGAACGAGCCTGCTCGCGATGAACTCGGCCGGCTCCTGCGGCAGAAACATCGAACACCCAACCGCCACGAAGGTCTGCTCAACTAATACCGCCAAACTCATCGATCACAGGAGACGCTCACATGCCAGAAGCATTGACCCTCAACCAACGTATCGTCCTGGCGTCCCGTCCGGTGGGCGCGCCGACGCCCGAGAATTTCCGCCTGGAACGGGAAGCGTTGCCGGACCTGGCCGATGGTCAGGTGTTGCTCAAGACCCTTTTTCTGTCGCTGGACCCCTACATGCGTGGTCGCATGAGCGATGCGCCGTCCTACGCCGCGCCGGTGGAAATCGACGAGGTGATGACCGGTGGGGCTGTCAGTCGGGTTGAGCGTTCGTTGAACCCCAAGTTTCATGAAGGCGATCTGGTGGTCGGCGCGACCGGCTGGCAGAGCCACAGCATCAGCGACGGGCGCAACATCATCCCGGTGCCGTCCGGCTTGCCAAGCCCGTCGATGGCATTGGGTGTGCTGGGCATGCCGGGCATGACCGCCTACATGGGCCTGATGGACATTGGCCAACCCCAATCCGGCGAAACCCTGGTGGTGGCGGCGGCCTCCGGTGCGGTCGGTTCGGTGGTCGGCCAGGTGGCGAAAATCAAGGGCTTGCGCGTGGTCGGCGTCGCGGGTGGCGCGGACAAGTGCCGCTACGTGGTCGAGGAACTGGGGTTCGACGCCTGCATCGATCACCGCAGCGCGGATTTCGCCAGTGAACTGGCGCTGGCGTGTCCAAAGGGCGTCGACATCTATTACGAGAATGTGGGGGGCAAGGTGTTCGATGCGGTTGTGCCGTTGCTCAACCCAAAGGCGCGCATTCCCCTGTGCGGCCTGATCGCCTCCTACAACGCCAGTGAAGCGCCGTCCGGCCCGGATCGCTTGCCGTTGCTGCAGCGCACTCTGCTGACCAAGCGGGTGCGTATCCAGGGCTTCATCGTGTTCGATGACTACGGTGACCGTCAGCCGGAGTTCATCAGCGCCATGGCACCCTGGGTGCGCGATGGCAAGGTGAAGTTCCGTGAGGATGTGGTCGACGGTCTTGAGAATGCCCCCGAGGCGTTCATCGGTCTGCTGGAAGGGCGCAACTTCGGCAAACTGGTGGTGCGGGTCGCACGGGACTGAGCATTTGACGCTGGCCAGAGGCGCGGGTATAAACCGCGTCTCGTCGTTTTGTCGGACTTTTCTTCATGAGCTTCAGCCCTTTGATTCGCCAACTGATCGATGCCCTGCGAATTTTGCCTGGCGTGGGTCAGAAAACCGCCCAGCGCATGGCGTTGCAGTTGCTCGAGCGTGATCGCAGCGGCGGCGCGCGCCTGGCATCGGCCTTGAGCCAGGCCATGGAAGGGGTGGGGCACTGCCGGTTGTGTCGCACGCTGACCGAAGACGACCTGTGCCCGCAGTGTGCCGACACCCGTCGCGACGACACCCTGCTGTGCGTGGTGGAAGGCCCGATGGACGTGTACGCGGTGGAGCAGACCGGTTTCCGTGGTCGTTATTTCGTGCTCAAGGGCCACCTGTCGCCGCTTGATGGGCTCGGTCCGGAAGCCATCGGGATTCCCCAGTTACTGGCGCGGATCGACGAGGCGGGCACGTTCACCGAAGTCATTCTCGCGACCAATCCGACCGTCGAGGGTGAAGCCACCGCGCATTACATCGCTCAGTTGCTCTCCAGCAAAGGCCTGATCGCTTCGCGCATCGCCCACGGTGTGCCCTTGGGCGGGGAGCTGGAACTGGTGGATGGCGGGACGCTGGCGCATTCGTTTGCGGGGCGTAAGCCGATCTCCCTGTAGTTCTGTGGTGTTGCTGCTGACGTCATCGCGAGCAGGCTCGCTCCCACATTGGTCTGGTGTGTAGTCCCTTGTGGGAGCGAGCCTGCTCGCGATGCGGGCAACCCGATTCATCTGATCCACACAATCCTGTTGAAAACCAAGCAAGCGCTCGGTTAACTTCGCTGGACCTCTCCCGCGGAGTTTGCCGATGCCTGCCTTCCAGGAATACTTCGACCCCAGCCACCAATTGGTCCGTGACAGCGTCAGACGTTTCGTCGAACGCGAGATTCTTCCAGACATTGATCAATGGGAAGAAGCCGAAAGTTTCCCCCGTGAGCTGTACCTCAAGGCCGGTGCGGCGGGAATTCTCGGTATCGGCTACCCGGAACGTTTTGGTGGCAGCCATGAAGGCGACCTGTTTGCCAAGGTCGCCGCCAGCGAGGAGTTGATGCGCTGCGGCTCGGGTGGCCTGGTGGCGGGGCTGGGCTCGCTGGACATCGGCCTGCCGCCGATTCTCAAATGGGCTCGACCCGAGCTCCGCGACCGGATCGTGCCGCAGGTGTTGGCCGGCGAGAAGATCAGCGCCCTGGCCGTCACCGAACCCGGCGGTGGGTCCGACGTTGCCAACCTGCACACCCGCGCCGTGCGTGACGGCGATGTCTACCGGGTCAGCGGCAGCAAGACGTTCATCACCAGTGGCGTGCGTGCCGACGTCTACACGGTGGCGGTGCGCACCGGTGAGCCAGGTTTCGCCGGCATCAGCCTGTTGTTGATCGAGAAGGGCACCCCCGGCTTCACCGTGGGGCGATCACTGAAGAAAATGGGCTGGTGGGCCTCGGACACGGCGGAGTTGTTCTTCGACGATTGCCGAGTGCCCGTGGGCCACCTGATCGGTGGCGAGAACATGGGCTTTGCCTGCATCATGGGTAACTTCCAGAGCGAGCGCCTGGCCCTGGCGCTGATGGCCAACATGACCGCTCAGTTGGCGCTGGAGGAGAGCCTGAAATGGGCGCGTCAGCGCGAAGCGTTCGGCAAACCCATCGGCAAGTTCCAGGTGATCAAGCACCGCCTCGCGGAGATGGCCACGGCCCTGGAGGTCTCAAGGGAGTTCACCTACCGGCAGGCGGCAAAAATGGCAGCGGGGCAGAGTGTGATCAAGGAAATTTCCATGGCCAAGAATTTTGCCACCGACACGGCTGATCGCATCACCAGTGATGCCGTGCAGATCCTCGGCGGCCTGGGTTACATGCGCGAGAGCCTGGTGGAGCGGCTGTACCGGGACAACCGGATTCTTTCGATTGGCGGGGGGACACGGGAAGTGATGAACGAGATCATCAGCAAGCAGATGGGGCTGTAGGCTTGGGGTGTTGCAATCGCGAGCAGGCTCGCTCCCACATGGATGTGTGGTGTTTACACCGTTTCTGTGGGAGCGGGCTTGTCCGCGAAGGCGCCGGCGGGCGCCGCGTTACTTGTCAGTCAACGCAAACTGCGTCAGACAAAACGTCGCAATTCCCATGTCTTCCAGGCGCTGTGACCCACCCAGCTCCGGCAGGTCGATGATCGCCGCCGCTTCGTGAACCCGTGCGCCCATGCGCCGAATCAGGCTGGCTGCCGCGATCAGGGTGCCACCGGTGGCGATGAGGTCATCGAACATCACCACCGAATCGCCCTCGCACAGGCTGTCGGCGTGCACTTCCAGGAAGGCTTCGCCGTATTCGGTCGCGTAACCTTCCGCCAGTACGTCCGCCGGCAGCTTGCCTTGTTTGCGAAACAGCACCAGCGGCTTGTTCAACTGGTAGGCCAATACCGAACCGATCAGGAAACCACGGGCGTCCATGGCGCCGATGTGGGTGAAGTCGGCTTCGACGTATCGGTGGGCGAAGGTGTCCATCACCATGCGCAGGGCGGTGGGGGACTGGAACAGCGGGGTGATGTCGCGAAAAATGACGCCCGGTTTCGGGAAGTCGATGACCGGGCGGATCAGGGATTTGATGTCGAAGGAGTCGAAGACCATCGTCGAGGTGTCCTGGCAGGCTGCAAACGTCGCAGTATAACGACGGCTGAACCGTTTGGCTCAGCCGCCTTGTTGCATCAGCCTTCGAGCGAGCCGCCAGCGAGTGCGCAGAGCTGGATCGGGTCAAGGATATGGATTTCCTTGCCTTCGGCGGCGATCAGTTCGTTCGCCTGGAAGCGCGTGAACACCCGCGACACGGTTTCCACCGCCAGGCCCAGGTAGTTGCCGATTTCGTTGCGCGACATGCTCAGGCGGAACTGGTTGGCCGAGAAGCCACGGGCCCGGAAGCGCGCCGACAGGTTGACGAGGAAGGTGGCGATGCGTTCGTCGGCGGTTTTTTTCGACAGCAGCAACATCATCTGTTGATCGTCGCGAATCTCGCGGCTCATCACCCGCATCAGTTGACGGCGCAGTTGCGGCAGTTGCAGCGCCAGTTCGTCCAGGCGTTCGAACGGAATTTCGCAGACCGAGGTGGTTTCCAGCGCCTGCGCCGACACCGGGTGCTTTTCCGTGTCCATGCCCGACAGCCCGACCAGCTCGCTCGGCAGGTGGAAACCGGTGAGCTGTTCTTCACCGCCATCGCTCAGGCTGAACGTTTTCAACGCGCCGGAGCGAACTGCATAAACGCAATCGAAGTTGTCGCCCTGGCGGAACAGGAATTCGCCTTTTTTCAGCGGGCGGCCACGTTTAACGATTTCGTCCAGCGCATCCATGTCTTCCAGATTCAGAGAAAGTGGTAAACAGAGGGGAGCCAGGCTGCAATCCTTGCAATGGGCCTGGTTGTGAGCGCGCAGTTTTACTGGCTCGGACATTTCTTGAATCCTTGTGGGAAATCACACATAGGACGTAAGGGTAACCCAACGGAACTCGTTGAGGCCAGCGGTGTGCCGAATTGTCACATCGCGGTCAAGGGTGGCCGGTGTTGCCGGATAAACAGGCATCAGGCCAAACTCAGCGCGCTGCAAGCCGCCATCACCGCGCTCGATGGCGGGTTGATCACCGACAACCTGTCCCTGTCCAAGACCATGAGCCAGGTCAGCCCGACCCCCGAACACGTGTTGAAACCGCCGCCCTGGCGATCAAGCGTTAGATCACCCGGGAAAAGCGCTGACGATTCTGCTGATCCAGGTACGCGTCGAACACCATGCACACTGAACGCACCAGTAAGCGTCCGGCGGGCAGTACCGTGATGCGTTCATCGCTCAATTCAATCAGCCCGTCCCGGGCCATACCCTGCAATTGCGGCCACAACGGGCCGAAGTAACCGCGGAAGTCGAGGTTGAACGCCTGTTCGATCGCAGCGAATTCCAGCTCGAAACTGCAAATCAGTTGCTGGATCACGGCGCGGCGCACCCGGTCATCGCGGGTGCACAGCAGGCCGCGATTGGTGGCCAGTTGCGCAGAGGCCAGGCTGCTCTGGTACTGGTTCAGGTCGCTGCTGTTCTGGCAGTACAGATCGCCGATCTGGCTGATCGCCGACACCCCGAGGCCAATCAGGTCGCAATGACCGTGGGTGGTGTAGCCCTGGAAATTGCGCTGCAGGGTCGACTCTTCCTGGGCAATCGCCAGTTCGTCGTCGGGCAGGGCGAAGTGGTCCATGCCGATGTAGCGGTAGCCGGCTTGCGTCAGTTGTTCGATGGTCTGCTGGAGCATTTCCAGTTTCTGGGCCGGAGTGGGCAACTCATCGCCGTTGATCCGGCGTTGCGGCATGAAGCGCTCTGGCAGGTGCGCGTAGTTGAACACCGACAACCGATCCGGCTGCAGGTGGATGACTTCCTCGACCGTGCGGGCGAAATGTTCGGGCGTCTGCCTGGGCAGTCCGTAGATCAGGTCGATGTTGATCGAGCGAAATTGCAGGGTGCGCGCCGCCTCGATCACCGCACGGGTTTCATCCAGGCTTTGCAGGCGATTGACCGCCCGTTGCACGGCGGGATCGAGGTCCTGCAAGCCGATGCTGACCCGATTGAACCCCAGTTCACGCAGCAGGCCCATGGTCGACCAGTCGGCCTCCCGTGGGTCGATCTCGATGCCGTAGTCGCCGCTGTCGTCGTCCAGCAAATTGAAGCTCTTGCGCAGTTGGGCCATCAGTTGGCGCAATTCGTCGTGGCTGAGGAAGGTCGGCGTACCGCCGCCGAAGTGCAGTTGCTCGACTTTCTGCGCGGGGTCGAGGTGGCAGGCGATCAACTGGATTTCCTGCTCCAGGCGTTGCAGATAGGGCAGGGCGCGACCGCGATCCTTGGTGATGACCTTGTTGCAGGCGCAGTAGTAGCAAATGTTTGCGCAGAACGGGATGTGCACGTACAGCGACAACGGGCGCAGGGCCTTGCGGCTTTCGCGCAGCGCGTGGAACAGGTCGAAGGTGCCGACGGTCCCGTCGAACTGTACAGCGGTCGGGTAGGAGGTGTAGCGCGGTCCCGCCAGGTCGTAACGGCGGATCAGGTCGGTGTCCCAACGAACATCGTCGAGCATCATGCGGGCATTCCCCGGATAGGCTAGCGGTGTTGCGAGTCTATGGGGTGCGGCGTTGGGGCATCTTGATTTGCATCAACGCTCAGGATCAGAGCCGTCTGCGGGAGCTGGCTAGTGTCCCATCAGCCAATGCTGATGCGGCCCCGGCAGGGTCCAGACACCGAACAGGATCACCAGCAGGCCACCGGTCATGCGTACGCTGCGCTTGCGCAGCAGCGCCGTGACCCGTTCCGCGGCCAGGCCGGTGGCCAGCAGCACCGGCCAGGTGCCGAGGCCGAACGCGAGCATCAGCAGCGCGCTGTCCAGCGCATTGCCCTGGCTCGCCGACCACAGCAGCGTGCTGTAAACCAGCCCGCACGGCAGCCAGCCCCACAGGGCGCCCAGCAGCAAGGCGCGGGGCAGGCTCGACACCGGCAGCAGTTTGTTCGCCACGGGCTGGATATGCCGCCACAGGCCGCGCCCGAGGCTCTCGATGCGGGTCAGGCCGCTCCACCAGCCGGCCAGGTACAGGCCCATGGCGATCAGCAACAACCCGGCGAGGCCCCGCATGAACGTGGCGGCCGGGCTGTTCGCCAGCGCCCAGCCCGCGAGGCCGATCAGCAGGCCGGCTATTGCGTAGCTGAGGATTCGCCCGAGGTTGTACGCCAGCAGCAGGCGAAAGCGCCGGCTGCGTTGTTCCCTTGGAATGGCCAGGGTCAACGCGCCCATCAGGCCGCCGCACATGCCCAGGCAATGACCGCCGCCCAACAGGCCAAGAATCACCGCCGACACCAGCAGGGGGGCCAGTTCAAGCATGCGGTGGCGCCTTGTCGTCCGGCTTGCCGGACTGGCGGCTGGCTTCGTCGACCGCTGCGGTGTGGTTCGGGTCCTGGTCATCGAACAGGATGCTGTGGGCCGGGCCGTCGAGGTCGTCGTACTGACCGCTGTCGACCGCCCAGAAGAAGATGTAGATCGCGATGGCGACGATCAGCAGCGCCGCCGGGATCATCACGTAGAGAGCTGGCATGGTGAGGCTCCATGCCCGCGCGGCTCAGGCCGGCAGCGGGCGGGTTTCTGGGGTGGCGCTGACGGCCGCCGTACGTGGCAGGCGGGTCAGGCGCAGGGCGTTCAGCACCACGACCAACGAACTGATGGACATGCCGACCGCCGCCCACACGGGCGTGATCCAGCCGACGGCAGCGAACGGCAACATGAGCCCATTGTACAGCGTGGCCCAGGCCAGGTTCTCGACGATGATCTTCCGGGTGCGACGGGCCAGACCGAAGGCTTGCACCAGGGCGTCGAGGCGGTTCGAGAGCAACACGGCGTCGGCACTGGTTTTCGCCAGGTCGGTGGCCGACCCCATGGCCACACTGATGTCGGCGGCGGCCAGCACCGGAACATCGTTGACCCCGTCGCCGAGCATCAGCACTTTGCGGCCTTCCTGGTGCAGCTGTTGCAGGACCTGCAATTTGTCGTCCGGACGCAAGCCGCCACGGGCCTCGTCGATGCCCAGTTCGGCGGCGACACTGGCGACCATCGGCGAGCTGTCGCCGGACAGCAGCAGCGTGCGCCAACCGCGAGCCTTGCACGCCTTGATCAGTGCCGGCGCGTCTTCACGCAAGCGGTCGTCGAGGACGAACCACGCCAGCGGTCCACGGGCGTCGCCCAACAGCAGCCATTGGCCGGCTTCTTCGGGCATCGACGGTGTGATGGCGCCACTGAGTTCGCAGACGAAACCCGGTTGGCCAATGCGCAGTCGCTGCCCTGCGACCACGCCTTCCAGGCCCAGTCCCGGGGTGCTGTGGACTTCCTCGGCAGCCAGTGGGGCGCGACCGAAGGCACGGGCAATCGGGTGTTCGGAGCGGTTTTCCAGGGCAGCGGCGAGGCCCAAGCATAGATCGCTGCTCACGGCGGCGAGCGGGCGAATCGAGCGCAGTGCCAGACGACCTTCGGTCAGTGTGCCGGTCTTGTCGAAGATCACCGTGTCGATCTGGTTCAGGCCTTCGAGCACATGGCCACGGGTCAGCAGCAGGCCGAGTTTGTGCAAGGTGCCGGTGGCCGCGGTGAGTGCGGTGGGGGTGGCGAGGGACAAGGCACAGGGGCACGTCGCAACGACCATCGCCAGGACGATCCAGAAGGCGCGCGAGGCATCCAGCTCCCACCAGACCAGGCCGATGATCGCCGAGGCAATCAGCGACACCAGCAGGAACCACTGTGCGGCGCGGTCGGCGATTTCCGCCAGTCGCGGTTTTTCCGACTGGGCGCGGTCCAGCAGGCGGACGATTGCGGACAGCCGGGTGTCATGGCCCAGCGCAAGGACTTCCACTGTCAGCGCACCTTCAACGTTCAACGTGCCGGCGGTGACCGCATCCCCCGGGGCGCGCGGTTGCGGCAGGTATTCACCGGTCAGCAGGGATTCGTCGATGCTCGACTGGCCGTCGAGGATCCGGCCGTCGGCGGGGAGAACGGCGCCCGGGTGCACCAGCACCCGATCGCCGACACGCAGTTCGTTGAGCAGGATGCGCTCGCTCTGCCCGTCGGCACCCAGGCGCAGGCACGAGGCGGGCAGCAGGTTGACCAGTTGTGCAGTGGCGGCGGCGGTGCGCTCCCGGGCGCGTCGCTCCAGATAGCGCCCGGCCAGCAGGAACAGGGCAAACATGCCGACCGTATCGAAATACAGTTCGCCCACGCCGGTGATCGAGGTCCAGATCCCGGCGATGTAGGCACAGCCAATCGCCAGCGACACCGAGACGTCCATGGTCAGGTGGCGCGTGCGCAGATCGCGCATCGCCCCCTTGAAGAACGGCGCACAGCTGTAGAAGACGATGGGTGTGGTCAGGAACAGCGCGACCCAGCGCAGGATGGTGTGCAGCTCGGGGCTGAGGTCGATATTGAATTCCGGCCAGGTGGCCATGGTCGCCATCATTGCCTGGAACCACAGCAACCCGGCCACACCGAGTTGGCGCAGGGCCAGGCGGTTCTCGCTGGCCAGTTGTTCGCTGGCGCGGTCCGGCTGGTAAGGATGGGCGGCGTAGCCGATCTGGCGTAATTCGCCGAGCATCTGGCTCAGCGGCAACTGTCCATCGGCCCAGCGCACGTGCAGGCGATGATTGGACAGGTTCAGGCGCGCTTCCGCCACCGCCGGCAAGCCGCGCAGGTGTTTCTCGATCAGCCAGCCGCACGCCGCGCAACTGATGCCTTCCATCAACAGCGTGGTCTCGGCCAGTTCACCGTCGTGGCGAACGAACGGCTTCTGCACGTCGGCGCGGTCGTACAGCGCCAGTTCATCGACCAGTTGCACCGGCAAGGCTTCGGGGTTGGCCGAGGCTTCGCTGCGATGCTGGTAATAGCTTTCCAGCCCCCCGGCCACAATGGCCTGGGCCACGGCCTGGCAACCGGGGCAGCAGAACTCGCGGGTCTCACCGAGCACGACGGCGGTGAAACGGCTGCCGGCCGGTACGGGCAGGGCGCAGTGGTAGCAGGGGAGTTGGGTGGTCATGGGGCGGAGTCTACATCGTCCGGTTGGGCCTCATCGCGAGCAGGCTCGCTCCCACAGTGCAGTGGGAGTCCTGTGGGAGCGAGCCTGCTCGCGATGCGCGAAGCGCAGTTTTTTACTTCTTCAGGTCTTCCGCACCCTGCAAGGGTTCGTCACCGAGCAACAGGTCCTTGTCATGGCTGACCAGTTCTTCTTCGAACATGCGCCAGATATGGTCGTCCTGGGTACCCAGCAATTCGACGAACCGACGGCCTTCGACCTTGTCGCTCAGCTGGCCGATGTAGCGGCCCTGTTCGGTTTCACTGCGGGTGAGGGTGATCTTGCGGTCCTTGTCCGGCTGGGTCGGCGAGATCAGGTTCAGTTCCAGGGATTTGGGCTGGCTGTTGCCGCTCAGGCGCAGGTCGACTTCGCCGGTCACCTCGTCCAGGTGAACACTGGCGCGCAGTTGCAGGGTTTGCGCCAGCAGTTCACGGTCCAGTGAGCGGTTGATGCCTTTGCCTGCCTCGTAGTAGTTGTCGTTGACCAGGTTGTCCGGGTTGTTCACCGCAATCGTCACCATGGACAGGGTCAGCGTCACCGAGCAGGCGAGGATGGCAATGATGATCCACGGCCAAAGGTGCTTGTACCAGGGACTTGCGGCGTTTACTGCAGGCATGATGACTTCTCTCAACGAATTTGTGGGCCGATGAATCGGCTCTTGGCTTCAACGTGAATGCTCTCGTCATCGGCGTCCTTGAGGATGAATTTCACCTCGTTGGTGCTCGATGGCAGTTTTTCCGGGGCCATGGACAGCTCCACCGGCTGGCTGACGATGTCACCCGCGACGACCTTGATCTCGCGCCGACCCTGCAACTTGAGATCCGGCAAGCCGCTGGCTTCGAGGACGTAGGTGTGGTCACGCTGGTCCTTGTTCATGATCTTCAGGCTGTAGACGTTTTCGATCCGGCCCTCGGCGTTCTCGCGGTAGAGGACGCGGTCCTTGCTGACGTCGAAGCCCACCAGTGAACGGGTGGCGAACGCGGCGACCAGCAGGCCGATCATGACCAGCAGCACCGTGGCATAGCCGATCAGGCGTGGCCGCAGCTTGTGGGTTTTCTGCCCCGACAGGTTGTGCTCGGTGGTGTAGCTGATCAGGCCCCGCGGGTAGTCCATTTTGTCCATGATGGCGTCGCAGGCATCGATGCAGGCCGCGCAGCCCACGCATTCGACCTGCAGGCCGTCGCGGATGTCGATACCGGTCGGGCAGACCTGGACGCACATCGTGCAGTCGATGCAATCGCCCAGCCCCTGGGCCTTGTAGTCGGCGCCTTTCTTGCGCGGTCCACGGCTTTCGCCACGGCGCGGGTCGTAGGAGATGATCAGGGTGTCCTTGTCGAACATCACGCTCTGGAAGCGCGCATACGGACACATGTAGATGCACACCTGTTCACGCAGCCAACCTGCGTTGCCGTAGGTGGCGAGGGTGAAGAAGCCGACCCAGAAATAGGACCAGCCATCGGCCTCGCCCGTGAAGAAGTCCACGACCAGTTCGCGAATCGGCGAGAAGTAGCCGACGAACGTCATGCCGGTGACGAATCCGATCAGGATCCACAGGGCATGCTTGGTGAACTTGCGCAGGAACTTGTTGGCGCTCATGGGCATTTTGTCGAGTTTGATCCGCTGGTTGCGGTCGCCCTCGGTGACCTTTTCACACCACATGAAAATCCAGGTCCAGACGAATTGCGGGCAGGAATAGCCGCACCAGACCCGACCGGCATAGACGGTGATGAAGAACAGGCCAAAGGCACTGACGATCAGGATTCCGGACAGCAGGATGAAGTCCTGGGGCCAGAAGGTGGCGCCGAAGATGAAGAATTTGCGTTCCGGCAAATTCCACCAGACCGCCTGGTGACCGGCCCAGTTCAGCCAGACCGTGCCGAAGTACAGGAGGAACAGGAACGCGCCACCGATGATGCGCAGGTTGCGGAACAGGCCGGTAAAGGCGCGGTTGTAGATTTTTTCTCGAGAGGCATAAAGGTCGACGCTTTTGTCCCCTTTTGCGGGTGGCGTAACGTCGTGTACCGGAATCTGGTTGCTCATCGGTTGCATCCCACGGCAGTGGAGAAATGCCCCGGTCAGTACGTGCCGACCGCGGTCAAAATAGGGGTGTTGCAATGGCGCAATGATACCCCTGTAGCTCTATCACAAGGGTGCGACCATTGGTCACGTTGGTGGAAATGAACTGACAGTGTAATGACCTGAATCAATTGACTGGTGAAATTATGGACGGTTTTGCCAGTGTTGGCGGTCAGTTGGCCCACGGGTTGATCAATGCCACGCCACTGGATTGAAAGTCGCCGACGTTGCGCGTGACCACGGTCAGGCCGTGAACCAGTGCCGTGGCGGCAATCAATGCGTCGGCTTCGTTGGCACGGTCGGGTACGTGCAGGCTGGCACAACGAAGGGCCACGGCAGCGTCGACCGGCAGGATTCGGGCGTCGAATGCCGGCAGGACGTGGCGCTTGAGCCAGGTGCGCAGGATCTTTCCCTGTACAGGATCGCGACGCTCCATGCGTAAAACGCCGGTCTCCAGTTCCTTCAAGGTAATCGCCGAGATGAACATTCGCGGCGCGACGATGCTTTTGGCCCAGGCGACGACATTGGCATCAGCCTGGGGTTTGCGCAGTTCAGAGATCACGTTGGTGTCGAGCAGGAACATCAGGACAGATCCACGGGGCGGTGGGAGATCACGGTGCGCTCGGTTTCGAACTCGATGTCCGCCGCTTCCGGCATGACCAGAAGATCGACGATGTCGGCGTTGAGGCCGGTCAGTTTCTGGTACTCCTCAATGCTTAGCAGTACATGAGCCGGTTTGCCTCGATCGGTGATGAAAACCGGACCCTGGCGCGTGGCTTTTTTGGCACCACTTGTGTCCTGGTTGAATTCGCGGCTGGAAATGGTAGTGATGGCCATCAAGGGCAAGCCTCCCGAGTGTCTATGTAGAAACGTTACTACCTGGCTTCGGGGCTCGCAACACCGCCGCAGCAGTGCGCGACCGCCGGTTGTTTTCAGCGGATAAAAAAAGGCCCCGCTGGATAGCGGGGCCTTTTTTACAACCGACGTTCGACTTACTGAGCGTCTTGCGCCGGAGCCTTCTCGCCGTGAGACAGGCTGTAGACGTAAGCGGCCAGCAGGTGGACCTTGTCGTTCCCTTGCAGCTGTTCCTGCGCAGGCATCTGACCCTGACGGCCGTAACGGATGGTCTGCTGCAGTTGAGCGAAGCTCGAGCCGTAGATGAACGCGCCCGGGTGGGTCAGGTCAGGTGCGCCCATGGCCGGCGTGCCTTTGCCTTGCGGGCCGTGGCAGGCCACGCAGTTGGCAGCGAACAGTTTCTGGCCGGCAACCGGGTCAGCCTTGGTGCCTTCCGGCAGCTTGCGGCCATCGAGGCTGGTCAGCACGAATGCCGCGACATCCGCCACGCCTTGCTCACCGATCACTTCAGCCCAGGCCGGCATCACCGCGTGACGTCCGCCCATGATGGTGGTCTTGATGGTTTCCGGCTCGCCGCCCCAGCGCCAGTCGGCGTCGGTCAGGTTCGGGAAACCGTAGGCGCCCTTGGCGTCGGAACCGTGGCAAACCGAGCAGTTGGAGGCGAACAGGCGGCCACCCATCTTCAGGGCCTGCGGATCCTTGGCCACTTCTTCGATCGGCATGGAGGCGAATTTGGCGAAGATCGGCCCAAACTTGGCGTCCGATTTGGCCATTTCCTTTTCCCACTCGTGAACGCCGGTCCAGCCGGTCTGGCCGTTGGCGAACGCGGTCTGCTTTTCGTTATCCAGGTAGTTGTAACCCGGCAGCAGGCCTTTCCAGTTGCCCAGGCCCGGGTACAGCACCAGGTAGCCCAGGGCGAAAACGATGGTGCCCACGAACAGCATGAACCACCATTTCGGCAGCGGGTTGTCGTACTCCTCGATCCCGTCGAAAGAGTGGCCGACGGTCTCTTCGGTCTGCTCGGCGCGCTGGCCCTTGCGGGTGGACAGCAGCAGCCAGGTCAGGGAAAAGATCGTGCCGAGACTGAGGACTGTGACATACAGACTCCAGAATGTAGTCATTCTTTGTTACTCCTAGAAGCTTGCTCGACGTGCTTGATGGCTTCGGGATCATCCGCGAAAGGCAGCAGGGTCGCGTCTTCAAACTCCGACTTGCGCTTGGGGCTGAACACCCACAGGGCCAAACCTACGAAGGCCACCATCACGACGACGGTGCCCAGGCCACGAATCATCCCGATATCCATCCAGATCACCGTTTGCTTTTGATGATGGTGCCCAGGCCTTGCAGATAGGCCACCAGCGCGTCCATTTCGGTCTTGCCCTTCACGGCTTCCTGGGCACCGGCGATGTCTTCGTCGGTGTAAGGGACGCCGAGCGTACGCAGGACTTCCATTTTCTTCGCGGTGTCCTTGCCGTCGAGCTTGTTTTCCACGAGGAACGGGTAGGCCGGCATTTTCGACTCGGGCACCACGTTGCGCGGGTTGTACAGGTGCGCACGTTGCCAGTCATCGGAGTAACGACCGCCGACACGGGCCAGGTCCGGACCGGTACGCTTGGAACCCCACAGGAACGGGTGGTCCCAGACGCTTTCACCGGCGACCGAGTAGTGGCCGTAACGTTCGGTTTCAGCACGGAACGGGCGGATCATCTGCGAGTGGCAGCCGACACAACCGTTGGCGATGTAGATGTCGCGGCCTTCCAGTTCAAGGGCGGTGCGTGGCTTCATGCCTTCGACCGGCTTGTTGGTGACGTCCTGGAAAAACAGCGGAACGATCTGGGTCAGGCCGCCGACGCTGACGGCGATAACCATGAAGAAGGCCAGCAGGCCAATGTTCTTCTCGACTGCTTCATGCTTCATCAGTGAGCTCCAACTACAGCAATCTGTTCGGCGGCTTTGGCTTCAACCGGGTTCGAGGCACGTACGGTACGGAAAACGTTGTAGGCCATGAACAGCATGCCGGTGGCGAAGAACGCACCACCCAGGGCGCGAACGATGAAACCAGGGTGGCTGGCTTGCAACGCTTCGACGAACGAGTAGGTGAGGGTGCCGTCATCGTTGATTGCACGCCACATCAGACCCTGGGTAATGCCGTTGACCCACATCGAGGCGATGTACAGCACGGTACCGATGGTCGCGAGCCAGAAGTGCGCGTTGATCAGGCCAACGCTGTGCATCTGTGTGCGGCCGAACAGTTTCGGAATCATGTGGTAGATGGCGCCGATCGAGATCATCGCTACCCAGCCGAGTGCCCCGGCGTGTACGTGGCCGATTGTCCAGTCGGTGTAGTGCGACAGTGAGTTGACGGTCTTGATCGCCATCATCGGACCTTCGAAGGTCGACATGCCGTAGAACGCCAGCGACACCACGAGGAAGCGCAGGATCGGGTCGGTGCGCAGCTTATGCCAGGCGCCCGACAGGGTCATCATGCCGTTGATCATGCCGCCCCAGCTCGGGGCCAGCAGGATGATCGACATCGCCATGCCCAGCGATTGTGCCCAGTCCGGCAGCGCGGTGTAGTGCAGGTGGTGCGGGCCGGCCCAGATGTACAGGGTAATCAGTGCCCAGAAGTGCACGATCGACAGGCGATAGGAATAGATCGGACGTTCGGCCTGCTTCGGCACGAAGTAGTACATCATCCCCAGGAAGCCGGTGGTCAGGAAGAAGCCCACGGCGTTGTGGCCGTACCACCACTGGATCATCGCGTCGGTCGCACCGGAGTAGGCCGAGTAGGACTTGAAGAAGCTGACCGGCAGGGAGGCATGGTTGACGATGTGCAGCATGGCCGTCACGACGATGAAGGCACCGTAGAACCAGTTACCCACATAGATGTGCTTGGTGTTGCGCTTGGTGATGGTGCCGAAGAACACCAGACCGTAGGTCACCCAGACAATGGCCAGCAGAATAGCCAGAGGCCATTCCAGTTCCGCGTATTCCTTGGTGGTGGTGTAACCCAGCGGCAAGGTAATGATCGCGCCGACGATCACCGCTTGCCATCCCCAGAAGGTGAAGGCAGCCAGGCTGTCGGAAATCAGTCGCGTTTGGCAGGTTCGCTGCACGACGTAGTAAGAAGTGGCAAACAATGCACAACCACCGAAGGCGAAAATCACCAGGTTGGTGTGCAGCGGGCGTAAGCGTCCAAAAGTCGTCCACGGCAGACCGAAGTTCAATTCCGGCCATACGAGCTGTGAGGCGATGAAGACACCGAGCCCCATGCCAAGGATCCCCCAGACCACCGTCATGATGGCGAACTGGCGGACTACCTTATAGTTATAAGCAGTCGGACTGATTGCTGTGCTCATTCTAAGGTTCCACGGTTTGGGTGTTTTATTAGGAGTAAAAATCGGTCGCAAGTATGGAGAAAGCGGGGGGTCATTGCAACGCGCCATGACCTGGGTCAATGCTTTCAACCGCTGATTCTGCGGCCTTTCCATGCGCCACGTAGGGTTAAAAATACCCCACGACAAAATGTCGTTGCGAACGAGAGTGGGGCGGGGATCGGGTCGTGTGTAACGAGGTGTGTTCAAACGCAACGAAAAGGGGATCGGGGGCAGGTGGCGCGACAGCCGGTATCTACCAGCCTTTGCGGCCTGTCATCGCCTGGATTCGTCGCACACATCGGTTGGGTCGACCTGGAGCCGGCACTTGCCATCGCGTGTCGCAGGAAGCTTAGACCCGAATCCGGGGAACCGAAAGGAGGACGGGAGGAGGGGTGCGACAATGAGTCGCAAAAGGGGCGGGGAACTGCCGCATTCGGAAAAAATGCGGCAGTAGAGCGGTCAGGAATTATTCGCTTTTGCCTTCAGCCTGCAAACGCTCTTTATTCACACCGTGGGACAGGCTGTACACGTAAGCGGCCAGCAGTTGCACCTTGTCGTTGCCGAGCAGTTCGTTCTGCGCCGGCATATGACCCTGGCGGCCATGGCGAATGGTCTGTTGCAGTTGCGCCAGGCTGGTGCCGTAGATGAAACCGGCCGGTTGCGTCAGGTTCGGCGCGCCCATGGCTTCAGTGCCCTGGCCGTTCGCACCGTGACAGGCTACGCACGTGGTGCTGAACGCTTGCTGTCCGGCTTGCAGGTCGGCAGTGTCGTCAGCCGGCAATGGCAGGCCGGCCAAGTCATGACGCACGTAGGCGGCAACGTTTTTCACACCGGCTTCACCGAGAATCTCACCCCAAGCCGGCATCGCCGCGATGCGTCCGCCCAGGATGGTGGTCTTGATGGTGTCGGCGTTACCGCCCCAGCGCCAGACACTGTCGGTCAGGTTCGGGAAGCCGAAGGCGCCCTTGGCGTCGGAGCCGTGGCACACGGCGCAGTTGGAGGCAAACAGGCGGCCGCCCATTTTCAGCGCTTGCGGGTCCTTGGCCACTTCTTCCACGGGCATGGCGGCGAATTTGGCGAAGATTGGCCCAAACTTGGCGTCTGCCTTGGTCATCTCCTTTTCCCATTCGTTGGCGCCCGTCCAACCGTTCTCATAGCCCGGCAGGATACCTTTCCAGTTGCCCAGGCCCGGGTAAAGGATCAGGTAGCCGACGGAAAACACCAGCGTGCCGGCGAACAGCATGAACCACCACTGCGGCAGCGGATTGTCATACTCCTCGATGCCGTCGAAGCTGTGGCCCATGGTCTGGTCGACACTGCCCTTGGTTTCGCCCCTGCGGGTGCCGATCAGCAGCCAGGTCAGGCCGATCAGGCTGCCGATGGTCAGTACGCAGATCCACGTACTCCAGAAGGTGGTCATGACCGGGTACTCCTTGTGACAGTTTCTTGGGTGCTATCAGGTTGTGGCTCATCGGCGAACGGCAGCAGGCGCGCTTCGGCGAATTCCGGATTGCGCTTGCCGTTGAACACCCACAGCGTCAGGCCGACGAAGGCCACGAACACCACGACCGTGCCCAGGCCGCGGATCAGGCCAGTACTCATTTCCAGGTCCATGGCTCACCTCTTGCTCTTGATGGCAGTGCCGAGCACTTGCAGGTAGGCGACCAGCGCGTCCATCTCCGACTTGCCCTTGAGCGACTCGGTCGCGCCGGCAATGTCGGCGTCGGTGTAAGGCACGCCGAGGGTGCGCATGGCCTTGATCTTCGCTTCGGTGTGGCTGCTGTCGAGCTGATTGGCCACCAGCCATGGGTAGGCGGGCATCTTCGACTCAGGCACGACGTTGCGCGGGTTGTACAGGTGCGCGCGGTGCCAGTCATCGGAGTAGCGGGCGCCGACCCGGGCCAGGTCCGGACCGGTACGCTTGGAGCCCCACAGGAACGGGTGGTCCCAGACGCTTTCACCGGCGACCGAGTAGTGACCGTAGCGTTCGGTTTCGGCGCGGAACGGACGGATCATCTGCGAGTGGCAACCGACGCAACCTTCGCGGATGTAGATGTCGCGGCCTTCCAGTTGCAGTGCGGTGTAGGGCTTCATGCCTTCGACCGGTTTGTTGGTCACGTCCTGGAAGAACAGCGGGACGATCTGGGTCAGGCCGCCGATGCTCACGGCGAACACCATCAGCAGCATCAGCAGGCCGACGTTCTTTTCAATCGTTTCGTGTTTCATGGTGGACTCCTCAGGCCATTTGCGCGGCAGCAACGACGTCAGCAGGCTGCGAGGCCCGCACGGTGCGCCAGGTGTTGTAAGCCATCAGGAACATGCCGCTGAGGAAGATCGCACCGCCCACCAGTCGCACGATGAAGCCTGGGTGGCTGGCCACCAGGGTTTCGACGAAGGAGTAAGTCAGCGTGCCGTCTTCGTTGACTGCGCGCCACATCAGGCCCTGGGCAATGCCGTTGACCCACATCGAGGCGATGTACAGCACGGTGCCGATGGTCGCCAGCCAGAAGTGCGCGTTGATCAGGCCGAGGCTGTGCATCTGCTCGCGACCGAAGACTTTGGGAATCATGTGGTACAGCGCACCGATGGAGATCATGGCCACCCAGCCGAGTGCCCCGGCGTGTACGTGGCCGATGGTCCAGTCGGTGTAGTGGGAGAGGGCGTTGACGGTCTTGATCGCCATCATCGGACCTTCGAAGGTCGACATGCCGTAGAACGCCAGCGACACAACGAGGAAGCGCAGGATCGGGTCGCTGCGCAACTTATGCCAGGCCCCCGACAGGGTCATCATGCCGTTGATCATCCCGCCCCAGCTCGGTGCCAGCAGAATCAGCGACATCACCATGCCCAGCGACTGCGCCCAGTCCGGCAGCGCGGTGTAGTGCAGGTGGTGCGGGCCGGCCCAGATGTAGAGGGTGATCAGTGCCCAGAAGTGCACGATCGACAGGCGATAGGAATACACCGGACGCTCGGCCTGTTTCGGCACGAAGTAGTACATCATCCCCAGGAAGCCGGCGGTCAGGAAGAAGCCCACGGCGTTGTGGCCGTACCACCACTGCACCATGGCATCGGTTGCACCGGCATACAGCGAGTAGGACTTGGTGAGGCTCACCGGCAACTCAAGGTTGTTGACGATGTGCAGGATGGCCACGGTGAGGATGAACCCGCCGAAGAACCAGTTACCGACATAGATGTGCTTGGTGTTGCGCTTCATGATCGTGCCGAAGAACACGATGGCGTAGGCAACCCAGACGATGGTGATCAGGATGTCGATCGGCCATTCCAGTTCGGCGTATTCCTTGGAACTGGTGTAGCCCAGTGGCAGGCTGATCGCCGCCAGCAGGATCACCAGTTGCCAGCCCCAAAAGCAGAATGCGGCGATTTTCGGCGCAAACAGTTGTGTCTGGCAGGTGCGCTGCACCGAATAGAACGAACTGGCGAACAGGGCGCAGCCGCCGAAGGCGAAGATCACCGCGTTGGTGTGCAGTGGGCGCAAACGCCCGAAACTGGTCCACGGCAAGTTGAAGTTGAGTTCGGGCCAGACCAATTGAGCCGCGAGAAAAACCCCGAGCCCCATGCCGACGATGCCCCACACCACCGTCATAATGGCGAATTGGCGGACCACCTTGTAGTTGTAGGCGGTACTGATAGAAGTGTTCATGGTTCCCCATCCACGGTTCAGCCCAAGGAAAGACGTTCGCGCAAGGCAGACGCACCCTTCGACTGGAGTTATAGGCAGACTAAAAGCGAGGCAAGCATGGACAAAGAGCACAATGCCAGTATTGACGGGGATCAATGGGCGCGGTGCCTGCACGAACATGGATGGTTGTGGAATGCGGCCTCTTCAACGGACTCGGCGCAACCGGTGACCCTGATACTCGCCCATGGCGCCGGTGCGCCGATGGACAGCGACTGGATGAACGACATGGCTGCGCGCCTCGCCGCACGGGGCGTCAACGTGGTGCGCTTCGAGTTTCCCTACATGGCGCAACGTCGGGTCGATGGCGGTAAACGTCCGCCGAACCCGGCGCCAAAACTCCTGGAGTGCTGGCGTGAGGTGTATGCCGTGGTGCGACGCCATGTCGCCGGGCGCCTGGCCATCGGCGGCAAGTCCATGGGCGGACGAATGGCCAGTCTTTTGGCCGATGAGCTGGGAGCCGATGCGCTGGTGTGCCTGGGTTATCCGTTTTACGCGGCGGGCAAGCCCGAGAAGCCGCGGGTCGAGCACTTGGCGGGCTTGAAGACGCGCACGTTGATTGTCCAGGGCGAGCGCGATGCGCTGGGCAATCGCGAGGCGGTCGAGGGGTATGCGCTGTCACCGGGCATCGAGATCGGCTGGCTGGCCGCGGGGGACCATGATTTGAAGCCGTTGAAGGCCTCCGGGTTGACCCATGAGCAGCATTTGGCGACGGCGGCGGCGAGGGTGGCTGCGTTTCTGCGGTGAGGCATGCAGGCCTTTCCGGCACCTCTTCGCGAGCTGGCTCGCGATTGAAGTCTTCATGCCTCTTTTTTCACAGCGGCAATAAAAAACCCGGAGGCTTTCACCGTCCGGGTTCTTGACTGGCAGCAACCCTCAGCGGTTGAACCGCTCCACCAGCGAATACTGGGTGTTCGCGGTCTTGATCAGTTCTTCACTGAGCAACGCCGAGTTCTGGGCCTGTTCCGAGGTCTGGTCTGCCAGGTGAGAGATGTTGCTGATGTTGCGGCTGATTTCCTCGGCCACCGAGCTTTGCTCTTCGGTCGCGGCGGCGATCTGCGTGGTCATGTCGGTGATGTTGGCCACCGCCTCGCTGATCCCGACCAGGGCCTGATCTGCTTCCAGGACCCGCGCCACACCTTCCTCGGCCTGGCGATGGCCAGCGTCCATGGTCTGCACGGCGGAGTTGGCGGTTTGTTGCAGCTTGGCGATCAGGGCGTGGATCTGCCCGGTGGACTCGCTGGTGCGCTGCGCCAGTTGGCGGACTTCGTCTGCCACCACCGCGAACCCGCGCCCCATCTCACCCGCACGCGCCGCTTCGATGGCCGCGTTCAGCGCCAGCAGGTTGGTCTGGTCGGCGATGCCCTTGATCACATCGACCACGCCGCCGATTTCGTCGCTGTCCTTGGCCAGCTGCGTCACGGTCAGGCCGGTTTCACCCACGACCTCCGACAGACGCTGAATCGCATCGCGGGTTTCCCCGGCAATGTCGCGACCACGACCGGTCAGGCGATTGGCTTCCTGGGTAGCGTCGGCGGTGCGCTGTACGTGGCTGGCCACTTCCTGGGTGGTGGCGGCCATCTGATTGACCGCCGTGGCCACCTGCTCGGTCTCGACGCGCTGGCGCTCCAGGCCGGTGGAACTGTCGTGGGCCAGCGAGTCGGACTGCCTGGCCTGCTCGGTCAGGTGTTCGGCGGTGTCCTGCAGGCGGGTCAGGCAGGTTCGCAGGCGTGCTTCCTGGCTGAGGATCGACATCTCCAGGCGCGCCTGTGCGCCACGGCTATCGGTGTACATCTGCGCGATCAGCGGATCGGACGTGGTCTGTTCGGCCAGGCGCAGCAAGCGCTTGAGGCCGCGCTGTTGCCAGCTCAGCCCCAGCAGCCCCAGGGGCACGGAAAGGCCGGCGGCCAGAGCAAAACCCCACTGGGAGTTGAGCGAAGCGCCGATCATGAAGCTCAGTTGGCTGACCAGGATGAATGGCACCCAGTCCTGCAGCACCGGCAACCATTTATCGGAGGATGGAATCGCCGACTTGCCCTGGTTGATGCGCTGGTAAAGCGCTTTGGCGCGCTGGATCTGTTCGGCGGTGGGTTTGACCCGTACCGACTCGTAACCGATGACCTGATTGCCTTCATAGACTGGCGTGACGTAGGCGTTGACCCAGTAGTAGTCACCGCTTTTGCAGCGGTTTTTGACAATGCCCATCCAGGGCAGGCCCTGTTTCAGCGTGCCCCACATGTGGGCGAACACGGCGGCCGGTACGTCGGGGTGACGGACCAGGTTGTGGGGGGCACGGATCAATTCATCACGGGAATACCCGCTGATGTCGACGAACGCGTCGTTGCAGTAGGTGATGACGCCCTTGGTATCGGTCGTGGAAATCAACCGTTGTTGAGCCGGGAACGTCCGTTCGCTCTGAGTAATGGGCTGGTTGTTACGCATGGCTTTTTTTTGTCCGCAAGGCTTTCACAGGTTGTCGGCAACGCCAGCGATTAATTGAAATTATTTTTTGATATTCGGCAGTGCGTCGCAAAGTGACCGTTGCGTCAGCCGGCCAGCATCGGGTAGGTGAACAGGCCGAAATGCAGCAGGTTCAAACCGAAGTGCGTGGCAATGGCCGCCCCCAATCCGCCGAAGCGGTAGGCCAGGCCGTAGCCGATGCCCGCCAGGGCGGACAGCAACACCCATTGCCAGCCCGCGCTCAAGTGAGCCAGGCCAAACAGCAGCGCGGCGAGCAGCAGGGCCAGGTGTTCGCCTTGCGGCAGGTGTTTGAACGCCCGGGCAAGCCCTCCCTGGATGTAACCGCGAAACAGCGCTTCCTCCACCAGCGTCACCAGCAACAGGTTGTTGAACAACCACAGCCAGGCCTGGTCAGGCCATTTCGGGGCCCAGTCGATCACGCCCAGCAACGCGGCACCGCCCAACGCCAGCACGGCGCTCACGGCCAGACCCATCGCCGTGGCGTACGCGGACAGGCGCAGTGAGCGCCGGCCGACGATCCATGGGCAGACCAGCAGCAGCCAGAAGCCGATCAGCGGTTTGTCCAGGTTCAGGTACATGGAAAACGGCACCGCATCGTCGCTGAAACGCTGCGGATTGATGCCGCGGCCGTTGTAGAAACCCGGGAGCCAGTGCAGTGCCAGCGCCAGGGCCATGAACAGGAACAAGGCGTGTCCGAGATGGCGACCGAATCGCAGTTGGCGCTGGCGGGCGGCCAACCCGGCGGTCAGCAGCAGTGCAATGGAAATGCCCGACAACCAGCCAAGGTGGCCGTAGGCCAGGGCCAGGCCGTAGCCCAGGGAGAGCAGAATCAGGTAGGTCCAGGGCAGGGCGGGCATTGGGTGTCCTTGTGGGCGAAATGAAGCCGAGCAACCGGCCCCACAGGCATGGGTGGGCGGGAGGCTGAGGCGCGGCGATTATAGGGATCAATACCCCGAAAATAAAAACACCGCCCGAAGGCGGTGCAGTGATCACGCGTTGCTCAAGAGGCTATCAACTGTCGCAGTACGTAATGCAGGATCCCCCCTGACTTGAAGTACTCGACTTCATTCAGGGTGTCGATCCGGCACAACACCTCGATCTTCTCCCGGCTGCCGTTTTCACGGGTGATGACCAGCGTCAGGTTCATGCGCGGGGTCAGCTCGACACCGGTCAGGCCAAGGATGTCCAGGGTTTCCTTGCCGGTCAGGTTCAGGCTCTTGCGGTTCTGATCGAGCTTGAATTGCAGCGGCAGCACGCCCATGCCCACCAGGTTGGAACGGTGGATGCGTTCGAAGCTTTCGGCGATGACCGCCTTGACCCCGAGCAGATTGGTGCCCTTGGCAGCCCAGTCGCGACTGGAGCCGGTCCCGTATTCCTGACCGGCAATGACCACCAGCGGTGTGCCGCTGGCCTGGTAGCGCATGGCTGCGTCGTAGATCGCCATCCGTTCCCCGGTCGGGATGTAAAGGGTGTTGCCGCCTTCCTCGCCGCCGAGCATTTCGTTGCGAATGCGGATGTTGGCGAAGGTGCCGCGCATCATCACTTCATGGTTGCCGCGCCGGGAACCGTAGGAGTTGAAGTCGCGCGGTTCCACCCCTTTCTCCCGCAGGTAGTGCCCTGCCGGACTGTCGGACTTGATGTTGCCGGCGGGCGAGATGTGGTCGGTGGTCACCGAGTCGCCCAGCAGCGCGAGGACCCGCGCCCCCGTCACGTCCCTGACCACTGGCGGCGGGCCGCCGATGTCGTCGAAGAACGGCGGGTGCTGGATGTAAGTCGAATCATCCTGCCAGACATAGGTCGCTGCCTGGGGTACCTCGATCGCTTGCCATTGTTCGTCGCCGGCAAACACCTCGGCATATTCCTTGTGGAACATCGCCGTGTTGACCTGGTTCACCGCGTCGGCGATTTCCTGGGTGCTTGGCCAGATGTCCCGCAGGTAGACCAGGTTGCCGTCCTTGTCTTCGCCCAAGGGTTCGCTGCTGATATCGATGCGCACCGTGCCGGCCAGCGCGTAGGCGACGACCAGCGGCGGGGAGGCCAGCCAGTTGGTTTTCACCAGCGGGTGCACCCGCCCTTCGAAGTTGCGGTTGCCCGACAGCACCGAAGCGACGGTCAGGTCGGCGCTCTGGATGGCTTTTTCGATCGGCTCGGGCAGCGGCCCGGAGTTGCCGATGCAAGTGGTGCAGCCGTAACCCACCAGGTCGAAACCGAGCTGATCCAGGTACGGCGTCAGGCCGGCCGCCTTATAGTAGTCGGTCACCACCTTGGAACCGGGGGCCAGCGAGCTTTTCACCCAGGGTTTGCGCTTGAGGCCTTTTTCCACGGCTTTTTTCGCCACCAGGCCGGCGGCCATCATCACGCTAGGGTTGGAGGTGTTGGTGCATGAGGTGATGGCAGCGATCACCACCGCGCCGTTTTTCAGCCGGTGGGTCTGGCCTTCGAACTGGTAATCCGCTTCGCCGGCCATGTCGGCATTGCCCACTGCCACGCCGCCACCGCCTTCGCTTTCGAGGCGGCCTTCTTCCTTGCTGGTAGGTTTGAGGGCGATGCCGAGGAAATCGCTGAACGCCTGCGCCACGTTGGGCAGGGCGACCCGGTCCTGCGGGCGTTTGGGCCCGGCGAGGCTGGCTTCGACGCTGGCCATGTCCAGCGCCAGGCTGTCGGTGAACACCGGTTCCCGGCCCGGCAGGCGCCACAGGCCCTGGGCCTTGCTGTAGGCCTCGACCAGCTTCACGGTGTCGAGCGGGCGGCCCGACAGGCGCAGGTAATCCAGCGTCACGTCATCCACCGGGAAGAAACCACAGGTGGCACCGTATTCCGGGGCCATGTTGGCGATGGTCGCGCGGTCGGCCAGCGGCAGGTCGGCCAGGCCATCGCCATAGAACTCGACGAATTTGCCGACCACGCCTTTCTTGCGCAGCATCTGCGTGACCGTCAGCACCAGGTCGGTGGCGGTGATGCCTTCCTTGAGCTTGCCGGTGAGCTTGAAGCCGATCACTTCCGGAATCAGCATCGACACCGGTTGGCCGAGCATCGCCGCTTCCGCCTCGATACCGCCGACGCCCCAGCCCAGTACGCCGAGGCCGTTGATCATGGTGGTGTGGGAATCGGTGCCCACCAGGGTGTCGGGGAAGGCGTAGGTGCGACCGTCCTCGTCCTTGGTCCAGACGGTGCGGCCGAGGTATTCAAGGTTGACCTGGTGGCAGATGCCGGTGCCCGGCGGCACCACGCTGAAGTTGTCGAAGGCACTCTGGCCCCAGCGCAGAAAGGCATAACGCTCGCCATTGCGCTGCATCTCGATGTCGACGTTCTGTTCGAAGGCGCTTGGGCTGGCAAATTTGTCGACCATCACCGAGTGGTCGATCACCAGGTCCACCGGCGACAGCGGATTGATGCGCTGCGGATCGCCACCGGCCTTGGCCATGGCGGCGCGCATGGCTGCCAGGTCGACCACGGCGGGAACGCCGGTAAAGTCCTGCATCAACACCCGCGCCGGGCGGTACTGGATTTCGCGATCCGAGCGGCGTTCCTTGAGCCAGGCGGCAATTGCCCGCAGGTCGGCGCCGGTGACGGTTTTTTCGTCCTCCCAGCGCAGCAGGTTTTCCAGCAGGACTTTCAGCGACATCGGCAGCCTGTCCAGGTCACCGAGGCTTTTTGCAGCGTCGGGCAGGCTGAAATAGTGGTACGTCTTGTCGTCGACTTGCAGGGTTTTAAGGGTTTTCAGGCTATCGAGGGACGGCATTGCAATCACTCCTTTGCGTCCGCACGGCTACGGACTGAGGGGACGGGCAGAGCATTAAACCTAGCCCTGTTTGCTGCGTAAGGCGAATGACCGGTTGCCTTTTTTTGGCAGCTCGGTGGGTACGATACTCAGAGTCTGTGACCATCGTGATGGTTCGACCGGATCGCCTCAATCGTCAGATGGTGTGATGCCACTAAACCAAGGGATATTGCATCCGGGCCCTTTGCGTGGGCGGGCAAAATTCCGGGGGCTGCATTGAATCGCCGGGTCCAGGGGCTCGAACTCGGCTATCATGCGCCGGTTTTCATGACAGGCTTTGCTTCAACGCAAGCCTGGGCATCGCGCAGTGGTTGAATGTCTCGCCATCTGCCCAGGAGTAAAGATGAACACCCTTTTCATGCATTGCCGACCGGGCTTCGAAGGTGAAGTCTGTTCGGAGATTTCCGAGCACGCCGCTCGGCTCAACGTGGCCGGCTACGCCAAGGCGAAAGCCGCCAGCGCCTATGCCGAGTTCGTCTGTACCGAAGAAGAGGGCGCCGAGCGCCTGATGCGCGGTCTGCGTTTCGCCGATCTGATCTTCCCGCGCCAGTGGGCCCGGGGGATGTTCATCGATCTGCCGGAAACCGACCGTATCAGCGTGATCCTCGCGCACTTGGTGGACGTTGCCCCGTGCGGCAGCCTGTGGCTGGAAATGGTCGACACCAACGACGGCAAGGCGCTGTCGAACTTCTGCAAGAAATTCGAGGTGCACCTGCGCAAGGCCCTGTTGGCGGCGGGCAAACTGGTGGATGACCCGAGCAAGCCACGTCTGTTGCTGACCTTCAAAAGCGGTCGCGAAGTGTTCCTGGGCCTGGCCGAGCCGAACAATTCGGCGATGTGGCCGATGGGCATTCCGCGCCTGAAGTTTCCCCGGGAGGCGCCGAGTCGCTCGACCCTGAAGCTGGAAGAAGCCTGGCACCACTTCATCCCCCGGGAGCAGTGGGACGAGCGCCTGCACAGCGACATGACCGGTGTCGACCTCGGTGCCGCGCCGGGTGGCTGGACCTGGCAACTGGTCAACCGCGGCATGCTGGTGACCGCCATCGATAATGGCCCGATGGCCGAAAGCCTGATGGACACGGGCCTGGTGCAACATTTGATGGCCGATGGCTTCACCTACAAACCCCGGCAACCGGTGGACTGGATGGTCTGCGACATCGTCGAGAAGCCCGCGCGCAATGCGGCGATGCTGGAAGAGTGGATCGGCGAAGGTCATTGCCGTGAAGCGGTGGTCAACCTCAAGTTGCCGATGAAACAACGCTACGCCGAAGTGACGCGCTTGCTGGAACGCATCGCCGATGGGTTCAAGGCCCGCGGCATCCGGGTCGAGATCGGCTGCAAGCAGCTGTATCACGACCGCGAGGAGGTCACCTGCCACTTGCGCCGGCTGGATGTGAAGAAGCCCAAGGCCCGCTGACCGAAGCGTTTGCGCAGGGTGGATGACGATGGACCCGGCATTGCGCGACAATGCCGGCCTGCTTCAGGAGTAAATCATGAGTGAACTGCTTGATACGCCGGTAGACGGCACCCTCGACGCCACCGGCCTGAACTGCCCGGAGCCGGTGATGATGCTGCACCAGCACATCCGTGACCTGGCCCCCGGCGGCCTGCTCAAGGTGATCGCCACCGACCCGTCGACCCGCCGCGACATCCCCAAGTTCTGCGTATTCCTCGACCACGAATTGGTTGCGCAGCATGAAGAGGCTGGCACCTACCTCTACTGGATTCGCAAGAAACTTGCCTGACCGGCGCCCCGGCTGATGCGGATCCGCTGGCGCGCACTGCGCGTCAGGCGGATCGTCAGCATCAGCGCCGCGCAGCTCAGTCCCACGATCAAGCCTTGCCACAACCCGCTCGGGCCGCTCGGCGCGCCGAACCAGTCGGTCAACCCCAGCGTGTACCCCACCGGCAACCCGATGCCCCAGTAGGCGAACAGGGTCAGGACCATCGTCACCCGCGTGTCCTGGTACCCGCGCAGTGCGCCGGCTGCCGTGACCTGGATCGCATCGGAAAACTGGAACAGCGCCGAATACACGATCAGCATCGCCGCCACGTGAATCACCGTCGGGTCGGCGGTGTAGATCGTCGCGATGTGCTCGCGCAACAACAGCATCATGCTCGCGGAAATACACGCATAGGCCAGTGCGGTGCCCATCCCGACACCGGCGGCGAACCGCGCTTCACGGGGCTCCTGGCGGCCAAGCGCCTGGCCGACACGTACGGTCACGGCCATGCCCAGGGAGTAGGGGATCATGAACACCAGCGAGCTGAAGTTCAGCGCGATCTGGTGGCCCGCCACCACGGTAGCGCCCAGGCTGCCGATCAACAGCGCGATCACGGCAAAGATGCTCGACTCGGCGAACACCGCGATGCCGATCGGCAGGCCGATGGCCAGCAGGCGTTTGATCACCGACCATTGTGGCCAGTCGAAACGGCTGAACAACTGGCTCGAGCGATAGACGGGCGCCCAGCGTTCCCAGGCGGCCATGCCCAGCGCCATGATCCACATCACGATGGCCGTGGCCCAGCCGCACCCGACACCGCCCATGGCCGGCACACCGAAGTGGCCATAAATGAACACGTAGTTCAGCGGGATATTCAGCGCCAGGGCACACAGGCCGATGACCATGGCCGGGCGCGTGCGTCCCAGGCCATCGCTGAAACAGCGCAGCACGTGGTAGAGCGCCACGGCCGGTAAACCGCTGGCGATGCCGTGCAGGTATTGCATGCAGGGACCGATCAGCTCGGGGTCGACCTTCATGATGTGCAGCACCGGTTCGGCGCACAGCAACAGCGTGGTCGCGATCAAACCCACGACAATTGCCAGCCACAAAGCCTGGCGCACGATCGGGCCGATTTCGCTGTGGGTGCCGGCGCCAAAACGCTGGGCAACTTTCGGCGTGGTGGCCAGCAGGGTGCCGGTCATCAGCAGGAACACCGGAACCCAGATCGAGTTGCCCAGTGCCACCGCCGCCAGGTCTCTGGGGCCGACACGACCGGCCATCACCGCATCGACGAAGCCCATCGCCGTGGTTGCCAGTTGCGCAATCATGATGGGCAGCGCCAGGCCGAGCAGGTTCTTCAGCTCCAGGCGGACCCGGGCCAGGCGGTCAAGGGAAGCGGCGGGGCGGTCGGTCACGGAATTCAAGGGCGAAACGTCCAAATAGTTGAGGCGCTGGGCGGCGCATTCTACGCCCTGACGCAACGGTCAGGAAAAATCCTGTGTTAGCGATTTGTAATCCCCGGATCGCACTCACCCGTTGTCGGAGCAGTCGGGCGCGCAGCCACCGGTTAAAACCGAGAGCCGCGCTAGGCGTGACCCGCTATCTGCGCCTACACTGCCGATCCGCCAAAGGAGCCTGCCATGCTGATTGTTGCCGACGAAAATATCCCGCTGCTCGACGCGTTCTTCGCCCGCTTCGGCGAAATCCGCCGGGTACCCGGGCGTTCCATCGACCGCGCCACCGTCGAGCAGGCCGATGTCCTGCTGGTGCGTTCGGTGACCCGCGTCGATCGCGCGCTGCTCGAAGGCAGCAAGGTGCGTTTCGTCGGTACTTGCACCATTGGCACCGATCACCTGGACCTCGATTATTTCCAGCAGGCTGGCATCACCTGGTCCAGCGCTCCGGGCTGCAATGCCCGTGGCGTGGTCGACTATGTACTGGGCAGTCTGCTGACCCTCGCCGACATCGAAGGCGCCGACCTGACCCAGCGCACTTACGGTGTGGTCGGTGCCGGTGAAGTCGGTGGCCGGCTGGTCAAGGTGCTGCAAGGCCTTGGCTGGAAAGTGCTGGTATGCGATCCGCCACGGCAGGCCGCGCAGGGGGGCGATTTCGTCAGTCTCGAGCACATCATCGAGCAATGCGATGTCATCAGTCTGCACACGCCGCTGACCCGATCGGGCGCTGGATCGACCTGGCACCTGTTTGACGATCGCCGCCTGAACCAGCTCAAGCCGGGCGCCTGGCTGATCAACGCCAGCCGCGGTCCGGTGGTGGATAACGCTGCGCTGCGCGAGGTGTTGCTCGAGCGCGAGGACCTGCAAGCGGTGTTGGATGTCTGGGAAAACGAGCCCGAAGTCGATGTGGCACTGGCTGAACTCTGTGTACTGGCCACCCCGCACATCGCCGGCTACAGCCTCGATGGCAAACAGCGCGGGACGGCACAGATCTATCAGGCATTCTGCGATTTCCTCGGACTGCCTGCCCAGGTCAAGTTGAGCGACCTGTTGCCGTCGCCCTGGCTGTCACAGGTGACATTGAACGCCGACTGCGACCCGGCCTGGGCGCTGGCCATGGTGTGCCGTGGCGTGTACGACCCGCGCCGTGACGACGCGGATTTCCGCCGCAGCCTGGTCGGCAGCGTGAGCGAACAGCGTGCGGCGTTCGACGCGTTGCGCAAGCACTACCCATCGCGGCGGGAAATCGATGGGTTGCAGGTACGGATCGAGGGGGATTCGCCTGAGTTGCGCAGGATAGTGGCGGCGCTGGGCGCGTCGGCCATCTAGAAAACCGTGCGAGCCTGTCGCGATCGGCCCGGCCCCGCCAGGTGTTTTCCAGATGACACCCACAAAAAACCCGGCCATCAAGGCCGGGTCCAGAAGACGGTGGCTATATCAATCTTGTTTGGCAGGCTTGACCAATCGTTTTTCCAGTTCGCGGCAGGCGTCCTGGATCATGCCTTCGGTGATTGGTACTTCGCGGCCTTTTTCGTCAATGATCGAGCAACCCAGAGACTGGTTCGGTTGCGTGCGGATCACTTGAATCTTGTCGCTGCTGCTGTTTTGCAAGGACATGGCCTGTCTCCTCATCAGGTTGTGCGCTTACTGTAGAACCGCCAGGTGACCGGGCTGTGACAACTCCCTGCGATCTTTGCGGGGCGGCGACGCCAGTCCACCAGAAATAACCGTGTGTGGCTAGCCGAGCCTTAGACCAATAGCGCCTAGGGTGTGGTCATTGCGGTCATAATTAACCTGACTCATTGTGATTTACAGAGTTCCCCCCATTACAGGGTAGAGCCGGTCCCATAATCCACGAACGGGAACATCCTGATGCTTTCTGCCCGCCACCGCCGCGCGATTCGCCTGGCCAGTCGTTTTCTCCTGCCGTATCGCTGGCAATCCTTCGCAGCCTTGCTGGCGCTGATTGTCACGGCGGGCATCACCCTGTCCATGGGGCAGGGGATCCGGCTGCTGGTGGACCAGGGTTTCATGACGCAGTCCGCGCATTTGCTGAACCAGACCATTGGCCTGTTCATGCTTCTGGTGTTGGGCCTGGCGGTCGGAACCTTCGTGCGTTTTTACCTGGTGTCGTGGATCGGTGAGCGTGTGGTGGCCGACATCCGCCGACAGGTGTTCAACCATCTGGTTTACCTGCATCCGGGCTTCTACGAAAACAATCGCAGTTCCGAGATCCAGTCGCGATTGACGGCCGACACGACGTTGCTGCAATCGGTGATCGGCTCGTCGTTGTCGCTGTTTCTGCGCAATCTGTTGATGGTGATCGGCGGGATCGTGTTGCTGTTCATCACCAACCCCAAGCTGACCAGCATCGTCGTCATTGCCTTGCCGCTGGTGATCGCACCGATCCTGATCTTCGGTCGGCGGGTCCGCAGCCTGTCGCGCCTGAGCCAGGACCGAATTGCCGACATCGGCAGCTACGTGTCCGAAACCCTGGGCCAGATCAAGACCGTGCAGGCCTATAACCATCAAGTCCAGGACGAGCAGCGCTTTGCCGCGACCGTGGAAGAAGCGTTCAACACCGCCCGCAAGCGGATTTTCCAGCGTGCCTGGCTGATTACCCTGGTGATCGTGCTGGTGCTGGGCGCCGTGGGCGTGATGCTGTGGGTCGGCGGCATGGATGTGATGGCCGGGCGGATTTCCGCAGGCGAACTGGCGGCGTTCGTCTTCTACAGCCTGATCGTCGGCAGTGCGTTCGGCACCCTGAGCGAAGTGATTGGCGAGCTGCAACGCGCCGCCGGGGCCGCCGAGCGGATCGCCGAATTGCTGCGTTCGGAAAACATCATCCAGCCGCCGTCGACCGGGCTGGTGACACTGCCCGAACGGGTCGCCGGCAATCTGGTGCTGCAGGACGTGCGCTTTTCCTATCCGTCGCGCCCTGAAAGCTTCGCCATCGATGGCTTGAGTCTGACCGTCAAGGCCGGTGAAACCCTGGCGCTGGTGGGCCCTTCCGGCGCAGGCAAGTCAACGGTCTATGACCTGCTGCTGCGTTTCTACGACCCGGCCGAAGGGTGCATCCTGCTGGACGGTGTGCCGCTGGCCCAACTTGACCCACTCGACCTGCGGCGTTGTTTCGCCCTGGTTTCGCAATCCCCGGCGCTGTTTTTCGGCAGCATCGAGGAGAACCTTCGCTACGGCAACCCGACGGCGACCCTGGAGCAGGTTCGTGACGCCGCGAAAATCGCTTACGCCCACGACTTCATCGAAGCCATGCCCCAGGGCTACCAGACGCATCTGGGCGATGCCGGCCTCGGCCTGTCCGGTGGTCAACGCCAACGCCTGGCCATTGCCCGGGCATTGCTGGTGGACGCGCCCATCCTGCTGCTCGACGAAGCGACCAGTGCCCTCGATGCCCAGAGCGAACACCTGATCCAGCAAGCCCTGCCGAGCCTGATGAAAAATCGCACCACCCTGGTCATCGCCCACCGCCTGGCCACGGTAAAGAACGCCGACCGGATCGCCGTGATGGACCAGGGAAAACTGGTGGCGGTGGGTACGCACCAGGAGTTGATTGCCAGCAACGCCTTGTACGCCCGGCTGGCGGCGCTGCAGTTCAATGACGGGCATGAGGCGGCATGATCAGCGGTGCCGATGACGCCGGGTTCGGGCATCATGTCGAACTCACTGCGAACATGGATGAGGATATGGGTCGTTACCAACCACCTTTGACGCTGACCCCTGCAATGTTGACCTTGATTGCCGAGATCAGTGAGCAGATTGGTCGACTGTCGGCGGGAGAAAGTAGGAAGCAAACACCTCAGCTGCGACGGGGTAATCGTATTCGCACGATTCAGGCGTCGCTGGCGATCGAGAACAATACACTGAGTATTCAGCAAGTGACCGCTGTTCTGGCGGGGAAGCGTGTGCTGGGTTTGCCTCGGGAAATCCAGGAAGTGCGTAATGCCTTCGCGGCTTACGAGGCCATGTCAGAGTGGCAGCCAAACAGTCGAGCCCACTTGCTCACAGCGCATCAGATGCTGATGGGCGGGCTGATCGACGACAGTGGGCGGTTTCGCCAAGCCGGTGTGGGTATCTATCGGGGTGACAAACTGGTTCATATGGCTCCGCCGCCGAGTCGGGTTGCTCATTTGGTAGAGGAACTGCTGGCTTGGCTTGGCAGTTCTGATTGGCATCCCTTGATCATCAGTTGCGTCTTTCACTATGAGTTCGAGTTTATCCACCCGTTCGCCGACGGCAATGGCCGCATGGGGCGCTTATGGCAGACGCTCATCCTCAGTCAGTGGCGTCCGGTGCTGGCTTATCTGCCAGTTGAATCGGTGATACGAGACCAGCAAGATGCCTATTACGGTGCGTTGTCCGCAGCTGATCAGTTGGCCGAGGCGACACCTTTTGTTGAGTTCATGTTGCAGGCATTGCGTCTTGCGCTACAGGAAGCGGCGAGAAGCGAACTGTTGACCGACCAAGTAACCGACCAAGTAACCGACCAAGTAGCGAAGCTGCTGGGTGCCCTCGATGGAGCTACGCCGCTAAAGGTTAACGATCTGATGACGGAGCTCGGATTGGCTCACAAGGCGACCTTTAGGGCCAACTATCTCAAGCCTGCATTGGTTTCGGGTTTGATTGAGATGACCGACCCTGACTCGCCCCGTAGCCCGATTCAGCGATACCGACTCACCCCGCATGGCCAGAATGTCGCAGCAGCGCTTCGGTCTGCGTGAGAGCTTGAGCGCCATGAAAAATGCCCGCATCTCTCGATGCGGGCATTTTTTTCAGCGGTTCACGCCTGGTCACTGATCATCGAAATACCGCTCATGCCAATCCACCAGCGGTTGTGGTGAGTTGAGCTTCTGGCCGTAGATCACCGAGTACGACAGCACGTTCTGTACATACTGGCGGGTCTCGTCGAACGGGATGCTCTCGACCCACACGTCGAAGCTCAGGTGATCGGCGCCGCGCAGCCACTGACGTACGCGGCCGGGGCCGGCGTTGTAGGCGGCGGAAGCGAGGACACGGTTGCCGTTGAACTGGCTGTGCACCTGGCTCAGGTACGCAGCGCCGAGCTGGATGTTCTTGTTCGGGTCGAGCACCTGTTGTGGCGAGGCCAGGGGAATGCTGAACTTGCGTGCGGTTTCCTTGGCGGTGCCCGGCATCAATTGCATCAGGCCGCTGGCGCCGACGCTGGAGCGGGCGTCGTCCATGAAGGCGCTTTCCTGACGGGTGATGGCAAACACCCAGCTCGAGTGCAGGCCACGGACCTTGGCCTCGCGCACCAGGGTGTCGCGATGGGCCATCGGGAAGCGAATGTCGAGGTCGTCCCAATACTGCGCCTGGCTGATGGTGCGGATCGCCGGGAAGTACCATTTCAAGTCGTAGGCCAGTTTCGCCTGGGCGACCATTTCGTCCCGGTTGAAGTGCCGGCTGACGTGGTACCACTCGCGACGACCGTCGACGATCTGCCCGCGTGCGTGGAACTCCAGGGCGCGTCGCACGCCCGGCGTATTGCGCACCTTGTTGATCAGGGCCTGGCTCAGCACCAGCGGTTTGTTGACCAGCGAGTAAGGCAGTTGCGAGCGGTCGGCGGCGAGGAAACCGTAGAAATCACGTTCGCGGGCGAGGCTCTTGTACAGCGTCAGCGCCTCCGGGTTCTGCGGTTGCGCCAGTTCCAGGCTGCGGGCCTGCCAGTACCGCCAGCGGTTGGTGGTGGCCAGGTCCTGTGGCAGGCGACGGGTCAACTGATAGGCGTCGTCCCAGCGCGCCAGGCGCAACAGCAGGCGCAAGCGCCATTCGGACACGGTGTTGTCGCGCAACTCCGGGTCGTACTTGGTCATCACGTCCAGGGCGCGGCTGTCGAAGCGGCGCGCAAGGGTCAGGCCGATTTCCCGGGCGATCGCGACTTTTTCATCGCGGGAGAAGTGCATGCTGCTGGCATATCCGTCGAGCAGTGCCATGGCCTTGTCCGGGTCCTGGCGAGCCAGGCGGCGCAGGCCCAGGCTGACGATGTCGGACATCGGCTCGTCGGCCGGGGTGAAGCGCGACGGTTGGTTGAGCAATTCGGGTTTTTGCGCCACATCCACCAGTAGGCGCCCGCGTGGGGCGAGGGTGCTCAGGCCGTTGACCAGGCTGTTGGCCAGCGGATAGTTGCGCGCCTGGGCCGCCAGTTTGGTGCGCTCCCAGCGTTTCTGTTCCGTCAGTTGACCTTCGGCCGCCCACATGCCGAACAGGGCGTCGCAGGCCGCCGGCAGGGATTTACCGGTCAGCCAGAGCTTGTTGGCGTTGGCGTAGCCTTCGGACTTGAGGTTGTGGCTGATCTGGTATTGGGCGTTCAGGCAGTCCAGTTCAGTGAAGTTGAGCTTGGGGTCGTAGTACTTGACGAAGGTCGCCCAGTCGCCGCGCTCGGCCAGCCAGCGCAACCAGCGCAGTTTCATCCAGTTGGCCTGGGGCAGGTCGCCGTGTTCGGCGAGGAATTTCTCGATCTCGGCGTTGCTCGCCGTTTTCAGGCGTGCGGTGAGTTCGTCATAGGCCAGGTAGGGTTCCAGCGGGTAGGTGCTCAGGGCCTGGCTGTAGCGCATGTAAGGACCGGTATCGCCCTTGGCCAGGGCGCGCTTGGCTTCATCGTAATACTGGCGTTGGGTGGACAAGTCCACCGCCTGGGCTGTTTGAACGGCAGTGGCAGAAAGGAGCAAGCACGATAAAAGACTGAAAAGGCGACTGCGCATGAGACATCCGGGCAGAGAAATCATGACAAGTGCGAGCCGTGCCCGCACTGAATAATCTGTAGCTTAGCCTTTTGCCAGCAGCGGGCGAAAGCTTTGCGGCCCTGTCGGCATCAGTTCGCAACATTTGTGTTGCAGAGTGCCTGTGAAGTGAAATTGCCGGCCTTCTGAAGCCTCGATTCAGGTAGAATGCGCGCCCGGTTTTTGGAGAAGCTCATGACCCTGCTCAAATTCAGCGATGTGTCCCTTGCTTTCGGCGCTATGCCGCTGTTGGACAAGGTGTCCTGGCAGATCGCCCGTGGTGAGCGGGTGTGCATCATCGGCCGCAACGGCACTGGCAAGTCCAGCATGATGAAGCTCGTCAAGGGCGACCAGAAGCCCGATGACGGCTCCGTCTGGCGCGCACCCGGCCTCAAGATCGGCGAATTGCCGCAGGAATTGCCGGTAGCCGACGAGCGGACGGTTTTCGATGTCGTGGCCGCAGGTCTGGACGGTGTCGGTGCATTGCTCGCCGAATACCACCACCTGAGCCAGAACATCGTCACCGATGCCGATCTGGAAAAACTCATGCACGTCCAGCACGACCTCGAAGCCCGTGATGGCTGGCGCTTGCAGACCCTGGTCGACAGCACCCTCAGTCGCCTGCAACTGCCGGCCGACAAGACCCTCGCCGAACTGTCCGGTGGGTGGCGCCGTCGCGTCCTGCTGGCCCAGGCCCTGGTGTCTGAGCCGGACCTGCTGCTGCTCGACGAGCCGACCAACCACCTGGACATCGGTGCGATCGCCTGGCTGGAAGATGCGCTGAAGGATTTCCAGGGAGCCGTGCTGTTCATCACCCACGACCGTTCCTTCTTGCAGAACCTGGCGACCCGCATCCTCGAACTGGATCGCGGTGGCCTGATCGACTGGAACGGCGACTACGCCAGCTTCCTCGTGCACAAGGAAGCCGAACTGGCTGCCGAAGCCACGGCCAACGCGCTGTTCGACAAGCGCCTGGCCCAGGAAGAAGTGTGGATTCGTCAGGGCATCAAGGCCCGACGCACCCGTAACGAAGGTCGTGTGCGCGCCCTCAAGGCCCTGCGTGTCGAGCGTAGCGAACGTCGTGAGCGCACCGGCAAGGCCAATATCCAGCTGGAAACGGCGGAAAAATCCGGCAAGCAGGTCATGGTGCTGGAAAACGTCAGTTTTGCTCACCCGGACGGTCCGTTCCTTGTCCGCGATTTCTCCATGGTGTTGCAGCGCGGTGACCGTATCGGCCTGCTGGGTGCCAACGGCACCGGCAAGACCACGCTGCTGAAACTGATGCTCGGCGGCCTGCAACCCACCAGCGGCAAGGTGGAAGAGGGCACGAAGATCGACGTCGCCTACTTCGACCAGTTGCGCCATCAGCTGGATCTGGAGAAAACCGTTGTGGATAACGTCGCTGAAGGTCGCGACTTCATCGACATCGACGGTCAGAGCCGTCACGTCCTGAGCTACCTCGGCGACTTCCTGTTCAGCCCGCAGCGTGCCCGTACGCCGGTCAAGGCGCTGTCCGGTGGCGAGCGCGCCCGTCTGCTGCTGGCGAAACTGTTCAGCAAGCCGGCCAACCTGCTGGTCCTCGACGAACCGACCAACGATCTCGACGTGGAAACGCTCGAATTGCTGGAAGAGGTATTGCTGACGTTCAGCGGTACCGTGCTGATGGTCAGCCACGACCGGGCATTCCTCGACAACGTGGTCACCAGCACCCTGGTGTTCGAAGGCGAAGGCAAGGTGCGCGAATACGTCGGTGGTTATCAGGACTGGCTGCGTCAGGGTGGCTCGCCGCGTCTGTTGGGCGTCACCGAGAGCAAATCCGGCAAGGCTGACCTGAACTCGGCGGTGGTCAAGGCCGAGCCGGCACCAGTGGCGGCCGTGGTCGAAGCGCCGGCGGCGAAGAAGAAGCTCAGTTACAAGTTGCAGCGTGAGCTGGAAATGTTGCCCGGCCAGATCGAGGCCATGGAGCAGCAGATCGCAGCCGTTGAAGCCAAGATGGCCGATGCGGGTTTCTACCAGCGTCCCGCTGCCGAGACGGCTGCAGTGATCGCCCAGCTTGAACAGCTGCAAGCCGAACTCGACGTGATGGTCGAGCGTTGGGCCGAACTGGATGCCTGATTGATCCAGGGATAAAAAAGCCCGGCTTCACTGATGTGAATGCCGGGCTTTTCATGTGCCGGTCACTGGCCGATGGCCTTGCGGAAGTGAGCGTCAGCTTTTGCTCTGCAACCGCACGGCCAGCACATCGCAAGGTGCCCCGTGCAGCACGTCGTTGGCGGTAGAGCCGAGCAGCAGTGCCAGGCCATGTCGCCCATGGCTGCCCACCACAATGAGGTCGCAACCCTGCTCCTTGGCCAGGTGATGGATTTCCTGGCGTGGTTGGCCGTAGGTCAGGTGGCTGTACTCCTTGGAAATCTCCGGGTACTTCAGGATCAGCCGGTCGAGGCGCTCCTTGGCCTGATCGAACTGTTGCTGTTGCAATTGGGAAAGGTCCATTGGCACATCGCCGCCAAAGGCCATGGCCATGGGTTCGACGATGTGTACCAGGGACAGTTTCGCGCCGCTGTTCACCGACAATTCGCGAGCGCGGTGGATGACAGGATCGCACTCTTCGGTGAGGTCGACGGCGACCAGAATGTGGAAGTAGGGCATAAGGTGCTCCTCCTGAAAACTGCAATAAGGGTAAGTATGGCTGGTTTCAAGCACATTGTTTTCAACGTGACTCAATGCGCTCATCAAGAATCGGGAGTACACATATGACGGTCTGGATAGTGGTGTCAATCCTGTTGGTGGTGTTGAGCCCCCTGGCATGGCTGCGACCTTCCCGTGGCCAGAGCGGGCGTATCGCCCTGCGCATGGAGGCTCGCCGCATCGGATTGGCCATGCAACTGGCCCCTCAGCAATGGCCGCATTGGCTGCAGCCGGAGCCTCCGAGCCCCTGTGCGCAGTACCATCGGCCGCGCCGCAGCAAACAGCCAGCCTGCTGGACTTACTGGCAGAAAGCGCCGGGGGTCTGGGTGAATCAGTGGCAGGAGGTCTGCGACGATCAGGCGCTGCTCAATCATTTCGAAAGATTGCCTGGCAATGTCTACAAGGTTGAAGCCGACCAGCAAATGATCGCCTTGTATTGGGGAGAGAAGGGCGAGGCCGAGGTCTTGCAGCACATTGATACCACCCTCAAGGCGCTCGCCTGAGCCTGACTCCTGCCTCGCGACCACGTCCGCGAGGAACAGGCAATAAAAAGCCCGACAACATCATCGGGCGGGGTTGGCCAGGCAGGCCGGTAATTCGGTTGGGCTGATCTTACGCTTGGCGTTCGCCGAAAGCGTTCAAAATTTTCCAGGTTCCCCCAGCGTAGCCTGTCCAGAGCGGGCTGCGGTGAATTAGGGCGACTTTTCTAACTATTGATTCTATGAATGTGTGTGCATGCAGGGGCGTGTTGCCGGCCTTCGTCCTACAGAAATGACTGCAAAGTCGCATTTCAACCCGCATTTTGGGCGATTGACAATTGCCGGAAATTCCGTGAAGGTGGCGTACCCAAATCAAACGGGCGTATGAATTGAGCGTTTGCATTACACAGCGCTCCTACAGAATCCCGACTATCGCGTTGGCGGGTGTGTCGGGTGGATTGGCGTAGCATCGACGAAGAACGTCCTGCCCAGCCATTCGCCTGCTTCCGACGTGTACTGTTCAGCTTCCATATCGTGGAGATCAGTTGATGATTTACGAAGGTAAAGCCATCACGGTTAAGGCTCTTGAAAGTGGCATCGTCGAACTGAAGTTCGACCTCAAGGGTGAGTCCGTCAACAAGTTCAACCGTCTAACCCTGAACGAATTGCGTCAGGCCGTAGACACCATCAAGGCAGATGCTTCGATCAAGGGTGTGATCGTCAGCAGTGGCAAGGACGTGTTCATCGTCGGCGCCGACATCACCGAATTTGTCGACAACTTCAAGCTGCCGGATGCAGAGCTTGTTGCTGGCAACCTCGAAGCCAACAGGATCTTCAGCGATTTCGAAGACCTCAACGTCCCGACCGTCGCCGCGATCAACGGCATCGCCCTGGGTGGCGGTCTGGAAATGTGCCTGGCAGCGGACTACCGCGTCATGTCCGCCAGCGCCAAGATCGGCCTGCCGGAAGTCAAGCTGGGCATCTACCCGGGCTTTGGCGGTACCGTTCGCCTGCCGCGCCTGATCGGTGCCGACAACGCCATCGAATGGATTGCCGCCGGTAAGGAAAACCGTGCCGAAGACGCGCTGAAAGTCGGTGCCGTCGATGCCGTGGTTGCGCCTGGCAAGCTGCAGGAAGCTGCACTGGAACTGATCAAACGTGCCATTTCCGGCGAGTTCGACTACAAGGCCAAGCGTCAACCGAAGCTGGAAAAGCTGAAACTGAACGCCATAGAACAGATGATGGCTTTCGAAACCGCCAAGGGTTTTGTGGCCGGTCAGGCAGGCCCCAACTACCCGGCGCCGGTCGAAGCGATCAAGACTATCCAGAAGGCGGCGAACTTCGGTCGCGACAAGGCACTGGAAGTCGAGGCGGCCGGTTTCGTCAAACTGGCCAAGACCTCTGCCGCGCAGAGCCTGATCGGCCTGTTCCTCAACGATCAGGAACTGAAGAAAAAGGCCAAGGCCTACGACGAAATCGCCAGCGATGTGAAGCAGGCTGCCGTTTTGGGCGCCGGCATCATGGGTGGCGGCATCGCCTACCAGTCGGCTTCCAAAGGGACGCCGATCCTGATGAAGGACATCAACGAGCACGGTATCGAGCAAGGCTTGGCCGAAGCCGCCAAATTGCTGGTCAGCCGCGTTGATAAAGGCCGCATGACCGCTGCGAAAATGGCTGAAGTGCTCAACGGCATTCGCCCGACCCTGTCCTACGGCGATTTCGGTCACGTGGACCTGGTGGTCGAGGCTGTCGTCGAAAACCCGAAGGTCAAGCAAGCCGTACTGGCTGAAGTGGAAGGCCAGGTCAAAGAGGACACCATCCTCGCGTCCAACACCTCGACCATTTCCATCAGCTTGCTGGCCAAGGCCCTCAAGCGTCCGGAAAATTTCGTCGGCATGCACTTCTTCAACCCGGTGCACATGATGCCGCTGGTGGAAGTGATTCGTGGCGAGAAGTCCAGCGAACAGGCGATTGCCACCACCGTTGCCTACGCCAAGAAAATGGGCAAGAACCCGATCGTCGTCAACGACTGCCCGGGCTTCCTGGTCAACCGCGTCCTGTTCCCGTACTTCGGCGGTTTCGCCAAGCTGGTCAGCGCCGGTGTGGACTTCGTCCGTATCGACAAGATCATGGAAAAGTTTGGCTGGCCGATGGGCCCGGCCTACCTGATGGACGTGGTCGGCATCGACACCGGCCACCACGGTCGTGACGTGATGGCCGAAGGCTTCCCGGACCGCATGAAGGACGATCGCCGTTCGGCCATCGACGTGCTCTACGAAGCCAAACGCCTGGGCCAGAAGAACGGCAAGGGTTTCTACGCCTACGAGACCGACAAGAAGGGCAAGCAGAAGAAGGTCGCCGATCCGTCGGTGCTGGAAGTGCTCAAGCCGATCGTCTACGAGCAGCGCGAAGTCACTGACGAAGACATCATCAACTGGATGATGATCCCGCTGTGCCTGGAAACCGTGCGTTGCCTGGAAGACGGCATCGTCGAAACCGCCGCCGAAGCCGACATGGGTCTGGTCTACGGTATTGGTTTCCCTCCATTCCGTGGCGGCGCGCTGCGCTACATCGATTCGATCGGTGTTGCAGCATTCGTTGCCCTGGCTGACCAGTACGCTGATTTGGGCGCGCTGTACCACCCGACCGCGAAGCTGCGCGAAATGGCCAAGAACGGCCAGAGCTTCTTCGGTTAAGCGCCCCCAACTAGAGTGAGAGTGAACTTATGAGCTTGAATCCTAGAGACGTCGTGATTGTCGACTTCGGTCGTACTCCGATGGGCCGCTCCAAGGGCGGCATGCACCGCAATACCCGTGCCGAAGACATGTCGGCACACCTGATCAGCAAATTGCTGGAACGCAACGTCAAGGTCGACCCGAACGAAGTCGAAGACGTGATCTGGGGCTGTGTGAACCAGACCCTGGAGCAGGGCTGGAACATCGCCCGCATGGCGTCGCTGATGACCCAGATCCCGCACACCTCGGCCGGCCAGACCGTCAGCCGTCTGTGTGGTTCGTCGATGAGCGCGCTGCACACTGCTGCGCAGGCGATCATGACCGGCAACGGTGACGTGTTCGTGGTCGGTGGCGTCGAGCACATGGGCCACGTGAGCATGATGCACGGTGTCGACCCGAACCCGCACATGTCGCTGTACGCGGCAAAAGCCTCGGGCATGATGGGCCTGACCGCGGAAATGCTGGGCAAGATGCACGGCATCACCCGTGAGCAACAGGATGCCTTTGGCGTGCGTTCCCACCAGCTCGCGCACAAGGCGACCGTGGAAGGCAAGTTCAAGGACGAAATCATCCCGATGCAGGGCTATGACGAGAACGGTTTCCTGAAACTGTTCGACTACGACGAGACCATTCGTCCGGAAACCACCCTGGAAAGCCTGGCGACGTTGAAGCCGGCGTTCAATCCAAAGGGCGGCACCGTGACAGCCGGTACTTCGTCGCAGATCACCGACGGTGCTTCGTGCATGATCGTGATGTCGGCACAGCGTGCGCAAGACCTGGGCATCCAGCCAATGGCGGTGATTCGCTCGATGGCTGTGGCCGGTGTGGACCCGGCGATCATGGGCTATGGTCCAGTACCGGCCACGCAAAAAGCCTTGAAGCGCGCAGGCCTTGGCATCAACGATATCGACTTCTTCGAACTCAACGAAGCTTTCGCCGCACAGGCCCTGCCCGTGCTGAAAGATTTGAAAGTGCTCGACAAGATGAATGAGAAGGTTAACCTGCACGGCGGCGCGATCGCCCTGGGTCACCCGTTCGGTTGCTCCGGTGCGCGTATTTCCGGCACCCTGCTGAACGTGATGAAGCAAAATGGCGGCACCTTCGGGGTAGCGACCATGTGCATTGGTCTCGGCCAAGGCATCTCCACCGTCTTCGAACGCGTTTAAGCGTTCCGTTGATGGAAGCCGGGGCCAAGTGCCCCGGTTTTTGTTTTTCTGAATTTATTTTGTTTTTATTTTGAAAAGATTTGAGTGAGGGCCAATACATGCCGATACAACCAGGGCTCTACCAACATTACAAAGGTCCGCAGTACCGTGTATTCAGTATTGCGCGGCATTCGGAAACGGAAGAGGAAGTGGTCTTCTACCAAGCCCTGTATGGCGATTACGGCTTTTGGGTACGCCCCCTGAGCATGTTCCTGGAGTCGGTCGAGGTTGACGGCGAACAGGTGCCACGCTTTGCTTTGGTACAGGCCGAACCGAGCGTTTTTTCCAAGCCATGAGCTGAGTGCGCGCAAAACCCTGCGCTTGACCTCACCTTGTAGCCACTATATATAGCGGTGCCGCGTCAGGCGCCAACCGCCTCTCACTTCTAGAATTCAGGAATTTTCTGATCCATGGGCAAATCGCTGGTCATTGTGGAATCCCCGGCTAAGGCCAAGACCATCAACAAGTATCTGGGCAACCAATACGTGGTGAAGTCGAGTATCGGCCATATCCGAGACCTGCCCACCAGCGGTTCGGCTAGCGCCAGCAAAGAGCCGGCCGCCAAGCGCGGCAAGGCTGCGGGTGAAGGTCCGGTGCTCACGCCGAAAGAAAAAGCGCGCAATCAGCTGGTTTCGCGCATGGGGGTCGATCCCGATCATGGCTGGAAAGCCAAGTACGAGATCCTTCCGGGCAAGGAAAAGGTCATCGAGGAGCTTCGCCGGCTCGCCAAGGATGCTGACACCATCTATCTCGCAACCGACTTGGATCGCGAGGGGGAAGCCATTGCCTGGCATCTGCGCGAAGCCATCGGTGGTGATGACAGCCGCTACAAGCGCGTGGTGTTCAACGAAATCACCAAGAAGGCGATCCAGGAAGCCTTCTCCGAGCCGGGCGAACTGGACATCGATCGTGTCAACGCTCAGCAGGCGCGTCGTTTCCTCGACCGCGTGGTGGGTTACATGGTGTCGCCGCTGCTGTGGGCCAAGATCGCCCGTGGCCTGTCCGCCGGTCGCGTGCAGTCGGTTGCCGTGAAGCTGGTGGTCGAGCGCGAACGTGAAATCCGCGCGTTCATTCCGGAAGAGTACTGGGAAGTTCACGCTGACCTGGGTACCGCCAAGGGCGCGACGGTGCGCTTCGACGTCGCTCGCGAGAAGGGCGAGGCGTTCAAGCCGCTGAACGAAGCCCAGGCCATGGCTGCACTGGAAAAGCTCAAGGCCTCCAGCTACAGCATCGTCAAGCGCGAAGACAAGCCGACCAGCAGCAAGCCGTCGGCACCGTTCATTACTTCTACCCTGCAACAGGCTGCCAGCAACCGCCTGGGCTTCGGTGTGAAGAAAACCATGATGATGGCCCAGCGTTTGTACGAAGCCGGCTACATCACGTATATGCGTACCGACTCCACCAACCTGTCGGCCGATGCCGTGGCCATGGCGCGGACCTATATCGAAAGCGAATTCGGCAAGAAATACCTGCCGGAAACCCCGAACGTCTACAGCAGCAAGGAAGGCGCGCAGGAGGCTCACGAAGCGATTCGTCCGTCCGACGCCAATACCGAGCCAAGCAAGCTGTCGGGCATGGAGCGCGACGCCGAGCGTCTTTACGAGCTGATCTGGCGCCAGTTCCTCGCCTGCCAGATGCTGCCGGCCCAATACCTGTCGACCACGGTGACCGTCGGTGCCGGCGACTTCGAGTTGCGCGCCAAGGGCCGCATCCTGAAGTTCGACGGTTATACCCGCGTCATGCCGCAAATCGCCAAGCCGGGTGATGATGACGTGCTGCCAGACATGGCCCAGGGCGACGTGATGAAGCTGATCAAGCTTGATCCGACCCAACACTTCACCAAGCCGCCGGCGCGTTACTCGGAAGCGAGCCTGGTCAAGGAAATGGAAAAGCGCGGCATCGGTCGTCCTTCGACCTACGCAGCGATCATTTCGACCATCCAGGATCGCGGCTACGTGGCGCTGCACAACCGTCGCTTCTATTCGGAAAAGATGGGTGACATCGTCACCGAGCGTCTGTCCGAGAGTTTCTCCAACCTCATGGACTACGGCTTTACCGCCGGCATGGAAGAGAATCTCGATGACGTGGCCCAGGGCGAGCGTGACTGGAAAAACGTGCTGGACGAGTTCTACGGCGACTTCAAGAAGAAGCTCGAAGTGGCCGAAAGCGCGGAAAACGGCATGCGTGCCAACCAGCCGGTGATGACCGATATCCCGTGCACGACCTGCGGTCGTCCGATGCAGATCCGTACGGCTTCGACCGGCGTATTCCTGGGTTGCTCGGGTTACAGCCTGCCGCCCAAAGAACGCTGCAAAGCCACCGTCAACCTGGTGCCGGGCGATGAAATCGCTGCGGACGACGAGGGTGAGTCGGAGTCGCTGGTGTTGCGTGGCAAGCACCGCTGCCCGATCTGCAGCACGGCGATGGACGCCTATCTGCTCGACGAGAAGCGCAAGTTGCACATCTGCGGTAACAACCCGGATTGCGCGGGCTACGAAATCGAAGAGGGTGTCTATCGTATCAAGGGCTACGAAGGCCCGAGCCTGGAATGCGACAAGTGCGGCAGCGAGATGCAACTCAAGACCGGCCGTTTCGGCAAGTTCTTCGGCTGCACCAACCCGACGTGCAAGAACACTCGCAAGCTGTTGAAGAGCGGCGACGCGGCACCGCCGAAAATGGACCCGGTGAAGATGCCTGAGCTGAAATGCGAAAAGGTCAACGACACCTATATCCTGCGTGACGGTGCTTCCGGACTGTTCCTGGCAGCGAGCCAGTTTCCGAAAAACCGCGAGACCCGTGCTCCGCTGGTGATCGAGATCATCCCGCACAAGGATGAGATCGATCCGAAGTATCATTTCCTCTGTGAGGCGCCGAAGAAGGATCCGGATGGTCTTCCTGCGGTGATCCGTTACAGCCGCAAGACCAAGGAGCAGTATGTGCAGACCGAAGTCGACGGCAAGCCGACTGGCTGGAAAGCCTACTACGACGGTGGCAAGTGGACCGTTGAAGACAAGCGTCCTGCCGCGAAGTCCTGATTGACGCTGTAACGAAAAGGCCGCATGCAAGCATGCGGCCTTTTTTATGCCCTGCACGCTCGCTCGCGCGGGGCAGGCGGAAGGGCTTGCGGTGGGATTGCCTGATCCCCGACACTGTCCGACCTGCGTGAAGCGATTCCTTGTTGTGGAGGCTGCCGTCATGGCCCACGAGCTCTATACCCGTACCAACCAGAAGATCTATTTTGCCGGCTTGTCGCTTGAAGCCCTCGCCAGAGCCGAAGAGGGGCGGGCCATGAACGCTCTCGCGCTGATCCAGGCCGGACGCGAATCGGCGTTGTTCCATTTGTACGGAGCCTTGCTGGGCCTGTGTCATGAGATCGCCGGCTTCTATCGCTTGCCACAGGCCAATGCGTCCCGCGCCGAGATGCTGTTGACCCGGGCAGTGCTGGACACCATCGCCATTCCTGAAATGGCCGAAATGGTGGAGCTGGCGCAAAATCCGGAAACCTGGCTGGCCAAGCTGCTATCGGCGCATGCGGCGCTGTTTCAGCCACCCCGTGCTCCCCACAAGCCCAAGGGGGACGTGACGCAGCCGCTGATTCTGGCCGTTAACCTGGATGAAGAGGACGAGCCTGAAGAGCTCAGTCGTGAAGAACTGGAGACCTGGCGCCAGAACCTCAAGGGGCTGGCGATCCGGTTTCGCGAAGGTTTGAACGAATGCTGATGGCGTGAGGATGGGAAGGGCGGTTGCTGGAGGCTGTTCGTTCAGGGCTTGCTGTCAGAAAATTCTCTTCGAAGTGGCATTTGGTCAAGATCCTGAGCGAAGCCTGACCGATGCCTATATAATGCCTGCCTTTCGTGGAGACCAGACCTTTATGCCAACGTCCTTTCTAGAAATTGTCGAGTTACCAGACGGCCGAATCGAGCTGCGAAGGGCTGAGGACGAGGGTTCTCTGGTTACTTTGAATTTCTCAGAGGATGCCAAGGCGTTCCTGCAGGGCCAGCATGTTGAGGTCGCCAAGGCGATGTTGAGCGTCGGCGTTCAGATGGCCGGTCGTTTGGTCGAAGGTGAATTCAATACGGATGAAGGCTCCCGGGTTCTCCACTGATCCCGTTCGTCGCCCCGTTACGGCTTCTCTGTCCTTGGAGAAGCCATGCGTCATTCGGCGCAGTCTTGTTTAGCCCAGTCGAATATTCAGGCTTTGTGCGTCCCCGGTTCGGGCGGCGCTGATCAGCTGTTGCCGTGCCGTGGTGCTCAGCGGGTTGAGCCAGCTGACGACGGTATGGCTGCGACCCAGGCGTAAGGCTTCGCAGGTCAACTGTTGTGCGCTCTGGCTGCCACGCGGTTGCAGCAGCAGAATGCGTTCACGATTTAGCCCGGCGTCCCGCAACCAGGCCTGTGTCAGGCTGGCGGGTGGGGCGATCAATGTCAGCCAGCGTGCATCCTGATCCTCGCTCAGCTCTCTGAGGATCGGTGCCAGAAGGCTCAGGCAGCTCCCGGCCGCACCACGCAGTGACAGCTCGCTGAAGACTTCGGGTTCGGCGCCCCAGGGCGACTCGACCACGTCTTTCAGAATCGGCGCCATCGGCTGCACCATGAATGCCTCGAACAACGGCAGTTGGGCTTGCTGTGAGGTGTGTGGGAACTGCATAAAGCCTCCTTTAGCGGCGAATGACGCCGACACTCAAGCCTTCGATCACCAGTTCCTGATCTTTCAGGTTCACTTCGATAGGGGCGAATTCGGGGTTCTCGGCAATCAACCAGACTTTGCTGCCGTCGCGCTTGAAGCGTTTGACGGTGACTTCGTCGCCGATGCGCGCCACCACGATCTGGCCGTTGCGGGCTTCGCGGGTGGTGTGGACGGCCAGCAGGTCGCCATCAAAGATGCCGACGTCCTTCATGCTCATGCCATGCACCCGTAGCAGATAGTCGGCTCGCGGGTGGAAGAACGCTGGATTGATGTTGCAGGACTCTTCGACGTGCTGCTGGGCAAGGATCGGTGCGCCTGCAGCGACTCGACCAATGATCGGCAGAGTGGATTCGTCGGCCTTGGCTTCGAAGCCCGGGATGCGGATGCCGCGGGAAGCGCCTGGCGTCATCTCGATGGCGCCCTTGCGGGCCAGTGCCTTGAGGTGCTCTTCAGCCGCGTTCGGCGACTTGAAACCCAGTTCCTGGGCAATTTCCGCACGAGTGGGCGGGTAGCCGTTGTCTTCAAGACAGCGTTTGATGAAACTCAGAATCTCTGCTTGGCGTGGCGTCAGCTTTAGCATATTGATCGCTCTGTCTTTTTATACAGTGACTGGGATTATATACAGTGAAAGCATCTTGGCAATGCCCCTTTTTTTGCTCGCCGCCAGACGGTCAATCCGTGTGCTGATTAACCGTGCCTGAATGTGTGATTAAATAGCTGACTGACCATTCCCAAAACGAACCGGCAGGCTTGACAAGGCCTGGGCTGAAACGTATGTTTCAAACAAGTGTTTGTCAGGCGGAGTAGCCATGGCCCAGTCGGAAACCGTTGAACGCATTCTCGATGCTGCCGAGCAGTTGTTCGCGGAAAAAGGGTTTGCTGAAACCTCGTTGCGTTTGATCACCAGCAAGGCCGGTGTCAATCTCGCGGCTGTGAATTATCACTTCGGCTCGAAGAAAGCACTGATCCAGGCTGTTTTCTCGCGCTTTCTCGGGCCGTTCTGCCTGAGCCTCGATAAAGAGCTGGAGCGGCGCCAGGCCAAGCCGGAAAACAAGCCGTCCCTCGAGGAATTGCTGGAAATCCTCGTCGAGCAGGCCCTCGTGGTGCAACCGCGCAGCGGCAACGACCTGTCCATTTTCATGCGTTTGCTGGGGCTGGCGTTCAGTCAGAGCCAGGGCCACCTGCGTCGTTATCTGGAGGACATGTACGGCAAGGTGTTTCGTCGCTACATGATGCTGGTGAACGAAGCGGCGCCGCGCATTCCGCCAATCGAGCTGTTCTGGCGTGTGCATTTCATGCTGGGGGCCGCAGCATTCAGCATGTCGGGGATCAAGGCCTTGCGGGCCATTGCCGAGACCGATTTCGGCGTCAACACGTCCATCGAGCAGGTCATGCGTCTGATGGTGCCGTTCCTGGCCGCCGGCATGCGTGCCGAAACCGGTGTGACCGACGCGGCGATGGCCACGGCGCAGTTGCGTCCCCGTAGCAAGTCGACACAGGTCGCCGCCAAGGTTTGACCGCGCATGGGTGGGCGCGGCAGCTGACATCCGCTAAGCTAGCCGCCCATGCCGACTCTCGTTGCGAATCCGCTCCCCATTCATATCGCCGACCTGCCGGGCACAGCCCCAGGCAGCGGACGCGTGCGAGCCGGGTTCATCGTTATCAAGGAATCTCTATGACTGCTGGCCTGCAAGGCTCGTTGATGGTGGACGTCGCCGGTACCTGGCTGACGGCCGAAGATCGCCAATTACTGCGTCAGCCTGAAGTGGGCGGCCTAATCATTTTTGCCCGCAACATCGAACACCCACGCCAGGTGCGCGAGCTCAGCGCGGCGATCCGCGCCGTTCGCCCTGACCTGCTGCTGGCGGTGGACCAGGAGGGTGGTCGGGTGCAGCGCCTGCGTCAGGGTTTCGTGCGGCTGCCGGCCATGCGTGCCATCGCCGACAACCCGAACGCCGAATACCTGGCCGAACAGTGCGGCTGGATCATGGCCACCGAAGTGCTGGCCGTGGGGCTCGACCTGAGCTTCGCCCCGGTACTGGACCTGGATTACCAACGCAGCGCGGTGGTTGGCACCCGTGCGTTCGAGGGTAACCCGGAGCGTGCGGCACAGCTGGCGGGAGCGTTTATCCGTGGCATGAACAGCGCGGGTATGGCCGCCACTGGCAAGCACTTTCCCGGCCACGGCTGGGCCGAGGCGGACTCCCACGTTGCGATCCCCAATGACGAACGCAGCCTCGAGGAGATTCGCGCCAACGACCTGGTGCCGTTCTCCCGATTGAGCCGGCAACTGGCCGCAGTCATGCCGGCTCATGTGATTTATCCACAGGTCGATGCCCAGCCCGCCGGTTTTTCCCGTCGCTGGTTGCAGGACATCCTGCGCGGCGAGTTGCAGTTCGAAGGGGTGATCTTCAGTGACGACTTGTCGATGGCCGGTGCCCACGTGGTCGGCGATGCCGCCAGTCGCATCGAAGCGGCATTGACCGCCGGTTGTGACATGGGCCTGGTGTGCAATGATCGTGCTGCCGCCGAGCTCGCCCTGAGTGCCGCTCAGCGTTTGAAGGTCAAGCCATCCGCGCGTATTGCGCAGATGCGCGGTCAATCGCACGCCAGCACCGAATACCGTCAAGACCCGCGCTGGCTCGCTGCCATTGGCGCGCTCAAAGACGCTCAACTGATTGAATAAGGACAGTACGTTATGACGGTTTACGCGATTATCGGTGGCACCGGTCTGACTCAACTGGAAGGCCTGAGTATTCGCCAGTCACTGGCGGTCGATACGCCCTACGGTGCGCCGTCGGCCGAGGTGCAGATCGGTGAGTATGCAGGCAAGGAAGTGCTGTTCCTCGCCCGTCACGGTCATCCTCACCGTTTCCCCCCGCATCAGGTCAACTACCGCGCCAATCTCTGGGCGCTGAAGCAGGCCGGTGCCGAAGCCATTCTGGCCGTCAACGCAGTCGGTGGAATACACGCGGCAATGGGGACCGGTCATTTCTGCGTGCCGCATCAGTTGATCGACTACACCAGCGGTCGCCAGCACACCTATTTTGCCGATGACCTGGAACAGGTCACGCACATCGATTTCAGTTACCCGTACAGCGAGCCCTTGCGCCAGCAACTGATCGCGGCACTGGTGGCCGAGGGAGTCGGTTACAGCAGTCATGGCGTTTATGCCTGCACCCAGGGGCCACGCCTGGAAACCGTTGCTGAAATCGCCAGGCTGGAACGTGACGGTTGCGACATCGTCGGCATGACCGGCATGCCCGAAGCGGCATTGGCCCGTGAGCTGGAACTGGATTATGCCTGCCTGGCGCTGGTGGTGAACCCGGCGGCGGGCAAATCGACGGCGGTGATCACGATGGCCGAGATCGAGCAGGCGCTGCATGACGGGATGGGCAAGGTGAAGTCGACGTTGGCGCGGGTGCTCAAGGGGTGAGTCGGGCTTGATACCGAGTGGCGTTCATCGCGAGCAGGCTCGCTCCCACCCTGGATCGATGTTGCACCAGCGATCACCGGTGGGAGCGAGCCCGCTCGCGATGAAGAGCACTCAAATCTCAGCGTTTCTCCAGCTTGTCCGGTAACGGCGCAAACAGCGCCTCGATATCATCGCTCTGCAACTTCCAGTCCCCGGCCTTGCGCCCATCCAGCACGCCCGCTGCGAGATCGGATTTTTCCTTTTGCAGGTGCTGGATTTTCTCTTCGACCGTGCCGCGGGCAATCATCTTGTAGACGAACACCGGTTTCTCCTGGCCAATCCGGTAGGCGCGGTCGGTTGCCTGGTTCTCCGTCGCGGGGTTCCACCAGGGGTCATAGTGAATCACCGTGTCCGCTTCGGTCAGATTCAAGCCAACACCACCGGCCTTCAGGCTGATCAGAAAGATCTGACGCTTGCCGCTCTGGAAATCTTTTACCGGGGAGCGGCGGTCACGGGTCTGACCCGTCAGTAGTGCGTAGTCAATGCCGCGTTTCACCAGCTCGGCTTCGATCAACGCCAGCATCGATGTGAATTGCGAAAACAGCAGGATCCGCCGGCCTTCCTCGAACAACTCCTCGAGCATTTCCATCAGGCTGTCGAGCTTGCTCGAGGTGCTGCCGCGCGCGGGCAGGGCCGCGTCGTTGACCAGGCGCAGGTCGCAACACACCTGGCGCAGCTTCAGCAGGGCCTCGAGGATGATGATCTGGCTGCGCGCGACACCTTTGCGGGTGATTTCGTCGCGCACTTTCCTGTCCATCGCCAGGCGCATGGTTTCGTACACATCGCGCTGGGCTTCGTTGAGTTCGACCCAGTGGATGATTTCGGTCTTGGGCGGCAATTCCGTCGCGACCTGCTCTTTGGTCCTGCGTAGCAGGAACGGTTTGATCCGACCGTTCAGGTGCTGGAGCCGGACTTCACTGGTGCGTTTTTCAATGGGCACGCGGTAATCGCGGTTAAAGCTTTTGACGTCGCCGAGCCAGCCGGGCAACAGGAAGTGAAACAGCGACCACAGCTCGCCCAGGTGGTTTTCCAGCGGCGTGCCGCTCAGGCACAGGCGCTGGCGTGCGTTCAGTTCTCGTGCGGCGTGAGCGGCCTTGCTGTTCGGGTTCTTGATGTACTGCGCCTCGTCCAGTACCAGCACATGCAGGGGCTGCGCGGCCAGGCGCTCGACATCCTTGGGCAGCAGGGCGTAAGTAGTGAGGATCAGGTCGTAATCGGCCAGGTGCTCGAAATGCTTCCTGCGACTGGCGCCATACAGCGCAAGGACCTTGAGCTGAGGCGTGAAGTGCGCCGCTTCGTCGAGCCAGTTGGGAATCAGGCTGGTGGGCATCACCACCATGCAGGGCCGATCGAGGCGTCCGGCGTTTTTCTCGCTGAGCACATGCGCCAGGGTTTGCAGGGTTTTGCCCAGGCCCATGTCGTCGGCAAGTATGCCGCCGACCTCCAGTTGGCGCAGCGACTGCATCCAGCTCAAGCCTTCCAGCTGGTAGGGACGCAAGGTCGCGTTCAAGCCTTCGGGGGCGGTTGCGCTGTAGTCGCGAACGTCGCGCAGGCGCTGGGCAAAGGTGCGGATCTGCTCGCCACCTTCCCACAGCAGCGGCAGGTCCTCCAGCGGGTTCAGGCGTGTGGCGTCGGCCTTGCTCAAGCGTAATGTGGTTTCACCGGGTTCCTGCAGGTAGAACTCGCCGAGGGTCGCCAGCACCGGCTTCAGGCGACCGAACGGCAGGGCGACTTGCAGCGGGCCGTGCTCGGAGTTCGGGCGATGGGGAATGTTCACCAGAATCAGCTCGTCATCGCGTCGACGGGCCAGGCGCTCCGGGTTGAGGATTTCGGTGTGGGAACGCATCAGGTTCAGCAGGATCGGCAGCAGGCTCAGCCGTTCGCCGTTGACGATGATCCCCAGTTCCAGGTCAAACCAGTCGCGCTCCGGTGTCTGTTCGACCGTGGCGTACCAGTCGTCCACCGCAGTCAGATCGAAACCGAAGTCTTCGTCTATCTGCAGCTCCCAACCCTGGGTGCGCAGTTTTGGCAGTTCATTGAGGGTGAACGTCAGCCAGGCGCTGTCGTTGACCATCTCATACAGTTCGCCGGCGCTTTCCGGCAGCGCCTTGCTTTGGCGGGTGGCAACTTTGAAGCCGAGGATTCGCAGTTGCTCCCTGTAGGCCTGTTCGACTTCCGGATGGCGTTTTATCCGTAAGGTCTGTGTTTCCTGGCGAATCAACACGTCGGCGTTTTTCTGCCCGCTGACGTATTCATCCAGGTAGCTGAAGGACAGCGCTGCACGATGCTGGATGTAGCGCTGCATCCTGCCGTTGCGCGGTTCGAAGGCACTGAATTCGATGCTCGCCAGCCACAGGCGTGGAACGGGTTGCACGTTGTCCACCAGCACCTGGGGTGGCGCCTTCGGGCTGCGGTTTTCCAGGACTGCCTGGAGCTTCTCCAGCAGTTCGGCGTCTTGCGCGGCGGCAGGATAGGCGAGGGTTTCCTGGACCTTGAGCAATACCGCTGCGCAATGCTTGCAGTTATTGCGTACCGGGCAGGTGCACGTGGCATCGACCATCAGCAGGGTGGCTTTGGCCGACTCGCGCAGGTGGATGGTCTGACGGTAAACGTTACCGCCCGAACCTTCGCAAACGGCGGTGATGGTGGCATCACCGGCCTCAACGATCCTGACGCGATTTTCCAGCGCGTATCGCCGGCCGCGCTCCAGGCTCTGTTCCTTGAATCGGCTGACCCAGGAGGGTGCCAGGGGTTTGCTCAGGGGCGCGGACATAGGGGCACAATCAGTCCGGAATTTCTTCGGGGGCTGGCCGAGGCGCAGGCGCGGTCAGGGAGGTGATCTTGATCAGCAGGCCCAGGTGCCCGGCATCGAGGAAGTTCAGTTGTCCGTTTTTGGTGTGGCTGTCCGTGTTCAGGCGCTCACTGGCGGTGACCAGGCCATCGGCGTCGAACTGGTTGACCCAGAAATCGGCGCCGACGTCGGTGAAGCGCCCTTGCTTGATGCTCAACGTGCCCTCGATCGGGAACTGGCCGAACTGTTCCTTGCCGTCGCTGATCGCCACCCTGGACGCTTCCTCGCCAAGGGTCTGTTGCCAGGCCTTGTGCAGCAACACGGTGTACTCGTTGCTGGCGGTGAGCTTTTCCACCTCGCCATTCAGGCTTGGCGTGCGCAGGCTGTCGGGGCTGATGCGCTGCGCTCCGGCATCCCAATCTTCTGGGGCTGCGCGGCTGACAATGGCCGGCACGGCGTTCTGCCGCACCAGAATCATTTCAACCTGATACAGGTCATCGGCATTCGCCATCGGAGCGGCCAGGGTCAGCAGCAAAGTCAGTGAGCGAAACAGGCGCATGCGGCGTCCTTCAAGCAGTTTTCGGAATGAGGCACTCAAGCAGCGCCTCTACAGTATTAAAGCGCTCTTCCGGGCGCTCCATCGGAACCATGAATTTGAACATCGTGGCGCCTTCGAATTTATAGCGTTTGGGCTGGCCCTGGATCAGCTTGATCAGGGTCAGCGGATCGACCGGCGTCTGCGCCGCGAACTCGATGCGGCCACCTTGCGGGCCTCCGTCGATTTTCTTGATGCCCAGCCCTTCGGCCTGCAACTTCAACGCGGTGATGCGCATCAGGTTCTTGGTCGGTTCCGGCAACAGGCCGAAACGGTCGATCATTTCCACTTGCAGGTCCTTGAGGCCATCTTCATCGGTGGCCGAAGCAATGCGCTTGTACAGGATCAGCCGCGCATGCACGTCAGGCAGGTAGTCCTCCGGAATCAACGCGGGCACGCGCAGATTGACTTCGGGACCACCGCCCAGCGGTTGATCGAGGTTGGGTTGTTCGCCCTTGCGAATCGACTTCACCGCGCGTTCGAGCATCTCCATGTACAGGGTGAAGCCAACGGCCTGAATCTGTCCGCTTTGGCCGTCGCCGAGCAACTCGCCAGCACCGCGGATTTCCAGGTCGTTGGTGGCAAGCACGAAGCCCGCGCCGAGGTCCTGGGTGTTGGCAATCGCTTCCAGGCGTTTTTCCGCGTCCGGGGTGATTTGCTGGCGCGGCGGTGTCAGCAGGTAGGCATACGCCTGGTGGTGGCTGCGGCCGACCCGTCCGCGCAACTGGTGTAACTGCGCCAGGCCGAATTTGTCGGCGCGCTCGATGATGATGGTGTTGGCGCTCGGCACGTCGATGCCGGTCTCGATGATGGTCGAGGCGATCAGCACGTTGAAGCGCTTGTGGTAGAAGTCGCTCATCACCTGTTCGAGCTCGCGCTCGCGCATCTGCCCGTGGCCGATGCCGATCCGCGCTTCCGGCACCAGTTCGGCGAGGTCGGCGGCACACTTCTCGATGGTCTTCACGTCGTTGTGCAGGTAATAGACCTGACCGCCACGCAGCAGCTCGCGCAGCAGGGCCTCCTTGACCGTGCTCTTGTTCTGCTCCATGACGAAGGTGCGCACCGACAGGCGCCGGGCCGGTGGGGTGGCAATGATCGACAGGTCACGCATGCCCGACACGGCCATGTTCAGCGTGCGCGGAATCGGCGTGGCGGTGAGGGTGAGGATGTCGACCTCGCTGCGCAGGGCCTTGAGCTGTTCTTTCTGGCGCACACCGAAGCGGTGCTCTTCGTCGATGATCACCAGGCCCAGGTTCTTGATCTTCACGTCGTCCTGCAGCAGCTTGTGGGTGCCGATGACAATGTCGATCCTGCCGTCGGCCAGGTCCGCGACCGCCGCGTTCACTTCCTTGGTCGACTTGAAGCGGCTCATCACCTCCACGGTCACCGGCCAGTCGGCGAAGCGGTCGCGGAAGCTGTTGTAATGTTGCTGGGCGAGCAGGGTGGTCGGCACCAGGATCGCCACTTGCTTGCCACTGTGCACGGCAATGAAGGCCGCACGCATCGCCACTTCGGTCTTGCCGAAGCCCACGTCGCCGCAGACGAGGCGATCCATTGGCTTGGGTGCGAGCATGTCTTCACGCACGGCCTCGATGGTGACCTGCTGGTCGGGGGTCTCCTCGAAGGGGAAGCCGGCGCTGAACGTTGCGTAGTCGGCTTTCGGGTCGGCGAAGGCATACCCTTCGCGGGCCGCACGGCGTGCATAGATGTCGAGCAGTTCCGCCGCCACATCGCGCACTTGTTCGGCGGCCTTGCGCTTGGCTTTCTGCCAGGTCTCTGAGCCGAGGCGGTGCAGCGGGGCCAGGGCATCGTCGCTGCCGGTGTAGCGCGCGATCAGGTGCAGGTTGGCCACCGGCACGTAAAGCTTGGCGCCCTCGGCGTATTCCAGGGCGAGGAATTCAGCGGCCTGGTTGTCGATCTCCAGGGTTGCCAGGCCCAGGTAGCGGCCGACCCCGTGATCGATATGCACCACCGGCGCGCCTTCGCGCAATTCGGTGAGGTTCTTGATCACCGCGTCGTTGTTGGCGTCGGCGCGTTTTTCGCGGCGCCGGCGCTGCATCACGCGCTGGCCGAACAGCGGGCTCTCGGCGACCAAGGCCAGGGCCGGATCCTCGAGCACCAGACCTTCGTCGAGCGGCGCAATGGTAATGGCCAGGCGCTCCTTGCCCGCCACGAAGTCCGGCCAGCTGTCGACGGTTTTGGGGCGCAGCTTCAGGCGTTCCAGCAGTTCCAGCAGCACCTCTCGACGGCCCGCGGATTCGGCGGTAAACAGCACGCGACCGGGAAACTCATCGAGGAACCCGGCCAGTGCCGCCAGCGGTTGGGTGGCCTTGGCTTCGATCGCCAGGTTTGGCAGTTCCCGTGCCGGGAAGCGTTCGCGACCGGCGCCGCTTTCCACATCCTGCTGGCTGGCCACTACCCGTGGCCAGTTTTTCAGGCGCGCGAAGCAGTCCTCCACCGGCAGGAACAACTCGGCCGGTGGCAATAAAGGACGGGATGGATCGACGCGACGCTCTTCATAGCGATTGCGCACGTCGTTCCAGAAGTTTTCCGCGGCCTGCTCGATGCCCGGCAGGGAAAACACTTGCGTGTCCTGGGGCAGGTAATCGAACAGGGTCGAGGTTTCCTCGAAAAACAGCGGCAGGTAGTACTCGATGCCGGCCGGGGTAATCCCGCTGCTCAGGTCCTGGAAGATCGGGCAGCGCCGGAAGTCGACATCGAAGCGCTCGCGAAACCGCGCCTTGAAACGGGTCACGGCTTCTTTCTGCAGCGGGAACTCCTTCGCCGACAGCAGTTTGACCGAATCGACCTTGTCGATGGAGCGCTGGTTTTCCGGGTCGAAGGTGCGCAAGGTCTCGATTTCGTCATCGAACAGGTCGATCCGATAAGGCAATTTGCTGCCCATCGGGAACAGGTCGATCAACGAGCCGCGCACCGTGAACTCGCCATGTTCGTACACGGTATCGACATAGCGGTAGCCGGTGGCTTCGAGACGGGTGCGCATCTGCTCGACATCGAGCTTCTGGCCAACGTCCAGGACCAGGCTGCTGCCCAGCAGGAAGGTGGTCGGCGCCAGACGATGCAGGGCGGTAGTGATCGGCACCACCAGCACGCCATGGCTCAGTTCAGGCAGCCGGTAAAGGGCGGCGATGCGCTGGGAAATGATGTCCTGGTGGGGTGAAAACAGATCGTAGGGCAGGGTTTCCCAGTCCGGGAAATGCAGCACGGGCAAATCCGGGGCGAAGAAACCCAGCTCCTGCTCCAGCCGTTCGGCACTTTGGCTGTCGGCGGTCAGCAGCAGGGTAAAGCGCCTGGCGGCGCTGGCAGCCTCGGCAATGGCCAGGCTGAGGGCGGCACCGGGCAGGTTGCCCCAATGCTGTTTACCTGCCGCGGCAGGGAGATGCGGTAGACGCAGAACGGGCACGGAAGGTTGAGCTCCAAGCGTTGCGACAAAGTCGGTAATTGTAGCGGGCCCGGATGCCGCCTGTCAGTTGCTGACTGTGTCTATTACGCAGGTTTGGCGAAATGTAGTGGTAAAGACAAAAAACGCCGGTTTTTTGATGAAAAACACCGATTATGTAGTGGCAAAACAAGCGAGTGTTACGGAGGGTTACGCACAAGACAGCGATGTCTTCAAAAAATTGACCCCGCTGGAAGGCCCGGTTTTACTGGGCTTCGGCGGCACTGATTTTTTTCTGTCGGAAATTTGTTACGGATCGCACGACAGGCGCGCATTGCTACGCGGGTCTCTCGGCGGCATAATGTAGCCCCTTTTTTCTGCCCCTACATGTGGAAGGTTCCCGTGACTCAGAAGCCCGACCAGTGTCTTGGTGAATGGATCGACCGTGAAGCACTCGCAGAAGCGATGATTCCGCTTATCGGTCAGCTCTACCGCAATAACAACGTGGTGAGCTCGATCTATGGCCGCAGCCTGATCAACCGTTCGGTGATCGCGATTCTCAAGGCTCACCGCTTTGCTCGTCACCGTCAGTCCGACGACACCGAACTGTCCGTCCACGAAACATTCCCGCTGATCAAGGCGATGAGCGAGCTCAAGCTCGGCGCCGCTTCGGTCGACCTGGGCAAGCTGGCGTCCAAGTTCAAGGCCGAAGGCAATGGCCGTACGGCCGAGCAGTTCGTCCGTGAAGAACTGGCCGACGTGGTTGGCCAGCAGAACGCCTCCGCACGCAAAGGCACCGACGTTGTCCTCTACGGCTTCGGTCGTATCGGCCGTCTGCTGGCGCGCATCCTGATCGAGAAAACCGGTGGTGGCGACGGCCTGCGCCTGCGCGCCATCGTGGTCCGCAAGGGTGCCGAGAATGACTTGGTCAAGCGTGCCAGCCTGCTGCGCCGCGACTCGGTTCATGGCCCGTTCGACGGCACCATCACCATTGATGAAGCCAACAACACCATCACCGCCAACGGCAACCTGATCCAGGTGATCTACGCCAAGAGCCCGACCGAAGTCGACTACACCCAGTACGGCATCGAAAACGCGCTGATCGTCGACAACACCGGTGTATGGCGTGACGCCGACGGCCTGGGTCAGCACCTGGCCTGCCCGGGCGCTGCCCGCGTGATCCTCACTGCACCCGGCAAGGGCGCGCTGAAGAACATCGTGCATGGCATCAACCATGGCGACATCACCCCGGACGACAAGATCATCTCGGCGGCATCCTGCACCACCAACGCCATCGTGCCGGTGCTCAAGGCGGTGAACGACAAGTACGGCATCGTCAACGGCCACGTCGAAACCGTTCACTCGTTCACCAACGACCAGAACCTGATCGACAACTTCCACAAGGGCAGCCGTCGTGGCCGCGCCGCGCCGCTGAACATGGTCATCACCGAAACCGGTGCCGCCACCGCCGCCGCCAAGGCGCTGCCAGTGCTCAAGGGCAAGCTGACCGGTAACGCGATTCGTGTTCCTACGCCGAACGTGTCGATGGCCATCCTGAACCTGAACCTGGAAAAGGCCACCACTCGCGACGAAATCAACGAGTACCTGCGCCAGATGGCAATGCACTCGGACCTGCACAAGCAGATCGACTACGTCAGCTCCCAGGAAGTGGTTTCCACCGACTTCGTTGGCTCGCGCCACGCAGGCGTGGTGGATGCTGAGGCGACCATCACCCAGGATAACCGCGTTGTACTGTACGTCTGGTACGACAACGAGTTCGGTTACAGCTGCCAGGTGGTGCGCGTGATGGAAGACATGGCCGGTGTAAACCCGCCTGCATTCCCACGCTAAGCGCCTAGCTGCACACCAGGAACGCCCCGACTTCGGTCGGGGCGTTTTTGTTGGTGGCGATTTTTCTCGTTCAAGCTGCCCAGTGATCACGGAAGCAGGTTGTTCCGCGGACCCGCCCAATGGCGCAATCAAAACCCTCGGACTTATATCGTTTTAATATGTTCGATTAATTATTAAGCATTGTCTCGAATACAATAAAAAGTTCAGGGTGTCGGAAAAAATAAAAACTTCCATTTAAAATAAACAGTTGCCGATGTATGTCGAATCAATGACTGAAGTGGATCCAATCAACGCTGCGTTATATATTTGGCGCCATTTAATTGCTTGATACATCCGCTTGACACGTCAAAGTCCTGAAACTAGTGTCGCCAATAACACCGCCCGCTCTGTCTCGGGCTCGCAACGCTGTTACAGCAACTCTCCAAAAAGACGGGAATCCCATTCCTGCTCACATCACAATAATCCAGATCACTGGCGTCGTCTTAGTTGCCGACTCTTCGCGTTTTTTTGCTTTGTTCACCCTGCCAAAAGTGTCTTTCGGTCACGGCCTGTTATTGCCTGGCTTTACGCGGTTGGTTTATCGGGAGAGTCGAACATGGCGCAAGAACGCTCAAGGCTGTTATCACTGTTGCCGCGCCTGGTGGGGTTGGGCGTCCTGGGGTTTATCGTCTGGCTGTTGTTGTCGACATTATTGATGCCCCTGGTGTCGGCTTCCGCCACACGGGCCATTTTGAATGCCCCGGTGATTTTGCTGACAACGCCCATTGACGGGGTGGTCAGTACACTGGAGGTCAAACCTGGCGCGACCTTCGTTCAAGGGCAGAAGATCGCCGTGGTGCAGAACCCGCGAGCGAACCAGGAAACCCTGCTGACGCTGCAAACCCGTCGACTGACCCTGGAGCAACAATTGTCGTCGTCGGCCAGCCAGGCCGAACATGATCAGCAGTATTACGAGGCACTGGAGAAAACCAGTCAGCAATACCAGACCGCGTTTCATACTCGGCAGCTGTTCATCCAGCGGGCACTCAAAGCGGAAAACAGCGCCGCCAGCGCACGGTTGATGGATGCCCGGGAAACCGTTGAGCGCAATCTCGAGTTGTTCGTGCAGGGGGCGGTGAGTGGCGCAGTGGTCGCTTCGTCCAAAGCCCAGTTGGCATCGCTGCAAGGTGCGGCGGAGTCGGTGCGTTCGCAGTTGCGGATCAATGACGGCGATGTCAGTGCGGCCAACCAGCAGGTGTACCTGGATCCCGATCAAATGCGCATGTTCGACCTGAGTGCGCAGATGACCACGTTGAAGCTGAGCCTGGACAATCAGGCGCGCAATCGTGCGACCTATCAACAGGAACTCGACCACCTCAACCAACTGATCGAAACCGAACAGAACCGGGTCAACATGATGTCCGGGTATGACGTCGTCGCCTATTCCCCCGGCACCGTGCAGGAGTTGTTGGCACCGCAGGGCACGCTGGTGCAGGCGGGGTCGACCTTGCTGCGCGCCACCGATTGCGCGCAGAGCTACGTGATCGCGGTGTTCCCGGAGCGGATGGCCAGCAAGATCGATCGCGACAGTGTGCTGACCGTGAAAATCCGCGGCCTCGCCGAACCGCTCAAGGCCAGTGTGGTGCAGTTGCTGTCCAGCACTTCGGACATTCGCGCCAACACCTACAGCGTGCCGTTTCCGTATGCCGAGCAGAACTCGGTGTACGTGGTCGGGACGTTCGCCACGGACCTGACGCAGAGCCAGCGCGCCATGACCTGCAATCCGGGCTTGTGGGCCAGCGCCGAGGTGTCGCGACCATGAAGGGTATCTTGCGAGTGGCCGCTGGCGTGATGCTGATCGGTGGCGCCTTTCCTGCATTGGCTGCGCAAGCCAGGCCGCAACTGATGGCGATGACGTGCGCGGCACTGGATCAGGCGGTGACATCGCAACCGGCGGGGCCGGTGCTGTTGCCCAGTTATCCGGCATTGAACGGTCAACCTGCACCGATCCTGGCGTTGCGCGGCGTGGCGTTCACGTACGACAACGCGTTGGCCAGCATTGCATTGTTTGCCTGTGGCAAAGCCGCATCGGCGCGGCGGATCGCCGACGCATTGGTGTTCGCCACGGAGCACGATCCCGAGTATCAGGACGGCCGCTTGCGCAACGCCTATGCGGCAGGGCCGGTGGGGCTGCCGTCGATGAAATTGCCGGGCTACTGGAGCACCGAGCGGAACGCCTGGAACCAGGATGCCTACCAAGTCAGCAGCGCCACCGGCAATCAGGCGTGGGCGGCATTGGCCTTGCTGGAGGCTTTTCGCCAGAGCGGCGAGGCGTCTTACCTTGAGGCCACCAGAAAAGTCCTGCACTGGTCGCAGAAGAACACCTACGACGACCAATCGCCCGCCGGCTTCAGCGGCGGCTACTACGGGTATTTCTCCCAGCAGGTGCAGCAGAACTGGAAGTCCACGGAGCATAACGTCGATCTGGCTGCGGCGTGGTCGGCGCTCGATGCGGTGGCGCCGGATGCAGGTTCGGCACAACAGGCGCGAATCGCCCGGCAATTCGTGTCCAGCCAGTGGGATGCCGGGGAAGGGCGGTTCCTGATCGGCACCGGGGCGGATGGCCAGACCTCCGATCGCGTGCGTTCAGGGCTGGACGCCCAGATCTGGCCGCTGATTGCCCTGCAGGATCCCCCCAGGGACTGGCGCCGGGTCTTCGCGTTTATCGATCGCGTGCACCGCGCCGGTGACGGTTATGGCTTCAACCGCGACCCTGACGGTCTATGGACCGAAGGCACCGCGCAGGCGGCTGCGGTGGCGCAATTGAACGGCCTGGGTGACAAGGCGCGACCGCTGTGGGGCGTGTTGCTCGACCAGCAAGCGAGCGAAGGCTGGCTGTTCGCGACACCGGCACCGCGCATCAGCACCGGCCTGGCCATTGGCCCGGACTCCATCACCAACGATTTTTTCTATTACCACTTGCCTCACTTGGGCGCCACGGCGTGGGCGGCAATTGCGGCCACGGGCGTCAATCCCTTTACCGGTTCGATGGAGGCTGACTGACATGCAGGCACTGGATGCGATGCAACTGCTGCAAATCAACTTCTGGACGCTGGCGGTGGTGATTCTGTTCACCTGCCTGACGCACCGGGATCAATGGGCTGCGCGTGCCGGGTTTGGCGCCGTTACCGCGTTGTTGCTGGTCAACTATGCGGCGTGGCGCATTCGCGAGACGTTGCCTGACGATCACTCCGGGTTTGCCACGGTCTGGGCCTATGCCTTCCTGTTTTTCGAAATGTTGGCGATCGGCTACACGCTGTTTTCCATTGTCGTCATGCTCTGCCGTTCCGATCACAGCAAGCAGGCCGATGCGGGCGAGCGACGCCTGCGTGCCCAGGGGGCTGACGTACCGGCGGTGGACGTGTTTATCGCTACTTACAACGAAGGCCTGGAGATCCTCGAAAAGACCATCATCGCGGCCCAGGCCATCGACTATCCCAACTTCACCATCTGGGTGCTCGACGATACGCGTCGCGACTGGCTGCGCGATTACTGTGCCGAGGTCGGTGTGCAATATGCGCGGCGCCCGGACAATGCCCACGCCAAGGCCGGTAACTTGAACAACGGATTGCGTCAGTCGGCGGCGGGCAGCAATGCGCCGTACATCCTCGTGCTCGACGCTGACTTCGCGCCTCAGCAGCCGATCCTGATGCGCACACTGGGCCTGTTCGACGATCCGAAAGTCGGCCTGGTGCAGACGCCGCAGTTTTACTACAACCCCGATCCGATCCAGCACAACCTGGGGACATCGGCATGCTGGGTGGATGAGCAACGGGTGTTCTTCGACGTGTTTCAACCGGCCAAGGACGGCTGGGATGCGGCATTTTGTGTCGGTACATCCTTCGTGGTACGCCGGGATTTGATCAACGAAATCGGCGGTTTTCCTACAGGCTCTGTCTGCGAAGACATCTACACCACCTATCGGCTGCTGCAAAAAGGCTACGTCACGCGCTGGTTGAACGAGCGCTTGTCGATTGGTTTATCCGCCGAGGGCCTGACCGAATACATCAACCAGCGCGGGCGTTGGTGCCTGGGCACCCTCCAGGTGGCGCTGCTCAAGGACGGACCTTTGCGTGGCGGCGGTTACACGTTCAATGACCGCCTGCACTACATCCACGGGCTGATGCACTGGTTTTCCAAACCGTTCATCTTGATGATGCTGGTGTCGCCGGTGTTGTATTGGTATTTCGGCATTGCCGGTTTTTACGCCAATCCGGTGGACTTCCTCGCGTTCGGCATGCCGGCACTGATCGCATTCTGGGGTTATGGGACGTGGGTTACGGACCGGCGTACCTTGCCGATTTTCACTGAAGTCACACAGATCGTTGCGTCGCTGGCCGTCACCGCAACCCTTGCCAGCGCGATGATCCGGCCTTTCGGACGGCCCTTCAAAGTCACTGCCAAGGGGTTGGACCGGACGAAAACCATGGTTCACTGGAAGTTGTTCGGGTTCTTTTTCGCGCTGACACTGTTCTCCCAGATCGGCGCTTACATCGCCATCAGCACGGCTGCTGCGTTCGACGGCAACATGGTGTTCAACCTGTTCTGGACGGTGGTGGCACTGATCTACAACCTCGCGACGCTGGTGGCCTGTGTCGACCGCCCGCGGTTGCATGGCGAAGAGCGCTTTCCGTTCGACAAAGCCACCGGCTTGCGTTTTGGCGGCAAGGTCCTTCCCGGTCGTCTGGTGGACATTTCCCTCAGCGGGGCATCGTTCAGTTGCGCCTTCGCCTCGTCGATCAAGCCGGGTCTGTGTGGCGAGATGTGGATCGACAAGCTGGGCTGGCTCGAGGTCGAAGTCATGCGCAACCACGGCACGGATCAGTTGGGCCTGCGGTTTGCCGAGCTCGATGAAGCCTTGCGGCGGCGCCTGATCGCGCGGCTGTTCAGTGACGCGACGATCAACGTAGTCAGCAAGGCCGAGCCGGCGCTGGCGTTCGGCACCTTGCTGCGACGTTCGTTGCTGGGGGAGAAACGCACAGCCCCGCGTTTGCCTGCACGCATCAAGGCATTGTCCTACGTGCCCCAGCGCCGATGGCGACCCGTCAGTGTGCGAGCGCATAAACAGGCTCTGCCGCACCTGGATGTCGAGCGCTCAGGCCTGTGGTCCGTACTGCTTTCTCCCTTGCGAGCTTTGCTCGGCCAACGCTTTTAGGTGCGCGCCATGAATCGTTGCTTATCGACTTCCTGTTTCATGTCTTTGCTGCTGCTCGGCGGCTGTTCGCTGGAGCCGACCTACGAGAAACCCGAGGCGCCGATCGACCAGCAATGGCCCGCCGATACAGCGGGGCAGTGTTGTGCCGGCAAGCAGGCGTTCGACAAGGACTGGCGCGGCTTTGTGGTCGATGAGCGCCTGCGCCGGTTGATCGATATGGCACTGGTCAACAACCGCAGTCTGCGGCAGTTCGCCGCCAGCGTCGAAGAGGCCCGGGCTGGGTACGACAGCGCGCGCTCCGGCCTTTTTCCGACAATTGGCATCGACACCTACGCCGGTCGCAGCAAATTGCCAGCGCTGGTACGGACGCCGAACGGCGGCGACAGTGCGGGCAGTATCGCCAATACGTTTCAGGCAACCGGCGGGTTCACGTCCTACGAACTGGATCTGTTTGGCCGTATCCGCAGTCAGCGCAATGCCGCCGGGGCGCGCTTCGAGGCGTCCGAGGCGGACTATCAGACGGCGCGGCTGGCGCTGATCGGCGAAGTGGCCAGCACCTGGCTGAGTCTCAAGGCCAATCAGCATTTGCTTGACCTGGCGCAGAACACCTTCGAGTCCCAGGACCGTTACGGGCAACTGCTGCGCAAGAGTTTCAACCTCGGCTCCAGCGCGCGAATCGACGTTCACCAGGCCGATGCGCAAACCAATACGGCGGCGGTGCAGGTCAACACCTATCGCATGCAGGTGGCGCAGAACCGCAATGCCTTGCGTGTGTTGGTGGGGCAGCCGGTGCCGACCGATCTGCTACCGACCGGTGCGCTCGGTGCCCAATTGGCCACGCTCGATGTGCCGGCCGGGTTGCCATCGTCGCTGGTGGAGCGTCGTCCGGACATCATGTCCGCCGAAGCGCAGTTGCGGGCAGCCAACGCCGATATCGGCGCTGCGCGTACCGCCTACTTTCCGACGTTTTCCCTGACCTCGGCGCTGGGTAGCCTGACCGGTGATTTTTCCCGGTTGCTCAGCGGCCCGGCGGAGTTCTGGTCGGTGGCGTTGGCGGGGACGTTGCCCTTGATCGACGGCGGTGCGCGGCGGGCGCAGGTGGATGCCAGCCATGCGCGGTTCGACGGGCAGGCGGCGGCGTATGAAGCGACCGTGCAGAACGCCTTTCGCGAGGCGGCGGATGCCTTGAATGCCCGGCAGGAGATGCTGACTCAGGTGGAGTATCAGAAGAAACTGGTGGGGGATTATCAGGAAGCCTATCGCCAGTCGCGCTTGCGGTTCGAAGCGGGCCTGGACAGCTATTTTTCCACCATGGACGCGCAACGTTCGCTGTTTGATGCACAGCAGAAATGGGCGCAACTGGAGTTGGCGCGGGAGATCAATCAGGTGACGTTGTACAAGGCGCTGGGTGGAGGGTGGAGTGGTTCATTGAAAGTGGCCGAACGCTGAGTTTCGCTGTGTGTGAGGGTCTCTTCGCGGGCACGCCCGCTCCCACACTTGGCTGTGGGAAGGGGCTTGCTCGCGATTGCCGCGTGTCAGAGGGCACGGACGTTGAATCGGACGGCCCCATCGCGAGCAGGCTCGCTCCCACAGGTTGCTTAATCGATCAGGCGCCGCCGACGACTGCCGCCTGCGCTGTGCGCAGTTGATGGCGGTTGCCCCGGAACAGCACCAGCGTCGCAATCAACCCCAGCACTGCCGCGCCACTGAGCCAGATCCCCGGCGCGGCTTTGTTGTCCAGCACATGGATCAGGTAGGTGCAGGCCGCCGGCGTGAAGCCGCCGAACGTCGCGGTCGCCAGGCTGTAGGCCAAAGAGAAACCGGTTGTCCGCACTTCCACTGGCATGATTTCCGTCAGCGCCACGACCATGGCGCCGTTGTAAGAGCCATACAGGAAGGACAGCCACAATTCGACAATCAGCAAATGGCTGAAGCTCGGGTTCGCCACCAGCCACGACAGGGCCGGATAGGCGGTGAGGATCGCCAGAAGGGTCGCCGCCAGCAGCAGGGGTTTACGCCCGACCTTGTCGGACACGGCACCCATCACCGGCAGCCAGAAGAAGTTCGACAGGCCGATGCACACGGTCACCAGCAAGGCGTCCATGTCCGACAGGTGCAGTTCGGCCTTGCCAAAGGTCGGCGTGTAGGCGGTGATCAGGTAGAACGACACCGTGGTCATCACGACCAGGGCCATGCCGGCGATGACAATGCCGAAGTTCTGACCGATCGAACGGATGATTTCCCGCAGGGTAGGGCGATGTTTCCGCGCCTGGAATTCCGGCGTTTCCTCCAGGGAACGGCGAATCACGAAGATCACCGGCACGATCATGCAGCCGATCAGGAACGGCACGCGCCAGCCCCATTCACCCATCTCTTGCGGGCTGAGCCAATGGTTCAGCGCGACCCCGAGCAACCCGGCGAAGACCACGGCGGCCTGCTGGCTGGCGGACTGCCAACTGACAAAGAAGCCTTTGCGACCGGGGGTGGAAATCTCGGCGAGGTACACCGACACACCGCCCAGTTCCACGCCGGCGGAAAAGCCCTGCAGCAATCGGCCAAACAGCACGATCAGCGGCGCGGCGACGCCCAGCGTGGCGTATCCCGGCACACAGGCAATCAGCACGGTGCCGGCCGCCATCATTGCCAGGGTAATGATCAACCCTTGCCGGCGACCATGACGGTCGATGTAGGCGCCAAGGAAAATCGCGCCCAAGGGACGCATCAGGAAACCGGCGCCAAAGGTCGCCAGCGATAACATCAGGGAGGCGAAAGCGCTGTCGGCGGGGAAGAAGGTTTTGGCAATGGCCGTGGCGTAGAAGCCATAGACCATAAAGTCGAACATCTCGAGAAAATTGCCGCTGACAACGCGAAAAATCGCTTTGCCTTTGCCCGTATTCGAGGACATGGGTACACACTCACTGTTGGCTGTCTGGTCGGAAGTCCATGGATTAGACGCATCCTCGCCATCACCCCAGAGGCAAATTCCCTCGGCGAGCAGAGTTGTAACAATATGTGTATGTAGATCGTTAGGCAACAACTAGTTAGCTTGCTGCTTAAGCGTTTCAGTTGTTCGTCGGATCAAGGCGCGGTGATCGGTCTTGTCGCATAATGCCCGGCCTAGGTGTGTGTCAGGCATCGACGTGGGGAGCGCAGGAATTGTTGAAAGGGTGCAAGGGCATTGTCTTTTTACTGCTTGGCGCGCTGTCAGGCTGCGGTAGCGGTGACTCCATGGAGGGCTTCGGTGGTCCGACCATGGGCAGTACGTATTCGATCAAGTACCTGCGCCATGCCGATCTTCCCAAGCCGGCGGAGGTCCAGGCCGAAGTCGAAAAAATTCTTGCGCAGGTGGATCGGCAGATGTCGACCTACCGCAGCGATTCAGACATCGAGCGTTTCAACGATCTGCCGGCCCATCGTTGTCAGAGCATGCCCACGCCGGTCCTGGAATTGGTGCGTGTCGGTCGGCAACTGTCGGAACAGAGCGAAGGCTCCTTCGATCTGACGGTCGAGCCATTGCTCAATCTCTGGGGCTTTGGTCCCCAGGCGCGAGGGGACAAGGTCCCGTCCGCACAGGCGCTGGCGGACGTACGACAGCGAGTGGGTTATCAGCACTTGCGCATCGAAGGTGACCAGCTGTGCAAGGATGCGGCCGTCGAAGTCGACTTCAACAGCATCGCGGCGGGGTACGCGGTGGACCGTATCGCTGCCAGGCTCGAAGCCATGGGCATCGGCAACTACCTCGCCGAAGTCACGGGCGAGCTCAAGGCCTCGGGCAGGAAACTCGATGGCTCACCCTGGCATGTCGCTCTGGAGGCGCCTCGGGACGATCAGCAGGTGGCGCAGCGGATCATTGCCGTCGATGGTTTTGGCGTCTCGACGTCGGGCGACTACCGTAACTATTTCGAACAGGACGGTCGGCGTTATTCCCACACCTTCGATGCCCGCACCGGCACACCGGTCTCGCATACCCTCGCGGCAGTCACGGTGATTAATCCTTCTGCCTTATTGGCCGATGGCCTGTCGACGCTGTTGCTGATTCTCGGCCCGGAACGTGGCTGGGACTACGCGGAAAAACACGATATCGGCGCATTTTTTGTGATTCGTGTCGATACAGGTTTCGTCACACGCACCAGTCACGCTTTTGAGCGCCTCAGTGGCGGGAAAAGCGAGTGATGAGGGTGTTGGGCCTATTGAAGACTGGCGTTGTAGTGCAGGCAAAACTAGCCTACGACGCGACCAAGGGTTAATGTGCGCGGCGATGACGCTTCTATAGACTGTGTCCGGGTTCTGCACTGGCCCCAAATTGTTCCTTCACGCCGCCGACCGGCGTGATTTAGCCGCAGGTGCCGAGGGCGCCGCGGCCTGTTCTGAGGAGTACGCATGGCTGTCTACAACTACGACGTGGTGGTACTGGGTTCCGGCCCGGCGGGAGAAGGCGCGGCAATGAACGCCGCCAAGGCAGGGCGCAAGGTGGCCATGGTCGACAGCCGTCGGCAGGTCGGCGGTAACTGCACCCACTTGGGCACCATCCCGTCCAAGGCACTGCGTCACTCGGTCCGGCAGATCATGCAGTTCAACACCAACCCGATGTTCCGGGCGATTGGCGAGCCGCGCTGGTTCTCCTTCCCGGACGTGCTGAAAAGCGCCGAGAAAGTCATTTCCAAACAGGTTGCGTCCCGCACCGGCTACTACGCCCGCAACCGCGTCGACGTGTTCTTCGGCACCGGCAGCTTCGCCGACGAGCAGACCATCGAAGTGGTCTGCGCCAACGGCGTCGTGGAAAAACTGGTGGCCAAGCACATCATCATCGCCACCGGCTCGCGTCCTTATCGCCCGGCGGACATCGATTTCCATCACCCGCGTATCTACGATAGCGACACCATCCTCAGCCTCGGCCACACCCCGCGCAAACTCATCGTTTACGGTGCCGGCGTGATCGGTTGCGAATACGCGTCGATCTTCAGCGGCCTGGGCGTGCTGGTGGAGCTGGTGGACAACCGTGGCCAGTTGCTGAGCTTCCTCGACTCGGAAATTTCCCAGGCGCTGAGCTATCACTTCAGCAACAACAACATCACGGTTCGCCACAATGAAGACTACGACCGTGTCGAAGGTGTGGACAATGGCGTAATCCTGCACCTGAAGTCCGGCAAGAAGATCAAGGCCGATGCCTTGCTCTGGTGCAACGGCCGTACCGGTAACACCGATCAGCTGGGGCTGGAGAACATCGGCGTCAAGGTCAACAGCCGTGGCCAGATCGAAGTCGACGAGGCCTACCGCACCTGCGTGCCGAACATCTACGGTGCCGGCGACGTGATCGGCTGGCCGAGCCTGGCCAGTGCCGCCCACGACCAGGGCCGTTCGGCTGCTGGCAGCATCGTCGAGAACGGCAGCTGGCGTTTCGTCAACGACGTGCCGACCGGCATCTACACCATTCCGGAGATCAGCTCGATCGGCAAGAACGAGCAGGAACTGACCCAGGCCAAGGTGCCGTACGAAGTGGGCAAGGCGTTCTTCAAGGGCATGGCGCGTGCGCAGATCGCCGGCGAGCCGCAAGGCATGCTGAAGATCCTGTTCCATCGCGAAACCCTGGAAGTGCTGGGCGTGCACTGCTTCGGTTATCAGGCGTCGGAGATCGTGCACATCGGCCAGGCGATCATGAACCAGCCGGGCGAACTGAACACGCTGAAGTACTTCGTCAACACCACGTTCAACTACCCGACCATGGCCGAAGCCTATCGGGTCGCCGCCTACGACGGCCTCAACCGGCTTTTTTGAGCGGCTCCGGCCGGTGGCCTGAGCCGGCCGGGGAGACCGATTTCAGCAATTCCCGAGCGTGGCAGTGGCCAAACCGGGAAAGTCTGTAATCAGGCTGTCAACGCCGAAGTCGGCGAGCCTGCGCATCAGCGCAGGTTCGTTGACTGTCCATACCGACACATGCAGCCCCTGACGCTGCGCCTTTTGCAGGCGTTCCGGCGTACACAGGGTCCAGTTCAACGCCAGGTATTCACAGCCATAGCTGGCCGCCACCTTCAACGGGTCGAGCCAGGCGTACTCGGCCACCAGCCCGCGCGATACGTCCGGCACCAGGTCCAGTGCGGCTTTCAGCACTTCCCGCGAGCTCGAGGTGATCGTCACCTTGTCGAGCAGGTTGAAACGCTGGGCCATCTCGCGAATCGCCAGCACCGTGGTCGCGGCGCGGGTACGTGAAGCGCTCTTGACCTCCAGCTGCCAGTGATCGAAGGCGCATTTCTCGAACAATTCCTCCAGCGTCGGGATCGGGCACGGCTTGATCCAGCCCGGGCCGCCCTTGCGCGCGTCGTAAGTCACCAGCTCGGCGGCGCTGTGCTCGACCACCTTGCCGCGCCGGTCGGTGGTGCGTTTGAGCGTCGGGTCGTGGATGACCATCAGCTCGTTGTCCATGGACAGATGCAGGTCCAGTTCGCAGCGGCGCACGCCGTGCTTGAGGCATTCCTGAAAGCTGGTCAGGGTGTTTTCCGGTGCTTCGCCCTTGGCGCCGCGATGGCCGTAGATGAGGGTCACGGTTCTTCCTTACGTTAAATGCCTGATTCTTGTTCGCGGGCCAGACGTCGTTCCTGGGCCTGCTTCTGCAAAATGTAGCGGGCGAGCAACTGGCGCTGGGCGTCGGTCGGACGCTCGAACTCGGTGCCGATGTCGAAACCGTCGCCCTTGGGGTCGCAATGGGTCACGCGAGCGCGCAGCAACAACCCGAGGGCCTGTGGCATCAGCACCAGTTTTATCGACAGGTGCGCGCCGGTGGCAATCGGCGTCGGGTGCTGGAAGTCGATGCCGCCCTCGGAGATGATCACCGGCTGTGGCTCGCCGATCTGGCCCAGCACGGTGAGGGCGATCACCTGGCTGAGCAGATCGATGCGTTTGTTCTGGACTTTGAGGAACGCCGCGAGGTTGCGATCGCGCTCGCTGATCTGGCGCAACAGGTGCTGCGACTCGAATTCGCTCAGGTGCAGTTCGCTGAGCACGTTGAAGAGTGGGGAAGCATCCTGCAACACTTCCTGGCCTGCGGCTTCGGGAGCGGACAGGGGCCGAATTTCCAGTGCGATCGTGTCCTCGATACGGTAGTATTCGCGGCGATCTTCTTCATCTAATGTCGACATGGCGAACCCATGGTAGCGGCGGTGGTCTGAGTGTAAAGCTGGTTATCGACCCCCGCCACAAGGACGTTCCTTTTCCCTCCGAACAAGCCCCGACATGTTCAGACCTCTCTTCGTATTCATTGGCACGCGTTACACCCGTGCAAAGCGTCGCAATCACTTTGTGTCGTTCATTTCCCTGACTTCCATGATCGGTCTCGCCCTTGGCGTCATCGTGATGATCGTGGTGCTGTCGGTCATGAACGGCTTCGATCATGAGATGCGTACCCGCGTGCTGGGCATGGTGCCCCACGCGACCATCGAGTCCGGCGAGCCGATCAGCAACTGGCAGGGTCTGGCCGACAAGGTCCGGCAGAACCGGCAGGTGACAGCCGTGGCACCCTTCACCCAGATGCAGGGCCTGCTGACCAACAACGGCAAGGTGTCCAAGGTGCTGCTCAATGCCATCGACCCGGCACTGGAGCGGCAGGTGTCGATCATTGACAAGTTCATGTTGCAGGGCAAGCTCGACGACCTCGAGCCCGGCAGCTTTGGCATCGTCATCGGCGACAAGGCGGCCGCCAAGCTCGGTGCGGCCATTGGCGACAAACTGACCTTCGTCGCGCCGGAGGTCACCGTGACGCCGGCCGGGATGTTCCCGCGCATGAAGCGCTTCACCGTGGTGGGCATCTTCCACGTCGGTGCCGGCGAGATCGACGGTTACCTGGGCGTCACCAACCTGCAGGACCTGGGGAAACTGCACCGCTGGAAGCCGGATCAGGTGCAAGGCCTGCGCCTGAAGTTCGACGACCTGTTCCAGGCACCACGGACCGCGTGGAACATCGCCCAACAGCTGGGCGAAGACCATTACTACGCCCGCGACTGGACGCGTACCCACGGCAACCTGTACCAGGCGATCCGCATGGAAAAAGCCATGATCGGCCTGCTGTTGCTGCTGATCGTCGCCGTCGCCGCGTTCAACATCATTTCCACGCTGGTGATGGTGGTGAACGACAAGAAGAGCGACATCGCGATTCTGCGCACCCTCGGCGCCACGCCGCGCACGATCATGGCGACCTTCATGGTGCAGGGCACCGTCATCGGCGTGGTCGGCACGTTGATCGGCGCCGTCCTCGGGATCTTCGCCGCGCTGAACGTCAGCGCCGCGATCTCGGCGCTCGAAGGCCTGATCGGCCACAAATTCCTCAACGCCGACGTGTATTTCATCGATTACCTACCGTCGCAAGTGCAGAGCCAGGATGTGTTGATGGTCTGCGCCGCCGCGTTGGTCCTGAGTTTCCTCGCCACCCTGTATCCAGCCTGGCGTGCCGCGCGCACCCAGCCTGCGGAGGCGCTACGTTATGAGTGAGTCGGGCATGAGTGATAAAGCAATCTTGAGCTGCCGCAACCTGGGCAAGTCCTACGAGGAAGGCCCTGAATCGGTGGAGGTTCTCAGTGGCTTGCAACTGGAACTGCATCCGGGGGAGCGCGTGGCGATCATCGGCAAGTCGGGTTCGGGCAAAAGTACCTTGCTCAACCTGCTCGGTGGCCTCGACACGCCGACCAAGGGCAGCGTCTGGCTCGACGGTGAGGAACTGTCGGCCCTGAGCGAGAAAAACCGTGGCCTGCTGCGCAACCGTGCACTGGGCTTCGTGTATCAGTTCCACCATTTGCTGCCTGAGTTCACCGCGCTGGAAAACGTCTGCATGCCGCTGCTGATCGGCAAGACCGCAATTCCCGAGGCGCGCCAGCGTGCAACCGCGTTGCTGGAGCGGGTAGGGCTCGGCCATCGGCTGGAGCACAAGCCTGCAGAGTTGTCCGGCGGCGAGCGTCAGCGTGTGGCCATCGCCCGTGCGCTGGTGAACAAGCCCGGCCTGGTGATGCTCGACGAGCCGACCGGTAACCTCGATTCCCACACGGCCGAAGGCATTCAGGAATTGATGCTGGAACTCAGCACGTCGATGCGCACGGCGTTCCTGGTGGTGACCCATGACATGAACCTGGCGCGCCAGATGGATCGTGTCCTGCACCTGCAGGAAGGTTGCCTGACCCCAATCCCTTGAGCGCTGCCGCGCTCAAGGGACTGACCGCTTTTTAAAGCTGATTTTTATACGGTGCCCCAGCGAATGTTCAGACCGTTATCGATCTTTATCGGCACGCGCTATACCCGCGCCAAGCGACGCAATCGCTTTGTTTCCTTCATTTCGATGACCTCGATGATCGGCCTCGCCCTCGGCGTGCTGTCGATGATCGTGGTGTTGTCGGTCATGAACGGTTTCCAGCGTGAAATGAGTTCGCGCATCCTCGGCATGGTGCCCCACGCCACGATCGTCGGCGTCAACCCGATCGACGACTGGCAGCCGGTGGCGGCGGCGGCGATGAAGAACCCTGAAGTGACTGCCGCCGTGCCGTTCACCGAACTGGAAGGCATGCTGTCCTACAAAGGTTCGATGCAGCCGATCCAGGTCAGCGGCGTGGATCCGGCGCTGGAAGGCAAGGTGTCGATCGTTGCCCAGCACATCGTTCAGGGTCGTCTCGATGCCCTGAAGCCGGGCGAGTTCGGTGTGGTGATCGGCGAGATCACGGCGCGACGGTTTCGCTTGAATGTCGGTGACAAGATCACTCTGATCGTGCCGGAAGTCAGCACCGCGCCGGGCGGGATCACCCCGCGCATGCAGCGTTTGAACGTGGTGGGCGTATTCAAGGTAGGGGCTGAGCTCGATGGCTCGATGGCACTGATCCACGTCGCCGACGCCGCGCAGATGCAGCACTGGCAACCGAATCAGGTGCAGAGTGTGCGCCTGGCATTGAAGGACTTGTACGCGGCGCCGAAGGTTTCCAGCGATATCGCTGGCGGTTTGGGCACGGCCTACAAGGCTGACGACTGGACGCACACCCAGGGCAGCCTGTTCAGCGCGATGAAAATGGAAAAAACCATGATCGGCCTGCTGTTGCTGATGATCGTCGCGGTGGCGGCGTTCAACATCATTGCCACGCTGATCATGGTGGTGAACGACAAGGGCGCCGACATCGCGATCCTGCGCACCATCGGCGCCACGCCCCGGCAGATCATGGCGATCTTCATGGTCCAGGGGACGGTGATCGGGGTGGTGGGCACGTTGATCGGTGGCGTGCTGGGCGTGATCGCCGCGCTGAACGTCAGTGAGCTGGTCGGCTGGGTCGAGCGGGTGAGCGGGCAGCACATCTTCAGTTCCGATGTGTACTTCGTCAGCAATCTGCCTTCGCAGCTGCAGGGGGGCGATGTGGCCCTGATCTGCACGGCGGGGTTCGTCATGAGTTTCCTGGCCACGGTTTACCCGGCGTGGCGCGCGGCGAAGGTCGAACCGGCTCACGCCCTTCGATATTCGTAAGCCGACAGACGCTTTCGTCGCAATGCCGCCCAGGCCAAGCCCGCTCCCACGGTTGACCGAGTCGAGATACGCATTTGTAAACGACTCGGTCCCCATGGGGCAGCGGGCTTGGTCTACGAAGGGGCCAGTCCTGTGTACGTCAATCCATCCTGGGTAGCGTGATCACAAACCGGGTCCACCCCTGCTCCGATTCGCAATGAATCCGCCCGCCATGGGCTCGAACGATCGAATCGGTGATCGCCAATCCCAGTCCCGCATGTTCGCTGCTGCCTTCCTGTCGCGCCGGGTCTGCCCGGTAGAACCGGTCAAACAAACGCGGCAACCTGGCTGCGTCGATGCCGGCGCCGCTGTTCTCGACGGTCAGGCTCAAGCCTTTGGCCTGATCGGTGATGCGTACCCGAATCTCCCCCCCGGCCGGGGTAAAGCGCAAGGCGTTGTCCAGCAGATTGGAAAGCGCCCGCCGCAACATGCTGCGATCGCCGTCGATGCGCGCACTGCCATGACGGCTCACCGTTACCCGGGCGTCCTCGGCCAGTGGCGCAAAAAACTCCAGCAGCACATCCGCTTCTTCCGCCAGCTCCAGCGATTCGCGCCTGGGCGCCAAGAGACCGTGGTCGGCCTTGGCCAGATACAACATGTCGTTGACCAGTTGCGCCATCCACTGCAGTTCCTCGAGGTTGCTGTGCAACGCTTCGCGATAATCTTCGAGGGGGCGAGGGCGGGTAAGGGTGACCTGGGTGTGAGTCAGCAGGTTCGACAGCGGTGTGCGCAGTTCATGGGCGATGTCGGCGGAGAACGCCGAGAGCCGCTGAAAAGAGTCGTCGAGGCGTCCGAGCATGGCATTGAAGTGGTGAGCCATTTCCGCGAGCTCTGGCGGCATGTCTTCTGCGGGCAGGCGAGCATTGAGCGATTGCGCTGAAACGCCACGGGCGACCGCACTCATGCGGCGCAACGGCCGCAGCCCGCTGCGTGCCGCCCAGGCACCGAGCAGTGCGGTGGCCAGGGCGGACAGGCCGACGGTCAGCCAGATCAGGCGCTGCATGCGTTGCAGGAAATGCTGGTGATGGGTGATGTCCAGCAACAGGGTCAGTTGCGGGGAGCCCGGCTGGTCGACAGACAGTGGTGCATTCAGCACCCGGTAGTCGGTGCCGTCGTGGCTGATCGTGGATAACCCTGGCGTTTGCGGGAGCCTGTCGGGCAGGCGCGTCGAGCTGTCAAACCAGCGCTGGCCGTCGTTGCCGGTGATGCGCAGGGAGACGTCGGCCTGACGGCTCAGTTCATCCGCCAGCCTGACTTCGCTCCCGCTCGATTGCAGGTCAGGCAGCGCCCGGCGCAAAGCCATCAGCTTGCCGTCCAGCAATTGCTGGTCGAGCTCGACAAAGTGCGCCTCGCTGGCGCGGCTGAACAGCACGCCGGCCACCAGCGACACCACGGCGGTGCAGGCGGCGAACAGCAGCGCCAGGCGGCTGCTCAACGACAATCGACGCATCAGGCGGGGCGCTCTTCAAGGACATAACCCATGCCGCGCACGGTGTGGATCAGCTTGTTCGGGAACTCGTCATCGATCTTCAGGCGCAAACGACGGATGGCGACCTCGATGACATTGGTGTCGCTGTCGAAATTCATGTCCCAGACCTGGGAGGCGATCAACGATTTGGGCAACACCTCGCCCTGACGGCGCAGGAGCATTTCCAGCAGGGAGAATTCCTTGGCGGTCAGGTCGATGCGCTGGCCATTGCGCTCGACACGGCGGCGGATCAGGTCCAGGCGCAGGTCCGCCAGTTGCAGGCTGGTTTCCTGGGGTTGGGCGCTGCCGCGCCGCAACAGGCTGCGGACCCTGGCCAGCAGTTCGGAGAAGGCGAAGGGTTTGACCAGATAATCGTCGGCACCGAGCTCCAGGCCGTGGACCCTGTCCTCCACGGCGTCCCGGGCTGTCAGAAAAAGTACTGGCGTGTCCAGGCCCGCGCTGCGCACCGCCTGCAGGATTTGCCAGCCATCGCGGCCAGGCAGCATCACATCGAGAATCAACAGGGCGTAATCACCGCTCAGCGCCAACTGTTGGCCGGTGCTGCCGTCGGCGACCAGTTCGGTGTTGAATCCGGCCTCGGCCAGGCCCTGGCGCAGGTAGTGACCGGTTTTTGCCTGGTCTTCGACGATCAGCAGTTTCATGGGGCGACTCGGGATCAATGGGACGGATGCTTTATACCGTGGGCGGTGTCGGTACAGGCCAACCTGACAAAGTTGTAATCTGTTCGTCAGGTTGCGGGCAGCGTCAGCAGTCTAAGGTTTTTCCACGCTGAACCTTACCTTGTTGGAGTGTGACCATGTTTTTACGCAAAGCGATGGCGGTCTGTCTGTTGGCGTTGAGTTCGCCGCTGTGGGCAGCGCCGGGGCACGGTTTCGATTTCGGAGAACCGGCCTCGGCCGCCAAAGCGACCCGCAGCGTCGAAGTGGTGATGGGCGACATGTCGTTCACGCCCAAGGCGATAGATATCAAGGCCGGTGAAACCGTTCGTTTTGTGCTGGTGAACAAAGGCCAGTTGTTGCACGAATTCAACCTTGGCGACGCGGCGATGCATGCACGACATCAGCAGGAAATGCTCAATATGCAGCAGAGCGGCCTGCTGACGCCTACCGGCATGAAGGAAATGGATCACGGTGCGATGTCCGGCATGGGGCATGAAATGAAGCACGACGACCCCAATAGCGTGCTGGTCGAGCCGGGCAAGACTGCCGAGTTGACCTGGACGTTCACCCAGGCGACCAGCCTGGAGTTTGCCTGCAATATCCCGGGTCACTATCAGGCGGGCATGGTCGGCAAGCTGACTGTCAGTCAGTAAGCACTCTAAGGCGCGGGCAAAGGCTGGTAGAATCCGCTGATTCTTCAGTCAGGTTTCCGCCATGCATCCCGCAGCCGAACACTCGCCGCTGGGCAAATCCAGCGAATACATCGCCACGTACACGCCGTCCTTGCTGTTCCCGATCCCGCGCACCGCAAAATGGGCGGAATTGGGACTGACGGCTGAAACCTTGCCGTACAAGGGCGTGGACTTCTGGAACTGCTTCGAGCTGTCGTGGCTGTTGCCTTCCGGCAAGCCGGTGGTGGCGATCGGCGAATTCAGCATTCCTGCGGATTCACCGAACATCATCGAATCCAAGTCGTTCAAGCTGTACCTGAACTCCTTGAACCAGACCCCCTTTGCCGATGCCGCCAGCCTGGAAGCGACGCTGGTCAAGGATTTGTCCGCCGCTGCTGGCAAATCGGTGGGCGTGCGGGTCCGCAGCTTGCGCGAGGTCGAGGCCGAAGGTGTGGTGACGTTGCCCGGCACCTGCATCGACGACCTGGACATCAGCGTCAGCGATTATGAGCATCCGCGTCCGGAGTTGTTGCGCTGCGATGATTCGCGCGTGATCGAGGAAAGCGTGCACAGTCACCTGCTCAAATCCAATTGCCCGGTCACCAGCCAGCCCGACTGGGGGAGCGTGGTGGTCGAGTACCGCGGTGCGGCACTGGATCATGCAAGCCTGCTGGCGTACATCGTCAGTTTCCGTCAGCACTCGGACTTCCATGAGCAATGCGTGGAGCGGATTTTCCTCGACCTGCAACGCTTGCTGAAACCGGAAAAGCTGACGGTGTATGCGCGCTATGTGCGGCGTGGCGGGCTGGATATCAATCCGTATCGCAGCACCGAGGACGTGCGGTTACCGAACCATCGTCTGGTTCGCCAATAACCGTACCCTGTGGGAGCGAGCCCGCAGACATGAAAAAGCCCCGCCATTGGCGGGGCTTTTTGTATCCGGCGGTTTCAGATACCCATGTTGCCCAGGGCCTGCACGATGTTGCGCAGGGTGCCGGCGAGGGTAGGGTGTTCGATTTCGAAGCGTTCTACGGCCAGGTTCACGTTATCGGCAACGCTGGAATCCTGGGTTTTGGTTTCGAGCTCAAGCTCGAGTTCGATCTGCTGCATCAGCGCGTGCAGATCTTCGCGCTCGACTTCGGTCAGTGGGGGATTCTGTTCCAGTTGCTCGCGCAGAGTGTTGAGCTGTTGTTGCAATTCGCGGGCAGGCATGGCGTTCTTCCTTTTATCGATAGGCACTGGCATAGACCGCAGCGGCGCGCCAAAGGTCTATGGCTGACCTTTAGATTAATCCACTCGTGCGCAACCTGCATGATCTCGATCAGGGCTTTTCGCCTTTGCAGCGACGCAGGCTGATGTCCGCCAGGCAGGTATCGAGCTCGCCCAGATGATCGATCACCGAATGCACCCCAAGGCTGAAAAGTTGCACCGTGGCCTTGCCGCGCAGGTGTTCGCGCTCCTTCTGGCTCAGGGCTTGCCATTCGTTGGGCGCCAGCCCGCAGAGCGAGCCGCACGACGCCAGTCCGATGGTCCACAGCCCGGCGTTCAGGCCCGACTGCAGCAGACGCGGTTCGCCGCTGACCAGGACGCAGCCATCCAGACGCTCGACATTCAATGCCATCAACGCCTGCCAGCAGGCATTTGGCGCCGGCCACGGATTGATTGTTGCTGGGTGTTGCGATGGCTTGATCCATTCCGGCAGGGCGGCAGCCAGGGAACGGCTGACGGCAGGGGCGAGTTCGTCGAGCCAGGCACAGGGAATCTGTTGTCGTTGCAAGCTGAGCACACTGTCCAGCGCGCCCGGTGTCACCTCGGCATGCTCGGCACGTACGCCGTGCTGGCGCGTGCGGGCGCCGAAATCCACCAGGCAGCCGCTGAGGCCGAACAGGACGGCGGTCAGGTTCGGAGCGGCGAGGGGCAAGGCTTCGGCGTGCGGCATGTCAACATCCCTGAAATAACGAAACAGGCTATGCGTTAACGATGACAGTTGAGTGACAGGGATGTGAATCACGGGCAGTCATGGCGAATCATCCGTAGGCCATCACCCACGAGGCTGCCTAAAGCGGCGTTTCCGTCTTATACTAAGCAGCTTGATGCCTGGGCCAAGAGGCCTGCGCCCCGTACAAACCCCAAGGAGTTTTTTATGCGCTGGAGCAATCATCTAGCTCAGCTTTGTGTGTGCGCCAGCGTCATGCTGGTTCCGTTCGCTGCCCAGGCAGCTTCGGAAGACGACCCTTGGGAAAGCGTTAACCGTCCGATCTTCCAGTTCAACGACTTCATCGACACCTACGGTCTCAAGCCGCTTGCCCAGGGTTACCAGGCCGTGACCCCGCAGTTTCTCGAAGACGGCATCCACAACATGTATCGCAACGTGGGTGATGTCACCAACCTTGCCAACAACATCCTGCAAGCCAAACCGGCTGCCGCAGGCGTTGATACTGCACGTCTGATCTTCAACACCACCTTCGGCCTGCTCGGCTTCTTCGATGTCGGCACCCACATGGGCCTGAACCGCAGCGACGAAGATTTCGGTCAGACCCTGGGCTACTGGGGTGTAGGAAGCGGTCCTTACGTCATGTTGCCGCTGCTGGGCCCAAGCACCCTGCGCGATGCGCCGGCCAGGTTCGTCGACAGCTACACCGGCCCTTACCGGTACATCAACGACGTGCCGGTGCGTAATTCGATCTTCGCCCTGAACATCGTGGATACCCGCGCCAGTCTGCTGTCCAGCGAGAAGCTGATCAGCGGCGACAAGTACACCTTCATTCGCAATGCGTACCTGCAGAACCGCGAATTCAAAGTGAAGGATGGCCAGGTCGAAGACGATTTCTGATTTCGACCGGTAAACATGAGAAAGGCGGCCCATCGGCCGCCTTTTTCGTTCTGGATCCTGTTTATTTCATCTTCAGGATTGTAAGCCCGAGTTTCTGCGCACCGCCGTCCTGTGCTTTTACCCACACCACCTCGGTGTCGGCTTCGAGGCCCTTGAGCGCAGCGTGATCGGACTCTATGCGCACGCTGAGGCGGTCGCCGACCGCAAATGAACGGGGCGCCTGGACCTGCATGCCACTGCTGGAAAGGTCGACGCAGACGGCTGCGATCTCGTCTCCCTGATGAATCAGCGCGATATCGGCATCGACCCGCATGCGGATGAAATCACGCTTTTCGCTGTAGTCCCGATCGGTTCGACTCATGGGCATCGTCCTTCCATTGGGTTACGGTTTTGCCTGTTCTTATAACTCCCGGTGATTTGACAAGTAAAGACGTCAAGCGACCATCGGCGTGAGCTTGAAACGCCCCGCGGATGGGAGTACCGTCTGCGCCTTAGAAGGGCACCTCTGGTGTGCCGGCGAGTAGGGTCAATGCCCGAAAGCGGTGCGGCAGAGAGGCTAGAAAGCGAATCCAGTAGTGTGAGCCGGGACAACCCCAGCCTGCTACGCCAACCTAATTCTGGCGCCGTTTGCCCACATGCCAAAAACCAGTGCCACGCTGCTGATAATCGATGATGACGAGGTAGTGCGCGCGAGCCTCGCCGCCTATTTGGAAGACAGTGGTTTCAGCGTCCTGCAGGCCGGCAATGGCCAGCAGGGTCTTCAGGTATTCGAGCAAGACAAGCCCGACTTGGTCATCTGCGATCTGCGCATGCCACAGATGGGCGGACTCGAACTCATCCGCCAGGTCACCGAGCGGTCGCCGCAAACACCGGTTATCGTGGTGTCCGGTGCCGGCGTGATGAATGACGCGGTCGAGGCGCTGCGCCTGGGCGCGGCGGATTACCTGATCAAGCCTCTAGAAGATCTGGCCGTGCTCGAGCATTCCGTACGCCGGGCCCTGGATCGTGCGCGCCTGTTGCTGGAAAACCAGCGCTACCGCGAGAAGCTGGAAAAGGCCAATCGTGAGCTTGAAGCCAGCCTGAACCTGCTCCAGGAGGACCAGAACGCCGGTCGCCAGGTGCAGATGAACATGTTGCCGGTCAGTCCATGGACCACCGACGAATTCAAGTTTGCACACCAGATCATCCCGTCGCTGTACCTGTCGGGTGATTTCGTCGACTACTTCCGGGTCGACGAGCGTCGGGTCGCGTTCTACCTGGCGGATGTTTCCGGGCATGGCGCTTCTTCAGCCTTCGTCACCGTGCTACTGAAGTTCATGACCACGCGCTTGCTGTTCGAGTCCAAGCGCAACGGCACATTGCCGGAATTCAAGCCTTCCGAGGTCCTTGGTCATATCAACCGGGGCCTGATCAGTTGTAAGCTGGGTAAACACGTCACAATGGTCGGTGGAGTCATCGACGAGGAGACAGGTTTGTTGACCTATAGCATCGGTGGTCATTTGCCGTTGCCTGTGTTGTACACGCCAGACAGTGTCCGTTATCTGGAAGGGCGTGGCCTGCCGGTGGGCCTCTTCAATGAGGCCACCTACGAAGACCACGTGCTGGAGCTGCCGCCGACGTTCAGCCTGACGCTGATGTCTGATGGCATTCTGGACCTTTTGCCGGAACCGACACTCAAAGAGAAAGAAGCGGCCTTGCCCCAGCGGGTCAAGGCAGCGGGCGGCACCCTGGATGGGCTGCGGCAGGTTTTTGGATTGGCCACGCTGGGGGAGATGCCGGATGATATCGCCCTGTTGGTGTTGAGCAGGAATCTTTGATGAGTACCGGTAGAATCCAGTTCGCCGAGCAGGACGGCACCTTCGTCCTGAAGTTCGTCGGTGAAGTTCGCCTGACCCTGTGTTCGGCGTTGGATGCGACTATTGAGCGGATCTTCACGGCGTTGAATTTCAACGCGATCGTGATCGACCTGACCGAAACCCGCAGCATCGACAGCACCACCCTTGGCCTGCTGGCCAAGCTGTCGATCCTGTCGCGGCAAAAGGTCGGCCTGCTGCCGACCGTGGTCACCACCCACGAAGACATCACCCGTCTGTTGCAGTCCATGGGCTTCGAGCAGGTGTTCAACATCGTCGACAAGCCTGTGCCGTGCCCGGAATGCCTGGACGACCTGCCGGATCAGGATCAATCCGAAGAAGTGGTGCGGATCAAGGTGCTCGAAGCGCACAAGATCCTGATGGGGCTGAACGATTCCAACCGCGAAGCGTTCCATGACTTGGTCAATGCGCTGGAGCGGCACTGATTTCCTGAGGGGATGAAGTGTGGGAGCGACGGTGCGACGACTTGACCTGCCCGCGATGGCGGTATCAAGAACACCACAGAGTTGATCCCCACAAAAAAGGGCGAACCCACCAGGGTTCGCCCTTTTTGCATGACGGGAAATCAGATCACAGCTTGGCCTGCAGCAGTGCCTCGAGTTTCTCCTGGTCCCGGGCAAACTGACGAATGCCTTCGGCCAGTTTCTCGGTGGCCATGGCATCTTCGTTGGACAACCAACGGAACTGCGCTTCATTCAGGCTCAAGCGAGCTTCGCCGGCATTGCCCGGCGCCAGTTTGCGTTCCAGCTTGCCGGTGTCGGCGGCCAGTTTGTCGATCAAGTCCGGGCTGATGGTCAGGCGGTCGCAACCGGCCAGGTGTTCGATCTGGCCCAGGTTACGGAAGCTGGCGCCCATGACCACGGTCTTGTAGTCATTGGCCTTGTAGTAATTGTAAATGCGCGTTACCGACTGCACGCCCGGATCGTCCGCGCCGGTGTAGTCGTTACCGTTGGCCTTCTTGTACCAGTCGTAGATCCGGCCCACGAACGGCGAAATCAGGAACACACCTGCATCGGCACACGCCGCCGCCTGGGCAAACGAGAACAGCAGGGTCAGGTTGGTCTGGATGCCTTCCTTCTCCAGGATCTCGGCAGCACGAATACCTTCCCAAGTGGACGCAATCTTGATCAGCACGCGGTCGCGGCCGATGCCGGCTTTTTCGTACAGCTCGATCAGACGGTGCGCACGCTTCAACATGGCATCCGTGTCGAACGACAGGCGTGCATCCACTTCGGTGGAAATGCGCCCAGGAATCACTTTCAGGATTTCCTGGCCTACGGCGACGCCAAAGCGGTCACTGGCCAGGCCCACGTCGCCCTTGCAGTCGCTGACGCTGGCGTTCAGCAATTCCGCGTAAGCAGGAATGGCGGCCGCCTTGAGTAGCAGGGAAGGGTTGGTGGTGGCGTCAACCGGTTTGACGCGAGCGATTGCTTCGAAGTCGCCGGTGTCGGCAACCACGGTGGTGAATTTTTTGAGTTGTTCCAGCTTGGAAGTCATGGGCGTGCTCTGTCCTGTGGGTCTAATGACATTACCCGAGCGCTGACAGCCACTCAAGGGCGCATGTGTGTATCGACGGCCCCGGTGGCAACAACCTGGGAACGGCTGTCTGATTGGCGGGGCGCGGTATCGATAGATACGATGACAAATCAGGGCACAGGTTCAATGCGAGCGACGGTCAGCCATGACCCGGGAGAGTGCGGTTACCGCCCCTCCAGCAACTGCGCCGCCTGATCCAGCAAGGCCAGGGGCTCTTTGGTCTTGTGAATGTCCACCGAGAGCAATTGCCGAAACTTGCGCGCCCCCGGAAAACCGCTGCCCAGCCCCAGCACATGCCGGGTGATATGGTGCATCGAGCCGCCCGCCTCGAGATGCGCCGCAATATAGGGCCGCAATTGCGCCAGCGCTTCGGCGCGGCTGATCATCGGTGCCGTGCTGCCGAACAATTGCTGATCCACTTCGGCCATCAGGTAAGGATTGTGATACGCCTCGCGGCCCAGCATCACGCCGTCGAACGTCTGCAAATGTTCGCGACAATCCTCAAGCGTCTTGATCCCGCCGTTCAGAATGATCTCCAGCTCCGGAAAATCCGCCTTCAGCCGCGCCGCCACGTCATAACGCAGGGGCGGGATGTCGCGGTTCTCCTTCGGCGACAAACCTTCCAGAATCGCAATCCGCGCATGCACGGTAAAACTCGTGCACCCGGCATCGCGAACCGTGCCGACAAAATCACACAGCTGCTCGTAACTGTCGCGCCCGTTGATACCGATCCGATGCTTCACCGTCACCGGGATCGACACCGCATCGCGCATCGCCTTCACGCAATCGGCGACCAATTGCGGATGCCCCATCAACACCGCGCCAATCATATTGTTCTGCACCCGATCGCTCGGGCAGCCGACATTCAGGTTCACCTCATCGTAACCCTGCGCCTGGGCCATGCGCGCGCACGCGGCCAGGTCCAGCGGCACACTGCCGCCGAGCTGCAGGGCCAGCGGGTGCTCGGCTTCATCGTGACGCAGGAACCGCTCGTGATCACCATTGAGCAGCGCCCCGGTAGTGACCATCTCGGTGTAGAGCAGGGCGTGTCTGGAGAGCAGGCGCAGGAAATAGCGGCAGTGGCGGTCGGTCCAGTCCATCATGGGGGCGACGGAGAAGCGGCGGGAGGGTGTAGCTTTGCGTTGAGGCATTGGGGGATCTGAATCAGGAAGGCGGAGGCGTGCAGTTTATCAGGGATAAACAGGCGGTGTTTGGTGAGCATTTTTGTTCTGTTTTTACATCGACCAACCTCGACACCTGAACCACACCTGTAACCCTGACAGATTAAATCGTGTCTGTGAGCCGGAAGCTTAGGATAACGAGCTCAGTTCAGCGCTTCCGGTCTATTTGGACTCCGGCGTCGCAATCCACTGCCCCAGCACATTCTGATAATGGCCCGTCACCTTGGCCAGGTGCAGCCATTGGTCGACATACAGCTTCCACGTCATGTCGTCACGCGGCAGCAGGTAGGCCTTTTCGCCATATTGCATGAACCGGGTCGGGTTCACCGCGCACAGGCCGGGTTTGAGTTTCTGCTGGTACAGGGCTTCCGAGGCGTCGGTGATCATCACGTCGGCCTTTTTATCCAGCAGTTGCTGGAAGATGGTGACGTTGTCGTGAAGGCTCAATTGCGCTTTGGGCAGGAAGGCGTGAACGAAGGCTTCATTGGTGCCGCCGGCGGGCTCGACCAGTCGAACTGCGGGCTGGTTGATTTGCTCGACGGTCTGATAAAGCGCCTGGTCCTCACAGCGTACCAGCGGAATCTTGCCGTCGATGTCGAGGGTGGTGCTGAAGAATGCCTTTTTCTGGCGTTCCAGCGTGACCGAGATGCCGCCCATGCCGATGTCGCATTTACCCGCCACCAGGTCAGGCATCAGGGTTTTCCAGGTGGTCTGCACCCATTCGACCTTGACGCCCAGGCTGTCGGCCAGCGAGCGGGCCATGGCAATGTCGATGCCGGCATATTCGCCGTTCTCGGCCTTGAAGGTATAGGGCTTGTAGTCGCCTGTGGTGCAGACGCGCAGTTGCCCTTGCTGGATGACGCTGTCCAGATGCGATGGCTCGGCCTGAACGCCAGACGACAGGGCGAGCAAAGCGCCGAGAATCAGCGCCTGCTTTTTTGTTTTCATTGTGATCCGACTTCCCTGATGGATTTTGGGGCGGTGCTTATTGTGCACGCAATCGCGCTTCAGCGTTTACTCGTCGATTTTTCCGCTGTCGCCATCGTCCCGCTGCCGCAGTTGATGTAGGAAGACGTCTTCAGCCAGCGCTGATCCGGGTAGTAGGAAAACAGCAACTGCCCGCCCTTCATGGAATCAATCAGCTTGTGCGCAATGGCCGGGCGCACGGCCGGGCAACCCAGGCTTCGACCGATGCGCCCATTGGCCCGCGCCAGCACCGGGCTGACATACGGCGCGCCATGAATCACGATGGCGCGGTCGAACGCGTTATCGTTGAAGCCTGGCTCCAGGCCTTCCATGCGCAATGAGTACCCGTTCTGTCCGACGTAGCTCTGCTGGGTGCGATACAGGCCGAGGCTGGTGGCAAAGCTCTCATTCTGGTTGGAAAAGTTGACGGCCATGTTCTCGCCGCTGTTGCGTCCGTGGGCAACCAGTTCATGAAACAGCAATTTGCGCTTCTTTAGATCGAACACCCACAGTCGTTGTTGGGTCGAAGGCAGGGAATAATCAATGACGGCAAGTCTTTGGACAGGAGCGGCGCCTTGAGCGATGCTGCATTGCGAGGCACGGACGGCGAGGTTGATGACCTTGGCGTCAGCTTGCGGGGCCGCTTTGATGAGGGCGGCCGCCAGTGAATCGGCGTAGGCTGACGGTATGAACATTGCAGTCAGCAGCAGGCCCGGCAGCAGGATGCCAAAACGTAGTAGCGCCATATAGATGTCTCATCATGTTAAGTTCGAGTCTAGCAGTGCGATGAAAGCCAGGCGTTGAATGAGGGAGATTAAGGATTATCCATGGTGCTTTTAACAAGGTTATTCGTCATAAGCCGTGTTTTTTTTATGGTCTTTCTGATCAGCGGCACTGCGCTCGGAGAAACTTCGCCGATTGCGCCGGTATCTGCGTCCAATGTCGTGTTTGAGGCTTCTGCGGATGACAACGTCGCGCAAGCCATCCAGGCCTCGCTGGAACCCCTGAAAACAGCGTTCCCGCCGTTGCTGACGTCGGCGCGTCATCGGCGTGTGGATGTCAGCCGCCTGGTCATGGATTTCTACACCCACCGCGCCTATCGCGCGGCCTGGGCCAATGACCGCGACGTCGAACAATTGATCGCCAGTCTCAATGCGACCGACGCCGATGGGCTGAATCCTGCGGATTTCCGCATCGATGAGCTGGTCCGCTCCCGCACCGCGATGCAGACCACGCCGGTCACGCCTGAGCAGCAGGCCGCATTCGACCTGGCGACCACTCATACCTTCATCACCGCGCTGCTGCAGTTACGACGGGGCAAGGTCGACCCTTCACGGCTGGACATTCATTGGAACTTCGATGCCAACGGGGTTGACCCGCGGGAGGACGTCAACGCGTTTTTCGCTGCGCTGGACGAGCACGACGTGGCGAAAGCCTTTGCCCTGGCACCGCCCCAGGAAGCGGTGTACGCCGGATTGCGCCAGGCGCTGGCACAACTGCGCAGTGTTCGGGACCGGGGCGGCTGGCCGAAGGTGACGGTGGATCATTCGCTCAAGCCTGGCATGGACGAACCGGCCGTCGCGCAGTTGCGCGCGCGGATGGTCGCGGCAGGTTTTCTCGATCCGCGCCTGCTCCATGGCACCCGGTACGACGCTGCCGTCACGGCGGCGGTGAAAAAGTATCAGGACGAGCAATACCTGGGCGCGGACGGCATGGTCGGCGCGAACACCCTGGCCGCGTTGAACGTGCCCGTTGAAGCGCGTATCGATCAGGTACGGGTGAACATGGAGCGGGCGCGCTGGCTGCTTTACAAGCTTCAAGGCACGTTCGTGATCGTTGATATCGCAGGTTATAAAGTGGCGATGTACCGCGATGGCCAGCCGATCTGGCGTTCCCGGGTGCAGGTCGGCAAGGCGGCGCGCAATACGCCGATCTTCCAGGCGCAGATTTCCTACATCACCTTCAATCCGACCTGGACCGTACCGCCGACGATCCTCAAGGAAGACGTCCTGCCGAAGATCCAGAGCAACCCCGGTTACCTCGCCGCCAATCGGATGCGGGTGATCGATCGCGAGGGCAACGAAGTGGACCCGGCCACCGTCGACTGGACCCATCCGCGTGGGCTCAGTCTGCGCCAGGATGCCGGACGCGACAGTTCGTTGGGACAGGTGGTGATCCGCTTCCCCAACGACTACGCGATTTACCTTCACGACACGCCGCATCGCGAGTTGTTCGCCCGGACCGTCCGTGCGACCAGTTCCGGCTGTATCCGCGTGGAAAACCCGCTGCAGTTGGTGGAGCTGTTGTTCAACGACCCGGTCAAGTGGAACAGCGACGGTATCCAGAAGCAGTTGGCCAACGGCAGGACCGAGAACATTCGGCTGCCGGTGAAGGTTCCGGTGTTGCTGGCTTACTGGACGGTCGACCTGGGCAATGATGGACGCGTGTCTTTCAAGCCGGATGTGTATGGCTACGATGCGCCCGTGTTGCGAGCGTTGAATCGACCTTCGCCGGCGCCTGTGTTGAGTTTGCATGCAGCGGTGGCGGGGCAGTAATCAGGTGCATTCGGGGGGATCTTCTGCCTCGGCGCGGACATTTGCAAAACGCGATGTGACGCCCGTCGAAAGGACAATTGCCGCGCCTCGACGCGTAGACTAAGCTCGCTTCCTTTAAGGGTTTTGGGCCTTCTGCCCATGCCTTGCCCTTGCAGGATGAGCTTTTGCCTATCTCCGATGACGACCCGCGCCACGCCAATGGTACCGCCTTGAAACGGCTGCCCCTGCGCAAGGCTGCGGTGCTGTTTATTGCCGTGGTGTGCTTGTGCCTGTGCGGCCTGCTGTATCTGCAACTCGAGCAATCGCGTCGGCACGATCTGGCGGTGGCCGAAGCCGCGTCCTCTAACCTGACGCGCGCCGTGGCGCAGCAGGCCGAAGACACGTTCATGAAGGCCGACCTGGTGCTGACCAGCCTGGCGGACTGGCTTCAGATGGACGGTTTCGATCAGGTGCAGAAATCCCTGTTGCAGAAGACGTTCGCGCGGCGCGTACAGGCGCTGAGTCAGTTGCACGGGATCTTCCTGTTCGACCGCAACGGCCAGTGGATCGTGACTTCATTCGAGGATCTGCCCCGTGGTCCAGGCGTGGCTGACCGCGAGTATTTCCTCTATCACCAGCAGAACGTGTCGTCCGTGGCGCACATCGGTCCGGCGATTCGCAGCCGCACCAATGGCGAATGGATCATCCCGGTGTCCAAGCGGGTGAACGACAAGGACGGCCATTTTCAGGGCGTGATGCTGGCCGGCATCAAGATGTCCTACTTCGATCAGTTCTTCAAAAGTTTCAGCATCGATGAGGATGGCTCCATTGCCCTGGCGCTGACCGATGGAACACTGCTGGCGCGGCGACCCTTCGTGGAGTCGCAGATCGGCCAGTCACTGGCCAAGGGCGAGATTTTCAGCAAGTACCTGGCCGGCGCCATGTCCGGCAGCGCAATGATCAGTTCGGTGCTCGATGGTGCGGTGCGCCTGCATGGCTACCGGCAACTCGATGCGTACCCGCTGGTGGTGACGGCGGCCTCGTCGAGGGATTCGATTCTCAAGGGGTGGTACGACACGGCCTTCCAGTCGAGCCTGATTGTGGCCCTGGTCATACTCGGTATTGGCCTGTTCGGTTGGGTGTTCGTGCGTCAGGTGCGGGTGGGCGAGCGGGTCGAGCGGGATCTGCGCAAGGCCAAGGAAGAACTGAAGCTGATCGCGACCCACGACAGCCTGACCGGGTTGGCCAATCGTCGTCTGTTCGAGCGGGCGCTGGAGATCGAGTTCAGACGTGACATCCGCCAGTCCAGCTCGCTGGGCCTGATCATGCTCGATATCGATTACTTCAAACGCTACAACGATGCCTACGGCCACGTGGCGGGGGACCATTGCCTGGCCGAGGTGGCCAGGGCTGTGAAAAGTTGCTGCCATCGTCCGGTCGATCTGGCCGTGCGCTACGGCGGCGAGGAATTTGCTGTACTGCTGCCGGACACCGACATTCATGGCACCCTGGTGGTTGCCGAACAGATCCGTCACAGCGTCATGGCCCGCAACATCATCCATAGCGGCGCGCCCAGTGGCCACGTGACCGTCAGCCTGGGCTGCCATGCCTTCGTGCCAACGCGCCTGGACAGCCCTGAAGTGTTCATCGAGCGTGCGGACGCGGCGCTGTATCAAGCCAAGCACTTGGGGCGAAACCGCGCGGCGGTGTTGTCGATTGAAGGCGCTTTCGGGGAGCTGATGCGCTCCGACCGCTGAGACGCGCAAGCCCCCGCACTCGTGTAACACGGGGGCTTTTGTGCGATCAGTTGCCGGTGCCGCCTCCGGCACCACCGGTCCCACCACCTGACGCCCCGGTGCCACCACCTGCGCCCGAGCCACTGGCGCCCCCGGTTCCGCCCGTTCCGCCTGAGCTGCCGCCTGAGGTGCCCGCGCCGCCATTGTTGCCCTTGCCCTCAGCACCGCCGCCGTTGTTGCCACCGGACGGTTCGCCTGGGTTGTTGTTGGGCGCCATGGTCGATCCGCCTGTGGATCCGGATTTGGTGCCGCTGGCATCCGCGCCGTCACCGCTGGCTGCATAGGCGGTCGCCGAGGTGGCCAACAGACTCGCCAGCAATAATGAAGTGAGTTTGATGTTCATCAAGTGCGTCTCCCAAAGATGAGTCGGTACCTGATGTTGGTGTGAGGGGGCGGGAAGTTGGTGCCGGTTGGACGACGAGCGGTCATCACCGGTCAGCGGGCCGTGCCCTCCCTGAGTTTGTGTTCGAGTGTCTGCCGGACCTGCGGCCATTCGTCGTCAATGATGCTGAATCTTACGGAGTTGCGCTTGCGACCATCCGGCATGATGCGCTCGTGGCGCACGATGCCTTCCTGCTGCGCCCCGAGCCTGAGAATGGCGTTGCGGGATTTCTGGTTGTTTTCGTCGGTGGTGAATTGCACCCGTACGCAGCCCAGTGCCTCGAAGGCGTGTCGCAACATCAGGTATTTGGCTTCGGTGTTGACGAAGGTTTTCTGCCAGCGGACCGAGATCCAGGTGCTGCCGATTTCGAGCTTGCGGTTGAGCCGGTCTATCTTCCAGAACCGCGTCGAGCCGATCACTTCGCCTGTGTCGTTCAGCACGATGGCGAAAGGCAGAACCGTGCCGGCATCCCGGCCGTCGAGGGCTTTTTTCAGGTAGCTGTCGACGGTGGTCGGGGAGGGCACGACGGTGACGGTCAGGTTCCACAGTTCGCCATCGGACGCGGCGTGGACCAGGGCTTCGGCATCGCGGTATTGCAGCGGGCGCAGGTTGATTCCGTGGCCTTGCAGGGTGATATCCATCAGGTGTTCTTTCTCGGCGGATCAGTTGAGTAAGGGTGCCTATTACGCCTCGTTGGCAATCGCCAACGCAACCCGCGCAAGGCAAGGATGTCACACGCACAACACCCTTGTACGGAGCGCTGGTCCATGAAGCAATTGCGAATCGCAACGTTCAACGTCAATGGCATGCGCGCCCGGCTGCCCAACCTGCTGGCCTGGCTGGAGCGGGAGAAGCCGGACATCGCGTGTTTGCAGGAGCTCAAGTCGGTGGACAGCGCGTTCCCGGCGGCCGAACTCGAGAAGGCCGGTTACGGTGCGATCTGGCAGGGGCAATCGTCGTGGAACGGGGTGGCGATCCTGGCGCGGGATGCGCAGCCCCTGGAGAGCCGGCGCGGTCTGCCGGGTGACGACAGCGACACCCACAGCCGCTATCTCGAAGCAGCGGTGCATGGGGTGCTGGTGGGGTGTTTGTACCTGCCCAACGGCAATCCGCAGCCGGGCCCGAAGTTCGACTACAAGCTGGCCTGGTTCGAGCGGCTGATCGCTTACGCCAGGGACCTGCAGCGCAGCGAGCACCCGGTGGTGCTGGCCGGCGATTACAACGTGGTGCCGACTGACCTGGATATCTACAACCCGCGGTCCTGGCTCAAGGACGCGCTGCTGCAACCGCAAAGCCGCGAGTGCTATCAACGATTGCTGGATCAGGGCTGGACCGACGCCCTGCGCCATCTGTATCCCGAGGATCGGCTGTACACCTTCTGGGACTATTTCCGACAGCACTGGCAGAAAAATTCCGGGCTTCGCATTGACCATCTGCTGCTCAATCCGGCGCTGAGTCCTTATCTGCAGGAGGCCGGTGTCGATGCCTGGGTGCGTAATGAACCGCACGCCAGCGACCATGCCCCGACCTGGATTCAACTGAGCTCGCGCAAGCGACGCTGATGGTCGTGGAGGCAATTGGCGAAATCAATTGTCGGTTGCCGCGCTTTTTCCCTTATACATGGCGCCATCGCCGCGCATAAGGAACGAGCAATGAGTGAGATACGCCCGAGCAACCTCGCGTTGTACCTGCAACGTCTGGGGTTCGACACGGCCCCGCCACCGACCCTGGAAACCCTGCGCCAACTGCAACGGCGTCATACCGGTGCCTTTGCGTTCGAAAACCTCACGACATTGTCGGGCGAGCCGGTGCTCATCGACCTGGCCTCCATCGAGCAGAAGGTCCTGCACCAGGCACGCGGCGGTTACTGTTACGAACTCAACAAGCTGTTTCTTTGCCTGCTTCAGCAACTGGGCTTCAACGCTCACGGAATCTCCGGGCGCGTGGTCATGGGCCAACCGGAAGGCGCATGGACGGCGCGTACCCATCGCCTGAGCCTGGTCACCCTGGACGACGTGCGCTATATCACCGATGTCGGTTTCGGCGGCATGGTGCCCACGGCGCCATTGCTGCTCGATACGTGCGCTGAACAGTCCACGCCCCATGAGCCCTATCGCATCGAGCAGCATGTGGACGGCTACACGTTGCGCGCCAAGGTCGACGGTGAATGGCGGCCGATGTACATCTTCGACCTGCAGCGCCAGGAAGACATCGATTACGCGGTCGGCAACTGGTACGTCTCGACCTCTCCCGACTCCTCATTTGCCCAGAGGCTGATGGTGGCGCGGACCGGAGAAGGGTGGCGGCGCACGTTGAACAATGGCAGTTTCGCGGTCCACCGGATCGGCCGCGACAGCGAGCGGCGCCAGGTCGCGGATGTCGAAGAGCTGGTTGCACTGTTGGAGAGCGAGTTCGGCATCCAGGTGCCCGCAAGTGAACATTTGAAGCAGGTGCTTGGACGGTTGATCGAGTCCAGCCAGGGCACCTTCGATTGACTGATTCGCTCAGGGACGAACGTCAGCTTCCATCAATTGCTGGATTTCGCTGACGGCGTCCAGCAGCTTTTTCTCCAGGGTTTTCAGGTCTGAGGCCGTGATGCCTTTTTTGAGCTGTGCCGATCCTGCGGATTGGCCCGTTTTACTGAGCAAGGCGTGGCGAAGCGTGTTGTTGATCACTGTCTGGTAGCCATAGCCCTCGGTTTCCGCGAGCGTGCGAGCCGCCTCGATCACCGCTTCGTCCAGCATGATGGTGATGCGTGTCTTGCCCTTGCCGCAAGCAACGGCCCCCCGCCCGGCGTTGCTGAAGTCGTATTGATCCTTCATTGCTCAAGCCTCCAGGTAGCGGCGACGCTAGCTCTCACCGAACACCGCCTCTGTCTCGGGAGGCTGACGCTGCGATGCTTGAAGTTATTGGCCGCGTTCTTGCTTTTGTCGAACTGAATGTCGAATGAGATCGTTATGCAGACTTTATATGTATAGAAAATGCGCCAGCGTTGCCGTCTGTCGCCGTATTTGAAAAAGACTGGCGGGCGAGAAGCGCAGTCTCGAGGTGGTGAATGGCAAGGTTTATTGAGGTGCGCGGAGTGGATGCGGCAGGAAATCATGAACCTGTGTCCATAATCTGACTGGCAAGTTGTATACAACTCTATGGACATTTGTCTGTTGTGTTGCATACAGTGTGCGCATAACAAAAACCAGGGAACCCCCCAATCATGAAAACGCCCCATGTTTCACACCAACGGCCCGAGGACGAAAACCTCGGGGTCGGCGCGAATATGGCTTACGGCCTGCAACATGTCCTGACCATGTATGGCGGTATCGTCGCGGTGCCGTTGATCATCGGCCAGGCGGCCGGGCTCACACCGGCGGACATTGGTTTGTTGATTGCTGCTTCATTGTTTGCGGGAGGGCTGGCGACATTGCTGCAGACCCTCGGCCTGCCGTTCTTCGGTTGTCAGTTGCCGCTGGTGCAGGGGGTGTCGTTCTCGGGTGTCGCGACCATGGTGGCGATTGTCAGCAGTGGGGGGGAGGGCGGCTTCCAATCGATCCTGGGGGCGGTCATCGCGGCGTCACTGATCGGCTTGTTGATCACACCGGTGTTTTCGCGAATTACCCGGTTCTTCCCGCCCCTGGTCACGGGCATCGTGATCACCACCATCGGCTTGACGCTGATGCCGGTGGCCGCACGCTGGGCCATGGGTGGCAACAGCCACGCAGCGGATTTTGGCAGCATGGCGAACATCGGTCTGGCGGCAGTAACACTGGTGCTGGTGTTGTTGCTGAGCAAGATCGGCAGCGCGACCATTTCCCGTTTGTCGATCCTGCTGGCGATGGTCATCGGGACGATCATTGCGCTGTTCCTCGGCATGGCGGACTTCTCGTCCGTCACCCAGGGCCCGATGTTCGGCTTCCCGACGCCGTTCCACTTCGGCATGCCGACGTTTCACTTCGCCGCGATCCTGTCGATGTGCATCGTGGTCATGGTGACGCTGGTGGAGACCTCAGCGGACATCCTGGCCGTCGGTGAAATCATCGGCACCAAGGTTGACTCCAAACGCCTGGGCAATGGCCTGCGTGCCGACATGCTGTCGAGCATGATCGCGCCGATCTTCGGGTCGTTCACCCAGAGCGCCTTTGCCCAGAACGTCGGGCTGGTGGCGGTCACCGGCATCAAGAGTCGCTACGTGGTCGCCACCGGCGGCCTGTTCCTGGTGATCCTTGGCCTGTTGCCATTCATGGGCCGGGTCATCGCCGCTGTACCGACTTCGGTACTGGGCGGGGCCGGGATCGTGCTGTTCGGCACGGTGGCGGCCAGCGGCATTCGCACGTTGTCCAAGGTCGACTATCGCAACAACGTCAACCTGATCATCGTCGCCACCTCCATCGGCTTCGGCATGATTCCCATCGCCGCCCCGAATTTTTACGACCACTTCCCGAGCTGGTTTGCCACGATCTTTCATTCGGGTATCAGTTCCTCGGCGATCATGGCGATTGTGCTGAACCTGACCTTCAACCACCTCACCGCCGGTAACTCGGACCAACAATCGGTGTTTGCCGCCGGCACTGAACGTGTCTTGCGCTACCAGGACCTGGCCGCGTTGCGCGAAGGCGATTACTTCAGCGAAGGCAAGTTGCACGATTGCGACGGGAAGGAGGTTCCGGTGATCGAGGTGGAGGACCATGGGCATGGCGAACCGCGAACGGTGCACGCCAACAGCAGCGAGCATGCCTGAACAGTCCGTTGAATCTGTGGGAGCGAGCCTGCTCGCGATGGACCAAAGGACGACGCGTTCAGTCGGAGAACGCGTCAGCCCCCATCCCGAGCTGGCCGCAACGGGGGTGCAGGATCACTCCACCGACGTCTGCAACACTTCAATCCATAACGCGCCCTTGCCCGACGCCGCTTCACCGACACGCTTCAGGGCGCCTTCACTGCCGACTGCGTACGTGCCGACCTTTGCACTTTTCTCTCCCGTGACCAGCAACCAGCGCCCGTTGGGTGAAAACGCGATATTGCGCGGTTGCTGCTCTTCGACCGGATAGTTCTGCAGAAAACGCAAACCGCCAGTGGTCGTATCGACCGCGAACGCCGACACCGAGCTGCTGGTGCGCTCGGTCATGAACAGCAGTTTGCCATCGGGCGAAATCTGCAAGTCCGCCGCCCAGATACGGGGTGTCGGGTCGTCTTTCAGGTCGTTGTTACGCGCATCGCGCACTTCGCCGTGGGCCAGTTTCAAACGCTCGGGAATCCCGTTGGCCACGGCAATCTGGGTCAATGCGCCCGTGCTGTCATTGATTGAAAAGGCCGTGACAGTGCCGCTCATCTCGCCGACCACGTACAGGTATTTGCCATCTTTGGAAAAGGTCAGGTGCCGAGGACCGGTGTTGGCCGGCACGCTGACGTAGCCGCTGCCAATGGGGGTGAGCGCACCGGTTTGGTCATCCAGGCGATATTGCAGCACGCGGTCTGCACCCAGGTTGCCGGTGTAGGCGAAACGATTGCTCGGGTCGGTGCGCACCGAATGGGCATGTGGCCCGGTGGCGTAGCTCAGGATGTTGTCCGATGGCTGGTAGGCCTTGTCGATGGCTTGCACCGTAACGGCGTCGGCCCCATAGGAGGCGCCGAGCAGGTAACGCCCGGACCTGTCGGTCGACAGGTAAGCCATGCTTTGGGCCAGTGGGGCCTTGGACAACGGCGTCAATTGCCCGCTCTTGGGGTCAATGCGGTAGCCCAGGACCTGAAACGGCTTGACCCGCAATGCGGCAAACAACACTTTGCCGTCAGGCGTGATCGCCATCGGGTTGACCTGGTCTCCGGCGTTGACCTGATTGACCAGGCTCAGCGCACCGTTGCTCTGGTCAAGGCGATATTGGGAGATCAAGCCGTCGCCCGGACTGGAGATATAGGCGTAGGTAGCGGCATTGGCTTGCAGGCTGAGACCGCTGACAACGGCAGCGGCCAGGACGAGGGATTTACGCACAATGGGACCTTTTATTGTTATGAGTGTGGTCAGTCATCCTATGACTGTGCTTGCTGGACTTCAATGCCTGTTTTGCCAACCAGGAGAGAAACGCCAGACAGGTGTCACTACGAAAAGCCCATACGGCTGTTGAGGAATTGAAATATTTTTAAATAATCTCGTTTTAACAAGTGTTGTACGACATCGTACTTACTGTGTTCGACTTCGCGGGTTCTCACAAAAAAAACAATGGAGATACACTCTATGACCAGCATTCCTTCCGTGGAAGGCCAGGCTGCGGCGCCCGCGCAAAGTCGATTTCTACGAATATTCAAACTCCTGGGCCCGGGAATCATTGCCGTGCTGTCGTGGTTGGGCGCGGGTGACCTGATCACGTCGTCCGTGGCCGGTGCCAACTACGGTTACGCCATGATGTGGGTGTTGGCGGTCTCTCTGCTGTTGAGATACCTGATCGTCAACATCATCGCGCGCTTCCAGTTGTGCAATAACCAGGGCATGACCATCCTGCAAGGTTACGCCCAACTGAATCCGGTCTTCGCCTGGTTCATGCTGGTCTATGCCCTGCTGATGGGCCACTTGATGAACGCCTACATGATCAAGGGCGCGGGGGAGTCGCTGGCGATGCTGTTCAAGATCGACCAGCCGCTGCTCTGTTCGGTGGCGGTGGTGCTGGCGGTCTGGATGCTGGTCGGGCGTAACATCTACTCGATGATCGAAGGCGTGATGAAGCTGCTGCTGGCGATCATGACCCTGGCGTTCATCGCGCTGGCCGTCATGTCCGGTCCCGATGTCACCGGCATCATCAAAGGCACCGTCGGTTTCAGCATTCCGCCTGACGAGGGCGTGCATGGCGCATTGCTGGTGGCGGTTTCGGTCATCGGCGCCGTCGCGGGTTCGATTGCCAACTTCGTGCATCCTTACGTCATGCGGCAAAAGGGCTGGGTCGGACCACAACACAAGCGCATTCAACGCAACGACCTGCTGTTTGCGGTGTTCGTCGGGATCGTCATCAACCTCGCCATCTGGATCGTCGGCGCGGAAATCCTGCGGCCCAACGGCATCGAGGTCAAAACCCTGGGTGACCTGGGCAAGGCACTGGAAATCTACTTCGGCCCGATCGGCTGGTACGTGTTTTTCATCGGTGTGTTCGCGACGCTGTTTGCCAGTATCTCGGGCAAGACCACGGCTTTCCCGATGTTGATCACCGATGCCTTCCAGCACGTTCTGCCCAAGCGTCGCGCCAAGTACGGCAAGGAGTTTCACCATGACCCGATGCACAAATGGTTCATGCTGTTCATCCTCGTCACGCCATTGATCTGGTCGCTGCCGGGCATGCCGGACTTCGTGACGCTGACCATCGGTGTCAGCGCGTTGAACATCATTGGCTTGCCGGTGATTTCCCTGGGCCTGCTGATCATGTCCAACCAGAAATCGTTGCTGGACAAGCAATACCGCAACAACCTGTTTGAAAATATCGCACTGGCCTTTGCAACCGGCCTCGCGCTGTGGGTCGCCTTCCAGCTGGGTGCCGATTTGTTTGCCTGACACCGAAGCATCGAGGGGACGTCATGTCCCCTCGATGCCAAGGGTTCAATCCGTCACCGATCCCTTTGGGACTCTCCCGGCGAAACTGTCCACCAGGCTCGCCACCACCATCTCGCCCATACGTGTACGGGTCTGCACGGTCGCACTGGCCCGATGGGGTTGCAGCACGACGTTCTCGTGGCCGAACAAGGCTTGGGGTACGTTCGGCTCATCGACGAACACATCCAGTGCCGCCCCCGCGATCTCGCCGGCCGCCAGTGCCGCCACCAGGTCGGCCTCGTTGACCAGCTTGCCCCGGGCCACGTTGATCAGATAGCCACCTGTGCCCAGCGCCTGCAATACATCGGCATTGATGATCGCTTCGCCCTTGTCGGCGGCAGCGGCGAGAATCAGCGCGTCGCTGTTGCTGGCGAGTTGCTTCAGGTCGGCGACGAAGGTGTGGTCCACGTCACTCATCGGTTGCAGATCGGTGTAGCTGATCGGGCAACCGAACGCGGTGGCGCGGGCCGCCACGGCGCGACCGACCCGGCCCATGCCGACGATGCCGATGCGCATGCCCGACACCTGGCGCGCCAACGGCAACGGTGCCAACGGCGTCGGGCTGTGCGGCCATTGGCCCGAGCGCACGTAGCGGTCGCTGGTACACAGGCCACGGCACACGGCAATCAACAGGCCGATGGCCAGGTCGGCGACATCTTCGGTCAGTGCACCGATGGTCGCGGTCACGCGAATCCCGCGATCCCTGGCGTAGGCCAGGTCCACCGCATCGGTGCCCACGCCGTTGACCGCCACCACTTCCAGTTTGGGTAATTGCGCCATGACGGCCTGGGTGATGCCGGTGTGCCCGCCGGTGATTACACCGCGAATGTTCGCGCCGTGCTCTTGCAGATAGGCTTGCTTGTCGGCCTGCTGGAAGTAACGGCGCACGGTAAACAGCTCGTCGAGCCGGGTGTTGATTTCAGGAATCAGGATCGGGCTGAGCTGCAAGACTTCTGGTTTCATGTAGACCTCGCGAAGCGGAATAAAAAGGCCGGTCAACCGCGACCGGCAAACGGCATGGCAGTCGCCATGACGGTCATGTTCAGGACGTTCGCCTCCAGTGGCAGGGCGGCGATGTAGCGCACGGCATCGGCCACGTGCTTGACGTCGACCATCGGTTCCACGGCGATGGTGCCGTTGGCCTGGCGCACGCCTTTGGTCATGCGTACCGACATTTCGGTCAGGGCGTTGCCAATGTCGATCTGGCTGCAGGCAATGTTGAATTCGCGGCCGTCCAGGGCCAGGGACTTGGTCAGCCCCAACACCGCGTGTTTGCTCGCGGTGTAGGCGCTGCTGAAGGGGCGTGGGGTATGGGCCGAGATCGAGCCGTTATTGATGATGCGTCCACCTTGCGGCTGTTGCCGGCGCATCAGGCCGAAGGCGCCACGGGCGCAGAGGAAAACACCGTTGAGGTTGGTGTCGATCACGTTGCGCCACTGCTCGAACGTCAGTTCGTCCAGCGGCACGGCCGGGGCATTGACGCCGGCATTGTTGAACACGACGTCCAGGCGTCCGTATTTGACGGTGATGGTGGCAAACAGCGCATCGACGCTGGCCGGATCGCGCACATCCGTGGGCACCGCCAGGGCTTCGTGTCCGTCGACAGCCGCCAGTTCAGCCAATTCCAGCAAGGGTTCCGGCCGGCGTCCGGCCAAGACCACGGTGAACCCATCGGCCATCAGGCCAAGGGCCACGGCGCGACCGATTCCACTGCCTGCACCGGTTACCAGGGCCACTTTCAAAGGACTGGACATGTTGTTGTTTCCTTTTTTCAGTTCACTTGGGGCGTGTTGTATTGAGGGATCAAGGTCGCTGGCCGACGCGCATTTCGATCTGGCCGATGCCGTCGATCCCGGCGTTGATGAGGTCGCCGGGTTGCAGCACATCGACGCCGGCGGGGCTGCCGGTCATGATCAGGTCGCCGGCCCGCAGCGCCACCGATTGGGAAATTCGGCTGATGATTTCGCTGACTGACCAGATTTGGCTGTCGAGGCTGTCGCGCTGGCGTTCCACGCCGTTGACGTTCAGCCACAGGTCACCCTCGGGGTGGCCGGCGCGGGAGACCGGCACGATGGCGGTGATGGGCGCGGCGCCGTCGAACACCTTGGCACCTTCCCATGGCAAGCCATTGCTCTTGGCCGAGCGCTGGACATCGCGACGCGTCAGGTCCAGGCCGGCACCGTAGCCCCAGACATAGGCCAGTGCCTGATCTTCCGGAATATTGGCGCCGCCCTCGCCGATGGCCACGACCAGTTCGATTTCGTGGGCGAACTCGTCGGTCAGGGGTGGGAACGCCACTTCACCGGTGGCATCCACCACGTTGCTGGCCGGTTTCATGAAAAACACCGGTGGCTGGCGGGACTGGCCCTGGGTGTCTGGCCATGGGTAATTGCGTCCGACGCAGAATACCCGGCCGACGGGGAAGCGCTTGGGGCTCCCGGCAACCGGCAGGGTAACGGGCAGATCCGGGGTGAACACGTAGTCGGTCATGGTCATTTCTTGTCATTGTCCTGGTGGAGGCATCAGCCTACGGCGGCTTCGTTTGGCGAAGTTGGACGAAAGCCGCCTCGTATTGGAGAAAAACGCGTTTCTGTACTTAACGAACCTTGAGTTCGATGCGGTGCAGGCGGCCGAGCAGGAACGAATAGGACAAGGTGCCCATCAGTGCCACGCCGCCAATGAACCAGAAGGCGAAGGCGAAGGAGCCGGTCGACTGGACGATTGCGCCAATCACGATCGGGGTGACGATTCCGCCGATGTTGGCGGCCAGGCTGGTGACCCCGCCGGTCAGGCCGATGAGTTCCTTGGGGGCCACTTCCGAGACCGCCGCCCATGACGACGAGGCGATGCCCTGGGCAAAGAAGGCGATGGTCAGGATGGCAATGCAGATCAGGTTCGAATCGGTGAAATTCACCAGGACAATCGACATGCCCAGCATCGATCCGACCACCAGCGGCAACTTGCGCGCAAAGGACATGGAGTAGCCACGACGAATCAACAGGTCGGAGACGATGCCCGCCAGCAGGATGCCGACCGTTGCGCCAACGAACGGCATCACGGCAAAGATCCCGGCCTTGATCGTGGTCAGCTGGCGCTCTTCAATCAGGTACGTCGGGAACCAGGTGAGGAAAAAATACAGCGCCGAGGTGCTGGCGAACTTGCCGATGCAAATCGCCCAGATCTGCCGATAGGTGAACAGCTCGGCAATCTGCCGCCAGTTGAATTTGGTGCGTTCCTGACTGCACTTGACCAGTCCTCCGCCCGACTCGATGTACTTCAGTTCTTCCTGGCTGACTTTCTTGCAGTTCAGCGGATCGCGGTACATGTACAGCCAGATCACCCCGAAAACGATACCGAGTGCCCCGGTGCTGTAGAACACGTGGCGCCAGTCAAAGGTCGTGGCCAGCCACAGAAGCGCGCCGGTAAACAGTGCCGTGCCCAGGTACTGGCCGCACACGTAGATGCTGCTGGCCATGCCCCGTTCCCGGGCCGGAAACCACACCGTCACCGCACGGCTGTTGGCCGGAAAGGCCGGCGCTTCCATGGCGCCGACGGCCAGGCGCAGGCCGAACAGCGACGCAAAGCCCGTGGCAAAACCCTGGCACACGGTGACCGTCGACCAACTGATCAGCGAGACGCCGTAAGTGAACCGGGAGCCGAAGCGATCGGCCACGAACCCGGCAGGCACCAGGGCGAGGGCGTAGGTCCAGGCGAACGCCGAGAAAATCAGGCCCATCTCGATCTTGTCCAGGCCCAGGTCCTTGGACAGGAAGGGCGCAGCAATCGAGATGTTCACCCGGTCGATGTAGTTGATGATCGTTGCAATCAGCAGCAGCGACAGCATGATCCAGCGCCGGCGTGTCGGCAGGCGCTGAGGCAGCACAGCGTCGCGGATGCCGGCGCTCAGCGGTGGGGCGGTGGACGCAGAGGTTTGTGAGTTCGACATGAGTGGACCTTCTTATTGTCAGGTGAATCGAGTGGTTCGCGCGCAGCCGGAGTCCTTGCCCCCATTGCCGGGGACAGCGAAATCTCTGCTGGGAAAAGAGGCGCGAACAGCCGCTGTCAGGTGTTCAGGGACGCCTTGGAGTCGGGAAGGGCGGGGGAGGATTGGCGAGAGAAAAAAACGGGTTCATGAGTGCGCACCTTTTGATTGTTTTTGGAAGGAGTCGGGCTGCAATGACTGCCACAGTGGTCGTACAACCTTGCAAAATCAACGGAGGCGTTAGATCGTTTTTTTCGCTGAAAACGGCGTGAAATGCATCTGTCCAAGAAAAATCCTACCGACGCATTTCTTTGCATTTGCGTCGATGGATTCATAACTATCTGTTTTTTAAGAAATAAAATTTAGACAAGCTGTGCGGGATTTTTGGACAGTCGAAATATCACTCACGGATACAATTATTTTTCGGAATCGCGCTGTCATCCTATGTCGTGTTGAAGTCGAGCCGTAATCGCCCTCACAATGGGCCTCGTCGCCGCACAACGACAACCTGTCCATGTATTGCCGAGGATCCCCAGGAAATGTCGTCACCGAGTCGTGTTCCCACCTACGTCATGCAGCAGCGCAGCGAGCTGACGGACTTCTACATTCGCGACAAAAAGGGCCGACGCGCCGAAACCAGCCCGCATCGCCACGAATACTTCCAGATTCAGATCAACCTGGGTGGCGACACCGTCCAGCACATCGGCAACGTCGAACGTCCGTTTCCGCGCAACACGCTGGCGTTCATCCTGCCGCATCGCGTGCACGTGATCCCGCACCCGGCCGACAGCAATTTCATTGTGATCAATTTTTCCCAGACCTTTCTGCTGCCGCACCTGCAGTGCGATCCGATGGATCTGGAGGAGGTGTCGATCCTGCTGGCGCCCGAGCTGTCACCGTTTCGCTTCCAGGAGCATCTGGACTTCATCCTCGCCGATGAGGATTTCAGCAAGGTCTGCGGATTGATCGAACAGATGCGCGTGCTGGACGAGAACCGCCAGTTCGGCACCCGCGAGATGCTCAAGGGGTTGCTGCTGCAACTGGTGGGGGGCGTGTGTGCCTTGTATGCCGAGCCGCTCAAGCGGCTGGCCGAAGAGAACGCCGCTGAAGTCAGCCGACGCGATGCGTTGAGCCGGATGTCCGAGTATCTACGCAAGAACATCGCCGACCCGGACCTCAACCTGATCAAGGTCGCCGCCGCGACCTACCTGTCACCGACCTACCTGACACACTGGTTGCGCAAGGAAATCGGCAAGACCTTCACTGAGCTGGTGCTGGAACGCCGAATGCACGCGGCGCGCAATTACCTGCTCAATGGCACGCGGCCTGTAGGGGAGGTGGCGAGGTTGTGTGGCTTCGCCGATGAAGCCTACTTTTCGCGACGCTTTCGCCAGATCCATGGCCAGCCTCCGGGGCAATTCCGCCGCCAGCAACTCAACCCCGACACGCCGCAATCACCATCCAATACCTGATGGGTCGTTCGATCGCAGAGTGGGTGGTCAGAGAGAAATCACACCGGTCATCGCGCTACCGTGTCGTCGAGGCAACACGAACATTTGAGTTGTCCGGCTGCCAACCGCCACCCAATGCCTTGAACGCGGCCACAGCAGCGCGAGCCGACTCGGTTTGTGCCTGAGCCCTGCCATCCGATGCCGCCAGCAGGTGTTCATCGGCATCCAGCACTTCGATCAGGCTGACCACGCCTTTCTCGTAAGCGACGAACGATGTTGCCCGGGCTTTTGCATACGCCGACTCGCCCTGGGCCAGTCGTGCCGATTGTTGCTCGCGGTTGATCAGTGCTGAAAAAGCGCTTTCGACCTCTTCACAGGCCCTCAGTATGGACTGGCGATAAGCGGCCAAGGCTTCTGCCTCCTGGCCTTTCGCCAAATCGATTTGAGCGTTGATGCGGCCAAAATCGAACAGCCTCCAACGTAATCCCAATACCGCCGAAGCCTGGCTGGCACCGTTGCTGAACAGGTTTGCGCTGGATACCGAGGTGGCACTGCCGAGCAGCGCCCCCACAGACAGTTTGGGGTAGTACTCGGACATGGCTTCGCCGATGCGCGCGCTGGAGGCCGCCAGTCGGCGCTCAGCGACCATCACATCCGGACGCCGACGCAGCAGGTCGGCTGGAGCACCGATGTCCGAGAGGCCAGGCACATCAGGGATGGGCCCCGGCTTGTTCAGCAGCGCACTGTAAGTGCCGGGTGGTTTGCCCAACATGACATCCAGTGAATTCATTGCCGCGTCAATGCCTGCCTGCAGCACCGGAACGGTGGCCTGCGCCTGATACAGCGCACCTTGGGCCTGATTCAGCTGCAATTCGGCCGCCAGGCCTTTTGCATAGAGATGTTCGAGGGTGTCGAGCAGTTGTTGTCGCGTGTCGACTTGCTGTCGGGCAATGTCCAGGCGTGTCTGAAGGCCACGGATGCTGACGTAAAGATCGGCTGTCTGCGCGACCACGGCCAGGCGTGTGGCAATCGCCCCGGCTTGTGAGGCCTGATAATCGGCGAGAGCGGCTTCTTTGCTTCGGCGCAGCCCGCCAAACGCATCCAGCTCCCAACTGGCAGCGATATTCGCCTCGTAGGCACTGCCGTAGCGATCATAGGAAGGGTCTGAATTGAGCACCTGGCCCAACGGAGTTTCCAATGACTGACGGGCTCGGGCCGCTTGACCGTTGACGGTGGCCGACGGCAGGAGGGCTGCGTTAGCCGCGCCCAAACCGGCGCGCGCCTGCTCGATCCTTGCGCTTGCCTGAGCTAAATCGAGGTTCTGTTCAAGTGCTCGATTGATCAGCTGACTGAGTAACGGGTCATTGAAGGTGTTCCACCAAGCGGCGAGATCGCCATTTGCAGCGCCCAATGGTCGCGCCTTGGCCGTTTGCGCCGAGAAATGCTCGGGCAATTCCGTGCGGGGTTCCGAGTAGTCGGGACCCACTGCGCAACCTGCAACCATACCCAGACACAGTAAGACGGCGAAACGAGGAGGCGGGTGCATGCGATACCTGCGGAAGGGTTGTTTTGTGACGATATTACGATTTGGTCACAAGTTGTCAACCACCTTTGGGATGAGTAAGCTGCTCGCATGAATCAGCCATCAGTTTCTTCGCCCAGCGTTCGTGGCCCCGCCGATCACGACATCCGAAACCAGATTGTCGCGGCGGCCAACGAGCATTTCAGTCAGTACGGTTACGGCAAGACCACCGTTTCTGACCTGGCCAAAGCCATCGGTTTTTCCAAGGCTTACATCTACAAATTCTTTGAATCCAAGCAGGCGATTGGTGAAGCAATCTGTACCAATTGCCTGACTGAAATCGTTGCGGCAGTGGAGCAGGCCATCAATGTGGACGGCATCTCGCCCACTGAGCGGTTTCGGCGCCTGGTCAAAACCTTGATCGCGACAGGCGTGAGCCTGTTCTTCAACGACCGCAAACTCTATGACATCGCCGCATTCTCCGCGTCGGAGCGCTGGCCCAGTTCACAAGTCTATGACGCTCGGATCAAGGGATTCGTGGCGCAAATCGTGCGTGAAGGGCGAGAGCTCGGCGAGTTCGAACGCAAGACGCCGCTGGACGAGACGGTGGAGGCCATTCATCTCGCGCTGCGGCCCTTCATCAATCCCTTGCTGTTGCAATACAACCTCGATGTTGTTGAAGAAGCCCCCTCTCTTATCTCCAATCTGGTTCTGCGCAGCCTGATGCCTTGAACCTCCGATGACGGATGCGCTGCGCATCCGTACCTGTGTGGGCGCCTGAAAAACCGATATCAAGCCTCTCTGCCTCGCTCCGACACGTGGGCGATACCCATTCGCGTGGATTGTGACTGTTGACAGAATTGGTCACTTGAATAAGCATGGGCGCATTCGCTACAGAGAGGTCTTTATGATCCAGCGCCATCGCTTGTCACTTGTTTTCATTGGCTTGCTGCCGTTTGTCCTGACGGCCTGCAACGAGGCCGCGCCTGCCGATCCCCGCCTTCAAGTACCGTTGGTGCGCATCGGCGTGGTTCAACCCAGCGCACCTGCGGCACGGGTATTCACCGGTATTGTCGAGGCTCGCGTTCAGAGCGATCTCGGTTTTCGGGTGCCTGGGAAAGTCCTGGAACGCCTGGTGGACGCCGGGCAGAGTGTCAAACGTGGACAGCCCCTCATGCGCATCGATGCCAATGACCTGACGCTGACCGCCAGGGCGCAGCAGGAAGCGGTGCTGGCTGCCATGGCCAGAGCCCGGCAGGCCGCAGATGATGAACGTCGTTACCGTGATCTGGTGTCCGTCGGTGCGGTATCTGCGTCGGCTTACTCAGGGATCAAAGCGGCTGCGGACTCGGCGAAAGCTCAGTTGAACGCTGCTCAGGCTCAGGCTGACGTGGCGAAAAACGCGACCGGTTATTCGACGTTGCTGGCGGATGCTGATGGCGTGGTAGTGGACACCTTGGCCGAGCCGGGGCAGGTGGTTGGCGCAGGACAGATAGTGGTTCGCGTTGCGCATTCAGGCCAGCGCGAGGCCGTGATCCAGTTACCCGAGACGCTGCGGCCTGCGCTGGGCTCGGCGGCGACGGTCGAGCTCTACGGTCAGAACCAGCGTGCCGGCAACGCCCGTCTACGTCAGTTGTCCGACTCCGCAGATCGACAGACCCGAACATTTGAAGCACGTTATGTGCTGGAGGGCGCGTTCTCCAACGCCACCCTGGGTTCGACCATCTCAGTAGTGATCGCCGACACGCAGGTGGCTGATGCCAAGGCATTTCAGGTGCCCATGGGCGCCCTCTACGACACGGGTAAAGGCCCGGGTGTCTGGGTGGTTGCGGGAGAACCGGAACAGGTGGCATGGCGCCCGGTCAAGGTGCGCAGCCTGGATAACGAGGCCAGCGTGCGTGTGACGGGTGATTTCCAGGCGGGTGATCGTGTGGTCGCGTTGGGAGCACACCTGTTGAGTGAGGGAGAAAGGGTCAGAACCGAACAGGCTGGCGCCACACAAAAATCGGTGGTTGAGGTCAGTCGATGAGCCACTTCAATCTTTCGGCGCTGGCGGTCCGCGAGCGCTCGATCACCCTGTTTCTGATCCTGCTGATTTCTGTAGGGGGGTTGTACGCCTTCTTCAAGCTGGGCCGTGCGGAAGACCCCGCATTCACCATCAAGCAAATGACGGTGGTGACTGCCTGGCCTGGGGCGACGGCCCGGGAGATTCAGGACCAGGTGGTGGAAAAACTGGAAAAACGCATGCAGGAACTGCGCTGGTACGACCGGACCGAGACCTTCACCCGGCCAGGCTTGGCGTTCACCACGGTTTATCTGCTCGATAGCACGCCGCCCTCAGCCGTCCAGGAGGAGTTTTACCAGGCGCGCAAGAAAATCCTGGATGAGCAGAAAGGGTTGCCGTCCGGGGTGATCGGCCCGATGGTCAATGATGAGTATTCCGATGTCACCTTCGCGCTCTATGCGCTCAAGGCCAAGGGTGAGCCGCAACGTCTGTTGGTGCGCGAAGCGGAGCGCTTGCGTCAGCGTCTGCTGCACGTGGCGGGTGTGAAGAAGGTCAACATCATCGGTGAACAGGCCGAGCGCATTTTCGTCGAGCTGTCCTACGAGCGGCTGGCGACACTAGGCGTTTCCGCACGAGACATCTTCAGTGCGTTGAACACGCAGAACATGATAACGCCGGCCGGCTCGGTGGAAGCCAGGGGGCCACAGGTTTTCATCCGCCTGGATGGCGCGTTCGATGACCTGCAGAAGATTCGTGATACCCCGCTGACGGTGCAGGGCCGAACCCTCAAGTTGTCCGATCTGGCTGAGGTCAAGCGCGGTTATGAGGACCCTGCGACGTTCCTGGTGCGCAACAATGGCGAGCCCGCATTGTTGCTCGGCGTGGTCATGCGCGATGGCTGGAACGGTCTGGATCTGGGGAAATCGCTGGAAACCGAGGCGACGGCGATCAACGCACAGATGCCTTTGGGCATGAGTCTGATCAAGGTCACGGATCAGGCGGTGAATATTGGCGCCTCCGTCAACGAGTTCATGGTGAAGTTTTTTGCCGCCCTGGGCGTGGTGCTGTTGGTGTGTTTTCTCAGCATGGGCTGGCGTGTCGGCGTTGTGGTGGCGGCGGCGGTGCCACTGACCCTGGCGGCGGTGTTCATCGTCATGGCCGCCACGGGCAAGGATTTCGATCGAATTACCCTGGGCTCGTTGATTCTGGCGCTGGGCCTGCTGGTGGACGATGCAATCATCGCCATTGAAATGATGGTGGTAAAGATGGAGGAGGGCTACGACCGAATCAAAGCCTCCGCCTACGCCTGGAGCCACACGGCCGCGCCGATGCTGTCGGGGACGCTGGTGACGGCGATCGGCTTCATGCCCAACGGGTTTGCCAAATCGACCGCAGGTGAGTACACCGCGAACATGTTCTGGATCGTGGGTATCGCGCTGATCACCTCCTGGGTGGTGGCCGTGGTGTTTACCCCTTACCTGGGCGTCAAGCTGCTGCCGTCGATCAAGGTGCCTGATGGCGGGCATGCGGCGATCTACGGAACGCCGAACTACCAGCGTTTCAGGCGCCTGCTGGGCCGTGTGATCCGCCGCAAAGGCCTGGTGGCCACACTCGTGGTTGGCCTGTTCGCTGTGGCGATTCTGGGTATGGGCGTGGTCAAGAAGCAGTTCTTTCCAACGTCCGACCGGCCTGAGGTGCTGGTTGAGGTGCAGATGCCTTACGGCACCTCCATCGAACAGACGGATGCAGCGGCGGCCAAGGTCGAGGCGTGGCTGGCGCAGCAGCCGGAAGCCGGGATCGTTACCGCTTACATCGGCCAGGGGGCACCGCGCTTTTATTTGGCGATGGCTCCCGAGCTGCCTGATCCATCCTTCGCAAAAATCGTCATCCTGACCGCGAGTCAGCAAGAGCGCGAGGCGCTCAAGCTGCGCCTCCGGCAAGCCGTCGCCGATGGCTTGGCGCCGGAAGCCCGGGTGCGTATCACACAGTTGGTGTTTGGGCCTTATTCACCGTATCCGGTGGCCTTTCGGGTGATGGGGCCCGACCCGGCCGTGTTGCGGGATATCGCCACGCAGGTGCGTGGGGTCATGGCCGCGAGTCCGATGATGAGAACCGTCAATACCGACCTGGGGGAGCGCGCGCCGGCACTTCATCTCACCCTTGATCAGGATCGCCTGCAAGCGTTCGGCCTGACCTCGGCCGACGTCGCGCAACAGCTGCAATTTCTGCTCACCGGAGTGCCTGTCACCGAAGTGCGCGAGGATATCCGGTCGGTTCAGGTGATCGCGCGTTCGGCGGGAGAGACGCGTCTGGATCCATCGAAAATTGCCGCTTTCACGCTGACCGGCGCCCAGGGGCAGCGCGTGTCGCTGTCCCAGGTCGGGGCGTTGGATGTGCGCATGGAGGAGCCCGTTCTGCGACGTCGTGATCGGACGCCGACGATCACAGTGCGCGGCGACGTGGCGGAAGGTCTTCAGCCCCCCGACGTCTCCAACGCCTTGATAGCGCAGTTGCAGCCCATCATCGAGAACATGCCGCCGGGCTACCGGATCGAGTTTGCCGGCTCGATCGAAGAGTCGGGCAAAGCGAACAGGGCATTGCTACCGCTGTTCCCGATCATGATCGCGCTGATGTTGCTGACCATCATTATCCAGGTGCGCTCGATGTCGGCAATGATGATGGTGTTCGCCACCGCGCCTTTGGGCCTGATTGGTGTGGTGCCCATTCTGCTGCTGTTCCAGCAACCGTTCGGGATCAACGCCCTGGTGGGGCTGATTGCCTTGTCAGGGATTCTGATGCGCAACACGCTGATCCTCATCGGGCAGATTCATGCCAATGAGCAAGCCGGCCTGTCGCCCTACAACGCCGTGGTCGAAGCCACCGTACAGCGTGCGAGGCCTGTGGTTCTCACGGCATTGGCGGCGATGCTGGCGTTCATTCCGCTGACCCATTCGGTGTTCTGGGGAACGCTGGCCTACACCCTGATTGGCGGGACGTTTGCCGGCACCGTGCTGACCCTGGTGTTCCTGCCCGCGATGTACGCCCTCTGGTTCAAGATCAAGCCCGAGCCCGCGCATGAGCTTTTGCAGCCATTGGGTTGAGCCGGAAGGTCGGGGCCGTTGCCAGCCAAAGCGCGTCGGCGCGGTCTGCAGGTGGGGCTGAACGGCAAGCGGATCTGGAAAGGGTCATCCCATAAACGAAAAAACCCGCCGTAAGGCGGGTTTTGAAGGGTTTGCAGAGATTCTGAAAGCTATCCCTGAAACCTTGTCTGGCTCCACGACCTGGACTCGAACCAGGGACCCAGTGATTAACAGTCACTTGCTCTACCAACTGAGCTATCGCGGAATGGCGTGCATGTTACTGATTCAAAAAGAGAAGTCAAGCGCGCCATGGCAATTTGAGCGATTGATCGGGACGGGCGGCGGTTTATCGTCGATTGACGGTTACCAGAAACGCATCGCAGGTCTACCATGGCGGCCCGGAAGTGGTAACACGCGCTGCCGGCCATTCGCCGAAAAGGTACGCGCCATGAACCATTCAACCTTCACCGCCTGCACCCACGGGGTGTTCGCATGAGCATCGGACAAATCAGCCTGCCTAAAGGGGTTGGCCCACACGCCGAGAAACTGTTCGATGCGATCACGCAAGCCAGTACCGCTGCCGACTTGAACCGTGCTGGGGGCAAGGCCGAAGGGTTTGTCCTGGGCCTGGAAAGCACCAAGGCGATCAAGAGCCAGGTCGCGGAATCGCTGTACGTCGCCTTCGACGACGCCGCCAGCCAGCGCGCGAGCGAACTGGCCTAGCCGCCGAAGGTGATCGTGCCGAGCATCAGTTTGGCGTAGAGCAGCGTCGCGCCCAGTTGCACCAGCCACAGGGCCAGACCGCCGAGGAACACCCCGGCCGCCACTTGCAATACCAGGTTGTTGGTGCGTTTTGCCGTGGGGCGGGGGACGAAGACGTCAAGGTCGTCCAGGTCATCGCGCTCTGCGCGCAGGTCATCGTTTTTCATTGGCATTCTCTTCTGAACTCATGGGTGTACATGAAGCCTGTGGGAGCGAGCAGGTTCGCTCCCACCATCGATCTGTGTGCAGTCTAGGGGGCCTGGGGGGCGGTTTGAGATTTATCTTGGACAAATAAAAAACGGGAAGCTCACTGGCTTCCCGTTTTTTTACTGCTCGACGACTCAGATCACCGCAACGATCGCCTTGGTGACGACATCGATGTTGCTCTGGTTCAGCGCGGCCACGCAGATGCGGCCGGTGTCCAGGGCGTAGATGCCGAATTCGTTGCGCAGGCGGTGAACCTGTTCAACGCTCAGGCCGGAGTAGGAGAACATTCCGCGCTGACGACCGACGAAGCTGAAGTCGCGCTGCGGCGCCTGTTGGGCCAGCAGGTCGACCATCTGCGTGCGCATGCCGCGAATGCGCAGGCGCATCTCGGCCAGTTCCGCTTCCCACTGGGCGCGCAGTTCCGGATTGTTCAGCACGGCGGCAACGATGCTCGCGCCGTGGGTCGGCGGGTTGGAGTAGTTGGTGCGGATCACGCGTTTGACTTGCGACAGCACGCGCGCGCTTTCTTCCTTCGACTCGCTGACGATCGACAGGGCGCCCACGCGCTCGCCGTACAGCGAGAAGGACTTGGAGAACGAGCTGGAGACGAAGAACGTCAGCCCCGACTCAGCGAACAGGCGCACGGCCGCGGCGTCTTCGTCGATGCCGTCGCCAAAGCCCTGGTAAGCCATGTCGAGGAACGGTACGTGACCTTTGGCCTTGACCACTTCGAGAACGTTTTTCCAGTCCGCCGGGCTCAGGTCGACGCCGGTCGGGTTGTGGCAGCAGGCATGCAGCACAACGATGGAGCCGGCAGGCAGGGCGTTCAGGTCTTCCAGCAGGCCGGCGCGGTTGACGTCGTGGGTCGCAGCATCGTAGTAACGGTAGTTCTGCACCGGGAAACCGGCGGTTTCGAACAGCGCGCGGTGGTTTTCCCAGCTCGGGTCGCTGATGGCGACGACGGCGTTCGGCAGCAGCTGCTTGAGGAAGTCGGCGCCGATTTTCAGCGCACCGGTACCGCCAACGGCCTGGGTGGTGACAACGCGGCCAGCGGCGATCAGTGGCGAATCATTGCCGAACAGCAGTTTCTGCACCGCCTGGTCATAGGCAGCAATACCGTCGATCGGCAGGTAACCACGGGAAGCGTGTTGAGCGACGCGAATCGTCTCGGCTTCGACAACGGCGCGCAGGAGTGGAATTCGCCCCTCCTCGTTGCAGTAAACACCGACCCCCAGGTTGACCTTGCTGGTACGGGTATCGGCGTTGAATGCTTCGTTGAGGCCCAGGATTGGATCGCGTGGTGCCATTTCGACAGCGGAGAACAGGCTCATTTTTGCGGCGGCTCTGAATGGAGTGTGGAGGGACGTGTCGCGCTCCAGCCGAATGCACTAGAGCGGTGCACAAACGGGGAGCTAGTATAGAGGCCATCTGCGAGTGATGGCGACAGCCGAATCGGCTTTTACCGTAAGTTTTTCCGATTATTTTTCGACCGTTAGTCGATTGGCCGCGTCATAGTCTTTAAGGGATGTAGGACGTTTGTCTTGAAAGAGCGGGCAATCGACTCCACATTGAGCGCAATCCAGTTTTTTTCTCGGGCGATTTCGGTCGTTTGCGGTCTTTTTCGTTGCTGTCCGTTTGACCCGGACGGGCGCGACCCAGAGGGTATTTCATGTCTGAATTCCAGCTAGTCACCCGATTCGAGCCCGCCGGCGACCAGCCGGAAGCCATTCGCCTGATGGTCGAGGGCATCGAGGCCGGGCTGGCACACCAGACGCTGCTCGGCGTTACCGGTTCGGGCAAGACGTTCAGCATCGCCAACGTGATCGCCCAGGTCCAGCGCCCGACGCTGGTCCTGGCACCGAACAAGACCCTGGCCGCGCAGTTGTACGGAGAGTTCAAGGCGTTTTTCCCAAACAACGCCGTCGAATACTTCGTGTCCTACTACGACTACTATCAACCCGAAGCCTACGTTCCGTCCTCGGACACCTTCATCGAGAAAGATGCCTCGATCAACGACCATATCGAGCAGATGCGCCTGTCCGCGACCAAGGCGTTGCTGGAGCGCAAGGACGCGATCATCGTCACCACCGTGTCGTGCATCTACGGCCTGGGCAGCCCGGAAACCTACCTGAAAATGGTGTTGCACGTGGATCGCGGCGACAAGCTCGACCAGCGCGCGTTGTTGCGCCGCCTCGCCGACCTGCAATACACCCGCAACGACATGGATTTCGCCCGTGCGACCTTCCGTGTCCGCGGTGACGTGATCGACATCCATCCGGCGGAATCCGATTTCGAGGCAATCCGCATCGAGTTGTTCGACGACGAAGTGGAGAGCCTCTCGGCCTTCGACCCGTTGACCGGTGAGGTGATCCGCAAGCTGCCGCGCTTCACCTTCTATCCGAAGAGCCACTACGTCACACCGCGTGAAACCCTGCTCGATGCCGTCGAGGGCATCAAGGTCGAGTTGCAGGAACGCCTGGAGTACCTGCGCTCCAACAACAAGCTGGTGGAAGCCCAGCGCCTGGAACAGCGCACGCGATTCGACCTGGAGATGATCCTCGAACTGGGCTATTGCAACGGCATCGAAAACTATTCGCGCTACCTGTCCGGGCGTCCGGCCGGCGCGGCGCCACCGACGCTCTACGACTACTTGCCCGCCGACGCCTTGCTGGTGATCGATGAGTCCCACGTCAGCGTGCCGCAAGTGGGGGCCATGTATAAGGGCGACCGTTCGCGCAAGGAGACCCTGGTGGAGTACGGTTTCCGTCTGCCGTCGGCGCTGGACAACCGGCCCATGCGGTTCGACGAATGGGAAGGGGTGAGCCCGCAGACCATCTTCGTCTCGGCAACGCCGGGCAATTACGAGGCCGAGCACGCCGGGCGTGTCATCGACATGGTGGTGCGCCCGACCGGTCTGGTGGACCCGCAGATCGAGATTCGCCCGGCATTGACCCAGGTCGACGACCTGCTGTCGGAAATCACCCAGCGCGTCGCCGTCGATGAGCGGGTGCTGGTCACCACGCTGACCAAGCGCATGGCCGAAGACCTGACCGATTACCTGGCCGACCATGGCGTACGGGTGCGCTACCTGCACTCGGACATCGACACCGTGGAGCGGGTGGAAATCATCCGCGACCTGCGCCTGGGCACCTTCGATGTGCTGGTGGGCATCAACCTGCTGCGCGAAGGCCTGGACATGCCCGAGGTGTCGCTGGTGGCGATTCTCGATGCGGACAAGGAGGGCTTCCTGCGTTCCGAGCGCTCGCTGATCCAGACCATCGGCCGGGCGGCGCGCAACCTCAATGGTCGGGCGATTCTTTACGCGGACAGGATTACCGGTTCGATGGAGCGGGCCATCGGCGAAACCGAGCGGCGGCGCGACAAGCAGATCGCGTTCAACCTGGCCAATGGCATCGTCCCCAAAGGCGTGACCAAGGACGTCGCCGACATCATGGAAGGCGCCACCGTGCCCGGCTCGCGCAGCAAGAAGCGTAAAGGCATGGCCAAGGCCGCCGAGGAAAGCGCCAAGTACGAAGCCGAATTGCGCTCGCCGGGCGAGATCGCCAAGCGCATCAAGGCGCTGGAAGAGAAAATGTACCAACTGGCCCGCGACCTGGAGTTCGAGGCGGCGGCGCAGATGCGCGACGAGATCACCAAGTTGCGGGAGCGGCTGATCGAGGTTTGAGTTGTTGCAGTGTCTGACATGGCCTCATCGCGAGCAGGGATCACACCGACCTTTGTGGGGGCGAGCCTGCTCGCGACTGGGGCGACGCAGTTTCAGTGCGCTTCCCCGGCCTTCAATCCCGCCGGCAACGCCTTGGTCAGCAGCACGGCCACCATGCTGATCCCCAGCGCAATCCCGACAAAATGAAACGCATCGTTGTAAGCCATGATCGACGCCTGTTGGTGGGCGATTTCGCTGAGTTTGCCCAGCGCCGCCGTCTCGCTGCCCAGACGGTCCGTCAATGAGGCGATTCGCTCGGCCACCTGTGGGTTGGTCGGCACGATCGACTCGCGCAAGTAATCGAAGTAGGTCTTGGTCCGTGCATCCAGCAGCGTGGCGAGGAGGGCGATGCCGATCGCTCCGCCGAGGTTGCGCAGGATGTTGAACAGGCTCGACGCCGAGCCCGCGTCCTGCGGCAGGATGTAAGCGGTGGCGATCAGCGAAATGGTCACCATGATCAGCGGCTGGCCCAGGGCGCGGATGATCTGGATCTGATTGAACTGCGGCCCGGCGAAATCCGGGTTCAGCACGCCCGAAGAGAAACTCGCCAGCCCGAACAGCCCGAAACCCAGGGTGCACAGCCATTTCGGCGAGACAATTTTCATGAGTTTCGGCACCAGCGGAATCAGGAACAGCTGCGGCACGCCCATCCACATGATCACCTCGCCGATCTGCAGGGCGTTGTAGTTCTGGATCTGCGCCAGGTACAGCGGCAGCAGATAGATCGAGCCATACAGGCCGACCCCCATGCCGATGCTGGAAATGCTCGAGAGGCCGAAGTTGCGGTTGCCCAGGATGCCGAGGTTGATCAGCGGGTTGGGCTTGGAGAACTGCACGATCACAAAGGTGATCAGGCTGATCAGGGCAATGCTGCCGAGGGTGACGATCAGCTCAGATTCGAGCCAGTCCTTGCGATGACCCTCCTCGAGAAACACCTGCAGACAGCCGAGGCCGATCCCGAGGGTGACAATCCCCGTGTAGTCGGTGCTTTTGAGCAGCTCCCAGTGCGCTGCCTTCTTCTCCAGGCCATACATGAGGCCGGCGATCATGATCAGGCCTGGCGGCACGTTGATGTAGAAGATGTATTCCCACCCCCAGTTTTCCGTGAGCCAGCCACCCAGTGTCGGACCGATGGAGGGCGCGAACGTCGCCGTCATGGCGAACATGGCCATGCCCTTGGCGCGGTGATGCTCCGGCAGCTTGATCAGGGTCAGGGTGAATGCCAGCGGGATCAGCGCACCGCCGGTGAACCCTTGCAGGGCACGGAACACGATCATGCTTTCCAGGCTCCAGGCCATGGAACAGAGCAGCGACGCGACGAGAAACCCGAGCGACACCCAGACCGCCAGGCGGCGCGCGGAGAGCAACTGCACCAGCCAGGCCGTCAGCGGAATCATGATGATTTCCGCGACCAGGTACGAAGTCGAGATCCACGAACCTTCTTCCAGGGTCGCCGACAGCGCGCCCTGGATGTCCTTGAGCGACGAGTTGGTGATCTGAATGTCGAGCACCGCCATGAATGCGCCGAGCATCACGCTCATCACTGCGATCCAGTCCCGCCGGGTCGGTTCCCCGACCGGGCGGATCAGTTGATCACCGGCCATCGTCAGGGCTTTCTTTGATGTTCACTGTCGCGGTGACCGACATGCCCGGGCGAATCCTGCCGCGCAGCGGGTTGTCTGCGGCGAAGGTCAGTTTGACCGGGATCCGTTGGACGACTTTGGTGAAGTTGCCTGTGGCATTGTCCGGTGGCAACAGGCTGAACTGCGCGCCCGAGGCGGCGAACAGGCTGTCGACCCGTGCCTCGATGGGCGTGTCGCTGTAGGCATCGAAGGTCAGCTCGGCTTTCTGGCCGGGCTGCATGTGGCCGATCTGGGTTTCCTTGAAGTTGGCCTGGATCCAGATGTCCTGGTCCGGGACGATCGACAGCAGATAGGCACCGGCCTGCACGTACTGGCCGTTGCGCGCCGCGCGCTGGCCGATCAGACCGCTGATGGGGGCGTGGATTTCGCTGCGGGTGAGGTTGAGCTCGGCCTGGGCCAGGTCGGTCCTGGCGTTGGCGATCATCGCGTCGAGGCGCTTGATTTCGGCATTCAGGGAGTCGACTTGCTGGCGCTGGCCTTGCGCGTCGGCCTGGGCCTTGCTCACCTGCGAGCGGGCGATGTGGTTGTCGGCCGAAAGGGTGGTGACCCGTTCCTCGGAAACGTAGCCCGGTTTGCGCAAGGCTTGCGCGCGGGCCAGGTCGATTTGCGAGCGGCCGAGGCTGGCCTGGCTGGAGGCCACTTGGGCTTCGCTGGCCGCAATCAGGCTGGCTTGCTGGGTCAGTTTGCTCTGTGCCTGCAGGCGTTCGGCCTGGCGGGTGGCGAGCGTGGCATTGGCGCGGTCGACGGCGAGCTGGAAGTCATCGCCTTCGAGCCTGATCAGCAGCTGGTCTTTCTCCACGTGCTGGTTGTCCTGCACCAGCACCTGGTCGATGCGCGCGCCCAGCTGGCTCGACACGCGGGTGATCTCACCCTGGACATAGGCGTTGTCGGTGCTTTCATAAAACCGCCCCTTGAAGAACCAGTGGGCAAAAAAGCCCCCGGCAATCAGCAGGACGATCAACAGGAAAATGAACAGGCGGCGCTTGAGTTGGGCAGGCATGGGGCAAACTGTAGTCGAGAAATTGTAAGGAAAGTTATCAGCAGGCGAATTTGGCATACAGCCAATAGTGGGTAAATGCCATCGGGTGATAATCCGTCATTCATCGCGGTGGCGGCCCCTTGTAGAGGCAAACTTGGCTTAAATGCCCTGCTCACTGGAGCCGGGCGGGCAACGCCTGTTAACATTCGCGCTTTGTTTCATCTTCATTTCGAGACTTGCCATGACCACCGTCCGCACGCGCATTGCGCCATCGCCTACCGGGGACCCCCACGTAGGTACCGCTTACATCGCCTTGTTCAACTACTGCTTCGCCAAGCAGCACGGCGGTGAGTTCATCCTGCGGATCGAGGATACCGACCAGTTGCGTTCGACCCGCGAGTCCGAACAGCAGATTTTCGACGCCCTGCGCTGGCTGGGTATCGACTGGAGTGAAGGCCCGGACGTGGGTGGTCCGCACGGTCCTTACCGGCAAAGCGAGCGTGGCGATATCTATCAGAAGTACTGCCAGCAACTGGTGGACCTGGGGCATGCGTTCCCGTGCTTCTGCACCGCCGAAGAGCTGGACCAGATGCGTGCCGAGCAGATGGCCCGTGGCGAAACCCCGCGTTATGACGGCCGCGCATTGCTGCTGTCCAAGGAAGAAGTCGCCCGGCGCCTGGCCGCCGGCGAACCGCACGTGATCCGCATGAAAGTGCCGAGCGAAGGTGTGTGCGTGGTTCCGGACATGCTGCGTGGCGATGTCGAGATCCCGTGGGATCGCATGGACATGCAAGTGCTGATGAAGACCGACGGCCTGCCGACGTACTTCCTGGCCAACGTGGTCGACGACCACCTGATGGGCATCACCCATGTGTTGCGCGGCGAAGAATGGCTGCCTTCGGCACCGAAACTGATCCTGCTGTACGAGTATTTCGGTTGGGAGCAGCCGCAGTTGTGCTACATGCCGCTGCTGCGTAATCCGGACAAGAGCAAGCTGTCCAAGCGCAAGAACCCGACTTCGGTGACGTTCTACGAGCGCATGGGGTTCATGCCGGAAGCCATGCTCAATTACCTGGGGCGCATGGGCTGGTCGATGCCGGACGAGCGCGAAAAGTTCTCGCTGCAGGAAATGGTCGACCACTTCGACCTGAGCCGCGTCTCCCTCGGCGGGCCGATTTTCGACATCGAGAAGCTGTCGTGGCTCAACGGCCAGTGGCTGCGTGACCTGCCGGTGGAAGAGTTTGCCGCGCGGGTGCAGAAGTGGGCGTTCAACCCCGACTACATGATGAAGATCGCACCGCATGTCCAGGGCCGGGTGGAGACCTTCAGCCAGGTCGCACCGCTGGCAGGGTTCTTCTTTGCCGGTGGCGTCAACCCGGATGCCAGTCTGTTCGAGTCGAAGAAACTCTCGGGCGATCAGGTTCGTCAGTTGATGCAGTTGATCCTGTGGAAGCTGGAGAGCCTGCGTCAGTGGGAAAAGGACAACATTACCGCGACGATCCAGGCGGTGGTCGAATCCCTGGAGCTGAAGCTGCGTGACGCGATGCCGTTGATGTTTGCCGCCATCACGGGGCAGGCGAGCTCGGTGTCGGTGCTCGATGCCATGGAAATCCTCGGTCCGGACCTGACCCGTTTCCGTCTGCGCCAGGCCATCGATCTGCTCGGTGGCGTGTCGAAGAAGGAAAACAAGGAGTGGGAAAAACTGCTGGGTAACATCGCCTGATTCAGGGCGTCTTCCCGTAGCCGCCCTCACGGGTGGCGGCTACGGGAACGGAGACACCCCCGGATTTACGGGGCAGGGCGGTAAGTGATTGTTATGTCGGCAAAAAATTTTGGAAATTGTTAAAAATAAATTTGACACGTTTCCGAAGCGCCATTAAGATTCGCCCCGTCCTCAGCGATGAGGGGCTATAGCTCAGCTGGGAGAGCGCTTGCATGGCATGCAAGAGGTCGACGGTTCGATCCCGTCTAGCTCCACCAATTTACACTTCAAGGTCTGGCCACACCGGCCTTGAAGCGATCAGCACTCAGCGCTGATCAGTTGTATAGAAGGGTTTGCGTCCCCTTCGTCTAGTGGCCTAGGACACCGCCCTTTCACGGCGGTAACAGGGGTTCGAGTCCCCTAGGGGACGCCAGTTTTACAGAAGCGACGTTGCACGATGTCGCTCCGCCGCGAGGCGAAAAATCCGGGGCTATAGCTCAGCTGGGAGAGCGCCTGCATGGCATGCAGGAGGTCAGCGGTTCGATCCCGCTTAGCTCCACCAATTTACAGTTCAAGGTCTGGCCACACCGGCCTTGAATCGATCAGCACTCAGCACTGATCAGTTGCATAGAAGGTTTTGCGTCCCCTTCGTCTAGTGGCCTAGGACACCGCCCTTTCACGGCGGTAACAGGGGTTCGAGTCCCCTAGGGGACGCCACGATTACCCGCTCTGCGGGATTTTATAAGGGTCATTCAATTATTGAATGGCCCTTTTGTTTGTCTGGCGTTTGACCAAAATCCCTCATTTCTATCCCACGGCGCTTCAGACCGACGGTCACAATCACGGCTTGCAGAAAATTATTATGAGAATAATATTCTAGTCGTAATATTTGGAGGCAACGATGAACGACAAAAAAGCTCAAACCCGCGAACGCATTCTCAAGGCCGCCAGTGCTGCGCTGATTCAGCGTGGTCCGGCCGAACCGAGTGTGGGCGAAGTGATGGGGGCAGCCGGCCTGACGGTGGGCGGCTTCTATGCGCACTTCGAAAGCAAGGACGCGATGATGCTGGAAGCGTTCAAGCAACTGCTCGGTCACCGCCGTGGATTGATTGCCGACATGGACGCCGAGTTGACCGGTGAAGAGCGTCGCGCTCTGGTCGCAGCGTTCTACCTGTCACGCAAACACCGCGATTCGTCTGAGTCGGCCTGCCCCATCCCGGCGTCGGTCGGTGAGTTGGGGCGTCTGCCGGACGCATTCCGTGTGGCGTTGAACGAGCATGTGGAGTTGATGGTCGCGCAGTTGGCGGCCAGCCCGGAAGACACCGACAAGGCATTGGCCGATATGGCGCTGATGGTCGGTGGTCTGGCCCTGGCACGGGCGCTGGGACCGGGAGAGTTGTCCGATCGATTGCTGCGTGCCGCCAAGTCGGCGGTGCTATGACCTGAAGGCAGTGGCCTGGGGAGTGAGAGCGATGAGCACGTTGAAGTGGGTTCGTGGCGTAAATGGCACCTTGGGCTGGTTTGCACCGAAGCTGGTCGCAGCAAAAATGCGCCTGGCGTTCATGACGCCGCGGGATCTGCCGCCGCGTGACTGGGAATTGCCACTGCTGGCAAGATCCGAGCGTATCACCCTGCGTTTCGGTCTCTCGGCCCTGCGCTGGGGGCAAGGCCCGGCGGTGTTGCTGATGCACGGTTGGGAAGGACGGCCGACCCAGTTTGCCAGCCTGATCACGGCGCTGGTCGAGGCAGGATACTCCGTGGTGGCGCTGGATGGTCCGGGTCACGGCCGTTCCCCTGGCCGTGAAGCGAATGTCATGCTGTTCGCCCGCGCCATGCTTGAAGCCGCCGCCGAACTGCCGCCCTTGCAGGCGGTCATCGGCCACTCGATGGGCGGCGCCAGTGCCATGCTGGCGGTCCAGTTGGGGCTGCGGACCGAAACCTTGGTGACGATTGCCGCACCGGCCAGGATTCTCGGGGTGCTGCGTGGTTTTGCCCGTTACGTGCGCCTGCCGCCGAAAGCCCGCTCGGCGTTCATCCGTGAGGTTGAAAAAGACGTCGGGATGCGCGCGGCGGCACTGGACGTCGCGCACTATCAGTTGGACATGCCCGGCCTGATCGTTCATGCCGAAGACGACCGCCTGGTCTCGGTCAAGGAATCCCAGTTGATCCACGACGCCTGGTTCGACAGCCGATTGTTGCGCCTGCCCGAGGGCGGTCATCAACGGGTGCTGGCCGACCCGCGTGTCATTGATGGCGTGTTATCACTGCTGGCCGGCCGCAGCCTGCAATCACGCCAATCGGCCTGAGCATCCGTTACACTGCCCCGGTCGAAACAATCTGACCGGGAGTGGGGCATGGGCTGGGATCGGGCAACGCCATTTATCATCGATCTGGAAGTGGGCGCCGAGGACATCGATGGCCTGGGGCACGCCAATAACGCGGTGTACGTGAGTTGGCTCGAACGCTGCGCCTGGCGCCACTCTCAGCGCCTGGGTCTGGATCTGGTCGAGTACCGGCGCCTGGACCGGGCGATGGCGGTGGTGCGTCACGAGATCGATTACCTGGCGGCGGCCTACGAGGGTGACCAGTTGCAATTGGCGACCTGGATCGTCGATTGGGACCAGCGCCTGAAAATGACCCGACACTTCCAGCTCAAGCGCCCGCGCGACAACGCCACGTTGTTGCGCGCGCAAACCACGTTTGTCTGCATCGAACTGTCCACTGGTCGGCCCAAACGCATGCCGGCCGAGTTCATCGAAGGCTATGGCCCGGCGTTACAGGTGCTGGATCTGCTGAAGAGCTGATGGGAGCCCCCACAGGGAATCGTTGATGTTCTGCGGTTTCTTGCGTAATCCAGTAAACTGCCGCACGTTTTTCGTCGAGTGTGTTTCTCATGCAAATTGCCCTGGCACCCATGGAGGGGTTGGTCGACAACATCCTGCGGGACGTGCTGACCCGGGTGGGTGGTATCGATTGGTGCGTGACCGAGTTCATCCGGATCAACGACCAGTTGCTGACCCCGGCCTACTTCCACAAATTCGGCCCTGAGCTGCTGACCGGTGCGCGTACCGCCGCCGGTGTGCCCTTGCGCGTGCAGCTGCTGGGTTCCGATCCGGTGTGCCTGGCGGAAAACGCGGCGCTGGCCTGCGAATTGGGCTCTGAAGTCATCGACCTGAATTTCGGTTGCCCGGCCAAGACCGTCAACAAGTCGCGGGGTGGGGCAGTGCTGCTCAAGGAGCCCGAGCTGTTGAACCGGATTGTCGAGCATGTCCGTCGCGCGGTGCCGGCGCACATTCCGGTCACCGCGAAGATGCGCCTGGGTTTCGACAGCCCGGATGGCTCGCTGGACTGCGCCACGGCGCTGGCTGACGGCGGTGCGGAACACATCGTGGTGCATGCACGAACCAAGACCGATGGCTATAAACCACCGGCCCACTGGGAATGGATTCCGCGCGTGCAGGACGTGGTCAAGGTGCCGGTGTTCGCCAATGGCGACATCTGGAGTGTCGAAGACTGGCGTCGTTGCCGGGAAATCAGCGGCGTGGAAGACATCATGCTCGGTCGCGGCCTGGTGTCGCGTCCGGACCTGGGCCGGCAGATCATGGCAGCCCGTGCCGGTGAAGAAGTGGTCGAAATGAGCTGGGCCGAGCTGTTGCCGCTGATCCAGGATTTCTGGCTGCAGGCCAAGGCGCAAATGACGCCACGCCAGTCGCCGGGTCGCTTGAAGCAGTGGCTGGCGATGTTGACGCGCAATTATCCCGAGGCGGTGGCGCTGTTCACCGTGCTGCGGCGCGAGACGGAACCGGATCAGGTTTCGCGTTTGCTCGGTTTGCCAGCGGCGCAGGCCGCGTGAAAAAAATCTGAAAAAAAGCTCTTGAAATGCAATCGGCGGTCCCTATCTAAGGGTTACGCGATGCCGAATTCGGGTCGCGGAGACAAAAAAACTTGCTGATTGTTTTCAGGAGATTTGAATCATGACTACTGCATTTTCCCTCGCGCCTCTGTTCCGTTCCTCGGTAGGTTTCGACCGTTTCAACGACCTGTTCGAAACGGCCCTGCGTAACGAGCCAGGCAGCTCTTACCCTCCCTACAACGTGGAAAAACACGGTGACGATCAATACCGTATCGTCGTGGCGGCGGCCGGTTTCCAGGAAGATGACCTGGAACTGCAGGTCGAGAAGGGCGTGCTGACCATCAGTGGCGGCAAACGTGATGCGAACGAAGGCGTGACCTTCCTGCATCAAGGCATCGCCCAGCGGGCCTTCAAGCTGTCCTTCCGTCTGGCCGATCACATCGAGATCAAGGCCGCAGACCTGCGCAATGGTCTGTTGAGCATTGACTTGTTGCGGGTCGTTCCGGAAGAGGCAAAGGCCAAGCGCATCCCGATCAACGGGGAACAAAAACCGGCCCTGCAACATTGAGTCAGGCCACTGACTGAAAAAGACCCCGAGTGATCGGGGTCTTTTTTTTGCAGCGGGTTTTCACCGCACTCAGGTCCAGCCGTAGCGAACCAGGTGAAAGAAGATCGGCGCCGCGAAACATACCGAGTCCAATCGGTCGAGCATGCCGCCATGGCCTTCGATCATGTGCCCCCAGTCCTTGACCCCTCGATCGCGTTTGATGGCCGACATCACGATACCGCCCGCAAATCCCAGCAGGTTGATCAGCAGCGCGATGAGCAACGATTGCCAAGGAGTGAACGGTGTAATCCACCACATTGCACAACCGATCAGGGACGCCAGCACAATGCCCCCGACGAAGCCTTCCACGGTCTTGGACGGTGACAGGTTCGGGGCAATCTTGCGTTTGCCGAACAATTTGCCGCAGACGTACTGCAGCACATCCGACATCTGCACCACGATCACCAGATAGGCGATCAGCAGCAGATTTCGCCCCTCATAGTCCGGGATGTCCAGGGTCAGCAGGGCTGGCACGTGAGACACGCAGAACACCGCAATCATCAGGCCCCACTGGACCTTCGAGGCGCGCTCAAGGAAGTGCGTGCTGTCACCACCCAGGGACGCGAGGATCGGCAACAGCAAAAACACGTACACCGGAATGAAAATCGAAAACAGCCCGTACCAGTCGTAGTAAATCAGCAGGTACTGCAACGGCAGCGCCAGGTAGAAGGCCGCAACCAGTGCCGGGTAGTCACTGCGACGGGTCGGGGTGAGGGTAAGGAATTCGCGCAGGGCGTAGAAGGACACGAGATAGAACAGCACGATCACCGCTGTTGTACCAAGCCAGAAGGCGACACCGATCACCAGCACCATGACCCACCAGGCGTTGATCCGTGCGTTGAGGTTGTCGATCACCGGGTTGAGGGCGCCATGGCTGCGGCGCTTGAGAATCAGGCCGATCAGCGAGGCCAGCAGCAGGAGCCCGCCAATCCCGCCGAACAACATCAAGGTTTGTCTGTCCATGTCAGGCATGCTCCCCGGCCAGGCTCAGCAGCGCGTGGCGGCTGCGTTCGAGAAACTGCGCCTTGCTTTCGTCCTGATCCAGGGTCAGCGCAGCGCCGAAACTGATGGTGCACAGCAACGGTAGCGGCAGGACGCGCCCCTTGGGCATGACTCGGTTGAGGTTGGCGATCCAAACCGGAATCAATTGAGCCTGGGGATATTGTCTGGCCAAGTGGTACAGCCCGCTTTTGAATGGCAGCAATCCCTCTTCGAGGTTGCGCGTCCCTTCGGGAAAGATGATCAGCGAGTCGCCGTTTTCCAGGGCATCGAGCATCGGTTGCAAGGGATTGTCGGCAGCGTCCTTGCGTTCACGGTCAACCAGTACACCGTTGAACACCCGATTGATGATGTAACGCCGCACCGTGCTTTTGAGCCAGTAGTCCGAGCCGGCCACAGGTCGGGTGATGGTACGCAGGGTGGGAGGCAGCGAAGCCCACAGCAGAACGAAATCGCCATGACTGCTGTGGTTGGCGAAGTAAATGCGCTGCACCGGTTCCGGCGCACAGCCAAGCCACAGGCTACGGGCGCCGGTGAGGAGGCGGGCAGCTGAGGTAATGACGGTGGCAACCACGGGTTCCAACATGATGTCTCCTTATCCGGCAAAGGTCAGCCATGGGCTGGCGATGATGAATGCAAGCGCCACCAACGTTTGTGCTGCCACCAGCAGGGCCTGGCGGCGTAGCAATTTGAGAGCGCCGGTGATGCGCTCACTCCAGGGGCGGCCCCCGCGGTTCGACGGTTGCAGATTCAGCGTCGTCAGCGCCTTGTCCAGCGATTGCATTCGTTCATCAAGGTCATCCTCGCCAGTGGCCAGGTGCTGGAACAGATCGGCATCGAAGGCGACGCGTACTGCCCAGTATTTCTGCCACAGGCCAATAACCAACAGGATGCTGCCGCAGACCAGGCCCCAGCCCACCGTGCTTGCCATCACGTACTGACTCAGGCCAAGCAAGGCCCCGATCAGGGCGAGTCCGGTGGACAACCGATCCAGCGAACTGCTACGCCGCAACAGGCTGGCCGTCACCTGCAACTGCATTTCAATGGACACAGGGGCGCTCCATGATGAGTGAATGCTCCAGCGCCTGGCGCTGAAGCGGGCCCAGTACGACGCCGGGTCGTGCGCGCCGAATCAGCTGGATCGCTTCATCGACATTGGAGGCCCGTCCGCAGTGCACGAGCCAGGCGGCCAGCGCCGTGGCGCTGCGCGAATAACCCAGCGCGCAGCAGACCAGCACGGGACCGTGTTGGCGAAGGCTTTCGATGGCGCTTGCCGCTTCCCGGCATTGCAGGCCTGTGGGCGCCGTCAGGTCCAGGGTCGGCAGCGTGCGATAGGCGATTGTGCCCGGGTCGATCGACAGCTCGGCACACAGGTCCAACATCGCTGTGAAGGGACCGCGCTCGAGTTCCTTTCGGGTCGGCAAGCGCCCCAGCCAGACGTTATCGATCACCTGATCGGGCTGTGGGTGCTTGCGAGTCCACAGGCGTGAATTGAGCCAGGCGGCCGCCAGATAAGGAGCGAATAGCCAGCGTGCGGCAGGGGACAGGCGTCCGTCAGCGCGTTTTTGAAAACCCGCCGCGCCCAGCACCGCGTAATTGAATGCGACGAGCAACAAGGCCAGCGCGGGCCAGAGTAACCACAACCAAGCGCTCGAAAAGCGGAAGGCCGGGATCGCGAACATCGCTGCTCCCAGCAGGTAATACAGCGCCAGGCGCCAGCGTTTTCTCTGGGATGCCAGGCGTGCGTCGTGCAGCGGGCCGGGGCCCTCCAGTGGCCACAGCCAGACGCACAGCCAGCCGAGCAGGGCGCCGGTGGGCAGGTCGATGAAATGGTGCTGATACGTGGTCAGCACCGAGACCCCGATCAGGGTGAACCAGGCATGCACCAGTACACGCCAACGCCCGTGCAAATACCGCTGGTAGCAACTCCACAACACCACCAGCAATGCAATGTGCAGGGACGGCGCCTGATTGAACGGTTTGTCAAAACCTGCAAGCACATCGAACAGCCAGCCGAATACCCCCTCGAGTTCAGGTCGAGCGAAGGTGAAGCGCAGCGGCCAGATCAGGAAACAACTGACGGCGACCAGTTGAGCGGTGAGCAGGCGCAAGGCGTGGCGTTTGAGGGCCAGGCGGCTGGCCGGGAGCAACAGTGACAGGCCGTACAGCAGGTCGATGGACCAGTAGGGCACGATGCTCCAGTCCCAGAACGGCATATGGCTTTCCCAGCCGAACACCAGGCTGCCGACGTCGTCGCGCTGAGTGGTGACCCAGGTGGCCAAGCCGTAGGTGCCGAAGAACACTGGGGCCAGGAGCAATAGCCAGAGCAGCGCAGGCTTCAGCAGGCCCGGCTCGCGAAGCGTGATTGCGTCACGCAGCATCACGACACCCGTCGCGCGACAGACACGCTGAAAATGCCCCATTGATCGACGCGCATGCCGACCTTGCGAAATCCCGCAGCCTCCACCAGTTGATCCATTTCCACCTGGGTGCGCCGACGCATGACCCACGCCTGACCTTCCCGGTGGCTGGTCAAGGCCCGGGCGATCAGTTCCAGTTGCGGGTGCCAGGGTTGGCCGGTGTACACCAGATAGCCGCCGGGCTCGACGGCGTCGGCCAGCCCGGCGAGGGAGGCAGCGACCATTCGGTTGTCAGTGAATAACTCGTAGAGGCCGGACACCACCGCCAGAGTCGGCCTGGGATCAAGGGCGGCGAGGTCGTCGCGATCGAAGGCATCGCCCTTGACAAATCGGGCGATGGTCTCAAGGCCCTTTTCGCGGATCAGCGCGCTGCCGTCACGCACATTGATGTCGCTGTAGTCGCGCAACAGGATCGACTCTGGCAGCGGATCGACGCCCTGCAAGGCTTCGAGAATGTAGCGCCCGTGTCCGGCCGCGATATCGACGATGCGCACCTCACGGCCCTCCTCACGGAGTTGCGCCATGGTCAGGCGTAATAGCTCCTCGACGTGAAGCTTGCGCTGTCGGATGCCGCGCCAGCCGATGGAATCCAGGTAATTGCGATCGATCAGACGGCCCACACCCGAGGTGCCGGTGGCGGTATTGCGGTAGACGTAGTCCAGAGTGCTTCCTGAATCGAAACCGGTGTCGAAGCCCAGCTTGACCCCGGACGACAGCCGGCTGCCCAGGCGCATGCTGGCGCGGATCATGCGCCAGTACAGGTCGCCCAGGGAGTTGCGCGGCAGCGGTGTCACCAGTCGCTCGGATTCGGCGCAGGTCAGGCCGAGACGGTCAGCGTTCAGCAGGGAGGGACGCCCCGGCGCCAGTTCGAAGCTCTCCAGGATGAAGCGGCGCGCGCTGGCGATGGCCGGTGCGCGATCCCTTTCGCCCAGGGTGTCGTGGAAGAACCCCGGCAAGACATGTTTTTCCTTGTGCAAGCTGCCCAGGCGCTCGAAGAACTGCTCCTGGGGTTGGCGATGCACCACGAAGTCGGCACCGGAGATCAGTACTTGCGTGGGGATCTGGATGGCCTGGGCATCGGCCACCACCCGTTCGGCAGCTTCATAAAGGCCAAGCAGGACATTCACCGAAATGGCCTTGGTGATCAGCGGGTCGTTGTCGTAGCTGGCGACACGTTGCGGGTCATGACTGAGAAAGCGCGCCTTGACGTAACTGTTGACGAAAAAGTTGCCACGAAACCGCCGCATCAAGGCCAGGCCCTGGCGGGCGAAAGGCACGTAGAGCTTGACCTTGAATGCCGGTGACGCCAGCACCAGCGAGCGTATGCGCGGCGCGTAGTCATGGGCCCAGGTGGCCACGATGACGGCGCCGACACTCTGGGCAATCACGGTGAGATTTTCTTCTTCTATCCGGTACGTCGTGCCCAGGTGCTCGCAGAAGGTCTGCACGTCCCGCACGCTGCTGGTAAACCCCGGGCTGTCGCCACGGGCACCGGGAGAGAGGCCGTGGCCCCGGGCGTCCCAGGCGAAGAAGTCGAAGCCGGGCAGATCCAGTTCATCCACCAGGTGGGCGATGCGCCCTGAGTGTTCATGGCCGCGGTGAAACAACACGACGGCTTTGCGCGGTTCGCCCGGGGCAGGGGTGGCGGGCCAATGTCGGTAGAACAGTTCCACGCCGTCATGGGTGGTGAAGGTCTGGTGCAGAGCTTCGCGCATTGCCATTTCCTTATGCTGAAGGGTTGTCGGGTTGTACTTCCTTGAGGCCCTGTCGGACCCGGTTGATCAGCGTGCAGATCAACAGCACCGCAATTATCGTGAACACGCCGTTGATCCACGGCGCACTCATCCAGCCCAGCGCGATGGCGGCAGCCATCACCCCCAGCACGAAGGCCCGGTCACTCTTGCCCATCGGCCCGTCATAGCGCCGCGAAGCGCCGACCATCGGGCCCAGCACGCCGGTGTATTCGCTGAACAGTGCGAGCAGGGTAACCAGCAGCACCAGCCACAGGCTGACGCCAGGCAACAGGGCAAAGGGAAGGATCAGCGCACAGTCCGCGACAATGTCGCAGAGCTCGTTGAGGTAAGCCCCCAGACGCGACTGCTGGTTGAATTCCCGGGCAAGCATGCCGTCGATGGCGTTCAGCGCCATGCGCGCGATCATCCACAGCGGGACCAGAGCAAATACCCAGGGGTGGTGCACCAGGCTGGCGATGAACAGGCCCACCACCACCGAGCCGAGGCCGGCGATCAAGGTGATCTGGTTGGCGGTGGTGCCGTTGCTGAACAGTCGTCGAACCAGTGGCCGCAGGAGATTTTGAAACGCAGGTTTGATCTGGTAGATGCTGGGCACGTCGATAGGATCTCGGCCAGTGGGAGGTAGGGTTCGCGCTTTTCAGTGTAGATGGCTTCTTGCAGCACCCCCGGTCATTGCGACGGTGCCGCCAGCGCCAATGTGCTGCTCACTGAATGCTGGGCGAGAATCTTAATGAAACAGTGGGATTGATTGTGTCGGACGCTTCCCGAATGGTTGTAGGGCATGTCCCTGGCCGGGTCTGGCACTGGGTGCTGTTCCCCCTGAAAATGCAAAACGCCCGGTGCAGGGCACCGGGCGTCAGGTGTTCAAGCATCTGCGTCAGCGCTGTCCGGTGAACTCCGTCGTGCGGACCGCGCGCGGATGGCGGGACGAAAACAGCAGCCCTCCGGCGATTTGCCAGATCACCGCGAACGCGCCGACCAGGAACACGATGTCGCCGAAGGTGCGCACCCAGCGTAGGGTTTGCAGCAGGTCCTGTTGCATGAACGCCTCGCTGCGGGCGTACCACAAGCCCTGGCTGGCGCTGGCGTAGAACTGCAGGATGCCGATGGGCAGCAGGCTGGTGAAAATCATCAGCGCCAGCCCGCCGTTGAGCCACCAGAAACCGGTGTTCATCAGGCGATCGTTGAACTGCAGGTTCGGCCGCAGGTAACGCAGGATCAACAGGCTGAAGCCCAGTGCCAGCGAGCCGTAGACGCCGAACAGCGCGGCGTGGGCGTGCAGTGGCGTGGTGTTCAGGCCCTGGATGTAATACAGCGAAATCGGCGGGTTGATCAGGAAGCCGAAGACACCGGCGCCGAGCATGTTCCAGAACGCCGTGGCGATGAAGAACTGCAATGGCCAGCGAATCCGCGCCATCCATTCGGCCCGTTCCTTGAGCCGCCAGTTTTCCCAGGCCTCATAACCCAGCAAAATGAGCGGCACCACTTCCAGTGCACTGAACGTCGCGCCCACCGCCATCACCGGTGTGGTGGTGCCAGCAAAGTAGATGTGGTGGAAGGTGCCGGGCACGCCACCGAGCATGAACAGCGAGGCCGACCCCAGCGTCGCGGTCGTCGCCAGGCGCTTGGACACCAGGCCCATGCTGGTGAAAATGAACGCCAGCGCGGTGGTGGCGAACACTTCGAAGAAGCCTTCGACCCACAGATGCACGACCCACCAGCGCCAGTACTCCATGACCGACAGGTTGGTGCGTTCGCCGTAGAACAGGCCCGCGCCATAGAACAGGCCGATGGCAATCACCGAACAGGCCAATAGCGCCAGCAGGTTTTTGTCACCGGGCTGGCGCAGGGCAGGCACCATCGCGCGCAGCATCAGCACCAGCCAGAACACGATCCCGGCAAACTTGGCGATCTGCCACAGGCGGCCCAGGTCGACGTACTCGTAACCCTGGTGACCGAGCCAGAAACTCCATTCGACGGGCATCAGTTGCGCGATGGCGAGGAAGTTGCCGGTGTAGGAACCCACGACCACCAGCACCAGGGCCCAGAACAACAGGTCCACGCCCAGCTTCTGGTATTTGGGGTCTTTGCCGCCGTTGATGAACGGCGCCAGGAACAGCCCGGCGGCGAGGAAACCGGTGGCAATCCAGAACATCGCGCTCTGCAGATGCCAGGTCCGGGTCAGCGAATAGGGAAACCATTTCGACAGCGGCAGGCCGTAGAAATCCTGGCCCTCAACGGTGTAGTGCGCGGTCGTGCCGCCCATCAGCACCTGGAAGCCGAACAGCGCACCGACCAGAAGCAGGTACTTGCCCAAGGCCTTTTGCGACGGCGTGAGCTTGATCAGGCTCAGCGGATCCTGCGCCGGAACCGTGGGTTCGCCTTCCTCGTGGTTACGCAGGAACGCCCAGCCCCAGACCAGGAAGCCGATGCCCGCCAGCAACACGACGATGCTGACAATCGACCAGACCATGTTCTCGGCCGTGGCGTTGTTATCGATCAGGGGTTCGTGGGGCCAGTTGTTGGTAAACGTCGCCGTCTGACCGTCGCGCTCGGTGGCGGCGGCCCAGGCGGTCCAGAAGAAAAAGTGGGTCAGTTGCTCGCGCCGGGCGGCGTCGGGCAGGGTGTTTTCTTTCATCGCGAAACTTTCGCGGCTGCCGTGCTGCGACGGGTCGTTGCTGAACAGTGCGTGGTAGTACGCTGCTGTTTTTGCAATGGCCTGGATGCGGCGCTCACTGAGCACCAGGCTGCCGTTGACCAGGCGGTTTCCGCGGTATTCGCGTTTGAGTTGATGACGCAACAGGGCTTGCTGGTCGTCGTCGATATCCCGATAGGCCTTGGCAAAACGCTGTTGCGCCGCCAGGTCCAGCCAGGCGAGCAGTTCGCGGTGCAGCCAGTCGGCCGTCCAGTCCGGCGCCTGGTACGCACCGTGGCCCCAGATCGAGCCCAGCTGCATGCCGCCGATGCTCTGCCAGGCTGTCTGGCCATCCAGGATGTCAGCGGCGCGGAACAGCGTGGTGCCATCGGCGCTCTGCACCTGCTCGGGAATCGGCGGGGCCTGGCGATAGATCTCGCGACCGAACCAGCCCAGCAGGCAGAAGGTCACGCCGAGGACGCCGATCAGCGACCACCATAATTTGCGGTATTCACCCATGGATCACCTCAATGTTCACGGACGGAACAGGGTTGTGCAGTGGCCGCGACAGCGTCATCGCTGCCGGATAGGTGTTGCGGTGCATATCAGCTCCTTGATGTTGACGTTCGGCATACGGGCGTTGCCCTATCAAGACTCGTGCCGCCTGCAATCGCCAGGTTCTACCCGGTGGACTGCCGCTGCCGTGTCTATATGACTCGATGCAAAAAGGTCAGATTGACTACGACCTGGTCGATGTGACCTATAAAAAAGCGCCCGCATAACGGGTATGCGGGCGCAAAAAAAACCGGCCCTGTGATCGGGAAGGGTAGGACCGGGTATTGCCAGGGAGGGTGATCGACTGTCAGCGATCAGCCGACGGCGGTGCGGGGGGGCATGCCGTCGTCGTGGGATCAAATGTACGGGGTGGCCGGCGTCGCGTCATTTGTACGCAGGGTCAGTGGCGTCATGTGTAGGTTTGAGCGATTCATACTCAGGTATGCATCCCACAGGAGGGCACCGATCAGCGCAGCAGCTCCTGAAACGCCTCCACCGGCAAGGGCTTGCTGTGCAGATAACCTTGGTACAGGTGGCAGCCCAGCCCCTGGAGAAACTCCAGTTGTTCCGGTGTCTCGACCCCTTCGGCAATCACTTTCAATTCCAGGCTGCGCGCCATGGCGACGATGGCGCGGATGATCTCGGCGTCGTTGGGGTCGGTGGTGGCGTCGCGGATGAACGACTGGTCGATTTTCAAGGTATCGACCGGCAGGCGCTTGAGGTAGGTCAGCGAGGAATACCCGGTGCCGAAGTCATCCATGGCGAAACTGACGCCAAGTTTTTTCAGGCGACGCATTTTGCTGATGGTGTCTTCCAGGTTCTGGATGACGATGCCCTCGGTGATTTCCAGTTTCAGCATCGAGCAGGGCAGGCCGTGGCTCTCGAGGCTGTGTTCGATGCGCTCGACGAAGTCGTTCTGGCGGAACTGCCGGGGGCTGATGTTGACGCACAGGCTGAACTGCAGCGGGTCGATCAACCCCAGGGCAATCAGTTGCCTGAAGGCATCGCAGGCTTCGTCGACGATCCAGGTGCCGACCTCCAGGATCAGGCCGCTGTCTTCCAGCACCTTGATGAATTCGGCCGGGGATTGCGCGCCGAGCTCCGGGTGGTTCCAGCGCACCAGCGCTTCGGCGCCGACGATGCGGTTGTCCCGCGCGTCGACCTGGGGTTGGAAATGCACATCGAATTCGCCCCGGGAAAGGGCCAGGCGCAGGTCGGTTTCCATGCGCAGGCGCTCGCTGGCGGCCTTCTGCATGGTGTTGTGATACATCTGCGCGGTGTTACGGCCGGAGTCCTTGGCCCGGTAGAGCGCGATGTCGGCGCGCTTGAGCAAATCGGTCGGGGTCGAGCCGTGATCGGGAATCAGCGCGATACCGATACTGGGCGTCACTTGCAGGCGTTGGCCGTCGAGAAACATCGGCTCGGACAGCAACTCGCGCAAGGTGTCGGCCAGTTCGCGGACCTGGGCCGAGACTTCATTGCGCGTGCCTTCGAGGCCACTGAGCAGCACCACGAATTCGTCGCCACCCAGGCGCGCGACGGTGTCCTCCATGCGCACGCTGGCTTCCAGGCGCGCCGTGATGATCTTGAGCACCGTATCGCCCACCGGGTGGCCGAGCGAGTCGTTGATGTGCTTGAAGTGGTCGAGGTCGAGAAACATCAGGGCGCCGCGCAGGTTGTGGCGCTTGAGCAAGGCGATCTGCTGGCTCAGGCGATCCATCAGCAGGGCGCGGTTGGGCAGGTTGGTCAGCGGATCGTGATAGGCCAGGTGGCGGATCTGCGCTTCGGCGTTTTTCAGCAGGCTTACGTCGCGAGCGGTCAGCAGCAGGCAGTCGGTTTCGTTGAGGGTGATCGGTTCCACGGACACTTCGACCGTGAGCAATTCTCCGCGCTTGTTGCGCCCGAGCATTTCCTGATGATGAACCCGGCCCTTGATCTGCAATTCGGCCAGCAGCGCCGAGCGTTGCTTCTCCTCGGCCCAGATACCGACCTGATACACCGTACGGCCGACCACTTCATCGGCGCGATAGCCGGTCAGGCGGCAGAATCCATCGTTGACCTCCAGGTAGCGCCCGGTCTCGCGTTCGGTGATGGTGATGGCGTCCGGGCTGGAGTGGAAGGCCTTGGCGAATTTCTCTTCGCTGGCTTTCAGGGCCGCTTCCGAGCGTTGTTGCTGGGTAATGTCGCGCAGCGTGGTAACGATGCAGGGCTGGTCGCCGACGATGATCTGGCGGCTGGAAATCACACACGTCAGCGTTTGACCGTTCTTGTGCCTGACCAGGATGGCGACGTTGTTCAATCCCTGTTCGCGGATGACTTGTTCGATGCGTCGCTGGCTTTTGGTCGAGGCGTCCCACAGGCCGATTTCGTCGGCGCTGCGACCGATGACCTCGGCGGTGCCCCAGCCGAAGGTCTGGGTGAAGCTGGAGTTGATTTCGATGAACTGGCCGGTGTCCTGGCGCGTGACGCAGATCGGGTCCGGGCTGACCTGGAACAGCGTGGCGAACTTCTCTTCGGAGGCGACCAGCTTCTGCTCGCGCTCGACCTGGTCGGTAATGTCCAGCAGGGTGCCGGCCATGCGCAGTGGTGCGCCGTTCTGGTCGCGGTAGAGGCGGGCGCGGCTCTCCAGATAGCGCGAAGAGCCGTCCTCGAGCTGCACGCGATAGGTCAATTGATAGTTGCCGGCCGGGCCTTCACGCAGGCTTCGATAGGCATCGCGCATGCTGTCGCGCTCTTCGCCGGGTACGCCCTCGAAAAAGTCCTCGAACGATTCATGGAACGGCTTGGCGTCCAGCCCGTGCAGTTGCGCGGCTCGCGCGGAGCCGTACAGCATGCCGCTGGGAATGTGCCAGTCCCAGGTGCCCAGTTGCGCCGAGTCCAGCGCCAGGTCGAGGCGCTCCTGGCTGTCCTTGAGGGCGAGTTCGGCGGCCTTGCGCTCGGTGGTGTCGAGGAAGGTGCTGAGCAGATAGGGCTGGCCCTCGAGTTCGACTTTTTGTGCGCTGAGAATGCCGTCGTGGATTTGCCCGTTGCTTGCGCGAAACTGCACTTCCATGCTGACCAGTTCGCCTTTGGCCTTGGTCGCCTTGACCAGTTTTTCCCGTTGCTCGGGGTGCACCCACAAACCCAGCTCGACCGTGGTGCGGCCTATCGCGGCTTGCACCGGCCAGCCGAACAGGCTTTCGAAATACTGGTTGGCTTCGGTGATCAGGCCGTCTTCCTGGCGGGTCAGCAACACCATGTTCGGGCACAGGTGAAACAGCGTGGCGAAGCGTTTTTCCGAGCTGCTCAACGCCTGTTCGCGCTGGCGCTGGTGCGTGATCTCGCGGATCACCCCGATCATCCGCGGACGCCCGTGTTTGTCCGGCAGCAGGCTGCCGTTGATTTCCAGCCAGTGCAGGCTGCCGTCGGGCCAGCGGATGCGGTGGTGCATCGCCTGCTCCAGCGGCGCGCCGGCAATCACGGCGTGGAAGGCACGGACTGTCTTGGCGCGATCTTCGGGCGGCAACAGGTCGAGGTATTCCAGGTCGGCAGGCAATGGCTGGTGAGGATCGAAACCGAACAAGGCCTGCGTGCCCCGCGACCAACTGATCTGTCCGCGCTCGATGTCCCAATACCAGGCGCCCAGGCGTGCGCCGTTGAGGGCGGCCAGTAACTGTGGGGCGCTTTCCCAGCTCTGCTCGGACCGCTTCGGGTCGAGCGCCTGGATACGTGGCATGGGCGGAATACGGTCAACAGATTTGGGCATTGGCAAGCCTTAGGCTGAATTGGCGTTAGGCACAGGCATTCGCGGCTCTATAGGAGTAGCACAACTTAGCCTTGAGTCCCTGGCAGATCGATTTGCGCATCCAGCAGGGCCATGAAAGCCCGTGCTGCGTTCGACAGCGTCCGTTCGGTGTGCAAGATATAGCCTAGCTGGCGAGAGAGTTGTATGCCCGGCAAAGGTATTCGTGCAACTTGCTCGTCGAGCATGGTGCGTGGCAACACACTCCAGGCCAGGCCGATCGAGACCATCATTTTGATGGTTTCCAGGTAATTGGTGCTCATGGCGATGTTCGGCGTCAGGCCCTGGGCTTCGAACAGGCGCTGGACGATGTGGTGGGTGAAGGTGTTGCCGCCGGGGAACACCGCCGGGTGCCGGGCGATGTCCGCCAGGCTGACCGCGCCGTTGCTGATCAGCGAATGCTCCGGGGCGACCACGAAATCCAGGGGGTCATCCCATACTGCGGTGGCCTTGACCAGGGTATGGGGTTCCGGCGCCAGGGTGATGACCGCCAGTTCGGCGCGGCCATGCAGAATTTCTTCGTAGGCCACTTCCGAATCGAGGAACTGAATATCAAGCGCCACTTGTGGGTAGCGACGGGTGAATTCCCTCAGCAAGGGCGGCAAGCGGTGCAGGCCGATATGGTGACTGGTGGCCAGGGTCAGGCGACCGCTCACCTCGCCCGTCAGGTTGGTCAGGGCGCGGCGGGTGTCGTCCAGTACGTTGAGAATCTGATAGGCCCGCGGCAACAAGGCGCGCCCGGCCTCGGTCAGGCCGACTTCGCGCCCCAGGCGATCGAACAGGCGCACCTTCAATTGCTGCTCGAGGCCGGCGATTCGCTTGCTGATGGCCGGTTGCGTCAGGTGCAGGCGTTCGCCGGCACCGGAGAAGCTGCCGGTCTCGGCAATGGCAATAAAGGCATTCAGATTGGCGAGGTCCATGGGGTCATTCCAGTTTGTTATCCAAAGCATAAAAAATATGAATTTGAGTTATTTAATCTAACCCCATAGCATCAGCCTCACAAGCCAAAGGGTTATTGAATCGTTCAAGGCCCGGGGCATAGAAACAAGCTGATGAGGAACCGTCTGATGGCCGGCAAAACGCTCTACGACAAGCTCTGGGATTCGCACCTGGTCAAGCAGCGCGACGATGGCTCTGCGCTGATCTACATCGATCGTCACATCATCCACGAAGTTACCTCGCCGCAAGCCTTCGAAGGCCTGCGCCTGGCCGGGCGCAAGCCTTGGCGCATCGATGCCAACATCGCGACCCCGGACCACAACGTACCGACCACGCCGGAGCGCAAGGGCGGCATCGAAGCCATTGCCGACCAGGTCTCGCGCCTGCAGGTGCAGACCCTCGACGACAACTGCGATGAGTACGGCATCGTCGAGTTCAAGATGAATGACGTGCGCCAGGGCATCGTCCACGTCATCGGCCCGGAGCAGGGCGCGACCTTGCCGGGCATGACCGTGGTCTGCGGCGACTCCCACACCTCGACCCACGGCGCCTTCGGTGCGTTGGCTCACGGGATCGGCACCTCCGAGGTCGAGCACGTGCTCGCCACCCAGTGCCTGGTCGCCAAGAAAATGAAGAACATGCTGGTATCCGTCGAAGGCACGCTGCCGTTCGGCGTGACGGCCAAGGACATCGTCCTCGCCGTGATCGGCAAGATCGGCACGGCCGGCGGTAACGGCCATGCCATCGAATTCGCTGGCAGCGCCATTCGCGACCTGTCCGTCGAAGGCCGCATGACCATCTGCAACATGTCCATCGAAGCCGGTGCACGCGTCGGTCTGGTGGCGGCCGACGAAAAGACCGTGGCCTACGTGAAAGGCCGTCCGTTCGCCCCGAAAGGCGCAGAATGGGACCTGGCCGTCGAAGCCTGGAAAGACCTGGTGTCCGATGCCGATGCCGTGTTCGACACCGTCGTTGAACTCGACGCCGCTCAGATCAAGCCGCAAGTCAGCTGGGGCACCTCGCCCGAAATGGTACTGGCCGTCGATCAGAACGTGCCGGACCCTGCCAAGGAAGCCGATCTGGTCAAGCGCGGTTCCATCGAGCGCGCCTTGAAGTACATGGGCTTGACCGCCAATCAGGCGATCACCGACATCCAGCTCGATCGTGTTTTCATCGGCTCCTGCACCAACTCGCGGATCGAGGACTTGCGTGCGGCGGCGGTCATCGCCAAGGGTCGCAAGGTGGCCTCGACCATCAAGCAGGCCATCGTGGTGCCGGGTTCGGGCCTGGTGAAGGCGCAGGCCGAATCCGAAGGCCTGGACAAGATCTTCCTCGAAGCCGGTTTCGAATGGCGTGAGCCGGGCTGCTCGATGTGCCTGGCGATGAACCCGGACCGTTTGGAATCGGGCGAGCATTGCGCGTCGACTTCCAATCGCAACTTCGAAGGCCGTCAGGGCGCGGGGGGGCGTACCCACCTGGTGAGCCCGGCCATGGCTGCTGCGGCGGCGGTGAACGGTCGTTTCGTCGACGTTCGTGAATTGATCTGAAGGAGCGCAGCATGAAAGCTTTTACCCAGCACACCGGTCTTGTCGCGCCTCTGGATCGTGCCAACGTCGACACTGACCAGATCATCCCGAAACAATTCCTGAAGTCGATCAAACGCACCGGTTTCGGTCCGAACCTGTTCGACGAGTGGCGTTACCTGGATGTCGGCCAGCCCTACCAGGACAACTCCAAGCGCCCGCTGAACAAGGACTTCGTCCTCAACGCCGAGCGTTACCAGGGCGCCAGCGTGTTGCTGGCCCGCGAGAACTTCGGGTGCGGCTCCAGCCGCGAACACGCGCCGTGGGCGCTGGAAGAGTACGGTTTCCGCAGCATCATCGCGACGAGCTACGCCGACATCTTCTTCAACAACAGCTTCAAGAACGGCTTGCTGCCGATCATCCTCAGCGACGAGGAAGTCGATGAGTTGTTCAAGCAGGTCGAGGCCGATCCGGGCTACCAGTTGCAGATCGACCTGCAAGCCCAGACCGTGACCCGTCCGGATGGCAAGGTGCTGAATTTCGAGATCGATGCGTTCCGCAAGCATTGCCTGCTCAATGGTCTGGACGATATCGGCCTGACCCTGCAGGACGGCGATGCGATCGCAGCGTTTGAAAGCAAGCACCGTGCTAGCCAGCCGTGGTTGTTTCGCGATGCTTGATGGCCCAATCGCGAGCAGGCTCGCTCCCACATTGAAATCTATTCCCCTGTGGGAGCGAGCCTGCTCGCGATAGGGCCCGAATCAACACCTCAAGATTCAACTACAAAAGGAAGTACCCCATGACCAGCACCGTCCAACACAGCCAGGTCGTCCAGAAACAATTCGGTGAGCAGGCCTCGGCCTACCTGAGCAGCGCTGTCCACGCTCAAGGCACTGAATTCGCCCTGCTACAGGCTGAGCTGGCGGGGCAGGGCGAGGCCCGGGTCCTGGACCTGGGCTGTGGCGCCGGCCACGTGAGTTTCCACGTGGCGTCGCAGGCCAGGGAGGTGGTGGCTTACGACCTGTCGCAGCAAATGCTCGATGTGGTCGCCGCCGCGGCCGTTGATCGCGGCTTGGGCAATATTTCCACGGTGTGCGGCGCCGCTGAGCGCTTGCCGTTCGCCGAGGGTGAATTCGACTTCGTGTTCAGCCGTTATTCGGCGCACCATTGGAGCGACCTGGGCCTGGCCCTGCGCGAAGTGCGCCGGGTGCTGAAACCGGGCGGCGTGGCGGCGTTCGTCGACGTGTTGTCACCGGGTAGCCCGTTGTTCGACACTTACCTGCAGAGTGTCGAAGTGCTGCGCGACACCAGCCATGTGCGCGATTATTCCGCCGGCGAGTGGCTGCGCCAGGTCAGCGAGGCCGGGTTGCACGTCCGCAGCACCACGCGTCAACGCCTGCGCCTGGAATACAACTCCTGGGTCGAGCGCATGCGCACACCCCCAGCGATGCGTGCGGCGATCCGCGAATTGCAGCAATCGATGGGCAACGAAGTGCGCGAATATTTCGAGATTGAGGCCGATGGTTCGTTCAGTACCGATGTACTGGTACTGTTCGCCGAAAAATGAGCCCCGATCGATAGATTTTTTCCGGGCGCGCCCCAGGGCGCACCGACTGATGACATGAGGAAAGCATGAGCAAGCAGATTCTGATTCTCCCAGGCGACGGTATTGGCCCGGAAATCATGGCCGAAGCGGTCAAGGTGCTGGAACTGGCCAACGACAAGTACAGCCTGGGTTTCGAATTGAGCCACGATGTGATCGGCGGCGCCGCCATCGACCAGCACGGCGTGCCGCTGGCCGATGAAACCCTGGACCGCGCGCGTGCGGCTGATGCCGTGCTGCTGGGCGCCGTGGGCGGCCCGAAGTGGGACAGCATCGAGCGGGACATCCGTCCTGAACGCGGTCTGCTGAAAATCCGTGCGCAACTGGGCCTGTTCGGCAACCTGCGGCCGGCGATCCTGTACCCGCAACTGGCCGAGGCTTCGAGCCTGAAGCCGGAAATCGTCTCGGGCCTGGACATTCTGATCGTTCGCGAACTGACCGGCGGTATCTACTTCGGCGCGCCACGCGGCACCCGTACCCTGGAGAACGGCGAGCGCCAGTCCTACGACACCCTGCCGTACAGCGAAAGCGAAATCCGCCGCATCGCCCGTGTCGGTTTCGACATGGCCATGGTGCGCAGCAAGAAGCTGTGCTCGGTGGACAAGGCCAACGTCCTGGCGTCCAGCCAGCTGTGGCGCGAAATCGTCGAGCAAGTGGCCAAGGATTACCCCGAGGTCGAGCTGAGCCACATGTACGTCGACAATGCGGCCATGCAACTGGTGCGCGCGCCGAAGCAGTTCGACGTGATCGTCACCGACAACATGTTCGGCGACATCCTGTCCGACCAGGCCTCGATGCTCACCGGCTCCATCGGCATGTTGCCGTCGGCGTCCCTGGACACCCACAACAAGGGCATGTACGAGCCGTGCCACGGTTCGGCGCCGGATATCGCCGGCCAGGGCATCGCCAACCCGCTGGCGACCATCCTGTCGGTCTCGATGATGCTGCGTTACAGCTTCAACCAGTCGGCCGCGGCCGATGCCATCGAGAAAGCCGTGAGCCTGGTGCTGGATCAGGGCTTGCGCACCGGCGACATCTGGTCGACCGGTTGCACCAAGGTCGGTACGCAGCAAATGGGTGACGCAGTAGTCGCCGCGCTGCGGAATCTGTAATCTCTCGGGCCCGCTGCCACTTTCACCCCCGGAAGCAGCGGCCCACTTTTCAAGAAGGTGTAGTTGCGATGAAACGTGTAGGTCTGATCGGTTGGCGCGGTATGGTCGGTTCCGTGCTCATGCAGCGGATGCTGGAAGAGCAGGATTTCGATCTTATCGAGCCGGTGTTTTTCACCACTTCCAATGTCGGTGGCCAAGGCCCGTCCGTGGGCAAGGACATTGCTCCGCTCAAGGACGCTTACAGCATTGAAGAGCTGAAAACTCTCGACGTGATTCTGACCTGCCAGGGTGGCGACTACACCAGCGAAGTCTTCCCGAAACTGCGCGAGGCCGGCTGGCAGGGCTACTGGATCGACGCCGCTTCCAGCCTGCGCATGCAGGATGACGCGGTGATCGTGCTGGACCCGGTGAACCGCAAGGTCATCGACCAGCAGCTCGACGCGGGCACCAAGAACTACATCGGTGGCAACTGTACCGTCAGCCTGATGCTGATGGGCCTGGGCGGCCTGTTCGAAGCGGGTCTGGTCGAGTGGATGAGCGCCATGACGTACCAGGCGGCCTCCGGTGCCGGCGCGCAGAACATGCGTGAGCTGATCAAGCAGATGGGCGCAACCCACGCCTCCGTCGCCGATCAGCTGGCCGATCCGGCCAGTGCCATCCTCGACATCGACCGTCGTGTCGCCGAAGCCATGCGCAGCGACGCGTACCCGACCGAAAACTTCGGCGTACCGCTGGCCGGCAGCCTGATTCCGTGGATCGACAAGGAACTGCCGAACGGTCAGAGCCGCGAAGAATGGAAGGCCCAGGCCGAGACCAACAAGATCCTCGGTCGCTTCAAGAGCCCGATCCCGGTGGACGGCATCTGCGTGCGTATCGGCGCCATGCGCTGCCACAGCCAGGCGCTGACCATCAAGTTGAACAAAGACGTGCCGATGGCCGACATCGAAGGGCTGATCAGCCAGCACAACCCATGGGTCAAGCTGGTGCCGAACAACCGCGATGCGAGCATTCAGGAGCTGAGCCCGAACAAGGTCACCGGCACCCTGAACATCCCCGTTGGTCGTCTGCGCAAGCTGAACATGGGGTCGCAGTTCCTTGGTGCCTTCACTGTCGGCGACCAGCTGTTGTGGGGCGCGGCCGAGCCGCTGCGTCGCATGCTGCGGATTCTGCTTGAGCGTTGATCGGTTGATGCAATGAAAGAACCCGTGCCTTGAAGGAGGCGCGGGTTTTTTCTTTTGCGCGGCCCTTCAGGCCCTGTCGCGAGCAGGCTCGCTCCCACACGGTTTGGTGATGTCCTTGTGGGAGCGAGCCTGCTCGCGATGGCGCCGTAATGGCCGATGAATTGCCTGCACCCCACCCACCCGGTAAAGTGCCGCTCCCCCCGTTTCGCCAGAGGTAGCACCATGAGCCAGACCTTAGATATTGCCGTGATCGGCGCCACCGGTACTGTCGGCGAAACGCTGGTACAGATTCTCGAAGAGCGCGATTTTCCGATCGGCAACCTGCACCTGCTGGCCAGCAGCGAGTCCGCCGGAAGTTCGGTGTTGTTTCGCGGCCGCAACGTGCGGGTGCGGGAGGTCGATGAGTTCGACTTCAGCAAGGTGCAGCTGGCGTTTTTCGCTGCCGGACCGGCAATCACCCTGAGTTTTGCCGCGCGGGCTGCGGCCGCCGGTTGCTCATTGATCGACCTGTCCGGCGCGTTGCCGGCCGATCAGGCGCCGCCAGTGGTGCCGGAGGCCAACGCCCAGGTGCTGGCAGGGCTGAAAAAGCCGTTCCAGGTCAGCAGCCCGAGCCCGTCGGCCACGACCTTGGCCGTGGTGCTGGCGCCGTTGCTCGGTCTGCTCGACCTGCAACGCGTCCACGTGGTGGCCGGCCTGGCGGTTTCCGATCAGGGGCGCGAGGCGGTCAGCGAACTGGCCCGGCAAACCGCCGAATTGCTGAACATGCGCCCGCTGGAGCCGAAATTCTTCGATCGGCAGATGGCGTTCAACCTGCTGGCGCAAGTCGGCAAGGCGGATGAGCAGGGGCATACGTTGCTGGAAAAACGCCTGGTGCGAGAGCTGCGTCAGGTCATGGCCTTGCCTTTATTGAAGATTTCCGCGACTTGCATTCAAGCCCCGGTGTTTTTTGGCGATAGCTTTAGCGTGACCCTGCAGTCAGCAAGTGCCGTGCACCTGGTAAACATCAATGCCGCGCTGGACGACGCGCCGGGTATCGAGCGGGTGGAAGCCGGCGATTACCCGACCCCGGTCGGCGACGCGGTAGGGCAGGATGTGGTGTACGTCGGTCGGGTTCGCGCCGGGATCGACGACCCGTCGGAACTTAATGTGTGGCTGACGTCAGATAACGTACGCAAGGGCGCGGCGCTCAATGCTGTGCAGGTGGCTGAATTGTTGATAAAAGACCTGCTGTAAAAGATACTTGGCCACAATTTGCATATTGATTCCAGTCGGGCACCTTGCCAGGCCGGATTGCTGAAGGCGAGCCACCCTGCGGGGCTTTCCGGGGCATGAAAGAAATGATCGCGCGCGACGACCCTTCGCCGCCGCGCGCAATGCCTTACGGCAGCGACAATCAACACCTTCTCGCTGGCCGAGGAATGTTCAGACAAAGGATGAGGCTATGGTTCAAGTTCGCAAACTGGTGTTAGCAATAGCGGCCGCCTCGGCGCTGTCCTCCGGTATGGCGCATGCGCTCGGGCTCGGGGAGTTGACCCTGAAGTCGTCGCCGAACCAGCCGCTGGTGGCGGAAATCGAGCTGCTCGACGTCAAGGAGCTCACCGCCGCCGAAGTGGTGCCGAGCCTGGCGTCGCCGGAAGAGTTCGCCAAGGCCGGTGTCGACCGCCAGGCGCTGCTTAATGACTTGAGCTTCACCCCGGTGATCAACGCCGGTGGTCGGAGCGTCCTGCGTGTGACGTCCAGCAAGCCGCTGTCCGAGCCGATGGTGAAATTCCTGGTTCAGGTGATGTGGCCCAACGGTCGCCTGCTGCGCGACTACAGCGTCCTGCTCGATCCGTCCAAATTCTCGCCGCAAGCCGCCGACGCGGCTGCGCAGCCTGCACCCGTCCAGTCCGTCACGGCGCCCGTCACCGGCGCCAGCAAACCTGCCGAATACACCACCACGCCACGGGATACCCTGTGGGAAATCGCCGCGAAGGCGCGTAATGGCGGGTCGATCCAGCAAACCATGCTGGCCATCCAGGCGCTGAATCCGGATGCGTTCATCAATGGCAACATCAACCTGCTGAAAACCGGTCAGGTCCTGCGCCTGCCGGATCAGGCCCAGAGCACCAGCCTGGCGCAACCGAAGGCCGTTGCAGAAGTCGCCGCGCAGAACGCCGCCTGGCGCCAGGGTCGCCGTTATGTGGCCAAGCCCGGCACCGGCCAGCAGCAGCTCGATGCGACCAATCGCGGTCGCAGTGATGCCGCCCCTGCGCAAGCGGGAAAGGACAATCTGAGCCTGGTGTCGGCTGAGTCCGGCAAGGCGCGTGGCAAAGGCCCCGCAGGCGATGCCAAGGCTATCGGCAACAAGCTGGCGGTCACCCAGGAAAGCCTGGACACGACCCGACGTGACAATGCCGAACTGAAAAGCCGTATCAGCGATCTGCAGAGTCAGATGGACAAGTTGCAGCGCCTGATCGAACTCAAGAACAACCAGTTGGCCAAGCTGGAAGCGGAGGGGGCGGCGAGCGGCACTCCAGAGCCGGCGCCTGCTGTGGCCCCGGCCGGCGCGATCGCGACGGCACCGGTGATTTCCGCCGAGCTGACGCCTGCGCCGGCCGCACCGGCAACCCCGACCCCACCAGCCGCCACCGAAGCAGCGCCAGCCCCGGCTGAAGCGCCTGCCGAGTCGAAGCCTGCCGCATCTGACGAGCAGGCCTTCAACGACCTGCTGACCAATCCGGTGCTGTTGGGCCTGATCGGTGGTGGTGCGGTGGTTCTGGCGCTGTTGCTGCTGTTGCTGGCTCGTCGCCGCAAGGCCCAGCAGGAGGCCGAAAAACACTTGCGCATGGCGCGTGCCCTGGCCGAAGAGCAGTCATTGTCTTTCGATCATGATTTGCCGGACAGCAGCTTCGAAGGCCTTGAAGTACCCGCGCCGAGCGTCAATCTTGCTACCGCCCCAGCCCCAGCCCCAGCGCCAGCGCCAGCTGCAGCGCCCAAGCCGGCACCCGCACCCGCTCCGACGCCTGCGCCCGTGATCGTGCCGGAAGTGGTGACGCCGCCCATCGCCTCGTTCCTGGTCGAGCCGACCGCCGAGCGCGATGATGACGTGCTGAGCAAGGCGCAGTCGCACATCGCCGCTGGCCGCCTGAACCAGGCTGCCGCGTTGCTGGAAGACGGGATCAAGCAGGAACCCCAGCGCAGTGATTTGCGCCTGAAACTGATGGAAGTCTACGGCCAGCAGGGCGACCGCGATGCATTCGTCGGTCAGGAGCGTCAGCTGGTGGCCAACGGCGAGAACTTCGCCCGTGTCGAAGAGCTGAAAAGCCGCTTCCCGGCCATGGCAGTGGTCGCTGCCGGCGGCCTCGCGGCGGCTGCGGTCGCCGCCGAACTGGATGCGCAGTACGTCAAGGACCTGTTGCTGGACGAGCCGGAGGCGCCAGCGCCGGCGCTGGACGACGCCGACTTCGACAGCGCGTTCGACCTGAGCCTGGATGATCTGGACACACCGGTTGTGGCCGCGCCGCTCGTCGCGCCAGAAGCCGAGACGGGCGTCCTGGATGAGCTCGAAGAATTTCCGGCGGACGATGACCTGAGCTTTGAGTCGGTGTTGCAGCAGCAGACCGAAATCAAGGAAAGCCTCGATGACCTGTCGGACTTCGATCTGGACATGGACCTCGGCGCCGAGCCTTCACCGGCCACGCTGGCCGAAGACGATTTCCTGTTGAGCCTGGACGACGACGTCAAGGATCTGCCGGCCGCAGAGGTGCCGGTCACCGCGCAAATGCCGGATGATCTGGAGCTGCCGTCTGATTTCGACCTGTCGCTGGCCGATGAGATGGACGCTCCGGACGCCTTCTCGGCCGAGCTGGATGACGTCAATGCCGAGCTGGATCGCCTGTCCCAGAGCATCAGCGAGCCCACCTTCAGCGAAGAGGACGCCCTGGCGTCCGCAGCGGACGAGCCGGAGTTCGATTTCCTCTCCGGCACCGACGAAGTCGCCACCAAGCTCGATCTGGCCCAGGCCTATATCGACATGGGGGATGCCGACGGCGCCCGGGACATTCTCAACGAGGTGGTGACCGAAGGCAGCGATGGCCAGAAAAGCGAGGCCAAGGAAATGCTTTCGCGTCTGGCTTGAGTGATCATTCAGGCATAAGCAAAGCGGCAGCCCATGAGGCTGCCGTTTTTGTATGTGTTGGTTGGTGGTGATATTTGAATGGCTATCGCGAGCGGGCTCGCTCCCACAAAGAGTCGGCGGTGCCAGATCCAATGTGGGAGCGAGCCTGCTCGCGATGAGGGCCTGTTCGACGTCGGCAGCGCATCAAACGTCGCTGGTATCCCGCTCCGACCGCCTTATAATGCCCGCCTTTGCGAACATCAGCAGGCTTCACCTCTTGGCAAATATAGATAACCCGGCCGCCGAAATGGCAGCCGAGGGCTTTTTTCGCGTCGCCCTGGGCGTTGAGTACAAGGGCTCGCGCTTTCGTGGCTGGCAGCGTCAGGCTTCCGGTGTGCTCACCGTTCAGGAAACCCTGGAAACGGCCCTGTCCAAGGTCGCCAACTCGCCGGTGTCGCTGCTGTGCGCCGGGCGTACCGATGCGGGCGTGCATGCGTGCGGCCAGGTGGTGCATTTCGACACGCAGGTCGAGCGGTCGATGAAGGCGTGGGTCATGGGCGCCAACATCAACTTGCCCCATGACGTCAGCGTCACCTGGGCCAAAGTCATGCCGGCGCATTTCCATGCCCGGTTCAAGGCCATCGCCCGGCGCTACCGCTATGTGATCTACAACGATCAGATCCGCCCGGCACACTTGAACGAGGAAATCACCTGGAATCATCGTCCGCTCGATGTCGAGCGCATGGCCGAGGCGGCGCAGTACCTGGTTGGCACCCACGATTTCAGCGCCTTCCGCGCCGGGCAGTGCCAGGCCAAATCGCCGATCAAGCAGCTGCATCATCTGCGGGTTACCCAGCATGGCAAGATGATTGTGCTGGACATTCGTGCCAACGCTTTCCTGCATCACATGGTGCGCAATATCGCGGGCGTACTGATGACCATCGGTGCTGGCGAGCGTCCGGTGGAGTGGATGAAAGAGGTGCTGGAGAGCCGTATTCGCCGCTCCGGCGGGGTGACGGCGCATCCATTTGGCTTGTACCTGGTGCAGGTCGAGTACCGCGACGAGTTCGAGTTGCCCGAGCGTTACATCGGCCCGCACTTCCTGACAGGTTTCTCCGAACTTGACGGCTGACGCCCTCGAATGCATTTGCTACCATCCGGGACTTCCCCGGATTTACCCTGAGGTTTTATCGACATGTCGCCCGTTCGCAGCAAGATTTGCGGGATTACCCGCATAGAGGATGCGTTGGCGGCAGTGCAGGCCGGGGCGGATGCAATCGGATTCGTGTTCTACCCCAAGAGTCCGCGCGCCGTGACGTTCCAACAGGCTCGCGACATCATCAGTGCGCTGCCGCCGTTCGTGACCACCGTTGGCCTGTTCGTCAACACCAGTCGTTGCGAGATGGGTGAACTGCTCGACGCCGTGCCGCTGGACCTGCTGCAGTTTCATGGCGATGAAGTCGTCGCCGACTGTGATTGCTGGCATCGACCGTACATCAAGGCGGTGCGGGTCAAGGCCGGCGATGACATCGCGGCGGCCTGCCGGGCCTTTCCAAGCGCCAGTGGCATTCTGCTCGACACCTACGTCGAAGGCGTTCCGGGCGGAACCGGCGAAGCCTTCGACTGGTCTCTGATACCTCAAGGCCTGAGCAAGCCGATCATCCTGGCGGGTGGGTTGACGCCAGACAACGTCGCCGCAGCGATTGCACAGGTTCGGCCTTATGCCGTGGACGTCAGCGGTGGGGTGGAAGCGAGCAGGGGCATCAAGGATCACGCAAAGATTCAGGCATTCATTGAAGCGGTACGCAGCAGCACGTAGTCGATGTGACGGCTGGCAGACTGCCGCCGTCCCAAAATGCACTGCGCTGCACAAAGCAGGCACGGCTGAGGATCGATGGGTTGTACGCAGGTCACGCTTCACTGACCCGGCCATCCAGCGATCATCGCCACACACATGAATTTGGCTCAAGGGCATACGCGGGGCTGCGAACCAGAGCGTTCGGGCCGCCGGTACTGGAGAAAGAAAGCATGAGCAACTGGTTAGTAGACAAACTGATCCCTTCGATCATGCGTTCCGAGGTCAAGAAGAGCTCGGTGCCTGAAGGTCTGTGGCACAAATGCCCGTCTTGCGAGGCTGTGCTGTATCGTCCGGAGCTGGAAAAGACCCTGGATGTTTGTCCCAAGTGCAACCACCACATGCGCATTGGCGCTCGCGCCCGTATCGACATTTTCCTCGACGCCGACGGCCGTAGCGAGCTGGGTGCGGACCTGGAACCGGTCGATCGCCTGAAGTTCCGTGATGGCAAGAAGTACAAGGACCGCCTGACTGCTGCACAGAAGCAGACCGGCGAGAAAGACGCCCTGGTCTCCATGAGTGGCACCCTGCTGGGCATGCCGGTGGTGGTTTCGGCGTTCGAGTTCTCCTTCATGGGTGGTTCGATGGGCGCCATCGTCGGCGAGCGTTTTGTCCGCGCGGCCAACTACGCCCTCGAAAACAAATGCCCGATGATCTGCTTCTCGGCCTCCGGCGGTGCGCGGATGCAGGAAGCCCTGATTTCCCTGATGCAAATGGCCAAGACTTCCGCAGTGCTGGCGCGTCTGCGTGAAGAGGGCATTCCGTTCATCTCCGTGCTGACCGACCCGGTCTACGGTGGTGTTTCCGCCAGCCTGGCGATGCTCGGCGACGTGATCGTCGGCGAGCCGAAAGCCCTGATCGGCTTCGCCGGTCCCCGCGTCATCGAGCAGACCGTGCGCGAAAAACTGCCGGAAGGCTTCCAGCGCAGCGAGTTCCTGCTGGAGCACGGCGCCATCGACATGATCATTCCTCGTCAGGAGCTGCGTCCACGCCTGGGTAACCTGCTGGCGCAACTGACCGGCAAGCCGACGCCGAAATTCGTCGCCACACCCGTCGAGCCGATCGTCGTTCCGCCGGTGCCTGCAAACCTATGACCCAACGTACCCTTGGCGAGTGGCTCGCCTACCTCGAGCAATTGCACCCTTCGGCCATCGACATGGGCCTTGAGCGCTCGCAACAGGTAGCGTCCCGCATGGGACTGGGCAAGCCGGCGCCTCGGGTGATCACGGTCACCGGCACTAACGGCAAGGGGTCTACCTGCGCATTCGTGGCTTCGTTGCTGCGGGCGCAGGGCATGAACGTCGGTGTCTACAATTCTCCGCACCTGCTGCGCTACAACGAGCGGGTGCAGGTCAACGGTGTCGAAGCCACCGATGCCCAGCTGTGCGAAGCCTTTGCCGCTGTGGAAGCCGGGCGTGGCGACACTTCTCTGACGTATTTCGAAATGGGCACCCTGGCGGCCTTCTGGCTGTTCCAGCATTCCGGGCTGGATGCCGTCGTGCTGGAAGTCGGGCTGGGCGGGCGTCTGGATACGGTCAATGTGGTGGACGCCGACATGGCGCTGGTGACCAGCATTGGCGTTGATCACGCCGATTATCTGGGCGACACCCGTGAATCCGTGGCCTATGAAAAAGCCGGAATCTTCCGCCAAGGCGCGCCTGCGCTCTGTGGCGACCTGAATCCGCCTCAACCGCTGCTGGACAAGGCACGTGAGCTGGCTTGCCCCTTTTTCCTGCGTGGGCGCGATTTTGACCTGGGCGTGACCGACCACGGCTGGCAATGGCGCGGTCTGGATGCCCAGGGGCGCTCCGTCGAACTGCATGACCTGCCGTTGCTCGATCTGCCGATGGAAAACGCTGCGTTGGCACTGCAAGCCTATCTGCTGCTCGGCTTGCCTTGGGTCAGGGAGCAGATTGCCGATGCCCTGCAAGCCACGCGCGTGGTCGGGCGTCTGGATCGCCGCCAGTTCGATTGGCAAGGCAAGCGCCTGAATCTGTTGCTCGATGTGGGGCATAACCCTCACGCGGCCGAGTATCTGGCCCGGCGCCTGGCGAGCCGACCACCGGCCGGCAAGCGTCTGGCGGTATTCGGATTGCTGGCGGACAAGGATCTGGATGGTGTTGTGGGCGAGTTGAGTGCTAGTGTCCAGCACTGGGCTGTGGCCCCGCTGGATTCGCCGCGCGCACGGCCAGTGGCCGACCTGTACGGAGCGCTGCACAGGCTCGGGGCCTCGGTGACGCCCTACGACAGCGTGGCGGCCGCCCTGGAAGGCCAGTGCGCGCAGGCAACGAGCGACGACGAGATTGTGTTGTTCGGATCATTTTATTGTGTCGCCGAGGCCCTGGATTGGCTGGCTCGGCGCTCCACGGAGGAAGCGGCAAATGGCATTGCTGGATAAAGCGTACAAACAGCGCATGGTTGGCGCCCTGGTGCTGGTGGCGCTGGCAGTGATTTTCCTGCCGATGCTGTTTTCCCGCCAGGATGAGCAGCGTCAGGTCACGGTCGAAGCGCCCGCCGCCCCGCAGGCGCCTTCGGTGCCGGCAGTGCAGGTCGAGCCGGTCGTGGTGCCGGAACCGCAAGCCCTGCCGCAAGAGCCCGTGCCAAGCGATGACGAGATCGCCCAGCAGGAGGAGCCTTCGACGCCGATCGCACCGACTGCGCCGGTCGCCCCGGCACCGGCGGCCAAGCCTGTGACGCCAGCCCCCGTGCCGGCACCGGTTACCCGACCATCCACGGCGCCGAGCCAGCCGATTGCAGCCGCACCGACCAAGCCGGACACGACGCAAAGCCGCGTCGATGCCAATGGCCTGTCGGTCAGCTGGTCGGTGCAACTGGCCAGCCTGTCGAGCCGTGCCAGTGCGGAAAACCTGCAGAAGACCCTGCGCAGCCAGGGTTATAACGCCTATATCCGCACGGCCGACGGCAAGAATCGCGTGTTCGTCGGGCCGCTGATCGAGCGTGCGGAAGCCGATCGCCTGCGTGATTTGTTGAATCGCCAACAGAACCTCAAGGGTTTTGTCGTGCGTTTCCAACCTGAGCGTGGGTAAAAACTATCGCCCCGATTTGAAATGCACTGACAATCGCAGCTTACCGACACGCATGGGCTCTGCTAAAATGCGCCGCCTTATCCGTCTGTAGGCTGCACTGTGCCATTTACCTGGGTTGACTGGGCGATCGTTGCAATCATCGCCATCTCCGCATTGATCAGTTTGAGCCGCGGCTTCGTCAAGGAAGCATTATCGCTGGTGACCTGGATCATCGCAGGAGTCGTCGCCTGGATGTTCGGTGGTGCATTGTCCGAATACCTCGCCGGATACATCGAAACGCCATCGGCCCGCGTGATCGCGGGTTGCGCGATTATGTTTGTCGCCACGTTAATCGTAGGCGCAATGATCAATTATCTTATCGGCGAATTGGTTCGCGTCACCGGGTTGTCCGGGACCGACCGGTTTCTCGGCATGGCCTTCGGCGCCGCGCGTGGCGTGTTGCTGGTGGTCGTGGCGGTCGGGCTGTTGAGCTTGGGGCCGGTACAGCAGGACGGGTGGTGGCAGCAGTCCCAGCTCGTGCCAAAATTTCTATTGGTTGCAGACTGGTCCAAAAACCTGATCCTCGGGTGGAGCAGTCAGTGGCTTGCCAGCGGTATCAGCGTACCCGCTGAAATACCGTTCAAGGAGCACCTCTTGCCGACGGCCAAAACGCCTCAGTGAGTGGTGTTCAATCCAGTTCCATAAAGTAGGGGTTGCTTCGCATGTGTGGCATCGTCGGTATCGTCGGTAAGTCGAACGTCAATCAGGCGCTGTATGACGCGCTAACCGTGCTCCAGCACCGCGGCCAGGACGCTGCCGGTATCGTGACCAGCCATGACGGCCGGTTATTCCTGCGCAAGGACAACGGCCTGGTGCGTGACGTGTTCCATCAGCGTCACATGCAGCGTCTGGTGGGTCACATGGGCATCGGCCATGTGCGTTACCCGACCGCCGGCAGCTCGACGTCGGCCGAGGCTCAGCCGTTCTACGTCAACTCGCCTTACGGCATCACCCTGGCGCACAACGGTAACCTGACCAACGTTGAACAGTTGGCCAAGGAGATCTACGAGTCCGATCTGCGCCACGTCAACACCAACTCCGACTCGGAAGTGCTGCTCAACGTGTTCGCACACGAACTGGCCCAGCGCGGCAAGTTGCAGCCTACCGAAGAAGACGTGTTCGCCGCCGTGACTGACGTGCACAACCGCTGCGTCGGTGGTTATGCCGTCGTGGCGATGGTGACCGGCTACGGCATCGTCGGTTTCCGCGACCCGCACGGCATTCGCCCGATCGTTTTCGGCCAGCGTCACACCGACGAAGGCGTCGAATACATGATCGCCTCCGAAAGCGTCTCCCTGGACGTGCTCGGTTTCACCCTGATTCGCGACCTGGCGCCAGGCGAAGCGGTCTACATCACTGAAGACGGCAAGCTGCACACCCGCCAGTGCGCGACCAATCCGTCCCTGACGCCGTGCATTTTCGAGCACGTCTACCTGGCGCGTCCGGATTCGATCATCGACGGCGTCTCGGTCTACAAGGCCCGCCTGCGCATGGGTGAGAAACTTGCGGAGAAAATCCTGCGCGAGCGCCCGGAGCACGACATCGACGTGGTCATCCCGATTCCCGACACCAGCCGCACCGCGGCGCTGGAACTGGCGAACCACCTGGGCGTCAAGTTCCGCGAAGGCTTCGTGAAGAACCGCTACATCGGCCGTACATTCATCATGCCTGGCCAGGCTGCACGGAAAAAATCCGTCCGCCAGAAACTCAACGCCATCGAACTGGAGTTCCGCGGCAAGAACGTGATGCTGGTGGACGACTCCATCGTCCGCGGCACCACCTGCAAGCAGATCATCCAGATGGCCCGCGAAGCCGGCGCGAAAAACGTCTACTTCTGCTCTGCGGCCCCGGCCGTGCGCTTCCCGAACGTCTACGGCATCGACATGCCGAGCGCCCACGAGTTGATCGCCCACAACCGTTCGACCCAGGACGTGGCTGACCTGATCGGTGCTGACTGGCTGATCTATCAGGACTTGCCTGACTTGATCGAAGCGGTCGGGGGCGGCAAGATCAAGATCGACAAGTTCGATTGCGCGGTGTTCGACGGTCAGTACGTCACTGGCGATGTCGACGAGAACTACCTGAACAAGATCGAGCAGGCACGCAACGATGCCTCCAAGGTCAAGACGCAGGCGGTCAGCGCGATCATCGACCTGTACAACAACTGAGTTTGCACCGGCCCTGAGGGGCCGGTTTTGTATCTACCAGAGAAAGGCAAGGAGTGACAGCATGAGTCAGGATTGGGATGCCGGTCGGTTGGACAGCGACCTCGAAGGCGTAGCGTTCGATACCCTGGCGGTACGTGCCGGTCAGCACCGCACGCCGGAAGGCGAGCACGGCGATCCGATGTTCTTCACTTCCAGCTATGTATTCCGTACTGCCGCCGACGCGGCCGCGCGCTTTGCCGGGGAAGTGCCGGGCAACGTCTATTCGCGCTACACCAACCCGACCGTGCGTGCATTCGAAGAGCGCATTGCTGCGCTGGAAAGCGCCGAGCAGGCCGTGGCGACCGCCACCGGCATGGCCGCGATCATGGCGGTGGTGATGAGCCTGTGCAGCGCAGGTGACCACGTATTGGTTTCGCGCAGTGTATTCGGGTCGACCATCAGCCTGTTCGAGAAGTACTTCAAGCGTTTCGGTATTGAAGTCGATTACGTGCCCCTGGCGGATTTGTCCGGTTGGGAGGCGGCAATCAAGGCCAACACCAAGTTGCTGTTCGTCGAGTCGCCATCCAATCCGCTCGCGGAGCTGGTGGACATCGCCGAGCTGGCGAAGATCGCGCACGCCAAGGGCACGATGCTGGTGGTCGACAACTGCTTCTGCACACCGGCCCTGCAACAGCCGCTGAAGCTGGGCGCAGACATCGTCGTGCACTCGGCGACCAAGTTCATCGATGGCCAGGGTCGTTGCATGGGGGGCGTCGTGGCCGGTCGCAGCGAGCAGATGAAGGAAGTGGTGGGGTTCCTGCGGACCGCCGGTCCTTCGTTGAGCCCGTTCAATGCCTGGATATTCCTCAAGGGCCTCGAAACACTGGGCCTGCGCATGAAGGCACACTGTGCCAATGCCCAGCAACTGGCCGAATGGCTGGAGCAGCAGGACGGCATCGAAAAAGTGCACTACGCCGGTCTGAAAAGCCATCCGCAGCACGAATTGGCCCAGCGCCAGCAGAAAGGCTTCGGCGCGGTGGTGAGTTTCGAAGTCAAGGGTGGAAAGGAGGGCGCGTGGCGCTTCATCGATGCCACCCGGTTGATTTCGATCACCGCCAACCTCGGTGACAGCAAGACCACCATCACCCATCCGAGCACCACCTCCCACGGCCGTTTGGCGCCGCAGGAGCGTGAAGCCGCAGGCATTCGCGACAGCCTGATCCGCATTGCGGTCGGTCTGGAAGACGTGGCGGATCTGCAGGCCGATCTGGCCCGTGGGCTGGCTGCCCTGTGATTGAGCTGTCCTCATTGACCACGGCTTCCAGAGGTCGCGTGGCACTGGTAACCGGTGCCGCGCGGGGCATTGGCCTGGGGATCGCGGCCTGGCTGATCAGCGAAGGCTGGCAGGTCGTGCTGACGGACCTGGACCGCGATCGTGGTGCGAAAGTGGCGAAGGTGCTGGGCGATAACGCCTGGTTCATTGCCATGGACGTCGCGAACGAGGCGCAGGTGGCCTTGGGCGTTGCCGAAGTACTGGGACAGTTTGGACGGCTGGATGCGCTGGTGTGCAACGCCGCGGTGGCCGATCCGCACAATATCACCCTCGAAAGCCTCGATCTGGCCTACTGGAATCGGGTGCTGGCGGTGAACCTGAGCGGGCCGATGTTGCTGGCCAAGCACTGTGCACCCTACCTGCGTGCCCACAGTGGCGCGATCGTCAACCTGGCCTCGACCCGGGCGCGACAGTCGGAACCCGATACCGAGGCGTACGCGGCGAGCAAGGGCGGCCTGCTGGCCCTGACCCATGCACTGGCCATCAGCCTGGGGCCGGAGATTCGCGTCAATGCTGTCAGCCCCGGCTGGATCGATACCCGTGACGCGGCGGTGCGACGTGCCGAACCGCTGACCGAGGTCGACCATGCCCAGCATCCGGCGGGCAGGGTAGGGACGGTCGAGGACGTGGCGTCGATGGTGGCCTGGCTGCTGTCGAAGAACGCCGGGTTCGTCACGGGCCAGGAGTTCGTGGTCGATGGCGGGATGAGCAAGAAGATGGTCTACAGCGAGTGATCGGGGCTGGCGCGGTGATTGTCCGGGCCACTGCTTTCGCGAACAGCCTCGCTCCCGCGCTTTAAAGCAATGTGATCGCTGCGGGGGTGGGTCGGCCCGCGAAGGCCTTCTGCCTGCAAATGACATGATTTTGTCTTTTTAAGAAAAACTTCAATCCTGCTATTGACTTAGGTTCGCCACCTGCGTAAATTTCGCGGCCTCGGAGATGCAAACGGGTGATTAGCTCAGCTGGGAGAGCGTCTGCCTTACAAGCAGAATGTCGGCGGTTCGATCCCGTCATCACCCACCACTCCCGAGAGTCTTGCGAAAGCAAGATGGAAGCTGAAAAGCCTCCACCGACGCGCAGCGGTAGTTCAGTCGGTTAGAATACCGGCCTGTCACGCCGGGGGTCGCGGGTTCGAGTCCCGTCCGCTGCGCCATATTTTACGAATCGAATTCATTCGGTTCGCGATTGAAGCCACCGAAGGCTTCAGTCAAACGAGTTACCTGGACGCAAGTCCACAGCGATACGCAGCGGTAGTTCAGTCGGTTAGAATACCGGCCTGTCACGCCGGGGGTCGCGGGTTCGAGTCCCGTCCGCTGCGCCATATCTGCCTCAAGGCCCACTGAACGCCTTGGTGCTACGAAGGCCGCTGAATTTCAGCGTTTACTTCGGATCGATAGCAAAGACCCTGGTCGAAAGACCGGGGTTTTTTGTGTCTGAAATTTGGCTGTTTATACCCCTCCTTGTTTGATCCATGCGGCCTTTCTGCACATTCGCTGTATAAAAGGCTTGGTTCAACGCATCATCATTAATTAGAATCACTCTCATTTACGAAAACTCTTCGGGCCAGGGCTTCTTGAAATGAGTGATGCAGCGATGCCGCAGGAGCAAACCCTTCACGACCTGTACCGCGATCACCGTGGCTGGTTGGAAGGCTGGTTGAGAAGACGCCTGGGGAACGGCTGTGATGCCGCGGACCTGAGTCAGGATACATTCCTGCGCGTACTCTCCAGCTCCCAGCGGATCGCCGATCTGCAGGAACCCCGGGCCTACCTGCTGACCGTAGGCAAACGCCTGCTGAGCAATTTCTACCAACGTCGCAGCCTTGAGCAGGCTTACCTGGCTGCACTGGCGTCGCTGCCTGAAGAATGCGCGCCATCCCCGGAACAGCGCTGGCTGCTGCTGGAAACTCTGCAAGCGCTGGATGAGCTGCTCGATGGCCTGCCGAGGGCGGTGCGTCGGGCGTTTCTGTGGAGTCAGCTCGAAGGCTTGAACTATCAACAGATCGCCGAGCGCCTGCAGGTGTCCGAGCGTACGATCAAGCGCTACATGGCGCAGGCTTATGAACATTGCCTGTTGGTGGACCTGTGAACAGTCAGGTGGTCGATCCGCGTCAGGCCGTGCGTGCTGCTGCGCAATGGCTTGCGCTCCTGGAGTCGGGCGCCGCCGATGAGCAGGACCGGGCGAATCTGCAGCGCTGGCGCGATGCCAATACGACCCACGAGCAGGCCTGGCAGAAGGCACAAGCCCTGCGCCAGCGTTTTGCCGATCTGCCGTCGGCGCTCGCGCTGAGCAGCCTGGATCGCCCTGATCCCGGGCGTCGGGTGCTGCTCAAGCGTGCACTGGGGGCTGTGGCGTTGGTTCCGGCAGCGTGGTTGATCAGCCGGCAACTGCCGCTGGACGTCTGGCGTGCCGACCTGCACACCGCTACCGGCGAGCGGCGGAAGGTGCAGTTGGCCGAGGGCAGTTCCCTGCAGCTCAATACCGCCAGCGCCGTCGATGTCGATATGCAGGCGCGTCGGGTGAGGCTGATCGAGGGTGAGTTGTCGCTGAAGGTGCCGGGTTCGGTGGCGCTGACGATCCAGACCCGATTCGGCAGCGTCGTCGTCAGTCAGAGCGAAGTCTGTGTGCGTCAGGAAGCACGCGGCTGCCGCGTGTCGGTGTTCAACGGTTCCGTGCAGTTGCAGCCCTTGCAGGGGCCACCACTGGCGTTGCGCGCCGGCCAACAGGTCAGCCTCGGCGAGTCAGGTGCCGGTGTGATCGCGCCATTCGACACGCTTGCGCCGGGTTGGCGCGAAGGTGTGTTGATGGCGAACAACCAGCCGCTGGGTGATTTCCTGCGTGAGCTTGGCCTCTATCGACCGGGCATCCTGCGCTGGGACCCGGAACTGGAAGCCCTGCGTGTCACCGGCAGTTTCCTGCTCGACGACACCGACCGGGTCCTTGCACTGCTGGCGGCCAGCCTGCCGTTGGAGGTGCATGCCCGGACCCGATACTGGGTCACGCTGCAATCGCGCAAAAATAGTGTGTAAAGCCTGTCCCCTTTTTTTGGCTCGCTTGTCATTCAAGGCATGTGAATGATCAAGAGAGCAATTCCAATGCGTGCAGTTCGTTACCGTCGTCCGGTTTTTTCGGGTCCGTTGATGCACCTGGGGCTGATGCTGGGCCTGAGTGCCAGTCCTTTGTGGGTAAGCCCGGCCTGGGCTGATGATGCCGCCCGGCGCCAGTTTCAGGTGCCTGCCGGCAGTCTCGGCGATGCGCTGACCCGTTTCGCCGGCCTGGTGGGCGTCAACCTCTCGGTCGATCCGGCGCTGGTGAGCGGGCGCAGCAGCACCGGCCTGTCTGGCGAGTACGCGGTCGAGGAGGGCTTTGCCCGCCTGTTGCAAGGTTCTGGCCTGCAACTGCAACCGGTCGGCGAGCAGGCGTATATCCTGACCCCCGCGCCGGATGGCAGCAGCCTGCAACTGGCCCCGACCTCGATTCTCGGGGCCACGGGCGGGGCTGGCGGTGAGGTGTTTGCCGGCGGCCAGGTCGCGCGTCGCGGGTCGCAGGGGCTACTGGGCTCGAAAGACTTCATGGAAACGCCTTTCAGCATGACGACCTATACCAGTGAAGTGGTCAAGAACCAGCAGGCGCGCACCCTGGGCGACCTGATTTCCAGCGATCCTTCGGTTCGTGCCACCAACCCGGCGGGGGGGCGCTATGAACAGTTCACCATTCGCGGGTTCAGCCTGTTCAACAGCGATGTCGCCTACAACGGGCTTTACGGCGTGCTGCCGACGTACACCATCGATATGGAGATGGCTGATCGCGTCGACATCATCAAGGGTCCGAGCCAGTTGATCAACGGCATCTCGCCGCGGGGCAGCGTGGGGGGAGGGATCAATGTCGAACCCAAGCGCGCCACCGACAAGCCCATTACCTCGTTCACCGGCAACTACGCGTCGGACAGTCAGGTCGGTGGTGCCGTGGACGTCGGTCGGCGTTTCGGCGAAGACAACCAGTTCGGTCTGCGTTTCAACGGTGTGAAGCAGTCCGGCGACACCGAATGGGATCACCAGAATGTCGACCGCGAGATGGCTGTGCTGGGCTTGGACTTTCGTGGTGAGCGCCTGCGGCTGTCGACTGACCTGGGGCGTACCGAACGAGACACCGATGCGCCGCAGGAGCGTGTGCAGGTCGGTGCCAATGCGAAAGTGCCGAGCGCGAACGAGGTGCACCGCAACTACGCGCAGCCGTGGAGCAAGGCCAGCACCAACGACACGTTTGGCACGGTGACCGGCGAGTTCGATATCAGCGATTCGGTCATGCTGTACGGCGCGGCGGGTGCGCGCAAAAGTAATCATGATTTCCTCCGGCATGCCGTTTCCGTGACCAACAACCGGGGGGATTTCAGCGTTCAGCCGCGAGACTTCACCCGCGACGAAAATGTCCGCACGGCCACCGTAGGGGTGCGCAACTGGTTCCATACCGGTTCAGTGAGTCATGAGGTGAACCTGGCGGCCAGCTATTTCTATATGGACTTTGAAAACGGCGGGGCTCGGTACGCGGCGGCCAACAGCAACCTCTACAACCCGGTGGTCACGCCAACGCCTGTGCGTCCCACCCGGCTGGACTCGAAGGTCTACACCGAAAACCGCTTCAGCGGCGTAGCGCTCTCCGACACCCTGGGCTTCTTCGATGATCGCCTGTTGCTGACCCTGGGCGCGCGCTGGCAGCGGGTGAAGGTTGACGACTGGGCCGATGATGTCAAAGGCGACACCGCATACGATGAGGAAAAGGTTTCGCCGTCGGGCGGCATCCTGTTCAAGGCGACCGACAAGCTGTCGCTGTACGCCAACTACATGGAGGGTCTGAGCCAGGGCAAGGTCGCGCCGTCGACGTCGATCAACGAAGACGAGATCTTCCCGCCCTTCATCAGTCGCCAGGTCGAGGTCGGCGCCAAGTATGATGCCGGCCCGTTTGCCGTCACCGCTGCGGTATTCCGCATCAAGCAGCCCGCCTATGAAACCAATGCCACGACGCGGGTTTTCGGGCCTAACGGCAAGCGTCAGAACGACGGTGTGGAGCTGAGTGTGTTCGGTGAACCGCTCAAAGGGTTCCGTCTGCTTGGCGGTGTGATGTACATCGACAGCGAGTTGACCCACACCACCAACGGCACCTTCGATGGCAACCGCGCGCCGGCCACGCCGAAGTTCAACGTCAATCTCGGCGCCGAGTGGGACGTGCCGACCGTCGAGGGCCTGACGCTGACCAGCCGGGGCATCTATTCCAGCTCGCAGTACCTGGATCAGTCCAACGTCAAGGAAATCGATTCCTGGGAGCGGTTCGACGTGGGGGCGCGTTACGCGTTCAAGGTCGAAGAAAAGAACATTACCCTGCGGGCCAACATCGAGAACGTTGCGGACAAGCGTTACTGGAGCTCGGCCGGCGCGTCGGATGACAGTGAGCCTGGGTTGACGCTGTCGACGCCGCGGACCTATCTGCTCTCTGCAACCGTCGATTTCTGAGTGAGGGCTGTGGGGGCGAGCAGACTCGCTCCCACCAGGCGCCTTTTGTTCATCCCGTTGTGTCGTTCAAAAGCCGAGCTTGTCCCGAAGCCCGTAATACCACGCACCCAACGCAGCAAACGGTGTGCGCAGCAACTGTCCGCCGGGGAAGGGGTAGTGGGGCAGGTCGGCAAAGGCGTCGAAACGTTCGGCCTGACCGCGCAACGCTTCGGCCAGGACCTTGCCCGCCAAGTGGGTGTAGGTCACGCCGTGGCCGCTGCAGCCTTGGGAGTAGTAAATGTTGTCGCCCAGACGTCCGACTTGGGGAAGACGGGAAAGGGTCAGCAGGAAATTGCCGGTCCAGGCGTAATCGATCTTCACGTCCTTGAGCTGCGGAAAGGCCTTGAGCATCTTTGGCCGGATGATCGCCTCGATGTTTGCAGGATCCCGCGCGCCATAGACCACGCCACCACCGAAAATCAGGCGCTTGTCGCCACTCAGCCGGTAGTAATCGAGCAGGTAATTGCAGTCTTCTACGCAGTAATCCTGAGGCAGCAGGTTGTTCGCCAGCTCATCGCCCAAGGGTTCGGTGGTGATCACTTGGGTGCCGCAAGGCATCGACTTGGCGGCCAGTTCCGGCACCAGATTACCGAGGTAGGCGTTGCCCGCCACGATGATGAATTTGGCCCGCACCCGACCTTGAGGCGTGTGCACCACCGGGTTGGCGCCGCGTTCGATACGCACCGCCGGCGATTGCTCGTAGATGGTGCCACCCAGTGATTCGACGGCTGCTGCTTCGCCCAGGGCCAGGTTCAAAGGGTGAATGTGGCCACCGCTCATGTCGAGCATGCCGCCCACATACTGCTCACAATTCACCACTTCACGGATGCGACGTTGATCCATCAGCTCCAGCTGGGTATGACCAAATCGTTCCCACAGGCGCTTCTGCGCTTCCAGATGGCCCATCTGCTTGGTCGTCATCGCGGCAAACACGCCGCCGTCCTTCAGATCGCACTGAATATCATATTTGGCGACCCGCTCACGAATGATCCGTCCGCCCTCGAACGCCATCTGCCCCAGCAACTGGGCTTGCCTGGGACCGACCGTACGCTCGATCACGTCGATATCGCGGCTGTAACTGTTGACGATCTGACCACCGTTGCGACCCGACGCGCCGAAACCGACCTTCGCCGCCTCCAGTACCGTGACCTTGAAGCCGCTCTCCAGCAAAAACAGGGCAGAGGACAGGCCGGTATAACCCGCGCCGATCACACAGACATCAGTCTCTACGTCACCCTGCAGGGCCGGGCGCGGCGGAACCGCGTTGGCCGATGCGGCGTAATAGGACTCTGGGTAGGGAGTGTTCGCCATCCTGCTGCCTCTGTTTAATATATTTTACGAGTGCAGCGATCCTACCCGAGTTGAAAATCGACCGCCAGCCATCGCAAATTCCTGCTGGCGGCAACGAAATTAAATATTTTGCATATTCATAGGGTTAGCTCGAAAAAAGGTGTTGACACCCTTCCGGAATTCCGTAGAATGCCGCCTCACAGCAGGCACGTAGCTCAGTTGGTTAGAGCACCACCTTGACATGGTGGGGGTCGTTGGTTCGAGTCCAATCGCGCCTACCAAACAAAATCCGCTCTGCTGGGCGGTCTGGAAGGGCTCACCGAAAGGTGGGCCCTTTTTTGTTGTCTGGCGTTTCTGCCTCACGATCTCCTTGTGCCTGACAGAGCGCTACTCAATACTTTTCAAGCCCACCATGCTCCGCGCCAGTCTTGCTCGTTCACTCCAGGCAATGGTGTGGCTCGCCTTGTTCCACCGCACTTTTCTTATTCCACGATCTTCAGCCCTGTCGATGGCTTCTGAAACCAGTCGGATGCTGAATGTCGTCCCTGCGCATTCCCCGTGGTGCAGCAGGGCAGCTTTCCACGCTTCAAGATCACTCATGCTGGATCGTTCGATGATGATGGCTTGCTTGCAACCGCCCACTACAAAGTGGATCTCGTAACGTTCCTTCATTACTCAAGCGTGCCTGTTTTGCTCCATATTGCGAAATATTATCATTTGCGAAGCGTGTCGGTGTGAGGATTTGCGAGAGAATGCTTTCATTCGCTCGGGAAGTGCTTAGCCAGTCCATTGGTTTTGCTGGCCGAGGGGGGGGCGCGTCTGTTCATGCAATGCATCGATTGATGAGCTACTACTGACAGGTTGCATAACCGTGTCCTGACAGGAGTTTCTCGATGCTTGTTCATTGGTTTCTAGCGGCGCTTCATCTATTGGCATTTGGCCTGGGGTTATGGGCGGTGCTGGCGCGCGGTACGAATTTGCGACGTTTGGCAGTGGGTGTGGGCGAGGTCCGCAGTGTGCTGGTTGCGGATAACGTCTGGGGGCTTTGTGCCCTCATGCTGTTGGTGACCGGTGGGATGCGCGCATTTGGCGGGTACGAAAAAGGAATGGACTATTACCTGCACCAGCCGCTGTTCCACCTGAAGATGACGCTGTTCGTGCTCATCCTGCTGCTTGAAGTGGCGCCGATGGTGGCCTTGATCAAATGGCGGGTCGCGCTGGCCCGGGGCGCAGCCATCGACACCGCGCGCGCCACGCTGTTTGCAAGGATCAGTCATGTCGAAGGGTTGCTGGTCTTGCTGATGGTCATCGCGGCCACGGGGATGGCGCGTGGCGTCACGTTTGGCTAGCTGAGGTTCGTCGGACGGTGAAGCGGGGGGGGGGAGGAGAGCATTGATGCGCAAATCTTTAGCCAGCCGTCGTTGCGCGGCGAACGGGCTGGCTACTGACTGCGACAGGATTCAGGACTGCGACTTGTCCGGGGCGGTCAGGCCGGCCTGAATGCGCTGATAAATTTCTTCGCGGTGCACCGCAACGTCTTTCGGGGCGTTGATGCCGATTCTGACTTGCTGGCCGCTTACGCCCAAAATGGTGATCGTAATGTCATCGCCAATGTTTATGCTTTCACCGACTTTGCGGGTGAGTATCAGCATGGTCTTCTCCTTGATTGCTTCGTGGGGCACCTGTTTCGGACAGTGCAGAGGTCGGTGGTATGTATAGATTAGTGCGAAGTCTCACGGTTTGGGTGCCTCTTTCTGACGTGCAGATGCTGCATTAATTCCCAAGGCGTAACTATACAGAGGCCGCATCCATCATTCTCGTTGTTTTCAGCCGATTTTGTGGGACTCGGGATGTATTCATGAATGATAAAATCCCCGCTTTCAGCATTCAGAGGAAAGCGTTGTGCGCAAAATGGCCTGGGTAATCGCAGTACTGGCATTGGCGGGATGTGGTGAAGGCAAGAGCGTCGATGCGCAAAAGCCGCAACCGACAGTGGCCGCTACGCCGGCGGCTGCCTCGGCTCCTCAGTGGGATCTGGAGGTCCGGGGTGAAATAACCCAGGCGGTCAGTGACCTGAGTGGCTGGTTGATCGAGCACAGCTTCATCGCCAATGTGATCAAGGAAAACGGCAAGACCCGCATCCTGATGGGACCCTACAGTTCGAAAGCCGAGGCTGAGGCCAAGCAGGAAGAGGTGCGCGCGGCGCTGACTCGGGCGAAAAAACAGAACATCGAATTGCTGGTCATCGAGCGCCCGGCGGTTCAGTAATCGCAGTCGCCTGTTGATCGGGCGGCAAGATGAAGACTGGGTCGTGTTTAAAACAAAAAAGGCCTCGGGTGTTCACCCCGGGGCCTTGTGTTTTCCAGTTGACGTTTAACCGCACGCCTTCATGTCGACCGGCCCGACAAACTCGTTGCCGCGCCCCATGACACAAGCCACGCTCTGGTTGCGCTGACGTTCCCAGGCTTGTACCGGGTAGGTTTTGTTCCAGGCTTCGTACAGTTGCCGGTCCTGCTTCGACAGGCGCAAACCGTATTGCTTGCTCATGTAGAAGTAAGTCCGGGCGATCATGCCGCGAATGGACGGACGAGGCATGACCTTCTTCGCCTTGAAGTCGATTTGCGTCAGGCACGACCCATATTGACCCGATTGTTCCGGCAGCCAGCCAAAGCTGAAGTTGCTGCGGTCACCGTTCACTTCACCGATGCTTGGCACCAGGTTATGCAAATCGGCCTCGGCCTTCTGGTAGGTCGGGTCGTATCGCGTGCAATTCTTGCGTCCACCTTCCTGCCAGCACTGGCGCTGGTGGCCGATCTGCCAGGCCGGGACGATGTGCTCCCACTCGATGCGCGAGGCGCGCTTGGTATTCTTGCGCGGCACGTAGCCGCAGGCGGAGAGGTTCACCTTGTTGCCGGTGTACTTGCACCCGCAGTAGAACTCGGTGGATTGTGGGGCATACAGTTTCCAGGCGACTTTCTTGGCTTCGTTGAAGGTGCGTGGAGCGTCGGCGTGGGCGGCCGTCGCGGAAAACAGCAACAGTAAAACAAACCAGCGGACACTCATTGACTCAATCTTCCTTCGGTACAACCCAGAAAATCTGTACACCGCCGTCGTCGCGGTAGGCGAGGGTGACGTTATCGTTCTCGTCGATTTCCTCGAGCAGTTGCTCCCACTCACTCTCGGGTTCATCCGGAAGGCGAAAGATCAGTGCCGCCCTGGCTTTCTGGGCTGTGGGGGAATTGATGATTTTCTGAACGCGCAGACCCATGCGTTGATAGGTGTCAGGAGAAGCGGAGGTGGTGGCCACGGAATTATCCTTATTAAGCTGTACGTGCATACAGTATTTAACCGTAAGCATTTTCGCAACTGCTTAAAATTCAAGAAAATCCTCTGACAGCGGTTTTTCCCGTTTGGTGTAGGACGTTGGTTTTTTTTATCAGCCGGCAACGGCGGCAGGCTGATACCTGGCTGATCGCTAAAGAATCCCGAGTTCGGGTCGATGCCCTTCAAAGGATTTTCTTTCCAGGAGTTCACATGTCATTTTCGGTTGGCTTCCCCAATGCGAGCGCAATCACCATCGGGGGCAAATCCGTAGCCACGATCAACACATTGAGCGACGCGACGGCCGAGGCTTCGTCGCTGGTGTTGGGCAACGAGGATGAAGGCGATGCAGCGGAGGTCCGCACAGGTGGCGGCCCTTTGACCGAGAGCAAAAAAACGGAGAGCGGCAGTGGCCAGAGCATCACGGTGAAGATGCTGCTCAAGCGCATGCAGGAGTTGCAACAGCAACTGCGAGAGCAACAGCAACAATTGGCAGCGGCGCAGGCTGCGTCTTATCCAACTCCGGAAGCGAAGCAGGCGGTGGTCATGTCGATTCAGGGCCAGATAGCCGACACCAATGGTGCGTTGGCTCAGGTCACGGCTAACCTGGTCAAGGAGCTGGCCAAGGGTTCCGGTACGGGCGGCATTGTCAGCACCACGGTGTAGTTCCTGACACCATAGGCTGTCACTCTGGCCAGAGGCTCAAGCGCCGCACAGGCGCTGACACACCTGGCAGCTTTCCAGTCGTTGACAAATCACGACGAGATTCGCATAGTTCGGTCTTCGCAAACGTTTGCGAGGCTCCGCCGACTGTCTATTGCACAGCGGTGAAGTGTACATCAGCGCAAGCGTTGCTCAGAACAATCATAAGATCGGAGTGAACCCATGAAGCTGCCATTCGCTGGACGTCTTCTTGCTGTCGCTATGCTGGCTGCCGCATCCGCCGCGATGCCTGTCTCTTCGGCTTTCGCCGAAACCCCTGAAAAACCTAAAGTCGCGCTGGTCATGAAGTCTCTGGCCAACGAATTCTTCCTGACCATGGAAGACGGTGCCAAGGCTTACCAGAAAGAACACTCCGGCGATTTCGAGCTGATCTCCAACGGTATCAAGGACGAAACGGACACCGCCAACCAGATCCGTATCGTCGAGCAGATGATCGTCTCCAAGGTCAATGCACTGGTCATCGCCCCGGCTGATTCGAAGGCCATGGTGCCCGTGATCAAAAAAGCGGTCGATGCCGGCATCACGGTGGTAAACATCGATAACCAGTTGGACGCTGCGGTCCTCAAAAGCAAGAACATCACAGTTCCGTTCGTAGGCCCGGACAACCGTAAGGGTGCGCGCCTGGTGGGCGAGTACCTGGCCAGGCAACTGAAAGCCGGTGATGAAGTCGGCATCATCGAAGGCGTTTCCACGACCACCAATGCCCAGGCCCGCACTGCAGGCTTCAAGGATGCAATGGAAGCGGCGCAGATCAAGGTCGTGTCCCTGCAGTCCGGCGATTGGGAAATCAACAAGGGCAACCAGGTTGCCTCCTCCATGCTCAGTGAATACCCGAACCTCAAGGCCCTGCTGGCCGGCAACGACAGCATGGCGGTCGGCGCGGTGTCTGCGGTGCGTGCCGCAGGCAAGGCCGGCAAGGTGCAGGTAGTCGGTTACGACAACATCAATGCGATCAAGCCGATGCTCAAGGACGGCCGCGTCCTCGCCACGGCCGACCAGTTTGCCGCCAGGCAAGCCGTGTTCGGTATCGAGACGGCGCTGAAGATCATCAAGGGTGAGAAAGTCGACAGCGGCGCCAACGGCGTCATCGAAACGCCGGTCGAGCTGGTCACCAAGTAGTCCTTCTGGCGACACAACGGTGCTCGCCCGTCCGGGCGAGCGCATGGAGATTCTTATGTCAGTTTCCGCCCCGAACGCTGTCCTCTCGGTCAGCGGTATCGGCAAGACTTATGCGCAACCTGTCCTCACTGGAATCGACCTGACGCTGATGCGCGGCGAGGTGCTGGCGCTGACGGGCGAGAATGGCGCCGGCAAAAGCACGCTGTCGAAAATCATCGGCGGACTGGTCACGCCAACCACCGGTCAGATGCAATTCCAGGGTCAGGATTACCGTCCCGGCAGCCGCACCCAGGCTGAAGAGCTGGGCATCCGCATGGTGATGCAAGAACTCAATCTGCTGCCGACCCTGTCCGTGGCGGAAAACCTGTTTCTCGACAATCTGCCCAGCAACGCGGGCTGGATCAGTCGCAAGCAATTGCGCAAGGCGGCGATCGAGGCCATGGCCCAGGTCGGGCTCGAGGCGATCGACCCGGACACGCTGGTCGGCGAGCTGGGCATCGGTCACCAGCAAATGGTGGAGATCGCCCGCAACCTGATTGGCGATTGCCATGTGCTGATTCTCGATGAGCCGACCGCGATGCTGACGGCCCGTGAAGTCGAAATGCTCTTCGAGCAGATCACACGCCTGCAGGCACGTGGGGTGTCGATCATTTACATCTCCCACCGCCTTGAAGAGCTGGCGCGAGTGGCGCAGCGCATTGCGGTATTGCGCGACGGTAACCTGGTCTGCGTCGAACCGATGGCCAACTACAACAGTGATCAATTGGTGACCCTGATGGTTGGCCGCGAGCTCGGCGAACACATCGACATGGGGCCGCGCAAGATCGGCGCTCCGGCGTTGACGGTCAGGGGGCTGACCCGGGCCGACAAGGTGCGCGATGTGTCCTTCGAGGTGCGTGCCGGCGAAATCTTCGGCATTTCCGGTTTGATCGGGGCAGGGCGCACCGAACTGCTACGGCTGATATTCGGCGCCGATGCGGCAGACAGCGGCACGGTGGCGCTGGGTTCGCCGGCGCAGGTCGCAACCATTCGCTCGCCGGCGGATGCCGTTGCACATGGCATCGCGCTGATTACCGAAGACCGCAAGGGCGAAGGCTTGCTGTTGACTCAGTCGATCAGCGCCAACATTGCCCTGGGCAATATGGCGGAGATATCCAGCGCGGGCTTCGTCAACAACGGCGAGGAGGTGTCGCTGGCCCGGCGCCAGATCGACGCCATGCGCATCCGCAGTTCCAGCCCGACGCAATTGGTATCGGAGCTGTCCGGCGGTAACCAGCAGAAGGTCGTGATCGGCCGCTGGCTGGAGCGCGATTGTTCGGTGTTGCTGTTTGACGAACCGACACGCGGCATCGATGTCGGTGCCAAATTCGACATTTATGCATTGCTCGGTGAGCTGACCCGGCAGGGCAAGGCGCTGGTGGTGGTGTCCAGTGATTTGCGCGAGCTGATGCTGATCTGCGACCGCATCGGCGTACTGTCGGCGGGGCGCCTGATCGAGACGTTCGAGCGCGACAGCTGGACCCAGGATGACTTGCTTGCCGCCGCTTTTGCCGGCTACCAAAAACGTGATGCGTTGCTCAACGAGGCAGCGCCTAGGGATCTCCCATGAAAACTGCAACGCCTGCCGGTCAACGTAGCGGCAATTTCTACGGCCTTGGCACTTACCTGGGCCTGGCCGGTGCCTTGCTGGCGATGGTCGTGCTGTTCTCGATCCTGAGCAGCCATTTCCTGTCCTATGACACCTTCAGCACCCTGGCCAACCAGATACCGGACTTGATGGTGCTGGCAGTCGGCATGACCTTCGTGCTGATCATCGGTGGCATCGACCTGTCGGTGGGGTCGGTGCTGGCGCTGGCGGCATCGACGGTCAGTGTGGCCATTCTGGGTTGGGGCTGGAGCGTGCTGCCGGCAGCGCTGCTTGGCATGGCGGCCGCTGCATTGGCCGGGACCATCACTGGGTCGATCACTGTAGCGTGGCGAATCCCGTCGTTCATCGTGTCCCTCGGCGTGCTGGAGATGGCGCGTGGCGTGGCGTACCAGATGACTGGCTCGCGCACGGCCTACATCGGCGATGCCTTCGCCTGGCTGTCCAACCCGATTGCCTTCGGCATCTCGCCTTCGTTCATCATTGCCTTGCTGATCATCTTCATTGCCCAGGCGGTATTGACCCGCACCGTGTTCGGTCGTTATCTGATCGGTATCGGCACCAATGAAGAAGCGGTACGTCTGGCAGGGATCAATCCAAAGCCCTACAAGATCCTGGTGTTCAGTCTGATGGGGTTGCTGGCCGGTATCGCGGCGCTGTTTCAGATTTCACGCCTGGAGGCGGCGGACCCGAATGCCGGTTCCGGCCTGGAGTTGCAAGTGATCGCGGCGGTGGTGATCGGAGGCACCAGCCTGATGGGGGGGCGCGGTTCGGTCATCAGCACGTTTTTCGGAGTCCTGATCATTTCCGTGCTGGCGGCCGGCCTGGCGCAGATCGGCGCGACGGAACCGACCAAACGCATCATCACCGGTGCGGTCATTGTGGTAGCGGTGGTGCTGGATACCTATCGCAGTCAGCGCGCAAGCCGGCGGACCTGAGTCATGGCAACCATTAAAGATGTAGCCGCGCTCGCGGGAATTTCCTACACCACGGTGTCCCATGTGGTGAACAAGACCCGTCCGGTCAGCGAAGAAGTGCGGGTCAAGGTCGAGGCCGCGATCAAGAGTCTCGACTACGTGCCCAGCGCGGTGGCCCGTTCGTTGAAAGCCAAGACCACGGCAACCATTGGCCTGCTGGTGCCCAACAGCCTCAACCCGTACTTCGCCGAATTGGCGCGCGGTATCGAGGACTACTGCGAGCGCAATGGCTACTGCGTGATTCTCTGCAACTCCGATGACAATCCGGACAAGCAACGCAGTTACCTGCGCGTGTTGCTGGAAAAGCGCATCGACGGATTGATCGTGGCGTCAGCCGGTGGTGACGCCGGTCTGGCGGAGGGGTTGGCGGGGGTGCGCACGCCGATGGTCATCGTCGACCGTGGGCTGCAAGGCGTGAATACCGACCTTGTGCGCATCGACCATGAATACGGTGCTTATCTGGCGACCCGGCACCTGCTGGAATTGGGGCATAGGGACATCGCCACGATCGGCGGGCCGGCAGGCACCAGTGTGGCCCAGATGCGCCTGGCGGGTTATCGCCGCGCCTTGCAGGAAGCGGGCGTCGAAGTGCCCCGCGAGCGGGTGCTGGAAAGCGATTTCACCAGCACCGGCGGTTACACAGCCGCCGCGACCCTGTTGGAAAAGAACCCGCCCACCGCGATTTTTGCCGGTAACGACATGATCGGCTTCGGCGTCCTGCGAGCTGCCGCCGAGCGCAACATCCGTGTACCGGCCGAGTTGTCGGTGATCGGCTTCGACGATATCCAGATGAGCCGTTACGTTTATCCGGCGCTGACCACCGTAGGGCAATCGATCCTGCAGTTGGGGGAGATGGCGGCCGGCGTGCTGCTGCGCAGGATCGCCAAGCCGGATACGGCGATCGACCAGCGGATCGTGACACCCAGTATTGTCCTGCGGGAATCGACGGCGCCTCTGGCGGGTCTTTTCGCACAATTGCGTTGATACAGCGAGTAGTGATGTATGCCAGCAAGAGTAGTGGTGATAGGTAGCCTGAACATGGACCTGGTGACCCGTGCTTCGCGTTTGCCCCGTGGCGGCGAGACGCTCATCGGTGAGTCGTTTACCACGGTCCACGGCGGCAAGGGTGCCAATCAGGCCGTTGCTGCGGCGCGGTTGGGCGCGCAGGTTTCGATGGTCGGTTGCGTCGGCAGCGACGCCTATGGCGAAGCGCTGCGCGGGGCGCTGCTGGCTGAGCGAATCGATTGTCAGGCGGTCAGCGTGGCAGAGGGTGCCAGCGGCGTTGCGTTGATTGTGGTCGATGACAACAGCCAGAACGCGATCGTGATCGTTGCCGGTGCCAATGGGGCGTTGACGCCAGCATTGATCGACCGGTTCGACACGGTATTGCAGGCGGCGGATGTGATCATCTGTCAGTTGGAAGTGCCCGATGCCACGGTCGGTCATGCGCTCAAGCGCGGCCGCGAGTTGGGCAAGACGGTCATTCTCAATCCGGCGCCTGCCAGTCGTCCGCTGCCGGCAGACTGGTATGGCGCCATCGATTACCTGATCCCCAACGAAAGCGAAGCCTCGGCCCTGACCGGGCTGCCGGTGGACTCGCTGGCGACTGCTGAAACCGCGGCGTCCCGGTTGATCGCGATGGGCGCAGGCAAGGTCATCATCACACTCGGCGCACAGGGCTCGTTGTTCGCCAATGGCCAGGGCTTCGAGCACTTTGCCGCACCGAAGGTGAAAGCGGTCGATACGACGGCGGCCGGCGATACCTTTGTCGGTGGTTTTGCCGCTGCACTGGCCGCCGGTAAAAGTGAAAGCGAGGCCATACAGTTCGGACAGGTTGCCGCTGCGCTGTCGGTCACCCGGGCTGGCGCGCAGCCCTCGATTCCCGATTTATCCGAAGTACAGGCCTTTGAAGCACCATGAAGAAGACACCTCTGCTCAATGTCGCGTTGTCGCGACTGATTGCTTCCCTGGGGCACGGCGACCTGGTCGTGATCGGTGACGCCGGCCTGCCAGTGCCGCCGGGTGTCGAGCTGATCGATCTGGCTCTGACCCAGGGTATTCCGGATTTCATCAGTACGTTGAACGTTGTGCTCAGCGAAATGCAGGTCGAACGTCATGTGCTGGCCCTTGAGATCCTGGACAAACAACCGTCAGCGCTGGCTGCGCTGGAAAAACTGCATGCCGAAGGTGCGCTGGGTCAGCGCGAGTTGCTCAGCCATGAGCAGTTCAAGGCCTTGAGCCGACAGGCGAGGGCGATCGTGCGCACCGGTGAATGCCAGCCGTACTGCAACATCGTGCTGGCGGCCGGGGTCACCTTTTGAATCGATTCACTGTTTCCCCCTGCACAAGGAGTGCGCCATGTACCGCTATGCTCAGAAATTGCCCCGTCTGCTCCGGAGCCTGCTGCTTTTGACCCTCATGACCGCAACGAGCGCCCAGGCGGCCGACAGGATCGACCTGATCATCGACACCGATCCAGGTGCCGACGACGTGGTGGCCTTGCTGCTCGCCCTGGCATCACCACAGGAATTGAATGTTCTCGCGCTGACCACCGTGGCCGGCAATGTGCGCCTGGACAAGACCTCGCGTAACGCGCGGCTGGCGCGGGAGTGGGCAGGCCGCGAAGAAGTGCCTGTGTATGCGGGAGCGCCGAAGCCGCTGATGCGTACGCCGATCTATGCCGACAACATTCACGGCAAGGAAGGCATGGCGGGCGTCACGGTGTATGAGCCGCAGAAGGGGCTGGCCAAGGGAAATGCGGTCGATTACCTGATCGATACCTTGAAAACCGCCAGGCCCCACAGCATCACCATCGCCATGCTGGGGCCGCAGACCAACCTGGCCCTGGCGCTGATCCAGGCGCCGGAAATCGTTGAAGGCATCAAGGAAGTGGTGATTATGGGAGGGGCGCACTTCAACGGTGGCAACATCACCCCCGTGGCCGAATTCAATCTGTTCGCCGACCCGCAGGCTGCAGAGGTGGTGCTGAAAAGCGGCGTCAAGCTGACTTACCTGCCACTGGACGTGACGCACAAGATCCTGACCAGTGACGCGCGTCTGAAGCAAATCGCTGCGTTGAACAACGGGGCCGGCAAGCGGGTGGGCGACATCCTCAACGAGTATATCAAGGCCGATATGGAGCACTACGGCATTCCAGGTGGTCCGGTGCATGACGCCACCGTCATCGCCTATCTGCTCAAGCCTGAGCTGTTCAGCGGGCGCGCGGTCAATGTGGTGATCGATAGCCGTGAAGGCCCGACCTTCGGTCAAACCATTGTCGACTGGTACGACGGTCTGAAAGCGCCGAAGAATGCCGTCTGGATTGAAAGTGGTGACGCTCAGGGCTTTTTTGACCTGCTGACCCAGCGTCTGGCTCGCCTGAAGTAAGCTTCACCCCCGCAGGTGCCGGCCTGCGGGTTTCACTCCCTTTCGTTGGTGTCGGCGCCTTTGTAGTCGGCCGGGTATTTTTCGAATACCTGGGCAATGAACGATTGTGCTGCCTCTGTGCCCAGCTCCTTGACCAACAGATCGATGCCTATGATTGCCAACTCTTCCGGGCTGCCCGGGCTGTAGGAGCTATGGCCCTGGGGCCATTTGGCCTTGATGTCGGCGTCTATGCTTACGGTGGTCATGATGGCGCTCGTGAATTGGGTGAAGTCCGCGTAGGAGTTAATCATTTTGCGGCCCGTTTGACACTCCGACTTAGGCATGAGGGCAGTGCTATGCGACACTGGGTCTTTAACGATTTTTCAAGGATCGTGCTGTGCAGATCGATTTGAATGCTCCTGACGGCCTGACCCTGGAAGCGGTGCGCCAACTGCTGGCCAGTGCCAGCGATGATGAACACACGCAGCTGCGGGTGACCAAGGGTGGTATTGCCTATATTTCGTCGGGTGTCGTGGGCGGCACTGACATCGAGGGCCTGCTGTTTCGCCTGGAAACGTGGGCCAAGGGCTCCGGTTACGTGGGGCGGGTTGCCGCCAGCGATGAGGTCTGGGTCATGCAGATCTTCAATGCGCTGAAAGCCAACTGGCCCAAGCCACCCTTCGATTACATCGATATATATTGAGTGCCGTTCATATTCAGTCACGATTGAGCGGTGGACGACAGAGGAGGGTCAGGCACACTCGCCAGCCACGGTCGTGGGCAAGGTGCTAGTACCCCTTTGTGAAACCAAACGTCATATTGGCGGTCGCACGATCTAGTCTTAACTACTGGAAAAAAGGAGGCTCCATGCCTTGGAAGCTCGCGTCATTGGGTACATTGCTGGCCGCTGGCTTGCTGGCCGGTTGCAGCAATACATCCACCGACTCGGCCACGGACCCTGTTGCGTCGGCTGATTCCGGCCACAGTCGCTGCGAAGCAAAGGCTGCCGAGTTCACTCTTGGTAAAAAGGCTTCGCCCGAACTGCTCGAGCAGGCACGCGTTCGCGCCGGTGCGCAGAGCGCCCGAATCCTCAAGCCCAACGACATGGTGACCCTGGAGTATCGCTCCGATCGCCTGAACTTGAGCACCGATGACCAACTGGTGATCAACCGGGTCAATTGCGGCTGATAGCGACAGGTTTTCAATCGCCCATAAAAAACCCCGTCACATGGACGGGGTTTTTTTAGCGCGCCGGGAAATTACTCTGGGCGAACTTGTGCAGCTTGCATACCCTTTTGGCCTTTCTCAGCCACGAAGGAAACGGTTTGGCCTTCTTTCAGGCTTTTGAAACCGTCGCTTTCGATAGCTTTGAAGTGTACGAACAGGTCGTCACCGCCACCTTGAGGAGTGATGAAGCCGAAGCCTTTTTCATCGTTGAACCATTTAACGGTGCCGGTTTGGCGATTAGACATGGTGTATCTCCAAGAAACATATATTTTCAGTAGTACTGTGCTGCTCAGGCCAACTGGGCACACCGGGGTATCATAGTCGAAATGTTCGATTTGGGAGCCCCCCGGACGTACTGTTTACCCTTCAGTCGCTCGCTCTTTGTTGCTCGATGCGCCTGAAAGCCCCGATTTAAAAGGCTTTCAGGCTAAAGTAAAGACGATAAAAAAAGCTGTAAAACCTGCATAAATTGTTGAAAAGGGCGCTTTTTCGCGGGATTTTCAACGGTAGTCGAGCCCTTCTCGCGTCTGTTCGACGTTATTTTTTGGCCTTGTTATCGGCCTTGCACGCTGAAATCTGGGTGAGCGCCTTGCGCTGCAGCGCTTCGTCGGCCTTGTTATCCATCAGAGCTTGCAGATCGGCGGCGGGGTACGACTTGATCGCATCCGCACCACAGGCGCAGTGGGCCTTGGCTGCAGCGGCGCCGATCTGGGGGCTTGCCGCCTGGGTGCACTGCGCCATGTACTTCTCGCGTTCGCCCTTGGGCCAGTCGGCGTGGGCAGTCAGCGGCAGCAGGAGGGCAATGGGGGCGACTACTGCGAACAAACGATTCAGACGCATGCTGAGATGCTCCTTGTGGGTCAATGTCTTTTTATCTGAGGGGTGAAAGGGGGCCAAGTTCAGCACTCTGGCATAAAATGGCCGATTTGCCCCAATGGAAAACCTGGGCGCGGCGATGACCGTTCATCTGTGCTAGCATGCGTCGCTCGGGTGTTTGCACGCTCCGGATGACCCGCGGTCCCGGCGGCGAATGTCCGAATAACCCCGATTTGAATCCCAGTCACTCTGGTTCGGTTTTCCGGTTGGCCGCAAGGCTCCTGCCGCTGTAAGGCAGGCGTTCGTCATTGAATGGCCTGGACTGGATCTTGTACTGGCTCATCCCAACCCACGTGACCTTTGGTAGGGGTCACCACTAGGAGAGGAGGCGCCATGCCAACTATTACTCTTCCCGACGGCAGTCAACGTTCATTCGATCACCCGGTTTCCGTTGCCGAGGTCGCCGCATCCATCGGTGCTGGCCTGGCCAAGGCCACCCTGGCCGGCAAGGTCAATGGCAAGCTGGTCGACGCCAGCGACATCATCGACAGCGATGCCACGCTGCAAATCATTACGCCAAAGGATGAAGAGGGGCTGGAGATCATTCGCCACTCTTGCGCGCACCTGGTCGGCCACGCGGTCAAGCAGCTGTACCCGACTGCCAAGATGGTCATCGGGCCGGTCATCGACGAAGGCTTCTATTACGACATCGCCTTCGAACGTCCTTTCACCCCGGACGACATGGCGGCCATCGAACAGCGCATGCAGCAGCTGATCGAGAAAGATTACGACGTGATCAAAAAAGTCACTCCGCGCGCCGAAGTGATCGAAGTGTTCAAGGCCCGCGGCGAAGACTACAAGCTGCGTCTGGTCGAGGACATGCCGAACGAGCAGGCCATGGGCCTGTATTATCACGAAGAATACGTCGACATGTGCCGCGGGCCGCACGTGCCGAACACGCGTTTCCTGAAATCCTTCAAGCTCACCAAGTTGTCCGGCGCCTACTGGCGTGGCGATGCCAAGAACGAGCAGTTGCAGCGCGTTTACGGCACGGCGTGGGCTGACAAGAAGCAGCTGGCGGCTTATATCCAGCGCATCGAGGAAGCTGAAAAGCGCGATCACCGCAAGATCGGCAAGCGCCTGGGCCTGTTCCACACCCAGGAAGAAGCGCCGGGTATGGTGTTCTGGCATCCGAACGGCTGGACCCTGTATCAGGTCCTCGAACAGTACATGCGCAAGGTTCAGCGCGAAAACGGTTACCTGGAGATCAAGACGCCTCAGGTCGTCGACCGTAGCCTTTGGGAAAAGTCCGGGCACTGGGCCAACTACGCCGACAACATGTTCACCACCGAGTCGGAAAGCCGCGACTACGCCATCAAGCCGATGAACTGCCCTTGCCATGTGCAGGTGTTCAACCAGGGCCTGAAGAGCTACCGTGAGCTGCCGATGCGCCTGGCCGAATTCGGTGCCTGCCACCGTAACGAGCCGTCGGGCGCGCTGCACGGCATCATGCGGGTGCGTGCATTCACTCAGGATGACGCCCACATCTTCTGCACCGAAGAGCAGATGCAGGCCGAGTCCGCCGCGTTCATCAAGCTGACCATGGATGTCTACGCCGACTTCGGCTTCAAGGACATCGAGATGAAGCTGTCCACTCGTCCGGAAAAGCGCGTGGGTTCCGACGAGCTGTGGGATCGTGCCGAGGCCGCATTGGCCGCAGCCCTCGACAGTGCGGGCCTGCCGTACGACCTGCAGCCGGGAGAAGGCGCGTTCTACGGGCCGAAGATCGAATTCTCGCTGAAAGATTGCCTCGGCCGTGTCTGGCAGTGTGGTACCCTGCAGCTCGATTTCAACCTGCCTGTCCGTCTGGGCGCCGAGTATGTCTCCGAAGACAACAGCCGCAAGCATCCGGTGATGTTGCACCGGGCGATCCTCGGATCGTTCGAGCGTTTCGTCGGAATTCTGATCGAGCACTACGAGGGTGCATTCCCTGCGTGGCTGGCTCCGACCCAGGCAGTGGTGATGAATATCACTGATAAACAGGCAGATTTCGTCGCCCAGGTGGAAAAAACTCTCAACGAAAGCGGGTTTCGTGCCAAGTCTGACTTGAGAAATGAAAAGATCGGCTTTAAAATCCGCGAGCATACTTTGCTCAAGGTTCCATACCTCCTGGTTATCGGAGATAAGGAAGTCGAAATGCAAACTGTCGCTGTGCGTACTCGTGAAGGTGCTGACCTGGGCTCGATGCCCGTCGCCCAGTTCGCTGAGTTTCTCGCGCAAGCGGTTTCCCGGCGTGGTCGCCCAGATTCGGAGTAATTATTATTAAGCGTGAAATGAGACAAGATAAACGAGCTGCACCGAAGGCCCCGATCAACGAGAATATCTCGGCACGCGAGGTTCGGTTAATTGGAGCTGAAGGTGAACAGCTTGGGATTGTGTCAATTGAAGACGCGCTTCTTAAGGCTGAAGAGGCCAAGCTGGATCTGGTGGAGATTTCCGCCGATGCAGTACCCCCTGTTTGCAAACTGATGGACTACGGCAAATCGATCTTCGAGAAGAAGAAGCAGATTGCCGCGGCCAAGAAAAACCAGAAGCAGATTCAGGTTAAAGAAATCAAGTTTCGTCCAGGGACGGAGGAAGGGGATTACCAGGTAAAACTGCGCAACCTGGTACGTTTCCTGAGTGACGGGGACAGGGCCAAGGTATCCTTGCGATTCCGCGGCCGTGAGATGGCCCACCAGGAGCTGGGGATGGAACTGCTCAAGCGGGTTGAAGCTGACCTGCTCGAATACGGTTCGGTCGAACAGCATCCTAAGATGGAAGGACGCCAGCTGATCATGGTCATCGCCCCGAAAAAGAAGAAGTAATCAACAGGGCACGGCAGGCCTTCTGATTATGTTTATCAACTGAATGCGGAGTATCCGAACATGCCAAAAATGAAAACCAAAAGTGGTGCTGCTAAGCGGTTTCTGAAAACTGCTAACGGTATCAAGCACAAGCACGCTTTCAAGAGCCACATCCTGACCAAAATGTCGACCAAGCGTAAGCGTCAACTGCGCGGTAGCAGCTTGCTGCATCCGTCTGACGTGGCAAAAGTCGAGCGCATGCTGCGCCTTCGTTAATTTTAGTCAAGAATAGAGGAAGTAACTCATGGCTCGTGTAAAGCGTGGCGTCATTGCCCGTAAACGTCACAAAAAAATTCTGAAACTTGCTAAAGGCTACTACGGCGCTCGTTCCCGCGTATTCCGTGTTGCCAAGCAAGCGGTAATCAAGGCAGGCCAATACGCCTACCGTGACCGTCGTCAGAAAAAACGTCAGTTCCGCGCTCTGTGGATCGCTCGTATCAACGCTGGTGCTCGTATCAACGGTCTGTCCTACAGCCGTTTCATCGCCGGCCTGAAAAAAGCGTCCATCGAGATCGACCGTAAGGTTCTGGCTGATCTGGCAGTGAACGAAAAAGCGGCGTTTGCTGCGATTGTCGAGAAAGCTAAAGCCACCTTGGCTTAAGTACCCCCGACAGTCACCCGGCCTCACCTCTGTGGGGCCAGGTGTTAAACGTCATAAATAGGGGAAGAGCCTTCAAGCTCTTCCCCTATTTTGTATCTGGAGTCTGTACATGGAAAACCTGGATGCGCTCGTCTCTCAAGCACTAGAGGCTGTGCAAAGCGCTGAAGACATCAATGCCCTGGAGCAAATCCGGGTTCACTACCTTGGCAAGAAGGGTGAATTGACTCAGGTGATGAAGACCCTGGGCAATCTGCCACCAGAGGAACGCCCACAGGTCGGCGCCCTGATCAACGTTGCCAAGGAGCGTGTTACAGAGGTTCTCAATGCCCGCAAGGCGCTGTTTGAAGAGGCCGATCTGGCCGCCAAACTGGCTGCCGAGTCCATTGACGTGACCCTGCCTGGCCGCGGCCAGACCTCCGGTGGCCTGCATCCGGTGACCCGCACGCTGGAGCGTATCGAACAATTCTTCACCCACATTGGCTACGGCATCGCCGAAGGTCCAGAGGTCGAAGACGATTACCACAACTTCGAAGCACTCAACATCCCAGGCCATCACCCGGCCCGGTCGATGCATGACACCTTCTATTTCAATGCCAACATGTTGCTGCGCACCCATACCTCCCCGGTACAGGTCCGCACCATGGAATCGAAACAGCCGCCGATCCGCATCGTCTGCCCGGGTCGCGTGTACCGCAGCGACTCCGATATCACCCATTCGCCGATGTTCCACCAGGTTGAAGGCCTGCTGGTCGACCGCGACATCAACTTCGCCGACCTCAAAGGCACCATCGAAGAGTTCCTGCGCGTGTTCTTCGAAAAAGAACTGGCCGTGCGTTTCCGTCCTTCGTATTTCCCGTTCACCGAGCCATCGGCCGAAGTCGACATGGAATGCGTGATGTGCAGCGGCAAAGGCTGCCGCGTCTGCAAGCAGACGGGTTGGCTGGAAGTCATGGGCTGCGGCATGGTCCACCCGAACGTGCTGCGCATGTCCGGCATCGACCCGGAAGAGTTCTCCGGCTTTGCCTTCGGCATGGGCGTAGAGCGTCTGGCCATGCTGCGTTACGGCGTGAACGACTTGCGTCTGTTCTTCGACAACGACTTGCGGTTCCTCGCGCAATTTCGCTAGTCGTAACGAATTCTTAGGAGAGCAGGATGAAATTCAGTGAACAATGGCTGCGCGGCTGGGTCAGCCCGCAGGTAAGTCGCGACGAGCTGGTTGCTCGTCTGTCGATGGCCGGTCTTGAGGTCGATAGCGTTACGCCGGCCGCCGGTGAATTCAGTGGCGTGGTAGTGGGCGAGGTGCTGAGCACCGAGCAACACCCGGACGCGGACAAGTTGCGTGTGTGCCAGGTCAGCAATGGCTCGGAAACCTTCCAGGTCGTATGCGGTGCGCCGAACGTGCGTCCGGGCCTGAAAATCCCGTTCGCCATGATCGGTGCCGAACTGCCAGGTGACTTCAAGATCAAGAAAGCCAAGCTGCGGGGCGTCGAGTCCAACGGCATGCTGTGTTCCCAGGCCGAGCTGCAGGTCGGTGAGGGCAACGATGGCCTGATGGAACTGCCGGTCGATGCACCGGTGGGCCAGGACATTCGTGAATACCTGAACCTGGACGACGCCAGCATCGAGGTCGACCTGACCCCGAACCGCGGCGACTGCCTGTCCCTGGCGGGTCTGGCCCGTGAAGTCGGCGCGCTGTATGCCGCCAAGGTCACCCGTCCGGTCGTTGCCAGCGTGCCTGCCGCGCACGACGAAGTGCGTCCGGTTGACGTGCTCGCACCCGCTGCGTGCCCGCGTTACCTGGGGCGCGTGATCCGCAATGTCGACCTGTCCAGGCCTACGCCGCTGTGGATGGTGGAGCGTCTGCGTCGCGCCGACGTGCGCAGCATCGACGCTGCCGTCGACATCACCAACTACGTGATGATCGAACTGGGACAACCCCTGCACGCGTTCGATCTTGCCGAAATCAACGGCGGCATCCGCGTTCGCATGGCTGAAGAAGGCGAGAAGCTGGTACTGCTCGACGGCCAGGAAGTCAGCCTGCGTAGCGATACGCTGGTGATTGCCGACCACACCCGGGCCCTGGCCATCGCCGGCGTCATGGGGGGCGAGCACAGCGGCGTCAACACCGCGACCACCCGCGACATTTTCCTCGAAAGCGCATTTTTCGATCAGATTGCCGTTGCCGGCAAGGCCCGCTCCTATGGCCTGCACACCGATGCCTCGCACCGTTACGAGCGCGGCGTGGACTGGAAGCTGGCCCGTGAAGCCATGGAGCGCGCCACGGGTCTGCTGCTGGACATCACTGGCGGCGAAGCGGGTCCGATCATCGAAACCGTCAGCGAGCAGCACCTGCCGTCGATCGCGCCGGTGACCCTGCGCGCCCAACGCATCAGCCAGATGCTGGGCATGGAAATGGACTCGGCCGAGGTCGAGAGCCTGCTCAGCGGCCTGGGCCTGACCATCACCGCCGAAGGGGCAGGGCAGTGGCGCGTGGAAGTGCCGAGCCATCGCTTCGACATCAGCCTTGAGGTTGACCTGATCGAAGAGCTGGCGCGCCTGTACGGTTATAACCGTCTGCCGGTGCGTTACCCGCAAGCCCGCCTGGCGCCGCAAGCCAAGGCCGAAGCGCGCAGCGACCTGCCTGAGCTGCGTCGCCTGCTGGTGGCCCGTGGTTATCAGGAGGCGATCACCTACAGCTTCATCGATCCGAAACAATTCGAGTTGTTTAATCCGGGTGTCGAGCCGCTGTTGCTGGCCAATCCGATTTCCAACGACATGGCGGCGATGCGTTCGTCCCTGTGGCCGGGTCTGGTCAAGGCGCTTCAGCACAACCTGAACCGTCAACAGGACCGTGTCCGTCTGTTCGAAAGTGGCCTGCGTTTTGTCGGGCAACTGGACGGTCTGAAACAGGAGCCGATGCTGGCGGGTGTGGTGTGCGGTAGCCGTTTGCCGGAAGGCTGGGCACAAGGTCGCGATGTCGTGGATTTCTTCGACGTCAAAGCCGATGTGGAAGCCGTGCTGGGTTTCGCCGGGGCACTGGATTCGTTCTCTTTCGTGCCGGGCAAGCACCCTGCATTGCATCCAGGCCAGACCGCACGCATTGAGCGTGAGGGGCGTCTGGTCGGTTTTGTCGGCGCGATTCACCCTGAATTGTCCAAGGCCCTGGGCCTTGATCGTCCGGTCTTCGTCTTTGAGCTGGTGCTGGCAGAAGTGGCGTTGGGGAAAATGCCGAAATTCCAGGAGTTGTCGCGCTTTCCTGAAGTGCGTCGTGACCTGGCGCTGCTCGCTGATGTCGGCGTCGCGGCCAATGCCGTGCTCGACGTAATCCGTGAAAATGCAGGTGAATGGCTGACAGACCTCAGGCTATTTGACGTGTATCAGGGTAAAGGTATTGATCCGCATAGAAAAAGCCTTGCAGTTGGCTTGACCTGGCAGCATCCATCGCGCACTCTTAATGACGATGAGGTGAATACCACGACGCAAAACATCCTCACCTCGCTCGAACAAAGGTTGAACGCCACGTTAAGGAAGTGACGTATGGGGGCTTTGACGAAAGCTGAGATGGCGGAACGTCTGTATGAAGAGCTGGGCCTGAATAAGCGGGAAGCCAAGGAATTGGTCGAACTGTTTTTCGAGGAAATCAGGCACGCTCTTGAAGACAACGAGCAGGTCAAATTGTCCGGTTTCGGCAATTTCGACCTTCGGGACAAACGCCAGCGGCCTGGCCGCAATCCGAAAACGGGTGAAGAAATCCCGATCACGGCTCGCCGTGTGGTCACCTTTCGTCCAGGGCAGAAGTTGAAGGCCCGAGTTGAGGCTTATGCTGGAACCAAGTCATAACGACGAGCTACCCGTCATCCCAGGCAAACGCTACTTCACCATTGGTGAAGTCAGCGAGCTGTGTGCGGTAAAACCGCACGTGCTGCGCTATTGGGAGCAGGAGTTTCCTCAACTCAACCCCGTCAAGCGACGCGGAAACCGCCGGTATTATCAGCGACAGGACGTGCTGATGATCCGGCAGATCCGCGCGCTTCTTTATGATCAGGGTTTCACCATCGGCGGTGCGCGCTTGCGTTTGTCCGGTGATGAGGCCAAAGATGACACCACCCAGTACAAGCAGATGATTCGGCAGATGATTGCCGAGCTGGAAGATGTGCTGGTTGTCCTCAAGAAATAAAATCATTCGTTTGAATACTTCCAGTTTTCAACCGCTTGCGATATATTCTTGAGCGTTCTTCGAGGTGAAGAACAAGTTTCACGCCTAGTCGGGGCGTAGCGCAGTCCGGTAGCGCACTAGCATGGGGTGCTAGGGGTCGAGTGTTCGAATCACTCCGTCCCGACCATATAATTCAAGGGGTTGCGAGATTTTATCTCGCGACCCCTTTTTATTTTTTGCCGTTTTTACCCCCACAAAACCACCGGTTCTGGGTGGAATCCTCACGGCTTCCGCGTGGGGCGGGCGCAGGCTTTGGCGCTCACGCGTGTTCTCTCTACCAATGCTGTTTGGTCTTTCTCTTCAGGTCCTAACGTTTTTGAGTGTTTAAGGCTATTTTCTTGCTGATTGAGAACTACATACAGGTCAATCATCAGCTTGTTTATCTCAGGTCGCTCGGGTCATCCTGCATACCCGGAAGTTAGGCTTGGGCGGCACTGGGATCGTATAGCCGTCAGGGGACTAGACTGCGTAGGTCGTAGTCCACCATGAACAATCTAGCTTCAAAGGCGTGGCAGCGGCCTACAAGTTGAGGCTGCTTGGCGAATAGTTCGGACCCTTCTAGTACTGCGCGGATGATCCAACCTAGTTGGGCCTCCAGCCGAGTAAAAATTCTTGCTTTGACTAGCAGCCGCCTATTAGCCCGCCCGTCAGTCCGCAAACTACTCATCCCTGCTTGCTATGGAGCAGTGGTGCAGTCATCATTTCGCCACCTTGATGGCTATTTGATACGGCTGTACGTTACGGACGACGATTCCTCCTGAACCCACCCTCCAGAACGATAAAAACGGCAATTTATGCTGCGTAGCACGCTAGCGCATATGAATGTCATAAGCCATTGATTAACAAAGCGCATGGATGTCTTCAATGCATTTTTTCAAAAGATTCTTTGCTTTTATTGCTTCCCTTTTTTCGAGCCAGGAAACAGAGCATAGCGAACCGCTCATCCCGAAGATTGACCCTGAGAAGCTCAAGAAAAAGCTGGATCTTCAAAAAATCGCTAGAGAGCACGGCGCGAAAGGCATCCCGAGGAGCGGCGATACGCAATTAACCTCTGCCGAGCACGCCGTCCGTGCGGAGCTTGGCCGGATGCGAGAGCAAACGGTGAAGTATGGCGAGCAGCGTGTTAAGCAAATTCAGAATCGCCTGGACTCGATCGACATTACGCTGGATATGAACCGCGCCATCGAGTTAGGGAACGAGTTTGTTCGTACGTCCGATCATCACCTTACTCGTGAAGACGGGCGTATGAAGGATTTCGCAGCTGACACAAAAACAAAATTTCAGATCCTCAGCGATTTTCGTAGCGAAAACCGCCTGCCCAGTATCCCTGCAAAATGCCCCACTGGTGGTAGCCAATTTTTCAAGCTGATGGTCGTGCTTGGCTGTTGCGTCCTAGAAGGCGCGCTAAATGCCACGTTCTTCGGCTCAGGACTGGAGGGTGGTTTGCTCAGCGGTTTTACGATGGCCTTCATGTTGTCGTTTTTCAACGTACTTGCGTGTTTTCTCGCAGGGCTTGGTTTCAGAAACAAGAACCACGTCAGGGGAACACGCCAGTTTTGGGGGTGGGTCTCTTTCGCTTTGGCAGTAGCCGTCATGATTGGATTGGGGGTGTTGATCTCCTATTTCCGTTATGTGCTGACCGTGGATGAAGGCGGAAGTCAAAACGCCTTCCCTCTGGTTTGGCAAAGCCTTCGCACAGGCATATTTCCCATTCAGGATTTCGAGTCATTGATTCTGTTCTTCGGGACGATTGTGTTTGGCTGTGTCGGCGTTTGGGAGGGCTACAACTTCACGGATCGCTATCCGGGGTATGCGGGGGTATGGAGTCAATATGCTGAGGCTCACCGCCGCTATATCGAACTGATCGAAGGCTTGCGAGATAGGCTGGAAGTCGAGAAGGCAGAAGTGCTGTTGAAAATCGATAGTGGCGTGCAGGCAGCTGAAAAGGCGATCAAAGCTTTCAAGTTCAATATGAACCAGAAGTCGATAGTGAAAAAACAGGTATTCGAAACGCTGTTCATGGCCGATGAAACGCTGCAGAGCCTAACCCGCTACTACCAGAACGAAAATATGATGGCGCGCCCTACGGATGCTCAACCACCTGATTATTTCGACCATCCAGTGACATTTGGCCCCCTGGACATGCCGGATTTCAGTGTTCAGAAGGATGAGTTGCGACTGGATGCACAGGAGCAGCTTCTGCGTGAATTAGTCGCTGAAGTTGAGCCGATCCGGGCAAGAGTCCAATCTTCGTTCAACCAGCAATACAACCAGCTTCAGCCGCTCCAGGATTTGGTATAAGGGGATTTTTGATGTCGGTTTATGCCAAGCGTGAAAGTAACACCGGGAAATGGGTTTGGGGCGGTGTGATTGGCGTTGCAGTCGCCTTGGTGCTCGGCGGGATTGGCTATTACAAAATGAACCACGAAACCCTGGACAAGGAGACCCTTTGCCCCAGTAACGGCCCTAAAGGCCAATATGTCGTGTTAATTGATAACACCTCGCCGTTCCCTTTCACCCAAAAGGCTGCTTTGTCCCAGCGGCTCAAGACAATGGTGTTGAACGAGGTGCCTGAAGGGCACCTGCTTTCTGTGTTTTTGCTCGGGGAAAAATTTGAGCAAAACGAAAAGCCTATCTTCGAACGCTGCAACCCTGGTCAGTGGGGCGATCGCAGTCAACTCACAGCGACCAAGAAGTTTGTTGATAGGGATTTCAATGAAAAGTTCGCCAAGCCGCTCGATGCCGTTGTGCGCCATATCCCACTCGACGAACACAGCAAGCTGTCACCCATTTTTCAGATGCTCCAACTGGTAGGCATCAACGGGTTCGATCATGCCAACGTAAAAGGTGACCGCAAGCTTGTTATCTACTCGGACATGTTGGCCAACATGCCTGATTTCTCAATGTACAAAAATAAACGACACAATTATGCAGAGTTCGCCAAGTCTCCTTATGGTCGTAACGCCCAAGCGCCAGGCTTAAACGGAGCCACCGTGACCATCAATTTGCTGGCTAACGAGCAGAAAACGCCACAAACCAACGAGCTTGGCAATTTCTGGGCTCAATATTTCGAGGCCAACGGGGCTTCGATTGAGGGAATTACTGCAATGGAGGGGCTGTAATTGGACTTCAACAAGCACGTGCGCCGGGTGCAAACCTACTTCATTGCGGCGGTAATACTCAAGGCTACTTTGGCCGTAACCAGCCTCCTACTCAACGAGCCTTTCTGGCTCGGCTTTATGCTTCCATTGCTCGTGATGTGTTGTTATTGGTTTGTAGGTTACCGCGTACGGGAGAAGTGGAATGTCCAGCTCACCCTCGCAAAATTTGCGGACTCGGTGTACTACCTCGGGTTCTTATTCACTGTCGGCAGCATCATCATCTGTCTGCTCGACATTAACTCCATTGGTGAGAATCTCAATGGAATGGCCGTTCGGTTTGGCGCCGCGATGGTGAGCACAGCCATAGGCATGCTAGCCAGGGTGCTACATACAGGCTTCAAAGTTGATACAAACGACGCGGTCAGGAGCGTTGAGGAGCGTGCTGTTCAGTCGGCTGAAAACCTGACCATGGCTTTTGACGCTGCCAGCCAGCAGCTGGAGGTGTTCAGGGATCAAGTTATGGCTGCTTCCAAGGAAGCAGTGCAGAGCGTCCATGAGCAAATCACCACGATCTCTCAGCACAGCACCAATGCTATGGATGCGTTTTTCGCCAGCGCTACCCGTCAAAGCAATGAAGCTTTCGAACGCATCCTTAAACAAGCCAATGACGCCAGTACGGATTTACTGACCACCATCAACGGGCTTTCTGAGAACAGCTCTCAGACACTCGATCGCATGGAATCGCATGCACTCGACTTCGGTAAAAAAGCACAGGAGCGGCTCGATCAGACTCTGTTCCCGGATAACCTGTTCGCTCAAAAACTTAACCCCGCTATTGATACGCTATCCGGAACCACCGACACCCTGAACGAAGGGGTCTCTACATTGGCATTGGACGTCAAGGCTGCCGCTCGGATGGTGGGCACTGCGATCCGTAGTTTGAACACCAAAACTGAAACGATCGGACAGGCAGTCGCCGCGGTTAGTTCTATCGTGGAAAGCCAAGAACGCTTGGCGCAATCGATGAAGTCACAGGGCAGTGACGTCATGGATCGAGTGGAACAAATTCAAAAAAGCTATCTGGACGCGTTGGAAGATCAACGAGAGGATTTCATGGAGGACATGAAAGCTAACCAGCAGGTATTCGCGAAAATTGTCGAAAAGCTTGAAGAATTACGCACTGTTGTGAGTGACGAAACCACATTGGAACGTTTAACTCAGGAAGTAACGGGCGCACTAAATGCCGTCAGCGATTCCGGTGTTAAGAGTAACGAGGTCTTCGCGGACAATTTACGCTTGACGTTGATGCCGTTGGTGGAGGCGGTCGTGGCCAGCAGTGATGTGCATAAGGCGCTGGCTGCCAGCGTTGAATTGAGCAACCGCGGCATCGAGGCGGCGAATGCCAGATTGCTGGATGATCTGATGGGCAAGATTGATCTCATCAGCAATCCTGAAACACGTTTGATAGCGGCCAGCGAAGAAGCTTTCGGATCATCACTCGAGTCAATTGCCAACGCGACGCTGGCCCTCGACCATGTGCCTGCGTCGGATGTGAGAACTGCCTGATGAGTTCTAAAAATGATCAGGTGTTTCAGCTGTCACTTACCGAAATCTGGATCATTTTGTGTTTCATTCTTCTTTTGCTGATGGGGTACAAAGTTTGGCAGCTCACGCATAAGAATACGGAGATGGCGAACAAAATTTCCGCCTATCAAAATATCGATGAGCGTGAACAAGCTATCAAGCTTGCGAGTGATGAGCTCAAGGCGCGGATGGTTTCTCTAAAGGTGAAAAATCCAGACGAGATCATTTCGAAGCTCATCGATGCCTCCAAGGCAAAAGAAGAGGCCGGCCGCCTCAAGGTGCTACTCACTCAGAAAGATGAACAGCTTACTGCGCTAGCCGCTATCGATAAGGCTTTGCAGGAGGCTGGTAGCAAAAACAAGGGTGAAGATGCCAAGCGCCTTATCCTTGAAACAATGATGTCCTATGACCAGCTCAAAAAACTCGTGGTCGATCCTGACCAGGAAAAGGACGCACAACCCACGGACGTCATCAAACGCATAGGTGCTCTCAAGGCAACTGAGCAATTGTTGAAGGCCGCGTTAGGTCAAGAAGGCGTTCCGACTTTGGAGCAGATTTCAGATATTGTGAAGAACGCTGAAGCTTATGCCCAAGCCGAGAAACAAGGTGCAAATCCGACGACGTTGCAGAAAACCAACAGTGACCTGAAAGGGCAGGTTCAGTTTCTACAAAACAAGCTGAACAAGGGCAAGGGAGGCGATCTGCCGCCTTGCTGGGCGAACGAAGCCGGCAAAGCAGAAATGTTCCTCACGGTGTACTTGAAGGAGGACTCACTGAGCTTTGAACCGGCCTGGCCGCCAACACGACAGGCAGATGCTGAAGCGCTCCCGAATTTCTCCGCTCTGATGGCAAACACCACTCGCACGTATGAGGACTTTCTTCAGGCGGCACGCTCCATCTCTGATTTAGCCAATCAACGAGAGTGTAAATTCTATGTGCGACTGGCGAGTCAAATTCAAGGGGCAGTGATGTCCGATCGGCGCCGCCTGATGATCGAAAATTTGTTCTACAAGGTTGAAGTTCGACGTTAGGTCTTGTCGTCGATATGCGGTTTCTGAAGCGTGTTAACAGGCTCAGAATTACGCAAGGCTAGGCTGGTAATGATCACTCATCACCAGCCCAGTGGCGGGACGTCAGCGTGTTCGCGCGTAGTCGCGTCGGCGCAACGCAGTGCGGTTTCTTCCGCTTATTTTTCCAGAGAATGACTCTGTGCAAAAAGAATTGCGGTCGAGATATCGAGCGAGATGGAAGCAAACGACTTCATCAGCAAGGATTGCGGCAGTGCCCAATCCCACTTTTCGCGCAGCATGTTTTCCACCTCCGAAAGTATCGAGTCTAGATCAGCAGCATCCAGGCTTCCGACTTCTTTCAGTGCCATTTGGGTTCGACCGATGTCGGCATCAACCTCAATGGTAAGGCCAGCGTTATCACAAGAAAGGCCGACATGATTGAGTAACAAGCGCAGTGCATCGTTGGCATGATCACCTAGCCAGCTCATCAGATAACACTTGCCGCCCGCCTCAACTATGTAGCGCTTACCAAGGCCCAGCGAAACAAATGTCTTTCGAGCCTCGTCGAGAAGCTCTTGAGCCCCTTGATCAATAAAGGGGCAGGGGAGTGTGTCTGCCAAGACGGCTCGCATTTCTTGTCGTACGTTGTCATGCACCATCGCACCCAGACCGTCGAACTGAGGAGGGGCACCACCGCGTGCTGCTGAAACGATGATGACTTTAGCCTGGAGATCAACATCACGAACCTGCCACCTCCGGCCTCCGAAAATAATGCGCTGATCCTTGGTTAGTGGACGGCTTACCGGCACAGATCCCAGTGCCCTACCATCGCATACAAGGCGAAATTCTTCGTCGCTGGTGAATGCGCTGTAGAACTCATAGTGGTTGATCAATCGCTCTCCAACCGTCCCAGGAAGCAGCAATCCTGAGCTGTCCTGAACAATGAGCTCGTGTTCTCCGAGCGCCTTTAGCAGTTTCACAAAGTCTGGTTTTTCAACTTTTGGAAATGCTCCTTCAGCAATCAAACTTTTCCAGAGATCTGCGGCAGATGCACCGCCGCACTGGGCAATCACTGAAAGACATTGTTGAACGAGGGTGGACGCGTGAATGCCTTGAGCCCTGGGAGGTTCAAACCACCCCTTAGCCAGCAGTCGAACCATGGCAATGGTTTGAACCAAGCCTTGGCGCAGTTGATCCGAGAGGCTCGATCCATCTTTGAGTGGCGATTCCTTGCAGTAAATGCGCAGCGTTGCTTTTTCTCCTGGGCGCCTTCCCGATCGCCCTAGACGTTGTCGTAGACTCGCCACCGATGGTGGGGCACCAATCTGCACGACTGTTTTGATGCTGCCGATGTCTATGCCGAGCTCAAGCGTCGTGGTGCAAATCGCGGATGCTGCATGAGTCCCTGCCTTGAGAGCATGTTCTGCTTGCTCACGTAAGTCCTTCGAAAGGCTACCGTGATGAGGCCAGAATTCGTTAGGCACGCCGTCTTTCTCGCAGCGCCGTCGCAGTTGATCTGCGTACCATTCGACCTGAGACCGGCTGTTTGGGAAAATCAGGTTGTTACTGCCGCGTAACACCTTGTAAAGATGATCAGCGATCGCGAAGTCTGGGCTTGCCTCGTTCTCTGTCTCGTCTTCATTTTCCGCCTGGTCAGAGAGCTTTACGGGCTTCTTCTTGAGCTCGCTCATGGGTGGCTGAATGTAACCACGAACTTGCACCTGGAGAGTCTGGTTGGAGCTTTTTGATTCAATGACGGTAACGCCATCGGCATTTCCCGGGCGCAAAAACTCCGACGCCATCTTCATATCGCCGAGGGTGGCTGAGAGCCCGACTCTAGGGAGACGGTGGCCGGCAACAAGTTCTACCCGATGCATTAGCGACTGAAGTTGCTTGCCTCGTTCGCTACCGATGAACGCATGCAGCTCATCCACGACGATATAACGCAGGTGCTGGAACACCCCGCCAAGACTTGAACCGCGGTTGACGAACAGGGCTTCAAGGGATTCAGGAGTGATCAGAAGCACCCCCTCAGGGGACTTCAAAAAGCGATGTTTTTTGCTTGAGGAGATGTCCCCGTGCCAAGCCACTACGCGAATCTCAAGCTGCTCACAAAGACGGCTTAACCTGTCCCACTGGTCGTTGATCAGGGCCTTGAGCGGGCTGATATACAGCACCGAACCGGGTGGATCATCACGATTCAGCAAATTGGTGAGTATGGGAAGAAAAGCAGCCTCGGTTTTGCCTGCCGCTGTTGCTGCGGCGATGATGACATCCTGATCGGCATCCACCAGAACAGGTACCGCCCATTCCTGGGCGTCGCGCAAGGAAGTCCAGCCTTCCGCCCAAACCCATCTCTGGATTCGGGACTCAAGTTGATCGAAACCCGATGACTCAGAGTGTGAAGGTGGCAAGTTCATCGTCCGCATCGACTTTGGTATCGTCTTCGCCGCCTGAGTCCCTGGCGACCTCGACAGCTCCAAGCAGCATTCGCCAATCGGCGCCCGGGTTTTGCTCCAAGATGGCGAGCAGGTTGATGAACGCTGTGATCGTGGTACGTGGCGTGCGGAAGTAAGCTTCTCCCAGGCGCTGATTACAATGCGCCATGAACAAGGGGAGCGCTTCGTCAGGTAGTAAGTATTTTTCGACATCCCCGCCAGCGTATACGTGACGAAGTTTCTGAAGCAGCACGTAGAAGTCTTCCGGGGTCAGGCTGGTCAGGCGAATGACCGGCCCCGACAGATCCACCAATCCTGATTTTGCAAACGAGTTCTCGGCCAATCGAGATTGCAGGGCAGGGTAGCTGAATAGCCCCCGACGAGTGTCCATCAAAAACTCAGGCGTGCCACCTAAAACGAAACCAAGCCCTTCGGACGATCCCTGCAGAGAGTCATTGAGGATACGGAGGATCTGTTCGTAATTGGCATTACGAGCTTGGGTATTGGCCAGTTTGTAGAGGTTGACCAGTTCGTCGAGGCAGATCATCAGACCGCCAAAACCTGCAAGTCTGACGAATCTCGACAGGAGCTTGAGCTGATCGTAGACGGAGGCATCATCAATGATGGTTCGTACGCCCAAGGCTGCTCGGGCATCAGTCTTAGTGGTGAACTCTCCACGCAACCAACGGATGGCGTCGGCCTTGAGCTGCTCGTTGCCTTCTTCGAAACCTCGGCAATAGGCGGCAATCACCTCCGCAAAATCATACCCGTTGACCATCTCGGTCAGCTCGGCCAAGTGAGCACGAATAACAGTCTCGCTGTCTGTACCCGCCGCCTTGGCTTCGGTTTTGGCCTGAGAGATGAATTTCTCAACAATGCCTTGCATAGCCCCACCGTCGGGCTTCGTACGCGTCGACATGTTTTTAGCCAACTCGGAGTAAAGCGAACGTGCTTGTCCACCCGTGGCATGTAATCTGCGATCTGGGTTCAAGTCGGCATGCATGGTGACAAGCTTGCGCTCCATGGCAATGGCTCGTACTAGGTTCAGAAAAAACGTCTTGCCTGCACCGTACTCGCCAATGACGACTCGAAATGCCGATCCACTTTCAACCAGGCGATTGACGTCCTTGATCAGTGCATCTAGTTCGCCTACCCGGCCAACCTGAATCAGGTGTTGGCCCACGCGAGGAACGACGCCTGCGCGTAGCGACTGGATGACCGCATCGCGATCCTTGGCTCTGATAGTGCTCATAGGGCTAACTCTTCCAGAATGTCTGTATTGATCTCGACAGGGTCATCACCCTCAGTGACGGGCATGTCGAAACGTTCAAAAGCCATGTCGTTAATCTGTTCCAGGGCACCATCGAGCATCAGCTCCATGTCGCTGGCGGCAGCTTCAAGTTCGGAGCGGCTCCACTCAGGGCGTGAGATCAGCAACCGAAGGAATGCAGAGTGTTCTAAATCGAGACCATCAATGTCTGCACTCGACTCTTGTACTGATCCTGCCACATCGACCAACTGTTCCGGTTCATCAACCTGGTCATCAGTAAAGACTTTGGCAAGGAGGGCGGAGACCTCTGCGGTTTCTCGTTGCAGTTCTGCAATGCGCTCGTGATCAAGCACGAACCCTTGATTCGCAGTGGCGGTGATCGGGGTTCCAGGCTCGGAACGAGGAATGCCGGCTTTTGGTTTTACGGAGGCAATACTTGCTCCAGATGCAGCGCCGTGGAGATCGCTGTACAGCAACTGACTGTCTAGCTGCAGGGCCTTGTAAACGCGCTCAAGAAGTTTCACTTCCAATGGGCTGACGATGCCATCAGCTTGCGCCAGATGGGCCAGGAAGCTGGCAATCGTGCGTTTGGCTTCGACCGTTAGTGGGTCGAGTTTTTTCTTCAGGCTGGCCAGCGTTGGCGGTTGCTGGATCTGGATTCGCAGGTGTGCTTTAAGGCGTTTGCGATGGGCCACACTTAGGTGATTCCAGGAGTCGATGTGTTGAGCAAGCAGCGTAACTTCCTCAGTGGAGGTATCACCATCGGCAGAAGCCACAGCACTAGCAAGGTCGAGCGTCACCGAAGCAGCATTATAAGCTGCAGAAGCTCGCAGTGACCCGTCTTCTGGTTGAGTCACGAACAGCGCGATTTGATCCTCTGCCTTCGGTGTCTTACTGCCAGCCAGTACGTCGGGTTCAATACCAATGTGAAGCGATTCCAATGCGCGGGCAAGTGCAAGTACTTTGTCGCGGGACAGGGCGCCGGCGCTCTTGAACCGGCCTGCGAGTTCGCCAAAGCTCATGACAATCAGGTCGTCGCCAATTCTGAGTTGAAGCTCGTCCAATTCTGTACGGGCTGCCGTCGGCCAGAGAGTGACGGGAAGCTGCAGAAGACCTTCGAGAGCTTCTGCGCTTTCAGGGTTGCGGCCCAAATATCGGCTGTATGGTTCAAGCTCGGTAGTGCATAGCTCAACCAGCAACTGCAGGCTTTTTCGTGTGCCTGACGTGGCCAGGACATCAGGAAGGTCACCCAAGCTAAGCGTGGGGGCCATTAAGACCGCGGAGGCCGGCCGATAGCTGGTTTTAAGCTTGGTCTTGTTCTGCGCCAGGATAAGCCCCTTAGGATGGGCGCTCGTGTACTTAAGCTTAAACAGTCTCGAAAAGACATCCTTACAGCGGGTCACGGGCGTGCGTTTGCTGATGTTGGGATCAGCTAGCGTCCAGGCTAATGCCCAATCGGCATCAAGAGGGCGCTTGTTGGAGGCGAATTGCCCCAGACCTACGCGCAGTGGCAGTGGCATCTCGTAGCTATAGGCGACAACGTTGGGAGGTGGGCCAAGGTAAAGTTCTGGATCGATCTTGGTGTTGCTCAGGTAATCCAGAAAACCTTCTGCATATCCCCTGAACGACCTATTTTCCCCGTAGATACTCAATAGGCGTCGGACTTCTTCGACGATCAAAGGAAGCTCAGCCTTGACGCCCGGGTCACTCACTGCGTCAACGAGTGCTCGACGCTCTAGACCATAGAAATACAAAAAGACGTAGCCGGTGTCTGCCAGTGGGGCACGACGACCGCCCTCCAGCCATTGAAGGTATCCACGGCGAGCCTCTGACGTGATGGAGTGAAAACTGGGCCAATAGGACATCAGCCGTTCTTCTAGATCGACGTGTGTCTTTGCGATACGGAGCTTGGGGTTTATCAGTGAGGGTTCTTCGGCATCGTGCCGGCCACCTAGCACGCTGCCCATATAGAACATGCCATCGGGAATTGAAAAACCGGAAACGGTGACAGATTCACCTGCTGGCACCCAGCGAACATCAGGTTTTTGCGTGCTCGCATTTGGAATTTTGAAGGACTTTGAAGATGCTGAGCCGAGTTGGACAGTGTAAAAATCAGAGTTTTCCTCTGTGCCCATATTGCTCCCTGAAACCTCACGGATAGAGAAAGTGATGCCTGACCGTTGATGTTCTCGCAGATGTTCAGTCTCCGAAACGGCCACTGACAATTGCTCGGCCTGTCGCCTTGAGCGACGAACCAGCAGCCAAAAAACCGCGGCAATGCAAGCAATAACACCAATGGCGATCCAAGCATTTTTCGGGATCGATGCGACTGCGCCGAATGCCAGAGCGAAAATGATCAGGATGCCGTTACTTGTAGAGTTTTTTGCCTTCTTCCTTGCCATGAGTCGTTTCAACCTTGAAAGATGGGTGCTGGCGCAATGGCAGTATCCGATAATTGCCCTACGAGAACCATGGGCTGAGGAACGCTATTGATCGGAAAATTTTTGCTCGCGCACGAATAGCTACAATCATCAGAAGTAGCTTTTCAGCATGACGCGCGCAGATCATCCCCCTCCATTGCTGATGGCTGCGATTCATTGTGGCAGCTACCGGTCAGAAGTGGATGCTCACTAAGTCGATGATGTCAGCCCCTGTTGCAGAAGCTAGGATTGTTGCGTTGGCCATCTCTTTTCGACTAGCCGCGGCGTGCGCCTAAGCCCTGATCGTTCGCAATCAGTGCCTCGAATTCTTCGATGGTAATTTGGCCACGAAACGGACTTCCCCAACTTTTTACCCCCACAAAAACGTCGGCTCTTGATGGAGGTTCCTGGACTCTCATAGAGCAGAACACCGCTGGAGCTCAAGTAAATACTCGCTTGGAAAAATCCAGAGTGAAGTTTTGGAAGCTTTCAAGACGTAGTCTCGTAGTGGCATTTTAATAGTGATAAATTTCCCATCGTTGCAGGATCTGCCTGGTGAGTGCGGTGCCTACGTCAGGTGGTGTACTCGTTCAACGTCACAACAGGGCATCGCCTTGAAGAGGCTTCCCAATGCCAAAGAACCTTCCTGAAGAAAGAGCGTCAACGACGGCTGCCGATATCGAACGGTCCATTCAGGCCCTGAACAAAATGGCTGAACGCCTTTGGGGCAATGGCCGTGAGGCGGAGGCGAAAGCGCTCCTGGATGCTCTGGATGCCTTGAATCGGGCTTTGGATCGAATCAGGATTGGCGAAAGCCGCAGAGTTGTCACCCTCCACTAAGCGGGTCCGTTACTTGCTGAAAGCTCATTTCGGCATCAGTGCCTCAGGAACTCCGCTCCCAGGCGAGCGTGTTCTTCCTACACGCTGAGTCGCTTGCGCTGCTGCTTCACCCTGTACATCTCGTGATCAGCCAGCTTGATGACTTCGTCCGCCGTCATGTTTTTCGGCATCACCGCCACGACGCCCACGCTGGCGCCGGGGTAGTGGATATCGTCCAGACCATGACCCAACTCGTAACGTCCGATGGTCGCTTTGGAAAGGCGATCCTGCAGCCGTTCGGCGGCATGCTGCATGTCTTTGGCCTGGGCCGGGTGTTCGGACGGTGTGCCCAGGGCGATTGCGATGAACTCGTCACCCCCGGTACGTCCGATGATATCGCTGGTTCTCAGGGCCTGTTGCAGCCGGATGGCGACACCGCGCAGTAGCTCGTCGCCGGCAAGGTGGCCGTGGGTATCATTGACGAGCTTGAAGCCGTCGAGATCGATGACGCCCATGAGCAGGTACTTGTTTTCCCGTTCCGCGAGGGCGAGCAGGCGTGTGGCATCGCTGAGAATGGCGCGTCGGTTGGACAAACCGGTCAGCGGGTCCGACAGGGCCAGTCGGGTCAACTCGGCGTTGACCACCTGCAGCCGCTCCACCAGCCGTTCACGTTCCAGTGAATAGCCCAGCAGCCCCGACAGCAGCATCAGCAACGGTTCCGCTTCGGGCGTGCGCGGCACCCGATCCGAGCTGGCGGCGCAGACGGTTCCCAGCACCTCTCCATCGTGGGATTTGATGGGCGCACTCACGTAGGTCTGGATGCCCAGGGTCGCCGCGGCTTCGGAATCGCCCCAGCAGTCGGCAACGTCATCCGAGTACAGGCGGTTCTCGTCCAGCGCCCGTTTGCACAGCGTATCGGCCCATGGCACGACGAGGCCTTCCGGGATCACCAGGTCACCGGCGTTGCGCGCGAACTCGACACGCTGAAGGCCTTCGTCGGTGTCGATGGTGGTCAGGTAGGTCGATTCCATTCCCGTGACCTGGCTGAGCAGGGCCAGCAACGGTCGCGTCAGTTGCTCCAGGTTATGGGCTTTGGGAATGGTCTCGGAGAGAAGAGAAAGAAGCTGATCCATCTAAGCCTGCCGGTCGCTGAAAAGGTTTATCGATTATCGACGTGTCGGCGGCCAACTTTACAGCCCGGGGAGGGCCCTGGCTAATGGAAGACTGAATGTCGTGGGACACCTCCGGCCTGGAGGGTCCCCCTGTCACCGTGACAGGCGTGGGGCGCCTGTCATGGTGCAGCGTTGACTCACTGGGTTTTACGCACCGCGTCGATGATGACCTTGGCCACATCCGCAGGGCGCGACTGTTGTGGCACGTGGCTTGATTCGACCTCGGTGACCTGCGCCTTGATCTTCTTGGCAAATGCGCGTTGCAGGTCGGGTTGGATCATGCGGTCTTCACGGGCCACCACGTACCAGGACGGTTTGCCGTTCCAGGCCGCGACGCTGGTCTTGTCTTCAAACGCGGCGGCGCGGATCGGTCCCTGTGTAGAGGCCATGACGGCCGTCTGTGCGGCCGGCAGATCCTGGGCGAAGCCGGTGGCCATGCCTTTGGGGGTCATGTACAGGAAACCGTTTTTATCGGCGGCGATGTCCTTGGTGCCGACCGGCGCAGGGTACTCCTTGCCCAGGTCCTTGACGGCCTGACCGGCATCGGGGGCAAACGCGGCGACGTACACCAGGCCACGAACTTTCTGGTCAGTACCGGCCTGACTGATTACTGTACCGCCCCAGGAGTGCCCGACCAGCACCACATCGTTGTCCTGGTTGTTCAGTACGCGCTGGGTGGCGGCGACGTCGTCGGCCAGCGAGGTCAACGGGTTTTGCACCACGGTCACCTTGATGCCTTCGGCTTGCAGCAAAGGAACGACCTTGGCCCAGTCGGAGCCGTCGGCGAAAGCGCCGTGTACGATCACCACCGAGGGTTGCGGGGCGGCGTGGCTGGCAGCGGCGAACAGGGAGGTGGTCATGGCGAGTGCGAGGGCGATAGCCTTGGGTTTGAACATGGTGGAATCTCCTGTGGTTGATGGGATCAGTTTCAGGAATTCAGGCAGGGTCCGGTATCGGTCGTTTATCCGAGGCCGGGCAAAAACCGAGTGAATCATGGAGAGCGATATGCGCGAGAGTGATGGCATCGAGCTGGAAAGCGCGATCCTGTGTTTGTCCGTGGTAGGCGACCTGAGCATGGGGCAACCCACGGATCAGTCGCGCCGTGCCGCGCGTCTGGCGCAGATGCTCGCGCAGTCCTGCGACGGCGCCGGCGAGCACACCGAAGTGGCGCGTCAGGTGTCCCTGCTGCGCTGGTCGGGCTGCACCGCCAACGCCGAAGGCTTCATGCGCCTGCTCGGCGATGACGTCGGCGGCCGTAACGCCATGCTCACTCACACACTCGGCGCGGCAGGCTTGCGCGCCATGCGCAAATCGGCACCCTTGGCCCAGGTGCATTGCGAGGTGGCGGGTGACATCGCCCAGACACTCGGCCTGAGCGCCCCGGTAGAGCTGGGGCTGCGGCATGTGTTTGAGCAGTTCGACGGTGAAGGCAACCCCGGTGAATTGCGCCATCCCGATGTACCGCAGGTGGTTTACCAAGTGCTGTTGGCCGGTGACCTGGAGATTCTCGCGCGGGTGCATGGGCTGGACGCCGCGCTGGAGTGGATCGCCAGCCAGGCCAATCGTCGTTACCCGGCCGCATTGGCCGCCGAGCTGACGCGCAACGCCGTGGACTGGCTGGACGCGCTGCGCCAGCCGCAGACCGCTGACTCACACTCGCCTGCGCTCAGGGCACAGGTCCCTCTCACCCTGGTCGGAGACGTCATCGACCTCAAGGTTCCCTGGCTGGCGGGTTACTCGCGCCGTTCCGCCGAGCTGGTGCGGGACGCCGCCAGGCTCTGGGGGCTGGCGGAGCCGGCCGTCGAGCAATTGGGCAAGGCGGCGTTGATTCATGGGGTCGGCCGTGCGGCCGTGCCCAATCGCATCTGGAACATGGCCGGACCGTTGCTGGACGGCGATCTCGAACAGGTCCGGCTGGTGCCTTACTGGACCTCGCGTGCCTGCAACCAGATCGCGGAACTGGCAGCCCCTGGCCGAATCGCCGCCAATGCCTACGAGCGGCTCGATGGCAGCGGCTACTTCAAGGGCCTCGACGGCGATGCCCTGCAACCGGAACATCGCCTGTTGGCGGCGGCGCTCGCCTGGCAGGCCTTGCGCTCCGTGCGCCCCTGGCGGCCAGCGTTGAGCGAGGGGGACGCCGAACGCCTGATCCTCGACGAGGCCGCGCAGGGGCGTTTCGACCCTCGGGCCTGCCAGGCGGTGATTGCCGCTGCACGCGGCGAGCGTGCGGTAGCGCCCTGCAAAACCAACGACAGCCCGCTGAGCGAGCGTGAAACGCAAATCCTGCAGCGCATCAGCATGGGGGGTAGCAACAAGGAGGTGGCACGCCAGCTCGGCATCAGCCCGAGCACGGTGCGCACCCACGTCGAGAGCGTGTTCCGCAAACTGCAATGCACCACCCGTGCCGCGGCGACACTCAAGGCGCTGACGCTGGGGCTGATCTGAGTTTCACGCAGGGTGTGCGGCGTCGCGGCTCAAGACCTGATGAAAATTTCCGCCGCATTACTTCCCAGGCCTTCCGCACCCACGAAGAACCGATTGACCCGCTTGTCATAAACAATCGGGTTCACCAGGGTTGAAATGCCCAGGTCCGGCAAGTCCTCGACGATGGTTCGCTGAAATTCGGCGAACAAGTCGAAGCGTTTGCCCACGTCGGTTTCCACAGCCGCCGCTTCCAGCAACTGGTCGACTTTCGGATTGCTGTAATGCGCACCGTTGGAGAAGGGCACGCCCGGCTGGAAGTTCTTCGACCAGTACAGGCGCTGCACACCCACGGTCGGGTCGAACAGGTTGCTCATGCCATTGAGGGTGAAGTCGAAGTCGCGGTCGGTGTAGACCCGTTTGACATAGGTGGCGAAGTCCTGGGAGCGCAGGGTGACCTGGATGCCGATTTTCGCCAGGGCCTGCTTGATGTAGTCGGCGGTACGGCGGTAGGTTTCCGGGCCAGGCAGCGGGTCCAGAGTCAGCTTGAAACGCACGCCCTTGGCATCCCTGGGCAATCCGGCTTCGTCGAGCAACTGGTTGGCCCTGGCCACGTCAAAAGCGTAGCGGGGCAGGTCCGGCGCATGAAAATGCTTCATGTCCGGGCTGATCGGTCCGTACAACGGCTGGCCGTAGCCGAGGAAGATGGTCTTGCGGATGAACTCGAGATTGATGGCATGGGCGATGGCGCTGCGCACGGCGTGCCGTTGCAGGTACGGGTTATCGAAGTTGAACTCGACGCGGGTAATGCCGTTGATGTACGGCTCGCCGCGGTCCTCGATGCTCAGGCGCGGGTTGCCCTTGATCCGGTCGATGTCGCTCAGCGGCACACCACCGGTGGAAATGTCGATTTCCCCGGCTTCCAGCGCTGCCACTGTGGCGGCCGAATCGGCGATGAAGCGCACGATGACCCGATCCAGATACGGTTTTCCTGCATCCCAGTAGTGGGGGTTGCGTTCAAGGATCACATGGCTGCCGCGCACCCACTCCTTGAACACGAACGGCCCGGTGCCGATCGGCGCGGTGGCGTTCGGGTGGGTTTCCGGACGGGCGTCCTTGTACACGTGCCTGGCGACGATGGGCGATTCGCAGGCCGCCAGGGCGGTCAGCAGGTACGGTGCCGGTTTGCTCAATTTGAGCTGCACCAGGTGCGGGTTGATCGCGGTGACGCTGGCGACGTTGGCGAATGTCGCCCGGCCCCGTGGGTTGGAGGCCTTGAGGGTCTGCAGCGAGAACACCACATCATCGGCGGTGAAGTCCTGGCCGTCGTGCCACTTCACGCCCTGGCGCAGGCTGAAGGTGTATTCCAGGCCATCGTCGCTGACGGTCCAGGCGGTGGCCAGTTGCGGCAGCGGCTTGAGATCGAGGTCGTAGGTCAGCAAACCCTCGGTGATCTTGCCGGTGATGTACACCGCCGCGCCGGCAGTGTGGGTCAGGTTGACCAGAATCGGCGGTTCGATGGCGATGTGCATTTTCAACGTGCCGCCACGCACCGGGGTGTCTTCGGCGAAGGAAAAGCGCGGTGTCAGTTGCAGCAGTGTGGTGGTGGCGCTGGCGTAGGCCAGCAACTGGCGTCGGGTCAGGCTCATGGCGGTATCCGGTGGGTCACGGGTTCGCGCGGCGAACCCGTGACAGGTGAAAGAAAATCAGCGCGGGGTACGACCTTCAACGGGATGACCCGGGTCGGTGAAGCCTGGTGTCGAGGTGTGACCAGGGCTGACCAGTTGATTGACGAACGCTTCGTCTTCGGCGCTGATCTTCACCTGCAAGGCTCGCTGATATTGGTCCCACTGTGCTTCGGTGCGTGGCCCGGCGATGGCCGAGGTGACCTGGCGGTTGTTGAGCACCCAGGCCAGGGCAAAGTCCGCCGGGGTCACGTCGCGGCCGCTCAGGTGTTCCTGGATGCGTTGGGCCACGTTCAAAGACTCCGGACGCCATTCGGTTTCCAGCACGCGTTTATCATTGCGACCGACCCGGGAGTCAGCGTCCGGCTGCACGTCCGGACGATATTTGCCGGTCAGCACGCCACGAGCCAGCGGGCTGTAGGTGACCACGCCGAGGCCGAAATGGTGGGCCGCCGGAATCTGCTCGGCTTCGGCGCTGCGATTGACGATGTTGTACAGCGGCTGGCTGGCCACCGGGCGGTCGATGCCCAGTTCGTCCGCCAGTTGCGCCACCTCGGCAATCCGCCAGCCGCGGAAGTTGGAGACCCCGAAGTGGCGCAATTTGCCTTGCCTGATCAGGTCGGCGATGGCGCGCACGCCTTCACCCAAAGGAGCGTCGAAGGTGGCGTGGTGGAAGTACAGAATGTCGATGTAGTCGGTGCCCAGGCGCCGCAGGCTGTCTTCCACCGACTGAATGATCCACTTGCGCGATTGCCCGCCGACATTGGGCCGCCCGGCCCGGGAATAGCCGAACTTGGTGGCCAGCACCCAATGGTGCCGTGTGTCATGGATGGCCCGACCTACCACGCTTTCCGATTGGCCGTCATGGTAGACGTCGGCGGTGTCGATGAAGTTGATGCCTTGCTCGTGAGCCTTGGCGATGATGCGATGGGACGTCGCTTCATCGGTGGGACCGCCGAACATCATGCTGCCCAATGTCAGCGGTGAAACCTTGAGGGCGCTGCGGCCGAGGTAGCGATATTCCATGGAAGAACTCCGGGGTTAATGACGGCCGTTGGCCTGGTGGGGATTGAAAGCGTCGGTCAGGCCGTCGCCGATCAGGTTGAAGGCAAGCACCGTGAGGAAGATCGCCAGACCGGGAATGGCGGTCAGGTACCAGGCGCTGCGGATCTGTTCACGGCCGCTGCCGATCATGCTGCCCCAGCTCACCTGGTTCGGATCGCCGAGGCCCATGAACGACAGCGCCGACTCCATCAACACCGCCGAAGCGACCATGATCGAGGTGGTGACAATCAGCGTCGGCAGGATGTTCGGCAGCACTTCGAGGACAATGATCCGTAGTTGGCTGTAGCCGACGCTGCGGGCGGCGAGGATGTATTCGCGCTCGCGGATCGAGCGCACTTCGGCGCGTACCAGGCGTGCGACCGTGGGCCAGGAAATGATGCCGATGGCGAAGATCAGCGTCGGCACCGAGGGCTGGGCAATCGCGACCAGCGCCACCAGCAGGACGAAGCTGGGCATGGTCTGGAAAATCTCGATCAGGCGTTGCAGGGCATAGTCGACACGCCCGCCGAAATAGCCGGCCAGCGCGCCGACGCTCAGGCCCAGCGACACGCCGAACAGGCTGGCGAGCATCCCTACTTGCAGCGATACGCGGCCGCCATGGACGATCCCGGCCAGCACATCGCGGCCCAGGGCATCGGTGCCCAGCGGGTAGTGCCAGTCCTGGCCCGGCCACAGCAAGGCGTCGGCCTCCATCGCCAGCGGATCGCCGGGGAACAGCAGCGGCGCAATCAGCGCCAGCACGCTGACCAGGAGCAAAAACAGCAGCCCGCCGATGGCCGTCGGGTTACCCGCGAAACGTCGCAGCGCCGCGCTGCGTGGCGCGCTCATCGACGGCTCCGGATACGCGGGTCGAGCCAGGTTTGCAGCAGGTCGACCAAGACATTGGTGGCGATCACCAACAGCGACGACACCAGCAATATGCCGAGCAGGACGTTGTAGTCGCGAGCCATCACCGCGTCGTAGGCCAGTCGCCCGAGCCCCGGCAGGCTGAACACGGTTTCGATCACCACGGCGCCGCCGAGCATGCCGCCCAGGTGCAGCCCGGCCATGGTGGTGATCGGCAGCAGCGCATTGCGCAGCACATGCTTGAAGGTGATGAGCCAGGGCGACAAGCCCTTGGCGGTGGCGGTGCGCACATAGTCCTGGGCGCCGGCCTCGAGCATGGACGCACGGGTCAGGCGGGCGTATATGGCGATGTAGATCAGCGCCAGTGAGCTGGCCGGCAGTGCCATGTAGCGCAGCGTGTCGACGACGGCGGCCCAGCCGTGCAGGTCAGCGCCAATGGTCCCGGCGCCTCCGGTGGGCAGCCAGCCGAGCTTGACCGAGAACACCACGATCAGCATCAGGCCGATCCAGAAGCCCGGCACCGAATAGAAAAACTGCGAGCACACCGACAGCAACCGATCCGGCCAGCGCCCGTGCCAGTGAGCCATGAGCATGCCGAGGGCGATGCCGATCAGCAGCGAGAACGTCAGCGCCAACAGCATCAGGGTCAACGTGGTACCCAGGCGTTGCGAAATCAGCGCCTCGACGGTTGAGCCGTAGCGTGGTGAATAGCCGAGGTTGAGGTGCGCGAGGTTATTCAGGTAGTTCCACAGCTGCACGCCGATCGACTGGTCGAGACCGAACTGGCTGCGCAAGGCCGCGAGGCTTTCCTGGGTGGCCGAACCGGATTCGCCGGCCATGACATCCGCGGCGTCGCCCGGTGCCAGTTGCAGTAATAGGAAGTTGATCAACAAAATACCGAGCATGGTCGGCAGGGTGTGCAACAACGCGCGCCAGAGTGCGTTGCTGAATATCAGCAAGTTCTTCATTGAATGATTCCATCAAGTGCGCCGCTATTAACGGGTTGCTTATAACCTTTGTCAATGAAGGAAAAAGTTCTATCGTTATGCTTTTGCGTTTATCTAAGCATAGATAAAAACGATATACGTCGGTTAAGTTCAAGCGATTGACGGGTCGCCGGGGGATGATTACTGTCGGCCTCCAGCAACAAATCGAGTTTTCGCTAATTGGGGTATATGTCCAAAAGTTATAGGGTCTGTCCATCGTGGGCAGAGCAACTTTATTCGTTCGTTAGATGAGGCAAGTGTGACGTTCAATCATTCCATTGATGTCAGCTCGAACCGGCCCGGAACTTCATCCCCCGATGTCTTGCGCACTTTGCTGGGGCGTATCCCGGCCCTGGCGGGAGAGATCGCCAAGGAAGCGTCGCAGCGTGATCTGGAGCGCGAGTTGCCGTTCGAAGCCTTCCGCCTGATCCGCGAGGCCGGGCTTGGCGCCCTGAGGATTCCCGTCGAGCTGGGCGGGCCCGGCGGTAGCGTGAGCGACTACATCGAGCTGATCGCGAGCCTGGCTGCCGCCGACCCTAACGTCGCCCATGCGCTGCGTTCGCATTTCAACTTCAGCGAAGCGGTGATCCATAGCCCGGACAGTGCCGAGAAGCGCGATTACATCAGCAAGATTCTCGATGGCAAGCTGTTTGCCGGGGCTCACACCGAGGTGGGTGCGCCGCTGGGCACCATTCTCACGCGCTTGACCCGGGTCGGGGACAGTTACCGTTTGAACGGCAGGAAATGGTACGCCACCGGCTCTGCCTACTCCGATTTCCTGTCTTTCTCCGCGACCAACGATGACGGGCAGGTGGTTTCCGTGCTGCTGCCCGCCGACCGCCCGGGCATCAACGTGCTCGACGACTGGGACGGCATGGGCCAGCGCCTGACCGCCAGTGGCGGGGTGTTGCTGGACAATGTCGAAGTGCTGGTCAGCGAACTGAAGACCCGCAGCCACGACGCTGATGTCGGCCGCCATTGCTCGACGTTGCGCCAGTTGCACTTGGCTGCCTGCGCCGCCGGCGTGGTGCGCAACATCCGCCAGGACGCGGTGAGTTACGTACGCAAACAGGCGCGCGCGGCCATGCACAGCCCGGTGGAGATCGCCCGGGACGATCAGTTCGTGCAACAGGTGGTCGGCGAAATTGCCGCCAACGTCTACGCGGCGGACGCGTTGATCGCCCACACCGCTCGTATTCTGGATGAAAGTTCACGCGCCCTGTTAAGTGCTGATCCGGGGGTGGATCAACAATTGATCGATGCGTCGATCAGTAATGCACAGATGCAAGTGGTGGTCGCCAAACTTGCCCTGCGTTCTGCCGAAGTCCTGTTTGAAGTCGGAGGCGGTTCGGCGACCTCACGAAAGTACAACTTTGATCGGCATTGGCGAAATATTCGCACGGTATTGAACCACAATCCCTTGTTGCACAAGGCACGGGTTGTCGGTGACTTTTATTTGAATGAAACCACCACACACCTGAGAGAGGGGCTGGTTTTCTAAGTTGTTGTGCATGGACGCTGCAAGTTTGATCTTTCCATCCGCTTCACCCTACTAACGCGCAAGACCCCACCAGGTACCGCATCTCCTAATCCTTGTTAGATGGCCAGGAACGTCCACCACGCCAGCAATAAATTGATTTTTTGCAGGTAGTTCATGAATGTTCGTTTGAATACCCCACGCTCGCCCCTCGGATTGATGGTGTCGATTGGCGTGATGACCCTGTGTGGCAGCGCTGCCACCTTCGCCGACGATTCCAGCAGCGGACGCAGTGCCGGGCAATCGGCCAAAGGCGACAATGCCCTGGAAACCGTGGTGGTCACCGGCTCGCGCACTGAGTCACGCACCGTGGCCCAGAGCTTGGCCCCCATCGATGTGATCTCCGCCGATGACCTGGCCCGGTCCGGCAAGCAGAACCTGCGCGATGCCCTCGCGGCGCAAGTGCCTTCCTACACCAACGACGCTGGCTTTACCGGCGCCACCGGGATCGCGGTGAAATCCGCCACCCTGCGGGGCCTGGGCGGTAACGCGGTGCTGGTGCTGGTCAACGGCAAGCGCCGCCACAACACCGCGCAGATCTTCCACCAATCGTCCTCGACTTCCAACGGACAGTCACCGGTGGACCTCGACCTGATCCCGGTCAGTGCGGTCGACCACATCGAAGTGCTGCGTGACGGCGCGGCCGCCCAATACGGTTCCGATGCGATCGCCGGGGTGATCAACATCATCCTCAAAAGCAACAAAAGCGGCGGCCAGGCCACCGCGCTCTACGGCCAGTACGGCCAGCGCGAGGGGCACAAGGGCAACTTTGGCGCGACCGGTGAAAGCCTGATCAACCAGGGTTTCGAGTTGCCCAACGACGGGTTTTTCAACCTCAGCGGCGACATCAAGATCCAGGAAACCAGCAACGTCGCCGGCGCCGTGCCGGACCGGACCAAGATCTACTCGGGCAACGACCCCCGGGAGTTCGGCGAAAGTCGCAACCGACAGATCATGGGCCAGCCCCGAGCGCAGACCTACAACTTCGCCTACAACGCCGAGCTGCCGCTCAACGACGCGCTGGATTTCTACTCGTTCTCGACGTTCAGCCACCGCGACTCCACGGGCTTCGGCACCTACCGCACCGCCAACTCGGCGCAGAACATTCCCGAGATCTATCCCGACGGCTTCCTGCCCAAGTTCCGCTCGGTCGAGGACGACCTGCAAGGCGTGTTCGGCATCAAGGGCAAGGACGTGCTCGGTTGGGACTGGGACCTGTCGACCAGCTATGGCCGCAACGACGTGCAGTACCACAACGACGACTCGCTCAATGCCTCCTTCGGTCCCGCCAGCCCGACAGACATCGACAACGGCGAAGCGATTTTCAGCCAGTGGACCAACAACCTCGACATCAACCGCTCGTTCGACACCGGGCTGTTCGCCGACCCGTTGCATGTTGCGGCGGGCATCGAATACCGGGTCGACGGCTACCAGATCCGCAAGGGTGAATTCGCTTCCTACGCCGACGGTGGCTACATCTACCCGGTGGGTTCGCCCAACGCCGGCAAGCGCCCGAGTTCGGGTTCGGCGGGGTGGGGCGGTTTCAGCCCCGAGGCCGCCGGCAGTTGGGATCGCAGCAACACCGCCGGCTACGTCGACTTCACCCAGAAGCTGACCAGCGACTGGGAGTTGAGCCTGGCCGGACGTTTCGAGCACTACAGCGACGTGGGTGACACCACCAGCGGCAAGATCTCGACCCGCTATCAACTGACCCCGACCTTCGCCGTGCGCGGTGCGATCAACAATGGTTTCCGCGCGCCGTCGCTGCAGCAACAGTATTTCTCCTCCAGCACATCGGCCTGGAGCGCCAACCCGGTCACCGGGGTGCTCAGCCAGAACATCACCACCTACGCACAGCCCGGCTCGCCGGAGGCGACGGCCCTGGGCTCCAAGGCGCTCAAGCCGGAGAAGTCGCGCAACTACAGCGTGGGTTTCGTCGCCACGCCAGCGAAGAACCTCGACGTGACCGTCGACTTCTACCAGATCGACATCAAGGACCGCATCCTGCAAACCAGCGCCCTGAGCGGCGTCAATGACGCCAACATCGCCCAATTGCTGGCAAACGCGGGGCTGAGCACCAACCAGAGCGTCGCCTACTACGGCAACCTCGCCGACACGCGCACCCGGGGGATCGATCTGGTGGCGGATTACCGGGCCGATTACGGGCCGTACGGGCGCGGCAAATGGACGTTGACCAGCACCCAGAGCCTGCAGGAAATCCGCAGCATCAACGAGCCCGACTCGCTGGCGGGGACCGGTGTGCAGGTGCTGGGCCGGGACAAGCAAGGCAACCTGACCACGGCCTTCCCGAAGAACAAGACCGCCTTGTCGCACACCTGGTTCGTCAACGACTTCGAAGTGTCGGTCAAGGAAACCCGCTATTCCCCCGTGACCGGCAAGAGCTACTTCAACCCCAACCGGGATGAGAAGGTCAAGTCGGCGTTCATCACCGACCTGGACGTGGCCTACAACGTCAGCGACCAGCTCAAGGTGTCCGTGGGGGGCTTGAACATCTTCAACGAGCGGCCGGAACAGCTCAGCGAGCAAGCCAAGCTTTTCTACTTCATGCCCGTCGATAACCCGGCGTACAGCTGGTACTCGCCCTACGGCGTGGACGGCGGCTACTACTACGCACGTCTCGACTATTTCTGGTAATCGCGGTGGCACGCCGGCGCGTTTGCCGCCGGGGTGTCCCAGCCTTTCATTCGCCTAAAAAGGATATCGAAATGGCTCAGCCCCACGTCAATGAACCGATTGAACGCGCGGCGTTTCCGGCACCGCTGGACTTCGCCGACAGCCCCTTGAGCAAGGCCCTGGAGCAACCCTTGCTGCTGGGGGTGTTCCTCAACATGCAGGACATCCGCCTGACCAGCCACCCGACGTCCAACACCTGGACCTTCGACTACAACGCCAAAATCGTCCAGCAGGCCGAAGCCCTGGGTTTCGACCTGGCTTTCAGCCGCACCCAGTGGCTGCCCAAGGGCGGTTACGACGGCGAGGCATCGCTGGATTCGTTCATCGCCCTCGGCGCGATGGCGGCGATTACCCACAGCATCATTCTGGTGTCGACCATCCACGTGCTCTACGGCCCGTTGCACCCGCTGCACATCGCCAAGTACGGCGCGACCCTGGACCATATCGCGAAGGGGCGCTGGGGCATCAACATCGTCACCGGACACCGGCCCATCGAGCATGAAATGTTCGGTCACCCACAGATCGAGCATGACCAGCGTTATGAACTGACCGGCGAGCTGTTCGACGTGCTCAATACGTTGTGGAGCAGCAACGAGAACTTCACCTACGAAGGCCGGCATGGCTGGCGGATCAAGGACGGCTACATCACACCCAAGCCGCTCTTCGGGCGTCCGGTGCTGGTCACGGCCACAGGGTCGGAGGCGGGGATCGATTTCGCCGCCAGCCATTCCGACCTGGTGTTCATCACCAACTCCTCGGGCGCAGGGATTCGCGAGACGCTGGAAGACATTCCTGCCCACGTGCAGAACATCAAGGCACGCGCCCGGGCGTTTGGCCGCGAGGTGCGAACCATCATCAACCCGATCATTGTCAGCCGCGATACCGAAGCCCAAACCCGTGAGTACCTGGAAGCGATTATCGGCAACAAGATCCCCGGCGCCTTTGGCAATCACAAGGCTTATGCCAGCGACGCCCATGCCTGGCGGGGCCGGGCAGACGGCTCGCGCAACACAGGGTTGGGTCTGGGCGGCAACATCGAAATCGTCGGCACGCCAGAGCAGGTGGTCGAGCAACTGGTGGCGCTCAAGGCCGCCGGCATCGATGGTGTGCAATTGAATTTCCACGATTTTGCCGTGGACCTGGCGTATTTCGGCGAGCGCATCCTGCCGCTGCTCAAGCAGGCCGGCCTGCGCCTGTAACCTCTCGCATCGCTTTATCAGGAGCCCACCATGAGTCTCGAGTTCATCGGCCACACCAGCAGCCGTACCGGCGCGGAAACCATCGAGGCCAGTGGCCCGATCATCGACAAGGCGTACATCAGGCACATGGCGCACACCGCCGAGGCCAATGGCTTCGATCGCCTGTTGATCGGCAGCTTTGCCACCTGGCCGGACAACAACCAGATTGCCGCGTATGTGCTGCACAACACCGAACGCCTGGGGGTGATGCTCGCCCACCGGCCCGGTTTCGTCGCGCCGACCGTTGCCGCCCGGCAGCTGGCGACGCTCGACCAGTTCAGCGAAGGCCGGCTGGCGGTGCACGTGATCAGTGGCGGCACCGACGAGGACCAGCAACGCGACGGTGACTTTCTCGCCAAGGATGAGCGTTATGCACGCACCGCCGAGTACCTGACCGTGGTGAAAAAAGTCTGGCACAGCGACCAGCCGTTTGATCACCAGGGCGATTACTACCGGGTCAAAGGGGCGCTGTCCTCGGTCAAGCCGTGGCACAGAGCCGGGGTGCCGATTTTCTTTGGCGGCTCATCGGCGGCCGCGTTCGAAGTGGCGGGGCAGCACGCCGAGGTCTATGCGTTGTGGGGCGAGTCGCTGGCGCAGACCGCCGAGACCATCGCCAACGTCCGCCAGGCGGCGGCCCGGTATGGACGGGAAAACGAGATCAAGTTCCTCCTGGCATTCCGGCCGTTGGTGGCGGACACCGAAGACGCCGCGTGGGCCCGCAGCCGGGAGCTGCTGGCGGCGGCGAAAGCCAGATACCCGGCGGCCCCGGCCTTGCACCAGAACGTCGGTTCCCAGCGTCTGCGCGAGGCGGCGGCCCAGGGGGCGGTGCTCGACGAGCGTTTGTGGACGGAGTTTGCGGCGGTCACCGGCGCGCATGGCAATTCCACTGCGCTGGTCGGCACACCGCAGCAGGTGGCGGATGCGTTGCTGGAGTACCACAGGCTCGGCGTCGACAAGTTCCTGATTCGCGGCTTCGATCCGGTGCCCGACACCCTGGTTTTTGGCCGTGACGTGATCCCGCTGGTACGCGCTGCCGTGGCGCGTCGTGGCTGAGTTGAGCCTGCTCGGCCAGTTGTTCGGTACGCCAGGGCTCAGCGTTGAAGGCTCGGCATGGCCCTCGGCGATCCGTGTCCAGCACGGGCCGCTGGCAAGGTTGCCGGACGTGTTCCGGCAGCCGCTGTTAAGCAGCCCTGAAGCGTTGGCCGATCGTTACCGTGGGCCATTGTCGTTCGGTCGTGGCTTGCGCTCACCCAAGACATTCGACAGCCAGGCCAATGCCGCGAGCCTGTTGCAGTTGGGGCTCACGGTGTTTCTGCAGGACATTGCCCAGACGCTGCCCGGTGCGCCCGGTTTTCTGCGCCAATTGGAGCGTGAACTGGGCGTGGCGACGGGCAGCGCGCGGTTGAGCGCCTTTGCTTCGGCGGGGGATGACGGGGTCTCCTGTCATTACGATGCCGAGGAAGTGATCTCCATTCAGTTGCTGGGCCGCAAGACCTTTTACGTGGCGCCAATGACCGAGATCGAGTTGCCGTATGGCGCACAATTCGGCCCCGACATGGTGGCGGTGGAAAACCTCTACGAACAGGCTCGTGCGGGATTTCCCGATCCTTCGCAGGTGCTGTTCACCCCGCACGAGATGCAACCCGGCTCAGTGCTGTTTCTGCCGCGCGGCACCTGGCATCGGACTGAGGCACGGGAGCCGTCGTTGTCCCTGAGCATCGTCATCCGCCCGCCAGTGTTGGCCGATGCGCTGCTGCGGTGGTTGCAGCCGTGGTTGCTGGGGGACTCGCGCTGGCGCTTGCCGTTGTATGGCGGGGTGGAGGCGCAGCGCGACGGGTTGACGACCTTGCTCGGGGAACTGGCCGCGCGCCTGGTCAACAACGCGCAGCAACCGATTCTTGACTGGAGTTCGACGCCGCCGGTGGAGAGCACCGAGCTGCTGCGGGTGCCCGGCTCGCAGCTTGCCGTGACGCCTTCTGCGCCTGGACGCGTGCATTTGCAGGTGACCGCGCTCGATCAGGACTGGCGGCCGCGGGTGACCTTCGACAGTGAAGTCCCCGACGGATTGCTGCCCGCCATCCAGTGGCTACAGCAACGCACGTCAGCCTTTGACCTGCCCCGACTGAGTCGGCAGTCGCCACAGGTCCCTCCGGGCGATCTGCGCCAGTTGCTTGAACGGCTGGTGAAAGCCAGCGCCCTGCGCCAACTGGTGCCGCGCGGGTAGGCGCGGGCTTGCTCGCGAGGGCGGAGTGTCAGGCGTCGTGGATGCCGGATGTGAAGCCCTTATCGCGAGCAGGCTCGCTGCCACAGGTTCCGAGGTGGATGCGGGTCTTGTGAGCAACCATTAACCCAGCGTCACATTGCTCAAGTTGCCAATGAAGCCGCCGCCGGTCGAGTCGGTGAGGTTTTGTACGGTGCTTCTGGCCAGTAACGCATCTTCACTGGAAACGATCGGAATCCTTGGCACGTCCTCCAGCACTTTTTTCTGCACCTGGTGGTAAAGATCCCAGCGGCGTTGCGGGTCGTTGTCGACCTGGGCCTGCTCCAGCAATGCATCGACCTGGGCGTTCGAATAATGGGTAGCGTTGGAGTAGGCGACCCCCGAGTGAATGTTCTTGCTCCAGTAGAACCGTTGCAAGCCAATGGCCGGGTCTGGCGCGGTGGACGCGGGGGACAGGTTGGTGTCGAAGTCGTAGCGACCGTAGATGCGGTCGATGAATTGCGCGTAGTCCTGGTTGCGGATGTCCAGCTTCACGCCAATTTTCGCAAAGCTGCTGCGCAGGAAGTTCGCGGTCTGCTGGTACGCCGCCGAAGGGCTCGGGTCATTCCTGATCCGCAGACGAACGCCATCCTTGTCGCGCTTCAAGCCGGCTTCTTCGAGCAGGGCTTCGGCGCGCTTCAGGTCGAATGGATACTGCGGCACATCGGCGCTGTAGAACTGCGGGAAATTCTTCGGGATCGGCGAGTCGGCCGTGGTGCCCTGGCCGAGCAGGATGTTGTCCAGGATGAACTGCTTGTCGATGGCATGGGCGAACGCCTGGCGGACCCGCACATCCTGGAATTCCGGGCGTTGCAGATTGAACTCGAAAGCCATGATGCCGGTGCCGCCGTAGGTGTTGAGCCGATCATGCACGGTAAGCGCCGGGTGGTGTTTCAGGCGTTTGATTTCACTGTTGGACAGGGTGTCGGCATAGGCCACATGCACCGCGCCGGTTTCCAGCGCCGCCGACACCGACGACGGGTCAGCGATAAACCGGTAGATCACCTGATCGAGTAACGGCTTGCCGCTTTGCCAGTAATCGGGGTTGCGCTCCAGCGTCAGGTAGTTGCCCCGTACCCACTCCTTGACCCGGAACGGCCCGGTGCCGATGGGCGCAGTATTGGCCGGGTTGTTGAGGATGTCGGTGCCGGCGTACAGGTGCTTGGGCAGTACCTGTGAGTCCCGGGCGTTCAACGCACTGAGCAGGTACGGCGTCGGGCGCGACAGGTTCCACACCGCCGTGAGCGGGTCGGGTGTCTCGACGCTTTGGACATTGGGGAACGCCGAACGCCCACGGGAGCTGTATTTTTTCCAGACCTCCATTACCGAAAAGGCGACGTCCGCCGAGGTGAACGGCCGCCCGTCATGCCACAACACGCCCGGGCGCAGTTTGAACGTGACCTGCAAACCGTCGGGGCTGAAGCTCCAGCTTTCCGCCAGTTGCGGTTGCGGCCCGTTCTGCGGGCTGAGGTACAGCAGGCCATCGAAAATCTTCGGTGAAATCAATTGTGTGGCCGGGGCCGTGGTCAGCCCGGTGGTGAGCACCGTGGGTTCGGGATTTTGCGCGATGATCAGGGTGCCGCCGCGGGTGTTTGCCAAACCAGGACGATGACCCAGCAGGCCGACGGCGGCGGTTGAAGCCAGGGAGTAGCCGAGAAATGTACGTCGCGTAACCATGGGAAAAGACCTTTCAGGCGAGGGCTCCCTGAGCCAGGGAGCCAGGTGGCGAGGGGCTTACCAGTCGTAGCTCAGGCGCGCGTAATAGAAACCGCCGCCAATGCCGTACGGCGTGTTGCGGTTGGCGTAGGGGTCTTCATGGTTGATGGTCGAGGCCAGGCTGTCGGGCTGGTTCGGCGGGCGTTTGTTGAACAGGTTGTTGGCGCCGAGAGTGGCCTTGATGTTGTCGGTGACCAGGTAGCTCAAGGCCGCATCGGTGATGAACGAGTCACTGGTGGTGGAGTCCTGGGCGCGGTTGAGCACATTGTTCACCGCACGGGTCTTGGAGTAGTAGTGCTCGGTCAACTGCACCTGGAATTTGCCCAATTGCCAGTCGAGGGAGCCGCGCACGATGTTCTGCGGCAAGGCTTCTTCAAGCAGGGTGATGCGCTCGCGATCCAGCAGGCTCAGCCCGGCATTGCTCAGTACCGCCGGGTCGTCGACGCTCTTGACCTTGGTGCGGTTGCGCGCATAGCTCAGGCCCCAGTGGGCCCGGCCGAAGCGATCGTAGTCGGCGTCATAGTCGAGTTTGAACTCGATGCCACGGGTCTGGGTATCGCCAAAGTTGGTGAAGTAGCGAACCTGCTGTTGGCTGGTCAACCCGGCGCTGGTCAGCGCCTGGGCCACGGCGGCGTTGTTGAAACCGTTGAAGGCGCCGGTGAGGAAAATCCGGTCGCGGATGTCGATCTGGTACACATCCACCGAGGCCGAGAGGCGATCGGTCGGGGTGAATACCAGGCCGAAGCTGACGTTGGTCGACTTCTCCGGCTTGAGCTTCTTCGCCCCGAGCGCCTGGGCGGCGGGAGCGTCCGGGCGCAGGGTGTCGTAATAGTAGGAAATGTACGAGGTGTTGGTGATCGGGTCGTTGACCGGTTGCACCGTCGCGCTCTGGTAGTTCTGTTCGGCCAGGGACGGCGCCCGGAAACCGTTGCTCACGGTGCCGCGCAAGGCCACCTGTTCGGTGAACTGGTAGCGGTTGGAAAACTTGCCCGCCACCGCCGAACCGAAGTCCGAGTAGTCCTCGTAGCGCACCGCCAGGCCGCTGTCCCACTTGTCGGTGATCTTCTGGGCAAAGTCCACGTAGAACGCCGTGTTGTGCCGCGACTCGTCGAATTCGAACTGCGGGCTGAACCCCGTGAGGAACGCCGAGCCGGCTCCCGCCAATCTGCCGCGCAGGTTCACCGCCGGATAATCGTTGGGGTAGCGGTAGCCGCCACCGGCATAGGAGTAGTACTCGCCGGCGCCGAGTTCAAGGCGGTTGTAGCGGTACTCGGTGCCGACCGTGACGTTCAGCGGATGCTCGAACAGCCCGGTGTCGAAGGCGCGCTGGGCGGACAGCGAGGCGATGCTCTCGGCGAAGGTCAGGTCGCCGGCGTGCATGTTCTGCAACGGCAACAGCGCGCCGAAGGACGGGTTGGTGGTGTTGAGGATGTTGATGTCGGCGCGGTTCTGCCCGTAACTGAGGCCCGCATCCCAGGCCCAGCCGAGCAGGTCTTCGGCCTTGAGGCCAACGTTGAGTTGCAGGTCCTCTTCCTTGGTCTGCAGGCGCGAACTGTAGCCGCCGGGGGTGGTCACGACGTTCGCCGTGGCGTTGGTTTCCGAGCGGAACGAACCCTTGGCCTCCGAGGTGCGGGGGCTGTAGGTGGCGAAGGAATACAGCGACAGGTTGTCGTTGAGCGGCAACCCGAGGTTGTAGGCGAAACTGGTGCTTTCCTGGATCGGCACCACCTCGTAGTTTTCCGGCACGTTGCGGTTGGCCGAGGCTTCACGCGGATCGTTGGGCGCGGCGTAGATCTGCCAGATCGCTTGCGACGGCTGTTTCCACGGCCCGACGGTGTGGCTGTCGCCGGTTTTCAGGTACGACAGGCTGAGGTTGGCGAAGCCGCCGTTTTCACCGAGCGCAAACCCCGAGTTCAGCCCGCCGGTGTAGGTGGCGCCCGCATCGCCCAGGTTGCCGACCTTGGACACGTCGTGGTTGTACTCGCCATAGGACACGTCCGCCGAACCACCGGACGCCGAGGACTTGAGGATGACGTTGATCACTCCGGCAATCGCATCGGAGCCGTACTGGGCCGCTGCGCCATCGGTCAACACTTCGACCCGTTCCACCGCCGAGATCGGGATCAGCCCGAGGTCTGCGGCGGAGGAGCCCAGGGTCGCGCCGCCGCTGTTGTTGATCATCGAGGTGCCGTGACGGCGTTTGCCGTTGACCAGCACCAGCACCTGGTTGCCCGACAGCCCTCGCAGCGAGGAGCCGCCAACGTTCTTCGACAGGGCGCCGCCGTTGCTGTTGATGTTGATGTACGACGGCGCGACCAGCGACAGGGCGCGGCGCAAGTCGCTGGCCCCCGTGGAGCGCAGGGCCTCGCCCTTGATCAATTGCACCGGGGCCAGGGCTTTGAGGGCGGTGGTCTCGACCCGGGAACCGGTGACCACCACGGTTTCCAGTCGGTCTTTCTCGTAATCGGTTTCGGCGCTGGCGGTGTCAACGGGCGCGAGGCTGGCAGCGCCCATGGAGAAAACTACACCGAGGGTGTGACGTCGGGATGGAAGTTGAGACATGGGAATGAGCCTGGTATTGCCTCTGCATTATGTTCTGTGTGTGCAGTAGTGAGTCGACGCTGGCTGGTTCTAGCCTGGCAAGTGGGGGTGCATGTGCTGTGAAGCGCGCAAGGTCGTGTGAGTGGCGTTTGCCTCCTGGGGTCGAAGTGCGTAAGGGATCAGCGTTGAAGGGTCAGGTGATACTTGCCGATCAGATTGAATTTCCATGCCACCGGATCGTGGACCGTGTGGGTGCGGGCGTTGCGCCAATGTCGGTCGAAGCCGTACTCGAGCCGTGTCGAGCTGGCGCCGCCGAGCTGGAACAGTTTGTTGCTGGCCAGCAGTGCCGCTTCGGTGGTGAGAATCTTCGCCGCCGCCAGTGCCGACGATACCTGGGCCGAGGGTCCCGGACCCTGTTCGGCAGTGACCTGGTCGAACAGCTCGGCGGCGCGCTCCAGCACGACTTCACCGGCATGAATGCGCGTGTGCACGTCGCCGATGATCGCCAGCACATAAGGGTCTTCCGCCACCGCCTCGACACCGGTCCGCGCATAGGGACGGGCGTGATGGCGTACGTAGTCGAGGGTGTCGCTGAACGCAGCGCGGGCGATGCCCAGGTCCAGGGCGCTGTGGAACAGGTCGGGAATGCCATAGGTGTTGGCGCGGGTCTTGCCCTGTTCCGAATCCAGTACGTGGCTGTGTTCGACCCGCACGTTATCCAGCAACAAGGTGCCGCTGGCGGTGGTGCGTTGGCCGAAACCGTCCCAGTCATCGATGATGGTCAGGCCGGGGGCATGACGATCGATCACCGCGGTTTTCGACAGGCCGTCGTCGTCCACGCAACCGATGGAAATCAACTGTGAAAACAGTGCGCCGGTGGAGTATGCCTTGGCACCATTGACCCGGTAATGGTCGCCTTCGCGGGTGATCCGCGTGCGGGTCGTGCCGGCCGGCAGGCTTCCGCCCTCCGCGTGGCCGTTGCCCCAGCGATAGCCTTGGAGGATCTTGCCGAAGAACAGGCGTTTCTGTTCCTCGCGGCCGACGGCTTCGATCACGCTGCTGGCAAGGACAATACTCAACAACAGTTGCCCGATCGACGCGTCGGCTTCGCCGATGGCGGCCACCACTCGGGTCAACGTCAGGTAGGACACCTGCGCGCCGCCGTACTCGCGGGGCACGCGGATCGCCAGCAGGCCGCTACGGGCACAGTCCTCCAGTTCTTGCCAGGGCAGTTGCCGTTCGACGTCGCGCACTTGGGCGTTCTGCTTGAACTGCGCGGCCAGGCGCTCGGCGACCTGCACCGCTTCCTGGTCGCTGCGGACGATATGGGCCGGGCTGGCGGGCGGAGCGACCGTCAGGGGGTGGGCGGTGCGAAGAGCTTCGGTCATCGTGAGTCCTGTTCCTTTGCAGTGGTGGAGGGTTCAGCCAATCCCGGTCCCCTGTGGGTTGCGGGATCTAGGCCTGGTAACTCGCATCGGCGAAATTGCCGTACAGCGCTTCCGAGGAGTTGAAGAAATCCTTGAGCTGTTTCTGTGTCACCACCACCACGGTCGGCGAGACGATGGGGATCTTCGGCAGGTCGGTCAGCACGATGTGCTGGAACTCGGCGTACCAGGCCTTGCGCTTGACCGGGTCGATTTCCGACTGCCCCAGCTCCAGCAGTTGGTCGACCCGTGGGTTGGCGTAACGCGCGCCGTTGGAGAAGGCGATGCCGGGCTTGAAGTTGGCCGAGTGATAGAAACGCTGGGTGCCCATCACCGGGTCAGGCCCGGCGGTGGCGCTGATCAGCGTGGTGTCGAAGTCGCGACGGGTGTAGACGCGGTTGACGTACTCGGGGAAATCCTGGGAACGGATCACCAGTTTCACCCCGATCTTTGCCAGGTTGCTGCGCAGGTAGTGGGCAATCTGCAGGGTTTCGTTGGCCGGGTTGGGGTCGTTGTAGATCGTCAGCCGAAGGCCGTCAGCGCCTTTTTTCAGCCCGGCTTGCTCGAGCAGGGCCTCGGCCTTCGCCAGGTCGAAAGGGTAGCGGGGCACGCTGTCGTCGTAGAAATCGCTCATGCTCGCGGGGATTGTGCTGAACGCCGGCTGGGCGTAGCCGAAGTAGATGTTCTTGACCACGAAGTCGCGGTCGATGGCGTGGGCGAACGCCTGGCGCACCCGCACGTCCTGGAACACCGGTTTTTCCAGGTTGAACTCGAACCCGACCAGGCCCGGGGAGTAGGGCGCACTGATTTCGCTGACCTGCAACTGGCTGATGCCGCGCAGGCGCTTGACGTTGCTCAGGGCCACCGAGGCCAGTTGCACGGCCTGGGTTTCCAGGGCGGCCGACGCGGCGGTGAGGTCCGGAATGATGCGAAAGATCAGGGCGTCCAGGTGCGGCTTGCCGGGGTCCCAATACTGTTCGTTGCGCACCAGGTTGATCGATACACCGCGGTCCCAACGTTCGAATTTGAAGGGGCCGGTGCCAATCGGCTGGATGTTGTGCGGGTTGGTCAGCGGGTTGCCGCTGTCGTACAGGTGCTTGGGCAGGACCTGGGCATCGGTCGACGACAAGGCGCTGAGCAAGTAGGGCGCTGGCGTCGACAGCGTCAGCACCACTTGCAATGGCGTGGGCGTTTCAACGTTGCTCACCGGGGCGAACGTGGTGATGCCTCGCGAATTGAATTTGCGCCAGATGTTCTGCAGGGAAAAGGCGACGTCCTGCGAGCAGAACGGCTGGCCGTCATGCCAGGTGACGCCGGGGCGCAAGTTGAAGGTATAGACCAGGCCGTCGGCGCTGACCTGCCAGTCGGTGGCCAGGCGGGGGACGGGCTGGCGTTGTGCGTCATAGGACAGCAGGCCGTCGAACAACTTGCTGGTGACGGTGTAAATGGTGCCGTCGGTGGTAAGTGCGTTGGTCAGCACCGTGGGTTCGGGGAACTGCGACACCACGAGGGTCTGTTTGCCGTCGACCGCGGCAAATACCCCGGATGCCTGGCTCAACAGACCGGTTCCCGCCGCCAGGATCATGGAATCCTTGATAAACATCCTTCTGGATAACGACATGCTGCACCTTTCGCAAAGCAAGTAATAAGAGTGCGCGCTGATTTTGGTTCTATGGTTAGAACCAACGCGGCGTTTTATTAAATGGAGGGTGTGTCGTTGTTCTGTTGGGAATCAGAACAGAGCGGCGAGCCTAGCGGATAGTTTCCGAAGTATTCAAGTGGCCGAGTTATAACGTTAAACGCAGTTTCAATAACCCCGGCAGATAATAAGTTTAGAACTTTTTATTCGGTGTTCGGCTTTGAAAATTGCTGTATTAGTGTTGGCCGTTGAACCTGTCCCGCCCCATTCGCTTGTGTGCAGAGAACTAGATGCCGGCCAGTAATCTTTATTTACGCGTGACTCAATTTGTTCGCTCAGGGGCGCGGATGCCGTTTTTCTTTCGTGCGATTGTCCGGGCCATTCCCACCGCCATCGGCGTGATCATTCTCAACTTCATCCTGCTGCAGAGCGTGCCGGGCGATGCGGTGGACGCCCTGATGGCCGAGGCGGGCTCGGCGACGGCGGAAACCACCCAGTTGCTGCGCCAGCAGTACGGCCTGGATAAATCGTCGTTGGCGCAGTTCGGCGATTACATCGCTCACCTGTCACAACTGAGCCTCGGCGATTCACCGCGTTACGGCATTCCGGTGCTCGATGTGATCACCCAGCGGCTGCCCAATACCTTGTTGCTGATGGGCCTGGCCTTGCTTATTTCCCTGGTGGCGGGTGTCAGTCTGGGGGTGGTGATGGCGCTGTGGGCCGGCAAGTGGCCGGACCGGGTGCTGTCTTCGCTGGCGTTCATTTTGTACTCGACACCGGGATTCTGGATCGGCCTGATGGCCATCGTGCTGTTCGCGGTCAAGCTCGAATGGCTGCCGGCCGGCGGCGACGGCACGATCGGCGCCGGGCTCAGTGGTTTGGACAAGTTCGTCGACAAACTGCAGTACGCCATTCTGCCGGCATTGACCCTGGCCAGTTTCTTCGTCGCCATTTATGCCCGGCTGACCCGCGCCTCGGTGCTGGAAGTGTTGACCCAGGATTACGTGCGCACGGCCCGGGCCAAAGGTCTGTCGCCGTGGCGCATCACCTGGCGCCATGTGCTGCGCAATGCCTTGTTGCCGTTGACCACCGTGGCCGGGGCGCACCTGGGTGGCCTGCTCGGCGGTGCGGCGGTGGCGGAAACCGTTTTCGGCTGGCCCGGCATTGGCCGCCTGACCCTGGAGGCGGTGCAGGCCCGTGAGTACAAGGTGTTGCTGGGGATCCTGCTGATGTCGTCGTTCATCGTGATCGTCGCCAACATCCTCGTGGACTGGCTGCACACTCGACTCGATCCGCGCATCGCTTCCCGGTTGAGAGGGCGCTGAACCATGAGCCTCGATCTACAGGATGTGAGCCTGCAACCTTCGCGTGCGGCGTTGACCGGCTGGCGCCAGCAACTGGGCACGACGATGCTGGGTCGCTTGCTGCCCCGCGCCACGCTGTCGGCAGTTCCCATTGCACCCGTGTCGGACGATCAGCGCAGCCGCTGGCCGGTGACCCGAGCGCTGCTGCGTTCGCCGGGGGCGGTGGCGGGGTCGGCGATCTTGCTGTTGATCCTGTTCGTCGCCCTGGCGGCGGGGCTGTTGTACCCCGGCGATCCACTGGACATGGCCGGGCAGCCCTTGCTGGCGCCGGGCGAGGACTGGCAGTTTCCCCTCGGCACCGACGCCCTGGGGCGTGATCTGGCCGCCGGTCTGGCCCACGGCGCGCGGGTGTCGTTGCTGGTCGGCGTGACCGCCGCCCTGGTCAGCGTGCTGATCGGCACACTGATCGGTGCGCTGGCGGGTTACTTCGGCGGCAAGGTCGACCGGTTGCTGACCTGGCTGATCGAGATTTTCCAGACCACGCCGTCGTTCCTGTTGGTGGTGGTCGTGGTCTCCATCACCCAATCCACCGTGACCATCATCGCCGTCGTCATCGGCCTGACCTCCTGGGACACCGTGGCGCGACTGGTGCGCGCCGAATTCCGCGCCTTGCTCAGCGCCGACTTCGTGCTCGCCGCCCGCAGCGTCGGCTACAGCACACGGTGGATCATTGTTCGCGAAGTCCTGCCCAACGCCTTGCCGCCGATCATCATCACCGCTTCGGTGATCGTCGCCTCGGCGATCCTCACCGAATCCTCGCTGGCGTTCCTCGGCGTCGGCGACCCGAACAAAGTCAGCTGGGGCAGCATGATCGGCACCGGTCGCGACATGTTGCGCAGCGCCCTGTACCTCACCGCGATCCCCGGGCTGACCCTGGTGATCACGGTGTTCAGCCTGAACCTGCTGGGTGACGCCTTGATCAGCGCCCTGAATCCACGACTGCGCGGGAGAACTGCATGAATGCTGTAGCCAACCTTGACGACCACCGTCAGGCTTTGCTCAAGGTCGCTGATCTGCGCGTCAGCTATGGCGATCACCAGGCCGTCAAGGGCGTGAGTTTCCAAGTGGCCAGGGGCGAAACCCTGGCGCTGGTGGGCGAGTCCGGCTGCGGCAAGTCGACCACGGCGATGGCGATCATGCGCCTGCTGGGCGGTCGCGCCGAACTGGAGGGACGCGTGGATTTCGATGGCCTGGACCTGTCCGGCATCAGTGACCCGCTGATGCGTGGCTTGCGCGGCAACGAGATCTCCATGGTGTTCCAGGATCCGATGACCTCGCTCAACCCGGTGCTGAGCATCGGCGAGCAGATCGGTGAAGTGCTGCGCCGCCATCGTGGCCTGTCGCGCCAGGAGGCTCGCGCCGAGTCCCTGGCCCTGCTGAAGAAAGTGCGGATTCCCAACGCGGCGGCGCGCCTGGATGACTTTCCGCACAATTTGTCCGGCGGCCAGCGCCAACGGGTGATGATCGCGATCGCCGTGGCCTGCAAGCCGCGCCTGCTGATTGCCGATGAACCGACCACCGCACTGGACGTGACGGTGCAGGCGCACATTCTGCAACTGCTCAAGGAGCTCAGCGAAGAGTACGCCATGGGCTTGCTGTTGATTACCCACGACCTGGGGGTGGTGGGGCAGTGGGCTGATCGGGTGGCGGTGATGTACGACGGTCTGATCGTCGAGACCGCCAGCACCGAAGCGATCTTCACCGCGCCGCAGCACCCGTACACCAAAGGCCTGCTCGGTGCTTCGCTGCGCCTGGACAGTGAATCGCATTACGCCAGCGCTTCGTTGCCGGAAATCAACGTGCGCCCCGGCGCCAACGGCCTGATCGAGTTCGATCTGCAGAGCCATCCCCGCGCGCCCACCGCCCGTGACGCGCTGGCTGACGCCGAGCTACGGCCCATCCTCGACGTACGCCACCTGCGCACCGAGTACAAGACCCGCCAGGGCGTGGTCACTGCCGTCGACGACGTGTCCTTTCAGATCCGGCCCGGCGAAACCCTCGGGCTGGTGGGCGAATCCGGTTGCGGAAAATCGACCCTGAGCAAAACCATTCTGGGCCTGATCCGCTCCAGTTCCGGCGCCATCCTGCTCAATGGCACCGACATTGCGTCGTTCAGCGAGAAACAGCTGCGTGCCCACCGGCCTTTCGTGCAGATGGTGTTCCAGGATCCGTACGGGTCGCTGAATCCCAGGCACAGCGTTTATCGCATCCTCGACGGCGTGTTGAAGAATCACGGTGTGAAACAGGCCCAGGCGCGCAGCCAGCGCATCCTCGACATCGTCCAGCGCGTGGGGCTGCCGGCCTCGGCGGTGTGGAAATACCCCCACGAGTTTTCCGGTGGCCAGCGGCAGCGCATCGGCGTGGCGCGGGCGCTGATCCTGCGGCCTTCGCTGGTGATCCTCGACGAGGCGGTGTCCTCGCTGGACGTCTCGGTCCGGGCGCAGATCCTCAATCTGCTGGCGGATCTGAAGGAAGAATTCGGCCTGTCCTACCTGTTCATTTCCCACGACCTGTCGGTGGTCAAGTACATGGCCGACCGTGTGCTGGTGATGCACGACGGCAAGATCGTCGAGGAGGGCGCCCATGACGGAATCTGGAAAAACGCCCGCCATGACTACACGAAGAAACTGATTGGCTCGGTGCCGGTCCCGCGTTATCCGGTGGCCGACGACGAGTCGGTGCCCTACAGCGATGCCGTCTGGCAGGACCTGCCGGTGGCCTTGCTGTTATCGCGCTTTGCAATTTAGTGATGTTGTTTGAATAACCAGTGAAAAGACCATTAGGGGAGTGAACATGAGCGCTATCGAGTACCGCAACCTGGGCCGCAACGGGATCAAGGTGTCGCCCATCACCCTGGGGACGATGATGTTTGGCGGGCAGACCGACGATGCGGTGGCCAGGCGAATTGTCGACAAGGCGTACGAGCAGGGCATCAACTTCATCGACACCGCGAACGGCTACAACGGCGGTGCTTCGGAAGAAACCGTGGGCCGCCTGATCGCCGAGCGGCGTTCGCAATGGGTGCTGTCGACCAAGTTCGTCAACCCGAACCCGGGGGCGCTGGGCCCCAATGATCGCGGTGCTTCGCGGCACAACGTGATTCAGTCGGTGGAGGCCAGCCTGAAACGCCTGAACACCGATTACATCGACCTGTTCTATCTGCATCGCGAGGACCATACGACGCCGGTGGAAGAGACCCTGCGCGCGTTGTCGGACCTGATTCGGGCGGGCAAGATCCGTTCCTATGGCCTGTCCAACCATCGTGGCTGGAAACTCGCCGAATTCAGCCGCGCCGCCGACCTGCTGGGCATCGAGCGTCCGGCAGCCAGCCAGCCGCTGTACAACCTGGCCAACCGCCAAATCGAAAACGAGCACTTGCCGGCGGCCGAGTACTACGGGATTGGCGTGGTCTCCTACAGCCCGCTGGCCCGTGGCGTGCTCACCGCCAAGTACGATCCGAGCCAGCCGCCCTCCGAAGGCACCCGCGCCGGGCGCAACGACAAGCGCCTGCACCAGACCGAATGGCGCCCCGAATCGCTGAACCTGGCGCAGCGCGTCAAGGACCACGCCCAGGCGCGCGGAATCACCCCGGGCCAGTTCGCCCTGGCCTGGGTACTGAACAACAAACTGATCACTTCCGCGATTGCCGGGCCTCGAACCGAAGAACAATGGAATGATTATGTGCCGGCACTGAACTACGCCTTTACCGCCGAAGATGAAGCCTTTATCGACGACCTGGTGATCACCGGTCACTCTTCGACGCCGGGTTATAACGACCCGAGCCATCCGTTTGCCGGGCGTAAGTCGCGGGTCTGATGACACACGGGCTTGCTCGCGAAGGGGCTTACAGGCGATATCGCTGCTCGATGGCGGTTCGCTTTCGCGAGCAGGCTCGTTCCCGCACTGAATCTTGATGTCGATCCCGGCCCCACAGGTGGGTGTCGGGATCAGTTTTTTGCCAGGTTCCAATGCCGCCATTGCGGTTGTACCAGCAGCAGGCTGGCAATCGTGACCGCCACCAGACCCCACAGGGCAATGGTGGTGGCCACGCCCAGGCGGTCGGCCATGTAGCCGGCGACCAGGGTGGCCAAGGGCTGCAGGCCGAAGCCGATGATGCTGAACAACCCCATCAGGCGGCCGCGCATGGTCGCGGGCGAGAGGATCTGCACCAGGCTGGTACAGGTCACCATCGCCTGCGAGGTGGCCAGTCCGAACATGAAGAGCGCGAACAGTTGCAGGAAAAGCAGGCTGGACAGCGCCGAGACCACCAGCCAGCCGCCCATCCAGACCAGGGTCAGCGACAGCGTCAGGCCCATGCGCCGGATGTGGCTGATCACCGGCGACAGAAAAAACGCATACACCAGCGACCCCGCCGCCGCAGCGCCCAGCAGCAGACCGGTGCGCTGCGGATCGCCCTGGGCCACCGCCGGGAGCAGGGCCAGGGTGCCCAGGCCGAACATGGTCAGCGCCGCGCTGCAGATGTAGATATTGCGCAGGGTCAAGGTCTGGCGAATATGCGCCACCGCCTCGCCAAGGGAGACTTTTTCACCGGCATCGGGCTGGCGTTGCCGGACCTGACGCAGGGACATCAGCGACACAATCACCACCCAGTACGACAAGCCGTTGGCCCAGAAGGCCGCCGACATGCCCACTTGCGCCACCAGATAACCCGCCAGTGTTGGCCCCAGGGTGCGGCAGACATTCAGGATCATCGAGTTGATGCTGATCAGCTTGCGAATGTTGTCCAGGCCCGCCAGGTCGAACAGAAACGCCTGCTGCGTCGGGAAATACACCGAGTTGACGCACCCCATCAGAAAGGCAAAAAAGAACAGGTGCGCCAGTTGCACCTGCCCGGTCTGGATCAGTGCGGCGATCACGAAGGTCAGGGCGATTTCCACCAGGTGACAGCCGATCAACAACTTGCGCCTGTCATAACGGTCGGCCAAGGCGCCGGTGAACAGGCTGAACATCAGGATGGGAAGGCTTGAGCACAGCGCACTGACCCCCAGCGCAAACGCCTGCCCGTCCGACAGTTGATACACCAGAAGTGCCATCGCCGTTTGTTGCAGCCAGATGCCGATCATCGATACTGACTGGCCGCCAAGGTAAGTTCGAGTGTGCGCGGATTGCAGGGGAGTGAAATTATTCAGCCACAACGAAAGAGCAGACATAAATAGGTTATATCCAGACAAAGTGCAGAGCAGAAGGTAGGGCTGAAAACGCGATGTAATCTGCGCAATGCATCGGGTGCTGTCAATTGAAACGCAGTCATAAACTCAGAACTTAACGATCTATGTGGCGCCAATTAGTTTCCTTTACACTCGTTTCACCTCGCACGGGGCGTGAGCTGTTTTTATTTGTATAAAGCGCTTTTTCAATGCCGTGCGACAACGTCCGTCATTATGTTTGTAGTTTCAGGTCGTCGCTCTTAGTTGCGACGTGCTGTCATCTTTTTAATGGCGAATGTTATGACCGACCTTAATCTTTGGTACACCCGCTGCCCGACGCCGACGCCCTTGGGGCTTGCCGTGAAGTTGGGCTTTTTGCAGTCCACGCTTGCGGCAAAGTCGGTCGGCCTGCAGTCCCTGCAAAGCTCGACAGATGAAAAAGTCCGCGCCAGTCATTTCGATCACACCCAGCCCTGGTCCTTTCGCCAGGGCGGCAATATCCCGCCGATCCATGCCCGGGCCAATGGCCGCGATACGCGGTTGATCGGCATCAACTGGATCGACGAATTCCAGGCCGTCATCACTTTGCCGTCCTCCGAGGTGCGCACGGTCGCCGAACTGGTGGGCAAGCGCCTCGGCCTGCCACGCCAGCCGCCGGGCATCATTGATTTCCAGCGCGCCACGGCGCTCAAGGGCTTGCTGTCGACCTTGCAGGTTGCCGGCATTGCCCGCGAGGCCGTGCGTTTTGTCGACGTCGCCACCGGCACTGCGCAGTGGGGCGGCACCACGCCGGGCTACCCGCCCCAGCTTGTGCGGCGTCTGCCCTATGCCAACGAAATCACCCAGCTGATCAAGGGCGAGATCGATGCGTTTTTCGTCAAGGGCGCCGAAGGCCTGAGCCTTGCCCATCAGTTCAACGCGGTGATTCTCAGTGAAACCGGCGGCCATGCCGAGCCGGCGATCCGCATCAATAACGGCACGCCACGCTTGTTGACGGTGGACGGCACCCTGGCCCGGGAACGCCCGGACCTGGTGCAGTCGCTGTTGGAGGCGGTGGCTGAAGCTGCCCGATGGGCCGCGCAGCATCCCGATGAGACCCGGCGCTTTGTCGCTCAGGAAATCGGCGTATCGGAAGAGGCCGTGCAGGGTGCTTTCGGCCCGGAGCTGCATCTGAAGTTCAGCACCTCGATCGATGCGCCAGGGTTGCAGGCGATCGATTCGTTCAAGGGTTTCCTGCTGGCTGAAGGCTTCATCGACAACGATTTCTCCGTGGAGGCGTGGGTGTATGACTGAGGCGGTGACCTGGGATGTCATCGTCCTCGGTGGCGGCGCGGCCGGCCTGGTCGCGGCCTATCATGCGCGCCAGGCGGGGGCCTCCGTGCTGGTGGTGAACAAGGGGCTGGTGGGGCGCAGCGGCGCGACCATCACCTCGGGCGGTGGTGTTTCGATCGCGGGCGAAAGCCTGGTCGCCATTGGCCTGGAAGCCGATGCCACCGATACCGAGGAACGCTTCCTGCAGGACACCGTGGTCGCCGGCTCCTGGCTCAATGATCAGTCGTTGGTGCAGAGCATGGTCACCGGCATCGGCGAGGAGATGCGCCGGCTGATCGACTGGGGCATCAAGTTCACCATCAACCGTCGCGCCCCCGGTCACAGCAGCGGGCGCGGTGTACACATCAGTGGCGTCGACATGCAGCGTGCCTTGACCCGTATTGCCCAGCAGGCGGGGGTGAGTTTTCGCGAGGACTTCCAGTCGACGCAACTGTTGCGGCGCGAGGGGGCGGTGGTCGGTGTACTCGGGTTGGACCGGCGCAGCGGCACGGTCGAGAGCATTCATGGCCACAGCACCGTCCTCGCCACCGGCGGTGCGACGTCCAACTGGAGTTTGCGCACCGCGCCGGAAGAGTTGTCCGGGGAAGGGCAGCGCATGGCCGTGGAGGCCGGCGCGACCCTGATCGACATGGAAATGATGCAGTTTCTGCCCTGCTGCCTGACCGCTCCGGCGCTCTGGCGCGGTTTGCAGTTCCCGTGGATTCTCGGACCGCAAAGCGGCGTGCATGCCTGGCTGATGAATCGCTTCGGCGAACGCTTCATGGCGCGCTGGGACCCGCAGCGCATGGAACTGGCGACCCGCGACATGGTGTCGGCCGCCAGCGCCACGGAAGTCTACGAGGGGCGTGGCAGCCCCAACGGTGGGGTGTACCTGTCGTGGAAGCATTTGCCCAACGACATCATCGACAACTTCCCCAGCACCTCGCGCTCGATCAGCGCGCACTGGCAGTGGGAAGGTTTTGACATGACCCCGCTGGTGGAGCGGATCAAGCAGGGCTATGCCATCGAAGTGGCGCCCGCCGCGCATTTTTCCCTGGGCGGCGTGCAGGTCGATACCGGCGCGGCCACGGGTGTACCCGGGTTGTTTGCCTGCGGTGAAGTCACCGGGGCCCTGCACGGCGCCAATCGCCTGTCCGGCAATGCCGGGGCGCAGGTGTTGGTGCAGGGCCGTGTGGCCGGCCAGGCAGCTGCGAACGATGCCCGGGAGCGTCGTGCCCGGGATCGTCGGGCACAGAACGCTGACGAAGCCGTGGCGGTGACCCTCGCGCCGTTCCAACGCACAAGCGGCATCGCGCCATTCGAGCTCAAGGAAAGTCTCTCGCAGCTGGCTGAACGCGCCCTTGGCCCGGTACGCAGCGCCAAGGCGCTGGACGAGGGTCTGGCGCAATTGGCCGACCTGAGGAGCAACGTGTTGCCGCAACTGGCGTGCCGCACCCCTGACCGGATGTGGAACCGTGACTGGAGCGATGCGCTGGAGTGTCAGGCGGCGTTCACGGTGATCGAGTCGGCGTTGCTGGGCGCCAGGGGGCGCGAGTATTCGATTGGCGCCCATCAGCGTCACGATCACAAACACGCCGACAGCGGCGTGCTCAGCCATTCACTGGTGAGCGACGAAGGGGGCGTGCTGGTGCGCCGGACCCGGGCCGTCGCCTTCCCGTGGGTGGCACGACCATGACGCTTTCAAGGAGTGTTGCATGCTGATGCACCTGACGTTGTACCGCGACGGCGAACTGCGACAACTGGACATCCGCTTGCCGCCGCCAGCCGGGCTCGGCCTTGGCATCGACCGCTGGGAAGGCGCGTCGGTGAGTACCGCGTTGCAGTACGCCCAGCGGGTGTTCGAACCCAACCTCGGTTACTCGCTGTCGTGCCGCCGGGGCCTGTGCAAGCTGTGTGCGATGCGCATCGACGGCGAAGTCAAACTGGCCTGCACGGTGGCGTTGCACGACGGCATACGCATCGAACCTGCCAAGCCCAAGCTGGCGCTGCACGACACGGTCGTCGAACTCAGCCTCGTCAGAATCAAGCCCGAGCGTGTGGCTAAAGCGGCCACCGGGCACCGCATTCCAACAACCACCTGACTGCCTGTCGGGATTGCATTTCCAATCACCCCGTGAACCCTTTCAGGAGTTGAACCATGTCTGAAGCCTTGCGCAAAACCGCACCGGAAACCAACACACAGCCCACGGCAATCTGGTACACCCGTTGCCCGGTGCCGACCACCTCGGGCATCGCCCAGCACAAGCACTGGCTGCAAAACGAATTTGCCCGTCACGGCATCAAGCTCGACTCGATCCGTGCTTCCGAAGACCGGGCCGTACGTGAATCGCATTTCCGCCACAGCCTGGCCGGTAGCTTCCGCGAAGGCGGAAACGTGCCGCCGATCTGGGCGCGGTCGTTGGGCCAGGACACCGTCGTAGTGGGGATCACCTGGGTCGACGAACAACAGCAGGTATTCGTGCGGGGCGACAGCGACATCCACACCGTCGCGGATTTACGCGGGCGCAAGCTCGGCGTGGTGCGCAAGGCGGCCAGTGACCTGGTGGACGTCGGTCGCGCCGAAGGCCTGCGCGGTTTGCTGACGGCATTGCAGTTGGACGGTGTGCCCCGCGACAGCGTGCAATTCGTCGATATCGCCGCGCCGGAATGGGACCTCAAGGAAGTCTCCAGGACCCGGGAGGACCATCACGCCATCCCGACCCTGGCGCTGCTCAACGGCACGGTCGACGCGATCTTCATCAAGGGCGCCGGCAGCGCCCGTGCGTTGGCCCAGGGGCTGCGCCCGATCATCAACATCAACGAGCAGGAGGATCCGCTGCTGCGCCTGAGCGCCGGTTCGCCACGGCCGATCACCGTCGACCGTCAGACCCTGATCGACTCGCCGGACATCGTCGCGCGTTACCTGGCGGTGCTGTTGAAAACCCACGAATGGGCCAAGACACATCCGCAGGAGGTGGTCACCACCATCGCCGCCGAAACTGCCACCGACGAGGCGAGCGTGCGACTGGCGTTTGGCGAGCAGGTGCATCTGGCATTCGAGCCGACGCTGTCTGAGGTCTACGTCGAAGGCTTGCGCCGGCAGAAGGACTTCCTGCTCGCCGAAGGCTTCATCGACAAGGACTTCGATTTCGACCGCTGGATAGACCCGGCACCGTTGCAGCAGGCCCAGGCAATCAAGGACGAGATCGTGCTGGATTGACACCGGCGGCATGGACACGCCGGACTGGGGCCGGCGTTTCTCTTCGATATCACTGAACACTGACAGGATTAAAAATGGGCAATGTCCAAACCGTCCCGACGCTGAATGCGCCCTGGCGTCAAGCGCCGGGCAGTGAGTTGCTCGACTTGGGCCGGGTCTACCTCGGCCCTCTGTCGCAATCACGCCTGCACAGCACGCCCAAACGCATACTGAGCCGTCGTGAAGCGGTGCTGCTCGGCGTGTTCGCCCTGGTGCTGCACGGTGCCGTGATCGTCTGGGTGAACAACACACCGACGCCGGCGCTGCCCATCGTGCCGCCGGAAATTCCGCCCATGACCATCGAGTTCTCGCAGCCGGCGCCACCTGTGGTGGAACCGCCACCGCCCGAACCGATCGTGCAGCCCGTCGTCGAGCCACCGCCACCGGTGGAGGATGAACTGGCGGTCAAGCCACCACCGCCCAAACCGGTTCCCAAGCCCAAGCCGGTGGTGAAACCGGTGCCCAAGCCGGTGGCCAAACCGCTGGAGCAACCACCTGCGCCACCGGTTCCGGCGCCTCCGGTCGCCGCGCCTGCACCCCCGGCACCGCCCGCGCCGAAACCGGTGACCCCGGCCTCGGCGAGTGCCGCTTACCTGAAGAACCCGGCCCCGGAATACCCGTCGCTGGCGATGCGTCGCGGCTGGGAAGGCACGGTGCTGTTGCGCGTGCACGTGCTGGCCAGCGGTAAGCCCGGGGAGATCCAGATCCAGAAAAGCAGCGGCCGCGACCAGCTCGATGACGCCGCACTGGCTGCGGTCAAACGCTGGAGCTTCGTCCCGGCCAAGCAGGGCGATGTTGCCCAGGACGGCTGGGTCAGCGTGCCCATCGACTTCAAGATCAAATGACTCAATTGCTGACTGACATCGCGGGCCACCTGACAAAAGGCGCATCGCAACAAACGACTAATGCCTTGTTGGAGTGCCGACCATGAACCTCATCGCTTCCCCTTTCGAATCCATCGAACACGCGGTCATCTGGCTGCTGATTGTCTTTTCTGTCGCCACCTGGGGCCTGGCCCTGCTCAAGGGCGTGCAGTTCACCCGCCTGAAGAATCAGGACCGGCGTTTCCACAAACAATTCTGGGCCGCTTCCAGCCTCGATTCCGCCGCGCAACTGGCCCACGACCATCCCGGTGCCGCCGCCCGTGTCGCCCAGGCCGGGTATGCCGCGATCCAGGTGCCGGACGGGGCGCAGGCCACCGACCTGAGCCAGGCGATCAATCACCAGGACCGCCTCGAGCGCGCCCTGCGCCAACAGATCGTGCGTGAGCGCCGCTCGCTGGAAACCGGCCTGGCGATTCTCGCCAGCATCGGCAGCACCTCGCCCTTCATCGGCCTGTTCGGTACGGTCTGGGGCATCATGTCCGCGCTCAAGGGCATCAGCGCGGCCGGTTCGGCCAGCCTGGAAACCGTGGCCGGCCCCATCGGCGCCGCTCTGGTCGCCACCGGCGTGGGGATCGCCGTCGCGGTCCCGGCGGTGCTGGTCTACAACTACTTCCTGCGGCGCCTGAAACTCACGGCTGCCGACCTCGACGACTTCGCCCACGACTTCTACAGCCTGGCGCAAAAGAACGCCTTCCGCGTACTGCTGCATCCGGCCCACAAAAAATCCGCCGCCACCGCGACCGGGCAAAAAGTGAAGGAGGCGTCCTGAGATGGCTTTTTCCACCCAAGACAGCGATGAAGTGCTGAGTGAAATCAACGTCACACCCCTGGTGGACGTGATGCTGGTGCTGCTGGTGGTGTTCATCGTCACCGCGCCACTGCTGACCAACTCGATCCCGATCAACCTGCCGAAGACCGAAGCGGTGGCACCGGTGGAACAGAAAGACCCGCTGGTGGTGAGCATCGACGACAAGGGCAAGCTGTTCATCAACAAGGACGAGATTCAGCCGGACCTGCTGGAAACCAACCTCAAATCCGCCAGGGAAAAAAACGCCGACCTGCGTGTCCAGCTGCAGGCGGATAACGGGGTGAACTACGGCGAAGTGGCGCGGGCCATGGCGTCGATCGAACGGGCAGGAATCACCAAATTGTCAGTGATTACCGCGAAGTAGGGGCGTGAGCGGCGGTTCATGCAGGGTTCGCCACCGCAGGCGTGCCCCGCAACGCGGCACGTGCAGACAGGCACGCCAGAACCGCCGCCACCCCCAGCAACAGGGCACTCAATTCGAAGGTCGCGCGGTAGCCGCTGAAGTCGAACACCAGGCCGCCCACGGTCGCGCCAGACGCGATGGCCAGCTGGACGATGGCGACCATCAAGCCGCCTCCCGCTTCTGCATCGTCCGGCAGCGTTTTCGCCAGCCATGTCCACCAACCCACTGGCGCTGCCGTCGCCACCAGCCCCCAGATTCCCAGCAAGACAGTGGTGGTGATCGCCGAGCTACCGAAGGACACCAGGGCCAGTGCGATCATGGCCATCAGCACCGGGATGACGATCAGGGTGCGATGCAGGCCGACCTTGAGGAACGCTTCGATCAGGAAGGTGCCGGCCAGCCCCGCCAACCCCAGCACCAGCAGCATCAGCGAGAGCATGGACACACTGACGTGGGTGACTGTTTCAAGGAAGGGGCGCAAGTAAGTGAACAACATGAACTGGCCCATGAAAAATATGCTGACCGCGACCATGCCCAGCGCGACCGGCACTCTTTTCATCAACCGCAAGGCATTCGCGCTGCCGGTGCTGGCGGTGTTTTTCATCGTTGGCAAGCTGATCAAGAGCCACAGGCCGGCGAGGACCGCGACCGGCACGATGCAGAAAAACGCCCCGCGCCAGCCGATCAGCGCGCCGAGGAAACTGCCCAGCGGTGCGGCAACCACCGTGGCCAGGGCATTGCCGCCATTGACGATGGCCATCGCCCGGGTGACCTGATCTTCGGCCACCAGACGCATCGCGGTGGCTGCCGACAGCGACCAGAAACCCCCGATGGCGATGCCGATCAGGGCGCGGCCGAGCATGAATGTCGTGTAGTTCGGTGCGAACGCCGCTACCGTTCCAGAAACGATCATCAGCAGCGTGAGCGACAGCAGCAATGGTTTGCGCTCGACTCGCGCTGCCACCGAGGCGATCAGGAGACTGGTGATCAGGGCGAACAGTCCGGACATGGCGATGCCCTGGCCGGCCTGTCCTTCGGTGACGTGCAGATCTGCCGCAATGGGCGTCAACAGGCTGACGGGCATGAACTCCGAGGCCACCAGCACAAAGGCGGCGAGGGACATGGCGAATACCGCGCCCCATGATTGTCGGGGGTGATGGGTCATGGTTTTGAATCCTGCGCAAAGCGTCGCGCCCCCTGGAGCGGGGGCGCGGGGAAGGGGTGTTTTTATCGAGGGGCTTCAGCCGGCGAGTGTGGCGTTGTCGATCACGAAACGGTACTTCACCTCGCCTTTGAGCATGCGCTCATAGGACGCGTTGATCTGGTCGGCGCGCACCAGCTCGATGTCGGCGACGATGCCGTGTTCGGCACAGAAATCCAGCATCTGCTGGGTCTCGGGAATGCCGCCGATCATCGAGCCGGCAATCGTGCGGCGCTTGGTGATCAGGTTGAACACGTTCGGCGAGGTATGCGGCGAGGCGGGAGCGCCCACGAGCGTCAACGCACCATCGCGCTTGAGCAGTACCAGGAACGCATCGAGGTCGTGGGGCGCGGCGACGGTGTTGAGGATGAAGTCGAAGCTCTTGGCATGCGCGGCCATTTCTTCGGCGTTGCGCGACACCACCACTTCGTCGGCGCCCAGTTGCCGGGCCGCCTCACGTTTGGACTCGGACGTGGTGAAGGCCACGACCTGCGCACCCATGGCATGCGCGAGCTTGATGCCCATATGACCCAGGCCGCCGATGCCGACCACGCCGACTTTCTTGCCCGGCCCGGCGTTCCAGTGCCGCAGTGGCGAGTAGGTGGTAATGCCCGCACACAGCAGCGGCGCAACGGCGGCCAGTTGTGCTTCGGGATGGCGGATGCGCAGGACGTAACGCTCATGCACCACGATGTTTTGCGCGTAGCCGCCGAGTGTCCAGCCGGGCGCGTCCGGGGTCGGAAAGTTGTAGGTGCCGACCATGCCGTCGCAGTAGTTTTCCAGGCCGGACTCACAGTCGTCGCAGTGTTTGCAGCTGTCGACGATACAGCCGACACCGACCAGGTCGCCCTTCTTGAAATCCGTCACATGGGCGCCGACGGCGGCGACGCGACCGACGATTTCATGCCCCGGTACGCAGGGAAATTGCGTGCCTGCCCACTCCGCACGCACCTGGTGCAGGTCCGAATGGCAAATGCCGCAAAACGCGATATCGATCTGGATGTCATGGGCGCCGGGCGTGCGGCGGTTGATCTGCATGGGCTCAAGGGGTTTGTCACCTGCATGGGCACCGTAGGCGTGTACAAGCATGGGAAATTCCTGATTGAGTAAGTCGGATGCCCATTCTCTGCCCATGCCGCGGATTCGCTGTAGACCATTCCTGTGGATTGCTTGCCTGATTCTATGAGTGTTGGCCGGTCCCCTGGCACGGGTTGTCATTTCTGCAGGTTATGATGGCGTCATCGCTTATGTTCAAAGACTCAAAGACTCAAAGACTCAAAGACTCAAAGACTCAAGGACACGGGAATGCGGATACTGATAGTGGGCGGCGGCATTGCCGGCTTCGCCATGGCCAGGGCTCTGGAACGCCAGGGCCTGGAACCGGACCTGATCGAACGACGCCAGGATGAAACGCCCGGCGGCATGGGGTTCTATCTGCCGGGGAATGCCGGCCGGGCCCTTGAGCAATTGGGGCTGCTGGAGTCGGTGCGCGCTGTCGCGGCGGTCATCCACACGCAACGCATCATGGATCAGCGCGGACGAATACTGACCGTCACCGATACCCAGGATTTCTGGCGGGATTGCGGGCCTTGCCTGTCGCTGCCGCGCAATGCGCTGCACGCGATCCTGCGTGGCGCGCTGGAACGCACCCGGACCCGGTTCGGTGTCTCGATCACCGGCATGACGCCGTCCGCCGAGGCGTGCGAAGTGGCTTTCTCCGACGACACCACGGCCACCTATGACCTGGTCATTGGCGCCGACGGCATCGACTCCACGGTTCGCCGGATGATCTTCCCGGCGGTCCAGCCGTCGTACGTCGGCAATGTCTGCTGGCGCTTCATCACGCACAACAGCCCGGGCATCGACGGCTGGACGGCGATGCTGGGCAAGGGGCGCACCTTGCTGGCCATCCCTGTCAGCCGCGAACAGGTCTACGTCTATGCCGACATGGCACTGGCCGAAGCGGACGCCGATCGCGTCCGGCACGCCTCGCTCGAAAGCCTGTTCGCCGACTTCGCCGAGCCGCTGCTGCCATTGCTCGCCCAGGCCGGGCAGGACACGCATTTCGGCAGTATCCAGCAGGTGGTGATGCAGGACTGGTATCGAGGCCGCGCCGTGCTCATCGGCGACGCGGCACACGCGTCATCGCCGAGCATGGCGGAGGGCGCCGGCATGGCCCTCGAGGATGCACTGGCGCTGGCCGAAGCCCTCGCGGCGCATCAGGACGTGGCGTCGGCGTTGCAGGCCTACAGCGCGAGACGCAAGCCCAGGGTGGATTGGGTGCAGAAACAATGTGTCGCGCGCGACAAGATGCGCACGCTGCCGACGCCTGCCCGCAACGTCATCCTCAGGTGGCTGGGCGACCGCCTCTACAAACGCAGCTACACGCCGCTGCTGGCTTCGCTGTAGTCGGGAAGGGGCTCAGGCCCCGCTCTCCATGGGCCGCGTGATCAGGTACTGGCACACCAGACGTTCTCCGCGAAGACACTGGTCTGCGGCCGGTTGCCCGGTGGCTTCGGAGAAGAACGAGGCCATGGCCCGGCAAACGCAAGGTTGGTCACGCACGGCACCGCCCAGCGGACAGGTGTAGTTGCGCACCATGACGCCTTCTTCCTGGGCATGGGCTTCGGTGCTGGCGCCGAGCGCGTCGGCCGCCGCCATGGCCGACTGCAGGCCACTCTGGAAATCCCGCGGTGTGGCGATGCCGGCTTCCCGGGCGAGGTGACGACCGGTTTCGTCGAGCAGTTCACTGATCTGCTGTTCGTCCATGCGTGTCTGCATGACTTTCAGGAGCCCGCGCAGGAACAGGCGGTAGGCGCTCGATTCGATGTCCTCGCTGCCCGGTGCCGCCTCGTACACCACCGGTGGTTTGCCCAGCATCCCCCGTTGCTTGACGCTGGCGCGGCGCACCGCCCCTTCGGCTTCGAGTTGGCGCAACTGCACGTTGATGGCGTTGCGCGTGACGTCGAGGTGCGAGCACAGCTGCACGACGGTGAGCGGTTCGCGTTGCAACAGGCGCAGGATGTCGTTTTTCGTGGTCACGAAAAAACCCTTGTGGTTCCAAAGTGCCGATCATAGCAATCCCGTCGGGGAAATGGGCTTACGCGATTAATGACAATTGGTATTGTCATTAATCGCGTAAGCTCGTTAGACTGGCCTGGCAAAACCCAGAAACCTAACGCCAATGCGCAAGACTTCTGCTGTTTCAGCAGCACGTCGCGAAGAAGCCAAGCCTGATGTTCCTGAGCCCAGACCAATGAACGCACACGAAAACGCCCGCCCTGCCGAAATGATCGATGCACTGAATGCCGTGTTCGGCAAACACAAGGCCGCTCGAAGTTCTCATGCCAAGGGGGTCTGCGCGACCGGTCAATTCACGCCCTCGCCGAACGCACCGCAGTGGGTCCGCTCGAGCCTGTTTTCCCAGGGCGAGGTGCCTGCCGTGTTGCGCTTTTCGGTCGGCGGTGGCAATCCGAACGTTTCCGATAAGAGTCGCACCGTGCGCGGTTTGTCAGTGCACCTGAGCAATGACTCGCAAGCCTACGACCTGATGATGATCTCCGAGCCGGTGTTCTTCGCCGCGACACCGGCCTCGTTTGTCGCGTTCCTGCAGGCACGCGTCGCCGACCCGGCCACCCAAAAGCCTGATCCCGACAACATCAAGGCATATGAAGCCAGCTTCCCCGACGGCAAACGCCAGCCCCGTCTGCTGGCCGCTCACCCGGCACCGGCGTCCTACGCCACGACGGCGTATTTCTCGACGCACGCCTTCCGCTTCGTCAACAGCCGCGGGGAGGGAGTGTGGGGCCGGCTGGTCATGGAACCGCTGGCAGGCACGGTTTATCTCAATGAGGAGCAGGAAGCCAACCTGCCCGATGCCTTTCTGGCGACAGACCTCGAGTCGCGTTTACAGGCCGGCACGGTGCAATTCAACTTGTACATCCAGCCCGCCGGACCGGACGACTCGCTGGTCGATCCGTCGCAGCCCTGGAGCGAGAACGTTGGCGCTCGCCTTGAGCTCGGGTGCCTGAGCATCCGCACCACCACGTCCGATGCCCTGTGCAACCAGGGCGTCTTCGACCCGATGCGCCTGCCCGAAGGCATCGAACCGTCGGACGACCCGGTGCTCCTGGCGCGCAGCGCGGCGTACAGCGTATCGCTGGCGCGTCGTCAGGCTGCTGACGAAGCCGCGAACTGATCAAACACCACTGGCTATCCCGAGGCTCAGATCCATGCATCCTTTACGCGTGACGACCATGGCGTTTGGCGCTGTGTTGCTCGCGGGTTGTGCCTGCGCGCCGAACGACCCGACCCTGACCCTGCAGACCCGCAAGACGCCTGCCGAGTACGCCGATTGCGTCGTACCGAAATTGCAGGACGGCGCATTGACCCCGAGCGTTTCACAGAGTCAGCGCAGTTATCGGATCGTGGTGCCCAGCAGGTTGTCGGCGGACAAGGTCCTGGAGGCGCACAAGGCCGGGAAGGGCGGCAAGGTGTTTGTCTACGACCGCCAACCGCTGGCCTCGAATGTCTTGCCGTCGAGCTTCGAGCGCGTGGCCCGGGACTGCATCTGATCTCGGCCCGCAAGTACGTTTCCCCCAGCTCCTTTGGTTGGCCGCAACCAACCATTTTGACCCTGCGCCGGTTTTCGGCGTGGGGCTTTTTTCGTCCAGTGAACTGACGTCATCGCAGATGCCTGGTGAACCCCCACGTGCGTCGAGCCTGATGACAGGTTGCAGGCTTGGGAGGAACTCAGTTCGGGGCTAACCTTGGGCTGGACGACACACTGCCGCCTTCCCGAGCAGGAACCTGCGCTGCCATGACCCTGCACTTGCTGCCAATGCTGATGCTGTGCCTGAGCCTTTCAGTTTCGGCTCAAGAAAGCGCCTGCCCGTCAGGCGAGAAACAGGTGTGCCTGAACGGCTGCCTTTGCCTGCCCGACCTGGGCAAAATCGTGGGCGTGCCCGAGGGTATCTATCAGGTGGCGGCGCCAGCCCTGGCGTTGTGGCTGACCCAATCGCGCACCGAAGCGGTCAACGCCGGTGTTCAACCGATGCCGCCGGCTGTCCGCGAGCAACTGCTGCGTTGGTATGACGCCCCTGTGCTCGACGCGGTGCGCTACAGAATCAGCGATAACGGCCAGTTCAACGCCGCCAATGCCATGCTGCAGAACCCGGATATCGGCGCGGTGACGCTGATCGACGTCATCATTTTCCGAGCCCCTCGGGATGCCGAGCAGAACATCGCGCTCTGGGCCCATGAACTCAAGCATGTGCAGCAGTATCAGACGTGGGGCGTCGAAGGGTTCGCCCAGCGTTACACGCAGGATTTCAACGCCGTGGAGGAACCGGCCTACGCCGTTCAGATCGAGGTGGGGCGGGTGATGCGCGAAGAGGCCGCTGCGGGGCGTGGTCCGCAATGACCCCACGCCCTGAGCGCCTCCTGCGACAAACGTCGCTTATTTCGACAGGATCAACAGCGGCGTATTTTTCTTCACGATGTAGGTCGCCAGTTCCGACGCGGTGGTCGAGCCAACGTTCTTCGCCGTATGGGCGACCCCTTCCGGAATGAACAGCGAGTCGCCCGCTTTCAGCGTCACGGGCGGCTGGCCTTCGAGCTGATACTCGAACGTGCCACTGTCGACGTGGGCGATTTCAACGCCGGGGTGGGAATGCTTGGGCGCCGCGACGCCTGGCTCGAAGTCCACACGAACCTGGATGACTTCGCGGTCGGCGGCCCCCAGGTCCCCGCGCAACAGGTCCGTACGGTGCAGGCCGGTCTGCCAGCTCTTGGCAGCCTTGACGTCTTCGGCATGGGTGAGGCCAGCGAATGCGCCCAGTGCGATGCTCGCAGCAAGGGCAGCACCCAATACGCCAGCGGTTTTACGAGTCTTGAATCGAGACATTTTTTGTTCTCCTGGAAGAGCACGGCGAAGGGTTGAGGGGCCGCGTCTGCGGTGACTTCATTAGGAGGGCGCGGTGTATCTGCCGCGTGTCGAGACTGAGGGCTTTTGTATCGGGAGTTGGCCGCCGCCTCCGGGGATACGTTGGGGTACAAAAGCGCGAGCGAAACGTCGCCTAAGCTAATTCCAAAATAGTATTTATATTAATTTTTTAAGATCGTTTAGCTTTATGCCAATCCAGAGCGCCGGGCTTCCAGCCGGGCGTTTTTTTGGCGTTGGGCTGACCGATTTCCGGTCACGGTCTGACGCCCGACTTTTCAGAACCTGTGAGCGAGTGTTCTTGCAGGTGGTTTGCCGGGAGCGCCTGTGACAGTCATTCAAACCCCGTTGGCGACAGACATCGAGTCTGCGCAGAGGTCCATTCAACCCGGTGCCGAGCTTGAGAAAGATGGCGATGTGGTGCTTGAACTGCGGGCCGTCACCAAGGCTTACCTGCGCAAAAAAGGCGCGCCGACCCTGCCTGCGGTCAACGACGTCAGTCTCAAGGTGCGACGCGGTGAGGTCCTGTGCCTGATGGGCACTTCGGGCAGCGGCAAGTCGACCTTGCTGCGCCACATCAATCGCTTGATCGAACCGACCCAGGGTGAAGTGCTGATCGAAGGCCAGGCCATCAGCGGCTTGAGCAACCGTGCGTTGCGCACGCTCAGGTCACGGCGCATCGGCATGGTGTTCCAGCATTTCGGCCTGTTGCCCCATCGCACGGTCCTGGAGAATGTCGCGCTGCCCTTGGAACTGTGTGGCGAGCCGGAAGCCATCCGCCTGGCGGCGGCCGCCGTGCAACTCAAGGCCGTCGGCCTGGAGGGCTGGGGCGAGCATTACCCCCGCGAGCTGTCCGGCGGCATGCAGCAACGCGTCGGGCTGGCCAGGGCGTTGGTGACGGAGCCGGACTTCCTGTTGATGGACGAACCTTTCAGCGCGCTGGACCCGACGATCCGGCGAGACCTGCAACGTCATTTCCTGGCACTGGTCCGTGAGCGCGGGATCACGACACTGCTGGTCACCCATGATCCGGCCGAGGCGATCCGCCTGGCCGACCGCATCGCGGTGCTGCGCCGGGGGCGCCTGGTGCAATTGGGGACGCCGCAACAGCTGCTTGAGCAACCGGCCGACGCCGAAGTGGCAGATTTCTTCCGCGATTGCCAGCCCGCCTCATCCGCGCCCGTCGCTGTGAACAGCCTGGCGGTGCACGCCGCGCAACCGGAACTTCGCGAGCAGCCGGCCACTGCCGGGTTGCCATGGTGGCAAGCGCTGCTGCTGGGGCCGGCGGCCTTGGCGGCGCGGGGCAAGGGCGGCTCCTTCTGGAGCACCTATGCGCTCGAACTCGCGGCCCTGGCCGCGTTGGGGCAGGGCGTTGCCAGCTCATCGTGGTGGCTGATTCCGGTTGCGCTGCTCGTGCTGGCAGCCAGCCGTCTGACGGCGATTTCCCTGAGCCGTCATGCCTCGCGTTTCAGCCCCTCCGGTTGGCTGCTGCCATTGGCGGTGGTGCTGGTGTCCCAGGCGCTGGTGCTGTGGCGCGTGGTGACGCCGGAAACCACCCATGCGCTGTTGCAGTTTCCCATCAACCGCCAGGCCATGCTGTTGACCGCGCAAGGCATCGACGACTTCATCGGCTGGTCGCAAATCACCTTCGAAGGCGCATTCGTGGGCGTGATCGTTGCCGTGCGCACGGTGATCGAGGGCGTGGAAAACATCCTGGGCTGGTTGCCATGGCCCGTTTCGGCGCTGGCGCTGGTGTTCCTGGCCTGGCGCTCTGCCGGATGGACGTTGGCGCTCACCAGCGGCGCAGCATTGTTGTACATCGGTGTGTTCGGCTTCTGGGAGCACACCATTGCCACGCTGGCGCTGGTGGGGTCCTCGGTGCTGATCGCCCTGGTGCTGGGTGTTCCCACCGGCATTGTGCTGGCCAAACGACCGCTGGTGCGCCGCCTGGTCACGCCTTTGCTGGATGTCATGCAGACCCTGCCGACCTTCGTCTATCTGATCCCCGCCGTGGCGTTCTTCTCGGTGGGCAAGACGCCTGCCGTGATCGCCACCGTGATTTTTGCCCTGGCGCCGATGATCCGCCTGACGTCGCTGGGCATCCAGGAGGTGCCCAAGGACGCGGTCGAAGCCGCCGTGGCACACGGCGCCAGCCCCTGGCAGACCCTGATCAAGGTGCAGTTGCCGCTGGCCCGTCGCTCGCTGCTGCTGGGGATCAACCAGACCATCGTCATGAGCCTGTCGATGGTGGTGGTCGCGGCCCTGATTGGCGCCGGCGGCCTGGGTTACGACGTCATGACCGCGCTGCGCAACATCAAGGGCGGCGAGGGCGTGCTGGCCGGCGTTGCGATTGTCGTGTGCGCGCTGATCCCCGACCGAATCATTCAATCGAGCTTGCGCAAGCAAGACCACCTCAACCACTGACAGTGAGATTTATCGTGAAGACACCCCTATCGCGCACCCTTGGCACGGCGGCATTGCTGGCTTCCCTGATCGGTTCCGCCACGGCCATGGCCAAGGACAAGATCGTCATCGGCGAACAGAACTGGACCGGGGCCATCGCCATCCAGCACATCCTCGGAGAAGTGCTGCAAACCCGTCTGGATGCCGACGTTTCCTACCTGGCCGGGGATGTCCCGGTGCTGTTCAGTGCGGCGTCCAAAGGCGACGGTTCGGTCGACGTGCTGACCGACATCTGGCTGCCCAACCAATCCGCGGCGTGGGCCAAGTATGTCACCGGCGGCACCCGCTCGCTGGTGCCGAACAAGCAGCCCTATGTGGGGGAGCAAGGCTTCTACATCCCCGGCTATTTGCAGGACAAATACGGGGTCAAATCCGTGTATGACCTGAAGAAGCCGGAAGTGGCCAAGCTCTTCGAACCCCTGGGCGGTGGCAAGGCTCAGTTGCTGGTGGGGCCGGCGGGTTGGGAGTCGACCTACATCGGTCAAATCAAGGCCAAGGATTACCAGTTCGCCGATAAATTCGAGTCGATTTCCACCGAGGCTTCGGTGACCTATTCGAAACTGGCAGCGGCCTACAAGGCCCAGCGCGGCGTGGTGTTCTATGCCTACACCCCGGACTGGATCTTCTCCGCCTTCGACCTGCGTCGCCTGGAAGAGCCGGCCTTCGACGGTTATGCCCAGGACAACAAGAAAGGCGATCCGCTGTACAAGGCCGATGGCTGCTGGAAGTTCATCAGCCCGACGGTGGATCCGGACTGGCTGAACAAGAGCCAGATCACCTGCGCATTCCCGGATGCCAAGGTCTACGTGCTGTCCTCTGTCGCCCTGCAAAAGCGGGCACCGAAGATTGCCGAGTTTCTGCAAAACGTCGCCATCGAGCCCTCGCAACTCAATGACCTGATCCTGAAGATCGAGAAGGAAAAGCAGCCGGCCGATGTAGCGGCCAAGGCCTGGGTCAAGGCGAACCCTGCGATCGTCGATCAGTGGCTGGCCGGTCCGGCGCAGAAGGTGAGCGCCAACTGATGAGTGCATCGAACCTACGTTTGCTCGATGGCGGCATGGGGCGGGAGTTGCAGCGCATCGGCGCCCCTTTCCGTCAACCGGAATGGTCGGCGCTGGCGTTGATCGAATCGCCGGAGTCCGTGCTGCAGGCTCACCGCTCATTCATCGCGGCCGGGGCCCGGATCATCACCACCAACAGCTACGCGGTGGTGCCGTTTCACATTGGTGAGGAACGCTTTGCCGAGCACGGCCGAACCCTGGCTGAAAGGGCCGGGCGCCTGGCTCGCCAGGCCGCTGGCGAAAATGCCGAGCCGGTCACGGTGGCCGGTTCGTTGCCGCCGGCCCTGGGCTCGTATCGGCCGGATTTGTTCGATCACTCGCGCAGCGTCGACATTCATCGGCAACTGATTGCCGGGTTGCGCGACCAGGTCGATGTCTGGCTGGCGGAAACCCAAAGCTCCATTGCCGAAGTACGCGCGGTCAGCGAAGCCCTGGGTTCTGAACCGAAACCCCTGTGGTTGTCCTTTACGCTGCTGGATCAAGCCGATGGCGCACCGCGCCTGCGCTCCGGCGAAGCGGTGGCCGATGCCGTGGAGGTCGCCGCCGAACTGGGGGCCGCCGTGGTGTTGTTCAACTGCAGCCAGCCGGAAGTCATGGCGGCGGCACTGGTCGAGGCGCAAGCGGTGATTCAGCGTCTTGGCCAAGCCATCGAACTGGGGGTTTACGCCAACGCGTTTCCTCCCGTCAGCACCGAGGCCAAGGCCAATAGCACCTTGCTGGAGATCCGTGCCGACCTGACCCCGGAATCCTACCTGCACTGGTCCAGTGCCTGGGTCGCCGCTGGCGCCAACATCGTCGGCGGCTGCTGCGGTATCGGGCCTGAACACATCGCGCAGTTGCATTTGCACCTGCTGCCGTCACAAAAGGGGGTGGCACCTGACGGATCTGGTTGACTGCCCGGTAGCCATCGCGAGCCGGCTCGCTCGCGCTGTGGATTTTTGAATGCTGGACTGCCGTGGGGAGCGGGCTTGCCGGCGATCAGGCCTGCGCAAACAACACACTCGTCAGTTTCCCTGAACCTGGCGGCATCCCGGATGTTCCATACCAAAACATCCCCGGATTGATGCCGCCATGACCTCTTTCAACCACCCGTTGACGCCCCTGCAACAGCAGCGACTCTGTGCCCTGGACGCCTGGCATCGTGCGCTCGACGACGGCACGCTGCGCAGGCACTGCCCGGACGCCTACCATGAGGAGCTGCTTCGCCAGGCGGACGAGATGGATCGCGTCGGTCTTGTCGATTGGCCGGAGTGGCGGGAACTGCGTGTCCGCGCAGACCAGGCTTATCTGCGGGCGGTCGCGGGGGAGGATTACCACCCGGCACGGCCCTGCATCCCGAACCTCGCTTAGCACACCGGGGCCGCCATGAGCGAGCAACTGAGGTTCGGCATCGAAGAAGAGTATTTCATTACGGACCTGGCCACCCAGCGGATGCCAGGCGAAGTGCCTCGGGCTGTGAGCGATGCGTGCAAGGCTGCAGTTGGCCATGGCTTCGCCTACGAGATGTTCCAGGCGCAGATCGAAGTGGCTTCGCCTGTTTTCACCCGCCTGTCGCAGGCCGCAGAGTATTTCGCCAACGCCCGCGGCGCCCTGCGGCAGGCGTTGCAGCCCTTCGGCCTGGGATTGCTGAGCGCCGGCAGCCATCCCCTGGGGGATTGGCACCTGCAACGGGCCACGACCCAGGCGCATTTCCAGCAACTGTTCAACGATTACCAGCAGGTTGCCCGACGCAGCCTGCTCTCGGGCCTGCACGTGCACGTTGAAATTCCGGGTGACCGGGACCGCATTCACGTCATGAACGAGGTGCTGCCCTGGACACCGCTGCTGCTGGCGTTGAGCAGTTCCTCGCCCTTTTGGCAGGGCGATGACAGTGGGTTCGCCAGTTATCGGCAGACCGCCTGTGATGAATGGCCGCGCATGGGCGTGCCGGAGTACCTGGAAGATCAGCATGACTACGACGCCTACGTCGCCTTTCTCATCGCCAATGGCACCCTGAAAGACGCCGGTGGCTGCTGGTGGGGCGTGCGTCCCTCGGCCGGCTATCCGACGCTGGAGTTACGCATGACCGACGCCTGTCCGCGCCTGGGGGACGCGCTGAGTCTGGCTTCACTGTTCCGCGTGATGGTCGCCCATGCCATCGCGCAACCTCGCCCGGGCGCGGATTACTCGGCGAAATCAAGATGGCGAGTGATGGAGAATCGCTGGAGGGCGAAACGGTCGGGCATCAACGCAGCGTTCCTCGTCGAGGGTTTCGACGCACCGGTGACCCTTGGGCAATGGCTGTCCATGGCAGAGCAGACGCTGGGGGAAACCGCGCGAGCACTGGGCGTGGAGGGCGTGTTTGCCGAGCTGCGGCAGATTGCCTGCGAAGGCAGCAGCGCAGAACGGCAGCGCGGCGTTTATGAAGCCTCCATCAGCAGCGGCCACACCACCGATCTTGCGCTTTCGCAGGTGGTCGATCATCTGCTGACGGAAACCGCCCAGGGCCATCGCCCGCGTACGGCTCAGGCCGAGGGCAGCAGCACCGTGAAGGTCGTGCCCTGATCGAGCGTCGACGCCACTTCGATGCTGCCGCCGTGGCCTTCGACGATTTGCGCGGCGATGAACAAGCCCAGGCCCAGCCCGGCGGATGAGCCCTTTTCGTCGCTGGCATAGCTGGAGTAGCGGCCCTGGGGATTGAACAGGCAGGGCATGAGATGGGCCGGAATGAGTTCGCCGCGATTGTGCACGCTGAACAATGCTCGGTCGCCTTGGCGGGCGAGTGTCACGTGGATCGGTTGCTGCGGATCGCCATGGCGAATCGCGTTGGCAATCAGGTTGGTGAACACCTGCTCCATGCGCAACGGATCGAAGTGGCCGGTGACGCGCTCGCTGGCATGCAACACAATCCGTACCTGCGCAAACCCGGTGCGCAGCTCCTCGATGACCGATGTGCACAGCGCGTTCAGCTCGCAGGCTTCGCGCTTCACGGGTATTCCCGTCCCCAGGTTGACCCGCGCCAGGTCGAGCAAGTCATTGACCATCAGGTTGGCTCGCCGCACGCTCGTGCTTATCTGTGTTGCCAGCTGAAGTCCGCGCTCGGACAGGTTTTCGTGCTGGCGCAGCAGGTCGCTCGCCATCATCACCGCGCCCAACGGGGAGCGCAGGTCATGCCCGAGAACGCCCAGCACGTTCTTGCGTGTCGATTCCACGGCTTGCCCATACGTCGCAATGGATTCCACGAGCACCTGATCGATCGCTTCGTTGAAACCAATCATGTCATCGACCTGGGAACCGTCGACGAAGGGGGCGTCCGCGAGCCAGAGCCGCAGCACGCTGGCGCGCAAGGCCCGGTACTCCAGGACCATCTGGTCCAGGGTGAACCCTGCCATCAGACGTGTGCTTGCCTGAGCCCTGGCCGGCGAATCGCCCTCGGGCCGGGCACTGCGCATGTCGCGGGCAACCGTTTCCAGAATGAACTGCGCATGGTTGTTCAGGCCTTTGGCGTCCATTGCCGGCCCAGGTGTGTCGATCGTCCCGGTGTACGTCTCCCTTGCCAATAAAATCTGTTGCATGTGCGTGAGAATGAAATCAGACAGTCGCATAGCGGTCGTTCTTGCCTCCCTGGTAACCCGTAATAGGAATGTGCCTTGCGTCCGACAGGCGAACGGGCGAAGGAGCCGGCCTTGGCTCCAGGTGTCATTTTAGTTGAGGACGAAGAGAGTGTAGGCGCGATGCATGACCCCCGTGGGAGCGAGCCTGCTGGCGATGGCATTCGATGACGACGCTCTGGCGGTCCGGCTACCGGCGTTGTCCGGACCTCGCTCCTACAGCGGGGGGGTGTTGGATTGCAGGTAACCCTTCGGCGAACACCCGGTCCTTTCCTTGAAACACCGATAAAACGTCGACAACGAGTTGAACCCGGCCGCGCTGGCAATCTCCTCGATCCGCGCCGCCGCTCCCTGGGCATTCAGCCGTTCAAGTGCCTCGTCCAGGCGCAGCTGATTGAGCAGGGCATAAAACGTCTGGCCGCGAACCTGATTGAGGAAAAACGAAATCTGGTTGCGCGTGTAACCCGTCGATGCAGCCACATGGGACAGGTCCAGCCGGGGATCGAGAAAGGGCTTGGACTGTTCGAAGTACTGCTGCAAGTCATTGGCCAGCGCCCCGATCTGCCGGGCCGACAAGCCCAGGCGACTGACCGCGCCGGCGCTGTAGGCCGGGCGGGTCACCGAAAGCGCCTGGCTGACCAGGACCGCGTGTTCGTTGACTTTGACAATCAGCCCGTCCCTGATCGACAGCGCTTCCACCGTGCGGAATGAAACCAGCCCGTCGCTGCCATTGAGCGTGACCCGGTATTGCAGGAAGGCGGTATCGCCATCGATGCGCAGGCGGTCGGTGTAGGTCTGCAACTCCTGCGATCCCAGCGGCATGCTGGCGCCGAGGTAGTCGCGCAGTTGCGCGTAGTCCAGGGTGCGGTTCTGCAGGAAGTCGTTGTATTCGACACTGGGGTGATACAGCGCCATCACGCCATCGAGGTCACGGCGCTTCCAGGCCTGGTGATAACGCACGGCGACCTCGTGGGTCTGCACGCTGGCAGGGTCTGTCACGAAGGTAGCGGTGGTGGGTAAATCAAGTGCTTCCACAACGAACTCCATGGCGCGGATCAGGGCAAAGCCCAGAGTATTCCAGAAGCGCCGGTTTTCCGCCCGTGTCCGCTGCGAGGTTTGTCGCGCCGTCGTACCTGTGAAAGCGCCGGCCATTGCTTTAGCGTCAGCCCATGAATTTTTTGGAGCATGCGCCCATGACACCTCACGCCGCGAACCAGTCCCTGGCCGATGCCCGGCCTTACCCTGTCTGGCAGGAGGCGCGAGTCGACACGCCCGTCGCCCCGCGGCTGACCGGCGATGTCTCGTGCGATCTCGCCATCGTCGGCGGCGGGTTCCTGGGTTTGTGGACGGCGCTGTTGGCGCGTCAGCGCTCGCCCGACGCGACGATTGTGGTGCTGGAGGCCGGGCAGTGCGGCGGCGAAGCCAGCGGGCGCAACGGTGGGTTTTGCGCACCGAGCATTTCCCACGGGGTGGCCAATGCGCTGAAACGCTGGCCCGGGGAAGCCGAGCAGCTGGTGCGCCTGGGCCGGGAAAACCTGGATGCCTTCGAGCAGGATCTGCAGCACTACGCCATGGACGTCAGTTTCGAGCGCAAGGGAAAACTCAACGTCGCCCACCAGCCCTGGCAGGTCGAAGGGTTGCGCTCGATGCAGCGTAACTACGCGCGTTTCGGGATTGCCTGCGAGTACCTGGAGGGCGAGGCACTCAAGTCGTACCTTGACTCACCTGACTATGTCGCGGGTGTTTTCGAGCCCAACTACGCGCTGCTCAACCCGGTGAAAATGGTCGCCGAGCTACGCCGGGTGTGCCTGGCGCAAGGTGTTCAGTTGTTCGAGCATTCCCCGGTCAGCGCCTTGCGCCAGGACGGTATTGCCCAGGTGCTGGAAACCGGCCTGGGCACGGTCAAGGCGGCCAGGGTCGCGCTTGCCACCAACATTGCGCCGCCATTGCTGGGCTCGCTGAAGTCCAAGGTCATCCCGATTTATGACTATGCCCTGGCGACCCAGCCACTCGACGACGCGCAGTTGCGCGCCATCGGGTGGGTCGGGCGCTACGGCATCGCCGACAGCGGCAATCAGTTCCATTACCTGCGCAAAACCGAGGACAACCGCATTCTCTGGGGCGGGTATGACGCGATTTACCATTTCGGCAGCCGCCGTGACGAGGCCCTGACGCAACGTCCGGACAGCTTCGCGACCCTGGCCCGGCAGTTCCAGTCGGCGTTTCCGGCATTGGCCGATGTCAGGTTTACCCATGCCTGGGGCGGCATCATCGACACCTCGGCGCGCACCACGATGTTTTGCGGCACCTCACCGAACGGGCACGTGGCCTATGCACAGGGGTTCACCGGGCAAGGGGTATCGGCCAGTCGTTTCGCGGCGCTGACCCTGCTTGATCTGCTCGAGGGCAAACCGACCGAACGCACCAAACTGGCGATGACCTCGACCGCACCTTTTCCGTTTCCACCCGAGCCCTTGCGTTACGCGGGCGTGTCATTGGCCCAGCGCTCGCTGGCCCGCGAAGACCTCACCGGGCACCGTGACTGGCTGCTCAAGGGCTTTGACGCGCTGGGCATCGGTTTTGATTCCTGACTGAAGTGAGCACATCCATGAACAAGCCTGAACACATCATCGACTTCGCCAACCCCGATTTGCCAGCGGTCGAGCTGGAAACCAGCGACCCGGCGCTGGTCGATACGCCGTATCGCAGCCGCAGTTGGCGGCATTTTGTCGACCCGCAGAAGAAAGCCACGGGCGGTATCTGGGAAGCGCCCGAGCACCTTGAGCGCTGCGAATGCGATTACGACGAGCTCTGCCACCTGCTCGAAGGGCATGTGCGGCTGACCGACAGCCAGGGCGTCAGCCAGGAGTTCATGGCTGGCGCCACGTTCGTGGTCGCTGCAGGGTTCAAGGGCACCTGGGAAAATCTCACGCCTGTGCGCAAGGTGTTCATGATTCTGCGGGGGTGATTGGAACGGTGGGAGCCCATGCCTGCGACGCGCGTCAATCCACCCGCGCAATCATCTCCAGCTCACGCATCAACCAGTCCGAAAAGGCCTTGGCCAGCTCATTGGTACTGCGCAGCGGCATGATGATGAAGTAGGGGTGGGGGGCCGGGAACTCGATGTCGAACAGCCGGATCAGGGTGCCCTGGGCCAGGTGTTCGCCCGCCAGGATGTAATCGCTGATGGTGACGCCGGTGCCGGCAATGGCCGCATCGATGGTCAGCGAGGCGTTCGGCAGGTAGATGTTTTGTCGGCCCTGCAGGCTGGGAATGCCTGCCGCCAGGAAGTAGCGGCTCCAGTCGTACCCCTCGTCCTCGTGCAATAACACCTGTCGCTCCAGGTCACGCGGCTTGCGCAACGGCTCGCTGCCGTTGAGCAGCCGCGGGCTGCCCACCGGGAAATACATGATGTCGCCCAGTGCCGCGATGCGCTGGCCTTCGACCTGGCTGTCGCCGAACGAAATCACCATGTCCACGTTCGGCGTGGCCTGCTCGATCGGCAGCATGTACAGCGACACGTCCGGGTAGTCGCGCAGGAAGCGGTCGAGGATCTTCGAGATACGCGCCAGCAGCGCCGGGGCGCAGGCAATGCGCAGACTGCCGGAAGGGGTCGTGGTCGGCAGGGCGGTCTGGATATCCCGCAATTGCTCGAACGCACCGTTGACCAGTTGACTAAGCTTGCGCCCGGCCGAGGTCAGGTGCACGCCTTTGCCCTGGCGTTCCACCAGTGCGACTTGCAACTCCTCTTCGAGCTTCTTGATCTGATGGCTGATGGCGCTGTGGGTGACGTGCAGTTCCAGCGCGGCACCCCCCGTGCTGCCTTGGCGGACGAGGGCATCGAAGGCGCGCAAGGCGATCAGCGAGGGCAGTCGGCGGGTCGCTTTCAGAGCCATGTTCGCTTGATTAACCGTTAGTTGAATTCACATGAACCCTAGAAAACAAATCATTTGATGTCAATCTGGTTTGACTTGAAGATGGCTGCACGCGTCAGTCACTCAACCGCTTAAATGAGAGGGATTTTCGATGTCGGTCAAGCATGAGCATTTTGTCGACCTGTTGCGGCTGGGCAAGTCTTACGGCGAAACCCGTGCGTTGAGTGACCTGACCCTGCACATCAAGCGCGGCGAATTCCTGACCCTGCTCGGGCCATCCGGCTCCGGCAAAAGCACCACCCTGATGATGCTCGCCGGATTCGAGCAGCCCTCCGAAGGCCGCATCGAGCGCAACGGCCAGGACATCACCCACCTGCCAGCCGACCAGCGCGATTTCGGCGTGGTGTTCCAGGGCTATGCGCTGTTCCCGCACATGACCGTGGCGCAGAACATTGCTTACCCGCTCAAGGTGCGCAAAGTGCCCGCCGCGCAAATCACCGAGAAAGTCGGGCAGATGCTGGAAAGGGTCGGCCTGGAAGGCAAGGGCAATCGCGGCATCAAGCAGCTTTCCGGCGGCCAGCAGCAGCGCGTCGCACTCGCCAGGGCGCTGGTGTTCGAACCATCGCTGTTGTTGCTCGACGAGCCGCTGTCCGCCCTTGACCGGCGCTTGCGCCAGGAGATGCAGGTCGAGTTGGCGCGCATGCACAAGGAGTTCGGCACCACCTTTGTGTTCGTCACCCACGACCAGGAAGAAGCGCTGGCGCTGTCGGATCGTGTCGCCGTGTTCAACCACGGCCGGCTGGAACAACTGGGCACGCCGCAGGAAGTCTACGAGCGTCCGGCCAGTCGGTTCGTGGCCAATTTCCTCGGGGATACCAACCTGCTCGGTGTGCAGGGTATCCGCCGCCAGGACGATACGCTGGTCTGCGATTATCAGGGCCGGCCGCTGGTGGTCACCCGTGGCGCCGACCCGGTGGCCGTCAGCAACACCGGCCAGCACTGGCTGGCGATCCGTCCCGAACATGTCGACCTGCAACCGTTCGCCCAGGCCGGCGGCGGCAACGGCGTGGTCGCCCGCATGGAAAAACTGACCTATCTGGGCACCCACGTCAGCCTGGATATGCGACTTGAGGATGCGCAACCGATGGCGCTGCGCATCCCGGTCGGTCACCCGATGTTGAACAGCCTGGAGCGCGGCCAAGCGTATTGGTGCTCCTGGTCACGGCAGCATGGCCACCTGATTTGTTCCTGACGACAAAACCAAGCAACACACCTAACAAGAAACTGGTTCGATCACCTGCCCACAACCTATTGCATGGGGTTTCTAGGATGAAAGACAAACAGCGCTTTATCGACGACACAATGGACATCGCCCGGGAAAAGCTCGAAGCCGGCACGCTCAGTCGTCGCAGTTTCAACCAGGCCTTGATGGTCGCGGCCGCCATGGCCGGGCTTGGCCCGCTGCGCAGTGCATTCGCCGCAGGCGGATCGCTGGTGGTGTCCAATTGGGGCGGTGACGCAGTCCCCGCTTTCGAGAAGAGTTATCAGGGTTTCAACGCCGCCAGCGGCCTGCAGTTGAAGGTCGATGGCAGCGGGCCCACCGAGGGCGCGGTGAAAACCCAGGTCAACAGCGGCGCCGTGCGCTGGGACGTGTGCGACGGTGAAATGTATTCCTCGTACCGCCTGGGCAAGGAGGGCGTGCTGGCGCCGATCGATTACTCGATTGTCGACAAGTCGCTGATCGGCTATGGCGACATCCATGAATTCGGCCTGGCGAACTACACCTACAGCTACGTGATCGCCTTCGACGCCAAACGCTTTGGCAAGAACCCGCCAAAAAGCTGGGCGGATTTCTGGGACGTGAAGAAGTACCCCGGCAAACGCACGCTCTACAAATGGATGAGCGCCAACCTGGAGTGCGCCTTGCTGGCCGATGGTGTCGCGCCGGACAAGCTCTACCCGCTGGACGTCGACCGTGCCCTGCGCAAGATCGAAGAATTGATGCCGCACGTGGTCACGCACTGGTCCACCGGTGCCGAGTCGCAGCAACTGTTGCGCGACGGCGAGGCGAGCATGGGCCAGGTGTGGCACACCCGCGCCGAGCTGATCAAACACGACACCGGAGGTGCCATCGACTGGACGTTCGACAACGCCATCGTCGCGCCGTCGGTGTGGATGGTGCCCAAGAACAACCCCGCCGGCGCGGCCAACGCCATGAAGTTCATCGCCTATGCGCTGCGCCCGGAGGTTCAGGCCAGGCTGATGGAGGTCTACAACATGGGGCCGGTGGATGCCAAGGCGAACGCCTTGCTCTCGCCCGAGTTGCAGCGCATCAACCCGACCGCGCCGGAAAACCTGAGCAGGCAGGTGTCGATGAACAACCTGTGGTACGCCGATCACTACGGTGAGACGCTCGAACGTTACCTGGCGCTGATTGGTGGCTGACATGCGACTCGGTTCCCAAGGTACGTTGCGCATCTACGCACTGCTGATCCTGCCGCTGCCGGTGATCATCCTCGTCGGCTACCTGCTGCCGACGCTGGGTGTGCTGGGCTGGAGCTTCAGCCTGCCGCAGCCTGGCGTGCAGCACTACGCGACCATCCTCGACAGCGCGACGATCCACACGATCATCTGGCGAACCCTGCGCATCTGTTTGTTGACGACGCTGATCAGCGTCGCCATTGCGTACCTGATTGCCTACCGCTGGCGTTTCGCCTCGGGACGGGGACGGCAGTTCATCGAGTTGTTCGTGCTGTTGCCGTTCTGGTTGTCGATGTTGATTCGCGCGTTTGCCTGGCTGGTGTTGTTGCGCAACGACGGCCTGGTCAACCAGAGCCTGCTGACCTTGGGCATCGTCGACGAACCGTTGGCCCTGGTGCGCAACGAACTGGGCGCGCTGATCGGCATGGTGCATTTCATGGTGCCCTACGCCGTGCTGCCATTGCTGTCGTCCATGCGGCAGATCGACGACGGCTTGTTGCGTGCGGCGAGCAGCCTGGGCGCCGGTCGCTGGGCCATGCTCAAGGACGTGTTTTTCCCGCTCACCCTGCCGGGTGTGGCGGCAGCCTCGGCGACGGTGTTCGTGTTCAGCCTGGGCTGTTTCGTCACGCCAGCCCTGTTGGGCGGCGGCAAGGCCGCGATGCTGGCCGAGAGCATCTACATCCAGATGTTCCAGTTGTCCAACTGGGGCCTGGGCGCGGCACTGAGCATTGTCCTGATGTTGATGGTCGCGGTTTGCGCGGTGGTGTTTGGCAAGCTGGTGGGTTTTGGACGTTTGACCGGGAGGACCGCATGAGCACATTGCCTACGGTGAATCGGGCGGCGGCACAAACGCCGGCCGCCACTCGATTCAAGTTGCGTTTCGATGTCGCCCGGCTGCTGTCGTTCGCCGGTCTGTGGCTGGCGGCGGGATTCCTGCTGCTGCCGATCCTGGTCATCGTTCCGCTGTCGTTCGGCGATCAGCGCTACCTGGCTTTTCCGGACGGTGCCTGGTCGTTGCGTCACTACCTGGAACTGCTGAGCGGCGGCTGGCTGAGTTCGATCCTGCAAAGCCTGGGGTTGGCGATTGTCGTGGGCGTGGTCAGTACCGCGCTGGCATTCATGTTCGCCACCGGCATCTGGCTGGAGCCGCGCTACCGTGTCGCGCTCACTGGCGTAGTGCTGTTGCCGATGATCGTGCCGCAGGTGGTGTCGGCCATGTCCATTTACTACCTGGGGGCCAGGGTCCAGCAACTCGACACCCTGCTGAGCGTGGGTTTCGGTCACCTGATGATGGCGCTGCCGTACTCGCTGATCGCCATGCTGGTGGCTTACAGCCGGCTCGACACCAGCCTGTACAAGGCCTCTCGCTCAATGGGCGCCGGGTTGTGGATGACCATCCGCCAGGTGCTGATGCCCAACGTGCGCGTGGGCATGGCCGGGAGTTTTTTCATGGCCTTCATCATGTCCTGGGAGGAAGTGGTGGTCACGCTGTTCACCAGCGGCCTCAACGTGATCACCGTGCCCAAGCGGATCTGGGATGGCCTGCGCTACAACCTGGACCCGGCCGTCGCCGCCGTCTCCACCCTGATGATTTTCATCACCCTGGTCGTGCTGTTGGTGCGTCTGTACCGGCACGGCAGGAACGCTGACACACCGGGTCGCTAGCCGACCCGCCTTACTGCGGTAACTCACCCGTCACCCGTGCACCTTTTCCCTAAGGAGGGATACCTCATGATGACTGCATTTCCCCTGCGCACTTATCGTCAACGCATCGACGCGGTCAAACGTCGAATGAGCGAGCGTGGTCTTGACGCGCTGGTGGTCAATTACCCGGACAACATCAACTACCTGACGGGCTTCGACAGCCTGGGTTTCCTCTGGTATCAGGCGCTGATCATTTCGCCCAAGCTGGCCAATCCGATCTTCCTGACCCGCACCAGCGAAGAGCCTTGCACCTATGAGTTGTCGAGCCTGGAAGAAGGGATTTTCTACGACATCGCCAAGCAGGACCCGCTGCGCATCGTCGCCGACTCGCTCGAAGGGCTGGGCCTGAGCCAGGGGCGGATCGGCCTGGAAATGCAGGCGTCGACCTTCAGTCCCCTGCAATACACCACCCTGCTGCGGCACATGCCGAACGCGCATTTCGAGGATGCTTCGGTGGTGGTGGCCGAAGAACGCCTGATCAAGACCGCCGAAGAAATCGAATACCAGCGCAGTGCCGCGCGCATGGCCGACTACGGCATGCGGGCGGCGTTCGAAGCGCTGCGTCCGGGCATGTCCGAAGTGGAAATTTCCGGCGTGGTGTCCAAGGCGCTGGGGGAGGCGGGCAGCGAGTACTCGGCGATCAGCCCGATGTGCGCCACCGGCCGCCGCAGCACCATGACCCACGCCATGCCGCATCGCATCACCATCAGCCCCGGCGACGTGGTGATTCTCGAGCATGCCGGCGTGTGCAATCGCTACCACGCGATCCTGATGCGCACGGCGGTCATCGGCAAACCGACGGCGCGGGTGCGTGAAGTCTCGACCCTGCTGACCGAAGCCTTCAACGCCGCCATCGAGGTGGCGAAGCCGGGCACGCCGGTCGGCGAGGCCAACCGCGTGTGCAACAAGATCCTCGATCGCATCGACCTGTCGCGCACCCGCGTGCACCGCATCGGCTACAGTCTTGGCCTGGCGTATCCGCCGACCTGGCTGGAGGCGATGATGGTCGACGAGGCGGACGATCATGTGTTCCAGCCGAACATGTCGTTCTCGATCGAACCGAACCTGTCGCTGTACTCCGAAGGTTTCGGCCTCAAGCTGGGGGACACGGTGCTGTGCGAAGCGGACGGTTCGCGCAGCCTGTCGGAAATTGCTCCCGAACTGACGATCATCGACTGAGGAGTACTTCATGTCTGCATTGATGGACGTTTTCTGGCACGACGACGTGCTGCGCCACGACACCGGCTACGGGGTGTTCGAGGCACCGCCCAGCGAGCTGCTGGACACCCAGACCCAACACCCGGAAAGCAACCCTCGGCTGGTGAACATGCGGGCCATTCTGCGCAATGGACCGGTGGCCGACCATCTGGCCTGGCACGCGGGCCGCCACGCCACGTGGCATGAAATCCTGCGTTTTCACACCGAGGCGTATCGCGACGACATCCAGCAAGCCGATCAGCACGGGCGGCGCTTCAGCAGCACCACGCTGATCAACGCTGGCGGCCTGGCCGGGCTGCTGGCCGCCGCCGGCACCAGTGTCGCGGCGCTTGAACAAACCCTGCGCGAGCATCGGCCGGCCATGGCCCTGGTGCGTCCGCCGGGCCACCATGCGGCGCCGGCGATGGCGGACGGTTACTGCTTTTTCAACAACGTGGCGGTGGCCGCGCGAGCGGCCCAGGCGGCGGGGATCGAGCGGGTGGCCATCGTCGACTGGGACGTGCACCACGGCAATGGCACTCAGGAGGGTTTCTACCAGGACCCCACGGTGCTCACCGTGTCGCTGCACATGGATCACGGCGCCTGGGGGCCGAGCCATCCGCAGACCGGGGGCGTCGAGGAGCGGGGCAGTGGCGAAGGGCTTGGCTGCAACCTGAACATCCCGTTGCCGATGGGTTCCGGGGACCTGACCTACGAACTGGCGTTCGAGCAGTTTGTGGAGCCGGCGCTGGCGGCGTTTGCTCCCCAGTTACTGATCATCGCCAATGGCCTGGACGCCTCGCAGTTCGACCCGAACGGCCGGCAGCTGTTGACCATGTACGGCTTCAATCGTCTGGCACAACGGGCCCGCCAGTTCGCCGACGCGCACTGTGAAGGGCGGCTGCTGATCGTTCAGGAAGGCGGCTACAACCCGGCCTACAGCGCTTACTGCCTGCACGCGGCGGCCCAGGGTTTCCTTGGCCAGGCGTCGACCTTGCCCGACCCGCTGGCGTACATGCCCGCGTTCGAGGAGCGCAGCCATGCGGATGTTGCCGCGCTGGGCCGGGCCCTGGAGGAGGTGGGTTGGGCGTTCTGAGCAGGGGGGAGGCGCAGTTCGCTCGCGATGGTTGTCAGCGATGACGCTGGAAGCCTGGGGTTGCTGAGTGTTCTACGGTCCATCGCGAGCAGGTTGCGGCTGTATCCAGTTCCCTTGTGGGAGCGAGCCTGCTCGCGAAGGCGCCTGAGGGCTGAGCTTGTTGTGCTTTGACCGAGTGCATATCTATTGCTGCGGTCACGGCCGCCTATGGTTCCGCTCTTACAGCGGGTCACTTTTTTCAAACACCAAAAAAGTAACCAAAAAGGCTCGCCCCAAGCGTCCGGCCCCTCGCTTGGGCTCGGCGTTCCTTCGCTGCGGCATCCCTCCGGGGACATCGCCTCCGGTTTGCTGCGCTGCACCTCCTCTCGATGTGTGCGGCTTCGCCGCACGGCGCTGCGCGCCCACTCCCCGGATGAATGCCTCCACTCAGCCTTCCGAAGGGGCGGGTGGATCAAAAGCAAAAGCAACTGCAAAAGCAAAAGCAAGATCGAGAGTGCAAGGCGAGCTAACGCTTGGCCTGGTGGTTGGGTGGGCTCCTCCTGTGGGAGCGAGCCTGCTCGCGAAGCGGTTGGAACGTTCAATCGCCAGGGCACTGAGGCTTCGCTACAGCGCCATGATCGCCCGTGCCGCGATATCCGTCCCGCGGGTGGCCTGCATGGTCTGGCTGAAGGAGGCCAGGCGTTGTTTCATCGACGGGTCGGCCAGCAGTTGTTCGAGGGCGGCAGGCAAGGCCGCCAACGGGTCGGCAAACCGTGGCAGGTAGCGCCCTACACCGACTTCCTCGGCGCGGGCGGCGTTGTCGTGGCCGTCCCAGCAGTAGGGGATGATCAACGACGGCAAGCCGAAGTACAGCGCCTCGCAAAAGCTGTTGTTGCCGCCGTGGTGGATGAACAGCTGGCATTCCTTGAGCACCGCCGGTTGTGGAAACCAGCTGTCCAGGTACACGTTGTCCGGAACCGTGGTGTACTCGTCGCGATAGGCTCCGACGTTGATCAGGAACCGGTAGGGCAGGTGTTCGATGGTGCCGATCAGGCGCTTGATCATACCGGTGTCGGCGGCCCCGAGGCTGCCGAAGCTGATGTAGATCAGCGGCGCGTCGTTGTGCCGGGGAAAGTCCGGAACGATGTAGGGCGCCTCACGCCGTACGCAGCCGTCGAGGTACACATAACGCTGCGGGTCCAGGGGCTGTTGCCGTGCATAACGCACCGGCGTCGGCGACAGCAGCAGGTTGAGCCACGGCGAGTCGCCGAGAAACTGGCCGGGCGGGCAGGGCGCTGTGCCGTTGCTGGCGAGGAACTGCGAAAAGCGTTCATGGGCCGGCATGACCGCCCGACGGTAATGCTCGGCGAAGGTTTCCCGGCCTTGGCCGTCACTGGCCAGGCATCCCGACAGGTAGGGCGGCACGGCGGCGTCCGGCAGTTCGGTTTCGGCGCAGGAAACCATGCGCACCCAAGGGCATCCCGCGTTGGCGATGGCGGGGAACATGACCACGTTGTCGAGCACAATGACGTCCGGCTTGAGACGGCCCAACAGTTGCTGCAGCGGTTTTTCCGCCTCGATGGCGGTGTCGATGATCGCTTCCCAGGCCGGCGCCACGTAGCTGTCGATCTGCGCCAGCGGGGTCTGGTCGAAATAGGGGATGTTGCGCTCGATGAAGCGCTCCCAGTAGTGCTGGTGCTCCGCTGCCGACAGCGGGCTGACTTGCGGTATCGGGTATTCGTCGAAACCGTATTCGGCGAACAGGCCCTGGAAATGTTCGTGGCAGATAAAGACCGGTTTTGCCCCCAGCTCACGCAGTGACTGGGCGATACCAATGCAGTTCAGCGCCGCGCCGAAACTGGCTTCCGGAAACAGGGCGATCAGTTTTTGTGGGTGCATGGCAAAAAAATCCGTGGCGGGTAAAGCCCGCCGTGCCTGAGATGACTGGATGCTGTCTTATTTTATAAAAAAAATCATCCTGTTTTTTTCGTGGTTCAGCGGCGCCCGAACAATTGGCTCTGCGGAATCCCGCGATTGGCCGTTTGCGGCCGCTGGGCGGCGCTCAGGCGCAGGTGCAGGCGCAGCAGGTCGGCGGCGATTTCCAGTTGCCCGCGCTCGATGTGCGCAATGATCTGCAGGTGTTCGCGCAGCGCCTCCTGCAAACGGTGCACGCTGACCGTCGGCAGCAGGTTCGGCAGACGCCGCAGGCTCTGGTGCTGGAGCAGGGCGTCGCCGATGAAGCGGTTGCCACAGCTCTGGCCGATCAGCTCGTGGAAGCTGATGTCCAGCTCGCGAAACTGCTGGATGTCGAAGTGCTCGACCGGGCTGGCGAGCAGGGTCTGCATGGCGCTGCGCAGCAGGGCCAGCCGTTGCGGGTCGGCATTGAAGTGAGGGCTGAGCAACGCTTCGGGCTCGAGGATCAGGCGGTATTTGAGGCTTTCCTCAAGGGCGGCCAGACTGTTCAGCGATGGGCGAAACAGCCACGACTGGCCGGGTCCGCGCTCGATGGCCTGGCTTTCGCTGAGTTGCTGCAGGGCTTTTTGCGCGGCAGGTCGGCCGATGCTGTAACGACGCATCAATTCGCTGATGCTGATGCTGTCGCCGAGGCGCCCGGCCATGCGGTCGCGCAGCACCGAGGTCGCCAGCTCTTCTTCCTCGGCCTGCGGCAGCGCAGCGTTGAAGGCCTGGCCGGCCGGCGCGGCGAGCAGGCGATAGCCCTTGCCGGCTTCATGGCTGAGCAGGTTTTCCTCCAGCAGCACTTTCAGGGCGCCTCGGATCAATGTGCGCGACACCTGGAACGTGCGCGCCAGTGCCTGCTCGGCCACCGGGTCGCCGGCCGTCAGTCCGCTTTCCTGGGTGTGCTCCAGAATCCGTCGGGCCAGTTCCAGGTGGTTGGTGCGAGGTTTTTTTTCGACTGTTGTGCTCAAGCGTCTGATCTCTATTTGGGCGCTTCGGACTCAGTTGCTCATCTTATGTCATGCACCGCTCGAGCGTCAGGCCGGAAAAAAGCGTTGACATCTTTCCATGCTGGTCCTAATTTCTAAAAAAAAACACATGCAATCGTTTCTCTGTTTGCCGTACTGCCTTCGAACACAAAAAAAATCAATCGTCGGGTGAGTATTATGAGAAAGCTGAAAGGCCTTATGTGTCTGGGATTGAGCGTTTCCCTGGCGATCGCTGCACAAACCGCCAATGCCAAGGACATGGTGATTTCCATCTGGGACGGCTACATGGCCCCGGAGGCGCTGGACAAGTTCAAGGCGGCCAGCGGCGTCGACGTCGACAAGGCGTTGCATGCGACCAACGAAGAGATCATGGGCAAGCTCATGGCGTCTGGCGGTGAAGGCTATGACGTGGTGTTCGTCTCTTCTCCGTTCGCCGAAGTCCTGCACAAGCAGGGGCTGCTGGCGGATATCGATCCGGTCAAAGTTCCCAACCTGAAAAACCTCTACCCCGAAGCGACCCAGCTGGAATATGACCCGGGCAACCATTTCTCGGTGCCGTACACCTGGGGCACGACCGGGATCTGCTACCGTTCCGACAAGGTCACGCCGGCACCGGTGAGCTGGAACGAATTGCTCAACCCGAGCGATGCGCTCAAGGGCAAGGTGACGATGCTCGCCACCGACCGCTGGATGCTCGGCGCCGGGTTCCTGGCCAAGGGCTGGTCGGTCAACGACAGCGATCCCAAGCAGATCGCCGCCGTCCGCGACCAGTTGATCGCCACCAAGAAACGCATCCTCGCCTTCGACGACACCACCTTCTACTCCAAGCTCGCTTCCGGTGAATCGCTGATGGCGCACGCCTGGGATGGCTGGTGCAATTACGGCACCCAGGCCAATGCGGCGATCAAGTTCGTGGTGCCCAAGGAAGGTTCCGACCTGTGGGTCGACACCATGGTCGTGCTCAAGAGCTCCAAGCACCAGGAGCAGGCGTTGCAGTTCATCAACTTCATGCTCGCCAAGGAAAACCACGTCTGGGTCGCGGAAAACATCCTCTACAAAATCCCCAACCAGGCTGCAATGGCCGGTTTGTCCGCTGACCTGCTCAAGCAATATCCCAACCTCACGATCGCCCCGAGCGAGCTGTTGAAGATGGAGCAATTGCGCGATCTGGGCGGCACCACGCAAAAAGCCTACACCCGGGCTGTCACCGAAATCATGGCGGCGCAGAACTGAGCCTCGCATCACGTAGGCCGCATTGATCACGAGGCATGCCCTGCATGCCTCGCCACGCTCGCAAGCCGCCTCCGTTCCGGGGCGGGAGGATATGGGTAATGAGTGCTTTGCATGCTGACAGGCGGCTGTCGGCCTGGCTTCTTGCGCCCGGCTTTGGCTGGTTGCTGATCTTTCTGGTGGTGCCGTGCGTGCTGGTGCTGGTCTACAGCTTCGTCGAGCGCGGCGCCTACGGCGGGATCGACTGGCTGTTCACCTGGGAAAACTACCAGCGTGCGTTCGATCCGCTGTACCTCGGTATTTTGCTCAAGTCGGCGAAAATCGCCGGGCTGGCGACGCTGTTCGCGGTGCTGATCGGCTACCCGGCCGCCTACGCCATTGCCCGTGCGCCTCGGCGTCATCAGGCGGTGTTCCTGTTTCTGGTGATGCTGCCGTTCTGGAGCAACTACCTGATCCGCACCTATGCCTGGATCGTCCTGCTCAATCGCGAAGGCCTGATCAACCGCACGCTGCAGCTGTTCGGCTACAGCGGCGATCCGATCAACCTGCTGTACACCGAAGCGTCGGTGGTGCTGGGGCTGGTCTACAACTACATCCCGTTTGTGATCCTGGCGATTTTCTCCTCGCTGTCGCGCATCAACAACGAACTGTGGGACGCGTCGAAAGACCTCGGGGCCTCGGGCTGGATGACCTTCCGCCGCATCATCCTGCCGCTGAGCGTGCCCGGTGTCGCGGCCGGCGCGGTGTTTGTCTTCGTCCTGAGCATCGGCAACTTCATCACTGCCGATCTGTTGGGCGGCAAGCAGGTGCAGATGGTCGGCAACCTGATCTATTCGCAGTTCCTCACCGCGCGGGACTGGCCGTTCGGCGCGGCACTGAGTTTCTTCCTGATCGCGATCATGCTGATCCTGTTGTTCGTCCAGGCCCTGGTGGCCCGCCGTGCAGAAGGGGGCCGGGCATGAGTCAGTCTCGTTCCATAAGCGGCACCGCCCTCAATACGCACCTGTGGCTGGTGTACGCCTTCCTGTATGTGCCGATCCTGGTGCTGATCCTGCTGTCGTTCAACAAGTCCGGCCTGCCGACCGCCTGGGGCGGCGTGTCGTTGAAATGGTACGTGGCGCTGGCCCACAACTCGGCGATCCTGTCGGCGGCCCTCAACACCCTGATCGTGGCGCTGGCGGCGACCTTCATTGCCTGCGTGCTGGGTACGTTCCTGGCGCTGGGCATCGAGTTGCGCCGCAAGGGCAATGACAAGGGGCAGGTGGTGGACACGTTGCTGATGGCGCCGATGATCATCCCCGACATCGTCCTGGCGATTGCGCTGCTGAGTTTCTTCAACCTGCTCAAGGTCGGGTTGGGCCTGCACTCGATCATCATCAGCCACGCCGTGTTCAACATCGCCTTCGTCTGCGCGGTGGTGCGCACGCGGCTCAAGCACTTCGACTACTCGATCCTCGAGGCCTCGATCGACCTGGGGGCGAGCGCATTCACCACGTTTCGTCGAGTCCTGCTGCCGGCGATTTTCCCCGGTGTGCTGGCCGGCGGGTTGCTCTCGTTCACCCTGTCGGTGGACGAATTCATCATCGCGTTTTTCAACTCCGGTTCCGGCCAGGCCTCGACCACGTTGCCGATGCAGATCTACGCCATGATCCGTTTCGGCGTCACCCCGGAAATCAATGCCCTGGCGACGCTGGTGATGCTGGTCAGCATCACCGCGCTGCTGGCTTCGCAGCGTCTCAACAAGGCTCCTCGCACCCATGAATAACTCATCTGCGGTACTGATCCTGGACAAGGTCAGCAAGTCTTATGGCAACGGCCTGGCGGTCAACGAGGTGTCGCTGAACATCCGCGAGAACGAATTTTTCGCGCTGCTGGGACCGTCCGGCTGCGGCAAGACCACCTTGCTGCGCATGCTCGCCGGTTTCGAAACCCCCAGCGCCGGTTGCATCTACCTGGACGGCAAGGACATTTCGCCACTGCCGGCCAACAAGCGTCCGCTGAACCTGATGTTCCAGTCCTACGCGCTGTTTCCCAACATGACCGTGCGCAAGAACATTGCCTATGGGCTGGAGATGGAACGCCTGCCAGAGGCGGACATCCGTCGCCGGGTCGATGAAGTACTGAGCACCGCGCAGCTCGGTGAACTGGCCGAGCGCAAGCCCGATCAGCTTTCCGGCGGCCAGCGCCAGCGCGTCGCCCTGGCGCGGGCGCTGGTCAAGCGTCCGCGGGTGTTGCTGCTGGACGAGCCGCTGGGTGCACTGGACAAAAAGCTGCGGGAAAAGATGCAGCTGGAACTCAAGCGCCTGCAACTCGAGAGCGGCATCACCTTCATCATCGTCACCCACGACCAGGAAGAAGCCCTGGTGATGTCGGACCGCATGGCGGTGCTCGACGGCGGCAAGGTCTGCCAGTGCGGCAGCCCCACCGAGCTGTACGAAAACCCCAACAGCCGCTTCGTTGCGAACTTCATCGGCGTCAGCAATCTGCTGGAAGGCGTGCGCTCCGGGCCACACAGCGTGCGCGTCAATGGCCAGGAACTGGCCGTCGAGACCGACGCGCCGCTGGTGCCGGGGCAACCGGTGGCCGTGGTGGTGCGTCCCGAGCGCCTGCAGGTGCTGGGTGAAGGGGAGGTGTGTGCCAACCAGGTGAGCGGTCACATCGTCGAAATCGCCTATCACGGCCTCGACACCAACCTGCACGTGCAGACCGGGTTCAGCGACAAGCCGTTGATCGTCCGGGTGCCGTCCTCGCAATTCGAATTTGCCCATTTTGCTATCGGAATGAGCGTCCGGCTCGGCTGGCAGGCTCGCCACGCCCGTGTGTTGACGCGCTGACAAATAAAAAAAGACCAGGCAGGAGAACCGCTCGATGAAACAGAAAGTGATCGCCTTCTTTCCGGAAGCCGCTTATGGCCCGGCGCTGAACTCAGTCGGTATCGCCCAGGCGTGCGAAGCCCTCGGCCACAAGGCGGTGTTCCTCACCGACCCGGGCATGAGCGGCGTGTATGCCGGCTACGGTTTTGAAGAACACATGGTCAACATGTCGGCGCCGATGCCCGCCGAGGAAATGGCCCGTTACTGGGTCGACTTCATCAACGGCCACATTCCCAATTTTCGCAAATCGCCCCTGGATCAGATCGACAACTACGTGAAGGAGTGCTGGGCCGCCATCGTCGACACGGCGAAATGGGCGCAGAAGGATCTGCCGGCGGTGCTGGACAAGGTCAAGCCGGACCTGATCTGCGTCGACAACGTCATCCTGTTCCCGGCCATCAAGCAGTATGGCAAGCCGTGGGTGCGGATTATTTCCTGTTCGGAAAACGAGATCGAAGACCCGGACATCCCGCCGCACCTCTCGGGCATGAGCGTCGACGACAAGGCCGGGCATGCCCGTTTCCGCCAGCGCTTCGAAGAAGTGGTCGGGCCGATCCACGAAGACTTCAACCAGTTCCTGCAAGCCCATGGCGAACAACCGTACCCGCTGGGGACGTTCTTCGAAGCCTCGCCGTACATGAACCTGCTGCTGTACCCGGACGCAGTCAAGTTCGAACGCCGTCACCCGTTGCCGCCCGAGCGTTTCCACTACCTGCAGGGCTGCGTGCGCAGCGACACCACTTATGAAATTCCCCAGTTCCGCGCCAACAACGACAAGCCGCTGTTGTACGTCAGTTTCGGCAGCCTCGGTTCCGGCGACGTCGACCTGTTGCAGCGCCTGATTCGCGCTGTCGGCCAGTTGCCTTACCGCGCGTTGTTCAACGTCGGCGAGCACCTCGACGAGTATCCGGACCTGCCCGACAACGTGCAGATCTCCAACTGGTTCCCGCAACCGTCAGTGATCGCCCAGGTCGATGCGGTGATCCACCACGGCGGCAACAACAGTTTTACCGAATGCCTGTTTTTCGGTAAGCCGGCGATCGTCATGTCCTACGTCTGGGACGGTCACGACAATGCCATGCGCGCCGAGGAAAGCGGCCACGGTTTCAAACTCGATCGCTACGAATGGAGCGAAGCGCAGCTGGCGGAAAAACTCGCCGCCTGCCTCAACGATCAGGCGATGCGCCAACGCCTGCAGCGCACCAGCGCACAGATGCAATCACGCAAGGGCCCCGCCGATGCGGCGGCCATTCTCGACAAGGTACTCAACGATGCCTGATGCAAACACCACGGCGGGAATCACGCCGTACCTCGAAGCCGTCAGCACCCGCACCGACCTGGTGGACTGGGGCGTGCAGAGCGATGCCGTCGAAGGCGTTTCGCACTCCAGCGGCCGCCTGCTGTTCAAGGGGCCGAACAACAGCCCCGAAACCGGACTCTGGGTGTGCACGCCGGGGCGCTGGCGCCTGTCGATTCCCCGTGACGAGCTGTGTCACTTCCTCGAGGGCGATGCCACCTATCGCCACGACAACGGTGAAGTGATCGAGATCCAACCCAATACCCTGGTGCTGTTCCCGGCCGGCTGGACCGGCGAGTGCCACGTGAGGCAAACCCTGCGCAACGTTTACATGCTGGTCTGAACCTCGATACCGGCAGGTGCGAGCCCGCTCGCGCCTGCAGACAACCTGATTTTTTGGAGAAAAACCATGACCACCCCGTTCCTGTACAACCCGCTGCAAATCACCGACGTCAAGGACTGGGGCGTGATCCCGACCATGCTGGAAGGCGAATCCCGTGTCTCCGGCGTCGTCCTGCACAAGGGGCCCGAAGGCCAGTCCGAGTGCGGCGTGTGGATCTGCACCCCGGGCAAATGGTTCTGTCACGTCACCAGCGACGAGTTCTGCCACTTCCTGGAAGGCCGCTGCACCTACGTCCATGAGTCCGGCGAAGTGATCGAGATCAAGCCCGACACCGCAGCCTTTTTCCGCAAGGACTGGAAAGGCGTGTGCACCGTTCATGAGACGGTGAAAAAGGTCTACATGATCCGGTGATTGCCATGACTCAGACACGTACGCCAGCGCTTGACCGCGAAGGCCAGCGCGCCGCCTTTCTGGCGCGTGCCGGCTTTGCCGGGGCGCCGTTGCAGGCGTTACCGGCCGACGCTTCGACCCGGCGCTATTTTCGCCTCGGCGGCGAAGGCCTGTTGCTGATGGATTCGCCGCCGCTCAGCGAGCCGATCGGCCCGTTCGTGCGGGTCGCCCGGCATTTGCACAGCCTGGGGCTTTCCGCGCCGGGCTTGATCGAGGTGGATGAGGACGCCGGACTGGCGCTGATCGAAGACTTCGGTCACGACACTTACACCCGGCTGCTGGCGGCGGGGCACCCGGAAGGCGCGTTGTACCGGTTGGCGGTCGACGCGCTGGTGGCGTTGCATCGGGCACCGTCCGCCGCCGCACTGGCGCCCTATGACGCCGGGCAACTGAGTGACGAGTGTGCGCTGTTCATCGACTGGTACGTGCCGTTGCTGATCGGCCAGGACGCCGCGCGTGCTCTGCGCGAGGCGTTTCTGCTGCTGTTCGCCGAGGCCTGCAGCGATGTCGCGCAACGCCGCGAAGCGCTGGTGCTGCGGGACTACCACGTCGATAACCTGATGCTGCTGGAAGGTCGCGAAGGCGTGGCGGCCTGCGGGTTGCTGGACTTCCAGGACGCCTTGATCGGCGCCGCAGCCTACGACCTGATGTCATTGCTCGAAGACGCGCGCCGCGATGTGCCCGAGGCACTGCGCGTGGCGATGCTGACGCATTACCTGATGCAGCGCCCGGAACTCGATGCGCCGCGTTTTCTCGAGGACTACCGGCGCCTGGCCGCCCAGCGCCACGCCAAGGTGCTGGGTATTTTCGTGCGCCTGGCCGGTCGCGACGGCAAGCACGGTTACCTGGCGCACTTGCCGCGCACCCTGGGTTTGTTCGTTCGCGCACTGGACGCCGAGGCCTTCGGGCCGCTGCGCGCGTGGCTCAACGGCCATGTGCCCGGCTGGCGCGATGAATTGCCGCCGGCCACCCTCGACGCATTGCGCCAAACCCCTTATCGATTGGTTCAAGGATCTGCCCATGGCCACCTTTAATACTGATACCGCACTGCGCTTCATCAATGGCGAATACCAGCCGCTGAGCGAGGCGCGTGTGCGCGAAGTGCTGGACCCCGCCACCCTGCAACCGGTAGGGCAGGTCGGGCTGTGCGGCGAAGCCGACGTCCAGGCCGCCGTCGACGCCGCCACCGCCGCGCAACGGCAATGGCGGCTGATCGATGCGAAAAGCCGCGCCGCGCTCCTGCATCAACTGGCCAATGCCATCGAGCAGGAGGTTGCCTGCAACCGCGAAGTGGCACGGCTGATGACCCTGGAAATGGGTAAGCCGTTTCCGGAAGCCATGGGCGAGCTGGCCAACTGCGCGCCGATCTTTCGCTACTACGCGGAAATGGCCCGGGACGATGCCGGCAAGGTCGCCGGCACCACGCAGATCGGCTCGTTCCAGCACGTGCGCTACGAACCCTATGGCGTCAGCGTGCACATCATGCCGTTCAACTTTCCGATCCTGCTGATGTGCTGGACGGTCGCCGCCTCGCTGGCGGCCGGCAACGCCTGCATCGTCAAGCCGGCGGAAGCCACGACCCTGTGCACGCTCAAGTTCATGCAGCACTTCACCGCCTTGGCGCCGGGCCTGGTGTCTTGCGTGCCGGGCGATGCGGCGACGGCACAGGCACTGGTGAAGTCCAGCGGCACTCACGCGGTGGCGTTTACCGGCAGTGTGGCGGCGGGCAAGGCCGTGGCGGTGGCCTGCGCTGAACAGATGAAACCCTGCGTGATCGAGGCCGGCGGCAGCGATCCGTTGATCATCTCCAGGCATGCGCCTCTGGAGGTCGCGGCGGCGGGCGCGGTGACTGCCGCGTTCCACCTCAGCGGACAGATCTGCACCTCGGCGGAACGCTTCTACGTCGTCGATGAAGTGCATGACGAATTCGTCGCCCGATTCGCTGAACGCACCCGCGCCCTGCGCATCGGTCATGGCCTGGAACACACGGAAATCGGGCCGATGGTCAGCGAGGCGGCGCGCAACAAAGTCATGCGCCTGGTGGACGATGCCGTGGCCAAGGGGGCGACGCTGGTCTGTGGAGGTCGGGTGCCGCCGCAACACAGTGTCGGCTGGTTCTACGAGCCGACCATCCTGACCGGGGTGACCACCGACATGGCAATCCTCCAGGAGGAGTGCTTCGGCCCGGTTGCGGCAATCTGCCGGGTCAGCGACTTCGACGACGCGGTGCGCCTGGCCAATGATTCGCCGTTCGGTCTGGGCGCGTCGCTGTTCTCCACCGACCTGGCCGAAGCGATGGAGGCGGCCGAGCGTCTCGAAGCCGGGATGGTCTGGGTCAACAACCCGCTGATCGACAACGACGCGCTGCCCTTCGGCGGCTGGAAGATGTCCGGTCTTGGGCGTGAACTCGGGCGGCAGGGCCTGGAGGCGTTCCGCCGCTCGAAAATGGTCATCATCGATCATCAGCCGAAGATCCATGACTGGTGGTATCCGTATGCCGACGACGTGTTCTATCGCGATCAGGCCTGAGCCGTCGCCACAGGAGAGGTTCGTATGAGCGACAACGTTTCCTGGCCGACCCTGGCGGTGATTCTCGCCGCCGGGCAGGGCACTCGCATGCGTTCGACGCTGCCCAAGGTCATGCACCCGGTGGGCAACCGGCCGTTGCTCGGCCATGTGCTGGCAGCGGTCGAAGACGCGGCCATCGAACATTGTGCGGTGGTGTTGGGGGCAGGCGGTCGAGTAGTGGCCGACTACCTGAAACAGACCGCACCGGCGGTGCGCACCTTTGTCCAGCAGGAGCAGTTGGGCACGGCGCACGCACTGCTGGCGGCCCGGCCAGCCTTGCAGGTCCATGAACAGGGTTGTGTATTGGTGCTGTTCGGTGATTCGCCGCTGATCAGCGCGCAGACCCTGTTGCAGTTGCGCCAGGCGCTGATCGACGGTGCCGCCGTGGCGGTCGCCGGGTTTCACACCAGGCAGCCGGGGCCCTACGGTCGCCTCCTGGTGGAGGACGGCCGCCTGCTGGCCATCCGCGAAGCCCGGGACGCGAGCCCGCAGGAGCTGCAGATCGACTTCTGCAACGGCGGTGTCATGGGGCTGCGTGCCGACACCTGCCTGTGGCTGCTGGACCGGATTGGCAAGCAGAACGCCCAGGGCGAGTATTACCTCACCGACGCGGTGGCCGTGGCCAACGACGCCGGCCTGCCAGTGATGGCGGTGGACGTGGACGAAACCGAGGTGCTCGGGGTCAACGATCGTGAGCAGTTGCATGCCGCCGAGCAGCTGTTCCAGCAACGCCGACGCCAGGCCGTCATGCAATCGGGCGTCAGCCTGGTGGCTGCGGACACGGTATTCTTCAGTGCCGATACGCGGCTGGCCGCCGATGTCTGCATCGAGCCCTGCGTGGTGTTCGGGCCTGGGGTCAGCGTGGGCAGCGGAGTACGAATCGATGCTTTCAGTCGTCTGGAAAACGTGCGGCTGGAACAACCGGAAAACGAGGTGTGTCATGGCTGATTATCAACGGCTGTACATCGGCGGCGAGTGGGTCGAACCGGTGCAGCGCGGTGTTTTCGAAACGCTGGACCCGAGCGATGAGTCGGTGCTGGCGCTGGTGGCGGCGGCCACCGCCCAGGATGTCGAGCGGGCGGTGGCCGCCGCGCGCCAGGCGTTCGACGAAGGGGACTGGCCGCGCTGGAGCGGCACGCAACGGGCGCAGGTGCTGCGGCGCATCGCTGACGGCATCCGCGCGCGTCAGGACGAACTGGCGGCCATCGAAGTGCGCGACAACGGCAAGCCGCTGCCGGAAGCGGCGTGGGACATCGCCGACACCGCCGGCTGTTTCGACTTTTATGCCGCGCTCGCCGAGGGTTCGGATCAGGCTGCCGAGCAATCCGTCAGCCTGCCCGATGAACGCTTCAACTGCTCGGTGATCAAGGAACCCGTGGGCGTGGTTGGCGCCATCATCCCGTGGAATTTCCCGATGCTGATGGCCTCATGGAAGGTCGCCCCGGCACTGGCAGCAGGCTGCACGGTGGTGTTGAAACCGTCGGAACTGACGCCGCTGACCGCCATCGAGCTGGCACGCATCGCCGATCAGGCCGGGTTGCCCGCCGGCGTGCTCAACGTGGTCAGTGGCTTGGGTGCCGATGCCGGCAAACCCCTGGCCGAACACCCGGATGTCGACAAGATCGCCTTCACCGGCAGCGTGCCCACCGGGCGCAAAATCATGCAAGCGGCAGCGGCCGAGATCAAGAACATCAGCCTGGAACTGGGGGGCAAATCGCCGTTCGTGATCTTCGCCGACAGCGACCTCGATGCAGCGGTGGAGTGGATTCTGTTCGGGATTTTCTGGAACCAGGGCCAGGTCTGTTCGGCCACTTCGCGGGTGCTGGTGGAGCGTGCGCTGTACCCGGCACTGCTGCAGCGCTTGATCGAAGCGACCGAGCAGATCCGGATCGGCCAGGGCTTCACCGAGGGGGTGAAGCTCGGGCCGCTGGTCAGCCAGGGCCAACTGGACAAGGTGCTCGAAGCCATTGCGCTGGGGCAGCAGGAAGGCGCGCACCTGGTCAGCGGCGGGGCACGTCCGGCGCACCTGGACAAAGGCTATTACCTGACCCCGGCAATTTTTGCCGATGTGCCTGAAGACAGCTCGGTGTGGCGCGAAGAGATCTTCGGCCCGGTGGTGTGCCTGCGGGCCTTCGACAGCGAAGCCGAAGCGATTCGCCTGGCCAACGACTCGCCGTTCGGCTTGGCTGCTGCCGTCATGTCGCGGGATATCTCTCGCTGCGAACGGGTCGCCCGCCGTTTTCGCGCCGGGATCGTCTGGGTCAACTGCTCGCAACCGACCTTTGTCGAAGCGCCCTGGGGCGGTTACAAGCAAAGCGGCATTGGCCGTGAGCTGGGCGAGTGGGGTTACAACAACTACCTCGAGACCAAGCAGATCACCCGCTATGACGGCGAGGCTTGGGGGTGGTATCTGGGGTGAGGCTTGTGGGGTCCAGGGTGTTGACACTCCGCGTTCCCCCTACAGGAGTGAGCTTGCTCGCTGCTGGGGGAACGGGTTTTCAGACTATTTCAGGTACCAACCCCAGGGTTGGTCACTGACGTACTCGGTCACCTGCTTGACCTCCAGGTAATTGTGCAGCCCCCATTGGCCGAGTTCCCGGCCAATGCCGCTGTGTTTCATGCCGCCCCAGGGCGCCTCGACGAAGGTCGGTTGCGAGCAGTTGACCCAGACGATCCCGGCGCGCAGCTGATTGGCGACACGGGCACTGCGTTGCAGATCGGCACTCATCACCGCTGCGGCGAGGCCGAAACGGCTGGCGTTGGCCATTTGCAGCGCTTGCTCCTCGGTCTTGAAACGCTTGACGCACAGCACCGGGCCGAACACTTCTTCGCGCCAGAGGATGCTGCTGTGCCCGGGTTCGTCGAAGATCGCCGGCTCCAAGAAATAACCTTCCGGCAGATGCGCCGGGCGTTGGCCACCGGTCAGCAGGCGTGCACCGCTGGCGAGGCCCTGATCGATGTAGCCCAGGACCTTGTCGTACTGGCCCTGGCTGACCAGCGGGCCGAGCAACACCCCGGGCTGCAGTCCCGGGCCGATGCTGATCCGGCGGGTTTCCTCGACCAGCCGTTCGATCAGGCGCGGGGCGATGTTTTCCTGTACCAGCAGACGCGAGGTGGCGCTGCACACCTGGCCCTGGTTCCAGAAAATCCCGAACAGAATCCACTCCACGGCCGCCTCGACATCGGCGTCGTCGAACACGATGAACGCCGACTTGCCACCCAGTTCCAGGCTGATGTTCTTGATGTCGCGGGCCGCCGCCGACATGATTTTTGCTCCGGTGGGCACGCTGCCGGTGAAGGCCAGTTTGTCCACGCCGGGGTGCTCGGTCAGCGGTCCGCCGGCATCGGCACCCAGGCCGCTGACCACGTTCAGGACCCCGGCCGGCAGGCCGATGCGGTCAGCGGCCGCCGCCAGTTCCAGCGCCGTGAGGGGCGTCAGCTCCGAGGGTTTCAACACCAGCGTTGCCCCGGCAGCCAGCGCCGGGGCGACTTTCCAGGCCGCCATCAACAGCGGGTAGTTCCAGGGAATAATCTGTCCGGCCACGCCAATCGGTTCATGGCGGATGCGGCAGCGAAAACGCGGGTCCGGCAACGCCAGCGGCTGGTCCTGCTGCTGATCCAGCTCGCGGGCCAACCCGGCGTAGTAGCGAAAGCAGCCGATCGCATCGCCAACGTCCCACTGCGCTTCGGGCAAGGGTTTGCCGTTGTCGCGCACTTCCAGCTCGGCCAGCGCCTGCTGAGTGTTTTCCAGTTCATCGGCCAGCGCCTCCAGCCACTGCGCACGCTCGGCCCCGGTGGTCTGGCTCCAGCCGTTGTCGAAGGCACGCCGGGCGGCGCGTACCGCGTGATCGACATCCTCCTCGGTGCCCGCCGCTACCCGATGGAAAGCCTGGCCGGTGGCCGGGTCGATCACGTCCAGGTAACCGCCCAGGTCCGGGCTGACCCACTCGCCGTTGATGTAAAGCTGATCACGCATGGTGAGACTCCTGGACGCCGGTACGGCGGTTTTGCAGGTGACGGGAAGTGAACAGCAGCGCCAGCGACGCGCAGATGATGACGGTCGATACCGCGTTGATCTCCGGGGTCACGCCGCGGCGGATCGAAGAAAAGATGTAGATCGGCAAGGTCGTCTCGGAGCCGGCGACAAAAAACGCGATGATGAAATCGTCGAAACTGAAGGTGAACGCCAGCAGGAACCCGGCCATGATCGCCGGACTGATCTGCGGCAGGGTCACGCGCCAGAACGTTTGCATCGGCGGTGCGTAAAGGTCGGCCGAGGCTTCCAGCAGCGCCTTGTCCAGTGAGTCGACGCGGCTGCGCACGATCACCATCACCAGCGCCATGGTGAACAGCGAGTGCGCGGCGATCACGGTGAAGAACCCCATGTTCAGGCGCGGCACGTCCGGTATCCAGCTCGCCAGCAAGGGGTTGATCAGGTCGAACAGGCTGATGAAGGCAATCAGCGTCGAGATGCCGATGACAATGCCCGGAACGATGATCGCGCAGTAGGTCAGGGCGTCGAACAGCAGGCGCACTTTGGGATGGGCGCGTTGCAAGCCGAACACCGCCAGGGTGCCGAACAGCGTGGCGATCAGCGCCGAGGTGAAGGCGATGAACGCGCTGTTGCCCAGCGCTTCCATGATGAACGGGTTGCCGAAGGCGCGGCCGAACCATTGCGTCGAGCAACATTCGAACGCCAGGCCACTGCGCCCGGCGTTGAAGCTGAACAGCACGATCAGCGCGATGGGCGCATAGAGAAACAGGTACAGCGAAGTCGAATAGCTGCGCAGCCACATGTCACACGCCTCCGTCGGCAGGGCGGCCGCCGTAGCGCGCCACCAGTTTCAGGTACACCCCGATGATCAGCAGCATCATCGCCACCAGTGTCATCGCCAACGCACTGCCGAACGGCCAGTTGCGCGATTGCAGGAACAGGTCGACCAGTGCGTTGCCGACGAAGAACACCTTGCCGCCGCCGAGAATCGCCGGGATCAGGAATTCACCCATCAGCAGGATGAACACCAGCATGACCCCGGTGATGATCCCCGGCGCGGACAGCGGCAGGGTGATCCGCCGGAAGCTTTCGAAGGCGCTGGCACCCAGGTCGGCGGAGGCTTCGAGCAGGCGCTTGTCGAGTTTTTCCAGGCTGACGTAAATCGGGAACACCATCAGCGGCAAGTAGCCATAGACGATGCCGATCAGCACCGCCCAGGGGGTGTTGATCAACCGCACATCCTCGAGGCCCAGGCTGGCGAGCATGGCCGGGATGCCCTTGCCACTGAGGATGAAGATCCAGGCATAGGTGCGGATCAGGAAACTGGTCCAGAACGGCACGATCACCAGCGTCAGCAACAGCGAACGATTGCGGGTGACCTTGACCGCCAGGAAGTACGCCAGCGGGTAGGCCGCCAGCAGGCACACCAGGGTGCCCAGCGGCGCGAGCATCAGCGTGTTGCTGAAGGCCGCGCCGCGGGAGCCGAGGTTCAGGTAGTTGGCCAGGGTAAAGCCACCGGCATAGCCGCCCACGGCGCTGCGCTCGCCGAAGCTGAACACCAGGATGATCACCAGCGGCATCAACAACAGCAGCAGGAACCACAGGGTCGACGGCAACAGCATCAGCAGGGTGATCCGTCGGCCGAGGCTGCGCCGCTGGCGCGCCTCGACTGACAGGGCACTGGCCGGCTGCACCGTTTGCGGGTGGGCGGCAGCATTCATGGGTGACTCCTCGTTGGCCATGGTCGGGGCTCAGGCGGACTTGAAGCGCGCCATCAGTTCGGCGCGTGCCGGGCTGGTCAGCGTCGCCGCTGCACCGAACTCCAGCGGGCTCAAGGCCTCGGCGGCCGGGTACATGATCGGGTCGTCGAGCATGGCGGCGGGCAGCAGGGCATCGACGCGCTTGTCGCCGCTCGGGTAGCCGTGACTCAGCACTTCAAGCTTGTTGTGCTGCGGGTCGAGCAGGTAATTGATGAACGCATAGGCGGCATCCTTGTGCTCCGAGCTTTTGGGGATGGCGAAGAAGTCACTCCACAGTTCGCCACCTTCCTTGCCCAGCTCGAACTGCATTTGCGCGTTGTCGCGGTGCAACTGCGAGGCGTCGCCGGTCCAGGACATCGCCAGCCAGGCATCGCCGCTGCGCATCGACGGCTGAATGTCGGAGTTGATCGCGAACAGGTGCGGCTTGACTTCGATCAGCAGTTTTTCCGCGTCGGCCAGTTCTTTCGGGTCCAGGGAATTGAAGCTGTAGCCGAAGCTTTTCAGGGCGTTACCGATGGCGGTCAACTGATAGTCGTGAACCATGGTGCGGCCACTGGCCGGGCCTTGCGCAGCGGCCCAGAATTCTTTCCAGCTGGTGGGGCCGTTCTTCAATTTTCCGGTGTCGTAGAGCATGCCGGTGGTGCCCCAGTTTTTCGGCACCGCATACACCTTGCCGTCCACCGTGCCTTGCGCCATGAATTTCTGCTGAAACGCCGAGGCGTCGAAATTGGGAATGCGCGACAGGTCCAGCGGTTCGATCAGGCCCAGGCCGACGTAGGTGCTGATGGTGTAGTTGGTCGGCACCAGCACATCCCAGCCGCTGCCACCGGCCTGCAACTTGGCGAGCATTTCCTCGTTGGAGCCGAACACGCTCATCGAGACCCGCGCACCCGTGGTCTTGCCAAAGGCGTCGAGGTTGTCCTGGCTGTGGTAATTGGGCCAGGTCGCCAGCGACAGGCGATCTCCCAGCTTGGCCTGCTCGGCCGCCTGGGCGGTGGACGTCAGCAGGCCCGGCATGTTCGTGGCGACCACCGCCGCGGCAATCCCCAGGCCGGTGCGCCCAAGAAAATCGCGGCGGCTGATCGAGCCGTTCTGCCAGCTGCGCAGGTTTTTGATAAACGTCTTCTGGTCCATAGCACGCTCCACATCCGGTTGATGAATCGTTGAATTACAACGCCATGGCCAGGCCGTTGGCGTGATCCCAGCCGACGCTCACTGCCGCGCCGTGTTCGAATGCATTGGCGCCCTGATCCTGCTGGCGCGGCACCCGTACGCAGACCACGCCGAAAGCCTGGGTGCGTACGCGGTATTCGGTGGTATTGCCGAGGTAGATCCGGTCTTCCACGCAGCCTTGCAGTTTCACTTCACGGGCCAGCTCGGCGTGGGCGCCGGCGATGCTGATCAGTTCCGGGCGCACGGCGATGCAGCCGGCGGTGTCGGCGCTCAGGGCCTGGCCGGTGGGCGTCAGCGGGCTGGTCAGTTCCAGTCCCTGCTCGGTGCGCAGTACCACGCAGTTGCCGTGCAGGTGACGCACCGTGCCATTGAACAGATTGGATTCGCCGATGAAGTCGGCGACGTAGCGGCTGGCCGGTGCTTCGTAGAGTTGTTCCGGGGTGGCGGTCTGGATGATCGAGCCGCTGTGCATCACGCTGATGCTGTCGCTCATCGACAGGGCTTCTTCCTGATCGTGGGTGACCAGCACGAAGGTGATGCCGACTTCCCGTTGCAGGCGCAGCAGTTCCGATTGCATCTCCTTGCGCAGCTTGCGGTCGAGTGCGGCCAGCGGTTCATCCAGCAACAGCACGGTGGGTTTGTTCACCAGCGCCCGGGCGAGGGCGACACGCTGTTGTTGGCCACCGGAGAGTTCGCTCGGCTTGCGTTGGCCGAAACCGCTCAGGCGCACCATTTCCAGGGCCTCGTCGGCCATGCGCAGTTGGGCTTTGCGGTCTGGGCGCGGGGTGCGATAACGCAGGCCGTAGGCAATGTTCTGCGCCACCGTCAGGTGCGGGAACAGCGCGTAATGCTGGAACACCATGTTCACCGGACGCTCGTAGGCCGGCACACCGGCGACGCATTGGCCCGCCAGGCGCACTTCGCCGCTGCTGGGTTGTTCGAAGCCGGCGATCATGCGCAAGGTGGTGGTCTTGCCGCAGCCCGACCCGCCGAGGAAGGAGTGAAATGCGCCACGGCGCACGGAGAAGTTCAAGCCGCTGACGGCGGTCACCTCGCCATAGCGTTTGACCACATTGCAGAATTCGATATCACTTGGCGAATTGTCGTTCACGAGGCCGGCTCCCTTGCAGTGATGAATCAGTGCGACGGGGCCAAACTAGCAACGGCGGTTTTGCGCTGTATATATCCCTTGGGGGATAGAGTCGTTTTCAGGCGTCAGGCGTCGACGACCAACTCCTGTCCGGTCAGGTCGCGGATGAACAGACCGAGCAATTCGGATTGGCTGCCGATGCCCAGCTTGGCGTAGATGTTCTTGCGATGAATCTTCACCGTGCCGGGGCTGATGTTCAATTGCTCGGCCACCGATGCGCTGGAGTGACCGCGCAGCAACAGCTGGACGATTTCCTGCTCGCGGCCGGTCAGGATGTGCGCGCCGAACTGATCGAAGGCTTCGCGGATCTTGAAGTCCAGGTCCTGCGCCGAACGCGGTTGCTGGGCCTGACGCAAGCGCCAGGCTTCGTTGACCACCTGTTCGACCACGCCTTGTGCGCACTCGATCAACTGCATCTCGTCGCGGCTGAAGGCGCAACTGGCCGACGAGCGCATCAACGACAGCACCGCCATGGCGCCGCCCCCCAGTTCGACGAAAAACGCCACTTCTTCCGCCAGACCGGTTTGCTGGTAATAGGTCAGGTAATACTCGCCGAGGTAGAAGTGGTCCGGCGCAAACTGGCGCAGGCGCCACAGGCCCGGCGCCTGTCCGCGGGTACAGGCCAGGTAGAACGGATCGAGCAGATACGGCCCGCACTGGTAGTCATCGACGTACACCGCGCGCTTGTCGGCGGCAAAGGTATCGAACAGCGCCAGGGGCCGGTGGTTGCCCTCGTAGACGAACAGCACGAAATGATCGACCGGGCACACCTGGCGCAGCCAATGACTCAAGCCCGCCAGGCGTGCATGCCCCGCTTGCAGGTCGAGCAAGTGGGCGACACCGGTGGTCCAGAGTTTGAGTTCCTTAGGGCGCATGGCGGCTTCAGGCAGCAGGGGAATGCGTTGCGATGCACAAACTACGCCATGGCGGCTGGCGCCTTGCAGGGCGGGGCGAGCGACGATGCGTCGTAAAAAAGACGCACCGTTAGGGGGCTGTTTGTTACCGAGAGCTACAGCGTCAGTATCATCCTCGAGGCATTGGGGGCGTCGCCATCAGAGCGCGTAGCCCGCCGTCAGCGCAATCGGAGTGTCCTGGGCTCCCACGATCAAATGGAAGGGCACCTGCACTTGCTCATCGACGGAATTGACCTCGAAGCCACCAACCACCATGGATTGGCGCTCACACATTTCAGTCGACTCTCCGGCCATTTTTTTCGCCATTTTCGCGTGATTCGCTGCGATTTCACTGAGAGTTGACACGTTGCATCTCCGAAAAACTGATCCAGCCTGGCGCTGGTGGTGGTGAGTATAGATGATGGCCGGCGCGTCAGGATTTCGTCACTGCGCGGCGACTACGCCAGCGTTTGCAATCCGTGAGCCAGCGGGGGTGGAAGAAAGGGCGCGTCGGGGCCTGGGCGACGAGTGGTGAGCGGCAGTTGGAACGCTCCACGGGAAACCCTCGCGCAGGGCAATTCTTCTGCATGACCGAGCAAGCTGTTCGCTCCGTCGCTTCCACAGGGCAGGTCTGCCAAGTTATCCAGCGCCCTCAACGGTACTTGATCACAATCCCCTTGAGCTTGCGGCCCTGGATGGTTTCAACGTCGCGACTCCACAATCCCCCGCGGACAAACGCGCCCGTGGTTTGAATATGGTCGTAGACCACCACCACTGCATCGCCGCCGAGCTTGGCGGACTCCTCACGCAGTTTTTGTTCGACTTCGGTGATCGGTGGCGCTGGTTCGGTGCTGGCGTCGATCAACACCTCACCGAGACGAACGTGCGGGCGCAACGGTTCGGTGCGCAGTACTTGCACCTCGCTGGCCAGGGTTGGCGCCGGGTGTTCGACGCCAACGTAGGCGGTGGTGTGCGCATCGACCGTGGCGCAACCGTGGAGGACGAGGAGGGAGGCGGCCAGCCCTGCTGCCAGCAGGGACAGTTTCAACCGGGGAGACCAGGGCAACATGGGGGTTACTCCGAAAAATCCAGCGTTGATCGGGTAGCCCATTGACGATAGCAGAGGGTGCGCCAAGCTGCGGGAGCGCTCGCTCCGGCCTGCGTTCCGACAATGGTCGTCAGCGATGACGCTGGAAACCTGACACGCCTCAGTGTTCCCAGGTTCATCGCGAGCAAGCTCGCTCCTGCAGGGGAACCGTTTACCGATCCTTCTCGCAATTGACCATCCAAGACACGCCAAACCGGTCCACCAGCATGCCGAAGCGCGCCGCCCAGAAGGTCGCTTCCAGGGGCATCTGCACGCTGCCGTCCTCGGCCAGTGCATTGAACACGCGATCCGCCTCGGCAATGCTGTCGACGTTCAGTGATACCGAGCACCCGGCCATGTCATCGGTGGGGCGGTCGGGGGTGGTGTCCGACCCCATGATCGCCTGGTCGCCCACCGACAGGCGGGTGTGGATGATCAGGTTGTGCAGGTCAGCCGGGAAGTGTTCGCGGGCCGGGCTCTCGCCGAAGGTCATCATCATGTCGAGCTGGCCTTGCAGGGCTTGGGCGTAGAAGGTGAACGCGGCTTTGCAGTCGCCGTTGAAGATGAGGTAGGGATTGATTTTCATGGCAGGCTCCCGAAAAGGAAGGCGGCAGAAGGAGGACGCGGTGCGCGTCCGGCTCTGCGGTGGATGGGCTCCAATAGCAAAGCGTTAGAGGGGACCACATGCAAAAATCTTTTAGATGTTTTGTCTATTGAATCGGCACGGCTTATGGCGTTGCGCCTGAGATGTCAGGCTGCCGCGCGCGGTAGTGCAGGCCGCAGCAGCCGTTCGATGGCGCCGCCGATGAGGTTTTCCAGCAGGTCGTCGCGCGCTTGTTCGTCCAGCGCGTGCTGCGCCAGCCAGCAGGGGGCGCTGTTGAGCAGGTTGGCAATCGCGTGCCCGGTGGCCAGACGTGCCGGTTCGCTGAGGCGCAAGCGGCTGCCAAGCATCTGCAGCAAGGTGCCTTCGTATTGTTCGCGCAATTGCCGGACCCGCGCCTGCTGCTCGTCGTTCAGGCAGCCGCTGTCGCGCTCCACCAGGCGAAAATGCCAGGGCATTTCGTGATGCAGGTTCAGGTGTGCGCGGATCAGGTTGTGCAGCTTGTCGCGTTTCGCACCGGCCTTGTGATCGATGCGCCCGAGGGCCGCCAACAACTCTTCGTAGAATTCCTCGATCAGATCGAGCAACAAATGCTGTTTGCTCGGGTAATGGTGATACAGCGAGCCCGGGGACAGTCCCAGGCACGTGGCCAGTTCGCGCATGCCGACCTGACCGAACCCCTTGCTGGCGAACAGCTCCAGCACTTTGTCCCGGTACTCGGCGAACCGTGAGCAACGCTCAGGCATAGGCATGGAAGCCACGCCCCGTCTTGCGCCCCAGGTAGCCGGCGGCAACCATTTCCTTGAGCAGTGGCGCAGGACGGTATTTGCTGTCGTTGAAACCCTCGTAGAAGGCTTCGAGAATCGCCAGCACCGTGTCCAGACCGATCAGGTCCGCGAGGGCCAGTGGACCGATGGGCTGGTTGCAACCCAGGCGCATGCCGGCGTCGATGTCGTCAGCGCTGGCCAGGCCTTCCTGGAACACCAGTATCGCTTCGTTGATCATCGGCACCAGGATCCGGTTGACCACGAACCCCGGACGGTTGCCGGCAGTGATCGCGGTTTTGCCCAGGGTGGTCGCCATCTCCAGGGCCAGGGCGTGCGTGGCGTCGCTGGTTTGCAGGCCGCGGATCACTTCGATCAGGCCCATCACCGGCACCGGGTTGAAGAAGTGCAGGCCGATGAACCGTTGTGGCTGGCTGACGCTGGCGGCGAGTTGGGTGATGGACAGCGACGAGGTGTTGGAGGCGATCACGCACTCGGCACTGACCTGCGCGGCGATCTGTTGCAACACGCGCAGTTTCAGGTCGAGGTTTTCCGTGGCGGCTTCGATCACCAGTTGCACGTTGTGCAAACTGCTGTAATCGGTGCTGGTGCGGATGTTGTCGAGGGTGGCAAGCTTCTGCGCGGTCGTCAGGGTTTCCTTGGCCACCTGGCGATCGAGGTTCTTGCCGATGGTCGCCAGGGCCTTTTGCAGGGCGCTGTCGGCGATATCGATCAGGGTCACATTGAAGCCGGCCTGGGCGCAGACCTGCGCGATGCCGTTGCCCATGGTGCCGGCGCCGATCACGCCAATGTTTTGCAGATTCATGTTGCCGTCCTTCCGATCAGACCCTGCGATACCTTCGCCGCCGCAACGGTGGAAGGCGTAAGATTGCCGCGAGTCTAGAACCGGTGCGACGGTTGGCCTATGCCGAAACTGTTCAAGGGTGCTGGTGTTTTTTGCCATTCGGCTGATTGGGGAGCGAAGCGTTCAGATGCGGGAAAAGGACTCGGTGGCCGCCTACTTCGTGCAGGCGATGATCCATGGGCTGGGTAACGATCCGCGACGCCTCGCGGCGGCGCTGGATCAGGCCGGCATCGACCCGTCGTTGCTCGAACAACCCGCGGCGCGGGTGCCAGCCAGTGCGTTTGCGGCGCTGTGGCTGATTCAGATCCGCGAGCTCAACGACGAGTTCTTCCGGCTCGATTCCCACGGCATGCCCGCGGGCAGCTTTGCGTTGATCTGCCGCGCCCTGATCCAGGAACCCGACTTGCATAAAGCCATGCGCCAGTGCCTGGGCAATTTCGCCCTGTTCCTCAGCGACTACCGCGGCACGCTGACGGTGCGTGGCAAGCGTGCGGTCATCAGCCTGGAAACCCGTGCGCCAGCGGATATCGCACGGTTTGGCGAAGAAACGTTCCTGGTGCTGATGATCAGCCTGATGTGCTGGCTGGGCGGGCGGCGCATCCCCATCGACCGTGCGGATTTTCGTCATGAGCGCCTGTCCTTGAGCGACGACCGCCTGCTCTGGGGGCCCAACCTGACCTTCGGCACCGAGCGCACCGAAATCGAATTCGCCAGCCACTACCTGCGCTTGCCCGTGGTCCAGGATCTGGCGTCGCTCAAAGTGTTCCTGCGCACGGCTCCGCAATGGCTGGTGATTCGTTTCCGCAACCAGCATGGCCTGGCGTCGCAGGTGCACCAACGCTTGCGCAACAGCCATTACAGCCAATGGCCGACCCTGCAGGCCTTTGCTCTGGAACAACACCTGAGCCCCAGCACCTTTCGCCGCAGGCTGGAGCGTGAAGGCTGTTCTTACCAGGAGATCAAGGACGAGGTCCGCCGCGCCGTGGCGTTCGAGCAGTTGCGCGAGAGCCGGGCCAGCATCGGTCACATCGCCGAGCAACTGGGTTTCCAGGAACCGAGTGCGTTTCATCGGGCGTTCAAGAAATGGACGGGCGAGAGTCCAGGCAAATATCGGGCGAAATTTCAGGCGTGAACGTCGGACGCCGTTTGAGTTTTTGTGCGGCTGATCTTCGTCCTTTGTAAGAAAAAACTTCGGCCTGTAGTCCTGACATTTCTTGTGACGACCTTGCTTTGTCCGTGGGTGACACAGGCCTTCGGGGTGCTGTATTTATTGGCTCCGAGTCGATTTTTTCAATGGAATGAAAACGGCATGGATGGCTTGGTCAAGGAAGTGATTCCGCTGCTTCAGTATTTGATCCCGGGTTTTCTGGCAGCCTGGATTTTCTATTCGCTGACGGCGTTCAAACGGCCGGACACCTTCGGGCAGATTGTCCAGGCGTTGATATTTACGTTTTTGATTCAGTCGCTGGTGGTTGGGCTGGGCGCGTTGCTTCTCGTGATTGGCGAGGGTTTCTTTTCCGTGGGTGTGTGGGACAGGAAATCAGAGGCATAGCTGTCGGCAGTGATTGCGGTGTTGCTAGGCTTTTTATCCTGTTACATCGCGAGCAGTGACAAGCTGCATCGCGCACTCAGAAGAGTGAACATAACCCGGCAGACCTCCTTTCCCAGCCAGTGGTACAGTGCTTTCTCGACCAGACCAAGATTTGTCGTACTGCATTTACTGGACAACAGGCGCTTGTATGGCTGGCCGATCGAATGGCCGGCCGAGCCGACAAGGGGGCAGTTTGTGATTGAGGATCCCAGTTGGCTCGACGGCGAGGGGCAGGAGTTTCAAATAGGCGCAGAGGCTATTGTTATTGATGTCTCGAACGTTCAATGGGTTGAATTTTCACAGCAGAATGGTGAACAGCATGACGAGCAGGGCTCCTCAGGAAATGCCTCCTTGTTACAAATCAACGGTTGATAGCAGCGGCAGGCCGGGTGTGTCCCGGCGACCCAAGCCCCCCTTGGGTCCACCGGCTGTAAAAAGAAACGCTGATCGTTCGTTCCGGCGCGATAGTTAGGGATGCCCGCTGCCCTCAACCGAATCACAACGTTGCTCGACCAGTCCAGACGCGCGCTGCTGCTGGTCTGGGGCACCTCTCGCGGATTGTTCCTTGGTCTGGTGTTGGCCACCCTGGTCGCCGGTGTGCTTCCGGCGCTGGCGGCCTGGCTTGGCCAACGCATTGTCGATGCCGTGGTCTTTGCCATGCAGTTGCACGCGCAGCAGGGCAGTGCGCCGCTGTGGCCGGTGGTGCGTTATGTGCTGTTCGAGGCGGGCGTGCTCGCGTTGCTGTCCGGGACCCAGCGGGCGTTGTCGGTCCAGCAATCGCTACTGCGGGTGCAGTTGGGGCAGAAGGTCAACACGATGATCCTGCAGAAGGCGCAGACGTTGTCGCTGGTGCAGTTCGAGAATTCCGAGTTCTACGACAAGCTGGTTCGCGTGCGGCGCGAAGCCTCGACCCGTCCGTTGGCGTTGGTGATGAAGTCGCTGGGGCTGATCCAGAACCTGATCGTGTTGATCAGTTTCGGTGTGTTGCTGGTGCATTTTTCGCCGTGGGCACTGGTGTTGCTGGTGGTCGGCGCGCTGCCGGTGTTTTTCGCCGAAGCGCACTTTTCCGGCGACGCCTTCAGGTTGTTCACCCGCCGTGCCCCGGAGAGCCGACAGCAGAATTACATCGAGACGCTGCTCTCCCATGAGGCCTACATCAAGGAGGTCAAGCTGTTTGGTTTTGCGCCGCTGTTGTTGAAGCGCTACCGCGAGACATTCACGCGTCTTTACGCCGAAGACCGGCGGTTGACCCTGCGCCGCGATGGCTGGGGTTTTGTCCTGGGTCTGCTCGGCACGGCGGCGTTTTATCTGGCGTACGCCTGGGTGGTGGTCGACACCGTCCACGGCAATATCACCCTCGGCCAGATGACCATGTACCTGGTGCTGTTCAAGCAGGGCCAGGCGGCGGTGAGCAGCAGCTTGAGCGCCATCAGCGGCCTCTACGAGGATGGTTTGTACCTGTCGAGCCTTTATGAATACCTGGCGGAACCGGTTGTGGCGGACACCGGGCATCTCACCGTGGGCGCCTTGCCGGGTGATGGCTTGCGCTTTGAACAGGTTGGTTTCCGTTATCCGGGAGCAAGCCAGGCAGCGCTGGAGGGGATCGACCTGCACCTTGTTCCGGGGCGCAGCGTGGCGCTGGTGGGGGAGAACGGGTCCGGCAAGACCACACTGATCAAGTTGCTGACCCGCCTGTATCGCCCTGATCAGGGCCGTATCCTGCTGGATGGCAGCGATTTGCAGGCATGGGAGGAAGAGGCGTTGCGCCGGCGCATCGGGGTGATTTTCCAGGATTACATCCGTTACCAGTTCACCGTGGGCGAGAACATCGGCGTCGGCGACACCCTGGCTTTCAACGATGAGCAGCGCTGGCAGGCGGCCGCCGCCGAAGGCATGGCCGCGCCGTTCATCGAGCGACTGGACCGAGGGTATGCCACGCAACTGGGGCGGTGGTTTGCCGGGGGGCAGGAACTGTCCGGTGGGCAATGGCAGAAAATCGCTCTGTCCCGCGCCTACATGCGTCGCGACGCCGATATCCTGATTCTCGATGAGCCGACGTCAGCCCTCGACCCGGCGGCGGAAGCGGCAGTGTTCGAGCATTTCAGCGAGCACACGACGGAGCGCATGACGCTGCTGATTTCCCACCGGTTTTCCAGCGTGCGCAACGCCGATCACATCATCGTGCTCGACCAGGGCGTCATTCTTGAACGTGGCGATCACGACAGTCTGGTGGCTGCGGGCGGGCGTTATGCGCAGTTGTTCAATCTGCAGGCGCAAGGTTATCGCTAGCTGTCAGGCATCCGGGCATTGCGGGTCAGTGCCGGTCCGGCCATCTGTGCCGGTCTGGTCTTAATCAGGTTTTCAATGGCCTGCCGGTACTGGCTGCCGCCCAGGCTCATGCTGTTGTTGTGGGTGCCGCCAGGCACCAGCAGCAACTTTTTCGGTTCATTGGCGGCGTTGAACAATTGTTCGCTGAAGCGCGAAGGCATGAAGGCGTCGGCCAGGCCATGGACCACCAACAGCGGCATGTCGATGTCGACGATCTTGTCGATGGAATCGAATTTCTGCGACAGCAGCCAGCGCACCGGCAGCCATTTTACCGGCAGGTTGCTTTCGGCCACTTGCGCCACGGCATCGCCCAGTGAGGTGAAGGTCGATTCGATCACCAGCCCTCGCACCGGAACGGCGACCTGGTCTTTTTTCGCCTGAGCGGCGAGGTCGGCCGCCAGGTCGATGGCCACGGCGCCACCCAGGGAATGGCCATAGATCAGGCGCTTGTTCGCATCCGGTTGCAGCGCCTGGAAGCGTTCCCAGGCCGCACGCGCATCTTCGTACACGCTGGCCTCCGATGGCAGGTCGCCCTTGCTCTGGCCAAAGCCACGGTAGTCGATGGCCAGCACCGAATAGCCCATGGCGCGCAATTGCTCGATGCGAAATGCCTGGCCGGTCAGGTTCCAGCGCACCCCATGCAGGTACAGGATCGACGGCGCATCCCGACGTGCGGCGGGCCACCACCAGGCATGCAGGTTTTGTCCGCCCTTGAAACGGTCGGATTGGATGTCGAATTCCTGGACGTCCCTGGGCAAACCGCGATACCAGCCAGCGGTGCCCGGTTCGATGCGGAACAGCAACTGACGCTCGGTACGCTCCAGTACCCCGCAACTCACCGGCAGGCCGACCACCAGCAAGGTCATGCACAGCAGCGCCAGCCAGCGGCGACGCAAGGTGGAGAGCAGGGGAGAGGGCATGGGCGGGTCTACCGGTTGAACACTGAAAGTCGGGTTTTAACAGAAGCGCGGGGGTGGCGGGAACAATTTCGACGGTTGTTCACTGTCTTTCCCCCGTCACACCTCAGCTCCCACAACGACCGCGTCCCTGCAGCGACAATCGTCAAGCCACCTGCAACACAATCTTGCCGATATGATCCCCGGCCTCCATCCGCGCATGCGCCTGTGCTGCCTCGGCCAGCGGATAGACTTTGTCGATCATCGGCAGGCAGCGCCCGGCCGTGAGCACCGGCCAGACGTATTCGCGCAGTTGCTCGGCGATCGAGGCTTTCTCCGCGTCGGTACGCGGGCGCATCAGCGAGCCGGTGATGGTTGCGCGTTTGCTCATGATCCCCAGCAGGTCGACGTCGTTGGCGCGGCCACCCCCCAGGAAACCCAGCATCACCAGGCGACCTTCCATGCCCAGCGCGGCGATGTTCTGATTCAGGTACGAACCGCCCATGATGTCGAGGATCACATTGACGCCCCTGCCGGCGGTGTTGTCCTGGATGACCCGGACGAAATCCTGGTCGCGGTAGTTGATCGCTTCGGCGCCAAGCTTGCGCACAGCCGCGCATTTTTCTTCGCTGCCCGCCGTGGCGAAAGCCTTGATGCCGAACTCGCGGCACAGCATCAGGGCGGTGGTGCCGATGCCGCTGGTGCCGCCATGGATCAACGCGCGTTGGCCCTTGCTGGCGCCGCCCATGTCGAACAGGTTGGCCCATACCGTGAAGAAGGTTTCCGGAACGGCCGCGGCCTGCACCCAATCCATGCCCTCGGGGATGGGGAGCGTCTGGCCGGCCGGGGTGACGCAGTATTGGGCGTAGCCACCGCCGTTGGTCAGGGCACAGACCTTGTCCCCGACGATGAATTCACTGACCCCCTTGCCGAGCGCCACCACCTCACCGGCCACTTCCAGGCCGGGGATCGGGTTCATGCCGGGCTTGAGTGGATACTGGCCGGCCCGCTGAAGGGCATCGGGACGATTGACCCCGGCGGCGTGCACGCGGATCAGCACTTCGCCTTCACCCGGGGTGGGTATCGGGACCTGGCGCGGCTTTAACACCTCGGGGCCGCCGGGTTCAGTGATTTCTATCAGGGTCATGCTGGAGGGCAGATTCATCGGAGCATCCTGTCTGGAAGGTGTCATTGGCTGGGACCACGTCAAGGCCTCAGTGATTCAGTTCAACGCCGGCTGCGGCCGATCGCGACGCGTGACCAGGCGCATGCCCTGTTCCAGCAGCAATGCCACGATGATCGCTGCGGCGGCAATGACGAACAGCCGTTCGTGGCGACCGCCGCTGGCATTGAACAAGGCTGAATAGGCAAACCCGGCAAGCGCCTGGAAGGTGGCAAAGGACACGGTAGCGCGACTCCAGGCGATTTGTTGCTGGTGATGCTGCGGAATCAGTTCATGCACCCGGGCCAGCGCCAGCGGCACAATGCCGGGCGGGAACGAGCCAATGATCACCGCCAGCAGCGCCAGGGCGGTGAATGAGCTGGAGATGGACAGCAAACCGACCGCGAGGGCCTGTACCACCAGCACCAGGCGAATGCTCGGGCGTGCTCCCAGTTTGTCCGCGAGAAAGCCGTAGATCACCGGCCCGACAATCGCGCCGAGGCCGTACATCACCCAGATCAACGCGCCAACGTGCGGCCCGGCACCCAGGCCGCGAGCGACGTAATCGACCAGGAACACCATGGCCGGCACCAGCCCGGCTGCCATGAAGGCGTATTGGGCAAACAACAGATAGACCTGTGGGTCGGTGGGCGTTTTGCCTGCGTCGGCCGATGGCGCGAGCGTTGCGGCGTGCTGAGCAGATGGCCAGCCGAACCAGCTGGCGGCTGTCAGCAGCAGTGACAGCAGGCCGAGGCCGAGCCAGGTGTTCTGCAAGCCAAGGCTCAGCAACGGCGGAACGATCGTTCCCGACCCGGCAATACCCAGGCCGATGCCCAGGAAGATCGCGCCGCTGGCCCGGCCACGACGTGAAGCGGGCACCTGCGGCAGTATTGCGCCGGCGACCAGCACCATGATCGCGCCACCGGCGACGCCCGACAACAGGCGCCAGCCGAAGAACCAGCTCACCGACAATGGAAAGCCACAGGCGAAAAACGCCAGCGTGACGGCCAGCATCATCAGCCGCAGCGCCGTTTTGTTGGAAGTGCGACGGGCCAGCGGATGACCGATCAAGGCACCGATCAGATAGCCGACCAGATTGGCCGCGCCGAGGTAGACCACGTCGCTCGCGGAAAACCACTGCGCCTGAATCAGCGAGGGGATCAACGGCGTGTAGGCGAACCGGGCCAGGCCAATGCTGACCAGGCTGGCACAGAGGCCGGCGAAAATAGGCAGCCAGACCGCGTTGCGGGTTGGAACGGTGGGAGTGAGCATGGGAGCCGTCCTGTGGATTTTTCTCTGGTGCCCAGCTTATCCAGTTTTATTGATGCAATAGTGCAGCGATTTTGCGCTATGGTGATGTGTAAATGCATCATTGGAGAAGCTTATGAATTGGGATGACGCGCGGGTCTTTCTCGCGGTTTGCCGGGAATCGACCCTGCGCGGCGCCGCGCGGGTGCTGGGGGTCGATCAGGCCACCGTCGGACGGCGGGTTTCGGCGCTGGAAAAGACCCTGGAGGCGACGCTGTTTCTGCGCACCTCCGAGGGGTACGCGTTGACCGCCGTCGGTGAGGCGGCATTGCTGGCCGTGGAGAAAATGGAGCATTCGGCGCTGGAGTTGCAGCGGCGTATTCAAGGCCTGGATGATCGTTTGACCGGCACCGTGCGCGTCACCACCACCGATTCCATGGCCATCGATTTCCTGATCCCGGCGATTGCCCGTTTGCACGAGCGGCACCCCGATGTGCGGGTGCAACTGGACGCGTCGACGCAATTGCTCAGCCTGTCGAAACGCGAGGCCGACATCGCTGTGCGCAACACCCGCCCGGACAACCCCGACCTGATCGCCCGGCGCATCGCCCGGTGGCCGGTCGGCTTGTTTGCCTCGCAGGATTATGTGAATGCCCACGGTGTACCGGCGCCGGGTTCGGCGTTCGAGGGGCATGATCTGGTGGTGTATCAGCCGTACCTGCAGGGCAACAAGGAGCTGACCCTGGTCTCGGAGCCAGTGGGGCGTGGGCGTATCGTGTCGAGCCTGAGTTCAGGCCTGCTGGTGCGTCGAGCCATTGCCGCCGGGATCGGGCTGGGGGAAATTCCGGTGTACATGGGCGAGAGGGACGGACTGGTCAGGCTGTGGCCGGAGCGCACGCGACCGTTGCCCTATGACGTCTGGCTGGTGACCCACGCCGACCTGCGGCACACCGCCAGGGTGCGCGCAGTGATCGATGAAATTGTCGAAGGGTTCGCGTGATCGTTGACGTCCATCGCGAGCAGGCTCGCTCCCACCAAGAAATGACCCATTTCTGCTGGAGCGAACAGTCTCGCTCCAACAGCGGGGGATGGATCAAGGCATTTCCGGCAGCTCTTGTGGGCGCAGGTCGAATACCAGGACCTCGGCATCGACGCCATTGCTCAGGTTCAGCAACTGCTCGTTGCGAACCCGTACGCCGTCGCCTTCCTGCAACAGCAGGCCGTTGAGTTCGACGCTGCCACGGGCCACGTGCACGTAGGCATATCGGTCAGCGGCCAGCTCCAGGGCGGCGCTTTCCTTGCCGTCGAACAGGCCGGCGTAGACCCGGGCATCCTGGCGCACTTTCAGCGAGCCGTTTTTCCCTTCGGGGGAGATGATCAACTGCAGGCGTCCGCGTTTTTTCCCGGCGCTGAAGTGCTCTTGCTGGTAGCGCGGCTTGGCACCACTGACGTCCGGCACGATCCAGATTTGCAGGAAGTGCACGCCTTGGGTTGCCGAGTGGTTGAACTCGCTGTGGGCCACGCCGCTGCCGGCACTCATCAATTGCACATCGCCCGGGCGGATCACCGAACCGGTGCCCAGGGTGTCCTTGTGTTCCAGGGCGCCTTCGAGCACATAGGAGAAAATCTCCATGTCGCGGTGCGGGTGCTGGCCAAAGCCTTTGCCGGCTGCCACACGGTCATCGTTGATCACCAACAGGTCGGAAAAACCCTGCTCCTTGGGATTGCGGTAGTTGGCGAAGGAGAAGGTGTGGAACGACTTCAACCAGCCATGATTGGCCATGCCACGATCAGAAGCTTTACGAAGGGTCAGCATGATGAATTCTCCTCTGGGGGACGTTGATTCGTCCGAGTGAGGAGAAGGTTAATGTTTATCCGTTGGTGCAATAAGTAGATGAAAATTGAAATACTGTCTCCTTTGGGTTGACAGTAACGGGCGAGCGACGCTGGTTACGGAGCTGGGCCATAATGGTCTGCATGTCCCAGACCCGCCACAAGGACGCGGTGTCTGGTGAATTGATCCTTTTTTTTTGAATTCAGTGATGTGTACCCATGAAAACTGTGGCAATGGTGCTGTTTCCCGACTTTCTCCTGCTCGACATGGCGGGGCCCATGGAAGTGTTTTCCATCGCCAATCGCTACCTCAAGCCCGAGCACCATTATGCGTTGTCGACCATCGGCACGGTGCCGGGCGCGCTGCGGGCGTCCAATGGCGTGAGCGTGCAGGCCGACCTGCACATCGATCAGGCCTGTGACGGATACGACCTGTTGCTGGTGCCCGGCGGCCCCGGTGCCTACAACGAAAAACATCCGCCGTTGCTCGATTGGCTCAAGCACAACGTCAGTCGGTCCGAGGTCTATGGCTCGATTTGCACTGGGGCCTTTGTGCTGGGGCATGCCGGTCTGCTCGACGGTTATCGGGTCACCACCCACTGGCATTACACCGAACGGCTGATCAAGGGCTTCCCGAAGGCCACGGTAGAGACCGATCAGATTTACGTGCAGGACCGCAACCTCATCACCTCCGGCGGCGTCACGGCCGGCATCGACCTCGCACTCGCGGTGGTGGCCGAGGACCATGGCAAGAAAGTCGCCCAGGATGTGGCCAAGGTGTTGCTGGTGGTGATGAAGCGCCAGGGCGGACAGGCGCAGTTCAGTCCGTTGATGGCCACAGTCGCCCCCCATGAAACACCGGTGACCCGGGTGCAGAACTACATGCTCGAACACCTCGACGAAGCGTTCAGCATCGAGCGCCTGGCGGGCCTGGCCAACATGAGCCCGCGTCATTTCGCCAGGGTGTTTGCCCGGGAAGTGAACATGACCCCGATGGAGTTCCTGCAAAGTGCGCGCATCGACTGCGCGAGGAACCTGCTGGAGACCAGCGACCTGCCGCTCAAGACCGTGGCCTTCAAAAGCGGTTTCGGCAGTGTCCGGCACATGCGGTTTCTGTTCGGCGAAAAGCTTGGGCTGACGCCGGCCCAGTACCGCGAGCAGTTCAGCTAGTGCCGACATGTCCGTCTTGCGCACCGTCATGGCCGTGACGCTCCCCCTTTGACAGTTGTTACGTCACGTAGGACTGCCAAGATACCGGTGAACCTACATAGGAGGAGGTGCGCAAGCCCTGCATGTCATTGAGCCATTGCGGGTTTGTCCACGTGAGCGCGCATGAACAGCGTCAGAGAGTTGAACACCGAGACCGCACTGCATTTCGGTCCCTACGCCTTTCATCTGCGGCAACGCTTGATCCTGGACGGTGATCGGCCGCTGCGCATGGGCGGCCGGGCGCTGGACATTCTGCAGGTACTGATCGAGCGCGCAGGCACCGTGGTCAGCAAGGAAGAACTGATTGCGCGTGTCTGGCCGACGTCGGTGGTCGAGGACATCAACCTGCGCGTGCACATCGCCGCGCTGCGTCGCGCACTGGGTGACGGTGTGCAAGGGCAGCGTTACATCGTCAACGTTCCGCAGCGCGGTTACCGTTTCGTTGCACCGGTGGCCCACGCACCGGCGAATGCGCAGGTGTCGCTCGACAGCGCGCAGAGGGTTCAGCACAACCTGCCGGCACGGTTGACACCGGTGACCGGTCGCGACTCGTTGGTGGGCAGCCTGGTGCGGCAATTGCCCGTTTGCCGGCTCATGACGCTGGTCGGTCCTGGCGGCATCGGTAAAACCACTGTCGCGCTGCGTGTGGCCGAGCTGCTCTTGCAGCATTATCGGGACGGTGTCTGGCTGGTGGATCTGACGACCATCGATGACCCCGCGCAGGTGGAGGATCACTTGAGTCGCGTCCTCCACCTGCAGGTCGGGACTTCGCTGGAGGTTCTGTCGGACTGGCATGCGTTACTGGTGCTGGACAACTGCGAGCACTTGCACGAACGCTGCCGCACATTGGTTGAAGCCTTGTTGCAAAAGGCGCCGCGACTGTCGGTGCTGGTGACCAGTCGCGAGCCGCTGCGGGCGAACGGAGAAACCGTCCAGTCGCTACCGCCACTGACAGTGCCGCCCAGGTCGGCGCTGCTCAGGGTGGACGAGGCCATGGGGTATTCGGCGGTGCAACTGTTCGTCAGCCGCGCCCGCGCCCGGCAGCAGGGGTTCACCCTGCGCGAACAGGACCTCCCGGTGGTGCGCGATATCTGCCACCGCCTCGATGGCTTGCCGTTGGCCATTGAACTGGCGGCCGCGCAAATCGATGCGCTGGCACTGGTCGGTGTGCAAGCCCAGCTGGATAACTGTTTTCAGTTGCTGTCGCTGGGGCGGCGTACGGCGGTGCCGCGCCATCAAACCCTCAAGGCCGCGCTGGACTGGAGCTATCACTTGCTCAGCCCCCTGGAGCAGAGCGTGCTGCAGCGTCTGGCGGTGTTCAAAAAGGCCTTTACCCTGGAGGCGGCTACCGGCGCCCACGGGGGGGCGATACGGCCGGCTCGCCTGGCGCAGGGGCTGCAGAGCCTGGTGCGCAAATCCCTGTTGTCAGAGGAGCAGGGCAGTGGTGCAACCCACTATCGTCTACTCAACACCACGCGCAGCTATGCCCTGGAGAAGCTCGAAGGCAGCGGTGAACTGCGCGCTGTCGAAATAAGCTACGCGCGCTACATCAGCCAGGCCGGCCGAGGCTCAGGCGAGCGCGTGGGGCTGCAACTCGTCGAGTAGCTGGCGGGCCTTTGTCAGGTCCGGGGTGGCATGCCCTTCGGTGAACCGATCGCAGATCGGCGCCAGCAAAGTGTGGGCCTGGCGATGCCGGCCCTGACGCTGCCACAACTGCGCCAGCGAGGTCGCACTGCGCAACTCCCAGGCCAGGGCCCCCTGGTGTTTTGCCACATTCAACGCGCGGATCAGCAGGCTCTCGGCTGGCGCACGATTGAGCAGGTCATCCTCGATGAGCAGCGCACTGGCCCTGGCCCGCAGGATCTCTGCGGTGTTCCAGCCCGCGATGCCGGTTTCCGCCCGCAGCACCAGTTCGTCATCGACGAAACGGTTGTCCAGGGTGATCAGCAGGTCCTTGATCAACCCCAGGCCTGGCTTGAACGGCAGGTGGGCTTGCTCGTGGTCGATCACTTGCGCGTAATGCCGGGCCCAGGTGTGGAACAGTTGCACCGAGTGTTTCTGCGCTTGCTCCAGCAACAGGCGCAAGAGTTCACGCGCCGTGCGGCTGTCGCCGTTGTAGTGCGCGATCAGGCAACCGGCCAGGGCCAGGGTGTAGCAGATGGAGGTGCCGTGGTTGATCTGCAGCGCAATGTCCAGTGCTTGCCGGGCGGTGCGCCAGGCCTGTTCCGGCTGCCCCTGCAGCCAGAGGATGCGCGCCAGAATGGTCAGTGACGCGACGCTCTGGTCGTACTGCACGCCAAACCCGTGGGTGAAGCGGTTGAGGTGGCCGCTCTGGGTCATGCGCTGCAACACTTGCTCGGCGTTCAATCGCGCCTGTGCCTGGTCGCCGGCGAAGTGCAGCGCAAGCACCCGCAAACGCTGGGTGCTGAGGGACAGGGTGGCATCACCGTGCAGGCCCAGTCGGTCGAATTGCTGGCTCTGCTCCAGCGCCATCTGATAGTCGGCGCAACAGAGGTTGACCGCCATGTGTCCGGAGACTGCGCGCAGCTGGCCGGCGATGTCGTTGCACTGCCTGGCCAGGGTGCGGGCGCTGACGAACGCTTCGATGGTCTCCGCTGTGCCGCCCTGGGTGTGATAGCAGGAACTGCCCAGCGCCAGTTTGAGGGCGATCTGCACCTTGGGGCAGGGTTCGGAAGCGGCCTCCAGCAGGGCCAGCGCCTTGCGCACATACAGGCCATGCTCCTTGAGCAGCGACAGTTCCTGCCACAACGGTGTGGACGTCGCGGTCAGGCGGATCGCCAGCACTTGCGGGCCCTGGCGGGTCAACCCCCAGTCGAGGGCCGAACGAATGTCTTCCAGGCTGCGCGCATAACGTTCGAGCCACATACCCGTCGAGATCTGCTCCCAATCGTCCCGGGCCTGTTCCATCAAGGCCAGGCAGCGTTCGGCGTGGCGTTCGCGGGTGCCCGGCAGGTCGGAGGCCAGGCCGAGTTTTTCCAGGGCGTAGCTGCGTGTGGTGTCGAGCAGGCGGTAGAACACTTCCTCGTCGCCGACTTCGACGTTCAGCAGCGACTTGGCCACCAGTTGCGTGATCGAACCGAATACCGCCCGCGAGTCGATGTGCTCGCCGCCAATCACTGCCGCCGCCGATTCCAGGGTGAAGCTGCCCCGGAACATCCCCAGGCGACGCAGGCAGGTCCGCTCGCAGTCACTGAGCAGTTCGTAGCTCCAGTCCAGCGTGGCGCGCAGGGTCTGATGGCGCCCCAGCGTGGCCGGACAACCCGGGGTGAGCAGGCGGAAACTGCCTTGCAGTTGTTTGAGCAAACCGTTCAATCCGAGGCTGCCGACCTGTGCCGCCGCCAGCTCGATGGCCAGTGGGATACCGTCCAGGCGCTGGCAGATTTCAATGGCCAGCGGCAGTTCGTCATCGGTCAGCTCAAAACTGTCGTGGCTGGCCATGGCCCGTTCGACGAACAATTGCAGGGCCGAAAACGTCAGGGCCTGTGCGCGGTCGAGTACGGCGATGGGCGGCGGGCAGTCCAGCGACTCCAGGCGCTGGACGAATTCCCCTTCGGCCCGCAGGCTTTCACGGCTGGTGGCCAGCACGTGCACCTGGGGCGCTGCGCGCAGGAGGCTTTCGCTGAGCAGGGCGATGGCGTCGATCAGGTGCTCGCAATTGTCGATCACCAGCAACATCTGTCGGTCCCGCAGGAACGTCGCGAGGCCGCGAATGGGGTCGTCATCGTGCAGGGACAGTTCGAGCAGTCTGGCCAGGTGCGCGGCGATCATCGACGGTTTGTTGATGGGCGCCAGGTCGAGCAGAAGAATGCCGTCGCGGTAGCGCCCGATCAGTTGCTCGGCGACCCGCAGGGCCACAGTGGTCTTGCCGATCCCGCCGGGGCCGACCAGGGTGATGAAGCGCTGGCGCGGCAGTTGCGTCACCAGGTTATCGACCAGGGATTGGCGGCCGATCATACGGGTTCGGCGCAGCGGCAGGTTGTGGCCGCCAGGCGTCGGGGCCGGATGCGTCGCCGGTTGCTCCAGGTGCTCCAGCGAATAGGGCGCGACGAAGCTGTAGCCGCGTTGGGCCACGGTGACGATGTAACGCTGTCCGGCCTGACCATCGCCCAGCGCCTTGCGCAAGGCGGCCATGTGCACCCGCAGGTTGATGTCCTCGACGACACTGTTGGGCCAGACCCCGGCGATCAGCGTTTGCTTGCTCACCACGTTCCCGGCGTGTTCGAGCAGGATCAACAGAATGTCCATGGCTCGCCGACCCAGGCGCACGGGTTGATCGGCTTCCATGACCAGACGTTGGTCGGGATAGATCCGATAGGGACCGAAATGGATCGCCTGGGCGGGGGTTAGGGTCAACGGGTCACTCCTGCTTGCAACCTTGTGGTTCGCGGTCTCCGAGCATTTTCGTCGGGATTATCCCCTGGCGCAATCCACAGACGAGCCCCCGAAGGTGTCCATCGCCACCACCGGTTTACCTGCCCTGTGCATCCATTGCGTGTTTACGGGCTGCGACCGGGAATAAAGGTGTCGTCATGGCTTTTGGCGCGCGAGGGATAATTAACAATATTTAACTCGTGCTGCGTCCGGTCTACGCCCAAAACTCTGCTTCTTCAACTTCCACCGGTCAGTGTGGGAGCGAGCCTGCTCGCGACAGCGGCGGCACATCCAACTCAGTGGATGACTGGCGCAACGCTTCGGCCGGCGGGTCGGTCTCGCTCCCAAAAAGGACAATGGAATGAGCAACGTGGTGGTGGTGTATCACAGTGGCTACGGGCACACCCGAGTCATCGCCGAAGCGGTGGCCCAGGGGGTGGAACGCCACCAGGGCAGCACCTGCCTGTTGATTTCCGTCGAGGACGTCGATCAGCAGTGGGACCGTCTGCACCACGCCGACGCGATCATTTTCGGCGCACCGACCTACATGGGCAGCGCTTCGGCGCACTTCAAGGCGTTCATGGAGTCCACCGCGGCGTTCTATCTGGCCCAGCCCTGGCGCGACAAGCTCGCCGCAGGCTTCACCAATTCCGGCTGTCTGTGCGGCGACAAGCTCAACACCTTGCTGCAGATGGCATTGTTTGCCGCGCAGCACTCGATGATCTGGGTCGGGCTCGATGTACTGCCGGCACGCTCCAGCAGCGGTCTGTTCGACGGGCAGTTGAATCGCCTGGGCAGCTCCCTCGGTGCCATGGCTCAATCGAATGTCGAGCAATCCCCCGAAGACGCACCGCCGCTCGAAGACCGCTGCACCGCGGCGTGCCTGGGCGAACGGGTGGCACGACTGGCCGAGCGCATGGGCGCTGCGCCGGCCTGATCGGATGTCGCCTCAATGAATTCGAGGTCCGGGGCGTCCCCTCAAGTGGGAGCGCCGCACGCTTACTGCGCGTGAAACGGAGGGTTGGGGAGGGCGTGATGGGGCAGGGCGCGCACCGTGCGGCAGCGCCAGGCAAACGGGTTGATGCCTTCGCTGCGGGTGAAGATGTGGCAGAAATGCGCCTGGTCGCAAAACCCGCATTCGAGGCTGATCTGCGTCAGGCTGCGGTCGGTGTTGCGGATCAATTGCTTGGCCCGGTCGATGCGCTGCTGACGGATCCATTCCTGTGGCGAGAGACCGGTACTGGATTTGAACGCGCGGGAAAAGTGGCTGCGCGACAACGCACACGCCCGCGCCAGGTCACTGACTTCGATGGTTTCGCCCAGGCGCTCGAGGATCAGTTGCTTGGCCAGGCTTTCACGCCACGGTGTCAAACCCCCGGTGGTTTTCTTCGGCGTTTCGGTGACGGCCAGACAGGCGGTGTTCTGCTGAGAATGGGCCATAACTAATGTCCGTGTCGGTGAGCTTCATTCTTGGACGCGGGGCTCTGGCAGGCGAGTTAAACGTTGTTAATTGTGTCGGTGCGCAGGCAGATCGACTCAGCACATGGCTGCAATTTCCGCGGGCGGGAGGTGTGCACAATCGAGGCACCTGGCGGCGCTGAGAGTGGCCGCTTTTTCCGATCGTTCGAGGTAGCGACATGAAACATTCTTTGATTCGCGCGTCAGGCCTGGCAGTGGCGCTGATGTCGGGTGTGGCCATGGCTCAGGCGCCGGCGCAGGTCGGTACCCAAGCGCCGGGGTACTTCCGCCTGGCGGTGGGCGATTATGAAGTCACGGCGTTGTTCGACGGGTACAACGACCTGTCGCCCAAGCTGCTCAAAGGCCTGACGCAAAGCCAGATTCGTGCGCTGCTGGCCCGCCGCTCGATTGAAACGCCGGGCGTGCAGACCGCGTTCAACGCGTTCCTGGTCAACACCGGCAAGCAGCTGATCCTGGTCGACACCGGCGCCGGCCAGTGCATCGGCGCCACGGCGGGCATGCTGTCGGACAACATGAAAGCCGCCGGGTATCAGCCGGATCAGGTCGACACGATTCTGTTGACCCACCTGCACCTGGACCACGTGTGCGGACTGGTCGACGGTCAGAAACAACCGGTCTTTGCCAACGCCACGGTCTACGCGGCAAAGGCGGAAGCCGATTACTGGCTCGATCCCCAGGCGCTCGCCAAGGCCCCTGAAGGTGCCAAACCGTATTTCCGGATCGCCCAGGATTCCACGGCGCCCTATGTGGCTACGGGACGCTTCAAAACGTTCGACAGTGGCCAGTCGCCTGTCGCCGGTGTCGAGGCGACGCTGGAAACCGGGCACACGCCGGGCAGCACCACCTACCGTTTCACTTCGCAAGGACAGAGCATCCTGTTCATGGGCGATCTGGTGCACAACCTGGCGGTGCAGTTCCTGCACCCGGAGGTGTCGATCGGCTTTGACGTCAACGGCCAGCAGGCGATCAAAAGCCGCGCCAAGGTATTCAGCGCTGCGGCGGCCAGCAAGACCTGGGTCACTGCCGCGCATCTGCCGTTTCCGGGCATCGGCCATATCGCGGCAGAGGGCAAGCACTTCCAGTGGGTGCCGGTCGAGTACGGTCCCTACAAACGTGCAGCCAACGTGCCGTTGATCGAGTAAAGTCCGACGCATTGAAAAGGGAGCCGTGCCAATGAACCGTAACGATCTGCGCCGCGTCGACATGAACCTGCTGGTGATTTTCGAGGCCTTGATGTTCGAGAAGAACCTGACCCGGGTCGCCGAAAAACTGTTCATGGGGCAACCGGCGGTCAGCGCGGCGCTCGGTCGTTTGCGTGACCTGTTCGACGACCCGCTGTTGTTGCGCAACGGTCGCGGCATGGAGCCGACGGCGCGGGCGCTGGCGATTCTCAAGGAACTGCAGCCGGCGATGGACGTGATCTCCGGCGCGGTCAGCCGGGCCAAGGAGTTCGATCCGACGACCAGTTGCGATGTGTTTCGTATCGGCTTGTCGGACGATGCCGAGTTCGGCCTGTTCCCGCCATTGCTGCGGCAATTGCAGGAAGAGGCGCCGGGGATCATCGTGGTGGTGCGTCGTGCCAACTACCTGCTGATGCCGACGCTGCTGGCCTCCGGTGAAATTTCCGTGGGGGTGAGCTACACCACGGATCTGCCGGCAAATGCCAAATGCAAGAAGCTGCGCGACATCCCCTGCAAGGTGCTGCGCGGGGACAAACGGCCGGGGCCGCTGACCCTCGATGAGTACTGCGAGCGGCCGCATGCCATGGTCTCGTTTTCCGGCGACCTGAGCGGCAACATCGACCTGGACCTGGCGAAGATCGGCCGCAGTCGCCGGGTGGTGCTGGGCGTGCCGCAGTTCAGCGGGTTGCGCGCGCTGCTCGCCGGCACCGAGATGATCGCCACGGTGCCCGATTATGCGGCATGTGCGCTGGTCGAGGGGTGTGCGTTGCGGGCTGAGGATCCCCCGTTCCCGATCGCGGCGGCGCAGCTGTCGATGGCCTGGAGCGGTGTGCACGACAACGACCCCGCCGAGCGCTGGCTGCGCTCGCGGATCGCCGAGTTCATGTCGAGGCCTTTGCCATTGGCAGGCTGAACGCCGCGCCCACAGACCAATCGGGCTTCTGGACTGCCCCCAAGGGTTGGATGGGTGTCCAACTTCTTGGCGCAGTCCACCCTGTGGGAGCGAGCCTGCTCGCGATGACTGCAGAACCACCGCGGGGTGTCAGGCAGCCGCGTCATTGACGGCCACCCTCGCGAGCAGGCTCGCGCCCTCAGGGGCTTCATCTCTCTCTGCAGATCCGGGTGCATCCACAAAGAGAGCACGTACATCCAATTTTCCCCATCCCCTTACCCGCATTATCGAATGACGTTGCGGCGCATTGACGTCGGTGTTTTTTCATTCGGGCGGGTACCCCATGAACGTTTCGCGACAGGATGAACGGGCCCAGGCCATCGGTCTGTTTTTTTTGCGTGTCAGCGCCAGTCTGTTCCTGCTGTGGGTGCATGGCCTGCCCAAGCTTTTGAACTACAGTTCTCAGTTGCAGGTGATCGAAGACCCTTTCCACCTCGGTGCCCACGTCACCCTGATGCTGGCGATCTTCGCCGAGGTGTTGTGCCCGTTGCTGATTATCGCCGGGGTGTTGGTGCGTCTGGCGTGCCTGCCGATCCTGTGTGTCCTGTTGATCGCGTTGCGGGTGGTGCATCCGCAGTGGAGCCTTGAGGAAGGGCAGTTCGGCTGGCTGCTGTTGCTGCTGTTCAGCAGCGTTCTTATCGCCGGGCCGGGACGGCTCGCGCTCAATGTCCGATTCACCGGAGCTTTACGTTATGCCTGAATCCAACCGTTTCGAGGAAGTCGTGACCCTGGTCATCAAACACCGGGTCAAGGCCGGTTTCGAGGGGCCTTACGAAGCCTGGTTACGCAACATCGTCAGCATCGCCGGGCAGCAGGAAGGGCACCTGGGGGTGGATGTGATTCGTGGCAAAAATGCCGGCCTCGACCTGTACACCTGCGTGCTGCGCTTTTGCAGCACCGAAGCGATGCAGCGCTGGCTCGATTCGCCCCAGCGCCTGCAACTGGTGAACGAAGCCACGCCGATGCTCGCCGATGGCGACCAGACCGAGGTCAACCCGGTCAATGAATTCTGGTTCGCCCCCAGCGCCGACCCCGCAGCGCCACCGCCACCGCGCTGGAAGCAGGCCGTCGTCACGCTGCTGGTGATTCTGCCGCACACCCTGCTGGTGCCGCTGCTCTGGGGCCCGCTGCTGGGCCTCAATGCCTTCCTGTCCAATTACGTGGTCGCCACGTTCCTGATCACGCTGACCATCGTGGTGTCGGTGGTCTACCTGTTCATGCCCATGGCGACACGCCTGTTCGCCCCCTGGTTGTCCTCTTCCCATCAACCCAAGGAAACGCGATGAACGCCGATCTGATTCTGTTCAATGGTCAATTTCATACGGTTGACCGTGAAAACCCACACGCCAGCGCCGTGGCCATCAGCGACGGTCGCTTCGTCGTGGTGGGCACCGATGCCCAGGCCATGGCCCTGCGCGGTTCCGCCACCCAGGTCATCGACCTCAAGGGCCGCTGCGTGATCCCCGGCCTCAACGACTCGCACCTGCACCTGATCCGCGGTGGCCTGAACTACAACCTCGAACTGCGCTGGGAAGGTGTACCGTCGCTGGCCGACGCGTTGCGCATGCTCAAGGAGCAGGCCGACCGTACGCCAACGCCGCAATGGGTCCGCGTGGTCGGTGGCTGGAACGAATTCCAGTTCGCCGAAAAACGCATGCCGACCCTGGCGGAACTCAACCAGGCCGCGCCGGATACACCGGTGTTCGTGCTGCACCTGTATGACCGCGCCTTGCTCAACCGCGCCGCACTGCGGGTAGCGGGCTACACCCGTGACACGCCGAACCCGCCCGGTGGCGAGATCGTGCGCGATGCCAATGGCGAGCCGACCGGCATGCTGGTCGCGCGGCCGAACGCGATGATCCTGTACTCGACCCTGGCCAAGGGGCCGAAGTTGCCGCTGGAGTATCAGGTCAACTCGACCCGCCAGTTCATGCGCGAACTCAACCGCCTGGGCCTGACCAGTGCCATCGACGCCGGCGGCGGCTTCCAGAATTACCCGGACGATTATCAGGTGATTGAGCAGTTGGCCAAGGATCAGCAACTGACCGTGCGCATCGCCTACAACCTGTTCACCCAGAAGCCCAAGGAAGAGCTGACTGACTTCAAGAACTGGACCAGCAGCGTGACCCTGCATCAGGGCGACGACTTTCTGCGCCATAACGGCGCCGGGGAAATGCTGGTGTTCTCGGCGGCGGATTTCGAGGATTTCCTCGAGCCGCGTCCGGATCTGCCGCAGACCATGGAAGACGAGCTGGAACCGGTGGTTCGCCACCTGGTGGAACAGCGCTGGCCGTTCCGCCTGCACGCCACGTACAACGAATCGATCAGCCGCATGCTCGACGTGTTCGAGAAGGTCAACCGCGACATTCCCTTCAACGGCCTGCCCTGGTTTTTCGACCACGCCGAAACCATTACCCCGCAGAACATCGAGCGGGTGAGGGCGCTGGGCGGTGGTATCGCGATCCAGGACCGGATGGCGTTCCAGGGCGAGTATTTCGTCGAGCGTTATGGCGCCAAGGCCGCCGAAGCCACGCCACCGATCAAGCGCATGCTGGCCGAGGGCGTCCCGGTCGGGGCCGGCACCGATGCCACCCGTGTCTCGAGCTACAACCCCTGGACCTCGCTGTACTGGATGGTCAGCGGCCGTACCGTCGGTGGCCTGGAGCTGCACGCCGAAGGCTTGTCGCGCCAGACCGCACTGGAGCTGTTCACCCACGGCAGCGCCTGGTTTTCTTCCGAGCAGGGCAAGAAGGGCATGATCAAGGTCGGCCAACTGGCGGACGTCGCGGCCCTGAGCGCGGACTTCTTCAGCGTCGACGAGGAAGCGATCAAGTGGATCGAGTCGGTGTTGACCGTGGTCGGCGGCAAGGTGGTGTACGCCGCCGGCGATTTCGAAAAACTCGGCCCGGCCAGCGTGCCGGTGCTGCCGGACTGGTCGCCGGTGGCCAAGGTGCCGGGTCACTGGCGCCAGGCCTCGCCGATGCAGGCCCAGGTTCACCATTGCAGCGGCCCCTGTGGCGTGCATGCCCACAGCCATGACCGGGCGCGGATGTCGAGTGTGCCGGTCAGCGATTTCGCCGGTTTCTGGGGCGCCTTCGGCTGCTCGTGTTTCGCATTCTAAGTGAAAGAAATAGCGTCGGCCTTGCGTGCCGACGCTCGTGTAACACCCATCCATCGAGGAGCTTCACATGAGCAACGTACCGTACAAACGCCTGAACAAAGACGACGCCGTTGTCCTGCTGGTCGACCACCAGACCGGCCTGATCTCGCTGGTGCAGGATTTCTCGCCGAACGAGTTCAAGAACAACGTCCTCGCCCTGGCCGACTGCGCCAAGTTCTTCAACCTGCCGACCATCCTGACCACCAGCTTCGAATCCGGCCCGAACGGCCCGCTGGTGCCAGAGCTGAAAGAAATGTTCCCGGATGCGCCGTACATCGCTCGTCCAGGCCAGATCAATGCCTGGGACAACGAAGACTTCGTCAAGGCGATCAAGGCTACCGGTCGCAAGCAACTGATCATTGCTGGCGTCGTGACTGATGTCTGCGTGGCTTTCCCGACCCTTTGCGCTCTGGAAGAAGGCTTCGACGTTTTCGTCGTGACCGACGCTTCCGGTACTTTCAACGACGTCGTCCAGCAAGCTGCATGGGCCCGTATGACCGCCGCCGGCGCACAACTGATGAACTGGTTCTCCGTAGCCTGCGAACTGCAGCGTGACTGGCGCAACGACATGGAAGGCTTGGCCAACCTGTTGTCCCAGCGCATCCCGAACTACCGCAACCTGATGAACAGCTACTCGGCATTCACCGCCAAATAAGCTGAACTTGTAGGAGTGAGCTTGCTCGCGATGACGGTAGGACATCCAACGACAACGTTGGCTGAACCATCGCAATCGCGAGCATGCTCGCTCCTACAGTTTTTTGTGCTCAACGCTTCTGCATCCAGCTCAAGAACCCGCCTTTCTTGATCGGCGCCGGTTTGGCGATCAACGCCATCCGGCTGTTCTGTGTCCGCACCGCCTGCAACTTGTTCAGCGCGCGACCCACTTCTACCCGTTGCTCCATGTAGCTGCGCACCAGCGTTTTGTCGATGCGGTAGATGATGCACGAGGTCAGGGTGGTGAACGTCGCCTCAGAAGGAGTGTCGCCCAGGATGCTCTGTTCGCCCATCACCTCACTGGGTCCCATGCGTCCGGCTTCGGTGTGCCCGGCACCGTCCGGCACGGTGGCACTGACCACGCCCGTGGCGATGACCATCAGGCTCTCCGGCACTTCCTCCAGACCCAGCACCACCTGGCCCGCCGCGTATTGCTGCGCGACCATCGACTGCGCCAACTGATCGCGTTCATCGTCACTCAGGGAGCGGAAAATCTTGACCTCATCGAGCAGCGTCCGGGCACGGGTCGTCGGCTCGATCACGCCATCGAGTCGACGGGAAATACCAGCGGCTTCGAGGTGTCGATGTGCCAGGTCGAACAGTTGATTGCGCACTTCGCTTTTCTTGCCCAGCTCGGCGATGAAGCCGCTGACCACGTATTCGGACAGGCTTTCGCCGGCTTCCTTGAGCACTGCTTTCGGGGCCGGATTGGACAGCAGGCGACTGCTGCCCTGCAGCGTGCGCTCCAGGGCATCCAGCACCCGACGTGGACGAATATGATTGGGCACCTGAATGCTGATCGACACGCCGTGCATGTTGTTCGGCCGGCTCAGGTTGACGATTTTCGCCTTGGCCGCCACCGAGTTCGGCACCACGGCGGTGGTGCCGGCGCTGGTCAGCATGTGCGTCGCTCGCCAGTCGATGTCGAGCACCTTGCCTTCCACGCCGTCGATCACGATCCAGTCATCCACCTGATACGGCTTGGTGGTGTTGAGCACGATGCCGGAGAACACGTCGCTCAGGGTGCTTTGCAACGCCAGGCCGACGACGATGGCCACCACCCCGGAGGTCGCCAGCAGGCCTTTGACCGGCAACTCCAGCACATAGCCCGCCGCCGCAACGATGGCAGCCAGGAACACCAGTGCGCCGATCACGTCCTGCAGCAGGCGTCCGCTGTGACCGATGCGCCGCATCAGCACCAGGCCGATCAGTTCGGTCAGCACCCGCGCGGCGTACAGCCACCAGAGAATCCCCAGCGCCGTGGCGCCCAATTGTGCCACCCGATCATCGGCGAACAGCGGCGCCTGCAACGGGTTGACCCCGGCGTTGATCCCGATGGCGCTGAACAACACGAACAACACCAGGCGCACACCGACCCGCGTGACGCGATGCTTGAACGGTGCGAGGTGCCAGAGCACGGTGTCGATGAGCAGCAGCAGGGCACTCAGGGACAGCAGGTGGTTGTAGATGAGTGACATGGGGCATCTCCGCAAAGGGGGGCTGGAATACTCCTGTGGGAGCGAGCCTGTCGAGGCGTCGAACCGTCGCGATGGACGTTAACGATGACGCGTGTTTCCTGATTGAACGCGTCGTCTTCAAGTCCATCGCGAGCAGGCTCGCTCCCACAGGTTTTCTACAGGGGGGAAACTCAGTTCAAGTGAGTCTTGAGTTCCAGCGCCGCCTGGCGCACCGCCGCCTTGACTTCCGGAATCTGGCTCAGCGGATTGAGCAGGCCGAAGTCGTGGATCATGCCGTTGTAGCGCACGGCCGTGACCGGTACGCCGGCCGCATCCAGGTGGCGGGCATAGGCTTCGCCTTCGTCACGCAACACGTCGAACTCGGCGGTCTGCACCAGGGCGGCAGGCAAGCCCTTGAGCTGTTCGGCGCTGGCTCGCAATGGCGAGGCGTGGATCTGCGCACGTTCAGCCTGATCGGTGGTGTAGTTGTCCCAGAACCATTTCATCATGCCCTGGGTGAGGAAGTGGCCCTCGGCAAACTGCTGGTACGAGCCGGTCTCGAACTGCGCATCGGTCACCGGCCACATCAGCAGCTGAAAGCGCAGCGCCGGGGTTTTCTGTTCCTTGGCCATCAATGCCACGACCGCGGCCATGTTGCCGCCGACGCTGTTGCCGGCCACGGCCAGGCGTTTGCCGTCGACACCGATTTCCTTGCCGTGCTCGGCCACCCAACGGGTCGCGGCGTAGGCCTGGTTGATCGCGGTCGGGTATTGCGCTTCCGGCGATGGCGTGTAATTGACGTACACCGCGACGGCACCGGAGCCGACCACCAGGTCGTGGATCAAGCGCTGGTGAGTCGGGTAATCACCCAGTACCCAGCCGCCGCCGTGGAAGAACATGAACACGGGCAACTCGCCTTTGACCTTGGCCGGACGCACGATTTTCAGGTCAATGGTCTGCCCGTCGACCTTGATCGCACGATCGCTGACGTCAACACCCGAGAGGTCCACTTTCACCGAGTTCTGTGCACCGGTCAGCACTGCACGGGCGTCTTTCGGGCTCAACTGCTCGAGCGGCTTGCCACCGCCGGCGGCGAGGGCTTCGAGGAACGCCTGGGTATTGTGTTCGACGCCTGGGCTACCGGCCGCAAAAGCGTTGCCGACAGCGAGGGCGAGGACGGAGGCGGTGAGGGTTTTCTTGACGAGGTTCATGGGGCAATTCCTTTTTGATTGATTGGATGTTCGTAACCTGTTGGTCAGGGCTGCTGGCGCTGGGTTTCAAGCCTCAGCAACACCGTGGACACAGATTAATAAGGTGCCGTAAAAGGAAAAAGCGGCTATAAAGCGTTTAACTGTCAACCAGGGAGTGACAATGAACCCGTTCGAAGACATGCGTATTTTTTGCCAGGTCATGGACTCCGGCAGCTTCACCGCCGCCGCCGATCAATTGGGTCTGTCCAAACAGTTTGTCAGCCGCCGCCTGATGCAGCTCGAGGAGCGTCTGGGGGTGCGGCTGCTCAACCGTTCGACGCGGCGACTGGACGTGACGCCCCTGGGGCAGAGTTATTACGAGTCGGCCCTGCGCCTGCTCGGCGAGGTCGAACAGGTGGAGCAGGGCATCGCCGGCCAGACCACCGAGCCGCGCGGCAGTATTCGCCTGAGTGCGCCATTGTCCTTTGCGCTGGCGCACCTGGGCTGCCTGCTGCCGGTGTTCCTGCAACGCTACCGTGACGTCACGGTGGAAGTGGACTTGAGCGATCGGCCGGTGGACCTGCTGGGCGAGGGCTACGACCTGGCGTTGCGCATCGGTGTGCTCGAGGATTCGACGCTGATCGCCCGCCGCATCGCCACCATCCAGCGGGTGTATTGCGCCAGCCCGGCCTACCTGGCCGAGCGGGGCACGCCGCTTAAACCCGAAGACCTGCACGGCCATGATTGCCTGCCATACGGTCACGGTCGCCAGGTGCAGTGGCGCTTTGCGGGGCAGGGCAAACCACTGGCAGTCAACGTCGCCGGACGCATGCGCGTCAACAACGGCGAGGTGCTCAAGGAGGCGGCCATTGCCGGGATGGGGATCACCTACCTGCCGACGTTCATCGTCGGGGCAGCGCTGAAGGATGGCAGGCTGGTGCCCGTGCTGGAGGACTATCAGCCCGAACCGCTGACGTTGTCGGCGGTCTATCCGCAACATCGCCAAAGTTCGCGCCCGGTGCAGGCATTGATAGAGTTCTTGCGTGAGCGTCTGGATGGGGTTGAAGGGGGGCTCTAGGCTGCATTCCTTGTGGGCGAGAGCCTGCTCGCGATGGCGCTGCGTCAGTTAACGAAAATGTTGCCTGACAGCCTGCTATCGCGAGCAGGCTCGCTCCCACAGGACGGGATCAGCTGTGGTCAGGATCGTTTGTCGTCACCCGGCTCGCCACCCACATGCACGCCGTGATCATCGCCGATTTCACCGGCACGATGGACGCCATGGTTGTCGCCGATTTCACCGGAGCGATGCACGCCGTGGTCGTCGCCGATTTCGCCGGAGCGATGCACGCCGTGGTCGTCGCCCGGTTCGGCGTGGGTGCCGCTGCGACCGGAGGAGGCGGTGTTGCCGGAGTGTCCCGAGCCATGGTCATTGCCGCTGTGACTGTCGCCGCCGTGGCTGCTGCCGCTGCTGCCGTGGCCGCTGTTGCCGCCGCCATGATCACCGCCATGACCGCCACCGTTTCCACCGCCACCGCCACCGCCACCGCCACCGCCAGAGCCGCCACCCCCTCCGCCGGAGCCTCCGCCGCCCCCATGACCGCCGCCGCCACCGCCGCTACCACCGTCCTTGGCCTGTGCGCTCGATACGTGGGACAGGCTGTCCGGAATCAACACGGTCGAAGCGGACAGGACCGCGCCAATCGCGACCGCGAGTAAAAGTCTGTTGATGTGCATGTCGTTCTCCGTCTTCTTGTTTCGTTCTTGAACGTTGATAAACGATGCAACGTGTTGCTGGTTCAGTCGGTGAACACCTCAACGTGCGGTTTTATTCGGCGGGTCAGTGAATGCTCGAGGCCAGCTCGAAGATCGGCATGTACATCAGGATCACGATGACCCCGATCAGCAGGCCGATGAAGGTCATCAGCAGAGGTTCGAACAGGCGCACGAACCATTCGATCCAGCGGCTGATTTCCTCGTCGTAGAAGTCGGCACTGCGCTCCATCATTTGCCCGAGGTTGCCGGACTGTTCGCCCGCCCGCAGCAGGCGCAGGGACACCGGGGTGACGAGCCGGTTGAGCTCCAGCGCGGTCGACAGCGACTGACCTTCGCGCACCCGTTCGCAGGCTTCGTCCAGGCGTGTCCGGGAGGCCACGGTGAGCAGGCCGCGGACCATGCCCATGGCGGTGACGAGCGGAATGCCGCCTTGCAACAGGATCCCCAGCGAACGATAAAAACGGGCCAGCTCATACATGAAGATGCGCTGATGCACCGCCGGGAGTTTTTGGATCAAACGGTCCACGCCCCGACGGAAGGTCGGTTGCCGTTGCAGGAAAGCGAGGCTGACGACGAGGCCGCCCAGACCGGCGAAAAACTCGGTTTGATGGGCGTGCAGGAACATCCCGCTGCTCATCAGGATTTGCGACAGCCACGGCAGGTTCGAGCCCAGCCCTTCGAACACCAGGCTGAAACGCGGCACCACGTAGCCCATCAGAAACAACACCACGCCACCGCCGACGACCAGCAACAGCAAGGGGTAGATCGATGCGCTGACGATTTTCTGCCGGACCTCGTCCATGCGTTGGCGATAGCTGACGTAACGGCCCAGGGCATCGCCCACGGCACCGGTCTTCTCGCTGGACTGGACCAGGGCCACGTACAGCGGCGGGAACACCGCCGACAGCTGGGCCAGGGCCTGGGAGAACGATTTGCCCTCGTACAGCAGGCGTACCAGTTCGCTCAGGGTCTTGCGGGCCTGGGGCGCGGTTTCCTTTTCCGCGAGGCTTTCCAGCGCATCGATCAACGGCAGGCCGGCATTGAGCAGGGTGGTCAGTTCCTGGCTGAACAGCACCAGGTTGAAGGTTTCGCGCTGGCGCAGGCGCAACGCGCGCCAGTGCCTTTCGGCGTGCAGGCTGACCACCCGCAGACCCTGGTCCTCGACCATGCGCCGCGCTTCGCTGTCGCCCTGGGCCTCGACACTCATCGAGACCACGCCGGCCTTGCCGACGGCCTTGAGGTGAAAACGCATATTCACCTCCCGTCATTGCCAGCTGGTGACTTCGGCGTTCTCGCCGTCACCACCGGGTTGACCGTCCTTGCCCATGGACAGCAAGTCGTACTCGCCGTTTTCGCCGGGGTAGCGGTAGGTGTAGTTGCGGCCCCAGGGGTCCTGCGGCAGTTTTTTCTGCAGGTACGGGCCGCTCCAGCGGGATTCGTCGCTGGGTGCGGTGACCAGCGCCTGCAAGCCCTGTTCGGTCGACGGGTAGTGGCCGACCTCCAGGCGATACAAGTCCAGCGCCTTGCCCAGCCCTTCGATCTGCGCCTTGGCCACCTTCACTTCGGAGCGGCCGAGTTGGGCGAAATACTTCGGTGCGACGATCCCGGCCAGCAGCCCGAGTACCACCAGCACCACCAACAATTCGAGCAGGGTGAACCCACGTTGGGTTCGCACTGAACACCCCGACGGGGTGCAAGACAGTTGCTGTTTCATGATGACCTCACAGAGTCGGCAGAAGGGTCGCCCTGGTCGCTCATGCAATAGCCATGCTCACCCCCCGGGATCCTCGCGCAACCCTTGAATCATGGGCCTCCTCGCACTCGGCACAGTGCTTGCGTATGGCTGGTTCACCACCGGCCATTGGGGCAATAGCCCCATTTTTCGGGGTCGGTCAGGGGAGAAGAATAATGAGAACACTCAACGCGGGACTGCTCGGTTGTGTGCTGCTGGCCGGCGTTGCCCAGGCCGATGTATTCGTTTCCGTGGACGCCAAGGGCAGCTACGTTCTGTCCAACGTCCACCGCCCTGGTCGCACCTATGAGCGAGTGATTCACGAGCCGCAATCGTCGCTGGTCAGCCTCGATCAGCAACCGCAGATGATTGCCCGGCAACCCTACGCCGAACTGGTGTCGGCGGCCGCCAAGGCCAACGAACTGCCGGCGGCGCTGTTGCATGCGGTGATCCAGGCCGAGTCCGCCTATGACCCCCGCGCGCAGTCGGCTAAGGGGGCGGGCGGGTTGATGCAATTGATGCCCGACACGGCGCGTGAGATGGGCGTGACCAACGTCTACGACCCCAGGGCCAACATCCAGGGCGGGGCCAAATACCTCAAGCGCCTGATGACCCTGTTCGACAACGACATCGCCCTTGCCGTCGCGGCCTACAACGCCGGGCCGCAAGCGGTGCTCAGCCGTGGCGGGGTGATCCCGCCGTTCGCCGAGACCCAGCGCTACGTGCCCAGCGTACTGCGCCAATACCGCCGTTTGCAGGGCCTGGCAGCCGACGCGCCGCTGTAGTGGGGGTTGCCCCGGAAGTGGGGCAATACCCCCTGAATGCTTCAACGACCCGACCCCTGTTCCTGCTCGCGAAGGCAAAAGGTCAGTCGAGATGGATGTTGGCTGATCCACCGCTATCGCGAGCAGGCTCGCTCCCACGCAGCTGTCGTGTTTGTCGCATGGCTTCAACCCGAAAAGTGGGGGAGTGGGTGGGGGATTTCCCCCGACTTATCAAGTCGTTTGTGTAAGCGATTGATAAATCACAAAAATATTTATGGCATGCGGATTGCTCCAGGGGATTTGTCGAGAACCATTCCCTGTGAGCACCCACAGCGAGGACCCTGATCATGGCCGGCATCCCCCACGCTCATCACCTGGTTAACCTGTTGCTGTTTCTGGCGCCGCTGTTGGGCGTCGAGTTGGCCGAAGCGGCCGCACGCTGCGAACGCAATCTGGTGGCAAACGTCGTGGCGCTGGACCAGCCGCTGATGTTCAACCGCCTCGGCGCGCAGAACGTCAACGGCATGATGTATGCGCTGCGTCGTGACGTGGTCGATGACCATGAGGTCTCTCTGGCGCAGGGGGGCGCGGCGGTGCCGGGCAAGGTTTCGTTGCGCCCCGACAAGCGTCCGCGGCCGCTGGTGCTACGTGTCGCAGCCGGCGACTGCCTGACCGTCAACCTGCAGAACCTGCTGGCTTATCAGGCCAACCCGGGCTCCCACGAGGGGGGCGAGGAAGGCGAGGAAGACCTCGGCGCCATTGGCAACAACGAAGAATTCAAGGTCGACGAGCAAGTCGCCGACCGTCATGTCGGCTTTCAGGTGAACGGCTTGCAGGCGGTCAACAGCATTGACGACATCTCGTCGTTCACCGGGCGCAACGCCAACACTTTGGTTGCGCCCGGCGCCACCCGTTCCTACACCTTGTACGCCGAGCGCGAAGGGGTCTTCGCCGTCAGCAGCCGTGGTGCCACCTTTGGTGGCGAAGGGGCGGCCGGTAACGTTGCCAACGGCCTGTTCGGCCAGGTGGCGGTCGTGCCCAAGGGCGGCCGTAGCTACCGCAACACCCTGACCGAAGAGGAAATGCGCCTGGCCAGCACCGGCCGCACGCCGGCCGGTCAGCCGATCGTCGACTACCAGGCACGCTACCCGCAACGCGAACCCTGGATTCGCGAAGGCAAGGCCGGTTCACCCATCATCAACATGGTCGATGGCAACGAGATCATCTCCAGCGAAAGCGACGCCATCGTGATGGGCAGCAATGCCGATGGCAGTTTCCCAGCGTCGACCTATGCGCTGGAGTCGGTCGGTAAACGCAACCCGGCCCTGCCCAATCGCCTGGAGCCGTTCCGTGATTTCGCTTCGCAGTTCCAGGACGAGACCGCTGCGACCCAGGCCTTTCCGGCTTACTGGGCCGACCCGGTCATGGCTCACGTGCTGGAGCCGACCCGGGATTCGTTCATGATCAACTACGGTTCCGGCGGCATGGGCGCCGAGGTGGTTGCCAACCGACTCGGCGTCGGGCCGATGCACGATTGCTTGTCCTGCGCTTATGAAGAGTTCTTCCTCAGCTCCCACACCGTCGGCGATGTGGCGATGCTGGTGGACGTTCCGGCCAACGCCGGCCTGGAAGGCATCACCCCCGGCCAGGTGCCGAGGGCCGATCAGATCGGGGTCAAGGCGACCATGGCGCTCTATCCCTCGGAGCCCAGCAACGTCAACCACAGCTATATCGGTGACTTCGTCAAATTCCGCAACACCCACAATGGCCATGAGCAGCACATTTTCCACCTGCACGGCCATCAGTGGCTGTTCAACCCCAATGACGACAACTCCGACTACATCGACGCCCAGGGCATCGGGCCGGGTGCGGGCTACACCTATGAAATCGCCAACGGCGGTTCGGGCAACCGTAACCGGGTCGCGGGCGATGCGATCTATCACTGCCACTTCTACCCGCACTTCGCCCAGGGCATGTGGGCGATGTGGCGAGTGCATGACGTGTTCGAAGAGGGCACCCGCCTCGAGGTTTCGCAGCAGGGCGACGACGGCTACCACAGCGAGCCGTATGCCCTGCGCCAGGGTAAACCGGCCTCCGGCGCGCGGGCCCTGCCCGATGGCGAAATCATCGCGGGCACCCCGATCCCGGCGGTCGTACCGCTTCCCGGCAAAGCCATGCCCCCGATGCCCGGCAAAGTCGCCGTGGTACCGAAAATCGGCGAAACCCTGGTCGCCGGCCATGACGACGATGACGACGATGACGACGATGACGAGGATGAGCACGACGATGACAGCCAACACCAGGGCGGTGGCGCTCAGGCCATCGGCTCGCTGGCACTGGTCGATCGCAGCGAAGCCAATCGCAATGCCGACGGCACCCTGAAAAACCCGGGTTATCCCTTCTGGATCGGCGGCATGGAAAGCTCGGTCGGCCAACGTCCACCGACCCCACCGCTGGACATGCTCGACGCGGCCAAGGCCCAGAGTCTCAAGGCCTCGGGCAATGCCCTGTGGGCCAACCTCGACCCGAATCAGTCCGGAGGCTGGGACGGTGGCCTGGGGCGTCATTCCCTGGACGGTTTCTCCGCCGGCGGTGAGGCCCTGACGGTGACGACCTCCCTGGATTTCTCCAAGGAAGTGAAGCGCGCCAAGCCGCTGTACCTGCCCGAAGAGGGCACCGAAGTCGAACAGGCGGCCATGGCCTTCCATGCGAAAAAGGATCACCCCAGCTTCGCCTTGCTGCCGGGCAGCCAGATCGTGCCGCGCAACTTCCGCACCAACGGCGCCTTGCCGGTGGCGGGCGCGCCGTACTACGAACCGTGCATGGATGACCGGCAAAAACGCCTGACCAGCAGCGCCGGCCTGGGTGAATTCGCCAGCGGCGAGCGGGTCGACGGCATGTCGTTCAGCGGGTCCTCGACCTTCACCGCCGACCGCCCGCGAGTCTACAAAGCGGCCAACATCCAGTTCGACGCGGTCTACAACAAGGTCGGCTACCACTTTCCGCAGGCACGCATCCTGGCGTTGTGGGAGGACGCCTGGCCGGTGATCACCAAACAGCGTCCGCCAGAGCCCCTGGTGATGCGCATGAACACCTTCGACTGCGTGCAGTACCAGCAAACCAACCTGGTGCCGGCCACCTACGAGATGGACGACTATCAGGTGCGCACACCGACCGATGTGATCGGCCAGCACATCCACCTGCCGAAATGGGACCTGACGGCCGCCGACGGTTCGGCCAACGGCTGGAACTACGAGGACGGCGTGCTTTCCCCGGGCGCCGTGCAAGAGCGTATCCATGCCATCCGCGAGTTCAACCAGTGCGAAGGCACTGACCCGCGCGACGGCACCCCGGTGTGCCCGAAAGCCAGGAATCACCCGTTCTTCGGCCAGTACGGCCGGGCGGACTGGGTCGGCGCACGCACGGCCATGCAACGCTGGTTCGTCGATCCGGTGGTCAACACCAAGGGTGTCGATCGTGGCCTGGGCACCATCTTCACCCACGACCACCTCGGCCCATCGACCCACCAGCAGATTGGCCTCTACGCCACGGTACTGGCCGAACCGGCCGGTTCGACCTGGTTCCATGCCGAAACCGGCGAGCCGTTGTACAGCGGTGCGCGTCAGGACGGCGGGCCGACGTCGTGGCAGGCAGTGATTTCCACCGGCGACCTGGACGGCGACGGCAAGAACGACAGCTTCCGTGAGTTCTTCCTCGAGTACAGCGACTTCCAGCACGCCTATGAAGCGGGTGTGTATGTCGGCGCCGGCCCCAATGGCGTGCCGGATCCGCAGGCCTTCCCGGCCACGGCGGACAGCTTCCGCTACGCCATCAACCCACCGGTGCGCAACAACGCCAGCACCTTGCTGGACGGCATTCTCGAGGTTCAGGGCGCAATGGTTCCCGGCTGCCCGACCCGGCCTTGCCCGCAAGCCATTTCGGTCGATGACCCGGGCATGTTCGTGGTCAATTACCGCAACGAGCCGCTGGCCCTGCGGGTGTACGACCCGAACAAGGTGGGTCCAGACGGCAAGCGCGGCATGCAGGCCGACGGCCTGGGCGGCGACCTGGCGTACGCCATGCAAAGCCGCACCGACCGGGCGATCCCGGCGATGAACCTGGCACCGAACCTGATCACTTCGGCCACCGGCCCAACCGGCGGCACCACGCTGTTCCCGCCGCACATCAACAAGGGCGGCGCCGAACCCGGTGACCCGTTCACCCCGATGCTGCGCACCTACACCGGTGACAACGTGCGGCTGCGGGTGCATGCCGGTGGCCACGAAGAGGAGCACAACGTCACGCTGCACGGGGTGAAATGGCTGCAAAGCGGCTCCGGCTTCGGCAACAGTTCCAACTCCGGCTGGCGCGCCTCGCAGATGATCGGGATTTCCGAGCAGATGGGCTTCATCGCACCGGTCTCGATGCTGTCCAGTTCGGCGGCGACCACGGGTGATTACCTGTACTCGATGGACGCGTCGATCGAAGGTTACTGGAGCGGCATCTGGGGCGTGATGCGCAACTACACCGCGCAACGCAACGATCTGTTCGCCTTGCCGAACAACGCCAAACCGACCGGCATGCGCAACACCGTGGCGTTCGACGGCGTCTGCCCACGGATCGGCGCCAACCCCAACGGCATCGGCACCCGGCCGACGCCGCAGCGCAACTATGAAGTGGTGGCGGCGCTGGCCAACGATATCCTCGGCAATCCGCTGGGCCTGACCCTGGGTGACCCGGCTGGCCTGGCCCAGCACGTCGGCGGGCCGCTGAATCCGGCAGGGGGCACCCTGGTGTTCAACTCGCGCACGGTGAGCATTCCACAGGTCACCGTCACCGATCCCGAAGACGGAGAGACCATCACCATCGGCGGGCAGAGCGGGCCGCTGCATGACCCGACCGCGATCCTCTACGTGCGCAAGGCCGACCTCGACCCGACCACCGGCAAACTCAAGCCCGGGGTGCCTGTCGAGCCACTGGTGCTGCGTGCGGCGGCCGGTGACTGCATCAACATCACCCTGGAAAACCGTCTGCCGAGCGTGATGCCGGACCTGACCCAGACCGCCGTGATGCAGGGCATGGTCAAGCGCGACCGCAACAGCGGCACCGGCTCGACCACCTTCAGCAACAACCTGATGCGGCCGTCGAGCCACGTGGGGCTGCACGCGCAACTGCTGGCGTACGACATCACCAAATCCGACGGCACCAACGTCGGCGCCAACCCGATCCAGACGGTGCCACCGCGTGTCGGCAACAGCGGCGCGTACCCGACCCGTACCTATCAGTACTACGCCGGGCACCTGGAGCGCGAAGGCAAACCGATCACCCAACTGGGGCGCAACGTCGACAACATCAACGCCACGGCGATTGAGTTCGGCGGCTTGAACTTCACCCCGGCGGACGTGATCAAGCAGGCGCAAAAAGGCCTGGCGGCGGCGATGAGCATCGTGCCGGTGGGTGCGACCTGGGTCGAGGATGCGCGCAAGGTCAACGCGACCGTCACCGCGCCGGGGCAAACCAGCTACCGCGACTTCGTGATGGTCTGGCAAAAGGCGTTGAACATGCGCTGGGCCAATGGTCGTCCGGTGGAAGGGATCGCCGCCGAAGGCTTCGGCGTGCCGACCGACCCGCAGGACAACTCCAGCATGGCGATCAACTACAGGACCGAACCGCTGTGGTACCGCTTCGGCCTGGCGCCGGATGCACCGTTCGGTCATGCCGACGGCGCCGGCTACGGCGACATGACGAACGCGCACATGGCCTACAGCAACGCGCTGGTGGGGGGCGACCCGCAGACACCGGTGCTGTATGCCAGGCCGGGGCAACCGTTGCGCACGCACATTCTGATGCCAACCGGTGGCAGTCGTGGCAGCACCTTCCAGCTGGACGGGCATGTCTGGTCGACCAACCCGTTCCAGTCGGAGAAGAGCGATATCGGTGGTTACCCGATGAGTAGCCCCGGCGTGGGGTCGGTGAGGTTCGGGTACAACCCGATGTCGATGTACATCGGTGCCCACGAAAGCGTTCTGCCGGCGGCGCACTTCAGCTTCATGCTGCCGAGTGCCGGGGGCATCAACGCGATACCGGGGGACTACCTGTTCCGCGACTACGGCGCCTACGGCAACACCTCCGGGTTGTGGGGCTTGCTGCGGGTGACCAACGAACCGGAGCCGGCACCGGTTCCGTAGGGCAGGGGATAACACCCTCACTGTGGGAGCGAGCAGGCTCGCTCCCACAGAGGATCGCTGCAGCGGGCATTCACAGGGGAAAACAATAATGAACAAGACCATCTCAATCGTCGCAGGCACGCTGGTCATCGGGGCGGCGGTGATCTGGCTGAGCGTCTGGCGGGCCACGCCACCGACGTTGCTCAGCGAAATCGCACTGCCCGACACCTGGGGCGGCCAGACCCTGGAGCGTGACGGCGTCACGGTGGCGCTGCAGATGCGGTCACTGGCCGAGGACGGGGTGCTGCGCGAAGGCGAGTTTGCCGACGTGCTGTTTCGCATCACCGACAAGGCCTCCGGTCAACCGCTGGCGGGGGCCGCGCCCGGTGCCTGGCTGGACCCGCAGGCCATGGCCGCCGATCAGGCCCAGGGCCGTGACCGCAGCTGCAAGTCGCGGGTCGGCGTATTCCTCAAGTCCAGCATCGGTGCGCGCCCGCTGCTGGACCTCAACAGCTACTTCCTGCTGGTGATGAACCGCGATGCCAGCGTCATGGTGGTGGACCCGTCGGTCTCGGTGGGCGGCATCACCAGCACCCTGGCGCGTATCGACATCAAGCAACCAGCGATGGACTGGGTGACGCCCAGGGACAACAAACGGGTGTTCGTGTCGATGCCGGCCGCTGATGAGGTGGCGGTGATCGACAGCGAACAGTTCAAGGTGCTCGACTCGGTCGCGGCCGGCAGCCACCCGGTCCGTGTGGCCCTGCAACCCGATGAACGCCTGCTGTGGGTCGGCAACAACGCCCCATCGGCCGAACAGTCCGGGGTCACGGTGATCGACACCCGCAGCCTCAAAACCCTCAAGCACCTGGCCACCGGCGGCGGGCATCACGAAATCGCCTTCAGCCGGGACAGCCGCTTCGCCTTTGTCACCAACCGCGACGACGGCACCCTGAGCATCATCGACATCGCCAGCCTGACCCTGATCAAGCAGCTCAGGACCGGCTCGCACCCGTTGTCGGTGGTGTATTCGCCGCTGGCCGGCGCCGCGTACGTGACGGATGGTCAGGACGGCACGGTGACCGTGGTCGACGCCGCGAGCCAGTCGGTGCGCCGGGTGATCGCCTTGAAACAGGGCCTGGGCCCGATGGGCTTCAGCGCCGACGGCCGCTTCGGCATCGTGCTCAACACCCTGGAGAACCAGGCTGCGGTGATCGACGCCGCCACCGATTCGCTGATCCACAATCTGGACGTGTCCGCCGAGCCCTATCAAGTGGTGTTCACCAAGGCCTACGCCTACGTTCGCGGGCTGGCGTCGTCGAAGGTGACGATGATCAACCTGGCGACGCTGGGGGAAGGCCGCAAGCCGATCACCCAGGGGTTCGAGGCCGGCAACAAGCCACCGCGCCTGGCCGGCGACCTGCCGCTGGCCTCGAGCCTGGCGGTGTCGCGCGACGACAACGCGGTGTTCGTGGTCAACCCGGTGGACAACACCACCTACTTCTACGCCGAAGGCATGAACGCGCCGATGTCCGGCTACCCCAATCGCGGGCAAATGGCGCGGGCCGCGCTGGTCATCGACCGCAGCCTGCGCGAAGTCGGACCCGGCCTGTACAGCGCACGGGTGAAGTTGCCGGCGGCCGGGCGTTTCGACGTCGCGTTCCTGCTCAACCAGCCGAACATCGTCCACTGCTTCAGCACCGTCGTGGAACCGGGCAACGGCACCGCGCAACAGACCGGCGTGGCGAAAGTGGAGTTCCTGCTCGACCGCTCCACGGCGGCACTCGGCAGCCCCTACACCGTGCGTTTCCGCATCGTCCAGGGCAAGCAGAACACCGTGCGCAGCGGGGTGCGGGACGTGCAACTGCGCTACTTCCTGGCGCCGAGTTCGCGGCCGCAGCGGGTCGCGGCACGGGATCTCGGCAACGGCTTCTACGAAGCCCCGGTCACCCTGGACCAGAAAGGTGCCTGGTACCTGCACGTGCGTGCGCCGTCCCTCGGCGCGACCTTCGGCGACTCAACGTTTGCCAGTGTCCGGGTACTGGCCGACACCGCTCATTGAAGAGGACATCGACATGAATCGATTCATACAACGTGGCCTGCTGACCCTGTGCCTGCTGGCCGCCGGCATCGGCCAGGCCCTGGCGCATTCGGAGGGCGAACATGCCGGGCACGCCATGCCGCCCGCCAGCGCCAGCTCGGAGAGCACCCAAGTCAAGTTCGCCGACGTCGCGCTGGTGGACCAGAACGGCCAGAGCGTGCGCCTGGAGAAAGACCTGGTCAGCAACCGGATCGTGGTCATGAGCTTCATCTACACCAGTTGCTCCACGGTCTGCCCGGTGGTCTCGTCGATCATGGGCAAGGTGCAGCAGCAGTTGGGGGCGCGGGTCGGCAAGGAGGTGCAACTGGTGTCGATCAGCATCGACCCGCAGCGTGACGACGCCCGGCGCCTGAACGACTATGCCCGCGCCTTCCAGAAAGGGCCGGGCTGGAGCTGGCTCACCGGTTCGCCGCAGTCGGTCAACGAAACGCTCAAGGGGCTGGGCAGTTTCAGTGGCGACTTCAAGAGTCACCAGCCGCTGATCCTCGTCGGTGACGGCAACAGTCGCCACTGGACGCGCTACTACGGCTTCACCGATCCGGCCGTGCTGACCCGTGAAGTGGAAAAGCTCAGCGGCCAGCGCAACGCCCACGCCAAACACACCGCCATCGCCAGCACGGAGCAGCAGCCATGAGAGTCGTCGACTGGATTTCATTGACCCTGTGTTACTGCATTTTCAGCTCGATGGCGTTCGCCCATGAAGGCCATGAACCCGCCACGCCGACGGTCGCCGCGACGCAACCGGCGAGCGGCACGCGCGATGCGAAAACCTGGTTCACCGATACGCCGTTGCAGGACCAGAACGGCAACACCCTGCGCTTCTACAGCGATGCCCTGCAAAACCGCGTGGTGCTGCTCAATGTCATTTTCACCAGCTGCAACGATGCCTGCCCGTTGATCACCCAGAAGCTCAAGGACGTGCGTGAAGTGCTGGGCGACAAGGCGGACGACATCACCTTCATTTCCCTTACCAGTGATCCGCTGCGGGACACGCCAGCGGTGCTCAAGGCTTACACCTTGAAGCAGGGCGTCGATGGGCCCCACTGGTTTTTTCTCACGGGCGACAAGGCGCAAATGGACCTTGTATTGAGCCGCATCGGCCAGATCGTGCCGACCCCCGAGCAGCATTCAACCCAATTGATCGTCGGAGATGTGGCCAACAAACGCTGGAGCAAGATCCGTCCCGATGCCCCGGCCGCCGCCATTGCCCAGCGCTTGCAGTTGCTGACAATGCCCGTGGCCGGCCGTTGAGGGCGCGCCATGAACCTCAGCCTGGTCCTTGGCCTGCTCCTGATCGCCGGATGCCTTCCGAGCGCTGGTGCGTCGCCCCTGAGCCCAGAAGAAAGTGCCGGCAAACGCCTGTATCGCGAGGGCGTATCGGGCAGTGGCGAGCCGATCATGGCGCGGGTCGGGGCGGCGGACATGGTGTTGCCAGCCACCCGCCTGCCGTGCGCCAACTGCCACGGCGCCGATGGCCTGGGCCGGCCCGAGGGCGGGGTGCGGCCGCCGGACCTGAGTTGGGCGCGGTTGACCAGCAGCCACGGCCAGCAGCACATCAATGGCCGCGACTACCCGGCCTACACCGAACGCACGCTGGCGCGGGCGGTGCAGGAGGGGCGTGATCCGGGCAACAATCGCCTCGACCCGGCGATGCCGCGCTTCGTGCTGTCGATGAATGACCAGCGCAATCTCACGGCCTACCTCAAACGCCTGGCCGATGAGCGTGACCCCGGCCTGACCCCCGACAGCCTGCACCTGGGCACCTTGCTGCCCAGCCAGGGCCTGCTGGCGGAGGAGGGGGCGACGGTGGCCGCGGTGCTCAACGGGAGCATCGCGCGCATCAACAAGGCGGGCGGGATTCACGGTCGACAATTGCGCCTGACGATCATTGATCCGGGCCCCGACCTGGCCAGTGCCGAACGCGCGCTGGACCAGTTGATCGGGCCGGAGCAGGTGTTCGCCCTGATCGCGCCGCTGGCACCGGCCCTCGATGCGCAACTGGTGGCGCGCCTGGAACAGGCGGGTATTCCGCTGATCGGCCCGGTGTCGTTGCAGGGGGCGACGCAGAGCAGCCGGCAGATTTTTGAACCGATGCCGGGGCTGCGCGAACAACTGTTTGCCCTGGCCGATTACGCCACCGACAGCCTGCGCGTGCTCCAGGGCCCGACGCTGATCACCTACCCGAACGAGCCCGGCCAGCAGCAGGCGGCGCAAAACCTCGGGCAATACCTGCTGCGACGCGGCTGGCAGAACGTCAGCCTCAATGCCTACGACCCGACGCAGGAACAACTGCCGCTGGGCTCGCGGTCCGTGTTTTACCTGGGCTGCGGCGAGGATTTCAGCCGCTTCGCCGCACGCCTGCAAACAGCGGGGCAGGTGCCTTACCTGTTCGCCACGTCCAATCAGGTGGCCGGAGACCTGTTGCAGGTGCCCAGCGGTTTTTCCCGGCGGGTGTTCCTCTCCTATCCGTTCGTGCCCAGTGATTGGACGCAGGCCGGGCGCCTGGCCCTGACCCAGGTGCGCGAGCAGCAGGGACTTGGCGGCCAGCACTCGGTGCTGCAAGTCGGGGCTTTCAGTTCGATGCTGCTGCTCAGCGAAGGCATGAAGCAGGCCGGTCGCGATGCCAGCCGCGAGAAGCTGATCAACGCCCTGGAAGGCTTGCATGATTTCGACACCGGGCTGACCCCGCTGATCAGCTTCGGGCCGGGGCGGCGCCTGGGCCTGAACGGCGCACACATCGTCACCGTGGATCTGCCCGACCAGCGTTTCTACCTGGTTGCCCCCTACAAACCGGTGACGGCGACCCCTTGAGCGGAGGCCTCGATCATGACATTCAACACGTTACTGATACTGCTGACCCTGTGGTTGCCCGGGGCATTGGCCAGCAATGGCCCGGCGGTTGCGCGGGTCAACGATCAAGAGATATCGGCGTTGCGCTTCGAACGGTATTTTGCCGAATACCTGGAAGATCAGGGCCGGGCGCTGGGCAGCATTCGCAACCCCAAAGCGTACAAGCAATTGCGCCAGCAGGCCCTGGATGCGCTGATCGACCGTGAGTTGCTGTGGCAGGAATCGGTCAAGCGCGGTGTGGTCATCAGTGATGTTGCGGTGCAAGACCAGGTGGAACGGATGCGCGCCGCCCTGGGCGGTGCCGAGAAGTTCGCGCAGCGCCTGGAGGATGCCGGTTTCGACGAGGCCGGTTTTGCCGAGTACACCCGCCGCGAGCTCGCGGCCCGGCAAATGTTCGCGCAATTGACCCAGGTGGACGGTCCGGATGAACAGCAGGTCCGGGCTTTCTATGAGCAACACCGCGCCGACATGAGCCAGCCGGAAACCGTGCAGGCCCGGCACATCCTGATAAAGGTGGCGCAGGACGCCGACGCCGCCACCGTCGAAGCGGCGCGGCTGCGCCTGGTACAGATGCAGGTCAGGATCGCCCAGGGCGAGGATTTTGCCAGCGTGGCCCGGACCGGGTCCGAAGATGCATCCGCCAGCGCGGGCGGTGACCTGGGCTATTTCCCCCGTGGACGGATGCTGCCCACGTTCGAAGCGGCAGCGTTTGCCTTGCAGCCCGGTGAGGTCAGCGCGCCGGTCCGCACACCGCTGGGCTGGCATCTGATCTTTCAACAGAACCACTTGGAGGCGGTCGATGTCTCAGAAACACAGGGACTGGAAAGTGTCAGGGCGTACCTTGCCCGACAGCAACAAGTCCAGGTTCGTCAGCAGGTGCTTGCGCAGTTGCGCTCCAGCAATCGAATTCAAAGGATTGACGGCGACTGAGGATTGCCCCCCCAATAGTGGGGGAAAAGCTTCGGCGACCTTTCGTGCGCTTCCCCGTCTTTGGGGAAAAGGGTGCCTGGACGAACAGGTGATTCGAAGCAATTCAATGGGATGCAGTGGTGAAATTACCGGCGCTCAGCCTGGCATGAAGTGTGCGTTAGCCCTATCAAGGCGCGCACTCCACCAGGCTCGGAAATCGGACCTGCGGTTTCAAGGAGTCCACCTTGTTAAACAAAGTACTGGTTGTTGAAGACGAACAGCTTCTTGCTGAAAACCTCAAGGATTACCTTCAGGCGCAGGAACTGGACGTTCGGATTGCACATGACGGTGCGACGGGTATCGGTGAAGCCGAACAGTTCGCACCCGATGTGATGGTGTTCGATTACCGCTTGCCTGATATGGAAGGTTTTGAGGTGCTCGAAGCTATCCGCCAGAACAGGAACTGCCATTTTGTGCTGATCACCGGGCACCCGACCGCTGAAGTCTGCGAAAGGGCCCACCAACTGGGTGTCAGCCATATCCTGTTCAAACCGTTTCCAATGGCGGAACTGGCCCGAGCCGTGTGCGACCTTCTGGGGATGAAGCGTGAACCCCTCACCGGCATGGGCAACGCCGAAGGTTTTGTCGAACGACGCCAGAGCAGGAATGAGAGTTTCCCGCTGCAGTTGTACGACGGCAGTTGGGTGCTGGCGGATCGCCGACGAAGTTCGACCTCCAAGGCACCAGACGACGAACAATTGCTCACCGGGGAGTAAAGGCGCGACAAGCCGCTGCGGTCTCCACCGTAATCGCTCGCCGCGTCGACAGGGCTCAAAGCCCCCGGCGTTGGAGAGCAAGCCATGGACCGTCTATCCCTTGCCGTTGAATCGGCGCAGTTGGAATGTCCCCCATCGCGCTTTTCCAGTGAGCAACTGGCCCAGGCCCGGGCGCTGGCCGGCCGTTCCGGCGAACGGATGCTCGAAGCCCTCGGGGTGTTGTGCGAACTGGCGCCCATGCCCTTCATCCAGTGCCTCGGCGCGACCCTGCATTACCCGGTGCTCGACACCGACACGCTGTTCAAGGCCACCCCGGTGTTCGACCGGGTCACCCTGGCCCAATGCCTGAAACGTGAATTCATCCTGCTGCGTCACGAGGACGCGGTCATCGGCGTGTTCGCCGACCCCTTCGACACCGCACGCCTGGCCTGGATCGACGACTGCCTGCACGGCGCGCCGTTGTACCTGGTGCATGCCGACGACCTGAAGGCGTATCTGGCGCGTCACGAAGAGAGCTTTCACGCGGTGGAATCGCTCAACGCCCAGGCCGACGCCAATACCGAAGTCGACACCCTGCAAAGCCTGTCGCTGACCAGCATCAGCGAGGACGCCAGCGTCGTGGTCAAGCTGGTCAACTCGACCCTCTACGACGCCTTGAAAATGCACGCCAGCGACATCCACCTGGGCACCACCGGCAGCGGCCTGGTGATCAAGTACCGGATCGACGGCGTGCTCAACAACATCAGCAAGATCCAGGGCAGCGAGTTTGCCGAGCAGGTGATTTCGCGGGTCAAGGTCATGGCCGAGCTGGACATCGGCGAGAAGCGCGTGCCCCAGGACGGGCGCTTCAAGATCGGCATCAGCGGCCGGCAGATCGACTTCCGGGTGTCGATCATGCCGAGCATCTTCGGTGAAGACGCAGTGCTGCGGGTGCTCGACAAGCAGGACCTGGCCGACAAGGTCTGCGGCGTGCAATTGCAGGCCCTGGGCTTCGAGGAGGAAACCCTGCGCCAGCTGCGTCGCCTGGCCGCCGAACCCTACGGCATGGTGCTGGTCACCGGCCCCACCGGCAGCGGCAAAACCACCACGCTGTACGCGATGATCACCGAGATCAACCACGGCGTGGACAAGATCATCACCATCGAAGACCCGGTGGAGTACCAGTTGCCGGGGGTGCTGCAAATCCCGGTCAACGAGAAAAAGGGCCTGACCTTCGCCCGGGGCCTGCGTTCGATCCTGCGTCATGACCCGGACAAGATCATGGTCGGGGAAATCCGCGACCCCGACACCGCACAGATTGCCGTGCAATCGGCGCTCACCGGGCACCTGGTGTTCACCACCATCCACGCCAACAACGTGTTCGACGTGATCGGCCGTTTCACTCAGATGGAAATCGACCCCTACAGCCTGGTGTCGGCACTCAATGCGGTACTGGCCCAGCGCCTGATTCGCCTGGTCTGCACCAGTTGCAGCAGCCCGTACCTCCCCAGCGAAGAAGAGCTGGAGGCTTCCGGCCTGGATGCGCAACAGGCCGCCCGCTACCACTTCGTCCATGGCAAGGGCTGCGGGCATTGTCGCGGCACCGGCTACCGTGGGCGCAGCGCCATTGCCGAGCTGCTGCACCTGGACGATGAGCTGCGGCAAATGATCGTCGAGCGCCAACCGATTGCGAAAATCAAGGCCCACGCCTGCAAGCGTGGCCTGCGCCTGCTGCGCGAATCGGCCCTGGAACTGGTGCAACAGGGCCGGACCACTCTCGAGGAGATCAATCGTGTCACTTTTATCTCGTGAGCGTTATGTCGCCGTGATCGGCGCCAGCGGCGTCGGCCTCGGCCAGCGCCGTGGCAGCGAAACCCTGTGGCTGGGCAGCGTCGGTTTCATCGACGAAGGCTTCCATGCCTGGGCCGTGGCCCTGGACACCCTCGACCACCTGCTGGCCGACCACACCCGTGCCGGTGCCGAGTTGAGCGTGGTGATTTCCGGGCACTTCAGCCGCTTCTGCCTGGTGCCCTGGAGCGAGCAGATCAGCAGCCCCGGCGAATTGCACGGCTTCGCGCAACTGTGCTTCGAAGACCTGTACGGCGTGCCGAGCCAACCCTGGAGCCTGGTGCTCTCGGCGGAACCGGCGGGCCATGACCGCGTCGCCAGCGCATTGCCCGAGGACCTGCTGACCCGCCTGCGCACCCTGACCCGTGCCCGTGGCCTGCGCCTGCGTTCGGTGCAGCCGTACCTGATGGCGGCGTTCAATCACTTCGACAAGAGCCTGGCAGGCGGCGACTTCCTGTTCGTGGTGGCGGAACCGGTGCGCAGTGTGTTGCTGCTGGCCCGTGAACAGCGCTGGACCTCGGTGCGCTCGGTGGGCAGCAGCGACAGTGACGCCGCGCTGAGCGCATTGATCGCCCGCGAATGCCAGTTGCAGGCGTCCACCAGCGAGCGCCCGCTGAACGTCTACCTGCATGCCCCGGCGCGCGTCGACGTGCAGCCCGATCTGCCCGAGGTGCACTTGCGCACCCTCGAAGAAGGCCGCACACCCGTACGCGATTGCCTGTACGTCATGTCCCGGGCGGTGGCCTGAGATGCGCGCCCTCAACCTGGATTTTCAGCCCCGTCGACGTTCCGGCCCGCTGGGCTGGAGCCTGCTGGCCATGGGCGGGGGACTGGCGCTGGGCTGCCTGGTGATGTCGCTGCACTTGGGCGAACAGGTCGAGCAACAGCAGGGGCACCTGCAGACCACCCAGCGCGTACTGACTGGCGACAGCGGTGCCAAAGTCGAACTGACCCCGGCCCAGGTCCGCGAACAGGCACAAAACCTTGCCGAGATGCGCAAGGTCTCGCAGCAACTGCGCCGGCCCTGGGAAAGCCTGTTCGCCATGCTCGAAGCCATGCCTCGCGACGACATCGCCTTGCTGACCCTGACCCCCGATGCCCGCAAAGGGCAGGTGCGGATCAGCGCGGAAGCGAAGGACCTGGAAGCCATGCTCGATTTCCACCGCAACCTCGAGGCCAGCGACGAGCTGTCCGATGTGTCGCTGCTCAGCCACGAAATCGTGGCCAACGTGCCGGAGCACCCGGTGCAATTCAACCTGTCGGCTACCTGGGAGATTGGCGATGCGAATCCCTAGACTGATCGTCCACGAATACCTGCAGGGCCTGGGCGTTCCCGGCCTGGCGGGGGCGGCGATGCTGGTATTGGCGCTGGTGTATGGCCTGGCAGGCCTGATGCCGCACTGGCAGTCGCTGCAACAGCTCAGCCAGCAGACCCTTGACGCCCGCGACTACCTGGCCAGGGTCGAGGAGGGCAGCGTCGCCGCCCCCGTGGTGCCGCAACGGCAACTCGATGACTTTCGCAGCAAACTGCCGGCGCAACCCCAGGCCACGGTGGCCATCGACAAGATCTACGCCCTCGCGGCGAAGGAACGCATCACCCTGGCACGGGGTGAATACGCCCTGGGCATCGACCCCAAGACCCACCTGGCGCGTTATCAGATCCTGCTGCCGGTGCGCGGCAGCTACCCGCAACTGCGGCGCTTCCTGCATGCCTTGCTCGGCCAGTTGCCAGCGGTGGTGGTGGAAGACGTGGAGTTCCAGCGCAAGAAAATCGCCGACACCGACCTGACCGGGCGCATCCGCCTGACCCTTTACCTGTCGAGGTCATGATGAACACCAAGCGCGTAGCAGGATGGGTGGGCTTCTTCGGCGTCGCGGCGGCGCTGGCCTGGTTACCCGAGTACTGGACGCCGGCCGGAGAGGGCGATGTCTCGCTGGCGGCGGTCGCCCCCCCGGCCAAGGCCAAGGCCAAGGGTGCCTTGCCGGCCACGCCCGCTGCGGGCAAACCGGCGGCGATCAGGGACTTGAGCCCGGCGGGCGACCTGTTTGCCGCCCGCAGCTGGAAAGCCGCGCCGACCCTGGCCAGCGTCACCGAGCAACCCGTCAATGTGACCCCGGTGCTGCAGGCCCCCACTGCACCGCCGATGCCGTTCCAGTTCGTTGGCCGGCTGGATGACCGTTCCGACCTGCAGGTGTTTTTGCAGAACGGCGAAAAAATATACGTCGTACGCAAAGGGGATGTGATCGACGAAACCTGGCGGATCGAGGGCATCTCCGACAGGGAGTTGAGCCTGGTCTACCTGCCTATGCATTTGTCCCAGACCTTGTCTGTGGGGAGCGCGCCATGAACCCGATCCGTTTGTCGATGAGCCTTTGCCTCTGCGTTGCGCTGGCCGCGTGCAGTTCCGCGCAAGTGGCCAACAAGGAAGCTGCCGAGTTGATCGAGCAGGGGCAATACGAAGCGGGGCTGGCACGTATCCAGGAAGGGCTGCGGGAAAACCCTCGCGACACCGAACTGCACCTGGCGCTCAATACCGCCCGGACCCGGGCCATCACCGCGCTGCTGACTGAGGGCGATACCGACCGCTCCCGTCGCGATTTCGCGGCCGCCCGGATCAACTACAGCCGCGTGTTGACCATCGAGCCGAACAACCGCCGTGCCCAGGACGCCCTGCGCCAGCTCGAATACCTGCGCAGCATGGATGAAAAACTCGAACTGGCCCGGGGCGACCTGCGTCGCGGTGACCTCTACGGCGCCGACCGCCAGGTCAAGCAAATCCTCGAACTGGACCCGCAAAATGCCGGCGCCCTGGAACTGCAAGGCAGTATCCGCCTGGTACAGAGCCGCAACGTCATCCCCTACCCGCAACTGCGCACCCGCCTGGATCGGCCGGTCACCCTGGAGTTTCGCGACGCCAACCTGAAGACCATTTTCGAAGTGCTGTCCCAGGTCGCCGGCCTGAACTTCATCTTCGACAAGGACCTGCGCCCGGACATGAAGGCGACGATCTTCGTGCGCGACGTGCGCATCGAAGACGCGGTGGATCTGTTGCTGCAACAAAACCAGCTGCACCAGAAGGTGGTGAACGAAAACACCCTGCTGATCTACCCGGATTCGCCGCAGAAGCTCAAGGATTACCAGGAGCTGGTGATGCGCACGTTCTACCTGACCAGCATCGACGCCAACACGGCGTTGAACATGGTCAAGACCATGCTCAAGACCCGCGACGTGTTCGTCGACGAACGCCTCAACACATTGACCATGCGCGACACCGAAGACGCGATCCGCATGGCCGAAAAACTCCTGCAATCGCAAGACCAGTCCAACCCGGAAGTGGTGCTGGAAGTGGAGGTGATGGAAGTCGCCACCCAACGGATTCTCGACCTCGGCCTGCAATGGCCCAATACCTTCGGCGTGATCAACAGCGACGGTTCGCCGGTGACGCTGCTCAACCAGCTCAAGGGCATCGACTCCAGCCGGATCACCATCTCGCCGTCGCCCCAGGCCAAGATCAATGCCCAGGACAACGACATCAATACCCTGGCCAGTCCGACCATTCGCGTCAGCAACCGCGAACAGGCGCGCATCCACATCGGTCAGCGCGTGCCGATCATCAGCGCCACCTCGGTGCCGTCCACCCAGGGTCCGGTGATCACTGAAAGCGTGACCTACCTGGACGTCGGCCTGAAACTGGAAGTGCAGCCGACCGTGCACCTGAACAACGAAGTGGCGATCAAGATCGCCCTCGAAGTCAGTAACGCCACGCCGCTGGAACCGACCCGCCAGGGCACGATTCCGGTCCAGGTCGATACCCGCAACGCCCAGACCACCCTGCGCCTGCATGACGGCGAAACGCAGATCCTGGCGGGGCTGATGCGCAACGACCATGGCGCCACCGGCAACAAGATCCCCGGTCTGGGGGACATCCCGGGGCTGGGCCGGTTGTTCGGCAGCAACAAGGACTCGGTCAGCAAATCGGAGCTGGTGCTGTCGATCACCCCGCGGGTGGTGCGCAACCTGCCGTACCAGAGCCCGTCCGACATGGAGTTCACCACTGGCACCGAAACCAGCATGCACATCCAGGCGCCGGATCGCAGCCTGCCAATGTCCGTGACCACCGATCGCATCGACCGCCCGGTGGCCGCGACCACCACCCAGGTCTTTATCGAGAAGCCTTGATCATGAACGCCTCGCAACGTGGTTTTACCCTGGTCGAAGTGGTGGTGACGCTGGCGCTGATCGGCCTGCTGGCCAGCATGGCCGCACCGCTGACCGAGACAGTGGTGCGCCGGGGCAAGGAGCAGGAACTGCGCACCGCGCTGTATCAGATCCGCGATGCGATCGACGCCTACAAACGCGCGTTCGACGCCGGTTACATCGAGAAGTCGCTGAACAGCAGCGGCTATCCGCCCAGCCTCAAGGTGCTGGTGGACGGCGTGCGCGACGTGCGCAGCGCCAAGGGCGCCAAGTTCTATTTCCTGCGCCGCGTGCCCCGGGACCCGCTGGTCCCGGTCAAGCGCGACGACGAAGGTGGCTGGGGCCTGCGTGCCTACGACAGTTCGGCGCAGAACCCGCGCGAAGGCGAAGACATCTTCGACGTGTATTCGAAGGCGCGGGGCAAGGGCCTCAACGGCATTGCGTATCGGGAGTGGTGAATCATGCGTCGGCAAAAGGGCTTTACCCTGCTGGAACTGATGGTGGTCATGGCAATCATCGCGACCCTCATGACCATCGCCATGCCCCGTTATTTCGAAAGCCTGGAATCCTCGAAAGAGACCACCCTGCGCCAAAGCCTGGCATCGATGCGCGAAGCCCTGGATCACTACTACGGCGACACTGGGCGTTATCCCGATTCGCTCGAGCAACTGGTGGAGCAGCGTTACCTGCGCAATGCGCCGATGGACCCGATCGCCGAGCGCAAGGACCTCTGGGTAATGGTCGCACCGCCGGACGGCGTACCGGGCGCGGTCGCCGACATCAAGAGCGGAGCCACAGGGAGGGCGCGTGATGGCAGCCTTTTTTCCGAATGGTAGGCCCGCAGGCGAAGACGGCTTCACCTACCTGGGCGTGCTGCTGCTGATCCTGGTCATGGCCATGGGGCTGGCCAGTGCCGGCGAGTTGTGGGCCACTGCGGCACGCCGTGACCGCGAGCGCCAGTTGCTGTGGGTCGGTACGCAATACGCCCAGGCCTTGCGCAGCTACTACCGCAGTTCGCCCGGGCTGGCGCAGTACCCCAAGGCCCTGGAGGACCTGTTGCAGGACGAGCGTTTTCCCAACCCCAAGCACCATTTGCGTCAGCTGTACCCGGACCCGATCACCGGCGGCGAATGGGCCTTGATGCGCGGGTTCGACGGGCGCATCACCGGCCTCACCAGCGCCTCCACGGACAAACCGTTGAAGCAGGCGGACTTCCCCAGCCAGTGGTCGGATTTTGCCGGCATGGCGAGCTACAAGGACTGGCAGTTCGTGGCCGAGAAGGCGTTCCTCGACGGCGCGCCGGGTGCCGGCAAGGGACCGTCCAGATCGCCTCAGGGGTTGCAGCCATGAACCGCCGCTGCCTGGCCCTGATCCTGATGCTGGCGTCCGCTGCCGCCGCGGCCGGCGAAGAGGACGAAATGATGGGTTTCATCGTCGATGACACGATTTCGCACATCGGCCACGACTTTTATTACTCGTTCAGTGAACGCCTGCGTGCCACCAGCCCGATGGATTTCAACCTGGTGGTACGTGAACGGCCTTCGGCGCGCTGGGGCGCCCTGGTCACCGTGGAATATCAGCAGCGCCTGGTTTACCGGCGGTTTCTGCCGCCAAACACCGTGGAACTCAAGGACGAGGCGTACGACGCCGCCGACTGGGTACGCGGGCAGATCGTCCAGCGCAAGCTGGAAGCCATGTTGCAGGACACAACGGACCTTGAGAGGGACGAATTATGAAAACAACAAACTTCTCGCAACGTTCAGCGCTTTCGCGGGCCGGCCTGTGCCTGCTCGGGCTTGGCAGTTGCAGCCTGGTGCACGCCACGGAACTGGTCTACACGCCGATCAACCCATCGTTCGGCGGCAACCCGTTGAACGGCACCTGGTTGCTCAACAATGCCCAGGCGCAGAACGACTACGACGATCCCGATCTGAAAAAACGCACGTCGGTGGCCGGCACCTCGGCGCTGGAGCGCTTCACCAGCCAGTTGCAATCACGCCTGCTCGGGCAGTTGCTGGACAACATCTCCGCCGGCAACACGGGGAGCCTGACCACTGACGCTTTTATCGTCAACGTCGTCGACGACTCCGGCCAATTGACCATCGTTGTGACGGACCGGGCGACGGGTGAGATTTCGGAAATCCAGGTGAGTGGCCTGGCCCCTTGAAGGGCTTTGGGTCCAGGGATGCGGTTTGATGGGGAGTAAGGTCATGAAAAAAATAATGGTGCTGGGGCTGATGTTGGCCGCGTTACAAGGGTGCAGTCTGCGCGAGCCGGTCGGCGCCGAGCAGGACAGCGAAACCCCGACGCTGACCCCAAGGGCTTCGACTTACTACGACTTGATCAACATGCCGCGCCCCAAGGGCCGGTTGATGGCGGTGGTGTACGGCTTTCGCGACCAGACCGGGCAGTACAAACCGACGCCGGCCAGCTCGTTCTCCACCAGCGTGACCCAGGGGGCGGCGAGCATGTTGATGGACGCGTTGCAGGCCAGCGGCTGGTTCGTGGTGCTGGAGCGCGAAGGGCTGCAGAACCTGCTGACCGAGCGCAAGATCATCCGCGCCTCGCAGAAAAAGCCCAACACCCCGGTGAACATCCAGGCTGAACTGCCTCCGTTGCAAGCGGCGAACATGATGCTCGAGGGCGGGATCATTGCCTACGACACCAACGTGAAGAGCGGCGGGGAAGGGGCGCGCTACCTCGGTATCGACATTTCCCGGGAGTATCGCGTGGACCAGGTCACGGTCAACCTGCGCGCCGTGGATGTGCGCAGCGGGCAGGTGCTGGCCAATGTCATGACCAGCAAGACCATCTACTCGGTGGGGCGCAGCGCCGGGGTCTTCAAGTTCATCGAGTTCAAGAAGCTGCTCGAGGCGGAGGTTGGCTATACCACCAACGAACCGGCGCAGTTGTGTGTGTTGTCGGCGATTGAAGCGGCGGTGGGGCATCTGCTGGCCCAGGGCATCGAGCGGCGTCTGTGGCAGGTGGCGGGGGATAACTCGGTGCCGGCGCAGAATGAGACGCTCGATCGTTATTTGAGCCAGAACCGGGTGACCGAGGAGGAGTGAACCGAGGCGGCCTGCGGGCCGACCTGGTGCTCGCTGGTTGTAATCTGAACCCTGTAGGAGCTGGCTTGCCAGCGATGGCGGCCGAACAGCCACCGCAGTTTTTGCGGATGTACCCATAACCCTTGTGGGAGCGAGCCTGCTCGCGATGACGGCCTCGCAGGCAACCTAATCGCTGCGGCTGTACGCGGTCATTGTGGGAGCTGGCTTGCCAGCGAAGGCGGTTTGTCTGTCGACCATGTTCTTGCTGGTGTACATATCCGTTTCTGCGGTAACGGCGGCTTATGGTTTCGCCCTTACGGCGAGTCCCTTTTGGCAAACGCCCCAAAAGGAACCAAAAGGTCTCGCCCCAAGCGTACGGTCCCTCGCCTAGGCTCGGGATACCCTCGCTCCGGCATCCATCCGGGGACATCGCCTCCGGTTTGCTGCGCTGCACCTCCTCTCGATGTGTGCGGCTTCGCCGCACGGCGCTGCGCGCCCATTCCCCGGATGAATGCCTCCACTCAGCCTTCCGAAGGGGCGGGTGGATCAAAAGCAGAAGCAAGATCCAAAGCGCAAGGCGAGCTGACGCTCGGCCTTGTGGTTTGGTGATTTGGTGGTTCGGTGGTTTTTGGTGGGCGCCTCCTGTGGGAGCGAGCCTGCTCGCGATGGTCGTCAACGATAACGCGGTTTGCCTGACACCCCCGTGTGCTCTCAGGTCCCTCGCGAGCAAGCGCGCTCCTACAGTGGATTTTCTTTGCAAATGACTTCTGCTGTAGGACATCTGCACCACTACATCGCCTTGCTCCTTTGCCTAAAACTACGCCAGAATCCGCCGGCTTGTGTGTCTTGGTTCGGGTCTCTAACGTTTGCGCATCGCTGCCGATTCAGCGATCGGGTTTAGCAGCTCGGACAATTTCAAGGCACGCCGAGATCACCTCGTCATGGTGGCTGTGCGTGGGGCACTTCGGTGCGCCGGGTTCCTTGATCCCTGGTCTGCTAACCCGCGTACAGCTGCCACCTCCTTGTTTAGCAGCAATGTGTGGCGGCTCCATTGATCAAGGAGCTTCACCATGCCAAAACCAACGCCCAATCCCCCTGAATCACCCTCACAAAGCGAATCTGCCGACGACCCGGCTTTTGATCCATCGCTGCCGAATACCGCGTCACCCCACACCCCCAGCACAATGTTCTCCATCGCCCCGGACATCGATACCGAAACCCTGCTCGCCAGTGCCTGTGAATCACTCGCTTCAGCCAGCGTCATGGCCGGTGATCTCTCGGTATTCGTCGACGGTCCGCAACGCCACATGCTGTTGGGTATCCAGCAGATCATCATGCTGGCGGACCTGGCGGTGAATCGGGCGCTGGATAATCTGGAGTTCCAGGCATCACCTTCACAGCCAGGCTGATAGATCGGATGCACGCGGCTCCTTTGGGAGCTGGCTTGCCAGCGAAGACGGTCTCACGGCCACCCGGGAATTGGCGAATTTACCCATAACCCTTGTGGGAGCGAGCCTGCTCGCGATGGCGGTTTGTCTGTCGACCATGTTCTTGCTGGTGTACATATCCGTTTCTGCGGTAACGGCTGCTTATGGTTCCGCTCTTACAGCGGGTCACTTTTTTACAAGCGCCAAAAAAAGTAACCAAAAAACGCTCGCCCCGGCGTCCGGCCCCTCGCTTGGGCTCGGCGTTCCTTCGCTGCGGCATTCCTCCGGGGACATCGCCTCCGGTTTGCTGCGCTGCACCTCCTCTCGATGTGTGCGGCTTCGCCGCACGGCGCTGCGCGCCCACTCCCCGGATGAATGCCTCCACTCAGCCTTCCGAAGGGGCGGGTGGATCAAAAGCAAGAGCAAAAGCAAGATCAAAAGCGCAAGGCGAGCTAACGCTCGGCCTCGTGGTTGGGTGGGTTTGATGGGCTCCTACAAAGGGATTTCTTCTTGGTCGGCTTCTTCCGTAGGACCCTTCCACCATTACGATGCCTTGCGCCGTTGCCTACAACTACGCCAGAATCCGCCGGCTTGTGTGCCTTGGCTTGGGTCTCTAACGTTTGCGCATCGCTGCCCATTCAGCGATCGGGTTTAGCGACTCGAACACTTACAGGGACACAAGTCCTCCGGCAATGATTGCAAGCGTTTTTCGCCTGTCATTCATTTATGGTGGCTGTGCGTCGGAGACCTTCGGGTCTGCCGGGTTTACCTGTGACCGGTTCGCTAACCTTCGTACAGCCGCCACCTTCACTTGTTTAGCGACGAGTACTGGTGGCTCCGATTGTCACAGGAGCTTTCACCATGCCAAAACCAACGCCCAATCCCCCTGAATCACCCTCACAAAGCGAATCTGCCGACGACCCGGCTTTTGATCCATCGCTGCCGAATACCGCGTCACCTCACACCCCCAGCACAATGTTCTCCATCGCCCCGGACATCGATACCGAAACCCTGCTCGCCAGTGCCTGTGAATCACTCGCTTCAGCCAGCGTCATGGCCGGTGATCTCTCGGTATTCGTCGACGGTCCGCAACGCCACATGCTGTTGGGTATCCAGCAGATCATCATGCTGGCGGACCTGGCGGTGAATCGGGCGCTGGATAATCTGGAGCTCCAGGCACCGCATTGATCCCCCAAAAAAAACCGCGACCCTCACCAGGGCCGCGGTTTTTTTACCCGCGCTTATTGCTGCAACACGGTCGCCCGGTTGTCCATGCCCATCTGTTGAATCGTCGCCATCTGTGTCACGCCACTCTGGTCGACATTGGCAATGTTGCCGGTGCCGCCCTGGTTCACGTAGGTCACGTTCTGGGTGTCGGCCTGTTTGACCGTGATCATGTTGTCGTTGCCGTTCTGGGTGGTGTAGGCCTCGTTGCCGGTGCCGGACTGGGTGAAGTCGGTGGTGTTGCCCATGCCGTTGCTGCTGCCCATGGCCAGGTTGGTGGTGCCGCGCTGGTCGGCGATGAGGAGGTTGTCGCTGCCGTTCTGGTCGAAGTACAGCTCGTTGAAGGCATCCGCCTGGTTGATCGTGGTTTTGTTGCCTGAGCCGCTCTGGTTGGTGGTCAGGATGTGGCCGATGCCGTCCTGGGTGAAGTTGGCGACGTTGGCGGTGCCGTTCTGGTTGATGGTCGCGCGCTGGTTGCTGCCGAACTGGCCACCGGTTTGCGGGCCTTTCCAGTTGCTGGCGTAGACCTTGTTCTGGCTGCCCACCGAGTTGGCGGTGAGGACGTGGCTGTCGCCGCTCTGGTAGGTGAAGTGCACGTTGTTCGTGCCTTCCTGGTACAGCGTCAAGGCCGAGCCGACGGAGTTGAACTGGTCGGCATAGATGGCGTTGAGGTCGCCGACCTGCAGGACCTGGGCAACGTTGTTTTCGCCGAAGCTCTGGTCGACGATGGTTTCGTTGCTGGTGCCCATCTGGTCGACTTTGGCCTGGCTGTTGCGTTGGTCGTCCTGCCAGATTTCAGTGCCGTTGAGCACGCCGAGCTGGTTGATGGTGGCGCTGCTGTCGCTGCCGAAGCTCTGGTCGGAATAGGCGTAGTTGCTTTCGCCCGTCTGGTTGATGGTGATCTGTCCGTTGGTTTGACCCGACTGCTCGGCGGTGCCGTAGTTGGCGATGCCGACCTGGTTGACCGTCGCGGAGTTGGCCAGGCCCAGGCCGACCTGTTCGATGTTGGCCTCGTTGCTGTCGCCGACCTGGAAGGTTCGTGCAGAGGTGGCTTCCTGTTCTTCCTGGTAGATGAACGAGAAGTTGCCGCTGCCTTGTTGCTGTTGCAGCGCTTCGTTGCCGCCCACGCCGATGGACTGGCTGGCGTGGCTGATGTTCAGGGCGCCGACCTGTTGCTGGGTGATGGTGCTGTTGTCTTCGAACAACTGCTCGCCGTACCCGGCGTTGTAGTCACCGACCTGGTGCTGGTCGATGGTGCTGGTGGCGGTGTCTTGCACCGCGGCCGCGTCGTTGCCCTGGCCGAGTTGCTGCTGGGTGGCGGTACTGAAGGGCGCCGCTGTCTGCTTCACATCGGCGACGTTGGCGGTGCCGGTCTGGTCCTGCAGGGAAACGCTGTCGTCGGCCATGGCCTGGGCACTGACCATGACCAGGATGGCGGCGGTGAGGGGCGTCAGTTTGAACATGATGAAACCTCCAAGGGGTGCAGTGCTTCAGCGGTATTGTTTGACCGAAACGCTCATGCCGTTTCCCGACTGGTTCACGGCGCTGGAAAGCCCCGTGCCGGCCTGGTCGATGCTGGCGTCGTTGTTGTTGCCGTTCTGGGAAATCTGCGCGCGATTCTGGCTGCCGGCCTGGGTGATCGAGGCCGAGTTGCCGTAGCCTTGCTGGGTGATCATCGCCATCAGGTCGCTGCCTTGTTGCAGGATGTAGGCTTCCTGGTTGCTGCCCGACTGGACGATGGTGCCGAGCAACGACTGGCCGTTCTGTTGCAGCAACGCCACGTTGGCCTGGCCGTTCTGGTCGATCAGCGCCTGTTGGCCGACCGGTAGGGGCAACTCGCCGAGGTCGGCGCCGGGGCCCAGGTCGTCGTTGTCCATCAAATCGTCGGCGCGTACGCCTGCGCTGCTGCAGAGCAGAAGCAGGCAGAGCAGGGCGGCGGTCGACGTTTTCATGGTCTTGTCCTTTGGGGCGAGGGCGGCCCCATCAACCGGGTGGTCGATGGGGCGCGGCTCAGTTGGAGATCACTTGCACCGTGCGCACGGTGCCTTGGGACGAGGTGATGGTCGCCGTCGGGTTGGCCGATGGAATCACCGTGGTCGTGTTGTTCACCGTCAGCCGCCAGCGTCCGGTCACCGGTACCGTGGTGGTGCCCAGTGTCTGCAGCCCGGTCGGGGTGGTGACCTGAACGGTGATGGTGTTGCCGGTGGTCACCGACGAGGTGCCCGTGAAGTCCCAGGTGAAGCGGTTGTTGGAACGCGCGGTCACGGTGGCGGCGGTCACGGCGAAGTTTTCTGCCGGTGGCCGTGGCGAGACCTGCACAGTGACCGTCGCCGGTGCTGTCGACACGGCGCCGAAGCTGTCCCGTACGAAGTAGGTGAAGGTCGTGGTGAACGCCGTGGTGACGGTGGCCGGTGGGTTGTAGGTCAGCACCGTGCCGTTGCTGGTCACGCTGCCTCGCCCGGCAGGGGGCTGACTGAAGCTGGCCACCGCGAGCGGTAGGTTGCCTTCCGGATCGGTGTCGTTGACGAGCACGTTGATGGGCACCGACACACCCAGGGTCGCGATGCTGTCGGCCACGGCCGTTGGCGCCTGGTTGGGGGCCACGTTGATGGTCACGGTCGCCGCCGTCGTCGAGGCCAGGCCTTTGATGTCCTGAGCCTTGTAGGTGAAGGTCGTGGTCAGTGGCGCATTGACCACGGCGGGCGGGGTGTAGACGACGGCGGTGGTGCCGCTCAGCGTCACACTGCCTTGCCCGGTGGCCGGTTGGGTCAGCGCGGTGATGGCGAGCGGCGTGTTGCCGTCCGGATCGCTGTCGTTGGCCAGCAGGCTGAGGGTGATCGGTACGCCGAAGCTGGTGCTGCCGGTGTCGGCGACAGCAATCGGCGCCTGGTTCTCGCCGCTGTCCGGGGCGCTGCCGACTACCACGACCGGTTCGGTATCGCTGCCACCCGCCGAAGACTTGATCGTCACGCTGGCCGGTGGCTGGGTCAGGTCAGCGACGGTCAGGCGTTGCAGGGTGCCGGACTTCGACAGCCGTCCGTAGCCCTGGGCGACCATGTCCGGCACCGCCACTTCATCGGACGAAATGGCTTCGATCAGCAGGCTGTGGTTGCTCCAGTTGTAGCGCGCGGTCTGCACTTTCACCACGTCGCTGACTTTGCTCGACACGGCGGTCGGCCGGGTCACACCGCTCGGATCGGTGGCGGTGAGCACCACCAGCGGTGGAACGGTGCTGCCCGTCAGGCGATGACCGAAGTACTCGCCCCGGCCGTCGCCGAGCATGCTGGTCAGGCAGGGGGTCGGCGGTGGTCCGGCAACCAGGGCCACGCTTTCGCGGAAGCACAGGGTCGAACTGTTCGCCGATTTGCCGAAGACCTCCACCCGGGTACTGCTGGTGCCTGGGCCCGTGGAGGTGCGACGGTAAGTGGCACGGCCGATGTCCACAGGGGTTTGTGCGCGGCTGTCGAGGATTTTGCCGGAAACGGTGAACAGGTTGGTCTGGATGGTCCCGGCCGGACCCTGGACGCGCAGGAAGTTGGTGTTGAACGGGCTGCCGGTCACCGGCTCGGAGATGTTCGGGTCGCCGATGAAGGTCTCGACGGCGGTGGTGTCCGGGTTGACCTCGGTGTAGGGGCCGCCGGCACCGCGCAGGAAGGGCCCGACCTCGCCATTGAGCGCGCCGGAGAAGTTGCCCGGTGCGCCGATGCCGATGTCGCGGGTGATGTTGATCGCCCGCCGGCCCGGTGCGGTGACGTTGATCGTCTCCTGACCGTAGGGGTGGGTGATGACGTAAGTGCCAGCCACGGGAATGTTCACCCGGATGCGAATCCGCGCGAAGCTGGCCTGGTCGCCGTCAACCGGGTTCTCTGCGGCGAAGGCCGCTTCGATCCCCGCTACGTAGGCGTCCACGCCATAGCCGCCGACATCGTTGATGCTGGTTTCGGCGAGGAACCAGAAGGCTTCCGGCGGCCAGTTATCCGGGAACACCATGGGCTGGGTGTCGTCGAAAATGCCCGGCTCCGGGTTCAGGATGCACATGTAGGCGGGGGCGCCAGGGGCGCCGGGGGCGCGGGTGCTGGTGGCCCGCGACTGGCACAGTTCCAGCGACAGCAAATTGTTGTCCTGATACCACATGGGGAATTTCCCCGTGGCAAAGGTGTAGGGGCCGAGGTCGACGGCGGCGAGTTGCGCGAACGCACTGCCGGACAACGAAAGAGTCAGCCCTAGCGCGTTGAGCGCGGTGCGTGGCCACTTGTTCATGATGCCTCCTGATGCGGGTCTGGGCATGAGAGCGTTCATTGCACGATGACCACGTCTTCGATATCGGTGCCGCCATTGGCGGACGTCACCCGAACCTTGGCCGGTGGAATCGGCGTGATGCCGGTCGACAGGGTTTTCTCTGCGCCGGGGCCACTCAGGGTGCCGATGGCGACACCGGTGCCGGAGGTGGCGGTCAGGACCGGTGGCGAGGTTTCATCGCTGCTGGAGGCGACGATGGTGAGTGTGCTGTTGCTCAGGTTGTATTGGGCTTGCGAGATCACCACCAGGTCGGTCAGCGGCAGGCTCCGTGAGGTCGGCGTACTGCTGGGGATGGCCAGGTGGTTGTCCGCGGTCACCACCAGGTTGGCGGGTAGCGTCGGGTTGGTGGAGGACTGTGCGTACCAGTGGCCGGTAGTGTCGGCTTCGGTCAGGTTCAGCACCGGGGTGTTGCTGTCCAGCTTCACCACGGCGGGTGGCGGCGGGGCCAGTACGAACACATCCTGTTGCGCCACCGGGGCGCTGTCGCCCGCTTTGCGAGAGTAGGTGCTGCGCTCGGCAATCAGCGGGGTGGGGCGAGCGACGGTCGACAACTTGCCGGAAATCGCCATGACCGTGGTGCGCAGATCGAGGCCGTTGGGCCCCTCGATGCGGATGTAGTTGGTGTTGAACGGACTGCCGGTGAAGGCTTCTTCCAGGTTCGGATCGCCGACGAATTGCTCGGCGGCACCGGTGGCCGGGTTGGTTTCGGTGTAGGGGCCATTGACGCTGCGCAGGAACGGTCCGATGTCGCTCTTGAGCGCGCCGTCGTAGGTTTTCGGTGAGCCGATGCCGATGTCGCGGGTCATGTTGATCGCGCGACGGCCACCGGCCGGCACGTCGAAGATGTCGACGCCGTAGGGGTGGGTGATGGTGTAGATACCGGCGGTGGGCACGTCGACGCGAATGCGGATACGCCCGAAACTGACTTGGTCACCTTCCTTCGGATCTTCGGCGGCGAAAGCGGCTTCCACGGCGCTGACGTAAGTCAGGTCGATACCACGCGCGGCATCGACGATGGAACCGTCGCCGGTGAACCAGAAGGCTTCATCGGGAAAGTTGTCCGGGAAAACGATGGGCTGCGTGTCGTCGAAGATACCGGGATTGGGGTTCAACAGGCACATGTAGGCCGGTGTGCCGGGGACTATGGGTGCCCTGGAACTGACAGCTTTTGTCAGGCACAGGTCCAGGGTCCGACCGTGAGAGTCCTGGTACCAGGCAGCGAAATTGCCATTGGCCGGTGCATAGGGTCCCGGATCCACGGCAAACAGGGCGGCCTGGGCAGCGCCTTGGGCCAGTGCACTTACGATCAGGGCGATCGTGGTTTTGGACAGTAAAGGGTGCATGGGTTTTCCCTCTATCAAAGACCTGCCCCCTGGGGATGGGTCAGTTGAAGGGGGTTCGGCAACTTCCATACCAAAAGCCTGAAAGTGTCAGGAGAGGCCCGTTGTTGCGGGATGTCGGGCCTGGGCTAGGCATGTGGGGCGCGGACGCGAACGGGCCACTGTCCCCAGGTTTGGGGACAGGTGGGGATGACTCGCTGTAGAGGGGCTTGCCCTCGGTGGGACGACGCCCAAACACCCCGCATCGGTTCCTCAACCCGATATCGGGCAAATGCGTGGCCATGGGCTATAACCAAAGGGGGGAGTCGTCGGGAAGTACGCCCATGAACATGCCAACACACACCCTTCAGAACGAGGAGGGCGATGTTCTTCTGCGTTCGCGCAAACAGCCATTCAACCTGCTGCGCTGGTTTTCGCTGATCAGCATGGCGGTGATCGGCACCGTGGCGATTGCGCTGGGGGCGGTGTCGACACGCTTCGTGATTACCGAGAGCGTGCAGCGCGACGCGTTGCTGACTTCGCAATTCATCCAGGCGATTGCCTCGGCCGAAGTGCGCCACGTCTCGATCCCCAATGTCCGGACCATGGGCGAGTTGCTCGACCCGCGCCAGGACCGCCATTTGACCGATGTCGATCCGCTGGCCCGGGCCAATGCCCGGGGCGAGTTTCTGGATCATATCGAGCACTTGCCTGACGTGATCCTGGCCAATATCTATGCCCCCGACCGCATGGTGATCTGGTCGACCAACCCGGCGCTGATGGGCACCACCATCGAGTCCGACGAAGACCTGGACCAGGCCTTCGAATTCAAGACCCCGGTGTCGGCCAGTTATCACGACGTGGACAACGCTCGCATGGAGCAGAAGTTCGTCACGCCACCGCAATACATCTTCATCGAAAACTACATCCCGCTGTTCGACGCCGAAGGCAAGAACGTCACGGCCATGGTCGAGATCTACAAGGAGCCCAAGGACCTGATCGAGCGCATGGAGCGCGGCCTGGTGCTGATCTGGCTGGCAACGGCCCTGGGCGGCGGGCTGATTTACCTGGGGTTGTACTGGATCGTGCGGCGGGCGGCGATACTGCTGGCGACGCAACAAAAGCAACTGATCAGCAACGAAACCTTTGTCGCCCTGGGCGAGATGTCATCGGCGGTGGCCCACAGTCTGCGTAACCCGCTGGCGACCATTCGCTCCAGCGCCGAGCTGGCCCTGGAATTCGACAGCGGCCCGGCACGCAAGAACATCAACGACATCATCGGCCAGGTCGATCGCATGTCGAAGTGGGTGCGCGAATTGCTTCAATCCTTGCGCCCGCTGCATGACGAACCGGAGTCGGTGAACCTGGTGGCAGCCTTGCATGACAGCCTCATGGCCTTTGAGCAGCAGATCGCCAAGGCCGGGGTCAATGTGGTGTTCGCACCCCAGGAAACGCCGATGGTCCTCAGCCAGCCCATCCAGTTGGCGCAAATCCTCAACAGTCTGATTGCCAATGCGCTGGAAGCCATGGACAAGGGCGGAACGTTGACCATCACGCTGGAACCGGCCGATCCCCGGGGCGTCGATGTGCTGCTGCGCGACACCGGCAAAGGCATGAACGAGGAACAACGCAGCATGGCGTTTCGTCCGTTTTTCACCACCAAGCAGGGTGGGCTCGGTGTCGGGCTGGTGCTGGTCAAGCGGATCATGGAACGATGCGGCGGTGCGGTGAGCCTGGACAGTCGGGAAGGCGAGGGCACCTGCGTGCGCCTGTCGTTCAAGCGTTTTCCCTGAAACCGGGGATGAAATTTCCCCGTTAGCGGGTGCCATTCCCCACCCCCTTTTTTCACTCATGGCACATTGATGTTGATAAGCCATTGTTTCCGCGAGTATTAATGCTTTCGTAATAAGTTGTTACAGGTTTGGCGAGCTCCTTGCAAAACCACCAGCACCCCCTTCATGACTGCGAGGCGGCTGGTGATGAACATGAAAGCGCGTTTTTCCTTCAAGTGGTTTGGCCTGCTGACGCCGCTGGGCGTCCTGCTGACAATGACGCTGGGCACAGCGACGCTGCGCGCCAGCCCGATCGATGACGAGCGACAGCCAGAACCTTCCGACCCCTCTGCGTATTACGACGAACCGGCCGACGAACCGGCAGCCCTCAATGCCATCCTGACCATGCCGGAGGCCAACGAAGACGCCTTCGACTTGCCCGACGGGGTCAAGGGCAGCCGCGACACCCCGCGTCAGGAAAACATCCTGCCACCGACGGTGCAGACCAGTTTCAACTACCCCACCAACGGCAAGCCCAGCCCGCTGTTCGGCGCCCAACCCTTCACCCAGCAACTGGTGCTGTTCGAAGAGTTCGGCCCGGAGAAGCTCGACCCCACCACACCGACGGCGCCTTTGCCGTTTCCACCGGCGGCGATTGGCCCGCTGCCGCAACAGGACCCCACCAGTGCAGCTCGCAGCGCACCGCCGAGCGCGGCCCTCGATGCGTTCATGCGGCAACCGGGCCTGACGCCGTTCCCCAGCCAGTTCTCCAACGTGGTGGACCGCAACCCCTGGCAGGCGCAGATCGAGTACTTCCTCAACCGCCGCATCGGCTCGTCCGCCGAAGGTCGTCCGCCGGGAAAGGGCTGGTCGCACCAGCGCTGGAACGAGTTCTATCCGCAGATGGCCTACAAGACGGTACAGACCGGGGCTCGGCTCAACACTGGTTGGCGCGACAGCCATCAGATGCACGGTTACGCGGTGGGTGAGTTCGGGCCAGGCGGCCTCTATCACAACGTGGCCGGCATTCCGGCGACCGAGGGCACGGCCCGGGGCGTCGATGCGCGAATCCACCCGAACATGCCGGTGCAAAACCACAATTCGGTGTGGACCTTCGACGGCACCTTGCCGCCCAAGCTGTTGATGGTGCGATACGGCCAACCGGTGTTGATGCGTCACTACAACGGTTTACCCATCGATCCGTCGGCCAACATGGGGTTTGGCCTGCACACCATCAGCACCCACGAACACAACGGCCACGCCCCGGCGGAAAGCGACGGCTATGCCAATGCGTTTTTCTTCCCCGGCCAGTACTACGACTACCGCTGGCCGATCCAGCTGGCCGGTTACGACAGCATCAACACCAAGGCCGAGGACCCGCGCGCGGCATTCCCCTGCGCACCGGGCGAAACCCTGTGGACCAATGACATGACCCCCAGCCGCAAGACCTGCGACCACGGCACCATCAGGATTCGCGGTGACTGGCGCGAAACCATGAGCACCCACTGGTTCCACGACCACATGCTCGATTTCACCGCGCAGAACGTCTACAAGGGCAACGCGGCGATGATGAATTACTACAGTGCCCTGGATCGCGGCAATGAATCGGTGAACGACGGCGTCAACCTGCGCTTTCCCAGCGGCAACGCCTTGCCGTGGGGCAACCGTGACTATGACGTCAACCTGGTGTTCGCCGACAAGGCCTGGGATCAGGCCGGCCAACTGTGGTTCAACCCGTTCAACACCGACGGCTTCCTCGGTGACCAGGTGCTGGTCAACTGGCAGTGGAAACCGACTCTGGATGTGCGCGCGCGCAGCTATCGGTTCCGCATCCTCAATGGCTCGGTGTCGCGTTACTTCAAGCTGGCGCTGGTGCGTGAAATCAAGGGCAGCAGCGGCGAGTTCCAGGGACCCAAGGGCTCGGGCGTGTCCTACGCCCGGGTGCCGTTCCACATGATCGCCAACGACGGCAACATCATGGAGCACAGCGTGCCGTTCGACGGCAGCATGGACCTGGACGCCGACGGCGATAAGCAGAACCACAACGCCATCCTGCCGACCCAGGGCATCGCCGAGCGGTTCGACATCATCGTCAACTTCGCGAAAAACGGGATCAAGCCCGGCGACAAACTGTTCTTCGTCAACCTGCAGGCACACGACGACGGCAAAGGCCCCAAAGAAGTGATTTCCCTGGCCGATCTGCTCTCCGAGAAATACCTGGCGGTGATCAAGCAGACCAGCAAGGGCCCGCAGTGGGACAAGGGCGATCCGGCGGTGGGCAAGGTGCTGCAACTCAACGTCAAGGCGTACACCGGCCAGGACCTGGCGATGGATCCGGCGGCGTATGAACCGGCCAAACCCGGCAAGGCCGAGGGCCTGGTGATGATCCCGCTGAAAATCCACCGCGACAACGCCGCCGACAAGCAACTGCTGGCCAAGGCCCGCCACCGGACTTACATCTTCGGCCGCTCCGACGGCACCGATGAAGCACCGTGGACGGTCAAGACCGACGGCGGGTTCGGTTTCCACATGGACCCACGGCGCCTGAACACCGCGACCAAACTGGCCAGCGGCCCGACCGATGCCGGCACCAGCGGTTTCGGCACCCTGGAAGTGTGGAACATCAAGGCCGGCGGCACGGGTTGGAGTCATCCGGTGCATGTGCACTTCGAGGAAGGCATCATCCTCAGCCGGGGCGGCAAGGCCCCTCCGGAATGGGAAAAGTGGGCGCGCAAGGACGTGTATCGCATCGGCTCGGAGAAAGATGGGCTGGACAGCGTCGAGATGGCGATCAATTTCCGCGAGTTCGCCGGGACGTACATGGAGCACTGTCACAATACCCAGCATGAGGACAACTCCATGCTGCTGCGCTGGGACCTGGAGAAACCCGGTCAGTTGCAATTGATGCCGACACCGCTGCCGAGCTGGGATGGTGTGCGCTACGTCAACTCTGCCGCGCTGCCCACCTTCCGCAATGGCGATGGCTTCGGCCCGCAGGTGCAGGTGAAACCATGAACCGGGCGCGCGCCGACAGGGCGCTGTCGACGCCGCGTTCCCGTGCCCTGGGCATGCACCTGGTCCTGGTCCTGGTGACCTGCCTGCTGGCGACTCGTGCCCTGGTGGCCCATGACGGCGCACTGGCGCCGACGCCATCGGCGACGCCCTGGGGCGAGGATTATTTCCCCAACACCCTGCTGACTGACCAGGACGGTCGGCAGGTGCGGTTTTTCGACGACCTGATCAAAGGCAAAGTGGTGGTGATCAACTTCATCTTCACGTCGTGCAGCGATTCCTGCCCGCTGGAGACCGCGCGCCTGCGCCAGGTGCAAACCTTGCTGGGGGACCGGGTTGGCCAGGACATCTTCTTCTACTCGATCAGCATCGACCCGCTGAGCGATACCCCGCCGGTGCTCAAGGCTTATGCGCAACGTTTCAAGGTCGGGCCGGGCTGGCGCTTCCTGACCGGTGAGTTCGAGGCCGTCACCGACCTGCGCAAAAAGCTCGGCCTGTTCATCGAGGGCGTCGACAACGGTCGCAACAAGGACCACAACCTGAGCCTGATCGTCGGCAACCAGGGCACCGGACGCTGGATGAAAGCCTCGCCGTTCGAGAACCCGTGGATCCTCGCCGACCAACTGGCCAACACCTTGCAGAACTGGAAGCAGGCCAGTGCCGAACAAAACTACGCCAATGCCCCTGAAATCCGCCCGCCGAGCAATGGTGAAGAGCTGTTCCGCACCCGTTGCGCGTCGTGCCACAGCCTTGGGCCGCAGGACGGTCAGGGCATCGGCATGCGCAGTATCGGCCCGGACTTGATTGGCGTGACGCGCCAGCGCGATCCGAAGTGGCTCAACCGCTGGATCCGTGAGCCGGATCGCCTGCTGGCCGAGAAGGACCCCATTGCCACGCAGCTGTTCGAACGTTTCGAGCGGATCCCGATGCCAAACCTGCGCCTGGATGAGAACGCGGCGCAATCCATCATCGAGTTCCTGGAGGAAGAAACCGAACGCCAGCAACCGTTGCAGGCGGCGCAGGTGCCATAGCGGCTAATTACAATCATTGAGGCCGTCGGTTTCGATCAATGCCACCTACACTGATCCGAAACGCCACGGGAAATGCCTTACGTCACGCTCGGGACTCTTCCATGCAGATACTCGAACCACCACAAGTACCTGCGTTGCCGAATACGCCAGTAGCAGAGGGCATTGGCTTGCGGGGGCAATTCAACCTGCTGCGCTGGTTTTCCCTGGGCAGCTTTTTGATCATCGCCGGTGTGGCGCTGGCGCTGGGCTACATTTCCACGCGTTTCGTGGTGGAAGAGAGTATCGAGCGCGATTCCATGCTGACCGCGCAATTCGTCCAGGCCATCGGCGCGGCTGAAATCCGTCATGCTTCGATCAACCCGAACAGAACCATCGGCGAAATGCTCGACCCGCGCCAGGACAACGCCTATCCCGATGTTTCGGCGCAAGCCAGGGCGGCTTCGCGTGCCGAGTTTCTCGATCATGTCGAACACTTGCCGGACCTGCTGCTGGCCACGGTGTATGCCCAGGACCGTACGGTGGTGTGGTCGACCAACCCGGAACTGATCGGTGTGCGCATCGAGGACGACGAGGAGCTGGACGAGTCCTTCGAAATGAAGGAACCGGTGTCCACCAGCTACCACGAGATCGACGAAGAGCGTCCCGAACAAAGACTGTTGCGGGAACCGGAATACCTGTTCATCGAGAACTACATCCCGATGTTCAACGCCGACAAAAGCAAAGTGATCGCAATGGTGGAGATCTACAAGGAACCGGTGGACCTGGTGGCGAGAATCCAGCGCGGTTTCAAGACGACCTGGTTCGCCACGCTGCTGGGCGGGGCCGCCATTTACCTCGGGCTGTTCTGGATCGTGTGGCGTGCCGCCAAGCTGCTGGAAAGCCAGCAGAAGCAGTTGATCAACAACGAAACCTTCGTCGCCCTGGGGGAAATGTCGTCGGCGGTGGCCCACAGCCTGCGCAACCCGCTGGCGAACATCCGCTCCAGCGCCGAACTGGCCCAGGAAGTCGCCAGCCATGGCGCGCAGAAGAATATCGGCGACATCATCAACCAGGTCGATCGCATGTCGCGCTGGGTGCGTGAGCTGCTGGTGTCGTTGCGGCCGATGAATGAGGACCAGGAAACGGTGGACCTGGTGCTGGCCATCGATGACACCCTGTGCGCCTTCGAGGCGCTGATCAAACGCTGCGGCGTCGAAGTGCGCTTCACGCCGATGGCCTGTACGCCGGTCGTCAGCCAACAGGTGCTGCTGACGCAGATTCTCAATAGCCTGTTCGCCAACGCCCTGGAGGCCATGCCCAAGGGCGGCGTGCTGAGCATCGAGATCGAATCGCAACACCCGGGCCATTTGCGCATGACCCTGAGCGATACCGGCAAGGGCATGAACCGACAGCAGCAGCAAATGGTCTTCAAGCCTTTTTTCACCACCAAGCAAGGTGGTCTGGGCGTGGGCCTGGCTCTGGTCAAAAGAATCATGGAGCGCTTTGACGGCTCGGTCGAACTGGCTAGCCAGGAGCAGGAAGGAACCCGCGTCAGTCTCAATTTTAAAGTGGCAACGGGAGAGGATCATGGAGCACAGCATTCTACTGGTCGAGGATGACGAACTCCTCGCCGAGAATATTCAGACCTACCTGGAGCGTAAGGATTTCGAGGTGACGGTCTGTCACTCGGCGGAAGAAGCGCTGGAACAAATGCGTACGTTCGCCCCGGACGTGGTGCTGACGGACAACTCGCTGCCGGGCATGAGCGGTCACGATCTGATCCAGAAGCTGCGCATCAGCGCGCCGGACCTGAAAGTGATCATGATGACCGGCTACGGCAACGTCGAGGATGCCGTGGTGGCGATGAAAGAGGGCGCGTTCCACTACGTCACCAAACCGGTGGCGTTGCCCGAACTCAAGCTGATGCTGGACAAGGCCCTGGCCACCGAACGCATGGAGCGCACACTGTCGTTCTATCAGGAGCGCGAGGCGCAGAAGTCGGGCGTGCAGGCGTTGATCGGCGAATCGGCGCCCATGCTGTACCTGAAAAACACCATTGGCCAGTTGCTCGACGCCGAGCGCCGCATGGCCAACGCCGATTTGCCACCGGTGCTGGTCGAGGGCGAAACCGGCACCGGCAAGGAACTGGTGGCCCGCGCCCTGCATTTTGACGGGCCGCGCAGCAAGGGTCCGTTCATCGAGTTCAACTGCGCCTCGATTCCGTCCAATCTGCTGGAGTCGGAACTGTTCGGCCATGAGAAGGGCGCGTTCACCGATGCCAAGGACCGCCGGGTCGGGCTGGTGGAGGCGGCTGACGGCGGAACGTTGTTCCTGGATGAAGTGGGGGAAATGGACCTGCTGCTGCAAGCCAAGCTGCTGAAGCTGCTGGAAGACCGGACGATTCGGCGGGTCGGTTCGGTCAAGGAACGCAAGGTCGATCTGCGGGTGATCAGTGCCACCAACTGCAACCTCGAACAGATGGTCCAGCAGGGCAAGTTTCGCCGCGACCTGTTTTTCCGTCTGCGCATCATCTCGATCAAGGTGCCGCGCCTGTACGCCCGTGGCGAAGACATCCTGTTGTTGGCCCGGCATTTCCTCGCCATCCACGGCAAGCGCTATGGCAAGCCGAACCTGCATTTCAGTGACCAGGCCGAAGAGCTGATGCTGGGCTACAGCTGGCCGGGCAACGTGCGCGAACTGCGCAACATGCTCGAACAAACGGTATTGCTGGCCCAGACCGATAGCATCGCTGCGCACCAGTTGAACGTGTGCCTGAGCCTGATGGATGAACCGCTGGTGATGCCCGAGGTGCCCCGCAGCGAACCCCGCCCGGCCTACAACGGCAGCGAGTCGATGAACCTGCCGGAAGTGGAACGCGACATGGTACGCAAGATGCTCGACAAGACTGACTGGAACGTCACCAAATCCGCGCGTCTGCTGGGCCTGAGTCGCGACATGCTGCGTTACCGGATCGAAAAGCTCGGCCTTGCGCGCCCGGACAAGCGTCAGTGGTAGACCGCCGTGGCCTTTTGGCTGAGGCACGCCAGCAGGCAGGTCGGGTCGATCACCTCCTGATTGACGTAGACCCCGCGCTCTGCGTCGTAGGTGCGGATGAACACGCGCACGGTGGCGTCCGCGACCGTTGGCAGGCGTGAGTCGGAAAACGCGTGCTGGCTGGAAATCGGAATGAAATCCTGCGGTGCCGTGGGAATGTACGAACCGGGTGGCACTGTGCTCAGGCTGGGTGGCGCGGGATGGGCGAACGGCTGGCGGTCCCCGTAGTAATTGAACTCGCTGCTGTATTCGGACGTTGGCGTCAGGCTGTCGTCCGCGTGAGCGTTGAGGCTGAGGGTGAGGGCGAACAACAGCGTCAAAGGGGTGTGTTTCATGGCTGCACCTGTGAAATCGGTTTTCCCGCTTTTCCCCAAGGTCATTAACTATAGCTGGCGAGCGCGGTCAGTGCCGGCTTACAAGATTGCAACAAACACCCGATGGGCTTATCAAAAGCGCTGATCTAGACTCGGGCCGGTCAACCCACTGTCCCATTCTGGAGCGTGCAAATGGAAATGCCCTCAAACGCCAACGCTGTCGCCAGCAACCGCGATGCCTGGAACGACTCCGCCCGACACCACAAGAACAACCCCGAATGGCCGGCACTGCTGGAGTCCGTGACCCTGGCTGATTTCTCCTGCCTGGACGCCACCTTGCACGGTGTGTTGGAGCAACTGGGCGTCGAGGGCAAGGCCGTGGTGCAACTGGGCTGCAACAATGGTCGCGAAAGCCTTTCGCTGTTCGCACTGGGCGCGCGCAGTGTGGTGGGTGTGGATCAGTCGGCGGCGTTTCTCGATCAGGCGCGGGAGCTGGCGTCCCGCTCGCCGCACGCGCCCGAATTCATCGAGGCCGACATCCATCATCTGCCGGAGGCACTGCACGAGCGTTTCGATGTGGCGCTGATCACCATCGGCGTCTTGAACTGGATGCCGGACATCGGCGAGTTCTTCCACCACGTCGCACGCACCCTTAAGCCGGGCGGCGCGCTGGTGGTGTACGAAACCCATCCGTTCCTGGAAATGTTCGACCCCGAAGCCGACGACCCCTATCACCTGGCCACATCTTACTTTCGCCGCGAGCCGTTCGTGCAGGACCAGCCAATCGTCTACGAAGGCAAGATCGAACAACCGGCAGCGACGTCCTACTGGTTCGTTCACACCCTGAGCGACATCTTCACCGGCGCCATGGCGGCGGGCTTGCAGATCAGCCACTTCAAGGAGTACCCGCATTCCAATCGCGAAGAGCTCTACGACCGCTATCAACAACGGGCAGCGCAGTTGCCGCTGTGTTTTACCTGGGTGGCGGTGAAGCGCTGAGCCGGGTCGATACCGGCGGGAACGGGCAGACGGCCAGTGTTCACGAAGCCCATTGCAGGCGCGAGCTTGCTCGCGGGGGGCGTCGATGACGCGGACTGTCTGGATGCCCGCGTTGTCCGGGCGTTATTCGCGAGCAGGCTCGCTCCCACAGGGGATCTGTTGTGGAGGCTGGGTCTGCGTTCAACGCAGTCGTATACCGGCGGCAGGTGGCGCCCGGCTTGCAAACATCTAGTGAGCCGAGTGATTTACCGCATGACCAGGTTGTGCGTAGAGATCAAGTCCAAGTGCATGAACTACTTTCAAAACGGTATCGAAGCGAGGTCTTGCACCGGGCGCGAAGGCTTTGGACAGGTTTTCGCGACCCATTCCCGAATCCTTGGCAATTTGTGCCATGCCTCGAGCTTTTAAAACGTAGCCGATCGCTCGAAGAAACTCCTCGTTATCGCCATCTGCCAGAACTTGGGAAAGGTACTCGCTGATCGCGTCGTCACTGTCCAGCAGTGCTGCCATATCGAAAGTAGTCAACGTCTGGCTCATGCTCAAACCTCCCTTGCCAATTTTTTTGCCCGCTTGATGTCAGCTGTCTGCGAGGATTTGTCTCCCCCCACAAGCAGTAAAATCACGACGTTGTTCCGTAGGGTGAAGTAAACTCGATAGCCGGCACCGACGTCCACGCGCATTTCGGATACACCGTCACCCACCGATTTGATATCCCCTAGATTACCCGCAGAAGCCCTGTCAATGCGACGCGCTATAGCAACCCTCGCCCGCAAGTCGCGTATTGAAGTGTGCCATTCGGCGAAGCGTGTGGTTTGTCGAACAAGATAATTCATGGCTTGAAGGTACCCATTCGGATACGTGAGATCAGTCAGGCCGTTCGCTCGCTTCGAGTCTTTCTTCCTGGCTTTTTGTGGGACGTTTGCGTCTTGCATTGAGTGTCCGGAGCACCGGTGCGTCGCTTCGTTCCGCAATCGTCAACGGACAAAACCTGCGTCGGCCCGCTATCCTTTGGCCCACGCTTCTCAATCAGGTGTCCCATGCTTCAGGTCCAAGGCGTTTACAAAAGCTATGCCACCGCACAAGGTCCGCTGCCGGTGTTGCAGGGGGTCGACCTGACGCTCAAGCCCGGCAGTAGCCTGGCGCTGATGGGGGAGTCGGGCAGCGGCAAGAGCACGTTGCTGCACTTGATCGCCGGGCTGGACAAGGTCGATCGCGGCAGTATTCGCAGTGGCGAGCACCGGCTTGAACAGATGAATGAGGCGCAACTGGCGAACTGGCGGCGCACTGAAATCGGCCTGGTGTTCCAGCAGTTCAACCTGATCGGCAGTTTGCGTGTGGAGGACAATCTGGCGTTCCAGGCGCGACTGGCCGGGCGTCATGATGCGCGCTGGCACGCCCATTTGGTCCAGCGTCTGGGGTTGGCTGATCTGCTGCGGCGTTATCCGGAGCAACTGTCGGGCGGTCAGCAGCAGCGGGTGGCACTGGGTCGGGCATTGGCGGCGCAACCCAGGTTGCTGCTGGCCGACGAACCCACTGGCAGCCTCGATGAAGCCACCAGCGATGAAGTGCTGAAGCTGTTGCTGGAGCTGCTCGACGACAGCCCGACGACCTTGCTGATGGTCACCCACAGCCCCAGCGTGGCGGCGCGACTGGCGGACAAAGTGGTGTTGCACCGTGGTCGCCTGGCCGGCGCGGACGAGCGCTGAGGTGCGGGTATTTTTCCAGGCATTGCGTGCGCTGCTCAGCCATTGGCGGCGACACCCGGTGCAGTTGTTCAGCGTGCTGACCGGTCTGTGGCTCGCCACCGGCCTGCTGACCGGTGTGCAGGCGCTGAACAGCCAGGCGCGGGACAGTTACGCTCGTGCCAGCCAGTTGATCGGCGGTGAGCCCCAGGCCAGTCTCAGTGCGCCTGCGGGCGGCACGTTTTCCCAGGCATTATTCATCGAGCTGCGTCGTATGGGCTGGCCCGTGTCCCCGGTATTGCAGGGGCGGGTGACGCTCAAGGGGCATGAAGATCAGCGTCTGCAACTGATGGGCATCGAGCCCGTGTCGTTGCCGGCCGGCTCTGCGGTGGCCGGGCAAGCCATGGCCATCGAGAGGATCGTCGACTTCTTCAGCCCTCCGGGCACCACCTGGATTTCCCCCCAGACTTTGCAGGCGCTCGGTTTGCGCGAGGGTGAGCAGCCTTCCAGCGTGAGCGGTGAGCCATTGCCGCCGCTTCAGGTGCAGGCCGACATGGCTCCCGGTGTGTTGCTGGTGGACATCGGTTTTGCCCAGCAGCTTCTCGGGCTGCCAGATCAGCTGTCGCGGCTGCTGCTGCCCAGGGAGTTCAGCGCGCCCTTGCCGGACTCGCTCAAGGGGCAGTTGCAGTTCAGGAGCAGCGGTGAGGAGAACAACCTGTCGCGCTTGACCGAGAGCTTCCACCTGAACCTCGATGCCTTGGGCTTTCTTTCCTTTGTCGTCGGCCTTTTCATTGTTCACGCGGCCATCGGCCTGGCACTCGAACAACGTCGCGGCCTGCTCCGGACCCTGCGCGCCTGCGGCGTCAGCGCACGCAGGCTGATCGCTTGCCTGGCCGTCGAGCTGGGGCTTCTGGCCTTGATCGGCGCCCTGGCCGGCGTGGTGAGCGGCTATCTGCTGGCCAGCGTGTTGTTGCCCGATGTCGCCGCCAGTCTGCGGGGCCTGTACGGCGCCGAGGTGCCGGGGCAATTGAGCCTGAGCCCTGGGTGGTGGTTCAGCGGCGTTGGTCTGAGCCTGTTGGGCGCCTTGCTGGCCGGTGCCAGCAGCCTGCTGCGGGCGGCGCGTTTGCCGCTGCTGGCCCTGGCCGACCCGCAGGCCTGGCATCAAGCCCACGCCCGCTGGTTGCGGCGCCAGGGCGGGGTCGCGCTGCTGGCCGGTGTGATTGCCTGGCTGGCATTGGCGTTTGGCGACAGCCTCGCCAGTGGCTTCGTGCTGATGGCTGCACTGCTGATCGGTGCCGCGCTGGCGTTGCCGGTGCTGCTCAACACGCTGCTGAACCTGCTGTTGCAGCGCCGTCGTTCCGTGCTCGGGCAGTGTTTCCTCGCCGATTGCCGCCAGCAATTGCCGGCCCTGAGCCTGGCGTTGATGGCGCTGCTGCTGGCCCTGGCGGCGAACATCGGCGCGGGCAGCATGACCGCCGGCTTCCGCCAGACCTTCAGTGACTGGCTCGAACAGCGGTTGACTGCCGAGCTGTATGTGAGCCCGCAAAACCCGGCTCAAGCGGTGGCGTTACAGGCCTGGCTCAAACAGCAGCCGTCGCTCACGGCGGTGTTGCCCAACTGGCAGGTGTCGATCCAGTTGCAAGGCTGGCCGGCGGATGTGTTTGGCGTGATCGACCACCCGACGTATCGCCAGCACTGGCCGTTGCTCGAAGCCCTGGGCGATGACCCGTGGGAACGACTGGTCAAGGACGACACGCTGATGCTCAGCGAACAACTGGCCCGGCGCCTGAACGTCCGCCTGGGCGAACAGCTGGCACTGCCCACGCCGACCGGCACATGGTCGCCACGAATCGTCGGGATCTATGCCGATTACGGCAATCCGAAGGGGCACATTCTGGTCAACGCCGATCACCTGCTGCGCGGCTGGCCGCAACTGACGCCGAATCGTTTCAACCTGCGCATCGAACCCGCATTGATCCCGGCATTCCTGAACGCCCTTCAGGCCGCTTTCGCCCTCGACGACAGCCGCATTGTCGACCAGGCCCGGCTCAAGGGCTGGTCCACCCAGGTATTCGAACGCACTTTCGCCGCGACGGCGGCGCTCAACAGCCTGACCCTTGGCGTCGCCGGCGTGGCGCTGTTCATCAGCCTGCTGACCCAGAGCCAGAGCAGAATCGGACAACTTGCGCCGCTGTGGGCGCTGGGCGTGACGCGTCGGCAACTGATGCTGCTCAACCTCGGCCAGACCTGGCTGCTGGCGGTGCTGACGCTGGTGCTCGCCTTGCCACTGGGCATCGCGCTGGCGTGGTGCCTGGACACGGTGATCAACGTGCAAGCGTTCGGCTGGCGCCTGCCATTGCGGCTGTTCCCGCTGCAATTGGCGCAGTTGATGGGGCTGGCATTGCTCGCGACCTTGCTGGCATCGGCGTGGCCGCTGTATTCGCTGTACCGCACGCAACCGGCGGACCTGCTGAGGACGTTTGCCCATGAGGATTAAGTGCGTCGCTCTGTGCTGGCTGATGCTGCTGATGAGTGGCTGCGATGACTCGGCACCGGTTGAAAAGGGCTTCGCCGGACTCGGTGGTGAAGCCACCACCTTTACCCCGGTGGTGCCTGGCCGGGCGTTCATCTTTCCGGCGGATCACGGTGCCCATGAAGGTTTTCGCATCGAGTGGTGGTACGTCACCGCGAACCTCAAGGACGATCAGGGGCACGAGTTTGGCGTGCAATGGACATTGTTCCGCAGTGCGCTGAAAGCCACGCCGGAAGTGGCGGGGTGGGGTAACCAGACGATCTGGCTCGGCCATGCGGCAGTGACTTCGGCGAGCGTGCACCACGCGGCGGAACGTTATGCCCGGGGAGGCGTCGGCCAGGCCGGGGTGAGCGTTCAGCCGTTCAGCGCCTGGATCGACGATTGGCGCTTCGCCAGCCTGGGCCCCGACGGCCTGGATAATCTGCAACTCAGCGCCCGGGACAAGGGCTTCAGCTACACGCTGCAATTGACGACCGACCGTGCCCCAGTGCTCCAGGGCGACCAGGGTTTCAGCCAGAAATCCGAACAGGGCCAGGCGTCGTACTATTACAGCCAGCCGTTTTTCCAGGCCCGCGGTACGCTGGAAATCGATGGCAAGGCGTATCAGGTCAGCGGCCCGGCGTGGCTGGACCGTGAGTGGAGCAGCCAGCCCCTCACCGCCAACCAGAGCGGTTGGGACTGGTTTTCCCTGCATCTGGACAGCGGCGAACGGGTGATGCTCTACCGCATGCGCCAGAACGAGGGCGAACCCTACCTCACCGGCACCTGGATCGACGCGCAAGGGCGCACCCAGTTATTGCACGCCGCTGACATCAGCCTCACACCGCAAGGCTTCGAGCCGGTGGCCGGGCGCTCGATGCCTGTGCGCTGGTCCATCAGGATTCCCGGCAAGCAGCTCGACCTCACCACCACCGCGCTCAACCCCAATGCCTGGATGAACCTGCGCATTCCCTACTGGGAGGGCCCCGTGCGCCTGAGCGGCAGCCACGCGGGGCAGGGCTATCTGGAAATGACTGGCTACTGAGGCGGAACTCTCGGCGGTACGGCGTCCTCCTAATTGAACCAGCCCATTCACCGGAGCCGTCATGAGCGATGACCTCAAAGCCCCCGACCTGGCCGCGTGGCAGCGTCTGTTCGACGACCAGGCCTACTGGCAACAATCCCCCGACGCCCATTACGCCGAACTGGTGCGCGTGGCGGACGATTTGCTGGGGCAGGGCGCCATCAACCTGGAGCAGTGGCAGACCCTCAAGGACAAGGCCAGGCAATCGCACAAGGACTCGCCTGCCGTGAACGTCAGCCATGAAGTTGACGATCCCGAATCCTGAGGATAAATCCCATGAAGAGCCAATCTCCCGATACCTCGAAACACCCTGACGAACCGCGTCCGCCCGGGGAAGTCGAGCGCGACAATGACGCCCTGCGTCCTACCGATCCGACCCGGCGCAAGGACAGCGGTAAAGGCACCGCCAGCGGAGAATCCACGGCGCAGGAAACGGCCCGCAACGGTTGAACCGACAGCGAAGTAATGCTGAGTCGATGTTTTTAGCCAATGCTCAATACTGGAGTCGAGCATTGGCCCTATAACTTTCGGGTGTTCTTGTACATCTTTCGTACAAGATTTATCAGTCGTTATGGTCGAACAGGTGAGTTTAAGTGGTGTATGTAAGTCATATTTTTGATGACATTTAATTAATGCTCAGTAAATTTCATGTTATTGGCACGGACATGACAGGGAAGTTGCATTAAAATACTCGCCGTTCGCCCAGTGGCGGGGCTCTTTACCGGTGCAAGGATTGCCAAGGCCATTACACTGGGCGAACACCTCTCTCGCCGTTATTTACCCATGGACATCTCTGTCCTTGCGGTAATTCTCAAATAGCCGAACTGTTTTAAGTATTGCGCAATATTGTGCGCAATATCGCTGTGCAATTCGGCGGTCACTCGCAAAGGCGAAGTTTTTGTAGCCGCTAGTTGATCGTGCAAGTGTGCTCCCAGAGCCTGTTGAAAATAACTCAGCCCGTGGTGACAGTTGGACATGGATGCAAATGACACCGGCCAGCAGCGCTGACCGATGCATGAAACCGTCCTGCTGAATCAGGTGACAGGGTTACGCCAGTCGTCGGAGCCGGTAGTGCCGCTTATTTCGTGGGTCCAGTAGATTTTTCGGTAGGTGAATTGCAGCTCTTCCATGTGGGTGAAGTGCGCCCCCGTGGCGTCCTGGCAGTCGTGCATCTTGTTGTTGATGGCGACGAGAATCGCGTCCTCCAGCTTGGTGGTGTAGTAGTGCTCTCGGGTGCCCGTTGCCGAAATCCGAAACCAGTTGAGCACCACTTCGGTCAGCACTTCGCCAGTGGTCAGGGAGGTTTGCAGCAAGGGCGAAGCCTTGTCGAATACCTTGGTCACGACGAGTGGCTGGTGTACACGCTGACCCGTGGGCTGGCCGGACTGCGGATCCCGAGGGATGATGATGTCATGGGTGACCGACTGGACCATGACTTCATCCTTGTGAGCTTCCTGGAAGCCGTTGCCCACCGAGTCGGCGGTCGAGGCGTTTTCGGTGATCAGTCCCTGTTTCTTGCCAGTGATGGACATGTACGCGGGTATTGCCATGGATTCTCTCCCTGAATCAGTGAAGGTGCCCGGAAGGCGGTATGGCCTCCGGGGAACATCAGCGTTATCAAGGTCCATGCCAGCCCGGTCGTCAGCCTTTCAGATCAGGGTGTTGTGCTGATTCTTCAGGAGCGCGACGCTGTTCAGGCGACGATCATTCAGGTAATGCGCGCAATCGCCTGCGCAGCGCCGCGCAATTACCAACGCACTGTATGGCTGCTCAGATAAACCCGGCGTTGTGTGTTGAAACCGCGCCAGGCAGTGGATTGATCGTGTGAGTTCTTGCACATCAAGGCGGCAGGCCACCAATGAGGTGTGCGGTTGCAACGAACGGCGCTGCGAGGTGGTCGAATCCAGCGCCGAACACATTCCCTGAATTCAAGGAGCGCGACATGAAAATCCTGATGGTTCTGACGTCCCACGATCAATTGGGTGACACGGGCAAGAAAACCGGCTTCTGGCTGGAGGAGTTCGCCGCACCCTATTTTGCTTTCAAGGACGCCGGCGCGCAGCTGACGCTGGTTTCACCCAAGGGTGGCCAGCCACCGCTGGACCCCAAAAGCGACGAGCCGGATGCACAAACCGCTGCCACAGACCGCTTTCGCAAGGATTCCGCAGCCCAGTCCGCATTGGCGAGCACCGCATTGCTGAGCAGCGTGCGCGCTGAAGATTATGATGCGGTGTTCTATCCGGGCGGTCATGGTCCGCTGTGGGACCTGGCCGAAGACAAGGCTTCGATTGCCTTGATCGAGGCGCTGTACGGGGCGGGCAAGCCGGTGGCGTTGGTCTGCCATGCGCCGGGGGTATTGCGCCATGTGAAAGGGTCGGACGGCCAGCCCCTGGTCAAGGGCAAGCGCGTCACGGGCTTCACCAATTCCGAAGAAGAGGCGGTGCAACTGACCCAGGTGGTGCCCTTTCTGGTGGAAGACATGCTCAAGGAGCGGGGCGGGATTTACTCCAGGGGCGATGACTGGGCCAGTTATGTGGTGACCGATGGCCTGCTGCTGACCGGGCAGAACCCGGCATCGTCGGAAGCCGCGGCGCAGGCGTTGTTGGCGAAACTGAAAAAGTAGACCCGGGCCTGGCCTGCGGGCTGCCTGGAAGCCCGCAGTGCCAGGGCGGTTCTCGTGAGCAGGCTTGCGTCTACAGCCCCAATGCCGCGAAGCATTCCTCGATCGACCGGCGCTGGGTCTCGGCATACAACCCCAGTTCATCAAGGGTCGTTCGCCCCAGCGCCTGTTCGAAAGCGTGCTGGTTCGAGTGCTGGCCGTAGTGGGTTTGCGCCGCATCCCCCAGGTTTGACTGAAAAATCCCCGCCGCACTGACGGGCAGGAAATCTTCGTACACCAGCGGCTCGGCCGTCACGTAGCCGAGGTTGAGCAGCGCCTCCAGCGTCACGGAGCGACGTTCGCCTGACGCCAGGCCTTTCTCCGTGACCCTATAGCGAAAGTACGCCAGTTCCTGTTGGCGCATGCCATCGAGGGTGTCAGGGAATTCGCCGAAGTGTTGCGTCATCAACGCGTTGTAGCGTTCGGCGTTGGCCTCGTTGGGGAAGTCCTTGAGTTCGTCGCGGGCAGCATTGAGCAAACGGTCGTAGAGCGCCCGTCCCTTAGGGGTGAGGGCGGCGCCGCGCTGTTCGATTTCGCCGAAGCGGGCGCTGTGGCTGCCGTGGCTGTGGGGTTGATCGGTGAACGCGACAGGCTCGTCCAGCGCCTTGAAGCTGGTCTGGCGCAGCAGGATCGGGCATTGGCGGCGCGGCGGTCCTTCGATCACCGCTTTGGGCGTGATGCCGTGGGCCGGCATTTGCGCCTGAACGACGTCGATGTCCAGCGTCCGCGGGGTCAGGTGGTTGATGTGCGGCCCCTTGAATGCCACCACATCGGCAATCAGGCGATGCTGCGCGCTGAGCTGGCGGTACTGTTCGGCGGTCACGGTGGCGCTGTGGTGCCAGCGGAAGGTTTCCAGTGCCTGCAGGACAAACGCCTCGGCGTCCGGTGCGCTCAGTCCGCCTTCGGATTCGGCGCGTTCGATGAGCGTCAGCGCCATCGGCGTGAAGATCGAGCGCTTGTCCAGGACCGACTGGGCAAAGGCGCGCAGCTCCCGGTCTTCGATCAGTTCCAGGCGCAGCAGCGAGGTGAACACCCGGAACGGGCTGACCTGCAACGCCTCTTCATGCACCGCGCGAAAGGCGGTGGAATGCACCGGCACGCCGGCCGGGGTGAGGTCGTAGTAACCCACCGGCTGCATGCCCATGACGGCGAACAACCGGGCCAGGGTGGCCAGTTCTGCCGCCGTGCCAACGCGGATGGCGCCGTGGCGTTCCATGTCCAGGCGCTGGATTTCACCGGTGTTGTTCAATTGCCTGGCGACCTGCGGGTCGCTGTCCAGCACGTGGCGGTTGGTCTGCTCCACCAGCTCCATCAGCGCGCCGTACAGCGGCACTTCGTTGCGGTACATGTCGGACATCGCTTTGGAAAAGCGTTGGCGGATCAGGTCAGGGCTGACAAAGTTCGAGTGGCTCATGCAGGAATTCCAGGCGCAGTGACGGGAAGGATGTGCAGAAAGATCGCAGCCTTGCGCGACGCCGACAAACGAAGAATCTTACGAACTTCATTCTGCAAAGGACTGATCGATCAATGCATCCGTTGATCCTGTGGGCTCTCCAGGCGCTGGGATGCCAAAAACTCCCGATACAGCCGTGCTGAACCCGCCGGGGCCTCGACCATCGGCATGTGCCCGACGCCTTCCCAGATTTCCACCCGCAGGTCCTCGATGCCTTTGCTCCAGATGGCTACGCTGCTGACGTCGATCAGGCGGTCCTTGCGTCCCCACAGCAACAGTGCCGGACATTTGATCTCGGCCAGCCTCGGTTCCATGGGCGGGCTGGCGCGAAAATCCCTGAAGATTTCTTCGAGCTCGTCCCGGGACTGTTCGTAGCGCTGGGCAATGGCGTCCAGCACCACGCCCGGCACCCACGGCGGTTCCGCCATGGTCATGGCGTAGAAACGGCGGAATTCTTCACGGGAGTTGATCAGGAACGGGTTGTGGCCCTTGGCCAGATGGCGCTCCAGGTCGCTGGCCTCGGGGGCGGTGACGCCCGCCGGGTCGATCAGCGCGACCGAGGCGATGCGCTCCGGATAGGTCGCCGCCAGCCATGCAGCCATGTAACCGCCCATCGAGTTGCCGATCACGTGCACCTTCTCGACACCGCAGACGTCGAGCAGCTGGATCATGCGCTTGGCCTGCAACGGAATGTCATAACCGCCGCCGGCCTTGAAACCGGTTTCCCCATGCCCGGCGATGTCGGGAATGATCACCCGGTAAGTGCCGACAAAATGCCGGGCGAAGCGCAACCAGATGTTTTTGTCCGCGCTGTAGCCATGCAGCATCAGCACACTGCTCGAGGCTTCATAGGGGCCGCCTTGCCAGGTCGACACCGTCATTTCGGCGATGGGCACGACAATCTTGTGCAGCCGGTACAACCTGGCCTCGGCCGCCATGTTCAGGTCATAGAGCCAGTAACCGATGGCCGGGTAGCTCAACCAGCTCCAGGCGATGAACACTGCAATCACGACAACCAACAAAAGCATCAGGTGTCTCCCTTCTCTCTGATCAAGACAGAATGTGATCGGCGGGTTTCAGCGCCCGGGTCAGTTGGTGGTAGCTGAAACTGAACCCGGGAAACATGGCGATCACATGCCCACTCCTGCTTTGATACCAGCTGTGGCAGCCACCGGACTTCCACACCGTGCGTTCCATTTCCCGGTGGATCATTTCAGTGTAGGTACGTTCTGCCTCGGGGCGAACTTCGATGCTGCGCAACCCCTGTTTTTTCACCGTGCGGATGCAATCGAGGATGTAGTTCATCTGGGATTCGATGATGAACAGCGCCGACGTGTGGCCGATGCCGGTGTTGGGGCCGGTGACGATGAACAGGTTGGGGAAGTCCGGCAGGCTGGTGCCCAGGTACGCCCGAGGGTAGGTGGCCCAGAATTCCCGCAGTTGCTTGCCGTTTTTTCCGCTGACCGGGTAGGAAATCACCCCGTCAGTGGCGTCGTAACCGGTGGACCAGACGATCAGGTCCACATCGATGTGCTGCCCATCCTGGGTATTGATGCCGGTTTCGTCGATGGACGCGATGCCCTGTTCGCGGCTGTGCAGCGTGACGTTGGAGCGGCCGAGAGCGGGGTAGAGGGTGCTGGACACGATGACCCGCTTGCAGCCGATGGCATAGTCCGGTGTCAGTTTTCGTCGCAACTGCGGATCAGGCACTTGCCGCTTGAGGAAGCGCAGGGCGTGTTGCTGGACCAGGCGGATCGCCGGTTTCGAGTACTTGAAGGCGATGACCCGGGTTTCGAACTGCCAGTAAATCATCCAGCGCAGCAGCTTGTACGCCGGTTTCAAGCCGAGCAGCCAGCGCTGCACCGGTCCGAAGGCGCGGTCGGCCCGTGGCAGCACCCAATGGGGCGAGCGCTGAAACACATGCAGATGCCCGACGTCCGGGGCAATGGCCGGGATCACTTGGGCGGCGCTGGCGCCACTGCCGATGATGGCGACACGTTTTTGCCGGTAATCGTAGGAGTGATCCCAGTGATTGGTGTGAAACGTCGTGCCCTGAAAGCGTTCCTGGCCGTCGAAGTGCGGGATGACCGGTTGGCTCAACGGCCCGGTGGCGTTGATCAGGAAACGGGCACGGAAGGTGCCCTTGCCGGTGGTGTGGACGATCCAGTGTCTGGCGTCGTCGTCCCACTCCACCCGTTCGACATTCGCCTCCAATTCCACCTTGTCCCGCAAACCAAAGCTGTCCACGACATGCTGCGTGTAGCGGTGCAGCTCTGCCTGGCCGGCGAACATTTGCGTCCAGCGATAGGGGGCGAAGGACAGCGAGTAAAGCGGCGAGGGCACATCGACGGCAGCGCCGGGGTAGGTGTTCTGGCACCAGGTGCCACCGAAAAAGTCCCGCCGCTCCAGCATCCGGAAGTCATCGATACCGGCCTTGAGCAAATTGACCGCCGCGCACTGACCACCAAATCCGCTGCCGATGATCAACACCTGGAAAGTCTGCATGGGCGTCCTTTTTGTCGTTGTCTGTTGAGTTTCCCTCTTCATGTATAGCCGAACGTTTGACCCGTGAAAATCGGTAATACCCTGATATTCGGACCGCGCGCCGGTGATAGCTATTTGATGTTGCCCTGTTAGACTGCCTGCACGCTCAAAACCCTGGCGCAGAGGTTCCTATGAGCAAAGCGGGAGGAAGGGGGCTATTACTGGCCAGGAGGCTTTACACCTCGCGGACCCTGGGACTGGCCTTGGGGTTGTTGTGTGTAGGCGTGGCGATGTACCCGCTCGACCCGGCGCCATGGGTTTGGGGATTGAGTTTTGCCTGATCCTTCCGGACCTGGCGCTTGATCATGCGACCAGCGCCATGGAGGCCCTGCGCGATCGCTTCGCTACCTTCGATGACGCCCAGAGCCCGGCGCTGAGCGTCGGCCTGAGCATTGGCCTGGCCGCCTGGAAGCCGTCCTGTACCGACGCGACGCAATGGCTCGATGAGGCCGACCGGGCGCTCTATGAAGCCAAGAGCACCGGACGCAATCGAGTGATTTGCAGCGGCGATCACGAGCCTCGTCAAGAGGCGTTCGATGCGGTGTGACAGCAGAGCAGTTCGCTTTATGGGAGCGAACTGCTCGCGACGAGGACATTCAGTCAGCCCGCGTCATCATTGACGTCCATCGCGAGCAGGCTCGCTCCCACAAGGATCATGAACGGATGTTATTCCTTCACACTCATGAATTCTTCCGCGTAACGGATGTATTCCTCGGGCTGCGTGTAGGTGTGGGTCAGTTCTGTGGCGCTCAGGTCGGACGCCTGGGTGAAGATCTGCCGTTGTTCGCGCAAGCTGTCGTAAGTCGCCTTGATCGCTGCGAAATAGGCCCCGTGCCCGTCGATGACCACGCGCACACCCAGTTCCGCCAGACGATTGTCGTCGCGCAGCAGCGGGTTGCCGTAGGTCACCAGCATCAGCGGCACGCTCAGGTGCTCGGCGATCTGTTCCAAGTGATCGAAATCACGTACGCCGACCATGCAGATGCCATCTGCACCGGCGTTCTGGTATTGCTGGGTGCGGCTGATGACCTCTTGCACCGGCAGGATCCCGGCGTTGGTGCGCGCGACGATGGCCATTTCGGTATCGACCCGGGCTTCCAGGGCGGCGCGGATCTTGCCGACGCCTTCGGCGACCCCGATCAAGTCGGTGGACTTGCGGCCGAACTGCGCCGGCAGCAGCGTGTCTTCGATGGTCAGGGCCGCCACGCCGGCGCGCTCCAGCTCGACGATGGTGCGCATCACGTTGAGGGCATTGCCGTAACCGTGGTCGGCGTCGGCGATGAACGGCAACTGGGCGACACGACCGATACGGGTGGCCTGCTCGGCGAATTCGCTGAGGGTGATCAGGGCGAAGTCGGGGGCACCCAGTACCTGCAGCGAGGCCACCGAGCCGCCGAGAATCCCCACTTCAAAACCCAGGTCCGCGGCGATGCGCGCCGACATCGGGTCGAAGACCGAGGCGGTGTGATAGCACTTGTTGGAAGCGAACAGTTCACGGAAGTTACGGCGCAAATCCTGATGGGAAAGCCTGGACATATAAGTTCCACCAATACAAAGGAATGGAAAGGCTTGAGCAAGAGTGTCAACGCCGAAGACCCAAAAGGCTATCACGCAACGGGGGCAATTATGATGACGAATTTGCAGGACGATTCATTTGATTGCCCTCCAGTGGAAGAGGGCAGGCGCCTCACGCGGCGACCGCCTGCGCCTGCGACCGAAGCAACGGCACCGCGCGAACCGAATCGCCGGGCTGCAGTTGCAGGCGTTTGGCGGTGAGCCGATCGACCACCAGGCTATTGCCCGCCAGCCTCGCGGGGGCGGCGGTGATACGGCAGTTCTCCAGGCGGCGATTGTGGATCAGCCAGATCGGCGCCTGATCGTCCGGGGTTCCAATGGCCAGCACCAGCGCCTGGCTGTCCCGTACGCTGCGGATCTTCGACAGGGGCGCCTCGATCACCGGACCGGCGTCGAAGATGTCGATGTAGCCTTCGTGGGTAAAGCCTTCGGCGGTGAGGATTTTCAGCGCTGGCTCGGTGTTGGGGTGTGCCTTGCCGATCACCGCCTGGGCCTGTTCGGTGAGCAGGCAGGTGTAGAGCGGTTGGCGTGGCATCAGTTCGGCGATGAAGGACTTGCTGCCCAGCCCCGACAAATGGTGGGCGTGATTGAAATCCATCTTGAAAAAGTGCCGACCCAGGCTGTCCCAGAAGGGCGAGCACCCTTGTTCATCGGCTCGGCCACGCAACTCCGCAATGAGTTTTTCACCGAACAGGTGGGGGAACTCGGCCACGAACAATAAACGCCCCACGGACAGTAACCGGCCGTGACTGCCCTGGCGCTGATCGGGGCGCAGGAACAACGAGCAGATTTCCGATTGGCCGGTCATTTCATTGTTGAGGAACAGTGTCGGGATCTGCCGCTGGATGCCCAGGTCGGGCGATGAACTGACGGTCACCCCGACCCGGTAGTTGTACCAGGGCTCGCGCAGCCCGATGGCCCCCGTCAGGGCACTGATGCCCAGCACCTGCTGATCGTCGTCCTCGAGCACGAACAGGTAGTCGGCGTCGGCCCGCTCGATCTGTCCGGCGAAGGCCCGTTGTGTCCAGCGCAAGCGATGGGCCAGGCGTTCCTCGCTGGCCGGCAGGGTGGTCAACACCGGACCGGCTTGCCGCGCCAATGCCAGCAGGGCGGGCAGGTCAGTGATTTGCGCCGGGCGGACGATCATGATGCGTTTCCTCGCACGGGCGATCGAGCGCTCACAGGGCGATCACCCGTACCGGGCTGCCGTCGCTCACGTTCAGGGCGGCGCACATTCCGGCACTCAGGGCCACGGGCTGGCCGGGGCGGTAGTCCAGATCGGCGACGATGGCACGATAGCCCCTCAACGCATCGTTACTGACCAGGTAGCGGCCGCGCGCATCGAGGGTATCGCTCAGGATGACGGTGCCGGTCTGGCTGTGTGCAATGGAACGGATGTCGGCCAGACGCGCGTGCAAGGTCGGGCCGCCGTCGAACAGGTCGATGTAGCTGTTGGTCTCGAACCCTTCGCGCTCGAGGATATCGAAGGCATCCTGGCCATCGGGGTGGATGCGGCCAATACAGTCCTGGGCCGACTGGGGCAGCATCGGTACGTAGATCGGGTATTGCGGCATGAGTTCGGCCAGGAACGCCCGGCTCTCGAGCCCGCAGAGGCGCTCGGCCTCGGCGTAGGGCAGGTCGAAGAAGTGCTTGCCCAGCGCGTCCCAGAAGGGCGAGTGCCCCTGATCGTCGCTGAAGCCGACGATTTCGGTGATTACCGCTTCGGCAAAGCGCCGGGCATGGGCGGCGATGAACATCAATCGCGCCCGGGACAGCAATTCTGAAGCCGGCGAGCGCACCAGCGCCGCATCGATGTGGAAACCGCGCAGCAGGGTGTGGCCGTTGAGGTCATGACACAGCGACAGTGCCGGCACACCATGTTCGATGTTCAGTTCTCGCGAGGCACTGGTGAAGTGGCGGTTGCGCAGGCTGTAGAAAGGTTCGTCGAAACCGGCCGTGGCGAGGATTTCCGAACAGCCCGCCAGGTGCCGGGTCGCCAGGTCTTCCAGAACGAAGAAGTAGTTTTCCGGGCCATGGGTCCGCACGTCCTGATCGAACGAGGTACAGGAATCGAGAATTCGCTCGCGCAAGCGTTCGGCATTGTCCGGCAGGGACGTGACGCCGACCAGGCTGTCGTGAGCCAGTCGTTGCAACTGCGGCAGGTCCGTTAACTCCACTGGGCGTATGACCAGCATGGATGCACTCCTGTATCAAAGGGTTCGGCGTTCGGCACGAACCTGACTATCACTGTCGGTTTCCACGCGTTGAATCGGCGGTTGCTCGAGGGTTGTCCAGCGCCGCTCTTTATTGATCAGCCATTGAATGAAGCAGCACGATGTTCACCACCGCCGCGTTGAACGGTCGATCGGCGTTGGCGTCATGTTGGAGGCGGTGGTGCGCGTCGCTGGGAGAGGGCATCCGGGCTCCTGCTGGATGAGGGTTTTGTTTATCTTTCATAATCCGTTACAGCAGTATTTATTTAACCCGCAGCCCCTGTCTAGTGAATTTTTGCGAGGTTCTTTACCGCATTAACGGGGGGCGAAACGCCCGTCAGCCTTGGGTTACATGCATGTCGGTCCGTCTTGTAGGCCTTCGCTGACAAGGCTGTCGGAGATGGCTGGTTATGTAGCAGGCAAGTGCATCTTTTCGATGGACAGCGAAACCCCCGCCGTGGCCTTTCTTGCGGCACAATGGCCCATGAATGATGGCCTCATGCTGTTGCTTTTCCTTAAACCGAGTGATCTTTCGTGCAGTCGACCCGTTTGACTCTGTTGTGCCACGCCAGAACCGTCGCACAAAAATTGGCGCGCTTTCCTACGGATGAACCGGTGGAGATGGATTGGCAATCGGCCAGTGGCTCCCTGGGGCGTCAGTTCAAGGGCAGGCCGCGTCTGTTCAGTGCCCCGGAACTGCGCGCGCGACAAACCGCCGCCTTGTTCGGCAGCGACGCGGTGATTGTCGAGGCGTTGAGGGACTGTGATTTCGGACGCTGGAACGGTGCCCGGATTGGCGACCTGCAAATGTCCGAGCCCGAAGCGCTGCAGGCCTGGTTCGATGATCCGCTGGCGGCGCCTCACGGTGGCGAGTCGGTGGCACAACTCGTCGAGCGGGTGAGCGCCTGGCTGGAGACACTGCAAGCGACACCGGGACCTATCGTCGCCATTACCCATCCCTTTGTCGTGCGCGCGGCGTTGACCCGGGTATTGCACAGTCCGGCATTCAACCTGATCGATGTTGAACCGCTGTCAGCCATCGAGCTGCGGTTCAATGGACGCTGGCGCCTGCGATTGCCAGGTGCGGACCTTGAGGGCCCCTGTTCATGAAAAAACTGATGGTCATCGGCATCGGTGCCGGCAACCCCGACTACATCACCCTGCAGGCCGTGAAGGCGCTGAACCGGGTGGATGTGTTTTTCCTCATGGACAAGGGCCAGAGCAAGGACAAACTGATCGACCTGCGGCGCGAGATCTGCGAGCGCTACATCAGCGATCACGTCCACCGGTTTGTCGAGGCGCACAGCCCGGAGCGTGAGCGCGGTGAGGTGGATTACACGAGCAGTGTGCAAGAGCTGAACCTGGCCAAGCAGTTGACCTTCGAACGGCTGATCGATGAGGAACTGTCCGACGACGAGTGCGGCGGCTTCCTGGTGTGGGGCGACCCGGCGTTATACGACAGCACGATCCGGATTCTGCAGGCGATTCTCGCGTCGGGGCGATGCGCGTTCGAATTCGAAGTGATTCCCGGCATCACCAGCGTTCAAGCGTTGGCGGCGCAGCACAAGGTGCCGCTGAACAGTATTGGCCGCTCGATCGAAATCACCACGGGTCGTCGGTTGGCCGCGGGGCAAGTGAGCGATACCGACAGCCTGGTGGTGATGCTCGATGCGCAAGATGCCTACCGGCAGGTGGCGAACCGCGAGACGCAGATTTACTGGGGCGCTTACCTGGGCACGCCGGATGAACTCCTCATCAGTGGCCGGCTCGAGGACGTGGCGGATGAAATCGAGCGGGTGCGCAAGGCGGCGAGGGAGGCCCATGGGTGGATCATGGACACCTATCTGTTGCGCAAGCTTTGATCAAACGGAACTGGCCTTGATCCCGCGCCCAAACCGCTCCCGGTACACCGACGGCGGCACGCCGACCACCGTGCGAAACGCCACCCGAAAACTTTCCACTGAACGATAACCACACTGCCCGGCCACCTGCTCGGTGCTGTGCCCCGTGCTTTCCAGCAGTTCCCGGGCCCGTGCCAGGCGTTCATGTTGCAGCCAGGCCTTGGGCGGCTGGCCGGTGGCTTCGGTGAATCGGCGCAGGAAGGTTCTTTCGCTCATCGCCGCCTCGCTGGCCAGGTCGCGCACTTCGAGCGGGGCGTGCAGGCGCTCCCGGGCCCACTGCATGACCCGCGAGAGATCTCTACGCGGCGTCGGGCTGACCGGGGTCGGAATGAACTGCGCCTGGCCGCCGGTGCGTTGCGGCGACATCACCAGTCGCCGCGCCACGCTGTTGGCCACTTGCGTGCCGTAATCCCGGGCTACCAGGTGCAGGCAGGCGTCGATGCCGGCCGCGCTGCCCGCCGAGGTGATCAACTGGCCCGAGTCGACGTAGAGCACGTCCGGGTCGACCAGAATGTTCGGGAACCGTTCGGCCAGTTCCGTGGTGTAGCGCCAATGGGTGGTGGCGCCGTGGCCATCGAGCAAACCGGTGGCGGCCAGCACGAACACTCCCGAGCAGATCGACAGCAACCGCGCGCCGCGTGCGTGGGCCTGACGCAGGGCCTCGATCAACACAGCGGGCACCGGGGCGCTGCGATCACGCCAGCCGGGAATGATGATGGTCCGGGCGTCGGCCAGCAGTTCCAAGCCACCGTCGGCCAGCACCTGGATACCGCCCATGGCACGCATCGGGCCCTGATCGACGGCGGCAATGCGGTGTTCATACCAGGGGAAATCGAATTCCGGCCGCGCCAGGCCGAAGATCTCCACGGCAATCCCGAATTCGAACGTGCAGAGGCCGTCGTAGGCCAGAATGGCGACTGATCCTGGGTTGGGCTGCATTTGGCGGAAAGTTCCCGGTGAGTGTCTTGTGCGCCACTTTAGCCGCAAGTCAGCGGCGGATACAGTCTTCTCACACCCACGAACCCTGGAGTACCGCCCATGACCAGTCTGGTCCGCAAGATTCCTGCCGCGCCTTCGGCCATTGCCCTGATGCATTTCAGCAACCGCCTGACCTTTGAAACCGACTGTTCCGACGTCTACGGCAGCCAGCAGGCGGGGGAGGTGGATTTTGTCCTGGTGGATGTGCGCGGTCCGCTGGCGTTCGAACGCGGTCATGTGCCAGGTGCGATCAACCTGCCGGGACGACTGCTGACGGCTGAAGGGCTGGCAGGCTACGGGACCTCCACATTGTTCGTGGTCTACTGTGCCGGCCCCCATTGCAACGGCGCCAACAAGGCCGCAGTGAAGCTGGCGGCGCTCGGTTACCCGGTCAAGGAAATGATCGGCGGGGTGACCGGTTGGCTGGACGAAGGGTTTGCGTTGAGCGCCCCGGTACAACGGCCAGCCGCGACGCCGATCGGCTGCGATTGCTGAGCCAGCAGCGGGCGAATCCTCTCGAGGATGCGCTCGCCTTTTTTATAAGTATTTGTCGCCTATACACAATTTGCCCGTGTAAAGCCGCTCTAGACTGCCCGCCACTTCGGTCGTAACCCATAACAAAGCGCTGACCGAAAGCGATCAATCGAATGCTGCCAATATAAAAGCCTCCGTACACGGGAGTTATAAATGAAGAAGCTAGTGATGTTCGGTGCCCTGGCACTGTCGATGTTGTCCCTGACCGCCGTGGCCGATGACGCCAAGCCGATCCGCATCGGTATCGAAGCCGGCTACCCGCCATTCTCGATGAAAACCCCCGACGGCAAACTCACCGGTTTCGACGTCGACATCGGCGACGCGCTTTGCGAGCAGATGAAAGTCAAATGCACCTGGGTCGAGCAAGAGTTCGACGGCCTGATTCCGGCCCTGAAGGTCAAGAAAATCGACGCGATTCTGTCGTCCATGACCATCACCGACGACCGCAAGAAAAACGTCGATTTCACCATCAAGTACTACCACACCCCAGCGCGCTTCGTGATGAAGGTCGGCACCGATATCAAGGATCCGCTGACCGAACTCAAGGGCAAGAAAGTCGGTGTACTGCGCGCCAGTACCCATGACCGCTTCGCCACCGAAGTGCTGGTACCGGCCGGTATCGAGCTGGTGCGCTACGGTTCGCAGCAGGAAGCCAACCTGGACATGGTCTCCGGTCGCGTCGACGCGCTGCTGGCGGACTCGGTCAACCTCGACGACGGTTTCCTGAAAACCGACGCAGGCAAGGGCTTTGCCTTTGTCGGCCCGACCTACGAAGACGCCAAGTACTTCGGCGGCGGCGCCGGGATCGCGGTGCGCAAGGGCGACAAGGAGCTGGCGGACAAATTCAACACCGCCATCACTGAAATCCGCGCCAACGGCAAGTACAAGCAAGTGCAGGACAAGTACTTCGATTTCGATGTTTACGGCCATTAATACGCCGTAGAAAAAAGTGGCCACCGTTGACGCGGTGGCCACTTTTTTTGTTTTGGTTCCAGGATGAGAACTCTGTGGGAGCGAGCCTGCTGGCGAAGACTTTCGTGCATTCAACCTCGCGATTGACTGACACAACGGCTTCGCGAGCAGGCTCGCTCCCACAGGTCATCTCGAAGTTTTCAAGTATCAGGAGTTCGCCCATGCAACGCATCGACCACCCGCTACCCTGGAGCCACCTGGGCACCGAACGAACCCTCAGCGTGTTTCGTTACGGTACGGGTGCACGCAAGGTCTATATCCAGGCCAGCCTGCACGCGGACGAACTGCCGGGCATGCGCACCGCCTGGGAACTGAAAAAACGCCTGGCCGAACTCGAAGCTTCAGGCCATCTGCAAGGCGTGGTCGAACTGGTGCCGGTGGCCAACCCCATCGGCCTCGATCAGCACCTGCAAGGCAGTCACATGGGCCGTTTCGAACTCGGCAGCGGCCAGAACTTCAATCGCTCGTTCGTGGAATTGAGCGCGCCGGTCGCGCAGTTGGTCGGTGATCGCCTGGGCGCCGACGCCGAGGCCAACGTTGCACTGATCCGGCAAACCATGACCCGGGTGCTCGACGACCTGCCTGCACCTGCCTCGCAGCTGGAAGCCCTGCACCGCCTGTTGTTGCGCCACGCCTGCGATGCCGACATCACGCTTGATCTGCACTGTGATTTTGAGGCGGCCATCCATATTTACGCCTTGCCGCAGCACTGGCCGCAGTGGCAATCACTGGCGGCGCGGTTGAAGGCGGGTGTGGCGCTGCTGTGTGAAGATTCCGGTGGCAGTTCCTTCGATGAGTCCTGCTCTTCGCCCTGGTTGCGCCTGGCCAGGGCTTTTCCCCAGGCGGCGATTCCTCCGGCCAATCTGGCGACCACCCTGGAGCTGGGCAGTATGGGCGACACCCGCGTCGATCAGGCCCAGGCCAATTGCGAAGCGATTCTCGGGTTCCTGGCCGAACAGGGGTTCATCCAGGGTGACTGGCCGGCGGCGCCGGATGAGTGCTGCGAAGGAATGCCGTTCGAAGGCACGCAATACCTGTTCGCACCGCACCATGGTGTGGTCAGTTTTCTGCGCGAGGCCGGTGAGTGGGTCGAGCAGGGCGATGCCCTGTTCGAAGTGGTCGATCCGTTGAACGACAAGGTCACCACCGTGCGTGCGGGAACCCGCGGGGTGTTGTTCGCCATCGATCGTGGTCGCTACACCCAGCCGGGCACCTGGCAGGCGAAGGTCGCGGGGCGCGAGCCGATTCGGGTCGGGAAGTTGATCAACGACTGACTGAACATGGAATCGCGAGCAGGCTCGCTCCCACAGGGATTTGAGGGATATTCCCGTGGGAGCGAGTCTGCTCGCGATGGCGGCATCAGCCGCAGCGAAAATCCCCCGATCAGCTTCACGGTGTTAGGCTCTGCCCCGAATCCTGCGCTTTGTGAAGGAAGGCTCATGTTGAAAGTGCTTGCTCTGCTGACTCTCCTGGCGTCCGCCGCCGTCCACGCCCAAACCCCTCTGCACACCGACCTGCCGCTCAAATACCTGGAGCAGGTACATCCCGATTCCGTCGATCAACCCCTGGTGATTTTCCTCCACGGCTACGGCAGTAACGAGCAGGACCTGTTCGGCATCAAGGACGAGCTGCCGGCCGGATACAACTACCTGTCGGTGCGCGCACCGATCGTGATAGAAGAAGGCAGTTATCAATGGTTTCGCCAAAAAGGCCAAGGGGCTTACAACGGTGAGACCGATGACCTGAAGGCCAGCGGTCAGGTGTTGCTGGACTTCATCGCCCAGGCTGCGAAGAAATATCACACGCAACCGGCCAAGGTTTACCTGGTGGGTTTCAGCCAGGGCGCGATCATGTCCTACGAGGTGGCGCTGCGTCACCCCGAGGCCGTGGGCGGGATTGCCGCGTTGAGCGGGCGGATTCTGCCCGTGCTCAAGTCCGAGCTCAAACCACAGGTGCAACGCCAGTCACTGGCGATTTTCATCGGGCATGGCACAGCGGATAAACGCCTGCCTTTCAACGATGGCACCGAGGCTGACAGCCTGTTGCAGGGGTTGTCACTCAAGCCCGAGTTTCACGCCTACCCCGGTGTCGGACACACCATCAGTGCCGCCGAAATGCAGGACTTGAGCGCCTGGTTGCAGCGCCTCAACCCTTGAGCCTTACTTGCCCGAGACGATCTGCTTGACCAGCGCTTCGTGGCCGGCATTGTCGCTGAGACGGGAAATCACCTGAACCAGGGCCATGCGCGTGCCCGAGGCGGCCATCAGCGTGGTGTCGAGGGTCTTGCCACCGCCCTGGGTGGCGGTGCTGTCGATCTGCCGCAGCCCCAGGCCGGTGCCTTTCTGCGTGAGGCTTTTCTCGCTGAGCTGGGTGAAATCCGGCAGGGCCTTGGCTTGCTGGGTCGTGAAGTCGGCTGCCGTGGCATCGAGAAACTCGCCGTCGTTGTCCTTGGCGTTGACCCCACCGGGAATGGTGTTCTCAGCCGCGATCACCACGGTCTTGGTGGTTTCGTTGGTGTACATCGTGCCGGTTGCACCCGTCGCATCGGGTGGCAGGGGATTGGCGACGAACCCCTTGGGCAGGGTGAATTTGAATTTGTTGCCCAGCATCGACACGCTCTGCGGCGCGTCCTTGGCCGCGGCCTTGGCAGCCTGCGCGTCCATAGCCCCCAGGCTGGCCATCGCCAGCAGCAGGACAACGGCTTTTTTACTCAACAGTGACATTCGCAATCTCCAGGGTTGTCGCGGTGGGGGGCGATCATCCCATGGAGGTTGTGAAGCATCCAGCGCGGGCTAACGGACGGTTGGGTGACGTTCCCGGGCAGCGCTGGGTTGGTGCGACGCGATGAGGGGTCATTCGTTCGACGCCGTCGAAGGCCTGGGCCCGGGATTGGCTGATTTGGCCAGCAACCGTCGGGTGACGCCGAGCATCGCCACGGACACTGCGACGCCGAGGGCAAACCCGCTCAGGCCCATGCCGGGCAGTGCCAGCGCCACCACCAGGCAAAACGCTGCAAACGAGTACATCCCGGTCGCGGTGGCTTGCAACAACGCGGCGGTGAACGCCGGCCCACGGCTTTGCTGGGAAAACACGGCCATCACGCTGCCCAGCACCGGGAACACCGCGAGCAGACCGCTCCAGCGGTCGCCGACCGTGCTCGCCAGCAACGTGACCGCCAGGGTCAGCAGTGCACCGGCGATCATGCGCAACAGCAATCTATCGGACTTCGGTGCCGGGCCTGAAACCTGCGGCTGCACGCTGGGGAACAGGAACGGCGCCGCGAGCAGTGCGGTGGCAGCGGCGATCACCGAGAACATCAGCGACGGTGCAATCAGCGACAGCGCCATCGCGATGACCGCCCAGACCAGCAACGAAACCCCTAGCGCCCACGGCCACCCGGCCCGTTGCGCGACCTGGGCGTAAGTGACGCAGAAGGCGATCATCGCAACCATCGCCGACAACGCAGCCGTTGCCGAACGGGCGGCAAACAGTTCGCCTTGCTCGATAGCGAGGAAGAACAGAATCGGCCCCACCACCACCGGCAACCCCGACAACCAACCGGCAACGCTTGGGCCCCAGCGCTTGCCGGCCAGAGAAATGAGCAGAAGAAATCCGGGAATCACCAGCAATTTTAGCAACAGCACATGCACCTCCGGGTTGGATGAGGGACCACGTTAGCATTGAGCTCGAAGAATTACGCCAATTATCAATATTTTTGTATACAAAAATATCTGCCTGAATAGTTGTACAAAAACATGTTTCGCGTATAAGTTTTCAGGAGGTAATCGAAAATGGCTGAACCCCATGAACCCATCAGAATGGTGCCGACAGCTCAGTGTTTCGTTGCTTCTGATGGCGTGGGGCACACACGCCCTGGCCGCGTGGCAGGAGGTCGTGCCGGGTGCGCGGATCATCGGCACCGGTGAGTTTCGGGTGTTTGGTTTCGACGTGTACAACGCTCGGCTCTGGAGCGCGGCGCGGCCATTGACGCTGGATCAACCCTTCGCTCTGGAACTGATTTATCAGCGCAGCATCAGCCGTGAAGACCTGGTGCAGGCCAGCGTCGATGAAATCCAGCGGTTGTCCGGCACGTCGGTGAGCGCCGGGCAACTTGAAGAGTGGAAGGTGCAGATGCAGCGGTCGTTCGTCGATGTTCAGGCCGGTACGCGCATCACCGGCGTGTATTTGCCGGGGCAGGGCGCGCAGTTCTATGTCGGCCAGCAGCGGCAGCACGAAGTGAAGGACCCGCAATTCGCCCGGGCTTTTTTTGCGATCTGGCTCGACCCGCGCACGCGCAATCCCGATTTGCGCCAGCAGTTGCTGGGCAATGCCAAAGACTGAGGGTTTGATCATGTTGAAGAGACTGTTGATGGTGTTGTGTGTCTGCCTGGCCGGTTGCGGTGGCGTCGATGTGCAGCAGTACGAAGCGCAGAATCCCCGGCTCGACATGCCCGGCTTCTTCGTCGGCCGGGTGGACGGTTGGGGTATGTTCCAGAAGCGTTCGGGGGAGGTGGTCAAGCGTTTTCATGTGCTGATCAACAGCCGGATGGAAGGGCCGAATCTGATCATGCATGAGGACTTTACCTACAGCGACGGCACGAAGCAGACCCGCGTCTGGACGGTACGCCCCGACGGCCCTGGCCGTTGGCGCGGCACGGCGGGCGACGTGGTGGGCGAGGCCGGCGGCGAGTCTGCGGGTAACGCGCTGCACTGGCGCTACGTGCTGAGCCTGCCGGTCGACGGCAAGGTGTATGACGTGCACATGGATGACTGGATGTACCTGATTGATGAAAACACCCTGGCCAATCGCACGGCGATGACCAAGTTCGGCTTTGAAGTGGGCCAGGTGACGTTGTTCTTCCGCCGCCACGGCGCCTGATCCCCAGCGAATGCCTCTTGGGCGTTCGGGCTGAAACGTCTAAGCTGCGCCACTCCACTTGTTTCTGGATGTGTGTGTGAAATTCAGTTTGCCCAAAATCGCCACGGCGCCGTTTTGTCCACCCGAAGTGGCGGGCAGTGTCGCCGTCGATCCTCGCGCGTCATTCTTCAAGCGGGTCCTGCGCTTCGCCGGCCCGGGATTGCTGGTGTCCATCGGCTACATGGACCCGGGCAACTGGGCGACCGCGATCGAGGCCGGTTCGCGATTTGGCTATAGCCTGTTGTTCGTGGTGCTGCTGGCAAGCCTGGCGGGGATGGTGGTGCAGTGCCTGTGTTCGCGCCTGGGCATCGCCACGGGACGCGACCTGGCGCAGCTGTCCCGCGAGCGCTACAGCACCCGGACCGCACGAACCCAATGGGTGCTGGCGGAAATCTCGATCATCGCCACCGACCTCGCCGAAGTGCTCGGCTGCGCGCTGGCGTTCCACCTGCTGCTGGGCTGCTCGCTGAGCGTCGGCATTGCCCTCACCGCGTTTGACACCTTGTTGGTACTGGCCCTGCAGAACCGTGGCTTTCGCCGACTGGAAGCGATCATGCTGGTGCTGGTGGGCACCATCGGCGCGTGCTTCTTCGTTGAACTGCTGTTGATCAAGCCGTACTGGCCGGACGTTGCCCGTGGCTTCACACCGTCGCTGTCCGCCATTGGCGACGCCGCGCCGCTGTACCTGGCCATCGGAATTCTCGGGGCTACGGTGATGCCGCACAATCTGTACCTGCACACCTCGATCGTACAGACGCGGATGATCGGCAAGGACCTTGCCAGCAAGCAGGACGCGGTGAAGCTGGCGCGCATCGACACCATCGGCTCCCTGGCGCTGGCGCTGCTGGTCAACGCGGCCATCCTGATTCTCGCGGCGGCGGCTTTCCACAAGACCGGGCACACCGACGTGGTGGACATTCAGGATGCCTACCACCTGCTCGACCCTCTGGTGGGCGGGGCGCTGGCCAGCGTGTTGTTCGGCGTCGCCTTGCTGGCTTCGGGTCAGAGTTCGACGTTCACCGGCACCATCGCCGGCCAGGTGATCATGGAAGGCTACCTGAACCTGAGGATTCCCTGCTGGCAGCGGCGTCTGATCACGCGCGGACTGGCGCTGATCCCGGCGTTCATCGGTGTCTGGCTGATGGGCGACAACGCGATCGGGAAATTGCTGGTGTTGAGTCAGGTGGTGTTGAGCCTGCAATTGCCGTTTGCCCTGTACCCGTTGATTCGCATGACCAACGATCACCGGTTGATGGGGCCATTTGTCAATCGGCTGCCGACGCGGGTGTTGGCCTGGGGATTGTTTGTGCTGATCAGTGGGGCCAACAGCTGGCTGATTCTGCAGTTTCTGGGGTGATCGTTCGGACCTCGATCGCCGGCAGGTCGAAGCGTCTTACCGTCGCTCCCGGCCTTTCAAAGACCCAAAAAAGAACCCGGTGCACCCAAGGTGCACCGGGTGTTTTGCCAGGCTGCGACGGATCGTCGTGGGTCCCCGTGCAGCCTGTTGAACGCGCCTGGCTTACGCCCGTTCGAGCGCCAGTGCCACGCCTTGACCACCACCGATGCACAGGGTGGCGAGGCCTTTTTTGGCGTCGCGTTTGATCATTTCATGCAGCAGGGTCACCAGCACGCGGCAGCCCGAAGCACCGATCGGGTGGCCGAGGGCGATAGCGCCACCGTTGACGTTGACCTTGTTCAAGTCCCATTCCAGGTCCTTGGCCACGGCCAGGGACTGGGCGGCGAAGGCTTCGTTGGCCTCGATCAGCTCAAGCTGGTCGATGGACCAACCGGCCTTGTCCAGGCAGCGGCGGGTGGCCGACACCGGGCCAATGCCCATGATCGCCGGGTCCACGCCGGCATTGGCGTAGGCGGCGACTTTCGCCAGCACCGGCAGGCCCAGGGCCTTGGCTTTTTCCGCGCTCATCAGGATCACCGCAGCGGCGCCATCGTTGAGCGAGGACGCGTTACCCGCCGTCACCGAACCGTCCTTCTTGAAGGCTGGCTTGAGTTTGCCCAGGGATTCGGCGGTGGTGCCGGCCCGTGGCTGCTCGTCGGTGGCGAAGGACAGCGGATCGCCCTTGCGCTGAGGGATCAGGATCGGCGTGATCTCATCGACGAAACGCCCGGCTTCGATGGCGGCCGTGGCTTTCTGCTGCGAGGCGGCGGCAAAGGCGTCCTGCTGCTCGCGGCTGATGTCATATTTTTCCACCAGGTTTTCGGCGGTGATGCCCATGTGGTAATCGTTGAACGCATCCCACAGGCCGTCGCTGATCATGGTGTCGACGATTTGCGCGTGACCCATGCGCAGGCCGGTGCGGGCGCCGGGCATCACGTAGTTGGCCAGGCTCATGTTTTCCTGGCCGCCGGCGATGATCACGTCGGCATCGCCGCAACGGATCGCCTGGGTGGCGAGGTGCAGGGCCTTGAGGCCCGAGCCGCACACCTTGTTCAGGGTCATGGCAGGCACGGCGAAGGGCAGGCCGGCCTTGATCGAAGCCTGGCGCGCGGGGTTCTGCCCGGCGCCGGCGGTCAATACCTGGCCCATGATCACTTCATCGACTTCGGCGGGGTTCAGGCCGGTTTGCGCCAGCAACTGACGGATCACCGCAGCGCCCAGGTCCACCGCGGACACATTGGCCAGCGAACCCTGGAAACTGCCGATCGCGGTGCGCGTGGCGGCAACAATGACGACTTCTTGCATGGAATGATTCCTCACTGAGCAGCGAACTGCATTTCCGGAACGTGCTCTGGCACGATCAGTTTACCGGCGGTCTTGGCGACGATCTCTTCGACGCTGACCCCGGGTGCACGCTCCTTGAGAATGAACGCGCCGTTTTCGATTTCCAGGTAGGCCAGGTCGGTCAGCACGCGCTTGATGCAGCCGGCGCCGGTCAGCGGCAGGCTGCACTGGGACAGGAGCTTGGACTCACCGTCCTTGGACGCGTGGGTCATGATGACAATGATGTTGTCGGCGCCCGCCACCAGGTCCATGGCGCCGCCCATGCCTTTCACCAGTTTGCCGGGAATCATCCACGAGGCGATGTTGCCTTGCACGTCCACTTCGAAGGCGCCCAGTACCGTCAGGTCGACATGGCCGCCGCGGATCATCGCGAAGGATTCGGCCGAGGAGAAGATCGATGCGCCGATGCGCGCGGTCACGGTCTGCTTGCCGGCGTTGATCATGTCGGCATCGATGGTTTCTTCCGTAGGAAAAGGACCCATGCCCAACAGGCCGTTTTCCGATTGCAGCATGACTTCCATGCCTTCGGGGATGTAGTTGGCGACCAGGGTCGGAATGCCGATGCCCAGGTTCACGTAGTAGCCGTCCTGCATTTCGCGGGCGACGCGTTGAGCCATTTGTTCGCGGGAAAGTGCCATTGTTGTTATTCCTTCATTCGGTCCGGGGGCAGGGGATCACTTACGCACGGTGCGCTGTTCGATACGCTTTTCGAACGTGCCGCAGATGATCCGGTCGACATAGATGCCGGGGGTGTGGATCTGCGCCGGGTCCAGCTCGCCGGGTTCGACGATTTCTTCGACTTCGACCACGGTGATCTTGCCGGCGGTGGCGGCCAGCGGGTTGAAGTTCTGGGCGGTGTGGCGGTAGATGACATTACCGAAATGGTCGGCTTTCCAGCCCTTGACGATGGCGAAGTCGCCGGTAATGGACTCTTCCATCAGGTACTTGCGACCCTTGAATTCACGCACTTCCTTGCCTTCGGCCACCGGGGTGCCGACGCCGGTGGCGGTGAAGAACGCCGGGATGCCGGCGCCGCCCGCGCGCATTTTTTCGGCGAGCGTCCCTTGCGGGGTCAGGATGACTTCGATTTCGCCCTTGAGCAGTTGCTCTTCGAACAGCTTGTTCTCGCCGACGTAGGAGGCCACCACCTTGCTGATCTGCCGGTCTGTCAGCAGCACGCCGAGGCCGAAGCCGTCAACGCCGCAGTTATTGGAAACCACGGTAAGGTCGCGAGTGCCCTTGCGCTTGATCTCGGCGATCAGGTTTTCCGGAATCCCGCACAGGCCAAAGCCGCCGGCGATCACGGTCATGCCGTCTTCAAGACCTGCCAGTGCTTCCTCGTAGGAACTCACGCGCTTGTCGAAACCTGCCATATGCACCTCTTTTATTCTTTGTGGGCGGCTGGCTAGCCGTATGGAATGAAGTGTCTCGCCGGGATATTTATTTGTTAAGTTGATTTTTAAGGTTGATTGATTCATAAAACTCAACAAACAGCTGTCTCAATCGTGCAGCGACGAGCCTGTAGCTTACAACGGAGTACCTCGACATGACCGTGAAGCAGATCCGCGCCTTTCTGGCCGTGGCCCAGAGCCTGAGCTTCGCTGTGGCTTGCGAGCGTCTGCACCTGTCGCAATCGGCCTTGAGCCTGACCATCAAGGCGCTGGAGGAGGGGTTGGGCGGACGTCTGTTTACCCGCAACACGCGCAACGTGGCGCTGACGGCCGAGGGTGAAGCGCTGGTGCCGCTGGCCCGACGCCTGATTGCCGACTGGGACAATGCCGAGGATGAACTGCGTCAGCGTTTTACCCTGCAGCGCGGGCGCGTGACCCTGGCGGCGATGCCGTCGTTTGCCGGCAACCTGTTGCCCCCGATCCTCAAGACCTTTCGCGCCCGCTATCCGAAGGTCAACGTCACGGTGAATGACGTGATCAACGAGCAGGTACTGGAGCTGGTGCGCGATCGTCAGGTCGAACTGGGGGTGGCGTTCGAGCCCACCATGAGTTCGTCGCTGGAATTCACGCCGTTGTATCGCGACCGGTTTGTCGCGGTGGTGCCGCTGGATTCAGCCTTTTCATCCCGGCAGGACATCGACTGGCAGACACTGCTCGAACAGCCGTTCATCACCCTGCAACGACCCTCCACCGTGCGGGTGATGCTCGAGGAGCACTTGCAGGCCCGGGGGATGAAGTTGCCGGTGGAATTCGAGAGCCATCAGTTGGCGACGGTGGGGCGGATGGTCGCCAGCGGCCTGGGGGTGAGCGCGGTGCCGGCGCTGTGCGCCGGACAGATGCGCGAACTGGGCGCGCAGTGCATCACCCTGCGTGACCCGGTGGTGGAGCGGGCCATTGGCGTGCTGACCAAGCCGGGGGTGGAGCTGTCGGCGGCAGCGCAGGCGCTGTTCGATATTCTCAAGGCGGAAAACTGTGGGGCGCGGCTACCGGGCTGAAGAAACCCGATCAAAATGTGGGAGCGGGCTTGCTCGCGAATGCGGTGGGTCAAGCCACATATTTGTCGACAGCCACATCGCCTTCGCGAGCAAGCCCGCTCCCACATTTTAGATCCGGTTGTATCAGGGGCTAAGTAGACAGTCTCTGGACCAGCAAGGGCAACAGCCGCTCGCAAGACCCTTCTATCTTCAGGTCGAGCAGGTCATCCGCCCGTGTCTTGCCCAGGTTGATCGCGATCAACGGCTTGCCGTGGTCCGCCACCGCCCGGCACAGGCGGAAGGCCGAATAGGCCATCAACGACGACCCCACCACCAGCAACCCTGCGGCTTTCTCGACCGCCGCCATGGCTTTGGCCGCTGTCGGTTGCGCCACATTCTCGCCGAAGAACACCACGTCCGGTTTCATCCGTTCCCCGGCGCAGTGCGGGCAATGCGGCACCTGGAAACGTGCTTCGAAGGCGGCATCGAGCAAGGTGTCGCCATCCGGTGCCTGCACGGCATCGACGCCGGCCAGGTAGGGGTTTTGCGCCTCCATCACCTGCTGGATCGAGTCCCGCTCGCTGCGTTGCCCGCAGTCCAGGCACAACACCCGATGCAGGCTGCCGTGCAGTTCGATCACGTCGCGGCTGCCGGCCTGGTCGTGCAGGGTGTCGACGTTCTGGGTGATCAGGCCGCCGATCTGCCGCGTGCCTTGCAACGTGGCGAGGGCTTCGTGAGCCGCGTTCGGCTGGGCCAGGCGCACCCGTGGCCAGCCGAGCATTGCCCGCGCCCAGTAACGGCGCCGGGATTCGGGAGCGGAAAGAAACTCCTGGTACATCATCGGTTGCCGGCCGCGACGTACGCCCTGGTTGTCGCGGTAGTCCGGTATCCCCGACGGGGTGCTGATGCCGGCCCCGGTCAGGACCGCAAACGGTTGGTCGGCCATCAGTTGCCGGAGTTGGTCGAGTTGTTCGCGGGTACGGCTGTCGAGCATGTTCAACACTCCGGATGACGTGCAGGAGCGAGTTTGCTCCGGGTAGCGTTCCGACCAAGGCGTGTCAGTCGATACCAGTGTATCTGATGGACCTCCATCGGAGCGCCGCCCGGAGCAAGCTCGCCCCGGCAAAGGTCATTTACGGGCTTCCAGGATCAGGTTGAACGGGGTTTCGGTGGCCCTGCGGAAATGCGAGAACCCGGCCTCGGTGAACACCTTGCGCAACCGCGCCTCGCCCGCTTGCGCGCCCAGCCCGAGGCCCACCTCCTGGGACAGCGAGTTGGGGGTGCAGATGAAGGTCGAGGCCGCGTAGAACAAGCGGCCAACCGGCGTGACATTGTCGTCGAGCCGGTCATTGGCGAACGGTTCCACCAGCAGCACGGTGCCGTCCGGTTTCAGCGACTCATAGGCGTGGCGTGCCGCGCCCACCGGGTCGCCCATGTCGTGCAGGCAGTCGAAGTAGCAGATCAGGTCATAGTCGTCGCCGGGGTAACTCTTCGCCGTGCCCTGGAAGAATCGCGCCCGCCCGGACACGCCGCCTTCTTCGGCGCGCTGGGTGGCCACGGTGACGGAAGGGGCGTGGTAGTCGAAACCGACGAACCGCGAATCCGGAAACGCCTGGGCCATGATGACGGTCGAGGCGCCATGCCCGCAGCCGATGTCCGCGACCTTGGCCCCGGCCTGCAGTTTGGCGACCACGCCGTCCAGCGCTGGCAACCATTCGGCCACCAGGTGCGCGCGGTAGCCGGGCCGGAAAAACCGCTCGGTGCCACTGAACATGCACGGGTGGTGATCACCCCAGGGCAGGGCGCCATCGCCGCGCATGGCCTTGACCAGTTTGTCCTTGTCATGGAAGAACGACGCGACCACCCCGACGCCACCCGCCACATAGACCGGTGAGTCTTCGATGCCCAGCGCCATGGCCTGTTCTTGCGGCAGGCGGAATTGGCCATCGAGGTGTTCCATGTAGCCCGACGCAGCGTGGGCGCTGAGCCATTCGCGCAGCAGGCGGGCGTTGCAGCCGGTTTTTTCGGCAAGTGCTTCGGGGCTGATCGGTTGACTGTCGGCCATCGCCCGGTACAGCCCGAGTTCATCGCCGAGGATGACGTTGGCGAGCATGGCTGCGCCGCCCATGTCGTTCACCAGTTTGCCCATGAAATCGTTGAGTCTGGCCTCGTCCATCACGTGTGCTCCTGTAGCAGGATCACGGTCCAGGGATCGGTTGTTCGTGGCTTCCGGCTCTGGGCGGTGGTCGTGGGTGAGAACAGGACGACAGATGCGTCCTGGGTGCATTGAGTTTAGTTCGCGGGCTGCGCTTCGGCGCTGCTGGCGACGAAAGTCCCAGGCCGCTCCCACCGGGTTGATGTGTATCGCAGTGTATCCAGGCCACTCCTCGATACAGTCCCACCCATTCACGCTCACCCCCGAACAAAGCCCAGATACAAACCTGCGATGAACTGGGCGGGCCGTTTGGCACCCTATAACCGTCGAGGGGATAACAATGAGCACGCTCCAGCCTGAAACAGACCTGAAATCCGAACCCGTCAAACACTTGCGCGTCGAGCAATACACCCACGGCATCATTGGCCCCAGCCAGCCGATGCTCGGGCCGTTGGCCGATGGCGGCACCCTGATCACCGGGACGCCGCCCGGTTGCTGGGGCCCGATGATCACGCCGGCCTTCGAAGGCGGGCACGAAGTGACGCAACCGGTGGCCATTGCCGGGGCCGAGGTCGGCGATGCGGTGGCGATCAAGATCAAAAGCATGCGTGTCACCTCGCAGGCCACTTCCTCCGGCGTGATGAGCTTTGTCGAAGGCCGCTATCACGGCGACCCTTTCGTCTCCAAATTCTGTTCCAAATGCGGCACCGAACACCCGGCCAGCCACGTCGAAGGCATCGGTGAGGATTCGATCCGGTGCAACACTTGTGGTGCCGAGGTCAGTGCGTTCCGGTTCAGCCATGGCTACGTGATCGTGTTCGATGCGCAGAACCAGGTCAGCCTCACCGTCAACCAGGACGTGGCCAATCGCCTGGCCGGCCATGCCTCGGACATGTCGGCGCTGCCGGAATTCGCCGCCCAGCATTCGATCCTGTCGCTGGCCCGCGCCGACATCCCTGGCGTTGCCGCGCACATGCGGCCGTTCCTCGGCAACATCGGTACCACGCCGTCCCGGGATTTGCCGGACTCGCACAACTGTGCCGATTTTGGCCAGTACCTCATCGGCGCGCCGCACCGTTTCGGCATGAGCCGCGAAGAACTGCACGCGGCCAAGACCGACGGGCACATGGACACCAACTCGATCCGCGAAGGCTGCGTGCTGATCTGCCCGGTGAAAGTACCCGGGGCCGGGGTGTACATGGGTGACATGCATGCGCAGCAGGGCAACGGTGAAATCGCCGGGCACGCCACCGATTGCTCCGGGGAGACCGAAGTGCAGGTGCAGGTGATCAAGGACCTCACCCTGGAAGGGCCGATCCTCCTGCAGAACCTCGACGACCTGCCACCCATGGCTCGGCCGATGACCGCCGTGCAACGGCAGAAAGTCCGGGAGCTGGGCGAACGCTGGGGCCAGGCCGAGATCGAGCAGAGCGGCCCGATCACCTTCATTGGCAGTGGCGAAAACCTCAACGTGGCGGTCGAGAATGGCCTGCAACGCGCGGCCACGGTCACCGGCTTGCCCTATGACGAGGTGCTCAACCGCGCGACCATCACCGGTTCGATCGACATCAGCCGCTTGCCGGGCACCGTGCGCGTGACGTTCCTGTGCCCGATGAACGTGCTCGACCGCATCGGCATCGGCCAACTGGTGCGCGAGCAGTACGACCTGGCGTAACCCTCGTTGGCAGGTCTGTACCCCAATGTGTACAGACCCGCCGGCGATACAACCGTGGTGATTTTCCGTCGGTACGCCACACAGGCCCGATACATCGATTGGGTTAACTGTGAATACGTACTGACCACTTGAGATCGACATCATGACTTCTCTCACTACCCCCCGGGCCAGCGTCGGACTGGGCTTGCGTCGCGGACTGATGAAAGACCTGCAGGCCGCTGCGGCGGGCGACTTCGACTTTCTGGAAGTTGCACCGGAGAACTGGATCGGCATCGGCGGCGCCCACGGCGCCGCCTTGCGCGCCCTGGCCGAGCGCTATCCGCTGTCCTGTCACGGCCTCTCCCTGTCGCTGGGCGGTCCGGCGCCGCTGGACGTCGGGTTCCTCAAGGAAGTGCGGCTGTTCCTCGATCACTACAACGTGCCGCTGTACAGCGAGCACCTGAGCTACTGCAGCGATGACGGCCACCTCTATGACTTGTTGCCGCTGCCCTTTACCGAAGAGGCGGTGCACCACGTCGCCGCGCGCATCCGCCAGGCCCAGGACATCCTCGGGCGGCGTTTGGCGGTGGAAAACGTCTCCTATTACGCCGCGCCCCGGCAGGACATGGACGAGGTGACCTTCACCAACGCGGTGTTGCGCGAAGCCGATTGCGACCTGTTGCTGGACGTCAACAACCTGTACGTCAACTCGATCAACCACGGCGTCGATCCGCAGACCTTCCTGGCCGGCATCGAGGCGGGCCGGGTGGTGGCGATGCATGTGGCCGGGCATTTCGATGAGTCGGACACCTTGAAAATCGATACCCATGGCGCCTCCGTGAAGCCCGTGGTGTGGTCGTTGCTGGCCGAGGCCTACGCTCGCTTTGGCGCGCAACCGACGCTGCTGGAACGCGATTTCAATTTTCCCGCCTTCGCGGAACTGGTCGCCGAGTTGCAGACCATCCGCCGCCTGGCACAAGGCTTTTAACCATGGATAAATCAGTGTTGTTTCAAGAGCAGAACACCCTGGGTCGCTACCTGCGCGACCCCGATCATTGTGCGCCGCCGGCCGGGATGGACGTGGCGCGGGCGCAGGTCTACCGCGACCTGATCTTCAACAACCTGTCGCTGTTGCTCAGTGGCACGTTTCCGGTGCTGATCAAGGTGCTCGGTGAGGCGCGCTGGCGTTCGCTGATGCGCATCTTTTTGCGTGATTACCGCGCGAGCACGCCGAAATTCGGCGAGATTGCCCAGGAGTTCGTCGAGTTCCTGGCGGCCCAGCCGCCCGGGTTGAGCGATGGGGACTGGCCACCGTTCATGGTGGAACTGGCGCACTATGAATGGGTCGAGATGGCGTTGCAGCAGTCCGAGGCCGAGCCGTTGCCGGCCAGCGACGCCGGGCAGTTACTCGAGTGCGCATTGCAGGTTTCACCGCTGGCCTGGCCCCTGGCGTACGCCTGGCCGGTGCAACTCGTCGGCCCGGATTATCAACCTGACGCACCACCGGGCCAGCCGACGCTGTTGCTGGTGCGCCGGGCCGAAGACTGGAACGTGAAGTTTTCCGAGTTGAGCCCGCTGGCGTGGCGGCTGTTGCAGCGGATCACCGAGTTTCCTCAATTGACCGGGCGCGAACAGTTGCAAGGGTTGGCTGTGGAAGCGCAAGCGGTCGGCTCGCCGATGTTCATCGAGAGCGGTGCGGCGTTGTTGCGCCAGATGCATGGGGAAGGGGTGGTGGGTCTGGCTTGAGCGGCCCTTTTGTGGGAGCGAGCCTGCTCGCTCCCACTGAGGGCGGGGGGACCTGACATCAAGGGACGGAAAAGAAATACCGCGTCAGGTGAAAGAAGATCGGCGCGGCGAAGCAGATCGAGTCCATGCGATCGAGCATGCCGCCATGGCCCTTGATCATGGTGCCCCAGTCCTTGGCGCTCAGGCTGCGCTTGATCGCCGACATCACCAGACCGCCGAGGAAACCCATCGCCACGATGACGAACGACATCAGCAGCGATTGCCAGAAGTTGAACGGCGTCATCCAGAACATGCAGCCACCGATCAAGGTCGCCGACAACCCGCCACCGACCAGGCCTTCCACGGTTTTCGACGGACTGACCAGCGGCGCCACCTTGTGTCTGCCGAACAGTTTGCCGAACACGTACTGCAACACATCGCTCAACTGGACGACGAAGACCAGGTAGAACAGCAACAGCGCGTTCTGTCCCTGGAAGCCTTGCAGGTCCAGAAGCAAAAGCGCCGGCGCGTGGCTGATGCAGTAGATGCAGATCATCACCCCCCACTGGATTTTCGCGGTCCTTTCCAGAAAGGCGTCCGTGTCCTGGCTCAGCACTGCGATCGCCGGCAGCAACAGGAAGGCGTACACCGGGATCAGCAGGGTGAACATCGAATACCAGTGCGTACCGATCAGCACGTATTGCAGGGGGATCAGGATGAAAAACGCGAAGAACAGCGCGTTGTGATCGCCCAGGGTCGTGGGGGTCAGGGTGATGAATTCCCTGAGTGCGAACAGGGAAATAAAGGCAAACAGCACGACCGTCGCGTGGCCCCCCAACTGGTAGGACACGAAGAAAATGATCACCATCCCCCACCAGGCATTGACGCGCTGGTTGAGGTTTTCGATGGTCGAGACCGAACTCTCTGACGTCGCGCGCCGGGCCAGCATGCGGCCGATGATAGAGGCCAGCGCCAGCAGGCAGGCGATGGCGAAAAAGAACCACAGGAACTTGGCTTCAAGACTCATTTCGACAGCCTCACAATGGCGTCACGGGCACGCTCCAGGAACCGCTGCTTTTCCTCACCTTCGATTCGCTCCAGCGGGTTGCCAATGCGGATCGTGCAGATGATCGGCAGCGGCACGTGTTTGCCCTTGGGCATGGAGCGGTGCAGGTTTTCCAGGTAGATCGGCACCAGGTCGACGTCGGGAAACGTCTCGCTCAACCGGTACAGGCCTGATTTGAACGGGCCGGGCAGGGCCTGGCTGGAGCGGGTGCCTTCGGGGAAGATGATGATCGAATGGCCGGCACGCACCACCTCGAAAATCGGTTCCAGCACGTTGACGCCGGGGGCTGGGTTGCGTTCGATCAGCACGGCGTTCAAGCCTTGTTGCGAGAGGTACGACAGGAAACGGTTCTTGCCCCAGTAATCGGCCGCCGCCACCGGTTTCACGTTCCTGCGGGCTTCGGGCGGCAGAGCGGCAATGATTGCCAGGGTGTCCATGTGACTGGTGTGATTGGCGAAGTAGATGCGCTGGCGCGACAGGTCGGGCGGGCTTTCCCACCTCGCCGTGACGCCGATGAGAAAGCGCAGGACAGAGATCAACGCATTACTGATCCACATGGACGGCCCCTTTCAGTTGCCTGGCAATGGCCAGCGTGCGCGTGACGCAAGTGGCGACGGAGCCGACGGCGATGATGACCAGCGCGATCGACAGCACGTAGTGGCTGCCTTGAATCGAGGTTTCGATGGCATTGAGCAGCAACCCCACGGTCATCACCGCCATCCGGTGCTGCTTGGCCATCGGGCCGATGAAACTCTGCTTCAGGCCGATGGAGCCGCCAAATACCCTGATATAGGCGGTCAGCGCCGCAGCCAGCGCAGCACACCAGCCAAGGTCCGGATAGCCGATGGCGTAGCCGAGCCCGACCAGCAGCAGGCTGTCGGCGATCCGGTCGGGAAACTCGTTGTAGAGGCTGCCGATGTCGGATTTCTTGCCGCCTTCAATCGCCACCATGCCGTCGAACAGGTTGCACAACAGGCGCAACTGGATGCCGATGGCGCAGAGGATCGAACCGATCACTCCGTTATCAATGTTCAGCGCAACGATGCCGAACAGCGCAAAAGCGATGCTCGCCACGGAAATCTGATTGGGGGAGAGGTTGCGTTTCACCAGGGCGTCGGTGATGCGCCGGGCCCATCCCGCAGAACGCGTCTTGATGGGCCTTCTGTTTTCATCCATTGGCAGGTCCTTATCAATGATGAAGTCGGTGCGGACAATATAGAGGCTTTCCCTGGCCACTGCCGTGCGCCATCGCGAGCGTGCTCGCGATGGTGGTCAACGATAACGCGTACTGCCTGACTGCTCAGCGTGCCCGGCTGTTTTTTCGCGAGCAAGCCCGTTCCCACCGCGTCATCACCGCCGTCTGCAGGAGCAGGCTCGCTCCTACAGGGGGCTGGCGGGCAGCTTCAACTGTGCGCACAAGCCGCCACCTTCGCGATTGCTCAATGTCAGTGCGCCCCCGAGCGCAATCGCCAGTTGTTGCGCAATCGCCAGGCCCAGGCCGGTGCCGCCGGTGCTGCGGTTTCGCGAATTCTCCACGCGGTAGAACGGCTCCATCACGTGGGCGAGGTCCTCTTCGGAGATGCCGGGGCCGCGGTCCATCACCTTTACCGACAGGCTGCCGTCGGCGCTCGATTCCACCTTCAATTCGGCTGCGCCGGCGAATTTCAGCGCGTTGTCGGTCAGGTTCACCAGCACCCGGCGCAACGCATGGGGCCGGGTGTCGATGACCGCATCACTCTTGCCACACAGCTGTACGTCCTTGCCCATGTCCTGATAGTCGAACACCAGGCTGTCGAGGAACGAATCCAGATTGGTGCGGCGGGCTTCCTCGGTCGCGCCATGGACGCTGCGGGCATACGCCACGCCTTCGCGGACCAGATGCTCCATTTCGCCGAGGTCATTCCACAGTTTTTCCTTCTCGCTGCAGTCGTCCATCAACTCTGCGCGCAGTTTCATGCGGGTGATGGGCGTTTGCAGGTCGTGGGAGATCGCCGCCAGCAGTTGCATGCGTTCCTTGAGATACGCGGCGATGCGCGCCTGCATGGCGTTGAACGCCATGGCGGCGTGGGCGACTTCGGTCGGGCCCTTTTCATCCAGGTGCACCGGGTGGGTGTTGGGGTCCAGGGTTTCCACGGCCTGTGCGAGGCGGGTGAGGGGGCGGATGGCAATTCGCACCGCCAGCCAGGTGCACAGGATCAGCAGCGCCAGCTGGCCGAGCAGGACAAACGGCAACCATGGCGACAACGGCACCATCGCCGGACGCACATCGATGGTCACCGGGCTGCCATCCGTCAGGTTCAAGTGAACCTGGAAACGTTTGATCGGACCGGGGATGTCCGTCACGGTCATCGGGTAATCCATGCCGATCGCGTCCTTGATCGACGTCACCGCAATCGGTGTGTCGCTCATGGCCGTGCCGGGCGAACCCTTGTCCAGCAGGTAGCGATAGTTGCGCCGGTCCAGCTGTGGCAACCAGCTCGCGCGCTCCTCGGGTGGCAGGCGGTCGAGAATGGCAATGGAGGTCGAGACGTCGGTTTCCAGGTTGCCCAGCATGGTGTTTTTCGCGCTTTCGTAGCGCTCGTAGTATTGCGCGCCAAAGGACAGCGCCTGGGCCAGGATCAAGCCGATCAGGAAGATCAGCGACAGGCGCGAGGCCAGGGTGCGGGGCCAGTGCAGCGAGTACTTCATGAGGGTTCACCCAGGACTTCCACTGGCAGGGAAAACACATAGCCTTCGCTGCGCACGGTTTTGATGTAGGCCGGTTCCCGCGCATCGTCGAGCAAGCGTTGACGCAGGCGGCTGACCAGCAGGTCGATGGAACGGTCGAACAGATCGGCGTCGCGACCCTGGGTCAGGTTCAGCAACTGGTCACGGTTGAGCACCCGTTGCGGATGGTCGAGGAACACCCGCAGCAGCCGATATTCCGCACCACTGAGCGCCACCATGGTGCCGTCTTCATCGAGCAGGTGGCGGGCCGACGTGTCCAGGCGCCAGCGTCCGAAGGCCAGCATGCGTCCGCTTTCGCTGACCACCAGATTGGGCGGCAGCATGCGTGTGCGGCGCAACACCGCATTGATCCGCGCGAGCAGTTCGCGGGCGGCGAAGGGCTTGACCAGGTAATCGTCGGCGCCCATTTCCAGGCCGATGATGCGATCGGTTTCATCATTGCGGGCCGTGAGCATCAGCACCGGGGTGGCCTTGTGCTTGCCGGCGCGGATCTCGCGGCACAGCGCCAGGCCGTCGTCGCCCGGCATCATGATGTCGAGCACGATCAGGTCCACCGGCGTCGATTCCAGGAATGTGCGCATCTGCCGTCCGTCCGCGACCACGGTGGTGCGCAAGCCGTTCTTCTTCAGGTAGTTGCCTACCAGTTCTCGAATCTCGCGGTCATCGTCCACGATGAGAATGTGATCGACATGTTCCATGGGCCAAGCCTCTAGAAAGGGGGATGCGCGCAGTCTATCGAGCCTTTGTCCGCGCGCCCGCCACGATTTGTATTGCAGTGTATCTGGTGTATCGGCGGATACACGCCGACTTAAAATCGGCAAATTTCCGGGGTTTTGTATCGCTGTGTATCCGCAGGCGGTCTGGATACGTACCGATTTACACGCATCGGTTTTCGACACAGACGAGATACCTCAGCGGTTTTAAATGGCTTCCATCGAGGCAGGCCCAGCCGCCTCAAGCGAAAACCCATTGCAACCTTGAGGAACTCAGCATGAACACCAAAGCCATCTACGCCGCATGCCTGTTTGCCGCACTGAACGTCTGCACCCTGTCGGCCCGTGCCGAAGCCGATGTCAGCGAGAAAACCTACACCTACGGCACGCACCTGGACATCAAGAAAGTGGTGTCGCTGAAACAGGACGCCTCGGATTCCTGCGGGATTGTGAATGCCCAGCTGACCTACCTGGACTCCCATGACAAGACCCAGGTCCTGGACTACCGCAAATTTGCCGAATGCAACTCGGACAACTGAGTGCTGCCCTGAGCGCACGTCAATCCCCTATAAAACAGGAAGAACACCATGAACAACCTCTCACGCTTTCTGACCGCTGCAGCCTTCGCCCTGGCCGGCACCGCCGCCCACGCCAACGCCACCGTTGAACGCAGTACCTGCGGCAGCAGCACCTGCTTCCAGCTGACTCCGGTGAAGGAGCAGGGCGCCAATGATTTCCTGGCCCAGGACGGCGCCAGTCGTACGCCGCAGGGGCAGATGCTGGCCGAGAACGGCAGCAGTCGTACGCCGCAGGGGCAGATGCTGGCCGAGAACGGCAGCAGTCGTACACCTCAGGGCCAGTTTCTGGACAACCAGACGGCGTGACGCCGGGCCCCGCTCCCACAGTAGCTGTGTACTTACAAGGTGATCCCCATGTTCCTCATCGCTTTCCTGGGCGGCATATTGACCGTCCTCAGTCCCTGCATCCTGCCGGTGGTGCCGTTCCTGTTTGCCGGTGTCGACCGCACGCGTTCGTCGATCCTGCTGACCCTGGGCGGCATGGTCCTGACCTTCGCCCTGATCTCCAGCCTGGCGGTGGTCAGCAGTGAGTGGGTGATCCAGGCCAACAACACCGGGCGGCACATCGCTCTGATCGTGATGGCGCTGTTCGCGCTGTCGCTGATTTCCGCGCGAATCGGTGGCTGGCTGGCGCGTCCGTTCGTGCTGCTGGGTAACCGCCTCGACCCGAACACCCGGAAAATGTCCGGTCCGCTGGGCTCGCTGATGATCGGCGTCGCCACCGGTCTGCTGTGGGCGCCGTGTGCCGGACCGATCCTCGGGGTGATTCTCACCGGGGCCATGCTGCAAGGCGCCAATGCGCAAACCAGCCTGTTGCTGGTGGCCTACGGCCTGGGCAGCGCGTTGTCCCTGGGCACGTTGATCTTCGCCGGCCGCGGCCTGGTCAACCGCTTGAAAGCCTCGATTCCGGTCACCGGCTGGCTGCGTCGCGGGACCGGGTTCGCCGTGCTGGCCGCTGCGCTGGTGATTTCCACCGGCGCCGACAAGACCCTGCTGGCGCGCACCTCGTCCGAGGGCGTCAGTACCCTGGAGAAAGGCGTGCTGCAAAGCGTACCGAAAGTGGTCGATTACCTGGTCAGCAAGGTTCAGGCCGACACGATGCAGGACAACGCCCAGGGCGCCATGCCGTCGCTGTCCGGCGCCGTTGAATGGCTCAACTCGCCTGCGCTGACCAATGAATCGCTCAAGGGCAAGGTGGTGCTGGTGGACTTCTGGACCTACGACTGCATCAACTGCCAGCACACCCTGCCGTACGTGAAGGACTGGGCGCAGAAATACGAGAAGGATGGCCTGGTGGTCATCGGCGTCCACACCCCGGAATACGGCTTTGAGCGGATCATCGACAACGTCAAGGATCAGGTGAAGAAGCTCGGGATCACCTACCCGGTGGCCATCGACAACAATTACGCGATCTGGCGCAACTTCGACAACCAGTACTGGCCGGCGCACTACCTGATCGATGCCAAGGGCCAGGTACGTTTCACCCACTTCGGCGAAGGTCGTTACGACGCCCAGGAAAAAATGATCCAACAACTGCTGCAAGAGGCCAAGGCCGACGCCAAGGCCACCGTGCCAGCGGTGTAAACCTGAAGATCAATGGCTCACAGGCTGCGCGCCATGAGCCATTGTCTTTTTCTCCTGCCCCCGTCGCCAGGCCGCCGGCGGCGCGCCGAACTCTCGTCGAAACGCCCGGCTGAAGGCCGTGTCGGTCTGGTAGCCGACCTCTTCGGCGATGCGCAGCAACGAGCTGTTACTGCTGCGTAACAGGTTGGCCGCCAGCAGCATTCGCCATTGCGTGAGGTACTGCATCGGCGATATCCCCACCAGTTGTTGAAAGCGCTCGGCCAGGACCGATCTCGAGGTGCCGGCGGTGCGTGCCAGTTCCTCCAGGGTCCAGCTGTGACAGGGCTTTTTGTGCAGTGCATTGAGGGCCGTGCCGACGATCCGGTCACCCACGCCGGCCAGCCAGCCGGTGCGGCCCTTGCCCTGTTGGTGCATGTACAGGCGCAGCACCTCGATGAACAGCACCTCGGCCAGCTTGGCCAGTACGCCTTCGCCGCCAGGGCGTGGCGAACGGGCCTCGGCCAGTGCGTAACGAACCGACGACTCGAGCCATTTGCCGGCATTCGAGTCGCGTACGTTGACTCGCACAATGGCCGGCAGGCCATTCAGCAGCATGCCCGCCAGCCGCGTGTCGCACGCCAGGTAGCCGCACACCAGGCGGCTGACCTCGCCGCCACCGCCGTAGCTCAACTGGCGAGGACGGCGCGCGAGGATTTCGTCCAGTCGTGCACTGGTGGCGGGTTTCAAGCCCGGCCGCGAACTCATGCGATGGGCGTCGCCCTGGGGAAACAGCACCACGTCCCCGGCACTCAGGAGCATAGGCGGATCATCGCCGAGTTCGACGTAGCACTGGCCTTCGGTGATCAGGTGAAAGATCACCACCCGTTCGGCATCGGGCTCCAGGAACGGGGCGGCGGTGTCGGCGCGCGGCGATTGGTAGCACCAGGGCGCGGTGAACCGGGCGTTGATGAAGATCGCACCGACCAGGCGGACGACGCGCAGGGTCTGGGACAGGGCATCCATCGGGCTTCCCCTGTTTGGCGAAATGGCCCTTGATTGTGAGCCTGTTGCGCCGCTTGGGAAAACCTCCGGACGATCGGGCAGTCCTGGCCGACGATCGGGCAGGACGCCCCCCGGCCAGCGGCGCGATAGTGGACGCACAGGGCCTGCCGGCTCTGTCACCCATAACAAGAATGAGAGGTTGCCATGCCGAAGTTCGTCATTGAGCGCGAGATACCAGGCGCTGGAACACTGTCGGAAAGGGATCTGAAAGCGGCGTCGCAAAAGTCCTGCAGGGCGCTGCGCGATTTGCCCGAGGTGCAGTGGCAGCAGAGCTATGTCACCGGCGACAAGCTCTACTGCGTGTACATCTCGCCCAACGAAGAGTTGATCCGCGAGCACGCCAGGCAGAGCGGTTTCCCGGCCACCAGCATCGCGCGGGTCACCGCGATCATCGATCCCACCACGGCCGACTGAGCCTTGACCCTGTACCTCGTAACGGAGCGGATTTATGAGTACCCCTATTGATCTCACTGCCTTGAAAAACCGTCAGATGGCCTCTTGGGCCAGCGGCGACTACGCCGTGATCGGCACCACCCTGCAACTGGTCGGCGAACAGCTGGCCGAAGCCTGCGACGTGCTGTGCGACGAACGCGTGCTGGATGTCGCCGCCGGCAACGGCAACGCCACGCTGGCCGCCGCGCGTCGCGGCGCTCACGTCACCTCCACCGACTATGTGGCGGCACTGCTGGAGCGCGGCGAAGACCGGGCCCGTGCCGAACGCCAGAACGTTACCTTCCAGGTGGCGGACGCCGAGGCGCTGCCGTTCAAGGACGGCAGTTTCGACCTGGTGTTGTCGACCTTCGGCGTAATGTTCGCGCCCGACCAGCCCAAGGCCGCCGCCGAACTGGCCCGGGTGTGTCGCCCGGGTGGGCGGATCGGCCTGGCCAACTGGACGCCTGAAGGTTTCGTCGGGCAGATGTTCAAGACCCTTGGTCGCCACCTGCCGCCGCCACCGGGGGCGCAACCGCCGTCGAACTGGGGCAGCGAGGCGTGGTTGCATGAACACTTCGATGAGCGCGATTTCCTGATTCAGGTGACACGGCGGTTCTTCAACTTCCGCTATCGTTCGGCGGCGCACTTCATCGACACGTTCCGCTCCTGGTATGGCCCGGTCCACAAAGCCTTCGCGGCGCTGCCGGCGGACGGCGCCCAGGCCCTGGAAGCCGACCTGACCGATCTGATCGACCGCTCGAACCGGGCCGGAGAGAAGTCGCTGGTGGTGCCGAGCGAATACCTTGAGGTGGTGATCACTCGTCGTTGATTCGACCACGCAAATGCCCCTGTGGGAGCGGGCTGGCTCGCTCCCACAGGGATCCAGTGACCGCTAACTCACTTCGGCCCCACGCGCCACCAGCAACTCGCGTAACACCGAGCGGTGGCAATGGGCTTCGTTTTCGCAGTAGCACCCCACGGCCATGGCGGTCTGGTGCGAGAGGGCGGCCAGCAGGTCGAGCAAGTGGCTGGCTGCGGGCTGGTTCATTTCGGCCTTGAACTTGCGCCGGAAAACGTCCCAGGCTTTGTCATCCTCGGCGGCCTTGGCTTCAGCCACCAGTTCTGCGCTGGGCGACAGCAGCGGCTGCCAGACATCATAAAAATCCCGACGGGCGAACTCGCTCTTCGGCACGCCCCGAGGCGGACGGCGGACCGTGCCGATGCGCACGCCTTCGTCGGGCAAGCGCGGTGAGCCCAGGCGGACGATGTGGATCGGCATGGCGGCTTACCGGTGCCGCGCTTCGTCAAACCACTCCATGGCCGTGCGCCAGATGCAGATGCCGAGGAAGTAGGCCGACATCAGCAGCCAGAGCCCCATGACCATCGGATTGATCACCGGATGGTTGATCACCAGCGACAAGCTGCACAGCAACCAGATGGCCGTCACCGCAATGTTGATCGGCATGAACCGGCGCACGCGAAACGGGTGCAGGAACTTCATCCGGGTCACGGTCAGCAGCGCCAGGCCGATGACCGCGAGCAAGGTGATCCAGGGCGAGGGCGCGATGATGTACAGGCACAGCGCAACCACGTTCCACGCGGCGGGAAAGCCCTGGAAGTAGTTGTCCTTGCTCTTCATGTTGACGTTGCAGAAACAGAACAGCGAGGAAACCAGGATCAGCGACACCGTCAGCAGCAGCGTGTAGTCCGGCAGCGGGATGTAGCGATAGATGAACAGGGCCGGGATAAATACGTAGGTCAGGTAATCGATCACCAGGTCGAGGATCGAACCGTCGAAACTCGGCAACACCGACTGCACATTGACCTTGCGCGCCAGCGCGCCATCCAGCCCGTCGACAATCAGCGCGACACCCAGCCACAGCAGGCAGTTGGTGGGCTGGTTTTCCAGCAGGGCGAGGGTGGCGAGGAAGGCGGTGACGACGCCGGTGGCAGTAAAACCATGGGCGCCCCATGCTTTTAGTCTGGCGATGTGTAGGGTCGAAATCACGGGGCGGTCTCCAGAAAATCAAGCAAGCCAGTCATCACCCTGGGCATTCAAGGGTGGCGGCAAACCGGGTCGGGTTGCAGGTATCGACCGGAAACCCGCGAATAAGGTTCACCGTCAGTAAATCTTAGCTGGGCCTTTAAAAAATACCCCGGATTAAATCGAGGCCATAAAAGAAGGGCTTGTGGCGGTCAGCGGGTTTGTCGGCCCAACGGTGCTGGCGCAATGACGCACGCGGTCTATCGTTGCCAAACGGAATGCTCCCTTCGATGAGGACGTCGTCATGAACACCAGCGATTTGCTCGAACAACTGCTGAGAGCCGGCCAAGGCTCAATGAACCGACAGGGTGGCGGCGCACCTCAGGGCGGCGTGGGTGGCGATCTGGGCGGATTGCTTGGCGGCCTGCTGGGCGGTGGTGCCGGTGCGGGCGGCGGCCTGGGCGGTTTGCTGGGTGGCTTGCTGGGCGGCGGTGCGGCATTGGGTGGCTCGACCCGTGGCCGTTCCGGGGGCGGCACCAACTACGCAGCGCTGGCGTCCCTGGGCATGATGGCTTTCCAGGCGTATCAGGCCTGGCAACGCAGTCAGGCGACCGCGCCACAACAGGCGCTGCGCACCGCAGACTTGTTGGCCGGCCCGGACGTCGAGAGCCACAGCCACGCGGTCCTGCGAGCCTTGATTGCGGCGGCCAAGGCCGATGGCCGCATCGATGCTGCGGAAAAGCAGATGATCAGCACGGAAATCGGTCGTCACACCGACGATCCGGAACTGCAACAATGGCTGGACGATGAAGTCGCCCGGCCGCTGGATGCCGCCGATGTGGCGCGGTCGGCAACGGACCCGGCGATGGCCGCGGAAATGTACCTGGCCAGCGTCATGCTGGTGGACGATCAGCAGGAGGCCGAGCGCAACTACCTGGACGAACTGGCGGCGGCGTTGCAGATCGATCCCGAGTTGCAGGTGCACCTGGAACAACAGGCCAGGGGCGGCGCGGCCTGAATCAGGCCCGTTGCGGGAAAGAGCCCCGCTCACGGAGGCCACACTTTCCGTCTGTCCGGGCAATTTCAACCTCGATTGAATTTTATTCACGGCGTATCGCTCTGCTGAGGTAGAGACGTTGGTTCAGCGTCCTGCCCACCGGCCACAGACCGAGAGATGCGCCATGACTGCCTTGACCCGATTCCAATCCCGGCCTGCCCACGAGCACGCCATTTCAACTGCTGGCAGCCTCAAACACTGCTATGAACAGTTGTTGCTGGGCGACGATCCCGAGCAACGCCGTGCACTCGGCCAGACGTTCCTGCAAGACCAATTGCAACGGGCCTCTGGCCTGCCTGACGAGCTGCCGGAGGACCTGTCGGCCCTGCAAGGCTTCGTCGAACGGCACTGCGCCGAGGTCGCTCGGCAATACGCCGATTACCTGAACGAACGCCAGCAAGGCGGGCCCCGCCGGTTTTTCAGCAACAAGGCGCACGCGCTGTTTTTCCTGCAAGCGGTCAGCCCGACCAAACTGGTGGACGGTGCCTGGCTGTACGGACTGCTGCGGCACTGGCGCGATCCGCGCTTCGACGGCTTGATCGGCACGTATCTGGAAGAGCTGGGCGATGGCAACCCGGCGCAGAACCACGTGCTGATCTATCGCAAACTCCTGGCAGAGCACGGCCTGGACAGCGCGGTGCTCGCTGACGAGCATTACCTGCAAGGCACGATTCAGCTGGCGCTGGGCGAATGTGCCGAACAGTTCCTGCCCGAAGTGATCGGCTATAACCTGGGCTATGAGCAATTGCCGCTGCACCTGCTGATCAGCGCCTACGAACTGCGCGAACTGGGTATCGACCCTTATTACTTCACCCTGCACGTCACCATCGACAACGCCAGCACCGGGCATGCACAAAAAGCCGTGCAGTCGGTGTTGCAGCTGTTGCCGATCGAGGGCGACCGCGAGGATTTCCTGCGCAGGGTGGCGCTGGGTTATCGGCTCAACGACCTGGGCCAGGGCAGTCGCGCGATCATCGAATCGTTCGACCTCGACGCTGAAGTGCTGGACATGCTGGAGCGCAAGCGTCCCTTCGGCCAGCACATGCATTCCGACTACTGCCGGTTCGAGGGCAAGACCGTCAATCAATGGCTGGCATCACCCGAGCAACTGCCGGGCTTCCTGGAGGCGATGCAGAGCAAGGGCTGGATCAAACGCCACCAGGATCCGAAAGAGAGCCGTTTCTGGCAATTGATCGAAGGCAACGGCGCGGCCATGTTCGGGGTGTTCAGCCCCTACGAAAAACAGCTTCTGCATGACTGGATCGCCGGCGACTGGACACCCGAGTGCAAGACACCGGCGTTTCGCCAGGGCAGCGATACGGCGAGCGAAGTGTCTGCGCCTGCCGAAGATCCGGACGTTCAACGTTTGCAGGCAGCATTGGACGGCGTGCCTGCCGGCGAGCAAATACCACTTTTGTTGCCCTGGTTGTCCGCTCATCGCCACGCCCATCCCGCCGGGCTGATGGCCACCCGACGGTTTATCGAACTCAAATCCAGTCTGCGATAAGGAGCGCCGCATGAATCACGAACCACAACTGAGTGCTGCCGATCTGGCCTTGCTGCAATTGGGGCGGCGCTTGCAGGCGGACGGCTACCGCTTCATCACGCCGACCCCGCTGACCCATCAACGGGTCAATGACCGGGCGTTCGGCCAAAGTGCGCGAACCCTGCGTGAGGTGTTCGGCTGGTCTCGTTCGTTCGAGCCGGGCCTGTTATCCGCCGACGAGCAGCACCAGTTGCAACAGGCGGGCGTCCTGGAGGAGAGCAATGGCCGGCTGAAAAGCCACGTACGCTGGTCCAGTCTCGACGACCTGTTGTTCGTGCATTCCGGGTTCCCGACCGACGCAGCCGATTCGGTGTTCTTCGGCCCGGACACCTACCGGTTTGCGCAACTGATTCACAGTCATCTGCAACAGCGTTTCGCGCCCGTGCGGCGTGCCGTGGACATTGGTTGCGGCGCCGGTGTCGGTGCCATCGTGATCGCCCGGGCACGGCGTGAAGCCGAAGTGCTGGCGGTCGACATCAACCCGGCGGCGCTGCGCCTGACGGCCGTCAATGCGGCCCTTGCCGAAGTCGGCAACGTCAGTGTCGAAGCCAGCGATGTGCTGCGCGATGTCGACGGCAGTTTCGACCTGATCGTCGCCAATCCGCCGTACATGGCCGACCCGGCGGCGCGTGCCTACCGCCATGGCGGCGGTGCGCTGGGTGCGCAACTGTCGCTGCGGATCGTCGAGCAGGCGTTGAATCGCCTGGCCCCCGGCGGCTCGCTGGTGCTGTACACCGGCGTGGCCATGGTCGATGGCTGCGATCCCTTTTTCGATGCGCTGACGCCGTACCTGGATTCGGCGCGGTTTGGCTGGACCTATCACGAGATCGACCCCGACGTGTTCGGCGAAGAACTGCTCACCCCGGGCTATCAGCGGGTCGAGCGGATCGCCGTGGTCGCGCTGATCGTGACGCGGTTCGGTGCAGACACCGGCGCCAGGGTTGAACAGGCCACAGGTGAATGAGCCATGAACAGGGATCTGGACGACTACAACCGCATGCGCGACTTCACGGCGACCTCGGAGCCGGCAGCCAAACAACCGCGCAGAAAGGCCGCCAAGGTGCATGCCTTGCAGTTCTGCATCCAGAAACACGACGCCTCGCGCCTGCACTATGACTTTCGCCTGGAACTCGATGGCGCCCTGAAAAGCTGGGCGGTGCCCAAGGGCCCGTCCCTGGACCCCAAGGTCAAGCGCCTGGCGGTGCATGTCGAGGACCATCCCATCGATTACGCCACCTTCGAGGGCAGCATCCCCGAAGGACACTACGGTGCCGGTGATGTGATCGTCTGGGACCGTGGCGTATGGATCCCGCAGGAGGATCCGGCCAAGGCGTACGCCAAGGGCAAGCTCAAATTCGAACTGCAGGGCGAAAAGCTCGGCGGACTATGGAACCTGGTCCGTACGCACATGCCCGGCAAACAGGAACAATGGTTCCTGATCAAGCATCAGGACAGCGCGGCCAAGCCTGAAGGCGATTACGACGTGGTTGCCGCGGAACCGGGCAGCGTACTCAGTGACCGGACCATCGTGGCGAAAAAAGCCCTGGCCGCAGACCGGCTCAAACCGGTCAAAAAGCCGGCACGCAAGGTAGCGGCCAAGGCCAAGTCGGCTCAGTTGACCGGCGCGCGCAAGGCAAAACTGCCGGAACTGCTGAAGCCCGAACTGGCGACACTGGTTGAAAGAGCCCCGGACGGTGAGTGGAGTTACGAGATCAAGTTCGACGGCTACCGCATCATGGCGCGCATCGACCACGGCGAAGTCAGGCTGTTCACGCGCAACGGCCATGACTGGACGCACAAATTACCCGGGCAGGCGCAGGCGCTGGCCGCGCTGCAAGTGGAATCGGCCTGGCTCGACGGTGAGATGGTGGTCACCAACGAGCACGGCGTGCCGGATTTCCAGGCACTGCAAAACGCTTTTGACAGCGAGCACAGCGAACACATCCTTTATTACCTGTTCGACATGCCTTACCTCAATGGCGTCGATCTGCGCGAAGTGCCGGTCGAAGAGCGTCGCGTGGCGCTGGCCACCGTGCTCAAACCCAGTGAGGATTCGTTGTTGCGCTTTTCCGAGGCATTTGCCGAAGCGCCCGATGCCTTGCTCAACAGTGCCTGCCAGATGCAGATGGAGGGGCTGATCGGCAAACGCCTGGGGTCGCCCTATGTGTCACGTCGCAGCAGTGACTGGATCAAGCTCAAGTGCAAGCATCGCCAGGAGTTCGTCGTGGTCGGCTTCACCGATCCCAAGGGGGCACGCAATGCCTTCGGCGCGCTGCTGCTGGGGCTGCATGACCGTGACAGCGGCGAGCTGCGCTATGCCGGCAAGGTCGGCACCGGGTTCAATGACACCACGCTCAGGCGCATCTACGAACAACTGAAGCCGCTTCAGGCGAAGAAGCCTTCGGTGGTCAATCCACCGAGCGGTTTTGACGCCAAAGGCGTGCATTGGCTCAAGCCCGTGCTGCTGGCGGAGGTGGCCTTCGCGGAAATGACCAAGGACGGTTCGGTGCGCCATGCCGTGTTCCATGGCCTGCGCGACGACAAACCGGCCGAGGCCATTACCGAGGAGCGCGCCAAAGTGGTGACCAGAAAAACCGCGGACAAGCCCGACGCGAGCAAAAAAGCCGCCAGTCCAAAGAAAGCCGCGCCTGCACCGTCCCAACTCGGCCTGGGCGAAGGCAAGGTGCGCATCACCCATCCCGACCGGGTGATCGATGCCAGCAGCGGCACCACCAAGGTGCAACTGGCGGAGTACTACGCCAGTGTCGCCGAATGGATCCTGCCCGAACTGAAGGATCGACCGGTAGCCCTGGTGCGCGCGCCGGACGGCATCGCCGGCGAGCTGTTTTTCCAGAAGAATGCCGAGCGCCTGGCCATCCCGGGGATCACCTTGCTGGACAAGGCACTGACCGGACAGCCGATCATGATCATCAACAGCGCCGAAGCACTGATCGGAGCCGTGCAGATGAGCACTGTGGAGCTGCACACCTGGAACGCCACTTCGGACAACCTCGACAAGCCCGACCGCTTTGTTCTCGACCTCGATCCGGACCCGGCACTGCCGTGGAAAAGCATGGTCGAGGCGACTCAGCTGACCTTGTCGGTGCTCGATGAACTGGGGCTCAAGGCGTTTCTCAAGACCAGCGGCGGCAAGGGCATGCACATCGTGGTGCCGCTGACCCGCAAGCTTGGCTGGGATGAAGTGAAGGATTTCAGCCACGCCATCGTCAGTCACATCGCCAAATTATTGCCGGAACGCTTTTCCGCCGTGTCGGGACCGAAGAACAGGGTTGGACGGATCTTCATCGATTACCTGCGCAACGGTCTCGGCGCCACGACGATCTGCGCCTATGCCGCGCGTACCCGCGAGGGGCTGCCGGTGTCGGTGCCGGTTTTCCGCGACGAGGTTGCCGAGCTCAAGGGCGGCAATCAGTGGAACATCCACACCGTGCAAAAGCGCCTGGCGGAGGTGGGCAACGAGCCCTGGGCCGACCTGAAGAAAACCCGGCAGGCCATCACCGCCGAGATGCGGCGGCGGGTGGGGATGAAGAAATAGTGTATCCGCCACCGTGAACCCTGGGGCGCCAATTCCTGTGGGAGCGGGCCTGCTCGCGATTGAAGGGGGAGCACTGCGGGATGCGAGACTGTTCGCCGCTCAGGCATCGCGCAACAGGTCGTTGGCGTTCAACAGTGCGTAGGCGATTTCCGGGCGCTTTTCCAGCCCGCGACGAATGGCGGTGGGGATTGCCTGGCGGGTCTTGCGGCACAGGCCCGGCATGTCGTCGAGGGTGATGGCGATGCCGCGCATCGTGCGCACCTCGTTGAACCCGGGACCGATCTGCATCCGAATGCCCAGTTGCTCATACATCCGTTGTTGCATCCGTTCGAGGTCGCCGAGGCTCTGGAGGTTTTCCAGGCGCTCGATCAGGCGCTTCTCCTCGGTACGCGTCAAAAACAGGATGCGCAGGTCTGCGCCCGGCGTTGCCAGCAGCGGCTCACGCTCGCAGTTGCAGGCACCGGGGGGGCAGGGTTGGCGGATCGGCAGCGAGGTCGTCATAAGGCTCAATCATAGAGTGCTCCGGGACGGTTTGCCCAGCGTAGCGCAGGGCACGATTTTACTCGCCTGCACGCCGTTGAAGCAGGGGTGGAAAACCGACTTCTGAATCATTTCATAGGCATAGCGCTGGTATCCCGAAACGGCCTTCAAAGTCGAGTTTTTGACGTCATTCTCTCCAGTTTTTTATTTTTTACCGTTGGGGTGACGGGCCATTGACGTAATGGCTATGTGCTTATAGTCTGCTGAAAAACCGGTAACGATTTCTTCGTCCGACAGCAGAAAAAATCCGCTATGCAAGGAGGCGGTTCATGCGCAAGTCACTCGTCTTTAAATGCGTTTTGTTGTCGGTGCTCTTTAATGGTGCAGTAATCACCAGCGCGCAGGCGAGCAATTTGGCCTATGAAATTAGTCGCATAGGCAATTCATGCGAGGAAGCCGGTCCACAACTGGGCATGGCGGTCGAAGAGCAGGGTGGCGCACCTTATACGGTCGGCGTCGGCACGGGCGTCCCCACCTCCATCAGCGAAACTTACTTCTCCGATAACACTAAACAGCAGTTGAACAACCTGGTTGAGTCGGCTGCCAAAGTGAGCGCTCCCGTCAATAGTTCTGCGTGTGACGGATTAATGGCGCAACTTGCCCAAGGCAAATTCCTGGCAAATTCCGATACTCAGACTAAGGTGTTGGGTGGAGGGGGTGAAGTCTTTGCCAATCAACCGATTGCAGTTTCCTTGCCTGCCGCAGCCTGGTTGTTTTCATCCGCGCTGTTCGGTTTTGTAATGGTCGCCAATCGTCGGAAGGTGTAGCCGTAGTTCCGACTTTCATGATCTGGGTATGCATTGGAAACAGCATTGGCTGATATCAATTTGATGTGCAGATGATAGCACCGTAGTTGATGTGATTCATTGAGTGTGTGTTGCGATGTAGTTGCTGAATGAAGGGCGCTTGTAACTAAAGTGCTGATAATTTGGCGGGTATGCATCGGGGGTAATATGTTTGACTGCACGTTGTTGTTAAATAAGAAACTTCCTTCGCAAAAGCCTGCCAGTCAGGTGATTTTTATGCCGCCTTTGCAAAAAAGGGCGGCTGCCAGGCGCAAAAAATCACGTTATGAGCATTTTCTCGATGTGAGCATGGGCGAGCGTGATTTGCTCCCCGTTTTATGCAAAGCTCCTTGCATGGCTATCTAGGCGGAGGGACCCCGATGTCACGTTTCTTGCTACCTGTGTTTTGTGCGCTGGCTATTCTGCCCAGTGTTTCCAATGCCGCCGAAGATATCCCGGCCTACCGCTTGAATCCGGGGGATACCCTGAATGTTTCGGTCTGGGGCGAAGACAAGCTCAAGCAGGATGTGCATGTGCTTCCCGATGGCAGCATCACCTTTCCCCTGGCCGGTAAAGTCGAGGTCGAAGGGCTGGACTCCACGGCTGTCGAGGCCAAGCTGGCCGCCAGGCTGGAAAAATACATCCCCGATCCACAGGTGAGCGTCGTCATCACCGGCACTGCCGGCAATCTGGTCTACGTGCAGGGCAAAGTGCTAAAGCCCGGTACGGTGCCGATGTCGGGTGTCACCACCGTGCTGCAGGCGTTGAGCCTCTCCGGCGGGCTCGACAAGTTCGCCGACAAGGACGAAATCAAGGTGGTGCGCAGCAAGGGCGGCACGCAACAGATCCTGCCCGTGCACTACAGCGACCTCATGTCCGGTCGTGACATGTCCACCAACATCCAGCTGCAGGCCGGCGATACGCTGGTCGTACCCTAGCCTTGCGCGACGCATGGGGAGTGACCTCGATGGCGCTGCGTACAACCGGGATTGCGACGGCAATGTTCGTTCTGCCGTGCTCCGGCGTGGTTTACGCCGCCACTTGGCAATCGGCTATCACGGTGCCGTCGACGGTCGAATACGACAGCAACCCGACATTGGCAATCAGCGGCGAGAAGGGCGTGACGCGCTACATCGTCGCGCCGGACGCTACGCTCCTGGCGACGTCCGATCAGGATGAGTTCCTGTTTGGCCTGGGCCTGTATGTCGTGCGTTCGTCCGACACCGCGATTGTCACCGATCGGGAGGACCCGCGACTGCGACTGGGCTGGCAGCGCGAGACCGAAACCGGTGCCTTTGGCCTCACGGCCCGCTATGAAGAGAGCTCCACGCTGTCTTCGACCGTCCAGGAAACCGGCGTCGTGGTCCCCGATGGCACCCAGAAGAAAACCTCGCTCGAAGGCAACTGGCGCACCGCCCTGAGCGAGCGCAGTACCCTGACCAACGACATTGAATACAGCCATGTCACCTACGACATCGACTCGCTGACCAACTACGACGAACTCTCCAACCGCCTGGGCTATACCTATGCCTGGAGCGAGCGCATGGAGCTGTTCACCCGTCTGGGCGTCAAACGTTACAAACCCGACTCCGGCTCCACCCTGGCCGAGTCTTCCAACAGCTACACCCCTGATATCGGCCTGAACTACCAGTTCTCCGAACAGTTGCGCGGGACGGTGTACGTGGGAGTCAATGAGGAGTCCAACGCCAACAGCGGTCCGAGCGCCCAGGGCGGCCTCAATCTGAACTACAGTGGCGAGCGGGTGGATGCCGGCATCGATGCCAGCCGCAATACCATCGCCAGCGGCGACGGCGGTTTCGTCGAGGTCGATGGCGTGAGCGGCATCTGGAGCTATGCCATCGATGAAACCCGGCGCGCAGGTGTCACCGCATCCTGGCAGGACTCCAAGGGGCAGACGCCCAATACCCTGATCAGTTACGGCGCCTGGTTCAGTCAGGAACTCTCGCCTTTTTGGATGGCGCGCCTATCCTACACATACAAACAACGCCAGCAAGATGGTTTGCCGGATGCTACTGCCAATGTGGTCGGGTTGACGCTGACTTATAGCTACCCTGGTTTCTGAAATTCTGTGGTGTGAGAAATATGGCCTCTGAGTACGAAATGTCGGTCAACGACTACCTTGCTATCGTCAAGCATCATGCCTGGCTCATCATCCTGAGTGGCACGGCCATTCTCGGGGTATGCCTGGCTGTCGCACTGTCCCTGCCGCCCACCTACGAGTCGTCCGGCACGATTCTGGTGGAGTCGCAGCAGATTTCGCCAGACCTGGTGGGGGCGAACAACACTACGTTTGCCGATGAACGGATCGAGATCATTCGCCAGCGCGTCATGACCCGTGAGCACCTGGAGGGGATCATCAACAAATACAACCTGTTCTCGGCGCAGGGTCGGCAACTGAGCCTGACCGAGAAGATCGAGGAAATGCGCAACGCGATCACCGTTGCCCTGGTCAGTGCGGACGTCAAGGGCCGTGGAGAGGTGACCATCGCGTTCCGGCTTGGCTTCGAGCACAGCCAGCCAGAGATCGCCAATAAAGTGGCCAACGAACTGGTCACGCTGTTCCTGGACGAAAACATCAAGCAGCGCACCGAGCGCGCCAGTGAAACCACCGAATTCCTGACCCAGGAAGCGGACAAGCTCCGGCTCGAACTCGAGACCCTGGAAAACCGCTTGGCGGACTTCAAACAGCTCCACTCCAATGCGCTGCCCGAGCATCAAGAGTTGCGCATGAACATGCTCACGCGCGCCGAAACCGAGCTCAAGGAAATTGATCGCGACTACAAGGCCGCACGCGAAGAGGTCCGTTTCAACGAGCTGGAGTTGTCGGCGGCCAATGCCGGGCTGGCAACCAAACCGGGTGCAACGGGTGCGGCTGCGGACAAACCGCAGGACCTGGGCAGCCTCAAGGCCGAATACGCGCGCCTGATGTCGCTGTACACCGAAGCTCACCCCGATGTGCGTGCTGTCAAACGCAAGATTGCGGCCCTTGAGGCTCAAGGCACTTCCGGCGCAGCGCTTCCGGCCAGCATGGATGTCGCCAAGGCCCAGGCGCGCATTGCAGCGTCCGACATGCGGATCAAGTCGCTGGCCGATCAAAAGCAGGAAATTCTTCGGAAGATCTCCACTTATGAGGCGCAGATTCTCGAAACGCCACAGGTCGAGCGTGGCATGGTCACGTTGATGCGTGACCATGAAAACGCTCAGAAGAAGTATGAGGAAATTCGCACCAAGCAAATGAGTGCGAAAATTTCCGAAAGCCTTGAACAGGAAAACAAGGCCGAGCGCTTTGTGCTCCTGGAGTCGCCACTGATGCCGGAAAAACCGATCAAGCCCAACCGCAAGAAAGTGGTTGCCATGGGCCTGGTGCTGGCGCCGGTGGGTGCGGGCGCGCTGGTGATGCTGCTTGAGCTGATCAACCCCCGCGTACGCGGTGCCGAAGCCCTGGCCAGCGTGCTGGGCAAACGGGTACTGGTCTCCATCCCTTACATTCACACCCGAGCGGAACTGGCACGCCGCAAGCAATGGCGAGTGCGGTTGATCATCATCGGAGTCGTGCTTTTCGCGCTCTTCCTGGTGCTCGTGCACTTCCTCTACACGCCCCTGGATCTTTTGATGATCAAAGTTCTGGGCCGGTTTGCATAAGGAAAGACAGCAATGGACATTCTCAAGCCCGATGCCGACAAGGCCGAGCAGCCGGCCTCTTCGAAGGCCATGACACCCACGGGTTCGGGGCTCAATGCACTCAGTTACGTACAGACTCGGGTCGTGCCTCTGCGGTATGACCACCTGGAGCGTAACCGCATTGTCGCGTACAACAAGAACTCGAACATGGGCGCCGCCTTCGACCTGCTGCGCACGCAGGTACTGAAGGCCATGGAGGAAAATGGCTGGCGCACCCTGGCGATCACCTCGCCGACGCCGGAGGCCGGCAAGACCGTGCTGGCGATCAACCTGGCCATGAGTATTGCCCATCACACCACCAAGACCGCGTTGCTGGTGGATTTCGACCTGCGCCGCCCCAAGGTCGGTTCCAGCCTTGGATTGTCGATGGAAAATTCGCTCAATGAACTCTTGAGCCACAAGGCCGAGTTGCAGGATGTGCTGGTCAATCCGACCTTGCCGCGTTTTGTGGTTTTGCCCACCCGTGAGCCGATTCCACACTCGACCGAGGTGCTGTCGTCGCCCGAGGTCAGCAACCTGATCGTGGAACTGCGTGAGCGCTACGACTCGCGCATCTCGATTTTCGACTTGCCACCGATCCTCAGTTCGGACGACGTGATCACCGTCCTGCCGAAATTCGATTGCGTGCTGCTGGTCGTCGCCAACGGCATGAACAGCAACAAGGAGATCGAGGAAAGCCTGTATCACCTCGGCGGCGCCAACTTGATAGGCACGGTGCTGAACAAGGCCGAGCCGAACAACCGCACTTACTACTGAAGCCATCCCCCTGGCGCTGGCCCCATGGACCAGCGCCGTCGCCTACCGCCAGGGATGCTTCTGCTCCCACGCCCAGGCATGCGCCACGATCTGTTCCAGCGAAGCGAACTGCGGTTGCCAGCCCAGCAGGGCGTTGGCCCGTTTGGGGTCGGCCACCAGCCGTGGCGGGTCGCCGGCGCGGCGCGGCGCTTCATTGACGCGGATCTCCTTGCCTGTGACACGGCGCGCGGTTTCGATCACCTGTTGCACCGAAAAACCCTGACCATTGCCCAGGTTGAACGCCGTGCTGGCGCCGCCAGCCAGCAGGTAATCCACGGCCAGGGCGTGCGCGGCCACCAGATCGCTGACGTGCACGTAGTCGCGGATGCACGTGCCATCGGGCGTGTCGTAGTCTCGCCCGTAGACGGTGATGGCGGCGCGCCGGCCTGAGGCCGCTTGCAGGATCAAAGGCAGCAGATGGGTCTCAGGCTCATGGCGCTCGCCCAGCTGTCCTTCCGGGTCGGCTCCGGCGGCGTTGAAGTAGCGCAGGCACACCGATCTGAGCCCATAGGCGCGATCGAAGTCTTCCAGCATCTGCTCGACCATCCACTTGCTGCGGCCATAGGGGTTGATTGCGGCCTTCGGGTGGTCTTCGTCAATGGGCACATACATCGGGTCGCCATAGACCGCGGCGGTCGATGAGAAGATGAAATGCCTGATATTGGCGCGAAGCATGGCTTGCAGCAGCGTCAGGGTGGCGGCCAGGTTGTTTTGATAATACTTGCCCGGCTCGCTGACGGATTCGCCGACCTGGATGAAGGAGGCGAAGTGGAACACCGCATCGAAGTGCTGAGAGGCAAACAGGTCGTCGAGGGCCTGCGCGTCGGCGATGTCCAGTTCGACCACGCGTGCGTCCATCAGGGCGCTGCGGTAGCCGGTGGAAAAGTTATCGGCCACCACCAGGTCATGACCGGCGCGCCGCAGCTGTTTGACCATGTGCGAGCCGATATAGCCTGCGCCGCCAACCACCAAGAAATTCATCCTGTCCTCCTGGACCCGTATTGCTGTGTAAACGCGGATTGTGACATCAACGCGCGGCACTTTTCCTTAAAAACAACCAGTTGGCAGTCTGCTGTCCATCGAGCTTGATGGTATAGCGGCCATCGGCGTAGGGGGCGGGCAGCTTCTTCATCTGCGCCAGGGGACCTGGCGTGAACAGGGTCAGGCCCGGTGGTGCCTGTATGGTCAGCGTGCCGGCCAGGGGTTCGACGAAATAGGGCGGTCGCTCGTCCTCATTCGCCATGGCGCGGGCGCCCAGTGAAATCATCAGGTCCTGGGACTGGCCCAGTGGCGTGTCGTTCAGGCTTTGCACTACCACACTGGCGTTCGCGGTCCTGGCGTTGACCTGGATGTTGCCCAGGCTGATCGACTCGCCACCGATCCAGCCGGTGGCAGCCTGGGTGCGCGGCGTGTCGATGGTGTAGAGGCCGCGTTTCCAGTTGCGCTTCAGTTCACCGGTGTCGGACGTGGATTCGCTGGCATTGGCGTCCAGCAGCGACTGGTCGGGGTCGTGGAACACCTGGGCATTGTCTGCGGCGGCGCCGGTCTGCAACCAGGGCAGTTCCGGCGTCTGTGGCATGGCGATTTGCAGTTTTCCTTTCTCCATCGCGGTGCGCAGCAGTGCCGAGGTGCTCGGTGTGATGGCCTGGTTGAACAGGGTGGCCGGTGTCGGTGCAAAGATATAGGTGGTCTTCGCCTCACTGACATCACCGCGCCGATAAAGCAGCGCGGCAGCGGGCAAGGTGGCGAGCAGCGACGGGTCGTTGTAGGCGTTCCAGTTGCCGACGGTCATCCAGCCGCCGGAGAGTCCTTCCTGGCTATAGGCGTATTGCATCAGCGCGTCCCAGCCCTGATAACTGGCAGTGCCGGCCATGTACAGCGGCACACCGTGACGATCCGGGGTCGGGAAAGGCTCGCTGTTCCATTCGGTGACGGTCAGCGGTTTGCCCGTGACCTGGCTGGCGCCAATCCAGTTGACGATGCCGGCGCTGGTGAGCGGGTTTTTTTCCAGTTGGCCGAGGCCGCCGTAGCTGTGTACGTCGATGATGTCGCCGGACGTCAGGGCTGGCAGTGACAGCAGGCCATCGCCGCCCCAGCTGTTGGTGGTGGCGATGGGCACCTTCACGCCCAGGTCGCGCAAGTGCTTGATCATGTCGACGTTGAAGCGTTGCTCCAGGTCGTTGAGGAACATTTTCGACGGGCCAAACTCCCAGGCGCGCCAGGTCTGGTTCGAGGACAGATTGTGTTGCTTGGCGAACGCTTCGGCCTCAGCCATGTAGACCTTGCTGTGCTTGGGCACGTCCTTGTCACCGAGCAAGGCATTGCCGAAGTGATTGGTGATGTCGTTCTCGTTGGTGATCAGGACCGCGGCGATCGCCGGCTCGTCCTTGTAGGCAAGGCCGGTGTAGGCGTTGACGTGATTCATGTAGGCAGCGGCAAAGCGCTTCATCGCCTGCTGAATGGTGATGTTGACGTAGTTGTAGCCCTTGAGGCCGGCGTTGCCGTGTTCATCCTTTGGCAGCTCTTCGAAGCCGTAGATGTTGTCCTTGGCCGTGAAGGCCCGCTCGACGTGCATGTCGAGCCAGACATAAATGCCCTCGTCCTTGAGACTCTTGATCCACAAGTCGATTTTTTTCAGTGATTGCGGGTCGGGTTGCTGGGTATCGGGGTTGGGCGCGGCGCCAAAGATGTTCGGGCTGACCCAGGGCGAATCATGGTGGTGCAGACGCACGAGGTTGATGCCCAGGGCCGACAGGCGTCTGGCTTGCTGCTTGATCTCTTCGTCGGGGGTGCTGAACAGCGTGTAGGCCGACACGTTGGTGCCCCAGAAACGCGCCGGGGTGTCGTCGGCGAACTTCAGTTGCTCGCCGGAGGCCTTGATGAACCCGCGTTTGCCGGCCGGCTTTTCAGCGGCATTCAGGAAGGACAGGTCGACCGGCGAAGTTCTCCAGTCGATTTTGTCTGTCGGCCAGGTCTTCGGGTCGACCAGGCCAAAGCGCTCGCTGGTGGTCCGGCCCAGGGCCACATCACCGGAGACGCTCAAGGTCGCCTTGAAATGCTGCTGGCCGGGCTTGATCGCATCCTTGTAGAAAAACGCCCGCACTTCGGAGCCGTCGCCCGGTTCGAGGAACACGTTCGCCAGCGCCGGCTCGAAGCGCATTTCGATGCGTCGCCCCTGTGCATCGCCCCAGGCCCAGCCTTTGTTGCCAGGCAGCAGCTGCGGTTTGCCCATCTCTCCCTTGAACAACGCGGGGTCGAAATTGAACACGAAGCCACCGCCGATCACGTTCGGCTTCAGGCTGCGGGCATCCAGGGCAACATCCCAGGTCAACTGCTGCTCGCCCTGTTTGCGGACCTTTGCCGCCAGGTCGAAATCCAGCGTCTGGTTCTGGCCAACGAGGGTGTAATCGTAGGGCGCATTGATTGTGAATCGGGTGGGGAAGGACGTCCAGCCATAGTTGCTCTCGAAAAACACGAACGAGGAGGCCAGGGCGGGGCTGCCGCCATAGGTCACCCCCGGCAGGCCGCTCTTTTCATCGACACTGGCCACCCAGTCCGACGCCCAGGTGCTCAGCGGCAGGATAACAACGGACAAGACAACCGGAAGCAGCAAGCGGGTGCGGCGGAAAATGTTGGCCATGGGGTTACCGGAGTTGGAGGTGGGTACTGGCCGAGACGGCTGGCGAGGGGTGCTTGAGGTTGCGCGCCATCCGGACGTAGGCGACGCCCAGCCCCGCAACCGACCAGTACACCACGGGGATGATCGTGATGCTGCTGACGGTAAAGATGGTCACCAGGATCCCGGCGAGTGTCGCGAAGAGCGCTCGACCCAGCCGGCGGGCTTCATCGTCCTTGTCGGGGAACGAACGCAAGGCCTTGCGGATGCCGAGCAGCACGGCGGCGAAAAAGGCCACGAACACCGTCAAACCGATCAATCCATAGGACAGCGCTACGCCAATGTAGGTGTTGACGATGTCGATGATGCCCTCGCCCTGGATCATGGCCTGCATTTCGGGGGCCTTACGGTAATCGAAGGTGCCCAGCAGCGGGTTGCGCTGGATCACGAGGATCGAGTTGTCGATCAGGCGCTGGCGATAGGTGATGTTTTCGACTTCCACGTTGCCGACGAACGGCAGCAGGTCCAGCACCTTCTGCCCGCCCGGCACGAGGGTCAGCACGGGGAGGGCGAGCACCCCGGCGACTGCCAGCAGCATGATGCGCTTGACCACCTTCTGCCCCGTGGCGATATACACCAGGAGCATGGCGGCCGCGCCGATCCACGGGCCGCGCGACAGCGGGGCAAACAGTCCGCCGGCCAGCAGCAGTGCGCCCAGGCGGCGCTGCAGCTTGCTGCGCACGCTTTCCTGCAAATACAGGTAGAAACCGATGGCGGTGCTGATCACCAGTCCCAGCGCGATGGCCTGGCCGGTGGTGACGCTGGCGCGCAGCAGGCCGCCGCGACTCAGGTAACTGGACATTTCCCATTGCATGCCCATGGCGCCGATCAGCGCGCTGTAGAGCAGCCAGCCACGGGCAAATTCGAAGAAGCCGATCAGCGCCATCACCATGGCCGCGAGGACAAAGCCCAGCAGCGCGTCCTTGAAATCGCCGAGGTTCTTCAGGGCCCGGCTGGCGACGTAGTACGGCAGGAACACGTCGGTGAACTGGTAGAGCGTCTGGCGCAAGGTATCGGTGACCGTGGTCTCGCGCAGCAACAGCAGGCTGGTCAAGACCAGGTAGGCGGCGAGGAATTTATCCGGCCAGGTGCGTCCGAAACCTTGCGTATCGGCTTGTCTGCGCAGGGCGAAAAAGGCCGGCAGCAGCACGCACAGGGACAGCAGGCGCACATAGTTGAGGTCGAAAAAGTAATTCATCAGGCCGAAACCGGGAATTCGCGCCTGCGCCGGCGGTACCAGGAACGCCAGGATGAAGAACAACGCCACCGGATTGTGTTCGCGTTTGCGCGCGATGGTCAGAATGACCGTGGTCACGGCCACGTACAGCCAGAAACTGTGCGAGACAAAAGCCAGGACGGTCAGCACGAACCACAGATTGCGTCGACGGGTGAAGTCGTGGGCAGGGATCAGGTCGCTTGCGGGCCGGCGCGCCATGAAAAAAACAACGCCGGCCAGAACCAGAATGACGACTAACGCGCGAAAGTGCTCAGGCATGGATGGTCAGGCTTTACCGATGGGTGAATGAGAGAGACTAGTAGAATGGCAAAGTGCGACTATAGTACGTTTTCATGGAGTTGAGTCCGGGGTTGTTACGATGCCACCAGCTGATATCTCGCCGTCGTTGAGCCTTCGCAGGCGAGCCATCTTTGCCGGAGCATGGAATCTGGGGGCGCTGATCACGTCCCAGGCCATTCGGCTGGGGGGCAATCTGATCATGGCGCGCCTGCTGATGCCGGAAATGTTTGGCATCATGGTCATCGCCACCACGGTGTCGGTGGTCCTGCACCTGCTGTCCGATGTCGGCTTTCGCCAGAACATCATCCAGAGCCCGCGCGGCGACGACCCGGCTTTCCTCAACACCGTGTGGACGGTGCAGATCATCCGCGGGTTCATTCTTTTCGCGTTCACCCTGCTGATCGCCGGTTTCGCCTGGTTTGCCCAGGTGATCCACCTGTGGCCGGAGCACTCCACCTACGCCGCGCCAGAGTTGCCGCTGGTGCTGGCGGTTACCGGTGTTTCCGCGATCATCTATGGCTTCCAGTCGACCAAGGTCGACGTCGCCGTGCGTGAGTTCCAGCAGAAGAAGGTCGTGCTTGCCGAGTTCGCGTCGCAACTGGCCGGCCTGCTGACAATGTTGATCATCGGTTATTTCACTCGCTCGATCTGGGCGCTGGTGGGGTCCGGCCTGGTTGCCGCGCTGGCCATGACACTGCTGGGCCACTTCTGGTTTCCGGGGCCGCACAACCGCCTGCACTGGGAGCGCTCCGCGCTGCGGGAAGTGGTGGTGTTCGGGCGCTGGATGCTGTTGTCGTCGGCGGTGGGCGTGCTGGCGATGAATGGCGACCGGATCTGGTTCGGCGGCAGCATGTCGGCCAATGAACTGGGAGTGTTCTCGATTGCCGTGCTGATTCTGGGTGCGTTGCAGTTGGGCATGGCGCGACTGCTCGGGGCCGTGGCGTTGCCAGCATTCAGTGAGGCCGCCCGCAGCCAGGACACGCCACGCCTGCACGTCCTGTACGGCCGCTTCAAATTGATGTTCGACCTGGTCTCGCTGTTTATCTGTGGACTGTTCTGGGTCATCAGCCCATTGCTGATCAGCATTCTGTACGATGAGCGTTACGCCGAAGCGGGGCAAATGCTGGCGATACTTTCGCTGTCCTTCTTCACCTGGCGCTTTGCCGTGGCGCATCAGGTCTGGCTGGCGTTGGGGCTGACCAAGTACCAGGCGATGGACAATATCATTCGCGCCATTTCGTTATGGGTGCTGTTGCCGCTTCTGTTGGCCATCGGCGGCGTGCATTATGCGATCTGGGGCGTTGCGCTGCATGCGCTGCCGACACTGGTTCTGGTGGTGTACGTCAATCGCAAGGTCGGCTTGTTCGATCTCAAGCGTGAGCTCGTCGTCTTGCCAATGGCATTGGCAGGGGTTATCTGCGGGGAAGTGGTGTTGAAAATTGCTGACTGGTTTTGATTTTGATGTCGGGGAGCTTGAACCGTGAATGAACCTGATTTGAATACCTCTGCAATGGACCGCAGGGATTTCCTGCGTGTGTGCGCGCTGTTGGGGCTCGCAGGGTTCATCCCTGGATTGTCGCAAGCCGTTGCAGTGCCCTCAGCCGTCAAGTCGGGGTACGTCGTCATCAACGGGTGGGTACTGCCGGCCCAGCACTTTCAGCCAGCGCAAACATGATCAAAGACTACCAATCGCAAAAAGAACTGCGCGACTTCTATGACGTCTGCATCGTCGGTGCCGGGCCGGCGGGTATTACCCTGGCCTTGCGTCTGGCGGTCAACGGCCGGCGTGTGCTGCTGCTCGAAGGCGGCGGTCGCGAGTACTCGCAAAACTCGCAGAGTCTCTACCAGTGCCCCTCGACCGGCCTTGAGGTCTACGCCGAGGAAACACGCCTGCGTTACCTGGGCGGGACTTCCAACCATTGGTCCGGGCGCTGCCGCCCCTTCGAAGCGTCGGACTTCAACAACGGCCCGCCCGTGCGCCTGCCCGGCTGGCCCATTGCGTTCGCCGAAATGGAGGCACATCTGGCGCAGGCGATGGCGATTGTCGACCTGGTGCCGAACGCCGGATTCAAGGCGATCAACCCTTCCCTGGACGGCTCCGAATTTGCGGCGGATCGCTTCCTGCTCAGCCCGCCGACGCGTTTTGCAAAAAAGTACGCCAAGGAACTCGACGAGACCGAGGGCCTGGATGTCTTCATCAACTGCAACTGCGTCGACCTGGAGTTCGACAGCCAAACCGGGCGTATCGCCTCGATCGTCGTGGCGGACTACGAGCAGCATCGGGAGCAGGTCAAGGCCCGGCAGTTCATTCTGGCCACAGGCGCCATCGAAAATGCCCGGCAACTGCTCAACAGCGAATCCCTGGCAGCGGGCGGCATCGTTACCGAGGGCGGCCTGGTCGGCAAATGTTTCATGGAGCACCTGAACGTCGAGCTTGGCACCTTCATCCTCAAGGACGGGCAGGGCAAGGACTCCCGCGAGTACTTCACCACCGATGCTTTCGTGGCGCAGCACAAGGCCGGCAAGGGCAACGTTGCCATTTCCCTGGTCGCTGAAGTCAAGACCTATGGGCGCATGGCCGCCATCAAGAGCTTTTTCGAGAACCTCATCTGCGACGTGGGTGTGGAGCAGAAGATCGAGTTCATCACCAAGTTCGATTGCCCCGGCGATGGCGTGATCGGCACGTTGATCGAGCAGTTTCCCAACCTCGACAGCCGTGTTTCGTTGCTACCGGAGCGAGATGCCCTGGGGATGCGCAAGGCCGTGGTTCACTGGGAGCTGAGCTCGGCGGACCGCGATACCGTCAAATCGATCGGGCTGGAAATGGCCAAGTGCTTTGCCGACACGGGGCTGGGCCTGGTCAAACTGGAGCAGTGCGTGTATGACCAGACCGTGCCGTTGAAGGTCAATCCCCATGCCCACCATATGGGGACCACGCGGATGGCGTCGGCACCGGAGTTCGGGGTGGTGGACGAGAACTGCAAGGTATTTGGCGTGGAGAACCTCCACATCGCGGGCAGCAGCGTTTTTGCGACCGGCGGTGCGAGCAATCCGACCATGCCGCTGTTACAACTGACACTCAGGTTGGCTGAGCATATCAATCGTATAAGTTAGTGCGTTAATGGATTTTCTGGCTGATGCTCGTACGGGTGGGCTTGATAAGCGCTTGCCTGGCTGGATGTGCATCGGAATTTGGTAGCCAGCCCCTGGTTTTTCAGGGGGGGAATGGAGATAGCCTGTTGAAAGTGACTTTTGTTTTGAGCGTGGCGAGCATGTCGGGCGGGATTCGCGTGGTGACGATTTACGCCCAGGCATTGGCGGATGCCGGTCATGAAGTGACACTGGTTTCCCTGCCTTATCCGGCTATTCCGCTGCGCAGAAAGATCAAGAGTTTCGTCACTGGAAAGGGCTGGCTGGTCACCCCGGTCATTCCCTCTTATCTGGATGATATGGACCTCGATCACCGGGTGATCGAAAAATACCGCCCGATCGTGGAGTCCGATGTCCCGGATGCCGATGTGGTGGTTGCCACCTGGTGGGAGACGGCCGAGTGGGTCAATGCCCTGAGCCCGGCCAAGGGCGAGAAAGTGTATTTCGTGCAAGGGCATGAGATCTTTCCGTTCTGCCCGATCGACCGGGTCATGGCCACCTACCGGATGCCGCTGCACAAGATCACCATCTCCCAATGGCTGGCTGACTTGATGCGTGTGGACTACGGCGATGCGGATGTCGATCTGGTGCCCAACAGCGTCGATCACCAGCAGTTCTTCGCGGCGCCGAGGGCCAGGCAACAGCGCCCGACCGTTGGTTTCCTTTACCATGAAACACCTTTGAAGGGGCTCGACGTGACGCTCGACGTCATTGCCGCGCTCGAAAAGAAATTCCCGACCCTGCGCGTCGTTTCCTTTGGCAGCTTTGCGCCCACGGGTGCGTTCGCGTTACCGGCGAGTGTCGAGTTTCACCTGGCGCCCGATCAGGATCGTATTCGTGATCTCTATACGCAATGTGATGTCTGGTTGGCCTCGAGCCGCAGCGAAGGGTTCAACCTGACGGCGATGGAGGCCATGGCCTGTCGGACGCCGGTGGTGTCGACCCGTACGGGTTGGCCGATGGAAGCCATATCCTGTTTCAACAACGGTGTGCTGGCGGATATCGACGACACGCAAGCGCTGACGGCGGGCGTCGAGTATCTGCTGAACCTGGACGACATGGCGTGGCGTGCGGTGTCCGAAGCGGCTCATCAAACCGTGGCCTCAAGCACCTGGGAGCACTCTGCCCGTCTGTTTGAAGCGGCATTGAACAAGGCGGTGGGCAAGCGTCTGTCCGGGCAGCGTGCTGCCCGACCGGAGCCTTCCGTGCTGGAAGGACGGGGCTGATATCGACGCCCATCGTGCCATCGCAAGGCCTGCCGCTGGGCCAATGACAGATACCAGTGGATTGGCAAGCGGCGGCTATAGTACTTTTTCGTGTCATGGATTCCGGGGTTGTAGTGATGCCACCAGCTGATGTATCGCCATCGTTGAGCCTTCGCAGGCGAGCGATATTTGCCGGGGCATGGAATCTGGGGGCACTGATCACATCACAGGCTATCCGCCTGGGTGGCAACCTGATCATGGCCCGTCTGCTGATGCCGGAGATGTTCGGCATCATGGTCATCGCCACCACCGTGTCGGTGGTGCTGCACCTGCTGTCCGATGTCGGCTTCCGCCAGAACATCATCCAGAGCCCGCGAGGCAACGATCCGGCCTTCCTCAACACCGTGTGGACGGTGCAGATCATCCGCGGGTTCATCCTTTTCGCGTTCACCCTGCTGGTCGCCGGTTTCGCCTGGCTTGCCCAGGTCCTGCACATGTGGCCGGAGCAATCCACCTACGCCGCGCCGCAGTTGCCGCTGGTGCTGGCCGTGACCGGTATTTCCGCGATCATCTACGGTTTCCAGTCCACCAAGGTCGACGTGGCCGTGCGCGACTTCGAGCAGAAAAAAGTCGTGCTCGCCGAGTTCGTCTCGCAACTGGCCGGGCTGTTGACGATGTTGATCATCGGTTATTTCACCCGTTCGATCTGGGCGCTGGTGGGCTCCGGGCTGGTGGCCGCCCTGGCCATGACGCTGCTCGGGCATTTCTGGTTTTCCGGACCGCACAACCGTTTGCACTGGGAGCGCTCCGCGCTGCGGGAAGTGGTGGTGTTCGGACGCTGGATGCTGTTGTCGTCGGCGGTGGGCGTGCTGGCCATGAACGGCGACCGGATCTGGTTCGGCGGCAGCATGTCGGCCAGCGAGCTGGGGGTCTATTCCATTGCCGTGCTGTTTTTGGGGGCGCTGCAAATGGGCATGCAACGGTTGCTCGGGGCCGTGGCCCTGCCGGCGTTCAGCGAGGCTGCGCGGGTCAACGACACCGCGCGCTTGCACGCGCTGTATGTACGCTTCAAGTTGATGTTCGACCTGGTTTCGCTGTTTCTCTGCGGGCTGGCCTGGGTCCTCAGCCCGTTGCTGATCCATTTTCTGTACGATGAGCGTTATGCCGGTGCTGGCGAGATGCTGGCGATTCTGTCCCTGTCTTTCTTCACCTGGCGCTTTGCCGTGGCGCATCAACTCTGGCTGGCGTTGGGGCTGACCAAGTACCAGGCGATGGACAACATCATTCGCGCCATCTCGTTGTGGGTGCTGCTGCCGCTGTTACTGGCCTTGGGGGGCGCGAAGTACGCGATTTGGGGGGTTGCGCTGCATGCCTTGCCGACGTTGATCCTGGTGGTGTATGTCAATCGCAAGGTGGGGTTGTTCGATCTCAGGCGAGAGCTCATCGTCCTGCCGATGGTGCTGGTGGGAATGGTGTGTGGCGAGGCGGTGCTGGCGATAGTCAACTGGTTTTGACCCTGGCGGGACAGGGCCGTCGTCGTGCCGGATGTCGGAGTGGCGGCTACGCTTAGGGGCACGAATGAAGGATCGGGGCGCATCGAACCCTGGCACAGGCGTTTTTTTGAATTTTTTGGGGCTGACAGGATGATTGGTCTACTGAAGCGCGCTATCGCTCATTTTGCCAGGACAACGGGACGTGGAACCTCGCTCTACAAACGACTGTGCCGACCGGATGGTTTCGAATGGGCGCGATTCCTGGTCCAGTGGCGATCCCTGCATTCCATCGGTGAAAACGTGTGGATCAACGTCGGGTGCAACATTACCGATCCATCACTGGTGCGCCTGGGCAACAACGTCGGTTTATCCGATTGCACGCTGATCGGGCACGATGCCTCGGTCGCGCTGCTCAACGTGCGCTACGGTACGAAGCTGGATTCCGTCGGCCCGATAGACATCCTCGATAACGTTTTCATCGGCCATGGCGCGATCATCCTGCCGCGCGTGAAGATTGGCCCCAACTCCCTGGTCGCTGCCGGCGCGGTTGTCCTGCGCGATGTCCCGCCCGATGTCGTGGTCGGGGGTAATCCAGCCCGGGTGATCTGCACATTGGAGACGTTGTTGAAGAATGTCGAAGATCGATGCGCCGAATATCCCTGGATGGACCTCATCCGCGAGCGTAACGGTGAGTTTGACCCGGCCCTGGAATCCAGGCTGCGAGTCATGCGCGCCGAATACTTCTTTGGTGAAAAATCCAATGGTTAATGCGCCTCTCGATGTGCTGGTGGTCAACTACAACACCGCAGGGCTGTTGCAGCCGATGTTCAATGCCCTGCGCCAACCCGACAGTACGGATCGGGCGCGTTACCTGGTGGTGGACAACGCCTCCGTCGATAACTCGCTGGAGTGCCTGGCGACCCTGTGTCCCGGGGCGTTGCTGCTGGCCAATGAAAGCAATGTCGGCTTTGGCCGTGCCAACAATCAGCTGGTTGAACACCTGCAGGGCAAGTACGCATTGCTGCTCAATACTGACGCCTTCGTGGCGGCGGACACCCTGAGCAAGACCCTCGACTACATGGAGGCGCACCCCGAGTGCGGCATTCTCGGCGTACGATTGGAAGGCCGGGACGGGGATTTGCAGCCTTCGTGCCGTTATTTCCCGACACCGCTGAATGTGTTTCTGTCGCGCGCGGGGCTTGAGCGCTTTTTCCCCTGGGTGAAGCGGGTCGATGACATGCAGTGGGATCACGCCTCCGTCCGCGAGTGTGACTGGGTGCCCGGCTGTTATTACCTGATTCGCCGCGAGGTCATCGACACGGTCGGTTTGTTCGACCCGCGCTACTTCCTTTATTACGAGGAAGTGGATCACTGCAAACGCGTCAAGCAGGCGGGCTGGAAGGTGGTTTTCTACCCACACACCACCGTGGTGCATATCGGTGGAGAAAGTGCCAAGTCCGTCGATGAACTCAACGTCGCCAGTCGGCAGATACCCCGGCTGCAAATCGAAAGCGAGCTGTTGTATTTCCGCAAGCACCATGGCGTGGCAGGCCTGGCCTGGCACATGGCGCTGGTGTGCCTGGGCGACCTGATCCTCGCGCTCAAGGCCTTGCTCAAGCGTCGTGGTCGTGCCGCCATTGGTGCCTGCTGGGAACATGCCCGGGTCACCTGGGCGCTGCTGCGTGATACCAAGTTCGCCACCCAACCAACACGGTAGAGCCCTTCATGTTCGACAACATACGCGCGGATTTACGTGCCTACGGCGGTGACTGGGGAGCCCAGGGCTTCTGGGTGATGCTGGTTTATCGCTTCGGGCGCTGGCGCTATGGCGTGCGCCCGGCGCTGTTACGCAAAGTGTTTTCCTTGCTCTACAAAGTACTGTTCAAGCTGGTGCAGATCGTGACGGGCATCGAGCTGCCGTGCGAAGTGGAGGTCGGGCGTAACTTCGTCATCGATCATTTCGGCGGCATCGTCATCAGCGGTTACGCCCGGTTTGGCGATGATTGCCGTATCCGTAACGGGGTCGTGGTGGGGCTGAAGAATGTCAACGAACCCATCGCGCCGGTCATGGGCAACAACGTCGATATCGGTGCCGGGGCCAAGGTCCTGGGCAATATCCGCATTGGCAACAACGTGGTGATCGGTGCCAACGCGGTCGTATTGACCGATGTACCGGACGACTGCGTGGCCGTGGGCGTGCCCGCGATCATCAAGCAACGACAGCCTGTACAGGCAAAGGAAGGCTCATGAACGTTTTCGCCTGGACTCGGTGAACGCCTTGATCAATGGAATGGGTGTCGTGGTGATCGGACGCAACGAGGGCCAGCGGCTGGAACGTTGCCTGGCGTCACTGCTGGGGGCGGCGCAGCAGGTTGTCTACGTCGACTCGGGTTCCACCGATGGTTCGGTGCCGATGGCGCGGGCACTCGGGGTCGCGGTGGTCGAGCTGGACATGACGATCCCGTTCACCGCGGCCCGTGCGCGCAACGAAGGTTTTGCCTGTGTGCAACGCCTGCTGCCGTCGATGCGGCATGTGCAATTTGTCGACGGTGACTGCGAAGTGGTCGCCAGCTGGCTGCCCCGGGCCCAGGCGTTCCTCGATGCGCGGCCCGAGGTGGCGGTGGTCTGTGGACGGCGGCGTGAACGCTTTCCCCAACGCTCGGTGTACAACCTGATGTGTGACATCGAATGGGATACGCCAATAGGCGAAGCCCGGGCCTGTGGCGGCGATGCGTTGATGCGCGCGCAGGCCTTTGCCGCCGTGTCCGGTTTCCGTGCCGACCTGATTGCCGGCGAAGAGCCGGAACTGTGCGTGCGCTTGCGGGCGCTGGGCTGGAAGGTCTGGCGCCTGGAGGAGGAAATGACCTTGCACGATGCGGCCATGACCCGTTTCGGCCAATGGTGGACGCGTACGTTGCGTGGTGGCCACGCGTTTGCCGAGGGCGCATCGTTACACGGGGCGACGGCAGAGCAGCACTGGCGACGCGAATCGCGTCGGGCCTGGTTCTGGGGCCTGGGTGTTCCATTGGCAACGCTTGTCGCCTGCTCGATGGTGGGCGCGGCAGGGCTGTTGCTTCTGCTGATTTATCCGTTGCAGGTGGCGCGCCTGGCCCGACGGGGTGTCAGGTCGACACGCGAGAACTGGCTGCTGGCTTTCTTTCTGGTGCTGGGGAAGTTTCCCGAGATGCTGGGGCAGGTCAAATTTCTGTTGAGCAGATTCGGCGCCGGCAAGTCGGCCTTGATCGAATACAAGTGAGGCGTTCATGGATTACTGGCTCACCCTTAAAAGCTTGTTGTGGCTCAATGCCGGGGTGACCCCGAGGGCATTGAAAAACCAGCTCAAGGTTCCGGGCCTGGTGGCCAGACACCGGCCGGCCCTCGAATCGTTTTCGTCGCGCATGTCAGCGGCGCTGGGCGCCAATGGCCTGCAAACCCTGGGCACGGACTGCCTGGGCGTCGTCCAGTGGCCCTACGTCAGTAAAGCCTGGGGAGCAGAGCAGCGGTTGGGGGCCATCGCCTCGCACTACGAAACGGTCACCCAGGTCTGCCCGCTACTGTTGTTGTCGGGGCGTAACGAGACCCTGAAACTGGCCGACCTGTCCGAGTGGGCGGCGGATTGTTCCCTGGTGCTGGACCGGCCGAAATGGTTCATGCGCGAAGGCGAGCTGGTGCTGAATTTGTTTCAGGACGACCTGCGCATTGCGTCGCTGGCCTTCACGCTGTGCCGCACCGACATCGGGACTGGCCTGTTCATCGGCGCTGTCCAGGGCATTCACAAAGGTGTGGACAGTGACAGGTCCCTGGCGATTTACCGTGACCTGACCAAGGCGTTCGAGGGCCTGCGTCCCAGAAGCCTGCTGATTGAAGTCATCAAACATATCGCGCTCAGGCTCGGCGTGGACAAGCTCTACGCGGTCGGGGATGAGTTCCGTCATCATCGCCACCCCTATTTTGGTGCGCAAAAGGCTCAGGAACTGGCGGCCAACTATGACGTGATCTGGTTGGAGCACGGGGCGACACCCTCCGAGCGGGAAGACTTTTTCGACATCCCCCTGGCACCGTCCATCAAGCCGCTCGACACCATTGCCGCGAAAAAGCGCGCCATGTACCGCCGGCGTTATGAGTTGCTGCAGAGCACGTTCAACAAGGTCGACGCCGTGTTGATCGGCACCACCGCCACCCAGGGCGCGGCGCCGGTTGACGCTTTCGGTATCGCTGCCGGCGTGGACATGCCTGCCGTCACCACCCCCAACGACAATTAAGCCCGGTCCCTATGCGCATCGCCTACTTCATCAATCAATACCCCAAGGTCAGCCACAGTTTCATTCGTCGCGAGATCCTGGCGCTGGAGCGCCAGGGTTTCGAGGTGCAGCGCATCGCCTTGCGGGGCTGGGACGCCGAGTTGGTGGATGCCGAGGACGTGTCCGAGCGCGACAAGACCCGCTATGTGTTGCAAGGCGGTGTCAAAGAGCTGCTGATGCCGGTGCTGCAGGTATTGCGCGAGCGGCCACGGGCGTTTTTTTCAGCGTTGTGGCTGGCGCTGCGCATGGGCCGGCGTGCCGACCGTGCCTGGCCGTATCATTTGATCTACCTGGCGGAAGCCTGTCGCCTGCTGCCTTGGTTGCAGGCGTTCGGTGCCGAACACGTGCATGCGCATTTCGGCACCAACTCCACCGAGGTGGTGATGCTGGCCAACGCACTGGGCGGGCCGGCCTACAGCTTTACCGTGCACGGTCCGGAAGAGTTCGACAAACCGCAATTCATTCATCTGGGCGAGAAAGTCCGGCGCTCGGCGTTTGTCGCGGCTATCAGCTCCTATGGCCGCAGCCAGTTGTATCGCTGGGTCGACCATGGCCACTGGGCCAAGGTCAAGGTCGTGCACTGCGGACTGGAGCGGGCATTTCACGAGGTGCCGGCGGTGCCGGTGCCGTCCGTACCGAGGCTGGTTTGCGTGGGACGTCTGTGCGAGCAGAAAGGCCAGTTGCTGTTGATGGAAGCCGCTCGTCTGCTGGCGGTGAAAGGCGTGGCTTTCGAGATGGTCCTGGCCGGCGATGGTGAGATGCGCGGGCAGATCGAAGCCCTGATCACGCAGCATGGCCTGCAAGCGCACGTGCGAATTACCGGCTGGATCAGCAGCGAGCAGGTGCGCGCGGAAATGCTCGCCGCCCGCGCCATGGTATTGCCGAGCTTTGCCGAGGGCTTGCCGGTGGTCATCATGGAAGCCATGGCGCTGCGGCGTCCCGTCCTGACGACTTTCGTCGCGGGCATTCCCGAGTTGGTGCGCCAGGGTGAGAACGGTTGGCTGTTCCCGGCGGGCGCGGTGGAGGAGTTGGCGGACGCACTGCAAGATTGCCTGGCACAACCGGTCGAGGTGTTGCAGCGCATGGGCGAGGCCGCCTACCAGCGCGTGCTGGTACGGCACGATATCGATACCGAAGCGGCCAGACTGGCGGCTCTGTTCAAGGCGCAGGCATGATCACATTAATCGGTTGGCTGTTCAGCGCAGTGTTGCTCCTCATCGTACTGCCCGTGCTGGTGCTGTTTGTGCAAGTGCTGCTGGCCTGCCTGCCCGTGCGCTCGCCAGCGCCCGCACGAGGACCGCGGCCACGGGTGGCGGTGCTGGTGCCGGCACATAATGAGGCGTCGGTCATCGTCGCGACCCTCCACAGTATCAAGGCGCAATTGCTGGAGGGCGACCGCCTGTTGGTGGTCGCCGACAACTGTTCCGACGACACCGCCGCCGTGGCCCGCACGGCGGGGGCCGAGGTGGTGGAGCGCAGCAATGACCAGCAGCGGGGCAAGGGCTACGCGCTCGAGTTCGGTACACGCCACCTGGCGAGCGATGCGCCGCAGGTGATGATCGTCATCGATGCCGACTGCCAGTTGGGGGAGGGCACCCTCGAGCGCCTGGCGATCCGTTGCATTGAATCCGGACGACCGACCCAGGCCTTGGACCTGATGCACGCGCCGGCCGGCTCCGGGCTGAAAGTCCAGTTGGCCGAGTTCGCCTGGTGTGTGAAAAACCGGGTGCGACCACGCGGCTGGGCCTGGCTTGGCCTGCCTTGTCCATTGATGGGCACCGGCATGGCGTTTGTCTGGAAAGACCTGGCCTTGATCGAGTTGGGCAGCAATCACATTGTCGAAGACCTGAAGATGGGCCTGGATTTCTGCCGCAGCGGCAAACCGCCGCTGTTTTGCCCCGATGCGCTGGTGACCAGCTATTTCCCCCGCACCGATGAGGGTCTGGCCACTCAGAGAACCCGTTGGGAGCACGGCCACCTGGGCGTCATCCTGGGCGATGCGCCGAAGTTGTTCGTGGAGTCGATCCGCCGCAAAAACTGGAACCTGCTGGCAATGACCCTGGACCTGTGGGTCCCGCCATTGGCGCTGTTGACCCTGGTGCTGGGGGCTGGCTTCGTTTTGTCCTGGCTGGTGTTCCTGCTGGGCGCAAGCCCGGCACCGGCGATCATTGCCACGAGCGGGATGGCCCTGCTGGGTGTGACGATCCTGCTGGCATGGAGCCAATTCGGGCGTACGATCATCGCGTTCACCGCCTTGATGTATGCGCCGCTCTACGCCCTGAAGAAAATCCCGCTGTACATCGGGTTCCTGCTCAAGCGTCAGGTCGACTGGGTGCGTTCGAAACGGGATGATCATTGATGAGTGGCCTGGGTTGGCAACGCAACTGGCAAGCGATTGTGCAGAAAATCAGGGTGGTCAATGACGGCGCTGACGAACAAGCCCTGATCGAGGCGCTGTCCCGAACCGGGACGGCGACCGTGCTTGGCTTCGTCAATGCCCACGCCATGAACCTGGTGACCGGCAACGGCGATTATTACCGGGCCCTGTCGGCCGCCGACGTGCTGTTGCGCGATGGTTCGGGCATGACCATTCTTTTTCGCCGGCTCGGTCGGGCGCCGGGGCTGAACATGAATGGCACCGACCTGATCCCCAAGTTGCTCGCCGCCTACAAGGGCCGGCGGGTGGCATTCTGGGGGACGCAAGAACCCTATCTGGCCAAGGCCGTGCAACACAGCGAGGCTGCGTTCTCGGTCAATGTCGTCTCGGCCCACCACGGTTTTGCGCCGATGGAGACCTATGTCGAGCTGGCTCGGCAATGTCAGCCGCAACTGGTGGTGCTGGGCATGGGCATGCCCAAGCAGGAGGCGGTCGCGGCGATGCTGGCGGCCAGCGGCGTCCCCTGCCTGGTCGTGTGCGGCGGGGCCATCCTGGACTTTCTTGGCGGCAAGGTCTCCCGCGCACCGCAATGGATGCGCCGCCTAGGTTGTGAGTGGGTGTTCAGGCTGATCAGTGAGCCCAGGCGCCTGTTCACACGCTACGTGGTGGGTAACCCGATGTTTTTGTTACGCACGTTGTTGAGCAGGCATTCTTGACGCTCCATCCTTGCGGAAACACTTCTGAAATATCTTGCAAAACTCTCGTCTTGCATCTTTACTCTGCTTAGTATTTCGACTTGGCAGGTGTACTAGAGACTTTTTTCTTCATAACGGTTTTTGACGACTAAATGGCGTCAAAAACCCGGATTCCACGGAGGGATTTGCGAGTGTTTCGCAAGAAGGAAAGTGTGGCATGCCTTGGAAAACCGGCGGGCATAAAGCGCCAGGTTTTTCAAGAAAGTGCTGCGTCGTAGAGTGCTCGTGTCGAATAGTTGGTTTATGGGTTTTTAAACCGGCATAAACTTTATTTGACGTGTGTTGATGAATAAATGAAAGAACAAGCAGCGGAACTATTGCGTAAGTTGTTATCACCGTCGGTGCGGTTCGAGCTGCGCAACGCGCTCGCCTGGCTGCAGGACATGGCAGCACGTGCCTGTTTCTGGCGCTGGGAAATGGTCAGGTTCAAACTGCGCGCAGACAGCGCCCATGACATCCTTTATGTGGGCACGAAACAGCGCAGGGAATTTGTGCAGGTATTGCTAGGGGCCAAGTCCAGGGAGGTGGGAACCCGGCTGAGACTGCGCAAGTCCGAGCGTACGGTCGTGGTCAGTGAAATACCGACCCCAGGGGCGTTGTACGTGCCTCAACTGCTGAGTGCAGTGGTGCCGCTGAATCGGTCGATTGACGACATCACCGCGCAATACAACACCGAGTTACGGCGCAACCTGCGCAAGAACCGGGCGCGTTACCGGATGCAGCAAGCGTTGAACGATGACGATATTGCCAGTGCGGACCGGGAAATGCTTCAGCCCTATGCCAGTGCCCGACATGGTTCGGCGGCCTCGCAAATCGAAACCCATGAAGTGCAACGGGTGGCGAAAACCGCCGGCCGGCTTGATCTGGTGTTGCTCGAGGATGAGGTGGTGGCCTGCCACCTTGGCTGCGTGGTCACCCGCGCCGGCAAGCGCTATTGGAGCACCGTGAGGTTCGGTTACCCGGATACGGTGTTTTCCGATCAGAAGAAGTTGCGCGAAGTGAACTCGATCACCACGTTCATGGCACTTGAGTGGGCGATCGAGAACGGCTTCGATTACTACGATATCGGCACTTGCCTGGCCCGCCCGGACGATGGGCTTCTTGAGTGGAAGAGAAGGCGCGGTGGCGATGTCGATACATTGGGAAACCACGGTTACTTGTTTTTGACCTTGCCTGAAGTTGGAACGGCAGAGTTTCTATGGGAAACACCGTTGTTTGCAGTTGAAGGTAAGAAGTTGACACTTCATCTGGGTGTGCCCGAGGGCAAGAGTGATGAAGAAGTGGCCGCCCGTTATCGCGAAATGGGTTTTGGCGGGTTGTCCAGAATATATATCCATTGTTCAAGTGCGCCGCGACAGGAACAAGTCGATATTATTCAAGGTCGATACAACCATTTGAAATTACCGCCTGTTCTGGAAAGTGTTGTCGCCTGAATAAGTTTCCGACTTGAAAGTTGATGGGGTATAACCTCGGTTAGAGGGTGGGCACATGTTGGAATTCAATGCACTGAGCAATGGGCATCCTCACCGGTGGAGCCTGGCTGCGTATAAATACATGTTCAACACCCGTGTTACACGCAAGCCGTCGGCGACCCTGGAAAGCCTGGCGGTAAAAACCTGGGAAATTGCCCCAGGTTCGACCGCGATTGCACCTGCGGCGTTTTTCCTGCCCAACCAGCTTGAGCGTGTCACCGGATGGGAGGAGGCGCTGTTTTACCCCAATGAACATCCCCGCCGTACCATGGAAGGTGTCGGGCGTGTCGAGCATGGCGCGACCCGGGGGTTCCTGCTCAAGGACGTGTGGATGATCGATGGCGCCCTGTACAAGGGTAATGCCAAGTCGTGGCTGACCCCAGGGGGGCGGTTTCCCGGAATACGCGTGGAAAACGAAATCGATCGTGGCGCGTTGTATTGCACCATGGGCGGCAACAAATGGTTCGGCACCTGGCTGATGGATGACTGCCTGACCTATCGCCTGGCCTGCGACGAAGGGGTTCCGGTGACCACCGCGCCCTTTGCCGACAATGTGTCCATCGCCCGCAACGGCATTCTGCACGCGCCCGGTTACGAGCGTTGGCTGGGCATGAATCCGGTGCGCTTGCGCAATGCGTATTTCCGGGAGTTGGTGATTTTCAACGACCTTAGCCAGAACCTGAATAAACACCTGCGTTTCCGGGCGATGGGCGAGCAGTTGCTCTCTCATGTCAACGTCAGCACTCATCCCGGGGTGTTCATTCTGCGAGGCGGTCACGGTGCCTTGCGGCGCCTGCGCAATGAGATGGAAGTGGCCGAGCGACTGCGCGACCGCCGGGGGTTTCGTATTCTCGATCCTGCCACTTGCGATGTGCCGACCATTGTCGCGGCGTGTGCCGGGGCCCAAACCGTGGTCGGCATCGAGGGTAGCCAGCTGATTCATGGGGTGAATGTGTTGCCGCCGGGCGGTTCGCTGCTGGTGTTGCAGCCGCCGAATCGCTTCCTGTGTTTTTTCAAGTACCTGACGGACCGTGATCACCAGAACTTCGGTTTTGTGGTCGGTACACCGGAGGGTGACGGCTTCAGGATCGACCCGGACGAGGTCGAACGTACGCTGGATCTTTTTCCGTCTTCACACAATGAAGCCATCCTGCAATATCGCTGAACCTGTGCCGGGGCGAGCCTGCTCGCGATGATGGCTGCACCGGCACTGCGATGGCGACTGTCAGCCCGCCATCGCGAGCAGGCTCCCACAGGGGATTTTCAGGGTCGCTAGTACGCGTGCTTGCCAGAGAAGGCAAACACCGTACGCACCAGAATCACGAAGTCGAGCCAGAGCGACCAGTTGTTGATGTACTCGATGTCCGAATCGACCCGGCGGATCATCTGGTCGATTTCCCGGGTTTCGCCCCGTAGCCCGCGTACCTGGGCCAGACCGGTAATGCCGGGCTTGATGTTGTGGCGGGCGAAATAGCCCGACACATCCGGGGAGTACTGCACGTCGTGCTGGATGGCATGCGGGCGAGGGCCCACCAAAGACATTTCGCCCATCAACACGTTGAACAACTGCGGCAGTTCATCGAGGCTGGTACGGCGAATGAACGCACCCACCCGGGTGACCCGCGGATCATTCTTCTGGGCCTGCTTGATGGTGCCATCGGTCGGTTGATGGACCACCATGCTTCTGAATTTCCAGATACGGAACGACTCGCCACTCCAGCCCATGCGCTCCTGGCGGAAAAACACCGGCCCCGGGCTGTCGAGTTTGATTGCCAGGGCCACCAGCGCCAGCACGGGCGCGGCGAACAACAGGATGAGGAAGGTCAGGACTTTGTCTTCGAGGTTTTTCAGGAACAGGCGCATGCCGATCAGCGGGGTTTCCGAGAGGGTCAGCACGGGAATGCCGGCAATTTCGCGCACGCTGTGGTTGATCAGGCGCAGCGAAAAGATGTCCGGGACCCAGTTAACCGAAATGTGTTTGTCGAACAGCCTCAGGTAAACATCCTGGATGACCTCCGATCCCCCCAGCGGCGTGACGAAATAAACGGTGCGGATGGAGTGTTTGACCACCAGTTCATCCAGGTGCGAGATGTCGCCCAGTATCGCCAGGCGATGCTTGCCATTCGCCGGCTCCTTTCCCCGGTCGTCGTCCGCGCCAATCAGCACGCAGCCGACGATACGCTCGCCCAGCCAGGGGTTGGTGCTGATTTTCTTGTGCAGGTAGCTGGCCAGCTCGCCCGAACCGATGATCAGCGCATTTTCCAGTTGCGTCGGATGGGCCAGGAACTTCTTTTGCATTTCCCGGGTGCCCAGGTGCAACAGCAACTGGGCGATATAACCGAGCACGAACAGCTCGCCCATCAACAGGCGGGAATACACTTCGCTCTGTTTGGTCAGGAACGCCATGGCCACCAGGAACCCGAACGTGGCGGTCCACGCTTTGAGAAGTTTGAAGGCCTTGACGGTAAACACCACGTTGCTGCGGTAGATGGCGTAGTGGTCGTAGACCACGGCCAATGCCCCGAGCAGCAACAGCAGCATGATGACGTAGTCTTGAGTGAGGTAGCCAATGTGGTAGTTGATCAAGAACCAGGCAACGCCGGTGACCGCAACGCAATCGAGACCGGCCTGAATCACTGTACTGGTACTGCTTCTACGCTGGAGCACGGAACGGGTGTTGTTAGGCTCAAAAATCATGCTTGGACCTCATTTGCTTTCCTTCGCGCTCGACGATACTGACGAGATTCAGGTCAATCAGCCCCCCACGAGAGCCCTGGCGTCACCGGCAAGCCACTCAAACTCATCACACGTCATCCATCGCCGGAATGTTCAGGTCCCGGTAGATGGAGACGGGTGCTGTCACTTTAGCAGTACTGGGCAATCAATCACGATATTGCTGAGGTTTGATACAACATCCTTGTCAAAAAATGAAGCCTGTCACGTGGGCATCGAGGGAAATCCGGGCTCAGGCCAGCATCGACAGCAAGCTGCCCTGACGATCCAGCCTGGCCAGCTCGTCGAAGCCTCCGACATGGGTCTGCCCGATGAAGATCTGTGGCACGCTTCGGCGACCACCGCTACGGCTGAGCATTTCCTGGAATTTCCCGGGTTCGGCTTGAACGTTGATTTCCTCGGCGGCAATCCCTCGGCTCGCCAGCAACGCCTTGGCGTTGCGGCAGTACGGACAGGTGTCGGTGGTGTAGAGCGTCACAGTGTTCATCAGCGGTACTCCTGGATGAGGGCGTCAGTTCAAGCGTCGATGGCCGGGAAGTCGATATCGGTCAGCGCTACGTTGTTGAGGTAGTTGGTCAGTGTTTGCGAAGCCACGAGGGCGATCACTTCGATGATCTTGACGTCGTCGATGCCCGCCGCCCGAGCCGCTGCTATCTGCTCGTCGCTCAAGCGGCCACGGCTTTCGGTGATCTGCCGGGCGAGGGTGGCGTAGGCATCGAGTTGGCCATGGCGTGCATCGAGGATCTCTTGCGCCGACAACCCGACCTTGCCGCCGAAGAACGTATGGGCGCTCAGGCAGTAGTCGCAACCGTTGACCTGGGAAGTGGCCAGGGAGATGGCTTCTTTCTCCTTGGCACTCAGCGAGGTTTTCCCGAGGGTGGCCGATTGTTGCAGGTAAGAGGTCAGCACCACCGGTGCAAGGGCAAGGGTCTTGAACACATTGGGCAGGAAGCCGATTTTTTTCTGTACGCCTTCCAGCAGGGGGCGGGTGGCGTCAGTGGCGAGTTCAAGGTTCAGGGTGTTGATGCGGCTCATGGCGATTCTCCGTAAAGGGCGCGGTATGCGCTGGGTACGGAAGCCATGTTAATGATCGGCTCTGGCTTATTGGCTGCAAATCGTCGAGGATATGCGACAGATCGTCCAGACTTGCCGGCAGGAGTTTCGCCATGGATCGTTTGTCCACCTTGCTCAGCCATTTCGGCGTCAGTGCCGGAACCTTCCACAGCGGTACATTCTGCGGTGTCACGGCCTTTGACGGTGAGCAGGCCTGCGGCCACCTGCATCTTCTGCGCGGCGGCGAGTTGAGCCTGAAGCTGGCTGACGAGCGCGAACTGCAACTCAATACCCCCACGCTGATCTTTTTCCCCAGGCCTTACCGCCACCGGCTGTTTGCGACCGATGCGTCCGACACGCAGCTGGTGTGCGCCTCACTGGATTTCGATGGCGGGGCGGGCAATGCGCTGGCAGCGGCCTTGCCCGATTATCTGGTGCTGGACCTCAACGACGTGCCGAGCCTGGCAGGCACGCTCGACTGGTTGTTCAACGAAGCCTTCGACGGCCAGTGCGGGCGAGAGGCGATGATGGACCGCTTGTTCGAGGTGCTGGTGATTCAGTTGCTGCGACACCTGCTGAGCAGCCGTGAGCAGAGCCCCGGCTTGATGGCCGGCCTGGCCGATCCACGGTTGGCGCGGGCCCTGAGCCTGATGCACGACACGCCGGCCAGGGCCTGGACCGTGGCCGAGCTGTCGGCGGCCGCCAACATGTCCAGGGCCAGTTTTGCCGAACACTTTCGTCAGGTGGTCGGGCAGACACCGGTGGATTATCTGGTGAGCTGGCGGATCAGTCTGGCGCAGAAACGCTTGCGCGAGGGCAAGTCGATTGCCTTGATCGCCGATGAAGTCGGCTATGAAAGTCCATCGGCGCTGGCCAGGGCGTTTCGTCGCAAGACCGGGGTCAGCCCGCGTGAGTGGGGGCAGGGCAGCAAGCTTCGCTAGGGGCCTGTGCTCAGTTGTTCATGCCGTCTTCGATGGCAATGCCTTGCGCGCGCATCGCCTTGATCAGCTCGGCGCGGGTGCCGGGGAGGTTGAGCATGGTTTCGGCGCGCAGGGCCGTCACCTCTTCCGCCGTGTAGGGCTGGTAATGCTCGGGCGTGCTCTTGCCGGCCATGCCGTCGGGGCGCATCAGCCAGTTGAGCAGGTCGGCCAGTTGCGCGTTGTTCAACGCCGATTGCGACATGCCGGGGACGCGCACGAGAAACTCGCGGCCGCCGGAGACTTTCAAGAAATTGCCGACAAATCCGGCCATTCGTGGGGTGTCATTGGTGGGGGAGCCCATACCATTGCCCAGGTGGCAGCCGGCGCATTGCAGTTGGTAGTTCACGCCGACGCTGTAGCCGGCCTGGTCAATCGGTGTCTGCAACGCTTCATTGCCCGGCGCGTGACGCTGGGCCGGATCAGGGATGGCACGTGCATGGACGAGCGGGGCGGCCATGATGCCGGCCAGGCCAAGCAGGAGCAACCTGCGCATAACGTACACCTCAGCAGAAAATGCCCAAAAAAAGGCCGCCGATTGCCTGAACAAGCGGCGGCCAATGCGCGTCAGACCGCCACGCCACGGATGATCGAAACGGTGCAATGGTAGATGTGCGATTTGGCGGCCAGGCACCAGTTCACATCGTTGTTGTTGAACGGGCGGTAGGCCGGTTCTTCACTGTCGTTACGGGTGCAGGCGCACTGGGCGCAGCTTTGCTTACCGCAGCAGTCGTTATAGGAAATGATGTAGTCCTTGCCGTCGGCCGGGTTGCGGCAGGTGCCGATCCAGGTCACTTGCGAGGCCTCGGTGCCCGGCGGGCAGGACGTCACCGAACCGCCGCAGCAACTGCACAGGAAGCCGTCGATGGAACAGTAGCGCCAGTAGTCGCAGCTGTTCGGATCACCGGGGTCGCCGGCTTTCGGGTCGGTGGCGGCCAGTGCCTTGCTGGTGCGATCCAGTGGCAGCAGCAGAGGCAGGGCGGCACCGGCCACCATCAGCGAGCCCATGCGCGACAGCAGTTTGCGGCGCGAAGTGGTGTCGGCAACACGGCGCGTCGAGCGCTCGAACAACAGATCCAGCAGTTTCATGAAAGTCTCCCTGCCTTATCAGTGGCTATGGCCGTGGCTATGGTCGTGAGCGTGGTCGTGGGGCTGAGCATTGAGGTATTGCTGCAGCGTTGCGTGTTTGAGGTGTTCCACTTCGAACAGGCTGTCCAGGTGTTCCCGGGAGTTCACCAGGCCCTTGGCGCGCAGGGTGCCGGCCTTGTCGATCAGGGCGGCGTAGGGCAGCTTGCCGATCTGGTAGGTCATGCCCACTTCCGGGCCGACCACGTAGGTGACGTCGTCCAGCTTGTGTTCGCGGATCAGCGCTTGCTGGGCGTCCATGTCGCCGTCGCTGATGAACACCACGTCCAGGCGATCGGCCTGTTCCCTGGCAATGGATTTGATCGCCGGCAGCAGCGACTTGCAGATCGGGCAGGTCGGCGAGAGGAAGAACAGCAACTGCGACTTTTCACCGGCATAGCCGAAATTCACCGGGCGCCCGTGGCGGTCCGATGCGGTGACTTGGGGCGCGGGTTCGTTGACCGCCACGCCTTTGTCGACCATCAGTGCACCGGCCGGCGCCAGGCGCCCGTGCAATACACCAATCTGGCGTACCAGGCCCATGACGACAAACGCCACGGCAACCAGCAGTACCCAGAGCAGAACGTTGGAAACGATTAGGCCTTCCATTGATCACCTACCAATCAGTTTGAGCAGAAGAGGGGAGTTCGCCAGCAAGCCATCGGCTGCGGCGTAAATCAGCAGCGCAACGGCGCTGGCGGCGACGGTGACGAAGCCGTCGAACACACCCAGGTCGCGCACCACTGGCGAGACACTGGCCAGCAGCGCCAGTCCCACCAGGGCGCTGTTGCGTAGCAGCAGGACCGGGCGCAGCGGTTGTGCCTGGTCAGGGCCGGCACAGCCGCAGTCGATGTCGCGGCGACCGCGCCACAGGTTGATGCCGATGGCGGCGGCGTACAGGGCCATCAGCCCCGCAGCCGTCAGCGCTGCGTAGACGCGCCAGGCCGGCACCAGCAGCGCAAAGGCAATCATCAGCTCAGCCACGGGAATCGTTCGGGCGATGGGCCGAACGAGAACGTCGGGCAGCAGTTGGTAGTCCGCCAGTTGTTTTCTGAAGCGCGCCGGCGCACGCAACTTGTGGGTCGCGGCGCTGGCCAGCAGCACGGCGATGGCCAGTGCGCTGGCAATGATGAAGATCGGATCTGGATGCATGGCCGAACCTCGATTAGTAGCTCATGACCTGGGTCGCGGTTTTTGCGACCTTGGCCATGGCGCCGGTGTGCTGGTTGGTCTTGAGGTCGAAGATCTGCAGGCCGCCCTCGACGTCGGAGCCCAGCAGCAGGGGTTTGTCGTCACCGGTGGCCTGCATGCTCCAGATCGGCGCCGGGGCTTCCAGGGTGGCGATTTTCTTCCCGGTCTTCAGGTCGAAGGCCCAGATCAGCGGGCTTGGGTCTTCCCATTTCATCGGTTCGTGCGCGTCATGCATCAGCACGTACAGGCGATTGAGCTTCGGCGCGACAGCCATCAACTGCCAGCCACCGGGCGCCCAACCGGCCTTTTTTTCCGCGTCGGTGGTCAGCGACCAGCTCGGCAGGATCTTCGGCGCCTCGCCACTGAAATCCACGGTGCGCACGGTGCCGGTGGTCGTGGTGAAGTAGTAGGTGTCGCCGACGTTGACCGCGCGCTCCACCAGTTTTTCCGCGTTCGGGTCAAAGAATGGCGTGCGGCTGCGCGCGGTTTCCTGGCCCTGGTCGTCAAGCGTCACAACCTGCAGGCTGCCGTCGCCGCACAGCGAGGCAAAGCGGCGTTTGCCGATCGGGTAGTTGAGCACGCAGCCGGGAATCGCGATTTCCGTGGCCACGGCTTTGGTCTGAGTATCGACCACGGTCACCGAGGTCGATGGGGTGAAGTTGTAGACGTAGACGAAGCGGTCATCGCCGCTGGTCTTCAGGCCGTAGCGCTGGGTCAGCGATTCGGCGCGTTTGTTCGGGATCAGCACTTCCCAGGCCGGCGACAGGGTCGAGGTGTCCCAGGCCGTCAGCACATCGGTGCGGGTGCCGCGGGTGCCACGGGAATACCAGATGTCGGCGCTGTAGAGGGTTTTCTGGTCGTGGCTGAGCGTCGACGGCGCGGCGAAACCGGTCGGCACCATGCCGAGGACGCGTTTTTTGTCGGGGTCGACCACGGTCACGCGGCCCGCCACGAAGCTCTCGAATTCGACGTCGACGATGAAAGCCCGGTGGGCTTGCGGTGGAAATTCCAAAACGGTCTGGCCAATCGTGTCAGCGGGCAGGTCCGCGCTGGCATTGTTCAAACCCAGTACCAGCAGGCTGAGACTCAGCGCTGACTGTACGGTGATCCTGGTGGCTCGCATTAGGGGGAACTCCCTGAATTGTTGTTCTCGCAAATCGCGGGTGCATGGCAGATTTTTGCAGTTCGATTCTGCCTTGCCGGGGGAGGGGGGGAATTGCTGTGGCTGCCAAGTGGTTGTGTGTCTGTGCCAGTCTTTTTTTTTGTGGTTCTCAATCGACTCTGCGGGAGCTGGATTGCCCAATGATGGCGGGCCTGCGGCGGATCTGATTTTTGCGGGATCAAGCGATCCTTGTGGGAGCGAGCCTGCTCGCGATGGCGGCCGGATAGCCGACCATGTTGTCTTGGGTGTACATATCCATTGCTGCGGTCACGGCTGCTTATGGTTTCGCCCTGACGGTCGAGTCCCTTTTGGCAAACGCCCCAAAAGGAACCAAAAGGTCTCGCCCCGAGCGTCCGGCCCCTCGCTTGGGCTCGGCGTTCCTTCGCTGCGGCCTCCCTCCGGGGACATCGCCTCCGGTTTGCTGCGCTGCACCTCCTCTCGATGTGTGCGGCTTCGCCACACGGCGCTGCGCGCCCATTCCCCGGATGAATGCCTCCACTCAGCCTTCCGAAGGGGCGGGTGGATCAAAAGCAAAAGCAAAAGCGCTAGGCGAGCTGACGCTCGGCCTTGTGGTTTGGAGGGTTGGGGGTTTGGTGGTTTGGTGGGCGCCTCTTGTGGGAGCGAGCCTGCTCGCGATGGCGGTGTTGCGGTCAGCCTGATTCCTGCAGATGCGCGCGATTCTTGTGGGCGCTGGCTTGCCAGCGAAGACGTCCTCACCGCCCACGGTTATTGGCAGGTGTGCTTATGAGCCTTGTGGGAGCGAGCCTGCTCGCGATGGCGGCCGGATAGCCGACCATGTTGTCTTGGTGTACATATCCATTGCTGCGGTAATGGCCACTTATGGTTTCGCCCTTACGGCGACTCACTTTTTTTCAAACGCCAAAAAAAGTAAGCAAAAAACGCTCGCCCCAAGCGTCCGGCCCCTCGCTTGGGCTCGGCGTTCCTTCGCTGCGGCCTCCCTCCGGGGACATCGCCTCCGGTTTGCTGCGCTGCACCTCCTCTCGATGTGTGCGGCTTCGCCGCACGGCGCTGCGCGCCCAATCCCCGGATGAATGCCTCCACTCAGCCTGCCGAAGGGGCGGGTGGATCAAAAGCAAAAGCAAGGTCAAAAGCGCTAGGCGAGCTAACGCTCGGCCTTGTGGTTTGGTGGTTTGGTGGTTTGGTTGGGGGGCTGACCGACAACATGATTCGCTCGGATGTCCGCGCCCCCCTGTAGGAGCGAGCCTGCTCGCGATGGTCGTCAACGATAACGCTGGGTGCCTGACACCCCGCGGTGTGCCGGCCTCCATCGCGAGCAAGCTCGCTCCTTGAGGGATTGGGTTTACGAGGCGGCTCCAGCCAGTGGCAGGGAGAAGGTGAACACCGCGCCACACGGCTCGAGGTTCTGCGCCCAGATGTCGCCGCGATGGCGGCCGATGATGTTTTTGCACAGGGCCAGGCCAATGCCGTTGCCACTGACCTTGGAGGAGAAGAAGCCATCGAACAGCTTCTCCTGCGCCTCGGCCTGGATGCCGCGGCCGCGATCCTCGATGCGCACCAGCGCCCTGTCCTGATCGGTGCTGGCCTGCAGGCGCAGCACGCGTCGCTCGACGGGGAGGTCGCTCATTTCTTCGATCGCGTTGAAGGCCAGGTTGAGGATGACCTGGCCGATCAGCACCTTCTCGCAACTGACCCACAGCGGCGTGGGGCTGGCGATGATGTCGACGCGGACCTGGCTCGGTTCGGCGCGCAGGCTGATGAAGTAGCGGGTTTCGCGCAGCAGCTCGTTGAGGTCGATCAGTTCCTCGCTCTGCTCCAGTTTGACCACGTAATCGCGCACGCTTTTGATGATCAGCGAGGCATGCTCGATCTGCCGCACGGCGTTCTGCAAGCCCCAGGCCACGCCCTGTTCGGGGCTGGGCGCCTTGCCCAGGCGGATCATCGCGCCCTCGATGAAATTGCGTGTCGCCGCCAGCGGCTGGCTCAGTTCATGGGCAATCGCCACGGCCATTTCACCCATGGCGTTGTAGCGCGCCAGGTATTCCAGTTTCTGTTCGCTCAGGCGCCGCGCTTCTTCGGCGCGCACTTGTTCGGTGACGTCGCGGAACAACAGCAGATGGCCGACCAGGTCGTCCTCGATCTCGATAAAACGACAGGTCGCCTCATGCCAGCGCCACTCGCCATCGCGGCGTTGCACGTGGTAATGCACGCTGAACGGCGCGTGTTCCGGGGTCTCGCTGGCCAACTGTTGGAGCAGGCGCTGCCGCGAGTCCTGATCGCACCACGAGAGGAAGTTCGCGCCGGTCAGCGCGTGTTCTTCGCCGTGCAGCAGGTGCGCGCCGGAGTCGCTGATGAAACGGATTTCACCTTGGGGACCCAGGACCGCCACGCCCTCGGCCAGGTCCTGCATGAAGGCCTTGAGCCGGCTTTCGAAGCGCTTGAGGTCGCGCTTGACCTTGTCCTCCCGGGAGATGTCGCGGAACTGCACCATCAGCACATCCCGGCCTTCCAGATGCACCAGGGTGGCGACCGCCTCGGAGAGGATTTCCACCCCCTGCTTGGAGCGGTAACACCACTCGATGGCGCGCTGGCCCGTGCGCGCGGCGCCTTCCAGCCAGCGCAGGCCGACCGAGCGTCGGTATTTCGGGGCGTCGCGGGTCATGTCCGGGGCCTTGAGCGGTGTCAGCTCCTCCAGGGTAAAGCCCAGCGCGTCGAGGGCGGCGGTGTTGGCCCAGAGAATCTCCTTGCTCTGGGCATCGTGAAGAATGATGCACAGCGGCATGGCTTCGATGAGGGTGAAGAAGTCGTGGGGTTTTGGCAGGTACATCGTGCAGCCCTGGCAGCCAGTGAATCCGGTGAATGGGGAGTATGGCTTCTTATACCGGCTTGTGCGTGGGGATGCGCTCAGAAGTAACCGGGGGCGGGCTAGGGGTTTTCTTTAGCCAGGTGGCTACACGCCCCAATGGTTGCGCACGGATGCGGTTTTTACACTGGGCCGCAATGCAAGGGTCACCGCTGCACTCCCGCACGGGGTTGCAGCGAACCGGCCCCACTCATAATAAATACAACGGAGAGAAGCCATGCTGCGTTCAGCTGTCGCGGAGAAAGACCCGCTGCCAGGCGTCGACGAGACCGGCGCTTTTGCGCAAGTGCTGGAGCAAGTGCGCCAGCGCCGTGACGAGTTCGATGCGCTTTCCCATGTGCCACGGGACATGATCGAGGGCTTCAAGCGGGTGGGTATCTACCGCGCCGCCACCCCGAAGTGCTTCGGCGGTGACGCCCTGGCGCCGGCGCAGTTCCTGCGGATGATCGAGCGCATTTCCGAGGCCGACGGCTCGGCGGGCTGGGTCGCCAGTTTTGGCAGTGCCGGCGTCTATCTCGCCGCCTTGCCGCCTGAGACCCTGGCTGAAATCTATGCCGACAGCCCCGATCTGGTGTTCGCCGGTGGTTTGTTCCCGCTGCAACCGGCCAATGCGGTCGAGGGTGGCTGGCAGGTCAACGGCACCTGGAAATTCGCCAGTGGCTGCAAGGGCGCCGACCTGCTGGGCGTTGGCATCGGCGCTGCCGGGGGCAAGCCGCGCACGGCGGTGCTGCGCCCGGATCAGGTCGAAATCATCGAAAACTGGGAGGTGGTCGGTCTCAAGGGCACCGGCAGCCACGACCTGCGCGTCACCGAGCAACGGGTCGACGAACGCTGGACGTTCATCCGCGGTGGTGCCGCCACCCTCGATGAGCCGCTGTTTCGCTATCCATCGATTGCCTACGCCGCCCAGGTGCTGGCCGTGGTCAACCTGGGCCTGGCCCGTGCCGCGCTGGACGAGGTGAGCCGCATGGCCGCCGGCAGCGGCATCACCGGTGCGCCGAAAATGGCTGACCGGGCTTACGTGCGCATCGAAATCGCCAGGGCCGAAGCCCGGCTGGCCGCCGCCCGAGGCTTCTTCTACAACGCCACCGAGCAGGTGTGGAACTCGATTCTCGCCGGCAACCCGGTCACCGCCGAACAGACCAGCCTGCTGCGCCTGTCCGCCATTCACGTGTCCCAGGCCGGAGCGGCCGTGGTGCAAAGCGCCTATAGCCTCGCCGGGACCACGGCGATTTACCTGCGCCATCCACTGCAGCGTTACCTGCGCGATTCGATGGTGGTCACCCAGCACGCCTTTCTCAGCGAAGGCCTGTACGACGGCGCCGGCTCGGTGTTCCTCGGCGTGCCGCCATTCCCTGGCTACATCTGAACCCTCTCTTCAAGGATCAACCCATGTCCCAGACTACTCAAGAACCGTTGCGCGTGGTGTTTTGCATCGGCATCACCCAGAACTTTTTCGACCTGCCGACCGGCGAAGGCCTGAGCGTGTGGAAAGGTTTCAGTCAGATGATGGCCTCGCTCGGTGCCATGCCCGGCATCAACGTGCTCGGCGCAATGGACGATGACCGGCTGATGGTCGGCCCGTCCACCACCTCGCCCTGGACCGTGTACATCATGGCCGACGTCGACTGCCACCAGTCGGTGATCGACGCCTGCAACCTGTTCCGCACCACCCCGGTCAACGAATACAGCCTGTGGCGCTACGCCAGAGTCGAAGCGCGCATCGGCCGTCCGCTGACCATTCCCGATGCGGCCAAGGTGTAAGCCATGGACCAGGCCTTGTTGCAGCGTCTGACGACGCTCGAAGGGGAGAGTGCAGTGCGCCGCCTGATGGCGCGCTACATGGACCTGTGCGATGTACCAAGGGCGCCGACCCGTGTCAGCGACCTGGCCGAGCTGTTCTGCATCGACGCGATCTGGGAAGGCATCGGCAGCCAGACCGCGCAGACCTTCGGTCAACATCATGGGCGGGAGGCCGTGGCGGCGTTCGTCGGCGGTTACCTGCCGCCGTCGGAGCATTTCCGGCTGAATCTGCACTGCCTCACCAGCGAGTCGATCCGGGTGGACGGCGAGACGGCGCAGGGGCAGTGGATCATGCAGCAGATTTCCACCTACGCCGACGGGCGCAGCGAATGGTTCGGCACCCGGCTGAACATCGATTTTCGCTGCGTCGACGGCCTCTGGCTGATCGCACATTTTCGTACACAACGCCTGTTCAATATGAACCTCGGCACGGAGGCGTGCGCATGAGTACGTTCATCAGCCAATTCCTCCTCGGTGGCAGCGGCAAGCGCGTGGCGATCAAGGACTCGATCGACATCGCCGGCTACCCGACCCGCTCCGGCAGCCGCGCCTTTGCCGACTCACCGCCGGCGACGAAGCACGCCGACGTGGTCGAGTCGATCCTCAAGGCCGGGTGGCAGATCGTCGGCAAAACCAACCTGCACGAACTGGCATTCGGCGTCACCGGGATCAACGACTGGACCGGCACGCCCATCAATCCGCAGGCGCCGGACCGGGTTCCGGGCGGTTCCTCCAGTGGTTCGGCGGCTGCGGTAGCCGCGGGCCTGGCGGACATCGCCATCGGTACCGACACCGGTGGTTCGGTGCGGGTGCCGGCAGCCTGTTGCGGGATCGCCGGGCTCAAGCCGACCTACGGCCGTGTCAGCCGGGTCGGGGCGCACCCGCTGCAATCCAGCCTCGACTGTGTCGGCCCGTTCGCCAGGACCATGGACGACCTGATCGCGGCCATGCAGGTGATCTGCCCGGGCTTCGAGGCCCAGGGGCTGCCCGCCGACGGCGCCCGGGTCGGCTTTCTCGAGGTGGACTGCGACGCGCAGCTGCACGCCAGCCTCGGCGCTGCCGCCGACCGTGCAGGCTGGCGTCGCAGCACGTTGCGCCTGAGCGAATTCGATGCTGCGTTCGCCGCCGGCCTGACCGTGATCAATTTTGAAAACTGGGCCGCGTTGGGGCATCTCACTGGCAAGGGCCTGATCGGCGCGGATGTCGAACAGCGCCTGTTGGTGGCCAGCCGCACTCGCGCGGCCGACCTGGCGCAGGCGGAACAGGTGCGCACGCGCTTCAGCCAACAGGTCGATGCCGCGCTGGAAACATTCGAGGTGCTGCTGTTGCCCACGCTGCCAAGCCTGCCGCCGACCCTGCTCGAGGCCCGCAGCGCCAGCCAGGCGGTGGCCGGGATGACGCCCCTGGTCCGGCCTTTCAATCTCAGCGGCCACCCGGCGCTCACCGTACCGGTGCAGCTCGACGGCGGCGGGTTGAAGGTCGGCCTGCAGATTATTGGCCGCAAGGGCCAGGACGAACAGGTCTGCGCCTTCGGTGCGCAGCTGCAACAAAGCATGGCCGGATAACGTCCCGGCCCTGACGACCATCATAAGAAACGCCATGAGGAGAACCGCATGAGCACTCATGAATACCGGCTGATCGCATCAACGAAAAGCCCCGAGGACCTGGTCCGGCACGACCGCGTCGACGTCTCGCTGTACAACGATCCGGCGCTGTTCGAGGCCGAGCTGGAAAAGATCTTCTACCGCACCTGGGTGTGGGTCGCTCACGAAAGCGAAGTGCGCAACGGCGGCGACTTCAAGACCGCGACCATCGGCCGTCGTCCGGTGATCGTCGTCCGTGACAAGAAGAACCGCATCAACGTGCTGGAAAACCGTTGCCGGCACCGTGGCGCCACGGTGTGCGAAAAGCCCAAGGGCAACGCCACCGGGTTCACCTGCCCGTACCACAGCTGGTCCTACGGCCTGGACGGCAAGTTGCGGGCGTTGCCATACCCGGATGGCTACGAGGGCATTCTGGAGAAGTCCGAACTGCCGCTGACCAGCCTGCGAGTCGAGAGCTATGCCGGCATGATCTTCGCCAGCTACAACGACGAGATCGAACCGCTGGAGGACTTCCTCGGCGGCGCCAGACACTGGATCGACCTGTTCATGAAGCAGGGCGCCGGTTACCCGATCAAGACCCAGGGCGAACACAAGTTCAGCTTCAAGGGCAACTGGAAGATCCAGCTGGAAAACACCACCGACGGCTATCACTTCCCGATCGTGCACAAGTCGTTCATGTCGTCGGTGGATGAAGAAACCTCGCAAATGCTCTCGTTCATGACCGACGAGCAAGCCGTGACCCACTCGTTGGGCAATGGCCACAGCGTGATGGTGATGGTGCCGGAGCACGTCGACCTGGATCACGACGACGGCACCGAGCAGTTGCAGGAGCGCTTCGCCCACGTCACCGAAGAACTGTCGAAAACCCTGCCACCCGAACAGGTGCGACGCATCGTGCGTTCGCTGCACGGCGCCGGGTTCAACCTCAACCTGTTCCCCAACGTGGCGATGTCGATGTCGTTCTTCCGTGTGCTGCGCCCGGTGTCGGTGACTGAAACCGAGATCCGCCATGTCGCCCTCGGCATGGACGGCGGCCCGGACATCGCCAACCGCGAACGCCTGCGCATTCACGAACACTTCCAGGGCCCGTTCGGCTTCGGCAGCCCCGACGATGCCGAAGCCTGGGACCGGGTGCAACGCGGTTCGTACGCCGGGGTCGATGCGCCGATCCTGGTCAACCGCGGCCTCAACCGCGAAATCACTGCTGAAAACGGTGACAAGGTCAGCCACGCCACCGACGAAGGCGGCATGCGCGGTGCCTACGACATGTGGAAAAGGATGATGAGCCAATGAGCAATCACGAGATCTTGAACGGCGGCCCGCTGGCCCGGGCCATCGAATTCATCTGGCGCGAAGCCGAGCTGCTGGACCGCAAGCATTACGCCGAATGGGCGAGCTTGTGGAGCGAGAGCGGCCGGTACATCGTGCCGATCGACCCGGACACCGAAGACTTCGAGGCCACGCTCAACTACGCCTACGACGATGCGCGCATGCGTGACCTGCGCATCGAGCGCCTGACTGCCGGCTACTCGCCATCGGCGGTGGACGCGGCGAAGACCATTCGCAGCATTTCGCGCTTCCGCCTGGTGGAAGCGGCGGGCGACGAGGTCGAAGTCAACTCGGCGCAGCTGCTCTACGCCTACAAGCGCGGCGTGCACACGCCGTTCGTGGCCGAACTGAACCACCGCATTCGCTTCACCGATGGCGTGCCGAGGCTGGAACGCAAAGTGGTGCGCCTGATCAACTCCACCGACAGCCTGAGTGCGCTCGGTTTCCTTTTGTGAGGGCTGGACCATGGATCGAGTAGCTCTAGTCACGGGCGCCTCGCGCGGCCTCGGCGAGTGCATTGCCCGTCGCCTGCATGCAGCGGGCTATCGGGTCGCCCTGGCGGATGTACAGATCGACGGCGTGCAGCGCCTGGCCCGCGAGCTCGACAGCAGCGGTGCCCGTGCGCTCGCCATCGAACTGGACGTGCGCAACAAGGCCGATTTCATCCGGGCCCGCGATCTGCTGGCCGAGCGCTGGGGCGGCACCGACATCCTGGTGAACAACGCCGGGGTGTCGAAAGTCGCGGCGCTGATGGACATCACCCCGGAAGCGTTCGACGAGTCGATGGCGATCAACCTGCGCGGCACCTTCGTGGCCTGCCAGGTGTTCGGTGCGCATTTCGCCGAGCGTGGTTTTGGTCGCATCGTCAACATCGCTTCGCTGGCCGGGCAAAACGGCGGCACCGCCACCGGGGCGCACTATGCGGCGGCCAAGGGCGGTGTCGCGACGCTGACCAAGGTGTTCGCCCGTGAACTGGCCCCGCGCGGGGTGACGGTCAACAGCATTTCGCCGGGGCCGCTGGACCTGCCGGTGGTGCGCGAAACGGTGGCGCCGGAACGTCTGGAGCAGATCCTGCAGATGATCCCGGCGGGAACCCTCGGCGACCCGGCGTACGTCGCTGACAGCGTGTTGCTGCTGATTGCCGATCACGCCACGTCCGTCACGGGCGCGTGCCTGGACATCAATGGCGGGCTGTTCATGCGCTGAGCGCAGCCAATCCGCAAAGTCCCCCAGTGTGGGAGCGAGCAGGTCGATTCGTCGCACGCTCGCTGCCACAGGGCGCAGTCAACCAAAACAAGATGATTCAGGTGATGCAATGATGAAGGTGAAGATCGAAAGGATCGTCGACGAAGCGCTGGATATCCGCTCCTTTCGCCTCGTGCGCAGTGACGGCCAGCCGCTCGACACCTATGAGCCCGGTGCCCACGTCGACCTGACCGGGCCCACCGGGGTGACCCGCCAGTATTCGCTGTGCAGTCCACCCCAAGACCGCCGCGCTTACCTGGTGGCGGTGAAGAAAGAGGCGCAGTCCCGTGGCGGTTCCGCCGCGCTGCACGAAGTGCAGGAGGGCACCGAGCTGGAAATGGGGGCGCCGCGCAATCTGTTCCGTCTCGACCCTGAAGCCGGCGAGCATGTGTTGTGTGCCGCCGGGATCGGCGTCACACCGCTGTTGAGCATGGCGTATCGGCTGGCGGAAACCGGCCAGCCATGGCGCCTGCATTATTTCGCTCGTTCGCCACAGTACGCCGCGTTTTCCGCGCTGTTGGCCGAGACGTTTGCCGGGCACGTGCAGTTTCACTACGGTGTCGAGCCCGGTGACATGGACGCGGTGCTCAGTGATTGCCTGGCCCGGGCCGGCAGTGCTGCGCACGTCTATACCTGCGGCCCGGCGCCGTTCATGAACAAGGTGGTGGAGGTGGCGTCCCGCTGCCGTGGCGACGAGGCCATCCACCTTGAGCATTTCCAGGCGGACCCCGAAGCGAATGCCGGCCCCAGCGGCGGCTTCGAAGTTGAGCTGGCCAGCTCCGGCGTAGTGCTCCAGGTGCCGGCGAACACGGCGCTGGTGGACGTGTTGCAGGCGCACGGCTGTGACATCGACACCGAATGCCGCGAAGGCATTTGCGGGACCTGCATCGTTGACGTACTGGACGGCGTGCCGGAGCATCGCGATAACTGCCTGTCGACCAGGGAAAAGGCCGCCAACAAGCAGATTTGCGCCTGCGTGTCCCGCGCGGTTTCCGCTCGTCTGGTATTGGACCTCTGACCCCAGGGAAGACTGGCAAGCCGGCGCCGGAGCCTGTTGAATAACGCCCGGCGGCGGTCGAAGGAGGAGACAGCCGGGTCAGGGTACAGACCGAACCGCTCGACGAAGCGGTCGAAAAATAACAATAAAGACGTGAGGCTTTGCAGTGATGATGACTTCTTCGGCGGTTCGCAACGAGGCGTTCGAAAGCTGGTTGAACCAGGTCAACCAGGCCTGTGGGCGTTTCGATGCACGCGCCCTGGACACGGATTTCTACGGTGAGCTGGCGGAATACCGCAGCGGCGCGATCAATCTCAGTGTCGTCGACATGGCGCACGTGCACCTGTACCGCACCAGCAAGGACGTCAGCGTCAGCAGCGACGGGCATTACTACGCGGTGTTCCAGATGCGCGGCAGTTCGCAGCTGGAGCAGGGCGGCAATCGCGCCCGCCTGGGCGCTGGCGACATCGCGCTGATCGATGCCAGTCGCCCCAGCGACATGACCTATCACGAAGATTCGCGGCAGTTGTCGCTGATCCTGCCGCGTCAGGTGGTCGAGCGCGGCTCTCATTTCAACGCGGTCAACTGCGCGACCCGTATTGCCGCCAACTCGCCGCTGGCGGCGATGGCCAACAAGCTTGTGCTGGACACCCGGCAGCAGGAAGGCCTGGAGATGCAGGAGAGCGAAGCGGTGCTCGATGCGCTGGTCAGCCTGCTATTGCCGGGCATCAGCACCCGCGACAGCGGCGGCGACGCCCATGAGCGGCAGTTCCGCAAGATCATCGCCTACATTGACGACCACCTTGGCACCGAGGAACTGTGCCCTGAACTGATTGCCCGGGAAGTGGGGATTTCCGTACGCGGGCTGTACCGGATGTTCTCCAAGCGTGGCCTGGTGGTGGCGCAGTACATCAAGCACCGCCGCCTGGACTTCTGCGCGGAAAACCTGCGTCGCAGCGATGTCGAGCAGAAACTGTCGGCGCTGTGCTATGCGTGGGGGTTCTCGGATTCCAGCTATTTCTCGTCAGCGTTCAAATCGCGCTTCGGCGTATCGCCGGGGGTTTATCGCAAGCGTTACAGCCAGGTTTGACCCTGCCACCGCACCCCTGATCCATCGGGGAGCGGGCTTGCGGACACCATCCAACCTGTGGGAGCGAGCCTGCTCGCGATGGCGGCCTCGGTTTGTCAATGCCGCAGCGGCTCCTCCGCCGGCAGATGCAGCACCTCGCGCACCAGCATGGCGATGCTGGTCACGCCCATCTTTTCCTTGATCTTGGTGCGGTGCACATCAACGGTCTTCACACTGATGTTCAGCTCCCGGGCAATGACCTTGCTCGCCTTGCCGTCGATCACCAGCATTAACACTTCACGCTCGCGACTGGTCAGCAAGGCCAGTTTGCTCTGCAGGTGCTGGCGTTGTTCCTGGTCGGCCTGGGCGTGTACGGCGGTTTTCAGCGCGGCCTGGATGCGGTCGATCATCTGCTGGGGGTTGTAGGGTTTCTCAACGAAGTCCAGCGCGCCGTTTTTCATCGCGGTCACCGACATCGGGATGTCGCCATGGGCCGAGACGAAAATCGTCGGCAGGCTGCTGCCGCGCTGGTTGAGGATATCCTGAAGCTGGAAGCCGCTGGTTTCCGGCATGCGCACGTCCAGCACCAGGCACGCCGGTTGCCGTGGGTCGTACTGGCTGAGGAATTCTTCGGCGCCGGCAAAACACTGCGCCTGCACACTGACCGATTCCAGTAACCAGGCCAGCGAGGTGCGCAGATCCTTGTCGTCGTCGACGATATAAACAATCGGTTTGCGAGTTTCCATCAAGGGTTGCCACGACATTTCTAATTATTGTTTTCGCCCGCGTGCACGCTGCGGCGGAGATCGGCGTTGATTGTCACGCCTGCCTGCAGAATACCCACTGCCGCAGCCCCTGACGATAAAGAAACCACCTAGGCGACTAGCGGAAAGCCCACCTCGTCATGGGGATCGTCAGAATGGCTGCGTGCCGCCTCGGGCCTTAGTCTTGTAGCCATCACCCGGGACCGCGAAACGACGGTCCGGCACAATAAAAGGGGCACCGACATGGCCGACCTGAGCCAGCAGCAAATCGACTTTCGCAACGCCATGGCGCAGTTGCCGGCGGCGGTGAACATCATCACCACCAACGGCCCGGGCGGGCGCTGCGGGATTACCGCCAGCGCGGTGTGCTCGGTGACGGATTCGCCGCCCACCGTGCTGGTGTGCGTCAACCGCAACAGCGCCACCCACGACGTGTTCCGCACCAACGGCCAATTGTGCGTCAACGTGTTGTGTGGCGAGCAGGAAGAACTGGCCCGCCACTTTGCCGGCATGACCCAGGTGTCGATGGCCGAGCGCTTTGCCTGGGACCTGTGGGACGGCGGCGACACCGGTGTGCCGGTGCTGCGCGATGCGCTGGTGCAACTGGAAGGGCGAATCAGCGAGTGCAAGGAAGTGGGCTCGCATTCGGTGATGTTCGTTGAACTGTCGAAAGTGGGTGTGCGCGGGGAGGGCGACAGCCTGGTGTATTTCAACCGTCTGTTTCACCGCCTGGAGCATGCCGGGGCGGCCTGCTGAAGAACCGCGTTATCGTCTATCGCGAGCAGGCTCGCTGCCGCCATGATCGTGTGGTGCTCCCACCGTCCATTGGCCTGCTGGATTCCCGGCGTCTACAGCATCTCGGCCCGGGCACTGCGCCGGATCACCTGGGGCGGTTGTCCGAAGGCCCGGAGAAAGGCTTCACGCATTCGTCGACGATCGCTGAACCCGGTTTCCATGGCGATCTGGTCGAGGGTCAGGCGTCCGCGTTCGAGCATCTGCCGGGCCGCTTCCAGGCGCAGGTTTTCGATGGCCTTGGCCGGCGACTGACCGGTTTCGGCGCGAAAGGCGCGGCTGAACTGGCGTGGGCTCAGGCGCGCCACGTCCGCCAGTTGCTCCACCGACAACGCTTGCGCCAGGTGTTCTCGGGCGTAGCCGAGGACGGTCTGGATACGATCGGATTTCGGCTCCAGCTCCAGCAACGCCGAGTGCTGGGACTGGCCGCCCGCGCGGCGGTGGTACATCACCAGTTTCTGCGCCACGGAGCGGGCCAGTTCGGCGCCGTGGTCCTTTTCGACCATAGCCAGCGCCAGATCGATGCCGGCCGTCATGCCGGCCGAGGTCCAGACCGCACCGTCGACCACATAAATGCGGTCTTCCTCGACTTTGATCGACGGAAACCGCGCCTGCAGATCCCGCGCATATGCCCAGTGCGTGGTCGCCCGTCGCCCGTCGAGCAGCCCGGCCTGGGCCAGGACGAACGCCCCGGAACAGATGGATGCCGTGCGCCGGGCGGTTTTCACGCTGGCGCGCAGGTAATCCAGAACACCCTCGGGGGCCTGCTGGAGAATGGCATCGCCGCCCACCACGATCACCGTATCGAACACTCGCTCATCGAAGGCCTCGGTGCCCACGCTCAAGCCGCCGGACGCGCGCAGAGTGCGGCCGTCTTCTGATACGACGCTCACCTGGTAAAGCGCTTCGCCCGCGCTGAAGTTGGCGTACTCGAACACGGGCATGGCAGCCAGGGCCATGGACTGGAAACCATCAAACACCACGAACGCCACGGAAGTCATTTCGATGCCCTCGATATCGGATGTCCTAAAACCGTACTTTAAACGTCATTTGAGTCGGGCGTGAGTCCATTTATAACTGTGCACACCGGCGAACACCTCGCCCCCTGCACTGAAGGAAACCAAGCATGGCTCTCTCATCCAAAGGCACCGCCCTGATCACGGGCGCCTCTTCCGGTATCGGCGCGGTCTACGCCGACCGTCTCGCCCGCCAGGGTTATGACCTGATTCTGGTCGCCCGCAGTCGGGCCAGGCTCGACAGCCTGGCCGATCACTTGAGTAATGAAACCGGACGCGCCGTGGAAGTGGTCGCCGCCGATCTGAAAGACCCGGCGGACTTGCGCCGCGTCGAAGACATTCTGCGCACCGACGCCAGCATCACTTTGCTGGTCAACAACGCCGGGGTAGGCGGTGTCATGCCGTTGCTCGCCAGTCCGGTGGACGATATGCAGGACATGATCACCCTCAACGTCACCGCACTGATGCGCCTGGCCTACGCGGTGGTCCCGGGATTCGTGGCCCGGGGCACGGGCGCGGTGATCAACATTTCCTCGATCGTGGCGATTGCGCCGGAAATTCTCAATGGCGTGTACGGCGGCAGCAAGGCGTTCGTTCTGAGTCTGAGCCAATCCATGCACCACGAGCTGGCCGACAAAGGCATTCGCATTCAAGCCGTGTTGCCCGGCGCCACGGCCACCGAGTTCTGGAGCGAGGCGGGCAATCCGGTGGAGAACCTGCCGCATGAAATCGTCATGTCCGCCGAGGACATGGTCGATGCCGCGCTGGCAGGGTTTGCCAGCGGCGAAGTGGTGACCATTCCGGGTCTGCACGACGGTGAACAGTGGGACCGTTACGAGGCCCAGCGCCAAGTCCTTTCGGGGCTGTTCGGGAGCTCAAGGCCGGCGCCGCGCTATCGCTGAAGCGGCCACCCGGGTCAGGGACCATTGCCGGGGCGTGCACACCGATTGCCGAGTTCAATGACGCGGTGATCGGGGTGTGCGGCGGGGTCAGCCGCAACGCACAGCGGATGGCCGGCTGGGCACGTTGAGACGCAGAATCTGCGGAAAAGCGAAGCAGGGCCGGAAACGCGATCCAGGTGTCACAAGCCCCACCACGATTTTTTCAGCCTTTATTGCCCGGCAGCGGCACCGTCCTGGATCAAAATGGCCCTGGCCAGGTCTTCGTCGCTGGCGTTGAGCCCGGGATTGTCCTGGCGGATCTGCTGCATGACCGACTCCAGATACACGCCGCGAATGGCACCGCCACTGGCCACGAAGCTGGAGGCGTCATCCCGCGCAGGGATCATGAGTTTATGGTCCTTGAACGTCGAGTACAGCGAAGCGGAAACCCCGGCCGATGTGGCGACATCGCCCGCATCCACTTTCGCCAAAGCCGAGCCAACGGGTAAGCACAACACAAGAGAAGAGATAATGATCAGACGGCGCATGACAGTGTCCTCCGAAAGGGTGGAACGTACTGCGTGAGGGGAAGTACCACATCACTTAGGATTCGCGACACGCGTCCAGAGTTCCTTGCAACCGATATCGCCGATCATCCGGGACCGCGTTCATGTCCCTCGCGCCGGCTGAGTCAGCGCTTGAGGAAACGAGCGCGGGTGGTAACGTAATGGTTTTCAACGGTCGGGAGTGTGGACATGGATCTGGGAATCTCGGGACGCTGGGCGATCGTCTGTGCCGCCAGCAAGGGGCTGGGCCTGGCCTGTGCGCGAGCCCTGGCGAAGGAGGGCGTCAACCTGGTGATCAATGCCCGTGGCGACGAAGCCTTGCAGGTGGCTGCCACGCAGTTGCGCACCCTCGCGAGTGGCATTGAAGTGCGCACCGTGGCCGGCGACATCAGCGACGCGACGGTACGTGAGCAGGTGCTGGCGGCCTGCCCGCAGGTGGACATCCTGATCAACAACGCTGGCGGCCCACCCCCGGGCGACTTCCGCGACTGGCAGCGCGAAGACTGGTTGAAGGCACTGGACGCCAACATGCTCACGCCGATCGAACTGATCAAGGCCTGCGTCGATGGCATGGCCGAGCGCGGGTTCGGCCGTGTGGTCAACATCACTTCAGGCGCGGTCAAGGCGCCGATCGACGTGCTGGGGCTGTCCAACGGCGCCCGCAGCGGTCTCACCGGTTTCATTGCCGGGCTTGCACGCCAGTCGCGGCTGGCCGGGAACAACGTGACGATCAACAACCTGTTGCCCGGTCCTTTCGAGACCGAGCGCCTGCACAAGACCCTAAGCGCCGCTGCTGATGCCAGTGGCACCAGTGTCGAGCAGGTCAGCCAGCAGCGTCGGCGCAACGTACCGGCGCAGCGCTTCGGCGAGCCCGACGAGTTCGGGGCTTACTGCGCGTTCATTTGCAGCCGTCACGCCGGCTTTCTCACCGGGCAGAACCTGTTGCTCGACGGCGGCAGCTACCCGGGCACGTTTTGAGCGTGAGCGCCATGACGTACTCGGCCTGGTGATCTGTTCGGCATTGAATCAGCGGAGGCTGACCCGTTGCCTGGCATCGGCCGAGCAGGTGGTCAGGCGCCTGTCGTCAGATTGATCGGGTCTGGCGCGAAGAACTGTCATTTGTGTCAGTAGCCGCGACATGTCCGGCGTGGTATTCACAGCCCCATGAACAGCCTCGGCGTACATGCCCATACACCCGATCTCGCGGTGATCGACCCGCGAGGCCTGGCAGTGCGGGCGGTGGCTTATTGTCGGGCTGTCGAGGAAGAGCCGTCGCAAGCGCACATCACCCGGCAGGTGTTTGATCCGCGGGGGCGTGCCGTGGCGCAGTTTGATCACAGGTTGTTTGCCGAGGGGCTTGGCCCGAACCTGGGGGCGGTTCATGGGTTGTCAGCGGTGGAGCTGTTGGCTGCCCGTGTCGATGCAGGATGGGTCGTGGCGCTGCTGGGCGAGGCGGGGCAGCTGGTGCAGCGCTGGGACAGTCGCGGCAGCCAGCAGCGGGGTTACGATAATCGACTGCGCCCCTTGGCGATCACCGAGCAGCTTCACGGCGAGGTCGCGCGGGTGGTCGAGCGTTTTCAGTACGGCGGGGTTGAGGGTGACGCTCGCAATCAGTGCGGCCAGTTGATCCGTCACGACGACCCCGCCACCACCCGGCACATGCCCGATTACAGTGTGCAGGGGTTGCCGCTGCTGGAGACCAGTCATTTTCTGGCATCGCTTGAGGCGGTGGACTGGCCAGAGGAGATTGCTGCTCGCGATGCGTTACTGGAGACCGCCCCCGGTCTCGACAGCCGCTGGGCTTACGATGCCTTGGGCGAGGTGGCGGCGCAGACCGATGCGATGGGCAATCTTCGGCGCATGAGCCGGACGTGCGCGGGGCAACTCAGTGCCGTTTACTTGCAGAGCCAGGAACGCGATGAGACGACCCTGGTCAGCGACATCCACTATAACGCCAGTGGCCTGGTCGAGCAGGAGCGGGCAGGTAACGGCGTCATCACCCGCGCCGAATTTCGCCCCGAGGATGCACGCCTCGAACGCTTGAGTGCAGGTCTGCCCGGCCAAGCCCTGTTGCAGGATTTGCATTACGCCTACGACCCGGTCGGCAATCCGGTGCAAATCGACGACCGTTCCAAACCCGTCACCTGGTTCAAAAACC
>NZ_JACVAI010000019.1 GCF_014851765.1 Pseudomonas sp. PDM04 | reverse complement strand
ACTTCGTGCCCAAGCAAGTCGGCCGGCCGGTGTACTCCTATCGCCTGTCCATCGTGCACTTCTGGGCGCTGATCACCCTGTACATCTGGGCCGGGCCGCACCACCTGCACTACACCGCCCTGCCCGATTGGGCGCAGTCGCTGGGCATGGCGATGTCGCTGATCCTCCTGGCCCCCAGCTGGGGCGGCATGATCAACGGCATGATGACCCTCTCGGGCGCCTGGCATAAGCTGCGCAGCGACCCGATCCTGCGCTTCCTGGTGCTGTCCCTGGCGTTCTACGGCATGTCGACCTTCGAAGGGCCGATGATGGCGATCAAGACTGTCAACGCCCTCTCCCACTACACCGACTGGACCATCGGCCACGTGCACGCCGGAGCCCTGGGCTGGGTGGCGATGATCACCTTCGGCGCCACCTACCACATGGTGCCCAAAGTCTTCGGGCGCGAGCAGATGCACAGCACCCCGCTGATCAACCTGCACTTCTGGCTCGCGACCATCGGCA
>NZ_JACVAI010000018.1 GCF_014851765.1 Pseudomonas sp. PDM04 | reverse complement strand
TGGCGCCGGAGTACACCGGGTAGGACTTGAACCAGTCCACCGGGATCGACAGGTGATTGACCACGTGCAGCATGGCGATCACCACGATGAACGCGCCGAAGAACCAGTTGCCGACGTAGATGTGCTTGGTCTTGCGTTGCACCACGGTGGTGAAAAACACGATGGCGTAGGCGACCCAGACCACCGCCATCCACACCGCGCCGGAGAACTCGATCTCGGCGTATTCCTTGGTGGTGGTGTAGCCCAGCGGCAGGGTGACCAGCATGATCACGATCACCGATTGCCAGCCCCAGAAGGTGAAGGCGGCGAGGGTGTCGGAGTACAGGCGCACCTGGCAGGTGCGCTGCACGGCGTAGTAACTGGCGGCGAACTGGGCGCTGCCGGCGAAGCCGAAGATCACCAGGCTGGTGTGCAGCGGTCGCAGGCGGCCGAAGGTGGTCCAGGGCAGGTCGAGGTTCATCTCGGGCCACACCAGTTGCGAGGCGATCCACACCCCCATTGCCATCCCCACCACGCCCCAGAACACGGTCGCGATGACGAATTGGCGGACGACCTTGTAGTTGTAGGCC
>NZ_JACVAI010000017.1 GCF_014851765.1 Pseudomonas sp. PDM04 | reverse complement strand
CTCGAACGCTTGAGTGCAGGTCTGCCCGGCCAAGCCCTGTTGCAGGATTTGCATTACGCCTACGACCCGGTCGGCAATCCGGTGCAAATCGACGACCGTTCCAAACCCGTCACCTGGTTCAAAAACCAGCAAATCGATCCCGTCAGCACCTACACCTACGACAGCCGTTACCGCCTGATCGGCGCGACGGGCCGGGAAGTGTTTCACGCCGCCAACGACCCCAATGCCTTGGTCAATTACCGCGAGGAATACGATTACGACGCCGGGAACAACGCGCTCGAGCTGCGCCACTTGGGCGTGCAGCCGTTTACCCGGCGCTGGGCAGTAGACGAGGCCAGCAACCGCAGCATCATTTTCAATTCAGATGACCCACCGCCCGACTTCGCCGACGCCTTCGACGGCAATGGCAACCAAAAATACTTGCTCCCCGGCCAGGCGATGGGGTGGGACACGCGCAACCAGTTGAACGAAGTGTCGCCGGTCACCCGCGACGACGGCCCGGATGACACCGAATCCTTTCGCTACGGCGGTGGCGGCAAACGCCTGCGCAAGGTGCGCCGAACACTGGCCTCCGGCCGCAC
>NZ_JACVAI010000015.1 GCF_014851765.1 Pseudomonas sp. PDM04 | reverse complement strand
GGAAGGAGTCGGTCAGGCAGTGTGCAGTCGCTTGATGGACGGTTCGATCTTCTCGGTCGAAAGCGGTGAAAAAGAGGTGTTGACAGCAGCGAGTAACGCTGTAGAATTCGCCTCCCGCTAACGAGAGATCGAAAGCGCAAGTGGTTGAAGTTGCAAAGGAAACTTTGAAAACTTCTTAAAATAACCGCTTGACAGATACGAAGGGCGCTGTAGAATGCGCGCCTCGGTTGAGACGAAAGCTCTTAACCAACCGCTCTTTAACAACTGAATCAAGCAATTCGTGTGGGTGCTTGTGGAGTCAGACTGCTAGTCAACAGATTATCAGCATCACAAGTTACTCCGCGAGAAATCAAAGATGTAACCAACGATTGCTGAGCCAAGTTTAGGGTTTTCTCAAAACCCAAAGATGTTTGAACTGAAGAGTTTGATCATGGCTCAGATTGAACGCTGGCGGCAGGCCTAACACATGCAAGTCGAGCGGTAGAGAGAAGCTTGCTTCTCTTGAGAGCGGCGGACGGGTGAGTAATGCCTAGGAATCTGCCTGGTAGTGGGGGATAACGTCCGGAAACGGACGCTAATACCGCATACGTCCTACGGGAGAAAGCAGGGGACCTTCGGGCCTTGCGCTATCAGATGAGCCTAGGTCGGATTAGCTAGTTGGTGAGGTAATGGCTCACCAAGGCGACGATCCGTAACTGGTCTGAGAGGATGATCAGTCACACTGGAACTGAGACACGGTCCAGACTCCTACGGGAGGCAGCAGTGGGGAATATTGGACAATGGGCGAAAGCCTGATCCAGCCATGCCGCGTGTGTGAAGAAGGTCTTCGGATTGTAAAGCACTTTAAGTTGGGAGGAAGGGCATTAACCTAATACGTTAGTGTTTTGACGTTACCGACAGAATAAGCACCGGCTAACTCTGTGCCAGCAGCCGCGGTAATACAGAGGGTGCAAGCGTTAATCGGAATTACTGGGCGTAAAGCGCGCGTAGGTGGTTTGTTAAGTTGGATGTGAAAGCCCCGGGCTCAACCTGGGAACTGCATTCAAAACTGACAAGCTAGAGTATGGTAGAGGGTGGTGGAATTTCCTGTGTAGCGGTGAAATGCGTAGATATAGGAAGGAACACCAGTGGCGAAGGCGACCACCTGGACTGATACTGACACTGAGGTGCGAAAGCGTGGGGAGCAAACAGGATTAGATACCCTGGTAGTCCACGCCGTAAACGATGTCAACTAGCCGTTGGGAGCCTTGAGCTCTTAGTGGCGCAGCTAACGCATTAAGTTGACCGCCTGGGGAGTACGGCCGCAAGGTTAAAACTCAAATGAATTGACGGGGGCCCGCACAAGCGGTGGAGCATGTGGTTTAATTCGAAGCAACGCGAAGAACCTTACCAGGCCTTGACATCCAATGAACTTTCCAGAGATGGATTGGTGCCTTCGGGA
>NZ_JACVAI010000014.1 GCF_014851765.1 Pseudomonas sp. PDM04 | reverse complement strand
GCGAACCAGGGGAACTGAAACATCTAAGTACCCTGAGGAAAAGAAATCAACCGAGATTCCCTTAGTAGTGGCGAGCGAACGGGGACTAGCCCTTAAGTGGCTTTGAGATTAGCGGAACGCTCTGGAAAGTGCGGCCATAGTGGGTGATAGCCCTGTACGCGAAAGTCTCTTAGTCATGAAATCGAGTAGGACGGAGCACGAGAAACTTTGTCTGAATATGGGGGGACCATCCTCCAAGGCTAAATACTACTGACTGACCGATAGTGAACTAGTACCGTGAGGGAAAGGCGAAAAGAACCCCGGAGAGGGGAGTGAAATAGATCCTGAAACCGTATGCGTACAAGCAGTGGGAGCAGACTTTGTTCTGTGACTGCGTACCTTTTGTATAATGGGTCAGCGACTTATATTCAGTGGCGAGCTTAACCGAATAGGGGAGGCGTAGCGAAAGCGAGTCTTAATAGGGCGTTTAGTCGCTGGGTATAGACCCGAAACCGGGCGATCTATCCATGGGCAGGTTGAAGGTTAGGTAACACTGACTGGAGGACCGAACCGACTACCGTTGAAAAGTTAGCGGATGACCTGTGGATCGGAGTGAAAGGCTAATCAAGCTCGGAGATAGCTGGTTCTCCTCGAAAGCTATTTAGGTAGCGCCTCATGTATCACTGTAGGGGGTAGAGCACTGTTTCGGCTAGGGGGTCATCCCGACTTACCAAACCGATGCAAACTCCGAATACCTACAAGTGCCGAGCATGGGAGACACACGGCGGGTGCTAACGTCCGTCGTGAAAAGGGAAACAACCCAGACCGTCAGCTAAGGTCCCAAAGTTATGGTTAAGTGGGAAACGATGTGGGAAGGCTTAGACAGCTAGGAGGTTGGCTTAGAAGCAGCCACCCTTTAAAGAAAGCGTAATAGCTCACTAGTCGAGTCGGCCTGCGCGGAAGATGTAACGGGGCTCAAACCATACACCGAAGCTACGGGTATCATCTTAGGATGATGCGGTAGAGGAGCGTTCTGTAAGCCTGTGAAGGTGAGTTGAGAAGCTTGCTGGAGGTATCAGAAGTGCGAATGCTGACATGAGTAACGACAATGGGTGTGAAAAACACCCACGCCGAAAGACCAAGGTTTCCTGCGCAACGTTAATCGACGCAGGGTTAGTCGGTCCCTAAGGCGAGGCTGAAAAGCGTAGTCGATGGAAAACAGGTTAATATTCCTGTACTTCTGGTTATTGCGATGGAGGGACGGAGAAGGCTAGGCCAGCTTGGCGTTGGTTGTCCAAGTTTAAGGTGGTAGGCTGAGATCTTAGGTAAATCCGGGATCTTAAGGCCGAGAGCTGATGACGAGTGTTCTTTTAGAACACGAAGTGGTTGATGCCATGCTTCCAAGAAAAGCTTCTAAGCTTCAGGTAACCAGGAACCGTACCCCAAACCGACACAGGTGGTTGGGTA
>NZ_JACVAI010000013.1 GCF_014851765.1 Pseudomonas sp. PDM04 | reverse complement strand
ACCGCCGACCGGTGTCGACAACGATCATCTGAGCTACAGCCTCACCGACCACTTGCGCTCCGGGCTGCTGGAATTGAACGAACAGGGGGCAGTGATCAGCGACGAAGGCTATCTGCCGTTTGGCGGCAGGGCATGGTGGGTGGCGCACCATGGCGCCAAGGCGTCGTACAAGACCTGGGGCTACTCGGGCAAACAGCGCGACGCAACGGGTTTGATTTATTACGGCTATCGTTATTACGCACCCTGGCAACAGCGCTGGATCAACCCGGACCCGGCGGGGGAAGTGGATGGGTTGAATTTGTATTGTTTTGTTGGTAACTCGCCGGTGCGGTATTTCGATAGGGACGGCCGGGTTGGAGAGGAGGTGATCAATCCGGAAGAAATGATAGGTTTTCTGCAAGCATTGGGGCAGCAAGCAAACGAGGGTGACAAGCACTCCCAGGGACTTCTGGATGCTCTCCCTGACGTACAAATTCCGATGCCTGCAGACCCAAGCACATCAACGGCCGTGCCGACTCCTGTCGTGGTCGATCCTCCTAACGCAAGTGGGTCACCCACTGAGGTGACGGCGCCACCATGGCACGCTGAGCTTGCTCAATTCGTACAAAGTTTGATTGATGGTGGTACAGGTGAAGAGGCGAGTCTTGAAAACCAGCCTGCCCGGGTCACAACAGCTGATTCGGTTCCTACGGCACCTCAGCCATCCACCTCTAGAGCAGCTTACGGTTTGCCTCCACCTACTGGAATGGAGCATGGCACCTTCGCTGTACAACCTACAGCTGACAAACCGTTTGTTTGCGAAGCCTGCGGTCGGGGGTTTCGGATAAAAAAAAATATAGATCGGCATCTTCAAACGCACACCGCGATAAAACTTCATCGATGCGAAATTTGCGAAAAGGCATTCACGCGGCACGCGAGGTTGAGAAATCACATGGACAGTCACGCAGGAAACAGTCGTTTTCGCTGTTCGGTTTGCGACAAATCTCTTGCAACTGAAACTTCCCTGACTCATCACATGGCCACTCACTCCGGAGAAAAGCCGCATATCTGCGAACAGTGCGGTGCAAAATTCGGGTTGAAAGGCAATTTGACTCTTCACATGAGATCCCACGGGGTCAAGCCTTTCGCGTGCCCAGTATGTCAGCAACGCTTTGTGAGACACGACAGAATGAGAGACCACCGGCAGGCAAAGCATGGGTTTTGAGGAGGAACCAGTGCTCGATCCTGCCCAGCCAAAGGATCTTCGTATCATCTTAGGGGCAGTACTGGAGACTGACTGACGAAGAACTGTCATTTGTGTCAGTAGCCGCGACATGTCCGGCGTGGTATTCACAGCCACATGAACAGCCTCGGTGTAAACACCAACACTCCCGATCTCGCGGTGCTCGACCCGCGAGGCTTGGCGGTGCGGGCAGTGGCTTATTGCCGGGCTGTCGAGGAAGAGCCGTCGCAAGCGCACATCACCCGGCAGGTGTTTGATCCGCGGGGGCGTGCCGTGGCGCAGTTTGATCACAGGTTGTTTGCCGAGGGGCTTGGCCCGAACCTGGGGGCGG
>NZ_JACVAI010000012.1 GCF_014851765.1 Pseudomonas sp. PDM04 | reverse complement strand
TAAGGCCGAGAGCTGATGACGAGTGTTCTTTTAGAACACGAAGTGGTTGATGCCATGCTTCCAAGAAAAGCTTCTAAGCTTCAGGTAACCAGGAACCGTACCCCAAACCGACACAGGTGGTTGGGTAGAGAATACCAAGGCGCTTGAGAGAACTCGGGTGAAGGAACTAGGCAAAATGGCACCGTAACTTCGGGAGAAGGTGCGCCGGTGAGGGTGAAGGACTTGCTCCGTAAGCCCATGCCGGTCGAAGATACCAGGCCGCTGCGACTGTTTATTAAAAACACAGCACTCTGCAAACACGAAAGTGGACGTATAGGGTGTGACGCCTGCCCGGTGCCGGAAGGTTAATTGATGGGGTTAGCTAACGCGAAGCTCTTGATCGAAGCCCCGGTAAACGGCGGCCGTAACTATAACGGTCCTAAGGTAGCGAAATTCCTTGTCGGGTAAGTTCCGACCTGCACGAATGGCGTAACGATGGCGGCGCTGTCTCCACCCGAGACTCAGTGAAATTGAAATCGCTGTGAAGATGCAGTGTATCCGCGGCTAGACGGAAAGACCCCGTGAACCTTTACTATAGCTTTGCACTGGACTTTGAATTTGCTTGTGTAGGATAGGTGGGAGGCTTTGAAGCGTGGACGCCAGTTCGCGTGGAGCCATCCTTGAAATACCACCCTGGCAACTTTGAGGTTCTAACTCAGGTCCGTTATCCGGATCGAGGACAGTGTATGGTGGGTAGTTTGACTGGGGCGGTCTCCTCCTAAAGAGTAACGGAGGAGTACGAAGGTGCGCTCAGACCGGTCGGAAATCGGTCGTAGAGTATAAAGGCAAAAGCGCGCTTGACTGCGAGACAGACACGTCGAGCAGGTACGAAAGTAGGTCTTAGTGATCCGGTGGTTCTGTATGGAAGGGCCATCGCTCAACGGATAAAAGGTACTCCGGGGATAACAGGCTGATACCGCCCAAGAGTTCATATCGACGGCGGTGTTTGGCACCTCGATGTCGGCTCATCACATCCTGGGGCTGAAGCCGGTCCCAAGGGTATGGCTGTTCGCCATTTAAAGTGGTACGCGAGCTGGGTTTAGAACGTCGTGAGACAGTTCGGTCCCTATCTGCCGTGGACGTTTGAGATTTGAGAGGGGCTGCTCCTAGTACGAGAGGACCGGAGTGGACGAACCTCTGGTGTTCCGGTTGTCACGCCAGTGGCATTGCCGGGTAGCTATGTTCGGAAAAGATAACCGCTGAAAGCATCTAAGCGGGAAACTTGCCTCAAGATGAGATCTCACTGGAACCTTGAGTTCCCTGAAGGGCCGTCGAAGACTACGACGTTGATAGGTTGGGTGTGTAAGCGCTGTGAGGCGTTGAGCTAACCAATACTAATTGCCCGTGAGGCTTGACCATATAACACCCAAGCAATTTGTGACTCCTGAGTTGAAAGACGAACGAGACCAGATTGCGGTGTTGTGAAGACGAAACAAACCGAAAGTTTGCAACTCACAAACATCACATACCCGATTCGCTGGAGCGTTGAAAAACGTGTCAGCTCAAGAATTTCTTGACGACCATAGAGCATTGGAACCACCTGATCCCATCCCGAACTCAGCAGTGAAACGATGCATCGCCGATGGTAGTGTGGGGTTTCCCCATGTGAGAGTAGGTCATCGTCAAGATTAAATTCCGAAACCCCTATCTGCGTATGCAGGTAGGGGTTTTGTTTT
>NZ_JACVAI010000011.1 GCF_014851765.1 Pseudomonas sp. PDM04 | reverse complement strand
CTCAGCGACAGCGAGCAATACGTCTACGGCGCCGACGGCCAGCGCGTGCGCAAAACCCGCTCGCTGCAAACCCACGCGCAATCGTTGCTGCTTGAAACGCTGTACCTGCCCGGCCTGGAAATCCGCAGGCACAGCGGCACCGGGGAAATACTGCACGTCATCGACGTCAGCACCGGGCGCGGTAGCGTGCGGGTGTTGCACTGGCAGGCAGGAAAACCCGATGGCATCGCCAACGACCAGCAGCGCTACAGCCTGACCGATCACCTGGGATCCAGCACGCTGGAGCTGGACCAGGATGGCCAGGTCATTACCCAGGAGCGCTATTACCCGTTCGGCGAAACCGCGTGGTCCAGCGGCGAAGCGGTGCAGGTCGGTTACAAGACGGTGCGTTATTCGGGGAAAGAGCGGGATGCGACGGGGCTTTATTACTATGGGTTCAGGTACTACGTGCCGTGGTTGCAGCGCTGGGTGAATCCGGATCCGGCTGGAGAGCAGGACGGATTAAATATGTTTGCTTTCGTTAAAGGAGACCCGGTTTCGTACAGGGACGTTCAAGGATTGGGACGAATTGATATTTCCAACATGACCAAGAAGCAGGAAAAGTTAGCAGGCCTTAGTGGGAAGCAGGTTTTTCCTGTTGAGGCTATGAATAAAATGAACGTCAGCCTGGGTCGTGAAGATGACAATCCAGTAAGTCCTGTTTATGTTGAAGTTGATGAAGGTACTATGAACAGACTTATATTGGCTGACAGGGCCATTCGGTTTGCCAGGACCTTACTACCATACGGCTCTAGTAACCAGGCAATTGATTTATGGCGAACACGGGGACTCGTTCACCCTCTTGTTGAGTTGCTACGAGACGGCTCAGGAACTCTGATGAACAACGCGGTTCAAGAGTTCGCTGGAAATTGTGGGGAGTTCTCTCGGGTTACCTTCGAATTGCTGGCGAGCGCTTCTTCACGAACGGATCCGGTGTACAGGGTAGGCGCTCAAGGGATGGATCATTCCTTTGTTGTCCTTGGGGATCATCGCATGGACGGTGCAGTGTACGCAGATGCATGGCCAACATTTCCCGTGGCGCACCTGGCTGATCATGGCACGTTCGAAATTTCCAAGGTTTATGAAACCAGCGAACCCGGATACGTGCCCGGTGATAATTACATTGACGAGCGCTCGCTGGAAGTAGCTGCGAAGAAGAAATTTCCTTTGAAAGTGGGGGATAAAAAATCAAATTTGAGTCTTGCGGGAGTTATAGATGATGGGCTCAAAAATAAAAGAATCTACCAGCAATGGACTTCGGTAAAGGGTGATTCAACAGCCTATTGCTACTCCACGGGCGATGTGGAAATTTTTCCGATGTTGTCGAAAAGTTATGTTCATGAACGACTTGAACACGCAGTTGAACTGCAGAAGGTATGGAGGAAGTAAGCGTTTAATTTCGTTTATCACACTAAAGGTGAGTAGTCATGCGATCGTTGGCCAGAACCATTCACCGTGACACACCAACAGTAGCGGTCGTTGATCCGCGAGGATTGGCTGTGCGATCGGTGGACTACTATCGCGCTGTGGAGGGCGAGGGCGTCGAGGTGCAGGTCAATCGATCGGTTTATGACCCGCAAGGGCGAGCGAACGATCTGCGGGATCCGCGGTTGTTCCTTGAGGCGTCGTCACCGGCCAACCTGAGCATGACCCATAGCCTGAGCGGCGCTGTCTTGTGCAGCGTCAGTGTGGACGCAGGCCTGCGTCTCAGGCTGTTGGGCGAGGACGGCCAGCCGGTGCACGATTGGGATGGCCGGGGCGCCCGGCGCCTGATGCACTACGACGTTCAACGACGGCTGACGACCTTGTTCGAGCAGGCACAGGGTGGCGAAGCCGTGTGTGCGGAGCGTTTGAGCTACGCGGCCAACGATCAGGCGGCAGCCGATCACAACCAATGCGGGCGGTTGATCCGGCACGATGATCCTGCCGGAACGCTGCACTTCATCCATTACGCTTTGACCGGTTCGGTGCTGGCGCACAGGCGCCATTTCACCGATGCGCCACTGCCCGGTTTCACGACGTCTGTGCGCCTCAATCCGCTGGGCGAGTCGCTGTCCCGGACCGATGCCCAGGGTAACGAACAGCAGTTTGCGCAGTCGCTGGCCGGTCATTTACGCAGC
>NZ_JACVAI010000010.1 GCF_014851765.1 Pseudomonas sp. PDM04 | reverse complement strand
TCCCGAACTCAGCAGTGAAACGATGCATCGCCGATGGTAGTGTGGGGTTTCCCCATGTGAGAGTAGGTCATCGTCAAGATTAAATTCCGAAACCCCTATCTGCGTATGCAGGTAGGGGTTTTGTTTTGCGCGCGAGAAAAACCACGCACACAAAGGACAGCCTCTCGGCTGCCCTCGCACACGCAGCAGGGTCAGTGAAACTTCGGCAGAACGTGCTCAGCGATCTCCTCGATGACCTCGGCAACCGGCCGTTCGCTGCGACGCACATGCAGGCCTACGTGCTGGACACCGGCTTCACGCAAGGCCTGAAGCTCATCAATCAATGCCAACCGCCCGCAAGTGCCGCCGAAACGCACACGACGCATCGGGGTATGAGGATTGGCCGCCAGGTCCAGATGGACGAAGCTGATGTAAGGCTTGTCCCCACCCACCTCGCGCCAGAGGCCCACCCGACGACGATGTTCATCCGGTGTCCCAGGATAGGCCAGCCAGCCATCCATGTGTTCGCCAATCCAGGCCGGTGACTGCTGGCCCAGCCCCGCTACCAACAGGGGGACGGCTTGATCCCGCTGCGGAAGCAATTGCGCACCTTCAGGCAGACGACCTTCACCCTGGCTACGCAACAGTTCCACCGTATCGCGGAACACCTCTGCGCGCTGATCGTAATCCACCCCGAACAACGGGTATTCCATGGGTCGATCGCCACTGGCCACACCCAGCAACAGGCGACCGTCGCTCAACTCATCGATGCTGTTGGCGGCCTTCAGCGTGAGCCAGGGCTGACGCAATGGCAGCACAACTGCCGCCGTACCCAGCATGATGTTGTCGGTGATCCCGGCCAGGTATCCCAGATAGGAAAAGGTCTCGAACACCTGTGCGGCATCACCGAAGTTCGGGTCGTAAACGGGCACATCGCGAACCCACAGGGCTTTGAACCCGGCCTTGTCGGCCAGGCGTGCCATCGCTGCATGCTGCCTCAGGTCCGGAACACCAAAGGGCCGGCCTTCGGCTATCCGCCGATTCTGACCGTCGCTGGACCAGTCGTTGTCCAGCGGCAGTTCCAGGCCTATGGAAAACCCGTTCGAGCCGAGTAATCGTTGAAATCGTGAATGCATGAAAAGACTCCCAGACGCGAAAAAGGAATGACATGCACCCAGTATCCACAGGCCCTTCGACGAGAAAAATGCACGAATCGAAACATCAATCTTGTGAAAAATGCACGAGTCTAAGGTAAGCCGACGGTCGATTTGGCCTTCAAGGACAACCGTTCGAGGAAATCGTAATAAAGCGACCCACCGGTTTTTGGTATGGTGCAGCTCTTTTTTCACGGACTGATTGCCCGCCCAAGGATCGGTGCTTCATTTTCAGTCGAAGAGCCGCTGCAGAAATGCCCGAACCGATACCGATCAAGGATCACGAAAAAGAGACGCGCCTGGTCAACAAAAGACTGATGGCTTGCGCCTTGTTCGTCGTCGCCATCATGTGCACGCTGGTAGGGCGAATGTATGTGCTGCAAGTGATGGAGTTCGACTACCACTCGACGATCTCCGAGAACAATCGTGTCCATGTTTTGCCGATCACCCCGACCCGGGGTCTGATCTATGACCGCAACGGCGTGGTCCTTGCCGATAACCGTCCCAGTTTCAACCTGACGATCACCCGCGAACGTGCCTCTGACGTCAAGCAAGAGCTGGACGAGGTGGTCGACCTGCTGCACCTGCCCGTTGAAGATCGGGCGCTGTTCGACAAGGCGATGAAGCAGGCGCGTCATCCCTTTGTGCCGGTCACCCTGTTCTACGAACTGAGCGAAGAACAGATCGCCGTGCTCGCCGTCAACGAGTTCCGTCTGCCCGGGATCGATGTCGAGCCGCAATTCGTGCGTCACTACCCGATGGGCGAGCATTTCGCGCATTCGATTGGCTATGTCGGTCGTATCAACGAAAAGGAATCCAAGGCGCTGGATACGGTCGAGTACCGTGGTACCCAGTCTATCGGCAAGACCGGGATCGAGAAGTTCTACGAGTCGGAGTTGCACGGCCATGTGGGTTATGAAGAAGTTGAAACCAACGCCCAGGGCCGGGTACTGCGGGTGCTCAAACACACCGATCCGGTTCCCGGGAAAAACATCGTCCTGAGCCTCGACGTCAAGCTTCAGGAAGCCGCGGAACAGGCCCTTGGTGACCGCCGGGGTTCCGTGGTCGCGCTCGATCCGTCGACCGGCGAAGTGCTGGCCATGGTCAGCAAGCCAAGTTTCGATCCCAACCTGTTCGTCACCGGCATCAGCTTCAAGGAATACGCGGCGCTGCATGACTCCATCGACCGCCCGCTGTTCAACCGCGTGCTACGGGGGCTCTATGCCCCCGGCTCGACGATCAAGCCCGAGGTGGCGATTGCCGGCCTGGATGCCGGCGTGGTCACGCCGCAGACCCGTGTCTTCGACCCCGGCTATTACCAGCTCCCGGACTACGATCACAAGTATCGCAACTGGAACCACAGCGGCGACGGCTGGGTGGACATGGACGCGGCGATCATGCGCTCCAACGACACTTATTTCTACGACCTGGCGCACAAGCTGGGCATCGATCGTCTGCACGACTACATGGCCATGTTCGGCCTCGGTGAGAAGGTCTCGCTGGACATGAACGAAGAGTCCGCCGGTTTGATGCCGTCCCAGGCCTGGAAGCGCGCCACGCGCCGTCAGGCGTGGTTCCCGGGCGAGACGGTGATTCTCGGCATCGGTCAGGGCTACATGCAGGTCACACCGCTGCAACTGGCCCAAGCCACCGCGCTGATCGCCAACAAGGGCGTCTGGAACCGGCCGCACCTGGCCAGGACCGTGGATGGTGTGGCGCCTGTGGATGAGCACCCGATGCCCAACATCCTGCTGAAAGACCCGCGCGATTGGGAACAGGTCAACCATGGCATGCAAATGGTCATGCACGATGCGCGCGGGATCGCCCGGGCAGCGGCGCAGGGTGCCCAGTACCGTATCGCCGGCAAGAGCGGCACGGCGCAGGTGGTGGCGATCAAGCAGGGCGAGCGCTACAACCGTGAGAAAACCCTGGAGCGTCACCGCGACAACGCCTTGTTTGTCGGTTTCGCGCCGGCCGAACACCCGAAAATCGTGATCTCGGTGATGATCGAAAACGGTGAGGCCGGTGGGCGTGTCGCCGGCCCTGTGGTGCGGCAGATCATGGATGCCTGGCTGCTCGACCAGGACGGTCACCTCAAGCCTCAATACGCCACGCCGAGCAAAGCGCCTGGCGACCCTCACGTGTAATCGGCCCCGACTTCGCGGGCGTGCCCGCGAAGCGCGAGGAAACACAAACGCCGTAAGGCACTTGCCATTGCCCTGACGTTAACGTAAAGATTGCGACAGGGCGCTGAAACTGAAAAAGCGCAGGGCGGACCGATCCGGAGCGCTTGATGACGCTAATAAAAACAACTTCCCCCAAACTGCACCGCGAAGCCCGGTTGGCACGGGAAAAGCTCCACCTCGAGGGCGAAGTCCCTGATGGCGTGTTGCGGGCCGAGATCGATGCGTCGTGGCGGCGCAGCCTCAGTCATGGCGTGCATTTCAACGGCAAACACGAACTGACGCTGGACTCGAGTGCGAGCCTCGATGGGCTGCTGGCGAACAACCGCCTGCTGATCGACGCGGCATTGCCGGCCATCGATTACCTGGCCGAACGCCAGGGCAAGGAAGGGCTGATCATCCTCGCCAATTCCGATGCGACCATCCTGGCCGTCGAAGGCCGAGCCGATCGCCTCAAGGGCAGTGGCCTGCAAGACATCGCCCTGGGGGCCTGCTGGAGCGAAGCCGCTCGCGGCACCAACGCACTGGGCACCGCCCTGGTCGAAGCCCGGCCGACCCTGATCGATTGCGGCGAGCACTACCTGGACCGGCTGACCGATTTCTCCTGCACCTCCGTCCCCATCTACTGCCCGCAAGGCGACATCCTCGGCGTCCTCGACCTGACCCGTGAAGGTCCGCTCGGCCGCGTTCACGACAGCACCGCGCTGCTGGCCATGGCGGTCAGCCAGATCGAAAGCCGGGTGTTCAACGCCAGTTTTCCAGAGCAGATCGTGCTGGCGTTCCATAGCCGTCGGCAATACCTTGAATCGCCATGGCAAGGCTTGTTGGCGGTGAGCCTGGGCGGACAGATTCTGGCGGTCAGCGCCCAGGCCTGCCAGTTGCTCCACGCCGAACGTTCGGCACTGGTGGGGCGGCGTTGCGAAGAGTTTCTCGGCGTCGATGGCCTGCAATTGCTGTCGCGCCTGCATCAGGGCGGCACCGGCAGCCTGCAGACCGCCAAAGGCGAGTTTTTCTACAAAACCCTGCGCGCCCCACAACGTTCGATCACTGTCAGCACTCCACCGCGCAGCACCGCCAAGACCGCCAAGACACCCCCGGACCTTGAATCCCTGGCCGGCAGTAATCTCCGTTACGCCCGAGCCTTGCGCATGGCCCGCCAGGGCCTGGCCAACGAACTGCCGGTGCTGCTGCTCGGCGAAACCGGCACCGGCAAGGAAGTCATTGCCCGCGCCTTGCACCTGGCGGGCAGCCGTTGCGACAAACCTTTTGTCGCGGTCAATTGCGCGGCGATTCCTGAGGGCCTGATCGAGTCGGAACTGTTCGGCTACCGCGAAGGCGCATTCACCGGCTCCCGGCGTGGCGGCATGATCGGCCGCCTGCAACAGGCCCACGGCGGCACGCTGTTCCTGGATGAAATCGGCGACATGCCGCTGGCCTTGCAGGCGCGTCTGCTGCGGGTGCTGCAGGACCGCAAGGTAGCGCCACTGGGCGCGGGCGAGGAACAGGACATCGATGTCGCACTGATCTGCGCCACCCACCGCGACCTCAAGCGATTGGTCGAAGACAAACAGTTCCGCGAAGACCTGTTCTACCGCGTCAACGGGATCAGCGTGATGCTGCCGGCGCTGCGTGAGCGCGACGATTTTGCCGCGCTGGTCGGCCGCTTACTGAGCCGACTGGAGGCCCCGACCGTGGTCCTGCACGACGACCTCAGCCGCTTGCTCGCGGGTTATCACTGGCCGGGCAACATCCGCCAACTGGAAATGGTCTTGCGCACCGCGCTGGCCATGCGCGAGCCGGGAGAGACCGTGCTCACCCTCGACCACCTGCCCGACAGCATGCTCGACGAACTGCACGCCAGTGAGCGTCCCCCGTCCGGCAGCATTCGCGAAAACGAGCTGGAGTTGATCCGCCAGTCCCTGGACAGCCATCAGGGCAATGTCTCCGCCGCCGCCGACGCGCTGGGCATCAGCCGCGCGACGCTGTATCGCAAGCTAAAACAGTTGCGTTCGTGATGCAGCGTCTGATCGTTCGGCTGATCGACAGCCAGAACCCCGAAGCCCTGCAAGCGGCGTTGCGCTGGTTGTATGGTTTTGTCCGGCCGCACCGCCTGGCGATTGCCGGGCTGCTGGGGTTGTCGGCCTGCGCTTCACTGTTGGTGCTGGTGCAACCCTGGCTGACCAAGTTGCTGATCGACGATGGCCTGCTGGCCCGCGACTTCTCCATGCTGGTGTTGATCGCAGGACTGATGATTGTCGCCGGCCTGCTCGGCACGGCGTTGTCGGGAATCAATCGTTACCTGCACACGCGGCTGTCCGGACGGATCCTGTTTTCGCTGCGCGACGATCTCTATCGGCACCTGCAAACGCTGTCGCCGGGTTTCTACGGCCAGCGGCGCATCGGCGATCTGATGTCGCGCCTGGATGGCGATGTCGCGGAAATCCAGCGATTTGCCGTGGACTCGCTGTTTTCCGCAGTGTCGAGCGTGATCGGCCTGGTCGTCGCCGTGGCGATGCTGGTGACCCTGTCGTGGCAACTCTCGTTGCTCGCCCTGGTGCTGATTCCTCTCGACGTTCTCTGGCTGCGCTGGATGCGGCGCAAGGTCGAGCGCGATGTGCGGCAGTTACGCGAACGTTCGGCGGACATGTCGTCGTTCATGGTCGAGACGCTGCCGGTGATGAAATTCATTCAATCGGCGGGTCAGCAGCAACGGGAGTCACGGCGCCTGGAACTGCTGGGGCAAGGCTACATGAGCCAATTGCTGCGCCTGCAGGTCACCGAGTTTTTCACCCAGGCGGTGCCGGGCACGTTGACCTCATTGTCCAGGGCCTGTGCGTTTCTGATTGGCGGTTACTGGGTGGTGCAGGGCACCTGGCAACTGGGGGCGCTGATCGCGTTCTCGACCTATCTGGGCATGGCGGTCGGGCCGGTCCAGAGCCTGCTGGGGCTTTACGTGGCGATTCAGCGGATGACCGTCAGCCTGGGTCGCGTCATGGAGTTGCGCGGCGAACAGCCGAGCGTGCTGACGCCGGTTGAACCCAAGCCGATGCCGGCGTCCGGCGACTTGCGCTTTGACGATGTGCACTTCAGTCACCCGGGGCGCCCGACCACCTTGCGCGGGATCGAAGCGCGGATTCCCTACGGTTTGAAAGTTGCCCTGAGCGGTGGCTCCGGGGTCGGCAAGTCGACGCTGATCGACTTGTTGCAGCGACATCACGATCCACAGTCCGGACGAGTGTTGCTGGGCGAAGTCGACGTGCGTGAACTGGACCTGTTCCAGTTGCGCAGGCAGATTGCGGTGGTCAGCCAGGACATCGTGCTGTTTCGCGGCAGCCTCGCGGACAACCTGGCCTACGCCATGCCCGACGCCAGCCGTGAGGCGATTGCCGAAGTCGCGCGGCTGGCACAACTCGACAGCCTGATTGCCTCATTGCCCGAAGGCCTCGACAGCCCGCTGGGCGAACGCGGCCAGCAGTTGTCCGGAGGGCAGAAGCAGCGCATCGCGATTGCCCGCGCGCTGTTGCAGGACCCTTTGATCCTGGTACTGGATGAAGCGACCTCGGCAGTGGACGAAGCCACCGAGCGTGAAGTGATCGAGGCCATCGACCGATTGTTCGCCGGGCGTACGCGGATCCTGATCAGCCATCGCCCTTCCACCCTGGCCGACGCCGACCTGCGTTTCGAGTTGCTCGACGGCGTGCTCACGTCCAGGACGGTGCCGCATGAAGCCTGAACTGCGCATCGGCGTCGTCGACAGCGGCCATTCGGCGGCGCAGCGGGTGCAAGTGGTCGCCGGACGGCGGTTTGCGCTGATCGAGGATGGCCTGGCCGAAGGCGCTTTGCTGGACGATCCACTGGGGCATGGCAGCGCGGTGATCGAAGCCATTGCCCAGCGGGCACCGTCGGCGGTGTTCTGTGTGGCCCAGGTGTTCGATCAGCGTGGCGTCACCAGTGCCTTGCAGATCGCCACGGCCATCGACTGGCTGATCGCGCAGGACGTGAGCTTGATCAACCTGAGCCTCGGCCTGCGGCAGGACCGCCCTCTGTTGCGAACCGCCTGTGCAGCCGCAGTAGCGCGCGGGATTGTGCTGTGTGCTTCCAGTCCGGCCCAGGGCGAGGGCGTGTATCCGGCGAGTTATCCACAAGTGCTGCGGGTCACGGGCGACGCGCGTTGCACCGAGCAGCAATGGTCGTGGCTCGACAGCGCCCAGGCGGATTTTGCCGCGTGCGTGCGGGGCACTTATCCGGGGCAATCCGGGGCGAGCCTCGGCTGCGCAGCGTTGAGCGGGCACATCGCTGGCTTTCTGCTGACGCACCCCGATGCGAGCCGTCAACAGATCATCGACTGGCTGCAGGCCAACGCCCGCTATCGTGGCCCTGAACGGCGTGTCGGGCCATGATCGCGATTCTCGGCGCGGGGCCTGCGGGTGCGGCGGTGGCCCTGGGGTTGCGCCGGCTCGGCCATGACGTAACGCTGGTTTGCGAGTGGCGCCGTTTCGCGGCGCTGGAGGGGGTGTCCATCCGGGTGCTGGAGGCCTTGCGCGGCGCCGGTCTGCAACACGCGCTGGCGCAGGCGACGCTGCCGTCCCAGCGCCAGGTGTCGTGGAATGACCAGCAGCATGCGCAGAACATTGAATACCTGCTGGACCGTCCCGACTTTGACCGTGGCTTGCGCGAGGACTTGCGCCTGGCGGGCGTTGATCTGATTGAATCTCGGGTGTCGAGCGTTCAGCCGTTGCCCACCGGGCACCGGGTTGAAATCGAGGGGCACGATGCGCTGATTGCCGATTTTGTGGTGGAGGCCCGCGGACGTCACGCCCCCACGCCGGGCAAGGGCCTGCGCGGCCCGGAGACGGTCAGCCTGCTCAATCGCTGGCAAGGAGCGGCGGGCGACACTGCCAGCGCCGTGGAGAGCCTTGAGGACGGCTGGGCATGGATGGCGCGGCGGGCGGACGGACAATGTTATTGGCAGTGGACGCTCGACGTGGCCAGTGCCCAATTGCCGAGCAAGGCGCAGTTACTCGACTACTGTCGCCAGCGGCGCCAGGCGTCGGCATTGGCGCGCGAGTTCTTCGGCGCCGCTCCTGAAGTCGATCTGCAACTGCAGGCGCGCAGCAGCACGGCGATTCTCTGCCCTCAAGTGTGTGGCGAACGCTGGATCCGCGTCGGCGACGCGGCAATGGCGGTGGACCCGCTGTCGGGCAATGGGATTTTCCAGTCCTTGTCTTCGGCGTTGCAGGCGCCGACGGTGATCAACACGCTGTTGCGCAAACCCGAACGCGCGGCCCTGGCCCAACGTTTTCACCAGCAACGGGTGGAGCAACTGTTCTTGCGCTTTGCGCGCATCGGCCGGGATTTTTACGCCGACGAGCAGCGCTGGCGGGAGCAACCGTTCTGGCGCGCGCGACGGCAATGGCCGGATGCTGAAGTGGCACATGCCGAGGTGGATTTTGCGGCGCTGAGGATTGAATGCGCGCCCGTGCTGAAAGAGGGGTTTGTCGATGAAGCCGAAGTGGTAATCACGGCGGACCAGCCACTGGGGATCTGGCATGTACAGGGCGTGGAACTGGCGCCCTTGGTGCGCCGGTTGCGGGCCGAGCCGGTGGGACAGGTGTTGGCGGAGTTGACGGTGGAGCAGGGCAGGATGGTCAAAAGTTGGTTGTTGGCCCAAGGTTTCAAACCTTGATCTCGGGTTGACCGCATCGGCCTTTTCGCGAGCCGTCTCGCTCCCACAGAGGTGCACTTACCAGGGGAGAGCGAGCCGGCTCGCGAGGGCGCCACAGGTCAGAGCTTGATCAACACCGACTTCAACTCGGTGTAGTGCTCGATCGCCGCATACCCCATCTCCCGCCCGACCCCGGACATCTTGTAGCCGCCAAACGGCAGGGCCGGGTCCAGCGCGCTGTGGCAATTGACCCATACCGAGCCGGACTTGATCCGCGGGATCATCCGGTGCACCGCGGCCAGGTCGTTCGACCAGATGCTCGCCCCCAACCCATAAGGGCTGTCATTGGCCAGGCGCAAGGCATCGGCCTCGTCGTCGAATGGGATCGCCACCAGCACCGGACCGAAGATTTCTTCCTGGACCAGCGAATGCTGTTGATCGACATCGACGATGACCGTCGGTTTGACGAAGAATCCCGGCCCGAACTGCTCGCCGCCACAGGCGATGGTCGCACCGCTTTCCCGGCCCTTTTCGATGTAGCCATACACCCGTTCCTGCTGCCGTGCCGAGATCAGCGGGCCCATTTCCACGCTCGGGTCCAGGCCGTTGCCAAGCTTCATCGCGTTGGCGATACCGGCGATGTCCGCCACCACATTGTCGAAATGCTTGCGTTGCACGTACAGGCGCGAGCCGGCACAGCACACCTGGCCCTGGTTGAAGAAAATCGCACTGGCGGCGCCGGCCGCAGCGCTGGGCAGGTCGGCGTCGGCCATGACGATGGTCGGCGACTTGCCGCCCAGTTCCAGCGTGACCCGGGTCATCGAGTCCATGGCGATCTTGCCGATCTGCTTGCCCACGGCGGTGGAACCGGTGAAGGTCAGCTTGTCCACCAGCGGGTTGTGAGTCAGTGCGGAACCGGCGGTGATGCCGGTGCCGGTGACCACGTTGAAGACCCCCTCGGGGTAACCGGCTTCCAGCACCAGTTCAGCCAGTTTCAGGGCGGTCAGCGGGGTCTCGTCGGCGGGTTTGAGCACCACGGTGCAGCCGGTGGCCAGGGCCGGGCCGAGTTTCCAGCAGGCCAGCAACAGCGGGAAATTCCAGGCAACGATGGCGCCGACCACGCCCACCGCTTCGCGGCGGATGAAACTGTGGAACTGCTCGTTGGGCATCAGCGGCGCCGACACATCGACCGTGGAGCCTTCGATCTTGGTCGCCCATCCCGCCATGTAGCGCAGGAAGTCGATGGCCAGTTGCACATCCATGGCCTGCGCCACGGCCGCGCTTTTGCCGTTGTTCAGGCATTCCAGTTGCGCCAGCAGTTCTGCGTCACGCTGCATCAGGTCGGCGAGCTTCCACAACAGGTTCTGCCGTTCGCGGGGGCGGGTGCGGGTCCAGGCCGAATCATCGAAGGTCCGGCGTGCAGCGAGCACTGCGCGGTCGACATCTTCAGGCGTGGCCCTTGGCACCACGCACAGCACCTCGCCGGTGGCCGGGTTGTGCAGCGCCATGGTCTGGCCGTCGGCGGCCTCGACCCAGTCGCCGCCGATCAGCATGCGCGGGGCGCGCTGGACGAAAGCCGTGGTAGCGGGAAGCAGGTTGGGAAGCGACATGTTGAAACCTCGTCTTGTTCGTGTGCCGAGGTCTTTCGCAATGGCTGTGCCAGATGTGGATTTGCGTGGTCGGAGCCCGAACTGGCGGGCTTGCGGTGTTTTTTTCGAATGGCCGGAGCCTGGGCAAACGTCGCAAATTGCGACGGTGTGAGAATCTCGAAACACCTGGCAGGCCATCGGTAGGAGCGATGGTGCGGCAGGGAACGGGACTATGCTTGTCTCAGGTTGCAACACCTGTCGCGAAATAGAACGTGCCACGCCGATGACAGGCCCGTGAAAACCCTGTTCGATTACTGGCAAGCCATTGATTAGTCGAGATATTCACAAGCTGGCACGCTCCGTGTATTGCTCATCGCAGACGTTTCTCTTGCCTCCGTCGGCAGATCAAAGCCGACGGCAGAAACCATAAAAACGATAAGCCACAAAAATAAGAAAGCACCGTGCGAGGTTCGACGTTGATGAAGAGAAAACTCCGATCAGGCCTGAGTGTCAGCCTGCTGGCCGTGGCCGCCTGTGTAGCGCTGCATTCGCCGGACAGCCTGGCAGCTCGCGACGCCCAGACCATCCTCAAGGAAACCTGTCAGGGCTGTCACACCCCCGAGGCCGATAACGCCCTGAGTCGCATCAGCCACCAGCGCAAGACACCGGAAGGCTGGCTGATGAGCATCGCTCGGATGCAGACCATGCACGGTCTGCAGATCAGCGACGAAGACCGTCGCACCCTGGTCAAGTACCTGGCCGACACCCAGGGCCTGGCACCCAGCGAGACCGACGGCGTGCGTTACGCGCTGGAACGCCGGCTCAATACCGTCGAGCAGTTCGACGACCAGACCAGTCAGATGTGTGGCCGGTGCCACTCCGGCGCCCGGGTGGCCTTGCAACGGCGGCCGGCCCAGGAATGGGAACGCCTGGTGAATTTCCACCTTGGTCAGTGGCCGTCGCTCGAGTATCAGGCACTGTCACGCGACCGCGACTGGTTCGATCTGGCTCGCAAAGACATGGTGCCGCTGCTGGCCAAGCGGTATCCGCTGGACAACCCGGCCTGGAAAAAATGGCTCGCCAGCGCGCCGAAAGCCGAGGCGCTGGTGGGCGACTGGAGTTTCAGCGGCCACCTGTCGGGCAAGGGCGAACTGGCCGGGGTGATGAGCGTGACCGCCGAGGGCGCGGACACCTTCAAGGTCAACGTCAAAGGCCAATACGCCGACGGCACGCCGTTCAACGGCGACGGCAGCGCGATTCTCTACACCGGTTACGAATGGCGCGGCAACGTCACCATCGACGGTGTGACCCTGCGCCAGGTGTTCGCGGCCCAGGGCAATGCGATGCAAGGCCGGATGTTCGAGGCCGAGCACGACGAGCGCGGCCTGGACTTCGTCGCCGCCAAGCAGGGCAGCAGCCGTTTGCTGGCGGTGCAACCGGGTTACCTCAAGGCCGGTGGCGAAACCGAAGTGACCCTGGTCGGCAGCGGCCTGAATGGCAAGCCGAACTTTGGCAAGGGCGTGGAGGTGGTCGAGATCGTTTCCCAGAGCCCGCAGCAGATCAAGGTCAAGCTCAAGGCGGCCGCCAATGCCCAGCCGGGCTTGCGCACCGTCACCGTCGGTACGCTCAAGGGCCCGAGCCTGTCGGTCTACAGCAAGATCGCCGAGGTCAAGGTGGTGCCGGAATTCTCGGTCGCGCGGATCGGTGAGGGCGGAGGTTCGACGCCGAAAGTCCAGGGACGTTTCGATGCTGAAGCCTGGGGCAAGGGCGCGGACGGCAAGCCGTATCGCATCGGCATCGTCCCGGCGCAGTGGTCGGTCGAAGCGTTCGATGATCGCGCCAAGGAAGACGAAGACGTCAAATACGCCGGCACCATGCAGGCCGACAGCGGTGTGTTCACACCGGGCGATGCCGGGCCGAACCCGCAACGCAAGATGTCCACCAACAATGCCGGCAACCTCAAGGTCATTGCCGCCGTCGACGACGCAGGGAAATCCCTGACCGGTGAGGGCCACATGATCGTGACCGTGCAACGCTGGAACAATCCACCCATTCCATAAGGCGGATCCGACCCGGTTCCAGACACTTTTCGGAATGACCGCAAGCCCTGCACGGCAGGGCCTGCACAGGAGGTTGCAATGGGCGCTATCTTGAATCTGGTTGAACGTAACCTGCATGAAGTGCAGGTCGACGCCGACCGCATGCTGTTTCACATTCCCAGCAGTTCGCTGTTCGCCAGCGATGAACTGACGGGCACCATCATCGATTCCCTGCGCGGTCCCGGCTGCTCGTCGGAAGAGTTGATCCAGCGCCTGGCGGCGCGTTTCAACAGTGAAGAAGTCACCGAGACCCTGCGGGAGTTGATGTCCCTGGAGCTGGTCAGCGACGGCTCGCCGCTGACCCCGGACATCGCCACCAGGCGGGTCGAGCGCACGGCGATCAATACCGTGGTGCTCAACGTCAATACCGGCTGCAATTTGAGCTGCACTTACTGCTACAAGGAAGACCTCGACAAGCCGTCCGCGGGCAAGAAGATGGACGTCGAGACCGCCATCGCCTCGGTGGAAATGCTGCTGCGCGAATCCCCGGACGAAGAGCGTTTTACCGTGGTGTTCTTCGGTGGCGAGCCGTTGAGCAATCGCAAACTGATCGAGTACATGGTCGACTATTGTGAGAAACGGTTTGCCGAAGCGGGCAAGTTCGTCGAGTTCGTCATGACCACCAATGCCACGCTGCTCACCGAGGAGACCGTGGACTACCTCAACGCCCACCGTTTCGGGCTGTCGGTAAGCATCGACGGGCCGAAAACCGTGCACGACCGCAACCGGATCACCGTGGGCGGGCAGGGCACCTATGACGTCGTGCGGCGCAAGGCCGAAATGTTGCTGTCGCGCTACAACAGCCGTCCGGTGGGCGCGCGGGTGACGTTGACCACCGGCGTCACCGATGTCGAGACCATCTGGGATCACCTGTTCAATGAACTGGGCTTTGCCGAAGTCGGTTTCGCCCCGGTGACCTCCGGCGACATCAGCAGCTTCAACCTCACCAGCGAAGAACTGGTGCAGGTGTTCGCCAACATGAAGGCCCTCGGCCGGCGTTATCTGGAAGCGGCCCTGGCGCATCGCAACATCGGTTTCTCCAACCTGCACCAGTTGATCACCGACATCCACGAGGGCCACAAGAAAGCCCTGCCGTGCGGCGCGGGCCTGAAGATGCTGGCGGTGGATCACAAGGGCGAGCTGAACCTGTGCCACCGTTTTACCGGTTCCTCCCTGCCGACCTTCGGCAACGTGCACAGCGGCGTGAAACAGGTGGAGCTGAACGACTTCCTGTCCCAGCGCCTGGACCGCAGCAATACCGGTTGCGAAGATTGCCAGATCCGCAACCTCTGCTCCGGCGGCTGCTACCACGAGAGCTACGCCCGTTACGGCGACCCGACCCACCCGACCTATCACTACTGCGAACTGATGCGTGACTGGGTCGACTTCGGCATCGAGGTCTACACCCGGATCATGGCCAACAACCCTGCGTTCATCAGCAGTTATATCACTCCGCGCAAGGCTCACTGATATGAAACATCTCAAGGCAATCAATAACAAAGCGTTGAAGCTGGATCAGGCCGCGGATGAAAACCGCATCGAAGAAGTGGTGGCGATGAGTTCCGTGGCGGGCTGCGCCTCGACCACCGACCCGGGCTGGGAGATTGACGCGTTCGGCGGTGTGTCGTCCTTGTGCCAGCCGATGGAAGCCGACCTTTATGGCTGCTCCGACCCGTGCTGGTGGCCGGCCCAGGTGCCCGACATGATGAGCACCTACCCGGACTGGAACAAGGATGCCCAGGCGTCCAACGACAACTGGCGCAACCTTGGCACTGTCTTCCCAAAAGACAAGTGATCGGATACAGAAGAAGGATTCCAGCATGCCTAGCATCAAAGCCTGCGGCCTGACCGCATTTGCCGTTCTGAGTGCCTGTGCATTCAACGTTCTGGCCGATGAAAACACCGTTTTGCAAGACGGTCACGAGTACATGTTGACCACCAATTACCCGAACAACCTGCACGTCATCGACCTGGCGACCGACAGCCTGTTCAAGACCTGCAAGATGCCGGATGCCTTTGGCCCCGGCACCGTGCAGCTGTCGCCGGATCGCAAGACCGCCTACGTGCTGAACAACCATTACGCGGACATCTATGGCGTCGAACTGGACAGCTGCAAGCAGGTGTTCCACGCCAGCATCACCCAGAAGCCGGGGGAGAAGGCGAAGTCGATGTTCGCCTTTACCCTCAGCCATGACGGCAAGGAACTGTTCGCCATCGCCAACCCGACCTTGATGCTCAACGACCGTTACGAAGTGCAGCAGCCGCGGCTCGATGTGTACGCCACCGACGCCGGCATGGACGCCAGGCCGGTGCGCAGCTTCCCGGCGCCGCGGCAGTTGACCATCATGCAGAGTGGCGATGATGGCACGCTGTACGTAGCCGGGGCCGACATCTACAAGGTCGATGTGAAAACCGGCAAGTTCGACGTGCTGATCTCCAGTCGTCACTGGAAACGGGCGAACTACAGCGCGCCTGACGTGCTCTACGTGTGGAACCAGCAAACCTATCGCCACGACTTCTCGCTGCTCTACACCACGGCGAAATTCAAGGACAAGAAACAGGATCCGGCGACTGCCGAATACCTGTATGGGCTGTTCAGCGTCGACCTGAAGACCGGCAAGACCGAAACCACCGACTTCGGCCCGTTGACGGAAATCTACTTCAGCGGCATGCGTTCACCGAAAGACCCTAACCTGATGTTTGGCGTGCTCAATCGCCTGGCCAAGTACGACATCAAGGAGAAGAAGATGCTCCAGGCTGCGACGCTGGATCACTCCTACTACTGCATCTCCTTCAACAAGGAGGGGAGCAAGATCTACCTGGCGGGGACGTTCAACGATGTGGCGATCTTCGATGCCGACAGCCTGAAACAGGTGGGCACCATCAAGTTGCCGGGAGGGGATATGGCGATCACCACGGCGCAGATTTTTGTCCGGTGAATGTTGGCCCCTGAGTTGACGCTATCGCCAGCAAGTGGCCTCGCTCCCACCGTTTATCACTGTGGGAGCGAGCCTGCTCGCGATGAGTCTGTGATATCACTGCCCCGGCACCGGGCAACTCAAATCCCCCTCCTGGCACTTCAAGTAGTTCTTGAAGGTCTGTGACCGCGCCTTGGTCAACTCGGTGATGCAATTACTGTAGATCAACGGGTACACACTCCCGCCCGTCACGGCCGATGCAGAGAACTTGCACTCGGCATCGCGAAAGCCGATCCAGGCCCGCTGGGCGCCGACCAACAGCTTCTTGCTGTCAGGGCTGGCCTTCAAACGCGCGCTGATCTGTTGGTAAAGCGCATTCAGTTCCTTGTCCGCCGCTTTGTGCTGTTGTGCTGCGCACTGGTTCATCGTCGCCTGGTCGCTGGCGTTGTCGCAATCGACGGCATGGGCAAGGGGGCTGAGCAGCAGTGGCGTCAGCGCCAGGAGCACGCGTGGAGTCATTGAGGTTCTCGCTGAGTCGGGAAAAGACCTGGGCAGTGTAGCGAAGCGTCGATGGCCAGGCTTGCCCCTGTGGCGTTCAACCCGAACTTTGACCCGAATGTGCGGCCGAATAGGTCAGGCAGGTGGATCGAGATACAACTTTAAGGTTGGACAAGTGGTCTTACAGGCCTACTGTTCAATACAGGAGGTGATTTATGAACCCAGCATCAGATCGCATCGAAAGGAAGATCCTGCTCAAGGCGCCGCGCTCGCAGGTCTGGCGCGTGCTGGCGAACGCCGAAGCGTTTGGGCAGTGGTTTGGCGTAGCCCTGGAAGGCAAGCGTTTTGTCGCCGGCGAGTGGACCCAGGGGCAGATTACCTACCCTGGCTATGAGCACTTGCTGTGGAACGTGCTGGTGGAGCGCGTCGAACCGGAGCGGGTATTTTCCTTCCGCTGGCACCCATATGCCGTGGAGCAGCAATACGATTACACCCAGGAACCCACCACACTGGTGCGCTTCGAGCTCGAAGACATGGACGGGGGCACCTTGCTCAAGGTGTCCGAGTCAGGCTTCGATCACATCCCCCAGGCGCGCCGTCTCAAGGCATTCCGCATGGACAGCCGGGGTTGGGATGAGCAGATGAACAACATCGAAGAGTTTCTCAAGATCAACCTCAAGGCGCATGAACGTCAGGAGGAGTAACCCCGGAAAACCGCGGCTTTCGGGCCTGGCACCTGAGGTGTCTAAGGGTTTTCGGAAGGGGACTATGGCGAATGTCCTACACGCGATGGTAGCTATGTCGTCTGTTGCAGATTGGATCCGATGCGTAATCTAGCCCCATCAACTGAAGCACAGGGAGTGCTTCGGGATCATGGATGATCGACCATCAGCAAGGACTCGCTATCGACAGGGAGTCGACATGGTCTTGGGAAAAACCCGCCTCTGGCGGGTTTTTTTTCGCCTGTCGAAAAGCGGGCCACTGCCCCCTCTGTGGGCGCGAGCAGGCTCGCTCCCACGGATGCGGGGGGGCTCAATCAGACCGCGAGCCTTGCGGCCACCCGGTCAGTGATCTGCGCCCGCTGCTGGCGTGACTGCGCCGTGCGTCGGTTGGCTTCCTCCAGAACGGAGGCGGGCGCCGTCTGCGGGCTGCCCGAGTCGAATGGCGGCGCCGGCGCGTACTCCAGTTGCAACTGCACCAGCTGCGCGGTGTCCTCGTCGAACAACTCCGCCGCCAGTGTCAACGCGAAATCGATGCCAGCGGTGATGCCGCCACCGGTCAACAGATTGCCATCGCGCACCACCCGATCCTTCACCGCGATTGCCCCCAGGGGGGCGAGCAGTTCGTGATAAGCCCAGTGAGTGGTGGCGCGCTTGCCCTTGAGCAGGCCTGCCGCGCCGAGCACCAGTGAGCCGGTGCACACCGACGTGACATACCGCGCCTGGGCCGCCTGAGCCTTGATGAACGCCAGCGTCTCTTCATCCTCCATCAACGGCCCGACACCGCTGCCACCGGGAATGCAGATCACATCCAGCGCCGGGCAATCGGCGAAAGTGGCGGTAGGGTGGAGCACCAGGCCGGTACTTGCGGTGACCGCCTGCAGGTCCTTCCAGATCAGGTGCACCTTCACGTTCGGCAGCGAGGCCAGCACGTCGTAAGGGCCGGTCAGGTCCAGTTGCTGGACCTGCGGGAACAACAGAAAACCGATCTGCAACGTCATGGTGTTTTTCTCGTGAGGTGGGTGGACGACTTCACTCTAGGCTCGTAGGATTTGGCGCATACGCCAATTACCCCACGAATTACGCCAAACATGCCCAAGACCATCCATGTGCTCGCCTTTGCCAATGTGCAACTGCTCGATGTCACCGGGCCCTTGCAGGTGTTCGCCTCGGCCAACGACATTGCCCGTCAGAAGGGCCTGCCCGCGCCGTACGCCCCCACGGTGATTGCCAGCGGTGGCGGGGCGGTGACGTCGTCGGCGGGGTTGGCGCTGTTGGCCGAACCGCTGCCCGTGCAAGGCAGCGACACCTTGATCATCGCCGGCGGCTGGGGCGTGTATGCGGCGGCGCAGGACGCGGCGCTGGTGGCCTGGGTGCGCGGACACGCGGCCATGTGCCGGCGTGTGTCATCGGTGTGCACCGGGGCGTTCCTGCTGGCGGCCAGCGGCTGGCTGGATGGTCGACGGGTGGTGACGCACTGGACCCGTTGCGAACAATTGGCGCAACAGCATCCGCAGTTACGGGTTGAACCCAATCCGATTTTCATCAAGGACGGCCCGGTGTGGACCTCGGCCGGGGTCACGGCCGGCATCGACCTTGCACTGGCCATGGTCGAAGCCGACCTTGGCCGCACCATGGCGCTGGAAGTGGCGCAGCAGTTGGTTGTGTTTCTCAAGCGCCCCGGCGGGCAGTCACAGTTCAGCGTCACCCTGTCACTGCAGAAGGAAGGCAGCCGTTTCGACGAGCTTCACGCCTGGATCAGCGAAAATCTCACCATGGACCTGGGCATTCCCACCCTGGCCCTGCAGGCGGGCATGAGCGAGCGCAGCTTCGTGCGCCACTACCGAGCCGATACGGGCCAGACCCCCGCGCGTGCCATTGAACTGATCCGCGTCGAGACCGCCCGGCGTCTGCTCAGCGATACCGGCGTGCCGATCAAACGGCTGGCGGTGCAATGCGGGTTTGGCAGCGAAGAGACCCTGCGCCGCAGTTTCCTGCGAGCCATGGGCGTGACGCCGCAGGCTTATCGGGAACGGTTTTCGGTACAGTGAAAGGGGGCCTTGCCGGCCCCATCGCGAGCAGGCTCGCTCCCACATTTTTTTGGAGCGATGGCCGACGACACACGCTCAAGGCTGCCAGAAACTCTTCTCTCCACTCAATTTCCGGTCCAGGAACACGGCCGCGCTGATCAGCGCCAGGTGCGTCAGTGCTTGCGGGGTATTGCCCAGGTGCCGGGCATGGCTGTCGAACTCCTCGGCGTACAATCCCAGCGGGTTGGCGTACCGCAGCAGTTGCTCGAACTCCAGATGCGCCTTTTCCACCTGGCCTGCCCGGGCCAGGCATTCGACGTACCAGAACGAACAGGCGGCGAACGCGCCTTCGGTGCCGTCGAGGCCATCGATCCGGGTGTCGTCGTTGCGATAGCGATAGACCATGCCGTCGCGCACCAGGCTTTTCTCGATGGCTTGCAGGGTCGAGAGCCAGCGCGGGTCCTTGGCGCTGACAAAACGGACCAAGGGCATCAGCAGCATCGAACCGTCGAGGGCGGTGCCGCCGATGTGCTGGACGAAATGCCCGCGTTCCTCGTTCCAGAAGTTGTCCCAGATGTCGGCATAGATCGCCTGACGGGTCTGGTCCCACCGGGCGAAGGGCGCCGGCAACGAGCGCTTGGAGGCCAAGCGAATGGCCCGGTCCACGGCGACCCAGCACATCAGTCGCGAGTGCAGGAAGTGATGCTGCTCGCCGCGCATTTCCCAGATGCCGACGTCTTTCTGCTGCCAGGTCTCGCACACCTGGTCGACCACGTTCACCGCGTGTTTCCAGCCTTCGTGGGAGATGGCGTCACCGTACTTGTTGACCAGGTACACCGCATCCATCAACTCGCCGAAGATGTCGAGTTGGACCTGATCGTAGGCGTCATTGCCAATACGCACGGGTTGCGCGCCACCATGGCCGGACAGGTGCGAGAGTTCGGTTTCCGGCAGTTCCTGGCGGCCATCGATGCCGTAGAGGATGTTGATTTTCATCGGTTGGCCGTGGCAGTCGCTGACCCGGCCGCGCAGCCAGCGCATGTAGTCGTTGGCTTCCTGGACAAACCCCAGGCGCATGAAGGCATACACGGTAAACGAGGCGTCGCGGATCCAGGTGTAGCGGTAGTCCCAGTTGCGTTCACCGCCGGGGGTTTCCGGCAGGCCAAAGGTCGCGGCGGCGAGGATCGCTCCGTGTTTGCGCGAGGTCAGCAGCTTCAGGGCAAGGGCCGAGCGGTTGACCATTTCCCGCCAGCGGCCTCGGTAGTTGGACTGACCGCTCCAGTCGCGCCAGAACTTCAGGGTGCGCTCCAGGCACAGCTCGGCGGCGCCTTCCTTGAGACGCGGATCGTCGACACCGCCGAGCAGGAACTGTGCGCTCTGGTCCTGCTCCAGGGTGAATTCGGCGAACGCGGCGTGACCCTCGACCCGTAACGGTTGATCCGATGTCAGGCGCATCGCCGGCTGGCCGCTCGCCTCGAACACCACATCCTGTTCATCCAGGCGGGCACGGGTGCTGGCCCGGGCGTAGTCGTGGCGCACGGCGCAACGCAGGTGAAAGGTCGCGCGACCGCTGACCACCCGAACCCGGCGCATCAGTACCGGCAGGTCGTCCTCGCTGTCGCCGATCGGCAGCAGGTCGGTCACTTCGACCACCGCCTGCTCGCTGAGCCATCGGGTCTGCAGCACGTTGGTGTCGGGCAGGTAGATCTGCTCGCGGCGGGCGTCGGGCAGGTCGGGCGATAACTGGAAAATCCCGGCCTCGGGGCTGTCCAGCAGCGAGCAGAAGATCGACGGGCTGTCGAACTCCGGCCAGCAGAAAAAATCCACGCTGCCCTTGTCGTTGACCAGCGCGGCACTGCGCATGTCGCCAATGATGCCGTGGGCGTCGATGGCGCTTTGTCGCTCGAAAAGATGATCAGCCATTGCCGCGAAACTCCGGATAGAGGCTCATGCCGCCGTCGATGAACAGGGTGGTGCCAACGATGTAGTCGGAGGCATCGGAGGCGAGAAATACCACCGCGTTGGCAATGTCCTCGACGTCGCCGACCCGCCCGTAGGGAATGAGTTTGAGCAAATCGGCTTCACTGACATCCCGGTTGATTTGCGTTCGGATCGCCCCCGGTGCGATGCCGTTGATGCGGATGCGCTGGTGGCTGACTTCCTGGGCGAGGGTCTGCATCAACTGATCGATGCCGCCCTTGGACGCCGCGTAATTGACGTGGCCGGCCCAGGGAATGCGCTGGTGCACCGAACTCATGTGGATGATCTTGCCGGCCGCGCGGGACACGCCTTCACGAATGCCCTGGCGATTGAAGATCCGCAGCGCGGCACGGGCACAGAGGAACTGACCGGTGAGGTTGACGCCGATCACCTGGTTCCAGTCGGCGAGGCTCATGTCCACGGCGGGCGCGTCTTTCTGCAGGCCTGAGTTGGCCACCAGAATGTCCAGCGTGCCGAACGCGTCGAGGCTCTGCGCGAACAGCCGTTCGACGTCCTGTTCCTGTGCCACATCCGCACCGATGGCGAGGGCACGACCGCCCTGCGCTTTGATCTGCCGGGCCAGTCGTTCGGCGGGTTCGGGCTGCGAGTGGTAGTTGATCACCACGGCGGCACCAGCGGCGGCCAGCGCCTTGGCGGCGCCGGCACCGATGCCGGAACTGGCGCCGGTCACCAGCGCCACTTGTTGCTTGAGAGAAATCTGCATGCACATCAGCCTGGGGTTGAGGGCCTTATCTGCTGACTGACGGGGGCTGGCGAGAGTTCAGGTTCAAGCATGAAAGTTTTGTCAGGCTGCTGAGGATGCCCGCCTCTTCAAGAACAGGCTCCCACACGTAATCGCGTAAACCCGCAGAAATCAGGCGAGCTGCAAGGCCTTCATCGCGAGCAGGCTCGCTCCCACAGGGAACCTTGTTACCAGCCGCGTCCAGAGTTGACCCAGAAATTCACCGACAGTGAGGTGGAAACCGACTCCACCTGATGAAACCAGCCCTCCGGCAGAAACAACAGGTCACCAGCCTCCAGGGTCACCCGCAGAAACGTCACCTGCGCCGCGCTCGGGAAACGCTGGTAGTCGGGCGCATCCGGGTTGAAATCGCAACCGTCCAGCCCGCCCTGGGGCGCCGTGGACCAGGTGCCCAACGCCTGGCGATGGTGCGGGGCGGCGAGGGTGAAGGTTTTCTGACCCCAGACCTGGGCGAACAGGTTGTCGGTGTCGTCCCGGTGCAACGGGGTCAGGGTGCCTTTGGGGCCGATCCAGATCCGTGGCGGGATGAACAGCGAGGGATCGAAGTAGGGTGGGTACTTGATCTGTTCCATCAGCTGAGCGGGAAGGATGTTGTTGCCCATATAGGCCGGTGGCTCGCCATCGGCGCCCTTGACCGCCGGGGAATCGAGTGAGGCGATGAAGTCGGCCATCGAGGTGGAACGAAAGTCCCGCTCCGTGGAGAACGTTTTCTTCACGTAGTCGCCATGGCGGGTGATGCCTTGCAACTCGGCGAAGTGCACCAGCGATTCTTCGCGGCTGAGTTTGAACAGCGGCCAGTCCTGCAAGGCGTCGCTGATGATCACCGGCACGCCGTTGGGCAGGTAGCGGCTTTCGAATTCCTGCACCGACAATTCGCGGCGCGGCCGACGCTCCACCGTGCGCTGGGTCGGCAGGCTGGCGGTCAGTTTTTCACTGAAACGCGGCGGGGTCGGGTAACGCTTGTTCATGTCGACCTTTTCCACCACGCCGCCGCCGTGGCGCGCATGGTCGATGATCTGCGGCAGCATCGTGGCCAGGCCCATGTTGCCGCCGATCTTCAGGCGACCGCTGGCGAACAGCTCCTCGACATTGGCCAGGCCGCCCATGATGCCCAGAAAGTCCTTTTCCGCGACCTCGATGGTGACGTCGGGGCTGGTGTGGCGCCCGGCTTCGGTGCGGCTGCTGGACCTGACCTCGGACCAGTACGCCTGGTGCGGCCCGAACACGAATTGGAAAACACCTTCGATACCGACTGCGCCGGCGTTGGCGAACAGTTTGCCCAGGATGATTTGCAGGTCCACGACGATCACTCTTCTTGGTTTCGGTCTGAACAGGGAACGAACCCGTGTCGTGCAAATTTATCCAGGCGACGGACTAATTTGCGCCCGCATCTGCGCGTTCATGGTGAGAGACCCCTCTTTTCAAGGTGAACGCGGTGACCAAGCTGACCCTGCTGTGCCTGCCGTACTCCGGTGCCAGTGCGATGGTTTACAGCCGTTGGCGGCGCAAGGTGCCGCAGTGGCTGGATGTGCAACCGGTGGAGCTGCCAGGCCGTGGTGCCCGCTACGCCGAACCCTTGCAGACCGATATGCGCGCCTTGGCGCTGCAACTGGCCAAGGAGCAGGGCGCCAGGCTGGCAGCACCCTATGCCTTGTTCGGGCATAGCCTCGGCGCTTTGCTCGCCTGCGAAATGGCCCATGCGTTGCGTGCCCTGGGCTGTCCGGAGCCGGTGGCGCTGTTCGCCTCGGGCACGGCGGCGCCGACCCTGCGTGCCGACTATGACCGTGGTTTTGCCGAACCGAAAACCGATGCGCAGTTGATCGATCAGTTGCGCACGCTCAACGGCACCAGCGAAGAGGTGCTGGCCAACGAAGAATTGATGAGCCTGACGCTGCCGATCCTGCGCGCGGATTTTCTTCTGTGCGGGCGCTTCCAGCCCCTGCAGCGCCCCTTGCTCAAGTGCCCGGTGCATGTGCTCGGTGGCACGGCCGACAAGGCCAGCACCGAACAGTTGATCGGCTGGAGCAAGGAGACCCACGGCAGTTTCTCCCTGGACATGCTGGCCGGTGGGCATTTTTTCATCCACGAGCACGAGGCCAGGGTACTGCGGGTGATCAGGGACCAACTGGAGGTTCATCATCGCCGGCACGCCATGGCGGCCAGCGCCTGAGACCCTCTATTCCCTTTCCCTGTGGTCGCGGGCTTGCTCGCCAAAGCCGTGTGTCATCCCGTGCACAGGTGACTCACGCACCGTCTTAGCGGGCAAGCCCGCTCTCGCATTGATCGATGTGCTGCCACCCCTCTGATAGTTGTTCTCACCCGCTAATTTTTCCGGACTGCATTCGTTTTATAGGGACGACGTGCCTTTGTGCTTCCTGCCTACTGAACCGGATGCTGAGAAATGAATGCTGAAGACTCCTTGAAACTTGCTCGCCGGTTTATCGGGTTGCCCGTGGAAAAGCGCCAGATGTTCCTTGCGGCCCTGAACAAGGAGGGCGTGGATTTCGCCCGTTTTCCGATTCCCCAGGGCGTCGAGGCCGAAGACCGGCAAGCGCTGTCCTACGCACAGCAACGCATGTGGTTTCTCTGGCAACTGGACCCGCACAGCGGCGCTTACAACCTGCCGGGTGCCGTGCGGCTCAAAGGCCGCCTGAACCGCTCGGCGCTGGAGCAGGCGTTTGCCAGTCTGGTGGCGCGTCACGAGACCTTGCGCACGGTGTTCCAGCGTCAGGCCGACGAGACGCTGTTGCAGGTGCCGGCCACCGCAGTCTTGCAGGTCGAGGACGTCGATTTCAGCGCGTTGCCGGTACAGGAGCGCGAGCAGGCAGTGGCCCGCGCCGCCCAGCAGCAATCGCTGCTGCCGTTCGATCTGGCGGTCGGCCCGCTGTTGCGGGTGCAATTGCTGAAGCTGGCCGAGCAGGAGCACGTGCTGCTGCTGACTCTGCACCACATCGTTTCCGATGGCTGGTCGATGAACGTGCTGATCGACGAATTCATCCGTTGCTACGACGCCCATGATGCCGGCGTGCAGCCGCAGCTGGCCGCGCTGCCGATTCAATACAGCGACTACGCCCTGTGGCAACGCCGCTGGCTGGAGGCCGGCGAACAGGCTCGGCAACTGGACTACTGGCAGGCCCGGTTGGGTGATCAACACCCGGTGCTGGAGCTGCCCACCGATTACCCGCGCCCGGCCATGCCGAGCTATCGCGGCACGCGCCATGAATTCGGTGTCGACAGCCGGTTGGCCGAACAGCTGCGCGCCACCGCCCAGAAGCACAACGTCACCTTGTTCATGTTGCTGCTCGGCGCGTTCAATGTGCTGCTGCACCGTTACACCGGGCAGACCGACCTGCGCATCGGTGTGCCGATCGCCAACCGCAACCGCGGTGAAACCGAAGGCTTGATCGGCTTCTTCGTCAACACCCAGGTGCTGCGCACCCAACTGGACGGCCAGACCCGCGTGGCGGATCTGCTCGGCGCCATCAAGGAGACCGCCCTCGGCGCCCAGGCCCATCAGGACCTGCCGTTCGAGCGTCTGGTCGAGGCCTTGAAGCTGGAACGCAGCCTGAGCCATACCCCGTTGTTTCAGGTGATGTACAACCACCAGCCGCAGGTCGCGGACATTTCCACGGTGACCACCGCGTCGGGCCTGGAGCTGGGCGCCATCGAGTGGGAAGGGCGCACCACCCAGTTCGACCTGACGCTGGACACCTATGAAAAGGCCGGCACGTTGCACGCGGCGCTGACCTACGCCAACGACCTGTTCGACGCCGTCACCATCGAGCGCATGGCGAAACACTGGACCCGCCTGCTGCAGGGCATGGTCGGCGACGACTCGCAACGCATCGGCGACCTGCAGATGCTGGAGAGCGCGGAATACCAGTGCATCGTCCACGACTGGAACCTGCCGGGCGAAGGGTTTGCCGACCACCTGTGCATCCATGAAATGATCGCCCGACAAGTCGCGGCGACCCCCGAGGCATTGGCGGTGACCTTCGGCACGCGGCACCTGAGCTACGCCGAACTCGATGCCCAGGCCAACCGCCTGGCGCATCAGCTGATCGAACGGGGTGTCGGCCCGGAAGTGCGGGTCGGCGTGGCGATGCCGCGTTCCGAGCAACTGCTGGTGGCACTGCTGGCGGTGCTCAAGGCCGGTGGCGCCTATGTGCCGCTGGACCCGGACTACCCGGCCGAGCGCGTGGCCTACATGCTCGACGACAGCCGCGCGCGGGTGCTGCTGACCGAGTCGGCGGTGGCGCAGAACCTGAACGTGACCAGCGACACCCAGGTGCTGCTGATGGACACCGCCGATGCCTGGGCGAGTTATCCACAGCACGCGCCGCTGAGCCGCGTGACCCCGGACAACCTGGCCTATGTGATCTACACCTCCGGTTCCACCGGCCAACCGAAAGGCGTGGCCATCGCCCACCGCAACGTGTCGGCGCTGATCGACTGGTCGCAGTCGGTGTACAGCCGCGACGACATCCAGGGCGTGCTGGCCTCGACCTCGGTGTGCTTCGACCTGTCGGTGTGGGAGCTGTTCGTCACCCTGGCCAACGGCGGTTCGCTGATCATCGCTCGCAATGCGCTGGAGTTGCCGCAACTGCCGGCGCGGGATCAGGTGCGCCTGATCAACACCGTGCCGTCGGCCATCAATGCGCTGCACGCCGCCGGGCAGATACCGCCGAGCGTGCGCATCATCAACCTGGCCGGTGAACCACTGAAGCAAACGCTGGTGGACGCGCTCTACGAGCAGTCAACGGTCGAGCACGTCTACGACCTGTACGGCCCCTCGGAAGACACCACCTATTCCACCTGGACCCGCCGCAGCGCCGGGGGCACGGCGAACATCGGCCGGCCGCTGCACCACACCGCCAGCTACGTGCTGGATGCCGACCTGCAACCGGTGCCGCAAGGCGTCTCGGCCGAGCTGTACCTGGCCGGCGCGGGCATCACCCGTGGCTACCTGGGGCGTGCGGCGATGACCGCCGAGAAGTACGTGCCGAACCCGTTCGCCCGAAATGGCGAGCGCCTGTACCGCACCGGTGACCTGGTGCGTTACCAGTCGGAGGGTGCGCTGCAATACGTCGGACGCATCGATCATCAGGTCAAGGTGCGTGGTTTCCGTATCGAGCTCGGTGAAATCGAAACCCGCCTGTTGCAACAGGACGCGGTACGCGAGCTGGCGGTGCTGGCTCAGGACAGCGCCAACGGTCAGCAGCTGGTGGCCTACATCGTGCCGAGCGATGCGGCGGTCGTGGCGGGCGATGCCGGGGTTCAGGCCGGCCTGCGGGAAACCCTCAAGGCCGCGCTGCGTGAGCATTTGCCGGATTACATGGTTCCGACCTACCTGTTGTTCCTCGATGCGCTGCCGTTGACCCCCAATGGCAAACTCGACCGCAAGGCCTTGCCAGCAGTCGATGGCTCCTGGCAGCAGCGTGAACACGTCGCGCCGCACAGCGCCCTGGAAAAAGCCCTGGCGGCGATCTGGCAAGACGTCCTGGCCATCGACTCGGTGGGCCTGGAAGACAATTTCTTTGAATTGGGCGGTGACTCCATCGTCTCGATGCAAGTGGTCAGCCGTGCGCGTCAGGCCGACATCGTGTTGAGTCCCAAGGACCTGTTCCAGCACCAGACCATCCGCAGCCTGGCGCAAGTGGCGCGTCAGGCTGCGCAGAGCACCATCGACCAGGGGCTCGCGGTCGGCGCAGTGGCCCTGACGCCGGTGCAGCACTGGTTCTTCGAGCAACCTATCCCCGAGCGCCAGCACTGGAACCAGTCGCTGCTGCTGATCCCGCGTGAGCCGTTGGATGGCGAGGCGCTGGAGCAGGCCCTGGGGCAATTGCTCAGGCACCACGACGGCTTGCGCCTGCGTTACCAGAACAGCGCCGCGGGGTGGCAGCAGGCCTATACGGGGCCGACGGCGGATTCGGTGCTGTGGCAGCGCCGGGCCGATTCGGCGCAAGCCTTGCTGGACCTCTGCGAAGAGGCGCAGCGCAGCCTCGACCTGCAACAGGGCCCGCTGCTGCGAGCGCTGCGGGTGGACATGCACGATGGCAGCCAGCGTTTGCTGCTGGTGATCCATCACCTGGTGGTGGACGGGGTGTCGTGGCGCGTCCTGCTGGAAGATCTGCAGCAGTTTTACCGCGAGGCCCGGGACGGAACGGCCATGCGGCCTGTCGCCAAGACCAGCGCCTATCAGCACTGGGCGGCGCGCCTGCAAGCGCACCTGCCGGTGTTCCTCCACAGCCTCGATCACTGGCAGGCGCAACTGCGCGACGTGCAGGGCGACTTGCCTTGCGATCGCGCCAACGGCGCCCTGGAGAATCGTTTCGAGCAGAAAGTCGAGATCAGACTCGACGCCGAACAGACCCGCAAGCTGCTGCAAGGGGCGCCCGCAGCCTATCGCACCCAGGTCAACGACCTGCTGCTGACGGCGCTGGCGCGTGTGGTGTGTCGCTGGACCGGGCAGGGCAGCACGCTGATCCAGCTCGAAGGCCATGGTCGCGAAGACCTGTTCGACGACATCGACCTGAGCCGCACCGTCGGCTGGTTCACCAGCCTGTTCCCGGTCAAGCTGACGCCTGACGCCGAGGTCGGCGTATCGATCAAGACCATCAAGGAACAACTGCGAGCCGTGCCGGACAAGGGCCTGGGCTACGGCGCGCTGCGTTACCTGGCCGAACCTGCGATCGGCGCAGTGCTGGCAGCCCTGCCCGCACCGCGCATCACCTTCAACTACCTGGGGCAGTTCGATCGCCAGTTCGACGACGCGGCGCTGTTCCTACCCTCGAGCGAAGGCAGCGGCGCAGCGCAGGATCCCGGCGCGCCTTTGGCCAACTGGCTGACGGTGGAGGGCCAGGTGTATGGCGGCGAGCTGGCGATGAGCTGGGGTTTCAGCAGCGAGATGTTCGACCGCCGCACCATCGAGCAACTGGCCGGCCATTATGTGGCCGAACTCGACGCACTGATCGAACATTGCTGCACCCTCGACCTCCCGCAGCCCACGCCATCGGACTTCCCGCTGGCGCGCCTGACCCAGGCGCAACTCGACGGCTTGCCGGTGGCGGCCGGCCAGTTGGACGACCTCTATCCCTTGTCGCCGATGCAACAGGGTCTGTTGTTCCACACCCTGTATGAACAGGCGGCGGGCGAGTACATCAATCAGCTGCGGGTCGACGTTCAGGGCCTCGATCCGCAGCGCTTCCGCGCCGCCTGGCAAGCGACCGTCGAGGCGCAGGACATTCTGCGCACCGGGTTTGTCTGGCAGGGCGAGCTGGAGCAGCCGGTCCAGATCGTCCACAAACAGGTGCAATTGCCGTTCAGCGTGCTCGATTGGCGTGAGCACGGCGATCTGGCCGTGGCGCTGGACGACCTGGCGGATGACCAGCGCCAGCAGGGCTTCGATCTCACCCAGGCGCCGTTACTGCGTCTGGTGCTGGTGCAAACCGCTGCCGATGGCTGGCATCTGATCTACACCCATCACCACATCCTGATGGATGGCTGGAGCAATTCGCAGCTGCTCGGCGAAGTCCTGCAACGCTACCGCGGTCAAACGCCACCGGCGACGGGTGGGCGTTATGGCGATTACATCGGTTGGCTGCAGCGTCAGGACGCCCAGGCGAGCGAGGCTTACTGGGGCGAACAGCTGGCGTCGCTGCAGGAGCCGACGCGCCTGGCCCAGGTGGTGGCGGGCAACGACAGCCTCAGCGGCCATGGCGATCATTACCTGAACCTGACGCCTGCGAATACGCTGGGCCTGGAAGCGTTTTCCCGCCAGCAGAAAGTCACCGTCAACACCCTGGTGCAAGCCGCCTGGCTGCTGTTGCTGCAACGCTACACCGGTCATGAGAGCGTGGCCTTCGGCGCCACGGTCGCCGGTCGCCCGGCCGATCTGCCCGGCATCGAGCAACAGGTCGGTCTGTTCATCAACACCTTGCCGGTGATCGGTACGCCGCGTCCGGACCAGACCGTCGCGGCCTGGCTGCAAGCCGTACAGGCGCAAAACCTCAGCCTGCGCGAGTTCGAGCACACGCCGTTGGCGGACGTGCAGCGTTGGGCCGGGCAGAGTGGCGAGGCGCTGTTCGACAACATCCTGGTGTTCGAGAACTACCCGATTGCCCAGGCGCTGCAACAAGGCGCCGAGCCAGGCGTGGTGTTCGGCGACGTGGCCAACCTGGAACAGACCCATTACCCGCTGAGCATTGCCGTGACGCTCGGGCAGGCATTGGCCCTGCACTTCAGCTATGACCGGTCGCTGTTCCCGGCGGCGGCCATCGAGCGCATCAGCGCGCACTTGTTGCACCTGCTGCAGCAGTTCGCCGAGTCTGCCGAGCGTCGCCTGGGTGAAATCGCCCTGACCAATGCTGCCGAACGGGCGCAGCAGCAAGCGGACAATCATCCGCAACCGTATCCGGTCAACGTGGCGGTGCATCAGCGCATTGCCGAATGGGCGGCGCAGCGTCCCGAGCGGACGGCGGTGATCTTCGCCGGCCAGCACTTCAGCTACGGCACCCTCGATCAGCGGGCCAACCGCCTGGCCCATGCCTTGATCGCCCGGGGTGTCGGCCCGGAAACTCGGGTCGGCGTGGCCTTGCCGCGCAGTGAAGGGGTCATCGTCGCGTTGTTGGCGGTGCTCAAGGCCGGAGGCGCCTACGTGCCGCTGGACACCCGTTACCCGCGTGAGCGGCTGGCCTATCTGATTAAAGACTCGGGCCTGGCATTGTTGCTGACCGACTCTTCGGTGGCCGCGCAGTTGCCGGTGCACGGCGCGGTGGAGCGGCTGGAACTGGATCGCCTCGACCTCGACGACCAGCCCACCCGTGCGCCGCAGGTGGCAATCGATCCGCAGAACCTCGCTTACGTCATCTACACCTCGGGTTCCACCGGCAATCCCAAGGGTGTCAGCGTCGCCCACGGTCCGCTGGCGATGCATTGCCAGGCCATCGGCGAGCGCTACGAAATGCGTGACAGCGACTGCGAATTCCATTTCATGTCCTTCGCTTTCGACGGCGCCCACGAACGCTGGCTGACCAGCCTGACCCACGGTGCCTCGCTGCTGATTCGCGATGACAGCCTGTGGACGCCGGAGCAGACCTACAACGCGATGCGCGAACACGGCGTGACCGTGGTGGCGTTCCCGCCGGTGTACCTGCAACAACTGGCCGAACATGCCGAGCGTGAAGGTCATCCGCCGACAGTGCGGATCTACTGCTTCGGCGGCGACGCCGTGCCGGCCGCCAGTTTCGAGCGGGTCAAGCGCGCCCTCGATCCGGACTACATCATCAACGGCTACGGCCCGACCGAAACCGTGGTCACGCCGCTGATCTGGAAGGCCGGGCGCGACGTGACGTGCGGCGCTGCGTATGCACCGATCGGCAGCCGCATCGGCGACCGCAGTGTCTACGTGCTCGACGCCGACCTCAACCTGTTGCCGCAAGGCATGGCGGGTGAGTTGTACCTGGGTGGCACGGGGTTGGCGCGGGGCTACCTGAATCGTCCCGGCCTGACGGCCGAACGCTTTGTCGCCGATCCGTTCAGCACCCACGGAGGCTTGCTGTACCGCACCGGGGACCTGGTGCGGCAACGGGCCGACGGCACCTTCGATTACCTGGATCGCATCGACAACCAGGTGAAGATCCGCGGCTTCCGTATCGAGCTGGGGGAAATCGAAGCCAGCCTGCAAGCCCTGGCCGGGGTGCGCGAAGCGGTGGTGGTGGCCCAGGAAGGCAGCTTCGGCAGCGGCAAGCGCCTGGTGGCCTATGTGGTGGCCGACGCGCTGAACGCCGCGCGCAGCGATTTTGCCGAAGCCCTGCGCGAGCAGTTGAAGACCACGTTGCCCGCGCACATGGTTCCAGCCTATCTGCTGGTTCTGGAACGTCTGCCGCTGACGCCCAACGGCAAACTGGATCGCAAGAACCTGCCCAAGCCTGACGTCAGCCAGTTGCAGCAAGCCTACGTGGCGCCACACAGCGCGCTGGAGCAGCAGTTGGCGACGATCTGGCAGGACGTGCTGAAACTTGAGCAGGTCGGGCTGAGCGATAACTTCTTCGAGCTCGGCGGCGATTCGATCATCTCCATTCAAGTGGTCAGCCGTGCCCGTCAGGCCGGGATTCGCTTTACCCCCAAAGACCTGTTCCAGCACCAGACGCTCCAGGCACTGGCTCAGGTCGCGCAGGTCGGTGAGGCGGCACAACGGATCGATCAGGGACCGGTCACCGGTGAACTCCCGCTGTTGCCGGTGCAGCAGCTGTTCTTCGAGCAGGCCATCCCCGAGCGTCAGCACTGGAATCAGGCCGTGATGCTCAAACCCACGCAACCCCTGCGCGCCGATGTGCTGGAGCAGGCCCTGGCTGCGTTGGTGGAGCATCACGACGGCTTACGCCTGAGCTTCGTCGAACAGGCCGACGGCTGGCACGCCCGCTATCAAGCGCCGGGCAGCCTAAGCGAAGCACTGGTGTGGTCGGTGGACGTTGCCGGCGCCGCAGAGCTGGAAGCCGCCGCCAACAGCGCGCAACGCAGCCTGAATCTGCAACAGGGGCCGCTGCTGCGAGCACTGCTGGCTCACCTGGGCGATGGCAGCCAGCGGCTGCTGCTGGCGATCCATCACCTGGTGGTGGACGGCGTGTCGTGGCGGATCCTGTTCGACGACCTGCAAACCGCCTACGGTCAACTGGTCCGAAGCGAACCGCTGCGACTGCCGGCAAAAACCACGGCGGCCCAGACCTGGGCGCAGCACCTGCACAGCTATGCCTGCAGTGCGCCGTTGCAGGCCGAACTGGCCGGCTGGCAACAACGACTGCACGCTGCCGATGCAAGGTTGCCGCTGGATAACCCCGAGGGCGGGCTGCAACACAAACACGCGGTGACGGTGCGTACGCAACTGAACCGGGACCTGACCCGTCAATTGCTGCAAGACGCTCCGGCGGCTTATCGCACACAGGTCAATGACCTGCTGTTGACGGCGCTGGCCAGGGTCATGGTGCGCTGGACCGGTTCCGACAGTGCGTTGGTGCAGCTTGAAGGTCATGGTCGTGAAGCGTTGTTCGACGACGTCGACCTGACACGCACGGTCGGCTGGTTCACCAGCCTGTATCCGGCCCGACTGACTCCGGTGGCCGACCTCGGCGAGTCGCTGAAACAGATCAAGGAACAACTGCGCGCGATCCCCAACAAGGGCATCGGTTTCGGCGCACTGGCCCGCCTGGGCGACACGGCTGCACGTGAGGCCATGGCCCGGTTGCCCGTGCCGCGCCTGACCTTCAACTACCTGGGCCAGTTCGATGGCAGCTTTGCCGAGGCCGACGGCGCTCTGTTCGTGCCGTCCGCCGAGGCGGCCGGGGATGAGCTGGATGCCGAAGCGCCACTGGCCAACCTGTTGGCGCTCAACGGCCAGGTGTATGGCGGCGAGCTGAACCTGGGCTGGACCTTCAGCCGCGAGATGTTCCATGAGGCGACCATCCAGCGCCTGGCCGACGACTACGCGCAGGAACTGCAAGCGCTGATCGGTCATTGCTGCCAGGCCGGTCACCACGGCGTCACACCGTCGGACTTCCCGCTGGCCCGTCTGAGCCAGGCGCAACTGGACCGCCTGCCGTTGCCGGCAGCGCTGATCGAGGACCTTTACCCACTGTCGCCGATGCAGCAGGGCATGCTGTTTCACGCGGTGTACCAGGAGACCTCGGGCGACTACATCAACCAGATGCGTCTGGACGTCGAAGGCCTTGACCCCGAGCGCTTCCACCAGGCCTGGCAAGCGGCGGTCGAGGCCCATGACATCCTGCGCACGCGCTTCGTCTGGCAGGGGGAGTTGCCGCACCCGGTGCAGGTGGTCAGCAAACACGCGCCGATGCCTTACAGCCTGCACGACCTGCGCACCCACCCGCAGCCCGACCAGGCCTTGCAGGCATTGGCCGACAGCGAACGGCAGAACCTGCACCTGAGCGATGCAAGCCTGTTGCGCCTGGTGATCGTGCGTCTCGACGAGCAGCGCCATCACCTGATCTACACCAACCACCACATCCTGATGGATGGCTGGAGCAATTCGCAGTTGCTCGGTGAAGTCCTGCAACGTTACAGCGGTCAGTTCGTCGCGACGAACGGCGGGCGTTATCGCGACTACATCGGCTGGCTGCAACGCCAGGATGCAGCGGCCAGCGAAGCGTTCTGGACCCCGGCATTGCACGAACTGGAGGAACCGACGCGGCTTGCCCAGACGGTTGCGCCTGCGGCAGAGGGCGGCGAAGGATATGGCGATCATTTCCAGGTGCTGGACGCCGAACTGACGGCCCGCCTTGGCGAATTCGCCCGGTCTTCGAAAGTCACGGTCAACACCCTGGTGCAAGCGGCGTGGCTGTTGCTGTTGCAACGCTACAGTGGCAAGGACACCGTGGCATTCGGCGCCACGGTCGCCGGGCGCCCGGCGGACTTGCCGGGGGTGGAGCAGCAGATCGGCCTGTTCATCAACACCTTGCCGGTGATCGCCACCCCGCGTGCCGGGCAGTCGCTCGACAGCTGGCTGCAGGCGGTGCAAGCGCAGAACCTGGCCTTGCGCGAGTTCGAGCACACGCCGTTGTTCGACATCCAGCGCTGGGCCGGCCAGGGCGGTGAAGCGCTGTTCGACACCCTGATGGTGTTCGAGAACTACCCGATCGCCGAGGCACTGGAGCAGGGCGCGCCGTCAGGACTGCGCTTCGGTCCGGTGGCCGGCCGCGAACAGACTCACTATCCGCTGACGTTGCTGGTGAGCCTGGAACGCGAGCTGACGCTGCATTTCAGTTATCAGCGCACTGCGTTTGCCGAGCAGACCCTGGCGCAACTGGCGAACCAGCTGCAACACCTGCTGAGCCAGATGACAGGAGGCGGTCAACGTTGTCTCGCCGACCTGTTGCTGCTGGACGCTGCGGAGCATCAACGCATCGTCCACGCGTGGAACCTGCCGGGCGAGGGGTTTGCCGACCCCCTGTGCATCCATGAAATGATCGCCCGACAAGTTGCGGCGACCCCCGAGGCATTGGCGGTGACCTTCGGCACGCGGCACCTGAGCTACGCCGAACTCGATGCCCAGGCCAACCGCTTGGCGCATCAACTGATCGAACGGGGTGTCGGCCCGGAAGTGCGGGTCGGCGTGGCGATGCCGCGTTCCGAGCAACTGCTGGTGGCACTGCTGGCGGTGCTCAAGGCCGGTGGCGCCTATGTGCCGCTGGACCCGGACTACCCAGCCGAGCGCGTGGCCTACATGCTCGACGACAGCCGCGCGCGGGTGCTGCTGACCGAGTCGGCGGTGGCGCAGAACCTGAACGTGGCCAGCGACACCCAGGTGCTGCTGATGGACGCCGCCGATGCCTGGGCGAGTTATCCACAGCACGCGCCGCTGAGCCGCGTGACCCCGGACAACCTGGCCTATGTGATCTACACCTCCGGTTCCACCGGCCAACCGAAAGGCGTGGCCATCGCCCACCGCAACGTGTCGGCGCTGATCGACTGGTCGCAGTCGGTGTACCGCCGCGACGACATCCAGGGCGTGCTGGCCTCGACCTCGGTGTGCTTCGACCTGTCGGTGTGGGAGCTGTTCGTCACCCTGGCCAACGGCGGTTCGCTGATCATCGCTCGCAATGCGCTGGAATTGCCGCAACTGCCGGCGCGGGATCAGGTGCGCCTGATCAACACCGTGCCGTCGGCCATCAATGCGCTGCACGCCGCCGGGCAGATTCCGCCGGGCGTGCGCATCATCAACCTGGCCGGTGAACCACTGAAGCAAACGCTGGTGGACGCGCTTTACGAACAGTCAACGGTCGAGCACGTCTACGACCTGTACGGCCCCTCGGAAGACACCACCTATTCCACCTGGACCCGCCGCAGCGCCGGGGGCGCGGCGAACATCGGCCGGCCGCTGCACCACACCGCCAGCTACGTGCTGGATGCCGACCTGCAACCAGTGCCGCAAGGCGTCTCGGCCGAGCTGTACCTGGCCGGCGCGGGCATCACCCGTGGCTACCTGGGACGTGCGGCGATGACCGCCGAGAAGTACGTGCCGAACCCGTTCGCCCGAAATGGCGAGCGCCTGTACCGCACCGGTGACCTGGTGCGTTATCAGGTCGACGGTGTGATCGAGTACCGCGGGCGTATCGACCATCAAGTGAAGATCCGCGGTTTCCGCATCGAGCTGAGTGAAATCGAAGCCCGCCTGCTGCAACAACCCGGCGTCGACGACGTGGCGGTGCTGGCGCAGTACGGTCTCGGTGGTCAGCAACTGGTGGCCTACGTGGTGGCCGGGCATCAGGTGCTCGACGATGCCGAGGCGCAACGCAGCCTGCGTGAGGCACTCAAGGCGCGACTCAAGGACAGCCTGCCCGAGTACATGGTGCCGGCCCACCTGCTGTTCATCGCCCGGTTGCCGCTGACCCCCAACGGCAAGCTCGATCGCAAGGCACTGCCGGCGGTGGACGCCAGCCAGTCGCAGGCCAGCTATGTGGCGCCGCGCAGCGAGCTGGAACAGCAAGTCGCGGCGATCTGGCAGCACGTGCTGGACCTGGATCGTGTGGGTCTCGACGACCACTTCTTCGAACTCGGCGGTCACTCGCTGCTGGCGGTGAATGTGGTGTCGCGGCTGCAACTGGAACTGGGGCTGAAACTGACCCCGCAACTGCTTTTTCAATACCCCGTACTGACAGATTTCGTCAGCCGTCTGGCCGCTGCCGGTGAGCAGGTCGACACGTTGAAACTGAGCAAGCTGGACGCCCTGCTTGACGAAATGGAGGAAGCTTGATGGATACCAATGTCGCTTTGAAGATTGCGCGGCGCTTCATTACTTTGCCGCTCGACAAGCGCAGGGTGTATCTGCAGAAGATGCTCGAGGAAGGGGTGTCGCCGGCCAACCTGCCGATCCCGCAAACCCAGTCGCAGTTCGATCCGGTGCCGTTGTCCTTCGCCCAGGAGCGCCAGTGGTTCCTCTGGCAAATGGACCCGGACAGCGCCGCCTACAACATCCCCAGTGCCCTGCAGTTGCAGGGCGAGCTCGACGTGGCGGCGCTCGAACGCGCCTTCAATACCCTGATCGAGCGCCATCAGAGCCTGCGCACCACCTTCCAGCAACAGGATGACCGGGCGGTGCAGGTGATCCATCCGCACATGGCCATGACCATCGACGTGCAGGATGCGGATCAAGCGCTACCGAGCGAAGCGCGGATCGACGCGTTCGTCGCTGAACAGACCGCACGGCCCTTCGACCTGATCAACGGCCCGCTGTTGCGCGTCAGCCTGCTGCGCCTTGGCGCCCGGGAACATGTCCTGACCTTGACCCAGCACCACATCGCCTCGGATGGCGGGTCGATGCGGATCATGGTCGAGGAGTTGCTGCACCTGTATGACGCTTACCGTCAGGGCCAGGCGCCAACGCTGCCGCCACTGTCGATCCAGTACGCCGATTACGGCATCTGGCAGCGGCACTGGATGGAGGCCGGCGAGCGCGAGCGTCAGTTGGCTTACTGGCAGGCCCAGTTGGGCAACGAACACCCGGTGCTGGAACTGCCGGCCGACCATCCGCGCCCGGCGGTGCAGAGCCTGCGCGGTGCGCGGGTTGAACTGGCCTTGCCGGCGGCGCTGACCGACCGGCTCAGGGCGCTGGCCAAGGCGCAGGACGTCACGCTGTTCATGATGTTGCTGGCATCGTTCCAGACCTTGCTGCACCGTTACAGCGGTCAGGCCGACATCCGCGTCGGCGTACCGACGGCCAACCGCAACCGCGTCGAAACCGAGCGACTGGTCGGCTTTTTCGTCAACACCCAGGTGTTGCGCAGTGAGTTCGATCCACAGGCGCGCTTCAGCACGCTGCTGGCCCAGGTCAAACACTCGGTGATGGCCGCCCAGGCCCATCAGGACCTGCCGTTCGAGCAGTTGGTCGAGGCGCTGCAACCGGAACGCAGCCTGAGCTACAGCCCGCTGTTCCAGGTCATGTACAACCACCAGAGCAGCGGCGCGACCCGCAATGCCCAGGCCGCCGATCCATCGGCGCTGACCATTCGCCACCTGCACCAGCCTGCGCGCACCGCGCAATTCGACCTGACCCTGGAAACCTTCGACGAGGCGCAAGGGCTCGGCGCGCAGTTGACCTACGCCACCGATCTGTTCGAGCGCGAGACCATCGAGCGTCTGGCCCGGCATTGGCAGAACCTGTTGAACAGCCTTGTCGCCGACCCGCAGCAACGGGTCGGCGAGCTGGCGCTGCTGGACGCGGACGAGCAACGCCAGGTGCTGGTGGACTGGAACCACAGCGGCGCGGATTACCCTCGTGATCGCTGCATTCATCAATTGATCGAAGCCCAGGCCCTGCGCACGCCAGAGGCTACGGCCCTGGTGTTCGAAGGGCAGGCGCTGGATTACGCGCAGCTCAACCGCCAGGCCAATCAACTGGCGCACCGGCTGATCGAACTCGGTGTCGGCCCGGATCGACTGGTCGGCATCGCGATCGATCGCAGCCTGGAAATGCTGGTCGGCCTGTTGGCGATTCTCAAGGCCGGCGGTGCCTACGTGCCGCTCGACCCGCAGTACCCGCCGGACCGCCTGGCACACATGATCGAGGACAGCGGCCTGCAATTGCTGCTGACCCAGGCCCACCTGCTCGAACAGTTGCCGATTCCCGACGGTGTGCGGACCCTGCTGCTCGACCCGCAGGGCGAGCACGCCCGAGGCTACAGCGACGCCGATCCGCAGGTGACCCTCGATGGCGAGAACCTCGCCTACGCGATCTACACCTCAGGTTCCACCGGCAAGCCCAAGGGCGTGATGGTCCGTCATCAGGCGCTGGTGAACTTCGTCACCAGCATGCTGCGCGAGCCCGGGCTGGACGCCCGCGACCGCATGCTGTCGCTGACCACCTTTTCGTTCGATATTTTCGGCCTGGAGATCTACGGCCCCTTGCTCTGCGGCGCGAGTGTGGTGCTGGTCGACAAGCAGACCGCCCAGGACCCGCAAGCGCTGCTGGACATGATCGCCGAGCAACAGGTCAGCGTCGTGCAGGCCACGCCATCCACCTGGCGCATGCTGCTCGACCACGAGCAGGCGTCGGCCCTGCGCGGCTGCACGTTTCTCTGTGGCGGTGAAGCACTGGCCGACGACCTGGCCCAGCGCATGCTCGGCCTGGCGGGGCAGGTGTGGAACCTCTATGGCCCGACCGAAACCACCATCTGGTCGGCGGCCTGGCAACTGACCGAGGAACACCGTCGGCCGTACCTTGGCCAACCGATTGCCAACACCACGCTGTACATCCTCGGTGACGAGCTGGCGCCGAACCCGGCGGGCGCCATCGGTGAACTGCTGATTGGCGGCGACGGCCTGGCCCGTGGTTATCACGATCGTCCGGCGCTGACCGCCGAGCGTTTCCTGCCCGATCCATTCGGTAACGGCACGCGGCTGTACCGCACCGGCGACCTGGCGCGCCACCGGCACGACGGCGTGCTCGAATACATGGGGCGGATCGACCATCAGGTGAAGATTCGCGGCTTCCGCATCGAACTGGGTGAAATCGAAGCGCGCCTGCTCGAACAGCCCCGCGTGCGGGAAGTGGCGGTGCTGGCCCAGGATGCGTTGGGCAGTCAGCAACTGGTGGCCTACGTGGTCGCCTCGCCGCTGGATCTCGACGCGGCCGACGAGCAGCAGCGTCTGCGCGATGAACTCAAGGCCGCGCTCAAGGCGTGCCTGCCGGAATTCATGGTGCCTGCGCACCTGCTGTTCCTGGCGCGTCTGCCCCTGACGCCCAACGGCAAACTCAATCGCAAGGCCCTGCCGGCGGCGGACGTCAGCCAGTTGCAGACGCACTATCGGGCGCCCCGCAGCGAGCGCGAGCAGCAGGTCGCCGCTATCTGGCAGGACGTGCTCAAGCTCGATCGCGTGGGTTTGAGCGACCACTTCTTCGAGCTCGGCGGCCACTCGCTGCTGGTCACGCAGGTGGTATCGCGGGTACGCCGGGTGCTGGACATTCAGGTGCCGTTGCGCAGCCTGTTCGAGCACAGCGTACTGGAGGATTTCGTGCAGTCGCTGGGCGCCGGGCAGGGTAACCGGGCCCCGGCGATCAACCCTGTGCCGCGCGAGCAGCCGCTGCCGTTGTCCTTCGCCCAGGAACGCCAATGGTTCCTGTGGAAAATGGACCCGCACAGTGCCGCCTACAACCTCCCCACGGCCTTGCGCCTGCGTGGCACGCTGGACAAGGACGCCCTGCAACGCAGCTTCCGGGCGCTGGTCGAGCGCCATGAAAGCCTGCGCACGGCGTTCATCGAGCAAGATGGGCACACCTCGCAGGTGATCCAGGCGCAGGGGCGCGTCAGCTTCACCGAGCAGCGTCTGGCAGACGCTGACGAGGCGGGCATCAAGGCCTTTGTCGAGCACGAGACACAACGCCCGTTCGATCTGCTCGACGGTGCGCTGGTGCGCTGCGTGCTGCTGCAGGTGGGCGAGCGGGACCATGTGCTGGTGCTGACGCTGCACCATGTCGTCGCCGACGCCTGGTCGTTGCAGGTGCTGGTCGATGACTTGCTGGCCCTGTATTCGGCCGTCGAACTGCCGGCATTGCCCGTGCAATATGCCGATTACGCGGTGTGGCAGCGCCAGTGGATGGCGGCCGGTGAGCGGGAGCGCCAACTGGCGTACTGGACCGGGCAACTGGGCAGCGAACAACCGCTGCTGGAACTGCCGACCGATCATGCGCGCCCGGCGCAGCAGAGTTTTCGCGGTGCGCGCTGGTCCATCCCGATCGACGACGCCCTGGCCCTGGACCTGAAAGCCCTGGCCCGTCGCGAAAACGTCACCCTGTTCATGCTGTTGCTCGGTTCGTTCCAGGCCTTGTTGCACCGCTACAGCGGCCAGAGCGACATTCGCGTCGGCGTGCCGATTGCCAACCGCAATCGCCTGGAAACCGAGCGCCTGATCGGCTTCTTCGTCAACACCCAGGTGTTGCGCGCGGCGTTCGATGAACACCTGACGGCGGCGCAATTGCTGCAACAGGTCAAGCAGACGGCGATGGCGGCGCAGATGCACCAGGACCTGCCGTTCGAGCAACTGGTCGATGCCTTGCAGGTGCAGCGCAACCTCAGCCACAGCCCATTGTTCCAGGCGATGTTCAACCATCGCAGCGAAGCCGAATCAGGCATGGCCGCCGCGTTGCCGGGCATCGAGCTGGACCCCCTCGCCTGGGAGCACCGCAACGCGCAATTCGACCTGACCCTGGACACCAGCGACAACCCCCAGGGGCTGCACGCCGCGCTGACCTACGCCACCGACCTGTTCGAGGCGTCGACCATCGAGCGCATGGGGCGTCACTGGCTGAACCTGTTGCGCGACCTGGTGGCTGACGTCAATCGTCCGGTGGCGCAACTGGCGCTGCTGGATGAACGCGAGCGGCAACAGCATGTCGTTGCCTGGAACGCCACCGCCGCCGACTACCCATTGCAGCGCACCGTGCAGGGGTTGATCGAGGATCAGGTGCAGAGAACGCCGCACGCCTGCGCGCTGGTATTCGCCGGGCAGCGCCTGAGCTACGCCGCGCTCAATGCGCGAGCCAATCGGGTGGCCCAGGTGTTGATCGAGCAGGGCGTCGGTCCGGATGTGCTGGTGGGCATCGCACTCGAGCGCTCGGTGGAAATGGTCGTTGGTCTGCTGGCGATTCTCAAGGCCGGTGGCGCCTATGTGCCGTTGGACCCGGAGTATCCGGCGGAACGCCTGGCCTATATGTTCGACGACAGCGGCATCGAACTGCTGCTGACGCAACATCACCTGCTGGAGCAACTGCCGATTCCGGCGGGCATCCGCAGCCTGGTGCTGGATCAGGATGACGGTTGGCTCGACGGACGCAGCGACGCCAACCCGCAGCCGCTGCTCAATGGCGAAAACCTCGCCTACGTGATCTACACCTCCGGCTCCACCGGCAAGCCCAAGGGCGCGGCCAACCGTCACTCGGCGTTGGTGAACCGCTTGTGCTGGATGCAGCAGGCCTACGGGCTCGACGCCTCGGACAAGGTCCTGCAAAAGACCCCCTTCAGTTTTGACGTGTCGGTCTGGGAGTTCTTCTGGCCGCTGCTGACCGGTTCTACCCTGGTGGTCGCCGCCCCGGGCGCACACCGCGATCCGGCGCAACTGATCGAGCTGATCACCGCGCAGCGGATCACCACGCTGCACTTCGTGCCGTCGATGTTGCAGGCGTTCGTGCAGGACCCGGCCGTGGCCACCTGCACCAGCCTGACCCGCATCGTTTGCAGCGGCGAGGCCCTGCCAGTGGATGCGCAGCAGCAGGTATTCGCCCAGTTGCCGAACGCCGGCCTGTACAACCTGTACGGCCCGACCGAGGCGGCCATCGACGTCACCCACTGGACCTGCGTGGATGAAGGGCGCGACGTGGTGCCGATCGGCCAGCCCATTGCCAACCTGTCGACCTACGTCCTCGACGCCGAACTGGCACCGCTGCCGGTCGGGGTGATCGGCGAGCTGTACCTGGGCGGCGAAGGCCTGGCCCGTGGTTACCACCGCCGTCCCTCGCTGACCGCCGAGCGTTTCGTCACCAGCCCGTTCGGTGCCGGCGCTCGCCTGTATCGCACGGGCGACCTGGCGCGCTACCGTGCCGATGGCGTGATCGAATACGCCGGGCGCATCGACCATCAGGTGAAGATCCGTGGCTTGCGCATCGAGCTGGGCGAAATCGAAGCACGCCTGGCTGAACACGCCGACGTCCGCGAAACCGTGGTCATCGCCCAGGACAACACGCTGCTGGTGGCCTACGTGGTGCCGCACGATGCGGCGCTGCTGCACGCCGATGACGCGACGCGTCGCGCACTGGCGCAAGTGTTGAAAGTGCACCTGAGCCAAAGCCTGCCGGAGTACATGGTGCCGCAGCACTGGCTGTGGCTGGAAAAAATGCCGGTCAGCCCGAACGGCAAGCTTGAACGCAAAGCGCTGCCGAAAGCCGATACTCAGGTCAGCCACGACGCCTACAGTGCGCCAACCACGGCCATCGAACAGGCGCTGGTGGAAATCTGGCAAAGCGTGCTGGGGCGTGCGCCCGTGGGTACCGGTGACAACTTCTTCGAGCTGGGCGGTGACTCGATCATTTCCATTCAAGTGGTCAGTCGCGCCCGTCAGGCGGGGATTCATTTCAGCCCCAAAGACCTGTTCCTGCACCAGACCGTGCAAAGCCTGGCGATGGTGGCAACGACGGGCGAGGGGGCGTTGAGCATCGATCAGGGGCCGGTCACCGGCCCGACGCCGCTGCTGCCGTTCCAGCACCTGTTCTTCGAACGCGACCTCGCCGAACCGCACCATTGGAACCAGTCCGTGCTGCTCAAGACGGCCCGACCGCTCCACGCCGGGCACCTGGAGCAGGCGTTGCAGGCGCTGGTCGCGCATCACGATGCGTTGCGCCTGGCGTTCAGCACCGAACACGCCCAACCGCTCGCCACCCATCGTTCCCTGTCCGGGCAACCGGCGTCGTTGCTGTGGCAAGCGGACGTGGCCGATGCAGCGGCCCTCGAGCAATGGGCCGAGCAAGCCCAGCGCAGCCTCGACCTGGCCAACGGTCCGCTGGTGCGTGCGGTGCTGGCGAACCTGGCCGATGGCAGCCAGCGCTTGCTGCTGGTGATTCATCACCTGGTGGTGGATGGCGTGTCCTGGCGCATTCTGCTGGAAGACCTGCAACAGGCTTATGAGCAGTTGCAGGCCGGCCAGGTTCTCCAGCTGCCGCCCAAGACCAATTCCACCCAGGCCTGGGCCCGTCGTCTTCAGGCCCATGCCGACAGTCCGGCGATGCAGGCCCAGCTCGGTTTCTGGCGCGCGCAACTGCAAGGGGCGCGGGCAGACCTGCCATGTGAACGGCCACAGGGCGAGTTGCACAATCGGCATGCCCGGCACGTACAGACCCGGCTCGACCCGGTGCAGACGCGCCACCTGTTGCAGCAGGCGCCAGCCGCCTACCGTACACAGATCAACGATCTGCTGCTGACCGCGCTGGCGCGGGTGATCGGCGAGTGGACGGGCGAGACATCGACCCTGATCCAGCTTGAAGGCCATGGCCGCGAAGCGTTGTTCGACGAGCTCGACCTGAGCCGCAGTGTCGGCTGGTTCACCAGCCTGTTCCCGGTGCGCCTGACCCCGACCACCGAAACCGGTGCGTCGATCAAGGCCATCAAGGAACAACTGCGTGCCATCCCCGACAAGGGCCTGGGGTTTGGCGCATTGCGCTACCTGGGCAACGACGCCACCCGGCAGGCCCTCAAGGCACTGCCGGTGCCGCGCATCACCTTCAACTACCTGGGCCAGTTCGACGCCGGCTTCGCCGAAGACGCCGGCGCCTTGTTCACCCCGGCCACCGAGTCGGCGGGCGCCCCCCAGAGTCCGCTGGCCACGCTGGACAACTGGCTGACCCTGAATGGCCGGGTGTATGGCGGCGAATTGCACATTGACTGGACCTTCAGCGGGCAGATGTTCGATGAATCGACTCTCTCGCGCCTGGCCCAGGCCTATGGCCGCGAGCTGGAGCGTGTGATCGAGCATTGCTGCCAGCCGCAGCACCAGGGGCTGACACCGTCCGACTTCCCGCTGGCTGGGTTGACCCAGGCGCAACTCGACGCGCTGGCGCTCACCCCGCGCCGGGTCGAAGACATCTACCCGCTGTCGCCGATGCAGCAAGGCATGCTGTTCCACACCCTCTACGAACAACAGGCGGGCGATTACATCAATCAGCTGTGCGTGGACGTGGACGGTCTGCACGTCGAACGCTTCCGCGAAGCCTGGCAGGCGGCGATGGACGTCCACGATGTGCTGCGCAGCAGCTTTGTCTGGGACGGCGATGTGCAGCGTCCGCTGCAAGTGATCCACAAGGACCTGGCGGTGCCGTTCAGCGTACTGGACTGGCGCGAGCGCAGCGACCTGCCGCAGGCGCTGGCGGAACTGGCGAGCGAGCAACGGCGGCAGGGCTTCGACCTGCATGCCGCGCCGCTGTTGCGTCTGGTGCTGGTGCAGGTGGGTGACGGGCGTTATCACCTGATCTACACCAGCCACCACATCCTGATGGACGGCTGGAGCAATTCGCAATTGCTGGGCGACGTCTTGCAGCGCTACAACGGGCAGGCTCCGTCGCTCGGTGGTGGGCGTTATCGCGACTACATCGAATGGCTGGCGCGTCAGGACGGGCAGGTCAGCGAAACCTTCTGGAAGGCACAACTGACTGAATTCGAGGAGCCGACCTGCCTGGCCAAGGCATTGATTCACCGTGGCCGCAAAGGCGCGGGCCAAGGCGAGTACTTCCTCGACCTCGACACCCGGCGCACCACCGACCTCCAGCAATTTTCGCGAGCGCACAAGATCACCGCCAACACCCTGGTGCAGGCCGCGTGGCTGTTGCTGTTGCAGCGCTGCACCGGTCAGGACACGGTGTGTTTCGGCGCCACGGTGTCCGGGCGTCCGGCGCAACTGAGCGGCGTCGAACAGCAGATCGGCCTGTTCATCAACACCTTGCCGGTCATTGCCAGCCCGCGCGCCGAGCAACCGTTGCAGCAATGGCTGCAACAGGTGCAGGGGCAGAACCTGCTGCTGCGCGAGCAGGAACACACGCCGCTGTTCGACATCCAGCGTTGGGCCGGGCAGGGCGGTGAAGCGCTGTTCGACAACATCCTGGTGTTCGAGAACTACCCGATTGCCGACGCCTTGCAACAGGGCGGGTCGCAGGACCTGCGCTTTGGCGAGGTGGCGAACTTCGAACAGACCAACTACCCGCTGACGCTGTCGGTCATGCTCGGCGAGCAGTTGTCGATGCAGTTCAGCTACAACCGTCAACAGTTCGATGGCGCGGTGATCGAGCAACTGGCAGCCTGCCTCGACCAGCTCTTGCAGCAGATGGTCCAGGCCCCGGCCGAGCGTTGCCTGGGTGAGCTGACCCTGGTGCCGGTGGCGCTGCGCGAAGTCCTGGTGCAACCGGGCGATGAGCACCGCGTGCAGCAGATGTTCGAGCAGCAGGTGGCCAGGACCCCGGAGGCAATCGCGTTGATCTACAACGAGCAGCGCCTGAGCTACACCGCGCTCAACGCCCAGGCCAACCAGCTGGCGCATGTGCTGGTGCAGCAGGGCGTCGGCCCGGATGTGCTGGTGGGGATCGCGGTCGAGCGTTCGGTGCAGATGATTGTCAGCCTGCTGGCGGTGCTCAAGGCCGGTGGCGCCTACGTGCCGCTGGACCCGGAATACCCGGCCGAACGCCTCGGGGCAATGATCGAAGACAGCGGCCTGCGCGTGTTGCTGACCCAGCGTCATTTGCTGGGTGCACTGCCGGCGGTGCAAAACGTCAGCGTGCTCAGCCTCGATCAACTCGAGTTGCCAGCGCAGAACGACAACCTGCCGGTGCGATGCGGCGCGCAGAACCTCGCCTATGTGATGTTCACCTCCGGTTCCACCGGGCGCCCCAAAGGCGTGGCCATCGACCATTCGGCGTTGTCGCGGCATGCCCAGACGACCGTGGGTTTCCATGGCCTCAGCGCCGCCGATCGCTGCCTGCAATTCGCTACCTTCAACTTCGATGCCTTCGTCGAGCAGCTTTATCCACCGCTGATCTGCGGGGCCACGGTGATCCTGCGCGGCCCGGACATCTGGGACAGCGAAACCTGGCACCGCGAGGTGCTGGACAAACGGATCACCGTCAGCGACCTGACCACGGCCTACTGGAACATGCTGGTCAAGGATTTCGCAGCCAGCGCTCCCCGCGACTATGGCGTGCTGCGACTGGTCAGCGTCGGCGGCGAAGCGATGCCGCCCGAAGGCGTGGCCACCTGGGCCAAGGCAGGCCTGGGCCACGTGCAGTTGCTCAACACCTACGGCCCGACCGAAGCCACGGTCAGTGCCACCGAACTTGATTGCAGCGAGTATGCGTCGGGCCTCAAGCCGTTGCCGGCCACCATGCCGATCGGCCATGCGTTGCAGGGACGCGGCCTGCATGTGCTGGACATCCACGGCCAACCGGCACCGGTCGGCGTGGTCGGCGAGCTGGTGATCGGCGGCGATCTGCTGGCCCGTGGTTACTTCAACCGGCCGGACCTGACGGCCGAGCGGTTCATTCCCGACCCGTTCGACCCGCTGGGCGGCGGGCGCCTGTACCGCACCGGCGACCTGGCGCGTTATCGTCCCGACGGGTTGATCGACTACGCTGGGCGTCTCGACCATCAGGTGAAGATTCGCGGCTTCCGCATCGAGCTGGGTGAAATCGAGACCCACCTGCTCCAGGCGCCCTCGGTGCGTCAGGCGCTGGTGGTGGCGCAACCGGCGGCCATCGGTCAGCAACTGGTGGCCTACGTGGCGTTCGATGACCCGGCATTGGCACGGGGCGACGCCTCGGCGCAGGCGCAATTGCGTGAGGACCTCAAGGCGAGGTTGCGCGCCAGCCTGCCGGATTACATGGTGCCGGCGCATGTGCTGCTGCTCGAAACCCTGCCGATGAGCCCCAACGGCAAGATCGACCGCAAAGCCTTGCCGGGGGTCGATGCCAGCGCAGCCAGCGGTGATTTTGTCGCCCCCGTCGGCCCGCTGGAACAGCAGATCGCCACGGTCTGGCAGGACGTGCTGGAGCTGGAACAGGTCGGGCGCACCGATCACTTCTTCGAGCTGGGCGGGCATTCGCTGCTGGCGACCCAGGTGGTCTCACGCTTGCGCAAACTCACCGATTGTCCGTTGAGCCTGCGCGACCTGTTCAACCATCCACAGCTGCAGGACCTGGCGATGTGGATGCAGGCGCAGGACAGGCCGTTGGTCGAGGTGCCGCCGCTGCTGGCGCACGGCCGTAAAACCGTCGCGCCGCTGTCGCTGGTGCAACGGCGCCTGTGGATCGCCGAACAGCTGTCCGGTGGCACCTCGGCCTATGGCATGCCGATGGCCCTGCGCCTGCGCGGCGAGTTGTCCATCGAGCGCCTGGTGAGCAGTTTTGCCGAAGTGGTGCGTCGTCATGAAGTGCTGCGCACGGCGTATGTCCAGGACGATGAGGGCGACCCGATTGCGCTGATCAGCGAACAGGTGGCGGTCGACTTCCCGGTGACCGATTTGTCCGGATTGTCACGCAGTGCCCAGGAGGAACAGGTGGCCCAGGCGGCGCTGGACAACGTGCGCACGCCGATCGACCTGGAGCAGGCGCCGCTGTGGCGTGGGCGAATCCTGCACCTGGGACCGACCGAGCATGTGATGCTGTATGGCATGCACCACATCATTTCCGACGGTTGGTCGATGGGGGTGCTGGTCAACGAACTGGTGCGGATCTACCACCAGAGCGAGGGCCTCGACCGCACGCCATTGCCGGCGCTGGACGTGCAGTATTCCGATTTCGCCCTGTGGCAACAGGCGCTGGAACAGCGAGGTGTGCTCGGCCAGCAGGCGGCGTACTGGAAAGGGCAACTGGCCGGTTGCAGCGGCCAATTGTCGTTGCCGACGGACAACCCTCGCGGCCTGGTGCCCTCGTTCGAGGGCGACTCGGTGCAGTTCCGCCTGGAGGCCGGGTTGACCCGCGCCCTGCGCCAGCATTCCACCCAGGCCGGCGTGACCTTGTACAGCACGCTGCTGGCGTCCTTCCAGGTGCTGTTGCACCAGGTCAGCGGCGCGGCGGACGTGCTGGTCGGCGCCGATGTCGCCGGTCGCGGGCAGCCGGAACTGGAACGCCTGATCGGCTTCTTCGTCAACGTCCTGCCCCTGCGTTCGCGGTTCGACGCCGGTTCCACGTTCTCCAGCTTCCTGGCCCGCACCCAGCAAACCCTGCTCGGCGCCCTGGAGCATCAGGACCTGCCCTTCGACATGATCGTCGACACGTCGGGGGTGCCGCGACACAAAGGCATGAACCCGCTGGTGCAGGTGTTGTTCGTGATGAACAACCTGCCCGGCAGCGTGCAGACCCTCGGCGGTTTGAGCGTGGAAACGCTGCCGGTGCTGGAGTCCCATTCTAAATTCGACATGGCGTTGTTCGTTGACGATGAAGAAGGGCAATTGCTGGGTAATTGGCAATTCGCCACAACCTTGTTCGGACACGAGCGCATTCAGTCCCTGGTCAAGGCCTGGATAGCCCTGTTGGAACAGATCGTCGCTGATCAGGACATTCAATTGGGAGCTATCAGCATGCCAGTCGAACATTCAGCCGTGGCCGCCAGGCCCGCTGCGCCGGGACCGAAAGCCGACAAACTCGGCAAATTCCTCAAACGTTCGGCGACCACCGTCGCCAAAATCCGCCCCGCGCCCGTGCGTGAATCGCTGCTGGCCGCGCCGCAGCCGTTTCCGCTGTTGATGGAGCCGAACGAACCGCAGCTGGACCTGATCGAGTGGATCAGGCAGAACCGGCCGTTGATCGAACAGAAACTCGCCGAGCACGCCGGCATTCTGTTCCGTGGTTTTGCGCTGGACGGCATCCAGGGTTTCGAAGCCTTCGCCGAGGCGATCCAGCCGGGCCTCTACGGGCAGTACGGTGACCTGCCGAAGAAGGAGGGTGGCAAGAACACCTACCGCTCCACGCCGTACCCGGAGCGCAAGATGATCCTGTTCCACAACGAGAGCTCCCATCAGGACCGCTGGCCGCGCAAGCAGATGTTCTATTGCGAGCAGCCGTCGCTGTCCGGCGGCGCAACCCCGGTGGTCGATTGCCGGTTGATGTACGAAAAGCTGCCGGCGGATCTGCGCGACAAGTTCGAGGACAAGGGCCTGCTGTACGTGCGCACCTTCACCGACAAACTCGACGTGTCCTGGCAGCACTTCTTCAAGACCGAAGACCGCGCCGAAGTCGAAGCCCGTTGCCGCGCCGGTGGCATCGAGTGGCGCTGGCTCGACAACGATGAACTGCAAACCCGCACGCCGGGCCCGGCGATCATTCGTCACCCGGTGACCGGCGCCAAGTCGTTCTTCAACCAGGTTCAGTTGCATCACATCTACTGGCTGGAGCCGCAGGTGCGCGAGGACCTGCTGTCGATGTTCGGCCTGGACCGCATGCCCCGCCACGTGTTCTACGGCGACGGCACGCCGATTGAAGACGACGTCATGCAGCGCATCGGCGATCTGTACGAGGAATGCGCGGTGCGTTTCGACTGGCAGAAGGGCGACGCGATCCTGCTGGACAACATGCTGGTGGCCCATGCCCGTGATCCGTACGAAGGCCCCCGCAAAATCGTTGTCGCCATGGGCGACATGTACGACCACAGCGCCCTGGATGCGCAGCCCTCGGCGACAATCGCCCAGGGCGCAACGAACACCGAGGAAACCGGCGCATGAACCCACTATCGATGGACCCGCAGGATCTGGGTTACGCCCTGACACCCGAGCAGCAACGGGTGCTGGAGCAATTGCCGAAGGTGACGCGCTGCGCCGATGCGCTGCATTTCCTGGAAATCGCGATCAATGGCGCACTCGACCCGCAGCGCCTGCAAACCGCCCTGGATGCAGTGCTGGCGCAACAGCCGATGCTGCTCGCTCACCTGGGCAGGGTGGCGGGGCTGCATGGCCTTCGGCAGTTCGCGGCGGCGCCCGGGCGCTTCCCGTTGACGGTCCAGGCTCGCATCGACACCGAGGCTGGCATCCAGGCGCAAATCGCGGAGTGGGCGGCGCGCTCGTTTGTGGTGGGCGAGTCGGAGAATGCTCAGGCGGTGCTTTACCGTCTGGCGGACGATCAGTGGAAACTGGTGATCGGTATTGCCCGGCACAGCACCGATGAAAACGGCTTGCAGCGGCTTGATCAGCAGCTGCGTCTGGCCTATGAACAGGGGTTGCCAGGGGACGACGACGCGCCAGGCGAGTTCACCCAGTACCTGGAATGGCGCAGCGAAGTGGTGCTCGACGAGGACGCCGCCGGAGCGCGCCACTATTGGCAGCAACACCTGCAAGGCGCAGACGTCGAGCTGTCCAGCCCGTGGCTGGCCTATCGCGATTCGAGTGGTGAAGCAGCGGCGGGCACGTCATTACTGAGCAGCGCTCTGGGGTCTTCATTGCAAAGTGGTTTGCGCCGGGTCTCCGATGCGCTGCAACAACCGCCTGCCCTGTTGCTGCAAGCGGCCTGGTGGTTATTGCTCGGCCGTTTGAGCGGGCATGAGCAGATGCTGGTGGGGCTGTGCCATGACAGCCGCGAGGATTACGAGTATTTCGCCGACGCCGTGGGCGTTTTCGAGCGCAGCCTGCCGCTGAACCTGTCGCTGCCGGCGACGACGCCATTCGACCGCTGGCTGAAAGACCTGGCGACCCGCCTGGATGAACATCGCACCTGGCAGGAATACTGGTCGCCCGAACTGGCGCCGGCAGCGGCGCTGCCGGCGTATGGTTTCGCCCTGTGGCGTGCGCCGCGTGCCGGGACCAGCGCATTGCACTGGCTGCCGGTGCAGCGTCCACTGCCGCAAGCCAATGTGGAATTGCTGCTGCAAACCGAGTTGGACGAGGGCGAAAACCCGTTGGCGTTGCACCTGCAATTCGCCGCGTCGCGCTACAGCGTACAGGCGATGGATGGCTTGATCGCCCAGTTCAAGGTGTTGCTTGCCGCCATCGTCGCCACGCCCGAGGCCGAACTTGGCCGCTTGTCGTTGCTGGGCCCTGACGAACAGCGGCGCCTGTTGGCAATCAACCCGGCGCCGCACGCCGTGGAGGCTCGCTACCTGCCGCAACGCATTGCCGAACACGCCCGCGCCACGCCGCAGGCGATTGCCCTGACCGACGCCACGCAACGCCTGAGCTACGGGCAATTGCAGGCTCAGGTGACGACCCTGGCGGATGCCCTGCATGCCCAAGGGGTGGGGCGTGGCGCGATCGTCGCGCTGGCGCTGCCCCGTTCGGCTGATCTGGTGGTGGCGATGCTGGCGGCCTGGCAGGTGGGGGCGGCGTATCTGCCGCTGGACCCGCAATGGCCACAGGCGCGTCAGGCCCTGATGCTGGAGCAGGCCGCCGCCAACCTGTTGCTGGTCGATGCCGCGCAGCTCGAGCAGTGGCAGGGCGCCGGGTTACGCGTGAGTACATTGACGCAGTTGCTGAACGCGACACCGGTGGTCACTCGTACAAGCGAGCCCGCGACACAGGGTGAGGAGGCCGCCTACGTGCTGTTCACCTCGGGCTCCACCGGTATCCCCAAAGGCGTGGTCATCGAACATCGCCAATTGCTCAACTACACCGCGCAGGTCAGCGTGGCGCTGGGGCTGGACCAGTGCCGGCACGTGGGCTTCACCTCCACCGTGGCGGCGGACCTGGGCAACACCGCATTGTTCGGTGCGCTGTTCAACGGCGCCACGCTGCACGTGGCCACGGACGAGCAGATGCAGGACGGCGCGCTGTTCGGCGCGTTCCTGCAACAGCAGGCCATCGATTGCCTGAAGATCGTGCCGTCGCATCTCGCTGCGCTGCTCGACAGTGAGCACGCGCAACTGCCGCACACGCTGATTCTCGGCGGCGAACCGATTGCTCCAGCCTTGATCACGCGTATCGCTGACCTGCGCAGCGATTGCCGGGTGTTCAATCACTACGGTCCGACCGAAGCGACGGTGGGGGTGCTGGTCCATCCGCTGGCGCTAAATACCCCGGACACGGCCGCGCTCAGTCAGGTGCTGGGCAACAATCAGGTGTACGTGCTCGATGAAGCGCTGCAACTGGCGCCGGTCGGTGTGCCGGGCGAGTTGTACCTGGGCGGCGCGCAGCTGTGTCGGGGCTACCTCAACGCCGACGCGGATGCGCAGGCGTTTATCCAGAGCCCCTTCGACGCCTCGCAGCGGCTGTATCGCACCGGGGATCTGGCGCGCTACCGTCCGGACCTGTCGATCCAGTTGCAGGGGCGGCGCGATCAGCAGGTCAAGGTGCGGGGTTTCCGCATCGAGCTGGCCGAGATTGAAGCCCAATTGCTGCGCCTGCCACAGGTCGCGCAAGCCCTGGTACTGCCGGGCTCTACGGCGCAAGAGGGCCTGCTGGCCTTCGTCGTGCCCCGGCAGACGCCTGCGGCCGACTGGCTTGAGCACCTGCGCGAAGAACTGGCCCTGCGCCTGCCCAGCGTGATGCTGCCGCAGCAGATCCAGGCGGTTGACAGCTTCCCGCGCCTGGCCAACGGCAAGATCGACCGCAAGGCGTTGCAGCAGCTCGGTGCAACCTCCGCCGCGGACGTTGGTCTGGCTCCCCGCGATGCCCTCGAGCAACTGCTCGCCGCGCGCATGGCACAACTGCTCGACTTGCCACGCCTGGGCATCGACCGCGACTTCTTCGCCGCCGGTGGCCATTCGTTGCTGGTGATCAAACTGGTGGCCGGCATTCGCAAGTTGCTGCAGTGCGAGATCCAGCCAGGCCTGGTGTTCGATCACCCGACCGTGGCCGGACTGGCCCAGGCGCTACGCGCCGGCGAAAGCAGCCCCGGTCAACTGGAAAAAATCGCCCAGGCCCGCTTGCGCCTGGACACCATGAGCCCGGAAGAGAAAGCGTTGCTGACCGAGAAAGCCCGGCAGCTGCAACAAGCCAAAGCCGCACAAACCCTGTAGGCGCGAGAGGGACACCTAGTCCTTGCTCGCGATGGACTGGAAGGCGCCGCGGGTTGTCTGACACCCAGCGGCGGTCTCCGGTTTTTCGCGAGCAGGCTCGCTCCCACAAGGGGGGCTCAAGCTTTTTTGCAATCGGCCCTGGTCCGGGCGGGCGCCTCTCAAGTCAACGAAATGAAACAGGCAGCAACCTGTGGGAGCGAGCCTGCTCGCGATGGCCGTGAACGATGACGCGGGTTGTCTGACACCCAGCGGCGGTCTCTGGTTTTTCGCGAGCAGGCTCGCTCCCACAACGGGGGCTCAAGCTTTTTTGCAATCGGCCTTGGTCCGGGCGGGCGCCTCTCAAGTCAACGAAATGAAACAGGCAGCAACCTGTGGGAGCGAGCCTGCTCGCGATGGCCGTGAACGATGACGCGGGTTGTCTGACACCCAGCGGCGGTCTCCGGTTTTTCGCGAGCAGGCTCGCTCCCACAAGGGGGCTCAAGCTTTTTTGGAATCGGCCTTGGTCCGGGCGGGCGAAGGCTCCAGCACTTTCACCACATCATCAACCAACGCCTTGCCCATCTGCGTCAGGTAGTGCGCCGCCCAGGCATGCCGGTCGGAGTCGCGGGCGTAGGCCGCATCCTGGGTCAGCCCCTTGGCGAGAAACAGGAAATCGGAAGCCATGGCCAGCGCATCGCTGAGGGGCACATCGCGGGTGACGTGGAACAGGGGTTGGTTCGAGCAATAGATGAGGGGCGTGAGGCCGATGGTCTTCAGTTCTGGTGGGGCGGATGGATTCTTCATGGGTTAACTCCTGGGTTCGAGGAGCTGCCTTTTCGTTACCACACGAAAGGGTGGCAGCTGTACGCAGGGTGGTAAACCGGGAACCGAGGAAACCGGCACGCCCGAGGGCGTCCCACGCACAGCCGCCATATCAAAAACACAGGCAATAAAAACTGCCTGTGTTCATGACTAGTGCACTGTTGCGCTCGTTTCGGCGGGTTACCACACCCGATCGCTGAATGGTCAGCGACGACCGGAGACTATCCCGCCGAAGAAACGCGCAACAAGACATCAAAATGCCCAACCGCAAGATTCGGAGTTTGCCTACAAAGGGTTGTAGGCGTCATCCGATATTTCGTCCTCTCAAGTCAACGAAATTAAACAGAGTCCCACGCCCCTCTGGGTTTCTTTTTAATAATTTTCTACAAATGATAAATAAACTCATTCCGGTTTTTCCCCGGTGCTGCGTCTCACTTCTGTGAGCACGCAAATCCGGAGGGGCGAGGTTGCCCTCAGGTGTCCGATTTGTGCGGCGCTACAAGAATTTTTCCGTTGTCCAGACGACCGCTACCCGGGGAGGGGTCCGGTCAGGCCGTTGGCTGATGTGCCGCTGAAGCGCGCATTGGCAGTGGTGACGAGGTCTTGGCAGCGGTTGGCCGTCTAATCCTTCTACCAATAATAGAGAGCACGATGTCAGCAATTTTCGAGTTGAAACCTCTGTTCAAGGCTTTGGTCATTTCCCGAAGCTTTCGTCCACGTCACGCGCTGGCCGGGTTGGGCATGGCTTGCCTGTTGCCATTGAGTGCGCAGGTGATGGCTGAAGAGTTCGCGATCAACATTCCGGCGCAGTCCTTGCCGCAGGCCTTGAAGGCTTTTGGCAACCAGACCAACCGGCAGGTGGTGTACGACGCCAGCGAGATGGCGGACCTGCGCAGCAATCGCGTCAGCGGCAAGCTCAGCCCGGAAGCGGCGATCGCCGAGTTGCTCAAGGGCACCGGCGTGCGCTACAGCTTCGAAGGCAACACGCTGATGCTGGTGCGCGGCGCCACGGGCGAAAGTCTGGAACTGGGCGCCACCACCATCAATGGGCAACGGGTCGAGGCCACTACCGAAGGTTCCAACTCTTACACCTCCAATGCTGTGACCATCGGCAAAGGGACCCACACACTGAAGGAAATTCCGCAGTCGGTCACGGTGATGACCCGCAAGCAGCTGGACGATCAGGACATCGTCGACCTCAAGGACGCAGCCAACAAGACTACCGGTCTGGTCGGCGCCCAGGGTGTGGGCCGGGGCATGATCCTCAGCTCGCGGGGTTTTCAGATCGATGACTGGCAGTACGACGGTGTGCCGATCCCGCGCAACACCTATGCGCTGGGCAACTGGGCCACGCAAGACCTGATCTTCTTCGATCGCATGGAAATTCTGCGCGGCGCCTCCGGTTTGTTGCAAGGTACGGGCAGCCCCGGCGGTGCGGTGAACATGGTGCGCAAGCGTGGCCAGATTGCGCCGACCGTGGCGATTACCGCCAAGGCCGGTTCTTGGGATCACTACGGTCTGCAGCTGGATGCGGGCGGTCCGCTGAACCAGACCGGTACCATTCGCGGTCGATTCGTGGCCGATCAGGACAACAGTCATTCGTTCATCGATTCCGAGTGGTACAAGACCACTTCGCTGTATGGCGCATTGGACTTCGACCTGAGCGAAGACACCACCCTGGGCTTTGCCGTCAGTAATTCCGATGGCACCTCGCGCAGCAACGTTCGTGGTTTCCCGCGCTATGCGGACGGCAAGCCGGTCGACCTGCCGCGCAAGACTTACACGGGCGCGAAGTGGAACCACACGGACATCGACGTCACCACGCTCTACACCGATCTGGAACACCGCTTCAACGAAGACTGGGCGTTCAAGATCGGCGCCGTGCGCATGAGCGAAACCAACAAGGCGAAAAACCAGCGGGCGCAAGCCTTCGGTAACGGTCTTGATCCCGATGGCGGTGGTTTGCAGTATGCGGACTTCGTGACGGACACCGACTCCACCAAGCTCGGCATCGATACGAACATCACCGGCAAATTCGAAGCCTTTTCCATGCAGCAGGAAGTCATGCTCGGGGGCAACTACTCCAAGTACACCTCCAACGATAAATACGCCCGTACGTTCGATGGCGGTACCGGCAACATTTTTGATATCGATCACAACCGTCCGGAAATCAGCTACGAGGGCCTGCTCGAGTCCGGCGGTTTCGGCACACCAAGCAAATATGACATTCGCCAGAAAGGCCTGTATGGCAGCTGGCGCATCAAGCCGGTCGATGATCTGACCTTTGTCGTCGGTTCGCGGGTCAGCTGGTATGACTACAGCTACAAATCCTGGAGCCAGGATGCAACCAGCCTGACGGCCAACCCTGACAGCACCTCCAACGAAACCGGCGAGGTCACGCCGTACGCCGGTGTCGTCTACGACTTGAGCCGCGAGTGGGCGGTTTATGCCAGCTACACCGACGTGTTCACGCCGCAGACCGAACGCGACACGGGGGGCTCGGTGATCAAGCCGATCATCGGCACCAACTATGAGATCGGCCTCAAGGGCGAACTGATGGATGGTAGGGTCAACACGTCCCTGGCCGTATTCCGTTACGACCAGGAAAACCGCGCCACGCTCGATACGGACGGTCCGCAAATCTGTGACGGCTGGTACTGCTCGAAGGCATCGGGCAAAGTGCGCAGCCAGGGCATCGACGCCGAAATCAGCGGCGAAGTGCTGGACGGTCTGCAATTGTTTGCCGGTTACACCTACAACACCACCAAGTACCTGGACGACCCAACCAACGAAGGCAAGATCTTCAGCTGGTGGACGCCCAAGCACATGGTTCGCGTTTGGGGTAACTACCAGTGGGGCGGCGACTGGAACCGCGTGAGCACCGGCCTGGGCTTCACCGCTCAGACCCACACCGTGGGCTTCGATCACGACGTCAACGTACCGGGTTACACCGTATGGAACGCCCGTGTCGGTTACCAGCTGACGCCGGAAGTCGAGCTGGCGATGAACGCCAACAACCTGTTCGACAAGACGTACTTCACTGCCGGCTACAACCAGTTTGACGGCAACAACAACTACGGCGATCCACGCAACGTGATGTTCAGCGTGAAATACACCCCGGAGTTTTGATTCACTGACACGCCGCTGAAAACAAAAACGCAGAAGCCCAGGCTTCTGCGTTTTTTTTTGTGGACCCCATAGGGAAGATCGCTTTTCTGTAGGAGCGTGTTTTTCTGTGGGAGCGAGCCTGCTCGCGATGGACATGAGACCGCTGCAGGGTGTCAGGCCGCCCGCGTCATCGTTGGCGACCCTCGCGAGCAAGCTCGCTCCTACAGGGGATCGTGTTTTTCTGTGGGAGCGAGCCTGCTCGCGATGGACATGAGACCGCTGCAGGGTGTCAGGCCGCCCGCGTCATCGTTGGCGACCCTCGCGAGCAAGCTCGCTCCTACAGGGGAGTGTGTTTTTTCTGTGGGAGCGAGCCTGCTCGCGATGGACATGAGACCCCTGCAGGGTGTCAGGCCGCCCGCGTTATCGTTGGCGACCCACGCGAGCAAG